>NZ_CP110853.2:0-5444440 GCF_046352735.2 Pseudomonas imrae | reverse complement strand
CCGGCCCGTTGTGGACGAACCAGGTAACAACGCCATGAAACGTACTTTCCAACCCAGCACTATCAAACGCGCCCGTACCCACGGCTTCCGTGCCCGCATGGCCACCAAGAACGGTCGTGCCGTCCTGTCGCGTCGTCGCGCCAAAGGTCGTGCGCGTCTGGCAGTTTGATAATCCGGCACTGGTGGTGAGTCAGGACTTCAGTCGGGAAAAGCGTCTGCTAACTCCCCGGCATTTCAAGGCAGTCTTTGACTCCCCCACCGGCAAGGTTCCGGGGAAAAATCTCCTGCTCCTTGCGCGTAACAACGATCTTGATCACCCCCGTCTCGGGTTGGTGATCGGCAAGAAGAGCGTAAAGCTCTCCGTTGAGCGCAATCGCCTCAAGCGTCTGATGCGCGAATCGTTTCGCCTCCACCAGGACACTCTGGTTGGTTGGGATATTGTTATCGTCGCGCGCAAAGGCTTGGGGGACGTAGAAAACCCCGAATTGATTCAGCATTTCGGCAAGCTCTGGAAACGTTTGGCTCGTACCAACAAGCCAGCACCAGCAGTCAGCACCGAAACTGTAGGGGTAGACAGCACTGATGCGTAAACTGGCCCTCGTTCCGATCCAGTTTTACCGCTATGCCATTAGTCCGCTGATGGGAAACCACTGTCGTTTCTACCCCAGTTGTTCCTGCTACGCGTATGAAGCCATAGAAAATCATGGCCTTCTGCGCGGTGGCTGGCTGACCTTTCGTCGTTTAGGTCGCTGTCATCCGTGGAATCCCGGTGGTTTTGACCCGGTTCCACCTATCCCTACCTCCCGTTCTTCTTCGATGGCCGAGTAATCATGGATATTAAACGCACGATCCTGATCGTCGCCCTGGCAATCGTGTCCTACGTTATGGTTCTTAAATGGAACCAAGACTATGGCCAGGCTGCCCTGCCGACTCAGAATGTTGCTACCAATCAGTCTGCTCCGGCTATTCCGGACGCACCTTTGGGTAACAATGCTTCCGCCAGTGCCGATGTACCCAGCGCGAATGCAGATACCAGCACCCCTGTAGAAAACCCGGTCATCACCAATAAAGACCTCATCCACGTTAAAACGGATGTGTTGGACCTGGCGATCGATCCACAGGGTGGCGATATTGCCCAACTGAAGTTGCCGCTGTATCCACGTCGCCAAGACCACCCGGATGTTCCGTTCCAACTGTTCGATAACGGTGGCGAACGTGTTTATCTGGCACAAAGTGGCCTGACCGGCACCGACGGTCCTGATGCTCGAGCTACCGGTCGTCCGGTTTATTCGACCGAACAACGGACTTATCAACTGGCGGATGGCCAGAAAGAGTTGAACGTTGACCTGAAATTCAGTCAAGACGGCGTCAACTACATCAAGCGTTTCAGCTTTACCCGTGGTTTGTACGATCTGAAAGTTACCTATCTGATCGACAACACAAGCGCCAAGCCGTGGACAGGTAACCTGTTTGCCCAGCTCAAGCGTGATGACAGCTCCGATCCGTCTTCCAGCACTGCCACCGGCACCGCGACTTACCTGGGCGCAGCCCTGTGGACAAGTGGCGAGCCGTACAAAAAAGTGTCGATGAAAGATATCGACAAGGGGGCGCTGAAAGAGACCGTCCAAGGCGGTTGGGTTGCATGGTTGCAGCACTACTTCGTGACCGCATGGATCCCGAACAAAGGCGAATCCAACCTGGTTCAGACCCGCAAGGACAACCAGGGCAACTACATCATCGGTTTTACTGGTCCGGCGTTGACCGTCGCGCCAGGTGCCAAGGCTGAAACAAGCGCTACCCTGTACGCCGGTCCGAAAAGCCAGGCCGTACTCAAAGAGTTATCCCCAGGTCTGGAATTGACTGTGGATTACGGCATCCTGTGGTTCATTGCCCAGCCAATTTTCTGGCTGCTGCAACATATCCACAGCATCGTCGGAAACTGGGGCTGGTCGATCATCTTCCTGACCATGCTGATCAAAGGGATTTTCTTCCCTCTGTCGGCTGCCAGCTATAAGTCGATGGCTCGCATGCGCGCCGTGGCTCCAAAACTGGCCGCATTGAAAGAACAGCATGGCGATGACCGGCAGAAAATGTCGCAAGCCATGATGGAACTGTACAAGAAAGAAAAGATCAACCCGCTGGGTGGATGCTTGCCGATTCTGGTACAGATGCCGGTATTCCTGTCGCTTTACTGGGTTCTCCTGGAAAGCGTGGAGATGCGCCAGGCTCCGTTCATGCTGTGGATAACTGACCTGTCGATCAAAGACCCGTTCTTTATCCTGCCGATCATCATGGGCGCGACCATGTTTATCCAGCAGCGCTTGAACCCGACTCCTCCGGATCCGATGCAGGCCAAGGTAATGAAAATGATGCCAATCATCTTCACCTTCTTCTTCCTGTGGTTCCCGGCTGGCCTGGTTCTGTACTGGGTAGTCAACAACGTGTTGTCGATCTCCCAACAGTGGTACATCACACGTAAAATCGAAGCGGCTGCGAAAAAAGCCGAGGCGTAATTTACTCTGTGGATAAAACCACTCAAGACGCCCCCTAGTGGGGCGTTTTGCTTTCCGTCACTTTTGTCCGGGTACCCGCCATGAGCGCTCCTCGTGAAACTATCGCCGCCGTCGCCACTGCTCAAGGTCGTGGCGGTGTCGGTATCGTTCGAATTTCCGGCCCGCTAGCCCGTGCGACAGCGCAATCTATCAGTGGCCGTGAACTCAAGCCACGGTACGCCCACTACGGGCCCTTTTTTGGGGACGGGCAAGAAATCCTCGATGAAGGCATCGCGCTGTATTTTCCCGGACCCAACTCTTTTACCGGGGAAGATGTATTGGAGTTGCAAGGCCACGGCGGCCCGATTGTCCTGGATATGTTGCTGCAACGCTGTCTGCAATTGGGTTGTCGCCTGGCGCGGCCGGGGGAGTTCAGCGAGCGGGCGTTTCTCAATGACAAACTGGACCTCGCCCAGGCCGAGGCCATTGCCGACCTGATCGAAGCCAGTTCTGCACAGGCTGCACGCAATGCCTTGCGCTCATTGCAAGGCGCGTTTTCCCAGCGTGTGCATAACCTCACCGAACAACTTATCGGCTTACGGATCTATGTCGAGGCTGCCATCGATTTTCCGGAAGAGGAAATCGACTTTCTTGCCGACGGCCACGTCCTGGCGATGCTCGATAACGTCCGCGATGAGTTATCCACAGTACTCAAGGAAGCCGGGCAGGGAGCATTGTTGCGCGATGGGATGACCGTGGTTATCGCCGGGCGGCCTAACGCCGGCAAGTCCAGCTTGCTTAATGCATTGGCAGGACGCGAAGCCGCGATCGTTACCGAGATCGCCGGCACCACCCGCGATGTGTTGCGTGAACATATCCACATCGATGGGATGCCCCTGCACGTCGTCGATACGGCAGGGTTACGCGATACAGACGACCAGGTGGAAAAAATCGGCGTGGAGCGGGCGCTAAAGGCTATTGGCGAAGCCGACAGGGTTCTGCTGGTGGTGGACGCAACGGCGCCCGAAGCGGTAGATCCCTTTGCCCTATGGCCGGAGTTTCTCGAGCAACGGCCAGACCCGGCCAAGGTCACGTTGATTCGCAACAAGGCTGACCTCACTGGTGAAGGTATTGCCCTGGAAGTTAGCGACGATGGCCATGTCACCATCAGCCTGAGTGCCAAGGCGGGTGGCGACGGACTTGAACTGCTGCGCGACCATCTCAAGGCCTGCATGGGCTACGAGCAGACCTCGGAAAGCAGTTTCAGTGCCCGTCGCAGGCATTTGGAAGCCCTGCGCCATGCGAGCGCTGCCCTGGAGCACGGTCGTGCGCAACTGACCCTGGCGGGTGCTGGTGAGCTGCTGGCCGAAGATTTGCGTCAAGCACAGCAGTTGCTGGGGGAAATTACCGGGGAATTCAGCTCCGATGATCTTTTGGGGCGGATCTTTTCCAGTTTTTGTATCGGTAAATAACGTTCTGCTGCATCCGGACAGGCCATTCGTGCCTGTCTGTCAGCCCCTATGCGGGCAATAAATCCTTTCTGAAAAAATATCCAAGGCCATACGGGGTTCTTGTGGGCGCCATTTGCCCTGAGAAACGCTGTTTTCTGTGGATTAAGCCCTGTGAATAACCGCCCCTGTGCCCAGTTGATAACAGGGCTTGAAAATTGAGGAAAACTCCCTCTGTGGATAACCACCTGTTTAATCCACAGGCTTAAAGTACTTATCCAAGGGCCTCCTTGGCACATGACCACAGACTTTTGAATCTCTGTACACAGCGTAGAATATAGCTTGTAGAGCTTTATCCACAGAAAAGCTGTTCAGTATAAATAAACATAAAAACAAAGATTTAATAAATCTCTCTCTTTTAATTTCTATTACCTGTGATTCATCCACAGCTGGTTAAATTTTGTGCAAAGGGTTCTTTACAAAGGCCTAAGTCCCTATACTTGCCGCCAAAGCTCTAAAACTCTCTTAACAATCAACTCCTGATTACCTACATAAGCAGGCACGAGGTGCGTGGTGGATTTCCCTTCCCGTTTTGAAGTGATCGTCATCGGCGGCGGTCATGCCGGTACCGAGGCAGCACTGGCATCAGCGCGCATGGGCGTGAAAACCCTGCTGTTGACGCATAACGTGGAAACCCTCGGTGCCATGAGTTGCAACCCCGCTATCGGCGGAATTGGCAAAAGCCATCTGGTCAAGGAAATCGACGCCCTGGGTGGCGCGATGGCCATGGCCACCGATAAAGGTGGTATTCAGTTTCGCGTGTTGAACAGCCGCAAAGGTCCGGCCGTGCGAGCCACCCGTGCTCAAGCCGACCGGATCCTGTACAAGGCCGCAATCCGCGAAACCCTGGAAAACCAGCCGAACCTGTGGATATTTCAGCAGGCAGCAGATGACCTGATTGTCGAGCAAGACCAGGTACGCGGTGTGGTCACTCAGATGGGGCTGCGTTTTCTCGCCGAATCGGTGGTGTTGACCACAGGTACGTTCCTTGGCGGACTTATCCACATTGGAATGCAGAATTATTCAGGTGGCCGTGCAGGTGATCCGCCCTCGATCGCACTCGCTCAGCGCCTGCGTGAACTGCCATTACGAGTGGGCCGCCTGAAAACCGGTACCCCGCCACGTATCGACGCACGGTCTGTGGATTTTTCGATGATGACCGAACAGGCCGGCGACACGCCGATTCCAGTCATGTCGTTCATGGGCTCCAAGGAACAACATCCACGGCAGATCAGTTGCTGGATAACTCACACCAATGCCCGTACCCACGAAATCATTGCCGCGAACCTCGATCGTTCGCCGATGTACTCCGGGGTGATCGAAGGCATTGGCCCGCGCTACTGCCCGTCGATTGAAGACAAGATTCATCGTTTTGCCGACAAGGAAAGCCATCAGGTCTTTATCGAACCGGAAGGCTTGACCACAAACGAGCTGTACCCGAACGGGATTTCCACCTCCCTGCCGTTCGATGTGCAAATCCAGATCGTGCAATCGATCCGTGGCATGGAAAACGCGCATATCGTGCGTCCCGGCTATGCCATCGAATACGACTATTTCGATCCACGTGACTTGAAATACAGCCTGGAAACCAAAGTTATTGGCGGCCTGTTCTTCGCCGGGCAAATCAACGGCACTACCGGTTACGAAGAAGCCGGCGCCCAGGGTTTGCTGGCCGGGACCAACGCCGCATTGCGTGCGCAGGGCAAAGACAGTTGGTGTCCGCGCCGCGATGAAGCCTACATTGGTGTGTTGGTCGACGACCTGATTACCCTGGGTACCCAGGAACCGTACCGGATGTTTACCTCCCGGGCCGAATATCGCCTGATTCTGCGCGAAGATAACGCGGACCTGCGTCTGACCGAAAAAGGCCGCGAGTTGGGCCTGGTTGATGACGCACGTTGGACCGCGTTCTGTAAAAAACGCGAAAGTATCGAGCTGGAAGAACAGCGTTTGAAAAGCACTTGGGTTCGCCCGGGCACAGAGCAGGGCGATGCAATTGCCGAAAAATTCGGCACGCCGCTGACCCACGAATACAATTTGCTGAACCTGCTGTCCCGTCCGGAAATCGACTATGCGGGTCTGGTCGAAGTCACGGGCGGCGGCGCCGAAGATCCACAGGTCGCCGAACAGGTTGAAATCAAGACAAAATATGCCGGCTACATTGATCGCCAGCAGGATGAAATCGCCCGCCTGCGCGCCAGTGAAAACACCAAACTGCCTGTGGATATCGATTACACGAGCATTTCCGGTCTTTCCAAAGAGATTCAAGGCAAGCTGGGGATAACTCGTCCGGAAACCCTGGGCCAGGCTTCTCGTATCCCGGGTGTCACCCCGGCAGCCATTTCGCTGTTGATGATTCATTTGAAAAAACGCGGCGCGGGCCGTCAGTTGGAGCAAAGCGCTTGAGTTCGTTGGTCACCTCGCAACACGCCGAAGAGTTATCCACAGGTGCGCGCAAGCTCGGCATCTCCTTGAGCGAAACCCAGCGCCAATTGCTGCTGGGTTACCTGGCCTTGTTGATCAAGTGGAACAAGGCTTACAACCTCACCGCAGTGCGTGACCCGGACGAAATGGTGTCGCGCCATCTGCTCGACAGCCTCAGCGTCATGCCATTTATCGAAAACGGACGCTGGCTGGACGTCGGCAGCGGTGGTGGAATGCCAGGTATTCCCTTGGCGATCCTGTTTCCAGAGTCGCAAGTGACCTGCCTGGACAGCAACGGCAAGAAGACCCGCTTCCTTACCCAGGTCAAACTTGAACTCAAACTGGATAACCTGCAAGTTATCCACAGCCGCGTCGAAGCCTATGCGCCTGAGCAGCCTTTCAACGGAATTGTTTCCCGGGCGTTCAGCAGCATGGAGAACTTCACCGGCTGGACTCGCCACCTGGGCGACAGTGACACGCGTTGGCTGGCAATGAAGGGCGTTCATCCAAGCGACGAGCTGTTAGCATTGCCGGCAGACTTCCACCTTGATAGCGAACACGCCTTGGCCGTACCCGGTTGCCAAGGCCAACGCCATCTGCTGATACTGCGCCGCACGGCATGATTGGGAACACAAGCAAGAATGGCTAAGGTATTCGCGATAGCGAACCAGAAAGGTGGTGTGGGTAAAACCACCACCTGCATCAACCTCGCAGCTTCCCTGGTCGCTACCAAGCGCCGGGTGCTGTTGATCGATCTCGATCCACAGGGCAACGCCACCATGGGTAGCGGTGTGGATAAACACGGCTTGGAAAACTCTGTCTACGACTTGCTGATTGGCGAGTGTGACCTGGCCCAGGCCATGCACTATTCCGAACACGGCGGTTATCAACTGCTGCCGGCCAACCGCGATTTGACCGCGGCGGAAGTGGTGCTGCTGGAAATGCAGATGAAAGAAAGTCGTCTGCGCAGCGCCTTGGCGCCCATCCGCGAGAATTACGATTACATCTTGA
Organism: Pseudomonas imrae; assembly: GCF_046352735.2. NCBI lineage: Bacteria > Pseudomonadati > Pseudomonadota > Gammaproteobacteria > Pseudomonadales > Pseudomonadaceae > Pseudomonas > Pseudomonas imrae. The sequence goes on along the minus strand of NZ_CP110853.2, from coordinate 5,437,005 downwards.
TCGACTGCCCGCCGTCACTGTCGATGCTGACGCTCAACGCGTTGGTCGCCGCCGATGGGGTAATTATCCCCATGCAGTGCGAGTATTTTGCCCTCGAAGGCTTGAGTGACCTTGTGGATAACATCAAGCGTATCGCCGAGCTGCTGAACCCGAACCTGAAAGTCGAAGGCTTGTTGCGGACCATGTATGACCCGCGCCTGAGCCTGATGAATGACGTATCGGCGCAGCTCAAGGAACACTTTGGCGATCAGCTCTACGACACGGTGATCCCGCGCAATATTCGCCTGGCCGAAGCGCCAAGCTACGGTATGCCTGCGCTGGCGTACGACAAATCCTCTCGAGGCGCTCTCGCTTACCTGGCCTTGGCAGGCGAGATGGTTCGTCGCCAACGCCGTAACTCACGTACCGCTGCTGCCCAGCCAACTTAAGGAACCCCCATGGCCGTCAAGAAACGAGGTCTCGGACGTGGATTGGATGCACTGCTCAGTGGTCCGACTGTCACGACCCTTGAAGAACAAGCGGTGCAGGCTGAAGAGCGCGAGTTGCAACACGTGCCGCTGGACCTGATCCAGCGCGGCAAATACCAGCCGCGCCGGGACATGGATCCCCAGGCACTGGAAGAACTGGCGAACTCGATCAAGAGCCAGGGCGTGATGCAGCCGATTGTGGTGCGTCCCATTGGTGGTGGCCGGTTTGAAATCATCGCCGGTGAACGCCGCTGGCGTGCCAGCCAGCAAGCCGGTAAGGAAACCATTCCGGCGATGGTGCGTGATGTGCCGGACGAAGCTGCCATCGCGATGGCGCTGATCGAGAATATCCAGCGCGAAGACCTCAATCCGATTGAGGAAGCCATTGCCCTGCAGCGCTTGCAGCAGGAGTTCCAGCTGACCCAGCAACAAGTGGCGGATGCCGTGGGCAAGTCCCGCGTGACAGTTTCCAACCTGCTGCGCCTGATCGCGCTTCCGGAAGTGATCAAGACCATGCTTTCCCATGGCGACCTGGAAATGGGTCACGCTCGGGCATTGCTGGGTTTGCCGGAAAATCAACAGGTTGAAGGGGCGCGACACGTTGTCGCACGAGGCCTCACCGTTCGTCAGACGGAAGCACTGGTTCGCCAATGGCTCAACGGTAAACCGGCTGCTGTGGAAGCGACCAAAGCCGACCCGGATATCGCTCGTCTCGAGCAGCGCCTGGCCGAGCGCCTAGGCTCTGCGGTGCAAATTCGCCACGGAAAGAAGGGCAAAGGGCAATTGGTTATCGGATATAACTCTCTCGATGAGCTTCAGGGCGTCCTTGCCCACATCCGCTGAAACATTTGCTTATGTAGCGCACAGTCGGAAATCACTACCCGGCAGTTGAATAGGGGCTGAACCGCCCCTATACTCTGCGCGCATTTTGTCGGCACAAATTATGCCAAGTTATTGATTTCCGGCAGCCGACCATTGAGGAGCAAAAGTGATGGAAACCCGCACGCCAAACACGTTGCCGTTCCATCGCTTGGCTGTTTTCCCGGTTTTAATGGCCCAATTTGTCATTTTGCTGATCGCTGCATTGGCGCTTTGGTATTGGCATGGAGTCGTAGCCGGATATTCAGGTCTCTGTGGAGGCCTGATAGCCTTGCTGCCCAACATGTATTTTGCTCACAGGGCTTTTCGGTTTTCCGGCGCCCGAGCAGCCCAGGCTATCGTCCGGTCTTTTTATGCCGGTGAGGCGGGCAAACTGATTTTAACGGCAGTGCTTTTTGCACTGACCTTCGCAGGTGTGAAGCCATTGGCGCCGCTGGCTGTATTCGGCGTCTTCGTGCTGACCCAACTGGTCAGCTGGTTTTCGCCCCTGCTGATGAGAACAAGACTTTCGAGACCTTAGGGCGTTTGAGGCAACCATGGCAGAGACAACCGCTTCGGGCTATATCCAGCACCACTTGCAGAACCTGACCTTCGGTCAGCATCCTACTGGCGGCTGGGGCTTTGCCCACACCGCTGCAGAAGCCAAAGAAATGGGCTTCTGGGCTTTCCACGTCGATACTCTCGGCTGGTCGGTCGCACTGGGTCTGATCTTCGTCCTGATTTTCCGCATGGCCGCCAAGAAGGCAACTTCTGGTCAGCCGGGTGCTTTGCAGAACTTCGTTGAAGTATTGGTCGAATTCGTCGATGGCAGCGTGCGAGACAGCTTCCATGGTCGTAGCGCGGTGATTGCACCGCTGGCACTGACCATCTTCGTCTGGGTGTTCCTGATGAACGCCGTCGACCTGATCCCGGTCGACTGGATTCCTCAGTTGGCCATCATGATCTCCGGCGACCCGCACATTCCATTCCGTGCCGTATCGACCACTGACCCGAACGCTACCCTGGGCATGGCCCTTTCGGTGTTCGCGCTGATCATTTTCTACAGCATCAAGATCAAGGGCATCGGCGGCTTCATCGGCGAACTGACCCTGCACCCGTTCGGCAGCAAGAACATCTTCGTTCAAGCCCTGTTGATCCCGGTGAACTTCCTGCTGGAATTCGTGACCCTGATCGCCAAGCCGATTTCCCTGGCTCTGCGACTGTTCGGCAACATGTATGCCGGCGAGTTGGTGTTCATTCTGATTGCTGTGATGTTCGGCAGCGGTCTGCTCTGGCTTAGCGGCCTGGGCATTGTTCTGCAGTGGGCGTGGGCTGTGTTCCACATCCTGATCATCACTCTGCAGGCGTTTATCTTCATGATGCTCACCATCGTCTACCTGTCGATGGCGCACGAAGAGAACCATTAAGACCAGTCTCGACTAGTCTGATGTCCTTCCCGGTGAAACGGGAAGGTGGCCTGAAAGGGCTATGAAACGATTTGTTTTACCGCTTTAAAATCTAAAAAACCTAAACCATACGACGTAAAAGTCGGGAGGAAAGATGGAAACTGTAGTTGGTCTAACCGCTATCGCTGTTGCACTGTTGATCGGCCTGGGCGCCCTGGGTACTGCCATTGGTTTCGGCCTGTTGGGCGGCAAGTTCCTGGAAGGCGCAGCGCGCCAGCCAGAAATGGTTCCAATGCTGCAAGTTAAAATGTTCATCGTTGCCGGCCTGCTCGACGCCGTGACCATGATCGGTGTTGGTATCGCTCTGTTCTTCACCTTCGCGAACCCCTTCGTTGGTCAACTCGCCGGTTAATCACTCGTTTTTTCGAGTGATTGGTGTGTTGTGCAACGAACGAGCGAGGTATTGGCGTGAACATTAATGCAACCATTATTGGTCAGTCCTTAGCGTTCTTGATTTTTGTAGTTTTTTGCATGAAGTTCGTATGGCCTCCGGTCATCGCAGCTTTGCACGAACGTCAGAAGAAGATCGCGGATGGACTGGACGCTGCCGCCCGAGCAGCTCGCGACCTGGAGTTGGCCCAAGATAAAGCGGGTCAGCAACTGCGCGAAGCGAAAGCTCAGGCAGCTGAAATCATTGAGCAAGCCAAGAAACGCGGTAACCAGATTGTTGAAGAGGCTGTTGAAAAAGCCCGTATCGACGCTGACCGTGTGAAGGTTCAGGCTCAGGCCGAGATCGAGCAGGAATTGAACAGTGTCAAAGATGCGCTGCGTGCCCAATTGGGTGCTCTGGCCGTCGGCGGTGCTGAGAAGATCCTGGGTGCCACAATCGATCAAAACGCGCACGCGGAGCTGGTTAACAAACTGGCTGCTGAAATTTAAGCGAGGGCGATCATGGCAGAATTGACCACGTTGGCCCGACCTTACGCTAAGGCAGCCTTCGAGCACGCCCAGGCCCACCAGCAGCTGGCCTCTTGGTCAGCCATGCTCGGCCTGGCTGCAGCAGTGTCGCAAGACGACACCATGCAGCGCGTGCTCAAGGCCCCGCGACTGACGAGCGCAGACAAGGCCGCCACGTTTATTGACGTGTGCGGCGACAAGTTTGATGTGAAAGTGCAGAACTTCATTCACGTCGTTGCCGAAAACGACCGTCTCCCGCTTCTGCCGGAGATTGCCGCTCTGTTTGACCTGTACAAGGCTGAACAAGAGAAGTCGGTAGACGTTGAAGTGACCAGTGCTTTTGCATTGAACCAAGAACAGCAAGACAAACTCGCCAAGGTTCTCAGTGCACGACTCAATCGGGAAGTGCGCCTGCAAGCTACGGAGGACGCATCCCTGATTGGTGGTGTCGTTATCCGCGCCGGCGACCTGGTTATCGATGGCTCGATTCGCGGCAAACTCGCGAATCTTGCCGAAGCATTGAAATCTTGAGTTTGAAGGGGCAGCAGAGCAATGCAGCAACTCAATCCTTCCGAAATAAGTGAAATTATCAAGGGCCGCATCGACAAGCTCGATGTGACCTCCCAAGCCCGTAACGAAGGCACTGTCGTCAGCGTATCTGACGGTATCGTGCGGATTCACGGTCTGGCCGACGTAATGTACGGCGAGATGATCGAGTTTCCGGGCGGCGTCTACGGTATGGCCCTCAACCTGGAGCAAGACTCCGTAGGTGCCGTTGTATTGGGCGCGTACACCAGTCTGGCTGAAGGCATGAGCGCCAAGTGCACCGGCCGCATCCTCGAAGTTCCGGTTGGTAAGGAACTGCTGGGTCGCGTAGTCGACGCACTGGGTAATCCTGTTGACGGCAAAGGTCCACTGGGCAACACCGAGACCGACGCGGTCGAGAAAGTTGCTCCAGGCGTGATCTGGCGTAAGTCGGTAGACCAGCCTGTACAGACTGGCTACAAGGCTGTCGATGCCATGATTCCTGTCGGCCGTGGCCAGCGTGAGCTGATCATCGGTGACCGTCAGATCGGTAAAACCGCTCTGGCGATCGACGCGATCATCAACCAGAAAGACAGCGGCATTTTCTGCGTCTACGTAGCGATCGGTCAGAAGCAATCGACCATCGCCAACGTGGTTCGCAAGCTGGAAGAAAACGGCGCCCTGGCCAACACGATCATCGTGGCTGCCAGTGCTTCGGAATCTCCTGCGCTGCAGTTCCTGGCACCGTACTCCGGTTGCACCATGGGTGAATTCTTCCGCGACCGCGGTGAAGACGCGCTGATCGTTTATGACGATCTGTCCAAGCAAGCAGTGGCTTACCGCCAGATTTCCCTGCTGCTGCGCCGTCCACCAGGTCGTGAAGCCTACCCAGGCGACGTGTTCTATCTCCACTCCCGTCTGTTGGAGCGCGCATCCCGCGTTTCCGAAGAGTACGTAGAGAAGTTCACCAACGGCGCAGTAACCGGCAAAACCGGTTCCCTGACCGCATTGCCGATCATCGAAACCCAGGCTGGCGACGTTTCCGCGTTCGTTCCGACTAACGTGATTTCCATCACCGACGGTCAGATCTTCCTGGAATCGGCCATGTTCAACTCCGGGATCCGTCCTGCTGTGAACGCCGGTGTTTCGGTATCCCGTGTGGGTGGTGCCGCTCAGACCAAGATCATCAAGAAGCTCTCCGGTGGTATCCGTACCGCTCTGGCTCAGTACCGTGAACTGGCGGCATTCGCCCAGTTCGCTTCTGACCTGGACGAAGCGACCCGTAAGCAACTTGAGCATGGTCAGCGCGTTACCGAGCTGATGAAGCAGAAGCAATACGCGCCAATGTCGATCGCTGACATGTCGCTGTCGCTGTATGCCGCTGAGCGTGGGTTCCTGACTGACGTCGAAATCGCCAAGGTCGGCAGCTTTGAACAAGCGCTGATTGCTTACTTCAACCGAGATCATGCCGATTTGATGGCCAAGATCAACGTGAAGGGTGACTTCAATGACGAAATCGACGCTGGCCTCAAGGCCGGTATCGAGAAGTTCAAGGCCACCCAAACCTGGTAAGCCGCAGCGGGAGCCGCAAGGCTCCCGCTTGCTAACCTGATAGGTGTTACATGGCAGGCGCAAAAGAGATTCGCAGTAAGATTGCGAGCATCAAAAGCACGCAAAAAATTACCAGCGCCATGGAGAAAGTGGCGGTCAGCAAAATGCGCAAGGCACAAATGCGCATGTCGGCTAGCCGTCCTTATGCGGAGCGTATCCGCCAGGTAATTGGGCATCTGGCCAACGCCAACCCGGAATACCGCCACCCGTTCATGATCGACCGCGCAGTCAAGCGTGTCGGTTATGTCGTAGTGAGCAGTGACCGTGGTTTGTGCGGTGGTCTGAATACCAACCTGTTCAAGGCCCTGGTCAAGGACATGGCGGTAAACCGCGAAAACGGCGTCGAGATCGATCTGTGTGTTGTTGGTAGCAAGGGTGCGGCCTTTTTCCGCAACTTCGGCGGTAACGTCGTTGCAGCTATCAGCCACTTGGGTGAAGAGCCGTCGATCAATGATTTGATCGGCAGCGTCAAGGTGATGCTGGATGCGTACCTGGAAGGCCGGATTGACCGCCTGTCCGTGGTATCCAACAAGTTCATCAACACCATGACACAACAGCCTACCGTGGAGCAGTTGATTCCACTGGTGGCCACCCCGGATCAGGAACTCAAGCACCACTGGGACTACCTCTACGAACCCGACGCCAAAGAGCTGCTTGACGGCTTGATGGTGCGTTACGTGGAGTCGCAGGTATACCAGGCGGTGGTCGAGAACAACGCAGCTGAACAAGCGGCGCGGATGATCGCGATGAAAAACGCTACCGACAACGCCGGTGATCTGATCAGCGATTTGCAGCTGATCTACAACAAGGCGCGTCAGGCTGCGATCACCCAAGAGATCTCGGAAATCGTCGGCGGCGCTGCCGCGGTTTAACGGTTCAAATATTCAGAGGATCCAGCTATGAGTAGCGGACGTATCGTTCAAATCATCGGCGCCGTTATCGACGTGGAATTCCCACGCGACAGCGTACCGAGCATCTACAACGCGCTGAAAGTACAAGGCGCGGAAACTACCCTGGAAGTCCAGCAACAGCTGGGCGACGGCGTAGTTCGTACCATTGCGATGGGTTCCACCGAAGGCTTGAAGCGCGGTCTGGACGTTGTCGACACTGGCGCCGCCATCTCCGTACCGGTCGGTAAAGCGACCCTGGGCCGGATCATGGACGTGCTGGGCAACCCGATCGACGAAGCTGGCCCGATCGACACCGAAGAGCGTTGGGGCATTCACCGTCCAGCACCTTCGTTCGCCGAACAAGCTGGCGGCAACGACCTGCTGGAAACCGGCATCAAGGTTATCGACCTGGTTTGCCCGTTCGCCAAGGGCGGTAAAGTTGGTCTGTTCGGTGGTGCCGGTGTGGGCAAGACCGTAAACATGATGGAACTGATCCGTAACATCGCCATCGAGCACAGCGGTTATTCCGTGTTCGCCGGTGTGGGTGAGCGTACTCGTGAGGGTAACGACTTCTACCACGAGATGAAGGACTCCAACGTTCTGGACAAAGTGGCACTGGTTTACGGTCAGATGAACGAGCCGCCGGGTAACCGTCTGCGCGTAGCACTGACCGGCCTGACCATGGCCGAGAAGTTCCGTGACGAAGGTAACGACGTTCTGCTGTTCGTCGACAACATCTACCGTTACACACTGGCCGGTACCGAAGTATCCGCACTGCTGGGCCGTATGCCTTCTGCAGTAGGTTACCAGCCGACCCTGGCTGAAGAGATGGGCGTTCTGCAAGAACGTATCACTTCGACCAAGGAAGGTTCGATCACTTCGATCCAAGCGGTATACGTACCTGCGGATGACTTGACCGACCCGTCGCCAGCGACCACCTTCGCCCACTTGGACGCCACCGTCGTACTGTCCCGTGACATCGCCTCGCTGGGTATCTACCCTGCGGTCGATCCACTGGACTCGACTTCGCGCCAGCTGGATCCGAACGTGATCGGCCAGGAGCACTACGACACCGCTCGCGGCGTCCAGTACGTGCTGCAGCGTTACAAAGAACTGAAGGACATCATTGCGATCCTGGGTATGGACGAGCTGTCGGAAACCGACAAGCAGTTGGTATCCCGCGCTCGTAAGATCCAGCGTTTCTTGTCGCAGCCGTTCTTCGTGGCTGAAGTCTTCACCGGTGCTTCGGGTAAATACGTTTCCCTGAAAGACACCATTGCTGGCTTCAAAGGCATCCTCAACGGTGACTACGACCACCTGCCAGAACAAGCGTTCTATATGGTCGGCGGCATCGAAGAAGCGATCGAGAAAGCCAAGAAACTGTAATCCCGGCGCCCGGAAACGGGCGCTCATCAGGTTGAGGCAATCAGATGGCTATGACAGTCCATTGCGATATCGTCAGCGCGGAAGGGGAAATCTTCTCCGGTCTGGTAGAAATGGTGATTGCACACGGCGAACTGGGTGATCTTGGTATCGCCCTGGGCCACGCCCCGCTGATCACCAGCTTGAAGCCAGGTCCGATCACTCTGACCAAGCAAGGCGGGGAGCGGGAGGTGTTTTACATCTCCGGTGGTTTCCTCGAGGTTCAGCCGAACATGGTCAAGGTACTTGCCGACACCGTGCAACGTGCTGCTGACCTGGATGAAGCCTCCGCTCAGGAAGCCGTAAAGGCTGCCGAGAAGGCCCTGAACGAAAAAGGCGCAGACTTCGACTACGGTTCTGCTGCTGCACGTCTGGCCGAGGCCGCAGCACAGCTGCGTACCGTCCAGCAGATCCGCAAGAAGTTTGGCGGCTAAGCCGTCGCACTTCATGCGTGATTGATTAAAAAGGGTAGCCTCGGCTACCCTTTTTCTTTTTTTGCAAAACCCTTCTTTTTGGTCTGACCCAGGATTGGTAGCCATTCATGTCTCTTGAAATCGTAATTCTCGCCGCAGGCCAGGGCACTCGTATGCGTTCTGCCTTGCCCAAAGTACTGCACCCGGTGGCGGGCAACTCCATGCTGGGTCATGTTATCCACAGTGCCCGGCAACTGGACCCACAACGCATTCACGTGGTGATTGGCCACGGTGCCGACGTGGTGCGCGAGCGGTTGGCGGCGGATGATTTGAATTTCGTGCTCCAGGACAAGCAACTGGGCACCGGCCACGCTACAGCGCAAGCCGTGCCGTTCATCCAGGCCGATACCGTGCTGATCCTCTACGGTGACGTGCCGCTGATCGAAGTGGAAACCTTGCAGCGCCTGCTCAAGCACGTGGTGCCGGGCCAGATGGGCCTGCTGACCGTTGAGCTGGATGACCCTACCGGGTATGGCCGCATCGTGCGCAATGCCGATGGCAAGGTGGCTGCGATCGTCGAGCATAAAGACGCTAGCCAAGCCCAGCGCGCAATCACCGAAGGCAATACCGGCATTCTGGCAGTACCGTCTGGCCAGTTGGCAGACTGGATGAGCCGCCTGTCCAACAATAACGCTCAGGGCGAGTACTACCTGACCGACGTGATCGAGATGGCTGTGAGCGATGGCCTGGTAGTCGCCACCGAGCAACCCCACGACCCGATGGAAGTGCAGGGCGCCAACGACCGCAAGCAGCTCGCCGAGCTGGAGCGCCACTACCAACTGCGCGAAGGCCGCCGCCTGATGGCCCAGGGCGTCACGTTGCGCGACCCGGCACGTTTCGATGTACGTGGTGAGGTGACCGTGGGACGCGATGTGCTGATCGACATCAACGTGATCCTCGAAGGCCGCGTGATTATCGAAGACGACGTGGTGATTGGTCCGAACTGCGTGATCAAGAACAGCACCCTGCGCAAAGGCGTAGTGGTCAAGGCCAACAGCCATATTGAAGGCGCCATGATGGGCGAGGGCAGTGACGCTGGTCCGTTCGCGCGTTTGCGTCCGGGCAGCGTGCTGGAGGCCAAGGCTCATGTGGGTAACTTCGTCGAACTGAAAAACGCTCACCTGGGTGAAGGCGCCAAGGTTGGCCACCTGACTTACCTGGGCGATGCCGTCATCGGCGCCCGCACCAATATCGGTGCCGGCACCATCACCTGCAACTACGACGGCGCCAACAAGTACCAGACGACGATTGGTGAGGACGTGTTCATCGGCTCCAATAACTCGCTGATTGCCCCCGTCACCATCGCTGATGGTTCGAACACCGCGGCGGGCTCAACCATCAACCAGAATGTGGATAAGTCCCAACTGGCGGTAGCTCGTGCTCGCCAGCGCAACATCGACGGTTGGAAGCGCCCGGTAAAAATCAAGAAAAGCTGAGTTATCTACAATCTCATCAGCGCTGAATAACCGATGTGAGAGCGGGCTTGCTCGCGATGGCGGTGTGTCAGTCACCTTGTGCGTGTCTGATACACCGCCATCGCGAGCAAGCCCGCTCTTACATTTGGTTGGTGGTGGCTGGAAAATTCAGCACGCTGTGCTTGACGATTCTGCTCCAATAGGTTTTGATTGCCTCCGTTATCTTTCGAAACGAAACTTATCATCAGCATGTCGAAACGAAACACTCCCCAACGACGCCACAATATTCTGACCATGCTCAACGAGCAGGGCGAAGTGAGCGTGGACGAATTGGCCAAGCGTTTCGAAACCTCGGAAGTGACAATTCGCAAGGATCTGGCTGCCCTTGAAAGCAATGGTTTGCTGTTGCGGCGCTACGGCGGCGCAATCACCATGCCCCAGGAACTGGTGGGTGATCCCGCCCAACCGATTTCGGCCCACAAGCGAGCCATCGCCCGTGCGGCAGTCAAGCGCCTGCGCGAGCATGCGCGGATCATCATCGATAGTGGCAGCACCACCGCCGCCATGATCCCTGAGCTAGGTCATCAGCCTGGCCTGGTAGTAATGACGAACTCCTTGCATGTGGCCAGCGCCTTGAGCGAACTGGAACATGAACCGGTGTTGCTGATGACCGGCGGCACCTGGGACCCGCACTCTGACTCTTTCCAGGGCCAAGTGGCCGAGCAAGTGCTGCGTTCCTACGATTTTGATCAACTGTTCATCGGCGCCGATGGCATCGATTTGCAGCGCGGTACCACCACCTTCAATGAATTGCTGGGCCTGAGCCGAGTCATGGCCGAGGTCGCCCGCGAAGTGGTGGTCATGGTCGAGTCCGACAAGATTGGCCGCAAGATCCCCAACCTGGAACTGCCCTGGAGCAGCGTCCATACCCTTATTACCGATGATCGCCTGCCGCTTGAGGCCCGCGACCAGATTCAAGCCCGCGGCATCACGCTGATTTGCGCGGCAGTCATCTAGGAGAGAAACCATGTGTGGAATTGTAGGCGCAGTCGCTGAACGGAACATCACTGCCATCTTGCTCGAGGGCCTCAAGCGCCTTGAATACCGTGGCTACGACAGCGCCGGTGTGGCGGTCTTCACCAACGCTGGCAAGCTTGAGCGCATGCGCCGCCCGGGCAAGGTCAGCGAATTGGAACAGGCGCTGGCCGGTGAGCCTTTGGCCGGTCGCCTGGGTATCGCCCATACCCGCTGGGCGACCCACGGCGCTCCTTGCGAACGCAATGCCCACCCACATTTCTCCGGCGACCTGGCCGTGGTTCACAACGGCATCATCGAAAACCACGAAGTGCTGCGCGAACAACTCAAGGGCCTGGGCTACGTCTTTACTTCGGACACCGATACCGAAGTCATCGCCCACCTGCTGAACCACAAGCTCAAGGATCACAGCGACCTGACCACCGCTCTCAAGGCCACCGTCAAGCAATTGCATGGTGCCTATGGGCTGGCAGTCGTCAGCGCCACTCAGCCGGATCGCGTCGTCGCGGCCCGCAGTGGCAGTCCGTTGGTGATCGGCCTGGGCCTGGGCGAGAACTTCCTGGCTTCCGACCAACTGGCCCTGCGCCAGGTCACTGATCGCTTCATGTACCTGGAAGAAGGCGACATCGCTGACATTCGTCGTGAAAGTGTGGCGATCTGGGACGTCAACGGCCAGTCGGTCGAGCGCGAAATCGTGCAATACCGTGATGGCGCTGAAGCGGCTGACAAAGGTGAGTTCCGCCACTTCATGCTCAAGGAAATCCATGAGCAACCGTCGGTGGTGCAACGCACCCTTGAAGGTCGTTTGAGCCAGAATCAGGTACTGGTCAACGCCTTCGGCCCGCAAGCCGCCGAATTGTTCGCCAAAGTGCGCAATGTACAGATCGTGGCCTGTGGTACCAGCTACCACGCCGGCATGGTTGCGCGTTACTGGCTGGAAGAACTAGCTGGCATTCCATGCCAGGTCGAAGTTGCCAGCGAGTTCCGCTACCGCAAGGTGGTGGTGCAGCCCGATACCCTGTTCGTCACCATCTCGCAGTCCGGCGAAACGGCCGACACCCTGGCCGCCCTGCGCAATGCCAAAGAGCTGGGCTACCTGGCCAGCCTGGCGATCTGCAACGTCAGCATCAGCTCGCTGGTGCGTGAATCCGACCTGACCCTGCTGACCCAGGCCGGCCGCGAAATCGGTGTTGCCTCCACCAAAGCCTTCACCACCCAATTGGTTGGCCTGCTGTTGTTGACCCTGTCCCTGGGCCAGGTACGCGGCACGTTGGCTGAAGGCATCGAAGCGACGCTGGTAGAAGAGTTGCGCCGCCTGCCGACTCGCCTGGGCGAAGCGCTGGCTATGGACAGCACCGTGGAAAAAGTCGCCGAGCTGTTCGCCGACAAGAATCACACACTGTTCCTAGGCCGTGGCGCGCAGTACCCGGTGGCGATGGAAGGCTCCCTGAAGCTCAAGGAGATTTCCTACATACATGCCGAAGCCTATCCGGCCGGAGAGCTGAAACACGGCCCGTTGGCCCTGGTAGACGATGACATGCCGGTGGTCACCGTCGCGCCGAACAACGAGTTGCTGGAGAAGCTCAAATCCAACCTGCAGGAAGTGCGCGCCCGTGGCGGCCAACTGATCGTATTTGCTGATGAAAAGGCGGGCATGACCAACGGTGAAGGCACCCATGTCATCAACATGCCGCATATCCACGACATCCTGTCGCCGATCCTCTACACCATCCCGCTGCAACTGCTGTCGTACTACGTGGCTGTGCTCAAGGGCACTGACGTTGACCAGCCGCGTAACCTGGCCAAGTCGGTGACGGTTGAGTAACGCTTAGCCAAAGCGAAAAGGGCAGCCCCCACAAGAGTTTTGCTTAACTGACCGGCATTAGTCCGGGTGGCTGCCCTTTTGCACTTCAGGTCCACCAATAGCGCACCAGATGAAAGAAAATAGGTGCGGCAAAACATACCGAATCCAGCCGATCGAGCATCCCGCCATGCCCTTCGATCATATGCCCCCAGTCCTTCACGCCCCGATCACGCTTGATCGCCGACATCACAATCCCGCCAGCAAAGCCCAACAGGTTGATCAATAGCGCAATCAAGAACGACTGCCAGGGATTGAACGGTGTTATCCACCACAACGCTGCCCCGATCAGTGATGACAGCACAATCCCACCGACAAAGCCTTCGACGGTTTTTGAGGGTGACAGGTTGGGAGCGATCTTGTGTTTGCCGAACAGCTTGCCGCACACGTACTGCAACACGTCCGAGAGTTGCACCACGATCACCAGATAAGCGATCAGCAGCAGGTTGCGTCCCTCATAACCGACGATATCCAGGGTCAACAATGCCGGGACAAAGGACACGCAAAACACGGCGATCATCAAGCCCCATTGCACTTTGGAGGCTCGCTCCAGAAAGTGCGTGCTGTCGCCGCCCAGCGACGCCAGGATCGGCAGCAGCAGAAACACGTACACCGGGATAAAGATCGAGAACAGCCCATACCAATCGAAGTAGATCAGCACGTATTGCAGCGGCAGAGCCAGGTAAAACGCAGCCACCAGCGCTGGATAATCACTGCGCCGGGTGGGTGTGAGGGTGAGGAATTCGCGTAGCGCGTAGAACGACACCGCATAGAACAGCAAGATCACCGCCCCGGTACCCAGCCAGAAAGCGATGCCGATGACGACCACCATCACCCACCATGCATTGATGCGGGCGTTGAGATTGTCGATGACCGTGTTGGAGGTACCACGGGTACGCAGCTTGAGAACCAGGCCGATCAGTGAGGCAAGAACCAGGATCATGCCGATCCCGCCGAATAACATCAGGGTTTGGCTATCCATCTCAGATGTGCTCCGGGGCAAGGGCGAGCAGGGCGTCGCGGCTGCGGGCAAGGAACAACGCTTTGTCTTCGTTTTCTTCTAATTGCAGCGGTGCGCCGAAACTGGTGGTGCATAACAACGGTAGTGGCAGCACTCGGCCCTTGGGCATGACCCGGTTGAGGTTGGCTATCCACACGGGGATCAACTGAGCCTGTGGGTAACTTTTTGCCAAGTGGTAGAGACCACTTTTGAAGGGCAGCAAGCCATCCTCCAGATTGCGCGTGCCTTCGGGAAAAATGATCAGTGAGTCGCCGTTTTCCAGAGCTTCAAGCATCGGTTGCAACGGGTTATCCACAGGGTCCTTGCGCTCGCGATCGATCAGCACACCGTTGAACACGCGGTTAATGATGTAGCGACGCAGCGCGCTTTTGTTCCAGTAGTCGGTGCCGGCCACCGGGCGCGTGGTTTTACGCAGGTTCGGCGGCAGCGATGCCCATAACAAAACAAAGTCGCCGTGGCTGCTGTGATTGGCGAAATAGATGCGTTGCACCGGCTCTGGCGCGCAGCCGAGCCACAAGCTGCGGGCCCCGGTGACGGTGCGGGCCATGGAGGTAATCAGGGTCGCGACCACTGGTTCAAACATAGGAATTCCTTATCCGGCGAAAGGCAACCAAGGGCTGGCCAGGATTACGGCCAATGTCAGTAATACTTGTGCGCCCAGCAGATAGGCTTGTTTGCGCAACAGTTTCAGTGCGCCGCGCCGACGCTCGGTCCAGGGGCGGCTGGCGCGGTTGGGTGATTGCAGGCCCAGGGTCTGTAGCGTCTGGTCAAGTTCGCTGGTGCGCTCCATCTGATGGGCCATCAGGGTGAACAGATCGGCGTCGAACCCGACCCGCAGTGCCCAATACTTCTGCAACAGCCCGAGGATAATCATCCACAGGCTGAGTAGCAGGCAGATCAGCGTGATGCTGCTTATCAACAGCTGCAGCAGGCCAAATAGCACTCCGAGCAGGGTCAGGCCTGTGGATAACTGGTCCAGCGAACGGCCTCGGCGCAGCAGGCTGGCGACGATTTGGAGTTCCATGTCAGCGGGCATAGGGCAAATCTCCCAAGGCTTCACGGTGGGCGGGGTGCAGGACTACAGTCGGTCGTGCTGTACGAATAATAGCTACAGCCTCATCGACCGTGGCGGCACGCCCGGTATTAAGCAGCCATGCCGCCACGGCGGTGGCACTGCGCGAATAACCAAGGGCGCAACACACCAGCACTGGCCCGTGTTCGTGCAAGCGTTCGATGGCGTTGGCCGCTTCCAGGCACTGCGCTGGGGTCGGGGCGATGAGATCCAGTACTGGCACGCAGCGGTAGGCGCGACCCTGCGGGTCCACGGACAATTCGGCGCACAGGTCCACCACGGCCTTGAACGATCCCAGTTCGCTGCCCGTGGGTATACGGCCCAGCCAAACGTTATCCACAACCCGTACTGGCTGTGGATGATTACGTGTCCACAGGCGTGAGTTGAGCCAGGCCGCTCCCAGATAAGGGGCATACAACCAGCGTGAAGCCGGGTTGAGGCGGCCATCTTCACGTTTTTGAAAACCTGCGATACCCAGCAGCCAGTAGTTGATCGCCACCAGCAGAACGGCAACAGCGGGCCACGACAGCCACAGCCAAGCGCCTCCGAGAAGCAGTGCCATGGTCGCCAGGGCCAGGGCGCCCAGGGCATAGCGCAACCCCAGCCCCCGGCGCTTCGGGTCTTGTGTCCAATGTGCGTTGAACAGCGGGTTCGGATGATTCAATGGCCACAACCACACGCACAGCCAACCCGCCAAGGCACCTGTGGGTACGTCGATAAAGTGATGTTGATAAGTGGTCAGCACCGAAACACCGATCAAGGCGAACCAGCCATGCACCAGCCAACGCCACAGACCTTGGGTATGCCGCTGGTACATGATCCACAGCACCACCAGCAGGGCGATGTGCAGCGAGGGTGCCTGGTTGAACGGCTTGTCGAAGCCGGCCAGCACCGCAAACATCCAGCCGAATACACCGTCCATTTCCGGCCGTTCAAAGGTGAACCGCAATGGCCAGATCAGGAAGCAACTGACTGCGACTATTTGAGCGGTGAGCAGGCGCAGGGCATGTTGTTTCAGTTCGTGGCGGCTGTTGGGCAGCAACAGTGAAAAGCCGTACAGCAGGTCAATCGACCAGTAGGGCACGATGGTCCAGGCCCAGAACGGGATATGGCTTTCCCAGCCGAACACCAGTGTGCCGACGTCGTCGCGCTGGCTGGTTACCCAAGTGGCAAAGCCATAGGTGCTGAAAAACAACGGTGCCAGTAGCAACAGCCACAGCACCGCCGGTTTCAAAAGACCGGGTTCGCGCATGGTCAGATCTTCTGCGCCAGGGACACACTGAAAATCCCCCATTCATCCACACGCTGGGTGATTTTGCGAAAGCCCGCTGCCTCTACCAATTGATCCATTTCCGCCTGGCTGCGCCGACGCATTACCCAGGCCTGGCCCTGGCGATGACTGGTGAGTGCGCGTGCGATCAGCTCCAGTTGCGGGTGCCACGGCTGACCGGTGTAGACCAGATAGCCGCCGGGCTCCACGGCTTCGGCCAGGCCCGCCAGCGAACCGCCGACCATGGCGTTGTCGGCAAACAGCTCATACAAACCGGAGACTACGGCCAACGTCGGCTTGGGCTCCAGCGCCGCCAGATCAGCTTGATCGAAGGCATCACCTTTGACGAACCGGGCAATATCGCCCAGGCCTTTTTCACGAATCAGCGCGCCACCGTCGCGCACGTTGATGTCGCTGTAGTCACGCAGCAGGATTGACTCCGGCAAGGGTGAAACGTCCTGCAAGGCTTCGAGAATGTACCGACCATGCCCGGCGGCGATGTCGACGATGCGCACTTCGCGGCCAGCGTCGCGCAGCTTGGCCATGGTCAGGCGCAGAAGCTCTTCGACATGTACCTTGCGCTGGCGGATGCCGCGCCAACCGATGGAATTGAGGTAGTTGCTGTCGATCATCCGCCCCAGTGCGCCCTTGCCGGTGGGTTTATTGCGGTAGACGTAATCCAGGGTGCTGCCGGAATCGAAGCCGGTGTCAAAACCCAGCTTCACGCCCTCTGAGAGTTGGCTGCCCAAGCCCATGCTTGCGCGGGTCATGCGCCAGTACAGGTCACGCAGGGAATTGCGCGGCAGGGGCGCGGCGAGGGATTCGGATTCGGCGCAGGTCAGGCCGATTTTGTCAGCGTCCAGCAGATTGGCACGGTCCAGTGGATACGCGAAGTTCTGCAGGATAAAACGTCGTGCGCTGCTCAAGGCCACGGCGCGGTCACGTTCACCGAGGGTGTCGTGAAAAAAGCCGGGAAGTATGTGCAGCTCCTTTTTCAGGCTGCCGAGGCGCTCGAAGAACTGTTGCTGGGGCTTGCGGTGTACCACGAAGTCCGAGCCCGAAATCAGCAGTTGCGTCGGCACCTGAATTGCCTGGGCGTCGGCGACCACGCGGTCGGCTGCTTCATACAGGCCCAGCAGTACGTTCACCGAGATCGCCTTGGTGATCAGCGGGTCTCTGTCGTAGGACGCCACGCGCTCGGGGTCATGGCTGAGGAACTTGGCCTTGACGTAGCTGTTGACGAAAAAGTTGCCGCGAAACTTGCGCAGCAGCGCCAGGCCAGCCCGTGCGAAGGGCACGTAGAGCTTGACCTTGAAGGCTGGGGAAGCGAGTACCAATGCACGGATTTTTGGTGCGTAGTCATGCACCCAGGTCGCAGCAATCACGGCGCCGACACTTTGCGCGATGACCGCAAGGTTTTCTTCCTCGATGGCGTAGGTCACGCCGATATGGTCGCAGAAAGTCTGCACGTCCCGTGCGCTGGTGGCGAAGCTGGGGCTGTCACCGCGTTCGCCGGGGGATTGGCCATGGCCGCGAGCATCCCAGGCGAAGAAGTCGAATTGCGGCAGGTCCAGCTCATCCACCAGATGGGCGATACGTCCGGAATGCTCGTGCCCGCGATGGAACAGCAGGATCGCCTGGCGCGGCCCGGTACCTGCGGGAGCGGTGGCGGGCCAGCGACGGTAGAAAAGCGGCACCCCGTCGTGGGTGCTGAAGATGTGCTCTTGCTGTTCGCGCATCGCAAATTCCTTATGCAATCGGTGGGAGTTCTTGTGCTTCCTTGAGGCCCTGGCGGACACGATTGACCAGGGTATAGGCGAGCAAGGCGGCTACCAGCCACATCACGCCATCGACCCAGCCGGCGCCGAGCCAGCCTAGCGCTACGCCGGTGGCCAGCACTCCGAGAGCAAACGCCCGGTCACTTTTGCCCATGGGACCGTCATAACGACGCGATGCGCCGATCATTGGCCCGAGTACGCCGGCATATTCGCTGAACACCGCGAGCAGGGCCACCAGCAATACTGGCACCAGGCTCGCGTCCGGGATCAGCGCAAACGGCAAGATCAGCGCGCTGTCGGCGATGACGTCACAGAGTTCATTGAGGTAAGCCCCGAGGCGCGATTGCTGGCCGAATTCCCGGGCGAGCATGCCGTCGATGGCGTTGAGGCCCATGCGCAGGATCATCCACACGGGGATCAGTGCGAACAGCCAGGTGTGTTGGGCAAAACTTGCAATCAGTAGGCCCACCAGCACGGAGATGACACCGGCCAGCACGGTTATCTGGTTGGCGGTGGTGCCGTTGTCGTACAGGCGTTGGACCAGAGGCCGCAGCAGATTCTGGAAACGTGGTTTGAGCTGATAGATCGAAATCATGAGGGTGACGCTTCCTTGTCGGTTAACCCGTAAATAACCTTTCGGAGTGTGCCGACTTATCGTGGCGCGCACTAGTGATGGCTCGTGTTTATGCGGTCGTCAGCAAATGCGGAAAACAAAAATTTCACGCAATGTGTTATATGGTAACGAATTGTTTCCTGGTGGGCGCGTGAATGCGAGTGGATCTGGACGCTGAAAGCGCGGCCATCGAAGGGCTGCCGCGTTTTCAGCAAGGGCTGTTTCATGCCCGGCGTTTGCGACAGGCAGGTATCAGCCTGACGGTATTGGCCATCAGTGGTTGGGTGCTGGCGCTGTTCGTGGCGTTGTTTGCGCCGTTGTCGATCTGGCCGGTGATGCTGATCAATTGCGCGTCGGCATTGCTCGTGTTGGTGGCCGGATTGCAATCGGCCTGGTGGGTGGCGGACTGGCGTGCCCAGGCGCTGGAACAACCCGCGGTATCACCGACAGCATTGCCGGTGCCTGCCGTCGACGCGAGCCTCCTTGACCGCTTGTTGCAACGCCTGGGCAGTCGCTCGGCCGGCCTGCTGGCACACATCGGCGCACCTGCGTTGTGGTTGGCCGGTTGGTCATTGCTGGCATTGGTCAGCATCGGGCAATTCTGGAACCTGGCGCTGCCCGCTGCGGCCATCGGGCAAGCAGGCAGCGTGGGCGCCGCGCTGGCATTGATCCTGGCCTTCGGCTTGCTGGTCATGGAGCGGCGCCTGGCCCAGGCAAGCACGGCGCAATGGCCGGAAGCCGAACCCTTGGCGCAATTGAGCCGGGTCGCAATCATCTGCCTGGTGGTCAGTGGGATTTGTCTGTTATTTGCCGGCGAAACGTCAGTCTGGCCGTTGCGCCTTGCGGTGCTGATCGGGTTGCTGCCGGCCCTGGTGGCCGTGGAGTTTCTGCTCCGCGCGGTGCTCTCGCTGTTCAGCCCCGATCAGCCACGCCTGGAGCCGCGACTAGTCGCCCATAGCTTTATCGCCGGTCTACTGCGCTGGCCACCACAGCCTTTACTGGCGTTGCAGCATGAACTGCATAACCGCTTTGGCATCGACCTACGGCAGATCTGGGCCTTTACCTACATGCGCCGGGCATTTTTGCCGGTGCTGGTGACGGTGCTGGCGCTGGGTTGGTTGCTGACGGGGGTCCATGAAGTCGCCCTGCAAGGCCGGGGGATTTATGAGCGCTTCGGCAAGCCGGTGGAGGTCTTCGGCCCTGGCCTGCACGTAGGCCTGCCTTGGCCATTGGGCCGTGTATTGAGTGTAGAAAACGGCGTGGTGCATGAACTGGCGACCAGTGTCGGCGAAAACCCGGTGATTGACCTTGCGCCTGCCGAAGGCCCGGCGCCGCTGATCGCCAATCGTCTGTGGGACGCCAGCCATGTGAATGACAAATCCCAAGTGATTGCCAGCAGCAGCGGCGATAAGCAGAGCCTGCAGATCGTCAATATGGATGTGCGTTTCGTGTATCGCATCGGCCTGACCGATCAGGCGGCGCTGGCGGCCACGTATAACAGTGCTGACATACCGACACTGATCCGCAGCACTGCCAGCCGCATCCTTGTGCATGAGTTCGCTTCGCGGACCCTTGATGAGCTGTTGGGGGAACAACGCACGGGGCTGGCCGATGAAGTGGGAAGGGCGGTGCAAGCCGATCTGCGGAAGCTCGACAGCGGCGTGGAAATTCTCGCCACGGTGGTCGAAGCGATTCATCCGCCGGCCGGCGCAGCCAACGCATACCACGGTGTACAGGCGGCGCAGATCGGGGCGCAGGCGCTGATCTCCCGCGAGCGCGGTGCGGCCAGCGAGCAGAGCAACCTGGCGCAGCTCAATGCCAGTGTGGCCGGCGACCAGGCCCGGGCCACGGCCTATGAAGTCAAGGCGGGCGCGCAAGCGGCCGACCTGCGCTTTACCGCCGAACAAAAGGCCTATGGCATTGCCGGCCAGGCCTTTGTGCTGGAGCAATACCTGAGCCAACTGAGCCAGGGCCTGTCCCAGGCCAAGCTACTTATTCTCGATCATCGCCTGGGTGCCAACAGTGCACCGACGATTGATTTGCGTTCCTTTACCTTGCCGGCCGACCCTTCGCTGCCGCGTAAAGCCGTTCAATAAGGAGTTTGTCTGTTGAGCGCTCATTCTCACGATCATGCAGGCCACCACCATCATCACCATCATGGCGATGAACACGCGACGGGCCCTTTCCCTTGGCGGCGCATGGCTTGGGCCATGTTGCTGGTGCTGTTCGCCGTGGCTGCTGCAAGCCTGGTGCAGGTGCGCTCCGGTGAAGCCACGGTGATTACTCGTTTCGGCAACCCGTCGCGGGTGTTGCTGGAGCCGGGGCTGGGCTGGCGCTGGCCGCAACCGTTCGAGGCCGCGATCCCCGTGGACCTGCGCCTGCGCACCACCTCCAGCGGGTTGCAGGACGTGGGCACGCGGGACGGTTTGCGGATTATCGTCCAGGCCTACGTGGCGTGGCAGGTGCAGGGCGATGCCGACAATGTGCAGCGCTTCATGCGTGCGGTGCAGAACCAGCCGGACGAAGCGGCGCGGCAGATTCGCACGTTTGTCGGCTCGGCCCTGGAAACCACCGCTGCCAGTTTCGACCTGGCCAACCTGGTCAATACCGACGCCAGCCAGGTTCGCATTGGCGACTTCGAAGCGCAGTTGCGCCAACAGATCGATCAACAGTTACTCACCACTTATGGGGTGCGCGTGGTGCAAGTGGGGATTGAACGGCTGACCCTGCCGTCGGTGACCCTGGCGGCCACCGTCGATCGCATGCGCGCCGAGCGCGAGACCATTGCCACTGAACGCACCGCCGTGGGCAAGCGTGAAGCGGCGCAGATTCGCTCTGCCGCCGAGCGCGATGCGCGGATCGTGCAGGCTGACGCCACGGTGAAAGCCGCCGACATCGAAGCGCAATCCCGGGTAGAAGCCGCGCAGATCTACGGGCGCGCCTACGCCGGCAACCCGCAGTTGTATAACCTACTGCGCTCCCTCGACACGTTGGGCACCATCGTAAGCCCCGGCACCAAAATCATCCTGCGTACCGACGCCGCACCGTTCCGTGCCCTGGTGGACGGGCCCAAGGACCTGCAGCCATGAGTCAGCGTGGAACCCCCGACAGCCCGTGGATCCAGGCCGGGCGCCTGACGTTCCTGGCGCTGTACGCGGTGACGATCCTGGCGGCGCTGGCTTGGGCTTTTTCCAATGTGCGCCAGATCGACCCGCAAAATCGTGCCGTGGTCCTGCACTTCGGCGCCCTGGATCGGATTCAGAATGCAGGCTTGCTGTTGGCGTGGCCGCAGCCGTTCGAGCAGGTGGTGTTGTTGCCGGCCGCGGATCGGGTGATTGAACGGCGTGTGGAAAACCTGTTGCGCTCGGATGCTGCTATCCAGGCCGACCGCGTGGCCAGTTTTGCCAGGCCCGTCAGCGATACGCTGGCCGGCTCCGGTTACCTGCTGACCGGTGATGCCGGCGTGGTGCAACTGGACGTACGGGTTTTCTATAAAGTCAGTGAGCCCTATGCCTTTGTGTTGCAGGGTGATCATGTGCTGCCGGCACTGGATCGCCTGGTGACGCGCAGCGCCCTGGCCCTGACGGCGGCGAGGGACCTGGACACGATTCTGGTGGCGCGCCCCGAGCTGATGGCCACGGATAACCAGGCCGCCGAGCGGCGCGAGCGCCTGCGTGGCGATCTGGTACAGGGTATTAACCAACGCCTTGTAGAGCTGGCCTCCACAGGCCTGGGATTGGGCATCGAAGTGACCCGGGTCGATGTGCAATCGAGTCTGCCGAGCCCGGCGGTCAGCGCGTTCAATGCGGTGCTGACCGCCAGCCAGCAAGCCGAAAAGGCTGTGGCCAATGCCCGCACCGAAGCCGAGAAGTTGACTCAGACCGCTACCCAGGATGCCGATCGAGTCGTGCAAGTGGCGCACGCCCAGGCCAGCGAGCGCCTGGCCCAGGCTCAGGCGCAAACCGCGACCGTCGCCAGCCTGGCCCAGGTCAAAGACCCGGGCCTGTTGCTGCGCCTGTATCGCGAACGCTTGCCGAAAATCCTCGCGCAGGCCGGTTCCGTGACCACGGTTGACCCTAAAGACGATTCACGCCTGATCATTCAGGGAGCCGAACAATGACTGTGCATGCCGCGCCGATGCTGTCATCGGCCGAACAACGCAGCGCCGCCCGACAACTGACTCTGGCAATGCTGGCTCTCGGCCTGCTCGGCCTGGGCCTGGCCTGGCGCTGGCTGGCACCAGGCCAGGCGGGCGTCAGTCAACTGCTGTTGGGGTTCGCTTCGCTGCTGGTTGCCGTGCCCGTCATGCGCTCGGCGTGGTACAGCCTGCGTTATCCCAGCCTGCATGGGATTACTGACCAGTTGATCGCCCTGGCCATGCTGGGCGCCTGGGCCACCGGTGATCTGCTGACCGCAGCGTTGCTGCCGATCATCATGATCTTCGGCCATGTGCTGGAGGAGCGCAGTGTCATTGGCTCTCAGGAAGCCATCCATGCCCTCGGCAAACTGACGCGCAGCCACGCGCGACGGGTGCAGGCTGACGGCAGCATTCTCGAAGTGGACAACGGTACGTTGAAGACTGGCGATATCGTCGAAGTACGTGCCGGTGATCGGGTGCCGGCCGATGGTGTAGTGCTGTCGGGCCAGGCAAGCCTGGATACCGCGCCGATCACCGGCGAGTCGGTACCGCTGGAGGCCAGCGTCGGCGTGCAGGTGTTTGGTGGCGCGATCAATCTTGATGGCTTGCTGCGCCTGGAGGTGACCCGCACCGGCAACGAATCCACCCTGGGCAAGGTCATTGCACTGATGCAGAACGCCGAGCGCGCCAAGCCGCCGATCACTCGGCTGCTGGAGCGGTATGCCGGCAGTTACCTGGTGCTGGTGTTGCTGCTGGCGGCGGTCACCTGGTTCATCACCAACGACGCCCAGGCGATGCTCGCGGTGCTGGTGGCAGCGTGTCCGTGTGCGCTGGTGTTGTCGGCGCCGGCGACGGCAATTGCCGGTATTGCCGTCGCGGCGCGTCACGGGATTCTGATTCGCAGCTCGGCCTTCCTTGAAGAACTGGCCGACCTGACATCGCTGGTGGTGGACAAGACCGGCACCCTGACTTTCGGTACCTTGCGTTTGCAGTCCATCGAGACGTCGATGGCGGATCGGCAGATGCTGCTCACCCTTGCCGCAAGCCTGGGCGCCGCCAGTAGCCACCCGGTCAGCCGCGCAATAGCGGGGTTGGTGACACAGCAACAGTTGCAGCCGCTGTCGGATATCCGCGAACGCCAGGGGCTCGGTGTGGTGGCTCAGACCGGGCAGGGCGAAGCGGCCTTGGGGCGACCTGAACTGTTTACCCAATTAGGTATTGTGACCTGCGCGGTCCCCACCCATGACGGCCCGATTGCAGGGCTGTCTCTCGACGGACAGTTTCTGGCCTGGCTGCTGCTGGCCGACAGCGTCAAACCAGAGGCGCGCCAGGCCATGAAGGAGTTGCGCGAATTAGGCCTGGGTCGGCAATTGCTGCTGACCGGCGACCGTCAAAGTGTCGCCAACAGCCTGGCCATACAGGTGGGCATCAGCGACGTCCAGGCCCAGGCTCTGCCGCAAGACAAGCTCGACCGAGTGCTTGGCGAGATCGGCAGCGGCTTCCGCCCGATGGTGGTCGGCGACGGAATCAACGACTCTCTGGCGCTCAAGGCCGGTGTCGTCGGCGTGGCCATGGGCGCGGGCGGCGCAGATATCGCCCTGGCCTCGGCGGATGTCGTGCTGATCGGCAGCGACCTGCGGCGTCTGGGGACCTGTGTGCGCTTGAGCCGGCAGTGCCGCAGGACGTTGCAACAAAACGTGATCATCGGCCTGGGCTGGACGTTGGCGATTGTGGTGTTCGCTGCTTTTGGCTGGTTGGGTGCGGCGGGAGCGATGATTGCGGCAGTGCTGCATAACCTCAGTACCTTGCTGGTGCTGGGTAATGCCGGGCGTTTGCTGAGGTTTCAGGAGCCTCTGTTGAAACTCGACGAGTAATTTGCGATGACGTTGTAACGCTTACCGGGCGCCTCACTCTAGTGCTGTGTCGGGACTGGACAAACCGTTCAGCCGGCATCCTATTGATCTATGAGGACTACAACAATGAACATCAAAAACGCCGTTTCCGGAGCCGCCCTGGCCATTGCTGCCGCCACGATGTTTGCAGGTGTCGCGACTCAGGCACAGGCAGCCGATGAAGCGAAAGTGCATTGCTACGGCGTGACGTCCTGCAAAGGCATGAACGATTGCAAGACCGCCGAAAACGCCTGCAAAGGCCAGGCGGTCTGCAAGGGCCATGGCTTCAAGGCAATGACCAAGGCTGCATGCGATGCAGCTGGCGGTAAAGTCGGCGAGTAACGACGAAGACGTGATCTCGCAGCGGTGTGCACGCCGCTGCGGACACTGGCCCTGGAGTCTGTCATGTCTGCATCGGTTCCTTGCCTGGGCTACGGCCTGGGATTACGCAGCACTTATTATCAAGAGATTCTCGAACAGTCGCCGGCCGTGGACTGGTTCGAAATAGTCTCCGAGAACTACCTGGTGCAAGGCGGCAAAGCCTTGTACTACCTGGACGCCATCGCCGAGCGTTACCCGTTGGTGATGCATGGCGTGTCACTGTCTATAGGTGGCCCCCATGCGCTGGACCAGGACTACCTCAAACAACTCAAGCAACTGGCCGACCGGGTCAATCCGGCGTGGGTATCGGATCACCTGTGCTGGAGCCGTGGCAATGCACACCAGTTGCATGACCTGCTGCCATTGCCTTACACCGAAGAAAGCCTTTATCACGTTGCCGCTCGCGTGTTGCAGGTGCAAGAGGTGCTGCAACGGCCATTGGTACTGGAAAACGTCTCCAGCTATGTGCGCTCCAGGGCTGATCAATTTACCGAGTGGGAATTTCTCAACGCCTTGAGCCATCTCAGCGGTTGCGAGCTGCTGCTGGACGTTAACAATGTGTATGTCAGCTCGCGAAACCATGGCTTTGATGCCTGGACGTTTATTCGCAACCTGGCGCCGCGCAGTATTCGCCAACTGCATCTGGCTGGGCATATGGATTATGGCGATTACGTGATCGACACCCATGATCACCCGGTGTGCGATCCGGTGTGGACGCTCTATCAACAGACACTGGAACACCTTGGCCCAGTGTCGACGCTGCTGGAACGCGATGACCATTTCCCGCCGTTTTCCGAGCTGCTCGCAGAGCTGCAAAAGGCGCGTGAGCTGGGCGCCATGGCCTTGGCGCGGAGGTCGTTATGCGCCTGATCGATTGGCAGTTGGCGTTCGAACAGCACTTGATGGCAGAAGACAGCGGCGTAAACCAGGATCTGCGCACGAGCTTGATCGGTGGCCCAAGCCTGGACGTCGACGCCGGGCTTGCGATTTATCACAACGCCTACAGGGCCCGCTTGCTGGAGGTGATGCAAGGGGATTTCCCGGCGGTGTGGCATTGGCTGGGAGACGAAGAATTTATCGCGCTGGTGCAGGCGTATGTGCGCGTTTATCCCTCCGGGCATTTCAGCTTGCGCTGGTTGGGGCAGCGTTTTGCAGGCTTTATCGCTGAGCATCTGATCGCGCAGCAGAGTGCGCCATTGGTGGAGCTTGCACGGCTTGAATGGGCTTTTACGCTTGCGTTTGATGCGCCGCCAGGCCAACCGCTGACACTTGCTGACATGGCAGCGCTAGCGCCTGAGGCGTGGCCGGGGCTTCAGGTGCAATGGGTGCCTTCGGTGCAATCATTGTGTTGCCGTTTCAACAGCCTGGCCATTTGGCGTTCGGTCAAGGATCAGACAGATTTTCCCGGCAGCCAGCTGTTGGCGTTGGCGCAAGCTTGCCTGGTCTGGCGTGATCAGCAGGTGTGTCGCTACCGCAGCCTGGAACCTGCAGAGGCTTACGCGCTGGCTGGCATGGTCGATAGCGCGTGGACTTTTTCAGAACTGTGCGCCGAATTGGCAGTCACTTATCAAGAGGGTGCATCGCTGCAAGCTGCTACGTGGTTGAAACAATGGGTTCAGGACGGTTTGCTGCAACGCCGGGCGTCTTAGACATCGGCGATTAAATCGATAGCCTGCTACTTTTCTTTGGATGGTCTACCCTCATTTTCAGACGTCTGAAACAAAGGGGGACTACACATGCTTGCGCAACTTCCACCGGCCTTACAGAATCTTCAGCTTCCGCTGCGTTTGCGACTCTGGGACGGCCATGAATTCAACCTGGGCCCGGAGCCCAGCGTCACGATCGTGGTCAAGGATCCGGTGATGGTGGCGCAACTGACCCACCCCACACTCAATTCACTGGGCGAAGCCTTCGTCGAGGGCAAGTTGGAGTTGGAAGGATCCATCGCCGAAGTCATCCGGCTGTGTGATGAACTGAGCCATGCGCTGGTCGATGATGACCAGGATACTTCGCCGGTTCGATCGGTCCATGACAAGGCCACGGACGCAGCGGCCATTTCCTATCACTACGATCTGTCGAACGAGTTTTACCAACTGTGGCTGGACCGCGACATGGCTTATTCCTGCGGTTATTTCGAAACCGGCAGTGAATCCCTCGATCAGGCCCAACAAGATAAATTCCGTCACTTGTGCCGCAAATTGCGACTGCAGCCCGGGGAGTATCTGTTGGACGTCGGTTGCGGCTGGGGCGGGTTGGCGCGTTATGCCGCACGGGAGTTTGGCGTCAAGGTGTTCGGTATCACCCTGAGCCAGGAACAACTGGAGCTGGCCAAGGCGCGGGTAATCGAGGATGGCCTTGAGGATCAGGTGGAACTGCAACTGCTCGACTACCGCGACCTGCCGCAGGACGGGCGGTTCGACAAGGTCGTCAGCGTCGGCATGTTTGAACACGTCGGCCACGCTAACCTGGCGCAGTACTGCCAGACGTTGTTCGGTGCGGTGCGCGAAGGCGGCCTGGTGCTCAACCACGGGATTACCGCCAAACACACCGATGGCCGTCCGGTGGGGCGCGGCGCCGGTGAGTTTATCGAGCGCTATGTGTTCCCCAACGGTGAGTTGCCGCACCTGGTGATGATCAGCGCCGAAATCAGCGAAGTGGGCCTGGAAGTGGTCGATGTGGAAAGCCTGCGCCTGCATTACGCGCGCACCCTGGACCATTGGAGCGAGCGCCTGGAAGACAACCTGGAAGCGGCGAAAAAAATGGTACCGGAGCAAGCGTTGCGCATCTGGCGCGTTTACCTGGCGGGCTGTGCGTATGCGTTTGCCAGGGGCTGGATCAATTTGCATCAGATCCTGGCGGTCAAACCCCATGCTGATGGCAGCCATGAATTGCCCTGGACACGGGAAGACCTGTACCGCTGAAGGCTTGTGTGGGAGCAGGCTTGCTCCCACATTTTGGGGCGGCGCAACTTATAGGATCGGTGAAATCAAACGCGCCACGCGCATGCCCAGTTGTTGCAGGCGGCGGGTCTGGTGGCTTTCTTCCTGGCTGGTTTCGTGAGCCTGGGCGAAGTCATCCAGCAACATATGCTCCACTTCGCTGGCGAAGGCCTGGTCTACCGTCAGCAGCATCACTTCAAAATTCAGCCGGAATGAGCGGTTGTCCAGATTCGCACTGCCGATGGCGCTGATTTCGCTGTCCACCAGCACTACCTTCTGATGCAAAAAGCCGGGTATATAACGAAACACCCGCACGCCTGCGCGCACCGCTTCGATCGCATACAGGCTGGACGCGGCATAGACAATGCGGTGGTCAGCTCGCGAAGGCAGCAGCAGGCGTACATCCACCCCACGCAACACGGCGAGCCTCAATGCGGCGAATACGGCTTCATCCGGAACGAAGTAGGGGCTGGTGATCCACACGCGCTCGGTCGCTGCGTGAATGGCTTCGACGAAAAACAGCGAGCAGGTTTCGTACGCGTCAGCCGGGCCACTGGCCAGCAACTGGCAGAGCACACCGTCATCGGCATAGGTGTCGGGCAAGATCAACGGCGGCAGTTCCCGTGCTGCCCAGAACCAGTCTTCTGCGAACGACTCTTGCAAGCAGGCCACCACCGGGCCGCTGACTTGCACGTGGGTGTCGCGCCACGGTGCCAGTGGCGGTTTCTTGCCCATGTATTCGTCGCCCACATTGTGCCCGCCCACAAACCCGGTAACGCCGTCCACCACGACAATCTTGCGGTGATTGCGAAAGTTGACCTGAAAGCGGTTGAGCCATCCGCTGCGGGTGGCAAAGGCCTTGATCTGCACCCCGGATTCACGCAGGGATTGCACATAGCGATGGGGCAGGGAGTGGCTGCCGACGCGGTCATACAGGACGTAAATGGCTACACCCTGGGCGGCTTTTTCCTTGAGCAAATCTGCCAGTTGGCGCCCGAGCTGGTCGTCATGGATGATAAAAAACTGCATCAGCACAGCTGTCTTTGCCGAGCGGACCGCCTCGAAGATCGCGCTGAACGTGGCGTCGCCATTTACCAGCAAGCGCACCTGATTGTTCGCCAGGCACGGCATGCGCCCCAGCTTGGGCATGGCGCGCAGCGACGCGTAGGCACGAGAGTTGCGGGCGGTCAGGGCTTCTTCGACCCAGGGCCGCCAGTTCAATTCGGTAATTGCCTTGTGCATTTCCTGATTGGCCTGGCGACGGGCCTGGATATAGGCGTCGAACGTGCTGCGACCAAAGATCAGGTAGGGAATCAACGTCAGGTAAGGCATGAACATCAACGACAGTGCCCAGGCAATCGAGCCTTGAGCGGTCCTGACGGTCAGCACCGCATGGATGGCGGCAAGGGAACCGAGAAAATGCAGGGTTGCGATCAGGTAGCCAAGCAGGTGCGGGCCAAAAAAATCCATGGACGACGTTACTCCTGACAATCCAATGCCTAACAGACCATGTTCGGCGACGAATGTCGCTATTTTATTCGCCGTGCAACACTGGCAGCTTTACGGCGTCTAACGCCGACAATTACCCAGGAGTTACCCGATGAATGCTCGTCTGCTTGGTTTGGCCATGGTTGTTGGTCTGGCGCTGCCTGTGGCGGCACAGGCGCAGATGTTGGCGCCGGGGTTGTGGGAGTTGACTACCAGCAACATGAAAGTCGATAACCAGAACTTGCCGGACCTGTCGCTGATTCTCGGGCAATTGAAACAACAGATGACCCCGGAACAGCGCGCGATGCTGGAAAAGCAAGGCATCACCATGGCCGGCAAAGGTGTCCAGGTCTGCCTGACACCGGCCCAGGTGGCGTCTGATTCGATCCCCTTGACCGACCCGCAATCGGGTTGCAAACAGGAAGTGACGGATAAGACCGGCAACCAGTGGAAGTTCCGCTTCAGTTGCCCGAAAGCCCAGGGCACCGGGGTGGCGACCTTCCAGAGTCAGAAGGTCTTCACCACAACGGTCAACGGTACCTTCAATGCCACGGGCGTCCAGCAGAACGGCAGCCTGGATACGCATGCCCAATGGCTGGGCAGCGATTGCGGAGCCGTCAAGCCAAGAGCCTGATAGCAGTTGCCCTACACAGGAACATCGTAGATCAACGCTGAAAGTGCAGAGGCAGGCCTTGGCAACTGTCCTGCACTTGCCCCTCATGCCAAGCCAAACAGCCGGAAACCAGCGTCGTACTGACGCTATGGCGAAAGCTGCGCTCGACGAACGGTGTCCAGCCGCAACGGCCGAGGATCGGCTGGCTGCTCACCGGCTTGCCGTGGGGCTCGGGTTTGATCAGCACCAGATCGGCCCAATAACCTTCGCGCAGATAACCACGGTCGCGGATGGCGAACAGGTCTGCAACCCGGTGGCTGGTCTTGGCAACCAGGGTTGTCAGGGGCAGCAAGCCGTCGGCCACCAATTCCAGCAGCGCCGGCAGCGCGTGTTGTACCAACGGCAGACCGGAAGGCGCCTGGCGATAGGGCAGCTGTTTTTGGGCCCAGGTGTGGGGTGCATGGTCAGTGCCGATCACATCCAGGACGTTACTCAGCAAAGCCTGGCGTAGCGCGTCACGATCAGCGCGGGTCTTGATCGCCGGATTGCATTTGATCTGGTGGCCCAGGCGCGCGTAATCGCGATCATCGAACAGCAAGTGATGCAGGCAGACTTCAGCGGTGATGCGTTTTTGCGCCAGAGGTTTGTCCTCCAACAGCGCCAGTTCCCGAGCGCTGGTCAGGTGCAACACATGCAGGCGTGTGCCATGACGGCGGGCGAGTTCTACTGCCAGCGATGAAGATCGATAGCAGGCTTCGGCATCCCGGATCAGCGGGTGTGCGACGGCGGGGATGGCTTCGCCGAAGCGGTTGCTGAACCGTTGTTCGTTGGCCTGGATGCTCGGTGTGTGCTCACAGTGGGCCAGCAGGATGGTTGGCACTTGCGCGAACAGACGTTCCAGGACCCGGGGGTCGTCCACCAGCATATTGCCGGTGGATGCACCCATGAAGACTTTGACCCCGGCCACTTTCCGCGGGTCGAGCGCTGCGACGATGTCGAGGTTATCGTTGCTCACACCGAAGTGGAAACCATAGTTGGCTGCCGAGTACCGAGCGGCCCGGGCCTTTTTGTCGGCCAGGGCCTCAAGGGTCAATGTCGCTGGCTGGGTATTGGGCATATCCATGAAACTGGTGATTCCGCCGGCCACCGCTGCGCGGGATTCGCTGTAGAGGCTTCCTTTGTCCGGCGCACCGGGTTCCCGGAAATGCACTTGGTCGTCGATCATCCCTGGCAGCAACCACTGGCCTTGGGCGTCGATCTCGATGGGGGCGTTTTGCCCCTCTATGCTGGGGGCGATTTTTTCGATGCGGCCGTTGGCGACCAGCAGGTCGGCGTCGAATTCCTGACCTTCATTGACCAGGCGGGCGTTGCGAATAAGCAGGCTATTCATGCTCAGAACTCGTTTTGCAGGGCTTTGTAGCCGCGCACCAGGTCGACGTTGGTGCGGGCCACATCTTCGGAAAACTCCGAGGCGCTGACGCTCACAGGCGGATAGAGCGACAGGTCGGTGTTGGGACCAATGCGTGTGGTCGAAGGTACGTAGAATGCCGCGGGCAGGTCGCGGCCATCCACGACCGAGTTGTGTCGCACCACGCAGCCATCGCCCACCACGCAATTGAACAGCACGCTGTTGAAACCGATAAAGACGCGATCGCCGACAGTACATGGACCGTGGACGATGGAGCGGTGGGCGATGGAGGTGAACTCACCGATAGTCACCGCCGCACCGGATTTTGAATGAATCACCACGCCGTCCTGAATATTGGAATTGGCGCCGATGGTGATGGGATCCATGTCGCCATTGGCGTCGACCTCGTCGGCGCGGATTACGGCGTAGGGGCCGACAAACACGTTCTCGCCAATGACGACTTTGCCGCAAATGATCGCGGTTTTATCGACATAGGCCGACTCGGCAATCACTGGCAGATCGCCGGAAGGGTTCTTGCGGATCATGCGGCGGGCTCCTTGAGGGGGGCGGTGATGATATGAATCTGGTCGTTTTCGATGGCGTTGTAGAAGCAGCTCGGGCGCCCGGTATGGCAGGCCGGACCCTGCTGGTCGACGATCAACAACACGGCATCGCCGTCGCAATCGAGGCGGGCTTCTATCAACCGTTGCCGGTGACCGGAGCTTTCGCCCTTGCGCCAGAGCTGTTTGCGCGAGCGTGACCAGTAGCAGACTTGCCGGGTAGCCAGGGTCTCGTCGAGGGCCTGGCGATTCATCCAGGCCAGCATCAAGACCTCACCGCTACCGTGCTGCTGAGCGATGGCCGCTATCAGGCCTGCGCTGTTCCACGCCAGGGCATCGAGTATCGGATCGAGGGGAAAACAGGCGCCCAGGGCGGCCGCTTCCAGATCGAGCATCGTCAGCGTCATGGCTGGCTCAAGGCGTCGTACAAGGTGTTGAGGTTGTACTCGAACAACCCAGTGAAGGTGCTTGCCGGACCTTCGGCTGACAGGGCATCCGAATACAAAGTGCCGCCGATCCGCGCGCCGCTTTCGTGCGCAATCTGCTTGAGCAGGCGTGAATCCTTGATGTTCTCGATAAATACCGCTTTGACTTTGTCCTTGCGGATCTGCGTGATCAGCGCAGCCACTTCGGCGGCCGACGGTTCGCGCTCGGTGGACAGGCCTTGCGGCGCAATGAAGTCGATACCGTAGGCCTGGCCCAGATAACCGAAAGCATCATGGGACGTGACAATACGGTGGTTGCCGGGCGGCAGTGAGCTGAATTTGGCATTGGCCTCGGCCAGCAAGCGGTAGATCTGTTTCAGGTAGGTCTCGCTGTTGCGCAGGTAATCGGCCTGGTTGGCGGGGTCGGCGGCCACCAGTGCCTTGGTGATGTTGTTTACGTAGATTTCGGCATTCGCCAGGTTGTGCCAGGCGTGCGGGTCGGGAATGGTATCGCCGTCTTCTTCCAGGGTTCGGGCAATGACGCCTTTGCTGGCGGTGACGAGCGTGCCCCGGGTTTCGGTGCTGGTGACCAGACGCTCCAGCCACGGCTCGAAACCGAGGCCGTTCTTGATGATGAGACGCGCCTTGAGCAGTGACTTGGCATCGTCAGGAGATGGTTCATAGGTATGTGCATCAGCGTCCGGCCCGACCATATTGCTGATCTGGATATGGTCGCCGCCGACCTGTTGGGTAATGTCGGCCAGGATGCTGAAGCTGGTCACCACTTGCAGCTTATCGGCGGCCTGGGCCGGCATGAACGATAGCGGCAGTAACACACTGAACAGCACTAGGAAAGTGCGCATCGGGAAACACCTCATTGGGATGTAAGCAAGGGTGGGCGGCGCAGCAAGCCATGCACCGGGCCGAGAACTACAGACAGCAGATACCCACTGCCAGCCACCAGCACGATCGCCGGGCCGCTGGGCAGCGAGTAGTAGAACGACAACAACAAACCCAGCCATACCGACAGGCATCCCATCACCGCCGATATGGCGATCAATGCAGGCAGGCGCCGGCTCCAGAAGCGGGACGCGGCTGCTGGCAGCATCATCAGGCCGACCACCATCAACGCTCCGATGGCCTGGAAACCGATGACTAGATTCAATACAACCAGGGTCAGGAACAAACCGTGTGCCAGGGGGCCGAGCCGGCTGACGGTTTGCAGGAAGAGTGGGTCGAGGGTGTCCAGCAGCAGCGGTTTGTAGATCAATGCCATGGCCAACAGGCTGACACCGCAAACCCAAAGCATTCCCGTCAGAGTCGGCCCGTCTACTGCCAGCGCCGAGCCGAACAACAGATGCAGCAGGTCCAGGCGTTTGCCGGCCATGCCCAGGATGAGCACGCCGAGTGCCAGGGAAATCGGATAGATCGCGGCCAGGCTGGCATCTTCACGCAGGCCGGTCCGGCGGGTGATCCAGGCGGCGAGGCCGGCCATGCTCAGGCCGGCGCCGAGGCCGCCAAGGGTCAACGCCGGCAGGCTCAGGCCAGCAAACCAGAAGCCCAGCGCAGCGCCGGGCAGAATGCCATGCGCTACGGCATCGCCGATCAGGCTCATGCGTCGCAGGATCAAGAACACCCCCAGCGGCGCAGTGCTGCAGGCCAGCACCAGGCCACCCAGCAGGGCGCGGCGCATGAAGACAAAATCGTGGAAGGGCATCCAGAGGTGGGCCGCAAACTGCATCATGCGACCCGCATCTGAGGTTGCTGGAGGATCAACTCTTTACTGGGCGCCAGCACGCAGCCGCTGCTTTTTATCTGCAATACCTGGGGCAGATGTTGGCGCACGGCGGCCAAGTCATGGCAGACCACGACCAGGGTTCGCCCCTCGGCATGCCAGGTGTGGATGTGTTTCCACAACAGGTCTTGACCCCCTTCATCAAGGGCGGCGTGGGGTTCGTCCAGCAGCAATACCGGCGCCTCGGTCAGGCTGAGACGAGCGAGCAGGGCACGTTGCAATTCGCCCCCGGACAGCGCCATCAAGGGCCGTTGCTCCAGGCCGTCCAGGCACCAGGCTTGCAATGCTGCGTGCAGGCGCTGGCGGCGCTGCTGAGGTGAATGTTGGCTACTCCAGAATCCTGCGGCCACCAACTCTTGCAGGGTGATGGGAAACTGGCGATCCAGAAATTGCTGTTGCGGCAGGAACGACAGGCCGCCGCGCCGCGAAACCTCCAGCGTGACGGTTCCGGCCAAGGGCTTTTGCAACCCGGCGATAACTTTCAACAGGCTGCTTTTACCCGAGCCGTTGGCGCCGATAACACCGGTGAGACTGCCTTTGCCCAACTCAATATCGACAGCAGGTGTCAGCGGTTGGCCTGGGGCACCCCAGCGCAACTGCGTGCAACTGATCATAGGGCTGCTCTCGTCCAGCGGCTTTCGGCCACGGCATCATGTGCGTGCAGGCTTTCGGCATGGATGACTTTAAGGTGAAAGGCGCTGACCGCATCTGAACGTTTCAGTGCGAAATTCAAACGGCGAGCGGCGTCTTCACAAAACATCAGGTTCTGACCGTTGGCCAGGGCGAAGGCCTGTTCGTCGGCACGTTTTACGGCGGTTTGCACGGCTGTGCCGAGGGCAGCTTCGGCATCGTTGATCAAGTCTGCCAGCGGCAGCGTGGGCTGCCGGTTGTTCAGATGAATATGTAGCTGGGCGCTGCTGCGCTGGCTATGCGGCGTGGCCACGATGCCTTTTGCACTGCCGAGCCACGTCAGGACATCGGCGTGGTGCAACGGGGTGTTGGCAAAATCCTCGACAAATTGCTGCTGAATCAACTGTCGAGCGAGGGCAGCGGAGCAAGGGCAGGTGGAGGAGTAAAGTACGTCGATTTTTAGTTCCACGTGGAACATCTGGTTTTCCAGGCGGGCTTCGATACTGATCGGGTAGCTCTTCCAACCGGATAAAGGGCTCACCAGTGCGGGACGCTTAAGCAGCAGATCGGCGTGGATCCGCAAGTAGGCGTTGCTCGACAAGCCTGTGTGGCTATCAAGGAAGCGCTGCAATACCCGCCGCAGAAGAGCGGGACGCAAATCGTCCTGCTCAAGCATTTCCAGCGCCAGGTACAAGCGCGACATGTGAATACCTCGCGCCTCGCCATCGTCTAGAGACACGCCTGCATCGATCTTTGCGTTCAGGTGCTGGCCGTCGATCAGGATGGGCAGTGCAATGCCGCACATGCCCACCCAGTCGAGCGGCAAGGCTTGGCGTGAAGCCTGCGCGGCGATATCTGGCAGAGTCAGCGCGTTCATGAGCGGGTCCATCGTTGAAAATAGAAGTACATGTTATATTATAACAATTCAATCGACGATTATTTTCTGCGGTGTATTCCATGCACAGACGCCAACTTCTCAACCTGTTGCTGGCCAGCGCGGTGTTCACGTTACCTTTCGGGGCTTGTGCAACACAGATTCGCAATGCTCGCTTGTGGCGTTCCGAGGACAAACTGCGGCTGGTGTTGGATCTCAGCGGGCCGGTGAGTTACAAAACCTTCTCCCTGAGCGCGCCCGAGCGATTGATCATCGATTTGAACGGCGCGGTTCTGAGCGGTGATCTCGGCCAACTGGCGCTGGCCAACAGCGGCATTACCTCCATTCGTACTGGCCACCTGGGCAAGAGCGACACACGGATCGTGCTGGATCTTGCCGCGCCGATGCAGCTCAACAGCTTTCTTTTGCCGCCCCAGGAACGGCAAGGACATCGATTGGTACTGGATCTGACCAGCGTCGCACAGGCGCCGGTGTCGATCGCCAAGCCAAGCGCGCCGGTGGACCGGGCGCATCCCCGGCGCGACATCATTGTTGTGGTCGATCCCGGCCACGGCGGCAAAGACCCGGGCGCTGTCGGGGCCAAGGGTGAGCGAGAAAAGGACGTGGTGCTGTCTATCGCGCAACTGCTGGCCAAGCGGTTGAAGCGCGAGAAAGGCTTTGATGTGAAATTGGTACGCAATGCTGATTTCTTCGTGCCGTTGCGCAAGCGTGTGGAGATTGCCCGCAAGCACAGCGCCGACATGTTTATTTCAATACACGCCGATGCAGCGCCCAGGCTGACTGCCTCCGGCGCCTCGGTGTATGCCTTGTCCGAAGGCGGTGCGACCTCGGCGACTGCGCGTTTCATGGCGCAACGGGAAAACGGCGCTGACTTGCTCGGCGCCACCAGCTTGCTGAGTCTCGCGGATAAAGACCCGATGCTCGCTGGAGTAATTCTCGATATGTCGATGAACGCTACCATCGCTGCCAGCCTGCAACTGGGCAACACCGTTCTCGGTAGCCTGGCGGGCATTACCACATTGCATCAAAAACGCGTGGAGCAGGCTGGATTCGCCGTGCTCAAGTCACCGGACGTGCCGTCAATCCTGGTGGAAACCGGGTTCATCTCCAACGCCCGCGACAGCCAGCGGCTCGTCACTGCCCGCCATCAGAAGGCAGTAGCGGATGGATTGTTTGAAGGCTTGCAGCGCTACTTTCAGAACAATCCGCCGATCAACAGCTACATGGCCTGGGTCCAGGAACAGAAGAAAGCCCAGGCCTAACAGCCGGAGAGACGGTTGCAAGTGAACTTGGCCCTGGCGCCTGCGGAGCTTGAAAACCGGTTGATCGTGGTCCAACCCACCCGCCGCGTATAGCCGACCCACGCTTCACCATCGCTGGCCAGCCCGGTGAAGAATGTCAGTTGCCCGTAGCGGCTGTTGGTCTGGGCCCAGTAGCGTTTGCCCACCACTTCGAACCCCCGCAAATACGTGATGTTGCCAAGCGTTGCGACGCTGTAGGCATTGCCCTGGGCATCAACACAAGCCAGCAGGTTGGCGCTGCGCGTGCAGTTGGCCAACGGACTGGGCATTTGGGCGCTGGCCTGGGTCGCAGCTATCAGCAACAGGCAGCACAACAGGTATTTCATGGGGTTTTCCGCAGTATTGAAGGGCCTCAGCATTGCGCCCTTCGTCGTGACGAGCAAGAGGAAGTTGGCTTGTTTGCACTGTTATACTATAACATCAAAGTACAGCCGAACCGTGAACCTGCCCCGATGACCGAACAAGACCTCCTCGCCCAATCGCCCGCCGATTACATGAATGAAGCCCAGCAAGGTTTTTTCCGCGAGCTGTTGCTAGCCCAACGCTACGACCTGCAAGCGCGAATCGAAACCCAATTCATGGTGCTGCGCGAACAAGAACCCAGCAGCGACCCGGCCGATGTTGGCAGCGCCGAAGAACAGCGTCAGTGGCAACTGCGCTTGCTGGAGCGGGAAAAAAAGCTCCTGGACAAAATCGACGAAGCCCTGGAGCACCTGGCGCGCGGTGAATACGGCTGGTGCCGCGAGACCGGCGAAGCCATCGGCCTCAATCGTCTGCTGCTGCGGCCCACCGCCACGCTGTGCATCGAAGCCAAAGAACGTGAAGAGCTGCGCGAACGCCACCAACGGGCGATTTGACCGGCCAACCTGATGAGGAAAACCTGATGACCGAGCGTCTCCCCGTTACCGTGCTGTCCGGATTTCTCGGCGCCGGTAAAAGCACACTGCTCAACTACGTCCTGCGTAACCGCGACAACCTGCGGGTGGCGGTGATCGTCAACGACATGAGCGAAATCAACATCGATGGCGGTGAAGTCCAGCGGGACGTCACCCTCAATCGCTCGGAAGAAAAACTGGTGGAGATGAGCAACGGCTGCATTTGCTGCACCTTGCGCGAAGACTTGCTCGTTGAAGTCGGAAAACTCGCCAGGGACGGTCGGTTCGATTACCTGTTGATCGAGTCCACCGGTATCTCCGAACCGCTGCCGGTGGCTGAAACCTTCACCTTTCGCGATGAAGATGGCCAGAGCCTGGCGGACATCGCGCGCCTGGACACCATGGTCACCGTTGTCGACGGCATGAACTTCCTGCTCGACTACCAGGCTGCTGAAAGCCTGGCCTCCAGAGGCGAAACCCTCGGTGAAGACGACGAACGCTCCATTACGGATTTGCTGATCGAACAGATCGAGTTTGCCGACGTGATCCTGATCAGCAAGATTGATCTGATCAGCAGCCGCGAGCGCGAGGAACTGGTGGCTATCCTGGAGCGCCTCAATTCCCAGGCACGCATTATCCCGATGGTGATGGGCGAAGTGCCGTTGGCTGAAATCCTCAACACCGGGCGCTTCGACTTTGACCGCGCGGCCCAGGCGCCGGGCTGGTTGCAGGAATTGCGCGGCGAACATGTGCCGGAAACCGAAGAGTACGGCATCGCGTCCACGGCCTATCGGGCCCGTCGCCCGTTCCACCCCCAGCGCTTCTTCGACTTTATCGATCGCCCCTGGACCAACGGCAAACTGCTGCGCTCCAAAGGTTTCTTCTGGCTGGCCAGCAAGCATCAGGACGCTGGCAGTTGGTCCCAGGCAGGTGGCCTGATGCGCCATGGCTTCGCCGGGCGCTGGTGGCGCTTCGTGCCAAAGAGCCAGTGGCCGCAAGACGAGGAAAACGTTGCAGCGATCATGAAGAATTGGACGCCGTCCACCGGCGACTGCCGCCAGGAATTGGTGTTTATCGGGCAGAACATCGATTTCACCCAACTGACGGCACAACTCGATGCATGCCTGCTGAATGATGATGAAATGGCCGAGGGCGTCGAAGGCTGGCGCTTGCTGGCCGACCCTTTTGGCCCTTGGTATGAGGAGGTCGCCGCCTGATGTTGGCTCCCGTCATTCAACTACGCCCAGTCATTCGCCAGACCCGGGGCGACACGCCGCTGGCACTCGCCGAGATTCTGGATAACGGGGTGAACCTGGCACTGTGGCAGCGCCAGTTACCGCTGCACATCGCCGAATTTGGCGCCTTGCTGGCGTCGCTGGACGAGCCTTTGGCCGAGTCGCTGGTGCTGGAGTTGGACGCGGAAGATGCTGAGCCGAATCTGCAAGGGTTGGCTGGCGGCTTCCGGGATCTTGAGGGGTATGAAGGATTCGTCGCCGATGTGTCGTGGCTGGTCAGCGCTTTTGCGTGCCTGCTCGGCGCCAGGCGCATTGGCTTGCGGCTCAGGCTGCTGGATAAAGCCATGTGCCCGCGGTTTCACGTCGACCATGTGCCTGTGCGGCTGATTACGACCTATGCCGGTATCGGCAGCCAATGGTTGCGAGAGGGGGTAATGGACCGGCGCAGGTTGAGCCAGGCAGACGCTGAGCCCGTAGAGCATATCGAGCAAATCCACTGTGGTGAGGTCGCTTTGCTCAAGGGTGAGAAGTGGCACGGCAATGAAGGCTTTGGCTTGATTCACCGCTCGCCAGCGCTGGCGGCCAATGAACGACGGCTGATTCTGACGCTGGATTGGTTGGCATAACCGCGTAGGATCAAGCCTCTCTACACGGTCCGAATATATTCCTTATGCTGCAGAACATTCCCACCCACGTGATTGCCGGGCCATTGGGCGCCGGCAAGACCAGCCTGATCCAGCATTTGCTCGCCCAACGCCCGGCCAACGAGCGTTGGGCGGTGTTGATCAATGAGTTCGGGCAGATTGGCCTGGATGCTGCGCTGCTGACCCGCGATGACGACGGTATTGCCCTGGGTGAGGTGGCAGGAGGTTGCCTGTGTTGTGTGAATGGCGCTCCCTTTCAGGTAGGACTGGGGCGATTGTTGCGTAAGGCCAAGCCGGACCGATTGTTTATCGAACCTTCAGGCCTGGGGCACCCGGCACAATTGCTCCAGCAATTGCGCCATGCACCCTGGCAAGGCGTGCTGGCGGTGCAGCCGTGTGTGCTGGTACTGGATGCCCAGGCGCTGGCGGCGGGCAGGTCGTTGCCTGTTGCTCAGCGTGAGGCCCTGGCCAGTGCAGGCATGCTGGTGTTGAACAAGGCAGAAGGGCTGGACGCCACGCAGCGCAACACTATTGAAGAGCAATTACCCGCGTGCCCACGCTACTGGACGTGCCGCGGGCACTTGCCCTTGGCGCAGCTTCCAGGGGTGAGCGTTTTGCCGGGGGCAGCTGTGGATAACTTCGACGTGCCTGCAGGGCCGATCTCGATGCCGGCCATCTGGAGCGATCCGTTGCTGCCGATCTGTCTGCATCAGGCGCAGCAAGGCAGTTGGAGCATTGGTTGGCGTTGGCATCCAAGCCAACAGTTCGATCCGAACAGGTTGCAGCAATGCCTGGCATCCCTGGATTGGCGACGCGCAAAATTGGTTATCCACAGCGTGGATGGCTGGATCTCAGCTAATGCTGTGGATAACGCGGCGCTCAATTGGCAACTCAGCGAATGGCGCCGGGACTCGCGTATCGAGCTGATTTTCGACCAGGCACAGGATGTTGCCGTGTTGCAGAACGCCTTGGCTGAGTGCCGTCAATGACGACTTTTGTTGTGTTCCTGGCGCCATTGGCTTAATTCAATCACTTCCGCGCTGGGTGGCGGTGTCTTGATCTCGAACGGGTAGGGTGCCAGTTCAATCTGCGCACTGTGGGCGCCGAACTGGGTGATGGTGCCAGGGTGACGGGCTTCGCCGGTCACGGTGAATTCAAAGTTGTAGATCCGCGCCAGCCGCCGCCGACCATTGGCATCTTTCACAAAACCGATACGCTTCAGGGCCACTGCGCCGTCGAGCAGTTCGATGTCGAGCTTGGCGCAATGCTGCTTGACCCGTTCCAGCGCACGCTCGCGCAGGCCGTGGTTGTGCCACACCCAGGCAGCGGCCGCTGCGAGCAGCATCAACACAAAGATATTTCCCAGGGTCAGCATTCGATGAGCTCCAACAAAGTATGCGCAGCTTAACTGCGACGCTGGTCTGTCGTACAGGCTGCGTTTAGTCGCATACTGCGCGGCCAGAAATCAACGGTTCTACGGAAGTCCCCTGCATGAAACGTACACCTCATCTGCTTGCGATCCAGTCTCATGTGGTCTTCGGCCATGCCGGAAACAGCGCCGCCGTGTTCCCCATGCAGCGGATCGGGGTGAATGTCTGGCCACTGAATACAGTGCAGTTCTCCAACCACACCCAGTATGGCCAATGGACGGGCGATGTGTTGGCGCCGCAGCAAATTCCAGCGCTGGTCGAAGGTATCGCGGCGATTGGTGAGTTGGGCAACTGTGACGCGGTGTTGTCGGGGTACCTGGGCAGTGCGGCCCAGGGGCGGGCGATTCTTACGGGAGTGGCGCGCATCAAGGCGGTCAACCCGAAGGCGCTGTACCTTTGCGATCCGGTAATGGGTCATCCGGAAAAAGGCTGCATCGTGCCGCAGGACGTCAGTGATTTCCTGTTGGACGAAGCCGCGGCCATGGCCGACTTTTTATGCCCTAACCAACTGGAGCTGAACAGCTTCAGCGGGCGTAAACCGCAATCGCTGCTCGATTGCCTGGGAATGGCGCGGGCCTTGCTGGCACGCGGGCCCAAAGCGGTGCTGGTCAAGCACCTGGACTACCCAGGCAAGCCGGCGGAAGGGTTCGAGATGTTGTTGGTGACCGTCGAAGGCAGTTGGCATCTGCGTCGGCCGTTGCTGGCATTTCCTCGTCAACCGGTAGGTGTGGGTGACCTCACATCGGGCCTGTTTCTGGCGCGAGTGCTTCTGGGAGACAGCCTGCTGGCCGCCTTCGAGTTTACTGCGGCGGCCGTGCATGAAGTGCTGCTGGAAACCCAGGCCTGCGCCAGCTACGAGTTGGAACTGGTGCGGGCCCAGGATCGGATCGCCCATCCGCGCGTGCGGTTCGAAGCCAGCGCGATAGGCCTTTAAGGCGCGTCGGCCTTGATTTCCCGGTAGCGTTTTTCCAGTTCCTGGCGAATCTGCCGACGTTGTTGCGCTTGTACGAACCGGCGTCGATCTTCGCTGTTCTGCGGCTGCAGTGGTGGAACAGCGGCTGGTTTGCGGTCGTCGTCTACGGCGACCATGGTGAAGAAACAGCTATTGGTATGGCGCACGGAGCGCTCGCGGATGTTTTCGGTGACCACCTTGATCCCTACTTCCATCGATGTGTTGCCGGTGTAGTTGACCGACGCCAGGAACGTCACCAGCTCACCGACATGGATCGGCTCGCGGAAAATCACCTGATCTACCGACAACGTTACGACGTACCGGCCGGCGTAACGGCTTGCGCAGGCGTAGGCTACTTCGTCGAGGTACTTGAGCAGCGTGCCGCCATGGACATTGCCTGAGAAGTTGGCCATATCAGGGGTCATCAATACCGTCATCGACAGCTGGGCGTTTCCGGGTTCCATAGCACACTCACGGTTGTAGGCATTGGTTGGGAGGCACCTCTGCGGGTGCTGGAATCTTTGCAGTGTTAACCGGACGCTGAGACACGGCTGGTCGTCACGCGCGCAGCGATCTGTTTCTATATATTGCACCGGCTTTCTGCCGGAAGTCGCGGTGTTAACCTTCGAAAGCCCTTCTCAGGGCTTTTCTTACGATCAAGGCAGACTTTTCCTTCCGCTCTTTGCGATCGTCTTCGTGCGCGAATGGAAGTGGGAAAAGCCCCGGCACCTCAAGGAGCTCCTCGCCATGCACGCCATCAGTTTTATCCAGGACTTGGCCGTGATCATGCTGGTAGCAGGGGTCGTCACCATCCTGTTTCATCGCCTCAAGCAGCCGGTGGTCCTGGGCTACATCGTTGCCGGGTTCATCATCGGCCCATATACCCCGCCATTCGGCCTGATCCACGACGAAGAAACCATCAAGATCCTGGCCGAACTGGGGGTGATCTTCCTGATGTTCTGCCTGGGCCTGGAGTTCAGCCTGCGCAAGCTGTTCAAGGTCGGCGCCACCGCTTTTATCGCGGCCTTTCTGGAAATCATCCTGATGATCTGGATTGGCTACGAGATCGGTCAGTGGTTCGACTGGAATACCATGGACTCGCTGTTCCTCGGCGCGATCCTGGCGATTTCCTCCACCACCATCATCGTCAAGGCGCTCAACGACTTGAGGATGAAAGACCAACGTTTTGCGCAGCTGATCTTTGGCGTGCTGATTGTTGAAGACATCCTTGGCATAGGCATCATTGCGCTGCTGTCGAGCATCGCTGTCAGCGGCACCGTCAGCTCCGGTGAAGTGTTTTCCACGGTCGGTAAATTGTCGTTATTCATGATCGTTGCCCTCGTCATCGGCATCTTGCTGGTGCCTCGACTGCTGGCTTATGTGGCCAGGTTTGAAAGCAACGAGATGCTGCTGATCACCGTGTTGGGCTTGTGTTTCGGTTTCTGCCTGCTGGTGGTGAAGCTGGAGTACAGCATGGTCCTGGGAGCATTCCTGATCGGCGCGATCATGGCTGAGTCTCGGCAGTTGCTGAAAATCGAGCGCTTGATCGAACCGGTTCGCGATATGTTCAGTGCAATCTTCTTCGTTGCTATCGGCTTGATGCTCGACCCGCAAATCCTGTTGCAGTACGCCTGGCCGATTGCAGTGATTACCGTGGCGGTGGTGTTGGGCAAGATGCTGTCTTGCGGTCTGGGCGCGTTCATTGCCGGTAACGATGGTCGTACCTCGTTGCGAGTGGGGATGGGGCTGTCACAAATTGGCGAGTTTTCGTTCATCATCGCGGCCCTGGGGATGACGCTGCAGGTCACCAGCGATTTTCTTTACCCGGTGGCGGTGGCCGTTTCGGTGATCACCACGCTGTTAACGCCCTATCTGATTCGCGGCGCGGATCCGCTGTCATTGAAGATTGCGGCGGTGGTGCCGCAACGTGTGAGTCGGGTGTTCGGCATGTATGGCGAATGGCTGCGCAGCATTCAGCCGCAGGGCGAAGGGGCGATGCTGGCGTCCATTATCCGCAAGATTATCCTGCAGGTGGGGGTGAATCTGGCGCTGGTGATCGCGATTTTCTTTGCCGGCAGCTTTTTCGCGGCGCGCATTGGCGGTTATCT
This sequence comes from Pseudomonas imrae, assembly GCF_046352735.2. Lineage (NCBI taxonomy): Bacteria > Pseudomonadati > Pseudomonadota > Gammaproteobacteria > Pseudomonadales > Pseudomonadaceae > Pseudomonas > Pseudomonas imrae. The sequence goes on along the minus strand of NZ_CP110853.2, from coordinate 5,392,622 downwards.
GGAAGGCTGGATCAGTGATCCGGGTTGGCAGAAAGCGTTGATCTGGGGCGGGGCGCTGCTGCTGTCGCTGCCATTCCTTATCGCCGCGTACCGCAAGCTCAAGGCGTTGTCGATGCTGTTGGCGGAGATGAGCGTGAAGCCGGAAATGGCAGGGCGCCACACCCAGCGTGTGCGACGAGTGATCGCTGAACTGATCCCGATCCTCTCGCTGCTGGTGATCTTCCTGTTGTTGGCTGCCTTGTCGGCCAGTATCTTGCCGACCAACAAGCTGCTGGTGTTGATTGCAGTGGTCGCCGCCACCGTGTCTGCAGTGCTCTGGCGCTGGTTCATCCGCGTGCATACGCGAATGCAGGTGGCCTTGCTGGAAACCCTGGATAACCACAAGGACACGCCGCAGCATTGACCGCTGGTTGTCGGTGATGAGCGCAGATACCGTCTTGAAACTCGCCGAACAAGGGCAAGCCGCTATCGCGTAACACCTGTCGAGCCTTGGCGAGGCTGTGTCTGCGGTGTGTCAGACAGATTCTCGCCAAGGTTCTACAGCTGCTACGGACTGGCTTTGTTCGCTATAGAGACTCAGCTTTCCAGCCAGACGTCCCGCACCCAATGCCATACCGATTCCCAGGATTCTTCGGTCACCAGTTCCTCTTCGCCGGACCACAACACCACAGTGCCGTCTTCTTCAACGCAGTAGTAGTCGTCACCGTCCTGGCAAATCGGGATCAACTCGCGCGGTACGCCGATATCCCAGGCGGTCGCGGCGACTTCCGGCAGGTAGGTGTGAGAGCCGGGGTCGGTAATGGTCACTGGCTCCAGGCTGCCGTAGACCACATCACTGACGGTCAGCAGGAATTCCTTGAAGACAAACGGGATGTTGATGAACAGCTGTTCTTCGACTTCCACCAGTTGATCTTCGTCAGGCAGTTCCAGAGGAACCGGTACAGGTTCGTTGGCTTCACGCAATTGTTCGATAACTTCTTCCACGGCCGGGATCCTCTTGCTAGATGGCGCGGTTTATAGGGGCGTTTTATACAGTAGCTCGCTATAAGTGCAACCGTGAAATAGAAAACCCCGGACAAGTCCGGGGTTTTTTTTAGCAACTGCTCGACGCGCGTGGGGATCAGCCGTTCTGGCGGATACCGGCCACCAGCCAAGGCTGGTTGTCACCTTGCGGGCGTTCCATGTTCCAGCTTTCGCTGAACACTTCGCCCTGGTCGAAACGCGAGGTCTTCGACACGCCGCTGAATGTCAGGGTGGCGATGGTTTTGTCGGCACGGTCATCCACGCCTTCCAACTGTACGCGCAGATCGTCGATGTAGGTCGACTGGAACGCATCGCCCAGGTCAGCACGTTCGCGCTTGAGGAACTCCAGCAGTTGCGGGGTCACGAATTCGGCGATCTTGTCCATTTCATTGGCGTCCCAGTGTTGCTGCAGGGACTGGAAGTGGTTGCGGGCCGCTTCAACGAAACGCTCTTCGTTGAACCAGGCCGGTGCGTTGATCACCGGGCGCGCTGCAGCCGGGGCCGCCGAACCACCGAAGATCGAGCCCATGGCAGGCTTGTTCTCGAACGCTTCACGCTGCATTGGCGCGCCGGCTGGAGCCAGGTGCTCCTGCTGCTTGCGGCGACGGGCGGCGATAAAGCGGAAGATCACAAAGGCGATGACCGCCATGATCAGGATGTCGAAGATCTGCATGCCCTGGAAGCCGCCGCCCATGAACATGGACGCCAGCAGGCCGCCGGCAGCGATACCGGCCAGAGGGCCCAGCCAGCGCGAAGCACCGCCGGCCTTGGCAGCAGCGCCTGCGGCACCGGCCGCACCTGCGGTGGCGGCTGCACCGCCGGCACCGGCGGATGGCGCCATTTGGCTGGTTTGGTGGCTCGGCGCGGCGCCGGAGCTTTTACCGCCGCCAAAGCGTTTTGCGTTGGCGTCGAGGCTCATCGTCAGGCCGATGCACAACGCCATGGCGATGCTAAGAAAACGTTTCATAAAGGGAATTCCCATTTGTGGATTGCACGCGCGCCATGTTGCACAGGTGTAGTGACAGTGGCTAGCGACATAATGTTTCGGGCTTTTGCGTAAGACCCTATCCGAATGTTCTGTAGGACTATTTACAGATATTGGCCCGCCCCTTGTGAAAACAAGGGTAGGCCATCATCTGGGGCAATGTTTCAGATCGGTTCCAGCTTGGCGTAGCCCACCATCAGCCACTTGCTGCCTTCGGCGAAGTTCACCTGCACGCGGGCCTGGGCCCCGGCGCCTTCGAAGTTGAGGATCACGCCCTCACCGAAGATGGCATGCTTGACCTGCTGCCCCAGGCTGAATTGCGTCTCGGGAATTTCCGAGCCGGCGAACAGGCTGCTGTTGCTTTTCTGCTGGTTGCCGCCAAACGGACGGCTGACACTGTTGGAAAGCCGCACTTCCTGAATCAGTCCTTTCGGCACTTCCCGTACGAAGCGTGAGACCTTGTTGTAGGTCTCGCTGCCATATAACCGACGGGTTTCGGCGTACGTCATCACCAGGTTCTGCATGGCGCGGGTGATGCCGACGTAGGCCAGGCGCCGCTCTTCCTCAAGCCGGCCCGGTTCTTCCAGGCTCATCTTGTGTGGGAACAGGCCTTCTTCCATGCCCACCAGGAACACATAAGGGAATTCCAGGCCCTTGGCACTGTGCAGCGTCATCAGTTGCACGCTGTCTTCGTGCTCGTCGGCCTGGGTATCGCCGGCTTCCAGGGACGCATGGCCAAGGAACGCTGCCAGTGGTGACAGGTCGGCGTCTTCTTCACTGTTTTCGAAGGCGCGGGCGGCGCTGACCAGTTCCTCAAGGTTTTCTACCCGGGCCTGGCCTTTCTCGCCTTTTTCCGCTTCGTGATAAGCGATCAGTCCGGATTGCTCGATCACCGTCTGGGTCATCAGGTGCAGTGGCATTTCCAGGCATTTGGCGGCGAGGTTCTCGATCAGCTCGACAAATCCGCCCAAGGCGCCAGCGGCGCGTCCGGTCAGGCCTTTGTTGGCGATCAGCAGGCGCATCGCTTCCCACATCGATACATCGCTGTGGCGCGCATGTTCGCGGATCGCCTCGACGGTTTTCTCGCCGATGCCGCGCGCGGGCACGTTGATCACCCGCTCCAGCGCCGCATCGTTGCCACGACCTTCCAGCAAGCGCAGGTACGCCATGGCATTTTTGATTTCGGCACGTTCAAAGAATCGCTGGCCGCCATAGATGCGATACGGAATGCGCTCGCGCAGCAACGCCTCTTCCAGCACCCGCGATTGGGCGTTGGAGCGGTACAGAATGGCGATATCACTGCGCGACAGCCCGGTTTTCAGGGCGCTTTCGATGGTTTCCACTACGTAGCGCGCTTCATCGTGTTCGTTGAAAGCGGCATAAAGGTTGATCGACTCACCTTCACCGCCGTCGGTCCACAATTCTTTGCCCAGGCGTCCGGTGTTATTGGCGATCAAGGCGTTGGCGGCCTTGAGAATCCCGGCGGTGGAGCGATAGTTTTGCTCCAGTCGAATGGTCTCGGCGTCCGGGAAATCATCGGAGTACTGGTAGATGTTCTCGATCTTCGCACCGCGCCAGCCGTAGATCGACTGGTCGTCGTCACCCACCACCATCAGGCTATCGCCGCCCTTGGCCAACAGACGCAGCCAGGCGTACTGCACGGCGTTGGTGTCCTGGAATTCGTCCACCAGGATATGCCGGAAGCGTTTCTGGTAGTGCGCCAGCAGGCCTGGGTTGTCACGCCACAGGTCGAGGGCGCGCAACAGCAGTTCGGAGAAGTCGATGACGCCGGCGCGCTGGCAGGCGACTTCATAGGCTTCATAAATGCTGCGCATGGTGGCCAGGAACAGATCGCCACTGGCCTGGATATGTTGCGGGCGCAGGCCTTCGTCTTTCTGGCCGTTGATGAACCACTGTGCCTGACGCACCGGCCAGCGCTGTTCATCCAGGCCCAGTTCGCGGATTACCCGCTTGACCAGACGTTGCTGGTCATCGCTGTCGAGAATCTGGAAAGTCTGGCTCAGGCCTGCTTCCTGCCAGTGGGCCCGCAGCAAGCGATGTGCCAGGCCGTGGAAGGTGCCAACCCACATGCCGGCCGGGCTGATGCCCATCAACTGCTCGATGCGGTGGCGCATCTCGGCAGCGGCCTTGTTGGTGAACGTCACCGACAGGATGGAATGCGGGGACGCGTTTTCAACCTGGATCAACCAGGCGATACGGTGCACCAGCACTCGGGTTTTACCGGAACCAGCGCCGGCCAGGACCAACTGACGGCCAACGGGGGCCGCTACGGCCTGGCGTTGGGCATCGTTGAGGGAGTTCAGCAAAAGAGAGAGATCATCGCGCATCGGCGCATTCTAGGGTGCCGGGTGAAGGGGGGCAAATCCCAATGCCGGGTGGTCGTTGGAAAAACGCCGGAACAGCGTCCGGGCGGGCCACTGATCGTTGCCCCGCGATGACTGGCCAGTCATCGCGCGCAGCCCACGGCCTGTCTTGCTTGACCCTTCTGGCACAGGGGTTTGCGCCGGTTTATCCCGATAATTTTATGAGCTGTGGCAGTTTGGTCTGGCGGTTCGCTTGTGTATGCTCCGTCGACGTTGGGGCTCACCATTATAAGAACATTGCCTATGACTTTTAGCACTGACCCGCCAAGCCCTTCGGTGGCGCCTGCGCGGGTTATCCACAAACAGTACGCCATGGTATCGGCAGTCGCGCGCACATGCCTGCTGTACCAGGGCTCATCGCGCCCCTCTTTATTGATGCTGATTAACGGTTGGGCCTACGCATGCTCGCTTGACAGGTCAGCCGTTTGAGCCGGCGTGGATTGCTGCGCCGTTTCCAGAAGCAGGCGTTGATCGAGCATTTGCAGCAGGCCCGCCGGCACAGCGAGCAGTTGAACCAGAAGCTGATCCGTGAGGTCGAGCAGCGGCGCCAGGTTGAGCAGCAATTGCGCGAAGCCCAGGTCGAACTGCAAAGCTGTGTTGATCAGCGGGGCAAGGCGCTGGAGCAGCAGCGCCTGGCCTCGACAGTGTTCGAGGCTGCCAGTGAGGGCATTGTGATTCTTGATCCGGATTATGTGCTGATTGCTATCAACCAGGCCTTCAGCCGCGTCACCGGTTTTGATATCGACGACATGCTGGGGCGCAATGTCGTCGAATTGCCGTGTAGTCGCGATGCCCGGCGTCACTTCCCGCTGATTCGCCAGGCCTTGCTGCGTCACGGTACCTGGCAGGGCGAGCTGGTTGAGGCACGCAAGAATGGCGAGTTGTACCCGCAATGGCTGCAATTGAATGTAGTGCGTGATATGCGCGGAAAGGTCAGCCATATAGTGGGATTTTTCGCTGATCTGTCGGCTCGTCGTGAATCCGAAGAGCGAATGCGCTATCTCACGCATTACGATGAGTTGACCGGCCTGGCCAACCGTTCGCTGTTTCGCGAGCGCCTGCACGAGGCCCACCAGCGTGTGCGACAGGGCGGTCGTAGCCTGGCGTTGCTGCACATTAACCTGGACCGCTTCAAACTGCTGAATGACAGCCTCGGTCATGAGGTCGCGGACCAGTTGCTGCAAAAGATCGCCCGACGCTTGACCAACGCCCTGCCGGAAGCCGACACCATCGCGCGACTGTCCGGTGATGAGTTCGCGGTGCTGTTTGACGCATACGGCAACCTGTCCAGCCTGGCTCGAGTTGCGACACGCCTGCTTTCCAAGCTGCGTGTCCCGGTGACGGTGGAGGGGCATGAGTTGGTGGTGAGCGCCTCGATGGGCGTCAGTCTGTTGCCGGACAATGCGCGGGAAATTTCTGCGTTGGTGAGTCAAGCGAACATCGCCATGCAGCATGCCAAGCACTTGGGCGGTAACAACTTCCAGTTCTATACCGAGAGCCTGCAAGCCAGCACGCTTGAGCGTCTGCAGTTGGAAAACCAACTGCGCAAGGCGATTGATGAACAACAATTAAGCGTGTTCTACCAACCCAAGTTGTGCCTGGCCACGGGCAAGATGAATGCCGCCGAGGCGCTGGTGCGCTGGGACCACCCGCAATGGGGCAGTGTGCCGCCTGGCGAGTTCATTGGCCTGGCGGAAGAAACCGGGTTGATTATGCCGCTGGGCGAGTTTGTCCTGCGCCAAGCCTGTTGGCAGGCGTGCGAGTGGCAGCGACAAGGCTTGGAGCCGATCCGGGTGTCGGTCAACCTTTCGGTGCATCAGTTGCGCCAAGGCAAGCTGGTGAGCCTGGTGCGCCAGGTGTTGGAGGAAACCGGGCTGGCCCCGCAATACCTGGAGCTGGAACTGACCGAGAGCCAATTGCTCGACAGTGTCGAGCACATCATCACCACGTTCCAGCAACTGCGGGACCTGGGGGTAAAGCTGGCGATTGATGACTTTGGCACCGGCTACTCTTCTCTGAGTTATCTCAAGCGTATCCCCGTGGACTACGTGAAGATTGACCAGACCTTTATCCGGGGCCTGGGCGTGGGCCGCGAAGACCTGGCGATTACCCGTGCCATCATTGCCATGGCCCATGGGCTGGCGCTCAAGGTCGTGGCCGAGGGCGTGGAGGATCAGCAGCAACTGGATTTCCTGCGGGCCGAGCAGTGTGACGAGGTGCAGGGGTACTTGATCAGTCGGCCCATGGACGCCGAAGGATTCGCGGACCTGTTACGCAAAAATGCGGATTTTTCTTAGCAGGGCCGAGGCCGACTTCGGGGCTACATGGGGTCTGCCCGTTGATTCAGTGGGTCACGCAGGGATTTAGTGATGCATTGGGCGGGCAAACCAACAATTCTTGTAGTATAACTACAAGCTTGCTACATCCCTGGCGTCTGCCAATAACAAGAGTCCTGTCCTTTGAATCTGTTGCAACATATCGCCCAGTCGCGCCACCTGTTACGCAAATCGGAACTCAAGGTTGCCGATCACGTGCTGCTTGACCCTGCGGCCGTGATGCACAGTTCCATGGCAGACCTGGCCCACAGCGTGGGTATCAGTGAGCCGACCATCGTGCGCTTCTGTCGCGCCATCGGTTGCTCGGGCTTCCAGGACTTGAAACTGAAACTGGCCCAGAGCCTGGCGGCCGGCGCCAGTTTCGGGCAGTTCGCCATTCATGAAGACGATTCCGTCGCCGATTACAGCCTGAAAATTTTCGACACCACCCTGCACACCTTGATGGAAGTGCGGGAAAAGCTCGATCCGGTGGAATTGCAGAAAGCCGTGACAGCCATGTCCCAGGCCCAGCGCGTGGAGTTCTACGGCTTTGGAGCCTCCGGCGCAGTGGCGGCGGATGCCCAGCACAAATTCTTTCGCCTGCTGCTGACCGCCGCGGCCTACAGCGACCCGCATATGCAGGCGATGTCGGCGGTGACGTTGAAGCCGACAGACGTGGCGATTTGTATCTCCCAGTCCGGTCGCTCCAAGGACTTGCTGATCACCGCCAACCTGGTGCGTGAGAGTGGCGCCTCGCTGATTACCCTATGCCCGAGCCAGACGCCCTTGGCAGAGCTGTCGACTGTCAACCTGGCAATCGATGTCCATGAAGACACCGAGATCTATACCCCGCTGACTTCGCGTATTGCCCACCTGGTGGTGATCGACGTGTTGGCGATGGGGGTGGCGATGGCGCGCGGGCCGAGCTTGGTCAATCACCTCAAGAGCGTCAAGCGCAGCCTGCGTAGCCTGCGTCTGTCACCCAAGTCCGTCAAAGCCCTCGACGACTAAGCGCCGCAGCCAAAAAATGTGGGAGCGGGCCCGTTCCCACAGTTCCAATAGGCGTCATACGGCAAGATTCATCAGTCTGTAATTCCCGCGCCACCAAACCGTCATTCCCTGCGCCCATCCTGTACTCCCCGTACTCGCATTGGGAGAATCGAAATGGCCCGGCAATACGAAGACAGCACCAGCACCGTCAAGACCCGTCGTCAGCAGGAAGACCAGCGCCGCATGGCGTTCCGTCGTGCAATTGAAGACCGCTGCGAACAGCGCCAGTTGCTCCAAAGCCTCAGTGACTATCCGGAACTGCACTGGCAGGCGCCCTTGGCAGCCCGGCGAAGCGTTCAGCCAGCACGCTGATCTGCACCCGCTCGCTGCGGATAAAACCCAGGAATGCATGGGCCACCGGTGACAGGCGCTTGGCCTTGGCCTGCACCAGGCACCAACTGCGGTACAGCGGCAGCTCTTCCACCGGCAGCTCCTTGAGCCCGCCGGTGGCCAGTTCCAGGTTCAAGGCGTGGCGCGTCAGCAAGGCCACGCCAAGCCCTGCGACCACACACTCGCGCTGCGCCTCGGCTGACGCCACTTCCACGGTTTGGTTGAAGTGCACGCGTTTCTCCTTGAAGTACTCCTCGCAGGCCAGCCGCGTCCCGGAGCCGGGCTCGCGCAGCAGTAGTGTGTAAGGCTCAAGGTCTTGCAGGCGCAGCGGCCCTTGGTGGCTCAGCGGGTGATCGGGAGGCGCCACGGCGACAATCGGATTGTTGAGGAACGGCAGGAATTCCAGGCCCATGTCCTGCGGCACCATGGACATGATCACCAGGTCGTCACGGTTGTCGGACAGCCGGCGGATTACCTGGGCACGGTTGACCACCGTCAGATGCAGTTGCACTTCCGGATGCTGGCGTTTGAAGGCGGCAAACAAGTGTGGCACGAAATATTTGGCGCTGGATTCCACCGCCAGTTTCAGCTGCCCCTGCAACGAACCCTGCATATCCGAGAGCTGCATATCCAGGTTTTCCAGGCGACCAAAGATATCTCGGCTGGCCTTTTGCAGTGCCTCAGCGGCCTCCGTCATGTAGAGTTTTTTGCCGACGTAATCGAACAATGGTTGGCCGATCAGCTCTTCCAATTGTCGAATCTGCAGGCTGACAGCCGGTTGTGTAAGCGACATTTCCTCGGCTGCACGGCTATAAGAGCGCAAGTCACAGACTTCATTGAAGATTTGCAACTGACGCAATGTCATACGCATCAATGACTTACGCATTATCCAAGCACTCCCGCCGACCATCGTGACATCAACTATAAGTCTTTACTTATACACGACCCAATAATTATTGATTTTTGTTAATCCTCCGCGAGGCATAGTGTGTGTCACGCGACTGACATGAAACATTTGGTCACGCGCCGACCCGCTCCGCAGGGGCGGAGAACGCAGCAATCGGCTCAAGGGAATTTCCAAGTGATAAAAAAGATCCTGATCGCCAACCGTGGTGAGATTGCCGTACGAATCGTGCGTGCTTGCGCCGAGATGGGCATTCGCTCGGTCGCGGTCTATTCCGACGCCGACCGTCACGCGTTGCACGTCAAGCGTGCCGATGAAGCCCACAGCATTGGTGCCGAGCCCCTGGCCGGTTACCTGAACCCGCGCAAGCTGGTGAACCTGGCCGTGGAAACCGGTTGTGACGCGCTGCACCCCGGCTACGGCTTCCTGTCGGAAAACGCTGAACTGGCTGACATCTGCGCCGAGCGTGGGATCAAATTCATTGGTCCGTCGGCTGAGGTCATTCGCCGCATGGGCGACAAGACCGAAGCGCGCCGCAGCATGATCAAGGCCGGCGTGCCGGTGACTCCCGGCACCGAAGGCAACGTTGCGGACATCGCTGAGGCGCTGGCCGAAGGCGACCGCATCGGTTACCCGGTGATGCTCAAGGCCACCTCCGGTGGCGGTGGACGCGGTATCCGTCGCTGCAACAGTCGCGAAGAACTCGAACAAGCCTTCCCCCGTGTTATTTCCGAAGCCACCAAGGCCTTCGGTTCGGCGGAAGTGTTCCTGGAAAAATGCATCGTCAATCCCAAGCACATCGAGGCGCAGATCCTGGGGGACAGCTTCGGCAATGTGGTGCATCTGTTCGAGCGCGACTGCTCGATCCAGCGTCGCAACCAGAAGCTCATCGAAATTGCCCCAAGTCCGCAGTTGACACCCGAACAGCGCGCCTACATCGGCGACCTGTCGGTGCGCGCCGCCAAGGCCGTGGGCTACGAAAACGCCGGTACCGTGGAGTTCCTGCTCGCCGAGGGCGAGGTGTACTTCATGGAGATGAACACCCGGGTGCAGGTCGAGCACACCATCACCGAAGAAATCACCGGCATCGACATTGTCCGTGAACAGATTCGTATCGCCTCCGGCCTGCCGTTGTCGGTCAAGCAGGAAGACATCCAGCACCGTGGGTTCGCGTTGCAGTTTCGCATCAACGCCGAAGACCCGAAGAACAACTTCCTGCCCAGCTTCGGCAAGATCACCCGTTATTACGCCCCCGGCGGCCCCGGCGTGCGTACCGACACGGCGATCTACACCGGCTACACCATCCCACCGTTCTACGACTCCATGTGCCTGAAGCTGGTGGTGTGGGCGTTGACCTGGGAAGAAGCCATGGACCGCGGCCTGCGCGCCCTGGACGATATGCGCCTGCAAGGCGTGAAGACCACCGCCGCCTACTACCAGGAAATCCTGCGTAATCCGGAATTCCGTAGTGGCCAGTTCAATACCAGTTTCGTGGAAAGCCATCCTGAGCTGACCAACTACTCGATCAAGCGCAAACCCGAAGAGCTGGCCCTGGCCATCGCCGCCGCCATCGCCGCACATGCGGGTTTATGAATAAAACAGCTGCAAGTTGTAAGCGGCAAGCGGCAAGTAAAAGCAGATTGGCTTTTTCTTGCAGCTTGTAGCTTGAAACTTGTCGCTATGAGGAGATACCAATGACTAAAAAGATCTTCGTCACCGACACCATCCTGCGCGACGCCCACCAATCGTTGCTGGCGACCCGCATGCGCACCGACGACATGCTGCCGATCTGCGACAAGCTCGACAAAGTCGGCTACTGGTCCCTGGAAGTCTGGGGCGGCGCGACTTTCGATGCCTGCGTGCGCTTCCTCAAGGAAGACCCGTGGGAGCGCCTGCGCAAACTGCGTGCCGCGTTGCCTAACACGCGCCTGCAAATGCTCCTGCGCGGCCAGAACCTGTTGGGCTACCGCCATTACAGCGATGACGTGGTCAAGGCTTTCGTGGCCAAGGCTGCCGTCAACGGTATCGACGTGTTCCGTATCTTCGATGCGATGAACGACGTGCGTAACCTGCGGGTGGCGATCGAAGCGGTGAAAGCTGCCGGCAAACACGCCCAGGGCACGATTGCCTACACCACCAGCCCGGTGCACACCATCGAGGCGTTCGTGGCCCAGGCCAAGCAGTTGGAGTCCATGGGCTGCGACTCGATCGCGATCAAGGACATGGCCGGCCTGCTGACCCCTTACGCCACGGGCGAACTGGTCAAGGCGCTGAAAGCCGAGCAGACCCTGCCGATCTTTATCCATTCCCACGACACCGCCGGCCTGGCCGCGATGTGTCAACTCAAGGCGATCGAAAACGGTGCCGATCACATCGACACCGCGATCTCCAGCTTCGCCTGGGGCACCAGCCATCCGGGCACCGAATCGATGGTCGCGGCGCTTAAAGGCAGTGAATTCGACACCGGCCTCGACTTGGAACTGTTGCAGGAGATTGGTCTGTACTTCTATGCCGTACGCAAGAAGTACCACCAGTTCGAAAGCGAATTCACGGCTGTCGATACCCGTGTGCAAGTCAACCAGGTACCGGGCGGGATGATTTCCAACCTGGCCAACCAGCTCAAGGAGCAGGGCGCACTGAATCGCATGAGCGAAGTGCTGGCAGAAATTCCACGTGTGCGCGAAGACCTGGGTTTCCCGCCGCTGGTAACCCCCACTTCGCAGATCGTCGGCACCCAGGCGTTTTTCAACGTGCTGGCCGGCGAGCGCTACAAGACCATCACCAACGAAGTGAAGCTTTACCTGCAAGGCGGTTACGGCAAGGCGCCGGGTACCGTTAACGAAAAGTTGCGCCGCCAGGCCATCGGCAGCGAAGAGGTGATCGACGTACGCCCGGCCGATCTGCTCAAGCCGGAAATGACCAAGCTGCGTGGCGAGATCGGCACCTTGGCCAAGTCCGAAGAGGATGTGCTGACCTATGCAATGTTCCCGGACATCGGCCGTAAGTTCCTCGAAGAGCGCGACGCCGGCACCCTGGCTCCGGAAGTGCTGCTGCCGATCCCAGAAGCAGGCGGCGTAGCCCGTGCCGGCGGTGAAGGCGTGCCGACCGAGTTCGTCATCGACGTGCACGGCGAAAGCTACCGCGTCGACATCACCGGTGTTGGCGTCAAGGCTGAAGGCAAGCGCCACTTCTACCTGTCTATCGACGGCATGCCGGAAGAAGTGGTGTTTGAACCGCTCAACGAATTTGTCGGCGGCGGCAGCAGCAAACGCAAGCAGGCCAGCGAGCCGGGGCATGTCAGCACGGCGATGCCGGGCAACATTGTCGATGTACTGGTCAAGGAAGGCGACGTGGTCAAGGCCGGCCAGGCCGTGTTGATCACCGAGGCAATGAAAATGGAGACCGAAGTCCAGGCGGCCATCGCCGGCAAGGTTACCGCCGTTCACGTGGCCAAGGGCGACCGGGTCAACCCTGGCGAAATCCTGATCGAAATCGAAGGCTGATACACAGCCTTCGAGACTACCGCTTAATCCTCGGGGGGCATGTGCCCCCTTTTTTTTCGCCTGGGAAATGACTGGGTTGCGCAGCCGGTTTACGGTTTGCGGCTAAAGGTCACGTAAACCGCGGTTGGGGTATAGCTCAAGGTTGGCGTCAAGTTCTTCAAGTTGTCGGTGATCTTGCCGAACCGGCCGTGTACCGCGCCCGCGTTCAAAATGGGGTAGGGATAGTTTTCCAATAGCGCGTTTTCATTGGCCACGTTGAGCGTGAGTGTGGCGTCACCGAGTGTTGCGGTGCCACCGACCTTGAGTGTTTCCCGATCGCCCGTTGCGTTGAACCGCTGGACCAGGGAAGCCCCGTCGGCCAAGCGCAGAGTGTCCCGCACATGAGTGGGGGCGCCGCTGGCCAAGTCGAGCTGCAAGGTGCCTTCGACGTTCAGCGCATTCACGGATCCACCGCTGTAGGTTGCACCTTTTTCGATGTTCAAGGATCCGCCCACGTGGCTTCTGTTGATCAGCGTTGCGCCGGTGTGTACCCGGCCATCGCGGTTGTCGTCTATCGCGCCGCGCAGTGTCCAGACGCCTGTTTGTACCGCCAGGCGCTGGGTATTGCGGCTGCCATCGAAGATTCCGCCTTTGGGATCATCAAGGCTGACTTCATTGAGCCCGCCGCCGCCGTCGACGTGTCCCAGAAAGCGGCTGGCGTTTTTGACAACCAGATGATCGTTACCTTCGCCCATGTCCAGGGCGATGCCGTTGGCGCCCGAGATCAGGCCGTTATTTGTAATGTGGTCATTGAAGTTGCCGATCAGCTTTACGCCATAGCCGTCGTGACCGCTGATTATTCCGTCGTTCATCAAGCGGGTCTGGCCATGGGCAGGGCCCAGGTCGCCGTTGTCTACCAGAATTCCATGATGAGCCCCGCGGATACGTCCGTTCTGGTCGTTGTATATCTCGCCCCCGCCCATCGCGATGCCTTCACTGGAGTTGGGAGTACCGCCCTTGTCCTTGCCATTGGCGCCAGTGCCTTCGATGGTGCCGTAGTTGTAGACGTGGGCAATCCTGTCGATATCCAATCCATCGCCGTCGCCATCGTTCTGCCGTGGGCGCCAGGTATCGGCACCCGTGATGGTGCCGCGGTTGACGACAATCGCATCGCCCTTGGATTTCAAGCCGGCACCTTTGTTGCCGGTCAGGGCTCCGTAATTGAGCAAAGTGCCTTGATCAGCAACTTTGATACCGTTGCTGCCGGCAGTGATAGTGCCGCGGTTGATGACCGTGCCTCCAGCTCCGTCAAGGGTTATTGCGTTATAGGACTCCTTGAATCCGTTGGAAGCGCCAGTGATCACCCGACCGAAATTGATAAACCTGGCCCCTTTACCCAGCTCTACGGCATTTGCGGCTTGTGTTTCCAAGGTTTGGCCTGGGCGGTTGACTGTGAAGGGCGCGGGGTTTGCAGGGGATGGCGGACGAGTTGCTGGCAGATAAGCGGTAATGTGCGACATATGGATCCGGCCTCGGGTGTGATAAAGGCCGGAATCTAATAGAGGTCGTCGACTGCGAATGTCAGCTCCCGGGGCGGGTTGTTGTAAGAGCCCTCGGTATTGCGCGAAGTTTAAAAACTCATCTGCCACTGCCCCATCAAGCCGTGACCACGACTGCTGGTGCTGACCTCGCCGGTATACGCGACGCCCAACGTATGGTTTGCCGACAGTGCCAGGTCAAGGCCCGTGCGCCATGCCAGGCTGTTGCGGTCCAGGGACGTGCCGAGGATAGTGAAATCACTGTTGAGCCCACCCTCGTCGTACAGGCGCGAGGACTGGCGCACCGCGCTGCCGACATCACCGTAGAGGCGCTTCCAGGATGTGCTCAAATGCGGCGTCAGGCTCATCTGGTCGTCCAGTGTGTATCGGGTGGCCAGGCGAATGCCGAAGGTGCTACTGAGGTTCTGCTGGGTCTGGTCGTCGACGTTGAGCGCGGTCAGGCCGCCTTTTTCCTTGAAACGGTCACGGTGGTAGCGTTGAAACCCGATGCCTGCGAAAGGCTCGATACTGATGTTGCCCTCACCCATTTGGTAGCCCAACTCAGCGAAAGCGTTTTGGCTTTGGGCGGTGTATTGCCCTGTGAGTTGCTCTTTGAAATCGAGGAAGTCGATATCGACGCTGCGCTTGTTCTGACCCTCGTGGCTGCTGTAGACCGCGCCCAGTCGCAAAGCCAGCGGGCCATCCTGGCGGATGGCGTAGCCACCCAGATGCCAGCTGTCGAGGCTGGACTTGAAGCGCTTGGCGCCGAAATCGCTGACGGATTTTCCACCCATCACGCCTAGGCGCCAGGCATGATCGACGGCCCAGTCGGCACCGATTACCAGGCCTTGGTTTTTCTGCTGCAGACCGGCGCTGCCATGCTCACCACTGAGGGTACCGGTATTGCCGTAGCCTTGGACCCAGAGACGACTGTCGTTGTCGCCGGGTGCGTACGCCGGCAGGTCGCGCATCGCCGATAGCAGGCTTTGCGTCAACCATCCGGTAGTCTTTTGGGTGGCGCTGGCCAGGTTGGCATTCTGGCTACCTGCCAATTGTTCGAGGGCCAATCCGACTTTGCCAGGTTCCTGACTACTCAGGTAATCGAGGACGTTGCCCAGTTCGTATTCTTCCCAGGGCGTCAGTTGTCCGGATGCCAGTAGCGTTTGGACGGTCGTGTCCAGGAGGCGGGCGACACTCAGGCCGTTGCGGCTGGTGGCATGGTTGGCGAAATAGAAGGCCTCAGGGACCGGCAAGGCAGGATCATGTGCCGGAATCGGGGCATCGACATACTGCCTTTGCCCCTCCAGCGGCGTTTCGCTGAGCCATTCGCTGTTTGGCTCCATATCGGCCAACGCCTGCGCGTATTGAGTTGCGGTACTGCCCAGTGCCAACGTGATGGCCAGCGCGAGTTGTTTCTTGATGAGTGACATGTAGACCCAACCTCTTGATATAGGAGGCCGGGAATTTAGCGGGGCAGAGGAGCGATAACTGTCAGGCCAAGTGCCCCTCGTTCGCGGGAGATGTCTCTAGTCTGCTGCGATTAAAAACTCATCGTCTGCTGCGCGATAAAGCCATGATCACGGCTGTTACACCCTATTTCGCCGCTGTATTGATCTCACCCCCGCCGTACGTACCCCTTGCCGTAATGCCGTTCCATGCGCGCCTGGATCAGTTCCAGTCCGAGGGACAGGATCCAGTAAATGATCGCGGCCGTCGTGAGCATCTCGATGTAGCGGTAGCTCGAGCGACCATAGGATTGCGCCAGGAACATCACTTCCCATACACCCATTACCGAGATCAGCGACGAGTCCTTGAGCATTGAGATGAATTGGTTGGTGGCGGGCGGAATGATGGTGCGCATGGCCTGGGGCAGAGTGACGTGCCAGAAGATCGCACTGTCACGCATGCCCAGGGCCAATGCGGCTTCCCTTTGTCCATGGGGGACGCCAAGGATGCCGGCGCGGAAGATTTCGCTCAGGTAAGCGCCGTAATTCAGGGACAGGGCAATGACGCCGGCGGTGATGGCGCCGGGTACCAGGCCCAATTGCGGCAGGCCGAGGTAGATCAGCAGGATCTGGATCAGCAGCGGCGTGCCGCGAAAGAACGAGGCGTAGAAACTGGCAATGCCAAAGGCCACGGCGCTCTTGGACAAGCGTCCCAGCGCGGTAACAAAGCCCAGCACCGATGACGCCGCAATCGAGCACACACACAGGAACAGCGTCAGCGCCGCGCCTTGCAGAAAACCGTTGGGCGCCAGATGCAGGCCCACCAGGTTGGGCAGCTTGTCGAGAATGATCGAGAGCTTCAGGTCAAAGCTCAGGAAGAAACTGGCGAACAAGGCGAATAGCGCTGCCCAGGTCAGATACAGACGCGTGCGAAAGCCCAGCAGCCGCTGCAGCGGTGTCTTGATCAAGGACGGCTTGGAAGAGGGAGGCGGGAACGCAGTCATTGGCTGATATCGGCGCCGATCCATTTCTGCGAGAGCGTGCTCAAGGTGCCGTCCTGCTTGAGCTGGGCAAAGACCTCACGCACCTTGCTGCTCCATTGGGCGTCGTCTTTTTCGATGGCCACCGAATTGGGTTCCGAGTACAGCGGTGCGCCGACAAGTTTGAAGCGCTTGTCTTGAGTCAGGCGTGGCTGGGCGGTCACCAGATTGGTGAGAATCGCGTCCAGACGCACGCCAGCGCCCAGGCCCAGGTCCTGGAAGGCTACGTTGTCGGTGTCATAAGGTGCGATCTGGACATTTTCGAATGGGTACTGAAGTTGTGTGTCTTCGGCCCCTTCGATCACCAGGTTTTTGTTCAGGTAGCTTTCGTAGCTGGAGGCGCTCATGAGGCCGACCTTCTTGTCACTCAGGTCTTTGGCGTTGTGGATACGGTCATCCTCGGCGTTGACCACGATCACGGCCGGCGAGGCGTAATACTCCACCGGGAAATCAAATACCTCGGCGCGGGCCTTGCTCGGGGTCATGGAGCAGATGCAGATATCGTAACGACCGTTCCAGCGGCCCGCTGCGATCACGTCCCAGGACGGGGTCTCCAGGCGCAGTTTCACGCCGAGCCTTTGCGCTACCGCCTTGGCCACATCCACGTCGAAGCCGTCGAGTTGGTTCTGCTCATTGAGAAACGAGAACGGTGGGTAGCTTTCCATCAGCACACCTACCAGTTCTTTCTTTTGCTCGATGCGATCCAGGGTGGCACCGCCAAAGGCTTGGTTAGAGGCGGCCAGAATCGTCAGGCCCAGGGCCAGTAGCGGTTTAAGTTTCACAATCGACACCTGAAAAAAGAGGTTGTTATTAACCGAGTGGTACGCATTAAATAGTTATAAGAACAGCTCTCATAGTGAGTTATTTTCATAAGCTTATGAGTAAAAAGCATATGGGCGAAGTAAGTACAGTAATTCTCGACGGCGGCATGGGCCGTGAACTGCAACGCCGTGGCGCGCCGTTCCGGCAGCCGGAGTGGTCGGCATTGGCCTTGAGCGAAGCTCCGCAGGCGGTAGAGGCGGTGCATGCGGCTTATATCGAAAGCGGCGCCAATGTGATTACCAGCAACAGCTACGCGGTGGTGCCGTTTCATATCGGCGAAGCGCGGTTTGCAATTGAAGGCCAGGCCTTGGCAGCGCTGGCGGGTGAGTTGGCGCGGCGCGCGGTGGATGCCTCAGGCAAAGCCGTGCGCGTGGCCGGTTCGCTGCCGCCATTGTTCGGTTCTTACCGTCCCGACCTGTTTGAAGCGCAGCGCGTGTCGCAGTTGCTGACGCCGCTGGTGCAGGGGCTGGCCCCGCACGTTGACCTCTGGCTGGCGGAAACCCAAAGCTCGATTGTCGAAGCACGCGCCATCCGTGCGGGGCTGCCGGAAGACGGCAAGCCGTTCTGGCTGTCGTTTACCTTGAAAGATGAAGACACCGACGAAGTGCCGCGCCTGCGTTCCGGCGAGCCTGTGGCAGACGCAGCCGAGGCGGCGGCGCAGTTGGGTGTGCAGGTGCTGCTGTTCAACTGCAGCCAGCCGGAAGTCATCGGCGCGGCGATTGACGCTGCACGCCAGACTTTCGAGCGCCTGGGGGTGACGATTCAAATCGGTGCCTACGCCAACGCCTTCCCACCGCAGCCCAAGGAAGCCACGGCCAATGATGGCCTGGACCCGCTGCGCGAAGACCTCGATCCACCCGGCTACCTGCACTGGGCGGCGGATTGGCAGGCACGTGGTGCCAGTCATTTGGGGGGTTGCTGCGGAATCGGGCCGGAGCATATTGCGGTGTTGGCGCAAAAACTGGGTAGCTGACCCGCTCCCGAGGACACCCTGGATCAAAGGTGGGCGGGCTTGTGTGGGAGCAAGCCTGCTCCCACATTTTGCCCTGCGTTAATGGTCAGAATTCGGTACGGCACTGCGCCAGGCTTTTCAGCTGGCCCGAACCTGCCTGGTTTTCCTCGGACAACCACGCCGTAAACCCCGCGCCCACTGTCGGCCACTCCGAGTCGAGAATCGAATACCACGCGGTATCGCGGTTCTGGCCCTTGACCACCATGTGCTGGCGAAACACCCCTTCAAAACTGAACCCCAGCCGCTCGGCGGCGTATTTGGAGCGGGCATTGGCGTTGTTGCATTTCCATTCCAGGCGGCGGTATCCCTGCTCGAACGCATACTTGGCCAGCAGGTAAACCGCTTCGGTGCTTTTCGGTGAGCGTTGCATTGGCGCGCCGAAGGTGACGTGGCCGATTTCGATCCGGCCCTGGGCTGGAACAATCGACATCAGGCTGAGAATGCCCTGCACCTCGCCGTTTTCGCGATCGATGACACTGAAAAAATACGGATCGCTGTTGGCTGCATGGTTATTGAGCCACCCATCGAAGGCGGCGCGCTCGGAAAACGGGCCATAGGGCAAATAATCCCACAGCTTGGGGTCGGCACCGGGGCCTTCGAGGGCTTGCCACAAGCCGTCGCCGTGGCGGGCCGGGTCGAGTTTTTCCAGGCGGATAAAACGCCCGTCGATCTGTTGAACGTCAGGCGCTGGTGCGCCTTTCCAGTCTGCCAGTGATGTCGACATGGGGTGCTCCTTAAAGGCCTTTGCGAAACTGGATAAACCCAGGGCGTTCGGCGATGCGTTCGTAGAGTTGAATGGCAGTGGCGTTGCTCTCATGGGTCAGCCAGTGGACCTTGCAGCAACCGTCGGCCTTGGCCGTGGCGTAGACAAATTCGATCAACCGGCGACCGACTCCGCTGCCACGCTGGCCGGGGTCCACAAACAAGTCTTGCAGGTAGCACGAGCTCTCGATACTCCAGTTGGAGCGGTGATAGATGAAGTTGACCATGCCCACCGCTGTGTCGTCCTGCCAGGCCAGGGCAGAGTGGGTTGGTTCGTTGGCGTCGAGCATGCGCTGCCAAGTGCTGATGCTGACCGCATCGGGCAACTCGGTGTTGTAAAAGCGCAGGTACGCCTGCCACAGCGGCAACCACGCGGCGTGATCGGCAGCGGTTACCGGGCGGATATCGATTGGGTTCATGCAGGCTCCTGGGGAATGAATCGTGCGAGGGTCTGGTCACGCACGTCGGGGCTGGCAGCCAGCCCGTCGCGCACCCCGGCTATGTCGGCTGCGCTGCGGTTCTGGCTGAGTTTACGTTTGCCTTGCAGGCGCTCGATTGGCAGGGCAAAGCCGACGATGGCCTTGAGCATGCCGTCGATATAGTCGGCGGGGGCATCGCTGACGCTCCACGGTTGCGCGCGGCCGGCTTCGTGGCGCTGGGTCAGGGCACTGACCAGCTCAAGCAGGCGCGTCGCATCGCTGAACACCTGGGCTTTGCCGTAAGCGTGGACCGCCAGGTAATTCCAGGTAGGCACTACTTTGCCGTGTTCAGCCTTGGCCGGGTAAAAGGCGGGGCTGATATATGCCTCGGCGCCGGCAAAAATCACCAGCGCCTCGGCGCCGTCTTGCAGATCCTGCCACTGGCGATTGGCCTTGGCCATATGTCCGTAGAGCGTGCCGTTCGGGCCTTCATCAGGATTGAGCAGCAGCGGCAGATGGCTGGCCAGCAGACCTTGTTTACCAAAGGTCACCAGTTGAGCCAGGCGCGTGTGCTGGATCAGTTGCTGGATTTCGGGCAAGTCGTCGAGAACAAAGGCGCGGGGCGTGTACATGATTATTTTCCTTGGCGAATGCTTGCATCCTAGGCAGGGTAATGGTTCGTTGTAAGAGCCATCTTTGGCAAATTTTATGGGTCCAATTTACGGAGTGTTTGCCATGCCGTCAGAGCTGCCACTGTCGTTCAACCCTGCCGGGATCGACCTGGATCGACGCCTGGGGCTGACACGCCAGTTGTATCAGGCCTTGCGTCAACGGGTGCTGGATGGGCGCCTGGCCAGTGGCACGCGGTTGCCGGCCAGCCGGGACCTGGCGGCGGCGCTGTCGATTTCCCGTAACAGCGTGGTCAGGGCCTACGATCAACTCTGCGCCGAAGGCTTCATCGAAGGTCGGGTCGGCGACGGCACCTATGTGGCGAAATTGCCGACAACCGCTGGCATCGCAAAAAAACTATCCACAAAACTGTCCACAGGGTTTTCAACAGGCTTATCCCCAACCTTATCCACAAAACCGCTGGATATGCCTGGGGATCCATCCAGAAAAGTTATCCACAGCGCGGTTTTTACCCGGTTGGAAAGTAACCATTTGCCGTTGCCTCCCACTGGCCCGCCACGGGCGTTTCGGGTGGGTGTACCGGCCTTCGATCTGTTCCCGTTCGACGTCTGGGCCAAGCTGAATGCGGCTTTCTGGCGCAAGCCGGACCTGCAGCAACTGTGTTATGGCAACCCGGCAGGCGATGAGCGGCTGCGGAGCCTGATTGCGGCCTACTTGCGCAGCTCTCGAGGCATGCAATGCACAGCTGGACAAATAGTGATCACCAGCGGCGCGCAACAGGGAATAAGCCTTTGTGCACAGCTGCTGGTGGCACCAGGGGACATGGTGGCGATTGAAAACCCGGGCTACCGGGCAGCCGGGCATGCGTTCGCGATTGCCGGCGCAAAACTCCACGGCGTGGTGGTAGACAGTGATGGCATCGACTGCACGGCCCTCAACGCACTCGATGATTGCCGCCTGGTCTATGTCACGCCGTCGCATCAATACCCGACAGGCGTGGTCATGAGCCTGGCCCGACGCCTGGAATTGCTGGCCTGGGCCGAGCGTCGCGACGGCTGGATCATCGAGGATGACTACGACGGCGAGTACCGCTACAGCGGCGCACCCCTGGCTCCTCTGGCTGCGCTGGACCGCAGTGGACGGGTGTTGTACGTCGGCACATTTGGCAAGGTGGCCTTTCCCGCGTTGCGCCTGGGTTACCTGGTGTTGCCGCCGGGATGCGTGGAAGGGTTTACCCGACGCCGTGCTGTGGATGTCCGGCATTCAGAAGTCAGCACCCAGGCGGTGATGGCTGAATTCATGGCCGCGGGGCATTTCCAGCGCCACATCCGGCGCATGCGGCGCGCCGCGTTGAGTCGGCGCAATGCCTTGCTGGCTGGATGGCCTGCTTACATACCCGGTGTGGGCAGCCTGCCAAGTGTCGCTGCGGGGCTGCACCTCACGGTGCGAGTGGACAGCCTGGCCCGTGAGCAGGAACTGCTGGCCCAGGCGCGGGCGGTGGAAGTCGAGGTCACCGGCTTGAGCAGCTACTGGCTACCGGACTCCAGCACCCCGCCGGATCAGCGTGCTGGCCTGGTGCTGGGGTTTGCCGCAGTGCCCGAGGTGACTATTGCCCAGGCTTTGGCACGATTGCGCATGGCCTGGCTCGCTGAATAACTTCCCTATGCAAAGTGTGGCGAATCTTGAGTACAGGCGGCAGGATTCAGCGCGCGGACGGTTCCAGTTTCAAAAATTCTGCTTGCAGTACGGGATCGCTGAGTATGCGCAGGTAATTATCCCAGGGGGAGCGGCTGGACAATGCTTGAGCAATTTCGGGTGAAAGCTGCCGCAGGCGTTGATCGGCGATTTTAAGGTGCGCTGCGGTAAATCGTGAGGCCGGGGTGTTGAGGGCCGGATAGTGAAAGTGCGCTACCCACAGGGGTTGATCCAGGTTGGCCGTGTCGAGGATCTGGTATTCCTGAAAATAATCCTTGTACTGCCGGGTTTTGATTCTGCCGGCGTTATTGCGCACCACGCGCACATGGGCATGGTCGAGCAACCATTGGAAGTCGGACTGGCGGGGCTTGCGAGTCTTGAGCATTTTCGCTCGGGTCGCGATGCCTTCGCGGCGCATTCTGGTGGCTCCTTCGCGCAAGTCGAATGGCAGTCGCGATACAGGTAGCATCTCCCCGGTGTTTTTGAGCGCCTTGACGTTCATCTTTTTGATGATGTCGGCGGCTTGCTCCAGTCGTACGGCTTTTTGATCGAAAATATCCTGCATATCCGCCGGGAGCCGTTTGGGCCGGAGGGCATCTTTTTGCGTGCGCTGGATAAAGTCGTCGATGTCCAGATCCAAATCCAACGCGTCGATGACTGCTTGTGTGTAGTCCTTGGTTTGTATCGCAGGGCGGGGGGCTTTGGGCTGGATAATCGGCAAGGGTTCCGGTTTGGGGGCGTCGGTAGATTTGCCGGGTAAGTCGCGGGGGCGGGTTTTACTGATAGTGGCCTTGGGACGTGGTCGGGAGGGGCCGGCAGTCGGCGGCTTTTGAGTGGCGGTTTGGCTTTGGTTGATGCGAGGAAGCAGGCTATCGAGTTTTTCCTGCGCCAACTGTTGAAACTCGCCCACCAGGGTTTTCAGGCGCTGCAGGGGGACGGGCTCCACCAGTTCCGGATAGTCCACAGGCAGCTCGTCGATACGCTGGCTGACGCTGATGTACTCATCGACGATATTGAGCAGGCGCTCGCTACGCTCCTCAGGCTGCGCGTGTTCTGTGGCATTGCGCATCATTTCCGCAATTTCTTTGCCGGCCAGTGCGGCACGTTTCACCACCATGCTGACGGCCCACCGTGCGTCTTCCATGTTCGAGGCCGCTTGTTCGCGCAGGCACAGTTGTACGGAACAACCACATGGGTTACAAAAAAGTGCATTCACATAGGTGACACTTTGATTGAAACATAGCCGTTTTTTGCGTCCCGGGCATTGACGTGACCGAGGATCACCGGACCGAAGATAACATTCCATACCCCGTCTTTGATCATCTCCATTCCAATGGTTTGATGCCTGAGCAGGTTCCCCACATATATCCGCAGACCATCTCGATTAATGATTCCGCTACCATCGGCCAGGTAACACTCAACATGGCTCGCATACCCCATTTCCGGTAGTTTCTCCGGGTAAGCTCGGGTTGATGGGGTATAGCAGGACGCCGGGGTTTTCTGGCCGAGTGCCTCGTGTCCCCGTTCGTGATTGTAGTGCTGCATAAATCGATCAAAGTGTTTTTGCTGAGCCTCCCAGGCAATGGCCGGCGGTTTGGGAAACGTACTCTTCAATGTCCGGTGCATACGCTCATGACGTCCATTTTGATCTGGTCGACCGGGCTCAATTCGCTCAGGAATAATCCCAAGGCGTAGCCACCAGATCGATAACTGCGACAACCCCGCACGCCCCGTGCTCGCAAACGGCACGCCATTATCGGTTCGGATGCGCTCAGGCATCCCATACTCCCGAAAGACGCGCTCGAAGGTTTGCTGGGTCTCCTTGAGATTGGTGTTAGCCATGCTCTCGCAGGCAAGCAAGAAGCGACTGGCATGGTCCATGATCGTCAGCGGATAACACCAGACACCCGCTCCGGTGAGAAATTGGCCTTTGTAATCTGCGCTGAAGAGTTGATTAGGCGATTCTGCCCTACGCAAAGGCTTGGGATAGACAGCGACACGCTGGCGCAACGGTCGAGACGTGATCAGGTCCGCTGCCTTAAGGATGTTGTAGATGGTCGTTTTAGAAGGCGGATCCTGTCCGGGAAAGCGTTTCATCAGATCGTTCTGAATCTTTTTAGGACCCGGAACCGTTTCGCCAGTAGAGCGAAACTCAATGATTGCCTGCCTCACAACCAGCGGCACCACATAGGTCTGGTTGTGCCGGCGCCGACTACGCTCATCGAGCCCACTGGGCCCCTCTAGCTGATAGCGTTCGACCCACTTATAGCCAGTCTTTCGGCTGATCTGATAGTCCTGACACAGCTGGCTAAAGCTGTGCTCTTCAGACAGATACGCCGCGATGAACATCACTTTGAGGTCCATAGGTTTCAGCTCTTTCCAGGGCATGGTCAGATCCTCGCGAAATCGACCATGCCAGTTAATAACTGTTACCTATGTGCTTGAACTGATTTGTAACCCATGTGGGTGAGTCATACCCAGTTCGTAAATTGTCGAGATTTCATTGGTTTTGAAATCCCACTGGGTAAAAGGGGGCGCCAACGCTTTTAATCGCTCGGCCGCTATGATGCCTGTGGCTCCCACACTGGGCAGAAGCTCCAGCGACGAGTTCAGAAGCTTCAGCTTGGCCGTCATCGCGATGCCTCGTTGCGTCATTTGCGTAATGTTATCCACCAATGCTTGTTGAGGGCTCAGGTCGTCGCTTAGGCTTTGCTGAACCTCCTCCATGGCCTTTACGTAACGACGCTGTTCCAGTGCAAGCCACAGGCTGATGCGCTTGTGGCATTCGGTGCTCAGCCTGAATAACTCCTGCGTATAGCCCGCTGTTCCGCCTGTCTCTCGCCACGTCTGCAGTTTGGCGAGTGCATCTTGATAATGCGCAATAAGTTCATTGGTTTTGTCCAGGTAGTTCTGCCGTGACGGTGACTCGGTTTCAGGCGTGAATTTTTTGCGCAGGCTGTCTAGTTCATTTTTTTTGGTGGTTTCTTTTTCTTTCAGTGTTTTTAACTGTTGCTCCAATTCCTCCCGGCGTTTTGTCTTGGCCAGCCGGGTGGCTCTGAGCTGGACTTTCAAGCTTTTGCCGCTGCCCAGCAAACGCAGGCTCGTATTGATGCGCCAAGGCCCTTGGTGATCATGGACAAGGCATGGGCCGGTGCGCGAGGTTTGTTGCGGGTTGATAATCAGGATGGTTTCATCGGCATTTTCAGTCACTTCGAACCAGCGTTGGTCGACGTTGGCGAAGTTTTTTTCATGCAGTTGATAGAGCGGTGGGACGCCCGCAAAAGTGGTGATCGTGATGTCTGGATCTTTCAGGTCTGGAGCTTCCACCTTGAGGCTATCGAGGAAGGTGTTCAGTTGTTCGGGAGTTCGTCGTGGTATCGAGCCGTCGACGGCAATTGTCGCGAACTCGCTGTGTGGCAACCGGCCTTCTTTGGCGGTGATGGTGGGTTGAACCGTCAGCACTGGCTTGGTCACTGGCGCCACCGGCCTCGCCTGGCGGGGGCTCTCGGGGCCGACGCCGGTTTGGCGCCGCTGGTTGGCCTGATGGATCAAGATGATGGACAGCGCCATCAGTACATCGCCCAGACGGGTCCACTCAACCAGGCTGTTGCCTTGCTGGCGGGCATCCAACGCTTGTTGAATGTCATTGATGATTTGCCAGGCCCACACCGCCGCGCCAGCATACCCGTTCAGGAAGCCGGACACGGCGTTGAACACGGCCCAACCACTGTCTTTGAGCAACGCCCAGCGCCTTTCGGCGTTGGATTGTGATTGCCGGTCTGCCAGTTCGACCATGGCTTTGGCATTGGCGTCAAAGAATGCCGCAAATACGTCACCGGTAAGCTCTGTGGTCGAAAGCCCTACCGTCCCGGTCCACTCCAGCAGGCTCAGGGGTTCGGACACTGATTGCAGGGTCAACCAGGGAGAGGGCAGCCCGACGGGAAACATGTATTGCGAGTAGTTGAAGCTCAACGCTCGATTGGGCAGCCAGGCAAGGACCGAGTCGCGCAACTCTCCCGGTTGATGCAGGGCATATACCAGATTTTGCAACGATGGGAACTGCAGCAGCGGTTTGTCCATCAGCGGCCGATAAAGCAGGTAGGGGGCATCCTGCGGGCCGCGTGGACCGATGATGAACATATTGAGGACTTCATCATTGGTGCCACCGACTCGGTTGTGGGGGTACAAAGACAATGGGCGCACAACAATCGGCGGTCGACGGTGGAAAGTAGGAGCTACCAGTTCATTGATATAGCCGTAGCCCTGCTCGTCGACATTGCCTTGTTGCCGTACTTTGCATTCCAGCGCCAGCAACGGCAGCAATGACCGCAGTTGGCGTTGATACATCTGCTTTTGCCGGGGGGCTTCATTCGGGTCATCGATCAATTTGCTTTTGATCAATTGCGGATAAACCTTACCAATGTCCACCTGTTGCGCGAGGGTGCTCAGGTACTTGGGGGTCAGCCATTCGGGCACGGTTTGGCCTTGCTTGAAACTGATGCTCGCCAGGTAGGGCGGCGAATTGTTCAGGGCATATTCGCCAAGGGTCTGGATATGACGCCCCAAGGGGTTGGGCAGCACAAACACACCCACCGTGAAGCTTTCGGTGCTGGTTATCTGCAGGGTGTCGAGTGGCAGCTTATCGGCACCCTTCACGGTTTTGTCGGCGATGATCGCCTCGCGCATTTTTTGTTGGGCAAAGGTCTGGATGGAAGGGATTTCAAACAGATCGTTCGGCTTCTGGTCGCGCAACTGGCTCAGGTCGATTAAGTGTTGGCTGTAGGCGTTCAGGTCCTGCGAAGAGGCGTTGCGCAGCCAGTCGGGTATTGCCCCTTGAAGCTGGTCCAAGCGGGCCTGGTCCGTTTTGCTGGGCTGGTCCGTGAGCGGGGTGTCGAGGCTGAAAGGCGCTGGCGTCTCCTTGACAAGGTCGAGTGCCTCGATGCTCTGGGCTTGGCTATCGATCAGAGCCCAGATCATATGGTCGAAAAAGTTGCCTTCGGGTTCAACCAGGCGCCAGGTCAGTTTGTTTGAAGCCGTGGTCGGGCTTAGTCGAGTGAGTATCGCGTCTCCCAAGGCCTGTACCGTATCGAAGGCTTCATATCCGTACTCGACGGTATACATCAACAGGATGTCGCGAGCTTCATAGCGCCCGCTCAGCACCGCCGCGCCAATCGACAAGAGGTGCTCGTGGCTATCGCCGTTTGAGGCATCGACATCGATCAGGCATACCTGAATATCAGCCGTTTCGGGTCGGTTGACGATACGCGCGGCTTTATCGGGATAGGCCGAGACAGCCCGGGCAAGGGCGCAGTGATCAGCGTCCCAGCCCGCGACCGTCTCGACATTGAGAGCCTCTTTCATTTCATCGGAGAGTACCTGCCAACGCGGGAGCTGATTCTCGGTTTCATTCCAGAAAGCCAATTGCCGTTCTTTGAATGCGACTAAGAAAACCGCCGCAAGGTCATTGAGCAAATGGGCAATTTTCTCAATGTCGACCTCCAGATGCGTCGGGGTTGGAGACAGCGGCTCGTAGGTCAGAAAGTGTTCACCTTCTACATAGTTGGCCAGGGTTTTCTCAAAGCTGTGGTGCAGAAGGGTGTTGGTCAACGACTCGTATGCCATTTCCCGGCAAGACAAGTCGTCATCGATAAGTTCCCAAAGAGGAGTCACGACCAGCGTGGTATCGGGATTGATATGCAGCTTGGGATACAGCGTCTTCAGCTCTTTGGTCAGTATGTCTGCGGCGACCTCTTGGATGCTCGGCCCCTGGCTGCTTAAACGTTTGATACGTGCATTTTGTTGTAGCGCAGGGTTGAGTGAGTCTGTGTCGGGTTGCGAGGGGCGGATGCTCATGATCTTCCTATTGTTGTTCGGCGCCGTGGGTGGCGCCGTTGCAATACAAAAGATATGAGAGGGGCAATGCTGCGGGTGGTTATTAGATAGCGCGGGGCCCTGTGTGAGGTTGCATGCGCCCGCGCGGGGCGACGGTGGATCAGGTCCCGGACTTGATTCTGGTCCAGGCCCGGGTGCGGGCACGCTCGGCCTTGGCGTCCAAGGGTTTCAAGGTATACAGCGTGGCCATCGCCGCCTCGGTGGGATACAGGTTGGGGTTGTTGCGGATGGCTGGATCGACCTGCGCGGTAGCATCTTTGTTCGGGTTGGGATAACCGACGAAATCACTGACCGGCGCGATAACACTCGGTTGCAGCAGGTAGTTGATGAACGTGTAGGCGGCCTGTGGGTTTTTTGCCCCCTTGGGAATGGCGAGCATGTCGAACCAGATCGGCGCGCCCTCCTTGGGCAGGCGCATGTCCACGGTCACGCCGTTCCCGGCTTCCCTGGCGCGATTGGCGGCTTGGGAGAAGCTGCCGGAATAACCGACAGCCACGCAGATGTCACCGTTGGCGATATCGGCCATGTACTTGGAGGAGTGGAAGTACGTGATATTCGGACGAATCTCAAGCATCAATGCCTGCGCCTTGACGTAGTCCTGGGGGGTGCTGCTGTTCGGGTCCAGGCCCAGGTGTTGCAGGGCCAGTGGCAGGATTTCCGACGGTGAGTCCAGCAAGGCGACCCCGCATTGCTTGAGCTTGCTGATGTTCTCTGGCTTGAAGATCAGGTCCCAGCTGTCCACCGGCGCATCGGCGCCCAGCGCGGCCTTGACCTTGTCCGGGTTGAAGCCGATGAGAATCGTGCCGTACATGTACGGCACGGCGAATTTATTGCCCGGGTCGTTGGCTTCGATCAGCTTCATCAGCTTGGGGTCCAGATGGTTCCAGTTCGGCAACTGGTTGCGGTCCAGGGGCTGGAACACGCCGGCCTCGATCTGCTTGGCCAGGAACACATTCGACGGCACTACCACGTCATAGCCGGAGTTGCCCGTCAGCAGCTTGGCTTCCAGGGCTTCGTTGGTGTCGAAAATGTCATAGACCAGTTTGATCGCGGGGTTCTGCGCCTTGAAGTCATCCAGCGCCTTGGGCGTGATGTAGTCGAACCAGTTGTAGACCCGCAGCGTGCTCTCTTGCGCGTGTGCGGTGCCTGTCACGAGCGCGGCGCACAGGGCCAGTGATTTGAGCTTGTTCATTGGCCTGACTCCTGTTCAAAACCTTCGAGTACGTTGACGGCGTTGATGCCGATTTCTTCCACCGCGTAACCGCCCTCCATGACGAACAGCGTGGGCTTGCCCAACTGTGCGATGCGTCGGCCCATCGCCAGGTAATCCAGGCTTTCGAGCTTGAACTGCGAGATCGGATCATCCTTGAACGTATCCACTCCCAGAGACACCACGATGATGTCGGCGTTGTAGCGTTCGATCTCGTTGCAGGCGTCTTCCAGCGCTGCGCTCCAACGGCTCCAGTCGGCACCGGCCGCCAGTGGGTAATTGAAGTTGAAACCTTCTCCCGCGCCTTCGCCACGCTCATCGGCATACCCCAGGAAGAATGGAAACTCCGCCTCCGGATGCCCATGAATCGAGGTAAACAGCACGTCGCTGCGCTCATAGAAGATCGACTGCGTGCCGTTGCCGTGGTGGTAGTCGACGTCCAGGATCGCGACCTTTTTGTGGCCCTGGTCGAGAAAAGCCTGGGCGGCGATGGCGGCGTTGTTGAGGTAGCAGTAACCGCCCATCAAGTCGCTGGCGGCGTGATGCCCCGGCGGTCGGCACAACGCGAAGGCACTTTTTGCGCCCTGTTGGATCGCCTTTTGTGCAGTCAGCGCGACCTGGGCGGCGCTGTAGGCGGCTTGCCAGGTTCCGGCGGTAATGGGTGCGCCGCCGTCGAAACTGTAATAACCCAATTGACCATGCAGGCTGGTGGGCAACACCTGGCGCAGTGTCCGGGCCGGCCAGGTGTAGGGCAGCAGGTCGCCGTCCTGATTGAAGGCGGTCCAGCGTTGCCAGGCACCTTTGAAAAACTCCAGGTAATCGCGGCTGTGGATACGTTGCAGCGGGGCCAGGCCAAAGTCTTGCGGCGCCTGTACCGGGCCCAGTTCGCGGGCTTGCACGCGCTGCAGCACATGGTCGGCGCGCGAAGGCATTTCGAAGCAGGGCATCAGTTGCCCGTCCATCAGTTCGCAACGGCCATGATGCAGGTGGTGATCGTGCGAGTAGATCGTCAGCATTTGTTGTTCTCCGCAGGCTGTATCGGTTATGTGCAGTCTTGCGGTGGACGCACATTATGAGAACGGCAGGAGCGGCCAAAAGGGGATAAATGCGGCCAAATTATTTGTCCCTAATTCGCCCCATTCGGGAGCGGGCTGGCTTGTGACAGCTTCAGCGCGGTGCAGGCTCAAGCACGAAAGGCGCTCGGCGCGACACCGCTCCAGCGTACAAAGGCGTGGCGGAAACTGGCGGTTTCGCTGAAGCCCAGTTGCTCGGCGATACGGTGGATCGGCAGCTGATCCTCCCCCAGCATCTGCTTGGCGCGTTCAAAGCGCAGCTCGTCGAGCAGTTCCTGATAGCTGCAACCCAGGTCATGCAGGTGTCGGCGCAAGGTGCGGGCCGAACAGTTCATCTGCAAGGCCAGGCCTTCAATGCCAGGGGCGGCGCTGAGTTGGGCCGCCAGCAACTGGCGGATTCTGCCCAGCCAGGCCTGACGCCCGGTGAACTCCAGGTTCTGTTTGCGGCAGCGTTCGGCCATGGTCTGGTGGGTAATGGCGTCGGCCAGGGGCAGTGGCTGGTCCAGCCAGCTTTTATCGAAGGCGAAAGCATTGCTGCAGGCCGCAAAATGCAATGGACAGGCGAAGCGCTGCGCATAGCGTGCTCGATAATCCGGCGCCGGGTGTTCAAAGCGCGCGCCCAGCAGCGGCATGGGCTGGCCGAGCAGGTCGTCGCAGATGACTTTCAGCGAGACCAGGCACAGTTCGACGTTGAAGGTCTCCATCGTCGGTATTTCCCGGTAGTCGCTGGCGGTGAACCAGATGTGATTGCCGTCTTCACGCAGGCTCAATTCAAAAAGTGTTCCCAGCAGCGCCGGATAGCGCAACGCCAGGCGCAAAGCGTCACCAAAGGTGGCACTGGTGAGCAGGGCATAGCCGAGCATGCCGTAGGACGAAACATGCATCTGATGACCCAGGTCCAGGCCGATATCCCGGCGCAGGGCCACGGCATTGGCGCAGACGCGCATTTCCTGATTGGTGGTGATCCGCGTGTCGGGTCGGTTCAAGTCCGCTGCGCAGATACCGCTGCCGGCGAGCAGTTCTTCAGGCGACGGGCCTTCGCCCTTGAAGGTTTCGAGCACCAGGGACACGGCGTTGAGGGTGGTGAGATGGGAGTGCAGCATGGAATCTTCCAGCCAGGGGATGGCTGGAAGAACAGCAAGTTACATGCCGCTCAGCGCAGCTCGCCGCAGAGGTCCAGCTCTACCAGGCGGCGGACTTCGCGGGTTTCGAGCCCGGCACCCAGCAATGCATTGAGCTTGCCGAAAGCCGCCTCGCGGGTCATGCCGCCCCCGGACAACACGCCCACGCCGCGTAAACGGCTGCCGGCTTCGTAGATATCCAGTTCTACGCCACCTTCATGGCATTGGGTGATGGCGACCACCACTATGTCCTGATCCCGGGCTCGTTCAAGGCTGGCGAGAAACCCGCGGTTGTCGCTCGGCCCGGTGCCACTGCCAAAGCACTCCAGCACCAGTGCCTGGATACCGCTGTCGAGCAGGGCATCCAGTTGCGCCGCACCAATGCCCGGCACCAGTGGCAACACGCCAACATTGGCCTGCGCCTTGGCGTGACGAAAGCCCAGCGCCTGGGGGATCGAGTCAGCCTTGGTGGCGCCGCCGTTACGTTGCAACGCGGCAAATGGATGCCGGCCGAAGCTGCGGATTTTTGCGCAACGGGTCGGGGCCATCAATGCACCGTGGAAGTACAAATGCACGCCCGCTGCCAGGCCTTCGCCCAGCGCTACCAGCGCACCGCTGACGTTTTCCCAGGCATCGCTGTCGGGCACGCCTGCAGGCAACATGGAGCCGGTGAACACCACCGGCGCCGCCAGCCCCAACAGTTGGAAACTCATCGCCGCCGCGCTGTAGGCCAGGGTGTCGGTGCCGTGCAGGATCAACACACCATCGCAGCCTTCATCCACCGCTTCGACCACCGCAGCACGCAAGCGCTGCCAATACGCCGGGGTCATGTTGGCGCTGTCGATCAGCGGCGCCATTTCCCGAAAGCGCCATGCGGGTACGTTGAGTTGTGGCTGGGTGGCGAGATACTCGCTCATCCGGGCTTCGAAACCCGAGGCCGGGGCCAGGCCGTTGGCGCTGGCCTGCATGCCGATGGTGCCACCGGTGTAGAGCACCATGATGTTATGTGCTGAGGACATCGAACATTCTCCTGAATGAAAAACACCGCGTGGCCCAGAGCATGCCCAAGGCCACACGGTGTGTCATCTGCTCTTAGCGTTGCGCTTGAGCGATCGATTCAGCAGTGGCCTTGGCGGCAGGCTCAGGCGCTGCCGGGTTGGCTGGCCAGGCCTTGCGGTCCAAGTCCAGATCCGGGAACTGGTTGGAATCGAACACCGGCGTCTTGATCCCGGCGGCACGCTGCCCATCGTAGTCACGCAGCAGGCGCATGGCGATCTTGAACAGGAACACCAGGGCGAACAGGTTGACGAACGCCAGCATGGTCATGGTGATGTCGGCGAAGGCGAATACGGTGCCCAGGTTCTCGATCGAGCCCCAGAAAATCAGCACCAGCACCAGCGCGCGGTAGCCAATCAGGACCTTGCGGTTGTTGCCGACCAAAAAGCGCAGGTTGCTCTCGCCCAGGTAGTAGTTGTACATGATCGAGGTGAATACGAACAAAGCCAGGGCCGCCGAGATGAACATCCGGCCCCAGTCGCCGACGACTGCTGCCAGGGAGTTCTGGGTCAGGGCAATGCCGTCGCCTTCGAAGCCTGGGGTGTAGAAGCCCGACAGCAAAATCAGCAAGGCGGTGCAGGTACAGATGATGAAGGTGTCGAGGAACACGCTGAATGCCTGGACCACACCCTGGGCGACCGGGTGTTCGACCGAGGCCACGGCTGCGACATTAGGTGCGCTGCCCAGGCCCGCTTCGTTGGCGAATACGCCGCGCTTCACGCCCATGATGATGGCGCTGCCCACCAGGCCGCCGAAGGCTTGGTCGAGGCCGAAGGCGCTCTTGACGATGGTCATCAGCATGCCCGGCACCTGGTCGAATTGCAGCACGATCACGTAGACCGTCACGGCGATATAGACCAGGGTCTTGACTGGCACCAGCAGGTCGGCAATCGAAGCGATCCGCTTGATCCCGCCGATAAACACCAGGCCCAGCAGCACCGCCAGCGTCAGGCCGGTGTAGGTGGTGTCGAAGCCGAAGGCGTTATTGAGCGAGTGCGTCACGGCGTGGGCTTGCAGGCCGTTGAAGGCAAAGCCGAAGGTCACCAGCAACAGGAACGCCATCACCATGCCCAGCCAACGCTTGTGCAGGCCGTGCTGGATGTAATAGGCCGGGCCGCCACGGTAAGTGCCGTCCGCATCCGTGCGCTTATAGAGTTGGCCGAGGGAGCACTCGATAAAACTCGAGGACATGCCTACCAATGCCGTCACCCACATCCAGAACACAGCGCCCGGTCCACCGAGCGTCACTGCAATGCCGACGCCGGCAATGTTACCGGCACCGACGCGCCCGGCGAGGCTGAGCATCAGCGCCTGGAACGAGCTGAGTTGACCGGCACTGCTTTTCAGGCTGTCGCGAAATACCGCGAACATGTGAAAGAAGTGACGGAACTGAACGAAACGCGAGCGGATCGTGAAGTAACCACCGAGCCCGACAATGAGCACGATCAGTACTTTTCCTGAGAGGAAGTCGTTAATGACTTCAAGCATGGAGTATTCCTCGCTGTTTTTTGTAAAGACAGAAGCCGGACCGCACGACACATTGAGTTACACCACGTCGCGCAGACAGCACGATAGGTGGGGCTCAGGGTCGTCCCGGTTCCAATTCGCGGGTTGTTATTAGTTCGGAGTTCGCATGAGTGAGGTCTCGTTACCGACGACCGCGCATGTGAAGAGGGGCGGCACTATACCTATGTGTGCGCCAGCCGTCTGCAACCGGCGCACTTGCCCGAGGAATGGTAGGTGGGGAAAGCACGGTTCTACGGGGTAAACCTTAGAAGTAATAACCGATATTGACGTTGGTACGGTAATACCACTCGTTACTGCCCACCGAGCTGGTATTGGTGAACCCACTACCGTTCTCCGCACCGCCGTAGGGGTTGGCGTTGCGGGCCCAGGTCAGGTCGACCCAGGCCATGACCGGCATGGCCAGGAACTGCGCACCGACGGTATACATCTGCGAGTCGTCCCAGCCGCTCTTGTCTTTCATCATCCGGCTGTAGTCGCTGTACAACTTGATTTTCTTCAACTGCCCGAGCCTGGGCGTGTAGATGTCGTAGCCGACGTTCAGCGAAGCGAGGCTGGCCTTGGAGGCGATCAGGTACGCAGGCGTCAGGCCGTTGCCGCCCATCAGCACCGAGTCCTGGCTGACACCGGCCGGGTTTTGCGGGTCGTATTCGTAGCGGATGGCTTGGGTGGTGACGGTCCACAGGCCTTTGCTGATGACGGCATGCACGCCTGCGGCCCAGTAATCGCCATCGTCCTTGGTGGTGGCGTTGTACAACTGGGCAGTGGCCAGCGAGGCGCCGATCTCGGTTTTCCAGCCGTCGTTGTTGAAGGTGCGCGCTACCCGAGCGTTGAATTGGTTGCGTTTCTCGTTGTCCTGGCGCGACTGGGTGAAGGCGATCGCATTGTCATCCAGGTCGGCGTAGCGCCCGACTTCCGGTGAGTAGCGGATGTCGCTGGGCAACATGCGCGGGAAGTAACCCAGTTGCACGTCCCAGTCCTGATCCTTGTAACTGTATTTGAGACCGGTACCGGCGCTGACGGCATAACCCATGAAAAACGGCAGGTGGTAACTCCAACCGAATTGTGGATAAGGCTCCAGGCCGAAAGGCTTGAACGGCGCCCCCAACTGCAGGTTGGAATTGGCGTTGAGTCGATAACCGACGAAGCCACGGTCGATGGCACGTTTACCGTCGTCCTGGAACCAGTAGCCGATATCGCTGTAAAGGCTCTTGTAAGTGGCCTGCACATCCAGGCGGAATGTGTCGAAGAGGAAGCGACCATTGTTTTCGGTAGTGTCCCAATGTTCGTCGCGATAGTTGGTACGTAATGCGCCGCCGATATCCAGGCTGCTGTCACCGTCATCACTGCGCCAGGATATATGGGGGAAAGGTTTATTGGCCGCGTTGGCGCGCACCGGTTCAGACGGAATCGGTTCGACGGCGAAACTGGTGAAACTGGCAAACATCAATCCTGCACATACGATACGACGCGTCATGTTGACCTCACCTTCTGCTACTCGGCTTTATCGGATGATCGGCAACACTCGTCCGCTTGCCTTATGAGGCAACTTGGCGGAAGCAGGTGATGCCGGTTTAAGTGTTGGCTCTTATTGTTTTGTCGGCGAAACGCCGTTTGATCTGTGGATACACAAGGTGTAGAGCAGGAACTATGCCAGGCATGATATTTGTCGAAACTTTATATAAAAACTATTAAAAACAATTGTTTATATGGGAAACAACGCGGCTTGTATAACCCATGAAACACATAGGAAAGTTGGTAACAAAGTTGCCCGTGACCGGTGCGTCTTTATTGCACGTTGCCAATTAAATGGGCACGTCGGTGTTTTATGGATGAACTGTAGGAGTGAGCAAACCCGCTCCTACAGGTGCTGGGGCTTAAAGGTCGAGCACCAAACGCCGGCTCTTGCAGCCGGAGACGCACACCATCATGGATTTGTTGGCAGCGCGCTCGGCTTTGGTCAACACGCCGTCGCGGTGATCGATCTCACCTTCCACCACCGGTGTCTCGCAGGAGCCACAAACGCCTTCACGGCAACTGTGCTCGATGTCGCAACCGGCTTCGAGCAGCACATCCAGCAGGCTCAGGCCGGGCTCTACCGAAAGGGTCTTGCCGGTTTTTTTCAGCTCCACGCGGTAGCTGCTTTGCGCGTCTGCGCTGGGCGGCAGTTCGGCAGCGGCAAAACGTTCGATATGGGCATGGGGATATCCCAGGCGTTCACAGGTGGCCTCGAAGGCATCGAGCATTGGCGTCGGGCCGCAGCAATAGAAATGCGTATCCAGCGGTTGCCCCGCAAGGTAACTGGCGAGGTCTGGCGGCACGCCTTTTTCGTCGTTGAAGTGATAGACCACTCGAGCGTCGAGCCCGCTCAGCTCTTCCACCAGCGCCGCCTCCTGGCGTGAGCG
The DNA here is from genome assembly GCF_046352735.2 of Pseudomonas imrae. Classification (NCBI taxonomy): domain Bacteria; kingdom Pseudomonadati; phylum Pseudomonadota; class Gammaproteobacteria; order Pseudomonadales; family Pseudomonadaceae; genus Pseudomonas; species Pseudomonas imrae. The sequence goes on along the minus strand of NZ_CP110853.2, from coordinate 5,356,505 downwards.
AGCGCAGTAGATCAATTCGGCGGATTTTCCCTGTGCCAGCAACTGCCGGAACATGCAATAGATCGGCGTGATACCGATGCCGCCCGCCACCAGCACGCTGTGGCTGGCGCTGACGTCCAGGGCAAAGTTGTTGCGTGGCGCCGAGATCGACAAGGGCATGCCGACCCGCAGTTGGCTGTGTACATATTCCGAGCCGCCGCGGCTGTTGCGGTCGCGCAGGATGCCGACCACATACCGCCCTTGGTCACTCGGCGAGTTGAGCAACGAGTAACTGCGTACCAGGCCGTTGGCCAAATGCAGGTCGATGTGCGAGCCGGCGTCGAACCGCGTGAATACGGTATCGCCCAACGGTCTGAGTTCGACGCTGATAATGCCTTCGGCTTCGTAGCGCAGGGTGTGGACACGGGCGTTGAGGAGCTTAGACATCGTTCACCTCTGTGACAGTACGCAGGTCGACATCGAGCCGGGCACCGGCTTCGATTTCGACCCGTAGTTGGGGACATACCAGCGCGCTGACCGCCACCAGGGTGGAGGTCGGAAACAGCGCCTGCCCGGCGAAAAAATCACGCCGGGCGCGGCTCACGTGTTCCTTGTCCGCGATGTCGGTGAGGTACACCGTCAGCCGGAAGATATTGCCGACATGGCCGCCGGCAGCCTCCACCAATGCCTGGATCTTGCCCAGTACCACCAGGGTCTGGGCGTAGCAGTCCAATGTCGCATCGCGTGAAGCCGGATGCGCGGTCATGCCCGACATCACCACCTCCCGGCCGATCAACAGGGCGTTCGACCAAGTGGCAGCGCCAGGCTCGAGCACGGCCGGGCAATCAACCCGCTGAACGGCGGGGCTCATGGCAGTTGCTTCGCTTCGATCAGTTCGAGCTGGGCCTTGGCGGCGTTTTTCAGGTAGCGCCGCAGCCGCACCACACCCAAGTCGTGCTGGTAAAGATTTTCCCGCTGGTTGGCGTCCGGCTCCATGAATTCCAGCAACACCCGATCCTGCTCCAGCACCGCCCAGTGCCGCGCTTCCAGGCGGTTCTTGTAGAGGAAACGCCAGGTGTCGCGCTGCCAGCCGGTCAGCGGGCGGCAACGCCAGTGGAACACCGCCGCCAGCGCGCGGCTGCTCGGGGTGTAGCTGCCGATGATGGTGAAGTTGCCACCGGGGCCACCGGTTTTCGGATAAGGGATTTCCAGGCGCAGCCAATGGCAACCGTTGTCCATGAACTCGGTCCAGTCGAAATTCACCCCGCGCTGGCCTTCTTTCTCGAAGAAGAAACCATTGTCGGTGTCACGGGTGACGAACTTGGCGGTGGCTTCGCCTTCGCTCATCGAGTGCGACATCTTGTGCAGGTAGGTGCCGTGCATGGGGTCCATGACATTGTCGAGCACGTAGCGGTAATCGCCTTTCCACTCGGTGTAGCAGACGAAACTGCTCCACTCGGGCGACGTCAGTTGCTCGGGCAATACTAGCTCTGGCGGGGTCTGCAGGTGCGGATCGGTGGCGTTGAACACAAAGATCGCGCCAGCGGCCTCGCGGGTGTGGAACATGCGCGTGGGGCGGCTGCCTTCAAGCTTGCAGCCGGGGCTGCCCGGCACCTTGGTTACCGTGCCGTCGCAGCGCACTTCGATGCCGTGATAAGGGCATTGCAGGCGATCACCCAGCACCGGGCCCTGGGACAACGGCGCGCCACGGTGGGGGCAATGGTCTTCGAGGGCGTGAACGCGGCCGTCGTTGTCGCGCCACAGAGCGATCTTGAAGCCCAGGCGGCGCACCGATACCGGCTTTTCGCATAGCAGGTCCGACGGCAATATCGGGAACCAGAGGTCTTTGAGGCCATTGGCCAGATGGTTTTCAACAGGGTCGACGGTCAGTTGCATGGTCATGTTTTTATTCCTTCTGCCGGGTCATTCGCCCAGCCGGGCCATCAGGGTTTCATAGGCATCTGCAGTCCACTCGCCGCTGGTCAGCGGGCAGGGCGGGCCGGCCAGGTTGAGGTGCGCGAGCAGCGCGGGCAACTCGGTCACGCCGTTGCCGAAAGCGCGTTCGATGGAGTCGCCCAACAACTCCTCGAACTGCGTGTTGGGGCGTTTGCGCGCCTGATGGGGCTCCAGGAATCGTTCGGTAGTGCTCATCTCATTGACCTCCATTGCGTACCCGTTCGCGGATCGTTTCGCGCACCGGGACAAAGTCGTATGTAGGGAAAACCTCAGTGCTGAACACGCCCCAGGCCGAGCGTTCGAGCTCGACGTTGAGGCTCGGCAGCAGACTGGGCGGCAAACGCAGGGTGACGATCTGGCCCAGGCCCATGGCCACGGTCCACGACACCAACTCGACGCCTTGCGGTGGGAAACGCTCCCACCAGTCCTGCTGCTTCATGTGGCGCTGAATGTCTTCCAGGTTCTTCGATTGGTCGTGCTTGAGCAGCACGCTCACCAGCAATGTCTCGCGCATGCTCAGGCTGCGCTCTCGGTGGGCACCGCCCAGGCGTCATAGCCGTAGACCCAATCGGCGTTACCGCCGTCCTTGAGCCACTGGTTGCCCCGCGAGCCGATCTGGATCTGGCTGGTACGTGCCAGCCGCGCCTGCTGGTAAGCCTGCAACGCATCGGCGACCTGTACCGGGCTGTCGAGGTCTTGCAGGTAGCGGCCGAGCACCACCGCGTCTTCGATGGCCTGGCCCGCACCCTGGGCCATGAACGGCATCATCGGGTGGCAGGCATCGCCCAACAGGGTGATGGCGCCCTTGGACCAGAACGGCAGTGGGTCGCGCTCATACAAGGCGGTCTTGAGCACATCGCTGCAAGCCTCCAGCAACGCACGGGCGTCCGGGTGGAACGCCTGGTAATGGCTGCGCAGTTCATCGGCATCCCCGGCGCTGGTCCAGGACTCTTCGTGCCAGCTGTCCTGAGCCGTGGTGGCGAAGATGAAAATGTCCTTACCCTGATTCAGCGGGAACGTGACGATTTGGCTTTGCGGGTTGGGGCCCCACCATTTGGTGAATGCCTGGATGTTCGGCACCTGCGCCACACGCTCGGCCGGCACCACGGCACGGTATGCCACCACCCCGGTAAAGCGCGGGTGCTCTTCGCCAAACAGCGCATTACGCACCACCGAGTGGATGCCGTCGGCACCGATCAGCACGTCACAGCGGTGCTGGCCGCCATCCTTGAAATGCAACGTGATGCCGTCATCGGTTTGCTCGACCCGTTCGGCGCGCTTGGCGAACTGTACCTGCGTGAGCGGGAACACCTCGGCCAGTGCCGCCAACAGGTCGGCGCGGTGAATGGTCAGTTGCGGTGCGCCGTATTTGTGTTCGGCGGCATCGGACATCTCCAGGCGCGAGGTTTCCTCGCCGCTGTCCCACATCCGACTGATGCGGTGGGTCGGTCGTGCAGCGCGAATGCGTACCGCCGCGCCGATACCCAGGCCGTCCAGGGCGCGCACTGCATTGGGCGTGAGGTTGATGTCGGCACCGACCCGCAAAAAGGCTTTCGACTGTTCGAACACGGTGACCTGGTGACCGGCACGGTGCAGCGCGATGGCGGCGGTGAGGCCGCCGATACCGGCACCGGCAATGGCAATGTTCAGGGAAGACATGGGCGATTCCTGCTCAGGGTTTCGGTTTGTCGGTGAGGAATTTGCCTTGCGGCGCCTCGACGTGTTGCTGGCGCCGGGTGTGGCCATCGATGCCCCCGGCAATCGCCCACTCGGCGAACACCGTAGGCCCAGGCTCGAAGCTGCGCGGTTGCCATTCGCCGGTCAGTTGGTCTTCGTCGGCGTAGTACTCCACCAGCGCGCCGGCCGGGTTTTTGAAGTACCAGAAAAACGCTGATGAAACCGGATGGCGTCCCGGACCGATCTCGGTCGGCCAGCCGCTGCGGGACACGTGCATGCCACCACCGAACACTTCGTGGACGTCGCGCACGGTGAAGGCCACATGGTTCAGGCCAGCCCGTGGTGCCGGCAGCTGCAGCATGAACAGATCGTGATGGCCGCCTTCTTCGGCGGTGCGCAAAAAGGCCCCGCGATCCGGGTAGCGGTCCGAGGCCTGGAAGCCGAAACGCTCGTGGTAGAACGCTTCGCAGGCATTCACATCCTTGACGAAAAACACCACATGCCCGACTTCAATCGGCGTGGCGCGCTCATAGATCGGCGCCGCCTTGTTGATCCGGCCCTTGGTCTGCCAGGTGTTGTGGCCGCTGCATTCGATATCGAGTTCGCGCTTGCGGGTGACTTGCAGGCGGATCGCCAGGCCATTGGGATCGGTGCAGCCGATGCGCCCGTCGCACTCGACAAAACCCGGATCGCGGGCAATACGTTCGCTGTACAGCGCCAGGTCCGTCGCGTTGGCCACGCCCCACACTACTTCGCGCACGGTGGACCCGGCCTCGATGGCGGGCGGCAGGCCCGGCTTGTTCAGGTCTGCAAGCACCACGCGGCAGCCGTTGAGGGTTTCAAAAATCACTTCATCGGGCTGGGTGCTGACTTGCTTGAGGCCCCAATCGCTGAAAAACCGCACACAAGTGTCGAGGTCCTCGACGCCATAGGTGACTTCATCAATACCTAAAACGCTCATTGTGCTACCTCTTGCGGCACACCGGCCCAGGCCAGTGGCTGTTGGTTCATGCCCCAGTAGAGGCTTTTCTGTTCCATGTATTGCAGGATCCCCAGGCGACCTTTTTCGCGGCCCAGGCCGCTGTCGCGCCAGCCGCCAAAGGGCGTGGAAATCGAGAACTGCTTGTAGGTGTTGATCCACACGGTGCCGGCTTGCAAGCGTCGGCCCAGGGCCCAGGCGCGCTTGTAGTCGCGGGTCCAGATACCGGCGGCGAGGGCGTACAGGCTGTCATTGGCCTGTTCCAGCAGTTGGGCTTCGTCATCGAACGGCATGGCCACCAGCACCGGGCCGAAGATTTCTTCCTGGCACACCTGTTGGTGGTTGTTCAGGCCTTCGAGAATGGTTGGCGGGTAGAAGTAGCCTTGATCGTAGAGGCCACCGCTGGGCCGCTGCCCGCCGACGCGCAGGCGGCCGCCTTCGGCAAGGCCGAGGGCGACGTACCGCTCTACGGATTCACGGTGGGCAGCGCTGATCAGCGGGCCCATTTGCGTGTTTTCGTCAGCCGGGTCACCGACCCGCAGATTGGCGGCGGCGGCGACTAAACGCTGCATGAACGGCTCGTATAACGCGCGCGCCACGAATAGCCGCGAGCCAGCGATGCAGGCCTCGCCCGAGGAGCTGAAAATACCGTACAGCACGCCGGCCACGGCATGATCGAGATCGGCATCCTCCAACACGATGGTCGGCGACTTGCCGCCCAGTTCCAGGGACACCGGCATCATTTTGTCGGCGGCAATATGCGCGATGTGCTTGCCGGTGCTGGTGCCGCCAGTGAACGACACGCGCTTGACCAGCGGATGCCGAGTCAGTGCATCCCCCAGCAACGAACCTTTGCCAGGCAGCACGCTGATCAAGCCCTTAGGCAGGCCGGCTTCTTCACACAAATGCGCCAGGCGCAGGGCCAGCAGCGGGGTGATTTCCGCCGGCTTGATCACCACTGCATTCCCCGCTGCCAGGGCCGGTGCGACCTTTTGCGCTTCGCTGGCAATCGGCGAGTTCCACGGGGTGATTGCGGCGACCACGCCCATCGGCTCGTACACACTCATGCTGACGAAATCACCGCGCGACGGCGTGATGGTTTCTTCCAGCGTCTCGCAGGCCGCGGCGAAGAACTGAAACGTACCGGCGGCGCTGGCCACCAGGGCGCGGGTTTCACTGATGGGCTTGCCGTTGTCCTGGCGTTGCAGCTGCGCCAGTTCTTCGCTGTGCTGGCGGATCAGCTCGGCAATGCGATACAGCACGCTGGCTCGTTCGTGAGGTTTGCGCTGTGCCCAACCGCTGTGCAGGAATGCCTGGTGCGCGCCCTGGATGGCGTCTTCGACGTCTTGCAGGTCGGCGGCATTCAGCCAGGCGACGGCTTCGCCGGTGGCCGGGTAGCGGCTGGCGTAGCGCGCGCCACGCCCCAGGCGCCACTCGCCGGCGATGCAGATAGGTAAAGTCTGTTCGAGGGTCATAGATAGACTCCAGTTGGAAGCGGTAAGCGGCAAGCTGCAAGAGGAAGCAGGCGCGACACGGTGCGCCTCTACTTGCCGCTTGCCGCTCGAAACTTGCAGCTGCTCATTCATATCGAAATCGCGTGGGCGTGGTTGCCCAAGGCACGGACCACGCTGTACACGGTCAGCGCCGAGGTCTTGGGGTTGGCCAGCAGCGGCTTGCCGCGCAGGCTCAACTCGAAACCGCCAAAGGCACCACGGGCTTCAAAGTGATGAACGTTTTCGTCGCTGTGGGGGTCGGCGATCAGCGTGACGTGGGTGCGATCCAGGCCAATTCCGGCCAGTGACAGGGTGGCGGCGACGTTGGCGTTCTTGGGGTACAGCCGCGCCGCTTCGCGGGCGCTGCCCTGGAAGATCACCGTGGCTTCGCTGATGGTGTCCAGGTTGCAGGCCTGCTCGCCGGGCGTGTTCTTCCAGGCGCGGGCCGGCTTGCGCCCGGTGTAGTTGACCGAGTCGAGCCCGCCGACCTTGGCCGCAGACAACGCATCGATGCCGCCAATCGCGCCGGGCAGCAACTCGATACGCGTGTGGCCGCGCTCGGCAGCCGCTTCCAGGCGTTCCACCAGACCGACCTCGGACAAGGCACCGACCGATACGATCAGGCAGGCGATACCGCGCTCCAGCGCCGGCAGCACGTGCTCTTCAATCGCCCGGTGGCCGGCGCATTCCACCAGCAAGTCAGGGCGCGCATCGGCAGGCAACGCAGTGAGCACCTGCGGTGGCTGCTTGAAACTGGCCAGGCGCTGGCGCACCAGGGCTTCGGAGCCTTCGGACGCGATGACGTAGTCCACGCAAAGCTGCGGGTCGTTCTCCAGCAGTTCGAGCACGCCGACGCCAATGGCGCCACAGCCGATCATCGTGATATGCAACATGCGGTGATCCTCAGGCGGAAGCCTTCTGGGCTTTGGTTTCGCTGTTGGGCGGGCCGGCAAACTGGGTGGCGAAGTTACCGACGCTGAGCATGTCGACTTCCAGCAGGAACGGGCCGGGCTGGCTCAGGGCGCTGTCGACCACACGACCGAAGTCCTTGAGGTCGGTGACCAGGCCATGACGCAATCCCAGGGAGTCGGCGAGTTTGGTGTAGTCCGGGGTGTGCAGGTCGACGTAGCAATGGCGGCTGCCGTAGACCGCGTCCTGGATATTGCGGATCACCCCGTAGCGCTGGTCGTTCATCAACAGGATCACCAGGTTGGCGCGCTCCTGGACCAAGGTCGCCAGTTCACCAAGGTTAAGGATGAAGCCACCATCGCCGGCCAGGGCAAACACCTTGCGCTCGGGTGCGGTTTCGGCAGCGGCCACGGCAGCGCCGATGCCCATGGCCAAGCCCTGGCCGATACCGCCACCGAGGGCATGCACCCCGGCGCGTGGGTGGTAGAGGTTGAGCAGGCGGTTGCCCCAGATGCTGTTGGACAGGGTTACATCGCGCACCCAGGAAAAGTTGCGGCCAGTGCTGGCTTGCAGTTGCTCGACCATCGCCGAGTATGGTCCCAGGTCGGCCACCAGTTGGCGGCGCGATTGCACGCGGACCGCCTTGAGTTCGGCGAGAAAGTTCGGATCGGTGTGCAGGCGTCCTTCAAGGCGATCGGCCAGGCCTTCCAGCGCCAGTGCCGCATCGCCGCAGATAAACAGTTCGCTGGCATAACTGCGGCCTTCGATGGCCGGGTTGGCGTCGATACGCAGAGTGTTGCGCGGCAGTTTCAGGGCGTACTTGAAGGTCTCGTTGCTGCGCAGGCGCGAACCTGCGATCAGCAGTGCATCGCAGGTTTGCAGAAACTGCTCGACCTGCTTGTTCTGCGAAAAAGCACCCAGGCAACGCTCGTCATCTTCGTTGACCACGCCACGGCCCTGGGTGGAGGTGATCACCCCTATGCCCATCGCCAGCAGGCGCTTGACCTGCACGCCGGCATGCCGCGCACCGCCGCCGAGCCACAACATCGGGCGTTTGGCACTGGCCAGGCGCTCGGCCACCAGGTCGAGGGCATCCGGTGCGGGCACGGCGACCGGGATCGGCAGTGGCGACAGGTCGGTCGGCATCGGGATAAAGGTCGACTGGATGTCGATCGGGATCTCGACGCTCACCGGGCCGGTCGGCGCGGTCAGGGCGGTCTGCACGGCCAGCTTCAAGGTGCTGATGGCGGTCTCGACGCTGCGCACGCGAAAGGCGGCCTTGGACACCGCCTTGAGCATGTTCAACTGGTCGCGGGCTTCGTGGATATAAGCCAGTTCCTGATCCAGGTACGGCGTTTCGATCTGCCCGGTGATGTGCAGCAGCGGCGTGCCGGCGGTCTGCGCTTCCACCAGGGCGCCAGCGGCATTGCCGGCGGCGGTGCCGGTGGACGTCAGGCATACGCCCAGGCCACCGGTGGTGCGGGCATAGGCGTCGGCCATGTTCGCCGCGCCGGCTTCGCCACGGGCCATGACAAAGCGGATATTGCCACGCACCGCAAAGGCATCGAGGATCGGCATGTTGTGGATCGAGATCACGCCGAACGCCGCCTTGACGTCGCATTGTTCGAGAAAGGCGGTGATGGCAGCGCCGACAGTCACAGTGTTTTCATTACGCATGGCGGGACAGGCCTCCGGATACATCGATATGGCTGCCTGTGGTGTAAGCCGACAGAGGCGAGGCCAGAAACAGGATCGCGCGGGCTGCTTCAATCGGCAGGCCCAGGCGCCCCAAGGGAATGTGTTTGCGTTGTGCCAGTTGGGCGGTCCATTGCGCCCAATCGAGGTGGCGCTCTTCGCGCGCCTCGAAACGACGGCGCCATTGCCCCGACTCCACCAGACCAATCAGGATGCCGTTGACGCGGATGCCCTGGGGGGCGAATTCGGTGGCCATCGAGCGCACCAGGTTCATCACCCCGGCGCGAGCCGCCGAGGTAGCGACCATGTGCGGTTCCGGCTGGCTGGCCAACAGCGAGTTGACGCAGACGATGGCGGCGTCGGCCTGGCTTTCCAGCTGGCGCTTGAAGGCGTGGATCGGGTTGATCACCGAAAAGAACTTCAGGTTCAGCTCTTCGGTCCAGGCGCTGTCGGTGGTATCGGCAAACGTCGAGACCCGGCCTTGCCCGGCGTTATTGATCAAGATGCCTGCCGGCCCGAGCGCGGCCAGGCTGGCGGCGGCAAAGGTATTTACTGATTCGGCATCGAGTACGTTACAGGCGTGGGCCAGCAGCTGCGCCTGGGGGAAGCGTTGGCGCAAGCTGGCTTCGGCGCTGCGCAGGCGCTCTGGGTCGCGGCCGCAGAACGCCACGCCAGCACCGCTTTCCAGCAACAGCTCGACGCAGGCCAGGCCGATTCCCGATGAGCCTCCGGTGACGATTGCAACATGACCTTGCAAGGGAAAAAGGCTCATCTCAATCTCTCATCAAGGCGGTCACGCGCGGCTGCCCACCGTGGGCGCCGCCGTTGTAATTGAGCAGGCGTGACAGTTCGTCGGCGCTGCGGCGTACCTGGGTCAGCAGCTCTTCGAAGTTCACATGGCCGATTTGCAGGGTGGGGATGGTGACGCCCAGGGCCGCGACGATGCCGCCGCTTTGGTCGCGTACGGGGGCGGCCACCGTGGAAATCGCCGACTCGAAGAAGCCTTCGCCGCTGACAAAACCGCGCTGACGGTCAGCCTGCACCAGGTCGAACAGCTCCAGCACCGTCTTGGGCGTGCAGGGCGAGTGCTGTTCCAGATGCTCTTCGGGGTACAGCTCGCGCAGTTCGGCCAGCGACAGGTCCTCGAGGAGAATGCGCCCCAGCACGGTGGCGTGCGCCGGCAGACGCGTACCGACGTTGACCGCATTGGAAAACACCGAAGGCGGCGAAACCTTGGCCACGTAGACGATCGAGCGCCCGTCGCGCACCACCAGGTTGCTCGGGTAGTTGAGGCGGTCACACAAGCGCGCCAGCAACGGCTGGCCCAGTTCGGTCAGCTCCAGCGACGCGAGGTATTCGAAGCCCAGGCGCAACACCGACATGCCAAGGCGGTATTCGTTGCCGCTGCGGGTGACGAAGCCCATGGTTTCCAGGGTGGTCAGCAGGCGGAAGATGGTCGAGCGCGGCAGCGCCAGGCGGCGTGCCAGTTCCGGTGCGGTCAGGGTGCGGTTGCGCCGGCTGAACTCGCAGAGCAGCAGCAACCCGCGTTCAAGGCCCGGCACGATGTATTTGTCCTGGGCATCCTTCAACAGATCGGAATCGTTCATAGGGGTGTACCTGTCAGGGATTGTTGGATGGCGAAGGCCAGGCGGCCGGCAACCACCTGTGGTTGTTCGATGGGGCTGGCATGACCGGCGTCGGCAATCAGGTTGAAGCTGGCGCCCAATGCCTTGGCTACGCCCAGGCAGGTTTCGGCGCTGGTGATGCTGTCGGCCTCGCCGCAATGCACGTCGCAGGGCATCTCGGGTCGGCCATGGCGCAGCAAGTTGTCGCCGCACAACAACTCAATGGCCTGGCGATAACCGTCGGGGTTCAGGCGCGCCATGTTCCAGCGCACCCAGGCCAGGGCCTGGGACGTGGCACAAGGCGACAGCATGTGGGCGCTGCGTTGTTCGGCCAGGCCGGCGATACCCAGGCGTTGCAGATTCGCCAGGCGTTGCTGGCGTACCTGCTGGCCCTGCGCGGCGTGTTGCGGTGCGCCATAGCCGCGCGCAGGGCTGATCAACACCAGGCGGCTCACTCGATTGGCCTGTGAACTGCGCGCCAGCGCCAAGGCTGTCAGCGCGCCGAGGGAGTGGCCCACCAATACGCATTGCTCGACACCCAAGGCATCCAGCATCTGCGCCAGACGGGCCGCGTACTGTTCGGCTTTGGGCACGTCCGATTCCAGCGGGCTGGAGTCACCGTAGCCGGGCGCATCCCAGGCGATGACCCGGGCATGGGAGGCCAAATGCCGGGCCACTTGCAGCCAGGACGCCGCCCCGGAGCCGATGCCGTGCAGCATGACCACAGTTGGCCCTGCGCCACATTCGCGCAGCGCCTGCCGGCCACCGGCCGCAAGTACCAGGCGCTGGGGAAAGTCACGCTCCAGTTGGGCTTGCAGGTCGGCCGTCGGCACGGCTTGAGAGAGTCCTGGCAACATGGGCTTATCCGCGCTTGATCGAAGCCAGAGGGTGCTCTGGCGGATAGGTCGGGGTGATCGGCTTTTTCGCGCCGAGCATCACGCACATCAGCGCGTCTTCGTCGCCGATGTTGATTTCTTCGCGGTACACACCTGGCGGCACGGAAATCACGTCGCGGTCGGTCAGGATCGTCTCGAAGCGCTCGCCGTCTTTTTCCAGCACGACCTTGAGCTTGCCGCGCAGCACGAAGAACACTTCCTCGACGTCGATATGCAGGTGCGGTGGGCCTTCGTGGCCGGCCGGGATCACCATGGTGGAGAAGGTGAAGTGCTCGGATGGGATGGTGTTCATGTCCGTGCTCACGCCGGTGCCGCCGGTGCCGATGTAGCGCATTTGCGCCCGCCGGAACTTGGGGTCGTAGTCGGCCTGGAACTTCAACGCATCCCAGTCGTACTTGCGTGTCTCGTAGCGGGCGATGCGTGTGCTCATCCAGCTTTCCAGGCTCGCGCCTGCAGGGCGGTCCCAGCTTTTTGGGGTGTCGTTTTGGGCAGATAGATCAGTCATGACAGTCTCCAGATCAAGGCATGACAAACCCGCCGTTGACCGGCAGGGTTTGTCCAGTGATGAAGCGGGCAAGGTCGGACAGCGCGAACAGCACAGCGCCGCTGACGTCTTCGGGCAGTTGCGGGCGCTGGATGGCCCGTTGATCGTTGTACAAGCGGTGGCGGGCCTCGGGCACGTAGGCCGTGGCCTCCACCAACACCAGGCCGGGGGCGATGGCGTTGACCGTGATGTTGTCGGCGCCCAGCTCGCGGGCCAGGCTGCGGGTCATGGCGATGATCGCGCCCTTGCTGGCGACATAGGCCAGCAGGTTCGGCGCGCCCCACAGCGGGGTATCCGAAGCAAGGTTGACGATGGCGCCGTGACCGCTGGCGCGCAGGGCAGGCAGGCAGGCGGTGGTCATCAGCCAGGTACCGCGCACGTTGACCTGCATCACCTGGTCCCAGGTGTCGATGCTCAGTTCTTCGCAGCCCTTGCCACCGGAGTTGGTGATGGAGGCGTTGTTCACCAGGCCATCGAGACCGCCCAACAGGCCGAGTGTCGAACCGATACACGCCTGGATCGAGCCGGGTTGTGCCAGGTCCACTGTCACGGCCTGCACATCCAGGCCCTGGGCTTGCAGTTCGCAGGCCGCCTGTTGCACGCGCTCGGCCAATACATCGGCAATCACCACGCGCGCACCGGCACGGCCGATAGCCTGGGCGAACGCGTAGCCAAGGCCACGGGCACCGCCGGTGACCAGCACGCGGCGGCCTTCGAGCAAAAGGTTCTGGCGGCTCATCATTGCGTGCTCAACATGGCTTTGGGCATGTAGTGCAGCACGCGCTTTTCTGCCCAGACCACTGCGCCATAAGCGATTACCCCGATCAGGGTAAGCATCACGATGGCGACGAACACGCCGGCCGTGTTGCCCTGGCCTTCTGCGTCCACCAACAGGAAGCCCAGGCCCTGGTTACCGCCGACCAGTTCGCCGACGGTGACGCCGATGACCGCCAGGGTCGAAGCAATGCGCAGGCCGGAAAACAGCGCGGCCATGGCCGAGGGAAACTCCACCAGGCGGAAAATCTGCCAGCGGCTGGCGTTCATGGTGCGCACCAGGTTGATCATGTCTGGATCGACCGTGCGGATCGCCGAGAGCACGTTGATCATCACCGGGAAAAACACGATCAGGATCGCGATCAGGATCTTCGGGTAGATGGTGTAGCCCAGCCACATCACGAACAGCGGCGCGAAGGCGACCTTGGGCGCGATCTGCAAGGCCAGAATGTAGGGCGACAACATCGCCTCGGCCGCAGGCGACAGACCCAGGGACACGCCGATCACCACGCCCAGCAGCGCACCGAGGGCGAAGCCGACGACGATTTCCAGCGCGGTGATCAAGGTGTGTTGCAGCAGGCCGCCGGTCTGCCACATCACCAGGCTTTCCTGGGCGACGCGGCTGAGTTTGGGCATGACGAATTCGGGCATGCCGAGCAGTCCCGGGCCCCATTGCCAGAGCACCAGGAACAGGACCAGCAGCGCAACGCTGCCGAGCATCGAGTTATTCAAGCTTTTCATCGGGTGCGTACCTTGTTATCCGGGTTGCTCATTGCGCGGCGACCGGGCTGTCGACGAATTGGTTGGTGAAGAGGTCTGCCAGCGGGGTCTCCTGCGTGACGATGCCTTCGCTGATGTAGAACTGGCGAACCTTGTCCAGGCGCTCCGGATCGATGTGCCCGAGTACGCTCTGGTTGGCGTAAACGTGCTCGACGTAGAGCTTGAACACTTTCTCCAGCGAGTCTTCCTTGCCGGCGTAGGCCGGGACTGCCTGGGCAAAGGTCACGGCAGCGGCGCGCGGGTCCTGGATGATGTCGCGCATCCCTTGCAGGGTCGCCTGGACCACGCCGCGCACGATCTCGGGTTGGTTCTTGATGGCGTCATCCGAGGCGAGGATTGCCTGGGCCATGCTTTCGAAAATCTGCGCCTGGGGGATCAGCTTGATCTGCACCCCGGCTTCTTCGGCGTTGACCACCCAATCCGGTACGCCGGCCATGGCCTGGGCCTTGTCGGCGGAGAACAGTTGCCAGACGCCGGCCGGGCCTGCGGCCTGGATGTTCACGTCGTTCTTGCCCAGCCCGGATTTGCGCAGCGAGGCGAGCAGGGCGTAGTAGGTGGTGTCGGAGTACGACATCACCGTCATGGTCTTGCCCTTGAGGTCGGCGATGGTGTCGATGTTTGCCCGGGCGTTGGTGGCGATCATTGTCACGCCGCCCGCGCCCAGCACCGCCACGGCCCGCACCGGGATGCCATTGGCCCGCACCACAATCGGCGTGTCGCCGATGGCGCCACCGAGCAGCGCATTACCGGCGCCGATCTGCTTGGCCACGTCCACGCCGCCCTTGGCGGCGATAAAGGTCAGGTTCAGGTCCTGGGCCGCGTAGTAACCCTTTTGCTTGGCAATGATCCATGGCGCAAACGCGGGCGAGTTGGGCGGCGCTGGCAGCAGGTAGGTGACATCGGTCGGTTTCGCCTGCACGGCAAAGGCCAGGCCGAGACCAAGGCTGAAAACGCTGAGACGTTGAAACAGAGACTTGAGCATGGGAACTCCTGAATCGGTTGAGGGCCGCACGAGCGGTGATCAATGCAGTTCGGTGTCGGCGCCGACTTGCAGCAACTCCATCAGGCGCCCCACCAGCGGGCCGATTTCCGGCAGCTTGCGGCGCTCCAGCGGGTTGTCGCGAAACGGCAGGTCGATGCTGATTTCTTCGATGATGGTGCCGGGCCGTGCGCTCATGACCAGTAAGCGGTCGGACATGGCGATGCCTTCGATCAGGTCATGGGTGATGAACAGCGCGGTCTTCTTTTCGTCGAACAGCATCCGTGCCATGTCTTGTTGCAGGATCATCTTGGTCTGGGCATCGAGGGCTGAAAACGGCTCGTCGAGAAACAGCACCTGGGGATCGATCGCCAGGGTGCGCGCCAGGGCGGCGCGTTGGCGCATGCCACCGGACAACTGAAACGGATAGTGATCGGCGAAACCGTTGAGGTGGCAGCGATCAAGTAAGTCGAGGGCCACCTTCTGCCGGGTGGCGGCGGGCACGCCCTGGATCTCCAGCCCCAACTCGACGTTGCGGCGAATGCTGCGCCAAGGCATCAGCAAGTCTTTCTGCAACATGAACGCGACCTGTGGCACTGGGCCTGTAACCGGTTCGCCACCAACAAAGACCTCGCCCTCGCTTGGACGGTACAGGCCCGAACCCATATTCAGAATGGTGCTCTTGCCGCAACCCGAAGGGCCGATGATCGAGACCACTTCACCCCGGCGAATCTTGAAATTCACCTCGCGGATGGCAAACGGCGCGTCCGTTTTGCCTTTGGCCGGGAAACATTTACCGACTTTGCGAAATTCGATTTCTGTCGGTTCCAGGTCTTCCTTGAGAGCGGGCGTATTCCACTGGGGTGTCACGGCGTACATCTCTTTCACAGCCATTGGGAGGGTTCTCTGGTCTGTTTTATAGGTGATACGCCGTTTAGTGCATGAACAATGCCAGTGAGTTATTTCCTACAATGGTTTGATGATTGCTCTTGAATATCAGTGTGTTAGGCGAATAATTTGAATCGTGCTGCGTTTCATATATGAAACATCGATTCTTATATGGCACGAAATTGCACACCGCTGGAGAAAGTTGCGAGAAGTTGGTGCTTTTCAGGTAACGCGAGGAAGTTAGGAAGGGCTTATTTGTTTTATATATAAAACGCAGGAGCGCTGGGGCGGGTGGTCCGGTCGTAGAAAATCAGGCAAAAAAAAGGGCTTGAAGATCAAATCTCCAAGCCCTCAAAAGGTGAGAGGTGTCTAGTCCCTCAACCTGGTGAGCGGTACAACAACGCTTAGGCCTTCAAAGGCACCAGGCGTGGGGCAATCATGTTTTCCGGGCGCAGGATGTCGTCGAGCATGGCGTCGTCGAGCAAGCCTTCTTCACGCACCAGTTCCAGCACGCCGCGCCCGCTTTCAAGAGCGATACGCGCAATGCGGGTGGCGTTTTCATAGCCGATGTACGGGTTCAGCGCGGTGACCAGGCCGATGGAGTGTTCCACCAGTTCGCGGCAGCGTGCTTCGTTGGCGGTGATGCCGACGATGCAGTGTTCGCGCAGCATGTCCATGGCACGTTGCAGCAGGCGGATCGAGTCGAAGATCTTGAAGGCGATCAGCGGTTCCATCACGTTCAGTTGCAGTTGGCCGCCTTCGGCTGCCATGGTCAGGGCCAGGTCGTTGCCGATGACCTGGAATGCCACTTGGTTGACCGCTTCCGGAATGACCGGGTTGACCTTGCCGGGCATGATCGAACTGCCTGGCTGGCGTGCCGGCAGGTTGATTTCGTTGATCCCGGTGCGTGGGCCGCTGGACAGCAGGCGCAAGTCGTTGCAG
Organism: Pseudomonas imrae; assembly: GCF_046352735.2. Lineage (NCBI taxonomy): Bacteria > Pseudomonadati > Pseudomonadota > Gammaproteobacteria > Pseudomonadales > Pseudomonadaceae > Pseudomonas > Pseudomonas imrae. The sequence continues at coordinate 5,340,389 of NZ_CP110853.2, read as the reverse complement.
ATCTTCGACAGTTTCACCGCGGTACGCTTGAGCATGCCGGAGAACAGCACGAAGGCGCCCATGTCGGAGGTGGCTTCGATCAAGTCTGCGGCGGGCACCAGCGGCTGGCCGCTGATGGTTGCCAGGCGCTGGACGGCCAGGGCCTGGTAACGCGGGTCGGCGTTGATGCCGGTACCGATGGCGGTGCCGCCCAGGTTCACTTCGGTCAACAGTTCGGGTGCCAGGGTCTTCAGGCGCGCCAGGTCTTCACTCAAGGTAGTGGCGAAGGCGCGGAATTCCTGGCCGAGGGTCATCGGCACAGCGTCTTGCAGTTGGGTACGGCCCATTTTCAGCACATGGCCGAACTCGACACCTTTGGCGGCGAATGCCTGGATCAGGCTGTCGAGGCTGGCCAGCAGCGCGTCATGGCCCAGCAGCAGACCCAGGCGGATCGCGGTCGGGTAGGCGTCGTTGGTCGACTGCGCCATGTTCACGTCGTTGTTGGGGTGCAGGTACTGGTATTCGCCCTTGTTGTGGCCCATGGCCTCCAACGCGATGTTGGCGATGACTTCGTTGGCATTCATGTTGGTTGAAGTGCCAGCGCCGCCTTGAATCATGTCCACCACGAACTCTTCGTGGAAGTCGCCGCGGATCAGGCGGGCGCAGGCTTCGCTGATGGCAGCGTGCTTGGCTTCGCTGAGCTGGCCCAACTCGCGGTTGGCGTCAGCGGCGGCTTGCTTGACCATTGCCAGACCGACCACCAATTTCGGGTAATGCGAAATCGGAACGCCGGAGAGACGGAAGTTATTCACGGCTCGCAGGGTCTGGATGCCGTAATACGCTTGGGCAGGTACTTCGAGTACGCCAAGCAGGTCTTTTTCTGTGCGGAATGATGCAGCGGAGGACATGACGGAAATCATCTCGATATGGACCCGGGCTAGGCCGGAACGCTGTGAATGCTAGGCTTGTGGAAGTTTTTGGGCCAATGCTATTAAGCACTGGCCTATGCACAAACGGCATAATGTTGATGTGACCCGGTTATCATGGCGGGCGTGTGTGCCAAAATGGTGCATACCCTGGGAGAATCTGATGAACCTCGAAAGTAAATGGCTGGAAGACTTTAGCGCCCTGGCGGCGACGCGCAGCTTCTCCCAGGCAGCAGAGCGGCGCTTCGTCACCCAACCGGCGTTCAGCCGCAGGATCCGCAGCCTGGAGGCCGCATTGGGACTGACGCTGGTCAACCGCTCGCGCACACCCGTCGAACTGACGGCGGCGGGGCAGTTGTTCCTGGTGACGGCACGCACCGTGGTCGAACAGTTGGGTGAAGTCTTGCGCCACTTGCACCATCTGGAAGGTGGGCAGGGCGAAGTCATGCAGGTGGCCGCCGCGCACTCGCTGGCGTTGGGGTTTTTCCCGCGCTGGATTGCTCAATTGCGCAATGAGGGCCTGAACATCGCGACCCGTTTGGTGGCGACCAACGTTGGCGATGCAGTGCATGCCCTGCGTGAAGGTGGATGTGACTTGATGCTGGCGTTCTACGACCCGGACGCGGCGATGCAGATGGATGCCGAAATCTTCCCCTCGCTGCACCTGGGCAATACCGAGATGCTTCCGGTGTGTGCCGCCGATGCCAATGGCAAGCCGTTGTTTGACCTTGAAGGCGAGGGCAGCGTGCCGTTGCTGGCCTACAGCGCCGGAGCATTCCTGGGGCGTTCGGTGAACCTGCTGCTGCGTCAGCGGGCCCTGCGCTTTACCACGGTGTACGAAACCGCCATGGCCGACAGCCTCAAAAGCATGGCCCTGGAAGGGTTGGGGATCGCTTGGGTGCCACAGTTGAGCGTGCGCGCCGAACTGGCTCGCGGCGAACTGGTGGTCTGCGGCGGGCCGCAATGGCATGTGCCGCTGGAGATTCGTTTGTACCGCTGCGCGCTGGTGCGCAAGGCGAACGTGCGGTTGTTGTGGCGCAAGCTGGAAGGTGGGGCGGCACAGAGCACTTGAGTAGGCTGCAGATCAAAATGTGGGAGCGGGCTTGCCTGCGATAGCAGTGTGTCAGTTGGTGCATGCGTGACTGATCCACCGCTATCGCGAGCAAGCCCGCACACAGTATTTCGTGATGTTTTCGCTGACTCTGAGGTCAATAAAACCGCCGGTTTGCCCGGAAAGACGGATGGTCGTCCAAGGGGCTGTTTATCTGGATTATTACGGTATACTGCGCGGCCTTCGGCCGGTCCAACCGGCCTTAATTCGTACAACAAGCCACGCCGGATTTCCCGCGTGGCTTGTTGTTTTTTGACGCGCCTGCGGGCGCCCAGAGAGAAGAGGCACGACGATGAGTGCATTGGTTGGCGTGATCATGGGCTCCAAGTCCGATTGGTCCACCCTTAGCCACACCGCCGATATGCTGGAAAAACTCGGCATTCCGTACGAAGTGAAGGTGGTTTCGGCCCACCGCACCCCGGACTTGCTGTTCCAGTATGCCGATGAAGCAGAGTCCCGTGGCATCGAGGTGATCATTGCCGGTGCCGGTGGCGCGGCTCACCTGCCGGGCATGTGTGCGGCCAAGACCCACCTGCCGGTACTCGGCGTTCCGGTGCAGTCGTCGATGCTCTCGGGTGTGGATTCGCTGTTGTCCATCGTGCAGATGCCCGCCGGTATTCCGGTCGCGACCCTGGCAATCGGCAAGGCTGGCGCAATCAATGCCGCGCTGCTATCCGCCAGTATCCTGGGCGCCAAGCACCCGCAGTTCCACACGGCCCTGAAAAAATTCCGCGACGAGCAGACTGACAGTGTCCTGGACAATCCAGACCCACGCATTGCCTGAGGTTGTTGATTGATGAAAATCGGTGTAATCGGTGGCGGCCAACTGGGCCGTATGCTCGCCTTGGCGGGCACCCCGCTGGGGATGAACTTCGCTTTCCTGGATCCTGCGCCAGATGCTTGTGCCGCTGCGCTGGGTGAACACCTGCGCGCGGACTACAGCGACCCGGATCACTTGCGCCAATTGGCCGACGAGGTCGATCTGGTGACTTTTGAGTTCGAAAGCGTCCCGGCTGAAACCGTGGCTTTCCTGTCGCAATTCGTGCCGGTCTATCCGAGTGCCGAAGCCCTGCGCATTGCTCGTGACCGCTGGTTCGAGAAAAGCATGTTCAAGGACCTGGGTATCCCGACCCCGGATTTCGCCGATATCCAGTCCCAGGCGGACCTGGACGCGGCGGTCGCCAGCATCGGTTTGCCTGCGGTATTGAAGACCCGCACCCTGGGCTATGACGGCAAGGGCCAGAAGGTCTTGCGCACCGCCGCCGATGTGGTCGGAACCTTCGCCGAACTGGGCAGTGTTGCGTGCCTGTTGGAAGGGTTCGTGCCGTTCACCGGTGAAGTCTCGCTGATCGCCGTGCGTGCCCGGGATGGCGAAACCCGCTTCTACCCGTTGGTGCATAACACTCACGACAGCGGCATCCTCAAGCTGTCCGTGGCCAGCACCGATCACCCGTTGCAAGCCCTGGCCGAAGACTATTCCAGCCGCGTGTTGAAGCAGTTGGATTACGTCGGCGTGATGGCATTCGAGTTCTTCGAAGTCGACGGTGGCCTCAAGGCCAACGAAATCGCACCACGGGTACACAACTCCGGGCACTGGACCACCGAAGGTGCCGAATGCAGCCAGTTCGAAAACCACCTGCGGGCGGTAGCGGGCTTGCCGTTGGGCTCCACAGCCAAGGTTGGCGAGAGCGCGATGCTGAACTTCATCGGCGTTGTTCCGCCTGTGGAGCAGGTCATGGCTATCGATGATTGCCATCTGCATCACTACGGCAAGGCCTTCAAGGTGGGGCGCAAGGTGGGTCATGCCAACCTGCGTTGCAAGGACCGCGCGGCACTCGACGCGCAGATCCTCAAGGTCCAAACGCTGATTGCCGCGCAATAAGCTCCAGGTCGGCGGGAACCATTGGTCGCCGTCATCCTCTGATGGCAGGATGCCAAAGTCTGGCTAGGCTTTGGCATAGCTCACTTTTCATTCAGAGGGAAATGCCATGGGTATCATTGGAACCATCTTCATCGGTTTGATCGTCGGCCTGCTGGCGCGTTTCCTGAAACCGGGTGACGACAGCATGGGTTGGATCATGACCATCCTGCTGGGTATCGCAGGCTCCCTGGCGGCGACCTACGGTGGTCAGGCGCTGGGTATTTACCAGGCCGGCCAAGGCGCAGGCTTCCTCGGTGCGCTGGTGGGTGCCGTCATACTGCTGGTGATCTACGGCTTGATCAAAAAGAAGTGATTTATCGTCTGGTCTTCTGCGCCACGCAGGCGCAGGGGGCTAGAATATCGGCACTGTTTATTTGCCGAGTCCATTCATGCGCCGTTTTTTGCTGACCGTCCTGTTGCTGGGTTCAAGCCTGGCCCACGCCTCCGAGCTTGCGGAAACCGACTGGCTGGAACTGATGCCCAAGTCGGACCAGAAAGCTCTCGAACAAATGCCCGAAATCGAGCACAACTCCCCGGAAGCCCTGGGCACCTTTACCGATAAAGGTGGCTTGAAGCAAAGCCAAGGCCTGCCGGCGGTGATGTATTCGACCAAGACCGTGGCCGCGATGAACGGCAAGCATATTCGTCTTGGCGGTTATCCCGTGCCGTTGGAAACCGACGCCAAGGGTCGCAGCACGCTGTTTTTCCTGGTGCCGTATCCGGGCGCCTGCATCCATGTGCCGCCACCACCGCCCAACCAGTTGGTGCTGGTGCGTTATCCCGAAGGCTTGAAGCTGGACGACATCTACACGCCGCTGTGGGTGACGGGTACGCTGAAAGTGGAAAAGGTCAACAACGACCTGGCGGACGCGGCCTATGCACTGGACGCGGGGAAGGTGCGGGTGGTGCAGGAATCCGATCTCTAACTCCCGACACAAAACCACTGTGGGAGCGGGCTTGCTCGCGATTGTGGTGTATCAGACACGCATAAGGTGACTGACACGCCGTCATCGCGAGCAAGCCCCCACATTTTTGATTGGGTTTACAGGGCGATATTGGCGATGCTCACGCCCATGGTGTGGCTTTCACCCGGCGCCAGCGTCACTGCATCATCCAGCACATTGGCCGTCTCGATGCACAGCATGCCCTGCCAGCCATCGTCGGCCATGTCATCGAAGGCCTTGGCGCGTTCGGTCCAGGGGTTCCAGATCACGGTCGATTGCGAACCTTCGCTGGTGAGCTGGATGCGGCGCTGCCAGTCTTCGTCGACAATGTTCAACTGTGCCGGGGTGTCGAGGTAGATGCGGTCGGTCTCGCCGGTAAAGTGCAGAAGGCCGGATTGTCGCTTGGTCACCCAACCGTCGGCGGTATCGATGTAGTCCAGTTCATCCAGGCCTTCTACCTGCACGTTGCGCACATCGCTGACGGCGAAGTAGCTGTGCAGGGCCTGGCTGATGGTCGCGGTGTCGGTGCCACGGTTGTGGCTGGTCAGGCGGATATGTAATTGATCGTCGAGCAGCAGGCTCATCTTCAGATCGACCTGATGGGGCCAGCCAGGGAAACCGCCAGCAGGCGCCGGCAGTACTAACTCCACCCGGTTGTCTTCGACGCTGGCCAATGTCCAGATGGCCGTGCGTGCGAACCCATGGGCGCCTGCCGGCTGGTCACTCTGGCGCATTGCCTTGACGCTTTGCGGGTTGCGGTCAAACACGCCAAACCACGGCCAGCACACCGGTATGCCGGTACGGATGCCTTTGCCAGCCTTGAAGACCGCCTTGTTGTTGGGCCAGATCACCGGCTTTGCGCCGGCAGGCTGGTAACTGAACACGTGGGCGCCCTGTTGGGCCACCAGCACTTCGGCGCCGTTGTGGCGGATGCGCCAGCAGTCCAGCTCATCCTGTTTCAGGGTTTCAACGTGGGGCGTAGGCATACAAGTACTCTCAATGACAGGCAATGGGGCAATGGACCGCCAAACCGCCGCGAGGTTTAACGTGCCCGCGACGGAACCGAACGCGTGCGGCCGCTGCCATCGATGGCGACGAACACAAACACTGCCTCGGTGACCTTGCGCCATTCGCTGGACAGCGGGTCATCGCTCCACACTTCGACCATCATCTGGATCGAGCTGCGGCCAATCTCCAGGGCCTGGGTATAAAAGGACAACTGCGCGCCGACCGCCACTGGCACCAGGAAGGCCATGCGATCAATCGCGACAGTCGCCACGCGCCCGCCTGCGACCTTGCTGGCCATCGCCGTGCCGGCGAGGTCCATCTGCGCGACCAGCCAGCCGCCGAAGATATCGCCAAAACCGTTGGTTTCACGCGGGAGTGCGGTGATTTGCAGGGCGAGATCGCCTTGCGGGATAGGATCTTCTTGTTCGAGTTCGATCATACCGGGGGTGCCTCTGACCCGTGACTCTTGGAATATGCAATCGGTGAATAGCCGTCTTGGAAAAACGATTCAGCCCCGAACATACTACGTTCGTCACGTTTTTCGAAAGGCGCCTTAAGGGAAACTCTGCGAAATCGGCTGACAGTGGCCAACAACGTTTTCGCACAGCAACCTCTGATAGCAGATGCAGGGTTGGCAGTATATCTATCGGTAGACCCTACGACGACCTTCCGGTTCTGATTTTGTCTGTCTATCTGCATATGGGTCCGGGTGGTTGCTGCAGTTGTGTGGTGGTCCCTTGGGAAATGGCCAAAACAGTCATTGAAGTTGAGGGGTTTGACCATTGTGCCTTTTAAACCCGGCCCCCCAGTATTTGCAGGCGTTTTCGGTCCCTATAATAATTCGGCGAGGGAACAGGCGAGGCCCGCAAGATGTTGTGTCTGCGGGTGGGCGCTGACCGCATTCCGAGTGAGACTGTGCTTTTTCGAGCAATTTGCTATCGTGCCGAACCTGCCAGACCACAACCAGCGTTGTTGCGGATTCCTGATCTGACTAATAAGAGAAGCCTTGCCATGACCACAGTGCCCTCAAGCATTGCGCCGCCCGCACGACCGCTGAACCGCAACGACTACAAAACCCTGTCGCTGTCCGCCTTGGGCGGGGCGCTGGAGTTCTACGACTTCATTATCTTTGTATTTTTTGCCACGGTGGTCGGGAAGCTGTTCTTCCCCGCCGACATGCCTGAATGGCTGCGCTTGATGCAGACCTTCGGCATCTTCGCCGCAGGTTATCTGGCGCGCCCCCTGGGCGGGATCATCATGGCTCACTTCGGCGACCTGCTGGGGCGCAAAAAGATGTTCACCTTGAGCATCTTCATGATGGCGGTACCGACCCTGATCATGGGCCTGCTGCCGACCTATGCGCAGATTGGCCTGTGGGCACCGATCCTGTTACTGCTGATGCGCGTTATCCAGGGCGCGGCGATCGGGGGCGAGGTGCCTGGCGCCTGGGTATTTGTCTCTGAACACGTGCCGCCACGGCATATCGGCTACGCCTGCGGCACCCTGACCAGTGGCCTGACCGGCGGGATCCTGCTGGGTTCGCTGGTGGCCACGGCAATCAACACGATCTACACCCCGGAACAGGTGTCGGATTACGCCTGGCGGATCCCGTTCCTGATGGGGGGCATATTTGGCCTGTTTTCGGTGTACTTGCGCCGGTGGCTGCATGAAACGCCGATCTTCGCCGAAATGCAGCAACGCAAGACACTGGCGGCCGAGTTGCCTTTGCGCACGGTATTGCGTGACCACCGCGGCGCCATTGTGCTGTCGATGTTGCTGACCTGGTTGCTGTCTGCCGGCATCGTCGTGGTGATCCTGATGACCCCGACCGTGTTGCAAACGGTCTATCACTTCAGTCCCACTGTTTCATTGCAAGCCAACAGCCTGGCGATCGTCACCCTGAGCCTGGGTTGCATTGCTTCCGGCGCCCTGGCAGACCGCTTCGGTGCAGGACGTGTGCTGGTGACGGGTTGCCTGCTGCTGCTGGCAACTTCATGGACGCTCTACCACAGCCTCGCCAGCCATCCCGAGTGGTTGTTCCCGCTGTACACCCTGACTGGCTTGTTCGTCGGTGTCGTGGGGGTGGTGCCCTACGTGATGGTCAAAGCGTTCCCGCCGGTGGTGCGTTTCAGCGGCTTGTCGTTTTCCTATAACGTTGCCTACGCTGTGTTCGGTGGCCTGACGCCGCTGGTGGTGTCGCTGCTGATGAAGGAAAGCGCAATGGGCCCGGCGTACTACGTGGCCGTGATCTGCATCATGGGCATGTTGGTGGGTGGGTATCTGTGGAAGCGTGGTCGCTGAAAACCGGCGCCAGAGGGTGATCGCTCCTGCGCTTGGTAGCGCAGGAGCGATCGGCTTTTCAGATCCGCAATAATTACAACGTATTTCTGGTCCGCTGCCGCACCAGCCCGCCGGACAACTCCCTTCTGTGATTGCTTCTCTCCCATGCTGGCCTTTCATCTAATTGTCATATTACGGACATAGAGTGTTCACACGGCCTACCGATACTTGGCCCCGATCCAACTATCCCTATTTGCTAGGAGTAAGGCATGAAACTGAAGCGTTTGATGGCGGCCATGACTTTTGTCGCTGCTGGCGTTGCTACTGCTAACGCAGTGGCCGCTGGTGTTGACCCGGCAATTCCGGCCTATGTGAAGACCACGGGCGTGTCGGGCAACTTGTCCAGCGTTGGTTCCGATACCCTGGCGAACTTGATGACCCTGTGGGCCGAGAACTACAAAAAAGAATACCCGAACGTAAACATCCAGATTCAAGCCGCCGGTTCCTCCACCGCGCCGCCTGCACTCACCGAAGGCACCGCCAACCTGGGCCCGATGAGCCGCAAAATGAAGGACAACGAGCTGCAAGCCTTCGAGCAGAAGTATGGCTACAAGCCAACTGCTATCCCGGTTGCCGTGGACGCCCTGGCTGTTTTCGTCCACAAGGACAACCCGATCAAGCACATGACCATGGCTCAGGTCGATGCTGTGTTCTCCTCGACTCGCCTGTGCGGCGCCAAGGCTGATATCAAGACTTGGGGTGACCTGGGCGTGACCGGCGACCTGGCCAACAAGCCGGTCCAATTGTTCGGTCGTAACTCGGTATCCGGCACTTATGGCTACTTCAAGGAAGAAGCCCTGTGCAAAGGTGACTTCAAGCCAAACGTCAACGAACAGCCAGGCTCGGCTTCGGTCGTGCAGTCCATCAGCTCTTCGCTGAACGGCATTGGCTACTCGGGTATCGGCTACAAGACCGCCAGCGTGAAAACCGTGGCCCTGGCCAAGAAAGAGGGTGGCGAGTACGTCGAAGACACCGAAGAAAACACCCTGAACGGCAAATACCCGCTGTCGCGTTTCCTCTACGTGTACATCAACAAAGCTCCGAACAAGCCTCTGGCCCCGCTGGAAGCCGAATTCGTGAAGCTGGTCCTGTCCAAACAAGGCCAGGATGTTGTAGTCAAAGACGGCTACATCCCGCTGCCAGCCAAAGTTGCCGCCAAGGCACTGGCTGACCTGGGTCTGAAAGAAGGCAACTAAGCCTGCACTACCTGGTGTAGATGCGGGTCCTGTGGGAGCGGGCTTGCTCGCGATAGAAACGACGCGGTGCATCTGTTGCACCGCAGCCGGCATCGCGAGCAAACCGCTCCCACAACAAGCCTGCCTACACCCTAATTTTTCGATCCGCTGCCCGGCCCTGCTGCGCGGCGGATTTCTTGCGTCACTGCACTGTCATCTTTCTGTCATACAGGATCGCTAGGGTGTGCGCATGAATGATCTGGCCAATTCCACCATGACGACGACTTCTCCCCCCAAGCGCATTGACTTCAATACGCCTGAGCTGCAACGCAAGCGCCGCATCCGCGCGCTCAAGGATCGCCTGACCCGTTGGTACGTTCTGGTCGGCGGTCTCGCTGTGCTGGGCGCTATCACCCTGATTTTCTTCTTCCTGGCCTACGTGGTTGCGCCGCTGTTCCAGGGCGCCAGCCTGACCAAGGATGAGGCTTTGGCTCCCGCCTGGATGCAGGATGCCGGCAAACCGCTGTTGATCTCCCTGGAAGAACAGAACCAGGTCGCCATGCGGGTTTCCGACAAGGGCCAGGCATTGTTCTTCGCTGTCGACACCGGTGCTGAACTCAAGCGCGTCGACCTGGCGATCCCGGATGGTGCCAGCGTGGTTTCCATCGGCAAGGACCAGCCGGGCAGCCCGTTGGTAGTCCTCGGCCTGTCCAATGGCCAGTCGCTGGTGTTCCGTCACACCTATAAAGTGACGTACCCGGACGGCAAGAAGACCATCTCGCCGGAGATCGAATACCCTTACGGCGAAGCGCCAATAGTGCTCGACGAAGCCGGCCGGCCGCTGGAGCACGTTGCCCTCAATGCGACCGACACCTCGTTGATCGTTGCAGGCTCCTCGGGCTCGCACTTGAACGTGCTTTCGGTGAGCCGCGAAGAAAACATGATGACCGGTGAAGTCGTCAGCGAGCAGAAGCGCATCGAACTGCCGCAAATGACCGAACCGGTGAAAGCGATTTTCGTCGATCCGCGCCAGCAATGGTTGTATGTGATCAACGGTCGCGCCTTGGCGGACGTGTTCAGCTTGCGCGATAACAGCCTTAATGGTCGTTACAAACTGTTGGAAGACGCCGACGTCGAAGTCACGGCCAGTACTCAACTGGTCGGTGGTATTTCGCTGATCGTCGGTAACTCCAAAGGTGGCCTGGCCCAGTGGTTCATGGCTCGTGACCCGGATGGCGAACAGCACTTCAAGCAGATCCGCACCTTCCAGATGGGCACCACGCCTATTGTTGAAATCACTGCTGAAGAGCGCCGCAAGGGTTTTACCGCCCTCGATGCGTCCGGCAAGTTCGGTGTGTTCCACAGCACCGCGCACCGCACCTTGCTGGTGGACCCGGTCGTTGAAGGGCAGGGCGTTTTCGGCCTGTCGCCACGGGCCAACCGTGTGATCGTCGAGGCCGGCGGCAAGCTGCAACCGTTGCAGTTGGACAACCCGCACCCGGAAGTATCCTGGAGCGCGCTGTGGAGCAAGGTCTGGTACGAGAACTACGACGAGCCTAAATACGTGTGGCAATCGACCGCCGCCAACAGCGACTTCGAACCCAAGATGAGCCTTGCGCCACTGACCTTCGGTACGCTCAAGGCCGCGTTCTACGCCATGCTGCTGGCCGCTCCGCTGGCGATTGCAGCTGCTATCTATACCGCCTACTTCATGGCCCCGAGCCTGCGCCGCAAGGTCAAGCCGGTGATCGAGCTGATGGAAGCGATGCCGACGGTGATCCTCGGCTTCTTCGCCGGTCTGTTCCTGGCGCCGTATGTCGAAGGGCATTTGCCGGGGATTTTCAGCCTGTTGATGCTGCTGCCAATAGGCATCCTGCTGGCCGGCTTCATCTTCAGTCGCCTGCCTGAATCGATCCGCCTGCGGGTACCGGATGGTTGGGAAAGCGCGATGTTGATCCCGGTGATCCTGTTTGTGGGCTGGCTCTCGCTGTACATGAGCCCGTACCTGGAAACCTGGTTCTTCGGCGGCGACATGCGCATGTGGATCTCCCACGACCTGGGGATTACCTATGACCAGCGCAACGCCTTGGTAGTGGGCCTGGCCATGGGCTTTGCGGTGATCCCGAACATCTACTCCATTGCCGAAGACGCCGTGTTCAGCGTGCCCCGTGGTCTGACCCTGGGTTCGCTGGCGTTGGGTGCCACGCCATGGCAGACCATGACGCGCGTGGTGCTGCTGACCGCCAGCCCGGGTATTTTCTCGGCGCTGATGATCGGCATGGGCCGTGCAGTGGGCGAAACCATGATCGTGCTGATGGCTACCGGCAACACCCCGGTCATGGAAATGAACCTGTTCGAAGGCCTGCGCACGCTGGCTGCCAACGTTGCGGTGGAAATGCCCGAATCGGAGGTTGGCGGTAGCCACTACCGCGTGCTGTTCCTCTCGGCGCTGGTGCTGCTGCTGTTCACCTTTGTCATGAACACCCTCGCGGAACTGATTCGTCAGCGTCTGCGCAAGAAATACTCGTCGCTTTAAGAAAGGTAGAAGTCTGTGAAACAGAACTCCCTGAATGGATGGTTCAAGAGCGGCGCCCCCGGCGTCTGGATCAGCGGTGGCGCGGTGTCCATCGCGGTCATCATGACCATTGGTTTGCTGGCTGTGATCGCTGTACGTGGCCTGGGCCATTTCTGGCCGGCCGACCTGATCCAGGCCAACTACAACGTGCCGGGCCAGGCCAACCACATCGTCATCGGCGAAGTGGTGCAAAAAGAACAAGTGCCTCGCGAGCGCCTGAAAAGCGCCGGTTTGCCAGTGCCGGACGAAGGTCCGGAATTCATGACCCGCGAGCTGATAAAGGTCGGCAACCGGGACTTGAATGGCAACGATTTCACCTGGATCGTCGGCGAGTGGTTGATCAACCAGACCAAGCCGGCCGAGTTGATGGCCATCGAGCGTCGTGAATGGGGCAACTTCTACGGCACCCTGGTCAACGTCAAGCAAGATGGCAAGGTGATCGCCGAAGGCGAGGCTGCCTGGCCACAGTTGCAGGCGCGGGTTGAGCGGGTCAACAAACTGGCCGCGGAACTCAAGACCCTTGAGAAGTCTGACATCGGAGCGATCAACGCCGGTCTGGAGCGCATCCGCCTGCACGGTCGCAAACTGGAGCTCAGTGGTAAGCTCGACGCTGCCGCCCAGGCTGACATGGACGCTGACCGCGCTGAGCTGGATGCTCGTTACAAGGGGGTCGAAGCGCGCCTGACTGACCTGCATGCTCAGTTCAACCGCGACAGCCTCACCGCCCGTGATGCCAACGGCAAAGAAATTGAAATCAGTATCGGCCATGTGGTCCACGCGTTTCAGCCCAACGCCATGGGCGTGATGACCAAGATCGGCTTCTACATCAGCAAGGTCTGGGAGTTCTTGAGCGACGACCCACGGGAAGCCAATACCGAAGGCGGGATTTTCCCGGCGATCTTCGGCACGGTGATGATGACCCTGATCATGGCGATGATCGTGACCCCGTTCGGCGTGCTGGCGGCGGTTTACCTGCGTGAATATGCCAAGCAAAACACCCTGACGCGGATCATCCGCATCGCGGTGAACAACCTGGCGGGCGTACCGGCGATTGTCTACGGTGTATTTGGCCTGGGCTTCTTCGTCTACGTGCTGGGTGGTTCGGTAGACCGCCTGTTCTTCCCCGAAGCGCTGCCGGCCCCGACTTTCGGTACACCGGGCTTGCTGTGGGCATCGTTGACCCTGGCGCTGCTGGCGGTGCCGGTGGTGATCGTGGCCACTGAAGAAGGCCTGGCGAGGATTCCTCGCACCGTACGCGAAGGCTCCCTGGCGTTGGGCGCGACCAAGGCGGAAACGCTGTGGAAAATCGTCCTGCCAATGGCCAGTCCGGCGATGATGACCGGCATGATTCTCGCTGTGGCCCGAGCCGCTGGCGAAGTGGCGCCGCTGATGTTGGTGGGTGTGGTGAAGCTCGCGCCGTCGTTGCCGCTGGATGGCAACTATCCGTACCTGCACCTTGACCAGAAAATCATGCACTTGGGTTTCCATATCTACGACGTCGGGTTCCAGAGCCCCAACGTTGAAGCAGCACGCCCACTGGTGTACGCGACCGCGTTCCTGCTGGTACTGGTGATCGCCACGCTGAACCTGTCAGCGGTATGGATTCGTAACCATCTGCGCGAAAAATACAAGGCGCTGGATAGCTAAAGCTAAGCCACAAGCGGCAAGCTTAAAGCTACAAGCCGCTTTTGCTCAAATCTTGCAGCGTGCAGCTAACAGCTGGCAGCTACGAACGGAGTGAGACCATGCAACAAGAAAACCATTCCCACGGCATTAACATGTCAGCCCTGGGTCGCAACAAGCAGAGCCTGAGCCTGGCCCAGGAAACCGTCGCCATTGAAGTCCCGGGCCTGAGCCTGTACTACGGCGACAAGCAGGCACTGTTCGATGTCAGCATGAACATCCCCAAGCAGCGCGTGACCGCCTTCATCGGCCCGTCCGGCTGCGGCAAGTCCACGCTGCTGCGCACCTTCAACCGCATGAACGATCTGGTGGATGGCTGCCGCGTGGAAGGTGCGATCAACCTTTACGGCACCAACATCTACCGCAAGGGCGAGGATGTGGCCGAGCTGCGTCGCCGGGTCGGCATGGTATTTCAGAAGCCCAATCCGTTTCCCAAGACCATTTATGAAAACGTGGTGTATGGCCTGCGTATCCAGGGCATCAACAAGAAGCGCATCCTTGATGAAGCCGTAGAGTGGGCGCTCAAGGGCGCGGCGCTGTGGGATGAGGTCAAGGACCGTCTGCACGAATCGGCCCTGGGCCTGTCCGGTGGCCAGCAGCAACGTCTGGTCATCGCGCGGACGATCGCCGTGGAACCGGAAGTCCTGTTGCTCGACGAACCTTGCTCGGCACTCGACCCGATATCGACCCTGAAAGTCGAAGAGTTGATCTATGAACTCAAGTCCAAGTTCACCATCGTCATCGTGACCCACAACATGCAACAGGCGGCTCGGGTATCGGACTACACCGCGTTCATGTACATGGGCAAACTGGTGGAGTTCGGCGATACCGACACGCTGTTCACCAACCCGGCGAAGAAACAGACCGAGGACTACATTACCGGCCGTTACGGCTAGTGGTCGCTGCTGCAAGCCGCAAGTTCCAGGCGGCAGGTGAAGCAATTTGATCAACGACACACATCAGCTTGCAGCTTGTAGCTTGCGGCTTACAGCTTTTGCGGAGCAAACGCATGATTAGCAAAGAAGGCCTTACCCACCACATTTCCGCGCAATTCAACGCCGAGCTCGAGGAAGTGCGCAGCCACCTCCTGGCCATGGGCGGGCTGGTAGAAAAGCAAGTCAACGACGCGGTCACTGCGCTGATCGAGGCCGACTCGGGTCTGGCCCAGCAAGTGCGCGAAATTGATGACCAGATCAACCAGATGGAACGTAACATCGACGAGGAATGCCTGCGCATTCTGGCCCGTCGTCAGCCAGCGGCGTCCGACCTGCGTTTGATCATCAGCATCTCCAAGTCGGTGATCGACCTGGAGCGGATCGGTGACGAAGCCACCAAGATCGCCCGTCGTGCCATTCAACTGAGTGAAGAGGGTGAAGCGCCGCGCGGTTATGTCGAAGTGCGCCACATCGGTGACCAGGTGCGCAATATGGTCCGCGATGCCCTGGATGCCTTTGCCCGCTTCGACGCCGAGCTGGCGTTGTCGGTGGCGCAGTACGACAAGATCATCGACCGCGAATACAAGACCGCCTTGCGCGAACTGGCGACCTACATGATGGAAGACCCGCGTTCTATCTCGCGGGTGTTGAACATCATCTGGGTGCTGCGTTCCCTGGAGCGTATTGGCGACCACGCGCGCAATATCTCGGAGCTGGTGATTTATCTGGTGCGTGGCACCGACGTGCGGCACATGGGCCTCAAGCGCATGAAAGCCGAAGTTGAAGGCACGGTAGACCTGATTCCTAATGTTCCGGGCGAATCTGACGATAAGTAAGATTGCCCGAGAAACAAACGCCCGGCCTCTGGTCGGGCGTTTTCGTTTGTGGCGTATGAATTCTGCGCTGCGGATGTGCGTGAAGTCCCGGCGTGGCGGTTGAGTTTTAGCAAAATGCCATCAGTGAAGCGTTATGCTTGCCGGGGGTTTTATAGGATGAACGGTCGATGAGTAAAGTCAGTGTGTTGGTGGTGGATGACGCCTCGTTTATTCGCGACCTGGTGAAGAAGTGCCTGCGCAACTACTTTCCCGGTATCAAGATCGAAGATGCGGTGAACGGTAGAAAGGCTCAGGCCATCCTGATGCGCGAGACTTTTGACGTGGTGTTGTGCGACTGGGAAATGCCCGAGATGTCTGGTTTGGAACTCTTGACGTGGTGCCGTGAACAGCCGCATCTCAAGGCCATGCCCTTTGTCATGGTTACCAGCCGTGGCGACAAGGAAAACGTGGTTCAGGCTATCCAGGCTGGTGTTTCCGGTTACGTCAGCAAGCCCTTCACCAACGAGCAGTTGCTGAACAAGGTCAAGCATGCCCTGAACAAAATCGGCCGCCTCGACGCTTTGCTCGCCAGTGCTCCGACCAAGATGCACGCGGCCTTCGCCAATGACTCCCTCAGCGCCTTGACCGGCGGCAAACCCGAAGCGGTCAAGCCGGTTCCCGTGGCTGCGCCCAGCAAGGGTTTGCTCAATAGCCCACCCGTACAGGCAACAGCCGCGCCGTCTGCGGCGAGCGGTCGCGGCCAAGGGCAGTTGCGTCTGGCCAGTGGCACCCAGCAATGCGTGATCAAGGCCTTGAGCCTCAAGGAAGCGCTGCTGGTGGTACGCCGCAGCGAGGTGTTGCCCCAAGTGCTGGAAAGCGCCGTACTGGACCTTGAGCAAGGCGAGAATGCCGAAACGGCTCGTCTCAACGGCTACCTGCATGCCATCGTCGCCTACGAACCACGGCCCGACAGCGACTGGTTGCAACTGACCTTCCGCTTTATCGACCAGGATGCGCAGAAGCTCGATTACCTTTCGCGGCTGATCGCCCGTGGCACGGCACAGAAGCATTTTGTGCCGGGGGCGTGACTTTCCCCAGGTGACTGTTAATCGACCGGGGCATGAAGATAGATAGCCGCTTCTCGCCGCGACCTGCCGGATCCTACGCATCATTGTCATGATCCCCTGCTAGCCTGCCGCTCAGTCGTTCCCGGCAGGTTTACCTCATGCTTGCACGCTCAATGTTGTTTTGCGCACTGTTCATGGTCACCTCGTCGACCCTGGCCATGACGCTCTACAAATCCACCGATGGCAACGGTGTGGTGTTCTTCAGCGACCGGCCAACCCCTGGGGCCCAGGCGTTTGTATTTCAGGAGCGAAGGGTGCCGCCGCTGAAGCGCCAGGTGCGGGAAATCCCCAAGCCCGGCGAAACGCGGCAAAAACAGACCTATCGTTATCCCTTGCCATGGCGCGGCGGCCCCTTTCGGTTGACCCAGGGCCCAGGCGGTACTTTCAGCCACTCCGATGTAAAAAGCCGCTATGCCATGGACATTGCCATGCCCGAAGGCACGCCAATCATTGCAGCGCGGGGTGGAGTGGTAATGAAAGTCCAGAACAACCAATCCGGGCGCGGCGGTGACCCGTCGGGCAACTTCGTGCGGGTGTTGCACGATGATGGGACCATGAGTGTTTACCTGCACCTCAAGCAAGGTTCGGTCGGCGTCCGGGAAGGGCAGCAGGTGGCGGTTGGCAGTCCGCTGGCGTTATCGGGCAATACGGGCAAAAGCAGCGGGCCGCACCTGCATTTTGTGGTGCAGCGCGATACGGGGGCGGGGTGGGTATCGATTCCGTATGAATTCACGCACCCAGTGCAGGCGTTGCCCAACTTTGCGTTGGGCGCGCCGTGAAGCGTCAGTCGAGCATCAACACCTTGGCCAGGACGATCTTCGGACCTTTCATCTTCTTGATGATGATTCGCAGGCCTTCCACTTCCATGACCTCTTCCTCTTCCGGCACCCGTTTGAGGGTGTCGTAGATCAGCCCGGCGAGGGTTTCGGCTTCGATGTGATCCAGGTCGATACCCAGCAGTCGCTCGATCTTGAACAGTGGTGTGTCGCCGCGTACCAGCAACTTGCCCGGCTGATAAGCGAGGATGCCACGCTCGGCCTTGCGGTGTTCGTCCTGGATATCGCCTACCAGCACTTCAAGAACGTCCTCCATGGTGAGGTAGCCAATGATATTGCCGTCGGCTTCCTCCACCAGGGCGAAGTGCGCGCCGCCCTTGCGAAACTGCTCCAGCAGTTGCGACAGCGGCATGTGCCTGGAGACGCGCTCCAGCGGGCGGGTCAGTTCGGCCAGGTTGAACGACTCGGGAATGTGATCCAGGGCCGCCAGTTCCAGCAACAGGTCCTTGATGTGCAGCAAGCCGACAAACTCGCCGCGCACGGCGTCATATACGGGGTAGCGGCTGAATTTATGGCGGCGGAACAGCGCGAGGATTTCCTTGAGCGGCGCGTTGAAATCCAGCGTCACCAGGTCTTCCCGGGAGTTGGCCCAGTCGACCACTTCCAGCTCGCCCATTTCCACGGCTGATGCCAATACGCGCATGCCCTGGTCGCTCGGGTCCTGGCCACGGCTGGAGTGCAGGATCAGCTTGAGTTCTTCACGACTGTAATGATGCTCGTGATGTGGGCCGGGTTCGCCCTGGCCGGCGATGCGCAGGATCGCATTGGCGCTGGCGTTGAGCAGGTAGATCGCCGGGTACATGGCCCAGTAGAACAGGTACAAGGGCACGGCGGTCCACAGCGACAGCAGCTCGGGCTTGCGAATCGCCCAGGACTTGGGCGCCAGTTCACCGACCACAATGTGCAGGTAGGAAATCACGAAGAACGCCGCAAAGAACGACACGCCCTTGATCACTTCGGGTGATTCGACGCCCATGGCGCCCAGCAACGGCTCCAGGATATGCGCGAAGGCCGGTTCGCCGACCCAGCCCAGGCCCAGGGAGGCGAGGGTGATACCCAACTGGCAGGCCGACAGGTAAGCATCGAGCTGGCTGTGTACGGTGCGCAGGATCTGCCCACGCCAGCCGTTGGTGTGGGCAATGGCCTCGACCCGGGTGGAGCGCAGTTTGACCATGGCAAATTCTGCCGCAACGAAGAAACCGTTGAGCAGTACCAGGACCAGTGCAAATAAAATCATGCCGAAATCGGCGAAGAGTGTCGCGAGGGTGATACCAGGGGAAGGGTCCATGATGGGGTTTTGCGGGTTCCGTGTGTTCAAAAAGGGTGGCAGGTGTGCCCGACCAGCAGGCGCAAGTCAGGCAATGTAGCGGCTGAAAGGGCGCTTGACTAGTAGCGGCTGCCGGGCGGGGAGCTACTCGTCTTGAGTGACTGCCCGCGAATGACTCACCTGCGTCGGTGCGAAATGACAAGTAAAGGTGCTGCCCTGTCCCGGCACACTGCTGATATCCAGGCGCGCGCGATGTCGCAGCAGCACATGCTTGACGATCGCCAGGCCCAGACCGGTGCCGCCGGTGTTGGAGTTGCGGCTGGAGTCTACCCGGTAAAAGCGTTCGGTCAGGCGCGGCAAGTGTTTGGCGTCGATGCCGATCCCGGAATCCTGCACGCTCAGGTGTGCGCCCTGATGATCGGCCCACCAGCGGATGCGGATTGTGCCTTGGTCCTGGGTGTACTTCACGGCGTTGAACACCAGATTGGAAAAAGCGCTGCGCAACTCACCCTCGCTGCCTTTGAGCAGCACGGTCGGGTCGGCTTCCAGGGTGATTTGCTGGCCGCGCTCGCCGGACAGGGCCTGGGCGTCGTTCTTGATGGTCTGCAACAGGCTCTGTACGGCCACCGGATGGTTATCCGAGGGATAGTCGGTCGCCTCCAGCTTGGCCAGCAGCAGCAGGTCATTGAGCAGGGTCTGCATGCGCGAGCCTTGCTGCTGCATCTGCTGCAAGGCACGGTTCCAGCGCGGGTTGACCTCCTCGACGTTATCCAGCAGCGTTTCCAGGTAGCCACAGATCACGGTCAGCGGCGTGCGCAGTTCATGGGACACGTTGGCGACGAAGTCTTTGCGCATCTGTTCCAACTGATGGATGCGGGTCACGTCGCGCACCAGCATCAGGTGTTCATTGTTGCCGTAGCGCGTCAGGTACAACTGGATGCGCACCCGGTCGTTGGTCGGTGAGGGAATCTCCAGCGCTTCTTCGAAGTTGTCCTGCTCGAAGTATTCCTTGAAGCGTGGATGGCGCACCAGGTTGGTGACCGGCTGGCCACTGTCTTGCGGGGTCTTGAGCCCGAGCAAGGTTTCGGCAGCGCGGTTCCACCATTCCAGATTGCCGTCGCTGTCGAGCATGATCACGGCGTCTTTCAACGCGGCGGTGGACTCTTGGACACGATCGATCACCGCCTGCAGGCGCCCGCGCACTCGTTGGTCGCGGCGTTGCAGGTGGTAGATGCTGTCGAACACCTCACCCCACAGGCCGTAGCCGTCAGGTGGTGCTTCATCGGGTTTGTGTTGGCGCAGCCATTCGTGCAGACGCAGCAGTTGCTTGAGGGTCCAGCCCAGGTAGAACCCCAGGCCCAGGGCCAGGCTCCAGCCGTAGTAACCGCTGATCAGGCCCACCAGCAGGCAACCGCTGACCAACAGGAGCATGTGGCGAATCAGGGTGCCGTGCCAGTTTTGGTTCACTAATGCGTCCTTCGGAGCGGTTGCAAGTTTCAAGCTGCAAGCTTCAAGTCAGAGCGAAGCGGTGTCCATCTTGCCGCTTGTATCTTGTGGCTCGCCGCTGCTTCATCAGCCTTTGGTTGAAAAGCGATACCCGGTGCCGCGTACGGTTTGTACCAGGTTCTCGTAGGCATCCCCCAGGGCTTTGCGCAGGCGGCGGATATGTACGTCGACGGTGCGTTCCTCGACGTACACATTGCCGCCCCATACCTGATCCAGCAATTGCCCACGCGTGTAGGCGCGTTCCTGGTGGGTCATGAAGAATTGCAGCAGGCGATATTCAGTGGGGCCCATCTCGGCTGGCGTGCCGTCGATGGTCACGCGGTGGCTGATGGGGTCGAGGATCAGGCCGCCGACTTCGATAGGCGCTTCGCCATCGGTGGGGCCGGCGCGGCGCAGCACGGCCTTGAGGCGCGCGACCAGTTCCCGCGGGGAAAACGGCTTGGTGATGTAGTCGTCGGCGCCGACTTCAAGGCCTTGGATCTTGTTGTCTTCTTCGCCCTTGGCGGTGAGCATGATGATCGGGATGTCCCCGGTCAGTTCGTCACGCTTGAGGCGACGAGCCAGCTCGATGCCTGAAGTACCGGGCAGCATCCAGTCCAGCAGGATCAGATCGGGCTTGCGGTCGACGATAATGGCATGGGCCTGCTGGGAGTTCTCCGCTTCCAGGCAGTCATAGCCGGCCATTTCCAACGCAACGGCGATCATTTCGCGAATGGGCGCTTCGTCGTCAACGATCAGAATGCTCCTGCCAACCATGCTAAGTCCTCTTGTCATTTAACTGTCTTGCGCCGCATTAGATAACGGAATTATTGCAGTCGTGTGACAGTATTTTAGTGGCTTACGCAATTGGCGCAGCCTTGGACTACGCTTTGAGTCCCAATCCTCACAACCAAATAAGGAAGACTGCGATGAATCACGGTACTTTTTCCTGGAAAGCCTTGCTGGTCATGGCGGTGTTGGCGATGCCGACCCTGGCGTTTGCGGCGGAACCGGCAATGACCCAAGACGGGATACTGGTGGACCATAGCGGGATGACTCTCTACACTTTCGACAAGGATGCAGAAGGGAAATCGGCGTGCAAGGATCAATGCGCAACCAACTGGCCGCCGCTCAAAGCCGAGTCCACGGATACCTCAACGGGCAAGTGGACCGTCATCACCCGTGACGACCAGACGAGCCAATGGGCGTATGACGGCAAGCCGGTATACACCTACAAAGACGACAAGAAGGCCGGCGACAAGGCTGGAGATGGCAAGGGTGGCGCGTGGCACATCATCAAGCCTTGATTCGTAGCAGATGTCGGGCCTCGCCGAGGCTCGGCAGCTGCTATGCAGGATCACGCTCAGATATGGATATTTACCTCACCGAAACGCGTAATCCGCCACAATCCCGACAAAAATCGCCAGTCCCGCCCAATGGTTGTGCAGGAATGCCTTGAAGCACTTCATCCGGTCCTTGTCCCGGGTGTACCAGAATTCCCAGGCGAAACATCCGGCTGCTGCCAGCAGTCCGAGGTGAAACCAACCGCCCAAATCAAAGCGCGACCCCGCCAGCAGCAGGCAGGCCAATGCCAACCCCTGCAAGGTCAGGATAATTATCCGGTCGGCATCGCCGAACAGGATCGCGGTGGATTTCACCCCGATTTTCAGATCGTCGTCGCGGTCTGTCATTGCGTAATACGTGTCGTAACCCACGGTCCACAACAGGTTTGCGATGTACAGCAACCACGCAGCGGCGGGCAGGCTGCCGGTCTCGGCGGTAAAGGCCATCGGCATGCCCCAGGAGAACGCTGCACCCAGCACTACTTGAGGGTAGTAGGTGTAGCGCTTCATGAACGGGTAGCTGGCAGCCAGTGCCAGGCCACCCAATGACAGCCAGATCGTCGTCGCATTGGTCATCAACACCAGCAGGAAACTGACGAGCATCAGCACGGCGAAAAACACCAGCGCCTCCTTGGAGCTGATCTTGCCGCTGACCAGCGGTCGCTGCTCCGTGCGCTTCACATGGCCGTCGACCTTGCGGTCGGCCCAGTCATTGATCACGCAGCCGCCCGCGCGGGTCAGCACCACGCCAAGCACGAAGATCAGGATGTTGCCCAGCGAAGGCGAGCCCTCGCCAGCAATCCACAGTGCCCACAGGGTGGGCCACAGCAGCAGGTAGATGCCGATTGGCTTGTCCATGCGCGTCAGTTGGATAAAGTCCCAGGCTCTAGGGTTCACGCGATTCATGGACTTGAGCAGGCGCTGGTACATCAGCAATTCTCCGGATGTTCGTTCACGGCGCGCCACAGGCTTGGCAGGAAGACTTCCGCCACCAACACGCTCAATGGCCCGCGATCAAAGCGTGAGCGACGAGCCCATAAACCGTCGACCTGATCTGCTTCGGGTAGCCACGCGTGTGGATAACGGCACACTTCGATGGCTTGGCGGGTAAATGCCTGGTCACAAAACAACAGCTCACCCAATGAGCGGCTGCCCAATGCATCCATCTGTAAGCCGTCGCCCTGCAATGCACTGCGGGCTGCCACGCTTCGCGCAAACACCCAGGGCTCTCCATGACCGCGCAGATATACCTCGCGTACCCAGCCCATGCTCCCGGGCGGCAGTTCGAGGGCAGCGCATTCATCGTCGCGCAACGGATGCCAGCCTTCGAACAACGGAGTGACGCTGAAGCCATCGTCGGACAAGCGCGTCAGGCGTCGAGTCAGCGAGTCTTCATCGAACAACCAGCCGAGGGTCGACGGGGCGGGTGAAGGGTTCAGAAGGCTCTGGGTCAGCCATCGGCAAGCATCGGGAACGGCAATTGAGTGCGGCACAGAGAGTCATTATTGGCAGTCAATGAGGTCGCGAGCTTACCATGGCAACCTGGATTTTTGCCGGTGTAGGCGGTAACCGTGGGTCGAACGTGCTTGCATCTGGACGCCCCGATCAGTACAAAACGCCCTGAGCCGGACGGCAACGCTGGATCTATCGACTGTCGGCCAGTAAGCCTGGACCCTGAGGAAGCAAGTGATGAAGAAGTGGCAATGTGTAGTCTGCGGCCTGATCTACAACGAAGCGGACGGTTGGCCGGATGACGGGATCGCTCCTGGCACCCTGTGGCAGGACGTGCCGGAAGACTGGCTGTGCCCGGACTGCGGCGTCGGCAAGATGGATTTCGAAATGATCGAAATCGGCTGACACTTTGAGCTCCAAGCAAATACAAGAAACGTACTACAAGGAGAAAGGAATGAGCGCACCTGTCGTGATTGTCGGCACCGGACTGGCCGGCTACAACCTGGCGCGGGAGTTTCGCAAGCTCGATAGCGAAACGCCGCTGTTGCTGATCACCGCAGATGACGGACGTTCCTACTCCAAGCCCATGCTCTCCACCGGTTTTGGCAAGAACAAGGATGCCGATGGCCTGAGCATGGCGACCCCTGGCGCCATGGCCGAACAGCTCAACGCTCAAGTGCGTACCCACACGCGTATCAGTGGCATCGATCCGGGCCACAAGCGACTGTGGATCGGCGAGGAAGCGGTAGCCTATCGCGACCTGATTCTGGCCTGGGGCGCAGAAACCGTCCGTGTCCCGGTACAGGGTGATGCTGCTGACCTGATTTTCCCGATCAACGACCTGGAAGACTACGCACGCTTTCGCGCCGCCGCTGCCGGAAAGCGTCGGGTATTGCTGCTGGGCGCTGGCCTGATCGGCTGCGAATTTGCCAACGACCTGATCCTTGGCGGCTATGAAGTCGACTTGGTGGCGCCGTGTGAGCAAGTCATGCCGACCCTGCTGCACCCGGCAGCCGCCGCAGCGGTCCAGGCCGGACTGGAAAGCCTCGGCGCGCGCTTCCACCTGGGGCCGGTGCTCAACCGTCTGCAACGTACTGTTGACGGCCTTGAGGCTCACCTGTCTGACGGCGAAGTGATCCCGTGCGACCTGGTGGTCTCGGCCATCGGCTTGCGCCCTCGCGTGGACCTGGCTGCTGCAGCCGGCTTGCAGATCAACCGTGGGATCGTGGTCGACCGTCATCTCAAGACCTCCCATGCCAATATCTACGCCCTGGGTGATTGTGCCGAGGTCGATGGCCTGAACCTGCTGTACGTGATGCCGCTGATGAGTTGCGCCCGCGCCCTGGCCCAGACCCTGGCGGGCAACGCTACGGCGGTCAATTACGGGCCGATGCCGGTGACTGTAAAAACGCCGGTATGCCCGTTGGTGGTCTCGTCACCGCCGCGGGGTAGCGAGGGTGTGTGGAGCGTCGAAGGACAGGGCGCTGACGTCAAGGCCTTGTGCCGCGATACCAGTGGGCGCCTGCTGGGTTATGCGCTGACCGGCACAGCGGTCATGGAAAAACTGGCCTTGAACAAAGAGCTTCCGCCACTGCTGGCGTAAATGCCGGTCGTTCTGTCGGATTAAGCACTCTCTTGAGCATAGAAAGGTCGCCACGAGACTGGCGCAGGCACCGATGGCATGCCATCCTCACTCCCGTCTGCCGCAGAGTAGAGCCTGCGGCGCCTTGGGCGCTGCTTCAGTAGAGAGCAGCACGGACATAACAACAAAAAACCGTCAAAGAGGCTTCACTTATGCGTAAACCAGAACTCGCAGCCGCCATCGCTGAAAAAGCGGACCTGACCAAAGAGCAGGCCAATCGCGTCCTCAATGCTGTTCTCGAAGAAATCACTGGCGCCCTGCATCGCAAGGACAGCGTCACCCTGGTGGGCTTCGGCACCTTCCTGCAGCGCCATCGCGGCGCCCGCACCGGCAAAAACCCGCAGACCGGCGAGCCGGTGAAAATCAAGGCGAGCAATACCGTGGCGTTCAAACCAGGTAAGTCCTTGAAAGACAGCGTTAATCCTTAAGTAAAACTTCAAGCTCCATGCATACCGCGCACGCGAATAGAAAAATGGACACGCCGACAGGGTCGGGTGTCCATTTTTTGTTCAGCGCAGCGTAAAGCGACATTCAGTTGGACCATTGACGTTTATTTTACCGGAGGATCAAGCTCCGTCATGTCGAATGTGCCGCAAGTTAAAGAGATTTTACTCGTTTCAAAGTGCAGTTTACCGCTGAACGTTTGCGCTTCCTCATCAAAGGTGAACTCAATCTCGCCTGAGTCTCCGCTATATGACTCACCGTACAGAAACATAGCGTAGCATGAACCGGGAAGTTCAGAGTTATTTATAGGCAAGCGAATTTTTTTACCGAGCAAATCGCTTTTATGGATATAGAACCAGATACTTGAAAAATTGTGGTCTAGCTCTGCGATAGTTTCTAGATATTCTCCATTGAATCTCATTCTTAGATTTATAGTCGACTCGAACTCCGTAGGGTCCGGAAATGGCTTCAGGCTAATACTGATTTTCAGCTTGCCGTAGGTAGCCGTTTTATCCCTGCGGACAATGTCAGCAGGTTAGCTTTTCCCATGATAAATTCCTCTTTGATCGGTGCTGAGTTAATCGAGGGTGTTCCGCTAAGAGCGGTTTTCATAGGGAATTTAAATCCATGTTTATCTCATAAACAACTGTCATAATTAACAGTTTTAAATAGTTTTTTGGAATTAGATTCGACTGCGACAGCAAGAATAAGATGTGCGAGTTTTCGGTGAGATCTTGGATTTTAAATATGACTCAGTAGTCACTAGTTCCAAACTGCCATGAGCAGTATTGCTACGATCAAGCTATGTTGGTGTTCTGGAGCGGAATCGCTAAACTGCGCCAGCTTTCCTTCTTACGAGGTTGTGGGTTTATGAAATTTCGTCTTCTCTTGTGGGTGCTTGGCCTGATGATGGGCAAAGCCAGCCGCTCCAATCCGGCTTTCCAGCAACAACTGGGTGACAAGGACCTGGCGTTTCAACTGCAAACCCTCGACGGCAAGGTTGCCCGTCACTTCATCGTCAAGGATCAGCGCATCACCAGCCGCTCGGGTATTCACCCGCAGCCTGCGTTTGCCATTGCTTTTAAAGATGCCGCCTATGGCTTTGCCACGATGCAGGCGAAGAACAAACAACTGGCGTTCATGACGGGCATTCAGGACAAGTCGATCCAGATCAAGGGCAATCCGGCCCTGGTAATCTGGTTCCAGGGCCTGACCAAGTATCTGAAGCCGAAGAAAAAGCCGAAAGCGTAGAAGCGATTCGGCTTATGGCTGGTTGAACTGGGAAGCCAGCTCACGCAATAACACTTCCGCCTCCAGTACCTTGTTCACCACGTCCTCGGCCTTGTCCCGGGTCAGGCCCAGGCGCTCCAGCAATTGGTCGGGGATCTGGGTGTCTGGTCCGGAGCCGATGCCACGGCTGCGCAGCAGGCGCACGGCCAGGCATACCAGGTTCGCGTATTCGGCGTAATCGCCGGCGTAGTCTGGGTCATGCTGGAAGCGCAGGGCGGTGGACAATTCATCCGGCATGTCCCAATGACGCATCAGCCAGGCACCGATCTGCTCACGGCTGATTCCCAGCAAGTGCTGCTCGATATAGCTGTGGCTCAGGTGCGGGTTGGCTTCCAGGTGTCGACAGATCAGCGAAAAATGGGGCGGGAATACGTGGGCCAGTAGCAGGTAACCAAAGTTGTGCAGCAGGCCCGCCAGGTAGGTCAGGCCGGCTTCCGGGCGCTGCGCGCGCGGCATGGCGCGGGTCAGGCCTTCGATTACCGCAGCGGTGTAGATCGATTGCTGCCAGTACGGCGTGGCCTGTTGTGGCTGGTCTTTGGGCAGGCTCAAGGTTTTACCCAAAGCCAGGCCCAGCGCCAGGTTGATCACCAGGTCAAAACCGAGCACCCGTACAATCGCGTCCTCGACCGAGCGGATCTTGCCAGGTGAGGCGTAGTACGGTGAGGCTGCCCAACTCACCACTTGTGCGGCCAGGGCCGGGTCGGTTTCTACCACGCCGGTGATGTCATCGATGTTAGCGTTTGGGTCGACTCGCAGCTTGATGATTTTTTGCGCGGTATCGGCCAGTGGCGGGATTTCAATGGTGGCTTCAAGACGTTGCTGGATGCGTCGGGCGGTAAACGCCTGCACCGCCTGGGTGATTTCCTCGCCGTCGTCATTTGGCCGGTCAATGTTGGGCCGGATATCACTCAAGGGCTCGCCGAATTTGGCGGCGCTGGCTTTGCCCAACATGCGCTTGAAGTCATCGCTGGCGATCTCCAGCAACAGCGAAGCTTTGCCAGAATGAACCAGCAAAGTGGGTTCGTGCAGCAGGCTTTCTTCGTATAGGCACGGCGAGCTGGTCAGTGGTGGTATGCCGGGCAGTTGGCTCAGGCTGTGTTTACCGAGCATGCGCTCCAGGCGGGCCGACGACACCGCAGTCAGCTTGCGGCCGGTGAGTTCGGTGAGACGATTGAGGTCCAGCAACTGGCTCTGGGGAAACAGCACCATCAGTGCGCCTGCCGTATCATCAAGCAATACGGCTTGAACCTTTTGTGTCGGGCTCTGGCCAGGCCGTTCGGCGACTTCCGTGTAGCTGATGGCGAGTTTTGCGAGCAGATTCCCAATCACCGCAGGTGCGGTTGGCGGGGCTGCGGCATGGGCAACTTCTGACATGGCCGGATCCAATCTTCTACATTTCGTTGGAGTATAACCAGCTTGGTTCGGGCGGGTTCGACTAACTACGGTTTGTGACGGCGTCGGGCATTGCAAGGGCAGGCGTCAAACCTGGCCATATTGCTGACCGTGACGCAGCCAGCGATCCAGCAGCGGACTGACGTGTTGTGGCCAGCGCTCCAGCAGAGCCTGGGCTGCGTCCCGCACGGCGGGTAGCAAGTCGGCATCGCGCATCAGGTCGGCGACCTTGAATTGCAGCAGGCCGGTCTGGCGGGTGCCAAGCATCTCACCGGGGCCGCGCAGTTCGAGGTCTTTCTCGGCGATCACGAAGCCATCATTGGTTTCGCGCATGATCCCCAAGCGCTGGCGACCGATCTGTGACAACGGCGGATGATAGAGCAGCACGCAGTGGCTGGCGGCGCTGCCGCGGCCGACGCGACCGCGCAATTGGTGCAGTTGCGCCAGGCCAAGGCGCTCGGGGTTTTCGATGATCATCAGGCTGGCGTTGGGCACGTCGACGCCGACTTCGATCACCGTGGTCGCCACCAGCAGTTGCAGGTTGCCAGCTTTGAACTCGGCCATGACAGCGGCTTTTTCCACCGGCTTCATGCGACCGTGAATCAGTCCGACCTTAAGCTCGCCCAAGGCACTGGTAAGGTCTTCATAGGTGGTTTCGGCCGCCTGGCAGGTGAGCTCTTCCGACTCTTCGATCAGCGTACACACCCAGTAGGCCTGACGCCCTTCGGCGCAGGCGCCGCGTACTCGCTCGATGACTTCGACGCGCCGTGTATCGGTGACCAGCACGGTGTTGACCGGGGTCCGACCAGGAGGCAGTTCGTCGAGGATCGAGGTGTCGAGGTCGGCATAGGCACTCATGGCCAGGGTGCGGGGGATCGGCGTGGCGGTCATGATCAACTGGTGCGGGCTCATGCGGCCACCTACGCCTTTCCGGCGCAGGGCCAGGCGCTGTTGCACGCCGAAGCGGTGCTGCTCGTCGATGATCACCAGCGCCAGGTTCTTGAATTGCACTTCATCCTGAAACAGCGCGTGCGTACCGACCACCATCGGCGCGCCGGCAGCGATCTGCTCCAGGGCTGTCGCGCGGTTCTTGCCCTTGAGCTTACCGGCCAGCCAGGCCACTTCCAGGCCCAGAGGTTCGAGCCAGCGCTTGAAGGTGATGAAATGTTGTTCAGCGAGGATCTCGGTCGGCGCCATCAGCGCTACCTGATAGCCCGCTTCCAGGGCTTGTAGTGCTGCGAGGGCGGCGACCACGGTTTTGCCGGCGCCAACGTCGCCCTGGATCAGGCGCAGCATGGGTTCTTTCTGGCTGAGGTCGTAGGCGATTTCATTGCCCACGCGCTGCTGGGCGCCTGTGGGGGCAAAGCCCAGGTTGGCCAGGTATTGCGCAGGCAGACGCGTGGCCTTGGGCATTGCCGGCGCACGCAGGGAACGCATGCTTTCGCGCAGGCGTTGCTGGGACAGTTGATGGGTCAACAGTTCTTCGAACGCCAGGCGATGCTGGGCCCAGTGATGACCGAGGGCCAATTCGTCGACATCGGCATCGGCCGGTGGATGATGCAGGTAGCGAATCGCATCATCCAGCGGTGCCAATTGATAGTCGCGGGCCAGCTCATGGGGCAGCCAGTCAGGCAGGCTTTGCGGGCCCAGCATTGTCAGGGTTTGCTGGCACAGTTGGCGCAGACGCTGCTGGGTCAGGCCTTCGGTCAGCGGGTAGATTGGAGTGAGGGTGGTGTCTACAGGCGGCGGTTCATCGCCGGTAATGGCGCGGTATTCCGGGTGGTAGATTTCCAGTCCCGAAGCGCCGGGGCGGGCTTCGCCGTAGCAACGCACGCGGGTGCCGCGCTTGAGGCCTTCCTTTTGTGCATTGCTGAAATGATAGAAGCGCAGGCTAAGCCCGCCGGTACCGTCCTGCAGGCGTACCACCAGGCTGCGGCGCTTGCCCATCACCACATCGGCACCGCTCACGGTGCCTTCGATCACCGCATCCTGCCCAGGGCGCAAATGGCCGATGGGCACTACGCGGGTACGATCCTGATAGCGCAGGGGCAGATGAAACAATACGTCCTGGAGGTTCTCCAGGCCGACCTTGGCCAGCTTCTCGGCCATGGCTTCACCGACACCCTTGAGTGCCGTCACCGACACTTGCGACAACTCGCTCATGACGGCAACTCAGTTTGCGGCAGGCGGCTTGGCCA
This sequence comes from Pseudomonas imrae, assembly GCF_046352735.2. Classification (NCBI taxonomy): domain Bacteria; kingdom Pseudomonadati; phylum Pseudomonadota; class Gammaproteobacteria; order Pseudomonadales; family Pseudomonadaceae; genus Pseudomonas; species Pseudomonas imrae. The sequence continues at coordinate 5,310,501 of NZ_CP110853.2, read as the reverse complement.
CCGAACACAGACGGATCGAGTCGGCGAGGATTTCAATGGCTTTTGGTCGTGGGAAGCTGGCACGCCAGGCAATCGCCACGGTGCGGAACGGTACCGGTGGCGTCAATGGGCGTACTTCAATGACACCTGTAGCGTAGTGATGGCTGTCCACTGCCGACAGCGGCAGGATCGAAATACCCAGGCCGGACGCGACCATATGGCGAATGGTCTCCAGAGAGCTGGATTCCACCGTGGTGTGCTTGGCGCCGTCGTTGCCCTTGGCCAGGGTTGGGCACGCCTCCAATACCTGATCGCGGAAGCAGTGGCCTTCGCCGAGCAGCAGCAGGCTCTTGTCGTTGAGCAAGCCGGCGTCGATGGTGTCTTTTTTGGTCCACGGATGGGACGCGGGCATCAGCACGTAGAACGGCTCGTCGTAGAGCGGCAGGGTCAGCACGTCTGCTTCGTTGAAAGGCAGCGCGATGATGATCGCGTCCAGCTCACCGTTACGCAGTTTGTCGCGCAGCACGTGGGTGAAGTTTTCTTCGATATACAGCGGCATCTGCGGTGCGACGCGGTGCAGTTGCGGAATCAGGTGCGGGAAAAGGTATGGGCCAACGGTATAGATCGCGCCGACTTTCAGCGGAGCGGTCAGCTGGTTCTTACCCGCCTGGGCCAGCTCGCGGATACTTTGCGCCTGTTCCAGTACCTTCTGGGCCTGGGCAACAATGCCTTCGCCTACTGGCGTGAGGCGCACGGCACTTTTGCTGCGCTCGAAAATCAGCACACCGAGTTCGTCTTCAAGCTTTTTCACACCCACCGACAGCGTCGGCTGGCTGACATGGCAACGTTCAGCCGCATGGCCGAAGTGTTGCTCTTGGGCGAGGGTCACGATGTAGCGTAATTCTGTAAGAGTCATAGCGGACGTCCATGAGGTTGCGGGCCAAGCATACCGGCTGCAATTGATAGACGCACGTTATCAGAACTTTGGCTGGGATTGAGCCGCTGCTACGCAAGATTTTGCGCAAATGTGGGAGCGGCCAGGTCCGCTCCCACACACGCCCACTAACGGCGGCGTTTCTCGATGTTGTAGACAAACGGCGCAACGATTTCGATGCTGCCATTCTTCAGCATGTCGGCCGGCGGCTTGGGCAGCGGTTGGGCGCGACGGATCATTTCGAGGGTGGCGCGGTCCAGGTCAGCGTTACCGGAACGGCCCACCAACTCGTAGGACAGCACCTTGCCTTCGGCATCTACCACGAAACGCAGACGGTTCAAGCCTTCCTTGCCGCGTGACTGGGCACCTGGCGGATATTTCTTGTACTTCGCCAAGTGGCCGAGCAATGTGCTTTGCCAGGTGGCCTTTGCCGCAAGCTGCGCAGGCGAAGGGCCCGGTTGAGGTTGCGCCGATTTTTCCGCTGGCGGATTGTTCTGAGGCGATTCGCTGGGCGGCTGTTCGGAAGGTTTTTCCTTGGGCGGCTCAGGCTTCTTCTCAGGTTTGGGCGGCTGCGGTTTTGGCTTGGGCTTTACTGGTTTTGGCGCCGAAATGGTTGGTTTCGGCGCTTCGGCCAGTTTCGGCAATGGCAGTTCTTCCACCGGCGCGGGCGGTTGCGGCGGCGTCACCACCTTCGGCGGGGCCGGAGGCGGTGGTGCCGGCATCGGTGCCAGATCGATGACCATGGCGGCCGGAGGCAGCTGGACCATCTGTGGCGCCGACCACTGGAGCGCGATGATGATCGCGACGGCGTGGACGCCCAGCACGACGGCAAGGCTGGTGCCATAACGCGTCAGTTTGTGGCGCGTCGTGATCATTTCTTGGCTGCCGTCTCAAGTCCGACCAGGCCTACCTTGAGGTAGCCGGCTGCCCGCAGGGCATCCATCACGCTCATCAGGTCGCCGTAGTCCACGCCTTTATCGGCCTGGAAAAAGATCGTCGTGTCTTTCTTGCCCTGGGTCTTGGCGTCGAGCACCGCACCGAGGGTTTCGGATTTGACCTCTTCTTCGCCCAGAAACAGGCGTTGATCAGCCTTGACGCTGAGGAACACCGGTTTCTCGGGCCGTGGCGCGGGTTTTGCGCTGGAAGCCGGGAGGTCGACTTTGATGTCCACCGTGGCCAATGGAGCGGCCACCATGAAAATGATTAACAGCACCAGCATCACGTCGATAAACGGAGTGACGTTGATTTCGTGGTTCTCGACGAGTTCGTCGTCGCCTTGATTCAAATGCAGGCCCATGGCCGATTACCCCACTTTCACCATGTGCGGTTGCGAGCTGCGCTCGGAAGGCTGGTGATCGAGGTCACGGCTGACCAGCAACAAGACTTCCGCCGAAGCGTCCGATACCTGGGCCTTGTAGCCGGCGATGGAGCGGGCGAAGACGTTGTAGATTACTACCGCTGGAATCGCTGCCACCAGGCCCAGTGCCGTTGCCAGCAAGGCTTCGGCGATGCCGGGAGCAACGACGGCGAGGTTGGTGGTCTGGGTTTTGGCGATGCCGATGAAGCTGTTCATGATGCCCCACACGGTGCCGAACAGGCCTACGAACGGCGCAGTAGAACCGATGGTTGCCAATACGCCAGTGCCGCTGCTCATGTTGCGACCACATGCCGCGACCAGGCGCTCGAGGCGGAAGCTGACTCGCTCCTTGATGCCTTCTTTTTCACGGCTGTTGGCCGACAGGTGCATCTCTTCCAGTGCATCGTGAACCAGCAGGTGCGCCAGGGTGCCCTTGATCGCCGCGCTTTCGCTGGCTTCTTTGAGGGTGGAAGCTTTTTTCAGGCTGGCGATTTCGGAGCGCAGGCGGCGTTTGGCACCCAGCAGCTCGAAGCCTTTGGCGATCCAGATGGTCCAGGTGATGATCGAGGCGATGGCCAGGCCGATCATCACGATCTTCACGATGATGTCAGCGTTCTGGTACATGCCCCAAGGTGACAGGTCGTGGGCCATGCCCAGGGTGTTGTCTTCTTCCAGTACTACGCCGGTATCATCAGTTGGGGCGATACCTTCGGCGGCGGCCGGCTCAACGGCAGGCGCGGCAACCGGTGCATCGGGCGCTGCGGCGTTCTGCTCGGGCGCAGGCGTTGCTGCTACCGGAGCGGTGGCCGCAGGTTGAGCGGCCGGAGCCGTGACATCGGCGAGTGCGGCGGTCGGTGCCAGCAGAACGCTGAACAGCAGCGCAGCAATCGCACGCCAGGCGCGGGATGGGCTGGGGAGCTTGGTTGGCGAAGCGGGGAGTTTATTGCGTGTCATGCTGGCCGGACCTGAGAGAAAAAATGAGTGATCGTCCTTCCAGACCCAAAAGGGGTCGAGGACAAATGGGCGGTCATTATTGCAAGTAATTCTTGTTAACAGAAGTAATACAGTTACTTTATTTCTCAGTTTCCTAGCCGCTGGTCATCTGTGGGGGCTAATCTTGACCTTTGAGAATGGAGTTTTGTGATGTCTGCACCTTCTGTAGTGATTGCCGGTTGCGGCGATGTGGGGAGTCGACTGGCCAGTCAGTTGCTGGCCTCGGAATGGGAGGTTCATGGACTGCGACGCAGTGTCTCGCTACTGCCCGAAGGAGTGATTGGCATCGCAGGCGACTTGTTCAAAAAAGATTGTCCTGACACCTGGCCGATCGGCGGGGTGGATTACCTGGTGTACTGCGCAGCCGCGACTGACCATGACGAGGCCGGCTACCGCAGGGCTTATGTCGAAGGTTTGCAGCATGTGTTGGAGTGGCTGAAGGATTACGGGCAAGAGCCCAGGCACCTGTTGTTCGTATCCAGCAGCAGTGTGTACGGGCAGCAGAACGGCGAGTGGGTCGACGAGTCGTCCGAGACTCAGGCGCAGGGTTATTCCGGGCAGGTGATGTTGGAAGCCGAGCAGGTGGCGCTCAACAGCGGCATCCCGGCGAGTATTGTGCGGTTGACCGGAATTTACGGTCCGGGCCGCGAGTGGCTGTTGACCCAGGTACGCCGTGGCTACCGCGTGGCAACTGATCCCCCTTTGTATGGCAACCGTATCCACGCGGATGACGCGGCGAGCCTGCTGGCCTTTTTGCTGCGCCATGTGGAGCAGGGCGGGTCGCTGGACAAGGTCTATATCGGTGTCGACGACGCACCGGCACCGTTGGCGGACGTGGTGGGCTGGTTACGTGAATATCTGGGCGTTACCGAGTGGTCCGATGACGCCAGTGTGCGGCGCGCAGGCAGCAAGCAATGCAGCAACGCTCGAGCCCGAGCGTTGGGTTGGGCGCCGACATACCCCAGTTACCGCGAAGGCTACGCCGCTATTCTGAAAGGCTGACCCATACCCTGGAGGAGTCGAAAACCCGGCTCCTGCAAGGGGGTTACTGTTTCTCCAGCAACCACTGGCGTGGTCCGGGGGTAAACGAAGGCACTTCGTCGGCCTGGGAGGTATTGATTGCCTGGAAGATCTCCAGTTGCTTGCCGCTGCGGGCAAAGATCCACGGATTGCCCAGGCCGCCTTGCTGCAGCCAGATGCTGTCGTAACCGCCGCTCATCGACGCGCAATCCCCGGCGAGGCACAGCGAATACTGATCGACACCCGGCAGGCCGCTCACCTGACCATTGGCCTGGAACTGTACGGTAGCGCCTTCGCCATTTCCGCTGGTGATTTTCCAACTGCCGCCCATATAGGACGAATACAGCGCGCGCTCGAAGCTGGCGCCCAATGGCGCTCCTTCGGGAGTTGGCTCCTTGGGTCGGTCAAACAGCTGCTCTGGCTCGTTATCATTGGCCATTTGCAGCAATTGTTTGCCATCGCGCTTGAGTTCGGTGGTCGAGCTGCCGTAGAAGTCCACGCTCCAGATACCGGACTGTTCTCCCTGCAACGTACCTTCGGGGCGTTCGAAACCGTTGAAGTAGCGTGCCTGGTTGGCCCGGGTGTTGACCTCCCATTCGAGGTTCGGGCCGTTGGCCTGCAACGCTTCACGCAAAGGGCCGCCCTGGGATGCGGCATCGATGGCCACCTGATTGATCCAGGTACCGCTGACATCGCGATCGGCAGGATTACTGGCGCAGCCACTGAGTAGCAGCGCGAGCAGCGAGGAAGCAACGAGCGCTTTGCGCATGACGAAATCCTTATAAAACGAAATCGGCGCAACCTCTATGGATTGCGCCGGGTGTGTTACTCGATGACCAGAATGGCGTCCATCTCGACCTGGGCACCCTTGGGCAGGGCAGCCACGCCGATGGCGGCGCGGGCCGGGTAAGGTTGTTCGAAGTATTTGCCCATGATCTCGTTGACCTTGGCGAAGTGGCCCAGGTCGGTGAGGAAGATGTTCAGCTTGACGATATCCTTGAACGAGCCGCCCGCAGCTTCGGCTACCGACTTGAGGTTCTCGAAGACCTGGACGGTTTGCGCTTCAAAGCCTTCGACCAGTTCCATGGTCTTTGGGTCCAGTGGGATCTGGCCGGACATGTAGACGGTGTTACCCGCCTTGATCGCCTGGGAATAAGTACCGATGGCGGCAGGTGCCTGGTCGCTGGTGATAACAGTCTTGGTCATGAATGACTCCTTGTAATGGCTGGGCTATAGGGGGGGGGGCGTTATGCGCGCATGCGAGTGATGCGGATAACCCCGGTCAGGGCGCGCAGTTTCTTGATCACGCGGGCCAGGTGTACACGATCGTGGACGCTGACCACCAGTTGGACCACGCTGATGCGACCATCGCGTTCGTCCATGCTGATTTTCTCGATATTGCCGTCGGCCGCATTGACGCTGCTGGCCAGCAGCGCGATCAGGCCGCGCTGGTGTTCCAGTTCCACCCGCAGCTCGACGTTGAATTCGCCGGTGACATCCTTGGCCCAGGACAGCTGGATGCATTTTTCCGGATTGTGGCGCACTTCACTGATATTTCGGCAGTTGTCCAAGTGCACCACCATGCCTTTGCCGGCGGACAGGTGCCCGACAATCGGGTCTCCCGGGATCGGCGTGCAGCACTTGGCGTAGCTGAGTACCAGGCCTTCGGTGCCGCGAATGGCCAACGGACCCTCGGGGCTTGGCAATTGCTCGCCTTCGCCCAATAGTCGGCGTGCCACCACATAAGCCATGCGATTGCCCAGGCCGATATCTTCCAGCAAGTCCTCGATCGTTTCCTGTCGATACTCGTGGAGCATCGTTTGCACACGCTCGGCGGAAATCTTGTCGAGGGAGCTGTCAAAGCCATTGAGCACCTTGTTCAGCAGGCGTTCGCCCAGGCTGATGGACTCGGAGCGGCGTTGCAGCTTCAGGGCGTGGCGGATGTGGGTGCGCGCCTTGCCGGTGACGACGAAGTTGAGCCACGCCGGGTTCGGGCGTGCGCCCGGTGCGCTGACGATCTCCACCGTGGAGCCACTTTGCAGCGGCTCGGACAGCGGGGCCAGGCGTCGGTTGATCCGGCAGGCGATGCAGCTGTTGCCGACATCGGTGTGTACCGCGTAGGCGAAATCGACCGCCGTGGAGCCTTTGGGCAGCTCCATGATCCGGCCCTTGGGCGTGAAAACATAAACCTCGTCCGGGAACAGGTCGATCTTCACGCTTTCGATAAATTCGAGGGAATTGCCGGCACGTTGCTGCATTTCGAGCACGCCCTTGACCCATTGGCGCGCACGGGCATGGGTGCCTTTGGGCTGCTCGTCGCCCGTGGACTTGTACAGCCAATGGGCGGCGATGCCGTTGTTGGCCATCTCTTCCATCTCGCGGGTGCGAATCTGGATTTCGATCGGCACCCCGTGCATACCGAACAGCGTGGTATGCAGCGATTGATAGCCGTTAGCCTTGGGAATGGCGATGTAATCCTTGAAGCGCCCCGGCAGGGGTTTGTACAAATTATGTACAGCTCCCAGTACGCGGTAGCAAGTATCGACTTTGTCGACGATGATCCGGAACGCGTAGACGTCCATTATCTCGTTAAAGGCGCGACGCTTGCCGCGCATCTTTTTATAGATGCCGTAGATGTGCTTTTGGCGCCCGCTGACCTCGCCTTCAATCTCATCGATTGCCAGGCAGTGGCTCAGGGACTCTTCGATCTTGTTGACGATTTCCTTGCGGTTGCCCCGGGCGCGCTTGACCGCCTGGTAGATGCGCGCGGAGCGCATCGGATGCATGGCCTTGAACCCGAGGTCTTCGAATTCGATACGAATGGCATGCATGCCCAGCCGGTTGGCAATGGGCGCGTAGATTTCCAGGGTTTCCTTGGCGATGCGCCGGCGTTTTTCGCCGGATAGCACCTCCAGCGTGCGCATGTTGTGCAGCCGGTCGGCCAGCTTGACCAGGATCACCCGGATATCCCGGGCCATGGCCATGGCCATCTTCTGAAAGTTTTCCGCCTGGGCTTCCGCTTTGGTTTCGAAGTTCATCTGGGTCAGTTTGCTGACCCCGTCGACCAGATCGGCCACGGTTTCGCCAAATTGCGCACAGAGCGCCTCTTTGGCAATGCCGGTGTCTTCGATCACGTCATGCAGCATCGCGGCCATCAGGCTTTGATGGTCCATGTGCATGTCGGCAAGAATGTTTGCCACCGCAAGAGGATGGGTGACGTACGCCTCGCCACTGCGGCGGCGTTGGCCGTCGTGGGCTTGTTCGGCGTAGAAATACGCTCGGCGGACCAGGTTGACCTGGTCGGGACCGAGGTAGGTCGATAAGCGATCGGCGAGGGCGTCTATGCTCGGCAAAGTGTGAACTCCTGCCGTGGGCTGTGACCCCGCGCCGTGCTACGTCGACCAGGCATAGGCTTAGACGGCCTCGTTGGACTCATCCTCGAACGCTGCAAACAGCGGTTCGTCTTCAACGATTTCGGCGTTGGCGATGAACTCGTAGCTCATCAGGCCTTCAGCGATTTCGCGCAGGGCCACAACGGTAGGCTTGTCGTTTTCCCATTGGACCAGTGGCTCTTTGCCGCCAGTGGCCAATTGACGGGCACGCTTGGTAGAGAGCATGACCAGCTCAAAGCGGTTATCCACGTGTTCTAGGCAGTCTTCAACGGTTACGCGGGCCATGGTATTCCTCGGAGCGAATGCAAGATGCGCGCTGCCCGGTTGGGCGAGCGGACTCAACAGTTTAAAAAATCACCAGCGTTTAGGGAAGCGCTGTTTTTTCGGCGGCCATCGCAAACGGGTTGTAAGCGCCAATGTAAGGCCCTTGCAACGGTTTTGGGAAGAGCCAATTAACCCAGCAGCTCAGCCAATAATTTGCCGAAACGCTGCTGTTGACGTTTTTGCTGGAGCTGATTGGCGCGGAAAATCGCCTTCAGGTCATCCAGCGCGTGGGCAAAATCGTCGTTGATGATCAAGTAGTCGTAGTCGACGTAGTGGCTCATTTCGCTGACAGCTTCACGCATGCGGCCCTCAATCACTTCGTCGCTGTCCTGGCCGCGGTTGTTCAGGCGCTGGCTCAAGGCTTCGAGCGACGGTGGCAGGATGAAGATCGAGCGCGCCTTGGGCATCAGTTGGCGCACCTGTTCGGCACCCTGCCAATCGATTTCCAGGATCAGGTCGTGTCCTTCGTCCAGGGTCTGCTGTAAATGACTCTGGGAGGTGCCATAGAGGTTGCCGAACACTTCGGCGCGCTCCAGGAAGTCACCGTGCTCGATCATCTTCACGAACTCGCTGCGCTCGACGAAGTGATAGTTTACGCCGTTCACCTCACCGGGACGCATGGTGCGAGTGGTGTGGGAGACGGAAACGCGGATCTCCTGGTCAGCGTCGGTCAGGGCCTTGACCAGGCTGCTTTTGCCCGCGCCCGAAGGGGCGGAAATGATGTACAGGGTGCCAGTGCTGTGGGTCATGGAAGTTGCCTTACTCAATATTCTGTACTTGTTCGCGCATCTGCTCGATCAACACTTTGAGGTTGACCGCAGCCGTGGTGCTGCGCGGGTCGAAAGCTTTGGAACCCAGTGTATTGGCTTCGCGGTTGAGTTCCTGCATCAGGAAGTCCAGGCGCCGACCAGCGGCGCCGCCGGACTTGAGCACGCGACGGACTTCCAGAATGTGGGTGCTCAGCCGGTCGAGTTCCTCGGCGACATCGCTCTTCTGTGCCAGCAGGACCATTTCCTGCTCCAGGCGCACGGGATCCAGATCGGCTTTCATGTCTGTGAAACGGTCGAGGACCTTTTGGCGCTGGGTGGCGAGCATCTGTGGCACCAGTTCGCGCAGGGTCACCACGTCTTGCTCGATCGCGCTCAGGCGCTCATTGATCAGGCGTGCCAGTTCCGCGCCTTCGCGCTCTCGGCCGGCCTTGAGTTCCTTGAGGCCTTGGTTGAACAGGGCCAGGGCTTGAGCGTTGAGGGCTTGCGGGTCAGTGGCGTCGGCGACCAGTACGCCGGGCCAGGCCAGGACTTCCAGCGGGTTCAGCGCGGCAGGCTGCTTGATCAGGCTGGCGATGGTTTCAGCGGCGGCGACCAGTTGCGCCGCGCGGTCGCGATCAACCTGCAATGGCTTGCCGGTGGTTTCTTCGGTGAAGCGCAGGGTGCATTCCAGTTTGCCGCGGGAAATGCCCTGGCGCAGTGCCTCACGTACGGCGCCTTCCAGATCGCGAAAGGATTCCGGCAGGCGCAGGTGCGGTTCCAGGTAGCGACTGTTGACCGAGCGCAGTTCCCAGCTCAGGGTGCCTTGGGCGCCGGCTTTTTCGACGCGGGCAAAGGCGGTCATGCTATGAACCATGGAGGTACCTCGCGATACAGTCCCGCAAACGGGGGCTGATAGGTAGATTGAAGCCGACAGGCTGCGAAGGCGCAGGATTGTAGCGCAGTGGGGCGAGTGCGCCCAATCAGTGGCGATAACAAAGGGGCGCGGTCGACCATTCGTAACCGAATTTTTTAGAAGTGCCCTGAATCGGTTGGCAGCCCTATAATGCTCGGCAGTTTTTCGTCCTCAGTACAGGTATTCCCTATGAAACGTCCAAGTGGTCGCGCTGCCGATCAGCTCCGCTCGATCCGCATCACCCGCAACTACACCAAACACGCCGAGGGTTCTGTACTGGTCGAGTTTGGCGATACCAAGGTTATCTGCACCGTCAGCGTCGAAAATGGCGTACCGCGGTTTCTCAAGGGGCAGGGCCAGGGTTGGTTGACTGCTGAATACGGCATGTTGCCTCGGGCGACCGGTGAGCGTAACCAGCGTGAAGCCAGCCGTGGCAAGCAGGGCGGTCGTACCCTGGAGATCCAGCGTCTGATCGGTCGTTCCCTGCGTGCCGCGCTGGACATGTCCAAGCTGGGCGACGTTACCTTGTACGTCGATTGCGACGTGATCCAGGCTGACGGTGGCACGCGCACGGCGTCCATCACAGGCGCCATGGTTGCCTTGGTCGACGCGTTGAAAGTCATCAAGAAGCGCGGCGGCCTGAAAGGTGGCGACCCGCTCAAGCAGATGATTGCCGCTGTGTCGGTGGGCATGTACCAGGGCGAGCCTGTGCTGGACCTGGACTACCTCGAGGACTCGGCAGCCGAGACAGACCTGAACGTGGTGATGACCAGCACCGGTGGTTTCATCGAAGTGCAGGGTACTGCCGAAGGCGCGCCGTTCCAGCCGGCCGAACTGAATGCCATGTTGGCCCTGGCCCAGAAAGGCATGAGCGAGATATTCGAGCTGCAGAATGCCGCGCTGGCTGACTGACGCCAGCCCCAAGGAGAAGAGCCATGAGTGACAACCAGCTTCCCGTACCCGCTCCGAACAAGGAAGTGCGCCAGTGGGCGATGCTCTGTCACTTCGCGGCTTTTTTTGGCCTGGTGTTTCCCTTTGGTAGCCTGTTGGGGCCGCTGATCCTGTGGCAGGTGAAGAAGGACATGGATCCGCTCATCGATGATCAGGGTAAGGAGGCGCTGAATTTCCAGATCACTGTGGCCATCGCCTGGCTGGTTTGCATCGTGCTGGGGTTTGTGGTGATTGGCTTCCTGCTGATGGGGGTCGTGGTGATCGCCGCGCTGGTTCTGACGATTATCGCCGGCATCAAGGCCAACAAGGGGGTTGCCTACCGCTATCCCTTGACCTGGCGACTGATCAAGTAGCGACCGCCCACAAAAAAACCGACATTGCTGTCGGTTTTTTTGTGCCTGGGCAATGACCTCAGATGGTCAAGGTCCAGTCGTAGTCCACGATCAGTGGCGCGTGTTGCGAAAAGCGCGGCTGACGCGGCAGGCGTGCGCTGCGTACAAAGCGGCGCAGGCCAGGGGTCAGCAACTGGTAGTCAAACCGCCAGCCCAGATTGAGCATCTCAGCCTGTTCGTTGTCTGGCCACCAGCTGTACTGGTCGCCTTCGCGGCTGACTTCGCGCAGGGCATCCACATAGCCCATATTGCCGACAATCTCGTCCATCCAGGCCCGTTCCGGCGCCAGGAAGCCCGGGGATTGCTGGCTGTCGCGCCAGTTCTTGATATCCAGCTTCTGTTGCGCCACATACAGCGAGCCACAATAAATGTACTCGCGACGTTTGCGCCGCTGTTTATCCAGGTAACGGGCGAAATCGTCCATTAGCTTGAACTTCTGGTTCAAGTCTTCATCGCCGTTCTGCCCTGATGGAAGCAGCAAGGTCGCGATGCTGACCTTGTCGAAATCGGCTTGCAGGTAGCGCCCGTAGCGGTCGGCTGTCTCGAAGCCGAGGCCGCTGATGACCGCCTTGGGTTGCAACCGCGAATACAAAGCCACGCCACCTTGGGCAGGGACTTCGGCATCGCAGGCATAAAGGAAGTAGCCATCCAGTTGGAAGGCTGGGTCGTCCAGTTCAAAGGCGGAGGCGCGGGTGTCCTGCAGGCAGATGACGTCGGCATTCTGGGCTTGCAGCCAACTGAGCAAACCACGCTCGACTGCAGCCTGAATACCATTAACGTTCACACTGATGATCCGCATAAATGGCCCCAAAAATCACGTGCGTGTATGATACACGCCGTCCACCTAATTAGCTAAATCCGTGGTATCTGAGGCTTTTTTCATGCAGGCGTATCAACGCGATTTCATTCGTTTTGCCATCGATCGCGGAGTTTTGCGCTTCGGTGAGTTCACCCTCAAGTCGGGGCGTACCAGTCCGTATTTCTTCAATGCCGGCCTGTTCAACTCCGGTTCTGCCCTGGCGCAGTTGGGGCGTTTCTACGCCGCTGCCATTGTTGAAAGTGGTATTTCCTTCGACGTGCTGTTTGGCCCGGCCTACAAAGGTATTCCGTTGGCCGCCGCGACCGCTGTGGCACTGGCTGAACACCACGGGCAGGATTTGCCATGGTGCTTCAACCGCAAGGAAGCCAAGGCTCACGGCGAAGGCGGTAGCCTGGTCGGGGCACCGCTCGAGGGCGATGTGTTGATCATCGACGACGTGATCACCGCAGGTACTGCCATTCGTGAAGTGATGCAGATCATCGCTTCCCAGGACGGCGCCAGGGCCGCTGGCGTACTGATCGCGCTGAACCGCCAGGAGCGTGGCAACGGTGAGTTGTCGGCGATCCAGGAAGTGGAGCGTGATTTCGGTATTCCGGTTGTGAGCATTGTTTCGTTGAACCAGGTCTTGCAGTTCCTGGAAGACGATCCGCAGCTCAAGCAGCATTTGCCGGCTGTCAAAGCGTACCGCGAGCAGTTCGGTGTCTGACACAGCAGCCCATGTGGGTGGCAGGCTTGTGTGGGAGCGGGCTTGCTCGCGATAGCGGTAGTGCATTCAACACTGATGTTGACTGACAAATCGTCATCGCGAGCAAGCCCGCTCCCACAGGGGATCTCCACTCTGCTGCAGATTGGCGCACATAAAAAAGCCCCCGTTCAATCAGGTTGAACGGGGGCTAATGAGATGGTCACCCCCGCACCCTGCGAGGGCTACGCTTTCGCAGGGTGCGGGGGTGACCATAGATTTTTGTTCCAGCGGTTACGGACGCTTGCGGTTACTGATCAGCGTACCCATGCCGGTGTCGGTGAAGATTTCCAGCAGGACCGCATTTGGTACCCGGCCATCGATAATCAACGAGCTGCCGACGCCGCCTTGTACTGCCTCCAGTGCGCATCGGATCTTCGGCAGCATGCCGCCATAGATGGTGCCGTCAGCGATCAGGTCATCCACCTGCTGAGTGGTCAGGCCCGTCAGCACCTGGCCTGACTTATCCATCAGGCCGGCGATGTTGGTCAGCAGCATCAACTTCTCGGCCTTCAGCGCTTCAGCGACCTTGCCGGCCACCAGGTCGGCGTTGATGTTGTAGGACTCGCCATTGGCACCCACACCGATAGGCGCGATTACCGGAATGAAGTCACCTTTGACCAGCAGGTTCAGCAGATCGGTGTTGATCCCGATCACTTCGCCCACCTGGCCGATGTCGATGATTTCCGGTTGGGTCATCTCTGGGGTCTGGCGAGTGACCGTGAGTTTTTTCGCGCGAATCAGCTCCGCGTCTTTGCCGGTCAGGCCGATGGCGCTGCCGCCGTGACGGTTGATCAGGTTCACGATGTCTTTGTTGACCTGGCCGCCGAGGACCATTTCCACGACGTCCATGGTCTGTGCATCAGTGACGCGCATACCGTCGATGAAGTGACTCTCGATGGACAGGCGCTTGAGCAGGTCGCCGATTTGCGGACCGCCGCCGTGTACCACTACCGGGTTGATACCCACGGCTTTCATCATCACGATGTCGCGGGCAAAGCCGGTTTTCAGCTCTTCGCTTTCCATGGCATTGCCGCCGTACTTGATCACCAGCGTCTTGCCGACATAGCGTCGAATATAAGGCAACGCTTCGGAAAGGACCTTGGCGGTATTGGCAGCGGCTTCGCGTTCGAGGGTCATTCAGGGCTCCGGGGCAAAAATCAGAACGGTAATTGGAGATCAGGGGCAACACGTTTCAACTGGGCGTGGAACACGTCCTTGATGCGCTGCAACTCGGCCTCGGTATCCGCCTCGAAACGCAGGACCAGCACCGGTGTGGTGTTGGACGCGCGAACCAGGCCCCAGCCTTCGGCATAATCGACTCGCACACCATCAATGGTGGTCAGGTTGGCGCCTTCGCCCCATTGCGCATCGTGCAGTGCGTCAATGATGCTGAATTTGCTCTCTTCGGTCACATGGATATTGATTTCCGGCGTGGAAATATCATTCGGAAAGGTCTGGAACAGCTCTTCAGCCGTGGCTTTTTCCTTGCTGAGGATCTCCAGCAGGCGCGCCGCGCTATAAATGCCGTCATCAAAACCGAACCAGCGCTCCTTGAAGAACACGTGGCCACTCATTTCGCCGGCCAGCAGGGCACCGGTTTCCTTCATTTTCTTTTTGATCAGCGAGTGGCCGGTCTTCCACATCAGTGGCCGACCGCCGTATTCCTTGATCAGCGGCGTCAGGCGACGAGTACATTTCACGTCAAAGATGATTTCGGCGCCTGGATTGCGGGCCACAACATCACGGGCAAAGAGCATCAGCAGGCGGTCCGGGAACACGATACTGCCGGTGTTGGTCACCACGCCAACGCGGTCACCGTCGCCGTCGAATGCCAGGCCAACGTCGGCGCCGACTTCCTTGACCTTGGCGATCAAGTCCACCAGGTTCTCAGGCTTGCCCGGATCCGGGTGATGGTTGGGGAAATTGCCGTCGACCTCGCAAAACAGCGGGATCACTTCGCAGTTCAAGGCTTCGAGCAGTTGTGGGGCGATCACGCCGGCTGCGCCGTTGCCGCAATCCACCACCACTTTCAGGCGGCGGTCGAGCTTGATGTCGCCAGTGATCTTATCCGAGTAACGCTGAAGAATATCGACCCGGGTGATGCTGCCCTCGCCACGGGTCAGGTCATTGGTCTTGAGGCGCGTGTGCAGCGCCTGGATCTGTTCGTTGGCCAGGGTGTCGCCCGCGATCACGATCTTGAAGCCGTTGTAGTCCGAAGGGTTGTGGCTGCCGGTGAGCATCACGCCCGATTTGCCGGCCAGCACGTTGGCGGCGTAGTACAGCGCAGGTGTTGGTACCAGGCCGACATTGCTAACATCGCAACCGCTGTCAGCCAGGCCCTGGATCAAGTGCTCGACCAGCTCGGGGCCGGACAGGCGGCCGTCACGACCTACCGAAACATTTGCTTCGCCCTGGGCCAGGCTCTGGGAACCAATGGCGCGGCCGATCCAGTAGGCGGTTTCGGCAGTCAGGGTTTTGGGAACGACACCACGGATGTCATAGGCGCGGAAAATGCTGTCGGGAAAGATCGGTGCGACGTGGGCTGCGTTGCTCATCACTGGGAAACTCCATGGATACGGGGCTGGGCAGGCCTGAATATTGCTGAACAGCAGGCTCAAACTGAAAGGTAAGACGGTGTTTCTGGCATAGAGTTCGTGGTGCAAAAATGCCATCGCGGCCGAAACACGGCTTTTCTGTTTGTCTAACACATTGATTTTTAAATAAAAATCTTACTGATTAGAACTGCTTATTCTTCTTCCTTAAGGGTGATGCATGGCCCGCAAGCCGGGTGGGGCACCCGGCTTGTCTCAACGAAGTCAGTGGCTGCCGGAATGCCCGAAACCACCTGCGCCGCGCTGAGTTTCGTCAAACTCCTGTACCAGCTCGAAGTGTGCCTGCACGACTGGCACCAGCACCAGTTGTGCGATACGTTCACCGACGGCGATGTTGAACGCAGTCTGGCCACGGTTCCAGCAGGAGACCATCAGTTCGCCCTGGTAGTCGGAATCGATCAGGCCCACCAGGTTGCCCAGCACGATCCCGTGTTTGTGGCCCAGGCCGGAGCGCGGCAGGATCAGCGCTGCCAGGCCTGGATCGCCGACGTAGATCGACAGACCGGTGGGGATCAGGATGGTCTGGCCCGGCTCAAGGATGGTGTCCTCCTTGAGCATGGCGCGCAGGTCCAGGCCGGCGGAGCCCGGTGTGGCGTAGGCCGGCAGTGGGAATTCGTTGCCGATGCGGGGGTCGAGGATCTTGGCTTGCAAAGCGTGCATGGAAATTAAACCTGGTTCAGCCGTTGGGCGATAAAGGAGATCAGTTGACGGGCAATCTTGCCCTTGCTGGTCTGCGCGAAAAGGGTGGCATGCAGATCGCGATCGATCACGCTGCAGGCGTTTTCCTCGCTGTTGAAGCCGATGCTCGGGTTGGCGACATCATTGGCAACGATCAGGTCGAGGTTCTTGTCTTTCAATTTGCGCGCGGCGTAGTCCAGCAAGTGTTCGGTCTCGGCGGCGAAACCGACGCTGAACGGACGATCCGAACGGGTTGCGATGGTAGCCAGAATGTCCGGGTTACGGACCATTTGCAGGAGCAGGCCGTCGCCACTTGTAGGGTCTTTCTTGAGTTTCTGTGGCGCAACGACTTCAGGGCGGTAATCCGCTACCGCCGCCGAGGCGATAAACAGGTCGCAGGGAATCGCTGCCTCGCAGGCCGCCAGCATGTCCCGGGCGCTGACCACGTCGATGCGCGTGACTCGATCCGGCGTCGGCAAATGCACCGGGCCAGTGATCAGGGTGACGCGAGCGCCTGCCTCAACCGCAGCTTCGGCCAGGGCAAAGCCCATTTTGCCTGAGCTATGGTTGGTGATGTAGCGCACCGGGTCGATATTTTCCTGGGTCGGGCCGGCGGTAATCAATACGTGCCTGCCGGTCAGGGCCAAGTGCTGGAAGCACTCGGCGGCGCACAGCGCCAAGTCGTTGGCTTCGAGCATGCGGCCCAGGCCGACATCGCCACAGGCCTGGCTGCCGGAAGCCGGGCCGAAGACCTTGAGGCCACGGCTTTGTAGCAGTTGGGTGTTGGCCTGGGTAGCCGGGTCACGCCACATGGCCTGATTCATCGCCGGGGCGATGGCGACGGTTGCGTCGGTGGCCAGCACGAGGGTGGTCAGCAGGTCGTCGGCAATGCCTTGTGCAAGGCGGGCGATCAGGTCGGCGGTGGCTGGTGCTATCAGCACCAGGTCTGCCCATTTGGCCAGTTCGATATGGCCCATTGCAGCTTCGGCTGCAGGGTCCAGCAGGTCCAGGTGTACTGGATGGCCCGATAGCGCCTGCATGGTCAAAGGCGTAATGAATTCGCTGCCGCCACGGGTCATGACCACGCGCACTTCCGCGCCATGGTCCAGAAGCCGGCGAACCAGCTCTGCGCTCTTGTAGGCGGCAATGCCGCCGCCGACGCCGAGAACGATGCGTTTCCGATACAGACGCTGCATTGGCTTGCCTTTCCAGTTCAGTGAAGGCGTTGCGATCCCCCCTCCCCAGGAGAAATCGCACGCAAAAAGAGGGGCTACGATAACACAGCGACCGTCTTGCAACAGCGGCGCACATGCACAGGGAGGTGCTATGAGTATTCGCGATTGGCCGGCAGCGGAGCGTCCGCGGGAGAAGCTTTTGGAGTGGGGTGCAGCGAGCCTTTCGGATGCTGAGCTGCTGGCGATTTTCTTGCGTACGGGGGTGTCTGGCAAAAGTGCGGTGGACCTGGCGCGCCATCTTCTGGTGCAATTTGGCAGCTTGCGTGGGCTGTTGGAGGCGGAGCAGGTGGTGTTCAGCCAACATCTGGGGCTGGGGCCGGCAAAGTTTGCGCAGCTGCAGGCAGTGCTGGAAATGTCCCGACGGCATCTGGCCGAGCGCGTACGCAACGATTCGGTGCTCGAGAGCCCCCTGGCCGTGCGTGATTACCTCAAGGCGCTACTGCGTCATGAACCCCACGAAATATTCGGCTGCCTGTTTCTTGATTCCAGGCATCGAGTGTTGGGGTTCGAGGCGTTGTTTCAGGGCACGATCGACAACGCCACTGTTTATCCCCGGCAAGTGGTCAAGCGTGCCCTGGCGCATAATGCAGCGGCCTTGATCCTGTGCCACAACCATCCGTCCGGAAGCGCCGAGCCGAGTATCGCGGATCGAAGTCTGACCAGGGTTCTGCAAAAAGCCCTTGAGGTCGTCGATGTGCGAGTGCTGGACCACATCATCGTAGGCGAGGGCGACCCGCTGTCGATGGCGGAATACGGCTGGATGTAGGAGCAGAGTCATAGCAGGCTGCAAACCACAAGTAGCTTGCAGCCTGCAGATTACGGTTTGACGCTGGCCTTGGAGTAATCCTGGCGCCCGAACGGGCTGATCTGATACCCCTCGACATTCTTGCGCGTCAAGGCAAAGGCCGTGGGGTGCGCCAGGGGTAGCCATAATGCCTGTTGCTGGATCTGCGTCTGGGCCTGCTGATATAGCTTGCTGCGCACTCCTTGCTCGTTGGTGGTCTTGCCGGCACTTATCAATTTGTCCAGTGCCGGGTCGCAGTAGCGGGCGAAGTTGGTCCCGGACTTCACGGCTGCGCAGGAAAACTGCGGGGTCAGGAAGTTATCCGGATCGCCATTGTCGCCGGCCCAACCCATAAACAGCAGGTCATGCTCGCCGGCCTTGGCGCGGCGGATCAGCTCGCCCCATTCGATCACGCGGATGTCTGCCTGGATGCCGACTTTGGCCAGGTCGGCCTGCAACAATTGGGCGCCAAGGGCCGGGTTAGGGTTCAGCAGGCTGCCCGAAGGTCGGGTCCAGATTGTGGTTTTGAAGCCTTCCTCGAGTCCGGCGCGGGCCAGCAATGCCTTGGCCTTGGCGATATCCAGGGGATAGCCGGGCAGTTCTTTGGCATAACCCCAGGTGGTAGGTGGATAAGGGCCGTTGGCCGCTTCGGCGGTGCCTTCAAACACGGCTTTGAGGTAGCTGGTCTTATCGAAGGCCAGGTTGATGGCCTGACGAACTTCGGGTTTGTCCAAGGGCGGATGCTGGCTGTTGATGGCCACGAACGCGGTCATGAACGCTGCGGTTTGTTCAACCTTGAGCTTGGTGTCCTGCCGGGCTTCGCCGATATCCAGCGGTTTGGGAGACAGGGCAATCTGGCATTCGTCACGGCGCAACTTCTGCAAGCGCACATTGGCGTCCGGGGTGATGGCAAAGATCAAGTTGTCCACAGCGGGTTTGCCGGCGAAGTAATTCGGGTTGGCCTTGTAGCGAATCGAAGCGTCTTTCTGGAAGCGCCCGAAGATAAACGGGCCGGTACCGATAGGCTGGCTGTTGAGTTTTTCGGGCGTGCCGGCCTTGAGCAGTTTATCGGCGTATTCGGCAGGGTAGATCGAGGCAAATCCCATGCTCAGTGTGGCCAGGAACGTCGAGTCGGCGTGATCCAGGGTAAAGCGCACAGTCAGCGGGTCCAGGGCGTCGATTTTCTTGATCAGGGCTGGCAACTGCAGGGATTGGGCGTGTGGGAAGCCGCTTTGCGCAACCTTGTGCCATGGATTGGCCGGGTCGAGCATGCGCTCGAAGCTGAAGCGCACGTCTTCGGCGGTCAGGGTGCGAGTCGGGGTGAAATATCCGGTGCGGTGGAATTTGACGTCCGGATGCAACGTGAATGTGTAAGTCCGCCCATCCGGCGATACCTCCCAGCTGTCGGCCAGGCTGGGCGTCAACTTGCCACTGGCAGAGTCGAAGTCCACCAGGCGATTCATCAGTACATCAGCCGATGCGTTGGTAGTTGTCAACGAGTTGTACTGCACCACGTCGAACCCTTCGGGACTGGCCTCGGTGCAAACGCTCAGGTAAGTGGCCGCCTGCGCCAGCGGCGCAATAAAAAGAGGGGCAAACAATAGCGGTAGGGCTGCGAGGCGCATATCTGGTTTCCTTTGCAGATCGAAGACCCATCTGCGAGTGCAGTCTGGAAAAGTCCTACCGTAGTAGTCTGACTGGAAAATGACTAGTCCATTTTTGGCTGTGCTTTTATGGAAAATGCTGTTTTGATGGTGCCTCACGTCTTTTGGCCCGGCACATTGCGGTGAGCGCGGGGGCAGTAAATCATTCTGTGCGACGAGCGGTGTATTTGCGCGTGGCCCTGTTGTGGCGGCGGTTCAGGCCTCCACACAGCAGATTTAGCCTGGGAAATGCACACCGGCTGTTGTTGCGCTTGGGTCTTTCTGGTATAAAGCAGCGCTCTTTTCTAGGGGCCCGGTTCCTTCGCTTGTAGGTGTAGCCGGTAAGACCCTTAAAGAAACGCGGCGCCTGGCGCCAAATGACTGAGAGATTAAGCGGCCAACCCATGCCGGGTTGGGCATGAGGTTTAGAGGGCTGAGGCATGTCGAGAGTCTGTCAAGTTACCGGTAAGGGTCCGGTGACTGGGAATAACATTTCCCACGCAAACAACAAAACCCGTCGTCGTTTCCTGCCAAACCTGCAGCATCACCGCTTTTGGGTTGAAGAAGAGAAACGTTTTGTCCGTCTGCGCGTATCTGCCAAAGGCATGCGCATCATCGACAAGCGTGGCATCACTGTCGTGCTCGCTGAACTGCGCCGCGACGGCAAAATCTAAGGAGCTATATCATGCGTGAATTGATTCGAATGATCTCTAGCGCCGGTACTGGTCACTTCTACACTACCGACAAGAACAAGCGTACTACCCCGGACAAGCTCGAAAAGAAAATGTTCGACCCGCGCGTTCGCAAGCATGTGATCTACAAAGAAGGCAAAATCAAGTAATTGGTTTTCTTTCTTGTGAAAAAGCCCGCATCTCACGATGCGGGTTTTTTTTGCCCTCGAAAAGCCCAGTCGACAGTTCTGGGGGCCTTTTGCTTCAGCCAAAGGTGATGCCTGTAATCACACCCTGCTCATCCATCTCCAGGTTGATGCGCTCTGGGCAATAATCCGTGGTGCCGTAATGGCCGGCTCGAACCGGGCGTAGGCTTTCCTGTTGCACCTCACGAAGAATGGCCTGTGAGTATTGCTGGCCGATGATGTGCTGAAAGTCGTCGATTACCTGTTCATCGGTAAGCCTGGTCATGCTACCTCCTGCTCTGTTGATCTCATCGCGTGCCTTGGGCTCAAGGCAGTGCAGCAGAGTCGCGTAGCGTGTGCGGACAAGGGAGGTAGATAAATAATCAGGCTTTTCTTTCGAACACCACGTAGATCTTGCGACAGGTTTCCAGCACCTCCCAGGTGCCGCTGAAACCAGCCGGAATCACGAAGCGGTCACCGGCGCGCAGAGTCTTGGCATTGCCATCGGTATCACGCAGCACCGAAACGCCCTGGACGATTTCGCAATACTCGTGCTCGGTATAGTTCACCTTCCATTGTCCGACTTCCCCCTCCCAGACCCCGGCATTCATCTGGCCACAGGGGCTGTTGTAATGGTTGTAGACCGTTTGTTGCGGGTCGCCCTTGAGGATTTTTTCTGCGGCGGGGCTGTAGCGTTCGGCGGCGGTGCTGGCCTGGCTGAAGTCGACGATATTCTGAATGCTCATGTGCGTGTCCCGTCTAGGCCCGTGGTTGTAGAGCCAAAGTCTATGTTTATTAAAATGAACATCGCAAGGGCGTTTGCTGCTGTTATGTCAAATATATTGAAACATCCCCGGTGGCTGGTTTAGGGTGGCGGGTGCCTTGAGCCGAACAGATGGCTGGCCGGGCAAGCATTCTTTGAAGGTGGCTGGGGACTTACCAGGCGCTTTACTTAATAAGAGGAGGACACTCGCATGACCACCCTGACCCGTGCCGACTGGGAACAACGCGCCAAGGATCTGAAGATCGAAGGCCGCGCCTACATCAATGGCGAATACACCTCTGCCGTTTCCGGCGACACATTCGAATGTATCAGCCCGGTGGACGGCCGCCTGCTGACCGCGGTCGCCAGCTGTGACGTCGCCGACGCCCAGCGCGCGGTTGAAAACGCCCGCGCTACCTTTGACTCTGGCGTCTGGTCACGCCTGGCTCCTGCCAAGCGCAAGGCCACCATGATCCGTTTCGCCGCGCTGCTCAAGGCTAACGCCGAAGAGCTGGCGCTGCTGGAAACCCTGGACATGGGCAAGCCGATCAGCGATTCCCTGGGTATCGATATCCCAGGTGCAGCCCAGGCACTGAGCTGGAGCGGCGAGGCCATCGACAAGATTTACGACGAAGTTGCCGCGACCCCACATGATCAGTTGGGTCTGGTGACCCGTGAGCCGGTGGGTGTGGTGGGTGCCATCGTGCCGTGGAACTTCCCGCTGATGATGGCCTGCTGGAAGCTGGGGCCTGCGCTGTCTACGGGTAACTCGGTGGTGCTCAAGCCGTCCGAAAAATCTCCGCTGACGGCCATCCGCATCGCCGCACTGGCTGTTGAGGCCGGTATTCCCAAGGGCGTGCTCAACGTCTTGCCGGGCTATGGCCACACCGTGGGCAAGGCCTTGGCGCTGCATATGGACGTCGACACCCTGGTATTCACCGGTTCCACCAAGATCGCCAAGCAATTGATGATCTATTCCGGTGAGTCGAACATGAAGCGCGTCTGGCTGGAAGCCGGTGGCAAGAGCCCCAACATCGTGTTTGCCGATGCGCCAAACCTGCAGGCTGCCGCTGAGTCGGCCGCAGGCGCCATTGCGTTCAACCAGGGCGAAGTCTGCACCGCTGGCTCACGCCTGTTGGTAGAGCGCTCCATCAAGGATACATTCCTGCCACTGGTGATCGAGGCCCTCAAGGGCTGGAAGCCGGGCAACCCACTGGACCCGGCCACCAACGTTGGTGCGCTGGTGGACACTCAGCAGATGAACACCGTGCTGTCGTATATCGAGGCGGGACACGCCGATGGCGCCAAGCTGGTGGCCGGTGGCAAGCGTACCTTGCAGGAAACCGGGGGCACTTACGTTGAACCGACGATTTTCGACGGTGTGACCAACGCCATGAAAATCGCCCAGGAAGAGATCTTCGGCCCGGTACTGTCGGTGATCACCTTCGACAGTGCCGAAGAAGCCGTGGCGATTGCCAACGACACCCCGTACGGTCTGGCCGCCGCGGTGTGGACGTCCGACATCTCCAAGGCACACCTGACCGCCAAGGCCCTGCGAGCTGGCAGCGTTTGGGTCAACCAGTACGATGGCGGCGATATGACTGCACCTTTTGGTGGCTTCAAACAGTCGGGTAATGGCCGTGACAAGTCGCTGCATGCGTTCGACAAGTACACCGAACTGAAGGCGACCTGGATCAAACTGTAAGTCGGGACCCAGGGACCAAATTGCAGTAGATCCAAGGTGGGAGCGGGCTTGCTCGCGAAGGCGATGGGTCAGTCATACATGTGCTGACTGAAACCCCGCCTTCGCGAGCAAGCCCGCTCCCACACTGTTTTGTGTGACCTGATAATCATCTACAGGAGCGTAGTAATGCGTTGGGCGACTTATTTCGCCGTCCTGTGCTCGGTGCTGAGCGTCGGCCTTGCGTTGGGCGTGAGCATGCCGCTGGTATCGCTGCGCCTGGAAAGTTGGGGCTATGGCAGTTTTGCCATCGGGGTCATGGCGGCCATGCCCGCGTTCGGGGTGTTGCTGGGGGCCAAAGTATCCAGCCGCCTCGCCGCTGGGTTTGGCACGGCGAATCTGATGCGCCTGTGCCTGTGGGCCGGGGCAATCTCCATTGGTTTGCTCGCGGTGTTGCCCAGTTACCCGGTGTGGTTGGTGCTGCGATTGATGATCGGTGTGATCCTGACCATCGTGTTTATTTTGGGTGAGAGTTGGATCAACCAACTGGTGGTGGAGCGCTTGCGTGGCCGATTGGTGGCGCTGTATGGCTGCAGTTATGCCTTGAGCCAGCTGTCGGGCCCGCTGCTGTTAGGCGTCCTCGGCACCGACAATGATCTCGGCTTCTGGGTCGGTGCAGGGCTGCTGATCATCTCGCCTGTGCTGTTGCTCGGGCGTACTGGGGCGCCGACTGCCGACTCTTTCAGTGTGACCTTTGGAGACCTGCTGCGGTTTTGTCGGGGCTTGCCGGCGATTGCCTGGGCAGTGGCGTTGTTTGCTGCGTTTGAAGCGATGATTCTCACGTTGTTGCCGGTGTACTGTCTGCAACAAGGCTTCACCGCCGAAATCGCCTTGGCGATGGTCAGTACGGTGGTAGTGGGCGACGCGTTGCTGCAATTGCCGATAGGCGTGTTGGCGGATTACCTGCCCCGGCGCACTCTGTTTCTTGCCTGTGCTGTGTTGTTGCTGGCGTCTAGCCTGGCGATTCCGGTGTTTTTGGATACGTGGCTGATCTGGCCGATATGGGTGCTGTTCGGCGCCAGTGCCGGAGGGCTGTTCACCTTGTCGTTGATCTTGATCGGCGAGCGTTATCGCGACGATGCGCTGGTGCGGGCCAACGCCCACATTGCCCAGCTGTGGGGGATTGGCTGCCTGATCGGGCCTTTGGTGGCTGGCGCCGGCAGCCAGTGGATCAATGGGCACGCGGTGCCGTTACTGATGGCGGCGGGGGCGTTGGGCCTGGTGGTTCTGTTGCTGCGTCAGGGCGCTTTCGGCACCGTGCAGTTGGCCTAAAGCATGCGCTCCAGCCCGACCGTGGTGGCAAACCAGGCATTGAACCGTCGCCACCACGTCCCGGGTTCACGGGCCAGGGTGTGCAACTGGCCATTGTCCTCGGTTACCCACACCACGTGGCCCTCCTGCAGTTTCGCTTCATAGCTCAAGGCCGGCGCCATGCCTTGCAGCGCAAGGTTGCGTACATGTTCGGCAAGTTGCGGGCTGTCTACCAGCACACCGACTTCGGTGTTCCACAACACCGAGCGCGGGTCGAAGTTGAAGGAGCCGATAAACGACTTTTTCCGATCAAAAATCATCGCCTTGCTATGCAGGCTCGAGTCCGAGCCGTAGATCGAGCGGCTGCCCAGCAGGTGCGGCCCGCTGCCGCCGCTATCGCCCGTTTGGCGGCGCAGTTCATAGAGTTTCACCCCGTGCTCGAGCAGCGCCTTGCGATACGGTGCGTAGCCGCCATGCACGGCCGGTACGTCGGTGGCTTCCAGGGCATTGGTCAGCAGGCTGACCGATACTCCGGCGTCGGCCCGGCCGGTCAGGTACAGCAAGCCGGGCTCGCCGGGCACGAAGTAGGATGAAATCATCATCAGTTCCTGGCTGACACCTTCCAGTTCCGGACCCAGTTGAGTGGTCAGCAACAATTGCGGGTCGGGATCGGCCTTGGCCAGCACCTTGCTCGGTGCGTCCCACAGCGCCTGGTTCCAGGCCCAGATCAACTCGCGACGCCAGATGTCCATGCGCGGCTGGGTCTTGTAGGCACTCAGGCGGTTGTACAGCACATGACTTTGCTGGCGGGACTGGGCGAGGGAGTCTTCCAGTTGCGAACGCATGACGGCCAAGTCTCGTGAGGACGGTGCGCTGGAGATGAATTGATCAATGGGTTTGCTCAGTGCGCTGTTCCAATACTGATCGAAACTGTGACCCAGTTGCTCGGCTACCGGCCCGACGCTGAGCATGTCGATATCGGTGAAATTCAGATTGGGCTCGGCATCAAAATACTCATCGCCCAGGTTGCGCCCGCCGACAATCGCCACGCTGTTGTCGGTCAGCCACAGCTTGTTGTGCATACGCCGGTGCTGGCGCGACAGGTTGAACAGTCGGCCCATGGCGCGGGTCACGCCGGTGCTGCGGCCCAGGTGCAGTGGATTGAACAGGCGGATCTGGATCTGCGGATGTGCGGCCAGGGTGGCGATGATCTGGTCGAGTCCGTCGCTGGTGGTGTCGTCCAGCAGGATACGTATTCGTACGCTCCGGTCAGCGGCTTTGAGCAACTCGTCCACCAGCATGCGCGTACTGATGCCGTCGTGGACGATGTAGTACTGCAGATCGAGGCTGGCGCGGGCGTTACGGATCAGTTCGGCGCGGGCCATGAACGCTTCGCTGCTGTTAGGCAACAGCCGAAACCCGGAGCGGCCCAGGTAGGGCGCGGCCTGGGCCTGGATCGAGCGGCCAAAGGACGAGTCTGTCGCCGGTAACGCCTGGCTGGGTTCGCGTGGCACGCTCATGTTGGCGCAACCGCCCAGGCTCAGCAGCCCTAACAGGAAAAACGCTAAAAGCCGCTGGCTCATCAAGGCTGTGGGTTCCGGATCAATGCAGTTGTTGGCATATGACGGCTGTTCTTCCTGAAAGGTCAGTCCAGGCCCTGTTCGACTTTGGCCAGCATTCTGCTCGCCGCAGCGCCGACCTTGCGCACTGCTTCTTCAATCTGCGGCGTTGGTTTGGCAGCGTAGTTCATTCGCAGGCAGTTACGGTATTTACCGGACGCGGAAAAGATACTGCCGACGGCAATCTGCACACCTTGCTCGACCAGCGCGCGATTGAGCTTCAGGGTGTCAAAGCCTTCTGGCAGTTCGATCCACA
Organism: Pseudomonas imrae; assembly: GCF_046352735.2. NCBI lineage: Bacteria > Pseudomonadati > Pseudomonadota > Gammaproteobacteria > Pseudomonadales > Pseudomonadaceae > Pseudomonas > Pseudomonas imrae. The sequence continues at coordinate 5,284,494 of NZ_CP110853.2, read as the reverse complement.
ACAGGAAGCTGCCTTGAGGGCGGCTGGCCCGGGTGCCATCGGGAAAATAACGGCTGACCCAGTCGAGCATCAGGTCGCGATTGCGCTGGTATTGGCTGCGCATCCGCCGTAAATGAGGCTCGAAGTGACCGTTCTTCAGAAACTCGGCGATGGCGATCTGTGGTTGGGTGGCGGTGGAGCCGGTGCTGATGTATTTCATGTGCAGCACCCGCTCCAGGTAGCGCCCGGGGGCTACCCAGCCAATCCTTAGACCCGGTGCCAGGGTTTTCGAGAACGAACTGCAGAGCAGGACACGGCCGTCCTCATCGAAGGATTTGATGGTGCGCGGGCGAGGGTAGCTATAGGCCAGCTCGCCATACACATCGTCTTCGATGATCGCCACGTCATAGCGTTGGGCCAGGGTCAGCAGTGCGCGCTTGCGGGCTTCCGGCATGATGTAGCCCAACGGATTGTTGCAGTTGGGTGTCAGCTGGATGACCTTGATCGGCCACTGCTCCAGGGCCAGCTCCAAGGCTTCGAGACTGATGCCGGTCAGCGGGTCCGTAGGGATTTCCAGGGCTTTCATGCCCAGCCCCTTGAGCGTCTGCATGGCGCCATGGAAGCTGGGTGAGTCCACTGCGACAATATCGCCAGGTTCGCAAATGGCACGGATGCTGGCGGACAAGGCTTCGTGACAACCGGTGGTGATCACGATGTCCCGGGCGTCGAGCTGACAGCCTGAGTCCAGTGACAGTCGGGCAACTTGCTCACGCAACTCCATACAGCCGTAGATATTGTCGTAGTACAGGCCAGGCAAGTCCTGGCGCCGACTGACCTGCGCCAGGCTGCGTAGAAGCGGCTTGAGCGTGGGAGACAAGACATCGGGCATACCTCGCCCCAGCTGTATGACATCTTTTCGCGGTACGGCGCGTATCAGTTCCAGCACCTGGTCCCACTGGGAAATATCCACCGGCCGCTGCGCCGGGCGACCCACCGCCGGCAGTGCCGGCAGCTCACGTCCTGCCGGGACGAAGTAGCCGGACTTGGGTTTTGGCATCGCCAGGCCGTGGTCTTCCAATACGCGGTAGGCCTGCTGCACGGTACTCAGGCTGACCCCGTGCTCGACGCTCAAGGCCCGTACCGAGGGTAGCCGGTCGCCTGGACGATAGAAGCCCTGTTCGATACGGGTGCCCAACAGTTCCGCGAGGTTGACGTAGAGAGTCATGGTGGTCGCTCCTGAGTGACCAGTACAGATGAGGACAAAATACAGGATTCAATCGCAGATAGGCAGCAACTGTATGGATTTAATAAAGTGTTGCTGGATCTGTAATGGTTTTGCTTGTGGACTCATTCTAGTCACTCATGGCAACAGGCAAATGAGGGCAGGACGATGAGCGGCTTGAGTGATGTGCGGCTGGTATTACGCAATCAGGAACTGGAAGCTGGGCAGCGGCGGTCGATGGTGGGGCTGGAGCCGGCAGCGATCAGTCGCTGGGCACTGTTCTGGCGCCGCCGGTATACGCGCAAGGCCTTGCTTGAACTGACCCACGAGCAATTGCACGATATCGGGCTGAATGTCGAACAGGCGCGCCAGGAAGGTTTGAAACCGTTCTGGCGCGGGTGATTCAGACCAGCTCTTTCAAGCGGTGCCAGAGCATTCCCAGTGCCAGGAGCGGCGAACGCAAGTGTTTGCCGCCGGGGAAGGTAATGTGCGGCACTTTGGCAAACAGGTCGAAGCGGGCGCTTTGCTGGCCGCTGATGGCTTCGGCCAACAGTTTGCCCGCCAGGTGAGTAGCGTTCAGACCGTGGCCGGCGTAGGCCTGGGCGAAGTACACGTTGGGCTGGTCCGCGAGACGACCAATCTGCGGCAGGCGATTGGCGCCGATGCCGATCATGCCACCCCACTGATAGTCGATTTTGGCGTCGGCCAGTTGTGGGAAGACTTTTAGCATTTTGGGCTGCATGTACGCGCCGATATCCTTGGGATCCCGTCCCGAATAATGACAGGCGCCACCGAACAGCAAGCGTCGGTCTGCCGAAAGGCGGAAGTAATCCACAGTCACCCGCTGGTCACACACCGCCATGTTCTGCGGCAACAGCTGCGCAGCTTGCGCTTCGCTCAAGGGCTCGGTGGCAATGATGTAGCTGCCGGCGGCCAGTACCTTGCCGCTGAGGTGCGGGTTGAGGCCGTTCAAATAGGCATTGCACGCCAGCACCAGGGTTTTGGCTCGCACGCAGCCTTGGGCGGTGTGGGCTTTGACTTCAGGGCCGTAGTCGATACGCAACACTTGCGACTGTTCAAACAGCTTGACCCCCAATTGCTGCGCCGCGGCGGCTTCACCGAGGACCAGGTTCAACGGGTGCAAGTGGCCGGAGCCCATATCGATCATGCCGCCGACGTAGCGGTCGGAGCCGATTACGCTGCGCATTTGCCCCGCTTGCAGCAGGCGCAGTTCATGGCGATAGCCCAGGCCGTGAAGTTCCTCGGCATCGGCGGCCAGGCTTTCCAGGTCGCGGGGTTTGTTGGCCAGGTCGCAGTAGCCCCAGGTCAGGTCGCAGTCGATCTGGAAGCGCTCGACTCGCTGGCGCACGATCTCTACGGCTTCCAGGCCCATCAGCTTCATTTCGCGTACGCCGTCGGTACCGACGATGCTCGTGAATTGGTCCAGGCCGTGGCCCACGCCACGGATCAATTGCCCGCCGTTGCGCCCGCTGGCACCCCAACCGATCTTGCGGGCCTCCAGCAGCGCCACGCTAAAGCCTCGTTCGGCCAGCTCCAGCGCGGTGTTCAGCCCGGAAAACCCACCGCCGATCACGCACACATCAACCACCACCTCGCCCGTCAGCGCAGGGTAATCAGGTTGAGGCAGGCTGCTGGCGGCGTAGTAGGAAGCGGCGTGCCGGGCGCTGGCGGTCATGGGAAGCATCCGTGTCTGGAAAATTTGACGCAGGATACAGCGGTCGGCCCAAGCTGTCTCACCAGGGATTTTTAAGGCAGAATTCACGCCTATTCGCCGTTCGGTATGTGCTTCGATGAGTTGTAACAGTCAGAAAGTCAGCGCGTTGCGTCGGCAGATTCCTTCATTCGAATGCGTGCCGGGCTGCCATGACTGCTGTGGGCCGGTGACTACGTCCACTGAGGAAATGTCGCGCCTGCCGCGCAAGACGGCAGGCGAGCAGCAAGCGGCCATGGACGAGTTGAATTGCGTACATCTGGGGCCCAACGGTTGCACCGTGTATGACGAGCGACCATTGATCTGCCGGCTGTTTGGCACCACGCCCAGCCTGCCCTGTCCCAACGGCCGGCGCCCGGTGGAGCTGATTCATCCGCGGGTGGAGAAGCAGATCCATGACTACATGGCGACGACGCGACAGGTGCTGGTCTGATCCCTTGAGCCGCTGTTCAATCCGGGATGGGCAGGTTCAGGCTCTCCTTCACTTCTTCCATCACGATGTAGCTTTTGGACTCCCGTACATGGGGCAGCTTGAGCAAAATATCGCCCAGCAATTTGCGGTACGAGGCCATCTCGGAAATCCGTGCCTTCACCAAATAGTCGAAATCCCCTGACACCAGGTGGCATTCCAGCACATGGGGCAGTTTCAGCACGGCCCGTCGGAACTCTTCAAAGGTATCGCCGGATTTGTAGTCGAGGCTGATCTCGACAAACACCAGCAGGCTTCCCTTCAAATGCTGCGGATTGAGCCGTGCGTTGTAGCCCATGATGATCCCCTCGCGCTCCAGGCGCCGGACCCGTTCGGTGCAAGGCGTAGTCGACAGGCCGACCTTCTCCCCCAGTTCGGTAAACGATATCCGTCCGTCCGCCTGCAGGATGCGCAGGATATTGCGATCAATCTTGTCCAGCTCCCGCTTGGTCTGAGTGTTGGTCCGCATAGGGGATACTCCTCCATGAAAAGGGTTTTTGCCGAGAATTGTCGCCAAATATAGGCATTTATATAGTGAAATGCACTGGCAAATGCTTTTTATACTGCCGACATCTTTGTGCTGAACAACAAACGTCAGCGGTCAGGCCGTGATGAGGGTATAAAAATGCGGGTTTTGGTCTTGGGTAGCGGTGTCATTGGTGTGGCCAGTGCCTACTATTTGGCGCGGGCCGGTTTCGAAGTGGTCGTGGTCGACCGCCAGCCGGCTGTTGCCATGGAGACCAGTTTCGCTAACGCTGGTCAGGTTTCACCTGGCTACGCTTCGCCATGGGCTGCACCAGGCGTGCCGCTCAAGGCTATCAAATGGCTGCTGCAGCGCCACGCGCCACTGGCTATCAAGGCCACCGCCGACGTCGACCAATACCTGTGGATGGCGCAGATGCTGCGTAACTGCACCGCCAGCCGTTACGCGGTGAACAAGGAGCGCATGGTGCGCCTGTCCGAGTACAGCCGTGACTGCCTCGACGAGCTGCGCAGCGAAACCGGCATCGCCTACGAAGGCCGCAATCTGGGCACCACCCAGTTGTTCCGCACTCAGGCCCAGTTGGATGGGGCCGCCAAGGACATCGCGGTGCTGAAAGAGTCCGGCGTACCCTTCGAGTTGCTGGACCGTGCCGGTATTGCCCGCGTCGAGCCGGCCCTGGCCGGTGTCACCGATATCCTGGCCGGTGCCCTGCGCCTGCCTAACGATCAGACTGGCGACTGCCAGATGTTCACCACCCGCCTGGCGCAAATGGCAATCAAGTTGGGCGTCGAATTCCGTTTCGGGCAAGACATCCAGCGCCTCGATTCTGCCGGTGACCGTATCAACGGCGTGTGGATCGACGGCAAGCTGGAGACTGCCGATCGTTATGTGCTGGCGCTTGGTAGTTATTCACCGCAGTTGCTCAAACCGCTGGGAATCAAGGCGCCGGTGTATCCACTCAAGGGCTATTCCCTGACCGTGCCGATCACAAACGGAGCAATGGCGCCGACCTCGACTATCCTCGACGAAACCTACAAGGTGGCGATCACCCGTTTCGACAACCGCATCCGGGTGGGGGGCATGGCTGAAATTGCCGGTTTTGACCTGTCCTTGAACCCGCGTCGACGGGAAACTCTGGAGATGATCGTCAACGACCTTTATCCTCAGGGCGGTGATCTGTCCCAGGCCAGTTTCTGGACCGGCCTGCGGCCTACTACACCGGACGGCACCCCGATTGTCGGCGCTACCGTATTCAAAAACCTGTTCTTGAACACTGGCCATGGGACCCTCGGTTGGACCATGGCCTGTGGTTCTGGTCGTTTGCTGGCGGACCTGATAGCAAGGAAAACCCCGCAGATCAGCGCCGAAGGCCTCGATATTTCCCGTTACGGCAATCCACAGGAGTCCGCAAAACATGTCAATCCAGCGCCAGCTCACCAATGAGCGCATGAGTCAGATCGTTGTTCACAGTGGTACCGTCTATCTGGCGGGGCAAGTCGGCGACGACATGAGTGCCGGGATTGAACAGCAGACTCGTGAGACCCTCGCCAATATCGAGCGTTTGCTCGACCTGGCGGGCACCGACAAGAGCAAATTGCTTTCGGTGACGATCTACCTGAAAGACATCGATGCCGATTTCGCCGGGATGAACGCGGTATGGGACCAGTGGCTACCTAAAGGCGTAGCACCGGCCCGTGCCACGGTTGAGTCGAAACTGTGCGAACCGCAAATCCTGGTAGAACTGTCCGTCGTGGCCGCCCTGCCTTAAATATGATCCCGGTGCCGCTGTAGTTGGCGCCGGTTTTTCCTTCCTCCGCCGCCCAGAAGCCAGCCTCCATGCGCCCAGCCCGTGCCCTGATCGATCTTCAAGCCTTGCGCCACAACTACCAATTGGCGCGTGAACTGACGGGGGCCAAGGCTCTTGCCGTGGTCAAGGCTGATGCCTATGGTCATGGCGCAGTGCGCGTAGCCCAGGCGTTGCAAGCCCAGGCAGATGGCTTTGCCGTGGCCTGTATCGAAGAAGCGCTGGAGTTGCGAGCTGCCGGTATCAGTGGGCCGATACTCTTGCTGGAAGGCTTTTTCGAAGCAGACGAACTGCCGCTGATCATCGAGCATGACCTCTGGTGCGTAGTGCACTCGTTGTGGCAGTTGGAGGCGATTGAACAAGCGGCCTTGAGCGCGCCGCTTACGGTCTGGCTGAAGCTGGATTCGGGCATGCACCGTGTCGGATTGCACCCAAAGGACTATCACGACGCCTACCAGCGCCTGCTGGCCAGCGGCAAAGTGACGAAGATTGTGCTGATGAGCCATTTCGCCCGCGCCGATGAGCTGGACTGTGCGAGCAGCGACGAACAGGTCGCCGTGTTTGAAGCGGCGCGCCAGGGCTTGGCGGCCGAAGTCAGCCTACGCAACTCGCCATCTGTCATGGGCTGGCCGAGTGTATCCAGCGACTGGGTACGTCCAGGGATCATGCTCTACGGCGCCACGCCATTTGGCGAAAACCAGGCCATTGCCGCGCGCTTGCAGCCGGTGATGACCCTGGAGTCGAAAGTCATCAGCGTGCGTGAGTTGCCGGCTGGCGAGCCAGTAGGCTATGGCGCCCGATTCATCACCCAGAAACCGATGCGCATTGGCGTAGTTGCCATGGGGTATGCCGATGGGTATCCACGCCATGCCCCCACGGGTACACCGGTGCTGGTTGCCGGCCAGCGCAGCCAGTTGTTGGGACGGGTGTCGATGGACATGCTGTGTATCGATCTGACCGATGTCCCGCAGGCGGACCTGGGATCGACGGTCGAACTGTGGGGCAAAAATATCCTCGCCAGTGATGTTGCCACGGCTGCCGATACCATCCCGTATCAGATTTTCTGCAACCTGCGGCGAGTGCCACGCGTCTATTCCGGCGCTTAGCCGTTGCCGGCAAACGACGTCGACCGGGATTCAGGTCAAAGTGTTGTAAATACTGAACGCTGTCGCCATGATAACGCTCAATTACAACAAAGCCTGAATCCTAGGAGGCTCCTGCATTGGACGTCGGCGAACGACTGCAATCCATCCGTAAACTCAAGGGTCTTTCCCAGCGTGAACTCGCCAAGCGTGCGGGCGTCACCAACAGCACCATTTCGATGATCGAGAAAAACAGTGTCAGCCCTTCTATCAGTTCCTTGCGCAAGGTCTTGGGCGGCATCCCCATGTCCATGGTCGAATTTTTCTCCGAGGAAATCCTCCAGGAAAAACCGACCCAGATCGTCTATAAAGCCAATGAGCTGATCGATATCTCCGATGGCGCGGTGACCATGAAACTGGTGGGCCGGGCGCATCCAAGCCGGGCGATCGCGTTTTTAAACGAAATCTACCCGCCGGGTGCCGATACCGGTGATGAAATGCTCACCCACGAGGGCGAGGAGACCGGGATTTTGCTGGAAGGGCGCCTGGAACTGGTGGTGGGCCTTGAAACTTTTGTGCTTGAGGCCGGCGATAGCTACTACTTTGAAAGCACCAAGCCGCACCGTTTCCGTAATCCGTTCGAGGTGCCGGCGCGACTAATCAGCGCAGCCACACCCGCGAACTTTTAATAAAAGAGGCGCCCTGCCTACCTTGCAGAGGTGTCCGCAGTTGTATTCCGTCATGCTGAATCTCCCTTTGGACAATAGGGTTGTTTCAGCGCGACGGGCTAACCGTTATACTTTCGCCGCCTGCGAAACCGTGGCCGCAGGCGTGAATAGCCACCATGAGGGTGAACGCGTGAACCTAATTATGAAAATGCTGGCTGTACCAGCAACCGTACTGGCCCTTTGGGCTGTCAGCGCTCAAGCTGCGACCAATGATGAGATTGCCAAGCGACTTGAACCCGTCGGGAAGGTCTGTGTTCAAGGCGAAGAATGCAAGGGGATGGAAGTCGCTGTAGCAGCGGGTGGCGGCGGCGCGAAAACGCCGGACGATATCATTGCCAAGCACTGCACTGCCTGCCACAGCACCGGTTTGCTGGGCGCACCGAAAATCGGTGACACCGCAGCCTGGAAAGAACGTGCCGACCACCAGGGCGGCCTCGATGGCATCCTGGCCAAGGCGATCACCGGGATCAACGCCATGCCGCCAAAAGGTACCTGTGCCGATTGCTCGGATGAAGACCTGAAGGGTGCGATCAAGAAGATGTCCGGGTTGTAACAGGCCGATCTTCGTTGAAAAAGCCGCTGACCAGCGGCTTTTTTGTGCCTGCGATTTTCCTCGCGAGGCTGTTCATTGCAGCAAAGACCCGGCAAGCTCGGTCCAACCCCAATTCATGGAATGTTCGGGAGGGTCGGATGGTGCAGTTGTGTTCAATCGAGCAAGCGGTCGACGATGTACTGGAACGCTTGCCAGCGCATATTCATTTGGGTATGCCCTTGGGGCTGGGCAAGCCGAACCTGTTCGCGAATGCCTTGTACCGACGCATCGCCAAGTTGCCGGATCGTGCGCTGACGATCTACACCGCCTTGAGCCTGGGCCGTCCGCCGTTGGGCGAGGGTTTGCAAAAGCGCTTCCTGGAACCCTTTATCGAACGGGTATTCGGTGATTATCCCGAGCTGGATTTCCTGGCCGACCTGCACAAAGACAGCCTGCCGGCCAACATTCATGTGCAGCAGTTCTTCATGCAGCCCGGCAGCATGCTCCACAGCGCCACGGCCCAGCAGGATTATGTCAGCAGCAACTACAGCCATGCAGCCCGGGATATCAACGCCGCTGGCCTGAACCTGGTGGCGCAACTGGTGGCCAGCAGCAGCGAGCATCCGGACCGACTGAGCTTGAGCTGCAATCCCGATATCACCCTTGACCTATTGCCAATGATCGCCAGGCGCCGCGCAGCTGGGGAAACGATTCTGGTGGTAGGTCAAGTACATAACGACTTGCCCTATATGCCCGGCGATGCTGAGCTGGGCATGGATGAGTTCGATTTTCTGATCGATGAAAAAGACCGCACCACGCTGTTTTCCACGCCGAATATGCCAGTGGGCTTCCAGGATCATTTTATCGGCCTGCATGCCAGTACGTTGGTGCGCGATGGAGGTACTTTGCAGATCGGCATTGGCTCCATGGGCGATGCGTTGACCGCTGCATTGTTGGCGCGCCAGGCGGATAACGAAGGCTATCGGCAGTTACTCAGCGACCTGGATGTATACCAGTGGGCGCCGTTGATCAGTCGTGAAGGTGGGGTCGAGCCTTTTGCCCGTGGCCTGTACGGTTGCAGTGAGATGTTCGTCAATGGCTTGCTGGTGTTGGCCGACGCGGGGATTGTGCGGCGTAAGGTCTACCCGGATGTCGCGACCCAGGAGCAGGCCAACGCCGGAACGCTGGACGAAGCTGCGCAGCCGGATGGAATCTCGGTGCATGGCGGCTTCTTCCTCGGCCCGCGCAGCTTTTATGAGCGGCTGCGGGATATGCCGCAGAGCAAGCGCCTTGAGTTCAACATGACGCGCATCAGCTACATCAACGAGCTGTATGGGCAAGAGGAACTCAAGCGTTTGCAGCGCCTGGATGCACGGTTTATCAACAGTGCCTTCACCGTGACCCTGCTGGGCGCAGGCGTGGCGGACCAGTTGGAGGATGGACGTGTGCTCAGTGGCGTTGGCGGGCAGTACAATTTTGTGGCCCAGGGCCATGCCCTGGAGGGTGCCCGCTCGATCCTGATTTTGCGCAGCTGGCGCGAGTCGGGCGGTGAAGTCAGCTCCAATATTGTCTGGGAGTACGGCCATTGCACGATTCCGCGCCACTTGCGCGATATCGTGATTACCGAATATGGAATTGCTGACCTGCGCGGGCAGACTGACGCTAAGGTGATTGAGGCGCTGCTTAATATCACTGACTCACGGTTCCAGGCCGACTTGATCGAGCAGGCACAAAAAGCCGGTAAATTGCCCAAGGGCTTCCAACTCAATCCGCGTTTTGCCGACAACACACCCGAGCGCTTGCAGGCGATTCAGGCGCATCATTCAAGGCTGTTTCCGGAGTATCCCTTGGGCAGCGACTTCACCAATGAGGAGCGGGACCTGTTGCGCGCGCTGAACTGGCTCAAGAGCAAGTTCAAGCTGACGGAGGTTCTGGAGCTGGGCAAGGCGGCGCTGGATGCACCGGAGCCAGCGGCGTTTCCTGCACATCTGCAGCGGATGCGCCTGGACAGGCCGGAGGGGCTTAAAGAGGATCTGTATCAGCGGCTGCTACTCGCCGGCCTGAAGGCCACAGCGCACTGACAGCCAATACAAAACCAAATGTGGGAGCGGGCTTGTTCGCGAATACGGTGGGCCAGTCAATAAATCTGGTGACTGATATACCGCATTCGCGAGCAAGCCCGCTCCCACATTTTTAATTGTGCCCAGTCAAGCGCATCGCTTATTCGATGAAGGTCACGACCCCACCGGCCAGCGATTTTACGCGGGCCAGGGATTCGACCCGATAACCCTGCGCATCCAACTCCGCACGGCCACCCTGGAACGACTTCTCGATCACGATTCCCAGGCCCGCCACGGTGGCGCCGGCCTGCTTGATGATCGATATCAGTGCCTGGGACGCCTTGCCGTTGGCCAGGAAGTCGTCAATGACCAACACGCGATCGCTGCTGGTCAGGTGGCGTGGGGAGATCGCCACGGTGCTTTCCACTTTTTTGGTGAACGAATACACCGTTGCCGACAGCAGGTTTTCCGTCAGTGTCAGGGATTGTTGCTTGCGGGCGAAGATCACCGGCACGCCAAGGTTCAGACCGGTCATGATCGCTGGCGCGATCCCTGAGGCTTCGATGGTGACGATCTTGGTGATTCCCGAATCCTTGAACAATGCGGCAAATTCGTCGCCGATCAGCTTCATCAGCGCCGGGTCGATCTGATGGTTCAGAAAGGCATCGACTTTGAGTACATGGTCGGAAAGCACGATGCCTTCTTCGCGAATTTTCTTGTGCAGTGCTTCCACAAAAGCTTCCTCTGGTGGCGCAAGGGGCGCCGAAAGTGATTAAAAAGTAGTCGATTCTAGCGCTTTAGCATTGCGCGGATATCGGCCAAAGCGGTATTGCCGCGAACGGCTTTCACTTCGGTCGGCGTGTCGTCATTGCCTTCCCAGGCCAGATCGTCCGGCGGCAGCTCATCAAGAAAGCGGCTGGGCGCGCAATCAATGATTTCGCCGTACTGCTTGCGTTTGGCGGCAAAGGTAAAGGCCAGGGTCTGACGAGCGCGGGTAATGCCCACGTAGGCCAGGCGTCGTTCTTCTTCGATGGTGTCGGCTTCGATACTGGAGCGGTGGGGGAGGATTTCTTCCTCCATGCCCATGATGAATACGTAGGGGAATTCCAGGCCCTTGGAGGCATGCAAGGTCATCATCTGCACGCCTTCGGCGCCGTCTTCCTCTTCCTGCTGGCGTTCGAGCATGTCCCGCAGGACCAGCTTGCCGATCGCATCTTCGACGGTCATTTCGCCGTCTTCGTCTTTTTCCAGGGTGTTCTTCAGCGCTTCGATCAGGAACCAGACGTTGCCCATGCGGTAATCCGCGGCCTTGTCGCTGGAGCTGTTGGTGCGCAGCCAGTTTTCATAGTCGATGTCCATGACCATGCTACGCAGGGCGCTGATCGGGTCTTCGCCGGCACATTGCTCGCGCACCTTGTCCATGAAGCGCTTGAAGCGCGCCAGGCGATCGGTGAAGCGCGTGTCCAGGTGTTTGCCCAGGCCGATTTCGTCGGTGGCGGCATACATCGAGATCTTGCGTTCGGTGGCGTAGTTGCCCAGTTTTTCCAGGGTCGTCGAGCCGATTTCCCGGCGCGGCACGTTGATCACCCGCAAGAAGGCGTTGTCGTCGTCCGGGTTCACGATCAGGCGGAAGTAGGCCATCAAGTCCTTTACTTCCTGGCGCCCGAAAAAGCTGTTGCCGCCGGACAGGCGATACGGAATCTGGTGGTGCTGCAACTTCAACTCGATCAGCTTGGCCTGGTAGTTGCCGCGATAGAGGATGGCGAAGTCGCTGTAGGGGCGGTCAGTGCGCAGGTGCAAGGTCAGTAGCTCCACGGCCACGCGCTCGGCTTCGGCGTCTTCGTTGCGGCAACGGATCACACGGATTTCGTCGCCATGACCCATCTCGCTCCACAGCTGTTTTTCAAACTCGTGGGGGTTGTTGGAGATCAACACGTTGGCGCAACGCAGGATGCGGCTGGTGGAGCGATAGTTCTGCTCCAGCATGACCACTTTCAGTGACGGGTAGTCGTCCTTGAGCAGCATCAGGTTTTCCGGGCGGGCGCCGCGCCAGGCGTAGATCGACTGGTCATCGTCGCCCACCACGGTGAACTGGTTGCGGATACCGATCAGCAGTTTCACCAGCAGGTATTGGCTGGCGTTGGTGTCCTGGTATTCGTCCACCAGCAGGTAGCGGACTTTGTTCTGCCACTTTTCGAGGATGTCGGTGTGTTCCTGGAACAGCTTGACCGGCAGCAGGATCAGGTCGTCGAAATCCACGGCGTTGAACGCCTTGAGCGTACGCTGGTAGTGGGTGTAGACGATGGCGGCAGTCTGCTCCTTGGGGTTGCGCGCGTTTTCCAGGGCTTCGGGCGGCAGGATCAGATCGTTTTTCCAGGCGCCGATCATGTTCTTGATCTCGTCGACGCCGTCGTCGCCTGCGTACTCTTTCTGCATGATGTCGGTCATCAGCGACTTCACGTCGGTCTCGTCGAAGATCGAGAAGCCCGGCTTGTAGCCCAGGCGCACATGCTCCTTGCGGATAATGTTCAGGCCCAGGTTGTGGAATGTACACACGGTAAGGCCACGGCCTTCGCCACCCTTGAGCAGGGTGCCGACACGCTCTTTCATCTCGCGCGCAGCCTTGTTTGTAAAGGTCATGGCGACGATGTACTGGGCGCGGATGCCGCAGTTCTGGATCAGGTGCGCGATCTTGCGGGTGATCACGCTGGTTTTGCCGGAGCCAGCGCCGGCGAGCACCAATAGAGGGCCGCCGACGTAGTTCACGGCTTCTTGCTGCCGGGGATTGAGTCGGGACATACGAGTTTTTGGGGGTCATCGAACAAAAAGGGCAGGCATTTTAACAGGCTGGCAAGATTCTGCTGCCTCTGTACGACAGTGTGACGTACCACTCGATCTAAATTTGCCGCTTTTGTTACTTTGCCGCAGGATGTGCCGGGTATTTGGTCTATTGTTCGATCTGAAATCACACTGTGCGTATTTGATAACCAATATCATTGGTCATTATCAGGCTGCACGTCATAATGCCCGCCGCCAACGAAATCTTGCAGAGTCTAGGGAGCTAGCTTGTCTACGCCTGTCGAACCCTTGCGTTTGCTGCTACTGGCCGAAGAGCCAGTGTGGGCAGCGTTATTGCGCGAGTGCCTGGCGCCGATGGGCGATGGGGCTGTGCTGATCAGTGCGCCAAACTGGGAGTCGGTAAGCAGTCTGTTCGATGACGACCATACGGCCATATTGCTGACCACCCCCAGCCTGCAACCCGGTCCCGGCCGCTGCAGCCTGCCTACCGTGCTGCTGCTGGACCTGGAGCCACTGGTCCCGCCTCTGGGCGCCAGCGACTGGTTGATTCGTGGCTCATTGGATAGCGACACCTTGCGCCGCTGCCTGCGTCATGTCCGCGAGCGGGGCGTGCTGGAAAACACCCTGCAACGCCTGGCCGAGCAGGACCCGCTGACTGGTATCGCCAATCGCCAGGGCTTCCAGACCTTGCTGGCCGCGCGCTTGGCGGAAAACGACGGGCGTGGCCTGGCCCTAGGTCACCTGGATCTGGACAACTTTCGTCACGCCAACGATGCCCTGGGTCACCAGGCCGGCGACCGGCTGATCCTGCAGGTGGTCTCGCGGCTCAAGAGTCAGTTGGAGGTCGGCGATCAGCTGGCGCGCCTGGGCAGTGACGAATTCGCCTTGTTGATCGACACCCGTCGAGCGCCCCAACGTGCCGAGTGGATGGCCGAGCGCATCACCGAAGCCCTGGCCGAACCCTATTGGGTCGATGGCGAGAGCCTGCTGATCGGTTGCAGCCTGGGCGTGGCCCATGCTCGCGCCAAGGCTGGCGCCGACCCGTTGATGTGGCACGCCCATATCGCCATGCAGCAAGCCAAAAGTACCCAAGGTTGCACCTTTCATATTTTCAACGAGCGCATCAACCGCAATGCCCGCAGTCTCGCCGACCTGGAAAGCGAACTGCGCCGGGCGCTGCGTCGTGACGAGCTGGAGTTGCACTACCAACCCCGGCTGGACCTGGATGATGGGCATATCGTTGGCCTGGAGGCCCTGGTGCGTTGGCGTCATGGCGAGCGCGGCCTGCTGCCACCCAGCGAGTTCGTGCCGCTGGCCGAGCAGAGCGGCTTGATTGTGCCGTTGGGGTACTGGGTGATTTCCCGTGCCCTGCGTGACATGCAAGACCTGCGCGAGCGCGGCCTGCCGGCGTTGCATATGGCGGTCAATCTGTCCTTTCGCCAGTTTCAGGACAGCCAGTTACTATCGACTTTGAGCCGCTTGATTGCCGAACGCGGGGTTGAGGCCCAGTGGCTGGAATTCGAACTCACCGAAACCGCGGTAATGCGCCGCAGTGATCTGGTCAAGCAGACCATGGATGCCCTCGGGCGCCTGGGCGTGCGCTTCTCCCTGGATGATTTCGGTACCGGATTCTCATCTTTCGTCCACCTCAACAGCCTGCCGATTGCCTTGCTGAAAATCGACAAGAGTTTTGTCAGCGGCATGGAAGAGCGGGAGGAAAATCGCAAGTTGGTCCATGCGATGATCAACCTGGCCCACAACCTCAACCTGGAAGTGGTGGCCGAGGGCGTGGAGACACCGGAGCAGCTTGAGCTTTTGCGATTGTTCGGTTGTGACCAGGCCCAGGGTTATCTGATAAGCAAGCCGCTGCCATTGTCGAAGTTGGTGGAATATCTGACGTTTGGCAATAGCCAGCAGGCGTTACTGGGCTAAGCCTGGTGGCTAGTCAGGCAGTGCAGCCTGGAATCCCCGGAGAATGGCTGGCTCCTGCCGAATCATCCGCTTCATCTTCGCCTCGAACGCCCATGTCAGGCTTACCGCCGCACACGCCAGGCCCAGGGCTAAACCCCACCAGACGCCGGTCGGCCCCCAGCCCAGGGTGAACGCCATCAGCCAGGCCGAGGGCGCCCCGATCAGCCAGTAGCAGCCCAGGCCCACCAGAAAGGTGGTCTTGGCGTCCTTCAACCCACGAATGCAGCCCATGGCGATGGTCTGGACGCCATCGAACAGCTCGAACCAGGCCGCCACGGCCAACAGGCTCACCGCCAGGCTGATGACATCGCGAAAGGCGGGGTCGTCATGGTCCAGGAACAGCCCGATCAGTGGGTTGGAAAACAACCAGAACACCATGGCAAACCCCAGCATCACCACCGCGCCGAAGACAATCCCGACCCGCCCGGCCCGCCGCGCATCGAGCAATTGCCCTGCACCGTAATGCGAGCCGATGCGCATGGTGATGGCGTAGGACATACCGGCCGGAACCATGAACGCCACCGAAACAATTTGCAGGGCAATCTGGTGCGCGGCCAGTTGAGTGCTGCCCATGGTGCCCATGCACAGTGCCGCAAAGGCGAACAAGCCGACTTCAACCGCGTAGGTCCCGCCAATCGGCAAGCCCAGCCGCCACAGTTCCCGCAGATAGTGCAGGTTGGGGCGCATCAGGCCCTGGCCCAATGGATAAGCGGCGTAGGAGCGGTTGTATTTGATGTACCACAGCAGTGCCAGGGCCATGCAGTTGGCAACAATCGCGGTCACGAGGCCGATGCCCATCAGGCCGAGCTTCGGCAGGCCGAACATACCTTCGATCAACGCATGGTTCAGCAGATAATTGATCACCGTGCCGCCGAGGCTGATGATCATCACCGGTGTTGCCTTGCCGATCGCGCTGGTGAAGCCGCGCAAGGCCATGAACGTCAGGTAGCCGGGCAGGGCGAACGGCAGGATCATCAGGAACTGCCCGGCCGACTGCACGTTGGTTTCAGTCTGGCCGAACAGCAGCAGTACCGGCTTGAGGTTCCACAACAGCACGCCGGCTGCCAGTGCCATCAACCATGCCAGCCAGAGCCCGGCCTGGGTCAAGCGGGTGGCGCCCTCGATGTCGCCCGCGCCCTGGCGAATGGCGACCAGAGTGCCGACAGCGGCGATCACGCCGATACAAAAGATCGAGACGAACGAATAGCTCGCCGCCCCGAGGCCGCCGCCAGCCAGGGCTTCGGGGCTCAGGCGGGCCATCATCAAGGTATCGGTCAGCACCATCAGCATGTGGGCCAACTGTGAGGCAATCAACGGCCCTGACAGCCGTAGAATGGCCCAGAGTTCGGTACGTACCGGATGCTGCATGGTCATCACGCTCAACGATTCAAGGAATGGCGAAAGGCTTGATTTTCGGCGCTCTCAGCGCATTGCACAAAGGGATAAATGCGATCATTCACATGATTAAAACTCATGCATTGATGATTCTGGTAGGGTGCAGTGTCGTACTGTCGGAGCGTTTTCCATGTCTCGTCGTCTTCCTCCACTTTATGCTTTGCGCGCTTTTGAAGCTGCGTCCCGGCACAACTCCTTCACCCGTGCGGCTGAAGAGCTGTCCATCACGCAAAGTGCGGTCAGCCGGCATATTCGAACTCTCGAAGAGCACTTCGCCTGTCGCCTGTTCCAGCGCAGCGGACGTACCTTGCAGCTCACCGAGTCTGCGCGCCTGCTGTTACCCGGCGTGCGCGAGGGCTTTGCCGCGCTGGAGCGTGCCTGCCATACCTTGAACGCCGAAGATGACATCCTGCGCATGAAAGCGCCGTCCACCTTGACCATGCGCTGGCTGCTGGCGCGATTGAGTCGGTTCCGGCATTTGCAGCCGGGCAACGAAGTACAACTGACCAGTGCCTGGATGAGCATTGATGAGGTGGACTTCAACCAGGAACCGTTCGACTGCGCGGTGCTATTGAGCGATGGCCACTTCCCGCCGGACTGGGAAGCCAGCTACCTGTTTCCCGAATTGCTGATACCAGTGGGAGCGCCCAACTTGCTCAGCGATGGGCCGTGGGATGTCGCGCGCCTGGCCGCCGCCGAGTTACTGCATCCCACGCCAGACCGTCGCGACTGGCGGCGGTGGTTGGAGCGCACCGGGCTTGCGTCGCAGGTCGCGATCAAGGGCGGGCAGGTGTTCGACACCCTGGAGCTGGGCATGATTGCCGCGGCCCGCGGGTACGGCGTGTCCATGGGGGATTTGCTGATGGTGGCAGAAGATGTCGCCCAGGGCCGTTTGAGCCTGCCGTGGCCGACCGCCGTGGCCAGTGGCGAGAGCTACTATCTGGTATGGCCGAAAACCCGCCCCGGTGGCGAACGCCTGCGCAGGCTTTCGGATTTCCTCCAGAGTGAAGTGCATGCCATGCAATTACCCGTGGTCGAACGTCTCGACTGAATCGATATTGCGCCCCGAGGTAATGCATGCAGCGGATACCCTTGTGATTCGCTCAAGTATTGCCGGGCGACGCCGAAGTAAAGGTGTCGCAGCTGCCACTGCATTGCGGCCCAGCGTGCCCCCCTATTAGAAAACTGCCGATGAGCGCTGTGAGATCAGGATGATCCGGCCTCGGCCAGGAGCTGTCATGTCTCAACCACGCGCCCGCATTGCTTCGCAACTGGGCATAGCCTTAGCGGTGATATTGGCTGTCGTTATCAGCGCCAGTACCGTCTTTGCCCTGCGCTCCCTGGACGCCGCCAACCTCGACACCCGGGAAGAACATCTGGCCAGCGAAGCGCGCTTGCTCGCCGACCAACTCACTACCTTCCACAGCACCCTGCGCGAGAGTACTCAACGCTTGAGTGGGCTCTTCGAAAAGCGTTTTGGTGCCGGCTTGAGTGTACGTGCCGAGCAGCCGGTCAACGTGGCAGGCATGCAGACACCCGGTCTGTATCTGGGCAGCGAGGTGCTGAACAATAACTTTGATGATGTGGATGAGTTCAAGCAGATGTCCGGCGGCGTCGCCACGGTGTTTGTGCGCAGCGGTGAAGACTTTATCCGCATCAGTACATCCCTGACCAAGCAGGATGGCAGTCGCGCTATCGGCACGGTGCTGGATCGCCAGGGGCCGGCCTATCAACGTTTGATTGCCGGGCAAAGCTACATTGGCCGCGCCGTACTGTTCGAACGTTCCTACATGACCCAGTACAGCCCGGTGCTTGATACCAGCGGCAAGGTCATCGCGGTGTTGTTCATCGGCTTTGACTACACCGATGCGCAGAACGCCCAGTTCGCCAACCTCAAGCGTTTTCGCATCGGCAAGACCGGCTCCCTGGCCTTGCTCGATGAGCAAAAGCGCTGGCTGGTTGCGCCGGCAGGTGTACAGGCGCCGGAGCAGGCTGTCACGGTAATGCTCGACCTTGCCGGCAAACCGGGTGAGGGGCGTTTCTGGAGTGACAAGAGCGAAGACTTTTATAGTGTTTCGGTACCGTTCGACGGTGGCCCATGGTCGGTGGTGGCCAGCATGCCCAAGGCCGAGATCCGTGCGGTGACGTGGGAAGTGGGACTGCGCCTGGTGATCGGCAGTGTGTTGGCGATGTTACTGGCGGTAGGCGCGACAGTCTGGTTGCTGCGCAGCAAATTGCAGCCCTTGGGGGATCTGGTGCGCCAGGCCGAGGCTCTGGGTGCGGGTGATTTGAGTGCGCGCCTGAACGTGGCAAGCCACGATGAAATAGGCCAGTTGGCGCGCAGTTTCAACCAGATGGGGGAAGCGCTGTCGACCATGGTGTCGCATATCCGCAAGGCTGCCGAAGAGGTCAATAGTCGCGCCCAGGCGCTGTCTGGGTTGTCTGGCGGTGCCTACGAAGGCATGGAGCAGCAGTCCGGTGAGATCACCAGCATGGCTGGCGCGGTGGAGGAATTCAGTGCCACCTCCCTGAACATTGCCGACAACATGGGCAGTACCGAACGCCTGGCCCAGGAAAATACCCAACAAACCCGGATCGGGCGAGCTTCGATGCAAGAGGCGTCTTCATCCCTGGAGCATATCGCCACTGCACTGAACAGTACGGCCACGGTGATCAATACCCTTGGCCAACGTTCCCAGGAAATCGGCGGGATTGTCGGGGTGATTACCGCGATTGCCGAGCAGACCAATTTGCTCGCGCTCAATGCGGCTATCGAAGCCGCGCGGGCCGGTGAGCAAGGCCGGGGTTTTGCGGTGGTCGCTGATGAAGTCCGCAACCTGGCGTCGCGTACCCGCCAGGCCACCGATGAGATTTCCGGGATGATCCAGAGCATCCAGCAGGAAACCGGCAACGCCATCAGTACCATGGAGCAAGGCAATGTATTGATGCAGGAAGGCCTGTCACGCAACGCTGACGTGGCGTTGGCACTGGAGCGCATCGACGAGCAAAGCCGCTCGGCCGGCCAGCAATTCGCGGCAATCACCACCGCGACTCAGGAACAGAGCAGCACTGCGACCCTGCTCAGCAGCAACTTGCAAAGCATTGCACTGGCTAACAGCGAGCAGCGTGAAGTGGTGTCGAACCTGGCAATCACTGCCAAGGAACTGGAAACCCTCGCGGCCGGTTTGCGCCACGAGGTCGATCGCTTCCGCTGAGGCTTATCGATCCCCTAGCCCCGGGTCCACGCGTTTGCCGATGTCCTTGAGACGCGCCAGTTGGTCGACCATCCCTGGCGCTTCATCCAGGCTGCCGACAAAGGTCCATAGATAGGTCATCACCGCATACACATGACCGGCCTTGACCGCAGGTGACATTGCCAACTGGCTGATTGCGATGACGAACAGCAGTGCCGCCAGTGAACCAATAAACAGAAACGCGGCGGCCTCGCGGTCCGACAGCCAGATGCGCAGGCGCGACAGCACTTGATAGTGGCGTTGCAAGGTCTGGGCGCCGACTTTTTCCACCAGGCCGATTTCCTTTTCGAGCCGGTCATTCAGACGTTCATGCAACTCCTGGTTCTTGCGCGCGAAGCGTGGCAACAGCGTGACGCACAAGATCAGTGCCGTCAGGCATGCCAGGCCAACCCATGGCTCGATCACCAGCAGCATCACCGCCGCACCGACGATGGACACCAGCGCGGTGGCGATGATGGGAACGTGCTTCTCGAAAAAGTCGACAAAGTCTCGCGCCAACACTACCCGCGCCGCGGCACGTGAGGTGCTGTGGTTTTGCAGGCGCTGATTGAGAATCACCGGCACAGCGAGGTCGGCGTAAATACGGGTGAAGGTGCGGGTATCCAACGCCCGTCGTGCCGCCCCGACTACCCAGAACGCCAAGACTACAGCTGCGTAGAGCACTGCGCTGGCGGCGTCGCCGCGAATGATCGAGTCCACGGCGAACCCTGCGAACAGTGGATAGGCCAGCAGCAGAGCGTTCTCCAATCCTACCAGCGATAGCGTGCAAAACAGCTTGCCGGGGTAAGCCCTGGCAATCGCCTTGAGGGTCTGGCTGGCGGATTGCTGGCCGATTTTTTTGCTTTCTTCGATGAGGATCTGTGGGGTTACGGATGACATGGCGTGTACCAAAGGAGGAATAGACGCTATTATTGAGCGACTGCTCAAGTATCCTTGAGCGATCGCTCAAAAAGCAAGTGCCGCTTATCTGCCGGTGCTCAAAGGAAGTGCACATGTCGCGTATCGATCGTAAAGACCAGATCATCGCCGCTGCCCTGGAGCTGTTTCGCAGCAAGGGTTTTGCTGATGTTTCCACCCGCGATCTGGCCGACCATGCCGGCTTGTCCCGCAGCCACGTCTATCACTATTTCAGCGACTGGAAAGAACTGCGCCGCGAAGCATTCGTGCGGTTCGCCAACGAGCAACTGGACGAAGTGCGTGCGCCCCTGGCAGATGCTCCGCCCATGGACGCGCTGTTGGGGTTCCTGCGTGATTGCCTGCCTTGCACCGCCGATGCGGGCTGGGCACTTTGGCTGGATGCGTGGGACGAGGCGATGCATGATCCGGAATTGGCCCAGGCTTACCTGGTCATTAACGCCCAGTGGCCCTCCATGCTCGCCGAGGTAATCGAGCGGGGTGTCACGAGCGGGGCGTTTCGTTGCGACTCGCCCACACGCGCTGCCCGCCAGTTGTTTGCCGTGGCGATGGGCTATGCCGATGACCTGATGCTCAAGCCCTCCACCGAGTCGGCGGCGGCGGCGCTGGATGAGGTGTTGGAAGTGGCGGGGTTACTTTTGGATTTGCCCAGGGACCATTAGCTGGTCGCTGCTGGCCGATACTGCAGCGCTTCAGCCAGGTGATGGC
Source organism: Pseudomonas imrae (assembly GCF_046352735.2). NCBI lineage: Bacteria > Pseudomonadati > Pseudomonadota > Gammaproteobacteria > Pseudomonadales > Pseudomonadaceae > Pseudomonas > Pseudomonas imrae. The sequence goes on along the minus strand of NZ_CP110853.2, from coordinate 5,263,360 downwards.
GGGCAATGCCATCCATCTGCTCGAGATCTGCCAGGGTGCGCGCTACCTTGAGCAGCCGGTGCGCGGCGCGCAGCGACAAGGTCAAACGCTCGCAGGCCGTCTCCAACCAGCCTTCATCTGCTTTCGACAGGGCACAGTGGCGCCTTAGCCCCGGCAGGTCGAGGAACGCATTGGCGCAGCCCTGGCGTCGTTGCTGGCGCTCCCGCGCTGTGGCTACCTGCAATGCTGCGGTGGCGGTGGTGTCGCCGCTCTGTTGGCTCGGGTTCAGCGTCGTGCTTTCCCGGGCTACGGTGAGGTGCAGGTCGATACGGTCCAGCAGCGGCCCGGAGAGCTTGTTGCGATAGCGCTGAATCTGCTCCGGTGTACAGCGACAGCGCCCGCTCGGTTCACCCATGTAGCCGCAGGGGCAAGGGTTCATCGCGGCCACCAGTTGAAAGCGTGCCGGAAAGCTAACCCGGTCACGCGCGCGGGAAATCACAATGTAGCCGGACTCCAGCGGCTCGCGCAGCACTTCCAGGACCTTGCGATCAAATTCCGGCAGCTCGTCCAGAAACAGCACGCCATGATGGGCGAGGGTAATTTCCCCGGGTTGCGGTTTGGAGCCGCCGCCTACCAGCGCCGGACCTGATGCCGAATGGTGGGGTTGGCGAAACGGCCGGTTCGGCCAGTGACTCAACGGCGCCAGGCTGACCACGGATTGGATGGCAGCCACTTCTAGCGCTTCCTGTTCGGTCAAGGGTGGCAACAAGCCTGGCAGACGGCTGGCGAGCAAGGTCTTGCCGGTGCCGGGTGGCCCGCTGAACAGGATTTAGATTACCATTGGACCCATTAGACCTTTTACAAAAAAAGAGTCCCAAAATGCCCAAAATCTGGCCATATGTTCGTTTCAGTAGCGAAGAACAAAAAAGAGGTGACAGCTTACGCCGCCAGAAGGAGTTGATAGCTCGGTTTTCAGCTCGACCTGAGATAGTCGCTGAGGGCGCTCAAATAGACGAGAGCCTGAATCTAAATGACCTCGGTGTTTCGGGATATACAGGAAAAAACCTGCTAAAAGGTCGCTTTAAAGCATTTTTAGACGCGGTAGATAGTGGAGTAGTCAAGGCGGGAGATTATCTTGCTGTAGAGGCATTAAATCGCATTACACGCTTGAACCCTCTTGAAAGTCTTCCAATCATACTCAGACTTGTTCAAGAAAAGGGCGTGCGAATCGCTATAACTTCTGGTTCTCAAATCTATCAGAGAGGCGACGATATTAGCGCGCTCTATATAGCTATTGGGGAGTTGCAGCGCGGTTACAAAGAGTCTCAAGAAAAAGGTATGAGGGTAAAGGAAGCTTGGAATAGTAAAAAAAGACGTGCAGCAGATTTTGGAGAGATTGCAACATCTAGAGTCCCATTGTGGCTGTCGGTTGACTCTATCAAGCTAGAAAGTGGTGGCATCAAGAGGGTGATAAAGGAAATAGATACCCGTGTGGCGGTAGTCAAAGAAATATTCCGTTTGTCAGATAGCAATATTGGAGCAGTTGCTACAGCCCGAATTTTAACAGAGCGCGGTGTGCCGACATTTACAAGAGAAAATGCCAGAAAAAATAGTAACTATGGCGACTTTTGGCAAGTGACGTATGTTAGAAAAATACTTGCAAATAGGGCTGTTCTAGGGAATTACCAACCTATGCAGTGGTTGGAAGTTGGCGGGAAACGTACCAGAGTAAAGCATGGCAGCGAGATAGAAGGTTATTTTCCTCAGATAATAGCAAGGGAACTTTTTGATCGTGTTCAGATTAAGAAGGATGCTCGGAAGATTGAGGGGCAGGGAAACAAAGGTTTGAGATTTAGTAATCTCTTCACAAAAATAGCTTTCTGCTCTGCATGCGGGGCTGTTGCTCATCACGTTAATAAAGGGAAAGACCCAAAAAAAGGGGGCAGATATCTAGTTTGTTACAGAGCTAAGTACGGTTCCTGTTCGTATAAATCATGGAAGTATGAAAAAGTTGAAGCTATGATTCTCAGCTATCTAGCAGAAGCAGACATAAAAAGCATAATGCGTGATGAGGATAAAGTCGAGCTACTCGTAAATGAGCGGTATAAAGTTGAAAGTGAGCGAGTTGCTATTGGCGAAATGCTCGATAATTTCAAACTTGACTTTAAAGAGCTAAAGGGGCGAGTTTCCAATGTTGAAAGGGAGCTAGCTATCGAAAATGAAGCGAGGCTGGCAGAAATAAAGTCGCAGTTGCACGCGTTGGACGCTCGTATTCTAGAGGCAATCGAGCAGCAAAAGGCGGACTTAAAAAATGAGGTCAGGGCTCTGCAAGAGTTGGATAGTGTGGCTGATGAAAATACGGTATTCGAAATAAGGTCTAAGATAAATGCAAGGCTGAAACTTATAGTCGATAGTATAGTTTTAAACTTTGACTTACAGGTTGCCGAAGTAAGATTTAAAAGCGGCATTGTAAGGTATGTTCATGAGCGGGGCGTTTTTGCAAATATATTACCGCCAGCGACACCTGAGCAAAGTATGAAAGACATGAGAGAGATCGAAGAATGGGCTAGTTTGAGTAATGAAGAGAAAAAAGCTAAATGGGCCAATGACGAATTTAGAATCGTTCCTTTGAGGATATAGGGCTGTCCGAGCGTGATTTAATCGATACTATCGGATCTTGAAAAGATTGAAACACATGATAGGATAAAGTTAGGTAGATTAAAAATGCGAATTTTTATCAACCCGTTGATGAAATTCTCACACTTTCCTTCGGAAAGACGCTTCGCTTGAGAGTATTTCACGGGTTCCTGCCGGAACGGCAGAAGCAGAAGAAAAGATAACAACCTATGAGGACTTAATGAATGATCTAAAGAATACTACCATGCTATGGAAACGAATGAATTACTCTGCCCAACGAGGCAAAGTAAAAAATACCCCCGGCCTATCTCAGTTGAAGAGTTCACTTGACCACAGCTTACGCTTAGTCATGAAGAAGGAACTTGAATTTAATTTAGACTTATCTGATCGGAACTTCATCCTTCAAAATAACAAGCTGGTTAGACTTGACAGTTTGACGCTTGAGGATAGGCAAGCAATTGTTGATGAGATAATGAAGTCGGTTCAGAATGATTTAGACATTCACCGAGATCTTTCAAAGCTCAAAGACGACCGCTCCAAATACGCCCACAAGCTTAAAAAGCTATTAATCAAGGAGGATGAACCGGAAGCCATCAAAACACTTATAAAGCGCATTCTGGAAGCCCACAACAGTAAGTTATTACCTTCTCTGATTGATGAAGTCGATTTTATAGGTGTGAGGCGCGCAAACGACAAGAAAAATGCCATAGGCCGTTACGTAGAACTACACAACAAGATTATTGCAATAGGCAATAACTCATTGCACAAAAGCAAAACTGTAGTACAGGAATGCTTTTTTAAATTCCCAGCCAGAAACAATATTGACGAAATAAAACCTGTTGACTATGTTCGCATAATCTACGACTTTCACAAGAGATACCTATCAGATTACGAAATTAAAGCTTGCGTCTTTCATGGTGATGAAGTTTCAAGTCTAGAGCAAATTGATAATGGCGTGCATCCTCACATATTCATATTTGGCAAGAATTCGAAAACGGGTCAATATGATCTAGTACAGGCCCAGCTTGATTTGGTAAATAGATACCTTAAAAGCAAGGGTGAGCCAGCCAAGGCGAACAATTCATTCAAAGCATCACAAACAATAGGTGAGTCTTATCAGCGTCTTGTTTATGAGTACGTAAATAAGCGACTATCCAATTTTGGCTATGGAATAGAAGCATCTATACATGAGAAAACAGAAGCGCATAAGAAAAAGCTTGAGCTAATAGCAGAAGACGCTCATAAAGCAAAAATAATGAGGGGCTTTAATCTGTTGAGTATGTCAAAGAGCGAGTTGGCAAAAGCAGAGCAGCAAAAAAATATCCTAACGACACAACAAGATCGACTTCGTAAGAATATATCGTCTGGTGACAGGCTAAGGTCGAGACTTGTGAAAAAGAACAAGCTGCTCGCAGAACAAACCAACCTGATTATTTTAAATAACCTAGCACTTGAGAAGGAGTTCAATGATACCAAGGCCGCCATTGAGGCTTTAAATAACCAGAAACTTATTCTGGAGCGCGAAAATAACTCTCTACTGGAAAATATTCAAGCGAATGGAAAGGCTCTAGCTAATCAAGTCTGGGCTGTAGAAAAGTCTATTGCTCTATTGGCTCATACAGCTAGTGAACAGCTCGACATGAGGCGTGTATTTGCAGAGTTCAAGAGTGAAAATTTTAGGATGCTCAGTTCTCTATCTCCTAGTGATAGAGTCTATTATATGTATAACATGCGTGAGCGTTTACTACGGGAATGTCTTGATATTCCGAACGACAAAATACACACTAAGACTGATAGATTTAAGCTGAATATTTTAGACGCTTGCAATAGCCTGAAGAAACTAGTTTCCAAAAGAAAATCCAAAGCAAGGCTTCCAGAGCTATAATTTATATACGCTTATGCAAAAGAAAATCAGATGAAGATATGTCAGCGCAGAATATAGAAAAGCCCGCTTTTCAAAAGTGGGCATATATAACTTAAAGTTAACGGTTGGCTTTTTTTCTTAAGAGTTCTGATTCTTCATTAGCTCTCTTCATGAACTCATCCTTAGAAGATTTACTTATTTTATACGTGCCATGACCTGTGTATCCTACAGGGTAGTAAAGTTCAGCGTTGTCACCCGCCCCAATGACCTTAACGCAAATAGCTTTATCTGGCAGGTTGGTTACAGTAAAACCTGTCGTATATTTAAAATCATCGCATGCCTTTTCCAGCACTTCAGCCTTTGCTGGAATTGCTCTTTGCATTGCATAGGTGAAATATTCTTTATTGCCATAAAGCTCTTTTTTCTTTTCAATAATGAACCAGCACTTCTTGTTGATGTTTTCTTTCTCGCAGCCATCGTATACCCAAAATCCTGCAAATCGACCAAAATCGAGGTTGACGTCTGCTTGTGTAACTTCTGCTTTTGCACTAGCAGAAAGAATTGAAAAACTAATTGTTACCCACATAATCATTTTATTCATGGTTTCTGTCTCTCGCTTGTTGACGTTTTTTAAGAGCTTACCAGTTTGTATTTTTTCGCATATTTTTGAATCTTTCATCACTTCTTTTCATGAATTCGTCCTTGGATGATTTGCTGATTTTGTAAGTCCCGTGCCCGGTATATCCAACCGGGTAATACAGCTCTGCTTGATTGCCCGCTCCAATGACTTTAATGCAAATGGCCTTGTCTGGTAAGTTGGTAACAGTAAAGCCTGTCGTATATTTAAAATCGCCGCATATTTTTTCCAACACTTCAGCTTTTGCAGGGATGGCTTTCTGCATTGCGTATGAAAAATACTCTTTATTTCCGTAAAGCTCCTTTTTCCTTTCAATAATGAACCAGCATTTGCCACTGATATTTTGTTTTTCACAGCCTTCGTACACCCAAAAGCCCGCAAATCGGCCGAAGTCTAGATTGACCTCAGCTTGGGTTATTTCAGCTTTTGCTGAGGTAGCGAGCAGTAAGCAGCTCAGAACCATAGAATTGGCAATTATTTTCATCACTGCTACCTGTCAATGATCAAGATTGAATAAATTTTTGGTTGTCAGGTTTTCTATGTTGTGTGATTTATTTGAGTCTCATGTAAAGGATTAATAACAGAGTTGTTATTACGCTTACCAAGAAAAATAGCGTTCGGAACGTTTTTGGGATCCTTTGTACGAGTATCTCTAGTAGTAGAATAGGGATGAATAGAGCAAAAACCCCTATGAACCGCCACCAATGATGGTTGTATCCTAATATGCATAGCGCTAAGAACCATATTATGCTTAGTGCATATGTAATAAAGGATATATCGTTCTCATCTAGCAGATCGACAGCATTCCAAGGGTTGGAAATTTTTCCGTACTGCCTTTTCCGTTCAGCTAATCGCAGGTTTGCAGCAAATGCCTCAGAATAAGTATCGTGAGAGCTGCCGTCTTCACTTATATATTTTCCATTGATCAGTAGAGGAATGTTTGACACTGGATATTATCTCTATCGTTGGTCCAGTTGCCGCACTGTTAGGCCGCTATTCACTGCCGAGTTGCGCTAATACGCTACCCATGCGAGACAATAACCGATACCTACGCCTGCGGTGTTTGGCGGCAAGGGACGCTCGATCCCTTTGGCGATTAACTATACTGAATATGTCTATATTAGATCAATGGCTATACGAAAAATGATCTTCTTGACGTGACTCTAAGGTGCAAGTATCTGATTTTTATCAGGCTTTGCTATGACTCAAACAGCCGTAAAGGCGCTTGGAAAGCGTATCAAAGCTCTTCGCTTGGATAGGAAGCAGACTCAAGCCGGTCTCGCAGAGGCGTTAGGTTGTGAACCTATGACCGTTAGCCGCTACGAACGGGGAAGCTATGCGCCTAGCATCGAGGCACTAGAGCAAATCGCAGAGGCGCTAGGGTGCACTGTGGAGGCATTTTTCGCTTCGCCTCCCTCACCTCATGTAATGCAAGGATGCGATGATCTTCGACATGCGCTTTGCGATATCGCATATCACACCGCTGATGCTGCGCTGCTCAAAGAAATTGTAGAGAGCGCTCAGACAATTTTATCACGTAGTAATAGTTAGCCTTTCTTTGCGCTTGGTTGATCAATCTTCCAGTGGTCGAAAACTTTCCAGCCTCATGGCTATCTCAGATGCTTTTCAAATAAAATTTGACATATCTAATTTGTATGTAATATTTATAAGTAATAAGGTCTAAGTTGATTACTTGGATTTGCAAGGCTGTAGGTATCCCTTGCTGGTGACGTATCTGGTTGTGACTAGTTGGTACGAATCTTATTAAAACAAGCTGGGAAACGGGGGTTCTTTCTTACTCAGCGACTCGCAGGCCACGTGAAAACGTGTTGGACAGAGTGAAAGACAGTAGCGAATCATACTGTAAGTGTCCAAAGTCATAGCGTAGATTTAACGACTATGACGATAGCAAATGCTATCCAAGGCCTACCCTAGAGCTTGAGTAAAGTTTTTTTGCTTGAGGTCTAGGGTAGGCAAACTATGGATAGCATCCCTCTGGGAGCTGGCGTAGCCAGCTTTGTAGAAAGCTTTTAAAAGCTTTTAGTTATTCATATATAGATATAATATATAACTAAGATGAAAAAAATTCCAAGCCAAAATTTTATAAAAGCCTTCCGTTGTTCGCGATGTTGTCGTATGCGCCATCTATCTTGTAGCTGTTTATGATCTCTGTATAGCTCGACGGAGATTTCAAGGCTTCTTCAAGTAGACCTTTTTTTGATAGTGAGACGTAGAGTGCTGCTGAATATGCTTGGCAATTAATAGAGCGTTCATGGTTAAACTCTATATCCGTAAAGCATTCGTATTGAAGTATGCTGTCAGCAATAGTCTCGTTATTGCTAAGGGCGTTTATATATAGCCAGTCATAAAATAAAGTTTTCGGTTCAAGCGGCCAGATTTTTTGATAAAATCTAAATTCGCTAAGACGGCCGCTACTTTTTAAGCGCTCGTCTTTTTTGGCTTCTCTGGACGTTTTATCCAAAATATCAACAAATGGGCCGCCATGTTCGAAAACTTTACTTGCCTGAAATGCACATTCGACACTGAACTTTCGATTATATTTCTTTGTTTCAATCATTAGATTGAATGCGCTAGCTTTTACACCTACGTCAGTGAGCGACTTAGAGGATATCTCTAATATATTTTCAATGTTCAGTGTCTTTGAGATGTTTTGGTGCAGAGAAGTGATGCTTCTCTGCTTCTGTGCAACTGAAAACCCCGGGAACCAGTCAAAAGTTACAAAGGTGGTTTTGACGAGATATTCGGAATCCGTCACCGATATAAATGCGGGTCTTTCAGCCATAGTTACCTCGGATAGAAATACGATGCTCGAATTTTCCATGGAAACTGAGGAAAAGTTCTATTCATTGCCTGTAGTGCAACCAGATCTTTGATCTTATTTTGAGATGTAAAGTTCAAGTCAATAATGTAGTTTGGCGGGATTATACCAGAAACCATGACTTCCGCTTGAACGTCAGTAGTATCGTAACTGTTCAGTTGTAATTGTTTTCTGATCTCCTCTCCCGCGAATAACTTTTCAAGCGCTACGGCGCCTCGTAACTCGTGATCGGGCGTGTCTTTTATGTATCTTGTAGCAGCGTTTGTCTCAGTGAACAAGCAATCGAGTTCCCACATAATGTTTGGGCTTAACCTAATTACAGCCCAGTCATCTGCCGGATAGTTCAATCTCATAGGGTAAAACATTTTGTAATTTGGGAAGCTAATAGATAGGCAAGTCCTATCTTCACGATCATCAAATCTATGGTCATCGTTATGTAAAAACTGAATGCGATTGTTTTGCAGTGTGGAGCGTGGAATTATTCCATTCGTAAGGATGCTGGTTAGATTAGATACTCGGGTAAAATGGATTAAATGTTCTATTTGCCGCATTTGAGCCACTTTCTGAACCATAAAACTTTCCTTGTTGTATAAATGTGTCCAAGTTTCTACCAGCTTCGGAATCGAGTTTCCTAGGTCTCAACTTAATCCCGCCGAAGAGGAATGTCCATAGGCCACTACCAAGGTCTTATAAAAAATGGGTCCAATGCTAGCTTTAAAGAAGCAAATTAAACCAGCCCGTCACTAAAGAAATGGCAGGCTGATCTCGTCAAACCACCGCAGGTTTAGGTGGGGCGACAACCTCCACCATTTCGTTGTAGTGAACTAAATCAATTTCTTCAATCCATTTAAATATGTCTTCAATTACGCTATGGCTTTCCCCCGCCAAGTTTTCAGCCGACTCCTCGTTGATTTCAATTACGTCGCTGTGAGAGTACTTATTAATAAAGCGATAAATTTTTTCTTTTGTTTCGGCCGTAGTTACCGTGCAGTTCTTTAATCCGCTTTCCAATAGGGCGTTGACGTCTGAACGCCCTTTAGGAAATTTAAAAGTGAAAAACGACTCTACTAATTTTCTGGATAGGTTCGCTGTTAAAAAAGCTTCGTCTCTATCAAGGGTCTTGCGCTCTTTATACAGATATAATTTCGAAAAAATGTAATGGTACTCTGAGTTGTAGTCCGTCAAAGAAGAGTCAGCATTCATTAGTAGGGACTCTCTTGGCAGCGCTGCTGTAGTGTCAATTCTGAAAAAGAATGCTACCGGCGGCTTGGCCGGTGTTTTTTTACTTCTATTTTTATTAGTCCCGTTGAACCAGTCTCGAACCAGTTTGTAGTACGTAAAGTTGTGAGTGAGCACAAAAAGCTGCTTAGCATCGATACATCTGGTTTTTAGAAATGAGTATGCGTGGAACAGATGATTTGAGTCAAAGCTTGATACCGGATCATCCACTACGACAATCGTATCTTGTATTCGATTGTTATTTTCCTCCAGCTTAGTTATGAAGTATATAAATGCGATTGCAGTTTTTTCACCCTCGCTGAGATTGCCGTCATGCGTGCCAACATTGTTTCTTATTATCTCGTAACCTTTTCGAGCGCTGTTAAATTTTAAGCACAGTTCGCTACGGCCTATGAATTTATGCAGAGAGTCATTGAACTTGTCCGCACCTATTGTTTCGTTTGATAGAGATGCTTCGATGGTCTTTATTTCTTGCTTGGCTTTTTTTATTGTCTCATCTAAAGCGTTGAGTTCCGCTGTTTTGGTTTCGATAGTCTTTGCTTTACTTCCGAAGCCAAATGCTTTGATTTCACTTGCTGCGTAGTGAAGCTCTAACGCTTCCTTGCTTTTTTTTGTTTCTTTTCCAAAATTGTCGGTTTTATTATCATGTTGTTCGGTGATGTTTTGGACTTCAGTTAGAGTGCTATTGAATGCATCAATTGAAGTCGCAGCTATCTCTTCAATGTTGATTTCGACGTCAAAAGGATTCTCTATTTTTTTATCTAAAGCGATTTGCCACTTTTTGATTTGCTCATTGATTTCGTTCACCGCCGCAGAATTGCGTTGAGCCGCCGCATTTAGAGCCGTGGAGAACTCTTTATATAGTGTCTCTGGGGATGGCAGTATAGGTTGAGTGATGCTTTGATTAATAAGCCACTCGTGGGCTTTGGCTAACCTAGATTGGAAGTTTTTAAATTCTTCACTGAAGTGGCTTTCTATTTCCTTAGCTCTTTGTTCCGATACTTGGTTTCCACAAAACTCACAGCAGCTTGAATTGTGCCGGTGATGTATCTCTATACCATCCTGCACCCATTTCTGAATATCGCTGTTCTGACTTAACCTTTCCAAGGTTTTGCTAACTGCTGTAGTTTTTAGCAAGTCTCTTAGCCTAGTGGAAGCTTGTTTGTAATACTCGTTGTCAAGAACGGTTTTGACGAATCGTATAGCCGGAAGCTGTGCCGATTTAGCTGAGTTGGTAAGCTCAACTATCTTGTCTTTTTGTAATATAGAAGTCGGGTCGTCAATTTTTTCTTTATTTCGACCTATGAAACCCTCTAGTTTTCGCTTGTCATAATTTAAGTAGTAGCTATCACTCGTATCAATTGACTGTAATCCAGTCTTAACATGCCTTGCACTATCCGTCATGAATTTAGCTTGGTCAGTGACAAGTCGGCCGAGCGAAGTATTTTCAATAGTGTATTTTGCGTCTTTTTCTTTTACCTGCTTCTTAAGCTCTTCAAGTTTTTTAATTTCGTCTATCTTTTCTTTAGCCACTAGCAGTATGCTTTTAACGGAGCTGTTCCAATCTATGTTGTCTTGCACAAATTTCTGATTGAAAACTTGAATATTAAGGTTGCTGGTAGCTAGATTTTTTTCTGTTACTGTCGACCCAGCATCTGTTGTAATAGTGAACTCTGAGCCTGTAAAGCTCGGATTAGTAGTCCGCTTTTCAAGGGAGGAGAAAAGACCTGAAAGTGTTGATTTTCCTGTGCCATTCCAACCATATACAAGATTGTACCGCCCGAAGTTCTGGGTCGCCTTGTTATTATAGTTTTTGAATATCCCGAAGTTTTTGAGTTTTTGAATGTTACTTATCATTGCTGCGCTCCGTGCTGACAATTGCATTTTTTATATGTCGGTTGATACCCAGCCAGCATTATTTTGTAGTAGTGGCAGGATGATGGTAGACCAGAACGGAGGATTGCGTATTCACACGTGGCTTGAGCGCCACGATTAGTCCCCCGCCTTGACGAAAATATGAGGTCCAATGCTAGCTTTAAAGAAGCAGGTTGTGGGCGCCCGCCGCCGCAATCAACAGAGCCCTTTTTGCCGCCAGTTGGCCCTGGACTTCGCTGAGGTCGGGGTAGGGCTTGTTCAAGTACAGCAAACCGTCGGACTTGAAGGGTTCAATCGGCACTTGCCCATTCAGGTGCGCCACCACCTGCAGCAGGTGGTCTGCTGCAATTACCTTCAGGCCGGAAGCGAGGCATGCTTCCTCGGTATTGGCCCGAGGCACGATCAAGGTACGTCCCGCCTTGCGTGCCGCCAGGGCCGCGGGCAACACACCTTTTACCGCCCGTACTTCACCAGACAGGGCCAACTCACCGAGACATTCCACGTCATCGAGCATCAGCGCCGGCACCTGCATGCTGGCGGCCAGGATCCCCAGTGCAATGGCCAAATCAAAACGCCCGCCGTCCTTGGGCAGGTCGGCGGGCGCGAGATTGAGGGTGATCCGGCGAGCAGGGTATTGCAGCGCGCAGTTGAGAATGGCACTGCGCACCCGGTCCTTGCTTTCCTTGACCGCTGCTTCTGGCAACCCCACCAGCGTCAGAGACGGCAAGCCGTTGGCCATATGCACCTCGACGGTGACTGCGGGGGCTTCGACGCCAATCTGGGCACGGCTGTGGACGATGGCAAGAGACATGCTCGTTCCTTGAATTAGAGGGCCGCGTCCTGCGGTTTTTCAAGGGTAGACGAGAGAAAGGCGAGCGAAGTGCCGAGGTTTTACAGAACGTATCCCCAACTGAACGCAGAGCCAGTGTGGGAGCTGGCTTGCCAGCGATAGCAATCCGCCGGATATCTATTTCTTGTCTGACACACCGCTATCGCAGGCAAGCCAGCTCCCACATTTTGATATGAGTCGTATCAGGTTATTCCTGGGCAGGGCTCAACCGTGCTTCCAACTCCGCCACCTTCGTCTCCAGGCTCTCCAGCCGCGCACGGGTGCGGGCCAGGACCACCATTTGGCTATCGAACTCTTCCCGGCTTACCAGATCGAGCTTGCTGAAGCCGCTTTGCAACAGCGCCTTGAACTGGCTTTCGATTTCATTGCGGGGCAGTGGAGTGTCGCCGCTGAACAGGCGAGAGGCGTGGCCACTCAGGGCGTCGAGGAGGTCTTTGGGCGCGAGCATGGGAGATATTCCGGAAAACTGTTGGGCGCCAGTGTAACACGCAGCGTCCAGAGCCTTTTCACCGCCGCAGTCGCACGCTTTTCGCGCACAGGCCAGGGCTGTGACGCACTGTTTTTGTGCGTATCGGCATCGCCGCCACGCACCTTCATCCGGCATATGTGAGCAACGGATTGATTTCTATGATTTTTACGGAGCTGGCAAGGTTTCTGCTTAGACGATCATGACCCATGCACTGATGCAGTCGCTGTGACGAATGCAGTGCACTGACGGATCAGGGTACATGTTTCGTCCCCAGCGGTTAGCTGGCGTCGCAATGGCAATTGCCGAGGCGACGATGCGTTACAAAGCCAGGCACTGCGCTTAGACTTGAGACGGGTTTGTTTTCCTGGGGCAAGTCCACCAATTCGGGAGAGAGTTTTCATGAAGCTAGTCACTGCCATCATCAAGCCGTTCAAGTTGGACGATGTACGCGAGTCACTGTCCGAGATCGGCGTGCAGGGCATTACCGTCACTGAAGTCAAGGGCTTCGGTCGGCAGAAGGGTCATACCGAGCTGTATCGCGGCGCGGAATACGTAGTCGATTTCCTGCCGAAGGTGAAGATTGATGTCGCCATTGACGACAAGGATCTTGATCGGGTCATCGAGGCGATAACCAAGGCAGCCAACACCGGCAAGATCGGCGACGGCAAGATATTCGTGGTCAATCTGGAACAGGCTATTCGCATCCGTACCGGCGAAACCGATACCGACGCAATCTAAGCCGCCAAACCCCAACGCCCCAGGAGAAAACAATATGACTCTGCGTAAATTCGCAGGGCTAGGAGCCCTGTTGTCCATCGTAATGCCCAGCCTGGCCATGGCGGCAGACGAAGTGGCGGCTCCAGTCCTCAATTCCGGCGATACCGCCTGGATGCTGACAGCCACCGCGCTGGTGCTGTTCATGACTATTCCTGGCCTGGCGCTGTTCTACGGCGGCATGGTCCGTTCCAAAAATATCCTTTCCGTGATGATGCAGTGCTTCGCCATTACCGGCTTGATCAGCATTCTGTGGGTCGTCTATGGCTACAGTATCGCGTTCGACACCACGGGCATGGAGCAGGGCGTCGTCAATTTCAACTCGTTCTTCGGTGGCATGGGCAAGGCGTTCCTGGCGGGCGTGACCCCATCGAGCATCACCGGGCCTGCGGCACTGTTTCCGGAAGCGGTGTTCATCACCTTCCAGATGACCTTCGCGATCATTACTCCGGCGCTGATTGTCGGTGCGTTCGCTGAGCGCATGAAATTCTCTGCCATGCTGATCTTCATGGCTATCTGGTTCACCCTGGTTTATGCGCCAATCGCACACATGGTCTGGAGCGGCAACGGCGGCCTGATGTGGGACTGGGGCGTGCTGGACTTCGCTGGCGGCACCGTGGTGCATATCAACGCCGGTGTGGCTGGCCTGGTGGCGTGCATCGTGCTCGGCAAGCGCAAAGGCTACCCGACCACCCCGATGGCACCGCATAACCTGGGTTACACCCTGATCGGCGCGGCCATGCTGTGGATCGGCTGGTTTGGCTTCAACGCAGGCTCCGCTGCAGCGGCCAACGGCACGGCCGGGATGGCGATGCTGGTGACTCAAATCGCCACCGCTGCGGCTGCACTGGGCTGGATGTTTGCCGAGTGGCTCACCCACGGCAAGCCGAGCGCACTGGGCATCGCCTCGGGCGTGGTTGCCGGCCTGGTGGCGATTACTCCGGCGGCCGGTACGGTGGGCCCGATGGGTGCCATTGTGATTGGCCTGGCGTCGGGCGTGATCTGCTTCTTCTGCGCCACCAGCCTCAAGCGCAAGCTGGGCTACGACGACTCCCTGGATGCCTTCGGTGTACACGGTGTCGGCGGTATTGTCGGCGCTATCCTGACCGGCGTGTTTGCTGCACCGATCCTGGGCGGCTTCGGCACGGTGACCGACATCGCGGCACAGGTCTGGATCCAGGCCAAGGGCGTTGGGTTTACCGTGATCTACACGGGGATCGTCACCTATGTGATCCTCAAAGTGTTGGACATGGTGATCGGCCTGCGTGTGACCGAAGAGGAAGAGGCGGTTGGCCTCGATCTGGCGGAGCACAACGAGCGCGGTTACAACTTGTAAATACGCGTAAAAAAAATGCCCGGTTCGCCGGGCTTTTTTTTGTCTGGCGTTTGTCAGTCACCAGAGGTTGTGAGACTTTTTATTCAAGTTTGTGACGGGATCCACAAGGCACATTTCACTGTGCGAATGTCTTACAGGCATGTAGGCGTATTCGGCACTTTGTTTTTTCCCAGAGCGCGCTAGAATGCGCGCCGATGGGCGGAGAACTGTATGTGGCAACAGACGTTGATTACCCTGCGGGCAAAGCCCCGAGGCTTTCATCTGGTAACGGACGAGCTGCTCGCGAGCTTGCCTGAAGTGAAGGCTTGTCGAGTCGGCCTGCTGCATCTGTGGCTTCAGCACACCTCGGCTTCGTTGACGATCAACGAGAATGCCGACCCGGCAGTTCGCCGAGACTTCGAGCGTTTTTTCAATGCGCTGGTGCCGCAAGGTATGGCGGGATATGAACACAACGACGAAGGTCCGGATGATCTGCCGGCGCACTTCAAGGGCAGCCTGTTGGGCTGCCAGCTGAGTTTGCCGATCAAGTCCGGCCGCTTGGCAATAGGAACATGGCAAGGCGTTTATCTGGGCGAGCACCGTGATCATGGCGGTGCCCGTAAAGTCCTCGCCACCTTGCACGGTGATGGGGCATAAGCCACTGGTTATCCGGTGGACGTTGATTTTTTTCCGGCGGCCTTCGACAGATGGCGAAGCTGGGCTATAACTAATCTGCTTTTCGCAAGTCATGAGGTAGAACATGAGCGACGATGATCTGGAAAACGACGAACTCGAAGTAGGTGACGAAGACGACACCGAAGAGGGGCTTGAGGCGGCTGCCGAAGACGTGGCAGATGACGACGGTGGCGATGATGCGCCGGCTCCGGCTGCCAAGGGCAAGGCCAAGGCTGCAGTTTCTGTAGATGAACTGCCAAGCGTTGAAGCCAAGAACAAAGAGCGCGATGCGCTGGCCCGGGCGATGGAAGAATTCCTCGCCAAAGGCGGCAAGGTGGTCGAAGTCGAGGCCAACGTAGTGGCTGATCCGCCGAAGAAGCCGGATAACAAGTACGGCAGCCGCCCTATCTAAGGCCGCTGACGTGTTTGCTGAAAAAGCCCGCCGTCGCTGCGGGCTTTTTCATGCCTGCAAGTCGCCGCATATCAATGTGGGAGTTGGGCTTGTGTGGGAGCGGTGTGTCGGTCGGCACATGTGAGGCTGATCCACCGCTATCGCGAGCAAGCCCGCTCTCACATTTTGATTTTCAGTGTTGCTGCAACCGTTACTTCCAGTTGTTGAGCAGCGCTGGCAGCTCAGCCAGGCTGAGAATCTGTGCATCCGGGAGCTTGTCCCCTTCCCACTCCTTGCCCATCGGGTTGAACCACACTGCGCGAAGCCCGGCCTGCTGCGCACCGGCAATGTCATCGCCAGGGTGATCGCCAACGTGCACTGCCGCGCTGGCGTCTACGCCCCCGCGTTGGAGGGCTTCCTGAAACAATCGAGTATCCGGCTTGGCGATGCCGATATCTTCGGCGCGCAGGGCGAAGTGGAAGTAATTCGCCAGGCCAACGCGCTGCACATCCGCGTTGCCGTTGGTGATCACCCCCAACAGGAAATGCTGGCGCAGCGTTAGCAGCATCGGCTCGGCTTCAGGAAATATGGTGAGCTGATGGCGTGCATGTATGAATGCCTCGAAACACACGTCAGCCATTTCTGTAGCTTCAGGCTGAGGGTAGCCGGCTTCTTCAAAGGCGTGCCTCAGTACCTGGTGGCGCAAGAGACTGATGCGATTCTTGAGTTCGGGATGGTGCTGCAGCACTTGCTGGCGCAGGCTGGCGAAATGTTCCAGCGGCAAGTCGCCGACCTTGGAGGCGTTTATCGCCAGCCACTCGCGCATCGAGGCCTCGGCGTTGATGATGACGGGCACGTTGTCCCAAAGGGTGTCGTCCAAGTCGAACGTGATCAGCTTGATGCTCATGAGTCCCCGCCTTTTATACGTTTGGCCCGTGGATGGGCGCTGTCGTACACCGTCGCCAAGTGCTGGAAATCCAGGTGGGTGTAGATCTGGGTGGTCTTGATATCAGAGTGGCCGAGCAACTCCTGCACGGCGCGCAAGTCTTGTGAAGATTCCAGCATGTGGCTGGCAAAGGAGTGTCGAAGCATGTGCGGATGCAGGTTTTGCCCCAGCTCGCGCTCGCCGGCAGCCTTGACCCGCAACTGGATGGCTCGTGGCCCGAGGCGCCGGCCTTGCTGGCTGACAAACACAGCGTCATCCAGCGGATTGCTCATGGCCCGCAGTGGCAACCACACCTGCAAGGCTTCCCGAGCCTTT
The DNA here is from genome assembly GCF_046352735.2 of Pseudomonas imrae. Taxonomy (NCBI): domain Bacteria; kingdom Pseudomonadati; phylum Pseudomonadota; class Gammaproteobacteria; order Pseudomonadales; family Pseudomonadaceae; genus Pseudomonas; species Pseudomonas imrae. Next base: position 5,246,555 of record NZ_CP110853.2, on the reverse strand, counting down.
TTGCCAACCGGCAACACACGAGTCTTGCTGCCTTTGCCATGTACCTGCACCAGGCCATCCGCCAAGTCCAGTTGATCGAGGTTGAGGCTGGTCAGCTCCGAAAGGCGCAGGCCCGAGGAATAGAACAGTTCAAGGATCGCCTGGTCCCGATGGGCGAGGAAGTCTTCCTCGACCGCCCCATCGAGCAGTTGCAGGGTGCGGTCGGCGTCCAGGGTCTTGGGCAGGCGGCGCTCGCCCTTGGGCGGTGCCAGGCCGTTGGCCGGATCGTGATCGCACAGACCTTCGCGATTGAGGTAGTTATACAGGCCGCGCACCGCTGACAGCAGGCGGGCCAGACTGCGCGAGGACTGGCCCTGCTGGTGCAGGCGCGCGATCAGGCTGCGCAGGCTCTGGATATCGAGGGCCTTCCAGCTGCTGATCTGTTGTTTTTCGCAAAACGCCAGGACCTTGTTCAAGTCCCGTCGGTAGGCTTCCAGCGTATGGGCAGACACCTGGCGCTCGCTGCGCAGGTGAGCGCAGTAGGCGTCCAGTTGTCGCTCCATGGCTAGCGCACCGCGCGCATGGCGCTGGTGAAACGCGGCAGGACCCGGCCCAGTACTTCGGCGATGTAGGTCAGGAACAGCGTACCCACCGAGCTTTTATAGTGCTGGGGGTCACGGCTGGCGATGGCCAGTACGCCGTGCAACCCCTGGTGGCTGAGGGCGACCACGGCGGTGGAGCCGATCTGCTGGCGCTGTTCTTCGCCAAACAGGAAGTCCAACTCGTGCTCGCGCAAGGTGCCGCTGATGGTCTTGCCTTCCGACAGCAACCCGCCGATTGCGGTTTGCGCGTCGCTGCCCGTGACCCAGCGACCTACCGACATCGGGGTGTCGTTGAACAGGATCAGGCTGACAAATGGCACCTGGAAGTCCTGGCGCAGACTGTCTTCGACGGCGATGACTACCTCTTCCAGGCTGTTGGCGTCCATCAGGGTCAGGACCAGGCGTCGGGTCTTGTCGAACAGACGGTCGTTATCGCGGGCCACATCCATCAACTGCGAGAGCCGATGACGCATTTCGATATTGCGCTCGCGCAGAATCTTCATCTGCCGTTCCACCAGCGACACGGTGTCCCCACGCTGGTGCGGAATACGCAGGGCCGGCAACAGCTCTTCATGCTCGACGAAGAAATCCGCATTAGCCTCCAGGTAAGCGGCCACGGCCGCTGCTTCCAGACTCTCGCTAGGTGAATGTTTGGCGGGTACCCGGGGCTTATCGGTCATTGGATTGGCTCTCTCATAGACGCACCTGTCCTTCGTATACACGTGTGGCCGGACCAGTCATCTTCACCGGCTGGCCAGGGCCTGCCCATTCGATGGACAAGCGTCCGCCGGGCAAGTCGATCAACAGTGGTGAATCCATCCAGCCCTGGCTGATCGCGGCCACGGCTGCGGCGCAGGCGCCGGTACCGCAGGCCTGGGTCTCCCCCGCGCCACGTTCCCAGACGCGCAATTGCGCGCGTGAACGGTCGATGACTTGCAGGAAACCGACGTTGACCCGTGCCGGAAAGCGCGGATGATGCTCGATCTTCGGCCCCAATTCATGCACCGGCGCATTGTTGATGTCATGGACCCGCAGCACGGCATGGGGGTTGCCCATGGATACGGCGGCCAGTTCGACAACCTTGCCGTCGACGTCCAGCGAATAACTCAAGGCCTGCTCATCAGCCTGGAACGGGATATCCGCCGGCACCAGCCGCGGCGCGCCCATGTCGACACTGATCTGCCCGTCGTTGCGGATGTCCAGCTCGATGATGCCGCTTTTGGTCTCGACACGAATCTGCCGTTTGGCGGTCAGGCGCTTGTCCAGGACAAAGCGTGCAAAACAGCGAGCACCGTTGCCGCACTGTTCTACTTCGGAGCCATCGGAGTTGAAGATCCGATAACGGAAATCCACCTCCGGATTGCTCGGCGCCTCGACAATCAGCAGTTGATCGAAGCCAATGCCGGTGTGGCGGTCGCCCCACAGCTTGGCGTGCTTGGGCAGGATATGCGCGTGCTGGCTGACCAGGTCGAGGACCATGAAATCATTGCCCAGCCCGTGCATCTTGGTAAAACGCAGCAGCATGGTCTTACTCCGGCAGCAGGCTTTCGCCAGCAAACAACTCGGCTACCGTCTCGCGGCGACGCACTTCAAACGCTTGATCACCGTCCACCAGCACTTCAGCGGTACGTCCGCGGGTGTTGTAGTTGGAGCTCATGACAAACCCGTAGGCGCCGGCCGAATGCACAGCCAGCAGATCACCTTCTTCCAGGGCCAATTCACGTTCCTTGGCCAAAAAGTCGCCGGTTTCACAGATCGGGCCGACGATGTCATAGGCTCGGGCTTCGCTATCGCGTGGACGCACTGCTGTGACATTCATCCAGGCCTGGTACAGCGCTGGACGGATCAGGTCGTTCATCGCCGCGTCGACGATGGCGAAATCCTTGTGCTCGGTGTGCTTGAGGTACTCGACCCGGGTCAACAGCACGCCGGCATTGGCGACGATATAGCGGCCAGGTTCGAACATCAGCGTCAGGTCTCGGCCTTCGCAGCGCTCGCGCACGGCCTTGATGTAGTCGGCCGCCAGCGGCGGCTCTTCATCGCGATAACGCACCCCGACACCGCCACCCAGGTCGATATGGTGCAGGTAGATCCCGCATTCGCCAAGGCGGTCGATCAGTGCCAGCAGGCGGTCGAGGGCATCAAGGAAGGGAGGCAGGGTGGTCAGTTGCGAGCCGATATGGCAGTCCACGCCAAGCACTTCCAGGTTCGGCAGTTGGGCGGCGCGGATGTACACGTCCTCGGCGTCGGCGATGGCGATGCCGAACTTGTTTTCTTTGAGACCGGTGGAAATGTACGGGTGGGTACCGGCGTCGACGTCGGGGTTGACGCGCAGGGAGATCGGCGCGCGAACACCCATCTCGGCGGCCACCACTTGCAGGCGCTCCAGCTCGTCGGTGGATTCGACATTGAAGCAATGCACGCCGACTTCCAGGGCGCGACGCATGTCTTCGCGGCTTTTGCCGACGCCCGAGAACACGATTTTGTCAGCCTGGCCGCCAGCGGCCAGTACACGCTCAAGCTCTCCGCGGGACACGATGTCGAAACCGGCGCCCAGACGCGCCAGGACATTGAGTACGCCCAGATTGGAGTTGGCCTTGACCGCGTAGCACACCAGATGCGGTGTACCGTTCAGTGCATCGGCGTAGGCACGGTACTGCGCCTCGATGTGGGCACGGGAGTACACATAGGTCGGGGTGCCGAAGCGCTCGGCAATCGCGGACAACGCCACGCCTTCCGCGAACAGCTCGCCGTCCCGGTAGTTAAAAGCGTCCATGATGTTCCCTTAATTTGTGTCGTGCTTGTGCGCTTTGGATTGCGACGATTGCGCCTGTTCGTTCGGGTCTTGGCTGTCATCGGGCAGGTACAGCGGGCCTTTTTGACCACAGGCACTGACGAGGCAAGCGACCGCGACGAGCGCAGCAAGGGAAGAGATCAGGCGCTTCATGGCTAAATCCTTGAATATGCATTAATTGCGCCCGAGTATACCGACCACCCACGGGCTTGCCTATGCGCCGGGGCACCCGTCCGGCGGGGCTTTGCCGAGATAGTCGTGATTGCGACTACAGCAATCACGGATATTTCATACGGCTACCGAGGGTGAAATCGGTATTCTTTGCAATCATCATGGCTCGTCCGTATCGTGCGGCGCTCGAGCGTGAGTAGACACTTTTTTGAGGTTCCCACCATGAGTTTGACCGAAGCCCGCTTTCACGACCTGGTCGATGCGACCCAGCAAGCGCTGGAAGATATTTTCGACGAGAGTGGCCTGGATGTTGATCTGGAGAGTTCTGCAGGCGTGCTGACCGTCAAGTTCGAGAACGGCAGCCAACTGATCTTCAGTCGCCAGGAACCGTTGCGCCAGCTGTGGTTGGCCGCACGTTCCGGTGGTTTTCACTTTGACTATGACGAAGAAGAAAAACGCTGGTCGCACGACACCAGCGATGAACTTTTGAGTGAAATGCTCGTGCGCATCACTCTGGAACAAGCCGGCGTCGAGCTGGACTTCGACGAGATCTGATCGTGACCCAACCCGTTTCCCCCCGCCCGCCCAAGCCGCTGTTCAGTAATGTCAGCCCGGCGGTGCCGTCACCTTGTATCAGTTTGTGTCGGCTGGATGAGCAAAAAGTCTGCCTCGGCTGTTTCCGCCATGTGGAAGACATCCGGGAATGGCGATCTGCTGATGACCAGCGGCGCCGAGTGATCGTTGCCCGGGCCGAACAGCGCAAGGCTGGCGCCTGACCTTCAGGTCAGCCCATCTTGTTTATTTATTGTGCTGTGGTAGTGTCCGGGTACACCTCAACTCATCGAGGTCCGTGAGAACCCCGCCGTTTCCTGGCGGGGTTTTGCTTTTTTGTGCAGAAAAAAGGAGTCTGCCTGAATCATGACCGCACCTTCCATCATCCTCACCCGCCTTGACGTACAGCGTCTGGAGCAACTGATCGACCGCTTGGGCGACGAGTTTCCTGGTGTCGAAGCGTTGCAAGCCGAACTCGATCGCGCCGAAGACGTGGTTGGCCACGATGAAGTCCCGACGAGTGTCGTGACCATGAACTCCAGCGTGCATTGCCGTGAGCAAGGCAGCGGCAAGGACTATCACCTGACCCTGGTCTACCCCAAGCACGCCAACGCCGATGAAGGAAAAATCTCGATCCTGGCGCCGGTAGGCAGCGCCTTGCTGGGCCTGCAAGTCGGCCAACATATCGATTGGCCGGCTCCAGGCGGCAAGACCCTCAAGCTTGAGCTGCTCAGCGTTGAAGGGCAGCCCACAGACGGCGGCGCATTCCCGCTCTAAAGCTGCTCCAGCGCAGCATTTAGCGCCTGCTCCAGGTCTGCCTTGTAGCGCAGGTACAGATTGCTGGGGCTCTGAACATCGCCAAGCAGGCCGGACAGGTCCAGGTCGGTGATGTAGCAACGGTAGCGCTCGGTTTCCCGGCGCTGCCCGACGATGTCCCGGGCCACCACTGCAAACAATTGATCACCGAACTCCAGTTCGCAAAACTCCCGTTGGTTGCAGTACAGGGTAATGCCTACCTGGCCCGGTGCGCCTTTTCCGGTAATCGCTTGTACCTCGTAAAAGGGTTCATTCGCCGGCGTTTGCGGCGCAGGGCGCGGTTCTACCTGGCGTGCGCGGCCACTGCCTGACGGTAATAGCTGGTAGTACATGATCTGCACTCCAGCCAACGGCTGTTGCGGGTCCAGTGGTGAAAATGCCTCACGGCGATAGATGACGGCTTGCAGGAAGCGCTGCAAGGGCGCCAGCAGACTCTGCTCGTCGTGGAACGGCTGGCGCTGTTGCCAGAGTGCATTGAATTCGTCCAGCACATACAGCTGGGCAAAACCTTCATTGATGCGATAGAAAACCTGCACACAATCCGGCTGCCCCATGGGCAACAACAGCGCCAGGTCGTGGTCTTCCAGCGCCATTGCGTCCAAGTACAGTGGGCTGTAGCTGGCGAGCTCCTCACTGAGGTAATCGACCAGCGCCTGTTGGCTGGCCAATGGCACATGGTTGGCTTGGCCGGGCGACAACTCCATCACGTGATAATGCTGCTGCACCTGAATCAGGTAGCGATGGTTGAGGCGGCTGGACAGCAGGTTTTGCGCGGTGTCGAAAATCTCTTCCACCCGCTGTGCAATGAATTGCGCACGGTTGTGGCAGAAACAGCGCACGCGCAACCGGGGCAGGTGGTCGCCCGGCAGTTGATTGAGGTAGTCGCGTAAGCAGTCGAGCAAGGCGTGAGGCCCGTCGTAGCGGCTGACCATCACCTCGTTCCAGCTATTGAGGGTGACTTGATCCAGGGTCAGGACCAGGTTTTCGCGGACGCCGGCGTAACTCAGCGAGTCGGTGCGCTCGGTGGTCATCAGGATATTCAGGTCGCGATGATGCTTGAGTGGATCGACCCCGACGTTGACCAGCAACAGCACTTCTTCGGGTATCGCCGTTTGCAGCAGCCGAACCTCCTCGACACTGGTCAAGGGCAGGACAACGGTCTGTTGCAGGCTGCCCAGCAGGTTAAACAGTTCGAATTCGGTCAGGTCACTGGCACCAGGGTGCAAGGCCAGGCGGGTGCTGCTGTCGATGACGCCATTGCGATGGCACCACGTGAGCATCTCCAATAAGTCACGGCTGCGCTTGATCGGCGCGAAGTGCTCCCACTCCAGAGCGGTCAGGCTGCCGTTATACAGACCCCAGTGATGCTGGCCAGGCTCCTTACGGTTGGGTGTGTGGACCAGCGTGAGGGTGTCTTCGGCCAAGTCCGGGGCAATCCCTGGGTTGATGAACTCGACCTTGCCGGCCTTGCGTTCGAACGCTGCGTAAAGACGCCGACCCAGTACGTTGAGGTCTCGTTTATTGATCAGGCTGACAGTCTGTTCATTGCGGGCGAACTGGGTCAGGAAGCGATAGCTGTAATTGAGTTCATTGACCAGGGCCCGGCGTTCAGAGGCGACCTGACGGACTTTCCACTGGCTGCGGCTATCGAGTAGTGCCAATTGCCGTTGATCCCAGCCCCACTCAGTTGCCAGTCGTTCCAGCAACGAGCGTTGCCAGCCCGGTGTGCGCTGGCCGGCGCTGAGTTTGCGATTGACCTTCAGGTACAGGCTGCGCCGGACCAGTTCAAGGCGCTCCGGCTCGTCGCGGCCCAGCAGATACTCTTCGATGCGACGATAGACCACGATGTACGGGTCCAGCTCATCCAAGTCCACCCGATTGGCGAATACCGCACGCTTGAAGCGCAGGCTCAGGCACTGCACGTTGGGATGTTCGCTGGCGTAGACCTCAGTCAGCAAAAGCTTGAGCACGGATTTATACGGTGACTCGATGCCCTTGAACAACTGCCACAGGCCGGCGCCGATGAACTCTCCGGGTGGAATGCTGGCCAGGTGCCCGAGGTCGAGGGTTTCGTCCTCGCGAATGAAGCGTTTGGAAATCAATGCGTGGGTAAATTCGGTGTAACGGGTTTCTTCGTAGACAGGCACCAGCCACCAGATAGGTGTGCGACCTGCCAGCCAGATCGCGGTGCGATAGAACTCGTCCAGCAACAGGTAATGCTGGGTGGTGCCGCAATCATCGGAGCTGAGCCGGGTGTCTCGATCACCCAGGATAAAGCGGTTCGGTTCGATCAGGAACAAATGTACTTCCGCGCCCATGGTCAGCGCCCAGGCTTGCAGGAGCTGGCATTTCTTGCGCAGTTCGGCCAGTTCACCCTCGCCCAGGTCCCCGGCATGGCACACCCATACGTCCATATCACTTTGATCGGCCTGGGCCAGCGTACCGAGGCTGCCCATCAGGAACAGGCCGTGGATGGGCCGTGGCGAATTCCCGTGACGGGGCTTGTAGGAAAATGAACGAGCCAGGCGCTGAGCTTCGACCAGCGCCTGGGCATCCGGATCAAAGTTCGACAGGCCTGCTGGCGTACTGCCCGAGACATAGCCTGGCAACATCGGGTGATTTACGTGGAAAAACAGCGGCAGCAGCGTCAGTACGCTTTGTTGGCGCGGTGTCAGGCCCTCAACGGCCCGGGCCATGCGACCTGCGTTAAGCGTCAGGAAGCGCGCGCGAAGTTGGGCCAGTACCTTGCGGTCAATGCCTTCGTCCAGGTCGGGGCGGATTTCGTGGGTGCTGGTCATGTCGAACTCGGCGGCTCGCGAAGCCCGGCGTGGGCGGCCGTGTAGGAGTTTACAGACAGAAGCGTAGGAGGTTTAAGTCGATTTTGTTTTTGGCGTCAGGATTTCATCGAAGGCGCAGGTATGCCCGCGGAATCCGTAAAAGAGGATCCCGTGGGCGATATGGGGTATCAGGCGGCTTCTTTGGTGTTGGCGGTGGTCAGGATCGTCAGTAATGTTTGGGCTTGTTCTGCCGCATCCCGACCCAGGCTGGTCAGGTAGCCACCATCTGGCTGGTCGATCAGTTTTTTCTCGAACAGGCGCTTTGCGGCTGCAATGGCAGTGGGAGCAGCGGTCTGATGGACTTTCAGGCCTTCCTGGGAACTGCCCAGGTTGAAAAGTGCAAGGATTTCCAGTTCGGCAACCAACTCGGGGGTATACGACATAAGGACTCCGGACGTTCTAGGAATTGTTAGACGCTTGCAGCCATAAGGTGAACGCAGTTGAGCGAACTGTCCAGTGTGTAACGGCGAGCTTGCCTGCAAAGAGCATTAACGTTGACGCGGAGCAGTTTGATTAATGCTGTGTGCCCCGGTTTTTGCGACAAGAACGGGCGTTGGCGCGTTCCTGCCGGTACAGGTCACTGCTTTTCTGGCGGCAACTCGGGCAGCGCTCGCAGAGCGGTTTCATACCACTGGGTGTCGAATGCTCGATCCTCGTCCAGCATTGCATCGATTTCAAAGGCAAGTACATGGGCCATCAAATTGAGGATGTCTTCGCGCTCATAGCCCACCAGGGTCAACTTGTTGAATATGGCCTTGGCGGCAGGTGGGTTGTCGCTTTCGATCTGGTTTTCGATGGCTTGGATCAGGGTGGATTCGGCGAACTCTTCTTCGTCGTTATCGATATCGGTTGGCTCGCTCATGGGCAGGCTCCTCAAGGAAAGTGTTTCAGTCTACCGCCATTCAGCCATGTGATGCTGCTGGTCAAGCAATGCATCACGTTCTATAAACAACCCCAGCCAACCCCGCACGGCCTGGAGGCTTTGTCATGCTTAAGCTCTACGGATTCTCGGTAAGTAACTACTACAACATGGTCAAGCTGGCGCTTCTGGAAAAAGGCGTGCCTTTTGAAGAGGTGCCGTTTTACGCCGGGCAAACTGCCGAGGCCCTGGCGGTGAGCCCGCGCGGCAAGGTACCGGTGCTGAAGGTCGAACAAGGCTTTATCAACGAAACCAGCGTGATTCTCGAGTACATCGAACAGACACAACCGCGCCCGGCGCTGATGCCAGATAATGCGTTCCAGCGTGCCCAAGTGTTGGCGTTGTGCAGGGAAATCGAGTTGTACATCGAGCTGCCGGCCCGCAGCTGCTATGCCGAGGCGTTCTTTGGCATGTCGGTCCCGGAGGCGATCAAGGACAAGGCCAAGGCCGAGTTGTTGCTGGGGATTGCTTCGTTGGGGCGGCACGGCAAGTTTGCGCCGTATGTGGCCGGGGAGAGCTTCACAATTGCCGATTTGTACTTCCTGTACAGCGTGGACCTGGCGTGCGCGGTCGGTGGGAAGCTGTTTGGCCTGGATCTGCTGGCAGAATTGCCGAAGGCCAAGGCCCTGCTCAAAACATTGCAGGAAATGCCCAGCGCTCAGCGAGTGGCGGCGGACAAAGACGCGGCGATGCCAACCTTCATGGCGATGATCGCGGCGAAGAAATAATCCCGAACGCCTCAGATCACAAAATGTGGAAGCGGGCTTGCTCCCACATTTTGGCGAGTGGTCAGCGGCTGGCGAGCAACGCCTGGCCGCGAACGACAGCGGTCTTGACCTGTGCCGGTGCGGTCCCGCCGATGTGATTCCGGGCGTTCACCGAGCCTTCCAGGGTCAGCACCGCAAACACGTCCTGTTCGATCTGGTCACTGAACTGACGCAGTTCTTCCAGGCTCATTTCTGCCAGGTCCTTGCCGGTGTCCACGCCGTATTTCACCGCATGGCCGACGATTTCGTGGCAATCGCGGAACGGCAGGCCGCGGCGTACCAGGTAGTCTGCCAGGTCAGTGGCAGTGGAAAACCCGCGCAAGGCTGCCTCACGCATGATCGCGTGCTTGGGCTTGATCGCCGGAATCATGTCGGCAAAGGCCCGCAGGGAGTCGCGTAGCGTATCGGCGGCGTCAAACAGCGGTTCCTTGTCTTCCTGGTTATCCTTGTTGTAGGCCAGGGGTTGGCCTTTCATCAAAGTCAGCAGGCCCATCAACGCGCCAAACACGCGACCGCTCTTGCCGCGTACCAGCTCGGGAACGTCAGGGTTTTTCTTTTGCGGCATGATCGAGCTACCGGTGCAGAAGCGATCTGGCAGGTCGATAAACTGGAATTGCGCGCTGGTCCACAGCACCAGTTCTTCGGAGAAGCGTGACAGGTGCATCATCGCAATGCTGGCGGCAGCGCAGAATTCGATGGCGAAGTCACGGTCCGAAACACCATCCAGCGAGTTACCGCCCACGGCATCGAAGCCCAGCAATTGCGCAGTGTATTCACGATCGATCGGGTAGGTGGTACCGGCCAGCGCGGCGCTGCCAAGTGGCATGCGGTTGGCGCGCTTGCGGCAGTCCACCAGGCGCTCGTAGTCGCGACTGAGCATTTCGAACCAGGCCAGCATATGGTGCCCGAAGGTCACGGGCTGCGCGGTTTGCAAGTGGGTGAAGCCGGGCATGATGGTGTCCGACTCGCGCTCGGCCTGCTCCAGAAGGCCTTTTTGCAGGCGGGTGATCTCAGCCAGGATCAGGTCGATTTCGTCGCGCAACCACAGGCGGATATCGGTGGCCACCTGGTCATTACGGCTACGACCGGTGTGCAGCTTCTTGCCGGTCACGCCAATGCGATCAGTCAGGCGTGCCTCGATGTTCATGTGCACGTCTTCAAGATCAACGCGCCAGTCAAAGGTGCCGGCTTCGATTTCGCCACGGATGGTGGTCAGGCCGTCAATGATGCTGTCGCGCTCGGCGTCGGTCAGCACGCCGACCTTGGCCAGCATGGTGGCGTGGGCGATGGAGCCCATGATGTCGTGGCGATAGAGGCGCTGGTCGAAGTTGACGGAGGCGGTGAAGCGCGCGACGAAGGCGTCGACGGGTTCACTGAAGCGGCCGCCCCAGGACTGGTTGGTCTTGTCGGTGCTCATGGATTCGCTCGTGATCTGCTGGAAGAGGACATGAAAGTGTGCCGCCGATAATAACAGGGTTGTCCCTGGAGGCGTTGATACGGCGTATTGCCATTTTTATTTGGTTGCGAAGTGGCAAAGTGCCTTGCCGTCCAGCTCGTCCAGGACGAGACTGGAGGCAAGTGCGTGATGGGTTTAACGTGGCCGGTTTATGAGGTAAACAAGGAGGACTTATTGAAACGATATTTTACGATTGAGCAATATCGTCTTCATGAGCGTCTACAGTTGGACTGACAGAAGGTTCAATGACATCAATGTCAGGCAATGAAGTCGAACTCCAGGCGAATCATTAGAAGGGGGGTGTTCGTATTGTGTATCAGCAAACCCTACGACGATGCTGCTCTGCATCGGATTTTGGGCGGTATCGAACAGGTCCGGATAAATATTGCTGCCGCTCTCGGGGCACTTTTTACCGCTCACGCTAGTCTTAGCGTGGATCGCCGTGACGGAAGTCACCGCACCTGTCTACGCTATCCTTGTGCGAGACTCACGCAGGAATCCAGCGCAATATGAATGTCCTGATCGTTGATGACGAATCCCAAGCCCGCGAGCGACTGAGCCGTATGGTCAGCGAACTCGAGGGATACAATGTTCTTGAGCCGAGCGCCTCCAATGGCGACGAAGCATTGGCCCTGATTGACAGCCTGAAGCCGGATGTGGTGTTGCTTGATATCCGCATGCCTGGCCTTGATGGCCTGCAAGTGGCCGCCCGCTTGAGCGAGCGTGAATCTGCGCCTGAGTTGGTGCTGTGTGCCACGCAGGATGAATTTCCCTTGGAAGCTCTGGATGCCAGTGGCGTCAGCTTTCTGCTCAAGCCTGTGAGCGCCGATGCCTTGCTCAAGGCCCTCAAAGCTGCCGAACGTCCCAACCGTGTTCAGCTTGCAGCGCTGACGCAACCAGCGGCGCAAAGTGGCAATGGCCCGCGCAGTCATATCAGTGCCCGGACTCGCAAGGGCATCGAGCTGATCCCGGTGGGCCAGGTGATCTACTTTATTGCCGATCACAAGTACGTGACCTTGCGCCATGAGACGGGTGAAGTATTGCTTGATGAACCGCTCAAGGCTCTGGAAGACGAGTTTGGCGAGCGCTTCGTGCGTATCCACCGCAATGCGCTGGTCGCCCGTGAGCGTATCGAACGTCTGCAGCGCACGCCACTGGGGCACTTTCAGTTGTTTCTCAAAGGGTTGAACGGCGATGCGCTGATTGTCAGCCGGCGCCATGTAGCCGGCGTACGCAAGATGATGCAGCAGCTTTAAATCGGGCGCTGGCGCAGCGTACATTTCCGGGGTCGCGGTGCGATGAGGCCAGGGAGGCCCCGCACTTGCTGATTCAAATCAAGGCGAATCTTCCTGAGCTGTTATTATCTGCCGTATCTATTCAGTACGGATTGATCCATGTCCTCTCGCGAAATCCGCATCGCCACCCGTAAAAGCGCCTTGGCCTTGTGGCAGGCCGAATACGTCAAGGCCCGTCTTGAACAAGCCCATCCAGGCCTTGAAGTGACCCTGGTGCCCATGGTCAGTCGCGGCGACAAGCTGCTTGACTCACCGCTGTCGAAAATCGGCGGCAAGGGGTTGTTCGTCAAGGAGCTGGAAACCGCGCTGTTGGAGAATGAAGCCGATATCGCCGTGCACTCGATGAAAGACGTGCCGATGGACTTCCCTGAAGGCCTGGGCCTGTTCTGCATCTGCGAGCGTGAAGATCCACGCGATGCCTTTGTATCCAATACCTATGCCTCCCTTGCTGAATTGCCGCTGGGCAGTATCGTCGGCACTTCGAGCCTGCGTCGCCAGGCGCAGTTGCTGACTCGTCGTCCTGACCTGCAGATCCGCTTTCTGCGAGGCAACGTCAACACGCGTCTGGCCAAGCTGGATGCCGGCGAGTATGACGCGATTATCTTGGCAGCGGCCGGGCTGATCCGCCTGGGCTTCGAAGACCGTATTACCTCGGCCATCAGTGTTGAGGACAGCTTGCCAGCGGGCGGTCAGGGCGCTGTAGGCATTGAGTGCCGCACCGGTGACAGCGAAATCCAGGCACTGCTCAAACCCCTTGATCACCACGACACCAAAGTACGGGTCACTGCCGAGCGTGCGCTGAACAAGCACCTCAACGGTGGTTGCCAGGTGCCGATCGCTTGTTACGCCGTGCTCGAAGGTGAAAACCTTTGGCTGCGCGGCCTGGTGGGTGATCCTGATGGCGGCCTGTTGCTGGCTGCGGACATTCGTGGTCCGCAGAGCGAAGCCTCACGCCTGGGAATCCAGGTCGCCGAAAAGCTGCTGAAAAAGGGCGCCGGTGCCATCCTGGATAAAGTCTACGGTGAGGCCGGCCCGCAGTGACCGGTTGGCGTTTGCTGCTGACGCGGCCTGCCGAAGAGTCGGCGGCCCTGGCGGCGACGTTGTCCGAGAATGATATCTTCAGCAGCAGCTTGCCTTTGCTGCAAACCGACCCCTTGCCCGTTGGCGCCAACCATGAGGCGGTTTTTCGTCGCCTGGATTGCTATTGTGCGGTGATCGTCGTGAGCAAGCCGGCTGCACGCCTGGCCTTGCAGCTGCTGGATCAATTCTGGACGCAACCGCCGGCCGTGCCCTGGTTCAGTGTGGGGGCTGCGACGGCTCGGGTATTGGAGGGTCACGGTCTGGACGTCAGTTATCCCGAGCACGGTGATGACAGTGAAGCCTTGCTTGATTCACCCCGGCTGCGCGAGGCTATGGTTGCAGCGTCGCCGCGCGTGCTGATCCTGCGCGGCGAGGGCGGGCGAGAGCTGCTGGCTGAGCGTTTACGTGATCAAGGTGCTAGTGTCGATTATCTGGAGTTGTATCGCCGTTTTCTTCCGGCCTACGACGCAGGCATGCTCACACAGCGTATTGATGTGGAACGCTTGAACGGCCTGGTGGTCAGCAGTGGGCAGGGTTTTTTACATCTGCAGGCCCTGGCAGGTGCCAATTGGCCACGGGTAGCACAGTTGCCGCTGTTCGTGCCCAGCCCGCGAGTTGCCGAAATGGCACGCGCTGCGGGTGCAGTAAAAGTTGTGGATTGTCGTGGCGCCAGTGCCGCGGCTTTGCTAGTGGCGTTACGGAGCCAGCCCGTTCCCACTCTCTAATAACGCAAAGGATGGAAACGTGAGCGAAACAGCCTTGCCTAAAGATGAAGCTCAACCCGCGCTCGATGCGCCTGTTGAGACCCCGGTAACTGCGCCTCGCCGTGGCAACGGTTTGGCAGCTTTTGCCTTGTTGCTCGGTGCCGCAGGCTTAGCAGCGGGCGGTTGGGGGATCTGGCAGGTCCGCGCCCTGCAATCGACTAGCCAGCAGCAGTTGGGGCAGGTGCAAACCCTGGATGAGCAAACCCAGGGCCTCAAGCAGGCTCAGCAGCAGTTGGCTGCGCGGCTGGCCCAGCTGCCTGGCGCGGATGAGCTGGAAGAGCGCCGCCGGCTGGTTGCGCAGCTACAGGGTGATCAGCAGCGCCTGAACCAGCGCCTGGAAACCGTCCTGGGCGCCAGCCGCAAGGACTGGCGCCTGGCTGAGGCCGAGCACCTGCTGCGCCTGGCCAGCCTGCGTTTATCGGCGTTGCAAGATATCAACAGCGCGCAGGCGCTGGTCCAGGGCGCGGATGAAATCCTTCGCGAGCAGAGCGACCCTGGCTCGTACGCGGCCCGTGAGCAGTTGGCCAAGAGTCTTGCGGCGTTGCGCAGTATCGAGCAGCCAGATCGTACGGGACTGTTCCTGCAGTTGGCTGCGCTACGTGACCAAGTGGTGCAGCTGGCGGCTGTTTCTCCGCAGTATCAGCTTCAGGAAGCCCCGCAGGGTCGTCCGAGTACCGACACTGACAGTCGCTGGAGCCAATGGTGGGAGCAGATTTCCCGATACTTCCGTATTGACTTCAATCCTGATGACAATATCCGTCCATTGCTTGCCGGCCAAGGCTTGAACCAGGTGCGCCTGTCCCTGAGCCTGGCGCTGGAACAGGCGCAATGGGCCGCACTCAATGGTGAGGCGGCGGTGTATACCCGCTCCTTGAGCGAAGCCCGTAGCGTCCTGCAAGACAGTTTCAATCAGGACAACCCGCAAAGCCAGGCGATGCTGGCGCGTCTCGCCGAGCTTGAGCCCAAGGCGGTCTCCGTGGTCACGCCGGATCTGGCGGCGAGCCTGTCTGCGGTGCAGGCCTACCTTGAACGTCGCCATTTGTCTGCCGATGAAGCCAAGGCTTCGGCTGGCAAGCCGGCGACCGAGGAGTAAAGTCGATGAAGCGTTTCTATGTGGTCCTGGTGCTGGCGATTGCGATCGCTCTGGCACTGGCTGTGGGCATTTCGAAGCACACGGGCTATGTGCTGATTACCTATCCCCATGTGCTGCATTACGAGTCCGGGCTATGGTCGACGCTGGTGGCATTGTTCGTCGTGGGCCTGGCGATCTACCTGCTTCGAGTGCTGCTGAGCCTGGTGACGACCTCCGGTGGAGTAGTTAATCCCTGGTCGCGACGCAATCGCAGCCGCCGGGTTCAGGTGGCGATCGAACAAGGGCAGATGGACCTCGCGGAAGGACGCTGGGCCAGTGCCGAGCGTCATTTACACCGTGCCGCAGAAGCCGAGCGCCAGCCATTGCTGTACTACTTAGGCGCGGCGCGGGCGGCCAATGAGCTGGGTCGCTACGAAGAGTCGGACAGTTTGCTGGAGCGTGCTCTGGAGCGTCAGCCCCAGGCCGAGCTAGCTGTGGCGTTGAGTCATGCGCAATTGCAGGTGGATCGTGGAGACACTGAGGCGGCCCTGATCACCCTCAACGCCATGCATGAGCGCCACCCGCACAATGTCCAGGTGCTGCGCCAGTTGCAGCGGTTACACCAGCAGCGTGGTGACTGGTCGTCGGTGATTCGATTGTTGCCGGAGTTGCGCAAGGATAAAGTGTTGCCGCCTTCAGAGCTGGCGGACCTGGAGCGCCGGGCCTGGGGCGAGAACCTTACCCTGGCGGCCCAACGTGAGGAGCAGGGCGAGGCAGGCCTGCAATCCCTGGAGCGGGCCTGGCAGCAATTGACTTCTGCCCAGCGCCAAGAGCCGCAACTGGTGTTGGCTTACGCTGAACAGCTGCGTCAACTGGGTGCCGAGGCCCAGGCTGAAGAAGCGTTGCGCGGCGCCATTAAGCGCGGGTATGACAGTCACTTGATCAGGCTTTATGGGTTACTGCGCGGCAGTGATCCGGTGCGGCAGTTGAAGTTTGCCGAAGGTTGGCTCAAGGATCATCCGGGCGATGCAAGCTTGTTGCTGACGTTAGGTCGGCTTTGCCTGCAAAACAGTTTATGGGGCAAGGCGCGAGACTATCTCGAAAGTAGCCTGCAAGTGCAGCGTAACCCTGAGGCCTGTGCCGAGCTCGCACGGCTGCTTGCACAGTTAGGTGATACCGGGCGCAGCAATCAGCTGTTCCAGGAAGGCCTTGGCCTGTTGGACAGCCGTCTATTGGCTTCATCGCTGCCGGTGCCAGCCCAGGTTTGAAGTAGGAGGTATTGTGGGGCCGGCTCGGAAGTCTCTGACAGCCAGCCCTTTAAAACCGTCATCTGCGCAGGATTTAAGGGGGGCAAGGTAGAGTCTTACATCGCACTGGATGAAGTTACCTTGCCGCTGACGGGATATCCCTACGTTCTCGCGGAATTGTCTGCTCCACCGCGTATTGAAAGGGGTAAGGCCTTTCCTCTACCGTAACTACCTATCTCTTGCGTTGCGGATAAACAATGTCTTTGGTTCCCTCACGCTCCTTGTTCTTCCTGGCATTTATGGCCGGTGCGCTGACACTGAGCGCGTCTTTTTACCTGGAATACGGGGCGCTTCTGCGTCCTTGCTTCCTTTGCCTGATTCAGCGCAGTTTGTTGGCTGCCTTTACGTTGATCAATCTGGTGGCGACCATTCACGGTCCCAAGCGCTCGGGCGTCTATCTGTATTGGTCGGCGAGCATGGGATGTGCGCTGCTGGGGGCCGCCACTGCGGTGCGTCAGGTCTTGTTGCAAAACATCCCGCCCGAGCAGTTGCCCAACTGCTGGCCCAGCCTGCAATACATGATCGAACATCTGTCGCCGTGGCAAGCGTTGCAACTGGCCTTCAAGGGCACCGTCGACTGCGCGGAAATCAATTGGACCCTGTTCGATTTGAGCATTCCTGAATGGAGTCTGCTGTTCTTCATGGCGATGCTGATGTTAGGGGCAACACAGTTCTCACGGTTGTGGTTTGGTCAGGGCTTTCGATTGGCGAGGCACTGATTGGGTGTGCTGGGCCGTAGGATGGGATTAAACACTTGTATGAACTTTCTGTCCTGCGTACCTTGAAGCCATAGTCATGCGGGCATAATCTGGCCCGCACACGTTATTGAAACAGTTTGTTCGCTGCGGCTTTGTCCGGTGCCGCTTTTATCCTCGAAGCGTTGCGCGGGCAAACAACGGCACCGCCCATAAGGGAAGATCATCATGCTGGAAAGTTGTCAGAATGCTCAGGAACGCTGGGGTGGGGTGCACAAGCTGATCGACAGCTGGTTGAAGGCACGTCACGAACTGGTTCGGGCCTTTGATGCACTCGGCGCCAAGCCCGAGGCATTGGCTGAGAATCGCAAGCCGCTGCAAGAATTCTGCGAAGTGTTGGTGGACTACGTGTCTGCCGGTCATTTCGGCGTCTACGAGCAACTGACCAAGGAGGCGGAAGCCTTTGACGATCAACGTGGTCTGGACTTGGCTGAAACCCTCTATCCGCGTATCGATGTCATCACCGAAAAGCTGCTGGCGTTCACTGACCTGTGTGATGCCGGAAACTGTGTCGCAGAAAAGTTCAAGGAATTGGGCGCGCTGCTCCACGAGCGGTTCGAGTTGGAAGACTGCCTGATCGAGGTATTGCACAACGCCCACAAGGCAGAGTCTGCAACCCAGGCTTGATCCTCAATGGCGAGATACAAACGGTGCGCAGTGCGCGCCGTTTTTCGTTGGGTCAGGGGCGAGCATCGAGCAACTCGATCTCGAATACCAGGGGCGTATAAGGTGCAATCAGTTCGCCGGCCCCGTCCGCGCCATAGGCTTGTGCCGATGGAATCACCAGGCGCCATTTTGCGCCCACCGGCATCTGTTGCAGCGCGCTCCGCCAGCCGCTGATCACACTGTCCAGGCGAAACCATTGCGGTTGAGTGCTCTGGTCGAAAATCGTCCCATCGGGCAATCGCCCTACATACTTCACGCGAACCTGATCGTTGGCTTGGGATTTTTTTCCGCAGCCTGGCGCAAGCGCGGTCAGCAAGATGCCGTCGGTTAATTCGCGTACGCCAATCCGATTTTTTTCTGCGGACAAAAACTGCTGCTCGGCAGCGAGGGCTTTTTCGCTCTCTGGCATCTGTGCGCCTGTGGTGGCCAAGGCTTCATGCTGAGCGAGGATTTGCTCGATGCGCGCGTCATCCAGGATTAGCGGCTTGCCTTGGTAGGCTTGTTTGAGGCCCTCGAGCAAAGCTTGGATCTGTAGGTCTGGAACTTCCATACGCAAGCGCTCGCCGAGACTGGCACCCAAGCTGTAGGCCAGGTCATGGCTGTTCTTGGATGGAGATTGTTCGCTCGCGTCAGCCGCTGGAAGGGACAGAATCAGGATGAAAAAAAGGTAGCGCGACATGGGTATTCTCCAGCCGAAAGTGCGGTGGATTATGCCAGTGTGAATGAGCAAAAACCGAAGCGCTCGTTTGTTATATCGCTAAGAATTTTTGTGCTGTGCAACGCAACGCATTCGATACTGTCAACATGCCCTAGCGGCGGTAAGAGCAGAGGGCTAGTATGAGCCGCACCCACGTCAGCCAGGAGGTAAACCATGTCGGCCAAACAGAAGCCTGTAAATACCCCATTGCACTTGCTCCAACAACTCTCGGGCAGCCTGCTCGAACATTTGGAAAGCGCTTGCTCCCAAGCCCTGGCTGATGCAGAGAAGTTGCTCGCCAAGCTGGAAAAGCAACGCGGCAAGGCTCAAGAAAAACTGCATAAATCGCGTACTAAACTGCAAGACGCAGCGAGCGCCGGTAAATCCAAGGCACAAGCCAAAGCCAAAGGTGCAGTGAAAGAACTTGAGGAATTGCTCGACGCCCTCAAGGATCGTCAGTCCGAAACCCGCACTTATATTCTGCAGCTCAAGCGCGATGCTCAAGAGAGCCTGAAACTGGCTCAGGGCGTTGGTCGTGTGAAAGAAGCGGTGGCTAAGGCGCTGAGCACTCGTACTCCGGCTAAAGCCGTTCCAGTAAAAGCTGCCGCGAAACCTGCAGCCAAGCCAGCGGCTAAAACTGCTGCTGCGAAACCTGCGGCCAAGCCTGCAGCTAGAACTGCTGCTGCAAAAACTGCGGCCAAGCCAGCGGCTAAAACTGCTGCTGCGAAACCTGCGGCCAAGCCTGCAGCTAGAACTGCTGCTGCGAAACCTGCAGCCAAGCCAGCGGCTAAAGCTGCTGCCGCGAAACCTGCGGCCAAGCCTGCAGCTAGAACTGCTGCTGCAAAACCTGCAGCCAAGCCAGCGGCTAAAACTGCTGCTGCAAAACCTGCGGCCAAGCCTGCAGCTAGAACTGCTGCTGCAAAACCTGCAGCCAAGCCAGCGGCTAAAACTGCTGTTGCAAAACCTGCAACCAAGCCAGCGGCTAAAACTGCTGCTGCAAAACCTGCGGCCAAGCCAGCGGCTAAAACTGCTGCTGCAAAACCTGCGGCCAAGCCAGCGGTAAAACCTGCTGGTGCAAAGCCTGCGGCCAAGCCAGCGGCTAAAACTGCTGCTGCAAAACCTGCGGCCAAGCCAGCGGTAAAACCTGCTGCTGCAAAGCCAGTAGCCAAGCCAGCCGCTGCCAAACCTGCCGCAAAGCCGGCACCTGCCAAGCCGGCTACCACGCCAGCACCTGCCGCTACCCCGGCAGCATCCACCGCTCCAACCGCACCGGCTACCAGTGCTGCGGCACCAAGCACGGTCCCAACCAGCGCTTCCTAAGTGCTGATGGCCGCGACGCGCAGTTGATGCAGCGTGTCGCGGTCGAGGTTGGCGGCTTCTGCCGCCAGTTCTTCAAGCCAGAGTCCATGCCTGGCCACTTGCTCTTTCGGCCATGCCAGCGCTTGTGCTTGCAAGCGATACAGCAACTGCCGTTCGGCCTCTAGCTCCAGAGACTTGACCCGTTCACGCAATGCCCCCAGCTCGGTATCGTGCTGCGCCGTGGCGCGCCATTGTCTACGTAGCTGGCGCAAGGGGTCGATCACGTCTGCCTGCCAGGGCTGCGCAATCTGCTTGAGCGCCTGCAAGCGCATTGCATCAGCAGCGATGCCACGTTGTTCCAGCCACAAGCCACAGAGCAACAGACATACATCGGCCCCTTGCGTCTGCAGGCGCAGGCATGTGTCTTCTACACCCGGACGGGCGTAAGTCGAGAGGGCAAAGCTCCACAGGTCAGCGCACATATTCCTACCCAAGCCAGAGGCCAACGAAGCTGGTAGACTCCGCCGCCATTATGATCCGACTTCAAAGCCTAACATTACAGCGTGGCCCGCAACGTCTTCTTGAAGACGCCGAGCTGACCCTGCACGCCGGTCACAAAGCCGGCCTGATCGGTGCCAACGGCGCCGGCAAATCCACGCTGTTCGCCCTGTTGCTGGGTGAGCTGACCCCGGACTCGGGGGATTGCTTGCTGCCCGCCGACTGGCGCATTGCCCATATGCGCCAGGAGATCGACACCCTGGACCGCATCGCGATCGACTACGTGCTCGATGGCGACCTGCGCCTGCGCCAGGTGCAACACGACCTGGCCGAGGCCGAGAAAGCCCAGGACGGCGCCGCCCAGGCGCGCCTGCATTCGGAGCTGGACAGCGCCGACGGTTACACGGCTGATGCCCGGGCCCGAAAAATGCTGGCCGGTCTCGGGTTCACCAACGAGCAGATGGATCGCCCGGTCGCCGATTTTTCGGGTGGCTGGCGCATGCGCCTGAACCTGGCCCAGGCGCTGATGTGCCCCTCGGATCTATTGTTGCTCGATGAACCGACCAACCACTTGGACCTTGATGCGATCCTGTGGCTGGAAGACTTCCTGAAAAGTTACCCTGGCACCCTGTTGCTGATTTCCCACGACCGGGACTTCCTCGACGCGGTGGTCGATAACATCGCCCACGTCGAACAAAAGAAGATCACCCTCTATCGCGGTGGCTACACCGCGTTTGAGCGTGCCCGTGCAGAGCGCTTGGCCCAGCAACAGCAAGCGTTCGAGAAGCAGCAGGCGCAACGTGCGCACATGGAAAGCTACATCGCCCGATTCAAGGCCCAGGCCACCAAGGCCCGCCAGGCCCAAAGCCGTATCAAGGCCCTGGAACGCATGGAAGAGCTGTCGGCTGCCCATGTCGATTCGCCGTTCGATTTTGTGTTCCGTGAGTCGGTGAAAATCTCCAGTCCGTTGCTCGACCTCTCTGATGCGCGCCTGGGTTACGGCGACAAGACCGTCCTGGAAAAGGTCAAGCTGCAGCTCACGCCAGGCGCGCGGATCGGTTTGCTCGGCCCCAATGGTGCGGGCAAGTCGACCTTGATCAAAAACCTGTCCGGCGAACTGCAACCCCTGGCCGGGCGCCTGACCCGTGGCGAGAACCTGGTGGTGGGCTATTTCGCCCAGCATCAGTTGGATTCTCTCGATTCCAAGGCCAGCCCACTCCTGCATTTGCAACGTCTGGCGCCGACCGAGCGCGAACAGACCCTGCGCGATTTTCTCGGTGGGTTCGACTTCCGTGGCGCGCGCATTGATGAGCCGGTGCTGAACTTCTCCGGCGGCGAGAAAGCCCGCCTGGCCCTGGCGCTGATTGCCTGGGAGCGGCCCAACCTGTTGCTTCTCGACGAACCCACCAACCACCTGGACCTGGAGATGCGCCTGGCGCTGACCATGGCCCTGCAGGAGTTCAGCGGGGCAGTGCTGGTGGTGTCTCACGACCGGCACTTGCTCAAGAGCACCACCGATAATTTCCTGCTGGTGGCCGATGGCAAAGTCGAAGAGTTCGACGGTGACCTGGACGACTATGCCCGGTGGCTGACGGACTATCGTCTGCGTAACGCGCCGGCCAGCAACACGCCGGTCAACCCGGACAAGACTGACAAGAAAGCCCAGCGCCAGGCCGCAGCCGCCTTGCGTCAGCAACTGGCGCCGCACAAGCGCGAAGCCGACAAGCTGGAAGCCGAGCTGGGCAAGGTCCATGAGCGGTTGGTCAAAATTGAAGCCAGCCTGGGCGACAGTGCCGTGTACGAAGCGGCGCGCAAAGATGAGCTGCGCGACTTGCTGGCCGAGCAGGCCAAGCTCAAGGTTCGCGAAGCGCAACTGGAGGAGAGCTGGATGGAAGCCCTCGAGCTGCTGGAAAGCCTGCAAGCGGAGTTGGAGGCGCTGTCCTGATGGATTCCCTGCAATTGCCCTTGCCGGCACACTGGGTCGAGCCAGTGTGGATCGGCGTGCAAATCCTGCTGATCCTGCTGGCCGGTTACCTGACCCAGCGCTTCGTCGCCAAAGGCCTGACTCGCCTGGGCGAGCGCTACCCGTTCCCGCCGCAACTGCTGATGCCGCTGCGCGGTGGCTTGCGCTGGCTGATCATGGGCAGTGCACTGATTTTTGTGCTCGGACGCCTGGGCGTTTCGGCCACGGTGTTATGGACCGCGTTATCGGGCTTTGTCGCCGTGGCGGCCGTGGCGTTCTTTGCCATGTGGTCGGTGCTGTCCAACCTGCTTTGCGCGATTCTGATCTTTACCGTAGGGCCGTTTCGCCTGGGGGATCTGGTCGAGTTGGTGGACACTGTCGACAAACCCGGCGTCAAAGGTCGTGTGGTTGCGATCAACTTGCTCTACACCACGCTGATCGAAGTGGAAGAAGCGGGTACCGACAGCGCCATGGTGCAAGTGCCTAATAGCATGTTTTTCCAGCGCTCGGTCCGGCGCTGGCCAGGCACCCATGTATTTCCGGGTGACCGTTGATATTCACATCTTGTAAAAAAATATAGCCAGCCTTCTGTCGGCAGAGTTAGCTTAAGGCACAACAGCAAATTCTCCCGTTGAGGTGTGTAATGGCGCTCGAAACATGGCTGGCCTTTTTTGCGGCCAGCTGGATCATCAGTCTCTCTCCTGGCGCGGGCGCTATTGCCTCGATGTCCAGCGGCCTGCAATACGGCTTTCTGCGCGGTTACTGGAATGCCCTGGGCCTGCAACTGGGCCTGGCGATGCAGATTGCGGTGGTAGCCGGTGGTCTGGGGGCGGTTCTGGCGGCGTCTTCCACGGCGTTCTA
Source organism: Pseudomonas imrae (assembly GCF_046352735.2). NCBI lineage: Bacteria > Pseudomonadati > Pseudomonadota > Gammaproteobacteria > Pseudomonadales > Pseudomonadaceae > Pseudomonas > Pseudomonas imrae. The sequence continues at coordinate 5,223,405 of NZ_CP110853.2, read as the reverse complement.
CGTGATCAAATGGTTCGGTGTGGCCTATCTGGTGTACCTGGCCGTCAAGCAATGGCGTGCGTTGCCAGCAGACTTGACCGATGACGCCGCCGTGCGCCCCATTGGCAAACCGCTGGCGATGATGTTCCGTGGTTTTCTGGTAAACGCCAGCAATCCCAAGGCGCTGGTGTTCATGCTGGCGGTGCTGCCGCAATTCGTGAACCCGCAGGCGCCGCTGCTGATCCAGTATGTGATCCTGGGCGCGACGATGATTTGTGTCGATATGATTGTCATGGCGGGCTATACGGGCCTGGCTTCAAAAGTATTGCGCCTGTTGCGCACGCCGAAACAGCAGAAGCGTGTGAACCGTACGTTTGCAGGGTTATTTGTCGGTGCAGCGGCGTTCCTGGCCAGTTTGCATCGCGCAACAGTGTGACTGCGTTTCCCCTGAAAGCCTTGGGTTTTGTCTCTTCCGGCAAGGTCGACGCGCCATCGACCTTGCCGCTGGCCAATGATTGATCGAAAAAACTCCCGCCATTTCACCCCGCAAACCACTAACGCCTTGAGTCAAACCTATTAACACTCGACAATGTGTTACTTCTTGTTTCCATTTGAGAGCCATTCATGACTGCCCCCTCGCGTTTTTTAGCCTGGCTGCTGCTGCCGGCGTTGGTGTCGTGCAGCTTCAATCTACTGGCGGCCACTGCCGAAGGTGCGCCCCAGGCTTTGCATTTGCTGGACTATATCGGAGCTGACTATCCATCGACGGTAGAGGCGGGCAAGGTTATCGACGAGCCTGAATACCTTGAGCAGGTGGAGTTTCTGGGGGTTTTACAGGGGCTGGTGGCGCAGTTGCCGGAGAAACCCGAACGCGCCGGGTTGGTAGAAGGCGTCGACCAACTGTTGACGGCCGTGAGTGCTCATGAAGATGGTGCTGCGGTCGCTCGTCAGGCGCGCCAGCTGGGCGCCAAGCTGGCAGTGGCTTATGAAGTCAGCCAGGCACCGGTCATCACGCCGGATCCGACGCGGGGTGCGCCGCTTTACGCCCAGCATTGTTCGGTGTGCCACGGCGAGATCGGGGCCGGCGACGGTCCGGCTGGGGTTGGTCTGGTGCCGCCACCGGCCAATCTGCGCGATACCGCGCGGTTGGATCGCTTGAGCCTCTACGGGATCTACAACACCCTGGGTCTGGGTGTTGAAGGCACTGACATGCCATCTTTCGCCGATCAATTGGATGACCGCCAGCGTTGGGACCTGGCGACCTACATTGCAGGATTTACGGCTGACCCGGCGGCGGCAAACAGCGAAAAAACCTTCAACCTGGCCGATCTGGCGCGCCAGACGCCCGAGGAAGTGCTGGCTGCCGATGGCCCGGACGCGGCCCGGGTCTTTCGTGCGCAGCGGGCACAGCCGCCGCAGGTCCAGCGTGGCCCGGCGCAGTTGCTCGATTACACCGCGACGACCCTGGACAAAAGCCTGGCAGCCTTTCGCAACGGTGAGCACGAGCAGGCCTACGACCTTTCGGTCGCGGCCTATCTTGAAGGCTTCGAACTGGTTGAAAGCTCACTGGACAACGTCGACGCAAACGTGCGCAAGGACACCGAAAAGGCCCTGATGGCCTATCGGCAGTCGTTGCAGGACGGATTGCCGATCGAGCAGGTCCAGCAGCGTCTGGATGTAGCCAAGGGCAAGCTTACCGAGGCTGCCGGCTTGCTGGGTGGCGATGGCTTGAGTTGGTCGTTGAGCTACATCTCCGGCCTGTTGATTCTATTGCGCGAAGGCCTGGAAGCGATTCTGGTGCTGGCGGCGATCCTCGCATTCCTGCGTAACACCGGGCAGCAATCGGCGGTGCGCAGCGTCAACGTTGGCTGGGCCCTGGCACTGGTGGCCGGACTGGCGACCTGGGCGCTGGCGGCGTATGTGATTGATGTGAGCGGCGCCCAGCGTGAGTTGCTGGAAGGCTGCACGGCGCTGTTTGCCAGCGTCATGGTGCTATGGCTTGGCGTTTGGATGCATGACCGACGCCATGCGGCGGCCTGGCAGGACTACATCAAGAGCAGCCTGGTGGGCGGCGGCGGACGTTTCGGTTTTGCCGTGCTGGCGTTTTTCTCGGTGTACCGCGAGTTGTTTGAAGTAATCCTGTTCTACGAAACCCTGTGGCTGCAGGCAGGTCCTGCCGGGCATAATGCGGTTCTGGCGGGCGGCGCCACGGCGCTTGTGCTGCTGATGGGCCTGGCATGGATCATCCTGAGGGGGTCGGCGAAGTTACCGCTGGCGCTGTTCTTTGGCATCAATGCGGCGCTGTTGTGTGCCTTGTCGGTGGTATTCGCCGGGCATGGCGTCAAGGCGCTGCAGGAGGCCGGCATCTTCGGTACACGACCAGTGGCGTTCTTTGAATTCGACTGGCTGGGCATTCACGCCGACGCCTATTCGTTAAGCGCCCAGGCGGTGGCGATCATCGCGATCGTGGTGTTGTACAGCCGCAGTCGAATGGCCGAGAAGCGCCGGTTAGCGGCGTCTTGAACACACCTTGATCAAAATGTGGGAGCGGGCTTGCTCGCGATAGCGGTAGACCAGTCACCAGATTTATCGGCTGATCCACTGCCATCACGAGCAAGCCCGCTCCCACACAAACCCGCCCACATTGGTTTGTGAGCAGGCAAAGATGCTTAGTCGTTTTCGTGGGTCAGCTCTAATACCCGGTCCACCAGTTTGTTGATCCCGGACGCCACTTCGCTGATGTTCCCGGCCAGCATATAGGCTGGGGTGCTGACCAGTCTGCGAGCCTTGTCCTCGATGATATCCTCGACTGCGCAGTCCTCATGGGTGGCGCCCATTTTTGTCAGGGCTTGCGCGGTGTCGGTGTCATTGCCGATGGTGCATGTCACGCCGGGGCCGTAGATCTTTGCTGCCAGCGCCGGCGAGATGCAGATCAGCCCCACGGGCTTGCGCGCTTCGGCAAAGGCTTCAGTCAGCGCCAATACATCCGGATTCACGCTGCACCCCGCACCTTCGACAGCAAAGTTCGACAGGTTTTTTGCGGCACCAAAACCACCCGGCACGATCAGCGCGTCGAAGTCTTCTACGCTGGCCTCGCGAATATCTTTGACCTGGCCCCGGGCGATGCGCGCCGACTCCACCAGCACGTTGCGCGACTCGGGCATCTCTTCGCCCGTGAGGTGATTGATCACGTGCATCTGCGCAATATCGGGGGCAAAGCACTGGACCTGAGCGCCGCGCTGATCCAGGCGCAGCAACGTGATCACGCTTTCATGGATTTCTGCGCCGTCGTACACGCCACAGCCGGAAAGGATCACTGCAATCTTTTTGCTCATGGGCATTTCTCCTGATGTATGGCGTTAAATGTCTACTTATTTGTCACTCATTGCCAATGGGATATCTCGCAAGTACACCTAATCTTGATCTAACAATAATTGACCGGACTTGCCCATGGACTTCGTCCCTTACGCGGTACCGTTTTTCATTGCCTTGATTGTGGTCGAGCTGCTGGCTGACCGTTGGCGCGGCGAGCGCAACTATCGGGTGGCAGACGCCATCAACAGCCTGAGCACCGGCGTGCTTTCCACCACCACCGGCCTGCTGACCAAAGGGGTGGGGCTGTTGACCTACGCATTCGCCCTTGAGCACCTGGCTTTGCTCGAGCTCTCGACCCAGAGCATCTGGACCTGGGTCTTCGCCTTCGTCTTCTACGACTTCTGCTACTACTGGCTGCACCGCTGCGGTCACGAACGCAACATTCTGTGGGCCGCGCATTCTGTGCATCACCAAAGCGAGGACTACAACCTCACCACAGCTTTGCGCCAGACCAGTACGGGCTTCCTGTTGAGTTGGATCTTTTACCTGCCTCTGGCTGTGCTTGGCGTGCCGTTGCTGGTGTTTATCAGTGTGGCGTCCCTCAACTTGCTCTACCAATTCTGGGTCCATACCCGCCATGTGCCCAAGCTGGGCTGGTTCGAATGGTTCTTCGTCACGCCTTCCAATCACCGGGCCCACCATGCACAGAACGCTCTCTACATGGATCGCAACTACGGCGGAGTGTTCATTATTTGGGACCGGCTGTTTGGTTCTTTCCAGGAAGAAGACGAAAACGAACCAGTGATTTTTGGCGTGACCACACCGCTGGCGAGTTGGAACCCGCTGTGGGCCAACCTGCAGTTTTATGCGCAGTTATTGAGCGATGCCCGGCGAACCGAGCGCTGGTGGGACAAGCTGCGTATCTGGTTTATGCGCACGGGCTGGCGTCCGGCGGACGTAAAGGCCAAATACCCGTTGGCCAAGCCGGACCTGAGCCAGTTCCGCAAGTTTGAAATACCGCTGGATACTCGCCAGCAGGTTTACATTGCCTTGCAGTTTGCCGTCTATGTGGGCTTTGGCAGCTACTTGATGAATGCCGGTGAGGGCATGTCGACTGCGGCCCTGGTGCTGGGCTGGAGTGTAATGGCGCTGGGGTTGTTTACCCTGGGCGTGGCCTTAGAGAACCGGCCGTGGGCGTTGAAGGCCGAACTGCTGCGCCTGGCACTGAACGTACCGGTGGTGTGGCTGGCGCCGCTGGTCGGGTTGTGGCCAGCCAGCGCGCTGGGCTGGTTGGGGCTGGCCAGTTACAGCATGCTGAGCCTTATCGGTCTCTATTGTTGTCGGGCGCGGGTTGCGCGGCTGGCGTCGTAGGTTCGCTCGGTAGCTCTTGCTCCAGGCGGGCCTTCTCCACAGCGCAGGCTTGCCGAGCCAGGCGCGCGTTCTTGATGCGGCGCCGCAGCCACAAGCCCAGGCCCAGCACCAGCAGGGCACCCAATACCCACAGCTCGTATTTCTTGACGCTGCCCAGCAGGCCTTCGAGTACGGCTCCGAAATGGTACGCCGCTGCCCCCAATGCCGCAGCCCATATGGCTGCGCCGATGCCATTGAGCAGCAGGTAACGTCCCGGTGGGTAGCCCGACAGGCCGATCGCTACTGGCATGACCGTGCGTAAGCCATAGACAAAACGGAAGCTCAGTACCCAGATGTCCGGATGCCGGCGGATGTGCTCCAGCGCGCGGTCCCCCAGCAGTTGCCAGCGGGGTTTGCGCGCCAGCAATTTGCGTCCGTGCTTGCGCCCCAGGAAGTACCACAGTTGGTCGCCGGCGTAGCTGCCGCAGAACGCAACCACGACCACAAGGTTGATATCCATGTATCCACGGAACGCCAGGAAGCCTGCGAGGACCAGGATGGTTTCGCCTTCGAAGAACGTGCCCACGAGGAGCGCAAAGTAGCCAAAGTCATTCAGAAATTGTTGGAGCATTGTCTGGGTGCTGGCGAAATGAACGCGCAGCCTACGCCTTCGTGGACATTCATGAAAGTATCGAGATGTGTCGTGAAGTGAACTTTTCCTACAGAAACCGTGCGCGCGACTACAGGTCGCGCGCCAGTCGCATGAGTAAGCACAACTGTAATTCCTTCGTCATAATGACCGCTTATAACTGTCACGCTCGCCCGTCACCCCGGGCTCAGGAGTCTGCCGTGAGCTTTACCCCCGCCCATCGTCTGTTTCCCGCTACTCGCCTGCGCCGCAACCGTCGTGATGATTTTTCTCGCCGCCTGGTTCGTGAAAACGTACTGACGGTCGACGATCTGATCCTGCCGGTATTTGTGCTGGACGGTGAGAACCGCCGGGAAGCGGTGGCTTCCATGCCGGGTGTCGAGCGACTGAGCATTGATCTGCTGCTCGAAGAGGCTGCGCATTGGGTTGAGTTGGGGATTCCGGCCCTGGCGGTGTTCCCGGTGACGCCGGTAGAGCTCAAGTCGCTGGACGCCGCACAGGCCTGGAACCCTGAAGGCATTGCCCAGCGCGCCACCCGCGCCCTGCGCGAGCGATTCCCGCAGTTGGGGGTGATTACCGACGTGGCGCTGGACCCATTCACTACCCATGGGCAGGATGGCATTCTGGATGCAGACGGTTATGTGCAGAACGACATCACCGTCGACGCATTGGTCAAGCAAGCCTTGTCCCATGCGGCTGCGGGCGCCCAGGTAGTTGCTCCATCGGACATGATGGACGGTCGCGTCCAGGCGATCCGTGAAGCGCTTGAACTGGCCGGTCATGTCAACGTCCGCATCATGGCCTACTCGGCCAAGTATGCCAGTACCTACTACGGCCCGTTCCGCGAGGCGGTCGGCTCGGCGTCGAACCTGGGCAAGGCCAACAAGGCCTCGTACCAGATGGACCCGGCCAACAGCCACGAGGCCTTGCACGAAGTGGCGGCGGACCTGGCAGAAGGCGCCGACATGGTCATGGTCAAGCCCGGCATGCCCTATCTGGACATCCTTTATCGGGTCAAAGATGAATTCAAGGTGCCGACCTTTGTCTATCAGGTCAGTGGTGAGTACGCCATGCACATGGCTGCGATTCAAAATGGCTGGTTGAGTGAAGGGGTCATTCTTGAGTCCCTCGTGGCCTTTAAACGTGCGGGTGCCGATGGCATCCTGACTTACTTTGCCGTCCGTGCCGCCCAATTGCTTAGAGAGCAACACTAGCCCTCACAGGAACACTCCATGAATACCGAAGGACTCACAGAAGTGGCTGTAAAAGATGCGCTCCCGGTGGTTGAACACGTCACCGAAACCCCGCCGGAACTGGAGCCTGAGCAGTCTGCGGTGATCGCTGAACCGGCGGTCGCGGCACCGGCTATCGTGATCCCGAACCTGGATGACAGTAGCCTTTATATCCATCGTGAACTGTCGCAACTGCAATTCAACATCCGCGTGCTGGAACAGGCACTGGATGAGTCCTATCCGCTGTTGGAGCGGCTGAAGTTCCTGCTGATCTTCTCCAGCAACCTGGATGAGTTCTTTGAAATCCGTGTCGCCGGCCTCAAGAAGCAGATCACCTTCGCCCGTGAGCAGGCCGGTGCCGACGGCCTGCAGCCGCACCAGGCCCTGGCGCGCATCAGCGAGCTGGTACATGGTCATGTAGATCGCCAATACGCCATCCTCAACGACATCCTGTTGCCGGAACTGGAAAAGCATCAGGTCCGCTTCATCCGCCGCCGCAACTGGACCGTCAAGATCAAGACCTGGGTACGTCGTTATTTCCGTGACGAGATCGCGCCGATCATCACCCCGATTGGCCTGGACCCGACGCACCCGTTTCCGTTGCTGGTGAACAAGAGCCTGAACTTCATCGTCGAGCTGGAAGGTATCGACGCCTTCGGTCGTGACTCGGGGCTGGCGATCATCCCCGCGCCGCGCCTGTTGCCACGGGTGATCAAGGTACCGGAAGAGGTCGGGGGGACTGGCGATAACTATGTATTCCTGTCGTCGATGATCCATGCCCACGCCGATGATTTGTTCCAGGGTATGAAGGTCAAGGGTTGCTACCAGTTCCGCCTGACCCGTAACGCCGATCTGGCGGTGGACACCGAAGACGTCGAAGACTTGGCTCGCGCCCTGCGCGGCGAGCTGTTCTCGCGTCGCTACGGTGATGCGGTGCGTCTGGAGGTGGCAGATACCTGTCCGAAACATCTTTCGGACTACCTGCTCAAACAGTTCAACCTGTCCGAGACCGAGTTGTATCAGGTCAATGGCCCGGTGAACCTGACGCGCCTGTTCAGCATCACTGGCCTGGACAGCCATCCGGAGCTGCAATACACGCCGTTCACCCCGCAGATCCCGAAACTGCTGCAAAACAGCGAGAACATTTTCAGTGTGGTCAGCAAGCAGGATATCTTGCTGCTGCACCCCTTCGAGTCGTTCACACCGGTAGTCGACCTGCTGCGCCAGGCTGCCAAGGACCCTCACGTCCTGGCCGTGCGCCAGACCCTGTACCGCAGCGGCGCCAACTCGGAAATCGTCGATGCCCTGGTGGATGCGGCGCGCAACGGCAAGGAAGTCACCGCGGTGATCGAACTGCGCGCGCGTTTTGACGAAGAGTCCAACCTGCAATTGGCCAGCCGCCTGCAAGCGGCCGGTGCGGTGGTGATCTACGGCGTGGTGGGCTTCAAGACCCACGCCAAGATGATGTTGATCCTGCGCCGTGAGGCCGGGGAGATTGTGCGTTACGCGCACTTGGGTACCGGCAACTACCACGCTGGCAACGCCAAGCTCTATACCGACTACAGCTTGCTGACTTCTGATGATGCGCTGTGTGAAGACGTGGGCAAACTGTTCAGCCAGTTGATCGGCATGGGCAAGACCTTGCGCATGAAGAAGCTACTGCATGCGCCGTTCACCCTGAAAAAGGGCATGCTCGACATGATTGCCCGGGAAACCCAGTTCGCGATCGACGGCAAGCCGGCGCACATCATTGCCAAGTTCAACTCGCTGACCGATCCGAAGATCATTCGCGCACTGTACAAGGCCAGCCAGTCCGGCGTGCGTATCGACCTGGTGGTGCGTGGCATGTGCTGCCTGCGGCCGGGAATTGCCGGGGTCTCGCACAATATTCACGTGCGCTCGATCATCGGCCGTTTCCTGGAGCACACGCGGGTGTTCTACTTCCTTAACGGTGGCGAGGAGCAGATGTTCTTGTCCAGCGCCGACTGGATGGAGCGCAACCTCGACAAGCGCGTGGAGACCTGCTTCCCGGTGGAAGGCAAGAAACTGATCATGCGGGTCAAGAAAGAGCTGGAAAGCTATCTCACCGATAACACCCACAGCTGGAGCCTGCAGTCGGATGGCCGCTACGTGCGCAACACGCCAACCGGCAACCAGAACCCGCGAAGTGCACAGGCGACGTTGCTGGAGCGCCTGGGTCTGCCGCTGCTCAGCGTGCGCTGAAGCCTGGCCCTGTGGAAGCAGATACGTCTGCTTCCACTGTCGCCACCTAGCCTACATCCGCAACGGAGTTGTCAGGCAAGGCAACCAGATCTTCCAGCTGGGGCACCCATGAAGCTCCTTCCTAGACTGAACTGACGCCGGGTTATTAACCAATAGCCTTCACGTGTCAGTTGAGGAGTTCTCTATGTTTGGAGCTGGTGTGGGAACCGCTGGGCTTTTCGGAGCATTAGCTTCTTTGCCGCAGGGGCAGGCTTCCCGAGTATCTCGGTGCCATCGGGTATGGATAATGAAGGTATGCCAACCGCGCTCGTCTTTGCTGGCACGCAGAATAGCGAGGCGACGCTGCTGTCGGTCGCGCATGGCTATGAGCAGGCTTCACATGCCATCAGGGAACCGGCATTTGCCTTCGGGGCGCCATTCTCGCCTGCCACACCACTGAACGCTTGAGCCCAATGCCAGGCGCCGCACTTGCTGCGGCGCCTGGCAGAGAGCCATCTCAGCGCACGTTCAGGCTGAATCCGACCCGAGTCAGCCACTCCGCCTCCTGGGCGAAGTCGGCTTGGGTCAGTTGGTTTTCGTCCAGCCAGCCGTCGGGGAATACCACATCCAGGCTGTCGCCATCGGCACGCAGGCTCACCTGTGGCATTTGCTGGGTACCACGGATGTGATGGAACAGAATCGCAAAACGCAGCAACGCGCACAGGCGAATCAGCTTGATTCCGTCGGCACCGAACTCTGCAAACTTGTCCTTGGGGATGTTGCGGCGATGACCGCGTACCAGCAGTGCGAGCATCTGCTGGTCTTCCCGGGAGAAGCCTGCCAGGTCAGAGTGCTCGATCAAGTACGCGCCGTGCTTGTGGTAATGGTAATGGGCGATATCCAGGCCCACCTCATGGACTTTGGCTGCCCAGCCCAACAGTTCACGCCAGACCCCGTCTTCCAGGTCCCAATCCTCTGCCACCTGATCGAAAGCATGCAAGGCCTTGCGCTCGACTCGCGCCGCTTGCTCCAGGTCGACATGGTAGCGCTCCATCAATGAGCCCAGGGTGCGCTCACGCACGTCTTCGTGATGATGGCGCCCCAGCAGGTCATAGAGCACGCCTTCACGCAGGGCTCCATCGCAGTGGTCCATACGCTGTAGCTCAAGGGCGTCGAAAATGGCTTCAAGGATGGCCAGGCCTGCCGGGAAGATCGTCCGGCGGTCAGGTTTGATCCCGTCGAAGTCGATTTTCTCCGCATCCCCGAGCTTGAACAGCTTGCGCTTGAGCCACGCCAGGCCTTCAGCGTTGACCTCGCCAGTGCCGTGGCCGCCGGCCTTCAGGGCCAGGCCAATGGCGCGAATGGTACCGGATGAGCCGATGGCTTCATCCCAGGTCAGGCGGTGCAGGGCGTGTTCGATACTCATGATCTCCAACCGCGCTGCGGTGTACGCCTGGGCGTAGCGGGCCGGGGTGATCTTGCCATCCTTGAAGTAACGCTGGGTGTAGCTGACGCAGCCCATTTGCAGGCTTTCGCGCAACAGGGGTTCGAAGCGTTGGCCGATGATGAACTCGGTACTGCCGCCGCCGATATCCGCTACCAGACGTTTTCCGGGAGTGTCGGCCAGGGTGTGAGACACGCCCAGGTAGATCAGGCGTGCTTCTTCACGCCCGGAAATGACTTCCACCGGATGGCCGAGGATTTCCTCGGCGCGGTGGATGAATTCGCCACGGTTACGCGCTTCGCGCAGCGCGTTGGTTCCGACAATTCGCACGGCGCCCAGGGGCATGCCATTGATCAATTGGGAAAAACGCTTGAGGCAATCAAGCCCGCGCTGCATGGATTCTTCGTTGAGCTGACGCTCATCGTCGATCCCGGCAGCCAGTTGTACCTTTTCACCGAGCCGCTCAAGGATGCGAATTTCACCGTTCTGGGCCTTGGCCACGACCATGTGAAAACTGTTGGAGCCCAGGTCGATGGCGGCGATCAGGGACAGATTCTTGGCTTGGGATTGCGGCATGGGTAGGTGATCTCGGTCGATAACCTCGCCATCGTGCCACGATCAAACGCTGACGCCAACGCGTAGTGCGCAGGGGAATTCTCCTAGAGGGGGTTGGGATGGCGGTTTGTAGGAAATGTAGGGCGTTTCCATCGGTTCTTGGTGATTAGTCCGTAATGTCTGTGAGAAACAGTAAAATTTCAAAAATTAGAAACTTCTCTTGATTTAACCTACATCGGGATAACAGTTATACCCAATGATAATTGAGTTGGTACTACTCTTTAAACGGGTTAAGGCGACAGTGGTTTTTTATCGATCCGACAATAATCAGGGTTTAATCTTATTCTTTTGCAGGGTGTATGCGAGAGAGACTGTCACTGGCAATATTGCCTTGGTGTTATTTATTTACAGCTCATTAGCCAAGGATGGAGGATGTTGGGTATGCAATTGCCCGAGTGAAGATAAAGACACCTGATAACTTCTAGTGATAGGTTTGACATGAAAAAAGTATCTGGTTTGGTTATGGGTGTTGTTTGTTTGGCTGCAAGTGTGGTGGTGCATGCCGATACGAGTGGGTCGGGAAACTTGAGGGTTATTGGTACTATCACGCCTGCTTCATGCACAGTCAGTATCAGCACCGGCGTCATTGACTATGGTCAGATCAGTGCATCCACCATATTGCCCAATGCGTTCAACCCCCTGCACGAGAAAACACTGCCCCTGACCGTAAATTGCGGCACTACAGCAACGCAGATGGCACTGTCGGTGACTGATACGCAGGCGGGCAGTACCGTGCCGGGCATCCTGGGAACGGGCTACACCGAATCCCAGAACTTTGGCCTGGGGGCCCAGAACGGTCGACATACTGGTGGCTATTCGGTCAGGCTTTCGAACCTGACCAGTGGCGGGGCCAGCCTGCATCCGCTTAAAAGGTCAAGCTCTGGCGCAGCCTGGACCTATAGCTCCAATGGTCGGGTCGACAAGTTCCCGTACCAACACTCCTGGAGCCGTACTACCAGCCCGGTTCCAGCCCTGGTCAATACCGTCAGCGGTACTATCTACGTGAGGGCCGTTATCAACAAGGGTAGCGCCTTGGACCTGAGCAAGGATGTTCCCTTGAATGGGCTTGCTACCTTAGTCGTTACTCGTATCTAAGCATGTAATAAAACCAGCACTGTAGTCGTAACTAACTGTTGCGGCTACAGTGCTGGCTGTTTGTAGTCATGTATGTATTGGTAGTCGCTATATTATTGCATGGGTAGAACTTGATGAATTTTCTTTTCAATACGGTCGCCGCTTTGCTGGGTGGCGCAAGTCTTTCTCTGTTTTTAGGTGGGGAAGTACTGGTCGATGGTATGGAGCCTGAAACATCTGTCGTAATTCTTTATGAAGAAAACGGCGAAGCAACCATTAATGTCAAGAACACCGATGCCGGTCCTGCGTTATTACATTCGGTCATTCAAAACCTTGCGGAAGACCCGGAACCACTATTGATTGTTACGCCGCCGATTGCGCGCGTGGAGCCTGGTGAAACACAACTAGTACGTTTTATCGCAACTCTCAAGGAACCGCTCAAGACCCAGCGCCTGAAACGGGTCACCTTTGAAGGTATCCCCCAGGCGCGTGCCGAGGGACGTGCGACCATTGGTATCACCATTCGCCAGGACTTGCCGCTGATCCTGCATCCCAAGGGCCTGCCGCGGCTTGAAGAGCCCTGGAAGTTGCTGAAATGGAAACTGCAAGGCAATCGCCTGACCGTTCATAACGACAGTGCCTACGTGGTACGGCTGGGGTTGCAAGTGCAACTGCTACCCGCAAAAAGCCAGGCAATACTGCCACGGACCTATGTCCTGCCAGGCGAAACGCTGTCGACCACTGTCGAGCGGGGTGTGGTGGGGATCAATGCCATTGAGATTCAACCGGCGACGGTCTACGGCTATTCGGCTGCCCTCTACCAGGCTCCCGTCGTTATCGAGGCGGGTTGATCAGTTATGAAAAGTCTGCCCAAAGCCGGCTGCCTGAATCAGCCCGCTTCGATCCTTCCTGCTTCGACTTCCTTGTCGTGTGGTTCAACAATCTTCATCGGGCTTGCGACGCTGTGCAGCCTTCCTGCCCACGGTCTGGAGTTGGGGGAAGGCTTTGATCTCGCCGTTCTTTCCGCGAATGGCATTGACCCCAAGGTTGCCCATTATTTTCGCAGTGCGGCGCGTTTTCGCGAGGGCGTCCATGTGGTCGGGCTGCGGGTCAACGGTAACCCACTGGGATTGGTGGAGGCGCGTTTCGACTATGAGGGGCAGCTGTGTTTCACCTCGAAATTACTGGAAAAGGCCGGGCTGCGCGTTCCGTCTGCGGTCATTCGCCAAGGCATTGCGCCAGATCAAGCGTGCCACGACTTTGTCGGTGAATATCCGGCGACGATTGTCCGGCTGAGTCCTGGCAGCGATGAGGTCACGCTGGTGGTGCCTACCCAGTCGATGCGCGAGCTTGAATGGGGGGCGGGCAGCGCCTCCCAAGGTGGCATGGCGGCCTTGTTCAACTACGATGTGCAGGGTTTCGAGGATCGCTTCGACAGTGGCTCTTCGCGCTCCGTTTCCGCCTATACCGAGGCGGGATTCAACCTGGGGAACTGGATTGTGCGCAGTCGCCAGTTCTATATTTCCGACAATGGCAAGGCCAGCAGCGAGCATGTGAACGCCTACGCCCAGCGCGATTTTCCAGGGCTTCGCTCGACCTTCCAGGTGGGTCAGATCTCCAGCAACAGCCCGGTGTTCGGCGGGCTCCAGCTCTCCGGCCTGCAGATGTTTCCTGATGGGCAGTCGCGCGCCTCGGGCGGCAGCGCTGTGGTGGTCGAAGGCCTGGCCCGCAGCGCGTCCAGGGTAGAAGTGCGCCAGTCAGGGGTGTTGATCCATACCACCCTGGTGCCGGAAGGCCCTTTTTCCCTGAGCGGGTTCTCGCTGCTCAATGGCACCAGCGATCTGGACGTAAACGTGATCGGCACTCGTGGCGGCGGGCACAGTTTCAGGGTGCCGGCGGCGTCCTTTGGCGCAGGTGTGCCGGTGGTGCCGGGTTACTTCTTTTCCATGGGCAAGGTGCGGGGGGCGACGCTCGATGACCAGGAGCCGCCGGTGGTGGCGATGGCCAGTGGTACCTGGGGTCTTGGGCGAAGTTCGTCCTTGGGCTTTGGCCTGTTGAGCACCGAGGAGTACCAGGCTGCGGGCGGGACATTGAGCAGCGTGTTTTTCCAGCGGATGACGGTGGGTGGGCGCCAAAATCTGTCGCGCGATGACTTGGGGAATGTCAGCGGGGTTCGCAGCTCTATCTCATTGAGTGGTCCGCTATCTACCCGCCTGGAGGCGAATCTCAGCGCTACGCGCCAGACGCGTGGCTATCGCGAGGTTACGGAAGCTGGGCTGTCAAGCGGTCGCGACGACCTGGACGCGCGCTTGAAGAACCAATACACCCTGGGCCTGAGCTGGGCTGACCCGTTCCTTGGGGGCTTCTCCATCAGCTACTCGCGCAGCGCGCAATTTGACGGGCAATCGGCCGAACACGTATTTGCCTCATGGGACCGCGAGTTCAGCGGCACCCAAGTGTCGTTGATCGCTGACTCGCGGGTGGGGGGCTCTCGACCGCGAAAAGAGCGAAATACTCGGCGCGACGAGCGCAATGCCCCCTCCGAAACAGGGCTATCGCTGCGGTTGCAGGTCTCTATACCGTTTGGAGGGGACCGTCGTGTCACGTCCTATGCCAGCCGTCGCGGGGACGAGTTGGAGTTTGGCACCGCGTTCAGTGACCGGGTGAATGACTATGTGAATTATGAGGTGGGTGTGGCTCGGGAGCAGACAAGTGGTGATCAGTCGGTTCAAGCCTGGGTGAATGCCGTGCCGCGCTATGCTCAGGTTGGGCTGGGCATGCGGCGGGACTCCTTCAGCACCAACTACACCGGGCAACTGCAGGGCGGTGTGGTGGCCCATGAGCGTGGCTTGACGTTCTCGCCCTATGCCGTCCAGGACACCTTTGGCATCGTCTCGGTGGGCGACGTTGGCTCGGTCAAGGTCGCAACCCCCCAGGGTCCGGTATGGACTGATTACTGGGGCCAGGCGGTGATCGCCGGCCTCCCGGCCTACCTCAACAGCAATGTTGAGGTGCAAACCCATTCTCTGCCCAAGCGTATCGATCTGAAAAACGGCACCAAGGCGCTCACCGCTGGCCGTGGATCCTTCAATACCGTTGATTTCGAGGTGGTGAAGGTACGCCGCCTGTTGCTTGAAGTGCGCGACGAGCAAGGACGGCCGTTGCCTCAAGGGGCCTCGGTATTCGGCTCGGGCAATGCCTTCCTGACCAGTGTGGTGGGCGAGGGCATGGTGTTCCTGAGCAATCTGGACGAGCCGCAAACCTTGAGCGTCTTCCTGCCGGATTCAACATCCTGTGTACTGCAACTGAACCCTGAGCCGGAAACCGATGACGACAAACTCTACGAAACCAGTTCGGCAGTCTGCCGTGCGCAATAAATTCCTAAGCAGAATTCGCCCTGGCGTTGTTATAGGCGGCGTGTTGCTGTGGGCGGGGCTGATGTCGGATGAAGCCCTGGCGGGAAATTGCCGTTTGTCCTTGAGCCAGCCCAGGGTCGATTACGGTTTGATCCGCAGCGCCGAAGTGGTCGACAGGCAATTGATCTTGGGCAAACGCACGCTGCAACTGAGCATTGTCTGTGCCGAGGCGGCGCCCATGAGCCTGCGTTTCACCGGGGTATCCGCCGGGACGAAGGGCTTTCGGTTTGGCCGCCAAGGCTATTTCACCCTGAGTTTGCAACACCCTCAGGTTGATGGGCTGGCGGTGGAGTTGCGTGTATCGGGGGAGCCGGCAAGTGGGCAGTTGCTGCCAGGCCAGACGCTGGTTGCACGCGCAGGCGGCGCGCCAATGCAGGGGCACCGCTTTACCGCGCTGGTCAATATCGAGACCTTTGTGCCTGTGCTCGGGCTTGCGGTGCGTGACGAAACGACTCTGGAGGGGCAGGGCAGCTTCGAATGGGTGCCTGGCGCCTGAAACCTCAGCCCGACTGTTCCACCGAGCCAATAAAGTTGGCCAGTTCTGCAGTGCGCGGTTGGGCAAACAGGGTTTTCGGGTCGCCCACTTCATGCACCTTGCCCTGATGCATGAACACCAATTTGTCGCCTACTTCCCGGGCAAAACGCATCTCGTGGGTCACCATGATCAGGGTCATACCGTCCTTGGCCAACTGGCGGACCACGCTGAGCACCTCATTGACCAGCTCCGGGTCCAGCGCCGAGGTGATTTCGTCGCACAGCAATACCCTGGGTGACATCGCCAATGCGCGAGCAATGGCTACCCGTTGCTGTTGTCCGCCTGACAGGCGATCAGGAAATGCGTCGAATTTTTCCCCCAGCCCGACCCTCTCCAGCATTTGCCGCGCCAGTTGCGCCGCCTTGGCCTTGTGGACTTTTTGTACGACTTGGGGCGCAAGCATGACGTTCTCGCCCACTGTCAGATGAGGAAACAGATTGAACTGCTGAAATACCATGCCGACTTTTTGTCGCAGGCTGCGCAGGTCGGCGCGGGCGGCGTCGAGGTACTCACCGTCGACTTCAATCACCCCGTCGTTGATCGACTCCAGGCCATTGAGGGTACGTAGCAGAGTGGATTTCCCCGAGCCGCTGCGGCCGATGATCGCGACTACCTGGCCCTCTTCGACGGTCAGGTCGATGCCCTTGAGCACATGGTGATCGCCGTAATACTTATGCAGCGCGGATATTCTAAGCAGAGGCATGCAGTCTCCTTTCCAGGTAGCGGGCACTGAGTGACAAGGGGTAGCAGAGCAGGAAGTAACCGAGTGCAACCAGGCCATAGACCATGAAGGGTTCAAAGGTGGCGTTGGCAAGCATTGCACCGGTCTTGGTCAGCTCGGTGAAGCCGATGATCGAGGTTACGGCGGTGCCCTTGACCACCTGCACCGAAAATCCCACGGTGGGCGCCACGGCGATACGCAGGGCCTGGGGCAAAATTACGTGGCGCAGTTGTTCATAAGGGCTGAGGGCCAGGCTGGCCGAGGCTTCCCATTGTCCGTGGGCGATGGACTCGACGCAGCCACGCCAGATTTCAGCCAGGTAGGCGCTAGTAAACAAAGTCAGGGCAATCGCGGCCGCCAGCCAGGGCGAAATGTCGATCCCCAACAACGCAACGCCAAAGAATACGAGGAACAATTGCATCAACAACGGGGTGCCCTGAAACAGCTCGATATAAGTGCGCGCGACATTTCGCGGTAAAGAAAGGGTGCTGATACGCATGGCCATCACCAGCAAGCCGATCAGGCCACCACCAATGAATGCCACGACTGATAACAACAAGGTCCAGTGCAGACCGGTGAGCAGGTTGCGCACGATATCCCAGAAGGAGAAATCACTCATTGGCTGTTCCTCGCCACATAACGGCGGCCGATCCAGTTGAGCAACTGGCGGATCATCAACGCCATGCACAAATACACCAGGGTAGTCAGGGCGTAGGTTTCAAAGGCGCGAAAATTGCGCGACTGGATGAAGTTGGCAGCAAAGCTCAACTCTTCAGTCGCAATCTGCGAGCAGACGGCCGAGCCGAGCATCACGATGATGATCTGGCTGCTCAGGGCCGGCCAGACCTTGCCCAGTGCCGGTAGCAGCACCACGTGGCGGAATGCCTCGAAACGGTTCATCGCCAGGGCCGCCGCGGCTTCCAGTTGCCCGCGCGGAATCGCCTGGATGCCGGCGCGGATGATTTCCGTGGAGTAAGCGCCCAGGTTGATCACCATCGCCAACACTGCCGCCTGCCACTCGGAAATCTGCAGGCCGAGAGACGGCAAGCCGAAGAAAATAAAAAACAACTGCACCAGGAACGGCGTGTTGCGGATTAACTCGACATACACCCCGAAGATCCAGCAGAGCGGCTGGATTTTCCAGGCCCTTGCAACCGCGCCGACGATGCCCAGGGCGACGCCCAGCACCGCACCGATGGCCGTCAGTTCCAGGGTAAACAGTGCGCCACGCAACAGCAGGTCGGTATTGGCCAGGACGGGCACAAAATCGAATTGATAGGCCATGGATCAGCTCCGTTGCCGTGCTCAGAGGTCTGCAGGCAGCGGCTGCTTGAGCCACAGTTGCGCGTTCTTTTCCAGGCTGCCGTCGGCCTTGGCCGTGACCAGGATCTGATTGACCTTGTCCAGCAGCGCCGACTCGTTCTTGTTCACGCCGACATACACCGGTGAGTCCTTGAGCTTCACCTTCAGTGCCGGAACGCGTTTGGGGTTGCGCTCACTGATCGCCACCATCACCACGTTTCCGCTGGCGATCAGGTCAACCTGACCTGCGAGGTAGGCGGCGATGGTCGAGTTGTTGTCTTCGAAACGTTTGATCGTGGCTTCCTTGGGGGCGACGGCCGTCAACTCGATGTCTTCGATGGCGCCACGGGTCACGCTGATGGTTTTGCCCTTGAGATCGTCAAGGGTGGTAATAGCCGCGTCAGGTGGGCCGAACACCGCGAGATAGAAAGGTGCGTAAGCTCTGGAGAAGTCGATGACCTTTTCCCGCTCCGGATTTTTGCCCAGACTGGAAATCACCAGGTCGACCTTGCCGGTGGTCAGGAATGGAATGCGGTTGGTGCTATTGACTGGAGTCAGCTCAAGCTTGACCTTGAGCTGGTCGGCCAGCAGCTTTGCGGTGTCGATGTCCAGTCCACGTGGTTGCATGTCCGGCCCCACTGAACCGAATGGAGGGAAATCCTGGGGGACGGCGACTTTGAGGGTGCCACGGGCAACGATATCGTCCAGGGCATTGGCTTGGGCGGGAGCCTGGGTCAGCATCAGGCTGGCAAACAGGGCAGTGAGCAAGGCGCTGCAACGCATGGTCATGACAACTCTCCGAAAAGGGCGAAGGGGATTTCTGATCTGGGTTAGTGCATAGCCCATGCCATCAACGTTTGAATTGCTTGCGAGGCCGATTTTTGTTGAGTTGTGGCGGTCTTACTGGTCTGAACAGTCGTTGCCCTTTCCGCACTCTTTTCGAGCGTTGGCAAAACCTTGCGAGCCCCTTTGGGGCGTGACTTGCCGGCGTGTGCGAATAGCTTTACAACTAGCCGCACCGTTGACTGGAACCATGAGTTTTCTATGAATTCCATTGCCCAAGCCGTACCGGAAGCGGCGCTGCAAGCCATCCGCAAACTGATCAAGGACCAGGGCTTCGGCCCAGGCGATGTGCTGCCTTCGCAACGTGACCTGGCATTGCAGTTGGGGGTGAGTCGCGCCTCTTTGCGTGAGGCGTTGTCGTCCCTGAGTGCGTTGGGGCTGGTCAATGTGCAACCGGGCAAAGGGGTGTTTGTGCAGGAGCCGCCAGCGGTGGGGGCCGCGGGCCTGATATGGCCATTTACCGCGCAGGCTTCGCCGCTGGATATTTTCCAGTTGCGCTATGCGCTGGAAGGCTTTGCGGCAGGGTTGGCGGCAGTGATGTTGACCACGGATGACCTGGATGAGCTCGAAGACAATGTCGACGCGATGCGTCGGGAGCTCAAGGCGGGTGATTTTGAAGGCGCCGCCCGGCTGGACTTTGCTTTTCATCAGCGTATTTTGTTGGCGAGCGGCAATCAGGCGATGCTGAACATTCTCAGTGCCAGTGCCGAGGTGTTCCTGGAGAGTCAGAAGCTACCGTTCATCCGGCCGGAACGGGCTATGGAAACATGGCATGAGCATCGCAAGATCCTTCGCACCCTTGCACGTCGCGCCAGTGCCGCGGCACAGAAAGCCATGCAGGAGCACGTACGTAATGCCGCCTTGCGCACCGGTATCGCTTTTGTCACGCCGGCGACGTCCTGACCGAGTCATAACCAAACACATGGAGCGCGATAGCAAGAGTCAATCAGCTGCGGCTTCCTGAACGTGGGAAGGGCGGCTATGATGGGCAACGTTTTTTTTGCTTACAACCCGGAGACATCCATGAGCAACGAACTTATCAAGCACGTCACCGACGCGAACTTTGATGCCGAAGTCCTCAAGGCTGAAGGCCCGGTGCTGGTGGACTACTGGGCTGAGTGGTGTGGTCCTTGCAAAATGATCGCTCCGGTCCTGGACGAGATTGCTACCACTTACGAAGGCAAATTGACCATTGCCAAGCTGAACATCGACGAAAACCAGGAAACCCCGGCCAAGCATGGCGTGCGTGGTATTCCGACCCTGATGCTGTTCAAGGACGGCAATGTCGAAGCGACCAAGGTCGGGGCGCTGTCGAAGTCGCAACTGGCTGCATTTCTCGACGCCAACATCTAAGCGTCGCCAAAAAAGCCTCGCGAATCGCGGGGCTTTTTCGTGAAACAGGGCTAGACGCTCTGAAAACCAAGTGGTACATTCGGCCCCGCACTGGTTTCTCCACTGCCCCCTGCAAGCCGTCGCCGACGCATTCCTTTTCGATTAGTACGCGATCCTGTCGCCTTCTCTGCGGCGCGGCCTCATTAAGCCAAAAGCTTAATTTCCCCCCTCCATAAATGATTACGTCATTCCTATATGAATCTGACTGAACTCAAGCAAAAGCCGATTACCGACCTGCTCCAACTGGCCGAAGAAATGGGCATAGAAAATATGGCCCGTTCGCGCAAGCAGGACGTGATTTTCTCCCTGCTCAAAAAGCACGCGAAAAGCGGCGAGGAAATCTCCGGTGATGGCGTGCTGGAGATTCTCCAGGACGGCTTCGGCTTCCTCCGCTCTGCAGACGCCTCCTATCTCGCGGGCCCAGACGATATCTACGTCTCGCCGAGCCAGATCCGTCGCTTCAACTTGCGCACCGGTGACACCATCGTTGGCAAGATCCGACCGCCAAAGGAAGGCGAGCGTTATTTCGCCCTGCTCAAGGTCGACACGATCAACTTCGATCGTCCCGAGAACGCGAAAAACAAGATTCTCTTCGAGAACCTGACGCCGTTGTTCCCGACCGTGCGCATGAAGATGGAGGCCGGTAACGGCTCCACTGAAGACTTGACCGGTCGTGTAATCGACCTGTGCGCCCCGATCGGCAAGGGCCAGCGTGGCCTGATCGTCGCTCCGCCGAAAGCCGGCAAGACCATCATGCTGCAGAACATCGCAGCCAACATTGCCCGCAATAACCCTGAAGTTCATCTGATCGTGCTGCTGATCGATGAGCGTCCGGAAGAAGTGACCGAAATGCAGCGCACCGTGCGCGGCGAAGTGGTTGCCTCGACATTCGATGAGCCGCCAACCCGCCACGTGCAGGTTGCCGAAATGGTCATCGAAAAGGCCAAGCGTCTGGTCGAGCACAAGAAAGACGTGGTGATCCTGCTGGACTCCATCACGCGTCTGGCTCGTGCCTACAACACCGTGATCCCGAGCTCCGGCAAGGTCTTGACCGGTGGTGTCGATGCTCACGCCCTGGAGAAACCGAAACGTTTCTTTGGTGCTGCGCGCAACATCGAAGAGGGCGGCTCGCTGACCATCATTGCTACCGCGCTGGTTGAAACCGGCTCGAAGATGGATGAAGTGATCTACGAAGAGTTCAAGGGTACCGGTAACATGGAGCTGCCTTTGGACCGTCGTATCGCTGAAAAGCGTGTGTTCCCGGCCATCAATATCAACCGTTCCGGCACTCGCCGCGAAGAGTTGCTGACTGCCGACGACGAACTGCAGCGTATGTGGATCCTGCGCAAACTGTTGCACCCGATGGATGAAGTAGCCGCCATCGAGTTCCTGATCGACAAGCTGAAAACCACCAAAACCAACGACGAGTTCTTCTTGTCGATGAAGCGCAAGTAACACCGCTTTATAGGTCGAAAAATGGCGCCCCGCGAGAGGCGCCATTTTTTTTGTGTCGGAAATGGGAGGTTTTCCAGCTGAACTTGTCAGTTCAGATACGTTAAGGTAGGCCCCCGGCTACGCTTGCCTACTTCCCGCTCCTACAGACAATAAGATTTATGACCACACTTGCTTATCGAAGGGATATCGACGGCCTGCGCGCAGTTGCTGTGATCGCTGTAGTCCTGTTCCATTTTGGGGTTCCCGGTTTTACTGGTGGCTTTGTCGGCGTCGACGTGTTTTTCGTGATCTCCGGCTTCCTGATTACCTCCATCATCTGGCGCGAGCGTCAGGCCAAGCGCTTCAGCTTTGTGGATTTCTGGGCGCGTCGTGCTCGCCGTATCCTGCCTGCGCTGTTTGTGATGATCGCGGCCACGCTGGCGGTGGGCTGGTTTCTGCTGGCGCCCAAGGACTATGAGGAACTGGGCCGCTCGGCTCGTTACCAGGTGCTGTTCACCTCCAACCTGCTGTTTATGCGCCAGGATGGATACTTTGATGTGGCTTCGGACCTCAAGCCGTTGCTGCATACATGGTCGCTGGCGGTAGAAGAGCAGTTTTATATTTTCTTCCCGTTGCTGCTGACCGTGTTGTCCGCCCGCCTTAAATATTGGCGCACGGCGCTGTTCGGGGTGTTGCTGGTATCGTTCGGCCTCAGTGTCTGGGCCGTGGCCAATCATCCGGAAAAAGCTTTTTTCCTGCTGCCGATGCGGGCCTGGGAGTTACTGGCTGGCGCTATGCTGGCGGTCATGCCCCGGAGCGAGTGGCGTGCTTCGCCTGCGCTGGCCCAAGGGGTCAGCCTGGCGTCCATGGGGCTGATCCTGGTGGCCGTGTTCGGTTTTGATCCTAAAACGCCATTCCCTGGTGTCGCCGCATTGTTGCCGGTGCTGGGCGTGGTTGGTTTGATCTGGGCCAACGGGCATCAGCAGACATGGATGGGGCGCTTGCTGAGCACCCGGGTCTTGGTAGGCCTGGGGTTGATATCCTATTCCTGGTACCTGTGGCATTGGCCGGTGTTCGTGTTTGGCACCTACGCCAGTGTTGAGGCCCTTGGGCCGTGGGAGCTGGCCGGGTTGATGCTGCTGACGCTGGTGCTGGGTTACTTGTCCTGGTGGCTGGTGGAAAGCCCGTTCCGCGAGAAACGTCTGCTGCCGGGGCGCAAAGCGATATTGGCCGCTGCGGGGCTCGGTATCCTTTGTATTGGCCTGGCTGGCCAAGCCTTGCGCTGGACGGATGGTTTGCCTTGGCGATTGCCCGAGCAGGCCCTGCGTTATGCCCAGGCTAAGGAGTGGAGCCCGGAATTGCTGGCCTGCCTGGCCGAAAAAGACACGCCCGATGACCGGTTGTTTTGCCACTTTGGCCCTAAAAGTAGCTCCGTGTCTGCGCTGGTATGGGGTGATAGCCACGCGACAGCGTTGATCCCGGCGTTGGAGAAGGGCGCCAAAGAGCACGATATCAGTCTGGTTCAGGGCAGCTTTGCCGGTTGTGTGCCGATTGATGGCCTGGAGAATATTCCCCGCTGTGCGCAATTCAACCAGCGCGTGGAAAAAGCCCTGGCTCAACAGTCGTTCAGCGACGTGGCGCTGGTTGCGCGCTGGAGCCTGTATCTCTATGGACAGATGTCCGGCGACACCGAGCACGCTATCAAGGACCCCGCTACGGGTCTTTACGTGCGGGCCACCGCCGAGCGCCGATTCGCTGAAGGGTTGCGCCAGCGTATTGCCGGGCTGCGTGCTGCCGGCCATCGGGTGTGGCTGGTCAAAGAGGTGCCCCTGCAGGAGTTCATTGTGCCGTACCGGCTGAGCCGGCTGGCGATGTTGCATCGACCCGTGGAGGGCCAGGGCTTGCTGTTCGCACATCACCTCAAGCGCCAGCAATTCATCAGCCAGCTGTTCAACGAGATCGCCAGCGCCGATCCCGGAGTCAACGTGTTGGATCCTGCCCCCCAGCTATGCGATTCCGATGGGTTGTGCCGGGTCGAACTCAATGGCCGTGCGTTGTACACCGACGATAACCACATCTCTGACATCGGTGCGCTGCACATCGAGCAGTTCCTGGAGCCCTTGTTCCAGTCGTTGCAATCGCGGGGGCTGACGGCCAATTAAGTCTGTGTGGTGCTCAATTGCACCGCGATAAGCTGCCAGCCGCCCTCAGAGCAGGTAGGATGTACGCCTATTTTACGGGTGGCATGGTTAATGAAATTCAAGGATCTTCGGGATTTCGTGCAGCAACTTGAGCAGCGCGGAGAGTTGAAACGTATCCAGGTGCCGATTTCGCCGGTCCTGGAAATGACTGAGATTTGCGACCGTACCTTGCGCAACAAGGGCCCGGCGCTGCTGTTCGAAAAACCTACAGGCTTTGATATCCCAGTGCTGGGCAACCTGTTCGGGACCCCCGAACGTGTCGCCTTTGGCATGGGGGCCGAGTCGGTCAGCGAGTTGCGCGAGATCGGCAAGTTGCTTGCCTTCCTCAAGGAGCCCGAGCCACCCAAGGGCCTGAAAGACGCCTGGTCGAAGCTGCCGATCTTCCGCAAGATCATTGCCATGGCCCCCAAAGTGGTCAAGGACGCGGTGTGTCAGGAAGTGGTCATCGAAGGCGATGACGTCGACCTGGCAATGCTTCCGGTGCAGACCTGCTGGCCCGGCGACGTCGGCCCGCTGATTACATGGGGCCTGACCGTTACCAAGGGGCCGAATAAGGAGCGCCAGAACCTCGGCATCTATCGCCAGCAAGTGATTGGCCGCAACAAGGTCATTATGCGTTGGTTGAGCCACCGTGGCGGCGCGCTGGATTACCGCGAGTGGTGCGAAAAGCATCCTGGCACCCCCTTTCCTGTCTCTGTGGCACTGGGTGCAGACCCGGCTACTATCCTTGGCGCGGTCACGCCGGTGCCCGACAGCCTTTCCGAATACGCCTTTGCCGGTCTGTTGCGCGGTAACCGTACCGAGTTGGTGAAATGCCGTGGCAACGACCTGCAGGTGCCGGCCACCGCTGAAATCATCCTTGAAGGTGTGATTCATCCGGGCGAGATGGCTGACGAAGGTCCCTACGGCGATCACACCGGCTACTACAACGAAGTCGACAGCTTCCCGGTGTTCACTGTCGAGCGCATCACCCACCGCATCAAGCCGATCTACCACAGTACCTACACCGGTCGTCCGCCAGATGAGCCGGCGATCCTCGGTGTGGCGCTCAATGAGGTGTTCGTGCCGATCCTGCAGAAGCAGTTCCCGGAGATCACCGACTTCTACCTGCCACCCGAAGGCTGCTCGTACCGCATGGCCATCGTGACCATGAAGAAGTCGTATCCGGGCCACGCCAAGCGCGTCATGCTGGGTGTCTGGTCGTTTTTGCGACAGTTCATGTACACCAAGTTCGTTATTGTCACTGACGACGATATCAATGCCCGGGACTGGAACGACGTGATCTGGGCCATCACCACGCGCATGGACCCCAAGCGCGATACGGTGATGATCGACAACACGCCGATCGACTACCTCGATTTCGCCTCGCCGGTATCGGGGCTGGGGTCGAAGATGGGCCTGGACGCCACTCATAAATGGCCGGGTGAAACTACGCGGGAGTGGGGTCGGGTGATCGTCAAGGATGAAGCGGTGACTGCCCGAATCGATGCGCTCTGGAATGAATTAGGAATAGATTGATGCGTGTAACCCTGCAGCCTTCCGGTGCGGTACTCGACTTGCAGCCCGGTGAGCGGATTCTCGATGGCGCACGGCGCCTGGGTTACGAATGCCCACAGGCCTGTCGCAATGGCGTGTGCCACGTGTGTGCGGCCCTGCTGGTGGAGGGCCGGGTAGAGCAGTCCGGTGAGGTGCGTGATCATGGCGAGTTCTATACCTGCATTGCCGAGCCGCTGGAAGATTGCATCGTCCTGTGGGATAGCGTGCTGGCGCCGGGGGAGTTGCCGATGCGCGCACTCGCGTGTCAGTTGAGCGAGTGCATCGACATCGGCGGCGATGTCTGGCGTGTTCGCTTGCGTGCGCCAGCTGGTAAGGCTGTGCGCTACCACGCTGGCCAATACTTGATGATCGAGCGCGACAATGGCGAGAAATCCGCATTCTCCCTGGCCTCGGCGCCCCATACCGGGCGTGAACTGGAACTGCACGTCCTGGCGCGCGAAGACAGTGCCCGCAACTTGATCGAACAGCTGCAACGCAACCAGATGGCCCGGGTCGAGTTGCCGTTTGGCGATACGCACTTGGCCGAGCTGCCCGACGGGCCGTTGGTGTTGATCGCAGCCGGCACCGGCATGGCGCAGATGCATAGCCTGATCGAGCATTGCCGGGCTAGTGGTTTCAAGCATCCCGTCCACCTGTACTGGGGTGTGCGTCGCCCGGAAGACTTCTACCAGATCGAGCATTGGGAGCAGTGGCAGCAATTACCCAACCTGTTCCTGCACAAAGTGGTCAGCGATCTTTGCGGTTGGGAAGGGCGCTGTGGCCTATTGCACGAAGCTGTGTGCGAAGACATCGGCGACCTCAAGAACCTGCACGTCTATGCCAGCGGTTCTCCGGCGATGATCTACGGTACTCTGGATGCGCTGGTGAATGCCGGGATGGACGCGCACCAGATGCGTGCCGATGTATTCGCCTACGCGCCAAGGCCTTGATGGGGTGCGGTTTATCAGAACCGCGCGCCGGTCGTCACCATTGCAGCATTGAATCCCAATAACACCAGCTCCGCGGCCACCGGGCCATAGTAAGTCCCGACTGACGGAATGATCACCGGCGCGACGCCATAACGGTTCAGGGGGATCTTGTCGCGGTACTTGCCGCGATAACCCTGGATCGCCCCGCCGGTCAGCTTCAGGTATACCGGGTAGGCACTCATGTCGAAACGTTTGCCGGCATAAGCGTAATACGAACGCTGGCGGAACGAGTTGCGAAACGTGGCGCCGCCATACACCCGCCCCGATGCTTCATTGCGTTCCAGGCCGATCAGGTCTTGATGATTATTGTGTTCAGGGTCTGGGGCAAAGTGCCGGGTGTACGCGCTGGTCTGGGCGTACCAGAAGCTTTTGTCGACCGTGACGGGGTCGGCTGCCAAGGCAGTGGCGGCCTGCGCCAATAGCAGCAGGCCTGAAAGACGGTATTTCATGGTGCGACCTCGATAGTCGGTTACGGCTAAGTGGGTCGTGACATCCGCCTATTTTGACGGCTCCAGACCCGCATAGGCTGAACGGGCGCTGAAGGCATCGGGATTTGCGCGGTCATTCCTGATAAGCGCATCGCTTGTGCACTTTTCCACCGTACGGTTACAGAGCTGCACTGTGTTGCGGTACAGTCGCTTGCATCTGGTAATACAACGGGAGTCGAACGTCATTCGCCATGACCGCCATTGAATCCGAATGTTTGAACAGGGTTTACCCTCCGCAGCTCGATCTGGGGCCGCAGCTGACTCACGCACAGTTGATGAGCTCCATGCAGGCCACCATGGGTCTGCACAAAGGCGGGCCGGTTTGGCTATTTGCATACGGTTCATTGATCTGGCGTCCCGAGTGCTCGGCTACAGAGCGCGTGCGCGGGCGAGTCCATGGTTATCATCGGGGCCTGTACCTATGGTCTCACGAGCACAGAGGAACGCCGGAGTTGCCTGGATTGGTATTTGGCCTGGATCGCGGCGGCTCATGCAGCGGCTTTGCTTACCGCCTGCCGGAAGAGCAACTGGAAGCTTCGCTTTACGCTTTGTGGCAACGCGAAATGCCTTATCCCTCATACCGTCCGCACTGGCTCAGTTGCCGTCTTGAAGATGGCAGCCAGGTACAAGCGTTGGGATTTGTTCTGGAGCGACACCTGCCCAGCTATGCTGGCAATTTGCCGGATAGCGTGCTGAACCAGGTGTTCGCGAGCGCTTGCGGGCGTTACGGTACTACGCGCGATTATGTCGAGCAGACCGTAAACGCCCTGCGCAGCCACGCCATGCCAGACAAGAATCTGGAGGCGCGGCTCAAGCGGTGTTTCAGTGGTGCAGCCGATTAGCGGGAGGCGCTGACGGCATTGGTGTGCCACAGGGTTGGGATCAGGAACGCAATCGCCAACAGGCACGCGCCGATCAATAGCACAAAGCCGCCATCCCAGCCGAAATGGTCCACGGTATAGCCCATGGCCGCACTGGCCGCGACCGACCCACCGAGGTAGCCGAACAGGCCGGTAAAGCCAGCCGCTGTACCTGCGGCTTTTTTCGGTGCCAGTTCCAGCGCTTGCAGGCCGATGAGCATCACCGGGCCGTAGATCAAAAAGCCGATCGAGACCAGCGCGATCATGTCGACCACCGGATTGCCGGGCGGGTTAAGCCAGTAAACCAGGGTCGCAACCGTCACCAGGGCCATGAACACAATGCCGGTCAGGCCGCGGTTGCCACGGAAAATCTTGTCTGACATCCAGCCGCACAGCAATGTGCCTGGAATGCCTGCCCACTCGTAGAAGAAGTACGCCCAGGACGATTTGTCGACGGTGAAATGCTTGGCTTCCTTGAGGTAGGTCGGCGCCCAGTCCAGTACGCCGTAGCGCAGCAGGTAAACGAAGACGTTCGCAAGGGCGATGTACCAGAGCATTTTGTTGCGCAGCACGTACTTGACGAAAATTTCCTTGGCGCTGAATTCTTCTTCGTGGCTGGCGTCGTAGCCTTGCGGGTAGTCATTCTTGTATTGCTCGATGGGCGGCAGGCCCACCGATTGCGGGGTGTCGCGCATGGTGATGAAGGCAAAGGCGGCCACTAGCAGGGCCACGGTGGCCGGAACGTAGAATGCCGCGTGCCAGTCGTTGAACAGGGCCATGCCCAGCAGAAACAGCGGGCCGATCAAGCCGCCGCCGACGTTATGCGCCACGTTCCATACCGACACCACGCCGCCGCGCTCTTTCTGCGACCACCAGTGAACCATGGTGCGTCCACTTGGCGGCCAGCCCATGCCTTGCGCCCAGCCGTTGATGAACAACAAAATGAACATCATGGTCACGCTGGAGGTGGCCCAAGGTGCGAAACCGAAAATGAACATCACCCCGGCGGACACCAGTAAGCCAAAGGGCAGGAAATAACGTGGATTGGAGCGGTCGGACACCAGGCCCATGAGGAACTTGGACAGCCCGTAGGAAATCGCGATCGCTGACATTGCCAGGCCCAGCTGACCGCGGGTGTAGCCCTCGTCGATCAGGTATGGCATGGCCAGGGAGAAGTTTTTGCGCAGCAGGTAGTAGCCAGCGTAACCGATGAAAATACCCGCGAAGATCTGCCAGCGCAGGCGTCGGTAGGTACTGTCTATTTTTTCTTCAGGCAAGGCAGCCTGGTGTGCGGCAGGACGAAAGAAAGCAAACATTCAAGAGCTCCAAATTTCTTGTTTTGACTGCGGATGCGAATGTTACAGTTTCGTTACCGAAAATAGCATCGCCTCTTATCTGGGAGCGCAGGAAATTTGAACCATTGGATGTTCTTTTTTGAACATGTCGCTAATAGACAAGTCCTGGTCGTAATGAGCCTTTGATAACACCGAAGATCAAAAAAAGTGGGAGCGGGCTTGCCCGCTCCCACATTGACTGCATTTCGAATTATTTAGCGCACTTGTACGACGACCTTGCCTACGGCCTTGCGCTGCCCCAGGTCATTGATCGCCTGGGCGGCGTTCTCAAGCGGGTACACCTGGGAAACCAGCGGCTTGAGTTTGCCCTCGGTATACCAACTGAATAGCTGCGAGAAATTCGCCGCATTGTCCTGCGGCTGACGTTGGGCAAACGAACCCCAGAACACCCCGACCACTGCCGCACCTTTAAGCAGCGCCAGGTTCACCGGCAATTGCGGAATACGCCCGCTGGCAAACCCGACCACCAGCAGGCGGCCGTTCCAGGCAATGGAGCGAATGGCCTGGTCAAACAGATCACCACCCACCGGGTCGTAGATCACATCGACACCTTTGCCGTCGGTCAGTCGCTTGATTTCATCCTTGAGGCTGGCCTCGCTGTAGTTGATCAGCTCATCGGCACCCGCTGCGTTGGCCACGACGAGTTTTTCGTTGCTGCTGGCCGCTGCGATTACCCGGGCTCCCATGGCCTTGCCGATTTCCACGGCGGCAAGGCCCACGCCACCGGATGCACCCAATACCAGCAACGTTTCTCCAGGAGCCAGATGAGCACGTTGCTTGAGGGCATGCATGGATGTGCCATAGGTCATGCTGAAAGCGGCTGCGGTGTTAAAATCCATGCTTGGCGGGATCGGCAGGACGTTATAGCCCGGCACCGCGACTTGTTCGGCAAAACTGCCCCAGCCGGTCAGCGCCATGACCCGGTCACCGATCTTCAGGTGGTCGACCTTTTCCCCTACCTTGCTGATCACGCCTGCCGCTTCGCCGCCTGGCGAAAACGGGAAAGGGGGCTTGAACTGGTACTTGCCTTCGATAATCAGCGTGTCCGGAAAATTCACCCCGGCGGCATGTACCTCCAGCAGGATTTCGTTTTTCTTGAGTTCCGGGCCGGCGACCTCTTCCAGTACCAGGGTTTCGGCGGGGCCGAAGGCTTTGCACAGCACAGCTTTCATCGGACTCTTCCTTTTGGCGTATTGGCCGATAAGTGTAGGTGGGTAAGTAAGCGGGTCAACGAGCATGGCCTGGCCTGATAAGTCGCCATAAGCTTGTGCCCAGCTTTGCTAGCGTTATGCTACTGAGCAACTGATATAGAGGAATGAATTGTGAAAGCGCGGATCCTGTTGATGCTGGCCCTGACGCTGCCGATGGCAGCCCATGCCGAAGAAACCAAGGAAGGCGAGGCGCCGAAGGTCAGCTACATCAGCCTGACTCCGCCCTTCGTTGGCAACTATGCCCTGGATGGAGGCCCTAAACTGCGGGTCTACAAAGCTGATGTCGCCCTTCGGGTGACAGGTGAGGAGGCTGCCAAAGCGGTCAAGGCCAATGACCCGTTGATTCGGAATCAATTGGTAGCGCTGTTTACCCAGCAGACTGCCGAGACCATGAGCAGTGTCGAAGGCAAGGAAAGGCTGCGTCAAGAAGCCTTGAAGCAGACCCAGCAAGTGATGAATGACGAGACGGGAAAGCCGGTGGTTGAAGACCTGTTGTTCAATAACCTGATCATTCAGTAGTGGTCTGTCGCGGTGCGGGCGTGTTGCGCCAGATCGTCAGCAGTGTTTGGGTCAGTGAGGGTTCCAGGACACGGTTGCCGTGGCCGCTGAGATGGTTTGAGTCAAAAAACAGTGGCGCACCACTGCTGTCGTAGGCCGAGCAGACCGGACCGGGGCAGAGCAGTGGCATTGGGTCCCAAACGTTAAGGTCCGGATGTTCACGCGACAACTCGTCCAAAAGGCTCATCTGTGCAGCGCGCAGTCGCTCAAGCTGCGCACGCTCGATGCGCAAGCCTGGCGCACACACCGGGTTCATCCGGTTGAACCAGTCCGAGCAACGATTGGCTGGCGCCTTGAATATAGGTTTTGGTGCATCAATCAGAACCTGTGCTCCGATGGCCTTCAGCCTCCCCAGAACGGCTTGTGCGGATGTCCGGGCAGCCTGGATATTTTCGGCACTGAGCTCAGCCATTGCCTCGCTGAATGCGGCATCGGCGCCGCTGTTCCAGTTGCGACCGGCAAGTTCCGGCATCCGCAGCGAGGCGAGAAACACGATATCTCCCGGTTTGGCCCGCGCTTCAATGTCCCGCAGGTCGGTTTCCCTGGCCTCGGCGCATCGAGCGGGGTCGGCGGCGATGAGACTGACGACCCCGCAGCCCCCGCGCTCATACTCCACGATGGTGACACCCAGTTTGATCGAGACGATTTTCAGCAGGGTACGGTAGGCCGCGGTATGGGAATCGCCAACGACAAAGAGCTGGCGCCCCTCCAGTCGTGGATCCTCGATGGGCTCGATTTCCTCCCTGGGATAATGCTTGTAGGCATACCAGGTATAGGTGTCGCTTGTCTGGCTGAGCGAAAGGCGCTCGGGGTTATTGGAGACCCACGTCGCTCCCCACCAGAGCAGCCCGATGGCACCAAATCCGCAGAAGCACGCAACCCAGGCCCGGCGCTGCAGTGCCGTTCTGCCCATGCGCACAGGCGTTTCTATCCAGTGGTAGGACGCGGCGGCGAGGGCAAAAACCAGGAAAGGGTAGATCAACTGTACAGCAAGCAACTCCAACCCCGTGGTCCAGCGCAGGAACACAGCGACAGGCCAATGCCAGAGGTAAAGAGAATAGGACAGCCGGCCCACGTAGGTTGCCAACCCCGACTGCAACAAGCGTTGCGCGAGCGGTGGTGAATTGTCTTGCAGTACCAGCGCCGCGATC
The DNA here is from genome assembly GCF_046352735.2 of Pseudomonas imrae. NCBI lineage: Bacteria > Pseudomonadati > Pseudomonadota > Gammaproteobacteria > Pseudomonadales > Pseudomonadaceae > Pseudomonas > Pseudomonas imrae. The sequence goes on along the minus strand of NZ_CP110853.2, from coordinate 5,191,553 downwards.
AGCAGCAGCGTACCGAGAACTGTTGCCAACGCCCAAGGGAAGGGGAATTGAGTGCGTTGGGCGAATAGAAAACCTGCCAGTACCAGCGTAAAGCCGCTTGCCAGCATCAAGGGCCCGATGCGTTTCCAGGCCGCTGAAAAGTGTCGGGTACCAATGAGCTGGAACAACAGCGCGCCAGCGGCCAGTTCCCAGAATCGACTTGGGAGCAGGTAGAACGCCGAAAGCGGCTCGGCGTAGGTTTGCCAGGCGCTGATCACCAGCGATGCGAATGCCAGCAGCGGCAGAACGGCCCGTACCATCAGGCTGTGCTGACGGTAGCGAAGCCACAGAAAGTAAATGGCCGGAAAGATAATGTAGAACTGTTCTTCGACGCCCAATGACCAGGTATGCAGGTACGGATTGAGTTCGGCACCTGGAGAAAAGTAAGTGTCGGTGTTCCAGGCCAGCACGATGTTGCTCAAGCCAAAGAACGCGGCCAGTCCGGTGCGATTGATCAGCTCGCTGAGCCAGAACTGCGGCATGAACATCGCCGAGACAATGAAGCTGACACACAAGACAACCAGCAGTGCAGGCAAAATACGCAGCAAGCGGCGGCGATAAAAGTCTGCCAGATAGGCACCCAAACCCAAATCGCTGCGCGCGCTCAGGGACTGGCTGATCACATACCCGGAAATCACGAAGAACATGTCGACCCCGGTGAAGCCGCCGGGCAGCATTCCCAGAATGTCGAAATGAAAAATGATCACGCTGATAACGGCGATGGCGCGCAAACCATCGATCGCTGGAACGTAGGCAGAGTTTGTTCGATGCACGGGGCCTGTCCTAGTGGTGCTCGCCGGTGGTCGCGACAAAAGGCCGCGCATCAGGAAGTGAGCCATTCTGCCTAGGTTGGCAGCGAAGGACGACTGACCATTCGGATAGGTGTATGTGTGATTATTACCCGGTCATGCTGGTTGGCTTGGCGCACAAGGGCCCCTGATATGTAGGAGCGAGCAAGCTCGCTCCTACGCCAGGGCACAGATGGCGGCCCATTGTTCGGCGCTCACCGGCATGACCGACAGCCGACTGCCTTTTTGTACCAGGGGCAGCTCGGCCAGGGCGGTTTGTTGTTTCAGGTAACCGAGCCCGAGAACCTTGGGAAAGGTTTCTACGTGGGCCACAGTGATTGCGCTCCACGGATTTTTCCCGGGTGTGGCCTTGGCATCAAAGTAATGGCTCTCGGGCTCCAGTGCAGTCGGGTCCGGGAAGGCTGCCTCGATAATTTTTCCCACGCCAGCGATTCCCGGCTCCGGGCAGCTGGAGTGATAGAAGAAGAACTCATCGCCCACGGCCATCGTCCGCAGAAAATTGCGGGCCTGATAGTTACGCACGCCGTCCCAGCGCGCTTCGCCAAGCTGCTCCAGACCCTTGATGGACAGTTCATCAGGCTCGGATTTCATCAGCCAATAAGCCATGTTTTTGCTCCTCAAATGGGAAGTGGGCAAGTTGTCCGGCAATTTCATGACAAACCGACGGTCGGTTGACGTCAAGGTTTGCGTGTTGGTCCACGTTAACGCAGAATGCCGGGATTTTAAGCTTGGTACAGCTGGAACGGACTAATTTGGAACGTTGCTGTCATCGTGCGTGATATGCCTGAGGGGGGCAATCGATGAAACGCAAACCGGATCTACTATGGATATTGGTTGTTTTGTTTGGTCTGGGCGTCGTGACCACCGGTTATGCACAAAGCTTGTGGTCGAACAAGACCGAAGCGCCGATTGAGCTTGCACAGCAGCAACCACAACTCTTCAAGCGTTAATGCGATTTCAGCGTCGTTGATTCCAGCGGCGTCTCTTGTGCGACATACCATTGCTTGTTCGTGACCGTACCTTGCAGCGGCACATCCCAACTCGCTTGCGTCAACTGTCCGACCTTCTGGCATTCATGGGCCAGGCCTAACAGTGTCGGTTTGCGCCAGGTTTTTCGCCGCGACAGATAGGACAGGCTGCGGTCGTAAAAACCGCCGCCCATGCCCAGTCGTCCACCCGCATCATCGAAGCCCACCAGCGGCAACAGCACCAGATCCAATGCCCAGGCTTGGCGTTGTCGGCTGGCGCTGATGCGTGGTTCAAGAATACCGAAACGATTGGGGCTCAGTTTTTCCCCCGCGCGTACTCGTTGAAACACCATTTTGGTGCGCGGCCAGGCGCTGAGCACCGGCAGGTAAGTGGCTTTGCCACGACGCTGCGCGGCACGCAGCAACAAGCGCGGATCGATTTCACCATCGGTCGGTAGATACAGGGAAATGTGTTTGGCCCGGCGAAACAGCGGGTGCTGTGCCAGTTGCCGATACAGGCCGTGAGCGGCCTGGCGCTGCTCGCCTGGCGTCAGGTCACGGCGGGCTTTGCGCAACATGCGTCGAAGTTGCGGGCGGGAAAGCGGCGCAGGTTCGGTCATGGGGGTCGGCTTTATTCAGGTGATAAAACAATGCCAGTCATAAGACTGGCATTGAATTGGGAATCAGGCTCCCCGACAGAACCGCTGTCGACTTAGCCCTTGAACCCGAAAGTTCAAGGTGGAAGAAGCAGTAGGCTTTAAGGCTTTCCGTCTAGCGGACATGCACACCAGCCCAACGTGCAACTTCCAGGGTAGTGCGAATCGGCTCAGGGACATCGCCGACTGGCAAGTACGCCAGGGAGTAGAGCGAGTATACCCGAAACAGACGCTGCAATCAGCCCTTGGGTTGCTCCTGATCGTTGGAAAGTGCCAGATCAACGCGCTCCAGCAGGTCTCGTACCTGCTCGCGCGTCGAGCCGCTGGCCTGTACGTCAGGGCGTTCCTGCTTGTGCAGCAAATCGTGGGTAATGTTCAGTGCCGCCATCACGGCGATGCGATCGGCGCCAATGACTTTGCCGCTGCTGCGGATTTCGCGCATCTTGCCATCCAGGTAGCGGGCGGCGCTCACCAGATTGCTGCGTTCTTCCTGGGGGCAGATGATCGAATATTCTTTGTCGAGAATCTGCACGGTGACGCTATTGCTTGAACTCATGAGTCTTGCTCCAGGGCCTTCAGGCGCGAAATCATCGATTCGACCTTACGCCGGGCGATTTCGTTTTTTTCAATGAGGTGAGCGCGTTCCTCGCGCCAGGTCTTTTCCTGAGCTAATAAGAGTCCATTTTGACTCTTTAGTTGCTCGACCCGGTTAATTAGCAATTCGAGTCTGGCCATCAGCGCTTGCAAGTCGGTGTCTTCCATTGGGTTCCACTGGATTTGTCTGATGAATGGCAACTGCAGGGTAAACGATCTGACGCCCTCGATAGTCTGGTGCGTCTGCCGGTGCTAGGATACATCGCTTCATTCTAGACATTGCGCCGCCTGGCGCCTAGCTCACCATGCCTATTCAGAATTCCCCGTACGATGCTTTTTCCAAACTGCTGAGCACCAGCGGTCATCCTTGTTCGCCTGCAGAGCTGCACGGCGTGCTGCTGGGCCGCAGTTGCACCGGGGTCGGCTTTGACGCCGACAACTGGTTGGCTGATGTTGCCGAGCTGCTGGAAACCGAGCCGCAAGAGAATGTGCGCAACGCCTTGATCGGCCTGCAAGAAATGGTCAAGGGCGAGTTGACCGGTGATGACGTCACCGTTGTCCTGCTGCTACCCAGCGATGATGCACCTTTGGCCGAACGCGCTGCTGCGCTGGGCCAATGGTGCCAAGGATTTCTCCACGGCTTTGGCGTAAACGCCGGTGGCCTGGAGCTGAGCACTGAAGCTCAGGAAGTGTTGCAAGACCTTGCAGCCATTTCCCAGGTACAAGATGCCCTCGAAGAGTCCGAAGACGGCGAAAGCGACTATATGGAAGTGATGGAATACCTGCGCGTCGCGCCGCTGCTGCTATTCACCGAGACCAAGAAGCCCGCTGAGCCGGCTGCACCCAAGCCTTCGCTGCACTGAAATAAGGAAGCCCGTCTGCCCATGATCCATATCCCCAAAGCGGAATACACCCGCCGCCGCAAGGCGCTCATGGCGCAGATGGAACCCAACAGCATTGCAATCCTGCCGGCCGCCGCCGTGGCGATCCGCAACCGCGACGTCGAGCATGTCTATCGCCAGGACAGCGACTTCCAGTACCTGAGCGGCTTTCCCGAGCCAGAAGCCGTCATCGTGCTGATGCCGGGTCGTGCCCATGGCGAATATGTGTTGTTCTGCCGGGAACGTAACGCCGAACGTGAACTATGGGACGGCGTGCGTGCGGGTACCGAAGGCGCTATTCGTGAATATGGCGCTGACGATGCGTTTCCGATTACCGATATCGATGACATTCTTCCGGGCCTGATCGAAGGCCGCGACCGAGTGTATTCGGCCATGGGCAGCAATGCCGAATTCGACCGGCACCTGATGGAGTGGATCAATGTGATCCGTTCCAAGGCTCACCTGGGCGCCCAGCCGCCGAACGAATTTGTTGCCCTGGATCATCTGCTGCACGACATGCGCCTGTATAAATCTGCCGCAGAAGTGAAAGTGATGCGCGAGGCCGCACGGATTTCCTGCGCCGCCCATGTGCGGGCAATGCAAGCCAGCCGTGCCGGATTGCACGAGTTCAGCCTGGAGGCCGAACTTGATTACGAGTTTCGCAGGGGCGGGGCAAAGATGCCGGCGTATGGCTCCATCGTCGCGGCGGGGCGTAACGCCTGCATCCTGCATTACCAACAGAATGACGCCGTGCTCAAGGACGGTGAGCTGGTGCTGATCGATGCCGGTTGCGAAATCGATTGTTATGCCAGTGACATCACTCGCACCTGGCCGGTCAACGGCAAGTTTTCGCCGGAACAGAAAGCAATCTACGAAATAGTGCTGGCGTCCCAGGAAGCTGCTTTTGCCGAGATCGCGCCGAACAAGCACTGGAACCAGGCTCATGAGGCCACGGTCCAGGTAATAACCGCAGGCTTGGTGAGACTTGGATTGCTGCAGGGTGACGTCGGCGAGTTGATTGCCAGCGAAGCCTACAAGGCTTTTTACATGCACCGTGCCGGGCATTGGCTGGGCATGGATGTGCATGATGTGGGTGAATACAAGGTCGGCGGTGAGTGGCGGGTGCTGGAAGTCGGCATGGCCCTGACCGTGGAGCCGGGAATCTACATTGCCCCGGACAACCGGAACGTGGCAAAGAAATGGCGTGGCATAGGCGTGCGCATCGAGGACGACGTGGTGGTGACCAGACAGGGCTGTGAGATTCTGACCGGCGGTGCACCCAAGACCGTCGCTGCGATTGAAGCGTTGATGGCGGTCCCCCGATGAGCCGGGTCAATCTGGCCATTATCGGCGGCGGCCTGGTCGGCGCCAGCCTGGCACTGGCGTTGCAGGCCGGGGCCAAGGCCCTGGGTTGGAAGATCGTGTTGATCGAACCTTTTGCTCCCGGCGACAGCTACCAGCCAAGCTACGATGCCCGCTCGTCGGCGTTGTCGTTCGGTGCCCGGCAGATCTACCAGCGCCTTGGCGTATGGCAGGACATCTCCCGGCGCGCCGAGCCGATCAAGCAAATCCATGTCTCGGACCGAGGACGTTTCTCCACCGCGCGGCTATTGGCGATGGAAGAAGGCGTTCCCGCCCTGGGTTATGTGGTGGAAAACGCCTGGCTCGGGCAATGTCTGTGGCAGGGCCTGGACAAGGACGTGATCAGTTGGCGCTGCCCGGCCGAAGTCATCGGCATGGAGCCTTTGGCTGATGGTTATCGCCTGACCCTCAACGATGAAACCGTCCTGGAGTGCGACCTTGCGGTGCTGGCCGATGGCGGCCGTTCCGGGTTGCGTGAGCAGTTGGGGATCAGGGTCAGGCGGCGTCCTTACAATCAGAGCGCCTTGATCGCCAATATCACCCCCAGCGAAGCGCATAACGGCGAGGCGTTCGAGCGCTTTACCGATGATGGCCCGATGGCTTTGTTGCCTCTGCCGGATAACCGTTGTGCGCTGGTCTGGACCCGTGTCGGTATGGACGCCCAGCGCCTGGCAGCGCTTGATGAGCGCAGTTTTCTCAGTGAGTTGCAGGGTGTGTTCGGCTATCGCCTTGGCACCCTGAAGCAGGTCGGTGCCCGCCATTTGTATCCGTTGACCCTGGTGGAGGCCGAAGAGCAGGTGCGCTCTCACCTGGTGATACTGGGCAATGCCGCCCACAGCCTGCATCCGATTGCCGGGCAGGGCTTCAACCTGTCGCTGCGCGACGCCTACGCTCTGGCCGAGGCTTTGCTGGCCGGGCCGACGGTGCCGGGCGACCTGGCGACATTGCAGGCATACCGCGAGCGCCAGCGGCTGGACCAAAAATTGACCGTAGGCTTCTCCGATCAGGTCACTCGCTTGTTTGGCAGCGGCCAGCCGCTGGTCGCCATGGGCCGTAACCTGGGCCTGCTAGGCCTGGACTTGCTACCGCCGGCTAAACGGTGGTTCGCTCGTCAGGCCATGGGCCTGGGCACGCGTCCTGATGCGTAAATGGTTGATCGAGCGGTTGGGCAAGGCGCGGCTGCTGCGCTGGGTCATGACCCTTTATCCGCCTTATCTCGGCGCAGGTGTCCGGGTGTTGTACATCAGTGACGACTTTCGCCAGGTCAAGGTGCGCATGGGGCTTGGTTGGTACAACCGTAATTATGTCGGTACGCAGTTTGGTGGCAGCCTGTACTCGATGGTCGACCCGTTCTTCATGCTGATGCTGATGGAAAACCTGGGGCGTGACTACATCGTCTGGGACAAGGCAGCGGCTATCGACTTCATCTCGCCGGGCAAAGGTCCGGTGTTTGCCGAATTTTCCATCGATCAAGCCTTGCTCGATGAGGTGCGTCGGCAGACCGAGGGCGGCGAGAAATATTTGCCCCAACTCAAGGTCCAGATTCATGACGGTTCCGGCACATTGGTGGCGCGAGTCGACAAAACCCTTTACGTGCGGCGCAAGTCGCCAGTGAAACAGGCTTAACACATGGATATGCGCGCAGATGTGCTGATTGTCGGGGCCGGAATGGTCGGAAGCGCCCTGGCTCTGGCGTTGCAAGGCAGTGGCCTGCAAGTGCTGCTGCTCGATGGCAGCCCGCTGGACGTCAAGCCGTTCGACGCTACTGCGCCTTTCGAGCCGCGGGTGAGCGCCCTGTCGGCCGCCAGCCAGCGCATCCTCGAACGGCTGGGTGCCTGGGACGGCATTGCCAGCCGTCGTGCCAGCCCATACAGCGAGATGCAGGTGTGGGATGGCAGTGGCACCGGGCAGATCCACTTTTCGGCCGCCAGCGTGCATGCCGAGGTGCTGGGGCATATCGTCGAGAATCGCGTGGTCCAGGACGCCCTGCTCGAACGTCTGCATGACTGCGACCTGGGCCTGCTCGCCAATGCGCGCCTGGAGCAAATGCGTCGCTCCGGCGATGACTGGTTGCTGACGCTGGCGGATGGCCGTACTTTGCGGGCGCCGCTGGTGATCGCAGCCGATGGCGCCAACTCAGCGGTGCGGCGCCTGACCGGTACCGCCACTCGTGAGTGGGATTACCTGCACCATGCCATCGTGACCAGTGTGCGCAGCAGCCAGCCACATCAGCGTACGGCCTGGCAGCGCTTTACCGATCAGGGGCCACTGGCGTTCCTGCCGCTCTCACGCGACGGCCAGGACGATTGGTGCTCCATCGTCTGGTCAATCACGCCGAGTGAATCCGAACGCCTGATGGCGCTGGACGACGACAGCTTCTGCCAAGAACTGGAGCGTGCCTTCGAAGGACGCCTGGGCACGGTGCTCAGCGCCGATCCACGCCTGTGTGTGCCGTTGCGCCAACGTCATGCTAAACGCTATGTGGCCGAAGGCCTGGCGTTGATCGGCGATGCCGCGCATGTCATCCATCCATTGGCGGGGCAGGGCGTCAACCTGGGCTTTCTGGATGCGGCGGTACTGGCGCAGGTGCTGTTGCAAGCGTCAGAGCGCGGCGAGCGGCTGGCGGATACGAAGGTGCTCAGCCGCTATGAGCGTCGACGCATGCCGCATAACCTGGCGCTGATGGCTGCGATGGAGGGGTTCGAGCGACTGTTCCAGGCTGATCAGTTGCCGCTGCGCTGGTTACGCAACGCAGGGTTGAAAGTGGTCGACCGGATGCCCGAAGCCAAGGCGCTGTTTGTGCATCAGGCGTTGGGGTTGACCGGAGATTTACCGGAATTGGCCAAGGTTTGAGAGTACCGAAGGCTATTTGCCGCAGGGTAAGTGTTAATTGTGCAACATCTGGTAACGCCTCAACCGAGTGTTCGGTTGAGATGCTAAATGTGAGTCCTTATCATTTGCACTCCTTCGATTACGAGAGACCGCACCCATGTTGGCACCCAAGCGCCTCCTGACTGCCCTGGCACTCACCCTTATCGGCAGCACCACCGTCCATGCGGCTGACGAAGTGGTGGTCTATTCCTCTCGTATCGACGAGCTGATCAAGCCGGTGTTCGACGCCTATACCCAGAAAACCGGCGTGCAGGTGAAGTTCATCACCGACAAGGAAGCGCCACTGATGCAGCGCATCAAGGCCGAAGGCGAGAACGCCACCGCCGACCTGCTGCTGACCGTTGATGCCGGCAACCTTTGGCAAGCCGAGCAGATGGGCATCCTGCAACCATTCACCTCCAAGGTGATCGACGCCAACATCCCTCTGCAATACCGTTCCTCAAACCATGCCTGGACCGGTTTGAGCCTGCGGGCGCGGACCATCGCCTATTCCACCGCGCGGGTAAAGCCGGGCGAGCTCACTACCTACGAAGCCCTTGCTGACAAGCAATGGGAAGGCCGCCTGTGCCTGCGTACCTCGAAAAAGGTCTACAACCAGTCGCTGACTGCCACCCTGATCGAAACCCATGGCGCGGCCAAGACGGAAGAAATCATCAAGGGCTGGGTCAACAACCTGTCCACTGATGTGTTCTCCGATGATACCGCCCTGCTGGAAGCCATCAACGCCGGGCAGTGTGATGTCGGCATCGTCAACACTTACTACTATGGCCGCCTGCACAAGCAGAAGCCGGACCTGGGCGTGAAGCTGTTCTGGCCCAACCAGGGCGACCGTGGCGTACACATCAACCTTTCGGGCATTGGCCTGACCAAGCATGCACCGCATCCGCAAGCCGCCAAGGCCTTGGTGGAATGGATGACTACACCTGAAGCGCAGAAGATCTTCGCTGATGTGAACCAGGAGTTCCCGGCCAACCCGGCGGTGCAGCCGTCGACCGAAGTGGCTGCCTGGGGCAAGTTCGTTGCGGACACGCTGCCGGTGGAAGTCGCAGGCAAACGCCAGGCCGAAGCAATTCGCCTGATGGATCGTGCCGGCTGGAACTGAGTACAATTTGTAAGTCGCAGCAAAGCTGATGTGGGAGCGGGCTTGCTTGCGATAGCGGAGTGTCAGTCGATGTATCTTTGACTGGTATACCGTTATCGCGAGCAAGCCCGCTCCCACACTGTTTTGTGTATGTCTCAAAATCACCTATTTCCTGAGAATGTGCTCTTGGCCCACCCCGCCCAACGCCGTTGGTACCTGCCGGTCTTCAGCGTCGCCGCCCTGGTACTGCTGCCGCTGAGCGTCCTGCTGCTGTCCTGGCAAAGCATCGACGTGCAAATCTGGTCCCATCTATGGGAAACCCAGATGCCGCGCCTGCTGGGCAATACCCTGACGCTGGTGCTGGGCGTCGGCGTGGGTGTGACTTTGCTGGGCGTCAGCCTGGCCTGGCTGACCAGCCTCTGCGAATTCCCGGGGCGACGTTGGCTGGATTGGGCGCTGATGCTGCCGTTTGCCATTCCCGCCTATGTGCTGGCATTTGTCTTTGTCGGCCTGCTGGACTTTGCAGGCCCGGTGCAAACGCTGTTGCGTGAATGGTTCGGCAGCGGCCTGCGTTTGCCGCGCGTGCGTTCCACCAGCGGCGTGATTATCGTGCTGGTGTTGGTGTTTTACCCCTATGTCTATCTGCTGGCTCGCACGGCGTTCCTTTCCCAGGGCAAAGGGTTGATGGAGGCGGCACGAGTGTTGGGCCAGTCGCCATGGCAGGCCTTCTGGCGCGTAGCCTTGCCCATGGCGCGGCCGGCCATCGGTGCGGGCGTGGCATTGGCATTGATGGAGACGCTGGCGGACTTCGGGGCAGTATCGGTGTTCAATTTCGATACCTTTACCACCGCGATCTACAAGACCTGGTACGGCTTTTTCAGTCTTTCCAGCGCGACGCAACTGGCGAGCCTGTTGCTGTTGGTGGTGATGCTGGTGCTGTACGGCGAGCGCCGTGCCCGAGGCGCCAGTCGACCGAGCAACGAGCGACCGCGTGGCAAGGCGCTCTATCACCTGCGCGGGCTCAAGGCCGCCGCGGCCAGTGGCTGGTGCGGACTGGTGTTTGCCTGCGCGTTTGTTATCCCCATGGTGCAATTGGTGGCCTGGTTCTGGCAGCGCGGTCGGTTCGACCTCGATGAGCGATACGCCGGGCTGATCGTCCACACGTTGTATCTGGGGGGGATGGCGGCATTGATTACCGTCAGTGTCGCGATGGTTCTGGCGTTCGCCAATCGCTTGGCCCCGACCCGGGCGATTCGCTCCGGGATCAGCCTGGGTAACCTGGGTTACGCATTGCCGGGCTCGGTGCTGGCAGTATCGATCATGCTGGCGTTCAGTTATCTGGACCGTGAACTGGTCATTCCACTCTCCAGTTGGTTGGGCGGTGCTGGCAAGCCCTTGCTGTTGGGCAGCCTGTCGGCGTTGGTACTGGCTTATCTTGTGCGATTCATGGCCGTGGCCTATGGCCCATTGGAAAGTAGCCTGGCGCGAATTCGCCCGTCCTTGCCGGAAGCTGCGCGCAGTCTGGGGGTGAGCGGACCACGACTGTTTTGCAAGGTGTATCTGCCGCTGTTGCTGCCAGGCACCTTGAGCGCGGCGCTGCTGGTGTTCGTCGACGTGCTCAAGGAAATGCCGGCTACCTTGCTGATGCGCCCGTTTGGCTGGGACACGCTGGCGGTACGCATCTTTGAAATGACCAGCGAAGGAGAATGGGCGAGGGCTTCGTTGCCGGCGCTGACACTGGTGTTGGTAGGGCTGTTACCGGTTATCGGGCTGATTCGACGCTCGGCGCGACGAATCGGTTAGGTGTCAGTCCTACGGCTTGAGGCTACAATGCGCGGCATTCGGTGCGGTCCATCTTCCAGATCGGATGGCTGAGCGTGGTTACAGAGCTTGTATTACAAGGCATGTAGCCCGAACGGTACCCGTCCGCACCTTCGCCAAGCCCGGAAGGAGAAACCCATGGGACAGCGCACGCCTCTGTATGACCTGCATCTCGCCCTAGGCGCGAAAATGGTCGATTTTGGCGGTTGGGATATGCCTTTGCATTACGGCTCGCAGGTCGAGGAGCACCATCAGGTGCGACGTGACTGCGGGGTGTTTGATGTGTCCCACATGACCGTGATCGATGTCACAGGCCTCCAGGCCAAGGAATGGCTCCAGCATTTGCTGGCCAACGACGTTGATCGTCTGCACCGCTGCGGCCGCGCGTTGTACAGCGCCATGCTCAACGAACAGGGCGGGGTGGTGGACGATATGATCGTCTACCGCATCGAAGACGGGTACCGGCTGGTCGTCAACGCCGCTACCCGCGACCAGGACCTTGCCTGGATGCAGGCGCAACTCGGTAGCTATCTGGTGCAACTCCACGAGCGGTCCGAACTGGCCATGCTCGCTATTCAGGGCCCGCATGCCCGGCAAAAGATCGCTGAATTGGTGACCCAAGCCCGCGCTACCTTGATTCATCAGCTCAAACCCTTTGAAGGCCACGCTGACGGCGACTGGTTTATCGCTCGCACGGGCTACACCGGCGAGGATGGTCTGGAAATTGTCCTGCCTGCGAGCCAGGCCCCGGCATTCTTCAACGATCTGGTCGGGGCTGGCATCTCGCCGATCGGCCTTGGCGCACGTGACACCCTGCGTCTTGAGGCTGGGATGAACCTCTACGGTCAGGATATTCATCAGAAAGTGTCACCACTCGCCGCCAACATGGGCTGGAGCATTGCCTGGGAACCTGCAAGCCGTGACTTCATTGGTCGTGCTGCCCTGGAAGCCGAGCGGGCGGCGGGTGTGAGGCTCAAGCTGGTAGGTCTGGTACTGGAAGAACGTGGAGTTTTACGTGCTCATCAAGTGGTTCGTATCGCCAATGTTGGCGAAGGAGAGATCACCAGTGGTAGTTTCTCTCCTACGCTGAGCAAATCCATTGCCCTGGCGCGTGTACCGATGGCGACTGCCGACCGCGCCGAGGTGGAAATCCGCGGTAAATGGTACCCGGTGCGAGTGGTCAAGCCGACCTTCGTGCGCCATGGCAAAACCTTGATCTAACCTTTTTGGCAGGCCAATGGCCGCTGACATTTCTTTTTGAGGACACAGACTATGAGCGATATCCCTGCCGAACTGCGTTTTGCCGAAAGCCACGAGTGGGCACGTCTGGAAACCGACGGTACCGTGACTGTCGGTATCTCCGATTATGCTCAGGAAGCGCTGGGCGACGTGGTGTACGTTGAGTTGACCGAAGTCGGCACCGCGTTTGGCGCAGCCGATCAGGCTGGGGTGGTTGAGTCAGTAAAGGCCGCTTCGGATATCTACTCACCGATTGCTGGCGAAGTAGTCGCAGTCAATAACGCCTTGACCGACAACCCTGAGTTGCTGAACTCCGACCCTTATGGCGCCTGGATCTTCAAGCTCAAGCCAAGCAACCTGGCTGACCTAGACAAACTGCTGGATGCCGCCGGCTACAGAGCCGCCATCGGCGCGTAAACGCAAATCCCACTGGGAGCGGGCTTGCTCGCGATTGCGCTGTGTCAGCCAATACATCCGGCGACTGACCCGCCGCAATCGCGAGCAAGCCCGCTCCCACACTGAACTGTATCAACCATGGGTTTTCAGTACCGCTTTGACCGTCGCTACAACCCGTTCCACATCCCCCTTGGTCATTGCCGTGAAAATTGGCAGCGACACAATCAAGCGCCCGACTTTTTCCGCCACCTTGAACATGCCTTCCGTGAATCCCTGCTCCCGATACAGGCTCAGCAGATGGATGGGAGGGTAGTGATAGCCAATGCCTACGCCGTGGGCCTGCATCTGTTCCATGAACGTGGCGCGTGCGGGCAGGTCGTCCTGACGCTCAGGCAGCACCAGTTGGAACAGGTGCCAGTTGCTGTTTTCAAAATCTGCCGGCGGTAATTGCGCGCCGTAGGTTTGCTCAAAGCCACTACCAAAGCACTTGAAGTAATGACGAGCCAGTTCGCGGCGATGGGCCGTGACCTCCTCGATATGGGCAAACTGCCCCAAACCAATGGCTGCAGCGATATCGGTCATATTGAACTTGCCGCCCAGTACGTCCACATCCAGGCCGTCGAAGCCACTGCGCGTCACGCCTTGCAGGCGGTATTTTTCCGCAAGCCGTGCTTCATCGCAGTTATTCAATACCAGGCAACCACCTTCGGAGCAGGTGATGTTCTTGTTGGCCTGGAAGCTGAACGACACCAGGTCGCCGGTGGCGCCAATACGCTGGCCGTTCCAGCTGGCCCCCAGCGCTTGGGCGGCATCCTCCACGATACGTAAACCGTACTTGTCGGCCAGTGTGTAGAGCTTCGGCATATCCAGCGGCAGCCCAGCCAGGTAGACCGGAATAATTGCCTTGGTACGTGGCGTGATCGCAGCTTCAACTTGAGCGAGGTCAATATTGCGAGTGACCGGATCGATGTCGGCAAATACCACAGTGGCGCCTACCTCAAGAATCACGTTGGCTGTTGCCACCCAGGAAACAGGCGTGGTGATGACCTCATCACCAGGCCCTACACCGGCAATGCGCAGGGCAATTTCCATGGTGCAAGTGCCAGAGTTGAAGGTGCGTACTGGCCTGCCGCCGAAATATTCCGACAATTGCGCTTCAAACGCCTGCACCTTCGGCCCGCTGGTTATCCAGCCAGAGCGCAACACATCACCGACCGCCGCAATCGTGGCTTCATCGATGGTGGGTTTGGAAAAAGGTAGAAAGGGCAATTGGCTCATGACGAGAAAGGCATCCGTTTCAAAAGGACCAGGGTTGAAAGCTGCTTTTACCCCGGCATGTTTACACGGAGTGACTGAATATAGCCTGTCGTCTGTGAACGCGCTGTCGACTGACAGGCGAAAAAAAGCCGCTATATTAAAAGCGGCTTTTTCATCCAGCGGTGTTACTCGGCAGCGATGGCGTTTTTGGCCAGGATAGCGTTGGCCAGTTCCATATCCGTGGCTTTCAGGCCTGGGTTGTCTGCGCGTACTTTCTGCATCGCAGCTTCCAGGTAAGGGCCCCGGATGCTGCCGTCGCTGGCGACGAAACTGCCAGCATCGTCCTGGGCGGCGACTACCAGCTTGTGGTCCTTGAACGTCAAGTACGTCGAGCCAGTGGTGGCGCCAGACGAGATGACATTACGCCAGAAGCTGTCGGCCATTGCCGAACCGACGGGAAGGGACAGCACGGCAAGGGTAGCGACAGCATATTTAAGACGCATGATGGGTGACTCCGACTAGGTTATCTGAACGGTTTGATTGTAAATAACCCAGCCTAGTTCCGTGACTGACTAAACAGTTTCGATCTGTAAAGTCACGCCGTCCTGGCCAACCACCCGCACTTGGGCCCCTCTGGGTGCATCCGGGCCGGTGACCATCCAGACACCGTCGCCCACCTTGATTTTGCCTCGGCCGTCGACAATCGCCTCATGTACTACAAAAGTGCGGCCAAGCAGCTGCGATCCACGCATGTTAAGCCCCGGCTGGTCACTGACCTTGGCGGCGCTGCGCTGGCGTTTCCACCAATACACCGCCGTCAGGATCGACAGCACGGCAAACAGCAGTAGTTGCAGTTCCAGCCCCAGCCCCGGGATCAGGAACTTGAGCACGCCCACGGCGGCGGCCGCGATCCCCATCCACAACAGGTAACCGCCGGTCCCGAAGACCTCAAGGATCAACAGGACCGTGCCCAGCGCCAGCCAATCCCAAAACGACAGGTGTTGCAAGAACTCCCACATGACGCTTGCCTCAGGCTTTCTTGTTGTCGAACGTGGCCTTGACGATTTCGCCGATGCCGCCCACCGCGCCGATGACCTGACTGGCTTCCAGCGGCATCAGGATCACTTTGCTGTTATTGGCCGAGGCGAGTTTGCCCAAGGCATCGATGTATTTCTGGGCGACAAAGTAGTTAACCGCCTGCACGTTACCCGAGGCGATAGCCTCCGATACCACCTGCGTCGCCCGGGCTTCGGCTTCGGCCTGACGCTCGCGGGCCTCTGACTCCAGGAACGCCGCCTGGCGACTACCTTCAGCTTCAAGAATCTGCGCTTGTTTTTTGCCTTCCGCGGTCAAGATTGCCGATGCCCGCAGGCCTTCGGCTTCGAGGATCTGTGCACGCTTGATCCGCTCGGCTTTCATCTGTCCGGACATGGCTGCCATCAGGTCCGCAGGCGGGCTGATGTCCTTTATCTCGATACGGGTGATCTTGATGCCCCACGGCGCGGTGGCTTCGTCGACGGTGCGCAGCAGTTTTTCGTTGATTCCATCCCGTTGGCTGAGCATGGCGTCCAGCTCCATGGAGCCGAGCACCGTACGGATGTTGGTCTGCAGCAGGTTGCGGATGGCGTGTTCCAGGTTATTCACCTCATAGGCGGCCTGGGCCGTGTTGACTACCTGGAAGAAACACACCGCGTCGATCTGCACCGTGGCGTTGTCGGCGGTGATGACCTCCTGGGGCGGAATATCCAGCACGCTTTCCATCACGTTGATCTTGCGACCGATACGATCCATCACGGGGATAATGATGTTCAGGCCGGGCTTGAGGGTGTTGGTGTAGCGACCGAAGCGCTCGACGGTCCACTGGTAGCCCTGCGGAACAACTTTGAAACCCATGAAGAGGATGGCAATGGCCAAGCCTACGAAGAGGAGAAGAACGGTACCGATCTGCATAACGATTCCTTGTCTGGTTGAGGGAGCTGACACCGGTTTTGTTGAGTGTAACGGGCTTGTCAAAGATAAGAACGTTTTACTCGTTCATCAATAAAGCGCAGGTGTCACCCGCATCACTTCTTCCAGGCTTGTCAGTCCGGCTTCCACTTTGCGCACGCCTGCAAACCTCAGGCTGTGCATGCCGTCCTTGATTGCTTCACGACGCAGGGCCTGAATGTCTGTTTCGGCGCTGATCAAAGCCTTGGCGCCGTCGCTCATCAGCATGATCTCGTAGACGCCGGCGCGCCCGTGATAGCCGCTTTCCCGACACTCCACGCAGCCGTTGGCACTGAAGACCTGCGTGGGCAATGGAATCGGCCAAGGCTGTGTCACGCTTCGCCAATCGTCATCGTTTATTGACGCGGGCCTTTTGCAATGAGGGCACAGCAATCGCACCAGGCGCTGGGCCATCACGCCGAGTAGCGTTGTCTTGATCAGGTAATGGGGGATACCCAACTCCAACAGGCGGCTGATGGCGCTGGGGGCGTCGTTGGTGTGCAGGGTCGATAGCACAAGGTGACCCGTCAGCGCCGCCTGGATAGCTATTTCGGCAGTTTCAAGGTCGCGGATTTCACCGATCATGATGATGTCCGGGTCTTGGCGCATGAGTGCGCGTACGCCACTGGCAAAGGTCAGGTCTATGTTGTGCTGGACCTGCATCTGGTTGAACGCCGGTTCCACCATCTCGATCGGGTCCTCCACCGTACACAGATTGACCTCGCGGGTGGCCAATTGCCTGAGGGTGGTGTAGAGCGTGCTGGTCTTGCCCGAGCCGGTGGGGCCGGTGACCAGGATGATGCCGTTGGCTTGGCCGGTCATATGTTGCCAGCGCTGCAGATCTGCGGGTGAGAGACCCAGTTGCTGGAAGTCCTTGAGCAATACCTGAGGGTCGAAGATCCGCATCACCAGTTTTTCGCCGCAGGCAGTGGGCAACGTCGACAGGCGTAGTTCCACCTCGTCGCCGGCGGGGCTTTTGGTCTTGACCCGTCCGTCCTGGGGTTTGCGTTTTTCGGCCACATTCATCCGTCCGAGGCTTTTCAGGCGGCTGACCACGGCTGTCGTCACCTGGGGCGGAAACTGATACACGTCGTGGAGCAATCCATCGATACGAAAGCGCACGCGGCCCCGATCACGCCCGGGTTCGATGTGTATATCGCTGGCGCGTTGGCCAAATGCGTATTGCAGTAACCAGTCGACGATGTTGACGATATGCGCGTCATTGGCGTCGGGCTCCTGATCCATGGTGCCGAGGCTCAGCAGGTGTTCTGCATTGCTTGCGGTGAGGTGTTTTTGATCGGCACCACTGACCGATCTGGCCAGTCTGTAAAACTCCAGGGTACAGCGCCGGATCGTCTCGGGATTGGCCACGACGCGCCTGATACGGCGTTTCAATACATGGGCCAGACCGGCTTCCCAACTGCACAGGTAAGGCTCGGCGCTGGCGACCGTCACGCTATCGGCATCGAGGGCGACGGCAAGGATGTGATGACGCTGGGCGAACGCGCAAGACATCAACGGCACCACGGTGGCGACGTCGATTTTCAACGGATCGATACGCAAATAAGGTTGGCCGGCATGGCTTGCCAGCCATTGCGTCAGGGTTTCCAAAGACAGGCTTTGACCGGGTCGGGAGGGAGCGGGCAGGGCCTGATTGGCGAGCCGTTCCAGCGGGTGCTGGCTGCTGGCGGGCAGACTCAGCAATCGCTCGGCGATCGCGTCGTCGATCAGCGCGCAAGCTTTCAGGGCGGGCAGCAAAGACTCAAGGGTCAACCGGCGATCCTGATAGTCTGGCACAACGGGCATGGTGGGCGTCCTGGGCGGTCTGAGGTAGCTCCAAAGGCTAGTCGTCTCTTGGCTGCCGCCGCCCAGAATGGTATTGCAGGTTCTTACCAGGCCATCTGCCACCACAGATAGCCCGATGATATCGCCGGGGGGTTACAGGCGCAGCAATGTCTTCCACGCCCGGTTCTGATACACCGCAATCACCTGATGCATACGTGCATCCAGCGACTCATCGGTGATCGGTTGGTTGGCCAGGGCCGCCAACTTGTTCAGCTCGCCGTACAAACGGTCAAGCTCCGGAATCTCCAGCAGATGGCGAGCATGGTGCAACCAGGCTTGCAGGCGTTCGATGCGCGGCAGCTGTTCAGCCAGGTCTTCCGGCTGTTGCTGGTAGCGCGGCAGGCGCAGGGCGACGGCTTCGTCGGCCAGCAGGCGTGGCAGCCAGTTGGCGATCTGGGCGGCGCCCTGGCGGTTGCCGCGTACATTGCGGTCCAGCGTCCAAGTACGGGCCAGCAGCCAGCGCGAGGTGTTGAGCGAGAATAGGCCCCAGCGCACGTCGCCCAACTCTTCGATGAACTGCTCTGGTGCGGCCTTGCGCACGTCTTCATCTTCATCGCCGGCTTGAACCAGCGGACGCCAGTCTTCCAGCAGGGCATCCAGGGCGCTGCGAAGTTCGCTGGTGGATTGGCGCGGTGCGGCCTGACCAAGGCTGCCGATCAGGGCGCGCAGTTCGGCAAGGTTCTCGACCCAGTCCTGCAGCAGGCGCCAGTGGCCGTTGAAGCGATACTGTTCGGCCAGGCGCTGGCTGCTGCCCAGCAAATGCCAGGTCAGCGCCGCGAAGACGTCGTCCAGGGGCATTTCCGGGGCCAGCGTCGAGGCGGGCAGGCTCAGGGAGTAGCTGTTGGCGTCGAACAGGCGGTAGCCGCGCTCGGCCTTACTGATGTCACACGGCATCAGTGCCAGGGTCTGCGCCAGCTCGGCCGCCAGTTCCAGCAGCGCGGCGGGCTCGCCCTCGCGCAGTTCCAGTTCCAACTCGCAGATTTCTTCCTTCTGCTTGCCAGCGATGACATGACCCAGGTCCAGCGCGGCCTCAATCACCACCTTGGCCTTGCCACGGCCCCAGGCAATCTCGGCGCGCTCCCGGACGAAATCCGTGGTGAAAATCGGCTTGAGGGTCTTTTTGTCCAGTTCGGCCAGTTGCTCGGGCCAGCATTCGCCGTCGAGTTTCTTTAGATCGAGCTTGGCTTTTGGCAGCTTCCAGTCGTATTCATTGCGTTCCGACAGGCCGGCAATGCTTTGACCGCGGGTCTTGAGGGTCTGGATCACTTCGTCGCCGTCACGGCGCAGGCGCAGGGCCACTTTGGCCTGGGCCAGGTCGCGCTCCGGAGTATCGAAGTACTGGTTCATCAACTCACGGCGTTCCCAGCCACTTTTGTTGCGTTTTTTCAGTAACGGGTGCTCACGTAGCGCGGCGAGAGTCTCGCGGCTGACGCGGAGCTTGATTTCGGTTTCTTTCTGCATGGCCGGAAAATCCAGGATCGGGAGCGCAGCCGGGTAAATGTGTGGCTGCCAAGGCCGTGCAGTGTACAGGACTGAGCCCGGCAACGCGCCGCAACGGTTTATTGTGCAGCGCAGATGGTTCTATAGTGAGTTCCACCTGTGGAAGCCGAGAGACCGCGCATGCCTTTACCGTCGATGAAACAACAGTTTGCCGCGCTGATTGCCGCACCGTCGGTCAGTTGTACGCAGGCCTCGCTCGATCAGACTAACCGCCCGGTCATCGACTTGCTCGCCACTTGGCTGGGCGATTTGGGTTTTGCCTGCGACATCCAGCAGGTCAGCCCCGGCAAGTTCAACCTGCTGGCCAGTTTCGGTACAGGTCCGGGCGGCCTGGTACTGGCTGGGCACAGCGACACCGTGCCCTACGACGAAGCGCTGTGGCAGACCGATCCTTTGAAACTGACGGAAGTAGACGGCCGCTGGGTAGGACTGGGCAGTTGTGACATGAAAGGCTTTTTCGCCCTGGCCATCGAAGCGGTATTGCCGCTATTGGACCAGCCGTTCAAACAACCGCTGTTGATCCTCGCCACCTGCGATGAAGAAAGCTCCATGGCCGGCGCTCGTGCCTTGGCGCAAGCCGGCCGTCCTCTGGGTCGTGCGGCGGTGATTGGCGAGCCGACCGGTCTCAAGCCCATCCGCCTGCACAAGGGGGTGATGATGGAGCGCATCGATATTCTGGGGCAGAGCGGCCACTCTTCCGATCCGAGCCTGGGTCATAGCGCCCTTGAAGCGATGCATGACGCCATGGGCGAGCTGCGTGGCCTGCGCCTGGCCTGGCAACGGGAGTATCGCAACGCACAATTCAGCGTGCCCCAACCGACTTTGAATTTTGGCTGCATCCACGGCGGGGACAATCCCAACCGCATTTGTGGTCAATGCTCGCTTGAGTTCGACCTGCGGCCGCTGCCTGGCATGGACCCCGAAGTATTGCGTGCCGCAATCCGGCAGAAGCTGGGGCCTGTGGCCGAGCGGCATCAGGTGAAGATCGACTACGCGCCGCTGTTCCCTGAAGTCCCGCCCTTCGAACAGTCTGAAGACGTCGAACTGGTGCGTGTGGCGGAGCATTTGACCGGTCATCGCGCCGAAGCAGTAGCGTTTGGCACCGAAGCGCCTTATCTTCAGCGCCTTGGTTGCGAGACCCTGGTGCTCGGCCCTGGTGATATCGCCTGTGCTCATCAGCCAGGTGAGTACCTTGAAATGTCACGCTTGGCGCCTACAGTGCGTCTATTGCGGGAGTTGATTGAACATTACTGCCTCAAGCCTGCATAAATTAATTTCACCACACCCCGTACATAGAAGGAGAGCGAGCGTGTCGCCAAGCCTGTTCCGACGATAACCATCAGCCCGCTGTGCGTTTAACGATCCATCCTTTTTTGGCTGCTTTTTATTACAGGCCCAGGTTTTATGCCCGAATACGTCAATTGGCTTCGTCACGCTTCGCCTTACATCAATGCTCATCGCGACTGCACATTTGTGGTCATGCTGCCGGGTGACGGTGTAGAGCATCCGAACTTCGGCAACATCGTCCACGACCTGGTATTGCTCCACAGCCTGGGCGTGCGGCTGGTACTGGTTCACGGTTCGCGCCCGCAGATCGAAACCCGCCTCGCGGCTCGCGGCCTGACTCCGCATTATCACGAAGGGATGCGCATCACTGATGCCGCGACCCTGGAGTGTGTGATCGATGCCGTTGGCCATCTGCGCATTGCCATCGAGGCGCGCTTGTCCATGGACATGGCCTCATCGCCGATGCAGGGTTCACGCCTGCGTGTCGCCAGTGGCAACCTGGTGACCGCGCGGCCTATCGGCGTGCTGGATGGCATTGACTATCACCACACCGGCGAAGTGCGTCGGGTCGACCGCAAAGGTATCAATCGCCTGCTGGACGAGCGCTCCATCGTATTGCTGTCGCCGTTGGGTTATTCGCCGACCGGTGAGATTTTCAACTTGGCCTGCGAGGACGTCGCCACACGTGCGGCGATTGATCTGGGGGCGGATAAGTTACTGCTGTTTGGTGCAGATCTTGGCTTGATCGACGAAAATGGCCGGCTTGTACGTGAATTGCGTCCACAGCAAGTACCGGCGCACCTGCAGCGCCTGGGCAGCAACTACCAGGGCGAATTGCTGGATGCCGCTGCCCAGGCGTGTCGTGGTGGCGTGGGGCGCAGTCATATCGTCAGCTATGTTGAAGATGGTGCCTTGCTGACCGAGTTGTTCACTCGGGACGGCGGCGGCACGCTGGTGGCCCAGGAGCAATTCGAACTGGTGCGCGAAGCCGCGATTGAAGATGTCGGCGGCTTGTTGGACCTGATCAGCCCGCTGGAAGAGCAGGGCATTCTGGTGCGCCGCTCGCGGGAAGTGCTGGAGCGGGAAATCGAGCAGTTCAGCGTGGTGGAGCGCGAAGGCATGATCATCGCGTGTGCGGCGCTGTACCAGATTGCCGAGTCAGACGCGGGTGAGCTGGCATGCCTGGCGGTCAATCCGGAGTATCGCCATGGTGGCCGGGGTGATGAGTTGCTCGAGCGTATTGAAACCCGCGCCCGCGCCCAGGGCCTGAGAACCCTGTTCGTGCTGACGACACGCACCGCCCACTGGTTCCGCGAGCGGGGGTTTGTGCCCAGCAGCGTGGATCGCCTGCCGGCGGCCAGGGCGTCGTTGTACAACTTTCAGCGTAATTCGAAAATCTTCGAAAAGGCTCTGTAAGCACCTGCCTCCTGCCGGGACGAGTTCGCTCGTCCCAGTGTCTTGCTCTTCGCGCCGCTTCAGGTGGGGTGCGTCACTATGGCGCCCATTGCGGCGCCAAAAGCTTCAGAAAACTTGATCTGAGCCGATATCTCGACTGCCACACCCGGTAAATTTGCCGTCAAAGGGCAGGCCATTGTGTCGCGCAAAAAATATTCAGGAGCGATACAAAAACTGTAACAAATTGACGAGAGGATGCGCGTTTGGCCATCATGGCGTCGCGTTTTTGATCGTGAGTGACGTATGCACTTATGCGATCACACTAAGCGATCTAAAAACCTGATCAGAAATACCTTTTGGAAATGAGTGCTTTTGAGCGTCGGCACGTACGGACCGATCGCTTTAACCTGTGGCTTATTTCTGAACCGTATAAAAAATGATGAAATAATTCTTTTTGGGTTTATGGAAATCTCATTACCCTGCATGGGCCAAATTAATTGCGATTAGACGAAGGTCGTAGGCCTATAGGTTGCGATTGACTTGTCAGTCACGATCTGGCGCTAATCGCGCATCTGTGGATCGAGGGCGTCAGACCCTGGACCAAAGAACTACAAAAACTAGAAACGAGAGGAGCGATACATGAAGAAGTCCACATTGGCGTTCGCCATTGCAGCTGGGGTTTTGGCTCAGCAAGCTGGCGCTGCTGGTTTTATTGAAGACAGCAAGGCATCCGTCAGCTCTCGGACCCTGTATTTTGATAATGACCAGCGTGACGGGGGCGCTGATCAGCGCGAAACGGCCACCGGCCTGAAGTTCAACTACCAATCTGGTTTCACCCAGGGCACGGTAGGCTTTGGTATCGATGCCCAGGCATTGGTCGGTATTCATCTGGATGGTGGCCGTGGCCATCACCCTAACAGCAACTCCTTTGTTCCAAGCGACACTGACGGTTCGGCCGTAAGCAGCTGGAGCAGCGCGAGTGCCAATGTCAAGGCTCGCTTCTCCAAGACCGAGGCACACCTGGGTGGCGCCCTGGCACCGAACCTGCCGATCCTGATCGCAAGCGATGGTCGCCTGCTGCCGCAGACCTTTGAAGGTGGCACCATCACCTCCAAAGAAATCGACAACGTGACCTTCAATGCCGGTCAACTTGAGCATGCCACTGGCCGTGCCTCAAGCAACAGCACTGGCCTGTCGGTCAACGGCGCGACCCAGGAAAGCAACAAGTTCCGCTTTGGCGGCGCTGACTGGAAAGTCACCAAAGACCTAACGCTGCAGTACTACTACGCCAACCTGGAAGACTTCTATAAGCAACACTTCCTGGGCCTGGTTCACGTCTATCCGATCACCGAAGGCCAGTCGTTCAAAACCGACCTGCGCTACTTCGACAGCAGCTCCGACGGAAAGAACGGTCAGGCTGGCTATCAGTTCAACAACAACGGCGGTTACGCCAAAGACGCAGGCGAGGTCAATAACAAGACCTGGAGCGCCATGTTCACCTACACCTTGGGTGGCAGTGCTTTCCTGCTGGGTCACCAGCGTGTGAACGATGATGGTGGTTTTGTCTGGGTGAACCAGGGCAGTGTTGTCGACAGCAATGGTCGCAACGAAGGCGCCGGCGGCTCGAGCTTCTACCTGTTCACCGACAGCATGGTTAACTCCTTCGTGCGTGCAGGTGAAAACACCACCTTCGGCCAGTACTCTTATGACTTCGCTGCACTGGGCGTTCCTGGCCTGAAAACCTCGATTGCCTACCTGCGCGGTGACAACATCAAAGCCAAGAACGGCGGCGGCGACCAGTCCGAGTGGGAACGCGATATGCGTGTTGACTACACCATTCAGCAAGGCGCGCTCAAAGGCTTTGGTACCACGTTGCGTCATGGCGTCTATCGTGGCAACGGCACCGGTATTCAAGACCAGGATCAAACTCGCCTGATCTTCAACTACACCTACAGCTTCCTGTAAGTCCCGTTGATGAAAAAACCTCGCGCTGCTGCGAGGTTTTTTTTGCCTCAATTTCTATATTCCTTAATGATCTAGATAAATCGATATTTATTCTTTTTAAATTGTTTTCGCCACAGGCACAGTAGGCTCCATAAGCACCTCATCAGGAGCCACACCATGAGCCTCAGACTGGGCGATATCGCCCCCGACTTCGAACAGGATTCCAGCGCCGGCACGATTCGTTTTCACGAGTGGTTGGGCGATAGCTGGGGCGTGCTGTTTTCCCATCCGGCGGATTTCACACCGGTCTGCACCACCGAACTGGGTTTCACCGCCAAGCTCAAGGACGAATTTGCCCAACGTGGCGTGAAGGCTATCGCGTTGTCGGTTGACCCGGTGGACTCCCACCACAAGTGGATCAAGGATATCAACGAGACTCAGGGTACTGTCGTCAACTTCCCGATCCTGGCCGATGCCGACCGTAAGGTCTCTGACCTGTACGACCTGATCCACCCGAACGCCAATGACACCCTCACCGTGCGTTCGCTGTTCGTGATCGACCCGAACAAGAAGATTCGCCTGACCATTACCTATCCGGCCAGCACGGGTCGCAACTTCCACGAAATCCTGCGGGTCATCGATTCGCTGCAACTGACCGATAACTACAAAGTCGCCACGCCGGCCAACTGGCAGGATGGTGATGAAGTAGTGATCGTGCCGTCGCTCAAGGATGAAGAAGAGCTCAAGCAGCGCTTCCCCAAGGGCTATCGAGCGGTGAAACCGTATCTGCGTCTTACCCCTCAACCCAATCGTTAAAGCTCAAGCCGCCATCGCTACGCGCGAACCGCTGACACGTGCTCAAGGAATTCCCTACATGCTGGTTGTAACACTAGGTGGCAGCCCCAGCCAACGCTCCCGCTCCGGGGTGCTGCTGGATCATTCCCGACGCTGGTTGCAGCAGCAAGGCGTAGAAGTGGTGAGCTATCAGGTGCGGGACTTCCTGGCCGAGGACTTGCTGCACGCGCGCTTCGACAGCCCGAAAGTCGTCGATCTGTTGCAACAAGTGGCCAATGCCGACGGTTTGGTGATTGCCACGCCGGTGTACAAAGCCTCGTTTTCCGGGGCGTTGAAAACCTTGCTCGACCTGTTGCCTGAGCGAGCCCTGGCCCACAAGGTCGTGTTGCCGATGGCCACGGGCGGCAGCATCGCTCATATGCTGGCAGTGGATTACGCCTTGAAGCCAGTGCTGTCGGCCCTTAAGGCCCAGGAACTGCTCCACGGGATCTTTGCCGAAGACAGCCAGATTGCTTACGGCGAAGGCAGTGCCCAGGCGCGATTGGAGCCGGTCCTGGAGCAACGCTTGAGCGAAGCCCTGGAGCAGCTCTATAGCGCCATGGCCCGACGTCCGAAACCCATTGATCCGCAGATATTAAATGATCGTTTGTTGAGTGCTCGCTGGAGCATTTAAGCCACCCCGATTCAGTAACACTCACCTTACTCAGCCGCCAACGGCCAAGCAGGTGCAGCCAAAACCCTCATCGCATATATGGAGAGCGCCATGCGCACTGTCATCTTGCGTCGTGGCCTGGTCGCACTATTTGCTGCGGCTGTGTCCTTCGGCGTTATCGTTCAAGCCCAGGCAGCCGAAACCCTGCGTATCGGTTATCAGAAATACGGCACTTTGGTACTGCTCAAGGCCAAGGGCACGCTGGAGAAGCGCCTGGCCGATCAGGACGTTCAAGTGAAATGGACCGAATTCCCCGGCGGTCCCCAGTTGCTGGAGGGCCTGAATGTCGGTTCCATCGACTTTGGTGTAACCGGCGAAACTCCACCGGTATTCGCCCAGGCCGCCGGCGCCGACCTGCTGTACGTCGCTTATGAGCCGCCTGCACCTACCAGTGAGGCGATCCTGGTGCCCAAGGACTCGCCGATCAAGTCGGTGCAGGACCTCAAGGGCAAGAAAGTCGTCCTCAACAAAGGCTCCAACGTGCATTACCTGCTAGTGCGCGCCCTGGAAGATGCCGGCCTGAAATACGGCGATGTACAGACAGTGTTCCTGCCGCCCGCCGATGCCCGGGCCGCGTTCGAGCGTGGCAGTGTCGACGCCTGGGTGATCTGGGACCCGTACCAGGCAGCGGCCGAGCAGCAACTGCAGGCCCGCACCCTGCGTGACGGTACCGGTATTGCCGATAACCATCAGTTCTATCTGGCCACCAGGCCTTACGCCCAAAAACATCCCGAAGTGATCAAGGCGCTGGTGGAAGAAGTGCGAGCGGTAGGCGATTGGGCCAAGGCCAACCCGCAAGAGGTCACCGCCCAGGTTGCCCCGCTGCTGGGCCTGCCAGTGGATGTCACCCTGACGTCGATGAAGCGCCAGGGCTTGGGTGCGTTGTACCTGACCCCGCAAGTGATCGCGGCACAGCAGAAAATCGCCGACAGCTTCCACCAACTCAAATTGATCCCCAAGCCCTTGAGCATCAAGGACGTGATCTGGACGCCGCCTGCCTCCGTTGCCAACGCGCAGTAATTCGACTTTTTCAGGAGACAACTCCATGAGCCTCAATATTTTCTGGTTCCTGCCTACCCATGGTGACGGCCATTACCTGGGCACCGCCGAAGGCGCGCGCGCCGTCGATCACGGCTATCTGCAACAAGTGGCCCAGGCGGCGGACCGTCTTGGTTTTGGCGGAGTATTGATTCCCACCGGGCGTTCTTGCGAAGACTCGTGGCTGGTGGCCGCATCGCTGATCCCGGTGACCCAGCGCTTGAAGTTTCTCGTCGCCTTGCGCCCAGGGATCATTTCTCCAACGGTGGCTGCGCGCCAGGCCGCAACCCTGGATCGCCTGTCCGGTGGGCGGGCGCTGTTCAATCTGGTGACCGGTGGTGATCCGGAAGAGCTGGCCGGTGACGGTTTGTTTCTCAGTCATGAAGAACGCTATCAGGCGTCAGTGGAATTCACCCGTATCTGGCGTCGGGTGCTGGAAGGCGAAACCGTGGATTACGATGGCCAGCACATCAGTGTCAAAGGCGCCAAGCTGCTCTATCCACCGCGCCAGCAACCGCGTCCACCCCTGTACTTTGGCGGCTCGTCCGAGGCGGCCCAGGACCTGGCGGCCGAACAAGTGGAAATGCTCCTCACCTGGGGCGAACCACCGGCAGCCGTAGCGCAGAAGATCGAGCAGGTAAGGGCCAAGGCCACGAAGCTGGGGCGCACCGTGCGCTTTGGCATACGCCTGCATGTCATCGTGCGCGAAACCAATGATGAAGCCTGGAAAGCGGCTGACAAACTGATCTCCCACCTGGATGACGACACCATTGCCCGCGCCCAGGCTTCACTGGCGCGCTTTGACTCGGTCGGCCAGCAACGCATGGCTGCCTTGCATGGCGGCAGTCGCGACAACCTGGAAGTCAGTCCGAACCTGTGGGCCGGCGTTGGCCTGGTGCGCGGCGGGGCGGGCACCGCCCTGGTCGGCGATGGGCCGACAGTAGCGGCGCGGGTCAAGGAATATGCAGACCTGGGTATCGATACTTTCATCTTCTCCGGTTATCCACATTTGGAGGAGTCATATCGGGTGGCTGAGCTGCTCTTCCCACACTTGGATGTCGAACGTCCAGAATTGTCGAAAAGCGGTGGTTACGTCAGCCCGTTTGGCGAGATGGTAGCCAACGACATCCTTCCCAAAGCTGCGGCACAGAGCTGAGGTCTGGATGAGTATTCAACGCGTTTCTCATCGACTGGTGCCGTGGGCCTTGCCGTTGCTGTTATTGGCGGTCTGGCAGTTATCGGTGTCGGTGGGTTGGCTGTCGACACGGATTTTGCCAGCGCCTGGTGCGGTGATCGAGGCGGCAATCAACCTCGTGCGCAGCGGCGAAATATGGACACACTTGGCCATCAGTGGCTGGCGTGCCGGGCTGGGTTTTGTCATCGGCGGCGGCATCGGCCTGGTGCTGGGGTTTATCACCGGCCTGTCGAAGTGGGGCGAGCGTTTGTTGGACAGTTCGGTGCAGATGATCCGTAACGTGCCGCATCTGGCGCTGATTCCCTTGGTCATCCTGTGGTTCGGCATCGATGAAACGGCAAAGGTATTCCTGGTCGCGCTCGGCACGTTGTTTCCGATCTACCTCAACACTTACCACGGTATCCGTAACGTCGATCCGGCACTGGTGGAAATGGCCCGCAGCTACGGCCTGTCCGGGTTCAGCCTGTTTCGCCAGGTGATCCTGCCGGGTGCCTTGCCATCGATTCTGGTGGGCGTACGTTTTGCCCTGGGCTTTATGTGGTTGACGCTGATCGTGGCGGAAACCATCTCTGCCAGTTCCGGTATTGGCTACCTGGCGATGAATGCCCGTGAGTTCCTGCAAACCGATGTCGTGGTGCTGGCGATTGTGCTGTACGCCGTCCTCGGCAAGCTCGCGGACCTGGCGGCGCGGGGCCTGGAGCGGGTGTGGCTGCGCTGGCATCCGGCGTATCAAGTCAGTAAGGGAGGTGCGGCATGACGGCTCAACAACCACCGCGCCTGCTGCGAGGCATCCCGCTGGCGGTGCGCCAGTTGCGCAAATCGTTCGGCACGCGGGAAGTGCTCAAGGGCATTGACCTGCATATTCCGGCAGGCCAGTTCGTTGCGGTGGTCGGTCGCAGTGGCTGTGGCAAGAGCACCTTGTTGCGCTTGCTGGCCGGCCTGGATAACGCCAGCGGCGGCGAGCTGCTGGCCGGCTCTGCGGCGCTGCATGAAGCGGTTGAAGACACGCGGCTGATGTTTCAGGAGGCACGTTTGCTGCCGTGGAAAAAGATCATCGATAACGTTGGCCTGGGACTCAAGGGCAATTGGCGGCCTCAGGCACTGGACGCCTTGGAGGCGGTCGGCCTGGCCGAGCGTGCCGATGAATGGCCTACCGCCCTGTCCGGCGGACAAAAGCAGCGCGTTGCCCTGGCGCGTGCGCTGATTCATCAACCGCGTTTGTTACTGCTGGACGAACCCTTGGGTGCGCTGGATGCCCTGACCCGGATCGAGATGCAGCAACTGATTGAAAACCTGTGGCGCAAGCATGGCTTCACCGTGCTGCTGGTGACCCACGACGTCAGCGAAGCCGTTGCTATCGCCGACCGAGTGATCCTGATCGAAGACGGCGAAGTCGGCCTCGACTTGCACATCGACCTGCCGCGCCCACGGGTTCGTGGCTCTCACCGCCTTGCGGCCCTGGAAACCGAAGTACTTAACCGTGTGTTGTCGTTGCCTGGCATCGCACCAGAGCCGGAACCTGTTTCACCACTGCCCACGCAATTGCGTTGGGCGCAGTAAAGCTGCTGCAAGCTTCGAGCTACAAGCAGCAAGAGAAAGCAGGATGTTTTTACTTGCAGCTTGTAGCTAGCAACTTGCAACTCATTTCGACCCAAGGAGAAATCTTATGACTATTAAAGCCATCAACGTGCGTAACCAGTTCAAAGGCACCATCAAGGAAATCGTCGAAGGCGATGTGTTGTCGGAAATCGACGTGCAAACCGCATCCGGCATCGTCACTTCAGTAATCACCACCCGCTCGGTGAAAGAGCTGGAGCTGGTGATTGGCAGTGAAGTGATTGCGTTTGTTAAGTCCACTGAGGTATCGATCGCGAAGCTGTGATCGTCTCCAGGCCTCATCGCGAGCAAGCCCGCCCCCACACTTCTGGATCTATTCACCGTTCAAAATGTGGGAGCGGGCTTGCTCGCGATAGCGGTCGAACCAGACACCACATTACTCAGCGCGCAGTTGCTCGCTTAGGCAAAAACACCGGCAAATAAAGCCCCATATACGCATCGAACACCCGCATCCCTTCTTCTGCCATGCGCGGCGTGATCTGCCCGTGTTGATGCACCGAGCGCGCATACACGCGGTCGCTCAACTCCAGCGCCAGGGCAAACACATCGACATCGGACGGCAATGTCGGTATTTCAAAATGGCGGTTGAATACGGCCAGCATCAAATCACCCAATTCCAGATCATGCTGGCGGTCTGCCTGGGTCACTTCGGTAAGGCCATGCTGGGCAAGGATCAACTGGCGGGCGGCGGCATCCTTGCTGTAGATGGTCAGCATGCGCAGCTCGACCACGCGAGAAAGGTCGTGCCAGTGCTGGATTTTGTCGTGGTCGATGGGCGCTTGCAGGGCTGCGCGGAAGGCTGCGTGGACGTCGGCGGTCAGTGCTTCCAGCAAGGCCGGTACGCTGGCGAAAAAGTGATACACCGATGACGGTGGAATCTGCGCGCGTTCAGCCACGCTATAGATCGACAAGCTGCCCACGCCTTCGGCGGCCAGCAAGGTGCGGGCGGCGTCGAGTATCGCGTCGATCCGGGCCTGGCTGCGGGCACGGGGTTTGCGAGGGGCGGTGGGGCGGGTTGTCATTGAAGTCTCCTACAAGGCAGCAGGCATTGTATGAGCAGGAGTCTGTGTTGTCTGCCAGGGTCTCATCGGGAGCAAGCTCGGTTTCCCGGAATAAACCCATAAAAAAACGCCGCAGGTTTTTGGCCTGCGGCGTTCCTTTTGGTGCAGCAACCGCTTACACGGTATGCAGGTACCAGTTGTATTCAAGGTCGGAGATGGAGTGTTCGAACTCCTCCAGCTCGCTTTCCTTGCAGGCGACGAAGATATCGATGTACTTCGGATCGATGTACTTGGCCATCACCTCGCTGTCGTCCAGCTCGCGCAATGCGTCGCGCAGGTTGTTCGGCAGGCTTTGTTCGTTCTGCTCGTAGCTGTTGCCTTCCACCGGTGCTCCGGGTTCGATCTTGTTGGTCAGACCGTGGTGCACGCCCGCCAGGACCGAAGCCATCAGCAGGTAAGGGTTGGCGTCGGCGCCGGCCACGCGGTGTTCGATACGTACGGCGTCGGAGGAACCGGTCGGTACACGAATCGCCACGGTGCGGTTATCCAGGCCCCAGCACGGCGAGTTCGGTACGTAGAACTGCGCGCCGAACCGACGGTAGGAGTTGACGTTGGGGCACAGGAACGCCATTTGGGCGGGTAGGGTCTCCAGCACACCGCCGATTGCGTGACGCAATGCGGCGTTCTGCTCGGGATCCTCGCTGGCAAAGATGTTCTTGCCTTCCTTGTCCAGGATCGAAATATGCACGTGCAAACCGTTGCCTGCCTGGCCCGGATAAGGCTTGGCCATGAAGGTGGTGTCCATCTCATGGTCGTAGGCAATGTTCTTGATCAGGCGCTTGAGCAGTACTGCGTAGTCGCAGGCCTTGATCGGGTCGGCCACGTGGTGCAGGTTCACTTCGAACTGCGCCGGGGCACTTTCCTTGACGATGGCGTCGGCCGGGATGCCTTGCTCCTTGGCACCTTCCAGGATGTCCTGGAGGCAGTCGACGTATTCGTCCAGGTCATCGATCAGGTAGACCTGTGTCGAGTGCGGGCGTTTGCCGGAGATCGGCGAGCGGGGCGGTTGAGGGCGGCCGTTCACGTTCTCCTGGTCGATCAGGTAGAACTCAAGCTCGAAGGCGGCGCAGATGGTCAGACCGAGGTCGTCAAATTTGCTTACAACCTGGCGGAGCACTTCGCGCGGATCGGCGAAGAAGGGTTCACCTTCAAGTTCGTGCATGGTCATCAGCAGTTGCGCGGTAGGGCGCTTTTGCCAAGGTTCATTGCACAGGGTGTCGGGGATTGGATAACAGATTCGGTCAGCATCACCGATGTCCAGGCCCAGACCGGTGCTTTCCACCGTCGAGCCATTGATATCCAGGGCAAATAATGAGGCAGGCAAGTTAATGCCCTTCTCGTAAACCTTGTGGAGGCTGGTGCGTTCGATGCGCTTGCCGCGCACCACACCATTCATATCCGCAATTAGAAGGTCTACGTACAGAACCTCAGGATGATCCTTAAGGAACGCGTTCGCTTCGTTAAGCTGAACGGCACGCGGGGGTACCGACATGATGCAACACCTTTGTTGTTAAAAATATCAATCATTGATCTTTTCTGGTTTCAGTCAACCCGAACGGCATGCCGAAGTCAAGCGAGGCATTTTTTGCCCTGAAAAAGCGCCACGAAGCCTTTTTTGGGGCTTTTTGGGGCGGTTTTTTGGGTTTGAAGCGCTTAGGAGTCGCAGGCTAAAGCGGGCCGTATTGTATTTTTTACGGGGGTGTTGTGTAAAAAAATGAACAAGGCTAAGCTCGATTCAAACCCATAACAGCAATAATACCGGGGTGCTTCATGTTTCACCTGCCGCCACTCGGCGTCTCTGCCTGCTTCAGCCAGGCTTTGTCCGCAGTCCGTGCGTTTCGCGTGAATGCTCACGCACCGGTCAATATTCTTGACGCTCGGTCCGACCTCTTCTTTGCCATCTCGTCCGCCACCGACCGGTACTCATCCACCGTGCCGATCATGATTGTGCACAAGTTTGGCGTGAGGAATGCAACGCTTCGGCAAATGGCAGGTAAGCTCCTACCCTGATTGAACAAACGACGCGGATGCTGCGTCAACCAACGCCTGACCTTTAATGGATGTCAGGAAACCCAGCCCAGAGGCATTTATGAGTAACAACCTCGACCAGCTCACCGATTGGTTGAAAGACCACAAGATCACAGAAGTCGAATGCATGATTGGCGACCTCACCGGTATCACCCGGGGCAAGATCTCGCCGACCAACAAGTTCATCGCCGAAAAAGGTATGCGCCTGCCCGAGAGCGTGCTGCTGCAGACCGTGACTGGTGACTATGTCGAAGACGACATCTATTACGAACTGCTCGACCCGGCCGACATCGACATGATCTGCCGTCCGGACCAGAACGCGGTATTCCTCGTGCCCTGGGCCATCGAGCCCACCGCCCAGGTGATCCACGATACCTACGACAAGCAAGGCAACCCGATCGAGCTGTCGCCGCGCAACGTACTCAAGAAAGTCCTCCAGCTTTATGCCGACAAAGGCTGGCAGCCCATCGTGGCGCCGGAGATGGAGTTCTACCTGACCAAGCGCTGCGAAGACCCGGACTTTCCGCTGCAGCCGCCGATAGGTCGTTCCGGTCGCCCGGAAACCGGTCGCCAATCCTTCTCTATAGAAGCGGCCAACGAATTCGATCCGTTGTTCGAAGACGTCTATGACTGGTGCGAGTTGCAAGAGCTGGACCTGGACACGCTGATCCACGAGGACGGCACGGCGCAGATGGAAATCAACTTCCGTCACGGCGACGCCCTGTCCCTGGCCGACCAGATCCTGGTGTTCAAGCGCACCATGCGCGAAGCCGCGCTCAAGCACAACGTGGCCGCTACCTTCATGGCCAAGCCGATGACGGGTGAGCCTGGCAGCGCCATGCACCTGCACCAGAGCATCATTGATATTGCCACTGGCAAGAACGTTTTCTCCAATGAGGACGGTTCCAAGAGCGAACTGTTCCTGCACCACATTGGCGGCCTGCAGAAGTTCATCCCCGAGCTGTTGCCGCTGTTCGCCCCCAACGTCAACTCGTTCCGCCGCTTCCTGCCGGACACTTCGGCGCCGGTGAACGTGGAGTGGGGTGAAGAGAACCGCACCGTTGGTTTGCGAGTACCGGATGCCGGCCCACAGAACCGCCGGGTGGAAAACCGCCTGCCGGGTGCCGACGCCAACCCGTACCTGGCGATCGCTGCCAGCTTGCTGTGCGGCTATATCGGTATGGTCGAAGGCATCAGTCCGAGCGCGCCGGTGGTAGGACGCGGTTACGAGCGTCGCAATCTGCGCTTGCCGTTGACCATTGAGGACGCTCTGGAGCGTATGGAAAACAGCAAGACCATCGAGAAATACCTGGGTCACAAATTCATCACAGGCTACGTCGCGGTCAAGCGGGCCGAGCATGAAAACTTCAAGCGCGTGATCAGTTCGTGGGAGCGGGAATTCCTGCTCTTCGCCGTCTGATGCGCCGGGCGCGCTGGCCAGACAGCGCGCCCTTCACTGAAAAGTCTAGGAGATTGGTATGTCCAGCAACAACCCGCAAACCCGTGAATGGCAAGCCCTGAGCAACGATCACCACCTGGCGCCGTTCAGCGACTTCAAGCAGTTGAAAGAGAAAGGCCCGCGCATCATCACCAGCGCCAAGGGCGTTTACTTGTGGGACAGTGAAGGCAACAAGATTCTCGACGGCATGGCCGGCCTGTGGTGCGTGGCGATCGGTTACGGTCGCGATGAACTGGCCGATGCCGCTGCCAAACAAATGAAAGAGCTGCCTTACTACAACCTGTTTTTCCAGACCGCCCACCCGCCGGTACTGGAGCTGGCCAAGGCTATCGCCGACATCGCGCCTGCCGGCATGAACCACGTGTTCTTCACCGGCTCCGGCTCCGAAGGCAACGACACCATGTTGCGCATGGTCCGCCACTATTGGGCGATCAAGGGCCAGCCAAACAAGAAAACCATCATCAGCCGCAAGAATGGCTACCACGGCTCCACCGTGGCCGGCGCCAGCCTGGGCGGCATGACTTACATGCATGAGCAAGGCGATTTGCCGATCCCCGGCATTGTCCACATTGCCCAGCCGTACTGGTTCGGCGAAGGCGGCGACATGAGCCCGGAAGAGTTCGGCATCTGGGCTGCCAACCAGTTGGAAGAAAAGATTCTGGAAGTGGGCGTCGACAACGTCGGGGCCTTTATTGCCGAGCCGATCCAGGGCGCCGGCGGGGTGATCGTACCGCCAGCCAGCTACTGGCCGCGCGTCAAGGAGATCCTCGCCAAGTACGACATCCTGTTTGTCGCCGATGAAGTGATCTGTGGTTTCGGTCGTACCGGTGAGTGGTTCGGTAGCGATTTCTACGACCTCAAGCCGGACATGATGACCATCGCCAAGGGCCTGACCTCGGGCTACATCCCGATGGGCGGCCTGATCGTGCGCGACGAAGTGGTAGCCGTGCTCAACGAAGGCGGCGATTTCAACCATGGCTTTACCTACTCCGGCCATCCGGTGGCTGCTGCGGTCGCCCTGGAAAACATCCGTATCATGCGCGATGAAAAAATTGTCAGCCGGGTTCATGAGGAAACGGCACCGTATTTGCAAAAGCGTCTACGTGAATTGGCAGATCACCCGCTGGTGGGTGAAGTGCGCGGTGTCGGCATGTTGGGTGCCATCGAGCTGGTGCAGGACAAGGCGACGCGCAAGCGTTATGAAGACAGGGGCGTGGGCATGATCTGCCGTACCTTCTGCTTCGAGAATGGCCTGATCATGCGCGCCGTGGGCGACACCATGATCATTTCGCCGCCGCTGGTGATCACCAAGGCTGAAATTGACGAACTGGTGACCAAGGCTCGCCACTGCCTGGACCTGACTTTGGCGGCATTGCAAGGCTAAGTGCTAGGCTCAGGGCGGAGCGGCCAGCAGGCTTTTCGTCCGGGTGGTTATAAAAGAATGGGGCTTTGGTTGAAAGCCGGCCCCTGAACTTGCCAGACTGTCGTCCTGTTTTGTTGCCCTCTTGGGCCACCAAAACATGCAACTCTTTATAGACAAGAATGCTGTGGCCCAAAAAAGAAAAATTGGAGCATGACCGAATGAAGGCATTAGGTTTGAAGAACGCTGGCAAGACCCTCCTGGCTTTGTCCATGATGGGCGTGATGGCGGGCACCGCCCAGGCCGCCGACAAAGTGCTGCACGTCTATAACTGGTCCGATTACATCGCACCGGACACCATCGCCAACTTTGAAAAAGAGTCTGGCATCAAAGTGGTGTACGACGTCTTTGACAGCAACGAAACCCTGGAAGCCAAGTTGCTGGCTGGCAAGTCCGGCTACGACATCGTGGTTCCGTCGAACAACTTCCTCGCCAAGCAGATCAAGGCGGGTGTTTACCAGGAACTGGACAAGTCCAAGCTTGCGAACTGGAAGAACCTCGATACCGACCTGCTCAAGGCCGTTGGCGATGCCAGCGACAAGGGCAACCTGCATGCATTCCCCTACATGTGGGGCACCATCGGCATTGGCTACAACCCGGACAAGGTCAAGGCTGCGCTGGGCGTCGACAAGATTGACTCCTGGGATGTGCTGTTCAAGCCCGAGAATATCGCCAAGCTCAAAAGCTGTGGCGTGAGCTTCCTCGATTCGCCAACCGAAATGATTCCGGCCGCCCTGCATTACCTGGGTTACCCGACCGACAGCCAGGACAAGAAACAACTGGCTGAAGCCGAAGCGCTGTTTCTCAAGATTCGTCCGTCGGTGGGCTACTTCCACTCCTCCAAGTACATCTCGGACCTGGCCAACGGCAACATCTGCGTAGCCGTGGGTTATTCGGGCGACCTGGAGCAATCCAAGTCCCGCGCGGCCGAAGCCGGTGGCAAGGTCAAAGTCGCCTACAGCATTCCCAAGGAAGGTGCAGGCAGCTTCTACGACATGGTCGCTATCCCCAAGGATGCCGAGAACCTCGACGCCGCCTACCAGTTCATGAACTACCTGATGCAGCCTGAAGTCATGGCTCAAATCACCAACAGCGTACGTTTCCCGAACGGTAACAA
This sequence comes from Pseudomonas imrae, assembly GCF_046352735.2. Lineage (NCBI taxonomy): Bacteria > Pseudomonadati > Pseudomonadota > Gammaproteobacteria > Pseudomonadales > Pseudomonadaceae > Pseudomonas > Pseudomonas imrae. The sequence goes on along the minus strand of NZ_CP110853.2, from coordinate 5,155,159 downwards.
GGCAGCCACTGCGCTGGTGAGCAAGGACATTTCGGGCGATCCGAGCATCTATCCATCGGATGAGGTGAAGGCCAAACTGTACGCAATCAGCGATCTGCCGGCCGCTACCCAGCGGGTGCTGACCCGCAGCTGGACCAAGATCAAATCGGGCAAATAAGCCATGAAACCTGTGGGGGCGAGCCTGTGTGGGAGCGGGCTTGCTCGCTCCCACACAGGCTCGCTCCCACAAATTAAATGACAGAAAGTTTTGCCGGATCGGTTTATCGAGGGTAAGTTGCGCGCCGGTTTTGTTGCCGGGTAACAACTTCAGGCCCAACTATTTCAGAGGACCTCCACTTGCCAATTTCTTTATTTCGCAAAGCCTTGCTGGTTGGCGCGGGTCTCACGTTGGCGGTCAGCGTGCAGGCGGCTTCCACCGTGCATGTTTATAACTGGTCGGACTATATCGGTCCCGACACCCTGGCCAACTTTGAGAAGGCCACCGGGATCAAGCCGGTGTATGACGTGTTCGACTCCAACGAAACCCTGGAAGGCAAGCTGTTGGCCGGTCGCACAGGCTATGACGTGGTCGTGCCGTCCAACCACTTCCTCGGCAAGCAGATCAAGGCGGGCGCGTTCCAGAAAGTCGATAAATCGCTGCTGAGCAATTACGCCAATCTCGATCCTGCGCTGCTCAAGCGCCTGGAAAAGAACGATCCGGGCAACCAGTACGCCGTGCCTTATCTGTGGGGCACCAACGGTATTGGTTACAACGTTGACAAGGTCAAGCAAGTACTGGGTGTCGACAAGATCGATTCCTGGGCCATGTTGTTCGAGCCGGAAAACATGAAGAAGCTGGCCAGCTGTGGTGTGTCCTTCATGGACTCCGCCGATGAAATGTTGCCCGCAGTACTTAACTACATGGGTCTGGATCCCAACAGCACCAACCCGGCCGATTACAAGAAAGCCGAAGAAAAACTCCTGCAAGTACGGCCCTACGTGACCTACTTCCATTCTTCCAAATACATCTCGGACCTGGCCAACGGCAACATCTGCGTAGCCGCCGGTTTTTCCGGAGATGTATTCCAGGCCAAGGCTCGTGCAAGCGAGGCGGGCAAGGGCGTGAACATCGCCTACGTGATTCCCAAGGAAGGCGGCAACCTCTGGTTCGACGTGTTGGCGATCCCCAAGGATTCCACGAACGTCGAGCAAGCCCACGCCTTCATCAACTATTTGCTGCAACCTGAAGTGATCGCTCAGGTCAGTGATTACGTCGGTTATGCCAACCCTAACCCTGGGGCGGACAAACTGATGGAGCAATCGATACGCACCGACGAAGCGGTTTACCCACCGCAGGCGGTTCTCGACCGGACTTTTGTCAATGTCGAGCTACCCCCGAAAGTGCAACGTTTGATGACCCGTAGCTGGACCAAGGTCAAGACGGGCAAGTAAAGCTCAAACTATCCAAAGCTCGCCCGTATTGGGCGACTTGCAAATTCTGTTGGGAGTTTCGTAAATGGCAGTTGCCTCCGGCGCCTATAAGAAAGCCCTCGAGGGCGATCAGACACCGAAAAAGGTGTTGGTCAAAATCGACCGGGTCACGAAGAAGTTCGACGAGACGATTGCCGTGGACGACGTGTCCCTGGAAATCAAGAAGGGCGAAATTTTCGCCTTGCTCGGCGGTTCGGGTTCGGGCAAGTCCACCTTGCTGCGCATGCTCGCAGGTTTCGAGCGCCCGACCGAAGGGCGGATTTTCCTCGACGGTGTCGACATTACCGACATGCCGCCTTACGAACGCCCGATCAACATGATGTTCCAGTCCTACGCCTTGTTCCCGCACATGACCGTGGCGCAGAACATCGCCTTCGGCCTGCAGCAGGACAAGATCCCCAAGGCGGAAGTCGAAGCGCGCGTGGCCGAGATGCTCAAGCTGGTACAGATGAGCCAGTACGCCAAGCGCAAGCCCCATCAACTGTCCGGTGGCCAGCGCCAACGGGTAGCCCTGGCGCGCTCCCTGGCCAAGCGTCCGAAACTGCTGCTGCTCGACGAGCCAATGGGCGCGCTGGACAAGAAACTGCGTTCGCAAATGCAGCTTGAATTGGTCGAGATCATCGAGCGCGTCGGCGTGACCTGCGTAATGGTGACTCACGATCAGGAAGAGGCCATGACCATGGCCGAACGCATCGCGATCATGCACCTGGGTTGGATCGCGCAAATCGGCAGCCCGATCGATATCTACGAAACCCCGACCAGCCGCCTGGTGTGCGAGTTCATCGGCAACGTCAATATTTTCGAAACCCAGGTGGTGGACGACGCCGAAGGCCATGCGGTGCTCCAGTGTGCTGACCTGGATCGCAACATCTACGTAGGCCATGGTATTGCCACAGCGGTAGAAGATAAGTCGGTGACCTACGCGATTCGCCCGGAAAAGTTGTTGGTCACCACCCAAATGCCAACCTGCGAGCACAACTGGTCCAGCGGCAAGGTCCACGACATTGCCTATCTGGGCGGTCACTCGGTGTTCTACGTCGAGCTGCCGAGCGGCAAGCTGGTGCAGTCCTTCGTGGCCAACGCCGAACGCCGTGGCCAGCGGCCAACCTGGGGTGACCAGGTTTACGTCTGGTGGGAAGACGACAGCGGCGTGGTACTGCGCTCATGAACATGAGGAAACTCAAGCGGCGCTTGCACCGCATAATCCCCAGTGGCAAGCAGGTGGTCATCGGAATCCCATTCCTGTGGCTGTTTCTGTTCTTCGCGCTACCGTTTTTCATTGTCCTGAAAATCAGTTTTGCCGAAGCTGACGTGGCGATCCCGCCGTACACCGAGATCTACACCTACGTTGAGCAAAAGCTGCAACTGGTGCTGAACCTGGCCAACTACAGCCTGCTGGCGGGTGATGAGCTGTACATCGCAGCCTATCTGGGCTCGCTGAAGATGGCGTTCTTCAGCACGCTGCTGTGCCTGCTGATCGGCTACCCGATGGCCTACGGTATCGCCACTGCGCGCAAGGAAATGCAAACCGTACTGGTGCTGTTGATCATGATGCCGACCTGGACGGCGATCCTGATCCGTGTGTATGCGTGGATGGGCATTCTCAGCAACAACGGCCTGCTCAACGGCTTCCTGATGTCCATGGGGCTGATCAACGAGCCGTTGCAGATCCTCAATACCAATATCGCGGTGTATATCGGCGTGGTCTATTCCTACTTGCCGTTCATGATCCTGCCGCTGTATGCCAACCTGGTCAAACATGACCAGAGCTTGCTGGAAGCCGCGTCCGACCTGGGTTCGAGCACCTTCAACAGTTTCTGGAAAATCACCGTGCCATTGTCCAAGAACGGCATCATCGCCGGCTGCATGCTGGTGTTCATCCCGGTGGTCGGTGAGTTCGTGATCCCGGAACTGCTGGGCGGCCCGGAAACCCTGATGATCGGTAAAGTGTTGTGGCAAGAATTCTTCAACAATCGTGACTGGCCGGTGGCCTCTGCGCTGGCGGTAGTGATGCTGGCGATCCTGATCGTGCCCATCATTCTGTTTAACCGCAGCCAAGCCAAAGAGATGGAGGGCAAGGTATGAAGCGCTTCAGTTTCTCCAGCTTCATGCTGGTCGTAGGGCTGCTGTTCATCTACCTGCCGATGCTGATTCTGGTGATCTATTCGTTCAACGAATCAAAGCTGGTGACGGTGTGGGGTGGTTGGTCGATCAAGTGGTACGTGGGCCTGCTGGACAACACCCAGTTGATGGGCTCAGTGGCGCGCTCCCTGGAAATCGCCTGCTACACGGCGGTAGCCGCCGTGGCCTTGGGTACGCTGGCAGCCTTCGTGCTGACGCGTATCAGCCAGTTCAAGGGCCGCACGCTCTTCGGCGGCCTGGTAACCGCGCCGTTGGTGATGCCGGAAGTGATCACCGGTCTGTCGCTGTTGCTGCTGTTCGTGGCCATGGCGCAGATGATCGGCTGGCCCCAGGAGCGAGGCATCGTCACCATCTGGATCGCCCACACCACATTTTGTGCGGCGTATGTGGCGGTGGTGGTGTCGGCGCGCCTGCGTGAGCTGGACCTGTCGATCGAAGAGGCGGCGATGGATCTGGGTGCACGACCATGGAAGGTGTTCTTCCTGATCACCATCCCGATGATCGCACCATCTCTTGCGGCGGGCGGGATGATGTCTTTCGCGTTGTCCCTGGATGACTTGGTACTGGCTAGCTTCGTCTCCGGTCCAGGTTCCACGACCCTGCCGATGGAAGTGTTCTCGGCCGTGCGTCTGGGGGTAAAACCCGAGATCAACGCCGTGGCCAGTCTGATCCTGTTGGCGGTGTCGCTGGTGACCTTCCTGGTGTGGTTCTTCAGCCGCCGTGCCGAAGAGCGCCGCAAGAAAGCGATCCAGCAGGCCATCGAAGAAGCAGCAGCGGATGGTTGGCAACAGCCGGACAAGCGCCGCGCACCTGCGCCGGTCTAATCAGCACAGCTGAAGAAACCGAGTCGAAAATGTGGGAGCGGGCTTGCTCGCGATAGCGGTGTACCAGTCGGCATATTTGTTAACTGGCAGACCGCCATCGCGGGCAAGCCCGCTCCCATATTTTATTGTTGGGGGCGGGCCGGCAACAGCTTGAGGACGCTCTGGGTATTGGCCCGCACTTCCTCTTCATCAAGATACGCCTGCTCATACCCACCCTCGATGTAGGTCTCGGCCTGGTCGGCATAGTGCTTGTCAAACGGCACGCCACTTTGTCCTACCGGGTTGATGGTCAGTGCATGGGCGGCGTCAGCGAAGTCGATCAGGCGTCGGGTCGATGGGCCGTAGGTCACCGGCCACGGCGCCGGGCCGATGGCTGCGGACAGGTTGTTCGGCACTTCATGGGTGCCGGGGGCGGCGAAAGGGCCGACATTGACGATTTGGTCCAGCGGTTTCTGCGAGCCCAGGGGGTGTCCGTGGGTCAAGGTATGCGCCTTGCCCCACTGCCATTGCGCCGGGTCGTCGCCCAAAGTGGTCTTGAGGTGTTTGAGACTGGCCTGCCAGGCGAGCCTGACGCTATCGGCGCGGCTTTCCTTGTGCGGTGTGGCGCGGTTGTCCCACCACGGCGAGTCGGCGGACGCCGCGAGGCGGGGCAGGGCCGCGTCGATCACGCGGGTCGAGAGCAGGGTCTTGAACATCTCGTCGCCCAGTTCGTCGTGCATGGCAACGTCTGCGAGGTCGAACAGCAACTGATTGAATAGCGTGGCACTGACGGATGCCAGCGGGTAATCACCTTTCCAGGCGGCCAGTCGGTCCACCAGTTTCAACTCTGCCGGGTCCTTGACCACCTCACGCAACACCGGCAACAGCGGCGCCAGCAAGCGTGGGCCATAAGCGGTTGTCGTGCCCAGTTGCAGGGCCTGGCTGTTATCCACATCCCACTTCACGCGGTTATCGCTCAATTGTGCATTCAACTGCTGGCCGCGGTCTGCCAGGTTGTAATAGCCGGGAATCTGCATGCCGGTGGGTGACGCCGGCTGGGCGTTGGCCGAGACCACATAGCCGCGTGCCGGATTCTCTTCCTGGGGATTGGCGCTGAATGGATAAAACCCCAGTTTATCGGCCTGGGTCGTACTGCCATCGAGAATGAATCCGGCAGTGGCCCCAGCCGGCCGGACGGGCAGTTGCGCTGCCGCCCACCAGCCGATGTCGCCCTTGGCATTGGCCCACACGATATTGAGCCCCGGTGCATGAACCTTGGCCACCGCCTGCCTGGCCTTGGCCAGGGTGTCGGCGCGGTTGAGCTGGTAGAAACCGTCGAGGATCGGGTTTTCGGTTTCCAGAAACGCCCACCACATGGCAATCGGCGTCTTGCCGGCATTTGCACCGAGCACGTCATTGATGATCGGGCCGTGGGGCGACTGGCGCAGGGTCAGTGTCACCGGTGCCTGGCCCTTGACGGCGATCTGTTGCTCGCTGCTGCTCATGTCCACCCATTGGTCGTGGTACCAGACCTGATTGGGATTATCTGGATTGACCTTTTCGGCGATCAAGTCCAGATCATCGTTCTGGAACATAGTCAGGCTCCAGCCAAAAGCCTTGTTGTGCCCCAGGAACGCGACGGGCACCAGGGCGTTGTGATAGCCGTAGAGTTCAAAGCCCGGCGCGCTTAGCTGCGCTTCGTACCACACCGAGGGCACTGAAAAGCGGATATGCGGATCGCCCGCCAACAGCGGTTTGCCGCTTTTGGTGCGACTGCCACTGATGGCCCAGGCGTTGCTGCCCTCGAACTGCGGCAAGCCATGTTCGGCCAATGCCTGTTCGCTGAGGCGGGCGATGGCGCCAAGGTCTTGCCAGTCACCGCCAGCGAGGCCGAGGTCGCCCTGGGGTTTCCAGTCCAGATCAAACACCTTCAGGTAGTCGCTGCCCAATTGGTCACGTACGTAGGTCAGCAGAGGTTCTGTACGAAACGCGGCGGCAAAGCTGTAGGCCAGGTAGCCGGCTATGCTGATGGTGTCTTCGGCGGTAAATGCGCGCTTGGGGATGCCCAGCACGTCGAACTCCATGGGGCTGGCGTGGCTGTCCTGATATTGGTTGATACCGTCCAGATACGCTTGCAGGGCCTTCCAGTGCGGTGACTGGTGATCCATCTGCGCCACATAGGTCGTGGCCCGGTCGCGAATGCGCAGGCTGCGAAACAGTTTGTCGGTATCCAGCAGCTTGACCCCCAGCACCTCGGCCAGTTCACCCCGGGCCAGACGGCGCATGATTTCCATCTGGAACAGCCGATCCTGGGCGTGTACATAGCCTAGCGCGCGGTACAGGTCGGCTTCGTTCTCGGCGCGGATATGCGGCACGCCCCGATCGTCGTAGCGCACGGTGACCGAGCCTTGCAGGTTGGCCAATTGCACCGTGCCCTGGCGGGTCGGTTGCTTGCTGTAGATGTACCAGCCGGCAGCGAGGGCGATCAGTACCAGCAGGGCGGCGAGAACTGACAAGACGCGCTTCATGAACAATCCTTAGTAAAGAGGGGCGACGGACTACAGATCCTTGGGCCACGAACAATAGCAGCCGACCGCAAGGGTGTGGGTTGCGTTCACCGCGCGCCCGCTGTTGAGCGCTTGCAGGATCGGCTCGATAAAGCTGTTGCTCGAATTACAAGTGAGCCCTTCGCTGTAGGGACCGAAATAGGCTAGCTTGCCGCTGCGATCCCAGATACCCACTGCCGGGCTGGCAGGCACTTGGTCGGCGCCGGGCAAGGCAGTGAGGATCTTCAGCGCGCCGAGGGTCGTGGGTAATTGGCCATGGCTGCCGGTTTTTTGCAGCGCGTAGAATTCCACGCCCAGCGGCGCGTACTGCTCGATCAGTTCACCCAGGTGCTGTTGGTTGGCAACGTTGCACGGGCAGGCCGGGTCCCAGAAATGTACAAGGCGAATGGGGCCGGGGCCGGCGAGCGCGTCGGGCAGTGCGAGCATATCCCCGGAAAACACCGCCGTATGTTGGCTGAATGCCCGCAGGTAGCGGCCCTGGAACCAGTCATACGCGACCCACAGGACAGCACCGCAGATCAAGATGATCAGGCTGGTCAACAGAGCGGTGCGGTAGGGTTTGGGCATTCGGATCTGTCCTCGGCAGTCGCGTAGCTTGCCATGCTTGCCCTGACAGATGAATATCGCAGCTCGATAAAACCTGTTCAGTGCGTTGAGCCTCAGTCTGGAACCTCTTATGCCCGTGACCTTTGACCCCGATCACTTGCGCGAAAGCTTGCGTCCCCTGGTGGATGCGCAAGCGCTTTCAGCCGAGGCCCGGGTCTATCAACGCTTCTATGGCCTGGATCTGGCAGCGCGCAAGGAACCTGTGGCGAGCCGCCTGGGACGGTTTGATGTCGACGGCTTTGCGGTAGTCAGCCAGGTGTGGTGGCCCGCACAACCGGTGGCGACTCTGTTTTTGTTTCACGGTTTCTACGACCACATGGGCCTGTATCGCAGCGTCGTGGAATGGGGCCTGGATCAAGGCTTCGTGGTGATTGCCTGTGACTTGCCGGGGCATGGCTTATCCAGTGGCGCACGGGCCAGCATCGACGATTTCGCGGTCTATCAAGCCGTGATGCAGGGGCTATTCGAGCAAGCCAAGGCGTTGCAACTACCGCAACCCTGGCATCTGTTCGGGCAGAGTACCGGCGGGGCAATTGTGGTGGACCATCTGCTCAACCATGGTGCCAGCAGCCCGGCGCAAGGCCAGGTATTCCTGCTGTCACCGCTGGTTCGCCCGCGTGCCTGGGGTTGGTCACAGCTCAGCTATTACCTGCTCAAACCTTTCGTCAAAGGCATCGCCAGACGTTTCAGCGATAACAGCAATGACCCCGCTTTCCGGCCATTTCTGGAGGCGGACCCATTGCAGCCGCGACAATTGCCGACGGCCTGGGTAGGCGCCCTGGCGCGCTGGATCAAACACATCGAAGCCGCACCGCGCAGCAGTCGGCGACCGGTGATTGTGCAGGGCGAAGAAGACATGACGGTGGATTGGCAGCACAACTTGCAGGTGTTGCGGGGCAAGTTCGATCAGCCGCAAATACTGATGTTGCCCCAAGGGCGGCATCATTTGGCTAACGAGGCGCCGGAAATCCGCCAGGTCTACTTCAAGTTTCTGAGCGACCACCTGGCCTGACAGGCGTTCTGGTGTGTGGCCTGGCTGGTTACTGAGCCAGGCTCGAGGTGCTTTGGCCTACCGCCAACCCTGCGCGAATCGCCGCCAGCGCCGCCTGGTAATACGCCTTGCCTTGGGGCGACTCGGCAAACGTCGCGAACTCTTCCAGCTCCGGATCGGATAGATCCCGGTAGACGTACAGCAGCGTGTTATTCAAGTCATTGCCGATCTGCTGCATCAACCGCTCACGTTGGCCGTTGAGCATACCTTGCGCCTGGCCGCCGCCCAGCAGGCCGGGAATCATCTGGCTAAGGCTGTCGGCGGCCATGCCGGCAATCGCCAGGCTGACTTCTGCCCCGGCTTCACGGGCGGGCAGGGCCTGGGCCAGATGGCCGATGATCAGGCTGCGGGTGGCGTCGGCCTGGATCTGTGGCAGCCCCTGGGCATTTTTCGCCAACTGGTCACGGCGAGTCGCCAGCAATTCGGCGGCGACAATCTTGCGGCCCAGGGGCGACTGGAAAAATTCCAGGGCCGGCCCGGGGTCATCCAGCTTCGCCCGCAATTGCGCTTCGGCCCGCTGATCCATGGCCTGCGGGGAGAAGCGTTTGTTGCTGTTATCCACCAGCGCCTGGTACACCGCAGGCGGCAAACTATTGCGATAACGTTGCTGGGCGGCACTCAAGGCGTCATTAAAATGCGCACGTTGATCTGGCCAGCCGGCGACCTTATACAATTGGTCGTAGCTGTCTGCCCAGGCGGGCAAAGCACAGAACATCAGCAAGGATAAAAACAAACGACGCATATGGACTCCTGTCAGTCGGCCACTATTGTCCGTGTCGGGCGTAGGATTTGTCGAGAAGTCCTATCAGTCACCTGACTAAAGTGTATTTACACGCTCAGCGGCTCTGTCGGATTCATAGGCGTATGGATACTATGCGCGCCATGCAAATACCCTCTGATCACCCGCTGCTGCTACGCATCGTCGACGACCTGGCCGTGAAAGGCTGGTCGCAGCAGAACATCTTCCTGCCAGAGGCTCTGACCCTGGAGTTGGCGGCTGAGTGCCATAAACGTGCGGCCGAAGGTGAATTGGCGCCAGCGGCGGTCGGGCGTGGCACAAGCCAGGAGATTCGCGAGGGTATCCGTGGCGACCATATCCAATGGCTGGAGCCCGGTCAGGCGGCGATATGCGATCGCTATCTCGAGCTGATGGACAAGCTGCGGCTGGCGATGAACCGAGGTCTGTTCCTCGGGCTGGAGGAATTTGAGTGTCACTTCGCGATGTACCCGCCTGGGGCGTTTTACCTCAAGCATGTCGACCGCTTCCGCGACGATGACCGGCGCATGGTTTCGGCGGTGGTTTACCTGAACGATGCCTGGTTGCCCGAGCATGGCGGCCAGTTGCGTATGTACCTCAAGAGTGGGGTTGAGCACGATGTGGATCCCGCCGGCGGTTGCCTGGTGGTTTTCCTGTCAGGCGAGATGCCTCATGAAGTCCTGCCCGCGACTCGCGAGCGCCTATCCCTGACGGGCTGGTTTCGTCGGCGAGGTAACGAGCCTTTTTGACGCGCGATGGGTGTCTGGCCAGCCGCTGCCTGCGTGAGCACATCTCAAACCGGTGTCGACTCAGGGTTTCGCGGGCCTGCTCATATCCGTATCGAACCACTTCTGCGACAACGCCGCCAGCCGTCCATCGGCCTTGATCCGCTGCAATGCCTTGTCCAGGCTCGACTTGAACGCCGGGTTGCCCTTCTGGAAGGGGATCGCCAGGGTCAACGTCTTATCTTTCTTGCCGAGCGTTTTGGGCTCGACCTGACTGCGCAGGTCCACGCCTTCGGTTGCTTGCGTGCGGCTGGCAAACTGGCTGCTCGTGAGGGCGCCAAGACGCGCCAGCAGGGGCTTTTCCTGCTTGGGAGCAATCAGATGGGCCTTGGAGTAGCTGTAGGGTTCGCTGAAATCGAAACGATCCCGCAATTCAGGAGTCACAGCGATATGGTTGATCGCCACATCGTACTTGCCGCTTTCCACACCGGGCAGCAAATCGGTGTCGTCGGTAGTGATAAAGGAAGCGCGCAGATCCATTTCCCGGGCCAGCAGTTCACCCAGTTCCACCTCGAAGCCGGTGAGTTTGTCGTCTTTCTTGAAGTTGAAGGGCGGCGTATCGGCCTCCAGGGCGATGCGCAGCTCCCCGCGGTCAAACACATCATCGAACATTTCGGCGTGAGCCAAAGAGCTCATGAGGGGTAGCAAAAGTAACAGGCCAGGCAACAAGCGCATGGTCACTCCTAAAAAGATCGAATGAGCGAGACGCCGTTCAGGCCCGCTTTGCTATGGTGTCGAGTGCCTTGGACAACGTTTCGTCACTAAGTTGTCACAACCCTACAGATTTCGCAGAAAAACTGGAGAAGTTAATGAAAGCTATTTTGTCTCGTGCAACCCTGGCCAGCTTGCTGCTGGGTGTTTCGATGCTGGCTACTGCCGCTGACGGTATCCCGCGCAGCGCTCCACCGGCGGGCGCCGAAGTGTCCATCGTTTCGCCCAAAGATGGCGCTACCGTGGATAAGACCTTTACCGTCAAGTTCGCCATGGAGGGTCTGAAACTGGCTCCTGCCACTGACCAGGCTGAAGGTACCGGTCATCATCACTTGCTGATCGACCAGAAAGAACTCCCGGATGCCAGCCTGCCGATCCCTGCCACCGCCACCGTCATTCACTACGGCAAGGCCCAGACCGAAACCGAAGTGACCCTCGAACCAGGCAAGCACACGTTGCAACTGGTCGCAGGTGACAAACTGCACATGCAATTCGACCCGACTGTAGCCTCGAAAGTCATTACGGTTAACGTCAAGTAAGATTTGTTCAGACAAAAAAATGGGAGACCCTGCAGCAGGGGCTCCCATTTTTTGTACAGCGGTTGAAGTCTTAGAAAAGCACGCGGCTACGGATAGTCCCGTTGATGTGCTGCAGCTTCTCTTGCGCCAGGTCCGAGTATTCGGCGTCGACGTCGATGACGACGTAGCCGACTTTCTCGTTGGTCTGCAGGAACTGGCCGGAAATGTTGATGCCGTTTTCCGCGAAGACCTTGTTGATCTCCATCATCACGCCAGGGATGTTCTGGTGGATGTGCAGCAGGCGGTGCTTGCCAGGGTGAGCCGGCAAGGCCACTTCCGGGAAGTTGACCGAGGACACCGACGTACCGTTGTCACTGTATTTGACCAGCTTCTCGGCCACTTCCAGGCCGATGTTGGCCTGGGCTTCAGCGGTGGAGCCGCCGATGTGCGGAGTCAGGATCACGTTATCCAGGCCACGCAGCGGGCTTTCGAAGATGTCGTCGTTGGAGCGCGGCTCCACCGGGAATACGTCGATGGCTGCGCCGATCAGGTGCTTGTCCTTGATCGCGTCGGCCAGGGCATCCAGCTCGACCACGGTACCGCGCGCGGCGTTGATCAGGATCCCGCCTTTCTTGATGGCGCGAATTTCCTTTTCGCCGATCATCCACTGGGTTTCAGCGGTTTCCGGAACGTGCAGGGTGACGATGTCGGACATGCCCAGCAGCTCGGTCAGGCTCGACACTTGCGTGGCGTTGCCCAACGGCAGCTTGGTCAGGGTGTCGTAGAAGAACACCTGCATGCCCAGGCCTTCGGCCAATACCGACAATTGCGTGCCGATCGAGCCATAACCGACGATACCCAGCTTTTTGCCACGGATTTCGAAGGAGTTGGCTGCACTTTTGATCCAGCCGCCACGGTGGCAGGAAGCGTTCTTCTCCGGGATGCCGCGCAACAGCAGGATGGCCTCGGCCAGCACCAGTTCCGCAACGGAACGGGTGTTGGAGTACGGTGCGTTGAACACCGCGATACCGCGCTCGCGCGCTGCATTGAGGTCGACCTGGTTGGTGCCGATGCAGAAACAGCCGACAGCCACCAGCTTCTTGGCGTGATCGAAAACTTCTTCGGTCAGTTGGGTGCGGGAGCGAATGCCGATAAAGTGCGCGTCGGCGATCTTTTCCTTGAGCTGGGCTTCCGGCAGAGAACTGGTGATGTACTCAATGCTGGTGTACCCGGCGGCTTTCAGAACGTCGACAGCCGATGGGTGGACGCCTTCCAGAAGAAGGAACTTGATCTTGCTCTTATCGAGAGAAGTCTTGCTCATCTGCGTAAACCTGTATCCCGGAGAAAAATGGCAGGGAGTCGGGCCGCTTAAACTGACCCGGACGGCAGGAAAGCCGTCACCGCAGAAACGCCCTTGGGCTCTGTCCTGCGGGGGCGGTATGCTAGCATACGTGCCCCGCTAAACACCCATTCCTGCGACGTGAAGCGTTCTCAGGATGACCATGAATTGTTCGAGAGTTCTGTCGATGACCCATCCTGCCCTGATTGATGAGCTGAAGACCCTGGTTGAGCCTGGCAAAGTCCTGACCGATGCCGACTCCCTTGAGGCTTACGGCAAGGACTGGACCAAGCATTTCGCGCCGGCTCCGACCGCCATCGTCTTCCCCAAGACCATTGAGCAGGTACAGGCCGTGGTCCGCTGGGCCAATGAGCACAAGGTGGCGCTGGTACCGTCTGGTGGTCGTACTGGCCTGTCGGCTGCTGCGGTCGCGGCGAATGGCGAGGTGGTGGTGTCGTTCGACTACATGAACCAGATCCTCGACGTGAACCTCACCGACCGCACCGCCGTGTGCCAGCCGGGCGTGGTCACCAAGCAACTGCAGAACGTCGCCGAAGAGAATGGCCTGTACTACCCGGTGGACTTCGCTTCGTCCGGCTCCAGTCAGATTGGCGGCAATATCGGCACCAATGCCGGCGGCATCAAGGTGATTCGCTACGGCATGACCCGTAACTGGGTGGCCGGCATGAAGGTCGTCACCGGCAAGGGGGATGTGCTTGAGCTGAACAAGGATCTGATCAAGAACGCCACCGGCTATGACATGCGCCAACTGTTCATCGGCGCTGAAGGCACCCTGGGTTTTGTGGTCGAAGCGACCATGCGCCTGGATCGTGCGCCAAAAAATCTGACCGCGATGGTGCTTGGCACCACTGATTTCGATTCGATCATGCCGGTGCTGCACGCCTTCCAGGGCAAGCTGGACCTGACCGCCTTCGAATTCTTCTCCGACAAGGCCTTGGCCAAAGTCCTTGACCGTGGCGACGTACCCGCACCGTTCGAGACCGAATGCCCGTTCTACGCGCTGCTGGAGTTCGAAGCCACTACCGAGGAAGTCGCCAATCACGCGCTGGAAACTTTCGAGCACTGCGTCGAACAGGGCTGGGTATTGGATGGCGTAATGAGCCAGAGCGAAACGCAACTGCATAACCTGTGGAAGCTGCGCGAGTACATCTCCGAGACCATCTCCCACTGGACGCCGTACAAGAACGACATTTCGGTCACCGTGTCGAAAGTGCCGGCATTCTTGAAAGAAATCGACGCCATCGTCGGCGAACACTATCCGGATTTTGAAATTGTCTGGTTCGGCCATATCGGCGACGGCAACTTGCACCTGAACATCCTCAAGCCGGAAAACCTGAGCAAGGACGAGTTCTTCGCCAAGTGCGCCACCGTTAACAAGTGGGTGTTCGAAACCGTCGAGAAGTACAACGGTTCGATCTCTGCCGAACATGGGGTGGGCATGACCAAGCGCGACTACCTGACCTACAGTCGCTCCCCGGTGGAAATTGAATACATGAAGGCAGTGAAGGCGGTGTTTGACCCGAACGGGATCATGAACCCGGGCAAGATCTTCGCTGTTTAACCGTCACGAAAGAGGAAGCGGTCAAATGAGCTATCAGCACAAGTACGTCGACGGGGCCAACATCCATTTTCCCTTGGGTAAAGTGGTGTGCATCGGGCGCAACTACGCCGAACATGCCAAGGAACTGGACAACCCTGTGCCTTCCGAGCCCTTGCTGTTTATCAAGCCGGGCAGTTGCGTGGTGCCAATGGAAGGCGGCTTTGCCATTCCCGCAGAGCGCGGTTCGGTGCACTACGAGGCGGAAATCGCCGTCCTGATCGGCAAGCCCTTGTCCACCAAGCCAAGCCGCGAAGAAGTGCTGGACGCCATTTCTGGTTTCGCCCCGGCCCTGGACCTGACCCTGCGGGATAAACAGGCCGAGCTCAAGGCCAAGGGCTTGCCGTGGGAAATCGCCAAGTCCTTCGACGGTGCGGCCGTGATTGCACCTTTTGTGGTGAGCAGCAGCTTTGCAGACCTCACCGACATTGGCATCCGCCTGACCATCAATGGCGAAGTGCGCCAGGATGGCAACAGCGCGCAGATGCTCAACCCGATCGTGCCGATGATCCAGCACATGGCTGGCTGCTTCTCGCTGCAGGCCGGTGATGTGATCCTCACCGGCACCCCGGCCGGCGTAGGCCCGCTGAATGTGGGTGACGAGTTGGTGGTGGAGTTGCCGGGCGTGAGCCGCTTCGAAAGCAGCGTACGCTGAAGGTCGACCAGGCAGCGCGTGCTGCCTGGTCTTTTTGCATTTTTTTCACACCCCGTCCGGATAATCTCCAGCCTTTGGCGCGCGGGCCTGTTAATCCTGTGCTATCACCTATAGCTGACTTTCTGGAAAGCTCTCCATGGCTGTGCCTCTTCCTTCTGTGAAATCTCCTCGTCGTTCTCGCTTGGCCATGCGCTGGTATTCCTGGCTGTTTCTGGTCGGGGCGCTCATTTATGGTGTTTCCTGGGCGATGCACTGGGACGATCGCGGTGTGTTGTGGGTATTGGAGCGTTTCGAAAGCCCGGTCGAGCGCAAGGAGAGTGTCTGGCTCCCGGACTACCAAGCGGTCATCGACGCCAAGTTGCTGCCCGGCATGGAAAAAGATGAAGCCTCGGATCTGGCCTATAACCCGCAGACCAAGACCCTGTTTTCGGTAATGGGCAAAAACCCCTTCCTGGTCGAACTGAGCCTGCAAGGTGACGTGCTGCGCAAAATGCCGCTGGTCGGCTGGAACAACCCGGAAGGTGTGACCGTGATGGAAAACGGCGTGCTGGCGATCGTCGATGAGCGCATGCACACCCTGACCCTGGTCAAGGTCGATGCCGACACCCGTCAATTGACCTTCGCGGACTTCCCGACTTACGACCTGGGCCCCTCCAAAGATCAGAACAAGGCCTTTGAAGCCATCGCCTGGGACAAACGCAACCAGCAACTGGTGCTGGGTGAAGAACGGCCGGCCGCCTTGTTCACGTGGAGCAGCGACGGCAGCCAGACCCTGACCGGTGACAAACAGAAGTTGCCCAGCACCGAACTGGACATGCGCAACCTCTCGGCCCTGAGCGTGGACCCCCGTACCGGCCATTTGCTGGTGCTGTCGGCCGACTCCCACCTGCTGCTGGAGTTGGACGAAACCGGCGAACAAGTCAGCTTCATGACCCTGCTCGGCGGCTTCAACGGTTTGAAGGACACCATCCCCCGTGCCGAAGGCGTGACCATGGATGAGAGCGGCACGTTGTACATGGTCAGCGAGCCGAACCTGTTTTATCGTTTTGAAAGACAGAAATAACCGACGGTTTACGTCAGATCTTTCTCTAAGGGCGGCATTCTCCAGACAGCCAGGCGCGTTTAAGTTTAAATTCAGGCGGCCGTGATATCTATTCGCCAGTTTTCCTTTGAGCCCGCTCCCATGCGTCGACTTGCCCGCCCCAAACCTGCATTTTTTGTCCTGTTGCTGATCGCCCTGATGGCCGCTGGGGTGGTCGCGCAGCAATTTCGTCTGTTCGAGCGTGCCTGGTTCAACTGGCAAGTCTGGCGTCAGCCGCTGGATGAGCGCTCCATCGGCCTGGCGGATTATCAGGTGGTGCTGGAGGCGCAGGTGATCGATGGCCTGGACGATGACGTTTCGGCGCTGACCTACGATCCTGTGCGTAAAAGCCTGTTTACCGTGACTAATAAAAATGCCGAGCTGATCGAGTTGTCCCTGGAGGGCAAGATCGTGCGCCGTATTCATTTGGTGGGTTTTGGCGATGCCGAGGCGGTGGAGTTCATCAGTGAAAATACCTACGTGATCAGTGACGAACGCCAACAGCGGCTGATCAAGATTCATCTGGAAGACGACACTCGGTTCCTGGATGCCGCCGATGCCGAGCAAATGACACTCGGGGTGCATCTGAGTGGCAACAAGGGTTTTGAAGGCCTGGCTTATGACTCGGTAGGCAAGCGCCTGTTTGTTGCCAAGGAACGCGACCCGATGCTGATCTACGAAGTGCATGGATTCCCGCATTTCAAACCGGAAAAGACCTACTCCGTACATGTGGTCAACAATCCCAAGCGCGATGCCGGGTTGTTTGTGCGTGACCTGTCCAGCCTGCAATACGACGAGCGCAGCGGCCACCTGCTGGCGCTGTCCGATGAGTCATTTCTCGTGCTGGAACTGGATATCGACGGTCGACCTTTGAGCAGCCTTTCGTTGCTCAAAGGTCGTCATGGCCTGCAAAAACGTGTGCCCCAGGCCGAAGGGATTGCCATGGACGACCATGGCACGCTCTTTATGGTCAGTGAGCCGAACCTGTTCTACGTGTTTAAAAAGCCCTGATCAGAACATCCACTGCACGCCCAGCGAATAACCGGTCTGGCTGCCCTCGGCGTGGCCCAGGCGACCGTTCACTTCGGCGAACACCCCCAACTGCGGGGTAATAGCCAGTTGGCTACCCAGTTGAGCGCGGCCAAAACTCTTGTCCACTGCGCCGAGCCTTGCAGTCCGCGCCTGGCCGTCGGCGCGGGCGCTCAGGTCCAGATCGTCCAGCCGGCCATCGGCCAGTTCCTTGACCCAGGCGATATTCCCATAAGGCATCAGGTTCAGGCCGTAGGGCAGGGTGACGGCACCGCGCACACGCCAACCAACGCTGGCTTCCAGGGAATCGAAGGATTGCTCCTGATACTCAAGGGCAGTGCGCAGGTTCTGTTTTTCGTGGAATTTATCGATGCGGTAATGACTGTAATCCAGCCCGGCAAACGGTCCGGTCTTGATCGCGCCGAAGTCAAAGTCATACCCGCCCAGTGTTCGCGCGCCCAGGGACAAGGCGTCGGTCTCGCCGGTAAGTTGTTGATTGAGCAGTACCGGGCCGCCATTGGCCTGGATCAGCAGGTTGCGCTTTGAATCAAAGCTGCTGCGGCCCACGCTCAGGTCACCTGCCAGCCAGGCTGGGCCGCCATCGTTCAACAGGGCGTAGATCGCCGCTTGCCAGGTGTCGCTGTCCAGCTTGCCTCGGTGTTCAAGCTTGTCACGGCCATTGAGGTAACTGAGGCTGGCGCCGATGTTCAGGCTGCTGCTCAGTTGATAGTCGCCCAGGGCATGCAGGCCCAGGCGCCGTGCTTGTGGGTTGGCGGTTGTGTCAAAGCCGTTGTCCGGGTTGAACTCACCATCCACGCCAATTTCGCCGTCAAAGCTGCCCACGTCACGACTGGCCGATTGCAGCGTCAGCCAGCGCCGGTCATGCAGGCGCACCATGCTCTGGTGCTGGCGCTGCAGGTTGTCCTGCATATTGCGTGCAACCGCGCCGCCCGAGGCCGTGGACGCCATCAGGTCGGCATTGGTCAGTTCCAGCACCAGGCGGCTGAGCAGGCGCGAATAGTCCCGCAGGCGCTGATCGATTCGCTCCTGGCCGAAGGCGTTGGTCAGAACGGCTTTGTTGTCCTCAGTCGGATCGTGCCAGGTCGAGCCGCCGGGGATCGCCGGGTTGTCGGTCTGGGTGTAACCGTCCAGATCCCCCAGTTCCCAGTTGGTGGCTTCGATATAGAGGATGGGAATGTTCAGCCCTTCAAAAGCTTCGCCGTCACTGCAACATCCGGTGCCTGCGGGATATTGCGGGTCCAGGCCAGGGTTGGTGAACAGGTTGATGCCCAGCTCCCGGGCGATCTGCTGGGTGTGCTCGCGCAATGACGCCAGCGCCGGATTGGCGGTGCTGTTCTGGCCGGCGTGGGCGTACATCATGTCGCCGGTGATCAGGCTGTCGAGGTTGATCATCGCCAGCATGTTGGCGCGCTGGCTGGCACTCAACGAATCGACAAACGCCCGGGAGCCGCGCAGGCCTTCCTCTTCGGCGCCAAAGCCGACGATTTGCAGGCCGTTTTCCAGTTGCAGCCCGCCAAGGTTTTTGGCGACTTCCGTCAGCACGCTGGCGCCAGAGCCGTTGTCATCCAGGCCTTGCAGGGTTGGGCGGCCGAAATAAGTGTCGAAGTGCGCACCGATCACCACGTATTGCGCCTTGGTGCCCGCAGCGTAGGCCACCACGTTCTGCGAGGCGCGGCTGCCGCTGTTCCAGGTGAAGTCCTGGCGGCTGATGTTATAAGCGCTGCCCATCTGGCTTTGCATCCAGTCGGCGGCCCCGGCGAAATTGGCCGTGCCTCGGTAACGGCCGGGGTAGTCGGTGATCAGCTTTTCCAGGGTGACATTGGCGTGCTCGCCATAGTCGTAGGCATTGGATTGAGTCGACATCAGGGCACAGGCAACGCTGACAGCGAGGGCTAGGGGCTTTATCACAAGGTCTTCCTTGAAGGGGCGAGGGAGTTGCTCGGCGGGACCGTTTGCACAATGCGCGCCTCATTCCATGGGGCAGTCGCGAATTGACGCGTTGTTGGAAGTGGGGGTCGCCTGGCTATAAGTTGTAACGGATTTGATACCAGATATGGCTGGGGATGCCGTGACCTGGCGCACAAATTGGGACGGGCGGGAGAGGGGATGCAGCGAAAAGTAGCGTTTTTGTTACATTTCCATCGGATGAAGCGCGGTCAAAAATGTGGGAGCGGGCTTGCTCGCGATGGCGGGGTGTCAGTCGATATCTTGATTGACTGATCCATCGCTATCGCGAGCAAGCCCTATCCCACATGGGTTCTGCGTGTACTTAGGCCTTGAGGGTTTTCACGCCTTCCGGGGTGCCCAGCAGCAGCACATCAGCGGGACGCGCGGCAAACAAACCATTGGTGACTACACCGACGATGGCGTTGATCTGCGTTTCCAGCTGCACCGGGTTGGTGATCTGCATGTTGAACACGTCGAGAATGATGTTGCCGTTGTCGGTCAACACGCCTTCGCGATACACCGGGTCGCCACCCAGCTTCACCAACTCGCGGGCCACGTGGCTGCGGGCCATCGGGATCACTTCCACCGGCAGCGGGAAATTACCCAGTACCGGCACCAGCTTGCTGGCATCGGCGATGCAGATAAAGGTCTTGGCCACCGCGGCGACGATCTTCTCGCGGGTCAGGGCTGCACCGCCGCCCTTGATCAGGTTCAGGTGCTCGTCGCTTTCATCGGCGCCGTCGACATAGAACTCCAGGTCGCTCACGGTATTGAGCTCGTACACTGGAATCCCGTGGCCCTTGAGCCGTGCGGCAGTGGCCTCGGAGCTGGCGACTGCGCCGTCAAAAGCACCCTTGTGAGCGGCCAGCGCATCGATAAAGCAGTTGGCGGTGGAGCCGGTGCCAACACCAACGATGCTTTTGTCGTCGAGTTTGGGAAGGATTAAATCGACGGCGGCCTGGGCCACTGCCTGTTTGAGTTGATCCTGGGTCATGCGGGCTCCGGAACGGGCGGGGACTAAAGAGGGGCGCGAGTATAACCCAACAAAACCTATGGATTCGTGTGGTCGTTTGGCCAAAGGGCGGGTTAGACTCCTCGGCCCTGCCCAACCCGCCCAGTGATGCTTTCCGATGCTCGAACAGTACGTCAAGAAGATCCTCACCTCGCGCGTTTACGACGTTGCCGTGGAAACCCCGCTGCAGACTGCCCGCCAGCTCTCCGAGCGGCTGGGCAACCAGGTCTGGCTCAAGCGCGAAGACTTGCAGCCGGTGTTCTCGTTCAAGATTCGCGGCGCCTACAACAAGTTGACCCAATTGACCGCCGAAGAACGTGCGCGTGGCGTGGTCACTGCGTCGGCGGGCAACCATGCCCAGGGCCTGGCGCTGGCGGCCAAGGTGCTGGGGGTCAAGGCAACCATCGTGATGCCCAAGACCACGCCAGAGATCAAGGTCGAAGGCGTGCGCTCGCGCGGCGGCAAAGTGGTGCTGCACGGTGATTCCTTCCCGGAAGCCCTGGCGTATTCGCTGAAGCTGGTCGACGAAAAAGGCTACGTCTACATTCACCCCTACGACGATCCGCACACTATTGCCGGGCAGGGCACGGTGGCGATGGAAATCCTGCGCCAGCACCCGGGGCCATTGGATGCGATTTTCGTTCCGGTGGGCGGCGGCGGGCTGATCGCCGGGATTGCGGCTTACGTGAAATATCTGCGGCCGGAGATCAGGATCATCGGCGTCGAGCCGGACGACTCCAATTGCCTGCAGGCGGCCATGGCCGCCGGTGAGCGCGTGGTATTGCCGGTCGTGGGCATTTTTGCCGACGGTGTGGCGGTGGCCCAGATCGGCCAGCACACCTTCGACATCTGCAAGGATTACGTCGACGAGGTCATCACGGTCAACACCGATGAAATCTGTGCGGCAATCAAGGACATCTACGACGATACCCGCTCTATCACTGAACCGGCCGGCGCCCTCGGCGTGGCGGGGATCAAGAAGTATGTCGAGACCCGTGGTGTCAGTGGCCAGACCTTTGTCGCCATCGATTCCGGAGCCAACGTTAACTTCGACCGCTTGCGCCATGTGGCCGAGCGCGCCGAGCTGGGTGAAGGTCGCGAAGCCATTATCGCCGTGACCATCCCCGAAAAGCCCGGCAGCTTCAAGGCGTTCTGCGAGGCCGTGGGCAAGCGCCAGATCACCGAGTTCAACTACCGTTACCATTCCGGCAGCGAAGCGCACATTTTTGTCGGGGTGCAGACGCATCCGGAGAACGACCCGCGCAGTGGGTTGGTTGCCAGCCTCACCGAGCAGGGTTTCCCGGTGCTCGATCTCACGGAGAACGAACTGGCCAAGCTGCACATTCGTCATATGGTCGGTGGACATGCGGCGCATGTCAGCAATGAAGTGGTGTTTCGCTTCGAGTTTCCGGAGCGCCCGGGCGCCTTGTTCAACTTTCTCAACAAACTGGGCGGACGCTGGAACATCTCGATGTTCCACTATCGCAACCACGGTGCGGCCGATGGGCGGGTGGTCGCTGGGCTGCAAGTACCGGCGAACGAGCGGCATCTGGTGCCAGCAGCGCTGGAGGCCATCGGCTATCCGTACTGGGATGAGAGTGATAACCCGGCGTATCAACTGTTCCTCGGTTGAGCGACTACGCTGACTGAGCGCCCTTTAAGGAATCGAGAACATGGAAACCCTGACAACCCTAAAAGTCATTCACGTAGTGGCCACGGTGCTGTTGCTGGGCTGCGGCCTGGCTCTGGCCATCCTCGCCTGGCGCAAGCGCAGCGCGGGCCCCGCGGTTACCGTGCAGCGCCCGTGGGTGTTCATCTGGCTGTTGATGGGGATAAGCCTGGTGAGCATGCCTTTCACCGGCTGGTGGCTGGTACACCTGATCGGCTGGCCGTTGGGGCAGACCTGGATTTTGGGCTCGAGCGTGATCTACACCGTGGCGGCGCTGTGCTGGTTCTGGTTGGTGGTGCGCTTGAGTCGCCTGCGGCTGGGCGGCACAGGCAGCGCGAGATTCACCCTGGCCCTGGCGATTGTGAGCCTGGTGGGGTTTGTGGCGATTGCCGGGTTGATGGGGGCTAAACCGGTTTAACACTTGAGACCGAGTTGGTTTCATTCGCGAGCAAGCCCGCTCGCACACTCGATCGAGTTCCACCTTTGGAATGCGGTCGAGTGTGGGAGCGGGCTTGCTCGCGAAGGCGTTATCAGCCGCGCAGGGTAATCACCGGCCAATCACGCTTTTGGGCTTCGGCTCGCAGATTGGCATCCGGATCCACAGCCACCGGGTGTGTGACCTGCTCCAGCAACGGCAAGTCATTCATCGAATCGCTATAAAAGTAGCTGTCTTGCAGGGTATATCCCGTCTCTTCCAGCCATCTATTCAAGCGCGTCACCTTGCCCTCGCGAAAGCACGGGATGTCTGTGCTGCGCCCGGTGTATCGGCCATCGGCCATCTCGCACTCGGTCGCGATCAGGGTTTCAACCCCCAGGCGTGCGGCAATCGGCGCGGTGACAAAACGATTGGTGGCGGTGATGATTACCAGCGTGTCACCGGCGGCGCGGTGTTTGGCCAAAAGTTCTGCGGCCAGCGGCAACATCAGTGGCTCGATGCAGTCGCGCATGAAGTCGCGATGCCACTCGTCCAACTGGGCCATCTCGGTGCGGCCGAGGATTTCCAAGCTGAAGTTCAGGTAGGCTGCGTTGTCCAGCTTACCGGCCAGGTAATCCTGGTAGAACTCGTCGTTGCGGGCTTTGTAGGCCACCGGGTCGAGAATCCCGCGCTCACACAGGTAATCACCCCAGGCGTGGTCACTGTCGCCGCCCAAAAGCGTGTTGTCCAAGTCGAATAAAGCCAGGCGCATTGCGGTTACTCGCTGAAAAGTCTGTAAAAAGGCGTCCAGAATACGGTCTTTTCACAAGAGTGCACATAAGGTAAGCAGCCTCGTTGCCGCTGCAACAAGCTTTGTGGAACAATGCGGCGACATGCGTTTGCGAGGTTGTTGCCGTGATCGACCCCGATGGTTTCCGTCCTAATGTCGGGATTATTCTTACGAATGATGCCGGACAGGTGCTATGGGCTCGCCGTATCAACCAAGATGCCTGGCAGTTTCCTCAAGGCGGGATCAACCCCGATGAAACCCCTGAAGACGCCCTGTACCGTGAGTTGAACGAAGAAGTGGGCCTTGAGCGCGAAGATGTGCAGATTCTCGCCTGCACCCGTGGCTGGTTGCGTTATCGTTTGCCGCAACGCCTGGTGCGTACCCACAGCCAACCGCTGTGCATCGGCCAGAAGCAGAAGTGGTTTCTCCTGCGCCTGATCTCGAACGAGCAGCGGGTGCGGATGGATTTGACCGGTAAACCGGAGTTCGATGGCTGGCGCTGGGTCAGTTATTGGTATCCGTTGGGCCAGGTGGTGACATTCAAGCGCGAAGTTTATCGTCGCGCTCTCAAAGAGCTTGCCCCGCGCCTTTTAGCGCGCGACTGACGACGGAGTTCGACCCCGAGCCATGCTCAATACGCTGCGCAAGATCGTCCAGGAAGTTAACTCCGCCAAGGATCTCAAGGCGGCGTTGGGGATTATTGTGTTGCGCGTCAAGGAAGCCATGGGCAGCCAGGTCTGTTCGGTTTACCTGCTGGACCCCGAGACCAACCGGTTTGTGCTGATGGCCACGGAGGGTTTGAACAAGCGCTCCATCGGCAAGGTCAGCATGGCGCCCAATGAAGGTCTGGTGGGCCTGGTAGGGACGCGTGAAGAACCCTTGAACCTCGAAAATGCCGCGGATCACCCGCGTTATCGTTACTTTGCCGAAACCGGTGAAGAGCGTTACGCCTCCTTCCTTGGCGCGCCGATCATTCACCACCGCCGCGTTGTCGGCGTGTTGGTCATCCAGCAGAAAGAGCGCCGCCAGTTCGACGAGGGCGAAGAAGCCTTCCTCGTGACCATGAGCGCGCAGCTGGCTGGCGTTATCGCCCACGCCGAAGCTACCGGCTCGATTCGCGGCTTGGGGCGCCAGGGCAAGGGCATTCAGGAAGCCAAGTTTGTCGGCGTTCCCGGCTCGCCCGGTGCGGCAGTCGGTACTGCCGTGGTCATGCTGCCGCCGGCCGACCTTGATGTCGTGCCGGACAAGACCGTCACCGACATCGAAGCCGAAATCAAACTGTTCAAGACTGCCCTGGAAGGCGTGCGCAGCGATATGCGCAACCTGTCGACCAAACTGGCCACCCAGTTGCGCCCCGAAGAGCGGGCGCTGTTCGACGTGTACCAGATGATGCTCGACGACGCGTCCCTGGGCAACGAAGTCAAGACTGTGATCAAGACCGGGCAGTGGGCCCAGGGCGCGTTGCGCCAGGTGGTCACCGATCACGTCAATCGCTTTGAGATGATGGACGACGACTACCTGCGCGAGCGCGCCTCGGATGTGCGTGACCTCGGCCGTCGTCTGTTGGCCTATTTGCAGGAAGACCGCACCACCAACCTGGTCTATCCCGACAACACCATTCTCATCAGTGAAGAACTGACCGCCACCATGCTTGGCGAAGTGCCGGAAGGTAAGCTGGTAGGCCTGGTCTCGGTATTGGGTTCGGGTAACTCACACGTGGCGATCCTGGCGCGGGCCATGGGGATCCCGACGGTGATGGGCCTAGTGGACCTGCCGTATTCCAAGGTCGACGGCATCGACATGATCGTCGACGGCTACCACGGCGAGGTCTATACCAACCCCAGCGATGTATTGCGCAAGCAGTACGCCGAGGTGGTCGAAGAAGAGCGCCAGCTGTCCCAGGGCCTCGATGCCCTGCGTGAATTGCCGTGCGTGACCCTCGACGGCCACCGCGTACCGCTGCTGGTCAATACCGGCCTGCTGGCGGACGTGGCACGGGCGCAACAGCGTGGCGCTGAAGGAGTGGGGCTGTACCGCACTGAAGTGCCATTTATGATCAACCAGCGTTTCCCGAGCGAGAAGGAGCAGCTGGCGATTTATCGCGAGCAACTGTCCGCCTTCCATCCGCTACCGGTGACGATGCGCAGCCTGGACATCGGCGGCGACAAGTCACTGTCTTATTTCCCGATCAAGGAAGACAACCCCTTCCTTGGCTGGCGCGGCATTCGCGTGACCCTCGACCACCCCGAAATCTTCCTCGTCCAGACCCGCGCGATGCTTAAGGCCAGCGAGGGCTTGAACAACCTGCGTATCCTGCTCCCGATGATCTCCGGCACCCACGAGCTGGAAGAAGCCCTGCACTTGATTCACCGCGCCTGGGGTGAGGTGCGCGACGAAGGCGCCGATGTACCCATGCCGCCGATTGGCGTGATGATCGAAATCCCGGCAGCGGTGTATCAGGCTAAAGAACTGGCGCGGCAGGTGGACTTCCTGTCAGTAGGTTCCAACGACCTGACCCAATACTTGTTGGCCGTGGATCGCAACAATCCGCGTGTGGCGGACCTCTACGACTACCTGCACCCGGCGGTACTGCAAGCCCTGCAACATGTTGTGCGTGACGCCCATGCCGAAGGCAAGCCGGTGAGTATCTGCGGTGAAATGGCCGGTGATCCGGCTGCAGCAGTACTGTTGATGGCGATGGGCTTTGACAGCCTGTCGATGAACGCCACCAACTTGCCCAAGGTCAAGTGGATGCTGCGTCAGATCAATTTGAGCAAGGCCAAGGACTTGCTGGCAGAGCTGATGACCATCGACAACCCGCAAGTTATCCACAGCTCGCTGCAACTGGCGCTGAAAAATCTCGGGTTGGCGCGGATGATCAATCCCGCCTCTGCAAAAAGCCTCTAGACCGGACCTAAAGCCTGGCGCGGGGCAACATGTGGGAGCGGGCAAGCTCGCTCCCACATTGGTTTTATGGCAGGGCTAGAAATGGAGTTCGACTTCACCCAGCCGCCCGCCATGGGGTCCGAAACTGCGTTCCACCATATGCCGCCTTCCATCGGCATGCACAATCAGCGCAGTACTCGCCCGTGTCCCGTAACTGGGGCTGGCGATAAACACGCTCGACAACAGGCTCTCCGTCGCCAGCCCCACTCCGGTATCCGGCAGGTCGGCAAACGGCGCGGTGTGCGGATCACTCAAAATATCCAGCAGAGCCTCGGGACGTGGATCGCCGAGCACCTCGCTCAGCGCTGCCCTGGCTTTGAGCAGCTTGGGCCATGGCGTATCAAGCCCGGCGTTCGATAGCCCGTAGAGACCGGGTTTCAGTTGCGTGGGAGTGGTGTCATTGGCGTTGTAATGCCACAACTCCTCCCGCGTACCGAGCAGCAGGTTGAACCCGGCATATTCGATGGATCTGCCGTTAACGTCGGCCAAATACTCCTCGATCGAGAATGAGCCATTGAGAAATCGTGCCACCAGTTCGCCGCGGGATTTGCGTGCCGGTGGCTGGTGCGGGTCGCGGATGTTGGTCAGGGCGGCGAAGCGCCCGTCGGCATTGACCCCTAACCAGGTGCCGCCCGCTTCCTGGTCGCGTCCGGCATACACCTGCGGCGCATCGAGCCATCGGGCCAATGGCAGGCTGGGCCTTGCATAGAATTCATCACGATTGGCCGCGACTACCAGCGGCTGGGCATGATCCGGTCGCCAGGCAAAAACAATCAGGCACATACAGCCATCCCTTGGTGTTTTGCCCACTCTACCCATAGAACCCAGTGCTTTGCATCCGTTAACATGCCGGTTCGATTTTGGGGGCTCCCATGGAATTTCTGCTGTATTTGGCGCTGGGCGCCTGCGCGGGCGTGCTCGCCGGGCTGTTTGGCGTGGGCGGCGGGATCATCATTGTTCCGGTGCTGGTGTTCAGTTTCACCTTGCAAGGCTTTGACCCGCAGGTGCTGACGCACTTGGCGGTCGGCACCTCCCTGGCGAGTATTATCTTCACTTCGGTGAATGCCGTGCGTGAACACCACCGTCGTGGCGCGGTGCGCTGGCCGATCTTTGCCTGGATGACCTTGGGTATTCTGCTGGGCGCAGGTTTTGGCGCGCTGACTGCCGAAGCCATCTCCGGCCCGCATCTGCAGAAGATCATCGGTGTATTTGCGTTGGTTATCGCCGTGCAGTTGGCGCTGGACGTCAAACCCAAGGCCAGCCGACAGGTGCCGGGAAAGCCGGTACTGGCCCTGGTGGGCAGCTTGATCGGGTGGGCCTCGGCGATTTTCGGGGTGGGAGGCGGCTCGCTGACCGTACCGTTCCTGACCTGGCGCAGCGTGCCGATGCAGCAGGCAGTGGCTACTTCGTCGGCCTGCGGCTTGCCGATTGCCTTGGTGAGTGCATTAAGTTTCATGATTCTGGGCTGGCACGACCCACTGCTGCCCGCGCATAGTCTGGGGTTCGTGTATTTACCGGCATTGTTGGGCATTGCCCTGACGAGCATGGTCGCCGCCCGTTTCGGCGCACGCCTCGCCCACCGCTTGTCGCCACGTTTGCTCAAGCGTCTGTTCGCCGGGTTGCTGTTTTGCGTGGGCTTGAGTTTTTTAATTTGATGCCGTTGCTCTGACGAAATACTGGCTTAATCGCGCGCCGGCATGGTCCCGGTGCAATAACGAATGATTTAACAAGGAGTCGCAATGCTGGCTTACCCGCAGATCGATCCGGTGGCCCTGGCCATCGGTCCGCTGAAAATCCATTGGTACGGCTTGATGTACCTTATCGGCATTGGCGGCGCCTGGCTGCTGGCTTCCCGGCGTTTGAACCGGTTCGACCCGACCTGGACCAAGGAAAAGCTCTCCGACATGGTGTTCTGGCTGTCGATGGGGGTAATCGTCGGCGGGCGCCTGGGATACGTTCTGTTCTACGACTTGAGTGCCTACATTGCCAACCCGACGTTGATCTTCGAGGTCTGGAAGGGCGGCATGGCTTTCCACGGCGGTTTTGTCGGCGTGATGATCGCGGCTTGGTGGTTTGCCCGGCGCAACGGCAAGACATTCTTCGAGCTGATGGACTTTGTCGCACCGCTGGTGCCGATTGGCCTGGGTGCCGGGCGTATCGGTAACTTCATCAATGCCGAGCTGTGGGGCAAACCGACCGATGTACCGTGGGCCATGGTGTTCCCGCCGTTCAGCGACCCGGCACAACTGGCGCGCCATCCATCGCAGCTGTATCAGTTCGCCCTGGAAGGCGTGGCGCTGTTCCTGATCCTGTACTTTTTCTCGCGCAAGCCACGGCCAACGATGGCGGTATCGGGGATGTTCGCTTTGTTCTACGGGATCTTCCGTTTTGTCGTCGAGTTCGTCCGGGTACCGGATGCCCAGCTGGGTTACCTGGCGTTCGGTTGGGTGACCATGGGTCAGATTCTCAGCCTCCCGATGATCCTCGCGGGTCTGGGCTTGCTGTGGTGGGCTTACAATCGTCCACAAACGATCAAGAACACCGCGCTTTAAATTCGAATGCCGAGGCTCTCGGGCTTCGGCTTCAACGATACAGGTACCGTCATGAAGCAATATCTTGAACTACTGAACGACGTCGTGACCAATGGCCTGGCCAAGGGCGACCGTACTGGCACCGGCACCAAGGCCGTGTTCGCCCGTCAGTTCCGGCATAACCTGGCCGACGGCTTTCCGCTGCTGACCACCAAGAAGCTGCACTTCAAAAGTATCGCCAATGAGCTGATCTGGATGTTGAGCGGCAACACCAACATCCAGTGGCTGAATGAAAACGGCGTGCGGATCTGGGACGAGTGGGCCACCGAAGAAGGTGACCTGGGCCCGGTGTATGGCGAGCAGTGGACCGCCTGGCCAACCAAGGACGGCGGCACGATCAACCAGATCGACTACATGGTCGAGACGTTGAAGACCAACCCCAACAGCCGCCGCATCCTGTTCCACGGCTGGAACGTCGAATACCTGCCGGATGAGACCCGCAGCCCCCAGGAGAACGCGCGCAACGGCAAGCAGGCCCTGCCACCGTGCCACCTGCTGTACCAGGCGTTCGTGCATGACGGTCATCTGTCGATGCAGCTGTATATTCGCAGCTCCGACGTATTTCTCGGCCTGCCTTACAACACCGCTGCACTGGCGCTGCTGACCCACATGCTGGCCCAGCAATGCGACCTGATCCCCCATGAGATCATCGTCACCACCGGCGACACCCATGCATACAGCAATCACATGGAGCAGATCCAGACCCAACTGGGGCGCATGCCGAAAAAGCTGCCGGAACTGGTGATCAAGCGTAAGCCTGAGTCGATCTACGACTACAAGTTCGAAGACTTCGAAATCGTGGGTTACGACGCCGACCCAAGCATCAAGGCCGACGTGGCGATCTGAATGATTTGATCGTTCCCACGCGGTGGGAACGATCAATGGCCGTGGCTGCGACCTACATGGGAATGTGCTGCCTCGCTCGCCGCCACACTTCCGCTGACTTCCAGGCGCTGCAAAATCCCGCACTGATCAAGCCCCGGCCCTTCGCCACAACGTTGGCGCAGGTCGAGTAGTTGTGCCTGCAACACCAACAACCCATCAATTCGCGCCTTGACGTGATGGATATGCTCGTCGATCAGTGCGTTGACATTTTCACACTGATCTTGCGGACTATCCCGCAGGCCCAGCAGGCTGCGGATTTCCTCCAGGGTCATGTCCAGGCTGCGGCAGTTGCGGATAAACGTCAGTCGCTCGGTGTGAGCCTGGGTGTACAAACGGTAGTTACCTTCGCTCCGGGCCGGCGGCGGCAGCAGGCCTTCTTTCTCGTAATAACGGATGGTTTCTACCTGACAGTCGGTCAGTTTTGCCAATTCCCCGATCTTCATGACAGCAATCTCCAAAAGGGTGCTTGACCCTATAGTGGCTACAGGGTCTTTACTTGGCAACAGGCACTTTCTGCGGACTGCATTCATGAGCGATTCCATTCATACCCAGCACAAGCACAATCACGGCGATCACGATCACGATCACGATCACGATCACGATCACAGCCACAGCCACAGCCACAGCCACGATCATGCGCACGGCGCAAAATTGACGTCTGTGCCAAAGCATGATCATGCAAGTCACGGCGGCTCTTGCTGTTCCAGCGGTGCTGCACCTTCGCTGATAAAACTGAGCGAAGCGACCACTGCCGGTTCGCGCCTGAGCAGCTTTCGCATCGAAGCCATGGACTGCCCCACCGAGCAAACGCTGATCCAGAACAAACTGGGCAAGCTTGCCGGTGTGCAGCAACTGGAATTCAACCTGATCAACCGGATTCTGGGGGTCACCCATGATCTGCCAGACACCGTGCCGATCATTGAGGCCATCAAGTCCCTGGGAATGCAGGCCGACCCGATCGAAGACGGTGTTGCGGCCGCCCCGCCGCCTGCCAAGAAACACTGGTGGCCTCTGGCGCTGTCCGGCGTCTGTGCGTTGGGGGCGGAGGTGATCCACTTCACCAACGCCGCACCGACCTGGGTTGTGGCTCTGGTGGCGCTGGTGTCGATCCTCAGCGGTGGCCTCACCACCTACAAGAAGGGCTGGATTGCCCTGAAGAACCTCAACCTCAACATCAACGCCCTGATGAGTATCGCCGTGACCGGCGCTATTCTGATCGGGCAGTGGCCCGAAGCGGCGATGGTGATGTTCCTGTTCACCGTGGCCGAATTGATTGAAGCCAAGTCCCTGGACCGGGCCCGCAACGCCATCAGCGGCTTGATGCAAATGACGCCGGAACGGGCCACGGTACGTCAGGCGGACGGAAGTTGGGCCGAACAGGAAGCCAAACTCATCGAGTTGGGCGCTATTGTGCGAGTTCGTCCCGGTGAACGTGTTGCTTTGGACGGTGAAGTCACCGCCGGACAATCCACCATCGACCAGGCACCGATCACCGGTGAAAGCCTGCCGATTGAAAAGACAGTGGGTGACAAAGTCTTCGCCGGCACCATCAACCAGGCCGGTTCCCTGGAGTACCGCGTCACCGCCGTTGCCAACAACTCCACCCTGGCTCGCATCATCCACGCGGTGGAACAGGCCCAAAGCGCCCGGGCGCCGACGCAGCGCTTCGTCGACAGCTTCTCGAAAATCTACACTCCAGCGGTGTTCCTGTTTGCACTGGGCGTGGCGTTGATCCCACCACTGTTTATGGGGGGGGTCTGGTTTGACTGGATCTACCGCGCGCTGGTTTTGCTGGTAGTCGCGTGTCCGTGTGCGCTGGTGATATCTACACCGGTGACCATCGTCAGCGGCCTGGCAGCTGCCGCTCGCAAGGGCATCCTGATCAAGGGCGGTGTGTACCTGGAGGGGGGTTACAAGCTCGATTACCTGGCACTCGACAAGACCGGCACCATTACCCACGGCAAACCGGTGCAGACTGATTTCCTGGCGCTGTTCCCGAATGTCGAAGGTACGGCTCCAGCGCTGGCCGCAAGCCTGGCGGGGCGCTCCGATCACCCCGTATCGTTGGCCATCGCCAATGCGGCAGTGGATAAAAAGCTGTCGATGTTCGCTGTGGATAACTTCGAGGCCCTGCCCGGCCGTGGGGTGCGCGGTGAGATCAACGGCGAGGTCTATCACCTGGGTAACCACCGCCTGGTTGAAGAACTGGGCCTGTGCTCGCCGGCACTTGAGGAAAAACTCTTCGCACTGGAAAAACAAGGCAAGTCCGTGGTGCTGTTGCTCGACAAGTCTGGCCCGCAGGCGCTGTTCGCCGTGGCCGACACGGTCAAGGACAGCAGCCGCGAAGCCATCCAGCAACTGCACGAGCTGGGCATCAAGACCCTGATGCTCACCGGCGACAACGCCCACACCGCCCAGGCGATCGCCGCCCAGGTGGGCATCGACCAGGCCCAGGGCGATCTGTTGCCCATCGACAAGCTGCAAGCCATCGAAGCCTTGTATGCCAAAGGTCATCGGGTCGGCATGGTCGGTGACGGCATCAACGATGCCCCTGCACTGGCGCGCTCCGAGATCGGCTTCGCCATGGCTGCTGCCGGTACGGACACGGCCATCGAAACCGCCGACGTGGCGCTGATGGATGATGATTTGCGCAAGATTCCGGCATTCGTGCGGCTCTCGCGGCAAACGTCGAGTATCCTCAAGCAAAACATCGCCTTGGCGCTGGTGATCAAGGCGATCTTTCTCGCGGTCACCTTCATGGGCATGGCGACCATGTGGATGGCGGTGTTCGCCGACATGGGCGTGAGCTTGCTGGTGGTATTCAATGGTCTGCGCCTATTGCGCAAATAGTCGATGAGAGGGTGGCGTGCTGAGTGCCGAGCTGAAGGCGTTTTACATGGTCGCCCGCCTGGGCAGCATCACTCAGGCGGCGAAGAAGCTCGGCTTGAGCCAACCTACGGTGACCACCCAGATTCGTCATCTGGAAAGCCAGTATTCGGTTGAGTTGTTCTACCGGGGTGGGCGCCGCCTTACCGTCAGCGACGAAGGTGCGCGGTTGTTGCCGATGGTCAAGGCGTTGTTGCAGCAGGAAGCGGATATCGAATTTTTCCTGCGCAACAGCGGCCAGGTCCAGGGTGCGCTGAGGATTGCCGCCACCGCGCCGTATTACATCCTTGATCTGGTCAAAGCCTTTCGCGAGCGTCTGCCCCAGGTGGATGTATCGGTAGAAATCGGTAACTCGCAACAGGTTATCGAAGCGCTGGAAGACTACCGCGTGGATGTCGCCGCCTCGTCGCAACTGATGGATGATCCACGTCTGATTCGCCGGGTGCTCGGCACCGATCCGCTGGTGCTGGCAGTGCATCGCAATCACCCATTGGCTTTACTCGAGCATGTGTCTTTGACGGCACTGGCCGGGCATACCTTGCTGATGCGCGAAGCCGGTTCCACCACGCGGCGCCTGACCGAAGAAATGTTGGCGGGCGCAGGGGTGAGTTACGGGCCGCTGCTGGAAATCGGCAGTCGCGAGTCGATCCGCGAAGCGGTGTTGCGCAATATCGGTATCAGCATCATTGCCCGCCAGGAAGTGCCCCACGACCCGCAATTGCGGGTTCTGACCATTGAAAACGCACCGCAGATCCCCGAGTACTTGTACTGCCTCAAAGAGCGAAAAGGTGCGCGATTGCCGGCGGCCTTTCTGGGGTTGGCGCAGGAAATGTCGCCGATCTGAGGTTGTTGGGTGGTCTTGAAGCCGCCATCGCGAGCAAGCCTGCTCCCACATTTGGATCTGTGAATATATTCAGATGTGTGTGCTGGCTTGCTCGCGATGGCGCCAGATCAGTCACCAGCTCCTTATGGCCCTACCCAAATTCACCAATACCACTATCGCCAGGTTTTGCCTTTCTGCCACAACAGGGACGCATTGCCGGCCTAGCATGGCCTTCATCAGTTCGATGAGGTGCCACCATGAACACAGCCCTGACCAACCCCGGCGCACCGATGAAGGTGCGTGGTATCCAGAAGCGTTTCGGCGCCTTTACTGCGCTGGACCATGTGTCCCTGGACGTCGCCGCCGGCGAACTGGTGTGCCTGCTTGGCCCATCGGGTTGCGGCAAGACCACCTTGTTGCGCTGTATCGCCGGGCTCGAGCGCCAGGACAGCGGCGAGTTGTACCTGGGCGACCGGGATGTTTCGCTGCTGGCACCCCAGGCTCGGGACTACGGCATTCTGTTCCAGTCCTACGCGTTGTTTCCCAATCTCACCGTTGAAGCGAACATCGGCTACGGCCTGGCCGGCAGCGGTCGCGATGAAGTGCGCAAGCGCGTAGCGCAGATGCTGGAGCTGGTGGGCCTGATCGGCAGCGAAAAGAAATACCCTGGCCAATTGTCCGGTGGTCAGCAACAGCGGGTCGCCCTGGCGCGTGCCCTGGCACCGGCACCGTCACTTTTGCTGCTGGATGAACCGATGTCGGCCCTCGACGCTCGGGTTCGCGAACATTTGTGTACCGAGTTGCGCCAACTGCAACGTCGCCTGGGCATCACCACGCTGATGGTCACCCACAACCAGGACGAGGCCATGCTGATGGCTGATCGCATCGCCGTGATGAATAACGGCAAGGTCGAGCAGTACGCCACGCCCCAGGAAATCTACGACCGTCCCGCCACACCGTTCGTGGCCGAGTTTGTCGGCCAGGGCAATTGGTTGCCTTTCAGCCGCAGCAGTGCCAGCCATGCCCAGGTCGGCGGGATGAATGTGCGCTTGGCCGATGATTGCGGCAAAGCCGCGTCGGGCCGTCTGTTTTGCCGCCCGGAAGCCATCAGCGTCAATCCGCCGGTGCATGAGGAAAATCTGTTCCCGGCCAAGGTCCGCGAAATCACCTTCCTCGGTAATCGCTGCCGCATGAGCTTTGAGCTGGACCAGTTGCCCGGCCATCCATTGCTGGCCGAACTGGCGCCCGAAGCCATGCCGCGCCTGGGTGCCCAGGACATTTGGGTCGCGCTGCCACCCCGCAGCCTGCAGGTGTTTGCCTGAGATGGCCGTCGACATGAGCCTGCCGCTACCCGAACCCGTGCCCCGTCAGGTTTCCCGCGCCGAAATCGGCGACCGCGTTTTCGTCCTCGGCGGCAAGCTGCTGTTGTTGTGCCTGTTGGGCGTTGCCGTGCTAATGCCGCTGTTGGCGATCTTCTGGCGCGGATTCAGCTCTGAGGCAGGGCAGGGTGGCGGATGGGTCGCGGCACGTGAGTTGGTCACCAGCGCAAACTTCCACTGGTTGCTGGGCAATAGCCTCAAGGTTTCCCTCAGTGTGGCCTGTATTGTGGTGCCCTTGGCCTACCTGTTTGCCTACGCTTTGCAGCGCACACTGATTCCCGGTAAAGCCGTCTGGCGCGGGTTGTCATTGCTGCCGTTGATGGCGCCGTCGATGCTGCCGGGCATTGCCCTGGTGTATCTGTTTGGTAATCAGGGCATGTTGCGCGGCTTGCTGTCGGAGAATATCTACGGCTTCTGGGGCATTGTCCTGGGAGAGGTGATCTACACCTTTCCCCATGCGCTGATGATTCTGCTGTCGGCGTTGTCCCTGGCGGATGCGCGATTGTTCGATGCGGCCTCAAGCATGGGCGCCAGCCCCGCCCGTGCGTTTCGCAGCATTACCTGGCCGGCGACGCGCCAGGCGGTGTTCGCCGCCTTTTGCCTGGTATTTACCCTGACCATTACCGACTTCGGCGTGCCCGTGGTGGTGGGTGGTGATTATCAGGTGTTGGCATTGGAGGCCTATAAGGCTGTGGTCGGCCAGCAGCAGTTCGGGCGCGGCGCCTTGATCGGCATGGTGCTCCTGGTGCCGGCGCTGTTCAGTTTTGCTGTCGATGCGTGGCTGCGCCGCCGTCACGGCGACTCCATGAGTGGTCGCGCCCAAGTATTCCAGCCAGCACCGTCGCGGTTGCGCGATGGTTGTTATCTGGCGATTGTTTTACTGATCTGTGCCGTACTGCTGCTGGTGTTCGGCATGGCGGTGTATTCATCGCTGGTGAAGTTCTGGCCGTACAACCTGTCGCTGTCGCTCAATCACTACCAGTTCAATGACACCGCGGGCGGCGGCTGGCTGGCCTATCGCAACAGCCTGACCATGGCCTTGTGTACCGCGTTGATCGGCAGCGCGCTGATTTTTACCGGTGCCTACCTGATGGAAAAAACCCGTGGCCAGCGCGGCCTGAATTTGGCGTTGCGCATGCTCAGTTTCGTACCCATGGCGGTGCCGGGCCTGGTCCTGGGCCTGGGGTACGTGTTCTTTTTCAACCTCAACGGCAACCCGTTGCACGTGTTTTACGGAACCATGACATTGCTGGTGGTGTGCACCATTGCTCACTATTTGACCACTGCGCAAATGACTGCCACCACGGCCCTGCGCCAACTGGATGCCGAGTTCGAAGCCGCCGCGCTGTCCCTCAAGGCGCCGCTGTATCGCCATTACCTGCGGGTCACGGTGCCGATCTGCCTGCCAGCCCTGTTGGATATTGTCCGCTACCTGTTCGTGTCCGGGATGACCACTGTCTCGGCCGCGATCTTTCTCTACAGCCCCGACACCATCCTTGCGGCCGTGGCGGTCCTGAACATGGATGACGCCGGCAACGTCGGCGGCGCGGCGGCCATGTCCACCCTGATCCTGTTCACTTCGGCAGGCGTTTCACTGCTGCTGGCGTGGACCTCACGCGGTTTGTTGCGCCGCTCCCAGGCTTGGCGCCAAACCGCGCCTGGCCAGTAAATCTGTCCTCATATAAGGAAACGCACCATGTTCAAGCCCCTGGCGTTAGCCGCTGCTGTGCTCACCGCGTTCAGCCTGAATGCCGTTGCCGCAAAAACCGAGCTGACCGTGTACACGGCTCTCGAAGCCGAGCAATTGAAGACCTACAAAAAAGCCTTCGAAGCGGCCAACCCGGACGTAGAGATCAAATGGGTGCGCGACTCCACCGGGATCATCACTGCCAAGCTGCTGGCCGAAAAAGCCCGCCCGCAAGCTGACGCCGTGTGGGGACTGGCGGCTTCCAGCCTGGCAATCCTCGACCAGCAGGGCATGTTGCAAAACTACGCGCCCAAAGACCTGGACAAGATTGGCGCGAACTACCGTGACGCCGCCAACCCTCCCGCCTGGGTCGGCATGGATGTGTGGGCGGCGACTATCTGCTTCAACACTGTCGAAGCCGAAAAACAGGGCCTGAGCAAGCCAATCAGCTGGCAGGACCTGACCAAGCCCGAATACAAGGGCAAGATCGTCATGCCTAACCCGGCTTCATCCGGCACAGGCTTCCTGGATGTCAGCGCCTGGTTGCAGACTTTCGGTGAGAAGCAGGGCTGGCAGTACATGGATGACTTGCACCAGAACATCGGCCAGTACGTGCATTCCGGTTCCAAACCGTGCAAGTTGGCGGCATCCGGTGAGTTTCCGATCGGCATTTCCTTTGAATACCCGGCCGTGCAGTTGAAGCGCCAGGGCGCACCACTGGATATCGTGTTGCCCAAGGAAGGCCTGGGCTGGGATATCGAAGCCACGGCGGTGATCAAAGGCACGGCCCATGAAGACGCGGCGAAAAAACTTGCCGACTTCTCCGCCAGCCCCGCGGCAATGGAGCTGTACAAGGAGAACTTCGCCGTCCTGGCCCAGCCGGGGATTGCCAAGCCGCAGACTGAACTGCCGGCGGACTACGAGCAGCGCTTGATCAAGAACGACTTTGCCTGGGCCTCGAAAAACCGCGACAACATCCTGGCAGAATGGCGCAAGCGCTATGATGGCAAGTCGGAGAAGGTGGCCGGCCAGTAAGTTATTTGTTTGGCTGATGGCCCTATCGCGAGCAAGCCCGCTCCCAAATTTGACCTCATTTCCACGGTGAAACCCGGTCAAGTGTGGGAGCGGGCTTGCTCGCGATAGCGGTCTCGAATCCAGGAAAATTTCGCCATGACACAACACAGTGATCTGCTGATCATCGGCGCCGGTATCCTCGGCCTGTCCCACGCCTACGCTGCTGCCAGGCGTGGGCTCAAGGTCAAGGTTTTCGAGCGCAGCGCCACGCCGTTGGGCGCCTCGGTGCGTAACTTCGGCCAAGCGCTGGTCACCGGCCAGCCGCCGGGTCTTATGCTTGATCTGGCGCGGGAAAGCCGCGATATCTGGGGGCGTTGGTCCGAATTGGCGGGCTTGCAACTCAAGCGCAACGGCTCGTATCTGTTCGCCCGTACCGAAGCCGAAGAGCATCTACTGGAAGCCTTTTGCGCCGGTCGCGCCGAGGCGTATGGCTATCGGGTGAATCTGCTGCGGGGCGCGGCCATGCAAGACCTGTACGGCGGCCAGTTTCGCCATCACCGGGCCGCGCTGCATGGCCTGGACGATCAACAACTGTACTCGCGCGAAGCCCTGCCTGCGCTGATCAACTACCTGCGCAGCGAGCTCAAGGTAGAGTTTCACTTTTCCACGCTGGTGCGCGACGTCGAGCCGGGCCAGTTGCATAGCACTGCCGGGACCTTTCACGGCAAGCAGATCATTGTCTGTTCCGGTCATGACTACCAGACCTTGCTGGCCGGTCAGCTTGCCGAGTTCGACCTGCAAATCTGCCGCCTGCAAATGCTGCGCGCGCGACCCAGGCTGGATCTGAACCTGCAACATGCACTGCTGACGGGCTTGAGCTGTGTGCATTACGGCGCGTTTGCCGATCTGCCGGAGGCGGCACCGGTGCAGGCGCAAATCCTGCGGGAGTCGCCACATTTGCACGAAAACGGTATCCACCTGCTGATCAGCCCTACACCGTATGGTGAGCTGATCATCGGTGATTCCCACCATTACGGCAGCGATCCTTCGCCCTTCAATGGCGAACAGGTGGATAACTGGATGATCGAACTGGCGCAGCAGACCCTGGGGTGTGAGATTCAGGTCGTGGAACGCTGGCAAGGCGTCTATGGTTCTCGTGGCCCGGGACCGTTTTCTTTCCTGCGGGCGGCACCCGGCGTGAATGCGGCGTTGATGCACACTGGCGTCGGCATGAGCGTCGGGCCGGCAATGGCCGAACGTAATATTGCCGAACTGTGGGGAGATGGGTAATGCAGCCGGAACAGGTGATCACTGAAGTCTTCGGCTTGTATGAACGACATGGCGCTGCCGATTACATCGGCGAGCCAGTGTCACAGCTCGAGCACATGTCCCAGGCTGCGCAGTTGGCCATGGCCGAGGGCTGTGATGACGAGGTGGTGTTGGCGGCGTTCTTCCACGATATCGGGCATCTCTGTGGGCAAGGCAGCGAAAACATGGGCGGCTACGGCGTGGTCAGCCATGAACGCCTGGGCGCCGATTATCTGCGTCGTGCCGGTTTCAGCGAGCGCTTGGCCAGGCTGGTGGAATACCACGTCCAGGCCAAGCGTTACCTGACCTTTCGCCAGCCGGATTACTACGCCCGCCTGAGTGAAGCCAGCCGTCGAACCCTGGCCTACCAGGGCGGCGTGATGAGCGCCGAAGAGGCACAGGCTTTTGAGCGCGATCCGCTCTGTGGTGTGAGCCTGCGCATGCGCCATTGGGATGAACAAGCCAAGGAAATGCATGTGCCGGTGCTCGACCTTGGCGTGCTCAAGGCCAAGGCTCGGCAACTGCTGGCGGCTTAGTCGGCGTCCAGGCGCTGGGCCAGAGCCTCGATCTGCTCCTGGCGTTCGGCCTGACTCAGCCTGGCGTGAGGGTTGAGGGACGACCATTGTGGATGGGCCCGGGCTTTGTTCAGGGCCTGCGGCAGTTTGCCTTCGCGCCAGGTCTTGTCCTGCGGCGTATCGACTTTGATGCTGTGCATGGCCGCGTGGCCACGCAGGTTCAAGGCCTTGAGCAATTGCCGCTGACGCAGGGCCAGCAGGCGCAGCACGCTGTCGTCGACGGTCAGCTCGCGCTGGCCCTTGATCTTGCCCAACAGACGGCTGCCATAACTGCGTGCGGTCTGCAGCGCGCCACCGGCGATGG
Organism: Pseudomonas imrae; assembly: GCF_046352735.2. NCBI lineage: Bacteria > Pseudomonadati > Pseudomonadota > Gammaproteobacteria > Pseudomonadales > Pseudomonadaceae > Pseudomonas > Pseudomonas imrae. The sequence goes on along the minus strand of NZ_CP110853.2, from coordinate 5,115,775 downwards.
CGCCGGCCAATGCGGCGGCGCCAAGTGTCAGGCCACCGACCAGCAAATCCACGCCGGCACCGGCTGCTGCGCCTGCGGCAATTCCGCCGCCCACGCGTACGCCGAGTTGCTTGAGGGTTTCGGGGTTGAACAGGTCATCACCCCAGCGCCCATCGAGCAGCGGCAAATCACTGGCGGCGGCGTCTTGCGGGCGGAAGCCGAACAGCTTGAGCAGCGCTTCGACACAGTGTTGTTCACGCTGGCGCACAGCCTTGCGCAGTTCGCTGATGGCTTGCTGTTCGACCTCGGCTTCGCTGACCACGCTGCGTCGGCAGGCGGCGCAGTCGATCAGCAATTCGGCGATCAGGCGGGCGGCACTTTGCTGGCGGGCCTGGCGTTGGGCCTCCTGATCAAGAATCAGCCGCTCCAGTTGCCCCCGCGAGGTTTCCAGCAGCAAGGCCAGGCTTTCGTACAGCCGCCGCTCGCCGTCTTCCGGCGGCGCGACGCTGTCAAAGCGCACCAGTGCGTGCAGGCCAAGCCGTGCCAGGGCTTGGCGCCATTGCGGTTCACGGTGTTCGGTGCTGCTGACAAAATTGAGGACTGGCAGCAAGGGCTTGCCACAACTGGCCAGCACTTGCAGTTCGTCGCGGTACTTGGCCAGCACCGGCTCCCTTGCATCGATCACATACAGTCCAGCGTCGCAGACGAGCAATTGGCGCAGCACCTTGGCTTCCTGTTCGAAGCGTTGCCGGGCTTCACTGCCTTCCAGAAAACGCGCCAGTCGGGCCGGGCCGTCGAGACGTTCACCGGGACGGTCCAGGCGTTCTAGGTAGTCGAGCAGGGCGATGGCATCTTCCAGGCCCGGGGTGTCATACAGTTCCAGCAAGGCCTCGCCATCGACCGACAAGCGCGCGCCTTCTACATGGCGGGTGGTGCTGGGGCGATGGGACACTTCGCCAAACCCCACGTCGCGAGTCAGGGTGCGCAGCAGCGAGGTCTTGCCGACGTTGGTATGGCCGACCACGGCAAGCTTCAGGGGTTTAGTCATGACCGGTCTCCAGCCAAGTCAGCGGCGCGCAATCGGCAAATGGCACGTCCAGTTGTTGCAAGGCTGTGTGCCAATCGCCCAAGCGCTCGGCATCCAGGGCCTGGCCCGGTGGCGCCTGCAGTAGCCAGACCCGTGTTGCGCTGGCGCTGCGGGCCAGTTCGCCGATCAGTGCCAGGCTGCCGCGATCTGGCGAGCGCCGTGGGTCGCAGGCGATAGCCAGGCGTGCAGGCGGGAAGCGGCTCAGTTGTTCCAGCAATTTGTTGCGCGATTCGCGACTGTCGAGGATGCCGGCATCTTTGACGCCGGGCGGCAGTTTCGGTGGCCAGGAGCGCTGGTCGTCCAGTTCGATGCCCACTAACAGCGCGCCATCACTGTGTAGGTCGCTGATACCAGCCGTTACCTGATGCAACTGCTCGGGCGCGGTATCGTTGACACCGAGGCGCTCGCTGCTGGGCATCAACGGTTCGCGCAACTGGCTGTAGCCGGGCAAGTTGAGGTCCAGGTGCAAGGCTGCGCGTCCGCTTTTCCAGCGCCACAGACACAGCAGGGCCAAGATCAGCCGAGGCAGGATGCCGTAGATCAACAACACGCCTACCAGCCACGCGGCCCAGGTCTGGCGGGCACTTTCGATATTCAGCGCCGAATCGCCGCTGGCGCGGATCATCTCGACGGTGGGCACACTGAAGCCAAGCAATGCGGGCAGGGCGCCGAGGGCCTGGGTCAGGCTGACGAAAGTATCGGCGCCCAGGATGGTGGTCTCCCAGACAAAGCCGTAGCGCCGGGTGGCCATCAAGGTCAACAGGATCACCAACGCGCTGAGCAGGGCCAGCAGCCACAGGCCATTGACCAGTACGCCAACGGCCCAGCGATTGAGTTTTTGTCGTTGCAAGAGCAGCAGCAGCGCCGGCGCCAGTTGCGCGGCCTTGGCATCACGGGCGAGCTTTTCACTGAGCCACAGCCATAGGCGCCCGAGGCTGGCACTGTGATCTGCGGCAAACAGCAGGCCCAGGACCCAGCTCAGCAACAGGATCAGGTTCAGGCCCAACAAACTGCCCAGCGCCCAGAACACGTTGACCGGCGTCAACCCATTGCCCAGCGCGGCAAAGGCCAGGCCGGCGCCACTGACGACAGCCAGCACCGCCAGTATCATCAGCGCCAGGCGCGCGCCCTGCAGCCAGTGCCGTAGGGCAACGGTCAGACCGTCACGCTCGGCCAGCCACAGGGCGCGATTTTGAATGCGTGTCGACAGGTCGCCGCCACTGCTGCGGGCCAGCCGATTGGCTTCCTGGTCTTGCAGGGGGCCGGCATGTTCTTCGCGCAGGCGTACGGCTTCCGTCAGCCAGAGTTTTTGCAGGGGGTTCAGTGCAGTCACGCGCCGTCCTGTTGTACAAGTGAGGTTGGAGCATAACCGCTGTGAAGGCGGTTGGGGTATGCCGGGCGTGCGTCTGGTATTCTCGTCGCCATGAAAAAAACTCTCCCTTTAAGCCTGATCGCAGCCCTCGGTGAAAACCGCGTGATCGGCGTCGACAACAGCATGCCCTGGCATTTGCCGGGGGATTTCAAATACTTCAAGGCCACTACCCTTGGCAAGCCGATCATCATGGGGCGCAAGACTTGGGACTCCCTGGGTCGACCGTTGCCGGGACGCTTGAACATTGTGGTCAGTCGTCAGACCGATCTGAAGCTCGAAGGTGCTGAGGTTTTCCCCTCCCTTGAGGCTGCAGTGGCGCGAGCCGAAGCGTGGGCGCTTGAACAAGGCGTAGATGAACTGATGCTGATCGGCGGTGCGCAATTGTATGCCCAGGGGCTGGAACAGGCGGACCGCTTGTATCTGACGCGCGTGGCGCTGAGCCCGGACGGGGATGCGTGGTTTCCCGAGTTTGATCGGAGCCAGTGGAAGCTGGTGTCGAATGTAGGGAATGCGGCGCAAGGGGATAAGCCGGCGTACGACTTTGAAGTATGGGAAAGAATCGAACTGTAGGAGCGAGCGGGCTCCTACAGTTGACCCGGCTATCAGGCCTGCGCTAATTCCGCATGCTCATCAGCATCCAGCAGCTTTTTATCGGTCTGCTGCATGATCTGGCTGGTAATCGCCCCGGCCGTCATCGAACCATTCACGTTCAGCGCCGTGCGACCCATGTCGATCAGCGGCTCCACGGAAATCAGCAACGCTACCAGTGCTACTGGCAAGCCCATGGCCGGCAGCACGATCAGCGCGGCAAATGTCGCGCCGCCGCCCACGCCGGCAACGCCTGCCGAACTCAAGGTCACAATCGCCACCAGCGTCGCGATCCACAGTGGGTCCAGCGGATTGATGCCCACGGTGGGTGCGACCATCACTGCCAGCATCGCCGGATACAGGCCTGCACAACCGTTCTGGCCGATGGTGGCGCCGAACGAGGCCGCAAAACCTGCGATCGACTGCGGAATACCGAGACGACGGGTTTGCGCTTCAATGCTCAGCGGGATGCTTGCTGCGCTGGAACGGCTGGTGAAGGCGAAGGTCAGCACCGGCCACACCTTGCGGAAAAACCGCAGCGGGTTGATCCCGGCCAGCGACAGCAGCAGGCCGTGGACGACAAACATCAGCCCCAGAGCGAGATAGGACACCACCACGAAACTGCCAAGCTTGATGATGTCTTGCAGGTTTGAGCCGGCCACCACCTTGGTCATCAGCGCCAAAACGCCATACGGTGTCAGCTTCATGACCAGGCGTACCAGGCGCATCACCCAGGCTTGCAGGGTGTCGATGGCGTTGATTACTTTCTGGCCCTTTTCCACGTCATCCTTGAGCAGCTGTAATGCAGCGACTCCCAGGAATGCGGCAAAGATCACCACACTGATGATCGACGTCGGCTTGGCCCGTGCCAGGTCGGCGAACGGATTCTGTGGGATGAACGACAGCAGCAGTTGCGGCACATTCAGGTCGGCGACCTTACCCGCGTAGTCGTTCTGGATCACTTGCAGGCGCGCTATTTCCTGGGTACCGGCCACCAGGCCCTCGGCGGTGAGACCGAACAGGTTGGTCAGGCCGATACCGATCAGCGCCGCAATGGCGGTAGTGAACAGCAGCGTGCCGATCGTCAGGAAGCTGATTCTGCCCAGGGACGAGGCATTGTGCAGGCGCGCCACGGCGCTGAGGATCGAGGCGAACACCAGCGGGATCACGATCATCTGCAGCAATTGCACATAACCAATACCTACCAGGTCGAACCAACTGATCGACGCCTTGAGCACCGGATGACCGGCACCGTAGATAGTGTGCAGGGCCACACCGAACGCTACGCCCAGCACCAGCGCGAACAAGACCTTTTTGGCCAGGCTCCAATTAGTGCGGCGGGTTTGCGCCAGGCCCAGCAATAGCGCGAGGAACACCAGCAAGTTGAGAATCAGCGGCAGATTCATTGAAGCTCCAGGTCGAGGACTGCCAGTCGCATGAGCGTGCGACCGCGAACCGGTAAGCCTAACAGTTTGAAATATATTGATTTAATACCTTTATGGAATGTCAACTGTCGTTTTTGGAATAAGCAAGTGACGCGCAGGCGTATGCCGGTGACGGGATCACGACGCAGGTGGTCGTGCTTGTGGTGGGTTTGTTAACGAGGATTTGTTAGCGTCGAGGTCTTTTACTCAGGGAGAAAAACGCCGATGAAGTTCGTACCGAGATTGTTCGCCGCCGCTTTGTGTCTGGGGCTTGCTACGCAGGTCATGGCCGCTGTCGAGTTGAAACACTGGCCCGCACCTGCCGCCAAGCAACTGAACGAAATGATCGCCGCCAACGCCAACAAGGGCAATTTCGCGGTGTTCGACATGGACAACACCAGCTACCGCTTCGACCTTGAAGAGTCGTTGCTGCCCTACATGGAAAACAAGGGCCTGATCACCCGCGACAGTCTCGATCCTTCACTAAAACTGATGCCCTTCAAGGACACAGCCGAGCATAAGGAAAGCCTGTTCAGTTACTACTATCGCCTGTGCGAAGTGGACGATATGGTCTGTTATCCATGGGTTGCGCAGGTGTTTGCAGGCTTTACCCTCAAGGAACTCAAGGGCTACGTCGATGAGCTGATGGCGTCCGGCAAGCCGGTTCCGGTCACTTACTACGAAGGCGACGTGGTGAAGAGCATGGAGGTGCAGCCACCGAAAATCTTCACTGGCCAGAAAGAGTTGTTCAACAAGCTGATGGAAAACGGCATCGACGTCTATGTAATGACTGCCGCGTCCGAGGAACTGGTGCGCATGGTCGCGTCTGATCCCAAGTACGGCTACAACGTCAAGCCGCAGAACGTCATTGGTGTCAGCCTGCTGCTCAAGGATCGCAAGACCGGCGAGCTGACCACCGCGCGCAAGCAAATCACTGCCGGCAAGTACGATGAAAAAGCCAATCTTGGCCTGGAGTTGACGCCTTATCTATGGACCCCGGCAACTTGGATGGCGGGCAAACACGCGGCTATCCTCACCTACATCGATGAATGGAAAAAACCGGTGCTGGTGGGCGGCGACACCCCGACCAGTGACGGCTACATGCTGTTCCATGATGTAGACGTGGCCAAGGGTGGCATTCACTTGTGGATCAACCGCAAGGACAAGTACATGACCCAGCTCAACGGGATGATGGCCAAGCATGCGGCGGCGCAAGCCAAGGAAGGCTTGCCGGTGACGGCGGACAAGAATTGGGTGATCGTCAAGCCTGACGAAATCCAGTAACAGGTTAAACGCGATCAACAAATGTGGGAGCGGGCTTGCTCGCGATGATGCTGGATCAGCTAAATGTATTTCGACTGATACACAGTCATCGCGAGCAAGGCCGCCCCACATTTTGATCTTCGGTGTTCTGGTGTTTTTGGCAGGCAAAAAAATGCCCCGCACTTGGCGGGGCATTTGTATGGGCGGGGCTTACAGGCCGTCGAGCATGGCCTTGTTACGCACCGCACCTTTGTCGGCACTGGTCGCCAACAGCGCGTACGCTTTCAACGCAGTGGTGACTTTACGCGGACGTTTCTCCACCGGTTTCCAGCCCTTCTTGTCCTGCTCGACCCGGCGTGCCGCCAGCTCTTCGTCACTGATCAACAGGTTGATCGAGCGGTTCGGAATGTCGATCAGTACCTTGTCGCCATCTTGCACCAGGCCAATCGCGCCACCTGCAGCGGCCTCTGGCGAAGCGTGGCCGATGGACAGGCCCGAGGTGCCACCAGAGAAACGCCCATCGGTCAGCAGCGCACAGGCTTTGCCCAGGCCCTTGGATTTCAGGTAGGACGTGGGGTAGAGCATTTCCTGCATACCCGGGCCGCCTTTCGGACCTTCGTAGCGGATGATCACGATATCGCCTTCTTTGACCTCGTCGGCGAGGATGCCGCGAACCGAGCTGTCCTGGCTTTCGTAGATCTTGGCGCGGCCTTCGAATACATGGATCGATTCATCCACGCCAGCGGTTTTCACCACACAGCCATCGAGGGCGATGTTGCCGTACAGCACGGCCAGGCCGCCTTCTTGCGAGTAGGCGTGCTCGACGCTGCGGATACAGCCGTTTTCACGGTCGTCGTCCAGGGTGTCCCAACGGGTTGACTGGCTGAACGCCGTCTGCGTCGGGATGCCGGCCGGGCCTGCCTTGAAGAAGGTGTGCACGGCTTCGTCGTCAGTCTGGGTGATGTCCCACTTGGCGATACCTTCGGCCAGGGACTTGCTGTGCACGGTCGGCAGGTCGGTGTGCAACAGGCCGCCACGGGCAAGCGAACCGAGGATCGAGAAGATCCCGCCAGCGCGGTGGACGTCTTCCATGTGGTACTTCTGGATGTTCGGCGCGACCTTGCACAGCTGCGGCACGTGGCGGGACAGGCGGTCGATGTCGCGCAGGTCGAAATCGATCTCGGCTTCCTGGGCAGCGGCCAGCAAGTGCAGGATGGTGTTGGTGGAACCGCCCATGGCGATGTCCAGGGTCATGGCGTTTTCGAACGCCTTGAAGTTGGCGATATTGCGCGGCAATACCGACTCATCGTTCTCGGTGTAGTAACGCTTGCACAGCTCGACGATGGTACGACCGGCCTGCAGGAACAGCTGCTCGCGGTCACTGTGGGTGGCCAGGGTCGAACCGTTGCCCGGCAAGGCCAGGCCCAGGGCTTCCACCAGGCAGTTCATCGAGTTGGCCGTGAACATGCCGGAGCACGAACCGCAGGTCGGGCAAGCGCTGCGCTCGTATTCGGCGACCTTCTCGTCTGACGCGCTGGAGTCGGCGGCGATGACCATGGCGTCGACCAGGTCGAGGCCGTGGGAGGCGAGCTTGGTCTTGCCGGCTTCCATCGGGCCGCCGGAGACGAAGATCACCGGGATGTTCAGGCGCAGGGCAGCCATCAGCATGCCGGGGGTGATCTTGTCGCAGTTGGAGATGCATACAATGGCGTCGGCGCAGTGGGCGTTGACCATGTACTCCACGGAGTCGGCGATGATCTCGCGGCTCGGCAGGGAATACAGCATGCCGTCATGGCCCATGGCGATACCGTCATCGACTGCGATGGTGTTGAATTCCTTGGCTACGCCGCCAGCACGTTCGATCTCGCGGGCGACCAGTTGGCCCAGGTCCTTGAGGTGGACGTGGCCGGGTACGAACTGAGTGAACGAGTTGGCAATCGCGATGATCGGCTTCTTGAAGTCGTCATCTTTCATCCCCGTGGCACGCCACAGTGCGCGCGCGCCGGCCATGTTGCGGCCGTGGGTGGATGTTTTCGAGCGGTAATCAGGCATTGGAGCACTCCGGGCGGCTAATCAGAAATCAAAGGGGAGTGAGCTTCTATTGACTTCTGGAGCACTCAGAAAATGGCTGTGTGTCCGGAAGTTGCCACTCGCATTGCGGGATCGCCGCTTGCTTGGGCCTCGAGCTCATAAACCCGCCGGGGGATGACTGGCGATGAATAGTCCGATTCTACACCGCTGGCGGCTGGAGGGAATGGTCGTAACCGCGAAGATAGCGCTCACGGTGTAGGTGGCTGCTCCTTGATCAGTGCATTCAACACCAGGCCGATGCTACTCAGAGTCAAAAAGCACAACGCGAGGGCGATGTTCAGGTTGTCGGTTGCCAGAGTAATTACCAGGCTGATCAGGCCGCCGCACATGAAAATCAGCAGGCTGCCGGCGGAGGTCGCCGTGCCGGCGAGTTGTGGATAAAGGCTCATCGCCCTGGAGTTGGCGATGGGACGGCAGATAGTAGTGCCGATGGTGCAGATCAACATCGGTATCAGCACCGTGGCGGCGGACAGGCCGAACTGCCACATCAGCCCAAGCATCACGACCCCTGAAAAGGCAATCAGCCACAGGCCGGTATTGATCTGACGGTCGCCTGCCATCTTGCGATGCAGAATGCTGGCAACTATTCCTCCTGCTATATAAGCCAAGCCGTACAGCAGTAACGCCCAGGCAAACTGGTAGGCCGAGAGCTTAAGGTGCTCCATGAAAATCAGCGGCGACGTCACGATGAACGAAAAGTGACAGGCAAAGGCCAAGGCGGAAATCAGCCAGTAGCCTACAAATCGCCTGTCTGAAAACAGCAACCAATACCCGCTGAAAAACTGTATTGGTGATGAACGGTGACTACCGCGCGAGTTGTGCAGCAAACGCGCGGACCAGAACCAGACCACAATCGCGAGGGCAATGAATACGTAAAAGCTGGCCTGCCAGCCCCCATACATTTGTAACCAGGTGCCCATCAACGGCGAGCAGGAAATGAAAATTCCGCCAGCGGTGGTCATCCAGATCCGAATGCGCTCCAGTTCCCGGCCAGCGAACAGATCCTGGATCAGCGCCTGCGACAAGGCAAAGGCCCCGCACCCCACGGCCTGGACTACGCGAAAGCCTAAAAACCAGGCGAAATCCTCTGTCAGCAGGCAGCCCGTTGCGCCGACTGCTGACAAGGCAATACCTCCCAGCAACAGCTTCTTGCGACCGAATATGTCGGACAAAGGCCCGATCAGCAGTAATGAGAGTGCCAGGCCGATAGCGAAAATGCTGACGGACTGGGCGATGTCCGAAGGAGTGCTACGAAAATGCGCGGAGAGTGCGGGGAAGGAGGGTAAAACCACGTCCAGGGGGAAGACGGCGAGCAGCGTCATCGTCATCAGGAGCAGGATCAAAGATGATTTTTTTGCTGTGTTTGTGATGCAGGGCATCAGCCGGACTCGATCCGTGAGGAGGGCTGAGGATCAGATCGATGGCCGTGGAAGTCAACGGTGGGTGCAGTAGGAAGCAGCCGAATGCCCTGTAGGGGAAATCTACAGGGCGCTGATGTCATCAGCTATTGGGCAACAACCGGCACGTAATACTCTTGATATACCGCGTCTCCACAATCGCCGGGTGCACCGGATGATCAGGACCCTGGCCACCACGCTCCAGCATCTGGATATTGCGGTCCAGGTGACGGGCGCTGGTCAACAGGATGTTCTGCAGGTCGTCTTCCGGCAGGTGCATGGAGCAGGAGGCACTGACCAGGATGCCGTCCTTGCTGAGCAGGCGCATGGCTTGCTCGTTCAGGCGGCGATAGGCGCCTTCGCCGTTTTTCATGTCTTTCTTGCGTTTGATAAAGGCCGGTGGGTCGGCGACGATCACGTCGAAGCGTTCTTCGCTGGCTTTCAATTCCTTGAGCGCTTCGAACACATCGCCTTCGATGCAAGTCATCTTCTCAGCGAAGCCGTTCAGCGCGGCGTTGCGTTCCACGCCATCGAGGGCGAAAGCGGAAGCATCGACGCAGAACACTTCACTGGCGCCGAAAGCTGCCGCTTGCACGCCCCAGCCGCCGATGTAGCTGTACAGATCCAGCACGCGCTTGCCTTTGGCATACGGGGCCAGGCGTGCGCGGTTCATGCGGTGGTCGTAGAACCAGCCGGTCTTCTGGCCCTGGATCACCGGGGCTTCGAATTTCACGCCGTTTTCTTCCAGTGCGACCCATTCCGGCACCAGGCCGAATACGGTCTCGACGTAGCGGTTGAGGCCTTCGGCGTCGCGTGCTGCGGAATCGTTCTTGAACAGGATGCCGCTGGGCTTGAGCACCTGGGTCAGGGCCGCGATCACGTCTTCTTTATGGGCTTCCATGGTCGCCGAGGCGATCTGCACCACCAGGATGTCGCCGAAACGGTCGACCACCAGGCCTGGCAGCAGGTCGGAATCGCCGTACACCAGGCGGTAGAACGGCTTGTCAAACAGGCGGTCGCGCAGGGACAGGGCGACGTTCAGGCGGTGTACCAGCAGCGACTTGTCCAGGGGCAACTTGATGTCACGCGACAGCAGGCGCGCGCAGATCAGGTTGTTCGGGCTCATTGCCACGATGCCCAGGGTCTTGCCGCCGGCCGCTTCCAGAATAGCCTGGTCGCCTGCCTGGAAGCCGTGAAGTGGGGTGGCGGCCACGTCGATTTCATTGCTGTAGACCCACAGGTGGCCGTTGCGCAAACGACGATCGGCGTTGGCTTTGAGACGCAGGCTTGGCAGGGACATGACGTCGCTCCGGAAAAAAGAGCGGGAGTATACCGTGTGTGGGAGCGGGCTTGCTCGCGAAAGCGGTGTGCCAGGCATTTGGTCCGCCGACTGGTACCCGCTTTCGCGAGCAAGCCCGCTCCCTATTCAGGCCGGTTTCAATTCTGCATTTGGGTGTCGAGCAAGTCTTCATAAGGGTTAGAATCGCGCCCTAGTCCAGAGTGTGTCTTTATGCCCCAAGAGCTTTCCGCCGAACAGATCAAACAAGCCCTGCAAGGCATCAGCGTGCCACCCCAGCCGCAAATCATGGTGGATTTGCAGATGGAGCAGTACATGCCTGACCCCGATCTGGAAGTGATCGCGCGGCTGATTTCCCAGGACCCCGGTCTGTCCGGTGCGTTGCTGAAAATCGTCAACTCGCCTTATTACGGGCTGAGTAACAAGATTGCTTCGATACAGCGCGCGGTGAACCTGTTGGGCAGTCGCTCGGTGATCAACCTGATCAATGCCCAATCGATCAAGGGCGAGATGAGTGACGACACCATTGTCACCCTCAACCGCTTCTGGGACACCGCCCAGGATGTAGCGATGACCTGCCTGAGCCTGGCCAAACGCACGGGCTCCCAGACGGTAGACGAAGCTTACGCCCTGGGGTTGTTCCACGATTGTGGTGTGCCGTTGATGCTCAAACGCTTTCCCGATTACATGGCGGTGCTGGAAGCAGCCTATGCCAGCGCCGGCCCCGAGTGCCGCGTGGTCGACACCGAAAACCGCGCGTTCAACACTAATCATGCGGTGGTGGGCTACTACACGGCAAAGTCCTGGCGCCTGCCGGAGCACGTGACTGACGCCATTGCCAATCACCACAATGCCCTGGCGATTTTCAGTGATGAATCTTCGCGCAATCCGCAACTGAAGAACCTGCTGGCAATCCTGAAAATGGCCGAGCACATCTGTTCGTCCTATCGGGTGCTGGGTAATCAGGTGGATGATCATGAGTGGAGCAGCATCGGCCATCTGGTGCTGGACCACGTCGGTTTGTCGGATTACGACTTCGAAAACATGAAGTTGTCGATCCGTGAACTGGGCACTCACTGACCCTTTATTTCAAGAGGTACACATGCCCGAGTTACCTGAAGTCGAGACCACCCGGCGCGGGATTGCGCCGCACTTGGAAGGCCAGCGCGTCAGCCGGGTGATTGTGCGTGAGCGGCGCCTGCGCTGGCCGATCCCGGAAGACCTGGATGTGCGTTTGTCCGGGCAGCGCATCGTGTTGGTAGAGCGGCGGGCCAAGTACCTGTTGATCAATGCCGAAGTGGGTACGTTGATCAGCCACCTGGGCATGTCGGGCAACCTGCGCCTGGTGGAAATCGGCATGCCGGCGGCCAAGCATGAACATGTGGACATCGAGCTGGAGTCCGGACTGGCCCTGCGTTACACCGACCCTCGACGTTTCGGCGCGATGCTCTGGAGCCAGGACCCGCACAATCATCAACTGCTGATTCGCCTGGGGCCGGAGCCGTTGACCGACCTGTTCGACGGTGACCGCTTGTTTGAGCTGTCCCGTGGGCGCTCCATGGCGGTCAAGCCGTTCATCATGGATAACGCAGTGGTGGTGGGGGTAGGCAATATCTACGCGACCGAAGCGTTGTTCGCCGCCGGGATTGATCCGCGTCGCGAAGCCAAGGGCATTTCTCGTGGGCGGTATTTGAAGCTGGCCGTCGAGATCAAGCGCATTCTGGCGGCGGCCATCGAGCGTGGTGGCACTACCCTGCGGGACTTTATTGGTGGTGACGGCCAGCCGGGGTATTTTCAGCAGGAGCTGTTTGTCTACGGCCGGGGCGGCGAGGCGTGCAAGGTCTGCGGGAGCGAATTGCGCAATGTGATGCTGGGGCAGCGGGCAAGTGTGTTTTGCCCTAAGTGCCAGAGCTGAAGATTTGTGTCGATGATGATGGCTTCATCGCTGGCAAGCCAGTTCCCACATTTGGAATGCATTTCCCTGTGGACGCCGGGCTTGCCCGCGACGAGGGCCGGCCAGGCGCTACAAAATCTCAGGCCTTGCCGGTAATCAACCGGTACTTCTCCATCAACTGCTCTTCAGTTTCAGGATGGGCCTCATCCAACGGAATGCAATCCACAGGGCAAACTTGTTGGCACTGGGGTTCGTCGTAATGGCCAACGCACTGGGTACACAGGTTGGGGTCGATTACGTAGATCTCTTCGCCCTGGGAAATAGCGGCGTTCGGGCACTCGGGTTCGCAGACGTCGCAGTTGATGCAATCGTCGGTGATGATCAGGGACATGGAAACTCCTGCCGGGGCATTCGAGCCAAGGCATCTGAAAACTTAATGCGCGCAATTGTGCCGCATTGACGCCCGTAGTGCGAGCGGGCGCCGATTGAACGGTCGTTACTTCTTGAAGCGAAGGGTCAGCGCATCGGCGACTGCCGGGTGTACAAATTTGGTGATATCACCGCCCAGCGCCGCAATTTCCCTGACCAGCGTCGAGGAGATGAACGAATAACGCTCCGATGGCGTAAGGAACAGGCTTTCCACGTCCGGCGCCAGTTGACGGTTCATGTTGGCCAGCTGGAATTCGTATTCGAAATCCGACACCGCCCGTAGCCCGCGCAGGAACACATTGGCGTTCTGCTCCTTGGCGAAATGCGCCAGCAACGTGGAAAATCCGACCACCTCGACGTTGGGCAGGTGTTTGGTGACCTCTTGCGCCAGCTCCACGCGCTGTTCCAGGGGAAACAGCGGGTTCTTCTTGGGGCTGGCAGCGACGGCGATGATCACATGGTCGAACAAGCGTGAGGCACGTTCGACCAGATCGCCATGGCCCTTGGTAATCGGGTCGAAGGTACCTGGGTACAACACTCGGTTCATCGCGTCGTCCTGGCGGAGTCCGTTGGGGAACCGGATGGTATCGCAGCCATCCCGGTCGGCCAAGTCAACTTATGCAGAAGAAAGCACTATAGACACCGCCAATACCCGGTTTTTTCACGCCGTTTTCAGACGTTCGGCCAATGCCGTCGCCAGTTGTGCGGTTAATCCGTACACCGACAATTGCGGGTTGGCGCCAATGCTGGTGGGGAATAACGAGCCATCGTGGATCGACAGGTTGCGCAATTGGTGATGCCGTCCAAGGCTGTCTGCCACTGCGTTTTTCGGTTCTTCCCCCATGGCACAACCGCCCATGACGTGAGCGCTGCCCAGGACGGTTCGGTGCAGTTCCAGGCTCAGACCATCAATCAGGCTGCGGGCTTCGGCCAGGCTTGTGACGTAGCGTGCATCATGGTGCAGTGGCTTCACTGACTTGGCGCCTGCGGCGAACTGGATTTCGGCCATGCTGTGAAATGCCCGGCGCAGACCATCCCACGCGTAGGGGGAGACCTGATAGTCGAGCACGGGTGTGCCGTCGCCACGCAAGTCCACGCTACCGCCCTGACTGTCGGGGTGAAAGCCGTCCCGCAGCAGTGCCAGCATTGCGTGGGTATTGGGCAACTGGCCCATATCCAGGGCGTTCTGCGTGCCATAGCCACCGAACAGCGTGCTGGCCAAGGCGGGATGCAAGGGCGGTGCCTCCAGCTTGTAAGACATCTTGCCGGTTGTGCCGTCCTGCCATTGGAAGTGATCGGAATAGATCGACTGTGGCGCGCCATAGAACGGGTTGATCACGTCGTCGAACAACCCTGCGGAAAAATTCACCAAATGCAGGAAGGTCCGCTTGCCCAGCCGCGAGTGCGGGTCGGGCGCGTCCGAGCGCATCAGCAATGCCGGGCTGTTGATACCGCCGCCGGCCAGCACGTAATGCTTGGCCTTCACGATGATTTTATGGCCGCTGGGTGCCACGCAGCGCGCATCCATGGCTACGCATTCGAGGCTTGTAATAGTGTCACCGCTGAACTTCAAGCGCTCGGCGCGGGCCAGGTACAGTAGCTCGCCGCCTTTCTCCAGGGTGGAAGGAATCGTTGTCACCAGCATCGATTGCTTGGCGTTGACCGGGCAACCCATGCCGCAATAGCCCAGGTTGAAACAGCCACGCACGTTGCGCGGGATCACATGCCAGCTATAGCCAAGTGTTTCGCAGCCCTTGCGGATCACATCGTTGTTGGCGTTGGGGGGCAGGGCCCACGGCGCGATGCCCAGGCGCTGCTCCATTTTTTCGAACCAGGGTGCCATCTCGGCGCTGCTGTGGCCTTTGACCGCGTACTCGCTGGCCCAGTGGGCAAGCGTCTGGTCAGGCGTGCGGAAACTGGAGGTCCAGTTGATCAAGGTGGTTCCGCCCACTGCGCGACCCTGGAGGATGGTGATGGCGCCGTCCTTGCTCATACGCCCGATACCTTCCTGATAGAGGCTGGCGTAGGCCTCATCTTCCAGCAGTTTGAAGTCGCTGCTGGTCTTGAGCGGGCCTTCTTCGATAAGCAGTACTTTGTAGCCGGCAGCGCTGAGGATTTCAGCGGTGGTGCCGCCGCCCGCGCCGCTGCCGATAATCGCCACATCCGCTTCCAGGGTCAGGTCCTGCTCGAGGGCCGCGCCATTATGGGTTTTCCAGCCGCGGGCCAGGCCGTCGCGGAACAGATCAGGTACGGGCATTGGGTTGCTCTCTTGTTTTTATCGAGGATGTACGCAAATCAGATCTGCGGCGGGCCGGGATAGCCGCTATGCGCCCAGGACTCGGGTCGGAAATACCAGGCCATGATCACCAGCTTGAGCAGAGAGCCCTGGCCCATGCGCAGCAGGTTCAGGTAGCTGTTCTCCCAGCGATGCAGGAAATTGCGGATTTGCTCGCTGCTGGCATTTTCCCAACTGCCCCAAATGCCGGTCAACGGGCCTCGGGTGACGGGCATGCTCAGCACGTCGAACAGTTGCTGGGTGAGCTTGAACATCTCCGGTGACAGATGCTGCAGGCTGTAATCGAGCTTTTTCAGCGTGTCCTCGATGCCTGCGGTCACAGCCTCGAAACTGGCGGCGCCCTCCAGCAGCACCGGGATCACCGCCCGCAGAAACGGCAGGTCACTGTTGCGCAGCATGGCGAAACCGCTGGCGGGCGTGCTGCTGGAACAACCGCTGAGGCTGGCGCCAAGCCCGGCGGTCGCCAGGAAAGCGCTGGCGCACAGGCCGATTTTCAAGACGCCGCGCCGTGACAGCGCGGGTGATTCAGTCAGGCTAGGGGGCATTTTTATTGTTATCCCTGAGGAGGCGTTAGCGGACGAACAACTTCTGGATCAACTTTTGAATGGCTTTTCCATAGGGCGGATAAATCAGCTTGGCCGCGTTCAAGCGCTGCTTGACCAGCACGCCCTTGGCTTTGCTGAACGTCAGGAAGCCCTCATGCCCGTGGTAGTGCCCCATGCCCGAAGGGCCGATGCCGCCGAAGGGCATGTCGTCCTGGGCCACATGCAGCAAGGTGTCGTTCAAGCACACGCCGCCGGAATGGGTTTCGTGCAGTACGCGGTCCTGTTCGGCCTTGTTGTAGCCGAAGTAATACAGCGCGAGTGGGCGAGGGCGTTGGTTAATGTAGGCGAAGGCCTGGTCAAGGCCGCGATAGGGCACGATCGGCAGCAGCGGGCCGAAGATCTCGTCCTGCATCAGCGTCATGTCGTCACTGACATTGAGCAGCAGGCTGTGGACCATGCGTCGGTCCTGGCCCTGATCGTAGAGTGGGATAACGGTAGCGCCTTTGTCGGTGGCGTCCTGGATATAGCCATTGAGCCGGGCGAGTTGCCGCTCGTTGATGATGGCGGTGTAGTCGGGGTTGTCGGCCAAGGTCGGATAGAACCCACGTACGGCCTGGCTGTAGGCCTCGACGAAACCCTCGATGCGATCTTCGGGCACCAGCACATAGTCCGGCGCCACGCAGGTTTGCCCTGCGTTCAGTGTCTTGCCGAAAGCGATCCTTTCGGCGGCGTCCTTGAGGGGCACATCAACCGAAACAATCACCGGCGATTTGCCGCCCAGCTCCAGGGTTACCGGGGTCAGGTGTTCGGCGGCGGCGCGCATCACGTGCTTGCCGACACTGGTCGCGCCGGTGAACAGCAGGTGGTCCAGGGGCAGCCTGGAAAATGCCATGCCCACTTCAGCTTCACCCAGCACGACACACACCAGGTCCTCGGGGAAAATTTTTGCCAGCAGGGTCTTGAGCAACTGTCCGGTAGCCGGCGTTGATTCGCTGAGCTTGAGCATCACCCGGTTGCCTGCCGCCAGCGCCCCTACCAGCGGGCCGATGGCCAGGTACAGGGGATAATTCCAGGGCACAATGACCCCGACCACGCCCAACGGCTGATAAATAACCTTGGCCGAGGCGGGTTGGAAGGCGATGCCTACGGCGCGGCGGGATGGTTTCATCCAGCCCCTGAGGTGTTTGCTGGCGTAATGAATGCCGTGCAGGCTGGGCATCAGTTCGGCGAACAGGGTTTCGTCAGCGCTGCGATGGCTGAAGTCACTGTTGATAGCTTCAATCAGTGCCTGGCGTTCACTGTCGAGTATGTCCCGCAGCGCTTTGAGCCACTGCTGGCGCTGCGCGGCCGGCGGCATGGGATTGGCTGCGTAGGCGCGACGTTGGGCGTCGAACAGGTCCTGGAGTTGGTCCAGCGTCTGGGAATCTTGCAGGTAGGCAACGTTGGCAGACATGGCACAGTTCCTGATTCTTATTGGAGTGTGCCAATTTTTAGAGTTATTGCTCTAAGTTGTCAAATGACATTGCAGCAACATGCGGATTTATCCTGATCGGGATAGACCGTAAGATGTTTGTATCAGACTAAGAAGCCGATCCCCTATGGCACCACGAGTAAAGACCAGCGAACGAATTGTGCAAACCAGCCTGGAGCTTTTCAACCAGCAGGGCGAGCGCAGTGTCAGCACCAACCACATCGCCGCGCACATGGAGATTTCGCCGGGAAACCTGTACTACCACTTCCCCAACAAGCAGGCGATCATCGCGGTGCTGTTTCGTGAGTACGAAGCGCTGGTAGATGGCTTCCTGCGCCCTCCCCAGGGGCGTGGGATGGTCGTGGAGGACAAACGTTTCTACCTGCAAGCAGTCCTGGCCGGCATGTGGCGCTACCGCTTTTTGCACCGCGACCTCGAACACTTGCTGGAGAGCGATCCGGAGTTGGCCACGGGCTATCGGCGCTTCTCCCAGCGTTGCCTGATCCAGGGTGGCGCGATCTATCGCGGGTTTGTCGAGGCAGGAATCCTGAATATGGACCCGGTGCAGACCGAGGCCCTGACCCTCAATGCCTGGATCATCCTCACTTCCTGGGTGCGTTTCCTGTGTACCACCAATGAAAACTCCGCGCACCTGAGTGCCGAGGCCATCAAGCGCGGGGTCTATCAGGTGCTGGTGCTGGAGGCAGGTTTTGTCACGCCACAGGCTAAAGAAGCGGTGGACGCGCTGTTCAAAGAGTTTTACGTGCCGTTGAATCAGGCATTGGAAGAAGTGAAGTAGGCCCTTTCCCGAACGTATTGTCAGGAGTCTGTTATGCCGCTAGCGCAACTGATCAGCCCGCAACAACTGGCCGAACGCCAGACGCAAGGGGGTTTAGTCGTTCTCGACTGCCGTTTTGCCCTGGAAGATCCGGACTACGGGCGTTGCAGCTATACCGAAGGGCATATCGAAGGTGCGCAGTATGCTGATCTGAACCGTCATCTGAGTGGACCGGTGACCAAAGGCAAAACGGGGCGTCATCCCCTGCCGGCGCCCGATGTGCTGGTCCGGCAGTTGCAGGCTTGGGGTGTCAGCGCCGATAGCGAAATCATATTGTATGACGATGGTCCCGGCGCCTATGCCGCCCGCGCCTGGTGGCTGCTGGCATGGCTGGGCAAGCGTGACGGCGTGTTTATCCTCGATGGCGGTTTGAAAGCCTGGCATGCGGCAGGCTTTCCGCTGAGCCTGGATGCGCCGAAGGTTGAGCCCGGGACGTTTACAGGCTCCCCGGACAACCATTTGCTACTGGATGCCGAACACCTGCACAAACGTCTCGGGCAGCCGGGCCTGACGCTGATCGATGCTCGTGCCCTGCCGCGTTTTCGCGGAGAGGTGGAACCTATCGACCCGGTTGCCGGGCACATCCCGGGAGCGCAGTGTGCGGCGTTCAATGAAAACCTGGGCAGTGATGGCCGTTTCTTGCCCGCTGAACAGCTCAAGCAGCGTTTCGCCGCCAAGCTGCAAGAGCGTTCGCCGGATGAACTGGTGGCGTATTGCGGTTCCGGCGTGACGGCGTGTCACAACCTGTTTGCGCTGTGTCTGGCGGGTTATCCCTTGGGCAAGCTGTACGCGGGGTCATGGAGCGAGTGGATTACCGATCCGGCACGGGAAATCGCTACGGGCGCATGACTTGCAGGCACGCTCAGGACGCTGCCGTGAGCAGCCACTGCGGTATCCGTCGCTCCAGGTAGTAGCCGGGACACTTCAGGGTTCCGTCGACAAAACCCACGTGCCCGCCCCTGGCCGTCAGTTCGAACTCGGTGCAAGCCGACAACTCGCTAGCGTCCGGCAAGCTATGGGCGAACACGAACGGATCGTCGGCGGCCTGGATGATCAGGGTGGGCGTGCGGATATCACCCAGGAAGTAACGGCTGGACGCCCGGCGGTAGTAATCCTCGGCACTCAGGTAGCCATGCAGCGGCGCGGTGACGCGGCCATCGAAGTCCCAGAACGTGCGCATCTTTTCCAATGAGCCAAGCGACTCCAGGATTCTCAGCCCCTCTGCACGGCCATCCTGCAGAAACTGGCGTTGCTTGACTCGGATATACGCGAGCATCTCACGCATGAAGTGCCTCTGGTAAACCCGCGAGAAGCCCAGGCCGATACGGTCGGCGCACTGGTCCAGCCGAAACGGCACCGACACCGCCGCCGCGCCCTGCAACCCGGACGCTTCGCCGGTTTCCCCCAAATGCTTGAGCAGCACATTGCCTCCCAGCGAATACCCCACCGCATACAGCGGCGCCAATGGTCGCTGGGTACGCAGGTGGGCAATGGCTTGTGCCAGGTCTTCGCTGGCACCCGAGTGATAGCTGCGTGCCAATAGATTCGGCTCGCCCGAGCAGCCCCGCCAGTTCAGTGCAACGCTGGCCCAGCCTTGCGCGGCGAGGGCTTTTTGCAGGCCGGCGACATAAGGTGAATTGGAGGAACCGGTCAAGCCGTGCAGCACCAGTACCAGCGGTGCACGCGCGTCATGCGGTCCGTGCCAGTCGAGGTCGAGAAAATCACCGTCCTCCAGCCATAGCCGCTCGCGCTGGCGTTCGATATGTATGGTTTTGCGCCACAGCGGTCCCCACAGCGTTTGCAGGTGTGGGTTGCCGAGGCCGAAGGCGGGGGTGAAGCGGTCGGATGTGATTGACACGATGATTCTCGCAGCAGGCGCTCCGTGAGTCGGAGCACCCTGTTCAGGCCGAACGATTATTCGGCGCTCTCTGCCGTACGTTGCCACAACGAGTAATACACGCGCCCGGATTTTTGCTCCCGGTGCAGGCGCCAGCTTGCGGGCAGGCCCAGGGTGGAGGGCGCGGTTTCGCTCTCGGTGTAGATCCACGCGTCATCGGCCAGCCATTGACGCTCTTCCAGCAGGGTGCAGACGGTCGGCAGCAGGTTCTGGTTGAACGGCGGGTCGAGGAATACCACGTCGAAAGCAGCAGCCGGCTGCGTTTCCAGATAGCGCAAGGCATCGGCGGTCTGTACCTGGCCGGTGGTGCAACGCAGCGTACCCAAGTGTTCGCGCAGGCTGGAGACCGCGATGTTGCTGGCGTCCAGCGCCTGGCCCAGCGCAGCGCCACGGGACAGGGCTTCGAGGAACAGCGCGCCACTGCCGGCGAACGGATCGAGCACCTTGGCCCCGGCGATGTACGGCGCCAGCCAGTTGAACAGAGTTTCGCGGACGCGGTCCGGCGTTGGGCGCAGACCCACCACGTCCGGGAAGCTCAACTTGCGGCTGCGCCATTCGCCGCCAATGATGCGTAATTGGCCCACACCGTTGTGCACGTTGTGGACAGGTTTTTTAGGGCGCGATGGACTGGCCATTAATGCTCCGGAACCCCGAGCGGTTGCTCGGCAGGTTTATCAGTGGGGGGCGGTAGTGGCTTTTGCGCAATGGTCGGACCGGCGGTCACGATCACCATTTTATCGCTGCTCAAGTGTTTGTTCAGCGCTGCCTTTACTTGCTCGACAGTCAGCGCCTGGGATTGCTTCATGAAATCTTCCAGGTAATTGAGCGGCAGGTTGTAGAAGCCCATGGCACCCAGTTGCCCCACGATATCGGCGTTGCTGGCCGTCGACAGCGGGAAGCTGCCGGCCAGTTCACGCTTGGCGTCATCCAGCTCTTTCTGGGTTGGGCCGGTCTTGAGGTAGTCGGCCAGCACTTGCTCCACCAGGCGCAAGGTGCCGCCGCTCATTTCGGCGCGGGTCTGCAGATTGATCATGAACGGGCCGCGGACCTGCATCGGCGAAAAGCCGGAATAGACACCATAGGTCAGGCCGCGTTTTTCACGCACTTCACTCATCAAGCGGGTGCCGAAGCCTCCGCCCCCGAGGATCTGGTTACCCAGGGACAGTGCGGCGTAATCCGGGTCGGCCCGATCGATGCCCAGCTGTGCGAACAGCAGGTGCGTCTGCTTGGAAGGGAACTCAATGTGCCCAAGGCCTGCCTTGGGTTCGGTCGGCTGGGCGATCTTCGCCAGCGCCGGGCCTTTGGGCAGTGACGCGGAAACCTTGGCAGCCATGGCTTCGGCGTCGGCGCGAGACAAGTCACCCACCAGCGCAATCACTGCGTTGCCGGCGGCATAGGCCTTGGCGTGGAACTCCTTGAGCTGTGCCAGCGTAATGGCAGGAACGCTCTGGGGCGTGCCCTCGCTCGGGTGCGCGTACGGGTGATCGCCATACAGTCGCTTGAACAGTTCGATGCTCGCCAGTTTGCCGGGGTTTTGTTTCTGATACTCGAAACCCGCCAGCAGCTGGTTTTTGATCCGCGCCAGGGAGTCGGCGGGGAAAGTAGGCTGACCGATCACCTGGTCAAACAGATCCAGGGCGGCATCGCGCTTGTCGACGGTGCTCAGGCTGCGCAGCGAAACCAGCGCCATGTCGCGGTAGGCGCCATTGCCGAAATCGGCGCCCAGGCCTTCGAGGCCGGCCGCGATCTGCCCCACATCCTTGCCTGGCACGCCTTCGTTGAGCATCGCGTTGGTCAGCAACGCCAGGCCAGGCGTGCTGCCGTCCTGGCTGCTGCCGGCGGCGAACAGGATGCGCAGGTCGAACATCGGCAGCTCGTGGGCTTCGACGAACAATACCTTGGCGCCTTCGGCGGTGTTCCAGGTCTGTACGTCGAGCTTGCGGTTGGTCGGGTTCTTGCCGTCCAGCTCTGCCAGGGACTGCAGGGTCTTGGCGGACCGGGCTTGATCCGTTACCTGGCTGGCGACGGAGTCGTCCGGGCGACCGATATACACCGCGACTGCGGCCACCAGCGTGACAACGATCAAGCCGGGAAGCACTAGGCGGTTGCTTTTGCGATCACTCATGAGTGGTCTCCTCGGGCAGGACATGGGCGACGCTGAGACGTTCGCGGGTGAAATAGGTGCGTGCGGCTTTCTGGATATCCTCCGGGGTCACGCTTTGCAGCTCGGCGAGTTCGGTGTCCATGAGTTTCCATGACAGGCCGACGGTCTCCAGGGAGCCGATGGCCGTGGCCTGGCTGGTGATGGAGTCGCGCTCATAAACCAGGCCGGCAATTACCTGGGCGCGGATGCGCTCCAGCTCATCAGCGGTCGGTGGCTTGTCCTTGAGCTCGTCCAGCAGGCGCCACAAGCCGGCTTCGGCCTGGGCGACGGTTTTGTTTTTCTGCTGGTTGGGCGTGGCGCTCAGGGTGAACAGGCTGTCACCCCGGGTGTAGGCGTCATAATTGGTCGAGGCGCCGGACACCAACTCTTCGCCGCGTTCCAGCTGAGTTGGAATGCGTGCACTGTAGCCGCCGTCCAGCAGGGCCGAGATCAGGCGCAAGGCATTGACCGAGCGCTTGTCTTCAGTGGTGGCCAGGCTCGGCACGTTGAAGCCCAGCAGGACGCTTGGCAGTTGGGTCTGCACATGCATGGTCAACAGGCGTTCGCCCGGTTCGGCCAGCTCCAGCGGTTTTTTCGCCGGCGGCACATCACGCTTCGGGATCGGGCCGAAATAGCGCTGGGCGAGGGTTTTGACTTCGTCTGCGGTCACGTCGCCGACTACCACCAGCGTGGCATTGTTCGGTGCGTACCAGGATTGATACCAGTGACGCAGCTCCTCGATCTTCATGCGCTCCAGGTCAGCCATCCAACCGATGGTCGGCGTGTGGTAGCCGCTGGCCGGGTAAGCCATCGCCTTGAAACGCTCGAAAGCCTTGGACATAGGGTTGTCGTCGGTGCGCAGGCGGCGTTCTTCCTTGATGACCTCGATTTCACGGCTGAACTCGTCGGCCGGCAGGCGCAGGGTGGCCATGCGGTCGGCTTCCAGCTCCAGGGCAACGCCCAGGCGGTCGCGTGCCAGGACTTGGTAATACGCCGTGTAGTCGTCGCTGGTGAACGCGTTTTCTTCGGCACCCAGGTCGCGCAGGATCAGCGAGGCTTCGCCTGGGCCGGTCTTGGAGCTGCCCTTGAACATCATGTGCTCCAGGGCGTGGGACAAGCCTGTCTGGCCTGGGGTTTCGTAGCTGGAACCTACTTTGTACCAAACCTGCGAGACCACCACCGGTGCGCGATGGTCTTCGCGCACGACCACCTTCAGGCCGTTGTCCAGGGTGAATTCGTGGGTGGGCTGTGGGTCAGCGGCCAAGGCTGAAAAGGGCAGGCAAAGTGTGCTGAGCAGCAGGCCAGCGGCGCAGCGGGCTAGAGCATTCATTCGTTTTTAAACCTGTTGGGTTGCCCGCGTGGTCTTAGCGTAGGCGGGCGAGGAGGTGCTAGGATACTGATCCGGATTAACGACGGCCACTGCGGCTGTCACTCCGATTCGGATCCTGTTGCAGGGATTGTGAGGTTAGCGGTGGTTTTCCCCGAATATCTTCCATTTTTCGCCGATTTTATCGTTTCAATTCTACTTTGAATCGATTTGTCGAGGCTGTATTAACGCCTCACAAAATGTTGCGCATGAACAAGCTGGCTAAAAAACAGTCTGTTGCGCATCGAATATTATTTACCGAGGCGCCACCTGGGCGCGTCGCTACTTTGAGATAGCCGTCCTCCATGTTTGGTTCCAACGACGACAAAAAGACCCCAGCTGCGGCTGGCGAGAAAAAAAGCCTGTTCGGATGGCTGCGCAAAAAGCCGCAGGAAACCGTCGTCGAACAGCCACACATCCAACCTGAACCGCTTCCAGAACCGGCCGTAGAGTCGGAACCGGTTGTCGAGGTGCCGGAGCCGGTGGTGCTGCCTATTGCCGAGCCGGTATTGCAGCCCGCCGCAGAGGACGAGCCCGCGCCTGTCCCGGAGCCCGAGCCAGAACACCAGCCTTGGCCGCCATTGCCGGTAGCCGAAGAGCCTGTAGCGCTGGTTGAGGATGTGCAGGCCGAGCACGTGGCACCGCCAATCCCGGCGATTGTCGAGCCCGCGCCGTTTGTCGTCGAGTCGCCGCCAATCGTCGAACAGCCTGTTCCGGTCGTGACCGCCCCTACGGAGGCCGGCAAGACCGGTTTCTTTGCCCGCCTCAAGCAAGGCTTGAGCAAAACCAGCGCCAGCATCGGCGAAGGCATGGCCAGCCTGTTCCTGGGCAAGAAAATCATCGATGACGAGCTGCTCGAAGACATCGAAACCCGCTTGCTGACCGCTGACGTGGGTGTCGAAGCCACCGCGGTGATCATCCAGAGCCTGACCCAGAAGGTCGCGCGCAAGCAGTTGACTGACGCCGACGCGCTTTATAAGTCATTGCAGGCCGAGTTGGCCGCCATGCTCAAGCCGGTGGAAGCACCACTGGTCATCAATTCGCAGAACAAGCCTTTCGTGATCCTGGTAGTCGGTGTCAACGGTGCCGGCAAGACCACCACCATTGGCAAGCTGGCCAAGAAGCTGCAGCTTGAAGGCAAGAAAGTCATGCTTGCTGCCGGCGACACCTTCCGCGCAGCAGCGGTGGAGCAACTGCAAGTATGGGGCGAGCGCAACAATATTGCGGTGATCGCCCAGCACACGGGCGCCGATTCGGCATCGG
Organism: Pseudomonas imrae; assembly: GCF_046352735.2. Lineage (NCBI taxonomy): Bacteria > Pseudomonadati > Pseudomonadota > Gammaproteobacteria > Pseudomonadales > Pseudomonadaceae > Pseudomonas > Pseudomonas imrae. The sequence continues at coordinate 5,091,135 of NZ_CP110853.2, read as the reverse complement.
TGATCTTCGATGCGGTACAGGCTGCCAAGGCCCGTAACATCGACGTATTGATCGCTGACACCGCCGGACGCCTGCATACCAAAGACAATCTGATGGAAGAGCTGAAGAAAGTACGCCGGGTCATCGGCAAGCTGGACGCCGAAGCGCCGCACGAGGTTCTGCTGGTGCTGGACGCCGGTACTGGCCAAAACGCCATCAGCCAGGCCAAACAATTCAACCAGACGGTGCAACTGACCGGGCTGGCATTGACTAAGCTCGACGGCACGGCCAAGGGCGGGGTGATCTTTGCCTTGGCGAAACAATTCGGGTTGCCGATTCGTTATATCGGTGTCGGTGAAGGCATCGACGATCTGCGCACGTTTGAAGCCGAGCCCTTTGTCCAGGCATTGTTTGCCGAGCGGGAGCGTTCATGATTCGTTTCGAGCAGGTAGGTAAACGCTATGCCAACGGCCACGTTGGCTTGCATGAGCTGAGTTTCAGGGTGCGTCGCGGTGAGTTCTTGTTTGTAACCGGGCATTCCGGTGCCGGCAAAAGTACGCTGCTGCGCTTGTTGCTGGCGATGGAGCGCCCAACTACCGGCAAACTGCTGCTGGCGGGCCAGGACCTGGCCACTATCAGCAATGCGCAGATCCCATTCCTGCGGCGCCAGATCGGTGTGGTGTTCCAGAATCACCAGTTGCTGTTTGATCGCACGGTGTTCAATAACATCGCCTTGCCGTTGCAGATCCTTGGGTTGTCCAAGGCAGAAATCGTCAAGCGGGTGGATTCGGCCCTGGAGCGCGTGGCGCTTTCGGACAAGACCGATCTATACCCGGGCGACCTGTCGACCGGCCAGCAACAGCGTGTCGGCATTGCCCGCGCCATCGTCCATCGTCCGGCCTTGCTGCTGGCGGACGAACCGACCGGTAACCTCGACCCGCGCCTGGCGGCAGAAATCATGGGCGTTTTCGAAGATATCAACCGGCTGGGCACCAGCGTGCTGATCGCCAGTCACGATCTGGCGCTGATCGCCCGCATGCGCCACCGCATGCTGACCCTGCAACGCGGCCGCCTGATTGGCGATGGGGAGGCTGGCGTATGAGTGCGACTCGCAGTCCTAAAGTATCCGAGCGCGTTGCGCCAAAACCGGCCGACCCGCAACCGCAGAAAAAGAAACGCGATGAAGACGACGGTCCGGATTTCAGCACCTTGCTCCACGCCTGGATCGAAAGTCATCGTGCCAGCTTGCTCGATAGCCTGCGGCGCCTGGGCAAGCAACCGATTGGCAGCTTTTTTACTTGCCTGGTAATGGCCGTGGCCCTGAGCCTGCCGATGGGGCTTTCGCTGCTGCTTAACAATGTCGAGCGCCTGGGCGGTTCCTGGCAGCGAGCGGCACAGATTTCCCTGTATCTGCAGCTGGACGCTGGCGCCAGTGAAGGCGAGGCCTTGCGCGAGCAGATCAAGAACATGCCGGGTGTGGCAGATGCCGAGTACATCAGCCGCGAGCAGGCGCTGGAAGAGTTCCAGCAACAGTCGGGCCTGGGTGAGGCGCTTAAAGAGCTGCCGCAAAATCCGTTGCCCGGCGTAGTGTTGGTAACGCCCAATGAGGTCGACAAGCAGGCCCTTGAAGGGTTGAGGCAAAAACTGGCCGAGTTGCCCAAGGTGCAACAGGCGCAACTGGATCTGGTCTGGGTCGAACGCCTGGCGGCGATCCTCAAGCTGGGTGACCGGTTTGTCTTCGGTCTGACGGTGTTGCTGGTTTCCGCATTACTTTTGGTGATAGGCAATACCATTCGTCTTCATATTGAAAACCGTCGCACCGAGATAGAAGTGATTAAACTGGTGGGCGGCACAGACAGCTATGTGCGTCGTCCTTTTCTGTATATGGGCGCGCTTTATGGCTTTGGTGCCGGGATTTTGTCCTGGGGCGTTCTGGCGTTCGGCCTGGATTGGCTGAACGACGCGGTGGTAGGGCTCGCCGGCTTGTACGGCAGTGATTTTGCCCTGGCCGGGGTGCCGGTTGCCGATGGCTTGTCGCTCTTGCTAGGGGCGGTATTGTTGGGGTATATCGGTGCGTGGATCGCGGTGGCACGGCATTTACGTGAGCTGGCACCGAAGTAGTTAATGCCAGATTAATGTGGTTTCGTTTGTATTGACCGTATCAGTGGTTTAGGGAACTTGTCCTACGGTTCCCGGTCAATTTTCGCAGTGCTGAACTGCACGAGTTATGTGAGTCGGAGGTTTATTCGTATGACCACTTCTTTGCAACCTGCTTATGCCCTGGTTCCGGGTGCAAACCTGGAAGCCTATGTGCATACGGTCAACAGCATTCCATTGCTGACACCCGAGCAGGAGCGTGAACTGGCCGAGAGTCTCTACTATGAGCAGGATTTGGGGGCGGCTCGGCAGATGGTGCTCGCCCACCTGCGGTTTGTCGTACATATCGCCCGTAGCTATTCCGGTTACGGTCTGGCTCAGGCTGACCTGATCCAGGAAGGCAATGTTGGCCTGATGAAGGCTGTAAAGCGCTTCAACCCGGAAATGGGCGTGCGCCTGGTGTCGTTCGCGGTGCATTGGATCAAGGCGGAAATCCACGAGTTCATCCTGCGCAACTGGCGCATTGTGAAAGTCGCGACCACCAAGGCCCAGCGCAAGCTGTTCTTCAATCTGCGCAGCCAGAAAAAACGCCTGGCGTGGCTGAACAACGAGGAAGTCCACCGCGTGGCAGAAAGCCTCGGGGTAGAGCCTCGAGAAGTTCGCGAGATGGAAAGCCGCCTGACCGGCCATGACATGGCCTTCGACCCGGCCGCAGAAGCGGACGACGACAGTGCCTTCCAATCGCCGGCCAATTATCTGGAAGATCACCGGTATGACCCGGCACGTCAGTTGGAAGACGCTGACTGGAGCGACAACTCCAACAACAACCTGCACGAAGCACTGGAAGTGCTGGATGATCGGAGTCGTGACATTCTCTACCAGCGTTGGCTGGCGGAAGAAAAAGCCACGCTGCACGACCTGGCACAGAAGTACAACGTGTCGGCCGAGCGGATTCGTCAGCTTGAAAAAAGCGCGATGAACAAGCTCAAACTGTCGATCGCCGCCTAACTAGCGACGCGATCAAACATGTGGGAGCCATGTGGGAGCGGGATTGCTAGCGAAATCGGAATTTCAGTCAATATCTTAGGTGACTGATCCACCGCTTTCGCGAGCAAGTCGAAACGTCGCACTGCAGCTCCCACAGTTGTTTTAGGGGGGAGGTCAGTGCGCCCAGGGGGCTTTTCGGGAGTTGTTCAACTCAACCAAATAACTTTCCCCACCCAACTGACTCATCTGCTGGCGAACCCACGCCGCGCGCCTTGCAACGTAAGAAGTCGGATGACTGGCACTCCACACTCGCGGATTAGGCAACACCGCCGCCAGGTAACTGGCCTGCTGGCGACTCAGTGCCTTGGCACTTGTGCCAAAGTGATGGCGCGCAGCCGCTTGCGCACCAAACACACCCTCATCCCATTCCACGCTGTTGAGGTACACCTCAAGAATTCGCTGCTTGGGCCACAGCACCTCGATCAGGCCGGTAAACCACGCCTCCAACCCTTTTCGCAGCCAACTGCGTCCTGACCACAGAAACAGATTCTTCGAGACTTGCTGGCTTAACGTGCTGGCGCCGCGAATCGTCCCTCCGCGCTCGTTATGCAGTAACGCAGCCTGGATCGCGCCGAAATCAAAGCCCCAATGTTGGGGGAAGCGTTGGTCCTCGCCAGCCATGACCGCCAGTTTCAGGTTGTTGGAGATCTCATCCCAAGGTACCCAGGTGCGCTGCAGGTTTATGGGCTCACCATCGGTCCAGGATTCAATCTTGCGCTCGACCATCAAGGCGGTAAACGGCGGCGGGACCACGCGAAACAGCAGCACCAGCAAAATACTGGCGATGACAAACCATTTCACGGCTTTGAGAAAACGACTGAAGAGAAAACGCAGCATAGAGATGGCTTGGCCGAACCCGTTGAGCGGGCCATTATACAGACCCTGCCCAATGCGTCTGACTGGAGTTCCTCATGCTGCGTGGCTTTCTGATGCTGGCTGCCTTTTTCGGTTTTACCGGTGTTGCCCTTGGCGCATTCGCTGCCCATGGCCTGAAAAACCGCCTGAGCGCCGATTACCTGGCGATTTTTCATACCGGCGTCACCTACCAACTGGTGCATGCGCTGGCGCTCTTTGGCGTGGCGTTGCTGGCCGCGCATATTCCCGGGCGCCTGGTGATGTGGGCCGGTGTTTCATTTGCCGTAGGCATTTTGTTGTTCTCCGGCAGCCTGTACCTGCTGACCACCATCGGTATCGGCAAGCTGGGGATCATTACGCCATTTGGTGGCCTGGCCTTCCTGATCGGTTGGCTCTGCCTTGGGCTGGCTGCGTGGCGCTTGCAGCTGGCCTGACCAAGGGGCTTGGGTCATCTGCGTCGATCAAGCTAGAATGCTGGCCCCTAAAAGCGATGGCGGCCCGTTGCATGCGCATTCAGTTGAACGGCGAATCCTTTGTACTGCCTGACGGTGAAACCGTTGCGGCCCTGCTGACCCGTCTGGACCTGACCGGGCGTCGCGTCGCAGTGGAACTCAACCAGGATATCGTCCCGCGTAGCCAGCATGCCGAGACCACGCTCAACGAAGGCGACCAGGTCGAAGTGGTCCACGCCATCGGCGGCGGCTGATCGACCGTCCGGCGCTTGTGTTTGGCCCTGAATACTGCAGAACCTCACTCCATTTCGAGGATTTCCCATGAGCATCGTTCGTAGCGACAAGCCCTTCGTCCTGGCCGGTCGTACCTACCAGTCGCGTTTGCTGGTAGGCACCGGCAAGTACCGTGACATGGAAGAAACCCGCCTGGCCATTGAAGCCTCGGGCGCCGAGATCGTGACCGTGGCCGTGCGCCGCACCAATCTGGGCCAGAACCCGGGCGAACCGAACCTGCTGGATATCCTGCCACCGGACCGCTACACCATCCTGCCGAACACGGCCGGTTGCTACGACGCCATCGAGGCCGTGCGCACCTGCCGCCTGGCCCGTGAACTGCTCGACGGTCACAACCTGGTGAAGCTGGAAGTCCTGGCCGACCAGAAAACCCTGTTCCCCAACGTGATCGAAACCCTCAAGGCCGCAGAGACACTGGTCAAGGAAGGTTTTGACGTGATGGTCTACACCAGCGATGACCCGATCATCGCCCGCCAACTGGCCGAAATCGGCTGTATCGCCGTGATGCCACTGGCTGGCTTGATCGGTACTGGCCTTGGGATCTGCAACCCGTACAACCTGCAGATCATTCTCGAAGAGGCCAAGATCCCCGTACTGGTGGACGCCGGTGTTGGCACCGCTTCCGATGCCACCATCGCCATGGAGTTGGGCTGCGAAGCAGTCCTGATGAACTCGGCTATCGCCAACGCGCAACAGCCGATCATGATGGCCGAAGCCATGAAACACGCGATCGTCGCAGGCCGCCTGGCTTACCTCGCCGGGCGCATGCCGAAGAAACTTTACGCCAGCGCCTCCTCGCCGCTGGATGGTCTGATCAAGTAAGAGCCATTGATGACTGAATCAAACGAAACGCCGAACACCCTGGAAGAAGGCGACGAGTCCAAGCACCGCCGCATCAAGAGCTTCGTGATGCGCGCCGGGCGTATGACCGAAGGCCAGCAAAAGGGTTTGGAGCAGGGTACGCCGCTGTTCGTCCTGCCGCTGGCCGATGCGCCGGTGGACTTCGATCAAGTGTTCGGCCGTTCGGCCCCGCGCTCCCTGGAAATCGGCTTCGGCATGGGCCATTCCCTACTGGAAATGGCGGCTGCCGCGCCGGAGCAGGACTTTATCGGTGTGGAAGTTCACCGTCCGGGCGTCGGCGCGCTGCTCAACGGTGTGTTGACCCAAGGCCTGAAAAACCTGAGGGTCTATGACTGCGATGCGATTGAAGTGCTTAACCGCTGCATCGCTGATAACAGCCTCGACCGCCTGATGCTGTTCTTCCCTGACCCCTGGCACAAGAGCCGTCACCACAAGCGCCGCATCGTCCAGGCGTCCTTCGCGCAGTTGGTGCGCAGCAAGCTCAAGGTCGGCGGCATCCTGCACATGGCCACCGATTGGGAGCCCTATGCCGAATACATGCTGGAAGTGATGAACGTCGCTCCTGGCTACCGCAACCTGGCAGACGACGGCAAATGCGTGCCGCGTCCGGCCGAGCGCCCGATCACCAAGTTCGAACGTCGCGGCGAGCGACTGGGGCATGGGGTCTGGGATTTGAAGTTCGAAAAAATCGACTGATAAGCTGCTGGCTTTAAATGCGATAAAAATGTGGGAGCGTGCTTGTGTGGGAGCGGGCCCGCTCCCACATTTGGTTTTGGGGTTAGCGGCGGTCGGCGACGACGCCGATCAACACCAGCACCACCAGCAATACCGGCGCCAGGCTGTAGTTATTGAACTGGCTCAAGCCGCGAACAATCCATGGCGTGGCGTAGATCAGCGCCGCACCGCTGCCTATCAGGCACAGCAAGGCCATCAGCGGCACGCGTAGGGCGCCGGCAATGTTGCCCAGGCGTGCGTCGACCCAGCCCTTGATGTCGGCGCCGAACAGCACCAGCATGCAGCCGACGAGGGCCAGGGAGATTTCCGACAGGTTACTGCGGCTCCAGCGGGATACGGTGGCGAGCAGGTCGAGTACCAGATCCATTCGATTTCCTTAGAGCGGTCAGCTCAAAAACTTCTGCAGCAGGTCATTGAGAAAGAGTTGCCCACGGTCGGTGGCCGCCAGGCGTGACGGTTCGACCTGCATTAAGCCACTTTGTTCTGCCTCACGGCGAGCATCATCCAGGCTGGCCAGCTCCAGGCCGGTACGCTCGGCATAGAGCCTGGCCTCGACGCCGTCGGTCAGGCGCAGGGCGTTCATCAGGAACTCGAAGGGCAACTCTTCGTTGCTCAGTTCTTTCGCCCCGGCCTGAAAGTCTTTCGCCGGGTTGAGGTAGTCCTTCGGTGCGCGGGTTTTCCAGGTGCGCACAATGCGCCCGTCCGGATGGCTGAGCTTGCCATGGGCGCCGGCGCCGATCCCGATAAAGTCACCAAAGCTCCAGTAATTGAGGTTGTGTCTTGCCGCTCGGCCCGGTTGGGCATACGCCGAGACCTCATACTGGGTGTAACCGTGTTCGGCGAGCAGGGTCTGCCCGGCTTCCTGGATATCCCACAGGGTGTCGTCTTCCGGAAGCTCAGGCGGCTGGTTCCAGAACACCGTGTTGGGTTCCAGGGTCAGTTGGTACCACGACAAATGAGTCGGCTTGAGGGCGATAGCCTGTCGCAGATCGTCGAGAGCATCATCCAGGGACTGATCGGGCAAACCGTGCATCAGGTCCAGGTTGAAGTTATCGAACCCGGCCTGGCGCGCCATGCCAGCGGCACGCACGGCTTCGTCGCCGCTGTGGATACGGCCCAGGGCCTTGAGCTTTTCTGGCTGGAAGCTCTGGATACCGATGGACAGGCGATTGATCCCCAGCTTGCGGTACGCCACGAACTTGTCCTGTTCGAAGGTGCCGGGGTTGGCTTCCAGGGTGATTTCGATGTCGCGGGCGAAGCGGATCCGCTGCTCGACACCTTCCAATAGCCGCCCCAAGGCTGCGGCACTGAACAGGCTCGGTGTGCCGCCGCCAAAGAAGATCGAACTCAACTCACGGCCATATACCGCGTACAGGTCCTGATCGAGATCGGCCAGCAATGCATCCACATACTCTTCTTCCGGCAGCACATTGCTGGCGGTATGGGAGTTGAAGTCGCAATAAGGGCATTTGCGCACACACCACGGGATGTGGATATACAGCGCCAGGGGCGGCAATTGAGGCAGGGCCGCCCGAGGTGTTTGCGCACCGCCGTGGATCAGCGGCAGTGCCGGGGTGTCGTGGGTCATTTCAGGCCCAGGCGCTGGCGCAGCAAAGCCATTGCGCGGGCGCGGTGGCTGATCTGGTTCTTGTCGGCAGGGCTCAGCTCGGCGCTGGAAACACTGCGCTCCGGTACCCAAAACAGCGGGTCGTAGCCAAAGCCCTGCTCGCCACTGGCCGCATGCAGGATGCGTCCGTGCCACAAGCCTTCGCACAGGATCGGCAGCGGATCGTCAGCGTGACGTACCAGGGCCAGAACGCAGACGAACTGCGCGCCGCGCTCGGCATCCGGCACATCCTTGAGGGCATCCAGCAGCTTGGCGTTGTTCGCCGCGTCACCCTTGCCATCGGCGTAACGTGCCGAGTAGATGCCAGGCGCACCGCCGAGGAAATCCACGGCCAGGCCTGAATCGTCGGCCAGCGCCGGCATGCCGCAAATGCGCGCGGCATTGCGTGCCTTGAGGATGGCGTTCTCGACGAAGGACAGACCGGTTTCTTGCGGCTCGACCTGGCTGAATTCGCCAACCGAGCGCAGTCGCACGGAATCGCCGAGCATAGCCTGGAGTTCTTTGAGTTTGCCGGCGTTATGGCTGGCCAGCACGAGTTGGGTAAGGTTCATTTTTCGGTCGGGAACAATTCTTGGCTGAAACTGAAACCATGGGCCTTGCCGCCGGTTTCAACATTGATGGTAAACACTCTGACTTCTTGCTGTGGCACGGAATAGGGTGCGATGTAATAGGTCGCGCCTTTTTCGCTGATCTGCTTGAACGTCAACATTTCACTCTTGCCGGTCAGGTCCTTGATGGACCCGGTCACTTGCGCCGCTACCGAGCCGACTCCCTTGATCACAGAGACGTTGATCAGTCCCTTGTTCTTGCTGCGCACCACGCCGATGGCCTGGGCGGTTTCAGGTTGCAGGTAGGTGGTGCTCAGCGTGCTGTAATGCACGGTGATGTCACCAAACGCCTTCTGGCGATTGCTGTCGATGACGTCAGCAGCCATGGCACTGGCGCCCAGGCACGAGGTAAGTAGAAAAACTGCCAAGCGACTCATGATCGTCCCTCTTGAAAATGGTTAGACGGCAATCTGATGGTCTGTCAGGCCAGGACTGCTGACCCGGTAAATACCGATTTCGCCCAACAGATTGGGCCATAGCTTACTCGCCCAACCGTGCCGGTGCTGTTGATCGACGGCAAGGCGGTTGATGACTTTGGCTTCACGTTCACCGCACAGTGCTTCGAAGTCTTCGAAAGTGCAGAAGTGGATGTTTGGCGTGTTGTACCAGGTGTACGGCAGGAAATCCGACACCGGCATGCGGCCCTTGGTCGCCAGGTACCAGCGGCAGCGCCAGTGGCCGAAGTTGGGGAAGGTGATAATGCATTGGCGGCCGACCCGCAACATTTCGTCGAGGATCCGGTCCGGATAGTGGACAGCCTGCAAAGCTTGGGTCATCACGACGATATCGAAGCTGTTGCTGGCAAAATTGCCCAGGCCCTTGTCCAGGTCCTGTTCGATCACGTTGATGCCTTTGGCCACGCATTGGGCAATGTTGTCCGGATCGTTTTCCAGGCCATAGCCGGTGACTTGCTTGTTGTCGCGCAGCCAGCTCAGTAGTTCGCCATCGCCGCAACCCAGGTCGAGCACGCGGCTGCCGGCGGGGATCCAGTCTTGGATGATTTCCAGGTCGGCTCTCATGGCGTTCTCACAAAGTTATGCGGTTCATGTAGTTGCTGAAGGCCTGCAAATAGCGCGGGATCGGGATCAGGAAGGCGTCATGGCCTTGCGGTGCATCGATCTCCAGGTAGCAGACGTCTTTCTTTGCCGCCATCAGTGCATCCACCAGTTCCCGGGAGCGGGCCGGAGAGAAACGCCAGTCAGTGGTGAACGACATCACACAGAACTTGGCGGTGGCGGCCGCGAAGGTTTTCGCCAGGTTATTGTCGCAACTCGCCGCCGGGTCGAAATAGTCCAGGGCCTTGGTCATCAGCAGGTAGGTATTGGCGTCGAAACGCCCGGAAAACTCTTCGCCCTGATAGCGCAGGTAACTTTCGACCTGGAACTCGACGCTATGGAAGTCGTAGTTGAGCTTCTCGCTCTTGAGCCCACGGCCGAATTTCTCGCCCATGGAGTCGTCCGACAGGTAAGTGATATGCCCGACCATCCGCGCCAGCATCAAGCCGCGCTTGGGGATCACGCCCTGTTCCTGGAACGAGCCGCCGTGGAACTCGGGATCGGTGAGGATCGCCTGGCGCGCCACTTCGTTGAACGCGATGTTCTGCGCCGACAACTTGGGGGCCGAGGCAATGGCCAGGCAATGGCGTACGCGGTCCGGGTAGGTGATGGTCCATTGCAGCGCCTGCATGCCGCCAAGGCTGCCACCGATCACCGCAGCCCACTGGGCAACACCCAACAGGTCGGCAAGGCGCGCCTGGCTGTGGACCCAGTCTTCCACGGTCAGCACCGGGAAATCGGCGCCAAATGGCCTGCCGGTTTCCGGGTTGATGCTGCTGGGGCCGGTGGAACCGTTGCAGCCGCCGAGGTTGTTCAGGCTGACCACAAAGAACTTGTCGGTGTCGATGGGCTTGCCGGGGCCGATGCAACTGTCCCACCAACCGGGCTTGCGCTCGTCGACAGCGTGATAGCCGGCGGCGTGGTGATGCCCCGACAGCGCGTGGCAAATCAGCACGGCGTTGCTGGCCGTGGCATTCAGCTCACCGTAGGTTTCATAGATCAGGTCGTAGGCTGGCAGCGAACGACCGCAGGCCAGGGCCAGCGGTTCGCTGAAATGCGCCATTTGGGGCACGACCAGTCCAACAGAATCGGGGGGGAAGGCAGCTGGCATCGACCCTGCTCTCGTTTAAATGAGGCGTAAGTCTAAAGAGCGGGGACCCCAGCGGCAAGCAAAGGCCTGCATGGATTCAATTCAATCCATAGTTACAAAATGTGGGAGCGGGTTTGCTCGCGATTGCGGTAGACCAGTCAATTGAGATGTCGACCGATCCACCGCTATCGCGAGCAAGCCTGCTCCCACATTGGGGCGGTGTTGGCTTTAGATCAGCAAGCGCAGGATGTCCGGCATCATGGTCATCGCCGCCAGGTTGTTGATCACCAGCATATCCAGCAGCTTGAGCACCATGAACGCGAGGATCGGCGAAATATCCAGCCCGCCCAGGTTCGGCAGGATCTTGCGGAACGGCGCCAGCACCGGCTCGCAGATCTGGTTGACCAGTTCGGCCCCAGGGTTATGGCTGCCCGGTGCTACCCACGACAAGATCACGCTGATGATCAGAGCGAAGAAGAAAATCTTCAGAAATAGCGCGGTCACGCCAATGACGGCCCAGACCAGCAGTTGCAGGAAGTTGCCCATAGTGCCGTAAGTCAGCAACAGAGTCAGGGCCATCAGCGCCAGTTGCACCAGGATCGCCAGCACCAGCGATGACATGTCCAGGCCGAACAGGCTCGGGATCACCCGGCGCAGTGGCTTGAGCAGCGGTTGGGTAGCCTTCACGGCGAATTGGCAGAGCGGGTTGTAAAAGTTGGCACGTACCAATTGCAGGACAAAGCGCAACAGCACGATCAGCAGGTACAGGCTGCCGAGGGTTTGCAGCACGTAGACGGCTGCGGTGTTCAAACCAATCATGTTGGCTCCTTATTGACCCAGTTGTTCGGCAAGTTCGGCCGAGCGGTGCGCGGCGGCGCCCAATGCTTTTTCTACCAGGGCTTCAAAACCCCCGGCCTGGAATGATTCGATGGCAGCTTGCGTGGTGCCGTTTGGCGAAGTGACGCGACGGCGCAGCTCGGCCGCATCGACATCACTGGACACGGCCATCTGCGCCGCGCCCAACGCCGTCTGCACGGTCAGTTGCGCGGCAGTTTCCCGTGACAGGCCCAGTTTTACCCCGGCAGCGGTCATGGCTTCGATCATCAGGAAAAAGTATGCCGGGCCGCTGCCCGATACGGCCGTGACGGCGTCCAGTTGCTGCTCTTGTTCCAGCCACAGGGCGATGCCTACGGCCGATAACAGTTCCTGGGCCTGGTTGCGTTGCGTCGGGCTGACTTCGCAGGTGGCGTACAAGCCGCTGACACCCTGGCGCAGCAGCGACGGCGTATTGGGCATGCAACGCACAATTGGCTGCTCGCCAAGCCAGGTTTTCATGCTTGCGCAATTGATGCCGGCGGCAATGGAGACCACCAGTTGATGGGGCTGCAGGCTCGGGCGCAGAGCTTGGCACACGGCTTTCATGGCCTGTGGCTTGACCGCCAGCACGATCACATCGGCATCCTGGATGGCCTCGGCGTTGTCGGCAAAGGTCTTGATACCGTGTTCGGCGCTCACCCGAGCGCGGCTTTCGGCACCCGGGTCGCTGGCGCAGATCTGCGCTGCTTGCAGACCTTTGGCCCGCAGGCCGCCGATCAGGCTGGCCGCCATGTTACCGGCGCCGATAAAGGCAATACGCGTGTTGCTCATGACAGGTCCTTACTCAGATGGAAGTCAGCCATTTCAAGGCTGGCCGTAGTCGCGGGCACCAAACAGCGCGGTACCGATCCGCACCCAGGTAGCGCCTTGGGCGATGGCCGACTCGAGGTCATGGCTCATGCCCATGGAAAGTGTGTCGAGCTCAAGGTTCAGGCTCGCCTGCAGGTCGCGAACCTTGGCGAACGCAGCATCTTGCTCGGCGCGCTCGTCGGTCGGCTCGGGAATAGCCATCAAGCCACGCAGTTTCAGGCGCGGCAGGCTGCTGATCGCTGCGGCCAATGCCGGCAGATCGGCGGGTGTACAGCCGGATTTGCTGGCTTCGCCACTGACGTTGACCTGAATGCAGATATTCAGCGGTGGCAGCTCAACTGGGCGTTGTTCGGACAGACGTTGTGCAATTTTCAAACGGTCCACGGAATGCACCCAGGCGAAGTTCTCGGCGATAGCGCGCGTCTTGTTCGATTGAATGGGGCCGATGAAGTGCCAACACAAGGGCAGGTCAGCTAATTCGACTTGTTTGCCGAGGGCCTCCTGCAGGTAGTTTTCGCCAAAGTCGCGCATCCCGGCGGCATAGGCTTCGCGCACGGCTTGCGCGGGTTTGGTCTTGCTCACGGCCAGCAACTGCACGCTGGTTTCATCCCGCTGCACGGCCAGGGCCGCCGCAAGGATCCGGTCACTAACCAGGCCAATATTGTCTGCTATGGTCGACATTCAAGTTGCGCCCGCGGATATGGAGTCCGCGGCATTCTACTGGAAATGGAAAGCCCTATGGATATCACTGAACTGCTGGCCGAAAGCGTCAGCCTCGGCGCTTCGGACCTGCATTTGTCGGCCGGTCTGGCGCCGAGGGTGCGGGTCGATGGCGACATTCACCCCCTCGACTGGCCCGTGCTGAGCGCTACGCAAGTGGCGGATATGCTCAGTCCCTTGCTCAATGCACACCAGCAAAAGGATTTCGAAACATCTCTTGAAACGGACTTTTCGTTCGAGTTGCCTGAGGTGGCGCGTTTTCGCGTGAATGTGTTCCGGCAGCACCGAGGAATGGGCGCGGTATTTCGCGCGATTCCGTCACGGGTACTCAGTCTCGAGGAACTGCAACTGGGAGATGTGTTCCGGCGTATTGCCGATTTGCCCCAGGGGCTGGTGCTGGTGACCGGGCCTACAGGCTCGGGAAAATCCACCACCCTGGCGGCAATGATCGATTACCTCAACAACCATCGCCCACGACATATCCTCACACTTGAAGATCCCATCGAGTTTGTTCATCCCTCACAAAAAGCGCTGGTCAGTCAGCGCCAGGTGTACCGCGACACCCACAGCTTCTGTGCAGCCCTGCGCTCTGCTCTGCGCGAGGACCCGGATGTGATTCTGGTGGGTGAAATGCGTGATCTGGAAACCATTCGCCTGGCCCTGACGGCGGCGGAAACCGGGCATCTGGTATTCGCGACCCTGCATACCCGATCGGCGGCAAAAACCGTGGATCGGGTGGTGGATGTGTTTCCCGCCAATGAAAAGGCCATCGTTCGCTCAATGCTTTCGGAGTCGTTGCAGGCGGTGGTGTCTCAAGCGCTGGTCAAGAAGGTCGGCGGCGGGCGGGTGGCGGCGCATGAAATCATGCTTGGTACACCGGCGATCCGTAACCTGATCCGCGAAGACAAGGTAGCGCAGATGTACTCGGTGATTCAGACCGGTGGGGCGTTCGGGATGAAGACGTTGGACATGAGCTTGAAGGCGTTGGTCAGCCAAGGGCTGATCAGCCGTGAGGAGGCCCGGCAGAGCGCGCGGGCGCCCGGGGAAATGTGAGGCGGGCTTCCCACATTTGAAGGCGTTTCAAAGGTGGGAAGCTGTTTGATATCAGCGCTGCACAATCCTCAGATTGTTCTGTTCTTTAGGCAAGACGCGTTTGGCGATCACGTAGTTCTTGCTCCAGAACGGTTTTTTCAGCGTATCGATGCTGACCGTTTTGCCACGGCGCGGTGCGTGGATGAAGCGGTCGTTGCCCAGATAGATGGCAACATGATTGACCCTGCGGCTCTTGAGCTTGAAGAACAGCAAGTCGCCGGGTTTCAGGTCCTTGCGATTGACTTTTTGCCCATGGCCACTGGCCATGGCGTTGGACGTGCGCGGCAAATCCACCGAGGCAACATCATTAAACGCGTATTTCACCAAGCCACTGCAGTCGAACCCTTTGCTTGGGCTGCTGCCGCCCCAGCGATAAGGAGTGCCGAGCACGTTGACTGCACGGCTCAAGACTTTGCTGCTCTGCTGGTTATTGCTCGCGAAAAGGCCAGGAACTGCTTTGCCGTTGGCCTTTTTCAGTTGAGTCGGGCGCTTGACGGTGAGCTTGACCGATTTGGCCGAGCCGGTTGTCGCGTGAACTTTAGGGGTAAAACCGTTAACGTTCGGAAGTCGTTGCTCACGATTGGTGGCGTGGGCGGCCAGTGGCACTAATAGGCAAATGGTTAGCCATGTCTTTAAAAATGGTCGCATCAGGCAGGCTCATATTGGTTTGCGCGCAACTTTATAACAGCTTTGTGTGTCTTTCTCAGGCCGTTTGTCGAATGAACCCTGGGGTCAAATTCAGGAAATTCGCGACGAACTGTCGCAATTGTCCTACACAACGCAGGTGGCATAAGGCTTTGAGGGGAGTGACGGTATCATTTACCGTACGTCGGGCGCCTGTAAAAAAGTCACAAAGAAACCAGAAATATTTATCTATCGAGGCAAAAGAGGTCATTCATGAACACCTATCGACAGGATGCTTCGCAGCAGGACACCCATAGCAAGGTGATTGGTTACCTGCTTTGGATTTTTGGATTCACGGGTGCGCACCGCTTTTATTACGGTAAGCCGGTGACTGGCACGATCTGGTTTTTCACCTTCGGCTTGTTGGGCATTGGTTGGCTGATCGACCTGTTTTTGATTCCGGCCATGGACCGGGAAGCAGATTTGCGTTTCACTGCGGGGCCCATCGAGTACAACGTGGCGTGGATTCTGCTGACGTTCCTGGGAGTGTTTGGCTTGCACCGCATGTATCAGGGCAAATGGCTTACCGGGCTCTTGTATCTAGTGACGGGTGGGTTGTTCCTGATTGGTGTGCTGTATGACTTCTGGACGTTGAACACGCAGGTTTCGATGCGCAATGCCGAGCGGGTGGGTGGTCGATAAGCCTAGCCAGCCTGGCGAAGATCCAAATGTGGGAGCGGGCTTGCTCCCACATTTTAATCGTGACCGCTTTAGTTCGGATCAAGCCTGATAGGTGAGCCGCCCATCAACCAGCGTATACCGCACGTTCGCCGGCAGGCTGTGGCCGATGAACGGGCAGTTTTCACCCTTGGACAGCCACTGCTCGCCAGCCACGGTGGAGCTGGCCAGATCAAACAGCACCAGATCTGCCGCAGAACCCACCGCCAATCTACCCGCCGGCAGGCGCAAGGCCTGCGCCGGGCCTGAACTCAGGCGTGCCAGCAGTGTTGGCAGGTCCAGCAACCCTTCCTCAACCAGGGTCATCGCCAATGGCAACAACAACTCGACGCTGCTGATGCCAGGTTCCGTGGCACCCAAAGGTGCCAGTTTGGCGTCACGTTCATGAGGCTGGTGATGGCTGGAAATGGCCGAAACCACGCCCGACTTCACGGCGGCCCGCAAACCGTCTCGGTCGGCGCGGGTGCGCAGGGGCGGTTGCACGTGGTACAGGCTGGAGAAATCAATCAGCGCCTCGTCCGTCAGGATCAACTGGTACAGCGCGACATCCGCCGTGACCGGCAGGCCACGCGCCTGGGCCTGTGCAATCAGGGCTACGCCGCGAGCGCTGGTCAACTGGCTGAAGTGCGCCCGCACGCCGCTTTGTTCCACCAGCAACAGATCGCGGGCCAATGCCACGGTTTCAGCAGTTTCCGGGATTCCCGGCAGACCCAGGAAGCTGGCGGTGGCGCCGTCGTGGGCCAGGCCACCTTCGGCCAGGTCGTGGTCCTGTGAGTGAAAAATCACCGTCAGGTCGAAAGTCGCAGCGTATTCCAGGGCACGGCACAAGGTACGAGTGTTGCGGAAGCTGTCCAGGCCGTTGCCGAAAGCCACACAGCCGGCGTCACGCAGGGCAATCAGCTCTGCCAGTTGCTCGCCGTCCAGGCCTTTGCTCAGGGCGCCGATCGGGAACACCTTGCAGTTGCCTGCTTCGCGGGCGCGGTCGAGGATCAGCTCGGTCACGGCCGAGGTGTCCAGCACCGGCTTGGTCTGTGGTGGGCAGCATAGGCTGGTGACACCACCGGCCGCGGCGGCGCGGGTTTCACTGGCGATGCTGCCTTTACGGCTATAACCCGGCTCGCGCAGGGCGACGTTCAAGTCCACCAGCCCTGGCGCTGCAACCAGGCCTTTAGCGTCGATGGTTTCGGTCGCGCTGAAGCCGCTGGGGGCGGCGCCGATGGCAATGATCTTGCCGGCTTCCAGATGCAGATCGGTGATTTGATCCAGGCCGCTGGCCGGATCGATGACTCGGGCGCCGAGAATGCTGAGCTTCACTGGGCGTTCTCCTGCTCGAATTGACGTTGGGCGGTTTGCCCGCTCATGGCCATGGACAGCACGGCCATGCGTACGGCGATGCCGTAGGTGACTTGATTGAGAATCACCGAATGCGGGCCATCGGCCACCGCCGACTCAATCTCTACCCCGCGATTGATCGGGCCGGGGTGCATCACAATGGCATCCGGTTTGGCGCCGGCCAGGCGCGCGGTGGTCAGGCCGAACAGGCGGTAGAACTCACCCTCGCTGGGCAGCAGGCCGCCAGCCATGCGCTCACGTTGCAGGCGCAGCATGATCACCACGTCGACGTCTTTCAGGCCTTCGGTCATGTCGGTGTAGACCTTTACGCCGTATTGCTCGATACCGATCGGCAGCAGTGTCTTGGGCGCAATCACCCGGATATCCAGGCAGCCGAGGGTCTTGAGGGCCAACATGTTCGAGCGCGCGACCCGCGAATGCAGGATGTCGCCGACGATGGCCACCGAAAGGTTTTCAAAACCGCCTTTGTGCCGCCGAATGGTCAGCATGTCGAGCATGCCTTGGGTCGGGTGAGCGTGACGACCGTCGCCGCCGTTGATGATGGCCACCTGCGGGCACACGTGCTCGGCGATGAAATGCGCAGCGCCGGAGTCACCGTGGCGGACCACGAACATATCGGCCGCCATGGCTTCCAGGTTGCGCAGGGTGTCGAGCAGGGTTTCGCCCTTGCTTGCCGACGAGGTGGAGACGTTCAGGGTGATCACGTCCGCCGATAGGCGTTGGGCCGCCAATTCAAACGTGGTGCGTGTGCGTGTGGAGTTCTCGAAGAACACGTTGCAGATGGTCTTGCCACGCAACAGCGGGACTTTTTTCACGGCACGGCCGCCGACCTCAAGGAACGAGTCAGCGGTGTCGAGGATTTCTGTGAGCAGTTCGCGGGGCAAACCGTCGAGGGACAAGAAGTGTTGCAACTGACCCTGAGCATTGAGCTGCAGCGGGCGCTTGGCATCTAGAGGCGTCATCGCGGGGACTCTTTACAAGGCGGTTTAAAGGACGAGGTCTTGCAGTTCGAGTTCGAGCGGCGTAGGACCGGACAATTTTACCCGCTGGTTGGCTGCCAGCGACAGTGTCGTGCCAACCACATCCGGACTGATCGGCAACTCGCCGGCGTCCAGGTCCAGCAGGCACACCAGGGTGATGCTGGCCGGGCGCCCATAATCGAATAACTCGTTCATCGCCGCGCGAATGGTACGACCGCTCATCAGCACGTCATCGATCAATACCAGATGCTGGCCTTCGATCTCGAAGGGCAGGGCCGAGGGTCGCACTTGTGGGTGCAGGCCGTTCTGGCTGAAATCGTCGCGATAGAAAGAAACGTCCAGAGTACCCAGGGGCGAATCGCTGCGCAGTTCTTCCAGTAACGCCTGTGCCACCCAGACGCCACCGGTGCGGATCCCGATAAAGCGCGGCTCGCTGATGGCGCGGTGGTGTAGATGGGCGCGAAGGCTCGTCGCCATCTGGCTGATCAGTTCGGCGGGATTGGGCAGGCTCATGGTGGCTCCTTCAAGGCCCTTGCCTGCGTGAGCTGGCAAAGTCCGGGCTTAAACGTAAGAAGACGCGGCAAGCCGCGTCAGTCAGGATTCAAATAAAGCGGTGTTTTCATCCAGCCAGCCTTGCAACAGTAAGGCGGCGGCAATCGCATCAACCGGGTTGTCGCGGTAGCTGCCTTTCTGCCCGCCACGGGCCAGGCGTTCGCCCTTGGCCTCGAAGGTGGTCAGGCGTTCATCGTGGGTATAGAAGGGCAGGTTGAAGCGACCGTTGAGGCGGCGGGCGAACTTTTCGGCGCGCAGGCACATCTCGCTGGGGCTGCCATCCATGTTCAACGGCAGGCCGACGACCACGGCGTCAGGCTTCCATTCCTTGATCAGGGCTTGGACCTGGTTCCAGTCCGGCACGCCGTTCTGGGCTTTCAAGGTACACAGCTCGCGGGCCTGGCCGGTAATCACTTGGCCCACGGCGACGCCGATCTGTTTGGTGCCGTAGTCAAAGCCGAGGATCAGACGCAAGGCCATCAGGCGTGCCCCGCCTGGCTGGTGAGCAGGTTGAGGTTGACATGCAGCTTGGCCGCCGCTGCTTCCAGGCGCAGTTCACTGGTGGTGTTGAACAGGATGTCGGCATCAAACGGGCAGGTCAGCCAGGCGTTGTCGGCCAGCTCTGCTTCCAGTTGACCCGCTTCCCAGCCGGCATAACCCAGGGTAATCAGGCTTTGTGCCGGGCCGACGCCGTCAGCGATGGCAAACAGAACGTCCTGGGAGGTCGACAGGGACAGCCCGTCCAGATCCACCGTCGCCTGGAAGGTAGGGCCGCTGGGGTGCAGCACAAAACCTCGGTCAGTCTGCACCGGGCCGCCGAAGTAGATCGGCACGGCCTGGCAATCGGCTGTCGGGTCAACGTCCGGGCGCAATTGCTCGAGGATATCGGCCAGGTTCAGGTCCTGCGGGCGGTTGACCACCAGTCCCATGGCACCCTTGGCCGTATGCTCGACAATATAGGTCAAGGTTTGTGCAAAGTTCGGGTCGGCCATATGAGGCATGGCGATCAGGAATTGATGCTTGAGGTAGGTCGGGCTGACATTTTTCATGTCCGCTAGTGTGGCGTTGGAGGGACGAACTGACAAGCCGGGGATGTGGTTGCAGGCACGATCAGTTGCTGGACAGCCGGTCGCCCTTGGCAAAGCGCCAGGTGCGGATGATTTCCAGGCGGTCGATGTCGGCCAGATCGCCAGTAAACGGGGCGAATGGTGCTGCCAGGCGAACAATTCGCTGCGCCGCCTGGTCCAGCAATGGCTGGCCGGAGGACTCCAGCACCAGTACCTCGTACAAACTGCCGTCGCGGTTGATCGAGACCAGCAGTCGCAGGTTGCCGTAAATCTGTTGGCGCCTGGCTTCGTCCGGGTAGTTCAGGTTACCGATGCGCTCGACTTTCTTGCGCCATGCATCCTTATACCAGGCGCCTTTGTCGCGCGTGGTCGAGGCGGCATTGAGCCGGTAGATGCGCGGACGCTTGGCGTACAACTGCTGCTCGTTGGCCAGCTCAGCCTCCAGGCTGGAGATTTCGCTGGAGAGTTGCGAGCTGTCAAATGTGGGAGCAGGCGTCTTGGGAGCCGGGTCAGTCTTGACCTTTTCCCGCTGAGTCACGGTTTTCTGCGGCTTTGGCGCGGTAGTCGCGACGGCGGCCTTGGGCGCAGCCTGCTTGACCTCGGGCCTGGGCACCGGAGGCGGCGTGACCTTATTTATCTTGTTGTCCTGGAACGGCGCCACTTCAGTGGTCTTGGGCACGGCTTTCTTGTCCAGGGTGCCGCTGCCTTGTTGATTGTCCTGGGCGAGAAAATCGGCTTTCTCGGGCGCCTTTTCACTCTTGAACGTGGCGAGGGTGATTTCCAGGGTTTTGCTGATTTGCTTGGGCTCCACAAACGTGAAGCCCAGACCGAGGATCAGCGCCAGATGGACCAGTGCCGCCAGGAACAAGGTAAATCCGAGCCGATCAGCCGGGCGCACGCCACTGTGGGTGAGTTCGGGAGGCGGATTGGACGGAAATGTCATAGCAGGAAAACCAACATCGTGCGTTTCACAGGTGGGGCATGATAGCGCAATGTCGGTTTACATCTGGCGGTTCTCTGTCACTTGGCTTGTAGCTTGGCGGCAATCGCCGCCATCAGCATTTCGCCGATATTCGTGCCGAACGCATTATCGATTTCACGAATGCAGGTCGGGCTGGTGACGTTGATTTCTGTCAGGTGCTCGCCAATGACGTCCAGGCCTACGAACAACAAGCCTTTTTCCCGCAGGGTCGGGCCTACTTGAGCTGCGATCCAGCGGTCCTTGTCGCTCAACGGACGGGCTTCGCCACGGCCACCGGCGGCCAGGTTGCCACGGGTTTCGCCAGCCGCCGGAATGCGCGCCAGGCAATAATCCACAGGTTCGCCGTCGATCATCAGGATGCGCTTGTCACCATCCTTGATCGCCGGCAGGTACGCCTGGCCCATGATCTGCTGGGTGCCCAGCGCGGTCAGGGTCTCGAGGATCACCGACAGGTTCGGGTCGCCGGCACGGTGGCGGAAGATCGAGGTACCGCCCATGCCGTCCAGTGGTTTGAGAATCACGTCGCCGTGTTTTGCGGCAAATTCACGCAGCACATCGGCGCGGCGGCTGACCACCGTGGGCGGCGTGCACTGCGGGAAAAGGGTGGCGAACAGCTTTTCATTGCAGTCGCGCAGGCTTTGCGGCTTGTTGACGATCAACACGCCAGCACGCTCGGCCTGTTCCAGCAGATAGGTGGAGTAGACGAACTCCATGTCGAACGGTGGATCCTTGCGCATCAGGATCACGTCCAGGTCGCTCAGGGGGCTGTCGACCTCGTCTTGCAGTTCGAACCATTTTTCCGGGTTGGCGAACACCTGCAAGGGACGCATCCGCGCCCGCGCTTGACCGTCACCCTGGTAAAGATCGCGCTGCTCCATATAGAACAGGGTCCAGCCGCGGGCCTGGGCGGCCAGCAACATGGCCAGCGAGCTATCCTTTTTATAGGAAATGCTGGCGATAGGGTCCATGACAATGCCGACGCGAACGCTCATGGGGGATTCCTCTAGCAAATAAGGGCGCATGAAAAGTGGCGTCAGAGTGGCGCGCAGGCTGTTGTGGGTCAAGGAAAAACCACCTTGCCGGTCGGCCGATAGATTGCCTCTCCAGTCTGTGCTAAAAAGGCTGGCAGGGCGTGGTGGCCCTTGCACTGCAAGGGTTTGGCGCTCCTCCCTGGCAGCATCAGGCAGTACACACCGAAAACCGATTCGCTGTGGCGATGGTAGAGCAGATATGGAACAGCATTCCAACGCCTTGAAAGTGATGGTGATCGACGATTCGAAAACGATTCGCCGCACCGCCGAGACACTGCTGAAGAACGTAGGGTGCGAAGTCATCACGGCCATCGACGGTTTCGATGCCCTGGCCAAGATCGTTGATCATCACCCGCACATTATCTTTATCGACATCATGATGCCGCGACTGGATGGCTATCAAACCTGCGCGCTGGTCAAGAACAACCCGGCGTTCAAGTCGATCCCGGTGATCATGCTGTCCTCCAGGGATGGCCTGTTCGACAAGGCCAAGGGGCGTATCGTCGGTTCTGATCAATTTTTGACCAAGCCTTTCAGCAAGGAAGAGCTGCTGAGTACGATCAAGGCCTATGTGCCGGGTTTCGCGGCAGTAGAACAAGCACATTGACCCAGCCCCAAAGGGCTTGGGTCTACCAATGTAGTGGGGAAAACCATGGCACGCGTTCTGATCGTCGACGACTCGCCGACTGAAATGTACAAACTCACCGAAATGCTTGAAAAACACGGGCATCAGGTGCTCAAGGCAGCAAATGGCGGCGATGGCGTAGCACTTGCCCGCCAGGAAAAACCCGATGCGGTGCTGATGGATATCGTCATGCCGGGCCTCAATGGCTTCCAGGCCACGCGCCAGTTGACCAAGGATCCTGATACCGGCCATATCCCGGTGATCATCATCACCACCAAGGATCAGGAGACCGACAAGGTCTGGGGCACGCGCCAGGGCGCCAGGGACTACCTGACCAAGCCGGTGGACGAAGAAACATTGATCAAGACCTTGAACGCGGTGCTGGCAGGCTGACGGCCCGCTGCCATGACCGAGTCGCAAACCGCCTTCGAGCTGCTGCTGGACATCGACCGCCGCTGTCGCGTGTTGGCTGCAGACCTGCCGTCCCAGGAAACCCGTTCGCATAGCTGGAGCGGGATAGGCTTCCGGCTGTCTGACCATTGGTATGTCGCGCCCATGGGCGAGGTCGCCGAAGTGTTGCACGAGCCGCGCTGCACCCTGATGCCCGGGGTCAAGCCGTGGGTCAAGGGCGTGGCCAATCTGCGCGGGCGACTATTGCCGGTGATCGACCTGTGTGGGTTTCTTGGCCACACACTCACGACCGTGCGCAAACAGCGACGGGTGCTGGTGATCGAGCACGAAGACATCTTTGTCGGCTTGCTGGTGGATGAAGTGGTCGGCCTGCAACATTTTGCCCAGGATCTGCTTGAGCGCGTCCCGTCACAAAGCCCGGCGGTAACCGGCGCGGCATTTATCCAAGGCCAGTTCAGCGGTGAGCCGCTGTGGCAGGTCTTCAGCCCCTTTGCCCTGGCCCAGGCCCGGGGCTTTCTGGATGTTGCAGCATGACCCGCGTCAGCCCCGTCAAACCGCAGGAAGCGTCACGTAGCCGTTCGCAGATCATCGTGCTGTTTATCGCACTGATCATCTTCATCATGCTGCTGTTCGCCAACTTCGCGTACCTCAACACCCAATCCAACTACGACAAACAGTACATCGGTCATGCGGGCGAGTTGCGGGTGCTGTCCCAGCGCATTGCCAAGAACGCCACGGAATCTGCAGCTGGCAAGGCTGCGGCTTTCAAGCTGCTGAACGAGGCTCGCAATGATTTTGCCCGGCGTTGGGGCCACCTGAAAAAGGGCGATCCGGCCACCGGCCTGCCCGCCGCGCCGAGCGCTGTGCGCAGCGAAATGCGCGCAGTGCAGCATGACTGGGAAGAGTTGCTGAAAAACACTGACGTGATCCTGGCCAGCGAGCAGACAGTGCTGTCCCTGCATCAAGTGGCCGCGACCCTGGCCGAAACCGTACCGCAATTGCAGCTGGAGTCGGAAAAGGTCGTGGAAATTCTCCTGCAGCGCGGTGCGCCAGCCAGCCAGGTGGCTGTGGCGCAGCGCCAATCGCTGCTGGCCGAACGCATCCTGGGGGCGGTCAACACGGTGTTGGCGGGCGACGATACGGCGGTCAAGGCGGCCGATGCCTTTGGGCGTGATGCCAATCGTTTTGGCCAGGTCCTCAGCAGTATGCTTCAGGGCAATGCCGCCTTGAAGATCAGCCAGGTACAAGACCCCGACGCCCGTGCGCGCCTGGCCGAAATTGCCGAACTGTTCGAGTTCGTCTCGGGCTCGGTGGACGAAATCCTCGAAACCTCGCCACAGCTGTTCCAGGTACGCGCTTCGGCGAGCAACATTTTCAGCTTGTCGCAAACCCTGCTGGATGAAGCTTCGCATTTGGCCACGGGGTTCGAAAACCTCGCGGACGGCCGTACCTTCGACACCATTGGCGGTTATGTCCTGGGTTTGCTGGCCCTGACCTCAATCATCCTTATCGGCTTGGTGATGGTGCGTGAGACCAATCGCCAGTTGCGCGAAACCGCCGAGAAAAACGAGCGCAACCAGAACGCGATCATGCGCCTGCTGGACGAAATCGAAGACTTGGCCGACGGCGACCTCACGGTGACCGCTTCGGTGACCGAGGATTTCACCGGCACCATTGCAGACTCCATCAACTATTCGGTGGACCAGTTGCGTGATCTGGTGGCTACGATCAACCTCACGGCCGGCCAGGTTGCCGGCGCCGTGCAGGACACCCAGGCCACCGCCATGCACCTGGCCCAGGCCTCCGAACATCAGGCCCAGCAGATAGCCGAAGCCTCCACGGCGATCAACCAGATGGCCCAATCCATCGATCAGGTCTCGGCCAATGCCGCCGAATCCTCGGCAGTGGCCGAACGTTCGGTAGAGATCGCCAACAAGGGCAATGAAGTGGTGCACAACACCATTCATGGCATGGACAACATTCGTGAACAGATTCAGGACACCGCCAAGCGCATCAAGCGCCTGGGCGAGTCTTCCCAGGAGATTGGCGACATCGTCAGCCTGATTGACGATATCGCCGAACAGACCAACATCCTTGCCCTCAACGCGGCCATCCAGGCGAGCATGGCCGGCGACGCGGGGCGTGGCTTTGCAGTGGTGGCCGATGAAGTGCAGCGGCTGGCCGAACGTTCGTCGGCGGCCACCCGGCAGATCGAGACCCTGGTGCGGGCGATTCAGACCGACACCAACGAAGCGGTGATCTCCATGGAGCAGACCACCACCGAAGTGGTGCGCGGCGCCCGACTGGCCCAGGATGCCGGAGTGGCGCTGGAAGAGATCGAGGGCGTGTCCAAGACACTGGCTGCATTGATCCAGAGCATCTCCAACGCGGCGCAGCAGCAAACGTCGTCGGCGGGGCAGATTTCCCTGACGATGAATGTGATCCAACAGATCACCAGCCAGACCTCCTCAGGCTCCACGGCCACCGCCGAAAGCATCGGCAACTTGACGAAAATGGCCAACCAGTTGCGGCGCTCGGTGTCCGGCTTTACCTTGCCGCCGGCGCGCAAGACCGATGAATAAAATACGCCCTCAAAATCACCGCGGACCCCATGTGGAAGCGGGTTTGTGTGGGAGCGGGAGCAGTTATGGTTGACCGGCACGACTACGTTGCCCTCGAATGGGTCAAGGGCGAAATCGCCGAAACCCTGAATCAGGCGCGCTCGGCGCTGGAGGCCTACGTCGACGATTCCAGCCGCGAGGCGATCGCCCAGTGCCTGGATGGCATCCACCAGGTCCATGGCGCCCTGCAACTTGTCGAGTTCTACGGCGCGGCGTTGCTTGCCGAAGAAATGGAACACCTGGCCCTGGCCTTGCAAGCCGAGCTTGTCAGCCAGCGAGATGAAGGTGTTCGCCTGCTGCAACAAGCCCTGGGGCAATTGCCGCTGTACCTGGATCGGGTCCACGGCGCCCGCCGTGACCTGCCGCTGGTGGTCTTGCCGTTGCTCAACGATCTGCGCAGCGTGCATGGTAAAAGCCTGCTGTCGGAAACCAGCCTGTTCAGTCCGCAACTGCTGGTCATCGCGCCGCTGCCCGATGACGCCCTGGCCCAGCGTGCGCCAGAAGGTTTTCCCGAACAATTGCGACAATGGCGACAAATGCTGCAACAGGGCCTGGCCGGTCTGTTGCGTGAAGACCATGGCCCCAGCAACCTGGAAGACATGGCGCGGGTGTTCGCCCAGCTCGAAGCCCTGTGCCACGGCGCGCCGCTGTTGCCCTTGTGGCAAGTTACTTCGGCACTGGCCGAAGGCATGCTCACCGGCGTCATCGCCAACAGCCCGGCGCTGCGCAGTCTACTCAAGGCGTGCGACAAGGAACTCAAGCGCCTGCAGGCCCAGGGCATCATGGGCATCAACACGCCGGCGCCCGATGAGTTGCTCAAGAGCCTGTTGTTCTATATCGCCAAAGTCACCCGGCCGACGCCGCGGATGCAAAGCCTCAAGGAGCGCTACGGCCTGGACGAAGCACTGCCCGACAGCGCGCTGGTGGACGCCGAACGTGCGCGTCTGGCGGGTCCGGATCGCAATGCCATGGGCTCGGTACTGGGGGCGCTGTGTGAAGAGTTGGTGCGAGTCAAGGAACGCCTGGATCTGTTCGTACGCAGCGACCGCCAGCATACGTCCGACCTCGACAGCCTGTTGGCGCCCTTGCGGCAGATCGCCGACACCCTGGCCGTGCTGGGGTTCGGCCAGCCGCGCAAAGTGATCATCGACCAATTGGCAGTCGTGCAGGGTCTGGCCCAGGGCCAGCGTGAACCGAACGATGCGGTGCTGATGGACGTCGCCGGCGCGTTGCTTTACGTGGAGGCGACCCTGGCCGGCATGATCGGTACCGTCGAACCGCAAAGCCATGAAGAAAACCGTCTGCCGACCACTGACCTGACCCGGATCCACCAAATGGTCATCAAGGAGTCGTGCCAGTGCCTCAAGCAGGCGCGGGAATTGGTCATCGACTGCATCGAGGCAGGTTGGGAAACACAGCACCTGGAATCCCTGCCGCAGTTGCTGACGCAGGTGCGCGGTGCGTTGGCGATGGTCCCGCTGCCTCGCGCCGCCCGCTTGATGCGCGCGTGCAATGAGTATGTGGGTGAACAACTGATGAATAGCCAGGCTACGCCCGGCGAAGGACAGCTTGAGCATTTTGCCGATGTGCTCACGAGCCTGGAATACTACCTGGAGCGCATGCTTCAGGACCCGGATGCACCTGGGGAGCGAGTGCTGGATGTGGCCTTTGAAGGGCTGACAGCGCTGGGTTATGCCCCCACCGAAAACCAGGCACCCTGGCGCCAGGTGCTGCCGGTAACGAACGAGGAGCCGCCGCAACCAACTCCTTTTCTGGCCGAAGTGCTCGCCCACCCGACCTCGCGTCTCAATCCGCCGGCCCTGCAACGCCCAGGCAGCCTGTTGCCACCGCCCGCCGATGAGCAGCCGGTAGACGACGAACTGCGAGAAGTCTTTCTTGAAGAGACCGAGGAGGTACTGGAAATCTTGCGCCGCCATGTGCCTGACGGCCTGGTGGGCCTGCAACAAAAAGCCACCTTGAGCGAAATGCGCCGGGCCTTCCACACCCTCAAGGGCAGCGGGCGAATGGTTCGCGCCCTGGTGCTGGCGGAACTGGCCTGGGCCGTCGAGAATCTGCTCAACCGAGTGCTGGAGCGCAGCGTGGCACCGGGTCCCGATGTGCAGGCGATTCTGCAGGATGCCGTGGCACTGCTGCCGCTACTGATCGCGGACTTCGCTTCGGATACTCAGCGCCAGCGGGATGCGGTTGATCACTTGGCGGCGCAGGCTCATGCCTTGGCCGTCGGTGGTCAGCTACCGCAGACTCAGGACGATGACTCGCCCGTCCTGGATCCCATGTTGCTGGAGATTTTCCGCAACGAGGTTCAAAGCCATCTCG
Source organism: Pseudomonas imrae (assembly GCF_046352735.2). Classification (NCBI taxonomy): domain Bacteria; kingdom Pseudomonadati; phylum Pseudomonadota; class Gammaproteobacteria; order Pseudomonadales; family Pseudomonadaceae; genus Pseudomonas; species Pseudomonas imrae. The sequence goes on along the minus strand of NZ_CP110853.2, from coordinate 5,063,616 downwards.
ACAGCATCAACCATTTTTTGCACCACGCCACCGAAGAGTTGCCGTTGCAGGTCAGCGACGAACTGCAACGCGCGCTGCATACCCTCAAGGGCAGCGCCTACATGGCAGGCGTGTTATCCATCGCCGAGCTGGCCCGGCCGCTGGACCACCTGACCCGTGAATATAAGGCCCACCGCCTGGCGCTGGACCTGGACGAAATCGACTTGCTGCTGGAAGGCGAAGCGCTGCTCCAACGCGGCTTGCGCCAGTTGGACAGCGATCCTCACGCACCGATACACGGTGCCGCCAGCTTGATCGAGCGTACCCAGAGCCGCCTCGACAGCCAGCTTGCAGCCTTCCTCGACGGCCCGAATGCAGGCATGCCGGCCAAACGTGACCCCCAATTGATCAGCAGCTTCCTGGCGCAGGGCATGGACATTCTGCTGGACGCAGAAAGTCTCCTGCGCGGCTGGCAGCAACACCCCGGCGAGCGCCAGGAACTCAGCGCATTGCTCGAAGAGCTGACCACCCTGGGCGAGGGCGCGCATCTGGCCGACCTGCATTCGATGGATGAGCTGTGCGAAGCCCTGCTCGACCTGTACGGTGCGGTGGAAGAAAGCAGCCTGGCGGTCAGCGAGCGGTTTTTCCACGAGGCTGAGCAGGCCCATGAATCGCTGATCAACATGCTTGATCAACTCGCCGCTGGCCAGGAAATCGCTCCCGCTTCGCTGCGTGTGCGAGCCTTGCGCGAGCTGCTGGAAGAGGGCCTGGATCCGGCCGCCACCGGCCTGATCAAAAGCGATGGCAGCCGCGGCCTGAGTATCAGCGAGTTGACCAGCGCCACTGCGCAGTTGGAGCAGGCTACGGTGGTGGGCGATGAAATCGTCGAGATATTCCTTGAAGAGGCCGTGGATATCCTCGACAGCGCCGGGCAGTCCCTCAAGCGTTGGTTGCTGGACCCAGAAAACGCGGCAACGCTGCCGTCGTTGCAGCGAGATTTACACACGCTCAAAGGTGGCGCACACATGGCCGAAATCGGCCCGGTGGCGGATCTGGCGCTGGAACTGGAAAGCCTTTACGAAGGGCTGGTTGACCGGCGCTACAGTTACTCCAGTGAGTTGGCGCAGTTGCTGATGGCCAGCCACGAGCACCTGGCGCTGCAGTTGGAGCAACTGCAACAGCAGCAAGCGCTGAGTGACTCAGGCACCTTGATCAACGGGTTGCGCGAATGGCGCCGAAGCGCCGGGCCGGTGGCAACGTCCCCCACACCTGAGGTCGAGACGTCCGGCAGTGACCCCGAGTTGCTGGACATCTTCCTGGAGGAGGCGGCCGATATCCTCGACAGTTCCGCCGCCGCGTTGCTGCGCTGGCAGGCCGAGCCCCAGGGCCGCCAGGAAGTGGAAACCCTGCTGCGTGATTTGCACACCCTCAAGGGTGGAGCGCGGATGGTCGAGATTGGGCCGATAGGCGACTTGGCTCATGAGCTGGAGTTTCTCTACGAAGGTGTGTCGGCAGGCTTGCTGGCACCCACGACGCAGCTGTTTGCCCTGCTGCAGGACTGCCATGATCGTTTGGCACAGATGGTCGAAGCCGTGGCTGCGGGCATGCCGGTGGGGTCGGTGGAGCGTTTGATCGAGCGGATCAAAAGCCTGGTACTGCCGGTTGATGAACAGGCGGCTCTGGTCGCACCGCCTTCCGTCAAACCCGAGGCGGCGCCAGCTAATGAACCGGCCGCCGACATGGTGAAGATTTCCGCCGAACTGTTGGACGACCTGGTCAACCTGGCCGGTGAAACCTCCATCTTTCGCGGACGTATCGAGCAGCAGGTCAACGATGCGCGCATTGCTCTGAATGAGGTGGAAACCACCATCGAGCGCATGCGCGACCAATTGCGTCGCCTCGATACCGAAACCCAGGGCCGTATCCTCAGTCGCCAGCAGGCCGAGGCTGAACGTTTGGGCTACGAAGAGTTCGACCCGCTGGAAATGGACCGCCATTCGCAACTGCAACAGCTGTCCCGCGCGCTGTTTGAATCGGCCTCCGACTTGCTGGACCTCAAGGAAACCCTCGACCAGCGCAATCAGGATGCGCAGAACCTGTTGCAGCAGCAAGCGCGGATCAACACCGAGCTGCAAGAAGGCCTGATGCGCACGCGCATGGTGCCGTTCGAGCGCATGCTGCCGCGTCTCAAGCGCATCGTGCGCCAAGTGGCCGGCGAATTGGGCAAGGATGTTGAATTCGTGGTCGGCAATGCCGAGGGCGAGATGGACCGCAATGTGCTGGAGCGCATGGTCGCTCCGCTGGAGCATATGCTGCGCAACGCTGTCGACCACGGCCTGGAGTCCCGTGATGCGCGTCTGTTGGCGGGCAAGCCGGAGAAAGGTCGCATCACCCTGGACCTGACCCACGAAGGCGGCGATATCATCTTCGACATGCGCGACGACGGCGCCGGGGTGCCTCTCGACGCCGTGCGGCGCAAGGCGATCAAGCGCGGCTTGCTCGACGCCAACGTCGAGATCAGCGACCGCGATGTGCTGCAATTCATCTTGCAGCCGGGGTTTTCCACCGCCGAAAAAATCACCCAGATCTCCGGGCGTGGCGTGGGCATGGACGTGGTCCATGAAGAGGTGCGCCAGCTGGGCGGCACGATGGTGATCGACTCTATTGCCGGGATGGGCGTGCATTTTCGCATTCGCCTGCCGTTTACCGTTTCGGTCAACCGGGCCTTGATGGTGCAGTGTGCGGACGACCAATATGCAATTCCGCTCAACACCATCCAAGGCTTGGTGCGGGTGTTGCCCAACGAGTTGCAAGGGCATTACCAACTTGATCCACCGATGTATGAATACGCCGGGCAGCGTCACGAGTTGTATTACCTGGGCGAGCTGTTGCACACCGTCGCCAGGCCGCAGCTGCTGGGGCAAAGCCAGCCGTTACCGGTGTTGTTGATGCAATGCAACGACCGGCACATTGCCGTGCAGGTCGACGCAATGGTTGGCACCCGCGAGATCGTGGTCAAGGGCTTGGGGCCGCAGTTCGCCGCTGTGCAAGGGGTATCCGGGGCGACGATTCTCGGAGACGGTCGAGTGGTGCTGATTATCGACCTGCTAGCGCATATTCGCGCGCGGGCTCCCGCCTTGCCGTCCCGGGAGTCGGACACGCTGCCGGCGCTCAGCGAGCCACAGCAGAAACGCCGCTTGCTGGTGTTGGTGGTGGATGATTCGGTGACGGTGCGCAAAGTCACCAGCCGCCTGCTGGAACGCAACGGCATGAGCGTACTGACGGCCAAAGACGGCATCGACGCCATCGCCGTGCTGGAAGAACACACGCCCGACCTGATGTTGCTGGACATTGAAATGCCGCGCATGGACGGCTTTGAAGTCGCCATCCAGGTGCGCAACGACCCGCGGCTCAAACAGTTGCCGATCATCATGATCACCTCCCGCACCGGCCAGAAGCACCGCGACCGGGCAATGGCCATTGGCGTCAACGACTACCTCGGCAAGCCCTACCAGGAATCGGTGTTGTTGGAGAGCATTGCCTACTGGAGCCCCAAACATGCTTGACCACCGAGCCAGCCAACTCACCGGGCTGCTGCTGCCGTTGGCCGACCGTCATTTGTTGTTGCCCAACGTGGCGGTCGCGGAGCTGATCGACTTCCAGCGCGGCGAACCCGCCAGCGATGCACCGCCATGGTACTTGCGCCAGATCACCTGGCGTGATCAGCAGGTGCCCCTGATCAGCTTCGAAGCCGCGTGTGGTGGCACCAGCGTAATGGGCGAGCACGCAAGGATCGTAGTCCTCAATGCTCTGGGCGGACGGGCGACGCTGAAGTTCATTGCGCTGGTGATTCAGGGCATTCCGCGCTCATACAAGGTCGACAGCCAGTTGAGTTATGTGGACGTGCCGCTCTGCCCGCTGGAACTGGCGGCGGTGCAAGTAGGCGAACAGGTGGCGAAGGTGCCCGACCTGATGGGGTTGGAGGCGCTGCTGGTGGAATCGGGGTTGGCCTGAACAAAACCGATGGAGATCAAAAGTGGGAGTTGTCGAGCCCCGGCGAGGCTGCGATGAGGGCGGGCCTGCCGACATTTATGTCGCCTGACAGACCGCTATCGCAGCCTCGCCGGGGCTCGACAGCTCCCACAAGGACCTTATTTATCGTGCTCTGCCGGCGAGATGATTCAAATCCAAAAGGCTAGAGGGACGACATCTGAGCAACAACCCCAAAAGCCTGTAGGAATAATCGCGCGGTTTGATGCCTTCAGATTTTTCCTGCAAGTTTTCGCGCCCCACATGAGCTTGTCGCTCACCATCTTCGAGCCTAGTCTTTGTCGGTCACCGCAAAAAACGGTGACACGGACGTGCAAGTCCGGTTACATGTCGGCGCACCAACGCCCTTAGCCATTCAACGGGCGTTTTTTATGCTCGCTGTGTTTGTTATGGCGGCTGTGCGCGGGAGACCTTCGAGTCTGCCGGGGTCCGATATGCCCGGTCTTGCACACCTGCGTACAGCTGCCACCCAATTCGCGTGCAAGCGAACAGGGTCAGCCTCCCTCACATATCGGAGCTGTCTTTCATGTTCAAACCCACACCCAATTCGCCTACCTCATTCAACCTCTTCACCGTAAACCCTCATCAAAACACCGAAACCCTGTTGATCAACGCCAGCGAAACCCTCGCCTCACTCAACGCCTTGACTGGCGGCCTGGCTTTTGAACTGGTGGGTTCCCAGCGCGGTGTGATGCTCGCGATCCAGCAAATGACCGAACTGGGCCAGATGTTGGTAGAGCGGGCTTTGGAACAGTTATCCCCTTCGCCAGCGTCCTAACGCTTGAACGGGTGTCGTGTGGTCACAACCATTACTCCACCCGTAACAGTTCGCCGCCGAGCTTGATTGATAGGCCATTGATTGACTCCTAAGGTGAGCCCCACGACAGCGAACCCGTGGAGCGACCATGACAACAACAATAAACCCCGACTCGCGCTGGACGCGGCGGCGCGATGAAAAGCGGCGGCGGCTCGAGTTGGTCAGATCCTTTGTCGACGGCGCAGTGATTCCCAGCGACAGGATTGTCGAGGCCCTCGAAGCCTTGATCCTGCCCGGCGACCGCGTGGTGCTGGAAGGCAATAACCAGAAGCAGGCGGATTTTCTCTCGCGTTCCCTGGCCAGGGCCGATCCGGCCAAGCTTCACGATTTGCACATGATCATGCCCAGCGTCGGACGTTCCGAGCACCTGGACCTGTTTGAAAAGGGCATCGCGCGCAAGCTCGACTTTTCCTTCGCCGGCACCCAATCGCTGCGCATCAGCCAATTGCTCGAAGACGGCTTGCTGGAAGTCGGCGCGATTCATACCTACATCGAACTCTACGCGCGGCTGGTGGTGGACCTGATTCCCAACGTGGTGCTGTCCGCCGGTTTCATGGCCGACCGCGCCGGTAATATCTACACCGGCCCCAGCACCGAAGACACCCCGGCGCTGATCGAGCCCGCGGCGTTCAGCGATGGCATTGTCATCGTCCAGGTCAACCAGTTGGTGGACGACGTCAGCGATTTGCCCCGCGTCGATATCCCGGCCAGTTGGGTCGATTTTGTGGTGGTGGCAGATAAACCGTTCTACATCGAACCGCTGTTCACCCGCGATCCACGGCACATCAAACCGGTGCATGTGTTGATGGCGATGATGGCGATTCGTGGCATCTACGAAAAACACAACGTTCAGTCGCTCAATCACGGCATCGGATTCAACACCGCAGCCATTGAACTGATTCTGCCGACCTACGGCGAATCACTCGGCCTCAAAGGCAAGATTTGCCGCAACTGGACGCTCAATCCGCACCCCACCCTGATCCCCGCCATTGAAAGCGGCTGGGTGCAAAGCGTGCATTGTTTTGGCACCGAACTGGGCATGGAGAACTACATCGCGGCGCGGCCGGATGTGTTCTTCACCGGCCGCGACGGCTCCATGCGTTCCAATCGGATGTTCTGCCAACTGGCCGGCCAGTACGCCGTGGACCTGTTTATCGGCGCCACATTGCAGGTGGACGGCGACGGTCATTCCTCAACCGTGACCCGTGGTCGGCTCGCCGGTTTCGGCGGGGCGCCGAACATGGGCCACGACCCACGCGGTCGCCGGCACGGTACGCCGGCCTGGCTCGATATGCGCCACGGCGATGGGCCCGAGGCCTTGCTCGAGCGCGGCAAGAAACTGGTGGTGCAAATGGTCGAGACCTTCCAGGAGGGCGGAAAACCGACCTTCGTCGAAACCCTCGACGCCGTGGAAGTGGCCCGCAAGAGCGGCATGCCATTGGCGCCGATCATGATCTACGGCGACGACGTCACCCATTTGCTCACCGAAGAAGGCATCGCCTACCTGTACAAGGCACGCTCCGTGGAGGAACGTCAGGCGATGATTGCTGCGGTGGCCGGTGTCACTGTCATCGGCTTGCGCCACAACCTCAAGGACACCGCGCGCATGCGCCGTGAAGGTTTGATCGCCTTGCCCGAAGACCTCGGCATCCGCCGTACCGACGCCACCCGCGAGCTGCTGGCCGCGAAAAGCGTGGCCGATCTGGTGGAGTGGTCCGGTGGCTTGTACAACCCGCCCGCCAAGTTCAGGAGCTGGTAAATGCACGCATTCAAACTGCACAGACTGCCCCTGGCCGACCAACTGGCTGACTGGGCGGTAGACGCTTTGATCGACGAGGCGGATTTATCGCCTAAACCCGCCCTGGTGGATCGCCGTGGCAACGGTGCCCACAGCGATCTGCACCTTGGCCTGATGCATGCCTCGGCGTTGTCCCTGTGGCCTGCATTCAAACAAATGGCCGAAGCTGCTATCGACTTGGGTGAGATCGCTTTGCCGCTGCGCGAAGCTCTCGGGCGCATCGGTCGTGAAGGCGAACACGCAATGCTCGCGACGACCCAAGGCGTGAATACCCACCGTGGAGCAATCTGGGCCCTTGGGCTGCTGGTCGCGGCGGCGGCACTGGATGCGCAATCGCGCAGCGCCAGTGCGCTGACCCTGCGCGCCGCGCGCCTGGCCTTGCTCAACGACCGGCATGCGCCACAACCGTTGAGCCATGGCGCGCAAGTCGCCCAACGCTATGGTGCTCGGGGTGCCCGCGAAGAAGCGCAACTGGGCTTTCCGGCAGTGCTGCAATACGGCCTGCCGCAACTGAAAAAAAGCCGCCGGCAACATCACGGCGAACAGAACGCCCGCCTCGATGCGCTGCTGGCGATCATGACTCAGTTGGCCGACACCTGCGTGCTCTATCGCGCGGGCCCCGAAGGCTTGCACGCCATGCACCAGGGCGCCCAAGCGGTGCTGGACGCAGGCGGCAGCGCGAGCCTGGCCGGGCGTCGGCGGCTCAATGAGCTGGATCAGCAGTTGCTCGCCCTGAATGCCTCCCCCGGTGGCGCCGCCGACCTGTTGGCCGCCTGCCTGTTTATCGACCGCATCGAGTCTTGCGACGGAGCGTTTTGATGGAAACCTTATCTTTTGAATTCCCCGCGGGGCAGCCGCCCAAGGGCCGCGCTCTGGTGGGTTGCGTCGGTTCCGGAGACTTGGAAGTGCTGTTGGAGCCGGGGACTGCGGGCACCCTGAGCATCCAGGTACAAACCTCGGTCAACGGCGCCGAGCAACGTTGGCGGCACCTGTTCGAACGAATCTTCCAGGAGCAGACACCGCCGGCATTGAACATTGATATCCACGATTTCGGCGCAACCCCTGGCGTGGTACGCCTGCGCCTGGAACAAGGTTTTGAGGAGCTGGGCCATGACTGACTTGCGTACCAAACACAGCTTCGTCGAACTTGGCGCACGGCAACGGGCCAAGGCCTTGCTGGATGCCGGCAGCTACCGAGAACTGATTGACCCGTTCCAGCGCGTGATGTCGCCGTGGCTGAGCCGCCAGGGCGTGGTGCCCCAGGCGGACGATGGGGTGGTTATCGCCAAAGGCGCGATTGACGGGTTGCCCGTGGTAATCGCCGCAATCGAAGGCAACTTCCAGGGCGGCAGCCTGGGTGAAGTGGGCGGCGCAAAAATCGCCGGTGCCCTGGAACTGGCCGCTGAAGACAACCGCAAGGGCATTCCTACCCGCGCAGTGCTGTTGCTGGAAACCGGCGGCGTGCGCCTGCAAGAGGCCAACCTCGGGCTGGCAGCGATTGCCGATATCCACGCAGCGATTGTCGACCTGCGTCAGTACCAGCCGGTGATTGGTGTAGTGGCGGGCAGCGTCGGTTGTTTTGGCGGCATGTCCATCGCTGCTGGTTTGTGCAGTTATGTGCTGGTGACCCGCGAAGCACGGCTGGGCCTGAACGGCCCGCAGGTGATCGAGCAGGAAGCGGGTATTGAAGAATACGATTCGCGCGACCGACCCTTCATCTGGAGCCTGACCGGCGGCGAGCAACGGTTCAACAGCGGCCTGGCCGACGGTTACGTGGCCGATGATGTGACGCAGATCCAGCAGCAGGTCACGCAACTGTTGCATCGGGGCTTGCCGGTAAAGCAACGCAGTCGCCAGGCCGATTATTACCTGGCGCGCCTGGCTGAGCTGGACGCCGAACCGCAAATCGATCCGGCGACGGTTCGTGATCTGTATCAGGGAGAGCGCGCATGAGGGGCTTGCAGTGGTTCAACGCATTGAGTTGCGGGGCGACACCCGTCAGCGGCTTGCCAGCTTCGCTGAAAGTGGCGGATGCCACCCTTGGTGGGCAAACAGTACGCGTTATCGCAGTGGTGCCCGATGCCCGCAATCGATTCCCCCGCGCGCGTAGCGGTGAGGTCGGTTTGCTGGAAGGCTGGGGCTTGGCCAAGGTGCTGGATGAAGTGATCGCCAGCGGCGACAAGCGCCCGGTGATTGCCATTGTCGACGTGCCAAGCCAGGCCTATGGGCGGCGCGAAGAAGCCCTGGGCATTCACCAGGCGCTGGCTGCGGCCGCCGACAGCTATGCGCGTGCACGTCTGGCCGGGCATCCGGTGATCGGGTTGCTGGTGGGCAAGGCCATGTCCGGTGCGTTTCTCGCCCACGGCTACCAGGCCAATCGCCTGATCGCTCTGCGTGATCCGGGCGTGATGGTCCATGCCATGGGCAAGGCCTCGGCGGCGCGGGTGACGTTGCGCAGTGTGCAAGAGCTTGAAGCACTGGCCGCCAACGTGCCGCCGATGGCCTATGACATCGACAGCTTCGCCAGCCTTGGCTTGCTGTGGGAAACCTTGACGGTGAGCAAAATCGAACAGCCCACGCCCGACGATCTGGCTCGCGTCAGCGATTGCCTGATGCAGGCGATCAAGGATGTGCAGCGCGGTGGCCATGATCTGAGCGGTCGCCTGGGGGCTGCCAATCGTGCCGCTTCCAGTCACGTTCGCCAATTGCTGCGGGAGCAATGGTGAACGCTCACGATCTGCTCTGGGGCATGCGCCCGGGCCACCTCCCGGCCGATGCCCCGGGCTGGGCGCTCGACGTGCTTGGCGCGGGGCATCCGGTGGTGGTGCGCAGGGCGGTGACCGACGCCGGCTGGCTGCCGGTCGGGGTGCGTGGCCCGTTACGCGAGCAACGCTACGCGACGCTGATGCCGGTGCAAGCGATTGAACGGCGTGTGCCGCCGCAAGCGCTGCGTACGGTGACGTCTTCAAGGGCAGTGCCCGCGTTGCGCGCACTGGATCAGCTACGGCCGTTGCTTGGGTGCTTGGACTGGGGCGTTGCAGGCAGTGCCGGTTTCGAACTGGCCACGGGGGTTGAGGCATTGCACGCCCGTAGCGACCTGGACCTGATCGTGTGCATGCCCGAGCCGTTGGATCGCTGCGCGGCCCGTGAACTGCTGGCGTTGTTGGACACGGCGGTTTGCGCGGTGGACCTGCAACTGCAAACCCCGTTCGGCGCGGTCGCCCTGCGTGAATGGGCGGGCACTGCCGCGCGGGTATTGCTCAAGACCAACTGCGGCGCACAACTGGTAGTCGACCCATGGCGGGCCGTGGCATGAGTAGCCTTCTGGTGTTTCCAGGCCAGGGCGCCCAGCGTTGCGGGATGCTGGCGCAATTACCTGCCAGCGTGTTGCAGGAAGCCAGCGAAGTACTGGGCGAAGATGTTCGTCAGCTTGATTCAACCCAGGCCCTGGCATCTACCCGCGCCGTGCAGTTGTGTTTGTTGATCGCGGGCGTCGCCAATGCACGTTTGCTGGAGCATCAGCCTGATTATGTCGCGGGCCTGTCTATCGGCGCTTATCCCGCCGCAGTCATCGCCGGCGCCCTGGATTTTTGCGATGCACTGAAACTGGTCAGTTTGCGCGGCGAATTGATGCAACAGGCTTATCCACAGGGCTATGGCATGACAGCCATCATCGGACTGGAATTATCCACCGTCGAAGCCTTGCTGGCCGATGTTCACAGCCAGCAGACCCCGGTATACCTGGCCAATATCAACGCCGAGAACCAATGCGTGATCGCCGGCAGCGATGAGGCAATGAAGCGTGTCGCGCAGCGGGTCAAGGGCAATGGCGTCGCCAGGCGCCTGGCTGTCAGCGTGCCGTCCCATTGCGCGTTGTTGAGGCAGCCGGCCGAAGCCTTGGCCGAGGCCTTTGCCCAGATCACGCTCAAGACGCCGGGCATCACTTATTTGAGCAGCAGCCGTGCGCGGCCGATCCGCGATCCCGCCATGTTGCGTGATGACCTGGCCTTCAACATGTGCCGCGTCGTGGATTGGCGTGGCACTGTGCAGGGCGCCTACGAGCGTGGCGTGCGCCTGCAAATCGAACTGCCCCCTGGCGCGGTGCTCAGCGGTTTGTCGCGACGGATCTTTGAGCAAGGCAGCGTAATCGCCTTCGAAGGCGCGCGACTGGACACCTTGCAGGCATTACTGCGAGAGGAGGGCGGCCACCACCGATAAAGCGCGACCTTGGCTTTCGAAGCACAAAAACAACAATTTCGATCAAGCATCAAGAGGACAACCAGCATGATTATTTACGGTGTGGCGTTTTTGGCCTTGTGTACCCTGGCGGGGCTGTTTATCGGCGAGCTATTGGGCAAGTTGCTGGGTATCCCGGCCAACGTCGGTGGGGTGGGCATTGCAATGTTGCTGCTGATTGGCCTGGGCAGTTATCTGAACAAGCGCGGCTTGTTTACCGGCAAGTCGGAACAAGGCGTGAGCTTCTGGGCGGCGGTGTATATCCCGATTGTGGTGGCCATGGCGGCCCAGCAAAACGTCTATGGCGCCATCAGTGGCGGCCCTATGGCAATCCTGGCCGGGACCTGTGCGGTGGTGGTGGCGTTTGCCCTGGTGCCCGTCCTGGTGCGTATCGGCAACCGTGAACCGGATGCTGCCTCCACTACCAAGTCGGTGGGGTGATCGCCATGTATGAATCCTTGATGAAAGTCATTACGGGCTACGGTTTGATCAGCGGCTTTGCGGTGATCGGCCTGACCATGTGGGTGTCCTACTGGATCTCTGACAACTTCACCAAAGGCCGCCTGCATGGTTCGGCCATCGCCATCCTGCTGGGCTTGGTGCTGTCCTATGTGGGCGGTGCGTTCACCGGTGGCTCGAAAGGCGTAGTGGATATCCCATTGTTGTCGGGTATTGGCCTGCTGGGCGGGGCGATGCTGCGTGATTTCGCGATTGTGGCCACGGCGTTCGGGGTGAGTGTCGATGAGCTTAAACGCGCCGGGTACGTTGGCGTGCTGGCGCTGTTTGTCGGGGTCGGTTCATCGTTTATCGCCGGTGTGGGCGTAGCGATGGCCTTTGGCTACAGCGATGCGGTGAGCCTCACCACGATTGGCGCGGGCGCGGTGACCTACATCGTCGGGCCGGTGACCGGTGCGGCGATTGGTGCCAGTTCCGAGGTCATGGCATTGTCCATCGCCGCCGGGTTGATCAAAGCCATTCTGGTGATGGTGATGACGCCCTTCGTAGCCCCGTTGATTGGCCTGAACAGTCCCCGCAGCGCGGTGATCTTTGGCGGGCTGATGGGCACCTCCAGCGGTGTCGCAGGAGGATTGGCGGCGACCGATCCGAAGCTGGTGCCTTACGGGTGCCTGACGGCGGCGTTTTATACGGCGCTGGGGTGTTTGTTGGGGCCGTCGTTGTTGTTTTTGGTGATGCGGGGGTTGGTGGGGTGATCCGGTAATCTGGGCTGTATTATCGGGCCTCATCGCGAGCAAGCCCGCCCCCACTTCCCATGTGCGGGCTTGCTCGCGATGGCGGTATTTCAGACCGCCAACTGTCGATTGGCATACATCCGACACTCCGCCAACAACGCCAGCAGGTTCGGATCGCGCTCCTTGGCCTTCAAGAACACCACGCCGATGTGCTGCTGCAACCGGTAACGCGCCTGTAAGGGAATCAGCTTGACCCGGTTCTCGTACACAGCCGCAATTCTTCCTGGCAGCAGGGCATACCCCACGCCCGAGCTGACCATGCTCAGCAGGGTGAAGATATCGTTGACCTGCATCGCTACCTTCGGTTCGAAGCCCGCCTGCTTGAATACCCGGTTGCCATCCTGATGGGTGGCGAAGCCTTGGGTCAGGGTGATGAAGGTAGCGTCGCGGACGTCGGCCAGGTCGATTTCCTGCTCGCGGTCGAAGGGTGAATCGGCTGGTGTGGCGAGGTAGATGTCGTCAGAGAACAGTGCGATCTGTGCGCAATCAGGATCGTTGGCGTGCTCGTCCAAGGAGATCAGGATGGCGTCAACCTCCATGTTCTTGAGCTTGTACAGCAGGTCGAAGTTGGAGCCCAGGATCAGGTCGATATTCAACTCGCTGCGGCGTATCTTCAGGCCCATGATCAATTGCGGCACAGTCTTCACGGTCAATGAATATAACGCGCCGAGCTTGAAGCGTTCGGCGGAAAAACCGGCGGCTTCGCGGGTCAGGCGTATGCTGTCGACCACCTCCTGCACCAGCTTCTGCGCACGTTCTTCCAGCACATAGGCGCTTTCCAGCGGTGTGAGGTTACGCCCCTCGTGCTTGAACAGCGGGCAGCGCAGGGCATTCTCCAGGGAGTGAATGGCGCGGTGTACGCTGACATTGCTGGTCTGCAGTTCGGCGGCGGCGCGGGCCAGGTTGCCGGTACGCATGAACGCCAGGAAGATTTCCAGCTTCTTGAGGGTGAACTCTTCGTCGATCAGCATGGCGGTGACTCTTGTTCGAATGCCATCGATTGTGCCCGCAAAACAGCCGGGCTCCCAGCGCCGTCCCCGGAACATCACACTGACCCTTGCACTCTTATGCGCAAGCCAGCCAACCGTTAACAGCCACAGGAGATTAGAAACAGATGTACCACGGGGAACGATTCAACGCCTGGAGCCATTTACTCGGTGCCATCGCGGCATTTGTCGGTGCGACATGGATGTTGGTGATGGCGAGCCTGGATGGCAGTCCGCGCAAGATCGTCAGCGTGGCGATCTACGGGTTTACGCTGTTGGTGCTGTACAGCGCCTCGACGGTTTATCACAGCGTGCGTGGGCGCAAAAAACAGATCATGCAGAAGGTCGACCACTTTTCCATCTATCTGTTGATTGCCGGCAGCTATACGCCGTTCTGCCTGGTGACCCTGCACGGGCCCTGGGGTTGGACGTTGTTCGGCATCGTCTGGGGGCTGGCGGTGATCGGAATTTTGCAGGAGATCAAGCCGCGCTCCGAGGCGCGGATCCTGTCGATTGTGATCTACGCGGTGATGGGCTGGATCGTGCTGGTGGCGGTCAAGCCGCTGATCGCTGCGTTGGGCACGGCGGGGTTTATCTGGCTGGCGTCTGGCGGTGTGCTGTACACCGTGGGCATCGTGTTTTTTGCCCTGGAGGACCGCCTGCGGCATTCCCACGGGATCTGGCATCTGTTTGTGATCGCCGGCAGCCTGCTGCACTTTGTGGCGATCATGGGGTATGTGCTCTAACAGGCACTGGGCTGAAAGTGGCGGGAGGTGGGCTTACAGTCGGTCCAATTGCTCCTGGGCACGGTTGCCGAAGATGTCCAGCAGGCTGGCGAGCATATGCGGCGACGGTTCATCGGCGCGGGTCAGGGCATACAGCGTGATGGGCAGCGGCGGTGCCAGCGGACGGATACAGGTGGTGTCGGCTGAGGCCCCCAATGCCGTGAACGGGTCGATCACGGCCAGCCCGGCGCCGGACTCCACCATGGCGCGCGCCAGAGAATAGGTCTGTACCGAAATACGCACCCGGGGCGGCGGCTCGACGGCTTCCAGGTAGCTGTCCAGCCTTGCCGACAGTGGGTCGGCGCTGGACAGGCCAATCAACGGCGCCCCGGCCAGCGCCATCAGTGGCAAGGGTTTTCCCAGCTCGGCCTGTGACCAATAACTCTTGGGCGCCAGCGCTACAAGTACACCGTGCGCCAACGCCTGGGCCTTGAGCCCTGGGTGATCGGGAGCCTTGAGTGTCAGCGCCACATCCATCTCGCGCATCAACAGGTTTTGCACCAGTTCGCGGCTGTGGGCGCTGGACAATTCACAGGCAATGTCCGGGTAACGCTGGGTCCACTCGCCGATGGCCGGTGGCAGCAGCGACAAGGCCAGGGCGGGTGTGGCGCCGATCCGCAGGCGCTGGCCGGGCTCGCGTCGCAGGTTCTGGGCCAGGCGCCGCACGCCTTGCAGGCTTTCGCTGACTTTGTCGACTTCGCGCTCCAGGGCCAGCGCTTCCGGGGTCGGCTGTAACTTGCCACGTATGCGCAGGAACAGCGGGAAGCCCAACTGCAATTCGGCGTGTTGCAGGACTTTGGTCACCGCCGGTTGCGAGACGTGCAGCAACTGCGCGGCGGCGCTGACAGAGCCGGTCTGGCGGATGGCCTGGAAGATTTCGATATGACGCAAGCGCATGACGAGTCCATAACCTTTGTTTATAGGTGGTCCATCTTTATTCATTGTCCGGGGCCTGTCACCTGTCTCTAACCTTGGGCCCTCAACACAACGATCGGGAACAGACATGGCGCAGCGGGTTTGCATCATTGGCGGTGGAGTCATCGGACTGGCAAGCGCCTATGCCCTGGTTCGCGCGGGCATGGACGTGAGCGTGATCGAAGCGCGCGAGAGCGTGGGCCGCGAGACGAGCTTTGCCAATGGTGGCCAGTTGTCCTATCGCTATGTTGCGCCGCTGGCAGATAAAGGTGTGCCGCTGCAAGCCATCGGCTGGATGCTGCGCGGTGATTCACCGCTGAAGCTGCGACCGCGCCTGGACCCGGCGCAATGGCGCTGGATGGCGGCTTTTCTGGGGGCCTGCCGGGCTTCGGTCAACCAGCGCAACGCCGGACACCTGCTGCGCCTGGCCGCGTTGAGCCAAGACACCTTGCGCCAATGGCGCGAGGAGGACGGACTGGACGGCTTCGACTGGAAGCGCAACGGCAAACTGGTGACGTTTCGCCGTCACGGCACCTTCGCGCGTGCTCGGGACAAAGTACTGGATCGCCTGCAACAGCAGGTGTTGTCGGCGGCTGATTGTTCGCGGCTGGAACCGACCCTGGGCGCGGTGGATTTTGTCGGCGGGATCTACACGCCCAATGAAGAAGTGGCTGACTGTCATGGTTTCTGCCAGCAACTGGCAGCGCGGCTTGAAGCATCCGGGCGCTGCACTTTTTTGCTGGGGCGCAAGGTCACTGGTATCCGCCACGCCAACGGTAGCGTGCAGGCGATCGAGATGGCCGGTGAAGTCATGCCGGTGGAGCACCTGGTGTTGGCCGCCGGTGTGCGTAGCCCTGAACTGGCATTGCCGGGGGTGACGCTGCCGCTGTATCCGCTCAAGGGTTATAGCTTGAGCGTGCCGATTGGCACCCGGCATCAAGCGCCAGCGGTGAGCATTACCGACTATGACCGCAAAGTGGTCTACGCCCGTATAGGTGAGCAACTGCGGGTAGCGGCGATGGTCGATATCGTGGGTTTCGACACCGGCCTTGAGCCCAAGCGCCTGGCCCTGATCAAGCGCCAGGCCTGCGAGACATTTCCCCTGGCCGGCGATTATGCGCAGGCCACCGAATGGGCCGGCATGCGCCCGGCCACGCCCAGCGGCGTGCCGCTGATTGGCGCCAGTGTGTATCGCAACCTGTGGCTCAATCTCGGCCATGGCGCGCTTGGTTTTACCCTGGCCTGCGGTAGCGGCCAGTTACTGGCCGAGCTGATTGGCCAGCACACGCCTTCCATTGATATGCAGGGCCTCGCGCCCCGCGCCGCCTAGGACACGTTAATGACTATCAGCCGAATCAACAGCAACAGCCGCCTGTCTGGCGCGGTAACCTTTCAGGACCTGGTGTTTCTTTCGGGCCAGGTCCCGGATGATGGCCAGGACGTCGCCACGCAGACCCGGGAAGTGTTGGCGAAGATTGACGCGCTGTTGGCCGAGGCCGACAGCGACAAGGATCATCTGCTTAACGCGACCATCTACCTGAGCAATATCCAGGACGGCTTCGCGCCGATGAACGAGGTCTGGTCCGCCTGGCTATCGCCGGGCAAGGCACCGACCCGCACCACCCTGCAAGCGCAACTGGCCCGGCCGAGCGTGCTGGTAGAAATCAGTGTCATCGCTGCCCGTCGTTCATAACAAGAAAACCAACGGAGAATAACAATGCATAAAATCACGTTGATCGGCACCGCCCTGGGGCTGTTGCTGGGCACCCAGGCCCAAGCCAACGAAGCACCGCTGGTGGGCACCCTGGCCAAGATCGAGAGCGCCAGGAGCATCACCCTCGGTTACCGCGATGCGTCGGTGCCGTTTTCGTATGTCGGTGACCATTCTGGCAAGCCCATGGGGTACTCGGTGGACCTGGCGAGCAAGATTGTCGAGCGCGTCCAGCAAAAGACCGGCTTGCCCAAGCTCGACGTGAAGTACAACCTGGTCACCTCCCAGACCCGCATTCCGCTGGTGCAGAACGGCACCGTCGATTTGGAGTGCGGCTCTACCGGAGTCACTGCCGAACGTCAGAAGCAGGTGGCGTTTTCCTATGGTTTTATTTACGTAAAGGGCCAATTGCTGACCGCCAACGACAGCGGCATCAAAAGCTTCGCCGACCTCAAGGGCAAGAACGTGGTGACCACCGCCGGCACCACCAATGAACGTTTTCTCAAGAGCTATAACGTCGAGCACAAGAGCAATATGTTTGTGATCAGCGCCAAGGACCATGGTGAAGCGTTCAAGATGCTGGAGACCGGTCGTGCTGCGGCGTTCTATATGGATGATGCACTGCTCTACGGCGAGCGCGCCAAAGCCCGGGACCCGCATAAGTGGGTGGTGGTGGGCGAGGAGCAGTCGCGGGAAATCTACAGTTGCATGGTGCGCAAGGACGATCCGCAGTTTCTCGCGGTGGTCAACGACACCTTGGCCGAGCTGTACCGTTCGGGGGAAATCAACGGGATCTACCAGCGCTGGTTTGAACAGCCGATTCCACCGAAGGGCTTGAACCTGGAGTTCCCGATGACCAGCGAGCTGAAGGCAATCATTGCCAAGCCGGTGAGTGATCCGGTGGAGTAAACACTCAAAACCCAAAGTGGGAGCGGGCTGCGCCATTGCGAGCAAGTCGCACCGCCGCTCTCACATATTTGATCGGCTTTGCAAGCAGGTTAGAAATCGCCCCACAATTGTTGAGCGACGGATAGCGCCACCACCGGCGCAGTCTCGGTACGCAACACCCGCGGGCCGAGGCGGGCGGCATGGAAGCCTGCGCCTTGGGCGGCTTCGACTTCATTGTCGGTCAAGCCGCCTTCAGGGCCGATCAAAAAGGCCAGGCTCGACGGCTTGGCATGGCTAACCAACGGTTCGGCTACCGGATGTAGCACCAACTTCAGCTGCGCCAAGGTGTGCTTCAACCAATCTGCCAGCAGCAGTGGTGGGTGAATCACCGGGACGGTTGAACGCCCGCACTGCTCACAGGCACTGATCGCCACCTGGCGCCAGTGCTGTAGGCGTTTGTCGGCGCGTTCGTCCTTCAGGCGTACTTCGCAACGGTCGCTGAAGATCGGGGTGATTTCGTTGACCCCAAGTTCCGTGGCTTTCTGGATCGCCCAGTCCATCCGTTCGCCGCGGGACAAACCCTGGCCCAGGTGGATGTGCAGCGGGGACTCGATCTGGCCGGCGAACGCTTCGGTCAGTTGCACCGTCACGCGCTTTTTGCCGACTTCCAGCAAACTTCCGCGAAACTCCTGGCCGGAGCCGTCGAACAATTGCACAGGGTCACCTTCGGCCATGCGCAATACGCGGCTTATGTAATGGGCCTGTGCTTCAGGCAATGGGTGCTCGCCAATGCCGAGCGGCGTGTCGACAAAAAAACGGGACAGTCTCATTTCGGTTCTCGAAAAAATGGTATTGGCGCGTCGGTCATCAGCCCGGATCGCGGAAGCCTGGGTGGAAATCCTTGGGCACCGCCACGCTGACTTTGCTGTTGGTGGCAATATCGATCCCTTCAGTAGCCACTTCGGCCAGAAAGTCGATCTGCTCGGGGGTGATCACATAGGGCGGCAGGAAATACACCACGCTGCCCAATGGCCGCAGCAGAGCGCCGCGCTCCAGGGCGTGTTCAAACACCTTCAGGCCGCGACGTTCCTGCCAGGGGTAAGCGGTCTTGCTGGCCTTGTCCTGGACCATCTCGATGGCCAGGACCATACCGGTCTGGCGCACCTCCGACACGTGCGGATGGTCCACCAGATGTTCGGTGGCCGTGGCCATGCGCGTGGCGAGGGCCTTGTTATTCTCGATGACGTTGTCTTCTTCGAAAATATCCAGGGTCGCCAGGGCCGCGGCACACGCCAGCGGATTACCGGTGTAGCTGTGGGAATGCAGGAAGGCGCGCAGGGTAGGGTAATCGTCGTAGAAGGCGCTGTAGACATCTTCGGTGGTGACCACGGCGGCCAACGGCAGGTAGCCGCCGGTCAGGGCCTTGGACAGGCAGAGGAAGTCTGGCCGAATGCCGGCCTGTTCACAGGCAAACATGCTGCCGGTGCGGCCGAAGCCGACGGCAATTTCGTCGTGGATCAGGTGAACGCCGTAGCGATCGCAGGCCTCGCGCAGCAGCTTGAGGTAGACCGGATGATACATGCGCATGCCGCCAGCGCCCTGGATCAGCGGCTCGACGATCACCGCTGCAACGCTCTGGTGATTGTCCGCCAGGGTCTGCTCCATGACCTGGAACATGTGGCGCGAATGTTCTTCCCAACTCATGCCTTCCGGGCGCAGGTAGCAATCCGGGCTGGGTACCTTGATAGTGTCCAGCAGCAAGGCCTTGTAGGTTTCGGTGAATAGCGGCACATCGCCAACCGACATCGCGGCAATGGTTTCGCCATGGTAGCTGTTGGTGAGGGTGACAAAACGCTTCTTGTTCGGCAGGCCGCGGTTGAGCCAGTAATGAAAGCTCATTTTCAACGCGACTTCGATGCATGACGAGCCATTGTCGGCATAGAAGCAGCGGGTCAGGCCTTCAGGCGTGATCTTGATCAGGCGCTCCGACAGTTCAATCACCGGCTGGTGGCTGAAACCTGCCAGGATCACGTGCTCCAGTTGATCCACCTGGTCCTTGATGCGCTGGTTGATGCGCGGGTTGGCATGGCCGAACACATTGACCCACCAGGAGCTGACGGCGTCCAGATAGCGCTTGCCTTCAAAGTCTTCCAGCCACACCCCTTCGCCGCGCTTGATCGGGACCAGCGGCAGTTGCTGGTGATCTTTCATCTGGGTGCAGGGATGCCACAGCACCGCAAGGTCGCGCTGCATCCACTGATTATTCAAACCCATGTTCATTCTCCTCGAAGCGGTTCGCGCCGCGTGCGGGCGAAACAATCGCGCAAGCCTATGCAATGCGCGGCGGTGTCACAACCATTGCGCGTGAATTGGATGCTGTAGCAGGACGGTCTGTCACGTTTGACCCGGATAGTCCTTAATCTCTGGTTAATTTATTGTTCATAGGCTCAGGATCGGATAAATCGATCTTTCAAAGAGAAAATTTCGACGTTACTTCGATAAATAAAACGCTAGTCTGGGCGCAGTTCTTACAGGATTTGGGTAATGCAACTACGAAACTCATCGACCCGCTACGGCTGGGTCAGCATTGTCATGCACTGGGGTGTAGCCTTGGTGGTGTTCGGCTTGTTTGCCCTGGGTCTGTGGATGGTCGGTCTCGATTACTACAGCCTCTGGCGCAAAGACGCCCCGGACTTGCATAAAAGCATCGGCATTACGTTGTTTGGTGTGATGTTGCTGCGCATCGTCTGGCGCCTGCTCAGCCCGCCGCCGGCTCCGCTGTCCAGTTACAGCCGCATGACACGTATCGGCGCGGCATTTGGCCACGGGTTCCTGTATCTCGGGCTGTTTGCCGTGATGATTGCCGGCTACCTGATTTCCACCGCAGACGGTGTCGGGATCCCGGTGTTTGGCCTGTTTGAAATTCCTGCCGTGGTTTCCGGTCTACCGGACCAGGCAGATGTCGCCGGTGTAGTGCATTTTTATCTCGCCTGGGTGCTGGTGGTATTCGCCGGCCTGCATGGCGTAGCAGCCTTGAAACACCACTTTATCGATCGTGATGCGACCCTGGCTCGTATGCTGGGGCGCAAAGCCTGATGTTCAACCTCGACTCACAAGGAATAGAAAGCATGTTGAAAAAGACTCTCGCCGCTCTGGCAATCGGTACCGCACTGCTGTCTGCCGGTCAGGCGATGGCGGCTGACTACAAGATCGACAAGGAAGGCCAGCACGCCTTCGTTGACTGGAAGATCAGCCACCTGGGCTACAGCTTCATCAACGGTACGTTCAAGGATTTCGACGGCACGTTCACTTGGGATTCTGCCAAGCCTGAAGCCAGCAAGATTGCAGTCGACCTGAAAACCGCCAGCCTGTGGTCCAACCACGCTGAGCGTGACAAGCATATTGCCAGCAAAGACTTCCTGGACGTGAGCAAGTATCCAGAAGCCAAGTTTGTCTCCACCAGCGTCAAACCCACTGGCGAGAAAACCGCTGACGTGACCGGTGACTTGACCCTGCATGGCGTGACCAAGCCTGTGACCTTCAAGGCTGTGTTCAACGGTGAAGGCAAGGACCCATGGGGCGGCGAACGTGCTGGCTTCAACGCCAAGACCACGCTCAACCTGAACGATTTCGGCATCAAAGGCCCAGGCCCAACGTCGCAGACGCTGGATCTGGACATCACGCTGGAAGGTGTCAAGACGAAGTAACTTTCGTTGCGTCAATGCAAAACGCCGGCCTCAGGGTCGGCGTTTTGCTGTCTGGTGTTTATAGGCTGTCCTGATACTTGGTGGCCTCGTCTTTGAGCCACGCCAGCAGTGATGACAATTGCGCCGAGCGTTTGCTGTCGGTGGGCCAGACCAGAAAGTAGCGTGATGAATGCACGGGTTCGACGTCCGTCAGTTTGACCAATTCACCGCGTTCAATCATCGCCTGGGCGATCGAGCGACGAGTCAGTGCAATACCGTAGCCCAGCTTGACGGCCTCGAGCAGCAGTGTGGAATCGGTGAACTCCAGGAAGGAGGGAGGACGTTGACCCTCGACCCCTGCCGCACTGAGCCACACCGGCCAGCTTTCACTGGCATGCAGCAGAGGTTGTTCCAGTACAGCCTGTACGGTGTGTGGCAGCACTGCGCCGTTGAAGCCGGGAGCGGCGACTACCAGCAGTGAGTCTGCCATCAGGGGTTCGCAATGCACGTCGGGCCACTGACCGTGACCAAAGCGAATTGCGCAATCCACCAACCCCTGCTCAAAGCCGGCGAACTCCATGCTGGAGGCCAGCTTGAGGTGCAGGTTGGGATTGGCGTTTATGAAGCTTTTGAGTCGAGGCATCAGCCAAAAAAGCCCATACGAGGGCAGGACGGACACGGTCAGTTGCGCATGTTTTGTCTTCGCCAGAAACTTTTCGGTGACCCCGGCGATTTCTCCCAGCGCTTGGCGGATTTGATAGGCATAAATACGGCCCTCATCGGTTAACACCAAGGAACGCCCGCTGCGCATCACCAATGCCACATCGAGGTATTCCTCCAGGGCGCGGATCTGATGACTGACAGCGCTGTGCGTGACGTGCAGTTCCAGCGCGGCCTGGTTCACCTTGCCCAGGCGGGCGAGTGCTTCAAAGGCGCGTAAAGCGGCGAGGGGAGGAAGTTTCAATAGGTGAATTCCATTCACATAAAAGGCCAATAATAGCCGCTATACCGGCGCCGGTGGCTTGCTGATAATTGCTGACAGGTTATTTATTGAAATAACACGCGGTTAAATTATCAGGGAGTTCAGTATGGCTATTCATGAAATTCAAAGCATGTTGAAAGATTACTTTGATGTGTTGCAAACCCAAGACCTTAATAAATTTGACCAAGTCTTTCATTCTGGCTCGGTGCTGTACTCTGCTCAGAACGCAGAATTGATCGTGCGTCCTTTCGCGGAGTATCGTGCGATGGTGCAGGGTCGAAAGTCGCCTCAGGAAGGTGGTTTTCCACGACTGGACGAAGTGTTGATGATTGATCTCATGTCCCCGGAAATGGCCATCGTCAAAGTTCGCCTGCGTCTGTTCGACAGCATCATGGTGGATTATCTGAACTTGATGAAAGTGAACGGCCGCTGGACTATTTTTGCCAAACTTTTTCATAAGGCTGGCGTGGCTGTCGATTAAAAAGACAAATGCCGGAAACAAAAACGCCCCAAACTGTTGGGGCGTTTTTTTGCGCTTGAAGAACTCAGCGGTTGCGGGTCAGCAGCGCTGGTTTTTCACCACGAGGGCGGCCTGGCAGTTGATCCAATTGCTCAGGTGTCGGAAAGCGGTCAGCTTTCGACTCCTTGTGGATGATCTTTGGCGCTGGGCCACCGCGCGGGTTCTGCACGGCAGGCTCGGACGAACGAGGTTGATCGTCACGCGCCGGGCGGCGGTTGCGCGATTCTTCACGACGCGCCTGGCCATCACGCGGGGCGCCGTTACGCGGACCGTTACGCTTGGCAGGCGGCGTACCGGTGGTGCCGCCGTTGCTGCTGCGCGGACCGTTCTGGCGACCCTGTGGCTGACCGCCAGTGCGCGGCGCACCGGAACCTGCGCCTTGTGCCGGAGCACCTGGGCGACGGCCGCGGCCTTGGGCCGGCTTGGCCTGGGGCACGTAGTCAACGCGGTTACCGAAGTTATCCACGTCGTCGTCGAGGAACTCGTCCGGGGCACGGTCAGCCGCTGCGCGTGGCGGTTGGCTTGGCTGGCGCTGTTCGCGGGCCGGGGTGCCTTCGCGGGGCTTTTGCTCGCGGGCCGGGCGTTCGCCACGGCTGCTGGTCGAAGCTTTGTCTTTGCCGCCTTTGTCCTTGCCTTTGTCGCGACGGCCACCGCCACCCCCGCCACCGTTCGGGCCATCGCCCTTCGGACCGCGTGGGTTGCGCGGGTTGCGCACGTCCGGACGCTCGCGCACTTCCGGTTTCTCGGCTTCTACGGCGCTGGCATCGAAGCCCATCAGGTCGCCGTCGGCGATTTTCTGCTTGGTCATGCGCTCGATGCTTTTGAGCAGTTTTTCTTCGTCCGGAGCAACCAGGGAAATGGCCTCACCCGAACGACCGGCACGGCCGGTACGGCCGATACGGTGTACGTAATCTTCGTCGACGTTCGGCAACTCAAAGTTGACCACGTGCGGAAGTTGGTCGATATCCAGGCCACGTGCGGCGATATCGGTGGCTACCAGGATGCGCACGCTGCCGGCCTTGAAGTCGGCCAGGGCTTTGGTCCGTGCGTTCTGGCTCTTGTTGCCGTGGATGGCGACGGCGGTGAGGCCGTGCTTGTCCAGGTACTCGGCCAGGCGGTTGGCGCCGTGCTTGGTGCGGGTGAAGACCAGCACCTGTTCCCAGGCGCCAGCGGTGATCAGGTGCGCCAGCAATGCACGCTTGTGGCTAGCAGCCAGACGGAATACCCGCTGCTCGATACGTTCGACCGTGGTGTTGGGCGGAGTGACTTCGATGCGCTCGGGGTTGTGCAACAACTTGCCCGCCAAAGCGGTGATGTCGTTGGAGAACGTTGCCGAGAACAGCAGGTTCTGACGTTTGGCCGGCAGGCGCGCAAGGACTTTCTTCACGTCATGGACAAAGCCCATGTCGAGCATGCGGTCGGCTTCGTCCAGCACGAGGATTTCCACGTGGGACAAATCGACGCTGCCTTGGCCGCACAGGTCGAGCAAGCGGCCAGGGCAGGCCACCAGCACGTCGACACCACGGGACATGGCCTGAACCTGTGGGTTCATACCGACGCCGCCGAAGATGCAAGCGCTGACGAACTTCAAGTCGCGGGCATACAGCTTGAAGCTGTCATGCACTTGGGCGGCGAGTTCGCGGGTTGGCGTCAGGACCAGCACGCGGGGTTGGCGTGGGCCGTGGCGTTGGGATTTGTCCGGGTGGCCACCAGGGAACAACCGCTCCAGGATAGGGAGGGCGAAACCACCGGTTTTACCAGTACCTGTCTGCGCAGCAACCATCAGGTCGCGACCTTGCAACACGGCGGGGATGGCCCGCTGTTGCACCGGAGTAGGCTCGGTATAGCCCGCCGCCTCGATGGCGCGGACTAAAGCCTCGGAGAGACCGAGGGAAGCAAAGGACATGAGTAATCCTGTTTAAGTTAGGGCTTGGCCCAAAGGGATAATCTTGCCGGGAGTGAATGGCGTTTAGAGGAACGCAATCCCGTCCGGTCCTGCTGAGGCTGACGGCACTTTGATGGCTCGCGCGGGCTGTGAAAGCTGCGCAGTAGCGGCATCGGGGTGCTTTTTATAGACCCAGCGTCCGGGCGTAAGCCTGGCGCAAAGGCAGGAGTATAACAGAGCAATCACCGCGCGCTGCTTTCCTGCTGCTCAACGGTTTTGTCCTGAGGGTGTTTTTGCGTGGTCGCCGGCATATTTTTCGCTCAAGGCGGTATAGGCAGGAGTTTGCTTGAAGCGTTTGAGTTCGGCGCCGAAGCGCTGGATCAGCAGGTCCATGCCCGCTCCACGGCGTACGGCAAGGAACTGTTGTTGGCTGCTGATCACCTTTGGTGCCTGGCTGATCTGGTCCTCCAACCCCAGCCGCTTGATCGCAAGCTGGCCGACCCGGCGGTCAGTGATCAACAGGTCGATCCGCCCTCGGGCCAGCTTGCCGAAGTTGGCCTCATGGCTGGGGGCAGGCTCGCGGGTGAATAGCGCGGAATCGCTGAACTCAGTGCTGTAGAGGTAGCCGGGCGAGGTGCCGATGGTCAGCCCTCGCAGATC
This sequence comes from Pseudomonas imrae, assembly GCF_046352735.2. Taxonomy (NCBI): domain Bacteria; kingdom Pseudomonadati; phylum Pseudomonadota; class Gammaproteobacteria; order Pseudomonadales; family Pseudomonadaceae; genus Pseudomonas; species Pseudomonas imrae. Next base: position 5,038,468 of record NZ_CP110853.2, on the reverse strand, counting down.
CTCAAGGGTCTGGAACGGATGAGGACGTGCGTTGGCATAGAACATCACGAACTCTACTTCGGACAGCGGTTCGGCGGGGTAAAACAGTAGGTTGTCTCGCGCGTGGCTGTGGAAAATATCCAGCGCGCCGTCGGCGTGGCCTTGTTCAAGCATTGCCAGGCAACGTTTCCAGGGCAGGAACTGCCATTGCACCTCGATCCCCAGGCGCTGGAAAACGATTACGGTGGTCTCGTAGTCGAGCCCGCGCATGCTGCCGTTTTCTTCGTAGATGTAGGGTGCCCAGGGTTCGGTGACAATGCGCAATTGCTCGCCTCGGGCGGCCAGGCTCAGGCAAGCGAAGAGAATAGCGGTCAACAATCGGAGAATGACGGGCATGCCCCGAGGTTACGACTGTCTCCAGGTAAAGAGAAGCTCTGGGACGGGTATCTTCAGCGAGTAAAACTGAACTTTTATTGTGGTGATGATTTCATCAAATGCTCGTAAATGGCGGTGCGCCGCTCTCCCAGGATCAGGCGCACGATGGGGTTGGCAAACCAGTGCTCCAGCAGATGTGCATCAACCGGGCGGCCCTGGCGTTCCTCCTGGTTCTGGCGCGCCTTGTCCCACCAGACCGGGCCGCAGGCCTGATCGAATTCGTTCTTGTGCTCATAGCAGCCGTAGAGGATTTCGCGGATGAACTGCTGCTGGTGCCTGGGCAGCGCCAGGGTGATCAGCTTGTACATCAAGCGCTGCAGGCGCGGCGGGCGCGGCAGGTGGGCAGAGACCTGACGGGTGTCGTCCAGTGCCGCAACGCTGGTGGGGTTGCCTGCGTGCTTGGCGATCCAGGCCTTGACCTTGGCGCGGAACAGTTGCTTGCGGCTCCAGTAGTGATGGATCAAGTCCGGGCATTCGCGCACCTTTAGCGTGCGGTAGGCGGCGATGGACAGGCAGAACTCTTCGAGGGTGTACGCCCCCTGGGCATGGGGGAAGAGTTCATCCATCAACTCGATGGAGTGGTCGAGGATATGTGCGTCCTGTTGTGTCAGGCCCATGACTCCGGAGTTGAGGGTCATCATGTCGTCGTCGGCCACGCCCATGTCCAGCAGGCGCTGGCGTAACGCGCTGTACAGGATGCTTTCGTGGTTATCGCCGTACTTGGTATAGAAGGCGTTGCACAGCAGGGTGCCCGGCTGGACCCGCTCGAACAGGGCCATGGGCGAGTGATGAAAAAAGGTGTCGGTGTCGATCAGCAATGCCACTTGCGACTCGGCAAGCACTTTGCGCAGCACCACATGCTTGGTGCGAAAGTGATAGCCGTGGGGCTCGCACCAGCGTTTGCGGGTGGCTTCATCCAGCGCTCGGACCTGCACCGGCAGCAATCGGTAGGGCTCGGGGTTGTCGCTGAAAACCTGGATGTCGAGGGCGGCGCCCGGAGTGTCCCGCAGGTTGGACAGGGCGCTGGCGATGCTGAAAACCGCTTCCTGATGATAAGTCTCGGCGCCGAACACCAGGTACACCAGCTGCGGGCGGGGAGTCGAGGGCACTGTATTCATGGACTGCAGGTTTCCGTGGGCATGTAAACGACAAAGGCCCTCGTTTCAAGAGGGCCTGGGTGCAGCGCAGAACGACCTTAGCGTGGCAGCTTGAGGTTGTTCCAGACGGCCAGGCTTGGGTCAGCCTGGTTCAGGGTATAGAAGTGCAACCCTGGCGCGCCACCTTGCAACAAAGTTTCACACATTTCGCTGATCACCTGCTCGCCGAATGCCTGGATGCTTTTGACGTCGTCGCCGTAGGCTTCCAGTTGTTTGCGAACCCAGCGGGGGATTTCTGCGCCGCAGGCATCAGAGAAGCGCGCCAGTTTGCTGTAGTTGGTGATCGGCATGATGCCCGGCACCACCGGAATAGTCACACCCATGGCCTGCACACGCTCGACGAAGTAGAAGTAGCTGTCGGCATTGAAGAAGTACTGGGTGATCGCGCTGTTGGCGCCGGCATTGGCCTTGCGCACGAAGTTCTGCAGATCGTCTTCGAAATTGCGCGCCTGTGGGTGCATCTCCGGATAAGCGGCCACTTCGATGTGAAAATGATCGCCGGTCTCTTCACGAATGAAGCTCACCAGGTCGTTGGCGTAGCGCAGTTCACCGCTGGCCATGCCCATGCCGGACGGCAGGTCCCCGCGCAGGGCGACGATGCGCTTGATGCCGGCGGCCTTGTACTGGGTCAGCAGGCCGCGCAGGTCGTCCTTGCTGTCGCCCACGCACGACAAATGCGGTGCGGCGGGGATTTTGACTTCGCTTTCCAACTGCAACACGGTGTTGATCGTGCGATCACGGGTCGAGCCGCCCGCACCGTAAGTGCAGGAGAAAAAATCGGGGTTGTAGCTGGCCAACTGCTTGGCAGTTGCCATCAGTTTTTCATGCCCAGCATCGGTCTTGGTCGGGAAAAACTCGAAGCTGTAGCGACGGTCTTGGGACATGGTCGTATCCTTGGAAACTCAAAAAGCCTGAAGGCGTTCACCGTCATTGTGGGAGCGGGCTTGTGTGGGAGCGGGCTTGCTCGCGATTGTGGTGGGCCAGTCGTGACTGCTTTGACTGACTCTGCGCCATCGCGAGCAAGCCCGCTCCCACACAAGCTGCTCCCACACAAGCCCGCTCCAGAGGGAGAGAGCCGGTTACTTAGTAGCGATAAGCGTGCGGCTTGAACGGACCTTCTACGGTCACGCCGATGTAATCGGCCTGGGTCTTGGTCAGTTGAGTCACTACGCCGCCGAAGCCGCGGACCATTTCCAGGGCCACTTCTTCGTCGAGTTTCTTCGGCAGTACTTCCACGGTCAGGCGCTCGGCTTTCTGGGCGGGCGACAGGTCGGCGTATTTCTGGCCGAACAGGAAGATCTGTGCCAGAACCTGGTTGGCGAACGAGCCATCCATGATGCGGCTTGGGTGACCGGTGGCGTTACCCAGGTTCACCAGGCGGCCTTCAGCCAGCAGGATCAGGTAATCATCGTTCTGCGGATCGAAATTACCCGCGCCGGTACGATGAACCTTGTGTACCTGCGGCTTCACTTCTTCCCAAGCCCAGTTCTTGCGCATGAAAGCGGTGTCGATTTCATTGTCGAAGTGACCGATGTTGCATACCACGGCGCGCTTTTTCAGGGCCTTGAGCATGTTCGCGTCGCAAACATTCACGTTACCGGTGGTGGTCACGATCAGGTCGATCTTGCCCAGCAGGGCTGCGTCGATGCACGCGCTGGTGCCGTCGTTGACACCGTCGATGAACGGCGAGACTACTTCGAAACCGTCCATGCAGGCTTGCATGGCGCAGATCGGGTCAACTTCGGAGACCTTGACGATCATGCCTTCCTGGCGCAGGGACTGGGACGAGCCCTTGCCCACATCACCGTAGCCGATCACCAGGGCTTGCTTGCCGGACAGCAGGTGGTCGGTACCACGCTTGATGGCATCGTTGAGGCTGTGACGGCAGCCGTACTTATTGTCGTTCTTGCTCTTGGTCACCGAGTCGTTGACGTTGATGGCCGGGATTTTCAGCTCGCCCTTGGCCAGCATGTCCAGCAGGCGGTGTACGCCCGTGGTGGTTTCTTCGGTCACGCCGTGGACGCGGTCCAGGATTGCCGGGTATTTCTTGTGCAGCAACTCGGTCAGGTCGCCGCCGTCGTCGAGGATCATGTTAGCGTCCCAAGGCGCGCCATCCTTGAGGATGGTTTGCTCCAGGCACCACTCGTATTCTTCTTCGGTCTCGCCTTTCCAGGCGAAAACAGGAATGCCGGCTGCGGCAATGGCGGCTGCGGCCTGGTCTTGAGTCGAGAAAATGTTGCAGGACGACCAACGCACTTCGGCACCCAGGGCAACCAGGGTTTCGATCAGCACGGCAGTCTGGATCGTCATGTGGATACAGCCGAGAATCTTCGCGCCCTTGAGTGGCTGCAGAGCCGCGTATTTGCGGCGCAGACCCATCAAGGCTGGCATTTCGGATTCGGCGATAAAGGTTTCGCGACGGCCCCAGGCGGCGAGGGACATGTCGGCGACTTTGTAGTCGTTGAATTCTGCAGGCGTGATTACAGCGCTCATGAAGAGCCTCCATTCGTAGTGTGCGAATGGGCGCCGTTGTGCGTTTAGTATCCAGCCAGGGCAACCAGGCCAGACAACGCCCCATCCGAGCCTGACAGGCCAAGCCTGCTGCAGCGCCCCTCGGACAGGTGGCGGGAGAACGGCAGTAGCCGTTCGAAATCGGGGGCGATTATAGCTTTCTTTGTCTGGCTAGTGGCAAGCGACAAGCGACAAGCTACAAGTAAAGCGAATCGGCTTTTACTTGCAGCTTGTAGCTTAAAACTCGAAGCTGGGGCCATTACCCTATCGCCTAACCCCCTCAATCCCGGAGCCCCAATGAACTTTCACACCCGCAAATGGGTAAAACCCGAAGACCTCAACCCCAATGGCACCCTGTTCGGCGGCAGCCTGCTGCGCTGGATTGACGAAGAAGCTGCCATCTACGCGATTGTCCAGTTGGGTAACCAGCGTGTGGTGACCAAGTACATTTCTGAAATCAATTTTGTCAGTGCCTCGCGCCAGGGCGACATCATCGAGCTGGGTATCACTGCCACCGAATTCGGCCGTACTTCAATCACCCTGACCTGTGAAGTGCGTAACAAGATCACCCGCAAGAGCATCCTGACTGTGGAAAAAATGGTCTTCGTCAACTTGGGGGAAGATGGTTTGCCCGCGCCCCATGGTCGTACCGAAATCAAGTACGTGAAGGATCAGTTTCAGGACGACGACTCGAGCCAATAACGGGTAGCACCCGGGCTTGTGTTACCGGGTAATTCAGCATGGATCGTTTGCCCACGCTCTCGCCACACTTAGGCTTACACCTTAAGGAGAGAGCGTGTTCATGAAAATCTTCGCCCCATCTTGTGCCCCGTTGCTGGATCGGCACTGTTCACCCGACGTAAACGATGTCATCGGTACTGGCCTTGCTACGGCACTTCGGTCTGCCACCTTGCCACTTGTCAGCGACCTGGTGGCTTCGCGTGGTTATCCCCAGGGTTCGAAAACGCCATTGTTAGAGGGCGTGGGCGATCGCAAGCTGGACGTCAGTCGTTACTGTAATGGCGTGGTGGAGTTGGTGGTGTCACCGCCTGCCGTTTCGCATCTGGTGCTCAGTGGCGGCGGGGCCAAGGGCATTGCATTCCCAGGTGTGGTCCAGGCGCTGGAGAGCAAGCATGCTTTGGAGGGTGTGCAGACTATCTTCGGTTCTTCGGCGGGGGGCATTTCTGCCGCATTGTTGGCCAGCGGCATGGACGCCAAGGGGTTTGATACGCTCTCGGACGGTATCGAGCTTCCCAAGCTGTTGAACAGTGACACGCCCATGGTTGCCTGGTTGCAGGATGCCAGTTCGAGCCTCGGCGAAGTGGCTGGGCGGCTGCCTGATCCTGTCGGCCGTATTTCGCAGTTGCTGTTTACCCTTTTGCCACGCCTGCAATCAGGCGCCAATCCCCTAGAGGAGTTGGTGCGCAACGAGTCGCGCAAGGCAGTTCTCGGGCATATCGCCCAGTCTGCGAGAGAAACCCGATGTGCCGAAACCATGGCCATCGCTGACAAACTGGCCGCAGGCGGCGCAACGACCTTTGGGGACCTGAAAGTGTTGAGTCGGCATATTCCTGCAATCAAAGAGCTCAATATCACCGGCACTGGCATGTTCGACGGTCGGCCACAGTTGGTGGTGTTCAATGCCGACCTGACGCCTGACATGGATATTGCCCATGCGGCACACATCTCTGGCTCATTGCCAATCCTGTTTAGCCCGCCGAATGAACAAGGCCAACCCTTTCAGGCTGCCACCGAGAAAGTCGCCTTCCAGGATGGTGGCTTGCTGCTCAATACGCCGGCCAGGGAATTGTTCCATCGATCATTTCCTGACAGCAGGTTGAGCCAGACCGAACAGTTGATTATTGACTTCGAATCCGAGGCGCCCCCGGAGCCATTGGTGCGCGCCGGGTTTGCCAGCAGCTTGACCGATCGTCTTACCGGGGTTCCCTGTACGGCGGCCGACGAACTTCAACGCACCAGACTCAAAGCATACGCTGACCAGACAGTGACGTTGCCGTTGAACAGCGAGAAGGGTGATTTTCGAGGTGCGCTCAACGGCACGCTCAATTTTACAATGCCCGCAGAGGTGAAAAATCATCTGCAAGAACTGGCCAGGCGGGCCGTAGATACCCATCTGAATGAGCGCGGCGCCGTGCGCGAGCAACATGTTTTCGAGTCGTTGGATGATGCGGTCCTGGCCATGGATGACACGCTGTTGGCCAGTGCGTTGAGCAAGCTGGAGAGCAGCGGGGCATGTAATGAGGTGTTGCGGTTTCGACGGGATGCATCGCGAGCGCTGCACACCCTGGAGACGGCCATCAACCGGGCCAATGCGACGCCACCGTTGGCAATGACACCCGAGTTGGGGCGGGCGTTGCGCAATCTGGATGCGCTTGCCAGTCGTCCCGAACAGGTCGAATGGCTGGGTAAAAAGCTCAATGCTGCAGACAACCGCAACTTTCAGCAGTTTTTGGCATTCAGCGCTGCGCAATCGACAGCCCTGTCCAGCGTCATGACCAGTGCGCTGGCCGAAATGAAAAGACGCGACATTGCGGTAATCGCCGATAACTTCACGCGGGAGGTGATCTACCCGTCGTTATTTCGCGCCGGACAATCGAATGGCAACATCGCCCTGCTGCGACGTGCCGAGCATAACCTGGCCAGGGCTGCGACGGCGTCTCAGGTCAATCAGGTGCTGGATGACATTGCCGAGCACTACGTGGCCCGCAACAGGCCCTGGAAGCAAGCACAACACTCCACCACTGTGGAGATGGCGCGGGCCTGGCGGCTGCCCGTTTCGCCGTGACACTGAACAGGTCCGGATCCAGCCTGTCGTAGCTACAGGCATCCTTTGGATTCAGGACTATTATGGCCGCGCAAACAGGCGACAAGACAGCCAACCTGTCAGATGAAGAACAACAGGATGTAGACAAGAACCAGCCGCCCCGTGCGGCAGTTCTGCATGAAATCATTCGCACCCAGGGGGACCAGGAATTAGAGCGCAGTGTTGCCGCGCTGTGGTGGTCGGCGCTAGCCGCAGGCATGACCATGGGCCTTTCACTGATGGCTATGGGGCTGCTCAACTCGCGTTTGCCTGGCGATGAGGGGTTCAAGGTAATTACCAGTTTTGGCTACTGTGCAGGTTTTTTGGCAGTGATTCTGGCGCGTCAGCAATTGTTTACCGAGAACACCCTGACGGCGGTCTTGCCGGTGATGAGCAAGCCGACCCTGGTTAATGCCGGGCGACTGTTGCGGTTATGGTCGGTGGTGCTGGTGGGCAACCTGTGTGGCACCTTGCTGGTCGCTTACGTGATGCTGCACTTGCCGATCTTCGATACCAAGACTGACCTGGCTTTCCTGGATATCGGGCGCAAAGTCATGGAAAACGACAGCAGCCAAATGTTTGCCAAGGGCATCGTTTCCGGCTGGATGATTGCCACCATGGTGTGGATGATCCCGTCGATGGAGAGCGCCAAATTCTGGATCATTATCCTGATCACCTATTTGATGGCGCTGGGCGACTTCACCCATATTGTCGTGGGTTCGGCGGAAGTCTCTTATCTGGTATTTGCTGGCGAGCTGCCTTGGGAAGATTTCTGGCTGGTGTTTGCCGGCCCCACGTTGGCCGGCAACATTGTCGGAGGCAGCTTTATCTTCGCCTTGATCAGTCATGCTCAGGTTCGCAGTGAAAGCAGCGTGCCAAGCTCTGCGGCGACCTCCAAGGAACCGCAGATGGGCAAGAAGGATCAGTAGGAGGGCCCAAGGGCAGGTGCAGAAGGTGCTTTTTTAGTATAAACAGGGGCTGACACATGTTGAATCGAGTCTGACAAGGAGCTCTCTGTGGCTGCGACAGCGTTGGTCCTGATAGCAGCACTGTTGCACGCGACTTGGAATACCTTGATCAAATTCAGCGGCGAGCGCCTGCTGGTGATTGCCTGCATGGACACCGTCGCGCTGCTGTTCGTTGTGCTGGCAGTTGGGTTTGTGTCGCTGCCGCCCTTGGAAATCTGGCCCTGGATCATCGCTTCGGCTTTGTTTGAACTGCTCTATCGGTACCTGCTGATCCAGGCTTATCGTGTTGGCGACCTGGGCCTGGTGTATCCGTTGATGCGGGGGTTGTCGCCGCTGGTAGTGCTGGTCCTGACGTTGGTATTTGCCGGTGAAGTGCTCAGCACCCAGCAGATCCTCGGCATCCTGTTGATCCCGTTTGGCATGTTGTGCCTGCTGTGGCAAGGCGGGGGCGGTGACCGCCTGCCCTGGTCGATGCTGCCGGTGGTCGCGCTGATCGGCTTGTGCATCGGCTGCTATACCTTCCTCGATGGCCAGGCATTGCGGCGCTGGCCCTATCCCCTGGATTATCTGGTGTGGCTGACGCTGATCAGCGCCTGGCCATTTCCATTGCTGGCAATGGTGCGCAAACGAACGGCTTTCAACCTGTTCTGGCGGACCCAGTGGCGACTGGGACTGGCTGTCGGCTTATGTGTGCTGTTGAGCTACGCTCTAGTGCTCTGGGCGATGCAATTGGGCTCGATTGCCGAAGCGGCGGCGCTGCGGGAAGTCAGCGTGATCCTGGTGGTGCTGTTTGGCATGCGTTACCTGAAAGAACCTTTCGGCCGGTCGCGGCTCTTAGCCTGTGGGTTGGTACTGATCGGCATGTTCGTGATGAAGCTCTAACCCTCCGATAAGACAAAAAAAGGAATGAGTGATGACTGTCGCTTTCTGGTGTGTGCTGATCGCAATTTTTCTACCGTACCTGTGTACCGGTGTAGCCAAGTTCAGCGAGGGCAAGTTCGGGCCACGACAAAACCATGATCCTCGAGCCTTCCTGGAAACACTCGATGGATTTGCCAGGCGCGCCCACAACGCGCAACTCAACAGCTTTGAAGCGACTCCGGCGTTTGCCGCAGCCGTGATCATTGCGCACATGGCGGGCAACGCTGAACTGGTGACCATCAACGTATTAGCGGTGTTGTTTATCACCAGCCGTTTGCTCTACATCATTTGCTACCTGGCTGACTGGGCAATATTGCGTTCGCTGGTGTGGTTCGTGGGAATGGCGCTGATTGCGAGTTTCTTCTTTATATCGATGTAATGCCTGGGCCTGATTCAGTGCGGGAGCGGGCAAGTCGCACCGCCGCTCCCCGGCTTGGTCTTCAGCTTCCCGCGGGCGCATCCGGTACCTTGGGCAGTACCGCGCCTTTGGGCCACAGCATCCAGATCTGGCCCTGCTGCTTCATGTTCCCGGCCAGTTCACCGGCTGCATCGCCTGTGCCCCAGAACAAGTCGGCACGGACTTCGCCGGTAATCGCGCCACCGGTGTCCTGGGCCGCGACTGGCCGTACGATAGGAGCGCCATCGGGGCGGGTCGTCGATAACCAAAGCAGGCTACCCAGCGGAATCACCTTGCGATCCACCGCCACGCTGTAGCCAGCGGTCAGTGGTACGTTCAGCGAGCCGCGCGGGCCCTCGTTGCTGTCGGGGCGAGCGCTGAAAAACACGTAGCTGGGGTTGCTCGCCAGCAGTTCCGGGATGCGCTCGGGGTGAGCCTTGGCCCAGGCGCTGATGGTGCCCATGGTCACGTCCGCTTTGTTCAGTTCGCCTTGTTCCACCAGCCAGCGACCGATAGGGCGATAGGGGAAACCATTCTGATCGCCGTATCCCACGCGCAGTTGACGGCCGTCGGCCAGTTGGATGCGCCCCGACCCCTGGATTTGCAGGAATTGCAGGTCCATCGGCTGGGTCAGCCAGGCGATGGGTTTGGCACTGGAGCCTTGCTGGTTGATGGTGCCGGCATCGTCATACGGCTTGAGCACGCGACCTTCCAGGCGTCCACGCAGACGCTTGCCCTTGAGTTCCGGATAGATGCTTTCCAGGTTGACGATGATCAGGTCATCCGGCACCCCGTACACGGGGACGTGAGCGGTTTCGGTCTCGGTCAGGCTGCCTGGGTAGACCGGCTCGTAGTAGCCGGTGATCAAACCGTTGGGCGTATTGTCCGTCGAACGCAGGCTGTAGACATCCAGCTGTTGCTTCAGGAAATTGCGAATATCGCTGGCGGCGGCGGGAACATTGGCGGCTGCTGCGCAAGTGGCTCCCCAAACCGCATCGTTCTTGAGCCGTTGGCAGGCACTGCGCCAGGATTCGAAGCCAGCTTGCAAGTCGCTGTCGGATACTGTCGGCAAGGCTTCCCAGGTAGTGCTGACATAGGTTGCAACAGCGTGGGTTTTTTCGACTGTCGGTTTTGGTTCCGGAGTGTTGCCGCCATCGCAACCGGCGAGCAACGCTAGCATTGGCAGAGTCCACGCCAGGCGGCGGCTCCAGGGGTTCAACGTGATATTCATGCAAGCAATTCCTGAAATGATCACCCGGGCCATCAGCGGTCCCGGCAATCCATATTATTAATAGGGCTATTGGTCTTTGAAGGCGGTACGGGGATACTGGCCGCCGTTTTCCGTGACTCCGAGCCACCATGACTTTTAAAAAACTGACTGCTGTATTGCTGGCCTGCCTGACCTTGTCCGCTTGTGGCGGTGTTGATCCTGATTCGCCGTTAGGGCAGCGCAAGGCCATTTTCAAGCAAATGCTCAAAACCAGTGAAGAGCTGGGAGGCATGCTGCGTGGGCGTATTGCGTTCGACGGTAAACAGTTTGCCGACGGTGCCGTCAAGCTCGACAGCTTGTCTCGTGAGCCATGGAAGCACTTCCCGACGGTACGCGAAGAAGATCACACCAGTGCCACAGATGATGTCTGGCGCAAGCAGGCACTTTTTCAGGAGCTGGCCCGCAACCTTGAGGCCGCCACTGGTGAGTTGGTGGTCGCCAGCCAAGTGCCGCCCTACAAGGCTAGCAACCTTGGACCGGCGGTGCAGAAAGTCGAAGATGCCTGCAGCGCCTGTCATAAGCAGTTTCGCAATCATTGAGCCTTTAGCGGCAAGAAGGCAGCGTGCGTCTTACTTGTCCAGTTCGTTCAGGGCGTCCTGTAATTCCTTGCGGGACTCGGCGAGCTTGTCCTTGCGCTTGTTGATCCTTTCGGAATCGCCTTTTTTCATGGCCTTGTCGAGATCGGCCTGGCGGCGACTGACTTCGTGCTTGGCATCGAGCACCTTGCCCTCGCGCTCCTTTTTCAAGGAGGCGTCGGTGCAATGGGTGGTGACTTCGCTCAGTGCTTTTTCCAGGCCGGCTTGCTGGGCATTGTTGCCATGGGCCTTTGCCTGCTCGATCTGGGTCTTGATGGCTTCGCGCTTGGCGGCGCAACCGGTCAGCGATACGGGCTCTTCGGCCAGCGCGGGCGCGGTCATGAAGGTTGCGGCGGTCAACAGGGCGAGCGGTGCAAGAAATTTCATAAGGGCTCCAGGGTAAATAAGGTCGCTGTAAGGTGGGCAGGGTGAATTCTGCGGGCACCGATTAATGTAGCTGGCGAGGTATTAAAAGCCGTCGATCCCGGCGGCACGTAATGTTTCGCCAATGGACACGACGTGTGGGTCGTGAAAGAACGCGTTCAATTGTACGGCGCGTCCCGGGCCGATTCCGGTTTCGGCTTGCCAGTCTTGAGTATTTCGGGCTGTCAGCGCCTTCCAACCGCCTTCCAGATTATTGCGAGCTGTGGGAGGAACACCCAATGCCATCAGCCATCGTACGAACGGTCGCTGCCGGGCACTGCGCAAACTGGCGAGCAGGCGTTCACTGCTTCGGGCACCGAGCCCGTCAATGTTAGCAAGCTCTGCCTCATCAAGGTTCAACCAATCGACAAGGCCGCGGATTTGACCGGCCTGGATCAGTGTATTCCAGGTCTCGCGACCGATATGCGGGAGATCCAACCCTTGGTTGCTACTCAGCCAGGTCAAGCGTGCAAGCAACTGCTCCTCGCAGCCGGGACTCAATTGCCAGCAGCTTAGATGATGAAAGTCACTGGCTACAGGCACCTCGATATCGACCCGTGTCCGGCTGCGCAGGATGACGCTTTCAAGCCTTGGGATCACTTGGCCTGCGAGGCTGATGGAAACCTGATCCCCGGGGCGGATATCCAGTTGCTGCAGATGTTTCAAGGAGCCGACACTGACTCGCCGGATTTGTCGGTCGTCCACCGATACCGGCTCCAGCTCCAGGATGGGTGTAATGCGACCCGTGCGGCCGATCTTGAAGTTTACCTTTTGTACCAGGGCCAGGGCTTTGGCCGCCGGGTACTTCCAGGCGGCGGCCCAATACGGCGTACTGGTTTGCCAACGGTTGGCCGGCGCACGTTGATTTTGGTGCAATACGATGCCGTCCGTGGCGAAGGGCAGCGGATTGGTGTGCCAGTAGGCTCGCCAGTGACGGGCTTCGTCGATGCTGGCAATGGTTTGGCTGTATTGCCGGCTGTCGTTGAAGCCCCAGCGCGCCAGAGTGTCCAGTTGCTCCTTGAGGTCCGCCGGCCCTTGGGGCCAGGCCCAGACAAACAGGCCAATGCCTGCAGCATCGATATCGCTGAGCTGTTGGCGGTTCATCAAGCCGGAAACCTTACTCCGGGCATTCATGCCGCCCTGCGTGCTCTGAATGTGCTTTTCCAGTCGCCAATAGAGCTCGCCCTGTAGCACCAGATCAATCGGTTCGGGCAGCTTCTGTACTATCCCGGGTATCTTGCGCGCGGATGCAGACCAATCCTGGCCAAGCATGCCGTCGCCGCGACTGATAGCCTTGACCAGTCGGCCTGCCCGGTAGATCAAGCTTACGGCCACGCCATCGACCTTGGGTTGTACCCACAGGTTACTGCGCGAGCGGATCCAGTCCTCCACGGCACGATCGCTGGCCAGTTTTTCCAGGCCTGTGTGTGGGATCGGGTGGCGCAAAGTCCCGCGTGAACTGGCCAGTGGATTGCCCGCAGGCGGCGTTTTCAGTGCAAAGCAGGCGCGCCATTGGTCCAGGCGTTGACGGGCCTGGTCGTAAAGCTCATCGCTGATCAGCGATTGGCCGAGTCGGTGATAGCGGTCGTCCCAGTCGCTGACTTGGCGCTGCAGCGCCGCCGTTTCGACCCGGGCTTGTTCAAGTGGCCAGTCAGGGCATTCACCAGTCCAGCCAACATTGGGGCATAGCAAAAGCAGCAGGTAGATCAGCAGGCGCGGCGTCATCATGAGCATCCTTGCTCGGAAGGGGCGTGCAGCGTAAAGCAGGCGAGGGGGCATAAAAAAGCCCCGCGAGTGCGAGGCTTTTTACTGGGTATTTCTGTTTACTTGAACAGACCACCCAGGGCTTTCACCGTGTCATTGCTGTCGATCTTGGCTTGCTGCTTTTGTTGTGCCGCGTCGAGCTTGTCCTGAGATTCGCTGACTTTTTTGCAACCTTCGTTTACCTGATCCAGTGCGGCCTGCAGGCCTGTCACTTTCAGTGTCTCGCCATTTGCCTTGGCAGCATCTACCTTGGCTTGCAGCTCCTGGCTTTGTTTTGCGCAATCGCCGGAAGTGCCTGCCAGTTTGGTCGTCAGCGTGCCAGTCAGTGCGCTCAGGTCGGCGGCTTGGGCTGGCAGAGTGAACAGGCTGAGCAGAAGGGCGGCAGGGGCGAGCGTGGAGATACGCATGAAAAACCTCAATGTTCGATTGCCTGCGCACTTTTGCTCCCGAGCAGGCGCAATGCAATATCCAAAGTAGGTGAGGGCTCGGGAGGGCGCGGATTCTAGTGCGCCATCATTTTGCCTGCAAGTGTTGGATCCAAAAATGTGAGCCTTATCCGGCAACAAAAAAGCCCTGCCGGATCAGGCCGGCAGGGCTTTGGGTACGGCTTGTTGCGATTACAGGCCGGCAGCGCTGCGCAGGTCGTTGGCGCGGTCGGTCTTTTCCCAGGTGAACGTTGTGAAGGTGTCGTCGCCAACGGTCTTCTGTTCAGGGGTGCGGCCGAAGTGGCCGTAGGCCGCAGTTTCCTGGTACATCGGGTGCAGCAGGTCGAGCATGGTGGTGATCGCGTACGGACGCAGGTCGAAGATCTCACGCACCAGCTTGACGATCTTGTCATCGCTGATCTTGCCGGTACCGAAGGTGTTCAGCGAGATCGACGTAGGTTGGGCCACACCAATGGCGTAGGAAACCTGAATCTCGCAACGTTCGGCCAGGCCGGCGGCGACGATGTTCTTGGCCACATAACGACCAGCGTAGGCTGCCGAGCGGTCAACCTTGGATGGGTCCTTGCCGGAGAACGCGCCGCCACCGTGACGGGCCATGCCGCCGTAGCTGTCGACGATGATCTTGCGACCGGTCAGGCCGCAGTCGCCCACCGGGCCACCAATGATGAACTGGCCGGTCGGGTTGATATGGAACTGGGTGTCCTTGGTCAGCAGTTCGGCAGGCAGCACGTGCTTGACGATCAGCTCCATCACGCCTTCGCGCAGGTCTTTGTAGGAGACTTCCGGGTTGTGTTGGGTCGACAGCACAACCGCGTCGATGCCGACGACTTTGCCGCCTTCATACCGGCAGGTCACCTGGGACTTGGCGTCCGGGCGCAGCCAAGGCAGGAGACCGGACTTGCGGGCCTCGGCCTGGCGCTTGACCAATTGGTGGGAGAAGGTGATCGGTGCCGGCATCAGCACTTCGGTTTCGTTGCTGGCGTAGCCGAACATCAGGCCCTGGTCGCCGGCGCCCTGATCTTCAGGCTTGGCACGATCAACGCCTTGGTTGATGTCTGGCGATTGCTTGCCGATGATGTTCATCACGCCGCAGGTCGCGCCGTCGAAGCCGACGTCGGAACTGGTGTAGCCGATGTTGGTGATCACGTCACGGACGATCTGCTCCAGGTCGACCCAGGCCGACGTGGTGACTTCGCCGGCGATGATCGCCACGCCCGTTTTCACCAGAGTCTCGCACGCCACACGGGCGAACTTGTCTTCAGCAATGATGGCGTCCAGCACCGCATCAGAAATCTGGTCGGCGATTTTGTCCGGATGCCCTTCAGACACGGACTCGGAGGTGAAAAGGGAGTATTCGCTCATCTCGATGTTTTCCTGATATTTACCGATGGTGAGTGTCGCCAGCCGGTCGCTGAAAGTGGCGGACCTGAATCTGGAAACCATTACGTAAGCCTACGTAGAGGCTTTCCCCGGGAACGAGTCCCGCAGCGGTGGCCCAACGGGCCAGATCGTCCTGTTCAAAACCCAACCATAGATCACCGCAGGCCTCCCTGGCCCAACTCTGGTTGTGGCTGCATAAATCTGTTACCAGCAGGCTGCCGCCCGGTTGCAGCAAGGCGGCCATTTGCTTGAGGGCTTCGGCCGGCGCGGCGAAATGGTGCAGGACCATGTTCAACACCACGCAATCGGCTTGCAGACCCACATCGTTCAGGGCATCGGCCAGTTGCAGATGGACATTGCCCAAGCATTCGCGTTCACACACCTGGCGCGCCAGCTCCAGCATGGCAGGGCTGTTGTCCAACGCCGTTACTTGCTCGAAACGTCGCGCCAGCTCGGGCAGGAAACCGCCATCGCCCGGACCGACTTCCAGTGCCGTGGCGTGGGCGTCGAAGCTCAGTTTGTCGAGCAGGGCCAACACGCTTTCGCGGTACTGCGCCAACCCGGCGATCAAGTCTTGCTGGGCGCGAAACTTGTCCGCGACCCGTGAGAAAAAGTCCTGGCTGGCTGCGGCGCGTTGCCCGTGTACCTGCGCGATCCGCGCCTGAACATCAGTTGGCAGGGCCAGGTTATCCACTTCTTCCAATAGCGCCGTGTGCAGCTTGCCGCCCAACTGCTCGGTGTGGGGCAGGGCGCGGCGATAGAAAATCGCGTTGCCTTCGCGGCGGGTCGCCACCAGGTCGGCCTGGGCCAGCACCTTCAGGTGGTGGCTCATGCCGGACTGGCCGATCGCGAAGATTCGCGCCAGCTCCAGCACGCCGAACGAATCGTTGGCCAGCGCGCGCAATACATTCAGGCGCAGCGGGTCACCGCCGGCCTTGCACAAGGCTGCCAGCTCGTCGCAGTCGTCGGGGCGAATGGAAGGCGCAGATAAGTTCATAGGGTCAGCAGTCTAGTGATGGGTTTAAATCCTCGCAAGGCCAATATCAAAAAGTTTTGATATTGGCTGCTGCATGGCGGTTATAAGAACCTTTGATCACCTTTAGACGAACGGCGGGAAGTGTTCTCGAAGGGAATGCAGTCCAAACCACAGGAAAAACCTGCATAAGTCACTATCTGTCATTGCCCCGAAGGTCGTGGCTGAGGGAAAATGCCGGTCCTTTTTTCCGTTTCTCTATTCACTCTCGATTCAATAATCCGCAGGAGATCAGCGATGCCCAGCCGTCGTGAGCGTGCCAACGCCATTCGTGCCCTCAGCATGGATGCCGTGCAAAAAGCCAACAGCGGCCATCCCGGTGCCCCGATGGGCATGGCGGATATCGCCGAGGTACTTTGGCGTGACTACCTGAAACACAACCCGAGCAACCCCTCGTTTGCCGATCGTGACCGCTTCGTGCTGTCCAACGGCCACGGCTCGATGTTGATCTATTCGTTGCTGCACCTGACCGGCTACGACTTGTCCATCGATGACTTGAAGAGCTTCCGCCAGTTGCACAGCCGCACCCCGGGCCACCCGGAATTCGGTTACACCCCAGGCGTGGAGACCACCACCGGTCCTCTGGGCCAGGGCCTGGCCAACGCCGTGGGTTTTGCCCTGGCTGAAAAAGTCCTGGCGGCGCAGTTCAACCGTCCGGGTCATAACGTTGTCGACCACCACACCTATGTGTTCCTGGGTGATGGCTGCATGATGGAAGGCATTTCCCACGAAGTGAGCTCCCTTGCCGGTACCCTGGGCCTGGGCAAGCTGATCGCTTTCTACGATGACAACGGCATCTCCATCGATGGCGAAGTCGAAGGCTGGTTTACCGACGACACGCCAAAGCGTTTCGAAGCCTACAACTGGCAGGTGATCCGCAATGTTGACGGCCACGATCCGGAAGAGATCAAGACTGCTATCGAAACCGCGCGCAAGAGCGAGCAGCCGACCCTGATCTGCTGCAAGACCACTATCGGTTTTGGCTCGCCAAACAAGCAAGGCAAGGAAGATTGCCACGGCGCCCCACTGGGGGACGCGGAAATCGCCCTGACCCGTGAAGCGTTGAAGTGGAACCATGGTCCGTTCGAAATTCCGGCTGACATCTATGCCGAGTGGGACGCCAAGGAAGCCGGCCAGGCTGCCGAAGCCGAGTGGGACCAGCGTTTCGCCGCCTACTCTGCCGAGTTCCCTGAGTTGGCCAACGAACTGGTGCGTCGCCTGGCCGGTGACCTGCCTGCCGATTTCTCGGAAAAAGCCTCGGCCTACATCGCTGAAGTCGCGGCCAAGGGCGAAACCATCGCCAGCCGTAAAGCCAGCCAGAACACCCTGAATGCCTTTGGCCCGCTGCTGCCTGAGTTCCTCGGCGGTTCGGCTGACCTGGCCGGTTCCAACCTGACCCTGTGGAAAGGTTGCAAAGGTGTCTCGGCCGAAGACGCCAGCGGCAACTACATGTACTACGGCGTGCGCGAGTTCGGCATGAGCGCCATCATGAACGGCGTGTCCCTGCACGGCGGCCTGGTGCCTTACGGCGCGACCTTCCTGATGTTCATGGAATACGCCCGCAACGCCGTGCGCATGGCCGCGCTGATGAAAAAGCGTGTGATTCATGTGTACACCCACGACTCCATCGGCTTGGGCGAAGATGGCCCGACGCACCAGCCGGTCGAGCAACTGACCAGCCTGCGCACCACGCCGAACCTCGATTGCTGGCGCCCAGCCGATGCGGTCGAATCGGCCGTGGCCTGGAAGCACGCGATCGAGCGCAAGGACGGCCCTTCGGCGCTGATCTTCTCCCGTCAGAACCTGCAACACCAGGTTCGCAGCGACGCGCAGATCGCCGATATCAGCCGTGGTGGCTATGTGCTCAAGGACTGCGCTGGCGAGCCGGAGCTGATCCTGATCTCCACCGGTTCCGAAGTGGGCCTGACCGTTCAGGCCTACGACAAGTTGACCGAACAGGGTCGTAAAGTGCGTGTGGTTTCGATGCCGTGCACCAGCGTCTTCGAAGCCCAGGATGCGGGTTACAAGCAATCGGTCCTGCCGTTGCAGGTCAGCGCACGTATCGCCATCGAAGCTGCTCACGCCGACTACTGGTACAAGTACGTGGGCCTGGAAGGCCGCGTGATCGGCATGACCACCTACGGTGAGTCCGCACCGGCGCCAGCGTTGTTCGAAGAGTTCGGTTTCACCCTGGAAAATATCCTGGGTCAGGCTGAAGAGCTGCTGGAAGACTAAGGCTGTAGATTGGGGTAGCTGTACTGGCCTCATCGCGAGCAAGCCCGCTCCCACATTAGATCGCGATCCAAATGTGGGAGCGGGCTTGCTCGCGATGACGGCGGTACATTCACCCCATCACCCAAGGTAATCGAGAACCCCATGCCCCAACCCCGTCCCTACAAAGTTGCACTCAACGGCTACGGCCGGATTGGTCGTTGCGTCTTGCGTGCACTGTTCGAGCGAGGGGCTGCGGCCGGTTTTGAAATTGTTGCGATCAATGATCTGGCCGACATGGCCAGCATCGAATACCTGACACGCTTTGATTCCACCCACGGCCGGTTCCCCGGCGAAGTGCGGGTCGACGGCGATTGTCTACATATCAATGGTGACTGCGTGAAGGTACTGCGCAGTGCCGCGCCCGAGGGCATCGACTGGGCGGCGCTGGGTGTCGATCTGGTATTGGAATGCTCCGGCGCCTACAACACCCGTGCCGATGGCCAGCGTTTCCTCGATGCCGGCGCACCGCGCGTGCTGTTTTCCCAGCCGATGGCGAGCGAGGCGGATGTCGACGCCACCATCGTCTACGGCGTCAATCAGGATTGCCTCACCGGCGCCGAACTGCTGGTGTCCAACGCCTCCTGCACGACCAATTGCGGGGTGCCACTGTTGCGTCTGCTGGATCAGGCGATTGGCCTGGAATATGTGTCGATCACCACGATCCACTCGGCGATGAACGACCAGCCAGTGATTGATGCCTACCATCATGAAGACTTGCGGCGTACGCGCTCGGCGTTCCAGTCGGTGATTCCGGTATCCACCGGCCTGGCTCGTGGTATCGAGCGCCTGCTGCCGGAGCTGGCCGGGCGAATCCAGGCCAAGGCCGTGCGCGTGCCGACGGTGAACGTGTCATGCCTGGACATTACGATGCAGACCGTCAGCGACACCGACACCTGCGAGGTCAACCGGATCTTGCGCGAAGCCGCCACCTGCGGCCCGCTCAAAGGCCTGCTGGCCTATACCGAGTTGCCTCACGCCAGTTGTGATTTCAACCATGACCCACATTCGGCCATTGTCGATGCCAGCCAGACCCGCGTTTCCGGCCCACGGCTGGTAAACATACTGGCCTGGTTCGACAACGAGTGGGGGTTTGCCAACCGAATGCTGGATGTTGCAGAACATTATCTGCAAACCGCTTCAGCCCTTTCTGTCTCTCAAAAACAGTAACTCAGGAAATGCGACCCATGACCGTGTTGAAGATGACCGACCTCGATCTGCAAGGTAAGCGCGTACTGATTCGCGAAGACCTCAACGTCCCTGTCAAGGACGGTGTTGTCACCAGCGATGCGCGAATCCTGGCCTCGCTGCCGACCATCAAGCTGGCCTTGGAAAAAGGCGCGGCCGTGATGGTCTGCTCCCACTTGGGCCGTCCGACCGAAGGTGAATTCTCTGCCGAAAACAGCCTCAAGCCGGTAGCCGATTACCTGAGCAAGGCACTGGGCCGTGAAGTGCCGCTGGTGACGGACTACCTGGGCGGCGTTGACGTCAAGGCGGGCGACATCGTGCTGTTCGAAAACGTGCGCTTCAACAAGGGCGAGAAAAAGAACAGCGACGAACTGGCCCAGCAATATGCGGCGCTTTGCGACGTGTTCGTGATGGACGCTTTCGGCACCGCGCACCGCGCCGAAGGTTCGACCCATGGCGTAGCCAAGTTCGCCAAAGTTGCTGCGGCAGGCCCGTTGCTGGCTGCTGAGCTCGACGCCCTGGGCAAAGCCCTGGGTGCTCCGGCCCAGCCGATGGCTGCCATCGTGGCCGGCTCCAAGGTTTCCACCAAACTGGATGTGCTCAACAGCCTGAGCCAGATCTGCAACCAGTTGATCGTCGGTGGCGGTATCGCCAATACCTTCCTGGCGGCTGCCGGCCATCCGGTGGGCAAGTCCCTTTACGAGCCGGATCTGCTGGACACTGCCCGCGCCATCGCCGCCAAGGTCAGCGTGCCGTTGCCGGTGGACGTGGTGGTTGCCAAGGAATTCGCCGAAAGCGCCGAGGCGACCGTCAAGCTGATCGCGGATGTTGCGGCTGACGACATGATCCTGGACATTGGCCCGCAAACGGCAGCCAACTTTGCCGAACTGCTGAAAGCTTCCCAGACTATTCTATGGAACGGTCCGGTCGGTGTATTCGAGTTTGACCAGTTCGGCAACGGCACCAAAGTGCTGGCCCAGGCTATCGCTGAAAGCCCGGCATTCTCGATTGCCGGCGGTGGCGATACACTGGCGGCCATCGACAAATATGGCGTCAGCGATCAAATTTCCTACATTTCTACCGGTGGCGGGGCGTTTCTCGAGTTTGTCGAAGGCAAGGTCCTGCCAGCGGTTGAAGTGCTGGAAAGCCGAGCCAAGGGCTGAGATCCAGGATCCGGAAAAGGAGTATTCCCATGATCAAGTCGTTTGCACTGATGTTCGCGGCAGGCCTGCTGGTGGGCTGTGGCAGTGCGTCGAAGGCGACGCCCGAAGCTGAAAGCTCCGCACCGGACAATGGGTGCTACCAGTCTGATTGGCAGGCCGAGACCATGCCGGTGATCAGTAAGCGCATAGGACCCGACAGGCTGGAGAAATACGATTCCCCGCCCAAAGGTAAGGAACAGGGTTGCCCTTGACGGGTCTGATGCACTAACCCACAGCAATGGCGGCCTTGTGCCGTCGTTCGAGGATTGGCAATGAAAGGCGTTATCGCCCTGGCAGCCCTGGCTCTCTTGGCCGGCTGCAGCAACCTGAACATGCTCGGCAACCAGGCAGAGCCGCAAGACAAATGGGCAACCTGGACCTGCGACAGCCGGGCCCAAGTGGTATGGCGGTTTGTCGATGCCAGCCGCAGCCAGGTGGATGTACGCCTGGGTGGCGCGGATCAAGTCTATCGTCTCAAACAGGAACCTGCCGCTTCGGGCGCGTTGTACAGCAACGACCAATTGGCGTTTCACACAAAAGGTGAGGAAGGCCTGGTTTACTGGGTCGCCACCGACGATTTGATTGGCCGAGGCTGCAAGGCCCAGTAAGAACACGATCTCAAGGTAGATGAGATCAAAAGGTGGGAGCGGGCTTGCTCGCGAAAGCGGCGGCTCAACTGACGAATTCGGTGACTGACACACCACTTTCGCGAGCAAGCCCGCTCCCACACTTGATTCGGTTTAAAAAGTGGTATCGGTGTTGAGCCGGACTCACAAAAAACGATTCAGCAGGGCAGGTATGCAAACCCTGACCTGCAATAACTTGAATAGCAGCCGCCGCTACGGCAGGCTTGCACGATTAACGACCCTCGACCGGGAGAGAGACACAATGGCACTTATCAGCATGCGTCAAATGCTGGACCACGCAGCCGAGTTCGGCTACGGCGTTCCAGCCTTTAACGTCAACAACCTTGAGCAGATGCGCGCCATCATGGAAGCCGCTGACAAGACAGACTCTCCAGTGATCGTCCAGGCCTCGGCCGGCGCGCGTAAATATGCCGGTGCCCCATTCCTGCGTCACCTGATCCTGGCGGCCATCGAAGAATTCCCGCACATCCCGGTGTGCATGCACCAGGACCACGGCACCAGCCCTGACGTCTGCCAGCGCTCCATCCAACTTGGCTTTTCCTCGGTGATGATGGACGGCTCCCTGGGCGAAGACGGCAAGACCCCGACCGACTACGACTACAACGTGCGCGTTACCCAACAAACCGTGGCCCTGGCTCACGCCTGCGGCGTATCGGTGGAAGGTGAGCTGGGTTGCCTGGGTTCGCTGGAAACCGGAATGGCCGGTGAAGAAGACGGCATCGGCGCCGAAGGCGTGCTGGATCACAGCCAGATGCTGACCGATCCGGAAGAAGCCGCTGACTTCGTCAAGCGCACTCAGGTCGACGCCCTGGCCATCGCCATCGGCACCAGCCACGGCGCCTACAAGTTCACCAAGCCGCCTACCGGCGACGTGCTGGCCATCGACCGCATCAAGGAAATCCACAAGCGCATCCCCAACACCCACCTGGTGATGCACGGTTCTTCCTCGGTTCCGCAAGAGTGGCTGGCGATCATCAACCAGTACGGCGGCGACATCAAAGAAACCTACGGCGTACCGGTTGAAGAAATCGTCGAAGGCATCAAGCACGGCGTGCGCAAGGTCAACATCGACACCGACCTGCGCCTGGCATCCACCGGTGCGATGCGCCGCCTGATGGCCACCAACCCGAGCGAGTTCGACCCGCGTAAATTCTTCGGCGCCACCGTCACCGCGATGCGTGACGTGTGTATTGCACGTTATGAAGCGTTTGGCACTGCAGGCAATGCTTCGAAGATCAAGCCGGTTTCGTTGGAAGCGATGTACCAGCGTTACTTGAAAGGCGAGTTGAACGCCAAGGTCAACTAAGCCTCAGGTGTTAATGAAAAACCCGCAGAGATGCGGGTTTTTTGTGGCCCGAATTTGCTGGGAGCTTAGAACGAACCCAGCCCTACCAAACGCCGCAAAACAAATGTGGGAGCAAGCAAGCTCGCTCCCACATTTAGATTTTTTTCAGTTTGGAAAACTGTGTGCGAGCGGTTATTGATCAACTAATACCTTGGGATTGGAATTACCCCAGACTGTGTAAAGGTCGGCCAACAACGCGCCGTTGATGTCTTCTACTTCCGCCTGGGTTGTTTGCACGTTGCCCTGCTTGCCAAACAACACCACCTCATCCCCGCTTTTGACCGTCGGCACATCCGTGACGTCGACCATCAGGGTGTTCATCGACACCTTGCCTACCACCGGTACCCGATACCCGTTGATCAGCACGACGCCTTTGTTGGTAAACGCCCGGCGATAGCCGTCCGAATAACCTACGGTAATGTTCGCCAGTTTCGAATCCCGCGCCAGGGTGTAGGTGCGGTCGTAACCCGCGGTGTTGCCCTTCGGATAGCTGTTGACCGAGGCCACATGGGATTTGAACTGCATGACCCGCTTGTACTGGGTAAATCGCGGTACGGTGTCGCCAAACAGCAGGCCACCCGGGCGGACCATGTCCAGGTGCGACTCGGGTACTTCCAGGGTGGCGTAGGAGTTGGCAGCGTGCAGGGTGATTTTGCTACGGTCGAGTTGGGCGACGTTGATCAGCCAGTTGGCCTGTTCATTGAAAGCCTTGAGGCCAATGCGAACGTCGGCAGCGTCTTCGACGGCGAAGTGGGTCATGATCGCCTTGATCTCAAGGTTTGGGACCTTGGTGATGGCAACCGCATCGCGTCGGCCCTGGGCAGTGGTCATTTCCACACCGTTGCGGCTCATGCCGCTGGAATTCAGGCCCAGATGCACCACCAGCGGTCGGCCATGATGTTCGGCGATCAGGCTGGCACGCACGGCGAAGTCCAGGTTGCCGACCAGTTCTTCAATGTCATAGGGCAGCGCGGCTTCCAGTTCGCTCAAGGCGGCGGTGCGCACGCGGACGAGTTGGCCCTTGAAGCCGCTTTCGCGCACTACGCGAGCCTCTTCGTTGCTGGCCACGCCAACACAAGGTACGCCGAGCTTGATCACAGACGGCATCAGCAAGCCGATGCCATGCCCATAGGCGTCAGCCTTGAGCACCGCGCAGATTTTCGACTTGCCGGCGAGGCTGGTTTGCAGGGTGCGGATGTTGTGTTCAAAAGCCGCTTTACTGATTTCGACCCAGGCGTTGCTGTCCTGGATATTGACCTGGGCTACGCCGTCGGTCATTGACAGCGGTGGAGCGGCAAAGGCCGGGTTTTGCATCAGAACCATGCCCATGGATAGGGCGAGCAGAGTGCGAGTGAAGGGCATTGGTGAGTCTCCATGACTTTCTTATAGGTAAGCATTGCGCGTGCGCGGCGCCATACTCGAATTGTCCTACAAGAAAGTCGAGACCCTGAGTCGCGGTTCTGTCCTAAACCGTCTCGGGAATGATCAAACTGTCAGTTGTGATCAATATCCAGCTTGGCAAACGTCACTTTGCCGCCCTCGTTGCTGGCGCCGCTGTTGTCTTGCACGTAAACCCCAGCCTTGAAGTACAGCGGCTTTTTGCCCCATGCCGCGCCGATGCGTTCGTTCCATTGCCCATTGGCAGCGTCGACGCTCAACAGACCTGCCTTGTTCAAGTGGATGACGTAGGTGAAGTTGCGCTCCAGGGGAACGTTCTCGGCCACGATAATCACCCGGCCCTTGCTGTCATCCGGACGCATGCGCACTTTGGCCACGATATTGGCGCTGCGGGTTTTTTCCTTGTATTGGTATTCGACCTTTATCAACGGTTTCTGACTGTCATAGGCGTGGATCTGGCCGATGACGATCTTGCCCGAGGAGGGCACTTGATTGACGGCCAGGGTCGCGCGCAGAAAATTATCGGCCTCGGGGTAAGTCCAATTGCGTAGCCGGCCGTCGGCATAGGTTTCTCGCAGTTCGCTGCGTGGGTAGATGGCGTTTTCGGTGCGAGTGCCGGTAACGGGGGACCAGAATTGCACGCTGCTGCCTTCGGCCTGGAAGTACTTGCCCTTGAAACCGCTGAGCAGCTTGGGGGTGCTGATCGTTGCAGGCGGAGTGCCTACGGGGATGCTCAGGTTCCATGTGGACAGATCTATCATGAGGTGCGCCTTTGAAATACATAAAGAAGAGCCAAAAGGCTTTGGCTCGAGTGCCAGCGTGTTCGTTATAAGCGGCGGGTCATCGTTTGTTAATGGTTTCAAGGCGGGTTTTTGGCGCCAACGGTCTGTCAAAAAGCCATCTTCCCCATGGTGCGTGGCCTGTAGCGCCTGACCGTTAGTCGGTTCAACGAGCCTTGGCACAGCGGGCGCTCTGTTGCTCGCTAAGCAGAGCAGCCTCCGGACGCAGCCTTCGAACTGTGCGCAGACACTGGCTGAAGTTACACTGGAACCCATTCAACTCTCGTTGTCCGAGCCCATGACCGCCCTGAAATACCTCCAGGCTTATCCCGCTGCCTTACAAGAGCAAGTGCGCCAATTGATTGCCAATGATCAGTTGGGCCATTACCTGAGCCAGCGTTATCCCGAGCGCCATGACGTGCAAAGCGACAAGGCGCTGTACAGCTACGCGCTGGCATTGAAACAGGAGCATCTGCGTAATGCGCCGGCCATCGACAAGGTACTGTTCGATAATCGTCTGGATCTGACTCACCGCGCGTTGGGCCTGCACACCACGATTTCCCGAGTTCAGGGTGGCAACCTCAAGTCCAAGAAAGAGATCCGAATCGCATCCTTGTTCAAGGAGGCTGCGCCGCAGTTTCTGAAGATGATCGTTGTTCATGAGCTGGCGCACTTCAAGGAGTCGGATCACAACAAGGCGTTCTACAAGCTCTGCGAGTATATGTTGCCCGGTTATCATCAAGTGGAGTTCGACTTGCGGGTGTACCTCACGTATCGCGACCTGCAGAGCAAACTCTGACCGCACAAGGCGACCGACCATGGATGTGAGCAAGACCAAAAGCAGTTTCTACCGCCGCCTGTACGTGGCGTACCTGATCGACAGCGGGCTGGCCAGCAGCGTCCCGGCGCTGACCGAGGCCACCGGTATGCCCCGACGCACGGCGCAGGACACGATTGCGGCGTTGGCCGACCTGGATATCCTGTGTGAATTCGAGCAGCAAGACGGTGCGCGCAACCATGCCGGGCATTATCGGATTCGTAGCTGGGGGGCGATCGATCCGCGCTGGATCGAAGGCAATCTGGCGCAAATCAAAAAGGTGCTGGGTTACCCTTAACGGTTGTGGTGATTGGGCTGACGCAATCGCGAGCAAGCTCGCTCCCACATTCGACCGGATTGCACAGGTCGTACGCGATTGAATGTGGGCTTGCCTGCGATGCTGCCCTCAAGCGCGTCGCATACCGATGTGTGGAATATCATCCTCAAGGTATTCCTCACCCGCCACCACGAACCCATACCGTCCGTAATACGCCTGCAAGTGCGCCTGGGCTGACAGAAAAACAGGCGTCTCTGGCCAGATTTCTTCGATCCGCTCGAGGGTTTCTTCCATCATCTGATGCCCCAAGCCAGTACCGCGTGCCGATGCCGCGACGATCACCCGACCGACCACCACGTCGCCCCCCTGGGACTCCGGGTCCAGCAGGCGCAGGTAGGCCACCAACTCGTCCTCTTTCCAGGCCATCAAGTGGTAGGTATCGCCTGCCAGGTCCTGCCCGTCGATGTCTTGATAAAGGCATTTCTGCTCAACGACAAACACCTCCTGGCGCAGGCCCAGGATGGCGTACAGCTGTTCCTTGCCCACGTCGGTGTGATGTTTGCAAACCCATTCAATTGTCATTGTTCCATCTCGCATAAAGACCTGTGCCTGATAGTAATGCCATGGCCGGTGCCTGTCTTGAGTGTCGTGCAAACAGCTGGAGACGGGATATTTTGTGACTGACATCAATATGCCATCATTGAGTGCTTCCACCTCGGGTTTGTTTGTGTAACCTGCTGTGCAGCGCGAGCGATGAGCTACAGTCAGATCCTGAACGTCATCCGGCCAGGCGCCTTCGCCCGCAACGATCCGCCCGCTGTGCAAGGACATCAAGCATGCTGCGATTGTCTCGTGCCGTTGCTGTGCTCGTAGTGCTGTTGTTGGCCCAGGCAGCGGCTGCAGAGCGCTTGCGTCTGGTAGCGGATGCCTGGCCGCCGTTTACTGACGTCACGCTGCTCAATGGCGGATTGGCCACGGACATCGTCACCACGGCGCTGGCGCGCGCCGGTTACGCCAGTGACTTCAAGCAAGTGCCATGGGCTCGGGCGCTGATGGGGGTGGGTGACGGTCGCTATGACGTGCTGATCAATGCTTGGCACGACGATACGCGCGAGCAGTTGGGGCGGTTTTCTGGCGGGTATCTGCTGAACCGAGTGCTCTTGATCAAGCGCCGGGACGATCCCATCGAGTTCCAGAACCTGCAGCAGCTACACGATTATTCCATCGCCGTGGTACGCGGCTATGCCTATTCGACGGCTTTCGATACCGAGCTCGCGCTGCAGAAGATCCCGGTACACAACTTTGCCATGGCCGTGCGTATGCTTGCGGCCCAGCGGGTGAGGCTGGCGATTGAAGATGAGTATGTCGCGCGTTACTACCTGGCGCGGGAATCGCCGCGGGTGCGCAACGCGGTGGAGTTCTTGCCCGACACGCTGAGCGAAAACAGTTTGCGTATCCTGGTAAGCCTGAAAAACCCGATGCATGAGCAGATCGTTGCCGGCTTTGACCGGGAAATTACGCGGATGAAGGCCGATGGCAGTTATGCGCGTCTCCTGAAGCGGCATGGGATGTAGGGCGCCGCGCCCTTTACCCCTTCATCAAATGCGCCGCCAATGTCCGCAGCGGCCCCAACTGCCGGCAGATCAGCGCCAACTGCGTCTGCACCAATCGCTGGCCTTCATCGATCTCATCGGGCATCTGTTCCAGCTCCGCTGCCAGTGCTTCTTCGGCATCGCTTTGAATGGCGATCGGCTGCTTGCTGGCCAGCCCCGTGGCGATCTCGTCGATACTGGCCGCGAGGCTTTTGCCGGCGCCTTCGATCAGCTGTTCACGGACCTCGGCCGGCAGTTGGGTTTCGCGGTGGGCGCCGAGCCCGGACAGGTAGCTGAGCAACGTGTGTGACAGCACCAGGAAACGGAAGCCGACGTCAGCTTCTTTGCGAAAATGCCCCGGCTCCATCAGCATATTCGCCAAGGTGGTGGACAGCGCTGCATCGGCGTTGTGGGCGTTGCGTCGGGCCAGGCGGTAAGTCAGGTCGTCGCTTTTGCCAGCAGCGTATTGCTGCATGATTTGCCGCAGATAGATGCTGTTGCAGGTCAGGGTGTTGGCCAGCACCTTGTTCAGGCGTCGGCCCTGCCAGTCCGGCAGAAACAGGAACACCGCCAGCCCGGCGATCAGGCTGCCCAGCAACGTATCGAACAGGCGTGGCAGGAACAACCCGTAGCCATCGCCCACCTGGTTGAAGCAGAACAGCACCATTAGCGTGATCGCAGCGGTTGCCAGGGTATAGCGGGTGGTGCGGTTGATAAAGAACACCAGCCCGGCGGCGATGGCGAACATCGACTGCACCAAGGGGCTGGGGAACAGATCAAACAATGCCCATGCGACCGTCAGGCCGATGGCGGTACCGATAATCCGTTGGCCAAGTTTGCGCCGGGTCGCGCCGTAGTTCGGCTGGCAGACGAACAGCGTGGTGAGGATGATCCAGTAACCCTGGGACGGGTGAATCAAATGCACCATGAAATAGCCGACGCTCAACGCCAGGGACAAGCGCAGGGCATGGCGGAACAGCAGCGAAGTGGGCGTCAGTTGGGTCCGCAGGCGTGTCCACATTTCCTTGAGGTTGCGTGGCGAGCGATCCAGCAGGTTGCTGTCGGTGGCGTCCGCCAGGCTGTCGGGGTTGCTGGCGTCGCTGAGCAGGCGGTCTAGCGTCGAAAGGTTGGCGGCCAGGGCGCGCAGCGAGCGCAGCAGGCCGCGCCAGGCTGGGTTGCTCTGGATACGCAGGTGTTCCAGGGAGGCGTTCAGGTCGCCCAGGGCTTGGGCAAAACTTGCGTCATACACGAACGGCTGGCGCAGTTGGATCGATTCGGCAAGTGTTTGGCAGGCCTTGCCTTGCTGGCGCAACAGGCGCTGGCAGCGGAACAGCACATCACTGTGGAAAAAGGCGTCCGCCAGAGCGTTGTAGGGATAGTGGGAAGAGCTGGCGCGCTCGTGGATATCCTGGGCCAGGAAATAGAGTTTGAGGTAGCGGCTGACCTTCGAGCCCGGACGACCATTGCCTACCCGATGCAGGATGATTTCCTTCGCTGCATTCAGCGCTGCCACGACGCGCCCGTTCTGTTGGGCCAGCTCCAGGCGCCGCGCTTCTACATCCAGTTGGCGCACGGGTTCGAACAATGATGACTTGAGCTTGAGGTAACGCCCCAACTCGCGGAACAGCCGCGCCAGGCTCTGTTGCACTGGCTGGTTGGAAAACAGCACCTGCCACAGCACAGAGAGCGCGCCGTACCACGCGGCACCGGCCACCAGCAACAAGGGTTCGTGCCAGAAGTCGGTGACGGCTCCACCGCGCTGGTCCACACCGATCATGGTGTAGACCGACAGGATCAGGGTGGCCGAGGCAATGGCGCCATAGCGCTCGCCCAGCGCGCCGAGCATGGTCAGGCAGAAGCTGGCCAGCGCCAGGGCGATGGCGAAAACCCACGGGTAGGGAAACAGCAACTCCACCGACAGCGCCGCCACGCTGAAACACACCAGGGTCACTGCCAAAGCGTTGAGGCGACCTTGCCAACTGTCATCGGTCTCGGCCAGAGCGCTGGCGATGATTCCCAGGAACAGGGGGATCAGCAGCGTCATCTCATCTTGATACCAGCACAACGCCATGCTGCCGGTGAGGGCGATGAACACCCGAACGCTATAACTGAATTTATCCAGGGCCCAAAGACGGCGCATGGACTGCTTGAACGAGGTCGATGACATGAAGTCTGGAGTCTTCCGGAACGATGTCGCTAAATTGAGCCAGTAATGACGTCACGGCAAGGGTGACGATCACATTGATGAGCAAAATTTATTCCCGGCGCCGCAAATCAAATGTGGGAGCCCACTCCCACATGGGTTGTGTCAGGCGTATTGCGCGGCGGCGTAGCCCGAAGCCCAGGCCCACTGGAAATTGAAACCGCCCAGGTGACCGGTCACATCCAGCACTTCGCCGATGAAATACAACCCAGGGCTTTTCAACGACTCCATGGTTTTGGACGACACTTCCCGGGTATCCACCCCACCCAGGGTCACCTCAGCCGTGCGATAGCCTTCGGTGCCCGCCGGGACCAATTGCCAGCTCCCCAGCTTTTGCGCGATATCGGCGATTTCGGCGTGGGTGTATTGCTTCATAGGCTTGGACACGAACCAGGTGTCTGCCAGCAGGTTGGCCATTTTCTTGGTGAAGATCTCACCCAGTAATGTTTTCAACTCACTGTTTGCTCGCTCGGTCTGTTGCTGTTGCAGCCAGGCATGGGCGTCGTGGTCGGGCAGCAAGTTGATTTCAACCGTGTCGCCGGATTCCCAGTAGGAGGAAATCTGCAGGATTGCCGGCCCGCTCAAGCCGCGATGGGTAAACAGGATGTTCTCGCGAAAACTCTGGTCGTTACAGCTGACCAGGCAATCCACGGATGTGCCAGACAACTCACCGCACAGCTCCTTGAGCTGGTCGGTGATGGTAAATGGCACCAGTCCGGCGCGGGTCGGCAGCAGTTCGTGGCCGAATTGCCTGGCCACCTGGTAGCCGAAACCCGTGGCACCCAGGGTCGGAATCGACAAGCCGCCCGTGGCGATCACCAGGGATTCGCAACGCAGCTCACCCAGGGTGGTCTGCAACTGATAGCCGTTGTCGAGCCTGGCGATTTCCTGGACGCAGGTGTCCAGGTGCAGGCTCACGCCGGTCTGGATGCACTCGTCGAGCAGCATGCCGAGGATGTCGCTGGATTTGTTATCGCAGAACAACTGGCCGAGCTTTTTCTCGTGGTACGGCACGCCGTGCTTGGCCACCAGTGCGATGAAGTCCCACTGGGTATAGCGCGCCAGCGCGGATTTGCAGAAGTGTGCGTTGTGCGACAGGAAGTTGGCCGGCTCGGTGTACATATTGGTGAAGTTGCAGCGGCCGCCGCCTGACATCAGGATCTTTTTGCCGGCCTTGTTCGCATGGTCGATCAACATCACTTTGCGCCCACGCCCGGCGGCGGTCAGCGCGCACATCAAGCCTGCGGCGCCAGCGCCAATGATCACAACTTCGGTCGAGCGCAAAACGGTGTCCTCACAAAATATTGATCTGAAATGCAGTCAAAAATGTGGGAGGGGGCTTGCCCCCGATAGTGGAGTGTCAGTCAGCAACTTTGTTAACTGAACCACCGCTATCGGGAGCAAGCCCCCTCCCACATTGGATCTCCATAGGGCGGGAGATCTTTACAGAATACGCACGCGCAACGAACGGCCCTTGATCTTGCCGTCGTTCAAGCGCTGCAGCGCCTGCTTGGCGATGCCGCGCTCAACGGCCACGAAGGCCTGGAAATCAAAGATCGCGATTTTGCCGACCTGGGCGCCCGGAATACCGGCTTCGCCAGTCAACGCGCCAAGGATATCGCCTGGGCGAACCTTGTCTTTACGGCCAGCGGCGATGCACAGGGTGCTCATCTGCGGCAGCAACGGACCACCGCTTTGCGGCTTGAGGTTGTCCAGCTGGTCCCAGTTCAGCGGCGACTTCTGCAGTTGCTCGATGGCCTGGGCACGGTGGGCTTCGGACGGCGCCACCAGGCTAATGGCAATCCCGGTCTCACCGGCCCGACCAGTACGACCGACGCGGTGGATGTGGATTTCCGAGTCGCGAGCCAGTTCGACGTTGATCACCATGTCCAGGGCATCGATGTCCAGGCCACGAGCGGCAACGTCAGTGGCGACCAGTACCGAAGTACTGCGGTTGGCGAACATAGCCAGCACCTGGTCGCGATCACGCTGTTCCAGGTCACCATGCAGGCCGACGGCGGAAATACCCTTGGACGTGAGATGGTCAACCGTTTCCTGCACTTGCTGCTTGGTGAAGCAGAACGCGACACAGGAGGCTGGCCGGAAGTGCGAGAGCACCTTGGTCACAGCGTCCATGCGTTCTTCCGGGGAAATTTCGTAGAAACGCTGCTCGATCTGGTCGTCCGAATGGAACGCCTCGGCCTTCACTTGCTGCGGCGCGCGCATGAATTTCGACGCCAGTTGCTTGATGCTCACCGGGTAGGTCGCCGAGAACAGCAATGTCTGGCGGCGCGCCGGGGTCTTGCTGATGATGTCTTCGATGGCGTCGTAAAAACCCATGTCGAGCATGCGGTCGGCCTCGTCGAGGATCAGCGTGTTCAAGCCATCGAGTACCAGCGAGCCCTTGCGCAGGTGCTGCTGGATACGGCCTGGAGTGCCGACGATGACGTGGGCGCCGTGTTCCAGGGAGGCGATCTGCGGGCCGAGGGACACGCCGCCGCACAGGGTCAGTACCTTGATGTTGTCTTCGGCGCGGGCCAGGCGGCGGATTTCCTTGGCGACCTGGTCGGCCAGCTCACGGGTCGGGCACATCACCAGGGCCTGGCAACCGAAGTAGCGCGGGTTGATCGGGTTCAGCAGGCCGATGCCAAAGGCCGCAGTCTTGCCGCTGCCGGTCTTGGCCTGGGCGATCAGGTCCAGCCCCTTGAGGATCACCGGCAAGCTCTGCGCCTGGATCTGCGTCATCTCGACATAACCCAGCGAGTCGAGGTTAGCCAGCATGGCGGCGGACAGGGGCAAAGTATTAAAAGCGGTGGCGATGGTAGTCACGGGACTGGCTCTGCAAAACAAAATGTCGCGTAGTGTAACAGCCCACCCGCGCAATTCCCCGCATGTTCTGACGAGGGGGCAGATGCCAGCTTGAAGCTGCTTCTAATGCTCAATATCGTGTTCGCGACTGACCATGCGCTTGCCGTCCTTGGGCGACAACTGCAAAAAGATTGCCGCCGCCAGCATCGTCATCACACCCACGGTGAGGAAGGTCAGCTGGAACGCTCCCAGTACCGTGTTGACCCCATCGTTGCCCTGCGCGCCGGTAAAGCCGCCGAGCAAGGCGCCGGCACAGGCCACCCCCAGGCTCAAGGCCAGTTGTGCCACCACCGACAACAGGCTGTTGCCGCTGCTGGCCTGCGCGTCGTCGAGGTCGATCAGGGTCACGGTGTTCATCGCGGTAAATTGCAGCGAGTTGATCGCCCCCAGTACCGCGAGCATAGCTAGCAGCAACGGGTAGGGCGTTTGCTCGCTGACCAGGCCCATGCTCGCCAGCATCAATCCCAGCAGCAGCGTGTTCCCGGTCAGTACGGTGCGATAACCCAGGCGCTCGATCAGCGGCCGGGCGACAGATTTGGCGAGCATCGCCGCCGCTGCCAGGGGCAACATGCTCATCCCGGCCTGGGACGGCGAGTAGCCAAGGGCAATCTGCAGCAGCAAGGGCACCAGGAACGGCAGGGCGCCGCTGCCCAGGCGTGCGAACAGGTTGCCGAGAATGCCCACGGCAAAGGTTCGGGTCTTGAACAGGACTGGCGAGAACAGCGGGTTTTCGATGTGCCCGGCCCGCAGCCAATAGGCCGCCAGGCATGCCATGCCGCCAAACAGCAGCAACATCACGCGCAGGTGCGGCAGATGCAGCTCGCCCAAACCTTCCATGGCAATGGTGATCAACACCATGGCTGCGCCAAACAATAGGAAACCCAGGCTATCGAAGCGTGTGCGCTCGCTGCCGCGCAGGTCGGGAATGAACTTCCACACGGCGTAGCAACCGACCAATCCCACCGGCAGGTTAATCAGGAAGATCCAGTGCCAGGTCATGTATTGCACCATCCAGCCGCCCATGGTCGGGCCGAGCAACGGGCCGAGCAGGCCGGGAATGGTGATGAACCCCATGATCCGCACCAGCTCCGAGCGCGGGTAGGCGCGCAGCACCACCAGGCGACCCACCGGCAACATCAACGCGCCTCCCAGACCCTGGATGATCCGGGCGCCCACCAGCATGCTCAAACTGTTGGACAAGGCGCAGAGCAAGGAGCCGATGCTGAACAGCAGGATGGCGCCGAAGAAAATCTTCTTGGTGCCGAAGCGGTCGGCAATCCAGCCCGAAGCGGGGATCAGCAAGGCCACGGTCAGCATGTAGGCGATGATGACGCCCTGCATGCGCAACGGGTTCTCTGCCAGATCCTGGGCCATGGCGGGCAGGGCGGTATTGAGGATCGTCCCGTCCAGCGACTGCATGAAGAAGGCAATCGCGACTACCCACGGTAGCCAGCGGGCGGTCCTGGCGTCGAGCACGGCACGATTCGGCATACGGTCCCTTTTGTTAGCAGGCTATGTGTTGCCGATTATGCGCTAACGGCCGCCTCATTTCCCACTGGCAGCTGGTCTATCTCGGACAGCTGAACGTCTTTGCCCACCAGGAAATCGATCAGTGCCCGATGCACCGCAAGCGCTGCCTCGCGGGATTCGAGGTCGAGCAAGTGCCCGGTATCGGCTGCGGTGGCGAAACTGCTGCGTTCGACATAAAGCCCGAACAATCGGGCCTCGGTGGCCGGTGTGTATTCATCCAGTGCGCCATTGAGAAAATGCACTGGGGTCTGGATCTGGCGCAACTGCGGCAGGTAATTGCCGTCGCCCAGCGTCAGCACCTGATGAATATGAAAACGCGCCTGCCGGTATTCGGTGGTGGCCATGGTCGACAGGTGGCGGTGGTTGTTGCGCTTGAGCCGGGGCGAGAGGAATTGGCCGACGGTTTCATTGAGCAAGTGCCCGACGGCGGACTTGTCGTCGGCTTCGATCAGTACCCGCACGCGTTCGACATAGTCGAGCATGGCCTGGTTGAGGTTGGGTGCCAGGGCCATCACCACCGAGCTTTCAATGGAGAGAGGGTTGCGGGCCAGGGTCAGCAGGGTCGAGATGCCTCCCCAGGAGGCCGATACCAGATGATTGACCTCAAAGCGCTCTACCAGCGCTGTGAGGATTTGCACTTCGTCGTCCTTGGTCACCAAGTCCAGATCGGGGTTGTGAGGACGCGAATAGCCGGAGAATGGCAGGTCGAACATCAGCACATTGAAGTGTTCGGCCAGGCACTTGCTGGTGCGGGCAAACGAGCGAGTGGTGGACAGTGCGCCGTTGACCAGCAGCACGGTCTTTCTTTGCGGGTCGTTGCCGATTTGCTCTATGTGAACGTTGTAGTGCTTGACCAGCTTTTCAATGACAAAACTTCCTTGGTACATGTCAACGCTCCGGTTCGCCCCGTCCCGGGCGAGGTCTGCTTTGCTGTAGGGTGGCGGGATGCCACCAACCTTTATATCGAGGTCTTCGGCAGGCGACAACCGCCAGCCATCTCACAACGTCAGAGTCAGACGCTTGACCAGCGCTCCCGGCAACAAGTTCGACGAGGTGTTGCGCTGGCTGTAGGTGCTGGCCGACAGCAGCAACTCGCGTTCGGCGGTCAACGCTTCCAGCTGTGAACCCAACAGGTGGAAGACGCTGTCATCAAAGCGCATGGTGCTCACCGGGGCCTTGATCACACCGTTTTCCACCCAGAACGTGGCAAAGCGGGTCATGCCGGTCAGGCGCGCTGCGGGCTGGTCGGAATAGTTCAGGTACCACAGGTTGCTGATGTACAAACCTGTGCCCAATCGCTTGAGGATATCGGCCTGGGCCAGGCTGCCTGCCGCCATCTCGAAGGCGCTGGGGGATTCTTCACTGTCGGCGCCGGTGGCGCCCAAGCCATATTCGGCGGCGCTGCGGGAACTGACCAGGCGGCCCTCGGCCTTGCCTGCGCTGATCAAGGACACGTCGCTACGGGGATAGCCGTCCCGGGAAAACGCTGGGCTCAAGGAACCGCTGACCTGTTCGCTCATGCCCACCAGCGGGCTCAGGGTTTGATCACCGGCATACAAACGCTGCAACGGGCTGCCTTTACTGGCAATTTCCTGGGCAGAAAAACCGCCCCAGGCGAGCATGCCGATGATCTCTTCCATGGCGGCCGGTGCCAGATAGGCACGGTACTCGCCTGGAGCCAGAGGGTGCAGCGGTCGGCCCAGAAACTCCAGCTGTTCGCGGGCCTGTTGGAAACGTTCGGCAAATGCCGCACTGCTCCAGGTCGCGCCGGCATAGCTGGCTTTGACCGCTTCGCCGTTGGCGTGGAACAGGCTGAAATCGAAGTTGAAGCTATTGGCCTGGTGCCAGCCAAACGCGCCCGAGGAACTGGCGAAGCCTCGACTGATCGGGCCCGCCGCGTAAAACCCGACCAGGTCGACACCCTGCGCGGCGTGGCTGATGTCCGCCAGTACCTGTTCCAGTTCCGGCAGTGGCTGTGCCTGTTCGGTCTGGCTTTGCCAGGCGTTGTGGTTGAGCCGCAGGTAGGGGTCCTGTTGCAGCAGCGGCAAGGTTTCGCGCAACTGTTGCAAGCCTTCAGCCAGACGCTGGCGATCAAGCTCGGGTGTTCCTGCGAGGGTGATGCCGAGGTCGGCGTGGCGGCCGTTGTTGATCAGCTTCAAGTTCACGCTGGCCTGTTGCACTTGGCCGGCCTGACGTACACGGGCATGGTTCAAACGCACGAATTCGGACGACTCCGACGCATAACCCAGATGGAACTGTTCTTCTTCGGTGATGGCTTGCGCGAGCCAATCCACCAGTTGCTTGAACGCTTGCATCAGGCATCTCCCCCAAACACATCGACATTACTGAACACACAGGCCGGTGAGGCATGGCCGACGCGGATCACCTGGTTGGGTTCACCCTTGCCACAGTTCGGCGTGCCCAGGACCTCAAAGGTACTGGCGTCGCCCACGGCACTGAGCTTGCGCCAGAACTGCGCAGAGATAGCCCGGTAATTGGGGTTTTTTACTACATCCTTGAGTTCGCCATTCTCGATCAACTGGCCCCATTCGCAGCCGAACTGGAATTTGTTGCGGGCGTCGTCGATGGACCAGGAGCGGTTGTTCGACATCAGAATGCCGTGCTCGATGCCTTCGATCATCTGTGCCAGGTTCTGGTCGCCGGCCTCGATATTGAGGTTGGCCATACGGTCGATGGGTGCGCGGTTCCAGCTGCAGGCGCGACTGTTGGCAACCCCGTCCATGCCACAGCGGTACTGCGACAACGCACCGCCCAGAGGCTTGAGCAGCAGGCCCTCGCGAATCAGGAACTGCTTGCTGGCGGGCGTGCCGTCGTCGTCATGGCCGTAGCTGGCGAGCTGTTCGGGAAGGCTTGGGTCGAAAGTTACGTTGAGCAGTTTCGAGCCGTATTGCAGGTGCCCGAAGTCGCTGATCTTGACGAAGCTGGTACCGGCGTAATTGCGTTCGTCACCGAGGATGCGGTCCAGCTCCAGCGGGTGGCCGATGGACTCGTGGATCTGCAGGATCATTTGGTCGGGCATCAGCAGCAGGTCGCGCGGCCCTTGCGGTGTGTTCGGTGCCAGCAGCAGTTGCAGCGCCTGGTCGGCAATCAGCGGAGCTGCGCCCACCAAGCCAAACCGGCTGATCACGTCGAAGCCGCCTTGCTGGCCGAAGTTACTGCCGCCCAACGTGCGGGTCTGGCTGTCGTTGCCATCGTAGGCGGTCACATTGACGCCGGGAAACACAAAGCGCTGGGCCTGGCGCAGTTCGGCGCCGGCACTGTTGAGGTAGATCTGTTCTACGTGGGTAGTGCCCAGGCTGACTGCCCAGTTCACCAGGCGCTCGTCCCTGGGCACGGCCGCGGATTCGGCGCCCAGCAGTTGATAGCAATCGCTCAGGGACGGGAAGGGCTGGTCCAGGGTTGGTGACAAGTAGTCGGCGATGTCGCTGGACACTGGCTGGTCGCGTAGATCCAGCAGGGCATGGGGCTTGATCCGTCGGGCCTGTTGTTCGGCGCGATCGAGTGCGGCTTGCAGGCCCGGCAGGGAGATATCATGGGTTGCGGCGTAGGCTTCGACACCATTGAGGCGCACCGTGAGCATGGCGCCTTGGTCCTGGCTCAGGTGTGGCGGTTCGGCGATGTTCTTGCGTACTGACAGAAACTGGCTGGATTCGCGCACGTAGCGCAAAGAGAAGAAGTCGGCGGTGGTGCGCAGGGCCGCGAAGTGTTTTTTGAGCTGCGGGTGAGCGTCGAACATGGGGCCTTCCTTGTGGACGGTGGTGGCCGGGAGGGCCCCATCGCGAGCAAGCCCGCTCCCACATTTTGATTTGTGGGCACATTCAAAGGTGGGAGCTGGCTTGCCTGCGATGCTTTTGCCTTGGCTTTAGACCGGGCAACCCTTGGCGCGCAGGATCGCGTCAAAACGGTCAGGGTCCAGGGTTCCGGCTTCGATGGCCGCCAGCGTAGCTTGCTCGCGGGCCAGCAGGTCGTGGCAACGTACCAGCAGTTCCGGCAGTTCGCTGCGTGATGCAGCCACCACGCCGTCACCGTCACCGATCATCAGGTCGCCGGGGGCCACCAGCATACCGGCGCAGGAAATCGGCACGTTTATTTCGCCGCCGCCGTCGGTGCTCGGCCCACGATGTACGCCGCCGATGGCGTAGGCCGGCAGCTCACCGGTCTGCCATTCGTCAAGATCGCGCAGGGCGCCGTTGATCACCACACCGACGATGCCGGCCTTCAGGGCCATGGCGCGCATGATGCCGCCGAACACCGCCCGGGTCAGGTCGGCGCTGCCGTCAATCACCAGTACATCGCCTGGACGTGCCATTTGCATGGCTTTGAGAATCATCAGGTTGTCACCCGGGCGCACGCGCACAGTCAGCGCACTGCCGAGCATCGGTGCATTGCCATGGAACGCCTTGAGGCCCAGGCCACCGACGTTACGCCCCAGGCAATCGCTGACGGCAGCCGCGGGGATCTTGCTGAATTCCTTCAGCCATTTGGGGTCCAGCGGTTCAACGTTTGGATTGATCAGAAAGCCGGTAGGCCATTTGCTCGAAGAAACGACATCAAACATGAGAAAGCCTCGTGGCCAGGCAGAAGCCGGCGTGTCGGTAGGAAGGTGAAACGTTTGCGCGAGGGACTAGATTAGGCCTGCGCGGGGGGTGGGATCAAGGGTGGGGCAGTGTAGGAAGGGGCTCAGAAGGTTTGTGCTGGCTGGTCGGGACCCATCGTGAGCAAGCCCGCTCCCACATTTGACTGTATTCACAAATCAGCATGTGGGAGCGGGCTTGCTCGCGATAAGGGCACCGCGGTGTATCAGTTACTGCGCGCTAGGGCCTACTTCACGCATCGGCTTGCCACGCACCGGCGCATCGCCTGCCACGTAGTAGTCAGCGGTGCTGCGCGGCAGCGGCTGGCGGCCACGGATCTTGTCGGCGATTTTCTCGGCGATCATGATCGTTGGCGCGTTCAGGTTGCCCGTGGTGATGATCGGCATGATCGAGGCATCGACCACACGCAGGCCCTGCATGCCATGCACGCGACCTTCACCATCGACCACGGCCATTTCGTCGGTGCCCATCTTGCACGAGCAGGACGGGTGGAACGCGGTTTCGGCGTGCTCGCGGATGAATTTATCCAGTTGCTCGTCGGTTTGCACCTCGATGCCCGGGCTGATTTCGCGGCCACGGTATTGGTCCAGTGCCGGCTGCTGCATGATTTCGCGGGTCAGGCGAATGCCGTCACGAAACTCCTGCCAGTCCTGTTCGGTCGCCATGTAGTTGAAGAGGATGCTCGGGTATTCGCGAGGGTTCTTCGACTTCAGCTGGATACGACCACGGCTTGGCGAACGCATGGAGCCCATGTGCGCCTGGAAACCGTGCTCTTTCACACCGTTGCTGCCGTTGTAGTTAATCGCTACCGGCAGGAAGTGGTACTGGATGTTCGGCCACTCGAAATCTTCACGGGTACGGATAAAACCGCCCGCTTCGAACTGGTTGCTGGCGCCGATACCGGTGCCGTTGAACAGCCATTCGGCACCGATGGCCGGCTGGTTGTACCAGAGCAGCGACGGGTACAGCGAGACCGGTTGGGTGCAGGCGTATTGCAGGTACAGCTCAAGGTGATCCTGCAGGTTTTCGCCAACGCCCGGCAGGTCATGGACCACCGGGATGTCGAGGCTTTCCAGCAATTTGGCCGGACCTACGCCGGAACGCTGCAGCAACTGCGGCGAAGCGATTGCACCGCTGCACACCAGCACTTCTTTGCGGGCACGGGCTTCAACGCGCTCTTCGGCAGCTCCGATCAGATAGCGCACACCAACGGCACGCTTGCCTTCGAACAGAACCTTGTCGGTCAGCGCGTGAGTCACGATGGTCAGTGTCGAACGCTTCTTGGCGGTGTCCAGGTAGCCACGGGCGGTACTGGCGCGACGGCCGTTTGGCGTGACGGTACGGTCCATCGGGCCGAAGCCTTCCTGCTGGTAGCCGTTCAAGTCTTCTGTACGCGGGTAACCGGCCTGCACGCCGGCTTCAACCATGGCGTGGAACAACGGGTTGTTGCCGGCCTTTGGCGTGGTCACGCTGACCGGGCCTTCGCCACCGTGCCAGTCGTTGGGGCCGATGTCCCGGGTTTCAGCTTTTCTGAAATAGGGCAGGCAGTCCAGGTACGTCCAGTCTTCAAGCCCTGGGAGTTTTGCCCAGTTGTCATAGTCCATGGCGTTGCCACGGATGTAGCACATGCCGTTGATCAGCGACGAGCCACCCAGGCCCTTGCCGCGACCGCATTCCATCCGGCGGCCATCCATGTGTGGCTCTGGATCGGTTTCGTAGGCCCAGTTGTAGCGGCGGCCCTGCAACGGGAATGCCAGGGCGGCTGGCATCTGGGTACGGAAGTCCAGGCGGTAGTCAGGACCGCCGGCTTCCAGCAGCAGGACGGTGACGCCTTCGTCTTCGGTCAGGCGGGTGGCAAGGGTGTTGCCTGCTGATCCTGCGCCAACAATGATGTAGTCATATTCTTGAGTCATGGGGTCTCCTTGAGAGCGGCAAGCTCCAAGCTTCAAGCTGCAAGAAAGAGCAGCGAGCGGTGTATCTGGGAGGTGCGGCAAACCAAACTGCTTTTACTTGCAGCTTGAAGCTTGCCGCTTGAGGCTCATCAGAACACTGATGCGTAGTCGCCCAGCTCAACCTGTACCGATTTGATGCGGGTGAAGTTGTTCAGCGAGCTGATGCCGTTCTCACGGCCAACACCCGACTGCTTGTAGCCGCCGACCGGCATCTTCGCGTCGGACTCGCCCCACGCGTTGATCCAGCAGATACCCGCTTCCAGTTGATGAATCACGCGGTGGGCACGGTTCAGATCCTTGGTCACAAGGCCCGCAGCCAGGCCGAAGTCAGTGTCGTTGGCGCGACGGATCACTTCTTCTTCCGTCTCGTAGGTGAGGATGCTCATCACCGGGCCGAAGATTTCTTCACGAACGATGGTCATCTCGTCGGTGCAGTCAGTGAACACGGTCGGTGCGACGAAGGCGCCCTTGGCGAATTCGCCGTCGGTCAGGCGCTCGCCACCGCACAGCAGGCGTGCGCCTTCTGCTTTGCCTTTGGCGATGTAGCCGAGCACGCTTTCCATGTGGGCGAAGCTGACCAGCGGGCCGAAGTTGGTGTTTTCGTCTTCAGGGTTACCGACGCGGATGCGCGCAACGCGTTCAGCGATCTTGGCTTCGAACGCGGCTTGCAGGTGCTTTGGAATGAACACGCGAGTGCCGTTGGTGCAGACCTGGCCGGAGCTGTAGAAGTTGGCCATCATTGCGGTGTCGGCGGCGCGATCCAGATCGGCGTCGTCGAAAATGATCAGCGGGGACTTGCCGCCCAGTTCCATGGTCACGTCTTTGAGCGAGGAGCTGGAAGCGCTGGCCATGACTTTTTTGCCAGTGTCGGTGCCGCCGGTGAAGGAGATTTTCTCGATGCGCGGGTGCTCGGTCAGCCAGGTGCCGACTTCACGGCCGCTGCCGGTCAGGACGTTGAATACGCCATCCGGAACGCCGGCTTCGGTGTAGATCTCGGCCAGCTTCAGGGTGGTCAGAGAGGTGACTTCGCTCGGCTTGAAGATCATCGCGTTACCGGCCGCCAGGGCCGGGGCGGATTTCCACAGGGCGATCTGGATCGGGTAGTTCCACGCGCC
Source organism: Pseudomonas imrae (assembly GCF_046352735.2). Taxonomy (NCBI): domain Bacteria; kingdom Pseudomonadati; phylum Pseudomonadota; class Gammaproteobacteria; order Pseudomonadales; family Pseudomonadaceae; genus Pseudomonas; species Pseudomonas imrae. The sequence goes on along the minus strand of NZ_CP110853.2, from coordinate 4,996,585 downwards.
GATACCGGCCACCACGCCCAGCGGCTCGCGGCGGGTGTAGACGAACGAAGTGGTGCGCAGCGGGATTTGCTCGCCTTCGATGGCGGGCACCAGGCCGGCGTAGTATTCCAGCACGTCGGCACCGGTGACGATGTCGACGTACTTGGTTTCGGAGAAGGATTTACCGGTGTCCAGGGTTTCCAGGGCGGCCAGTTCATCGTTGCGCTCGCGCAGGATTTCCACGGCGCGCCGCAGGATGCGCGAACGCTCCATGGCAGTCATCGCGGCCCAGATTTTCTGGCCCTTTTCGGCGCTGACCACTGCGCGCTCTACGTCTTCTTTAGTGGCGCGTTGCACGTTGGCGAGAACTTCACCGTTAGCCGGGTTGATGGCTTCGAAGGTGGCGTCGCTGCCAGCGTCGCTGTAGCCGCCGTCAATGTAGAGTTTTTGCAGTTCGAAACGGGCCATAAAGTCCTCGCAAGTGCATAAGTGGTTGGCGTTACCCGCTGAACAGTGGGCCATATGGATGTGGCAACACTGCGCGACGGACGTTCAGGGGTTGAGCGGTTATGTGTGCTCTAACTCACCTGCTTGGCCAATTGGAAATCCATGTATTCGTAAGCGATCCGTTGCGCCTGCTCCGTGTCGAAAGCGTCTCCCGACAGGGCGCCGCGCAACCACAAACCGTCGATCAGGGCCGCCAGCCCGCGGGCTGCGCTGCGTGCCTCGGGCAGTGGCAACACGCGGCGGAACTGGCAGCACAGGTTGGAATACAGACGGTGATCGTTGATCCGCTGCAACCTGTGCAAAGACGGGTGGTGCATGCTGGTGGCCCAGAAGGCCAGCCAGGTTTTCATCGCCGGGCCGTTGACCTGGCTGGCGTCGAAGTTGCCTCCGATAATCACCTGGAGGTGTGCCCGCGGGCTGTCATCCTCCAAGGCGCGCCGACGTTCGTGGACGTTCTCGATCAGGACATTCATCAGGTACCGCATCGTTGCGGCAATCAGGCCATTCTTGTCCTGAAAGTAGTGACTGATGATGCCGTTCGAAACGCCGGCCAGACGGGCGATCAGCGCAATGCTGGCATCTCCCATCCCAACCTGATCGATGGCCGTCAGCGTGGCTTCGATCAACTGTTGGCGGCGTATGGGTTGCATACCGACCTTGGGCATGTAGCACCTCTTCCTTAGGCCTGCCGGCGGACGTAAACGTTCGTCGGCTTGAGGGCCAGTCTATTTTGTTTTGATTGAACGTTCAATCAACAAAGAATAAGATCTGCGACAAATGGTCGCTGCCTACAGGTATTTCCTACATGTGGGCAAACACATCCGACATCCGCGAAAACCCTTGAAACAGCCCATGACAGCGCGTCGCTGGGGTGCGGGAGTTTTCGGGATGTCTTTATAACACCCGTCCGTCGCCTGCCGAAAAAACGATGGCATGGGTCAAGCGCTGCCTTGCGTTCTTCTCTCGCACTGCCTGGAGCATCTGTGCCATGAGTTCTGCCTCTCTTATAAAGACCCCGCCGGAAAAGGTCCGGGTCAACGGTTGGGTGTTCTACACCTCTACCGCGCTGATTCTGTTGCTGACCGCGATTTTGATTATCGCCCCGCAAGAGGCCGGCAGAATGCTGGGTGTGGCCCAGACCTGGCTCTCGAAAAGTTTTGGCTGGTATTACATGGTGGTTATCGCCGCCTACCTGGTGTTTGTAGTGGGCCTGGCGTTTTCGTCCTACGGCAAGTTGAAGCTGGGCAGCAAGGATGACACCCCGGACTTCAGCTACGGCGCCTGGGCCGGCATGTTGTTCTCTTCGGGGATCGGCATTTCGCTGCTGTATTTCGGTGCGTCCGAGCCGCTGGATCATTACTACAACCCACCCGAAGGCGTCGCCGGTACTCAACTGGCCGCACGCCAGGCCTTGCAGTTGACCTTCCTGCATTGGGGCCTGCATGGCTGGGCGATCTATGCGCTGGTGGGCCTGGCCGTGGCGTACTTTGCCTACCGCCATAACCAGCCGCTGGCCTTGCGCTCGGCGCTGTACCCGCTGGTGGGCGAGCGTTGGGTGAAAGGCGCAGCCGGTCACGCGGTGGACGGCTTCGGTATGTTCGTGACGCTGCTGGGCCTGGTAACGAACCTGGGGATTGGTTCGATGCAAGTGTCGTCGGGGCTGGAAAACCTGTTCGGCATGCAGCACAGCAACACCAACTTGCTGATCGTGATCATTGTGATGAGCACCGTGGCGACCATCGCCGCAGTATCGGGTGTGGAGAACGGCATCCGCCGGCTGTCCAACCTCAATATCGTACTGTTCAGCGGCCTGCTGATTTTCGTGTTGCTGTTCGGTCCGACCCTGCATTTGCTCAACGGTTTTGTGCAGAACGTTGGCGACTACATGAACGGCTTGGTGCTGAAAACCTTCGACCTGTATGTGTACGAAGGCGATGGCGAGAAATCCGAGCGCTGGATGGGCTTGTGGACCCTGTTCTACTGGGCCTGGTGGATTTCCTGGGCGCCGTTCGTGGGCATGTTCATCGCGCGTATTTCCCGTGGGCGTACGGTGCGTGAACTGGTGGCTGGCGTACTGCTGATCCCGTTGGGCTTTACCCTGGCATGGCTGTCGATCTTCGGTAACTCGGCCCTGGACCTGGTGTTGAACCACGGTGCGGTGGAGTTGGGCAAGACCGCACTGGAACAGCCATCGATGGCGATCTACCAGTTGCTGGAGTATTACCCTGCGTCGAAAGTGGTCATCGGCGTGTCGATTTTTGTAGGTTTTGTGTTGTTCCTGACGCCTGCGGATTCTGGCGCCGTGATGATGGCGAACCTGTCCTGCAAGGGCGGCAACGTCGATGAAGATGCGCCGCACTGGTTGCGGATTTTCTGGTCGGCGGTCATCACCCTGGTGACTATCGGCCTGCTGTTCGCCGGTAACTTTGAAGCCATGCAAACCATGGTGGTGCTGGCCGGCCTGCCATTCTCGGTAGTGCTGATCTTCTTCATGTTCGGTTTGCACAAGGCCATGCGCCAGGATGTGGCGATCGAACAGGAGCAAGCGCAGCTGGCCGAGCGTGGGCGTCGTGGCTTCAGCGAGCGTTTGACCGCGCTGGATTTGCAACCGAGCCAGGCCACCGTGCAGCGCTTCATGGACAAGCACGTGACGCCAGCGCTGGAAGACGCGGCGGTTGCGTTGGGTGAGCAAGGGTTGCAAGTGCAGACCTTGTTGGGTAAATCCAAGCGTTGCATTGGTGTGCGGATCGAGATGCAGGAAGGCAATCCGTTCGTTTATGAAGTGAGCCTGGATGGCTACTCGGCGGCGCCGCAGGATCTGCCCGAGGAAGAGCGCACCCGTTACTACCGTGCCGAGGTCTACCTGCACAACGGGCCTCAGGAATATGACCTGATGGGCTTCACCCGGGAGCAGATTGCCCGGGATGTGCTCGATCAGTTCGAAAGCCATCGGCAGCTCCTTGGCCGGGTGTATAGCTGATAGTTGAAACAAACGGCGCCTTCACCGGCGCCGTTTGTTCACTGTATAAGCCGATGAAAATGTGGGAGCGGGCTTGCTCGCGAATGCGGTGTGTCAGTCAGTACATCTGTTACTGATCCACCGCATTCGCGAGCAAGCCCGCTCCCACATTTGCTTTGCGGTGGGGCTTAACCCAGGTTTTTGCCTAAGAGGGCGTGATACAGCTCACTGTCTCCCAGGATCCCCACCACCTTGTCGTTGTCATGCAGCACCAGCTTGTTGCCCGTCTGATAGCGAATCTGCAACGCATCGCGCATGCCGATATTCGAATCCACCAGCGTCGGTACCCGGCCCAGCCCCTCCACGGCCTGCCCCGGTGCCCAGTTCTGCAGGTTCATCGCCAGGCCATTCTGGCGGGCGCCCTTGATGGTGTTGCCCTCCGCCAGGTCCAGCCACGAGTCGCCGCCTGGGTCCAGGCATACCGAACCGTTGACGCGGGTGCAGTTGTCCAGGGTGCGCATCAGGCTGCGACCGCACAGTACGTTCAGCGGGTTGGTATGGGCGACGAAAGTGCGCACATAGTCATCCGCCGGGTTCAGTACGATCTCTTCCGGCACGCTGTACTGGATGATCTTGCCGTCTTTCATGATCGCAATCCGGCTACCCAGTTTCAGCGCTTCGTCCAGGTCGTGGCTGACGAACACGATGGTCTTGCTCAACTTGCGTTGCAGTTCCAGCAGTTCATCCTGCAGGCCTTGGCGGATCAACGGGTCGAGGGCCGAGAAAGGTTCGTCCATCAACAGGATGTCGGCGTCCATGGCCAACGCGCGGGCCAGGCCGACGCGCTGCTGCATGCCGCCGGAGAGTTCGTCGGGCTTCTTGTTGCGCCATTGGGCCAGGCCTACCAGTTCCAGCTTTTCATCCACCAGCTTGCGCCGTTCCTTCTCCGGGCGACCCTGCATTTCCAAGCCAAAGCTGATGTTTTCACGCACCGTCAGCCAAGGCATCAGGGCGAACTTCTGGAAGACCATGGCGATGCGCTTGGTGCGCATCATTTTCAGCTCTGCGGGCGTGCACGAGGCAATGTCGATTTGCCGACCCTCGTGCTCGACGAACAACTGGCCACGGCTCACCGTGTTGAGGCCGTTGATGCAACGCAGCAAGCTGGATTTGCCGGAGCCGGAGAGGCCCATCAGCACGCAGATTTCGCCTTTTTCAATATCCAGGCTGGCTTTTTCAACGCCGACAATCTGCCCGGTCTTTTTCAGGATCTCGTTACGGCTCATGCCCTGGTCCAGCAGCTTGAGCGCTTCGCGTGGGTCTTTGGAGAAGATCACGTCGACATTGTCGAATCGGATAATGCTCATGCATCACCCCCTACTTTGGCGTCGGGTTGTTTGCAGATGCGGTCGAGCATGATGGCCAACAGCACAATCGCCAGGCCGGCTTCAAAGCCCAGGGCGATGTCGGCGGTGTTCAGCGCGTTGACCACCGGCTTGCCGAGGCCGTCTGCGCCTACCAGTGCGGCGATGACCACCATCGACAACGACAGCATGATGCATTGGGTAATGCCGGCGGCAATGCTCGGCATGGCGTGGGGCAGTTCAATGCGTGAGAGCAACTGACGGCGCGAGCAGCCAAATGCCTTGCCTGCGTCCATCAATTCCTGCGGTACATCACGGATGCCCAGGTAGGTCAGGCGGATTGGCGCGGCAATCGCGAACACTACTGTAGAAATCAGGCCGGGCACCACACCCAGCCCGAAGAGGGTCAGGGTAGGAATGAGGTAGACGAAGGTCGGTACGGTCTGCATCAGATCGAGCACCGGCCGCATGACCGTGAAAAACATGGGTTTGTGTGCGGCGACGATGCCCAGCGGCACACCGATGACCACGCACACCAGAGTGGCAAACAGCACCTGCGCCAGGGTCTCCATGGTTTCCTGCCAGTAGCCCAGGTTGAGGATCAGCAGGAAAGAGGCGATGACAAAAACCGTCAGTCCCCATTTACGTTGAATAAAGTGAGCGAGCAGCGCAATCAGACCGATCAATACCAGCGGATTGAACCAGGTCAGCGCAAACGTCACGCCGTGGATCATCGTTTCCAGCGTCGATGCGATTGCGTCGAAGTAGTCGGCGCCGTTTTGCGTCAACCAATCAACGAAGGCAGCGATGTACTGGCCCAGGGGAATTTTCTGTTCAGTCAGCATGGTAGTGAATGTCCACATGCGAAGAGGGAAAACATCCCGGGCCGATACGCCGGCCCGGGGTCAGCGTTTACTTGGCGAGGTAAGCTTTCACGGCCTCCATCCCGGGTTTGCCATCGATAGTGGTAACACCGGCAAGCCAGGCATCGAGTACTTGCGGATTGTTTTTCAGCCAGGCCCTGGCGGCTGCATCGGGCTTCATCTTGTCGTCCAGGACATTGCCCATCAGGGTGCTTTCCATGTCCAGGGTAAAGACCAGATTCTTGAGCAACTGACCGACGTTGCTGCATTCCTCGACATAGCCTTTGCGGGTGTTGGTGTAGATAGTGGCCTTGCCGTAATCGGGGCCGAACGAGTCGTCACCGCCGGTGAGGTACTTCATCTTGAAGCGGGTATTCATCGGGTGTGGTTCCCAGCCCAGGAACACCACATCCGTATTGCGCCGCTCGGCGCGCTCGACTTGGGACAACATGCCCGCTTCGCTGGACTCGACCACTTTGAACCCTGCATCCTTAAGGCCGAAAGCATTTTTGTCGATCAGGCTCTGGATGGTGCGGTTGCCATCGTTGCCAGGTTCAATACCGTAGATCTTGGCGCCGAGCTCTTTCTTGAACTTGGCAATGTCGGCGAAATCTTTCAGGCCCTTGTTGTAAAGCGCCTCGGGTACCGCCAGGGTGTACTTGGCGTTTTCCAGGTTGGCGCGCACGGTGTCCACCGTGCCGGCATCTCGGTACGCCTTGATGTCGTTTTCCATGGTTGGCATCCAGTTGCCAAGGAAAACGTCCATGTTCTTGCCGTCGGCCAGGGACTTGTAAGTCACCGGAACGGAAATCATTGTGGTCTTGGTTTTATAGCCGAGGGCTTCAAGCACGACGCTGGTGGTCGCGGTAGTGACGGTAATGTCGGTCCAGCCGACATCGGAGAAGTTGACGGTCTTGCATTGTTCCGGTTCTGCAGCATGCGCCAGGACGGGCAGACTCAGCATGGCGGCCAACAACAACGAGGGTGAACCTTTCATGGGGGGAGACTCCTGTGTCTTTTTTCTGGCGGCATTCGCCGCGCTTTATAAGTGTCGCAGTTGGGGCGTGCGGTAAAGGCGCAGCCTCGATGCCTTGCAAACGAGTCGACACTGATCATGTACCAGTGAAAATCTGACGCCTACAGGGTGCGTCGTATCCAGTACAGGGATGGTCGTATCCAGTGTCGGTGACGTCGCATACAGGTTTTTCCAACGCCCAAACTGCACTTTTTCTCGATCTGAACCGCAAAAAACGGCCATTGCGCTCCATTCCACGAGGACGACGCTGGCGAGCATGGGTATGTCGGTGTGAGACGCCGGATGGAGCGGCGAAAGGCTGATGATGCCGCCATCGGGCGACTTGAGCGTAGCAGCTCCGCCACCAGGCGTTACTGCGTCTGGCCTGTGCTATCGAGGAGTTTCGCGGCAATGGCAATCAGCGTTTTCGACCTGTTCAAGATCGGCATCGGCCCGTCCAGTTCTCATACCGTCGGCCCCATGCGCGCAGCGGCGCTGTTCGTCCAGGGGCTGCGCGATCGAGGTCTTTTGGAACGGGTGCAGCGCATTGAAGTTCAACTCTACGGTTCGCTGTCGGCCACAGGCATCGGACATGGCAGCGATAACGCCGTGATCATGGGCTTGATGGGCGAATGGCCGGATGCAATTGATCCTTCGCTCATCGGTGTGCGCATCGATACCTTGCGCGAGACCAATACGCTGTTGCTGGATAACCATTTTCCCGTGCCGTTTCTATGGCCGCGGGACATGCGCCTGATCGACGAAAACCTGCCGTTCCATCCCAATGCCATGACCCTGGTGGTGTTTGGCGATGAGGTTGAGTTACACCGCGACACTTACTATTCGGTGGGTGGTGGGTTTGTAGTGGATCAAGCCCAGGCCAGCAGTGGCGTAGCCGACACGGATCACACCGAACTGCCTTACGATTTTTCCAGCGCGGTGGAGTTGCTGAGCCTGTGCAAGACCCACAACCTGCGGGTCGCCGAACTGATGTTGGCCAATGAAAAGGTGTGGCGCTGCGAAGAGGATATCCGCAGCGGCCTGATGAAGCTCTGGCGCGCCATGCAGGACTGTGTCGAACAAGGCCTCAAGCATGAAGGCATTCTTCCTGGCGGCCTGAATGTCCGGCGGCGGGCGGCCAAGTTGCATCGCAGCCTGCAGGAATTGAACAAGCCCAATGTGATCGGTTCGACCTTGAGTGCCATGGAGTGGGTCAACCTGTTCGCCCTGGCGGTGAACGAAGAAAACGCTGCCGGCGGGCGCATGGTCACAGCGCCAACCAATGGCGCCGCAGGGATCATTCCGGCGGTGCTGCATTACTTTATGAAGTTCAGCGAAGAAGTCACCGAGGCCAACGTGGTGGACTACATGCTCGGGGCGGCGGCGATAGGGATTCTGTGTAAAAAGAATGCCTCGATCTCCGGCGCTGAAGTCGGTTGCCAGGGCGAAGTCGGTTCAGCCTGCGCCATGGCGGCAGCTGGGCTGGCAGAGATTCTCGGTGCAACGCCGGAGCAGGTGTGCAACGCGGCGGAAATCGGCCTGGAACACAACCTGGGCCTGACCTGCGACCCGGTAGGCGGCCTGGTACAGGTGCCGTGTATCGAGCGCAATGCGATTGCGGCAGTGAAAGCGATCAACGCCGCGCAAATGGCATTGCGCGGCGATGGCCAGCACTTCATTTCGCTCGACCGGGTAATCCGTACCATGCGCGATACCGGAGCGGACATGCACGATAAGTACAAGGAAACTTCGCGGGGCGGGTTGGCGGTGAGTGCTGTGGAGTGTTGAGTCAGCAGGACCGTGGTGCTTGCCATCGCGAGCAAGCCCGCTCCCACATTTGGTTTGCGGTTCGCCAAGAGGACTCGGTCGAATGTGTGAGCGGGCTTGCTCGCGATACGATGTTGCAGGCAATACTGCTCATAAAGTGAACACACAGTCCCCCAGTGCCACCTTTTGGCGCGTCGCAATTAGATAAGTAGCTTGCGAACGACTTCTTGGCGATCACCTGCCACCTGTGCGTGGGGTGACAGACTTCCCCTACACGCTCAAAGCGCCTTCCCACAAGTGCTACCGTTCTGCTCACACCCCTCGGCAGGGCTGTTCCTACAGGCTTTTTTGAACATATCCCACACCTGGTGCGCGGGCTCATATAGACACGTCATGAGGTCGTTTTTAGGAGTTATTGAATAGGCATTCAATTTTAGGCATGGCATTTGCTCTATCAACTCAAAGCCTCTCTCCTGAAGGATGAAGAGCGCAATAACAAGAGCCTCGCCTGAGGCCATTACCCGCTTTGTGTGAGGAGATACCGCGATGACGACGTTCAACTCCGGGACCCAACCCCAGAACCGTGCGCCTCAATCTATCGGCTTTTTGCTACTGGACAATTTCACCCTGATTTCCCTGGCCTCCGCAGTGGAACCGCTGCGCATGGCCAACCAGTTGTCCGGTCGCGAGCTGTATCGCTGGACCACCTTGAGTGTCGACGGAAACCAGGTGTGGGCCAGCGATGGACTGCAAATCACTCCTGATGCCTCCATCCACAAAGCACCGGCCCTGGACATTGTGATTGTCTGCGGTGGCGTCGGTATTCAGCGCACGGTAACTCGTGAGCACGTGTCCTGGCTGCAGAGCCAGGCCCGTCAGTCGCGCCGCCTCGGCGCAGTCTGTACGGGCAGTTGGGCCTTGGCTTGTGCAGGCCTGCTGGACGGGTTTGATTGCAGCGTGCACTGGGAATGCCTGGCCTCTATGCAGGAAGCTTTTCCGCGCGTGTCGATGAGCACGCGCTTGTTCACGCTCGACCGCAATCGCTTCACCAGTTCCGGTGGCACCGCGCCGCTGGACATGATGTTGCACTTGATCAGCCGCGACCACGGCCGTGAATTGTCGGCGGCGATTTCCGAGATGTTCGTCTACGAACGCATCCGCAACGAACAGGATCACCAGCGTGTGCCGCTCAAGCACATGCTCGGCACCAACCAGCCGAAGCTGCAGGAAATCGTCGCGCTGATGGAAGCCAACTTGGAGGAGCCTATCGACCTGGATGAGCTTGCGGTGTACGTCGCGGTATCCCGGCGTCAGCTGGAAAGGCTGTTCCAGAAGTACCTGCATTGCTCGCCGTCGCGCTATTACCTCAAGCTGCGCCTGATCCGTGCACGGCAGTTGCTCAAGCAAACGCCGATGTCGATCATCGAGGTGGCTTCGGTGTGCGGATTTGTTTCCACGCCGCACTTCTCCAAGTGCTACCGCGAGTACTTCGGCATTCCGCCTCGGGATGAGCGCGTTGGCTCCAATACTACCCAGCAAGTGGCGATGATGCCGATTCCGACAGCGCTGGTGTTGTCACCGCTGTCGGGACCGATGTCGGCATTGAGCCAGGCGCGCAATGAGTCGACGTTTGCCAGTGTAAGGCTGTAGAGCGAGGCGTCTGCATCGCGAGCAAGTCGAATCGTCGCACCGCCGCTCCCACATTTGACTGTGTTCACAAGTCAAAAATCCGGGAGCAGACTTGCTCGCGATAGAGGTGTATCAGGCTCCGGAACCCTGCCTGAACGCCACCAAAGCCGGCAGCAACTGCTTGTCGATCGCCTGGCGTACCGCCGGTAAGATCGTCGCCCTGCCGGTGTACATCTGTTCAACCATGCCCTTGAGTGCCTTGGCCCGCGCCTCGCTCAAGCCGCGTACCGCACACTCGCAGGCCTGCTCGGCGGTGGCATCGCTCGATACCTCGAAGCCCAGCGAGCGCAGTTGGTTCAGCAGGTCATGCTGGTCAATCAAATCCGCATGCATCATGACGTTCATCCTGGTGAAGAGAGCGGGAGGTCGAGGTCGATTCTGGTGGGCCATCAGCGGCTCGGCAAGGGCTGAATGCAAGGATGACTGTGACACCTATGAACAGGTCGTTTTCGGCTAACTCGACGCTGCAAAGAGTGGGCACACTGGTCTCAAGCAAGCAGCCTGGCGGTTTGGTCACCCTCGGATGCACGGCTCACACAAAACATTCTGCCCCGATCTTGTCACGGCTTGATCGGGGCTTTTTTTATCTGCCGGGCAAGCCAATGACACGGCCGAGCAATGGGGGCCTTGGCAGGTCGGCCTGTTGGTCGGCGATAGCCGTCAGTTGAGCGAATACCGCCGCACTGAACGGTGCCGAACGAGGCCCTGCAAGATCCACGTGCAAGAGCATTTGCTCGTTGCCGGCCAGCTCTTGTCCAGCGCCGACCAGATGCAGGCTGTGATAGAGGTGCAGGCGCTTGTGGTCGTGGGCGATGACTTGGGTATGGACCTCGACTTGCGCCCCCAGCTTCACTTCGTGCAGGTAGTTGAGGTGCAACTCCAGGGTGAACAGCGAATGACCGCTGGCGTCGCGGTTTTCGCTGGTCAGCCCCAGGATGTCCATCAGCGCGTCGGTGGCATAGCTGAAGATCAGCAAGTAGAACGCGTCGCGCAGATGGTCGTTGTAGTCGACCCAGTCGGGAATGATTTTTGTGGTGTAGGTGGTCAGTACAGGCATGACTCGAATTCCCATGTGTACGCGATAAAAATGTGGGGGCGGGTTAATCGGCGAAGCTCATGCCGTGTTTGGCCTTGGTTGTCTTCACCGCCTCCAGCACCGCCAGCAAGCAATCATCACGATAGCGTTCCAGCGCCGCAATACTGCGGCTGCCCAACTGTTCACTCGTTCCTTCAACCACATCGTCGATCAGTTTGTCAGTCAGCTCGGGCGCCGGCAGATACGTCCACGGCAATTGCAGCGCCGGGCCAAATTGCGCCATGAAGTGGCGCATGCCGGCATCGCCGCCCGCCAATGTGTACGTCAGGAAAGTACCCATGAACGACCAGCGCAGACCGGCACCAAAGCGTATCGCATCGTCGATCTCGCCGGTGGTCGCCACGCCATCGTTGACCAGATGCAGCGCTTCGCGCCATAGCGCTTCCAGTAGCCGGTCGGCGATAAAGCCGGGGACTTCCTTGCGCACATGCAGCGGGCGCATGCCGAGGGATTCGTACACCTTGATCGCTGCTTGCACGGCCTCGGGCGCCGTGTGTTTTCCACCCACCACTTCCACCAGCGGCAACAGGTAAACCGGGTTGAACGGGTGACCGACCACACAGCGTTGCGGATGGGTCGAGCCTTCATAAAATTCACTCGGCAGCAGTCCCGACGTGCTGGACCCGATCAATGCGTCGGGCTTGGCTGCCGCGCTGATCTTGCTGTGCAGTTCGAGTTTCAGTTCCAGGCGTTCCGGAGCGCTCTCCTGGATGAAGTCGGCGTCTTTCACGCACTCCTCGATGGTAGCGACAAACCGCAGGCGGTCCTGGGACGCACCCGGGGCCAGGCCTTGCTTTTCCAGGGTGCCCCAGGCGTTGGCCACGCGTTTGCGCAGCGCCGCTTCGGCGCCGGGCGCCGGGTCCCAGGCAACCACATCCAGGCCGTGGGCCAGGGCGCGAGACACCCAGCCGCTGCCGATGACTCCGCTGCCCAGGGCGGCGAAGGTTTTGATTTGGGTGATAAAACTCATGGTGACGCTCCTTGGAAATTCGCAGGTTTTATGTAGTCACCGGTTCAAATGTGGGAGCGGGCTTGCTCCCACATGTTTGATCAGGTTTTGGCAGGTGGTCAGCCGCGTTTGGTGAGGCCCATCTTGATTCGACCTTCGGCCGGCGTCATGACCCGTGCGCCCAGGCGGCTGAGGATTTCCCCGGCGCGTTCCACCAGTTGCCCGTTGGTCGCCAGCACGCCCTTGTCCAGCCACAGGTTGTCCTCGAGGCCAACCCGCACATTGCCGCCCAACAGCACGGCCTGGGCCGCCATCGGCATTTGCATGCGGCCGATGCCAAAGCCGGCCCACACGGCGTCTGTCGGCAGGTTGTCGACCATGGCTTTCATGCTGGTGGTATCTGCCGGTGCGCCCCACGGAATGCCCAGGCACAGTTGAAACAACGGGTTATCCAGCAGGCCTTCCTTGATCATCTGCTTGGCGAACCACAGGTGCCCGGTGTCGAAGATCTCCAGCTCGGCCTTCACTCCCAGTTCCTGGATGCGCCTGGCGCCCGCTCGCAGTTGTGCGGGAGTAGACACGTAAATGGTGTCGCCATCGCCGAAGTTCAGGGTGCCGCAGTCCAGGGTGCAGATTTCCGGCAATAGCTCTTGCACATGCGCCAGCCGAGTCAGCGGGCCGACCAGATCGGTATTGGGGCCGAACTCCATGGGGTTCTCGCCGCCACCTATTTCCAGGTCGCCACCCATGCCGGCAGTGAGGTTGACGATGATGTCGACATCCGCCTCACGAATGCGCTCCATCACCTCGCGGTACAACGCCACCTCGCGGCTGAATTTGCCGGTGTGCGGATCACGTACGTGGCAATGCACGACCGTCGCGCCGGCCTTGGCCGCCTCGACGGCAGCGGCGGCGATTTGTTTGGGGGTGACCGGCACGTGCGGGCTCTTGGCGCTCGTGTCGCCAGCCCCGGTGAGTGCGCAGGTAATGATGACGTCGTGGTTCATGAATCGGCTTCCTTACAGGCATGAGGGTGCCGTTCGCAGCCGCGATGGGCTGCGCAGCGGTGACAGGGAAAAGTTATTTGCTGTTCAGTTGCAGATGGCTCGCCGCCGGCTTGCCCTCAAAGGTGGTGACGCCTTCCAGCCAGCGCTGCTGGTCTTGCGGGTGATCCCTGAGCCACTGCCTGGCGGATTCAAGGGCGTCCTTGTGATCCAGCAGCGGCTGCATCATCCGGCTCTCGTCGGCCGCGGTGAAGGTCAGGTTGGTCAGCAGCCGGTGGATGTTCGGGCATTGCTCTGCGTAAGTCGGCGCAGTGACGGTCCAGACCGTTGCCCGGCCTTCGTCCGGCCCGAGGGCATCTTCACTGCCGCCCAGATAAGTCATGGCGACGTTAACGTTCATCGGGTGTGGCGCCCAGCCGAAGAACACCACGGCCTCCTTGCGGCGTACCGCGCGGTCCACGGCAGCGAGCATGCCGGCCTCGCTGGATTCCACCAATTGGAACTTGCCCAGGCCGAACTGATTCCTGGCGATCATCGCCTTGATCTGGGTGTTGGCGCCCGAACCTGGCTCGATACCGTAGATCTTGCCACCCAGTTCTTTGTCGAACCTGGCGATATCAGCAAAGGTTTTCAAGCCCTTGTCGGCCAGATAAGTCGGTACCGCCAGAGTCGCGCGGGCGTCTTCCAGGCTGGGTTTGTCGAGCACCTTCACTTGCCTGGCCTCGACGAACGGGGTGATGGTCTGGGTCATCAGCGGGTTCCAGTAGCCCAGGAACAGGTCCAGGCGCTGGTCACGAATCCCGGCGAAGATGATTTGCTGGGACGCGCTGGTCTGTTTGGTCTTGTAGCCGAGGCCATCGAGCAACACTTGGGTCATGGCGCTGGTGGCGATTACGTCGGTCCAGTTCACTACTCCCATGCGCACGTTTTTGCAGGATGCGGCATCCGCCGCCCATACGCTGGTACTCAAGGCGGCGCTGAGTGCAAGCACACAGCGGCTGATCAGTCGGTTCATGGTGGAGCCCTCGGCAGGTTGTTATTGTGGGGGCGGCGTCTTGGCGCGTCGTAAGGCCAAGTTACGCAGCTTGAAGCGCGACAAAACGCACGGCGGCGACCACCTCTTGCACTGCAGCGACCTGCACTCTTGAATGGCCGATTGAACTGGCGTATCACAGTGACCACGCTACCCGTCCCACGAGTGCGACCATGCCCCAGGATTTCTACTTTTTGCTGATGCCGGGGTTTTCCGCCATTGGCTTTATTAGCGCGATGGAGCCACTGCGCGTCGCCAACCGGTTTCGCGGTGAGTTGTACCGTTGGCAGGTGTTGAGTACCGATGGCGGCCCGGTGCTGTCGAGCAACGGCATGTCGGTCAACGCCGACGCGGCGCTGGAGCCGCTGAAGAAGGGCGCGACGTTGCTGGTGGTGGCCGGCTTCGAGCCGCTGAAATTCACCACCCCGGCACTGGAGCACTGGTTGCGCCGCCTCGACCATGACGGGGTTACCCTCGGCGCCATCGACACCGGCGCCTGTGTGCTGGCCGAGGCGGGCTTGCTCGATGGCCATCGGCTGACGCTGCACTGGGAGGCGATCGACGCCTTCAAGGAGTCCTATCCAAAACTCACCGTGACCCAGGAGCTGTTCGAAATCGACCGCCGACGGATCACCTGTGCTGGCGGCACGGCGTCCATCGACCTGATGCTCGACCTGATCAGCCAGGTTCACGGCGCGGATCTGGCGATCCAGGTCTCCGAACAATTCGTGCTCGGCCGCATCCGCCCACGCAAAGACCACCAGCGCATGCAAATCGCCACGCGCTACGGCATCACCAACCGCAAGTTGGTACAGGTCATTGGCGAGATGGAGCAACACACCGAACCACCGTTAAGCACCCTGGCGCTGGCCGAATCGATCAAGGTTACACGCCGCCAGTTGGAACGCCTGTTTCGCCTGCACCTGAACGATACCCCGAGCAATTTCTACCTCGGCCTGCGCCTGGAAAAAGCCCGGCAATTGCTGCGCCAGACCGACAGAAGCGTGCTGGAAGTGAGCATTGCCTGCGGGTTTGAGTCGCCTTCGTATTTCACCCGCAGCTATCGCGCAAGGTTTGCCAAGTGCCCGAGAGAGGATCGGCGGCCAGAGCTGGTGTGAATAGCCAACTGTGTGAGTGGACCGCTCCCACACAAGCCCGCTTCCCACAATTGGTCATTCACACAAGGTGTGGTGGGGCTTACTTTTTTACCAGGGCCGAGCACGCGGTTTTGAACGCTTCGTGCTGGTATTTGTTCAGCGTCGCCGGCAGGGCAAAGTCGTGTTTCTTGTTCTGCGCGTTGATGGTCTGCGGCGACAGCAGCGTCACTTCACAGCCTTCGAGCAACTGGAACACACCCTCGATCTTGAACGTGGTGGGGCCACCGGCGAATTCACCTTTTTTGCTGCGTTTCTTGATCGCGATACGCGTGATGCCATTTTCCCGCACGAAAGTATTTACCTGGGCGGCGAAGGTTTTGACGTTGGCTGCCTCATCGTCGTCTTCGAGGGCGATTTTCTTGGTGGCCAGTGGGATGTGGCTCAGTGCCTGGTTGTCCAGGGCGGCGATCGCGATGATGGCTTCGCTGCCTTTGATTTCGATGCCGCAGGTTTTCATGTGATGGCCTTGCAATGGATTTAGAGGCTGTGGATGGTCGCGTACCGCGATGACTAAAGCCAACTCGAAAGCTACTCGAGCTAAAAATCGTAACCCTTGACCATCCGTCCGGGAAGCGGGCCAACCTGTTATTTCTGACAGTAGACCCTCATGCATACCCCACTTAGATTGAGTTGAAAGAACCAACTTACAGCTCGAGGGCGGGTCCATCGGGCTTTCTGAGAAGGGAGTTGCACAATGATCATCAGGAAGAATATCCGCTCGCTGACCGCCTCCGAGAAACAGGCGTTTATCGATAGCTTGCTGGAACTCAAAAGACTCGGGGAATACGACAAATATGTCCACTGGCACCACGGTGTCATGGTGCCTACGGTTCATCCCGATGAGCCCCAAGACCCCGACTACCGCAATGGTGCCCACCTCGGGCCGGCCTTCCTGCCTTGGCATCGAGAGATGTTGATGCAGCTTGAGACCGAGCTGCGCGGCATCAATCCCGAAGTCGCGCTGCCTTACTGGGACTGGACCGAAGATGTGGCCAACCCTGCAGGGTCACCGGTCTGGGGGCCGGATTTGATGGGCGGGAACGGTGATCCTGCAGATCAATTTCGAGTGAAGGACGGGCCGTTCGCCTACAGCAGCGGCAACTGGGAGGTGCCTGAATACCCCGAGGACGGTTTGCCGGGCAAAGGTCTCAAGCGCCAGTTTGGGACGTTGGTTGACTCGCTTCCCACCGGGGCCGATCAACAGATGGCTATGCAGGAACGGTTTTATGACACGCCGCCCTATGATTCAGGACACTGTACCCGTGGGTTTCGCAATCGGCTGGAGGGCTGGGTGACTCAGCGTGGCGATCCGCAAGTGAGCACGCCTGGCTCACAGTTGCATAACCGCGTGCATCTTTGGATCGGCGGCAATATGTTGGCCATGACCTCGCCCGAGGATCCGGTGTTTTTCCTCCATCATTGCTTTATCGACAAGGTGTGGGCGGACTGGCAGGCGCAAATGATGCTGGACAAACCAAAGTGGGCACCGCATTACGCGCCGATGCGCAACGCTCCGGAGGGGCACAATTACGGGGACCTGATCAAGCCATGGGGGGAGCGCAGTATCCGCCAGTTGATGGATATCACCAAGCTGGGCTATGAATATGCACCGGCCCGGACATTGGTCCGCAGCCCATTCAGGTCGCCTTTCATGGCTTGAGTCATGCGCGCCGTTCCCGCACGTTGGCGGCGGGAGCGGTATTCATTCCTGGCCAATCGACTCCAGGAACTCCGACCGTTCATCACTCATCCGTGCCAGACAGTCATCCTGTGCAATGGCATACGCCGTGCTGCCTGAGACCGCTGGAAAAGTGTCCAGCGCGCAGTCCGCGTCGCGCAGTTTTTCCCACTTCTGCTGGGCATCCTTGAGCCGCGCAGTAATGTCTGCCAGTTCGCTCTGGTCGCTGCCATAGATCCCGGCCAGGCGCTCCAGAAGGCTTTGGTAGTTGTCTTCGAGCAACTGTGTGGCGGTGATTTTGTTGTAGCTGGCGCATTCCAGGGTTTGTTTGTCGTTTTCGATGCCGTCGCACGGTGAACTCTCGGCGTCTGCGGCTGCGTGGACGCCCGTTGCGATGAATGCCAAAGCCAGGAAAATCGGTTTCATTGCGCCGTCTCATATCGATTAGTGGTCAAATTCTGGCTCAAGCGTAGGACAAAGAACAGGCACAAGACAGACGCGTCTGCGCACCCTTTGTCGTTGATTGACGCTTTCGGCAATTCCCCTGTCGTTTTTGCACCCGGCTCCGTCAGCCCCTGGGCATATGCTGGCCCCAAAGCGCCGGCAGACGATTCGGCGCATGAGTTACCTATAAGGGGACGCCTGATGAGCCCAGCGCAATTGCATGCCGACAGCATCGTTATCGACGGGCTGATCATTGCCAAGTGGAACCGCGAGCTGTTTGAAGACATGCGCAAAGGCGGTCTGACCGCCGCCAATTGCACTGTGTCGGTGTGGGAAGGTTTCCAGGCCACCATCAACAACATCGTCGCCAGCCAGACCCTGATCCGCGAAAACAGCGACCTGGTGATTCCGGTGAAAACCACCGCCGACATCCGTCGCGCCAAGGAGCAGGGCAAGACCGGGATCATCTTCGGCTTCCAGAATGCCCATGCCTTCGAGGACCAGCTTGGCTACGTCGAGATCTTCAAGCAGCTCGGCGTGGGCGTGGTGCAGATGTGCTACAACACCCAGAACCTGGTGGGCACCGGTTGCTACGAGCGCGATGGCGGCCTGTCGGGCTTCGGTCGCGAGATCGTTGCCGAGATGAACCGTGTCGGCATCATGTGCGACCTGTCCCATGTCGGTTCCAAGACCAGCGAAGAAGTCATCCTCGAGTCGAACAAGCCGGTGTGTTATTCCCACTGTCTGCCATCGGGCCTTAAAGAACACCCGCGCAACAAGTCCGATGAAGAACTGAAGTTCATTGCCGATCACGGCGGTTTTGTCGGCGTGACCATGTTTGCGCCGTTCCTGGCCAAGGGTATCGATTCGACCATCGACGACTACGCCGAAGCCATCGAATACACCATGAACATCGTCGGCGAAGACGCCATCGGCATCGGCACCGACTTCACCCAGGGCCATGGCCAGGATTTCTTCGAGATGCTGACCCACGACAAGGGCTACGCCCGCCGCCTGACCAGCTTCGGCAAGATCATCAACCCACTGGGTATCCGTACCGTGGGCGAGTTCCCCAACCTCACCGAGACATTGCTCAAGCGCGGTCACAACGAGCGAGTGGTACGCAAGATCATGGGCGAGAACTGGGTCAACGTCCTCAAGGATGTCTGGGGCGAATAACGCTTACTCAAGACCGCCGCCGATCTGCCCCCTCTCCCATCGGGAGAGGGCTGGGGTGAGGGCTGCGGCCACCACTGAATTGAATTTTTCCGGAGTTAAGTTTCCATGGCCAAGATCGCCCCGCAATTGCCAATCGAAGTCGACAGCGAAACCGGTGTCTGGACCTCTGACGCCCTGCCGATGCTCTACGTGCCACGGCATTTCTTCGTCAATAACCACATGGGTATCGAAGAAGTGTTGGGCGCCGACGCCTATGCCGAAATCCTCTACAAGGCCGGCTATAAATCCGCCTGGCACTGGTGTGAAAAAGAAGCCGAGTGCCACGGCCTGGAAGGCGTCGCGGTGTTCGAGCATTACATGAAGCGCCTGTCGCAACGAGGCTGGGGCCTGTTCAAGATCCAGGAGATTGACCTGAACAAAGGCACTGCCAGCGTCAAGTTGGAGCACTCGGCATTCGTCTACGTGTACGGCAAGGTCGGGCGCAAGGTTGACTACATGTTCACGGGCTGGTTCGCCGGCGCCATGGACCAGATTCTGCAAGCACGTGGCAGTAGCATTCGCACTGTGGCCGAACAAGTCTACGGCGGCTCCGAAGAGGGCCACGACGATGGCCTGTTCACCGTCAAGCCGTTGTAAGTCGAGGACCCTGCCATGGCTTTCGAAGCAATGTTTGCACCGATCCAGATCGGTAAACTGACCATCCGCAACCGCGTGCTCAGTACCGCCCACGCCGAGGTGTATGCCACCGACGGCGGCATGACCACCGACCGCTACGTCAAATACTACGAAGAAAAAGCCAAGGGCGGCATCGGCCTGGCGATCTGCGGCGGTTCGTCGGTGGTGGCGATCGACAGCCCCCAGGAGTGGTGGAGTTCGGTGAACCTGTCCACCGACCGCATCATCCCGCACTTCCAGAACCTGGCCGACGCGATGCACAAGCATGGCGCCAAGATCATGATCCAGATTACCCACATGGGCCGTCGCTCGCGTTGGGACGGCTTCAACTGGCCGACCCTGATGTCGCCGTCCGGCGTGCGTGAGCCAGTACACCGCGCGACCTGCAAGACCATCGAGCCGGAAGAGATCTGGCGCGTGATCGGCAACTACGCCAGCGCCGCCAAACGTGCCAAGGCCGGTGGCCTGGACGGTGTCGAACTGTCCGCCGTGCACCAGCACATGATCGACCAGTTCTGGAGCCCGCGAGTCAACAAGCGTACTGACGAATGGGGTGGCACATTCGAAGGCCGGATGAAATTCGGCCTGGAAGTGTTGAAGGCCGTACGTGCCGAGGTCGGTGATGACTTTTGCGTGGGCATGCGCCTGTGCGGCGACGAGTTCCATCCGGATGGCCTGTCCCACGAGGACATGAAACAGATCGCCAAGTACTACGACGACACCGGCATGCTGGACTTCATCGGCGTGGTTGGTTCGGGTTGCGACACCCACAACACCCTGGCCAACGTCATCCCGAACATGAGCTATCCACCGGAGCCGTTCCTGCACCTGGCGGCGGGGATCAAGGAAGTGGTCAAGGTCCCGGTGCTGCACGCGCAGAACATCAAGGACCCGAACCAGGCCACCCGTATCCTCGAAGGTGGCTACGTGGACATGGTCGGCATGACCCGCGCTCACATCGCCGACCCGCACCTGATCGCCAAGATCAAGATGGGCCAGATCGACCAGATCAAACAGTGCGTGGGCGCCAACTACTGCATCGACCGGCAGTACCAGGGGCTGGACGTGTTGTGCATCCAGAACGCCGCGACCTCCCGTGAATACATGGGCGTGCCGCACATCATCGAAAAAACCACCGGGATCAAACGCAAGGTGGTGGTGGTCGGCGCCGGCCCGGCAGGGATGGAAGCCGCACGCGTGGCCGCCGAGCGCGGGCATGAAGTGACCTTGTTCGAGAAAAAGGAATTTATCGGCGGGCAGATCACCACGGCGTCCAAGGCCCCGCAACGCGACCAGATCGCCGGTATCACCCGCTGGTACCAATTGGAGCTGGCGCGCTTGAAAGTTGACCTGCGCCTTGGCGTGGCGGCAGACGCGGCGACCATCCTCGATGTGCATCCGGATGTGGTGGTGCTGGCCGTCGGCGGGCACCCGTTCATTGAGCAGAACGAACACTGGGGCGCGGCCGAAGGGCTGGTGGTCAGCAGTTGGGATGTGCTCGACGGCAAGGTGGCACCGGGCAAGAACGTGCTGGTCTACGACACGATTTG
The DNA here is from genome assembly GCF_046352735.2 of Pseudomonas imrae. Taxonomy (NCBI): domain Bacteria; kingdom Pseudomonadati; phylum Pseudomonadota; class Gammaproteobacteria; order Pseudomonadales; family Pseudomonadaceae; genus Pseudomonas; species Pseudomonas imrae. The sequence continues at coordinate 4,975,677 of NZ_CP110853.2, read as the reverse complement.
TGAGTTCACCGGTATGTCCGTGGCCGACTTCCTTGCAGACAAGGGTTGCCAGGTCGAAATCGTCACCGACGACATCAAGCCGGGCGTGGCCGTGGGCGGAACCTCGTTCCCTACCTACTACCGCAGCATGTACCCCAAGGAAGTGATCATGACCGGCGACATGATGCTGGAGAAGGTCTATCGCGAGGGCGACAAGTTGGTGGCGGTGCTGGAGAACGAATACACCGGTGCCCAGGAAGAGCGGGTTGTCGATCAAGTGGTGGTCGAGAACGGCGTGCGCCCGGATGAAGAGATCTACTATGCGCTCAAGCCGGGCTCGCGCAACAAGGGGCAGATCGACGTCGAAGCCTTGTTTGCGATCAAGCCGCAACCGTGCCTGAGCGAGCCGGGCGAGGGGTACTTGCTGTTTCGCATCGGCGACTGCGTGGCGCAGCGAAACACCCACGCCGCGATCTATGACGCCCTGCGCCTGTGCAAGGATTTTTAAGAACAGTCGCAAGCGGCAAGCTTCAAGCTGCAAGAAAGAGCAATGGGTAACCGGCTTTGACTTGCCGCTTTTAGCTTGAGGCTTGCCGCTTGAGGTCACCTCAATGTTGAACACCCTTCTTCCCATCCTGCTGTTTGCTGCCCTGGGCCTTTCCGTCCTCGGCGCACTGCGCCGGGTGAACATGTGGCGCCGCGGCCGCGCGTCCAAAGTCGACCTTCTCGGCGGCCTGCTGGCCATGCCCAAGCGCTACATGGTTGACCTGCACCATGTGGTCGCCCGCGACAAATACATCGCCAATACCCACGTCGCCACGGCGTTGGGCTTTGTGTTGTCGGCGCTGCTGGCGATCCTGGTGCACGGCTTTGGCCTGCACAATCGCCTTCTTGGTTATGGGCTATTGCTGGCATCGGTGTTGATGTTTGTCGGCGCCACGTTCGTGTATTTGCGCCGCCGCAATCCACCGCCGCGCCTGTCGAAAGGCCCGTGGATGCGCCTGCCGAAAAGCCTGATGGCGTTCTCTGTGAGTTTTTTCCTGGTGACCTTGCCGGTGGCCGGGATTCTGCCGGCGGACTTCGGTGGCTGGCTGCTCGCCGCGTTATTGAGTGTGGGTGTGCTGTGGGGCGTGTCGGAAATGTTCTTCGGCATGACCTGGGGCGGCCCGATGAAGCACGCCTTTGCCGGGGCCTTGCACCTGGCCTGGCACCGCCGCGCGGAGCGCTTTGGCGGTGGCCGCTCCACCGGTTTGAAAGCGCTGGACCTGACCGACAAAAGCGCACCGCTGGGTGTCGAAAAGCCCAAGGACTTCACCTGGAATCAACTGCTGGGCTTCGACGCATGCGTGCAATGCGGCAAGTGCGAAGCCGCGTGCCCGGCGTTCGCCGCCGGCCAACCGCTGAACCCGAAAAAACTGATTCAGGACATGGTGGTTGGCCTGGCGGGTGGCACCGATGCGAAGTTCGCCGGGAGCCCTTATCCAGGCAAGCCGGTGGGCGAGCACAGCGGCAATCCGCACCAGCCGATCGTCAACGGCCTGGTGGACGCCGAAACCCTGTGGTCCTGCACCACCTGTCGAGCCTGTGTGGAAGAGTGCCCAATGATGATCGAGCACGTCGATGCGATCGTCGACATGCGCCGCCATCTGACCCTGGAAAAAGGCGCAACCCCGAACAAGGGCGCTGAAGTCCTGGAAAACCTGATCGCCACTGACAACCCCGGTGGCTTTGCACCGGGCGGGCGGATGAACTGGGCGGCGGATTTGAACCTGAGTCTACTCAGTGACAAGAAAACCACCGACGTGCTGTTCTGGGTCGGCGATGGTGCGTTCGACATGCGCAACCAGCGCACCTTGCGAGCTTTCGTCAAAGTGCTGAAGGCGGCCAAGGTCGATTTCGCCGTACTTGGCCTGGAAGAGCGTGACAGCGGCGACGTCGCCCGGCGTCTGGGCGATGAAGCGACGTTCCAACTGCTGGCGACACGTAATATCCAGACCCTGGCCAAATACAGCTTCAAGCGCATTGTCACCTGCGACCCCCATAGTTTTCATGTGTTGAAAAACGAATACGGCGCTTTTGACGGCAACTACCTCGTGCAGCATCACAGCACTTACATGGCTGAGTTGATCGGCGCTGGCGCACTGAATCTGGGCCAGCACAAAGGCAACAGCGTGACCTATCACGACCCGTGCTACCTGGGCCGCTACAACGGTGAGTACCAGGCACCGCGTGACGTGCTGCGGGCGCTGGGTATCGAGGTCAGGGAAATGCAGCGCTCGGGTTTCCGCTCGCGCTGTTGTGGTGGCGGTGGCGGTGCGCCAATCACCGATATTCCCGGCAAGCAACGGATCCCCGATATGCGCATGGACGATATCCGCGAGACCGGCGCTGAATTGGTGGCCGTGGGGTGCCCGCAATGTACGGCGATGCTTGAGGGGGTGGTCGAACCGCGCCCTTTGATCAAGGACATTGCCGAGTTGGTGGCGGACGCGTTGCTCGAAGATGCCGTCGCCAGCACATCCACCAAACGCGAACCTGCGGAGGTGCATTGATGAGCGACATTATCCGCCGCGACCCACGGGCCGAATGGATCGCCCGTAACCGCCTGCATCCGCTGCACGCGGCCATGCAGCCGGTACAGCACAGCTGGATGGGACCTAACGGCATCGTGCGCAAAAATGTACATGGCGTCGGTTTTATCGGCCCCAATGGCATCAAACGCATTGATCGCAGCGGCGCCCAGCAAGGCGGTGCGGCCAAGCGTGTGGCAGCGGCGCAGGTGCAACTTCCGTTGCATCAGATTGCGACCCCGGCGTTCTACATCAACGTGGTGCCGGACATGGTCGGCGGTCGCCTGAGCAGTCACGACCGTGACTTGCTCGGCCTGGCCCGACAGCTGGCGGGCAGCGATGGCGCGGTGCTGGCCGTGGTGTTCGGCGAGCATAAGGAAAGCGCCTTCGACACAGCTGGCGTGGACCGCCTGCTGGTGCTCGACGGGCAGGCCTATGACGGTTATTCACCGGAACAGCGGGTCCAGGGCTTGCGGGCTGTGGATAACCAGTTCCACCCACGGCATTGGCTACTGCCGGACAGTCGCAGCGGCGGCGGTGAACTGGGCCGACGTTTTGCGGCCAGCATCAAGGAGCGGCCCGCCACCCGCGTGTGGCAGGTCAAGGGCCAGGAGTGCATTGGCCGTGCCGGCGCGGGGCAGGAGGATTTGGTGCGCACGCTGCCGCGAATGATCCTGGCGGCGGTGGAGTGCGCGGATCCGGTCAGCGACACCCGCCACGAAGTATTGCCCGTGGAGTTATCCACAGCCCAGGCGCGCAGCTTGCCGCGTATCGAGGATCTGGGTGCCGTGGCGGTGGATCCGGGAGCGGTTCCGATGGCCGAAGCCGAGTTTATTTTCTCCGGTGGCAACGGCGTCAAGGATTGGGATTTGTTCCACAAGACCGCCGCCGCCCTGGGCGCAACCGAAGGTGCATCGCGGGTTGCGGTGGACGATGGCTTCATGGCACGCGATCGTCAGGTTGGCGCCAGTGGCACCTGGGTCACGGCCCGGGTGTATGTGGCCGTGGGGATTTCCGGGGCGATCCAACACCTGCAAGGCATTGGTGCCTGCGACAAGGTGGTGGCGATCAACCTTGATCCGGGGTGCGACATGATCAAGCGTGCCGACCTGTCGGTGATTGGCGAAAGTGCCGCGATTCTGCAAGCCTTGGTCACGGCGGTCGAAACCTACCGCAACGGCGCCACGCGCGATGCGGCTTAAGCAAAGGATATAGCCATGACGACCAATGTAATCAGCCTGGTGTCCATCGGCGCCCACCCGACTTCCGGCCGGCCACGTCGTGCCGACCAGGATGCGCGTGCGGTGGAGCTGGGTTTGCAGCTGGCTGGGGATAACCTGCAAGTGCTGCACGCCGGCGACATTGCCGAACCGACCCTGCGCGCCTACCTGGGCATGGGGCTTGCGCAACTGTATGTGCTGGAACAACCAGAGGGCGCCGACGCCTTGCCGGTACTCAGCGATTACTTGCGCGGCTCCGAGACCCAGGTCGTCCTCACCGGCAGCCAGGCGGAAACCGGTGAAGGTTCGGGGATGTTGCCGTTCCTGTTGGCCGAGCAGTTGGGTTGGCCGCTGATTGTTGGCCTGGCCCAGGTGGAATCCATCGACGCAGGCTTGGCCCATGTGCTGCAAGCCTTGCCACGCGGTCAGCGGCGCCGCTTGAAGGTGCGCTTGCCGTTTGTAGCCACGGTGGACAACGCGGCCCCCAAACCTCGGCAAAGTGCGTATGGCCCGGCCCGGCGTGGCGTGCTGGAGGCTCATGAAGTGCAGGTGATGGAGGACGAGTTACTCACAGGCGCCATACTGCAGCCGGCCAAGCCCCGGCCCAAGCGCTTGAAGGTGATCAAGGCCAAAAGTGGTGCTGATCGGATGAAGGCTGCAACGGCCAAGGCCAGTGGCGGCGGTGGGCAAGTACTCAAGGGGGTGAGTGCCGAAGAGGGGGCTCAGGCGATCCTCAAGCTGTTGATCGAGGAGGGGGTGGTTCGCTGATTGCCAGCAAACGATGACTTTTCCATCTGCTGTTCTGTATTGGGGCAGCACGCCTGATCGCCTGCTCATGGCTGGTATACCCCGGAATCTGCTTGGTGCACCGGTCTTGGCCCAGTGATGTACCAGGTCACGGCTGGAAGGTTTGAGGACTGTTTCAATCTGGAGCGTAATCATCTAGTCATCTGAACTTCAGCAGTACAGCTACGGCGGCCATCCAAGAAAAGGCAACGATCTTCATCGTGATATCGATGATCAGAAAGCGTTTCAGATGAGGAGGGAAGTTTTCAAGATCGGCAGAGTTTACATCTCCCATTTGGATGTAGGCCTTCGGCCATATCACCATCCCAGTGATTGTTGCTATCTCGAGAAGGGACCAAATCAATCCTCGCTTGCCCAGGCTCGATCCCCAAAGATAAATATAACGGCTGTTTTTCAAGGCATCCTTCATAGCGTCCAAGTGGCGGCGGCTCAGGTATAGGCTGTATAAAATGCTTGCAAGCCCGAGCAAACCCGGGCCACCGGTAATAATGACTGCAAGCCAAGGCGACCAAGTGTCGATACTGGTCACGGCTGAATAAGTTCGTAGACTTTGTCACCCATGTATTCGCCACCCATACCACCAAGAGTTGTACCCACCCAAGCGCCAGTCCCAATTAAAGCCGCCACACACACAACCCCTCCTAAACCCGTAGAAACGCCAAGCGCTACGCAGATTGAACCGCTGGCAGACTTGGCCATTCCTCCTGCTAAAGTTCCGCCAATGGTGGACATGCCAAACTTCCCCCCTTCCGTAAACCTGACCCTCGTACAAGCCTCCCCGGAATCCCCATTACACACCTGCGCAATCGCCAGCAACGACGACACCCCACCCACCCCAATTCCGATATACCCGCCAGTCTTCATGTACTTCTGCGCACGACCGATCGCCTCCACATGACCTGCATACCCCGGAATCTGCCCCGATGCACCGGCCTTGTCCCAGTGATGTACCAGGTCAAGACTGGAAGGCTTGAGGACTGTTTCAATTTGGAGCGCAATCATCTAGTTATTTGAACTTCAGCAGTACAGCTACAGCGGCCATCCAGGCCAAGGAGGTGAGCATGAGCGTTATATTGACGATCAGATGCCGTTTCAGGTGAGGCGGGAAGTTTTCAAGATCGACAGGGTTTACATTTCCAATGTGGATATCGGCCCTAGGCCACACGACCATCCCTGCGATTTTGGCTATTTCATAGAGGGACCACAACAAGCCCCGTTTCCCCAGACTTGGGCCCCAAAGATAAATATAACGGCTGTTCTTCAAGGCATCCTTTATGGCGTCCAGATGGCAGCGGCTTAGGTACAGACTATATGCAATGCCAGCAACTGCGAGCAGGCCTGGGATACCGCCGACAATCCAGAAAGCTAACCAAGACTTCCAGAACTCCTCAGTCATCATGGAAAACTCTTTTCGTACAGTATCTCACCGGCCATTTCGCCGCCCTTCTCACCGACGGTCGTACCTCCCCATGCGCCCGTCCCAACTAAGGCTGCGACACATACTACCCCCGCGATACCGGTAGAGATGCCAAGTGCCAGGCAGATCGGAGCACTGGCAATTCCGCCTGCCCAGCCACCCACAATACCACCAGCAGTAGACAAGCCGAACTTACCCCCTTCAGTAAACTTCACTCTCTTACAAGCCTCCCCGGAGTTCCCATTACACACCTGCTCAATCGCCAGCAACGACGACACCCCACCCACCCCAATTCCGATATACCCGCCAGTCTTCATGTACTTCTGCGCACGACCGATCGCCTCCACATGCCCGGCATACCCCGGAATCTGCCCCGGCGCACCGGCCTTGTCCCAGTGATGCACCAGGCTCTTGCTGGAAATACCCAGCGCTGTTTTCAACTTCGGGTGATCGCCGAAAGTTGTCTGGCCACGCAGGCGGGTGGAGTTCAGCAGGTGGGCGTCCAGCTGTTTGAACAGGTGCTGGCGATCGGCGAAGAATTGCGCTGATTTGAGATGACCGTGCCGGCGATAGTTTTCCTGATGCAAGCGCTCCATGGCCTGGAGCGTGTCGCGCAGGTTGGCCAGGTGCTTTTCCATCATCACGGCGCTGACGCCCAGCCAGGTCGAACCCTGGCCGGAAAAGCTGGCGATTTCGGCAGCGTGCCGATGCAGGAAGTCAGCCTCCTCTGGCGTGAGGGGCGCGAGGGTTGCCTCGACTTGCTGGGCGGCCTGCATCAGCTGTGCTTCCTGGTAGGTACAGGAAGTGTTTCGGGGATCGCCGAGCACGATCATCGAGCCGGCTTTTACATCGCCAATCTTCGGGTTGAGCGCGTAAAACTTGCTCATCACACTTGGATCAGGCACAGGAAAAAGCATGGCCTCCAGTGCTTCGCGGGGCATGCTTTTGGAGGGCACGTAGAAGCCCGGTTCCTCGCCTTGCACGTCCGTGAACGTGAATGGTGCTGGGTTGTTTGGTGCTGTGTAGGAAGTCGCAACCGGGCGGCTGGTTCGGGTTGGCGGAGCCGGCTCAGCGGCACGTCCGGTGGATTGCGATGAATAACCTTCATTGCTGTAGCTGACGGTGAATACCGACGGAATCAGTTGGGCCCGACACGGGCAACTGCTGAAGCTGTCCAGCGTGCCAGCCATATGCCGGCCATGACTGCTTATATGGGAAATGCCGCCGAGAATCGTATACGCCTGCCCGTCCTTCCCACAGGTAACCCGGTCTCCTTCGCACGCATGAAGCAGGCCATAGAGACTGACCCTGTTGTCACCCTCCAGAACTTCGCCACCGCAGCTGGTTTTGTCACCCCGGCCAATGAAATACCCTGTATCCATCCGTGCGTCTCTCCAGTTCGCAAGCCAATTAGCGGAACTGGAGATGAAACGACGGGGGACGCGCCCGTCACAAGCCCACGGGCTGGGTTGTCAGTGATGAAAAGGAAGGTTCATCCAGAGGCATCTACCGGTGTCCTACGGCGCTGTCTTACTGCGTAAAGACGCATTTGAATCAGCTATGGAAAGACAGCGGAACGTTGTAGTCCGCACGAGCCAAACGCCTGCAGGCACCACTGAGATCAGATACACACTGTATTACCCACAATCTCTGTTGGCGCATCTGTGGATAACCTGTTCGCGGCTCTTTGCATCCCAGGAAAACAAAGGCCTGCAGCCCGCTGTACGAAAAACCACCAACCTAACTTGCGGTTTTTGCTCAAATTTTCCTGTGGAAAAAGCAAAAACGCGATTTCGACTTGCCCCCAAAGTCTGTTGGCGCTTCTGTGGATAAGATGTTTGCTATCCGCTACAGGCCATGTATACAAAGGCTTTCAGTCGATTGATCAAAATATGCTCAATATTGCTCATTCAGCGCAAAAGTCTCTTCAACGCCTCGATTTTGCTTGGTTTCAGCAGGTTTTCCACAGAGCGGCCGAAGTTGCCCCCAAAGTCTGTTGGTGCTTCTGTGGATAAGGTGTTTGCGCTCCGCTGTAGGCCATATAAAACGTGGCGTACGAGCTTTAGATCAAAAAATGATCAGGTGAGAATGAAATTGAGGTTTTTGAATAAGTCACGGATTTTCTTGGTTTTATTTCGAGAGCGAACCGTACTTGCCCACAATTGCTGTGGGTGGCTCTGTGGATAAGTTGTTGGGTAAAGGCTGGGAGCGTGAATACCAGAGGGTTTGCGAGCTATAGGATGTTTTTTGTACAGCGCAACCCTGAGTGTGGGAACGGGCTTGCTCCCACACAAGCCCGTTCCCACATTTTTGGTCGGCGGTGGGTCAGTTATTCGTGTGCGGCCACGCCCTTGAGGTATGGCGCTGGCTCGGCCCCCAGGTTGTTGAGCATCCGCTCGCTGTACCAATCAACGAAATTCACCACGCCAAATTCGTAGGTCTTGGAGTACGGACCGGGTTGGTAAGCGGTGGAGTTGATTCCGCGCTGGTTCTCTTCGGCCAGGCGACGGTCCTGGTCGTTGGTGGCGTCCCACACCTGACGCATGCGCTCCACGTCGTAGTCCACACCTTCCACGGCATCCTTGTGCACGATCCATTTGGTGGTGACCATGGTTTCCTGGGCGCTGAGCGGCCAAACGGTGAAGACGATGATGTGATCGCCCATGCAGTGGTTCCACGAATGGGGCAGGTGCAGGATGCGCATCGAGCCCAGGTCCGGGTTTTTGATCCGGCCCATGAGTTTCTGGCAGCCTTGCTTGCCGTCGAGAGTCATCGACACGGTGCCCTTGAGCAGCGGCATACGTACGATGCGGTTGCGCAGGCCGAAGCTGGCGTGGGCGTACGGGATTTTTTCAGCATCCCAGGCGGCGGCTGAGGCGGCCACGTGGTCCTTGAAAGCCTGGTCGGCGCGGGGGTCGGTAACGTCGTCCCACTCCAGCAGGGTTTTCAGCAACTCGGGGTGTGAGGCGTTGCAGTGGTAGCACTCGCGGTTGTTTTCCAGCACCAGCTTCCAGTTGGCCTTTTCGAACAAGGTGGTTTGAATCGCCACCTTGGTGTTCTCCATGTCATACGGTTCCATGTAATGCTTCAACGTCGACAGAAAGTCATCGATCGCCGGCGGGTTCTCGGCCAGGCTGATAAAGATATAGCCACCGGCGGTCTTCACGTTCACCGGCTTGAGGCCGTATTGCTTCATGTCGAAGTCGGCACCCATCTCGGTGCCGGCGAACAGCAGGCGACCGTCCAGTTCGTAGGTCCACTGGTGATAGTGGCAAACCAGTTTGGCGACCTTGCCCTTGTCGCTGGTACACAAGCGCGAACCACGGTGGCGGCAGACGTTGTGGAACGCGTGAACCACGCCTTCGGCACCACGGATCACGATGATCGGGTTCTTGCCCACTTGCAGGGTCAGGTAGTTGCCCTTGGTGGGGATTTCGCAGGTCATGCCGGCGATCAACCACTCTTTCTGGAAGATCTCCTGCATATCGATATCGAACAGCCGCTCATCAGAGTAAAACGGCTGGGGCAGGGAAAAGGTGCGCTCGCGCTCTTGCAGCATCTGCGCGGTGGCCTTGCGTGCGGGTTCCAGCGGATCGCCCAGGCTTAAAGTTGCGGTGACGTCCATCGTGTGTGTCCTCAAGGCCATTCTGTGTGGCCGGGATAAGTGGCTACGGTTAGTGCAATGCAAGGCGTAAAGAAAGCGTCATTGTTGGCTGCGAGTGTGGGCCCGGCGTTGCCCGTAACCTTGTCCATGAGCGACATGGCCCACTCTGTTCCCGACGCGCAACCCCCTTGGTACAGGGGCTGGTCGCGATAAGTATGTGAATGTCGCAGATAGGTAAATGGCAGGTGTAAGCCTTACGCAGAATCGCCAGCATAAAGCCGACGTACGGCCGTGGAGAACAGCATGTCCAACAGTTTCCTGAATCCGGTCACCACCCAGACCTGGGTCAATGGTCGGCACATTGTCCGTTGCGTCAAAGTTATCCAGGAAACCTGGGATGTGCGCACCTTTTGCTTTATGGCCGACCAGCCGATCCTGTTCTTTTTCAAGCCCGGGCAATTCGTCACCCTGGAGCTGGAAATCGAAGGCCAGCCGATCATGCGTTCCTACACGATTTCCAGTTCGCCGTCGGTGCCCTACAGCTTCTCGGTGACCATCAAGCGTGTGCCCGGCGGCAAGGTGTCCAACTGGCTGCACGATACGTTGCTTGAAGGGCAAGAGTTGGCGGTACACGGGCCGGTGGGATTGTTCAATGCCATCGACTTCAGCCATCCGAAAGTGCTGTACCTCAGCGGTGGCGTCGGTATTACGCCGGTGATGTCCATGGCGCGCTGGTATTACGACACCAACGCGAATGTCGACATGGTGTTTGTCCACAGTGCTCGCTCACCCAAAGACATCATCTACCACCGCGAGTTGGAGCATATGGCGTCGCGGATCGATAACTTCAGCCTGCACCTGATCTGCGAAAAGCATGGGCTGGGCGAACCATGGGCCGGTTATCGGGGGTATCTGAACCAGAAAATGCTCGAACTGATGGTGCCGGATTTCTTGGAGCGGGAAGTTTTCTGCTGCGGCCCTACGCCGTATATGAACGCGGTCAAGCGCCTGCTGGAAGCCAATGGTTTCGACATGAGCCGCTACCACGAGGAATCCTTTGGCGCGACACCACCAGAAGCCCGTGCCGATGCGGTGGAGCAAGCGGAACAAGCGGCGGATGCACCGGAAATCGACTTGGCGGATTTGCATCAGGTGGAGTTCATTTCGTCGGGCAAGAGCATCCGCGTGGCACCGGGCGAAACTGTCCATGCCGCCGCCGCCAAGCTTGGCCTGCTGATCCCCAAAGCCTGCGGCATGGGCATTTGCGGCACCTGCAAAGTGATGAAACTAGGCGGCGAAGTGGAGATGGAGCACAACGGCGGGATCACCGAGGAAGATGAAGCCGAGGGTTACATCCTGTCGTGCTGCAGCGTGCCGAAGGGTGATGTGCGGATTGAGTTTTAAGGCGAGGGCAAGTAAAGCCCAGGGCGCCGGTCCTGATGCACGTGGTTATGTGCGCTGATGTACTTGTCCCTGGCCTGCGCCAGGGGCAGGTCGGCCACCAGTCGCTGCTCATGTCGATGGGCGTTGCCGCCCGCCTGTGGATAACCGTCGGCATCGACTATCACCGAGCCGCCCACCCAGTCGATGCCGCGTTCTTCGCCATGGCGGTCGCAGGCGGCGATAAACATGCGGTTGACCGCCGCATTGGCCTGGACCCGCACGATTTCCCCTGGTCGCTCGCTGGCCGGGCGCGGCGCATCCGGCCAGTTCACCGGGGCACATAGCAGCTCGGCACCGGCCAGCGCAGGCAATCGCACCCATTCGGGCAGCTCCAGGTCGTAGCAGATAACCATGGCGATACGCCCGACAGCCGTTTGCACCACGGGTGGCGGCGCGGTGCCGGGGGTGAAGATCAGTTTTTCACGGTTCCACAGGTGGGCCTTGCGGTACACCGTCAAGCGGCCTTCGGGCTCGACCAGCGCAGCGCTGTTGGCGACTTGCCCATCGTCCAGGCGTTCGCAAAAACCGCCAACGATGATGATATCGAGCTCTGCCGCCAGGCTTTTCCACAGGCTGAGCGTCGGGCCATCCAATGCCTCGGACAGTTCGAACGCTTCCTGGCGATCCTTGAACACATAGCCGCTTTGCATCAGTTCCGGTAACACCACCACCTGCGCGCCCAGCATCGCGGCGTCATTGATGGCCCTGGCGCCAAGGTTGCGATTGTGTTCGGTCTCCCCAAGGCGAGGCGCCAATTGTTGGCACACAACCCTTACGGTGCTCATTGCGCGGATCCTTCCAGAATGGCCTCGCTGGCGATAATGGCCCGACGTTCGGCATCACGGTCGAGGTTGCGGCTCATCAAGCAGTAGAGGCTTGCGGAAACGGCCAGGCCGACAACAAATGCTACATCGGCACCCCCGAGTGCCACGGCAACCGGACCTTGATAGAAGCTCAACGACATGAACGGCACCATTGCCAGCAACCCCATGCAATAGGCAACCAGGCCCGCGCAACCCCATTGGCCATAGATTCCGCCGGCATTGAAGATGTCACTGATTGCGTATTGGCCTTTGCGTACTACATAGAAGTCCGCCAGGTTCACCGCTGTCCAGGGCACGAGGAAGTACAGCATCAGCAGCACGAAGGTGTTGAAGCTATCCAGGTAGCTATCGGGAATACTCAGGGCGATCATGAAGATCACCGCCGCCACCAGGCCGATACCAATGATGCGACTCTTGAGCCGTGGCTGGATCTTCACAAAGCCGTCGATGGCGCTGATACCAGTGAGCATGGCGCCATAGCAATTGACTGCCATGATGCCGATCAGCGCAGGCACTGCAATCAGTACGGTAAAAGTGCCAAAGCCCGGAATCACCTGGTTGCCCACGGCGCGCACACTGCCGATGGCGTCGGGAGAGGGCAGGGCGGAGGCGAGGAATGCACCCAGGGACATCAACCACAAGGCCGAGCCGGCGGCGCCCAGATACGTCCAGAAGATCACGCTGCGCGATGGGGTTTTATGCGGCAGATAACGTGAGTAATCGGAGACATAGACGGCATAGCTGATTTGATAGCCGGCAGCGGCGCTGAGCTGGATCAGAAACGCCGACCAGGAAAAGTGCGCATCGGCCACCGCCGCATCGGCAGACAGGCTTATCAGCGCCGAGACGGTGAGTATGGCGAACACGCTGATCATCACGTAGGTCAGCCAGCGTTGCACGGTGTGCAACAGATCGTGGCCGACCACCGCGATGACCACCGCCAGGATGATCATCAAGGCATACCATGGCGCCCGGTTCCCGGGCAGGACGGTATTGATGGCGTCGGTGGCCAGGATCACGTTGAACACATTGAAGCCGATGTACACAAAAACCACCGCGATGAACGGCACGATCGCCCCGCGCAAGCCGAATTGGGCGCGCGACTGAATCATCTGCGGCAAGCCCATGCGCGGACCCTGGTTGGCATGGAAGGCCATGGCAAAGGTGCCCAGGCCCACTCCGATGACAATCGCCAGGATTGAATACACCAGGCTCAGGCCCAGCGCTGCACCGGTGAACCCGGTGACCATGGTGGTCAGGACAAAGTTACCGGTGAACCAGAAAGGCCCCTGGTGCCAGACTTTGCCATGGCGCTCGTTGCGCGGGACATAGTCAATGGAGCGGGTCTCGATCTTCAGGCCGGTTGCGACGGGGGAAGTCGTTTCTTGAGAAGGCGCGTTCATAGGTTCACGGTTGTTTTTATAGTGATTGAATAACGGAGCATCGGGTAAGTGTTGGGCTTATTGAATCGTGATCTATAAATAATTACTTCAGACTTTCCTTAAGTAAGCCGACGCCGTGCAAACAGCCATCAGCCCCGGTGTGCTTATTTCGAAGCGATGTATCCGCAGCCGGGCTCATCTTCTACCCTGAGTATCGAACCGTCGCTGTCACCTTTAGCCTTGTATTGAAGGGTGGACTTTTTTCCCTCTTTGCAAGGATGCCTGTCATGTCGGCTGTTCCCTCTCGTGTGAGAAATGCTTCCCGGTTGTTGACCCTCGGGGTTACAGCACTGATTCCGGATTTTCCCTTTCATTACGCCAACTACCTGCAAAAGGCGCGGGTTTCGAATTCGGCGTTGGCCCATATCGACCCTTGTGCCTACGGTAAACAAGTGCTGATTGTCGGTGCCGGCGTTGCGGGCCTGGTCGCGGCTTATGAAGCAATGCGCATGGGCTTGCGTCCGGTGGTAGTCGAGGCCTCCGACCGCATGGGCGGCAGGCTCTATTCCCGCGTGGTAGGCGACGTTGGTGATCCTGAAAACAGTGTGATCTGTGAACTGGGAGCCATGCGCTTTCCCAAGTCGGGCAAGGCCCTGATGCACTACTTCGACAAGGTAGGCATGACAGCCAATTCGACCGACTTTCCCAACCCCGGCGCACCGGTGACGGCCAGTACGGTGGTCGATTACAACAACCAGCAAACCTACTACGAAGGCGATGACCTGCCTGCCAACTACGAGGACATTGAACATAAATTCTTCGACGTATTTCTTGAAATCGACCCCATCCGGTTTACCGAAATGGAGCAGGCGATGTCTGAAGGCCGCATCGACCAGGCGCTGATCAAGTCGATCTGGAACGCCATCCTGGAGGAGGGCTGGGATAACCTGAGCTTCTTTTCCGCCATGGTCGAGAAGGCGGGATGGAGCCGCGCAGATATCGATCTGTTCGGCCAGATAGGTTTTGGGACGGGTGGCTGGAACACGGACTATCCCAATTGCTTCTTGGAAGTGTTGCGGGTTTTGTACACGGGCCTGGATACCAACCATCTCTTGATGTACGACGGTTCTGCCGAACTCCCCAGGCGTTTGTGGAGCCAATCACCGCAAGCCCTGGGTGACTCGATGGCGCACTGGCCTGCTGGTGCCACGGTAAAAAGTCTCAGCGAAGAGGTCATCGGCAGTCCCTTCAATCAGGAAGTGCGACAGGTCGAACGCCAGGCCGATGGCAGCTTCAAGGTGCTTATCCATAACAACGTTTCGGGGCTGGACACCTGCCACAGCTTTGAAAGTGTGGTCTACACCCCGCACGTACGGATTCTCGACAAGTTTCGCTACATGAGCGGCAAGGACCGGTTGGCGGCCATGGACAGCCTGTTGTCCCGGCCAACCTGGGAAGCGGTGATGTACACCCATTACATGCAGTCGGCGAAGATATTCGCGGCGACGCAGACGTCATTCTGGAAGGAGACCGGGCCTGATGGGCACTACAAGATGAGCGTCACCTTGTCCGACCGTATCACGCGTGGCACCTATCTGTTGGATTACTCGGGCAGCACGGGAGCCCACAAAGGCAGTGGCCTGTTTCTTTCCTATACCTGGAATGATGACAGCCTGAAGTTCCTGGGCGATCGTTCGGCTCCATTGCCGACGCATGTCGACCTCTGTACTTCGTTATTGGATGAAGTGTACCGAGACTCGGACCTGAACCTGGCTTCGCATTTCGCAAGCCCGGACCCGTTTGTAGAGATCAATTGGGAAGAGCAGCCGTTTTTCCTGTGTGCCTTCAAAATGAATCTGCCGGGGCAATATGAATATCAGCGCAGGTTGTTTTCGCAGTTTATGAGCGGGGTCGACGAGGGCAGTCCGGACGGTTTTATTCTGGCCGGGGACGATGTGTCCTGGACGGGAGGCTGGGCCGAAGGGGCGGTGACGACCGCGTTGAATGCGGTGAACAAATTGGCGGTCAGATTTGCGGGCGGGGCCTACGATCAAAACCCGGGGCCCATCGATCAATGGGAGCAGCTCAAGCCCATGCCACTTTGAGTGGGTGGATCCAACAGAATGCCTGCTATCGCGGGCATTCTGTTGCGGCGAGCGATCAAGCGCCCATCACTTCCCGGATGTCTGCCGCCAGTTCCCGCACGCGGGCCTCTTCGGTGTCCCATGCACACATGAAACGTGCGCCACCTTTGCCGATAAATGTGTAGAAGCGCCAGCCTTTGGCCGTCAGCGCGGCGATGGCCGGCTCCGAGAGTTGCAGGAATACGCCGTTGGCCTGCACCGGAAACATCAATTCCACGCCGGGGATATCCGCCACCAGGCTGCTCAGCAGTTGGGCGCAGTGGTTGGCGTGGCGTGCGTGTTTGAGCCAGGCGTCGTTTTCCAGCAGGCCCACCCACGGGGCCGACAAGAAGCGCATTTTCGACGCTAGCTGGCCGGCCTGTTTGCAGCGATAGTCGAAGTCTTCGGCCAGTTTGTGGTTGAAGAACAGGATCGCTTCGCCGACGGCCATGCCGTTTTTTGTACCGCCAAAGCACAGTACGTCCACGCCCGCCTTCCAGGTCAGGTCCGCCGGCGAGCACCCGAGGAATGCGCAGGCGTTGGAGAAACGCGCGCCGTCCATGTGCAGGTTCAGGCCCAGTTCCTTGCAGGTGGCGCTGATGGCGCGGATTTCTTCTGGGGTGTACACGCTGCCGACTTCGGTGGCCTGGGTCAGGGTCACCACGCGGGGCTTGGGGTAGTGGATATCCTGGCGCTTGAGGGCGATCTCGCGGATTGATTCGGGGGTCAGCTTGCCGTTTTCGGTACGCGCGGTGAGCAGCTTGGAGCCGTTGGAGAAAAACTCCGGCGCGCCGCATTCGTCGGTTTCGACGTGGGCAGTTTCCGAGCAAATCACGCTATGGTAGCTCTGGCACAGTGAAGACAGGGCCAGGGAGTTTGCGGCGGTGCCGTTGAAGGCGAAGAATACTTCGCAATCGGTTTCGAACAGTTTGCGGAAACCGTCGGCGGCGCGGTGGGTCCATTCATCATCGCCATAGGCGCGTTGATGGCCCTGGTTGGCGAGTTCCATGGCAGCCCAGGCCTCCGGGCAGATGCCGGAATAGTTGTCACTGGCGAATTGTTGGCTCTTGTCGGTCATGGCCCGTTCCTGTGGTCGATGTTGGTGCGCACTTTAACCAAGAATGTCTGGCGCACGCACGTACTGTAAATGCAAAGTCGTTGGGGAATTATGCACGGTACTGAAACGATGCCTGTCGGACGTGTCCGTGATGGCGCTTTGGATTTGCTGAAATGGCTGGCGCTGCTGTGCATGGTGCTCGATCACCTGCGCTATGTCGGCTTGAGCCTCGATGGGCTGTATGTCCCTGGCCGGCTGGCGTTCCCGTGGTTTTGCCTGGCGATTGCGGCCAATTTGCAGCGGGTCGCAAACGCGCCCGTGAACGGTCGATGGCGGTACCTGGGGTGGTTGCTGCTGTTCAGTCTGATCAGTGAAGTACCGTACCGGATGTTTATCGCCGATGCCGATACGTTGAACGTGCTGCCGACCCTGGCCCTGGGCTTGCTCGTTGCGCGGGGTTGGCAGCAGAAGGCGATTTTTGACAGAGGATTGGCGCTGATTGCCGTGACAGTGGCCGCTGTATTCTCCACACAGCTGATGTTCGGTTTTTTCGGCGTATTGCTGCCGCTGGCCATGCTGTTGGTGTTCAGTCGCCCCTGGTACTTCAGTGTGGTACCGGGGTTGGTGTGTGTGGCTGCCAATCAATGGCAGATGTTGCTCAATAGCGCCAACGGCGTGGCGCTGTCGGGGTTGGCGATGTGCCTGATTGCGCCTTTGGCCGGGTTGGTCTTATTGCGACATGGCAAAAACGCCTCGCCCCCGGCCATGCGCCGCTGGGCCTATGCCCTTTACCCGCTGCATTTCCTGCTGTTGCTAGTGGTACGCCAAATCACCATCTAACCCCTTGTGGGAGCAAGCCCGCTCTCACATTTGTTCTGTGGCGCTCGTGCAATGTCGTAAACGCACCTTTGCGTGGCGTCCGTAGGCATTTGACCTGTCTGCGCCAGCCCTACCATCGCATCAAAGGGCCCTGCACGGGCCTCAACAATACGAAAGGCTGGGAGAGACGCGATGTTCAGCAAACAAGACCAGATCCAGGGATATGACGACGCACTGCTGGCGGCGATGAATGCCGAGGAGCAGCGTCAGGAAGATCATATCGAGCTGATCGCGTCGGAGAACTACACCAGCAAGCGCGTCATGGAGGCCCAAGGCAGCGGCCTCACCAACAAATACGCCGAAGGCTACCCGGGCAAGCGCTACTACGGCGGCTGTGAGCACGTGGACAAGGTTGAAGCCCTGGCCATCGAGCGCGCCAAGCAGCTGTTCGGTGCCGATTACGCCAACGTCCAGCCGCATTCGGGCTCATCCGCCAACAGCGCGGTGTACCTGGCCCTGCTGCAAGCCGGTGACACCATCCTCGGCATGAGCCTGGCCCACGGCGGCCACCTGACCCACGGCGCCAAGGTGTCGTCTTCGGGCAAGCTGTACAACGCAGTGCAATATGGGATCAATACCGACACCGGCCTGATCGACTACGACGAAGTCGAGCGCCTGGCCGTCGAGCACCAGCCGAAGATGGTCGTTGCCGGTTTCTCCGCCTATTCCAAGACCCTGGATTTCCCGCGCTTCCGCCAGATTGCCGACAAGGTCGGTGCGCTGCTGTTCGTCGACATGGCCCACGTCGCCGGCCTGGTCGCCGCCGGCCTGTACCCGAACCCGCTGCCATATGCCGACGTGGTCACCACCACCACCCACAAGACCCTGCGCGGTCCACGTGGCGGGCTGATCCTGGCCAAGGCCAACGAAGAGATTGAAAAGAAGCTCAACGCTGCGGTATTCCCCGGCGCCCAGGGCGGCCCGCTGATGCACGTGATCGCTGGCAAGGCGGTGTGCTTCAAGGAAGCCCAGGAACCCGGCTTCAAGGTCTATCAGCAACAGGTGATCGATAACGCCCAGGCCATGGCCGGCGTGTTTATCCAGCGCGGCTACGATGTAGTGTCCGGCGGTACCGATAACCATCTGTTCCTGGTCAGCCTGATTCGTCAGGGCCTTACCGGCAAAGAGGCGGACGCCGCCCTCGGTCGTGCGCACATCACCGTCAACAAGAACGCGGTGCCCAATGACCCGCAGTCGCCGTTCGTGACCTCGGGCCTGCGCATCGGTACGCCGGCGGTGACCACCCGTGGTTTCAAAGTGGCGCAGTGCATCGAGCTGGCTGGCTGGATCTGCGACATCCTCGACAACCTCGGCGATGCCGATGTCGAGGCCAATGTGGCCAAGCATGTGTCCGCCCTGTGCGCTGATTTCCCGGTTTATCGCTGAGCGCGGTTTTGGAGTAATGACTATGCAACGCTACTCAGGTTTCGGCCTCTTCAAGCACTCACTCAGCCATCATGAAAACTGGCAGCGCATGTGGCGTACGCCCACGCCGAAAAAGGTCTACGACGTGGTCATCGTCGGCGGTGGCGGGCATGGTCTGGCTACCGCTTACTACTTGGCCAAAGAGCACGGCATCACTAATGTGGCCGTGGTCGAGAAAGGTTGGCTGGGTGGTGGTAACACCGCGCGCAACACCACTATCGTTCGATCCAACTACCTGTGGGACGAATCGGCGCACCTTTACGAACATGCGATGAAACTGTGGGAAGGCCTGTCCCAGGACCTGAACTACAACGTGATGTTCTCCCAGCGCGGCGTCTACAACTTGTGCCACACCCTGCAGGATATTCGCGATTCCGAGCGACGCGTCAGCGCCAACCGCCTCAATGGTGTCGATGGCGAACTGCTCAATGCCCAGCAAGTGGCCGATGAGATTCCCTACCTCGACTGCTCGAAAAACACTCGCTACCCGGTCCTTGGCGCCACCGTGCAACGGCGCGGCGGTGTGGCCCGTCACGATGCCGTGGCCTGGGGCTTTGCCCGTGCGGCTGACGCACTCGGCGTGGACCTGATCCAGCAGACCGAGGTCATCGGTTTTCGCAAGGAAAACGGCGTGTGCATCGGCGTGGAAACCAACAAGGGTTTTATCGGCGCCAAGCGCGTCGGTGTGGTGACGGCGGGTAACTCCGGGCATATGGCCGGGCTTGCGGGTTTCCGCCTGCCGATCGAATCCCACCCGCTGCAAGCGTTGGTGTCGGAGCCGATCAAGCCGATTATCGACAGTGTGATCATGTCCAACGCCGTACACGGCTACATCAGCCAGTCGGACAAGGGCGACCTGGTCATCGGTGCCGGTATCGACGGTTACAACGGCTACGGCCAGCGCGGCTCGTACCCGGTGATCGAGCACACCATCCAGGCCATCGTCGAGATGTTCCCGGTGCTCTCGCGGGTGCGCATGAACCGCCAATGGGGCGGCATCGTCGACACCACGCCGGATGCCTGCCCGATCATCTCCAAGACGCCGGTGCCAAATATGTTCTTCAACTGCGGTTGGGGCACCGGTGGCTTCAAGGCCACGCCGGGCTCGGGCAACGTGTTTGCCGCCAGCCTGGCCAAGGGTGAAATGCACCCGCTGGCCGCACCTTTTTCCATCGACCGTTTCCACAACGGTGCGTTGATCGACGAACACGGCGCTGCGGCTGTCGCCCACTAACAGGAGAAATTCCTATGTTGCATATCTTCTGTCCTCACTGTGGCGAACTGCGCTCCGAAGAGGAATTCCACGCTTCCGGCCAGGCGCATATTCCGCGTCCGCTGGACCCCAATGCCTGCACAGATGAAGAGTGGGGCGACTACATGTTCTTTCGCGACAACCCCCGCGGCCTGCATCACGAGTTGTGGATCCATGCCGCCGGTTGCCGCCAGTATTTCAACGCCACCCGCGACACCGTCACCTACGAAATTCTTGAAACCTACAAGATTGGCACCCAGCCGCAATTCACCGCCAAGGCTTCTGGAGAGAAGGTATGAGCCAGATCAATCGCCTGTCCAACGGTGGCCGGATCGACCGTAATAAAGTCCTGACCTTCACCTTCAACGGCCAGAGCTACAAAGGCTATGAAGGCGACACTCTGGCTGCTGCCTTGCTGGCCAACGGCGTCGACATTATTGGTCGTAGCTTCAAATACTCGCGTCCACGGGGCATCTTTGCCGCCGGTGCCGAGGAGCCGAACGCGGTGCTGCAGATCGGCGCCACTGAAGCCACCCAGATTCCCAACGTGCGCGCTACGCAGCAGGCGTTGTATCAGGGCCTGGTTGCCACCAGCACCAACGGCTGGCCGAGCGTCAACAACGACATGATGGGCATTCTCGGCAAAGTCGGCGGCAAGCTGATGCCACCGGGTTTCTACTACAAAACCTTCATGTACCCGCAATCGTTCTGGATGACCTACGAGAAGTACATTCGCAAGGCCGCCGGGCTGGGTCGCTCACCGACTGAAAACGATCCGGACACTTACGACAACTTCAACCGTCACTGCGACGTGCTGGTAGTCGGCGCCGGCCCTGCCGGCCTGGCTGCTGCACTCGCGGCCGCGCGCAGCGGTGCCCGGGTAGTCATTGCCGATGAGCAGGAAGAGTTCGGCGGTTCGCTGCTGGACTCCCGCGAAAGCCTCGACGGCAAGCCTGCCACCGAATGGGTCGCCAGCGTGATCGCTGAGCTCAAGGCCCTGCCGGACGTGGTGCTGCTGCCCCGCGCCACCGTCAATGGCTATCACGATCATAATTTTTTGACCATTCACGAGCGCCTCACCGATCACCTCGGTGACCGTGCGCCGATTGGCGTGGTGCGTCAGCGTATTCATCGCGTACGTGCCAAGCGCGTAGTGCTGGCGACCGGTGCGTGCGAACGTCCGCTGGTGTACGGCAACAACGATGTGCCGGGCAACATGCTCGCGGGTGCGGTCTCCACTTACGTGCGTCGCTACGGCGTGGCACCGGGCAAGAAACTGGTGTTGTCGACCAACAACGACCATGCCTACCGTGTTGCGTTGGACTGGTTCGACGCCGGCCTTTCAGTGGTCGCCGTCGCCGATGCACGCCACAACCCGCGTGGCGCGCTGGTGGAAGAGGCCCGCGCCAAAGGTATTCGCATCCTCACCGGCAGCGCCGTGATCGAGGCGCGTGGCAGCAAGCACGTGACCGGCGTGCGCGTCGCTGCGATTGATGTCAAGGCCCATAAAGTCACCAGCCCCGGCGAGTGGCTGGACTGCGACCTGGTAGCCAGTTCCGGCGGCTACAGTCCGGTGGTCCACCTTGCCTCGCACCTGGGCGGCAAGCCGACCTGGCGTGAAGACATTCTGGGTTTCGTACCGGGCGAAGCACCACAGAAACGTGTGTGCGTCGGTGGCATCAATGGCGTGTACGGCCTCGGTGATTCCTTGGCAGACGGTTTTGAGGGCGGCGTGCGCGCGGCCAGCGAAGCCGGTTTTGCACCAGTAGAGGGTGTGCTGCCCAAAGCCTTGAGCCGTCTGGAGGAGCCAACTCTGGCGCTGTTCCAGGTGCCGCATGAAAAAACCACGGCACGGGCGCCCAAGCAATTTGTCGACCTGCAGAACGACGTGACCGCCGCGGCTATCGAGCTGGCGACCCGTGAAGGTTTTGAGTCGGTGGAACACGTCAAACGCTACACTGCGCTGGGCTTCGGCACTGACCAGGGCAAGTTGGGCAACGTCAACGGCCTGGCCATTGCCGCCCGATCCCTGAACGTGACCATCCCGCAGATGGGCACCACCATGTTCCGTCCCAACTACACGCCGGTAACCTTCGGCGCGATTGCAGGGCGTCACTGTGGGCATATCTTCGAGCCGGTGCGCTACACCGCACTGCAAGCCTGGCACGTGAAAAACGGCGCCGAGTTTGAAGACGTCGGCCAGTGGAAGCGCCCCTGGTACTTCCCGCGCAACGGTGAAGACCTGCATGCCGCGGTCAAACGCGAATGCCTGGCAGTGCGCGACAGCGTCGGCCTGCTGGACGCCTCGACCCTCGGCAAGATTGATATCCAGGGTCCGGATGCCCGCGAGTTTCTCAACCGCATCTACAGCAACGCCTGGACCAAGCTCGACGTGGGCAAGGCCCGCTACGGCCTGATGTGCAAGGAAGATGGCATGGTGTTCGACGACGGCGTCACTGCCTGTCTGGCCGACAACCACTTCCTGATGACCACCACCACTGGCGGCGCGGCGCGTGTGTTGCAGTGGCTGGAAATCTATCAGCAGACCGAATGGCCGGACCTCAAGGTGTACTTCACCTCGGTCACTGACCACTGGGCGACGATGACGTTGTCCGGGCCCAACAGCCGCAAGCTGTTGAGCGAAGTCACCGACATCGACCTGGACAAGGACGGCTTCCCGTTCATGACCTGGAAAGAAGGCCTGGTGGGCGGTGTACCGGCGCGCGTGTTCCGCATCTCGTTTACCGGCGAACTGTCATACGAAGTCAACGTGCAGGCCGACTACGCCATGGGCGTGCTGGAACAGATCGTCGAAGCCGGCAAAAAGTACAACCTGACCCCGTACGGCACCGAGACCATGCACGTACTGCGGGCCGAGAAGGGCTTCATCATTGTCGGGCAAGACACCGATGGTTCGATGACCCCGGACGACTTGAACATGGGTTGGTGTGTGGGTCGCACCAAGCCGTTCTCGTGGATTGGCTGGCGCGGGATGAACCGCGAAGACTGTGTGCGTGAAGAACGCAAGCAGCTTGTGGGTCTCAAGCCGATTGATCCGAAGGTGTGGCTGCCGGAAGGCGCGCAGTTGGTGTTCGATCCGAAGCAGACGATCCCGATGAAGATGGTGGGTCACGTCACCTCAAGTTATGCGCACAACTCCCTGGGCTATTCGTTTGCGATGGCGGTGGTCAAGGGCGGCTTGAAGCGTATCGGCGAACGGGTGTTTTCGCCGCAGGCAGATGGCAGCGTGATCGAGGCAGAGATTGTTTCCTCGGTGTTCTTCGACCCGAAAGGTGAGCGGCAGAACATCTGATAGATCGAGTCGCGGCCATCGCGAGCAAGCACGCTCCCACAGGTGAATGCATTTCAAAATGTGGGAGGGGGCTTGCTCCCGATGGCGCCAGTAGCCGCACAACAGAATTCAGGAAAGGTGCTTTATGACAGCAGCCAATGTTTACCAACAACGCCCCACCACCGGCGCCAAGGCCGAGTCGTCGTTGCACCATGCCGACCTCGCCAGCCTGGTGGGCAAGGGTCGCAAGAACGCTGGCGTGACCGTGCGTGAAAAGAAACTCCTCGGCCACCTCACTATCCGTGGCGATGGCCATGACGCCGCATTCTGCGCCGGTGTGC
Organism: Pseudomonas imrae; assembly: GCF_046352735.2. Taxonomy (NCBI): domain Bacteria; kingdom Pseudomonadati; phylum Pseudomonadota; class Gammaproteobacteria; order Pseudomonadales; family Pseudomonadaceae; genus Pseudomonas; species Pseudomonas imrae. The sequence goes on along the minus strand of NZ_CP110853.2, from coordinate 4,952,062 downwards.
ACAAGGCCCTGGGAATCGAACTTCCCGGCGCCCTGGCAGTAATCGTCAAAGACCAAACCAGCCTGCAATGGCTCGGCCCGGATGAGTGGTTGCTGATCGTCCCCGGCGGTGAAGAATTCGCCGCCGAAAAAAGCCTGCGTGAAGCCCTGGGTGAGTTGCATATCCAGATCGTCAATGTCAGCGGTGGACAGCAGATTCTCGAACTCAGTGGCCCGAACGTACGCGACGTGCTGATGAAGTCCACCAGCTACGACGTGCACCCCGACAACTTCCCGGTGGGCAAGGCGGTGGGCACGGTGTTCGCCAAGTCGCAATTGGTAATCCGCCATACCGCTGAAGACACCTGGGAACTGCTGATTCGTCGCAGCTTCTCGGATTACTGGTGGTTGTGGTTGCAGGATGCCTCGGCCGAATTTGGGTTGAGCGTCCAAGCCTGAGGGCCAACCCTCTCCCCGGAGGGCATAGGGGGCTGATCTCGGTCGTTTTCCAGGCTTGAGTTCGACTCGATATTGCAGGTTGCAGCATAAAGACCGAACACCTCGGTCAGTCCCCTCGCCCCTCTGGGGAGAGGGTTAGGGTGAGGGGGCGATCCCCCTGACACCCCATCGTATTCAAGGAGCCACCGCATCATGAGCCGCGCACCTGATACATGGATCTTGACCGCCGACTGCCCCAGCGTGCTCGGCACGGTGGACGCGGTCACTCGCTACCTGTTCGAACAGGGCTGCTACGTCACCGAACACCATTCCTTTGATGATCGGCTCTCGGGCCGTTTCTTCATTCGCGTGGAGTTCCGTCAGCCCGACGGTTTCGATGAACAGGCGTTCCGCGATGGCCTGGCCACGCGTGGTGAAGCTTTCGGGATGATCTTCGAACTTGTCGCGCCGAACTACCGGCCAAAAGTGGTGATCATGGTCTCCAAGGCCGATCACTGCCTGAATGATCTGCTCTACCGCCAGCGCATCGGCCAACTGTCGATGGACGTGGTCGCGGTGGTGTCCAACCACCCAGATCTCAAACCCTTGGCCGACTGGCATCAGATTCCCTACTACCACTTTCCCCTCGACCCCAACGACAAACCGTCCCAGGAACGTCAGGTATGGCAAGTGGTGGAAGACACCGGCGCCGAACTGGTGATCCTTGCGCGCTACATGCAAGTGCTGTCGCCGGAGCTGTGCCGCAAGCTCGACGGCAAGGCCATCAACATCCACCACTCGTTGCTGCCGGGGTTCAAGGGCGCCAAGCCGTATCACCAGGCCTACAACAAGGGTGTGAAACTGGTGGGCGCCACCGCGCATTACATCAATAACGACCTGGATGAAGGCCCGATCATCGCCCAGGGCGTGGAGGTGGTGGATCACAGCCACTACCCCGAGGATCTGATCGCCAAGGGGCGGGATATTGAAGGGCTGACATTGGCTCGTGCGGTGGGGTATCACATCGAGCGGCGGGTTTTCTTGAATGCCAATCGGACGGTGGTGCTCTGACTGCCAAGCCCCTCCCACAGGGAAACGCACTCCAAAATGTGGGAGGGGGCTTGCTCCCGATGAGGCCATCAGCAACAACACAAGCAACAGCATCTGTACCCGAGCACTTAACGCGCTGCCACCCAAGAGGCAACGCGGTTCCATAAAAACAACAGCGAGGTGAAAGCATGTCTGGTAATCGTGGTGTCGTGTATCTGGGCAACGGCCAGGTCGAAGTACAGAAAATCGACTATCCAAAAATGCAGGACCCCCGGGGCAGGAAGATTGAACACGGCGTTATCCTGCGCGTGGTTTCCACCAACATCTGCGGCTCCGACCAACACATGGTGCGCGGTCGCACCACCGCCCAGACCGGCCTGGTGCTGGGGCACGAAATTACCGGTGAAGTCATCGAGAAGGGCAGCGACGTCGAGAACCTGAAAATCGGTGACCTGGTCTCGGTGCCGTTCAACGTCGCCTGCGGGCGTTGCCGCTCCTGCAAGGAAATGCACACCGGCGTGTGCCTGAGCGTCAACCCGGCGCGACCAGGCGGTGCCTATGGTTACGTCGATATGGGCGACTGGACCGGCGGCCAGGCGGAATACGCGTTGGTGCCTTACGCCGACTTCAACCTGTTGAAACTGCCGGATCGCGACAAGGCCATGGAGAAGATCCGTGACCTGACCTGCCTCTCCGATATCCTTCCCACCGGCTACCACGGTGCAGTGACTGCAGGCGTAGGCCCAGGCAGCACCGTCTACATTGCCGGCGCCGGCCCTGTCGGCCTGGCCGCTGCGGCTTCGGCGCGGCTGTTGGGGGCGGCGGTGGTGATCATCGGCGACGTCAACCCGATCCGCCTGGCCCACGCCAAGGCCCAGGGTTTTGAAATTGCCGACCTGTCCAACGACACCCCGTTGCACGAACAGATCGCTGCACTGTTGGGCGAGCCGGAAGTCGATTGCGCCGTTGACGCGGTTGGCTTCGAAGCGCGTGGTCATGGGCATGAAGGCGTCAAGGCTGAAGCTCCGGCCACCGTGCTCAACTCGCTGATGGGCGTGGTGCGCGTGGCGGGCAAGATCGGTATCCCGGGCCTGTATGTGACCGAAGATCCTGGCGCTGTCGACGCTGCCGCGAAAATGGGCAGCCTGAGCATTCGCTTTGGCCTGGGCTGGGCCAAGTCCCACAGCTTCCACACCGGCCAGACCCCGGTGATGAAGTACAACCGCCAACTGATGCAGGCGATCATGTGGGATCGCATCAATATTGCCGAGATCGTAGGGGTGCAGGTGATCAGCCTGGATGACGCGCCACGTGGCTACGGCGAATTCGATGCCGGTGTACCGAAGAAATTTGTGATCGATCCACACAAGCTGTTCAGCGCGGCATAAGCGCAGGCCAGGCAAATGGGCGACCCTTGGGTCGCCCATTTGCGTTTGGCGCCGTGTGGCCGGGTTTTCTGAACTAATCTGCCACCGGGAACAATGCACGGGGGAGCCAGTCCAACGCCTGCTTTAGCTCTCCTATTTCTCGAGGTTGCATTCATGAAGATTTCACGCGGTTTTGCCTTGTCCTGCTTGCTGAGCGTGGCGGCCGGCCCGGCGTTCGCAGCGGGCTTCAGCCTGGGTGACGTAGCCAATGCCGTTTCCGGTGCCCAAGGTAACAACAAAGCGGCAGCCGCAGCGCCGACCACCGAAACCGCCGGTTTGTTGAGTGCCCTGACATCACAGCTGAACGTCACCCCCGAGCAGGCCGTGGGCGGCACCGGCGCCATGCTGGGGCTGGCCAAGAACCAATTGGGTGGCGGTGATTATTCGCAGCTGACCAAGAACGTACCAGGCCTGGACAAGCTCGCAGGCGGTAACGCCCTTGGCAGCCTCGGGGCACTGAGTGGCGTGCTTGGCCAGGAAGGCGGCAGCAAGATTTCGGGCTTGGATGGCCTGTTGGGTAACGTGAAGACCACCAATGACCTGAACACCGCGTTCAGTGCGCTGGGTATGGACAGTGGCATGGTCGGCAAGTTTGCCCCGGTGATCCTCCAGTACCTGGGCGGCCAGGGTGCCGACAGCTCCCTGTTGGGCAAGCTGGCCCAGGCCTGGGGCACCGGCAGCTAAATGTGCCCGGCGCGCAGTGCTTCGATGCGCGCATCCTTCTCCATCCAGAGCTGGTTGACCCAGTTCTGGACGGTCTGGCGAAATGCCGGATCGTTTTCGTAATCCCCCTGCCACAACGCTGGATCCAGCTCGCGGGTGCGGATATCGACGATCACGCGGGGCACCGCGCCGCTGATCAAATCCCAGAAACCCGGAATCCTGTCCTGTGGATAAACCACGGTGACATCGAGGATCGCGTCCAGCTGTTCGCCCATCGCCGCCAGCACGAACGCCACGCCGCCAGCCTTGGGCTTGAGCAGGCGGGTGAAGGGTGAGTCTTGTTGCGTGCGCTTGGCTTCGGTAAAGCGCGTGCCTTCCAGGTAATTGACCACGGTCACCGGCTGGCGCTTGAACAGCTCGCAGGCTTGCTTGGTGATTTTCAGGTCTTGCCCCGCCAGTTCCGGATGCCGGGCCAGGAACGCCTTGGTGTAGCGCTTCATGAACGGGTAATCCAGCGCCCACCAGGCCAACCCCAGGAAGGGTACCCAGATCAGTTCCTTTTTCAGGAAGAACTTGAAGAACGGCGTACGTCGGTTGAGGGTCTGGATCAGCGCCGGGATATCGACCCAGGATTGGTGATTGCTGATCACCAGGTATGAAGTGTCGCTGCGCAGGCCATCGCCGCCACGGATGTCCCATTGGGTGGGGATGCACAGGGCGAAGATCAGCTTGTCGATTTCGGCCCAGGTTTCGGCGATCCACATCACCGCTCCCGAGGCATGGTCACGCCAGCGCCCGGGCGCCACCAGCTTGAGCAGGGCGAACACCATCAGCGGGCCGATCAGGATTAGCGTGTTGAGCAACAGCAGCAGTGTGACGAAACAGCCGGTGAGCAGGCGGCGCATAAGTAACTCTTGAAAACGGTTGGGCTGGCCATGATAAGCAGCTTGAGTCTAGAGGCCAAATCGCAAATCGCCTGACGAATGTTTCACTTTGTGTTGGGTATGCTGGGCAAAGATCCAACTTTGGGCTGCGTTTGCAGTCTAGTATTTGCCTACTTACTTCAAGGAAACCTCAGACGTGAAATCCCTCCTTGCCCTGTTATCTCTCGTCGCCTTGCCGATCATGGCCGCCGAGCCCACCTTGTACGGGCGCTACGAATACATCCAGTTGCCGGAAATCGGTGAAACCTTCAAGGCCAAGATGGACACCGGCGCGCTGACGGCTTCGCTGTCGGCCCGGGACATCGAAACCTTCACCCGCGATGGCGAGGATTGGGTACGTTTTCGCCTCAGTGACAAGGGTGCGAGCAACAAGGTTTATGAACACAAGGTCGCGCGCATCAGCAAGATCAAGAACCGTGCCGACGAAGAAGACGAAAAAGATGACGTGAGCGTGGCCAAGCGCCCGGTGGTGGAACTGGAGATGTGCCTGGGCAAGGTCAAGCGTACGGTGGAGGTCAACCTCACTGACCGCAGCAGTTTCAACTATCCGCTATTGATCGGCGCCAAGGCGCTGCGCGAGTTCGATGCGGCCGTGAACCCGGCCCGTCGTTACACGGCTGATAAGCCCGACTGCTGATTGACGCGCAATGAGGCATGGGGCACCGTTCACCTTTGCCTCCCCTGTGCCAGGACGCCATGCCTCATATCCTGATTGTCGAAGACGAAGCGGCAATAGCCGACACGTTGGTTTTTGCCCTGCAGGGCGAAGGCTTCACCACAACTTGGCTGACCCTGGGCCAGGGCGCGCTGGAACATCAGCGCCAGACACCCGCCGACTTGATCATCCTCGACATCGGCTTGCCGGACATCAGCGGGTTTGAAACCTGCAAGCAACTGCGCCGTTTCACCGAAGTGCCGGTGATGTTCCTCAGTGCCCGGGATGCTGAAATTGATCGCGTGGTGGGCCTGGAGATCGGCGCCGACGATTATGTAGTCAAGCCCTTCAGCCCACGTGAAGTGGCGGCGCGGGTAAAGGCGATCCTCAAGCGTGTTTCACCCGTCGTGGCCCCAGGCGGCACCGGCCTGTTCCAGGTGGACCCGGAGCGGGTACAGATCCAGTATCGCGGCCAGGCCCTGAACCTTACCCGTCATGAATTCCGCTTGCTCAACTGCCTGCTGGAGCAACCCGAGCGGGTGTTCAGCCGCGAACAGTTGCTGGATGCGGTGGGCGTGCCCGCCGATGCCGGTTACGAGCGCAATATCGACAGCCACATCAAGAGCCTGCGCAGCAAGTTGCGTGGCGTCGCCCTGCATGCCGAGCCGATCCAGACCCACCGGGGCCTGGGTTACAGCTACAGCCCGAGCCACGCCTGATGCGCCTGGGGTTGCGGATATTCCTGGTGTACGCGCTGTTTATCGGCTTGACCGGCTATTTTGTGCTGAACACGGTGATGAAGGAGATTCGCCCCGGCGTGCGCCAATCCACCGAGGAAACCCTGGTGGACACCGCCAACCTGCTGGCCGAAGTCCTGCGTGACGACGTCCGGAACGGCACCCTGGGCCAGAGCCACTGGCCGACCATGCTCAAGGCTTACGGGGAGAGACAGCCGGGTGCGACCATCTGGGGCCTGGCAAAGAATCAGGTCAACCATCGCATCTATGTCACCGACGCCAAGGGTATCGTGCTGCTCGATTCCAGCGGCGCGGCGCTGGGCCAGGATTATTCGAAATGGAACGATGTCTACCTGACCCTGCGCGGTGAATACGGTGCACGTTCGACCCGCAGCAATGCCGAAGATCCGGCCTCGTCGGTGATGCACGTCGGTGCGCCGATCCGCGATAACGGGCAGATCATCGGCGTGGTCACCGTGGCCAAGCCCAACAGTTCGCTGCAACCCTATGTCGACCGCACCGAACGCCGTTTGCTGTGGTACGGCGCCGGGCTGGTGGCGCTGGGGTTGCTGCTGGGGGCGTTGTTGTCGTGGTGGTTGAGTGTCGCGCTGCACCGCCTGACCACTTACGCACAGGCGGTCAGCGAAGGCCGGCGTGCCGAGTTGCCGCACTATCGCGGCGGTGAGCTTGAGCAACTGTCCACGGCGGTGGAACACATGCGCACGCAACTGGAGGGCAAGGCCTACGTCGAACGTTACGTGCATACCCTGACCCACGAGCTGAAAAGCCCGCTGGCGGCGATTCGCGGTGCGGCGGAGCTGTTGCAGGGGCAGATGACCCCGGCCCAGCAGCAACGGTTTGTCGGCAATATCGCCAGTGAAAGTGCGCGTTTGCAGCAGTTGATCGAGCGTTTGTTGAACCTGGCCCAGGTCGAGCAGCGCCAGGGCCTGGAGCAGCAAATTGCAGTGCCTTTGGCCGCCTTGGTGGATGAAGTGCTCAAGGCGCAGTGCGCGCGGATCGAACAGGCCGGCTTGCAGATCGAGTGCTTGATCGATGCCGACGTGAAACTGTTTGGCGAACCTTTCCTGCTGCGCCAGGCCTTGGGCAATCTGCTGGAAAATGCCCTGGATTTCACCCCGCCGGGCGGCACCTTGCGTTTCAGCGTCCAGGTGCAGCGCAAGGATGTACATGTCAGTCTGTTCAACCAGGCCGAAGCGATTCCCGAATACGCCTTGCCGCGACTGACCGAGCGTTTCTATTCCTTGCCGCGTCCGGCCAATGGTCGCAAGAGCACGGGCCTGGGCCTGAATTTTGTCGAAGAAGTCGTGAAGTTACACGGCGGCTCATTGCAGATCGGCAACGTGCCCGGTGGCGTGCAGGTTGTGCTGCATCTCCACACAGTCTCCACATTGCCCTCATAAATTACCCACAGTCGGCTCGCAGACTCTCCCTCATCAAAACAGGGAGAGACCCATGAACCGCAGCCTGCTATTCAAACTGGGCGCTATCGCGCTGCTGATCCTGCTGTTGCTGATTCCGTTGCTGATGATCGACGGCATCATCAATGAACGCCAGCAACTGCGCGACGGCGTATTGATGGACATTGCCCGCAGCTCCAGCTACAGCCAGCAGGTGAGCGGGCCGGTGATGGTGGTGCCGTACCGCAAGACCGTGCGTGAGTGGAAACTCAACGAAAAGCTCAACAAGCGCTACGAGGAAACCCGCGAGGTGCGCGGGCGTCTGTACTTCCTGCCGGAGCACTTTGAACTCGACGGCCAGGTGCAGACCGAACTGCGAGCGCGGGGGATTTATCAGGCACGGCTGTTCCATGCCGACAACCGCATCAGCGGTCGTTTTGTGTTGCCGGAACAGTTGGGCATCAAGGAGAACTTTGCCGACTACCAGTTTGACCCGGCGTTTCTGGCAGTGGGCATCAGCGACATCCGTGGCATCGAAAATGCCCTGACGCTGGAACTGGGCAGCCAGCGCCTGGAGTTCACCCCAGGTACGCAAACCCCATGGCTGGGTGAAGGCGTGAGTGTGCAACTGCCGGTGCTCGACAGCAAAAAACCGGCATCGCTGGATTTTGCCTTCGACCTGCGCCTGCAAGGCACCGAACAGTTGCAAGTGTTGCCGGTGGGCAAGACCAGTCAGGTCAAGCTGACGTCCAACTGGCCTCATCCCAGCTTTGTCGGCAACTTCCTGCCGGCCCAGCGTGAAATCACTGATCAAGGCTTCAGCGCCAACTGGCAGACCTCGTTTTTCTCCACCAACCTGGAAGAGGCCTTGCGCGGCTGCCTGTCGGAACGTGGCTGTGAGGATTTCAACGGACGCAGCTTTGGCGTGAACTTTATCGACCCGGTGGACCAGTACCTCAAGAGCGATCGGGCGATCAAATATGCGCTGTTGTTTATCGCCCTGACATTCGCCGGATTTTTCCTCTTCGAGGTGCTCAAGAGCCTGGCTGTACACCCGATCCAGTACGCGCTGGTGGGGGTCGCCCTGGCGTTTTTCTACCTGCTGCTGTTGTCGTTGTCCGAACACTTAGGCTTCGCCCTGGCGTACCTGATATCGGCCAGTGCCTGCGTGTTGTTGATTGGCTTTTATGTCTGCCATGTCCTGCGCAGTGTCGTCCATGGCTTGGGATTTTCAGCGGGGCTGGCGGCGTTGTATGGCTTGCTGTACGGGTTGTTGAGCGCCGAGGATTACGCGTTGCTGATGGGCTCGCTGCTGCTGTTCGGCCTGTTGGGTACGGTGATGGTGCTGACACGCAAACTGGATTGGTACGGGGTAGGCAAACGCAAGGCCGCCGCACCGCTGGAGCCAGGCCTGGAGGCGGCGCATGAGTAGGTCGCTGGGGTTGCGCGAGGACCGGCAGATAAGAACGCGTCTGGTGGCGCAGATTGTTGCGTTGTTCCCCCTGCCACCTGCCTTAAGGCTTAAACCGTCGGCTGGGTCGCTTGCTGCGCAATGCCCATGTTCCAATAGCCACGGGTATGCCCAGGCCGATCCAGCTCAATGAATCCCACAACCCATCCCCCAGCAGCGCGGCGAACAGACCCGCCGCGCTCAGCACACCAATGGCCAGCGGCACCCCGAACACCTTCCAGAAACTCGACTGCCGGGGCTTCATGCCTTGGCCGCCTTGCGTCGCACCAGCCACAGGTATACGCCGCTACCCAGCACGATAATGGTCAACACATCGAGCACCGCCCAGAGGATTTTCATTGGCATGCCGCCGTAGTCGCCAAAGTGCAGGGGCTGGGACATGCCCATGGCATCCAGGTACCACGGTCGTTCGCCGACGGCGGTCACTTGCAGGTTGCTGGCGTCGATCAGTACTGGAGTCAGCAGGTGTGAAGTCAGGTGGGTGCTGCCCTTCATGAAGACGGCGTAGTGGTGCTCGCTGGAAAAGCGCGTGCCGGGGAAGGCGATAAAGTCCGGTGTCATGCCGGGCGCAGCCTGTTCGGCAATCTTCAGCAGGGTAGTGGCGGGGGCGCGTGAGGTCAGCGGCGCGGCATTTTTGTAAGGCGCGACCATCGCCGTAAGGCTGTCACTGCGCCAGGCGGCGATAATCAGGTCCGCGCTGGCGCTGATCACGCCGGTGACCCCCACCACCAGTGCCCAGGTCAGCGTGACCACACCGATCAGGTTATGCAGGTCAAGCCAGCGCAGGCGTGTGGATTTGTCCTGGCGTACGGTGGCGAATTTCAGGCGGCGCATGAACGGCAGGTACAACACCGTGCCGGAGATAATCGCCAGTACAAACAACAGGCCCATGAACGCCAGCAGCAATTTGCCCGGCAGACCGGCGAACATGTCTACATGCAGACGCAGCAGGAACATCGTCAAGCCGCCATTGGCCGACGGCATCTCCACGCTCTCCCCGGTGCGGGCGTCGAGCATGAACGTGTGGGACGAGTTGGGCTCGGTACCCGCGGTGGCCGCCATGATCGCGATCACGCCGTTCTTGTCATCCTCGTCCCAGGCCAGGTACTGCATGGCCTCACCGGGTCGATGAGCCAGCGCTGCGCTCACCAGTTGTTCGAGATTGAGTTGCGGCGTATCGGCTGGCATCTGCTTGAGTTCGGGCTCGTTGCCCAGCAGGTGATCGATCTCGTGGTGAAAGATCAGCGGCAACCCGGTGAGGGCCAGCATCAGCAGGAATACGGTGCAGATGAGGCTGGTCCACGTGTGGATAAAGGACCAGCGACGGATGGTTTTGCTTTTCATTTCATAGCCTTCAGACAAGCCAAAGCCGCCCTTGTGGGACGGCCTGGTTGTGGAGCAGGTCAGCTCAGCGCGTTACCACTGATAGGTGGCACTGGCGACGACGCTGCGTTGGTCGCCGTAGTAGCAATAGAAGCCATCGCAGGTCGAAATGTAATCCTTGTCGAACAGATTGGTGGCGTTCAGTTTCACCGATGCGCCCTTGAGGCTGTTGTCCAGGCGGCCGAGGTCGTAGTGTACGGCGGCATCGAAAACGGTGTTGGCATCGGCCTTGCCCAGCCAGGTGTTGCCTTGGTCGCCATACGTATTGCCGGTGTAGCGGGCACCAAAACCGATGCCGAAACCGTCCAATACGCCGTCGTGCCAGGTGTAGTCGGTCCACAGGCTGGCCTTCTGGTTAGGCATCAGTTGCAAGCGGTTGCCCTTGTAGTCACCTTTTTGCACCTCGGACTTGGCCAGGGTATAGGCCGCGATAACTTTCAGGTTCTCGGTCACGTCCGACACTGCTTCCAGCTCCAGGCCTTTGACCTTGACTTCGCCTGTCTGATTAGTGACCGGGATGCTGCCAGCGATGGTGGTGGTCACCAGTACATTTTTCTGGGTCAGATCATAGACAGCAGCGCTCAACAGAGTGTTTGAGCCGGGTGGCTGATACTTGATCCCCAGTTCCCACTGCTTGCCTTCGGTGGGTTTGTAGGATTCGGTAGGCGACGCGTTGGCGTTGCTCGCTGGCTGGAACGATTCGGCGTAAGAGATATATGGCACGAAGCCCGAATCGAACACGTAGCTCAGCGCTGCGTTGCCACTGAAATTCTTGTTGCGGTCGGTGTTCGTCGCGTCGTTCTTGTTGAAGTAAGTGGTGCTCTGATGCACCCAGTCTTCACGACCGCCGAGGGTCAGGCGCCAATGATCCAGGGCCATCTGGTCCTGCACGTAGAGGCCGGTCTGCACAGTTTTCTGGTTGTAGTCGTAGAACGCCGTCGAGCGGTCCGGACGTACTATCGGTTGGCCGTAGATGGGGTTGTTGATGTTGGTTGTCAGCCCGTCACCGAAAATCGAGGTGTAGGTGGTATCGGTGCGTTGATGATCCAGGCCGATCAACAGGGTGTGGGTGATATCGCCAGTGGCGAAGTCAGCCTGGAAGTTGTTGTCGACTGCGAACTGGCCGATAGCCTCGTCAGCATTGGTCGATGTGCGGCCAACGTTGCCTTCGGCGTCGACCGTGGTGAACGGATATGCACCCACGGTCAATTGCTGGAAGGACAGTTCTGATTTGGTATAGCGCAGGTTCTGACGGAACTGCCAGGTGTCGTTGAAGCGATGCTCGAAGGCATAGCCCAGTGCGTAGTAGGTGCGGTCGTAGAACTCGTAGTCCGGGTCGCCCAGGTTCTTGTGGTGCGAGATGTCGCCCAGCGGCGATTTGATCTTGGTGCCCTGTATCGGCAGGAATTGGCTGGTAGCGCCGGTATCGTCGCGGGTGAACTGCGAGAGCAAGGTCAGCTGGGTATCGGTATTGATGTTCCAGGTCAGGCTGGGGGCAATGTTGTAGCGCTTGTTGTCGATATGATCGACCTGGGTGCCAGCGTCGCGCACCACGCCGCTGATGCCGTAGAGAAACTGGCCTTCATCGTCGATCTTGCCGGTGCTGGCAAAGTTTATCTGGCGGTAGTTGTCACTGCCGTACTGAGCTTGGATGGCATGGCTGGATTCGGCGCTGGGGCGTCGGCTGACCATATCCAGCAAACCGCCTGGTGGTGTCTGGCCGTAGACAGACGAGGCTGGGCCGCGCAGCAGTGCAATACGGTCCAGATTCCAGGTTTCCGCTTTAGGGTTGGCGTATACGCCTCGAGGCAGAGGCAGCCCATCGAGAAACTGGGTGGGCTCGAAGCCGCGTACACGCATCCAGTCGTAGCGGGTGTCGCTGCCGTAGCTGGCAGAAACAATCCCCGGCATGTAGCGAACGGCGTCATCGAGGTTCTGGACGTTGCGGTCCTGCATCTGCTGGCGGGTGGTAATGGAGATGGAACGCGGTGCTTCTACCAATGCAGTGTCAGTCTTGCTCCCCGCTGCCGTACGCGTGGCGACATAACCCTCCACCGGTCCCCATGCGCTTTCATAGCTACCTTGGCCCGTGATGTTGGTTGCCGGCAGTGCTACCACGCCATCCGGAATTGCCATCAGGCTGAACGTGCCGGCGCTGCTTTGTTCCAGTTGCAGGCCGGTACCGCGCAACGCCTCTCGCAGGGCTTGCGGTGCATCGAACTGGCCCTGGACCGGGGCCGAGGTCTTGCCGGCCGCCAGCGCTGGATTGAGGGTCAGCGCCAGGCCGGCCTGGCTGGCGATCTGGTTCAGGGTGCTGGCCAATGGCGCGGCGGGCAGATTGTAGGCACGCACGCTGGACGCTTGTTCGGCGGCGATCAACTGGGTGCTGACCAGCGGGGCGCTGAGAGCAATGGCCACGGCTAACAGGCTGGGGCGCAACAAGGTGTCTAGCGTGCGGGACATAGGGCGGCTCCTGAATGGAAATATTTCTCAATTGCCTGTGTGCCGGACGAGAATCAAAAAGTGATAGGGCGGGGTGGAAATATTTTCTTGCCTGGGTATTTTTGCTGGTTTTCAGGGCCGCATCGCGAGCAAGCCATACACCACAGAGCTCAAGGCCTTGGGCTGACCGTCACCCACCACGGCGTGCGCTGCTGGATCTGCACCGGCAAGGTCGGCAACAGCGCATTCAGCGCCATATCCGTGTCATGCAGCGGAAAGCTGCCGGTGATTCGCAGGTCCGCCAATTGCGGGTCGAGCCGCAGATAGCCACTGCGATAGCGCCCCAACTCTGCAATCACATCCCCCAGCCGCGCGTTGTCCACCACCAGCATGCCGCGGGTCCAGGCATCGGTGCCGGCGGTAACAGCCTGCAGCGGATCGAGGCCGTCACTGCGCATCAATACTTGCTGGCCTTGCTTGTAGATCTGTTCCCGATGCAGCGCCTCTGGTTGGGCGGCGACGGCAGACTGCAACACGCTCAGCCGCGTGCCGTTGTCCTCGCGTCTGACGATAAAGCGCGTACCCAGGGCCCGCAGGCTGCCTTCGCGGGTTTCGACGATAAACGGGCGGCTGTCGTCGTGGCCGGTCTCGATAAGGATTTCGCCTTCTTGCAGCACGATCAGCCGGCGCTTGTCGTCAAAGCGCACATCAATCGCGCTGTGGGTATTGAGGTTGATCAGCGTACCGTCCGCCAGCCGCAGCGTGCGCTGTTCGCCGGTGGCCGTGCGTTGGTCGGCCAACCAATAGTTGATGGGCAAGTAACGTTGGCCGGCAAACGCTACGAGGCCGCAGACCAGCACCACACTGGCCAGGCCGCTGCCGAGCTTGCGCACCCGCTGGCGGATACTCGCGCGCGGCTGCAGCAAGGCCGCGCGCACCGGGCCTGACGCGACGCTGAAGCGTTGGTCGAGCATGCTCAATTGGTGCCAGGCACGGGCGTGCTCTTCGTCACTGGTCAGCCATTTGTCGAATTCAGCGCACGCCGCCAGGTTGCCATCCCCGGAATCCAGCGTCAGTTGCCAGGCGATGGCGGCATCGAGCACTCGCGCCGAAACCGGTTTGCAACTGATCTGGCTCACAGCGGCTCGCCATACAAGGCGACGTAGCACTGGCGGATGCCCTGGGCCAGGTATTGCCGCACCCTGGGTACAGACACGCCCAGGCGTTGGGCAATTTCGGCGTGGCCCAAGCCATCGAGGCGGTTATAGAGGAATGCCGCACGGGCCTTGCTGGAAAGTTTGCCGAGCAGGCGGTCGATGGCCTTGAGATCTTCGAGGATCAATTGCTGTGCTTCCGGCGAGGGGTGTTCGTTCTCCGGGATCAGCATCAGTTCGCTGAGGTAGGCCTGCTCCAGTGCGGCGCGCCGGAAGTAGTCGAACAGCAGGCCCTTGGCGATGGCCACCAGAAATGCCCGGGGCTCGCGCGGTGCATGCAGCTGTTCTCGCCCAAGCAGGCGCATGAACGTGTCCTGGCTCAGGTCTTCGGCCCGGCTCGGACACGCCACGTTGCGCCGCAGCCAAGCCAGCAGCCAGCCGCGATGGTCACGATACAACGCGCCAACAAGCTCACCGTGGGGACTTTGGGCTGACGACAAGGCATCACCATCGAGAATTTTAAACTAACGAGAATTATTCGCGATTGTGTCAGAGGTGAGCGGCGGGCGCAATTGGCGTTGGTCGGTTGCACGCCCGCAGGCTTCAGAAGACCGGGGCCTGCTGGCGCCGTTTCCGTTGGTTCAAGCGCTGTTGCAGCGCGAGGGGGCTGTCGATGTGTTGCTGGCGGGCGCGACTGAACAGAATCAAACTCAGCTCTGCCGTCGCCAGGGCGTCGGCGCTGGCATGATGGCGCTCGCCTACTTGCAGGTTGAAATGGTTGGTCCAGTCATCCAGGCCTGCTTCACGGATATTGGCCTGTGGGCACAGCAGTGGCGCCAGGTCGGCCACGTCGAGAAACGTGTGCGCCAGGCGATAGCCCAGACTGTCCTTGAGCGCGCGGCCGAGCATGTGTTGGTCGAAAGGTGCATGGAACGCCAGCAACGGGCTGTCACCGACGAACGCCATGAAGTCGAGCAACGCCTCCACCGGATCGCAACCGGCGGCAATGGCGCTGGGGCCCAGGCCGTGGATCAGTACGCTGGGGCCAAGCTTGGTGTCGGTGCGGTGCAAAGTGCGTTCGAACTGCTGGGAGAAATCGATGGCACCGTCCTCGATGACCACGGCGCCAATCGACAGCACCTGATCGCGATTGAGGTTCAAGCCGCTGGTCTCCAGGTCCAGCACTACCCAGCGTTGCGCGCGCAGCGAGCCCTCGCCCAGCGGTTGAGGTTCAGGCAATTGTTGCAGGCGAGTCTGTTGTGTGGCGTTCAATCCTGGCCGCGAAGGGCGTAGCCATCGGAATAGATTCACAACTGATACCTCAAGGCCAGGCTGCTTTGCAGGCGTTGGGCCTGGCGCAGGGATTCGCGCAGGATGCGACGGTCCAGGTGGTTGAGGCTATCGGGATCGACCCGGTTGGAATAAGGCTGGTTCTCCCGGGTTTGCAGTTGATGCTGTTGCATGCGGGTCTGCTGGATAAAGTTGTAAGCCTCTTCATAGGCGGCACCATCCAGGCGCTCGATTACCTCTTTGGCCACCAATTGCTGCAAACGCTCAAGCGTGTTGTTAGTGGCGATACCGTTGGCCAGGGCCAGCAGGCGCGCGCCATCGACAAATGGCGTGAGGCCTTGCACTTTGAGGTCCAGGGTGGCTTTGTCGCCGCCTTTGCGCGACAGCACAAAATCGCGGAAACGCCCCACCGGTGGCCGCTGTCGCAAGGCATTTTCGGCCAGCATGCGCTGGAACAGGCGATTGTCCGCGACCTGGTCAAGAATCCCCTGGCGCAGTTGCTCGCAACCTTGTTCATCGCCCCAGACGACCCGCAGGTCGAAGTAGATGCTGGAGCCGAGCAGGTTCTGCGGGGTCGCTTCGCGAATAAACGCGGCAAAACGCCCGGCCCACTCGGCGCGGGACAGGCACAGCTCGGGGTTGCCGGCCATGATGTTGCCCTTGCACAGGGTAAAACCACACAACGCCAGGCTCTGGTTGATCTGTTGCGCCAGCGGCAACAGGCGTGCGCGAATTTCCGAGGCCTCGGCCGCATCCCGGGCTTCAAACACAATGCCGTTGTCCTGGTCGGTGTGCAGCGTCTGCTCGCGGCGCCCTTCGCTGCCGAAACACAGCCAACTGAAAGGAACGCCGGGATCACCATTCTCCGCCAGGGTCAGTTCGATGACCCGGCACACCGTGTGATCGTTGAGCAGGGTGATGATGTGGGTGATCTGGGTCGAGGACGCGCCATGGGCCAGCATGCGCTCCACCAACTGACCGATCTCGCCACGGATCGCCACCAGGTTGTCGATGCGCGGTGCGTTGCGGATGGTCCGAGCCAGATGGACAAGATCGACCCGTTGCAGGGAAAACAGATCACGCTCGGACACCACGCCACACAGGCGCCGGTCTTTGACCAGGCACACATGGGCGATGTGTCGTTCGGTCATCGCAATAGCGGCGTCGAAGGCGCTGTGGTCCGGGCTCAGGAAGAAGGGCGCCTGAGTCATATGGCCTTCAATGGCCTGATTGAAATCATTGGCACCGTCGGCCACAACCTGGCGTAGGTCCCGCAGGGTGAAAATCCCCAGGGGCGCCTTGTGTTGATCCACCACCACGATGCTGCCGACTTGTTGCTCGTGCATCAGCGTGACCGCTTCACGCAGCGGTGTCAGGGGGCTGCACGTTACAGGGTGGCGCATGGCCAGCTCGCCCAGGCGGGTATTCAACGAGTATTGGGTTCCCAGGGTTTCCACGGCTTTTTGCTGGACTTGCTGGTTGACCTGATCCAGCAGGCTGCTGACCCCGCGCAAGGCGAAGTCGCGAAATGCTCCAGACAGCGCAAACAGCTTGATAAAGGCTGGCTTGTTCAGTTGCAGGCAAAAAGTGTCCTGCGCTGCCAGGTGTTCGGTCCGGGTGGCTCGCTCGCCCAGTAGCGCCGCCAGCGGAAAGCATTCGCCGGTGGTGATTTCAAAAGTGGTTTGGGTGCCGCCGTTGGCCGAATGCGGGCGCTCGCCGACGACACGTCCCTGCTTGACGATATAGAAGTGTTCTACCGGGCCTGACGAGGGTTTGAGAATGCTCTCGCCGGGGCCGTAGAAGCGCAATTGGCACTGTTCCACCAAAAATGCCAGGTGGGCGTACTCCATTTGGTTGAACGGTGGGAAGCGTTGAAGGAACTGCAGGGTGCCGTGAATGTTCTGCAATACCGCAGTTTTTCCTGCCTGGGTGAAAGCATCAGCTTTACTCATAACCATGACCGCAGTTTTTTGTCGTTATCGTCCTGCATGGTCGACTTCTACGGGCGCAGTGCCCATTGGACGTAAGTCTAGGTAGCTACGTAACGGTATGTGACTAAGGAAAAGCCTTACATGAATATCGTCCAGACTCCGTAGAGCGCCCACTAGGAAAACTTTCCGACGAAGTGCACATTGAGCGCCCTTGCGCTGATGTCTGACGTCTGAGCTGGGAGATTGTTGAAAACTGCCGAGAAACGTATGTCCGACCACGATATTTTGAGTGATGACGAGCGCGAGGCGCTGAGTGCCGTGATGCTCGAGGCCGATTTACCGCCACAACGCGTTTTGATCGTGGATGACGACAAGGACGCGCGGGATCTGTTGGCAGAGATGCTTCGGTTGTACGGTATTCGCTGCATGACCGCCGCCAATGGTGAGGAGGCGTGGGCACTGTTGAACGCCAGCAGCGCCATCGGTTTGTTGATCACCGACTTGCGCATGGAGCCCAGCGATGGCCTGGACTTGATTCGCAAGGTACGCAGTTCCCAGCGAGCAGCCTTGCCGATCATTGTTGTATCTGGCGATGCCGAAGCGCCAGACGTGATCGATGCCATGCATTTGAGCGTGGTGGATTTCATGCTCAAGCCACTTGATAGCAATATATTGGCGAAGATGGTCAAGCGCGAACTGGGGTTGTCCCGCTGATCCTATGGTGAATGTGCCGGCTTGCTGCCGATAGCGCCAGTCAAATCACCATGAAGCCTAAGAAAAAGCCCCGATCTCTCGATCAGGGCTTTTTTCATTTACAGGCCATTCCTGGCCTTGAACTCCCGACGCCGACGGTGCAACACCGGCTCGGTATACCCATTCGGCTGCTTCGTCCCTTCAATCACCAACTCCACCGCGGCCTGGAACGCGATGTTGCTGTCGAAATCCGGCGCCAGCGGGCGATACAGCGCATCCCCGGCGTTCTGGCGATCCACCACCGGCGCCATGCGCTTGAGACTTTCCAGCACCTGGGCTTCGTTGACGATGCCATGGCGCAGCCAGTTGGCAATGTGCTGGCTGGAAATACGCAGGGTGGCGCGGTCTTCCATCAGGCCGATATCGTTGATGTCCGGCACTTTCGAACAACCCACGCCCTGGTCGATCCAGCGCACCACATAACCGAGGATGCCCTGGGCGTTGTTGTCCAGTTCGTTGCGGATTTCTTCGTCAGACCAATCGGCGTTGCTGGCCAGAGGAATGGTCAGGATATCGTCCACCGAGGCCCGCTCGCGCTTGGCCAGTTCAGCCTGGCGGGCGAACACGTCGACCTTGTGGTAGTGCAGCGCGTGCAGCGCGGCCGCGGTCGGCGACGGTACCCAGGCGGTGTTGGCGCCAGCCAGCGGGTGAGCGATCTTCTGCTCGAGCATCGCTGCCATCAGGTCGGGCATGGCCCACATGCCTTTACCGATCTGTGCACGGCCTTGCAGGCCGGTGCTCAAACCGATATCGACGTTCCAGTTCTCGTAGGCGCCAATCCACTTTTCAGCTTTCATCGCGGCCTTGCGCACCATCGCGCCGGCTTCCATGGACGTGTGGATTTCGTCGCCGGTACGGTCGAGGAAACCGGTGTTGATGAACACCACGCGTTCGCTGGCGGCCTTGATGCAGGCCTTGAGGTTGACCGTAGTGCGGCGCTCCTCGTCCATGATCCCTACTTTCAGGGTGTGGCGCGGCAGGTTCAGCACGTCTTCGATACGCCCGAACAGTTCGTTGGTGAACGCTGCTTCTTCGGGGCCGTGCATTTTCGGTTTGACGATGTAGACCGAACCGGTGCGGCTGTTCTTGCGGGTGTTGTTGCCGTTGAGGCTGTGAATCGCCGCGAGGCTGGTGACCAGGCCGTCGAGGATGCCTTCCGGCACTTCGTCACCATGGCTGTCGAGGATCGCGTCGATGGTCATCAGGTGACCGACGTTACGCACGAACAGCAGCGAACGGCCGTGCAGAGTCACGTCCTGGCCATCCACGCCGGTGTAGACGCGGTCGGCATTCATGGTGCGGGTGAAGGTCTTGCCGCCCTTGGCCACTTCTTCAGCCAGGTCGCCCTTCATCAGGCCGAGCCAGTTGCGATAGATCACCACTTTGTCATCGGCATCGACGGCGGCGACGGAGTCTTCGCAGTCCATGATGGTGGTCAGTGCGGCTTCCATCAGGATGTCTTTGACACCGGCGGCATCGGTCTGGCCGATCGGGGTGCTGGCGTCGATCTGGATTTCAAAATGCAGGCCGTGGTTTTTCAGCAGGATCGCAATCGGTTGGGCGGCGTCGCCCTGCAAGCCGATCAACTGGGCGTCGTCACGCAGGCCGCTGTTGCTGCCGCCTTTGAGGCTGACGATAAGCTTGCCGTCGACAACCTTGTAGCCCGTCGAATCAGCATGACTGCCGGCGCTCAACGGTGCGGCTTCATCGAGGAAGGCGCGGGCGAAGGCGATGACCTTGTCGCCACGCACTTTGTTGTAGCCCTGGCCTTTCTCGGCACCGTCGGCTTCGCTGATGGCGTCGGTGCCATACAGCGCGTCGTACAGTGAGCCCCAGCGGGCATTGGAGGCGTTGAGGGCAAAGCGTGCGTTCATCACCGGCACCACCAACTGCGGACCGGCCATGCGGGCAATCTCGTCATCGACGTTTTGTGTCGTCGCCTGGAAATCCGCCGCTTCTGGCAGCAGGTATCCGATGTCTTGCAGGAAGGCTTTGTAGGCCACCGCGTCGTGGGCCTGGCCGGCGTGAGTCTGGTGCCAGGTATCGATCCGCGCTTGAAAATCGTCGCGTTTGGCGAGTAGGGCTTTGTTCTTCGGTGCCAGGTCGTGGATGACCTTGTCGGCACCGGCCCAGAACTGGTCGGCCGTCAGG
This sequence comes from Pseudomonas imrae, assembly GCF_046352735.2. Taxonomy (NCBI): domain Bacteria; kingdom Pseudomonadati; phylum Pseudomonadota; class Gammaproteobacteria; order Pseudomonadales; family Pseudomonadaceae; genus Pseudomonas; species Pseudomonas imrae. The sequence goes on along the minus strand of NZ_CP110853.2, from coordinate 4,932,177 downwards.
CCGGTACCGGGAATGGCTTCGTTGTTCACGAAGTCGAACAGGACTTTGGCGACCTGCAGGCCACCGACTTGAACGTGTTCAGTCATTGCTTGCCTCACTCTGCGGAGCTTAATTCGCTTTTCAGCTTTTCAATTTACCAATGAAGCCTTTGGCCATTTAAACCACAAACCCTGGGCACCAGTACATGCCAAAAGATGGCGGCTGGGTGGTTCCAATCAACGGCGCAAGGCTGGCTGACGGGGTGTTCGGGGTTATGAAGGCGCCAGGGCAGACATCGACCTAACGTTATGTAGTGTGCGCTGCGGCATACTACATGATGAGTTGCGGTTGTGAAAATTAGACTAAATACGTCGTTTAGCGACCCACTTTGGTCGTACGGTCACAGCGAAGTATTGGATGTTCTCAAAAAACTGTTGGATTGTTCCAGATAAATCTAAAAATGGTACACGATTTGTTTTCGTGGGAACCTGCGTCCACCTTGTAGGCTGAACTCCAGAGGACTGTGCCATGGACCATCTCGTACTCACGATCATCGCCGCCGACAAACCAGGTCTGGTTGAGCGCATCGCCCAGTGCATTGCCGGGCAGGGCGGAAACTGGCTGGAAAGTCGCATGGCCCACATGGCCGGGCAGTTTGCCGGGATCCTGCGGGTGAGCGTTCCGGCGGAAAGCCGGCAGGCACTGATGGACGCGCTGGAAGACCTGTCCACCCACGGCATTCGTGTGCTGGTGGGGGAAAGCAGCGCCGGGCTGCCTGGGGCCAGCAAACCTATCCTGATGACGCTGGTGGGCAATGACCGGCCCGGTATTGTGCGTGAAATCACCGCGCTGTTAAGCAAGCAGGGTGTCAACCTTGAGCGCCTCAATACCGATGTGCACACGGCACCCATGAGTGGTGATCCGCTGTTTCGTGCCGAAGCTGTGTTAGCCGTGCCAGCGACATTGACCCTGGATACGCTGCAAGCCGCATTGGAAACCCTGGCGGATGACTTGATGGTTGAACTGCGCGGCGAGGAATAACTGTCCACAAGGTTGTTCATGCAAATCTTGCATGGGCCTGTGGATAAGCTGTAGAGACCCCGCGCCAGGCCACGTCAGCCGTGGCTTTCCGGTATTTGAACAAAAAACGAGCAATTTCAAATACTTGTGCACAAACCCCGGGGATCCGGCAGTGGATAACCTTGGGATGAAACCCTGCAAGCCACGCGGGCCGTGACTTGCAAGGTTTTGTACGTTATTTGATCAGCGTTTACGCAAACTCAGCCATGCGTCAATGCTGTACACCGCCAGACCGACCCAGATAAACACAAAGGCCACCAGGCTGCTGGGGCTCATGTGCTCGTCGAACAGCAGAACCGCTTGCAGCAGCACCAAGGTGGGCGCCAGATACTGCAGAAAACCCAGGGTGGTGTATGGCAAATGCCGCGCCGCTGCGTTGAAACACACCAGTGGGACCAGCGTCACCGGCCCCGCCGCGACCAGCCACCAAGCTTCGGAGGTACTCCAGAACGCCATATTGGCGCTATGGGCGTTGGGATTGAGCAACACCCACGCCAACGCAATCGGCACCAGCATCCAGGTTTCCACCACAAGGCCCGGCAGCGCCTTGACCGGCGCTTGCTTGCGGATTAGGCCATAGAAGCCAAACGTCAGCGCCAGCACCAGCGATACCCAGGGCAAGCTGCCGACCTGCCACACTTGTTGCGCAACGCCCACCGCCGCCAGCCCGACCGCCACCCATTGCAGGCGACGCAGGCGCTCACCGAGGATCAGCATGCCCAGCAATACATTGATCAGCGGGTTGATGTAGTAACCCAGGCTGGCTTCGAGCATGCGCCCGCTGTTCACCGACCACACGTAGGTCAGCCAGTTTCCCGCGATCAACGAGCCGCTGAGTGCCAGGATCGCCAGGCGCTTGGGGTTGTCCCGCAGTTCGCGCCACCAGCCGGGGTGTTTCCAGACCAGCAACAGCAGGCCGCCGAACAGCGCCGACCACAACACACGGTGGACGATGATTTCTGCGGCCGGCACGCTGGCGATGGCTTTGAAGTAGAGCGGGAACAGACCCCAGATGATGTAGGCGCTCAGGCCCAATATGTACCCGCGGCGGGGGTTGGCGGCTTGCATGCAGAGTCCTTGCTTAGGCAGCTAACAAAGCCGTGATTGTAAGTAAATTTTTCGAGAACGGTCAGAACAGTTTCAGCGGTTCTTCATTGAGTGCCGACAATTGTTCACGCAGCGCCAACACCTGGTCGCCCCAATACCGCTCGCTGCCAAACCAGGGGAAGCTGTGGGGGAACGCCGGGTCATCCCAGCGCCGTGCCAGCCAGGCGCTGTAATGCATCAGACGCAGGGCGCGCAAGGGTTCGATCAGTGCCAGTTCGCGAGGGTCGAAGTCGTGAAACTCCTGATAGCCATCCATCAGCTCGGACAGTTGCCCCAGGCATTCCTGGCGATCACCGGCAAGCATCATCCACAAGTCTTGAACCGCCGGCCCCATGCGGCAATCGTCAAGATCGACGATGTGGAACATCTCGTCGCGGCACATCATGTTGCCGGGGTGGCAATCGCCGTGCATGCGGATGTTCTTGTGCGGCGTAGCCTTGTAGACCTCTTCCACGCGCTTGAGCAGATCGCGGGCCACGGACTCATAGGCAGGCAGCAGGCTCTTGGGAATGAAATTGCCTTCGAGCAATGTGTTCAGGGAATCGTGGCCAAAGTTCTTGACCCCCAGCGCCTCGCGATGTTCGAACGGGCGGGTAGAGCCGACAGCGTGCAAGCGCCCGAGCAATTGCCCAAGGCGGTACAACTGATCGAGATTGCCCGGCTCCGGCGCCCGACCACCGCGGCGAGGGAACAGGGTGAAACGGAAACCTGCGTGCTCGAACAGGCTTTCACCGTTATGAATCATCGGCGCGACCACCGGGACTTCGCACTCGGCCAGTTCAAAAGTGAAGCGGTGCTCTTCGAGGATTGCCTCGTTGGTCCAGCGCTGAGGGCGGTAGAACTTGGCGATCAGCGGTTCGGAGTCTTCGATGCCTACTTGATACACGCGATTTTCGTAGCTGTTAAGCGCCAGAACGCGAGCGTCGCTGAGAAAGCCGATGCTTTCGACAGCGTCGAGTACCAGGTCAGGGGTCAGTGTTTCAAACGGATGGGCCATGCGAACTCCTGCGCGCAGCAGGGCGCCGCGTCCGGCCGGGTATGGTAACGCACAAGGCTTGAGATAGGGGGCGGCTGTGGAATTGCTATCGGGAGCAAGCCCCCTCCCACCTTCGATCGCACTCCTGCAGGATATATGCGGTCAGGGGTGGTGCGGGCTTGCTCGCGATGGCGGCCTATCAGGCGCCGACGATCCCGCCATCCTCGCGCCGAATCGCCATTACTGATGAACGTGGCTTACCGTTGGGCAGATGCTCCGGAAAGGTCGAGTTCCCGGTATCGCCCGGATGCTGGATCCCCACAAACAGTGTCTTCTGGTCTGGCGAAAAACTGATGCCCGTCACCTCGCAGGCCACAGGCCCCACCATGAACCGGCGAATTTCGCCGGTGCTTGGGTCGGCACAGAGCATCTGGTTATTGCCCATGCCGGCAAAGTCGCCGCTGTTGCTGTAGTCGCCGTCGGTGAGGATCCACAGGCGCCCGGCTTTATCGAAACCCAGGCCATCGGGGCTGTTGAACATGTTCTGTGGGTTGATGTTGGACGAACCGCCCTTGGCGCTGCCCGCGTGTACGCCAGGGTTTCCGGCCACCACAAACAAGTCCCAGGTAAAATCCGACGCGCCGTGATCATCGGCGTTGGCTTTCCAGCGCAAAATCTGCCCGTAGACGTTTTTCTCGCGTGGGTTGGGGCCGCCGACCGGTTGGCCGTCTTCACCGCGCTTGGCGTTGTTGGTCAGGGTGCAATAGACCTGGCCGTCGGTGGGGCTGACGACGATCCATTCCGGCCGGTCCATGCGCGTGGCTTTCACTACGCTGGCGGCCAGGCGCGCATGGATCAACACCTCGGCCTGGCTGGCGAAACCGCTGCTGGCATCAATACCGTTCTTGCCAAAGCTCAGCTCGACCCATTGACCCTGACCCTTGGGATGGTCGGTATTGCCATCGCCAGCGTCAAAGATCGCCACGTACAACGTGCCGTGGTCCAGCAGGTCTTTATTGGCCTTGGGGTCCTGATGATTGATCTTGTCGCGGCTGATGAATTTGTAGATGAACTCGCCACGTTCGTCGTCGCCCATGTAAACCACTGCATGGCCGCCACGGGTTTCGGCCAGGGCCGCGTTTTCATGTTTGAAACGGCCCAGGGCGGTGCGCTTGACCGGTGTGGATTGCGGGTCGAACGGATCGATTTCCACCACCCAACCATGGCGATTGAGTTCGTTGGGGGTCTTCGCGATATCGAAGCGCGGGTCGTATTGATGCCAGTTGATCTCTTTGCTGGCAGCCACCACGCCATAGCGTTTTTGCGCGGCGTCGAAATTCTGTTGTGGGTCGCTGCTGCCAAAACAGTCAGTGAAGTTCTCTTCGCAGGTCAGGTAAGTGCCCCAGGGCGTCATGCCGTTGGCGCAGTTCTGGAAGGTACCGAGGACATGCTTGCCGGACGTGTCGGCGCTGGTCTTCATCCAGGCATGGCCTGCAGCCGGGCCACTCAGGCGGGTTGGCGAGTTGCCGTGGATGCGTCGGTTGTAGCCCGAGTCCTGAACGAACTGCCAGGTGTCGCCCTGGCGTTTGACTTCGATCACCGACACGCCTTCGCTGGCCTGGGCCTTGTGTACTTCTTCGGCGGACTGCGGCATGCCGCCGTGGGCGTACAGGTAGCGGTAGTTGGTGTATTCGTTATTGATGGCCATCAACGCGCGGTTATCGTCGCCGGGGAAGGCAAACAGGCTCATGCCGTCGTTGTTGTCGCCAAATTGCAGTTCCTGGGCCTTGGCCGTGCCGTTGCCGCTCGGGTCGAAGGCCGGGCCACCCTTGTGCAGTGGCTGGCCCCAACTGATCAATACCGAAGCGATGTAGCCAGGCGGCAGGGTGACGGTGTCGGTGGTGGCGGCGGCAATGCTGGCAAAGCCCAGCAGCGGGCTGTTGGTGGCGGCATTGACACCGGTGGCGAGGGCGCTGCGGCTCAGCAGATTGCCGCCCAGGAACATCGCGGCACCGCACAGGGCGCCAGCGCCGATAAAGCGGCGGCGAGTGAGGCCGACTATCTCTTCCAAGTCTGTGGCTTGGTTTTCTTCTAATAGATTCATCTCAGGCTCCTCAGTGTTTTTGCACACACCTTAAGGAGCGGTTATGACGAAACGATTGCAGTTGGATGAAAGCGGTGATTACGCAGGGATGCCCAGCAGCACATTGCTGGGAGCAAACTGCAGGCGAAGAGTGCCTCCTTCGCAGGTGCCCAGGGCCGCAAGCCGTTGGGGCGAGGCCAGTGCGCAGAGTACCTGGCCGTTAGACAGGTTGATGCGCACTTCGCTGGGACCGTCGTCGGCCTCGAGAATGGCTTCGACCTGGCCACTCATACAGTTATAGCCAGGCGTTGCCGGTTCGTGGGTGGCAATAAGGTCCAGCCAACCGGCCTTGATCAACGCCACGACTTGTGTGCCGATTTCCAGCTCCAGGCGCAACGTGCTGTCATGGGTAATTTGCGCCTCCAGAGTCAAGCCAGCAGCCAGCTCCAGGCGGATCAGGTCGTTATGGCCATGGCTGTCGATGGCGACAACCTGGCCATGCAGTTGGTTGCGCGCACTGGTGCGCAACATCAGGCGACCCAACAGATTGAAGTCGCCGGCATCTTCTGCCGCTTCCAGTACCTGAGCCTGCAGGGTTTGCAGGCGCTGATAAAGACGCAGTACCCGTTCACCTTCTGCCGACAAGCGTGCGCCACCACCACCCTTGCCTCCCACGCTGCGTTCGACCAAGGGTTTTTGCGCCAGGTTGTTCAGTTCATCGATGGCGTCCCATGCGGCCTTGTAGCTCAAGCCGGCACTCTTCGCTGCGCGAGTGATGGAACCCTGCTCGGCGATGTGTTGCAGCAGGGCAATGCGCTGGGGGCGACGGACGATGTGTTGGCTCAACAGTGTGGGTAGAGACATGGCAAACGGTTACACGCAGGCTTGGAATGCAGGAACGTTGCGGGCAGGCCGCGCTGGAGTCAAGTCAGGTGCCCGGTTTGGGGGTGCGCGCCAGGCAATACACGTCCACCTGTCGGGCGCCGGCTTGCATCAACAGGCGCGCCAGGCTGTGGGCGGTGGCACCGGTGGTCAACACGTCGTCCACCAGGGCCAGGTGCTGGCCTTGGACCTGGGTATCGGGAGCCAGGGTGAAGGCGTTGCGCAGGTTGCGTTTGCGGGTCTTGGCGTCCAGCTCCTGCTGGGCGACTGTTTCATGGGGGCGTAACAGCAAATGCTCGTCGACCGGCACATTCAGGTCTTTGCTCAGCCAGCGAGCGAGCATGCAGGCCTGGTTATAGCCGCGCTGGCGCAGGCGCTTGCCGGCCATCGGTACGGGCAACAGGCAGTCGGGGTGCAGCAGCTCGGTGGTTTCGAAGCGATCTTGCAAGTATTGCCCCAGCAGGTTTGCCAACAAGTGTCCGAGCGGCCATCTGCCCTGGTGTTTGAACCGGCTGATCAGGCTGTCCACCGGAAAACTGTAGGTCCAGGGCGCCAGCACCCGTGTGAACGCAGGGGGCGACTTCTGGCATTGACCGCAGACCAGGTCGTTCATCGGCAGGGGCAGGGCGCAGACTTCACAATGATCTATCAGCCACGGCAATTCGATTTCGCAAAGGTTGCACAGGGCCGGGGAGGCGTCGGTGATTTCATCGCATAGTAAACAGTGTTGATTGTTTTTTAACCAGATGTAAACCTCGTGTTCGTGGTCAGGTTGACAGTCCATGAATCTTCCTTAAATATGCCGAGCATCCGTGTCGTACCTGTGGGTATTGCCCTTCCCACAGCGTTTGCCCAAGCATAATCAAGGAATCCCCCATGAGCGCCAGCATCACTGCCACTCTGCGTCACGACTGGACTTTGGCCGAAGTCAAAGCACTGTTCGTACAGCCATTCAACGACCTGTTGTTCCAGGCGCAGACCGTGCACCGCGCGCATTTCGATGCCAACCGGGTTCAGGTTTCCACCCTGTTGTCGATCAAGACCGGCGCTTGCCCGGAAGATTGCAAATATTGTCCGCAGTCGGGCCACTACAACACTGGCCTGGAAAAAGAAAAGCTGATGGAAGTACAGAAGGTCCTCGAAGAGGCCGCTCGCGCCAAGGCTATCGGCTCGACGCGTTTCTGCATGGGTGCGGCCTGGAAACACCCTTCGGCCAAAGACATGCCCTACGTGTTGCAGATGGTCAAAGGCGTAAAGGCCATGGGCCTGGAAACCTGCATGACGCTCGGTCGTCTCGACCAGGATCAGACGCAAGCTTTGGCCCAGGCCGGCCTCGACTACTACAACCACAACCTCGATACCTCGCCGGAGTTCTACACCAGCATCATCACCACCCGCACTTACAGCGAGCGTCTGCAAACCCTGGCGTATGTGCGTGATTCGGGGATGAAGATCTGTTCCGGCGGGATCCTCGGCATGGGTGAGTCCCTGGACGACCGCGCCAACCTGCTGATCCAGTTGGCCAACCTGCCAGAGCATCCGGAGTCGGTGCCGATCAACATGCTGGTGAAAGTGGCCGGCACGCCCCTGGAGAATGCCGACGATATCGACCCGTTCGACTTCATCCGCATGCTGGCCGTGGCGCGCATCCTGATGCCGCAGTCCCATGTGCGATTGTCTGCGGGCCGCGAAGCGATGAACGAGCAGATGCAGGCCCTGGCGTTCTTTGCCGGCGCCAACTCGATTTTCTACGGCGACAAGTTGCTGACCACCGCCAACCCGCAGGCGGACAAGGACATGCAACTGTTCTCGCGGCTGGGGATCCTGCCGGAGGCGCGCGAAGAGCACGCTGATGAAGTCCACCAGGCGGCGATTGAGCAGGCGCTGGTCGAGCAGCAGAGCAGCGAGCAGTTCTATAACGCTTCCGTCTGATTGAAATGCAATTCAAATGTGGGAGCGAGCAAGCCCGCTCTCACATTTTTGACCGAGTTCAATTCGTCAACTCCGAGGCCAGCATGTCTTTCGATCTCGCCGCGCGCCTCGCTGCCCGCCGTAAGGAACACCTCTATCGCCAGCGCCCGCTGCTGCAAAGCCCCCAGGGCCCGCAAGTGGTGGTGGATGGCCAGCCGTTGTTGGCCTTTTGCAATAACGACTACCTGGGCCTGGCCAATCATCCGCAGGTGATCGAGGCCTGGCGCGCCGGTGCATCCCGCTGGGGCGTGGGCGGTGGGGCGTCGCATTTGGTCATCGGCCACAGCACGCCGCATCACGCATTGGAAGAAGCCCTGGCCGACTTTACCGGTCGTCCTCGCGCGCTACTGTTCAGTACCGGTTACATGGCCAATCTCGGCGTGGTCACCGCGCTGGCAGGGCAGGGCGATACGGTGCTGCAAGACCGTCTTAACCATGCCTCGCTGCTGGATGCCGGTTTGTTGTCCGGTGCGCGTTTCAATCGTTACCTGCACAACGACGCCGCCAGCCTGGCCAAGCGTCTTGAAAAAGCCACCGGCAATACCCTGGTGGTGACCGATGGCGTGTTCAGCATGGACGGCGACCTCGCCGACCTGCCCGCCCTGGCCCGTGAAGCCCGGGCCAAAGACGCGTGGCTGATGGTCGATGACGCCCACGGCTTCGGCACGCTGGGCGTCAATGGCGGCGGCATCGTCGAACATTTCGGCTTGGGCCTGGAGGATGTGCCGGTATTGGTCGGCACCCTGGGCAAGGCGTTCGGGACGGCGGGTGCCTTTGTTGCTGGCAGCGAAGAGCTGATCGAAAGCCTGATCCAGTTCGCCCGTCCCTACATCTACACCACCAGCCAGCCTCCGGCCCAGGCCTGCGCGACCCTGAAAAGCCTTGAATTGCTGCGCACCGAACACTGGCGCCGTGAGCATTTGAATACGCTTATCCGCCAGTTCCGCCGGGGCGCCGAGCAGATCGGCCTGGAATTGATGGACAGCTTCACGCCGATCCAGCCGATCATGGTCGGCGACAGTGGCCGGGCGATCCGCGTGTCGCAGATGTTGCGCGAGCGGGGGTTGATGGTGACGGCAATCCGCCCGCCCACCGTGCCCGCCGGCACTGCGCGTTTGCGGGTGACCTTGTCGGCGGCCCATAGTAAGGCCCAGGTGCAGCTATTGTTAAACGCATTGGACGAGTGTTTGCACTTGACAGGCCAGGAGCCCGACCATGCGTGATCGATTGATACTGCTCCCCGGCTGGGGGCTTGGCGTATCGCCGCTGGAGCCTTTGGCCGCCGCCTTGCGTGGGTTGGATGAACACTTGCGGGTGGATATCGAACCGCTGCCAGAACTGGATTCCAGCGACCTCGAAGAATGGCTCGATGAACTCGACGCGACCTTGCCGGACAACGCCTGGCTCGGTGGCTGGTCCCTGGGCGGGATGCTTGCGTGCGAGCTGGCTGCGCGTCGTGGCGAGCGCTGCTGTGGTTTGCTGACCCTGGCCAGCAATCCGTGTTTTGTCGCCCATGATGGCTGGCCATGCGCGATGCCTGCCCAAACATTCGACGCGTTTCTTGCCGGATGCCACGCCGATTCCCAAGTCACCCTGAAGCGCTTCGGCCTGTTGTGTGGCAAAGGCGCCGCGGACTCGCGAGGCCTTGCGCGCTTGTTGGTCAGTGGTGCGCCGAATACGCCTTCCAGCGCCTTGAAGCACGGCCTGGATTTGCTCGCCCAACTCGACACCCGCGAAGCCTTGCTGGCCTACCGCGGCCCGCAGTTGCATTTGTTCGCCGCAATGGACGAGCTGGTACCGGCCGAAGCCGCCGGTGCATTGCTCAAACTTTTGCCCGACATTGAAGTCGGCCTGATCGAACAGGCCGGCCACGCCTTTCTTCTGGAAGACCCCCACTGTGTGGCGGGGGCAATCCAGGCTTTTTTGCATGAGTGCGGTGATGACTGATTTATCCCATCCTCCCCTGCCAGGAGGACTGCCTGACAAGCGCCAGGTGGCTGCGTCTTTTTCCCGGGCGGCATCGAGCTATGACAGCGTTGCAGCGCTGCAGCGCGACGTGGGTGGTGAGTTGCTCTGGCGCTTGCCTTCTGGTTTCTTGCCACGCCGTTGGCTGGATCTGGGCTGCGGCACCGGCTATTTCAGTCGTGCGTTGCACACCGCGTTTCCACAGGGGCAGGGCGTGGCGCTGGATATTGCCGAAGGCATGCTCAACCACGCGCGTCCCTTGGGGGGCGCCGAGCATTTTGTCGCCGGCGATGCCGAGTGCATGCCGCTGCAGGATGGTTGTTGCCAGCTGATCTTCTCCAGCCTGGCCGTGCAGTGGTGCGCCGATTTTGCATCGGTGCTCAGTGAAGCGCGTCGGGTCTTGCAGCCCGGTGGCGTGATGGCGTTTGCCAGCCTGTGTGTCGGTACCCTGGACGAACTGCGCGAAAGCTGGCGGGCGGCCGATGGCATGGTTCACGTCAATCGCTTTCGACCGTTCAGTACTTATCAACAGCTGTGCGCAGCCAGCGAACTGCGCGTGGTGAGTTTGGAAAAACGTGCTCACATCGTGTATTACCCGGATGTGCGCAGCCTGACCCATGAATTGAAAGCTCTGGGTGCGCACAATCTGAACCCAGGGCGCCCTGGCGGCTTGACCGGGCGCGCGCGAATTGTTGCATTGGTTCAAGCCTACGAGCAGTACCGCCAGGCCCGGGGCCTGCCGGCAACTTATCAAGTGGTGTACGGCGTGCTGGAGAAACCGCTATGAGTGCTGCTTATTTCATCACCGGTACCGATACCGATGTCGGCAAGACCACGATCGCAGCCGGGCTGCTGCATGCTGCTCGGCAGGCTGGCAGAAGCACCGCAGCCGGCAAGCCGGTAGCCTCGGGCTGCGAAATGACGCCCCAAGGCCTGCGCAACGCCGATGCCCTGGCCTTGCTGGCCGAGTGCTCATTGCCGCTGACTTATGCCCAGGTCAACCCGCTGGCATTCGAGCCGGCCATTGCGCCTCATCTGGCTGCGCGCGAAGCCAGGGTGGCGCTGACTGTGCAAGCCTTGTTGAAACCGATGCAGCAGATCCTCGACAAACACGCCGATTTCACCTTGATCGAAGGTGCGGGCGGTTGGCGTGTGCCGCTGGCCGATCAGGACAACCTGTCGGACCTGGCCAAGGCATTGCGGTTGCCGGTGATCCTCGTAGTGGGCGTACGCCTGGGGTGTATCAATCATGCGTTGCTGAGCGCCGAAGCCATCGCCCGGGACGGTCTGCCGTTGGCCGGTTGGGTAGCCAATATCATCGACCCCAAGACCTCTCGCCTGGAAGAAAACCTCGCGACCCTCGCCGAGCGGCTGCCAGCGCCTTGCCTGGGGCGGGTGCCGAGGCTCAAGCAACCCCGTGCCGAGGCGGTGGCCGGTTATTTGCTACTGGACCTGCTTGATTAGTTTTGCCTAGAGAAAAGGCATTGTGCCATTAGTGTTTTTGACGGGCCTTTTGCTAGGTTGTCTGCTTCAATGAGGGTTCACGATTGATTGCAAGGCAGGTTCGCGCGATGGAAATCTCTGGAAGCAGCGCCTTTTATTCGGGCCTGAGCAGCATTCAGTCCGGGCAAAGCCGTGTCGACCAGGCCGCCGGCAAGATCGCCAGCGCTGCCACTACCCAGCCGTCGGATGCGCAGATCGATCGTCTTCGCGCCAACGACCGCGCCCAGCCTTCCAACTCGGCCAGCAATATGGTCGAAATGGCCGAAGGCAAGTTTCAGGTGGAACTGGGCGTAAAAATCGCCAAGGCTTCCGACGAAATGCTCGGGACCTTGATCGACACCTACGCCTGATCCCCTCCCTTCTTTTTGTAGGAACGAGCTTGCTCGCGAAGAACGCCATGGCGCCGTGTTTATTCTGAATGCATGCGTCATCGGTAACGTTTTCGCGAGCAGCTGCGCTCCTACGCAGCTTTCAATTCTGGAATTTGATGCGGCATTGCGCTGCAGGCCCCGTCACGGCTGTGGTTGACCCATGTCATGACAAACGGCATCTGAAGGGCGCTTGACAAGGATTGGTCGTAAACGTATGTTTCAAACAACTGTTTGACCGCTACAACAAATCCACGCGGTTGTTCATTCCAGGATTCATCAGCAGAGGTTTATCGCTATGCCTGACTACAAGGCCCCCTTGCGTGATATTCGCTTCGTTCGTGACGAACTGCTCGGCTACGAAGCGCACTATCAGAGCCTGCCGGCTTGCCAGGACGCTACCCCGGACATGGTTGACGCCATTCTCGAAGAAGGCGCCAAGTTCTGTGAGCAAGTGCTGGCACCGTTGAACCGCGTGGGCGACATCGAAGGGTGCACCTGGAGCGAGTCAGGCGTTAAAACCCCTACAGGCTTCAAAGAAGCCTACAAACAATTCGTCGAAGGCGGCTGGCCCAGCCTGGCACACGATGTTGCACACGGCGGTCAAGGTCTGCCGGAGTCCCTGGGTCTGGCTGTCAGCGAAATGGTCGGCGAAGCCAACTGGTCGTGGGGCATGTACCCAGGCCTGTCCCATGGCGCGATGAACACGATTTCCGAGCATGGTACGCCGGAGCAGCAAGACGCCTACCTGACCAAGCTGGTATCGGGCGAATGGACCGGCACCATGTGCCTGACCGAGCCACACTGCGGTACCGACCTGGGCATGCTGCGCACCAAGGCCGAGCCTCAGGCTGATGGTTCCTACAAGGTTTCCGGAACCAAGATCTTCATCTCGGCCGGTGAGCACGACATGGCCGACAACATCGTCCACATCGTGCTGGCCCGCCTGCCGGATGCACCGGCTGGTACCAAAGGCATTTCGCTGTTTATCGTGCCCAAATTCCTGCCTAACGCCGATGGATCGGTGGGTGAGCGCAACGCTGTGTTCTGTGGCTCCCTGGAGCACAAGATGGGGATCCACGGTAACGCCACCTGCGTGATGAACTTCGACGCTGCCACCGGTTTCCTGATCGGCCCGGCGAACAAAGGCCTGAACTGCATGTTCACCTTTATGAATACCGCTCGCCTGGGCACTGCGCTGCAAGGCCTGTCCCACGCCGAGATCGGTTTCCAGGGTGGCCTGAAATATGCCCGTGACCGCCTGCAGATGCGTTCGCTGACGGGCCCCAAAGCGCCAGACAAGGCTGCCGACCCGATCATCGTACACCCCGACGTGCGACGTATGCTGTTGACCATGAAAGCCTTCGCCGAAGGTAACCGTGCGATGGTGTACTTCACTGCCAAGCAAGTGGACGTGGTCAAGTACGGCACCGACGAAGAAGCCAAGAAACAGGCTGACGCGCTGCTGGCCTTCATGACGCCGATCGCCAAGGCGTTCATGACCGAAGTCGGTTTTGAGTCCGCCAACCACGGCGTGCAAATCTACGGTGGCCACGGCTTTATCGCCGAGTGGGGCATGGAGCAGAACGTTCGCGACAGCCGCATCTCGATGTTGTACGAAGGCACCACCGGTATTCAGGCGCTGGACTTGCTCGGTCGTAAAGTGCTGATGACCCAGGGCGAAGCGCTCAAGGGCTTCACCAAGATCGTCCACAAGTTCTGCCAGGCCAATGAAGGCAACGAGGCGGTCAGCGAGTTTGTTGCACCACTGGCTGCACTGAACAAGGAATGGGGCGAGTTGACCATGAAGGTCGGCATGGCTGCCATGAAGGACCGCGAAGAAGTCGGCGCTGCTTCGGTGGACTACCTGATGTACTCCGGTTATGCCTGCCTGGCGTACTTCTGGGCCGACATGGCGCGTGTGGCCGCCGAAAAACTGGCTGCCGGCACCAGCGAAGAAGGTTTCTACACCGCCAAACTGCAGACGGCGCGCTTCTACTTCCAGCGCATCCTGCCGCGTACCCGCACTCACGTCGCGACCATGCTCTCAGGTGCCAACAACCTGATGGACATGAAAGAAGAGAACTTCGACCTGGGTTACTAAGCCCTGGCAGGTTCGCCCTAAAAACCGCCGCTCTTTCGGGAGTGGCGGTTTTTTTTGCACGAAAAATGGCCTTTCGCAATGAGCTTAACGGTCTGCCGGGCCGATGCGTGCATGCAGTGTCTGGCCAACGCTGCGGGTTGAGTGATGGTGCTTCATTCAGCGGCTGTACAGTGATTGTCCAGGTTGATGGGCGGCACTAGGTTGTAGCCATCTGCCGCCGGAGATATCACCATGCCCGACTATAAAGCTCCCCTGCGCGACATGCGCTTTCTGATCGATCACGTCTTTGATTTTCATGGCCACTACACAGGCCTGGGTGCTACCGAAGCCAGCCCCGACATGGTCAATGCGATTCTCGAAGAAGGCGCCAGGTTCTGCGAAAACGTCCTGTCACCGTTGAACCGTTCCGGTGATGAGGAGGGCTGCCATTTCGACAACGGTGTAGTGACCACGCCCAAGGGCTTCAAGCAAGCATTTGCGCAATACGTCGAAGGCGGCTGGCATGGTCTCGCCGCAGACCCGGCCTATGGCGGACAGGGCTTGCCGTCGTCCCTGGGCCTGGTGCTGAGCGAGATGATCGGCTCCAGCAACACGTCCTGGGGCATGTACCCAGGCCTGACCCACGGCGCCATGTCGGCGATTCATACCCATGGCAGCCAGGCACAGAAAGACATCTATTTGACCAAACTGACTGCCGGCCAATGGACAGGCACCATGTGCCTGACCGAAGCCCATTGCGGTACAGATCTGGGCATCATCAAGACCCGCGCCGTGCCTCAGGCCAATGGCAGCTACGCGGTGACCGGCAGCAAGATCTTCATCTCGGCCGGCGAGCACGACATGAGTGAAAACATTATCCACCTAGTGCTGGCCAAGTTGCCGGATGCGCCGGCCGGGACCAAAGGGATTTCGCTGTTTATCGTGCCCAAGTTTTTACCCGACACGGGCGAGCGCAACGGTGTGAGCTGTGGTTCCATCGAGCACAAGATGGGGATCAAGGCGTCTGCCACCTGCGTGCTGAACTTCGATGGCGCCGAAGGTTATTTGATCGGTGAGGCGAACAAGGGCCTCAACTGCATGTTCACCATGATGAACCACGCACGCCTGGGCACCGGCATGCAGGGGCTGTGCCTGGGTGAGGCAAGCTTCCAGGGCGCGATCAAATACGCCAATGATCGCTTGCAGATGCGCTCCCTGACCGGTGCCAAGGCGCCGGAAAAACCCGCCGACCCCATCATCGTGCATCCCGACGTGCGGCGCATGTTGCTGACCATGAAGGCCTTCAATGAAGGCAATCGCGCGCTGACCTATTTCACTGCGCAACTGCTGGACACCGCGCACCTGGGGACCGAGCCGGCGCAACGTCAGGAAGCCGAGGACCTGCTGGCGTTCCTCACGCCGATCTGCAAGGCGTTCATGACCGAGACCGGTCTGGAAGTCACCAACCACGGCATGCAGGTGTTTGGCGGCCACGGTTTTATTCGCGAATGGGGCATGGAACAGTTGGTCCGCGATTGTCGGATTGCGCCGATCTATGAGGGCACAAACGGCATCCAGGCCTTGGATCTGCTGGGGCGTAAAGTGCTGGGAAGTCAGGGCAAGTTGTTGCGCGGCTTCACCCGGATCGTGCATAGGTTCTGCGCCGCCAACGCCGATCATCCGCAACTCAAGGCCCAGGTGGCGCATCTCGATGAGCTGAATCAGCAATGGGGCGACCTGACCGTCAAGGTTGGCACGGCAGCCATGAAAAACCCCGATGAGGTTGGCGCAGCAGCCCTCGATTATTTGATGTACAGCGGCTATATCATTCTCGGCTACCTGTGGCTGCGCATGGCGCTGGTCGCTCAGGTACAGATAGACAGCGGCAGCGGCGATGCTGACTACGCCCGTGGCAAGCTGGCCACGTGTGAGTTTTACTTCAAGCGCTTGCTACCGCGCACCGCAGCACATCGGGCGGCAGTGGAGGCGGGCAGCGACTGCTTGATGAGCTTGCCGGCAGAGCTGTTTGCGCTATGAATGATGTGACTGAAAAATACCTGCCAGTCACAAGCAGACCCTATGTGTCGCAAAAGTTGTTCGGTTACACTCGGGCTTTGTGAAATCGATACTACCGAATCAATTTTAACGTTCTCATGAGGTTTGCCATGGCTGACTACAAAGCGCCGCTGCGCGATATGCGCTTCGTCCTCAACGAAGTATTCGAGGTTGCCAAGTTGTGGGCTCAACTGCCGGCCCTGGCAGACACCGTCGACGCTGAGACCGTCGAGGCGATTCTTGAAGAAGCCGGCAAAGTCACTGCCAAGACCATCGCGCCGCTGAGCCGTGGTGGCGACGAAGAAGGTTGCCGCTGGGACAACGGCGTCGTCACGACGCCTACCGGGTTCCAACAAGCTTATAAAACCTATGCCGAAGGTGGCTGGGTGGGTGTGGGTGGCGACCCGACCTATGGCGGCATGGGCATGCCCAAGGCGGTCTCGGCTCAGGTCGAAGAAATGATCAACTCCTCGGGCCTGGCGTTTGGTCTGTACCCGATGCTGACTTCCGGCGCATGCGTGTCGATCAACACCCACGCCAGCGAGGAGCTGAAAGCCACTTATCTGCCGAATATGTACTCCGGAGTGTGGGCCGGTTCCATGTGCCTTACCGAGCCTCACGCCGGTACCGACCTGGGGATCATCCGCACCAAGGCCGAGCCGCAGGCAGACGGGTCCTACAAGGTCAGCGGCACCAAGATCTTTATCACCGGTGGCGAACACGACCTTACCGAGAACATTATCCACCTGGTGCTGGCCAAGCTGCCGGATGCACCGGCGGGTCCCAAGGGTATCTCGTTGTTCCTGGTGCCCAAGTTCCTGATCAATGCCGACGGCAGCCTTGGCGCGCGTAACCCGGTGACCTGTGGTTCCATCGAGCACAAGATGGGTATCCAGGCCTCGGCGACCTGCGTCATGAACTTCGACGAAGCAATCGGCTACCTGGTGGGCGAACCGAACCGTGGCCTGGCAGCGATGTTCACCATGATGAACTACGAGCGCCTGGGTGTTGGTATCCAGGGGCTGGCCTCCGGCGAGCGCTCCTATCAGAACGCGATCGAATACGCCCGCGATCGTGTGCAAAGCCGCTCGCCGACCGGTGCCAAGGCCAAGGACAAGATCGCTGACCCGATCATCGTGCACCCTGATGTGCGCCGCATGCTGTTGACCATGAAGGCCGCGAACGAAGGTGGTCGTGCGTTCTCCACCTACGTGGCGATGCAATTGGACACCGCCAAGTTCAGCGAAGACGCGGCCACCCGCAAGCGTGCGGATGACCTGGTGGCGCTGCTGACCCCTGTAGCCAAGGCCTTCCTGACCGACCTGGGCCTGGAAACCACGGTTCACGGCCAGCAGGTCTTCGGCGGCCACGGTTACATCCGCGAATGGGGCCAGGAGCAACTGGTTCGTGACGTGCGCATCACCCAGATTTACGAAGGCACCAACGGCATTCAGGCCCTGGACCTGGTGGGGCGCAAGGTCGTGGGCAGTGGTGGGGCGTTCTATAACCTGTTCGCCGACGAGATTCGCCATTTCATCGCCACCTCCAGTGCCGACCTGGCTGAGTTCACCAAGCCGCTGAGCGCAGCAGTGGATGATCTTGACGTGCTGACCGCCTGGGTATTGGACCGCGCCAAGAGCAACCCGAATGAAATCGGTGCGGCCTCGGTGGAATACCTGCATGCGTTTGGCTACATGGCATACGCCTACATGTGGGCACTGATGGCCAAGGCAGCCTTGGGGAAAGAGGCCCAGGAGGATTTCTACGCCAGCAAGCTGGGCACCGCGCGCTTCTATTTTGCCCGTCTGCTGCCGCGTATCCACTCCCTGAGTGCCTCGGTCAAGGCTGGCAGCGAGTCGTTGTATTTGCTGGACGAAGCGCAGTTCTAATGTGAGAAGGCTCTGTAAGCATTCTCTTACATGACGTGCTGCTATTCGTCCTCTATCGCCAGATTGGATCCACGGCTAATCTACTTCACATGGACGTCGCGCAGGAAGCGCAAAGCAACAACACGGACACGTAGGATTCTGCCAGGGTGGCGGAGTGAAATGGATGTCAGGGAAACAGTCTGCAAAGCCCCGCTTCGGCGGGGTTTTCTTTTGCCTGCGAAAAAGTTCAGGCCTGCCCGTCCAGTGGCGGCATCGGCCCATGTGGGCCATTCATCACGCCTTCGAGCAAGGTACGCAACAACTCCAGTGTTGCTTGTTGGCGCTGCACGTCCCGGCACACCAACCCTACTTTCAACGGCACCCTTGGTTCACTCAGCGGCTTCCATAACAGCGCCTGGTTGCTGTGCTCGTCCTGAGACCGACCGGGCAGTACGGTTGCGAGTCTGGTATGAGGCAGGCTGTCGAGAATCCCGACCATGGTATTGAGCTCAGCCTGAACCTGCGGTCGGCGTCCGAGATTGGCCAGTTGCGCTTGCCAGATTTGCCGGACCTGAAACTCTTCGCCCAGCAACAGCAT
The DNA here is from genome assembly GCF_046352735.2 of Pseudomonas imrae. NCBI lineage: Bacteria > Pseudomonadati > Pseudomonadota > Gammaproteobacteria > Pseudomonadales > Pseudomonadaceae > Pseudomonas > Pseudomonas imrae. Next base: position 4,913,659 of record NZ_CP110853.2, on the reverse strand, counting down.
GGGCAGTTCAGCGGCTTGCTTGAGGGACACCTTCTTGAATTCGCGCAGTGGGTGCTCAGCCGGGATGACAACCCTCAGCTCATCTTCGTACAGCAAAACGCCGTGCAAGCCTGGCTGGCGTGGCGGCAGATAACTGATGCCGATATCCAGCGAACCATTGAGCAAGCGTCGTTCGATCTCAAGGCCGGTCAGCTCGTAGATTTGCACAACGAGGTGTGGTTGGGCTTTGCGTACACGCTCCAACATTTGCGGGACCAGGCTCGTATGCACGGTTTGCAGTACGCCGATGGCCAAGGTCCGCAAGGCCTGGCCCTTGAAGTTGCGCAAGGCTTCGACTGCCTGTTGCATGCCATCGAGCAGTGGCAGTGCATGGTTGTACAGCGTGTGGGCGGCCAAAGTCGGCAACAGTCGCTTGCTGCTGCGTTCGAACAGGCTCACATCCAGGTTCTGTTCGAGCTGGCGGATCTGTTGCGAAAGGGCCGGCTGTGAGATCGACAGGCGCTCGGCGGCGCGACCGACATGGCCTTCCTCATACACCGCGACGAAATAACGCAGTTGCTTGAAATCCATAAGTAGTTCTTATCGAAAAAGCTGCAAAATCGAAATGGCTGTGCGCCCCGCAAGCGCCTAGTCTAGCGCCTAATCACACGGCTTACAGGGCCAGATCGCGCGATGAACAGCGTTTACGACGACAGTGTTTGCATAGGCAATGCAGAAAACCTTCGGGGCGGCGCCCATAAACAATCGGTTGCCAAGAGGCGCTTGTTATGGCGGGTGGGTCCTTGGTCATGAACCTGTTCAAACTGCGTCGTCCAAGTCCCAGCCTTGATGATCTGATACTGGATGCCAAACCTGCAATTTTGCGTGATGAGCTTTCCACTCAGTGCCTGATGCCCAGCGTGGAGCGCCCTCCCCACGTATTCGTGCGCGGTCAGGGTTCCTGGTTATGGGATAGCGATGATCGCGCTTATCTCGACTTTTCCCAGGGCGGTGCTGCCAATAGCTTGGGGCACAGCCCGTCGGTTTTGGTCCGCGCCCTGGCAGACCAGGCCCAGGCGCTGATCAACCCTGGAAACGGCTTGCACAATCGCGCTCAACTGAACCTGGCCGACCGTTTGTGCCGCAGCACTGGCAGCGACCAGGCCTACTTGCTCAACAGCGGCGCGCAAGCCTGTGAAGCAGCGATTAAATTGGCGCGTAAATGGGGTCAACTGCATCGCGGGGGTGCCTATAGCATCATCACCGCTCGCAACGCATGTCACGGTCGCAGCCTTGGCGTCATGTCGGCGTCGGTGCGTGCTCGGGAGAACCGTTTCGAACCGCAGTTGCCTGGCTTCAGTCACGTTCAGTTCAACGATTTGCCTGCGTTGCATGCAGCGGTGGATGCGCAGACCGTGGCGATCATGCTTGAGCCGATCCAGAGTGAGGCCGGAGTCATACCGGCAACCGAACACTACCTCAAGGGCGTAGAACGGCTGTGCCGCGAACTGGGAATCCTGCTGATCCTTGACGAGGTGCAGACCGGCATCGGTCGCTGCGGCACCGTGCTTGCCGAACAGCGTTATGGTGTGCGCGCTGACATCATCACCCTCGGCAAAGGCTTGGGCGGCGGTGTGCCGTTGGCAGCATTGCTGGCCCGGGGCAACGCCTGTTGTTTTGAGCTGGGTGAGTTGGAAGGCACCCATCACGGCAACGCCCTGATGGCCGCCGCCGGGGTCGCCGTGCTCGATACCGTGTTGGATAGCCACCTGCTTGAGCATGTGCGTGATAACGGCCGGTACCTGGGCGAAGGCCTGGCGTGCCTTGCGCGCCGCCACGGCCAGGGCGAGCTGCGCGGCCAAGGCCTGCTGTGGGGCTTGTCGTTGTCAGATGATTCGGCAGATGCGGTAGTAAAGGCAGCACTCTACGAAGGCTTGATCCTCAACGCCCCGCAACCCGACTGCTTGCGCTTCACCCCGGCGCTGACCGTCAGCAAGAGCAATATCGACGAAATGCTCCTGCGCCTTACGCGCGCTTTCGCCCGCGTCCACGCCGCCCAGTTGCAATGCCGCAAGGGCATCGCTGTTTAATCCCGTACTTCTGAACCGTCTCGCGGTCTACGCGGCGCCTCCAGTCTGGTTTGTTTGGCTGGGGGCGTTTTTTTGTCTCGAGGGTTTTCAGCATGCACAAACGAGGCTGGAAATCCTTGCCTGACGGTAAAGATGGCCCCGTGCCAGATTCCACTGAACCCTCACGACGACTCAAGGTCGATTAGCTGTACGGCTCACACGAGCCGATTTTTCGGAGCGCAACCCATGGATATCATTCGTATCATCATCGCTATTCTGGTGCCGCCGCTGGGTGTGTTTTTGCAAGTGGGTTTTGGCGGCGCGTTCTGGCTCAATATCCTGTTGACCCTGTGCGGATATATCCCGGGCATCGTGCATGCGGTGTATATCATCGCCAAGCGCTGAGTCGTCAGCCTTTGGCAATCAGCCGTGAGTTTCGCTCATTGCGAAAGGCTAGCTGCTCTATGGTCTGGGTGGCGCGTTCGGCCTCTTCCCGCGCTTGCAGGATGATGCCGTGCTGTTCGGACTTGCTGCACACAGGGTCGGCATTACTGGCGTCACCGGTCAGCATGAATGCCTGGCAACGGCAGCCGCCAAAATCCTTTTCTTTCTCGTCGCAGGAACGGCACGGCTCGGGCATCCAGTCGTAACCGCGAAAGCGGTTGAAGCCAAACGAGTCGTACCAGATGTGTTGCATCGTGTGATCGCGAACATTAGGAAATTGCACCGGCATCTGTCGGGCGCCGTGGCAGGGTAGCGCGGTGCCGTCCGGCGTCACGGTAAGAAAAATACTGCCCCAGCCGTTCATGCAGGCTTTTGGGCGTTCTTCATAGTAATCCGGCGTGACGAAGATCAGTTTGCACGGATGGCCTTCGGCTTCCAGTTTGGCGCGGTACTCATTGGTGATGCGTTCGGCGCGGGTCAGTTGTTCCTGGGTCGGCAACAGCCCGGCACGATTTAGCTGTGCCCAGCCGTAAAACTGGCACGTGGCGAGTTCGACAAAATCCGCTTCAAGCGCGATACACAGCTCGATGATGCGGTCGATCTTGTCGATATTGTGCCGATGGGTGACGAAGTTCAGCACCATCGGATAGCCATGGGCTTTTACTGCTCGGGCCATTTCCAGCTTTTGCGCGAAGGCCTTTTTTGAGCCGGCCAGCAGGTTATTCACCTGTTCGTCGCTGGCCTGGAAACTGATCTGGATGTGGTCCAGTCCGGCTTTTTTGAAGTCGCTGATTTTTTGCTCGGTGAGGCCGATACCGGAGGTGATCAGGTTGGTGTAGAACCCCAACTTGCGGGCTTCGCCAATCAGTTTGGCGAGATCCTGGCGTACCAGCGGCTCACCGCCGGAAAAGCCCAGTTGTGCAGCTCCCATCTCCCGCGCTTCACGAAACACTTTGATCCATTGTTCGGTGCTCAGCTCTTTGCCCTGCTCGGCAAAATCCAGGGGGTTGGAGCAATACGGGCATTGCAGCGGGCAGCGATAGGTCAGCTCGGCGAGCAACCATAGCGGCAGGCCAATCTCAGGCTTTTCAGGCAAGGGTGATCCAGTGCTCGGCACGGGCGACCTCCATGAATTGCTCGATGTCATCACCAAGTTCGGGCACGCCGGGAAATTGCTTCTCCAGCTCACCAATAATGGCCGCCACATCGCGTTCGCCATCGATCAAGCCGCCAATCAGCGCGGCACTGTCGTTGAGTTTGATCATGCCTTCGGGGTAAAGCAGTACGTGGCCTTTTTGCGCCGGTTCGTATTGGTAGCGATAGCCCTGGCGCCAGATCGGTTTTTTGCTGCGGTCGAAACTCATAGGGTGATCCCTTTATGCCAGACCCGTTGCTCGGTCACGCTGTGGTAGGGCGGACGGTTCAGTTCGTAGGCCATGCTCATCGCATCGAGCATGCTCCAAAGGATGTCCAGTTTGAACTGCAGAATCTCCAGCATCCGCTCCTGGCTTTCGCGGTTGGTGTAGTGCTGCAAGGTGATGGCCAGCCCATGTTCGACATCACGTCGAGCCTGGCCCAGACGGGTACGGAAGTACTCGTAGCCTGCAGGGTTGATCCACGGGTAATGCTGGGGCCAGTTGTCGAGCCGCGATTGGTGGATCTGCGGCGCGAACAGCTCGGTCAGCGAGCTGCTGGCCGCTTCTTGCCAACTGGCGCGGCGCGCGAAATTGACATAGGCGTCGACAGCGAAGCGCACGCCGGGCAGTACCAATTCCTGAGAGCGCAGTTGATCCGGGTCCAGGCCAACCGCTTCGCCCAGGCGCAGCCAGGCTTCGATACCCCCGTCTTCGCCGGGAGCACCGTCGTGGTCGAGCAAGCGTTGGATCCATTCGCGGCGAATTTCACGGTCCGGACAGTTGGCCAGGATCGCCGCGTCCTTCAGGGGAATGTTGACCTGATAATAGAAGCGATTGGCGACCCAGCCCTGGATCTGCTCGCGGGTGGCGCGGCCTTCATACATCGCCACATGGTAGGGGTGATGGATATGGTAGAAAGCGCCCTTGGCCCGCAAGGCCTGTTCAAATTCAGCGGGAGTCAGCGGTTTTTCGGTCATGGGTTCGCTCCTACAACTCAATGCTCATGCCATCGTAGGCCACTTCAACATTTCGTCGTGCCAGTTCGGCGCGCTCGGCTGAGTCTTCGTCGAGAATCGGGTTGGTGTTGTTAATGTGGATAAGCACCTTGCGCTGCTTTGGCAGCTGCTCAAGCACTTCCAGCATGCCGCCGGGGCCATTTTGTGCCAGATGGCCCATCTCACGACCGGTTCGGGTGCCGACGCCGCGACGTTGCATTTCGTCGTCGTCCCACATCGTACCGTCCACCAGCAGGCAATCACTGTCAGCCATGATCTTCAGCAGTGGCTGGTCCACCTTGCCCAGGCCTGGGGCGTAGAACAATTTGCCGCCGGTGCGCAGGTCTTCGACGATCAAACCGATGTTGTCGCCTGGATGCGGGTCGAAGCGGTGGGGCGAGTAGGGCGGTGCTGCGCTGCGCAGTGGCAGTGGGGTGAACCGCAAGTTGGGGCAGGCGGCAATGGTGAAGCTTGCGTCCAACTCGATGCGGTTCCAGTTCAGGCCGCCGTTCCAGTGAGTCAGCATGGTGAATAACGGGAAGCCGGTGCTCAGGTCCTCGTGGACCATGTCGGTGCACCACACTTGATGCGGACAGCCTTCACGCAGGCTTAGCAGGCCGGTGGTGTGGTCGATCTGGCTGTCCATCAGAATGATTGCGCTGATACCGGTATCGCGCAGGTGGCGACCGGGCTGCATCGGCGCAAAGCTTTGCAGTTGGGCACGGATATCCGGCGAGGCGTTGCACAATACCCAGTTCACCCCGTCGTCGGAAATAGCGATGGACGACTGGGTGCGCGCATGGGCGCGCAAGCTGCCATCGCGAAAACCTGCGCAGTTCACGCAGTTGCAGTTCCACTGTGGGAAACCGCCACCGGCGGCGGAACCTAGAATCTGGACAAACATCGCCGCTCCTTTACGCAAGGCTCAAAATAAAACGCCCCGGCGAGCCGAGGCGTTGCAAAGCAATACAAAGCCAATCAGCGGCTGGCAAAGTACATGGTGACTTCAAAGCCGATACGCAGATCAGTGTAAGCAGGTTTGGACCAAGTCATATTCATACTCCTACGAAGGGATGGGACGTTTACTACCAACTAATACATATAGTCCATCTCCAACCGGAGATGTTCAGATGCGTGCGTGGGAATGTTACGCAATTATCGCTGAGTTAGCGCTGTCTCGACAGAAAAAGCCTGTTGCAGCATCGGCAATGATCAGCTCGGCGTGAGCCATGAACCAGCTACGGGCGCTCCGTTGGCGACGCAGCGCCAGCCGCCTGCAGCTTGGTTGAGTTGTTGTGCGCCGCTCAGCAGATCCTGGCGGGTACAGGTTTGGATCGCTTGGTTAAGCTGCTCCAGATAATCCGACCGATGGCCTGCCAGTTGTGCCTGCCAGAGTAGCTCGGCAGCTTGGGTGGTGGGTAGCGCTTGTGCTTCGAGCTGCCGGGCCAGGACCAGATTGCCCAGGTCTTCATGAGCACCGATCAGGTCGGGCAGTTGCTTGAGGAATGCCTGTATATGTCCGAGTACGTCTTCACGCGCCATGTGGGGCGATTGCGCGCCAAATAGCAGGCCGGTCTGTCCGTTGAACTGTCGGATGCCGCTGAATACTGCGTAACCCACTTGCCGCTCGACCCGTAGGTGCTGATAGAACGGCGCCTGGATTATGTGCGCTAGCAGTCGCCAGCGAGCTTCATCGGCCAGGGTTTGGGTCGGCGCGGGGCAAAACAGTAACAGCGCGGTGTCGCTGGAATCGGTGCTCACTTCATGCCAGAGGTGTTGGCCGCAGATGGGCATGGGAGTGCTTTCAAGGGTTGCAGGCTGCCCCGGCAGACGCGCTGCCGCCTGTTTGATGGCCAGTTCACAAGCGGTGGGCAGGCCTGCTGCAAAACCCTGCCATCGCGCGTTTGACCACATACCAGGCAGGTCGTCGAGATTCGTGGGAGCCTTGTCAGGCAACGTTCCGGCACAACAGGCAGGCAGTGCCTTGAGCAGCTCACGGATTGCAATCATTGGCGCTGGGCTGGGCAGTATTTCCTGCCATAGGTTTGTGTCGGGCTGGGCAAGGCTCTGGGCGAGCTGCTCCACTACGGCAGGTATCGGTTCATGAGCCCCGATCATTTTCACCAGCCAGTCAGTGCCCACTGTTTCGAAGGACAATGTGATGCCGGCCTGGCGGGCATTTTCGCGCAGTGGTTGAAGGGTATTTGCCAGGCGCGTGAAAAAATCTCCCTGCAGGGTGCAATCCAGTCGCCAGTGCAGATAGAGCGCGCCTTCCTCGCTGTCGTCGGGCAAGACGTGGCTGAACGTCAGGGACGACAGGTCCCGTCTGCCGCGCGAGCGATCCTGGGCAAAGGTGCGCAAGCCGCGATGGGCGCTGGTCTGGCCACGAATCAGTCCTGCGTGTGGTGCTTTGGCGGCCGGCTGCAAAAACGGGTTGTTGGGGGCAAGCTGCCAACTGATTTTGGCGGGAGCCAGGCGCAGTGAGTCCAGCAACGTCTTGAGCGCACGGCAGTGCTCATCGGACAACCGTGGCTCTAGCTGTTCACTGTCTTGTCGCGCCAATGCCAGGGCGCCGTTGATCTGTTGCTGGCGAGCGATCAACAGTGCGTACTCATTGCGCAGGGCAGCCCAATCGCTGTGTGCGAAAAAGCTTAGCCAGTCGTACAACATTGCTTCAATCGATGCAGCCTGCTGCGGCCCGTCGTTCGCCAAGGTCACGTCGACTTCCAACAGTGCCTGCCCGGCAAACTGATAAAGCACTTTCGCTTCCAGTGCTGTCGCCCATTGTCGTGTTTTCAACTGTGCAAGCAGACCGCCAGGGGCCGATGCATTGAGCCAGGTGCAGAGAAAATCCAGCGCTTCACGCGGGGCGTTGCAGGCGATGAGCTGATGCAGGCGCTGCCTGGCCACGTATTGATAGCCGGATTGGCCGCTGTTCAGCAGGGCCGGCGGCGCTGCCTGCAGGCGCCTCGCTCCTGATCGGAGTCCGGCGCCGAATTGCTCGGCCAAGGCTTGCAGCTCGTCCAGGGACTGCGTGCCAGCGAGGCTCAAGAACATTTGGCCGCTCTGATAAAACTCCCCATAAAACTCACGCAGCGATTGCTGGAAGTCTGTACGCGGTACCGGCAAAGTCTCGCGATTGCCGGCGTGAAAACCGCGCAACGGATGATCTGCCGCCAAGCCTTCCAGCATCGCTCGCTGGTGTTGCGCCTGGGCATCCTGGGACCAGGCGATAAATTCCGCTTGCAGCACCTCACGTTCACGCAACTGGTCATCCATGTCCAGGCGCGGATGAGCCAGCATATCGCCCAGACGCTCCAGGGCATCGGCGAAGTTCGACGCGGGCACTTCACAGAAAAAGTCGGTGGTGCGCTCACGGGTACTGGCATTGACCTGTCCGCCATGGCGTTGCACGAACGCCATCAGCCCTTCGCTTGTCGCAAAGCGCTCGGTGCCGAGAAACAGCAGATGTTCAAGAAAGTGCGCCAGGCCCGGCCAGGCCAAGGGCGCGTCATGACTTCCAGCCGCGACCCGCAAGACCGCCGCACAACGTTTGAGACGTGGCGCATGGCGTAGGGAAACCCGCAGGCCATTGGCCAGGGTGAGTTGACGATAATGAGGGTGGGCCGGCGCGGGCATGGGCACTTCCAGAGCGTAGGAAGCGCCTATGCTAGCAAACCTGCCGGATCAGGGTTTGTGAAGCGCGCTGTAGAGCTCGGGACGCCGGTCTTGCAGATAGTGATTGGCGGCACGGGCGCCAGTGATCGACTGACGCTCCAGAGTGCCAATGATCAATGCTTCATCCAGGCCGGCCAAGGCGACTCGCTCACCATTGGGTGCGGCAATGCTGCTTTGCCCGCAGTATTGAATCTCGTTTTCGTGCCCGCAGTAATTGGCATAGGCCACGTAACACTGGTTTTCAAAGGCCCGTGCCCGTACGGTGACGTCGGCGACAAAGTCGAATGGCACCATATTGGCGGTTGGTACCAGAATCAGATCCGCGCCGGCCAGGGCCAGGCGACGGGCGTTCTCCGGGAACTCCAGGTCGTAGCAGATAAGAAAGCCGAGTCTCCAGCCGTTCAACTCAACGATGGGACAGTCGTCATTCCCGGCACTGAACATCGAGCGATCGAGATCGCCGAACAGATGGGTCTTGCGGTAATTGCACAGGCGCTGGCCGGTGGCGTCTATCAACTGCACGGCGTTGTAGATCTGCCCGTCCTCGGCTCGTTCCGGGTAACCGTAAAGGATCGCCAGCCCACGGCTTTTTGCCAGGTCGCAAATGTACTGCGCAGACTTGCCATCCGCAGATTCCGCCAGGGCGCCCACTGCCTCAAAGCCGATGTTGTAGCCAGTCAGGAACATCTCCGGCAACACCAGCAAATCCACGTCGCCGGCTTCAAGCGCTATCTGGCGCAGGCGCTGGAGATTGGCTTCTACGTCCAGTGGCAAAGGCGGACATTGGTACAAGGCGACGCGCATGGTTCGGCTTCCTTATTCGGCCAGGGCAATCGGTCCGATGTCGTCGAATACATCCCCCGGCCCCGGGTTCTCTGGGGGAGTGCTGCCGCCGAAGTGAGTCATGATTCCCCACACCGCGTTCAGCGAGGTTTGCACCGCGCCTTCGACCCACGCAGGGGTCCAGGACACGTCGTCACCGGCGATGAAAATCCCTTTTTGCTCTGCCGGCATGTCTTTTTGCATGAAGTGCGCATACATCCGTTGGTTATAACGGTAATGACCCGGCAACGCACCTTTGAACGCCCCGAGGAAGTGCGGATCGGCTTCCCATGAAACAGTGATCGGGTCGCCAATGATGCGCGCGGCAATGTCGACTTTCGGATAGATTTTTTTCAGTGCGTCGAGGGCTAGCTTTACACGCTTTTCGATGGGTTGCGGAAGCATTTTCAGGGCGTCGCTCATCCAGGAATAGGACAGGCAGATAACCCCCGGTTTGTCGTCGCCGTTATCGAACAGGTACGTGCCGCGGGTCAGGCGGTCGGTCAGGGTCATGCTCATCAAATCGCGACCGGTCTCGGGATCCTTGTCCTTCCAGAATGGCCGGTCGACCATGACAAAGGTCTTGGACGATTGCATGTAGCGTGTGCGGTCCAGGGCCATCCACATTTTTTGCGAGAACAGGGTTTCGTCGCATTCGATCTGGGTGGTCAGCAGCCAGCTTTGGCAAGTGGTCAGGACGGCCGCGTACTCCCGCGTATCGCCGTAGTTATCGGTGACTGCGAAACGGCCATCGGCGGCGTGGGCGATCCGCTTGACCCCGGCCCGTGGCGCGCCGTGGTGCAGCGAACTCAGGCTGGTGCCTTCCGGCCAGTGGGCACAGCGCTCAGGAACGTGGCGCCAGATGCCCATGGGCACCTGCGCCACGCCGCCTACCACCAGATGCTGGTGATCGTCGCAGTTGGTCATCACCACGCGGAAGATTTCCAGCATTGAGTTGGGGAAATCCGAATCCCAGCCACCGGTTCCGAAACCTACCTGGCCGAACACCTCGCGGTGATGAAACGACAGCTTGGCGAACGCCTTTGAAGTGGCGACGAAATCGTAGAAGGTGCGGTCGTCCCACAACGGAACCAGCTTGTTCCACAGCTCTTTGAGGCGTGGTACGTCGCGATCGCGGATCGCTTGCTGGATATCGCCAAACTGCGACCCGGCTTCCAGGGCGTCGGCCCAGGCGTCGGCCACTTCCTGGAACAGTGCGGGAAGGTCGGATAGTTTCTGTGCGTAGTGAGTCTGGCCTTCCAGGTCGATCACGGTGCTGCCGGACGCCTGGGTCAGCGGGTTGGGGAAGGGTTTGGTCTCCAGGCCCAGCTTGTCCACATAGTGGTAAAACGCTGTGGAAGACACTGGAAAGCGCATGCCGCCTAGCTCTGCGATGATGCCTTCGGCTCCTTCAAAAGTTTGGGAGCGCAGGCGTCCGCCCATTTTCGAGGCTTCATAGACCACGGGCTTGAGGCCCAGCTTCATCAGCTCATAGGCTGCCACCAACCCGGCGATCCCAGCACCGACAATCGCCACTTCCGCGCCATGGTTGGCAGCAGGAATACTGCCCAGTCCTGCAGGATGCTCGATCCAGTCATCGAAGGCGAACGGGAAGTCCGGGCCGAAGATAGTGATGGGCTTTTTACCGTCTGCAGGGTGGCGATTGTTTTTGTTAGTGGTGTTCATGGCAAACCTTGCTGGCTACTCGAGGGGCACGACCCGAGGAGTATAGGAAAAGATGGCTGCCATTCTAGGGAGCGTTGCGCTCGTTAATAAGACGCAATGTGTCGTCGTATTGGATTGTTTTTAGTCAAAGTGACGAAGCTGGCGATCAGATTGGGTGTCCACGATCCAATTTGTTACTGAGGATGATCGAAGTAGTGGTTTTCTCCACACCATCGACACTGCCAATCTGGTCCAGCAACTGATCAAGTTGTTCCGGTGAGTCGGTGCGCAACCACGCCACATAATCGAACTCGCCGCTGACCGCGCACAACTGCTGAACCTGAGCCATGGCACTGAGACGCCGCAATACTTCCTTACCCGAGCGCGGTTGTACCGTAATCCCCACATACGCCTGCAACCCTCCATCCACCACACGCTGGCCGAGGCGCACACCGTAGCCAGTGATTACCTGGGTCTTTTCCAGGCGGGCCAGGCGTGACGTGACTGTGGTACGCGCGATGCCCAATTGCCGGGCAAGCATGGCAACGCTTTCGCGGGCATTGATCTGCAGGGCCGCGATCAACTGGCGGTCGATTTCATCGAGGACGGGAGGGCGGATGGCAGGCAATGTGGTCTCCGGCGTGAACATCAATGGGAGAGCATGTTACAGGCTCATGATTGATGGTGCTGGATCTCGCTCGACTATATGTATTGGTGTGAACTGGCGGCCCAAAGGGCGAGAAGTGAAGCGCTGGATCTATTTCAGGAACACAAAAGCCGCGCAATGCGCGGCTTTCAAGTTGGTGGGCCCAGTAGGACTCGAACCTACGACCAAGGGATTATGAGTTGCTGGGCGATCTGATATGCCTAGAGAAATCATTCGTAAGTGAACGTAGCTTGGCATAGCTGGAAGCCCCGTAGTTACTAGTGTTGAGCGTAATTTTGAGAAGGTTGCTCAAGCTGAGTACTGTACCGTGGTTGTACTGATTTGCAGCGTATTGGTCTTGCTCGAATTGAATTTTTTGCTAGGTCCGATTCTTGTTCTGATCCATACCGATCGGTTATGGCATTTACGTTGGCCGGACCGCATTTCAAGTCATTCTTCTCTTTACTGAGACGCGCAGGTGTCGGACCGTACCTCTGATACTGGAATCGTGGCCTGTTCCCTATTTTTCCTCTGCGCCCGTGTTACGCATGTATATCACCTTCCCTGCGAAGGATGATTGGGCGAACTGATTTTTTGAGATATTGCGTGTCCCGTAAGCCACCCTAGAATGGCGTGGCTGACTAAGTTGCAGTTGTGAATAAGCGGAACCATATGAAAGCAATTAGAACTTTCTTATTAGGTTAATAAAGAACCTCGATTTTAAGGCTTTTGAATGCGAGTTCTTCAATGCTAGGTAACAGCGAAAGGGCTGCTGAGTTGGCGTCTGAAAATTGCTCATAGATTACGCTTGAAGTTCCACCGTGTGCAATAGAGCAACGCAATTTATAAAATCGCAAAACTGCTTTGCGCCAAAGATCACGGTGCCCATAAAGATCTTTGTCGTCACGTGCGTTATTGTCGATCGCCTCAATAAATTTATTGTTTACTTGAATAAGTGATTCAAAATCAGTGTTGAATTTAAGAAACTCGCCTTGCATGGCTAGTGTTTCTGAAAGCGTAAGGAGTTGCTGGACTTCGCTTGATACGCTTTTTTGCGCTGTGGCTATTGCGGTTTTCGCGTCAAAGTCAAAGCTGGCATTGAGTATGCGTTTGATGTTGTTGAGGTATGCGTTCTCAAGTATTCGGTAGAAAGATAGGCAGCGCCATTTTGGATTGGTCTCTGATATAGCTTCAAAAATCAGACGCGACTGGGTTTCTGAGTAATCCGCCGCATCATTACGAAGAGTCACCCCTGCGGCTGAGTCTTTCAAGGTCGCTTGAACAGACGACACGGGTAGATCTGCGTGCTTTAATGAAAATAACGCCGCGAGCAAACGCAGTAGTGGTACCGAATCTAAACTTTGTGGAATTGCAATTACAGCTTTTCCTGATAAGGCTGCGCGCCAATTTATAACGGGCACGCCGTCCTTATTGCCCCACTGATTATGAATCGGTCCACGAGAGTCAATTGCAGTCCAGAATATTAAGTTCTCGAGGCCCGTAACTGGATTTATGATTTCGTTCCTGTCAAAGAAGCCAATTAGAACAGGAAGGGGGCAACTCTCGACTATGAATTCTAAAAAACCCAGTCGAGGCGATTCAGTCTGCTCTACCAGCTCTATTGTGTAGCTTTGCAGATTAGCCAGCGATTGCTGGGCTAATAGTCGGCTGTCTTGACTTTCTAAAAGTCCATCTAGGACATTCAGGTCCTCCTCCTCATCTAGTTTGATGATTAAATCTTGCGCAGTTGCGCCTTCTGGTAAATTTGCAATTGCTCGTAGTTCCTCAGATAGATAAGTCATTTTTAATCTCGCGCTGCCCCAATACGCCAGCACTCATTCATGTCCGTGTCGGCTGCGCCTCTAATAAATTCCTTAAATGCGCTGAATATCATGTCACGGGTGGCGACCCCCACGTTTGTTTTGCTGGCGTCGATACCCTGTCGTAGGCTTTCGAATGTATTCAGTCCCAGCGCGTCACGAGCATCCACCCTTGCGGAATTTAAGAGACTTCTGAGAGCGGGCCAAACTCGTGGAGATAGGGTTTCGTTTCTCTCCAGCGCGCCAACAGCAGCGGCTATACCTAACAGTACGGTTTCATTTCCCAAAAATTGAAGGTTATCTACGCCAAGCGCAACGTCGAGTTGTACGATCCAAGAAACGAGTTGACTGAACCCGTCTTCGTCAACAGGTTGAGGCGTCAAGCTGTCAGCGACGCTGTGGCCTAGTACTTCAATAGCTGACTCCGCCAGTAGTTCCTCCATTACTGAGTTTCTCAGATCCAAGTTCGGTTGGCCTTGCAGCCACGCTTGAAAGGCCTGCGCGAGTTTTGCTAACTGAAATTGTCCTGGTTGCGATCTGCGACGGGTGTCGGAGGCTCGAAAGATTGTTAGGTCTTGAACAGACTGAAGGTCATCGACCAGCTTAGAACTGAGAACCTCTACCTGATGCTTAACAGACATTGGACGTTGTCCTGCGTTGAGTAGCAGCATTCGGTAGGCGATGGCCCCGAAGGGGATATTTATCCAAAGCTCTAAACGTATTTCGCGCTCTAGGAACAAAGTGCGGGCGGCCCCTTCCATTTCATTCATCGTCTGGCGAATTGCGTTAGTTCGCTGTAATCCGTCGATGATATATACGTCTGCGCTTTGGATAGCCGTAAGCTGTGCGGAAAGCGCGGGCATATCTTGTCCCAAGTAAATCTGTTCAAGCGGACTATTTAATATGACTTTTACCGCGAGGACAATCGGAGGTAGTACGCAGCCTCGTTTTAGGTCACTTCTGAGCGTTGCGTACGCTTTCGTGCCTTTTATGATTGATCGCTGTATCTGAAGATTGCTCTCTGCTCCCTCTGTTAATTCAAGAAAGTATTCGTATGTGCATTTTGCGGTAACACAGTAAGAGTTAAGTCGGTCGTCTCGATCTAACGCGAACGCTGTAAGTGTCATGTAATATTTTCTCTGGAAAGTGATATGAGGGGTTGGAGTTTGTATGGTCAGAGCCCACTTTAAATTCAAGAGATCGTAGACGATAGGCGATCGCTTTGTCACGGATTGTTGCATAGTCGAATGCAACAGGTCTTTTTCTGGGACGGCAAGAGGAAATTACGTCTCTCATTCTCTAGCCCTATCCACGGTTCTGCGTAATTGTGGCGACGTTAAATTCATATCACGACTTTTTTTGTGTCCAAGAACACGCTCGATGGTGAATGGGCCGCCATCCGGTGGCGAGGCATACAAGCAGCAGGATACCCAGTTCTCGGGGCCTGCAACGCGCAGTCATAACGTCTGCAACCAATGTGCAGGTCTGCACCTTGGATCCTGAGCGAAATCTAGCGTAATTGAGCGAACCTGGTTAGGGTGCTTGCCAGTGAACTGGTCCAGTCATGAAGCTGCGTTGGAGTGCTGCCCCCTAGGTACCTCTCAAGTGGTGTGATTCGCGATCAGGGACGGTTTACGGTGGTGTTAGCTCCGAGCCCTTATCACCGTTCTCAATGCTCATACGGATGGAGAGTTGCATTGTCGAGCCCCACGATGAAAATCTTGTACGGTCCGCCTGGTACAGGGAAAACCTGGCAAGCAGCCAGGGAGGCTGTGAGAGCAATTGAGCCTGCCCATTACGCCCTTGCAATACAGGACGCTGATCCGGCCGAGGCACTGCGACAGTTACACGAGCGCTTGGTCACTGAAGGTAGGATCCTTTGGGTCACTTTCCATCCTAGCTACTCATATGAAGACTTTGTTGAAGGTTATAGGCCAGTTGTCGATGATGCTGGACAGCTTGCTTATCGCGTGATCGATGGCCCATTCAAGTCTCTCTGCCTGCGTGCGCGCTTTGAAACAGATCTGCAGATTGGTGATCAGTTGACGAACGGATCTGGAGGGGCTGCAGGTGTTGTAGTTGGAAAAGATGCCGGTGGCTGGGTTGTGCGCGTCACAACCCAGCGCTCAGATAAAGTGGCTAGCTCGATAGATAAATATGTGCCGCGATTTGTAGTGGACCGCATATTAGCTATGGGGCTTCCCCCGCAAATATTTTCTATTCCTGGTAACGGGAGTCATGAGTTAGCGGAGTATGGAATCGATCCTAATGATCGAGATGTCCCTGAGCCCCAGGAGGGTGATACGGCAACAACTCGCGGTGGGTCTGTAATTCGAAAAATTGTCGCTGCGCGTACTGGAATGTTTTCAAGCTCAGACCTGAGTAACTCCGCTCACATTGGCTCAGTCGTTCGGCGACTAAGTACTCTGCAGGAAGAAACACCCGGAGCGGGCAGCCCGGTCGCACTTGTTATCGACGAGATTAACCGGGCAGAGCCATCGAGGGTGTTTGGCGAGCTGCTAACATTGCTGGAGGTGGATAAGCGCGAAGGACAGCCTGAGGCGAAGCAGATATGGCTCCCTTACTCCAAGAAGCTTTTCTCGGTGCCTGCAAATGTGTCGATCATCGGAACGATGAATACAGTTGATCGCTCGCTGACCGCTTTAGACTTTGCAATGAGGCGTCGGTTCGAGTTCACGCACGTTCCAGCACAGCCGGAACTCGTGCCCGATAGTTATGGCGATGTGAATACTCGTGCACTATTGCAGCGGATCAACAATCGCGTAGCGATGTTGCTCGGTAGCGGATATGAGTTTGGGCATGCTTTCCTGATGCAGGAAAAACTCGATGCTACCTGTTCTTCTATGCATTGGGTAGTAGAGCCAGATGGCCAGCTTCGCGTGTTGGCTCATGTAATGAGAGCAAATGTCCTACCGACGCTAGCTGAGTACCTCCATGGCGACTGGAGCAAGATTCGAGCAATTGCGGGCGAGTCTCGTGATGGGGTTGAAATTATTTCGCTCTTTGAGTCTCCCCCCGTGGACCCTCAGTTCATGAGCCGATTACCTGATGACTATGAAACCTTTGAGGCTACATCCTTAACATTTGCACATTGGTGGGATCCGAGCGGTACTGACTGGGATGGTGGGCGATTCCTTCGCTTTATTACTGCATTGTCAGCAGGCAACTAATCCAAGGAGAGACTCTTTTGCCTGAAGTAACCACTTGGGAAGGAATGCCTATTCCTCTCCCTCCTGATGTAGATCCACGTTGGTTTACAGACCGACTGATGCGGCTTACTGAGTCAGCACCTTTTACAGCCTTTCGCTGGAAGAGGGGGGGCTTGCACGCCGCAGAAGTTGTCGGTTGTATTCAAATAGGCCGTTTTCGAATCAATATTCTACCCAAGCTTGATACATTTGAACCTAATCGTGATAAGTCGTTTTTATTGAATCTTTTACGCTCTGCTGGGTATCTTAGCTCTCTGCATCAAGGTACGGCAAACGTCCGTGCAGAAAATTTAGATCCATTAGAGGCAATGATTTCTGAAGTTGCGATGGGGATGGTCCGTGCTCTGCGTGAGGGTTACCCTAGGCGATATGAACAAGCGTGCGAAGAGTCACCGGTTATAAGGGGGAGGATTGACTTTACGCGACTCTCTACTCGTCTGCCGGGGACTGCTATTGTACCTATTCGACACTCCCCTTTAAGTATGAATAATCAGCTCGCCGAAGTTATTAAGGGGATAGCAAGCTTCTTACATCAAATTACTCGTAGCGGTGTTAATCGCCAAACGCTAGGGGTGGTTCTTGCCAGCCTTTCCCTGGTGAGTGATAAAGTAGTCAGTGTTGCTCAACTCGACGCCCTAGTACTCTCTCGGTATGAGATGCATTGGTCTGATACGTTGGCAGTAGGTCGATTACTATTGAGTGGACAGTCGCCAGATCCAACGTTCGGTGGGCGTAATAAAGCATTTTCGTTACTTTTTCCTATGCAGCATCTCTACGAGCGTGCGTTAAGGAAAATTCTTGCTAGAGTTATTGATGGCACTGGGCTGGCTGTCAGCTCTCGTACCAAATCTTTATTCTTATTCAGAGATGCGAAAGATGCGTCGGGAGTTGTCCGGCTGCGACCGGACTATGTTTTCAGTCGTTCAGATGTACCAGTTGCTATTGCTGATGCAAAGTGGAAACGTGTGAGTGTGGACGGCGCTGCACACGGTATAAAGCGGGAAGATTTTTATCAGATACATGCGTACTTGGTGCGGTATAAGGTTTCTGCGGCTATTATCCTTGTTCCCAAGGCTCCCTGGATGCCTGAGAAGTGGATTAAGAGCTATCTTGATTCGGACACAAATGCTCAAGTGCATTTAATCGGGGTGGACGTCGAGGGCTTGGTTAGTCGTGGATTTGAGGCGAAAAGTGCGAGCTACAAGTTTCTTACTGAAATGCTAGGCAGCGTTCTACCTGCGTGAAGTCGGATTTTTTGCTTTTCTTGGTCGGACCTCTTGATAAGCGGTCCGTTCAGAAGTCAGATATCCAATATTCCACCGTTCTAAACTTCCCTCGGAGCTGACTGGTTCTACCTTCATTACCATTGCTCGGTCCCTGAATGGGGTGGATGGATCAAAAAAAGTATTTTCAACCTGTGTCACTACTTGGGATAGAGCAGACTCCACTTCATGTTCCCAGAATCGTAAGACACGCCAACCGCTTTCGATCAGGGCAACGGTTTGTTTGCGGTCTCGCATGGTGTTTGAGACTAACTTTTCCGACCAAAACTCAAATCTTGTGCGTGGCATAACATAGTGCTGTGGGCAACCGTGCCAAAAGCAACCGTCTACGAATACCACTAGTTTTCGCGAGGTGAACACAATGTCGGGGCGTGTCCCCTCTACTTTGAAGTTTACTCGGAATCGGAACCCCCTGTGCCATAGTGTTTTGCGCAGTAGTATTTCAGGGGCAGTATCCCGCCCTCTGATTTTCGACATGTTGGAACTACGAGAGAGGTCTGGGCCCAGATCTCTCTGCGAGTTCTTAGCTGATGACAAGCTGTTCTGGTTCATTGGCAGGTGAGGCATCAGACAGTCTTTTTGATCGAGGTGCTATTATTTCTTTGGACAGAACCTGTGCGACCCGCTGCGCAAACTGCATGCTAAGTAGGGGCGGCACCGCGTTCCCAACGACCCGGAAACCATCTACAAGACCAACACTTCCGAACCTGTAGTCATCAGGGAAGGACTGTACTCGGGCAGCCTCCCGGACAGATAGCGTGCGAGGAAGAGTGGGGTGGACAAATGCATAGGTGTCTTTCGCCATATGGCTGACGATAGTCTTGGAGGGTTGCGCGGGGTCCATGCGAGACAACCAGTCACCATGCGCACCCTCACGCTTGCGAAGGTAGGTTGTTGTTAGTAGGTGATGTTGAAGTTCGCCGGGTTGGGGTGGAATGCTTTCTAATAATAGGCGAAGACTTAATGAGCCATCTGCGGATGCTAATAGCTCGCTGACGTCATCATCAGAGATCCCAAGGCGGGCGGCTAGGTCAGGGGAGGCTTTGAGTTCATCATTGAGTTTCGTCAGCACCGTTGCTATTCGCTGAAGAGTAGGTGACTCATCGCAGCGATAATCCATCCAGCGCTTTCCAGGCCCCATAAGCGAGAAGAACGCTTCATCATCACGTCGTGGTGGGCGTGCAAGGTGTGCATCGACAACCGCTCCTCGAAATGCCCAAGCTCGGTAGATATCACTTGATAGATCGTGCGCTGTGGGTTCATTGCGTTGTGGGTGATGAGGTTTTTTGAGGGTGGCCTCTTGCACTTCCTGATTGCTGAAGTTGGGTGCGGGCAGCTCCTCCAGTGCTACTTGCAAAGGAACGGGGCTACGTCGTTGCAGTGAAAGGCACCAAGATGCAGCGTCTGAGCTTGAAAGAATTTTACTCAGTTCTTTTCTCACGCCAGCCATCACAAAGCGCTCACGCGCCTGGGGCACTGCATGCTGTGAGGCTACAACAATTTTTCGCGACACCGCATAACCGAGGCCTCGTTCTGATACTGATTCGATTGCTTCGGCCAGAATGTCGGCCGCGTCGAATTCGATGCCTTCTGCTTTGACTACCGCTTGGAAGTGACGCACATTTTCAAACAGGAACACTTTGGGGGCGAGCGCTGCGACAAAGAGTACATACTGATGCATCAACTGGTTTCGACTATCAACAGAGTCCTCGTCCTCATGGACATGGACACTTTGCTCTTTGAGGCTGCGAATTTTACCTCGACCGATTCTGCTGAACCCCTGGCAAGGAGGGCCTCCCAGCAACACAGTTACCTGCCTCCCATCTTCGTAAATTGTCTTGAGTTTTGCCTGGATAGAAGGGGTTTCGAAGAAGGACCTTCTGACAGCTTCTCGTGTGGCTCTCCATTCTATCCACAAGGATTTGACAGCCCGCATTGAGGGGCCTTCGAGGAAGTCCATGAATTTGTCTATTCTTTCTGCGGCAGATGCGAGCTGGCCGCGTCCGGCACCACTGGCACGATTCGTCAACTTTCCGGCCTCAGCATCCCAGAGTTTCCTCATACCTGAGCGGCACGAACGTAGGAGCTTATCGTCTAGCGGTGCATCGAAAGGTTTGACTACGTCCAAGATATCCCCATCATTGTGCCAAATAAGTGGGCCAACTTTAGGGTAGGAGCCGCCGCTCGACGGTAATTTTGTGGCGTTGTGAAAACCTGAGACAGAGGTTTGACCTAGTGCTGCAGTTCCAAGTTTTTTGATTGCAGAAATGTAGTCTGGGCGAACTCTTTGAGCGTACAGGTCTTCTAGAAAGTCTTGGTCGAGTTCTCTAAGCATCTTTCTAAGGCCTGGTATTCCTCCATTGCCCAGATTGGAAAGCTCTTTGGCCAACACAGCATCACCGGTAGACCGGGCTAGGTGATCTAAGTAGTAACCCTGGATTTCGGCTTCGCTCATAAAGTCGGTTATGTCGCTTTGCCTGGCTATAGGCAGGTCCCCCGACGGTGATGGATGATTATCATTGAAGACGCGCACCATTGGCGCCTCAATATCCAGCGCCATTGCCACACGATATACCCGGCCACCGTCAAAACGTTCGAAGCCTAGCGACATCCCGCCGCAGCCACAAAAAAGATCAACTACATTCAAAGGCTTTTGAGGCGCTATAGATAAGGTATCCATACCCTCAATAGGAGGGCGCGGTGATAAAAATGCTTCCTCCGTATCGTTGCGCTGTTTTGGAACGGACTGCACATTGTTTAGAGGCTGTCCCCCTTCCAGCCAGAGTCGGTACTTTGCCATCGAATCGCTGCGGACATACTCGCCGGAGAGATGTCGTTCCATAGCGGAGGAACCGATACCAATGGCCGCTGCTGCTGCTTGCAGGCTCAGATTCTGTGCCTGGATTTTCTGGCGGATCTTAATGAGGGTGGGATTGATCATAGAGCTCAACATAGAAATTCAAAGGCATGGGGCAAGACATGCGGGATGGTGACGATGATACAGGAAGGTCTCAGGAGCTGCCCTGTACCTGTGCCGGTTTGGCGATGGATGACGGGGTTTGATCGTTTCCTAGCATTGCCCTCGGAGCCATTGCTTAACATGTGAGCGGTGCTCGTCGGGTTTCAAGAATTGAAGGCGGATCGGTACTTTTAGCAGGGCCAAGCCAGCCTTGCGAATCAATGACTTCTATTTGTCGGACGTTGCTTTTCTAACTTGCTGAGACAATTTTCCACCGACTCAAGCTTGCGTCTTGGAGCTTAGAAACCGCTTCGGTATGGCTGTAGATATAGTCAGAAAGGCGTTTTATTTCCTTCGCAGAGAGTCCCTCACCAATGCCTTCATTCAGTTTTTTTGCTATCTGATTCAGGTTTCTACCAATGGATCGAAGCTGTCCCGATGAGTCCCAAAGGGCTTTTGTGGCCTCCATCGTGAACTGGGGCTGGTTGGTCAAGCTGGCTCGAACGCAATTGATTACCCAGCGTTGAGGAGAGCATGCCTCGGCCTCTGAGCGTGCCACGATCTCATGGTGTTCACTTGGTGTGAATCGGACCTCAAACCGTTGTTTCGGGCCTTCGTCGGGCTCGCCTGCGATTTGCCCTGATATCCATTCTTTAACCTCAGGGGGCAATTCATCTTGAATGGCGTAGCGCATTAGGGCTCGGATCATGCCGTGCTGTGAGCAGCCTTTTTTCTCGCAGTGCGCTTCCCATTCCGATTTCAGGTCGGCCGGTATGCGTACACGGTATACGGCACTATCCCTTGTGGCACCGATGCTAGCTTTGCGCGGCATGTGAATTCCTCTTTCGAAATCAACGACTGATCATGCCTGTAGTGAACCACAGTTCACCGGCTAACGCCTATCCTGCACTAGATCTCCACCCGCTTTAGTTCTTGTTCATGAACAAGCTTTCGTGGGAGGAGGGCAATGACGGATTCAAATCTGAGGGTTGCAGAGTGGGTCTCTTTCACGGTGCCGCAGGGAGCATTCAACGCGTTACGGGATGCGTCAGAACAGGGTGTTCTCTCTTCGGTTCTAACTGCGTAGGTCGATCTTGCTGGATCGTCCGTAACAGAGTGTTGTGCGCACATTGTTCCGGCGGTTGGCCTATCCTGCACTAGATATCCATGTGCTTGAATTCTTGTTCATGAACAAGCTTTTTCGGTCCGATGCGTGCTCCTGCAATGAAAGTTTGGGCGTTTGTGGGAGTCACTCAATGGGAATTTTCGTTCCGCGAGGTAGCTACAAATTCCTCCAGATCAATCTCACCGCTGATGTAACGCTCGCCGAGGCGTTTCATATCGTCTGTGATTTCAAATGCAGACAGGTTTGCTGAGGCATTGGCAAAGGCGACGGCCTCCCTTCGCTTACTCCGCTCAGCCTCCGAGAGTTGGGATACCTTGGGGTGGTCAACTCCGGCTGAAATCTCCATGTTGCTTTGATGTTGCGCGGTTTTTTGGTCGTCTGAAGTCATAGTGGTTCCTGATGATTTTTAAGAATTCCTGATTATTTAAATGATAGCGGTTTGAGCCAGTGTCAGATGCGCGCGATCTTGGCTGGCCCTTACGAGCACGAAAGCTCGCATGTGCGAAAAAACACCAAGATTTTTGCTGGATGTGGTGTCAAGGGCGGCAACGGAGGCCGCATGCGGAGCGGCGCCGAAGGCGAGCACCGAACGGGTGAGGATGACGGGCGTAGCCGTACCCTTGACTCCACAGGAAGCACTCAGCCTATCGCTAAGGGTAGGTCAAGGGCTCCGCCCGCCGTGCCTGCCCCGCAGCCAGTCCGGCAAGTTCGGACACGGGATGCAACCGAAGGGGTTGCCCAAGCGGAGCGCGGAGCTTTAAGGCCGGTGTTCAAACATTTCCATCGTTTGGATTACTGACCGGTGCAAGCGTCTTCTCCGGTGCCTTACTGGGGAGAACCTCGGTTAGACTAGTGGTTCTTCAAGGAAGCTTTTCAAAGGAGTGAATCGGTGCAAACCAACCAGACCGTCAGTTGCCCACATTGCATGAACAACGTTCCATGGGGCGCCTCAGTTTGTAGAGGCGGTCATGCTGAAATTTCCTATGGCACCCCTCGGGCAAGTATCGTCGTTTTCATTATCGTTTCGGTGACAGCAGGCTGGTATGCGGCGAAGCTCGTTCACGATCACCTGTCTACCAATTCGACAGTGTTGTGGGTTGTTTTCGGGATTGTCTTCGCACTGGTAGGCGTTCTTTCCATAAAGATCTGTAAGCGCCTTTATACCGGCAGGACCTGGTTTCGACGGATCTACCGGACCAAGTGACCATCCGTCCCGGGATGGGTTTGCACGTATGAGTCATCAAGACAAGAACGCTGAAATTGTCTTGTTTTTGCGATTAGTTCATTAGATTCATAGTGTTAGCGCTCTTCCATATCCCATCCCCCCGCCCTTCCCGCAAGCGGGAAGGGAGCGAGTCGCCCTCTGTCGTCAAGGGTGCAGGGGAGGCCTACGGCCTTGATCCCCTGCGCCCATGACTTGAGCGTTGGTCGCTTCTGCCGCGTCAAGGGGCCGAGTCCTCGTCGCTTCGCTCCTGCGGGCCGCACCTACCCCTTGACCCGCCATACGCTTGTTGAAGGTGCTCAGAAAAAGACCCCGTCGAAACGAGGTCTGGTCAGTCTTGCGTCAGGGGCTACTGATTTACTTTGCCCCCTTTAGCACTTCCCCAGTTTTTGCCCATGTTCTGCATGACGTGCTGTCGGTACGCTGGATTCCAGGCTGTATTGCCAGCTGCCAGGTGGTTTAAGCGTCCGGCTGTGACCATCTGACCCGACTGCATGTCACGGCGCGTTGACTGTCTGTTGAGGCCCTTGGTGATTGGTGCCATGGCGCCGTTTGCGATTCCGCGCAAGGTCAGTGCCGCACTCGATATACCTCCTGCAAGGCCTCCTGCAACGCCATGGGCTTGATACATCATGTAGAGCACGACGATGGTTGTAACCAGTAGCTCCAGGAACGTTGCGATTGGGTAATCGGCTGGGTTTGCCAATATGCTGGCAGTTATCGAGGAAAAGTATTTGATCCCAAAGCTGAGCACCGTACTAACCAGTGCCGTTTGCATGATGTAAGTGATGACCTGGGCAAACCAGCTATCGAACCACTTGGACGTGAACTGTCCAAACAGCAGCATCATGATGAAGACTGGCCCGATTCCGAGCATGATCGACAGCATGCCTTTTGCGACAATAATCATAGCTCCTGCCGGAACTGCGATGAGCAGCGTAGCGGCATAGACGATCAGGGCGTTCAGCCCATCCCACATAATCATTCCGATTTCATAGGAGTGGCGTTGTCCCATTTTCGACAACATGTCTGCACCGATCTGCCAGCCGTCTGACATTGCATTGTCGATGACCTGGAAAACCGAGTCTGAGGTTGATGGGTCACTCGTCGCTGTGAAGGCGGCCGTTACTCCTGTTTCAAGCCCACTCAATGCCTCTACTACCCATGACATGTACGTGTCGGCGTTCATGGCCAACCCGCTGATGAGTAGGAATTTCCCGCAGGTTTTGAAAAAGTGAGAGGCCGACTGCTCAATCGTTCCGGTGATCATCATGTAGCCGACCATCGTCAAATATAGCGTCCCGCCTATCGTCACGGTGAGCGTGAAATCCTCAATCACTCGGCTCGAAGTGATGCTGATGAACGTATGAAGGGTTTGATCCATTGACCCTCCGATCCATTCAAATATTCCTGTTTTGGTCGCCATTCTATTTTCCCTGAGAAGAGAAATTCATCGGTTCACGCTGCTTGTACTCACGATTCTCAAGCACCAATGCGTTGGCGGCAGTTTTGGCGTTGACGCAGTTTGGTGTCAGAGCAAGCTCGCCAGGGTTTGCCTTGCACCTTTCCAGAACCTTAAGTCTTTCAGGCGCGTTTGCTTTGTACCAATCAACCGTCTGCACGGGCTCTTGTTTGCCGCAGCCTGAGAGGATGGCAGTGACGATCATTAGGGACGCGGAGGTAGTCAGGAGGGATTTCATTTTTCTTCCTTGGATTGAATGACGTTGAGGGTCCGTTCAGCGCTTGCTGGTTTTGCAATATCGACTTTGTCGGTGTCCATGGTAAATGCTAATTCGGTCGCATCAATGATTTGCATTGCTGCCACAGTGCGCAGCACGCTTTCCCGGGTGCCTGCCCAGCTACCGGCAAGCCGGTGAAGGGAATTGTTCAGAATGGTGATAGATGCTCCAAGGCTACCGGCAGCCAGGATTACGCCCAGCAAAGGAGGTATCGGGGCTGATTGACGTGGAAGGGTTATGTCAAACCAGTCAAGGAATGCCATCGAGAACGGCACCAATGCGAGGACAGCAGCCATGATGTCCCGCTGGAGTAGTGCAGGTGCGCGCCGTGAGAGTTCACGCATAAAGCCTATCCTATCAGCGCATATCCAAAATCTACGTATGGATATGATCAGGAATGTGCTTAGGACGAGCATTGGAAGGTAAACATATGAAATCATTGTAGTACTCCATCGAGTATGTCCGGATGTCGGTGTGTGTATCCTGTTCTCAGGTGCTTACAGTGTTTAGCTGTAAAGAAGACGGAGATAAAAGTATTGGTTTTGACCCGTTGGCTGTAATTGGTGTTTGATTGTTGACTCCTATGGCTAGGACCAAAGCCTCCGGTCGACCATGATTTGGTCGGAAATATAGGGGATATTTGCTAGCTCATCCAATGCCATCTCTACCGTCCTGAAAAAAAACTGACGGTTCTCTTCATCGGTAATGGTGTGGTCAATTACTCCATCGAAAACGCTGAGTGCAAATCCGTTTTTGTAGTGGGCGCGTAAAATGACTTGAATGTTGCCAGTTCTTTCCAAGCTATCGCAGTAGTTCTCAAGTTGCTTAAAGTGAAGTGACATTGTGATTTTCCTTGCTGTTGTGGTAGAGCCATTTATTGATTTGAAGGTTTGATCAGTGTTTTTCTTTTTAGAATTTCCAGGGCGCTTGCACCAATTTCACTTCGAGGTTTTAACTCTTTCACCTCTTCAGTGGCGCGTTTGTTGGATGTTGGCTCGGGCTTGCTCGGTTTTGCTAGAGGACAGAAATTACCCTTTTTATAGTTATTGATTAGTCCGTAGAACCATCTTGAGGATGTTCCTTTGATTCTTCCGGCGCTTAACGCTGCTGCCAGTTCGTCAAGCATTAATTGAGCGTCTTGGTGTGGCACATCCTGAAGAAGCTTGATGATCCACACGCGGTCACTGGCTTTTAGCCTTGCCGGATATTGCAGCTCATCCTCAGTTCGTTGTTGTATTTCTATTGTTGGTTCTGTTGGTAGTTCTTGGGATGGCACCGCTATGTCATCCCCTGTGTGACTCGCTGCTGTCTGGGGCCGGGGTGTCATGGATGTCGTCCTCCCCATGACAGCATTGTCAGTGGGGGGTAAGGCCGTTAGCGCGGCAATACATATGAAATATCTATTCGTCGTCTGGCCGCCATCGTTACGATATTCTTTTTGAATAGTTAGTAGACCCGCCCGTTCAAATTGCTTAATTTGACGCTGAACTGTTCTGGAAGAAATAAGGCAAGAGCTTGCTATGGTTTTTATTTTGGGCCAGCACTTCCCCGTTTCGTCCGCATACCTCACTAATTCAAGCATTATGAGTTTTTCGGTAGGAGAGCCAAATCGACGTGCCCATACCAAGTTGTTAATCGTGTAGCTCATTGCAGACTGTCCTGAGAATTCACCTCAATATCTAAGTTCAGCGCGTCATTTATTTGCATTGTCCTAAAATATACGCGGCGGCCGATCCGTATCATTGCAGGTTTGAGTTTTCGAGAAATGTCGGTGTCTGAATATAAAGAGACCCTTACTCCATCAGGCGAGCGGCCTAGTAGGGTCGCAATATCTGGGATGCTCATCAGCGGGCCAAAACGATTAAGTAGATACTCTTCAGTTGTCATGTGTAAGTTCGCAGTTTTTGGAGAAGGTTTGCGAATTCTTGAGGGGGATTGGCGTATTGTCAAACCGGCTGGCGCGTCGAAACTACCAATATATAGTGTCTTGGTTGACTGCTTTATGCGTCTTGGTAGTCTTAAATTGGGTATGTTGGTTTTGAAGTTGATCGGTGGCTTTCTGATAAGGCCTATATGTAACGGGTGTTTGCTAGCGTTTTTTTGGTTTTTCTATGATGCGACTATAAAATAGTCGCATTTTTTTCACGATTTCTTACAAGAACTGAGTCACCTTGAGATTTTGTCCAGCTTATCCACCAGATCCTCAGCTCGAAGATGCCCGCACGGGCGAGCGGCGCTGATGCGTTGGATAGAAGAGGAGATATCCAGGCTCAAAGCGCGTGGAGCCCCAAGTGGTGAAGCGGCAACGATGGAGCTTGGATTGTCGTAATGGGCTTGGCTTGGTGAAGAGTAGGAAAATTCGACCAATCCCCATGGGTTGGACTGTCAAGCCCGCTTAAATAACTCGGAGGGATTATGGAAAAGACCAAGAAAATGAAGGGAAGTGTCCGCATGGCGGTGGATGCCGATCTCCCACTCATCCAGGAATGGTTAAGGCGCGAGGCGCGCAATGGGCATGGGTTCATCAACAATTGGGGCATGATTCAGAAAGCGTGCGCCGAAAAGCGGATGACGGTCTTTATTGGTGCGGAAGGACCGGTTGGTTTTCTCACATACGGTATTTCACACGATACTATCTTGCAGACGAAAAGCAGTTGTCAGCAGCGCGGGATTGGACGGGCACTTGTTGAGCATGCCATTCGTAAGGAAGAGGCACTTAACAACACTGTGCTCGTTGTTCAATGCGAACCACGTAGCTCCGTGGAGTTCTGGTCACAAATGGGTTTTGAGGTACACAGGGATGCTGGAAATTTAAAGCATCAAAGGTCAATCTACATGCAACGCCTTTCGAAGTTGGCTCACGCGCACGTTCGGGGCGATGCCTTGGAGATGGTCACTGTGTGCGTTTACCCCGAGAGCGCTCTGTATTCGAAAGAGCAGGTAAAGCCTGATCGTGTGCATTACGTGATGGCTAAATTCGACGAAGAAACGCGCTCGCTTGAATTGGCGCATCGCGTTTCTGTCGCTCACGAGCGCATTCTGAAAGATCCGGTTGTTGAAGTCAGCTGGGGTGGCTTCGAGATCGTCAAGGGCAAAGTCAAGCATGAACAGGCGAGAGCTATCGGATTTAGGGTCACGCCGAACTGCTGTGGTTGGTATCTGGATGTCATCACTCTCAACGAAATCGAGCTCTAACTTCTTGCTGAACGGATCAAGGAAAAAACATTTCCAAGCCCCTTGATGAAGCAGTGATCAATGCTTGGGGATTTGCTTCTGAGCATGGTAGACACATCCGAGAGGGCCGGGGACCTAGCATCGCTGACGCTGAGCTCATTGTTGGTCTGAGTGCATCGCTGGGTAATTATCTGATCAAAATATCAAAAGAAGCTCCGTAGATGGATGCCATGCCACGCATGAAAAGACATGTATTTGCGCCCAGGTTCACCACAAAGGCCGTCTTAATAATTAGCCGTTGATCATTAAGGTGTAGATGCGCCACCAATAAAGTGACACAGTGTCACCTTGCTCGTGACATAGGCGGATTTGACGATGATCGAAGATGATGATTTTCCGAGCGAAAAGCTGGATACGGCGGTGCTGGTCGATACCTTGCGCGAGGATTTGGACGAATTGAATTGGACGCCCGCAGCGCTAATGGATCGGATGAGATCGCTTGGCGACTATCGTTCACCCGCAACAATTTTGCGCGGGATCAATAGGGCCTTGGAGGGTCAGATAAGACCCTCCGGCGAGTTATTGGCGCTTGTGCGCCAAGCAGTTCGCTTCAAACGGCGCCTACAACGCACCTTCGAGGGCACGACTTGGGCGGAGCTGGGCGACGGCTCGCACACGGCGGAGGTGGGGGAGTTTCGCGTCACCTTGGTACCGCGGAGCAAAGGTCGCTGGCACATCCTAGTTGTGCACGAAAAGGGATACTGCGCACCTTATCCGCGTTGGCAGGACACCTTGGAAGCTGCGAAACACATGGCGTTCATTACACTAGACAACGCGCAGAACTGGCTGCACGAGTGCGCGGAAGAGCAGGCGAGCGAGGCGGCGAAGGAGCGTTCGTGAAACACCTGTAAACACGATCTCATGTTTAATCCTCAAAATAGATACCGCCGACTAACCTCCAAGTCCAGCCGTCAACGTTGGGCTTAACCCGTAGGAGGCGAGCACTTTCGTGCTCTCTGGCCTGAACAGGGAAACGCCTCATCAAATGGATATTCCAAACGCTGCTAGTGAACAGAAGCAGAGACTGTATGAACGCCTCTACGTCGCCGCCGAGGATCTAGGGCTTGCGCGCCAATATGCCCAACATCTACTGAAAAAAGGCTGGCACTCAGCGCCTTGGGAACGTCGGGGCTCTATCTACATGCAGCAATCCGCATTTGTTACGGCACTCGTTGTTAGCTACGCGAGGGCATTCACCAAAAGCTACGGATGGCCGCCTCTTCCTGAAAGTGTTTTACCTGATAATCAAGGCGCGAAAGCTCTGCATAAGCGGCTGATGGACCTTCGTCATGAGGTGTACGCGCATTCGGACAGCAAGCACCATAAAGTCCAGCCTTGGCGCATAGATTCTAAGGCGCTCACCGATATACGCGGCGCACCATTCTGGCGTTTTTCGAAGGGTGAATGTGAGCTGATTACGGAGTTGATTGATGAAATTCGAAAGCTGCTCTTACCGAAGATAACCATCATGCGGGCCGAAATTGCTGAGGCATAGGAAAGAGGCCGGTACAGCCGGGAAGTAGAAACAGCACGGAAAAGTCTGTATAGCCGCCACTTTGAATCGCCCCTGATTTCATAGACGCATTCAATTGTCTGACTTTTGCCAATTAGCCAGTTCTGAATGACGGAAGCGGGTCGGAAGTCGCCTGACCCGACCGGCGGCTTTTGGCCGATTGCTGCGGGCCACGACCAACAGCACTGCGCAGCTCTCTGCCGATCATGGTCACGAAGCGTGCTGGTCAAAATGCAATCAGTTGGTCAAGTGGAGGGCAATTTCGCATGCATAAAAGGTCCGAAGGTGCGGGGGGCAAAAACCCTCCGTCTTAAACTGATAAGCTTAAGTGGCAGGTCTCGTTATTTTGTCCAGTTTACTGACGAGGTCTTCAGCTCGAAGATGCGTGTAACGCTTGAGCATCTGCATCGACTTATGACCACTGATGGCCGAAACCTCTTGATCTGATAACCCGCCTTCGACAAGACGACTTACGGCTTCATGACGCAGGTCATGAAACCTAAAGTCAGGTAGATCGAGCTTCTTCTTCAACTGACCCCAAATTTTCGTGAAGGTGTACGGCCGACGCTTCCCGTCCTTTCCGGGTTCACCGAAAAACACCAGATTGCAGTCGATTGGCCGCACCGGGTTGTCCATCGCGGCTTTTAATACTTCAGTGGCGCGCTTGCTCAGTGGAACGGTTCGGGAGCCGTCGTTCTTCGTGTCTGAGAGACGTATGACACGCTTTGCCAAGTCTATCTGAGGTCGTCGCAGGGATGAGATCTCAGACGAGCGCATACCCGTTTCTAGGGCGATGCAAACAATCCAACCCAGCATAGGATTGCTATGCCGATTTACGGCCGCGAGCAATAGGCGTTCTTCCTCCGGCGATAGCCTCCGGTCACGGCCATCCCCAGGGCTCGGCTTCCGGATGCTCAGCACTGGGTTGAACGTCAGACCCAAACCCCACTCCTGAATCGCTACCGTGTACAGGTGGCTCAATAAGGCCAGTTCGAGGCGCACGGTGTTGTTGCTGATGGTCCCACCACGGCTAGGTTCGTTCAGGCGCTTGTCACGATAGCCGGCGATGATTTCAGCGGAGAGGGCAGCCATGGAGTATTTGCCCAGGTGCTCGATGAGTTTCTTGGCTTTCGAGGTTTCGCCACGCTGAGTGGTGGGCTTCTTGGTGGGGGTTATGTCGCTTAGGTAGCGCTTGAGTGCAGCTTCTAGCGTCATTTTCTCCGAGCCGCTACGCCGGATGTACACGCCGCGCACCATTTCTTCTTCGGTACGGCGAGACCAGTCCTCCGCATCACGCTTTGTGCGGAAGGTTTTGGCGACAGTGGGCCAGCCATTTTTACGAATAAGTGCCTTCCAGGTGCCGGAAGGAGTTTTGACGAGAGTAGCCATGAGAGGGTGCTCCTAGGCGGCTGGCGAACCAGCACTGTACCTAAATTGTACCCTTGGACCATAGGACTGTGTCTGAAGTGGTTCCGCCAGAAACACAATAGCCGCGCAGTGCGCGGCTTTGAGTATGGTGGGCCCAGTAGGACTCGAACCTACGACCAAGGGATTATGAGTCCCCTGCTCTAACCAACTGAGCTATAGGCCCTCAGTAGGCCGCGGATTATAACGATGGTTTCTCTACTGTGCCATCCGAAAAATCCGAATGAGCCATACGAAGGGAGGACGGGGGCGCCCTGTATGTATGCGGCGTCCTTCCTACCCATGATTTGTGGGGTATGTTAAGCAGGGAGTTTGATCTGCACAAAGCAAAACCCCCGGCAGGGCCGGGGGTTTTGTTATCACTCGTCGAGGAAGGAGCGCAAATGCTCGCTTCTAGTCGGGTGGCGCAACTTGCGCAACGCCTTGGCTTCGATCTGACGGATCCGCTCGCGGGTCACGTCAAACTGCTTACCGACTTCCTCAAGGGTGTGGTCGGTATTCATGTCGATGCCGAAACGCATGCGCAGTACCTTGGCTTCACGGGCAGTGAGGCCGGAGAGTACGTCGCGGGTCGCTTCCTTAAGGCTCTCAACAGTGGCGACATCGATTGGTGACTGCATGGTCGAGTCTTCGATGAAGTCACCCAGGTGGGAGTCTTCGTCATCACCAATCGGGGTTTCCATGGAGATCGGCTCTTTAGCGATCTTCAATACCTTGCGGATTTTATCCTCAGGCATTTCCATGCGTTCGCCCAGCTCTTCCGGGGTCGGTTCGCGCCCCATTTCCTGCAACATCTGCCGGGAAATACGGTTGAGCTTGTTGATGGTCTCGATCATGTGCACCGGAATACGGATGGTGCGGGCCTGGTCGGCAATCGAGCGAGTGATCGCCTGACGGATCCACCAAGTGGCATAAGTCGAGAACTTGTAGCCGCGACGGTATTCGAACTTGTCCACCGCTTTCATCAAGCCGATGTTGCCTTCCTGGATCAGGTCGAGGAACTGCAGGCCACGGTTGGTGTACTTCTTGGCGATGGAGATCACCAGACGCAAGTTCGCTTCAACCATCTCTTTCTTCGCGCGGCGGGCCTTGGCCTCACCGATCGACATGCGACGGTTGATGTCCTTGATCTCGGCAATCGTCAGACCGGTTTCGGTCTGCAATGCAGTCAGCTTCTGCTGGCAACGAACGATATCGGCCTGGAAGCGACCGATGGCTTCAGCGTATTTGCTTTTGCCTTTGGCCAGTGCTTCGGTCCAGCTTTCGTCAACTTCGTTGCCCGGGAACTGGCGCAGAAAGTCGGTACGCGGCATGCGCGCATCACGGACACAGAGCTGCATGATCGCACGCTCTTGTGCGCGCAGACGCTCAAGAGCGCTACGGACTCGCTCAACCAGGCCTTCGAATTGCTTCGGCACCAGTTTGATCGGCATGAACAGCTCAGCCAGGGCCAGCAGCTCGGCGGTTGCCTGCTTGCTGCCACGACCGTGCTTCTTCAGTGCCTTGCGAGCCAGCTCCATTTGATCAGAAACAGCACCAAAACGCTGGGCTGCGATGACCGGATCCGGACCGCTTTCGACTTCTTCTTCGTCATCGCCGCTGGCTTCAGCGTCGTCGTCTTCGGAATCGTCGTCCGCCTTGGCGGCTTTCGGGTCGACAGGCGGTGGCACTTCTGCCGCTGGTGGCGTAATGCCGTCGTCCGGGTCGATATAACCGCTCAGGACATCGGACAGGCGACCACCTTCGGTGGTAACACGGGTGTACTCGGAGAGAATGTGGTCAACCGTGCCAGGGAAGTGCGCGATAGCGCCCATCACTTCACGGATGCCCTCTTCGATACGCTTGGCGATTTCGATTTCGCCTTCACGTGTCAGCAGCTCTACCGTACCCATTTCACGCATATACATGCGCACAGGGTCGGTGGTACGACCGATATCGGTCTCCACTGCAGCCAGCGCGGCAGCAGCTTCTTCAGCGGCGGCCTCGTCGGTATCGGCGTCGGCCAGCATAAGGGAATCCTTATCTGGCGCAGCTTCGAATACGTTGATCCCCATGTCGTTAATCATGCGGATGATGTCTTCCACCTGTTCCGGATCTGAAATATCCTCCGGCAGGTGGTCGTTGACCTCCGCGTAAGTCAGGTAACCCTGCTCACGACCTAGGACGATCAACTCTTTGATACGAGACTGCTGTTGCGCTTTTCCGGACATAACACCCTATCCACTGAAGGTCTTGGCGGGCAAAAAACAAGCCGAGGATTATACCCGAGCTATGACCTCACACGCCAGCTGAGGTCGGGTTTGATGCGGAAACATTGCGATTTAAAAGGTCGCGCAGTTGATTTTTCTCTTCGGCAGTCAGTTCGCCCTGACGTGCTTTACGAAGAAGTTGTTCCAGATTTCGCTCGCGTTGGCGGGCGACAAGACTAGTAATGGTGTCGAAAAACTGTTGTTCAAGGTTATCGCCATCAATAAGCCATTCCTTTTCCGCCAACGCCTTCAGCAGGCGGCCCTGTTCGGTGCCGTGCCAGCGTGCAATCAGCTGGAACGAGTTTAGCTTAGGATTCTTCTGCACGGCTTCGAGCAGTGCCACCAGCAGCTGTGTATTAGTGTGGTCTTCAGCCGCAAAGTGCCCGGCATCTTCGACCTTTTGTGCCAGTTGCGGATGGTGCAAAAGGGTACGCAGGGCGGCCATGGTCGGTGGTTCTACAGCAGCTGGGACGCGCGGTCCGCGAGGTTCGTCACCGTTGCCGCGCTTGCCGTTCTTGTCCCAGGGCTTTTTGTCCCATTTCTTGCCACCGGCCCCAGGTTTCTTCGGTGTCCATTCCTGCTGAGGCGCGTAGGCTTCCTGCGGCTGGTGAAAGTCCGAATAGTCCGGCATGGCATCGTAATCGATGCCGGGGTCGTAAGCGGGTGGCGCGTCTTGCGGCGCCCTGTGCACCAACTGGCTGACCGCTTCGCCGCTCAGCCCGGTGATTTCCAGCAGGCGCTGGCGCATCAGGGCTTTCAGGTTGGCACCGGGTACCTTATCGATCAGCGGCGCGGCGAGGGTGGCCATATGGGCCTTGCCTTCAAGCGAGCGTGGGTCGGCCTCTTCGGTCAATTGCTGGAAAAAATAATCGGCCAGCGGTTGTGCGTGCTGGTTGATACGCGCGCGGAATGCATCTGTGCCTTCGGAGCGAACCAGGGTGTCCGGATCCTCGCCTTCGGGCAGGAACAGAAAGCGTGCGCGGCGCCCATCCTGAAGGCTCGACAACGTCGCCTCAAGGGCGCGCCAGGCGGCATTTCGGCCCGCCTGGTCGCCATCGAAGCAGAACAGAACATTAGGCACGATGCGAAACAGGCGCTTCAAGTGTTCTTCGCTGGTCGCCGTGCCGAGGGTTGCCACCGCATTGCGCAAGCCTTGCTGGGCAAGGGCGATGACGTCCATATAGCCCTCAACCACAATGATTTCGTCGAGGTTGCGATTGTTCTTGCGCGCTTCGAACAGGCCGTAGAGTTCCTGGCCCTTGTGAAACACCGGGGTTTCCGGTGAGTTCAGGTATTTGGGCTTGTCGTCGCCCAGTACTCGACCACCAAAGGCGATGATGCGACCGCGACTGTCGCGGATTGGAAACATCACCCGGTCGCGGAAGCGGTCGTAGCGCTTGCCGGTCTCGGCGTTTTCCACCAATAGGCCGGCGTCGATCATGGCTTTTTGCTGCAGGGTGTCGCTGCTCAGGTGCTTGTACAGGTTGTCCCAGCCGGGCGGGGCAAACCCGAGGCCGAAGTCACGGGCGATTTCCCCGGTCAGGCCTCGGCCCTTGAGATAGTCCACGGCAGCCCTGCGCTGTGGATGGCTTTTAAGGGCCTGGCGATAGAAGTCGGCGGCGGCAGTGAGCAGCGGGTATAGCGGCGAATCGGTGGGTTGGCGCGGCTTGTGCGGGCGGCCACTTTCTTCCCGGGGAATTTCCATGCCGGCGGCTTTTGCCAGTTCCTCGACGGCCTGGGGGAAATCCAGGTTGTCGTGGTCCATGATGAAGCCGAGAGCATTGCCGCCCGCGCCACAGCCGAAGCAATAGTAGAACTGCTTGTCGGGGCTGACGCTGAATGACGGGGTTTTTTCTTTATGGAACGGGCAGCAGGCAGTGTAGTTCTTGCCGGCTTTCTTCATTTGCAGGCGCGAGCTGACAACATCGACGATGTCGGTGCGGTTCAGAAGGTCGTCAATAAAGCTCTGGGGAATTAGCCCGGCCATGGCGTTCTCGTCATCACTGCGTATAAATGAGGGCCCGTGACATACTCAAGGCGCACATATCGGCGGCTCGACCATCTGTCGTCTGCTTGGGCTTCAGGAAGTGTATCTGTCGAACATTCACTGACGTTAGTTCCAATCAGCCTTCGACGTATTTGAAAGTATTGCCCTGGAGTCCGGTCACGACCAACGCTGGCCTCGGAAGCTCATTCTGGGCACAGTCGACCTGTTGATCGCCTGTCTGGAAATTAAGGTGTGCTCGTCAGTAGCCTTGTTAGGCTCGTCAGAAGAGACGTGCACTGCTGGCAAAAAGCCAGGTCTGACGTGTAAAGCGGTTTGTCGCGGTCGCGTGTGCGGCGTTGACGGTGAAGCATCAAGCGATATCCGCAAATGCCAATAGCCCGGCTGAGGGCCGGGCTTGGCAGAAGCTTGCTACGAACGTCTGTGGATTAGTACAGACGAACGGCGCGGCGCTGCTCGCGCTGAACTTTCTTGGCGTGACGCTTAACAGCGGCTGCTGCTTTGCGCTTACGCTCAGAAGTTGGCTTCTCATAAAATTCGCGGCTACGAACTTCAGCCAGAACACCGGCTTTTTCGCAGGAGCGCTTGAAACGACGCAGAGCTACGTCGAAGGGTTCGTTCTCTTTTACTTTGACGGCTGGCATCCAGAGCTACCTTCTTTCATTACCGGGAATCAACGTTCTCGTCGCAAAAAATTCGCGGCTGAGGTCGTCGGTTTTTAAGGGTTGCGGATGTTAACCCCTCATTGCCCGGAATGCAAAGCCTCTGATCGAAAACCGCTAGTCGGGAGAGGGAGTGGCGACTATTATGCGCGCCTTCGAATTCAGCCGCTACAAGGCGCAAACCCATGCTAGTTCTGGGCTTAGAAACCTCCTGCGACGAAACCGGTGTCGCACTTTACGACAGTGAACGCGGGCTTTTGGCCGATGCACTGTTCAGTCAGATCGACTTGCACCGCGCCTATGGTGGCGTGGTGCCAGAGCTGGCCAGCCGTGACCATGTCAAACGCATGCTGCCCTTGATTCGTCAGGTGTTGGACGAAGCCGGTTGTGTGGCCACAGAGATTGATGCCATTGCCTATACCGCGGGCCCTGGGCTGGTCGGAGCCCTGCTTGTGGGGGCTTCCTGTGCTCAGGCGCTGGCGTTCGCCTGGGGTATCCCGGCCCTGGGTGTGCACCATATGGAAGGCCATTTATTGGCGCCCATGCTGGAAGAAAACCCACCGCAGTTCCCGTTCGTCGCTTTGTTGGTTTCGGGGGGGCATACGCAACTGGTTCAAGTCGACGGAATCGGTCAATACACGCTTCTGGGCGAAACTTTGGACGATGCTGCCGGTGAAGCATTCGACAAGACCGCGAAGATGATGGATCTCAACTATCCCGGTGGTCCGGAAATCGCGCGCCTGGCTGAAAAAGGCGTGACGGGTCGCTACACCTTCCCGCGCCCAATGTGTGATCGACCGGGTCTGATGTTCAGTTTCAGCGGCTTGAAAACCTTCGCGCTGAACACCTGGCAGCAGAGCGTCAGTGCCGGAGACGACAGCGAGCAAGCCCGTTGCGACATCTCTCTGGCGTTCCAGCAAGCCGTGGTAGAGACTTTGACCATCAAGTGCAAGCGGGCGTTGAAGCAGGCGGGCATGAAGCGCCTGGTGATCGCGGGCGGTGTCAGCGCCAACCGCGCGTTGCGCGTGTCGCTTGAGAAAATGCTCGGAGATATGAAAGGTGACGTATTTTACGCACGGCCTGAGTTCTGCACCGATAACGGCGCAATGATTGCCTTCGCCGGGTGTCAGCGGCTGCAGGCGGGGCAGCAGGAAAGCCTGGCCATCAGCGTGCAGGCGCGCTGGCCGATGGAGCAGTTGTCGCCGTTGTAAGCCGGCGCACGTGAATCGTGTTCATCGGATGTATTTAAAAATGCCGTTCGCGCCCGGCAAACAGGTCGCGTAAATTGCCCCGGTGGCGCCAGACGATCAGCAAGGTGAGTACGCTCATCGGTACCAGCGCTGCGGGCTCTTGCCAGGCCAGCAATGGCAGGGTCAGCGGCGTGGCGATCAGCGCTGCCAGGGAGCTGGTGCGGGTCAGGTAGAACGTCAGTAGCCACGCGACCACGGCCAGTAGGGCGGCGGGAGGATAGATACCCAGCAACATGCCTGCTGCCGTGGCGACGCCCTTGCCACCGCGAAAGCGGAAGTACAGCGGGAACAGATGGCCGAGAACTGCGCAAACGCCTACCCAGGCCTGTTGTTGCAGGGAAAGGCCGGTGAGATTGGCGATCAGTACTGGCAGCAGGCCTTTGCAGACGTCGCCCAGCAGCGTCAGGACGGCCATTTTTTTACCGGCCAGGCGCAACATATTGGTGGCGCCAGCATTGCCTGAGCCACCCATTCGAGGGTCGGGGCTTCCCGTCAGGCGGCTGAGCAAGATGGCAAAGGACAGAGAGCCGAGCAGGTAGGCGAGGGTTGCCAGTAACCAAAACATGCTAACTATTCCGGGCGAGGACGCCTGATTCTAACGGGGCATCGCGCCCTTGTCGTGCTGTGGAGAAGAGTGCTTGGACAGAGTGTTTATCGAAGGCCTGGAAGTCGACACCGTGATCGGGGCCTACGACTGGGAGCGAGGTATCCGGCAATGCTTGCGTCTGGATCTGAGTTTTGCCTGGGATAACCGTCCGGCGGCCGCCGGTGATGACCTGAACCTGGCGCTCGATTACGCCAGCGTCTGCGTACGTATCCAGGCATTCGCCGCGCAAGCACAGTTCCAGTTGGTGGAAACTTTCGCTGAACGCCTGGCCGAAGTGTTGATGAGTGAGTTCCAGATTCCCTGGCTGCACCTCAAATTGACCAAGCCCGGTGCCGTCCCGGCAGCCAAAGGCGTGGGCGTGGAGATCGAGCGCGGATGTCGCTAACTCAGGTTTATCTTGGTCTTGGCAGTAATATCGAACGTGAATCCCATTTGCGTGCGGGCCTCGATGCGCTGGCGGGTTTTTTGACGGATCTGCGTTGCTCGGCCGTGTTCGAAAGTCAGCCGGTGGGTATCAAGAGCGGACCTTTCTTCAATCTGGTGGTCTCGGCGTATACCGACTTGTCTTTGAAAGAGTTGGATCGCCGGTTGAAGCTCATTGAAGCCGACAACGGTCGCTACGCGCCGGATCGCAAGGGGCTGCCTCTGGATATCGATGTGCTGCTGTATGGCGATCTGAACGGTGATTTCGAGGGGTTGGTGCTGCCTCGGGCCGAAATATTGAAGAATGCCTTTGTGTTGTGGCCGCTGTCGTTGATGGCGCCGGAGCGGTTGCATCCTCAAGCAGGCAAGACGTTTACTGCGCTGTGGCGGGATGCACAGATTGATCAGGTCCTGGCGCCCGTGCCGTTCGAGTGGCGCGACCAGCAACTGACGCCTGCCCACCTCTTGGGGCGAGTGTGCTCGCGAAAAGCGTGAGAGTACCGCGTTAACCCGCAAGCCCGTTCCTACAGTGGGTGTTGTTCCTTGTAGGCCTTCAGGGCTTTGAGCCGTTCACGCTTGAGCGCTTCGCCCAGTTCAGGGCCCTTGAAACCCTTCTCCAGCAGCGGCGCCACGGCAACGCTCCGTGCTACTAACGCAGCTGCGCGTAAATAATCCGCCTGTGGATAACTTCTCTGCTCAAGGCCCTTGCGTCCTCGTGCGTCCATTTCGCATGCAACGATAAACTCTTCAAAGCGCTGTGGCCGGCGATAAACGTCAAAACTGTGCAGCAATTCCAGCAGAGTCGAAGCCTTGAGCTCCAGTGCCCGATGGCCGTGGGTGTGATATTCACCCATCAGCAGCGCCAAGTCCTGACAGTCTTTCGGCACCTTGAAGCGCTCACTGACCGCTTGGATCAGCCTCAAGCCCTTCTGCTCGTGGGCAATATGCCGAGGTAACTTATCCACAGGTGTGAGGCCCTTGCCCAAATCATGCAGCAGACAGGCCCAGCGCACGGTCAGGGGTTGGCCGTGGAGAGCGGCCTGCTCCAGCACGCTCAGGGTGTGGATGCCGGTGTCAATTTCGGGATGATGAGCCTCGGGTTGTGGTACGCCGAACAAGGTGTCAACTTCGGGCATCAGGATTTTCAGGGCGTGGCAATCGCGCAGTACCTGGATAAACACTTGTGGTTGATCTTCCATCAGCGCGCGGGAGATTTCCTTCCAGCTACGCTCCGGTGTCAGGGCTTCCAACTCTGCGGAATCACTCAGCTGGCGCATCAATTCCAGGGTTTCGGGGGCAATGCTGAAACCGAGACCCGCATAGCGTGCGGCGAACCGCGCGACCCGCAACACTCGCAAGGGATCTTCGGCGAATGCCGGGGAAACATGGCGTAAAATACGGTCTTTCAGGTCACGCTGGCCGTTGTATGGATCGGACAGGTTGCCGTCGTCGTCCTCGGCTATCGCGTTGATGGTCAGGTCGCGACGGATCAGGTCTTCTTCGAGCGTGACTTCGGGGCTTGCGTGAAACACAAAGCCGCCATAACCGCGACCGCTCTTGCGCTCAGTGCGGGCGAGGGCATATTCGTCGCCGTTTTTCGGGTCCAGGAAAACCGGAAAGTCAGAGCCCACGGGCTTGTAGCCCATGGCGAGCATTTCCTCGGCGGTGGCGCCGACCACGACCCGGTCGATATCGGTAACGGGAATCCCCAGCAGGCGATCACGCACCGCTCCGCCAACTTTGTAGATTTGCATGAAAAAGCCTCCAATGGCCCTACAGGATAACGCCTGTGTCCGGCCAATGGAGGCTTCGCCGCGTCAAAGGTGGATGACGGCCAGGTCCAGGCGCCCGTATTCGTTATCACTGTGCTCACTGCGAGGCGGTACGTGATGGGTTTTCATCACCTGGTCGCCTTGCAGCGTCTCAAGATGGATATCAAACCCCCACAGTCGGTGCAGATGCTTGAGGACCTCATCTGTGGAGTCGCCCAAGGGTTTGCGGTCGTGTTGTTGGTGACGCAGGGTCAGTGAGCGATCACCGCGCACGTCAATGCTGTAGATCTGCACATTTGGTTCGCGGTTGCCGAGGTTGTACTGGGCGGCCAGGGTTTCGCGGATCGTACGATAGCCGCCTTCATCATGAATCGCAGGCACCAGCAGGTCATCCTTGAGATCGTCATCCAGAATGCTGAACAGCTTGAGATCGCGTATCACCTGGGGCGATAGGTATTGCAGGATGAAACTTTCGTCCTTGAAACTGCTCATGGCGAACTTGATCGTTGATAGCCAATCGCTTCCGGCGATTTCCGGGAACCAGCGGCGGTCTTCTTCGGTGGGGTGCTCGCACATGCGACGAATGTCCCGATACATGGCGAAACCCAGGGCATAGGGGTTGATGCCGTTGTAGTACGGGCTGTCGAAGCCGGGCTGAAAGACCACGCTGGTGTGGGACGTGAGGAATTCCATCATGAAACCGTCAGTCACCAGGCCTTCGTCGTACAGGTCGTTCATCAGGGTGTAATGCCAGAACGTTGCCCAGCCCTCATTCATTACCTGGGTCTGACGCTGTGGATAAAAGTACTGGGCAATCTTGCGCACGATCCGCACGATCTCGCGCTGCCAGGGTTCCAGCAGCGGTGCGTGTTTCTCGATGAAGTACAAGATGTTTTCCTGGGGTTCGGCGGGAAAGCGCGCGTTGTCCTTGTCACTGTTCTTGTC
The DNA here is from genome assembly GCF_046352735.2 of Pseudomonas imrae. Lineage (NCBI taxonomy): Bacteria > Pseudomonadati > Pseudomonadota > Gammaproteobacteria > Pseudomonadales > Pseudomonadaceae > Pseudomonas > Pseudomonas imrae. Next base: position 4,872,761 of record NZ_CP110853.2, on the reverse strand, counting down.
GGCGCGTTTGGGGATCGTGCGCCACAGGTCATTGATCTGTTTTTGCAGATGCTCTTCGCGTTCCTTCTGACGCAGGCGTTCTTCCTCGGCAGAAATCGGATACGGGCGCTTGTAACGGTCCACGCCGTAATTCATCAGGGCATGGCAGGAGTCCAGCAGGTCCTCCACCGCATCGATCCCATGGCGCTCTTCGCACTGCATGATGTACTGCTTGGCAAACACCAGGTAATCAATGATAGAGCTTGCATCGGTCCAGGTGCGAAACAGGTAGTTACCCTTGAAGAAACTGTTGTGTCCATAACAGGCGTGTGCAACTACCAGTGCTTGCATGCAGATGGTGTTTTCTTCCATCAGGTAGGCGATGCAGGGGTCGGAGTTGATGACAATTTCGTAGGCCAGGCCCATCTGGCCGCGACTGTAGGACTTTTCGGTGCTGAGGAAGTGCTTGCCGTAGGACCAGTGGTGATAGCCCAAGGGCATACCCACCGAAGCGTAGGCGTCCATCATTTGTTCGGCGGTAATCACTTCGATCTGGTTGGGGTAGGTATCCAGGGCATATCCGGCCGCAATCCGGCTGATTTCCCGGTCGTAGGCCTGGATCAGTTCGAAGGTCCATTCAGACCCCGTGGATATGGGTTGGCGCTTATTCTCTTTGGCGGTCATGTCACTAACCTGCGCTGGAAGAGTTCACGGAAGACCGGGTAAATATCCCCGGCCGAGACCAGTTGTTGCTGGGCAAAGGTATCGGCGAAGGCTTCGCCGATACGTTCGTATTCAAACCATAGGGCCTGATGCTCGCGCGGGGTTATCTCCACGTACGTGTAGTACTGCACGTACGGCATGATCTGGTTGATCAGCAGGTCGCGACAGATAGGGGAGTCGTCGTTCCAGTTGTCGCCATCGGAGGCCTGGGCAGCGTAGATGTTCCATTCGTTGGCCGGATAACGTTCGGCCATGATCTCCTGCATCAACTTCAGGGCGCTGGAAACGATGGTGCCGCCGGTTTCCCGTGAGTAGAAGAACTCCTCTTCGTCGACCTCGCGGGCGCTGGTGTGATGGCGGATAAACACTACGTCTATTTTGTCGTAGTTACGCTTGAGAAACAGATACAGGAGGATGAAGAAGCGTTTGGCAATGTCTTTGGTCGCCTGGGTCATGGAGCCGGAAACGTCCATCAGGCAAAACATCACGGCCTTCGAGCTGGGGTTGGGCTGCTTGACCAGCAGGTTGTATTTCAGGTCGAACGTGTCTAGGAACGGCACCCGATGAATGCGCGCGCTGAGTTTCTCTATTTCTGCCTCGATCTCCTGTATATCGCCGAAGTTGTCCGGCTCATCGCGTTTTAAGCGAGCCAACTCTTCCTTGGCGTCTCTCAGTTTGGCGCGGCTGCTGCCCGACAGGGCAATGCGCCGCGCATGGGCGGAGCGCAATGTGCGGATGATGTTGATCCGTGAAGGATTGCCTTCGTTACTGATCCCCGCCCGTACGGTTTTGAAGGTATCGGTGCCGGTCAGGTTGCGCTTGATCAGGTTGGGTAGCTCCAGGTCCTCGAACATGAACTCGAGGAATTCTTCCTGGGTAATCTGGAAGACGAACTCATCCATGCCTTCGCCGGAATTGCCGGCTTTGCCTGGACCTTTGCCGCCGCCACCGCCTTGGGGCCGCTGGATATGTTCGCCGGTGGTGAACTCTTTGTTTCCCGGATGAACCACTGTCTGCTTGCCGCCTCTGCCATGGTGCAGCACGGGCTCATCTATGTCCCGTCCGGGAATGCTGATCTGCTCGCCGTGCTCCATATCGGTAATGGAACGACGGCTGACGGCCTCTTCGACAGCCTTTTTGATGTGCTCGCGGTAGCGCCGCAGGAAACGCTGGCGGTTTACCGTGCTCTTGTTCTTGCCATTGAGACGTCGGTCGATCACATAGCTCATGGGGAGCCCTCCGGGCAGCTTCAAGTTACAAGCTTCAAGCGCCAAGCTGGAAGCTTAAAGACAAGCGGTCGGCTGCCAGGACCCAGGTGAACCTCTCGGTGCGCCTGGGGCCTGCGGCGTTTCGCTTGTCGCTGCCTTACTGCGATTTTCTGACTCGCAGGTACCACTCGGAAAGCAAGCGCACCTGTTTGTCGGTATAGCCGCGTTCGACCATGCGTGTGACGAAGTCGTTGTGTTTTTGCTGATCCTCCTTGCTGGCCTTGGCGTTGAAGCTGATGACCGGCAGCAGATCCTCTGTGTTGGAGAACATTTTCTTCTCGATGACTACGCGCAGCTTCTCGTAGCTGAGCCAGGTCGGGTTCTTGCCGTTGTTGTTGGCCCGTGCGCGCAGGACGAAGTTGACGATCTCGTTGCGGAAATCCTTCGGATTGCTGATTCCCGCGGGTTTTTCGATTTTTTCCAGCTCTTCGTTGAGCGCCACCCGATTGAGAATTTCGCCGGTTTCCGGGTCGCGATATTCCTGGTCCTGAATCCAGAAGTCGGCGTACAGCACGTAGCGGTCGAAGATGTTTTGCCCATATTCGCTGTAGGACTCCAGGTACGCCGTCTGGATTTCCTTGCCGATGAACTCGATGTAGCGCGGCGCCAGGTACTCCTTGAGGAAACGCAGGTAGCGTTCGCGGGTTTCGGCCTGGAACTGTTCCTGTTCGATCTGCTGCTCCAGTACATAAAGCAGGTGGACCGGGTTGGCGGCGATCTCGTGCGGGTCGAAGTTGAATACTTTGGACAGGATCTTGAATGCAAAGCGCGTAGACAGGCCATTCATGCCTTCATCAACCCCTGCCGTATCGCGGTACTCCTGGATCGATTTGGCCTTGGGATCGGTGTCCTTGAGGTTTTCACCGTCGTAGACACGCATCTTCGAGTAGATATTGGAGTTTTCCGGCTCCTTGAGGCGCGACAGCACAGTGAACTGGGCGAGCATTTTCAAGGTATCTGGCGCGCAATGAGCCTTGGCCAGGGAGCTGTTGAACAGCAATTTGTCGTAGATCTTGATTTCATCGCTGACTCGCAGGCAGTACGGCACCTTGACGATATAGATACGGTCGATGAAGGCTTCGTTGTTCTTGTTGTTGCGGAAGGTGTGCCATTCCGATTCGTTGGAGTGAGCCAGCAGGATCCCGGTGAATGGTATCGCCCCCAGGCCCTCCGTACTGTTGTAATTGCCTTCCTGGGTTGCGGTGAGCAGTGGGTGCAGCACCTTGATCGGCGCCTTGAACATCTCCACGAACTCCATCAGGCCCTGGTTGGCCCGGCACAATGCGCCCGAGTAGCTGTAGGCATCCGCATCGTTCTGCGGGAACTCTTCCAGTTTGCGGATATCGACCTTGCCCACCAGCGCCGAGATATCCTGGTTGTTCTCATCGCCAGGCTCGGTCTTGGCCACACCGACCTGGTTGAGAATCGACGGATACAGCTTCACCACGCGGAATTGGCTGATATCGCCACCAAACTCGGAAAGTCGCTTGGTGGCCCAGGGCGACATGATGGTGTTGAGGTAGCGTCGTGGGATGCCGAAGTCTTCTTCGAGGATTGCACCATCTTCCGTGGCGTTAAACAGACCCAGGGGCGACTCGAAGACAGGGGAACCCTTGATCGCGTAGAAAGGCACCTTCTCGATCAGTTGCTTGAGCTTTTCGGCCAGGGACGATTTACCACCGCCAACGGGGCCAAGCAGGTAGAGGATCTGTTTCTTCTCCTCCAGGCCTTGGGCCGCATGGCGGAAGTAGGAGACGATCTGATCAATGCATTCCTCCATGCCGTGGAAGTCTTCAAAGGCCGGGTAGCGACGGATAACCTTGTTGGAGAAAATCCGCGACAGGCGCGAATTGTTGGAGGTATCCACCAGCTCTGGCTCGCCGATCGCCAGTAGCAGCCGTTCGGCGGCAGACGCATAGGTGCCTCGGTCCTTTTTGCACAGCTCGAGATACTCTTGAAGCGTGAGTTCTTCCTGTTGTGTGGACTCGAAGCGTTGTTGGAAGTGGCTAAAGATACTCATGACGTCGTCACCTCGCTCGATACGTGGAGCCGACGCCGGATCAATCAGTCGATGCTGGCAGCCACTGGCGTTGACCGTGGCTGTTTTCCCCCCAGAACACCCTGGAAACGCTACCGATGACCCGCACGCCGGTGTACCGGCTCTCCCCTGTTTTGGATGGCCTGCGCTTAAGGATAGTTCGGAATCCAGGAGGTCAAGGCGAGATGCGTAATTAGTTTGGGCGCACCGTTCGTCAGAAACGGCGCTAGCCCAAGCGTCACGCGGGATGGCGGGGGGTGAAAAAAATTATCGCGAATCGCCCGAGGCAATTTCCGTCGGGTAAGTCGTACGCCACAACTCAAAGCCGCCATCCAGGCTGTAGACATCGCTGAAGCCCTGGCTGACCAGATACGCCGCTGCGCTCTGGCTGGAGTTGCCGTGGTAGCAGGCCACGATCAGCGGTGCATCGAGGTCGGCGGCGCGGATGAAATCGGCGATGCTGTGATTGTCCAGGTGGCGAGCGCCGGTGATATGGGCTGCGGCATAGGTGGCCGGGTCACGGATATCGACGACGACAGCACCTTGTTCGCGCAGTGCCTGGGCCTGTTCGGGAGGGATACGCTTGAATTCGCTCATGACGGGTTCCTGGGGCCGGCTCGAAAGCGCCGTTTAGCGCTTTGCCGCGGCCTGCTGCTGTTCGTAGGTGAGGGTGTCGCACTGGCAGTCCAGGCGTTCACCCGTATCGATGTTCATCAAGGTCATGCTGCCGCCCCAGACACATCCGGTATCGAGGGCGAATACTCCAGGTTCATCGCATTTGCCTTCAAGGGCTGCCCAGTGCCCGAAGATGATCTTCGTCTCACGGGTCTTGCGCTCCTTGTGCTCGAACCAGGGTTTGTAGCCGGGCAGGGCGGTGTCGGCACCTTCCTTGCTCTTGAGGTCGAGCTTGCCGTCGGCGGTGCAGAAACGCATGCGGGTAAAGTAGTTGGTGATGACCCTCAGGCGCGCGACGCCGCTCAGGTCGTTGTCCCACTTCACCGGTTCGTTGCCATACATGCCGTCCAGATAGGTCGTGAACAGATTGTCATCCGCCAGGGCCGCTTCGACTTCGTTGGCGCACTTGAGGGCTTTTTTCAGCGTCCACTGGGGCGGGATGCCTGCATGAACCAGCACGGTGTCACGGCTTTCATCGTAATGCATGAGTTTCTGTCGGCGCAGCCAGTCAAGCAGCTCGGCGCGATCGGGGGCCTCGAGGATTTCCCGCAGTGTATCGCCTTTTTTGAGACGCTCGATGTTATTGCCGGCCGCCAATAGATGCAGGTCGTGGTTGCCCAGCACACACACCAAGGCATCGCGCATGCGATACAGGAAGCGCAGGGTTTCCAGTGAGTTCGGGCCACGGTTGACCAGGTCGCCCACCAGCCAGAGGCGATCCTTGGCTGGGTCGAAGGCTACCCGATCCAGTAGGCGCCTGAGCGGTTCCAGGCAGCCTTGCAGGTCGCCGACGGCGTATGTCGCCATCAGTGCAGGGCTCCAGGCACCGCCAGGCGGAAGGGGGCGATGATGGCGTCGAAATGCTTGCCATCGTCGGCGAGCATTTGATAGCTGCCTTGCATATTGCCCACGCGCGATGCCATTACCGTGCCGCTGCTGTAGGTATGGCTTTGGCCGGGGTCGATATGCGGTTGTTGGCCGACGACGCCGTTGCCGCGGACTTCTTCTACCTGGCCATCGCCATCGGTGATGACCCAGTGGCGAGATAGTAGCCGGGCCGGCTCCGTACCGCTGTTCTTCACGGTGACCGTGTAGGCGAAGGCGAAGCGGTTCTGTTCGGGTTGTGATTGTTCCGCCAGAAAGCGGGTGACGACGCTGACGTCGATCTGATAACGAGGATCGGACATGCAAGAGGCCTTAAAAGCGGAGGGCAGCAGATACGGTTCAGTCTAGGCCAAGAGCAGGGCACTAGGCCAGACATGTAGTCATGCAGGCCTGCCAGATGAAAAAGTTCTCTCGGTGGGGCACGGCTCAATGTGGGAGCGGGTTTGCTCCCACATTTTAGATCGCGTCGAGTTACTGCCCTACGCCTTATTCCGCTGCCGGCGCTGGCTGGATAGCGAGTTGATCGGCCAGGCGCACGAACGCTGCCAGATCCAGTTGCTCGGGGCGCAGGCTGCCATCGACGCCAGCCGCTTCGATCTCGGCATTGCTGAGCAAGGCTTTGAGGGTGTTGCGCAAGGTTTTGCGCCGCTGGTTGAAGGCTTCACGGACCACACGCTCAAGCAGCCGATGATCCTTGGCCGGGTGCGGCAGGACTGCGTGAGGTACCAGGCGCACGATGGCTGAGTCGACTTTGGGCGGCGGGTTGAATGCGCCCGGGCCGACGTTGAACAGATGCTCGACCCGGCAATGGTACTGAACCATGATCGACAGGCGACCCCAGTCGCCGCCGCCAGGACCGGCTGCCAGGCGTTCGACCACTTCCTTCTGCAACATGAAGTGCATGTCGCGGATGATTCCAGCGTTGTTCAACAGATGGAAGATCAGTGGCGTGGAAATGTTGTAAGGCAGGTTGCCAACCACCCGCAGGCTGTTTGGCGCAGCATTCAGGCTGGTGAAGTCGAACTTCAACGCGTCGCCCTGGTGCAGGTTGAAGTTAGGCTTGCCGGCGAACTGCTGGTTGAGAATCGGGATCAGGTCCTTGTCCAGCTCCACCACGTCCAGTTGGCCGCCGCTGTTGAGCAGGCCTTGGGTCAGTGCTCCCTGGCCAGGGCCGATTTCCAGCAGGCGATCTTCGGGTTTGGCATGGATGGAGCGCAGGATGCGATCGATAACGCCAGCGTCGTGCAGGAAGTTTTGCCCGAAACGCTTGCGCGCACGGTGTTGGTAATGCTCGGTCATATACGGGTCTCGGCCATCTGATAGGCGGTTTCCAGGGCCACGTGCAAGCTGCCGGTGTCGATTTGTCCGCTGCCAGCCAGATCCAGGGCAGTGCCATGGTCGACGGAGGTGCGGATGATCGGCAGACCGAGTGTCACGTTGACGGCGGCGCCGAAGCCTTTGTACTTCAGCACGGGCAGGCCCTGGTCATGGTACATCGCCAGCACTGCGTCGCAGTGCTCCAGATATTTGGGGGTAAACAGAGTGTCGGCGGGCAGTGGACCACGCAGGTCCATGCCTTCGTTGCGCAGGCGCTCTAGTGTTGGTTCGATAGTGTCAATTTCTTCGTGGCCCAGGTGCCCGCCTTCCCCGGCGTGGGGGTTGAGGCCGCACACCAGTATTCGCGGTTGGGCGATGCCGAATTTCTGTTGCAGGTCGGCGTGCAGGATGCGCGTTACACGCTCCAGGCGCTCAGAGGTGATCGCATCGGCGACGTCGCGCAGCGGCAGGTGTGTGGTCACCAAGGCAACCCGCAGCCCCCGTGTGGCGAGCATCATCACGACCTGAGCGGTGTGGGTCAGTTCGGCAAGGAACTCGGTGTGCCCGGAGAAGGTGATACCTGACTCGTTGATCACGCCTTTGTGTACTGGCGCGGTAATCATGCCGGCGAAGTCGCCGTCGATGCAGCCTTGCCCGGCACGGGTCAGGGTTTGCAGGACAAATGCAGCGTTGGCCGTGTCCAGTTGCCCGGCGATGACCTTCGCTTGAAGCGGGGTATCCCACACATAGAGACTGCCCGCCGGTGCTGGCAATTCGGGCCAGTTGCCGGGCGCCACGTCCAGCAGATCGACAGCCACTCCCAATTGTGCGGCCCGCTCAAGGAGCAGGTCGCGGCTGGTAATGGCAATCAGGGGATGAGGCTGGGGATGCGAGGCGAGCAGCAGGCACAGGTCTGGACCAATGCCGGCCGGCTCGCCGGGTGTCACCGCGAAACGCTGGGGTTTCACTGCTCTGCCTGATCGGTGCCTGTTTGCTCGGCGCCTGGCAGCTTGTTTTCCACGTAGGCTTCATCACGGATCTGACGCAGCCAGGTTTGCAGCTCTTCGTCGTACTTGCGGTTACGCAGCACGTTCATTGCCTGTTGCTCGCGGGCCTGGCTGGTGTTGTCGGTGGCGCGACGGCCAAGGACTTCCAGCACATGCCAGCCGTATTGAGTCTTGAACGGTTTGGACAGCGTGCCTTGGGCTGTATCGGCCATCACTTGCTGGAACTCGGGCACCAAGGCCCTTGGATCGATCCAGTTCAGGTCGCCGCCATTGAGGGCAGAGCCCGGGTCTTCCGAAAAGCTTTTGGCCAGGGTGGCGAAGTCCTCACCGCTTTCGATGCGGTCATAGATCTTCTGGGCCAATTCCTTGGTTTGCGCTTCGGTGCGGATTTCGCTTGGCTTGACCAGGATGTGCCGGACATGCACTTCGTCTTTCAGCGAAGTCTCGCCACCGCGACGTTCCAGCAGTTTGAGAATGATGAAGCCACCTGGCGTGCGAGCCGGCTGAGTAATGCCGCCGACTTCCATGGCGCTCAACTCACGGTCGAACGGTGGGGGCAGTTGAGCAGCTTTACGCCAGCCCATGTCGCCGCCTTCCAGGGCGTTGTCGCTGCCGGATTGGGCAATCGCCATTTGGGCGAAGTCAGCACCGCCTTTCAAACGCTCGTAGATCGCCTGGGTTTTGGCAGCCGCCGCGTTAAGTTGCTCGGCGTTGGCGCTGTCCGGTGTCGGGATCAGGATGTTGGCCAGGTGCAGTTCTTCGGAAAGCTGCATCTTACCCAGGTCCGAGGCCAGGAAGTTCTTCACTTCCTGTTCGGAAACCTGCACGCGTTCGGCCACACGGCGCTGACGGACACGGCTGATGATCATTTCGCGGCGGATCTGGTCGCGAGCGTCCTCGTAGGACAAGCCATCACGGGCCAGGGCGGCGCGGAACTGGTCAATGCTCATGTTGTTGCGTTGAGCAATGGTGCCGACAGCCTGGTTCAGCTCTTCGTCAGAGATGCGGATGCCGGAGCGTTCGCCAATCTGCAGCTGCAGGTTTTCGACGATCAGGCGTTCCAGGACCTGCTGATCCAGCACGCTGGTAGGCGGCACGCCACCGCCACGCTTGGCGATGGTTTGCTGGACTTCCTTGACGCGGTTGTCCAGTTGGCTCTGCATGATCACGTCGTTATCGACAATGGCCACTACCTTGTCCAGCGGTTGAACGGCAGCGTGTGCCGTTGCCGTACCGAGGAACAGCGCGCCCAGCATCAGCGGGCGCAGACAATCAGAAAGCTTGATCTTCACGTTCACGATAACCTTGGATGCCTTTGTCGAGGAAGCTCTCTACCTTGGCGCCAGTCAGGCCGCCAAGTCCTTTCAGGACAATTTGGAAGAAGAGCCCGTGGTCGCCTTTTTCGTTAAGCGGGGCGAGCTGGGTGTATTCGTCGTTGGAGACCCAATAACGGTTGATCACGCGCAGTTTCCAGCAGCAGTTGTCGTATTCGAAACCACCGAAGGCTTCCAGGGTACGGTTGCGTGCGTAGTCATACTGCCAGCGGGTGATCAGGTTCCACTGCGGGATGATCGGCCACATCATCGAGAAGTCGTGTTGCTGGATTTTGTAGTAATCCTTCACGTAGTTCGGCTGACCTTCCCGACCGTAGTCGCCGCCAAACTGCCATTGCCCCGTCAGTTGGTTGTAGATCACCTGGTCATTGCGATAGCGATAACCAACGTTGATAACCTTGTTCGGGTTGTCTTCCGGCTGGTAGTGGAACATTGCGCTGCCCGAACGTGGGCTGTGGCTGTCAGGGTCCCAGTTGTAGTCGGCAGTGGCGCGCCAGTCGCGGTTGAAGCGGAACTCGTAGTCCAGGGCGATTGGCGAGACATTCGCCTGCGCGTCGGCGCGGTTGGCGGCAACGACGCCTGGCAATTGGACTTCACGATCCTTGAAGTACAAGGCCTGGCCGATGGCCACGCGCTGACGCTCAAAGCCGTTTTCTTCAATCCAGCGGCTGGTCAGGCCGAACGACAGTTTGTTTTCGTCGCCGACGCGGTCGCCGCCCGAGAAGCGGTTGTCACGGAACAGCGAGGCGTAGCTGAAGGTTGTTTCGCTGGTGTCGAACACTGGGATGTCGGACTGGTCTTTCTCGGGAACGTAGAGATAGAACAGGCGCGGTTCCAGGGTTTGATTGTAGTTTTTGCCGAACCACTGGGTGGCGCGATCGAAGTAGAGCCCGCTGTCGATACTGGCAATCGGAACAGCGCGGTCCTGGGAGCTGTTGAACTCGGTGCCGGCGGTGAGGCTGTTCTTGCCCTTGCTGTCCAGGTCAAGATCGTACTTGGTGTAGACATACTTGAGCTTCGGCGTGATATAGCCGTAGCTCGCGTTCATCGGCAGCGAAATGCTCGGCGCCAGGCTCAGTCGGGTGCCGTTGGCACGATTCAACCCTCGAACGTTTTCATCCAGGCGAAGCGACGTCAGGCCGTTTTCATCCGTAAAGTTGCCCGTCTCAAGATCACGATCAAAGCGCACGGCTTCGGTCTGGTAATCGAAGTTCAAGCCACCTGGGTGGTACGGCAGCGAACCGTTGAAGGTGATCTGCGGCAAGCGGTTGTACGGGGTGATCTGGGAAATCGTCGCCAGCTTGTAGGCCTGGGCATTCAGGCGGGCGGTGTAGTTGTCACCGCGATAGCTGATTGCACCCTGCTGGTTCAGGAAGTCCCGGCTTTCAACGCCGATCTGATCGGTTTTCAGGTCCTGGAAGTAGTACGGATCGCTGATGTCGGTGTAGTCGACTTCAGTCAGTACCCGCGAATTCAGGCCGCCCTTGTGCTGCCAGTTAAGCATCCAACGGGTTTTTTCGTAGTCGGTCTGCTTGCTGCGCTCGTCGTTGTCGTCGTTCAGGTAGGCGCCGCCGAACTGGCCTTCGCTGGACTTGGTGAGGTAGCGGAATTCGCCTTCCATCAACAGCCCGCGCTTGGTCATGTACTGCGGATACAACGTGGCGTCATAGTTGGGCGCCAGGTTGAAGTAGTACGGCGTAACCAATGTAAAGCCGGTTTCGCTGCCAGTGCTGAAGCTTGGCGGCAGGAAGCCTGACTGACGACGGTCGTCGATCGGGAAGTAGATATACGGGGTGTACAGGATCGGAATGTTCTTGACCCGCAACGTCGCGTTGGTGGCGGTACCGAAACCGGTCGCCGGGTTCAACGTGATGTTGTTGCCGCGCAGTTGCCAGGCATTGCTGTCCGGCTCACAGGTGGTGTACGTACCGTCCTTGAGGCGGATGATCGCGTTTTCGGCACGCTTGGCGTACAGCGCGTTACCGCGGATGCGCTTTTTGTGCATGACGTATTCGGCGTTGTCGATCTGGGCCGCACCGGTGTCCAACTGGACTTCGGCACGGTCGCCGACGATCAGCGCGCCGTTGTCGCGCAGGCGGACCTTGCCGCTCAGCTCGCCACGGTTCTCGGCCTGATACAGATTGGCCTCGTCGGCCTCGATCTGCATGCTGCCCTGGCGCATGACCACGTCACCGGCCAGGGATGCGATCTGTTGCTCCTGCTCGTAACGAGAGGCTTTTGCGCCGATGAAGGTCGGTGCATCGCTCTTGTCGGTCTTGTCGTGCATGCCGGGACGCATTGGCTCGATGTACGCACCGGCGCAATAAGGGCCGGTTTCAGCCAGTTGCGCGGCGGTGAGCTTCTCGCGAGGGACCCAGTCCAGGTGGCTGTAGTCGGCGCTGCGTGAACGCAGGCCGCGGCCCTTGGATTCGGTGACCAGCTTGGTCTTGGGCTCGGCCTCGGCGCCAGCGGCCTCGCCTTGCGGCGTGCCGTTGGCGGAGCTGACGGCGCTGCCGTCATGCACCGGGCGCGGTGGCAGTGGGGCTGCGCTGGTTTTCGGCGCACAATCCCAGGCACCCGAAGCAGAGACGGAGCAGTCATACTGCTCCGCGGCGACCACGAATGAGGTGGCGAAGGGTTGCATGGCCAGCAGACTGCCGGTTACCAGCAACGGAAATTTTCTACGAAACGCGGGGGATTTCAATGCCATCTTATTAGTCCGGGCTTCCTGCGTGCCATCTGCCCGCGGTGTGGGCCGCACGCCTCTCGATGGTCTGAAAAAGATGCGTGATAATAAAGCATGACCCGCTTGACGGCTAGCGCCGTCGGAGACCCTTGTAATGCCCGACCAAGATCTACGTTTGCAATACCTGAAAGTCTGGCTTGATGAGCAGTTACCTATCCTTTTCAATGCGCAAGACTGGGGCTCCGTACCCCCGGCCACATTGACCGCGGCCAGCAGTGACGCGAGTTTCAGGCGCTATTTTCGCTGGGAAGGCGGTGGCCGCAGTTTCGTCGTGATGGACGCTCCACCCCCCCAGGAAAACTGCAAACCTTTCGTCGATATTGCGCAAATGCTGGCGAAATCAGGAATAAATGTTCCACAAATTTATGCCGAAGATTTGCCGCGAGGCTTTCTTTTGCTCAATGACCTGGGCAGAAAAACCTATCTGGACGTGATTGACGACAAAAATGCCGATCAATTGTTTGCCGATGCCATCGACGCTTTGCTGGCATTCCAGCAGTTGCCCATGGACGCTCCGCTGCCCAGTTACGACGAGGCCTTGCTGCGCCGGGAATTGGAGCTGTTCCCCGAGTGGTATGTGCGTCGGCACCTGGGCATTGAGTTCGACGAGCAGCAGGCGCAGCAATGGCAGCGTGCCAGTACCTTGCTGATAAACAGCGCCCTGGCCCAGCCCAAGGTTCTGGTACACCGCGATTACATGCCGCGCAACCTGATGATCAGCGAGCCGAACCCCGGTGTGCTGGATTTCCAGGATGCGGTCTACGGCCCGGTCACCTACGACATCACCTGCCTGTTCAAGGATGCATTCCTCAGTTGGCCCCAGGCTCGCGTGCGGGAGTGGCAGCGTGGTTATTGGGAGCGTGCTGGCCAATTGGGTATTGCGGTGCAGGCAGATTTTGAAGATTTCCTGCGGGCCAGCGACCTGATGGGCGTTCAGCGTCACCTCAAGGTGATCGGTATCTTTGCGCGCATTTGCCATCGTGATGGCAAGCCGCGCTACCTGGCGGATGTGCCGCGTTTCTTCGCCTATATAGAGACAGTGCTCGCGGATCGTGCGGAACTGGCCGATTTGGCTGAGTTGCTGGCGAGCCTGCGCCAGCCAGCAGAGGTTGTTGTATGAAGGCGATGATTCTGGCAGCGGGCAAGGGCGAGCGGATGCGCCCGCTGACCCTGCATACCCCCAAGCCGCTGGTTCAGGCCGGCGGCAAGCGCTTGATCGAATATCACCTGGAGGCGCTGGCCAAGGCCGGCTTCACCGATATCGTCATCAACCATGCCTGGCTTGGCCAGCAGATTGAAAGTTACCTGGGGGACGGTGCGCAGTTCGGCTTGCGGATCCGCTACTCCGCCGAGGGTGAGCCGCTGGAAACCGGTGGCGGGATCTTCAAGGCGTTGCCGCTGCTGGGGGACGCGCCGTTTCTGCTGGTCAATGGCGACATCTGGACCGATTACGACTTCGCCCGCTTGAAACAGCCGCTGCAAGGCCTTGCGCACTTGGTGATGGTCGATAACCCGGCTCACCACCCGTCGGGGGGCGATTTCTACATTGAGGATGGGATTGTTCATGATGCCGCCGTCGGTGCCGATAACCTGACCTTTAGTGGCATTTCAGTATTGCATCCCAAGCTGTTCGAAGGGTGCAGTGCCGGTGCCTTCAAGCTCGCGCCATTGTTGCGTGCGGCGATGAGCAAAGGGCAAGTGACGGGAGAGCGCATGGACGGACGCTGGATTGATGTCGGTACGCTGGAGCGGTTGGCGCAAGTCGAAGTCCTGCTGACTGCGGAGCAGTAAGATGCTGTGGCCAGGGACTCTGATTGGCGCCGGGGCGGGTTTTGCCATCGCCAGTATTCCAGGGGCCATGCTCGGCGCGTTGCTGGGCCAGGCATTGGATCGGCGTTTGCAACTGCACAGTTGGGCACAACTGCGTGAGCGCCTGGGCGGTCGTGCGGCATTGCGCAACGATGAATTATTGTTCGTGTTGCTGGGTCGCCTGGCCAAGAGCAACGGTCGGGTAGTGGACGGGCATATCCAGCAGGCGCGGGTGGAAATGCGCTCGCTGGACATGGCCGAACCGGCCCAGCGGCGGGCAATTGCGGCGTTTAATCGCGGCAAGTCGGGATCCGACCGGGTGCACCCTTACCTGCGGCTGCTCAAGGCCCAGCCTCATGCGGCAGAAGGCGTGTTGCGCGCTTGCTGGCGTATGGTCTGGGCCGATGGCAAGGCCAGCACCGCCGAACGTGAATTGATCGTACTGTGGGGAAAGTGGCTGGGGTGGACGCCACAACAAGTCCAGGCACTGGCCCGCGATTACGAGCCTGAACGCAAGCCGCTGGCCAATCCTGGCGGGGCCTACCAGCAAGCGCTGCAGACTCTCGGGGTGACAGCCACCACGGAGCCTGCCGCGATCAAGCGTGCCTATCGGCGATTGCTCAGCCGCCATCATCCGGACAAGGTTGCGGGCAATGGCGCGAGCCCTGCGCAAGTGCGCGAGGCGACGGAAAAAACCCGCGAGCTGCATAGTGCGTATGCAGTGATTCGGGAGCGGCGGGATCTGCGCTAGGATTTTGCCGGCGCGAGCGCCTACATAGGTTGCGGGCTCAACCAGCCGCGGATTCGTCGAGAGAGCTGTTCCTGGCCGGCGGGACTGTTGCCTGGCAAGGCATGCAACGACACCTGATGGTAGTTGTCATTTTTCAAGCGCTTGCTGGCTTGGGAGCGCTCCCGCGCATTCTTGCTTGCCGAGGCGCCATCCTGGTAGAAAAAATCAGCAGTCGCCAATTTCAGGGCCGGCGCCAACTGTTGCAGGGGCGGAGTGCGTCCCGTAGGTGTCTGGGGCGCAACCATGATGAACTTCTGCACTTGAGTAGGTTGTTTTTCGCTCAGGTAGCGAGCCGCCCACCAGGCACCTGTGCCATGCCCAAGCAGCACCACGCTGCGGGCATTCTGGGTCTGTGCATAGGCGACGGCAGCATCGATGCGCGCGAAAATCCGTGTGGCGTCGGTTTTGTCATGCTCATCGGCGCCGGCCACTACCGCCGGATCGGTGCCATCGGCTTCGGCGCTGGCCGCTTGCTCGATGGGTTTGGGCGCTGCGTCGGTGGCATCTTGGGAGCTGCTATCCACGGCAGCATCGGGCGCTTCGATGGTTCGCGCAGGGAGCGTGTCCAGGCCCAGGTCCGGCAGTGTCAGGCTGAGGCTGCTCCAGGCCGCGTCCGGTAGCTTTTGCCGCAAAGGCCCGATTGCCTGCGGCCAGTCAGCTGTTTCCCCGGCACCCGGGACGATAATCACCACACCCGCTGCTTCGGCGCTGTTGGCTGGTTTCCACAGTGCCAGGAAAGAATCATCGCCAGCCTGCAGCTGTTGCTGTTCCTGTTGCGGAACTTGCCGCTCCAGGGCACGGGCTTCTTCCTGGCTGCGCTCGGGCAGAGCCTGGCGCTCGGCAGTTTTTTGCGTGGTGAGCGGTGCAGTGTCTGCGGCATGGGCATAAAAGGTGCTGGTAAACATGAGCGACAGGCACAATGCTGGCAGTGTCGAACGGTGAGGAAAGAGCATCGTGGATTTCCGGCCAGAAGTGATTCCGGCAGCCTAATGGGTTGGTCAGTATTTGTCAGTGAAGTGAGATGTGAATCATGATTTTTCGCTGCCTGCTGGTTATCGGCTGTCTGTGCTTGTCCTTGATGGCGCGCGGCGCGCCCGGGTCTGTCATGCCCCACGCGGTGCTCAATGCACAACAGCGCGAGTGGCTGGCCGAACACCCGCAATTGCGGGTCGGGGTGATATTGCAGGCCCCTTATGCGCAGTACGACAGGCGTTCACAGCATTTATCCGGGGCCAGCGTGGAGCTGATGCAGTCGTTGGCCAAAGTGCTGAACATTCAGTTGATCTGGCGTCATTTTTCCAGCCTGGAGCAGTTGGATGCCGCCGTACGCAATCATGAGATCGACCTGGCCCCCGGGCTGCTGCAGACCCCGGCCGGTTTGCGCCTTTGGTCGTTTTCCGACCCGTATATGCGTATTCCCCAGCACATTGTAGGCGCGCGTGAAGGCGGTGGCGCGGTCGACCTGGAAAACCTCGACGAGCGATCCCGGGTCGCCGTGCGCATGCCCAGCGCCGTGGCCGATTACTTGCGCAGCAATTACCCCGGCCTCAACGTGCAAGGTGTGCCACTGGAGCGTCAGGCGCTACAGCTGGTGTTGAGCCAGCAAGCTCGTTATGCGGTGATTGACCAGGCGCAGTTGAGCCGTTTGTTTGCCGAGCCTGAGTTCGCCGGGTTGGCAGTGGTCGGCGATATCGGCTTCCCGCAACTGCTGCGGGTAGCCACGCGCCGCGACTGGCCGCAATTGGCCGCCATCATGGAAAGCGCCCTGCAGGCGATCCCGGCCCGTGAACTGGATCAATTGCATGTCCGCTGGCTGCAACCCAAGTACCCGCGCCTGGCGGACTCTGCGGGGTTCTGGCAAAACCTGAGCTTGTTACTGGGTGTTTTGTTGCTGGCCTGCGCGGCGATTGTAGTGTGGCTGCGTCGTCATCAAAGGGCTCTGGAGCAGGAGCTGTTGGCCACACGCGAAGAAAGCGCTGCCCGAGCTGCCGGCGCCGAGGCGTTGCGCCTGACGCAGTTTTCGATTGATCAAAGCACTGTCGGAATCCTTTGGGTCAATTGGGACAGCCATGTGCGTTACGCCAACGTTGCTGCCGAGGCCATGCTCGGCTATGCCCCCGGCGCACTGATCGAGCGGCCGCTGATCGAATTCGAGCCCAACTTGAGCATGGACCGCTGGCTCAACCTGTGGAAGCGTGCCCGCGCCAGTGAAGACGGGCCTCAGAGTTTTGCCACGCAATGCCTGCGGGCTGATGGCAGTCTGCTACCCACGGATGTCTCCCTGAGTTTCCTACGCTTTGCCGGGGGAGAATACCTGGTGGTTTATCTCAATGACGTCACTGAGCGGCGCCGGGCATTGGCGGCACTGCAGGAAAGTGAAGCGCGCCTGCAAGGGATCGCGGCCAATGTGCCAGGTCTGGTGTTCCGCCTGGAGCGAGCGCCCGCCAGTGACGATATCGAGTTCGCCTATATCAGCGAAGGCAGTGAGCGTCTGGTGGGCTATGCCCCTGCGGTGCTCAAGCATCATGACGTGGGGATCCGCAGCCTTGTGCATCCTGATGACCGAGCCAGTTATCACCGCACCCAGGACCAGGCCATCGACACTGAAAGCAACTGGTCGTGGCAAGGACGCATCCTGACGCGTCACGGTGAACAGCGCTGGGCTGATATCAAGGCCGTCACCCGCCGTCAGGAAGATGGCTCGGTGGTGTGGGACGGAATTGTCTGGGACGTCAGCGAAAGTAAGCGTATCGAATTGGAACTGGACGCCTCGCGTGCGCAATTGCGCGAGCTGTCAGCTCACCTGGAGACCGTACGCGAGGAAGAGAAGGCGCGGATCGCCCGTGAAGTACACGACGAATTGGGGCAGATGCTCACCGTGCTCAAGCTGGAAACCTCGATGTGTGAGCTGGCGTATGCACAGCTTGACCCTGGCCTGCACGAGCGTTTGAACAGCATGAAGCGCCTGATCGCCCAACTGTTCCAATTGGTCCGCGATGTTGCCACCGCGTTGCGCCCGCCGATTCTCGATGCCGGGATCGCCTCGGCCATCGAGTGGCAGGCGCGACGCTTTGAGGCGCGCACACAGATTCCTTGTCTGGTACGGGTGCCGGATAACCTGCCAATGCTCAGCGATGGCAAGGCCATCGGCCTGTTTCGTATCCTGCAAGAGGCGCTGACCAATGTCATGCGTCATGCCCAGGCGCATACTGTCGAGCTGACCCTAATTGTGGAAGGTTCTGACTTGCGGTTGAGCATCAGCGACGACGGTGTCGGTTTTGTCCCCGCGCCAGGTCGTCCAGTGTCGTTTGGCCTGGTGGGCATGCGCGAGCGCGTGCTGATCATGGGCGGGCAATTGTTCCTGGACAGCGAACCGGGTGAGGGCACCACCCTGAGTGTGACGGTGCCGTTGGATGCATAACTACAAAAAGAGGAAAACCCCGTGATCCGCGTACTGGTAGCCGAAGACCACACCATTGTCCGTGAAGGCATCAAGCAATTGATCGGACTGGCCAAGGACCTGTTGGTGGTGGGCGAGGCGGGCAACGGCGAGCAACTGTTGGATGCCTTGCGCCACACCGCCTGCGAGGTGGTGTTGCTGGACATATCGATGCCGGGTGTCAACGGGCTGGAAGCCATTGCGCGGATTCGAGCGCTGAACAATCCGCCGGCGATCCTGGTGCTGTCCATGCACGACGAGGCACAAATGGCCGCCCGGGCGTTGAAGGTCGGTGCCGCTGGCTATGCCACCAAGGACAGCGACCCCGCGCTCTTGCTGACGGCTATCCGCAAGGTGGCGGCGGGCGGGCGCTATATCGACCCGGACCTGGCCGACCGCATGGTCTTTGAAGTCGGCCTCACCGACGCAAGGCCCCTGCATTCGCTATTGTCGGAGCGTGAGTTCTCGGTATTCGAACGCCTGGCCCAAGGCGCCAACGTCAATGAGATCGCCCAGCAACTGGCCCTGAGCAGCAAGACCATCAGCACCCACAAGGCGCGGTTGATGCAGAAACTCAATATCACGTCTCTGGCGGAACTGGTGAAGTACGCAATGGAGCACAAACTGCTGTAGGGCCGTATCTATTTGCGACATCACCCTAATACCGCCGGACCCATTCTTGCAGCTTGTTGCTTGAAACTTGCCACTGCACTGTCCCATGCCCGCCATCCGTGTAGGGCAATCCTTACCCCAAACCTTCCAGCACGCTGATGTGAATCTCTCCTGCACCCCGATTTCCGGGGGCTTGCCCCTGGACTACGCTGGCCTCACAGCAGTCCAAAACAAAAAGGTGCAGGTATGAACGAGGTGGATTCAAATGATGTGCTGGTCAGCTTTCGTGGTGTGCAAAAGAGCTACGACGGCGAGAACCTGATCGTCAAAGACCTCAACCTGGACATTCGCAAAGGCGAATTCCTGACCCTGCTGGGCCCTTCCGGTTCGGGCAAGACCACCAGCCTGATGATGCTCGCCGGCTTCGAAACGCCGACTGCCGGTGAGATCCAGTTGGCCGGACGCTCCATCAACAACGTGCCACCACACAAGCGCGACATCGGCATGGTGTTCCAGAACTATGCGCTGTTCCCCCATATGACTGTGGCCGAAAACCTGGCGTTTCCGCTGTCGGTGCGCGGCCTGAGCAAGACCGACGTCAGCGAGCGAGTCAAACGCGTACTGAGCATGGTCCAGCTCGACGCCTTTGCCCAACGCTACCCGGCGCAACTTTCGGGTGGGCAGCAACAACGGGTGGCCCTGGCCCGGGCATTGGTGTTCGAACCACAACTGGTGTTGATGGACGAGCCCCTGGGTGCCCTCGACAAACAGCTGCGCGAGCACATGCAGATGGAGATCAAGCACCTGCACCAGCGCCTTGGCGTGACGGTGGTCTATGTAACCCACGATCAGGGCGAAGCACTGACCATGTCCGACCGGGTCGCAGTGTTCCACCAGGGCGAAATCCAGCAGATTGCCCCGCCGCGCACTTTGTATGAAGAACCGAAAAACACCTTCGTCGCCAACTTCATCGGCGAGAACAACCGCCTTAACGGCCGTTTGCACAGCCACACCGGTGAGCGTTGCGTGGTCGAGTTGGCGCGAGGCGAGAAGGTCGAGGCGCTGGCGGTGAATGTCGGCCAGATCGGCGGTCCGGTCACCCTGTCGGTACGTCCGGAACGGGTCAGTCTCAATGGCTCCAGCGAGAGCTGCGTCAACCGCTTTTCCGGGCGGGTTGCGGAATTTATCTACTTGGGCGACCACGTGCGGGTGCGTCTGGAGGTCTGCGGCAAAGGCGACTTTTTTGTGAAACAACCGATCGCCGAGCTGGACCCGGCGTTGACGGTTGGTGATGTGGTACCGATTGGCTGGCAAGTCGAGCACATTCGCGCACTCGACCCACTTCTAGAGGCGAATTGATCGCCCCCTGGCTTCATCCAACCCTGCACGTGGAGAGAACAAGAAATGTTGAGAACCCTGAAATTGACTGCTTTGGCCATCGGCCTGGCGGGTGTTTCACAGGCTATGGCCGCTCAAGACCTGACGGTGGTGTCGTTCGGCGGCGCAAACAAGGCAGCCCAGGTCAAGGCCTTCTATACGCCGTGGGAAAGCGCAGGTAACGGCAAGATCATCGCAGGCGAATACAACGGCGAAATGGCCAAGGTCAAAGCCATGGTCGATACCAAGAGTGTGTCCTGGAGCTTGGTGGAGGTCGAATCCCCGGAACTGTCCCGCGGCTGTGACGAAGGCATGTTCGAAGAGTTGGACCCGGCGCTGTTTGGCAACACCGAAGATTATGTGAAGGGCGCAATCCAGCCCTGCGGTGTGGGCTTTTTCGTCTGGTCGACCGTTATGGCGTACAACGCCGACAAGCTGAAAACTGCGCCGACCAGTTGGGCGGATTTCTGGGACACCAAACAGTTCCCCGGCAAGCGCGGCTTGCGCAAAGGCGCCAAGTACACCCTGGAATTTGCCTTGATGGCGGACGGCGTCGCGCCCAAGGACGTTTACAAAGTCCTCGCCAGCAAAGAGGGCCAGGATCGTGCCTTCAAGAAACTCGATGAACTCAAACCGTCGATTCAATGGTGGGAAGCCGGCGCCCAGCCGCCGCAATACCTGGCATCGGGCGATGTGGTCATGAGCTCGGCTTATAACGGCCGGATCGCCGCCGTGCAGAAAGAGAGCAACCTGCAAGTTGTGTGGAACGGCGGCATCTATGACTTTGATGCCTGGGCTATTCCAAAAGGCCTGGACAAGGACCGTGCAGAAGCGGCGAAGAAGTTCATCGCTTTCTCGGTGGCGCCACAGCAGCAGAAGACCTATTCGGAAAACATCGCCTACGGCCCGGCCAACACCCAGGCCGTGCCGTTGCTGGCCAAGGAAGTCCTGAAAGATATGCCGACCGCCCCGCAAAACATCGCCAACCAGGTGCAGATCGACGTCAGCTTCTGGGCGGACAACGGCGAGCAACTGGAACAGCGTTTCAACTCTTGGGCGGCCAAGTAATACGCCTCACTGCATAACTCCTTGTGGGAGCGGGCTTGCTCGCGACAGCGGTGTATCAGTCATACATAAGTCAGCTGACACGTCGCCATCGCGAGCAAGCCCGCTTCCACAGGGGATCAGCTGTGTTTTGCAGATTGCATTCATGTTGTAGAACCGGAGTTTGCCATGGCCATCGCCGTTCCCTCGAACGAGGTCACCACACCCAACCTGAAGCAGCGCCTGGCGCGTGCCGAACGGCTTAATCGCTGGAAGGCCCAAGCGTTGATTGCACCTTTGGTGGTGTTTTTGCTGCTGGTGTTTCTGGTGCCGATCGTTGCGCTGCTTTACAAAAGTGTCGGCAACCCGGAAGTGGTGGCTGGCTTGCCGCGTACTGTGGTCGCGGTCACGGCCTGGGATGGTCGGGGCTTGCCTGGTGAACCGGTGTACCAGGCCATCAGCGAAGACCTGGGCGAGGCGCGGAAAAACCAGACTCTGGGCGATCTGTCCAAACGCTTGAACATGGAGTTGGCCGGCTATCGCAGCCTGCTGACCAAAACCGCACGGGCGCTGCCGTTTACCCAAGCTCCGGCCTCTTATAAAGACGCGCTGGAAAACCTTGATGAGCGCTGGGGCGACCCGGCGTATTGGCAGGCGATCCGTCGCAACACCAGTACCTTAACGCCTTACTACTTGCTGGCGGCGGTCGATCATCGTATCGACGACCTCGGTGAGGTGGCCCCCGCGACCCCGGACCAGGCGATCTACCTCGATATCTTTGTCCGCACGTTCTGGATGGGCCTGGTGATCACCGTCTGTTGCCTGTTGCTGGCGTATCCACTGGCCTACTTGCTGGCCAACTTGCCGGCCCGACAAAGCAACCTGCTGATGATCCTGGTCCTGCTGCCGTTCTGGACGTCAGTGCTGGTGCGTGTGGCCGCGTGGATTGTGCTGCTGCAATCCGGAGGACTGATCAACGGCGCACTGATGAGCCTGGGCATTATCGATAGGCCCCTGGAGCTGGTCTTCAACCGTATGGGGGTCTACATCTCCATGGTGCATATCTTGCTGCCGTTCATGATTTTGCCGATCTACAGCGTGATGAAGGGGATTTCACCGACCTACATGCGTGCGGCAATTTCCCTGGGCTGCCACCCGTTTGTCAGCTTCTGGCGGGTGTATTTCCCGCAGACCTATGCCGGCGTCGGCGCCGGTTGTCTGTTGGTGTTCATCCTGGCGATCGGGTACTACATCACCCCGGCATTGCTGGGCAGCCCGAACGATCAGATGGTCAGCTATTTCGTGGCGTTCTACACCAACACCAGCATTAACTGGGGCATGGCCACGGCACTGGGCGGCTTGCTGCTGCTGGCCACGGTCGTGCTGTATCTGATCTACAACTGGCTGGTGGGCGCCAGCCGCCTGCGCCTGAGCTGAGGAGTCCTTGAGATGCTGAGCCCCTACATGTCACCCGTTGAGCGGGTCTGGTTCTACAGCTTGCGGATACTCTGCGGCTTGATCCTGCTGTTCCTGATCCTTCCGGTGCTGGTGATCATTCCATTGTCGTTCAATTCCGGGAGCTTCCTGGTGTATCCGCTGCAGGGTTTTTCGCTGCAGTGGTATCAGGACTTCTTTGCTTCGGCGGAATGGATGCGCGCCCTGAAGAACAGCATCATCGTTGCGCCCGCCGCCACGGTGCTGGCGATGGTGTTTGGCACGCTGGCAGCGATTGGCTTGACCCGTGGCAACTTCCCCGGCAAGGCGCTGGTGATGGCGCTGGTGATTTCGCCGATGGTGGTGCCGGTGGTGATTATCGGGGTGGCGAGTTACCTGTTCTTTGCGCCGCTGGGGCTGGGTAACAGCTTCTTTTCTTTGATCGTGGTACATGCGGTGCTGGGCGTGCCGTTCGTGATCATCACGGTGTCTGCGACGTTGCAGGGCTTCAACCATAACCTGGTACGCGCCGCCGCCAGCCTGGGAGCCTCGCCGTTGACGGCCTTTCGCCGCGTGACATTGCCGTTGATCGCGCCCGGTGTCATCAGCGGGGCTTTGTTTGCTTTCGCCACTTCGTTCGATGAGGTGGTCGTCACGCTGTTCCTTGCCGGCCCTGAACAAGCGACCTTGCCTCGGCAGATGTTCAGCGGTATCCGCGAAAACCTCAGTCCGACCATTGCCGCGGCGGCGACCTTGCTGATTGCTTTCTCGGTAGTGCTGCTGCTGACCCTGGAGTGGCTGCGCGGGCGTAGCGAGAAGCTGCGTACGGCACCGGTCTGACCACCATTGAGATGCTGAATGGCAGACAACCCTGAATTCGAAGCTACTCTTGTGCCAGCCCCCCAAACTTAGAAGAGGTTGCGCACATGAGTACTTCCTCATTCAAGATCGCCCATAAACTGCTCACCGGCCCAGGTGCGATCGAGCAACTGGCTGATGAGCTGACGCGACTGGATGTCGATAACCCGTTGATTGTCACCGATGCGGCGTTGGTCCAATCGGGCACCGTGCAATTGGCGCTGGCGCAGTTGGGCGAGCGTACCTACGAGATTTTCGACCGGGTGCTCCCCGACCCGGAAATCTCGATTGTCGAAGATTGCATGCAGGTCTACCGCGAAGGCGGGCATGACGGCCTGATTGGCCTGGGTGGCGGTAGCGCCATTGATATTGCCAAGAGTGTGGCGGCCTACGCGGGTTATCACGGTGCCCTGGCGGACCTGTTCGGCGTCGATCAGGTGCCGCGCAAGGGACCGCCGTTGATCGCTATTCCCACCACGGCTGGTACCGGTTCGGAAGTCACCAATGTGGCGATTCTTTCGGACAAGGCCGCGCAGTTGAAAAAAGGCATTGTCAGCGACTACTTGCTGCCGGATGTCGCGCTGATCAGCCCGCAGATGACCCTGACCTGCCCACGCAGTGTGACCGCCGCCAGCGGCGTGGATGCCTTGGTGCACGCCATCGAGTCTTACCTGTCGCTTAACGCCTCGCCGATTACCGATGCCTTGGCCATTGGCGCGATCAAACTGATCGCCAAGGCATTGCCCAAGGCTTATGCCAACCCACTCAATTTGCCGGCACGTGACGACATGGCAACCGCCAGCCTGATGGCGGGCATGGCTTTCGGCAATGCCGGGGTGGGCGCAGTGCATGCCTTGGCCTACCCGCTGGGCGGGCGCTTCAATATCGCCCATGGCGTCAGCAATGCCTTGCTGCTGCCCTACGTGATGCAGTGGAACAAGCTGGCGTGTGTCGAGCGCATGCAGGAAATTGCCCAGGCCATGGGCGTGAATGTCAGCGGCTTGAGTGTCAATGATGCTGCCGACCAGGCCGTGGAGGCCATGGCGCGACTGTGTGCCGCAGTTGAAATTCCCGTGGGCATGCGCAGTTTTGGCGTCCCCGAAGAGGCCATCCCGGCCATGGCGTTAGAAGCCGCGGGCATCGAGCGCTTGATGCGCAACAATCCACGCCAGCTCAGTGCGGCGGATATCGAGAAAATCTATCGCGCTGCCTACTAGCCATTGAGTAGGGTCACGGTGTGCGCAGCAAAGCATGAGGTATACAATGCGCGCCATCGTGATTTAGCTCAGAAAAGGTGCGTCATGCAGCCCTTCGTTATTGCTCCATCGATCCTCTCTGCCGACTTCGCCCGCCTGGGTGAGGAAGTGGACAATGTATTGGCCGCCGGTGCCGACTTCGTTCACTTCGATGTCATGGATAACCACTATGTGCCGAACCTGACTATTGGCCCGATGGTGTGCGCGGCCCTGCGCAAATACGGGGTAACCGCGCCTATCGATGTGCACCTGATGGTCAGCCCTGTAGACCGCATCATTGGTGACTTTATCGAAGCCGGCGCGACCTACATTACCTTCCACCCGGAAGCCACGCTGCATATCGATCGTTCCCTTCAGTTGATCCGCGAGGGCGGTTGCAAGGCCGGCCTGGTGTTCAACCCGGCGACCCCGCTGGACACGCTCAAGTACGTGATGGACAAGGTCGACATGGTCTTGCTGATGAGCGTCAACCCAGGCTTTGGCGGGCAGAAGTTTATCCCTGGCACCCTCGACAAACTGCGCGAAGCCCGTGCCCTGATCGATGCTTGCGGCCGGGATATCCGCCTGGAGATCGACGGCGGGGTCAACGTCAATAACATTCGTGAGATCGCTGCCGCGGGTGCCGACACTTTTGTTGCAGGTTCGGCGATCTTCAATACGCCTGACTATCAGGAAGTGATCGGCAAAATGCGTGCAGAGCTGGCGCTGGCACGTCCATGAGTGGTTTTGAGCAGCTGTTCCCCGGCAAATTGCCTCGGTTGGTGATGTTCGATCTGGACGGCACCTTGATCGACTCGGTGCCGGACCTGGCGGCTGCAGTGGATGATATGTTGCTCAAGCTGGGGCGTGCACCTGCGGGTGTCGCATCGGTACGCAATTGGGTGGGCAACGGTGTGCAGATGCTGGTGCGCCGGGCCCTGGCCAACCATATCGATGCCGCAGGCGTCGATGAAGTCGAGGCTGAGCGCGCCCTGGAACTGTTCAACGCTGCCTATGAAAGTGGCCACGAATTGACCGTGGTTTACCCCGGCGTGCGCGACACGCTCAAATGGCTGCACAAACAGGGCGTGGAAATGGCCTTGATCACCAACAAGCCGGAACGTTTCGTCGCGCCGCTGTTGGATCAGATGAAGATCGGCCGTTACTTCCGCTGGATCATCGGCGGCGATACCCTGCCCCAGAAGAAACCCGATCCGGCTGCGTTGTTCTTCGTGATGAAAATGGCCAACATCCCGGCGTCCCAGTCGCTGTTTGTCGGCGACTCACGTAGTGACGTACTGGCGGCGAAAGCGGCAGGGGTCAAGTGCGTGGCCTTGAGTTATGGCTATAACCATGGCCGGCCGATTGCCGAGGAGTCGCCGGCGCTGGTTATTGATGACCTTCGGCTGCTAATCCCCGGTTGCTTGGGAACGGGCGCTGAGATAACGTTGCCTGACGCTGTTCCATCCCCTTCTGGAAACTCCATCGTGGTGGTCACTCGCAAACTCTGGATGAAAGTCATCAAGGCCCTGGCCCGCTGGCGTTGGCGCGCCTGACCGATCCTGGCCGCGCTGCGGCACGTTTGCATACCTGACCGTTAGACCCTCAAGCCACGAGGCACCCCATGATCCGCGAAGAATTCCTGCGTTTGGCCGCTGCCGGCTACAACCGTATTCCCCTGGCCTGCGAAACCCTGGCCGACTTCGATACACCGCTGTCGATCTACCTGAAACTGGCCGACGAGCCCAACTCCTATCTGTTGGAGTCGGTCCAGGGCGGCGAGAAGTGGGGGCGTTATTCGATCATCGGGCTACCGTGCCGCACGGTGCTGCGGGTGCATGACCATCACGTCAGCATCAGCCACGATGGCGTCGAAATCGAAAGTCATGATGTAGAAGATCCGCTGGCGTTCGTCGAAGCCTTCAAGGCTCGCTACAACGTGCCGACCATTGCCGGGCTGCCGCGTTTTAACGGCGGCCTCGTGGGTTATTTCGGTTACGACTGCGTGCGGTATGTGGAGCAACGCCTCGGTAAATGCCCGAACCCCGACCCGCTGGGCGTGCCGGACATTTTGTTGATGGTTTCCGACGCGGTGGTGGTGTTCGATAACCTTGCCGGCAAGATGCACGCGATTGTCCTGGCCGACCCTTCCCGGGCCGACGCTTTCGAGCAGGGCCAGGCCAGCCTCGAAGCGCTGCTGGATAAATTGCGCCAACCGATCACGCCGCGTCGCGGCCTGGACCTCAGTCGCCCGCCGGCGGCAGATCCGGTATTCCGCTCCAGCTTTACCCAGGATGACTACGAGCGCGCGGTCGATACCATCAAGGAATATATCCTGGCCGGTGACTGCATGCAGGTAGTGCCGTCGCAACGCATGTCCATAGACTTCAAGGCTGCACCGATTGATTTGTATCGAGCGCTGCGTTGCTTCAACCCGACCCCATACATGTACTTCTTTAACTTTGGTGACTTCCATGTAGTGGGCAGTTCGCCGGAAGTACTGGTGCGCGTTGAAGATAACCTGATCACCGTGCGCCCGATTGCCGGTACGCGCCCACGGGGGGCGACCGAAGAGGCGGACCTGGCGCTGGAAGAAGACTTGCTGTCGGACGACAAGGAGATTGCCGAGCACCTGATGTTGATCGACCTGGGACGCAACGATACCGGGCGCGTCTCGGAAATCGGCTCGGTGAAGCTCACCGAGAAAATGGTGATCGAGCGGTACTCCAACGTGATGCATATAGTGTCCAACGTCACCGGCGAGCTGAAGGCTGGCCTGACGGCGATGGATGCGTTACGGGCGATTCTGCCTGCGGGGACTTTGTCGGGCGCACCGAAGATTCGCGCGATGGAAATCATTGATGAGTTGGAGCCGGTCAAGCGGGGTGTCTACGGCGGCGCTGTGGGTTATTTCGCCTGGAACGGCAACATGGACACCGCCATTGCGATCCGCACGGCGGTGATCAAGGACGGTGAACTGCACGTGCAGGCCGGTGGCGGGATTGTTGCCGACTCGGTGCCGGCCCTTGAGTGGGAAGAAACCCTGAACAAGCGTCGGGCGATGTTCCGGGCGGTTGCACTGGCCGAGCAGACGCCGCAGGACTGAAACTAAATGCAGGTCAAAATGTGGGAGCGAGCAAGCCCGTTCCCACATTGGCCAGTGGTTGGGCTAGAAGTCCAGGCTCACGCCGACATTGATCCCTTGCTGGGTCAGGTTGTCATCCTTTCTGACGTTATAGGCAGCGTTCAGCGCCAGTTCCTTCGTCAATTTGTGGCTGAGCCCCAGGCTCAGCCGATCCGAGTTGCTGCGCGGCGTATACCCATCCAGTTTGAAATCGATCCCCGGCACACTGTTGAGCGCAATGTTCACCCGCTGGGTATCGTTTTCGAACTCATGCTCGTGGGCCACTTCGGCAAATACCTGGGTTTGTGGTGTGAGGCGGTAACTGCCCTGAAGACCCAGGCCAAGTCGTTTGGAGTCGCGCTGTTGGTCATCGAACGTCAGGGCTGTGGAGCGGCTGTCTTTTTCTGAGTAACCCTCGACTTCGACCCGCGAGTAATCGGCACTGAGGAACGGTGACAGGTGCCATTCGCTGCCCGGTTGGGCAATGTCATACCCGACCCGGCCGCTCAAGGACCACAGCCAGCCGTCGGTATCGCCTTTTTCCGCACCTTCGCTGACGCCCAGGGCAAACTTGCGCTTGAGGCTGTCGAAGTCCAGCTTGCCAGCGCTCAACGCTGCGTCTGCCCACCAGTGGTTTTGCTGATACTGGGCAAATGCGGTGCCGATGTAGCTGTTGAGCTTGTAGTCCGAGTCGCTGGCGCCGGCTTCAAGGACCTGACGGTAGAAGCCCGCCGCTACGCCCACGCGCCAGGCTTCGTTGAGTCGGTAGCTACCGCCAATGTTCAGGTTATAGCCGCTACCGTCGCCCTTGGCGCCACTGCTTTGTTGATCAAAATCCAGGTGCTGGCCACCGCCGGCGACAATGGCGCGCCATTGGCCCTCGGCTTGCCAGTTGCCCGTATCCGCTTGCCATTGATTGCGCAGTTCGTCCTGATGGGCGCGCAAAGTGCCTTGAGCCATTTCCGGCAACAGGCTCACTTCCCAGGGGGCGGCCAACAAGGAATAGGCATAGTCGGCAATCAGGCGTTGCCCGGCTTCGGTGGGGTGGACCGAGTCGTTGTAGATCAGCTTGGTCGGGTCTGGATCAGTACCGCCGATGCCATAGATGGGGTTGGCTGTGCAGCCGTTGCCGCTGAAGCAGGTGCCGGTAAGATTCTGCCCGGTGGCCAGACCAAAGCGGCCTGGGTCGGCGAAGGTTTCATTGAGCAACAGCGGGATATTCAGCGGGATAACCTGGGCGTCGACTTGCGATAAACGTTGCACCAGCGCCTGATTGAACAGGTCGCTCAAGGCACTGCTCGCCGCTTGCGCTGGAGTGCCGTTGATGGCCGGGGTCAGCCCCAGGTCGGGCAGCATCCAGACCATGATGTAGCGTGCGCCGGCCTGTTGCAGGGCCTGGGCGCTATCGGCCAGGCGTGCGCCGGCGGCGACGGCTTGCGTCGGGCTTTGGACCAGGCCTTGCAAGAAGTCGTTGCCGCCACCGGAAAGAAAATACAGCGCATTGGAGTCTGCTCGCCCGCCGTTGGCGGGCAGGTAACCCTCCCGGCTGCGCAGCACGGTGCCGGCGCCAGGGTTGCCGGGTGGAATGGCCGTGTTGGATACCGAGGTGATGGAATCAAGAATGTTATCGGTACGGTAGCCGCCCACCGCCCAGTTGTTACCGTCCGGTAGACCTTGGGCTGCACGCGTCACAGAGGTGGAAGCGTTCAGGTCATTGGGCGTAACCCCAAGCTTGGCGCCCAGTAATGTAGAGGACACTAGGGCGAAGTTCTCTGTCCCGTTGTTCAGGTAGGTGGGCCCGGTGCGGTTGGTAAAGCGCAGCGAGGCACCCGCGACGCCGCCAGCGTCAGGGAACTGGCCGGCGTCGGCCAGGCTGTCGCCGAAAACCACCATGGTCGAATAGGGCGAGGGTGCCGCAATCGCCTGGCTACAGGCCAATGAGAGAAGGCAACCGGCAAGCGGTACAAAGAGCGCTGGTCTGAGCATGAAGTCGTCCATCTAATTGTTTTTGGTATAGGCAGCAAAAACCTTAGCAAAGTATTCCTGCTTTTCTTCCACGGAAAATCGCTTTCGACGGCAAATAACCGGCGGGACGTTTCTCCCGTATTTGCTGCTCCATATTGCACCGCTGCCGAGGCTACGTTACTGTGCCTGAACGTATGAACGAGACCCTTCCCGTGTTGATCATCAGCAAACTCTTGATGCGAGTAGTCAAGGCACACGCCCGTTGGCGTTGGCGCGCCTAACTTTTCTTTGCCGGCCCGGCCGGACCTGTACCGATTTGCCTTCTTCACCTTTGTTTGATGCCCCTTGCCGGCTTACCCCGGCAACCGGAAAGTGCGTCTGGCAGCGGGTAGTTCCTGGAAGGCCATCATTAGAAGTCAGTGAATTCAAGAGGTTTGAACCCGCATGTTGCTGATGATTGATAACTACGACTCTTTTACCTACAACGTTGTGCAATACCTGGGCGAGCTCGGTGCCGAGGTCAAGGTGGTGCGCAACGATGAAATGACGGTGGCCCAGATCGCCGCGCTGAACCCGGAGCGGATTGTGGTTTCCCCAGGCCCCTGTACGCCGACCGAAGCCGGGATTTCCCTGGAAGCTATCAAGTTCTTTGCCGGCAAGCTGCCGATTCTCGGTGTTTGCCTGGGCCATCAATCCATCGGCCAGGCGTTTGGCGGTGACGTGGTTCGTGCTCGTCAGGTGATGCATGGCAAGACCAGCCCGGTGTTCCATCATGATCTAGGTGTGTTTCAGGGCCTGAACCGGCCGGTGACGGTGACCCGCTACCATTCGCTGGTGGTCAAGCGCGAAACCCTGCCCGAATGCCTCGAGCTGACGGCCTGGACCCAATTGGAAGACGGCTCGGTCGACGAGATCATGGGCCTGCGGCACAAAACACTGAATGTCGAAGGGGTGCAGTTTCACCCTGAATCGATCCTGACCGAGCAGGGCTACGAGCTGTTCGCTAATTTTCTCAAACAGAGCGGCGGCACGCGCTAAGGACTTTCCATGGATATCAAGACTGCCCTGAGCCGTATCGTCGGCCATCTGGACCTGAGCACTGCGGAAATGAGCGACGTCATGCGCGAAATCATGACCGGTCAATGCAGCGACGCGCAGATTGGCGCCTTTATGATGGCCATGCGCATGAAGAGCGAGAGCATCGATGAAATTGTCGGCGCCGTCTCGGTGATGCGTGAGCTGGCGGACAAGGTCGAGCTCAAGACCCTCGACGGTGTGGTCGATGTAGTCGGCACCGGCGGCGACGGTGCGAATATCTTCAATGTGTCCACGGCCTCATCTTTTGTGGTGGCGGCAGCGGGCTGTACTGTGGCCAAGCACGGTAACCGTGCCGTATCGGGTAAAAGCGGCAGTGCCGACCTGCTGGAGGCGGCAGGGATCTACCTGAACCTGACGCCGACGCAAGTGGCGCGCTGCATCGATAACGTCGGTATCGGCTTCATGTTTGCCCAATCCCATCATGGTGCCATGAAGCACGCGGCTGGACCGCGCAAGGATCTTGGCCTGCGCACCCTGTTCAACATGCTCGGCCCGCTTACGAATCCGGCCGGCGTGAAGCATCAGGTGGTGGGTGTATTCAGCCAGGCGCTGTGCCGCCCATTGGCTGAAGTCTTGCAGCGCTTGGGCAGCAAGCATGTACTGGTGGTCCATTCCAAGGATGGCCTGGACGAGTTCAGCCTGGCGGCACCGACCTTTGTGGCGGAATTGAAGAATGATCAGGTCACCGAGTATTGGGTCGAACCTGAAGATCTGGGCATGAAGAGCCAGAGCTTGCACGGTTTGGCGGTGGAAAGCCCGGAGGCCTCTCTTGAGCTGATACGCGATGCCCTGGGACGTCGCAAGACCGAAAACGGCCAGAAAGCTGCAGAGATGATTGTTTTGAATGCGGGCGCGGCACTTTACGCGGCCGACCACGCCTATAGTCTTAAGGAAGGCGTCGCCTTGGCCCATGATGCCTTGCACACTGGGCTGGCTCGCGAAAAGCTCGAAGAGCTGGGAGCATTCACCGCTGTATTCAAGATGGAGAACGAAGGATGAGTGTTCCAACAATCCTGGAAAAAATCCTCGCCCGCAAAGCCGAAGAAGTGGCCGAGCGCAATGCGCGCGTAAGCCTGGCAGAGCTGGAAAACCTGGCGAAAAGCGCAGATGCGCCACGGGGCTTTGCCAATGCCTTGATTGCACAGGCCAAGCTCAAGCAACCAGCGGTGATTGCTGAAATCAAAAAGGCTTCGCCAAGCAAAGGCGTGATCCGTGAAAACTTCGTTCCTGCCGAGATTGCGCAGAGCTACGAGAAGGGCGGGGCGACCTGTCTTTCGGTGCTGACCGATGTCGATTACTTCCAGGGATCCGACCTCTACCTGCAGCAAGCGCGCGCTGCGTGCAAGCTGCCGGTGATCCGCAAGGACTTCATGGTCGACCCGTACCAGATCGTCGAGGCGCGGGCGCTGGGCGCTGACTGCGTGCTGCTGATCGTCTCCGCCCTGGATGATGTGAAGATGGCCGAACTGGCATCCGTGGCTAAAAGTGTAGGTTTGGACGTGCTGGTCGAAGTCCACGATGGCGAGGAACTGGAACGCGCACTGAAAACCCTCGATACACCATTGGTCGGCATCAATAACCGCAACCTGCATACCTTTGAAGTCAGCCTCGAAAATACCCTCGACCTGTTGCCGCGTATTCCCCGTGACCGGCTGGTGATCACCGAGAGCGGGATCGTCAATCGTGCCGATGTGGAGCTGATGGAAATCAGCGGTGTGTACTCGTTCCTGGTGGGCGAAACCTTTATGCGCGCCGAGAGCCCGGGTGCTGAGTTGCAGCGTCTGTTTTTTCCGGAGCGTGGTGTTCCGGTGACCGGTTCGACGCTGGATTGATCATGACCCTGCCTATTGCAATGACGGTCGAAGCCGGTTTGCAGGCTGAACAGGATTTGTTGACCGCCGTGTGTGCGGGTGAACAAGCCTTCGGACTGCTGTTCTGGCAACCGTGCGATCAGGCATTGGTCATGCCCAGGCGCTTGAGTCGCCTGCCTGCCTTTGAAGCAGCCAGCCAGGTCTCGGCCGATCACGGTTGGCCAGTTTTGCTAAGGGAAACCGGCGGCGAGCCCGTGCCGCAATCGGCGGCCACGGTCAATATTGCGCTGGTCTACGCGCCACCGCGCAGCGAGGGCGATCAGGGGCGAATCGAAACCGGGTACCAGCGGCTGTGCCAGCCAATCTGCGATTTGCTCATCGAGTTGGGTGGTGATGCGTCCGTGGGAGAAATCGACGGTGCGTTTTGCGACGGTCGTTACAACGTCAATCTCGACGGTCGCAAAATGGTCGGCACTGCGCAACGCTGGCGTCAGAGTGGTGGTCGGCCGGTAGGCCTGGTGCATGGTGCGCTGTTGCTGGATGGCGATCGCGTCGAGTTGATTGCGGCGGTCAATCGCTTCAATGAGGCGTGTGGCCTTGAGCAACGGGTTCGTGCCGAAAGTCATATCGCCCTGCATGAAGCCTTTGCTGCGCCAGATGCGATTGGTCGGCTCGACACGCTGTACCGGAAAATGCTCGCGAGCTTCCTGGCGCTTTAACGTGTACCAAACACCACCATGGTCTTGCCTTTGACGTGAACCAGGTTGCGCTCTTCCAGGTCTTTGAGCACCCGTCCGACCATCTCCCGTGAACAACCGACAATACGCCCGATTTCCTGGCGCGTGACCTTGATTTGCATGCCGTCCGGATGAGTCATTGCGTCTGGCTGCTTGCACAGTTCAAGCAGGCAGCGGGCGACTCGTCCGGTGACGTCGAAGAACGCCAGGTCACCGACCTTGCGCGTAGTGTCACGCAGGCGCTGCGCGATCTGGCCACTCAAGGCGTACAGAATGTCCGGATCCTGCTGGGATAATTCGCGGAATTTGGTGTAGCTGATCTCAGCGACTTCGCACTCTATCTTGGCGCGTACCCAGGCACTGCGCTCTTGTTCCTTCCCGGCCTGCTCGAACAATCCCAGCTCACCAAAGAAATCACCGACGTTGAGGTAGGCGATGATCATCTCGCGACCGTCTTCATCCTCGATCAGGATCGTCACAGAGCCCTTGATAATGAAGAACAGCGTCTCGGAGCGCTCACCTGCACAGATGATGTTGTGCTTGGCCGGGTAGCGTCGGCGCTGACAATGCGTAAGTAACTTGTCGAGGTTCTTGATTTTCAACGTGGGAGTAATAGCAACCATGGTTGTATCCCGAAAAAACTGCACGGTGTGGTAGGACTTGTATTTTTTATCGAGCGCAATCAACGGTCGCACAATGCCAAGCAGTCGCTGGCAGTGCGTCATTGATTTGGCGCCAGCTTAACAGACACATTCTGACTCGATCAGGGAATTTACCTCTCAATCGGGGGAGGCCTCGTTGCGCTTGAGGCTAAGCGCTGTGCTTTCAAGGCCCTGTGCTAAGCTGGTGGCCCTTTTTTTACAGTGGAGTCTGGGCGATGAAGGCACGCATCCAATGGGCGGGCGAAGCCATGTTCCTCGGTGAGTCGGGTAGTGGCCACGTAGTGGTCATGGACGGCCCGCCGGAAGCCGGTGGCCGTAATCTGGGCGTTCGACCTATGGAAATGCTCCTGCTGGGCGTCGGCGGTTGCAGCAATTTCGATGTGGTCAGCATCCTGAAGAAATCCCGCCAGGCGGTGGAAAGTTGCGAGGCTTTTCTTGAAGCCGAGCGTGCTACTGAAGACCCAAAGGTATTTACCAAGATCCACATGCATTTTGTGGTCAAGGGGAGGGCGTTGAAGGAGGCTCAGGTCAAGCGTGCCATCGAGCTGTCGGCAGAGAAGTATTGCTCGGCCTCGATCATGCTCGGTGCAGCCGGTGTGGTCATTACTCATGATTACGAAATCATTGAGTTGGGTTGACTGACCGATTTTCAGGCAAAAAGAAAGGGTGCCTTTAGAGCACCCTTCTTTTTTGCCCCATCGATCAGATGCGGTATGTACTTTTGGTCATGACTTTGGCCATGAGGCTCATGCCGAACTTGACCGGCGCCGGGAAGCGGAATCCGCCTGCATCCAGCGCGCTCTCTGCGTGATGCTCTTCATCAATGCGCATCTGTTCAAGAATCGCCCGGGATTTTTCGTCTTCGGCCGGTAGTTGCGCCAAATGCTCATTGAGGTGCTTGCAGACCTGATGTTCAGTCGCTGCCACAAAACCGAGGCTGACCTTGTCGCTGATCAGTCCGGCAGCTGCACCTATGCCAAATGACAAACCGTAGAATAGTGGGTTCAACACGCTTGGGTGGCTACCCAACTCGCGGATACGTTGTTCACACCAGGCCAGGTGGTCGATCTCTTCCTCGGCGGCATGCTCCATGGCTGCGCGTATTTGTGGCAGCTTGGCAGTCAGGGCCTGTCCCTGATACAGCGCCTGCGCACAGACCTCACCGGTATGGTTGATACGCATCAGGCCCGCGACATGACGGGTCTCAGTTTCGCTCATTTGCACTTCGGGTTGCACGATGGCTGGCGAGGGACGGTGCGGCTGGCCACTGAAAGGCAACAATGTGCGCATAGCGGTGTCGGCTTGTAGTAACAGGCGATCGATCGGCGAGTAGTGACGTTGGGTAGTCATGCTGACCTCCGGAAAAAATCTCGGCGGCCAGTTTACCGCAACAGAAGGCAAAGCGTTTGCGTTGGGTCAGGATCGTGGTGATTTCTGCAGGAACTGTGCACACAGTACCTGCAGATACCCGGCATATCAGCCCGGCGGCCACATCATCTGGCGTTGCCCCAGTACATGCATATGAATGTGATAGACGGTCTGCCCGCCGTCTTCATTGCAATTCATCACCACGCGAAAGCCTTTTTCACAGCCTTGTTCCACGGCCAGGCGTTGGGCAGTGAACAAAATATGTCCAGCCAGGGCCTTGTCGTCTTCGGTCAGGTCATTAAGCGTGCGGATGGGTTTTTTCGGGATGACCAGAAAATGTACCGGCGCTTGTGGGGCGATGTCGTGAAAGGCCAGGACCTGATCGTCCTCATAGATGATCTTCGCAGGTATTTCTCTGTTGATGATCTTGGTGAACAGAGTATCCACAGCTGTTTCTCCGTATTGAAAGTGCAGGCTGAGTGTACTGCATGCACACAGCCCTTGGTGTGTCGGCCAATATCAGCGAGGGCAATAGGCCTTGTTGATCATTCCGGCGATCTTGCGGGTCAGCCAGCGTGGGCTCACACGAGGGCTGAACGCCAGCCAGCGGTTTCGGCGCCCCGGGACAATGATGGCTTTGTTCTTTTCCAGAGCTCGCACGGTGTAGAGCGCGACTTCTTCAGGGCTCATCAGTTGCTGGCTGCGGTCGAGCCTGGCGGTATCCATATGTGCGCTGGCGAAGAAGGAGGTGCGCGTCGGGCCGGGGCAGAGGGCCGAAACCTTGATCCCGCAGGTTTTCAGTTCTTCGCGCAGCCCCTCGGTGAAATGCAGCACATAGGCTTTGCTGGCGTAGTAGGTACTCATCCACGGCCCGGGTTGAAAGGCGGCGACCGAAGCGACGTTGAGGATCTGCCCGCCGCCTTGCAGGGCCATGGAATTGCCAAGGGCATGACACATGCGGGTCAACGCCAGAATGTTGACCTCCATCAAGTCCTGCTCGGTCATCCAGTCCTGAGCCAAAAACGGTCCGCTGGTGCCGATGCCGGCGCAGTTGACCAGCAAATCGATCTGTCGCTCGCCTTCTTCCAGTTCCAGCAAAAAGCCGGACAGCCGCAACGGCTCTCCGAGGTCGCAGGCCCGAAACAGCACTTCGACCCCAAAACGTTGGGTCAGCTCAATGGCAATACTTTCCAACTGATCACGCTGGCGGGCCACCAGAATCAAGCTGCGACCACGACGGGCCAGTGCTTCGGCCAGGGCCAGGCCGATGCCGCTGGAGGCACCGGTGATCAGAGCGTAACGGGTCATGCATTTCTCCATCGCAACACCGCCGCGCCTGTGACAAAGGCATCACAGGCGCGGCGTGTTTCTTCATTCTTGCGCAGAGTCTACAGGTTCGGCCGCTTCATCAGCACTTTGCACATCTTCTTCACCAACGATAGCGCCCTGGGCAGCC
This sequence comes from Pseudomonas imrae, assembly GCF_046352735.2. Lineage (NCBI taxonomy): Bacteria > Pseudomonadati > Pseudomonadota > Gammaproteobacteria > Pseudomonadales > Pseudomonadaceae > Pseudomonas > Pseudomonas imrae. The sequence continues at coordinate 4,835,970 of NZ_CP110853.2, read as the reverse complement.
TCGTCGTCGGTGGTCATGGAGCTGCTTTCATAGCTGCTGTCCACGTTACCTTCCAACTCGTCGAGCATACCGGTCAGGCCCGAGAGCAGGACGGCGGAGAACAGCAGCGGGATCAGTGCCAGCCACATGACGGCCAGTACTTTTACAGAGGTGCTGTTACGTGGCGGCGGCGCGCCATATTGGTTGGCGCCATTGTTGCCTGGCAGCACCATCAGCAGGATCGGGAAAATACTCCCAACGAATGGCACCAGATTGAGGAACCACAGCCAACCGGACCAGCCCAGGTCATGCAAGCGTTGCACGGTAATCTGCACACTGACCCAGACAAATGCAACAGCAAGGGCGAACCCCACAAGGCCGCCGAGTACCATAGCTATCGTGGAGGAAACTGCCGCGATACCCAGGCCAACGGTGAATACAGCGCCCACAACGGCGAGCATCACCAGCGTTAGCACTAGCGTCCAGGCCAGAAAACGCAGTCGGCCGATACGTCCGTTGACGGTGAAGACTTTCAGCGTCGAGAACTCTGGCAGGTCTTCACCCACTGCAGCGCGGGGTGGCGCGTAGGGTGATGTTGCCGAACTGGTGCTTTCGGAGTGGGTTTCGTGTGTCTCGGCCAGATTGAAGGCGACCGGTGTTTCGGCTTCGATACGTGCCTCAATCCCGGTATTGCTCAGCGCTTCAAGATAGGTTTGGGCGTCTGCGTGAGACAGGTCGCGTTTGAGTGCGACCGGGCGCCCGGTAAATAGCTTTTCAATGGCTTCGACATTGCTTTTGAACAGCTCGGCGAGGTTCAGCTTGGCTGTGCTGGCTTCTACACCAGGCCGCAATGCGCCATCAAACACAATCTTGAAACGGTTGTCGCTCATGCGGGCATCCTTGTCACTTGAATAGGAAGGTGTCGCCAGTATAAATGCCTGCCCCGATCGACAGGCTAAGGATTGCTGCTCAATCAGCGCGGCCAACGCGTCGACAGTTGTACCGAGCTTTCGAGCGCCTTGCGGTATTCGGCATCCAGTCGGGCGACTAGTTCATCCACGCCGGGTAGGTCTGTTATCTCGCCGACGCCTTGGCCTGCCGACCATACGGTCTTCCAGGCTTTGGCCTCGTCGCTCAGAGGTTTTAGCTTGGAGCCGAAATTGACTTCGCCCTTGCCTTGCAAGGCAGCAAGGTCGAAACCGGCGTTTTCCAGGCTTTGGCGCATAAAGCTCGCGGGTACCCCGGAAACGGCGGGAGTGTGCACGATATCTGCGGCGCGCGACGTCAGCAGCATCTCTTTATAGGCCTGCGGAGCGTGGCTTTCGGTGGTGCCGATAAAACGCGTACCGAAATAGGCGAGGTCTGCCCCGAGCAGTTGCGCCGCGAGGATCTCGTGTCCGTGGTTCAGGCAGCCGGCCAGCAGGAGGGTTTTGTCGAAGAACTGGCGAATTTCGGCGATAAGCGAAAAGGGACTCCAGGTGCCAGCGTGGCCACCAGCGCCTGCCGCCACGGCAATCAGGCCATCAACACCTGCTTCGGCGGCTTTCTCTGCGTGGCGCCTTGTGGTTACGTCGTGAAAGACCAGCCCACCGTAACTGTGTACGGCGTCCACCAACTCTTTCACCGCACCCAGGCTGGTGATGACAATAGGCACCTTGTGCTCGACGCAAATCGCCAGGTCGGCCTCCAGGCGTGGGTTGCTGTTATGCACAATCAGGTTGACCGCGTACGGTGCAGGGTTGTCGAGCAGTTTCAGGCCCGCCTCGATTTCTTCCAGCCAGGCTTTGAAACCGCTGCTTTCGCGCTGGTTGAGGGCGGGGAAACTTCCGACCACGCCGTTGCGGCAGCAGGCCAGGACCAATTGTGGGTTGGAGATCAGGAACATCGGCGCCGCCACTACAGGCAGACGCAAACGTTGTTCAAGCAAAGCGGGCAACGACATTGGAAGTACCCCGTATAGAGTGCAACTGATGAGAGTTAAAACGGTTTTACGACGACCAAAATTACGATAGCCAGCAATATCAAAACTGGCACTTCATTGAACCAGCGATAAAAGACATGGCTGCGGGTGTTTTCGCCACGTGCGAAGCGTTTTACCTGCGCGCCGCACATGTGGTGGTAGCCGATCAGGAGTACTACCAGAGTCAGCTTGGCGTGCATCCAGCCGCCTTGGCTGAACACGCTTGGGTTGAGGCTGATCAGCCAGATGCCAAATACCAGCGTGGCGAGCATTGCCGGCAGCATGATGCCGCGGTACAGCTTGCGCTGCATGATGCAGAAACGTTCCTTGCTGATGCTGTCTTCGCTTTGGGTGTGGTAAACGAACAAGCGTGGTAGGTAAAACAGTCCGGCAAACCAGCAGACCATGCTGATGATGTGAAAGGCTTTGATCCATAGATAGAGCATTCTAGTTATTCCCAGGTTCACGGTAACCGGAGATAGTAGAGCTTAGAGCGCCCGCACGTCACCTTGGCGGTTGTCGCAGAACGATACGGCCCCTATTATCGACGGCTTTCCAGTGGGTTCGTTGAGGGCATGTTTATGGTCAAGGTCGGTATCGTCGGCGGCACGGGTTACACCGGTGTCGAATTGCTGCGTCTGCTGGCTCAGCACCCGCAGGCAGAGGTGGTGGTTATCACCTCCCGATCCGAGGCCGGGATGGCCGTTGCCGATATGTATCCCAATCTGCGCGGTCATTACGACGGCCTGGCGTTCAGCGTTCCAGATATCCATACCCTGGGGGCGTGCGATGTAGTGTTCTTTGCGACACCTCACGGCGTTGCTCACGCCCTGGCGGGTGACTTGTTGGCTGCCGGAACTAAAGTGATTGACCTATCCGCGGACTTCCGTCTGCAGGATGCAGATGAGTGGGCCAAGTGGTACGGCCAGCCCCACGGTGCTCCGCAACTGCTTGAAGAGGCGGTTTATGGCCTGCCGGAAGTCAATCGCGCGCAAATCAGGCAGGCGCGCTTGATTGCGGTGCCGGGCTGCTACCCAACCGCTACGCAACTGGGCTTTTTGCCCCTGTTGGAGGCCGGGCTGGCAGATACTTCGCGCTTGATTGCTGACTGCAAGTCGGGTGTCAGCGGTGCTGGCCGTGGTGCGGCAGTGGGATCTTTGTACTCCGAGACCTCGGAAAGCATGAAGGCTTATGCGGTTAAAGGGCATCGCCACCTGCCTGAAATTCGCCAAGGCCTGCGCCGTGCGGCAGGCCAGGATGTGGGCCTGACGTTCGTGCCGCATCTGACTCCGATGATTCGTGGGATTCACTCGACGCTGTACGCAACCGTTGTAGATCGTTCGGTCGATCTGCAAGCGCTGTTTGAAAAGCGTTATGCCAACGAGCCGTTCGTCGATGTGATGCCCGCCGGCAGCCACCCGGAAACCCGCAGCGTGCGCGGCGCCAACGTGTGCCGTATCGCTGTGCATCGTCCGCAGGATGGTGACTTGGTGGTTGTACTTTCGGTCATCGACAACCTCGTCAAGGGTGCATCGGGCCAGGCTGTACAGAATATGAATATCCTGTTCGGGCTTGATGAGAAGCTGGGTTTGTCTCACGCAGGCATGATGCCGTAAGGTAATTGCAGCTATACAAAAGGCCCGTTGATCGGGCCTTTTGTATTTTTAATGGCTGCTGCGTTGATTGATATACCGTAACAATAGTTGACCGCTTTTCTAGGAGAAGCGGATAATGATCGCCATTACGCATATGGCGGCGTTACGCCGGGAGATTATTGGCATGAGCGTTGAATCCTTCACCCCCACGGCTTTGCAATTCACCCACGGTGCCGCGCACAAGGTGAAGAGCCTGGTCGATGAAGAGGGTAATGATCGCTTGAAGCTGCGCGTATTTGTTACGGGCGGTGGTTGTTCCGGGTTCCAGTATGGTTTCACCTTCGATGAAGATGTGGCCGATGACGACACCATCGTTGAGCGCGAGGGCGTCAGCCTGGTTGTGGACCCAATGAGCTTCCAGTACTTGGCGGGCGCAGAGGTGGATTACCAGGAAGGTTTGGAAGGCTCGCGCTTTGTGATCAAGAATCCGAACGCCACTACTACGTGTGGTTGCGGTTCGTCGTTCTCTATCTGATCAGTATCAGATTGGGCAAAACGCCGCACGGCTCTCAGGAATCGTGCGGCGTTTTGCTATTTGCGGCTCAGGCGGGGTAGATAGCACCAAGTACGCGCAGGCCGCGCGCGCCGGTCACGCTTGGACGATTGGCGCAGATACCTTCAAGGCAGCAATGGGCCAGCCAGGCGAAGGCCATGGCCTCAACCCAGTCGGGCTCAACCCCGTGGGTGGCAGTGCTGCTGACGCGTGTGGCGGGCAGCATGGCGCTGAGGCGGCTCATCAATGCCGTGTTATGGGCGCCTCCGCCGCAAACCAATAGCGTTTCGGTCTGCTTTTGTGCAGCTTGCAGCGACTCGACGATGGTCAGTGCCGTGAGTTCCAGTAGTGTGGCTTGAACGTCTTGAGGCTCGAAGTGGGCAAGCCGAGCAAGATGACGCTTCAGCCAAGGCAGGTTGAAGACTTCGCGACCGGTGCTTTTTGGGCCCTGGGTGCTGAAGAAGGGGTCGCTGAGCAGTGCCTTGAGCAGCGTGGGTTCGACCTTCCCGCCGGCCGCCCACTGGCCGCCACGGTCAAAGCTTTCGCCGCGATTGAGGTGAATCCAGGCATCCAGCAGGACGTTGCCTGGGCCACAGTCAAAGCCGGCGACAGGCTTTGCGGTTTCGATCAGGCTGAGGTTGCTGAAACCGCCGACATTCAGTACTGCGTGGTTGCCGCTGTGTTCGCCGAACAGGGCTTCATGAAATGCGGGGACCAGTGGCGCGCCCTGGCCTCCAGCAGCCACATCGCGGCTGCGAAAGTCACTGACGACAGTTATATCGGTCAGCTCGGTCAGTAATGCTGGGTTCCCGATCTGCACGGTAAAACCGCGTGCAGGTTCGTGGCGAATGGTCTGCCCATGACTGCCAATGGCCCGTATGTCGTGAGGGGCAAGCCCCTGCTGTTCAAGCAATGTGCGAATCCCCTGGGCGGCAAGTGTTACCCAGTTTTGCTGGGCAATTGCCGAACGGGCAATCTCATCCTGGCCGCTGCTGCACAGGCCCAGCAATTCGACACGCAGAGGTTCGGGCATGGGGATGTAGTGAGTGGCGATCAGCTTGATCGCCGGGTCCTGCTGGATCAGCGCAATGTCCAGGCCATCAAGGCTGGTCCCGGACATCACTCCTATATAAAGCGGCATGACTCAGCGCTTCGCCGAGGCCAGCATGGTCGCTCGTTCCTGGTCCATGCGTGCCATCAATGGTTGGCTTTGTTGCATGAACCGAGCGCGCTCGCCTTTGGCTATTGGATCGGCCATGGGGAGTTTTTGACCCAGTGGGTCGACATGCACGCCATTGACCTGGAACTCATAATGCAAGTGCGGTCCGGTAGAGAGGCCGGTTGTCCCGATATACCCGATTATCTGGCCTTGCTTGACGCTGCCGCCCGTCTTCACACCTTTGGCAAAACCTTGCATATGGCCATACAGCGTGCGGTAGCTATTGCCGTGCTGGATGATGACAGTATTGCCGTAACCCCCGCGGCGACCGGCCAGCAGAACCTTTCCATCGCCGGCGGCCTTGATGGGAGTGCCGCGCGGTGCTGCATAATCCACGCCTTTATGGGCACGAATTTTGTTCAGAATTGGGTGCTTGCGGCCCATGGAGAAACGCGAGCTAATACGAGCGAAGTCCACTGGGGTGCGAATGAAGGCTTTACGCATGCTATTGCCGCTGGCGGTGTAGTAGCTGCTGTTGCCTTGTTTGTTGGTGTAGCGCACCGCTGTGTAGGTCTTGCCGCGGTTGGTGAAACGCGCTGACAGAATGTTGCCGGTGCCGACAACCTTGCCATTGGCCATCTTCTGTTCGTAGATCACATCAAATTCATCGCCTTGGCGGATGTCCTGGGCGAAATCGATGTCGTAGCCAAACACGCTTGCCATGTCCATGGTCAGGCTATGAGGCAGGCCTGCGCGTGCTGCGGATTGCGAAAGGGAGCTGTTGATCACGCCGTGGACGTAGGCAGAGCGTACTGCGGGCTTGGTGGTAACGCGATTGAAGACAAAGCCCTTGGCGCCTTTGGTCAGGCTGATGCTTTCCAGGTCGTTGAGATTGGTGTGCAAGGTGGTCAACTGGCCATCCGGGCTCAGTTCGAAGTTGAGCTTTTGGCCGCGCTTGAGTCGAGTGAACTGCTTGGCTCGCTTATCGCTGGCCAGTGCGTCATTAACGGCCGCGGCCGGAAGGCCGACTTTTTCAAAGAGTGTTGACAGCGTGTCGCCTTTGGCCACCGTCACTTCGCGGTGTGCCGGAGCTCTCGCGACCTCGGGGGCAGGAGCCGCCTGGGCGGTTTCGGTGTTTTCCTTGGCGCCTTCAATCTGTGCGAACGGGGATTCGGCGGTTTCAATTGTGGCTTGTTGAGCGTCGGAAGCGTCTTGATCTTGTGTCAGTTGTTCAATCGGGCTATCCAAATCAAGCGTCAGGGTCGTTCGTTTGGCTTCTACGTCGCTGGAAGGGAATACCAGAAGTGCCAGGCTGAGAAGGGCGGCGATACCACTTGCAGCGAGCAGGTGGGTCTTCGGGTAAAGCGGTGGCGCTTTAGACGGTTCAGTGGTCATAGGTAATTTTGACTTTGAAAAGATGAAATGGAAAAGATGAATGACATGATGAAGATGAAATAACTGTATAAAATATAACCAAATCATCTGTGGTGCAAGCTTGCGAACGCTGGGCTTGCCGAATGGTGTCCGTTTGCAGGGCAAAACTTGTAATTAGTCCCTGATCTTGTATGGTTGGTTCCCTTTGAATCTGAGCCTTGCGGGTCTGTTATGAAGTCGGTTGAAGAGCAGCTAGCGCTGATCAAACGTGGTGCGGAAGAACTGTTGGTCGAGGCCGAGCTGATTGAGAAGCTCAAGCGTGGCCAACCCCTGCGTATTAAGGCTGGCTTTGATCCTACTGCGCCGGATCTGCACCTGGGTCACACCGTGCTTATTAATAAGCTGCGTCAGTTCCAGGAGCTGGGACATCAGGTGATCTTCCTTATAGGTGACTTTACCGGGATGATCGGTGATCCGAGTGGCAAAAGCACCACGCGTCCGCCGCTGACTCGTGAGCAGGTTCTCGATAACGCCGAGACCTATAAGGCTCAGGTTTTCAAAATCCTCGATCCGGCCAAGACTGAAGTCGCCTTCAACTCCACCTGGATGGATCAGATGGGGCCGGCGGACTTTATTCGGTTGACCTCTCAGTACACCGTTGCGCGCATGCTTGAGCGGGATGATTTCGACAAGCGTTACTCCACCAATCAACCGATTGCGATCCATGAGTTCCTGTACCCGTTGGTGCAAGGTTATGACTCGGTGGCGTTGCGGGCGGATGTGGAGCTGGGTGGTACGGATCAGAAATTCAATCTGCTGATGGGGCGTGAGCTGCAGCGTTCATATGGCCAGGAGGCCCAGTGCATCCTGACCATGCCGTTGCTCGAAGGATTGGATGGCGTCAAGAAGATGTCCAAGTCCCTGGGTAACTACGTTGGTATCCAGGAAGCGCCGGGTGTCATGTATGGCAAGCTGGTCTCCATCCCTGATGCATTGATGTGGCGTTACTTTGAGCTGCTTAGCTTTCGTTCGATGGATGAGATCAATGCGCTACGTGCCGATGTCGAGGCGGGAGCCAATCCGCGAGACGTCAAGATCAAGCTGGCCGAAGAAATTGTTGCGCGCTTCCATGGTGAAGAGGCTGCGGCCAATGCTCACCGTGCTGCAGGCAATCGTATGAAAGACGGTGAACTGCCAGATGATCTTCCTGAGGTCGAGTTGACCGCCGGCGAGGCGATGCCAATTGCTGCTGTCCTTAATAAGGCGGGCTTGGTAAAGAACTCTGCCGTTGCGCGTGACCTGTTGGGATCTGGCGGTGTGCGTGTAGATGGTGAGGTAGTGGATCGCACTTTTATGTACGAGCTGGGCGCGACGCATGTTTGCCAGGCTGGGAAGAAGGCATTTGCGCGTATTACGCTTAAATCGGAATAAACCTGAAATTAACTGTTGACGGCGATTTATATCTGTCTATAATTCGCCCCACTTCCGGCGCAGTCGAAACGGAAAACTCCTTGGTAAACAAAGAGTTATGCGGAATTCGACAGCGACCTGCTTCAGATCATCGAAGCCTGGAAGGAGTTGGTAGAGCAAGGTTGTTTGGCTCTATTAACGGTTCGATCTTCTCGGTCGAAAGCGGAGAAAAAGAGGTGTTGACAGCAGCGTGTAACGCTGTAGAATTCGCCTCCCGCTAACGAGAGATCGGAAGCGCAAGTGGTTGAAGTTGCAGAGGAAACTTTGAAAACTTCTTAAAATAACCGCTTGACAGCAACAGAGGCTGCTGTAGAATGCGCGCCTCGGTTGAGACGAAAGATCTTAACCAACCGCTCTTTAACAACTGAATCAAGCAATTCGTGTGGGTGCTTGTGGAGTCAGACTGATAGTCAACAAGATTATCAGCATCACAAGTTACTCCGCGAGAAATCAAAGATGTAACCAACGATTGCTGAGCCAAGTTTAGGGTTTCTTAAAAACCCAAAGATGTTTGAACTGAAGAGTTTGATCATGGCTCAGATTGAACGCTGGCGGCAGGCCTAACACATGCAAGTCGAGCGGTAGAGAGAAGCTTGCTTCTCTTGAGAGCGGCGGACGGGTGAGTAATGCCTAGGAATCTGCCTGGTAGTGGGGGATAACGTTCGGAAACGGACGCTAATACCGCATACGTCCTACGGGAGAAAGCAGGGGACCTTCGGGCCTTGCGCTATCAGATGAGCCTAGGTCGGATTAGCTAGTTGGTGGGGTAATGGCTCACCAAGGCGACGATCCGTAACTGGTCTGAGAGGATGATCAGTCACACTGGAACTGAGACACGGTCCAGACTCCTACGGGAGGCAGCAGTGGGGAATATTGGACAATGGGCGAAAGCCTGATCCAGCCATGCCGCGTGTGTGAAGAAGGTCTTCGGATTGTAAAGCACTTTAAGTTGGGAGGAAGGGTTGTAGATTAATACTCTGCAATTTTGACGTTACCGACAGAATAAGCACCGGCTAACTCTGTGCCAGCAGCCGCGGTAATACAGAGGGTGCAAGCGTTAATCGGAATTACTGGGCGTAAAGCGCGCGTAGGTGGTTTGTTAAGTTGGATGTGAAATCCCCGGGCTCAACCTGGGAACTGCATTCAAAACTGACTGACTAGAGTATGGTAGAGGGTGGTGGAATTTCCTGTGTAGCGGTGAAATGCGTAGATATAGGAAGGAACACCAGTGGCGAAGGCGACCACCTGGACTGATACTGACACTGAGGTGCGAAAGCGTGGGGAGCAAACAGGATTAGATACCCTGGTAGTCCACGCCGTAAACGATGTCAACTAGCCGTTGGGAGCCTTGAGCTCTTAGTGGCGCAGCTAACGCATTAAGTTGACCGCCTGGGGAGTACGGCCGCAAGGTTAAAACTCAAATGAATTGACGGGGGCCCGCACAAGCGGTGGAGCATGTGGTTTAATTCGAAGCAACGCGAAGAACCTTACCAGGCCTTGACATCCAATGAACTTTCTAGAGATAGATTGGTGCCTTCGGGAACATTGAGACAGGTGCTGCATGGCTGTCGTCAGCTCGTGTCGTGAGATGTTGGGTTAAGTCCCGTAACGAGCGCAACCCTTGTCCTTAGTTACCAGCACGTCATGGTGGGCACTCTAAGGAGACTGCCGGTGACAAACCGGAGGAAGGTGGGGATGACGTCAAGTCATCATGGCCCTTACGGCCTGGGCTACACACGTGCTACAATGGTCGGTACAGAGGGTTGCCAAGCCGCGAGGTGGAGCTAATCCCACAAAACCGATCGTAGTCCGGATCGCAGTCTGCAACTCGACTGCGTGAAGTCGGAATCGCTAGTAATCGCGAATCAGAATGTCGCGGTGAATACGTTCCCGGGCCTTGTACACACCGCCCGTCACACCATGGGAGTGGGTTGCACCAGAAGTAGCTAGTCTAACCTTCGGGAGGACGGTTACCACGGTGTGATTCATGACTGGGGTGAAGTCGTAACAAGGTAGCCGTAGGGGAACCTGCGGCTGGATCACCTCCTTAATCGACGACATCAGCTGCTCCATAAGTTCCCACACGAATTGCTTGATTCATTGAAGAAGACGATAGAAGCAGCTTCAAGCTTTAAGCTACAAGCTTCAAGTTTGATTGCGTAACGCATCAAAATTGGGTCTGTAGCTCAGTTGGTTAGAGCGCACCCCTGATAAGGGTGAGGTCGGCAGTTCGAATCTGCCCAGACCCACCAATTTTAGTGTCGCAACCCGTTAAAAAGCGGGGCCATAGCTCAGCTGGGAGAGCGCCTGCCTTGCACGCAGGAGGTCAACGGTTCGATCCCGTTTGGCTCCACCATTAACTGCTTCTACTTGTTAGAGTTTAGAAATGAATATTCTTAAGCGAATATTGATTTCTAGTCTTTGATTAGATCGTTCTTTAAAAATTTGGGTATGTGATAGAAAGATAGACTGGACGTTACTTTCACTGGTAACGGATCAGGCTAAGGTAAAATTTGTGAGTAATTGCGAATTTTCGGCGAATGTTGTCTTCACAGTATAACCAGATTGCTTGGGGTTATATGGTCAAGTGAAGAAGCGCATACGGTGGATGCCTTGGCAGTCAGAGGCGATGAAAGACGTGGTAGCCTGCGAAAAGCTTCGGGGAGTCGGCAAACAGACTTTGATCCGGAGATGTCTGAATGGGGGAACCCAGCCATCATAAGATGGTTATCTTGTACTGAATACATAGGTGCAAGAGGCGAACCAGGGGAACTGAAACATCTAAGTACCCTGAGGAAAAGAAATCAACCGAGATTCCCTTAGTAGTGGCGAGCGAACGGGGACTAGCCCTTAAGTGGTTTTGAGATTAGCGGAACGCTCTGGAAAGTGCGGCCATAGTGGGTGATAGCCCTGTACGCGAAAATCTCTTAGTCATGAAATCGAGTAGGACGGAGCACGAGAAACTTTGTCTGAATATGGGGGGACCATCCTCCAAGGCTAAATACTACTGACTGACCGATAGTGAACTAGTACCGTGAGGGAAAGGCGAAAAGAACCCCGGAGAGGGGAGTGAAATAGATCCTGAAACCGTATGCGTACAAGCAGTGGGAGCCCACTTTGTTGGGTGACTGCGTACCTTTTGTATAATGGGTCAGCGACTTATTTTCAGTGGCGAGCTTAACCGAATAGGGGAGGCGTAGCGAAAGCGAGTCTTAATAGGGCGTCTAGTCGCTGGGAATAGACCCGAAACCGGGCGATCTATCCATGGGCAGGTTGAAGGTTGGGTAACACTAACTGGAGGACCGAACCGACTACCGTTGAAAAGTTAGCGGATGACCTGTGGATCGGAGTGAAAGGCTAATCAAGCTCGGAGATAGCTGGTTCTCCTCGAAAGCTATTTAGGTAGCGCCTCATGTATCACTGTAGGGGGTAGAGCACTGTTTCGGCTAGGGGGTCATCCCGACTTACCAAACCGATGCAAACTCCGAATACCTACAAGTGCCGAGCATGGGAGACACACGGCGGGTGCTAACGTCCGTCGTGAAAAGGGAAACAACCCAGACCGTCAGCTAAGGTCCCAAAGTTATGGTTAAGTGGGAAACGATGTGGGAAGGCTTAGACAGCTAGGAGGTTGGCTTAGAAGCAGCCACCCTTTAAAGAAAGCGTAATAGCTCACTAGTCGAGTCGGCCTGCGCGGAAGATGTAACGGGGCTCAAACCATACACCGAAGCTACGGGTATCATCTTAGGATGATGCGGTAGAGGAGCGTTCTGTAAGCCTGTGAAGGTGAGTTGAGAAGCTTGCTGGAGGTATCAGAAGTGCGAATGCTGACATGAGTAACGACAATGGGTGTGAAAAACACCCACGCCGAAAGACCAAGGTTTCCTGCGCAACGTTAATCGACGCAGGGTTAGTCGGTCCCTAAGGCGAGGCTGAAAAGCGTAGTCGATGGAAAACAGGTTAATATTCCTGTACTTCTGGTTATTGCGATGGAGGGACGGAGAAGGCTAGGCCAGCTTGGCGTTGGTTGTCCAAGTTTAAGGTGGTAGGCTGGAATCTTAGGTAAATCCGGGATTCTAAGGCCGAGAGCTGATGACGAGTCATCTTTTAGATGACGAAGTGGTTGATGCCATGCTTCCAAGAAAAGCTTCTAAGCTTCAGGTAACCAGGAACCGTACCCCAAACCGACACAGGTGGTTGGGTAGAGAATACCAAGGCGCTTGAGAGAACTCGGGTGAAGGAACTAGGCAAAATGGCACCGTAACTTCGGGAGAAGGTGCGCCGGTGAGGGTGAAGGACTTGCTCCGTAAGCTCATGCCGGTCGAAGATACCAGGCCGCTGCGACTGTTTATTAAAAACACAGCACTCTGCAAACACGAAAGTGGACGTATAGGGTGTGACGCCTGCCCGGTGCCGGAAGGTTAATTGATGGGGTTAGCTAACGCGAAGCTCTTGATCGAAGCCCCGGTAAACGGCGGCCGTAACTATAACGGTCCTAAGGTAGCGAAATTCCTTGTCGGGTAAGTTCCGACCTGCACGAATGGCGTAACGATGGCGGCGCTGTCTCCACCCGAGACTCAGTGAAATTGAAATCGCTGTGAAGATGCAGTGTATCCGCGGCTAGACGGAAAGACCCCGTGAACCTTTACTATAGCTTTGCACTGGACTTTGAATTTGCTTGTGTAGGATAGGTGGGAGGCTTTGAAGCGTGGACGCCAGTTCGCGTGGAGCCAACCTTGAAATACCACCCTGGCAACTTTGAGGTTCTAACTCAGGTCCGTTATCCGGATCGAGGACAGTGTATGGTGGGTAGTTTGACTGGGGCGGTCTCCTCCTAAAGAGTAACGGAGGAGTACGAAGGTGCGCTCAGACCGGTCGGAAATCGGTCGTAGAGTATAAAGGCAAAAGCGCGCTTGACTGCGAGACAGACACGTCGAGCAGGTACGAAAGTAGGTCTTAGTGATCCGGTGGTTCTGTATGGAAGGGCCATCGCTCAACGGATAAAAGGTACTCCGGGGATAACAGGCTGATACCGCCCAAGAGTTCATATCGACGGCGGTGTTTGGCACCTCGATGTCGGCTCATCACATCCTGGGGCTGAAGCCGGTCCCAAGGGTATGGCTGTTCGCCATTTAAAGTGGTACGCGAGCTGGGTTTAGAACGTCGTGAGACAGTTCGGTCCCTATCTGCCGTGGACGTTTGAGATTTGAGAGGGGCTGCTCCTAGTACGAGAGGACCGGAGTGGACGAACCTCTGGTGTTCCGGTTGTCACGCCAGTGGCATTGCCGGGTAGCTATGTTCGGAATAGATAACCGCTGAAAGCATCTAAGCGGGAAACTAGCCTCAAGATGAGATCTCACTGGAACCTTGAGTTCCCTGAAGGGCCGTCGAAGACTACGACGTTGATAGGTTGGGTGTGTAAGCGCTGTGAGGCGTTGAGCTAACCAATACTAATTGCCCGTGAGGCTTGACCATATAACACCCAAGCAATTTGAGTACTCGAAAGAGCATCAGATTGCGGTGTGTGAAGACGATACAAACCGAAAGTTTGCGCTCACAAAACACCGAACGCTGTCACATACCCAATTTGCTGAAGCGAGGCCATCTGGTCACGACTCAGTACCCGAATTTCTTGACGACCATAGAGCATTGGAACCACCTGATCCCATCCCGAACTCAGTAGTGAAACGATGCATCGCCGATGGTAGTGTGGGGTTTCCCCATGTGAGAGTAGGTCATCGTCAAGATTAAATTCCGAAACCCCATTTGCGAAAGCAGATGGGGTTTTGTTTTGGACGGTCGAAAAGTGCGGCGGTTGCCTTCAAGCCGCTGAAAAGTGGCAATTGGTGGCCAACTGTAGCGCTCTTCAATACTAAAACCTGGCCTTTCTATGCAATGACCCTCCGCATGGCTATCATGCGTGCCTTATTGTGAGGCGATACTTGCATGCTGACGTTGTTAAAGCTTCTGAAAGATGGCCGATTCCATTCCGGAGAGGCGCTTGGTGCTGCCCTGGGCATCAGTCGCAGCGCTGTATGGAAGCAGCTCCAGCATCTTGAGGCCGAGTTGAATCTACCTATCCATAAGGTTCGGGGTAAGGGTTATCAACTGGCGTCCCCGCTGATCCTGCTGGATGCGGACGAAATCCTGACGAGTACGCCTTCTTCGGATTGGCCTGTCCACATATCTGAGTCCATTGACTCCACTAATGCCGAAGCTCTACGTCTTATTGGCGAGGGTCAGGCTGCGCCGTTCCTGGTGCTCGCAGAGCAGCAAACGGCCGGCAGGGGAAGGCGTGGGCGCAACTGGGTGAGCCCTTTTGCTCAGAATATCTATTACAGCCTTGTCTTGCGCATCGAAGGTGGTTTGCGGCAGTTGGAGGGCCTGAGTCTGGTTGTCGGTTTGGCGGTTATGCAGGCGCTCCGGGCCTCTGGGGTGCAGAATGCGGGCCTGAAATGGCCAAATGACGTTTTGGTGGGGCAGAAGAAGATTGCCGGTATCCTGCTGGAGTTGGTGGGAGATCCTGCGGATATTTGTCACGTTGTCCTGGGTATAGGTATCAACGTGAACATGCGCAACGCGGTGGATGTCGATCAGCAATGGACTTCCGTGCAGCTTGAAACTGGCGCTCCGGTGAATCGTAATCAATTGGTGGCGCACCTGGGGGGGCAGTTAAAAGACTATCTGGATCGGCATAGGGTCTATGGCTTCGCTGCGCTCCAAAAGGAGTGGGAGTTGAATCACCTTTGGCAGGGGCGGTCGGCGTCTATCATCGCAGGACTTAATCAAATTGACGGAGTGGTGCTGGGTGTCGATGGTCAGGGTGCGCTGCGTTTGAGTGTGGACGGTGTTGAAACAATATTCAGCGGTGGTGAGCTAAGTCTGAGGTTGCGTGATGATTCTTGAGCTCGACTGTGGGAATAGTTTTATCAAGTGGCGCGTACTTGACTCAATTACGGCAGCTACCCGTGTAGAAGGTATTGCCGAGTCGGACGCTGCATTGATTGCGAGTCTGGTCGCGGCTCCTGGTATGGTGCTGACGCGTTGCCGTCTTGTAAGTGTTCGGGCTCCTGAGGAAACCGCAAAACTGGTCGATGCTCTGGTGCTAGCGTTCAACGTTACTGTCTCGTGTGCTGCGCCTGCGCGACAGATGGGGGGAGTGCGTAACGGCTATGGAGATTTTGAACGTCTTGGTCTCGATCGTTGGTTGGCAATGCTGGGTGGTTTTAAGCTAGCGTCGGGTGCCTGCCTGGTGCTCGACTTTGGTACGGCGGCAACTGCGGATTTTATTGCCGCGGATGGCGAACATCTAGGTGGCTTCATTTGTCCTGGGTTGCCGCTAATGCGCAACCAACTGCGAACGCACACGCGCAGGATTCGCTACAACGATGAGGCTGCCGAGCAAGCACTAGAGTGCCTGCGTCCTGGCCGCACAACCGTTGAGGCGGTAGAGCGGGGCTGCACGCTGATGTTGAGGGGGTTTGTGTTAACGCAGCTGGAGGTGGCTCGAAGCTATTGGGGGGAGGATTTCACAGTGTTCCTGACGGGGGGGGATGCCGGTTTGGTGTCGGCCGTTGTGCCGCAGGCAGAGCTTGTTCCGGATCTGGTTTTCGTCGGTTTGGCTATGGCGTGCCCTTTATCCTGAGGTCTCTATGCGTTGGTTGTTCCTGTTACTGCTCGTTCTCAATATCTTTTATTACGTATGGCACCAGCAAGAAGCCCCGTTGCGCGCGAAGGATGTAACGCCGTTGTCGCTCTATCGCGGGCCCCAGCAGGATATCCGGTTGCTGAGTGAGTCTGCTGACGCGATGGTGCGCCGCGATAGATCCAGGGCTCCAGGAGGGCAAGACAGCTGCCTGTATATTGGCGGCTTTGCCAGCCAGAATGATGCGCAGTTTGTAGAGCAGCGGCTGATCAGCCTCGATATCAGGGTCAAAATGCTTCCGTTGGTCAAATCCGGTGTCTCGACATTTTGGCTGCGCGTAGCGCCTGAAAGCAGGCAATTGGCGGACGATCTGCCCTTTGAAAGCCTTGCTAACGAATTCAATGAGTTAAAACATAAAATAATGCCGTGTGAGGGCATTGCAACTGTCGAATAGTTTGCATAGAATGGCGCCCGCTTCGCAGTGATGACCTCTTGAGGGAAATGCTATGAAGCACCGTCAACGCAGCTAACCTCATATTTTTAATGAGAAAATGCTTGACAGAAGGTCGGCGTGATGTAAAATGCCGGCTCGCTTAGGAGGGGTTCCCGAGCGGCCAAAGGGATCAGACTGTAAATCTGACGTCTACGACTTCGAAGGTTCGAATCCTTCCCCCTCCACCATTTTTAGCGTGAGCTGCAAGCTCCGCGGGTATAGTTTAATGGTAGAACCTCAGCCTTCCAAGCTGATGATGCGGGTTCGATTCCCGCTACCCGCTCCATGCTTGCAGGTTGTGCGCGTTGTTTTGCTCTTGTAGCTCAGTTGGTAGAGCACACCCTTGGTAAGGGTGAGGTCAGCGGTTCAAATCCGCTCAAGAGCTCCATATAACAAGGCAGATATGCAAATATCTGCCTTTGTTTTAACAGCTGTCTCGGCTTGTTTTTGTTCTGCCTGGCTTCATGTTGGGTGATTTCAAGTCTATTGGGGTTGGTTGTTGTAAAGTCTTTTTCAGGCCTGCATAATGGTCGGCCTGATTTTGTTTTAGGTCAGTAGCTCAATTGGCAGAGCGACGGTCTCCAAAACCGTAGGTTGGGGGTTCGATTCCCTCCTGACCTGCCAGATTCACTTGGTGTGTCTGGCTTTCTTTTCACAGGATCTTCATAGATGACTCCTAAGGCTGAAGCTCAAAGCTCTCGTTTCGATCTGGTAAAGTGGCTCGCTGTCGTCGCTTTGGTGGTCGTGGGCGTTGTTGGCAACCAGTATTATTCTGCTTCGCCGATCCTGTACCGTGTGCTCGCTTTGCTCGCTCTTGCTGCTGTAGCTGCCTTTATAGGTCTGCAGACTGCCAAGGGCAAGTCTTTCGCAGTGCTGGTTAAGGAGGCTCGCACCGAGATCCGTAAAGTCGTTTGGCCGACTCGCCAAGAAACCACGCAGACCACGTTGATTGTTGTGGCTGTTGTTCTGGTTATGGCGTTGCTGTTGTGGGGGCTTGACTCCCTGCTCGGCTGGCTTGTTTCCTTGATTGTTGGCTAAGGGTGTCCCGTGGCTAAGCGTTGGTACGTTGTGCATGCTTACTCGGGTTACGAGAAGCATGTCATGCGCTCTTTGCTAGAGCGCGTAAAGCTGGCAGGCATGGAAGATGGCTTCGGCGAAATTCTGGTTCCCACTGAAGAAGTGGTTGAAATGCGGAATGGCCAGAAGCGCAAAAGCGAACGCAAGTTCTTCCCTGGCTATGTGCTGGTACAGATGGACATGAATGAGGGTACTTGGCACTTGGTCAAGGACACTCCTCGCGTCATGGGCTTTATCGGTGGTACTGCTGATAAACCTGCGCCGATTACCGACAAGGAAGCAGAAGCTATTCTGCGCCGTGTTGCTGACGGTAGTGACAAGCCGAAGCCGAAGACGTTGTTCGAGCCTGGTGAGGTTGTTCGTGTTACCGATGGTCCGTTTGCTGATTTCAACGGTACTGTCGAAGAGGTTAACTACGAAAAGAGCCGGATCCAAGTGGCTGTGCTCATTTTCGGACGCTCTACTCCGGTAGAGTTGGAGTTCAGCCAGGTCGAGAAGGTCTAGCTGGAAACGCATCCCAACCCCGCAGCCCAAGGCTGTGGGGTTTTGTCGTCACTGGGATAAACGCGCAAGTAACCGGGGAGCCTTTCGAGGCGCTTGAACCCGTAATTGGAGTGCCTCATGGCCAAGAAGATTACCGCTTACATCAAGCTGCAAGTGAAGGCCGCTCAGGCCAACCCAAGCCCACCCGTCGGTCCAGCTCTGGGTCAGCACGGCGTGAACATCATGGAGTTCTGCAAAGCCTTCAACGCCCGTACTCAGGGTCTTGAGCCAGGTCTGCCGACTCCAGTGATCATCACTGTATACAGCGACCGTAGCTTCACTTTCGAAACCAAGTCGACCCCGGCTTCGGTTCTGTTGAAGAAAGCTGCTGGTCTGACCAGCGGTTCCGCTCGTCCTAACACCGTTAAGGTTGGCACCGTAACTCGTGCTCAGCTGGAAGAAATCGCGAAAACCAAAAACGCGGATCTGACTGCAGCTGATATGGATGCAGCCGTGCGTACCATCGCCGGTTCTGCTCGTAGCATGGGCCTTAACGTGGAGGGTGTGTAATGGCTAAGCTGACCAAGCGCCAAAAGGCTATCGCCGGCAAAATCGAAGCAGGCAAGGCCTACAACTTTGTAGACGCCGCTGCTCTGCTGACCGAGCTGTCGACTGTCAAGTTCAGCGAGTCCGTTGACGTTGCTGTAAACCTGGGTGTTGACCCACGTAAATCCGACCAGGTCGTTCGTAGCGCTACTGTGCTGCCACACGGTACTGGCAAGACTGTACGTGTTGCTGTCTTCACCCAAGGCCCTGCAGCTGAAGCTGCTCTGGCCGCCGGCGCCGATCGCGTTGGCATGGACGACCTGGCTGCCGAAATGAAAGGCGGCGACCTGAACTACGACGTTGTTATTGCTTCCCCGGATGCAATGCGCGTTGTAGGTCAGTTGGGTCAGATCCTCGGTCCACGTGGCCTGATGCCTAACCCTAAAGTCGGCACCGTAACTCCAGACGTAGCTACCGCGGTTAAAAACGCCAAGGCTGGTCAGGTTCGTTATCGCACCGACAAAAACGGCATCATTCACACTTCCGTTGGCAAAGTCGGCTTTGACGCCGTCAAGCTGAAGGAAAACGTTGAAGCCCTGATCGCTGATCTGAAGCGTATCAAGCCAGCTTCTTCGAAAGGTATCTACGTCAAGCGCGTTACCCTGAGCACCACTATGGGCCCAGGTCTGGTCATCGACCAGGGTTCGCTGGACGTATAAGACACAGGTTGGCGCAAGTGATTGCGCCAATTGAAAAATTGGGGTCCCTGCCTGGCGGGGGCTATCCAAGACCGTAGGCGACGCAAGTCTTAAACCATCAAGCCTACGCAGATGGTGCTCCCGGTTCCTTACCGAATCAGACACCAAAACGACATCCGGCCTAGGCCAGATGAAACGGTAACAAGCAGGAGTTAAACCCGTGGCAATTAATCTCGAAGACAAGAAGGCCATCGTCGCTGAAGTCAACGAGGCTGCCAAAGCTGCTCTGTCCGCTGTCGTGGCTGATGCCCGTGGTGTGACAGTAGGCGCTATGACCGGACTCCGTAAAGAGGCTCGTGAAGCTGGCGTATACGTACGTGTTGTACGTAACACCCTGCTCAAGCGCGCTGTTGCTGACACTGAATACAGTGTCCTCAACGACGTGTTCACCGGCCCGACTCTGATCGCGTTCTCCAAGGACCATCCAGGCG
The DNA here is from genome assembly GCF_046352735.2 of Pseudomonas imrae. Lineage (NCBI taxonomy): Bacteria > Pseudomonadati > Pseudomonadota > Gammaproteobacteria > Pseudomonadales > Pseudomonadaceae > Pseudomonas > Pseudomonas imrae. The sequence goes on along the minus strand of NZ_CP110853.2, from coordinate 4,816,447 downwards.
CTGCTGCCCGTTTGTTCAAGGAATTCGCCAAGAGTCAGGATAAGTTCGAGATCAAGGCAGCTGCGTTCGAGGGCAAGTTCCTCGCAGCTAACCAAATCGACGTACTGGCAACACTGCCGACCCGTAACGAAGCTATTTCGCAGCTGATGAGCGTGATTCAAGGCGCTACCAGCAAGCTGGCTCGTACTCTGGCTGCAGTTCGCGAGCAAAAAGAAGCTGCCGCAGCCTAAGGCTGAGCATTTTCTCTCGCGTATTTTTGTTTATTTCGATGGCCGCGTAGGCCGTCCCCCAATTCAGGAAATACAGCAATGTCTATCTCCCAAGACGATATCCTCAACGCCGTAGCTGAAATGTCGGTTCTGCAGGTTGTTGAGCTGATCAAAGCTTTCGAAGAAAAATTCGGCGTTTCCGCTGCCGCTGCTTCGGCTGGTCCAGCAGTTGCTGCTGTTGCTGCTGAAGAGCAAACCGAATTCAACGTCATGCTGCTGGAAGCTGGCGAGAAGAAAGTAAACGTGATCAAGGCAGTACGTGAACTGACCGGTCTGGGCCTGAAAGAAGCCAAGGCAGTAGTTGACGGTGCTCCTGCCCAGGTTCTGGAAGCAGTGTCGAAAGACGCAGCTGAAAAAGCCAAAGCTACTCTGGAAGAAGCAGGCGCTAAAGTCGAGCTGAAGTAAGCATCGACCTTGCGTCTCCAGCCCAAGCGTTAAGCTGAAGGCTGATGGCTGGTGGCTCTTGCCACCGGCCTTTTTCCGTTCTTGGCTGTCGACTCGGTCGCCGCCATTAACGCGCTGTAGCCACCCGATGCGGTGGTGCAAACCATGGGGTTTGCAAGATTTTCTGGCTGCTCCCGTCGGGAGGGCCAAACAAGCAGGTGACCAAGCTGGGGAACGCTGATGGCTTACTCATATACTGAGAAAAAACGTATCCGCAAGGACTTTAGCAAGTTGCCGGACGTCATGGATGTCCCGTACCTTCTGGCTATCCAGCTGGATTCGTATCGTGAATTCTTGCAGGCGGGAGCGACCAAAGATCAGTTCCGCGACGTGGGCCTGCATGCGGCCTTCAAATCCGTTTTCCCGATCATCAGCTACTCCGGCAATGCTGCGCTGGAGTACGTCGGTTATCGCCTGGGCGAACCGGCATTTGATGTCAAAGAATGCGTGTTGCGCGGTGTTACGTACGCCGTACCTTTGCGGGTAAAAGTCCGTCTGATCATTTTCGACAAAGAATCGTCGAACAAAGCGATCAAGGACATCAAAGAGCAAGAAGTCTACATGGGCGAAATCCCGTTGATGACTGAAAACGGTACCTTCGTTATCAACGGTACCGAGCGTGTTATCGTTTCCCAGCTGCACCGTTCCCCGGGCGTGTTCTTCGACCACGACCGCGGCAAGACGCACAGCTCCGGCAAGCTCCTGTACTCCGCGCGGATCATTCCGTACCGCGGCTCGTGGTTGGACTTCGAGTTCGACCCGAAAGACTGTGTGTTCGTACGTATCGACCGTCGTCGCAAGCTGCCGGCTTCGGTATTGCTGCGCGCGCTCGGCTACACCACTGAACAAGTGCTGGATGCTTTCTACACCACCAACGTGTTCAGCCTGAAGGATGAAACCCTCAGCCTGGAGCTGATCGCATCGCGTCTGCGTGGTGAAATTGCCGTCTTGGACATTCAAGACGAAAATGGCAAGGTCATCGTTGAAGCTGGTCGTCGTATTACTGCGCGCCATATCAACCAGATCGAAAAAGCCGGTATCAAGTCGCTGGAAGTGCCTCTGGACTACGTCCTGGGTCGCACTACCGCCAAGGTCATCGTTCACCCGGCCACAGGCGAGATCCTGGCTGAGTGCAACACCGAGCTGAACACCGAAATCCTGGCAAAGATCGCCAAGGCCCAGGTTGTTCGCATCGAGACTCTGTACACCAACGACATCGACTGCGGTCCGTTCGTTTCCGACACCTTGAAGATCGACTCCACCAGCAACCAATTGGAAGCGCTGGTCGAGATCTATCGCATGATGCGTCCTGGCGAGCCACCAACCAAAGACGCTGCCGAGACCCTGTTCAACAACCTGTTCTTCAGCCCTGAGCGCTATGACCTGTCTGCGGTCGGCCGGATGAAGTTCAACCGTCGTATCGGTCGTACCGAGATCGAAGGTTCGGGCGTGCTGTGCAAGGAAGACATCGTTGCGGTCCTCAAGACCCTGGTGGACATCCGTAACGGCAAAGGCATTGTCGATGACATCGACCACCTGGGTAACCGTCGTGTTCGCTGCGTAGGCGAAATGGCCGAGAACCAGTTCCGCGTTGGCCTGGTACGTGTTGAGCGTGCGGTCAAAGAGCGTCTGTCGATGGCCGAAAGCGAAGGCCTGATGCCGCAAGACCTGATCAACGCCAAGCCAGTGGCTGCGGCGGTGAAAGAGTTCTTCGGCTCCAGCCAGCTCTCGCAGTTCATGGACCAGAACAACCCGCTCTCCGAGATCACCCACAAGCGCCGTGTATCCGCACTGGGCCCGGGCGGTCTGACTCGTGAGCGTGCTGGCTTTGAAGTTCGGGACGTACACCCGACGCACTACGGTCGTGTTTGCCCGATCGAAACGCCGGAAGGTCCGAACATCGGTCTGATCAACTCACTGGCCGCTTATGCGCGCACCAACCAGTACGGCTTCCTCGAGAGCCCGTACCGCGTGGTGAAAGACGCCCTGGTCACCGACGAGATCGTATTCCTGTCCGCCATCGAAGAAGCTGATCACGTGATCGCTCAGGCTTCGGCCACGATGAACGACAAGAAAGTCCTGATCGACGAGCTGGTAGCTGTTCGTCACTTGAACGAGTTCACCGTCAAGGCGCCGGAAGACGTCACCTTGATGGACGTTTCGCCGAAGCAGGTTGTTTCGGTGGCAGCGTCGTTGATCCCGTTCCTGGAACACGATGACGCCAACCGTGCGTTGATGGGTTCCAACATGCAGCGTCAAGCTGTACCAACCCTGCGCGCTGACAAGCCGCTGGTAGGTACCGGCATGGAGCGTAACGTAGCCCGTGACTCCGGCGTTTGCGTCGTGGCTCGTCGTGGTGGCGTGATCGACTCCGTTGATGCCAGCCGTATCGTGGTTCGTGTTGCCGATGACGAAGTTGAAACTGGCGAAGCCGGTGTCGATATCTACAACCTGACCAAATACACCCGCTCGAACCAGAACACCTGCATCAACCAGCGTCCGCTGGTGAGCAAGGGTGATCGCGTTCAGCGTAGCGACATCATGGCCGACGGCCCGTCCACCGACATGGGTGAACTGGCACTGGGTCAGAACATGCGTATCGCGTTCATGGCATGGAACGGCTTCAACTTCGAAGACTCCATCTGCCTGTCCGAGCGTGTTGTTCAAGAAGACCGCTTTACCACGATCCACATCCAGGAACTGACCTGTGTGGCACGTGATACCAAGCTTGGGCCAGAGGAGATCACTGCAGACATCCCGAACGTGGGTGAGGCTGCACTGAACAAGCTGGACGAAGCCGGTATCGTTTACGTAGGTGCTGAAGTCGGCGCTGGCGACATCCTGGTTGGTAAGGTCACTCCGAAAGGCGAGACCCAACTGACTCCGGAAGAGAAGCTGTTGCGTGCGATCTTCGGTGAAAAAGCCAGCGACGTTAAAGACACTTCCCTGCGTGTACCTACTGGTACCAAGGGTACTGTCATCGACGTACAGGTCTTCACCCGTGACGGCGTCGAGCGTGATGCTCGTGCACTGTCCATCGAGAAGACCCAGCTCGACGAGATCCGCAAGGACCTGAACGAAGAGTTCCGTATCGTTGAAGGCGCGACCTTCGAACGTCTGCGTTCCGCCCTGGTAGGTCACAAGGCCGAAGGCGGTGCAGGCCTGAAGAAAGGTCAGGACATCACCGACGAAGTTCTCGACGGTCTTGAGCACGGCCAGTGGTTCAAACTGCGCATGGCTGAAGATGCTCTGAACGAGCAGCTCGAGAAGGCTCAGGCCTACATCGTCGATCGTCGCCGTCTGCTGGACGACAAGTTCGAAGACAAGAAGCGCAAACTGCAGCAGGGCGATGACCTGGCTCCAGGCGTGCTGAAAATCGTCAAGGTTTACCTGGCAATCCGTCGCCGCATCCAGCCGGGCGACAAAATGGCCGGTCGTCACGGTAACAAGGGTGTGGTCTCCGTGATCATGCCGGTTGAAGACATGCCGCACGATGCCAATGGCACCCCGGTCGACGTCGTCCTCAACCCGTTGGGCGTACCTTCGCGTATGAACGTTGGCCAGATCCTTGAAACCCACCTGGGCCTCGCAGCCAAAGGTCTGGGCGAGAAGATCAACCGTATGATCGAAGAGCAGCGCAAGGTCGCAGACCTGCGTAAGTTCCTGCACGAGATCTACAACGAGATCGGCGGTCGCAACGAAGAGCTGGACACCTTCTCTGACCAGGAAATCCTGGATCTGGCGAAGAACCTGCGCGGCGGCGTTCCAATGGCTACCCCGGTTTTCGACGGTGCCAAGGAAAGCGAAATCAAGGCCATGCTGAAACTGGCAGACCTGCCAGAAAGCGGCCAGATGCAGCTGTTCGACGGCCGTACCGGCAACAAGTTCGAGCGCCCGGTTACTGTTGGCTACATGTACATGCTGAAGCTGAACCACTTGGTAGACGACAAGATGCACGCTCGTTCTACCGGTTCGTACAGCCTGGTTACCCAGCAGCCGCTGGGTGGTAAGGCTCAGTTCGGTGGTCAGCGTTTCGGGGAGATGGAGGTCTGGGCACTGGAAGCATACGGTGCTGCATACACTCTGCAAGAAATGCTCACAGTGAAGTCGGACGATGTGAACGGCCGGACCAAGATGTACAAAAACATCGTGGACGGCGATCACCGTATGGAGCCGGGCATGCCCGAGTCCTTCAACGTGTTGATCAAAGAAATTCGTTCCCTCGGCATCGATATCGATCTGGAAACCGAATAACACGTGACGCGAATCGAGAGCGGGGCCGTTTGGCCCGCTCTCTGCTCCGCCAGGAGGAAAGGCCTTGAAAGACCTACTGAATTTGCTGAAAAACCAGGGTCAAGTCGAAGAGTTCGACGCCATCCGTATTGGATTGGCATCGCCTGAGATGATCCGTTCGTGGTCGTTCGGTGAAGTTAAAAAACCGGAAACCATCAACTACCGTACGTTCAAGCCTGAGCGTGACGGCCTGTTCTGTGCCAAGATCTTTGGCCCGGTAAAGGACTACGAGTGCCTGTGCGGTAAGTACAAGCGCTTGAAGCATCGTGGTGTGATCTGCGAGAAGTGCGGCGTTGAAGTTGCACTGGCCAAGGTTCGTCGTGAGCGCATGGCGCACATCGAGCTGGCTTCGCCGGTTGCCCACATCTGGTTCCTGAAATCGCTGCCGTCCCGTATCGGCTTGCTGATGGACATGACCCTGCGTGATATCGAGCGTGTTCTCTACTTCGAGAGCTATGTCGTTATCGATCCAGGCATGACCACCCTTGAAAAAGGTCAGCTGCTGAACGACGAGCAGTACTTCGAAGCGCTGGAAGAGTTCGGTGATGATTTCGATGCCCGCATGGGTGCCGAAGCTGTCCGCGAGCTGCTGCACGCTATCGACCTGGAGCACGAGATTGGCCGTCTGCGCGAAGAAATTCCGCAAACCAACTCCGAAACCAAGATCAAGAAGCTGTCCAAGCGTCTGAAGTTGATGGAAGCCTTCCAGGGTTCCGGCAACTTGCCAGAGTGGATGGTGCTGACCGTTCTGCCGGTACTGCCGCCAGACCTGCGTCCGCTGGTACCGTTGGACGGTGGTCGTTTCGCGACGTCCGACCTCAACGACCTGTATCGCCGCGTGATCAACCGTAACAACCGCTTGAAGCGCCTGCTTGACCTGTCCGCTCCGGACATCATCGTGCGCAACGAAAAGCGTATGTTGCAGGAAGCTGTCGATGCCTTGCTCGACAACGGTCGTCGTGGCCGCGCTATCACCGGTTCCAACAAGCGTCCTCTGAAATCCCTGGCTGACATGATCAAGGGTAAGCAAGGTCGTTTCCGTCAGAACTTGCTCGGTAAGCGCGTTGACTACTCCGGTCGTTCGGTAATTACCGTAGGCCCGACCCTGCGTCTGCATCAGTGCGGTCTGCCTAAGAAGATGGCTCTTGAGCTGTTCAAGCCGTTCATCTTCGGCAAGCTGGAAATGCGCGGTCTCGCGACCACCATCAAAGCCGCCAAGAAGATGGTCGAGCGCGAACTGCCAGAGGTTTGGGACGTTCTCGCTGAAGTGATCCGCGAACACCCGGTTCTCCTCAACCGTGCACCGACCCTTCACCGTCTGGGTATCCAGGCGTTTGAACCGGTACTGATCGAAGGCAAGGCTATCCAGCTGCACCCTCTGGTCTGTGCTGCGTACAACGCCGACTTCGACGGCGACCAAATGGCCGTGCACGTACCGCTGACACTGGAAGCCCAGTTGGAAGCGCGTGCGTTGATGATGTCGACCAACAACATTCTGTCGCCAGCCAACGGTGAGCCAATCATCGTTCCGTCGCAGGACGTTGTATTGGGCCTGTACTACATGACCCGTGAAGCGATCAACGCCAAAGGCGAAGGTCGTGTGTTCGCTGACTTGCAGGAAGTTGACCGTGTGTTCCGTGCCGGCGAAGCCGCACTGCACGCCAAGGTCAAGGTGCGGATCAACGAAACCGTCAACGACCGTGACGGCGGCAGCGTGAGCAACACCCGTATTGTCGATACCACTGTCGGCCGTGCGTTGTTGTATCAGGTTGTGCCAAAAGGTCTGTCGTACGACGTCGTCAACCTGCCGATGAAGAAAAAGGCGATCTCCAAACTGATCAACCAGTGCTACCGCGTGGTTGGTTTGAAAGAGACCGTGATCTTCGCTGATCAGTTGATGTACACCGGTTTTGCTTATTCGACTATTTCCGGCGTTTCCATCGGTGTTAACGACTTCGTTATCCCGGATGAAAAAGCCCGCATCATCAGTGCTGCCACTGACGAAGTGAAAGAGATCGAAAGTCAGTACGCCTCAGGCCTGGTAACCCAGGGCGAGAAGTACAACAAAGTGATCGACCTTTGGTCCAAGGCCAACGACGAAGTTTCCAAGGCGATGATGGCCAACCTCTCGAAAGAGAAAGTCATCGACCGTCACGGCGACGAAGTTGACCAGGAATCCTTCAACTCGATGTACATGATGGCCGACTCGGGCGCACGGGGTTCTGCGGCGCAGATCCGTCAGCTCGCCGGTATGCGAGGCCTGATGGCCAAGCCGGACGGTTCCATCATTGAAACGCCGATTACCGCGAACTTCCGTGAAGGTTTGAGCGTACTTCAGTACTTCATCTCCACTCACGGTGCTCGTAAAGGTCTGGCGGATACCGCGTTGAAAACCGCTAACTCCGGTTACCTGACACGTCGTCTGGTAGACGTTGCACAAGATCTGGTAGTTACCGAGATCGATTGCGGCACCGAGCATGGCCTGCTGATGACTCCGCACATTGAAGGCGGTGACGTTGTAGAGCCACTGGGTGAGCGCGTATTGGGTCGTGTTATTGCCCGTGACGTATTCAAGCCAGGCACCGAGGAAGTTATCGTTCCTGCGGGTACTCTGGTAGATGAAAAGTGGGTCGAGTTCATCGAGCTCAACAGCATCGACGAAGTGATCGTTCGCTCGCCGATCAGCTGCGAAACCCGCTACGGCATTTGTGCCAAGTGCTATGGCCGTGACTTGGCTCGTGGTCACCAGGTAAACATCGGTGAAGCTGTCGGCGTTATCGCTGCCCAGTCCATCGGTGAGCCGGGTACCCAGCTGACCATGCGTACGTTCCACATTGGTGGTGCGGCAAGCCGGACCTCCGCAGCTGACAGCGTTCAGGTGAAGAATGGCGGTACCGTCCGTCTGCACAATCTGAAGCACGTTGAGCGAGTGGATGGCCACCTGGTTGCTGTATCCCGTTCCGGTGAGCTGGCAATCGCTGATGACTTCGGTCGTGAGCGTGAGCGTTACAAGCTGCCGTACGGTGCTGTGATTTCGGTTAAAGAAGGTGACAAGGTCGACGCTGGCGCAATCGTGGCCAAGTGGGATCCGCACACTCACCCAATCGTTACCGAAATGAAAGGTACCGTGACCTACGTGGGCATGGAAGAAGGCATCACGATCAAGCGTCAGACTGACGAATTGACCGGTATGACCAACATTGAAGTCCTCGACGCCAAAGATCGTCCAGCTGCCGGTAAAGACATCCGTCCTGCCGTGAAGATGGTCGATGACAACGGCAAGGATCTGTTGCTGCCAGGCACTGACGTAATTGCTCAGTACTTCCTGCCAGCTAACGCCCTCGTCGGTGTAGCGGATGGTGCGAAGATCGCGATCGGTGATGTTATCGCGCGTATCCCGCAAGAAACTTCGAAGACTCGTGACATCACCGGTGGTCTGCCGCGTGTTGCCGACTTGTTCGAAGCTCGTCGTCCGAAAGAAGCGTCGATTCTGGCTGAAGTCAGCGGCACCATCGCGTTCGGTAAAGAGACCAAGGGCAAGCGCCGTCTGGTCATTACCCCGAACGACGGTAGCGATCCGTATGAAGAGCTGATTCCGAAGTGGCGTCACCTGAACGTGTTCGAAGGCGAACAGGTAAACCGCGGCGAAGTTATCTCCGATGGTCCAAGCGATCCACACGACATCCTGCGTCTGCTGGGTGTGAGTGCGCTGGCCAAGTACATCGTTAACGAGATCCAGGACGTTTACCGCCTGCAAGGCGTGAAGATCAACGATAAGCACATCGAGACCATCCTGCGTCAGATGCTGCGTAAAGTTGAAATCGCTGAATCCGGCGATTCCAGTTTCATCAAGGGCGACCAGATGGAACTGACTCACGTACTGGTGGAAAACGAGCGCCTGACGAACGAAGAGAAATTCGTTTCCAAGTTCACTCGCGTGTTGCTGGGTATCACCAAGGCGTCGTTGTCGACTGAGTCGTTCATCTCGGCGGCCTCCTTCCAGGAGACCACTCGCGTACTGACCGAAGCAGCGGTAACCGGCAAGCGCGATTACCTGCGCGGCCTGAAAGAAAACGTGGTTGTGGGTCGTTTGATCCCGGCCGGTACCGGTTTGGCCTACCACAGCGAGCGCAAGCGCCGCCGTGAAGCCGACAAGCCGTTGCGCGTGAGCGCCAGTGAAGTGGAAGCTGCACTGACCGAAGCGCTGAACTCTAGCGGTAACTGAGTTCTGCGATAAATAAGACCGGGCCCTGGCAGCCCCATTCGTCGGATCGAGGCATTTTTGTTCCGGTTCGATGAGAGGGGACGTCGGGGCCTTGCCTTGACTGGGGGCAAGATCCTCTTTAGACTCTTGTACCCCTAAATTTGGCGGGAATTCGTTCCTGCCATTTTGCTTTTCTTGTAAGACAATAGCGTCGCAAGACAACAGTGGAGCTAGTAGATGGCAACTATCAACCAGCTGGTACGTCAGCCGCGTAAGCGTATCGTCGAGAAATCCGACGTGCCTGCGCTGCAGAACTGCCCGCAACGTCGTGGCGTATGCACTCGTGTGTATACCACCACGCCGAAAAAACCTAACTCGGCACTGCGTAAAGTATGCCGTGTGCGTCTGACCAACGGTTTCGAGGTTTCCTCGTACATCGGCGGTGAAGGCCACAACCTGCAAGAGCACAGCGTGGTACTGATCCGCGGCGGTCGTGTAAAAGACTTGCCAGGTGTTCGTTATCACACCGTACGCGGCTCCTTGGATACTTCCGGCGTTAAAGGTCGTAACCAGGGTCGTTCGAAGTACGGTACCAAGAAGCCTAAGTAGTAGCGGCTTTTTGTAAAAACTGAATCATCTTATTTTCTGAGTCGATAAGAGTAAGGTCGGAGGCGTCCCGCAAGGGCACCGATTCCGAACGAACCTGAAGACCGTTTGAGGGCTTATCCATGCCAAGAAGACGCGTAGCAGCCAAGCGCGAAGTGCTTGACGATCCAAAATACGGAAGCCAAATCCTGGCCAAGTTCATGAACCACGTGATGGAAAGCGGCAAAAAAGCCGTTGCCGAGCGTATCGTTTATGGCGCGCTGGAGAAGGTTAAAGAACGCAAGAACAGCGACCCCCTGGAAATCTTCGAGAAAGCTCTCGACGCCATCGCTCCGCTGGTCGAAGTGAAGTCGCGCCGTGTAGGCGGTGCTACTTACCAGGTTCCGGTTGAAGTTCGTCCGTCCCGTCGTAACGCTCTGGCAATGCGCTGGTTGGTAGACTTCGCCCGTAAGCGCGGCGAGAAGTCTATGGCTCTGCGTTTGGCCGGCGAGCTGTTGGACGCTGCTGAAGGTAAAGGTGCTGCTGTTAAGAAGCGTGAAGACGTGCACCGTATGGCTGAAGCTAACAAAGCTTTCTCGCACTACCGCTTCTAAATCCAGCGTCACTAATTTTGCGAGGGCTTTATGGCTCGTACTACACCGATTAACCGCTACCGTAACATTGGTATCGTTGCTCACGTGGATGCTGGTAAAACCACCACCACCGAGCGCGTCCTTTTTTACACTGGCAAAAGCCACAAGATGGGCGAGGTGCATGACGGCGCCGCGACCACAGACTGGATGGTGCAGGAGCAGGAGCGTGGTATTACCATTACTTCTGCTGCTATCACCGCCTTCTGGAAAGGCTCCGAGAAGCAGTACAAAGACGAGCACCGCTTCAACGTTATCGATACTCCGGGTCACGTAGACTTCACCATTGAAGTTGAGCGTTCCCTGCGCGTACTCGACGGCGCTGTCGTTGTGTTCTGTGGTACCTCGGGTGTTGAGCCTCAGTCGGAAACCGTATGGCGTCAAGCCAACAAATACGGCGTTCCACGTCTTGTTTACGTAAACAAGATGGACCGTGCTGGTGCGAACTTCCTGCGCGTGATCGGTCAGATCAAGCAGCGTCTGGGTCACACCCCGGTGCCAATCCAGTTGGCTATCGGTTCCGAAGACAATTTCCAGGGCCAGATCGATCTGCTGACCATGGAAGCTGTTTACTGGAACGATTCTGACAAGGGTATGGTTCCTGTTCGCAAGCCTATCCCTGCCGAGCTGCAGGAACTGGCTGACGAATGGCGCAACAACATGGTTGAAGCTGCGGCTGAAGCCAACGAAGAGCTGATGAACAAGTACCTCGAAGGTGAAGAACTCACCAACGTGGAAATCAAGGCCGCTCTGCGTCAGCGTACTATCGCTGGTGAGATCGTCTTGGCTGTTTGCGGTTCCTCGTTCAAGAACAAGGGCGTTCCCCTGGTTCTCGATGCTGTGATCGACTACCTGCCGGCACCAGTTGATATTCCTGCCATCAAGGGTACTGACCCGGATGACGAGACTATCGAGCTGGAGCGTCATGCAGACGACGCAGAACCGTTCTCCGCTCTGGCATTTAAAATTGCCACTGACCCATTCGTGGGTACCTTGACCTTCGTCCGTGTTTACTCGGGCGTGTTGAACTCCGGCGACGGCGTGATCAACTCGGTCAAGGGCAAGAAAGAGCGTGTGGGTCGTATGGTGCAGATGCACGCAAACGCCCGCGAAGAGATCAAGGAAGTGCGCGCTGGTGACATCGCGGCCTTGATCGGCATGAAGGACGTCACCACTGGTGAAACCTTGTGCAACGCTGATAAGCCAATCATCCTGGTTCGCATGGACTTCCCGGAGCCGGTTATTTCGGTTGCCGTTGAGCCTAAGACCAAGGATGACCAGGAAAAAATGGGTATCGCTCTGGGCAAGCTTGCTCAGGAAGATCCATCTTTCCGTGTCAAGACTGATGAAGAGACTGGTCAAACGATCATCTCCGGCATGGGCGAGCTTCACCTGGACATCCTGGTTGACCGGATGCGCCGTGAGTTCAACGTCGAAGCCAACATCGGTAAGCCTCAGGTTTCCTATCGTGAGCGCATCACGAAGAACTGTGAAATCGAAGGCAAGTTCGTTCGTCAGTCCGGCGGTCGTGGTCAGTTCGGTCACTGCTGGATCCGTTTTGCTCCTGCTGACGAAGGTCAGGAAGGTCTGCAATTCGTGAACGAAGTAGTTGGTGGTGTTGTTCCTAAGGAATACATCCCGGCTATCCAGAAGGGTATCGAAGAGCAGATGAAGAACGGTGTTGTTGCCGGCTATCCGCTGATCGGCCTGAAAGCAACCGTTTTTGACGGTTCTTACCACGACGTCGACTCCAACGAGATGGCGTTTAAGGTGGCTGCTTCCATGGCAACCAAGCAACTGGCCCAAAAGGGCGGTGGTGAGTTGCTTGAGCCAATCATGGCGGTAGAAGTTGTTACACCTGAAGACTATATGGGTGATGTCATGGGCGACCTTAACCGTCGTCGCGGCATGATCTTGGGTATGGAAGATACGGTTTCCGGCAAAGTGATTCGCGCCGAGGTTCCGTTGGGTGAGATGTTCGGTTATGCGACCGACGTTCGCTCCATGTCCCAGGGTCGCGCAAGCTACTCTATGGAATTCAAAAAATACAACACAGCTCCGGCGCACATCGCTGAAACTGTATCCAAAAAACAAGGCTGATTCAGTCCTTTAGGCAAGGAGTTAATTGTCGTGGCTAAAGAAAAATTTGATCGTTCCCTACCGCACGTCAACGTTGGCACCATTGGTCACGTTGACCACGGTAAAACCACTCTGACTGCTGCTCTGACTCGCGTTTGCTCCGAAGTATTCGGTTCTGCAATCGTTGATTTCGATAAAATCGACAGCGCGCCAGAAGAAAAAGCTCGTGGTATCACCATCAACACCGCCCACGTTGAATACAACTCGCTGATCCGTCACTACGCTCACGTCGACTGCCCAGGTCACGCTGACTATGTGAAGAACATGATCACTGGTGCTGCCCAGATGGACGGCGCGATCCTGGTTTGCTCGGCCGCTGATGGTCCGATGCCACAAACCCGTGAGCACATCCTGCTGTCCCGCCAGGTTGGCGTTCCGTACATCGTGGTTTACCTGAACAAGGCTGACCTGGTAGACGACGCTGAGCTGCTGGAACTGGTTGAGATGGAAGTGCGCGATCTGCTGAGCACTTACGACTTCCCAGGCGACGACACTCCGATCATCATCGGTTCTGCTCGTATGGCTCTGGAAGGCAAAGATGATAACGAAATGGGCACCACGTCCGTTCGTAAACTGGTTGAGACTCTGGATAGCTACATCCCAGATCCAGTTCGTGTTATCGACAAGCCGTTCCTGATGCCAATCGAAGACGTATTCTCGATCTCCGGTCGCGGTACTGTTGTAACTGGTCGTATCGAGCGCGGTATCGTCAAGGTTCAGGATCCACTGGAAATCGTTGGTCTGCGTGACACTACCGTCACCACCTGCACCGGTGTTGAAATGTTCCGTAAACTGCTCGACGAAGGTCGTGCTGGCGAGAACTGCGGCGTTCTGCTGCGTGGTACCAAGCGTGACGACGTTGAGCGTGGCCAGGTTCTGGTTAAGCCGGGTTCGGTTAAGCCGCACACCAAGTTCGAAGCTGAAGTGTACGTGCTGAGCAAAGAAGAAGGCGGTCGTCACACTCCGTTCTTCAAAGGCTATCGTCCACAGTTCTACTTCCGTACTACTGACGTGACTGGTAACTGCGAGCTGCCGGAAGGCGTTGAAATGGTAATGCCAGGCGACAACATCAAAATGGTTGTTACCCTGATCAAAACCATCGCAATGGAAGATGGTCTGCGTTTCGCCATTCGCGAAGGCGGCCGTACCGTTGGTGCTGGCGTTGTAGCTAAAATCATCGAGTAATTATCTCTTCTGAGATAGCTCTATGTTTTGAGAAGGCCCCCGCTCAGCGGGGGCCTTTTTTATTGGGTTGACACCTATCAGGGGCGTCTATAGAATTGCGCCTCCTTTTAACGGGCGTATTGCGCTCGCTGGGAATAGCAGCCGGAGTCTGAAATCCAATGCAAAATCAGCAAATCCGTATCAGGTTGAAGGCTTTTGACCATCGCCTGATCGACCAATCCACCCAGGAAATCGTGGAAACCGCGAAACGTACTGGTGCTCAAGTGCGTGGTCCAATTCCACTGCCTACCCGTAAAGAGCGGTTCACCGTTCTGGTCTCCCCGCACGTCAACAAAGACGCGCGTGACCAGTACGAGATCCGTACTCATAAGCGCGTTCTGGACATCGTCCAGCCAACGGATAAAACCGTTGATGCACTTATGAAGCTTGATCTGGCGGCCGGTGTGGAAGTACAGATCAGCCTCGGCTAAGACTTGGGTCTTAGTCGTGTAACGCTCTGAAATGGGCGGCCATAGCGGGTGAAAGCCCCGTACACTCATGAGGTTTACAACATGACTATTGGTGTAGTCGGTCGTAAATGCGGTATGACCCGTATTTTCACCGAAGAAGGTGTCTCCATTCCGGTCACGGTCATTGAGATCGAGCCGAATCGCGTCACCCAGTTCAAAACTGAAGAAACCGATGGCTATCGTGCAGTGCAAGTCACTGTCGGCGAGCGTCGTGCTTCGCGTGTGACTGCTGCTCAAGCAGGTCACTTCGCTAAAGCAAACGTTGCAGCTGGTCGTACTGTCATGGAGTTCCGTCTTGAAGACGGCGACTACCAGGCTGGCGATCTGATCAACGCTGAAATCTTCGCCGCTGGTCAACTGGTTGATGTAACCGGTCAGTCCAAGGGTAAAGGCTTCCAGGGTACGATCAAGCGTTGGAATTTCCGTGGCCAAGACAACACTCACGGTAACTCCGTTTCCCACCGCGTCCCGGGCTCTATTGGCCAGTGCCAGACTCCTGGTCGTGTATTCAAGGGCAAAAAAATGTCCGGTCATATGGGCGCTGAGCGCGTGACCGTGCAGTCCCTCGAAGTAGTGCGCGTCGACGCTGAACGCAATCTGTTGTTGGTCAAGGGTGCTGTTCCTGGCGCTACTGGCGGCAACCTGGTTGTACGTCCAGCGGCCAAGGCTCGCGGTTAAGGGGAAGCTGACATGCAATTAAATGTAAATGACGCTCAAGCGATCGAAGTTTCCGAACTGACATTTGGCGGCGAATTCAACGAGACGCTCGTTCACCAAGCAGTCGTGGCCTACATGGCCGGCGGCCGTCAAGGTAGCAAGCAGCAAAAGACCCGTTCCGACGTTCGTGGTGGCGGTAAGCGCCCTTGGCGTCAGAAAGGTACTGGCCGTGCTCGTGCCGGTACTATCCGTAGCCCAATCTGGCGTGGCGGCGGTACCACTTTCGCAGCGCGTCCACAGGATCACACTCAGAAGCTCAACAAGAAGATGTATCGCGCAGCTCTGCGCTCCATCCTTGCTGAACTCGTGCGTACTGATCGTCTGGTCGTGGTTCAGGACTTCGCTGTTGAAGCGCCGAAAACCAAAGATCTGCTGAACAAGCTGAACGGCATGGGCCTGACTGACGTCCTGATCGTGTCCGAAGCTGTTGATCAGAACCTGTACCTGGCTGCTCGTAACCTGCCACACGTTGATGTGCGTGACGTGCAAGGTTCCGATCCAGTTAGTCTGATCGCATACGACAAGGTGTTGATCACCGTGTCGGCCGTGAAGAAATTCGAGGAGCTGCTGGGATGAACCAGGAACGCGTATTTAAAGTTCTGCTTGGCCCGCACGTTTCCGAAAAGGCTACGGTTCTGGCTGACAAGAAAGGCCAGTTCGTTTTCAAGGTTGCAACTGACGCAACCAAGCTGGAAATCAAGAAGGCCGTCGAAAGCCTGTTCAGCGTGAAAGTAGAGCGTGTTACTACCCTGAATGTTCTGGGTAAGAGCAAGCGCACTGCTCGCGGTCTGGGCAAGCGTAATGACTGGAAGAAGGCAGTTATCTCCCTTCAGCCAGGCCAAGATCTCGATTTCAGCAGCAGTGCTGAGTAAGGAAGGGGTGCATCATGGCAATCGTTAAATGCAAACCGACTTCCCCTGGCCGCCGTTTTGTGGTCAAGGTGGTCAACCAGGAGCTGCATAAAGGCGCTCCTCACGCACCGCTGCTCGAGAAGAAATCGAAGACTGGTGGTCGTAACAACAATGGTCGCATTACCACTCGTCACATCGGTGGTGGCCATAAGCAGCATTATCGTCTGGTCGATTTCCGTCGCAACGACAAAGATGGCATCTCTGCCACTGTCGAGCGTATCGAATACGATCCAAACCGTACTGCTCACATCGCTCTGCTGCTGTACGCAGATGGCGAGCGTCGCTACATCATCGCGCCTAAAGGCGTGAGTGCTGGCGACCAGCTGATCGCAGGTGCCTTGGCGCCGATCAAGCCGGGCAACGCTCTGCAACTGCGTAACATTCCAGTTGGTAGCACCGTACACGGCATCGAATTGAAGCCAGGTAAAGGCGCGCAAATCGCTCGTTCCGCTGGTGCTTCGGCTCAGCTGATCGCTCGTGAGGGTGTCTATGTGACCCTGCGCCTGCGTTCTGGTGAGATGCGTAAAGTGCTGGCTGAGTGCCGCGCGACCCTGGGTGAAGTCTCGAACTCCGAGCACAGCCTGCGTTCGCTGGGTAAAGCTGGTGCCAAACGCTGGCGTGGCGTTCGCCCAACCGTTCGTGGTGTTGCCATGAACCCGGTTGACCACCCACACGGTGGTGGTGAAGGTCGTACCTCTGGTGGTCGTCATCCGGTATCGCCATGGGGCTTCCCGACTAAGGGCGCGAAGACTCGTGGTAATAAGCGTACCGACAAAATGATCGTCCGTCGTCGCAAGTAAATAGAGGGATACGACAGTGCCACGTTCTCTGAAAAAAGGTCCTTTTATTGATCTTCACCTACTGAAGAAGATCGAAGTGGCGGCGGAAAAGAACGATCGCAAACCAGTTAAGACCTGGTCGCGTCGTTCGATGATCCTGCCACAAATGGTCGGTTTGACCATCGCAGTACACAACGGTCGTCAACACGTCCCGGTTCTCGTTAACGAAGACATGGTCGGCCACAAACTAGGCGAGTTTGCCGGTACCCGCACTTATCGTGGGCACGTGGCAGACAAGAAAGCCAAGCGTTAAGGGGTAAGGAAATGGAAGTAGCCGCTAAGTTGTCGGGCGCTCGAATCTCCGCCCAGAAAGCCCGCTTGGTCGCCGACCAGATCCGCGGGAAGAAGGTGGGCGAAGCGCTCAACCTGTTGGCTTTCAGCAGTAAGAAAGCCGCCGAGATCATGAAGAAAGTGCTGGAGTCGGCCGTAGCCAACGCCGAGCATAACGAAGGCGCAGACGTTGATGACCTGAAGGTCAGCACCGTTTTCGTCAACGAAGGGCGTTCGCTGAAGCGCATCATGCCACGTGCCAAAGGCCGTGCTGATCGCATCGTCAAGCGGTCTTGCCATATCACTGTCAAGGTTGCTGACAAGTAACGGAGTCGAAGAGATGGGTCAGAAAGTACATCCCATTGGCATTCGCCTGGGAATCGTCAAGGAGCACACCTCCGTCTGGTACGCAGACGGTCGGACTTATGCGGACTATTTGTTCGCTGATCTGAAGGTGCGTGAGTATCTCCAAGACAAACTAAAAAGCGCGTCCGTAAGCCGTATCGATATCCATCGTCCGGCCCAAACTGCACGTATCACCATCCACACCGCTCGTCCAGGTATCGTTATCGGGAAGAAAGGTGAAGATGTTGAGAAACTGCGTCAGGACCTGACCAAGCAAATGGGTGTGCCTGTGCACATCAATATCGAAGAGATCCGCAAGCCGGAGCTCGACGGTATGCTGGTTGCGCAGAGCGTAGCTCAGCAGCTGGAGCGCCGTGTAATGTTCCGTCGCGCTATGAAGCGCGCAGTACAGAACGCCATGCGCATTGGTGCCAAAGGCATCAAAATCCAAGTGAGCGGTCGTCTCGGCGGTGCTGAAATCGCACGTACTGAATGGTATCGCGAAGGTCGTGTGCCACTGCACACCCTGCGTGCCGACATCGACTATGCCAACTACGAAGCTCACACCACTTACGGTGTGATCGGTGTAAAGGTTTGGATCTTCAAAGGCGAAGTAATTGGTGGTCGCCAAGAAGAGCTGAAGCCACAAGCACCAGCGCCTCGTAAAAAAGCTGCTAAGTAAGGGGTACGCCAAATGTTGCAACCTAAGCGTACGAAGTTCCGCAAGCAGATGACAGGCCACAACCGTGGTCTGGCTCAGCGCGGTAGCAAAGTCAGCTTCGGCGAGTTCGCGCTGAAGTCTGTAGCTCGTGGTCGTCTCACCGCTCGTCAGATCGAGTCAGCGCGTCGTGCACTGACCCGTCACGTAAAACGTGGCGGCAAGATCTGGATCCGTGTATTCCCGGACAAGCCTGTAACCAAGAAACCACTCGAAGTTCGGATGGGTAAAGGTAAGGGTAACGTGGAGTACTGGGTTGCCCAGATTCAGCCAGGCAAAGTCCTGTATGAAATCGAGGGTGTTTCTGAAGAGCTGGCGCGTGAGGCTTTCGCCCTGGCTGCTGCAAAGCTGCCGCTCGCCACCTCCTTTGTTAAACGGACGGTGATGTGATGAAAGCGAATGAACTTCGTGAAAAATCCGCACAGCAGCTGAACGAGCAACTGCTCGGCTTGCTGCGCGACCAGTTCAATCTGCGTATGCAGAAAGCAACTGGCCAGTTGGGGCAGTCTCATCTGCTCTCGCAAGTTAAGCGTGACATTGCTCGCGTGAAGACTGTGCTCAACCAGCAGGCAGGTAAGTGATCATGGCTGAAGCCGAAAAGACTGTCCGTACGCTGACTGGCCGTGTTGTCAGCGACAAGATGGACAAAACCATCACCGTTTTGATCGAGCGTCGCGTTAAGCACCCGATCTACGGTAAATACGTTAAGCGTTCGACTAAGCTGCACGCGCACGACGAAACCAATCAGTGCCACATCGGCGACAAAGTCACTATTCGTGAAACTCGTCCGTTGGCCAAGACCAAGTCTTGGGCGCTGGTTGATGTTCTCGAACGCGCTGTGGAAGTCTAAGGACTAGGGGTCGGAGAAATTATATGATTCAGACTCAATCCATGCTCGATGTGGCCGATAACAGCGGCGCTCGCCGTGTTATGTGCATCAAGGTGCTGGGTGGCTCCCATCGTCGTTACGCTGGTATCGGTGACATCATCAAAGTTACCGTGAAGGAAGCAATTCCTCGCGGTAAAGTGAAAAAAGGCCAGGTGATGACTGCTGTTGTAGTCCGCACTCGCCACGGCGTACGCCGTGCAGATGGCTCCATTATCCGCTTTGATGGCAACGCTGCTGTTCTTCTGAACAACAAGCAAGAGCCGATCGGCACCCGTATCTTTGGGCCAGTGACCCGTGAACTTCGTACTGAGAAGTTCATGAAGATCGTCTCGCTCGCCCCAGAAGTGCTGTAAGGAGATCCGACATGCAAAAGATTCGTCGTGACGACGAGATCATCGTGATCGCCGGCAAAGACAAGGGTAAGCGCGGTAAGGTGCTTAAGGTTCTCGCTGACGACCGTCTGGTCATTGGTGGTTTGAACCTGGTTAAGCGTCATACCAAGCCTAACCCGGCGTCGGGCGTACAAGGCGGTATCGTCGAGAAAGAAGCGCCACTGCACGCTTCCAACGTTGCCATTTTCAACGGCGAAACCAACAAGGCTGACCGCGTTGGTTTCAAAGTAGAAGACGGCAAGAAAATTCGTGTCTTCAAGTCGACCCAAAAAGCGGTTGATGCTTGAACACTGCTAGGTAGAAGACCATGGCACGACTACAAGAGATTTACCGGAAGGAAATCGCTCCCAAGCTTAAGGAAGAACTTAAGCTCGGGAACGTGATGGAAGTTCCGCGCGTTACCAAAATCACCCTGAACATGGGTCTGGGCGAAGCGATCGGCGACAAAAAAGTCATCGAGCACGCTGTTGCTGACCTGGAAAAGATCACCGGCCAGAAAGTCATTGTGACCTACGCTCGGAAATCCATCGCTGGCTTTAAAGTCCGTGAAGGTTGGCCGATCGGCGTCAAAGTGACCCTGCGTCGCGAGCGTATGTACGAATTCCTGGATCGTCTGCTGTCGATCTCCCTGCCTCGGGTCCGCGACTTCCGCGGCCTGAATGCCAAGTCCTTCGATGGTCGTGGTAACTACAGCATGGGCGTGAAAGAGCAGATCATCTTCCCGGAAATCGACTACGACAAGATCGATGCTCTCCGCGGTCTGGACATCACCCTGACCACCACTGCCAAGAACGATGATGAAGGCCGCGCTCTGCTGCGTGCGTTCAAATTCCCGTTCCGCAACTGATTGGAGTAGGACCATGGCCAAGATGAGCATGAAAAACCGCGAGCTGAAGCGTCAGCTCACGGTTGCCAAGTACGCCAAGAAGCGTGCAGCACTGAAAGCTATCATCGTTGATCTGAACGCAAGTCCAGAAGCGCGTTGGGAAGCTACAGTTGCTCTGCAGAAGCAGCCACGTGACGCAAGCGCTTCGCGCATGCGTAACCGCTGCCGCCTGACCGGTCGTCCACACGGCGTTTACCGCAAGTTCGGCCTCGGCCGTAACAAACTGCGTGAAGCGGCAATGCGTGGTGACGTACCAGGTCTGGTTAAAGCTAGCTGGTAAGTACTTTCGAAGTCCAGGCGGCCAGGATCGCAAGATACTGACCGCCGGTGGCCTAGAATCTGGAACAAGCCCCTTTTGGGGCTTGTTTCATTTCTGCAGTGTGTCTAAAATACGCGGCTCGCCTGAGCCCGTGTTTTTTATGCTCGGAGATTCTCGGCGACATATGTAGCCGCAAGGCTAATTTTTTTGTATTAGGAGCGTCTAGCCCATGAGTATGCAGGACCCGTTAGCGGACATGCTAACTCGTATCCGTAATGCCCAGATGGCTGAAAAGTCCGTCGTAAGCATGCCATCTTCCAAGTTGAAGGTAGCTGTTGCCAAAGTCCTGAAAGACGAAGGCTACATTGCGGGTTATCAGATCAGCAGCGAAACCAAGCCACTGCTGTCCATCGAGCTGAAGTACTTCGAAGGCCGTTCGGTCATCGAGGAAGTGAAGCGCGTTAGCCGTCCAGGCCTGCGTCAGTACAAGTCCGCTGAGGATCTGCCGAAAGTTCGTGGCGGTCTTGGCGTGTCTATCGTCTCCACCAACAAAGGTGTGATGACGGATCGTGCTGCGCGCGCTGCCGGTGTCGGCGGCGAAGTTCTTTGCACTGTGTTCTAAGGGGGGATAAGCATGTCTCGCGTCGCTAAGAACCCCGTTAAGCTGCCAGCCGGTGTCGAAGTCAAATTCGCAGGCCAACAGCTTTCGGTGAAGGGTGCCAAGGGTACTCTTGAACTGAACATCCATTCGTCCGTTGAGATCGTTGAAGAAGCTGGTGAGCTGCGTTTCGCTGCTCGCAATGGCGATCAACAAACTCGCGCAATGGCCGGTACCACGCGTGCGTTGGTAAACAACATGGTCCAAGGCGTAAGCCAAGGCTTCGAGCGTAAGCTCCAGCTGGTCGGTGTTGGTTACAAAGCGCAAGCAAAAGGCACGGTTTTGAACCTGGCCCTTGGCTTCTCGCACCCAGTGGATTACGAACTGCCGGAAGGCATCACCGCTGAGACTCCTAGCCAGACCGATATCCTGATCAAGGGCATCGATAAGCAGCTAGTAGGTCAAGTGGCCGCTGAGATCCGCGACTTCCGTCCACCAGAGCCGTACAAAGGCAAAGGTGTGCGCTACGCGGACGAAGTCGTCCGTCGTAAAGAAGCCAAGAAGAAGTAGGGCATAGCAAATGACCGACAAAAAAGTTACTCGACTGCGTCGCGCTCGCAAAGCACGCCTGAAAATGCACGAACTCGAAGTCGTGCGTCTCTGCGTGTTCCGCTCGTCGCAGCACATCTACGCCCAGGTCATCTCGGCCGACGGCAACAAAGTCCTGGCAAGCGCCTCGACTTTGGATAAAGAACTGCGTGATGGTGCCACTGGCAACATCGACGCGGCCACTAAGGTTGGCCAGCTGGTCGCTACGCGTGCTAAGGCCGCTGGCGTCTCGCAAGTGGCTTTCGACCGCTCTGGCTTCAAGTACCACGGTCGCGTTAAAGCGCTGGCTGATGCTGCTCGTGAAGCTGGGCTGGAGTTCTAAGTTATGTCAAATAACGACCAAAAGCGCGACGAAGGCTACATTGAGAAGCTGGTTCAAGTTAACCGCGTAGCCAAAACCGTTAAAGGCGGCCGTATCTTCACTTTCACCGCGTTGACCGTGGTTGGTGATGGTAAAGGGCGTGTTGGCTTCGGCCGTGGCAAGTCACGTGAAGTGCCTGCCGCGATCCAGAAGGCAATGGAAGCTGCTCGTCGCAACATGATTCAAGTTGATCTGAACGGCACCACGCTGCAGTACGCAATGAAGTCTGCCCATGGCGCTTCGAAGGTGTACATGCAGCCTGCTTCTGAAGGTACCGGTATCATCGCTGGCGGCGCTATGCGTGCTGTCCTCGAAGTTGCTGGCGTCCAGAACGTTCTGGCCAAGTGCTACGGCTCGACTAACCCGGTAAACGTGGTTCACGCCACTTTCAAGGGTCTGAAAGCCATGCAATCTCCTGAGTCCATTGCCGCCAAGCGTGGCTTGACTGTCAAGGAGATCTTCTGATCATGGCTACCGTTAAAGTAACGCTGATCAAAAGCATGACCGGTCGCATCCCTAACCACAAATTGTGCGTTAAGGGTTTGGGTCTGCGTCGCATCGGTCACACTGTAGAAGTAGTTGATACTCCCGAGAATCGCGGGATGATCAACAAGGCTTACTACATGCTGCGTGTCGAGGGTTAATCGATGAAACTCAATGATCTGAGTCCAGCGCCGGGTTCCCGTCGCGAAAAGCATCGTCCGGGCCGTGGTATCGGTAGCGGTTTGGGGAAGACTGGTGGCCGTGGCCACAAAGGTCAAACCTCCCGCTCCGGTGGTACCATCGCTCCAGGCTTTGAAGGCGGTCAACAGCCGCTGCATCGTCGCCTGCCTAAGTTCGGTTTCGTATCCCTGAAAGCCATGGACCGCGCAGAAGTGCGTCTGTCCGAGCTGGCTAAAGTGGAAGGCGACATCGTTACTGTGCAGACCCTGAAAGATGCCAACGTGATCAACGTCAACGTACAGCGTGTGAAAATCATGTTGTCCGGTGAAGTGACTCGCGCTGTCACTATCGGCAAGGGAATCGGCGCCACCAAGGGTGCGCGTTCGGCTATCGAAGCAGCTGGCGGCAAGTTCGAGGAATAAATGGCTAAGCAAGGTGCTCTCTCAGCGCTCGGCAAAGGCGGTATGTCTGAACTTTGGGCTCGTCTGCGTTTTCTGTTCCTGGCGATTATCGTCTACCGAATAGGCGCACACATCCCGGTTCCAGGTATCAACCCGGACCGACTCGCAGACCTGTTTCGACAGAATGAGGGGACCATTCTTAGCTTGTTCAACATGTTTTCCGGCGGCGCGCTGGAACGGATGAGCATCTTTGCATTGGGGATCATGCCGTACATCTCGGCATCGATCATCATGCAGCTGATGACCGCCGTGAGCCCGCAGTTGGAGCAGTTGAAGAAGGAAGGTGAGGCTGGCCGTCGCAAGATTAGCCAGTACACCCGCTACCTCACTGTCGCTCTTGCTCTTGTCCAGGCTATTGGCATGTCCATAGGCCTGGCAGGGCAGGGCGTAGCGTTCACTGGTGACTTTGGCTTCCATTTCGTTGCGGTAACCACGTTTGTGGCTGGTGCGATGTTCATGATGTGGCTGGGTGAGCAGATTACTGAGCGTGGAGTTGGCAACGGTATCTCGATGTTGATTTTCGCAGGTATCGTCGCCGGTCTTCCGAGGGCAATCGGGCAGTCTTTCGAGTCTGCGCGTCAGGGTGATATTAATATCTTTGCTCTGGTTGCCATCGGTCTGCTGGCAGTAGCGATTATCGGTTTTGTGGTGTTCATTGAGCGTGGTCAGCGTCGTATAGCTGTTCACTACGCCAAGCGTCAGCAGGGCCGTAAGGTGTTTGCTGCGCAGACTAGCCATTTGCCTTTGAAAGTGAACATGGCCGGCGTTATTCCGGCCATTTTCGCAAGCAGCATTTTGCTGTTCCCGGCTTCGCTGGGGGCCTGGTTCGGTCAGTCTGATGGTCTGGGCTGGCTGCAGGACCTCTCGCAGTCAATCGCTCCTGGTCAGCCGTTGAATATTCTGCTGTTTAGTGCAGGGATTATTTTCTTCTGCTTCTTCTATACGGCGTTGATGTTCAATCCGAAAGACGTAGCGGAAAACCTGAAGAAGTCCGGTGCCTTTATTCCGGGTATCCGTCCAGGCGAACAGTCGGCGCGCTACATTGATGGCGTTTTGACTCGTTTGACCTTGTTCGGTGCTCTTTATATGACGGCCGTATGCTTGCTTCCCCAGTTCCTGGTGGTTGCAGCAAACGTTCCGTTCTACCTTGGCGGGACCTCGTTGCTGATCGTGGTCGTGGTTGTGATGGACTTCATGTCCCAAGTACAATCGCACCTCGTTTCGCACCAGTACGAATCCCTGATGAAGAAAGCCAACCTGAAGGGTTACGGCAGCGGCATGTTGCGCTGAGTACCCATAAGGTTCGAGGAGTTGGTGATGAAAGTTCGTGCATCGGTGAAAAAGCTGTGCCGTAACTGCAAGATTATTCGCCGCGAAGGTGTTGTTCGAGTAATTTGCAGCGCGGAACCGCGTCACAAACAGCGCCAAGGCTGAGTGTGATCCGCTTGAAGCCCGGTAGCTAGTGCGCTACCGGGTTGATTATTTGTTATTACAGCGATATTATCTCGCGCCCTATTTCTTGGCTTCCGGGGCGTAGGTAGCTGTCAATTGGAGTCCCACTGAATGGCCCGTATTGCAGGCGTTAACATTCCAGATAACAAGCACACTGTTATCTCGCTGACCTACATCTATGGTGTTGGTCGCACTACTGCGCAGAAAATTTGCGCAGTTGCTGGGGTAAACCCAGCCGCTAAGATCAAGGATCTGAGCGACGAGCAGATTGAACAGCTGCGTGGCGAAGTGGCGAAGTTCACCACTGAAGGTGACCTGCGTCGCGAAATCAACATGAAAATCAAGCGTTTGATGGACCTCGGTTGCTATCGCGGTCTGCGTCATCGTCGTGGTCTTCCAGTGCGCGGTCAGCGTACCAAGACTAACGCGCGTACCCGTAAAGGTCCGCGTAAGCCGATCCGCAAGTAATCGCCCCAGCGAATCGACAGGAAAATTATCATGGCAAAACCTGCTGCTCGTCCTCGTAAAAAAGTTAAAAAGACAGTGGTTGATGGCATCGCCCACATCCATGCTTCTTTTAACAACACCATCGTGACCATCACCGACCGTCAAGGTAACGCGCTTTCTTGGGCTACCTCCGGTGGTTCGGGTTTCCGCGGTTCCCGCAAGTCCACCCCGTTTGCTGCTCAAGTAGCTGCTGAACGTGCTGGTCAAGCTGCGCTGGAATATGGCCTGAAAAACCTCGACGTTAACGTCAAGGGCCCAGGTCCAGGTCGTGAGTCTGCTGTCCGTGCATTGAACGGCTGTGGCTATAAGATCGCCAGCATCACCGACGTGACGCCTATCCCGCACAACGGGTGCCGTCCGCCGAAGAAGCGCCGCGTGTAATCCAGGAGATCGTAAAGAATGGCTCGTTACATTGGTCCAAAATGCAAACTCGCTCGTCGCGAAGGCACCGATCTCTTCCTGAAGAGCGGCGTGCGCGCGATCGAATCGAAGTGCAACATTGAAGCAGCACCTGGTATCCACGGCCAACGCCGCGGTCGCCAGTCCGACTACGGCACCCAACTGCGTGAAAAGCAGAAGGTCCGTCGTATCTACGGCGTTCTCGAGCGTCAATTCAGCGGCTACTACAAAGCAGCAGCTGGCAAGAAAGGTGCAACCGGTGAAAACCTGCTGCAACTGCTCGAATGCCGTCTGGACAACGTTGTATACCGTATGGGCTTCGGTTCTACTCGTGCCGAGTCCCGTCAGTTGGTATCGCATAAGTCGATCAGCGTTAACGGTCAGACCGTAAACGTACCGTCCTACCAGATTCGTGCTGGTGACGTGGTTGCTGTTCGCGAGAAAGCAAAAAATCAACTTCGCATTGTCCAAGCTCTCGATCTGTGTGCCCAACGTGGCCGCGTAGAATGGGTAGAAGTAGACACTGAGAAGAAGTCGGGCGTTTTCAAGAACGTTCCAGCTCGCAGTGATCTGTCCGCCGACATCAACGAAAGCCTGATTGTCGAGCTCTACTCCAAGTAAGGGCTAGAAAATAGGTGCATCCATGCAGATTTCGGTAAATGAGTTCCTGACACCCCGCCACATTGATGTGCAGGTTGTCAGTCCAACCCGCGCCAAGATCACTCTCGAGCCTCTCGAGCGTGGTTTTGGCCACACCCTGGGCAACGCGCTGCGCCGCATCCTGTTGTCCTCAATGCCCGGCTGTGCAGTAGTCGAGGCCGAGATTGACGGTGTACTCCACGAGTACAGCGCCATCGAAGGTGTACAGGAAGACGTAATTGAAATCCTGTTGAACCTTAAAGGTCTGGCTATCAAGCTGCACGGTCGTGACGAAGTTACGCTGACCTTGTCGAAGAAGGGTTCGGGGGTGGTTACCGCTGCCGATATTCAGCTGGATCATGATGTCGAGATCGTTAACCCCGATCACGTAATCGCTAACCTGGCGTCTAACGGCGCCCTGAACATGAAGCTCACCGTAGCTCGTGGTCGTGGTTATGAACCGGCCGACTCGCGTCAGAGCGATGAAGACGAAAGCCGCAGCATTGGTCGCTTGCAGCTTGACTCTTCGTTCAGCCCGGTTCGCCGTATCGCATACGTGGTAGAAAACGCCCGTGTCGAACAGCGTACTAACCTGGACAAGCTGGTTATTGATCTGGAAACCAACGGTACTCTGGACCCTGAAGAGGCTATCCGCCGCGCTGCAACCATCCTGCAACAGCAGCTGGCTGCGTTCGTCGATCTCAAAGGTGACAGCGAACCAGTGGTAATCGAGCAGGAAGACGAGATCGATCCGATCCTGCTTCGCCCGGTTGACGATCTGGAACTGACTGTACGTTCGGCTAACTGCCTTAAGGCGGAAAACATTTACTACATCGGTGACCTGATTCAGCGTACCGAAGTAGAACTGTTGAAGACTCCGAACCTGGGCAAGAAATCCTTGACTGAAATCAAGGACGTTCTGGCCTCCCGCGGTCTGTCCCTCGGCATGCGCCTCGACAACTGGCCGCCTGCAAGTCTTAAGAAGGACGACAAGGCGACTGCCTGATCGTCGTAATCACCGAACGTGAGTTTGGTAAGGAATGAACCATGCGTCATCGTAAAAGTGGTCGTCACCTGAGCCGTACCAGCTCGCACCGCAAGGCCATGTTCCAGAACATGGCGGTGTCGCTGTTCGAGCACGAGCTGATCAAAACTACACTGCCGAAAGCTAAAGAACTGCGTCGCGTTGCTGAGCCGCTGATCACTTTGGCCAAGACAGACAGCCTGGCTAACCGCCGTCTGGCTTTCGACCGTACTCGTTCGAAAGCTATCGTTGGTAAGCTCTTCAACGACCTGGGCAAGCGTTACGCTACCCGTGAGGGTGGCTACCTGCGCATCCTCAAGTGCGGCTTCCGCGCTGGCGACAACGCTCCTATGGCGTACGTCGAGTTGGTTGATCGTGCTACTGCTGGCGAAGCTGTATCTGCCGAGTAAGACGACAGTCTGCAACGAAGAACCGGGCCTAGTGCCCGGTTTTTTGTGGCCGTAAAGAAAGTTGGCGGTTTTTAAGTCGACCTTTAGATCCAAAGCAGCTATCTGCTGGAAAGGTTCGTTAGTTATTCTCTATCAAAGCTCATGATTTAATGAATTTGATGACGTCATCTTGATGGTCAATACTCCCACCAAGCCGATTAGCCGGCAGTTCCAAGACTGACCTGAGGAGATTGAGCATGAGCCAGAACAAAACCCTTACCACCGCCAGCGGCGCGCCTGTTGCAGATAACCAGAACTCCCGTTCCGCCGGCCCCCGCGGCCCGTTGTTGCTCGACGATTTTCATCTGATCGAGAAGCTTGCCCATTTCAACCGTGAAAACATCCCGGAGCGTCGTGTACACGCCAAAGGCTCGGGTGCCTACGGTACGTTCACTGTCACCAAAGACATCACTCAATACACCAGCGCCAAGTTGTTTGAGTCCGTGGGTAAGCAAACGCCGACTTTTCTGCGTTTCTCTACCGTAGGGGGTGAGCGCGGCTCGGCAGACACTGAGCGAGACCCGCGGGGCTTCGCTTTGAAGTTCTATACCGAAGAAGGCAATTGGGACATTGTTGGTAATAACACTCCGGTGTTCTTTATCCGCGACCCGCTGAAATTCCCCGATTTTATCCATACCCAAAAACGCCTTCCTCAGAGCAATTTGAAAAGCGCGCAGATGATGTGGGACTTCTGGTCGCACTCCCCTGAGGCGCTGCATCAGGTCACCATTCTGTTTTCGGACCGTGGCATCCCGGACGGCTACCGCCACATGCACGGCTTTGGCAGCCACACTTACAGCTTGATCAACGCCAGCGGCGAGCGTCACTGGGTGAAATGGCATTACAAGACCAAGCAAGGCATCAAGAACCTGACGCCGGCAGACGCAGCGCGCCTGGCAGGTACTGATCCCGATTACGCCCAGCGTGATCTGTTTGGCGCCATTGAGCGCGGCGATTTCCCGAAATGGCGTGTGTGCATTCAGATCATGAGCGAGGCTCAGGCCAACGCTCATTACGAGAACCCGTTCGAC
Source organism: Pseudomonas imrae (assembly GCF_046352735.2). Lineage (NCBI taxonomy): Bacteria > Pseudomonadati > Pseudomonadota > Gammaproteobacteria > Pseudomonadales > Pseudomonadaceae > Pseudomonas > Pseudomonas imrae. The sequence continues at coordinate 4,787,750 of NZ_CP110853.2, read as the reverse complement.
GTGACCAAAACCTGGTCGCAAAAAGAGTTTCCGTTGATTGAGGTCGGTGAGTTGGAGTTGAACCGTAACCCGCTCAATTACTTCGCTGAAGTCGAGCAGGCGGCGTTTGGCCCGAGCAACATGGTTCCTGGTGTCGGTCTTTCTCCGGACCGCATGCTGCAAGGTCGCGTGTTTGCGTACGCGGATGCTCACCGCTACCGCGTCGGCACCAATCACCAGCAATTGCCGGTAAATGCCCCTCGCAGCCCGGTCAACAGCTATCAGCGCGACGGGTCCATGGCATTTGGCAATAACGGCGGCGCGGCTCCGAACTACGAGCCCAACAGCTACGCCGATGCACCGAAACAGGCTGGGCAATACGCTGAGCCAGCCTTGGCACTTAGCGGCGTGGCTGATCGTTACGATCACCGCGAGGATTCCGACTACTACAGCCACGCCGGGGCACTGTTTCGCTTGATGAATGATGAGCAGAAAGCGCTGCTGATCAACAACATCGCCGGTGCGATGGATGGTGTTTCAAGCGACGTGGTCCAGCGTCAATTGCAACACTTTCTCAAGGCCGATCAGGCTTATGGAGAAGGAATCGCAAAAGCACTGGGTGTATCGCTTAACTAACTCTAAGTGATAAGCAGAACCGCCCTCATTTGGGCGGTTTTTGCGTTATTTCGGCTGCTTTTCTCTGAAAATCTTCGCTTTTCTGCCGTTCATCCCGTGACCTGAAAGTCAGCATGGTTCAAACTACAGACTTTCAAGCAGGGAGATTCAGGGCGATGCAAGGTCACCCCGACGTAATCGATTATCTCAACACGTTGCTGACGGGCGAACTGGCAGCTCGTGACCAATATTTCATTCACTCGCGGATGTACGAGGACTGGGGTTTCACTGAGCTCTACGAGCGTATCAATCACGAAATGGAAGAAGAGGCTCAGCACGCCGATGCGCTGATGCGCCGTATCCTGATGCTCGAAGGCACGCCGCGCATGCGTCCCGACGACTTGGATACCGGTAGTACCGTGCCGGAGATGTTGGCCGCTGACCTGCGTCTGGAGTACAAAGTCCGTGCAGCCCTGTGCAAAGGCATCGAGTTGTGCGAGCAGCACAATGACTATGTCACCCGGGAAATCCTGCGGGTCCAATTGAACGACACCGAAGAGGATCACACCTATTGGCTGGAAAAGCAGTTGGGTCTGATCAAGCTGGTCGGCCTGGAGAATTACCTGCAATCGCAGTTCTGACTCCGTCAGCGACAAAAAAGCCCCTGTCACCGAGAAGTGACAGGGGCTTTTTCGTAGGCGCGTTAAAATCAGGCCTTGTCGCGCTCCAGCAGTGGCTTGAGGTAATAACCGGTATGAGATTGTGACATCTCGGCGACTTGCTCCGGTGTACCCACCGCAATGATCTGGCCACCCTTGGAGCCGCCTTCCGGGCCAAGGTCTACCAGCCAGTCGGCAGTCTTGATTACGTCCAGGTTGTGCTCGATGACAACGACTGTATTACCGTGGTCGCGCAAGCGATGCAGCACATCCAGCAGTTGCTGAATATCCGCGAAGTGCAGACCTGTGGTTGGCTCATCAAGGATGTACAGGGTTTTACCAGTGTCACGTTTGGACAGCTCACGAGACAGCTTCACTCGCTGGGCTTCACCGCCGGAGAGCGTTGTCGCCGATTGCCCGAGCTTGATGTATGAAAGGCCAACATCCATCAGCGTTTGCAGCTTACGCGCCAGCGCCGGAACCGCATCAAAAAACACCCGGGCTTCCTCGATGGTCATTTCGAGGGTTTCGTGGATGTTCTTGCCCTTGTACTTGATTTCCAGGGTTTCACGGTTATAACGCTTGCTCTTGCACACATCGCACGGCACATAGATGTCCGGCAGAAAGTGCATCTCCACTTTAATCAGGCCATCGCCCTGGCAAGCCTCACAGCGCCCGCCCTTGACGTTGAACGAGAAGCGGCCTGGCCCATAGCCGCGCGAGCGCGACTCCGGCACTCCGGCAAACAGCTCGCGAATCGGGGTGAACAGGCCAGTGTAGGTTGCCGGGTTCGAGCGCGGCGTCCGCCCAATCGGGCTCTGGTCGATGTCGACCACCTTGTCCAAGTGCTCCAGACCTTTGATGCTGTCGTGAGCGGCGGCTTCCAGGGTGGTCGCGCCATTCAGGGCCGTGGCGCTTAACGGATACAACGTGTTGTTGATCAGCGTCGATTTGCCGGAGCCAGATACGCCGGTCACACAGGTCAACAGTCCAAGCGGAATCTCAAGGTCGACATTGCGCAGATTGTTACCGCGTGCGCCCTTGAGGTGCAGGGCCAGTTTCTTGTTGCGCGGGGTACGCTTGGCCGGCACGGCGATTTTTACCCGACCGGATAGATATTTACCGGTCAGCGAGTCTGGATGGGCCATGACTTCGGCGGGAGTGCCTTCTGCCACGATATTACCGCCGTGCACGCCCGCGCCAGGACCGATGTCTACCACATAGTCCGCCAGGCGAATGGCGTCTTCATCGTGTTCGACCACGATCACCGTGTTACCGATGTCCCGCAGGTGTTTCAGCGTGCCCAGCAGGCGATCGTTGTCGCGCTGGTGCAGGCCAATGGACGGCTCGTCGAGAATGTAGAGCACGCCTACCAGGCCTGCGCCGATCTGGCTGGCCAGACGGATACGTTGTGCCTCGCCGCCGGAAAGGGTATCTGCGCTGCGGTCCAGCGAGAGATAGTCCAGGCCGACATTGACCAGGAACTGCAAGCGCTCACGGATCTCCTTGAGGATCTTGTCGGCAATCTCTCCACGGCGTCCGGTCAGCTTGAGTACGCCGAAGTAGTCGCACGCATCGCCGATCGGCAGGTTGGTCACCGCCGGCAGGGTTTTTTCACCGACCCACACATGCCGCGCCTCGCGACGCAGGCGGGTGCCCCGGCAATCCGGGCAGGGTTGTGTGCTGAGGAACTTGGCCAGCTCTTCACGTACGCTGGCCGACTCGGTTTCGCGGTAGCGTCGCTCCAGGTTCGGTACGATGCCTTCGAACGGGTGCGAGCGTTTGATGATATCGCCTCGGTCGTTCAGGTATTTGAAGTCGACGTTCTGTGAGCCGCTGCCATGCAGGATGACTTTCTGCTGCTCTGCCGGGAGTTCCTTGAAGGGTACTTCCAGGCTGAACTTATAGTGCGAGGCCAGTGAGCCGAGCATTTGGAAGTAATAGACGTTACGCCTGTCCCAGCCGCGTATCGCGCCTTCGGCCAGGGTCAGTTCACCATTGACCAGGCGTTTGATGTCGAAGAACTGCTTAACCCCCAGGCCATCGCAGGTCGGGCAGGCGCCCGCCGGGTTGTTGAAGGAAAACAGCTTGGGTTCGAGCTCGCTGATGGCATGGCCGCAGATCGGGCAAGCGAAACGCGCGGAGAAGATGATTTCTTCGCCGGGCTCGTCGTCCATCGGCGCCACGAGGGCGATACCGTCCGCCAGTTTCAGCGCAGTCTCGAACGACTCGGCCAAACGCTGTTGCAGGTCTGCACGTACCTTGAAACGGTCGACCACCACATCAATGGTGTGTTTCTTCTGCTTGTCCAGCTTCGGGGCTTCGTCCAGCTCATAGAGCTTGCCGTTGATCCGTGCCCGCACAAAACCTTGTGCACGCAGCTCTTCAAAAACCGAAAGGTGCTCGCCCTTGCGCTCGCGAATCACTGGCGCCAACAGCATCAGCTTGGCGCCTTCGGGCTGGGCCAGCACCAGGTCGACCATCTGGCTGACGGTCTGGGCCTCCAATGGGATGTCGTGATCCGGGCAGCGGGGAATGCCGACGCGGGCATACAGCAGGCGCAGGTAGTCGTAGATCTCGGTAATGGTGCCGACGGTGGAGCGCGGGTTGTGCGACGTGGATTTCTGTTCGATGGAAATCGCCGGCGACAGTCCCTCGATGGTGTCGACGTCAGGTTTCTCCATCATCGACAGGAACTGGCGGGCGTAGGCCGACAGCGATTCCACGTAGCGGCGTTGCCCTTCGGCATACAGGGTATCAAAGGCCAGGGACGACTTGCCGGACCCAGACAAGCCGGTGATGACGATCAGTTTGTCCCGAGGCAGGGTCAGGTCGATATTCTTCAGGTTGTGGGTTCTAGCCCCACGAATCAGGATCTTGTCCAAGATGGCCTCGCACGGCGGGCGTAAATAATGCAGGAGTATACGGCTAAAGACTGGATGAATATACACTGTCAAATTGCCGGGCGCAGCCTTACATGAAACCTGCGCGGCAAAGCGCCGCATATACCCTCTCAATCGATGGGACTGGTAGAATCGCCGCCGGTTCACACGAGGTTTTTCCATGCACGATCCCCACAGCGAACGCATGAGTAGCGGCGAGACCCGAGCGGCAAGCGGTCTGGCCCTGGTGTTCGCGTTCCGTATGCTTGGCATGTTCATGGTGTTGCCGGTACTGGCGACCTATGGAATGGATCTCGCAGGAGCGACCCCCGCACTGATCGGCCTGGCCATTGGTGCCTATGGCCTGACCCAGGCGATTTTCCAGATTCCGTTCGGGATCATTTCCGACCGTATCGGCCGGCGGCCGGTGATCTACCTTGGGCTGATCGTCTTTGCCCTGGGCAGCGTGCTTGCGGCCCAGTCCGACTCGATCTGGGGCGTGATTGCCGGGCGTATCCTACAAGGTGCCGGGGCGATTTCCGCAGCGGTCATGGCGCTGCTGTCCGATCTGACCCGAGAACAACATCGCACCAAGGCGATGGCCATGATCGGTATGACCATCGGCCTGTCGTTCGCCGTGGCTATGGTAGTTGGCCCGCTGTTGACGCGTGCTTTCGGCTTGCACGGGTTGTTCCTGGTCACGGGCGGCATGGCATTGTTCGGTATCGTGATCGTTGCGTTTATGGTGCCGCGCTCCACAGGGACATTGCAGCACCGTGAGTCCGGTGTCGCCCGACAAGCCCTGTTGCCCACCCTCAAGCATGCAGACCTGCTGCGCCTGGATTTGGGTATCTTCGTATTACACGCGATGTTGATGTGCAGCTTCGTCGCATTGCCCCTGGCCCTGGTTGAAAAAGCCGGGTTGCCCAAGGAGCAGCACTGGTGGGTGTACCTCACCGCGCTGCTGGTTTCGTTCTTTGCCATGATCCCGTTCATCATCTATGGCGAGAAGAAACGCAAAATGAAACGAGTTCTGCTGGGCGCCGTCGCGACATTGATGCTCACTGAGCTATTCTTCTGGCAGTTCGGCGACAGCCTGCGGGCACTGGTAATCGGCACGGTGGTGTTTTTCACCGCGTTCAACCTGCTGGAGGCTTCGTTGCCTTCGCTGATCAGTAAAGTTTCACCGGCAGGTGGCAAGGGCACGGCGATGGGGGTGTATTCCACCAGCCAGTTCCTTGGCTCTGCACTGGGCGGCATCATGGGGGGCTGGATGTTCCAGCATGGCGGTTTGTCGGTTGTGTTCCTGGGATGCGCAGGTCTGGCTGCCCTCTGGCTGGCCTTTGCTGTTACCATGCGCGAACCTCCCTATGTGACGAGTCTGCGCTTGCCGTTATCGCCCGAAGCGATGCGTGAAGCTGGCCTGGCCGAGCGCCTCAAGGCCGTTACCGGGGTTACCGATGCCGTGGTTGTCGCTGAAGAAGTCGCCATCTACATCAAACTAGACACCGAATTATTGGATCGCGCGACGCTCGAGCAACTGGTCAACCCAGTGCCGACAGCGCGCCCAGCTTAGGAGAACGTTATGGCCCGTGGGGTTAACAAAGTCATATTGGTCGGTACATGCGGCCAGGATCCCGAAGTTCGCTACTTGCCTAACGGTAATGCCGTGACCAACCTGAGTCTGGCGACCAGCGAGCAGTGGACCGACAAGCAAACCGGCCAGAAGGTCGAGAAAACCGAATGGCACCGGGTGTCGATGTTCGGCAAGGTGGCAGAAATCGCCGGTGAGTACCTGCGCAAGGGTTCGCAGGTCTACATCGAAGGCAAGCTGCAAACCCGCGAGTGGGAAAAAGACGGCATCAAACGCTACACCACGGAAATCGTGGTCGACATGCAAGGCACCATGCAACTGCTGGGCGGCCGTCCACAAGGCGACCAACAAGGCCAGGGCGGCATGTCCAACGCGGCACCACGTCCACAGCAGTCCCGTCCGCAGCCAAGCCAGCAGCCACAGCGTGAGTCGCGTCCAGCGCCACAACAGGCCGCGCCGCAGCCGGCCGCAGACTTCGATAGCTTTGATGACGATATTCCGTTCTGAGCCATCAGTGACACGCATCACAAAACCGCGGCGCCGACAGGCGGCGCGGTTTTTTTTCGCCCTCAGCTAATACTGCGCAAAACTCAGCATATCCGTGTTGATTCTGTTTTTGTGGGTGTCCGTCAATCCGTGCGGGCCGCCTGAATACACCCGTAACTGTGCATGAGGAATCAATCGTTTGCTTTCCAGGGCTGAAGCCCGGATAGGCACGATTTGATCATCACCGCCATGGATGATGAGAGTGGGCATAGTGAACTGGCCCAAATCCTCTCGAAAATCGGTTTCCGAAAAGGCCTTGATGCTGTCGTAGGTGTTTTTGTGCCCGCCCATCATGCCTTGCATCCAGAATGAGTTGATCAGACCTTGCGAGGCGGCGGCCCCTGGGCGATTGAAGCCAAAGAAAGGGCCGCTGGCCAGATCCAGATAGAGCTGGGAGCGGTTGGCAATGGAGTCAGCACGCATCCCGTTGAAGACCTCGATGGGAGTGCCGCTGGGGTTAGTGTCCGTTTCCAGCATCAAGGGGGTCACGGCGCAGATCAGCCCCGCCTTGGCTATACGCGCGGTGCCATGACGAGCGATGTAACGTGCCACCTCGCCACCTCCGGTGGAAAAGCCGAAGAGAATCACATTGTACAGATCCAGGTGTTCGATTAACTGCGCCAAGTCGTCGGCATAATGGTCCATATCATTGCCTTCCCACGGCTGGCTTGAGCGGCCATGGCCCCGACGGTCATGGGCGATGGCGCGAAAGCCGTTGCTGGCGAAGTGCAGCATCTGCGATTCCCAACTGTCACTGTTCAACGGCCAGCCGTGGCAAAACACAACGGGCTGTCCGCTGCCCCAATCCTTGTAATAAAGATCAATGCCTTCACGAGTTTTCAGATATGGCATGACGTAGCTCCTGTGAAAAGACGACCATTTGTCTACTGGCAGCCAGAAAAATCGTCCGTGGACACTACGCTGGCAACGGCTTCAGCGATTATCGGCAGGCTAAAAAGCCGCGAGGATCAACAGAAATGTTAGCCGGGTTTTGCGAGCGTGCAGCAAGTCAGTGTGTCGTGATCAGTGCAGTATCAATCACCCGAAGTCACCAGGGCTGAGCATCAAAGATGTAGTGCCTACACACGGGCGCGGATCTCTGGATTTGTCCTTGTCGCTCACACAATTTAGGCTGTAGCCAATCTCCAAAAACAAGGAAAGCGGTAATGACCTGGTCCGCCAAGCAGTATTCGACGTTCGAACAACAGCGTACCCGGCCGGTGCGGGACCTGGTTGCGGCGATCCCGGAGATGGACGTGCGCAACGCGGTCGACCTGGGCTGTGGCCCTGGTAACTCCACTCAAGTCCTGGCGCAGCGTTTCCCCAGTGCAACAGTGACCGGCCTGGACAGCTCGGATGACATGCTGGTCAGCGCACGCGACAGGTTGCCCGCGCTCCACTTCGAACTGGCCGACATCGGCACCTGGACGCCGTCACAAAAAGTTGATGTGATCCTCGCCAACGCTTCGCTGCAGTGGCTGCCGGATCACGGCACGCTGTATCCGCACCTGGTCAACCAACTGGCGCCCGCCGGCGTATTGGCCGTGCAAACGCCGGATAACCTCAACGAGCCTGCCCACGCGTTGGCGCGTGAAGTGGCAGCGGACGTTCGTTGGGTGGATAAAATCGGTGCGGTCGAACACAACGTGCGCCACACCGCGAGCTATTACTTCGAGCTGCTTGGCCGGCACTGCGAAACCGTCGACGTATGGCGTACCACCTATCATCATCCGCTCAATGACCATGGTGCGGTGGTGGAGTGGTTCAAGGCGTCGGCATTGCGACCGTTCCTGGCGCCGCTGGACGACACTGAAAAAAGCGCATTTCTCGACGCCTACCTGGCGCGAATCACCGAGGCCTATCCAGCCCTGGCCGACGGCAAGGTGTTGTTGCCGTTTCCGCGCCTGTTCATCATCGCCACCCGCTGAAGTAGCGGGCGGGTCAGTCCGCTGCTTGAGCCCGGTTGAACTCGTCGGCAGACACCACGCTTGCATAACCAAAGGCCAATGAGGCCATGTAGGCACCGTGCACCTGGGCGGCGGGGATGGTCATGCCATTGAACTCCAGGTCCCGCGTGGCGCACGCGTCGTGGATGACGGTGACCTTGTAGCCCATATCTGCCGCAGCCCTTACCACGCCATCGATGCACATGTGGCTCATGCTGCCGACCACCACCAACTCAGTGATGCTGCGTTGCTCCAGCAGTTCGCGCAGGTTGGTCGCGCGAAACGCATTCACGGAGTGTTTAAGCACTACAGGCTCATTGTTTTCGTTCAACACTTTGGGGTGCAAATGCGCGCCTTCCGAGCCTGGGGTGAAGAAGGGCGCCTCGTCGGATTCGAACTCGTGGCGCACGTGAATCACCGTGTCGCCGGCCTGGCGAAAAGTCTGGAGCAGTTGCTGCGCCTTGTCTGCCGCCGCCTCCACGCCGTCAAGCGGCCACTTGCCTTGGGGGAAGTAGTCGTTCTGGATATCGATTAGGATGAGTGCTTGCTTGGCCATGTAGAGGGTCTCGTGATGGGTTGATGCGTCCAGTATCGTGCCTGGCGCGTGGCTCGGGGATTGGCCACACCGACAATAACAGGGGGAAAACTGACAATGGCTGCGGAGCGTGCAGTTGTCGAGTTGGGCGTGCTGATTTATAGCGGCGCGCAGATGGCAGCGGTGCATGGCTTGACCGACCTGTTTGGCGTCGCCAATCGCATTGGCGCCGAATATCAGGTCGAGCAGTTGCCGCTGCTGCGGGTCAGCCACTGGCAGGTTGAGGCCGGTGGTTTGCCTCAGCGCGTATTTGCCAGCCACCCGGGTGCGGATGTGCCTCTGACGGCGATTCTGGTTCCTCCGGCGATCGGCGAGTTCTCCGAGCAGCAGGCTCCGCCGGCGCTGTTGCAATGGCTGCGCGAGCAGCATGCGGGCGGCGCGGTGTTGGGGGGCGTGTGCATCGGCTCGATCATGCTGGCACGCAGCGGCCTGTTGGATGGGCGCTGCGCTACCACCCATTGGGCGTCGGCTGAGTCATTTGCCGTGCGTTTTCCGGCGGTTCGCCTGGAGGCGGATAAGCCGATTGTCGATGATGGCGACCTGATCACCACCGCCGGGTTGATGGCGTGGTCCGAATTGGGCCTGCGCCTGGTGGAACGCTTGCTGGGCCCCAGCATCGCCGCCAGTACCGCGCGTTTTCTGGTGATCGAGCACCGCGACAGTGCCAGCCAGTGCGGCAGTAATTTTGCGCCGATCCTCAATCACGGTGATGGCGCGATTCTCAGGGTCCAGCATTGGCTGCAAGGCAGTGGCGCGGTGGATGTCTCGGTGCCGGAAATGGCGCGGCAGGCCGGTTTGGAAGAGCGCACTTTTTTGCGCCGTTTCCGTTGCGCTACCGGGCTCAAGCCCACCGAGTACTGCCAACACCTGCGAGTAGGTAAAGCGCGGCAGATGCTGGAGTTCACCAACTCAACCATTGATCACATTGCCTGGACCGTGGGTTATCAGGACCCGAGTGCCTTCCGCGCGCTCTTCAAGAAAGTCGCCGGCTTTACTCCCAGTGATTACCGCCATCGTTTTGGCGCAAACTCTGCTGGCATCAGGAATTGAATCGAGGATCGTGCAAAATGCAGCCTCGTCTCAGGCGCGTCGTGCATAACCAAGCAGGCCAGAGGCCATTACCAGGTACTTATCTAGCTGATTTACAAAAACTTCATCTTTCTTCATCCAGCTTGGCCTGATCCCTGCACCTTCATCCCCTACACACTGGCTGGATCGCCAAGGGGGCCGCATGAACTCCAATCACCCCAAAAAAGTCGTCGTCGCCTATTCGGTTTGCCCGACTGCGCCTCTCCATGACGTGAACACCAATATCAAACTCGCCCGCTGGCTGGCGCAAATCCTCGGGCTTGAGTACAGCGGCAGCTACAACCCGCAATTGCATGCCAATCCAGACGTGTACCTGGTGCCGACCCAGACCCTTGTGGGTCCGGCCCAGGCGCTGTCCCTGGGCGTCAAGGGGCCGGAGGACCTGTGGGGTGGGTATGTCGATCATGATTTCATTTGCACCAAGGCTATCAGCCATGGCCTGGGCAGCCTCGATGCGATTGCTCCCGAGGGGTGGTCGTCGGAGTTTTCCGAGAAAGTGCGCGCGGTGGTGCTGGATGGGGTCAGCGTATTTGCATGGGAAGACGCGCGTGATGCAGCCGAACAGATGCTGTATGGCGGGCCGATTCGCCTGAAGCCGGTGCATGCCTGCGCCGGGCGGGGTCAGGAGGTGATCCGCAGCCTTGACGAATTCGATGGGGTACTTGCCCGACCCGATGCCGCACGGCTGTTCGGCGCAGGCGTCGTGCTGGAGCAGGATCTGCGAGAAGTGGTGACCCACAGCGTCGGGCAGAGCTTCATTGGCGGTCATGTCCTCAGTTATTGCGGTAAACAATTCCTCACCGAGGACGGGCAGGGTGAAACCGTCTATGGCGGTTCCGAACTGCTGGTGGTCCAGGGCTACTACGAAAATTTGCTGGCCCTTGAGTTGCCGGATGACGTGCGTTTGGCCATCACCCAGGCGCAGGTGTTCGATAACGCGGCAGATGAGGCCTATCCTGGCTTCTACGCTTCGCGGCGCAACTACGACATCGCCCAAGGCCTGGACAATAAGGGGCATCCGCGCAGCGGTGTGCTGGAGCAATCCTGGCGCATTGGCGGGGCCAGCAGTGCCGAAATCGCGGCGCTGCAGAGCTTCATCGACAGCCCTGGGCAAACGGCGGTTTATGCGTCATCTGTAGAAACCTATATCGAAAAGCCTTTGCCCGTCGATGCGATTGAGGTTTATCGAGGGCCGGCACACAACAGCGACTTTCTTCTCAAGTATGTAACGGTCAAATCCTATGACGGCTAGAAGTGAAACCATCACTATCGAAATCGACGATGAGCAGATGAACGGGACGTTCCTCAGTCCCAAATCGAAAGTCCCGGGCGTACTGTTTGTACACGGCTGGGGCGGCAGCCAGGAGCGAGACCTGGAGCGGGCCAAGGGCATTGCCGGGCTGGGCTGCGTGTGCCTGACTTTCGATCTGCGTGGGCATGCCGACAATGGCATCGCATTGTCGCGGGTCACCCGTGAGGACAATCTACGCGACCTGCTGGCGGCCTACGATCGATTGCTGGCGCACCCTGCCATCGATACGTCGGCGGTAGCGGTGGTGGGCACCAGCTATGGCGGTTATCTGGCCGCGATCCTCACCTCCCTGCGCCCGGTGCGCTGGCTGGCGTTGCGGGTACCGGCCCTGTACCGCGACGAGAAATGGCACACGCCCAAGCGCGACCTGGATAAGGCCGATCTGCTCGATTACCGCGGCACGCTGGTAAACGCCCAGACCAACCGCGCGCTCCACGCGTGTGCAGCATTTACCGGTGATGTGCTGATTGTCGAGTCGGAAACCGATGACCATGTACCCCACGCCACCATCATGAGTTATCGAGCCGCCTGCCAGCAGACCCATTCCCTGACGCACCGGATCATCGACGGCGCCGACCATTCGCTGAGCGACCCGGTGTCACAGCAGGCCTACACCTCGATCCTCGTGAGCTGGGTGACCGAAATGGTGGTGGGCGAGCGGTTAAGCATTATCCAGTCCCAGGATTGATCAAGAGGATGTTTTCTTCACCCGCAATGCCTTGGCCTTGGCTTCCACGCCCAGATACATCACCAGCGCTACCAGCAGCGGCAAGATAAAGTAGATCGCCCGATAGGCAATCAAGCCCGCCAGCAAGCTGCCCCGCGACGCTTCATGTTGCAGCAAGGCAATAAACACCGCTTCCAGCACACCGAGCCCGGCGGGAATATGCGTGACCACCCCGGCAATGCTGCTGATCAACAACACGCCCAATACCACCGGATACTCCAGGTTCCTGGGCAGCAAGGTAAAGATCACTGCCGCCATCAGCGACCAGTTCAACGCGCCGAGGGCCAATTGCAACAGGGCCATGCGCAAGGATGGCAAGCTGATTTCGATGCCGCGTACCGACCATGCCCGGCGCCGGGAAAAGCGGCAGGCTGCCAGGTAAGCCAGGCTGACCAGCACCAACAAGGCGCCCACCCCTTGCAATGCACCGCTGCTGAGCTTCCATCCAGGCGGCAGTGTGACCATACCGCTGCTGAACACTGCGCCGGCTAGGGCCATGTAGCCAAACCAATTGGTGGCCAGGCTCAAGCCAAGGATTTTCGCGATATTGCTGTTGCTCACGCCCAGTCGCGAATACAGCCGATAGCGCATGGCAATCCCGCCAACCCAGGCACTGAGGTTGAGGTTGAACGCGTAGCTGATGATCCCCACCGGCAAAATCTGCTTCCAGCGCAATGGCTGGCGAATATAGGTGCGACTGATTAGGTCGAAGCACGCATACACCAGGAAACTGCACAATGTCAGCCCGGCCGCGATCAACAAGGTGCGCAACTTGAAGTCGGCAAGGGTGGCAAACACTTCGCTCCAGTCGATACGCCGGGCAAGCAGGGTGAACAGCACGATCAGCAGCAGGAAGAACGCAATGGTCAGGGGTTTCTTCCAGCGCTTAAGGAAACCGGATGTGCTGTTGTCGGTTATTTGGACTTGGCTCATGGTTCCTCGCTCTTGGCCGGTTGGACAAAGGGTTTCAAGCGTGGTTTATGCGCCGGCAGCCCACCTATCCATGCCGGAAAGTGCCGCAGTACGTGGAACACCAGAAAGCCCACGGTGACCCGCCATAACCAGCCGCGCGGGGTTCGGTTTTCCGGCATGGTCTTGCAATGGTTCCGGCTCAGCGTTTCAAGGCGTTGGAACAACTGTTGATTGAACTTGCGGTCGCGAATCAGCACGTTGGCTTCCAGGTTCAACGCCAGGCTCAGCGGGTCAAGATTGCTCGAACCCACGGTGCTCCACTCGTCATCTACCAGCGCTACCTTGCCGTGCAGCGGCCGCTGGCAATATTCGTGGATGACTACGCCATCCTTGAGCAGATAGTCGTAGAGCATGCGCGCGGCCAACTTGGCCATCATTACGTCAGGTTGACCTTGCAGGATCAGCTGTACGTGAACACCGCGCCGAGCGGCATTGCGGATCTCGCGCAGCAAGCGATAGCCGGGGAAGAAGTAGGCGTTGGCGATCACTATCCGCTGCTGCGCTTTGCTTAGCGCCTGCAGATAAGCGTCTTCAATATCGGAACGGTGCTGCAGGTTGTCGCGGTAGATCAGCCGCACCAGGCCGTCACCTTCCGCGGTTGCCCATAGCCCCAGCCGGTGCCCGCGACGGCGCCAGCCGCGTCGCGTGCGGGCCTGACGGCCGCTTTGTGCCAGGGCAAAGTGGTGCAGGTCGGCCACCGCCGGACCGATGATCTGCACCGCATAGTCCTGCTTGGCCTCGGGGCCGAAGTCTTCCAGGTGATCGGCGGAAAAGTTGATTCCGCCGATAAACGCCACAGTGGCATCCACCACCACGATCTTGCGGTGCAGGCGACGGAACCAGTTGGTGCGAATGCCCAGGGTCTTGGAGGCGGGATCGAACATCTGCACCGTTACCCCAGCTGCCGCCAGTTGCCCGAGAAAACCAGGACTCAGTTCGCCGCAACCGAAGCCGTCGAGGCTGACCAGCACTTTTACTCCGCGTTGCGCCGCTTCTATCAAAATGTCTTGCAGCTCAACACCGACCTTGTCCTCAAACAGAATAAAGGTCTCCAGCAGGATTTCCTGACGCGCCTGGCGCAGTGCTTCGAATACCTTGGGAAAGTACTCCTCGCCGTTTTCCAGCAGCTCAATCCGGTTGCCCGGCTGCCAGCCATAGTCCAGCTCGCGGGCCTGGGCGGCGTCCGGCGGCAGATCGGTGGCGATGTGTTCCACGCTGACTTTTCCCAGGGGCGCACCGTTCATAGTTCGATCTCCACCGACAAGGGCGCGTGGTCCGACAGATGAGACCAGGGATGGACGCTCAGAACCTGCGGCTGATGAGCCTTGACGTTGCGCACATAGATGCGGTCCAGCCTGAGCAGTGGCAGACGTGCGGGGAAGGTTCGCGCATGTTTACCGTGGGCCTGTACAAACACCTCGTGCAGGCCTGCGTGGCTGAGGTCGGCCTGCTGGCGCCAGTCATTGAAGTCACCGGCGACGATCAATGGCGCGTCCTCGGGAATTTCGCGGATGCGCTCGGTCAGCAGCTTCAATTGCTTGCGGCGATGAACCTCGCGCAATCCCAGGTGTACGCAAATAACATGCAGATCCTTCGTGTGGCCGGGCAACCGCAGCACACAATGCAGCAAGCCACGGCTTTCATGGCCGCTTTGTGACACGTCGAGGTTGTCATGCTGGATGATCTGGAACTTCGACAGCAGCGCATTGCCATGATCACCATGGGGGTACACCGCATTCCGGCCGTAGGCGAATTGTGGCCAGATGCTGTCGGCGAGGAATTCATACTGGGGCATGCTCGGCCAGTTGCTGTAGCGCTTTGGATGATGCTCATGCGTGCCGTGGATTTCCTGCAGGAACACCACGTCGGCCGCCACGCTGCGCACCGCTTCGCGCAACTCCGGCAGGATGAAGCGCCGATTGAGGGCGGTGAACCCCTTGTGGGTGTTCACCGTCAGCACTCTGAAACGGGTGATGGTATCGGGTACCTGTTCAGGCACTGTCATGGCAAGACCCCCGGCCCTGGCAAAATTCCGGGCTGTGTGGCCAGGCCCTTGTCCAGGCCAAAGCGTTGCAGGCGCTGGCGTGCATCAAAAGGTGCACGAACCTTGATCTCGTTATCGAAATAGCAAAATACCTCCCGATTTTTACGCTCCCGGGGCATGTGCTGCGCGAGAAGGGCGGCCTGATGGGTGTCGGCGTACCACTGGGCATAGCGCTGCGGCGTTTGCAGTGCATAGAACGAACCGTTGATCTCAATGCTGTTGACCGCCCCTGAGGCAAATTGCAACTCGTGCCTTTGAGTCAGCCCCTCGGGATAGAAATCCCCCCGCCAGGGCTTGTAGCGCCAGCCGCAAATGCCGATGTGAATCGCGGTCATGGTTGCTCCTGTGAGTGCTGAGGGACATGACGAGTGTTTTAGGGGGACTGTGATTTTTTAAAGAAAGTTTCGACGGCCCTACGGACGGTATCTCTCCAAAGAGCAGCTCCGGCGACCAGGCGCACGTGGGGAACGATCACGGCCCAACCCCGTCAGTTCCTTACAGACCCTTTGCAAAGGACCACGCAGTGTTGCTGAACTTAAAGACTGCTTTGCATGCTCGGCATGCTGCTGTTCTGCGGAAATGGCGCCCTGCAAGCCGCCGAGCTCGCATCAGAGCCCGGGGCCCCGGCCAAGCCGGAATTATTAGTAGAGGGGCCTGCTCGGGGCCATCAGCTCCAGCATCGACGACGTGCAGCGGCTCTAGGCGCTGCTCGGGTACCTGATTCCCTACACCCTACCGGCGTTGATATGCGTGATCGTCATGTTCAATGTCGGCCACAGGCGCGCGGCACCAGTGGCCGAGAAGGGTGGCGCGCCACAAGGCACTTTATGAGTGACGGTTGCGCTACAAACCCGCAAAATGCAACGATCTGGAAAATACCCACGGCACGGCTCATCAGCCTGTCGATAACAGCCATCGTTCCAAACAGACCGGGCCTGCTCAATCTATGCGAATGCGCCTTATGTTACTGGGTGGCGGGAATGCCCTTGGGCAGGCGCTGATTCGCCTCGGTGCAGAGGAAGACATCGGCTTCCTCGCCCCGCGCCCACCCCAGGACGGCTGGGATGCCGCCAGCCTTACCCAGTTGCTCGACGACACCCGTCCTGACGCCTTGATCAACCTCGCCTATTATTTCGACTGGTTCCAGGCGGAAGCGGTCAACGAGACCCGCTTGGCCGGGCAGGAGATGGCCGTCGAACGGCTGGCCGAACTGTGTCAGCACCACAACATCACCTTGTTGCAGCCCTCCAGCTATCGGGTGTTCGACGGCTCGCGCGCCACGGCCTATAGCGAAAAGGACGAACCTGTGCCGTTGGGCCTGCGTGGGCAGGCGTTATGGCGGATCGAGCAGAGCGTGCGCGCCACCTGCCCGCAGCACGTACTGTTGCGTTTTGGCTGGTTGCTCGATGACAGCGTCGACGGCAAGCTGGGACGTTTCCTGGCGCGTGCCGAAAAACTTGAGCAGTTGCTGCTGGCCGATGATCGACGGGGCAATCCAACGCCAGTGGACGATGCGGCACGGGTGATTATTTCGGTACTCAAACAGCTCGATTGCGCCGCGCCCTTGTGGGGTACTTACCACTACGCCGGCCAGGAGGCCACGACGCCGGTGGCCCTCGGCCAGGCGATCCTCACCGAAGCACGCAATTTTCATGCGCTGGCGGTCGAGTCCCCAACGCCTCAGGCGCACGCCGCGCGGCCAGACGCCGCGGATGAACCGCAACATGCGGTGTTGGCCTGCAAGAAGATCCTGCACACCTTTGGCATCAAGCCGCGGGCGTGGCGCGCAGGTTTACCGGCGTTGCTTGACCGCTTCTACCGCCACGGCCAATAAAAAAGGCGGCTGGTTCAGGTAATGCCAGCCCGCTCCCACAGGCGTTTGCCTAAATGGCTGGCATTACCTGAACCAGGCGCCTTTTTAAGGGACTGGCTTTAGAACTTGTAGCCAATACCCACCATGTAAACCATCGGATCAACATCCACATTGACCTTGGCACGAGTGCCTGCGGCCAGGGCATTGTTGTCGACGGTGGCTTTGGTGCTGATATCGATATAGCGCGCCTGGGCGTTGATCAGCCACTTGTCGTTGATCATGTAGTCCATACCGATCTGCGCGGCCCAGCCCCAAGAGTTTTCTGCCTTGAAATTGCTGAAACCGGCTTGCTCGGCGCGGCTGCCGACGTGTTCGTCGTAGATCCAGGTGTAGTTGATACCAGCACCGACATACGGCTGGAACGCTGACTTGCTGTCCAGCGGGTAGTACACGACGCTCAAGGTTGGCGGCAGGTGCTTGAGGGAGCCGAGCTTGCCGTTGGCGGCGCCCAGGGCGGTGTTCTTGAGCTTCACGTCATGCTCGAACGGCGTGGCCGCCAGCAGTTCGATACCAATGTGGTTGGTGAGCATGTACGCAAAGTTCAGGCCCAGTTGGGTGTCGCTGCTCATGGTCGCCTTGCCGCCCAGGTTGGCACCGGCCAGCGGGCCCTGGTCAACCTTGACGCTGCCGCTGTCGGCTTTCGGGTTGACGGTGATTGCGCCAGCGCGAACCAGAATGTCGCCCGCTTCGAAGGCATGGGCGAGTGGGGCGCTGAGTGCAAGCGCGAAGAGGGAGGCGCTGAGCAGTGACTTGTGCATGGGGGACTCCAAAGGACGTTTTTAGTTGGCTGTGTCCAATGGTAAAGATCGCCGGGCTTGAGCTTTTGACTCAGCTCAATGAAATAGCAGGCTAATGAAAATTGGCGATTGCCGGCTTACTCCGGCAATTCGTAGACATAGATTTTCTCGGCGTCCATCTGATAACCGGCGTCCGCCAGTTCGCTGGTGGACGGCTTGACCAGCATCTTGCCTTCGATCCAGTACGGCTGGTACAGCTCTTCAAGTTTCACGCCGATTTCGCTTTTGACATGCACGATCTGGTTCGACGGCGGCGGCGGTACGTGGATACAGGCGCCGAAATACGGCACCAGCAGAAACTCCGTGGTGCGGCCTTCTTCGCTGACTTCCAGCGGCACGATGTAGCCCGGCAAGCGAATATGCTGGCCGTCGAGCTTCTGCACCACCGGCGCGTTGGGCATATCCTGCTTGGCCGCGGGGGCGGCTTCGGCGGCCAGCGCATCAGCCAAGTTCGACAGGTCATGCAGAGGTTTCATGTTGGGGATTTCGGGTACGGCGTCCGGCGGGATCATTTCCTGCCACGACAGGTCCCTCGGCTCTGCGGCCCAAGTAGGCAGGGCCACCAGCATTAACAGGGCGAACAGCAAGCGGCGCATCGAAAACGTCCTCATAAACGCACGGACAGGCCATCGGCCAGGGATTGTCGGTAGGCGCGCCATGCCGGCACGCTGCCCATCAGCAGGGCGGCGATGAGAATAGCGCCCAACAGCGTCCATTCATATTGGCTTGGCAGCGCAAGCGGCAAGTCCAGGCCATAGTTGGCCTGCAGGTACCCACGGGATGCGGCGATGCACACATACAACAGCGCGACGCCAGCCACCACGCCGGACAGTGCCAGGGCGAAGGCTTCGAAAACCAGCAGGGTCGCGATATGCCAGGGCCGTGCGCCGACCGAGCGCAGGATCGCCATCTCCCTGCGGCGCTCGTTGAGGCTGGTGAGGATTGCCGTGAGCATGCCGATCAAACCGGTCAGTACGACAAACAACGAAATCACGAACAGCGCTTTTTCGGCGGTGCCCATCATGCTCCACAGCTCTTGCAAGGCCACGCCCGGCAGGATCGCCAGCATGGGTTCGCCGCGAAACTCGTTGATCTCGCGCTGCAGGGCAAAGGTCGAAATCTTGTTGTTCAAGCCCAGCATGAACGCGGTAATCGCCTGGGGCGCGAGGTCCATATTGCGCGCCTGATCGGCACTGATGCGGCCTTTGCCCTGGGCCGGGACGCCGTTATGCCAATCGACATGAATCGCTTCCATGCCGCCCAGGCTGATATGCAGCGTGCGATCCACCGGAGTGCCGGTGCGCTGGAGAATGCCGACGACAGTGAAGGGCTTGTCGTCGTGCTTGACCAGGCTCACCACCGCAACGCCGTGGGCCAGCACCAGTTTGTCGCCGAGTTTGTAATGCAACGCATCGGCCACTTCGGCGCCGAGCACCACTTCGAAAGGATCGGTGGCAAAGGCGCGGCCACTGGCCAGTTGCAGGTTCTGCTTGCGCCCGTATTGGTAGTGTTCGAAGTAGGATTGGTTGGTGCCCATTACCCGATAACCGCGATGGGAGTCACCGAGGGAAATCGGAATCGCCCATTTCACCCGAGGGTTGGCGGCGAAGTGCTCGAAGCTGTCCCAGCGAATATTGTTGGTGGCATTGCCGATGCGAAACACCGAATACAACAGCAGATTGACCGAGCCTGAGCGGGCGCCGACGATCAGGTCGGTACCGCTGATGGTGCTGGAGAAGCTGGCACGGGCTTCGGTACGCACACGCTCTACTGCCAGCAGCAGGCAGACCGAGAGGGCGATGGCGAACGCGGTGAGGATCGCGGTAAAACGACGGTTAGCCAGGCTGGCCATGGCTAGACGAAACAAATACATCTCAGACCTCGAGCGGTGTGGCGGCGCGATTGAGTTCGGCCAGCGACAAGTTGCGGTCGAACAGTGGCGCCAGGCTCTGGTCATGGCTGACGAACAACAGGCTGGCTCCGGCTTCGCGGCACTCGGCGAACAGTAGCTTAATGAAAGCTTCCCGCGCGTCGTAGTCCAGGGCCGAGGTGGGCTCGTCGGCAATCACCAGCTCCGGCTGGCCGATCAGCGCGCGGGCGGCGGCGACACGTTGTTGCTGGCCGATGGACAGCGAGTCGGCGCGGCGCTCCAGCAAGTCCGGATTTTTCAGACCCAGGTGCGCCAGCAGGGTCGCGGCGGCCTGATCGACGCTGCCGTGCCGCTGGATCGCCCGTTGCGCACGCAACTTGGAGAAATGACACGGTAGTTCGACGTTCTCGCGTACCGAGAGAAACGGCAGCAGGTTGAACTGCTGGAAAATGTAGCCGGTGTGGTCCACGCGAAAACGATCCCGTGCACCGGCCGACAGCTCGCTCAGCTCTTGGCCCAGCAGGCGGATACTGCCGGCGGTGGGCTTCTGCACACCGCCCAGGAGCCCCAGCAAGGTGGTTTTGCCACTGCCGCTGGGGCCCTTGAGGAACAGGGTTTCTCCCGGTTCCAGGCGAAATGCCGGAATATCCAGCAACTGTGGGTGACCGGGCCAGTTGAAAGCCAGGTCGGACAGTTCGATCAGTGCTTGGGTCATGTGAACTCAGAACTTGAGGGTGGCAGCGGCGCCCGTTGCTTCAACACCCTGCTGGCCGTTCGGGCTGATCAGTTGTACCTGAATTTTCTGGGTGGCGGGGAAGGTCTTGAAGATGTTCGCCAGATCCAGGTTTTTCAATGCGCCTGGTGTTGCGCAGGTGAACTGGTAATGGGCGTGGATTTCACTGTGGTCGTGATCATGATCGTGGGCGGCAACGCCTTTGCCATCGGTGGCATGGTCGTGATCGTCATGATCCGCAGCGGGTTTGTCGCCAAACAACGGGCTGTTGAGCTTCTGGGCGTTGATCACACAGCCGGCGGCCTGGGGCAGGCTGAACAACGCCAGCGGTTGTTCCAGTTGTTTACGGGCGGCGGCGACCTTGGCTTTGTCGGCATCGGTGCTGGCCTGGTGCTCAAACCCCACAAGGTTCATGGCCGGGCTTTCCAGTTCCAGCTCCAGGGTCTGGCCATCGAGCACCGCATTAAGACGGCCGACGCCGTGCTCGTGGGCACCGAGGCTGCCGTGCTCATGGTCGTGATCATGGTCATGTTCGTCAGCGGCCTGGGCGATGGCCAATGGCAACAGGGCAAACGGCAAGGCGAGCAACAGGCGGCGCATAGCGAAACTCCAATGATAGAAATGAAGGTTATGTTATGTGATCTTATAACAAAAGTATCGAGAGTTTGACCGGCTGCTTGGCGTTGCGCAAGGCGCGTGGGAGCATGTTCGTCAGAAAAAAACCTGGAGGACGAGCAATGTTGCGAATTCGTGGAACCATCGGCGAGCTGCCCGTGGACTTGACCCTGGAGCTCGACGACGCAGATTGGGCACGCCTGGGGACGCAATTACAAACGGCCGCGCCGGCCAGCGTTGAGCCTGTAGCCGCGCCGTCGCCGGTCAGCCAGGACAACCACCAGTGGCAGGCCGCCCAGGACTTGCTGTGCAAGGCGGGACAGCTCACGGGGCTGCAATTGTCCGATCAGCTGGAGCAGTTGACGGGCAGCGCTGCGGCGGGCAAGCGCTTGTTGGTGCGCCTGCGCCATAGCGTGAAGGTCAAAGTGACCAGCGGCGGTGATACGCCGCTTTATCAGTGGGTCGGATAGCGCTTAGTACAGCGCGGCAAACAACTTGCGGCGATATATCGTGACCAGCGGGTGATCATTGCCGAGCAATTCGAAGACTTGCAGCAAGGTCTTGTGGGGCAGGCCTTCGCTGTAGCTGCGGTTGCGGATGAACAGCTTGAGCAAGCCTTCCAGCGCGGCCTCGTACTGCTGGCGCGCCAGTTGCTGAATGGTCAATTGATAAGCGGCTTCGTCGTCCTGCGGGTCTTGCGCCAGGCGGCTTTTCAAGTCGGCGGCGTCCGGCAAGTCGGCAGCCTGGCGCAGGAAAGTGATCTGCGCCTTGGCGCCGGCCAGGGCGGCCTTGTGATCGTCGCTTTTGACGGCATCGAGTACGGCTTGCGCTTCACTCAGCTCACCGCGCTCGGCCAGGCAACGTGCATAGAGAATCAGCGCGGCGGCGTTGGTATTGTCTTCCCCGAGCAAGGTCACGAGTACAGCCTCGGCATCGCTGATGCGGCCTTCGGTAAACAGCGCCTGGGCCTGTTCCAGCGGGTCGGCTGCTGCAGGTGGTGGCATTTGCACATGAGGTTCCAGCATCGCCCGTACCGCCGACTCCGGTTGCGCACCGGCAAAGCCGTCCACCGGCTGGCCATCCTTGAACAGCACTACCGTCGGCAGGCTGCGAATGCCAAAGCGCGCGACAATGTCCTGCTCGGCTTCGCAATCGACCTTGGCCAGCAACAGTTCGCCCTGATAACTCTCGGCAATCTGTGCCAGCAACGGCATCAGCGCCTTGCACGGCGCGCACCATTCGGCCCAGAAATCCACCAGGACCGGCTTGTGGAAGGAGTTTTCGATGACCGCCTGGTCGAAGGTGGCAGTCGTGGCGTCAAAGATGTACGGCGTGGACTCACTCATGGGGCATCTCGAAGAAAGCGGAATGGGGCAACTATAAGGGCTGGCGGAGCTGGCTGAAAGCGCGTCGCGAATGATACAGACTCACCTTGCGAAACTCCCAGGGCTCGGCCAGGTCCGGCAAGGTCAAGGCGTCAAGAATGCCCAGGCGCCGATAGTCCGGGTGCTGGAAATCCCGCACCCGCGAATCGGCGACCAACGCTTGTTGCCCGCGCGTGAGGAAGTGATCCAGCAGCGGCAGGTTTGCCCGGTCATACAGCACATCGGCGACCAGGATCAGATCAAAGCGATCCGCTTCGGCAAAAAAGTCGGCGGAGTAACCCAGCGTCACGTCGTTGAGCTGCGCGTTCGCCCGGCAGGCGGCCAGCGCCAGGGGATCAAGGTCACAGGCCACCACTTCCAGAGCGCCGGCTTTAGCCGCGGCTATGGCGGCAACCCCGGAGCCCGCACCGAAATCCAGCACCCGCTTGCCCGCTACCCACTCCGGATGGGCCGCCAGGTACCGCGCCAGCGCCAGGCCGCTGGCCCAGCAGAAGCTCCAGTAGGGCGGCTCATGCAAAATTCGCCGGGTTTCCTCGGGGCTGAAGGCGCGGTCCATGTTATCGGCGTCCAGCAGCCATAATGACAGTTCGGTATCAGGCAACGGGCAGGCCACCAGTTGCGCGTCGCCGATCAACTCACTCAAGGCACGTTGCAGGTCCAGCGGTGGCGTCATGGCGCACGGACGAGTTGCAATGGCCCGGTGGTCTGGGTGATTGCCTGCTGGATACGCACGGCCGGCAAGTGCAGGATCAACTGCCCGGACTGGCTGGCGCGACCGCGCAGTTCAACGCGCCCGCCGGTTGGAAAGGCCTGGGGGTTGAAGCGCAGGCGGAAGGCCAACGGCTTGTTATTGCCGATCAACACGCTACTGGCCAGCAGTTGTTGCGGTCGGTCGCGTTCGTCGATCACCAGCAACGCCAGCTCGACTTCGGCGCCCGCCGGCACGCCATTGAGTGTGCCACTGACTTCGCGCTGATGCGCCGGCAGCGGCCCGAGTTCTTCCTGCCCGGGAATTTTTTTCTGTTGTTGGGGCGTCGGTTGAGGGGCGGCGGGTTTTGGCGCTTCGCTGCTGCAGGCGACCAGAAGGCTGAGAACAGTCAGTAAAACGAGCGGTCGTAGCGGCATGTACGGCTCCAAAAGCGGGAAAGATCCATGATCAAAAGATAAACAAACATAATGATCAGCCTATATACCGTAAAGGCTATGGCTTGTCTTGCCACGGGGATGCGCTACCATGGCCCTCCCATTTTTTGTTGCCTGCCACCATGCACTGTCCCTTCTGCGGTGCCAACGACACCAAGGTCATTGACTCGCGTCTGGTCGCCGAGGGCGATCAGGTACGTCGCCGGCGCGAATGCCTGGCCTGCGGTGAACGTTTCACCACCTTCGAAACCGCCGAACTGGTGTTGCCGCGCCTGATTAAATCCGACGGCAGCCGCCAGCCTTTCGACGAAGACAAACTGCGCGCCGGTATGCAGCGCGCCCTGGAAAAACGCCCGGTGAGTGTCGAGCGGCTGGAGGCAGCGCTGGTGCATATCAAGCACAAGCTGCGTGCGACCGGCGAGCGCGAGGTCAAGTCCCTGGTGGTTGGAGAACTGGTGATGAGCGAGCTGCAAAAGCTCGATGAAGTCGCCTATATCCGTTTTGCCTCGGTGTATCGACGCTTCCAGGACCTCAACGAGTTCCGCGAAGAGATCGACCGCCTGGCCCGTGAGCCGGTCAAAGAATGAATTCACTGTCTGCTGAGCAAGCGACCCTCGACGCGCACTACATGGCGCGAGCCCTGGAACTGGCGCGCAAGGGCCTGTACACCACTCATCCTAACCCTCGGGTAGGTTGCGTGATCGTGCGTGACGGGCAGGTAATCGGTGAAGGCTGGCACGTTCGCACCGGCGAACCACATGCCGAAGTCCATGCCCTGCGCGCAGCCGGCAATCTTGCCCGTGGCGCGACCGCCTATGTGACGCTGGAGCCGTGCAGTCATCATGGCCACACACCGCCGTGTGCCGATGCCTTGATCAACGCCGGTGTTGGCCGCGTGGTGGCGGCGATGCAGGACCCCAATCCGGAAGTCGCCGGGCGTGGTCTGCAGCGCCTGGCCCAGGCCGGGATCGTGGTTCGCAGTGGCGTGCTCGAAAGCGATGCGCGCGCGCTCAACCAGGGGTTTATCAAACGTATGGAGCACGGTCTGCCGTTTGTGCGCGTCAAGCTGGCGATGAGCCTGGACGGTCGCACGGCCATGGCCAGCGGTGAGAGCCAGTGGATCACCGGCCCGGCGGCACGCGCCAACGTGCAACGTCTGCGCGCCCAGGCCAGCGTGGTGCTGACCGGTGCCGACACGGTATTGGCCGATGGCGCGCGCTTGACCGTGCGCGCGGCCGAGTTGGGATTGGATGAAGAGACCACCGCGCTGGCCATGTCCCGGTCACCGCTGCGCGTGTTGATCGACGGCCGCCTGCGGGTACCGCTCAACGCGCCGTTCTTCAAGGCCGGCCCGGCGTTGGTGATCACCTGCGTGACGCCCGACAATCAATACCCCACGGGCCCCGAATGCCTGGTGGTGCCGGGCATTGAAGGCCAAGTGGATCTGCGTTCGGCATTGGTCGCCCTGGCGGGCCGTGGCGTCAACGAAGTGCTGGTGGAAGCCGGCCCGAGCCTGGCGGGTGCGCTGGCCCAGCAGGGCCTGGTGGACGAATACGTGATATTCGTCGCGGGCAAGTTCCTCGGCTCTGCTGCCCGGCCTTTGCTGGACTGGCCGCTTGAGAAGCTCGCGGACGGGCCCCAACTCAAGATCACTGAAATGCGCGCTGTAGGCGACGACTGGCGAGTCACTGCCATTCCTATGCCATCAGCGGGCGTATAATTCCCGGCCTGCGCCGAGCCCCCAGGAGGACTGCATGTTCACCGGCATTATCGAATCCATCGGCAGCATCCGCGCCATGACCCCCAAAGGCGGCGATGTACGCCTGCTGGTTGAAACCGGCAAGCTCGACCTCGGCGACGTCAAGCTGGGCGACAGTATCGCCGTCAGCGGCGTGTGCCTGACCGTCGTCGAGTTGCCGGGCAACGGCTTCGCCGCCGATGTCAGCCGCGAAACCCTGGACTGCACGGCGATGAATGACCTCAAGGCCGGCAGCCCGGTCAACCTGGAAAAAGCCCTGACGCCGACCACCCGCCTGGGCGGGCACCTGGTCAGTGGTCACGTCGACGGGGTTGGCGAAGTGGTGGCGCGCAGCGAGAACGCGCGCGCCGTGGAATTCCGCATCCGTGCGCCGAAAGAACTGGCCAAGTACATCGCCCACAAAGGCTCGATCACCGTCGACGGCACCAGCCTGACCGTGAACGCCGTCAATGGCGCCGAATTCGAACTGACCATCATTCCCCACACCCTGAGCGAAACCATCATGGCGTCTTATCAGCCAGGTCGCCGGGTGAACCTGGAAGTGGACTTGCTTGCCCGTTACCTGGAGCGCCTTCTGCTGGGCGAAAAGGCCGCAGAGCCTGCAGCCGGTAACATTACCGAAAGTTTTCTGGCCGCTAACGGCTACCTGAAATCCTGACCAAGGGGGTGCCGCGTGGCGCTCAATAGCATCGAAGAACTGGTTGAAGACATCCGCCAAGGCAAGATGGTCATCCTCATGGATGACGAAGACCGCGAAAACGAGGGCGACCTGATCATGGCCGCCGAGCTGTGCCAGCCTGAACACATCAACTTCATGGCCAAGCACGCCCGTGGCCTGATCTGCATGCCCATGAGCCGCGAGCGCTGCGAACTGCTCAAGCTGCCGTTGATGGCGCCACGCAATGGTTCGGGGTTTGGCACCAAGTTCACCGTATCGATCGAAGCCACCACCGGCGTAACCACCGGTATCTCTGCCGCCGACCGCGCCCGCACCGTGCAGGCAGCTGCCGCCAAGGACGCCAAGGCCGAAGATATCGTCAGCCCTGGCCATATCTTCCCGCTGATGGCCCAGCCGGGCGGCACCCTGGCCCGCGCCGGTCACACTGAAGCCGCGTGCGACCTGGCGCGCATGGCCGGGTTCGAGCCGAGCGGGGTGATCTGCGAAGTGATGAACGACGACGGCACCATGGCCCGTCGCACCGAGCTTGAAGCGTTTGCCGCTGAGCATGGCATCAAGATCGGCACCATCGCCGACCTGATTCACTATCGGATGATCCACGAACGTACCGTTCAGCGGATTGCCGAGCAGCCGCTGGACAGCGAACTGGGGCAGTTCAACCTGGTGACCTACCGTGACTCGGTGGAAGGCGACGTGCATATGGCCCTGACCCTGGGCAATATCTGCGCCGAAGAACCGACCCTGGTTCGCGTGCACAACATGGACCCGCTGCGTGACCTGCTGATGGTCAAGCAGCCTGGGCGTTGGAGCCTGCGCGCCGCGATGGCTGCGGTTTCCGCGGCGGGAAGTGGTGTGGTGCTGCTGCTGGGCAACCCGGTCGATGGTGACGTGTTGCTGGCCCATATCCGCGAAACCGCTGACCAGGTGCCGGTGAAAAAACCGACCACCTACAGCATCGTCGGTGCCGGTTCGCAGATCCTGCGGGACCTGGGCGTGCGCAAAATGCGCCTGATGAGCGCACCGATGAAATTTAATGCGATATCCGGTTTCGATCTGGAAGTAGTAGAATACGTGCCCTCCGAATAAAACCCGGCGTTTTTCGCCCCTTGTTCGCGGTTCAAATATCACTAAGGGGCGCGTCATACACGCGTCCCGGCTCTTTAAGAGATTTGTCGAATGACCCTGAAGACCATCGAAGGTACCTTCATCGCCCCCAAAGGCCGCTACGCCCTGGTGGTTGGCCGCTTCAACAGCTTCGTGGTTGAAAGCCTGGTAAGCGGTGCCGTGGACGCCCTGGTTCGCCACGGTGTGAGCGAAAGCGATATCACGATTATCCGTGCCCCTGGCGCCTTCGAAATTCCACTGGTTGCGCAGAAAGTTGCCCAACAAGGCGAATACGCGGCGATCATCGCCCTGGGCGCGGTCATTCGTGGCGGTACCCCGCACTTTGAATACGTGGCTGGCGAATGCACCAAGGGCCTGTCCCAGGTTTCCATGGAGTTCGGCGTGCCCGTGGCCTTTGGCGTGCTGACCGTAGACTCCATCGAACAAGCGATCGAGCGCTCCGGCACCAAGGCCGGTAACAAAGGCGCTGAAGCTGCCTTGTCCGCCCTGGAAATGGTCAGCCTGCTGTCGCAGTTGGAGGCCAAGTGATTAGCGACGAGAGCGATCGTTTCAACCCACGCGAGCCACGTCCTGCAGACGCCGGCAAACCTTCCAAGCAGGAAAAGCGTCGCGCTGCACGTCAGTTGGCGACCCAGGCCCTGTACCAGCGCCACCTGGCGGGTACCTCGCTGAATGAAATCGAAGCGCAGTTTCGCGTCGATAATGACTTCACCTTCGCTGACCTGCCGTACTTCCATGACATCCTGCACGGTGTGCATGCCCATCTGACCGAGATCGACACGGCCCTGGCGCCATGCCTGGACTTGACCATCGACGAGCTGGACCCGGTTGAACTGTGCGTGATGCGCCTGTCTACCTGGGAACTGCTCAAGCGCGTTGACGTGCCGTACCGCGTGGTGATCAACGAAGGCATCGAACTGGCGAAAGTCTATGGTTCGACCGACGGTCACAAGTTCGTCAACGGCGTGCTCGACAAGCTGGCCCCGCGCCTGCGTGAAGCCGAAGTGAAGGCGTACAAGCGCTGATTCGCGCTTGAGTCCCCGATGGGCGAGTTCGAGCTGATCCGTAAGTACTTCGCCGCCGCGCCCTGTGCGCAGGGCGGCGAAGGCATTGCGCTGGGGATTGGCGACGACTGCGCCTTGCTGGCGCTCCCGGTTGGGGAGCAACTGGCAGTTTCCACCGATACCCTGGTGGCCGGCGTGCATTTTGCCGACCCCTGCGATCCTTTCCTGCTTGGCCAGCGCTCGCTGGCTGTGGCGGTCAGCGATTTGGCGGCCATGGGCGCCAACCCGCTTGCCTTTACCCTTGCACTCACCACGCCCACGGTCTCGGCCGATTGGCTGCAACGCTATGCCCAGGGTTTGAACGCCATGGCCCAGCGCTGTGGCATTGGCCTGGTGGGCGGTGACACCACGCGGGGCCCGCTGAGCCTGACTCTCACGGTGTTCGGTCGGGTGCCGAGTGGCCAGGCCTTGACCCGCGGCGGCGCACAACCGGGTGATGTGCTGTGTGTCGGCGGTGATCTGGGCAACGCTGCCGGCGCCTTGCCCCTGGTACTGAGCCAGCGCACCGCGCCGTCTGCCATTGCCGAGCTGCTGCTGGCCCATTACTGGTCGCCGCAACCGCAATTGGCTTTGGGGCTGGCCTTGCGGGGCAAGGCCACTTCAGCCATGGATATTTCCGATGGCCTGCTGGCCGACAGCGGGCATATTGCCAAGGCTTCAGTGGTTCGCCTGGTGATCGAGCAACAACGACTACCCTTGTCTGCACAGTTGCTGGCGTTTCTCGGCGAACAGGAGGCACAGTCTGCGGCGTTGAGCGGTGGTGACGACTATGTACTGTTGTTCACGCTGCCCCCAGTCGAGTTGGCACCGTTGCTGGCCAGCGGCTGGCCGGTAAAGGTGATCGGGCGCGTAGAGCAAGGTCAGGGGGTCGTTCTGGTAGACCACGCCGGGCAGGACATCACTCCGACAAATCGGGGCTACCAACATTTTCACGAGGCACCTTGATACATCCACCCAGCCGTGTTTTACCTGAGGTCGTGGTTATGGTTGTTCGTCACTGGTTGTTGATCCTGCTATGTGGATTGACCGCTTCGGTCCGGGCCGACGACGCCCCCGTGGCGCCCGGCGAGATTCAACTGGCCAGCGAAACATGGAATGACTACACCAATGCCGATGGCAGCGGACTGGCCTGGGATGTGTTGCGCGAAGTGTTTGAGCCCGTCGGGATCAAGATCGTTATTCGCACCATGACCTACACCCGATCAGTCGGCCTGGCCCGGCGTGGCGAAGTCGACGCCTGGGTCGGTGCCTACCGTGATGAGGCCGAAGGTGTGCTTTACCCGCGCTGGCATTATGATTCCGACCACATCTACGCCCTGGGGCTGGCGAGCAACCCGGCGCCGACCCTGGCGACACTGGGCAGTTATCGTCTGGCCTGGGTGCGCGGTTACAAGTACGAGAAATACCTGCCCAATATTCACCGTTTCAATCAGATCGAGCGTCGTACCGGGATTTTGCCGATGCTGCGGCACGGCAGGGCGGATTTCTACATCGATGCCTTGACCGAAGCGCAATACGTCCTTGGCCAGGCTGCGGACAGATCGACATTCGCGCTCACTCATGTCGCTGAGTTGCGGTTGTTCCTGGGGTTTACCGACAATGCTCGGGGGCGGGCGTTGATGGCCCTGTATGACGAGCGCATGGAGGCACTGGTCGACAGCGGGAAGCTGAAGCCGATCTTCGAGCGCTGGCAGCAGCCGTATCCATTCTGACGCCCATAGATCCAAGACAAAGGCCAATCGAACCGATTGATCTTTATCAGCGATAATTCAGCTTAAGCGTCTGTAGGAACGTGCTGTTACAATGCCCGCCTCTGTGAAATCTGAAATCAGGAGCACACGGTGCCCGTCGCTTTCGTCGCCGCTTCCAAGCTGCCTACCCCTTTTGCCACGTTCACCATGCATGGCTTTCTTGAAGAGGCCACCGGCCGCGAACATGTCGTCCTCAGCCTGGGCGATATCGCTGACGGCGCTCCGGTCCTGGGACGTTTGCACTCCGAGTGCCTGACCGGTGACGCCTTGTTCAGCCAGCGCTGCGACTGTGGCTCGCAACTGGAAGCCGCCTTGCAGGCCATCGCCCGTGAAGGCCGTGGCGTATTGCTGTATTTGCGACAGGAAGGCCGTGGCATTGGTTTGCTGAACAAGATTCGTGCCTACGAGCTGCAAGACGGTGGCGCCGATACCGTGGAAGCCAATGAGCGTCTGGGCTTTGCCGCTGATCAGCGTGACTACGCCATCTGCCTGCCCATGCTTGAACACCTGGGCGTGCAGTCCCTGCGCTTGATGACCAACAACCCGCGCAAGGTCAAGGCCCTGACCGATATGGGCATCACCGTTGCCGAACGTGTGCCGCTGCACACCGGCCACAACCCCCATAACAAGCTCTATCTGGCGACCAAGGCCAGCAAGCTCGACCACATGATGGGTAACGAGCACCAGGGCGAGGCTGATCGGGCGTGACGCGCGGCCAGGTCAAGCGGCGCTTGTCGGTCAACTGGTGGCAATATCTGGCGTTGGCCCTGCTGCCGCTGTTCGTGATCAATCTGGTGTTTGGCAAGGCCGAACCCTTGCTGCCGGTGTTGGCAATGCCGTTTTTCATTGCGGGCACCGCCTCGATGTTTGCCAGCCTGCGTTATTTTCACCCCTATAAACACGCGTTGATCGCCACCGCAAAAGCCCTCGACACCGCCGAAGAGTCCGCGGCCTGGATCACTCTGGCCGCCCGTCGCCGCGCGGCTTTGCTGGTGGCGGCGCTTCCTGCCTGGATCGGTGCGCTGGCAGTGTTTGTCGGCCTGGAAGCGGTGCCGCTGTGCTTGCTGGCGTTGTCGACCCTGGTGTTGTTCTACCTGTACCGCATTCCGCGTCAGTTGGGTTGATGCGCACCTGGCTGGCGGTTCTGTTGCTGGCCGCGAGCGCGTCGGCGATGGCGGTTGAGCGGGTTGTCAGCCTCGCTCCTTCATTATCTGAGATTGTTGTCGAACTGGGCGCTGCCGATCTGCTGGTGGGCGTACTCGACGGAGGCGAACGGCCGGCGGTACTGGCGGGCGTGCAATCGGTCGGGCGTTACGGGCAGTTGGACATGGAGCAACTGCTCAGCCTCAAGCCCGACCTGATACTGCTGTGGCCCGGCAGCGTCGGGCCTGCGCAGCGCGAGCAACTGCAGCGCCTGAACATTCCGGTCTACGTGGCCGAACCCCATAACCTGGAACAACTCGCCAGCCAGATCGAAGCCATCGCCCGGCAGTTGGGGCGCGCCGAGACTGGCCGACAATTGGCCGCGCAGTTGCGCCAGCGCCTCGCCGGGCTGCGTCAGCAGTATCAGCGCGCCGAGCCATTGCGTGTGTTCTACCAAGTGTGGAATCAGCCACTGTATACCGTGGGTGGCGGACAGGTGATCAGTGATGCGCTGAGTGTGTGCGGGGCGCGCAATGTATTCGATGACCTCAAGCTGCCAGCGCCGCAGGTCAGTGTCGAGTCGGTATTGCAGCGCAATCCCGAAGTGATCCTGGCGGCTGACCACCACCAGTTGGCTGCCTGGAGCGCCTGGCCCCAGGTCGCAGCGGTGGCACAAGGGCGCTTGTTGATCATTCCGGATAAGGGGCTGGAACGGCCCAGCGCGCAGATGGTGGAAGCGGTGGCCAGGTTGTGCCGGGTGATTGCCCTGGGTCGTTGAGGCTTAGAGTCGCGGCGTCCAGGTTACCCCGAACATCAGCGCACGACCCTCTTCCCGGTAAGCATATTGTTTGCCTTGGTGCTGATACAGTGCCCGGCTGTAGTTCTTGTCCAGCAAGTTATCGAGCTTGATGTCCAGCTTGATCTCGGGATTGACTGCCCAACTGCCGCGCAGCCCCAATAGCCCGTAACCACCCAGTCGCTGCTGGTTCTTCGGGTCGTCGTAGCTGCTGCTGACCGCTTGCCAACTGGCGCCGACGCCGAATTGGTCGAACTGACGATCCAGGTCCAGGCTCAGGGTGCGTCTGGCGCGACGGGTCAGGGTGTAGCCGTTGTCGCGGTCCCGAGGGTCGATGAGCGCCAGTCCAAGGCTGCTCTGCCAGCCCAGCAGCTCTTGCTTGAGCGCCGCCTCGAAACCATTGATGCGCGCCGACGCTACGTTTTGCGGGCCGTCGCTACCGAACACAATCGCATCCTTGATATCGGTCCGATACAGCGAGGCTTCCAGTCGAGTGGTATCGCTGAGTTGGCTGCGCCACTGCACTTCGTAACTTTTGGAGGTTTCGGGCTTCAGATCCGGGTTGCTGTTTTTAAAGCCATTGTCGTTTGGGTAGTAGAGGTCGTTGAACGTCGGTGCGCGAAAGCCTTCGCTGTAACTCAAGAGCAGATCATTGTCCGGGTTCAGAGGCACAGTGAGCGTGCCGCTCCAACTGTTCTGGCCGCCGAACTGCTGGTTCTGGTCGCGGCGCAGCCCCAGCTCGGTGGAAAATAACTGCCCTTCAAAGCGGTGCTGGATAAACGCTGCACGGTTCCAGCGACTGTCTTCGGCGAATGCTGTGCTGCCGTTGATCTGATCCTCGTACCAGTCGCCGCCCAGAATCAGGCTGTTCTGTGGGTTGAGCACCAGGTCGTTCTGCCAGCTCAGCGAGTTGCGATAGGTGTTGAATACGCTACGGTCGTCACTGAGTTTGTCGAGGGTTTCTTCACGATTTTCGCTGTGGCCCAGCTCTATCCGGGACGTCCATGCCTCGTTCATGCGCGCATCGACATAGCTGCTGACGCCGCTTACGGTGAACTTGCTGTAGGGCTTTTGCTGGAACACCTGATAGTTGGCGTCGTAGCGCCCGAATGGATTGTCGAACTCGCTTTTGCCTCGGTTATCGAGCACATTCAGCCCCGCCTCGATGTCGTCATTGAAGGCATGGCTCAGGCTGAAACTCACCGACTGATTGCGATAGGTATCCCGGTCGCCATCGCTGGGATAGGACGTATGGGTGCGATCGATCCCGTTGCTGTCATCCAGGCTGGCGCCGAGGTTGAAGCGGGTTTGCTCGTTGCCACCGGACAAACCCAGGCTGCGCTCCCAGCTCTGATTGCTGCCAAACCCCATGTGTAAACGCGGTTGCAGGCCGGATTCGCTGCTGCGACGGGTGAAAATCTGGATTACCCCACCTATTGCGTCGCTGCCGTAGATCACCGAGCGCGAACCGCGCAGTACTTCCACGCGCTCGATCTGCTGGATGTTCAGGTGCTGCAGGTTGCTGTCGCCGGAGGTCGAGTTGCCGATGCGTTGCCCGTCCACCAGCACCAGGCTCTGTGCCGACTTGGTGCCGCGAATGTAGATACTGGCGAGGCTGCCGCGCCCGCCAGCCTGTGAGACTTGTACACCGGGCACCCGGTTGAGCAACTCGCTCACGCTGCCTGGTTGCAGGCGATCGATGTCATCGCGGGTGAACACCGTATTGGCTGCGCTGCTGTCATTGCGTGCCTGGACTTGACGGTTGGCGCTGATCACTACATCGGAAAGCTTCAGGGCAGCATCGCGGGTGTCGGCAAGCAAGAGCGGGGCGGGCAACAACAGCAGTGGAAGGGCAACGCGAAGATATTTCATGGGCTGTCCCTGGCTTTCAAGGCAATACAAAACAAAGGTGGGAGCTGGCTGGCCTGCGATTGCGGTGGCACATCCAGCACCGATGTGGACCGCTATCGCGAGCAAGCTCGCTCCCACCATTTGATCCGGGTTCTACCGGGGGCTGGTTACACGCCGAGCAAGGTCATACGCTCGCGCACTGCTGCCTCGATACCGGCTTCGTCCAGCCCGCATTCCGCGAGCATTTGCGCGGGCTTGGCGTGTTCGACATAAGCGTCTGGCAAGCCCAGGTGCAGCACCGACTTGAGAATGTTCTCGCGTGCCAGGAACTCGCTGACGGCCGCGCCGGCACCGCCCATGATGGCGTTTTCTTCGACGGTCACCAGTAACTCATGGCTGCCGGCAATCTCGCGCACCATGGCTTCATCCAGCGGTTTGACGAAACGCATGTCCACCACGGTCGCGTCGATCTTCTCGGCGACTTTCAAGGCTTCGGCCAATTGCACGCCAAACACCAGCAGGGCGACACACTTGCCTTGGCGGCGCAGGATACCCTTGCCAATCTCGATCGGCTCCAGGTCTTTTTCAATCAGCGCATTCGGGCCATTGCCGCGCGGATAACGCACGGCGGCCGGGCCGTTGTACAGGTGGCCGGTGCTGAGCATCTTGCGCAGTTCGTTCTCGTCACTTGGGGTCATCACCAGCATGCCGGGGATGCAGCGCAAGTAGGACAAGTCAAAACTGCCAGCGTGGGTCGGGCCGTCTTCACCCACCAGGCCGGCACGGTCGATGGCGAACAGCACGTCTAGGTTCTGCACCGCCACGTCATGGACCAACTGGTCATAACCCCGCTGCAGGAAAGTGGAATAGATCGCCACCACCGGCTTGGCACCTTCGCAGGCCATGCCGGCCGCAAAGGTCACCGCGTGTTGTTCGGCAATCGCCACGTCGAAGTAGCGCAGCGGGAATTGCTCGCTGAACGCCACCAGGTCGGAGCCTTCCTTCATCGCCGGGGTTATTCCCACCAGGCGCGGATCGGCGGCGGCCATGTCGCACAACCATTCGCCAAACACACCGGAATACTTCGGTCCGCTGGCTTTCTTCGGCGCCGCTGCCGGAGCGTCCAGGGGATCGAGCTTGGTGATGGCGTGATAACCAATCGGGTCGACTTCCGCTGGGGCGAAGCCTTTGCCTTTTTTGGTGACGATATGCAGGAACTGCGGGCCCTTGAGGTCGCGCATGTTGCGCAAGGTAGCGATCAGCGTCGGCAGGTCATGGCCGTCGATAGGCCCGATATAGTTCCAGCCCAACTCCTCGAACAGCGTGCCGGGAACCAACATGCCCTTGGCATATTCTTCGGTACGGCGGGCGATTTCCCACGCGCCGGGCAGACGCGACAGTACTTTTTTGCTGCCTTCGCGCATGCTGGCGTAGGTGCGGCTGGACAGGATCTTGGCCAGGTAATTGGACAAGCCACCGACATTGCGTGAGATCGACATGTCGTTGTCGTTGAGGATCACCAGCATGTTGGCATCCACTTCCGGCGCATGGTTCAGCGCTTCGAATGCCATGCCGGCGGTCAGCGCGCCGTCACCAATCACCGCAATCGCCTTGCGCTCACTGCCTTGCAGGCGGGCGGCAATGGCCATGCCCAGCGCTGCACTGATCGAGGTGCTGGAGTGCCCGACGCCAAAGGTGTCGTACTCGCTCTCGGAGCGGCGCGGGAAGGCGGCAATGCCGTCCTTCTGGCGCAGGCTGGCCATGCGCTCGCGGCGTCCGGTGAGGATCTTGTGCGGATACGCCTGATGGCCTACGTCCCACACCAGCCGGTCGTCCGGGGTGTCGAAGACGTAATGCAGCGCGATGGTCAGCTCGATGACGCCCAGCCCGGCACCGAAATGCCCACCGGTCTGGCCGACCGTGTAGAGCAATTCCAGGCGCAACTCATCGGCCAGGGTTTCCAGCTCGGCTTCACCCAGACGACGCAGGCCGTCCGGCGTGGCAGCACGGTCGAGCAGGGGCGTGGACGGGCGTTTGCGGGGAATCTCTTGAAACGTCGTGGGCATCAGGCGAATCGTTATAGGTATAGAAGAGGCGGCAGTTTACCTCAAGCATCGTCAACTGCCCACGCAGAGCGCCGAACTTGGCTGATATGCGGTCGGGATCAGCGTCGCTGTCAGTGCCGGCGCTCGACGATATATCGCGCCAGGCCACGTAGCGGCTCGGCCGCCGCGTCGAAAGGTCGCAGGGCGTCAAGGGCCAGGTCGCGCAGTTCCAGGGCATAGGCCTTGGCGGCGACCAGGCCGAGCAGCGAAGGGTAGGTCGGCTTGTCGCGGGCAATATCGGCGCCCTGGCGTTTGCCCAGGGTCGCGGTATCGCTTTCAACGTCGAGAATGTCGTCCTGGACCTGGAACGCCAGGCCAATGGCGCGGGCGTAGGTCTGCAGGGCCGCCAGTTGCGCGGCTTCGGCACGCCCGCTGGCCAGGGCGCCGAGTTGCACGGCGGCTTCGATCAGCGCGCCGGTCTTGTGGCGGTGCATATATTCCAGGGCGCGCTGGTCAAGCTTGAGGCCGACCGAGCCCAAATCGATGGCCTGGCCGCCGACCATGCCGGCCGGGCCAGCGGCCATTGCCAGCACCGTAACCATGCGCAAGCGGATCTCGGCGCTGGCATCGCTCAAGCGCGGGTCGAGCAACGCGCTGAACGCCAGGCTCTGCAGACCGTCGCCGGCAAGAATCGCGCAGGCTTCATCAAAGGCTTTATGGGTAGTGGGCTGGCCGCGACGCAGATCGTCGTCGTCCATCGCCGGCAAGTCGTCATGCACCAGGGAATAAGCGTGAATCAACTCCACCGCACAGGCCGCGCCGTTGGCTTGCTCTGCTGCGGCGCCCAATGCCTCGCATGCGGCATAGGCAAGTAAAGGCCGTACGCGTTTGCCGCCGTTCATCACGCTGTAGCGCATGGCTTGATACAGACGCTGCAATTCGGGGCTAGGAGCAATAAACAATGGCTCCAGCGCTGCATTCACCCGTGCCTGGCTGCTGGCTTGATAGGCATCGATCATTCAGGTTGTTCCGCGTCGAAAGGTTCTTCGGCCAACTCCCCGTCACGCTCGAGCAATACCTGGACCTTCTGCTCGGCCTGCGCGAGCGCGCTCTGGCAATCGCGGGTCAGGCCGATGCCTTGCTCGAATGCCGTCAACGAGTCTTCCAGCGACAACTCGCCGTTCTCCAGACGCTCGACCAGGATTTGCAGGTCGGCGAGGGATTGTTCGAAATCGAGTGCAACTTTTTTGCGGGCCATGGCGGCTATTCCGGTTGACGGTAAACGGGCGCGACACTAGCAGATAGGGGGGGGAGGGGCAAATGAGGGTGTGAGTACGCTGGCAAGAAAGTGTCTATGGCTCGGCTGCTCGATGATTGACGTGAGTAAGCCGAACAATGGATTTGTTCGGCTTACTCTGCGGCCAATCCTGCACCTTGGTTTATGCCTACATATCGAAAGCGGAAGGCAGGACAATCATGTCCCGAATGGTCACATGACGCGGGCGGGTCAGTATGTACATCACGGCATCCGCGACTTCACACGGCTCAATCAGGCTGCCGCTCTCTTTGGCTTTTTTCAGGTTTTCTGCGGGCCAATCGGCAAGGAGGGCGCTGATAACCGGGCCGGGGGAGACCGCAGAGACGCGGATCCCCTGTTTATTGACTTGCCGGCGTACCGTTTGCACGAAGCAGTTGATAGCCCACTTGGACGCCGCGTAGACCGGTTCCCACGAAACCGGAAAATGGCCAGCGACCGAGCCGGTCACAATAATGTCGCCGGTCCCGCGCTCAATCATATGTGGCAACACATCGTGAACGTTCTTCATGACCGCATTGATGTTGAGATTCAACATGCGGTCAATGCCCGCCGAGTCGGCTTCAATCAGGTCGCCGCCGATATAGCTGCCGGCATTGGCGTAGAGGATATCGAGCTGCCCGGCTTTCTCCAGCACACCCGAAAGCAAGGTTGCGCAGCTCTGTGGATCCAGTAGATCAATGACCAACGGCATTGCTGCTTCGCCAAGACGCTCGCAGGCTGCTTTAAGCGCTGGTTCGTCCCGATCAATCAATACAACGCGAGCACCGGCGGCAATCATTGCTTCAACCGTTGCCAGACCAATACCCGATGCCGCGCCTGTTACTGCAGCCACTTTGCCTTCAAGTGCGTAAGCCATCAGTGCTCTCCTTTTGAATCTCGCCGATGAGATCATCTTGTTGTTGGAGTG
Organism: Pseudomonas imrae; assembly: GCF_046352735.2. Classification (NCBI taxonomy): domain Bacteria; kingdom Pseudomonadati; phylum Pseudomonadota; class Gammaproteobacteria; order Pseudomonadales; family Pseudomonadaceae; genus Pseudomonas; species Pseudomonas imrae. Next base: position 4,749,936 of record NZ_CP110853.2, on the reverse strand, counting down.
ATGTTGACGTTTACATTTTTCAGTCGAAAAAACGTCCACGCAAAGAATGTATAGAGCTGGTCCGATGAATGTCAACGTCTACATTTTTTCGCTGGCGCCTGGCTCTTGCGTCCAGTTTCGCCCAGGCGTCTTCCTGTTTCTGACTCGAATCAGCGCAGCAGTTTGCCTTTGACAGTCATGTCAGCCGAGCGATGGAGCGGGTTTTCGATCTTGTCCAGGAGCATGTTGACGGCGCTCAAGCCCAGCTCATAAGTGTTATGGCTGATGCAGGGGATAGGGTCGCCGAAGACGCCGGCATAGGGCACTTGGTCGATGCTGAAGAGTTCGATATCCGATCGGCTCAAGCCGTGCTGGCGCATGGCTTCGAGGGAGCCCAGGGTGATCAGTATGTTGAGCCCGAAGATCGCGTCGGGGCGCTTGCCGCTCTTGAGGTAGGCGTTTACCGCTTCTCTGGCGGGTGCCTGGGTGTAATCACCGTGCAGAACCTCCAGGGTCGTTGGTTCGCGGTTCTCATCCAGCGCACGCCGGATACCTTCGATTCGGGACAGGGTGATATTGGACCTTTGTGGCCCACCAACGACCAGGAAGCGCCGATGCCCTTGCGCCAGAAGCGCACGTGCGCCCTGATATCCGCTTTCCTGATTGTCCAGGTAGACCCCGGCAAAGGGCGCGCCAGCCAACTTTCGGTCGATCTGGACCACAGGAATATCAGCCATTTCCAGTTTTGGCAGGTACGCGGGGTGGTAATCATCGTCATCGGAAATCACCGACAAAATGATCCCGGCCACCTGATAGCTCAACAGCGTATCGACCGCCCGTGCCTCAAGCTCCGGCGACCCATCCGTGTCGAACAGCAGGAGCGAATAGTCCCTTTTCTTCGCTTCACGGGTGATTGCCTTGATGGTCTCGCCGTAAAAGGGGTTATCCAGGCTGGCGGTGATCAGGCCAAAGAGGCGGCTCTCGCGGCTTTTGAGATTGCGCGCAAAAGCGTTGGGCACGTAGTTAAGTTCACGTGCCACTTTCAAGATTTGCGCCAGCGTCTCTTTTTTCACTTTTTCTGGCTGATTGAGCGCACGGGAAACGGTCACGGTCGTCATATTGACGCGTCTGGCTATGTCCGTAATGGTGGCCTTGCCTGGTTTTGTCATAACGCTTCCTGTCGACGCTGGCGAGAGCCCTGTATCAGTTTGTTTTTCTTGGTCAGGGCCGCCCAAAACTGAATGTGCGGTTATTGTAAAGGCAAAATCGGTGTGCTAGCTTGAAATAAATGTACACGTTAACATTCTGTCCTGCATCGATTGAAAGCGGAGTATCGATTCCCCTTTCTGCCCAAGCGGGAAGTTGTCGCAGAGAAAAATGTTAACGTATACATTTGGTGCCTTATAAAAATAATCAAAGGTAAACGCCATGAATCCATTCAAGAAAAGCAACCTCGCTGGCCTCGTCGCAGGCATCTTCTGCAGCTCGATGTTCGCCGCCTCGGCACAGGCCGATGCGCTGAAAATCGGCATGTCTTTTCAAGAGCTGAACAACCCCTACTTTGTAACCATGAAGCAAGCACTGGAAGAGGCCGCGAAAACGCTCGGCGCTGAGGTGATCATCACCGACGCTCGCCATGATGTTTCAAAGCAGATCAGCGATGTCGAGGACATGATCCAGCGTGACATCGATATTTTGCTGCTCAACCCTACTGACTCCGTCGGCGTCCAGTCCGCAGTTGTTTCGGCACATGAGGCGGGAGTGGTGGTGATCGCTGTCGATGCCCAGGCACAGGGCCCGCTGGATTCGTTCGTCGGGTCCAAGAACTACGATGCTGGCTATCAGGCGTGCAAATACCTTGCAGAAAAAGTCGGTGGCAAAGGTGACATTGCAATTCTCGACGGCATTCCGGTCGTCCCGATCCTTGAGCGAGTGCGTGGCTGTGAAGCAGCGGTCAAGGAGTCCAAGGGGCTGACTATCGTGGCCAAGCAAAACGGCAAGCAGGAACGGGATACAGCACTCAGCGTGACCGAGAACATCCTGCAGGCCAACCCCGCGCTGGTGGGGATTTTCAGCGTCAATGACACCGGTGCCCTCGGCGCACTGACGGCGATTGAATCAAGCGGCCTGGACGTCAAGCTGGTGAGCGTCGACGGCGCTCCAGAAGCGATCAAGGCTATCCAGATGGCAGACTCCAAATTCCTCGCAACCTCTGCCCAGTACCCACGTGATCAGGTCCGGTTGGCCCTGGGTATTGCATTGGCCAGGCACTGGGGCGCGAATGTCCCGGCGTCCGTTCCCGTGGACGTCACTTTGATCGACAGGGCCAAGGCTGCCAGCTTCAGCTGGTAAGCGGTTTTCCGTTGGCTCCATGGGAACCCCGGGTTCCTGTGGAGCAGGTCTCTCGATCGTTGAGGTCATGCGTCATGTCCAGTCTCCTTGCACTTGATCACATTTCAAAAAGCTTTCCGGGTGTCAAAGCGCTGACCGATATCAGCTTCCAGCTTCGGGAAGGTGAAATTCATGCGCTGCTCGGTGAAAACGGCGCAGGCAAGTCGACCTTGATGAAGATCCTGTGCGGCATTTACGCGCCGGATGCCGGTTCGATCACCATTGATGGCCGGCCAATGCAGTTTCATAACTACCACGATGCGATCGGTGCCGGTGTCGGCATCATTTTCCAGGAATTCAGCCTGATTCCCTATCTCACGGCCACCGAGAACATCTTCCTTGGCCGGGAGCGCACCAACTGTTTCGGCATGCTCGACAAGCGCAGCATGGGCGAGCAAACGCTGGCGATTTTTCAGCGCCTGGGGGTGCGGATTGATCTGACAGTGCCTGTGGAAAACCTGAGTGTCGCCGAACAGCAGTTTGTGGAAATTGCCAAGGCGTTGTCCCTCAATGCCCGCATCTTGGTCCTCGATGAACCCACGGCAACCCTGACACCCGGTGAAGCGGATCATTTGTTCAGGATCATGCGCGAGCTGAAAGCCCAGGGCGTGGGGATGATTTTCATCTCCCATCACATGGATGAGATTTATGAGATCTGTGACCGCATCACCGTATTGCGTGATGGGTGCATGGTGGGGGAGTGCGAGGTCAGCACCACCGCAATCGATGATCTGGTAGAGATGATGGTCGGCCGTAAGATCGACCAGAACTTCCCGCGCAAATCGAGCCATGGCGACTGCCAGGAAGTCGTTATTGACGCGCGCGCAATTCAGCTGAACCCAAGTGCTCCAGTCAATAGCTTCAAGTTGTACAAAGGCGAAATTCTCGGCTTTGCCGGGCTGGTAGGTTCTGGCCGTACCGAGTTGGTCATGGGGTTGTTGGGAGCCAGGTCAGTCCATCATAAAGACGTGCTGGTCAATGGCCGGCCCGAATGCCTCAAGTCGCCAGCGGACGCACTTAATTGCGGGATCGGACTGCTCCCGGAAAGCCGCAAGACCGAGGGTTTGATCCTGCCCTTTTCGATCCGTGAAAACATCACCCTCAACAACCTCGGCAAACACTGCGGCAAATTCGGGCTCATCGATCGCGGCGACGAGGGCCGGGTCGTGGATGAGTTGATGCGCAAGGTGCGCGTCAAGGCCCCTGACCACAACTGCCCGGTAGGCAATCTCAGCGGTGGCAACCAGCAAAAAGTGGTGATCGCCCGCTGGCTCAATCATGAGTGCAAGGTCCTCATCTTCGACGAGCCCACACGCGGGATTGATGTCGGGGCCAAGGCCGAGATTTATCGTTTGATGCGCGCACTTACTGAGCTGGGTGTGTCGATCATCATGGTCTCTTCCGAGCTGCCGGAAGTCGTCGGCGTCAGTGATCGCGTTGCAGTGTTTCGCCAGGGCCGGATTGTCACCACGCTCTCGGGCGATGCGGTGAATTCCAACGAAATCATGCTGCATGCCACAGGAGGGAGCGTCGATGAGCAACGTCACTGAAACCAATGTTCAGAACCAGGAGCATTCGAAGATGAATGTGCAACTGAACAAGTGGCGCAAGTCACCTGTTTTTTACCCTTTGATCGGCTTCGTCGTGATTTTCGTCGCGATGGCCTTGGCCAATGACAACTTTCTCACCGCCAGCAACTTGAGCAACGTGCTGCGCCAGGTTTCGATCATCGCGATCATTGCCGTGGGAATGACGTGCGCAATCCTGACGGGCGGGATCGATCTTTCCGTGGGGCCGGTCATGGCGTTGTCGGGGACCCTGACGGCGGGCTTGATGGTCGCAGGCTTGCCGCCTGAGCTGGCCATATTGGCAGGCTTGGCCGTCGGCACCTTGTTCGGGGCCGGTAATGGTGTGTTTGTGGCGTACGCCAAGATGCCGCCAATCATCGTGACGTTGGCGACCATGGGCATCGCTCGAGGCCTTGCATTGATCTACACCGGCGGCTACCCCGTCTCCGGTCTGCCACAAGGCTTCTCCTTTTTGGGCCGGGGCGAAGTACTTGGCTTGCAGATACCGATTTTGGTGATGGCCGTGGTGTACATCCTGGCGTACGTGCTGCTGAACAAGACGCCCATTGGCCGCTACATCTATGCCATCGGTGGCAATGAAGAGGCGGCGCGTCTGAGTGGCGTGCGCGTGGCGCGTTACAAACTCCTGGTTTATATGCTCAGCGGGCTGACTGCCGCGATAGCGGGCATCGTTCTGACCTCGCGCTTGATGAGTGGGCAACCCAACGCAGGCGTCGGCTTCGAGCTGGATGCCATCGCCGCCGTAGTCTTGGGTGGCGCTGCCATTGCCGGTGGGCGCGGGGCAATCATTGGCACTCTGATTGGCGCCATGATGCTCGGCGTGCTCAACAACGGGCTCAATCTGATGGGTGTGTCGCCCTACATTCAGAACATCATCAAGGGCGCGATCATCCTGCTGGCAATCTATATCGGTCGCAGCCGCGGCAAGTAAATTTGCACGGCCATCCGTTGTCCCCGGTCGAGCTGCGCCCATACAGGGCGCAGCGCGGGAAGGTTTGGCTCAAAAACAAGGTCAGCACGGCGAGGAGCAGGATCATGAGTTACGTGATCGGAGTTGATATCGGTACCCAAAGCACCAAGGCGCTGTTGATGTCCACTCAGGGCGCCATCATCGCCCAGGCTTCGGTGAGCTACAAAGTCGAGCAGCCGCGCCCCCTCTGGGCGCAGCAGTGGCCCGACGTCTGGCTTGAGGCTGTGTATGCATCGGTGGCGGCGGCGGTCGCGCAAGGCCAGGTGCCGGCCAGCGAAATCAAGGCCATCTGTGTCAGCAGCTTGTACGGTGGCTCGGGTATCCCGGTCGACGCCGATATCAAGCCTCTGCACCCGTGCCTGATCTGGATGGACCGTAGGGCCAACAACGAGGTGGAGTGGGTACGCCAGCATGTCGATCTCGACCTGCTCAAGCAAATCAGCGGCAACGGTGTCGACAGTTACTACGGCTACACCAAGATGCTGTGGATCCAGCGCAACAGGCCAGAGGTCTGGGCCAGGACTCGCTATCTGCTGCCGCCCAACAGCTATGTGCAGTATCACCTCACCGGTGAATTGACCGTTGACCACAGTTCGGCCGGCAACATTGGCGGTGTCTACGATATCCAGGCACGCAGTTGGTCGGTACCGTTGCTCCAGGCGCTGGGCATTGCCCCTGATCTGATGCCGCAGCGTCTGGTGGAATCCAGTGACATCGTCGGCCATCTGCTGCCGGATGCAGCCCGGAGACTTGGGCTTGATCCTGGCACGCCTGTCGTCGCCGGCGGTGTCGACGCGGCAATGGCCACCCTCGCCGCTGGTGTCATTGAGCCTGGCAATCATGTGGCGATGATTGGCACCAGCATGTGCTGGGGCTATATCAACCAAAGTACCGATGCCGGCCATGGCCTGATCAGCATGCCCTACGTGCACAACGGCGCTAGAGACCTCTACATCTTTGGGGGGGCTATCACGGCTGGCGCCTCGGTCAGCTGGTTTCGCGACCAGTTCTGCGCCCAGGAAAAACAAGCAGCAGGCCTGCTGCAAGGGGTCGACGTTCACGAGCTGATGGAACTTGAGGCCGCAAAAACCCCGGCTGGAGCGCAGGCCCTGGTGTTCCTGCCATACCTGATGGGCGAGCGCAGCCCGGTCTGGGATGCGAAAGCGTCCGGTGCCTATGTCGGCCTGTCGTTATTCCATACCAAGGCCCACATGTACCGCGCAGTGCTCGAAGGTCTTGCCTTTGCCTTGCGCCACAACATGGAGTGTGGCCAGCAAGGCGCTGTGCGACTGGACCCTGAGCTGATCGTGGTCGGTGGCGCCGCCGCATCCGATCTGTGGATGCAAATCATCGCCGACGTCACCGGTTATCCGGTGCTGACGATCGAGCAGGAAGTCGAGGCGCCTTTGGGCGGCGCCATGTTGGCCGCGTTGGCCATCGGCGCAATCGACAACCTGGCACAAGTGCGCGACTGGCGAACCCTGCGCCCGCGTGCGCAACCTGATGCACGGAACAAGGCCACCTATGACCTGATGTTCGAGCAGTACTGCAACATCTACCAGGCGTTGAAACCCAGCATGCATGCGTTGGCCCAGCTCAGCCAGTAACCAGGGTTTTATTGGCCCACGTCCACACGAAAAACCGGGAGACACCATGTCCACTTTGCTTGCGCAACTGAGAACGCTGAGTACCGTAGTCGCCGACACGGGCGACCTCGATGCTATCCGCCGCTTCGCCCCCCAGGATGCCACCACCAACCCATCCTTGATTCTCAAGGCGGCGCAGTCTGGCCAGTACGACGCACTTGTCGAGCAAACCGTCGCGGCCGTAAAAGACCTTGAAGGTACGCTCGACGAGGCCATCGACGAAGCCAGTGATCGTCTGGTGGTGGCCATGGGTTGCCTGATTTTGCAGCACGTGCCGGGGCGCGTATCAACGGAGGTCAACGCGCGGCTGTCTTTCGACACGCAAGCCAGCCTCACCAAGGCGCGCAAGCTCGTATCGCTGTATCAGGCGTGCGGCATCGGTCGTGATCGAATCCTGATCAAACTGGCCGCTACCTGGGAGGGTATTCGCGCTGCGCAGGTGCTGGAGCGTGAAGGTATCCAGTGCAACCTGACGTTGATCTTCAGCTTCGCCCAGGCGCGTGCCTGTGCAGAGGCCGGGGTGTTTCTGATCTCGCCTTTTGTCGGCCGTATTCTGGACTGGCACCGCAAAGCCAATCCTGAAATTGACTACCCAGCGGCGCTTGAACCCGGCGTACTGCAGGTTCAGGAAATTCATCGTTATTACCGTAGGCACAATTATCCGACGGTGGTCATGGGCGCCAGCTTTCGCAACAGCGGTGAAATCCTCGCCCTGGCCGGTTGTGACCGCCTGACCATCAGCCCCGGGTTGCTTGAACAATTGGCCGTTAGCGAAGGTGTCCTGACGCACAGCATGGTCGAGTCCCTGGAGCGAGCAGAGCGGCCTGAGCCGCTGACCGAAAGCCAGTTTCGCTGGCAGCTTAACGACGACGCGATGGCCACGGAAAAATTGGCCGAAGGTATCCGAGGCTTTGATGCCGACCAGTGCAAGCTTGAGGCCCTGCTGCGCGAGAAGCTTGAGCGGAGCGCGTCATGAACAATTACGACGCGTCAACGCTGTAAGTCGCCCACCCGTACAGGAACGATGAAATGTTCAGCGATCTCAAAAATAAAGTAATCCTGGTCACCGGAGCCAGCAGCGGTATTGGTCGATACTGCGTGCGAGAACTGTGCGTGGAAGGCGCCCACGTAGTGGCTGTCGGCCGCAATGCCGAGCAGTTGCGCCTACTGCGTGAAGAAACGGCCTGCGACATTATCATCGCGGATCTGGAGCAGCAGGCAGGCCTGGACAAGGTCGACAGCGAACTACGGGAAGTAGACGGGCTGATCAACTGCGCAGGACTCGCGCTGCTGGATCCGCTCACTGACATGATGGGTGCAGACTTCGACAGAATGATGGCGGTCAACGCCCGCGCGACGGCCTTGGTGAGCCAGCTCGTGGCCCGTCGGATGATCCAGCAGGGCCGCGGCGGGTCGATTGTGAATGTGTCCAGCCAGGCAGCATTGGCTTCGCTTCATGACCACCTTGGATACTCGGCCTCAAAAGCTGCCATGGATGCGATGACGCGGGTCATGTGCGCTGAACTCGGGCCCTTTGCGATCAGGGTGAACAGCGTGAACCCAACCGTAACCCTGACACCTATGTCAAAAGTAGGCTGGAGTGACCCGGACAAGGCGCAACGAATGATCGACCGGATCCCCCTGGGACGATTCGCCGAACCGGAGGAGGTTGTATGGCCGATCCTGTTTTTACTCAGCAAGGCGTCATCCATGGTTTCTGGAGTCGTACTGCCGATTGATGGAGGTTTCACGGCTGGTTGAGCGGCATGAACGACAAAAAGCCTGCGTTCAAGGCAGGCTTTTCATCAAGGAGACAGGCTTAGTTCTGACGCGCGGTCAGTGCCGAGTAGCCATTCATCAAGTTGCGGTAGTTGGGGATGCGCTGGGACAACAGATTGCCCAGGCCTTCGATATCGTTACGCCAGTCGCGGTGCAGCTCACAGGCCACCGAGAACCAGTTCATCATCTGCGCGCCCGCCTGCGTCATACGGCTCCAGGCCGCCTGCTGTACCGTGGTGTTGAAGGTGCCGGAAGCATCGGTCACCACGAACACTTCAAACCCTTCCGCCAGCGCCGACAGGGTCGGGAACGCTACGCACACATCGGTCACCACACCGGCAATGATGATCTGCTTGCGCCCGGTGGCTTTGATCGCCTTGACGAAGTCTTCGTTATCCCAGGCGTTGATCTGGCCAGGGCGAGCGATATACGGCGCATCCGGGAACATTTCCTGCAACTCCGGAACCAATGGACCGTTGGGCCCTTGCTCGAAACTGGTGGTGAGGATGGTCGGCAGTTCGAAGAACTTGGCCAGGTCGGCCAGTGCCAGCACGTTGTTCTTGAACTCGTTGGGCGAGAAGTCCTGAACCAGGGAAATCAGGCCGGTCTGGTGGTCGACCAGCAGCACAATGGCGTCGTCTTTGTTCAAGCGGTTGTAGGTTGCAGTGCTCATGGTTGAATCCTTTTTTGTTTAGGTTGGTAGGACGTTGCGTTCAACATGAGCACAGATTAATGGGCGGCCTCTGCGGGATAAATGGGCTGAAATGCGTAATATAGTCAACCTGAAAGAGACAATTCCGCGAGCCTGTAGCTTCAGGATTTGCCTGCAGCCCCTGCGTCGAGCAGCCGCTCGAACGAGCATTGGCCCTGAGCCTCTTCCAGGCTGGATTCAAACGCAACCAGCCCAGAATGCACAGCCTGCAGTGCTTCTATCTGCGTCACCAGCGCGTGTTTTTTCTGCGCAATCGCCTGACTTGCCCGCTGCCACGGCAACTCATCGCCCCGGTACCCGTGCAAAATTCCCTGCAACTCCTTGAGCTTGAACCCCAACTGCTGCGCGCACTTGATAAACGTCAGCAGCTCAACACTTTGTGCCGAATAAACCCGATACCGGCCCTCTCGCTGAGGCGCTGGCAACAGGCCGATTTCTTCGTAATGACGAATTGCCTTGATCGTTGTGCCCGATAGCTGGGCGGCTTTACCGATGTACATGCATATCCTTGTCTAAAAGAGCGTGCCCACTGTTTTCAACCACTTGTCGCGCTGCGCTGCGCTGGATCCCAATACCGGCCCGAACATCAACGTCTTGATCGGCTTGACCCCACAAAACTCAAGAGTGGTCTTGCGCACCTGATGCACCGCGGGCATGCGGTAAAACCAACGGTAATACCACGGCGGTGTATCCAGAACCACCAGCAAATGCGCGGTTCGACCCAGCAGGAGCTTGTCAGGAAATGCCTTTCCTTTGCGGTATTTAAAGGCAAAGTCGGGAAGGAAAATTCGGTCGAAAAAACCCTTCATCAACGCCGGAACGCCACCCCACCAGACAGGGAAAACAAATGTCAGATGCGTAGCCCACAGAATGTCGGATTGCGCGCTGAGCAAGTCGGGTTCCAGGGGTTGGTGCTGTGTGTAGCCGTGGCGCAGAACGGGGTCGAAAGCCAGATCACCCAAACGCAGAACGCGAACGTCATGACCGGCGCGATTGGCGCTGGTGACGCAGGCTTCGGCGAGGGCGGCGCAGAGGCTGGTGCTGGAAGGATGGCCGAGGATGACAAGGATACGTTGGCGCATGGGGGAGGGGCCTGAAAAGAGGGTTTCAGGGTGGGGGGTGACCTTAGGGGGAGAGTCAAGGGAGGAATCCCCCCCAGTCGATTTGTCAGGGCCTCCGCCCAAATATTGTGAGGTGGTCCTCACTAATCCTCAAAATAATCGCGGTCCAGCGCCGGTAACTTCAATAGTTGCGATGTAACGCCCACCTCGTGATCCATCATTAAATTGACCAGTCGGTGACCATCCACCAGCACAATGCCCTCCACAGATTTGGAAAATTCGATGGCATGGGCGGTGAAGCCGGAGGTCGTAATGAACACTCCGCGTTTGGCTTTTTGCCCCGCCAGTGCCCCATAAAATGCCTGCAACTCAGGCCGGCCCACAGTGTTCTGCCAACGTTTAGCTTGAACATAAACCTTCTCAAGACCCAGCATGTCGAGAGAGATCACGCCATCAATACCGGCGTCGCCCGAGCCACCGACACGCTGTAGGTCATCCCGACTCGTGCCATAACCCAAGCGATGGAGGACATCCAAAACAATCACTTCAAATCGGGTTGGTGTAACTTGTAGTAGGTTATCCAGAAGATCAACAGCTGTCGCCTCTCGAAGCTCCTGCAGAGCTTGCGCCAAGCGATCATCAGGGCTGGCAGTGGCTGATGTTAGATCTGTACTAACGTGTGGAAAGTTATCTAGCGGTGAAGCATCAGGTGCAGGCTTGAGCTTCACATTCATGTAACTGATAGCTAGCCGTTTCACCTCTGCATCTGGTAGTGGCGCGGGATTCTGTTCGGAGTAGGTCATACCTGCGTCTGTCAATTCCCAATATCCACGCTTCGCACTGCTGGAAAACCCTGCGCGCTTGAGCCTGTCGTGAGCCCAGCCAGCCCGATTTCTATAGATAGCTTGCCCGCTGGCGATCAATTCCGAGCGTTGATCATCGCTCAGATGCAACGCTGCTGCCGCTGCTTCTTGAGCGTCTCGTGCGCGGGCGCCCGCCGGTTGTTTGGCCAGAAAACGCAAAATGGGTTCGATAAACTGATCGTAAGTTGGAACGGGCATGGATGCTTTCCTTTAGCGGCCATTTGGAAAAGATAGTGATGGCAGTAACTTTGGGAGGGAGCATTGGCTATTGTGATGGGTTTCGCAACTGCGGTGAGGTGGTGGTAGGTCGCCGATACTGGGTGGAGGGTTACCCGTTGGATTTGGGCGCTATTTGTTGCGGCGTTAAAAAGCCGGCTTGTGGCCGGCTTCTCGGGGACTTGCTCAGCTTATTTTTGGTAAGCCTCACCAGCCTTCAATCGTTCACCCAGGCTTTCGCCTGGTTGATTAGTGGGGCATCGGCGGGAACTCCTCCGCGTTGCCGGGCAGGGTGGTTCGGCGTTGCGCCGTCCCCTGCCAAATGTGCGGCGCATGATACCGATGTTCGTCTCAGTTTCCCACCTCCGGATCTGATTTAGAGCTGTCCCAGCCCAGTAAGTGGTCATCCAGCGGGACTGGTGGGCGGCGGTTGTTGAGGGTGGACCACCAGAATACCCAGCCGAGGATCTGCAGGTTTTGCTCGAAGCGTTGTTCGTATGTCAGGAGTTCGTCGGGATGTTCGCTGCTGTTATGGCTGCGCAGGCGCAAGCCTCCGCCGGGACGGTTGTAGAGGTATTTGATGCGCAGCATGCCGTCGTGTTCGAGGGCGTAGATCTCGCCGTCGATGACTTGGGTGCGGCCGCGGTCGATGGCCAGGGTGGCGCCGTCCTGGATGATGTCGATCATGCTGTTACCGACCATGTAGGCACCGAGGGCGCGTTCAGGGGCGACGTTGAGGGTTTCCAGGGTTTGCAGTGACAGGCGAATGTTGGGTTGTGAGGTGAACGAAGTATGAAGGGGGATTTCTACGTCGATTTTTGGGCCGGCCAGATAGTTGCCGCTGTCTTCGCGGCTGATCGGGCTTGTGCTGCCCGAGTTCTGGGCTTCTATTTGGAAGTTTGCGGGTGGATGTTTGGGGCCTTCGCCGCTGCGCAGCCAGCGGCTGTTGACGCACAGTAGTTCTGCGATTTCGTTGAGTCGGGCCATGGGTACACCGCGCTTGAACCAATTGTTCACGTGCTGGGGCGTGACGTTGCGGTTCTTGGCGAAGTCGGAAGCGGAAAGATTAACTTCCCGAAGTAATACTCTTAAACGATCACCTGATGTATTCATAAACGCAGAGTTTACTGGCCGGAAAAATAGAACAAATAAACGATGCGTTGAGTCGGTGTATGTAGGTGTTTCCTTATTGAGGGGCGGGTCCTGATGATCTTTTTGTTGGTTAAACGTTGGTGCGTGTTTTGTTTATTTTTTGAACTAAGCGTTTATGTTTTTCCCGCAAAAATCTATGGTCCCACCCCATCTTTGCAATACTGATTAACGGGTGGTGTGGTTGGCTTGCTTAAATCTATCCGGCGTCTGTTTGGGGCATGCCCCAGCACCACGATGAGAGTCGCGCCTGGCGATCCTTAAAAGCCCATCGGCTTCTGAAGCCGATTTTTGTGTCAGGATCTTCGCCTGGCCGGTGTGCCGTTCACATCATCTGTTGTTCAGCTATCGCCCAAGCGATACGCGTCAGCTCTTTGTCCAACTGTTTGATTTGTTCATCCAAATAGACGAAGTGATCGTGCAGGCGCTGTAACAATACCGTCAGACGAACGGGAAGCTCATGCTCAGCCAAAACAACCGCCAGACGCTTCATGATGGCCAAGTCTTTGGGCAAGCTGACGCCAAACTTCAGTAGGAAACCGTGCATCTGATTAGCGGTTTTGGTGCGCTCATGCACCAACGACTCGTGCATCCGGTACAGCACAGACAGGGTTTGCAGGGGGGCAGTTTTAGGTGTAACGAAGCGCATCGATGGGCGTGAAGCGGCTTCGAAAGTCGCTTCAGCATCGACGGAATTATTTTTGTTGCCCTTGACGAAGAGCTTAACGAACTGTGGAGAAATCAGCTTTGCGACATGTCCCATTGCCGCCAACTGACGAGCAACATAGTGCGGCCCGGCACAGGCTTCCATCACCACGTCACGGCTCGGTAAGTTGCCGAAAAACTGCATCATCTGCGCCCGTGAGCATTTTTTGCGAAACACCTCGCAGCCCGACTTATCCTGGCTGTGCAGGTGGAAAGTATGTTTGCCGAGATCGATACCGATCAGTGTTGGCTCACTCATGATGATGGTCTGCGAAAACAAAACACCCTGCGAAAGCGTAGCCCTCGCAGGGTGTGGGGGTGACCATCTCATTAGCCCCGAGTGATCGGGGCTTTTTTGGGTTGCCGAAGCAATCGGGCGCGGTTATCAGCCTTTGTAGGCTGCTACCGACTTCATGATCTCGGCGCGGGCGGCGTCTGCGTTGCCCCAACCGTCGATCTTCACCCATTTGCCTTTTTCGAGGTCTTTGTAGTTCTCGAAGAAGTGCTTGATCTGTTCCAGCAGCAGTGGCGGCAGGTCGGTGTATTCTTTCACGTCGACATACAGCTGGGACAACTTGTCGTGTGGAACTGCGATGACTTTGGCATCGCCGCCGCCGTCGTCGGTCATGTTCAGGATGCCAACTGGGCGGGCGCGGATGACCGAGCCTGGGGTGACCGGGTAAGGGGTCACGACCAGCACGTCGAGGGGATCACCGTCGTCGGCCAGGGTGTTGGGGATGAAACCGTAGTTGGCCGGGTAGAACATCGGGGTGGCCATGAAACGGTCAACGAACAGGCAGTCGCTGTCTTTGTCGATTTCGTATTTGATCGGCGCGTGGTTGGCCGGAATCTCGATGGCGACGTAGATGTCGTTCGGCAGGTCTTTGCCAGCCGGAATCTTGCTGTAGCTCATTGGGCGTTGCCCCCGTAGTTGGCCAAAAAATTTGGCCGGATTGGCCTAAAAGTGGCGGCGATTATAGGCATATTCCTGCGTCGATGCCACGCGCCAGACGTCGTACGGTCGTTAGCCTTCAGTCTGATAGCGTGGGTCGCTGGCCTGCAGCTGCAGGAGGCGCGCCTGAGGGTCCTGGCGATAGAACAGGCTCAGTTGCCGATACACCTGTGGATAAGTAGCGGCCAGCAAGTCCGGTGCGCTGAAGAAATATTCGCTGGTGACGGCGAAGAATTCGGCGGGGTTTTCCGCGGCGTACGGATCGATGGCTGTTTCGGTATCGGGGTTGTGGTCGAGCTGCCGGTTTAGGTCGTCGAAGGCGCTCTGCATCTCGTGTGCCCAGGTCTTTACATCCATGTTGCCATGCAGTGGAGGCAGGCCGTTGGCGTCGCCGTTGAGCATGTCGAGTTTGTGCGCCAATTCGTGGATGACCAGGTTGTAGCCTTCCCAATTACCACTGGCCAGCACGCCAGGCCAGGCAAGGATGACCGGGCCTTGTTGCCAGGCCTCGCCGCTGTGTTCTCCGTCCCATTCATGCTCCACGCCGCTGGCGTCGCGATGGCGCTGGGGGCTGAGGAAGTCGTCGGGGTACAGGACAATTTCATGGAAGCCCTGATACCACTCCAGGTCGCCGAGGTTCATCAGCGGCAGTTGTGACTGGGCGGCAAGGAGCAGGCGTTGCTCCTGATGCAAGTCGACGCCGGGTAGGGCGGTAAGGTGTTTTTCGGCGAGGAACAGTACGCAGGCTTCACGCAGCCACTGATCCTGTTCGGCGGTGATGCCGTCGAGAAAGGTCAGGTGACGGCGCACCCGTTGCCAGGTGTCATCGGCAACCGGGTGCTTGGCCAGGATGCGCCGACGACGCCAGGCGCTGAGGGACCACATCGCGATCAGTGCGTGTTGGCTTCGGAGGAGGTGCGGCCCATGCGGCTGCGGACCACGCTGATGATCATCGGCACCAGGGACAGCAGGATGATGAACACCACCAGCAACGACAGGTTCTTCTTGATAAACGGTACGTTGCCGAAAAAGTAACCCAAGGTCACGAGGCCGCCGACCCAGAGAATGGTGCCCAGCACGCTGAAACCAAAGAAGCGTGGGTAAGGCATTTTGGCAACGCCGGCGACGAATGGGGCGAAGGTCCGCAGGATCGGCAGGAAGCGCGCCAGAGTCACGGTTTTACCGCCGTGCTTGTCGTAAAAGTCGTGGGTTTTCTGCAGGTAATCGCGGCGGAAAATTTTCGAATTCGGATTATTGAACAGGCGCTCGCCAACGGTTCGTCCGATCACATAGTTGGTGCTGTCGCCAAGGATCGCCGCGAGCATCAGCAAGCCGCCCAGCAGAATCGGGTCCATGCCGCCGCCAGCGGCCACGGCGCCTGCGATGAACAGCAGCGAGTCACCCGGAAGGAATGGCATGACGACCAAGCCGGTTTCGCAAAAAATTACCAGAAACAGGATGGCGTAGATCCACGGACCGTAGTTGGTTACCAGCAGGTCGAGGTAAACGTCGAGATGCAGGATAAGGTCGAGCGGGTTGAAATCCATGGGTGGCACCTGTGTGAATGGCCCGACTCGGCGGGCCTGTGCGGAAGCGTGGGCAATAAGGCTACATCGGTATGCCGTATTTCTTACAACCCTGAAAGGCCGGCATTATACGGGTTGAATGTTGCAATGCGTGGCGGTTTTGTAGCGGGGGATGTCGCACATTCCCGTAGTCTTTGTCGAGCGCCCGCGAGGCTAAGTAGACCCTACGCCGATTTGAACCAGGCTTGAACCCCCGATCGCTCCCCACGCGACCGGGCTGGTCCAAGGCACTATCTGCGGGGGTCAGTCTGACTGTGGGCCGAGCAGGAAGTTACCCTTCATCAGATCAGGATCGTCTGATTCGAGGGTCTGAAGCTGTGCCTCGTCCTTGAGGTTGACCCCTGACAACTGCCGCCGGCAGGCCTCGCGCATCAGATACAACAGGCGATGCGCCGCCATGCCGTAGCTCAAGCCTTCCAGGCGCACATTGGAGATGCAGTTGCGGTAGGCATCGGTCAGGCCAACCTTGGGGTTGTAGGTAAAATACAGCCCCAGGCTGTCCGGCGAACTGAGCCCTGGCCGTTCGCCGATCAGGATCACCACCATTTTTGCCCCCAACAAGTGGCCGATTTCATCGGCCACTGCCACGCGGCCTTGTTCCACCAGGATCACCGGCGATAATGACCAGCCTTCGGCGTGGGTTTGTTCTTCCATGCGTGTGAGAAACGGCACACTGTGTTTATGCACGGCCAGTGCCGATAAACCATCGGCCACTACCACCGCCAGGTCTACGCCTCCGGGGTTGGCCTCGGCGTATTCGCGCAGGGTCTGGGCCGATTCATCGCTCAGACGCCGCCCCAGGTCCGGGCGTTGCAGGTAGCTGTGACGGTCGGCGGCGGCACTGTGCAATAACAGGCTGTCGCGCCCGCGCTCGGAGATCTGGCGGCTTAAGCCTGCATGATCGAAGGGCAGGTGTACCGCGTCCCGGGCTTGTGCGTGAGCGAACTGAAAGTCCAGCTGCGCCCCCGTAGGAATACTGGTGCCGGTGCGCCCCAGGGCAATGCGCGCGGGAGTGAGTCGGCGCAGTTCCAGCCAGGGGTTGTCGGGAAGATCTACTTGCACGGGTGGCTCCCTCATCCCAATTGCGCCAAGGCGTGGCGGAAGGCGGGTGGCAGGTTGTTGCCAAACCGTACCTTGCCATCGGCCTGTGTGAAGATGCCCATTTTCGCCAGCCACTGTTCAAACTCCGGTGCCGGTTTCAAACCGAGTGTTTGCCGGGCATAAAGCGCGTCGTGGAAGGACGTGGTCTGGTAATTGAGCATGATGTCGTCTGAGCCCGGGATTCCCATGATGAAGTTGATCCCGGCCACGCCGAGCAGGGTCAGCAGGGTATCCATGTCGTCCTGGTCGGCTTCGGCATGGTTGGTGTAGCAGATGTCGCACCCCATGGGCACGCCCAGCAGCTTGCCGCAGAAGTGATCCTCGAGGCCGGCGCGGATGATCTGCTTGCCGTTGTACAGGTATTCCGGGCCGATAAAGCCCACCACGGTGTTGACCAGAAATGGCTTGAAGTGCCGCGCCACCGCATAAGCGCGGGTTTCGCAGGTCTGTTGGTCTACGCCGAAGTGCGCATTGGCCGACAGCGCGCTGCCTTGGCCGGTCTCGAAATACATCAGGTTTTGTCCGAGCTTGCCGCGATTGAGGCTCAAGCCTGCGTCATAACCTTCCTGCAGTACGTTCAGGTTGATGCCAAAACTGGCGTTGGCCGCCTCGGTGCCGGCAATCGATTGAAACACCAGGTCCAGAGGTACGCCGCGGTTGATGGCTTCGATGGAGGTGGTGACGTGGGTCAGCACGCAGGCTTGGGTCGGGATCTCATAGCGCTGGATGATGGCGTCGAGCATTTCCAGCATGGCGCAGATCGAGGCGATGCTGTCGGTGGCCGGGTTGATACCGATCATGGCGTCGCCATTGCCATAGAGCAGGCCATCGAGAATGCTCGCGGCGATCCCCGCTGGTTCATCCGTTGGATGGTTAGGTTGCAGTCGGGTCGACAGGCGCCCGCGCAGGCCCATGGTGCCGCGAAATTGGGTGACCACGCGAATCTTCTGCGCCACCAGTACCAGGTCCTGCACGCGCATGATCTTCGACACGGCGGCGGCCATTTCCGGAGTCAGGCCGGGGGCCAGTGCCCGCAGGCTGTGTTCGTCGGCCGCGTCACTGAGCAGCCAGTCCCGCAAGCCGCCGACAGTCAGGTGGCTGACCGTGGCAAACGCCTGCTTGTCGTGGGTGTCGATGATCAGCCGGGTGACTTCATCACTTTCGTAGGGAATCAGTACTTCTTCAAGAAAGTACTTCAAGGGAATGTTGGCCAGGGCCATTTGTGCCGCGACGCGCTCGCCATCATTGTGCGCGGCGACGCCTGCGAGGAAGTCTCCGGAGCGGGCGGGACTGGCTTTGGCCATCACGTCCTTGAGACTGTCAAAGCGGTAGGTCAATGCACCGATCGCGTGGGAAAAGCTTGCCATACAGACTCTCCATGACGACGCGGGCGTCGGCCCGCGCCGTGGTTGACGGCGTTTAGTGCAAGGCGGCCTCTGCGGCCTGGATCGCCGCGAACTCTTCTTCCGGCGTGCCTGCTACCAAGTGATGCCGACTGTAGAAAGCAAAGTAAGCAATTAATACTCCATAGATGATCGCCGCGCCAATCACCACTCGCGGATCCACCAGAAAGCCCGCTACTACAGCAATGCAGGCCAGCACCAAGGCAAGACCCGAGGTGAAGATGCCGCCCGGCGTGCGGTACGGGCGCTCCATTTTGGGGCGGCGGATGCGCAGGGTGATGTGCGCAGCCATCATCAGCACGTAGGAAATCGTCGCGCCAAACACGGCCACCAGAATCAACAGGTCGCCCTGGCCGGTCAGTGACAGGCCGAAACCAATGATGCCCGGGATAACCAGCGCGAGTACCGGAGCCTTGCTTTTATTGGTCTGCGAGAGTCTGCGCGGCAGGTAACCTGCGCGGGACAAGGCAAAAATCTGCCGCGAATACGCGTAGATGATCGAGAAGAAACTCGCGATCAACCCAGCCAGGCCCACCAGGTTGACGAAGCTGCCCATCCAGGTCGAACCGCCGTAGGCCAGGGCCAGGGATTCCACCAGCGGGTTGCCGGACTTGACCAGCGCCAGTGTGCCAGCGCCGCCCGGTGCAATCACCAGGATCAGCAAGGCAAAACTGGTCAACACCACAATCGCTCCGATCAGACCGCGCGGCAGGTCGCGTTTCGGGTTTTTGGTTTCTTCGGCTGCCAGCGGCACGCCTTCGACGGCGAGGAAGAACCAGATCGCATAGGGGATCGCGGCCCACACCCCGACATAGCCAAATGGCAGGAAGCTGCTCGCGCCCTTGGCTTCGGTTACCGGGATATCCAGCAGGTTGGCGACGTTGAAGTGCGGCACCATCGCCACCAGGAACACACCCAGGGCAATTGCGGCGACGGCGGTGATGACAAACATCAGCTTCAACGCTTCACCGACACCAAAGATGTGGATGCCAATAAAGATGATGTAGAACGCCAGGTAGATCATCCAGCCGCCGATTCCGAACAGCGATTCGCAATAGGCACCGATAAACACGGCGATGGCGGCGGGGGCGATAGCGTATTCGATCAGGATCGCGGTGCCGGTGAGAAATCCGCCCCAGGGCCCGAATGCACTGCGGGCGAAGCCGTAGCCACCGCCTGCAGTAGGAATCATGGAAGACAGTTCGGCCAGGGAGAAACACATGCACAAGTACATGGTGGCCATCAGCAATGTAGCCAGGAACATCCCGCCCCAGCCGCCCTGGGCGAGGCCGAAGTTCCAGCCGGCGTAGTCGCCGGAGATTACGTACGCAACGCCCAGGCCTACTAAAAGTACCCAGCCGGCTGCGCCTTTTTTCAGTTCACGTTGTTGGAAGTATTCGGAGCCGACTTTTTCGAAGTCGACAGAAGAGCCAGTGGGTTCGCTAGGCATGGAAGTACCCTTCATTGTTATTGTTTTAACTCGGCACCAGCGCGCCGAATGCACGTCGCAACTACTGATGAAGATCAAAATGTGGGAGCGGGCTTGCTCGCGATAGCGGTATAACAGCCAGTACATTCATCGACTGATCCACCGCTACCGTGAGCAAGCCCGCTCCCACATTTAATTGCAGTTCAAATGTGAGAGCGGTGTATTTGTTGGTGGGTTAGAAGAACCCCAGCGGATTAATGTCATAGCTCACCAGCAGGTTCTTGGTTTGCTGGTAGTGATCCAACATCATCTTGTGGGTTTCACGACCGACACCGGACTTCTTGTAACCACCAAACGCCGCATGTGCTGGGTAGAGGTGATAGCAGTTGGTCCACACGCGCCCGGCCTTGATCGCCCGGCCCATGCGGTAGGCACGGTTGATATCGCGGGTCCATAAGCCGGCACCCAGACCGAACTCGGTATCGTTGGCAATTGCCAGGGCCTCGGCTTCATCCTTGAAGGTGGTGATGCTGACCACCGGGCCGAAGATTTCCTCCTGGAACACACGCATGTCGTTGGTACCCTTGAGCAGGGTTGGCTGGATGTAATAGCCAGTGGCCAAGTCACCGCTCAGTTTTTCGACCTTGCCGCCGGTCAGCAACTCGGCGCCTTCGCCCTTGGCGATTTCCAGGTACGACAGGATCTTGTCGAATTGTTGCTCGGACGCCTGGGCGCCGACCATGGTATCGGTGTCCAGCGGGTCGCCACGCTTGATCGACTCCACCTTCTTCATTACCACTTTCATGAAATCGTCGTAGATCGACTCTTCCACCAGCGCCCGTGAAGGGCAGGTGCAGACTTCACCCTGGTTGAAGAACGCGAGTACCAGGCCTTCGGCAGCTTTTTCGATGAACTGCGGTTCGGCTTTCATGATGTCGGCGAAGAAGATGTTAGGCGACTTGCCACCCAGCTCGACCGTCGACGGAATAATGTTCTCGGCCGCCGCGTGCATGATGTGCGAGCCCACCGGCGTGGAGCCGGTGAAGGCAATCTTGGCGATGCGTTTGCTGGTGGCCAGTGCTTCGCCAGCTTCCTTGCCGAACCCGTGAACCACGTTCAGCACGCCTGGTGGCAGCAGGTCGCCAATCAGTTCCATCAGCACGTTAATACCCAGCGGGGTTTGCTCGGCAGGCTTGAGCACGACGCAGTTGCCGGCGGCCAGGGCCGGGGCGAGTTTCCAGGCGGCCATCAGCAGAGGGAAGTTCCACGGGATGATTTGCCCGACCACGCCCAGCGGCTCGTGGAAGTGATACGCGGCGGTGTGTTCATTGATCTCGGCGCTACTGCCTTCTTGCGCACGGATGCAACCGGCGAAGTAACGGAAGTGGTCGGCGGCCAGGGGAATGTCGGCGTTGAGTGTCTCGCGTACAGCCTTGCCGTTGTCCCAGGTTTCGGTGATGGCCAGCAGTTCGAGGTTTTGCTCGATACGGTCGGCGATCTTCAGCAGTACCAGCGAGCGGTCCTGGGCCGAGGTCTTGCCCCAGGCATCAGCGGCGGCATGGGCAGCGTCCAGCGCTTTTTCGATGTCTTCGGCGGTTGAGCGCGGGAATTCGGCGATCGGCTTGCCGTTTACTGGCGAGGAGTTGGTGAAATAGTTGCCTTTGACCGGTGCAACGAATTCGCCGCCGATAAAGTTGCCGTATTTGGCCTTGAACGAAACGATAGCGCCTTCAGTGCCGGGGTGTGCGTAACGCATGGTGGGTATCTCCTGGCTTTTTATGTTTATTGGAGTGCAGCGCTGCTGCGCTTGATAAAGCGTAGAGCAAAGGTCGGGCCAGTGCCCTGCAGGGCAAGTAAATCAAGGGTTTTGCGATTGTTGCGAAGGTCGGCTGTGACAGGCTCGATACAGTCAGGGTGACACTTTGTGCCATAAACGATACGACCTGTGACCCATGGGTCGAGTCGGGATTGCAATGCGGCAAAGCCTGGAGGATGCTGGGCGTCCCGGTCAGCGGTGTGTCTCACGCAACAGGAGAACAATAAAAACATGCACAACGATCATTTCAGTCGCCATGCCCAGCAAGTACTGACCGTGACCCGCGGCCAGGATCCGCTGCACGGGCCCGGCAGCGACCCTTCGATTGCCCGTTCCTGGCTGCGTTGCCTTGAGGACTACCACCTCGACCCGGCGCTGACCATCGCGCCTACGGTGCTGGAGCACGGTCGTCTGCTGGAAAGCCGCGAGCGCCTGCAACAGGTGCTGCACATTGCCGGCAATGAAATGAACAGCCTGCATCAACAGCTCTCGGGCGCCGGTCACGCGGTACTGCTGACCGATGCCCGAGGGGTGATCCTCAATTGCGTCACCGCCCCCAGCGAGCGCAAGATTTTCGAGCGCGCCGGACTGTGGCTCGGCGCCGACTGGAGCGAGGCCTGCGAAGGTACCAACGGTATCGGCACCTGCCTGGTGGAGCGCCAGGCCCTGACTATTCATCGTGACGAACACTTTCGCGGTCGACATACCGGGCTGACCTGCTCCGCGAGCCCGGTGTTCGATCCTCATGGCGAACTGCTGGCGGTGCTGGACGTGTCCTCGGCCCGCGAAGCTGTTTCCCGGCAGAGCCAGTTCCATACCATGGCATTGGTCAACCTTTCGGCGAAGATGATCGAAAGTTGCTATTTCCTGCGTCACTTCGAACACCACTGGCTGCTGCGTTTTCACCTGCAGGCCGAGTCTGTGGGGCTGTTCAGCGAAGGGCTGCTGGCGTTCGACGGTGAAGGGCGGATTTGCGCCCTCAATCAAAGTGCGCAGAACCTGCTGGGCCAGCCACGCGGACGTCTGCTCGGGCTGGCGGTGGAGATGTTTTTCGATTGCACTCTCGATGAGCTGCTCGGGCGTGCCAGTGCAAATGCCAGCGCCAGTTGGCCGCTGCGCACGCGTGATGGGCGCAACCTGTTTGCGGTGTTGCGCGGCGAGCAGCGTCGGACGCCGAGCCCGACTGTGCCTGCGCCGGCGAAGGTGCTGCGGCCACGCTGGCCGGGTATCTGTCTGGGTGACACGGCGCTGCAAGACGATTTTCGCAAGGCCTTGCGGGTGTTTGAGCGCGACGTGCCGCTGCTGATCAATGGCGAAACCGGCTCCGGCAAGGAAGCCTTTGCCAAAGCCGTGCATCATGCCAGCCAGCGCGCTGAGCACGCGTTCGTCGCCCTGAACTGCGCGGCGATCCCGGAAAGCCTGATCGAGAGCGAGCTGTTCGGTTATCGCGGCGGCAGTTTCACCGGGGCGCGCAAGGAAGGCATGCGCGGCAAGTTGCAACAGGCCGACGGTGGCACTTTGTTCCTTGATGAAATCGGCGATATGCCGCTGGCCTTGCAGACCCGTCTTTTAAGGGTATTGGAAGACCGTCTTGTGGTGCCCATAGGCGGCGAGCCGCAGGCGGTCAATGTCAGGGTGGTCAGCGCGACTCACCGTAACTTGCTTGAGCGAGTCAAGGGCGGCAGCTTTCGCGAAGATTTGTACTACCGGCTCAACGGTCTGGAAATCGCCTTGCCACCTCTGCGCGAGCGCAGCGACAAATCGCAGTTGCTCGATTTTATCCTCGCGGAGGAAGCGGGCGAGCAAGTGGTGCAACTGGATCGCGCGGCGCGCCAGGCCCTACTGACCTTTAACTGGCCGGGCAACGTGCGGCAGTTGCGCACGGTTCTGCGTACCCTGGCCGCCCTGTGTGACGAAGGCCAGGTCGGCCTCGAGGATTTGCCGGTGATGATTCGCCAGGCCCGGCCCACGCCGACAGCCGTCGATGAACCGACGGACTCGCCGCTGCATGATGCCGAGCGCCTGGCGCTGCTCAACGCCCTGGAGCAACAGCGTTGGCACATGAGCCATACAGCGGAGCAACTCGGGGTCAGTCGCAATACGCTGTATCGCAAGCTGCGTAAACATGGGATTGCCCGCTGACCCCTGTCAGCTAAAGAGTGCGAATTTTCCCGCCCTACGCTAACCTGCCTCGATGTTTTACGAGGTTGACCATGCACATTCATATTCTCGGTATTTGCGGCACATTCATGGGTTCGATGGCAGTCCTGGCCAAAGAACTGGGGCACCATGTCACTGGCTCCGATGCCAATGTCTATCCACCCATGAGCACACAGTTGCAGGCTCAGGGTATTGAGTTGACCCAAGGTTACGACCCGGCGCAATTCGACCCGGTGCCGGATCTGGTGGTGATCGGCAATGCCATGTCTCGCGGCAATCCCGCTGTCGAATACGTGTTGAACAAAGGCTTGCCCTACGTTTCCGGCCCGCAATGGCTGGCAGATCACGTATTGCAGGGGCGCTGGGTGTTGGCGGTCGCCGGAACCCACGGCAAGACCACCACCAGCAGCATGCTGGCCTGGGTGTTGGAGCATGCAGGCATGAGCCCTGGCTTCCTGATCGGCGGTGTACCGCAGAACTTCTCGGTATCGGCGCGCCTGGGCGACACGCCGTTCTTTGTCATCGAAGCCGATGAATATGACAGTGCCTTTTTCGACAAGCGCTCCAAGTTTGTCCACTACCGCCCACGCACGGCGATCCTGAACAATCTTGAGTTTGATCACGCAGACATTTTCCCCGATTTGCCGGCCATTGAGCGCCAGTTCCATCATTTGGTGCGCACCATTCCCAGCGAAGGCCTGGTGATTCACCCCACCACCGAGCGGGCCTTGCAGCGTGTGGTCGAGATGGGCTGCTGGACCCCGGTGCAAACTACAGGTGAGGGCGGGCAATGGCAGGCAAGGTTGCTGAGCGAAGACGGCTCCCGGTTTGAAGTGCTGTTCGAAGGCGTGGCCCAAGGCGTGGTGGATTGGGACATGACCGGCCAGCACAACGTCGCCAATGCCCTGGTGACCCTGGCGGCAGCACGTCACGTCGGGGTGGTACCGTCCATGGGCATCGCCGGTTTGAGCGCGTTCAAGAGCGTCAAGCGGCGGATGGAACTGGTCGCACAAGTGAACGGGATTACCATCTACGACGACTTTGCCCACCACCCGACGGCGATTGCTACCACGCTTGATGGCCTGCGCAAGCGGGTCGGTGATGCGCCGATAATCGCCATTATCGAACCGCGCTCCAACTCCATGAAGCTGGGCGCGCACCGGGACGGTTTGCCGCAAAGCGTCAATGATGCAGACCAGGTGGCGTGGTACGCGCCGGCCAACCTGGGTTGGGATCTGGCGGCCGTCGCGGGACTGTGTAGCGTACCGTCGATAGTCAGCGACTCCCTGGAAGGCATCATTGAGCGGGTCAAGAGCCAGGCCAAGCCGGGGACTCACGTCGTGATCATGAGCAATGGCGGCTTCGGCGGCCTGCACGGCAAACTTGCCGAGGCGCTGCAATGAGTGGGCCGGAGCGCATCACGCTGGCGATGACTGGCGCATCAGGTGCGCCTTATGGCCTGCGTCTGCTCGATTGCCTGGTACGCGAAGACCGCGAGGTGCACTTTCTGATCTCCAAGGCCGCGCAACTGGTGATGGCGACCGAGACCGACGTCTCGCTGCCGCCCAAGGTGCAGATGATGCAAGCCTTCCTTACCGAGTACACCGGTGCGGCGGCGGGGCAGATCAAGGTCTACGGCAAGGAGGACTGGATGTCACCGGTAGCCTCCGGCTCTGGCGCACCGGCGGCAATGGTGGTGGTGCCCTGTTCTACCGGAACGCTGTCGGCCATCGCCACGGGGGCGTGCAACAATCTTATCGAACGCGCGGCGGATGTGACCTTGAAGGAGCGTCGGCAGTTGATCCTGGTGCCGCGCGAGGCGCCTTATTCGAGCATTCACCTGGAGCACATGCTCAAGTTGTCGAATATGGGCGTGACCATTTTGCCGGCATCGCCAGGTTTTTATCACCAGCCGCAGACCATCGATGATCTGGTGGATTTTGTGGTGGCGCGGATCCTCAACCTGCTGAATATCCCTCAGGACATGCTGCCGCGTTGGGGGGAGCATCATTTGAGCAGCGATGAATAAAGCATTGCTGGTGTTACTGGCGCTGCATCTGACCGGCTGCGCCAGCGTTCGAACCCTGGATGCGGCGAAACCCGGCGCGCCGGTGGTCTATGCGGGAACGCGCCTGGATCTGTATGCGATGCAGGGCGGCTGCTGTGCCATGGATCGTTTTGGGGCCCAGGCGCCAAGCTATCCCGGACTCGACCTGCCGGCCAGCGCATTGCTCGATACCCTGTTGTTGCCGTTGTCGGTGTTGACGGTGTTAGGGGTTGGGTTTAATGCCACAGGTGGGCTCTAGACAAGATCTTCAAGACAACACAAAACAATGTGGGAGGGAGCAGGCCCCTCCCACAATTTGGATCATTTCCAGGCCTTTGAGTCAGGTCACTTGCCGAGCTTGCGCAATTCATCCGATTCCACAATCCGAACCCCATCCTGCTCTTCCAGCGCCAGGCGCCACATGGCCCGGGCTAGTTCACAGACTTCTATGCCGCGGTATTTGCCTGGAATCAACCGCGATAACGGCCCGGCCAGTTGCTCGGCCAAGCGCGGTTCCAGGCGTTCGCCCAGCAGCAATGAAGGGCGGACGATGGTCAGTTGCGGCCAATCCTGGGCTTTCAACGCCTGCTCCATTTCCCCTTTGACCCGATTGTAGAAGACCGAGGATTTTGGGTCGGCGCCAATCGCGCTGATGACGATCAGATGCCGTGCGCCCATCTCCCGCGCGCGTTTGCCGAACGCCACTACCATATCCAGGTCGACCGCGCGGAAGGCTTGCTCCGAACCGGCCTTTTTCAGGGTGGTGCCCAGGCAACAGAAAGCGATGTCGACCTGGCCGCACAGTTGCGCCAGGAGCGTCGGCGGGTCGCCCACGGGGTTTTCCAGATGTGGGTGCTCGGCCAACGGCTTGCGGCTGGGAGCCAGTACGCGGGTGACGGTGGGCTCGTTGAGCAGACGGTCCAGCAGATGTTCCCCGGTCAGGCCCGAGGCTCCGGCAAGCAAAATATGCTGAGGTGTCAAGTACATGGTGTTTCCCCCTTGATACAGTTTCAGCTTAGTTGCTCTTGGCTTCCTTGCTATTTATAGAGACGCTTTCCAGCGCCTTTCGTGCCTGCTGTTTGCGCAATAATTGCCAGCGGGCGATAACGCCCTTGGGGGCCCAGATCTGTGGTTCGGAGGCCTCGAAGTTGTCAGCCATCTCGCGTTCGGTCACATGCCGTTGTGCCAACTTGAAGGCTTGCTGCAGGTTGTCGGTCTGATTGAAGGCCTGGGCGAACAGTGCGTCGCCAAAGTAGGTGAAGTCGGCTTCTTCAGAACAGCCGAACGACACGCGATCAGCGCGTGAAGCCGTCATGATCAGGGTGCGCTCGTCTTTCAAAGCGGGGATGAAACCACCGGAATAACACGCGGAAATCACGATGATTTTGTCGCGGTCCTTAAGCGGTGCCATCACGCTCGCCAGTTCGTCCGCCGGCAAGTCAGCCAGCTCCATGCGTGGTTGTTCGAGTACCAACTCATGCTCATGGGTGCCGTGGCTGGTCATGTAGATGAACACCAAGTCTTCGGGGCCCGTACGCTCGGCCAGGGTCTGCACTGCCTGACGCAAGCTTTCGCGAGTGGCCATGGGGCGATCGGCGATGTGGTCGCGGTGGTTGACCAGGCGAATCTGGCCGCGGGCTCCAAAACGGGTATTGAGCAGGTTGCTGACATAATCGGCTTCGCGCAGAAACACGCTTTGCTTGCCGTCGCCAGCCAGTGCCAGGGTGTACAGCTCCACGGCCGGGGTCGAGGCGGGAACGGACGCGAGGGCGGCGTCAAGCAGGCGACCCTGGGCGAGTACCCCGACTTCCAGGGCGTCGGGCAACAGTTTGCCGTCGGCGTCACGCACGCGCATGCCACTGGCCCAGGTCCCGGCCTGCACCGTGCCATCGGTGAGCACCAGGGTGCCCTGGCCGTGATAGCTGTCATTGTCAAAGCCGCCGACGTAGAAACTACCGTCGGTGAGGTTCAAGCGACCGTCCCCGCTGAAGCGCCAGTCGCTGAAGTTGCCGACATAATGGCTGCCGTCGCTGCCGATCAACTCACCTTTGCCACTCAGGCTCCCTTCCTTGAACTCACCGATCCAGACATCGCCGTCAGCGTTTTCATAGCGACCCTTGCCGTTAAGCTGGTTCTGCTTGAAGTGGCCGACGTAAATGTCGCCCTCGGCGCTGTTGAAGGTGCCGTTGCCTTCCAACTGGCCGTCGACGAACAGGCCACTGAACAGGTTGCCGCTGTCGTCATTGCGCTGGCCTTCGCCATTGGGTTTGCCGTGGGCGAACTGGCCCTGGTATTGGCTGCCATCGGCCAGTTCCAGGCGACCGAGCCCGGAATACTGGTCATTCTTGAATTCGCCGCGATAGGTCATCTGGCCCTCTTTGAGAGTGCCCTCGCCGTTGCGCCGGCCTTGCTTGAAACCACCGATGTAACTGTTCGCCGCCGTGGTCAGGCTGCCCTGCCCATCGAACAGGCCATGTTGGAACTGGCCTTTATAGACCTCGCCATTACTGCCATGCCATTCACCCTGGCCGTGCCACTGGCCCTTGTCGAACTGCCCGGCGTACCAGCTGCCGTTGGGGTAATCGATACGGCCCACGCCTTGCAGCAAGCCGTTGACCAGGTCCCCACGGTAACGCCCGCCGTCTGGCAGTTGCGCGTCAGGCGGCAACAGGGATTCACCGTCGCCGCAAGCGGTGAGCAACAAAGCGAGAGCAAGGGGGGCGAGTGAGCGCATAGCGGGATCCGGATAATTGAACGCCGAGTATGCCGCAGCGGGGGAAGCTATACCTAGTGGTCTGTGAGTGATGAGCCCGTAGGAACGAGCTTTCTCGCGAAAATCGTCAACGATAACGCGGGCCTCCACACGGCACGCGGTGACATTGGGTTTTACGCGAGCAAGCCAGCGCCTGCGGTGAGCGGCTGCGCTTCACACGAAGCAGAGCGACAACGACTCGGCAATATAGGCCGGTTTTTCCTGCCCTTCGATTTCCAGGGTGGCCGTGGCCTTGAACAGCCACTGGCCGGGCTTTTTCTCGGCGACGTCGGTGAGGGTGACGGCCAGGCGCACCTTGGAATCAACTTTGACCGGCTGGATGAAGCGCACGCTATCGAGGCCATAATTGATGGCCATTTTCAGGCCTTCGGGCATGATCAGCAGGCCTTCCATCAACTTGGGCATCAGCGACAGCGACAGAAAACCGTGGGCGATGGTGCAGCCGAACGGGGTCTGGGCGGCTTTCACCGGGTCGACATGGATGAACTGATAGTCGCCGGTGGCTTCGGCGAACAGGTTGATGCGCGCCTGGTCGATCTTGAACCACTCGGAACGTCCCAGTTCCTTGCCGACATAATCTTTGAGTTGCGTTACGGGAACTGAGGGCATTGCGACTCTCCTTGGCTCATCAATTCACTGCCCTCGCTCCTACAGGGGAGGGTGTTGTTGTTTTAACCCCTGTAGATCATCACGGGCAACTGACCCGGTCAACCAACCATGCCTTTGGCGAATGCCGGTTCATAGCGAGTGCATGCTTATAATGTGGGCTTGCTTTCGCGGAGAAGACGGATGCTATTACGTGGCCTGACATGGCTGGTGCTGTTTCAATTGGCCGGCACCGCCATCAATCACATGTTCCTGCCAGTTATGCCCGGGCCGATTGTCGGCCTGCTGCTGTTGCTGGTCTATCTGGTGTGGCGCGGTGAAGTCGCAGAGCCCATGAGCCTGGCGGCGGGCAGTCTGCTGCGTTATTTACCGTTGCTGCTGGTGCCCCCGGCTGTGGGCGTGATGGTGTACGCCAAGGACATTGCTGCCGATTTCTGGGCCATAGTCGGTGCGCTGGTGTTGTCGCTGGTGATTGCCATGGGTTTTGCCGGGGTATTGATGCAACAACTGGTCAAGCGCCATGCACACAAGGAGGAAGGGCAATGACCTTCGATTGGCAAGGTGCCTGGGCGGCAGTGATCCATCATCCATTGTTTGGCATCGGCGTTACCTTGGGCGCCTATCAACTGGTGCTGGCGGGGTATGAGAAAACCCGTTGGATCTTCTTGCAGCCGGTATTGGTCTCGATGCTACTGGTGATCGGCGTGTTGCTGGGCTGTGGCCTGACCTATGCCGAGTATCGCGAAAGCACCGAGATCATGGGCATCCTGTTGGGCCCGGCAACCGTGGCGCTGGCGGTTCCGTTGTATTTGAACCTGCGTCGTATTCGCCAGCTGTTCTGGCCGATTTTTACTACGCTGGTGGTGGGAGGCGTCTTGGCTACCGGCCTGTGCGTGTGGTTGGGCTGGTGGTTTGGTGCCGAGCACATGGTGTTGATGACCATGGCGCCCAAGTCCGTGACTTCACCCATCGCGATGCTGGTGGCCGAGCAGATCGGTGGCGTGGCTGCGTTGGCAGCGGTGTTTGTGTTGATCACCGGGGTGGTCGGGGCTATGGCCGGGCCGGCGCTGCTGTCGAGCCTGGGAGTTCACAGCCCTGAGGCACGTGGCATGGCCCTGGGCATGACCGCCCACGCAGTCGGCACCTCGGTGGCCCTGCAGGAAAGTGAAGAGTGTGGCGCCTTCGCGGCGTTGGCGATGAGCTTGATGGGTGTCGCGACGGCGGTGTTCCTGCCGTTGGCGGTCTCAATAGTTGCTTAAGTCGGGGTTGAGGAAACCATGATGAGTCTGGCGATGTTCCCCCTTAATACGGTGCTGTTTCCCGGTTGCACCCTTGATTTGCAACTGTTCGAGGCGCGCTACCTGGACATGATCAGTCGCTGCATGAAAAAGGGCGAAAACTTCGGCGTGGTGTGTATTCTGGAGGGCGCTGAAGTGGGGCTGGCGCCAGAAGGCTACGCGGTGGTTGGTTGCGAGGCGCTGATTCGAGATTTCAAACTGCAGGACAACGGCCTGCTGGGGATCCGCGTCGAGGGTGGCCGCAGGTTTCGCATCCTTGAGGCCGAAGTTCGGCATGACCAGTTGCTGGTGGCTGATGTGCAATGGCTGGAGGACCTGCCGGAACACCCCCTTGAGGCGCAAGACGCCGACCTGCTTGCCTTGCTTGAGGCCCTGGCCGAACACCCGATGGTCGCCTCGCTCGACATGGGTTCCGAGGCGCAGGGGCAGCAAGCGCTGGGCAACAAACTGGCGTATCTGTTGCCTTTCACCGAAACCAATAAAGTCGCCCTGCTGCAACTCGACGATCCGCAGCAGCGCTTGGATGCGATTCAAGAGTTGCTGGATCAAATGCAGGGCGAGTGAAGGTTCCATCAGGTGAAGGATTTATCCTTCGGTACTTTCGGACTTTCCGTCGTTGCTTCGATCCCGTTGCCTGAAATAGTTGGTCTTCAACCAACCGTTTCAGGAAATGCAGATGATTCGTCTATCACCCTCGGAGCAAGCTGTGTGGGATGCGATCCTTATCAGCGTCACCGCACAAGTGATTCAACTGGCCGACCAGCGCAGCGCGGAATATATCGCCGAGCGAGCGGCTGAAATCGCTGATGAAATGTTGCTGGAGCGAAGGGAGCGCTGCAGTGAACGGCGAGCTTCTCCCCTCGACTGGGTAGGGCCGGCTTAGGCTAGTACGCGTACCTGAGCAGGGCGTGGGATGTACCGGTCAGCGCAAAGAAACCGAGTACGGCCACACAGGCCGGCAATAACAGCCACCAGACCCTGGGTGCCATCGGCGGCAACAGGGTCTGGCGCTGGCTCAGATGAAGGCTGAACGCACAGACCGTCATCGCCAGCAAGGTGCCTGCCAGGATGTCGGTTGGCCAGTGAACACCCAGGTACACCCGTGACAGAGCGATGGCAGCGGCGGGAATGGCGCCCAGCAACAGCCATGTCAGGCGCATGCGGGTAGGCTGGCCGCGTCCGGCGAGCACCGCCAACGCCAGGAAAAACGCAAACGAGCCGGACGCATGGCCGCTGGGCATGCTGAAGCTGGTCAGCGGGTCGCTGAGGACTTCCGGACGGCCACGGGCAAAAAACAGCTTGGTGCCGGTGTTGATCAGCGCCGCGCCCGCCAGTGTGGCGCCGACAAAGATCGCTTGGCGCCATTGTCGCGCCAGCAACAGCAAGCCTGTCAGGATCGCACTGGCGACGAACATCTTCTTGAACTCGCCCAACTGGGTGATCATCACCATGGCCTGGTCCATGGCCGGGCCGCGGTGCTCCTGGACCAGAGCGATCAAACCTTGGTCAAAGTGGTTCAAATGGGGATAGCCGATAAACATGGCGATCAACAACACCAGGCTGGCGCAGCCCATCCATAGCGTGGCCCGACGATGTCCGCGCAGGCTGCTGTTGAGGGTCACGCCCAGCAGCACAGCCAGGCAGGCGGCGACGACGCCGGCTTCGGGCCAGAATCCTTCGGGCAACGGCAGGCGGAATGCCGCGCCGGCGGCCCAGCCCGGCAGCAAGTAGGCCACCGACCAGCCGGCGGCGGCCAGCACGCTGACGGCGGCAAAGCGCGGGAATGGCATGTCGCACATCCCGGCCACCATCGGCAGCATCGGTCGCAGCGGGCCGATGAAACGGCCCACCAGCAGGCTGGCGATGCCGTACTTCTGAAAGTAAACCTCGGCACCGCTCATCCACTCGGGATGGTGACGCAGGCCGGGTAGGCGTCGGATGTTCTGGTGGAAATGTCGCCCTAGATAGTAGGAAACCCCATCGCCCAGCAAGCCGCCGAGCAAGCCCAGTAGCAGCGTCTCGCTCAGGGACAATGCGCCGCTGCCGGCCAGTGCGGCGACGGCAAACATCAGCACCGTGCCCGGCACGATGATTCCGGCGATGGCCAGGCATTCCACAAATGCGATGATAAACACCGCCGCCGCCAGCCATTGGGGGTTAAGGGTCAGCCAGCCAGTAATGCCATCGAGCCATGGGCCCATACAATCAACTCCATCAATTAATCGCTCCCGGCTTGGCAATGCGTCTTTCAAAACACTGGCGCCCTTCTGTGGGAGCGAAGGTATTGCCGATGCCATTTCCAGCAGGAGCGGTTGTTTCAGATATTCAAATCAAAACATAATCGCGGCCTTCGACCTGCCCCCGCCGCAGCGGGTTCCGTGTGCAATACGCCGCGAATCCTGCATCGACGAAGCGATACATCAGGTGTTCATCCCGTCCGCCGGGGATGCCCAGGCGTGTGGTCTGGATAATCTGTTCGGGCGCCAGGCCCACGTCGTCGACGTAAAATCGCTGTAGATCGAAGCGTTGGGCATCCCACATCGGTACCTTCAGGCCCAGCGCCTTGCACAGCAGCGTCTGCCCGGCGCAGAGCTTGTGGAGCGTGCGTGGGCGACCGTTGGCGTGCGGATTGTTCAGCAGCATTTGCGCCAGGCCGGCCGGGCCGGAACGCTCGTCCTGCCATGGGTAGGCCGACTTGATCAGCACCGCATTGCCCGGCCCCTGTGCGCTGAAGTTCAACGAATCGCCGCCACGGGCGTAATACATGTAGATATGCCCGCCATCCAGAAACAAAGCCTTACGCTTTTCTGTGTAGCCGAGGGATGCGTGGCTGCCTTTTTCGGCCAGAAAGTACGCTTCGGTTTCGATAATTCGCGCGGACAGCCACAAATCGCCGACACGATGGCGAATGATTTTACCCAGCAAATCCTGTGCGAGCTGTTGGGCGTCGCGATTGAAAAAGCTGTCGGGCAAGGCTCCGGCGGGGGGTGGAGGCGAAAAACGGGTCATGACGATCAACGTTCAGGGCAGCCAAATGTGCCAGGATCATATCAACTCCAGTCTTAATCACCGCTGAACATCGAGTTTTTACAGTTCATTTCGACCATCCGCCCCTCACCGCTGTCCGTAGGGCGACGCGACAGCTATAATCTGCCGCTTTCCTCTTTGCCAAGACCCCACCAGACCATGACTGAGTCCGTTCTTGACTACATAACCCGCCTGGGTCGCGCTGCCCGTCAGGCATCGCGATTGATCGCCCGTGCGAGCACCGCGCAGAAGAACCGTGCCCTGATGGCCGCTGCCGATGCCTTGGATGCTTCGCGGGCAGAACTTGCAGCCGCCAACGAGCAGGACCTGGCCAATGGTCGGGCCAATGGTCTGGAGCCTGCATTGCTCGATCGCCTGGCGCTGACGCCTGCACGTATCGACGACATGATCGAAGGTTTGCGTCAGGTGGCCAAGTTGCCTGACCCCATCGGTGAGATCCGCGACATGCGCTTTCTGCCCTCGGGTATCCAGGTGGGCAAGATGCGTGTGCCGCTGGGGGTGATCGGCATCATTTATGAGTCGCGGCCAAACGTGACCATTGATGCGGCGAGCCTGTGCCTGAAGTCTGGCAACGCGACCATCCTGCGTGGCGGTTCCGAGGCAATCAATTCCAATCGTGCCATCGCCGCGTGCATTCAACAGGGCCTAGCCGTGGCCGAGTTGCCGGCTGAAGTGGTCCAGGTCGTGCAGACCACTGATCGTGCCGCCGTTGGCGCGTTGATCACCATGCCTGAATTTGTCGATGTGATCGTGCCGCGCGGCGGCAAAAGCCTGATCGAGCGTGTCAGCCGCGATGCCAAGGTGCCGGTGATCAAGCACCTGGACGGCGTCTGCCACGTGTTTATCGACGTTGCGGCCGATCTCGACAAGGCGATTCGCATCGCCGATAACGCCAAGACTCACCGCTATGCGCCGTGCAACACCATGGAAACCCTGTTGGTGCATGCAGCCATTGCCGGGCGTGTACTGCCGCCGCTGTCAGCCATCTACCGTGACAAGGGTGTTGAACTGCGCGGTTGCGAGCGTACCCGGGCGTTGCTCGGTGCCGACGTGATCGAAGCCACCGAGCAGGACTGGTACACCGAATACACGGCGCCGATCCTGTCGATCCGTATCGTCGACGATCTGGATCAGGCCATTGAGCACATCAACACTTACGGCTCCAAACACACCGACGCGATCGTTACCGAGCATTTCAGCGATGCGCGGCGTTTCCTGGCCGAAGTGGATTCCGCTTCAGTGATGGTCAACGCCTCGACGCGCTTTGCCGACGGCTTTGAGTATGGCCTGGGGGCGGAGATCGGTATTTCCA
This sequence comes from Pseudomonas imrae, assembly GCF_046352735.2. Taxonomy (NCBI): domain Bacteria; kingdom Pseudomonadati; phylum Pseudomonadota; class Gammaproteobacteria; order Pseudomonadales; family Pseudomonadaceae; genus Pseudomonas; species Pseudomonas imrae. Next base: position 4,715,345 of record NZ_CP110853.2, on the reverse strand, counting down.
CCGACAAGCTTCACGCTCGCGGCCCGGTTGGTCTGGAGGGCTTGACCAGCGAGAAGTACGTGGTCTTCGGTGACGGTCATGTGCGCACTTGATGGATAAACGCATCGGGCTGCTTGGCGGCACCTTCGATCCCGTACACATCGGTCATTTACGCAGTGCCCTGGAAGTGGCGGACGCCCTTGGACTCGATGAGCTGCGCCTGATACCCAATGCCAGGCCGCCTCATCGGGATACGCCCCAGGTGTCGGCGCCTGATCGGTTGGCGATGGTCGAATGTGCCGTTGCCGGTATATCGCCGCTGGTGGTGGACGACCGCGAACTCAAGCGCGACAAACCGTCCTACACTATCGACACCCTGGAACAGACGCGCGCCGAGTTGGCCGCAGACGACCAATTGTTTCTGCTTTTGGGCTGGGACGCATTTTGCGGCCTGCCCACTTGGCATCGCTGGGAAGAGTTGCTCCAGCATTGCCACATCCTGGTGTTGCAACGCCCGGATGCCGACAGCGAACCGCCGGATGCCTTGCGCAACCTGCTGGCCGCGCGGTCGGTAAGTGACCCCTTGGCCCTGACCGGGCCGAACGGGAATATTGCATTCGTCTGGCAGACCCCGCTTGCGGTGTCTGCCACCCAGATCCGTCAACTGCTGGCCAGCGGGAAGTCGGTACGTTTCCTGGTGCCTGACGCGGTCCTGGCCTACATCGATGCGCACGGGCTTTACCGTGCGTCGAACTGAAAAGGCGCGCTTGAACGCACGAACAGTCGTGCAGCGAGCGCCCGAACATACGAGCAAAACGAGTTTTTTATGACGAACAAAGACGTAAGCAAAGTTAAACGCAAAGGCACGTTCAAAAGCGCGCCACTGCCGGTCGAGGCCCACGTTGGCCCGGAACTGGCTGGCGAAGAACTGGTGAAAGTGGCCGTTGCCGCTCTGGAAGACGTGAAGGCCCAGGACATCCAGGTCCTGGACGTGCGCGACAAGCAGAGCATCACCGACTTCATGATCATCGCCACGGGTACCTCCAACCGCCAGATCGGCGCGATGCTGGACAAGGTTCGCGAAGCCGTCAAAGCCCAAGGCGTCAAGCCGCTGGGTGAGGAAGGCAAGGGTGACAGCGACTGGGTCCTGCTGGACATGGACGACGTGATCGTGCACATGATGACCTCCAACGCCCGTCAGTTCTACGACCTGGAGCGTCTGTGGAAAGGTGCCGAGCAGAGCCGTGCCGCCGATGGCAAGCACCACAGCCCTGAAGTCGGTCACGCACACTTCGACAAGCTCAACAAAGACCAGGAATAAGGAACGGCTGTGCGCCTGCGTCTGATTGCTGTCGGTTCACGCATGCCCAAGTGGGTGGAGGAAGGTTGGCATGAATATGCCAAGCGCCTGCCATCCGAGCTTGCGCTGGAACTGGTGGAAATACCGCTCAATACCCGGGGCAAGAATGCCGACGTGGCGCGCTTTATCCGTCAGGAGGGCGAGGCCATGCTGGCCAAGGTCGGCCCCAATGAGCGGATTGTCACCCTCGAGGTGCATGGCAAGCCCTGGAGCACCGAGCAGTTGGCGGTGGAACTGGATCGTTGGCGCCTGGATTCACGCACGGTGAACTTCATGGTCGGCGGCCCCGAGGGGCTGGCACCGCAAGTGTGCGCGCGGGCCGACCAGCGCTGGTCGCTGTCGCCCCTGACATTGCCACATCCACTGGTGCGGATTTTGATCGGTGAACAGCTGTATCGCGCCTGGACAGTTCTGTCCGGGCACCCTTATCACAAATAATCTGCGCCCTGCCCGATGACCCAACCGATCCGGATCAAGGACCACGAGAAAGATGCACGCCTGGTGCGCGGTCGGGTCGTGTTCGGTGCGATCGCGGTGGTCGTGCTGATGTGCGTGTTGATTGCCCGCCTGTATTTCCTGCAGGTGATCCAGTATGACTATCACTCCACGCTGTCGGAAAACAATCGGGTGCATGTGCAGCCGATTTCGCCGACCCGCGGCTTGATATTCGACCGTAATGGCGTAGTGATCGCGGACAACCGGCCCAGTTTCAGCCTGAGCATGACTCGCGAGCGCTCCGGCGACTGGAGGCAAACCCTCGATGTCATTGTCGAGGTGCTGCAACTGACCCCGGATGACCGGGCGATCTTCGAAAAACGCATGAAGCAGGGGCGCCGACCTTTTGAGCCGGTGCCGATGCTGTTTGAGTTGACCGAAGAGCAAATCGCCAGGATCGCGGTGAATCAGTTCCGCCTGCCGGGCGTGGAAGTCGTGGCGCAGTTGGTGCGTCATTACCCCCAAGGTGCGCACTTTGCCCATTCCGTCGGCTACATGGGGCGGATCAACGAGAAAGAGCTGAAAACCCTCGACCCGGTCAATTACCGCGGCACCCACCATATCGGCAAGACCGGCATTGAGCGTTTCTACGAAGCCGAACTGCATGGGCAGGTGGGTTACGAGGAGGTCGAGACCAACGCTCGCGGGCGTGTGTTGCGTGTGCTCAAGCGCACCGATCCGATTCCCGGCAAGGATATCGTCCTGAGCCTCGACATCAAGCTGCAAGAGGCTGCGGAAATGGCCCTGGGCGGTCGTCGTGGTGCGGTGGTCGCGCTCGATCCCAATACCGGCGAAGTGCTGGCGATGGTCAGTCAACCGAGTTTCGATCCCAACCTGTTTGTCACCGGGATCAGCTTCAAGGCCTATGCCGAGTTGCGCGACTCGATCGATCGACCGCTGTTCAACCGGGTATTACGCGGCCTCTATCCTCCGGGCTCGACCATCAAGCCTGCGGTAGCGATTGCCGGCCTCGATGCAGGCGTCGTGACCGCCTCCAGCCGGGTCTACGATCCCGGTTACTACATGTTGCCCAACTACGACCACAAATACCGCAACTGGAATCGCTCCGGCGACGGCTACGTGGACTTGGACACGGCGATCATGCGCTCCAATGACACCTACTTTTATGACCTGGCGCATAAGCTGGGGATTGATCGCTTGTCGATCTACATGGGCAAGTTCGGCCTGGGTCAGAAAGTCTCCCTGGACATGTTCGAAGAATCGTCTGGCTTGATGCCGTCCAGGGAGTGGAAGCGCGCTACCCGTCGCCAGGCCTGGTTCCCCGGTGAAACGCTGATCCTGGGGATCGGCCAGGGCTACATGCAGGCCACGCCGCTGCAACTGGCCCAGGCTACCGCGCTGGTGGCCAGCAAGGGTAAGTGGATCCGCCCGCGCCTGGCCAAGACCATCGAGGGTGAGCCGCCGGTGGATGAAAATCCGATCCCGGACATCGTCCTGCGCGATCCGTCCGACTGGAACAAGGTCAACCACGGTATGCAGCAAGTGATGCATGGTGCCCGGGGCACCGCGCGCAAGGCGGCAGTCGGTGCGCAGTACCGGATTGCCGGCAAGAGCGGTACGGCGCAGGTGGTTGCGATCAAGCAGGGTGAGAAATACGACCGCTCCAAGGTCCAGGAGCGCCACCGCGACCACGCCTTGTTCGTAGGTTTTGCCCCAGCCGATAACCCGAAGATCACGGTGGCGGTGATGGTCGAGAACGGCGAATCCGGTTCCGGCGTGGCGGCCCCGGTGGTGCGCCAGATCATGGATGCCTGGTTACTGGACGAGGAGGGCAAGCTCAAGCCTGAGTTCGCCAACCCTTCAAGCGCGGAGGCTACGGCCCGTGAAGAGTAATTTTGACCGCATCCTCTCCAGCGAAGATGTGATGCGTCGTCGCGCGACATTGCTGCAGCGCCTGCATATCGATGGTCCGTTGCTGATCCTGCTGCTGATCCTGGCCGCCGGTAGCCTGTTCGTGTTGTATTCGGCCAGTGGCAAGAATTGGGACTTGCTGATCAAGCAGGCCTCCTCGTTCGGCCTGGGCCTGTTGTCGATGGTGGTGATCGCCCAGCTGGAGCCGCGCTTCATGGCGCGGTGGGTGCCTGTTGGCTATGTTGCTGGTGTCCTGTTGCTGGTGGTGGTGGATGTCATAGGCCACAACGCCATGGGGGCTACGCGCTGGATCAACATCCCGGGGGTCATTCGCTTCCAGCCATCGGAATTCATGAAGATCCTGATGCCTGCGATGATTGCCTGGTACCTGTCCAAGCGCACATTGCCGCCGCAGCTCAAGCATGTGGCGGTCAGTCTGGTGCTGATCGGCATTCCCTTTATTCTTATCGTGCGCCAGCCGGACCTCGGTACCGGCCTGCTGATCCTCGCGGGCGGCGCGTTCGTGCTGTTCATGGGCGGCTTGCGTTGGCGCTGGATCCTCAGCGTGCTGGTTGCTGCGATACCGCTGGCTATCGCCATGTGGTTCTTTTTCATGCACGACTATCAGAAGCAGCGAGTCCTGACGTTCCTCGATCCGGAAAGTGATCCGCTGGGGACCGGCTGGAACATCATTCAGTCCAAGGCAGCCATCGGTTCGGGTGGTGTATTCGGAAAAGGTTGGCTGCTGGGTACTCAGTCCCACCTGGACTTTCTTCCGGAAAGCCACACTGACTTCATTATTGCGGTGATGGGCGAAGAGTTTGGCCTGGTGGGCATTTGTGCGTTGCTGTTGATCTATTTGCTGTTGATCGGGCGCGGCCTGGTCATCACCGCGCAGGCACAGACGCTATTCGGGAAACTGCTTGCCGGTTCCCTCACAATGACTTTTTTTGTTTACGTTTTCGTCAACATCGGTATGGTCAGTGGCCTGTTGCCGGTAGTTGGGGTGCCGTTGCCGTTCATTAGCTACGGCGGAACTTCGCTGGTGACATTGCTGTCAGCGTTTGGGGTTTTGATGTCGATCCATACCCATCGCAAGTGGATCGCGCAGGTTTGAATAAGGTGAAGATGTCAATGCAATCAATGCGCGGCTGGGCGACCCGGTATGCGTCCTGCCTGGGCTTGCTGGGTGCTTTTGGCGCTTGCCAGCAAGCGTCGGCCGGCGACTACGACGGCTCGCCCCAGGTTGCCGAATTCGTCGGTGAGATGACGCGTGACTACGGTTTCGCCGGCGAACAGCTGATGGGGGTTTTTCGTGAAGCCCAGCGCAAGCAGTCGATCCTCGATGCGATTTCCCGTCCCGCCGAACGCGTCAAGCAGTGGAAGGAATACCGTCCGATGTTCCTTACCGACGCCCGTGTGGCGCGGGGTGTGGATTTCTGGCGGGAGCACGAAGTGGCGCTGGCCCGCGCCGAGCAGGAATACGGTGTGCCGGCCCAGGTGATCGTCTCGATCATTGGTGTTGAAACCTTTTATGGGCGTAACACCGGTAATTTCCGGGTGATCGATGCCTTGTCGACCCTGGGTTTCGATTACCCGCCTCGTGCCGAGTTTTTCCGCAAGGAGCTGCGTGAGTTCCTGTTGCTGGCCCGCGAAGAACAGGTCGACCCGATGACCCTCAAGGGCTCCTATGCGGGGGCCATGGGCTTGCCACAGTTTATGCCCAGCAGCTTTCGCGCTTATGCGGTGGATTTTGACGGTGATGGCCATATCAATATCTGGAGCAACCCCGATGACGCCATCGGTAGCGTTGCCAGCTATTTCAAACGCCATGGCTGGGTCGGTGGCGAGCCGGTGGTGATACGCGCCGATGTCACCGGGGATCGTGCCGATGAGGGGCTGACGCAAGGGATCGAACCGGTCAAGACCGTTGGGGAGTTGCGGGCGCTGGGCTGGTCAAGTCATGATGCGCTGCGCGATGATATGCCGGTTACCGCTTTCCGCCTGGAAGGCGCAGACGGCCCGGAATACTGGATGGGTTTGAAGAATTTCTACGCAATTACGCGTTATAACCGCAGTGTGATGTACGCCATGGCCGTACATCAACTGTCAGACAAGTTGGTTCAAGCACGAGGCGTCAAGTAATGCTAATGCGGGTATCGCCGTTCAATAAACCGCTCAAGCTGGTGGCACTTGCCGCATTGTCCTTGCTGGTTGTCAGTTGTTCCACCAGTCGACCACCTGCCTCGAAGGCCGGTGGTACCGTCGTGCGTTCGACGCCGGGCCTGGATATCAACCGTGCCCACAAGGACGGCGCGCCATGGTGGGATGTCGATGTATCGCGCATCCCGGATGCCACGCCAACCCTGCATACCGGTGCCTACAAGGCTAACCCCTATACCGTGTTGGGCAAGACCTACTTCCCGCTGCAAGAGTCCAAGAACTATGTCCAGTCGGGCACCGCGTCCTGGTATGGCACCAAGTTCCATGGCCAGAACACCGCCAACGGTGAGGTCTATGACCTGTACGGCATGAGTGCTGCCCACAAGACCTTGCCACTGCCCGCCTACGTGCGTGTAACCAACCTGGACAACAACCGGGTGGTGATCCTGCGAGTCAACGACCGTGGGCCGTTTTATTCGGATCGCATTATCGACTTGTCCTACGCTGCGGCGAAGAAGCTCGGTTATGCCGAAAGCGGCACCGCGCGGGTCAAGGTCGAAGGTATCGATCCAGCCCAGTACTGGGCCCAGCGTGGCAAACCGGCACCGCTGATGCTCAACGAGCCGAAAGCCGCGCAACCGCAGATCACCGCTTCGGCGGGCAAGGTCGAGCAATGGACGCCACCGCCACAGCAACACGCTGCGCCGGTAGTGGCCGTGCCGCAGGCCGCGCCGGGTAGCGCGCCGGGTGGTCAGTACCTGCAAGTTGGGGCTTTCGCCAACCCGGATGCGGCAGAACTGTTAAGGTCCAAGCTCAGCGGGATGGTCAGCGCACCGGTATTTATCAGCTCCATCGTGCGTAACCAGCAGACTTTGCATCGTGTACGTCTTGGGCCGATTGGCTCGCCGGGCGAGATTGCCCAGGTACAGGACAGCGTTCGGTTGGCCAATCTGGGCCAGCCCAGCGTGGTCAGCGCCGAGTAATAAGCAGTAGCGGATTGATGGTTCAGGCTCGTTCGCGAGCCGGGGCTCTGGTTGCAGGCTATCGAATAATAAAAGCCCGAAGGCAAGGGTGAGCTGGCAACTGAACACGCGACAGCCTGGCAACGGGCTGTCTCAATAGTTTTGCCCGCAAGGGCAAGTTTCCATAAGCAATTTCGAGAGACGGATGAACATCACCACCTTAGCCAAACGCCTGTGCCTGCTTGTCCCGCTGATCATCGCGCCTGCTGCCTGGGCTGTCGACATGGTGCCAGCGGCGCCGCAACTGGCTGCAAAGTCCTACGTGCTCATGGATGCCGCCAGCGGCAACGTGCTGGTCGAGAACAATGGTGACCAGCGCCTGCCGCCGGCCAGCTTGACCAAGCTGATGACCGCCTACATCGCGACCCTGGAAATCCGTCGCGGCCAGATCGGTGAAAACGATCCGGTGACCGTCAGCGAAAACGCCTGGCGCACCGGCGGTTCGCGGATGTTCATCCAGGTCGGTTCGCAGGTCACCGTCAGCGACTTGCTGCACGGCATCATCATTCAGTCCGGTAACGACGCCAGCGTCGCTTTGGCCGAACACATTGCCGGCAGCGAAGATGCGTTCGCCGACATGATGAACAAAACCGCCACCGATCTGGGCATGACCAACAGTCATTTCATGAACCCGACCGGTCTGCCGAACCCCGAGCACTACTCGTCGGCCCATGATATGGCGATCCTGGCGCGCGCGATCATTCGTGTCGACCCGGTTCACTACGCGATCTACTCCCAGAAGGAGTTCTTCTGGAACAACATCAAGCAGCCTAACCGCAACCTGCTGTTGTGGCGTGACAAGACCGTCGACGGCCTGAAAACCGGCCACACCGACGAAGCCGGCTATTGCATGGTGTCTTCGGCGGTACGTGACGGCCAGCGTCTGATTGCCGTGGTCTTTGGCACCAACAGCGAGCAGTCTCGTGCGGCTGAAACCCAGAAGCTGCTGACCTACGGTTTCCGCTTCTTCGAAACCCAGACCTTCTACCAGAAGGGCGCTGAGCTGGCTCAAGCCCCGGTTTGGAAGGGTATCGAGCGTCAAATCAAGGCCGGCCTGGCTGAAGACCTGACCTTGACCATGCCTAAAGGCCAGCTCAAAAAGCTTGCGGCCAGCATGACCATGAACCCGCAACTGATTGCGCCTATCGCCAAGGGCGACGTAATCGGCAAAGTGGAAGTGAAGCTGGACGACAAGGTTGTTCACAGCTCCGACCTGATCGCGCTGGACGCTGTCGAGGAAGGTGGTATCTTCCGCCGCGTGTGGGATAGCATCCGTCTATTCTTCTACGGTTTGTTCAACTGATTGTGTGCACCTGCAAAGCCCCGCGTTGATCCGACGCGGGGCTTTGCCCGTCGCCACGGCTTACCGCTTACGAGGCCGTTCTGCCATGACCGATAAAGAAGTAAAGGCGCCAAAAATCGAATTTCCTGTGGTGGATTACCCCATCAAGGTGATCAGCGATACCGGTGTAGGCCGTAAAGACACGATCCTTGGAATCGTGCGTAAACACGCGACAATCAACGACAACCGTGTGGATGAGCGATCCAGCTCCACAGGTAAGTACACCACGATTCAGTTGCACATCGTTGCGACCGATCAAGACCAGCTCTACAACATCAACAGCGAGCTGCGAGCCACCGGCTTCGTACATATGGTGCTGTGATGTCGCAGGTTCTGGGCTTTCGCGAGCTCGGCCAGATGGAGTACGAGCCTGTCTGGCATGCCATGCAGCGTTTCACCAACGAGCGTGGCAGCTCGGCTGCCGACGAAGTCTGGCTGGTGGAACATCCATCGGTATTCACCCAGGGCCAGGCCGGCAAGGCCGAGCATTTGCTGTTGCCGGGGGATATTCCGGTGGTGCAGGTCGACCGAGGTGGCCAAGTGACTTACCATGGGCCCGGACAACTGGTGGCGTATTTGCTGCTGGATGTACGCAAGCTGGGGTTTGGCGTGCGCGAGCTGGTCAGTCGCATGGAAGCCTGCCTGATCGAGCTGTTGGCCAGCTACGGCGTGACCGCCGTGGCCAAGCCTGACGCACCGGGTGTGTACGTCGAGGGCGCGAAAATCGCCTCCCTGGGCCTGCGTATCCGCCATGGCTGCTCGTTTCATGGCCTGGCCCTGAATGTGGACATGGACCTGGCACCGTTCAAGCGGATCAACCCCTGTGGTTACGCCGGCTTGCCGATGACCCAGTTGCGCGATCACGCAACACCGATAGAATTTGCCGAGGTAAGTGCCCGGCTGCGCGCGCAGCTCGTCAAACACCTCGACTATGCTGAGCAGACGACCCTGACGGGCGGAATCGACTGATATGACTACTGATGTTGTGCAAACCATGATCCCGACGCTGGACATCACCGAGCGTCCGGCCCCGGCCCCGCGTGCCAAGGTGGAAGCCGGCGTCAAGCTGCGCGGCGCCGAGAAGGTTGCACGCATCCCGGTAAAGATCATTCCGACCACCGAACTGCCGAAAAAGCCTGACTGGATTCGCGTGCGCATCCCGGTCTCGCCGGAAGTCGACCGCATCAAGTCGCTGCTGCGTAAACACAAGCTGCACAGCGTGTGCGAAGAAGCCTCCTGCCCGAACCTGGGCGAGTGTTTCTCCGGTGGTACCGCGACCTTCATGATCATGGGCGACATCTGCACCCGTCGTTGCCCGTTCTGCGACGTTGGCCATGGCCGACCGAAGCCATTGGACATCAACGAGCCGCAAAGCCTGGCCATTGCCATTGCCGACCTGCGCCTCAAGTATGTGGTGATCACCTCGGTAGACCGTGATGACCTGCGTGACGGCGGTGCCCAGCACTTCGCCGATTGCATCCGCGAGATCCGCAAGCTGTCGCCGAACGTGATGCTCGAAACCCTGGTTCCGGATTACCGTGGCCGGATGGACGTCGCCCTGCAAATCACCGCCGCCGAGCCGCCAGATGTGTTCAACCACAACCTGGAAACCGTGCCGCGCCTGTACAAGGCTGCACGTCCGGGTTCGGACTATCAGTGGTCGCTGACCCTGCTGCAGAAGTTCAAGCAGATGATGCCGCATATTCCTACCAAATCCGGTCTGATGCTGGGTCTTGGCGAAACCGACGAAGAAGTCATCGAAGTCATGCAGCGTATGCGTGAACACGACATCGATATGCTGACCCTTGGCCAGTATCTGCAACCGTCCCGTAGCCACTTGCCAGTCCAGCGTTTCGTACACCCGGACACCTTTGCCTGGTTTGCCGAAGAAGGCTACAAGATGGGCTTCAAGAACGTGGCATCCGGCCCGTTGGTGCGCTCCTCGTACCATGCGGACGAACAGGCGAAACTGGTCAAGGCCAGCCTGGTTTCGTAATAAAGATCTGCGCAACTCTGCAGATCCAGTGTGGGAGGGGGCTTGCTCCCGATTGCGGTGTGCCAGTCACTATAGGTGCTGGCTGGGCCAACGCTATCGGGAGCAAGCCCCCTCCCACATTTCGTTGCGTGTTATATCGGGAGTTCCAGGGATGACCACTCAATTTGCCGCCGCCGTACCCGCCCTGCGCCCCGAGGGCGTGATCGGCCTGATCGCCCCAGCCGGCCCTGCTGCGCTGGATGTTGAAAAAGCCGGGCAATGGATGCGTGCCCGTGGCTACGAGCTGCGCATTTATCCCGGTGTTTACGAGCGCGACGGCTACCTGGCCGGCAGCGATGAAATGCGCCTGCGCGACTTGCATGCGGCCTTCGCCAACCCTGAAATCGATGCGATCCTCTGCCTGCGCGGCGGCTACGGCACGCCACGTTTGCTCGAGGCGCTGGATTTCGACCTGCTGCGTGCCAACCCCAAGCCATTTGTGGGTTACAGCGATATCACCGCGTTGCACCTGGCGATCAATCGGTATGCCGGCTTTGTGACGTTTCACGGGCCGATGCTTAATGCCGACCTGCTGGGCGAGAAGCAACAACCCACTGAGTCGTCGCTGTTCAACCTGTTGCGCGGAAAACTGAGGGTCGGCAGCCGGCTGGCGCAGCCGGTGGCTTTCCCCTTGACCACGCTTGAACCAGGTATCGCCAGCGGGCGCCTGTTGGGCGGCAACCTCTCAATGATCGCGGCCACCATGGGGACCGCCTACGAGATCGATGCCGAGGGCATCATCCTGTTTATCGAAGACGTCAATGAGCCGCTGTACCGCATTGACCGTTTGCTCACCCATCTGCGTCTGGCCGGCAAGCTGGACCAGTTGGCAGGTGTGTTGGTGGGGGATGTGGCGGGTGTGGATAACGTTGCGCTGGAAAGCTTGCTCAAGCAGACCTTTGCGCCGTTGTGCATTCCGGTGCTGGCTGGCTGGCGCAGCGGACACTGCGATCCCAACCTGACGTTGCCGATGGGTGCTCAGGTGCGCCTGGATGCGGGGGACAAGGTCTTGGTCCTGGAGCAGGACGTGGTGTTCAAGTCTTGAAATTGTCGGCGCCGGTCGTGGCGCTATCGGGAGCAAGCCCCCTCCCACATTTTTGACTGCATTCCAAAGGATGTACGCGGTCCAAATGTGGGAGGGGGCTTGCTCCCGATAGCGGTAGTTGCCGTAAGCAGATCTAGCGGCTCTGCAACGACTCCAGCAACTTCACCGTCGGATAACCATCTGCCGGCCGGCCCAGCGCCTGCTGTGCTGCGCGAATCGCCTTGCGTGTGTTGGCCCCGATAATTGCGTCCGGGTTGCCGGCGTCATAACCCTTGGCATTGAGCGCCGTCTGCAGCTCAATCCGCTGGGAGCGGGTCAGAGGCAGCTCATCCTTGGGCCATTGCCCACGAATCAAGCCCTCGCTCCCAAACCGCTGCGACAGCAAGCCAACAGCCAGCGCGTAGGATGACGAGTTGTTGTACTTGAGAATCGCGCGAAAGTTATCCAATACCAGGAACGCAGGGCCGCGATGGCCGGCGGGCAGCAGCAAGGCGGCGGACAGGTGCTCGACATTGTCCGGGACGCTGGCCCCGGGCGGTACCTGTAGACCCAGCTTCAACCATTCGCCCACAGGTTTGCGCACCACGCCATCGGCCAGGGAGTAGTCGAAGCTGGCAGGCAGTTGCTGTACTTCAAAACCCCATGGCTGGCCTTTCTGCCAGCCGGAGCTTTGCAGGTAGTGCGCGGTCGAGGCGAGGGCATCGGCGGAGCTGTTCCAGATATCGCGGCGACCGTCTCCATCGAAGTCCACCGCGTGGGTGTTGTAGGTCGTCGGAATGAACTGGGTCTGACCCATTGCGCCGGCCCAGGAACCTTTCATCTGTTCGGCCTGGATATCACCATGCTGGATGATTTGCAGCGCGGCCAGCAATTGCGCATGGGCAAACGCAGGGCGCCGGCCTTCGTAGGCCAGGGTCGCCAGGGAGCGGATCACCGAGTTGTTGCCCTGATACTGACCGAAATTGCTTTCCATGCCCCACACGGAGACCAGCATCTGGCGATCGACGCCGTAGCGTTGTTCGATACTTTGCAGGATGGCGGCGTGCCTGATCAGCAGGATTTTGCCATTGCGCACTCGCACAGGCGACAGCGCGCCATCGAGGTATTCCCACACCGGGCGGGAGAACTCGGGCTGGCTGCGGTCTGCGCGGATCACGGCCATGTCGGGGCTGACGTCGGCAAACGCGGTATCGAACACGGCTGCAGTGATGCCGGCTTTCAGGGCCTCGACGCGAAACCCGGCTTGCCATTCGGCAAAGGTTTGGGTTGGCTGGATATCCAGGTTGTTTACGGCCAGGGGCGCAACCACGGCCGGTGCAGTAACCGGTGCAGTTTTCAGCGCAGGCAGGGGCTGAGCGTCTGCGGCGGTAGGTTTTTCGGCGCAGGCGACTAACAGAATAAGGCTGGAGGCAGCGATCAATTGGCGTAGGTGCCAACGATGGGGAAGACTAGAGGGCATGCACAGGTCCAGGAAATACGAATCAGGTGCAAACCTTATCATGCCAGAGGGGCGCTTGCCTTCAGGCAGCCAGAAAGTAAGAAGCCTCCCAGCTATTAGACTGGAAGGCTTCGCGGCGGTAGCTGCCTTTGCCCTTGCCGGAACGTTCCTGGCGGCTGCGGAACAATGGCTGGGCGATGATTGATTTGGCCTTGTTGGGGCCATGCTTGGATGGCTTTTTGCTCATGATGGGTACTCTCGTGGGGTGGGTGGAACGGCGCAAATGATCTGCCGAAGTTCTGCCGCTGTAAAGCCCTGCGATGTGTAGGAAATATAAAAAATCTGGATGTGTACACAGTCAAAATGTGGGTGCGGGCTTCATGGTGTTTTTGAGAGAGGATTATTCGGCGGGGAGTGCCAGGCGTTGGCCGGACATCAGCAGCGACAAGCGACTGAGGCCCATCCACGGCGATCCTGCCGCCTGACCCTTGATCTGCGCATCGATACGCTGGGCTTCCAGCAGCAATTGCGCCCAGCGTTGCGCCGAGTGTCGTTGTAGGGCTTTGCTCATCAGCGGTTTACGCTTGTCCCACACCGGCGGTCGGGCCAGGCTGAAGGCCTTGTCCAGCGGGATGCCCTGGCTGTATTGCAAGGACAAGTTGGCCAGCAGACGCAATTCCCGGGCCAGGGCCCAGAGAATCACTGGCGGTTCCACTCCTTCGCCGCGCAGCCCTTCGAGCATGCGCAAGGCGTGGGCGGCTTCGCCATTGAGGATCGCGTCCACCAGCCCGAATACGTCAAAACGCGCGCTGTCGGCCACGGCGCCTTGCACGGTTTCAAGTGTGATCTGCCCACCTTCGGCCATCAGCTTGAGCTTTTCGATTTCCTGGGCCGCTGCCAGTAAATTGCCTTCGACCCGGGCCGCGATCAGCTCTACGGCATCCTGGCTGGCAGTAAGACCGGCTTGTGACAGGCGCTGGCGAATCCACTGTGGAAGTTGACTGCCATCCACCGGCCAGATCTGGATGAACTGGGTTTGTGGTCCGTCCACCAGGGCCTTGCCCCATTTGGTTTTCTGCGCGCTGCCATCCAGCTTGGGCAGGCTGATCAACAGCAGCGTGTCTTCGGCTGGGCGTGCACAGTATTCCATCAAGGCTGCCGCGCCTTTGTCGCCGGGCTTGCCTGAAGGCAGGCGCAGTTCCAGCAGGCGCTTTTGCGCAAACAGCGACATGCTCGCGCCGGCTTGCAGCAGTGTGCCCCAGTCGAAGCTGGCGTCGGCGCTGAACACCTGGCGCTCATCATAGCCCTGCTGGCGAGCAGCCTGGCGAATGGCGTCGGCGGCCTCCTGACATAACAGCGGATCATCACCGCTGATAATGTAGACGGGTGCGAGGCCACCTTGCAGGTGTTTGGCGAGTTGGGCGGGAGCTAGTTTCATAGGCGGGTCGAACAGGGCGCTTGACGCGCCCTGTCTGGTTTACTCGACAGGTACTTCGACAGGTGATTGCTTCGGCACGCTGTTTTCGTACTCTTGCGCGGCTTTCAGTGCATCGGCCTCTGCCTTGGCCTTGGCGTCGGCGGTTTGCTGAAGCGCGTCCAACTGGGCCGGGCTCAGCATCTGCAGGCGCAGGACCATGCGCTGTACTAGGTCGCGGCGCATTTCATTGCGCACCTGGGTGCTTTCCGAGTCGGAACCGACCAGGTTGTTGCCGTCGCGGCTTACGACTTTCTGTACCTGCAATTTGTCGCTGAGCAGCGGCAGTTGGTCGTGGCCCTGGATCTCGAAGTCGAGCACGCTGCTTAATTCGACGTCCGAAGCACGACCGGCGCTGGCGTAACTGATATTGCGCTGGGTTTCTTTCTCGCTGACCAGGACCAGCTTGTAAGGCGCGCCGCTGTAGACGTTGACGCCGCTGTCCTCGAGAACCTGACGCAGTTGGGTCACGGTCTCGCCGTAGGCGTTACGGGCACTGACGTCCAGTTCCTTGATCGCCAGTTCGGTGGTGCCGGTGCCGCGCAGCTGGAAGCCGCAAGCGCTCAGCAATACAGCAAGGCCCATTACCAGCAGATTGCGTTTGATCATTTTGTTGCTCCCCTTGAAACCATATGGGCCTTATCGAGGCCCTGGAGGTTTTGTTCGGCGCCCGGGTTGGTGGCCCGGCGCCCGATCCGATTAGCTAGCGACGATATTGACCAGTTTGCCGGGCACCACGATCACTTTGCGGATCGTCAGGCCTTCGGTGAAGCGCAGTACATTCTCGTTGATACGAGCGGCGGCCTCGACCTCTTCGCGGCTGGCGCTGGCGGGCATGTCGATCTGGCCGCGCAGCTTGCCGTTGACCTGGATCACCAGTTGCAAGGTGTCCTGTACCAGTGCGCTGTCATCCACTGTCGGCCAGGCAGCGTCGATCACGGCACCACTGTGGCCCAACTGTGCCCACAGTTCATGGCTGATGTGCGGGGTGATCGGTGCCAGCAACAGGGTGACGGTTTCCAGGCCTTCCTGAATCAGGGCGCGATCCTGCTCTGTGGCGTGCGGGGCTTTTTCCAGTACGTTCATCAGTGTCATCACCTGGGCGATGGCAGTGTTGAACTTGTGGTGCTGGCCCACGTCCTGGCTGGCTTGCTTGATGGCCAGGTGGGTGCTGCGACGAACGAGTTTCTGCTCGTCGGTCAATGAGCCCACGTCCAGCTTGCCTGGCAGACCTTGGCCAACATGGCTGTGTGCCAGGCGCCAGACACGCTTGAGGAAACGGTGCGAACCTTCAACGCCGGAGTCGGACCATTCGGCGCTCATGTCAGGTGGCGAGGCGAACATCATGAACAGGCGGCAGGTATCGGCGCCGAACTGGTCAATCATCGATTGTGGGTCAACGCCGTTGTTCTTCGACTTGGCCATCTTCTCGGTGCCACCGATTTCCACCGGCAGGCCATCGGCGATCAGCTTGGCGCTGATGACCTTGGCTTTGCTGTCACGCTCAAGCTCGACGTCCGCCGGGTTGAACCAGGTGTAGGCACCATTGGCTTCGCGACGATAGTAAGTCTCGGCGATCACCATGCCCTGGGTCAGTAGGTTCTTGAACGGCTCGTTGGAGCTGACCAGGCCTTCGTCGCGCATCAGCTTGTGGAAGAAGCGTGCGTAAAGCAGGTGAAGAATGGCGTGTTCGATACCGCCGATGTACTGATCCACCGGCAACCAGTGGTCGGCCGCCGATTTCTCGACCAGGCCGCCTTCATAGTGTGGCGAAGCGTAGCGGGCGTAGTACCAGGAGGACTCGACGAAGGTGTCCATGGTGTCGGTTTCACGCTTGGCCGGTGCGCCACATTTCGGGCAACTGCACTCGTAGAACTCGGGCATGCGTGCCAGCGGCGAACCGGCACCGTCCGGCACCACGTCTTCGGGCAGTACCACCGGCAGTTGATCTTCCGGCACAGGCACGTCACCGCAGGTTTCACAGTGGATGATCGGGATCGGGCAGCCCCAGTAGCGCTGGCGGCTGATGCCCCAGTCGCGCAGGCGGAACTGGGTGCGCGAGGCACCAAGGTTTTTCTTGATCAGCGCCACTTCCATGGCGTCGAAGGCACCCACGAAGTCCAGGCCGTCGAACTCGCCGGAGTTGATCAGGGTGCCATGTTCGCCGTAGGCGTCCTGCCACGGGGCAGGGTTGGTGTCACCGGAGCTGGTGCGCACCACGGACTTGATCGGCAGGTTGTACTTGGTGGCAAACTCGAAATCGCGTTCGTCATGGGCCGGCACAGCCATTACTGCGCCATCCCCGTAGTGCATCAGCACATAGTTGGCGACCCATACCGGCAGCTTTTCACCGGTCAGGGGGTGCTCGACGAACAGGGAGGTCGGCAGGCCTTTTTTCTCCTGGGTGGCGACGTCGGCTTCGGCAACGCTGCCGCCTTTGCATTCGGCGATGAACGCCTGCAGCTCAGGGTTATTCTGTGCGGCTTGGGTAGCCAGCGGGTGTTCGGCGGCCACGGCGACGTAGGTCGCGCCCATCAGGGTGTCCGGACGGGTGGTGAAAACCTTCAGGGTGCCCGCTTCGCCGATCGAGTCGACGTTGTACGGAAACTGTACTTCCATGCCACGGGATTTGCCGATCCAGTTGCGTTGCATGGTCTTGACTTGCTCGGGCCAGCCCGGCAGATCGTCGAGGCTCGACAAGAGTTCATCTGCATAAGCAGTGATCTTGAAGTAGTACATCGGGATTTCGCGCTTTTCGATCAGCGCGCCGGAACGCCAGCCGCGTCCGTCGATCACCTGTTCGTTGGCCAGTACGGTCTGGTCGACCGGGTCCCAGTTCACGGTACCGTTCTTGCGGTAGATCACGCCTTTTTCGAACAGGCGGGTAAACAGCCATTGTTCCCAGCGGTAGTAATCGGGCTTGCAGGTGGTCACTTCGCGTGACCAGTCCACCGCCAGGCCCAGGCTGCGCAGTTGGGTCTTCATGTAGGCGATGTTTTCGTAGGTCCACTTGGCCGGCGCTACGTTATTTTTCATCGCGGCGTTTTCCGCCGGCATGCCGAACGCGTCCCAACCCATGGGTTGCAGGACGTTCTTGCCGAGCATGCGCTGGTAGCGGGAAATCACGTCGCCGATGGTGTAGTTACGCACGTGCCCCATGTGTAGCTTGCCGCTGGGGTAAGGGAACATCGACAGGCAATAGAAAGTTTCCTTGCCTGGCTGCTCACTGACTTCAAAGGACTTTTGCTCGTCCCAGAACGACTGGGCGGCATTTTCTATTTCACGGGGCTGATATTGTTCGTGCATGGCTACTTTTGAACTGAATAGGGGTGGCCTAATCCTCTTCAATGCAACGCTTGGGGAGATCGCCGTCAGAAACAGCGCGTCCATGCCCAAACCCTGCTGGAAGTGGAGTTACAGGAAGCGCCGTAGCATACATGACCCCACTCTATCGAGGGAAACCCTGATTGCGCAGCGCAGGCCGTTGGTCGCGGCGTCTGGTCGGTTTCGCCAGCACAGCTACGCTGTTTATTGGGGAGTGAGTCTTATCTTCAATGAGGTGAGGGATGGTCGATACGCAGCGAATGTTAACGAAACCGGAAATCTACGAAGGGCTGATCGACCGTCTCGGTCGAGCACTGGACGTGGCAAGAACTGCGGGCCGATTGCGTGATGAGCGGCCCGATGAGCTGGAACTGCGAGGCTTGAGCCCTGCGGAGTTTGAAGTGATCAAGGCTTATCTGGACTTGAACGAACGTACGGCGCCGCAATGGTTGGCACCACCGCCAATCAAGGAGCCTGCACGCTCGGCCAAGGTTGTATGGCTCAAGGACGTGTCGACTGGTCGTGGCCCGGAAAAACGCCGGTCCGCAAGATTCAAGTAGCACTTGTCGCCTGATCATCGTTATCCAGTACCTCTTTCAATCTTCCAAAGATTGTCGCTGAACCCCGTTACACCTTAGGCTTCGGGCATCTTTGGAGATGCTCGATGCCTATTCGTTATTTCATTAAACAATTGTTGTTGCCGCCCGGCATTCTGTTGCTGTTGCTGGCATTTGCCTGGTGGTTTCGCCGCAGTCGTCCGCGCCTCGCTGCGGTGTGCTTTGCCCTGGGATTGGGCGGGATGTGGCTGATGAGCCTGCCAGTGGTAGTGCAATGGTGCGCCAACGCCCTGGAGACGGAGCCGCCCTTGGCGCTTGACGAATGGGCGACCCTGGCTCAGCGGGCCGATGCGATTGTGGTATTGGGCTCGGGGCGTGAGCGGGGCGACCCGGCATGGGGTTCGGATCAGCCCACCGGAATTGGTCTCGAGCGCCAGCGTTACGCCGCCAGGCTGGCCAAGGCTTCGGGCTTGCCGGTATTGACCACAGGCGGCCAGCACTATGGCACGCCGCCCAGCGAGGCAGAATTGATGGCGGTATCGCTGCGTGATGACTTTGGCGTCAGCGTGCGCTGGAAGGAGGAGCGCAGCCGTACCACCTGGGAGAACGCGCAAATGAGTGCGCAGATTTTACTGCCTCAAGGCATTAAGCGTGTGGTGGTCGTGACCCAGGCTTGGCACATGCCACGTTCGGTCTGGAGTTTTGAAAAGGCCGGATTTACCGTGGTGCCGGCGCCCGTCGGGTTTCTGGGTGTCGATAATGCGCGACCGCTGGGCGGCTGGATGCCAGAGTTCAAGTCGGTGTGGCAGAGCGGGCAGTTGCTGAACGAGGCGGTGGGGCAGGTGGGATATCGGTTGTTTTACAGGTAACACCGCAGGATAAATGTGGGAGCGAGCAAGCCCGCTCCCACATTGGGTTTTGTGTTTGTCTGCTAGACGGTTTTTGCCATCCTGCCCGCCAGCAACGCCCAACCGAACAGCAGCAGGCACGCAATGATCAACGGCCATGAGCGCCATTGCAGGTACGGCGTCAGGTTATGCATCGGCACAACTTCGCCGTAGAGAATGCCGCGCTCGAATTGCGGGATCTGTGCGGTGATCTGGCCGAAAGGGTTGATCAGGCCGGTAACCCCGTTGTTGGTGGCGCGAATCATCCAGCGGCCGGCTTCAAGGGCGCGCATCTGAGCCATTTGCAAATGCTGCAAGGGGCCGATGGAGGTGCCGAACCACGTGTCATTGCTGATGGTCAGCAGCAGGTCGCTGCGGGCGGCCAGGCTGGCGGCGAATTCGGGATAGACCACTTCGTAACAGATGTACGGCGCAATCTGGTAACCCTTGGCTTGCAGCAGCGCCTGGTCAGAAGGACCGCGGGCAAAGTCGGACATCGGCAAGTCAAAGAAGGCAATCAGTCCGCGTAACACATCTTGCAGTGGCACGTATTCGCCAAACGGCACCAGTTTCTGTTTCAGGTACGTACCATCACCTTCGCCGGCTACGGTGATGCCATTGAAATAGCGTTTCTGCTGATGAAGTTCCTGGCGGATTGGCACGCCAGTAATCAACGCTGAATCCCGATCGGCAGCAAACTTGCCCATCATCCCGAGGTAGCCCTCCACGGACTCCTTGAGCACCGGCACGGCGGTTTCCGGCCAGACCAGCAGGTCGACACGCTTGGAGGCAAAGCTCATGTCTCGGTACAGCGCCAGTTGTGCGCTGAGTTGTTCCGGGTCCCACTTCATGCTTTGTTCGACGTTGCCCTGAATCGCCGCCACCGTCAGCGGTGCGCCGGCGGGGCTGGTCCAGGCATGGTGCTTGAGTGCCAGCCCAATCCCCCATGGAGCGACCAATAACAGCAGGCCGGCGCCGATAAACAGATTAGATTTTGTGGCCAGCAAGCGCGGCAGGTTGCAGAGTAATGCGGCGGTCAGTGCCAAGGCGAAGGAGATCAGCCAGATGCCGCCCAGCGGCGCCAATCCTGCAAGAGGTCCGTCAAGCTGACTGTAGCCGGAGTAGAGCCAAGGGAAACCAGTGAGGAACCAGCCGCGAAACGCTTCCTGGCCCACCCACAATGCGGCAAACGCCAAGGCATCGGCCAACGGCGCTTCATTGCGCCGGATCCAGCGGGTCCAGAGCCAGGCCGGTAGTGCGAAGAACAAGGCAATGGCTGCGGTGAACGCGAGCATCAACAGCCCGGCCAGCAACACCGACGCGCCGCCGAAATGATGGATGCTGTAGTAGATCCAGCTGGTACCGGCGCCGAACAGGCCGAAACCGAAACACCAGCCACGCCCGAAGGCCTGGCGCGGTGTCAGCTCACGCAGCCCGACATAGAAAAACCCGACCGCCACCAGTGCCAGCGGCCAGATATCGAAAGGCGCCAACGCCAGGGTGGTGATGGCGCCGGCCACCACGGCCAGCAGATTACCGGGCCAGCCGGGTGTGGTGAGACGGCGCATGTCAGTCCTTAGCGGGCAATAGGTGTAAGGCGGATCAGGTGAATCCTGCGACTATCGGCATTCAGGATGCGAAAGCGATAGGCGCCGATTTCCGTGGTTTCGTTGCGCTTGGGCAAATGGCCGAATGCACTCATCACCAGGCCGCCGACGGTGTCGAATTCATCGTCGGAGAACTCGCTGTCGAAGAACTCGTTGAAGTTCTCGATAGGCGTCAGCGCCTTGATCAGGAAGTCACCGCTGGGCAGTGGCTTGATGTAGCTGTCTTCTTCGACGTCGTGCTCGTCTTCGATGTCGCCGACGATTTGTTCCAGCACGTCTTCGATGGTGACCAGGCCTGCAACACCGCCGTATTCGTCAATCACGATGGCCATGTGATTGTGGTTGGCGCGGAACTCGCGCAGCAGCACATTCAGGCGCTTGGATTCAGGTACGAAGGTTGCCGGGCGCAGCAAGTCCTTGATGTTGAAGTTGTCGCCGTTCTCCTTGAGGATCAGCGGCAGCAGATCCTTGGCCAGCAGAACGCCCATGACATCGTCATGGCTTTCACCGATCACCGGGTAGCGCGAGTGCGCCGAGTCGATGACGGCCGGGAGGAACTCCCGTGGGGTCTGGGTCGCCTTGATGCTGATCATCTGCGAGCGTGGGACCATGATGTCCCGAACCTGCAGGTCAGCGACCTGGATGGCGCCTTCGACGATGGCCAGCGCTTCGCTGTCCAGCAATTTGTTCTGATGGGCCTCGCGCAGCAGCTCCAGCAGCTCCTGGCGGTTTTTCGGCTCGTGGGCAAAAGCCTGGGTGATCTTACCCAGCCATGACTTTTGCCCGTTGCTCGATCGGTCTTCGCTCATAGCGATTACTCTAAATCCTTGATTGTTTCAGTTGAGTGTCGATTAGTGTTCGTCGTCTGCATACGGATCAGGATGACCCAACTCTGCAAGCAACGTTCGTTCCAGTGTTTCCATTTCCTCGGCTTCTTCGTCATCTATATGGTCGTAACCCAACAGATGCAAGCAGCCGTGCATGACCAAGTGGGCCCAGTGGGCCTCAAGTGCCTTGCCTTGTTCCTTCGCTTCGCGCTCCACCACCTCGACGCAGATCACCAGATCACCCAGCAGCGGGATATCCAGCAGCTCGTCGGGTACGTCGGCGGGGAATGACAGCACGTTGGTCGCGTAGTCTTTCTGGCGCCAGGTGTGATTTAGTTCGCGGCCTTCAGGCTCGTCCACCAGACGAATGGTCAGTTCCGAGTCGGCGCTGCGCTGGCGCAAGGCCAGTGCGCACCATTGACGGAATTGTTCTTCGCTGGGGGCGGGCGCTTCGGTGGCCAATTGCAGATCAAGCTCAAGCATCGCGGCGGGCGTCCTTGGACAATCCATCGTCGCGGTGTTCGAAGCGCTCGTAAGCTTCGACAATGCGCTGGACCAGCGGATGGCGCACCACGTCCTTGGGCATGAAGTGGGTGAAGCTGATCCCCGGCACGTCCTTGAGCACTTCGATCACCTGGCCCAGGCCCGACTTGGTGCCCTTGGGCAGGTCGACCTGGGTGATGTCACCGGTGATCACGGCGGTGGAGCCGAAACCGATACGGGTCAGGAACATCTTCATTTGCTCGACAGTGGTGTTCTGGCTCTCGTCAAGAATGATGAAGCTGTTGTTCAGGGTCCGGCCACGCATGTAGGCCAGTGGAGCAATTTCGATCACCTGGCGCTCGATCAGCTTGGCCACGTATTCAAAGCCGAGCATCTCATAGAGCGCATCGTAGAGCGGGCGCAGGTACGGGTCGATTTTCTGGGCGAGGTCGCCGGGCAGAAAACCGAGCTTTTCGCCGGCTTCCACCGCAGGGCGCACCAGCAGGATGCGTCGCACCTGTTCACGCTCCAGTGCATCCACCGCGCAGGCCACGGCCAGATAGGTCTTGCCGGTACCGGCCGGGCCGATGCCGAAGTTGATGTCGTTGCCGAGAATCTCTTTGACGTAGCGCTGCTGATTCAAGCCGCGTGGGCGAATCATGCCTTTTTTGGTACGCAGCGCCACGCTGGCTTCGGCGACCGGGTTGTTCGCCAGGTCTTCCACGGCGGATTCCTGCAAGTACAGATGCACGGTTTCCGGCGATAGCTCGCTACCCTTGGTTTCACGGTAGAGGCGACGCAGCAGGTTTTCTGCAGACGCAGTGTGTTGGGGTTCACCAATGAGCTCGAACTGGTTGCCGCGATTGCGGATTTCGATGCCCAGGCGTTGTTCGATCAGGCGCAAATGCTCGTCGAACTGTCCGCACAGATTGGCGAAGCGGCGAGCCTCAAAGGGCTCGAGGAGGAAACGATGGGGTTCTACTATGGGTGCGTTCAAGGTTGCTTTTAGCCGCCCTTTGGCTGTTTGGGTGAAATAGAGGATAACGCCAGGCGCCGGTGTGCGAAAGCACTTAAATAGCCTGAGTGTGGTGCGATTCCCATGTGGGAGCGGGCTTGCTCGCGAAGGCGGCGGATCAGTTGATACATGTGTTGGCCGGCCCACCGTCTTCGCGAGCAAGCCCGCTCCCACTTTTTGATCTCCATCTGCCAGAAATATTGATGGGTTACTGGATCAACGAGCCGCGCAACGAGTGCGGTTGTGCCGCGTCGATATGCACGTCGGCGAACTGGCCGATCAAGGTCGGGTTGTCGCAGCGGAAGTTGACGATTCGGTTGTTCTCCGTACGCCCCTGCAACTCGCCTGGGTCTTTCTTCGAGTAATCGGTCACCAGAATACGCTGGGTCGAACCGACCATTTGTCGGCTGATTTCGAACCCCTGTTGGTTGAGACGGTGTTGCAGGGCGTTCAAGCGCTCTTTCTTCAGCTCTTCCGGGGTTTCGTCCAGCAGGTCGGCGGCCGGGGTGCCGGGGCGCTGGCTGTAGACGAACGAGTAGGAGAAGTCGAAACCGACATCTTCGATCAGTTTCATGGTCTGCTGGAAGTCTTTCTCGGTCTCGCCGGGGAAGCCGACGATAAAGTCCGAACTGATGCAGATGCCCGGTACAGCGGCGCGCAATTTGCGTAGCTTGGACTTGTATTCCAGGGCGGTGTGGTTGCGCTTCATCGCAGAAAGAATACGGTCCGAGCCCGATTGCACCGGCAAATGCAAATGCTTGACCAGCTCCGGGACCTCGGCGTGGGCCTGGATCAGGCTGTCGGAGAACTCCAGGGGGTGTGAGGTGGTGTAGCGAATCCGCTCGATCCCGTCGACCGCAGCGACCACGCGGATCAATTCCGCCAGGTCGGCCAGGCGCCCGTCGTGGGTCAGGCCGCGATAACCGTTGACGTTCTGGCCCAGCAGGGTGACTTCGCGCACGCCGTTCTCGGCCAGGTGGATGATTTCTGCCAGTACGTCGTCGAACGGCCGGCTGACTTCCTCCCCGCGGGTATAAGGCACGACGCAGAAGGTGCAGTACTTGCTGCAGCCTTCCATGACCGACACGTAGGCACTCGGGCCGTCGATACGGGGTTCGGGCAGGTGATCGAATTTTTCGATTTCCGGGAATGACACATCGACCTGCGGCAGCTTGGTGGAACGGGCTGCGTCGATCATTTCCGGCAAGCGGTGCAAGGTCTGGGGCCCGAAGACCACATCGACATACGGCGCGCGATCGCGGATCGCCGCACCTTCCTGGCTGGCAACGCAGCCGCCGACGGCGATCACCATCTCCGGATTGGCCAGTTTCAGCTCACGCCAGCGGCCCAGTTGCGAGTAGACGCGGTCCTGGGCCCGCTCACGGATCGAGCAGGTGTTGAGCAGGATCACGTCGGCATCTTCGGCGCGGGCGGTGACTTCCAGGGCCTGGTGTTCACCCAGCAGATCCACCATGCGCGAGCTGTCGTACTCGTTCATCTGGCAACCGTGGGTTTCGATGTAAAGCTTCTTGGCCATGGGGGATCGTCAACTGGTGGTAAAGAACCGCGCATTATAGGGGGCATATCCATTGGTTCCTAGCGCTGTGCATCGGGTGCCATGCTATAGTTCGCGCCCTCTTTTATATCCCCGATGTGTTACTCGTCCCCCATGACCAAACGTGAAGCTCCAATCTACAAGGTGATTTTCCTTAACCAGGGCCAGGTGTTCGAAATGTACGCCAAGCAGATCTATCAAAGTGATCTGTGGGGCTTCCTGGAAGTGGAAGAGTTCGTCTTTGGCGAGCGCACGCAGCTGGTCGTCGACCCGGGCGAGGAAAAGCTCAAGGCCCAGTTTGAAGGCGTGGTGCGCAGTTTTGTACCGATGCATTCGATTGTGCGTATCGATGAAGTCGAGCGCCTGGGTACGCCCAAGATCAGCGAGGCGCGTGGAATGAGCAATGTCATGCCGTTTCCGATGCCGATGCCTGAAAAGTAGGGTGTTAGACCGCGTCGCGCCGTTCGCGAGCAAGCCCGCTCTCACACTTGACCGATTTCCAAGCTTGGAATGCGTTCAAGTGTGAGAACGGGCTTGCTCGCGAAAGGGCCTTCAAAGGCGCTGAAGAGTCAGGGCAGGGGAGAGAAAGGCGAGCGCCCATCCGCACTCTGCAGTTCCTGTAGATAATTGCGGAAAATCTGTCCCAGCACCTGGGTCGCCACTTCCAGCTCATCGCGCTGCATGTGCTCGGCCACCTCGTCAGCGGTGTCCAGCGCGTCTTCAGCGCCGTTGACCGCTGCCATTTTCAGCACGATATATGCCTGAACGTTATTGGCTGCCACCCCTTCGCCGTGGAAGAACATGCTGCCCAGCTGGAATTGCGCCTGGGCATGGCCTTGCAACGAGGCTTTCTCGAAGAAGCTCAAGGCCTTGTTCAAGTCATGTGCAGGGTTTTTGCTGTCGTGGAAGAATTCGCCCAACTCGTATTGAGCCTGCGCATCCCCGCTGTCGGCCAGTGTCTGACAGGCGCTCAGCGCTTGCGCCTGGCTTTCGGGCTGAGTATTGAGGGTGCAATGACCCATCGCTGGGATCAACAACGAGTTGCCGCCTGCTTGTGCTTGCGCGAGCAGCGGCTGAAGGAGCAACAGGCAGCCCAGTACCAGGGTGCGGCCGGTGCGTTTCATGGGAATCGACTTACCTCTGACGGGGCGCGTGGATCATTGGATGATCCAATAAGCGCGCATTATGAAATAAGCAGGCCACTGCTTACAAAGTCTTTACTCGTTTTTCTGCTTCGTGGGCAAGTTATCTGCCGGATTGCAGGTAATTTCTCGAAAAAAGACGGAAACTTCTGTAAGCAAGGTAGCAAATCTGGCGTCACCATGGGCAACGCCAGTGTTTGCCCGACTTACTTCAAGGCGGCGAAGGCGCGTTCCGCAGCATCCAGGGTCAGTTTCAACTCGGCATCACCGTGAGCGATGGAAGTAAAGCCGGCCTCAAAGGCGCTCGGTGCCAGATAAACGCCGCCGTCGAGCATCAGGTGGAAGAAGCGTTTAAACAGGTCCGCATCGCTGCCCATTACGTCGTCGAAGGTCACGATATCGTCGGCACCGCTGAAATACAGGCCGAACATGCCGCCGGCCTGGGTGGTGACAAATGGAATGCCCGCCGCATCAGCGCGCTGTTGCAGGCCGTCGAGCAGGCGCGTGGTGTAGTCGGTCAGTTCGGCGTGGAAGCCGGGGCGACTGATCAGGCGCAGGGTGGTCAGGCCCGCGGCCATGGCCAGCGGGTTGCCGGACAGCGTGCCGGCCTGGTAGACCGGGCCCAGCGGTGCGATGTGCTGCATGATCTCGCGCTTGCCGCCGAAGCAACCGACTGGCATGCCGCCGCCGATGATCTTGCCGAAGGTGCTCAGGTCGGGTGTCACGCCGTAGTGCGCCTGGGCGCCACCGAGGGCCACACGAAAACCGGTCATCACTTCATCGAAAATCAATACAACGCCGTGTTTGTCGCACT
Organism: Pseudomonas imrae; assembly: GCF_046352735.2. NCBI lineage: Bacteria > Pseudomonadati > Pseudomonadota > Gammaproteobacteria > Pseudomonadales > Pseudomonadaceae > Pseudomonas > Pseudomonas imrae. The sequence goes on along the minus strand of NZ_CP110853.2, from coordinate 4,688,909 downwards.
GTTCGCGCAAACCTTCGAGAAAACCGGGGGCTGGCGGCACGCAGTTCATGTTGCCTGCCACCGGCTCGACGATGATGCACGCCACGTCCTGGCCGACTTCGCCAAGCATCTGCTCGACGGCGGCGATGTCATTGAATGGCAAGGTCAGGGTGTGTTTGGCAAACGCCGCCGGCACGCCCGCCGAACTTGGTACACCCTGGGTCAACAGGCCGGAGCCGGCCTTGACCAGCAGGCTGTCGGAATGGCCGTGGTAGCAACCTTCGAACTTGATGATGCTGTCGCGGCCGGTGAAACCACGGGCCAGGCGAATGGCGCTCATGGTGGCTTCGGTACCGGAACTGACCATCCGCACCATTTCCATGGACGGCACGATGGAGCAGACCAAGTCGGCCATTTCGGTTTCCATTGCGGTCGGGGCGCCATAGGACAGCCCATGCTGCAGTTGCTGGCGCACCGCTTCGAGTACGTCCGGGTGGCTGTGACCAAGGATCATCGGCCCCCACGAACCCACGTAATCCACATAGCGCTTGTCATCTTCGTCGGTGACGTAGGCACCTTCGGCGTGCTTGAAGAACAACGGTGTGCCACCGACGCTTTTGAAAGCGCGCACGGGCGAGTTCACGCCACCGGGGATGTGTTTCTGGGCATTGGCGAACAGCGTTTCGGAACGAGACATGGGCAGGCTCTCTGAATTCAGGATTTAAGAAGTTCATTGAAGGCGCGGGCGCGGCGCGTCACTTCCTGGGTGCTATCGGCACCAAACAGGCCGTGGACCACAGCCAGCAGGTCGGCGCCGTGGGCGACCAACGGTGCGGCGTTTTCCAGGGTGATGCCACCGATCACGCAGATCGGCAGCTGCAAGCGTGTACGGGCCTGGGTCAGCAGCTCGACATCGGCGGTCGGGGCGCCGGGTTTGGTGGTGGAGTTGAAGAATCGGCCAAAGGCGACGTAACTGGCACCCTCCTTCGCGGCTTGCTCGGCCAGCTCGATCTGGCTGTGACAGGTGGCGCCGATGATTGCACCACGCCCCAACAATGCGCGGGCTGGCGTCAGTGGGCCGTCAGTCTGGCCCAGATGAACACCGACACCCAGGCGTGCGGCCAGCTCGGCATCATCGTTGATGATCAGTTGCGTCTTGTAGCGTGAGCACAAATCCCGCAGCTTTTCGGCTTCGCGCAGGCGGCGTGCGTCGTCGCTGCTTTTATCGCGATATTGCAGCAGGGTCACGCCACCATCCAATGCGGCTGCGACGTAGTCGAGAAACTTGCCGGCCAATAGTTGGCTGTCGGTAATGGCGTAAAGGCCACGTAATTTCATCGCACAGGCCTCTTGTGATTACGAGCAGAAATCCAGCGGCAAACGGCGGGGGACGAATTGTCCCTGGCCCAGCTGTTCGGCGTCACGCAAGGTGCGCCAGGTGTAATTGAGCGCCGACTCGACGGCGCTTACCAAGCCTTCGCCCTGGGCCAGACGGCCGGCGAGGGCGCTGGCCAGGGTGCAGCCGGAGCCGTGATAACTGCCGGGCAGGCGCTGGCAGATGAAGGAACGGCGCGTACCGTCGCGGCTATACAGGCGATTGTGTACTTCTTGCTCGTCGCCGTGACCGCCGGTGATCAGCAGATGTGGGACAAACGGCAGCAGTTTCTCGGCGCATTCATCCGCCGTGCCCTCGGGCAAATCGGCGAGGATGCGCGCTTCGGGCAGGTTGGGCGTGGCAATCAACGACAACGGCAACAACTGTTCACGCATCGCGTAGCCGACCTCATTCTTGCCCAGGCTGCCGCCTCCGCCGGCACGCAGGACCGGGTCGCAGACCACCGGCAAATGTGGGTGCTCCCTGAGCAGTTCGACCACGGTGTCGACCATCAGCGTGGAACCGAGCATGCCCAGCTTGACCGCTGCCACCTCGCTGTCGCCAAGCACGGCATTGGCCTGGGCCAATACCCACTCTCGATCGAGTACGCGGAAATCGCTGACATTGACGGTGTTCTGCACGGTCAATGCAGTCACGGCCGGGGCCGCATGACAGCCTTGGGCGAGCAGTGCTTCGATATCTGCCTGCAGGCCGGCGCCACCACTGGGGTCATGGCCGGAGAGACAAAGGACAACAGGGCGAGAGCTGTAGATATTCATGGTGCGCGAGCTTACCACCAAACTCTTTTTGCGTGGCTGTCGGGCAACGCTGAATTCAAGGTGTCCGCTATCAATGAAAATGGCATAGTGCCACTACTCTTTTCTTACGCTAATTGCTCTGAAAGTACTGAGATAGAGCCTTCTAAAAATTTATTTCAATGGTGTCTTTTGGCCTTTACCGGCTATGCTAGAGTGGATCCAAATAATTAACTGTATCGCCGGTATACGTCTTCTCAAAAGGAATGGAGGCTTTTGACATGACCGGACAGGCCACGCTGGGGCTCTATGCGCTATTTGCTGATGTTTCTCTTGTGTGGGCTGCCGATGCTGGCCGGAGCAGTCGAGTTCGATGAACTCACGAGAAGCCTTCCGCTGGGCCGGGACATGCAAGTGCTCGAAGATCCGAGCGGTAGTGTCACCATCACACAAGCCCGCTCGCCGGCACTGGTCAGTCGATACACCCCCCATGGCAACGCTACGCTGAATGCCGGTTATTCGCGTTCGGTATTCTGGCTCAAGGTTGACCTGCATTACGCCCCCAAGGATCCCGATGCCCGGCGCACCTGGCTGCTGGAGCTGGCCTATCCGCCTCTGGACCATCTTGAGCTGTATGTGCCTGACAGCGCGGGCGGCTACCGATTGGCCGGGCGAACGGGAGATGCGCTGCCCTTTGTGAGCCGTGAAATCCGCCAGAACAACTACCTGTTCACGGTCGACTTGGACCCTGGCGAGCAGAAAACCCTGTATCTGCGCCTGCAAAGCGAAGGCTCGATCCAGGCACCGCTGACTCTCTGGTCCAGTACTGCGTACCTCGAAGAACAGCCGATGCGCCTCTATGTGCTGGGCCTGATCTACGGTGTGTTGCTGGGGATGCTGGTCTACAACCTGTTCATCTATCTGAGCGTACGCGACACCAGCTACCTCTATTACATCTTCTACATCGCTTCGTTCGGCATGTATCAGCTCTCGGTGAATGGCGCGGCGGTGGAGTATTTCTGGCCCGACAACCCATGGTGGGCGAATGCCGCGACGCCTTTCCTGATTGGTGCATCGGCGTTGTTCGGCAGTTTGTTTGCCCGCAGCTTCCTGCACACTGCTGTCTTTAGCCGCTGGACTGATCGTGTGTTGCTGGCGCTGGTGGCCAGTGGCGCGGTGGTGATGCTGCTGTCGCTGATGACCAGCTACGCCCTGGCTTTGCGCCTGGCGACCGCGTTGGCATTGATTTTCACCGTGAGCATTTTTGTCGCCGGGATTGTCGCCTGGTGTCGCGGCCAGCGGGTGGCGCGTTACTTCATCATTGCCTGGTCGGCGTTCTTGATCGGTGGCGTGGTGAATACAATGATGGTCCTGGGTTACCTGCCCAATGTTTTTTTCACCATGTATTCCAGCCAGATCGGTTCGGCCATCGAAGTGGCACTGTTGTCCCTGGCCCTGGCCGATCGCATCAATTCGATGCGTGAGCAACAGGCGCAAATCCTCTTCGACGCCAGCCAGAAACTGGAAGTGCTCAACCAGCAACTGGCCCGCAGCAATCAGTTGAAAGACGAATTCCTCGCCACCTTGACCCACGAGTTGCGCACACCCATGAACGGGGTCATCGGTTCCCTGGAATTGATGCAGACCGTGCCCCTGGCCGGCGAGCTGGCGCAGTATCAACAAACGGCTGCCGGCTCGGCGCGGGACATGATGCGCATGGTCAACGGCATCCTCACCCTTACCGAGCTGCAAGCTGGGCGCCTCAGTGCCCAGCCACAGGTATTCAGCCTGCGCGGCGTGCTCAATACCTTACACCGGCAGTTTCTGGCCAATGCCCAGAGCAAAGGCCTGGCGTTTTCCATTGATGTGGCAGACGAACTGCCGGATCGCCTGAAGGGAGACGCCGACAAGCTGGCGCAGTGCCTGGAATGCCTAATGGATAACGCGTTCAAGTTCACCCACGAAGGCGCGGTACGGGTCCGTGTGGTCGGGCTGCCCGATGCGGACGGCAGGCAGCGCTTGACGTTTATAGTCAGCGATACCGGTATCGGTTTTGCTCACCTGGATGAAGCAACCCTGTACCAGCGTTTCTTCCAACTCGACGGTTCGACGACCCGCGAATATGGTGGCCTGGGTATTGGCCTGGCGATTTGCCGGCAACTGATCGAATTACTGGGCGGGCGCCTGACTCATCACTCCGAACCCTCCAAGGGCAGTCGTTTTCAGCTGGAGCTGGCGGTTACCGTTGTGCCACCTGAGCCGGGACGGACCGTCGATTTTCAGCGGGCACCCGAGGACTGTGCGGTATTGCTGGTGGACGACAACAGCGTTGCGCAACTGGTGGTGCGTGGCATGCTGCTCAAGTTGGGATACCAGGTGAAGGTCGTCGACAGTGGGGCGGCGGCGCTGGCGATGTTGCAAGGCAACACCTTTGATGCGGTGCTGCTGGATGTGCCGCAGGACGGTTTCTCTCTGTGCTGCCAAGTGCGCGCACTGCCGGGCTGTGGTGAGTTGCCGGTGATTGCCTTGAGCGGGTCACCGCAAAGCATGGGGCATGAGCATTGCCATGGCGTGGGGATCACTGAGCAGTTGGCCAAACCGGTGCGTTTCGAAGCATTGCAGGCTGTGCTGCAGCGTCGCTTGCTCTGCCCGTTAGAGGGCGAAAGCGCCGGTAGTTAGGCGCGTATGGCGCTTTTTTAAGCGCAGTGACGGTGCTTAACTGAAAAAACAGGCCATGAATCCCCGCGGCCTTTTTCCAGGAGGCCCGTCATGAATCTGCACCAGTTCGCCGAAACCCACGATGTCACCAACCAGCCCCCTTCCCTGGACGGCGCCAATCTGTATCGCCTCGATCTACCCCTGCAGGACTGGTCCCGACGCTTTGGCGCGGGCTGGGCCGAGGAGCGCATCGACGCTTACGGCGCACTGGCGGGCGGGCCTTTGATGGAGGCAGGATTCCTGGCCAACCAGAACAAACCGGTGTTCAGCAGCCATGATCGTTATGGCCATCGGATTGATCTGGTGGAGTTTCATCCGGCGTATCACGAACTGATGCGCACGGCAGTTGCGCATGGCTTGCCGTCGTTGCCCTGGGCTCATCCGCAATCCGGAGCACATGTCGCCCGGGCGGCCATGACTTACCTGCATAGCCAGGCCGAAGCCGGCACCGGTTGCCCGTTGACCATGACCTTTGCCAGTGTTCCCGCCCTACGCCTGCAGCCGGACTTGGCTGACACGTGGCTGTCGAAAATCCTCAGCACTGACTATGACCCGCGCAACGTCGGCATCGCCAACAAGGCAGGCGCGACGATTGGCATGGCGATGACCGAAAAACAGGGCGGCACCGACGTTCGCGCCAACACCACTCGGGCCTATCCGGTAGGCATAGGGGGCCCGGGCCAACCCTATGAACTGGTTGGGCACAAGTGGTTCTGCTCGGCGCCGATGTGCGACGCGTTCCTGACCCTGGCCCAGACCGACAAGGGCTTGACCTGTTTCCTGCTACCGCGCCACCGTCCGGACGACACCCGCAATCAGTTCTACATCCAGCGCCTGAAAAACAAACTCGGCAACTGCTCCAACGCTTCCAGCGAAGTGGAGTTTCGTGGGGCCCTGGCGTGGATGGTCGGTGAAGAAGGGCGTGGTGTACCGACCATTATCGAGATGGTCGCCATGACACGTTTCGATTGTATGGTCGGCTCCAGCGCCTTGATGCGCCAGGCGCTGACTCAGGCAAGCCATCATTGCGCGCATCGTACGGTGGGCGGGCGTGTTCTCAGTGAACAGCCGTTGATGCAAAACGTGCTGGCCGACCTGGCCCTTGAAAGCGAAGCGTCCCTGGCCCTGAGCCTGCGCATGGGAATGGCGCTGGATCATTTGGCCGATGAGCAACAAGCCAAGTTCGCTCGGTTGGTGACTGCGGTAGGTAAATATTGGATCTGTAAGCGCGCCCCGGCAATGATCAACGAAGCCGCCGAGTGCATGGGCGGGGCGGGGTATGTCGAAGACAGCATCCTGCCGCGCTTGTACCGTGAGGCTCCGGTCAATTCGACCTGGGAAGGTTCTGGCAACGTGCAGTGCCTGGATGTGCTGCGGGCGCTGTCGAAAGAGCCTGGGGTACTGGAAGCATTGTTTGTCGAGTTGGGCAATGGGCATGGCGACAGGCTGCTGGCTCGGCACATAGAACAGTTGAAATCGGCGTTGATGGATACTCAGGACATTCAGTACCGTGCCCGGCAATTGACCGAGGACATCGCTGTGGCGTTGCAGGCCAAGCTGTTGCTGGAGGCGGGTAATGCCAGTGTCAGTGATGGGTTTATTGCCAGTCGCCTGGGGCAGTCGTCGGGACGGGTCTATGGCACCTTGCCGCGCGGCGTGGATGTGCAGGCTATCGTCGCCCGCTCCACGCCCCCAACTCTCTGAATAAACGCAATCCAAAAAATGTGGGAGCGGACTTGCTCCCACATTGGTTGACTGCATGCTAATTCAACGTTTGCGTCTGCCAACGATACAGGCAAGATAAAGGCCTGCAAGTCAGAACACAGGATGCTTACCGTGACCGAAGCTTTTGTTGTCGTTCAAACCGCCGAAGAAGCCGTGGATCGGTTGGCGGCTCTTCACGAGCGCGCCACCGGTGCGCTTAACCAAGCTCTAAAGCAGTATCTCAAGGATCGCGTCGAGCCCAGTGCCGAACAGCGTGCGCTGTTTCGCTACCCGGAGCTGCGCCTGACTTACCACTGCCACGGCGAAGTCCCACAGACCACCCGGGCGTATGCCAAGGTCCAGTTGCCAGGCACCTACAGCGTCACCGTCACTCATCCGGCAGCCTTTCGCAAATACCTGCTCGAGCAGTTGGTACCGCTGATGCATGACTTCACCGTCACGGTGGAGGTAGGCGTCAGCCAGCAGAACATCCCTTATCCCTACGTGGTAGAGCAAGGCGACGAGTTGGCCGGTTCGGGCGTGACCGCCGCCGTGCTGGCGCGCGTGTTTCCCAGTACCGACCTGTCGGCCGCCACCGATGGTATCGCCGATGGTCTCTACGATTGGGAAAACACCGACCCGTTGCCGCTGGCCCTGTTTGATGCGGCCCGAGTGGACTTCTCCCTGCGTCGTCTGGTGCATTACACCGGCAGCGACTGGCGGCATGTGCAGCCGTGGATCCTGCTGACCAACTACCACCGTTATGTCGACCAGTTCATCGTCCACGGCCTGGAGCAGTTGCGCAGCGACCCGCGCTTTGTGCGCATGGTGCTGCCAGGTAACGTGATCATCGAAAAAAGCATGGACCATGGCGAAGCGTCTGCTATTGCTGCAGGCGTGGTCTGGCACCGTTATCAGATGCCTGCCTACCATTTGCAGGCCAGCGACGGCCACGGCGTGACGCTGGTCAACATTGGCGTCGGTCCCTCCAACGCCAAGAACATCACCGATCATTTGGCCGTGTTGCGTCCTCACTGCTGGCTGATGATTGGTCACTGCGGTGGCCTGCGCCAATCTCAGACGATTGGCGACTACGTGCTGGCTCACGCCTATATGCGTCGTGACGGGATTCTTGACCGGGTAGTGCCGCCGAATATCCCGATCCCGGCCCTGGCCGAAGTGCAGCTTGCGCTGCAGCAGGCTGCGGCCAACGTAACGGGAGAGCAGGGCGAAGAGCTGAAAAAGCGCCTGCGCACCGGCACCGTGTTGACCTACGACGACCGCAACTGGGAGCTGCGCTGGGCCCAGGAACGGCCGCTGATCAACTTGTCCCGTGCCGTGGCAGTGGACATGGAAAGCGGCACCATCGCGGCGCAAGGCTACCGCTTACGGGTACCGTATGGCACTTTGCTGTGCGTCTCGGACAAGCCCTTGCACAGTGAGATCAAGTTACCTGGTTCGGCCAATGCATTTTACGAGCGGGCAGTCAGCCAACACTTGAAGATCGGCATCGAGGCCGTGGATCTGTTGCGCACCGAACTCAACTCGCTGCACTCGCGCAAGCTGCGCAGCTTCGACGAACCGCCATTCCGCTAAGCGGTTGGGATGGTTATTTAGCGGTCAGGCCACTAGCATGGTCGGTCCTGACCGTTAGATGCTCCTTTGCCATGTCCCGTCCTGCCCGTCCCGTTTCCCGCCAGCCTGGTGTGAAACGTCCGCAATCCCCGTCAGCCCCGCGTCGTGTCGCCAAGGCGCCGCCGGCCGAGCCCAGGTTGATTCTGTTTAATAAACCCTTCGATGTGCTGACCCAGTTCAGCGACGGTGAAGGGCGCGCGACGCTCAAGGATTTTATCGATATTCCCGGCATTTACCCGGCCGGGCGTCTGGACCGGGACAGCGAAGGCCTGTTGCTGCTGACCAACGACGGTCAGTTACAGGCGCGGATTGCCGACCCCAGGCACAAACTGGCAAAAACCTATTGGGTGCAGGTGGAAGGCGAGCCTACCGAAGCCCATCTGCAGCGCTTGCGCGAAGGCGTGGAACTCAACGACGGCATGACCCTGCCGGCCGACGCCCGACAACTCGACGAGCCGCAGTTGTGGCCGCGCAACCCACCGGTACGTTTTCGCAAGAACGTGCCGACTTACTGGCTGGAATTGGTGATTCGCGAGGGCCGCAACCGTCAAGTCCGGCGCATGACTGCTGCCGTGGGCTTGCCGACCTTGCGCCTGGTGCGGGTGAAAATTGGTGATTGGTCGATTGAGGGCCTCGACCAAGGCCAGTATCGGGAAGTGCCGGCGCGGTTATAACGCCCCGGTTTCGATCAGGCCGATCACCACGCTTTTGATGATGAAGGCTGCAACACCCAGGCCCAGCACGAAGAACAGAATGAGCGAGCCAAAGCGCCCGGCCTTGGATTTCTTCGCCAGGTCCCAGACGATAAAGCCCATGAAAATGATCAGGATGCTGACCAGGCCGGTCATCATCCATTCTTCGAACAGAACAGGGTCAATCGAATTCATCGAGCGCTTCCAGCGGGTGGAGAGGACCGCAAGTATACGACAGGGCGCCAGGAGCCAGACCGACCTGCGTCGGTCTGTCGCAGCCCGCGGAAGGTCAGGTGCGCAGGTGAGTCAGTGGCAGCTCGGTGCTGTTGAGTACCTGGTTCAATACAAAGCTTGAGCGCACGCTGGTGACGCCGTCGATCCGGGTCAAATGCCCCAGCAACAGCTTTTGATAGTGATCCATGTCCGGCACCACCACCTTCAATTGATAATCGGCATCCATTCCGGTAACCAGGCTGCATTCCAGCACTTGCGGCAAGGTGCGAATGGCCGCCTCGAAGTTTTCGAAACGCTCCGGTGTGTGGCGGTCCATGCCGATCAGCACATAGGCGGTGAGACTGAGGCCGAGCATCTTGCGATCCAGCAACGCCACCTGGCGGGCGATGTAGCCGTCGTCTTCTAATTGCTTGACCCGGCGTGAGCAGGGCGAAGGCGACAGGCCGATACGCTCGGCCAACTCCTGGTTGGAGATCCTCGCGTCGCGCTGCAATTCCGCCAAAATACTCAGGTCGTATCGGTCAAGTTTGCTCATGGGGCTGGCCTTTGTCATAACTATTGCTGCGAATTATCTATCCAGGGTTAAAAATTGCGCAAGCACTGTTTAAAGACGCAATCTTCGCAATCATCTGCCGACGCCCCGCGCCTATGATTACCCACAGAATCACTGCCCGGACATAGTCCACTGCAGCCAGCCCAAGCAGGCCGGCTGCGGCCCGCCAACCCCACCGGGTTGCGCCGGCCCCCGGGCTGCACACTGTCCACAAGACGGCGTGAGGTGAGCCAACGTCAAAAGCGTTGAGCCAGGACGAAATTCTCAAGGGGCGACCGACGGGTCGCCCCTTTTTCTTTGCGCCTGCGAAAATTGTTCGTTTGGCTGATAACCTGTCTCAGAACCGGCCAGCGCTTTTCCAGTCTTAGCTTCAGGCCCCTGATCCGCAATGAGGAATAGCATGAAGCGCATTTGGCGTTTGGCGGGTGTTGGTATTCTGATGATCGGTGTTGGCGCGCAGGGCGTGGCCGACGAGCGGGATAGTCCGCCGATCCACAGCCGTCCCGATTCGGTGCGTCAAACCCAGGAGCCGCGCCAGGGCAACTATCGTGATATTCCCCGGCGCAACGACGCCAACCCGCATTGGGACGCCAGTGGCCCCGGTTCGCGGCCGAACTATAACGGTCCTCGCGAGAACAACCGCTGGCCAGGTCGTCCCAACGGGCACGGCAATGGTTGGGGCCCCGGCCCGCAACACCGTCCCGGCTATATCGTTGATCGCTTTCCCGAGCACAACTACCGCGTGCCGTATCGCGGTGAGGATTACTTCTTTTCGGGCGGTTACTGGTATCGCCCGCAAGGCCCGCGTTACGTGGTAGTCACACCGCCGTATGGTATCCGAGTGCATTACCTGCCTGACTATGCGCGGGAAGTGTGGGTCGGCAGTGCGCTGTTTTTTCTTGCCGCCGGCGCCTATTACACCTACGAAGCCAGCACCCGGCAGTACGTGGTGGTACAGCCGCCGGTGACCAGCCCACCGCCCCAACCTGCGTCCCAGGGCAACGGATATGACGTGGTGTCCTACCCAGCCAATGGCCAATCATCGGCGCAGGTGCAGCAGGACGGTTATGACTGCTATCGCTGGGCCGTGCAGCAAAGCGGTTTTGATCCCCGGGTCGCCACGTATGCGCCGGCGCCCGCAGTAGTGCAAACCTATCGCCAGGCGCAGGGCAGTTGCCTGGGCAGCCGGGGGTATCAGGTGAGCTACTAGGTTTTGTTGCCCGTAACCACTTCCTGTGGGTCGGCATGAACCAACACTTCGGCGCGCGGATAGGCGTTATGGATGGCATCGGCGGCCTGGTCGCTGATGCCATGGGCCACCGACAGGCTTAACTCCCCCGGCAACTCCAGATGCAACTGCACGAACCAGTGGTTGCCGGAAATCCGTGTGCGCAAGTCATGCGCGCCGAGTACGCCGGGCACGCCGCAGGCCAGCTCCAGCATGTGCTGGCTGACCTCGCCGGGCAGCTCTTCGTCCATCAGCACCGAGAAGCTTTCCTTCGCGATCAGCAGCGCGCTCCACAAGATGTAGGCGGCGATCCCCAGGCCAAACCACGCATCCACTTGATGAAAACCGAACCCCGCGAACACCAGCGCAAGCAGGATGCTGCCATTGAGCAGCAGGTCTGAACGGTAGTGCAGCGAGTCGGCCCGCACCGCGTTCGAACCGGTCTGGCGAATCACCCTGTACTGCAGGATCAGCAGAGCTACCGTCAGCGCCAGGGAAAACACAATCACCGCGATGCTCAGCCACGGCGCGCCCACCGGCTCCGGATGTTGCAGGCGCTGGAAGGCCTGAAAGGCAATCAATATTGCACTGCCGGCGATAAACAACGCCTGGGCCATGCCCGCCAGTGATTCCGCCTTGCCATGACCATAACGGTGGTCATCATCGGCCGGGCGCAGGGCGTAATGCACGGCCAGCAGATTGAGCAGCGAAGACACGCCGTCGAGCGCCGAGTCGGTCAGCCCGGCAAGCATGCTCACCGAACCGCTCAGCCACCAGGCGACGGCTTTGCTGGCGATCAATACGCAGGCCACGCCGACCGAGGCGCGGGTAGCCAGGCGCAATAGCCGGGCGTGTTCGGAACTGGTAGTCATCGGCGGTTCACATCCTTCAAGCGGCGGGCTGAAGACCCAGCATGGCGAGTTGTTCGACGCTGCCTTTGAATTGGATCAGGCGTGGGTCGTCCAGCGGCAGGCTGTGGCCGGTTTCGTTCTGGATGATGGTTTGCAGCTTGAGGTTGTCAACCTTGCCGTCGGAACCGATGGCTTCTTGCAGCTTCTGTGGCGCCACTTGCGCGCTCTTGCCGGGCTCGAAGTAGATCGCGCCGGTGGCGAAATCGACACCAAAAGCGATCAGGCCGGGGATGACATAGAACAGCAGGCCGAGGGCGTCGAGTACGGCAATCGTCGGGTCGATCTTGCCGTCGATCTGCCCGCGGCGATCGGGATAGAAAATCGAACCGCAGGCGGTCAGCTGGCTCAGCAGGGTTACGGCCAGAACACCGCCGATGACACGGGAAGCAATACGCATGGAACTCTCCTGAACAATGTTAGGGGGACTATATGCCAGATTCGACAGCTGCTACGAAACGTCATGCTCAAGGTGAGTTTTTCAGACCCCTGCGTCACCCGGCAGTTCGCCGTTATACTCGCCGCTCTGCTTTGGAGCCAGTATGAATTCGTTGCCAATCGATGATGTTTTACCCGCCTTGCGTGAAGCCTTGGCGACGCGCCATGAGGCCGTGCTCGAAGCGCCGCCCGGCGCCGGTAAAACCACGCGGGTGCCGTTGGCGCTGTTGAACGAAACCTGGTTGGCCGGGCAAACCATCCTGATGCTTGAACCTCGTCGGCTGGCTGCCCGCGCCGCTGCCGAGCGACTGGCCAGCGAGCTGGGCGAAAAGGTCGGTGAAACTGTTGGTTACCGGATCCGCCTGGACAGCAAGGTCGGTCCCAATACCCGTATTGAAGTGGTCACCGAGGGTATTCTCACCCGCCGCTTGCAGGATGATCCTGCGCTGGACGGTGTGGGCTTGCTGATCTTCGATGAGTTCCACGAGCGCAGTCTCGATGCGGACCTGGCGCTGGCCTTGAGCCTCAACGGTCGTGAGCTGTTTCGTGAAGATCAGCCGCTGAAGATCCTCCTGATGTCCGCCACCCTTGAAGGTGAACGCCTCGCCGCATTGCTGGACGATGCACCGGTTCTGCGCAGCGAAGGGCGCATGTTCCCGGTGCAGATGCGCTGGGGGCGGCCGTATCAGGCCGGCGAGTTTATCGAGCCACGCCTGGTGCAGACGATTCTCGACGCCTTGCACGACGAAACCGGCAGCGTGCTGGTGTTCCTGCCGGGGCAGGCGGAGATTCGGCGGGTCAATCAACAACTGGCAGATGCGCTGGGCAATCGCGGCGATGTGCTGCTGTGTCCGCTGCACGGTGAGCTGGACCTGGCGGCACAACGGGCAGCCATCGATCCGGCGCCCGCGGGCAAGCGCAAAGTGGTGCTGGCCACCAACATCGCCGAGACCAGCCTGACGATCAATGGCGTGCGGGTGGTGATTGATGCAGGACTGGCGCGGGTCCCGCGCTTCGACCCTGGCAGCGGCATGACCCGCCTCGACACTCAGCGCATCTCCCGTGCCAGCGCTACGCAGCGCGCCGGTCGGGCAGGGCGGCTGGAACCAGGGGTGTGTTATCGCTTGTGGTCCGAGGACCAGCACGAGGCGCTGGCGGCCTATGGCAGCGCGGAAATCCTCTCGGCTGACCTGGCCGGCATCGCGTTACAACTGGCGCGCTGGGGTGTGACGCCGAATCAACTGGTCTGGCTCGACAGACCACCCGTGGCCGCGTATGCCCAGGCCCAGGACTTGCTCGAGCGTCTCGGCGCACTGCAGGAGGCGACGCTGACCGCCCATGGCCAGAAAATGGCCGGTTTGCCGGCGCATCCGCGTATCGCCCATTTGCTGTTGCGTGGCCAGGACCTGGGTTTGGCGGCGATGGCGTGTGATGTCGCCGCCCTGTTGGGTGAACGCGATATCTTGCGCGGCGCAGGCGCCGACTTGCACAGCCGCCTGGAGCTGCTGTCTGGCCAAGAGCGCGCCCGCGGCACACAGGGTGGTGTACAGCGGGCCAGGCAACTGGCGCGTCAATACCGTGGTTATCTGCGTGGCCAGCCTGAGCAGGCGGTGGCCGATCCCGATCATCCGCGCTGGCTGGGCGCCTTGTTGGCGCTGGCTTATCCAGATCGCGTTGCCCAGCAACGTCGCCCCGGTGGTGCTGAATATCGCCTGGCCAATGGCCGCGCCGCATTGTTTGCCGAGGCCGACAGCCTGATGAAACAGCCGTGGCTGGTGATCGCTGACCTGGGCAGTCGCCAGGGCCAGCGCGAAGAGCGGATCTACCTGGCGGCGGACTTCGATCCGGCGCTGTTCGATTCGGTGCTCGCCGAGCAAGTGCGCTGCGTCGACCAATTGGATTGGGATGAGCGTGAAGGCGTACTGCGCGCCGAACGCCAACGCAAGGTCGGCGAACTGGTGCTCAGCCGCGAGCCGCTGTCGGGCCTCGACGAAGCCGCGCGCAGTCAGGCGCTGGTTCATCTGGTGCGGCGCAAAGGCCTGGAACTCCTGCCCTGGACCCCGGAACTGCGCCAATGGCAGGCGCGGGTCATGTTGTTGCGCCAACTGGACGCCGGCAAGGACAGTGAATGGCCAGACGTCAGTGACAGTGCGTTACTCGCCAGCCTGGAGCACTGGCTGATGCCGTATCTGGGCAAGGTTTCGCGCTTGAGTCATTTTGCCAACCTGGATCTATCGAGCGTGCTGCATAACCTGCTGCCCTGGCCGCTGCCGCAACGACTGGAGGAGCTGGCGCCCCACCATCTGAAAGTGCCGTCGGGTTCGTCGGTGCGTCTGGACTACAGCGAGCAGCCGCCGATCCTGGCGGTGCGCCTGCAGGAATTGTTCGGCCTGGCAGACACCCCGCGCATCGCTGGCGGACGGCAAGTGGTCAAGCTGCACCTGTTATCGCCCGCCCGGCGACCGGTGCAGGTAACCCAGGATCTGGCGAACTTCTGGCGCAGTACCTACGCCGAGGTGAAGAAGGACTTGAAGGGGCGATATCCAAAGCACTACTGGCCGGATGATCCGCTGGTGGCCGAGGCGACGGCGCGAATCAAGCCGAGGAAGTAGTTACTGCGCTGCCGGTAGCAGGAAGCGCGCAATCACCGGCAAGTGATCGGAAATGCGCAGGGTGTCGTCCTGCCTTACCCGGGCTTCGACTTTTTTCAGGCGTGGGCTGTAGAACAGGTAGTCGAGCGTGCGATCCGGCCCGTCGAGGCTCGGGTCGTTGGGGAAATGCGTCAGCCACTTGGCTCGATCGATCCCGCTGGATTGGCTGTTGCTGGGGGCCATCGGGTATTTATCCCACAGCAGATGCAGCTCGCTGTCCGGCGAATACTGCCCGCGTTGGCTTGCATCCAGGCGCAGGAATTGGCCCAGGGGCAGCAGGTTGAAATCCCCACCAATCAGCCATGGAGTACCTCGGCTCTCGAATTTATCCAGGAGCTTGACGGTCATTTGCACTTGCTCGCGGATCGCGCCAGATCCCGGTGTGGCACGGTCCAGCCGGGTGTTGAGCACCGCCAGTTGGCCGCCGTCACTCAAGGGTAGGTAGCTGAGCAGCAGCGCAGGTTTGGGCTGGAACTGGCGGCTGACCAGGTTGACCGAAGCCACCGGCAGTTGCAGGCGCTCGGCATGTTCGATCTGGTAGCGGCTCAACGTCACCAGTTTGCGCCCGACGCTGCCGAGGATGTGCCAGTCAGGGACGAAATCGGCTTTCCAATCGAAGGCCTGGACGCTGCAAGGGTACAGGTCCGACAGCCGCTCCTGGAGCAGCGCCAGTTGATCCTGGTAATGGGAGGGCTTGGCGTCCTCATCCAGCTCTTGTAGCAACAGAATGTCTGGATGCTCGTCACGTATTACCCGCGCCACTTCGTCGAGGCTGAAGGCCATGTCTTCAACCGTGGGGCGCTCGTCCGGGCCACTGCCGTCCGGGGTGTCATACCAGAACACATAGTTCTTGCCCGCCAGGTACTGCACGTTCCAGGTCATCACCTTGATCGCCTGGCCCGGTAACAGGGTTGGCGCACGTGGCGCGACGCAGCTGACAGCCTGAGTTTGCTTGTCGTCGGGTCGCCAGGTCAGGCTGTAGACCAGGGCGGTCAGCAAGCCTGCCAGGATCAGCAGGCTTGGCAGGGTGATACGCAGTAAACGGGTCATCGGCTCGCCTTATGGCGCTGCAGGACAGGCAAGGAGCATAACCGAGGGCGCACCCGAGCCCAAGGGCCAAGTTATCGTGCGTCGGCATCCCCGGCGATCAGCATGAACAAGCGAAACAGCACCACGCTGGTAAACAGTTGCAGGAAGCTGTGGGCGCTGTTGATCAAGATCGCCAGCAGCGGGTTTTGCAGGTCGGGCCAGGCCGCGGCGCTGGCGCCCTTGAGCAGCCACAGCGGGGTCATCACGCACAACAGGCAGATCAGGATGCGCAGAAAATGCCCACGGGTCAGACGGAAGCTTTCCTTCATAGCCGTCAGCGCGGGCATACCTCGCAGCACCAGCAGATACTCGGCAAAGGCCAGCGTCACCATCAACCAGAGACCCGGCAGGAAATACAGCGACAACCCCAGCAGGATCAGCAGCGTACTCATGGCCGTCAACAGGGCGAAGCGTGGCCACATGGCCAGTGCCATGGCCAGCACATCCAGGGTGCGGGGCGATTCGCCGCGGCTGCGGGCGTCGAGGAACAGGATCAGCGCGCCTGTGTACAGCGGGTACACCAGTAACCCGACAATCACGCCATAGCCGGCGAACGCATCCTCGCCCAGCGAATGTTCGAGCACTTGTTGCAGGATCGCCTCGAGAATCACCAGCGGCAGGCATAACTGCACGATGGCGCCCAAATTGCGCTGGAAAAAGTAAAAGGAGTCGCGCAGAACGTTCAACGGATTCATCAAGATCATCACAGGCCGAAAAAGCAGGGGACACTTTAACCGATCACCGACAAACGTAAACCTTGGGTAAAGACCATTGAAAGCCTTGCCGCCAACCCCATTACTGGAGGGTACCTTGCCCGTACCGGGCGGGACGCGGATTTTTACCGGCAATCTAACGAGGTCGCCATGAACAGCGAAGAGCAAACCCTGATCGATGGACTGTTTTCACGGTTGCAGCAAGCCGAAATGGACTCAGCCCCCCGCGACGCCCAGGCAGAAGCGCGGATCAAGGAGCACATCACCCGCCAACCCGCCGCCGGGTATTTCATGACCCAGGCGATATTGGTGCAGGAAGCGGCGATCAAGAGCCTGGACGCGCAGAACAAGCAGCAGGCGCAACAGATCCAGCAGTTGCAGGACGAACTGCAACGCGCCAAGCCCCAGGCGGCGCCTGCTGCTTCAAGTAACGGCGGATTCTTATCGAGTATCTTTGGCGGCGGCTCCCGCGATCCGCAACCGGCACCCGCTGCGCCGGCTTCGTCGGGCGGTGGTTGGCGTGAACCCACCCGTGCCGGGCTTAACAGCCCGCCCGCGCAACAGGGTTTTGGCGCGCCGCAGCAGAACTACCAGCAAGCTCCAACTGCGCCCATGGGCGGTGGGTTTCTTGGCGGTGCGTTGAAAACCGCAGCCGGGGTGGCCGGTGGCGTAATGCTGGCTCAAGGTATCAGCAGCCTTTTCAACCACAACCAGCAACCGCAGGTGGTGGAAGAGATCGTCCGCGAAGAGCCGGCGCCCGCCAGCGACAACGGCGGCTGGGGCAACGACGAGCCGCGCGTGGCCGGCAATGACAGCTACAGCAACGGTCAGGACAGCTTTGCCGACAGCGGTTACTCCGACGATTCTTCCTTCTTTGGCGACGACGATTCCTTCGTCTGACCCCTCTTGACCGGGGCGCACTGTCGTCCCGGTCTGATTTTTCTCGAAAACCTGCGCTTGGCTGGCATACTGGCGACCTTTGCGGGCCATCGCGCCCGCCAGTTGCCATGAGGATGCCCGGTGAAAAAAATTGCAGTGTTCGCCGATGTCCAGAACCTCTATTACACCGTGCGCCAGGCGTATGGCTGCCATTTCAACTACGCCGCCCTGTGGGCTGATATCAGCCAGCGCGGGCAAATTGTCGAGGCGTACGCTTATGCCATCGACCGTGGCGACAGCAAGCAACAGCAGTTCCAGCAGATCCTGCGCAACCTTGGCTTCACCGTGAAGCTCAAGCCTTACATCCAGCGCAGCGATGGCTCGGCCAAGGGCGACTGGGACGTGGGCATCACCATCGACATCATGGACGCCGCCGCCCATGTCGACGAAGTGGTGTTGGCCTCTGGTGATGGCGATTTCGATATGCTGCTCGACCGCATCATCCACAAGCATGGCGTCGAAGCCGTGGCTTACGGGGTGCCGGGGCTGACGGCCAACTCGTTGATTCGTGCTGCCAGCCGCTACGTGCCGATCGAAGGCGTGTTGTTGCTCAAATAGATTCTTGGATGGAGTTGGAACAGGTTTGGAACGTATAGCGGTCATCGACTTTGAAACCACCGGCATCTCGCCGAGCAGCAGTTGCCGGGCCACGGAAATCGCCGTGGTAATCCTTGAGCGGGGCCAGATCGTGGACCGTTATCAGAGCCTGATGAACGCAGGCGTCAGGGTGCCTGGCTTTATCGAGCAACTGACCGGCATCAGCAATGCCATGCTGCGCAGCGCGCCACCGGCCGAGCGGGTGATGAACGAGGTCAATGAATTTGTCGGCACCACGCCGCTGCTGGCCCACAATGCCGCGTTCGACCAAAAGTTCTGGGATTTCGAGCTGGGCCTGATCCGTCGTACTCGGCTGCAAAAGTTTGCCTGCTCCTTGCTGCTCGCACGCCGGTTGATGCCGGCGGCACCGAACCACAAGCTCGGCACCTTGACCTCCTTTGCGCAACTGCCCCACACCGGCAAGGCTCACCGGGCGATGGCGGATGCGGAAATGGCGGCTAACCTGACCACCCACTTGGCCCAGGAACTGCGCCGCACCCACGGCTTGCGCGAGCTGTCCCATGAATTGCTGTGTGGCTTGCAGAAAGTCCCGGCGGCAAAGATCAACGACCATTTGAAAAAACACCGCGGGTTCTGAGCCCAACGAACCCAAAATGTGGGAGCGGGCTTGTGTGGGAGCGGCGGTGTCATCGAGGCTGTAGGCAATCCAGCGATTGGTCCACCACCACCTTGGCCATTTCCACCAGATGCATCACGGCCCGCTGTTGCCCGCTCATGGGTTCACTGCCTACCTGCGCGGTTGTCACCGCGCAATGCAGCAGATCGGCTGCATGTGCCAAGGCATCCTCGAAGCTGAGGTTGTCATTGATGATGTAAGGGGCTGCGCCTGGCGCGCTGGCTTTGAGGTAGTAATCGATGGCGCGACGGGTGAGGGCGCTGTCGCTGAGGAAGTCTTTGTGGGAGTGGGGTGGTGGTGTAACTCCTTTGCCGAAAAGAAGCTGTCACCGTTCGTTTGCACGTGAATAAGGCGGCAACTGTACGCAGGTGTGCAAGACCGGGGCAAAGGAAACCCAGCAGACCCGAAGGTCTCCTGCGCACAGCCGCCATTACAGATAAACACTGGTCATTAACCGGGTTTTGATGTGTAGGCGTTTGTGCATCTTTGCGAGTCGGACTTGCACGTCCGGTCACCGAGTGCTCGATGACTGGGCGAGACTAGCTACCTGACTCGACGGAAACAAGGTTGTCGAATTCTCTAGGAAACGTCCGGCAAATGAAAGGGACAGGTCTTGCTGGCCAGTGAATATCGGGCTCCATCGCAGGCAAGCCAGCTCCCACATCTGGTCGCGTCCAGCCCAGGCACTGGGTCAAATAGGAGCTTGGCTGGCCCGCGATGGCGCCCGCTCAGGCACTGCCATTCTTCCCTTCCAAGTGCCCCAACGGCACCCGTCGCTCTATCGCGCTCGACAAGATGATTGAAGTCTTGCTGAAGCCGAATTTCGCCACCCGGTTGATCAGGTTTTCCAGTTCCGGCATCGAGCCCACGGCGGCCTGCATGATCACGCACGGGTCGCCTGTCACTCGGTGGCATTCGGTCAGTTCGGGGATTTCGGCCAGGGCGTCATACACTTTCTGGCTGCCGTTGTTGGTCAAGCGCAGTTCAATCGTGCACTGGATCGGCAGGCCGATTTTGGATAAGTCGACCTTGGCCTGGTAGCCGGTGATCACGCCGCTGGCTTCCAGCTTGGCCACGCGCTCGGCCACAGCGGGGGCGGAGAGGTTTACCGTGCGGGCCAGTTGCGCGTAGGTGGCACGGCCATCCTCCAGCAGGGCACTGAGTAGCATACGATCATATTTGTCCATGATAAGGCTCTACAAGTCAGTGGCTTTCGAATGCAAGGCTTATAGCCTTGATAACCATGATTTGAAAAGTGTACTGGCACTTTAAACAGGTTTTGTAACTTATGTTTACTGGCGTGGATTTCTAAAATAGCTGTCCCTTGTTCTGTCGCAGAGCTGCCCATGCCTGGCCCCCGTCGCTTTCCGTTACCGTTGATCGCCGCTTTTTTTGCGTTGTATGTCATTTGGGGATCTACCTACCTGGTGATCCGCATTGGCGTGGAGTATTGGCCGCCATTGTTGCTGGCGGGGATTCGCTTTTGTGTAGCGGGGGCGTTGATGTATGGCTACTTGCGCTGGCGCGGCGTGCCGGCACCGACCTGGGTGCAATGGAAGGCCGCGGGCAAGATCGGCATTTTGCTGCTGACCTTCGGCAACGGCGCGGTCAGTGTGGCTGAGCATACGGGGGTGACGTCGGGCGTGGCGGCATTGGCGGTGGCGACAGTGCCGCTGTTCACCTTGCTCTGCGGCTATTTCTGGGGGGCGCGTAATACCCGTCTGGAGTGGGCCGGCGTGTTGCTGGGGATTGCCGGCATTGCCATGCTCAACATGGGCTCCAACCTGCAATCGAGTCCGCTGGGCGCGGCCTTGCTGTTGTTTGCCGCCGCTTCCTGGGCCTTTGGTTCGGTATGGAGCCGGCACTTGCCGCTGCCTCAGGGCGCCATGGCCAGTGCTGCTGAAATGCTGATCGCCGGCGTGGTGTTGTTGATCGGCAGTGCGCTCAAGGGTGAGCACCTGGAAGCGATGCCCCCGGTGGAAGGTTGGCTGGCCCTGGCGTACTTGACCGTATTTGGTTCAATCATCGCTTTCAACGCCTATATGTACCTGCTCAAGCACGTACGCCCGGCGGCGGCCACCAGTTATGCCTACGTCAATCCGGCGGTGGCGGTGTTGCTGGGGATTGTGTTTGTCGGGGAGACCATCGGCCTGGAGGAGGCCTTGGCGATGCTGGTGATCATCAGTGCAGTGTTGCTGATCAGTCTGCCCCAGTGGCGCAAGCCGAAGCCGGAAATAAGGTAAACTGCCGCGCATTGCGACCTTGCGCTGAATTTTTCCTACGGTAAACACATGACTTTCGCCACCCTTGGCCTGATCGAACCCTTGCTGCGCGCCCTTGAGACGCTTGGCTACCAGACCCCGACGCCGGTGCAGGCGCAAGCCATTCCGGCGGTACTGGCCGGTCGCGACCTGATGGCCGCGGCCCAGACCGGTACTGGCAAGACCGCCGGTTTTGCTGTGCCGCTGTTGCAGTTGCTGGCGATGGAAGGGCCGAAAGTGACCGCCAACTCGGTGCGCGCCTTGATCCTGGTGCCGACCCGCGAGCTGGCCGAGCAGGTTCACGCCAGCGTTGCGCAATATGCCGAACACCTACCGTTGAGTACTTACGCGGTGTACGGCGGCGTCAGCATCAACCCGCAGATGATGAAGCTGCGCAAGGGCGTCGATCTGCTGGTGGCCACGCCGGGTCGTCTGTTGGACCTGTTCCGCCAGAACGCGCTGAAATTCAGCCAACTGCAAACGTTGGTGCTGGATGAAGCCGACCGTATGCTCGACCTGGGCTTTTCCGAAGAGCTGTCGAACATCTACCGCGTGCTGCCGAAAAAGCGTCAGACCCTGCTGTTCTCCGCCACTTTCTCCGATGACATCCGCCTGCTGGCGGGGCAAATGCTCAATGATCCGCTGAGCATCGAAGTCAGCCCGCGCAATGTCGCCGCCAACACTGTCAAGCAGTGGGTAGTGCCGGTGGACAAGAAGCGCAAGCCGGAGCTGTTTGTGCATTTGATGCGCAAGGGCAAGTGGAAGCAGGTGCTGGTGTTCGCCAAGACCCGCAACGGCGTGGACGCGCTGGTGGACAAGCTTCAGGGCCTGGGGATCAACGCCGACGGCATTCATGGCGACAAGCCGCAAGCTACGCGTCAGCGCGCATTGGATCGATTCAAGGCCAGCGATGTGCAGATCCTGGTGGCTACCGATGTGGCGGCCCGTGGCCTGGATATCGAAGACTTGCCGTTGGTGGTCAACTTTGACCTGCCGATTGTCGCCGAGGACTACATTCACCGCATCGGCCGTACCGGCCGTGCCGGCAATACCGGTGAGGCAATTTCCCTGGTGTGTGCCGATGAGGTGAACATGTTGTCGGCCATCGAGATGCTGACCCGCCAGACATTGACCCGCCACATGGAGCAGGACTTTGAACCTGAGCACCGGGTGCCGGACACCGATGCCAGTGGCCAGGTGGTGAAAAAGCCGAAGAAACCGAAGAAACCTAAAACGTCCAGCGGTGGCGGCAAGCGCAACCTGGGCAAGTGGGTGGAAAGTGGCGAAGTGGCGGTGGCGGAACCGTCGATCAAGCCGGTGCGCAAGGTGCCGGTATTTAACACCGGGCCGCGTAAGAAGAAGTAAGTGTTGCGCTGTCTTTATGGGCCTTATCGCGAGCAAGCTCGCGATAAGGCCCTGGACTCACCGCAATTACCGGCGTCCAAGCCACTGCAACATGCCGCGCGCTGCGGCTCGCCCGCTGGCAAAGCAGCCTGTAAGCAAATAGCCGCCAGTCGGCGCTTCCCAGTCCAGCATCTCTCCGGCACAGAACACTCCCGGCAATTGCTTGAGCATCAGGCGCTCGTCCAGCGCTTCGAAGGGTACGCCGCCGGCAGTGCTGATGGCTTCGTCAATGGGCCGCGTTTTCACCAGTACCAGCGCCAGGGCCTTGATGTCGGCGGCCAGTTGCAGCGGATCACTGAAGTGCTCGGCAGGCGCCAGCTCTCGCAACAGTGCGGCTTTTACCCCATCCAACCCCAGTTGACTATGCAGATGCTTGCTCATCGAACGCGAACCGCGCGGTTTGGCGAGTGCCGCCTGGACTTTATCCAGCGGTTTACCCGGCAGCAGGTCGAGATGCACCGTCGCTGAGCCGTCGCGGTTGATGGCTTCACGAATCGACGCCGACAGTGCGTAGATCAGACTGCCTTCGATTCCCGTGGTGGTGATTACGCATTCGCCAAGACGCGGCTTGTCATCCGCCAACCCGATGGCGATATTTTTCAGCGGTGCGCCGGCGAATTTGCTGACCATAAGTTCGCTCCAGGCTGACACCTCAAACCCACAATTGCTGGGCTTCAGCGCAGTGTAGGGCACACCTTGGTCTTCCAGCAGCTTGAGCCAGGCGCCGTCCGAGCCCAGTCGCGCCCAACTGCCGCCGCCCAGAGCCAGCAGCACCGCGTCAGCCCGCACACTTTTATCGCCATCGGGGCTGTGGATAAGCAGGCTGCCGTCAGCATTCCAACCTTGCCAGCGGTGGCGGGTGTGGATAACTACGCCTTGATCGCGCAGGCGCTTGAGCCAGGCGCGTAACAACGGCGCGGCTTTCATGTCGGTGGGAAACACCCGTCCGGAACTGCCGACAAAGGTTTCGATTCCCAAGCCGTGGATCCACTCGCACAAGGCTTCCGTGCCAAACTGGCGTAGCAACGGGGCGATATCCTGCGCCCGTTCGGCGTAGCGCGACAGGAATGCCGGATAGGCTTCAGAGTGGGTGATATTCATGCCGCCCACCCCGGCCAGCAGGAATTTGCGCCCCACCGACGGCATGCCGTCATAGAGGTCGACCCGGACCCCGGCCTGGCTCAGTACTTCGGCGGCCATCAGGCCGGCGGGGCCGCCACCGATAATCGTGACGTGGTAAGGCTGGGCTTGGATCGGGGGCATGGCGGTGACTGCGGTTCGGCGAAGGAGGGCGAGCATTCTACCCGAGGACTGCCAAACTGACTGATCAAAAAATATACAGCTTCCTACAGGCTATACGGCGTCTTGCTTGCAGGCCGTTTCGCTCAGGTTATCCACAGGCCGTTCCACAGTCATTGTGGGTAACACTCATGACTCAGTGACAACCTGATGACATCCAGACCCTCTTGGCGCTGTGGTGCAAGATACCGTGCCGGCGGGCCAGGGCCTGGCGGTCCTTGCTGTAACCACCGCCTATCACCCCAACCACCGGGATGTCCCGGCCCAGGCAATGGCGCATCACGCTTTCGTCACGGGCAGCAACGCCTGCATCGGTCAGTTTGAGATAGCCGAGTGCGTCGTCCTTGTGTACATCGACACCCGCGTCGTACAGCACCAGGTCTGGCTGATACAACGGCAGCAGGTAGTTGAGGGCATCGTCGACCACCTTGAGGTATTCGGTGTCGCCCATGCCCATGGGCAGCGGGATATCCCAGTCGCTCTTGGCCTTGCGGGCGGGGAAGTTTTTTTCGCAGTGCAGGGACACGGTGATAGCGTCCGGGGTGTCGTGCAAGATGCGCGCAGTGCCGTCGCCTTGATGCACGTCGCAATCGAAAATCAACACGCGGTGAACCCGGCCGCTTTGCAGCAGATACTGGCTGATCACCGCCAGGTCATTAAAAATGCAGAACCCCGCCGGGTAGTCGTAATGCGCGTGGTGGGTGCCACCCGCCAGATGGCAGGCCAGCCCGTGCTCCAGCGCCTGCTCGGCGGCCAACAATGAGCCACCGACAGCCCGCACGGTGCGCCGGGCCAGGGCTTCGCTCCAGGGCAGGCCAAGGCGCCGCTGGTCCTCACGGGACAAATCGCCATTCATGTAGCGTTCGATATACCCAGGTTCATGAGCCAGTGCGAGGATCTCGGCGGGGCACAGCGCAGGGCGCAGCAGTTGGCTGTCCAGGGTCAGGCCGCTGTCCACCAGGTGGTCACGCAGCAGACGGAACTTGTCCATGGGAAAGCGGTGTTCCACCGGGAACTCGGGGCTGTAATCGTCGTGGTAAATCAATGGCAAAGGCATGGCGATTTCTGACAGGAACCAGCGAAGGATCTTAACAGCGCTGTACACTTACGCCCATGTGAGGGGGAGGGGAATCGTGGAGCCGATACTGGAACTGGAAAGCGCACGGCTGGTAATGCGCCAATGGCACGATAGCGATCTCACGACGTTTGCGGATATGTGCGCCGACCCACAGGTAATGCGCTATTTCCCGGCCCGCTTGAATCGGTTGGAAAGCGCTGCGTTGATCGGGCGTATCCGTGGCCATTTCGCCGAATATGGTTTTGGCCTGTGGGCCTTGCAACGCAAGGATACCGGAGCGTTTATCGGCCTGACCGGCCTGATGCACGTCGGGTTTGACGCAGACTTCACCCCGGCGGTCGAGATTGGCTGGCGCCTGGCTCGCGAGCACTGGGGCCTGGGATATGCCAGCGAAGCCGCCTGGACCGCCTTGCGCTGTGGTTTTGATCGGCTACCGGTCGAGCAGATTGTGGCGTTCACCGCCCAGGCCAACCAACCGTCACAGAAAGTCATGCAAGCCATCGGCATGCATTACGATCGAGCGGCAGATTTTGAACATCCCAAGGTCGCGGCGGGCGATCCGCTGCGCGATCATGTGTTGTACCGCATCACCCGCGGCCAATGGTTGGATACGCTGCATGGATAAGCAGACCGCCCGATGCTCGATATTTTTGCGCGCCGCAGCCAAGACTGCGCGCGATTGCGCTGTGTGAGGAGAGTTTGAATGAGCCAAGTGTTGGAAGACCTGGTCGATTTGCTGACCCTGGAACCGATCGAGGAAAACCTCTTTCGCGGCCGTAGCCAGGACTTGGGATTTCGCCAGTTGTTCGGCGGCCAGGTATTGGGGCAATCCTTGTCGGCAGCCAGCCAGACCGTCGAGGACGCGCGGCATGTGCATTCGCTGCACGGTTACTTCCTGCGTCCTGGCGATGCTGCGCTGCCGGTGGTCTACCAGGTGGATCGGGTGCGTGATGGCGGAAGTTTCAGCACGCGTCGGGTAACGGCGATCCAGAAGGGCAACCCGATCTTCACCTGCAGTGCCTCGTTCCAGTATGACGAAGAAGGCTTCGAGCACCAGACCACCATGCCGGTGGTGGTAGGGCCGGAGAACCTGCCGTCGGAACTGGAACTGACCCGCCAGCGCGCGCACCTTATCCCCGAACATATGCGTGACAAATTGCTCTGCGCCAAGCCGATCGAGGTGCGGCCGGTTACCGAAAAAGACCCGTACAACCCGCAGCCGGCGGACCCGGTCAAATATGTGTGGTTCCGCGCCGATGGCGCCTTGGCCGACTTGCCGGCCTTGCACAAGTACCTGCTGGCCTATGCGTCGGATTTCGGTCTGCTGACCACTTCGTTGCTACCCCATGGCAAAACGGTCTGGCAGAAAGACATGCAGGTAGCCAGCCTCGACCACGCGTTGTGGTTCCACGCTGACCTGCGCGCCGATGACTGGTTGCTCTACGCCATGGACAGCCCGTGGGCCGGCAACTCTCGTGGCTTCTCCCGTGGCAGCGTATACAACCGTGCAGGCCAACTGGTGGCGTCTGTGACCCAGGAAGGCCTGATCCGTCATCGCAAGGATTGGGCATGAGCCTGAAGGACATCAAGCACTGGGTATTCGACATGGACGGCACCCTCACGGTTGCGGTGCATGACTTTGCGGCGATCCGTGTTGCGTTGGGGATTCCGGCCGAGGACGACATTCTTACCCACCTTGCGGCGTTGCCGGTGGATGTCGCTACGGCCAAGCATGCCTGGTTGCTGGAGCATGAGCGCGAGCTGGCCCTGGACTCGGTGGCTGCCACAGGCGCGGTGGCGTTGGTGCGTGAGTTGGCTGGGCGCGGTTACCGCCTGGGCATTCTGACGCGCAATGCCCGGGAACTGGCGCACATTACCTTGCAGGCCATCGGCTTGGCGGACTGTTTCGCGGTGCAAGACGTGCTTGGACGTGATGATGCGCCACCCAAGCCGGATCCCGGTGGCCTGCTTAAGCTGGCCGAAGCCTGGGGCGTGGCACCCGCCGCGATGGTGATGGTCGGCGATTATCGTTTTGACCTCGATTGCGGCCGGGCGGCGGGGGCCAGGACGGTACTGGTCAACCTCCCCGACAACCCATGGCCGGAGCTGGCGGATTGGCATGCCGAGGATTGCGCAGCCTTGCACCGGATGCTCTAAACCAGGCACCACAACCCAAATATGGGAGCGAGCAAGCCCGCTCCCACATTTTTGATTGAGCGTTGTTTGGGGGATTAGTCGAACAAGGCCGCCTGCCCTTCGGGCGAGGTGAACATCTTGTCGCCGTCATGGCCCACCCCCGGTACTTCAACCAGCCTCTGATGTATCTGCCGATGGCGCTGTTTGAGGTAGTCGAAATAGTTGTGCCCACGAATCAATCGGTAAGCACCTTGCGCCTCGGCGGCGCAGCTTTTGTCCAGTGCCGGATGGTTCGGGTCGGTGTCCTGCTGGCCCAGCAGGTAGGTGATATCTTTCGCCGCGTAGGCCGTTTCCAGCTCTTGGGGGCTTCTGCCAGCGGCGTAGGCCGGCAAATGCTGCATGCCGTACTTCCACTCGTTGAAGCCTGTGCAACTGTCCGACGCGAACTTCACCGGGCGTTGTGGGCTGAAGTACGCGTAGGAGGAGGGGTTGGCGATGACATAGCGCACCTCGATCCCGGCGGCCTTCAATGCCGGGTGATCGTGCCCGGTCAAGGCAAAGCGCTGCACCATCTGAGCGCCTCCGGAATGGCCGGCGATCACGATTTGGTTCAGGGCCGGGAACAGTTTCCGATTGCCCAGGTGCTCGATGATTTTGTCCAGGGCGCCATAAGAACTGATCTGCCCACGTCCGATTGACGATTCACCCGCCATCCACTGGTTGCCCTGCCAATGCAGCAGCGTGTTGTCCAAGTGGTTGCGCTTGATATCGGCATCGTTGAGAAACTGTGGTGCGATGATCAAGGTATTGGCGTTTTGTCCTGCGTGTCGGGCGGCGTTTTCAGCGCTTTTCAAGTAGGTCTGGGCGTTGCGCAGACGCCCATGGACAATGATCAGGGCGCGGCTGACTTTCGGCAGGGGGTTGCGCCAATCCTGGCTCAGGCCGATGCTCAAGTCGCCCGTCTGTATAGCGAAGCGTGCGGGGCTGACCACTTTGACCGCCTGTTCGGCGGCCCAAGTGGCAGGGCCAGCCACCATCAAGGCCAGCAGCAAGCACCATCGTTTGCTCATCAAAGACTCTTGGCCGAGAACGTATCGCACTGAGTGATCTGGCCCTGGGCAAAGCCGGTCTTGAACCAGCGAACCCGCTGTTGCGAGGTGCCGTGGGTAAACGAATCAGGCACGACGCGGCCCTGGCCTTGCTGCTGCAGTCGATCGTCACCGATGGCGTTGGCTGCATTCAGCGCCTCTTCGATATCGCCGGGCTCCAGCCAGTTCAGGCGCTTTTGCGCACGGTTGGCCCACACGCCGGCGAAGCAGTCGGCTTGTAACTCCTGGCGAACCAGCAAGCCACCGTCGCCTTCCATCTGGCGACCTTGCTGGCGCGCAGCCTGAATCTTCGACGAGATCCCAAGCAGGGTCTGCACGTGGTGGCCGACTTCATGGGCGATCACGTAGGCCTGGGCGAAATCGCCGGCAGCCTGGAAGCGCTGTGACATTTCCCGGAAGAAGTCCAGGTCCATGTACACCTGTTGGTCAGCCGGGCAATAGAACGGGCCGCTGGCGGAGGTTGCGCCACCGCAGGCGGAGTTCACTCGGCCACGGAACAGAATCAACTTGGGATTCTTGTAGGCCAGGCCGTTTTCCTGGAACACCTGGGCCCAGGTGTCTTCAGTGTCGCCCAGCACGGCGCGGACAAACTCGGATTGCTCGTCATTGGCCGGTGGCGCCTGGCGCGTTTGCGGGCTGACGGAAGGCGCTTGTTCGCTCATTTGGCCGCTCAGTTGGCCGAGGATCTGCATCGGGTCCTGGCCCGTCAGCAGGCCGATACCGACGATCAATACAATGGCCGTGAGGCTCAGGCCCTTGCCGCCACCAAAACGCATTCCCCCGCCGCCGCCTCCATCGTTACGCGCGTCCACCACGTTGTCGCTGCGTCGACCCTTTTTCCATAGCATGTGGCAATCCTCTTGATGTGCGTGTTGCGAGAGCAATAGTGGTGACAGAGTATGGTCGTTATTGGCGGCAATAGCCTTCACCGGTATTAACTACCAGGCAATCCTTTTTATCGCTTAGCCACTTCAGGCCAGTGGTCGTGCCGTCACCGGCACGCAACAGTTGCGGACCGTCGGGACGAGTAAAGCTGATGCCGTCCTCGGTGGCCACGCCCTTGAAGGTCCCCGCCGCGTCGGCGTCGAGGCCGTACTGCATGGTCAGCAGATAATGCCCGCGGCCGATGCTTTCGTCTTTGCTGACAGTAAGGTTCAGACCTTCAACGCCGATCCATTGGCCGACCCATTTATCGGTGGGCAGGATTTCCGGGACCAGGGTGGCTTGTACGGAAGCCGGTTGCGGCTTGGTGGCCTGGGGCTCTTTATCGCAAGCGCTGAGCAGTACCAGGGTGGAAAGGATAAACAGGGTTTTCTTCATGAGGGATAGGCCTTGATGAAAATGTACAGCATGGCTGGCTGACGTGGAGCGTTGGACTCGATTCTCGAGATTTAGTGCGCTGTTCGCCCGCTGTTTGGTTATGCTCTTGAGGTAGATGCGCCCTCGGCTCTAGATTAACGGGTTCGGTGCCACCCTTGGCGGCGGTTATTTCAGCCTGTCACGCACGAGAATTCAATGACCCTCAGTACTCCACTTTCCGGCGTCAATCATCCCCTCAAAGGCATTCTGCTGATTGTGGTGGCGACGTTTCTGTTCTCCAGCCACGATGCATTGTCCAAATACCTGGCCGGGTTCTATCCGATTGTGATGGTGGTGTGGGCCCGGTATATGGTGCATACGCTGCTGATGGCCGGGATCTTCCTGCCGCAATCGGGCTTGCGTGTGTTACGCAGCAAGCGGCCGTTGTGGCAAATAGCCCGGGCCTTGTGCTTGTTGGGCACCAGCCTGTTTTTTACCGCGGCCCTGCATTACATACCATTGGCCGAAGCGACGGCGGTCAACTTCCTTGCGCCGATCCTGGTGACGGCGCTGTCAGTGCCGCTGCTGGGCGAACACGTGACACGTGGCCAGTGGCTGGCGGTGATCTGCGGCTTTATCGGGGTGGTCATTATCGTCCACCCTGGCGGAGAGCTGTTCACCCCGGCTGTGTTCCTGCCGCTGATGTCGGCGTTGTTCTTCTGTTTCTATCAATTGCTCACGCGCATCCTCAGCCAATACGACAGCCCCACCACCAGCAACTTCTTTGCCGGCTTGTGCAATACCCTGGTGATGAGCGCGCTGGTGCCGTTCTTCTGGCAAGTACCGAGTTGGCGTCATGGGGTGTTGATGGTGGCGCTGGGCACCTGCGGCATGACTGCGCACCTGATGCTGACCAAGGCGTTTCGCGTGGCGGCACCGGCGTTGCTGGCGCCGTTCGGCTATTGCCAGATCGTGTTTGCGGGGCTGTTGGGCTGGCTGGTGTTCAACCACACCCCGGACCTGACCACCGTGGTTGGCATCGGAGTGATTTGCTTGAGCGGGTTAGCCGCTGCCTGGCAGCAGCGGCGACGTTGAGAAGACTCAGGCCTCGACCGTCGGAATCTTGCGCGGGGCCATGAAGTACATCCAGGTCAGTGCGATGAAATACATCGCCGGGATCAGCATGAACAGCACCGTATAGTTGTTGTTGGTCACCGTCAGGATATGGCCGACGATCTGAGTCATGAACATCCCACCGATAGCCGCGCACATGCCGCCGAAGCCGAACACCGTGCTCATCATGTGCTTGGGCGTGTAGTCCATTACCAGGCTCCAGATATTCGCCGTCCAGGCCTGGTGCGCGCCGATGGCCAGGGAGATGGCGAACACCGCGACCCACAATTGGCTGGAGCCCGCGGCCAGGATCACCCCGACGATGCAGCAGGCGAACAGCAGCATCGACAGCAATCGCGCTTTGATTGGCTGCATACCGCGACCGATCAGGAACGAGGACAGGATCCCGCCGCCCACGCTGCCAAAGTCCGCCGTCAGGTAAATGATGATCAGCGGGATGCCCATCTGGGTCACGTTGATGCCCAGGTTGTATTGCTGGTTGAGGAACGGTGGTAGCCAGTACAGGTAGAACCAGAACACTGGCGCCGTCAGTGAGTAGGCAATGGCGAAGGCCCAGGTACCGCGCATGCGCAGGATGCGGCTGAACGGCACGCGAGGCTGTTCAGGTTCGGCTTGCTGTTGTACGTAGGCCAACTCTGATTGCTTGACGCTTGGATGGTCTTCCGGGTTGTAGTACTTCAAACCCCAGAACACCAGCCAGATGCCACCCAGTGCTGCCATGCACAGGAAGGCTGCCTGCCAGCCCCATACGTGCAGAATCAACGGCAGCAGCATCGGCGTGAGCATGGCGCCAACGTTGGTGCCCGCGTTGAAGATGCCGGTGGCCACCGCGCGCTCGCCGGCCGGGAACCACAGGCGGGTGGTCTTGACGCAGGCCGGATAGTTGGCCGCCTCGGTCAGGCCGAGGATAAAGCGGCAGACCATAAAGCCCACCGCCGAGGTCGCCAACCCGTGGGCGCCGGTGGCGATGCTCCACAGCAGCACGGCGCAGAAGAACACACGCTTGACGCCGACCCGGTCGATCAGCCGGCCCTGCAGCACAAAACCGATGGCGTAACCAACCTGGAACCAAAAGTTGATATTGGCGTAGTCCATCGCCGTCCAGCTCATTTCCTTGGCCAGGATCGGTTGCATGACGCCGAGGGCGGCACGGTCGATGTAATTTAAGGTGGTGGCGAAAAACACCAGGGCCAACATGCCCCAGCGGGTTTTGCCGACGGCGAGGGCGCCGCGGATCTTGTCGCCGATGGCCGCGTTCGGGTTGCCAGGGCGCGCGGCCATGGCGGAGTTTTGCGAAGGCATGAGAGGTACCCGTTTTTTGAAATTCTTATGGTGTGTTCTGGGTCTTGGTCACTCAGGGGCCTCATCAAAGCGGCCCCGAATGCGCAGTCGATGGTGCGCAGTGGCTAAAAAATCGTCAATTCGCCAACCGTCATTGTGTTCGATAATCGCCCAAAAAACTAACCGGTTCGTACATTTGTAATTGCTGCGGTTCAGTGTGAGGCCAATAATTTGCTTCAGACAAGATCAGCCCTAATTGCCGGGAGTCGCCCATGCAACGCTCCATCGCCACTGTTTCCCTGAGCGGTACCCTGCCGGAAAAGCTCGAAGCCATTGCCGCTGCCGGGTTTGATGGCGTGGAGATCTTCGAAAACGACTTGCTGTATTACGACGGCAGCCCGCGTGAAATCAGGCAGATGTGCGCTGATTTGGGAATTTCTATCACTCTTTTCCAGCCATTTCGTGATTTTGAGGGATGTCGCCGCGACCGCCTGGTGCGTAATCTGGAGCGGGCCGAGCGCAAGTTTGACCTGATGCAGGAGCTGGGCACCGACCTGGTGCTGGTGTGCAGCAACGCGTCGGCGGATGCAACGGGCGAGCATTCGATCCTGCGCGATGACTTGAGTTTGCTGGCCGAACACGCGGGTCGTCGCGGCTTGCGTATTGGTTATGAAGCCCTGGCCTGGGGCCGCCATGTCAACACCTGGCAACAAGTGTGGAACCTGGTGCGCGAGATCGATCACCCAAGCCTTGGTGTGTTGCTGGACAGCTTTCATACTTTGTCGCTCAAAGGCGATCCTGCGGCGATCGCCGATATTCCCGGCGACAAGATCTTCTTCGTTCAAATGGCCGATGCGCCGATCCTGACTATGGATGTGCTGGAGTGGAGCCGGCATTTTCGCTGCTTCCCAGGCCAGGGCGAGTTTGATCTGGCAGGCTTTCTTGCCCCTGTCATCAAGAGCGGCTACACCGGGCCATTATCCCTCGAGATTTTCAATGACGGCTTCCGTGCCGCACCGACCCGCGCCAATGCAGCCGATGGTTTGCGCTCGCTGCTGTACCTGGAAGAAAAGACTCGCCAGCGCCTGGCGCAGGAAGCCAAACCCATCGGTAACCTGTTTGAAACCCCGGCCGCCAGCGAGTATGACGGTATCGAGTTTCTCGAATTTGCCGTCGATGAAAGTCTCGGCGCCAAGCTTTCCCAGTGGTTGCAGCGCCTGGGGTTTGTCAAGGCGGGGCAACATCGATCCAAGAATGTCAGCCTGTTGCGCCAGGGCGATATCAACCTGATCCTCAATTGCGAACCTTATTCCTTTGCCCATAACTTTTTCGAAGCTCACGGCCCATCGTTGTGCGCCACGGCAATTCGTGTGAAGGACAGCGCCAAGGCCCTGGAGCGGGCGGTAGCTTATAAAGGGCAGCCTTACCGTGGCCTGGTCGGACCCAATGAGCTGGAACTGGCGGCAGTGCGTGCTCCCGACGGCAGCCTGATTTATCTGGTCGATGATCGAGACGGGCTCTACGACACCGACTTCAACCTGCAATCCGAGGCATCAGGCGAAGGTGGCCTGTTGCGTATCGATCATATGGCCATGGCGCTGCCGGCCGACAGCCTCGACAGTTGGGTGCTGTTCTACAAGAGCTTGCTGGATTTCGAGGCCGATGATGAAGTGGTGCTGCCCGACCCTTATGGCCTGGTAAAAAGCCGGGCCTTGCGCAGCCGCTGCAGTTCGATCCGTCTGCCGCTGAACATTTCCGAGAACCGCAACACGGCGATTTCCCATGCACTCTCCAGCTATCGTGGCTCCGGGGTGCATCACATCGCTTTCGATTGCGCGGATATTTTTGCGCAAGTCAGTAGCGCCAAGGAGGCGGGAGTACCGTTGCTGGATATCCCGCTCAATTATTACGACGACCTGGCCGCGCGCTTTGATTTCGATGACCAGTTCCTCAGCGAGCTGGCGTACTACAACGTCTTGTACGACCGTGACGCCCAGGGTGGTGAGCTGTTTCATGTGTACACCGAACCTTTCGAGGGGCGTTTCTTCTTCGAGATCATCCAGCGCAAGAGCGGCTATTGCGGCTACGGCGCGGCCAACGTGGCGGTACGCCTGGCGGCAATGGCCAAGTCTCGCAGCGGCACAGTGCGCCAGGCCAAGTTGTAGGGCATTGATGCTTCCTTCGTAAGGCGTGGCCCCCCATAATCACGGCCAGCATCCATGGCCGTGAGTGCAACATGACGTCGACTTCCCAATTGCCCGACACCCCTCTGGCGCCGCGCAAGAGCCGCAAGAACAACCCGGAAAAGACCCGCGAGAACATTCTGCAAGAAGCCATTGTCGAGTTCGTCCAGCAGGGGTTGTCCGGTGCGCGGGTGGACGCTATCGCCGAGCGCATCCACACGTCCAAGCGCATGATTTATTACTACTTCGGGAGTAAGGAACAGCTGTACGTCGAGGTGCTGGAAAAGCTCTACGGCGATATCCGCAATACCGAAACCCGAATGAACCTCACCGCGCTTGAGCCACGGGAAGCGATCCGGCGCCTGGTGGAGTTCACCTTTGATCACCACGACCAGAACGTGGATTTCGTGCGTATCGTCAGCATCGAAAACATCCACAATGCCGAGTACGTAAAACAGTCGGATTCAATCAAGGCGATGAACAGCAACATCCTCGAGGCCCTCGGCACCACATTGCGCCGAGGCGCCGAACTGGGGGTTTTCCGCGAAGGGCTGGAGCCGCTGGACGTGCACTTGCTGATCAACTCGTTCAGTTTTTACCGAGTGTCCAACCGCCATACGTTCAGTGAGATTTTTCAGATCGATCTGTCGGATGAGGCGGTCAAACAGCGCCATCGGGCGATGATTTGCGAGTCGGTACTGCGCTACTTGCAGGCTTGAGCGCCCGACATCAGTTGTTCATACGCTGAAAGTGCTTGAGCATCCGCTCTGCATCTGCAACTTCCCCGGTGAGCAACTCAAAGGCCTTTACCGCCTGGAACACAGCCATATGCCCACCGTCCAAAGTGCGGCAACCCAAGGCCCGCGCATCGCGCAGCAGTTCGGTTTCCAGCGGAAAGTAAACGATTTCCGCCACCCACATCGCAGCTCGTAACAGGGCTGGTGGTACCGGCGTGCCCGGTAATTTGGCCATGCCTACAGGGGTGGTATTGACCAGTCCGTCGGCCTCGGCCATGGCGCTGGTCAAGTCGCTGCCGGCCTGTGCGCGGCCTGCACCGAAGTGATGATTGAGGTTATCGGCCAGGCCCTGGGCACGGTTGTTATCCACGTCAAAAATGCGCAGTTGTTCCACGCCTTCAGCCAGCAGGGCGTGTGCGACTGCTGCTCCCGCGCCACCGGCGCCCATTTGCACCACGCGCTTGCGCGCCGTATCACTCAAGACCCGACGAAAACCTTCGGCAAACCCCAGGCAGTCGGTGTTGTGGCCGATGCGCCTACCGTCACGCCAGATCACGGTGTTGACCGCGCCAATTGCCTTTGCTTCGGACGACAGCTCATCGAGTAGTGGCAGAATCAGCTGTTTGCACGGGTAAGTGATGTTCAGCCCGGTGAAATTCAGTTGCTCGGCAGCTCGCAGCAAGTCGGGCAGGGCGCTGCTGTCCAGGTGCAACTGATCGAGGTCGATCAGGCGATACAGGTAGCGCATGCCTTGGGCATCACCTTCATGTTCATGCAGGGCCGGCGTGCGCGAGGCCTGGATACCAGCACCGATCAGGCCGGCGAGAATGCGTGTTTTCATTGGCCACGCCCTTTCAGCATCTGACCGAAATGTTCGAGAGCCAAGTGATAGCCATGGCTGCCAAACCCCGCGAGCACCGCCTTGGCGATCGGCGAGACGAAGGAGTGGTGGCGAAAGGGTTCGCGGGCATGCACGTTGGACAGATGCACTTCGATCACCGGCAGTTCGCTGGCGACCAACGCATCGCGGATCGCCACGGACGTGTGGGTCCAGGCCGCCGGGTTGATCACAATCGCGGTGCAACGTGCGCGTGCGCCATGGATCCAGTCCAGCAGTTCCCCTTCATGGTTGGTCTGGCGAAACTCCAGTTTCAAACCCAACTGTTCAGCACTGCGGCCACACAAAGCGGCGATATCGGCCAGGGTTTCATGGCCATAAGTGGCCGGTTCGCGAGTGCCCAGCAGGTTGAGGTTGGGGCCATTGAGCACCAGCACGATAGGCGGCATGAGACGGTCTCCACTGTTATTTTTATCGAGAGAGACAAAATGTACTGAATGGTTAATTTGGTCAATCGAGGGGGAGGCCGATCGAGCAGAAACGTTCGATTATCGAACGCTGAATAGGCAGGCCGGCGCCCGCACGTGTGCGGTAAGAGCCGTTGCGCCAAATCAGCCGCCGCTCGAGCCAATGGCACGAAGGGCGGCCGGCCACGCAAGGTATTTTAGGCGCCGGCAATCCGGCTCCCGAAAGGATTAACGACGGGTCAGCAACACACCCGATTCCATATGGTGGGTCCACGGGAACTGGTCAAACATTGCGCACTGGGTAATGCGATGGGTGTCGTGCAGTTGCGCAATGTTCGCCGCCAGCGTCTGCGGGTTGCAGGAAATGTACAGAATGTTTTCGAAGCGCCGGGTCAGCTCACAAGTGTCCGGGTCCATGCCGGCGCGCGGCGGGTCGACGAATACACTGCCGAACTCGTAGCTCTTGAGATCAACGCCGTGCAGGCGACGGAACGGTCGGACTTCGTTCAAGGCTTCGGTCAGTTCTTCGGCAGACAGACGTACCAGGGTAACGTTATCCACA
Source organism: Pseudomonas imrae (assembly GCF_046352735.2). Taxonomy (NCBI): domain Bacteria; kingdom Pseudomonadati; phylum Pseudomonadota; class Gammaproteobacteria; order Pseudomonadales; family Pseudomonadaceae; genus Pseudomonas; species Pseudomonas imrae. Next base: position 4,652,276 of record NZ_CP110853.2, on the reverse strand, counting down.
GCGTTTTCATCAAGGTTGCTCAAGGCCGCGTTGACTGAAGTCTTGCTGATTTCGGTTGCCAGCATTTTGCGTACGCGGGTTGCCAGCGGCAGGGTGAAGTTGCCGTTGCCGCAGTACAGCTCCAGCAGATCGTCGCCGCGATCACCCAGGGCGGTATACGCCCAGTTGAGCATCTTCTGGTTCACGGTGCCGTTGGGTTGGGTGAATGCGCCTTCCGGCTGGCGATAGCTGAAAGTACGGCCGCCAACTTCGAGTTTCTCCACCACGTAATCGTGGCCGATCACGTCGCGCTTGCCTTTGGAGCGGCCAATGATGCTGACATTCAGCTCGGCGGCCAGTTTGTTGGCTGCCGTGTGCCAATGCTCGTCCAGCGGGCGGTGATAGCACAGCGTGATCATCGCATCGCCGGCCAGGGTGGTCAGGAACTCCACCTGGAACAGCTTGTGGCTCAAGGCGGCGCTGGCTTGCCAGGCGGCCTTGAGCTGCGGCATCAACTGGTTGATGCGGGCGCTTGCGATGGGAAACTCTTCGATCAGAATCGGCGTGCGCTTGTCGTCCTGGGAGAACATCGCGTAGTGACGCTCTCCTCCTTCGCGCCACAGGCGGAACTCGGCGCGCAGGCGGAAGTTCTGCAGCGGCGAGTCGAAGACCTGCGGCTCGGGTGCCTCGAACGGTGCGAGCAGGTCACGCAGGCGCGTGACCTTGTCTTGCAGTTGCAGGGCGTAACTTGCAGCATCAAAAGTCATGCGGGGAACCAGCCTAGCTTGATCACAAACAGCAGCGACAGAATCACCAGCGCCGGGTTCAGTTCACGGTAGCGGCCCGAAAGCAGCTTGATACCGGTCCAGGCGATGAAACCGAAGGCAATGCCGTTGGCGATGGAGTAAGTGAAGGGCATCGCCAGGGCGGTGATCACCACGGGCGCTGCAACGGTAATGTCGTCCCAGTCGATTTCCGCCAGGCCGGACGTCATCAGCACTGCCACGAACAGCAAGGCCGGCGCGGTGGCGAAGGCCGGTACGCTGGAAGCCAGCGGCGAGAAGAACAACGCCAGCAGGAACAGCACCGCCACCACGATGGCGGTCAGGCCGGTGCGGCCCCCGGCACTCACGCCGGCTGCGGACTCGATGTAGCTGGTGGTGGTCGAGGTGCCCAGCAGGGAACCGGCCATGGCGGCGGTGCTGTCGGCGATCAGCGCGCGACCCATTTTCGGCATGTGGCCGTCCTTGCCCATCAGGCCGGCACGCTTGGCTACGCCGATCAGGGTGCCGGAGTTGTCGAACAGGTCAACGAACAGAAAGGCGAAGATAACGCTGATCAGGCCGATATCCAGGGCGCCGGCGATGTCCAGTTGCAGGAAGGTCGGGGCCAGGGACGGTGGCATCGACATCACTCCGCCAAAGGGGGTGAAGCCCAGCACGATGGAGGCGATGGTGACGGCCAGAATGCCGATCAGCACGGCGCCGCGAACCTTCAGGGCTTCCAGGGCCACGATCAGGGCAAAGCCGAGGGTGGCGAGGACCGGTGCCGGTTTGGCCAAATCGCCCACGCTCAACATGGTCGCCGGGTTACTGATCACGATACCCGCGTTTTGCAGGGCGATCAGCGCCAGGAACAGGCCGATACCGGCAGCAATCGCCGAGCGCAGCGGCAGCGGGATGCTGTTGATGATCCATTCGCGGATGCGGAAGATCGACAGCAGGAAGAACAGCACGGCCGAAACGAATACCGCACCCAAGGCGACTTGCCAGGTATGGCCCTGATGCAAGACAACGGTGTAGGTAAAGAAGGCGTTCAAGCCCATGCCCGGCGCGAGGGCAATCGGGTAGTTGGCGATCAGACCCATGATCGCCGAGCCGATGGCGGCGGCCAGGCAGGTGGCGACGAACAGTGCGCCCTTGTCCATGCCGGTCGCGCCGAGAATGCTCGGGTTGACGAACAGGATATAGGCCATGGCCAGGAAGGTCGTGATGCCCGCGAGAATCTCGGTGCGCACGTTGGTGTTGTGTGCCTTGAGTTGAAACAGCTTTTCCAGCATGCCTGCTCCCTGTGGCGCCCTCGGCGCCGTTATTTGTTGACCTCAAAGTCAAAGCACAAACTGCGCCAAGCGCCGCGTGTTTTCGAGAGAGGATCGGAAAAAGCGGCGCATCATACCAGCAGGCCGCGGGCCTGTGGCGTCCGGGCGCGGTTTTGTTGAATGTGGCCTTGGGGCATACTTCGTCGACGTTCAATCGTGAGCCATTGAAAGCATGAAAAAAGCCATCGCGTGGAGTCTAGCTCCGTTTGCCTGCATCAGCCTGTGGCTGGGGGCGGCACCGGCATGGGGCGCACCTGCACCGGCCTTGAGCGAGGTGCGGGTATTCAAGGTCGAGTCGGCCAACTGCACCGAAGCCATTGCCGAAGGGGCGGACACGACCCGGATGTGCGTGCATCGCGGCCCCACCAGGGTCTACGTGATGGAGGTCGGCATCGGTAACAATTCCGTGGCCTCGTTCGACGGCGCGCGGCTTGCGGGCCAGAGCACTGCAGTCTGCCAGGTCGGGTCCATCAGCCAGGCCTGCAGTGGGTCAGGCACATTAATGGGCTATGTGTACATGTTTGAGCTGGACGTTCGGGCCCAAGGCGCGTTCCGTTACAGCAACACTTCCATCAACGCGCCGCATAATATGTTGCAGACGGTGCTCTCTATCCGCTAAACCCCGCCCATCAATTCCCTTGAACGCTCATATCCCCTCGAAGTCGTACCGCTAAGACGGCGGTTTCCCTGAACGCTGCGAATGCACACCAATCGTGAGGTGTTTATGAGCGCGACTACTCCCGGCGCGACGGCCAAGCCGTTTGTTCGGCACTCTATCCACCTGGACCTCAATGGTCAGGCCCATCAACTTAAGGTTTTGCCCTGGACCACTTTGCTGGATCTGCTGCGCGAGCAACTGGCCCTGACCGGCAGTAAAAAAGGCTGCGATCACGGCCAGTGTGGGGCTTGCACCGTGCTACTCAACGGCAAGCGGATCAACGCGTGCCTCACGTTGGCCGTGATGTGCGATGGTGCCGAGTTGACCACTATCGAAGGCTTGGCCAGTGGTGACGAACTGCACCCGATGCAACAGGCCTTTATCAAACACGACGCTTTCCAATGCGGCTACTGCACCCCCGGGCAGATTTGTTCGGCAATTGGCCTGGCCAGGGAAGGGCGCGCCCATGATGCGGCGCAGATCCAGGAACTGATGAGCGGCAACCTGTGCCGCTGCGGTGCCTACAACAATATCCGCGACGCAGTGCAAGAAGCGCTGCCGGCGTGCCGAACGCCGGGAGATGAGCGATGAATCCCTTTCACTACAGCAAGCCTGCGGATGTACAGGCGGCCGTGGCCTTGAGCAGCACGACCTCGCGTTTCATTGCCGGTGGCACCAACCTGCTGGACTTGATGAAAGAGAACATCAGCCACCCTGAACATTTGATCGACATTACCGGGCTGCCACTGCGTGGGATTGAGCAGACCCCGGTCGGGGGTGTGATGATCGGCGCGTTGGTGAGCAATGCGGACTTGGCCTGGCATCCCCTGATTGAACAACGGTATCCGCTGCTGTCCCAGGCGATCCTGGCCGGTGCTTCGCCGCAGTTGCGCAACATGGCCAGTACCGGCGGCAACCTGTTACAGCGCACGCGCTGTTATTACTTCTATGACGCCGCCGTGCCTTGCAACAAGCGCGAGCCTGGCAGCGGTTGCCCGGCACGGCACGGGTTGAATCGTATCCATGCGATCCTCGGTGCCAGCGAGCAGTGTGTCGCCACCCATCCTTCGGATATGTGTGTGGCCCTGGCCGCGCTGGAGGCCCGGGTCCATGTGCAGGGCCGTGCAGGTGCGCGGGTCATCGAGTTTGCCGACTTTCATCGCCTGCCGGACGATGCGCCGCAGCGGGACAACCAACTGGCCGATGATGAACTGATCACCGCCATTGAGCTGCCCGCCGACCATCTGGCGGCTCACAGCTATTACCTGAAAATCCGTGACCGCGCCTCTTATGCATTCGCGCTGGTGTCGGTCGCCGCAGCGTTGGAACTGGACGGCGAAATCATCCGCGACGCGCGCCTGGCCTTGGGCGGTGTTGCCCACAAGCCGTGGCGTGACCGAGCGGTGGAAGCGGCCTTGATTGGCCAGCCCGTCAGTCGAGAGACCTTCAGCAAGGCCGCCGAAGCACTGCTGCAGGACGCCGAACCCCTTGAACACAATGGCTTCAAGGTCAAATTGGCACGCCGGGCGATCATTCGCGCCTTGAGCGATGCCGCTGTTGCGGGAGACTTTTCATGAGTGCCATCGGCCAGCCGTTGGACCGGGTTGACGGTCTGCTCAAAGTCACCGGCCAGGCACGTTATGCCGCCGAGTTTGCCGAAGACGGCCTGCTGCACGGCAGCGTGGTGTCCAGCAGCATTGCCAGGGGGCGCGTGCTGCGCATTGATGCTTCGCAGGCATTGGCGCTGCCGGGCGTGCTGATGGTGCTCGATCACCTCAACCGGCCCAGGTTGTCCAGCTATGACGACAGCTACGCCGATGCCGACGCTGCTGACGGCTCCCCATTCCGCCCGCTCTACGACGAGCGCGTGCTCTACAGCGGCCAACCGTTGGCCTTGGTCATTGCCGATAATCTGGAGCTGGCTCGATATGCCGGGTCGCTGGTGCGAATCGAATATGAAAGCCAAGCCGCTGAAACCGATCTGAGCGTGCTGCGTGAGCAGGCCCATCCCTCTCCTCAGGAACTGCCAAAGCCGCGTGGCAACTTCCAGGCCGAATGGGTCGGCGCTGCAATCAACCTGGATTTGCATTACAGCACCCCTGTCGAACACCACAACCCGATGGAGCCCCACGCCAGTACCGTGCTGTATCAAGCCGACGGCACGCTGCATATCCATGACAAGACTCAAGGCACGCAAAACTGCCAGGCCTACGTGCAGAAAGTGTTTGGCCTGGATAAAAACCAGGTACGGGTTTTCGCGGCGTTCGTGGGCGGTGCATTTGGCTCCGGCCTGCGCCCGCAATATCAATTGCCGCTGGCGGTGATGGCGTCGCTCGCACTCAAGCGGTCGGTGCGGGTAACCCTGACTCGCCAGCAGATGTTTACCTTCGGCTATCGCCCGCGCACTTTGCAGCGTCTGCAAATAGGCGCGGCGGCCAATGGCCGGCTGCTGGCCCTGGGTCATACTGCCATTGGCCAGACATCGCGTTTCGAAGATTTCAGCGAGCACGTCGTGGAATGGAGCGGCATGCTTTATCGCTGCGATAACGTGCAACTGGTCTATAAGCTGGTACCGCTGGACGTATTCACACCACTGGACATGCGCGCTCCTGGCGCCGCCCTCGGCGTGATCGGCCTGGAGTGCGCGATGGATGAACTGGCCTGCGCCCTGGCCATCGACCCGGTGCAATTGCGCCTGATCAACTACGCCGAACGCAATCAGAACGAAGACAAGCCCTGGTCCAGCAAAGCCCTGCGCGAATGTTACAGCGAAGGCGCCGAGCGTTTCGGCTGGAGCCAGCGCAACCCGGAGCCGCGCAGCATGCGCGATGGTCGCCAGTTGATTGGCTGGGGCATGGCGGGCGGGGTGTGGGAGGCGCTGCAGATGAAGGCCAGCGCCAAGGCGAGCATCGACGTCGATGGCACGCTTACGGTCAGCAGCGCCACTACCGATATCGGGACCGGCACTTATACGGTCATGACTCAGATTGCGGCGCAGACTTGCGGTGTTGCGATGGACGATGTGCGTTTTATCCTGGGTGACTCGTCCTTGCCCACGGCGCCGTTGCAAGGTGGCTCGTTTACCGTGTCCTCGGTCGGCACTGCCGTGCAGCAAGCGTGCGAAGCCTTGAATGAAAAACTGCTGGCGATTGCCCGGCAACAGTACCCGGCACTCAAGGGTATCGAGTCGGTACGTTTCGAGGGTGGTCAGTTGCAGGCCGGCGAGCAACGGATCTCCCTGGCGCAACTGGTGCAGGACAGCGGTGAGCACATCTTGGAAGTGCAGGTGGACAGCGAGCCGGATAAACGCCGCGAAAACTATGCTTCGGCCACTCACTCGGCGGTGTTTGTGGAGGTGCGGGTGGATGAGGACCTGGGCACCATCAAGGTCAGCCGGGTCGTCAGTGCAGTGGCTGCCGGGCGGGTGGTCAATCCCAAGATGGCCCGTAGCCAGATCCTTGGCGGCGTGGTGTGGGGGATTGGCATGGCACTACACGAGGAGACGCAGATCGATCATCAGTTGGGACGCTACATGAACCACAGCCTGGCGGAGTATCACATCCCGGTAAACGCGGATATCGGCGAAATTGATCTGTTGTTCGTCGAAGAACACGATGAGATCGTCAACGCACTGGGGTCCAAGGGCGTCGGTGAGATTGGCATTGTCGGGGTTGCGGCGGCGGTGGCGAATGCGATTTATCATGCGACGGGCAAGCGGGTGCGGGACTTTCCCATCACCCTTGACAAGGTGCTTTGACGCCGCGTCTACGGGAGGCGGCTTGCAGCCCATCAGGCCCGGGGCAACTCATCCGCCGGCGTATGCATACGGTCGCGTTTGGCCAACGTCGGGAACAGTTTGATCCATGTCCCGGTTACCACCAGCGTACCCACACCACCTAGCACCACCGCAGGCACTGTGCCCAGCCAGTGCGCGGTGATGCCGGATTCAAACTCGCCCAGTTGATTGGAAGCGCCGATAAACAGCCCGTTCACCGCACTGACCCGGCCGCGCATGTCATCCGGAGTTTCCAGTTGCACGAACGAGGCGCGGATGACCATGCTGATCATGTCTGCCGCGCCCAATACCACCAGCACCGCCAGGGAGAACCAGAATGAGGTCGACAACCCGAAAGCTATAGTCGCCACCCCGAACACCCCGACGGCGGTAAACATCACGCGCCCCACGTGACGGTCCACTGCAAAGCGCGCCAACCACAACGACATCAGCAGCGCCCCCACCGCCGGCGCCGAACGCAGCAGCCCGAGACCCCATGCCCCTGTCAGCAGAATGTCCTTGGCGAATACTGGCAGCAACGCGGTTGCGCCACCCAGCAATACGGCGAACAGGTCGAGGGAGATGGCCCCGAGGATGTCCGGTCGGCTGCGGATAAACCGGATGCCGGCGAGCAGCGAATCCAGGGTCGCCTTGCCTTTGTTCAGCGGCATTTGGCGGGCTGGCAGGTTCAGGGTCAGCACGCAGGCAACCAGGTACAGCAACACTGTCGGGCCGTACACCCAGGTGCTGCCGAAGGCGTACAGCAAACCGCCAAGGGCCGGGGCGACGATGGTTGCCGATTGTTGAGCCGACTGCGCGGCCGCCACGGCCCGAGGAAACAACGCACTGGGCACGATGCTCGGCAGCAGTGCCTGGGTGGTGGGCATTTCAAAGGAGCGGGCGGCACCCAACAGGAACGCCAGGATGAAGATCATCTCTCGGGTGACATTGCCGCTCAGGCTGCCAATGGCCAGGGACAAGGCGATCAATGCTTGCAGCGTCTGGCAAATGGCCGCGACCTTGCGTCGCTCGTAGCGGTCGGCGACATGCCCGGTGTGCAGCATGAACAACACTCGAGGGACGAACTCCACCAGCCCGACCAAACCCAGGTCCAGCACATTGCCGGTCAGTTGATAGAGGTTCCAGCCGATGGCCACGGTGAGCATCTGGAAACCACTGGCGGTAAAGATCCTGGCCAGCCAGAACGCGATAAAAGGGCGGTGGTGACGCAACAGCAGAACGGGTTCACTGGACATCGCGAAGGACTGAACCGAGCGTGGAAAAAACCGAGGTTAGCATCTACCTGTAACAAATAGTTGCGAGATCGGAAATATCCTTTGCACGGCCATCATTTTGACTGAGGCAACCTGTCACGCGGCAAAAGACCACACAGTCCGACTCGAAAAATGGGGCTACTCTTTTATCGATGTTTGATCCAGATCAATGCCGTCTTAGGCATTGATCTGGCGGCCAACTGGCCAGATTCCCTATGCGATCGGCTAAAAAAAGAACGAATTGCAATTCGCCACACTCCATATCCGTGGGGGCAGTGGGTGCAGGCCCCGAGCCGGCAACCGGATTTACCTGACAGAGGAAGACTTATGTTTGGTTTGGACGCACTAGAGCTCGCCCGAATCCAATTCGCGTTCACCATTTCGTTCCACATCCTGTTCCCGGCCATCACCATCGGCCTGGCCAGTTACCTCGCGGTGCTGGAGGGCCTGTGGCTCAAAACCCATAACGATACGTACCGCGATCTCTACCATTTCTGGTCGAAGATATTCGCGGTCAACTTCGGCATGGGCGTGGTCTCGGGGTTGGTCATGGCGTACCAGTTCGGCACCAACTGGAGTCGTTTTTCCGACTTCGCCGGTGCGGTCACCGGGCCGCTGCTGACGTATGAAGTGCTCACGGCGTTCTTCCTCGAAGCCGGTTTTCTTGGGGTGATGCTGTTCGGCTGGAACAAGGTCGGGCGCAAGCTGCACTTCTTTGCGACAGTGATGGTGGCCGTGGGCACGCTGATTTCGACATTCTGGATCCTGGCCTCCAACAGCTGGATGCAAACGCCCCAAGGCTTTGAAATCATTGATGGACGTGTGATCCCGGTGGACTGGCTGGCGGTGATCTTCAATCCGTCGTTCCCTTACCGCCTGCTGCACATGTCTATCGCAGCCTTTGTCGCCACGGCGTTCTTCGTCGGCGCTTCAGCGGCCTGGCACTTGCTGCGGGGAAAGGACAATCCGGCGATCCGTACCATGTTGTCGATGGCGATGTGGATGGCGTTGATTGTCGCGCCGATCCAGGCGGTGGTCGGTGACTTCCATGGCCTCAATACGCTCAAGCACCAACCGGCGAAAATCGCCGCCATCGAAGGTCACTGGGAAAACGTTGGCAATGAGCCGACCCCGCTGATTCTGTTCGGCTGGCCGGACATGCAAGCCGAGAAAACCAAATACGCGGTGGAAATTCCTTATCTGGGCAGCCTGATTCTCACTCACTCGCTGGACAAGCAGGTGCCGGCGCTCAAGGACTTCCCGCCAGAGGATCGCCCTAACTCGACCATCGTGTTCTGGTCGTTCCGGATCATGGTCGGCCTGGGCATGCTGATGATTTTCACGGGCTTGCTCGCGCTCTGGCTGCGCAAGGGTGACCGGCTGTACAGCAACAAACCGTTCCTGTACCTGACGCTGTGGATGGGCCCGTCGGGGTTGATCGCGATCCTCGCCGGCTGGTTCACCACCGAAATCGGGCGCCAACCCTGGGTTGTCTATGGGTTGATGCGTACGGCAGACGCCTCTTCAAACCATAGCGTGGTGCAGATGAGTATTACGTTGGTGCTGTTTGTGGTGGTGTATTTCGCGCTGTTCGGTGCCGGCCTCGGCTACATGATGCGTCTGGTGCGCAAAGGTCCGGTGACCCACGAAAGCACCGAGCCGGCGCATGGCGGTCCAGGGCAGAAGCGCACACCGGCACGTCCGTTGTCAGCGGCCGATGACGCCGACGACGGCGACACTCTGAACAAGGGGAATTGAGTCATGGGTATTGATCTTCCGCTGATCTGGGCCGTGATCATCATCTTCGGCATCATGATGTACGTGGTCATGGATGGCTTCGACCTGGGGATTGGCATCCTCTTTCCCTTCATCGCGGGCAAGACCGACCGCGACGTCATGATGAACACCGTCGCTCCGGTCTGGGACGGCAACGAAACCTGGTTGGTGCTGGGAGGCGCAGCGTTGTTCGGCGCGTTCCCGCTGGCTTACTCGGTAGTGCTCTCGGCCTTGTACTTGCCGCTGATCCTGATGCTGATTGGCTTGATCTTCCGGGGCGTGGCCTTTGAGTTTCGTTTCAAGGCCAAGGATGACAAGCGCCACCTGTGGGACAAGGCATTTATCGGCGGCTCGCTGACAGCCACCTTCTTTCAGGGTGTCGCGCTGGGTGCGTTTATCGATGGTTTTCCGGTGGTCGATCGCCAGTTCGCCGGCGGCTCACTGGACTGGTTCACGCCGTTTACCCTGTTCTGTGGCGTGGCGCTGATCGTGGCGTATGCGCTGCTGGGTTGCACCTGGTTGATCATGAAGACCGAAGGCAAGTTGCAGGAGCAAATGCACAACCTGGCGCGGCCGCTGGCCTTCGTGGTGTTGGCGGTGATTGGTATCGTCAGTATCTGGACGCCACTGTCTCACCCGGAAATCGCCTCGCGCTGGTTCACCCTGCCGAACCTGTTCTGGTTCCTGCCGGTGCCGATCCTGGTGTTGGTGACCATGTACGGTCTGTTGCGTGCGGTGGCTCGTAACGCTCATTACACGCCGTTCCTGTTGACGCTGGTGTTGATCTTTCTCGGCTACAGCGGCCTGGGGATCAGCCTGTGGCCGAACATCGTACCGCCGTCCATCTCGATCTGGGACGCCGCTGCGCCGCCGCAGAGCCAAGGCTTCATGCTAGTAGGCACACTGTTCATCATCCCGCTCATCCTGGGCTACACCTTTTGGAGCTACTACGTGTTCCGCGGCAAGGTGACCCACGAAGACGGCTATCACTAGGAGGACTGAGCCATGAGCGGTAAACCTTCGCAGGACGATATCGAACAGGCTGAGAAAAAGCCGCTCTGGCAGCGACTGGGTTGGCTGGCGATGATCTGGACCGGCAGCGTCCTGGCCCTGTTCGTGGTGGCCAGCCTGATGCGCATGTTTATGAACGCCGCGGGCTTGAGCACCCACTGATATCCCATCCCGTTGCCTTGCGGCACGGCTTCATGACCCTCCTTGCGGAGGGTTTTTTTTGCCAGGGTTTATTTGCGGGCCTTGAGAATCACAAACTTGGGCGTCGCCGCGACCTGTTCGACGCCGCGAAACAACCGCGCCAGTTTGCTGTGATAACCCAAGTGACGGTTGCCGACGATGTACAACGCACCGCCGACCACCAAGGCTTCACGGGCCTGCTGGAACATGCGCCAAGCGAGAAAGTCGCCGACCACCTGCTGTTGGTGGAACGGCGGATTGCACAGCACTACGTCCAGGGACTGTGGCTCTTGTTCCGCCAGGCCATCGCCGGGACGAATGCTCACGATGCGTTCACCCAGCGCCGCCTTCCAGTTTTCTGCAGCCGATTGCACCGCCATGTACGACTCATCCACCAAGGTGTACTGGGCGTCAGGATTTTGCAGGGCGCTGGCGATGGCCAATACCCCGTTGCCACATCCAAGGTCTGCTACGCGTGCGCTGCCCAGGTTTTGCGGCAAATGGGGGAGGAATGCACGGGTGCCGATATCCAGGCCTTCGCGGCAAAACACATTGGCGTGGTTGAGCAGCTCGATGGCCGGTGATTCCAGGCGATAGCGCGTAGGGTAGGGCGATACGGCCGCGGGCCGATCAGCCAGGGTGGCAATCAACAACCGTGCTTTTTTAACGGCCAGTGACGCATGCATGGGCCCGATGTAACGCTCCAGCAGTTCCCCTGCCGCGCGTGGCAGATGCTTGACCATCGCTGCGGCTATCACTTCGGCGCCAGGTGCCAGTTGACCTTGCAGGCGGATCAATTGCTCTTCCAGCAACGCGAGGGTTTTTGGCACGCGGATCAGCACACGGTCGAAAGGCCCGCTGGATGTTTGACTGGACGGCACCACTGGGACGGCATCGAATGCCTTGCCGTTGCGTAGCAGATTCTTCTGCAGGGCCTGGGTACCCAGAAACGAGTCTCCACTGGCGCTAACCTGTACATGGCCTTCAAGGCTGGTCGACAGCGCACCGAAGCTGTCATTGAGCACCAGGACACGTGTGGTAGGGGCCGGCTGTTGCTCGGCCAGATAGGTCAACAAGTACTCGTCGGCGGCATCGAAGGCTTGCAACGGTTCATTTTGCTGCTCGGGTTGGCGGATCAGGTCGAGCTGGGCGAAGGGGCTGTCGAGCAGGGGCATGGCGGGGGAGGCTCTGGATAATCGACGGGTGGTCCCTTGGTGTCGCCGTGACCGGCAATATGAGGGACTCTCTGAGTGAACTGCGACACTGGGTGTGTAGAAGGCGTCATCACTCAAAACAGGGCGTAAATGTTACGTTTTTTTTGACAGGATTACATTCTGTGTTTTAGCGGGTAGGTCAAAATCCGTAGCGGTGGCAGATCAGAACAGGCCTTGTTTCACGGCGGTAATGACCGCGGCAATCTTGTTGTTGACCCCAAGCTTCTTCATCGCACTGCTGACATGAAAGCCGACGGTGCGCTCTGAAAGGCACAGAATCGTGGCAATGTCTGAAGCGGTCTTGCCCATCGCGGACCATTGCAGGATCTCGGTCTCGCGAGCTGTCAGCTTGCAAGGGCACCGCGTGGCTGGTTCATTGTTAAAAGTTCGGGCGACAACCGTATGCAGGGCATGGCACATCCACAGCACCTGGGCGGCCTTATCATAAAGTTCTTTTGCTTGCACCGGCCCATTGCGACGACTCAGGGTCAGCATGCTGAAAACGCCCCTAAAGTCGTGCACGGACTGCGCCCAGCCAAAATTCAGGCCTTGGGATTGCAGGTGAACCCGCATATCAGGCACGCCAGTAAAGGTTTTTTCTTCCCAGACGATCGGAAGCACGCTGCCTTTGCAGTGGGTTACGAGGGGGTCCATTTCAAAGTAGTTTTCCTGCGCATAAATCTTATTGAGTTCGTTTGGATAGTTGTTGAGGCGGAAGTTTTTGCCAGTCCGGTGAAGCGCATTAGAGCCCATTGTGAAACCACAGAAATCGAAGCCGAGCTCATAAGTGATGTTCAGAGCAGCTTCAAACATGGTGGTGACCTCATCCTCTTCCTTCAATTTGGGTGGACGGGTATTGCGCCAGTTGACCATCGGGAACTCTCCATGAGATGAGCCGCACTCAGGTGCCGTGAGGTTGAATCCATTTTTGTACTGGGTCAGTGTAGGGCAAAGCTTGATTTTTTCTTGGGAAATTTCGTTATTAGAATGGATTTGGTTAAACGTTTTGTTTGGGCGGCGGGTGATGCAGATGTACGCTACGCCCTAGCGAAGCTTCATGTTTTTCCATGTTTTTTAAATAGTTGGCTACGGCGCTAGTCTCCCTGGGTAGATGTATGTGCGTAAACAAAAGAGCTCGTTGCGTTTGTTTATATAGCAAAAATGTTGCAGGTAAAGGCATATTGATATCTTGAGTATTTAGTCTAAATTCTGGGCCGAAAAATAGGCGTCGTTATTGTTCACGAAATTTTCACATTGAGCGGTGACGGTACGCTTAGTCGTGTCGGAATGCCATTACTTACCGCGGGTGTTTACTGGCCTCACTTTAAGGGACACTAAGGGCATCTGCTAAACGGAGCCTTCCATGACTGCCAGTGCCGAAAAGTTCACACGCCAAACCTTGATCGATGTGCAGTCGCTGACTCCCAGCCTGTTTACCTTGCGCACCACGCGAGACCCCGGCTTTCGTTTTATTGCTGGCCAGTTCGTGCGCCTGGGTGTGACCAAGGCTGATGGCAGCACCGTATGGCGTGCCTATTCCGTGGTGTCGTCACCGTTTGATGAGCACTTGGATTTTTTCTCCATCGTGGTTCCGGGCGGTGAGTTCACCAGCGAGTTGAGCCGGCTGCGCGTCGGTGATGAGCTGTTGGTGGAGCGCCAGGCCACGGGATTCCTGACGCTGAGCCGGTTCGTCGATGGCCGGGATCTTTGGTTGCTGGGGACCGGCACCGGCATCGCACCGTTTCTGTCGACCCTGCAGGACTTTGAAGTGTGGGAGAAGTTCGAGCGGATTATCCTGGTCTACAGCGCTCGGGAAGCCAGGGAGCTGGCTTATCAAGCGTTGATCAACACGTTGGGCGAGCGTGAGCACCTTGCTGAACATGTCCACAAATTGACTTACCTACCGATTGTCACCCGCGAGCAGCATCCAGGGGCTTTGAACGGTCGTATCACCACCTTGATCGAAAATGGTGAGCTGGAACGCGCTGCAGGCGTTGAGCTGACTGCGGAGCATTCGCGCGTGATGATTTGCGGTAACCCGCAGATGATTGAAGACACCCGCACACTGCTGAAACAGCGGGATATGCAATTGAGCTTGAGCCGTCGGCCAGGTCAGGTTGCCGTGGAAAACTACTGGTAGGGAGAGCGCGCGTGGATAGGGCGGATGCAGGTTAGCCAAGGGCCTGCCCGGGTTTGGAGGCATATCCGTAAACGGATATGCTTCCGGGCAACTGCACCCACTTGAACAATCGGTCAGTTACAGCGGCTTGTTGTTCTGTGCCTTGAGCAGATCACGGATCTCCCCCAGCAGTTCCTCTTCCTTGGTAGGGACCTGTGGCAGGCTAGGCTCCGCGGCTTCTTCGCGCTTGAGCCGGTTGATGACCTTCACACCCATGAAAATCGCGAACGCGACGATCACAAAATCAATGATGCTTTGAATGAACTTGCCGTAGGCCAGGACAACGGCAGGCAAATCGCCCTGAGCAGCCTTCAGCGTTACAGCCAGGTCCCCGAAGTCCACACCACCGATCAACAGACCGATGGGAGGCATCACTACATCGCCTACAAAGGAAGAAACAATTTTGCCGAAGGCGGCGCCGATGATAATACCGACGGCCATGTCGACCACATTACCTTTGACCGCGAAGGCCTTGAACTCACTGATCACGCCCATAGGTTATTCCTTGTTACAGTTGAGGGGGGGTAGAAGCCAGTGTAAGTCAGTATCGCCGGACCTGCGCGACATAGCCGTTAACACTGTTCGCTGCTATCGACACATTAAAACGCAAATAGTTTTCAAAATGCCATCAGTCGCGCGCGAATTACGCGCCATTTCAGTGATTTACCACATTATTTTTTCAATCGGGCTGGTCAGGCTTTTCTATTTATCTTCTGGCCTTCAGGCCACTAGCCTCTGGCAAGCACTTGTTCAAGTGCATACAACAACCAGAGGAATTGCTGATGAAAAACCTTATGAGTCGCAGGCCCTTTGCTGCGCGAAAGCTGATGGTGATTGCCACTGCCAGCCTGTTATCCCTCTCTGTACAGGCCGCCAACTTAACCCGTGATAATGGCGCGGCAGTCGGCGATAACCAGAATTCGCAAACCGCCGGCGCAACCGGGCCGGTCCTGCTTCAAGACGTGCAGTTGATCCAGAAACTACAACGCTTTGACCGCGAACGCATTCCCGAACGTGTCGTCCATGCCCGTGGCACAGGGGCCCATGGTACTTTCACCGTAACGGATGATCTCAGTGACTTGACCAAAGCCCAAGTCTTTGCCGCAGGTGTTGCCACCCCGGTGTTTGTGCGCTTTTCTGCCGTAGTCCACGGCAACCACTCCCCGGAAACCCTGCGCGACCCCCGTGGCTTCGCAACCAAGTTCTATACCGGCGAAGGTAATTGGGACTTGGTTGGCAATAACTTCCCGACGTTCTTTATCCGCGACGCCATCAAGTTCCCGGACATGGTGCATGCCTTCAAACCGGACCCGCGCACTAACCTGGACGACGACTCGCGCCGCTTTGACTTCTTTTCCCATGTACCGGAGGCCACTCGCACACTGACCGAGCTGTACTCGAACGCCGGTACTCCTAGCAGTTACCGAGAGATGGATGGCAACGGTGTACATGCCTATAAGTTGATTAACGCCAAAGGTCAGGTGCACTACGTCAAGTTTCACTGGAAGAGTTTGCAGGGCCTGAAGAATCTTGACCCGAAACAAGTGGTTGAGGTCCAGGGTCGTGATTACAGCCATATGACTAACGACCTGGTCACGCATATCAACAAAGGCGACTTCCCCAAGTGGGACTTGTATGTGCAAGTGCTCAAGCCCGACGAACTTGCACAGTTTGAGTTCGATCCATTGGATGCCACCAAGATCTGGCCTAATGTGCCGGAGCGTAAAGTTGGACAAATGGTGTTGAACCGGAATCCGGCGAATGTCTTCCAGGAAACCGAGCAAGTTGCCATGGCTCCGGCCAATCTGGTACCAGGCATCGAGCCGTCGGAAGATCGCCTGCTGCAAGGCCGTGTCTTTTCCTATGCCGATACACAGATGTATCGCCTGGGGGCCAATGCCCTGCAACTGCCGATTAATGCGCCGCGGGTGACCGTCAACAACGGTAACCAGGACGGCGCGATGAACTTCGGCAAAACCACCGGCGGCGTGAACTACCAACCGAGCCGCCTGGCGCCACGGGAAGAACCACAAAGCGCGCGCTATAGCCAGATGGCACTGTCAGGCAGCACGCAACAGTCGAAGATTCAGCGCGAGCAGAACTTCAAACAGGCAGGTGACTTGTACCGTTCCTTCAGCAAAAAAGAGCGTCAGGACTTGATCGACAACTTCGGTGGCTCTCTGGCCACCACTGATGACGAGAGCAAGCACATCATCCTGTCGTTCCTGTACAAGGCCGACCCGGAGTACGGCACGGGCGTGGCCAAGGTTGCGAAAGGTGACCTTGCGCGGGTCAAGGCGCTGGCTGAAAAGCTGACTGACTGATCGTTGGTCCCTGTCGACGCCCGGTCAAGGGCGTCGACACTTGGCAGGAGACGTCTCATGCGTATCTATCTTGGTTTATTCACGGCATGCCTGACGTTCGGCGTCTGTGCCGAGCCCTCTGACCCGGATGCGGTCAAGGCGCAACTGCAGGCTTATTACTTTGATGCCGCCCGTCGGGGCGATGTGGACATGCTCAACACCTTTATCGAGTCCGGTTACTCACTCAATACCCGGGACGAGAAGGGCTATACCGCGTTGATCCTTGCGTCGTATCACGGCCAAGGCGCGTTTGTGGAGCGTTTGCTGGCGGCTGGCGCCGATGCCTGTGCGCAGGACCAACGCGGCAATACCGCGCTGATGGGCGCGATTTTCAAGGGTGAATTGACCATCGCCCGACGTTTGCTGGCCACCGACTGCAATCCCGACCAGCGCAACGGTGCCGGGCAGACGGCGGCAATGTATGCCGGGCTGTTCAAACGTGTCGAGTTACTGGACGCGCTGGAGGAAAAGGGCGCCGACTTGAATGCCGAAGACCCGGTGGGTAACAGCGCTTCACGATTGGCCAGCGGCGAAATCCGTACTGCGGCGCCACGCTGAGCTATCATCGCGGTTTTTCGGTTGGAGGTTTTCTACGATGGCAAAGGCCAAGCGCATGTACGGCTGCACGGAGTGCGGCGCGACCTTTCCCAAGTGGGCTGGCCAATGCGGTGAGTGTGGCGCGTGGAACACCCTCACTGAAACCATGGTGGAAAGCGGCGGCGCAGCGCCACCCAGCGGTCGTTCCGGCTGGACGGGCCAACAAGCCCAGATCAAGACCCTGGCCGAAGTCAGCGTCGAAGAAATTCCGCGTTTTTCTACTGCATCCGGTGAGCTCGATCGAGTGCTCGGCGGCGGTCTGGTAGACGGTTCGGTGGTATTGATCGGCGGCGACCCGGGCATCGGTAAATCCACCATCCTGCTGCAAACCCTGTGCAGTATCGCCAGCCGCATGCCGGCGCTGTATGTCACAGGTGAGGAGTCCCAGCAGCAAGTGGCCATGCGCGCCCGTCGCCTGGGCTTGCCACAGGACAAGCTGCGGGTCATGACCGAAACCTGCATCGAGAGCATCATCGCCACCGCCCGCCTGGAAAAGCCCAAGGTCATGGTGATCGATTCGATCCAGACGATTTTTACCGAACAACTGCAATCCGCTCCCGGCGGCGTTTCCCAGGTGCGGGAGAGTGCCGCACTGTTGGTGCGTTACGCCAAGCAAAGTGGCACGGCGATTTTCCTGGTCGGCCACGTGACCAAGGAGGGCGCGCTGGCCGGCCCGCGGGTGCTGGAGCATATGGTTGACACCGTGCTGTATTTCGAAGGGGAATCGGACGGTCGCCTGCGACTGCTGCGAGCGGTGAAAAACCGTTTCGGCGCGGTCAACGAGCTGGGTGTGTTCGCCATGACCGACCGGGGCCTGAAAGAGGTCTCCAACCCGTCAGCGATTTTTCTTACCCGGGCTCAGGAAGAAGTACCGGGCAGTGTGGTGATGGCGACGTGGGAAGGCACTCGGCCGATGCTGGTAGAAGTCCAGGCACTGGTGGATGACAGCCACCTGGCCAATCCGCGCCGCGTGACCCTTGGCCTGGACCAGAATCGCCTGGCGATGTTGCTGGCGGTCCTGCATCGCCACGGCGGCATTCCGACCCATGACCAGGACGTGTTCCTCAACGTGGTGGGCGGGGTCAAGGTGCTGGAAACCGCGTCCGATCTGGCCTTGATGGCGGCGGTGATGTCGAGCCTGCGCAATCGGCCGTTGCCCCATGACCTGCTGGTATTTGGTGAAGTGGGTCTGTCGGGCGAGGTGCGCCCGGTGCCCAGCGGCCAGGAGCGTCTCAAGGAAGCGGCCAAGCATGGCTTCAAGCGGGCCATCGTGCCCAAAGGCAACGCACCGAAAGAGGCGCCGCCGGGGTTGCAGGTGATTGCGGTGACACGCCTGGAACAGGCATTGGATGCTTTGTTCGAATAGTTCGCAACACCACAAGGCCAATGTGAGAGGGGGCTTGCCCCCGATTGGTCTGTGCCTGGTGTTAGTGGCCGTCACCCTGTGACCAATGTTTTACAAACAGCGATTAGCGAGTGCGCTGCGACGTAGCATGCACGGGGGCAACCTCTGCGCGCCTAAACATCTCCCTATTTGCGCTTTTTTCGTCGGTCCAAGGCTCTAGACCAACGTAGGGGGCTGGTCTTTAGGGCCGGGCGCGCTAAACTCGCAATGGCTGTCTTTCTGTCCACCCTGGCTGGAATATAAAAATGAAAAATAATAATGGCCTGCTACGCCATCTACCCTGGCTGGTGCTGGCAATTGTAGGGGCGTGCGCCTTGGGCGTAGTGGCATTGCGCCGAGGCGAGGCGATCAACGCCTTGTGGATTGTGGTCGCTGCGGTGGCCATCTATCTGGTTGCGTATCGTTACTACAGTTTGTTCATCGCTAATCATGTGATGCAACTCGATCCACGGCGGGCCACCCCCGCAGTGGTCAACAACGACGGTCTGGACTACGTGCCGACCAACAAACACATTCTTTTCGGCCACCACTTCGCGGCAATTGCCGGTGCAGGCCCCCTGGTCGGCCCGGTGTTGGCGGCGCAGATGGGCTATCTGCCCGGTACCTTGTGGCTGATAGCCGGCGTGGTGCTGGCGGGTGCGGTACAGGATTTCATGATCCTGTTCCTCTCCACGCGGCGTAACGGTCGCTCCCTTGGGGATATGGTTCGCGAAGAGATGGGCCGCATTCCCGGAACCATTGCGCTGTTTGGCTGCTTCCTGATCATGATCATCATCCTCGCGGTGCTGTCGCTGATCGTGGTCAAGGCCCTGGCTGAAAGCCCGTGGGGCATCTTCACGGTGATGGCAACCATCCCGATCGCGATGTTCATGGGCGTTTACATGCGCTACATCCGCCCGGGTCGCATTGGCGAGATTTCGATCATCGGTGTGCTGTTGCTGCTGGGTTCGATCTGGCTGGGCGGGCAGATTGCCGCTGATCCTGTGTGGGCCAAAGCCTTCACCTTCACCGGGATCCAGATCACCTGGATGCTGGTCGGCTACGGTTTTGTAGCGGCTGTGTTGCCTGTGTGGCTGATCCTTGCCCCGCGTGACTACCTGTCTACCTTCCTGAAAATCGGCACCATCATCGCCCTGGCTATCGGCATCCTGGTGACCATGCCTGATCTGAAAATGCCGGCGTTGACTCAATTTGTCGATGGCACTGGCCCGGTCTGGAAAGGCGGTCTGTTCCCGTTCCTGTTCATCACCATTGCCTGTGGCGCGGTTTCTGGCTTCCACGCGCTGATCTCCTCGGGCACCACGCCCAAGCTGCTGGCCAATGAGGCGCACTCGCGCTACATCGGTTATGGCGGCATGCTGATGGAGTCGTTCGTGGCCATCATGGCCATGGTTGCTGCATCGGTGATCGAGCCTGGCGTGTATTTCGCCATGAACAGCCCGGCTGCGGTAGTCGGCAGTGACGTGGTGACAGTGGCGCAGACCGTCAGCAGTTGGGGTTTTGCAATTACCCCCGAAGCGTTGCAAGCGGTGGCCAATGACATCGGTGAAACCACCATCCTGGCTCGTGCCGGCGGTGCGCCGACTCTCGCCGTGGGTATCGCGCAGATCCTGCACAGCGTGTTGCCGGGTGAAAATACCATGGCGTTCTGGTACCACTTTGCGATCCTGTTCGAAGCGCTGTTCATCCTGACCGCAGTCGACGCCGGCACCCGTGCCGGGCGCTTCATGCTCCAGGACCTGCTCGGTTCCTTCGTGCCGGCTCTCAAGCGCACCGAGTCGTGGACGGCCAACCTGATCGCGACCGCAGGCTGCGTGGCGATGTGGGGTTACCTGCTGTATCAAGGCGTGATTGATCCGCTGGGTGGCATCAACACCTTGTGGCCGTTGTTCGGTATCTCCAACCAGATGCTGGCCGGTATCGCGCTGATGCTCGCCACTGTCGTACTGATCAAAATGAAGCGCCAGCGCTACATCTGGGTAACCATGCTGCCAGCCGTGTGGCTGCTGATCTGCACCACCGCTGCAGGGTTTATCAAGTTGTTCGACGCCAATCCGGCAATCGGCTTCCTGTCGTTGGCGAAGAAATACAGCGATGCGTTGGCCAACGGGCAGATCCTGGCTCCGGCCAAAAGCATTGACCAGATGCAGCACGTGATCTGGAACGCCTACACCAACGCGACATTGACAGTGCTCTTCCTGTTCGTGGTCTTCAGTATCCTGTTCTATGCGCTCAAGGTTGGCATCGCCGCCTGGGGCACCAAGGAACGCACGGATAAAGAAGCGCCATTCCAGGCTGTTCCGGATGCGTAATAGAGGGTTGCAACCATGTTCAATGACTTGAGTCGCCTCGGTAAATACCTCGGTCAGGCCGCGCGCCTGATGGTCGGCATGCCCGACTACGACACCTACGTCGAGCATATGCAAACCAAGCACCCGGACAAGCCGATGATGGACTACGAGGCGTTCTTCCGGGAGCGCCAGGAGGCCCGTTACGGCGGCAAGGGTGGGCCCAAGTGCTGCTGACCCTGTAAGGGCAGCGGCGAACCTGTGGGAGCGGGTTTGTGTGGGAGCGGGCTTGCTCGCGATAGCATCACCTCGGTATACCAGATAGACCGAGTTGCCTGCATCGCGAGCAAGCCCGCTCCCGCACAAGCCCGCTCCCATATTTGTTTCTGTGTTCCTTCAAGGAGAATCTCTTTGTCCTCTCCCATTCCCGTCACCGTCCTCAGCGGCTTTCTCGGCGCTGGCAAGACCACTTTGTTGCGTCACCTGCTCAAGGCCGAGCACGGCTTGAAAATCGCCGTGATCGAAAATGAATTCAGCGACGCCGGTATCGACACTCAACTGTTGGGTGATGAGCCGGTGCAAGTCATGACCCTGTCTAACGGTTGCGTGTGTTGCACCATCCACACCGACTTGACCAAAGCCCTGTACCTGTTGCTCGAACGCCTGGACAGCGGTGAAATCGCATTTGATCGCCTGGTGATCGAATGCACCGGCCTGGCTGACCCGGCGCCCGTGGCCCAGACGTTTTTCATCGACGAAGAACTGCGCGAGCGCTACATCCTCGACGGCATCATCACCCTGGTGGACGCGGCCCACGCCGAGCACCACCTGACCCAGACCATCGCCCAGGCGCAGATTGGTTTTGCCGACCGCCTGTTGGTCAGCAAGCGCGACCTGGTGGACGACGCCACTTTCGATGCCCTCAGCGAGCGCCTGACTCGCATCAACCGCCGGGCGCCGATACGGGTGGTGGAACATGGCCAGATCGACTTGGCTGAGCTGCTGGATGTGCGCGGTTTCAACCTCAATGCCGGCATGAGCTTGCGCCCGGTGAGCCAGGCACCGTCCATCGACCGCATTTCCAGCCTGGTGCTGCGCACCGATCAGCCGCTGGATATCGACCGGCTCAGCGAGTTCATGAACGAACTGCTGGAAGACCACGGCAAGCAACTGCTGCGCTACAAAGGCGTGCTGAATATCGCTGGGGAAGAGCGGCGCATGGTGTTTCAGGGTGTGCTCAAACTCTACGGTTTCGACTGGGACACTGAGTGGGCCGAAGGCGAGACGCGCGAAAGTGTAATTGTGTTTATTGCCGACGAACTGCCGGAAGACAAGATCCGCGAAGGCTTTGCAAAGATCCACCAAGCCTGATTTGGAATACGATCAAAAAATGTGGGAGCGGGCCCGCTCCCACATGTCGACTGCATTCCAAATGCCAGCCGGCACAAAAAAGCCCGGCTGTTGAGCCGGGCTTCTTATTCACGCAATTGCAATCACGCGCCGTACACCGGCAGCTTCTTGCAGATAGCCTTGACCTTCTCACGAACGGCATCGATCACCGCTTCGTTGTTCAGGTCGGCCAGAATGTCGCAGATCCAGCCAGCCAGTTCCTTGCACTCTGCTTCCTTGAAGCCACGAGTAGTCACGGCCGGGGTGCCGAAGCGCAGACCCGAGGTGACGAACGGCGAACGCGGGTCGTTCGGTACCGAGTTCTTGTTCACGGTGATGAAGGCTTTACCCAGCGCGGCGTCAGCATCTTTGCCGGAGATGTCCTGCTTGATCAGCGACAGCAGGAACAGGTGGTTTTCAGTACCGCCGGAAACCACGTCAAAACCGCGCTCGATGAAGACGCTGGCCATGGCCTGGGCGTTTTTCACCACTTGTTGCTGGTAGGTCTTGAACTCAGGCTGCAAGGCTTCCTTGAAGCAGATGGCCTTCGCGGCGATCACGTGCTCCAGCGGGCCGCCCTGGGCGCCAGGGAATACTGCGGAGTTGAGCTTTTTCTCGATCTCGGCGTTGGCGCGAGCCAGGATCAGGCCGCCACGTGGACCGCGCAAGGTCTTGTGGGTGGTGGTGGTGACCACGTCAGCGAAAGGCACTGGGTTCGGGTACACGCCAGCGGCGACCAGGCCGGCCACGTGGGCCATGTCGACGAACAGATAAGCGCCGACCTTGTCTGCGATTTCACGGAAGCGCGGGAAATCCAGGATCTGCGAGTAGGCAGAGAAACCGGCAACGATCATTTTTGGCTTGTGCTCGACCGCCAGGCGCTCGACTTCGTCGTAGTCGATCAGGCCGTTGGCATCGATACCGTATTGAACGGCGTTGTACAGCTTGCCCGAGGAGGAAACGCTGGCGCCGTGGGTCAAGTGACCGCCGTGGGCCAGGCTCATGCCCAGGATGGTATCGCCGCCTTGCAGCAGGGCCAGGTAAACGGCCGCGTTGGCTTGGGAGCCTGCGTGTGGCTGGACGTTGGCGTAATCGGCACCGAACAGTTCCTTGGCGCGGTCGATGGCCAGTTGTTCAACGATGTCGACGAATTCGCAACCGCCGTAGTAACGCTTGCCCGGATAGCCTTCGGCGTACTTGTTGGTCAGAACCGAACCTTGAGCTTCCATCACGGCGGGGCTGGTGTAGTTTTCCGAAGCGATCAGCTCAATGTGCTCTTCCTGGCGCTGAGCTTCTTGCTCCATGGCGGCAAAGAGATCGGCGTCGTACTTGGCAATAGTCAAATCACGGCTGAACATGGCGGTCCTCAAGGATCGGGGGCAGAAAAGGAGGGCATTCTAACTCAATGGGTTTTAGAAGGCATATGAAACGAGGTCATGGCGATGAATCGCCAGATTCAAGTTGCAAGCGGCAAGCTTCAAGTAAAAGTGGATCCACTCCTACTTGCCGCTTCTAACTTGAAGCTCAGCGCTGCGCTCTTCATGTTCGATTGATTGGAGCTTTTGCTCCAATCAATCGAACATGAAGAGCGCATCGTTGCTGAACTGCGCCTCAAACCGATTGGCCGGCATCGGCCGCCCAAACAGGTAACCCTGGACTTCGTCGCACCCGTGCTCGCGCAGGAAGTCCAGTTGCTCGTGGGTTTCCACACCTTCGGCGATCACCGCAAGGTTCAGGCTGTGGGCCATGGCGATAATGGCCCGTGCGATCTGGGCATCTTGCTCGCCGCACGGCAGGCCGTCGACAAAGGTGCGGTCGATTTTCAGCACGTCGATGGGGAACTGTTTGAGGTAGTTGAGCGATGAGTAGCCGGTGCCGAAGTCATCCACGGCGATGCTCAGGCCCAGGTTTTTCAGGCTGGCGAGGATCTGCATGGCTTCGTTGACTTCGCGCATCAGGATGCTCTCGGTCAACTCCAGCTCCAGGCACGCTGGCGGCAGGCTGGTGTCCTTGAGGATGTTGGCGATCCGCCTGCCTAACTGGCCGTCGGAGAACTGTCGCGCCGAAATGTTCACCGAGACCTTGGGCACTCGCACCTTGTTCTGGTGCCAAGTCTTGAGTTGACGACAAGCCTCGCCGATCACCCAGTCGCCGACGTCCACTACTAGCCCCAGCTCCTCCAGCACCGGGATGAAGTCCCCAGGCGGAACCAGTCCTCGACGTGGATGACGCCAGCGCAACAGAGCTTCGGCTCCGGTCAGGCGTTTACCGTCGCCACTGAATTGCGGCTGGTAATAAAGCACGAACTCGTTCTGCTCCAAGGCATGGCGCAAGTCGCTTTCCAGCTCCAGGCGCTCCAGAGCGCTGGCGTTCATGTCCGCCTGATAGAACTGGAAGTTGTTTTTGCCACGCTCCTTGGCGTGGTACATCGCCGTGTCGGCGTTTTTCATCAACTGGCTCAGCTCGTTGCCGTCCTGAGGGCTCAGTGCGATGCCGATACTGGCGGTGACAAAAAACTCACGGCCTTCCAGCACAAAGGGCTTAACCAGGCTTGCCAGGATCTGTTCGGCCACATGAATCGCTCGGTTCAATGCCATTTCGCGGCTGATCCTGGGTTGCAGGAGCAGGGTGAACTCATCGCCGCCCATACGCGCCACCGTATCGTCCTCGGCCACACAGCCCAGCAGACGAGTGGCCATCTCCTTGAGCATGCGATCGCCGGCGGCGTGGCCCAGGGAGTCGTTGATCGGCTTGAAACGGTCGAGGTCAAGGAACATCAATACCACCCACGACTTTTGCCGTTCTGCCGACTGTAACGCTGTGTGCAGTCGATCCTGGAACAGTGTGCGGTTTGGCAGGTGCGTCAACGCGTCATAGTAGGCCAGGCGGTGAATGCGTTGTTCGCTGGCCTTGCGCTCGCTGATATCGCTGAAAAAACACACGTAGCTGGCCAGGTCGCCTTCATCATCGAGCACGGCGGTGATTCCGACCCAGGCCGGATAATGCTCGCCGCTACGGCGCTTGAGCCATACCTCGCCTTCCCAGGTGCTGTGTTGGTGCAATTGCTTGAGGACGTAACGCAGGTGGGCTTCCTGCTGTTCATCGACGGTCAGCATGTTCGGCAATTGATCGAGCACATCGGCTACGGCATAGCCACTGACACGGCTGAATGCCTCGTTGGCCTGCACGATGTAGCCGGCCGGGTCGGTGATCAGGATGGCCGAGGTGGAGTGCTCGAATACCGTGGCCGCCATGCGCAGGTCTTTCTCGGCCCGGCGTTGCTGGCTGATGTCACGGCCCACCCCGAGAATGCCTTCAAACGTACCCTGTTCGTCCCACACCAGCACCAGCCGCAATTCGATGGGTACTTTCCGCCCGTCGGCGCGCAGGCAGTCGAACAGAAACAACTGGGTCTGCACATCATCGCGCAGCCGGGCCAGGGCTTGGGGGTTGCCCAGGGCGCGGCTGACGCGCTCTATCAGGGTGTAGATGCCCATCAGTTGCTGCGGGTTGGCGATAGTCGATTGCCAGCCGTTCTTGAAGACCCAGTCGACCTCATAGCCCAACACCGTGTTCACCGAGGGACTTACATAGTTGAGGGCCAGTTTGCTGTCGGTGGAAAAGATCACATCGCTGATGCTTTCGGCCAGCATTCGGTAGCGCTGCTCGCTGTCACGCAGGGACTCGCTGGCTTCGATCTGGTCGGTGATGTCCTTGGCCACGCCGATGATCCGGGTGACTTGATCATGCTTGTCCCGCGCCAGCGCCTGTTCGCGAATCTCGAAGCAGCGCCATTGATTGTTGCGGTGGCGAAAGCGCAGTTGGCATTGCAGCTGGCTCTTGTAGCCGGCAGTACGCTGTTGCTGGCGCAGATCGTGATAATGCATGGCGTCTTCGGGGTGCAGCAGGATTTCCCAGAAGTACTCACCCATTTGCTGCAGTTCGGGCTTGTTGTAACCCAGGGTGTACCCCAGATGGTGGTTGCTGAAAATCATCCGCTGGCTGACCACCTCCTGCACGTATAGGTGATCGGGCACGGTACGCACAACATCCGACCAGAATCCCTCGCGCTCGACCAGTGACAGTTCGATCAGCTTGCGGCTGGTGATGTCGCTGATGCTGAGGATCACGGCCTTATAGTCGTGCTGTTCTTCCGGCAGGCGCATGACCAGCCACAGGTATTGGTCGTTGCCTTCGACGTCGCTGAGTTGAATCTCCAATTCCAGCTGTTTCTGCTGGGTAAGTACCGCCTCGAGCACGCGATAGCCAATGCCCGTGTGGTTGAGCGGGCAGCCGTCAATCAGGCGTTGCCAGGCTTGCTCGCAGGACGCCACGTTGAGCAGGCGCACCGCTACCTGGTTGACTTCGGTGATGCGCAGCTCTTTAAGCAATTGTTGGCGTTGCTCGGGGCTGTTTTGCAGCCAGTCCTGCAACTGCTCACGGGTTTGCAGGCGGCCCTTGTCGAAATGGCTGCGCAGGCCCGACAAATCGAGGACACACAAGGCCACGCCGGTGCCTTCGAAAATATCCTGGTAACGCCGCCGGCCTTCATTGACCTGGCGCTGACGCCGCCGCATGTTGAGCAGCACAATCACCGGAACCAGCGAAAAGGCCAGGCCCAGCAGGCACTTGCCGATAAAGGCGGGTAACAGTTGTTCCAGTACGGCCACGCGGTCAAACAGCCCACGCAGTTGCCAGTCACTATTGCTCAAGGGTGTGAGCAGTACGGTTTGGTTCAACTCGTCCGGGGTCAGGGTTCCCGACCACTGGGTTGGCATGCCGCTGTCACGGCTGACAATCCGGTGGTTCAGTCGATTTTCGACGACCCACATCGGCCGCTGCCAGTGACCATCCTGAAGTGTCAGGTTGCTCAGGTAGTCGGGAGTCAGGCGCAGTGCCCAATACATCTTGGCGCCGCCGCTTGGCTGATGCAGCAACAGATAAATCAGCGTGCCATCGTTGTTGTTGCTCAGGTAATAGGATTGGGCATGGCTGCGCTTGACCAGCTCTTGCAGCCAGGCACTGTCCTGGTTGTTATCGGCGGTATCGCTGATCATGGCGCCGCTTGGGGAGAGCAGGGCGATGCTGCGTAGTTGCGGCAACGAACGTTGCAGGGTGCGCATCAGGGCTTGTTGCTGCTCGGTGTCGTGCGGTGGCTCGACAATCGGCAGCAGATTGAGGGCGATCTGTGCGCTCAGGGCCATGTTCAGGCTGAACTGCTCGGCAAGGTCGGCACTGTAGTCGATAGTGTGCTGCTGTTGGTCTTTCTGGTTCTGTTGCAGTTGGTCCAGCAGTTGCCAGAACAGTAAGGCAAGCAGCATCAAGACCAGCGTCGCCAATGCACCCTTGAGCGGGCCGTGCAGGGGTGCGCCCGGCGCAATGTGGGCTGCGCGCAGGGGACTTGGCTTTGTTACGTTGGTCAAGCTGTGATCCTGCGGTTTGGCTGGAATGGCGCGCGACGTGCACTATAAACCGGACGCCCGAAGGGCGGTTAGCATGCCTTGTGTTGTGGCAAAGTGCCAGCGCTGCTTGGCTGGACGGGTCAGGCGCATTCAGGTAGCTTTGCCGGTTACGCGAGGGCGTTCCAGCCCCAGACAATCAGGTTTTTTCCGCACGCAGGCATTGATCACGATCAACGGCCCGCGCCGCGCATGGCCTGGCACGGGTTACGCCCGCTTAATTCATCGGTCACTGACGCTAGGTTCATCATGGCTCAATACGTATTCACCATGCATCGGCTGGGAAAAGTTGTTCCGCCGAAGCGGGAAATCCTGAAAAACATTTCGCTGTCTTTTTTCCCCGGCGCCAAGATCGGCGTGCTCGGCCTCAACGGTTCGGGTAAATCCACGCTGTTGAAAATCATGGCCGGCGTCGACACCGAGTTCGAAGGCGAAGCCCGCCCGATGCCGGAGCTGAACATCGGCTACTTGCCACAGGAGCCGATCCTGGACCCGACCAAGACCGTGCGTGAAGTGGTCGAGGAAGCGGTCAGCGTGATCAAGAACGCTCAGGCTCGTCTGGATGAGGTCTACGCGGCTTACGCTGAAGAAGATGCCGACTTCGACAAACTGGCTGCCGAACAAGCCAAGCTGGAAGCTATCCTGCAAGCCAGCGACGGTCACAACCTGGAACGCCAGTTGGAAGTCGCCGCCGATGCGCTGCGTCTGCCAGCGTGGGACGCCAAGGTCGAATTCCTGTCCGGTGGTGAAAAGCGCCGCGTGGCCTTGTGCCGCCTGCTGCTGTCGGCGCCTGACATGCTGCTACTCGACGAACCGACCAACCACCTGGACGCCGACTCCGTCGCGTGGCTGGAGCATTTCCTTCACGACTTCCCAGGCACCGTGGTTGCGATCACGCACGACCGTTACTTCCTGGACAACGTTGCTGGCTGGATCCTCGAACTCGACCGTGGCGCCGGTATCCCTTACGAGGGTAACTACTCTGGTTGGCTGGAAGCCAAGTCCGATCGTCTGGCCGCCGAATCCAAGCAACAGTCGGCCCATGAAAAAGCCATGAAGGAAGAACTGGAGTGGGTGCGCAAAGGCGCCAAGGCCCGTCAGTCAAAATCCAAGGCACGCCTGCAACGCTTCGAAGAAATGCAATCGCAGGAATTCCAGAAGCGCAGCGAAACCAACGAAATCTACATCCCTGCCGGCCCACGCCTGGGTGACAAGGTTATCGAGTTCAAGAACGTTACCAAGGGTTATGGCGATCGCGTGCTGATCGACAACCTCTCGTTTGCCATGCCTAAAGGCGCCATCGTTGGCGTGATCGGCGGCAACGGTGCCGGTAAATCCACACTGTTTCGTATGTTGATGGGCAAGGAAACGCCGGACTCGGGTAGCATCGAGATCGGCGAGACCGTACAGCTTGCCTGCGTGGATCAGAGCCGCGACGACCTCGACGGCAGCAAGACGGTTTTCCAGCAGATTTCCGACGGGTCCGACCAGATCCGCATCGGCAACTACGAAATCCCGTCACGCACCTACGTCGGCCGCTTCAACTTCAAGGGCGGCGACCAGCAGAAGTTCGTCAAGGACCTGTCCGGTGGTGAGCGCGGTCGCTTGCACCTGGCCCTGACCTTGAAAGAGGGCGGCAACGTCCTGCTGCTCGACGAACCGTCCAACGACCTCGACGTTGAAACCCTGCGTTCCCTGGAAGAGGCCCTGCTGGACTTCCCGGGCGCTGCGATTGTGATCTCTCACGATCGGTGGTTCCTGGACCGTGTGGCCACGCACATCCTGGCGTACGAAGACGACTCGCAAGCGGTGTTCTTCGAAGGCAACTACACCGAGTACGAAGCCGATCGCAAGAAGCGCCTGGGCGAAGCTGCGGCCCAGCCGCACCGTGTACGACACAAGAAGCTGGCCTGATTCAGGTTGGTGGGTTGAATGAGCGGAGCCTTCGGGCTCCGTTTTTTTGCGCGGTTTTCAGAACGACCGAGGTGAATTCATCGCAGGCAAGCCAGCTCCCACATTCCCCCGCGTTACAAGGGACGTACTCGATCAAATGTGGGAACTGGCTTGCCTGCGATGACGGTTTACTTATTGGTGCAAGGTTTAGTCTCGACTCCCTATCGAGGTGCAAAAAAGTCATTTATTTATATTCAATGCACCATTTAAATTCACAAATGCGACATGTTGCCCTGTCGCAGTGCGACATGAGTTGTTAAAGTCCGGCTCAAATCTGCGCTAACGACAACAAATTTGCCGAGACTTTTCATGATCGAATCCGTTGAAACCTTCCTTGCCCGCCTCAAAAAACGCGACCCGGACCAGCCTGAGTTCCATCAGGCCGTAGAAGAAGTATTGCGCAGTCTGTGGCCGTTTCTTGAAGCCAATCCCCACTATCTGACATCGGGCATCCTGGAGCGTATTTGCGAGCCGGAACGCGCCATTACCTTCCGAGTGTCGTGGGTGGATGATCACGGCAAGGTCCAGGTTAACCGTGGCTTTCGGATCCAGATGAACAGTGCCATCGGCCCGTACAAAGGCGGCCTGCGCTTTCACCCGTCAGTGAATCTGGGTGTGCTGAAGTTCCTCGCCTTTGAACAGACCTTCAAGAACTCCCTGACCTCGCTGCCCATGGGCGGAGGCAAGGGCGGCTCGGACTTCGATCCCAAGGGCAAAAGCGACGCAGAGGTCATGCGTTTTTGCCAGTCGTTCATGAGCGAGCTGTATCGCCATATCGGCGCAGACGTTGACGTACCCGCCGGCGATATTGGCGTTGGCGCCCGGGAAATCGGCTTTTTGTTCGGTCAATACAAGCGCCTCGGCAACCAGTTCACATCGGTACTAACCGGCAAGGGCATGAGCTACGGCGGCAGCCTGATCCGCCCGGAGGCCACCGGTTTTGGCTGTGTGTACTTTGCCGAGGAAATGCTCAAGCGCCAGGGCCAGCGGGTCGAAGGCAAGCGCGTGGCCATTTCCGGTTCCGGCAACGTGGCGCAATATGCGGCGCGCAAGGTTATGGACCTGGGTGGCAAGGTGATTTCCCTGTCCGACTCCGAAGGCACCCTGTACAGCGAAAGCGGTTTGACCGAAGCGCAATGGTCCGCTGTGCTGGAGTTGAAAAATGTCCAACGTGGCCGCATCAGCGAGCTGGCCGAGCGTTTTGGCCTGGAGTTCCGTGCAGGTACGCCTTGGGAGCTGGCGTGCGACATCGCCCTGCCATGTGCGACCCAGAACGAACTGGACGCCGATGCAGCCCGTACCTTGTTGCGCAATGGCTGTATTTGTGTGGCCGAAGGCGCGAACATGCCCACCACCCTGGAGGCTGTGGATATCTTTATCGAGGCTGGCATTCTGTTCGCCCCCGGCAAAGCTTCCAACGCCGGTGGCGTAGCGGTGAGCGGCCTGGAAATGTCGCAGAACGCCATGCGCCTGCTGTGGACTGCCGGCGAAGTGGACAGCAAGCTGCACAACATCATGCAATCGATCCACCATGCTTGTGTGCACTACGGCGAAGAAAACGGCCGGATCAATTACGTGAAGGGGGCGAATATCGCAGGCTTTGTGAAAGTCGCGGATGCGATGCTGGCGCAAGGTATCGTCTAAACGCCGGGTTCGATGCGCAGGATCTCGATCAATTGATCACCGGCGGGGCGCTTCCACAGCACCTCATCGCCGACCTGCGCACCCAACAGCGCCCTGCCCAGGGGGGACCCCCAGTTGATCAGGCCCAAGGTGGCGTCGGCCTGGTCTTCACCCACCAGTTGAATGCGCAGCTGTTCATCCTGCTTGTTGGCGAACGTGACCCAACTACCGATCTGCACTTTCTCGGTAGAAGTGGCCGGTGCGACAACCTGTGCGCTTTGCAGTCGCTGCTTGAAATAGCGCAAATCACGCTCAAGGTCGGCCAGGCGTTGTTTGTCTGCCTGTTCACCCTTGGCGGATTCCAGGCCATGCTCGTGCTGCAACTGCGTCACCTTGGCCTGTAGCAGCTCCAACCCTTGAGCGGTGAGGTGATTGGGTTGCGTGCTGACCTGGCGTTCCACAGGTTGGTTGGCCTGGGCGGCGGCGCTGTCTTCGTTGACGAAAGCTCGACTCATGGCATTTTCTCCTCAATAGAGTTTGGGCCATGATCGCAGGTGATTAGTTTCGATGAATGTCTGAAAGCGTCCTGTTTCGGGCGATGGTGGGAACGTCAGATGAGGGGTGATTATTGCGCCGATCACAGAGGTCGAAACCTACGCTTCTCTATGTATTGGCCTAAGCCTTGGACTCCTTCGAAAGCACAGCGTGCTCAGCCAATTCCTGCTGGATAAACGCGGCAATCATCGCTCGATAAACCTGTTCGGTTACGTCAGGGTTGGCGCCCAGGCTCTGTGATAAATCGCGCACCTTGTCAATCACCTGTTCAACACGCTGAGGCGCTTTAACGCTATCACTGTCTTTTTTGAAGCGAGCGGCCTGGGACACGAATCCCCCTCGCTCGGCCAGCAGCGCAACGATCTGGTGATCAAGGCGATCGATGTTTTTCCGGACTTGTTCAAGAGTGGTGCAAATAATGGCCATGTCGTAAGAACTCAACGGGGTGGGATGCAATTAATACGAACCAAGTGTGAGAGCGGGTTTGCTCGCGATGACGGTGTGTCAGCACCGAAAATATCGACTGACCCACCGCTATCGCGAGTAAGCCCGCTCCTACATTTTCAGGTGTGTGCCGGGGCGGCGAGCTGGGTCAGTAGTGATACCACTTCACTTCCAGCATCACTTCATTGACCGGCGTCGCCAGGTGGCTGAACTCACGTTGCGCACTCAAGCGTACGCCGAGATTACGCGACACTTCCCACTGTTGATTCAGGCTGATACTACGCCGCACTTCTCCATTGGTGAAGAAATCGCCCTTGGCTTCCAGGCTGAGGTTGCCCAGCGGGTTTTTCCACAAGAGGCCGGTGTTGAAGCCGGCAGCGGGGGAGATGAATTCGCTGAAATCATTGTTATGTTCCACGCGCACGGTGCCGAGGGCGAAGCCGAGCATGTCGTCGCGCAGTTGCCAGGTACCGCCGGCACCGCCGTTGACGTGGCTGACCAGGGTTTCGTCGTCATGTTTGCCCGGTACACGCTCAAGACCGCCAGTGACTTGCCAGGACAATGGTTGCAGCAACTCGTTACGCGGGGTCAACGAGCGGATGGTCGCCAGGTCCAGTTGTTGCAGCTGCCAGTTATTGCCTTCGTACTGGCGCAGCTTCATTTGCAGGATTTCGATCTGTGCGCCCAAAGGGAAACCTTCGGCGTTGTCGTTAAGGTCGTGGTAGGCCATGCGCAGGCCGTATTCGCCGAAGGCCTTGTCGCTGCGCGTGCCGATACCGGCTTGCCAGGTGCGCGATTCGTGACCGTTTTCGGGCAGGCCGGGAGGCTCGATCTGCAGGTTCGGGGCCGGGTTTTGATTGATCGCCCGCAGCAGTTCGTAGCTACGCTGGGAGCGCTCAGGGTCGCGCTCAAGGCCGTTGGCGCGGTAGCGGCCCAGGCGATAGGCTGCGTCGACGATCAGGGCCTGACGTTCTTTGGTCATGGTTTTGAAGACTGGGTCCTGCAATTGTTTCTGGTCGTCGCTGATCCTCAACACCCATTGTTGTTCCTCGCTGTCCAGCGGCTTGGCACGTTCCAGCAATTCGCGTTCGCGAGAAGGGCGGTAATCGATTCTTTCCACCAGGCCTGCTTCTTTCACGGCTTTTACGGTGTCGGTGGGAATGGCCGTCAGCGGGAACTGTTCCGTCAGGCGCAAACCGGGGCGGGCTACCTGGAGCAGCTCCAGAAGGCGGTAAGAGCAATTTTCGTCGAAGAAGAAATAGTCGAACTGGATCTGCTTGAGTTCCCATACGTGCTCGACCATACGCTCGGTCTCGACCTGGGTCAGGTTCAGCCTGTACTCCCACAAGTCACGGTTTTCCAGGCTACGGTATTCCGAGAGTTTTTCCTGGTATGGCACCAGCGCGAACAGCCCGGGGTAGCCGCCCATCAGGCCTTTCCAGGCATACAGTAAGCTGTTGTCCGAGCCCTCGATATAGGCGCCGAAGTTGATTGCGTAGCTGAGCAGGGCGGTCTTGTTGCTCTGCACGTCAGCCTGATCGATGCGCAGCAGAGTGTGGCCAAACATCGACGATGGGCTGTTGAGATACGCCGCCGGAAAGATCATCACGGCGCTGTGTGGCGCGACGTCCTTGAACCATTGCTTGAACTCCTTGCAGTCCACGGCGGGCAAGTCAGTCAGCTGCAACTGATCCTTGAGCCAGCGGGTGCGTGCCGGATAAACGCATTGGGTGTGTTTTTCACCGAGGCTGGCGGGGGCGTATAGCGCATCAACCGTGGCTTTGAGTTCGGCGTCCGGGCGGTGGGCGCCGTCTTTGGCGAGGAAGAACTTCTGGTCGCTGACATAGCTGCGCCAGCCGCTGATCTTGCCGCTTTCATAGTGACCCAGTGACAGCCAGAACGGATCGTTGGCCAGTTGCTGCAAACGTTGATCATCAATATGCGGGGCCGCGTACAGCGGAGCGCAGGCGAAGAGTGCCAGGCAGGCAAAGCGTTTGAGCATAGGGGCATCTTAAGTCGGAATAAAATAAAGACCCAAAAAAGGGTAGGTCCAAAAAAATAAAACCCGCGCCTTACAAGGCGCGGGTAGCTGGAGCTTAAGCCTGGGTGGCGTACTTCGCCAGACGGGCGTCACCTTTGAGAACAGCGATGGTATTGGAGTGCACGTCTTCTGCGGTCACGTCAGCCTTGCTGAAGATCTGCTGGAAGTGTTCGTGGGTCACGGCTGCGAAGTGGTCGCGATCTTCAGGTGCAACGCCCAGTACCACGGCGTAGGTGGTCAGTGCTTCGCCATTGCCTTTAGCCATGTCTTCGGATAGCTCGTTCATCATGCCATTCATGGCAATCCACGATTTGCCGCCGTAAGTCAGCGCGCTGTTGGTGCTGCAGCCGTTAGTACCCGAGGTCATGCCAAAGGTGGCGTTACCCGAGGTGCCGTTGGTGGTGGAGGCCAGGAAGTGAGCGGGAGTACCGCGCTGGCCTTCGAACAGCATGTTGCCCCAACCGCAGTTCGGGCCGCCTGGCGCTTCAGCCATTGCATTGAGGGAGACGACGGTGAAGAGAGTACCGAGAAGGATCCGTTTCATAGCTTTGTTCTCTTTGTGTGCAAACCAATGGACAAGGATTCAGGCACTTCTTAGCGCCCTAGGGGCCGGTTATTATTCCAGTCCGCGCAATTTGGAGTTTAGGCAGGTTCTAAGGGTTCCGTGAGTTTTTGTAAAACAATCGGCTAAAGCCTGTTTTTTTGTAGGATGAGTCCTGTGTCTATGCTTTCCCTCAGCCGTGCCTTGCCAGCCAGCCATACCCGGCGCCAGAATGCCGTCATCTGCCCCGCCTGATGTAAGGAAGCCCGATGCCTGATCCTGTAGCTGCCAGCTTGCGTCTAGCGCCCGAAGCGCTGACTCGCCCTTTCTCCGCTGAACAGTTCAGCTTCTCGACCACCAATGATTTGGAGCCCTTTCGCGGTGTGCTTGGCCAGGAACGTGCGGTCGAAGCCTTGCAGTTCGGTGTGGCCATGCCACGCCCCGGTTACAACGTGTTTGTCATGGGCGAGCCGGGTACCGGTCGCTTTTCGTTCGTCAAACGTTACCTGAAGGCCGAAGGCAAGCGCCTGCAGACCCCGGCGGACTGGGTCTATGTGAATAATTTTGACGAGCCTCGCGAGCCGCGTGCCCTGGAGTTGCCAGCGGGCGGCGCAGCGGCGTTCATTGCCGATATCAATGCACTTATCGATAATCTGGTAGCAACTTTCCCGGCGGTCTTCGAACACCCGACGTACCAGCAGCGTAAAAGCGCCATCGACCGCGCCTTCAACCAGCGTTACGACCGTGCCCTGGACGTGATCGAACGCCTGGCCCTGGAAAAAGACGTAGCGCTGTACCGCGACAGCTCCAACATCGCCTTTACGCCAATGCTTGATGGCAAGGCGCTGGATGAGGCTGAGTTCTCGCAGTTGCCGGAAGCCGATCGCGAGCGTTTCCACACTGATATTTCTGAGCTGGAAGAGCGCCTCAACGAAGAACTCGCCAGCCTGCCGCAGTGGAAGCGCGAGTCCAATAACCAGTTGCGCCAGTTCAACGAAGAGACCATCACCCTGGCCTTGCAGCCTCTCTTGGCGCCACTGTCGCAGAAGTATGCGGAAAACGCCGGGGTGTGCGGTTACCTGCAGGCGATGCAGGTCTACCTGCTCAAGACTGTGGTCGAGCAGTTGGTGGACGATGCGAAGACTGACGCCCAGGCCCGCAAGCTGCTGGAGGAGCAGTACTGTCCGAGCCTGGTGGTAGGGCATCCGAGTACGGGCGGCGCGCCGGTGGTGTTCGAGCCGCACCCGACCTACGACAACCTGTTCGGTCGTATTGAATACAGCACCGACCAGGGCGCGCTCTACACCACCTACCGGCAATTGCGCCCGGGCGCATTGCACCGCGCCAATGGCGGCTTCCTGATTCTGGAAGCCGAGAAAATGCTCAGTGAACCGTTTGTCTGGGACGCGCTCAAGCGCGCCCTACAGTCGCGCAAGTTGAAAATGGAATCGCCGTTGGGCGAGCTGGGCCGCCTGGCCACGGTGACCCTGAACCCGCAGGTGATCCCGTTGAATGTCAAGGTCATCATCATCGGCGCCCGCTCGCTGTACTACACGCTGCAAGACCTGGATCCGGATTTCCAGGAAATGTTCAGGGTGCTGGTGGATTTCGATGAAGACATCCCGATGGTCGACGAAAGCCTGGAGCAGTTCGCCCAGTTGCTCAAGACCCGCACTTCGGAAGAAGGCATGGCACCGCTGACCTCGGATGCGGTGGCGCGCCTGGCAACCTATAGCGCGCGATTGGCGGAGCATCAGGGGCGCTTGTCGGCGCGCATTGGCGATCTGTTCCAGTTGGTCAGCGAGGCGGACTTCATCCGTCACCTGGCGGGCGACGAGATGACCGACGCCGGTCACATCGAACGGGCGCTCAAGGCCAAGGCCACGCGCACCGGACGTGTCTCGGCGCGGATTCTCGACGACATGCTCGCCGGGGTGATCCTGATCGATACCGCTGGTGCGGCCGTGGGCAAATGCAATGGGCTGACGGTGCTTGAGGTGGGCGATTCGGCCTTCGGCGTGCCGGCGCGGATTTCCGCCACGGTATATCCGGGGGGCAGCGGGATCGTCGATATCGAGCGCGAAGTCAATCTCGGGCAGCCGATTCACTCCAAGGGGGTAATGATCCTCACCGGTTACCTGGGCAGTCGTTATGCGCAGGAATTCCCCCTGGCGATCTCTGCCAGTATTGCCCTGGAGCAGTCCTACGGTTACGTCGATGGCGACAGCGCCTCTCTGGGTGAAGCGTGCACCTTGATCTCGGCGCTGTCGAAGACGCCGCTCAAGCAGTGTTTTGCGATCACCGGCTCCATCAACCAGTTCGGTGAAGTGCAGGCGGTGGGCGGGGTCAACGAGAAGATCGAAGGCTTTTTCCGTCTTTGCGAGGCGCGTGGCCTGACCGGTGAACAGGGGGCGATCATTCCGCAGGCGAACGTTGCGACGCTGATGCTCGATGAGAAGGTATTGCAAGCCGTTCGGGCGGGGCAGTTCCATATTTACGCTGTGCGCCAGGCCGATGAGGCCTTGAGCTTGCTCGTCGGCGAGCCGGCCGGTGAACCGGATGAACAAGGCCAGTTCCCCGAGGGCACCGTGAATGCGCGGGTGGTGGAGCGTCTGCGGGCGATTGCCGAGATGATCAGCGAAGAAGACCTCAAGGAGGCGGAAAAGGAGCTGGCGCAACAGGCGTTGGCCGAAGCCAGGCCAAGCTGATCGGTTGCCGGACGAGGGGAACGGCTCCCCTCGTCATGCTTTTGCCGCTATCAACCCTGGTCACTTGCCCGTTGGTCCTTGTGTCCTTGGTTTGTACGGGTTTTCTTCTATTCTCAGCTCAAGGGATATGCACAGGAACCGCTGGATAGAAACAGTCTCGGCGGTTGGAGGCTGAACACCGGATCTACCGAGGGTCGCCGCTATGCCGCGCAACCTTTGTCTCACTCGCCAGTGCCTGGGCCTGGTCACCAGAATCGAATGCTCCATTCGTCCCCTCGCGGGGGATGCGGGTATGTGGACCTTATTGTTTGCGGCCGGCATGACCGGCGAGCAGCCTTCGACGATCAAGTCCCAAGGGCCGTTTCATGGACCGTTCGTGGCTGAAAATATCCTGGAGGCCATTGTGCAAAGCCTGACCTTGCATGGCTACCAGTTGGCTGATGATCCGCAGATATGGTGCTTGCACGTGCAGGCGCATTTGCGGCAACTCAATGGCGGACGGGTGAAAGTGCTAAGCGATACTCGCTGAACTGGCTACTTTGTCTCTGGCTTGTCCAGTTTTACCTCAAACCCATATTGCACGGTGTTCAACGCGGTGCGTTGGTAGGTTTCGATCGTCGTCGGCTGGCCGTAAAAGTAGTGCACATCAAACAGCGCAGTGCCGTGCTCCGCGGCACGATGGCTGACATTGAGAATTTCCTTCAAGTAATTGCCACTGGTGTCCTTGGCGAAAAAACGCCAGCTATCGGACGGGAAGAGCGCCTGGTCGACGATCAATGCATTGTCGTCCAACGACAGTCCGCCAGGTAATCGCGCGGTGTCGATGCTGCCTTTTTCAATGCTGGCGAGGAACAACGGAAGTGAGCCCACAACGTATTCGGGGTTCTCCGGGAACAGATTGAGGTCGTAGGTCAGGGTGCCGCGCCATGGGTCGACCTCAAAGGCCTCTGTGGGCAGCTCAATGGGTTCGCCGCGCTTGCCTTCATCGTCGGCGGTAAAAAATGTCACGGGGGCATCGCTGCTGGTGCGGGTTGCGCCGACCAGGTCGTCATTGAACGTGTAGGGATGATCGAACTCGACGCGGGCGGCGCTCGCGTCTTCGACTGACTGGCTGACGCGGACGCTGTTTTTCAGTTGATCCTCAGTGAGCGTGGCGTCCTTGAGCCAATCCTGAACCTGATCGTCATATACCGTTACCGGCATGGGCAGGCGTTGTACGGTTTTTTCCAGGGTGTTCTTGTCGAGGCGTCGAATCGCCAGTTCCAGGTCCTTGCGTGTGACAGTGGCGCCAGAAAAGTCCAGGACACTGACTTGCAGGTTATCGATCAGCCCGTTGAAGTAAACCTTGGTGTAGTGGCTGGGCTGCTTGTGCTCGAAAGCTTTCTGCTGCTCGTGGAGTTGTTGTTCCAAAGCATCGGACCAGGTTTTTTGTTTCTGCATTTTGGCCAACTGCGTCTCGTAGAACGCCAGTTGGGCTGCACTCTCATTGATCGAGCCGGAACGGGTCAGAAAACGCCCCGAGGTGTCCCGCGCCTGTACCAGCAGCGGACTGGGCGATACATCCGCGACTTCCGGGGCCTGGGGGGCGCTGTTGGTCAGTTCGATTTCGGCATGGTTCTTTTCCAGGCTGAGCAGTTTGACGCTGACGTTTTCTTCGCGCCGTGAGTGGCCCACATCTTTGCGGCTCAGGTCAAAGGTAAAGACCTTGCGCGGCGCGATGACCTCAATCCGGCCCTTGAGCGTTACGGGTTGTGGCTGGCTTGTGTTTTCAGTCTCGATGCCTTCGACAAACGGATACGTCACCGTTAAATCATCGGGGTTGGTCAGGTTGGAGCTGCTGGGGCTCAACTGGATCCCTGGATCGGTTTCTGACCATTCGGGCTGGAAGGGGACGGTTTCGTTGTTGCTCAGGGTCACCGATTGCCATTCCAAGCCATTGGGAAACGAAAACGCGGCTGGGGCGAAGGGGAAAACCGGCTGCAAGTCCGTCAGGTAGTCCGAGTGCGAGGCCTTGCGCAGGACGAACAGCCCCTTGATGTAGGTGTCTGCCAAGGCTTGAGGCGTGGGGTAATGCTTGAGTAAAGCGAGGCTGTCTTCGCCGTACTCGGCCTCGATGGGTTTGGTGCTGAGCTTGAAGCGTGCGCGCTCCAGCAGTAGCAGAGAGCCACCCAGCTCGGCCACGGCTGACTTGAGCGTCGGATCCTGAATGGCGTCCAGGGAGTGCTCGAACTGGGCGGTTTTCTCGTCGAGACTGGTTTGCCGGTGTTCGTCGTCGGGGGAGCAGCCGCTGCTGGCCAGCAACACCACACCTAGGCCAAGGCAGGCCAATGGAGATCGCACATCCATCATCTGAGATTCCTGTCCGACATCATCGAGCTGAGTTGATCAGCCCGACACTAGCAGAAAAAACCTTTTACAGAAGCGGTACAGGGCAGTTTTTCAGGTGGGTTCTGGCCAATGTGCGCGACTGATATACTCGCCCGCATTTCTAGCCACGCTGTGTGAGATCCAATGGAACGTTTTATCGAAAATGCAATGTACGCCTCGCGCTGGTTGCTGGCACCGATCTATTTCGGGCTGTCACTCGGGCTGCTGGCGCTGGCGCTGAAATTCTTCCAGGAAGTGATTCACCTGCTGCCCAACGTCTTCGCAATGGCCGAATCGGAACTGATTCTGGTGTTGTTGTCGTTGATCGACATGGCGCTGGTCGGCGGATTGTTGGTGATGGTGATGATTTCCGGCTATGAGAATTTCGTCTCGCAACTGGATATCGACGACAGCAAGGAGAAGCTCAACTGGTTGGGTACCATGGACTCTTCGTCGCTGAAGATGAAAGTGGCGGCGTCCATCGTGGCGATTTCCTCGATTCACTTGCTGCGTATCTTCATGGATGCCAAGAACGTCGATCCACAGCACCTGATGTGGTACGTGATCATTCACATGACGTTCGTGATTTCGGCCTTTGTCATGGGTTACCTGGATAAAATGACCAAGCATTGAGCCACTGCTGGTGCCTTCTGGCGTCGGGCTCATCAAGCGTGGGGCGAGTGTGCTAGTCTGCTCGCCCTTTTAGTTTGGACAACGCGCAAGATCCTGCGTTTTTGCAGGTTTTTGAGGTTGTCCTACAGCGGAGCCCTTTAATGTCCGAAGTCAATCTGTCCACCGACGAAACCCGTGTCAGCTACGGCATTGGCCGCCAATTGGGCGACCAGTTGCGCGACAACCCGCCGCCTGGCGTCAGCCTGGACGCGATCCTGGCCGGCCTGACCGACGCATTCGCGGGCAAGCCAAGCCGTGTTGATCAAGAGCAAATGGCGGCCAGCTTCAAGGTGATCCGCGACATCATGCAAGCCGAAGCTGCGGCCAAGGCTGAAGCTGCTGCAGGCGCTGGCCTGGCTTTCCTGGCTGAAAACGCCAAGCGTGAGGGCATCACCACCCTGGCTTCCGGTCTGCAGTTCGAAGTACTGACTGCGGGTGAAGGCGCCAAGCCAACCCGTGAAGACCAGGTACGGACCCATTATCACGGTACGCTGATCGACGGCACTGTGTTCGACAGCTCCTACGAGCGCGGCCAGCCTGCCGAGTTCCCTGTCGGCGGCGTGATTGCTGGTTGGACCGAAGCTCTGCAATTGATGAATGCCGGCAGCAAATGGCGCCTGTATGTGCCGAGCGAGCTGGCTTATGGCGCGCAAGGCGTTGGCAGCATCCCGCCACACAGCGTCCTGGTGTTCGACGTCGAGTTGCTCGACGTTCTGTAAGGCCTGCTGATTACCTGTTGGGGAGAGCCCGCTCACCCCAACAGGACTCTGCACAATGGCTCATGGGTGAAACTTGCCATTAAGCTCCGTCACCGGGCGCAACGCTCGGGCATAGCAGAACAGAAACAGATTACGCACCACCTCCTTCAGCACTCCCGGCTCACTGGAACTCAAGCCATTGACGTCCAGGTCGCCTTGATCCTGCAGCTCATTCAACGCTTCTTCTTCCAGTACGGCGCAGACTTCTCCGGTTTCCCGATGGAGTATCCGCAGGTAGGGATGTGGGCGGTCCAGCCAGGCATCAATCAAATAAGTCATGGTCGCTTCTCCTTGAGGGTTTCAATGAGAATAATTCTTATTCGCTGAATAGCAAGTCCCTATTGGCGATTTCCTGGTTTTTCTGTGCGGGCGTTGTGTGCAGGCAAGATGGCTGGCTTTTTGCTACTGAAGAGGGGTTGACGCAGGGAGGGCGAAGCGCCACCTCGTGCCGGGCACGAGATGGGGGCAGCACAATCAGACTTTACGAACGAACTCGGATTTGAGTTTCATCGGGCCGATACCGTCGATCTTGCAGTCGATATCGTGATCACCGTCGCACAGGCGGATGTTCTTGACCTTGGTGCCCACCTTGACCACCAGCGAAGTGCCCTTGACTTTGAGGTCTTTGATCACAGTGATGGTGTCGCCGTCCTGCAGGACGTTCCCGACGGAGTCCTTCTTGACGGCCTCATCGCTGGCCGCTTCGGTTTCGCCGTTGACTGACCACTCATGGGCGCATTCCGGGCAAATCAGCTGGGCGCCATCTTCGTAGGTGTATTCGGAATTGCATTTCGGGCAGGGTGGCAACGTGCTCACTAAGGCTCCTTGAGTTTCAGGATGGCTAAAAGTCGCACATTATATAGGGTTTTATGGCTGGTAGGACACGGTTTGGGCTGGCAATACATTCTAAATATTGGCAATACAAACAAAATGTGGGAGCGGGTTTGCTCGCGAAAGCGGTGGGTCAATATCTAAGATATTGACTGACACTACGCTTTCGCGAGCAAGCCCGCTCCCACACACGCCCGCGTTCGCAGATATTGCTCAGTGTGTACGCGCGACCGCAAACTCACTCAGCTCAACCAGGGCGTCCCGGTATTCGCTGGCCGGAAGGGCTTCCAGGCATTGGATTGCACGGGACACATAGTCTCGCGCCAACTGCGCGGTGTAATCCAGGGAACCCGAGGCTTCCACGGCAGCGCGGATGCTCTCCAGGTCTTCGATGCCGCCTTTCTGGATCGCCTTGCGCACCAGTGCCGCCTGTTCCGGCGTGCCTTCGCGCATGGTGTAGATCAGCGGCAGTGTCGGCTTGCCCTCGGCCAGATCGTCACCGACGTTCTTGCCCAGGGTCTCGGCGTCGCCACGGTAGTCGAGCAGGTCGTCAACCAGTTGGAACGCTACACCCAAGTGATCGCCAAAGGTGCGCAGCGCTTCGGCCTGCTCGGCGGTCGCACCGCATAGCGCAGCGGCGCTGTGGGTCGAGGCCTCGAAGAGCATTGCGGTCTTGCCGCGAATCACTTCCATGTAGGTTTCTTCGGTGGTGCTGGCATCGCGGACTTTCGACAGTTGCAACACTTCGCCTTCGGCGATGATGCGAGTGGCCTGGGAAAGAATCTTCATCACCGGCATCGAGCCCAGCTCGACCATCATTTCAAAGGAGCGCGAGTACAGGAAATCGCCCACTAGCACGCTAGGCGCATTGCCCCACATGGCATTGGCGGTCTCGCGGCCACGGCGCATGCCGGACATGTCGACCACGTCGTCATGCAACAGGGTCGCGGTGTGCAGGAACTCGATAGTGGCAGCCAGCAGGCGCAGGTCATCGCCTTCGCGGCCCAAGGCCTTGCCACAGAGCAACACTAATAAAGGACGCAGGCGCTTGCCGCCCGCCGACGTAATGTAGTCACCAATTTTGGAGACCAGCGGCACTTTAGAAGTCAGCTGCTTCTTGATGATGCCGTCGACGGCGCTAAAATCGTCCGCCACCGCGCGGTAGAAAGCTTGGGGTTGCATCAGCGACAGTCGCTCCAGAAGGGTTGCGCGGCATGCTAGGACCCACGCCCCGGAGTGTCAAGGCGCGATAGACGGCTACTTGCAACACTTCTGTTGCTTGCGTACAATCGCGCACCCTGAACTTCCTGGGCAGCACCTGCCTTACGCAATTGCATACGGGACGTCCATCCCATGCAGCCATGCCAGCCAATACCTCTTCTTATAAAGCGCTGGGTGAGCAGGATTATCGGAGAAATACCATGTCGTACGCAGTAATCGTTACTGGTGGCAAGCAATACAAGGTCGCCCCAGGTGAATACCTGAAGATCGAAAAACTGGAAATCGCTACCGGCGAATCCGTTACCTTTGATCGCGTTCTGTTGGTCGCCAATGGCGATGACGTGAACATCGGCGCTCCAGTTGTTGCTGGCGCTACCGTTGTGGCTGAAGTGATCTCCCAAGGTCGTCACGATAAAGTCCGCATCATCAAGTTCCGTCGTCGTAAGCACCACATGAAGCGTATGGGCCACCGCCAGTGGTACACCGAGATCAAAATCACCGGTATTCAGGCTTAATTTCAGCCTAATTCCTCACTAGGAGAATTGACTCATGGCACACAAAAAAGCTGGTGGTAGTACCCGTAACGGTCGCGACTCAGAAGCCAAACGCCTTGGCGTTAAGATGTATGGCGGCCAGAAAATCATTCCGGGCAACATCATCGTGCGTCAGCGCGGCACCCAATTCCACGCCGGTTACGGTGTAGGCATGGGTAAAGATCACACCCTCTTCGCGAAAATCGAAGGCGTGATC
This sequence comes from Pseudomonas imrae, assembly GCF_046352735.2. Classification (NCBI taxonomy): domain Bacteria; kingdom Pseudomonadati; phylum Pseudomonadota; class Gammaproteobacteria; order Pseudomonadales; family Pseudomonadaceae; genus Pseudomonas; species Pseudomonas imrae. The sequence continues at coordinate 4,608,167 of NZ_CP110853.2, read as the reverse complement.
AAGTTTGAAGTAAAAGGCGCGTTCAACCGCCGTTACGTGAGCGTTGTCGCAGCCTAACTGCGAGATCGCTGGAAAAGCCCTGTCTCGCGACGGGGCTTTTTCGTTTGTGGGGTGAGTCTCTTGCAAAGCTGTTTGTGATGGGCTCCGGGGCTGGATTTGCGGTCGCTGATTGAGGTCGCTACGCTCATTTTTGCAAGAGTCTTATGTCTTGGTTTTTTAAGCTCGTCCGTGCGGCGAGAGGCGTTTTGTTATGAAGTTCGTTGATGAAGTTTCCATCCGAGTAAAGGCAGGCGACGGCGGTAACGGTTGCATGAGTTTCCGTCGCGAGAAGTTCATCGAAAACGGTGGCCCGAATGGCGGTGATGGCGGTGATGGCGGTTCCATCTACATGATGGCCGACGAAAACCTCAACACGCTGGTGGATTATCGCTATACCCGTCACTTTGATGCCGAGCGTGGCTCTAACGGTGGCAGCACCGATTGCACCGGCAAAAAAGGTGAAGACCTGATCCTGCGGGTTCCGGTCGGTACCACGGTGATCGACTCCGCGACCCAGGAAGTGATCGGCGACCTGACCAAGGCCGGTCAGCGCCTGATGGTGGTCCAGGGTGGCTGGCACGGTCTGGGTAATACCCGATTCAAGTCCAGCACCAACCGAGCGCCGCGCCAGACTACGCCGGGCAAGCCGGGCGAGCAGCGTGATCTCAAGCTGGAAATGAAAGTGCTGGCAGACGTTGGTTTGCTGGGCTTGCCGAATGCTGGCAAAAGTACCTTTATCCGCTCGGTTTCAGCCGCCAAGCCGAAAGTCGCTGACTATCCGTTTACGACCTTGGTGCCAAACCTGGGTGTGGTCAGTGTCGATCGCTGGAAAAGCTTTGTGGTCGCGGACATTCCGGGTTTGATCGAAGGTGCCTCCGACGGCGCCGGCCTGGGGATTCGCTTCCTCAAGCATTTGTCCCGTACCCGTTTGCTGCTGCACCTCGTCGACATGGCGCCGCTGGATGACACCAGTGCCCCGGACGCTGCCGAAGTGATCGTCAGTGAGCTGACCAAGTTCAGTCCTGCCCTGGCCGAACGTGATCGTTGGTTGGTGCTGAACAAGTGCGACCAGATCCTTGAGGAAGAGCACGAGGAGCGGGTCAAGGAGATCGTTGATCGCCTGGAGTGGGCCGGCCCGGTTTATGTGATCTCGGCCATCGCCAAAGAAGGTACTGAGCGACTGACTCGCGACATCATGCGCTACCTCGAAGATCGCGCTGACCGCCTGGCGGCAGATCCGGTGTTCAAGGCCGAGCTCGCCGAGCTCGACCAGCAGATCGAAGACGAAGCTCGTGCCCAGTTGCAGGCGCTGGACGATCAGCGTGCCCTGCGTCGCAGTGGCGTGAAGTCCGTCCATGACATCGGTGACGACGATTGGGATGAAGAAGACGTGGATGATGAGGATGGGCCAGAAATCATTTACGTGCGCGACTGATCCGTTGCGATAAACTTAAGCGCCGCTCACTTGAGCGGCGTTTTGGTATCTGGAAATCGGTAGTCACGAATAACGTTATGGGTGGCGCTGGGTCGCGCGGCCCTCAATCTAAGGTTGAAGATGATGCGGAGCAAAGTGACAGGTGCGCAACGCTGGGTCGTGAAGATCGGTAGTGCGCTGCTGACGGCGGATGGCAAGGGATTGGATCGTGCGGCCATGAGCGTCTGGGTTGAGCAGATGGTGGCTTTGCATGAGGCCGGTGTCGAGCTGGTGTTGGTGTCGTCCGGGGCAGTTGCTGCCGGGATGAGTCGCCTCGGCTGGACCGCGCGACCCAGCGCGATGCATGAGTTGCAGGCTGCGGCGGCCATTGGTCAGATGGGGCTGGTACAGGCTTGGGAATCCAGTTTTGCCGAGCATGGCCGGCATACTGCACAGGTTCTGCTGACTCATGATGACTTGTCCGACCGCAAGCGCTATCTCAATGCCCGCAGCACTTTGCGTGCACTGGTCGAGCTGAAGGTGATCCCGGTGATCAACGAGAACGATACGGTGGTGACCGACGAAATCCGTTTCGGTGACAACGATACCCTGGCGGCACTGGTGGCCAATCTGGTGGAGGCTGACTTGCTGGTGATCCTGACAGATCGCGATGGCATGTTCGACGCTGACCCGCGCAACAACCCTGAAGCCCAGTTGATTTACGAAGCGCGTGCCGATGATCCGGCGCTTGATGCGGTGGCGGGCAGTGTGGGTGGTGCGCTGGGTCGTGGTGGTATGCAGACCAAGCTGCGTGCGGCGCGCCTGGCGGCGCGTTCCGGTGCTCACACCATAATCGTTGGTGGGCGCCTGGAGCGGGTGCTGGACCGCCTCAAGGCTGGTGAGCGCATTGGTACTCTGCTGTCGCCGGAGCGTGGCATGCTGGCGGCGCGCAAGCAGTGGCTGGCCGGGCATCTGCAGACCCGTGGCACGCTGGTGCTGGATGCGGGTGCTGTGTCTGCGCTGTCCCAAGGCAACAAAAGCCTGCTGCCGGTGGGGGTCAAGCTGGTCCAGGGCAGCTTCCGTCGCGGGGAGATGGTGGTGTGCGTCGCGCCGGACGGTCGTGAAATTGCCCGTGGCCTGGCCAACTACAGTGCGCTTGAGGCGCAAAAAATCATTGGGCAGTCGTCTGAGTCGATTGTCGGTCTGTTGGGTTACATGGCGGAACCGGAGCTGGTTCACCGCGATAACCTGATTCTGGTTTGACTGAAGGGAAGTCTTGATGCGTGTAATGAAGGGGTTGTTCGGATTGCTGCTGGCGATGCCGCTGTTGGTTTCGGCCGAAGAGATCGCTCAGGTGTCCACCGTGTTCAAGTTTGTCGGGCCTAATGACCGGATCGTGGTCGAGGCGTTTGATGATCCGAAGGTCGATGGCGTGACGTGCTACCTGTCGCGTGCCAAGACGGGTGGGGTGAAGGGCGGTCTGGGTTTGGCGGAAGATCGCGCCGAGGCGTCGATTGCCTGTCGCCAGGTAGGGCCGATTCGTTTCAGGGGGGAGTTGAAAGACGGCGATGAGGTGTTCAAGGAGCGCACGTCGCTGGTGTTCAAGACCATGCAGGTGGTGCGTTTCCTCGACAAGAAGCGTAATACCCTGGTGTATCTGGTCTACAGTGACCGGCTGATCGAAGGTAGCCCGCAAAATGCGGTGACGGCGATTCCGATTCTGCCGTGGCCTGGTGCGCAATAAGCGCAATGGCACGGCTCTGCTTTATGTGAGAGCGAGCAAGCTCGCTCTCACATTTGTTTGTGGTGCTTGTTGAATCGCAGGTAATAAAAAACCGACCCTGGGGTCGGTTTTTTAACAAGCTTATCGCTTAGGCTGCAGCAGCAAGGTTCAGAGCCTTGATGTGGCCATTCAGACGACCTTTATGGCGAGCAGCTTTGTTCTTGTGGATGATGCCTTTATCGGCCATACGGTCGATAACTGGCACGGCCAGAACGTAAGCAGCTTGAGCTTTTTCAGCGTCTTTTGCGTCGATGGCCTTAACTACATTCTTGATGTAGGTACGAACCATGGAACGCAGGCTGGCGTTGTGGCTGCGACGCTTCTCAGCCTGTTTTGCACGTTTTTTGGCGGAAGGTGTGTTGGCCACCGTCGAGCTCCTCGAAAGACTTTTTAGGAAATAGCAAACAAAATAGGCCGCGAATCATGCCGATGAGTTGAAGTCTTGTCAAGGGCGGCTGATGCGAACTGCTGAGTGGTCGATCTGAAGAGGCGGGTGATTTATTTCCGGCGCTTGACCTGTAAACTCGCGAGCTTTGGCTCTGTGCTGTTGCAGGCGCGGAGTATCGCATATGTGGGCGCTTTGTTCGCCTGCTCTTTATCTATAGGCAAAAACTCTTTCGATGAATCTGCTCAAGTCGTTGGCCGCCGTCAGTTCTATCACGATGATTTCCCGGGTTCTGGGGTTTGTGCGTGACACCCTCGTGGCGCGTATTTTTGGCGCGAGTATGGCCACGGATGCCTTCTTTATTGCCTTCAAGCTGCCCAACCTGTTGCGTCGGATCTTCGCCGAGGGCGCATTTTCCCAGGCCTTCGTGCCGATCCTGGCGGAATACAAGACCCAGCAGGGCGAAGAGGCGACCCGTACCTTTATTGCTTATGTGTCGGGTCTGCTGACCTTGGTGCTGATGCTGGTGACGGTTGCCGGCATGCTCGCCGCTCCCTGGATTATCTGGGCCACCGCCCCCGGGTTTGCCAATACGCCGGAAAAGTTCGCCCTGACCACTGATCTGTTGCGGGTGACCTTTCCTTACATATTGCTGATTTCCCTTTCGTCGCTGGCGGGCGCGATCCTCAATACCTGGAATCGTTTCTCGGTGCCTGCGTTCGTGCCGACCCTGCTCAATGTCAGCATGATCATCTTTGCCCTGTTCCTGACGCCGTATTTCGATCCGCCGGTCATGGCGTTGGGTTGGGCGGTTCTGGCGGGCGGCCTGGCGCAATTGCTGTATCAGCTGCCGCACCTGAAAAAGATCGGCATGCTGGTATTGCCGCGCCTGAACCTCAAGGACACCGGGGTCTGGCGCGTGATGAAAAACATGCTACCTGCAATTCTCGGGGTTTCGGTCAGCCAGATCTCCCTGATCATCAACACTGCCTTCGCCTCATTGCTGGTGTCGGGTTCGGTGTCGTGGATGTATTACGCCGACCGCTTGATGGAGTTGCCGTCAGGTGTACTGGGGGTGGCCTTGGGCACTATTTTGCTGCCGACCTTGGCGCGGACTTACTCCAACAAGGACCGACATGAATATTCGCGAATTCTCGACTGGGGCCTGCGTCTGTGCTTTGTGCTGGTGCTGCCGTGCTCCCTTGCCCTGGGGATTCTGGCCGAGCCGCTGACGGTGTCCTTGTTCCAGTATGGCAAGTTCAGCGCGTTCGATGCCTCAATGACCCAGCGTGCATTGATCGCTTATTCGGTGGGGCTGTTGGGGATTATCGTGATCAAAGTCCTGGCGCCCGGTTTTTACGCCCAGCAAAACATTCGGACCCCGGTAAAGATTGCGATCTTCACCCTGGTGGTCACGCAGTTGTTCAACCTGATATTCATCGGGCCGCTCGCCCATGCCGGCCTGGCGTTGGCCATTAGTGTTGGCGCCTGCATCAACGCCGGCCTGCTGTTTTATCAGTTGCGCAAGCAACAAATGTTTCAGCCGCAGCCGGGTTGGGGGATGTTTGCCCTCAAATTGCTGGTGGCGGTGGCGGTGATGTCGGCTGTATTGCTGGGGCTGATGCAACTGATGCCTGCCTGGGACCAGGGCCATATGCTGGAGCGCTTCCTGCGTCTGGGTCTTTTGGTAGTGGCCGGCATCGTCGCGTACTTTGGCATGTTGCTATTGATGGGCTTCCGCCTGCGGGACTTCAATCGCAAGGCGCTGAATTGATCGCAATCAACAATAAGCCGCCTGTTTTCTCGATTCGATCCATTTGCCCTGCGCAGTTGCCTGTCGTCCGGGGCCGGGTGTGGTTATAATCGACCACTTTATGAGCAAGAAGCGCGTTATGCAGCTGGTTCGAGGTCTCCACAACCTGCGCCCCGAGCATCGGGGCTGCGTCGCCACTATTGGCAACTTTGACGGTGTTCACCGTGGCCACCAGGCTATCCTGGCCCGGCTGCGCGAGCGTGCGGTCGAGTTGGGCGTGCCCAGCTGCGTGGTGATTTTTGAACCGCAGCCCCGCGAGTTTTTCACGCCCGATACGGCACCAGCACGCTTGGCGCGCCTGCGGGACAAGTTGCAATTGCTGGCCGAGGAGGGTGTGGATCGCGTTCTGTGCCTGGCCTTCAACCAGCGTTTGCGCAGTCTCAGCGCCACCGAGTTTGTCGACAGGATCCTGGTCAAAGGCCTGGGAGTGCAGCATTTGGAGGTCGGCGACGACTTCCGCTTCGGTTGCGACCGGGTCGGGGATTTCGATTTCCTGCAAAAAGCCGGTGAAACCCAGGGTTTTACCGTCGAAGCCGCGCAAACCGTCGAACTGGACGGCCTGCGTGTGAGCAGCACCCAGGTGCGAAACGCCTTGGCCGCTGCCGACTTCGACCTGGCCGAGCGTTTGCTCGGTCGCCCGTTCCGGATTGCCGGGCGGGTCTTGCACGGCCAGAAGCTGGCGCGCCAATTGGGCACGCCAACCGCCAACGTGCAACTCAAGCGCCGCCGTGTGCCGCTGACCGGGGTTTACCTGGTGAGCGTCGATATCGATGGCCAATCGTGGCCGGGAGTCGCCAATATAGGCGTCAGGCCAACGGTTGCAGGTGATGGCAAGGCCCACCTGGAAGTTCACCTTTTGGATTTTGCCGGGGATTTGTATAACCGGCGTTTGACGGTGGTTTTCCACCAAAAGCTGCGTGAAGAGCAGCGATTCGCCTCCCTGGAGGCGCTGAAAACGGCGATCAATGCGGATGTCGCCGCCGCCCGTGCACTAGCCGCACCTAGCGCCCATCGCTAATGAAGAGCCTTAAATGACCGACTATAAAGCCACGTTAAACCTTCCGGACACCGCCTTCCCAATGAAGGCCGGCCTGCCACAGCGCGAACCGCAGATCCTGCAGCGCTGGGACAGTATTGGCCTGTACGGAAAGTTGCGCGAGATTGGCAAGGATCGTCCGAAATTCGTCCTGCACGACGGCCCTCCTTATGCCAACGGCACGATTCACATCGGTCATGCACTGAACAAGATTCTCAAGGACATGATCATCCGCTCGAAAACCCTGGCGGGTTTCGATGCGCCTTATGTCCCGGGCTGGGACTGTCATGGCCTGCCGATCGAACACAAAGTCGAAGTGACCCACGGCAAGAACCTGGGCGCGGACAAGACCCGCGAGCTGTGCCGTGCCTACGCCACCGAGCAGATCGAAGGGCAGAAGTCCGAATTCATCCGCCTGGGTGTATTGGGTGACTGGGCCAATCCGTACAAGACCATGAACTTCAAGAACGAGGCCGGGGAAATCCGCGCCTTGGCCGAAATCGTCAAGGGTGGTTTCGTGTTCAAGGGCCTCAAGCCCGTGAACTGGTGCTTCGATTGCGGTTCGGCCCTGGCTGAGGCGGAAGTCGAGTACGAAGACAAGAAGTCCTCGACCATCGACGTGGCGTTCCCGATTGCCGACGACGCCAAGCTGGCCGAGGCCTTTGGCCTGGCAAGCCTGGCCAAGCCTGCTGCCATCGTGATCTGGACCACTACCCCTTGGACCATTCCCGCCAACCAGGCGTTGAACGTGCATCCCGAGTTCACCTACGCCCTGGTGGATGTTGGTGATCGCCTGCTGGTCCTGGCCGAAGAACTGGTCGAGTCCTGCCTTGCCCGTTACAACCTGCAAGGCGCGGTGATTGCCACGACCACCGGAACTGCGTTGGAACTGATCAATTTCCGGCACCCGTTCTATGACCGCTTGTCGCCAATCTACCTGGCGGACTACGTAGAGCTGAGCGCCGGCACTGGTGTGGTTCACTGCTCGCCCGCTTATGGCGTGGACGACTTCGTGATCTGCAAGCAGTACGGCCTTGCCAACGATGACATCATCAATCCAGTGCAGAGCAATGGTGTTTACTCACCATCGCTGGAGTTCTTTGGTGGCCAGTTCATCTTCAAGGCCAACCCGGCAATCGTCGACAAGCTGGCGGAAGTCGGTGCGCTGCTGCACACCGAAACCATCAGCCACAGCTACATGCACTGCTGGCGCCACAAGACCCCGCTGATCTACCGCGCGACTGCGCAGTGGTTTATCGGCATGGATAAAGAGCCGGTCGTTGGCGATAGCCTGCGCAAGCGCGCGATCAAAGCCATCGAAGATACCCAGTTCGTCCCGGCCTGGGGTCAGGCGCGCCTGCACTCGATGATCGCCAATCGTCCGGACTGGTGCATCTCTCGCCAGCGCAACTGGGGCGTGCCGATCCCGTTCTTCCTGAACAAGGAAAGCGGCGAGCTGCACCCGCGTACCGTCGAACTGATGGAAGTCGTGGCCCAACGCGTCGAGCAGGAAGGTATCGAGGCCTGGTTCAAGCTTGATGCCGCCGAATTGCTGGGTGATGAAGCGCCGCAATACGACAAGATCAGCGACACCCTCGACGTCTGGTTCGACTCGGGCACTACTCACTGGCACGTCCTGCGTGGTTCGCACCCGATGGGCCACGAGACCGGCCCGCGTGCCGACCTGTACCTGGAAGGTTCGGACCAGCACCGTGGCTGGTTCCACTCGTCCCTGCTGACCGGCTGCGCCATCGACGATCATGCTCCGTACCGCGAGTTGCTGACCCACGGTTTTACCGTCGACGAGAACGGCCGCAAGATGTCCAAGTCCCTGGGCAACGTGATTGCGCCGCAAAAGGTCAACGATACCCTGGGTGCCGACATCATGCGCCTGTGGGTGGCCTCTACTGACTATTCAGGCGAGATGGCTGTGTCGGAGCAGATCCTGCAGCGCAGTGCCGATGCATACCGGCGTATCCGCAATACCGCACGTTTCATGCTGTCGAACCTGACCGGCTTCAACCCGGCCACCGATCTGTTGCCGGCCGAGGACATGCTCGCCCTGGACCGTTGGGCTGTGGATCGCACCCTGTTGCTGCAGCGCGAGTTGCAGGAGCATTACGGCGAATACCGCTTCTGGAACGTTTACTCGAAGATTCACAATTTCTGCGTGCAGGAGCTGGGTGGCTTCTACCTCGACATCATCAAGGACCGCCAGTACACCACCGGCGCCAACAGCAAGGCTCGCCGTTCGGCGCAAACCGCGCTGTACCACATCTCCGAGGCGTTGGTGCGCTGGATCGCACCGATTCTGGCCTTTACCGCCGATGAGTTGTGGGAATACCTGCCGGGCGAGCGTAACGAGTCCGTAATGCTCAACACCTGGTACGAAGGCCTGAGCGAGCTGCCGGCTGACTTTGAGCTGGGACGCGAGTATTGGGAGGGGGTCATGGCAATCAAGGTTGCGGTGAACAAGGAGCTGGAAGTCCAGCGTGCGGCCAAGGCCGTGGGCGGTAACCTGCAGGCCGAAGTCACGCTGTTCGCAGAGGAAGGCCTGAGCGCCGACCTGGCCAAGCTGAGCAATGAATTGCGCTTCGTGCTGATCACCTCGACCGCCAGCCTCGCACCGTTTGCCCAGGCTCCGGCCGATGCCGTGGTCACCGAGGTACCGGGCCTCAAGCTCAAAGTGGTCAAGTCGGCCTTCGCCAAGTGCGCCCGTTGTTGGCATTGCCGTGAAGACGTCGGCGCGAACCCGGAGCATCCAGAAATCTGCGGTCGTTGCGTCGACAACATTTCCGGTGCCGGTGAGGTTCGTCACTATGCCTAAAGCCAGTCGTTTTGGACGTCTGGGCTGGCTCGTCCTGAGCTTGCTGGTGCTGATCATCGATCAGGTCAGCAAGGCTCATTTCGAGGGCACCCTGGAAATGTTCCAGCAAATCGTGGTGATTCCTGACTACTTCAGCTGGACCTTGGCCTACAACACTGGCGCGGCATTCAGCTTCCTCGCCGACGGCGGTGGTTGGCAGCGCTGGCTGTTTGCGCTGATCGCCGTCGTGGTCAGTGCGGTGCTGGTGGTATGGCTCAAGCGCCTGGGGCGCAACGACACCTGGCTGGCGGTTGCGCTGGCCTTGGTGCTCGGCGGCGCGCTGGGTAACTTGTATGACCGCATTGCCCTGGGCCATGTGATCGATTTCATTCTGGTGCATTGGCAGAACCGCCACTATTTCCCGGCGTTCAACTTTGCTGACAGCGCCATCTGCGTTGGCGCAATCATGCTGGCGTTGGATATGTTCAAAGGCAACAAGCCCGGAGAGACCGTAAATGACTGATCAAGTATTGGCCGAACAACGCATCGGCCAGAACACGGAGGTCACCTTGCATTTCGCACTGCGCCTGGAAAACGGCGACACGGTCGACAGTACTTTCGATAAGGCACCGGCGACGTTCAAGGTCGGCGACGGTAACCTGTTGCCGGGTTTTGAAGCCGCATTGTTCGGCTTCAAGGCCGGCGACAAACGCACCCTGCAGATCCAGCCGGAAAACGCTTTTGGCCAGCCCAACCCGCAGAACGTGCAGATCATTCCTCGTTCGCAGTTTCAGGACATGGAATTGTCGGAAGGCCTGCTGGTTATCTTCAACGATGCGGCAAATACCGAGTTGCCGGGCGTAGTGAAAACTTTTGACGATACTCAGGTGACAGTCGACTTCAATCATCCGTTGGCCGGTAAAATATTGACCTTTGATGTTGAAATTTTCGACGTTAAAGCGATCTGATTGACGGAACACTGGACAAGTGTGGGAGCGGGCTTGCTCGCGATAGCGGTGTATCAGGCAATATATTTGCTGAATATGTATCAGTAATCGCGAGCAAGCCCGCTCCCACATTTGATCTGTGTTGTTCAATAGAGATCATCCGCCGGCGGCTGCAATGATCCAATCTCTTGCGCTGCAAGACACGAGGCACAGTATGCAAATCAAACTCGCCAATCCCCGTGGCTTCTGCGCTGGCGTGGACCGGGCGATTGAAATCGTCAACCGCGCCCTGGAGGTCTTCGGGCCGCCTATCTATGTGCGTCACGAAGTGGTTCACAATAAATTCGTGGTCGAAGACCTGCGCGCACGCGGTGCCATTTTTGTCGAAGAGCTGGACCAAGTGCCGGATGACGTCATCGTCATCTTCAGTGCTCACGGGGTTTCCCAGGCCGTGCGCACTGAGGCTGCGGGCCGTGGCCTTAAAGTCTTCGATGCTACCTGTCCGCTGGTGACCAAGGTGCATATCGAGGTGGCACGTTACAGCCGTGACGGTCGTGAATGCATCCTGATCGGCCATGCTGGTCATCCGGAAGTCGAAGGCACCATGGGCCAGTACGACTCGAGCAATGGTGGCGCGATCTACCTGGTGGAAGATGAGAAAGACGTCGCTGCCTTGCAGGTGGTAAACCCTGACAGGTTGGCCTTCGTGACACAAACTACCTTGTCCATGGATGACACCAGCCGCGTCATTGATGCGCTGCGCTCGCGCTTCCCCGCGATTGGCGGGCCGCGCAAGGACGACATCTGCTACGCCACGCAAAATCGTCAGGACGCCGTCAAGCAACTGGCCGATGAGTGCGATGTGGTGTTGGTGGTCGGCAGCCCCAATAGCTCCAACTCCAACCGCCTGCGCGAACTCGCGGAGCGTATGGGCACCCCGGCGTACCTGATCGATGGCTCCGAGGACATGCAGCGTGGCTGGTTCGATGGTATTGAACGTATTGGCATCACGGCGGGTGCCTCGGCACCGGAAGTCCTAGTGCGTGGTGTGATCCAGCAATTGCAGGCATGGGGCGCGACGGGCGCTGACGAGTTGGCAGGGCGCGAAGAGAACATCACCTTCTCCATGCCCAAGGAGCTGCGGGTTCGTTCGCTGCTCTGAGACCCAGGCCCGCCACATATCCGCGACATAACGCCTGCTCGGTCTTGTCACTGCGCAGGCTGATGCGGCCGGTGGGCGCCAGCACCACCTGATACAGACTCAGCGGCTGGTCCGTTGAGCAAACATGCACGGTACCCGCCCTGAAGCCTCCTGCTGACAATAGCGGTTCACCCAGGGCGCTGAAGCGAATCTGGGTTCGCACAGGTGTATTGCCCACGATCGGTATGCGTCCGCTGTCCTGGCGCTCCAGCAGGACCGGGTTGTCATCGTCCAGGTGACCGCGCCCATTCAAATCCAGCACCACTTTCCAGCCCAGGCTCCAGTCATCGTCCAGGGCATGGATGATAACGCTTCGATTGCGGACAATCGCTTGCGTGCGGGCGTAGCGCAGGCCGCCAGCCAGTGTTTGCGCAGCGCTCTGCTGTCGTTGTGATTCCAGCAGGCTCTTGAAACCGGGTACGGCCAACTGAGCCAGAAAACCGCTCAATATCAAACCCAACAGCAGTTCGATCAACGTGAAGCCTCGTTGTTTCATGCTTCGTCCCTCCGTGGACGTTCCGTCATCTGGCGGCACCCAAGCCTGAAAAAGGTGGGTGACCGAATGGCAGGCATAGTTATAGCGTCTACGGAGGCGCATCGAATGATGGCCTTTCTGCCCAAAGTATTTCGCTTTATTCCGGGGGGCTGCATAGGCGGCGGTGCGCGGCTAGTCTTGGGCGAACAGGGCAACTCCTGGTTTTTTGACAACCCTCGACATGGATGACGATGGTAATGAACGCGTGTCCGTTAACCTCTTGTACTACGCCTGTCACGCCGGGGCAGTCAGGCATGAGCTTGATCGAAGTGTTGGTTTCGGTACTGGTCCTCGGGGCTGGCCTGTTGGGTGCGGCCGCGGTTCAACTCAATGCGCTCAAGTACACCGACAGTTCACGGATGATTAGCCAGGCCAGTTTTATCGCCTACGACATGCTCGATCGGATCCGTGCCAACTCTGGCGCCGACTACACATGGGAGTCTCCCGGCGTTGCGCCTGCCAGTAGTTCGATAGCTAGCGTGCGGGATCTGGATCTGCACGATTTTGAAGCCAATATCCTTGGTTTTGCAGGGAAGGCTGGCAAAGGCTCGATTGCCATCAGCCAGCGAGACGTCAGTATCAGCATCAGTTGGGATGATTCCCGTGCGGCCCACGCTGCCGATACCCGGGAAATGTTCATCCTGACCAGCCGTATTGCTGCCGATCCAAGGGCTGGGCAATGACCCGCCCGAATGAAGGATTCGGGCTGCTTGAGCTGTTATTGGCGCTGGCCTTGGGGTTGGTTGTGGTGTTGGCTGCTATCCAGGTGTCCCTGGCTACCCGGAGTACCTATGTCAGTCAGTATGCATCGGAGTTATTGCAGGATGACGCACGATTTATCCTGAGCAAGATGACCCAGGAAATTCGCCTGGCAGGCATGTTTGGTTGTCTATCGCTCCCCTCGATCACTGACGCGCCGGTTGATTTTTCCCGGCCTGTCGGCTGGTTCGCCGGTGGTGGCTCAACGGGCTTGATACTGGTCACTGCCGATGTCGGTGCGCAAGGCAGCCGTCCTGATTGGACGGTGCTGTCCGACTGCGTTGAAAGTGCCCAGGCTTATGCCGGCTCACCGCGGCCGGGAAGTGGGCAGATCAGTTTTCCGCTTCGTAGGCTGACCTATACCTACGAGTCGGGTCAATTGAAACTCAGCACCCTCGCAACTCCGGCCAAGGCAGTACTGGTAGATAACGTACGTGCATTCGAACTCAGTTTCGGAATGGCTGGCGCATCCGGATCCACTGTCGTCACCCGGTACGACAGCCAGCCCGCCGACGAGTCCCTGATCCGTAGCGTGCGTATTGTGCTGACCCTCCAGGACCCCGGCGGTCGTGTTCGGGATCAGACTTATAGCGTGGTCGCTGCCTTGCGTAATCGCCTTGATTAGCCGTTGTCCTGGAGCCGGGCAGGGAGGCATGGTCTTGTTGGTTTGTCTGGCGCTCCTGCTGTTGTTGACGCTCGTCGGCCTTTCTTCGATGCAGGCTGCCACTTCACAGGAAAAGCTAGCCGGCAGCCTTTGGCATCGTAATCAGTCCTTTCAGGCCGCAGAAAGTGGACTCAGATTTGGCGAATCCGCAGTGCAGGCGCCAGGGTTTGAGTTGCGAGCTTGTCTGTCACAGGTTACGTGCGCGCCGCCCCGTGAGTCGATGTCGGTTAGCGTGCCTGGAGTCGATCCGCTTTCGGTAGTCAATTGGATCGGCATGAAGCAAGGGCTCTACGGCATACAGAACCTGGGGCGCGGGGTGGGACAGGCGCATTTGCCGCCCGGTACCCCGGCGACTCTTTACCGTGTAACAGCAGTAGGGATCAGCGGCCATTCACGCACCGTGCTGGAGACGATATATGCGCGTGTGCCATCGGGAGATACCGGTGGTGAGCGATTCCGACGGGTCTTGTGGCGACAACTGCACTAGGTGGACAGCGCAATGAGCAACAGTAGAGGATTTACCCTGATCGAGTTACTGATTTCGATGGCAATTATTGCCACCTTGGCCGCAGTTGCCTATCCCCGCTATATCGCTCATACGAAAAAGGCCTACCGTGCAGAGATCGTCGGGCTGCTCTCCGAGCAAGCGCAGTACCTTGAACGGCATTATGTGAGAAATGGGTCTTTTATTGACGCGGCGGGCATCAGTGAAGGCAATGATCGCTATAGAATCACGGTGATTTTGAATCCGCAGGATTTCAGCTTGATCGCTACACCGCTCTCCAGTGCCATGGCGGGTGACCGATGTGGTGACTTCAGCTTGAGCAGTACTGGCGCGCGAACCAATCCAGGCGCAGAGAACGGCGCAACTCGCCAGGAATGTTGGGGGCGATGAGGCCGTTGGGGCTACGAAGGGGGCTGCAGCGCACTTTTTTTATTGGCTGGATCAAATAATGACTAAGCAGCAAACAGTGATTGTCGGTGGTGGTGTTATCGGGTTGTTGACGGCATTCAATCTGGCGACCCAGGGACAGCCGGTGGTTTTGCTCGACCGTTCGGCGCTGGGGCAAGAGTCGTCCTGGGCGGGGGGCGGGATTGTTTCGCCGTTGTACCCGTGGCGCTATAGCCCGGCAGTCACTGCGCTGGCGCATTGGTCCCAGGATTTTTATCCCCAGTTGGCCGAGCGTCTTTTCGCGGCCACGGGCGTCGATCCCGAGGTACATACCACGGGGTTGTACTGGCTGGATCTGGAGGATGAGGCCGAGGCGCTCGCCTGGGCTGTTCGCGAAGGCCGGCCGTTGAGTCCGGTGGATGTTTCAGCAGCCCATTATGCCGTCCCGGTACTGGGTCCTGGATTTTCCCGGGCCATTTACATGGCGGATGTGGCTAACGTGCGAAACCCCCGGTTGGTCAAATCCCTCAAGGCTGCGTTGCTGGCCTTGCCCGGTGTGACGATTCATGAGCAGTGCGCGGTAGACGGGTTCATTCGCGAGGGTGAGAGGATTGTCGGGGTCAATACCGCCTCTGGCGAAATACGCGGCGAGCATGTGGTCCTCGCGGCTGGCGCCTGGAGTGGGGAACTGCTGCACAGCCTTGGCCTCGTGTTGCCGGTGGAGCCGGTCAAGGGGCAGATGATCTTGTACAAATGTGCGCCGGATTTTCTTTCGGGCATGGTTCTGGCAAAGGGGCGTTATGCCATTCCGCGCCGGGATGGGCACATTCTGATTGGCAGCACGCTGGAGCATGCAGGCTTCGACAAGACGCCGACCGAAAGTGCCCTGGAAAGCCTGAAGGTGTCGGCTGTGGAGTTGATTCCTGCCCTGGCTGATGCCGAGGTAGTGGGGCATTGGGCGGGATTACGGCCTGGATCGCCGCAAGGTATTCCTTACATCGGCGAGGTCCCGGGATTTGAAGGGTTATGGCTCAACTGCGGGCATTACCGCAATGGGTTGGTGCTGGCGCCGGCGTCCTGCCAGTTGTTTGCTGATCTGCTGCTCGGGCGCCAGCCAATCATTGATCCCGCCCCTTATGCGCCGGCCGGACGGATTTAATCGGCGGCATCAACCCGGCGCGGAGCGGCGGTATTCGCTCCGGCAGGCGATTTCAACGATCGATGGATCTGGGGCCTTGTTCCAGGTGCGCTTGAGTGCAATACCACTCCTGTCGCTGGCTCAACGCCCGGTCCTGGGGTAGGTGTACGCCGCAGTGCGCGCAGCGGACCATCGGTGTCGCACCGTGTTCATCCGGCCTTTGCTGTGTAGACGCGGGGCGCTTGAACTTGCGCCACAACCATATCGCGGCAGCAATCAGGGCAATCCAGAACAGTAAACGAACCATGGCAGGTAGCTTCTCGACAGGAAATGCGCCAGTTTAGCCAAGGACGTGGTTGACGCACAGAGTAATAAAGTTGCGCCACGAAAAAGGAGCCCCTATGGGCTCCTTTTTGGTGTTGCGCTGGCCGGTATCAGTCAAAGACACCGAACGTCATGTAGCTGAACCACGAGCGATCTTCGTTGTTGCCGAGTGCTTCGGGTTCCTGTTCCTCTACCACGTCGCCGTTTTCGTCATGTGGCTTCAGGTCCGAAGGGATGGCATCCTTGGCGTCCTGGTACTGCTTGATCACGTCCTGGTTGGCGCGGGTTTCGCCCGGCGGCAGCGGCGGACGGGATTCGATCAGGCCCAGGGTGTACTTGCTCAGCCAAGAGCGGTTGTCCGCTTCGGCAACCTGTGGCACGAACTGGCCGTCTTGCAGGCTAGGGTGATCCGGGTAGTTGAGTTTCAAGGTTTCCAGGCTGGTGTTCGCCAGGGTGTCTAGGTGCAGACGCTGGTAAGCCTCGGTCATCACTGCCAGGCCGTCACCCACCGAAGGGGTTTCCTGGAAGTTTTCCACAACGTAGCGACCACGGTTGGCGGCTGCTACATAGGCCTGGCGGGTCAGGTAGTAGTGCGCAACATGGATCTCGTAGGAAGCCAGCAGGTTGCGCAGGTAGATCATGCGCTGCTTGGCGTCGGGAGCGTAGCGGCTGTTGGGGTAGCGGCTAGTCAGTTGGGCAAACTCGTTATAGGAGTCGCGGGCGGCGCCAGGGTCGCGCTTGGTCATGTCCAGCGGCAGGAAGCGCGCCAGCAGGCCGACGTCCTGGTCAAACGAGGTCAGGCCCTTGAGATAGTAGGCGTAGTCCACGTTCGGGTGCTGCGGGTGCAGACGGATAAAACGTTCGGCCGCGGACTTGGCAGCTTCCGGCTCGGCGTTCTTGTAGTTGGCGTAGATCAGCTCGAGCTGGGCCTGGTCGGCGTAGCGGCCAAACGGGTAGCGCGACTCCAGTGCTTTGAGCTTGGCGGTGGCGCTGGTGTAGCTATTATTGTCCAAGTCTGTCTGAGCTTGCTGGTACAGCTCGACTTCGCTGAGGTTTTCGTCGACGACGTCCTTTGTTGACGAGCAAGCAGCAGTCATGGCGAGGATGGCGATCAGCAGCAGGTGTTTCACTTGCATGGCGGCTTGCGTCCCTATGACGGCCGCTGTCTTGGGCGGGGCCGTCCTGTTATGATGAGCGCCCCGTTGAAAGCCTCGGGGCAAAAGACGCCGTATTTAACCACAAGCGCGCAGCCGAAACCAAAGGCTGTGCCACGCCTAGTCTGAGCATGTCCGATAAAATTGAACTTAGCGCAGAGGTGCCGTCCGAATTGGGCGGCCAACGCCTCGATCAAGTCGCCGCACAATTATTCGCTGAGCACTCGCGCTCGCGCCTTTCCGCCTGGATCAAAGACGGCCGCCTGACTGTGGATGGAGCGGTAATCCGCCCGCGAGACATAGTGCATGGCGGTGCGATTCTTGAGCTGACTGCCGAGCAGGAAGCCCAGGGAGAATGGATTGCCCAGGACATCGAGCTGGATATCGTCTATGAAGACGACGACATCCTGGTCATCAACAAACCCGCAGGCCTGGTGGTTCACCCGGCGGCCGGGCACGCTGATGGCACTTTGCTCAATGCCCTGTTGCACCATGTGCCGGACATCATCAATGTCCCGCGCTGCGGCATTGTCCACCGCCTGGACAAGGACACTACCGGTCTGATGGTGGTGGCCAAGACCATTCAAGCGCAGACGCAGTTGGTAACACAATTGCAGAGCCGCAGCGTCAGCCGGATCTACGAATGCATCGTGATCGGTGTGGTGGTGGCCGGTGGCAAGATCAATGCACCCATTGGTCGCCACGGCCAGCAGCGTCAGCGCATGGCGGTGATGGAGGGCGGCAAGCAGGCCGTCAGCCATTATCGCGTACTGGAGCGTTTCCGTTCCCATACACATGTGCGGGTGAAGCTGGAAACCGGTCGTACCCACCAGATTCGGGTACACATGGCACATATCAACTTTCCGTTGGTCGGTGATCCGGCCTATGGCGGCCGCTTCCGTATTCCCCCGGCAGCCAGCCAGACCATGGTCGAATCACTCAAGACGTTCCCGCGCCAGGCACTGCATGCACGCTTCCTGGAACTGGATCATCCGACGAGCGGTAAGCGAATGAGCTGGGAATCGCCATTGCCGGACGATTTTGTCTGGTTGTTGTCGCTGCTCAAGCAGGATCGTGAGGCGTTTGTCGGGTGAGTGACTGGCTGATTCCTGACTGGCCTGCGCCGATCGGGGTGAAAGCCTGCGTCACCACGCGTGCGGGCGGCGTCAGTCTGGCGCCGTTCGATAGCCTCAACCTTGGCGATCATGTCGAGGACGACCATGAGGCCGTCCTTGATAATCGCCGTCGTCTTGGCGACGTGTTCAATATCCAGCCGGCCTGGTTGCGCCAAGTCCATGGTGTGAGCGTGGTCGAAGCCGATCCAGGACGGATTGCCGAAGCCGATGGTAGTTGGACTCGAACCCCTGGCATCGCCTGCACGGCAATGACTGCTGATTGCCTGCCGGCATTGTTCTGCACGCGAGACGGTACGCGAGTCGCGGCTGCTCATGCCGGCTGGCGTGGGTTGGCGGCAGGCGTGCTGGAGGCGGCGGTCGACAGTCTGCAAGTCGAGCCTGGCGAAATACTGGTCTGGCTGGGCCCGGCCATTGGCCCGCAAGCCTTCGAAGTCGGCCTGGAAGTACGTGAAGCCTTTATACAGAGGCATCCGCAAACATCGGAAGCCTTCGTCCCCAGCCAAAAACCGGGCAAGCTGATGGCTGATATCTATCAGTTGGCCCGCCTGCGCCTGGCTGCTCACGGTGTAATGGCGGTCTACGGTGGCGGTTTCTGCACCGTGACCGATCCGCGCTTCTTTTCTTACCGGCGCAGCCCTCGCACCGGACGATTTGCCTCCCTTATCTGGCTCGAACGCTAGACTCTCCTGATCCATATCAAATACCGACAGCTTGATTCTTCCAGAATCCACCCCATCTATAAGGGTATCTGGCAGGTTTCTTCATCAGGATTGTTTTATAGCTCCGGCCTGCTCAAAAGGAAGGTGACTAATGCGTATTGATCGTTTAACCAGCAAATTACAGTTGGCGTTATCGGATTCCCAGTCCCTGGCGGTTGGCCTCGACCATCCGGCCATTGAGCCTGCGCACTTGATGCAGGCGCTCCTGGAGCAGCAGGGGGGGTCTATCAAACCTCTGTTGATGCAGGTGGGCTTTGATGTCAACAGTCTGCGCAAGGAGTTGAGCAAAGAGCTCGACCAACTGCCGAAAATCCAGAATCCCACGGGCGACGTGAACATGTCCCAGGACTTGGCGCGCCTGCTCAATCAAGCAGACCGCCTGGCCCAGCAGAAGGGCGACCAGTTCATTTCCAGCGAGCTAGTATTGCTTGCGGCCATGGATGACAACAGCAAACTCGGCAAGTTGTTGCTGGGCCAGGGCGTCAGCAAAAAAGCCCTGGAAAATGCCATCAACAATCTGCGTGGTGGCGAGGCGGTGAACGACCCCAATCATGAGGAGTCGCGTCAGGCCCTGGATAAATACACCGTCGATCTGACCAAACGCGCTGAAGACGGCAAGCTGGACCCGGTGATCGGCCGTGACGATGAAATCCGTCGCACCATCCAGGTCCTGCAGCGTCGCACCAAGAACAACCCTGTGCTGATCGGTGAGCCCGGCGTGGGTAAAACCGCGATTGCCGAAGGTCTGGCCCAGCGCATCATTAATGGTGAAGTGCCGGACGGCCTCAAGGGCAAGCGCTTGCTTTCCCTGGACATGGGGGCGTTGATCGCGGGTGCGAAGTTCCGGGGCGAGTTCGAAGAGCGCCTCAAATCCCTGCTTAATGAGCTGTCGAAGCAGGAAGGGCAGATCATTCTGTTTATCGACGAGCTGCACACAATGGTTGGCGCCGGCAAGGGAGAAGGCTCCATGGATGCCGGCAATATGCTCAAGCCTGCACTGGCCCGGGGTGAATTGCATTGCGTGGGGGCCACTACACTCAACGAATATCGCCAGTACATTGAAAAGGACGCGGCCCTGGAGCGTCGCTTCCAGAAAGTGTTGGTGGAAGAGCCAAGCGAAGAAGACACCATTGCGATCCTGCGTGGCTTGAAAGAACGCTATGAAGTCCACCATAAGGTGGCGATCACCGACGGCGCGATCATTGCGGCGGCCAAGCTGAGCCACCGCTACATTACTGACCGTCAGTTGCCGGACAAGGCCATCGATTTGATTGATGAAGCGGCCAGCCGCATCCGCATGGAGATCGACTCCAAGCCTGAGGTGCTGGATCGCCTGGAGCGGCGCCTGATTCAATTGAAAGTCGAATCCCAGGCGCTGAAAAAAGAAGATGACGACGCGGCGAAGAAACGCCTGGAGAAACTCAAGGAAGAAATCGTCCGTCTGGAGCGTGAGTATTCGGATCTGGAGGAAATCTGGACCTCGGAAAAGGCCGAAGTACAGGGATCCGCGCAGATCCAGCAAAAAATCGAGCAGTCACGTCAGGAGCTGGAGGCCGCACGCCGTAAAGGCGACCTGAACCGCATGGCCGAGTTGCAGTACGGCGTGATTCCGGACCTGGAGCGCAGCCTGCAAATGGTCGACCAGCATGGCCACAGTGAAAACCAGTTGCTGCGCAGCAAGGTGACCGAGGAAGAAATCGCCGAGGTCGTTTCCAAGTGGACCGGTATTCCCGTGTCGAAAATGCTTGAAGGCGAGCGCGACAAACTGTTGAAGATGGAAAGCCTGTTGCACCAGCGCGTCATTGGCCAGGAAGAGGCCGTGGTGGCGGTGTCCAACGCAGTAAGGCGCTCCCGGGCCGGCTTGTCCGACCCGAACCGTCCGAGTGGCTCGTTCATGTTCCTCGGCCCGACCGGTGTGGGTAAGACGGAGCTGTGCAAGGCTTTGGCAGAGTTCCTTTTCGATACCGAAGAGGCCATGGTGCGTATCGATATGTCCGAGTTCATGGAGAAACATTCCGTAGCCCGCTTGATCGGGGCGCCGCCAGGGTATGTAGGTTACGAAGAGGGCGGCTACCTGACCGAAGCGGTACGGCGCAAGCCTTACGCGGTAATCCTGCTGGATGAGGTCGAAAAGGCCCACCCGGATGTGTTCAACGTGTTGCTGCAGGTGCTCGAGGATGGCCGCCTGACGGACAGTCACGGGCGGACCGTGGATTTCCGCAATACGGTGATCGTGATGACTTCCAACCTGGGTTCGGTACAGATCCAGGAGCTGGTCGGGGATCGTGAGGCCCAGCGCGCGGCAGTTATGGATGCGCTGACGACCCATTTCCGCCCCGAATTTATCAACCGGGTCGACGAGGTGGTGATCTTCGAGCCACTGGCGCGGGATCAGATCGCGGGTATCACCGAAATTCAGTTGGGTCGCCTGCGCAGTCGCCTGGCCGAGCGCGAGTTGTCGCTGGAGCTGAGCCAGGAGGCGTTGGACAGGCTGATCGCAGTCGGTTACGACCCGGTGTATGGCGCACGGCCATTGAAGCGTGCGATCCAGCGCTGGATCGAGAACCCGCTGGCACAGCTGATCCTGTCGGGCAGCTTTATGCCGGGCACCAGCGTTACAGCCACGGTGGCGAACGACGAGATAGTCTTCCACTAAGCGCTGGCAGTACCGAAATAGAAGAGGCCTTGCATTGCAGGGCCTTTTTTTTCGATAGGGCGTTGAACTGTAAGGCAAAGGCTTGTAAAGTGCGCCCCGCAGCAACGTCAGCCCACGGGTTTCTTCTCCCCAAGGAGAAATCAGAAAGAAGCGCAAATCATTGTCTTAAAAGCAATTTAAAGGGTTGACAGGGGTTTTTAAGATTGTAGAATAGCGCGCCTCAGAGGCATGAACGTAGCGATACGGGCAAGTCGAAGAGAAGGTAACAAGCGGTAACGTAGTACTTTGAAATATGTAGTTCCGTGATAGCTCAGTCGGTAGAGCAAATGACTGTTAATCATTGGGTCCCAGGTTCGAGTCCTGGTCACGGAGCCAATTTCAAACCGGGGTATAGCGCAGTCCGGTAGCGCGCCTGCTTTGGGAGCAGGATGTCAGGAGTTCGAATCCCCTTACCCCGACCATATTTGGGTCGTTAGCTCAGTTGGTAGAGCAGTTGGCTTTTAACCAATTGGTCGTAGGTTCGAATCCCACACGACCCACCATTTTTGAAACCAGTTAACGCTGGAATCAGATCTTAAGATCAGAGGCCAAAAGCGCTGATCGAAGAAGGCGACTTGAAAAGGTCGCCTTTTTTTTACCGGGGTATAGCGCAGTCCGGTAGCGCGCCTGCTTTGGGAGCAGGATGTCAGGAGTTCGAATCCCCTTACCCCGACCATATTGAAAATCCCTGTATCGAAAGATGCAGGGATTTTTTTTGCCTGTACAAATCCTGAAAGCACCGCAGATCAAATGTGGTAGGGGGCTTGCTCCCGATTATGGTGTGTCAGTCGCTAAATGTTTGACTGAACCACCGCAATCGGGAGCAAGCCCCCTCCCACATTGATCGAGTCCCATCCGGGACCGTGGTATCAGTGCAGTTTGAGACGCGGCTCGGTGCCTCGTCCAATCTTGCTGCCCAGCATCAACATCGCTGTGCGGAAGAACCCGTACAGCGCCATCTGATGCATGCGGTACAGCGACACATAAAACATCCGTGCCAGCCAACCTTCCAGCATCACGCTGCCTGTCAGGTTGCCCATCAAGTTGCCCACAGCCGAAAAGCGCGACAGCGAGATCAGCGAACCGTAATCGGTGTACTTGTAGGTGGGCAGCGTCTTGCCTTCGATGCGCAATTTCAGCGACTTGGCCAACAGCGACGCCTGCTGATGAGCGGCCTGCGCCCGGGGCGGTACGTTGCGATCAGTGCCCGGTTGCGGGCAGGCGGCACAGTCACCAAAGGCGAAGATGTTTTCGTCGCGTGTAGTCTGCAATGTCGGCAGTACTTGCAACTGATTGATGCGGTTGGTTTCCAGGCCATCGATGTCCTTGAGAAACGCCGGGGCGCGGATACCTGCGGCCCAGACCTTGAGACTTGCTGGAATCACCTGGCCGCTGCTGGTGATCAGGCTGTCGGCGGTGACTTCGCTCACTGCCGAGTTGGTCATTACGGTCACTCCGAGCTTCTCAAGAGTTTTATGCACAGGCGCGCCAATACGTTCCGGCAGGGCAGGCAGCACCCGCGGGCTGGCTTCGATCAGGGTGATATGCATGTTTTCCGGCTTGATCTTGTCCAGGCCGTAGGCCGCCAGTTCATGAGCGGCATTGTGCAGCTCGGCGGCCAGTTCGACACCGGTAGCGCCTGCGCCAACGATCGCCACGCTAATCTGTTCCACCGCGTCGGTTTGCCCTGCATGGGCGCGCAAGTAATGGTTGAGCAATTGCTGGTGGAAGCGTTCAGCTTGCTTGCGGGTATCGAGGAACAGGCAGTGTTGTGCCGCGCCTTCGGTGCCGAAGTCGTTGGTGGTGCTGCCGACGGCAATCACCAGGCTGTCATAATTCAAGACCCGCGCTGGCACCAGTTCCCGGCCCTCTTCATCAAGGGTTGCGGCCAGTTGGATTTTCTTCTGTTCACGATCCAGCCCACTCATGCGCCCCAACTGGAACTCGAAGTAGTTCCATTTTGCCTGGGCGACATAATTGAGCTCGTCTTCAGAGGAGTTCAGCGAGCCGGCGGCTACCTCGTGCAGCAGAGGCTTCCAGATATGGGTCAGGTTGGTGTCCACCAGCGTGATGCTGGCGGTGCCGCGCTTGCCCAGAGTTTTACCCAGGCGGGTAGCCAACTCCAGGCCGCCGGCGCCGCCGCCGACGATAATAATACGATGGGTCATGGGGGTATCTCGCAAGGCTAA
Source organism: Pseudomonas imrae (assembly GCF_046352735.2). Classification (NCBI taxonomy): domain Bacteria; kingdom Pseudomonadati; phylum Pseudomonadota; class Gammaproteobacteria; order Pseudomonadales; family Pseudomonadaceae; genus Pseudomonas; species Pseudomonas imrae. Next base: position 4,584,538 of record NZ_CP110853.2, on the reverse strand, counting down.
AAGAAATCGGTGCAATTACCCGTGCGAGCGCAAGGCAGCTCATAGCGTCAGGTAACTCAGAAAACGGCTCAACAGACCCAGGGCGATCACCACCGCCAGTATCACTCCAAGGAGCAGCCAAGGCCGGAAGGGCTGGCGCTCAACCTGGTGCTGGGACAGTTGCAGGTATTCTTCGACATGCTGTTGGTCGTCGGGGTTCAGGCGGCTGGTCATAAGGGCCTCGTCAGGTAGACGTTGCAAAAGCAGTGAACGTTACACCAAGCGAGCTTGGGCATTGCCAGAAGCATAGTCGTTGAACCTCGGGGCTTGCGTTCATCAGCAATCGACAGTCGAAAAACGTTTGCTCTTTGTATTCCCAGGCTTGGGGTTTCGCCATGTTGCTGGTCAGCCTCAAAGGCTGATACCGACGTCAAACACAATACTGCGTCCCAGATTGTTACGCAGAAAGTCCGGGGCGTCGGGATGCGCGAACAGAACCCTGGCAAACGTCGGTCCGACCAGGGACAGCGAGCGCCAACCTTGGCGCAAATATTCGGTGGGGGGCGGGAAGTGGCTGTTGAGATCCAATACTTCGCGCTTCAGGCTGGCGAAGGCAATGATGTCCAGATCTCCCAGATCCATGCCGCGCTCTTTATAGTTGTGAGCTTTCTTGCGCAGGGTTGGCGCCAGGCGCATTAGAAACTCGTGGGCGGGTATGCGCTTGGGTTTGGCTTCGCGCCGCACCAGTTGGCTCAGGGAGAATGCACTGCGCCGGCGCAGCAACTCGTCGCGCCATTCGTCATTGAGGCGCCGACCTTCGTCGAGAACAAAAAACACTTCGAAACTGGCGTCGCGAAACAGCACGTCAGGCGGCTCTTGCCCTGCGGCGTGAAACTCTTCGGCGCGATAGGGTACGTTCAAGCCTTGCAGCAGACGCTGGCAGACCCAACGCTCGCGTTCCCATTTGCGGGCATTGGACAGGAACGCATTGGCTTGTTCGGCCGCTATGGTGAGCAGGCGCAAATAATCTGAGTCATCCATGGCCCAAGCTTAGCGTTCAAATGATGACTGAAGGAAGTCCTGCTTCAAAAGCTCGGTGTAGACTGGCCATTCGCTCAGTGGTCTCGCGCAAGGAGTTCGCGATGAAGTGTTCCGTAGTGATATTTCCAGGCATTTTGCCGATGTCGGCTCGACGGTCAGGCTACGCGGCCATCCATGTGCGTCGGTCGTTGGAGCTATTTCAGCCGTGATCAGCGCTACTGTCCTGGCACCGGAAACCCTCAGCGTTGGCTGGCTGCTGTATGCGCCTTTGGTGATGTGGGCGATCCTGCGTTCACCCTGGGTCGAGCTGTTTTCCGACCGACGGCGCCAACACTTGTTATTCGGTACGGTGTTCGCGTTGTTCATGTTGTGGTTGGTACGCCGGGATTTCGACACGGGTGTGTCCTATCACTTTATCGGTATGACCGCAGTGACTCTGTTGCTCGACTGGCCCCTGGCAATTGTCGGTGGGCTGGCGGCCCAGATGGGTTTGGTTGTGCTCGGTCGTCAGGACCTGGCCGCAGTCGGGGTCAATGGCATGCTCCTTATTCTGCTGCCTGTGCTGGTGACTGAAGCGTGCGCATTACTGGTGGAGCGGGCTCAGCCGCGAAACCCCTTCGTATACATCTTCTGTTCAGGTTTTTTTGCCGCTGCACTATCGGCGTTGTTGTGCCTGTTGGCGGGACTCGGACTGCTTTGGCTGGACGGTCGTTTCGCAATGCCGGAATGGATTGAGGACTTCATCGGCTACTTGTGGCTGATTATCTTTCCCGAGGCGTTTATCAATGGCGTAGTGATCAGTGCGCTAGTGGTGTTTTGCCCGGAGTGGCTGGAGACCTTCAACCGCACGCGCTACCTCTCGGCGCCCTGGAAGGACGACGATTCGCGGCCTTGATCCAAATCAAATCCTGGAGGCGCAAGTGGTCTCATGCTTTGCGAAACTTTCAGGAGCATGATCATGAGTGTGTACGAGTGGGCACGGCAGGAGTTGCGCCGAAGTCAGGATGCAGCGCAGGAAATCGGCTTTGACCCGGGTTTGACACTGCGAGCCCTGCTCAGTGCAGTGGTGCAGCAGAGCAAGGGCGTACGCAGTTTCGAGGACCTGGCCGACGAGTTGCAATACCTTGCGGAGAACCTCGATGACCAGCAGGAATATGCCTTTATGCGTCCTTAATGGCGCGGCGGCAGGTCTTCGGAGAACAGTTCGTCTTCAGCGTCCCGTGCAATGGGAATCTTGTGTTCTTCAGCTGCCCAGGCGCCCAGGTCGATCAGTTTGCAACGGTCCGAGCAGAACGGTCGGTTGAGGTTGGTCGCTTTCCATTCCACGGGCGCACCGCAGGTTGGGCAGTCGACGGTCAAAGGTTGGCTCATGTTCGGCCTCCACGCAAAGTTAGGTAAAAATGGTGCAATCGCTCGACCTCGCTGTGCAACCAGGCGAGGTCTCGGTCATTGACCAGCACGTCATCGGCATGGTTCAGGCGCTCTTCCCGGCTGGACTGGGCCTTGAGGATTGCCTGCACCTGTTCTTCGCTGATGCCGTCGCGCTGCAGGGTACGTTGAATCTGTAGCGATTGCGGCACGTCGATTACCAGGATGCGCTGGGTCATGCGGTTCTGGCCGGACTCAATCAGCAGTGGCGAGACCAGAATCGCATACGGCGATCGGGCGCGGGCCAGATGGCTGCGAATCTCGTCGCCAATCAGTGGATGCAGGAGTGCTTCCAACCAGCGGCGCTCATCCGGCACCTGGAAAATACGTTTGCGCAAGGCCGCACGATCCAACTGGCCATCAGGCAGCAGGATCTCGGCGCCAAAATGCTCGACGATACTCGCCAGCGCCGGCCGGCCGGGCTCCACTACCCAGCGGGCAGCGTGGTCGGCGTCGATAAGGTCGACGCCAAGGTCGATGAAGTGCTGGGCCGCTGCGCTTTTGCCGCTGCCGATGCCGCCAGTGAGGCCAAGAACCCAAGGTGTCACAGTAGAAGTGGTCATCTGAAACCGGCGGACTGCAAATAGAAGTTGGTTATTTGACCACCCCAGAGCAATGCAATCCAGCCGGCAGTGGCCAGATAAGGCCCGAAAGCCAGGGGCGCTGATGTCTGGGTGCCGCGCAGGCGCATCAGTATCAACCCCGATATGGTGCCGGCCAGCGAAGCGAGCAACAGTGTCATCGGCAGGATTTGCCAGCCCCCCCAGGCGCCGAGCATGGCCAGCAGCTTGAAGTCCCCTTGGCCCATCCCGTCCTTTCCGGTGACCAGTTTGAATACCCAGAATACCGACCACAGGCTCAGGTAGCCGGCAATGACACCCCAAAGTGCGTCGGACAGAGAAGTGAACAGGCCAAAGGAATTGAGGATCAGCCCGAGCCAAAGCAGCGGCAAGACCAGCACGTCGGGCAACAGTTGATGATCGGCATCGATCAGGCTCATGGCCAGCAATCCCCAGCTCAGCAGCAACACGGCGCCCGCCGCCCAGCCAAAGCCGAAATGCCAGGCAACGAAAGCCGAGACAAGCGCGCATGCCAACTCGGTGAGGGGGTAGCGCGCACTGATGGAGGCTTTGCAGTGCGCACAGCGACCTTTAAGCAGCAGGTAACTGAGCAGCGGGATGTTTTCCCAGGGACGAATCGGCTGGGCACAGTGTGGGCAGCGGGAGCCAGGGTGCATCAGGTTGTAGGTTGCGCCGACCGGTTCGTGCTCAAGCCCGAGGATGTCGCGGGCCTGGGCGCGCCAATCCCGTTCCAGGATTATTGGCAGGCGCCATGCCAACACATTGAGAAAGCTGCCGACGATCAAGCCGAGCACCAGCGCGCTCCATATGAATACCCAAGGCTGCTGGGTCAGTAGTTGGCTCAGCGTCATGTTCAGAACGCCGTGCCGAGCTGGAAGATCGGCAGGTACATGGCGATCACCAGTGCCCCGACAATGCTGCCAAGCACCAGCATGATCAGCGGTTCCATGAGGCTGGTCAGGTTGTCCACCAGATTATCCACGTCCGCTTCGTAGTGACTGGCGACCTTTTCCAGCATGCTGTCCAGGGTGCCGGACTCTTCACCGATGACAGTCATTTGAATTGCCATGCCGGGAAACAGCCCGCTGGCGGCCATGCTTGTGTTCAATTGCATCCCTGTGGCCACATCCTGGCGCATACGGTTGATTGCCTGTTTGAATAACCCGTTACCGGTGGCTCCTGCCACCGAATCCAGTGCTTGTGCCAGCGGTACTCCGGCCGAAAAAGTAGTCGAGAGCGTGCGCGCGTACCGGGCAACGGCTGACTTTTTCAGCAGTGTGCCTGCCAGCGGTACTTTCAACAAACCGGTATCCAGCCACAGGCGAAATCCAGATGAGTGACGATAGCCGTGGCGCAGCCCCAAAACACTGGCACACAAGGCCATGAGCAGCATCCACCAGCTGTGCTGGAGAAACTCCGACAGCGCGATAACCGTCAAGGTGAAGCCCGGCAGTGGCGTGTCGATCCCGGCAAACAGCCCTCGGAACTGCGGCACTACGTGAATCAGCAAAATGCTGCTGACGAGCGTGGCTACGATCAATACCACCAGCGGATACGTCATGGCTTTCCTGATCCTGGCCTTGAGTCGTTGGCTCTTTTCCAAATGGGTCGCGACGCGTTCCAGCAGGATTTCCAGGGCTCCGGCCAGCTCGCCGGCCGCGATCAGGTTGCAATACAGCGTATCGAAGTAATGTGGCTTTTTCAGCAGCGCCAGCGACAGGCTGCTGCCGGCAGCGATGTCTTGCTTCAACTCCTGCAGCAATGAGCGCATGTGCCGGTTGTCGAAACCGTCGCCGATGATATCGAACGCTTGCAGCATGGGAATACCGGCTTTTGAAAGTGTCGCCAGTTGCCGAGTGAAGAGCGTGATTTCGGTGGGGCTTACAGGGCTTCTCAGGCTTGAAAGTACGGCGGATTTTACGCGAACCCGGCTCGGATTGATGCCTTGGCGGCGTAGTTGTGCCTTGATCAGCGCGGGGTTGTGGCCGCGGGTTTCGCCGGATACTTTACGGCCATTGTGAAGGGTGCCTTCCCAAGCATAGGTGGTTGGCGCGTTGTTCATGGCTTGGTCACACCAATGCTTGTCGTGTCGAGGAGCAGATTGTTCATTTCGCGCTACCGCAAGTGGACAGGTGAAGCTATACAGCTTAGTCAGGCGCTTGTGTCCGTCAGGCCCGCACAGGGTGGAAAAATGTCAGATTGTACGTCTTGTGAGGGATTGGTCCGGCATGGATGAGTACACTGGCGTGGCTGCTGAGAGCCGGGCGCAGGATGTGCCTTGCATGCTGTTTTATTCTGGAGAGTGAAAGTAATGCGTCAGAAAGGATTTACCCTGATCGAGTTGTTGATCGTTGTAGCGATCATCGGGATTTTGGCCACGATTGGCTTGCCCATGTATACCAAGCACCAGGCCAAGGCGAAGTTCACTGCGGGCTTGGCTGAAGTCTCGGCATTGAAGGCCGGTTTTGAAGACACCTTCAACCAGGGCACCGCGCCGACGCTGCCATTGATCGGCGGTACCAGCCCGACGGCCAATTGTGCAATTACCGTCACGGGCGATCTCGCCACGGGTGCAGGCTCGATTGCCTGTGAGATCCTCGATGCACCGCCGCTTGTCCTGGGCAAGACCATTACTTTGACCCGCAGTGCCACCGACGGTTGGAAGTGCGTCACCACGGTCGAAGAGCAATATGCTGCAAAAGGCTGTACAGCTGGCGGCGCATGACAGCTTGAACCGGGCAAGCCGAACGTTATCAAGGCAGTGTCCGGTTCACCCACCCCCTCCACAAGGATGTAGAAGTCGCCCATGACGTTATCCACGCAGCAACGAGGACGTGTGTTTCTGGTGGTGGCGTTGTGTCTGCTGACGCTATGTATCACCGCCTCTTTCAGCACCCACGACTGGCAACGCACAGTGCAGATCAGTATTGGGTTGTGTGCGCTGCTTTATGGGATGTCGATGGCCACCGCTCACCGCGAGCAGCTATTGATAGACAGGCCTACGTCTATCGGGCTGGTGATCATTCTGGGGTTGGGCCTGGTGTCTGTGGGGTTTGCGCATCAGCCGCTCTGGGCGTTGACTGAATGGGCGCTGCTGATCACCTGCGGGTCTATCGCCGTAGCTTTTGCCGTGTTGCGGCGCAATGGTGACGAAACCCTTGATCGTGTACTGATTCTGTTTGTGCTGCTGCTGTGCTTGATAAAAAGCCTTCAGTACGGCCACTCGGCCTTCCTGGCGTTTACCCGAGGTGCGTCGATACTGGATATGGACCTGTTGCTCTCGGGTTTTTCCAATAAGCGCTTTTATGGCCAGTTCCAGACCTTTACCTTGCCGCTGCTGGCATTGCCCTTGCTGCTCTCGACCACCTCGCGTACTGCGCGCGGCCTGGTGTTCGTGCTGTTGTGTGCCTGGTGGCTGATCGCGATCAGTGGCGGCACCCGTGGTACCTGGCTTGGCATGGGGGCTGCGGCCATGGTCCTGGTTTTCCTGGGGCCCTGGGGCCGTCGCTGGCTCGCCTGGCAAGTCACTGCACTGGGCTGTGGACTGTTTTTCTACTGGTTGCTGTTCAGCGTACTGGCGCGGCACCTGGGCGTGGAAGTTTCCAATTTTGCGGATGAACGCCTGACGGCAAGCCTTTCGAACCGGGAGGTCATCTGGTGGCAAGCGTGGGACATGATTCGTGAGCGGCCATTGTCAGGTTTTGGGCCGATGCATTTTGCCGATATTGCCAACCCTGTCGCTGCTCATCCGCATCAGGCTATTTTGCAATGGGCCAGCGAATGGGGCGTGCCGTCAGCCCTGTGTGTAATGGTCTTGGCCTTGCGTGCATCCTGGGCAACCCTCATGGTTGTACACCAGCGCGCGCAGACACGGGTATCGGCAGACCTGCTGCGTCTGTGTCTATTCGCCGCGCTGATCGGCGCACTGGCCCAATCGATGGTCGATGGCGTCATCGTAATGCCCAACTCGCAATTATGGTTGGCGCTGGTGGTAGGCTGGTTGATGGCATTGCATCCGTGGCAAGTCCCCGGCAGGGCAATACCTTCGCTGTATAGGGCGTGGACGGTGCTGGCTGCGTTGTCAGTGGCATTGCTGATATTTGTTGCTTGCCGGGACCTGCCTTACACCAAGGAGCGCAACCAGCAATATATGGACGCCGGCAAAACGCATCTGCAGCCACGTTTCTGGGTCCAGGGCGTCATTGCCCATGAAGGGCGCTGAGTTGCCGGACGTCCAAGGCAGTGCTAGCTTTAGCCCACCGCCCGTGTAGCTCAGTTGGTAGAGCAGCGCACTCGTAACGCGAAGGTCGCAGGTTCGACTCCTGTCTCGGGCAAAAAAGGCACCACAGTTTTCAGATGATCCCAGAATGGTTCTGAAGGCCAGATGAACCGGTATTCATGCCCGTTCTTTTGTATCTGCGCGACCTTGATGACCCAGATGCATCCCCATTCCTCGATCTAAGAGAACGACATGACCACGACAGAAATGACCCAGGAAGTTCGGCACCAGGCAGCCCTCGATAAATACCTTGAGGAATCGCCGCAGCTTAAACAAGAGATCAAGGAGCTGAGCGCCGATGATCAGCGCGACCAGATCCAGTGGGCATTCGAGGACGAGGCCGAGAGCCAGGGCTTGCAGCCCTGGGAATTGACCCTTAAGTACACCAGCACGCCGGAGGAATTTGAAGCGGCACGTCTGGTCTTGCACAAAGAGGCCGCTGAAGTGCTGGGTGTCGAGTGGAACGAGTACTGCGAGATGAACAATCTGGTGGTCTGAAACCAGCAACAAGCGACAAGCCGCACGCTGCAAGTGGTCACCGACCCTCTTGCAGCGTGCGGCCTCTTCAGATGCTAAGGCGCATCGACAAGTCCACCGCCTTCACATCCTTGGTCATCGCACCAATAGAGATGTAGTCCACACCAGTTTCGGCAATCGGCAGCAACGTGCGTTCATTGATTCCGCCGCTGGCTTCCAGCTTGGCCTTGCCGCCGTTCAATCGCACCGCCTCGCGCATGTCATCCAGGCTCAATTCATCCAGCATGATGATATCGGCACCCGCCGCCAGTGCTTCGCGCAGTTCCTGCAGGCTTTCCACCTCGACCTCCACCGGCTTGCCCGGGGCAATTCTGTGGGCGGCCTCGATGGCTTGGGCAATGCCCCCGCAGGCGGCGATATGGTTTTCCTTGATCAGGAAGGCGTCGTACAGGCCGATGCGGTGATTGTGGCAACCGCCGCAGGTCACCGCATATTTTTGCGCCAGTCGCAGGCCCGGCAGCGTCTTGCGAGTGTCCAGCAGCTTGACCTGCGTGGTGGCGACAAAATCCGCAAGGTACTGCGCACGCGTTGCAACGCCTGACAGCAGTTGCAAAAAATTCAACGCGCTACGTTCACCGGTCAGCAACGAGCGAGCGGGGCCCTCGAGGTGGAACAACACCTGGTCGGGGCTGACGCGCTCGCCATCGTGCACTTGCCAATGCACGGCGACACGCGGATCGAGTTGACGGAACACGGTATCGACCCAGGCGGTACCACTGATGACCGCGGCATCGCGGGTGATGATCGTGGCTTTGGCCAGCCGTTCGGCCGGGATCAGTTGCGCGGTGATGTCGCCGCTGCCGACGTCCTCCAACAATGCGCGGCGCACGTTGGCTTCGATTTCGGCGGTCAGGTCGGCGAGACGTAGATTCGGCATAACGGGCTCCACAAACAAAGTGGCCCAATTATAGGGCTATGGCGGCGCCTAACCCAAGGCGCTAGAGAGGGGCAATTGGCCAGGCCTGCCTGATTGCAAAGCAAATACAGAGTTTGCTGGCGCGACAGGGCCTGTTTGCAAGATAATCCTGCGCCTTGCAATTGGCGCCATAGCTTTGACGTACCGGTGGCGTCCAGATAGTTGTGGTGATAAACCGACCCCCGCCGTTTTCAGGAGGCCAGGATGCACAATGACGCACAGGTGACACCGACACCGCTCGCCCGTCTACCGGTGGTTGTGCTTCAGGTTCGTGATAAGGCGGCGCAGCAACTTGCTCGGGGTTTGCAGGAGCTGTTCGATAACGCCGATGACACGTTGTTCGAAATGGCTGACAAGGCCCGTAACAACTTTGACCAGAACATTTTCTTTGAAGCCATGCGCGACCTGCGCCTCAAGCGCAAGAATTTCGAGCGTGGCTTCATGGAGCAGTTTTTCCAAGCGTTCGACAACCTCGGGCTGGCCGGGCAGGGCGAGATGTAATTGCTGCCGAAGGTGTCCTACGAGGCACAATCTGGCATGTCGGTTGATGACAGCGGAAAAGCTGTCGCACTGGAAGCCATGCTGGGCAGGACCTTACACCGTGACGGCCTGGCCCTTGGGCATTTGACGGCCCGCTTGGGGGCGCTGCTGGGTAAGCGGCTCGATGAACGCAAAAACCCTCTTGGCCCGGCGCTGCTCTGCGAGTACTTCCTGCATGCGGGGCGAACCCTGGGAGTCGAGATCCGGGTCAAGTTGATCATGCTCAAGCTGTTTGAACAGTACGTGCTCAGCGATGCGGATCAATTGTATGGCGACGCCAATCAATTATTGGTCGCCACCGGTGTATTGCCCGAACTCAAGGCGGTACCTTCGCGGCGCTCCGGTGAGCGTTGCAGCCGGGTCAGCCCGATCGTCGAGGTTAGTCCTGTGGATGAGTACCTGGCGGATAGCGACCAGCAGGTATTCGCCGCTCTGCAAGAGCTGTTGTTTACTGTACGCGGTCGTGTGGCGCCGACCCTGGAAGCCAGGGCCCAGGCCCAGCCAATCTCGACTCGCGACTTGCTGCGCTTGCTGTCCCATTTACAGCAATACGTGCCAGAACCCGCAGCCGAGGATGACTTTGATCTGCGCAACCAGTTGGAAGAACTGTTGACCCGAGTCAGCGTCAAGAGTGGTAAATCGCGGGTGGTAGACGTTGCTGACGAAGACGTGATCAACCTGATCGCAATGCTGTTCGAGTTCATCCTTGACGACCCTGCCTTACCCGATTCCCTCAAGGTGCTGATCGTCCGCCTGCAGATTCCTCTGTTAAAAGTCGCAGTGTTGGACAAGAGCTTCTTCAGCCGTGGCAGCCACCCGGCGCGGTGCTTGCTGAATGAAATCGGCATGGCAGCCATGGGGTGGGGCAGGCTGGACGGCCCTCAGCGCGATAGTCTGTACCTGCGCATCGAGCAAGTGGTGCAGTGCCTGCTGAACGAGTTTGGTGATGATCCGACGATTTTTTCCCGGCTATTGCAGGAATTCACCGCCTTTACCCATGATGAGCGACGTCGCAGTGAGCTGCTTGAACAGCACACGCGATCGTGCAACGGCGGGGCACGGACTCTGGATCAAGTGCTGCTGTTTGATCGAGCGCTGGCCTCGGTGGTCGGCAATCTGCGTCAACTCAATCGCGTCAAATGATCGCAACCACAGGGCTGATCGCGGCATACTGAGTCCCCCAGTCTTGCTCAAGGAACCCGTATGCAGTTGGACCCCACCAGTGGTTGGTGCCAGGGCATCCGGCATTGCCCATCGCCCAACTTCAATGAACGTCCCGGCGGCGAGATTTCCCTGCTGGTGGTGCACAACATCAGCTTGCCGCCGGCGCAGTTCGGCACCGGCAAAGTGCGGGAGTTTTTCCAGAATAACCTGGACGTCACGGAACATCCCTACTTTGAAAGTATTGCCGCGCTACGGGTGTCGGCGCATTTTCTGATTGAGCGCGATGGTGCCGTGACGCAGTTTGTCTCTTGCCTGGCGCGAGCCTGGCACGCAGGTGTGTCGATCTTCGAGGGGCGTGAAACGTGCAATGACTTTTCCCTGGGAATAGAGCTTGAAGGTACCGACGACCAGCCGTTTACCGATGACCAATATCACTCGTTAATCGAACTGAGTCGCCTATTGCTGGCGGCCTATCCGGACATCACCCGCCAGCGCATTTGTGGCCATAGCGACATCGCCCCGGGACGCAAGACCGATCCTGGACCGGCTTTTGATTGGGCGCGTTTTCGCAGCGCCTTGCAGGATGGAGGACACGCACAATGAGTTTTCTGGTTTTATTGCTGGCGGTGTGGATCGAGAAATTCTCGGCCTTGCGCCAGCGGGTACAACGCGACGCTGGCTGGTTGCGCGAGCTGGCCAAGCTTGAATCCAGCTCGCGCCTGGGCACGCAGCCATGGCTGATTCTGGTGTTGCTGGTCTTGTTGCCGGTGATGCTACTGGGTCTGTTATTGCTAGTGCTGGAACCGGTGGCTTATGGGTTGCTGGCGCTGCCGGTGCATCTGTTGGTGGTGATCTACAGCCTGGGGCGCGGTGACCTGCTCGCCGGGCTTGGGCCGTTTCGCGATGCGTGGCGTCGTGGCGACTTGCAAGCGGCTGAGCATGTAGCCGAGCGCGACCTGGGGATCGGCGCGGACAGCGGCGAACAACTGCTGGAGAAAGTCCAGGGGTATTTGCTGTGGCAGGCCTATCAGAGTTTCTTTGCGGTGATTTTCTGGTATTTCCTGTTAGGTCCTGTGGCGGCCTTGGCTTATCGCTTGCTGGCGCTGGCCAGTGAGCAGGCACAAAACCCGATGCTGGCAGAGCGCGCCGGGCAATTGCGCCACGCGTTTGACTGGCTGCCGGTGCGCCTGTTGGCCGCCAGTTTCGCCCTGGTGGGCAATTTTGTCGCGGTCAGCCGCGTCATGCTGCATGAGCTGCTGAGTTGGGATATCAGTGCGGCACAGTTGGTCGAAAAAGTCGGCCTTGTTGCCGGCGAGATTCCCCCACCGATAGTCGGTGCCGACGGTATCAACAGCCTTGATCGCTTGTGGGAGTTGCTGCTGCGTGCCGCGGTGCTGTGGTACGCAGGGTTTGCAATATGGACGGTTTTGCCCTGAGGCCCGGTCCTTTTTAAGGTATTTGAGAGGTTGGTCGTGTTTGGTTGGGGTTGGGGTTGGGGCATATCCGTTGCTGCGGTTATGGCTGATATTGGTTCCGCCCTTACGGCGGGTCACTTTTGGAAAAGAGCCCCAAAAGTAACCAAAAGCGCTCTTGCCCCACCACTCGGTGTCTCGCTCAGGCTCGGCATGCCCGCAGTCCGACATTGATTCGGGGGGGCCGCCGCGATGGGCCATCCATGGCCCAGCGCGGCTAAACCGGCGTCCTGCCGGTTTACCCCCCAAATCAATATCGGACTGCGGCCAGCGTGGTTTAACGGGGCGCCTAAGATCAAAGTCAAAATCAAAAACAGAGCGCGGCGGCCTGACAGCCGACCTGATCGTGAGCGTACGCGCTGTTGCCTTTACATCCTTATTCGCTGACAACGTCAGCGGTCTGTTGATCTGCTCTGGCTCTTGATTGTGATCTTGATCTTAGGCGCCCCGTTAAACCACGCTGGCCGCAGGCAGGTATTGCGCAGTGGGCACCCCGGCAGGATGCCGGGGTAGCTGCCCCCGGCCATGGATGGCCGATGGCAGCGGGCCCACGGAGCAATGCCTGAATGCGGGCACACCGAGCCTGAGCGAGGTGCCGAGTGGTGGGGCAAGAGCCCTTTGGTTACTTTGGGGCTTTTCCAAAGTGACCCGCCGTAAGGGCGGAACCCATATCAGCCATAACCGCAGCAACGGATATGTACCCCAACCCAAACGACTGCTCTCCTCAACAACCTTGAAGTGCTGACCCTTAGGCCGTTCAAAAAATCATTCCCGCACCTATCAAATAACCCGCTTTCCCCTCGCGTTAACCTTAAGTTACAAACCCCCCCGCCGATTTAAGCTATATAGACAGCGCGCCCGGTAGTGGCAATCTGCCGCCGCCCCTGCGGCTCAATAAAAATAAAAGAAAAGGGAGTCCATCTGTGAAGAGCTTGCTCTATCCCGCCATCGCGTTAATGAATCGCCTGAGCTTCGGCATGAAGTTCAGCTTGATCAGTGTGTTGTTTTTTCTGCCGATGCTGGTGACCAATTACTATCTGGTGCGCGATTCCTGGCGCGAGTTCCAGGGCACACAGGTTGCCCTGCAGAGCCTGGACCTGCTGGGCAGCAGCCTGGCTCTGCGCCGCGACCTTGAAACCCTCAACAATCAGGTGCAGATCAACGCGACCCTGGGGCAATCGGGCAAGGCCGGCGATATAGAAAGCAAGATCGGCGCACTGGAGCAAAACGTGCTGCAGCGCTTGCAGGGTTTGCAAACCATGGCCGCCGATCCGCAGCAAGTTGCGGAGTTTGATGGCAAGCGCGACGAAATGATTGCGGCCTTCCAGTCCCAACAAGCTGAGTCCTCTTTGCTGAGCAAAAGCGCGCTGATCGGCAAGCTGCTCAACAAGGCGCAGATGTTCAGCCAGATCATCGCCAGCCAGTCAGGCTTGAGCCGCGACCCGCAAAGTGACTTACGGCAACTGAGCGAACTGATTACCGGCGTCACGCCACACATCACGCAAACCCTGGGCGAGGGGCGGGCAATGGGCGCGTATTCCTTGGGGCAGGGCTTTCTCAACTCGTCCTCCAGCACGCGTTTTGACGAGTTGTTGCAGCAACTGGAAAAACTGCAGGCCGAATACGGCCTGAAGCTGCAGGACGCCCTGGGGGCCAGCAAAGCCGCCCATGCCGCACTTGATGGTGCAGCCCAGGCCAGCCAGGCCAGCCTCAAGCAAGGTAGCGAGCTGTTCGAAGAGCAGGTGGTGATGGCACAGATCCTTGATGCGCCGTGGCAGGGCTTTTACGACGAAGTCAGTGGGCTGATGGCCAAGACCTATCAATTGGACGATGCGACACTGTCCTTTCTCGACCAGCAACTGCAACAACGCCTGGCGCAAAACCGCACGCATATGCTGGTGCTGGTTGCAGCGCTGGCGGCGGTATTCTTGCTGATCGTCTATTTGTACGGCGGGTTTTATGCCTCCACCCTCACCACGCTACGGCGATTGGGGGCGATGATGGAGAAAGTCGCGGCGGGCGACATGACGGTCAGCTTCAAGGGCGACAGTCGTGATGAGCTGGGAGATCTGGGCCAGGTCTTCAATGGCACCGTGGCCAAGATTCACGACTTGATCGAGCAGGTCGGGCAGACTATCCAGCAAGTCGAGCACCAGGCCAGGCAGGTCGAGTCGGTTTCGGCTCGCAGTAACCAGGCGGTTTCCAGCCAGCGCAGTCAGATTGAACAGGTGGCAACCGCCATGAACCAGATGTCTGCCACTGCCCATGAGGTGGCGCGCAGCGCAGCGGCAGCTGTCAGCAGCGCTCACAGCGTCAATGATGAAACCCTCAGCGGTCGGGGCCTGGTGCAATCCCAGCAAGGCAGCATTGCGCGACTGGCGGACGAGATCGATCAGTCAGTGCAGGTCATCAACCAATTGGCAATCGATAGCCAGGCGATCAGCACGGTGCTGGAGGTGATCAAGAGCATTGCCGAACAAACCAACCTGCTGGCGCTGAATGCCGCCATCGAGGCGGCGCGGGCGGGTGAACAGGGGCGTGGTTTTGCCGTAGTCGCGGACGAAGTGCGAAACCTGGCGCGGCGCACCCAGCAATCGACCGAGGAAATCGAGCAAATGATCACCAAGCTGCACAATGGCGTGGGTGCTGCAGTGAAGGCCATGGGCAGCAGCCATCAAATGGCCAGTGGCACGGTCGGGCAGTCGGAAAAAGTCCAGTCAGCCCTGGAAAACATTCTCGGTGCGGTGGGCATGATCGTCGATCAGAACCAGCAGATCGCCGCCGCCGTGGAGCAACAGACGGCAGTGGCTCAGGATATTGACCAGAACATCGTTGAAATCAATCGCGCTGGCGAACACGCAGCCCAGGGTGCGCATCAGACCGAAGCGGCCAGCCGGCAGTTATCCTTGCAGGTCATTGAACTCAAGCAACTGATTGGCGCGTTTCGGGTGTGAGTTCGGCGGGCCGTTACCAATTGAATACTTCGCAGGCATTGCGGGTGCTCGCTTCGGCCAGCATCGATGGGCTGATGGCCATTTTTTCGGCCAGGGCGCGGCAGATGTCCGGCAGGTGAGCGGGGCTGTTTCGCTGGCCGGGGTACATGGCGGGTGCCATGTCTGGCGAGTCGGTTTCCAGTACCACCGATTCCAGTGGCAATTGGGCGATGACCTTGTGCATGCGCAAAGCCTGGGGCCAGGTCGCGGCGCCGCCCAGGCCAAGCTTGAAACCCAGCTTGATGTATTCGCGGGCTTCTTCGCGGCTGCCGGCGAAGGCATGGATGATGCCGCCCCTGGGCAGGCGAATACGCTTGAGGGTGGCGATGGTCGCCGCATGGCTGCGGCGCACATGCAGCAAGGCTGGCAGTTGGAAGTCTACGGCCAATTGCAGTTGGGCTTCGAACAGCGCCCGTTGGCGTTCGCGGTCTAGCTGTTCTAGGAAATAGTCCAGGCCAATCTCGCCCACCGCGCACACTTGGCGATGGCCTTTGAGACGGGCCAGCCAGTCGCCAAGCTCAGTGATATCGGCGGCGCGATGCTCATCCAGGTACACCGGATGCAAGCCGAAAGCCGCGTATAAGTCGGCGTCCTGTTGCACCAGGTTCCACAACCGTTGCCAATTGCGTTGATAAACCCCCAGCACCACCATGCGCCGCACGCCCAGTTGGCGACTGCGCTTGAGGACTTCGTCACGGTCGTCGTCGAAGTCCTTGAAGTCCAAATGCGTGTGGCTGTCGACCAGGTCCACCGTCAGGCCTCGTGGATACGCTGTTTGAATGTGCGGCCAATGGCGTGGACACCTGGCTGGTACTGCTGCTGTTCAATCGCTGTCAGCGCCAGGCGCAGGGCGGTATCGGCAATCAGCGAATGCTGTTGGGCCATGGCGTTGACCGGCAATGGCAGGAAGTCCAACAGTTGGGTATCGCCAAAGGTGCCCAGGCGCAGCGATCGGGACCTGAGCGGAAAATCATGCAGCGCGTCAAACACCCCTTGCAGCAGGACATAAGAGGTCGTCACCAGCGCTTCAGGCAAATGCCCCAGGCTTTGCAGCAATTGCTCCATCAGTTGCCGGCCGCAATCGCGGCTGAAGGCTTCGCCGTGCTCGACCAGCGCGTCCCCCTTGAAATCCTTGAGCGCTTGCCGAAAGCCTGCCGCGCGCTCCTGGCTGATGCTCAGTTCCGGGCGAGCGCCGATCAGCACGATTTGCCGTGGCACGGGTTGCAGCAGGCTGCTGGTCAGTTGCTCACAGGCCTGGCGGTCATCGCTGACTACCGAGCAAAACTGCGTAGACTCCATCACCCGGTCAATCGCAATGACCGGCAAGCCTTTGGCTTGCAGCTCGCGGTAACTGTCGTCGCTGGCGGGCAGGCAACTGGCAACGAATAACGCATCACAGCGCCTGGCGCGGAACAGTTTCAGCAACTGGCGCTCGCTGTTGGCATCGTCGTCGGAACTGGCGATCAGCAACTGGTAGCCACGGGCCCGTGCGCCTTGTTCCAGCAGCTTGGCGATCCGTGCGTAACTGGGGTTTTCCAGATCCGGCAAGATAAAGCCCAAGGTGCGCGTGTGCCGGCTGCGCAGTCCGGCGGCCTGGGGGTTGGGCGTGAAGCCATGTTCCTCAACCACCGCACGCACCCGTTCGACGGTCGCGCTGCTGATCCGTTGCTGTTCGGCCTTGCCGTTGATGACGTAGCTGGCGGTGGTGACTGATACACCGGCCAGACGAGCAATATCACTGAGTTTCAAACCGGGATTTCCTTGTTTTCTGAAGCTTGCCCCGACATTTTGTCCAATCGTAACCGATTACTGCAGATGACTCTTGTCAGCGCACATGCGCCGAGTGGCGCTTCAAGGATGAAGAATTAACAAGTAATCTTCCATAAATTCTAGATTAAACGTTTCAGCAAGGGTATTTTTACGACGTTCGCGGCTGATTGATCACTGCCATCTGACCGATCAGTCAGTAATTCGCAACCCGCTTACCCTGATTTGTTCAAAACAATACCTAGTGCGCACCTCGCACTAACTAGGAGAAAGGCATGCTTGAGCTCACCGTAGAGCAGATATCCATGGGCCAGACGGCTGTGGATAAATCTGCTGCCTTGCAATTGCTGGCTAACAATCTGGTGGCCAGCGGCCTGGTTGCCGAAGGCTACTTGAGTGGCTTGCAAGCCCGTGAAGCTCAAGGCTCGACCTTTCTAGGCCAAGGTATTGCGATTCCCCACGGCACCCCAGAAACCCGAGATCAGGTATTCGCCACGGGGGTGCGCTTGCTGCAATTCCCCGAAGGGGTGGATTGGGGGGATGGCCAGATCGTCTACCTGGCGATTGGCATTGCCGCCAAATCCGATGAACACCTGCGGCTGCTGCAATTGTTGACCCGTGCCCTTGGCGAGACCGATCTGGGCCAGGCCTTGTCGCGCGCCAGTTCTGCCGAAGCGTTGCTCAAACTGCTGCAAGGTGCCCCGCAAGAGCTGGCCCTGGACGCGCAGATGATTGGCCTGGGCGTTTCGGCAGACGATTTTGAAGAGCTGGTCTGGCGCGGCGCCCGGCTGTTGCGCCAGGCCGATTGCGTGAGCAATGGCTTTGCTGCCGTATTGCAACAAGTCGACGCTCTGCCCCTGGGGGATGGTCTGTGGTGGTTGCACAGCGAGCAAACGGTCAAGCGCCCCGGCCTTGCCTTCGTCACTCCGGACAAACCCATGCGTTACCTGGGGCAGCCGTTGAACGGTCTGTTCTGCCTGGCTAGCCTGGGTGAAGCCCATCAAGCCTTGCTCGAGCGCCTGTGTGCGTTGCTGATCGAAGGACGCGGCCATGAACTGGGGCGCGCCACCAGCAGCCGTGCCGTACTGGAAGTGCTCGGCGGCGAACTGCCTGCCGACTGGCCGAATGCACGCATTGCCCTGGCCAATGCCCACGGCCTGCATGCGCGCCCGGCAAAGGTCCTGGCGCAGATGGCAAAAAACTTCGAGGGTGAAATCCGTGTGCGCATTGTCGACGGGCAGGGTGCTGCGGTGTCGGTGAAAAGCTTGAGCAAACTGCTCAGTCTCGGGGCCCGTCGTGGCCAGGTACTGGAATTTATTGCTGAGCCCGGCATCGCTGCCGATGCCTTGCCGGCCATGGTGGCGGCGGTAGAAGCGGGCTTGGGTGAAACCGTCGAGCCGTTACCGGCAGTCAGCGCCGTGGTTGAAATGGTCGAGGCCGAGCCGCGGCTCTGCGCGCCGGCATCCGGCAGCCTGGTCCAGGCTATCGCCGCTGCTCCCGGCATTGCTATCGGCCCGGCGCATATTCAGGTATTGCAGCCCTTTGAGTATCCGTTACGTGGCGAGTCTGCGGCCATTGAACGCGAGCGCCTGCACGCTGCTCTGGCTGATGTGCGTCGCGATATCCAGGGGTTGATCGAGCGCAGCAGTTCCAAGGCCATCCGCGAGATTTTCATCACGCACCAGGAAATGCTCGATGACCCGGAGTTGACCGATGATGTCGATACCCGCCTCAAGCAAGGCGAAAGCGCCGAGGCCGCGTGGATGAGCGTGATCGAAGCCGCCGCCAGGCAGCAGGAATCCCTGCAGGATGCCTTGCTCGCCGAGCGTGCCGCCGACCTGCGGGATATCGGCCGTCGGGTGCTGGCACAACTGTGCGGTGTTGAAACCGCCCAGGAACCTGAAGAGCCTTACATCCTGGTGATGGATGAAGTCGGCCCCTCGGACGTGGCTCGCCTGGATCCAGCGCGAGTCGCCGGGATTCTCACCGCGCGAGGTGGGGCAACCGCCCACAGCGCCATCGTCGCGCGGGCCCTGGGGATCCCGGCGCTGGTCGGCGCAGGCCCGGCAGTGTTGCTGCTGGCCGCAGGTACGCCATTGTTGCTCGACTGCCAGCGTGGCCGCCTGCATGTGGACGCCGACGCCAGCACCTTGCAACGCGCCACCTTCGAGCGCGACAGCCGCGAGCAACGTCTGCAGGCTGCCGCCGCGCAACGTCATGAGCCGGCCCTGACCCGCGATGGGCATGCCGTCGAAGTCTTTGCCAATATCGGTGAGAGCGCAGGCGTCGCCGCAGCAGTGGAGCAGGGCGCCGAAGGCATCGGTCTGTTGCGCACCGAGCTGATTTTCATGGCCCACCAGCAAGTTCCGGACGAAGCGACCCAGGAAGCCGAATACCGGCGCGTCCTCGACGGGCTGGACGGACGACCGCTGGTGGTGCGCACCCTCGACGTCGGCGGCGACAAACCGTTGCCCTACTGGCCGATCGCCAAGGAAGAAAATCCCTTCCTCGGCGTGCGTGGTATTCGCCTGACCCTGCAGCGTCCGCACATCATGGAAGCGCAACTGCGTGCGTTGTTGCGTTCGGCAGACAACCGGCCGCTGCGCATCATGTTTCCCATGGTCAGCAGCGTCGATGAGTGGCGCCTGGCCCGTGAGATGACCGAGCGCCTGCGCCAGGAAATCCCGGTAGCGGACCTGCAACTGGGGATCATGATCGAAGTCCCGTCGGCCGCATTGCTGGCCCCGGTACTGGCCAGGGAAGTGGACTTTTTCAGCGTCGGCACCAACGACCTGACCCAGTACACCCTGGCCATCGACCGTGGCCACCCGACCCTTTCGGCGCAGGCCGATGGCCTGCATCCGGCGGTATTGCAGTTGATCGACATCACCGTGCGCGCCGCCCATGCCCATGGCAAATGGGTCGGGGTGTGCGGTGAATTGGCGGCAGACCCTCTGGCCGTGCCGGTGTTGGTTGGCCTGGGGGTTGATGAGTTGAGCGTGTCGGCCCGCAGCATTCCTGAGGTGAAGGCGCGGGTGCGTGAATTCAGTCTGAGCGAGGCCCGGGGCCTGGCGCAAAAAGCACTGGTGGTGGGCTCGCCCGCCGAAGTGCGAGCCCTTGTGGAGGCCGTGTAAATGGCAAGGATTTTAAGTCTGACGCTGAACCCGGCGCTGGACCTGACCGTACGCTTGGCGCGTTTGCAGCCGGGTGAGGTCAATCGCAGTGAAACCATGCTCACCCATGCGGCCGGCAAAGGCCTGAATGTGGCCCAGGTACTGGCCGACCTAGGTCATCAGGTGACCGTCGGCGGCTTTCTCGGTGAAGACAATCCCCAGGCGTTCGAGGCCTTGATCGCCCGTCGCGGTTTTGTCGATGCGTTTATCCGGGTGCCGGGCGAAACCCGCAGCAATATCAAGATTGCCGAGCAGGACGGTCGGGTGACTGACATTAATGCGCCGGGGCCATTGGTCAGCGAGCAGGCACAACAGGCGTTGCTCGATGAGTTGGTGCGGATTGCGCCGGGGCATGACGCAGTGGTGGTCGCCGGCAGCCTGCCTCGCGGTGTCACTGCGCAGTGGTTGCTCACGTTGTTACTGCAATTGAAAGGCCAGGGCTTGAAAGTTGCCCTGGATACCAGTGGTGATGCCTTGCGCGCCGCCCTGGCTGCTAGCCCGTGGTTGATCAAGCCCAACACGGTCGAGTTGGCCGAGGCCCTGGACTGCCCGACAGATACCGTCACGCAACAGGCCCAGGTGGCCCAGCGCTTGCACCTGCAGGGCATCGAGCATGTGGTGGTTTCCCATGGCGCCGACGGCGTCAATTGGTTCAGCCCAGGCACCACGCTGCACGCGACACCGCCGAAGGTCAGCGTCGCCAGCACGGTTGGCGCGGGTGATTCGTTGTTGGCCGGGATGCTCCACGGTTTGCTTGAGGGAGACCAGCCCGAAGCAACCCTGACCCGTGCCACCGCGATTGCCGCCATGGCTGTGATGCAGATCGGTTTTGGCATTACCAATGACGCGCAGTTGAAGCGCCTCGAAAGCGGCGTTGTCGTGCGCCCGCTGACAGAAAAATAAGAGGGTTTGCCATGAAGTTAGCCATTGTTACCGCCTGCCCGAATGGCATGGTCACCAGTGTGCTGTGCGCCCGCTTGTTGGACGCAGCCGCGCAGCGCCAGGGTTGGAGCACCAGCGTCGAAGTGGTGGATACCCAACATCCAGAGCGTGCGTTGTCCCAAGCCACCATCGACGCCGCCGAGTGGGTGCTGCTGGTAAGCAGTACACCGGTGGATATGCAGCGTTTTGTCGGCAAGCGAGTGTTCCAGAGCACCCCGGCCCAGGCCCTGCAGGAAGTAGAGGCCGTGCTGCGCAGGGGAGCAGAAGAGGCTCAGGTATACGTCGAGTCTGAGGCACCGCAAGCGACGCAAAATGTGCCACGCATCGTGGCAATCACTGCTTGCCCGACAGGTGTGGCGCACACTTTCATGGCCGCCGAGGCCTTGCAGCAAACGGCCAGGCGCCTGGGCTATGACTTGCAGGTGGAAACCCAGGGCTCCGTCGGCGCACGCACGCCTTTGAGCCCGCAGGCCATTCGCGATGCCGACGTAGTCCTGCTGGCGGCAGATATTGACGTCGCCACCGAGCGTTTTGCAGGCAAGAAAATTTACCGCTGTGGCACCGGGATTGCGCTCAAGCAGTCGCAAGCGATCCTTGATAAGGCCCTCGCCGAAGGCGCACTGGAAAGTGTGGCCAGCGGTGCGCCGGCCAAATCCGAGAAGACCGGCGTTTACAAGCATCTGCTGACCGGCGTGTCGTATATGTTGCCGATGGTGGTGGCCGGTGGTTTGCTGATCGCGCTGTCGTTTGTCTTCGGCATTCATGCCTTTGAACAGCCAGGCACTTTGGCGGCGGCGTTGAAAAGCGTCGGCGACCAGGCATTCATGCTGATGGTGCCGCTGCTCGCGGGGTATATCGCCTACTCGATTGCCGATCGTCCGGGGCTTGCGCCCGGCATGATTGGTGGCTTGTTGGCCAGCACCTTGGGCGCAGGGTTTATCGGTGGGATTCTCGCCGGTTTCCTGGCGGGCTATTGCGTGAAGCTGATCACCCGTGCGGTGCGTTTGCCCCAGAGTCTGGAAGCGCTCAAACCCATCCTGATCATCCCGTTGCTGGCAAGCTTGTTCACCGGCCTGGCGATGATTTATCTGGTCGGCCCACCCGTGGCGAAGATGCTCGTCGGGCTGACGGATTTCCTCAGCAACATGGGCACGGCCAACGCGGTGCTGCTGGGCATTTTGTTGGGTGGGATGATGTGCGTCGACCTGGGCGGGCCGATCAACAAGGCCGCCTATGCATTCTCTGTGGGGTTGCTGGCGGCCCAGAGTGGCGCACCGATGGCCGCCGTCATGGCCGCTGGCATGGTGCCGCCGATTGGTATGGGCATCGCGACCTTTCTGGCTCGCCACAAGTTTGCCCAGACCGAGCGCCAAGCTGGCAAGGCCGCGTTGGTCCTGGGCATGTGCTTTATTTCCGAAGGGGCGATTCCGTTTGCCGCCAAGGACCCGCTGCGGGTGATCCCGGCGAGTATTGTCGGGGGCGCGCTCACCGGAGCGTTGTCGATGTATTTCGGTTGCAAGCTGATGGCGCCCCACGGCGGCTTGTTTGTGATGCTGATCCCCAACGCGATCAATCATGCGCTGCTGTATTTGCTGGCAATTGTTGCCGGCAGCTTGTTGACTGGGTTGGTGTATGCCTTGATCAAGCGTCCGGAAAAGGTCGAGTTAGCGATTGGCCCTGTGAAAGCCTGATCCGTTGGCATACCTTTTTCGGGTATTGAAACAACTGATTGGTGAACGGCAAAAAAATCGAATGGTTGTTCTGTAGCGGCGCATTTGCGTTCACCAAATGCGTAAGTTCCTCCCCTGGCGTCTGCCTACCATAGGCCTGCGATAACCATCGCACCTAGACGCCGGGAGCCCGCCATGCCTAATGCAAATGCCATCAAGCAATACCTATTGAATGCCAAACCCACCGTGGGATGTTGGGTGACGCTCGCCAGCCCGGCAGTCACCGAGTTGATTGCCCACTGCGGGTTTGACTGGCTGGTTATCGATGTCGAGCACGGCCCTGGCGATAACCAAGATATTGCAGCGCAACTGCGAGCTATTGACGCAGCCGCTGCTAATGGTTCAAGGGCTGCTGGCGCGGTGCGGGTGACCGCCAACGACCCGGCCCAGGTCAAGCGCGCGATGGATTGTGGGGCGCAAACCATCATCTTTCCAAACATCGACAGTGCCGCTCAGGCTCAGGCCGCCGTGGCCTCCATGCGTTTTGCGCTCAAGGGGCGGGACGGTGTCAGAGGCATTGCCGGTATGGTCCGGGCGGGACGTTATGGGTTGGATGCCAGCTATGTCCTGTCCGCGAACAACCAGGCCTGCACCATTGTTCAGATCGAGTCTGCCGCAGGTGTTGAGCAGGTCGATGCCATTGCGCAAGTCGAAGGCGTGGATTGTCTGTTCATCGGTACCGCTGATTTGTCCGCCAGCATGGGGCTGTTGGGGCAAGTCGGCCATAACGATGTAACGACCGCCATCGACACAGTGCTGCAAGCCGGCCGCCGGCATTCAAAAGCAGTGGGGATCTTTGCTACGTCAGTCGAACAGGCCAGCCATTACCAGGCGCTGGGCGTGATTTTTATCGCACTGCATTCCGATGCTGGTTGGTTGGCCAAAGGCGCAACTGATGCCGTTGAAGCATTCAGCCTGAAATCATCCAAATAATGAACGATGACCCCTTGCGGGGCTTGGAGGCATAGCCATGTCGATGTCTGATCGTGACGGAAAAATCTGGATGGATGGCGAGTTGATTGAATGGCGCGCCGCCAACGCGCACATCTTGACCCATACCCTGCATTACGGACTGGGGGTATTTGAAGGCATCCGTGTCTACGAAACGGCACGAGGCCCTGGGGTTTTCCGTTTGAACGAGCATGTCCGGCGTCTGTTCAATTCGGCCAGGATTTTTCAGTTGGATATTCCATTCGATCCTGCGGCGATTCGTAATGCCTGCGAGCAAGTAGTAAGAGCGAACCACTATCGCGCTTGCTACTTGCGGCCATTGGTGTGGATAGGCGCGGATGTCCTGAGCATTGCGGCCACGGATAATCGGGTTCATGTGGCAGTCGCCGGATGGACCATGGGTACTTACTTGGGCGATGAAGGCATGGAGAAGGGGATTCGGGTGAAAACCTCATCGTTTACCCGCCATCATGTCAATGCTTCGATGGTCCGCGCCAAGGCGTGCGGTTATTACATCAACTCGATCCTGGCAAGCCGGGAGGCTACATCGCTGGGGTTTGACGAGGCGCTGTTGCTGGATACCGAGGGATATGTAAGCGAGGGCGCCGGAGAAAATATCTTCGTGGTGCGCGATGGGGTGATTTACACCCCCGACCTGGCCTCTTGCCTGGATGGCATCACCCGGAACTCGGTGAAAGTCATCGCGCAAAATCTCGGGTTTGAAGTCCTGGAAAAACGCATCACCCGTGATGAGGTGTATTGCTGCGACGAAGCGTTCTTTACCGGTACAGCGGCGGAAGTCACACCCATTCGCGAGCTCGATGGGCGAACAATCGGCGACGGGGGGCGGGGGGGAATCACGCGGCAAATCCAACAAGCTTACTTCTCAGCCGTACAAGGGGTTGATGAGGCTTATGCCCATTGGCTCACCTATGTCTGACCGGCCGAACACCTCGCCCATTCGCACTGCCTGGCACCGGTTTTTGCTCAACCCCCTGTTACTGTTGTTGGTTCTTTTAGCCGTCCTGCTGTGTCTTGATTGAGGAAGTTTTGCTGGATGTTTAGGACATGCAGGCCTTAAAAGTCGTGTGTTAACGTCCTGTTCGTTGCAGCGACCGGGCACAAGACTTCCAGGCTGGGTGAGGTGAACCAAGGTGGCAAAAGTAAAAATAGATGCTACTGATCGTCGATTGCTCGCTGCACTTCAGCGCGACGCCAGGCTTTCCTGTGCACAACTTGCCGAATGGGTGTCCTTGAGCGCTTCGCCCTGCTGGCGCCGGGTCAAGAGGCTTGAAGAGGCCGGTGTGATTCGTGGCTATCATGCCAACATCGATGCTCAAACACTCGGCTACGCTGTTTGCGCGTTTGTGCAGGTGGCGCTGGAGCAAAAAGATACGGCGCACATGCAGGCGTTTGAAGCGTCCATTAGCGCATTTGAGCAGGTCATTGCCTGTCACTGTGTTTCTGGGACTTTTGACTATCAACTGACAGTCTTGGCCACCGACCTGGCTGCATTCAGTGAGTTCGCCAGGCAGCATATAAATGGTTTTCCCGGGGTCAAGGATGTCTGCACCGCGTTTGTCGTCAAGGAGCTCAAGGCGCCGGTAACGATGATGGCCCCTCAGTTTTAGATCATTTTGCAGCGGTTGCCGGGTGTCACACCTCATTCATCCAAGCGTGATGTAGTTACCTTTTGGGTCTTCGAGGCAAACATCATGAGCCACTTTGATCTCGGCCGCCGCCGTGTGGTGCAAGCTGTTGGCGCAGGTCTGTTGATGCCAGGCCTGGCTCCGGCGGTGATCGCTTCGGTCAAGGATCTGCCGCAATTGACCGATGGCGTGCAGTCCGGCGACTTGCTCGGCGACCGTGCAATGATCTGGAGCCGTTGCGACCGCCCGGCGCGGATGGTGGTCGAGTGGGATACCCGCAGCCTGTTCAGCAACCCGCGCAGGTTCGTCTCGCCTCTGGCCGATAGTCGCAGTGATTTCACCGCCCGCGTCGAGTTGAGCGGATTACCTGCCGATCAAGCGATTTTCTATCGCGTGTATTTCGAAGATGCCCAGACCGGCGTGGCCAGCGAGCCCTGGTTCGGCCATCTGCGCAGCGTGCCGCAACAGCGTCGCGATATCCGTTTTGTCTGGAGCGGTGACACCGTTGGCCAAGGCTTCGGGATCAACCCGGACATCGGCGGCATGCGCATCTACGAAGCCATGCGCCTGCGCCTGCCGGACTTTTTTATCCACAGCGGCGACACCATCTACGCCGACGGCCCGGTACCGGCGCAACTGGCCACCGAAGACGGACGCATCTGGCGCAACCTCACCACCGAAGCCAAAAGCAAGGTCGCCGAAACCCTGGATGAATATCGAGGCAACTACCGCTACAACCTGATGGACGAGAATGTCCGTCGTTTCAACGCCGAGGTGCCGCAGATCTGGCAGTGGGACGATCACGAAGTGGTCAATAACTGGTCACCCGGCAAACAACTGGATGAGCGTTATCAGACCAGGGACATCACTGCCTTGGTCGGCCGTGCGCGTCAGGCCTGGCTGGAATATGCGCCGATGCGCCTGCAGAGTGCCGACCAGGACGCACGCATCTACCGCAAGCTCGGTTATGGGCCGTTGCTGGACGTATTCGTGCTCGACATGCGCAGCTATCGCACGGCCAACGACGATAACCTGGGCGGCGCCAAACCCTTCCTGGGGCGTGCGCAGCTGGATTGGCTCAAGCGTGAACTCAAGGCCTCCAAAGCCCAATGGAAGGTAATCGCCGCCGACATGCCAATCGGCCTGGGCGTGCCGGACGGTGAAGTCAGTCCCGGCGTGCCGCGTTGGGAAGCGGTTGCCAACGGTGACCCGGGCGCCGCCCAGGGCCGCGAGCTGGAAATCGCCGAGCTATTGGGGTTCCTGCGGGCGCAACAGGTACGCAACTATGTGTGGTTGACCGCCGACGTGCACTATTGCGCCGCGCATCACTATCATCCGGAGCGTGCGGCGTTTCAGGATTTCGAGCCGTTCTGGGAGTTCGTTGCCGGGCCGTTGAATGCCGGCAGCTTTGGGCCTAATCCACTGGATAAAACCTTCGGCCCCGAAGTGGTATTCGAGAAAGCCCCGCCGGCGCAAAACACCTCTCCGTTCGCCGGGTTTCAGTTCTTCGGCGAAGTGCAGATTGACGGGCAGACAGCGGAGTTGACGGTTATTTTGCGCGATCTGGATGGGGTGTCGGTGTTTGAGCAGAAATTGCAGCCGGTGTGATGGTGTGCAGGATCTGTTCGGCCTCTCCCCATGCCCCGTGGGGAGAGGGTTAGGGAAGTCAGTACACATCCCGCCGATATCGGCCCTGCTCAATCAGCCGTTCCACCGTCTCATTGCCCAGAATATCCACAAGAGTCTGGTCCACCCCGCTCGCCATTCCCTGCAAACTCCCACACACATAAATCGCCGCGCCATCCGCTAGCCACTTACGCAGCACTTCGGCCGATTCGCGCAAGCGATCCTGCACGTAAATCTTTTCCTCCTGATCGCGGCTGAATGCCAGGTCCAGCAATGCCAGGTCACCGCTGGCCAACCAACCCTGCAGTTCGTCCTGGCAGAAATAGTCATGGGCGATATTACGTTCGCCGAACAACAGCCAGTTGCGCTGCTGGCCGTCGGCAATCCGGGCCTTGAGCAAGCTGCGCAAGCCTGCCAGGCCGGTGCCGTTGCCCAGTAGAATCAGCGGCACCGGGGCCGCGGGCAGATGGAAGCTGCTGTTGCGGCGTAGACGCAGGCTGATCGTCGAGCCCAAGGACGTGTGTTCGCTGAGCCAACCCGACGCCAAGCCCAGGCTGCCGTCCGCGTGACGTTCCTGGCGCACGATCAGCTCCAGCACGCCATCACTGGCAATCGAGGCGATGGAGTATTCGCGCATGCTCAACGGCACGAGTGCATCCACCAGCGCCTGGGCATGCAGACCCACCAAGTGCGCACGGTTGCCGGGCAACTGGCGGCTGGCCAGTGCCTGGTCGAGGCGCTGGGCCAGGCCATCGACGACTACATCTTCGGCACCGGCAATACCCAGGCCATCCAGCAAATGCTCAATGGCGCCGTGGCCGTTGCGCGGCAGGACTTCCACCAGGTCACCGGCCAGCCAGTCTCTGGGGGCGGGTGGGGCAAGCCCGATCAGGTAGACACCCGAGCCGCTGCTGCCAGGGTTGAGCAAGGTGCGTTGGCTCAACGTCCAGCCTTCATAGCTGGCGCTGGCCCATGTTGCGGTCGGTGCATGGCCGGTGATCTGGCTCAGTTGTTGTTGCCAGTGCAGCAAGGCATCTTGATCACCGCTGTCGACTTCAACCGGCGCAAACAAAGGGGTGCCGCCTTGATTGGTCAGCCAGAAATGCAGGCGCCGGGCAAACCCGCAGAAGTGTTCATATTGGCGATCTCCCAGGGCCAGCACTGAATAGTTCAAGCCCTTGAGGGAGAGCTCGTGGCCCAACACGTTGCGTTCGAACCCGCGTGCGTTGTCGGGCGCTTCGCCATCGCCGAAAGTGCTGACGACGAACAGCACATGGTCCGACTGACGCAAATCATCCTTGCTGACGCTGCCAAGCGATTGCACTTTCACCGCCAACCCTGCGGCTTGCAGTTGCCCGGCGGTCTGCCAGGCCAGTTGCTCGGCGAAGCCGCTTTGGCTGGCGAAGCCGATCAACCAGGCCGGTGCGTTACTGTGGTGATCTACCAGGCCCTGGCGGGCATTGCGGACCTGGCGCTTTTTGCGGCGGCGGTCCAGGTACAGCAACCAGCCGGTAATAAAGAACAGCGGCATGCACAGCGAGGTGATGGTGAGGATGATCCTGCCGGTGAGGCCGAAATAGCTGCCGACATGCAGCGCATAGACACTGGTCAGCAACTGTGCCTTGAGGCTTTTGTCGTTGTAGCGGGCATGGCTTTTGATTTCGCCGGTGGCCGGGTCGAGGTTGATCTGATTCAGGGCGCGGTCATGGGGCGATGACTGCAACAGGTAATACACCGTGGCTGGTTGCCCGGCGATCGCAGGCATGCGGATGTTATAGGCGCTCAAGTCCGGGCCGGCGCTGCTGTAGATACTGCTCCACATCGCGCTGTAGTCGGCGGTGGGTGCGGGACCGGCAGGTGCTGGACCACGATGGCGCACCCGCTCATCTTGCGGGGCGTCGGACAGTAACCGGGTCAGGCCATTGCTGTACCACTCGTAGGACCAGAACAGCCCGGTGAGCGCGGCCAGCAGATAGAACAGCAAACACCAGGTGCCGAACACCGAGTGCAGGTCCCAGTTGAAACTGCGGCCTTTTTTGCGCCAGTCCAGGGTCAGCCAGGCGCGCCAACTCGCCACTTGGCGTGGCCAGCGCAGGTATAGGCCAGATAAGCAGAAGAAAATCAGGATCAGCGTACAGGCGCCGGTGATTTGCCGACCGGTGTCACCGATTGCCAGGAAACGGTGCAGTTGCAGCACAAAACCGAAGACCTCCTGGCCGACGGCATCGCCTGTGTAGTTGCCGGTGTAGGGATCGAAGTAGCGCATCTGGCCCCGACGTTCACCCGCAGGCGGCGTGAAGAAGACACGGGCGGCGTTCCCGCTTTCGCTTTCCACCCACAGCATGGACACAACCTTGCCTTCGGTAGCTTCGAGTTTGCGCACCAGTTCGGCGGGCGGGAGTACCCCTGCCGGTTGCTTGTGCACGGTCAGCACTGTGGGGTTGAGTGCCCGCAGTATTTCATCCTGGAACGAGACCGCAGCCCCGGTGATCCCCATCAAGGCCAACACCAGCCCGGCAGTAATGCCGAAAAACCAGTGCAACTGAAACAGGGATTTCTTCAACACGACGGACCGCCTCGCTTGTCTGGATGGGTTTTCTCGGCGCGCATTATGCCGCGAGTTGTCGAGAAACGTTCTTTTTTACACACAAAAGCCCCGGGCAATCGATGCGCGGGGCTTTTGCGTTGAGCAGGTACAAAAAACCCGTGAAAATCACGGGTTTTCTTGCAGCGTACCGCTGCGCTTAGACGTAGAACGATTTCAGCGGCGGGAAGCCGTTGAATTCAACCGCGCTGTAGCTGGTGGTGTACGCACCAGTGGACAACCAGTACAGACGGTCACCGATGGCCAGGTTCAGCGGCAGGCCGTACTTGTAGTTTTCGTACATGATGTCGGCGCTGTCACAGGTAGGGCCGGCGATGACCACTTCTTCCATCTCGCCTTTCTTCTCGGTCCAGATCGGGAACTTGATGGCTTCGTCCATGGTTTCGATCAGGCCGGAGAATTTGCCCACATCCGTGTACACCCAACGCTCGACAGCCGTACGGGATTTACGCGCCACCAACACCACTTCGCTGACCAGGATACCCGCGTTGGCAATCAGCGAACGGCCCGGTTCAAGGATGATTTCCGGCAGGTCGTCGCCGAAGTCTTCCTTGAGGAAACGGATGATTTCCTCGGCGTAGGTTTCCAGGCTGTTGGTACGGGTGATGTAGTTGGCCGGGAAGCCGCCGCCCATGTTGATCAGCTTGAGAACGATGCCGTCTTCTTCTTTCAGGCGCTCGAAGATCACTTTGACCTTGGCGATGGCTGCGTCCCACACGCTGATATCGCGCTGTTGCGAGCCGACGTGGAACGAGATGCCGTACGGCACCAGGCCCAGGTCGCGAGCCAGGATCAGCAGGTCCATGGCCATGTCGGTCTGGCAGCCGAACTTGCGCGACAGAGGCCAGTCAGCCGTGGTCGAGCCTTCGGTGAGGATGCGTACATAGACCTTCGAGCCCGGCGCGGCCTTGGCGATGTTGCGCAGGTCGGCTTCGGAGTCGGTGGAGAACAGGCGCACGCCTTTCTCGTAGAAGTAGCGGATGTCCCGAGACTTCTTGATGGTGTTGCCGTAGCTGATACGGTCGGCGCTGACGCCACGGTCCATGACCTTGTCCAGCTCGTAGATCGAGGCGATGTCGAAGCTCGAGCCCTTGTCTTTCAACAGGTCGATGATCTCGACAGCCGGGTTGGCCTTGACGGCGTAATAGACCTTGGCGAATTCGAAACCGGCACGCAGGTCATCGTAGGCCTGGCTGATCATCGCGGTGTCGATCACCACGAATGGGGTTTCTTGCTTGTCGGCGAACGCCTTCATTTTGTCAAAGGTGGCGCGCGCGAAATAATCTTCGACGTTGATCGACATGCTGGGAACTCCTAAGGGCAAACTGAAATTAGCAATGGGTGCAAATGAACGTCCTCCGTATCCCCACTTTGGTTCGCCTACTTCCCAAGGCATGTCGCCGAAAGCAAAAAGGCCATGGGATCAAGCTTCCCTTGGCCTTGCTGTCTCGTCGTCAGTACTTGAGCCGGATGGATCGTTTCCAGCATGGACGTTCGGCGCGAACTTTAGGGCTTGATGGGGCTGGGATCAACTAAAAATGTCGCGTTTTTGCACGCGTTCGTCGCGCGGCCACGTGCAGCTACTTATGTAACCGACCGGTGTGACGGATTGATGTTCCCCGGATGGGGCGAATCAGGGGGATTTGTGGTGTCTGCATCGCGGGCAAGCCTGGCTCCCACAGGGATCTGCGTTATTGCTGACAACGCGATCAAATGTGGGAGCTGGCTTGCCTGCGATAGTGATTGATCAGGCCAGCGCAGTCTCAGCAGGTGAAACGATGCTCGTCTTACCCCCACGCGACTTACCCGAGCTCAGGTACTCAGCAATCGACTCCTGCGTCACTTCACCCAGGAACACCCGCTCCGCGTCCATCACCGGCAACCACGAGCGGTTGAACTCGTACATGCGCGACAACAGGATGCGCAAATGCTCGTCATACGCCGCCGTGGCATTGAACTCGCGCAGGTATTGACCGCAAGTGCCGGTCTGGCGGTGCAGGTCGCGACGTCGTACATAACCCAGGGCCTTATTCTCGGCGCATGTGACCACCACGTAGCGACGGTCATGCTCGTCCATCAACTCCAGGGCCTCGGCCACCGATGTCTCGGGGCTCACCGACGGTGCGTTGTCCGCCGCGTCTTCGGCTTTCACCAGCAGCAGGCGCTTGAGGGTGCTGTCCTGGCCAACGAAATTGCTTACGAACTCGTCGGCAGGGTGCGCCAGCAACGTGTCCGGATGGTCGATCTGCAGCAGTTTGCCGGCGCGGAAAATGGCGATCTTGTCACCGAGCTTGATGGCTTCGTCGATGTCATGGCTGACCATGATCACCGTCTTGTTCAAGGCGCGCTGCATCTCGAAGAATTCGTTCTGGATCATCTCGCGGTTAATCGGGTCGACCGCGCCGAATGGCTCGTCCATCAGCAGCAACGGTGCGTCAGCCGCCAGGGCGCGGATCACGCCGATGCGCTGTTGCTGGCCGCCGGACAGTTCGCGCGGGTAGCGATGCAGGTATTGCTTGGGTTCGAGTTTGATCATGCTCATCAACTCGCGGGCACGGTCGTGGCATTGCTGCTTGTCCCAGCCGAGCAGTTTCGGCACGACCACGATGTTTTCCTCGATGGTCATATTCGGGAACAGGCCGATCTGCTGGATCACGTAGCCGATGTTGCGACGCAAGGTCACTTCATCCAGGTCGGTAGTGTCTTCGCCGTTGATCAGGATTTTGCCCGAGCTGGGCTTGATCAGGCGGTTGATCATTTTCAGCGTGGTGCTTTTACCGCAGCCCGATGGGCCGAGGAATACGCAAATCTCGCCTTCATTGACAGTCAGGCTTACGTCGTTGACGGCAGTGATGGTCTTGCCGTTGCTTTGGAAGGTCTTGGACAGGTTTTGAAGTTCGATCATTTGAGCAGTCCTTTTGGAGTCAGCGAGCGTTGCAGCCATTGCAGAAGCAGGTCGGCGAGGATGGCCAGGAGACTGACCAGCACGGCGCCAACGATCAGCATCGACATGTCGCTGCGGCTGATGGAAGCCAGAATAAGAACACCCAGGCCACCGGCGCCGATGGTGGCGGCGATGGTCATCACGCCGATATTCATCACCACGGCGGTGCGCACACCGGCAAGGATCACCGGCACCGCGATGGGCAGCTCGACCATGCGCAGGCGCTGGCCGAAGGTCATGCCAATGCCACGTGCGGCTTCGCGGATGCCCGGTTCAACGCCGGTCAGGGCCAGGTAGGTGTTACGCATGATCGGCAGCAGGGAATAGAGGAACACGGCAGTGATCGCCGGCATCGGCCCCAGGCCTTGGCCGAACTTGGAGTAGAACGGCAGCAGCAGACCGAACAGGGCGATGGACGGCACCGTCAGCAGCACGGTGGCGCTGGCTTGCAGTGGGCCGGCCAGGCTCGGGAAGCGCGTCATCAGCACGCCCAGCGGCACGCCGACAACAATTGCGAAGATCACGGCGATGCCGACCAAGGTGATGTGCTGCCAGGTCAGGTGCAGGACCAAGGCCCAATCGA
This sequence comes from Pseudomonas imrae, assembly GCF_046352735.2. NCBI lineage: Bacteria > Pseudomonadati > Pseudomonadota > Gammaproteobacteria > Pseudomonadales > Pseudomonadaceae > Pseudomonas > Pseudomonas imrae. Next base: position 4,551,638 of record NZ_CP110853.2, on the reverse strand, counting down.
GATGGGAAAAGGCGTTCAGAAATTCCATGTCTTCTCCTCTTTAGTTGAGCGAATGCTGACGCAGGAAATCAGCGGCGACGGAGGACGGGCTTTCATGATCGACGTCGACCCGTGCATTCAACTGGCGCATGGTTTTGTCATCGAACAGCGCCGCCAGGGGTTTGAGCTCGGCTGCCAGTTGCGGATGGGCGTCGAGGTAGGCCTGGCGAATCACCGGTGCGGCGGTGTAGTCCGGGAAGTAGTGCTTGTCGTCTTCCAGCAACTTGAGTTTGAACGCACTGAGGCGACCGTCGGTGGTGTACACAAGGCCGGCAAACACCTGGCCATTGCGTAGCGCGGTGTAGACCAGGCCTGCGTCCATCTGGCGGGTGTTTTCGCGGGTCAGGTTCATGTCGTACAGCGTGACCATGCCGTCCAGGCCGTCGGAGCGGTTGGCGAACTCGGTATCCAGGGCAACCAGGCGGTTCTTTTTGGTGTCTTTGGCCAGCGCTTGGGTCAGGTCGCTGATGGTGTTGATCTGCGGGTACTCCTTGGCCACCTTCTCTGGCAGGGCCAGCGCGTAAGTGTTGCTGAAACGCGAAGGCGCTAGCCAGGTCAGGCCTTTTTTCGCGTCGAGTTCTTTCACCCGAGCGTAAGACTGCTCGCTGTTGAGCTTTTCATCGATATGGTTGTAAGCCACCAGCGACACGCCGGTGTATTCCCAGAGCAGGTCCAGTTGCCCGCTTTCCTGGGCACTGCGCGCCAGGTTGCTGCCCAGGCCGCCGGTCACATGGGGGGTATAGCCCTTGGTGCGCAGGTACTGCGAGGTGATTTCGGCCAGCAGGGTCTGTTCAGTGAACACCCGGGCGCCGATGCGAATCAGCGGTTTTTCAGCCGCTTGCGCAATACCTGCAAACAGCAGGATGCAGCTCACTATCAAAGTCAGTTTTTTCATGTCGGTTCCTTTGCCAAGCCTTAAGACGGACGTAACCCGCGTTCCAGCCAGAGGCGGCTGACCATGGTCACCAGGCCGTCAAGCAACAGCGCCAGCAGCGCGGTACACGCGGCGCCGAGCAGCAGTTGCGGCTGATTGTTCAGGGCAATGCCGGGGAAAATCAGGCTGCCCAGGCTGTTGGCGCCAATCAGGAACGCCAGGGGTGCGGTACCGACGTTAATCGCCAGCGCCACGCGTACACCGCCGATGATGATCGGCACGGCGTTGGGCAGCTCCACGCGAAACAGCACCTGGCGCGGGGTCATGCCGATGCCGGTGGCGGCCTCTTTCAGGGAGCCCTGGACGTTTTTCAGGCCTTCGTAGGTGTTACGCACGATGGGTAGCAAGGAGGCGAGGAACAGGGCAAAGATGGCGGGCCCGCTGCCGATGCCGAGGATACCGAGGGCGATGGCCAGTACGGCCAGGGGAGGGACAGTGTTGCCGATGTTGAAGATCTGCATGAAGCGTTCTGCGCGTGCGACCATATTCGGTCGGCTAAGCAGAATACCGGCGGGGATCCCCACAATCAGGGCGGCCAGCATGGAGACAAGGACGAGAATCAGGTGAGCTTGCAGGTAAAACAACAAATCGTCGCGGTACAGTTCGATCGTGTTGATGCCGATCCAGTGGACCAGCAGGGCCAGGAGGGCGACGACAACCGCTCCCCCTATCAGCCCTTTGCCATAGCGAATAGCCACAGGCGGACTCCTATCGTTCAGTCGGCGAGCACATTGCGTCGTGGCATGCCATTTCTGGCCGCCCCTGAATGTGATCGCGAAATGCAGCTCGTCAATACCGGCAAAGCGATATGAGATCGAGCCATGAGCGCAGCCTCGTCAGGCTAACTTGCTGATTTTTCAGCCCCTGTTACGAGTGCGGCAACAGGGAGAGTGGACGTCTCTACCTTTTAAAAGGTTCCACACTTGGCAGTATTTAGCCAGCCCCAACCGGGTGAACGGTGGTCCGGTGCGCTGGGTTTGCGCTATACTCGCCGCCCTTTTTTGACTCACCTGCCAGGCGATTTCCCATGACCCACCAGGCCGCCGAAGTCGCGAAACGCCGCACTTTCGCCATTATTTCCCACCCCGATGCCGGTAAGACCACCATCACCGAGAAGCTCCTGTTGATGGGCAAGGCGATCGCAGTGGCCGGCACGGTGAAATCGCGTAAATCCGACCGCCATGCCACCTCTGACTGGATGGAGATGGAGAAACAACGGGGTATTTCCATTACCACGTCGGTCATGCAGTTCCCGTATCGCGAGCACATGATCAACCTGCTCGACACCCCGGGCCACGAAGACTTCTCCGAAGATACCTACCGCACCCTGACGGCAGTGGACTCGGCCTTGATGGTCCTCGACGGTGGTAAAGGCGTCGAGCCACGGACCATCGCGCTGATGGACGTTTGCCGTTTGCGGGACACGCCAATTGTCAGCTTTATCAACAAACTCGACCGTGATATCCGCGATCCGATTGAGCTGCTGGATGAGATCGAGGCCGTCCTGAAGATCAAGGCCGCTCCGATCACCTGGCCGATCGGTTGCTACCGCGATTTCAAGGGTGTGTACCACCTGGCCGACGACTACATCATTGTCTACACCGCTGGGCATGGTCACGAACGCACCGAAGTCAAAATCATCGAGAAGCTTGACTCCGACGAGGCCCGCGCCCACCTGGGTGACGAGTACGAGCGCTTCGTCGATCAGTTGGAGCTGGTGCAAGGCGCCTGCCACGAATTCAACCAGCAGGAGTTTCTCGACGGTCAGTTGACCCCCGTGTTCTTCGGTACCGCACTGGGTAACTTCGGTGTCGATCACGTACTCGATGCCGTGGTGAACTGGGCGCCGAAACCCTTGGCTCGGGTTGCCAACGAGCGCACGGTCGAGCCGGTCGAGGAAAAATTCACCGGCTTCGTGTTCAAGATCCAGGCGAACATGGACCCAAAACACCGTGACCGTATCGCCTTCATGCGTATCTGCTCCGGCAAGTACGAGAAAGGCATGAAGATGCGCCATGTGCGCACCGGCAAGGACGTGCGCATCGGCGATGCGCTGACGTTCTTCTCCTCCGAGCGTGAGCAACTGGAAGAGGCCTTCGCCGGCGACATCATCGGTTTGCACAACCACGGCACCATCCAGATCGGCGACACCTTCAGTGAAGGCGAAGCCTTGGGTTTCACCGGCATCCCGCACTTCGCACCGGAACTGTTCCGCCGCGTGCGCCTGCGCGATCCGTTAAAGTCCAAGCAACTGCGCCAGGGCCTGCAGCAATTGGCGGAAGAGGGTGCCACCCAGGTCTTCTTCCCCGAGCGCAGCAACGACATCATCCTCGGCGCCGTCGGTGTGCTGCAGTTCGATGTGGTGGCCAGCCGTTTGAAGGAGGAATACAAGGTTGAGTGCTCGTATGAGCCGATCACCGTGTATTCGGCGCGCTGGATCGACTGCAGCGACAAGAAGAAGCTGGAGGAGTTTTCCAACAAGGCTGTGGAAAACCTGGCAATCGACGGCGGCGGTCACCTGACCTACCTCGCCCCGACGCGAGTCAACCTGGCATTGATGGAAGAGCGCTGGCCAGATGTGAAGTTCCGCGCGACCCGCGAGCACCACTAAGGCTCGGCGGTACAAAAAAAGGCGAAGCCACAATGGCTTCGCCTTTTTTATTTTCTAGGTCCGGACTCTTTTTAGAATGAAGCGGTCATCGACGCAAAGTAGGCGCGGCCCGGTTCGTTATAGGTTTGGGCACCGGCGTCGTCGGCATTGCCCTTGCGGTATAGGCGCTTGTCCAGCAGGTTGTTGATGCCCAGGCGTACGCTCAGATTCTTGTTGAACTCATAGCCGCTGCTCAGGCCCATCAAACCGTACGGGTCGACATCTTGCTGCGCCGTGCGATCAAAGTTGTTGCCGCTGCGTGAATTGAGGGTTGGCGCTTCCTGTTTACCGTAATAGGTGCCGCTGACCTGAAACGAGAGTTTGTCTGTGGCCTGCCAGTCCAGCGTGCTGTTGACCGTGTACTTGGGGATGATGCTCAACGGCTCGCCAGTGTCCTTGTCCTTGGAGTCGATCATGTAGGTCAGGTTGGTGTTCCAGTCCAGGTCGTCGCGCAAAGTCATGAACAGGTTGCCCTCGATCCCCTGCACCAGCGCCGCGCCGCTGTTTTCCCACTCCATCACCCGGCGCCCGCCTTCCAGGCGGAAGGCCGCAGTGTTGCTGGCATTGATCTTGTTCTTGTAGTCATTGCGAAAATAGGTCGCGCTGGTACGCCAGGTGCCCTTGTCGAAGGCCAGGCCGATTTCCTTGTTGACGCTGATTTCCGGCTTCAGGTCCGGGTTGCCCACCAGGTAGCAACCACCGGAGTTGGTTTCGCTGGCGTTGCAGCCGTTGCCACGGCTGTACAGCAAATAGTTGGGGTTGGACTGATACAGGTTGGGTGTCTTGTAGGCCCGTGCAATCCCGCCCTTGAGGCTCAGTTCGTCGGTCAACTGGTGCGAGGCGTTGAGGCTCGGGCTCCAGTTGCCACCGTATTCTTCATGATCGTCGAAGCGCAGGCCGGGGGTGATGATGGTCTTGCTGCCCACCTCGATATTGTCTTCGGCGAACAGCGCGTAACTCGACGCGGTGGTTTTGGTGCTGTTGCGGCTGACGCCCGGAATGCTCGGGATGCCCCCGGTGCCAGGATCGAAGCTTTGGGAGCGCAGCGAGCCCGGATCGTTCATCGATTCGTAGAGGTATTCGCTGCCCAGGGTCAGTACCTGCTCGGTACCGAAGCTCAGCGGCAGGTTGACCTCGGCGGTGGCCCGAGTGTTGCGCAAGCGCGATTCGAAACGGCCGGCGGTGGCCGAAGGTGCGCCTTCGCCGGAGCCGGCCAGGCCTTCGTTGAGGCGTTCGTTGCGGGTCAGGTCGTGGGTCAGCGATGCCAGTGTCGAGCCCCAGTCAAACTCACCGCGGTGCGTGGCCGAGAAACTGCTGCGCTGAATCACGCTGGTTTCCTTGCCTACCAGGCTGTCAACGAACTCGCCACCGCCGTTGAGCATCGTGTCGCCGGCGAAGATGTTGCCTTGACGGCTGTAGCTGGCTTCCAGGTCCAGGGTTTGCTCGGGAGTGAATTGCCAACTGAGCAAACCGTTGACGTCCTTGTTACGCACACCCTCGCGGCCAGCGACCAACGAGTCGGCGGAGGCCTGCTCGGCCTGGTTGATGTTGGAATCATCGGCATCGGTTTTGTTCAAACCACCGTAGACCCGAAACGCCAGGGTGTCGCTCAACGGGCCGCTGAGGTTGAAGTTGGTGCGTTTGCTCATGCCCTCGGCATCGTCCTCGGGCAGCGACACGTAGGTAGTCAGCGAGCCGCGCACCTGATCGGTCGGGCGCTTGGTGATGATGTTGATCACCCCACCCATGGCGCCGGAGCCATAGCGGGCGGCGGCCGGACCACGCAGGATTTCAATGCGTTCGACTTCCTCGGCTGGTACCCAGTTGGTTTCGCCGCGGGTGTCACGGTCACCGCTCCAGCCGTAACGCACGGCGTTGCGTGAAGTCGACGGTTTGCCATCGATCAGGATCAGGGTGTTTTCCGGGCCCATGCCGCGCAGGTCGATCTGGCGATTGTTGCCACGGCTGCCGCTGGAACTGTTGCCGGTCAGGTTGACGCCTGGCTCACGCCGAATGATGTCTGACAGATCATTGGTGGGGGGCCGCTTCTTGATGTCTTCGGCGGTGATGATCGACACGCCGGGGGCTTGTTTCAATTCTTCGGCAGCGGTGCCCAGCACACGCGTCTCTTCCAGCTCCAAGGCTTGGGAAGTCCCGTCGACTGGCAGGTCGGTGGCCTCCATCGGTACTGTGCCTCGCTCTCTTTCCAGTGTGTCCGCCAGGAGTAGCGGGGAGGAAAAAGTGGCGATAAACGCAAGGGAGAAATGGCTGAGCCTGAATCGAGACGACATGTCCGCAAAGTCCTTTAGGGAAAGGGAAACTGAGTGAGATGCACCAGAATCGCTTTCCAGCAGCGAGGTCTTCGTTAGCCGACGGTCATATCCGGTGCTCTCCATGCGCACGAATGGTATTGATTCTCAAATAAAAGTAAATTGCATTTACAATCTATACACTTTGGTCGCGAGCTCTTGCGTATACACCAAGAATAAAAAAAGCCCCTCCCACCAGACTGATGCGCAATCTGGCGGGAAGAGCTGTAGGAGTGAGCTTGTGTGGGAGCGGGTTTGCTCGCGATGCAAGCGCCTCGATATATCAGTTACACCGCGGTGATGCTATCGCGAGCGAGCCCGCTCCCACCGGAACTCACGCCACAAATTGCTCTGCATAGTGGCAAGCCACCTGGCGGTTATCCAGCGCTCGCAACAACGGCTCTTCGCTGCTGCATCGCTCGGTCGCATAGGGGCAACGCTTGTGAAACGCGCAGCCCGGAGGCGGGTTCAGCGGGTTGGGCAATTCGCCGACGATCTTGATCTTCGGCTTGTTCGGGTCCGGGTGAATGGTCGGGGTGGCCGACAGCAGTGCCTGGGTGTACGGGTGCAAGGGGCGGGCGTAGATGTCTTCTTTCGGGCCCACTTCCACCGGCCGGCCGAGGTACATCACCATCACGTCGTCGGCGACGTGTTGCACCACCGCCAGATTGTGGGAAATGAACACGTAGGCCGTGTTGAATTCCTGCTGCAAGTCCATGAACAGGTTGAGCACCTGGGCCTGGATCGACACGTCCAGTGCCGAGGTCGGTTCGTCCGCCACCAGCACTTTGGGTTGCAGCATCATGGCGCGGGCCAGGGCGATGCGTTGGCGTTGCCCCCCGGAGAACATGTGCGGGTAGCGTTGATAATGCTCGGGGCGCAGGCCCACCTGTTTCATCATCGCCTGGACCTTTTCCCGGCGCTCGGCGGCGGACAGGTTGGTGTTGATCAGCAAAGGCTCGGCCAACTGATCGCCAACCTTCTGCCGAGGGTTCAGCGAGGCATAGGGGCTCTGGAACACCATCTGCACGTCTTTGCGCAATTGCTTGCGCTGCGCCTTGTCGGCGCCGGCGACTTCCTGGCCGGCGATTTTCAGTGAGCCCGAAGACGGCTCTTCAATCAGCGTCAGCGCACGGGCCAGGGTGGATTTGCCGCAACCCGACTCGCCGACAACGGCGAGGGTCTTGCCGGCTTCCAGTTCAAATGACACACCATTGAGCGCGCGTACCAACGCATGGCCCTTGAACAGGCCACGGGACACTTCGTAGTGGCGGGTCAGGTCGCGGGCGGTAAGAACGACGGCCATTACGCCACCTCCTGGTTCAAGGGGTAGAAGCAGCGTGCCAGGCTGTTGGTTTTCGGATCCAGGGCAGGACGCTCGCTGCGGCAGTTGTCGCGTACGTACGGGCAACGCGGCGACAGCAGGCAACCTTGCGGACGGTCATAGCGGCCGGGCACGATGCCAGGCAGCGTGGCCAGGCGCGTGGCGCCGAGGCTGTGTTCCGGGATCGCCTTGAGCAGCGCTTCGCTGTACGGGTGTGCCGGGATCTCGAACAGTTGCGGCACCTGGCCGACTTCCACTGCCTGGCCTGCGTACATCACGCAGACGCGCTGGGCGGTTTCCGCCACGACCGCGAGGTCGTGAGTGATCAGCACCAGGCCCATGTCCTGCTCTTTCTGCAATGCCAGCAGCAGCTCCATGATCTGCGCCTGGATGGTCACGTCCAGCGCCGTGGTCGGTTCATCGGCGATCAGCAGTTTCGGCTCGCCGGCAATCGCCATGGCAATCGCTACACGCTGGCTCATGCCACCGGACAGTTGATGCGGATAGGCGTCCATCCGGCTGGCGGCGCCAGGGATTTCGACCTTTTCCAGCAGCTCGATCGCCCGTTTGCGCGCTTGCTTGCCAGACATTTTTAGGTGCAGGCGCAGAACCTCTTCAATCTGGAAGCCCACGGTATAGCTGGGGTTCAGTGCGGTCATCGGGTCCTGGAACACCATCGCCAGGTCTTTGCCGACAATCTGGCGGCGCTGGCGATTGCTCAGCTTGAGCATGTCCTTGCCGTCAAAGTTCAGGGCGTCGGCGGTGACGATGCCGGGATGCTCGATCAGGCCCATCAGCGCCATCATGGTCACGGATTTACCTGAGCCCGATTCGCCCACGATCGCCAGTACTTCGCCTTTGTCGACGCTGATGTCGAGGCCATCGACCACCGGCACGGCGGTCTTGTCGCCGAAGCGCACGTTGAGATTCTTGATTTCTAACAGTGACATGGGAATCTCCTCAGGCGGCATTCTTGAGTTTCGGGTCCAGCGCGTCGCGCAGCCCGTCGCCCATCAGGTTGATTGCCAGCACGCTGAGCAAAATGGTCAAGCCAGGCAGGCTCACGACCCACCAGGCACGTTCGATATAGTCACGGGCCGAAGCCAGCATGGTGCCCCACTCCGGCGTTGGCGGTTGTACGCCAAGGCCGAGGAAGCCCAGTGCCGCGGCATCGAGAATCGCCGAGGAGAAGCTCAAGGTCGCCTGTACGATCAGCGGTGCCATGCAGTTAGGCAACACGGTGATGAACATCAGGCGTGGCAAGCCGGCCCCCGCGAGGCGGGCTGCGGTCACGTAGTCGCGGTTCAGTTCGCCCATCACCGCAGCGCGGGTCAGGCGGACATAGGACGGCAGCGAAACGATAGCAATGGCAATCACGGTGTTGATCAGGCCAGGGCCGAGGATCGCTACAATCGCCACCGCCAGCAGCAGCGAAGGCAGGGCCAACATGATGTCCATCAGGCGCATGATGGTCGGGCCCAGCAGGCGCGGGAAGAAACCGGCGAACAGACCCAAGAGGATCCCCGGGATCAGCGACATCACCACCGATGACAAACCGATCAACAGCGACAGGCGTGAACCCTGGATCAGGCGCGACAGCAAGTCACGGCCCAGTTCGTCGGTACCCAGCAGGAACTGGATCTGTCCGCCTTCGAGCCATGACGGCGGGGTCAGCAGGAAGTCACGGTACTGCTCGCTGGGGTTATGCGGTGCTACCCATGGGGCGAAGATCGCGCAGAACACGATCAGCAACATGAACAACAGGCCGGCAACCGCGCCCTTGTTCTTGGAAAAGGCTTGCCAGAATTCTTTGTACGGGGACGGGTACAGCAGGCTTTGATCGACTGCTGACACTTGAGTTGGTGTGGTCATGGTCATGATCTCAGCGCTGGTGACGGATGCGTGGGTTGGCGAAGCCGTAGAGGATGTCGACTACGAAGTTCACCAAAATCACCAGGCAGGCGATTAACAGGATGCCGTTTTGCACCACGGGATAGTCCCGCGCGCCAATGGCTTCGATCAGCCATTTGCCGATGCCGGGCCACGAGAAGATGGTTTCGGTCAAAACCGCGCCGGCCAGCAGCGTGCCGACTTGCAGGCCGACCACGGTCAGTACCGGGATCAGCGCATTGCGTAGGCCATGGACAAATACCACGCGCGCTGGCGACAGGCCTTTGGCCTTGGCGGTGCGGATGTAGTCCTCGCGCAGTACTTCGAGCATCGACGAGCGGGTCATCCGCGCGATCACTGCCAGCGGGATGGTGCCAAGCACGATGGCCGGCAGGATCAGGTGGTGCAAGGCGTCCCAGAACGCGTCCGGTTCGTCTGCCAGCAGGGTGTCAATCAGCATGAAGCCGGTGCGCGGCTCGATGTCATAGAGCAGGTCGATACGCCCGGAAACCGGGGTCCAGCCCAGGCTCACGGAGAAGAACATGATCAGGATCAGGCCCCACCAGAAGATGGGCATCGAATATCCCGCAAGGGAGATGCCCATCACCCCATGGTCGAACAGGGATCCTCGTTTCAAGGCCGCGATCACTCCGGCCAGTAGCCCGAGGATGCCGGCGAACAACAGCGCGGCCATGGACAATTCCAGGGTCGCGGGGAAGAGGGCGGTGAACTCGCTCCACACGCTGGTACGGGTACGCAGGGATTCGCCGAGGTCGCCCTGGGCGAGCTTGCCGATGTAGTCCAGGTATTGCGCATACAAAGGTTTGTTCAAGCCAAGGCGTTCCATTGCCTGGGCGTGCATTTCGGGATCAACCCGCCGCTCGCCCATCATGACTTCCACGGGGTCGCCAGGGATCATGCGAATCAACGCAAACGTCAGCAACGTGATGCCGAAAAATGTGGGGATCAATAACCCCAATCGGCGGGCAATAAAACTAAACATCGTGTGGTGTACCTCAATCAGCCGGTTAGGCAAGTCCGGCACCCTCAACTTCGAAGGGCCGGGCGTTTCTTATTACTTCACCTGGGTGGTGGCGAAGTTGTTGTTGGTCAAGGGACTTTGGGTGTAACCCTCGACATTCTTACGCATGGCCGTGAACATTTTCGGGTAAGCCATGGGAATCCAGGGTTGGTCCTTGTCGAAAACGGCCAGGGCTTGTTTATAGAGTGTGGCGCGTTCAGTGGGTTCAGCGATGGCGCGCGCCTTGTCGATCAGCCCCTGAAACTCTTCGTTACACCAGCGGGCGTAGTTTTGACCGTTCTTTGCGGCGTCGCAGCTCAGGTTCGGCGTCAGGAAGTTGTCCGGATCACCGTTATCTCCCGCCCAGCCAGCGGACACCATGTCGTGCTCGCCGGCTTTCGCGCGCTTGAGCATTTCACCCCATTCCATGACCTTGATATTGACCTTCAGGCCGATCTGGGCCAGATCCGCCTGCATACGCTGAGCGCCAAGCATTGGGTTGGGGTTGGTCGGGCCGCCGCCGTTACGGGTGAACAGGGTGAACTCGGTGCCTTCTGGTACGCCGGCTTCCTTGAGCAGGGCGCGTGCCTTGTCCAGATCACGGGGCGGGTTCTTCAGCGTGTCGTTGAAGCCCAGCAGGGTCGGCGGGTACGGGCCGGTGCCTACAACTGCGTTGCCTTTGCCGTACAGCACCTCGGTGTAACCGGCTTTGTCGAACGCGATGTTGATCGCGTGTCGTACGCGGGCGTCGCTCATGTATTTGCGGGTGGTGTTCATGGCGGTGTAGCTGGTAGTCATGGCCGCCAGTTCATCGATTTTCAGGTTGGGGTCTTTCTTGATGCTCGGCAGGTCATCGGGCTTTGGATACAACGCGATCTGGCACTCGTTGGCCTTGAGCTTCTGCAGGCGCACGTTGTTATCCACGGAGATGGCCAGGATCAGCGGATCGGCGGGCGGTTTGCCGCGGAAATATTGCGGGTTGGCCTTGAATCGCACCTGGGCATCTTTCTGGTAGCGGGTAAAGATAAATGGCCCGGTGCCAATCGGCTTGCTGTTGAGCTGTTCGGTCTTGCCGGCGGCGAGCAGCTTGTCGGCGTACTCGGCGGAATGGATAGCGGTAAAGGGCATAGCGACATCGGCAAGGAACGGTGCTTCAGGGCGCGTGAGGGTGAAGACCACGGTGTGATCATCTGTCTTCTCGACGCTTTTGAGCAGTTGCTTGAAACCCATGCTTTCGAAATAGGGGAAACCGGTGGTGGACTTGTTGTGCCACGGGTGTTTCGGGTCCAGTTGACGCTGGAAACTCCAAAGCACGTCGTCGGCATTCAGGTTACGCGTGGGGGTGAAGTAGTCGGTGGTGTGGAACTGGACGTCATCGCGCAGGTGGAACGTATAGGTCAGGCCGTCTTCGCTGATATCCCAGGATTTGGCGAGTGCCGGAACGATCTCGGTGGTCCCTGGCTTGAAGTCCACCAGGCGGTTGAACATGGTTTCGGCAGCGGCGTCAGCCGTGACCGCCGTGGTGTACAGGACCGGGTCGAAACCTTCCGGGCTGGCTTCGGTGCAGACCACCAGCGGCTTTGCCGAAATGCCAACCGCCACGCTCAACAGCGCAGCGGCAATGGCAGCTTGTAACGGGAGCGTTTTCATCGATGAGCCCTCTGTAATCGTTTCAACCAGACAAGCGTAGGCGGCGGGTTCTTCCTGAACCCACCGTCTACCTGGCGCTAATTAAAGAATGTTGAACGGGATGGTGGTAACCAGGCGGAACTCTTTGATGCTGCCGTCCGACTGGTTTTCACTGCCACGGTGCTCAACATAGGTCGCACGAATAGCGGTGGCCTTGAGCGGGCCGCTCTGCACGGCATAGGCTGCGCCGATACCGTATTCCTGATGCTTTTCGTCGTCCTGGGACTGGATGCCATCATAGGCAAACCCGGCTCGGCCACCGTTGCCGCGGTAGTGGGTGCCGTCGATGCCCCAGCCGCGGGCGGAGTAGATGTTGAACTTCAAGCCCGGGACGCCGTATTCGGCCATATTGATGCCGTAGGCGACCTGGAAGGATTTCTCGTTCGGGCCGTTGAAGTCGGACGTCAGGGAGTTGGCCAGGTAGATACCGTTGGTTTCGTGCAGGTAATCGAAGTATTCGTTACCGTTCACGGCCTGGTAGGAGAAGGTCAGGCTGTGCGCCTGGTGAGCCAGGCCCAGGGACAGGGAGAAAGTATCGTTGTCGATTTCCCCCATCTCTTTTTTGCCTTCATCGACGGTTTTGTAATAGTTGAAGCCGGTGGTCAGTGCCAGTTGTTGGCTGTCGCCCAGCTCGTGGGTTGCGCCGAAGTAGTACTGGTTCCAGAAGTCCTTGACGTTGGCGCCGAAGAAGCTGGTCTTCAGGCTCTTGAACGGCTGGTAGTTCAAGCCGGCGGTGTAGACCTTGTCGGTTTCGGCGCCGTTGCCGTATTCGGTACGGAATTTCGACAGGCTCTGTTCGGTACGCGGGGATACGCGGTCAAAGATCCCGCCCTGGAACGACAGGTTGCTGAACTCCTGGCTGTCGATGCTCACGCCCTGGAAGCTTGAAGGCAATGCACGGTTGCCGATGGTGTCGACGATACCGCTGCTGAAGTTCTGGCGGCCGGCGGTCAAGGTGGTGTTCGAGACACGGAACTTGACGTTGGCCAGGCCCAGTTTGCTCCACTGGTCTACGGCGTCGCCGTTGGAGTCGGCCAGGGTGCGGTTGGAACCACCTTTGATGTCGCGTTTGCTGCGGTCCAGAACCAATGCGTTGTACACCGCCACTTCGGTGCTTACGCCGACGGTGCCTTGGGTAAAGCCCGAGGTCGCGTTGATGATGGTGCCCTGGACCCAGTTCTCACGGCGGCGGTCGGTTACGGTTTGACCGTGCTTCTGGTAGGAGAAGCTACCGCCCCGGTATTTCTGTTCATTGGAGTACCAGTTACGGGTACTGCCGCCCAGACTGAAGTCTTCGACGAAGCCTTTGGCCTCGCTTTGGGCGCTGGTGCCGGCCAGTGTGGTGGGAACGAAGTCCTGGCTTGCAGGCTCAGCATAGGCGGTTGCCGTGATGCTGCTGATGGCCAGGGCCAGAAGCGCTTTGCTGCTCAGTTTCATGGGTGAAGCTCCTTTGGTTCTTTTTTTTAATGCCGGTCTTTTTAGGTGAACCGGCTATTGGGTGTGGAACTCTTTTCAGCAGTGCAAACGTTTGCCGATCGAAAAAACTTGAATTAAGGCTGCACGTTTGCAGCAAGGCGAGTTATTGCCCTGCGCAATCCGGTTATTTTCTTATGGGTTGATACTCACGCCCGAGAACACGTTACGGCCGAATGGACTCACCTTGAAACCTTCGACTTTGGCGCTTAACGGCTGGTTGACCGTCGAGTGGGCGACGGGCGTGATCGGCACCTGCTGCTTGAGCAGTTGCTGTGCCTGTTTGTACAGAACCGTCCGTTGTTCGCGGTCGGTCACGACCTTGGCTTGCTTGATCAACTTGTCATACGCCGGGTCACACCACATGGAGTAGTTGTTCCCGCCGATGGCATCGCAGCTGTAAAGGGTGCCGAGCCAGTTGTCCGGGTCACCGTTGTCGCCGGTCCAGCCGATCAGGCTGATATCGTGCTCGCCATTTTTGGTGCGCTTGATGTACTCGCCCCATTCATAGCTGACGATCTTGACCTTGAGCCCGATCTTGGCCCAGTCGTTCTGCAGCATCTCGGCCATCAACTTGGCGTTGGGGTTGTACGGCCTTTGCACCGGCATCGCCCACAGGGTGATCTCGGTACCTTCCTTCACGCCGGCGGCCTTGAGCAACTCCTTGGCTTTTTCCGGGTTGTAGGCCGCATCCTTGATGGTGTCGTCGTAGGACCACTGGGTCGGTGGCATGGCGTTGACCGCCAATTGGCCTGCGCCCTGGTAGACGGCGTTGAGAATGCTCTGCTTGTTGACCGCCATATCCAGCGCCTGGCGTACTTCGAGCTGGTCGAAAGGCTTGTGCCGCACGTTGTAGGCAATGTATCCGAGGTTGAACCCCGGCTTGGTCAGCAGTTGCAGCTTGGGGTCGGCCTTGAGGGCGTCGACATCGGCCGGGCGCGGATGCAGGGTGACCTGGCATTCGTTGGCCTTGAGCTTCTGCACGCGAACCGAGGCGTCAGTGTTGATGGCGAAAATCAGTTGGTCGAGCTTGACCCGGCTTGGGTCCCAGTACTGTTTGTTGGCGGTATAGCGGATCTGCGAGTCTTTCTGGTAACGCTGGAACACAAATGGACCAGTGCCGATCGGCTTCTGGTTGATATCGCTGGGCTTTGCGGCCTTGAGCAGATGGTCGGCGTATTCGGCGGACAGAATGGCGGCGAAGCTCATCGCGATGTTCTGGATAAACGCGGCATCTACCGTATTGAGAGTCATCACCACGGTGTACGGATCGGTTTTTTCGACCTTGGCGATGTTCTTGTTCAGGCTCATCCCGTTGAAATACGGAAACTCGGTAGGGTAGGCCTTGCGAAACGGATGGTCGGCATTGAGCATGCGGTTGAAGGTGAACAGCACGTCGTCGGCGTTGAAGTCACGGGTTGGCTTGAACTCCTTGTTGCTGTGGAACTTCACCCCCTCACGCAGATGGAAGGTGTAGGTCAGGCCGTCTGGCGAAATGTCCCACTTTGTGGCGAGTGCCGGTACTACGCCGGTTTCACCTTTTTCGAACTCAACCAACCGGTTGTAGAGCGGCTCGGCCGCATCGTTGTCGGTGGCGGTGGTGTATTGCGCGGTGTCGAAACCGGCCGGGCTGCCTTCGGAGCAGAACACCAGGCTCTTCTTGTCGGCAGCCTGGCCCATCGAGGCGACGGCCAGCAAGCCGGTGCCCAATATCGCGGATAGAACGGTGGTATGGCGCATGACGATCCCCAATCCATTTTTATCATTCGTCAGTGAGCGTTTGCCATGCCCGCTACGGGACATGGAAAGAACACTGATCCCTTTTCAGCAGTTGCCGTGCTGGAACTGCATCTCTGCCGTCCATGACACTAGGGGTCGAGGGATAGGCAGTAAATGTGCAGAACCAAACAAACCTTGTAGGCCTCGGCCGGTACATTTGCAGTCAATCGCTGTAAGACGGCAGCGGTCGCGAATGTAGTTCGAGTCCTGTGGTCATGGCGGATGCAATGACGGCGACGTTATGAAGCGTCGCCGTCAATGGTCCTTACTTGCTGACGCTCACGCCGTAGAAGGAATTCAAGCCAAACGGGCTGATCTTGAAGTCCTGCACGGTGTTGCGCATGGGTTGATACACCGTCGAGTGCGCGATAGGTGTCATCGGGACTGCATCTTTGAGGATGTGTTGCGCCTGCTTGTACAGTTCGGTGCGCTTGGCTACATCCGATGTGGCCTTGGCTTGTTTCACGATGCCGTCAAATTTCTTGTCACACCATTTGGAGAAGTTGTTGCCGGCCAGGGAATCGCAGCCGAACAGCACGTTCAGCCAGTTGTCCGGGTCACCGTTATCACCGCTCCAACCAATGATCATGGCCTGGTTCTCGCCGCCTTTGGAACGCTTGATGTACTCGCCCCACTCGTAGCTGACGATGCTCACGTTCAGGCCGATCTGTTTCCAGTCGTTCTGCAGCATTTCCGCCATCAGTTTGGCATTCGGATTGTAGGGACGCTGTACCGGCATCGCCCACAGGACGATCTTGGTGCCTTCCTTGACCCCAGCCTCTTTGAGCAGTTCCTTGGCTTTTGCAATGTCCTGCGGGGTGTCCTTGATGGTGTCGTCATAGGACCATTGGGTCGGTGGCATGGCGTTGACCGCCAGTTGGCCCGCGCCTTGGTAAACGGAGTCGATGATCTGCTGCTTGTTCACCGCCATGTCCATGGCCTGGCGTACTTTCAGGTCGGCCAGTGGGTTCGGTTCAGTCTGGCCCTTGAGCACGGGCATTACGTTGTAGGCGATATAGCCCAGGTTGAAGCCGGCCTGGTGCGGCATTTTCAGGCTCTTGTCTGCTTCCAGCGCCTTGAGGTCGGCCGGACGCGGGAACAGGGTGACCTGGCACTCATTCTTCTTGAGCTTCTGGATACGTACCGACGGGTCGGTGGTGATGGCGAAGATCAGGTTGTCGATCTTCACGTCTTCAGGCTTCCAGTAATCCTTGTTGCCGGTGAAGCGGATGTTGGAGTCTTTCTGGTAGCTCTTGAACACGAACGGGCCAGTGCCCACAGGCTTCTGGTTGATGTCCTGGGGCTTGCCTTCCTTGAGCAGTTGGGCGGCGTATTCAGCCGACTGTATGGAGGCGAAGCTCATGGCCAGGTTCTGGATGAAAGCCGCGTCCACGGTGCCAAGGGTGAACTGGACGGTGTGGTCGTCGATCTTCTCGATGTTCTTGATGTTGGTGTCCATCCCCATGTCCGTGAAGTACGGAAACTCTGTGGGGTAGGCTTTGCGGAACGGGTCGTCTTTCTTGATCATGCGGTTGAAGGTAAACAGCACGTCGTCAGCGTTGAATTCACGAGTCGGCTTGAAGTACGGCGTGGTATGGAACTTGACCCCTTCACGCAGGTGGAAGGTGTAGCTCAGGCCGTCTTCGGAAACGTCCCACTTGGTGGCGAGGCCAGGAATCACGGCGGTGCCGCCGCGTTCGAACTGGCTGAGACGGTTGAACATGGTTTCGGCCGAAGCATCGAAGTCTGTTCCGGTGGTGTACTGGCCTGGATCGAAACCGGCCGGGCTCCCTTCGGAGCAGAACACCAGATTAGTCGCCGCTTGGGCGAAAGGTGCAGCGGCCATTAAACCGGCGCTGACTAAAAACGGAATGACTGCGTGTTTAAGCATGTTGGCCTCATGATTTGTTGTCATTTTTGGTAGTGAGGGCGACCTCGTGAGTCGACCTGCGGATACTTATGCAGGCCCCATACCCATTGCAAGATGTTGAGAGGCTACAAGCGCTAAACAGTGGTACGAACGTACAGGAATGTCGCATACGTATAACTTTCGACACAAAAACATCTTTTTGGGCATGTTTTCGGTGCTCCAGGCGCACCGTAAATGCTCATTCCAGGCCTCTGGCGCACCTGATTTGGGCGTGGCTGTTACTTATCCAGACCGGCACCACAGTCCGCCTGGATCGAGCCTGGAGTTCCGCCCGGTCTTTTGGTAGTGGTGGAAAACCGTCTATTTCAGAACAGACTTTCCAAGTGTTTGTTATTGCGGTTTTTTCCTGGCGGTTAATACCAGTTGAGAGAGGCTTCGCGGTTGCGCTGACCCCGGTCGTGCGCATCGTTTTTCCGGATAGCGGCATATGCCGCTCAACCCGGTGCTACTGTTGATGAGGGCACAACGGTAGGGCACGCCCACTGCGACTCTGCTTCCTATGGTAGCGCCCCAGGGGGCTGCGCCTTCCAGAGCGCTTGCCGGATATTCGTACGATAAGACCACTGGCATTCAGCGGGATGTTTGTGCCAATTGTCCGGCGTTTGGCCAAAAAAAACGGCGGTCACCGAAGTCTCCGCCGTCTTGGTCAAACAGCCAGGCGTTATGGCATCTGGACTTCGATCACACCATCGGCGCTCATGTTGACCTGGCTGGTGCCGGCCTCAACTTGCGGGGTTGGCGCTGCATCCATGGCTTCAGCTTTCATCATCATGGCGCCGCTACGGGCGTAAGGTTGTGGATAACCATTGCTGTTGAAGTTCAGATTGACGATTTTGTAGCCTTTGCCACCCAGCGCATCGGTAGCCAGTTGAGCACGTGCCTTGAAGGCACTGACCGCTTCCTTGAGCAGGGCATCTTCGCTGGCCTTGCGGGTCGGGTCTGCGATGGCGAAGTCCATGCTGTCGATCTTCAGGGTGGTGAGCATCTCGCCGGTGAGCTTTGACAGCGCGGCAAAGTCCGAACTTTCCATGCGCAACTCGGCGCGTTCGCGCCAGCCGGTGATTTTCTGGTTCTTGTTGTCGTAGATCGGGTAGCTGTTGCGGCTGCCCTGGCGCAAGGTGACACCTTTGACTTCACGGGCCTGGGCCAGCGCCTTGTTCATGGAGTTGGTGATTTCGGCGGCCAGCTTGCCTGGATCGCTGTTCTGGGATTCGGTGTAGAGCGTGACGATCATCTGGTCACGGGCAACTTCCTGGCTGACTTCTGCACGCAGGGATATCTGGTTGTAATGCAGCGTGTCGGCGGCCAGCGCAGGCAGGCTGGCGACGCTGCCCAGGCTAAGAGCGATAAGGGTGGCACTGCGAGTGAAACGAGTCATGAAAGCTCCTTGATGTGATCGTGTTCGATAAGACTGTAGACGCAGGGGTGGGGTTCATCGGGTTAAAAGTTTTTAGCGGCAAGCTGAAGTTGAAGCTTGCCGCTTTCCTCTCCTGCGTCAAAGGGCCACACACGCGCTGCCTGTACTGTTGCTTCGTTTATACTTGGTGCGATCCGCCTGGAGCGCTCATCAGGAGAGCTCATGCTCACCCCCCTAAAATTGACTTCCGCCACTCGCCAGAACCTCTGGCGCCTGACGTTTATCCGCACGCTGGTACTGGCCGCTCAGGCCGGCTCTGTCGGGCTTGCCTATTGGTTAGAGTTGCTGCCGCTGCCGTGGTTGCAGCTGGGCGTGACGCTGGCCTTTTCCACGGTGCTGTGCGTTTTTACCGCCATTCGCTTGCGCACCACTTGGCCGGTGACAGAGCTGGAATACGCGCTGCAACTGGCCTGTGACCTGTTTATCCACAGCGTGCTGCTCTATTTTTCCGGTGGATCTACCAACCCTTTCGTCTCCTATTATCTGGTGCCGCTGACGATTGCCGCCGTGACGCTGCCATGGCGTTATTCGGTGGTGCTGTCCGGGATCGCGCTCACGCTGTACACCCTGTTGCTGGCGCAGTTCTATCCGTTGCAGACCTTTCCCATCGCTCGGGAAAACCTGCAGATCTATGGCATGTGGTTGAGCTTTGCCCTGGCGGCCGCCGTGATCACGTTCTTCGCCGCGCGCATGGCAGAAGAACTGCGTCGCCAGGAAGAACTGCGCGCCATTCGCCGCGAAGAAGGTTTGCGGGACCAGCAATTGCTGGCGGTCGCCACTCAGGCCGCCGGTGCTGCTCATGAGTTGGGCACGCCGCTGGCAACCATGAGTGTCTTGATCAAGGAAATGCGCCAGGATCACCATGATCCGGCATTGCAAGACGACCTCGGCGTGCTGCAGGAGCAGGTCAAGCAGTGCAAGCAAACCTTGCAGCAACTGGTGCGTGCCGCCGAAGCCAACCGCCGTCTGGCGGTGGACATGCAAGACGTCACGCAATGGCTGGACGAGGCGCTGAACCGCTGGCACTTGATGCGCCCCGAAGCCAGTTACCGCTTCCACTTGCTGGGACAGGGCACGGTACCGCGCATGGCGCCACCGCCGGACTTGACCCAAGCGCTGCTGAACCTGCTCAACAACGCCGCCGACGCCTGCCCGGAAGGGTTGGAAGTGCAGTTGGACTGGGACGCGGAGAACCTTACGATCAGTATTCGCGACCACGGTGCCGGCGTGCCGCTGGCCATTGCCGAACAGATCGGCAAACCTTTCTTTACCACCAAGGGCAAAGGTTTCGGCCTGGGCCTGTTTTTGAGCAAGGCCAGCGTGACTCGCGCCGGCGGCTCCGTGAAACTTTACCCCCATGAGGAAGGCGGCACGCTCACCGAGCTGCGCCTGCCCCGTGTCGTTCGAGGAGACATCGATGAGTGACGAGATCCAAGTCGAAGGCGAAGAACTGCCGCACCTGTTGCTGGTAGATGACGACGCTACTTTCACCCGAGTCATGGCCCGCGCCATGAGCCGGCGCGGCTTTCGCGTCAGTACGGCGGGCTCGGCCGAGGAAGGCCTGACCATTGCCCAGGCCGACCTGCCGGATTACGCGGCACTGGACCTGAAAATGGACGGTGACTCGGGCCTGGTGCTACTGCCCAAGTTGCTGGAACTGGACCCGGAAATGCGCGTGCTGATCCTCACCGGATACTCCAGCATCGCTACCGCCGTCGAGGCCATCAAGCGCGGCGCTTGCAACTACCTGTGCAAGCCGGCCGATGCCGACGACGTGTTGGCCGCCTTGCTCTCCGAACACGCAGACCTCGACACCCTGGTGCCGGAAAACCCGATGTCGGTGGACCGTCTGCAGTGGGAGCACATCCAGCGCGTGCTGACCGAACATGAAGGCAATATTTCCGCCACTGCCCGCGCACTGGGCATGCACCGCCGAACCTTGCAGCGCAAGTTGCAGAAGCGCCCAGTACGGCGCTGAACCGGGCTCGGCCAGTGTGGTGAGCGGGCTTTTTGTGGGAGCGAGCAAGCCCGCCCCCACATTTGATAAGCGTAAATCCAATAAAAAGCCCGGTTGATCATCGATCCGCCGGGCTTTTTTGTATCGCTTGAAATGACTTACTTTTTCAAACCGTAATGCTCATCCAGCATGCCAGGGGCATTGGGCGTCTTGGGGGCGTAGTCCCGAGGCGGCTCCTGATCCTCACGAGGCGGCGTCAGGCGTTCCCGTGGGGTTTGCACCGCATCTGAATGCAATGCGGCCAGCAAACGCTGGCGGGTGATGTCGTCCAGGGCGAGGCGGTTGGCGCCCTCGGCGAGGTGATCTTGTACTTCCTGATAGCTCTGGGTGAGTTTTTTTACCAGGGTCGCGGTGCTGTTGAAGTGGGTAACAACCTCGTTCTGATAACTGTCAAAACGTTCCTGAATGTCATCCAACTGACGCTGCGTGCGGTTAGGCGCGGCATTCGGCAGCAGGCGAGCAACCAGAAATCCAATGGCGACACCGGCAACCAGGGCAAGAGTCGGCAACAACCAAACTAAGAGCGAGTGTTCCACGAGTCCTTCCTCTATAAACGGCTTTGCTTTACGTTAACGGCTCGGACCTGCGCTGTATACCGCGATTAAGCTCGCAATGATGCCATGCACAGACTTTTAGCTAGACGAGTCGACCCTTTGAGAGGTCACGGAGTTCATTCCTTGCTCATGCGTGAAACCCCTGTTTTGATCGATGGCCCGGTAGGCCAACTGGAAGCCCTGTATCTGGATCACCCCGAGCCACGCGGCCTGGCGCTGATCTGCCACCCTAACCCGGTGCAGGGCGGAACCATGCTCAACAAAGTGGTTTCCACCTTGCAACGCACGGCGCGCGATGCCGGCTTGATCACCCTGCGCTTTAATTATCGCGGCGTTGGCGCCAGTGCCGGTTCCCACGACATGGCCAGCGGTGAAGTGGACGATGCCGAAGCGGTCGCCACCTGGCTGCGCGAAAAACACCCCGGGCTGCCGATGACCTTGCTGGGATTCTCCTTTGGCGGATTTGTTGCGGCAAGTCTCGGCGGTCGCCTGGAAGCCAAGGGCGAGAAACTCAATCACCTGTTCATGGTAGCGCCTGCCGTCATGCGCCTGCGTGATGAAGACGTGTTGCCGCAGGACTGTCCATTGACCCTGATCCAGCCGGAAACCGACGAAGTTGTCGACCCGCAGCTTGTCTACGACTGGTCTGCAGCCTTGAATCGCCCCCATGAGCTGCTGAAAGTGGCAGAATGCGGGCACTTTTTTCATGGCAAGCTCACCGATCTCAAGGATCTGGTGCTGCCACGTCTTTCGAATTGATAGCAGTCTGATAAGCGATTACCCATGACGACTCGTACCCGTATCCTCACCGGCATCACCACCACCGGCACGCCGCACCTGGGCAACTACGCCGGTGCCATCCGCCCGGCGATCCTCGCCAGCCAGGATGCCAATGCCGACTCGTTCTACTTCCTGGCCGACTACCACGCCCTGATCAAGTGCGATGACCCGCAGCGCATCCAGCGTTCGCGCATGGAAATCGCCGCGACCTGGCTGGCCGGTGGCCTGGATGTGAACCGGGTGACGTTCTACCGTCAGTCCGACATCCCGGAAATTCCCGAGTTGACCTGGCTGCTGACTTGCGTGGCGGCCAAAGGCCTGCTCAATCGCGCCCACGCCTACAAGGCTTCAGTGGACAAGAACCTGGAAAACGGCGATGACCCGGATGCAGGAATCAGCATGGGCCTGTACAGCTACCCGGTGTTGATGGCCGCAGACATTCTGATGTTCAACGCGCACAAGGTGCCGGTGGGGCGCGACCAGATCCAGCACGTGGAAATGGCCCGTGATATCGGCCAGCGCTTTAATCACCTGTTCGGCAATGGCAAAGAATTTTTCGCCATGCCCGAGGCACTGATCGAAGAAAGCGTTGCCACCTTGCCGGGCCTGGATGGCCGCAAGATGTCCAAGAGCTACGACAACACTATCCCGTTGTTCACCAGCGCCAAGGACATGAAGGACGCGATCTCGCGGATCGTCACCGACTCCCGTGCGCCCGGTGAAGCCAAGGATCCGGACAACTCACACTTGTTCACCCTGTACCAGGCGTTCGCCACTGCGCAGCAGGAACAGCAATTGCGCAGCGAACTGCTCGACGGCCTGGGCTGGGGCGAGGCGAAGAACCGTCTGTTCCAACTGCTGGACGGCCAGTTGGGTGAGGCCCGTGAGCGTTACCACCAATTGATGTCCCGCCCATCGGACATGGAAGACTTGTTGTTGGTCGGCGCCAAAAAAGCCCGTGCCGTCGCTGCTCCGTTCCTGCAGGAGTTGCGTGAAGCGGTGGGTCTGCGTTCCTTCGTCAACCAGGCCAGCGCTGCTGCCAGCACCAAGAAGAAGGTGGTGAAGGCTGCACGTTTTGTCAGCTTCCGCGAGGATGACGGCAGTTTCCGTTTCCGTCTGTTGGCCGCCGACGGCGAGCAATTGTTGCTGTCGCGTAACTTTGCCGACGGTAAAGCGGCGGGCGCGGTGACCAAGCAGCTGCAATCCGGACAGGCGCTGGATGTGCGCAGTGATGCGTTGAGCTTCAGTGTGTGGCTGGACGGTGCATGCGTGGCCGACAGCCCTGCATTCGCTGACAGGGCTGCGCGTGACGCCGCTGTTGAAGCTTTGCGTGTGGCGTTGACTCCCCTCGAGGACTGACCCGACCAAGGGTTGATTGCCATTATCCGGGGCCGTCGTTACAGTGGCGGCCCGTTTTTGTTGCCTTGCTAACGAAATTATGACGCCCCTAGAACGATATCAAGCTGATCTGAAGCGCCCCGACTTCTTCCACGATGCTGCCCAGGAAACGGCAGTGCGTCATTTGCAGCGCCTGTACGACGATCTGGTCGCGGCCTCGCAGAGCAAGCAGGGGATGCTCAGCAAGCTGTTTGGCAAGAAAGACCAGACACCGGTCAAGGGCCTGTATTTCTGGGGGGGCGTGGGCCGGGGCAAGACCTATCTGGTCGATACCTTCTTTGAAGCGCTGCCCTTCAAGGAAAAATCTCGCACGCACTTCCACCGCTTCATGAAGCGCGTACACGAAGAGATGAAGACCCTGCACGGCGAGAAGAACCCGCTGACCATCATCGCCAAGCGTTTCTCCCAGGAAGCGCGGGTGATCTGTTTCGATGAGTTCTTTGTGTCCGACATCACCGACGCCATGATCCTCGGCACATTGATGGAGGAGCTGTTCAAGAATGGTGTGACCCTGGTCGCCACCTCGAACATCGTGCCTGACGGCTTGTACAAGGATGGCCTGCAACGCGCGCGCTTCCTCCCGGCCATTGCGCTGATCAAGCAGAACACCGATATCGTCAACGTCGACAGCGGCGTCGATTACCGCCTGCGCCATCTGGAGCAAGCGGAACTGTTCCATTTCCCGCTCGACGAAGCTGCGCATGAAAGCCTGCGCAAGAGCTTCCGGGCGCTGACGCCGGAATGCACCCAGGCGGTGGAAAACGATGTGTTGATCATCGAAAATCGCGAGATTCGCGCATTGCGCACATGCGATGACGTGGCCTGGTTTGACTTCCGTGAACTGTGCGATGGCCCGCGCAGCCAGAACGACTACATCGAACTGGGCAAGATCTTCCATGCCGTGATCTTGAGCGGTGTAGAGCAAATGAGCGTCACTACCGACGATATCGCCCGGCGCTTTATCAACATGGTCGATGAATTCTATGACCGCAACGTCAAGCTGATCATCTCGGCCGAAGTCGAACTCAAGGACCTCTACACCGGTGGTCGCTTGAACTTCGAATTTCAGCGCACCTTGAGTCGCTTGTTGGAAATGCAGTCCCACGAGTTCCTGGCGCGGGCACACAAGCCTTAAGTAAACGCTAATCCAAAATGTGGGAGCGGGCTTGCTCCCACATTTGTCTACTGTGCTGGTCTTTGGTTATGCGGCTTGCTGGAATTGCTGCCGATATTGGTTCGGTGACAACTCCGTGTGTTGCCTGAACAGCCGCGCAAAGAAGCTCGCATCGTCGTAACCCACCTCATAGCTGATGGTCTTGATACTTTTACGGCTGCCGGAAAGCAGGCCCTTGGCTGTCTCGATGCGCAGGCGTTGCAGGTAGTGCAGGGGCTTGTCGCCGGTGGCGGTCTGGAACCTTCGCATGAAGTTACGGATACTCATGCCGTGTTCGCGGGCCACATCCTCAAAGCGGAACTTGTCGGCGAAGTGCTCTTCAAGCCAATGCTGGATCTGCAGGATGATCACGTCCTGGTGCAGTTTCTGGCCACCAAAACCGATGCGGCCTGGCGCGTAGCTGCGCTGCACTTCGTAAAGAATGTCGCGGGCCACGGCCTGGGCGATGTTGGCGCCGCAGAAGCGTTCGATCAGGTAAATGTAGAGGTCGCAGGCCGAGGTCGTGCCGCCGGCGCAAAAGAGGTTGTCGGCATCGGTCAGGTGTTTGTCCTGGTTGAGCTGGACTTTGGGGAAGCGCTCGCTGAAGGCATTGAAGAAGCGCCAATAAGTGGTCGCCTCCTTGCCATTGAGCAGGCCGGCTTCGGCCAACCAGAACACCCCGGTGGCCTCGCCGCATAACACCGCGCCGCGCGCATGTTGCTCGCGCAGCCACGGCAGGATTTGCGGGTAGCGTTTGCTCAGGGCGTCGAAGTCATCCCAGAAGGCCGGCAGCACAATGATGTCGGCGTTTTCCAGGCCGCCGTCCACCGGCATGATTACATCGCTGAAGCTGCATACCGATTGCCCGTCGGGGCTCACCAGGCGGGTTTCAAAGGCTGGCGTGAGGCCCAGGCCTTGCTGTTTGCCGTAACGCAGGCTGGCTAAGTGGAAAAAATCCTTGGCTTGCATGAGGGTTGAAGCGAATACCCGATCAATGGCCAAAATGCTGACGCGCCGCAAGGGCGTGGAGATTTGGTTAGACATAATTTCATTTATTCTTATAGGGGAAAGTGGTCACCAGACGGCTGGATCGTCTTATTTTTTGTCGCATGTGTCCAGTGTCCTGTGACGATCGTGCAGCTTAGGCTCTGTGTTCTTGTTTTTGTCCGACAATCCACGCAGGTGACCCATGATTCCCAGAACCTTGTTCAGCTCGGAGCACGAACTCTTCCGCCAAAGCGTGCGTACGTTCCTCGAAAAAGAGGCGGTGCCGTTCCATGGGCAATGGGAGAAACAGGGGCATATCGATCGCGCTCTGTGGAGCAAGGCAGGGGAGGCGGGGATGCTGTGTTCACATCTGCCCGAAGAGTACGGCGGCCTGGGGGCGGACTTTCTCTACAGTGCGGTGGTGATCGAGGAGATTGGTCGGTTGGGGTTGACCGGAATCGGCTTTTCACTGCACTCGGATATTGTTGCGCCATATATCCTGCATTACGGCAGCGAGGCCCTGAAGCACAAGTATTTGCCCAGGCTGGTTTCCGGGGAGATGGTCACGGCCATCGCCATGACCGAACCGGGCGCCGGGTCTGACCTGCAAGGGGTCAAGACCACCGCGGTGCTGGATGGCGACGAATACGTAATCAACGGCTCAAAGACTTTTATCACCAACGGTTTTTTGGCGGACCTGGTGATTGTGGTGGCCAAGACCGATCCCAAGGCTGGCGCCAAAGGCACCAGCCTGTTCGTGGTTGAGGCCAATACGCCGGGCTTCGACAAGGGCAAGCGCCTGGAGAAGGTCGGGATGAAGGCCCAGGACACTTCCGAACTGTTCTTCCAGGATGTGCGCGTCCCCAAGGATAACCTCCTCGGGCAGGCCGGAATGGGCTTCGCTTACCTGATGCAGGAATTGCCCCAGGAGCGCTTGACCGTGGCGGTTGGCGCCTTGGCTTCGGCTGAAGCGGGGCTGCAATGGACCTTGGACTACACCCGCGAGCGCAAGGCGTTCGGCAAGGCGATTGCTGATTTTCAGAACACTCGCTTCAAGCTGGCAGAGATCGCTACTGAGGTGCAGATCGGTCGGGTATTTGTCGATAAGTGCTTGGAACTGCATCTGCAAGGCAAGCTGGATGTGCCCACGGCGGCGATGGCCAAGTACTGGACCACGGATCTTCAATGCAAGGTGCTCGATGAGTGCGTGCAGTTGCATGGCGGCTATGGGTTCATGTGGGAATACCCGATTGCCCGAGCCTGGGCGGATGCGCGGGTGCAGCGGATTTATGCGGGGACCAACGAGATCATGAAGGAGATCATTGCGCGAGCGCTCTGAATCTTCAGTGTTTTTGAAGTCGCCATCGCGAGCAAGCCCGCTTCCACACTTGGAATGCATTTCAAATGTGGGAGCGGGCTTGCTCGCGAAAGCGATCTACAGATCAATCAAGGCGCAGGATTCGGATGATCCTTCTGAATCGCCTCAATCCCCTCCAGCACTTCCTTCGACAGCTTCAGATCTGCGCTGGCGATGTTGCTCTCCAGCTGCTCCAGCGTCGTGGCACCAATGATGTTGCTGGTCACGAACGGCTGTTGCGTGACAAACGCCAATGCCATTTGCGCCGGGTCCAGACCATGTTCCCTTGCCAGTGCCACATAACGGCTGCACGCCGCTTCCGACTGCGGGTTGAAATAACGGCTGAAGCGGCTGTATTCCGTCAGGCGTGCCTTTGCTGGGCGCGCGCCGTTCTCGTACTTGCCACTGAGCATGCCGAACGCCAGGGGCGAATAGGCGAGCAGGCCGCACTGTTCACGAATGGCGATTTCCGCCAAGCCCACTTCAAAGCTGCGGTTGAGCAGGTTGTAGGGGTTCTGGATCGACACGGCGCGGCTCCAGCCACGGGCTTCGGCCAGGGCCAGGAACTTCATGGTGCCCCACGGTGTTTCGTTGGACAGGCCGATATGACGGATCTTGCCGGCCTTGACCTGTTCGTCCAGGGCTTCGAGGGTTTCCTCCAGCGGGGTCAAGTCCGGCTCATCCTTGTGCTTGTAGCTCAATTGCCCGAAGAAGTTGGTGCTGCGCTCCGGCCAATGCAGCTGGTAAAGGTCGATCCAGTCGGTCTGCAGGCGCTTGAGGCTGGCATCCAGGGCCTCGACGATATGCTTGCGGTTGTGCTTGAGGTGGCCGTCGCGAATATAGTCGATGGTGTTGCCGGGGCCGGCGATCTTGCTGGCGAGGATCCAGTCGGCCCGGTCGCCGCGGCTTTTGAAGTAATTACCGATATAGCGCTCGGTGGTGGCGTAGGTTTGTGCCTTGGGCGGCACTGGGTACATTTCGGCGGTATCGAGGAAGTTGATCCCTGCGGCCTTGGCTCGTTCGATCTGGGCGAAGGCCTCTGCCTCGCTGTTCTGCTCACCCCAGGTCATGGTGCCGAGGCAGATCGCGCTTACATTCAGATCAGTTCGGCCCAGCTGTCGATAATCCATCGGGTGCTCCTTCGGCAAAACAATCATAAAAGCAGGTTGAATTTTTTTTCGCAATCTGCATAATTGCCCACCTCTTTCTGCAGTGGAAGTGATGCGCCGCCTGCCGAAGAATCTTGCCGTTGAACGGACGCGCCGACCCGAGCCCCCGATAGCGTCTGTATCCGGCTGCCTTTGACTTGTCAAAGTACGCACTATTCAGTAAGATCCGCCGTCTAATTTACAGGGCGGCCCCTGAGGCTATTAAAGAATGACAACTTTTACTGCAAAACCGGAAACAGTTCAGCGCGACTGGTTTGTCGTCGACGCCGCTGGTCAGACCCTGGGTCGTCTGGCCACTGAAGTCGCCAGCCGTCTGCGTGGCAAGCACAAGCCTGAGTACACCCCTCACGTTGATACCGGTGACTACATCGTGATCATCAACGCTGAGCAGGTACGTGTTACCGGCAACAAAGCGCAAGACAAAATGTACTACCGTCACTCCGGTTTCCCAGGCGGTATCAAGTCTTCCAATTTCGAAGGCCTGATTGCCAAGAAGCCTGAAGCCCCGATCGAGATCGCGGTCAAAGGTATGCTGCCGAAGGGCCCACTGGGTCGCGACATGTATCGCAAGCTGAAAGTCTATGCGGGCGCTGCTCACCCTCATGCTGCTCAGCAGCCCCAAGAACTGAAGTTTTAACGGAATAGTTCATTATGTCGGCGACTCAAAATTACGGCACTGGCCGTCGCAAAACCGCAACCGCACGCGTTTTCCTGCGTCCGGGCACTGGTAACATCTCGATCAACAACCGCACTCTGGACAACTTCTTCGGCCGCGAAACTGCCCGCATGGTAGTTCGTCAGCCGCTGGAATTGACCGAGACCGTTGAAAAGTTCGACATCTACGTCACCGTTATCGGTGGCGGTGTAAGTGGTCAAGCTGGCGCAATCCGCCACGGTATCACTCGCGCTCTGATGCAGTACGACGAAACCCTGCGTGGCGCTCTGCGCAAAGCTGGCTTCGTGACTCGCGATGCTCGTGAAGTTGAACGTAAGAAAGTCGGTCTGCGTAAAGCGCGTAAGCGTCCGCAGTACTCGAAGCGTTAATTCGCTTTTACGTTCCAGAAAACGCCCAGCCTCCTCACGGAGCTGGGCGTTTTTTATTGCTTGCAATTTATGCAGGTTTTTTCTCTGTGACAACTTGCCACATCCGTAGACCCCCTATACTACAAGGCTTGGAGGCGGGGCTGCGGGTAATTACCTTGTCAGAGGTGGGGCTTTTCATTACCATTCGGCAAAATTTTTATAAGTTCAGATTTAATACTTAGTAGACGCCTGATTTAACAGGCCAAAAAGCTGATGGGAGAGGACTGAATGAGCAATGACGGCGTGAATGCAGGCCGGCGTCGCTTCTTGGTAGCAGCCACATCCGTGGTGGGTGCTGCAGGAGCGGTGGGGGCTGCGGTCCCGTTCGTGGGGTCATGGTTTCCCAGTGCCAAGGCGAAAGCCGCAGGTGCACCGGTGAAGGTGAATGTCAGCAAGATCGAGCCAGGCCAGCAAATGATTGCTGAATGGCGCGGCCAGCCAGTCTTCATCGTTCGTCGTACCGAGGAAATCCTGGGGAATCTGAAGAAGATCGAAGGCCAGTTGTCTGACCCCGAGTCTAAGAATTCCGACCAACCCGCCTACGCCCAGAACGAAGTACGTTCGATCAAGCCAGAGATTCTGCTGCTGGTCGGTTTGTGTACCCACCTTGGTTGTTCGCCTACCTTCCGCCCGGAAGTGGCGCCTGTGGATCTGGGCAAGGACTGGGTCGGCGGTTATTTCTGCCCGTGCCACGGTTCTCACTACGACCTCGCCGGTCGCGTCTACAAGTCGCAACCTGCTCCCCTGAACCTGCCGGTTCCGCCGCACAACTACGAGTCTGACGACGTTATTGTCATTGGTGTCGATAAGGAGAGCGCGTGATGAGCAAGTTCATGGATTGGGTGGATGCGCGCTTCCCCGCCACCAAAATGTGGGAAGACCATCTCAGCAAGTATTACGCTCCGAAGAACTTCAACTTCTTCTACTTCTTTGGCTCCCTGGCACTGCTGGTTTTGGTCAACCAGATCGTTACCGGTGTCTGGCTGACCATGAGCTATACCCCGTCGGCAGAAGAGGCGTTTGCTTCCGTCGAATACATCATGCGTGATGTCGAGTACGGCTCGATCCTGCGCCTGTTGCACTCCACTGGCGCTTCGGCGTTCTTCATCGTGGTCTATCTGCACATGTTCCGTGGCCTGCTCTACGGCTCGTACCAGAAGCCTCGTGAATTGGTGTGGGTGTTCGGCATGCTGATCTACCTGGCGCTGATGGCCGAAGCCTTCATGGGTTACCTGCTGCCGTGGGGCCAGATGTCCTACTGGGGCGCCCAGGTAATCATCTCTCTGTTCGGTGCGATCCCGGTCATCGGCAACGACCTGACCCAGTGGATCCGTGGTGACTACCTGATTTCCGGTATCACCCTGAACCGATTCTTTGCCTTGCATGTGGTGGCCTTGCCGATTGTGATCCTCGGCCTGGTGGTACTGCACATCCTGGCGCTGCATGAAGTCGGCTCGAACAACCCTGATGGCGTGGACATCAAGAAGCACAAGGACGAGAACGGCATACCGCTGGACGGCATTCCTTTCCATCCGTACTACACCGTGAAAGATATCGTTGGTGTGGTGGTGTTCCTGTTCGTGTTCTGCTCGATTGTGTTCTTCTTCCCGGAAATGGGCGGCTATTTCCTCGAAAAACCGAACTTTGAACAGGCGAACGCATTCAAGACGCCGGAACACATCGCCCCGGTCTGGTACTTCACGCCGTTCTACGCGATTTTGCGGGCGATCCCCGACAAGCTCCTGGGCGTTATCGCCATGGGCGCGGCCATTGCGGTGCTGTTCGTATTGCCTTGGCTCGACCGTAGCCCGGTCAAGTCCATGCGCTACAAGGGCTGGATGAGCAAGATCTGGTTGTGGGTATTCTGCATTTCGTTCGTGATCCTGGGTGTGCTGGGCGTATTGGCGCCGACTCCAGGCCGCACGCTGCTGTCGCAGGTCTGCACCTTCCTGTATTTCGCCTACTTCATTCTGATGCCGTTCTACACCCGGCTCGAGAAGACAAAACCGGTTCCGGAAAGGGTGACTGGCTGATGAAAAAATTATTCGCTGCATTGATTCTTGCTGCCCTGCCGGCCCTGTCTTTCGCTGCCGGTTCAGGCGTGGAACTGGAAAAAGTCGACATCGACGTTTCCGACAAGGCTGCCATGCAGGACGGCGCCCGTACGTTCGCCAACTATTGCATGGGCTGCCACAGTGCCAAGTTCCAGCGTTATGAGCGTGTCGCCGATGACCTGGGAATTCCTCATGAGCTGATGCTCGGCAATCTGGTGTTTACTGGTGCCAAGATTGGCGATCATATGAACATCGGCATGCAACCTGATGACGCCAAGGCCTGGTTCGGTGCCGCACCACCTGACCTGACCCTGGTGGCGCGCGTGCGTGGCACCGATTGGCTCTATGGTTACCTGAAGTCGTTCTATGAAGACCCGACGCGCCCATGGGGTGTGAACAACAAGGTGTTCCCGAACGTCGGCATGCCTAACGTACTGGTCGGCCTGCAAGGTCGCCAAGTGGTGGGATGCAAACAGGTTCAGGTCGTTGAAGACGGCAAGAAGCAATATGATCCGTTGACCGGTACGCCTCTGACCCATGAAGCGTGTGATCAACTGACCATCGTGCCCAAGTCTGGTACGTTGAACGAAGAGCAGTTCGATGAGAAGGTCAAGAACCTGGTGACCTTCCTGGCCTACTCGGCCAACCCGGTGAAGCTGGAGCATCAGCGCATCGGTACCTACGTGCTGCTGTACCTGGCTTTCTTCTTTGTATTCGCCTATTTGCTCAAGCGTGAATACTGGAAGGATGTGCATTGATCCAACCGTAGGCAATTGCTGTTAATCTTGCGCGCCCAGCGACATCTCTGAACAGGTAACGATCTGGTTGATCCAGGTGTTACGGGAGATGCTCACTGGGCGCGCTCGTTTTTGAGCTTTCCATAATTTCAACAAGCGAGGAGGACCGCCATGGGCGTGACCAACCGGTTGGCCTGTTACTCCGACCCCGCCGACCACTATTCCCACCGAGTACGTATCGTACTGGCTGAGAAGGGTGTCAGCGCCGAGATCATCAGTGTGGAGGTCGGTCGTCATCCGCCGAAACTGATCGAAGTGAACCCTTACGGCAGCTTGCCCACCCTGGTCGATCGTGACCTGGCGTTGTGGGAGTCAACCGTGGTGATGGAATATCTGGATGAGCGTTACCCGCATCCGCCTTTGTTGCCGGTGTATCCGGTGGCGCGTGCCAACAGCCGCCTGCTGATCCATAGGATCCAGCGTGACTGGTGTGGCCTGGTGGATGTGATACTGGATTCACGCAGCAAAGAAGCTGTCCGTGTTCAGGCACGCAAGGAGTTGCGTGAGAGCCTGACAGGGGTTTCGCCGCTGTTTGCGGATAAACCTTTTTTCCTCAGTGAGGAACAAAGCCTGGTGGATTGCTGCCTATTACCCATACTCTGGCGTTTGCCGATTCTGGGCATTGAACTGCCGCGGCCTGCCAAGCCGCTGCTTGATTACATGGAGCGCCAGTTTGCGCGTGAGGCTTTCCAGGCGAGTCTGTCTGGTGTCGAACGCGACATGCGCTAAGGCTTAAGGAGCCGTTGATGAACTCCAGTCGACCTTATCTGGTCCGCGCGCTCTACGAGTGGATTGTGGATAACGATTGCACCCCGCACATGCTGGTCAATTCCGAGTTTCCTGCGGTGCAGGTGCCACAAGGTTTTGCCAGTGATGGCCAGATTGTCCTGAACGTTTCGCCCAGTGCCGTGCGCCAACTGCATATGGACAATGAAGCGGTCAGTTTTGAAGGGCGTTTTGGCGGTGTACCGCATACGCTCTATGTGCCTATCGGTGCCATCCTGGGGATTTATGCCCGTGAGAATGGGCAGGGCATGGTGTTTGATCTGGAGTCGTCCCTTGAAGACGACGAAGCGATCGAACTCGAAAGTGACGATGATCTGCCACCGCCGGATTCCGAGCCGCCGCGTCCCACCGGCCGGCCGAGTCTGAAAGTGGTGAAGTAATAAGCATGCGCCCATGGGCACGTGTTGGAAAATGCCTCGGCTTTGCCGGGGCATTTTTTTGCGTGAAACAAAATCGTGCAGGTTAAAGTCATGCCCAACGGTGATCGTACAACCGCCTTGGGCTATGATGCACCTTTACGATCGCCGAGATAATTGATTGCCCATGGAAAACACCAACACTGCCCCGCGTATGCCCCGCAAGCGTCGCAGCCTTGCCCAGGAACTGGTCACGGTGTTGTCCGAGCAGATCCGCGATGGGCAACTCAAGCGCGGCGACAAGCTCCCCACCGAATCGGCGATCATGGAGGCCCATGGCGTCAGTCGCACAGTCGTGCGTGAGGCTATCTCGCGCTTGCAGGCTGCGGGGCAGGTGGAAACCCGTCACGGCATCGGCACCTTTGTGCTGGATACGCCCAGCCCCAGCGGCTTCCGGATTGACCCGGCCACTGTGGTGACGTTACGTGATGTGCTGGCAATTCTTGAGTTACGTATTAGCCTGGAAGTCGAGTCCGCAGGCCTGGCAGCCTTGCGTCGCAGTGATGAGCAACTGGCCGGCATGCGTGCCGCGCTCGATGCCCTGAATGAAAGCGCCGCGCATGCCAGTGATGCCGTGGCGTCAGACTTCCAGTTCCATTTGCAGATTGCCCTGTCGACCGGTAATCGCTATTTCACCGACATCATGACCCACTTGGGTACCAGTATTATTCCGCGTACACGCTTGAATTCGGCGCGCCTGGCCCATGATGACCAGCAACATTACATGGGCCGCCTGAGCCGCGAGCACGAAGAGATCTACGAGGCGATCGAGCGTCAGGATTCGGACGCGGCGCGGGCGGCCATGCGCTTGCATCTGACCAATAGCCGGGAGCGGCTGCGCCAGGCTCATGAAGAGGCGCAAGCGCAGCGCGGGTTGTAGGGGCGATCTAGCTCGCTAGAAGCAAGAGCGCCGCCTTAATCCAGCTGGACCAGACTTCGGTCAGGTTGTCGGCGTGTTGGGTTGGTAGTCCTTAAGCAACAGATACGTGCTCCAGCCCCACCAGTCATTGGTCCACTGCTTGTCATTGAGATTGTTGACGTCCGTGCGGCGCAGCACCTTGTCGCCTTCGGCCTTGAACAATGGCGAGAAGTTATTCTGCGGATTGTTCGCAGCATTCAAATCCGGCACATGCAAAGGGGCCTTGAAGGTTGCGGGGGAGGGCAGGACACCGCTGATAAAGGTGTCGAAAATCTCATCCGCCGAAGCCTGCACCGCCCGTTTGACCTGTGTTCGATTGGCGGCGCCGTTGGCCCCGAAATAGCGTTTATCGCCATAGGCATGCCACGTATCGCCCAAGGCGTTGCGTACTTTGAGCCCGAACTTGCTGTCCTCATCGTGCATGAAGCGGCTGATCAATGAGCCCAACTCTCCCGGCGTGACCACGGCTGCCAGTTGCTTGCGCGGCACTCGCAAATGTCCGGCCGAAAAAAGGTCGGTCAAAAAGTGATCAGCAAAGCCGTTCATGGCATAGGCCAATTCAAGTTGCTGGATACTGGCGTTTTGATGGGCCACGACCGCCTGTTGCAGGGCGGCGGTATGGCCTGCAAGGTAGGCCGACAATGCCCACTCCCCGAAATGATCGGCGTTGTCTGCGGCAAGTTGCAGATAACGTCCCAGCGGAACCAGAGCCGATACTAGGCTGCCACCGCCGGTAATACGGTTCCACTCTTCAGACAACGTATCCCCAAGAGCTTCATAGGCATCATGTGCTGGTCTGCCTTCCCTGATGGCTTGGTTGACCGCGTTGATTTCCTTTTGCATCACCTCCAGGATTTTCCCGGCCTCGTCCCGTGACGCTGGCAATACCGCCAGGGAGTTGAACGCTGCGGTAAATCGCTGGATGCGCTCGCTTGTCGACCCTCCGTCGCTGATGGCTTGGCCCGGAACGCCATAGAAATCCCCTCCCAGGGCGATGATCTGGCCATAGGTCAGGGCCAGGCCGTTAGGCAGATGCAACTCGACCTGGGAGCCAGGAATTGCCGGCTCGCCTTGCACAAAGCGCAATAAGGTTTCATCGCCGATGGCGGTGTGTTCGCCGCCTTCGAAGCGCAGGGAAGGGCGGGGGTCGCGGGTGATGACTGCTTCAGCTTCTGACATGTTAGCTCCTTGCTATGTCGTAGGATTGCTCTTTTTTAACTGTATGTATATACAGTTGTAGTTAGCATAGAGGAATAATTTCCTACGTCAAGAAGCCTGATATAGACGCTGCCAAAAGGTTGGGCGCTGTTCGATGGAGCGAAAGACGGTTGACGAATATTTTTATAGTTGTACGATGACGTACGACATAACCGATCAACGAAAAATTGTCTTTATCCAGGGTGTTCGAATAATGAATCCACAAGAACTGAAGTCCATCCTCTCTCACGGCCTGTTGTCTTTCCCCGTGACCGATTTCAACGCCCAAGGTGACTTCCACCAGGCGGGCTATATCAAGCGTCTGGAGTGGCTGGCCCCTTACGGCGCGAGCGCCTTGTTCGCTGCTGGCGGTACCGGTGAGTTTTTCTCCCTGGCGGCCAGTGAGTACTCCCAAGTGGTGAAAACTGCTGTTGATACCTGTGCTACCAGCGTGCCAATCCTCGCCGGCGTCGGTGGCTCTACGCGCCAGGCTATCGAGTACGCTCAGGAAGCCGAGCGTCTGGGGGCAAAAGGTCTGTTGCTGCTGCCGCATTACCTGACTGAAGCCAGCCAGGACGGCGTCGCCGCTCACGTTGAGGCGGTGTGCAAATCGGTAAAAATCGGCGTGGTGGTCTACAACCGCAACGTCTGCCGCCTGACGGCGCCGCTGCTGGAGCGCCTGGCCGAGGCATGCCCGAACCTGATCGGCTACAAAGATGGCCTGGGTGATATCGAGCTGATGGTTTCGATTCGCCGTCGCCTGGGTGATCGTTTCAGCTACCTCGGCGGCTTGCCGACCGCAGAGGTTTACGCTGCTGCCTACAAAGCCCTGGGCGTACCGGTGTACTCATCGGCGGTGTTCAACTTCATTCCGAAAACTGCGATGGATTTCTACCATGCCGTGGCTCGGGAAGATCACGCCACCATTGACAAAATCATCGATGATTTCTTCCTGCCCTACCTCGACATTCGTAATCGCAAAGCCGGTTATGCGGTGAGTATCGTTAAGGCAGGCGCAAAAATCGTCGGCTACGATGCAGGCCCCGTGCGCACTCCGCTGACCGATCTGCTGCCAGAAGAGTACGAAGCCCTGGCCGCCCTGATCGACAAGCAAGGCGCGCAATAACCCATCACCAAAGCCGCTGATTCTTCAGCGGCTTTTTGCGTCAGGAGAAGATTCGTGTCTCAGTCAAAACGTTATGAAAACTACATTGGCGGCCAATGGGTGGCTGCTGCTGACTACTCGGCCAATATCAACCCTTCGGAGTTGTCCGATGTCATCGGCGATTATGCGAAGGCTGACCTGGGCCAGGTCAACGCCGCCATCGATGCGGCTCGTGCCGCATTCCCGGCCTGGTCGACTTCCGGTATCCAGACTCGCCATGATTGCCTGGATAAAGTCGCCAGTGAAATCCTCGCCCGCCGGGAGGAGCTCGGTACCCTGCTGGCCCGGGAAGAAGGCAAGACCCTGCCCGAAGCCATCGGCGAAGTGACCCGCGCCGGTAACATCTTTAAATTTTTTGCCGGTGAGTGCCTGCGGTTATCGGGCGACTACCTGCCGTCAGTGCGTCCCGGCGTTAACGTTGAAGTCACCCGCGAAGCCTTGGGTGTGGTTGGCCTGATCACCCCGTGGAATTTCCCGATTGCCATTCCTGCCTGGAAAATCGCCCCGGCCCTGGCCTACGGCAACTGCGTGGTGCTCAAGCCCGCGGATCTGGTGCCTGGCTGCGCCTGGGCATTGGCCGAAATTATCTCCCGCGCCGGGTTCCCGGATGGGGTGTTCAACCTGGTAATGGGTAGCGGTCGCGTGGTCGGTGATGCGCTGGTCCAGAGCCCGAAGGTCGATGGCATCAGTTTCACCGGCTCCGTCGGCGTCGGCCGGCAGATCGCTGTCAGTTGTGTGTCGCGCCAGGCCAAGGTGCAACTGGAAATGGGTGGGAAAAACCCGCAGATAATCCTCGACGATGCCGACCTCAAGCAGGCAGTCGAGTTGTCGGTGCAAAGTGCGTTCTACTCCACCGGCCAGCGCTGCACGGCGTCCAGTCGCTTTATCGTGACGGCAGGGATTCATGACCGGTTCGTCGAGGCCATGGCCCAGCGAATGAAGTCGATCAAGGTCGGTCATGCCTTGCAAAGCGGTACCGATATCGGCCCCGTCGTTTCCCAGGCCCAGTTGGAGCAGGACCTCAAGTACATCGACATCGGCCAAGGCGAAGGCGCACGGCTGGTGAGCGGCGGTGCTGTGGTGACGTGCGATACCGAAGGTTACTACCTGGCGCCCACGCTGTTTGCCGACAGCGAAGCCAGCATGCGAATCAGCCGTGAAGAGATTTTCGGCCCGGTGGCTAACGTGGTGCGGGTGGCGGATTACGACGCGGCACTGGCGATGGCCAACGATACCGAGTTCGGGCTGTCGGCGGGCATTGCCACCACATCGCTGAAGTACGCCAACCACTTCAAGCGCCACTCCCAGGCCGGGATGGTGATGGTCAACCTGCCGACGGCGGGTGTGGACTATCACGTGCCATTCGGTGGCCGCAAAGGTTCATCCTACGGTTCGCGTGAGCAGGGTCGCTATGCGCAAGAGTTCTACACCGTGGTGAAAACCAGCTACATCGGTTCGTAAACGCAATACTTGTGGGAGCAGGCAAGCCCGCTCCCACATACAGCAGTAACAAACAATTACCCGCAAAAAAAATAACTAGTGGGAGTATTTCTACATGCAAGCGACCAAGCCCACGCACGTCCGTTATTTGATCTTGCTCATGCTGTTTTTGGTGACTACGATCAACTACGCCGACCGCGCGACTATCGCGATTGCAGGCTCCAGCCTGCAAAAAGACCTCGGCATCGACGCGGTCACCCTCGGTTACATCTTCTCTGCATTCGGTTGGGCCTATGTGGCCGGGCAAATTCCCGGTGGCTGGCTGCTGGACCGTTTCGGCTCGAAAAAAGTCTACGCCCTGAGCATCTTCACCTGGTCGCTGTTCACCGTACTACAAGGCTATGTGGGTGAGTTCGGCATCTCCACCGCTGTGGTAGCGCTGTTTATGCTGCGTTTTTTGGTGGGCCTGGCCGAAGCGCCGTCCTTTCCCGGCAACGCGCGCATCGTGGCCGCCTGGTTTCCGACCGCCGAGCGCGGTACGGCATCAGCAATCTTCAACTCGGCGCAGTACTTCGCCACAGTGTTGTTCGCGCCGCTGATGGGCTGGATTGTCTATAGCTACGGCTGGCAGCACGTGTTTATCGTGATGGGGGTGATCGGCATCGTGTTCTCGATGGTCTGGCTGAAAGTTATCTACAGCCCGCGCCAACACCCGATGATCAATGAGGCCGAGTTCAAGCACATCGCTGAAAACGGGGCGATGGTCGACATGGATCAGGACAAGGCCAAGGGTAAGAAATCTGACGGGCCGAAGTGGGATTACATCCGCCAGTTGCTGACCAATCGCATGATGCTTGGCGTGTACCTGGGCCAATACTGCATCAATGGCATCACCTACTTCTTCTTGACCTGGTTCCCGGTGTATCTGGTGCAAGATCGTGGCATGACCATTCTCAAGGCCGGTTTCATCGCTTCGCTGCCGGCGATCTGCGGGTTTATCGGTGGCGTGCTGGGCGGAGTCATTTCCGACTACCTGCTGCGCAAGGGCCATTCGCTGACGTTTGCACGCAAAGCGCCAATCATTGCCGGCCTGTTGGTTTCCAGCAGCATCATTGCCTGCAACTACGTGGATGTTGAATGGATGGTGGTGGGCTTCATGGCCTTGGCTTTCTTCGGCAAAGGCGTAGGCGCACTGGGCTGGGCGGTGGTTTCCGACACGTCTCCAAAACAAATCGCCGGCTTGAGCGGTGGTCTGTTCAATACCTTCGGTAACCTGGCGTCGATTACCACGCCAATCGTCATCGGCTACATCATCAGCACCACCGGCTCGTTCAAATGGGCCTTGGTGTTTGTGGGCGCCAATGCGCTGGTGGCGGTGTTCAGCTACCTGGTCATCGTTGGCCCGATCAAGCGTGTCGTGCTTAAAGAACCGCCGAACAACGGCGCCGAGCTGACCAATCTTTCCCAAGCTCATTCCTGAAGGGGCCGTGTGATGCAGTTGATTGAACATGCCGACTCGCCGCGCTCCATTCGTTTGCATGAACGAGATAACGTGGTGATCGTGGTCAACGATCAGGGCGTACCGGCCGGGACGGAATTCCCGGATGGCCTGGTCACCGTGGATTTCGTTCCTCAAAGCCATAAAGTGACCCTGGAAGATATCCCCGAAGGCGGTCAGATTATTCGCTACGGCCAGACCATCGGTTATGCGCTGCAACCGATACCCCGGGGCAGTTGGGTCCAGGAAGATCAATTGCGCATGCCAACGGCGCCGCCACTGGACAGCTTGCCGCTGTCCACCGAGGTGCCCGAGGCGCAGACGCCGCTGGATGGATTTACCTTCGAGGGCTATCGCAATGGGGATGGCACCGTCGGCACCCGCAATATCCTGGGGATTACCACCACGGTGCAGTGCGTGACCGGCGTGCTGGACCATGCGGTCAAGCGTATCAAGGACGAATTGCTGCCCAAGTATCCGCACGTCGATGACGTGGTGGCGTTGACCCACAGCTACGGCTGCGGTGTCGCGATTACCGCGACGGACGCCTACATTCCGATTCGTACCGTGCGCAATCTGGCGCGTAACCCGAACCTGGGCGGCGAAGCTCTGGTGATCAGCCTTGGTTGCGAGAAATTGCAGGCCGGGCAGGTTATGCATGACAACGACAGCTCTGTCGACCTCAGTGAACCGTGGCTGTACCGGCTACAGGATTCCAGCCACGGCTTTACCGAGATGATCGAACAGATCATGGAACTGGCCGAAACCCGCTTGAAGAGGCTGGATCAGCGCCGCCGCGAGACTGTGCCTGCGTCGGAGTTGATTCTGGGCATGCAGTGCGGCGGCAGTGATGCGTTTTCGGGTATCACCGCCAACCCGGCATTGGGCTACGCCTCCGATCTGTTGCTGCGTGCCGGCGCGACGGTGATGTTTTCAGAAGTCACCGAGGTGCGGGACGCCATCTATCTGCTGACGTCCCGGGCCGAGAACCAGGACGTCGCCCGGGAGTTGGTGCGGGAGATGGACTGGTACGATCGCTATCTGGCCAAGGGCGAGGCCGACCGCAGCGCCAACACTACGCCGGGCAACAAGAAGGGCGGGTTGTCGAATATCGTCGAGAAGTCCCTGGGCTCTATCGTCAAGTCCGGCAGCAGTGCGATCAACGGCGTGCTGGGGCCGGGGGAGCGCGTCACGGGCAAAGGCCTGATCTTTTGCGCAACGCCGGCCAGCGACTTTGTCTGTGGCACGTTGCAGCTGGCGGCCGGGATGAATCTGCACGTATTCACTACCGGGCGCGGCACGCCTTATGGCTTGGCGATGGCGCCGGTGGTGAAGGTTTCGACCCGTACGGAACTGGCGCAACGCTGGCCGGACCTGATCGACATCGATGCCGGACGAATCGCTACCGGTCGTGCGACGATCGAAGAGTTGGGCTGGGAGTTGTTCCACTATTACCTGGATGTCGCCAGTGGCAGGAAGCAGACCTGGGCCGAGCAGCACAAGCTGTATAACGACATCACCTTGTTCAACCCGGCACCCATTACCTGAGACCGAGTAGCCTGCATTCGCGAGCAAGCCCCACATTCGACGGTATTTATCCTGTAGAAATGCGGTCAATGTGGGAGCGGGCATGCTCGCGAAAGCGGCATACCAGACGGAGCGACCTCCACTGGCTTATCATTAGCCACCTGACGACGCTCACCAAGGTTCTCCCCGGCATGCTGGCTATCTTCCTCCAAACCCTCACCATCACCGCGCCGGTGTTTGCCATGCTGTTTCTCGGCGCGCTGCTCAAGCGCATCAACTGGATCAACGACAATTTTATCCACACCGCCTCGGCTCTGGTGTTCAACGTCACCATGCCAGCGCTGCTGTTTCTCGGCATTCTCCACGCGGACCTGCACTCGGCACTCAAACCCGCCTTGTTGATCTACTTCTGCCTCGCCACCCTGGTGAGCTTTGTGGTGGCGTGGTGCTGGGCGATCTTTCGTTGTCCGCGTGAAGACCGTGGCATTTACGCCCAGGGCGCTTTTCGCGGCAACAACGGGGTGATTGGCCTGGCACTGGCGGCCAGTATGTACGGTGACTACGGCATTTCCCTCGGTGCGATCCTCGCGGCGCTGGTGATTCTGTTCTACAACACCCTGTCGACCATTGTGCTGGCGGTCTACAGCCCGGTGATCAAGTCCGATCCCTGGAGTATCTGCAAGAGTGTGCTGGCCAACCCGCTGATCATCAGCGTGATCGCCGCCACGCCATTTGCCTACTTCCAGATTGGTTTGCCCGGCTGGCTGGAGAAATCCGGGCAGTACCTGGCAGACACCACATTGCCGTTGGCGTTGATCTG
Organism: Pseudomonas imrae; assembly: GCF_046352735.2. Lineage (NCBI taxonomy): Bacteria > Pseudomonadati > Pseudomonadota > Gammaproteobacteria > Pseudomonadales > Pseudomonadaceae > Pseudomonas > Pseudomonas imrae. The sequence continues at coordinate 4,510,066 of NZ_CP110853.2, read as the reverse complement.
CATCGGCGGAACCTTGTCCCTGGCTGCGTTGCGCAAGAGCGGCAACATGGCCTTGAGCGCCAGCTTGATGAAAATGCTCTGGTTGCCGGTATTGGCGACGTTTGGCGCATGGCTTTATGGCTTCCGTGGGCCAGAGCTGGGGATTCTGTTTTTGTATTTTGGTGCGCCGACGGCGGCTGCCAGTTTTGTCATGGCTCGGGCCGCGCAGGGCAATCATGAGCTGGCGGCGGCGATTATCGTGATCACCACCTTGATGGCGGCGGTGACCACCAATATCGGGATCTTTGTATTGCAGGCGGGAGGCTGGATCTAGCCTTGTTGCGGGTAGGTGTCGATCACTTCCTGGGCTGCGCGGAACGCATCGATTGCTGCCGGTACGCCGGCATATACCGCGCAATGCAGCAGTGCCTCGCGAATCTCTTCGACAGTGCAGCCATTGTTCAGCGCGCCGCGCACATGGCCCTTGAGCTCTTGCGGGCATTTGAGGGCGGTCAGGGCGGCGAGGGTGATCAGGCTGCGGGTCTTGAGCGGTAAACCTTCGCGGTTCCAGACTCCACCCCAGGCGTGTTCGTTGACAAAATCCTGCAGTGGCTGGGTGAATTCGGTGGCATTGCCCAGGGCACGGTCGACAAACCCGTCACCCATTACCTGGCGACGCATTTCAAGCCCGGACTTGTGTTGATCGGTCATTGCGAATCCCTCTTGTGTTGGCGGTACCAGGCGCGCAGCGAAGTACACAGCAAGAACGCCACCAGCGCCGGCAGGACGTAATACAGCATGAGTTTTTCCAGCTTGTTGGCCAGTGGCATGCCGGTGGTGAACGACATCACGTGCAGCCCATACGCCAAGTACAAGCCCAGCAACAGCAAACCCTCGGCCCGGGTAATCCGGTAGCCGGTATAGAACACCGGCAAACACAGCACTATGACGCCGAGCATGACCGGCAGATCGAAGTCCAGGGCGTTCGGGGACACCGATAGCGCCGACGGCGCGACCAGGGCGGTGAAACCCAGCACTCCCAGCAGATTGAACAGGTTACTGCCGATCACGTTGCCCACCGCAATCTCTCGCTCGCCGCGCAGGGCTGCGATCAACGAGGTCGCGAGGCAGGGCAGGGAGGTGCTGACGCCAACGATGGTCAGGCCGATGACGCGCGCGGACAGACCCAGGTCGTTGGCCACTTCCACGGCGGCGCCCAATACCAAGTGCCCGGCGAGCACCAGCAGCACAAGCCCGCCGATCATCCAGAGCAAACTGCTCAGCCACGGGGCCTGGACCAGCGTGTCGCGGGTGCGCGGGCGGCGGGAATAGCGAGTCTGGTACAGCAACAGGCCCAGGTAGGCGATCAGGGCGAGCAACAGGAGCAGGCCGTCAACCGGCGTCAGCTCATTATTGCTGGCGAGCACGAAGACCAGCAGCCCGGCGAAGATCATCATCGGGATATCCAGGCGCACCAGTTGTCGGGATACCCGCAGCGGAATGATCAACGCCGACAGGCCGAGGGTGACGAGGATATTGAAGATACTGCTGCCGATCACACTGCCCACGGCAATATCGGTACTGCCGGCCAGCGTCGCTTGCAGGCTGACAGCTATCTGCGGTGCGCTGCTGCCGAAGGCAACGATACTCAAGCCAATGATCAGTGGCCTGACCTTGAGGCTGGCGGCCAGGCGCACGGCGGCGCGCACCAGCACTTCGGCGCCGGCTATCAGCAACAGCAAGCCGCTGACCAGTTCGATCAGGCTCAATGGCGAGAGGGAGTTTAATCCGAAAATGGTCAGGGCTCCGTCAGTCAGTTGCTCAGGGCTTGCACACGTACGCGTGCGGTTCCGCTGCGCAGCATACCCAAGTGTTCAGCGGCCTTGCGCGAAACATCGATCAGGCGGCCACGGGTGTACGGGCCGCGATCATTGATTCGGAGCACGACGCTTTTGTCATTGTTCAGATTGGTGACTTTCACCCGCGTACCGAAGGGCAAGCGGCGGTGAGCGGCGGTCAAGGCGTGCTGGTTGAAGGGCTCACCGCTGGCGGTTTTTTTGCCGTGGTGCCTTGCGCCGTAGTAAGACGCGGTGCCGGTCTGGTCATAGCCGTTGGGATCGATTACGCCGCTGGCACAGCCGGTCAACAGAGAGAACAAGGCCAGGAGGCCGAGTAGACGCTTCATTTTCAAGGTGTCCCCGAAATTAATGTGGGAACCGGCTCATGTGGCAGTTGGGTTGCCTGCGATAGCATCACCTCGGTGCATCTGAAACACCGAGGCATTTGCATCGCGGGCAAGCCCGGCTGCCACATGAGCCCGTTCCCACAGGGCGGCAACCGTTATCAGCCCTCGAGCTTGCTTTTCAGCAGTTCGTTGACCTGTTGCGGGTTGGCCTTGCCTTTGGAGGCTTTCATCGCCTGGCCGACGAAGAAACCGAACATTTTGCCGCGCTTGGCTTCATCCGCTGCACGGTATTGTTCGACCTGTTCGGCATTGGCCGCGAGCACCTCATCAAGCACGGCCGAGATCGCGCCGCTGTCGGTGACTTGCTTGAGACCGCGCTGCTCGATGATCTCGTCAGCATTGCCTTCACCGCTGGACATCGCTTCAAACACGGTCTTGGCGATCTTGCCGGAGATGGTGTTGTCCTTGATGCGCAGCAACATGGCGCCCAACTGCTCGGCTGAAACCGGGGCTTCGTCGATTTCCAGGCCCTGTTTGTTCAACAGGCTGCCCAGTTCGACCATGACCCAGTTGGCCGCCAGTTTGGCGTCGCCGGCGATACTCACCACCTTCTCGAAGTAGTTAGCTTGTTCGCGGCTCGAAGCCAGCACGCTTGCGTCGTAGACCGACAGGCCGAATTGCGCCTGGAAGCGCTCGCGTTTCTGCGGCGGCAATTCGGGCAAGGTGGCACGGATATCATCGAGAAACGCGTCCTCAAGTATCACCGGCAACAGGTCCGGGTCGGGGAAGTAACGGTAGTCGTTGGCTTCTTCCTTGCTGCGCATGGCGCGGGTTTCGTCTTTGTTCGGGTCGTACAGGCGGGTTTGCTGGATCACCTTGCCGCCGTCTTCGATCAACTCGATCTGGCGACGCACTTCGGTATTGATCGCTTTCTCGATGAAGCGGAACGAGTTGACGTTCTTGATCTCGCAGCGGGTGCCGTACTCCACCTGGCCTTTTGGCCGCACCGACACGTTGCAGTCGCAGCGCAGGGAACCTTCGGCCATGTTGCCGTCGCAGATGCCCAGGTAACGCACCAGCGCGTGGATCGTCTTGACGTAGGCCACGGCTTCCTTGGCGCTGCGCATGTCCGGCTCGGAAACGATCTCCAGCAGCGGTGTGCCGGCACGGTTCAGGTCGATGCCGGTGGCGCCGTTGAATTCTTCATGCAGGCTCTTGCCAGCATCTTCTTCCAGGTGCGCACGGGTTACGCCGACACGTTTGATCGTGCCGTCTTCCAGCGGGATGTCCAGGTAGCCCTTGCCGACAATCGGCAATTCCATCTGGCTGATCTGGTAGCCCTTGGGCAGGTCTGGGTAGAAGTAGTTCTTGCGGGCGAACACGTTGTGCTGGCCGATCTCGGCGTCAATCGCCAGGCCGAACATCACCGCCATGCGCACCGCTTCCTGGTTCAGCACTGGCAGCACGCCGGGCATGCCCAGGTCTACCAGGCTGGCCTGGGTGTTGGGCTCGGATCCGAACGTGGTGGCGCTACCGGAGAAAATCTTCGATTGGGTGGCGAGCTGGGTATGAATCTCCAGCCCGATCACAACTTCCCATTGCATAGTGTTCTCCTCAGAAGCCGGTAGGGGTGCGAGTGTGCCAGTCAGTGTTCAACTGGTACTGGTGCGCCACATTGAGCAGGCGGCCTTCCTGGAAATACGGGGCAAGCAGCTGCACGCCGACCGGCAGGCCATCGACGAAACCTGCTGGCATGGACAAACCCGGCAGGCCCGCGAGGTTGGCGGTGATGGTGTACAGGTCTTCCAGATACGCGGCCACCGGGTCGCCATTCTTGGCGCCGAGTTTCCAGGCCGGGTTCGGCGTGGTTGGGCCGATGATCACGTCGACTTCATTAAAGGCTGCCATGAAGTCGTTCTTCACCAGGCGACGGATCTTTTGTGCCTTGAGGTAGTACGCGTCGTAGTAGCCGGCCGACAGCGCGTAGGCACCGACCATGATCCGGCGCTGCACTTCGGGGCCGAAACCTTCGCCGCGGGAGCGTTTGTACAGGTCGGTCAGGTCCTTGGGATCTTCACAGCGGTAGCCGAAGCGCACACCGTCGAACCGCGACAGGTTGGACGAGGCTTCCGCCGGGGCGATCACGTAGTAGGCAGGAATCGCGTGCTGGTTGTTCGGCAGGCTGATTTCCTTGATCACAGCGCCGAGCTTTTCCAGCTCCTTGACGCTGTTGTGCACCAGCTCGGCGATACGCGGGTCAAGGCCGGCGCTGAAGTACTCTTTTGGCAAACCGATGCGCAGGCCTTTGATCGAGGTATTGAGGCTGGCGCTGTAGTCCGGCACAGGCTCGTCGATGCTGGTGGAGTCCTTGGAATCGAACCCAGCCATGCCTTGTAACAATATCGCGCAGTCTTCGGCAGTGCGGGCCAACGGGCCGCCTTGGTCGAGACTGGAGGCGTAGGCGATCATGCCCCAGCGGGAGACGCGACCGTAGGTCGGTTTCAGGCCGGTGAGGTTGGTGAAGGCGGCAGGCTGGCGGATCGAGCCGCCGGTATCGGTGGCCGTGGCCGCTGGCAGAAGGCGCGCGGCAACGGCGGCTGCCGAACCGCCGGACGAACCGCCGGGCACGTGTTCCAGGTTCCACGGGTTTTTCACCGCGCCGTAGTAGCTCGATTCGTTGGCCGAGCCCATGGCGAATTCGTCCATGTTGGTCTTGCCCAGGGTCACGGCCCCGGCTTCGGCCAGCTTGGCCACGACGGTGGCGTCGTAGGGTGCCTTGAAGTTGTCGAGCATCTTCGAGCCGCAGCTGGTGCGAATGCCCTGGGTGCAGAACAGGTCTTTGTGGGCGATCGGTGCGCCCAGCAGGGCACCATTCTCTCCGTTGGCGCGACGGCTGTCGGCGGCCTTGGCCTGGCTCAGGGCCAGTTCTTCGGTGAGGCTGATGAAGCTGTTGACCTTCGGGTCCAGCTCGGCGATACGCGCCAGCAAGGTCTTGGTCAGCTCTTCGGATGAAAACTTTTTGTCGGCGAGACCGCGGGCGATCTCGGCCAGAGTCAATTGATGCATTGCAGGCTCTTTCCCTTTAGTCGATGACTTTCGGAACCAGGTACAGGCCGTTTTCGACCGCTGGCGCGATGGACTGGTAGGCCTCGCGATTGTTGCGTTCGGTCACGACGTCTGCGCGCAGGCGCTGGCTGGCTTCCAGTGGGTGAGCCAGGGGCTCGATGCCGTCGGTATTCACGGCCTGCATTTGGTCGACCAGCCCCAGAATGCTGTTCAGGGCTTCGGTGGTCTGTGGAAGATCGGCTTCATTGAGGCCAAGCGAGGCCAGATGAGCGATTTTTTCCACGTCGGAGCGTTCAAGCGCCATGGGATTCTCCAGTGGAAAACAGAACGGAGGCTATCCGTGTGTTAGATTGTCGGAACACTATCGCATTTCTACGGTCATATGGCCGCGATTGTGGGGTTAGGTGCGCAGAAAGTCGGCCAATTTAACATATTGGCGCCTTGCCCAAAATCCCTGTCGTTGTTAGAGTTTGCCGCACTTTTTTACCCACGCGTTGCCTAGGGTCCTTTCCCCATGTTCAAGAAACTGCGTGGCATGTTTTCCAGCGATCTTTCCATTGACCTGGGCACTGCCAACACCCTTATTTACGTGCGCGAGCGCGGTATCGTCCTGAATGAGCCATCGGTTGTGGCCATTCGGACCCATGGTAATCAGAAAAGTGTCGTTGCCGTGGGCACCGAGGCCAAGCGAATGCTCGGCCGCACACCAGGCAACATTGCCGCCATTCGTCCGATGAAAGATGGCGTGATCGCCGATTTCAGCGTTTGCGAAAAGATGCTGCAGTACTTTATCAATAAAGTTCACGAAAACAGTTTCCTGCAGCCCAGCCCTCGTGTGCTGATCTGCGTGCCGTGCAAGTCCACCCAGGTGGAGCGTCGTGCCATCCGTGAATCGGCCCTCGGTGCCGGTGCCCGTGAAGTGTTCCTGATCGAAGAGCCAATGGCGGCCGCCATCGGTGCCGGCCTGCCAGTTGAAGAGGCTCGCGGCTCTATGGTGGTGGATATCGGTGGTGGTACTACCGAAATCGCCCTGATCTCCCTGAACGGTGTGGTGTATGCCGAATCCGTACGTGTAGGTGGCGACCGCTTCGACGAAGCGATCATCACTTATGTGCGTCGCAACTACGGCAGCCTGATCGGTGAATCCACCGCCGAGCGCATCAAGCAGGAAATCGGTACCGCCTACCCAGGTGGCGAAGTTCGCGAAGTCGACGTTCGTGGTCGTAACCTGGCCGAGGGCGTACCACGGGCCTTTACCCTGAACTCCAATGAAGTGCTGGAAGCTCTGCAAGAGTCTTTGGCGACCATCGTTCAGGCTGTGAAGAGCGCCCTGGAGCAGTCGCCGCCTGAGCTGGCTTCTGACATCGCCGAGCGTGGCCTGGTACTGACCGGCGGTGGCGCCTTGCTGCGTGACCTCGACAAGTTGCTGGCCCAGGAAACCGGTCTGCCGGTGATCGTCGCCGAAGATCCGCTGACCTGTGTTGCTCGTGGTGGTGGTCGTGCATTGGAAATGATGGATAAACACACCATGGATCTGCTCTCCAGCGAATAAAACTCACTGGGGCATCCATGTTTCGCTCGCAGGCAGCACTTTGCAGTGCTGCCTGTTGGCGTTTATCTTCTTCAATCTGCATCCAGACCGGTTTGATGCTGTATGAGTAACCTGAACATTTGCCTGGGAGGAGCGGCCTATTAAACCGCTTTTCACCAAGGGTCCTTCGCTGGGCGTGCGCCTGTTGGTGCTGGTCGTGCTATCGGTCGCGCTGATGGTGGTCGATGCGCGCTTCACGCTGCTCAAGCCAGTGCGTAGCCAGATGTCGCTGGTACTGATGCAATCCTATTGGATTACCGACCTGCCGCAACGGCTATGGCAAGGTGTGGCCAGCCAGTTCGGCAGTCGCACTGAACTGGTTGCCGAGAACGAAAAACTCAAGACTGAAAACCTGCTGCTGCAGGGGCGCATGCAAAAGCTGGCGGCCCTGACCGAGCAGAACGTGCGGCTGCGCGAGTTGCTCAACTCTTCTGCGCTGGTCAACGAGAAAGTCGAAGTGGCCGAGTTGATCGGCATGGATCCCAACCCCTTCACCCATCGCATCATCATCAACAAAGGTGAGCGCGACGGTGTGGTTCTTGGACAACCGGTGCTTGATGCCCGTGGGCTGATGGGGCAGGTGGTGGAGCTGATGCCTTACACCTCCCGCGTTCTATTGCTTACCGATACCACCCACAGCATTCCGGTGCAGGTCAACCGCAATGGCCTGCGCGCGATCGCCAGCGGCACCGGTAACCCTGAACGTCTGGAGCTGCGTCATGTGGCCGACACTGCCGACGTCAAGGAGGGTGACCTGTTGGTCAGTTCCGGCCTGGGGCAGCGTTTCCCGGCGGGTTACCCGGTGGCGACGGTCAAGGAAGTGATCCACGACTCCGGCCAGCCGTTTGCCATCGTGCGCGCGGTGCCTACCGCCGCCTTGAACCGCAGCCGTTACCTGCTGTTGGTATTCAGCGACAGCCGCACGCCTGAAGAGCGCGCCAATGAAGCGGCGGTGGCCCAGGAAGCGGAAGATAAGCAGAACGGTATTGTGCCCGCTGCGCCCGCGACCGTACCGACCCCTGCCGTGCCGACGGCGCCCGCCGCAACGCCAGCGATACCGGTAAGCCCGGCTACCCCCGCTGCAGCCGTTCCCTCGCCGGCCGTACCGGCCACCCATGCCAGCCCGGCAACGGTTACGCCTGCAGCCGCGCCTGCCGCGCGCCCTGCGGTGCCTGCACCGGCAACCACTCGGCAGAGGGAGGAATAATGGCCGGTATTCATTCACGCAACGGCTGGATCGTCTGGCTGACGTTCGCCATTGGCTTGCTGCTCAGCGTCTCGCCGATGCCGCAGTTCATGGAAATCCTGCGCCCGTTGTGGCTCGCCTTGCTGCTGGCATTCTGGTCCCTGGCATTGCCTCACAAGGTCGGCATGGTTACGGCCATGTGTCTTGGGCTGGCGGAGGACGTGCTGTATGGCACGCTGTTGGGCCAGAATGCCTTGATCCTGACCCTGATCACCTTTCTGGTACTGTCATTGCAGCAACGCTTGCGCATGTTCCCGATGTGGCAACAGTCGCTGGTGATCCTGGTGATTTTCGGCCTGGCCCAGTTGGTGCAATTATGGCTGAGCGCCTTGACCGGCAATCGCCAGCCGACGCTGGCGCTGGTCTTGCCCGCCTTGGTGAGTGCGCTATTGTGGCCCTGGATCAGCTTTGGCCTGCGTGGTCTGTGTCGTCGTTATAAAATCAATTGAATGGATCGCGAGGCTCTGCCTGGTTATCGAACCCTACAGGGAGAGTCTGGAATGAATTCGCTTTATCTGGCCTCCGGCTCCCCTCGGCGGCGTGAACTGCTGACTCAGATCGGTGTACCTTTCACCGTGGTCAGCGCCTCGATTGACGAGACGCCGTTGGCGGGCGAGTCGCCTGCAGCCTACGTCGAGCGTCTTGCTTGCGCCAAGGCGAAGGCCGGCCTGGCCACGCTTGCCGATATTTGCGGTGTCTGTGTGCTTGGTGCCGATACTGCGGTCATCCTCGACGGGAAAATTCTTGGCAAACCACTGGATCAGGCCGACGCCCAGGCCATGCTGCTGGCCCTTTCTGATCGTGAACATGAAGTCCTGACGGCGATTGCCGTGTTGGATGGCCAGCAATGCGCGACGCGGCTGGTCCGCAGTCACGTGCGTTTGCGCTCGATTTCTGCACAAGAAGCCATGACCTACTGGCACAGCGGTGAACCCCAGGACAAGGCTGGCGGCTACGCTATCCAAGGCTTGGCGGCAGTATTTGTGGCCGGGCTCAACGGAAGCTACTCCGCGGTGGTCGGGCTGCCGGTTTGCGAAACTGCAGAACTGCTGGGGCATTTCGGCATACCCTGTTGGCAACATCTTTCCATGCGCTAAACGCCGTATTTCAGCGCCATACCCAAGCGATCGGCCACTATTGTGAAAACGCCTGAACGAGACCCAGCCATGAGTGAAGAGATTCTGATCAATATCACGCCGATGGAATCACGCGTGGCGGTGGTAGAAAACGGCGTTTTGCAAGAAGTGCATGTCGAGCGCACCCAGAAGCGTGGGATTGTCGGCAATATCTACAAAGGCAAGGTCGTGCGAGTGTTGCCTGGCATGCAGGCGGCGTTTGTCGATATCGGCCTGGACCGAGCTGCGTTCATCCACGCTTCGGAAATCTCCCAGCGTGAAGGTTCGGCCGTGGAAAGTATCAGTGCCCTGGTGCATGAAGGGCAAAGCCTGGTGGTGCAAGTCACCAAGGACCCAATTGGTTCAAAGGGCGCGCGGCTGACCACGCAACTGTCGATCCCCTCGCGGTATCTGGTGTATATGCCGCGCACCGCCCATGTCGGCATCTCGCTGAAAATCGAAGACGAAGCCGAGCGCGAGCGCCTGAAAAAGGTGGTCAGCGATTGCGTCGCAGCGGAAGGCATCAAGGAAACCGGCGGTTTTATCCTGCGCACGGCGGCAGAAGGCGCTGGCGCTGATGAAATCCTCATGGATATTCGCTACCTGCGCCGCTTGTGGGATCAGATCGATACTCAGATCAAGACCATCGGCGCGCCGAGCGTCATCTATGAAGACCTGGGCTTGGCCTTACGCACTTTGCGGGATTTGGTCAGCCCCAAGATCGAGAAGATTCGTATCGACTCGCGGGAAACCTTCCAGCGCACTACGCAATTTGTTGCCGAACTAATGCCGGAAATTGCCGACCGTCTGGAACATTATCCGGGCGAGCGACCGATATTCGACCTGTACGGCGTCGAGGATGAGATCCAGAAAGCCCTGGAGCGCAAGGTGCCGCTCAAGTCCGGTGGCTACCTGGTGGTGGATCCGGCGGAAGCCATGAGCACCATCGACGTCAACACCGGCGCTTTTGTCGGCCACCGCAATCTTGAAGAGACCATCTTCAAGACCAATCTTGAAGCTGCCACGGCGATTGCCCGCCAACTGCGCCTGCGTAACCTCGGCGGGATCATCATCATCGATTTCATTGACATGGAAGATGAAGAGCATCAGCGACAAGTGCTGCGCACCCTTGAGAAGCAGCTGGAGCGCGATCACGCCAAGACCAACATCATCGGCATTACCGAGTTGGGCCTGGTGCAGATGACCCGCAAGCGTACTCGCGAAAGCCTGGAGCAAGTGCTGTGCGAGCCGTGCAGCAGTTGCCAGGGGCGCGGCAAGTTAAAAACCCCTGAAACGGTCTGCTACGAGATTTTCCGGGAAATCCTGCGAGAGGCGCGTGCCTATCAGGCCGAAGGCTATAGAGTTCTGGCCAACCAGAAGGTGGTTGATCGATTGCTCGATGAAGAGTCGGGTAATGTCGCGGAGCTGGAAGGTTTTATTGGCCGAACCATTCGTTTTCAGGTCGAAACCATGTATTCCCAGGAACAATACGACGTGGTGCTGCTCTGATCCGCATCCGTCCTTTTCAACGAGACCGGCAGACGATGATCTGCCGTGCGCCTATTGCTTTGAGGGTCGCCTGACATGGAGCGTCTGACACGCTTTTTTGCCGCACTGACCCGTTGGGGACTTGGCCTTTGTGCGCTGTTGCTGGTACTGGCGGCGGTCTACGTCAGCCTGGGCCGTGAACTGACCCCTCTGGTGGCCGAGTACCGCGCCGAAATCGAGGCCAAGGCGCAGGCTGCGGTCGATATGCCCGTCAGCATCGGCAGTCTGGAAGGGCGCTGGAGCGGTTTTGCACCGGTATTGCTGGCTCACGACGTGATGGTTGGTCAGGGCAGCAGTGCTCTGCGCCTGGACCAGGTGCAAGTGGTGCCCGACTTGTGGGCCAGCCTGCTGGCGCGGGACGTGCGTATCGCTCATCTGGAGGTCAGCGGCCTGCAGGTCAGCGTCAAGGAGGACAAGGACGGTCATTGGACGCTGCAAGGCCTGCCGGTACAGGATGAGCAGCCCCTGGATCCGGAGCAAATGCTCTTGCGGATGCAGCAGGTTGCACAGGTTTTGGTGCTTGACAGCCAAGTCACCTTGCAGCCGTTCGAGCAGGCGCCATCGACTCTGACCTACGTGGGCTTGAGCCTGCAGACCGGCTCTGTCAACCAACGCCTCGACGCCCGCATGACCCTGCCTGACGGCCAGCCGCTGGCGCTCAATCTACGTAGCCGGATTCGTGCCAGCCAATGGAAAGACGCGCAAATCCAGGCCTACCTGAGTCTGCCCCAAAGCAACTGGGCGCAATGGATTCCGGCGAAACTGACCCGGCAATGGAAACTCACTGAACTCAAAGCCGGCGGTGAGGTTTGGCTGACCTGGAATAAAGGCACCGTCCAAAGCGCCGCCGTGCGCCTCAATGCTGCGCAACTCAAAGGCAGTTATGCCGAGCGTAAACCGGCCCATATCGAGAACCTGGCCCTGAACGCTTATCTGCAACGCGATGAGCGTGGCCTCAAGGTGATTTTCGATTCGCTGGCGATGAACCTGGGGCAAACCCGTTGGGAGTCGCGCCTGCAATTGCAGCAGACCCTGGCCACGGACAAGGATCAGGAAACCTGGCACTTGCAGGCTGATCGTCTGGACCTGACGCCAATAACGCCATTGCTCAATGCACTGGCGCCGTTGCCGGAAGGTGTTGCCACAGCGGTCGAGCGCCTGAAGGCCACGGGCATGTTGCGCAATGTGCTGGTGGACTACCGGCCTCAGGAAACCGGCGACCAGCGCGTCAGCTTCGCTGCCAATCTGGAACGGGTCGGTTTTGACGCCTATTTCGGCGCGCCGGCTGCACGCAATGTCAGCGGCAGTATCAGTGGCGACCTGGGACAGGGTGAGTTACGCATGGACAGCAAGGATTTTTCCTTGCACCTGTTTCCGATTTTCGCCAAGCCCTGGCAGTACATCCAGGCCAACGCTCGCTTGACCTGGAAACTCGACAAACAAGGCTTCACGCTGATTGCACCGTATATCAAGGTGCTGGGGGAAGAGGGCAAGATCGCTGCCGATTTCCTGATCCGCCTGCATTTCGATCATAGCCAGGAAGACTATATGGATCTACGGGTCGGCATGGTTGATGGCGACGGTCGCTTCACTTCCAAGTACTTGCCCGCGGTGTTGAGCCCTGCACTCGATGAATGGCTGCGCACGGCAATCCTCAAAGGTGCCGTCGACGAAGGCTTCTTCCAGTATCAAGGTTCGCTGAACCATGACGCGGTAATCGCCGCGCGCAATATCAGTCTGTTTTTCAACGTGCATGACGCCGAACTGGCGTTCCAGCCAGGCTGGCCGCATGTGCGCAACGTCGCCGGTGAGGTGTTTGTCGAAGAGACCGGCGTGCGCATTCTGGCCAGCAAAGGCCAGTTGCTCGACACCCAGGTCAAGGACATCTACGTCAATATTCCCCACGCGCTTCCCGGTCAGGACAGCCACCTGCTGCTTACCGGCGGTTTCTCCGGCGGACTGGGCGATGGTCTGAAAATCCTCCAGGAAGCGCCGATAGGTACGGCTTCGACGTTTGCCGAATGGAAAGGCGAGGGCGACTTGCAGGGCTCGCTCAACCTCGATATCCCCTTGGCCGAGGGCGCCGAACCGAAGATCGTGGTGGATTTCAAGACTGACAAGGCGCGTCTGCAACTGGCGGAGCCCGCGCTGGACCTGAGCCAGCTCAAAGGTGACTTCCGCTTCGACAGCGCCAAGGGGTTGAGCGGCAAGAACATCAGTGCCAAAGCCTTTGATCAGCCGGTCACTGCGCAAATTTTTGCAGAGGGCAAGCCCGGCAGTATCAGCACACGGGTCACCGCCAAGGGCCAGGTGACGGTCAAGCGGCTCACCGACTGGCTGAACGTCAGCCAGCCGCTGCCGGTATCCGGGGATATTCCGTATCAGCTTCAGCTCAACCTGGACGGCGCCGACAGTCAGTTGATGGTCACGTCCAATCTCAAGGGCGTGGCGCTAGACCTGCCAGCGCCTTTTGGCATGCCAGCCAGCCAGGTCCGCGACAGTGTGTTCCGGATGACCTTGCAGGGTGCAGAGCGGCGCTACTGGTTTGATTACGGCGAATTGGCGAACTTCACTTTTGCCGCGCCAGCGAACAATTTTGCTCAGGGTCGCGGCGAGTTGTTCCTGGGGAATGGCGATGCCTTGTTGCCTGGTGGCAAAGGGCTACGCATTCGTGGCGTGTTGTCTGAACTGGATATCACTCCCTGGAAAAAAATGCTGGATGGCTACGCTGGTAGTGATCCTGGGGGCAATGCCAAGCAGCTGCTGAGCGGTGCTGATTTCAAGATCGGCAAGCTGACGGGCTTTGGCAGCGAATTCGATCAGGTCAGTCTGCAATTGGATCGTAAGCCGAGTGCCTGGGGCCTGCGGTTTGATAGCCAGCAAGCCAAAGGCACCGTCGGCCTGCCGGATGCCAAAGGCGCGCCCATTGCGATCAATCTGCAGTATGTGAAGCTGCCAGCGGTCGATCCTACTGTTCAGGCCGACGAAAATGCGCCAGATCCGTTGGCTGATATTGATCCCAAGGATATTCCCGCGCTGGATATCGCTATTGATCAGTTGTTCCAGGGGCCTGACTTGATCGGAGCCTGGTCGCTGAAAGCCCGGCCAACCGCCAAAGGCATGGCTTTCAACAGCCTTGACCTGGGCCTCAAGGGCATGCAGCTCAAAGGCGCCGGTGGTTGGGAAGGTGCGCCGGGAAGTACCAGCAGTTGGTACAAGGGGCGCCTGGACGGCAAGAACATTGCCGATGTGCTCAAGGGGTGGGGTTTTGCTCCAACCGTTACCAGCAAAAGCTTTCATCTGGATGTCGACGGACGTTGGCCAGGCTCGCCCGCCTGGGTAGGACCCAAGCGTTTCTCCGGGAGCCTGGATGCCAGTTTCCGCAAAGGCCAGTTCGTTGAAGTGGAAGGCGGCGCCCAGGCACTACGCGTGTTTGGTTTGCTGAACTTCAACTCGATTGGTCGCCGCTTGCGCCTGGATTTCTCGGATCTGCTGGGCAAGGGCTTGAGCTACGATCGGGTCAAGGGGCTGCTGGCCGCGAGCAATGGGGTGTTTGTCACCCGTAATCCGATCACCCTGACCGGGCCATCGAGCAATCTGGAGCTTAACGGCACTCTGGATCTGGTGGCTGATCGCGTGGATGCCAAATTGCTGGTGACCTTGCCGGTCACCAATAACCTGCCGATTGCCGCGCTGATTGTCGGCGCACCGGCCATTGGTGGTGCGCTGTTCCTGATCGACAAGTTGATCGGTGACCGGGTTTCGCGTTTTGCCAGCGTTCAGTACAAGGTGGAAGGCCCCTGGAAAGACCCGAAAATCAGTTTCGACAAGCCATTTGAAAAACCACAGTAAGTGCCTGTGGAGTAGCATGGCCTCATGCTTTCTATGGAGTGCGAATCCATGACCTTTGCTGTCATTCAGATGGTCAGTCAGAGCGACGTGCTGGCCAACCTGGTGCAAGCCAGGCGGCTGCTGGAGCGGGCTGCGGCAAATGGAGCGCAACTGGCGGTGTTGCCGGAAAACTTCGCCGCCATGGGCCGGCGCGACGTGGCCGATATCGGCGTTGCCGAAGCCTTGGGTGAAGGTCCTATCCTGCCCTGGTTGAAACAGACCGCTTGCGACCTCAACTTATGGATAGTGGCTGGCACGTTGCCATTGCCGCCGCTGGATCAGCCCCGTGCCAAGGCCAATGCCTGCTCGTTGTTGATCGACGCTCAGGGCCAGACAGTCGCGCGTTACGACAAGCTGCATTTGTTCGACGTCGACGTGGCAGATGCACGGGGTCGTTACCGTGAGTCCGATGACTATGCTTACGGTGCGCAAGTGGTGGTGGCGGACACGCCGGTAGGACGCGTCGGGCTGACGGTCTGCTACGACCTGCGTTTCCCGGAGCTATATAGCGAATTGCGTGCTGCGGGTGCCGAATTGATCACAGCGCCGTCGGCATTTACGGCGGTAACGGGAGCTGCACATTGGGACGTACTGATCCGCGCCCGAGCCATCGAGACCCAGTGTTATGTGCTGGCGGCCGCCCAGGGCGGTGTACATCCCGGGCCGCGTGAAACCTATGGGCACGGAGCGATCATCGACCCTTGGGGGCGCGTGCTGGCGCACCAGGATCAGGGTGAAGCGGTGTTATTGGCCGCACGCGACAGCATTGAACAGGCGTCGATACGGGCGCGCATGCCGGTGGCAAACCACCGGCGCTTTTTTTCGCAGGGCGCACAGCGGCCTGTTTCAGAACGATGAATTTAAGGCCAAACCTATGAGCGAGTTGTTGTCCTCAGTCAGTGAACACCTCCTGGCGCCCGGTGGCGTGACCATCGAAAGCCTGCAAACCGTGCTGGGTGACCTCGCCGGTCCCGGTATCGATGCAGGCGACCTGTATTTCCAGGGGCAGATCTCCGAGTCATGGACCCTTGAGGACGGGATCGTCAAGGAAGGCAGTTTCAACCTTGACCAAGGGGTTGGTGTGCGGGCGCAATCGGGTGAGAAGACCGGATTTGCCTATAGCAATGCCATTACTCTTGAAGCCCTGGGGCTGGCCGCCCGTGCTGCGCGCTCGATCTCCCGTGCCGGGCAGAATGGCACCGTGCAGGCATTCCGTACCCAGGACGTGACCCAACTGTACGGCCCGGACAATCCTCTGGAAGTGATCAGCCGGGCGGAAAAAGTCGAGCTGCTCAAGCGCGTGGATGCCGCAACCCGCGCCCTGGACCCGCGTATCCAGCGAGTGACTGTGAACATGGCCGGCGTTTGGGAGCGCATCCTGGTGGCGTCTACCGATGGAGGCCTGGCGGCGGACGTGCGGCCATTGGTGCGCTTCAATGTCAGTGTGATTGTCGAGCAAAATGGTCGTCGCGAGCGCGGTGGGCATGGCGGTGGCGGGCGCACGGATTATCGTTATTTCCTCGCCGAGGACCGTGCGATGGGCTATGCCCGCGAAGCCCTGCGCCAAGCGTTGGTCAATCTGGAAGCGATTCCGGCTCCGGCCGGTACCTTGCCGGTGGTGTTGGGGTCCGGCTGGTCTGGCGTGCTGCTCCACGAAGCGGTGGGCCACGGCCTGGAAGGCGATTTCAACCGCAAAGGCAGTTCGGCTTACAGCGGGCGCATGGGTGAAATGGTCGCTTCCAAGCTCTGCACCATTGTCGATGACGGTACTTTGGCGGGCCGTCGCGGCTCCTTGAGTGTTGACGACGAAGGCACGCCGACCGAATGCACGACCTTGATCGAAAACGGCGTGCTCAAGGGCTACATGCAAGACAAGCTCAACGCTCGCTTGATGGGCGTGGCGCGCACCGGTAACGGTCGTCGAGAATCTTATGCGCACCTGCCGATGCCGCGCATGACCAACACCTACATGCTCGGTGGCGAAAGCGACCCGGCAGAAATCATCGCCTCGGTGAAGCGTGGTATCTATTGCGCCAACCTCGGCGGCGGCCAGGTAGACATCACCAGCGGCAAGTTCGTGTTCTCCACCAGCGAAGCGTATTTGATCGAAGACGGCAAGATCACTGCACCGGTCAAGGGTGCAACCCTGATCGGCAATGGTCCGGAAGCCATGAGCAGGGTGTCGATGGTCGGTAATGACCTGTCGTTGGACAGTGGCGTGGGCACGTGCGGCAAGGATGGGCAGTCGGTGCCGGTGGGTGTCGGCCAGCCAACCCTGAAGATTGATGCGATCACCGTGGGTGGTACGGGGTCGTAAGGAGGGGAGCTTCGGGTGGCGAAGGTCGCCACCCGGGAAGAGGATCAGCGCAGGCCGCGTTGAGTCTCATCCAGCTCACGGATGTACTTGAAGATTTTACGGCTGGAGGCCGGTGCCTTGTTTTGCGCCAGTTCGTGCTGGGCCTGACGGATCATCGAGCGCAATTGCTGGCGATCGGTATCCGGGTAGTCCATGACGAACTTCTCCAGGACTGCGTCATCGCCTGTGATCAGGCGGTCACGCCAACGCTCCAGATTATGAAAGCGTTCGTTGTACTGGCGAGTGGAGGCATCCAGTTGGTCGAGCAAGGTCAAAATGGCGTCAGTGTCCTGGTCGCGCATCAGTTTGCCGATAAATTGCAGGTGCCTTTTACGCGCGATATTCGCGGTGTGCTTGGGGGCATCGTCCAGAGCCCGGCGCAAGGCGTCGGTCAACGGCAGTTTTGCACGCAAGTCGGGCTTGAGTGTTGTAAGGCGCTCGCCGAGATCAACCAGAGCATGCAGCTCGCGTTTGACCTGGGTTTTGCTTTTCTCCCCATCGAGGGAGTCGTCGTAAGAATCAACCATGGTGGCAGTCCGCAAAGAAACGCCGCCATGATAACCAGTCGGGGGCCGCTTGTCCGGCCCGGTCGCTCGAAGGCCTTAACCGAAAGCAGAATTTGAGTGGAGAAAACCATGAGTGCAACCCAAAGCGTCGGTCCGCAAGCGTTACCGGCACTGCAGGAACAAGTCGAGCAGATCCTGGCCGAGGCCAGGCGCCAGGGCGCGAGCGCCTGTGAAGTGGCGGTGTCGCTTGAGCAGGGGTTGTCGGCGTCGGTCCGCCAGCGGGAAGTGGAAACCGTTGAGTTCAATCGCGACCAGGGTTTTGGTATCACTCTGTACGTGGGGCAGCGCAAAGGCTCCGCCAGCACGTCGGCCAGCGGTCCGGAAGCGATCCGCGAAACCGTGGCCGCGGCGTTGGCAATTGCCAAACACACCTCCGAAGATGAGGCCTCGGGTTTGGCGGATGCGGCCTTGATGGCGCGCGACTTGAAGGATTTCGATCTGTTTCATGCCTGGGACATCACCCCGGAGCAGGCGATAGAGCAGGCCCTGACCTGTGAAGCGGCGGCATTTGATGCCGATAGCCGGATCATGAATGCCGATGGCACAACCTTGAGCACTCACCAAGGCTGCCGCGTTTATGGCAACAGTCATGGATTTATCGGCGGCTACGCCTCGACGCGTCACAGCTTGAGCTGCGTGATGATCGCCGAGGCCAATGGTCAGATGCAGCGTGATTACTGGTACGACGTCAACCGCCAGGGTGAATTGCTGGCCGATCCGGTGAGCATCGGCCAGCGCGCGGCGCAGCGGGCGGCGAGCCGTTTGGGGGCGCGTCCGGTGCCGACGTGTGAAGTGCCGGTGCTGTTTTCGGCGGAACTGGCCGGTGGCTTGTTCAGCAGCTTCCTGGGGGCGATTTCTGGAGGCAATCTTTACCGCAAGTCGTCTTTCCTGGAGGGCGCGCTGGGCGAAAAGTTGTTTCCCGAGTGGCTGACCATCGATGAGCGCCCGCATTTGATGGGCGCAATGGGCAGTTCGGCTTTTGACGGTGATGGCCTGGCGACCTACGCCAAGCCATTCGTCGAGAACGGCGAGTTGGTGTCCTACGTGTTGGGCACCTATGCCGGACGTAAGCTTGGCTTGCCCAGCACCGCCAACTCCGGTGGTGTACATAATTTGTTCGTGACTCATGGCGAGGAAGACCAGGCAGCGCTGCTGCGACGCATGGGGCGAGGTTTGCTGGTGACTGAACTGATGGGCCATGGCCTGAATATGGTGACTGGCGATTACTCCCGGGGGGCGGCTGGCTTCTGGGTGGAGAACGGCGAAATACAGTTCGCCGTCCAGGAAGTGACCATCGCCGGCAACATGCGTGACATGTTCAAGCAAATTATCGCGGTCGGTAACGATCTGGAATTACGCAGTAATATCCGTACCGGTTCGGTGTTGATCGAACGCATGACGGTTGCCGGAAGCTAAAACCCAAACGCGATAAACCCAGGCGCGTCATCGATCCGATGGCGCGCTTTTTTTTGCTTGAAATATCACAGGCGCAGAAGAGAGCAGGGTCGAGTACTTGTTTTGATTCTTAATATCATTTAATAATGAATATCATTACCGAATGAGCGCGGATTATGAGTTCTGTCCTGCATGAGGATCCCTATCTGGAAAGCTGGCGCTGGATGAGTCGCCAGATTCGCTGTGGACTTGATCCTGACGAGCCGCGCCTGATCGAACACTATTTGAACGAAGGCCGTTACTTGGGCTGCTGCACAGCAACTCATCCGTGGACCATTGCCGAGACTTCCTTTCGTTTATTGTTGGACACCGCCACAGATATCGCTTTGCCATGGCACTGGCGCTCGCTGTGCCTGGACCAGGCCTGGCGCCCGCTGCGTGACCTGGAAAACCTAGCTCGCTGTGCCTGCCGCCTCAAGCGTTGGCAGACGTTTGCCTGGCAGCTTGCCACGTGTGAGTTGCTGCCCTCGATTTCCCACTCTGACCTGGTGCAAGGATCCTCCGATGATTAACCGTATCGAACGCGACAGCATGGGCGAACTGCAAGTACCCGCCAACGCCCTGTATGGCGCACAAACCCAGCGTGCGGTGAATAACTTTCCGATTAGCCACCAGCGTATGCCGGCGCAATTCATCCGCGCCCTGATTCTGGCCAAGATCGCGGCCGCCAAGGCCAACGTCGAGCTCAAGCAGATCGGTGAGGCCCAGGGCAGGGCGATTGTCGATGCCGCCCAAGGTCTGCTGGAAGGCGACTTCATGCAGCATTTTCCGGTGGATGTCTTCCAGACCGGTTCCGGCACCAGTTCCAACATGAATGCCAATGAAGTAATTGCAACTCTGGCCAGCCGCCTGCTGGGTGAGCCAGTCAACCCAAACGATCACGTCAACTGCGGGCAGAGCAGCAACGACATTATCCCGACGACGATCCATGTCAGCGCCGCGCTGGTGTTGCACGAACAAACCCTGCCGGCTCTGTTGCATCTGGTGCAAGTCATTGAGCACAAGTCCGTGCAAGTGCACCCTTTCATCAAGACCGGCCGTACTCACCTGATGGACGCCATGCCGGTACGCATGAGCCAGGTGCTCAACGGCTGGGCGCAGCAGCTCAAGGCCAATATCGCTCACTTGCAGGATTTGTTACCGAGCTTGCAGGCACTGGCGCAAGGCGGTACGGCAGTGGGTACTGGAATCAACGCCCACCCGCAGTTCGCGGTGGGTTTCAGCCAGCAACTGAGTAACTTGACCCATGTGCAATTTCGACCAGGCAAAAACCTGTTTGCATTGATTGGCTCCCAGGACACGGCTGTTGCAGTTTCCGGCCAACTCAAGGCCACTGCAGTATCGCTGATGAAAATTGCCAACGATCTGCGCTGGATGAACTCCGGCCCGCTCGCCGGCCTCGGTGAAATCGAACTCGAAGGCCTGCAGCCCGGCTCATCGATCATGCCGGGCAAGGTCAATCCTGTTATTCCCGAGGCCACGGCCATGGTCGCGGCACAAGTGATCGGCAATGACACAGTCATCACCGTGGCCGGCCAGTCCGGTAACTTCGAACTGAACGTGATGCTGCCGATCATTGCCCAGAACCTGCTGAGCAGCCTGGAGTTACTGGCCAACTCCAGCCGTTTGTTGGCTGACAAGGCAATTGCCAGCTTCAAGGTCAACGAGCCCAAGCTCAAGGAGGCTTTGTCGCGCAACCCCATCCTGGTTACTGCGCTTAACCCGATCATCGGCTACCAGAAGGCTGCGCAAATCGCGAAGAAGGCCTATGAGCAAGGTCGGCCGGTGATCGATGTCGCACTTGAACACACCGATCTGCCCCGCAGCCAACTGGAAGTCTTGCTGGATCCGGAAAAGCTCACGGCTGGTGGCGTGTAATTACCGACCCTGCTTTGGAGGCTCACCATGGAGCACTGGAAACGCACGATCGAACGAGCCAATCGCTGCTTTATGCAAGGCGAACTGGTGGATGCCCGCGAGCTTTATCTGCAGGCGCTTGCCCTGGCCCAAGTGCTATTCGAGCGTTGGAGCGATGCCGACGAAGCAGTGGCGGCCTGCGTCATTTCCCACCACAACCTGGCGGACCTGCACCTGCGGTTGAACCAGCCGGAGGAGAGTGCGGAGTACCTCTGCGCCATTCACCAATGTTTGCTGCAAGCCATGCAGGACAGCCGGTTGACCCCGGCATTGCGCGAAGCGGCCCTGCGCCAGAGCAGCAAGACCTATGTCGAACTGTTGAATTTCATCAGCGATCACGGCGAGTACCCACGCACCCATCGCTTGCTGGACAGTCGCGCGCAGCAATCGAGCGCACCGAACCGCAGCAGCCCCACCTATGGAGCACATTGATATGACCTACACCTTGCCTGCCTTGCCTTATGCCTACGATGCGCTGGAGCCGCATATCGATGCGCAAACCATGGAAATTCACTACACCAAGCACCACCAGACCTATATCAATAATCTCAATGCTGCGGTCGAAGGCACTGAGTTTGCTGGGTGGCCGGTAGAAAAACTGGTCGCCAGTGTCCAGCAGTTGCCAGAGAAGCTGCGAGCAGCAGTGATTAATCAAGGGGGAGGGCATGCGAACCACTCGCTGTTCTGGGCGGTCATGTCACCCAAGGGCGGCGGTAAGCCGAGTGGAGCGCTGGGCAAGGCTATCGATGAGCAACTGGCTGGCTTCGATGCGTTCAAGGAGGCCTTTACCAAAGCCGCGCTGACCCGCTTCGGCAGCGGCTGGGCCTGGCTGAGCGTGACCCCGAAAAAGACCCTGATAGTGGAAAGCAGCGGTAACCAGGACAGCCCGTTGATGAATGGCAATACACCGATTCTCGGCCTGGATGTCTGGGAGCATGCTTACTACTTGCTCTATCAAAACCGTCGACCCGAATACATCAACGCGTTCTATAGCGTCATCAACTGGCCGGAAGTCGCCGAACGCTACCAGGCGGCCTTGGCTTGATACTTTCTGATAACAAGACCTAAGGTCGACTATGGGCACTGAAATATTGGCCGACAGCCGCGTGCGAATGTTCCGTTATGCGTTTGGATCGCTGCTGCTATTGGCAGGAACTGCATTGCTGGTAGCCCAGGGGCTGGCCTGGTTGAACCTGGAGCCGCGCATGCTGCGCGCGCTGCAGGGCGGTGCCCTGTGTGCCTTGGGAACGGCGCTGGGCGCAGTGCCTGTCTTGGTAATCCGTCGAATGCCGCTGGCGATAAGTGACACTTTGCTTGGTTTCGGCGCCGGCGTGATGTTGGCGGCGACGGCGTTTTCACTGATCGTGCCGGGGATTGCCGCTGCCGAAAACCTGGGGTTGACGCCTTGGGCTTCAAGTGGCTTGGTCAGCTTCGGCATCATGTTGGGTGCATTCGGGTTGTTTCTGGTGGATCGCAAGGTGTCTGGTGCCAGTCCAGACACGCTGGTGGGCACGCCCGAAAAGCCGGTCGTTCCACCGCGCATATGGCTGTTCGTATTTGCGATCATCGCCCATAACATTCCTGAAGGCATGGCGGTGGGGGTGTCGGCAGGCGGCGGCATGCCTGACGCCGACAGCCTGGCCATGGGCATCGCCTTGCAGGATGTGCCAGAAGGCCTGGTAATTGCGCTGGTGTTGGCAGGGGCGGGGATGTCACGGCTCAAGGCGTTTCTGATCGGTGCTGCATCTGGGCTGGTAGAGCCGCTCTTTGCGATACTCTGCGCCTGGTTGGTGAGCCTGGCCGAGATGTTGTTGCCCCTGGGCCTGGCATTGGCGGCTGGGGCGATGTTATTGGTGGTCACGCATGAAGTAATTCCCGAGTCGCGGCGCAATGGCAATGACAAGCTCGCCAGCCTGGGATTGTGTATCGGGTTTTGTCTGATGATGACGATGGACACGGCGCTGGGGTGAAACGATGTAATCGGGGTGGGGGTTACTCACCCTCCCCGAAGTAATCATTGATCAAATCCACCAAGGCTTTCATTGCTTGTTCTTCCTGCTCGCCTTGTGTCTTCAGATGAATCTTGGTGCCTTTGCCTGCGGCGAGCATCATCATCGCCATGATGCTCTTGCCATCCACCATGGTCTCCGGCGTGCGCCCGGCGCGAATATCGCAAGGAAACTGACCTGCGACCCCAACGAATTTAGCTGACGCACGAGCATGCAAGCCCAGTTTGTTGATGATTTCAATTTCCAGAGCGGGCATCGCGGGTGTGTTCCTTTCAGCTAAGGTCGCGGTGGCGGACCTGGACATTCTTGAGGATTTTCTGCAAGGCCTGACCCAGGCGCTCGGTCAGGTAGACAGAGCGGTGGTGGCCACCGGTGCAGCCAATGGCAATAGTGACATAGGCCCGATTGCTGGCTGCAAAGCGTGGCAGCCATTTAAGCAGGTAACTGGAGATATCCTGGAACATCTCCTCGACGTCCGGTTGTGCGGCAAGATACTCGGCCACCGGCAGGTCCAGGCCTGACTGATCGCGCAGTTCCGGCTTCCAGTAAGGGTTGGGCAAGCAGCGCACGTCGAACACCAGGTCGGCATCCACAGGCATGCCTCGCTTGAAGCCAAAGGACTCGACCAGAAAGGCAGTCCCCGGCTCTGGCTGGTTCAGCAACCGAAGCTTGATGGCATCGCGCAGTTGATAAAGGTTCAGGCTGGTGGTGTTGATCTTGAGGTCAGCCAGGTCAATGATCGGTCCCAGTAACTTGGTTTCGTCTTCGATGGCTTCGGCCAGTGAGCGGTTCGCGCTGCTCAGCGGGTGGCGGCGACGGGTTTCGGAGAAACGCTTGAGCAGCGTTTCTTCGTCGGCATCCAGGTACAGCACATCACAATGAATGTGCTTGCTGCGCACCTCTTCCAGTAGCTGCGGGAAGCGTGTGAGATGGCTGGGCAGGTTGCGAGCGTCGATGGACACCGCCACCAGCGGCTGCGCCAGTTCCGTGTGGATCAATGCACGCTCGGCCAACTCAGGCAGCAAGCCGGCCGGCAGGTTGTCGATACAGTAGAAGCCGTTGTCCTCGAGGACATTAAGGGCGGTGCTTTTGCCCGAGCCGGAACGGCCACTGACGATGATCAAACGCATGATTACTGCCCGCTTTGTTCATCCAGGACAACCTGATAGAGCGCCTCATTGCTTTTGGCGCTGCGCAATTTGTCGCGTACATCCTTGCGGTCGAGCATGCTGGCGATCTGCCGGAGTAGTTCCAGGTGTGCATCGGTGGCCGCTTCCGGGACCAGCAGAACGAACAACAGGTCTACCGGCTCACCGTCAATGGCGTCGAAGTCGATTGGGGCGTCCAGGTGCAGCAGGGCGCTGACGGGCTGCTCGCAGCTTTTAAGTCGGCAATGAGGGATTGCGATGCCGTTGCCAAAACCGGTTGAGCCAAGTTTTTCACGGGCGATCAGGGCCTCGTAGACATCTTGCATCTCCAGCTCGGGCACTTCGCGACCGATCAGGTTGGCAATCTGTTCGAGGGCTTTCTTTTTACTGCCGCCCGGCGCGTTCACGAGCGAACGGCCGGGGGTCAGGATGGTTTCAAGTCGGATCATGGGGGGAGAGTTAACGACCTGTACCTTGCATCAGGTGCAGATTCTTTTCCTTATGCTTTATGAGTTGGCGGTCCAGCTTGTCGTACAGCGAGTCAATTGCCGCGTACATGTCTTCATGTTCCGCGTTGGCGACGAGTTTGGCGTTCGGTACGTGCAAGGTGGCCTCGATTTTCTGCTTGAGCTTATCGACCTCCATGATGACTTGCACGTTGGTGATCTTGTCAAAATGCCCCGCAAGCTTGTTCAGCTTGCTCTCGGTGTATTCACGTAGGGGTTTGGTGACTTCCAGCTGGTGTCCACTGATGTTGACTTGCATACAGCTTCTCCTTCGTTGCCAGTGCATAAAGCGGCAGGCAAATGCCTGCCACTGGAACGCTGTGGCCCACCCGTCACATCAACCGTTTACGCTCGCTGGACGGCGCGATTCCAAGGGACTCGCGGTATTTGGCGACGGTTCTACGGGCGACCTGAATGCCTTGTGCCTCCAGTAAACCAGCGATCTTGCTGTCACTCAACGGCTTTTTCTGATTTTCCGCGGCAACCAGTTTTTTGATGATCGCGCGGATCGCTGTGGACGAGCATTCGCCGCCTTCGGAGGTGCTGACGTGGCTGGAAAAAAAGTACTTCAGCTCATAGATACCCCGTGGGGTATGCATGAATTTCTGTGTGGTCACTCGGGAAATAGTCGACTCGTGCATGCCTACCGCTTCGGCAATGTCGTGCAGGACCAGCGGCTTCATCGCCTCATCGCCGTATTCCAGGAAGCCACGCTGGTGCTCGACGATCTGTGTGGCCACTTTCATCAAGGTCTCGTTGCGACTTTGCAGGCTCTTGATGAACCAGCGGGCCTCTTGCAACTGATTGCGCATGAACGTGTTATCGGCGCTGGTGTCTGCCCTGCGGACGAAGCCGGCGTATTGTGGGTTGACTCGCAGGCGTGGCACTGACTCCTGGTTGAGCTCTACCAGCCAGCGTTCGTTGTCCTTGCGCACGATTACATCCGGAACGACATACTCCGCCTCGCTCGACTCGATCTGCGAGCCAGGGCGAGGGTTGAGGCTTTGTACCAGTTCGATGATCTGGCGCAGGTCGTCTTCCTTGAGCTTCATGCGGCGCATCAATTGGCTGTAATCGCGGCCGCCCAGCAAGTCGATATAGTCGGTGACCAATCGCTGCGCTTCTGTCAGCCACGGCGTCTTGGCAGGCAACTGACGCAACTGCAACAACAGGCATTCGCTGAGGTTGCGGGCGCCGATGCCGGCCGGTTCAAATTGTTGGATGCGGTGCAGGACGGCTTCGATTTCGTCCAGTTCGATGTCAAGTTCCGGGTCGAAAGCCTCAAGAATCTCTACAAGGGTTTCGTCCAGGTAGCCCTGGTTATTGATGCAGTCGATCAGGGTTACGGCGATCAGGCGATCGGTGT
Source organism: Pseudomonas imrae (assembly GCF_046352735.2). Classification (NCBI taxonomy): domain Bacteria; kingdom Pseudomonadati; phylum Pseudomonadota; class Gammaproteobacteria; order Pseudomonadales; family Pseudomonadaceae; genus Pseudomonas; species Pseudomonas imrae. Next base: position 4,484,122 of record NZ_CP110853.2, on the reverse strand, counting down.
CTGACATCGGTGCCAGGTTCAGTTGCCACAGCAAATGACTCTGCAGGCTCTCGCCGACAGAGGTGCGGGTGGTGAAGTCCCACTCATCATCGTCGTTGCTGGGCAGGCTGCTGGCGCTGGTCTGGTAGACATCTTCCCAGGCTGTGTCCACCGGGAGTTCATTGGGAATACGCTCGTTCCATTCGCCTTCTTCGAGGTTATCCACCGTCGGGGCGGTTTCCTGATAGGAGGGTTCCTGCACGTCGGTGTTGGGTTTTTGCTCGATGTTGTCGGCCAGGGGGTCGGCGTTATCGAAGTCGTCGCCTTCTTCCTGGCGTTCGAGCATCGGATTGGACTCCAGGGCCTCCTGGATTTCCTGTTGCAGGTCCAGGGTCGACAATTGGAGCAGGCGGATGGCTTGTTGCAGCTGCGGTGTCATCGTCAGCTGCTGGCCCATTCTCAGGACTAGCGATGGTTTCATGGCAGGGGCTTAACACCTTATTCGCCGGCGCAGTGCGCCATCCACGACAGGGCGCGTGAGCGCCAAACATAAGCAAATTATATGCCTGATATCGGTGGCTTTGCCTAGAGCGCGGTAACAATAAAAACTATGAGGTTTTTATTGACTTGCGCGCTCTCTGGCGCTGAGCCATGACACCATGGTGTTTACAGGCGGAACTCATGGCCCAGGTAAACTTCCTTGACCAGTTCGTTGGCCAGGATAGTGGCGGCGTCACCTTCGGCAATCAGTTGGCCATCGTTCACGATATAAGCGGTTTCGCAGATATCCAGGGTTTCGCGCACGTTGTGGTCAGTGATCAATACTCCAATGCCCTTGGCCTTGAGGTGATGGATGATCTGCTTGATATCGCCCACCGAGATTGGGTCCACACCGGCAAAAGGTTCATCCAGCAAGATGAATTTCGGTGCAGTGGCCAAGGCGCGGGCGATCTCCACGCGGCGACGTTCGCCGCCGGACAAGCTCATGCCGAGGTTGTCGCGAATATGGTTGATGTGGAATTCCTGCAGCAGGCTTTCCAGCTCTTTGCGGCGGCCGTCGCGATCCAGTTCCTTGCGAGTTTCAAGGATTGCCATGATGTTGTCTGAGACTGACAGTTTGCGGAAGATCGACGCCTCCTGAGGGAGATAGCCGATACCGGCGCGGGCGCGACCGTGCATGGGCTGGTGGCTGACATCCAGGTCGTCGATCAATACACGCCCCTGATCCGCCTGGACCAGGCCAACAATCATGTAGAAGCAGGTAGTCTTGCCTGCACCGTTGGGGCCAAGCAGGCCGACGATCTGGCCGCTGTCGATCGACAGGCTGACGTCGCGCACGACCTGACGGCTTTTATAGGCCTTGGCCAGATGCTGGGCTTTCAGGGTTGCCATTACTGGGCCTTCTTCTTCGGCTGGATAACCATGTCGATGCGTGGACGTGGCGTAGTGACGTTGCTGCCATTGGCGCGACCAGCGTTGGCGACCTGTTTCACGGTGTCATAGGTGATTTTTTCACCCTCCGTGGAGTTACCGTCGGTGCTCAGGACCTTGGCTTGGTCAATCAGTACAATGCGGTTTTGCTGGGCATGGTACTGGATTGTCTTGCCATAGCCTTTCATCGGGCCGGCGTCGGTTGCCGATTGCTTCTGCTCGAAATAAGCCAGGTTGCCCACCGAGGTCACGACGTCGATATCGCCATTGGCAGTGCGGGTAAGCGTCACCTTGTTACCGGTGATCTTCATCGAGCCCTGGGTGATGATCACGCCACCGGTGTAGGTCGCGATGCCTTGCTTGTCATCCAGTTGCGCATCGTCAGCCGAGATGTGGATCGGTTGCTGGCTATCGTTCGGCAGGGCCCAGGCGCTCACGCTTCCCAGTGCTGCGCCCAGGCCGAGCAAAATAGGGAGGGTTTTAACGAGCCTCATACTGTCCTCTTACGTTCGATAGCAGGTGTATCCTGCTTTCTTTCAAATACGCTTTCATTCCCTTGCCAGTCGATACACCGCCAGCTCCGTCGATTCTAACGTTTTGCTCGGTCTGCGCATATTGCTTCTGGGGGAATACGGTCATGCGACTGCTGGTGATCACGGTCTGGCGATTCTCGGCATCGGTGCGGGCAATGCGTACGGAGTCGATCAATTCCACTTCGGTGCCGTCCGGATTGACTTCGCCGCGCTTGCTGGTGACGTGCCAAGGATATTCAGTGCCGCGATACAGATTCAGGTCTGGGTTGGTCAGCAATGTGACCTCCGTGGCCTTCAGGTGTTCGACCTTGTCCGAAGTCATCTCGTATTGCACCTTGCCATCGGGCAGGAACTGCACGCTGTAGGCGTTGGTGGCGTAATAGTCGATGGCGCCCCCGTCGACCCGCGCAACAGGCTGGTCGAGGAAGCGCTCCGGGCTGATATTCCAGTAGCCCACTGCCAGGAACAGAGCGGCGATGGTCCCGAATATCAAAAAGTTGCGAATCTTTTTACTCAGCATAGATAGCTCTATAGGTAGGCGGCGTGGGCCGCTTCAAGGCTGCCCTGTGCGCGCAGGATCAGCTCGCAGAACTCGCGGGCGGCGCCTTCGCCGCCGCGGGCCTGGGTAATGCCATGGGCGTGTTCGCGCACAAATACTGCGGCATTGGCTACGGCCATGCCCAGGCCGACACGGCGGATCACCGGCAGGTCAGGCAAGTCATCACCCAGATAAGCGACTTGCTCATAGCTTAGGTTCAGTTTGCCAAGAAGCTCATCCAGAACCACCAGTTTATCCTCGCGGCCCTGATAGAGGTAAGGAATCCCCAGATTTTGTGCGCGGCGTTCCACAACCGGCGTTTTTCTGCCGCTGATGATTGCCGTTTGCACGCCAGAGGCCATCAGCATCTTGATGCCCTGACCGTCGAGGGTATTGAATGTCTTGAACTCGCTGCCATCTTCGAGAAAGTACAGGCGTCCGTCGGTCAGTACGCCGTCAACATCGAAAATTGCCAGTTTGATGGCCTTGCCTCGTTGCAACAGATCGGTGCTCATTTACATCACTCCTGCGCGAAGCAGATCGCCAAGGTTGAGGGCGCCGATCGCTCGATCATCGTTGTCGACCACTACCAGGGCACCGATCCTGTGGTCTTCCATGATCTTCAGGGCTTCGGCCGCGAGCATTTCGGCGCGGGCGGTCTTGCCGTGGGGGGTCATCACATCGTCGATGGTCGCTGTGTGGATATCGATAGGGCGGTCCAGGGTGCGGCGCAGATCGCCGTCGGTGAAAATCCCGGCCAGGCGACCATCAGATTCCAGGATTGCCGTCATGCCCAGGCCCTTGCGGGTCATTTCCATCAGCGCATCCTTGAGCAGGGTGCCGCGCGGCACGCTGGGCAATTCGGTGCCGGAGTGCATGACGTTTTCCACTTTCAGCAGCAGGCGACGGCCCAGGGCACCGCCCGGATGGGAAAAGGCGAAATCTTCGGCGGTGAACCCACGCGCATCCAGCAGGGCCACGGCCAGGGCGTCACCCATGACCAGGGCAGCAGTGGTGGAGGAGGTCGGCGCCAGGTTCAGCGGGCAGGCTTCATGAGCCACATTTACATTCAGGTTGACTTCGGCGGCCTTGGCCAGCGTCGAGTCCGGGTTGCCGGTCAGGCTGATCAGCTTGATGCCCAGGCGCTTGATCAGCGGCAGCAAGGTGACGATTTCATTGGTGGTGCCGGAGTTGGACAGGGCCAGGATAATGTCGTCGCGGGTGATCATGCCCATGTCACCATGGCTGGCTTCGGCTGGGTGAACAAAAAACGCAGTGGTACCGGTGCTTGCCAAAGTGGCCGCAATCTTGTTGCCAATGTGCCCTGATTTGCCCATGCCGACCACGACCACGCGGCCTTTGCTGGCCAGAATCATCTCGCAGGCGCGGACGAAATCTGCGTCGATTCGGACCAGCAAGCCTTCTACGGCTTCAAGCTCGAGGCGGATGGTGCGCTGTGCGGATTGGATAAGATCGCTGGATTGGCTCATGTTTGAAATCGTATAGCCTGACGAAAAGTCGGCGATTATAGCGGTAATGATCAAAACCCTCACGCAAGTTCGTCAGGCTTCGTTCGCACGGGCTGCGGGATGCGTCGCAAATAGGCTTTCTCACCTGTCCTGTTTCTGAGCAAGCTCTGTTCCGGCCTTGGGCGCTTTAGCCGAGCAGTGATATAGTTCGCCGCCAGTTCGGTCCGCGCAGCCCATGTGTCTAACTGTGGAAACCAGTTGTCACAAACATGGTCCTGAGTGAGAAGCTGCATCCCAAGGAGTTTAGATGAGTGCCGATAACGCCTACGCGGTCGAGCTGAAGGGTCTTTCCTTCAAGCGCGGTGCGCGCAGCATCTTCAATAATGTCGATATTCGCATTCCCCGCGGCAAGGTCACCGGCATCATGGGGCCTTCCGGTAGTGGCAAGACGACGCTACTGCGCCTGATGGGCATGCAGTTGCGCCCAACTGCCGGTGAAGTGTGGGTCAATGGCCAGAATCTGCCGCAACTGTCGCGTAGCGATCTGTTCGATGCGCGCAAGCAGATGGGCGTGCTGTTCCAGAGCGGCGCTCTGTTCACCGACCTCGACGTCTTTGAAAACGTGGCATTCCCGCTGCGGGTGCACACCCAACTGTCCGATGAAATGATTCGTGACATCGTGTTGCTGAAACTGCAGGCCGTCGGGCTGCGCGGAGCCATCGACCTGATGCCTGACGAGCTTTCCGGCGGCATGAAGCGTCGTGTTGCATTGGCGCGTGCCATTGCCCTTGATCCGCAGATCCTTATGTACGACGAACCGTTCGTCGGCCAGGATCCCATCGCCATGGGCGTACTGGTGCGCCTGATCCGCTTGCTCAATGACGCGCTGGGCATCACCAGTATCGTGGTTTCCCACGACCTGGCCGAAACGGCGAGCATCGCTGACTATCTTTATGTCGTCGGTGATGGCCAGGTGCTGGGGCAAGGTACGCCTGAAGAGCTGATGAACGCCGATAATCCGCGTATTCGTCAGTTCATGACGGGCGATCCCGATGGCCCGGTGCCTTTTCACTTTCCGGCAGCGGACTACCGCTCAGACCTTCTGGGGAAGCGCTGATGCGTAAAACTTCTTTAATCGAGAAGATTCGTCTTTTCGGTCGTTCCGGTATCGACATTGTCGAAGTACTTGGGCGTTCAACGATTTTCCTGTTCCATGCCTTGCTTGGCCGTGGCGGTATCGGCGGTGGTTTTGGCCTGCTGCTCAAGCAGTTGCACTCGGTGGGCGTGATGTCCCTGGTGATCATCGTGGTCTCCGGGGTGTTCATCGGCATGGTGCTGGCGTTGCAGGGGTTCAATATCCTCTCCAGCTACGGTTCCGAGCAGGCGGTCGGGCAGATGGTGGCCCTGACCCTGCTGCGCGAGTTGGGGCCGGTGGTGACAGCGTTGCTGTTTGCCGGTCGTGCCGGTTCTGCGTTGACGGCCGAAATTGGCAACATGAAGGCCACCGAGCAGTTATCCAGCCTGGAAATGATCGGCGTGGACCCGCTCAAATACATCGTTGCACCACGCCTGTGGGCCGGCTTCATATCCCTGCCGTTGCTGGCGATGATCTTCAGCGTTGTCGGAATCTGGGGTGGTTCGTGGGTTGCGGTGGACTGGCTGGGCGTCTACGACGGCTCCTACTGGGCCAACATGCAGAACAGCGTGACCTTTAGCGGTGACGTGCTCAATGGGATCATCAAGAGCATCGTCTTCGCTTTTGTAGTGACTTGGATCGCCGTATTCCAAGGCTACGACTGTGAACCCACTTCAGAAGGGATCAGTCGTGCCACCACCAAGACCGTTGTGTACGCCTCGCTGGCGGTACTGGGCCTTGACTTCATTTTGACCGCCTTGATGTTTGGAGATTTCTGATGCAAAACCGCACTGTGGAAATCGGTGTCGGCCTTTTCTTGCTGGCTGGCATCCTGGCTTTACTGTTGCTCGCCCTGCGAGTAAGTGGCCTGTCGGCCAGCCCGACTACCGATACTTATAAACTTTACGCCTACTTCGACAATATCGCCGGTTTGACGGTCAGATCAAAAGTGACCATGGCCGGTGTGACCATCGGCAAGGTCACGGCAATCGATCTGGACCGCGACAGCTTCACCGGCCGAGTGACTCTGCAACTGGACAAGAAGGTGGATAACCTGCCGACTGACTCCACTGCATCCATTCTTACGTCGGGCCTGCTGGGCGAAAAGTACATCGGTGTCAGCGTGGGCGGGGAAGAAGCCTTGCTCAAGGATGGCGCGACCATTCATGACACACAGTCGTCGCTGGTGCTGGAAGACCTGATCGGTAAATTCCTGCTTAATACGGTTAGCAAAGACGCCAAATGAGGAGCTTGTTGATGATCTCTACCTTGCGACGTAGCTTGTTGGTGCTGCTAGCAGCCTTGCCATTGATGGCTAGCGCCGTGGCGGCGCCTTCGGCACACGACATTATTGATCGGACCACCAAAGAATTGCTGGCAGATCTTGCCGCCAACAAGGAAAACTACAAGCACAACCCGAGCGAGTTCTACAACGCTCTTAACGGGATCGTGGGCCCTGTGGTAGACGCTGACGGTATTTCCCGCAGCATCATGACCGTCAAGTACTCGCGCAAGGCTTCGCCTGCGCAAATGCTGCGCTTCCAGGAAAACTTCAAGCGCAGCCTGATGCAGTTCTACGGCAATGCCTTGCTGGAATACAACAACCAGGGCATCACCGTTTCTCCGGCCAAGGATGAGTCCGGCAACCGCACCAGCGTCGATATGCAGGTCAAGGGCAACAACGGCTCTGTCTATCCGGTTTCCTATACCCTTGAGAAAATCAACGGTGAATGGAAGGTGCGCAACGTGATCATCAACGGCATCAACATCGGCAAGCTGTTCCGTGACCAGTTCTCCGACGCAATGCAGCGCAATGGCAACGACCTGGACAAGACCATCGACGGTTGGGCTGGTGAAGTGGCCAAGGCCAAGGAAGTCACCGACGGCGCAGCAGAGAAGCCGACCCCATGACTGAGACGGCTGTTCGTCAAGGCGAGGCCGGCGAGCTGCTCTTGAGTGGCGTGCTGGACTACCGCACCGGGCCTGCGCTGCGCAAGCAGGGCCAGGCACTGATCAATGCCAGCACCGCGTCCGCGCTGGTGCTGGATTGCTCGGCGGTGGCAAAGTCCAGCAGCGTTGGCCTGTCGTTGCTGCTGTGTTTCATGCGAGACGCAGCAGCCGTCAATAAACCTGTGAGTATTCGTGCATTGCCCGATGACATGCGTGAAATTGCCCAGGTGAGCGGTTTGACCGAGTTGTTGGCACATCCCTAATACACATTATTGAAGAAGCCCCCCGTCAGAGTCCTGCTATGCGGGGTTCGCAGGCGCGGGGCTTTTTTGTATGATGTGCGACCCGTGCGCACTGGGCGCCGATAGAGGTTGAGCATGCAGGCCCTAGAAGTTAAGAGCTTCCTTGAAGGAAAGCTGCCTGGAACGAAGGTAGAAGTTGAAGGCGAAGGCTGCAACTTCCAGCTGAATGTGATTAGTGATGAACTGGCGGCATTGAGCCCGGTCAAGCGTCAACAACAGATCTATGCCCATTTGAACCCGTGGATTACCGATGGAAGCATCCATGCGGTCACTATGAAATTTTTCAGCCGCGCGGCCTGGGCCGAGCGCACCTGAGCCCCCAAGGCGTCGAGATTCTTATGGATAAATTGATTATTACCGGCGGTGCCCGCCTTGACGGCGAAATCCGCATTTCCGGGGCTAAGAACTCGGCCCTGCCGATCCTCGCCGCGACCCTGCTGTGCGATGGCCCCGTTACCGTGGCCAACCTGCCGCACCTGCACGACATCACCACCATGATCGAGTTGTTCGGTCGCATGGGCATTGAGCCGGTGATCGACGAGAAACTGGCGGTCGAAATCGATCCACGCACCATCAAGACCCTGATCGCACCGTACGAACTGGTGAAAACCATGCGTGCCTCGATCCTGGTGCTGGGCCCGATGGTCGCCCGTTTCGGTGAGGCTGAAGTAGCACTGCCTGGCGGTTGCGCCATTGGTTCGCGTCCGGTGGACCTGCACATTCGTGGCCTTGAAGCCATGGGCGCAACCATCGACGTCGAGGGCGGCTACATCAAGGCTAAGGCGCCGGAAGGCGGCCTGCGTGGCGCCAACTTCTTCTTTGATACCGTCAGTGTGACCGGTACCGAGAACATCATGATGGCCGCTGCCCTGGCCAACGGCCGTAGCGTCCTGCAAAACTCTGCGCGCGAGCCCGAGGTGGTCGACCTGGCCAACTTCCTGATCGCCATGGGTGCCAAAATCAGTGGCGCCGGTACCGACACCATCACCATCGACGGTGTGAAGCGTCTGCACTCCGCTACCTATAAAGTCATGCCGGACCGTATCGAAACCGGTACCTATCTGGTTGCCGCCGCCGTGACCGGTGGTCGCGTCAAGGTCAAGGACACCGATCCGACCATCCTTGAAGCCGTCCTGGAAAAACTCAAGGAAGCCGGTGCAGAAATCACCACGGGTGAAGACTGGATCGAGCTGAACATGCATGGCAAGCGGCCAAAGGCTGTGAACGTGCGTACGGCTCCGTACCCAGCCTTCCCGACCGACATGCAGGCGCAGTTCATCTCCCTGAACGCGATTGCCGAAGGCACCGGCGCAGTCATCGAGACTATCTTCGAAAACCGCTTCATGCATGTGTATGAACTGCATCGCATGGGCGCCAAGATCCAGGTCGAGGGCAACACGGCTATCGTCACCGGCACCGAGAAGCTCAAGGGCGCGCCAGTCATGGCGACCGACTTGCGTGCTTCGGCCAGCCTGGTGATTTCGGCCCTGGTTGCCGATGGCGATACCCTGATCGATCGCATCTACCACATAGACCGTGGCTACGAATGCATCGAAGAGAAGCTGCAGATGCTCGGCGCGAAAATCCGCCGCGTACCGGGCTAGTCTTTGCTGCGACAGGCACAGAAACCTGCCTGACCGGGATGAGCACGCGCATTGGCGGTTGCCATCCCGGATGAATTTGTTTCAAATCGAGGCTGTAATGGCCTCGATCTGTGTCTGGCGCCGATTGCGACCAGACAGCAATAGCCTGATGAAGGACTGACATTTTCCATGTTGACCATCGCACTGTCCAAGGGCCGCATCCTTGACGACACTTTGCCGCTTCTGGCTGAAGCGGGCATCGTGCCGACCGAGAATCCGGACAAAAGCCGCAAGCTGATCATTCCCACGACTCAGGACGATGTGCGCCTGTTGATCGTGCGTGCCACAGACGTGCCGACCTACGTGGAGCATGGCGCCGCCGATCTGGGCGTCGCCGGTAAAGATGTGCTGATGGAGTACGGTGGCCAGGGCCTGTATGAGCCTCTGGATCTGCGCATTGCCCTGTGCAAGCTGATGACCGCCGGACGCGTTGGTGATGTCGAGCCCAAGGGGCGTCTGCGAGTGGCAACCAAATTTGTCAATGTGGCAAAGCGTTACTACGCAGAGCAGGGCCGTCAGGTCGACATCATCAAGCTCTACGGCTCGATGGAGCTGGCGCCGCTGATCGGTCTGGCAGACAAGATCATCGACGTCGTCGACACCGGCAATACCCTGCGTGCCAATGGCCTGGAGCCCCAGGATTTCATTGCTGACATCAGCTCCCGCCTGATCGTCAACAAAGCTTCGATGAAGATGCAGCACGCCCGAATCCAGGCGTTGATCGACACCCTGCGCAAGGCAGTGGAGTCTCGACACCGCGGTTGACTCATTCGCGCGGCCTTAGGTTGCGCCCGTCTATCCGCCTCATAGCCAGAATTCTCAGGTGCCCAAGCGGAGCGAACGGTAGTTTAGGGCGCCTGAGTCTTTGCCAATTCTATTGAGGCCCTCGCTATGACCACGTCCACTGCAATTGCCCGACTCAACGCCGCCGACCCGGATTTTGCCCATCATCTGGATCATCTGCTGAGCTGGGAAAGCGTGTCCGACGACTCGGTCAACCAGCGTGTACTCGACATCATCAAGGCCGTGCGCGAGCGCGGTGATGCAGCGTTGGTGGATTTCACCCGCCAGTTCGATGGCCTGGACGTTGCCTCCATGGCGGATCTGATCCTGCCGCGTGAGCGCCTGGAGTTGGCCCTGACCCGCATTACCGTGCCCCAGCGTGATGCACTTGAAGTAGCGGCAGCCCGAGTGCGCAGTTATCACGAGAAACAGAAACAGGACTCCTGGAGCTACACCGAGGCTGATGGCACAGTGCTAGGGCAGAAAGTCACGCCACTGGACCGCGCGGGCCTGTACGTGCCGGGTGGCAAGGCCTCCTATCCGTCTTCGGTGCTGATGAACGCTATCCCTGCGAAAGTCGCAGGCGTGACCGAAGTGGTCATGGTCGTGCCGACCCCACGGGGTGAAATCAACGAGTTGGTGCTGGCAGCTGCCTGCATTGCCGGGGTTGACCGCGTCTTTACCATCGGCGGCGCCCAGGCGGTGGCAGCATTGGCCTACGGCACCGAAAGCGTGCCGAAGGTCGACAAGGTGGTGGGCCCTGGCAATATCTATGTCGCCACCGCCAAGCGCCATGTGTTTGGCCAGGTCGGCATCGACATGATCGCCGGCCCGTCGGAAATCCTCGTGGTGTGCGACGGCCAGACCGATCCGGACTGGATCGCCATGGACCTGTTCTCCCAGGCCGAACACGATGAAGACGCCCAGGCGATTCTGGTCAGCCCTGACGCCGAGTTCCTCGACAAGGTGGCGGCCAGCATCGCCAAGCTGTTGCCGACCATGGAGCGTGCCGAAATCATCGAAAAGTCGATCAATGGCCGTGGCGCGCTGATTCTGGTGCATGACATGGAGCAGGCTATCGAAGTGGCCAACCGAATCGCCCCGGAGCACCTGGAGCTGTCCGTAGCGGACCCACAGGCCTGGCTGCCATCGATTCGCCATGCCGGTGCGATCTTCATGGGGCGCCACACCAGCGAGGCCCTGGGCGACTACTGCGCCGGCCCGAACCACGTGCTGCCGACCTCCGGCACCGCGCGCTTCTCGTCGCCGCTGGGGGTGTATGACTTCCAGAAGCGTTCGTCGATCATCTTCTGCTCGCCACAAGGTGCTTCCGAACTGGGCAAGACCGCTTCAGTACTGGCTCGGGGTGAGTCCCTGAGCGCCCACGCACGCAGTGCCGAATATCGCATCGTCAAGGGAGACTGAAAAATGAGCAAATTCTGGAGCCCTTTCGTCAAGGATCTCGTGCCTTACGTGCCCGGCGAGCAACCGAAGTTGACCAAGCTGGTCAAGCTCAACACCAATGAAAACCCCTACGGCCCATCGCCGAAGGTCTTGGACGCGATGCGGGCTGAGTTGAACGACAACTTGCGCCTGTACCCGGACCCCAACAGCGACCTGCTCAAGCAGGCCGTGGCCAAGTATTACGGGATTAATGCCGACAAGGTGTTCCTCGGTAACGGTTCCGACGAAGTCCTGGCACATATCTTCCATGGATTGTTCCAGCACGATCTGCCGTTGCTATTCCCGGACATCAGTTACAGCTTCTATCCGGTGTACTGCGGGCTCTATGGCATCAAGTTCGATGCGGTGGCGCTGGATCAACAGTTCCAGATCCGCGTGGCGGACTATGCCAGGCCCAACGGCGGGATTATCTTCCCCAACCCGAACGCACCCACTGGCTGCGTGCTGGCGCTGGATGCGGTGGAGCAAATGCTCAAGGCCAGTCCTGACTCAGTGGTGGTGGTCGATGAAGCCTATATCGATTTTGGTGGCGAAACCGCCATCAGCCTGGTGGACCGTTACCCGAACTTGCTGGTGACCCAGACGCTCTCCAAATCGCGTTCCCTGGCCGGTTTGCGCGTCGGGTTGGCCGTGGGACATCCCGATTTGATCGAGGCGTTGGAGCGGGTCAAGAACAGCTTCAACTCCTACCCGCTGGATCGCCTGGCGATTGTTGGCGCAGCGGCGGCGTTTGAAGACCGTGAGTATTTTCAGAAGACTTGCCAATGGGTGATCGACAGCCGCAACAAGGTGGTTGCGCAGTTGGAAGGCAAGGGCTTTGATGTCTTGCCGTCGGCGGCCAACTTCATCTTTGCTCGCCACCCACGACACGACGCGGCCGTGTTGGCAGCCAGGTTGCGGGAGCAAGGGGTGATTGTGCGGCACTTCAAGCAGGAGAGGATTGCCCAGTTTCTGCGGATCAGCATCGGCACGCCTGAGCAGAACCAGGCGCTGATCGATGGCTTAAGCGATCTCTAGCCACACTGAAGACCAAAAAAATGTGGGAGCGGACTTGCTCGCGACAGCAGTGAATCAGTCGATGTATTCGGTGACTGACACACCGCTATCGCGAGCAAGCCCGCTCCCACATTTGGTGCTGCGGCGTTAGTTAGAGCAACGGCTCATCCGGCTTCTTGTGCTTCCAGCCATCATTGCCTGGCAGCAGCAGGTTCAAGCCAATCGCCACCACCGCACACAGGGCAATCCCCTTCAGGCCAAAGTCATCCGGACCCGTGCCGGTGCCAATCAGCACACCGCCGATCCCGAATACCAGGGTCACCGAGACAATCACCAGGTTGCGTGCCTCGCCCAGGTCGATCTTGTGGCGAATCAACGTATTCATCCCCACGGCGGCAATCGAGCCGAATAGCAGGCACAGAATCCCGCCCATCACCGGCACCGGGATGCTTTGCAACAGTGCGCCGAACTTGCCGATAAACGCCAGGCCGATGGCAAATACAGCTGCCCAGGTCATGATTTTCGGGTTGTAGCTCTTGGTCAGCATCACCGCGCCAGTCACTTCTGCATAGGTGGTGTTGGGTGGGCCGCCGAACATGCCGGCGGCGGTCGTGGCGATCCCGTCACCCAGCAGTGTGCGATGCAGGCCGGGCTTTTTCAGGTAGTCACGACCGGTCACGCTGCCAACGGCAATCACGCCACCGATATGCTCGATGGCCGGTGCCAGGGCTACCGGTACGATAAACAGGATCGCTTGCCAGTTGAATTCCGGCGCAGTGAAGTGGGGCAGGGCGAACCACGGCGCAGCCGCAATTTTTGCCGTGTCCACCACGCCGAAGTAGAACGCCATGGCAAAACCCACCAGCACTCCGGCAATGATTGGTACCAGGCGAAAGATGCCTTTGCCGAACACGGCCACGATCAGCGTGGTCAGCAGCGCCGGCATCGAGATCATCATCGCCGTCTGGTAATGAATCAGCTCTGCGCCATCCCCGGATTTGCCCATCGCCATGTTCGCCGCAATCGGCGCCATGGCCAGGCCGATGGAGATGATCACCGGTCCGATCACTACGGGTGGAAGCAGTCGATCAATGAAACCGGTGCCCTTGACCTTCACTGCCAGGCCCAGGAAGGTATAGACGAAACCTGCCGCCATCACGCCCCCCATGGTCGCTGCGAGGCCGAACTGGCCCTTGGCGAGAATGATCGGCGTGATAAAGGCAAAGCTCGAAGCCAGGAATACCGGCACTTGCCGGCCCGTCACGATCTGGAACAACAGCGTGCCCAGGCCAGCGGTAAACAGTGCGACGTTTGGATCAAGGCCTGTGATCAGCGGCATCAACACCAGCGCGCCAAATGCCACGAAGAGCATTTGTGCGCCAGACAGGATCTGGCGCCAAAGCGGGTCGTTGAATTCATCCTGCATGCTTACGCGTCCTTCTGCTTGGTACCGAAGATCTTGTCGCCGGCATCGCCCAGGCCAGGGATGATGTAGCCATGCTCGTTCAGGCGCTCATCAATGGACGCGGTGTAGATCTGAACGTCCGGGTGAGCTTTCTCGACGGCTGCGATGCCTTCGGGGGCGGCGACCAGCACCATGGCGCGGATATCCTTGCAGCCGGCTTTCTTCAACAGGTCGATGGTCGCGACCATGGAACTTCCGGTGGCGAGCATCGGGTCGATGATCATCGCCAGGCGTTCGTCGATTTCCGGAACCAGTTTTTCCAGGTACGTGTGGGCCTGAAGTGTTTCTTCGTTGCGAGCGACACCCACGGCGCTGACCTTGGCGCCAGGGATCAGGCTCAGCACACCTTCGAGCATGCCGATACCGGCGCGCAGGATCGGCACTACAGTGATTTTCTTGCCGGCGATTTTCTCGACCTGGACGGGACCGGCCCAACCGGGGATCTCGTAGTTTTCCAGGGGCAAGTCTTTAGTGGCTTCGTATGTCAGCAACGCTCCGACTTCCTGAGCAAGCTCACGGAAGTTCTTCGTGCTAATGTCGGCGCGGCGCATAAGGCCGAGCTTGTGTCGGATCAGCGGGTGGCGGATCTCGCGAGTGGGCATGGGAAAGGCTCCGGCGGCGGGCAAAAAAACCGGCCTAGATTAATCTATCTCGGGGTGTTGTCCTATAGACATCAAGTACGTTAGTCCATAAAGGCTTGAACGTTGCGTCCCAGAAGCGTACCTTCGCCCGCTTTTCTTGCCACAGTACCCCTGGAGAGCGCCATGTCCGCTGATCTCGAGCATATCCGTCAAATCATGCGCGAGGCTGACTGCCTGTACACCGAAGCGCAGGTCGAAGAAGCGATCGCCAAGGTCGGTGCGCACATTACACGCGAAATGGCCGACACCAATCCTGTAGTGTTCTGTGTAATGAATGGCGGCCTGATTTTTGCCGGAAAACTGCTGACTCACCTGCAGTTCCCCCTGGAAGCGTCTTATTTGCATGCCACCCGCTATCGTAACGAAACCAGTGGCGGCGACCTGTTTTGGAAGGCCAAGCCGGAAGTCTCGTTCATTGACCGGGATGTTTTGATCATCGACGATATCCTTGATGAAGGTCATACGCTGGGTGCGATCATCGATTTCTGTAAACACGCGGGCGCCCGCAAGGTACATACCGCCGTGTTGATCGACAAAGACCACGACCGTAAGGCTCGCCCGGACCTGAAGGCCGATTACGTCGGCCTGCCATGCATTGACCGTTATATTTTTGGTTATGGCATGGACTACAAGGGCTACTGGCGCAACGCTAACGGGATTTTTGCTGTTAAAGGAATGTAACCAATGGCCACTTTTCTCGATCAAACGCTATTTGCCGAATTGGCCGAGAAAGCGGCCACCAGCCCCCGTGGACGGCATCATCACAACTTCCACCAGATGCAAGAGCCTTGTCATCGCCTGGCGGTGGGCATGCGGCCCAACACGTACGTGCCGCCCCACCGGCACTTGAGTGCCGACAAGGCTGAAACCTTGCTGGTGCTCAAGGGGCGCCTGGGTTTGCTGATCTTCAGCGAGAGTGGGGATGTGCTCGCCAAGCGAGTGATGCAGGCGGGCGGCGATTGCCAGGGCGTCGATTTGCCGCCCGGCGTATTTCACGGGCTTGTGGTACTGGAACCCGATACCGTGATGTTCGAATGCAAGGCGGGACCCTATCGGCCGGTGGGCGAGGGTGAACTGGCCAGTTGGGCGCCCCGCGAAGGCGATGACGCAGTGGCCGAGTATCAACGCTGGATGCTTGCCCAGTTCGATTGAGCAACCTGTTTCCTCACTTCTGGCTCACAGGTAGACTTCCAGTCCCGTGTAAATGTCTGCAGGCTGGAGTCGTAAATGCGCAAAGATAAGAAACAGGTGATTGGTGATGAAATCGGTGACGAGCAGATCAAGCTGTTCCTGGATTTCGAGCCGGTCGACGCCACTTCGCCGTCCCTGCACAAGCTGATCAAGGCCTATCGCGGTTTGCGTATCGACGATTTCGAGCGTTTCCTGGGCTTTTTCAAGGAGGCCGGCCTGGATCTGGATGGCAAGGATGAGCATGGCCAGACTTTCGTCGATGTGATCAAGGACCAGCGCAACGCAGCTGAATACATCGAATTGATCGAGCAAGCGCGCGGCTGATTTCCCCGGACAAAAAAAGCGCCCCGTTCTCAGCCAGAGAGCGGGGCGTTTTTTGTTGCTCGACCGTAGGAGTGAGGGGCAAGCCTCAAGCGTAGCTTTCGGTTTCGCTGCTTTGTTCAACAAGTTCCAGGCTGATGTTGTTCTGTGTACTGATCTTGCGGTACAGCTCGGCATCGGTCTCCAGGACTTTTTCCCGGGCCGGGAAAATTTCCTGCAGCTTGGCGGCCCATTCGCCATTCGTCTTGGCCGGGAAGCAACGTTCAATCAGGTCCAGCATGATCGACACGGTGACCGAAGCGCCAGGAGAGGCGCCCAGCAGCGCCGCCAACGAGCCGTCCTTCGCGGCTACCAGTTCGGTACCGAACTGCAGCACGCCACCTTTCTTCGGGTCTTTCTTGATGATCTGCACCCGTTGGCCGGCCACCTCCAGACGCCAGTCTTCGGCCTTGGCTTCGGGATAGAAGCGGCGCAGGGATTCCAGGCGTTGCTCCATGGATTGCATCACTTCGCTGACCAGGTATTTGGTCAGGTCCATGTTATCCCGGGCCACGGCCAGCATCGGG
Organism: Pseudomonas imrae; assembly: GCF_046352735.2. Lineage (NCBI taxonomy): Bacteria > Pseudomonadati > Pseudomonadota > Gammaproteobacteria > Pseudomonadales > Pseudomonadaceae > Pseudomonas > Pseudomonas imrae. The sequence goes on along the minus strand of NZ_CP110853.2, from coordinate 4,467,715 downwards.
CCAATGTTGCCGGCACGCACCGACATCGGCAGGTCGAGGAACGAGCCGTGCTTGAGGAACTTGGTGGTGAAACCGGCATATGGCCCGAACAGCAGGGACTTCTTGCCTTCGACCACACGGGTATCCAGGTGCGGCACCGACATCGGTGGCGAGCCCACCGCCGCCTGGCTGTAGACCTTGGCCTGGTGCTGCTTGACTACTTCCGGGTTATCGCAGCGCAGCCATTGGCCGCTGACCGGAAAGCCGCCAAAACCTTTGCTTTCTTCGATGCCCGAGGCCTGCAACAGCGGCAGGGCTGCGCCACCGGCGCCGAGGAATACAAACTTGGCGTCCACGTCACGACTGTTGCCGCTGTTGACGTCCTTGATACTCACGGTCCAGCCGGTGCCGTTGCGCTTGAGGCCGGTGACGCGCTTGCTGTATTTGACCTGGGCGTCGGCCGAACTGGTCAAGTGGCTGAGCAACTGATTGGTCAGGGCGCCAAAATTGACGTCGGTACCGTTCATTACACGGGTGGCGGCGATTTTTTCATCGGCGGGACGCCCCGGCATCATCAGTGGCATCCACTCGGCCATTTCCGCGCGATCCTCGGTGTAGTGCATGTCCGAGAACGCGTGGTGCTGGCTGAGGGTTTCAAAGCGTTTCTTGAGGAACGATACGCCTTTCTCGCCCTGCACGAAGCTCAGGTGCGGCACCGGGCTGATAAAGGATTTGGATGAGCCGAACGTGCCTTTCTTGGTCAGGTAGGCCCAGAACTGCTTCGACACCTCGAACTGGGTGTTGATGTGCACGGCCTTCTTGATGTCGATGGAGCCATCGCCTGCCTGCGGCGTGTAGTTGAGCTCACACAGTCCGGCGTGGCCGGTACCGGCGTTGTTCCACGGGTTGGAACTCTCCGCGGCACCCGAATCCATCAGCTCAACGACTTCCAGCTTGAGACCGGGGTCGAGCTCCTTGAGCAGTACGGCCAGGGTGGCACTCATGATGCCTGCACCTACCAGTACTACGTCGACTGCTTCGTTATGCGCCATTTAACGCGTCTCCAAAATCTGCAGCACCATATTGACGGCATGGCTGCCAGGAGTGACGGGGCGGTTCACGTGATGCCCCAGGTTACCCATGGCCAGGATCGCCATGTCCGATTCTTCGCAATTTTTTGCAACTTCAGCGGACGCTGCCGACCGGGCCTGATCTGCGTATGAACGCATTTAAAGGCACCTGTGGCAATTCGACTTATGGTCAAGTACGTCCGATCGTGCAACCAAATCCGTAGCGGACAGGCTTCAAACCCAAGTATCTGGGGAGTACTCGGTCCTGTGTGGTGGTGCAGTGCCAGAGGCTGGTGGTGCTTGTACAAACGCCAAACTATTCATTTGCTCGCCACACTCTTGTGAAGTTGTGAAAACCCGTTTTTTCACGCTCTTTTGAAGACGTGAACCTCAAAAAAGGGCTGCCCCAGCCTGGCACCTGGCCCGAAACTACAGCCGATGGACGGCTAGACGGGCAAACAACTCAAGTGGCCGAGCGCAATGGCAGCTCTGGCAGATTCGGTAAAGACGGTGGTTTTGCAGAAAAACAGCAAGCTCGCCAGCTTCACTCGATCTGTGTGGGCGGCTCTCTGTGGGCGGTGCGGGGGAGCTAATGCCAGGGCATTAGCGATGCTGCGAGGCCCGATCAGGAGACGTCCTTATAATCGGGGGGAGATTGTAGCGAAGAACGCTGGGGAAATGGTCGTGTTTTATGACTTTTATTAGCCGTTCGGTCAGGCAGCCAACGGCTGGCGCGGCAGCGACCGTGGTGCGGGGTGACTCAAGCGGGCACGGGCAGGCAAGGGATGGTGCATCCAGCTCAGGCGGATTTCCTCGACTTCGACCCATCCTTCCCCCACAGGCGGCAGGCTGCACTGCTTGAAAGCCTGGCAGCGGCCTTGTTGATCAAGTAGCGCAAAGTGGCGGTGGACCGGCTTTGGCGTAAACAGGTTCCAGAGAAAACTCATCATGGTTGGCCTCCTGATAGTTGAGGCAAGGTTGCCTTCTGCGGATGACACCACGGTGTAATGGCTGTGACATATCGGTGACACTGAACCGCCTCCGGCGACTCGGGTCCGAGGTTGTAACTGATGCTAGTTCCCGGCAATGGCCCACCGCTATACTGCGGGCCTGTCGGTACCTGATTTCTGGAGAGAAGCGCATGTTGCAACGTCTGTTGTTCGGTTTGATCACTGTGACCTGTTTGACCCTGGTTGGCTGCGCCAACAGCCCGCAACAACTCAGCCCGCAACCGAAGGTCACTGCGCAACTGACCCCGGTGGGTCACGGTCAACCGGTGTCGGTCCGCGTGGTCGATGGGCGCCCGTCGCCAGCCCTGGGTTCCCGCGGTGGCCTATACCCGGAGACCGCCATCATTTCGGTGACCGGCCAGGACCTGCTGCCTAAGCTGCAAGCCCAGGCTGAAGCCGCGGTGCGCCTGCTGGGCTTCACTCCGTCCAACTCCCCTGGTGCTCCCCAGTTGACGGTCACGCTGGCCGAATTGAAGTACCAGTCGCCCAAGGACGGCTTGTATGTGACCGAAGCTTCCATCGGCGCGACGTTCCGCTCCGACGTCAATGCCGGTACCCGCCGCTACAGTGGCCGCTACGCGGCATCCCTGAATCAGCGCTTTGGCATGTCGCCAAACCAGGAAACCAACACCAAGCTGGTCAGTGACGTGTTGAGCGACGCCCTGACTCGCCTGTTCAAGGATCCAAGCATCGGTCAATTGCTCGGTTCGCAATAATCCAGCTCGGCCATGACTGCATTCAAGTAGTGGTCATGAGCTTTTCGTAGCAGCTGTCTAGCGTCAGCTGCTATGCATACTCGGCTCCGAAACCTGCGCCGCTATCTACGGGCTTCAAGCCGCCTCGACGTAAAAATCCAGCACACTCACCCCGGTCAGCAGGTCCAGCTCTGGCAGGTCGGCATGCTCGTGCCCGCCAAGCGCGCAATACACCAGCCAGCGCCGGTCTTGAACATTGAATGCAAGGCTGCCAATCAGCGTCTCCTGCTCGTCGCTTGGGGTGATCAGGTACAGCCGATCCTGGTTTTGCGCGTGCAACATGACAAGCTCCCGGACGTTCGAAGGGCAACAGAGTGGCTTGTTAAGGTGACGTTCAGGTGACGGTGTAAATTACTCGCTACATTGGCCGTCAATGGGGAAGGAGCTTTGATGCGCAGGAGCGTGCACTTCGTTCAGGTGTGCATTTGAACGAGGCCCCGGCCACTGTTATACCGAGGTTTGCGATGTCGCTGTCGGCATTACTGGTCAATACCGCTGCACTGTTGATCGCCTGCCCTGGCGCCGGGTTGCTGTTCATTACCCGCCTGCGGGCGCAACGGGCATCAGCCCACCTTGCCGCATTGAGCGAAGAGCGAGCGATCGACCAACCGATGTTGTTCCTGGATGCGCGCATCGAGCGTAGCCATCGCCTGGGTTACCGCATCGGGTTTGCCTGCCTGACGCTGGCGCTGGCGGCTTCCTGGCTTAGTACCTGCGTGTAAAAACACCATCAAGCAAATGTGGGAGCGAGCAAGCCCTCTCCCACATTTTGATAAGTGTTTACAGGGCAATCCCGGCCTTGACCCGATACTGATTGCGTACCGGTGTCGCATATTGCAGCACCAGATAGGGCCGATGTTCCGCCGGGCAGGCACTCAAACGCTGCTCCCACTCGATTTTCGCCTTGGCCAGCTCATCGGCGGCAAATATCTCGGCAGCCGTTGGCACCTGCAATTGCGGGTCGGCGTCGCTCCACTGGGCATACGCCAGGTAATGCACCGGAAACAGGCGGTAGCCGCCGAGGATCTGACGATCCATCTCGATCGCCAGTTGCTTGGTATCGTCGAAGCGCTCGGTGATCGGCAAGGCAAAGTTGACGTGGACCCGGCCTTTGTAACCAGTGATCCCCAGGGCGATGCTCACGTCATCTTCACCTGGCGCCTTGTTGTAGGTGCCGGTGGTTGCGCGGATATACAGCTCGCGGGCCTTGGCCGAATCGCACGGGTCGTACTCGTAGCTGATGGACACCGGCGTCAGGTTCAGCGACTGGATGACATCGGCGAACGGTTCGTCCTTGCGACTCATGTGGAACATCTTGAGGATCGCAGATTCGGTGCGGTCGTCCCCGTCCTTGGCACGGCCTTCGGCCTGGGCGATCCAGATCGACTGGCAGTCGTTGCGAATCGAATGGTTGATGTACGCCGACAACAATTGGTACGCCGCCATCTTCTCGCGCCGACCGGTAATGGAGCGGTGTACGATAAAACTCTTGTTCAGGCGCATCAGGTCGCTGACAAACGGCTTTTGCAGCAGGTTATCGCCGATGGCGATGCGGGGGGTCGGCAAGCCCGCGTGGTACACCGCGTAATTGACAAAGGCGGGGTCCATCACGATGTCGCGATGGTTGGCCAGAAACAGGTAGGCCATGCCGGACTTGAGTTGTTCGACGCCGGTGTAGGTAACGCCGTCGGTCGCCCGGTCAATCGTGTGATCGACGTAAAACTCGACTTTGTCCTGCAAGGTAGCAACGGTGGTTACACCGGCGAACTCACGGCGCAGCTTTTGCGCGATCAGCGGCTTGAGCAGCCAGCCGAAGGTGCCGGCAAAACGCGGGAAGCGAAAGTGGGTCAGGATGTCCAGAAAGGCCTTGTCACTGAACAGCCTGGCCAGCACTGCCGGGACTTCGCTGTCGTTGTAAGGTCGGATGGTATCGAATTCGCCCATCATGCTCTCTTGTTAGAAACGGCTAAGGTAGGTAAAGGTTTGGATCGATAAGTGACAGGGCGCGATCCGAGCAAATGGCATCAAACGCAAATTGCCCTGCAAATAGACCGGCGATTATACGCACAAGTCACTTGGGAGACCGCGCGATGCTGGAAACCGAATCGTACGATTGTCCTTATTGTGGCGAGCCAGTCGAAGCTGTACTGGACCTGTCCGCTGGCGATCAGAACTATATAGAAGACTGTCCGGTGTGTTGCCGGCCGATTAACTTCGAGCTGCAGGTACACGATGGTGAATGGATGCTTTATGTGAGCAATGAGAACGAATAGGAGGCGGCCATGCAGCGAGTCTACGAGCCGGAAAATCTGATGGAAGGCGAATTGCTGCAACAAATGCTCGCCAGTGAAGGTATCGATGCGCATCTGGTCGGGCGTCATTTGCTCGGTGGTACCGGCGAACTGCCGATATTTGGCCTGCTGGGGCTGGAGGTCGAGAACGACCAGGCCTGTTACGCCCGCGAGCTGATTACCGCCTACATCGGCGCGCAACCGGTGTCAGGCGATGACTCTGACAGCGTTCCCGACGTGCTGGTCTGTTAGGCTGTTGACCGGTTTATCCAAGAGTCGTGTTACCCCATGTGTGGACGTTATGCCCTGTTTCGCTGGAATCCTGCCTTCGCCGCCCTGCCGGGGTTTCCGGCAGATCAGCAAGCCCAGTGGAACATTTCCCCTAATGATTCGGTGTTGATCCAGCGCCAGGCCGGCGGTCAGCGTACGCTGGCGCGGGCGCGCTGGGGGTTGACCCCGCCGTGGCTCACTGACTTGTCCCGTACCCCGGCCCATGCGCGCGCGGAAACCCTGGCCGAACAACCGATGTTTCGCGAGGCATTTCGCCAGCGCCGCTGCCTGTTACCGGCCAACGGGTTCTACGAATGGCGTGGCACCCAGCGTAAGCGACCGTACTGGTTGACGCCAGGAGAGGGCTCGACGCTGTTCTTCGCGGCGATCTGGGAGGCTTATCCGGTGCAGGAGCAGGTCTGGTTAAGTACGGCGGTGGTGACCCAGGCTGCGCAGAACCAGCGGCGCCCGCTGATCCTGGACGCTGCGGGGCAGGCGGCCTGGCTTGATCCCGAGACCCCGCTGCACACATTGCAGGCGCTATTGGCCAGCGACCCCGCAGTGTTGCGTGAGCGGGTGCTGGCCAATCTGGTGAATGACCCGAAGTTGAATGCTCCGGAGTGCCTGACGCCGGGGTGATTCCAGGCCTGTCATATCGGCGTCCTGTGTGTTGCGCGATTCAGCAGCAAGGGCGATCGTCGGAGTGGGCGTTATCCGAAATTCGGCAGTTAGATCTCCTGTGTATCTGGCGCCAATACCATGGACCGCCTACGATACGCATCATGTTTTCAGGGAGAACGTTTATGAAGAAACTTTTGGCGTTAAGTGCATTGGGCGCAGCATTGCTGCTGGCCGGTTGTCAATCGGTCAACACTACCAGCGGCGGTGCTGTCGGGGTAGAGCGCAAGCAGTACATGTTCAGCATGTTGTCGAGCCAGGAAGTCGACCAGATGTATGCGCAGTCCTACCAGCAGACGCTGGGCGAGGCCAGCGGCAAGGGCCTGGTGGACAAGTCCAGCGCCAACGCCAAGCGTGTCCAGGCCATTGCCAAGCGTTTGATCGCCCAGGCGCCCACTTTCCGGGCGGATGCCGCGCAGTGGAAGTGGGAGGTGAACCTGATCAAAAGCGATGAGATGAACGCCAACTGCGGGCCTGGCGGCAAGATCTTCGTCTACAGCGGGTTGATCGACAGCCTCAAGTTGACCGACGACGAGTTGGCGGCGGTCATGGGTCATGAAATCGCCCACGCCTTGCGTGAACACGGTCGTGAAGCCATGTCCAAGGCTTATGGCATCGAGATGGCCAAGCAGGGCGCCGGTGCGTTGTTCGGCCTGGGTCAGGACAGCCTGGCGCTGGCCGACACCGTGGCCAACTACGGCATGACCTTGCCTAACAGCCGCGGCAATGAAAACGAAGCGGACCTGATCGGCCTGGAATTGTCGGCCCGTGCGGGCTACAACCCGAACGCCGCGATCACGCTCTGGAACAAGATGGCGAAGGCTTCGGAGGGCGCGCCACCGGAGTTCATGAGTACGCACCCTGCATCCGACAGCCGGATCGCTTCGTTGCGGGCGGCCATTCCGAAAGTGATGCCGTTGTATCAGCAGGCCAAAAAGTCCTGATTCACGGCTGACCTTTGCAGGTTCCCCGCCTGCCGGCGATGCCGGTAAGCAGGGCTCCTGCAGGTTGTGGGTTAGATCCACCCGCTGCTTTGCATGGCGTTGTACACCGCAACCAGTGCCAGGATGAAAAACGCCGAGGCCGCCAGTCGCCGAATCAGGGTCAATGGCAGTTTCTCCGCAGCGAAATTTCCCGCCAGAACCACCGGCACGTTGGCAATCAGCATGCCCACGGTGGTACCGATAATCACTAGCCATAGTTCCGGATATTGTGCCGCCAGCATCACCGTGGCGATTTGCGTCTTGTCGCCGATTTCAGCGATGAAGAATGCAATCAGCGTGGTCAGGAATGGACCGAACTTGCGCGAGGTGCTGGTTTCGTCGTCATCGAGCTTGTCCGGCACCAGGGTCCACAGCGCTGTGGCGCAGAAGCTTGCGGCCAAGATCCAGTGCAGTACCGCGTCCGAGAAGAAGCTGCCGAACCAGGCACCCACGGCACCGGCGGCCGCGTGGTTGGCCAAGGTCGCGGCCACGATACCGGCGATGATGGGCCAGGGCTTGCGAAAGCGTGCAGCAAGAATGAGCGCGAGCAGTTGCGTCTTGTCGCCGATTTCGGCCAGGGCAACGATTGCAGTTGGAACGAGGAATGAATCCAGCATCAGGTAGGTTTCCAGGGGGCGGGTCGACACGGCTATGACACGTACAGCCTTCCCGCCCCGGGTAAGGTGTGCGTGTCATAGGTCTTGTCAAACCCCGGTCCGTCTATGCGGACTCCTGGGTCGCATACGCCATGGTCTGCTGACCAAGTATGTTGACGTATGCCGGACGAGCATGGTGCTCGTGGGAGACTACTCCCCTAGGACGGAGCGGATTCTGCCTTGGCAAACCCCGTTCGGCAAGCCTTCTTTTTCAAGTCCCCCTCAGCCGCGCTTGGCACGGTAGATGCGAAAGCCCTGGCCTTCGGCCTTGATCGCGCATACGCCAAGATGCTCTTCGATCAGGGGTTGGTATTTCAGGAAGCTATTGGCAACCAGCCGAAGTTCGCCACCGTTTTTCAGATGTTGGCGTGCTTTTCGCAGCAGGTTTTCCGTAGCGAAGTAATCGGTGTGTACCCCGACATGGAACGGCGGGTTGCTCAAGATCGAGTCCAGGCCCATCGGCGCGGCGTCGATGCCATCGCCCGTCAGCACTTGCGCTTCCAGGCCGTTGGCGGCCAGGGTCAGGCGGCTGCTGGCGGTGGCGAAGGCATCCACATCGAGCAATGTGACGGTGTTGTGGGGGTAGCGACGCTTGACCGCTGCGCCCAGCACGCCGGCGCCGCAGCCAAAGTCCAGCAGATGGCCGCTGGGCAGTTTGTCCAGATGCTCAAGGAGCAACGCAGTACCTCGATCCAGGCGGCCATGGCTGAATACACCAGGCAGGCTGACCACTTTGAGCGGCCCATCGGCCATTGGTACCTCAAACACTTGGGCCAGGCTTTCCAGGTCCGGCGCCGCCGGGGCGTTGCCCACGGTGACTTGCCACAATTGGCAATGCCGCGCGTTGTCCAGCTTGCGCGGTTTGCCGAAGGCGTTCAGCTGTTTTGCAGCACTCTCGATACCGCCACGTTTTTCTCCGACCAGAAACATCTCGGCACCGGGCAGGCGCGCGGCTACGGATTTGATGATGTAGTCGGCCAGGTCCTTGGACTTGGGGAGAAACACTACCGCCGAATCGAATGCCGCCGCAGGGACATTCACTCCGAAATGGCTGCGCTCGGCGAAACGTGCGTCCAGCGCAGCCTGATCGCCGGCATGCCAGCACCAACCGTGGGCGTTGGGCAGGCGCCCGAGCAGGTCGTCGGCGGGCAAGCCGGCCAACAGCAGGTTGCCTTGAAAAAGTTCGGCCTGGCGAAGCAGTACTTCACTGCGCGGATCCATGGTCTGCTCCCTGAAAAAGGAGCGCAGTTTATCAACTGACGACGCGCTGCGGTGTACCGCTGAAAAAGCCCTGGGCGTTTTCGGTCAATTGCCCGACGATTCGCTGCCTGGCTTCACGGCTGCCCCAGGCGCTGTGAGGGGTCACGATCAGCCGCGGGATATCGGCGGCCAGCAGTGGATTGCCGGCGGTGGGTGGCTCGACGCTCAGCACGTCGGTAGCCGCACCGCCCAGATGACCATTGCGTAATGCGTCTGCCAGGGCCTGTTCGTCGATCAAACCACCGCGTGCGGTATTGACCACGAATGCGCCGGGCTTGAGCAGTGCCAGTTCGCGAGCACCGATAAAATGGCGCGTGTGCTCATTCAGTGGGCAGTGCAGGGTCAGGGCGTCGATCTGTGGCAGCAACTCATCCAGTGGTACACGGTCAGCCCGTGCCGGGCGGCCGGGAATTGCCCCCAGCAGCACGCGCATGCCAAAGGCTTCGGCCAGGCGCGCGACGGCGCCGCCCAACTCGCCGTGGCCAAGCAGGCCAAGGGTTTTACCTTCCAGCTCGACAATCGGGTAGTCCAGCAGGCAGAACTGCCTGGCCTGCTGCCACAGGCCCGCATCGACGTCTTTCTGGTAATCCTTCAAGCGTGTGGCGAGGTTGAGCAGCAGCATGATCGTATGCTGTGCCACCGATGGCGTGCCGTAGCCCTGGCAGTTACTCACGGTAATGCCCCGGGCGCGGGCGGCGGCCAGGTCGACGTTGTTGGTGCCGGTGGCGGCAATCAGGATCAGTTTCAGTTCGGGGCAGGCCGCCAGGGTCTTGGCGTCCAGCAGGATCTTGTTACTGATCGCCACTTGCACGCCTTGCAGGCGTTCAATGACTTGATCCGAGGTGGTCTGCTGGCACAGCTGCAGTTCGCTGAAGCTTTCCCGCAGCAGGCTCAAGTCCAGATCTCCCAGGTCCAGGGAAGAGTGATCGAGGAAGACGGCGTGGCGATTGTTCGTCATCAACTGTACCTTTTGCGACTGGGTTTGAAGGCGTAATCTGCTGAGCCTATCAGATGAAATAATCAGTTACTTCCTGGAGTGTGCATGTACCTCACTGAGTTCTTGACCGTGGTTCTGATTCACTTGCTGGCAGTGGCCAGCCCTGGGCCGGACTTTGCCGTGGTGGTGCGCGAGAGCGTGACTCATGGGCGCCGCGCAGGCACGTGGACGGCGTTGGGTGTCGGATCGGCGATTTTCCTGCACGTAGGCTACTCATTGCTCGGTATTGGCTTGATCGTGTCCCAGTCCATCGTGCTGTTCAATGCATTGAAGTGGGCAGCAGCAGCTTACTTGCTGTACATCGGCTTCAAGGCCCTGCGCGCGCAACCGGCCAAGCCAGCGGGCGAAGAGGACTTGCACCGGGAAGTCGGCGAGCGCACCGCTCGTGGCGCATTTACCTCGGGTTTCGTCACCAATGGCTTGAACCCCAAGGCCACGCTGTTTTTCCTGTCGTTGTTCACGGTAGTGATCAACCCCCATACACCATTGGCGATCCAGGCCGGTTACGGGGTGTACCTGGCGACTGCGACGGCGGCCTGGTTTTGCCTGGTGGCCATGCTGTTCAGCCAGCAACGGGTTCGCGCAGGGTTTGCACGCATGGGCCACTGGTTCGACCGGACCATGGGCGCGGTGTTAATTGCCATTGGGGTAAAGCTGGCTTTCACCGATCGCTAGTTGTGCAGTAAATCGGCCAGTGCTGGCTTGTGGCTAGCACTGGCTGGGATCTGCAAATCATTCCTTCGGCTGATTTGGCCGGCGCGCAAGGTCTCTAAAGTGCAAATCCTTTAGCCAAGACCGTGCAGTCATAAAAGGGATTCGTATGTTGCAGACTCGTGTCATTGCGCCCGCCAAAGGTGCGTACCAGTATCCGCTGTTGATCAAGCGCCTGTTGATGTCTGGCGTACGCTACGAGAAAACCCGGGAAATCGTCTATCGCGACCAGTTGCGCTACACCTATCCGACCCTCATCGAGCGTGTCGCCCGCCTGGCCAATGTGCTGACCGAAGCCGGAGTCAAGGCGGGTGACACCGTGGCAGTGATGGACTGGGACAGCCATCGTTACCTGGAGTGCATGTTTGCGATCCCGATGATTGGCGCGGTGGTCCACACCATCAACGTGCGTCTGTCGCCGGAACAGATTCTCTACACGATGAACCATGCCCAAGACCGTTTCGTACTGGTCAACGCTGAATTCGTCGGGCTCTATCAAGCCATCGCTGGTCAACTGACCACCGTCAACAACACCCTGTTGTTGACCGATGGCGAGGAAAAAACCGCCGACCTGCCCGGCCTGGTCGGCGAGTACGAGCAATTGCTGGCCGCCGCCAGCCCCCAGTACACCTTTGAGGACTTCGACGAGCATTCAGTGGCCACCACGTTTTACACCACGGGAACCACCGGTAACCCCAAAGGTGTGTATTTCACCCATCGCCAACTGGTGCTGCACACCATCGGCGTGGCGACCATCATGGGCAGCGTCGACAGCGTGCGGCTGCTGGGGACTAACGATGTCTACATGCCAATCACGCCGATGTTCCACGTGCATGCGTGGGGATTGCCCTATGTGGCCACGATGCTCGGGCTCAAGCAGGTCTACCCCGGCCGCTACGATCCCGAATATCTGGTGGAACTGTGGCGCAAGGAAAAGGTGACGTTCTCCCACTGCGTACCGACCATCCTGCAAATGCTGCTCAACGCCAAGGCTGCCCAGGGCGTGGATTTTGGCGGTTGGAAAATCGTCATCGGTGGCAGCGCCCTGAACCGCACGCTCTACGAAACCGCCAAGGCCCGTGGCATTCAGTTGACCGCTGCGTATGGCATGTCCGAGACCGGGCCGCTGGTGTCCTGTGCCCACCTCAACGAAGAATTAATGGCTGGCACCGAGGATGAGCGCACCACCTACCGTATCAAGGCAGGTGTGCCGGGGCCGCTGGTGGAGGCTGCCATCATCGACGGCGAGGGCAACTTCCTCCCGGCCGACGGTGAGTCCCAGGGCGAACTGGTGCTGCGTGCGCCATGGCTCACCGAGGGGTATTTCAACGAACCGCAAAAAAGCGCCGAGCTCTGGGAAGGCGGCTGGATGCATACCGGCGACGTAGCCACCCTCGATGCCTTCGGGGTGATCGACATTCGCGACCGCATCAAGGATGTGATCAAGACCGGCGGCGAATGGATCTCTTCGCTGGCGCTCGAAGACCTGGTCAGCCGTCACCCAGCGGTACGCGAAGTAGCGGTGGTGGGGATTGCCGATCCGCAGTGGGGCGAGCGCCCGTTTGCGTTGCTGGTGGTGCGTGAAGGCCAGGCAATTGGCGCCCGCGAGCTCAAGGACCACCTCAAGCCGTTTGTCGAACAGGGCCACTTGAGCAAGTGGGCCATTCCGAGTCAGATTGCCATTGTTACGGAAATTCCCAAGACCAGTGTCGGCAAGCTCGACAAGAAACGTATCCGTATCGACATCATTGAATGGCAGGCCAATAACAGCACCTTCCTTTCTACACTCTGACGTTGCCTGCCGTGCCCTCGAGGGTGCGGCAGCGCTCTATTACAAGCCTTTGACTTGTTATTTAGCGATTTTCAGCCATCCTCTTTCGCGTCAGCCCTTGCTGGCGTGGCGAAAGGACTGTGGCAGACGGGTTGGTGATGCAAATCACACTTTAGAGGGATCAAGCGATACCCCCTGCTGGCTATAGTTCCTCCGAGAGTTTTTCAAGAGTGCGGCGTTGCGGGCCATGGTGGTTCGACGCTCGTCCGGCCTTGGGATCGTTGTGTCCCGGCCGTTACAAGCATGTTTGAAAGGGCTCGCTGCCATAACAATAAAGTGCACATGGAGTAGCGTCGATGACCTCAGTAAACCAGTTCTGGCGCCGGGCGAGATTGCCCCTGGCGGTCAGTCTTGCCTCGACCCTCGCCGGGCCCGCATTCGGCGTCAGTTTCAACATCGGTGAAATCGAAGGCAGCTTCGATTCGTCCCTGTCGGTGGGCGCCAGTTGGGGCACGTCCAAGCCCAACAAGGACCTGATCGGCGCCAACAACGGCGGCAACGGTTTGTCCCAGACCTCCGATGACAGCCATTTGAACTTCAAGCGTGGGGAGACGTTTTCGAAGATCTTCAAGGGTATCCATGACCTGGAGCTGAAATACGGCGATACCGGCGTGTTTGTACGCGGTAAATACTGGTATGACTTTGAACTCAAGGACGAAGGTCGTCAGTTCAAGGACATCAGCGACAACAACCGCAAAGAGGGTGCCAAGTCCTCGGGCGGGCAGATTCTCGATGCGTTCATCTACCACAACTACTCCATCGCCGATGCCCCGGGTTCGGTGCGCTTTGGCAAGCAGGTGGTGAGCTGGGGGGAAAGTACGTTCATCGGCGGCGGTATCAACTCCGTCAACCCGATCGACGTATCCGCATTCCGTCGTCCGGGGGCGGAGATCAAGGAAGGCCTGATTCCGGTCAACATGTTCTATGTGTCGCAGTCGTTGACCGACAACCTGTCGGCGGAAGCCTTCTACCAGTTGGAGTGGGACCAGACGGTCACTGATAACTGCGGCACGTTCTTCTCCCAGCCGGATGTGATTTCCGATGGCTGCAGCGATAACTTGCGTGTTCTGAACAAGCGCTCGACCATCCCAGGCGCTGCGTTGCCGACGCTCGGTGCATTGGGTGTGGATGTCAATGACGAGGGTGTGTTGGTACGGCGTGGCCCGGATCGGGATGCGCGCGACAGTGGCCAGTTCGGCGTAGCCATGCGCTACAACTTTGAACCGCTGGATACCGAGTTCGGCGCCTACTTCATGAATTACCACAGCCGTGCGCCGATTTTCAGTGCGCAGGGTGCGCCATCCGCGGCCTTCACTCGTCCGCTGGGGCCGCTGGGAGCATTGCGCCCATTGATCGTTGCTGGTAGTTCCAACTACTTCGTCGAGTATCCGGAAGATATCCGCCTTTATGGCTTGAGCTTTTCCACCATGCTGCCTACCGGCACCGCCTGGAGCGGTGAGTTGAGCTACCGGCCAAACGCTCCGGTGCAATTGAGTACTACCGACATTCTGTTCGCCGGTGTTACACCGATACCCGGTTATGGCAACGCTTCAGTGCTCAAAGGCTCGCCGGGTCAGGATTTGCATGGCTACAACCGCAAGGAAATTACCCAGTTCCAGACTACCTTCACGCACTTCTTCGATCAGGTCATGGGTGCGAGCCGCTTGACTACCGTCGGTGAAATCGGTGTAACACGCGTGGGCGGCCTGGAAAGCAGGTCCGAGGCCCGTTATGGCCGTGACCCAGTGTTCGGTCCAGGCGAGCTGCCAGGTGGGTTCTGCAATGCGCTCAATAACTCCACCGCCAACGGCGCCGGTCTGCCAAACGCTGGCGGTCTGAACACCAACTGCAACAATGACGGCTTCACTACCTCCACTTCCTGGGGCTATCGCGCCCGTGCAATCTGGGAATATCCAGACGTCTTTGCTGGGGTCAACCTCAAGCCTAGCGTGGCATGGTCCCATGACGTGAAAGGTTACTCGCCAGGTCCTGGTGCCAACTTTGAAGAGGGTCGCAAGGCTGTCAGCCTGGGTGTCGATGCGGAGTATCAGAACACTTACACCGTCAGCCTGAACTACACCAACTTCTTTGGTGGCGACTTCAGCACGACGGATGACCGCGATTTCGTCGCTTTAAGCGCCGGCGTCAACTTCTAAGCACACTCTTTCAAGCAGTACGTATTTTCAGGAAGTCCAGAACATGAAAATAACCAAAAGTCTGTTGCACGTGGGTGTGCTAGGACTGTCGATCATGGCCAGCAGCGTCATGGCGGCAGTCTCGGCGGATGAAGCCGTCAAGCTGGGAACTACACTGACGCCGATGGGCGCGGAAATGGCCGGTAACGCTGCCGGCACCATTCCTGCCTGGAAAGCGCTGCCAACCAACGCCGGCGCCGTGGATGCCAAGGGTTTCCTGGCCAACCCGTATGCCAGCGAGCAACCGCAGTTCATCATCACCGCGCAGAACGTCGAACAGTACAAAGACAAGCTGGCGCCGGGGCAGTACGCGATGTTCAAGCGCTACCCCGAAACCTTCAAGATGCCGGTGTACACCACGCATCGTGGCGCTACCGTGCCTGCTGAAGTGTTCGCCTCCATCAAGAAGAACGCCACCACTACCAATCTGGTTGGCGGCGGCAACGGCCTGGAAAATTTCGAGACCGCGATCCCGTTCCCAATCCCTAAAAGTGGCGTCGAAGTCATCTGGAACCACATCACGCGCTATCGCGGCGGCAGTGTGACGCGCCTGGTGACCCAGGCTACGCCGCAGGCCAATGGCTCTTACAGCCTGGTGTATTTCCAGGATCAGTTTGTGTTTCGCGACAAGATGAAGGATTACAATCCGGCCAATCCGGGCAATATCCTGTTTTACTTCAAGCAGAAAGTGACCGCTCCGGCGCGTCTGGCCGGTGGTGTGCTGCTGGTACACGAAACCCTCGACCAGGTTAAGGAGCCGCGTGCAGCCTGGGTCTACAACGCGGGTCAGCGCCGTGTGCGCCGCGCACCGCAAGTTTCCTATGACGGCCCTGGCACCGCAGCCGACGGCCTGCGTACCTCCGATAACCTCGACATGTACAACGGTGCGCCGGATCGCTACGACTGGAAACTGGAAGGCAAGAAGGAAATCTACATCGCCTCCAACAGCTACAAGCTCGACGATCCGAAGCTCAAGTACGCCGACATCATCAAGGCCGGCCACATCAACCAGGATCTGGCGCGTTATGAGTTGCGCCGCGTCTGGCACGTGGTTGCGACCCTGAAGGAAGGTCAGCGCCACATCTATGCCAAGCGTGACTTCTATATCGACGAAGACACCTGGCAGGCTGCGGTGATCGATCATTACGATGGTCGTGGCCAATTGTGGCGTGTGGCTGAAGCTCACGGCGAAAACTACTACGACAAGCAAGTACCGTGGTACGCCCTGGAAACCCTCTACGACTTGCAGTCCGGCCGCTACTTGGCACTGGGTATGAAGAACGAAGAGAAAAAAGCGTATGACTTCGGCTTCACGGCTACCACCAGCGACTTCACCCCGGCGGCCTTGCGCCAGGACGGGGTTCGCTAACCTGTTGTAAACGAGGCCGCATCCTCGTAGTGGGAGCGGGTTTGCTCGCGGAGAAGGTGGATCAGTCAATAAATCTGGAGACTGATTCACTACCATCGCGAGCAAGCCCGCTCCCATATTTGTTTCAGGGATATCGGGAGCGTTCCCGGATATTTCTTGTTGTAGTCTTTTTCAGCTAATTGTTGCAAAGATCTACAAAGCACTCGCTTTTACCGCTAGTCTGCGGACATCTGCAATGCCGACCACAGCCTTCTACAAGAGCCCGGCGATGACTGATCTGTCCCGAATCCAAGGGCCTGCCAGTGCGGTAGTTCCCGCCCTGGAAGAGCGCTTCTATCGACCCCCACTGCCCGATGGCTACGTGTTGCGACCGCGCCTGTGCGAGCGTCTGGGCGCGGGCCTGGAGGGGCGGCTATTGCTGGTCAGCGCGCCGGCCGGGTTTGGCAAGAGTTCGCTGGCAGTGGAGTTTTGCCAGAGTCTTCCTGCTCATTGGCAAAGCCTGTGGCTGGGACTCAGCGCTCGGGACAGCGATCCTGGGCGATTCCTGGAGCGCCTGCTCGATGGTCTTCAGCAATATTTCCCGCAGTTGGGCGCCCAGGCATTAGGCCTGTTGAAGATGCGTCAGCGCCATCAACCGTTTGCCTTTGAAGAATGGCTGGATGGTTTGCTTGACGAGTTGACGGTTCACTTGTCCACGCGCGCACCCTTATTGTTGGTATTGGATGATTATCATCTGGCCCAGGGGCCGGTGTTGGACCGTTGCCTGCAATTTTTCCTCAATCATTTGCCCGACGGCCTGCTGGTGCTGGTCACCAGTCGCCAGCGCCCGGACTGGCACCTGGCGCGGCTGCGCCTTTCCAGGCATCTGCTGGAGCTGCATGAGCATGACCTGCGCCTGACTCGCGATGAGTCGCTGGCGTTGCTTGACCGCCACAGCAGCTCATTGCGTGGCGAAGCATTGGATAATCTGATTCGCCGTAGCGAAGGTTGGGTCGCCGGCCTGCGCTTCTGGTTGCTGGCAGCCTCCGAAGCAGGCAATCAGGCGGATTTGCCTCAAGGCTTGAATGGTGGCGAAGGGCTTATCCGCGATTATCTGTTGGAGGAGGTGATCGATTGCCTGCCGCCGGAAGTCCAGGGTTTTCTCTACGATACGGCCTCTCAGGAGCGTTTTTGCAGCGAACTGTGTGACGCGATACGCGAGGCCCATGACAGCGCGGAGATCCTGCGCTACCTGCAATCCCATCAAGTATTCCTGGTACCGCTGGACGAGCAGGGCCATTGGTACCGTTATCACCATCTGTTTTCCGATCTGCTGCGCACACGCCGCTCGGCGAACGCGATGTTGCCCGCTGCCACCCTGCACCTGCGCGCGTGCCGCTGGTTCAATGCCCAAGGGCTGCTGGATGAGGCGGTTGAACAGGCACTGCGCGCCGGCCATCTGGATGTGGCGGCGAACCTGGTGCAAAACCTATCCGAAGAGCAACTGTTGGCCGAGCAAAACGTGGGCATGCTGTTGCGCTGGAAAATGGATTTGCCCGATAGCCTGTTGATCAGCACGCCGCGCTTGATCGTGCTCTACAGTTGGGCCCTTGGGCTGGCGTGCCAGTTGGATGCGGCGCAAGAATTGTCCAGTCATCTCAGTCGATTTCTGCCGGCGCCTTCGGCCACAGCGCAGAAATCGATGCTGGCCCAATGGTTGGCCCTTAGCGGAATTATCGCCCGTGGGCGCGGAGACCGCGAACTGACTCAGTTGTATTGCAGCGAGGCGTTGGAAAGCCTGCCGCAGAAACGTTATGGCCAGCGGCTGATGTGTTTGTCGACGCTGTCTAACCTGGCCATTGCAGACGCCGACCTGTGGCGGGCCCGTGGCTTGAATCGCGAGTCTCTGGAGTTGGCGCAGCGGGTCGGAAACCCGTTGTTCGAGGCGTTGGCGCACTATGACCGAGCGCGAGTGCTGCACGCCCGTGGTGAAATCCTGCGCTCATTGGACGAAGTGCGTGAAGGGCTGCAACGCTTGCATGGCCTGGCACCCCAGCGTCTGTATGCAGTGCGCGCCCGCCTGACGTCGTATGAGGGCTTTTTACTGCTGATGCGCAGCCAACCCGAGACCGGCATGTTGCGCTTACGGGCGGGGATTGCCGAAGCACGTGCCTGCCGCGACATCAGTGTGCTGATCGGCCATTGTGTCATCGCCAATCATGAGGGGCGTCGTGGCGATTTCCCCAAGGCCTTTGCCGAGTTGGCCGAGGTGGAGCGGCTGATGCACATCTGGGACGTGCCACCGATTTACTATCTGGCCATGATCACCCTGATCAAGTGTGAGCTGTGGCTGGCTCAAGGACGCACCGACCTGGCCGGTGCCTGGCTGACGCGATTGGGGCAGACCTATAGCGGCGAACAGGCCGCCGCTGCTCCGGAGTTTCATCCGCAACTGGCGCAACATATCGAACTGCAACAAGCGGCGTTGGATGCCATTCGCGGGCAACCCGAAGCGGCACGGCACCGGCTTGAAGCGTTGGCTTGCCAATCCAAGGCCAATGGTCGGCAGATGGTTGCGGTGATGGCCCTCACGCAACAGGTATCGTTACTGCTGGGTGAGGGCCAGGCCACGTTGGCCCGCCCGGTTTTCGCTCAGGCCTTGCAAGCAGCTGCGGGCGGTGCATTGCAACCCTTTCAGCGGATTTTGGAGCATTATCCCGACTGGACGCGCGAGCAATTGGACCAGGCACCAAATAACCTGTTGAGCCAAAGCCTATGTGCGCTTTTACCGACCGTCGTGCCACGGGTGTCGAGTGACCCTGGGCATACCAGTGAAACGTTGAGCGTGCGAGAGGTGGCGGTGCTGCAATTGATCGCGCAGGGTTTTTCAAACCAGGAGATCAGCAATCAGTTGTTTATCTCCCTGCATACGGTCAAGACCCACGCCAGCCATATCAACAGCAAGCTTGGCGTCGAGCGTCGCACTCAGGCTGTGGCCCGGGCGCAAGCGTTGGGACTTATTGGCTAAAGTTGTCTTGGGGCACGGCACGAGGGACGCTTGGGAAGAATTCCAATATCACGATGAAACACTGTTCTTCGTTCTGGTATTGGAGCCTCCAGCCGAGCTTATCGCTTAACCATTGCACCAGTTCCAGGCCCAGGCCGTATCGAAAATCCGTGCCGTCTTCCCCATGATCACTGACTCCTATGTGATTGACCATGCTCAGCATTTTCGGCGTACAGGTGATTTCTGCAGTGCATTGGTAGCAGGTTACCGATGCTGATTCAGCACGCGTTGTAGGGGAACGGGTAGACACCATCCTGGATATTCAGTACGAGTGTGCGATTCGGGTACTTAAGCGGTGCGCCCAATGTTCCGAGACGTGTGTCGTGCTTCCTGCCTCTCCACGGACCTGAAATCGCTATACCGTCTTGGGGGGATCCTGCTTTTCAAAGTGATCGAAAGTTCCAGACGATCTCCACCACCCGTCCTGCGATCAAGACATAGGTCAGAAGCAGCAATATCTGCAGCACCAGGTGATAACGCAGCCTGGCAAGCCTGCGAATGCCATCGCTGATATTCAGCAGCATCAGCAGGGTAGACACTATGATCAGGCCCAATCCTGCAAGGCTGGATGCCAGGACCCCGAGGAAAAGCTCATAGCTTCCACTCAGCACGTCGGTCCCTGCGGCAAAAAGCAGGGCGCAGACCAGCAGGTTCTTTACATTGTCGAAGATCTTCGTACACAGGTCGTTGTCCAGTAGATGTATATAGCGCTTCCAGATCTTGTGCATGGCTTACTCCGTCGGATCACTGTTCACTGGGAGGCAGGGCAATCCGCCGCCCCACGGTCTGCAGCCTGATTGATCACGGTGGCCAGTCGTCTGACGTTGTTTTGATGGGCAATCACCAGTTCATCGATGCCTTGGCCCGAAGGCGATTGCAAAACTGTTCGGCAGGTCAGCAGCGGGCTCTTGCTGGCTGGGCTCTGGCGAAGGCGCCATTTGACATCAAGCAGCGCGTACTGGCCGGGAATCGAGTCAAAACGCTGCACGTCCAGGCGCACCGACACACTATGTCGAGGGTTGCTGCTGCTCAGTTGATCGGCCAGGGCGCTGCGCAACTCATCCACCAGGCTGGCGGCCCACCACTGGGTTTCAAGAATCGCCACACCACTGTCACCCTGGCGGATTACCACCTGCGGTCGGTCGACCTGGGGCGGAACACTGATGCTTTCAATGCGAATCTCCGCACCCTGTGGTGGCGTGGCCGCGCTCACGGGAGTCAGGGTATGGAACTGGATCGGTTCACTGCGGCAGGCGCTGAGCAGCAATAGCCCGGTAATGACCAGCGTGACTCTTGACGAGAAAACCATGGCAGTTACTCCTGTGGTCAGTTACGGGGCGGCCCTTGCAGATCTCGTGGGGCAGCATTGTCGGGGCGGCCGCGAATCAGTGACTCCGGATGGCGTCCCAGGTAATCCGAGAGTTCACGCAGGGAGCGTGACATGCGCTCAAGCTCGCCCAGGGTCTGGGTCAGTTGCTCCCGTTGCGGTGAGTCTTCGGCCAGGGTTGCACTGGCCGATTGCAAGGTTTTGCTGACGTCTGTCAGGGTGGTTTGCACGCCAGGCAGGGTCTTGGCATTGAATTGGACAAGACCCTTGCGCAGCTCGACGAGATTGCTGTCGAGATTGCCAGCGATGCGTTCGATCGGCAATTGGCTGATCTTGTTGACGATGCCTTCAAGCTTTTCCTGGAGTTGCTCCAGGTTGCCAGGAATGGTTGGAATGCTGACGGGCCGAACACTTGCATCAAAGGTGACTTTCTCGGCTTTCGGATAGAAGTCCAAGGCAATATAGAGCTGACCAGTCAGTAAGTTGCCGCTGCGTGCCTGGGCGCGCAAGCCGTTCTCGATGAATGTGCCCATCAGCCGGACGCCCGCGGCTTCATCGTTGGGATCATGATTCAGCACCTTGAGCATCTTGGTATGGGCCTGGCCGAGCCGTTGTGGGTAAATCACGATACCGACGTTGACCGGGAAGCTGCGTTTTTCTGCATCGAAATCCAGGTTGATGGCCACCACCTTTCCAAACTCGATCCCCAGGAACTCCACCGGAGCACCGACCCTGAGCCCGCGCAACGCCTGCTCGAAACGCAGGCTCAGGTATTGCGCCTGGCCATTGGGGGGGGCGAGGGCAGTTTGCTGGTCGGGGAACAGTTCATAGGCATATTCTTCGGCAGCGGGCTTGTCACCGGGGCTGTATTCCGGTGCGCGAAAGGCAATGCCGCCCACCAGCAGGGTCGACAAGGACTCGGTCTTGAGCGAGAAACCATTGGCGCCGAGGCTCATGTCGATACCGCTGGCGTTCCAGAAGCGAGTGTTTTCCGTAACGTAGACATCGTTGGGCGCGTGGATGAACACGTCGATGTCCACCCCTTTGCCGTCAGCGGCCAGCGCGTAGGTCACGACCTGGCCGACGGGGATCTTGCGGTAGTACACCGGCGAGCCGATGTCCAATGACCCCAGGTCCTGGGTGCGCAAAGTGAAGCGCTTGCCCGGCTCGCCATAGGTAATGGCCGGCGGGGTTTCCAGGCCCTTGAACTGCTTGGCGCGTGTGTTGGACTGGCCGATGTCGGCGCTGATGTAATCCCCGGACAGCAGCGTGTCGATGCCTGAAACCCCGCCTGCGCCTATACGCGGGCGTACGACCCAGAATTGCGAGTCCTCGCGAGTGAAGCTCTCTGCCTGCTTGGCGAGCTTGATGGTCGCCTTGACGCTTTTTTGATCATCACTCAGTGCAACATCGGATACCTGGCCGATGACCACGTTGCGGTATTTGACTTCGGTTTTGTTGGCGGTCAAGCCACTGCCGGTCTTGAAGGTGATGGTAATGGAGGGGCCTTCCTGCAGCAGGCTGTGGACGACCAGCGATAGACCTACCAGCACCGCGACGATCGGCACGATCCACACCAGCGAAACACTCAAACGTCGGGTCTTGATCGGCGCCTGGCCGGGGGGCTGCGCTGTGTCAGTGCTGTGCGGCTTCATCGGCGATCTCCTCAATGCGTGGGGTTTCCCAGATAAGGCGCGGGTCGAAACTCATCGCCGACAACATGGTGAATACCACCACCAGGCCAAAAAACAGAATGCCCAGGCGTGGTTCGATAGTACCCAGGGCCTGAAACTTCACTAGTGCAGCAACCAGGGCTACCACAATCACATCAAGCATCGACCAGTAACCGATCAGTTCGACGAAGCGATACAGCTTCGAACGCTCCTTGCGCGCCCACAGGCTGTTGCGCTGTACCGTCACCAGCAGCAGGCTCAGTACGACAAACTTGATCCCAGGCACGGCAATACTGGCGATGAAAATGATCAGGGCAATATCCCAGGCGCCGTGCTGCCAGAATTCCAGCACGCCGCTCATGATGGTGCTGTCAGCGCCGGAGCCGAGCATTGTGGTGTTCATCACCGGCAATAGATTGGCGGGTATGTAAAGCACCAGCGCTGTGAGCAGATAGGCCCAGGTACGTGTCAGGGAATTGGTCTTGCGCCGATGCAAGGCAGCGCCGCAGCGCGGGCATTGCTCGGGCTCCTCGCGCATGTCACATGGCAGGCCGCACCCATGGCATAGGCAGAGATTGAGCTCGCTGGCGGTCGGAGGCCGGCTCATAAGGTGTCCCACAGATCACGCACATCACGCCCGGCGATCCGGATCAATAACAGGCTGAGTGCCGCCAGGGCAAAGAGGCCGATACCCGGCAGCACGTCAAGCATCCCCGCCAGCTTGAACACGGCGACCATCGCACCCAGCAGGCAGACCTCCAGCATGCTCCATGGCCTGAGCGCTTCCAGCCAGCGCATGCACGTCTTGAATGCCGGCGAGCGCCTGCCCGCCATGGCGAAGCTCAGTACCCATATCAGCAACAGCAACTGAAAAACCGGTGCGATGATGATCGAGATCGCCGCCACCAGCGCGATAAAGGTAATCGGCCCCAGGCTCAGCGCCAGCACCGAATCCCATAACGTGGCGCTGTTTTTCAGCCCTTGCAGGCTAATGCTCATCACTGGATAGAAGTTGGCAAAAACCCACAATACAGAGGCGGTCACGGTCAGCGCCAGACGCTGCTCCACCGACAGCCCGTTATAGCGCTGGAGTACACTGGCACAACGACTGCAGAAGGTTTTCTGATGTTTGGCGAGCGTGACTTTTTCATACACACAGTCGCAGTGCTCACAGATAATCAGCGGTTTGTCAGTCGCCATAGGCTCCACTCGAAACACTAGGGTTTTCAGGGCTATCATTGAGCGTTTTCAACTGAGTGAAAGGCGCTTGAAAAGCTTAGCAGTTGGTAGCTTGTGCGCCTGTCTGAATCCAGGCGATGTACCAATCCCGATTGACCGGTCTGTTGTTGCGCTAGTCGGGCCTACTCTGTAACCACTATGCCATCGACCCAAGCAGGCTCATCCATGACTTTCGCAACACCCACCTTGATCCGCGAAACCTTCCCCGTCGGCCCGTTGCAGTGCAACTGCACTATCATCGGCGACCCCATCAGCAAAAAGGCGATCGTGGTCGATCCCGGTGGCAACCCCGAGTTGATCCTGGCGCGACTCGATGCGCTGGGCCTGAAGGTGGTCAGCATCATCCATACTCATGCACATCTTGACCATTTCCTGGCCTCCGGGCAGTTGAAGGAAAAGACTGGCGCCACGTTGCACCTACACAAGGAAGATCAGTTTCTTTGGGATAACCTGGAAATGCAGTGCCAGATGTTTGGTGTGCCGTATACGCCGGTGCCATCGCCGGATCGCTGGTTGACTGATGATGAAGAACTGGCCTGTGGCTGCGGCGTGGCGCTGCATACGCCGGGGCATACACCAGGTTCCATGAGTTTCTGGTTTGCCGATGCCAAGTTGCTGATTGCCGGGGATACGCTGTTCCGGCGCGGGGTGGGGCGTACGGATTTGTGGGGCGGCGATCAGGCAACCATCGTGCGGTCCATCAAGCAGCGGCTCTACACCCTTGATGAGGAGGCTACCGTGGTGACGGGGCATGGCCCGGATACGCGCCTGGGGGAGGAGATGCGGGAGAACCCATTTGTCCGGGCTTGACGGGACGTTGGTCTGCAAGCGCGTTGTTGCAAAATGGCAGGTGGTTGGTTGCGCGCATCTGCTACGGTTTCTGTAGGCACTCTGTTGTCATCTTTTGTTGCGTGTGCAGGTGTGGTCGCGGAATTTTTACCGTTTGTCGCGATCAAAACCCCGCACAGGTCCATTGCCAATGTCCTCTGCATCACAGAATGCAAAAGTAGGAGCTTCCTTCATGTTCACTTCACGTCGTCTGCTTGTTGTTGCTACGGCTGTAGCCTTGTTGTCGGGCTGTGCTTCACCCAATCCTTACGATGGCAGCCAAGGACAGGCCAACACTGGTTCTCAAGGCATGAGCAAAACCGCCAAATACGGTGGGCTCGGTGCACTGGCCGGCGCATTGGCTGGTGCGGCCATCGACCATGACAACCGTGGCAAGGGTGCGCTGATTGGCGCCGCCGTCGCCGGTATTGGCGCTGCGGGCTACGGGTACTACGCTGACCAGCAGGAAAAGAAACTGCGTGAAAGCATGGCCAATACCGGGGTTGAAGTTCAGCGTCAGGGCGACCAGATCAAATTGATCATGCCGGGCAATATCACCTTCGCAACTGACTCCGCGGCGATTGCCAGCAGTTTCTACACGCCGTTGAACAACCTGGCGGGCTCTCTCAAGCAGTTCAGCCAGAACACCATTCAGATCGTCGGTTATACCGACAGTACCGGCAGCCGCCAGCACAACATGGACCTGTCCCAGCGTCGTGCGCAAAGCGTGGCTACTTATCTGACGTCCCAGGGTGTCAGCGAGGCCAACCTGAGTGCTCGCGGAGCCGGCCCGGATAACCCGATCGCCAGCAATGCCGACGTCAACGGACGCGCCCAGAACCGTCGTGTCGAGGTTAACCTTGGCCCGATCCCAGGCCAGCAGTATGGCCAGCCCCAGCAACAAGCACCTCAGCAGAACAATGAGTTCCAGGGCAATCCGTACCAGCAATATCAATAAGCGACAGCCAAAAAAAGGCGCCGTGCAGTCAATGCACGGCGCCCTTTTTTGTGCCGACTACATCAGTCGATGTATTCGAATACTTTGACGATCTTCTGTACGCCGGAGACGCCCTGTACTAGGTTGGTGGCGCGGGTGGCTTCCTGTTGAGTCAACAGGCCCATCAGATAAACGATACCGTTGTCGGTGACGACCTTGATGCGTGAGCCGGGAATCGCGCTATCGGCCAGCATTTGTGCCTTGATCTTGGTGGTCAGCACAGCATCGTTGCTGATTGCCAGCAGCGTGATGGGTTGCATCACCTGCAATTCGTTGTGAACCTTTTTGACCCGTTGAACGGTCGAGGCCGCTTGTTCTGCCTGGGACTTGAGAGTCTCGTTCGGAGTTTGCCCGGCGAGCAGCACGATACCGTTGAAGCTGGTCACGACGATGCGCGATGCACCGTTGCCCAGGTCGGGAGCAGCTTTGGAAACATTGACACCGACCTTGGTTTCGATCAATGAGTCGTCAATCTTGCTGCCAAAGGTGCGTGTACCCCTGTCATCCTGGATTGGTGTATCGCGTGTCGCGGTAATTGCCGAGGTGCAGCCGCTGATACCGAGGCACAGCGTGATGGCCAAAAGGCTGAGGCGGTTAACGGTCATTCTTCACTCCCGAACAGTTGGCTGTCGATCAGATCGCACAGGCAATGGATCGCCAGCAGATGGACTTCTTGAATACGTGCGGTGACATTGGCCGGGACGCGAATTTCCACGTCCTCGGGCAAAAGCAGCGAGGCCATGCCGCCGCCATCACGCCCGGTCAATGCTACGACAATCATTTCGCGATCATGTGCGGCCTGGATCGCTTGAATAATGTTCGCCGAGTTACCGCTGGTGGAAATCGCCAGCAGTACATCGCCCGGTTGGCCGAGGGCGCGAATCTGTTTGGAAAAGATTTCGTTGTAGCTGTAGTCGTTGGCGATCGAGGTAATCGTCGAAGAGTCTGTGGTCAGGGCGATAGCCGGCAAGCTCGGCCGCTCGCGCTCGAAGCGGTTGAGCAGTTCGGAGGAGAAATGCTGGGCATCGCCGGCTGACCCACCGTTGCCGCACGAAAGCATTTTGCCCTCGTTGAGCAGGGCGTTGACCATGACTTGGCTGGCTTGCTCGATGTGCGGTGCAAGTACGTCCATCGCCTGTTGCTTGGTATCGATACTGGCCTGGAAAAGCTGGCGAATTCTGGATTGCATGTCCATCTGTGTGACCTTAAGTAGCGCGGCTGTTTGGCACAGGAAATGTGCAGCCCGCAAAGCAAAGAGCAAAAATATGCAGTAAAAAAACGATTCGGCCTGGATGTTGCTCAGCCGTCAAAGGCATTGCGCAACCAGTTCAGGTCAGCGGTTCCGTGCGGGGTGCTTTCTATGGCTACCACATCGAAACGGCAGGGAGAGTCGGCCCAGCGATGTTCACTGAGCAGGAAAAACTGCGCGGCGAGTATCAACTTTTGACGCTTGCGCTCATCGACACTGGCGAGCGCACCACCCCATTGTGCGTGTTTTCTGTAGCGGACTTCGACAAATACTACTGTATCGCCGTCAAGCATGACCAGATCAAGCTCGCCGCGTTTACACAACCAGTTCTGCGCCAAGAGGCGCAGACCCTGTTGCCGCAGGTGTTCAAGCGCTTGATGTTCGGCATCCTTGCCGCTTTGCGAGCTGGACCGCTGGGGCATCAGCGCGAAGTGTCGGGCAGGCGTTGAACCTGGCCGCTGACGAACTGCGCCCATGGCATCTGGCGTTCGACTCGTTGGCTCGGGCTCATGCCCAGGTTGCCGGAAAGGCCATCAATACGTGTATCCGGCAGTGCCTTGAGCTGACCCAGTCGCGGCACCAGGCGATAGGCATCGACGCCCATCGCATAGAGCCGGCCCAGGCTTCCATTGGCTTGCGGCCACTGTGCGGCAACCTGATTACGCAATGGATCGGTGGTGTCGAGCAGCCACGGCGTTTCGCAAAACATGACACCGTTCATGTCGTTGTACTGGTTCCTGTCGCCACTGGCGCTGAAAACGTGGGACGTGGCATACACCGGAACATCCCCTGCGTACTGGAAGTTCAGGGTCGGCTTGATCTGCTGGGCCTGTTGTGGCGTTACCGCGAGGAAGAGGAACTCGATGTCCCGGCTGCGCGACGGCTGTGCCGAGACGTCGGTGCCGACCGTGCTTTGCAGGCTCTTGGCGCGACCTTCGCTTTGGCGCAGTTTGAACAGATCGGCAATCTGTTGGGCCAGGGCAACGGGCTGGTCAACGTGTTCGACCCCGATTATGGTGCCGCCGTTGGCTTCCCAGTCCTGGCGGAAGGCCCTGAACACCCGATCGCCCCACTCACCTTTGGGCACCATCACGGCGGCACGGTGCAGGCCGTCGGCGCGAGCCCGGCGAGACGCTTCGCGAGCTTCGTCTTCGGCAGCCAGGCCAAACTGGAACAGTTGTGCCGGACCTTGGTCGTTTTCGCTGTAGTTCAGGGCCAGGGTAGGGATGGGCAACTGCGCGCGGGCACTGAGTTGCTTGACCAGGGGTTTTTCCAATGGGCCGACCACCAGTTGCACGCCGGCAGCCTGGGCCTTGCTGTAGAAGTCATCGATGGATGTCAGACGCGAGGTGTCATAGAACTCGATGACCGGTGGTTTCTGCCCGGCTTGTTCAGCCTGGTAGTGCGCGGCCATGAACCCTTCACGCAACGCCTTGGCGACGGAGGCAAGCGGGCCTTCCTGAGGTAGCAACAAGGCGATCTTGTTCAGGGGCTGGCTGGCAAGCTCCTTGAGCTTGACCAGTGGCATCGGCAACTGCACTGCAGCTGGATGGCTAGGGTTCTGCGAGCGCCAGGTATCGATGGCGGCTTGCTGTTGTTCCAGGGTGCCAGCGCTCTTGATGGCCTGCGCCAGGCTGATCCAGCCATCCAGTGTCGGATTGCCGGATGCCTGCAACTGCTCGGCAGGCAAGGCCGCAATCAAGGTCCAGATGGCTTCATGATTGCTGCTTGCCGCTTCGCCGGCCAGCAGTGGGGCCAGGGCGACACGCTCGCGAGCGGCAGCCAGGGTCTGGCCATCGGCTTCATAGGCGCGGGCATGTACAGTCCCGGTGCGAACCTGTTGTTCCGGCGGCAACTGCCCAAGGTTTTGCAGGCTTGGATGGTTCAGTGCTGTCAACGCCGCCTTGGGTTGGTTGCGCGTCATGGACAGTTCTGCTGCCAGGGTGCTGGCAAATACTTGGGCAGCAGGCTTGAGGCCGCCCAATGGCACTTGTGCCAGGATCTGCGCGGAGCGTCCGGGATTGTTCTGGTGGAATGCCATGTCTGCCGCGCTCAGGCGTAGCAGTGCAGCTTGTTCCGGGGTCTTGGCCGAACTCGCCTGTTCGAGCAGTTGCTCGATGCTGGCATCCGGGGTCCGTGGGAGTTCGCCAAGGCTTGACGAGGGCGAGCTGGCGCAAGCCGCCAATAGGGCAGCGAGGCAGAAGGCAGAGAACAGCCGCAGGCAAGCGATCATGTAAGTGTTCCTGATACCGATCAAATTAGCGTGGAATTGTACCCAAGCACTGGCCGGGGCGCGATGTTACTGGCGTGAAACCGTCTATTTAGATCGTGAAAATGTTGCGCAGCGTCACGATAAACGACAAACAGACAGGTCGAGCACGCTTTCGGTGACGCATTTTTTTGATGTCTACGCGCTACAATGTGGCTTTTGCCAATCATTGAGGTGTGCGCTTTGACTGCTCCAGGTCCTTTGAATTCCACTGCTGGCTCGCTTTTTGTGGTGGCGACGCCCATTGGCAACCTGGACGACATCAGTGCGCGGGCGTTGAAAGTGTTGCGCGAAGCTAAATTGATCGCGGCTGAAGACACTCGGCATTCCCTGCGGTTATTGCAGCATTTCGGTATCACGACGCCATTAGCCGCCTGCCATGAGCACAACGAGCGTGAAGAGGGCAGCCGTTTTATTACGCGTTTGCTTGCGGGTGATGACGTGGCGTTGATTTCTGATGCAGGGACGCCACTTATCTCCGACCCGGGGTACCACTTGGTACGCCAAGCGCGAGCCGCAGGTATCAATGTAGTGCCTGTTCCGGGTGCGTGCGCGCTGATTGCTGCATTGTCGGCGGCGGGGTTGCCGTCGGACCGCTTCATTTTCGAAGGCTTCCTGCCAGCCAAGGCCGTCGGGCGCCGTGCACGGCTCGAGCTGTTAAAGGAAGAGCCGCGCACCCTGATCTTCTACGAAGCTCCTCATCGCATCCTTGAATGCCTGCAGGATATGGAGTTGGTGTTTGGGGGGGAGCGCTTGGCGTTACTGGCGCGGGAGCTGACCAAGACCTTCGAGACCCTCAAGGGCCTGCCTCTGGCCCAGTTGCGTGAGTTCGTCGAGAGTGACAGCAATCAGCAGCGCGGCGAGTGCGTCGTGTTGGTTGCTGGCTGGACGGCGCCAGAAAGTGAAGATGCGGTAGGCAGCGAAGCCATGCGAGTCCTGGATTTGTTGCTCAAGGAAATGCCTCTCAAGCGGGCTGCCGCGTTGGCTGCCGAGATAACCGGTGTGCGCAAGAACGTGTTGTATCAGGTGGCCCTGGATAAGCAAAAGGGCGAATAGTTCCGACCTTTGTCCGCATTACGTCGGAAGGTGATGGCAATGCTGTCTTTTATTGCTTGTCCTCAGGGCTCGGTGCCGTTAACCTTCGCGGCGGAGAGTCGATTGGACAGTCGCTGCCCTCTATGAAAATTAGGGGGGGGAGGAAAGTCCGGGCTCCATAGGGCGAAGTGCCAGGTAATGCCTGGGAGGCGTGAGCCTACGGAAAGTGCCACAGAAAATAACCGCCTAAGCACTTCGGTGCCGGTAAGGGTGAAAAGGTGCGGTAAGAGCGCACCGCACGACTGGCAACAGTTCGTGGCTAGGTAAACCCCACTTGGAGCAAGACCAAATAGGGTTCCAAGGCGTGGCCCGCGCTGGAACCGGGTAGGTTGCTAAAGATGTCCAGTGATGGCCATCGTAGACGAATGACTGTTCAAGACAGAACCCGGCTTATAGATCGACTCTCCACCTTATTTCCTTCTGTGCGAGTCTCGGGCAGAAACCAGGTAGTAGCGCAAGAATCCCTCCCTGCCAAATCAATGGCAGATGTGTCTTCGTAATACCAAAAAAATCTTACTCTTAATAAATTACTTTAAGTTCAAGCCCTAGCTCTATGAGCTATTTGGGTTTGTTGAGTCAAAAACATCGTCAAACTCTCGTTTCTCCTCGTGTTGCGCTCCTAAATCTCCGTTCTGTAAGGCTTTTCCTTTAATCCGCGCCTTGACGGTGTGGTAGGCGCATTCCTATAGTGTGCGCAAGTGGCGGAAAGTGGCACAAAGTGGGTTTTTTGAACGTAAAACGCTAAAATTTGGAGAAACGCACCGGTGTTTCGCGGAGCTAACGCTATCAGTCTCGATGCAAAAGGCCGTCTCGCCATGCCGAGCCGGTATCGTGACGAGCTCAATTCGCGAAGTTCCGGGCAGTTAATCATCACCATCGATGCCGTTGACCCTTGTTTGTGCGTTTACCCCCTCGATGAGTGGGAGTTGATTGAAACCAAGTTGCGGGCCTTACCTTCATTGCGTGAAGAAAACCGTCGCCTGCAACGATTACTGATTGGTAATGCCGTCGATCTCGAACTCGACGGTAGTGGTCGTTTTCTGGTTCCGCCACGTTTGCGCGAATACGCCAAGTTGGATAAGCGCGCGATGCTGGTGGGCCAATTGAACAAGTTCCAATTGTGGGACGAGGATGCCTGGGACGCTGTTTCTGCAGCTGACCTGGCTGCTATTCAACAACCGGGCGCCATGCCTGATGAACTGCGTGATTTGATCCTGTGACTATTGATAGCGGCTTTAACCACATCACCGTACTGCTTGACGAAGCCGTCGAGGCTCTCGCCGTACGCGCGGATGGCTGCTATCTGGACGGGACCTTCGGCAGGGGCGGGCACAGCCGGTTGATACTCAGTCAGCTCGGGTCCGACGGCAAACTTCTCGGGTTTGACAAAGACCCTCAAGCGATTGCCACCGGGCAAGCGCTAGCGGCCGAAGACGGCCGCTTTGTCGTTGTGCAGCGCAGCTTTGCCGAGCTGGGTGCCGAAGTGGCCGAACGCGGCATGGCGGGCAGGGTGGCCGGGATCCTGCTCGACCTGGGCGTGTCCTCGCCACAGCTCGATGACCCGGAGCGCGGCTTCAGTTTCATGAACGATGGCCCGCTCGATATGCGCATGGATCCCTCTCGTGGCATCAGCGCTGCGCAGTTCATTGCCACCGCTCCAGTGGAGGAAATCGCCCGCGTATTCAAGGAGTACGGTGAAGAGCGTTTCGCTGGACGCATGGCGCGTGCCGTGGTCGAGCGCCGGGAAATCCAGCCGTTTGAACGCACTGCCGACCTTGCTGAAGTATTGAAAGTCGCCAACCCGGCGTGGGAAAAGGGCAAAAACCCGGCCACCCGTGCATTCCAGGGCCTGCGCATTTATGTGAATAACGAACTCGGTGATCTGGAGGCTGGCCTCGAAGCCGCCCTGGAGGCCCTGGAAGTGGGCGGTCGCCTGGTGGTGATCAGCTTCCATTCCCTGGAAGACCGTATCGTCAAATTGTTCATGCGTCGCTTGGTCAAGGGCGAGTCCGACAACCTGCCACGCAACCTGCCGGTACGTTTCGAAGCTTTTGTGCCGAAAATCAAAATCCATGGCAAAGCGCAGTTCGCTTCCGAAGCCGAACTCAAGGCCAACCCACGCTCCCGTAGCGCCGTCATGCGCGTCGCGGAGAAGCTGCGTTGAGCAGGCTCTTTGCCAAGCCCCTCCCGGGCGGCAGCTTCTTTATGTTGCTGTTGTTTGTCGGCGTGTTGGTGTCCGCGATTGCGGTGTCCTACAGCGCCCACTGGAACCGTCAATTGCTTAATACCCTGTACGGGGAATTGAGCGTGCGCGACAAGGCGCAAGCAGAATGGGGTCGGTTGATTCTCGAGCAAAGCACCTGGACGGCTCACAGCCGTATCGAGGTGTTGGCCGCCGAGCAACTGAAGATGCGTATTCCGGGCGCTGCAGAAGTTCGAATGGTGGCGCCATGATGAAGCTTGAAGGCGCACTTTACCCGTGGCGTTTCCGGCTGGTGCTGGGGCT
The DNA here is from genome assembly GCF_046352735.2 of Pseudomonas imrae. Lineage (NCBI taxonomy): Bacteria > Pseudomonadati > Pseudomonadota > Gammaproteobacteria > Pseudomonadales > Pseudomonadaceae > Pseudomonas > Pseudomonas imrae. The sequence continues at coordinate 4,435,431 of NZ_CP110853.2, read as the reverse complement.
GCTGGCATTGATGGTGGGTGCGATTATCTGGCGCATTATCGACCTGCAAGTCGTTGATCGAGACTTCCTGATCGGCCAGGGCGACGCTCGCAGCCTTCGCCATATTCCGATTCCTGCACATCGCGGCCTGATAACCGACCGTAATGGCGAGCCGCTGGCCGTCAGTACGCCAGTAACGACCTTGTGGGCCAATCCCAAGGAACTGCAAGTCTCCAAGGACAAGTGGTCAGAGCTGGCGATAGCTCTTGATCAGGACCCGAAGGCCTTGAAGGAGCGTCTGCAGGCCCAAGCCAGTAAAGAATTCATCTACCTAGTGCGTGGTCTGACTCCCGAGCAAGGCCAGCGGGTACTTGACCTGAAAATCCCTGGTGTCTATGGCATCGAGGAATTTCGGCGCTTTTATCCCGCGGGCGAAACTACAGCCCATATGGTTGGTTTTACTGATATCGATGATCGCGGTCGTGAAGGCGTAGAGCTTGCCTATGATGAATGGCTGGCCGGTGTTCCCGGCAAGCGGCAGGTGATCAAGGATCGGCGCGGCAGATTGATCAAGGATGTGCAGGTCACCAAAAACGCCAAGGCCGGCAAGCCCTTGGCGTTGTCGATTGACTTGCGTCTGCAATACCTGGCCAATCGTGAGCTGCGCAACGCCATCATCGAAAACGGCGCCAAGGCTGGCAGCCTGGTGATCATGGATGTGAAGACCGGCGAGATTCTGGCCATGGTCAACCAGCCAACCTATAACCCGAATAATCGTCGTAACCTGCAGCCGGCGATGATGCGTAACCGCGCCATGATCGATGTGTTCGAGCCGGGTTCGACGATGAAAGCCATCTCAATGAGCGCCGCTCTGGAAAGCGGGCGCTGGAAACCTGCCGACAAGGTCGAGGTTTACCCGTACACCATGCAGATAGGCAAATATACGATTCGTGATGTGTCTCGCGGTGAAGGTCCTGTGCTGGACTTGGCCGGTATCCTGATCAATTCCAGTAACGTCGGCATGAGCAAGGTGGCCTTCGATATAGGCGGCGAGTCCATTTACCAGCTGGCGCAAAAAATCGGTCTGGGCCAGCCCACGGGCCTGAACTTTCCGGGCGAGCGCGTCGGCAACCTCCCGAACTACCGCGAATGGCGCAAAGCTGAAACCGCGACCTTGTCTTACGGCTACGGCCTGTCGGTGACTGCCATCCAATTGGCCCATGCCTTTTCGGTATTGGCCAACAATGGCCGGATGACGCCGCTGAGCCTGATCCATCTCGACGAAGCACCGAAGTCCGAACAGGTCATTCCGGAAAACGTCGCCAAGACCATGCAGACCATGTTGCAACAAGTGATCGAAGCACCGCGCGGTGTATTCCGCGCCAAGGTGCCGGCGTATCACGTGGCAGGCAAATCCGGTACTGCACGTAAAACCTCGGTGGGCACCAAGGGCTATGCAGAAAATTCCTACCGTTCGTTGTTCGCTGGTTTCGGCCCTATGAGCGATCCGCGTTACGCCATCGTCGTGGTCATCGATGAGCCGAGCAAGGCGGGTTACTTCGGTGGCCTGGTGTCGGCACCAGTGTTCAGCAAAGTGATGTCCGGCACTCTGCGCCTGATGAACGTCATTCCCGACGATCTGCCGCCTACCCAGCAAGCGACCGCTGGGCCGCCGGTAGCTGTCGCAAAAGCCAATGGAGGGCGCGGCTGATGTCTCTTAGCCTGAACAAGATTTTCGCCCACGCTGGTCGCGACCTGCTGATTCGCGAGCTGAGCCTGGATAGTCGTAGTGTGCGTGCCGGTGATCTGTTCCTCGCCGTACCGGGCGGCAAGCTCGACGGTCGTGCGCACATTGCCGACGCCTTGCAGCGCGGTGCGGCGGCAGTGGCCTATGAAGTGGAGGGCGCGACTGTACTGCCGATCACTGATGTGCCGTTGATCCCGGTCAAGGGCCTGGCGGCGCAATTGTCGGATATCGCAGGGCGTTTTTACGGTGATCCCAGCCGCCAGCTCAACCTGATCGGCGTTACCGGCACCAATGGCAAGACCAGCGTTACTCAACTGGTGGCCCAGGCTCTTGACCTGCTGGGGCAGCACTGCGGCATCGTCGGTACACTGGGCACCGGTTTTTATGGTGCGCTGCAAAGCGGCCTGCACACTACGCCTAACCCGATTGCGGTCCAGGCGACCCTGGCTGACCTGAAAAAGGCCGGTGCCAAGGCTGTGGCCATGGAAGTGTCGTCCCATGGCCTGGACCAGGGGCGTGTGACTGCCTTGGCGTTCGACGTGGCAGTGATGACCAACCTGTCGCGCGATCATCTGGACTATCACGGTTCCATGGAAGCTTACGCCGCTGCCAAGGCCAAACTGTTTGGCTGGAATGACCTGAAGTGCCGGGTGGTGAACCTGGACGATGAGTTCGGTCGCCAACTGGCGGCTGAAAAAAGCGAAGCGCGCCTGATCAGCTACAGCCTGGAAGACGCCAGCGCCTACCTGTATTGCCGACAGGCCCAGTTCGATGACGAGGGCGTGCGCGCTACGCTTGTGACGCCGCAGGGCGAACATCATTTGCGCAGCACCTTGCTCGGGCGCTTCAACCTGAGCAACGTGCTCGCGGCCATCGGTGCCTTGCTTGGCCTGGATTACGCCCTGGACGAAATCCTGCGTGTACTGCCCAAGCTTGAAGGTCCTGTCGGTCGCATGCAGCGTCTCGGCGGCGGGACTCAGCCGTTGGTAGTGGTCGATTACGCTCACACCCCGGATGCGCTGGAAAAGGTTCTGCAGGCACTGCGTCCTCACGTCAAGGGCGAGTTGTTGTGCCTCTTCGGTTGTGGTGGTGATCGTGACCGTGGCAAGCGCCCGTTGATGGCCGAAATCGTCGAGCGATTGGCAGACCGTGTATTGGTCACCGATGACAATCCGCGCAGCGAAGCGCCGAGCCAGATTTTCGATGATATTCGCGCAGGCTTTAAAGACGCATCGCAAGTGACGTTCGTCGCCGGTCGCGGTGCAGCCATTGCCCAATTGATCGCCAGCGCCGGTGTTGATGATGTGGTGGTGCTGGCTGGCAAAGGCCACGAGGACTACCAGGAAATCAACGGTGAGCGTCATGCTTTCTCTGATCTGGTGGAGGCCGATCATGCCTTGACCGCGTGGGAGGTTGCCCATGCTTGACGCGATGAAATTCAGCGAACTGACCCAGGCCTTGTCGGCCCGTGTGGTGTCGAGTGATTGCAGTTTCGACGGCGTCAGTATCGACAGTCGCAATATCAAGCCGGGGCAACTGTTTGTCGCCCTGGCCGGTCCGCGTTTCGATGGGCACGACTATTTGAATGAGGTCGCCGCTAAAGGCGCGTTCGGTGCCTTGGTGCAGCGTGAAGTTGCCGACTCGACACTGCCGCAGTTACTGGTGGCTGACACCCGTCTGGCCCTTGGCCAATTGGGCGCGCTGAACCGCGCCGCGTTCGCCAATCCGGTTGCAGCCATCACTGGCTCCAGCGGCAAGACCACCGTCAAGGAGCTGCTGGCGGGCATCCTGCGTACGCGCGGGCCGGTACTGGCCACCCGTGGCAACCTGAATAACGATTTCGGCGCTCCGCTGACCCTGCTCGAACTAGCCCCGGAACATACCGCGGCCGTGATCGAGTTGGGCGCATCGCGTGTTGGCGAAATTGCCTACACCGTGGCCATGACCCGGCCGCACGTTGCCATTATCACCAATGCGGGTGCTGCTCACGTTGGCGAGTTTGGTGGGCCTGAGAAGATCGTCCAGGCCAAGGGCGAAATCCTGGAAGGCCTGGATTCTTCCGGTACCGCCGTACTGAACCTCGACGACAAAGCCTTTGAAACCTGGCGTGTACGTGCTGCCGGACGCAAAGTATTGAGCTTTGCGGTGCAGAACACGGCGGCTGATTTTCATGCCTCCCATATCACCATGGATGCCCGTGGCTGCCCGGCCTTCATCCTGCACACCCCACAAGGTGACGAGCAGGTGCAACTGAACCTGCTGGGCAACCACAACGTCGCCAACGCCCTGGCCGCCGCCGCCGCCGCCCATGTCCTGGGCGTGTCGCTATTCGGTATTGCCACCGGCCTGGGCGCGGTGCAGCCGGTCAAGGGGCGCACCGCGGCTCAGCTGTCCACCAATGGCATGCGCGTTATTGATGACACTTACAACGCCAACCAGGCCTCGGTCTGTGCCGCCGTCGATCTGCTCAAGGGTTTTGACGGGCGCAAGGTGCTGGTCCTCGGCGATATCGCCGAGCTGGGCGATTGGGCTGAGCAGGCTCACCGCGAAGTCGGTGCCTATGCCATTGACAAGGTCGATGCCCTTTACGCCGTCGGTCCGAACATGTTTCACGCCGCCAAAGCCTTCGGCGCTGGCGCGCAGCACTTCGCCAGCCAGGCCGAGCTGATCAAAGCGCTGATTGCGGCTGAACAAGACCAACACACAACCATTTTGATCAAGGGATCGCGCAGCGCGGTGATGGAAAACGTCGTCGCGGCCTTGTGTGGCTCAAGTACGGAGAAACATTAATGCTGCTGCTGCTGGCTGAGTATCTGCAACAGTTCCACAAAGGCTTCGCGGTCTTTCAGTACCTGACCCTGCGCGGGATTCTGGGTGTGCTGACTGCGCTGTCTTTGTCGCTGTTCCTGGGGCCATGGATGATCCGCACCCTGCAGAGCCTGCAGATCGGTCAATCCGTGCGCAATGATGGCCCGCAGTCGCACCTGTCCAAGTCCGGGACGCCAACCATGGGCGGTGCGTTAATCCTGTCGTCCATCGGTATCAGCACTTTGCTCTGGGCTGACCTGAGCAACCGCTACGTCTGGGTGGTGTTGCTGGTGACCCTGTTGTTCGGTGCCATTGGCTGGGTTGACGACTACCGCAAGGTGATCGAGAAGAACTCGAGGGGGCTGCCAAGCCGCTGGAAGTACTTCTGGCAGTCGGTATTCGGCCTGGGCGCGGCAATCTTCCTCTACATGACTGCGCCAAGCGCCGTGGAAACCACCCTGATCCTGCCGATGCTCAAGGATGCCAGCATCCCGCTGGGTGTTGGTTTTGTAGTCTTGACCTACTTTGTGATCGTCGGCTCCAGCAACGCGGTCAACCTGACTGATGGCCTCGACGGTCTGGCCATCATGCCAACCGTGATGGTCGGTGGTGCGCTAGGTATTTTCTGCTACCTGTCGGGCAACGTGAAGTTTGCCGAGTACCTGTTGATTCCGTATGTGCCGGGAGCGGGTGAGCTGATCGTATTCTGCGGTGCGCTGATCGGTGCAGGCCTGGGCTTCCTGTGGTTCAACACTTATCCGGCCCAGGTTTTCATGGGCGATGTAGGCGCTCTGGCGCTGGGCGCCGCGCTCGGCACGATTGCGGTGATCGTGCGCCAGGAAATTGTCCTGTTCATCATGGGCGGTGTGTTCGTGATGGAAACCCTGTCAGTGGTGATCCAGGTCGCCTCCTTCAAGTTGACCGGACGCCGGGTGTTCCGCATGGCACCGATTCACCACCACTTTGAACTCAAGGGCTGGCCTGAGCCACGTGTGATCGTCCGTTTCTGGATCATCACCGTGATTCTCGTACTGGTTGGCCTTGCCACCCTGAAACTGAGGTAGAAACGAGTGTCCCTGATCGCTTCTGACCACTTCCGCATCGTTGTCGGCCTCGGCAAGAGCGGCATGTCCCTGGTTCGCTTCCTGGCGAACAGGGGCACGTCGTTTGCCGTCGCCGATACGCGGGAAAATCCACCGGAGCTGGTCACGCTGCGCCGTGACTACCCGCACGTGGAAGTGCGTTGTGGCGAGCTGGACGTCGAATTCCTGTGCCGTGCCGATGAGCTCTATGTGAGCCCAGGCCTGGCGCTGGCGACTCCTGCCCTGCAAGCGGCAGCGTCCCGCGGCGTGAAGCTGTCCGGTGATATCGAGTTGTTTGCACGTAACGCGAAAGCTCCCATCGTTGCGATCAGCGGTTCCAACGCCAAGAGCACGGTTACTACCCTGGTTGGCGAAATGGCCGCTGCGGCCGGCAAGCGTGTGGCGGTGGGCGGCAACCTCGGCACTCCTGCCCTGGATCTGCTCAGCGACGACATCGAGTTGTACGTGATGGAGCTGTCGAGCTTCCAGCTGGAAACCACCGACCAGCTCAATGCTGAAGTAGCCACCGTATTGAACGTCAGCGAAGACCATATGGACCGCTACAGTGGCCTGCCAGCCTATCACCTGGCCAAGCACCGGATCTTCCGTGGTGCGCGGCAAGTGGTGGTCAATCGTCAGGACGCCCTGAGTCGTCCGCTGATGGGCGAAGGCCTGCCGTACTGGACCTTCGGCTTGGGCAAACCCGATTTCAAGGCGTTTGGTATCCGCGAAGAGAACGGCGAGAAATACCTGGCCTTCGAATTCCAGACACTGATGCCCGTACGTGAGCTGAAAGTTCGCGGGGCCCACAACCAGTCCAATGCCCTGGCGGCCCTGGCGTTGGGGCATGCGGTTGGCTTGCCGTTCGATGCCATGTTGTCGAGCCTGCGCTCCTTTGGCGGCCTGGAGCATCGCTGCCAGTGGGTTCGTGACCTCGATGGCGTCAGCTACTACAACGACTCCAAGGCGACTAACGTCGGCGCGGCATTGGCGGCTATCGAAGGCCTTGGTGCCGACATCGAAGGCAAGCTGGTGTTGATTGCTGGCGGTGATGGCAAAGGTGCCGACTTCAAGGACCTTAAAGGTCCAGTGGCTGATCATTGCCGTGCCGTGGTGCTGATGGGGCGGGATTCGGACTTGATCGCCGCTGCCCTGGGTAACGCCGTGACACAGGTGCGTGCTACCTCTTTGGACGACGCTATCGCCCACTGCCAAGCCCTGGCCCAGCCGGGTGACGCGGTGCTGCTGTCGCCAGCCTGCGCCAGTTTCGACATGTTCAAGAACTACGAAGAGCGCGGCCAGCTGTTCGCCCGTGCCGTGGAGGACCTGGCATGAGCCTCGACCTCAAGAACATCATCAAGCCTTACCCGTCGCCAATCATTACCGGGCGCGGGATCGACCTTGACTTCCCGATGCTTGCCGGTTGCCTGGCGTTGTTGGGCCTGGGCCTGGTGATGATCACCTCGGCTTCCTCGGAAGTGGCTGCCGTGCAGTCGGGCAACACCCTTTACCATATGATCCGGCACCTGATTTACCTGGTGATCGGTCTGGGCGCCTGCATTGTCACGATGATGGTCCCGATTGCCACCTGGCAGCGCCTGGGTTGGTTGATGCTGCTCGGTGCCTTCGGCTTGCTGGTGATGGTGATCATTCCCGGCATTGGCCGTGAAGTGAATGGTTCGATGCGCTGGATTGGCTTTGGGGCTTTCAACGTACAGCCGTCGGAAATCGCCAAGGTGTTTGTAGTGATCTACCTGGCGGGTTACCTGGTACGTCGCCAGAAAGAAGTACGCGAGAGCTGGATGGGCTTCTTCAAACCATTCATCGTGTTGTTGCCCATGGCTGGCCTGTTACTGATGGAGCCGGATTTCGGCGCCACCGTGGTGATGATGGGGGCAGCCGCGGCGATGCTGTTCCTCGGTGGTGTGGGTCTGTTCCGCTTTGCCTTGATGGTCGGGCTGGCGGTGGCGGCAGTGACGATTCTGGTGCAGGCGCAACCCTATCGAATGGCGCGACTGATCACCTTTACCGATCCCTGGGCCGACCAGTTCGGTTCCGGCTATCAACTGACCCAGGCGTTGATCGCCTTTGGTCGCGGCGAGTGGCTCGGCGTCGGCTTGGGCAATAGCGTGCAGAAGCAGTTCTACCTGCCTGAAGCACATACCGACTTTGTGTTCTCGGTGCTGGCCGAAGAGTTGGGCGTGGTCGGTTCTCTGGTCACCGTCGGCCTGTTCGTGTTCGTCTGCGTGCGGGCCATGTATATCGGTTTGTGGGCCGAGAAGGCCAAGCAGTTCTTCGCGGCTTATGTGGCGTATGGGCTGGCTTTCCTGTGGATCGGCCAGTTCCTGATCAACATCGGCGTTAACGTCGGCCTGCTGCCGACCAAAGGCCTGACCTTGCCGTTTCTCAGTTATGGCGGTAGTTCCCTGGTGATTTGCTGTGCCTGCCTTGGCTTGCTGCTGCGTATCGAGTGGGAGAGTCGAACCCATCTGGGCAGCGAAGAGATGGAATTCAGCGAAAGCGACTTTGCCGAGGAGCCGACCCATGGGCGCTAACGTGCTGATCATGGCGGGCGGCACCGGTGGCCATGTGTTCCCGGCGCTGGCTTGCGCCCGTGAGTTCCAGGCCCGTGGCTACACGGTGCATTGGCTCGGCACGCCGCGCGGCATTGAGAATGAGCTGGTGCCGAATGCCGGCTTGCCGCTGCATTTGATCAACGTCAGCGGCCTGCGCGGCAAGAGCAAACTGGCCCTGCTGAAGGCGCCGTTCGTGCTGCTCAATGCGGTATGGCAAGCGCGCAAGGTGATCGCTGAATTGAAGCCGGTTTGCGTGCTGGGATTTGGCGGCTATGTGACCGGTCCGGGCGGTGTCGCCGCTCGGTTGTGCGGTGTACCGGTGATTGTCCACGAACAGAACGCCGTCGCCGGGACTGCCAACCGCTTGTTGGCGCCATTGGCGGCGCGGGTCTGCGAGGCGTTCCCGAATACTTTTGCGGCTATGGACAAACGCCGTACTACCGGCAATCCGGTGCGTACCGAGTTGTTCATGGATATCGCGCGCCAGGTCCTGGCCGGGCGCAAGGCGCATCTGCTGATCCTGGGTGGAAGCCTGGGCGCCGAACCGCTGAACAAGCTGCTGCCTGAAGCCGTGTCGCAACTGCCCCTGGAACTGCGCCCCGAGATCTTCCATCAGGCGGGCAAGAACCACGATGAAGTGACCGCCAATCGCTATCGCGATGCCGGTGTCGAGGCCAACGTACAGCCTTTCATCAAAGACATGGCCCAAGCCTATGGCTGGGCCGACCTGGTGGTCTGTCGCGCAGGTGCGTTGACCGTCAGTGAATTGGCTGCAGCCGGCCTGCCGTCCTTGCTGGTGCCTTTGCCCCACGCCATCGACGATCACCAGACCCGCAACGCCGAATATTTGGCCGGGGAGGGCGCTGCCTTCCTGCTGCCGCAAAGAACGACTGGCGCCGCCGATTTGGCCGCACGCCTGACAGAGGTTTTGATGCAACCGGAACGACTCAATAGCATGGCGAGCACCGCAAGCCGCCTGGCCAAACCCGATGCCACCCGTAACGTGGTCGATATCTGCCTGGAGGTGGCCCATGGTTGAGAATCAAAAAGCCATGCCGCAACCGGAAATGCGCCGTATCCGTCGTATCCACTTCGTCGGGATCGGCGGTGTGGGGATGTGCGGGATTGCAGAGGTGCTGTTGAACCTGGGTTATCAGGTTTCCGGTTCCGACCTGAAGACCTCGGCGGTCACTGAGCGCCTGGAGTCCTTCGGTGCGCAGATCTTTATCGGCCACCGTGCCGAGAACGCCGCCCAAGCCGATGTGCTGGTGGTTTCCAGTGCCGTGAACACCTCCAACCCGGAAGTCGCCACCGCGCTGGAGCGCCGTATTCCTGTTGTGCCACGCGCTGAGATGCTCGCTGAGCTGATGCGCTACCGCCATGGCATCGCCGTCGCCGGTACCCACGGCAAAACCACCACCACAAGCCTGATCGCCTCGGTGTTCGCGGCCGGTGGCCTGGACCCGACGTTCGTGATTGGCGGCCGGCTGAATGCAGCAGGCACCAATGCACAACTGGGGACCAGCCGTTACCTGATCGCCGAAGCCGATGAAAGCGACGCCAGCTTCCTGCACTTGCAGCCGCTGGTGGCCGTGGTTACCAACATCGACGCCGACCACATGGCGACTTACGACGGCGACTTCAACAAGTTGAAGAAAACCTTCGTCGAATTCCTGCACAACCTGCCGTTCTACGGATTGGCGGTAGTGTGCCTGGACGACCCGGTAGTGCGTGAAATCCTGCCACAGGTCAAGCGTCCAGCCGTGACCTACGGCTTCAGCGAAGATGCCGACGTGCGTGCGATCAATGTGCGCCAGAAAGGCATGCAGACGTTCTTCACCGTGCTGCGCCCTGATCGCGAACCGCTGGATGTGTCGGTGAACATGCCCGGCAACCACAACGTGCTCAACTCCCTGGCGACTATCTGCATCGCTACCGACGAAGGCGTCAGCGATGAAGCCATTGTCGAAGGCCTGTCGGGCTTTGCCGGTGTGGGACGGCGCTTCCAGGTCTATGGGCAATTGCCGGTCGAAGGTGGCGACGTGATGTTGGTGGACGACTATGGTCACCACCCCACCGAAGTCGCTGCCGTGATCAAGGCCGTGCGCGGTGGCTGGCCGGAGCGTCGCCTGGTGATGGTCTACCAGCCGCACCGCTACAGCCGTACCCGCGATCTATACGACGATTTTGTCAATGTACTGGCTGACGCCAACGTATTGCTGCTGATGGAAGTCTACCCGGCCGGTGAAGAACCGATCCCCGGCGCCGACAGCCGCAAGCTGTGCAACAGCATTCGCCAGCGCGGTCAATTGGACCCGATCTACATCGAGCGCGGCGTCGACCTGGCGCCCATCGTCAAGCCGTTGCTGCGGGCAGGCGACATCCTGCTTTGCCAGGGCGCCGGTGATATCGGTGGCCTTGCTCCGAAACTGTTGGCAAGCCCGTTATTCGCTACTGCACAGGGAAAGTCGAAATGAGCAATGACTATGGCTCTCTGGTCTCCACCATCAAGCCCGCTGAGTTTGGCCGCGTCGCTGTGTTGTTCGGCGGCAAGAGCGCCGAGCGCGAAGTGTCACTGAAGTCTGGCAATGCGGTGCTCCAAGCCCTGCAAAGTGCGGGTGTGGATGCGTTTGGCATCGATGTGGGCGACGACTTCCTGGCGCGCTTGCAGACCGAGAAGATCGACCGTGCCTTCGTTATCCTGCACGGCCGTGGTGGTGAAGACGGCAGCATGCAGGGCTTGCTGGAGTGCGCCGGCATTCCTTACACCGGTAGCGGCATCCTCGCCTCGGCGCTGGCCATGGACAAGTTGCGCACCAAGCAGGTATGGCACAGCCTGGGTATTCCGACCCCGCGCCACAGCGTTCTGTGCAGTGAAGACGATTGTATTTCCGCAGCCAAGGAACTGGGCCTGCCTTTGATCGTCAAACCTGCCCATGAAGGCTCCAGTATCGGCATGGCTAAAGTGAACTCGGCCGCCGAATTGATCGACGCATGGAAAGCGGCAAGTACCTACGATTCGCAAGTGTTGGTGGAACAGTGGATCGCCGGTCCCGAATTCACCATCGCAACCCTTCGTGGCCAGGTATTGCCGCCTATCGCGCTGGGCACCCCCCACACGTTTTATGACTACGACGCCAAGTACCTGGCCTCCGATACCCAGTACCGGATCCCATGCGGCCTTGACGCAACCAAAGAGCAGGAATTGATGGACCTCACGGCGAAGGCCTGTGAGGCACTGGGTATTGCCGGTTGGGCACGGGCAGACGTGATGCAGGATGACCAGGGCAACTTCTGGTTCCTTGAAGTCAACACTGCTCCGGGCATGACCGACCACAGTTTGGTACCGATGGCTGCACGCGCAGCCGGACTGGATTTCCAGCAGTTGGTGCTGGCCATCCTGGCTGCAAGCATTGAGGCGCGGGGTTAACACCATGCAAGGCGCATCGCTTCGTCATCAGCCACCCGCTCCCGGCCGCAAGCCGGTGCCGCGTGGTGCCAGCCGGATGGTGGCTAAAGAGCCGATGTCGGCGCGCCTGCCGAAAGCCAATTTTGGTTTTCTCAAGGCCTTGTTCTGGCCAGTGCTGTTGGTGGCGTTGGGCTTTGGCACTTATGAAGGTGCGCAGCGCCTGCTGCCTTACGCCGACCGGCCGATCACCAAGATCAGCGTGCAGGGTGATTTGAGCTACATCAGCCAGCAAGCCGTGCAGCAGCGGATCGCGCCTTATGTGGCGGCCAGCTTCTTCACTGTTGACCTGGCGGGTATGCGCTCGGAGCTGGAGCAAATGCCTTGGATCGCTCACGCCGAGGTGCGTCGGGTTTGGCCGGATCAGGTGACTATCCGCCTGGAAGAACAACTGCCCGTGGCCCGTTGGGGTGACGAAGCGCTGTTGAACAACCAGGGCCAGGCTTTTACCCCGAGAGAGCTGGCCAACTACGAGCATTTGCCGCAGTTGTTCGGGCCACAACGGGCGCAGCAACAAGTGATGCAGCAGTACCAGGTCTTGAGCCAGATGCTGCGGCCACTGGGCTTCTCCATCGCGCGACTGGAATTGCGTGAACGGGGCAGCTGGTTTTTGACGACCGGGGCAGGCAGTTCCGGCCCGGGCATCGAGTTGTTGCTGGGACGCGACCACTTGGTGGAGAAGATGCGCCGCTTTATCGCCATCTATGACAAAACCTTGAAAGAACAGATTACGAACATTGCGAGCATCGACCTGCGTTACGCCAACGGCCTGGCTGTTGGCTGGCGGGAACCGGCTGCGCCCACGGCAGCGCAGCCCGCTGTCGCGAAGAATTAAGAAGAGGCAGGACCCATGGCAAACGTGCAAAGCGGCAAAATGATCGTCGGTCTCGATATCGGCACCTCCAAAGTGGTGGCGCTGGTAGGCGAGGTCGCGGACGACGGCACGCTGGAAATCGTCGGTATCGGCACGCATCCGTCGCGGGGCCTGAAGAAAGGCGTGGTGGTCAATATCGAGTCCACCGTGCAATCGATCCAGCGCGCCATCGAAGAAGCGCAACTGATGGCCGGCTGCCGGATTCACTCGGCATTCGTTGGCGTCGCGGGCAATCACATCCGCAGCCTGAACTCCCACGGCATTGTTGCGATCCGCGACCGTGAAGTCAGCTCGGCTGACCTGGAACGTGTGCTGGACGCTGCACAGGCCGTGGCTATCCCGGCTGACCAACGAGTGCTGCACACCCTGCCGCAGGACTACGTGATCGATAACCAGGAAGGCGTTCGTGAGCCCCTGGGCATGTCGGGCGTGCGGTTGGAAGCCAAGGTTCACGTGGTGACCTGCGCCGTCAACGCAGCGCAGAACATTGAAAAATGCGTGCGTCGCTGTGGCCTGGAAATCGACGACATCATTCTTGAGCAACTGGCTTCGGCGTACTCGGTATTGACCGACGACGAAAAAGAACTGGGCGTGTGCCTGGTGGACATCGGCGGCGGCACCACCGACATCGCGATCTTTACCGAGGGTGCGATCCGTCACACCGCGGTGATCCCAATCGCTGGCGACCAGGTGACCAACGACATCGCCATGGCGTTGCGTACCCCGACCCAGTACGCCGAAGAAATCAAGATCCGTTACGCCTGCGCCCTGGCCAAGCTGGCCGGTGCCGGCGAGACCATCAAGGTGCCAAGCGTGGGCGACCGTCCACCGCGCGAACTGTCGCGCCAGGCCCTGGCTGAAGTGGTCGAGCCACGCTACGACGAACTGTTCACCCTGATCCAGGCGGAACTGCGTCGCAGCGGCTACGAAGATTTGATCCCGGCCGGCATCGTGCTGACCGGCGGCACCTCGAAGATGGAAGGCGCGGTCGAACTGGCCGAGGAAATCTTCCACATGCCAGTGCGCCTGGGCGTGCCCCATGGCGTCAAGGGCCTGGGCGACGTGGTGCGCAACCCGATTTATTCCACCGGTGTGGGCCTGCTGTTGTACGGCCTGCAAAAGCAGACCGACGGCATTTCCTTGTCGGGCATCGGCAGCCGCGAAAGCTACAGCAGTGACGAGCCGAAAACGCCGTTGCTGGAGCGTCTGCAAGCCTGGGTGAAAGGCAACTTCTAAAGATTTACCGCAACACCGTTTCAAGTAGTAGGCGAAAAAACTAGAGAAAATGAAAGGAGAGGGAAAATGTTCGAACTCGTAGACAACATCCCCGCAAGCCCGGTCATCAAAGTGATCGGTGTCGGCGGTGGCGGCGGCAACGCTGTCAACCATATGGTCAAGAGCAACATTGAAGGCGTTGAGTTCATCTGCGCCAACACTGATGCCCAGGCCCTCAAAAGCATCGGCGCACGCACCATCCTGCAATTGGGCACAGCTGTGACCAAGGGCCTGGGGGCTGGCGCCAATCCGGAAGTCGGCCGTCAAGCCGCACTGGAAGACCGTGAGCGCATCGCGGAAGTATTGCAGGGCACCAACATGGTGTTCATTACCACCGGCATGGGTGGTGGTACCGGTACCGGTGCTGCGCCGATCATTGCCGAAGTGGCGAAGGAAATGGGGATTCTCACCGTTGCGGTGGTGACTCGTCCGTTCCCGTTCGAAGGCCGCAAGCGCATGCAGATCGCCGATGAAGGCATCCGTCTGCTGTCCGAAAGCGTCGATTCGTTGATCACTATTCCCAACGAGAAGCTGCTGACCATCCTGGGCAAGGATGCAAGCCTGCTGTCCGCGTTCGCCAAGGCTGACGATGTACTGGCCGGTGCCGTTCGCGGTATCTCCGACATCATCAAGCGACCAGGCATGATCAACGTCGACTTTGCCGACGTACGTACCGTGATGAGCGAAATGGGCATGGCGATGATGGGCACTGGCTGCGCCAGCGGTCCGAACCGTGCGCGTGAAGCCACCGAAGCGGCGATCCGCAACCCGCTGCTCGAAGACGTGAACCTGCAAGGTGCGCGCGGCATCCTGGTTAACATCACTGCAGGTCCTGACCTGTCCCTGGGTGAGTACTCCGACGTGGGTAGCATCATCGAGGCGTTTGCTTCCGAGCACGCGATGGTCAAGGTCGGTACCGTTATCGATCCGGACATGCGCGACGAACTGCACGTGACCGTGGTTGCCACTGGCCTGGGCGCAAAAATCGAGAAGCCTGTGAAGGTTATCGACAATACCGTTCATACCAGCCAGGCCTCGGCTGCCGCTCCAGCACCTGCTCGCCAGGAACTGCCGTCGGTGAACTATCGTGACCTGGATCGTCCGACTGTGATGCGTAATCAGGCTCAGGCCGGTGCTGCTGCGTCCCGTAGCCCGAATCCGCAAGATGATCTGGACTATCTGGACATCCCGGCATTCTTGCGTCGTCAGGCCGATTAATGGAATGTATCAGGGCTATGAAGGTGATTGGTGTTCAGCAAAGGTCTGGTCTGCTATTATCGCCAGCCTTTGTTGATACCAGTTCGCAATTTGCGCTGAAGCGGTCCAAGCCATGATTAAACAACGCACCCTGAAGAATATTATTCGTGCCACAGGTGTAGGTCTGCACTCCGGGGAGAAGGTATACCTGACCCTCAAGCCTGCACCTGTCGACACCGGCATCGTGTTTGTGCGTGCCGACCTGGACCCAATGGTGCAGATTCCTGCTCGCGCGGAAAACGTTGGCGAAACCACGATGTCGACCACATTGGTCAACGGTGACGTCAAAGTGGATACGGTGGAGCACTTGCTCTCGGCCATGGCTGGCCTGGGCATCGATAACGCCTACGTCGAGCTCTCCGCGTCCGAAGTCCCGATCATGGATGGCAGCGCTGGACCTTTTGTATTCCTGATTCAATCTGCCGGCCTGGAAGAACAGGACGCAGCCAAGAAGTTCATTCGCATCCTGCGGGAAGTGACAGTAGAAGATGGCGACAAGCGCGCTACCTTCGTCCCGTTCGAAGGCTTTAAAGTGAGCTTTGAGATCGATTTCGATCACCCGGTATTCCGTGACCGCACCCAAAGTGCAAGCGTGGATTTTTCCAGCACTTCGTTCGTAAAAGAAGTCAGCCGCGCCCGTACCTTTGGTTTCATGAGTGACATCGAGTACCTGCGCAAGCACAACCTCGCACTCGGCGGCAGCGTTGAAAACGCCATTGTGGTCGACGCGGATGGTGTACTGAACGAAGACGGCCTTCGCTACGAAGACGAATTCGTGAAGCACAAGATCCTCGATGCAATCGGTGACCTCTACCTGCTGGGCAATAGCCTGATAGGCGAGTTCAAAGGCTTCAAGTCGGGTCATGCATTGAACAACCAGCTCCTGCGCAAGTTGATTGAGCAGAAAGATGCTTGGGAAGTCGTGACCTTCGAAGATGCCAGCACCGCACCGATCTCTTACATGCGTCCCGTTGCGGCGGTGTAAGTAACAACTCTCTTTCTTTAGTTTTTAAAGGCTGCCTTCGGGTGGCCTTTTTTATGGGCGATTGTTGCCCCTTATAGAAGGTCGGCATCAACGGTGCGGTTACGCCCGCCATGCTTGGCCGCATACAGCGCCTGGTCAGCGCTGAGCAGCAGTTGCTCCAGACTGGACGGGTTTTTTCGGTCCCCGGTACTCAAGCCAACACTTACGGTGATAGGCCCCACGCTTCCTGCTACCGGAGGCAGTTTTTCGACGCTGCTGCGGATCTGTTCGGCAATCACTCGCGCGCCTTTGGCGTCGGTATGGGGCAGGATCACCGCGAACTCTTCCCCACCATAGCGCGCCGCCAAGTCGGCAGGTCGGCGGATGTTACTGGCGATCACCTGTGCCACGTTGCGCAAGGCGTCGTCACCGCCCTGATGGCCGTGCCGGTCGTTGAAGGCCTTGAAGTGGTCGACGTCGATCATTAATAGCGCCAAAGGCTCGCTGGAGCGTTGGGCGCGGTCCCATTCCAGGCGTAGCCGCTGGTCCAGGATGCGGCGGTTGGCCAGGCCGGTGAGGGCGTCTGTGGCTGCCAGTTCTGACAGCACCTTCTCGGCACGGTAGCGGCGCCGCAGTTCCAGGCGCAGCATCCAGGTCAGCCATAACAGGCCGATACACAACACGCCGGTGGCGCCAGCGGTGAGCCACGCCGCGCGCCTCCAGGCAGCGAACACGTCGTCGTTGGCCAATGCTACCACTACGATCAACGGCAAATGTCCGACGCTGGTAAAGGTAAAGAGCCGCAATGTGCCGCTGCTGGCGGAGATCGCCCTGAAGCTGCCGCTGCCTTCTTGCAGCATGCGTTTGAAGTTGGGGCGCGAGCTCAGGTCTTTATCGATCATGTTGCGTTCCAGCAATGGTTGCTGGGCCAGCAGGATGCCCTGATTGTTCAGCAAATTGATGGTATTGCCGCTACCGATGGTCAGGCTGTTGAACAATTGGTCGAAGTACGCCAGGCGCATGGTTGCCACGGCGACACCGGAAAACTCGCCGTTGGGCCCGTTCACCCGGCGGCTGAATGCAATACGCCATTCCTGGTCGCAATCACAATGGATCTTGAATGGGCGGCTGATGAACAGTCCGATCTCGGGGTTATTCTGGTGGACCTGGAAGTAGTCGCGGTTGGCGAAGTTTCGCGCAGTGGGCCTCAGCGTGGAAGAGTCGGCTATCACCTGGCCGGTGGCGTCGAGAAGCAGGACTTCGCCCTTGTAGGGAGCTGCTGTGGATTGATCGAATTGCAGTTTGTGCCGAACATCGAGCGGCACCCCCGGTAAGTCATTACTCGCGGCGCTGATCAATCCTTGCAGCGCCAGTTCATACAACTCGATGTTACGCAGTACATCGGCGTTGATCAGTTGGGTGATGTTGCTGGTTGAACGTTGGGCGGTCTGCAGCGTGCTGGCATGTTCGCGGATCAGCAGCACGGCGACGATGATCATGATCAGCGTAACGGTAAGACCACTGCCCAGAATCAGCAAAAGCTCCGGGCGGGCGGGCAGTTTATGGGCGCGGCGATGGCTCATCGAATTGGTTTCGGCGGTGACGATGATGGCAGTTTAGTTCGGCGCGCTGAAAATTAAGTCATTGGCAAAAAAGAAAATTCACCCTCAGAAGACATCGATTGGGTAGTCGACAATCATTCGGTACTCATCCATATCCCGATCCACTGCCCCATAGCCATTGCCCCCGCGATTGCTCGCCCATTGCAGGCGCACCGAAAGATCCTTGGCCTTGCCACCCTGCACCACATATTTGAGATCGATATCCCGTTCCCAGTGCCTGGCGTGCTTGCCGTCGGCGCTGTACCAGGCCGAATAGCCACGGCTGTTGGGGTCGACCTTGGTCAGGTCGGTCTTGCCGCTGGAGTAGGACACGGCCGAAGTCAGGCCCGACAGGCCAAGGCCGGCGAAGTCATAGGCGTACTTGAGTTTCCATGAGCGCTCGTTGGGGCCGTTGAAGTCCGAGTATTGTTGGGAGTTGTCCAGGTACACGCTGTCGCCCTGGGCGATGTAGTCGAACGGCGTGTCGCCGTTGACCCGCTGGTACGCGGCGGTGACGCTGTGATTGCCCACGCCCACGGTGAAATGCAGGCTGTAGGTGTTGTTATCGATATTCCCCAGCAGGGCATGGCCGGTGTCTTGGGTATGGTAGAAGTGCAGGCCGGGGTTGAGGCTGACCAGGTCATTGAGCGCGTAGGTGTAGTCCAGGTCGTAGTAGTACTGGTTCCACACATCCTTGAGTTCGGCGGCGTACAGGTTACTGGTCAGCCCTGGCAGGCCGCTCCAGGCTACACCGGCCCAGTTCATGTGCTGGCTGTCCTGGCCCTTGGGCAGTGCGCCATAGCTGGTGCCGATGCGTCCGTGGCCGCTCTGGTTGTAGAGCTTGGCAAAACTGGCCTGGCCGCCTTCGAACATCCAGTCGTCAAGGCTGTGATTGGTCAGGCTGACGCCACGGAAGGTCTCGGGCAGCATGCGCGTCATGCCGCCGGCAATCACCGGGTTGTTGAGGAACAGGTCACCGGCTTTGAGTTCGGTATCGAAGGCGCGCATTTTCAGGGTGCCGCCACCGGTGGAGAACGAGCCGGGCGCTTTGCCGTTGCCGCTGCCGTACGGCAGGATGCTGGAGCCGTCGGTGCCACCGCCGCCGTCCAGTTTCAGGCCGAGCATTGCATGGGCGTCCAGGCCAAAACCCACGGTGCCCTGGGTGTAGCCAGACTCGAAGATCCCGAGAAAGCCCTGGCCCCACTCCTTGCTGTCGTCAGTGTGGATGTCGCGGCGGTCGCGATTCATGTAGTAGTTGCGGGTGTTGATAATGAGGCTGGAGCCTTCGACGAATCCGTCGGCGGGAGGGGCATCTGCGGCATGGGCGAGAGGGGAGATAGTTGCTGCAATCGCGAGGAATAACGGGGTGAATGTCTGCACGGGTTTCACCGGGGGAGCTCCTTTGGGTAAGTCTGAATGGCCAATGTTGTGGGGTGTTCCTGGCCTTTTTTACGGCAAAAAAAAGCCGCTGAAGTCAGCGGCTTTAAGACAGATTCCCAGTGTAGAGCCCTGGAAATAAGTCGAGGGAAATAGCAGGGCGGGTCGGCTGTCTTTGCCGTCTCGCTCGTCGATGCGACATATTGGCGCAGGCGAGCGGTACGGTACAGAGTGTAACAAGATAATGACTGTTACCAAAATAGCAACAGTAAAGGCGGTGAGGATCTGCCTATGGGGAAGGGCTTGTGTGGGAGCGGGCTTGCTCGCTCCCACATTTTGATTGTGTAGCGGTTTTAAAATTCAGCTCGGCAGAGTGATGCCAAAGGTGTTGCCACCGTGCTCGCTGCGCACGAACACATCCCCGCCATGCATCAAGGCAATCGCCTTGACGATGGCCAGCCCCAACCCATGATTGGCCCCGCTGTTACTGCGCGAGGCGTCGACCCGGTAGAAGCGCTCGAACAACCGGGGCAGATGTTCGCTGGCGATCAGTTCCCCTGGATTGGTTACGCCGATCAGCACTTGTTGCTCCTGCGCTTCAATCCACACCTCGATCACCTGCCCCGGCGAGGTGTGCTGTACGGCATTGTTCAGCAGGTTGATCAGGGCCCGACGCAAATGGGCCTTTTCGATCCGGACCTGCGCATCGCCGAGTACCGTGACCTGCACCTGGGCGTCTTCGAGGATAAAGTCCAGGTAGTCGAGAGTAGTCGCCACCTCAGCGGCCAGGGAGCATTCAATCAGCTTGGTGGCCTTGCTGCCCTGGTCGGCGCTGGCCAGGAACAGCATGTCATTGATGATCGAGCACAGGCGCTCCAGTTCTTCCAGGTTCGATTGCAGTACTTCGAAGTAATGCTCGGCTGAACGACCACGGGTCAGTGCCACCTGGGTCTGGCCGATCAGGTTGGTCAGCGGCGAGCGTAACTCGTGGGCCACGTCGGCGTTGAACGATTCCAGGCGTGAGTAGGCGGTTTCTACCCGTTCCAGGGCCGAGTTAAAGGAATTGACGAACTGCTTGAGTTCCGGCGGCAACGGCGACAGTTGCAAGCGGCCTGAGAGTTTGGGTGGTGCCAGTCGTTGCGCTTCATTCGAGAGTTTGATCAGCGGCTCGAGGCCGATGCGCGCGACCCAGAAGCCCAGCAGCGAAGCCAGTACCACGCCGACAAACGACAGGCTGATCAACGCCATCAGCAAATGATGCTGGGTAGCGCGGAAGTTGGCTGTATCGATGGCGATCATGAACCGCAGCGGCGGACGCTGGTCCTTGGCGGGGAACTGACTGACCAGCACCTTGAAGGGATACGCATGCTCCGGCAGGTATAAGTCGCGCTTGCCCATCGGCCCTGCGGCGAATTCGCGGATGCGCGCATCCGGGTTGCCGTACTCATAGGCCGGGTCGCTGCTGACCACCCAGAAGCGAATACGCTTGTCCTCTTCCCCCAGCAACTTGAGTTTGCTGGCCATCTTCCCCCAGTGATCCGGCGTACCGAAGCGGGTGATCGACGACTCCAGTACGCTGTAGCGCGCATCCAGCTCGGCCCCCGGCAGCAGCCCCAGGCCACGGTCAACCTGTTGATACAACGCACCGCCGATCAGCAGGAAAATCACCAGCGCCACCAGGCTGAACATGCCGCTCAGGCGCAGGGCGATGGAGTTACTCGACATTGCGGTTCTCCAGCACATAGCCCATGCCGCGGATGGTGTGCAGCAGCTTGTGCTCGAAGGGCCCGTCGAGCTTGGCCCGCAGGCGCTTGATCGCCACTTCGACCACATTGGCATCGCTGTCGAAATTGATGTCCCAGACCATTTCCGCAATCGCCGTCTTCGACAGGATTTCCCCCTGGCGCCGGGCCAGGATGCTGAGCAGCGAGAACTCCTTGGCGGTCAGGTCCAGGCGCAGGCCGGCGCGGCTGGCTTTGCGGCTGATCAGGTCTATCCACAGGTCGGCGATGGTCACCTGCACCGGCTCATGCCCGCCGCTGCGCCGGGTCAGGGCTTGCAGGCGGGCGACCAGTTCGAGGAAGGAAAACGGCTTGCCCAGGTAATCGTCGGCGCCTTCGCGCAGGCCGCGAATGCGGTCCTCCACACGCTCGCGGGCGGTGAGCATGATCACCGGCGTCTGCTTGCGTGCCCGCAGTGCGCGCAGCACGCCAAAACCGTCGAGGCCGGGCAGCATCACATCGAGCACGATCACTGCGTAGTCGCTTTCCAGGGCCAGGTGCAGGCCCTCGATGCCGTCGCGGGCCACGTCCACCGTGTAGCCTTGTTCCGTCAACCCGCGATGCAGGTAGCCGGCAGTCTTTTCTTCGTCTTCAATAATCAGGACGCGCATGACCCCGCCTCACTGTGTGGTCGCCAGCCCGAGGGCCGACTTGGGTCTGTGGAAAAGTTTCTCGAGATACAAGTATATGACCGGCGTGGTGAACAGCGTCAGCGCCTGACTCACCAGCAACCCGCCGACCACCGCGATCCCCAGGGGCTGGCGCAGCTCAGCGCCGGGACCTGAGCCGAGCATCAGCGGCACTGCGCCCAGCAACGCGGCGAGGGTGGTCATGATGATCGGCCGGAACCGCGTGACACAGGCTTCATAAATCGCATCGGCGGGCGCCAAGCCACGAACGCGCTGGGCTTCCAGGGCAAAGTCGATCATCAGGATGCCATTTTTCTTGACGATGCCGATCAACAGTACCAGGCCGATCAAGGCCATGATGGAAAAGTCCTGGCCCAGCAGCCACAGCATGATCAGTGCGCCCAGGCCGGCAGAGGGCAGGGTCGAGATGATAGTCAGCGGATGCACGAAGCTCTCATACAGCACGCCGAGGATGATGTAGACCGCCACCAACGCCGCGAGGATCAGCCACGGTTGACTGGCCAATGAACTCTGGAACGCCTGGGCTGCGCCCTGGAAGTTTCCGATGATGGTGCTCGGCATGCCGATCTCGTTCTTGGCCTGGTCGAGCATGATCACCGCGTCTCCCAGGGCCACCCCCGGCGCCAGGTTGAACGACAGGTTGGCCGCCGGGAACATGCCGTCATGGCTGATGGACAACGGCCCGACGGTCGGCGGATCAACCTTGGCCAGGGCCGACAGCGGCACCATTTCACCGTTCAGGGGCGAGCGCAGGTAGAAGTAGTTCAGACTCTCAGCCTTGCCCCGCTGCTGGCTGTCCAGCTCCAGCACCACTTGGTACTGGTTGGTCTCGGTCTGGAACTCATTGACTTGGCGTTGGCCGAATGCATCGTAAAGCGCTTGGTCGACATCGGTGGCAGTCAGGCCGAAACGCGCGGCAGCCTGGCGGTCGATGCTGATGTGGGTGATGCTGCCGCCCAGTTGCAGGTCGTTGGACAGATCGCGAAAGGCCGGGTTGGCACGCAGTTTTTCGGTCAGGCGCTGGGTCCAGGTGTTCAGAGTCGCACCGTCGTTGCTCTTGAGCACGTACTGGTACTGGCTGCGGCTGGGCCCGGAACTGAGGTTGATGTCCTGGCCGGCGCGCAGGTACAGCACGATCCCCGGGACCCGGGCCAATTTGGCGCGGATCCGGTCGATAAACTGGCTGGCCGACACATCACGCTCACCCCGATCCTTCAAGGCAATCCAGAAGCGGCCGTTGGCGATGGTCTGGTTACTACCGGTCACGCCCACGGAGTGAGAGAAGTTTTCCACAGCTGGGTCAGCCTGGATGATCTCGGCCAGGGCTCGGTGCTTGGCCACCATATCCGGGTAGGACACATCGGCCGCCGCCTCGCTGGTGCCGAGAATAAAACCGGTGTCTTGTACCGGGAAAAAACCCTTGGGAATAAACACGTAGCCGGCCACGGCCAGGCCCAGGGTTACGGTGAAGATAGCGAGCATCGTGCGCGGATGGGCCAGTGCCCGTCGCAGGTTCCGGGCATAGCTGGCCAGCAGGCGTTCGCCAAAGCCCGGCTGGTCGTGGGGGCGGTGAGTGGGGGCGCGCATGAACTGCCCGGCCAGCATCGGCGCCAGGGTCAGGGACACCACCACTGAAATCAGAATGGTCGCCGTGGCGGTCAGGGCAAACTCCTTGAACAGCCGCCCGACCACGCCGCCCATGAACAGCAGCGGGATAAATGCCGCCACCAGCGAAAAGCTGATGGACACCACAGTAAAACCGATCTCGCCGGTGCCCTTGATCGCTGCTTCCCGCTTGTCCAGGCCCGCCTCAAGATGGCGATGGATGTTCTCCACCACCACAATCGCATCGTCCACCACAAATCCCACGGCGATGACGATGGCCACCAGCGTCAAGTTATTCAGGCTGAACCCCATCACATACATCAAGGCAAAAGTGGCCACCAGCGATACCCCCAGCACGCTGGAGACAATCAGGGTTGCCGACCACTGGCGCAAGAACAGCGCCATCACTGCCACCACCAGCAACACCGCGATCAGCAGGGTGATTTCCACTTCATGCAGCGAGGCACGAATGGTCTTGGTGCGGTCTGACAGCGAGCTGACCTCCACCGACGCCGGCAGCATCGCCTGCAGGCGCGGCAGCTCGGCCTGGATGCGATCGACTGTGTCGACGATATTGGCCCCTGGCTGGCGGAAAATCACCAGGTTGACCCCTGGCGTATCACCGGACCATGCCTGCACGTAGGCGTTCTCCGGACCATTGATCACCCGCGCCACATCGCGCAATTGCACCGGCGCGCCGTCCTTGTACGAAACAATCAGCTCACCGTATTCCTCGGGGTGGAACAGTTGATCGTTGGTCGACAACGTCGACACGCTGTCGCGCCCATACAGCGCGCCCTTGGCCAGGTTCAGGCTCGATTGCTGGAGCACCAGGCGGATGTCGGCCAGGGTCAGGCCAATGGCGGCGAGTTTGTCCGGCGAGGCTTGCACGCGGATCGCCGGGCGTTGCTGGCCGGTGATGCTGATCTGGCCGACCCCCTCGATCTGGCTGATCTGCCGGGCCAGAAGGGTTTCCACGTAGTCGCTCAGTTCGGTTCCGGGCATGTTGTTGGAGCTGATGCTGAGGATCAGCACCGGGCTGTCCGCCGGGTTGACCTTGCGCCAGGTCGGCAGGGTGGGCATATCGCTGGGCAACTTGCCGGCCGCGGTGTTGATCGCCGCCTGCACTTCCTGGGCGGCGGTATCGATGCTCTTGTCGAGGGTGAACTGCAGGGTCAAGAGGCTGGAGCCCAGGGCACTGCTGGAAGTCATCTGTGTCATTCCAGGGATGGCGCTGAATTGCACTTCCAGGGGCGTTGCCACCGAGGACGCCATGGTATCGGGGCTGGCTCCGGGCAGTTGGGCGGTGACCTGAATCGTCGGAAACTCCGCCTCTGGTAGTGGTGCGACGGGCAGTCGTGAGAAGGCGATCAAGCCCACTAGCACCAAGGCAAAGGTCAGCAACAGCGTGGCAACCGGATGGTCGACGCACCAGGCGGATAGCGAACGCTGGCCTCTCATGACGCGGGCTCCGCCTGGACGGCTTGCGGCGCCTCCTTGAGAATATTCACCCGGGCGCCGGCCGTGAGCCGCGATTGGCCGTCGCTGACCAGTACATCACCGACCTGTACGCCCCGGATGACGTTCACGTCGCTGTTTTGATAGCTCACTTGCACCGGCACGATGTCCACTTTGTCGCCGTTGACCCGATACACAAAGTGCGAGTCCAAACCGCGCTGGACGATCGTTGGCGGCACCACTAGGGCGTCTTTGTCGATGGCCGTCTGGATTTTCACCGTGACCAGTTGGCCGGGCCAGAGTTTTTGCGCAGCATTGGTGAATTCGGCCTTGGCGCGAATGGTGCCAGTGGTGGCACTGATCTGGTTGTCGATCAGGCTCAGGTGTCCTTCGCCCAGCAGATTGGCGGTTGGGCCATCGGTATCGGCGCCCATATACGCGTCGACACTGGCCGACTGCTGTGCCGCGATCAGGTTTTGCAGGGTCGGCAACATCTGTTGTGGCAAGGAAAACTCGACGGCGATCGGGTCGATCTGAGTCACGGAGAACAATCCCTGGGCATCGCTCATGCGCAGGAAGTTGCCTTCATCTACGCTGCGGATGCCGACGCGGCCGGTGACCGGTGAGTGGATCTGCGTATAGGACAGTTGCACCTGGGCTGCATCGATAGCCGCCTGGTTGCCTAGAACCGCGGCCTTGAGCTGGTTGACCAGCGCCTGCTGCTGATCGTAGGTCTGCCTGGACACGCCATCGTCGGCACTCAGCAGTTTGTAGCGCTTGAGATTGACCAGTGCCACTTGCAGTTGTGCCTGACTCTCCCCCCGCTGAGCCTTGGCCTGGTCGAGACTGGCGCGGATCGAGCGGTCGTCGAGGGTTGCGAGTAGCTCGCCAGCCTTGACCAGTTGACCCTCCTTGACCAGCAAACGAGTGAGGATACCGTCGATTTGCGGCCGGATCACCACGCTGTGCAGCGACAGTACCGAACCGATGCCCGTGACATAGCGCGGCAAGTCCTGCTCAACGACTGTCATCACCCGCACTGGCACGGCGCTGGAGGGCACCAATCGGGTTTTGGCCGGTCGAGTCAGGGCCCAAACTGCAATAGCCAGCACCACGATACCACCCACGACTAATAGCATTTTTCTTCGAATGAGCATGTTATGAGGCGCCAAAGTAGAGGGCTGAGAGATTTGGGGGCGTATTTATAGCCTGCCAATCCGGTCAGTAAGGTGACCGCTATCTGACAGGCGCGTCAGCAAACTCGCGACCATTCATAAGGCAATGGTCAAAGACTCAGGCCGCACAGGTATACTTCCTGCCAGCGTGACACCACTTGGGTCCGCGTCATTTTTGTACTCCCGGAGCTTTCATGAATTCCCCGACACAACACCCTGTTGATGCTGTCGACGCTGTTGAACACGCCGACACTGACAGCGTAGAGACAGCCGCGACAACCGAGATCCCGGCATTCAAGTTTCCGTTCAAGCCGGGCGAGCTGGCCGGGGCCAAAAGTGCCGCCCAGCCCTGGTACAAGAACGGTGCCAAGAACGGCCACACCAAGTCCCCGGGCATGGCTCCTCCGGGCACTCGTCGTTCGATGGGTAAACGCTGAGAGTAATAAGTTTCACGCATGGTGGGATTTTGCCTACGGTCTTTGCGGATATTTCTGCTTGTAGGCCTACGACCGTTTCTTGAAAGCTTGCACCGCCTCTGCTCACCGGCTCTTCTCCGGGACTGGGCGTGAGGCTGGACTTTCCGGAAAAGGACGTTTCCCGTGGCCCTGATACGTACCTGTGTAGTGCTCGCCCTACTGCTTTCGTTGGATGCCGCCGCGGCGCTTGATCAGCCTCGGCGTGAAATCCGTTTTGCCGTTGCTGCGCAATTTCCCCCCTTCCAGAGCCGCAACCCGCAAGGGCAGTTGGTTGGCCTGAACATCGAACTGGGCAACGCCCTGTGCGTGCAGCTGAATGTGCGGTGCATCTGGGTTGATCAGGTGCTTGTGGAAGATTTTCCCGCCCTTGAGGCCCGGCAATTCGATGCGATCATGGGCATGGCGCCCACCTCCAAGCGACGGCGCTGGGTGAGCTTCACCGATAATCTCTACCCCTTCACCACACGTCTGGTCGCACGTAGAAACTCAGGCCTTATACCTACCGTAAGCTCCCTCAAGGGCAAGCGTGTCGGTGTATTGCTGGGGAGCAACCGCGAGGCTTTTGCCCTGTCGAAGTGGGCGCGCAAAGGCGTCACGGTCAAGAGTTTCTGGCTTAATGACGAATTGGTACGCAGCCTGGTGGCGGGCGATATCGATGCGACCTTGCAAGGCACCGTGGAGATCCGTGATGCCTTGCTCGACACCGCTGACGGGCAGGCTTTCGACTTCCTGGGGCCAGCTGTTTCGGCTGAGCTGCTGGGCGATGGGGTGGCGATCGCGCTGCGCAAAACCGATACGGCGTTGCGCAGTGAACTCAACTGCGCCCTTGCACAACTGATGCAAAACGGCGAGTACCAGCGGATCATCCAACCCTATCGTCTTGAAGCACCGCCCTTTGGACGTTAAGCCGCGCGCAACGGGATAAACGCATAGTTGGAGGGCTCCTCAGTGGCGATCTGCGCCCCTGCATCCAGCAACTTTTCGGCAACATCCAGCCCCGATACATGAAACACCCATTCATTGGCGGTCGACGGCTGGCCGCCAGCCAACTCCAGCGCCTGGGCAAACGCGCCCATGTCTGGCAGGTAGGCGGTAAACCCGTCGCCCTTGAGCGCCGTGGTGCGGATACCCAGCAGGGTGCAGACCGCTTCCTTGGCCCCTACGTCATTACGGTCGGCCTGGCGTGAGCGCTGGATCAATGCTGCCAGCTCCTGGTCCATCAACTCGCCACCGGCGATCAGTAGCGGACCCTGTTCCCAGGATTGCGGTGGGCAATCCTTGGCGACGGGGTTCAGCGCAATATGTGGGTTGATCTCCATCGGGTAGATGCGACATACCAACGGGCGACGCTCATAAATGCGGCACAGGTTGTCTTCGTCAAGATTCCGGCAGCGTCCGGCGTTATAGGCCGCAAAGGTGATTGCCACAAACGCCTCGGTCGTGCCGCTGGGTACTACCACCGAGCGACGTTGTGCATGCTCGCGTTGCTGCGGCGCCAGGCCCAGGCCATTGCCCAGGAACCCCTCCACTAGAATGATGACATTGCCGCCGTCTGCCGCCCACATCCGGGCTTCGTCGAGGGTCAGGGGCACATGATGGTCAGTGCAGCATTTGCCGCAACCGACGCAGGAAAAGTGGGTGGTGGTCATGGGAGTCTGTCACCAGGCTAGGTCAGAAGGCGCATGGGCTCGGTGACGGGTTTACACCTCCGCCCACCGCGCAGGCCTTGGGCAAAGCAAGTTATGCGCCAGCCTCAGTCTTCGGTAACCCGGTCGCGCAGCACAAACACCATGCCGGCGGTTTCATACAGATGACGGGCGCGGGTATTGGATTCGCGCACCTTGAGGTCGACAAACGCCTCGCCACGCTGCTGGAACACCAAAAAACTGTGCAGCAGCAAGGCTCGGCCCAGGCCTTGCCCCTGCGCCGTAGGGTGAATGGCCAGGCTCTTGATAAAGGCACTGGTCCAGCACTGCGCTACCCCGAGAATGCCGTGGGCGTTGCTGGCTACCAGACAAAGCCTGGGGTCGAACTCGGCATTGGTGACGAACTGTTGACGCCACTGGTCAAGACTGCCCACACGGCCACCGCCTTGCTCCTGCGCCATGCACAGCACCGCATGGATCGCCGGGGCTGAGGCGTCTCGGTAGTGGTCCAGGCGAATATCCGCCGGCCATTGCGGCGCGGGCAGGGCACCCATGAGGTCTCGGCGCAGCAGCTGGAAATACTCGCTCATTCGTTACCTGCCCTGCTGTGCCACACAGTGGGCTGCGACGACCAGGCATTTGGTCAGCTCTGGTGACGAGAACTTTGTCAGCACCGCATCGGCGCCTGCCAGGCGGGCTTTTTCACTGTTCATCGCGCTGTCGAGCGAGGTGTGCAGCAAAACGTAGAGGTTCTGGAAATCCGGGGTTTCGCGCAAGGTGCGGGTGAGAGCGTAGCCGTCCATCTCGGACATCTCGATGTCGGAAACCACCACATTGATTTGTTCGGCCGTACCTTGCAGCTCCAATAGGCAGTCGATGGCCTCCCTGGCGCTTCGGGCAGTGTGGC
The DNA here is from genome assembly GCF_046352735.2 of Pseudomonas imrae. Lineage (NCBI taxonomy): Bacteria > Pseudomonadati > Pseudomonadota > Gammaproteobacteria > Pseudomonadales > Pseudomonadaceae > Pseudomonas > Pseudomonas imrae. The sequence continues at coordinate 4,406,727 of NZ_CP110853.2, read as the reverse complement.
ATTGCAGGCCGAGATTGCGCAGGGTGTGTACCGATTGCTGCAGGGCGACCTGGCTGTCATCCACCACCAGGATCCGCGCCCTGCCCAGTATTTCGGCTTCTTCCATGGTCAGGTCGGTAGGCGCTACTTCGATCGGTGCAGGTGCGATGGCGTGAATGACTTTTTCGATATCCAGCACTTGTACCAACACCCCGTCGACCTGGGTGACACCGGTGATAAACGAACGACTGCCACCGGAACCAAACGGCGGCGGGCGAATATCGGTAGTCAGGCAATGGACGATGCGGCTCACTGCCTGTACATGCAGGCCTTGCTTGGAGCGGCTGACGTCAGTGACGATCAGGCAACCGCCGTCCGGGTCTTTCAAGGGCATTTCGCCCAGCGCTCGACTGAGATCGATCACCGACAATGCAGCCCCGCGCAGGGTGGCGATGCCTTTGACGTGGGGGTGGGACTCCGGCAGCTTGGTCAAGGGCGGGCAAGGGATGATTTCGCTGACTTTCAGCAGGTTGATTGCCATCAGCTTGCCGCTGCGCAAGGTAAAGAGCAGAAGCGAGAGAGAGTCTGCGCGGGCTGTGGTGGTGGACATGGCAACCTTCTGTGGATCAGCGGGAACGAGCTATGAAAGGTTATCGACGCACATGCCAAAAACTATAGGAGCGTGGGCGTTGCCACGTTCTCGCTCGCTTCTGAGCAGATCGGCTTGCCTAAGGCTCAAGCCTTCCATACCTGCGGGTTGACCAGATCCTGCGGCCGCTTGCCCAGCAATGCGCTGCGCAGGTTATCCAGGGCGCGGTTGGCCATGGCGTCGCGGGTTTCATTCGTGGCCGAGCCGATGTGGGGCAGGGTTACGGCGTTACTCAATTGGAACAACGGCGACTCACTCAGCGGTTCTTGTTCATAGACATCGAGCCCGGCGCCGCGAATGCGCTGGTTCTGCAAGGCTTCAATCAGCGCTGGCTCATCGACTACCGGCCCGCGGGAAATATTTACCAGAATTGCACTGGACTTCATCAGCCCCAGCTCGCGATGGCTGATCAAATGCCTGGTCTTCTCGCTCAATGGCACCACCAGGCAGACGAAATCCGCCTCGCCCAGCAATTGGTCGAGGCTGCGAAACTGCGCGCCCAGTTCGTGTTCCAGCGCAGTCTTGCGGCTGTTGCCGCTATAGAGGATCGGCATGTTGAAACCCAGGCGAGCGCGACGGGCAATGGCTGCGCCGATATTGCCCATGCCGACGATACCCAGTGTCTTGCCGTGTACATCACAACCAAACAACGGTGCGCCGACGCTGGCTTTCCATTGCCCTGCCTTGGTCCAGGCATCCAGCTCGGCGACCCGGCGGGCGCTGCTCATCAGCAGGGCAAAGGCCAGGTCTGCGGTGCTTTCGGTGAGCACGTCCGGGGTGTTGGTGAGCATGATCCCGCGTTCATTGAAGTACGCCACGTCATAGTTGTCGTAGCCGACCGACACGCTGGAGACCACCTCCAGTTTGCTCGCGCCTTCAAGCTGTGCCCGCCCCAACTTGCGACCAACACCGATCAGGCCGTGGGCATGAGGCAGAGCCTCGTTGAATTGAGCACCGATATCGCCCAGCTTGGGGTTGGGGGCGATGACGTCGAAGTCCTGCTGCAGGCGTTCGATCATTGCGGGCGTGACACGGCTGAAGGCAAGAACGGTCTTTTTCATTGCGGGCTTGGCTCATCGACAGGAGGAATGCCAAGCAAGCTAACATTTATCCCGATGCTGCAAAACCACTCTGTGGCAGCAGGGCGCAGGCTTATGTGGGAACGGCGGTGCGACGATTGGACTTGCTCGTTCCCACACAAAGCCCGCCCTGATTTGCAATGCCTACAAGGGCAGCCGTGTGCTGCCGACATTCCCGCTCAGCTCATACGCCACCAATTCCGCCTGGTGCGCAGCCAGTATTTCCGGCAGCGAACCACGCAGGTATTCCACCCAGGTCTTGATCTTGGCATCCAGGTACTGGCGGGACGGGTAGATGGCGTACAGGTTCAGTTCCTGGGACCGGTAGGTCGGCATCATCCGCACCAGCGTGCCGTTGCGCAGGCCCTCGATGGCCGCGTACACCGGCAGCAGGCCGACCCCCATGCCGCTGATGATCGCAGTCTTCATGGCGTCGGCGGAGTTCACCAGAAACGGCGAGCTGTTAATGCTCACGCTTTCCTGGCCGTCAGGGCCGTTGAAGGCCCACTTGTCCAGTTGGATCACCGGGCTGACCAGGCGCAGGCAGGCGTGGTTGAGCAAGTCACTGGGCCGTTGCGCGCAGCCGTTGGCTTTGACGTAGGCCGGCGAGGCACAGACGATGCTGTAGGTGATCCCCAGGCGCTGGGACACGAATCCGGAGTCCGGTAGCTCGCTGGCGAGCACGATGGACACGTCGTAGCCCTCGTCCAGCAAGTCCGGCACGCGGTTGGCCAGGGTCAGGTCAAACGTCACGTCTGGATGGGTACGGCGGTAGCGCGCGATGGCATCGATCACAAAATGCTGGCCGATGCCGGTCATCGTATGCACTTTCAATTGCCCGGCGGGGCGTGCATGGGCATCGCTGGCCTCGGCCTCGGCTTCTTCGACATAGGCCAGGATTTGCTCGCAGCGCAACAAATAGCGCTTGCCAGCCTCGGTCAGGGCGATGCGACGGGTGGTGCGGTTGAGCAAGCGGGTTTGCAGGTGGGCCTCAAGATTGGAGACCGCGCGCGATACGTTGGCTGTGGTGGTGTCCAGTTGCACGGCGGCAGCGGTGAAGCTGCCGGCCTCGGCGACACAACTGAAGGCGCGCATGTTTTGCAAGGTGTCCATGGGGTGCTCTCAAGGGAGATGGCAAATTGTGACACGAAGTTACCCGTGGGTGTGCCTGACGATGAGCTGACGTCAAGAGTATCGCTTTGGGTACCGGGTCCGGGTCAGCTCAGGACAGTTTCCAGGCTTCACTGACTTTAGCCTTGTAATAAGTGTCAAGGTAGGTCTGCAGCATGTGTTTGAACGCTATCTTGGCTTGGGCGTGATGCCCGTCTTGCGGGCTGTCCTGGGCCTTTTTCGCCTGTTGGAGCAGCGCTTCGACATCACGGCAAAGCTGGGGGTTGATACGCCTGATGGTTTCAATTTCTCCAGTCAATACCGCGCCATGGTTTTGTTCGGCAATGTTGTCGAGCAGGGCCTTGATATCGTTCTCGTGTGCGTTGACATAGGTATCCCATGCCCGGTTGCCGTGATCGCCCCCCAGCAGTTGATAGGCGATGGGCAGGATGAAGTCGAGGGAGTCGCAACCCAACTGCTCGTTTTGAATGTGTCGCTTGATACGGGTTGATTCTATTTCCACGTCGATAAGCTGGCTGGCCATTTCGGGAAGCCTGACCGTTGAATGTTTACTGGTCATATGGAGCGTGCGCAGTATCACCGGTTGATGATCCTTGATTTTTACCAGGATATTGCTGGATCGGCGGTTAGGGGTGCCAAGCACGGAGTCAGTTATGGAACCAATCAGGTTCTCCCATGAGAAGTTTTGTTGGCCAATGCCTGACAGCACGCAGCCCAGAGCCTTTTTCAAGGCTTTCGCTGCATCAACCTCGTCAATATGGATCTCCAGGTAGTCGCCGCTCAGGTGCGGGTCGTCTTCATGCCTGTGGATAAAGTGAATGGTTATGCCTTTGCCCGGCGACGCTTGCGCCGTATCGGATAAGTCTGCGCGTGCCGTAGCGGTTGCGGTGCGGGTGTGGGTGCTGGAAGTGAATGTCTTGAGGGCCGGCGGGCGGAGCAGATCATGATTTTTGGCCATCAACTCACGCAGTTTTTTATCGGTGGGTTCATCGACGCCCGACCGCAACTTGCGTACGACATAACGTTCGAGCAGTGCCTGGGATTGCCGATTGATTTCGTGCAGGGTGTCGTTCAATTCGCTAGGTAATACAGGCAGGCAGGCCTGATGGGTAAAGCGTCGGCTGCTGGATAGCCGATGCTGCTGCATATCCCTGAGCAACTGGGCACTATCATCGCCCGCATGCTGGCGGGCATTGAGTTTGCGCTCGGCCATTGCGGGATACCGGTCATATAAGTCGACAATATCCATGGCTCTGTATTTTTTTGCCAGGGTCAGGTTGAGCGCAATATCGGTGTTGAAGTTTAAAAATTCAAAACACTCGATGGCCGTGCGAGTGCCACAACTGAGGACCATTCCACGTTGTTTTTCCACGGCTTCAGGCGTGGAGCCAAAGCTTGAGAACGCAATGTCGCCGAGTCCATTCACGGCCAGGCTCTCCTTGACAAAAGACTGGCTGAGGTTGGCATACAGCCGGTTCCGTTCAAGGTGATTTGAAACGCTTGTGATTTGGGTGAAGTACTTTGCGGCGCTCGTGCGACTTTCGCTTGCGCGGGCACTCAGCGAATGGCTGTTCGTTTCGACGTAGGCCTTGAGACTTTTATATTCCCGGGACGTCAGCAGGCCGATGCCAAGGGTGCTTTTGTGCTTGCTTACGTTGGGGAACGTGGATTTCACCTTCAGCAACAGGCTGTTGATGCGGGTGTCTTGCAGGCGCATGTCTGCAGTCAGGCCCAGGTGTGAATCGTTGGCAAGGTAAGGCCCTGCACTGAGTTGCCTGCTCGGTATCAACTGATACTCGTAGCCGATATGCCGGTGGTTGGACCGCACACCTGCGGTGTTGATGTAGCCAAGGGCGGCGGACATTGTTTCTGTGAGCTGTTGATGTTTTTGTTCACTGGACGCGGCCCGGAACTGCCATTTGAGCGCACGACATAATTTGTAGTCTTCGTGGCTGCCGGTTTGTCGGGCCAGGAGATGTTCGGCTTTTTTGAAGAAATCGTAGAAATCCGAGAGTTCCTGGGCATCAAGCTCCAACTGCGGATCAGTGTGGGTGATTTTATGATGCAGCTCGGTGATGGCCCGAATCTTATCGGTCCCTGGCGAACCGGCCTGCAGTTTTTTCAAAACCACGTCTACGATCCACCGCGCATCCCGTTGCGGCGGCAGGGGCAGGGCGCTTGAGTTGCCTGAGGTGCTCTTCAACTGCCTGGACAAGGGGCTCGAAGTGCCCGACTCGAGAGGGGCAGTGGCGAGTTCGCGTGAAGTTACGCTCAGTACCGGTCGCATACCAATTCTCCTGCTCTCCTGAAGATGGGAAGGATATAGCGAAGAAATTCTGACGGAAGATGTGCGAGGTGGTTGTCAGAGTACTGCTCGGCGTCTCGGGGAAATGGTTAGAACGTATTTCTATTGCCGTTCGGATTATCGTCCGTACGGTAACAAAGATTCACAGGAATCCCACCTTATCGCCACCCGGCCTGCCCCCTAGAATTGTCCCTCCTTACCCCGCCATACCAGCTCAGGAATTCACAGCAGTGCCGCGTCGCATCAGCAGAGAGCTGAAGACTCTCAGTGTTTGGGCTTTATCGTTAGCAATCAGCGGCTGCATCTCAAACGCAGGCATCGCGCCCCAGGGCCAGGCCCTGAGTGCCGACAACCTTGCCACCGACGACGCCATCCGAAGCGCCGCACAGGACGCCCGTTGGCCCACCGTCAAATGGTGGCAAGCCTACGGTGATCCCCAGCTCGACCGCTGGGTCGAACTCGCCACATACGACAGCCCGAGCATGGCCATGGCCGCCGCTCGGGTACGTGAAGCGCGAGCGATAGCCGGGATTGCCGAATCGGCCGAGTCGTTGCAGATCAATAGCGATTCCACCTTGAAACGCCATAACTGGCCTAAGGATCAGTTCTACGGACCTGGCGAACTGAGTGATGCCACTACCTGGGACAATAACTCCACCCTGGGCCTGAGCTACGCGTTCGACCTTTGGGGACGCGAGCGTAACGCCAGCGAGCGCGCCGTCGACCTGGCGCATATGCGCGCCGCCGAAGCGCGCCAGGCCCAGCTCGAATTGCAGAGCAACGTAGTTCGCGCCTATATCGAGCTGTCGTTGCATTACGCCAACCGCGATATCGTCGCCGCCACGCTGGCCCAGCAACAACAGATTCTCGAGCTGGCCAACAAGCGCCTGGAGGCAGGGATCGGCACGCATTTCGAAGTCAGCCAGGCCCAGACCCCGTTGCCGGAAACCCACCGCCAACTGGACGCCCTGGATGAAGAAATCGCCCTGAGCCGTAATCAACTGGCGGCGTTGGCCGGCAAGGGGCCGGGAGCGGGCGCACAACTGCAACGGCCGGGCCTGTCACTTGCCGCGCCATTGAAGCTGCCGTCCACCTTGCCCGCGCAATTACTCGGTCAGCGCCCGGACGTGGTCGCCAGCCGCTGGCAAGTCGCGGCGCAAGCGCGTGGTATCGACGTTGCTCACGCCGGTTTCTACCCCAACGTCGATCTGATTGGCAGCCTCGGTTACATGGCGACCGGTGGCGGCATGCTGGAGTTTCTGGCCGGCGGCAAATTCAACTACAGCGTCGGTCCGGCGATTACTTTGCCGATCTTCGACGGCGGCCGGCTGCGTTCGCAGTTGGGCAAGGCCAGCGCGGGTTATGACATCGCTGTCGCCCATTACAACCAGACGTTGATCAACGCCCTCAAGGGCATCAGCGATCAGTTGATCCGCCGCGAATCCATGGACAAGCAACAAGGCTTCGCCGCCCAATCGCTGGCCTCGGCGCAGAAAACCTACGACATCGCGATGATCGCCTACCAGCGCGGTCTCACGGACTACCTCAATGTGCTGACTGCGCAGACTTTGCTGTTTCGCCAACAGCAGGTGCAGCAACAGGTCCAGGCCGCGCGCTTGCGTGCCCATGCCGAGTTGGTAACCGCACTGGGCGGTGGTGTAGGCGCCGGTGATGACGTACCGGCGCCAGGCAAAACCTTACCCGGCAAAATCCCGGCGGCATTGGCCGTGTTTGATCACTGATCAGGTTTCCCATGACTCCCTTGCTTGTACCGCTGCGTTGGTTGCATTCCCTGGAATGGCGGCGTGGATTCTTCGACTGGGTACGCAGCGACGGCGTGACCTGGGTCTACATCTTCAAAGTGTTGGTTGCCGCGTTCCTGACGCTGTGGCTGGCGATGCGTCTGGAGCTGCCGCAACCGCGTACCGCGATGATCACCGTGTTTATCGTCATGCAACCCCAGAGCGGCCAGGTGTTTGCCAAGAGCTTCTATCGCTTCCTCGGCACCCTGGCGGGGTCGGCGGTGATGGTGCTGTTGATTGCCTTGTTTGCGCAGAACACCGAGTTGTTCCTCGGCTCGCTGGCGATCTGGGTGGGCATCTGCTCGGCAGGTGCTGCGCGTTATCGCAATTTTCGCGCCTACGGGTTTGTCCTGGCGGGATATACCGCGGCAATGATTGGCCTACCTGCTTTGGCCCACCCGGACGGCGCGTTTATGGCGGCGGTATGGCGGGTGCTGGAAATCTCCCTGGGGATACTCTGCGCGACCCTGGTCAGCGCTGCGATCCTGCCCCAAACCGCCAGCGCCGCGATGCGTAACGCCTTGTACCAGCGCTTCGGGGTGTTCGCGTTGTTTGTCACCGACGGTCTGCGCGGTCGCAGCCCGCGCGACGGCTTCGAAAGCAGCAATGTGCGTTTCATCGCCGAGGCTGTGGGGTTGGAGGGGCTGCGCAGCGTCACGGTATTTGAAGACCCGCACATGCGTCGGCGCAATGGGCGCCTCAGTCGCCTGAACAGTGAATTCATGGGCATCACTACACGTTTCAACGCCTTGCATCAATTACTCGAGCGCCTGCGCAGCGATGCGGCAGACCATGTGGTCGCCGCCATCAAGCCGGGCTTGCAAGACCTGGCCGAATTGCTCGATGGCTTCAGTGGGCGTGCGTTGACCAGTCCCGATGCCGCTCGGCTGGTGGGGCAATTGACGGCCTACAAAGAGCACCTGCCCGCCAAGGTGCGCAGCCTGCGCTCGAGTTTTCAGGAGGCCGCGCCCAGCGACGCCGAACTGTTGGATTTCCATACGGCTTACGAATTGCTGTATCGCTTTGTCGATGACTTGCATGGGTATGCACAGACCCACGCGTCCCTGGCCGATCACAGTCATGCGCGCGAGCATTGGGATGAGCCGTATACCCCGCAGACCAACTGGCTGGCCTGTGCCGCTTCGGGCATTCGCGCAGCCTTTATTTTGGTGGTGCTGGGCAGTTACTGGGTGCTCACGGCATGGCCCAGCGGCGCCACCATGACCCTGATTGCGGCGGCCACCGTGGGCCTTTCGGCCGCCACACCGAACCCCAAGCGCATGGCGTTTCAAATGGCTTGCGGCACCTTCATTGGTGCCTTGGTGGGGTTCGTCGAAATGTTCTTTGTATTCCCCCGCATCGATGGTTTCCCCCTGCTGTGTGTGATGCTTGCTCCGGTCATTGTATTCGGCGCCTTCCTCTCTTCGCGGCCGCGTTACGCGGGGGTCGGCCTGGGTTTACTGATCTTCTTCAGCACGGGCTCGGTGCCGGACAACCTGACGATCTACAACCCCTATAGTTTTATCAATGACTATATTGCGATGATCCTCGGCATGTTGGTGTGCGCCGCCGCCGGCGCGATCATTCTGCCGCCCAACAGCCCGTGGTTGTGGCGCCGCCTGGAGCGGGACCTGCGTGAGCAAGTGGTGTATGCCATCAGCGGCAAGCTCAAGGGCCTGGCATCGAGTTTCGAAAGCCGCACCCGCGATTTGCTGCATCAGGCTTATGGCCTGGCTGTCGGCCAGCCGTTGGTGCAGCGCAACTTGTTGCGCTGGATGTTCGTGGTGCTGGAGGTCGGCCACGCGATCATTGAGTTGCGCAAGGAACAGGCGATCCTGCCGATTCACCCGGCCTATGCCCAATCCCAGCCCTGGCGCCAGGCGATCCGGGTGATGGGGCGTTCGTTGATGCGTCTGTTCCTGCAACCTGGCCAGAGCAATCTTGAGCGCGCACTGGTGGCTGTCGACCACGCCATCAGCCGAGTGCAGGCCACCGACGAACCGTTCGCCCCGCACTTCGACACCTCGGCCCTGCGTCGGGTGAAAAGCTACTTGCACTTTATTCGCACCTCCCTGCTGGACCCGCAATCGCCGCTGGCTGCCCTTAAGCTTGAAGGATCCACCGATGCCCCGTGAAATCGCATTCCACGGCGTTTACATGCCAACCATGACCTTAATGTTCTTCATCGCGGCAGGGCTTGCCTGGGCGCTGGATCGCTTCCTCGCAGGTTTTGACCTGTACCGTTTTTTCTGGCATCCGGCGCTACTGCGCTTGAGCCTGTTCGCTTGTCTGTTCGGCGCTCTGTCGCTGAGCGTCTACCGTTGAGAATGTCCCGATGAAAAAGTTTTTCAGCCTGCTCGCGACTCTGTTGGTGCTGGCCCTGGCGATCTGGATCGGCCGCACGTTGTGGGTTCATTACATGCAAACCCCGTGGACCCGTGACGGTCGGGTGCGCGCCGATATCATCAACGTCGCGGCCGACGTTAGCGGCGAGGTGATCGATGTCCCGGTACGCGATAACCAGTTGGTGAAAAAAGGTGATCTGCTGATGCAGATCGACCCCGAGCATTACCGGATCGCGGTAAAGCAGGCGCAATCGCTGGTGGCGTCACGCAAGGCCACGTGGCAGATGCGCAAGGTCAATGCCCACCGCCGCGCCGATCTCGACGCGCTGGTGATCTCCAGGGAAAACCGCGACGACGCCAGCAATATCGCCGATGCTGCCCTGGCTGATTATCAACAGGCCCGGGCACAACTTGAGGCTGCCGAACTGAACCTCGAGCGCACCCAGGTGTTGGCGGCGGTGGACGGTTATGTGACCAATCTCAATGTGCATCGCGGGGATTACGCACGTATCGGTGAAGCAAAAATGGCCGTGGTGGATATGAATTCGTTTTGGGTCTACGGGTTTTTCGAAGAGACCAAGCTGCCGCATGTAAAGGTGGGCGCCAAGGCTGACATGCAGTTGATGAGTGGTGAAACCCTCAAGGGGCATGTGGAGAGCATCTCCCGGGGGATCTATGACCGCGATAACCCCGAGAGTCGGGAGTTGATTGCTGATGTGAATCCGACCTTTAACTGGGTGAGGCTGGCCCAGCGGGTGCCGGTGCGGATTCACATCGATCAAGTGCCGCCAGGGGTGCTGCTGGCGGCGGGGATGACGTGTACTGTTATTGTCGAGCCAGCGTTGGAATGATTCTGGATCACCCCTGACAGTACGTCTCGTGCAAATGCCGCCATAACAATGCGCCACTGGCCTGCTTCTCAAACACCACGGTAGCCCGCCGATCGGTCTGGGCTCCACTGTCATCGACCTGATGCTCGCGGTAAGTCACGGTTGCGCCTCGCGCATGACGGTCGATGCCGCTCATTTCGCTCAACGTGATTTTCAACCCCGGACGCTGGCCACCCAGGCGGTTGAACAAATCACGCACCCCAGCCGCGTCCACTCGTGCGCCGCTGGACGGTGCGATCATGCTGAAGTCCGGGGAGAAGCGCGCCAGCAGGTTTTCCAGGGTGCCCTGGGGCGCAACACCGGCAAACCATTGTTCGATCTCGACGTGGGTCTGGATCACTTCTGCAAAAAAATCACGGTAATCAATCATCAATGAGGCTCGCAGGCTGGGTGTAGCAGTGTGCGCACTCTGGACGTATCCAGGCGCAGCACTGCAAAGAGCGGAAGCAGTGTCAGGGCTGCCGCCATCGTGAAGGTTATGGTGAAGGAATCAAAGGCTGACAACAGCGCACTGAGCGCCGCCGCGCCCAGGCAGAAGCTCAATTGCCGATTGATATTCCACAACGCGCTGGCATGCCCCATGTGTTCGGCGCGGATATCGACAAACGCCAGGGTCTGCGCGGTGCTGCTGCACAGGCTGGAGCCCAGGCCCATCAAGGCGTAGGCGCAAATGATCAGGGCAGGTTCGGCGGTGTTGAGCAATAAGATACCGCCGCATTGCACGAGCATGCCCACCAATAGCAGCGGCTTCGGCCCCCAGCGATTGAACAGTTTCTTGCCCAGGTAAATCGCCAGCGCCGATGCCAGTGCCCAGGGCAACATCAGCGCGCCGGTGCGGGTTGCGTCATATCCCAGGCGGTGCAGATACAGGATGGCGATCAGGCTTACGCCGATAAATACCCCTGGAACAAACAGGTAAATCAGCATCGCGATTCGCAGCATCGGGTTGTTGGCGTGTTTGAACAGGCTGCCCAGTTCCAGCTTGGGGCGGATAGCGCTGGGGGTGTCGGGTTTTATCCACAGCATGGCCAGCAGCAGGGTCATCAGTGCCAGCGGCAGGTTGGCATAGAAGATCCAGCGCCAGGACACACTGTCGACAATCAAGCCACCCAGTGCCGGTGACAGCGCCGGAACCAGCAACGCCACCGACATCACCCTGGCCGTCAGTTGGCTGCGTTCGGCTGCCGGAAAATGCCGGTAGGCCATGGCTTGCCCCACCGGAATCAGCAGTCCGCCGCCCACGCCTTGCAACAGGCGCCAGCCGATCAGCGCTTCAATCGAACCGGCCTGGCCCACCAGCATCGAGGCAACCGCGAACAGCAGCAGGCTGACAGCAATCAAACGTCGTTCGCCCATGGCAGCAGCCAGCCAGACGCTCAGTGGAATAATCAGCGTCAGGCCGATCAGGTAGGCGTTGCTGATCCACGCCAACTGCGAGACCGAGGCCTGAAGCTCCCTGGCGATATCCGGGTAGGCAATCGTGGCGACAAACATGTTCACCAGGTCCAGCGCGAAGCCGAGCAGAAAGATCCAGGCGATTTTTGAACGGTAGGCCATCGGGGTGTTCCTGGGTTGAGTGACGGCAGGGTAGAGTGCCGGCAGTGCTTGGGAAACCTCGCTTTGACTGTTAGTTTGTCAAAATTATTTTGACAAACGAGAGCGCCGCCGATGGTCAGCCTGGACCGATTCGATACTTTCAAGGCCGTGGTCGAAGCCGGTTCGCTGACCGCTGCGGCGGACTTGCTGGGGCAGACCCGAGCGGTGGTCAGCTTCAATCTCAAGCGTCTGGAAGCCGAGTTGGGCGTGACCCTGCTGACCCGCAGCACTCGTCAATTGGCGCTCACTGATGCCGGCGAACGCTTCTACCTGCGTTGCACGCGGATGCTGGAGGAGGCGCGGCTGGCAGTGGAGGAGGCGCGCTCCGAGCATGCCCAGCTCAAGGGCACGCTGCGTATCACCACCACCGTGGAATATGCCTTGGCCGTGGTCGCGCAGGCGGTGGAAGCCTTCCGACGGCTACATCCGGACCTCAACATTCACTTATCCACATCCTCGACCCATGCCGACCTGATTTCCGAACGTTTTGACGTGGCTATTCGCCTGGGGCGCCTGCTGGACTCCAACCACCGGGCGGTGCAGTTGTCGAGTTTCGAGGTGTTTGCGGTGGCGGCGCCAGAGTTTTCCGGGGTCAGTACGCTGGAGGAGTTGGAACAGTTGCCGAAGTTGGGACATGGTCGGCTGACCGAGTTATCTGTGACTGACCCGGCCGGCCTCGAACATCTTTATCGACCGGGTCCCGGCAAGACGTCGCTGGTGGCCGATAGCGCGGCTATCCTGCAAGCCTTCGCCCTGCGTGGGCATGGCGTGGCGATCTTGCCGCAATGGCTGGTGCAGGAGGACCTGGAGGCAGGAAGGTTGGTGCGCCTGTTGGCGCGCTACCGCTTCGCCCCGCAGGGCGTGTATGCGATGTACCCGGATACCCGGCATTTACCGATGAAGGTGCGGGCGTTTATTGATTTCATGAAGGGATAGAGCCCTGCCCCAGGGCATTACAGCGTCTTATCGAGCCCAAAGCGCTTCTTCAAGACCTTCTCCAGCAATCCCTTGGGCAACAGCGCCGCCATCAACGGCAACGCCCGGCTGCCATTGCCTGAGCGCAACAGGCGTGGTGGCGAGTCTTGTTGCACGGCCTTGAACACTTGTGCGGCAAACGCCGTGGCCGGTGTCGGTTTGTCCTGGGAGGCTTGGCTGCGCGCACGGATGTTCTCGCGCAGCGGCCACCATGGCGATTGTTGATTGATCAACAATTCGGCCTGGGTGCCGGCGTTTTTCGCAAAGTGGGTATCGATGGCACCTGGCTGCACTTCCATCACCCGCACGCCAAACGGTGCCAGCTCCATGCGCAACGCATCGCTCACGGCATGCACGGCGGCCTTTGAGGCGCAGTAAGCGCCGGCAAATGGCGTCACCAACACCCCGGAAACGCTGCCGATGTTCACCACCAGCCCTTTGCGCTGGCGCAGGGCCGGGAACAGTGCCTGGGTTACGCCGACGATGGAAAAGACATTGGTCTCGAATTGTCGCTGCATCGCTTCGGTACCGCCATCGAGCAGCGGGCCCATGGCGCCGTAGCCGGCATTGTTGACCAGCACATCGAGCTCGCCCAATTGCGCGGCCAGTGTCTTGAGTGCAGCGCCGTCGTTAACGTCCAGTTGCACAGCATGAAAGCCTGCGCTGGCGAGCGCGGCGACGTCTTCATGGCGACGGGCGCTGGCCCATACTTCATAGCCGGCCGTCTTGAAGGCATCGGCCAGGGCGCGGCCAATGCCGCTGGAGCAACCGGTGATAAGTGCGTTAGGCAATGGGGGCAGTCCTTTGTTGTTGTCAGTCAGAGAAGCTGCCTTGCAGGTGCTCGGCACGAAACTCCAGGGTTTGTGGGCGATAACCAGGGCGCAGTGGCGGGATCGGCAGGCAGTCTTCCCAACTCGCTCCGGCCTGTAACTCGCCGGGGCCGCGGTAGCGTGGAGCAGCATAGACGTTGTCAGCCAGGTTCACCGTATCGCCTGGCGCATACGCGGCGACCCGCCAGCGCAATTCGGTCAGGGGCACGTCGTTGCCGTTGTTCAGTTTGAGTTGCAAGGGCCGGTCTGCCGGGCATTGCTGGGGGGCGTAGTTGATGCGCAGTTCCAGGCGTGCCAGTTGCGAGGCTTCGCGGTTGTCCAGCCACACAACCCAGACCGCCACCAGCCCGAGGCCGACGGCTGCCGCCAGGGAAACAGGCAGAGCCCTGGCCGGGTAGCGCAGCAGCAGGACCAGCCAGGTGATGATCAGTAGGACGCCAAAGAACATGGGAACCGCCTCGCGAATGGATGAACCATCCTACCTGTGGCTGGGTGAGGTTGCCTATCGCGACTTGCTCGCGATGAGTTCCTCAAAGTCGCCACAAGGCCCAAACAAAAAGCCCCCACCCAACCCACTGCGGATAGGGGACGCAATGGGTTGGGTGAGGGCTTCTTGTACGACTGTTTTACTGCGCGATAGTTTTCACCGACACGCCACGTTCAACCGGCGTGGAGCGCCCGTAGATATCCTCAAACCGCTCGATATCGTCTTCGCCCAGGTAACTGCCCGATTGCACTTCGATGATCTCCAACGGGATCTTGCCCGGGTTGCGCAGGCGATGTACCGAGGCAATCGGGATATAGGTGGATTGGTTCTCGGTGAGCAGGAACACGTTCTCGTCACAGGTCACTTCGGCCGTACCGCTGACCACGATCCAGTGTTCGGCGCGGTGGTGGTGCATCTGCAGTGACAGGCACGCGCCCGGCTTGACCGAGATATGCTTGACCTGGAAGCGCCCGCCCATGTCCACCGAGTCGTAGGAGCCCCACGGCCGGTAGACTTCGCAGTGGTTCTGGGTCTCGCTGCGGCCCTGCTGGTTGAGGGTGTTGACCATCTGCTTGACGCCCTGGACCTTGTCCTTGTGGGCAATCATCATTGCGTCCTTGGTTTCCACCACCACGATGTTGTCCAGGCCGATCACCGACACCAGCTTGCCATTGCCGTGGATCATGCAGTTACGGCTGTCCTGGATCACCACGTCGCCTTTGCTGACGTTACCGTCGGCGTCTTTGTCGTTGACGCTCCATAGCGAAGCCCAGCAACCCACGTCGTTCCAGCCGGCGATCAGCGGTACCACGCAGGCGCGTTGGGTTTTTTCCATCACGGCGTAGTCGATGGAGTTGTCCGGGCAGCATGCGAACGTGGCTTCATCGAAGGTCACGGTGTCGGCATCTTGCTGGCTGCGCTCGAGGGTCAGCATGCAGGTGTCGTAGATGTCCGGGTCGTGCTTTTTCAGCTCTTCCAGGAAACGGCTGGCGCGGAACAGGAACATGCCGCTGTTCCAGAAATAGCCACCGCTTTTGACAAACTCGACTGCACGCTTTTCATCCGGCTTTTCGACGAACTGCTGCACGCGGCTGACACCTTCGGGCAGCAGCGAATCATTGGTCGACTTGATGTAGCCATATCCGGTTTCCGGGCGCGTGGCCGGTACACCGAACAGCACCATCTCGCCACGCTCGGCCGCCACAGTGGCCAGGGCCAGGGCGCGTTGCAGGGCTTTCTGATCGTCCAGCACATGGTCGGCCGGCAGCACCAGCATCAGCTCGTCACGGCCTTCGTTGACCAGCATCATCGCCGTCAGTGCTACTGCCGGAGCGGTGTTGCGGCCAAAAGGCTCCATCAGGATGCGCTGGGTGTCGAGCTTACGGGCGCTCAGTTGTTCGTTGACGATGAAACGATGGTCCTTGTTGCAGACCACGATAGGCGCGTCCATGCCCTCGAACACCAGGCGCTCCAGGGTCTGCTGGAACAGCGTGTGTTCACCGGTCAGGGCCAGGAACTGCTTGGGAAACTGCTTGCGCGAAAGCGGCCAAAGACGTGAGCCGCTACCACCGGAAAGGATTACTGGAATCATGGTGTATCTCCTTGAATCTGTATGGGTCAGAGCCTGTAGGCGCGGGCTTGCTCGCGATGGCGTCAGCTTGGTGTAACTGAGACACCGAGTCGCCTGCATCGCGAGCAAGCCCGCTCCCACCAGGGGAAATGCGTCAATTCAACCGTTGTTTAGCGGGTCGACACCGGGCGCTTTACCCAGACTGGCGACAGGCTCGAACCGGAACCGGTGACATACAGCACGGCAGCCTCACCGCGCTCCAGGGCCACCGGCTTCACGTCACCGACTTTCTGGTCACCTTCGTACAACGCCAGGCTGACCTTCACCGGGTTGATTTCACGCTCGCCCCGAGCCTTGGCCGCCACGGCCTTGACCACTTCGGTCTTGCCATCGGCGGTCTTCAGGCTCAGGGACTTGTCACTGAGGTTCTGCACGCGTACCAGGGATTTTTGCTTGTTCTTGAATGGTGGCTCTTCGATCAGTTGCGGCTGGCCGCTGGCGCTGTTGACCAACGTGTAGTAGTGATCGGCTGCCAGCTTGACCGTTACGTTCTGGCTACCGACTTTGGCGCTGTAATCGCCGCCTGGCAAGAAACTAAAGTCACTGCTGCCCAATGGCGCAACGTCGTTCAGCGCGGTATTGCCGACAGTGGCGCTGACTTCCTGATTGCTGGCGTTGAACAGGCGCACGAAGCTTGAGCCTTTCGGCGCGACGGGACCGTACAGCGCGGCATCGCCACCGGCAAAGGCAGACATCGATACCACGCTCATGCCAGCAACCAGTGCAAGGGTCTTGGCGAGACGACGAGGAGTTTTAGTGAAAGTCATGGTGTACCTCTCTTTCAGTTTTGCGCCCGGTCGGGCGTCTCGGATTTTGGGGTGTTGATTGCCATGTTCTGTTGGTGCGTACCGGCTTCTCTGAGTTGTGCGACCCACTGCGGGTCGGCATCGCCGATTTCGTTGTTGACTGGCAGATAGCGTTCAGGAAACTCCCAGATCAGTACCTGTGGCGGGCTGTTCTTGAAGTCATCGCTTTTGAGGTAGCTGAGCATCGGCAGGATCGGGCCGTGGCCGTCTTCGGAGTAATTCACCACTTCGCTGCCCAGGGCTTGTTTCAACGCTCCGACGAAGTTCCAGTTGGGGTTGGCGCTGTAGCTGGTGCCCACCAGGGCCACCGGCATTTCGCTGTCGGCGAACAACGCGTCGTCGCCGGCTGCCTGGGACTGCACTGCGTGGGTCACGCGTTTTTGCAGCGGTTCCTTGGGCGGCATCAGGTTTTCGAACAGCGGATCCAGCGGCAGGAACAAGCGCAGGTCACCGCTGTGTGGGGCAATGCCCTCGGCATCGGTGACAAAACGCTGGGGTTCGCCGCTGAGCAGGGTCCTGGCGTTGATGGCCTTGGCCAGTTGCCTGGCCGCGACTTCAGCGCCGTCCGGGGTCCAGTGGGTGTCGGTGCGCAGGAACACTTGCTGGCCGTGGAGCTTGGCCTGTTGCAATGGGCCCAGCAGGTCAGGAGCGATGATCTTGTCGGCGGCGACCCGCGCATGGAAGTCCTGGTAAAGACCGCCATGAACATTCGCCGGGCGCACTTCCCCCAAGTGTTCCGGATACAGGCGCACCTTGGCCGGGACAATCGCCATCACCAGTTGCACACCCTTGGCCTTGAGTTGCTGGCGTACGCCTTCGACCAGGGCATAGTTATCTTGCAGGTTTTGCTCTGCGTTGGCCGTGGGGTTGAATTCCTCGTCGCTGTACAGCCAGTGATCGCGACCCAGCACCACGCCGGGGCGTCCTTCGTTGAACAACTTGTAGTCCAGGGCGGCCCAGAGATTGGTGCCCAGGCGCTTGATCGGGAACTCATCGTCATAATGGGTTTCGACCGCCTTGGCCCAACGCCCATTGAGCACGCTGGCATCGGCGTTGGTGGTGAAACCGAAGAAACTGCGGATCGACCAGGCGCCCAGGGCGACTAGCAGGGCCATGAACAGCGCGGTGTAGAGGACGCGTAATGAACGGGTCATGGTCGGCTCCCTCAGAACTGAAAGTAAAGGAACGGCGAGAAGCTTTGCGCCGAGAGTTTGAGTATCGAAGCCACGAACAACAGCAGGATCAGTGCGCGCATGGCGTAGCGGGGCCAGTCGGCCGCCCAGTAGGCCGGTTGCACGGCGGCGTTGCTGCCGACGCTGAAACCGGGCTCCTGGATACTGCCGGGGTTGTCGCCAGGCACGGCCTTGATCAGGCTTGGGTCGGCAGGCCGGGTTTTTTCGGCCGGACGATCGCGGTAAAAGTCCCGCAGCCCGAAGAACGCCAGCGTGGCGTACGCCACCACCATGGTCGCTACCTGCAGGCCGGTGAGGTTGGCGCGGTTGAGTTCCGACAGCGACCACTCGCCAAAGCTGAACATCGCACCGTACATGCGCCCGGCAACGTGCAGGTTCTCGGCGCGGAAGATCACCCAACCCATCACCACCAGCAAGAAAGTAAAGGCCCAGCGCACCGGGTTGAAGCTGCGCGGCGAGGTGTTCAGTCCGATGGCTTTTTCAATCGCCAGCCACATGCCATGCCAGGCACCCCAGACGATGTAGGTGATGTTTGCACCGTGCCACAGGCCGCCGAGCAACATGGTCAGGAACAGGTTGCGGTAGGTGGTCAGCGTGCCCTTGCGGTTGCCGCCCAGCGTGATGTACAGGTAGTCACGCAGCCAGGTCGACAGGCTGATGTGCCAGCGCCGCCAGAACTCGGTGATCGATTGGCTGATGTACGGCTGCTTGAAGTTTTCCATGAAACGGAAACCCATCATCAAGCCCAGGCCGATGGCCATGTCGCTGTAGCCGGAGAAGTCGAAATACAGCTGTGCGGTATACGCCAGGGCGCCCAGCCAGGCGTCGCCGGTAGTCGGGTTTTGCAGGGCGAAACAATGGTCGGCGACCACCGCGAGGGTGTCGGCAATGAATACCTTCTTGATGAACCCCTGCATGAACCGCGTGCAGCCCTCGGAGAATTTATCCAGGGTGTGGGTGCGGTTGTTGAACTGGTCCGCCAGGTCGCGAAAGCGCAGCACGGGGCCGGCAATCAAGTGCGGGAAAATCGCCACGAACGCCGCAAAGTCGATCAGGTTGCGGGTCGCCGGCGTATCGCCCCGGTAAACGTCGATGATGTAGCTGATGGACTCGAAAATGTAGAACGAGATACCGATCGGTAACAGCACATGGGTCAGGATAAACGGCTCAAGGCCCGCTGACTTCATCATCAAGTTGATGCTGTCGACGCCGAAGTTGGCGTACTTGAAGTAGCCGAGGATGCACAGGTCGACCGCCACGCCGAGCAGCAGCCAGCGCTGCGCCGGCTTGGTGCGCACCCCGGCTGCACCGACCTTGAGGCCGATCCAGTAGTTCCACAGGGTGACGGCGGCGAACAGCGCCAGGAAGTCCACTCGCCACCAGGCGTAGAACACATAGCTGGCAATCAGCAACAGCAGATTGCGATAGCGTTGCCCGCTCAAGTAGTACATGCCGAGAAAGATCGGCAAGAACAGAAACAGGAACACATTGGACGAGAAAACCATCCCGATCTCTCCACGTTTAACCAACAGTCAAGGGCCAACGGCCCCCCCAAACCCCCCCCACGAAAAACGGGGAGGGCGGTATTACATTTCCACTGTCGAAACCGGCTCGAAATGTGGGAGCGGGCTGCTCGCGATGACGGTGTTTCAGTCGACATCGATGTTCAATGTCAGACCGCAATCGCGAGCAAGCCCGCTCCCACATTTGGACCGAGCACGGTCAGCTGCCTTTGTTGCCTTTCTCATGTGCCGGGTCGTAGACCTTGGTCAGGTCGCCGCCCAGGCGAAACGTCTTGAACGGCTGCATTTCATGCTTGCGCTCCAGCACATCCGGGGCGCAGGTGTAGAGGGTGCAGAACGGTTCGAGCCAGGCGAATTTCGAGTCCTGCTTCAGGTCTTTCATGTCCTGCTCTTTGCCGTTCTTCTGTTCGAAGATGTCCGGGTCTTCAACTCCCGCCAGCACCTTTTCACCCAGGCGCTTGAGCGCGCCGTTGTTTTCACCGCGCACATCCACGCCGTTGACCAGGGCAAAACTGGCGATCATCGACAACGGCGGCAGGGCGTAGTTGTGGTAGGCCAAGGCCCGCTGCTGACGCTTCATTTCATTGGGCAGGAACCCCTGGGCATCCACCTGGTTGGCGCCGACCTTGTATTCCTTCACCGCCCAATCAAATAGGTCGCGACGGTTGGTGGCGATGGATGTCGCCATCACCGACCAGGCGGCCCAGTACGAGTGGTTGTTGATTTTTTCCAACGGCAGGTTGTCCCAGTCACTGACCACCTGGTCGGCCAGTTTGTTGAACCAGGCCTCGATCAGTTGCGACTCCTGCTGGTGGTTGGCCAGCGGACGGGATTCGGAGAACTTCAGGCGTACATAAGCTGAAGCCATGCTGCCCAAGGCCCATTTGCGCATCGACTTGCCGGTGTGGTTGAAATCCTTGGACATCAACGCATCCGCCTTGGCCCAGGAAACCAGCCAGTTCAACGTGCATTCCAACTGCTCTGGGCGGCCATCGCGCATGAATTGCATGACGCGCTTACTGGTGTCTTTTTCCAGCCTGGTGATGTCGGCGGTACTGTCGCGAAAGGCTTTTTCCGATTGCACATTCAGCGTCGAGCGCGCCTTGTCGGAGCCTTCATACTTGCTGCGAAACTGCAGTGGCCCGGTGTAGGGCGTCGGCATGGTGTCGCAACCGTCCTTGAAATCGCCGGTCTTGAACGCCTCGATCGGCGCGAAATAGCCTTGTGGTGGACGCAATGGCGCGGCGGCATTCACCGCGCCGGCAAACATTGCCAGGCCCAGCAGTGTTGGAGTCAATAGCTTGTGCATAAGTAACCTCATTGCCCGACCGATGCGGTCTGTTGACCACCGGAAGGGAATACGTTGCGTGTGCAGATTTTTGCTTCGACTTTTTGCGCGGCGCCACCTGCTTCGGGGCCCTGGACTTCCACGGCCAGCAGGTTTTGCGAGGCCCAGTCTTCATCGGTGCGCAGTTCAAAGGCGAAACGCCCGTCTGTGTCGGATGTCTCGGGTTTGTCGATCTTGATGTCTTCGTGGCGACCGTTCATGTACCAGAGGGTGGCTTGCAGGGTTTTCACCGACGGGTCGGCGAAGCGAATGTCGACCTGATGGTTGCGGTTGCGCAGGTCCATGTTCTGGCTGTTGACCATCAGCTCATTCTTGCCGGGCTTGAGGGTGGTGCTGGCGCTCATCTGCGCCGGCTTGCCTTCGCAGCCGTTGTCCAGCAGCGACATCATCTGGCGATAGATGGTCTCCTGGTCGAGTCGATACAGCGGTGAGAACTCCCAGATCAGGATTTTTGGTGGGTTTTTCTGGAACTCGTCGCTGCCCAGGTATTGCAACATCGAGCCTTCCAGGCCGCCGCCGGGGAAGGCGACATTGAGGATATCGGCGCCGATCTCTTCTTGAAGAAAACCGGCGAAGTTGTAGTTCTTGCCACTGTGGCTGGTGCCCACCAGGGTGATCTGCGGGTTGCCGGAATCGCCGAACAGGTCGCCGTCGCCCGCTTCGCCCTTGGGTTCGGTGGTGAACTGGTCCATATACTGGATGGCGTAGCTGGTGCCGCACAGTTGCCCTGCCATGTTGTGCAGGGTGCCAGTCTTGCCCATGCGCCCGGACTTCTTGGTCTGGAACTCACGCTTGGGAATGTCGGCAAACTCAGGCATCTGCTTGACCCTGGCCGCCACGATCTTCGCGGTGCGCTGGGCGCCGTAAGGGGTCCAGTGCTGGTCACCACGAAAGTAGAAGTCATGGGCCGGCAATTCATCAGGCAGTTGTTCGTTGGTCAGTGGCGAAAGGTCCGGCACCACATAGCCCATCTTGGCAAAGCGACCGAGCATGGACTTGTAATTGCCCAGCGCCTTGTTGAAATCGAACCTGGCTTTCTCTTCTGGATTGAGCTTGTTGCGATTCACCAGGCCACGGGTCGGCTGGTACACCATGACCAACTCCACGCCCTTGCTCTTGAACGCATCGTGCAGTTGCTGCATGCGTTTGTAGCCGGCGGGGCTGGTGTCGAACTCGGTGCGCAGGTCTTCCTGGGTACGGAACAACCAGTCGCCCTGGGCTTGCACCAGGGTGGTGAAGTTCTGCTGGTAGCGCGTGGTGTAGTTTTTCGCGTCATGGGCGGCCGGGCACAGGTTGCAGCATGGCTGGGCAGTGAACGTCGGTGCTTGAACTTCATCGGCGCGCGCGCCGCTGCTGGCAGCCAGGATGCCGAGGGTCAGGCCCGAGAGGCTGAGTAGCTTGATCATGTGTGGGTGCATAAAGGTCATCCTCAGTCCTGCAATTGGGTCTGGCGTTCGACAGGGTCGATCAGCACGGCTTTCTGCTGGCGTACCAGCAGGTCGAGAATTTCATCCTGGCGTTCGCCGAGAATCCCCGAGAAGCTGATGCCGCTGGATTTGGTTGGCGCAAGCATCGAGACGCGATACAGCTCGATACTCAACGGCGAGTCGATGGACAGCGGCCCACTGCCGTTGGCGGCCAGTTCACCGCCCACCACAATCAGCGACACCTGGGCGTCGAACGGGTCGAGGGCGATGTCGCGGTCGGTATCGGTCAAGTCTTTGATGTGGCCGTAGACGCCCGTCAGGCCGTTGGCCATGGCAATGTTTTCGTACAGGCGAATGTTCACGCTGTTACGCACCCGGATGCCGTGGCGGCGGTTGCTGATCACCCGGTTGCCCCACAGCAGGTTGTCACCGCTCTCATAGAGGGTGATGCCATCGGTGTGGTTGCGGTAGATCTCGTTGTCGGCGATCAGGTTGTTGACGCTGTTACGGTCGATCACCAGGCCCGAGAGCTTGTTGTCGTAGCTTCGGTTGTTGAAGATGAAGCTGTCGTTCACTTCTCGGGAAATGATGATGCCGTGTTTCTTCTTCGTCCCGTAGACGGTGTTGTCGGCGATGATCAGCCCGTGGGAACGGTCATGGGGGTCGATGCCGTAGACGATGTTGTCTTTGTAGGTGCTGCCCTTGATCACAAAGCCTTCGGTTTCGTAGCAGTAGAAGCCGTACCACATGTCCGAGAATTCGGAATCGATAATCCAGCCGGTGGGCTCTTTACGCTTGAGCACCTTGGCCATGTTCGGCGTGTACTGGGAAATACTCACGCCGTAGGACTTACTGTTGGCGTAGCCGAAGCTGGCCATCTTGCTATTGACGATGTAGGTCTCGGTGCCGCCCCAGGCCAGCAAGAACGGGCGGAATTCCTTGGCTGACTGGAATGTCGCCGGGCCATTGCTCTTCTCGCGCCAGCCGGTGATTCTGGTATCGCTGACAAACAACTGGCCGTCGTTGACCAGGAACGAGCCGGCTTCCTGGGACAGGCGCAACTCCTGGGTCTGTTTGTCGATTTCCAGGATGCCGTTCTGGCCGACCACGATCGGCAACTTGGCCAGGAATACGCCGGGCGAGGTTTCGCGCAGGTATTGCCTGGGCACCTTCTTGACCAGGTCCTTGAGGTTCATGTAGCCGTCATCGACAAAAATCGCCTGGGGAATACCGTGCTGGCGCACCACCCATTCGGCCATTTTGTTATCGCCGCCGATAAAATCCTTGAGGGCGTTTTCCTGCATCATCCGGCGAACGCTGACCTTGCCGGGTTTGCTGCGCACGATCTTTGCCGCAGCCGCTTCGGCGGTGTAACCCGACAGGTCCGGCAGTGTCGGCTTGGCCATCTCCAGCGGCGCGGTGGGCGGGCTGGTGATGGTGTAGGTCTTGGCTTGTTGCAGCTCTTTGGCGGTGGTCGGCGCTTTGACTGCGGGCTCGACATTGGCCATGGCCGAAGCGCTGGCCAGCAGCATCGCTGCAACCAGCAGGCTGACCGAGCCTTTGCGGGCTTGAGAATTCATTGCGCAGGCTCCCATCAGAAGCGCCAGATCACGTCGACAAAGGCGCGGTGCATGTACGAGTCGACTTGCTTGCCATAGGCATCCCCCGGCTTGAACACACCGCCACGAAAGCGCACCAGCGCCGAAGGTTCGTCAATGGACTGGCTGAGGGCGGCCGGCAGCAGGCCGTTCTTGAAGTACTTGGTGACCACCAGGTCCATCTCCTGGCCGAGGTCCTTGTTGCCGTCTTCAAGGGGCAGGGAGGTGCTGGACAGAATCGCACCGGTTGGATCGGTGGTGTTTTCCAGTGCATCGATGCCGTTGCTGCCGACGGGTTTGTTACCGTCCACGCGCCAGAATTTGTGATAGACCAGGCTGGCGTCGTAGTCGGCGTTCAGTTGCCAGGAGCCGAACAGGCTCATGGACTGCAGGTTATTCATCTCGCCACGGAACGCTTCACCGAAACGGTGAACCCGCGAACGGGTACCGGTGAAGTTCGAACGGTTGCTTTGCAGGCCGTTCTGTTCGTAGTCGGCGCTGGCACGGGCGTAAGCCGCCCCTACCTGCCACTGTGGGTCAAGGCGCAGGCGGACGCCGAGGTCGGTGGCCCAGCCGTCGACATCGGTGTTGCGCTTGGCGTTGGCGGGAGGGGTGCCGTCGGCGTTCAGGGCGTTGACGTTACTACGCTCGCCCTGCATGCCGGTGACGCTGGCCCAGTAGTTGAGCGTGTTGGTGTTGCGCCAGTTATAGGCATCACTGTTGGCTTCGATGCCGAGCCAGGTCAGGTCGCCATTTTCGCGCTTGTCCAGCGAGTCGGCGGCCACGCCCGGTTGCGGGTAATCGAGCTTGCCGTCGTCCTGGGTGTGATGGCCGTGCAGGCCGATCCAATGGCCGGGCGTCCACTGGTAGGCCGCATCGGCATAGAAGTGCTGGCGGTCCTTGTCCTCTGGGGACAGCTCCTTGAGGTCGGTACGGTACTCGCTGAAACGTTCGGCGGCGCCGACATTGGCCTTGAGCAACGTGGTGTCGAAGGTCCAGTTCAGCGCTTCGATGTTGGTGTCGCGCCATTGCCCGTCGTCGTTGCGCAGGCGCTGGCGGCCGAGCTTGAGGATCTCGCCGGGGTAGGGCGTGAAGCCGCTGTAGCCGACCCAGAACTCACGCAGGGCCAAGTAGTTCTTCTTGGTCTTGCGGTCGTCGTTGCTCGACTGTTCAGTGCTGTCGCCATCGGACTGTTGCAGCGTGTCGGTCTCGATGATGTCGCTGGAGGCAACTGCCTGGCCCATGGCATAGGCGCTCCAGTTACCGCGTTCGCCATAGATCCACGGGCGCACATCCAGGCCGATCCCGTTGACGTCGCCGCCACGTTGGGTGCCGAGGTCGCGGTCGTCCTCGGACTGGCCGGTGATTTTCACGTCCAGGCCGAAGTTCTTGCTTTCGGTCAGGGCCGCCAGGGTCGGGCACGACCACAACAGGGCGAAGGTCAGGCCAATACCGGCCTTGACGAATGGATTGAGTTTCATAGGGATTCCTCGCCGTCTTCTTCTTGCAGGGCGTGCAGTTGCAGCGTGTTTTTCTGCGGCAGGGCGCCACGGGCGGCCAGTTCCTGTTGCAGCAGGCGTTGACCTTCGGCGCGCTGGGCCGGCGGCAGTTGGGCTTCGAGCTGCGCGGCCAGTTCGTTGGCCTGTGGTGTGTCCTGGGTTTTCGCCAATTGACTGAACACGTAGGCATTCAGCGGATCGGGCTTGGTGCCCTTGCCTTGGGAAAACAGCTGGGCGATGGCGAAGTCGGCGCTGTTCTGACCATTGCGCGCAGCAGTCAGCAAGTGATCGAGTGCCTTCTGCGAGTAGACCTGGCCCAGGTAGCCACGGCGGTAGATCTGGCCCAGGTAATAATCGGCGGCCACTTCCTGGCCCTGGGCTTTCTGGAAATGCGCCTCGGCGGCCTTGGCATCGGCCGGGACCCACTTGCCTTCGTAGTAGAGCTTGCCCAGCAACAGTTCGGCGCGGGGCTGGTCGGCGGCGCGGCCGTTGTCCAGGTACTTCATCATCTGGTCGACGTCGCCCATCTCGGGGAAGTCGTAGAGTAACTGCGCGAGGCTGACCCAGGCCGCCGGGTAGCCAGGGGCGATTTTTTCCAGCAGGGCCTGGGCGGTCTTCTCATCGGGTGTGCCCAGGGTCGAGTCGGCCAGCACCCGGGCCACACTGTCCACCCGTTGCGCGGTAACGGTGCCACGGTTGTAGCCTGCTTCCACTTGCTTGAGCAGCTCGGCTTGTTGCTCGGGCTGCTGGCGTTTCTGGTAGACGGTGGCGAGTTCGACGTAGCAGATATCCGTGCTGTTCAGCGCGGCCTTGCAGATTTTTTCGATGTCGTCCAAGTTCTGATCGTAAGTACCCTGGGTGCGGTACAGCAGCACTTGCGCCAGGCCCGCCTCCGGGTAACCGGCGGTACGCCAGGTATTGATCTGTTGCTGGGCGTTGATGCTCGGGAAATCCTGGGGGTACTGCAGGTACAGCATGGCCAGCGGGATCAGGGTGTTGCCTTGACCATTTGCAAAAGCTTTTTTCAACAGGCTTTCGGCTTCATGGTGCTCGGCCTCGGTGGCGCCGGGCTTGGCCACCAACAGGCGACCCAGGCGCGCCTGGGCCCGCGGAGAAATTGCAGCGGCCGTCCGGTAGGTCGCCTCTGCCTGCTTGATTTGTGCAGGGTCGCGGCTGTCGACCTGGATATCCGCCAGGCCTACCTGGGCTTCGCTGTAGCCCAGGTCCGCCAGTTGTTGGTAATTCTGCGCCGCGGTGGCGGTGTCGCCACGCTTGAGGGCCTCGTTGGCCAGGCGCTGGTCGGGCAGTCCGGCGCAACCGGCGAGGCTGACCGCAAGGGCCAGCAACGCCACAGGTCGGATGTGGGAGCGGGCTTTTGTGGGAGCTGACTTGCCTGCGATGCGGGCGGCTCGGTTTGGCTGATGTACCGAGTCGATGCAATCGCGGGCAAGCCCGGTTCCCACAGAATCGGGCTCCCACAGGGATTGTGGTGATTTTAGATTTTCCATGGTTACAGACCTGCAGCCATGGCTTTGTCGATCAGCCAGTTCAGGGACGGGCCACGGTCGCTGGTGACTTCCACCGGGCGGCCGGCGTAGATGCTGTCCAGCGGTGCATCGGGCTTGATCTGTACACGGATGTCGGAGGACAGGTCAGCGCTGTTCAAGCTGGTGCTGCTGACGATGGTGCCGGTGCGTACCTGCGCCTCATCGGCTACCTGGAAGCTCACGGCGGTGCCCGGGCGCACATCGGCAAACTGGCGATAGGTAAAGCGCGCCTCGACATTCGCCTGGCTGCCGCGTGGAACCAGTTGGAAGATCACGTCGCCTTTGCTGGCGTACTGGCCGTCAGCGACCAGTTGCTGGGCCACGACGCAGTCGCATGGTGAGGTCAGGGTGCCGGTCATTTGCTTGCCGAACAGCTCTTCAACCTTGGCTGGCTGCAACTGGTCTTCGCCCAGATGCCCCTTGAGCACATCGAGCATGCTGGTGCTGAAGGTCGCCAATGGTGCGCCCTTGGCCGCCACGCCGTTGCCTTTGATCAGGCTCTGCACCGTGCCGTCGCGGGGCATGGTCACGTTCATGCCCGGCACGCTCACCAGCCCGGCCTGGGCGTGGCTGACAAAATACATGCCATACATCGACTTGAAGATGAAACCGAACGCCGCCAGGCCCACCAGGAAGATTGCCAGGCTGAAGGTCACCGCGCGCAAGCGGCCAAAAGCGCTCATGCCGCTGCCGCCGTCCTTGATCTTGCGCGCCTTGGTGAAGTTGTCGCGCTGCAGGGTCGCCAGTACGTCGCCCATGGTCACGATGTCGCCGGACAAGTGCGAGGTGATCAGGTGGCGCAGGGTGGAAATGTCTTGTGCGTCGAGGTTCTGGAACTGGCAACCGGTGCGGCCGGTCTGGCGATCATGGGAACGCACCAGCAGCTCCACATCCATCGCCAGCCCCAGGTTGTCGATCACAAATTGCAACCGGCCCTTGTGTACATCGCCTACCTTCAACGGTTGCTGGGCCGCGTTGAAGGCCAGGCCCCCGGCGGACAGGTCGATGACCCGCACTTCCGTGGGCGTGCGGTCGGCCCCGAAAAAGCGCAGCTTGGCCGGGATCTTCACCCGGGCGTGCTGGCGCTGGGCTTCAGACTCGTGGACAACGTTGGCGTTTACAGAAGGGTTCATTGGGCTATTCATGGCGGTGTAATTCCTCAGTTAATTCAGGCGTGGCTGGGTCAGACCATCATCAGCAACACGGCGACGAAAATGCTGCCGGCGGAGAAGGTCATGGTCCGAGACGACCAGGTGTTGAACCAACGTTGTGCGCTTTCCAAATCGCGGGTCAGTTTGGTGTCCTGGCGGGTCCAGGACTGTTGATCAAGGCGGAAGAACACGTAGATCTTCACCAGCGCGCCCATGATCTGGTTGTAATAGAGAATCAACGGGTAGGCCGGGCCGATCTTGTGGCCGGAGCACGACAGCAGCAGCGTCAGGATCAAGCGTGTGATACCGATCCACAGCAGGTAGGCGAGGATGAATGCACCGCCGTACTTGAAGGTGGCAATGATCGCGACCGTCAGGCCAAGCAGCGACGTCCACATCGACACGCGTTGGTCGAACAGCACCACGCTGGTGAACGCGCCCAGGCGTTTCATGCCCAGGCCCAGGGCCCGCGAGTTCTGGCGCAGGTTGTTGCCGTACCAGCGGAACATCAGCTTGCGGCTGGCCTTGATAAAGCTCTTCTCAGGTGGATGCTCGACCGTGTTGATCGCCGCGTCCGGCACATAGAACGTGTCGTAACCCAGGCGCATCAGGCTGAACCAGCTGGACTTGTCATCGCCGGTGAGGAACTTGAAGCGGCCCAGGCGCCAGTGTTGCAGCGAGTCACTTTCCACATCGGCGATAAAGCCTGGGTCAGTGACCACGCTGGCGCGAAATACCGACATGCGTCCGGTCATGGTCAATACGCGCTTGGACAGGGCCATGGAGCACATGTTGATGTGACGCTGGGCGAAGCGCAGTTTGTGCCACTCGCTCATGATGTAACCGCCGCGCACTTCGCAGAACTCATTGGTGGTCAGGCCACCGACATTGCCGAACAGTTGGAACCACGGCACGGTCTTGCGCACAACACCTTCGGCGAGCACGGTGTCGCCATCGATCACCGCCACTACGGCGCGCTCGTCCGGCAAGTGGCGTGAGATGGCGCGGAAGCCGAAGGCCAGGCCGTCGCGCTTGCCGGTCCCGGCGATACGCACGAAATCCAGTTTGACGTGGGCGGGTGGGTTCATTTTGGCCCACAAACTCTTGACCAGCAGTTCATCGGACATTTCCACCAGCGAGCAGACCACCGTGGTGGGGAAGCCGCATTCGATCGCTTCGCGAATGACCGAGCTGTAGACCTGTGCGGTGGTCAGCGCGTCGATACGGAAGCTGGTGACCATCAGGAACACATGGGAAGGGTCCGCGGCCTTGCCCAGCTTGCGTACCTTGCGGCGCAGATGCGGGTAGACCACGTACAGGAACACCATGCCGCGCACAAAGTGGGTGGCACCCATCGAGTAGCGCCAGATACCGACGGCGCCAATCAGGAAGATGAAATTCTTCGACTCCGAGTCGAACGTGCTCGCCGGCAACATCAGGGCAAGGAGCATTAAAAGCCCTATAAATAACAGCCAGCCAGTAACTTGGTTTAGCCTTTGCATATGTCATCCGTCACAGAGAAGTAGGGCTGCAAGCCGCAAGCCGCAAGCCGCAAGAAAACCGCTTCTAACTTGCCGCTTGCCGCTTGAAACTCGCCGCTGCTCCTTACCAACAAATGCCTTCGGTGCGGCCCGATACGCTGGTGGCCTTGGACATGAAGCCCACCAGGTCGATCACTTGCTTGCCGTGTGGTGCGTTGTGCGCCAAGGCCCGGAATTTCTCGTCGCGATTGCCGAGGATGATCACATCGCAGTTGTTGATCACTTCGTCGAAGTTGGCGTTGAGCAGGGACGACACGTGGGGGATTTTCCCTTCGATGTAATCCTTGTTCGCGCCGTGAACGCGGGCGTATTCGACGTTGCTGTCGTAGATGCTCAGGTCGTAGCCCTTGCCGATCAGCATTTCCGCCAGCTCGACCAGCGGGCTTTCGCGCAGGTCATCGGTGCCGGCCTTGAAGCTCAGGCCCAGCAGGGCGACTTTGCGTTTGTCGTGGCTTTCGACGATATCGAAGGCGTTCTGTACCTGGGACTCGTTGCTGCGCATCAGGGAGTTGAGCAGCGGCGCTTCGACGTCCAGCGCACCCGCGCGATAGGTCAGGGCGCGTACGTCCTTGGGCAGGCAGGAGCCGCCGAACGCAAAGCCCGGGCGCATGTAGTACTGGGACAGGTTGAGGGTCTTGTCCTGGCACACCACGTCCATCACTTCGCGGCCATCGACGCCTACGGCCTTGGCGATGTTGCCAATCTCGTTGGCAAAGGTCACTTTGGTCGCATGCCAGACGTTGCAGGTGTACTTGATCATCTCGGCGACAGCGATGTCCTTGCGGATAATCGGCGCGTCGAGTTCTTCGTACAGCGACTGCAGCACGTCGCCGGAGGCCGTGTCGAACTCGCCGATAACGGTCATCGGTGGCAAGTCGTAGTCAGCGATAGCGGTGCTTTCGCGCAGGAATTCCGGGTTGACCGCTACGCCGAAATCGACACCGGCTTTCTTGCCGGAGCAATCTTCGAGGATCGGGATCACCACATTGGCCACGGTACCGGGCAGCACCGTGCTGCGCACGACGATGGTGTGGCGGCTGGTCTTGTCACGCAGGACAAAACCAATCTCGCGGCACACCGATTCGATGTAGTTGAGTTCCAGGTCGCCGTTCTTCTTGCTCGGCGTGCCGACGCAAATCATCGACAGGTCGGTGTCACGAATCGCTTCGGCGAAGTTGGTGGTGCCGCGCAGTCGGCCGGTTTGGATACCCTGGCTCAACAGTTCGCCCAGACCCGGTTCAACGATCGGGGATTTTCCCGCATTGATCAGGTCGATCTTTTCCTTGGAGATGTCTACGCCCACCACTTCGTGGCCCCGTGCAGACAGGCAACCGGCACAGACAGCGCCCACGTAACCCAAACCAAATATGCTGATGCGCATCGCATTTACCTCTGTATTAATCACGCCATTCAATGGCCGGAGTTCATGTTTTCAAGCATCACTCATGCATTGGAAAGTTCGGCGAATAGACGCCGAAGTACCATATGCAGGCATAATAAAAGTCGAGTGACTAACTAATGCACTCAAGTTGTGCGCAGCGTGGCCTTGTTATTGAAGCTTGCCCTGAAATGCAGCCAGCCTTCCTCGTGGAAGCGCTTGGCGCCAGTGCCGAAAGGGTTTTTGCATGTATAAAGTCTATACATTTCAACCGCTTATGGTGTGTCACTGACCCATGTAGGGGACTCAGCCTTGGCCTTTTGGGAAATAGCAATAAAGTGTTATCGCTTGCCCTCAACTAAAAGCGGGTGTTTAGACCGTAGTGTTAAAGTTGATATGACAACTTCGTTACTGCTCTTTGGTCACCGTGTAAGTCATCTCGTACGAATACAGAGATAATCGTTACCGGTGGTATGAGCGGCACCTGAAGACATAGTTCCTGTCCGCTCATCCTGTTTCCGGAATTTTTTTGAAATATTAGTAAAGATGGCACTAGTGCTATATTGATGGCACTTGTTATTTTAACGCGTAGTTATGGGGAGTTCAGCGAGAGGTATAGTTTTGTGCCACTACTGTTTGAAAAAAGTGGTGCCACTACGAAAAAAAATGCCGAATGTCGAGTGAAAGAAATGTAAGACATTTATCTGGTGTGTTTTTGACGCCAAATAAATGGCATTTTGGGGCGCAGCGCGGATAAAAACGTGGGAGGGGGCTTGCTCCCGATAGCGGTGTGTCAGTCACTTCATATATCGACTGCTCCACTGCAATCGGGAGCAAGCTCCCTCCCACATTTGGATCTCTGGATGCTGGTGCGGCCTTATTCCGGTGCGTGATCGCGCAGGAACACCAGGTTGTCGGGCCTGGACTGCTCGGCATTGAAGCGATAGCCCTGCACATCGAACTGTTGGAGTTGGGCCGGATCATTGATGCGTTCTTCGATGACGAAGCGGCTCATCATGCCCCGGGCCTTCTTGGCGTAGAAACTGATGATCTTGTACTGGCCGTTTTTCAGGTCCTTGAATTCGGTGTTGATGATCCTCGCGTTCAGGGCAGGGCGCTTGATCGCCGAGAAGTACTCGTTGGACGCCAGGTTGAGCAGCACGTCATCACCTTGCTCGGCCAGGGCTTCGTTGAGCCACTCGCTGATACGCTCGCCCCAGAAGGCGTAGAGGTCCTTGCCACGGGCGTTGGGCAGCCGGGTGCCCATTTCCAGGCGGTACGGCATCATCAGGTCCAGCGGGCGCAGCAGGCCGTATAGGCCGGAAAGCATGCGCAGGTGATCCTGGGCGTAGGCGAAGTCCGCTTCCTTGAAGGTTTGGGCATTCAGGCCGGTATAGACGTCGCCTTTGAATGCCAGCAACGCCTGTTTGGCGTTGGCCGGTGTAAAGGCCGGAGTCCAGCTGCCGAAGCGCGCGGCGTTGAGGCCGCCGATCTTGTCGGAAACATGCATCAGCTCGCTGATCTGCGCCGGGCTCAATTCGCGCAACTGCTCGATCAGTTCCTGGGAGTGGTCCAGGTATTGCGGCTGGGTAAAGCGCGCAGTCACCGGCGCTGACTCGAAATCGAGGGTTTTGGCTGGGGAAATCACCATCAGCATGAAGTCGTCTCCTGTAATCGTCGGGGGATTCTAGGGGGTTGGGGCGCATGACTCCACCTATCACGCCAATAGATGCCATATGGTTCTCCCTGTGGGAGCCGGGCGATTGTGATCGTCTATAGTGGCCGACGACTCTGGAGGGGGAGACCCGTTGTGCGAATTATGCTTTTGTTGTGTGCCTGGCTGACGTGCCTGGGCGCCCAGGCGGCCAGTGTGGATGTCGCCAGCCTGGACCGCAGTTCCTGGCCGGAAAACCTCGGCAGCCCGGCGCTGTTCGATGTGGCGTCACGGGCCGAAATCCTGATGTTCGCCAACGCCCTGCTGACCACCGAGGCTCTTGACGAATCAGCACTTAAACAGCGCCTGGGGTTGAGAAACATCAACCTGGGTGCGATTGACGACCTGCGCCGCCGTCTGTGGCAACGGCTGCTGGAGAACTACGCGTTCGCCGAGCAAAGCTGTGAGCAGGACGCCTCGTTTTGCTACCTGGTGGACAACATGGACGACCTGCGCAAGCAGGCCGGCAAGTTCGCCGTCGGTGCGGACTCTTTCTATGCAGGCTGGGCCGAGCCCAGCCGAATGTTTCACCTGCGCTATTTGGATGAACAACTGCGCAAGGCCGCCTTGTTCCCGCAGATCAGCAGTGAAGTGGCGCGTTTTGGCGACGTTGAGCGCAACGGTGATGAACTGAGAGACCGGCTGTTTGTACTGACATTCGACGGCGGCCCGACACCGGTCGACGGCAATACCGACTGGCTGGCCGACTACCTGCGCAAACAGAAAATGAATGCTGTGTTCTTTGTGCTCGGCAACAGCCTGCAAACACGCCTGGAGCGCAGTTCAGGCGCCGATATGCAGGCGCTCTACCAAGGCCAGTGCGTGGGCGTCCAGGGCTGGCAGTACCGTTCTCACAGCCATTGGGTCGACTGGCAAGACTCCATCACGCGCAGCGCTGCGTTGGTGCAAAACCTGCTGCCGGAGAATTATCTGCCGTTGTTTCGCCCGCCCTATGGCCAGCGCCGTGCCGACAGCCAGGGCTTTTTCCAGGCTCAGGGTCTGCAGGTGGGTTTGTGGGACATCGACTCGCAGGATGACGCCGGCAAGCTCAAGGCCGAGGAGTCGGCACAGCGGGTGCTGACACTGATGTTGCTCTGGCGCAAAGGGGTGATTGTGTTTCATGACACTCAGGACAAGGCACGCACAGCTCTGCCGTGGTTATTGCAGGCGACGGCGCAAAGCGGGTTGGGTTGGCAGGATTGTCGCGAGGCGTTTCGCTGAAAAGAGCAAGTGCCCGGCCCTGTTGGAGATAAGGCATTTTTGGGCTGAATTGGTGCGACATTTCGATGCAGGCGGACTTCCGACTTTAACGGGGTGCGCGGCCCTCGGCTAGTGCTATTCGTCATCCTGAAAAATAAACTTCAAAAAAGCGTCAAAGTGCTTTTTCCTGTCATCGGTTTTGCGGTATTACGAAGTCAGACCGCCGAAACCTGCAACACAGGTGGCGTCTTCCAAGACTCCTCTTGTGGCAATGCACTTGACGCCCCTCAAGTGTGTTCGGTGGTCGAATCGAGGCGCAGCACTGTCATGGTATTGCGTCGACTGGCTCCCACAAAGGTGACCGAGTATGGATGATCATGGACGTACCCCTTCTTCCAACCAGCCAATCCTTTATGTGCTTGATACCAACGTATTGATCCACGATCCAAATGCGCTGCTCAATTTCGAAGAACATCACGTCGCCATCCCGATGATCGTGCTTGAGGAGCTGGACAAGCTCAAGAGCGGGCACCACAGCGTTGCCGCCGAATGCCGCCAGGCGATCCGCCTGATCGACAAGACCCTGGGAGAAGCTTCGCCCGAAGATGTCGAGGTCGGTGTACCGATCCAGCGTGGCAAAGGCGGACCCAAGGGATTGCTGTCGATTCTGATGAACAAGCGCAGCGAACCCAACAGCCTGCTGCCGGAAAACCTCAACGACAACAAGATCATCAATCAATTGATCGACCTGCACGCGCGCGACAAGGACCTGCGCCTGGTGCTGGTGACCAAAGACATCAATATGCGCCTCAAGGCACGAGCGTGTGGGATCGCTGCCGAGGACTACAGTACCGACCAACTGGTCGACGATGTGTCGATGCTGTCCCGTGGATATCACATGATGACCGGCTCGTTCTGGGACCGTGTCAGCAAGGTCGAGACCCGCCAGGACCATGGTCGCACCTGGCATCAGGTGCAACTGATCGACAATCTGCCGGCAGTGCATATCAACGAATTCATCGTTGACGAACAGGGCTTTGTCGGCTGGATCAAAGAGATTCAGGTCGATAAGCTGCTGATCCTCGACCTGCATCAGGAACCCCTGTTGCACCAGGAAGCCTGGGGCCTGAAACCGCGTGATATCTACCAGAGCCTGGCGCTGTACGCGCTGCTCGATCCGGACATCCACCTGGTCAACCTGACCGGCGCCGCAGGCTCGGGCAAGACCATCCTCGCCCTGGCAGCCGCGATCGAACAGACCATGGTCACCAAGCGCTATCGCCGCATCATCGCCACTCGCAGCGTGCAGGGCCTGGACCAGGAAATCGGTTTCCTGCCCGGAACCGAGGCGGAGAAAATGGAACCGTGGCTGGGGGCGATTACCGATAACCTCGAAGCCTTGCACATGGATGACGAAAACACCCATGGCAGCGTCGACTACATCCTCAGCAAAGTGCCGTTGCAGTTCAAATCCCTCAACTACATACGGGGTCGCAGCTTCCAGCAAAGCCTGATTTTGATCGATGAATGCCAAAACCTTACGCCGCACCAGATGAAAACCATCATCACCCGTGCCGGCGCCGGTTCAAAAGTGGTGTGCCTGGGCAACCTGGCACAGATCGACACTCCTTACCTGTCCGCGACCAGCTCCGGGCTGACTTACCTGACGGAACGCTTCAAGGACTTCCCCAACGGCGTGCATATCGCCTTGCAGGGCGTCCCTCGTTCGATTCTGGCCGAATACGCCGAATCTCATCTGTAAACGCGGTTAGTGTGGTAGGGGGCTTGCTCCCTCCCACATTTATTGTGTGTTAGGTTTACAATCCAGGCTCCTGATCAGGAGTATCCCTGTGCTGACTCATCTCGATTCCCAAGGTCGCGCCCATATGGTCGACGTCACCGATAAATCCGTGACGTTCCGTGAGGCCGTGGCCGAAGCGCGGGTGCGCATGTTGCCCGACACCCTGAAAATGATCGTCGATGGTGCCCATCCCAAGGGCGATGTGTTCGCCGTGGCGCGGATCGCCGGGATCCAGGCGGCGAAAAAGACCAGTGATCTGATTCCGCTATGCCATCCGCTGATGTTGACTGGAGTCAAGGTCGAACTCAGCGCCGAAGGTCATGATGCGGTGCATATCGTTGCCCGCTGCAAGCTCTCCGGGCAGACCGGCGTGGAGATGGAAGCACTGACCGCCGCCAGCGTTGCTGCGTTGACCATCTACGACATGTGCAAGGCGGTGGATCGGGGCATGACCATCGAAAACATTCGCCTGCTGGAAAAGCTTGGCGGCAAGAGTGGGCATTTCAAGGCGGACCAGGCATGAGCGTCAACGTGCTGTTTTTTGCTCGCTATAGCGAGGCGGTTGGCCTGGACTCGTTGGAAATGGAAGGCGACTTCGCCACCGTTGGCGCTGTGCGCGAGGCGTTGGCAGGCGACTCGGGCTTTGAAGTGCTCAACGAACCGAGCTTGATGTGCGCGCGTAATCAAGAGCTGTGTTCCCTCGACGAGCCGCTGGATGACGGCGACGAGGTGGCCTTCTTTCCACCTGTGACCGGAGGCTGATCATGGCCATCCGTGTGCAGCCTGAACCCTTCGATCCGGGTGCCGAAGTCAATGCCATGCACGCGGCCAACGTTGGCGTCGGTGCGGTGGTGAGTTTTGTCGGTTATGTCCGCGACTTCAACGACGGTCTGGATGTGGCAGGAATGTTCCTGGAACACTACCCGGGCATGACTGAAAAGGCCCTCGGCAAAATCGCCGTCGAGGCTGAGCAGCGCTGGCCGCTGCTTAAACTGCAAGTGCTGCACCGCATCGGCGCCCTGGAGCCGGGTGAACCCATCGTGTTCGTTGCGGCGGCCAGTGCCCATCGCCAGGCGGCGTTCGATGCCTGTGGGTTTGTCATGGATTACCTGAAGACGCGTGCGCCGTTCTGGAAGAAGGAAGCCACTGCCGAAGGTCCGCGCTGGGTAGAAGGGCGCGCCAGCGATCGCGCCGCTGCCGACCGCTGGAAGTAACAGGCCTGGAATCAACCGAGATTCAAATGTGGGGCTTGTGTGGGAGCGGGCTTGCTCGCTCCCACAGGGGTTATGTGTTGGTTTTGAGGAGGCGTTTGGGCGACAGTAATGCCTCAGTCAATCCAAAATCGGCCAGTGCGTCGGGTATTGGCTCACCCCGCACCAACGCCGCACTGGCCTGGCCCATGGCCGGTGAAGTCTGGATCCCGTAACCTCCTTGGGCGGCCACCCAGAACAGGCCTTCCACCTGCGGATCGAACCCACACACTAGGTCGCCATCGCTGACAAAACTGCGCAGGCCGGCCCAAGTCCGCGCGGGACGGCGGATGGTCAAGGTGGTCGCTTCTTCGATCTGATAAATACCCATGGCGATGTCCAGCTCTTCGGGCTGAACGTCGTGTGGCTCAACCGGGTCGGCATTGGCCGGTGAACCCAGAAACATGCCGGCATCGGGCTTCATGTAGAACGAGCCGTCGAGGGCCGCCAGTTCCGGCCAGCCATGGATATCCAGGCCGGCAGGCGGGGCGAAGACAAAGGCGCTGCGCCGTTTGGGTTGCAGGCCGATTTTTCTTGCGCCGGCCAACTCACCGACATGATCGGCCCAGGCGCCCGCCGCATTGATAATGACCGGCGCACTGAAGCGTTGCTGCGAAGTGCGCACCTGCCATTGGCCTTCCGGATCACGGCTCAGCTTCTGCACTTCGTGGTCGGTATGGATGACGCCGCCGTTGCGCCGGATACCACGCAAATAGCCCTGGTACAGCGCATCAGTGTCGATATCGCAGACCGTCGGGTCGTAGATGGCGCCATGGACTTTTTCACGGCGCAGGATCGGCATCATGGCCATGGCTTCCTCGATGTCGAGCAAGCGAGTCTGTGCAACCAACGCCTTGGCGCTCAAATACTGGCGCTGCAGTTCGTCAGGGTCACCGATAAAGTCCACCAGCAGTTCGGCACGGGGCGTCAGCAACGGATGTTCGGTGAAACCTCCCGGAGGGTGATCGAAGAAGGCGCGGCTGCCCAGGGTCAGGGCACGCACTTGCGGCGTGCCATAGGCCGCGATATACAGCGCAGCGGAGCGGCCGGTGGAGTGATAGCCGGGCATTGACTCACGTTCCAGCACAATCACCCGGGCGTGATGCGACAGCCAGTAGCCGGCGGATGCGCCGGCAATGCCGCCACCGATAATGATGTAGTCGGCCTGGTTCACGCCGTCCTCCTCGCTCCTGCCGGAGGGTTTATGGGCGTTTGCGCTCGACCGCACGCAGCAGGTGCGTCGCTGGCGTTTCGCAACTGATCTTGCGACCCAACAGAGCTTCGATCGACGGCAATTGATACGAGTCGTCTTCACCGGCAAAGCTGATGGACACGCCTGCAGCCCCCGCGCGGCCAGTACGTCCAATGCGGTGCACGTAGTCGTCCGGCACTTCCGGCAGTGTGAAGTTGATCACGTGGCTGATGCCATCGATATGAATCCCGCGACCGGCCACGTCGGTGGCTACCAGCACACGGATCTTGCCTTCGCGAAAGCCTTCGAGGGTCTTGATCCGCTTGTGCTGCGGCACATCGCCAGACAGTTGCGCGGCGTTGACGCCATCGCGTACCAGGCGCTCTTCGATGCGTCGCACTTCATCCTTGCGGTTGGCGAACACCATCACCCGCTCCCAACCGTTGTCGTTGACCAGGTTGTAGAGCAACTTGTACTTGTCGGCACCGGCTACGGCGTAGATGTGTTGTTCTACGTTTTCACTGGCGACGTTCAGCGCTTCGATCTCGACGATGGACGGCTCGGTGGTCCACTGCTTGGCGAGGTTCATCACGTCTTCGGTGAAGGTTGCGGAGAACAGCAGCGTCTGGCGCTCGTTTTTCGGCGGGGTCTGGCGAATGATCTGGCGTACTTGGGGGATGAAGCCCATATCGAGCATACGGTCGGCTTCGTCCAGCACCATTACTTCAACCATGTCCAGGTGGACGTCGCCGCGCTGGTTGAAGTCCAGCAAACGGCCCGGCGTGGCTACCAGGATGTCGCAATGACGCGCTTCCAGGTGCTTGAGCTGTTTGTCGAAGTCCATGCCGCCGACGAACGTCATGACGTTGAGGCCGGTGTACTTGGTCAGGTCGGCGGCGTCCTTGGCGATCTGCACTACCAGTTCCCGGGTCGGGGCGATGATCAGTGCGCGCGGCTCACCCATGTAGCGCTCTTTGGGCGGCGGGGTCTGCAGCAACTGGGTAATGATCGAAATCAGGAACGCAGCGGTCTTGCCGGTGCCGGTCTGGGCGCGGCCGATGGCGTCCTTGCCCGCGAGGGTAAAGCCCAATACCTGCGCCTGGATCGGCGTGCAGTACGGGAAGCCCAGGTCCTGGATGGCGTGCATCAGTTCCGGGGCGAGCTTGAAATCATGAAAGCGGGTTTTGCCTTCCTGGGGTTCGACGACGAAGTCTTCCAGTTTCCACGGCTTTACGACAGGCTTTGGTGCGCGTTCGCGGCGTGGTTTTTCAGGCAGGGGGACGGTGGCTTGAACCTCAGCTGCGGGCGTTGCGGGCGACTGTTTCGGCGAGGCAGCGGGGGCGCTTCGGCCGGGCTGTCGAGGCTCGTTGCGGCTGCCCGAAACTTTTGCAGGTACGCCGGCAACAGGGGGGAGCGGCTCAGCCTCGCTTTTACCGAACATCTTTTTGAGTGCTTTGAGCACGGTCATCTCATCAATTGGTTAAGGAATATACGCCGGCCAGTGTAATGCAAGAATCGGGCGCGGCGTAGTGCGTTGGTCATACGGCTACACAATGTTTGTTTTTCCGCCCAGGCGGGCAATCAGCCAGGTACCGATATCGCGTATCTCCTGGGGTAACACTTCATGGCCCATTGGGTATTCCTGCCATGTAACGGTGACACCGCGCTGCTTTAAATGCTCGTAGGCGCTGCGGCCCATGGCATTTTGCACCACCTCGTCGTATTGGCCGTGCAGGCAGAGGGTGGGAATGCGTTGCTGGCTGGCGGATAACTCAAGCTCATCGCTGAAGGTCGGCGCATAGGTCGACAGCGCGATAACACCACCCAAGGCGCCCTGCCATTTGAGAAACGCGGTGTGCAATACCACGGCTCCACCTTGGGAAAAACCAGCAAGGAAAATTCGCGAAGCGTCTATCCCGCTGCTTTTTTGCGCCTCGATCAAATCAGTGACGGTTTTCGCCGAAGTCTCCAACTCTTCCAGGCTGATGGAACGAGCGGGGCTCATGGCCTTGATGTCGTACCAACTGGGCATCTCGTAGCCGCCATTAATAGTCACCGCGCGGGTTGGCGCCTGAGGCAAAACGAAGCGGGTGGACAGCAGCGCTTCCTGCAGCGCCTCGGCCACCGGCAGAAAGTCGTAGCGGTCGGCGCCCAGGCCATGCAACC
Source organism: Pseudomonas imrae (assembly GCF_046352735.2). Classification (NCBI taxonomy): domain Bacteria; kingdom Pseudomonadati; phylum Pseudomonadota; class Gammaproteobacteria; order Pseudomonadales; family Pseudomonadaceae; genus Pseudomonas; species Pseudomonas imrae. The sequence goes on along the minus strand of NZ_CP110853.2, from coordinate 4,366,695 downwards.
AGATAACGCAAGCGTCTGCGGGCTTGGCGGGCTGAAGAATCAAGGGTTCGCTCATGTGTGCTCCATTAATGTGCGCGCGCAACGCGGCGGTGCATCGGCGCAGTGCGCGACAGGTTGATCTGTTAAGAAGATGTCGCCAGGTTGAATCTTTTTCTATTGACCGCAGGCTGAATCGACTTAGTCGACACTCTGGTACGGCGCTTGCTATGCCTAAGGCGATGTCAGGTCTCTTCTGTGACGGTAACACTATCAGTGACGACCGCTTGCAGGATAGCAACTGGACTTACAGCAACAGCTTCGTACCGTTCGACCCCAAAAAAAACCAACATGGGTCGATATCGCCTCAAAAGGGTGCGGTGAAGCTGCAGCTCCGACACAACAAGAGCAAAACTGGAGGTTTGAATGAAGGTATTGAAATCCACCCTGGCCATCGTGACTGCGGCGACCGTATTGGGTATCAGCGGTTTCGCGCAAGCGGGCGCCACTCTGGATGCGGTACAGAAGAAGGGCTTTGTGCAATGTGGTGTGAGCGACGGCTTGCCGGGTTTCTCGGTACCGGATGCTACTGGCAAGATCCTCGGCATCGATGCTGACTTCTGCCGTGCTGTCGCCGCCGCTGTATTTGGCGACGCGACCAAAGTCAAATTCAGTCAATTGAATGCCAAGGAGCGTTTCACCGCGCTGCAGTCCGGCGAAATTGACATCCTGTCGCGCAACACCACCATGACCAGCTCCCGTGACGCGGGCATGGGCCTGAAATTCCCGGGCTTCATCACCTACTACGATGGCATTGGCTTCCTGGTAAACAAAAAGCTTGGGGTCAAGAGCGCCAAGGAACTGGACGGTGCAACCATCTGCATCCAGGCCGGTACCACCACTGAGCTGAACGTTTCCGATTACTTCCGTGGCAACGGCCTGAAATACACCCCGATCACGTTCGACACCTCCGACGAAAGTGCCAAGTCACTGGAGTCCGGGCGTTGCGACGTGCTGACCTCCGACAAGTCCCAACTGTTCGCCCAGCGCAGCAAACTGGCTGCGCCGAAAGACTACGTGGTGCTGCCGGAAACAATTTCCAAGGAACCACTGGGCCCGGTCGTGCGTAATGGCGACGACGAGTGGCTGGCAGTCGTGCGCTGGACTGGCTACGCCATGCTCAATGCTGAAGAAGCCGGCATTACCTCGAAAAACGTCGAAGCCGAAGCCAAGTCCACCAAGAACCCGGACGTCGCTCGTATGCTCGGTGCCGACGGCGAATACGGCAAGGACCTGAAACTGCCGAAAGACTGGGTTGTGCAAGTCGTCAAGCAAGTCGGCAACTACGGCGAAGTATTCGAGAAAAACCTGGGCAAGAGCACCCCGCTGGAAATCGACCGCGGCCTGAACGCGCTGTGGAACAACGGCGGCATTCAATACGCACCACCAGTGCGCTGATGGTTCTGTCACCCGGTGGGCCAACCGCCGGGTGATGTTCTGTTCCATTCTTTGCGGGGCACTTCATGCAAAATTCAATTGGCGCACCCAAGCAGAGGCTCAGCCTCAGCGATCCACGCGTGCGTGCCTGGGTATTTCAGATCGTCACGATTGTGGCGGTCGTCTCGTTGGGCTGGTTTCTGTTCGATAACACGCAAACCAACCTTGAACACCGGGGCATTACCTCCGGTTTCAGCTTTCTGGAGCGCAGTGCCGGTTTCGGCATCGCTCAAACCCTGATCGACTACACCGAAGCGGACAGTTATGCCCGCGTCTTCGTCATCGGGCTGCTCAACACGCTGTTGGTGACGTTCATCGGTGTAATCCTGGCGACGATTCTGGGTTTCATCGTGGGTGTGGCCCGACTGTCGAAGAACTGGATCGTTGCCAAGCTGGCAACCGTATTTGTGGAGGTTTTTCGCAACATTCCGCCACTTCTGCAGATCCTGTTCTGGTACTTCGCCGTGTTCCTGACCATGCCTGGACCGCGCGCCAGCCATAACTTCGGTGATGTGTTCTTTGTCAGCAGTCGTGGTCTGAACATGCCGGCGGCACTGGCCGCTGACGGGTTCTGGCCATTCGTGACCAGCGTTGTGCTGGCTGTCGTTGCCATCGTGCTGATGACCCGTTGGGCCAACAAACGTTTTGAAACCACCGGTCAGCCGTTCCACAAGTTCTGGGTCGGACTGGGGTTGCTGCTGGCGATCCCGGCGCTGTGTATCCCGATCTTCGGCGCACCAGTGCACTGGGAGATGCCGGAACTCAAGGGTTTCAACTTCGTCGGTGGCTGGGTGCTGATCCCCGAACTGCTGGCGCTGACCTTGGCCCTGACGGTTTACACCGCAGCGTTCATCGCTGAAATCGTGCGCTCCGGGATCAAGTCGGTGAGCCACGGCCAAACCGAAGCGGCGCACTCGTTGGGGCTGCGCAATGGTCCGACCCTGCGCAAAGTGATCATCCCGCAAGCCCTTCGCGTGATCATTCCACCGCTTACCAGCCAATACCTGAACCTGGCGAAGAACTCTTCGCTGGCGGCCGGTATCGGGTATCCGGAAATGGTCTCGCTGTTTGCCGGTACGGTGTTGAACCAGACCGGGCAGGCAATCGAAGTCATTGCCATCACCATGAGTGTGTACCTGGCGATCAGTATCAGCATTTCCTTGCTGATGAACTGGTACAACAAGCGCATTGCGCTGATCGAGCGGTGAGGAAACGCGCATGACATCCCATACTTTCAAACCCGACATGCCCCCGCCAAGCAGCAGCATCGGCGTGGTGGCATGGATGCGCGCGAACATGTTCTCCAGTTGGCTCAACACCTTGCTGACATTGTTCGCGTTCTACCTGATTTACCTTGTGGTCCCGCCGATTCTCGGTTGGGCGATCATCGACGCCAATTGGGTCGGCACCACCCAGGCTGACTGCACCAAGGAAGGCGCCTGCTGGGTGTTTATCCAACAGCGCTTCGGCCAGTTCATGTATGGCTACTACCCGGTGGACTTGCGTTGGCGCGTGGACCTGACCGTATGGTCGGCGATTGTTGGCGTGGCGCCCTTGTTCATCTCGCGCTTCCCGCGCAAGGCAATCTACGGCCTGGGTTTCCTGGTGCTGTATCCAATCATCGCCTGGTGTCTGTTGCACGGTGGCGTGTTCGGCCTGACTACCGTGGCGACCAGCCAATGGGGCGGGTTGATGTTGACGCTGGTGATCGCCACGGTCGGCATTGCTGGCGCCTTGCCGCTGGGGATTGTGCTGGCGCTGGGACGACGCTCCAACATGCCGGCGATTCGTGTGGTCTGCGTGACCTTCATCGAGTTCTGGCGCGGCGTGCCGTTGATCACTGTGCTGTTCATGTCTTCGGTGATGCTGCCGCTGTTCCTGCCCGAAGGCATGAACTTCGACAAGCTGCTGCGAGCACTGATCGGGGTGATTCTGTTCCAGTCGGCCTATGTGGCTGAAGTGGTGCGCGGTGGCTTGCAGGCGATTCCCAAGGGGCAGTACGAAGCCGCTGCCGCGATGGGGCTGGGTTACTGGCGCAGCATGGGCCTGGTGATTTTGCCGCAGGCCTTGAAGATGGTGATCCCGGGGATCGTCAACACCTTCATCGCGCTGTTCAAGGACACCAGCCTTGTGATCATTATCGGCCTGTTCGACCTGCTCAACAGTGTCAAGCAAGCCGCCGCCGATCCCAAATGGCTGGGCATGGCCACCGAAGGCTATGTGTTCGCCGCCCTGGTGTTCTGGATTTTCTGTTTTGGTATGTCGCGCTATTCCATGCACCTGGAACGCAAGCTCGACACAGGCCACAAGCGTTAGGAGTTCCAATGATGAGCGAAGCAATCAAACAGCCTGTGAGCCCTGAAGGCATTATCCAGATGCAGGGCGTCAACAAGTGGTACGGCCAGTTCCACGTATTGAAAGACATCAACCTCAACGTCAAGCCGGGCGAGCGTATTGTGCTGTGCGGTCCGTCGGGCTCGGGTAAGTCGACCACCATCCGCTGCCTCAATCGCCTGGAAGAGCATCAGCAGGGCCGCATCGTGGTCGACGGCGTAGAACTGACCAACGACCTCAAGCAGATCGAAACGGTGCGCCGTGAAGTCGGCATGGTGTTCCAGCACTTCAACCTGTTCCCGCACCTGACCATCTTGCAGAACTGCACGCTGGCGCCGATGTGGGTGCGCAAGATGCCCAAGCGCAAGGCCGAGGAAATCGCCATGCATTACCTGGAGCGGGTGCGTATCCCGGAGCAGGCCCACAAGTTTCCGGGGCAACTGTCCGGGGGGCAGCAACAGCGCGTGGCGATTGCCCGGGCGCTGTGCATGAAGCCGAAAATCATGCTGTTCGATGAGCCCACTTCAGCGCTCGATCCGGAGATGGTCAAGGAAGTGCTCGACACTATGATCGGCCTGGCCGAAGACGGCATGACCATGCTCTGCGTAACCCATGAAATGGGCTTTGCGCGAACCGTGGCCAACCGCGTGATCTTCATGGACAAGGGCGAGATTGTCGAACAGGCGGCGCCGAACGACTTCTTCGACAACCCGCAGAATGACCGGACCAAGCTGTTCTTGAGCCAGATCCTTCATTGATTGAAGTGTGACGCCTGACAATAAACCCGGTTCTGGAGCCTAATGCCGGTCAGTTAAGCAACCCCCCTGTGGAGCAAGCCCGCTCCCACAGGTTCTGCTTTTTGACTGACCGGCATTAGGCTCCAGGGCCGGGTTTGTTTTTGTCCGCTTCCCTTCTTAAAAACCGATGCGTTGTTTCTGTAGGAAAGTCCGAATAAGCTGTAGGTAAATTCATCCTATGATTGGACGAAAGCCTGCAGGTCATGACAGATATCGCTCCCTTGATCAAACGCTCCCTGGTCGATCAGGCCCTGGAGCAGTTGCGCCAGCGCATCACCCAGGGCAAATGGGCGGTGGGCGCGCGCTTGCCCACCGAACCCGAACTGTCCGCCGAGCTGGGCATCAGCCGCAATACCGTGCGCGAAGCCATGCGCGTATTGGCGTTTTCAGGGTTGATCGAGATTCGTCAGGGCGATGGCAGTTACCTGCGTTCGATGACTGACCCGTTGGGGGCGATGAGGGCCATGTCTCATTGCTCTTTGGCCCAGGCCCAGGAGACACGGCAGATTCTTGAAGTCGAAGCCGTTGGCCTGGCCGCGTTGCGGCGTACCGATGAAGACCTGCAGGCCTTGCGTGAGGCGCTCGCCAAGAGTGCGGCGCATTACCATGGTGAACTGGAGGCGTATATCTGCGCCGACCTGATCTTCCATCGCCGTCTCGTGGAGGCTGCGCACAACCCTGCGTTGAGCGAGTTGTATCACTACTTTTCGAGCATTGTCGGCGCGCATCTGCGTCAAACCCTCAGTGCCCAGCCACGTCGCCAAGCCGTTTTCGACCTGCACGGTGCGCTGCTTGATGCCGTGGAGCAACAGGACGCGGAACTCGCCAAGACCCTTTCCCGGCAATTGATCAATGAACCTTGAACCCGAGCAGGCCATGTTGCGTAAAGAACAGCCCGATTCAAAAAGTGCCCTTGAAGAACTGCTGATCGACGCGGAGGCCGATGATGCGCAAGTTCAGCACCACGTGCCTGTGGTCAACCGCCCATGGCTGTTGCTGCTGGGCCTGATTCTGGTTGCGTTGAACCTGCGCCCGGCGCTATCGAGCATGGCGCCGTTGCTCAGCGAAGTGTCGGCAAGCCTCGGCCTTTCAGCGGCCAGGGCCGGCTTGCTGACCACCTTGCCGGTACTCTGCCTGGGCCTGTTTGCACCGCTGGCTCCGATCCTGGCACGGCGCTTTGGCGCCGAGCGGGTCGTGCTGGGAATCTTGTTGACCCTGGGCGGCGGGATCATTTTGCGCAGCTCCTTTGGTGAGGTCGGACTGTTTGCCGGCAGCCTGTTGGCCGGTGCCAGTATCGGCATCATCGGCGTGCTGTTGCCCGGTATCGTCAAGCGTGACTTTGCCAGGCACGCCGGGACCATGACCGGCGTCTACACCATGGCCCTGTGCCTGGGTGCGGCGCTTGCAGCCGGTGCCACCGTACCCTTGAGTCATTATTTTGCTGACAGCTGGAGTATCGGCCTGGGTTTCTGGGTGCTGCCGGCACTGGTGGCGGTGCTGTGCTGGTTGCCCCAGATCGGCCAGAAGCAGGGTACGCACCAGGTGGCGTACCGCGTGCGCGGTTTGCTGCGTGATCGTCTGGCCTGGCAAGTGACCGTGTACATGGGGCTGCAATCGTCCCTGGCCTATATCGTTTTTGGCTGGTTGCCTTCGGTCCTTATCGGGCGCGGGCTAACCGCGACCCAGGCGGGGCTGGTGTTGTCGGGCTCGGTGATTGTTCAACTGGCCAGCTCCCTGGCGGCGCCGTGGCTGGCCACCCGCGGCAAGGATCAGCGCCTGGCAATCGTGATTGTGATGCTGCTGACCCTCGGCGGGTTGTTCGGTTGCCTGTATGCACCGCTGGAAGGTTTGTGGGGCTGGGCGATTCTCCTGGGGCTGGGGCAAGGCGGCACGTTCAGCCTGGCCCTGACCTTGATTGTGCTGCGCTCACGGGACTCGCATGTTGCTGCCAACCTTTCGAGCATGGCCCAAGGTATCGGTTACACCCTGGCCTCCCTGGGGCCCTTGGCGGTCGGCCTGGTGCACGATTGGACCGGTGGCTGGGACGCGATCGGATGGATATTCGCGGTCATCGGCCTGGGTGCGATCATCGCCGGGCTCGGGGCGGGCAGGGCGTTGTACGTTGGGGTCAGCAGTGAAAAAGTCACAGATCAGCGCTGAGGCTATTTGCGTGGCGAATGACGATAGTCTTCGCCGCGATGCCGGATTATCTTGCAGGTCTATTGAAACGACTTTCGGAGGTTGCCCATGAGTGATGCCCACAACGCCCTGATCACCCGTTTCTATGAGGCCTTTCAGCGTCTGGATGCCGAGGCCATGGCGGCCTGCTATACGGACGATGTGGTGTTCAGCGATCCTGCCTTCGGTGAGTTGCACGGGCATGCCGCTGGCGATATGTGGCGTATGCTGACCACACGCGCCAAGGACTTTTCCCTGACCTTTGATACTGTGCGCAGTGACGAGTCCACTGGCAGTGCCCATTGGGTGGCGACTTACCTGTTCGGCGCCACAGGCAACACCGTGGTCAACGATATCCAGGCGCGGTTTGTGTTTCGCGACGCCAGGATTTGCGAACACCATGATCACTTCGACCTGTGGCGCTGGTCTCGCCAGGCCCTGGGCACCAAAGGCCTATTGCTGGGCTGGACGCCGTTAGTGCGCAATGCGGTGCGGGTCCAGGCCTTGAAAGGGTTGAAGGCGTTTCAGGCCGGTCGTGGATAAGAGGGAGATCCGTTGCGTTTGCCAGAACACCTTGTGAACAATCCGCTTGAACCCGTCGCGCCGAAGCCTTGGTTTGTCTATCTGGTTCGCGCGGCCAATGGCTCGTTGTATTGCGGGATCAGCAATGACCCGGTACGCCGCTTTGCCTCTCACCAGAGCGGCAAGGGCGCGCGCTTTTTTCTCTCAAGCCCTGCGGTGGCGCTGGTCTATACCGAAGCCTGCCCCAGCAAGAGTGAAGCGCTGCGCCAGGAACGCCTGATCAAGAAGCTCAAGAAAAGCGCCAAGGAGTGCCTGGTGGCCAGTGCATCATCACGCTGATTGATAAATGCCCATCAGGCGTACGGGTAGGCCACGATGTATTGGCGCGTTAAGCTGCACGCCCACCCATCAAGCGGATGCCAGTATGTCTGAGTTGATTCTTCATCATTACCCTGCATCACCGTTTGCACAAAAGGCTCGCCTGTTGCTGGGCTTCAAGGGCCTGTCCTGGCGCTCGGTGCATATCCCACCGATGATGCCTAAGCCGGACCTGACGGCCTTGACTGGTGGCTACCGCAAAACCCCGGTATTGCAGATTGGCGCCGATATCTATTGCGATACCGCACTCATCGCTCGCCGCCTGGAACAGCAACAACCAACACCGACCCTGTTTCCCGCACAACAGGCAATGATCGCGCAGGCGTTTGCCGGTTGGGCCGATTCCGTGGTGTTCGCCCATGCGGTCAGCCTGGTGTTCCAACCTGAGTCGGTGGCGGTACGTTTTGCCAAGCTGCCCCCGGAAGCGCTCAAGGCGTTTATCGCCGACCGTACGGGCCTGTTCAGCGGCGGCAGCGCAACACGCGTACCGTTGGCGCTGGCGCAGCATCAATGGCCGACAATCATGGCACGCCTGGAGCAACAGTTGCAGGAGCAGCCAGGCGGCTTTCTGTTCGGTGAGCCGTGCATTGCTGACTTTGCCATGGCGCACCCCTTGTGGTTCCTCAAGGCGACGCCGGTGACCGCACCTTTGGTCGATGCCTATCCTGGCGTTGCGGCATGGTTGGCCCGGGTACTGGACTTCGGGCAGGGCTCCGCCAGCGAAATGAGCGCCGAACAAGCGCTGGAGGTGGCTCGAAACGCCACGCCCGCCGCTTTGCCCCGGGACATGTTCGAAGACCCGAATGGCTTCAAGGCGGGCCAGCAGGTGACGATTGCCGCGATTGACTACGGGATTGATCCTGTGGCGGGAGAGTTGCTGTTTGCCGGTCGCGAAGAGCTGATCCTGCGTCGTAGCGATGAGCACGGCGGTACGGTGCATGTGCATTTCCCGCGCCTGGGGTTTCGCATCGACTAAGGCAACCGCTGTTGCTGTTTTAGCGCAGTGTCGATTGCCTCCGGATTGTAATCGCGCAGCAGCGTGCCATTCACATCGGCAAATGGAATCCCGCCGCCGCCCAGGGCTGTGTAGGCCTTGCGGCCCTCGGCGTCTTTGTCGATATCGATCGTGGTGTAGGGAACGCCTTTCTGATCGAGAAAACGCTGGATCTGTTTGCAGTACCCACACCAGTCTGTGGTGTACAGCGTGACCCGAGCGTTGGCGCGGACCTGCTCGGTTGCCACTCCGGAAGGGTTGAACAAACGCTCGATCTTGCCCCAGTTCTGGATAACGACCACCACCAGCAACACCAGCAGGACTTTCTTCAGGACCCCGCCGAGCATCAGTTGCGGCGCTTGAGCTGGTCGGTCAGTTGCGTCGGCAGACCCTTGATGATCAGCGTGCCGGCTGCTTCGTCGTATTCGATCTTGTCACCCAGCAGGTGCGCTTCGAAACTGATGGACAGGCCTTCGGCGCGCCCGGTGAAGCGGCGGAACTGGTTGAGGGTGCGCTTATCCGCCGGAATCTCCGGCGACAGGCCGTAATCCTTGTTGCGGATATGGTCGTAGAAGGCTTTCGGCCGATCTTCGTCAATCAGCCCCGACAGCTCTTCCAGGCCCATCGGCTCACCGAGCTTGGCCTGGCTGCTGGCATAGTCCACCAGGGTCTTGGTTTTCTCGCGGGCGGATTCGTCCGGCAGATCTTCGCTTTCGACGAAGTCACTGAAGGCCTTGAGCAAGGTGCGGGTTTCACCCGGACCGTCGACGCCTTCCTGGCAGCCGATAAAGTCGCGGAAGTATTCCGAGACCTTCTTGCCGTTCTTGCCCTTGATAAACGAAATGTACTGCTTCGATTGTTTGTTGTTCTGCCACTCGGAGATATTGATCCGTGCGGCCAGGTGCAACTGCCCCAGATCCAGGTGACGCGAGGGCGTCACATCCAGTTGATCGGTCACCGCCACGCCTTCACTGTGGTGCAGCAGGGCGATGGCCAGGTAGTCGGTCATGCCTTGCTGATAGTGGGCAAACAACACGTGGCCACCGACAGAAAGGTTGGACTCTTCCATCAGCTTTTGCAGATGTTCAACGGCAATCCGGCTGAATGCCGTGAAGTCCTTGCCGCCGTCGAAATACTCCTTCAACCAGCCGCTGAACGGGTGCGCGCCGGACTCGGCATGGAACAAGCCCCATGCCTTGCCTTGTTTGGCGTTATAGCTCTCGTTGAGGTCGGCAAGCATGTTCTCGATGGCCGCCGACTCGGCAAGTTCGGAGTCGCGGGCATGGAGAACTGCAGGTGTGCCGTCGGGTTTTTTGTCGATCAGGTGGACAATGCAATGACGGATCGGCATGGGCTTCTCGGCTGGTTGAATGGGAGCAGCGCAGCTCCCCGGAAAAAGTCGCCAGTGTACCGCACCCGTTGGTCGTAGAGGGTCTGATGGGCAGTTTGGCTGCCTTCCGACGGCCCATATGGGGTTTTTTCACGTTTTAGAGCGATAAAGCTGACCAAATGGGTAGCTAGAGGCGGATATTTCCCCGTCTCTGTGCTAGTTTTGCCCCGTCTTACGCGAAGTCTCAGCGTTAAGCGTGCATTCAGCATTTGTCAGGTCGAACCAAACCCCGTTTCTGGTATCTATAACCCCGATCTCTCGTGGTTATGGCCAGGGGTGCCAGACCATGACGGTCGGGCTCGATAGCTGACACTGCACTCTGCAATCCAAATGAATTTGATAGGGAAGGAACACCACAATGGCTATTACTAAAGACCAACTGATCGCTGACTTGGCTGAAGCTGTAGACGCACCTAAAACCACCGTGCGTGCTCTGCTGGACCAACTGGGCCAAATCGTTGCTGATCAGCTGGAAAATGGCGGCGAAATCACTCTGCCAGGCGTTGGCAAATTGAAAGTGACTGAGCGTCCTGCCCGTACTGGCCGTAATCCGTCGACTGGCGCAGCCATCGAAATCGCTGCCAAGAAAGTGATCAAGCTGGTTGTGGCCAAAGGCCTGACCGACTCGGTCAACAAGTAAGACGCAGCAAAAAAACCGTGCTCCGGAGCGATCCGGGCACGGTTTTTTGTTGCCTGCGATTTATCAGTCGCGAACCCAGCGCTGACGCCAGATCTGCTGTTCGTTCTTGGTCTGGAAGGTCCAGGCGACAAAGCGGCTTTGCTTCTGGCCTTGGGACATTTCCACCACTTGGCTTTCCAGCGCGCCGGCTTTTTTCAGGGCTGTCTCGATCGCGGGCAAGTTTGACGCTTTCGACACCAGGGTGCTGAACCACAACACCTTGTGGGCAAAGTGCGCGCTCTCAGCAATAAGCTGTGTCACAAAACGCACTTCGCCGCCTTCACACCACAACTCAGCCGACTGGCCACCAAAGTTCAGCACCGGCAACTTGCGCTTGGGATCGGCTTTGCCCAGGGCGCGCCATTTACGCTCGCTGCCTTTGGTGGCTTCGTCCATGGAGGCGTGGAACGGTGGGTTGCACATCGTCAGGTCAAAGCGCTCACCCGGCTCCAACAGGCCCAGCAGGATGTGCTTGGGGTTGGCTTGCAAGCGCAACTGGATGACCTTGCTCAGGTCGTTGGACTGCACGATCGCCTTGGCCGCGGCCACGGCGGTCGGGTCGACTTCCGAGCCGAGGAAGTTCCAGCGGTACTCCATGTAGCCAATCAGCGGGTAGACACAGTTGGCGCCCATACCGATGTCCAGCACTTTGACGATCGAACCCCGCGGAATCTTGCCTTCATTGGTGCTGGCCAGCAGATCGGCGAGGAAGTGTACATAGTCCGCGCGTCCTGGTACCGGTGGGCACAGGTAATCTGCCGGGATATCCCAATGCTGGATGCCATAGAACGATTTGAGCAACGCCCGGTTGAACACCCGCACCGCATCGGGGCTGGCGAAGTCGATGCTTTCCTTGCCATACGGGTTGATGATCACGAATTGCGCCAGTTCCGGTGTGGTCTTGATCAGCGCCGGGAAGTCGTAACGGCCCGTGTGGCGGTTGCGCGGGTGCAGGGTGGCCTCTTTGCGCAGTGCGACGGGTTTGGCCGTGGCTGCGGTTTTAGGCTTCTTGCGCGGAGGTTTAGGTGTGCTGGGGGCGGTCATGTTGATTCTGGTGTTGGCTCAAAGTGACGTGCATTGTCACACATCTTGATGAGCACAACTCGTTCAAATGTGGGAGCTGGCTTGCCTGCGATGCAGGCGACGCGGTGTAACTACCAAGCCCGGGTGATGCCATCGCAGGCAAGCCAGATCCCACACTGATTGGGTTTTCAAGCAGAAAAAAGAGGCCCGGACAGACTGTGTAAAGGCCCCTTTTCCTACACGGTGCCCACCTTACAGGCTGGAAATCCGCGCATGTTGCTCTGCCAGCTTGCCCAAAGCCTGTTCAGCTTCAGCCAGTTTGGCGCGCTCTTTGTCGATGACTTCGGCCGGCGCCTTGTCGACGAAGGCGGCGTTGGACAGCTTGCCACCCACTCGCTGTACTTCGCCTTGCAGACGCAGGATTTCCTTGTCGAGACGGGCCAGTTCCGCGCCCTTGTCGATCAGGCCGGCCATCGGCACCAGCACTTCCATCTCGCCGACCAGTGCGGTGGCGGACAGCGGTGCTTCGGCGTCTTCGGCCAATACAGTAATCGACTCCAGCTTCGCCAGCTTCTTGAGCAGTGCATCGTTCTCAGTGAGACGGCGCAGGTCTTCGGCACTGGCATTCTTCACGAACACGGCCAACGGCTTGCCCGGCCCGATGTTCATTTCGGCGCGGATGTTGCGCGTGCCGAGCATCAGGGTCTTGAGCCATTCGATATCGCTTTCGGCGGCTTCATCGATGCGTGATTCATTGGCCACCGGCCAAGGCTGCAGCATGATGGTCTTGCCTTCGATACCAGCCAGCGGCGCCAGGCGCTGCCAGATTTCTTCGGTGATGAACGGCATGAACGGATGTGCCAGGCGCAACGCCACTTCCAACACGCGCACCAGGGTGCGACGGGTGCCGCGCTGGCGTTCAACCGGCGCGTTTTCGTCCCACAGCACCGGCTTGGACAGTTCCAGGTACCAGTCGCAATACTGGTTCCAGATGAACTCGTACAAGGCCTGCGCCGCGAGGTCGAAACGGAACTGGTCGAGCTGGCGGGTCACTTCGGCTTCGGTACGTTGCAGCTGCGAGATGATCCAGCGGTCGGCCAGGCTCAGCTCATAGGCTTCGCCGTTCTGGCCGCAGTCTTCGCCCTTATCCAGCACGTAGCGCGCGGCGTTCCAGATCTTGTTGCAGAAGTTGCGATAGCCTTCGACGCGGCCCATGTCGAACTTGATGTCGCGACCGGTGGATGCCAGGGAGCAGAAGGTAAAGCGCAGGGCATCGGTGCCGTAGCTGGCGATGCCATCGGCGAATTCGTCGCGGGTCTGCTTTTCGATCTTCTTCGCCAGTTTCGGCTGCATCAGGCCCGAGGTGCGTTTCTGCACCAGGGTTTCCAGGTCGATGCCGTCGATGATGTCCAGCGGGTCGAGGACGTTGCCCTTGGACTTGGACATCTTCTGGCCCTGGCCATCACGCACCAGGCCGTGTACGTACACGGTCTTGAACGGAACCTGCGGCGTGCCGTCCTCGTTCTTCACCAGATGCATGGTGAGCATGATCATCCGGGCAACCCAGAAGAAAATGATGTCGAAGCCGGTAACCAGCACGTCAGTGGAGTGGAATTTCTTCAGGAACTCGGTCTGCTGTGGCCAGCCCAGGGTCGAGAAGGTCCACAGGCCGGAGCTGAACCAGGTGTCCAGCACATCGTTGTCTTGTTGTAGCGCAACATCCGGGCCCAGGTTGTGCTTGGCACGCACTTGGGCTTCGTCGCGGCCTACATAGACTTTGCCCGACTCGTCGTACCAGGCCGGGATCCGGTGGCCCCACCACAGCTGACGGCTGATGCACCAGTCCTGGATGTCGCGCATCCACGAGAAGTACATGTTTTCGTACTGCTTGGGCACGAACTGGATACGACCATCTTCCACGGCGGCAATCGCAGGCTCGGCCAGCGGCTTGGTGGACACGTACCACTGGTCGGTCAGCCACGGCTCGATTACGGTGCCGGAACGGTCGCCCTTCGGCACTTTCAGGCCGTGGTCGTCGACGCTCACCAGCAAACCGGCGGCGTCGAACGCGGCCACGATCTGCTTGCGTGCTTCGAAACGGTCGAGGCCGGCGTATTCGGCCGGGATCTTGCTGTCGATGCTGTCGTTCAGCGTGCCGTCCAGGTTGAACACCTGGCAGGCCGGCAATACGGCGGCGTTCTTGTCGAAGATGTTCAGTAGCGGCAGGTTGTGGCGCTTGCCGACTTCGTAGTCGTTGAAGTCGTGGGCCGGGGTGATTTTCACGCAGCCGGTGCCGAACTCGGGGTCGCAGTAGTCGTCCGCGATGATCGGGATGCGGCGGCCAACCAGCGGCAGCTCGACAAACTTGCCGATCAGCGCCTGGTAGCGCTCGTCGTTCGGGTTAACGGCGACGGCGGCGTCGCCGAGCATGGTTTCCGGACGGGTGGTGGCGACGATCAGGTAATCGTTGCCCTCGGCGGTCTTGGCGCTGTCAGCCAGCGGGTACTTGAGGTTCCACAGGAAGCCTTTCTCGTCGTGGTTTTCCACTTCGAGGTCGGAAATCGCCGTGTGCAACTTGGTGTCCCAGTTGACCAGGCGCTTGCCGCGGTAGATCAGGCCGTCTTCATGCAGGCGCACGAAGGCTTCTTTAACGGCTTCCGACAGCCCGTCGTCCATGGTGAAGCGCTCGCGGCTCCAGTCGACGGACGAGCCGAGGCGGCGAATCTGACGGCTGATATTGCCGCCGGACTGGTCTTTCCATTCCCAGACTTTCTCGAGGAATTTCTCGCGACCCAGGTCATGACGGTTCTGGCCGGTGGCTTCGAGTTGGCGCTCCACCAGCATCTGCGTGGCGATACCGGCGTGGTCGGTACCCGGCTGCCACAGGGTGTCTCGACCCTGCATGCGGCGGAAACGGATCAGCGCATCCATGATCGCGTTGTTGAAGCCATGGCCCATGTGCAGGCTGCCAGTGACGTTCGGTGGCGGGATCATGATGGTGTAGGAATCGCCCGCGCCTTGCGGGGCGAAATAATTCTCGGACTCCCAGGTGTTGTACCAGGAAGTTTCAATGGCGTGCGGCTGGTAGGTCTTATCCATGCGCGGCGGGACCCTAGTTGGCATTAATTCAGGAAAGCCGGCAAGTATAACGGGGATAGCGGGCTGCGCGTAGAGCGAGGTGCCGAAGGGGGACCGAAATTTGCGTCACCCTGAAGGTTTCAGGCATGTAGATGCGTCGCCGCCGCGAGCTACAAATAACACCTACGTCTGCGAGAACTCGGAACTGAGGCAATTCTGGACAAGGAGACTGCCGCAAACGCAATCGGCTGAGGACTGTGAAGCTTTACTACTGGAAGGCGCGAGCCTGGAAATGGTCATGGGGTAATAGCAATAAAACCTTTGAATATCCGATCAAGCTTGGGGTTTGAAATTTCCATCAGCAAAAATATAAAAACTATGATTCTTCAGGTTGTTATATTAGTGAGGTTTTTATAAAAGGACGGAGCCTCACAAGAGGCTCCTATATAAAAAATGATAAATCGGTTGATCACGAAACTTTTACAGGTCTGCTAGGGAACCACTGCGGCCTATAGATAGGCATGAGGATTTCTTTGGTCGAACTGTCCATGTAGCCTGATTTTCTTACAGTGAAGTAGCGCTTTTGTGCATAAGTATTTTTAATTTGGGTGCTTAGTGAGTATTTTTGAGCCTCTATAAGAATTTCAGCCACTTCCTCAGGTTCATGAGCTGCTGTGAGGGGCTGAATAAAGCCCTTGACTGGCCTCCTTGTAAGCTTCGAAAATTGAGCCGCGAACGAATTGGGCCCCTCTGAAGAGTGACACATAAGTAAACGAATAGTATCGTATTGATCAAAGTCGACGCCTCGATGGATCAGCTCAGAGTATAATTTTTTAGCGTTCCACACAGTTTCTGTTCCGAATAATTCAAGGGTGCCGGGAGTTTTAGGTATTTTTATGTCCCTTCCTAAAATGGTTATTGGTTTGATTTGGCGATTTATAAAGATGTTGAATTCACCAGGGTTAACTTCAATGCCGTGCCCGGCGATATTAAGACGACGCCCTTTGTTGTAAGTATCTTCAAACATGTAAGTGCTGTCTTGAATGTGGGCGATCTCTTTCATCGTGCCACCAAGTTCAACGTTAGCTCGCGCCCGTGGGTTTTGGGTAACCCAGCTCCTCGCCTTTAGCGCTCGCGCTTTAAGTAGCTTGCTAACGCAGTGGAGTTTCACGGTAGTACGCAGGACGCGCAAAGCTTGAGCGCCCGCGCGAGCGCCGCTTACGATTGCTGCCCCTATTTTCGCGATGCCCCCGGCGAAGAGATCGAGCATGCTCACCCCAAGTGATACCCAGCCGAGTGCTTGCGACAGGGCCGGGTTGCTTTGTTGAAGTGCCAGGGACGCGGCTCCCGTGGCAAATGCTGCCGTTCCAACTGTGAGGAGAATCGCGGCCAGCAACCCCCCGGACGCGATTGATCCGATAATTGCCAGAGCAAAAAACACTCCCAGCAGCGCCCATTCCCACCACTCTGCCGGTTCGTGGTAGGGAGGGGCCGTATCCCGGATCATGTCGTCAAGCGAAGTCAGGCTCATGGCTTCGTCACGGCGGCTCATCATGATATGCCCGCTTGGGTCATGCCAGTTCACCGGATCTCTGCCGGCACAATACGCCCTGTCGTTAAGCCCGCCAGCTCCAAACGGGCTTAGGTTATCGCCTTGATAAAACGCCTGGTGCCTTGGGTCATATACCCGGTAGCCGTGCCCGGGGTGGTAGCTCCCGGTGATCGGATCGACACATTGGCTGTTATAGCCCATGCCGCTTTTCATAGCATTCAATCCCGCCAGTGGCGCTTCGCCCCATGGCGTAAAATTGACCGATCGGCTCTGCCATTCTCCCTGGCTGTTCAGCGAAAACTCTTCGCCACCGCCATGTTGGGGGTCTGGCATGATAAATAAGATTGCGGTGGTTTCGCTTGCGCCCAGACCTTCGCGCATGTGCACTGCCAGGCCGGCTTCTTCATCCAGAGCACGACGTCTGATAGTTTGTCCTTGCGCATCCAGCCACACTTCACCGCACAACTGGTCATTGCTGTATTGCAATATCCTGCGTTCTTGCTTCGCTTCATCCCACTGTGCCGCCAGACGCCCTTCTTCATCATATTCATAGGAGGCAAGCAAGGCCGCGGTTTCTGGAGCGTAGACGGATTGCAACTGGCCGGTGGCGGTGTAGGTGAGTGTCTGTTTCTGCTGATTGGTCGTCAGGTTGCCGTTAGAGTCATAATCCAATGTTGTTGTTACTGTGCCAGATGCGTTACTGACACTAACCTTTGTGCGCCAAGTGGGTTGGGTATTGTTTTCATAACTGTAAGTTCGCGTTTCAATTTCACCCCCCACAAAGGTGGAGGTACAGGTCAGAAGATTACCTATTGCATCATAGGTATAGGCCTGATCGATGAGGGGCTCGCCATTTACATCCAGAACGTCGTAGCCGTCGACAGTGTCAACGGACCAGGCTTTCAGTTCGTCGCGCCCACCGTCCCCTGTCGTGTAATACTCGAATGTTTCCGTTCTGGTAGCCGTGCTTTCCCCGTCTCGATACCATGCCTTGGTTAATAGTTGCCCAATAGAAGACCAAGTCTGTACGTATCGGCTCCTGACCTTATCGTCCAGCCGATAAGTACGCTGCGCTTCCCTGCCGAACGCGTCGTAAACATAATCCACCGTCTGTTTTCGCCCCGTGCCCATGTCCTGTACGGTCACCTGCTCGCACTCCCCCTGTGCGCCATATCGATAACGGTATTCCAGACGGCCACGTCGTACCCGAGTACGGCGGTTTTGTGTATCCGTCCAGGCACGGGTTGCAATCCCACTGGGGTGCAGCACATCGGCTATCTCACCCCGCAGGGAGTGTCGACTGCGCCGCGTCTGTGAGAAACCACGTATTACTCGATCAGTGCGATAGAGCCCCAGGAGTTGTGGATACACGCTCGAATAGGTGATCGTGCTTTGGGGAGCGTCTGGTGTTGCTGGGCGGTTGGCATGCATTGCTCGGGTCAACGTGTTGTAACTGAAGACACCCAGCAACCTGCCAGGGCTTTTACTAGGTGACGTTGTTTTTTTTTCATACCAGGCAACGGTATTGCCGTCATCACTGTGTATGGCGTAGACCCGAGTGTTGTCTGGCCTGACATATCCTGTGTCATCAAACGTGTATTGCTGGGTTGAGCCAGCCGCTCCCACAGTCAGAGCGCTAATCTTGTCTCCCTGATTGCCGTCGCCGTGCAAGCGCCGTTGCCCCAGTACCTTCGTCTCGCCGCTTTGGGCCTTCACGCTGATGTGGGTGGGGATGCTGCTGAGTCCCTGGTATGCCCATTCGACCACTGTCCCGTCAGGAGCATTGATCTGGCTGCGGCGGCCCAGTTCGTCATAGGCTGTATCCCATTGACGCGCTTTTTCGTTGCCGGGCAGTATTTCTGTAACGCGGGTGCGTTGACCCCTGGCATTAACGAACGCTTCAGTCGAAAAGCCCGTGTCGACTGCTGCTTTGCTGTCGGCGTCCCAGCGCTTATATATCTGCTTGAGCGTTACCTGGCCGTTATGATGATTGCGCTGCGTCATCTCCAAGGCGTTCTGCGGCCCCTTGAGCAGGGTGCCCGTCAGGGTTTCGGTGGTCAGGGTCTGGCTATCCGCTTCATTTTTCGTGGCGCTATTTTCTGCCTGCCAGAACCAGTCTCCAAGCTTGTCCGACAGACGGATGCCGTTATTGCTCAGGCGCAGGCCTCCCGGCAGATAGTCATATACGCGCTGCTGTACAACCTCTCCATCCACGCCATAAATGACCTCCTGCAAGCACACGTAGTTGCTTTGAGCGTGATCAGTGCCGGCGGTACGCTGAAGTTCCCAGCGTATCGGGCGCTGCAGGCCGTCATATCTCACCTGTCCACAACGACCGTCTGGCCCGATAGTCCTGATTAAGGGGCCATTGTCATCGTCTATCCACGCAAATGTCTGGAGAGGTTGGCCACCATCTGGTGCCGTACCCTGTAAAAAGCGGTTTAAGTCGTATGGAGACTTAATGCTGCTGAGCAGCCGGTCGCGGGCATCATAGGTGTGATGCACCATGTTTATTGGCTGGCCCAGTTCATCCTGTTGGGTTTCGCGTAAGACCTGCCCGCTGCGGGCTGACCGGATCTGTTGGGAAAGGATGGATGTAAATGTGCTGTTCTTGATTTTTAATGTGGTTTCACTTTTCGCATGCAATGTCCCAGCGGTCGAATCAGCGGTTAAGGTCTCTACCAGCACGCGGGTTTGACGGGCGCTGTTGTCTTTGTACCAAACGGTGGTGGTTGTCACGGTTTTGAGAGCATCACCGCTGTCGCTACGTACAACTTGCTGCAGGCTCACTGACAACCCTGTGCGCCCTGGCGCCATGGTTACGATCCAAGGCTCCTCGCTTGTATCCACGGCGACGCCTTCCAGGCTCAAAACAGTGTCTGGAGTCAGCACGCCCTGCTGGTTTTTTGTTGCTTGCGCGTAGCCGTACAGGGTGAGTGTTGCCTGCGACACACTGTTGTCAGGGAACCTCAGATACTGACACTGGCCCATCAACGGCGGCTGTTCGGTATCAGGTATTTGTGCGCATCTCAGCTTGACGGCGTCCGATAGCAGCGTTGCGTCTTCCAGCTTTAGAGCCTCTAGCAGGCTCTCGACCTTGGGGACTTTATTGTCGGTAGTGTCAGGGTAATAGCACAGAAATGTAGTCTGGCCATCGTCAGTCACGATTTGTTGTGGCAGCCCCAGTACCACGTCATAGGTCATGGTGGTGGTTTCAATCGCGGCTGTGCTTTCGGTTATCTGACTCATGACTGACTCTCCTCGGTGGTGACCGGGGCCACCTGCAAACCTTCAGTTGTCACGGTGGTTTTGATGGGTTGAGTCGCCCAGCGGTACTGCGCAGTGATGCTGCTACCTTGAACTTCGTCGGGGTATTCCATTTGCGTGGTCGTACGGGAGTATGCCGGGGTCTCTTCAATCGTTTCCGTCAGTACGGGATAACCATTCTTCAGCGTCCACGTGCGACGGGTGAACGGGCCGCCCAGGTCGTCGCCGTTATCCAGCGTTTGCGTGGAGGTAAATGTACTGCCATCTTCTTGGGCTAAATTGTTGATGCCTCGCCATTGCCAGGTGTGGCTGATCGCTGGCTGACCCGCGCCAGGCACCAGGGTATGGCGTGCTACCCGTGACAAAGGAATGAGACTGCTACTTTCGGTGTCCCACGTTTTCCAGGTTGATGCATAGCTCACCACCTCCAGTGAGCCGTCCTCCTCCGCCACCGAGTTCAGCACTCGGTCCAGTACGGGTTCACCGCAGTAGCCGAACACGACGGTTTGGGTTGGCGCAGCGTCGTTCTTTCCCTTGCGGGTCAGCGTGGTCAACAGGCAATCCTGGATCTCAAGCTTGACGCTGTATTCCTCTCCCGTATCTGGCCAGACCCTGAACGTGCTTTCGTATTTTCCGGTGGCGACGGGGGCTTCGTGGGTCGCGGTCAGTAAGGTGATGCTGCCGTCTTTAATTGCGTTTAGCTGAATGTGTCCCTCTTTGCCTGTCCACTCCAGTGTCAGTGTCCCGCCCAGTGGCGAAGTGATAATGGACGGTACAAGTATCAGGGCCTTGCGGTTGATATCGGATTTAAGTTTGGCGACTTCTTTGAGTTGTTTATCGATACCGTCAATGTCGTTACGCGACATTCCAGCTTCTTTGAGCCACTGTTCGAGGTTTTCCTTAATTTTATCCAGTTTGTTCGAAAATGCTTTTTTATAATTCTCGCTGGGCTCTCTTCTGTCGAATATCTGAGGCTCGGTCAGTACTTCTCGTCGTCCGGAAGGAAACGTTACGGTGAGTTGTGCAAGTTCCTCGAATGTGCCTTGCGCGTTGGACAATGAAATGCCGTTGATACGCAGCGAATTTGTGCCTTTGGCGCCAGTGATGTGATCGGAGCTTAATGTCACGGTTTGCCCGTTGCTCAGTGTCAGTCGATGCAAACGGTTGTCATAGGATGAAAAACGTAAGGCCCAGCCGTCTCCCTGCCCGCCTTCGTTGGCGCGTGTAGCCGAGTAGTGCAGCCTGAGGTCGATTTCCGGGCCTTTGCCGGCAAGACCGCGGATGACGCCTATGGGGTAATGGGCATGGAACAGTCCCGTTCTGGGATCGACACCGTTCTCGGTGGCGCCAGTGACATCATATACTTCCGACCCCAGGGTATTGGCATAGTCGGCGCAGAGTGAGTCAGCGGGGGTAAAGGCTTTTCCGGTGAACGGTGGGTTGATGGTCAGCGCGGTGGGTGCTGCTGCGACGATGCCTGCCTCGCTGATGTAGCTGGCGCTGGCTATGGAGAGGTCTTGGGGTATGGCTACATTGGCGGGGATATGCAGGTAGAGACCGTTATTAACCCGGTGTTTGCTTGTGCCATAGCGGTCGTTTCTGTTGTCGTTGTTTTCCGCTACTGCATTTCTGTGATTGAGGATTTCTTCAGTTGACGACGACTGGTAGAAGGCAAACTGAATGCCAAGATTAGAGGCCTCGGGCGATAGTTTTAGCGTCAGGGTGAGGCGGGAGGGATCTGAGATTTTGATTAGTATTTTTAATGTTTGATCCAAGTTGATTGATTCGAAGGTGTCAAGATGTTTAATGGTCTCAACTAATGCTTCTCTTCTTGGGTCCTTTGAGTCCTTAAGAAAATCACGTAAGACGATAAGTAGGTCGCAAGTTTGTTTTATAATCTCTAAAGGGGGCGGTGCGCTTGTTGTTGCGATTGCCTCTGTGATGCCAAGATTTTTCAATAAATCGAGGGAGATAAGTTTCTCTGCTTCGGACATATTTGTTATAGATAGCTTGTGTAGGGATTTTATCTCGCGGGATATGTTGGAAGCTGTATTCTCTATTTGAAATTCTGTTCTTTGTGTTCTTTCAAGAAGTAGGCTGTCGATGATTTCTCCTGTGATGAGTTTCTTGTGTAGATTTACTAGTTTTAGTTGTTGTGACAGCAGCGTGTGAAGTTTGGAGAGTTTTCTGAGGGTGGACAGTAGTGTGATAATGTTATTGTTTAGGGTGTTTGCATTGAGAATTTTCAATGTCATGCTTTTCTTTGAGCATGTTACGCAATCTTCAATCCAGAATGGCACTGGCAGGCCTAAATCCCAGATGTCGGCTTCTTGGCTAGGGGCGTCAATTCTAGATAGTCGAGAAGCTGAAAGCGCGGAGACATTAGAAGATGGTAATGTGGTGCCAAAAATAGGATTAAGGCTAATGTTTCTTGGTAAGCTATTAAGGAATATCGAGTGAAGTAGATCTTTTCTGTTGTCATCATCTTGCAGTATGTTGTCTTTAAGGTCTGCATAAAGTTTTACGGGTTTTTCATAATCTGTTGCGCTGATGGATGTATCCCCCCATGATAATAGTTTGTCAAAGTATGCCTCTTCTGGGAAGGACCGGTTTTCAGAGTTTCCAGTAAATCCTTTTACAATACCTATTGTTAAAATTTCCTCGCATACAAGTGTGTCTCTGCGAAATGTAATCTGCGTACTTAATGGCAACGGCTCCGCTCTTTTTTCAACTGTTATCGCCATGCTGGGCTCAGCCGTCAAAACCATCCCCGTTTCCGGTGGGAGCCACAGTGTCCAACGGCCTATCTGCACATCAGTATCGGTGGGCACGGCTGGCTGGGCAGTCGATTCTCCGAACCACACAAACGGTACATCCGGGGTGAGGTTCGCCTTGAGAAAGTTGCACAGTGCTATTACCCAAGCATCTTTTGTAGCCTTGCTGGTATCTTCCGGCTGAAATGATCGGGAAATCACGGTATCGCCATTCCATCGATCACTTAGCCGGATCGTGACACCTTCTTTATAGTCATCATATAGCTCGCCCAGAGACAGCGGTTTTCCTTCAAGTGTTTCCAGTGCTTGTGCATGGGCAGAGCTGATACCTGGCAACCCCAGCGTCACCACTCTGATGGGAAGGCCTATTACCCATAAGGTTTGGTTATCCTCGCCCATTTTCACGTAGCGTCCCAATGCACTGGTGCGTAGTGCCTCAGTAAGGGCGGCCAGGCATGTTGCGCTATCGGTATCCGTGATGGTGTAGCGAAACGGAGAGCCTGGCAGTTGCGTGTCGGAATAGCGGTCATAAACAAATATTTGAATA
Organism: Pseudomonas imrae; assembly: GCF_046352735.2. Taxonomy (NCBI): domain Bacteria; kingdom Pseudomonadati; phylum Pseudomonadota; class Gammaproteobacteria; order Pseudomonadales; family Pseudomonadaceae; genus Pseudomonas; species Pseudomonas imrae. Next base: position 4,343,709 of record NZ_CP110853.2, on the reverse strand, counting down.
ACTTCATCTAAATTGGCGGTGAACTGCTGCAGTGATCCATGGTTTTGCCAAGTAACAGTGTCCAGTTCTACGGATAAGTCTGAATTCTGGGGGATCCATAGCGCATTGCCTGTTTCCATTGGGGAGATGTTTATTTCGAGCGTGTCCAATACCCCTGCGCGTAACATTCCATAACTGTCTTCGGGGTGTGTATTTTTATCATTAACCTGCTGGCATAATATTTTCGACCAGTTTTTTGTTGGTGTGTTATTTGATTGTGGTGTGAATAGATGAGTTTCATATAGTCGCAAGCTGGTTCTATCGCGCACTTGTATGGCCGCACTTTCGTCTGCAGTTAATTTGGTTTCCGGGATCGGTAGGGCGGCAACTTGATTGGCAATAAATGGAGCGGAGGTAAATGCACGGCAACCATTGTCATAATGCCAGAAGCGATTGACTTGGGTTTTCTCTGTCGACGACATACGGGAAAAATGATATGAGGTTGGACTGCCTGTTGGGTAGACTTCTAACGCTCCGTTGTCAGCGAGGTTTCCTGCGAGTAATCGCCTTGAGCTTTCTTCAGGTATGATCACCGAGTTAATGGCTCTCAGGAACTCCGCTGGCCATTTGGCCATGTCTCGATGATTTGGTTCGCTGGCGGTAAACGAAATGCGCGACATGATACGTCCGTCGCTTTCTCTCACTGCCCAGGCATGGATGTGTTCTTTGTCATTCAAAGCCCGATCCGACAAGATATAACTGGGGCTTCTCCATATATGTTCGCCTGCGCCGATACTGTCTTCCTCGATACCGATCATGGAAGGTAAAGTGTCATTCGAGCCTTGATAAATCATTTTTTTGTACTCCTGTTGTACATAGGGCTCCTGATCGACTCACGTAAATATCCGACTTTGAAATTGTCTTATCTACTGTCAGAGTTAACAGGTCGCTTCATGCCAAAAGTATTGATTTCTCCATTCGACTTGGTTGAGTCTCGCCAATAATGGGTTTCATGAGCGCTCGTAAGGGGCGGGGAGTCACCTGTGGGCTGTCCAATTAACTCATCAGTTTTCAGGAGCGGCGTCCGTGACAGTCAGGGTGACCGATGTCCAATCAGAAACATCCAGGTCAGCAGCGTCATATTCAGCCATGCTGAGTGTGGTCTGGGGGGTGTAAAGGTCTCGGCCCAGTAGCACCTGCCAATCACCGTTTTGATCGGCATATGCCGTATCAAATGAACCGGCCTCGCCATCAAAATAGACGCGCACGGTGGCATAGGCAGTGGCCTTGCCCTGAAGCAGAGGGCGCAAGGTGTCGACGGTGGTTGGGCTGGTAAGCGTCGGAGCGCTGCCCGCTGGAAGGGCGGTACTCGCGATCGTTAGGGTGACTTCTGTCCAGTCAGAAGCCACTGCGCCAGCAGCGGTGTATTCAGCCAGGCCGAGTGGGGTCTGGGGGGGGTATAGGTCTTGGGTCAGTGGCAGTTGCCAATCGCCGTTTTCGTTAGCTTGCGGGCTACCAAATAACACGGCTCCACCTTTTAGATAGACGCGCACAAGGGCATAGGCAGCGGCCTTGCCCTGAAGCAGAGGGCGCAAGGTGTCGACGGTGGTTGGGCTGGTAAGCGTCGGAGCGCTGCCCGCTGGAAGGGCGGTACTCGCGATCGTTAGGGTGACTTCTGTCCAGTCAGAAGCCACTGCGCCAGCAGCGGTGTATTCAGCCAGGCCGAGTGGGGTCTGGGGGGGGTATAGGTCTTGGGTCAGTGGCAGTTGCCAATCGCCGTTTTCGTTAGCTTGCGGGCTACCAAATAACACGGCTCCACCTTTTAGATAGACGCGCACAAGGGCATAGGCAGCGGCCTTGCCCTGAAGCAGAGGGCGCAAGGTGTCGACGGTGGTTGGGCTGGTAAGCGTCGGAGCGCTGCCCGCTGGAAGTGCGGTACTCGCGATCGTCAGGGTGACCTCTGTCCAGTCAGAAGCCACTGCGCCAGCAGCGGTGTATTCAGCCAGGCCGAGTGGGGTCTGGGGGGGGTATAGGTCTTGGGTCAGTGGCAGTTGCCAATCGCCGTTTTCGTTAGCTTGCGGGCTACCAAATAACACGGCTCCACCTTTTAGATAGACGCGCACAAGGGCATAGGCAGCGGCCTTGCCCTGAAGCAGAGGGCGCAAGGTGTCGACGGTGGTTGGGCTGGTAACCGTCGGAGCGCTGCCGGAGGGATAGAATTCCAGGTCGAATGCATATTCTTCGCTTCCCTCGTCGTAGGCAGATATTGAGTACAGAGAATCTGGAGGCAGCTCTTTGTCGGACCTGACCAACCAATAGCCGTCTATGTCGGCTCTTGCATGAGCCAGAATTTCATTGGGTGCGTTGCTTTTGCACACGATTACTTTTGCGAAGGGGGATGACGTCCCATTAAAAATGGGATTCTGTTTGGGAGGTAAGCTAACAATGGGAGGGAAGAGAGTGGGGGCGGCCATAACATCTTCTCTGAGCTGAGGTGTGTTATGGCACGATGGTCCGAGCTGTGCATTTCATCTACTGTCAGAAATAGCAGTAGCGACAAGCGGTCTAGGACGGTGGGCCGCTCATTGCGCTATACGCTACAGAAAGAAAAGCTTCGGCTTTGTCGAGGTCGCGACGGCAGCAAATCGAAAACCGCCCCTCTCAGGTCTGATACTGACTCAACAACCGCTCCATCCGCGCATCCAGCCGGCGCTTGATCTCGGTTTCGATATGCGGCGCAAAATCGTCGATCACATCTTGCATGATCAATTGCGCAGCGGCGCGCAGCTCGTTGTCCAGGTGCAACAACAAGGCGTCCGGCGCTTTTTCGGCGGCAGGTTCTGCCGGTGCGACCTTGTTGGCCGGCGGCTCGACAGGCGTGGCGACGGCTGGCTGGTCTCCGACCCTGTCGAACAGCAGGGGGATTTGTTCGTCGCCGGTGACGGTATCGGTCAGCAGTGGCGGTTGCAGGTTTTCATCGCCGAGCAACTGACGGATCGACTCAAGGTCATCCAGCAGGTGGTCAGACGTTTTGATCGGGTTTGGAGTGTCCATCGTGGGCTCAGAGTCGCTGTAATCGGTGATCTTGCAGAGAATAGCCCTGTTCGCGGTAGAAACGGAAACTCTCCCGCGCGGCCTGACGAATTGCCGGGTCCTCCACCACCACTTCGGCCACGCGGGCGAAGCTCTTGGCGAAAGGCGGTACTTTCAGGTCCAGGTTGACCAGCAGGTCATGGTGATCGCCACAGTTGTCGCCCAAGCCCAGCACCACAACGCCGTCTGGTTCCGATTCTGCGGGACCGTGGGGCACGAAGCTTTCACCCTTGAAGCGCCAGAGGCGGGCGTCGAGCTCTTCACGCTGGGCGGCATCGCTGCAGTGCAGATAGATGCGATGCCCCATGCGCCAGGCTTTTTCGCTGAGTTTGCAGGCAAAGTCCAGGCGGGCCGAGGGATCGGCGCTGGGCAGGATATAGAAATCGACTTGAGTCATTGAGCTACCTCAAAACCTGTAGGAGCGAGCTTGCTCGCGAAAAACGCCAGGACGACGCGTTCATCCAGAATGACCGCGTCATCGTTAACGACCTTCGCGAGCAAGCTCGCTCCTACAGTAGTGCGCGGTCGTCGCTTAGGCTTTGGCGCGATCCAACAGGTACTGGGTCAGCAGAGGCACCGGGCGGCCGGTTGCGCCCTTGTCCTTGCCGCCGCTGGTCCAGGCGGTGCCGGCGATATCCAGGTGGGCCCAGTTGAAGTTCTTGGCAAAGCGCGACAGGAAGCAGGCCGCAGTGATAGTGCCGGCTTTCGGGCCGCCGATGTTGGCGATGTCGGCGAACGGGCTGTCCAGTTGCTCCTGGTATTCGTCGAACAGCGGCAGTTGCCAGGCGCGGTCGTCGGCTTGCTTGCCGGCGCTGAGCAGTTGTTCGATCAGTTCATCGTTGTTGCCCAACAGGCCAGAGGTATGAGCGCCCAGGGCGACCACGCAGGCGCCGGTCAGGGTGGCAATGTCGATCACCGCTTGCGGTTTGAAACGTTCGGCGTAGGTCAGTGCGTCGCACAGCACCAGGCGGCCTTCGGCGTCGGTGTTGAGGATTTCCACGGTCTGGCCGCTCATCGTGGTGACGATGTCGCCCGGGCGGGCAGCGCCGCCGCTCGGCATGTTCTCGGCGCAGGCCAGGATGCACACCAGGTTGATCGGCAGCTTGAGCTCGAGCACGGCGCGCAGGGTGCCGAAGACGCTGGCGGCGCCGCCCATGTCGTACTTCATCTCATCCATTCCGGCGCCCGGCTTGAGGCTGATGCCGCCGGTGTCGAAGGTGATGCCTTTACCTACCAGGGCAAATGGTTTCTCGGACTTCTTGCCGCCGTTGTACTGCATGACGATCAGGCGTGGCGGCTGGTCGCTGCCCTGGCCCACGGCATAGAACGAGCCCATGCCCAGTTCCTTGATCTTCTTTTCATCCAGGATTTCGACTTTCAGGCCCTTGAACTCCTTGCCCAGCGCCTTGGCTTGCTCACCAAGGAAAGTGGGGTGGCAGATGTTCGGTGGCAGGTTGCCCAAATCGCGGGTGAACGCCATGCCGCCAGCGATTGCCTGGGCGTGAGTCACGGCACGCTCAACCTCTGCCTGCGCGGCCTTGATGGTCAGCAGGGTGACTTTCTTCAGGGCGCGGGGCTCGGCTTTCTGGCTTTTGAATTGATCGAAAGTGTATTCGCCATCGGCCAGGGTTTCTGCCAGCAGGCGGGTCTTGCCATAGCTGTCACGGCCCTTGACCACGATTTCGTCGAGTGCCAGCGCGGCGTCGCTGCCGCCCAGGCCCTTGAGGGTGTTGAGGACGGCGCTGATGATCTTGCGCAACGTACGGTCGCCCAGTTCGGCATCCTTGCCCACGCCCACCAGCAATACGCGGTCGGCTTTGAGGTTGGGCAGGTTGTGCAGCAGAAGACTTTGGCCGACCTTGCCGGCCAGGTCGCCACGCTTGAGCACCGCGCTGATGGCGCCACCGCTCAGTTCGTCGATTTGCCTGGCGGCGGCGCCGAGCTTGCGGCCTTCGCCGACAGCGACCACGAGGGTGGCGGTTTTCAACGTTTCGGGGCTAACGCTTTTTACAACCAATTCCATTTTCGGGTCCCTTATATAAGGTCAAAAAGCCTGGAGTCTGTACCCCGGCCTATAAGCATGGTCGCCTGTGGGCAGCCTGCGACAAAGCCCGCAGTTTGAACCTCGCCGCCCGAGCCTGACAACCCTTGCGGGCAGCTTTGTACATGCGTATGAGTAAGCTCCGTGACAGGCGCACCCAATCACAGGATAATGCGCCATCTTTTTAGTCGACCCTTGCCACAGGTTCGGCTTGATCTGCTTGCTTGTTTGGCCACTTTAGCCTGACAACCCTGGAGTGTCTGGTTTGATTGTCTTCCGTTATCTGTCCCGCGAAGTCCTGTTGACCCTGAGTGCCGTGAGTGCGGTGTTGCTGGTCATCATCATGAGTGGTCGTTTCGTCAAATACCTGGCCCAGGCCGCTTCCGGTGCCCTGGATCCGGGGTCGTTGTTCCTGATCATGGGGTTTCGCCTGCCAGGCTTCCTGCAACTGATCCTGCCGCTGGGCCTGTTCCTGGGGATCTTGCTGGCTTATGGCCGGCTTTACCTTGAAAGCGAGATGACCGTGCTGTCGGCCACTGGCATGAGCCAGCAACGACTGCTGGGCATGACCATGATCCCGGCCACGTGCGTCGCGCTGCTGGTGGCCTGGTTGAGTTTGAGCCTGGCCCCCCAGGGCGCCATGCAGTTTCAGCTGGTGCTCAACAAACAGGACGCGATGACCGAGTTCGATACCCTGGAACCGGGTCGCTTCCAGGCGCTCAACGACGGTACACGGGTGACCTACACCGAGCAGTTGTCCGATGACCGGGCTAACCTGAGCGGCGTCTTCATTTCCGAGAAGCGCCTGAGCCAGGACAAGAAAGACCGCGGTATTTCCGTACTCGTGGCCGAAGGCGGTCGCCAGGAAGTGCGCCCGGATGGCAGCCGCTACCTGATCCTGGAAAACGGCTATCGCTATGACGGCAACCCCGGCCAGGCTGACTACCGTGCCATTAAGTACGATACCTATGGCGTGATGCTGCAGCGGCCGGAAGTCAGTAACGAGGTCACCGACCGTGACGCTATCCCAACCCTGGATCTTTTCGGCAGCAAGGAGCTGCGCTCCATTGCCGAGCTGCAATGGCGGCTCTCGTTGCCGTTGCTGGTGTTCATTGTCACGTTGATGGCCGTTCCGCTGTCCCGTGTCAATCCACGCCAGGGCCGTTTCCTCAAGCTGTTGCCGGCCATCTTGCTGTACATGGCCTACCTGACCATTCTCATTTCGGCACGGGGCTCGTTGGAGAAAGGCAAGCTATCGCCCGTTCTGGGGTTGTGGTGGGTCCACGGGGTCTTTCTGATGATTGGCCTGGGCCTGCTTTACTGGGAACCGATTCGCTTGAAAATGCAGAGCCGTCGCGGCATGAAGGAGCTGGCTCGTGGGTAAGTTGGATCGCTACATCGGCAGCAGTGTACTGGTCGCCATCCTGGCGGTTCTGGGCATTATCCTGGGCCTGGCCTCGTTGTTTGCCTTTATTGATGAAGTGGGCAATGTCAGCAACACCTACACCGTGACGGACGTCTTGAGTTATGTGGCGCTTACGGCGCCCCGTCGTCTCTACGACATGATGCCGATGGCGGCGCTGATCGGTTGCCTGATCGGCCTGGGCAGCCTGGCCAGCAACAGTGAGCTGACCATCATGCGTGCGGCGGGTGTTTCGATTGGCCGTATCGTCTGGGCGGTCATGAAACCGATGCTGTTGTTGATGGCTGCGAGCGTGTTGATCGGCGAATACGTGGCACCACCGGCCGAAACCACGGCCCAGGCCAACCGTGCGCTGGCCCAGGGCTCCGGCAGCGCGCAAAGCTCCAGGCATGGTCTATGGCACCGTCAAGGGGATGAGTTCATCCATATCAACGCGGTGCAACCTGGTGGCCTGTTGGTCGGTGTCACTCGATATCGCTTCGATAAAGAACGGCACATGTTGTCTTCCAGCTTCGCCAGGCGTGCGCAGTTTGCCGACAACCAGTGGCAGTTGAGCAACGTGACTACCACGTACTTCCACAACCCTGGCAAGGGCACCGAGGCGAGTACCGAGGTGGTCAATGAGCGAACGCAAATCTGGGACATCGCTCTCAAGCCAGAACTGCTCAATACAGTGGTGATGATCCCGGAAAGCCTGCCGATCTCCGGTTTGTGGAGCTATATCCACTACCTCAAGGATCAGGGCCTGAACAATGGCCGTTACTGGCTGGCGTTTTGGGTCAAGGTGTTGCAGCCGGTGGTCACGGCGGCGTTGGTGCTGATGGCGATTTCGTTCATTTTCGGCCCGCTGCGCTCTGTAACCCTGGGGCAGCGAGTATTTACCGGTGTGTTGGTGGGATTCACCTTTCGCATCGCCCAGGATTTGCTGGGGCCCTCGAGCCTGGTATTTGGCTTTTCGCCGCTGTTTGCGGTGCTGGTGCCGACCGGTATCTGCGCCCTGGCCGGGTTCTGGCTGCTGCGCCGGGCCGGTTGAACCGCGACCTATGAACACAAAATGCCCCGTTCGCCAGATCGGGGCATTTTGTTATTGGTCGGCAAGGATGACGTCTGGCCTGAGCATCAGGTACAATTCCCGGCTATTTTTCAGCGGGCAGTCTGCCTGCAGCCTTTTTGAGTGTTGATCCGTGAGTGATTTGAGTCATATCCGCAATTTCTCCATCATCGCCCACATTGACCATGGCAAGTCGACGCTGGCCGATCGATTCATCCAGATGTGCGGTGGCCTTGCCGAGCGTGAAATGGAAGCCCAGGTACTGGACTCCATGGACCTCGAGCGCGAGCGCGGGATCACCATCAAGGCCCACAGCGTTACCCTGTACTACACCGCCAAAGACGGTATCAAGTACCAACTGAACTTCATTGACACCCCCGGCCACGTTGACTTCACCTACGAAGTCAGCCGCTCGCTGGCCGCCTGTGAGGGTGCATTGTTGGTGGTCGACGCAGGCCAGGGCGTTGAAGCGCAGTCCGTGGCCAACTGCTACACCGCGATCGAGCAAGGCCTCGAGGTCATGCCGGTACTGAATAAAATCGACTTGCCACAGGCCGATCCAGACCGCGTAAAAGAAGAAATCGAAAAAATCATTGGCATTGACGCCACCGACGCCGTCGAGTGCAGCGCCAAGACCGGACTGGGCGTCGACGAAGTGCTCGAGCGCCTGGTCAAGACCATTCCTGCCCCAACCGGCAACATCGAAGATCCGCTGCAAGCGTTGATCATCGACTCCTGGTTCGACAATTACCTGGGCGTCGTGTCCCTGGTACGCGTGCGCCATGGCCGAGTGAAGAAGGGCGACAAGATCCTGGTCAAATCCACCGGCAAGATCCACCTGGTGGACAGCGTCGGCGTATTCAACCCGAAACACACCGCCACCACCGATCTGAAAGCCGGTGAAGTGGGCTTCATCATCGCCGGTATCAAGGACATTCACGGTGCCCCGGTGGGTGACACCCTGACTCTGAGCTCCACCCCCGATGTCGACGTGCTGCCAGGCTTCAAGCGTATCCAGCCGCAGGTCTACGCCGGCCTGTTCCCGGTCAGCTCCGATGACTTCGAGGACTTCCGCGAAGCCCTGCAAAAACTGACCCTCAACGACTCGTCGTTGCAGTACACGCCAGAGAGCTCCGACGCCTTGGGCTTCGGCTTCCGCTGTGGGTTCCTCGGCATGCTGCACATGGAAATCATCCAGGAGCGCCTCGAGCGCGAATACGACCTGGACCTGATCACCACTGCCCCAACGGTAATTTTCGAGCTGGCGCTGAAGACCGGTGAGACGATTTACGTCGATAACCCGTCCAAGCTTCCGGACCTGTCGTCGATAGAAGACATGCGCGAGCCGATCGTGCGGGCCAATATTCTTGTGCCGCAAGAACACTTGGGCAACGTCATCACCCTGTGTATCGAAAAGCGTGGCGTGCAGCACGACATGTTGTTCCTCGGCACCCAGGTGCAGGTGACCTACGATTTACCGATGAACGAAGTGGTCCTGGACTTCTTCGACCGTCTCAAATCCACCAGTCGCGGCTATGCTTCGCTGGACTACCATTTCGACCGCTATCAATCGGCCAATCTGGTGAAACTGGACGTGTTGATCAACGGTGACAAGGTCGACGCCCTGGCGCTGATCGTGCATAAGGACAACGCGCACTACAAAGGTCGCCAGTTGACCGAGAAGATGAAGGAACTGATTCCGCGCCAGATGTTCGACGTCGCGATCCAGGCCGCCATTGGCGGGCAGATCATTGCGCGGACCTCCGTCAAGGCTCTCAGAAAGAACGTACTGGCCAAATGCTACGGTGGCGACGTCAGCCGTAAGCGCAAGCTGCTTGAGAAGCAAAAGGCCGGTAAAAAACGCATGAAGCAAGTGGGCAACGTGGAAATTCCACAAGAAGCCTTCCTTGCGGTGCTCAGGTTGGATAGTTAGGTCCTATGTCGCTAAATTTCCCGCTGTTGCTGGTCATCGCCGTTGCCGTCTGTGGTTTCCTGGCGTTGCTTGATCTGGTGTTCTTCGCCCCGCGTCGGCGCACAGCCATTGCGTCCTATCAGGGCAGCGTCAGCCAGCCTGACGTGGCCGTGATCGAGAAGCTGAACAAGGAACCGCTGCTGGTTGAATACGGCAAGTCGTTTTTCCCGGTTCTGTTTATCGTGCTGGTGCTGCGCTCGTTTCTGGTCGAGCCGTTCCAGATTCCGTCGGGATCGATGAAGCCGACCCTGGATGTGGGCGACTTCATTCTGGTGAACAAGTTTTCCTACGGGATTCGCTTGCCGGTGATCGACAAGAAAATCATCGAGATCGGTGATCCGCAACGCGGTGATGTGATGGTGTTCCGTTATCCAAGCGATCCTAACGTCAACTACATCAAGCGTGTAGTCGGCTTGCCGGGTGATGTGATTCGTTACACCAGTGACAAGCGCCTGTTCGTCAACGGCGAATCGGTGGCAGAAAAACTGTTGGGTGCGGAGCCCAACACCCTGGGAAGCGCCGCGCTGTACCAGGAGAAACTCGGAGCGGTAGAGCACCAGATCCGCAAAGAAATGAGCCGCTACCGTTCGCCGCCTGATAACCAGTGGACAGTGCCTGCCGGGCACTACTTCATGATGGGCGACAACCGCGACAACTCCAATGACAGCCGCTACTGGGACGATCCGAGTATTCCCAAGGAGCTGCTGGGCATGGTCCCCGACCAGAATATCGTCGGCAAGGCCTTCGCAGTCTGGATGAGCTGGCCAGAACCCAAGCTCAGCCACCTGCCGAACTTCTCGCGGGTCGGGTTGATCAAGTAATCCATGCGGCGCTGTGAACACAGCGCCGAATGCTTTTCTGGGGCCATGACAATTGTCCGGCCTTGAGCAATATGCAGCATTGCCAGGATTTGAATTTGAACACAGCGTTAATTGTCGATGGCCGCCGGTGCCACGAATTGAATGTGGGTAAACCGTGAGCGTTTCTCTAAGTCGTCTCGAGCGTCAGCTCGGCTACACCTTCAAGGATCAAGAGTTAATGATCCTTGCCCTGACACACCGCAGCTTTGCCGGGCGTAACAATGAACGCCTGGAATTCCTCGGTGATGCCATCCTGAATTTTGTCGCCGGTGAAGCGCTGTTCGATCGCTTCCCCTTGGCCCGTGAAGGCCAGTTGTCACGCCTGCGCGCGCGGCTTGTCAAGGGAGAGACCCTGGCCGTACTGGCTCGTGGTTTCGACCTGGGCGAATATTTGCGCCTGGGGTCCGGCGAGCTGAAAAGCGGCGGTTTTCGCCGCGAGTCGATCCTGGCCGACGCCCTTGAGGCGCTGATCGGTGCCATTTACCTGGACGCCGGAATGGATGTCGCCAAGGAACGCGTACTGGCTTGGTTGGCTTCGGAGTTCGAAGGCCTGACGCTGGTGGACACCAACAAGGACCCCAAGACACGCCTGCAGGAGTTCCTGCAATCTCGCGGGTGTGACCTGCCACGTTACGAAGTGGTGGATATCCAGGGTGAACCGCATTGTCGAGTGTTCTTCGTCGAATGTGAAATCACCTTACTGAATGAAAAAAGCCGAGGTCAGGGTGTGAGCCGTCGTATTGCCGAACAGGTAGCGGCCGCTGCAGCACTGATTGCCCTGGGCGTGGAGAATGGTCATGACTGATTCAATCGCAACTCGCTGTGGCTATGTTGCCATCGTCGGCCGTCCCAACGTGGGCAAGTCCACGCTGCTGAACCATATCCTGGGGCAGAAGCTGGCGATCACCTCGCGCAAGCCACAAACTACCCGTCACAACATGCTGGGTATCAAGACCGAGGGCCATGTGCAGGCGGTGTACGTAGATACCCCCGGCATGCACAAGGACGGCGAAAAAGCCCTGAACCGTTATATGAACAAGACCGCTTCGGCGGCGTTGAAAGACGTCGACGTGGTGATCTTCGTGGTTGACCGCACCAAGTGGACCGACGAAGACCAGATGGTCCTTGAGCGCGTGAAGTACGTTACCGGGCCCCTGATCGTGGCGCTGAACAAGACTGATCGCATCGAAGACAAGGCCGAGTTGATGCCGCACCTGAGCTGGCTGCAGGAACAACTGCCGAACGCGCAGATCATGCCGATTTCGGCCCAGCACGGGCACAATCTCGATGCGCTGGAGCGGGTGATTGCCGATTACCTGCCGGAGAACGAGCACTTCTTCCCCGAAGACCAGATCACCGACCGCAGCAGCCGTTTCCTTGCCGCCGAGTTGGTACGTGAGAAAATCATGCGCCAGATGGGCGCCGAGCTGCCTTACCAGATCACCGTCGAAATCGAACAGTTCAAGCAGCAAGGGAAAACCCTGCATATTCACGCGCTGATCCTCGTCGAACGTGACGGCCAGAAAAAAATCATCATTGGCGACAAGGGCGAGCGGATCAAGCGCATCGGCACCGAAGCGCGCAAGGACATGGAAGTGCTGTTTGACTCCAAGGTCATGCTTAACCTGTGGGTGAAGGTCAAGGGTGGCTGGTCCGATGATGAGCGCGCGTTGCGTTCCCTGGGCTACGGCGACCTGTAAAAACACCGCAGGACAAAATGTGGGAGGGGGTTTGCTCCCGATGCAGTGGGTCAGTTGATAGAGTAAGTGACTGAGCCACCGCCATCGGGAGCAAGCCCCCTCCCACATTGGAGAGTCGCAGGTTTCAAGATCGTGCTCCGTCAGCGAGAACCTCATGTCCCAAAATCCGCCCCCCAGCCATCCCGCCTACGTTTTGCACAGTCGCGCCTACCGCGAGACCAGCGCGCTGGTGGATTTCCTCACGCCCCAGGGACGCCTGCGTGCGGTATTGCGCAGCGCACGCGGCAAGGCGGGAACTCTGGCGCGGCCATTCGTGGCGCTGGACGTGGAGTTTCGTGGCAAGGGCGAGCTGAAAAACGTCGGCCGGCTAGAGAGCGTCGGTACCTCCAGCTGGCTGAACGGTGAGGCGCTGTTCAGCGGTCTCTACCTCAATGAACTGCTGATTCGTTTGCTGCCCGCCGAAGATCCGCACCCTGCGGTTTTCGATCATTACGCGGCCACCTTGCTGGCCCTGGCCGAAGGCCGCCCGCTGGAACCGCTGCTGCGCGCTTTTGAATGGCGCCTGCTGGATGATCTGGGCTACGGCTTCGAACTGAGCAATGACTTGCACGGCGAGCCCATTGCCAGCGACGGCATGTACCGTCTGCAAGTGGACGCCGGGCTTGAGCGGGTCTATCTGCTACAGCCGGGGCTGTTCCAGGGCGCCGAGTTGCTGGCCATGAGTGAGGCCGACTGGAGCGCTCCCGGCGCCTTGTCTGCCGCCAAACGCTTGATGCGCCAGGCCCTGGCCGTGCATTTGGGCGGGCGCCCGCTGGTCAGTCGCGAGTTGTTTCGAAAGCCCTGAGCTCCCCGTGTATGCTGTGCACCGATTCTTTCCCTTTTCAGGAGCGCTTCCGTGACCACCAGCAATCGCATTCTTCTCGGCGTCAACATCGACCACGTCGCCACCCTGCGCCAGGCCCGGGGCACCCGTTACCCTGACCCGGTCAAGGCCGCGCTAGACGCAGAAGAAGCGGGTGCCGACGGCATCACCGTACACCTGCGCGAAGACCGTCGGCACATCCAGGAGCGTGATGTACTGCTGCTCAAGGATGTACTGCAAACCCGCATGAACTTCGAAATGGGTGTCACCGAAGAAATGATGGCGTTTGCCGAACGCATCCGCCCGGCGCACATCTGCCTGGTGCCGGAAACCCGTCAGGAACTGACCACCGAAGGCGGTCTCGATGTGGCCGGCCAGGAGGCGCGCATCAAGGCGGCTGTGGAGCGTCTGTCGCAGATCGGCAGCGAAGTCTCGCTGTTTATCGATGCCGATGAGCGGCAGATCGAAGCCTCGCGCCGTGTCGGTGCGCCGGCCATCGAACTGCACACCGGTCGTTACGCGGACGCCACCACCCCAACTGAAGTTGCCGATGAGTTGCAGCGTATTATCGACGGCGTCGCCTGCGGCCTGCGCGAAGGCCTGGTCGTCAACGCCGGCCACGGTCTGCATTATCACAACGTCGAAGCCGTGGCCGCGATCAAGGGTATCAACGAGCTGAACATTGGCCACGCCCTGGTGGCCCACGCGCTGTTCGTCGGTTTCAAAGGTGCCGTTGCCGAGATGAAAGCGTTGATCCTGGCCGCCGCCAGAGGCTAAACACAGCGTTAAAAAATGTGGGAGGGCCTGATTGTTTCAGCCATGCGGCAATGCGAAGCCTTACTGTTTAGGCGGTGCAGGTGTATCGTATCAGCCCTTTGCAGGCCCCTGGCCCGCGGCAGATACGTGAGGTTGTTGTGTCCCGATCCTTTTCCCGTCGACAAATCCTGGGTGGTCTTGCAGGCCTGGCCGTAGTAGGCGTCGGTGCCGGTGGCGCCTACCGCTACTGGCTGGGGAAAGTCGCCGAGGCCGAGGCTGGGCACGATTACGAGCTGATCGCTGCGCCCTTGGACGTCGAACTGGTGCCCGGCCACAAGACCCAAGCCTGGGCCTTTGGCCCTTCGGCACCCGGTACTGAATTGCGCGTACGCCAGGGCGAATGGCTGCGGGTGCGCTTTATCAACCACCTGCCGGTCGCCACGACCATTCACTGGCACGGCATTCGCCTGCCGCTGGAAATGGACGGAGTACCCTACGTCTCGCAATTGCCGGTGCTGCCCGGTGAGTATTTCGACTATAGATTCCGCGTGCCGGATGCCGGCAGCTATTGGTATCACCCCCATGTCAGCAGCAGCGAAGAGTTGGGGCGTGGCCTGGTCGGACCGCTGATCGTCGAGGAACGCGAGCCCACCGGTTTCAAGTACGAGCGCACCTTGAGCCTGAAAAACTGGCACATCGATGAAGAGGGCGGTTTCGTCGATTTCAGCATTGCGCGCGAAGCGGCCCGTGGCGGGACTGCCGGGCGTCTGTCGACCATCAACGGCGTGCCCCAGGCCGTGATCGACTTGCCAGCAGGGCAGATCACCCGGGTGCGGCTGCTCAACCTCGATAACACCCTGACCTATCGCCTGAATATTCCCAATATCGAAGCGCAGATCTATGCCCTGGACGGCAACCCCATTGAGCCGCGGCCACTGGGCAAGGAGTATTGGCTGGGTCCGGGCATGCGTATTTGCCTGGCGATCAAGGCCCCGCCGGCCGGCGAAGAGCTCTCGATCCGCAATGGCCCGGTTCGCCTGGGCACTTTCCGCTCGGTGGCCAATACCGATGCGCCCACCGATTGGCCGCCAGCGTTGCCGGCCAACCCGATTGCCGAACCGGACCTGGCTAACGCCGAGAAACTCAATTTCAATTTCGAGTGGGTAGGCTCGGTTTCGGTCAACGTCGAGAACGGCAGGCCGCCGAGCCTGTGGCAGATCAATGGCCAGGCTTGGGACATTACCGACAAGACCTGTGCCGACCGCCCGATTGCCAGGCTGGAGTTGGGCAAGAGCTATATTTTCGAATTGAAGAACATGACTCAGTATCAGCATCCGATTCACTTGCATGGGATGAGCTTCAAGGTGCTCGCCTCGAACCGACACAAGGTCACGCCGTACTTCACCGATACATATCTGTTGGGCAAGAACGAGCGCGCCCGTGTTGCGCTGGTGGCGGATAACCCTGGGGTGTGGATGTTCCATTGCCATGTGATCGACCACATGGAAACCGGCCTGATGGCCGCTATCGAGGTAGCGTGATGCGCCAGTTTCGCCCCACGTCGATTATCGACCGCAGCCGCGACCAGGACTTCATGCGCCAAGCCCTGGCCCTTGCTGCTCAAGGCGCAGCACTGGGCGAAGTGCCGGTGGGAGCGGTGCTGGTGCAGGACGGTGAAATCATTGGTCGCGGTTTCAACTGCCCGATCAGTGGCAATGACCCTAGCGCCCACGCCGAAATGGTCGCCATCCGCGCTGCGGCCCAGGCGGTCAGCAACTACCGCCTGCCGGGCAGCACGCTTTATGTGACGCTGGAACCGTGCAGCATGTGCGCCGGCTTGATCGTCCACTCGCGGATTGCCCGGGTGGTCTATGGGGCGCTGGAACCCAAGGCCGGGATCGTGCAAAGCCAAGGGCAGTTTTTTACCCAGGGTTTTCTGAACCATCGAGTGCTGTTTGAAGGCGGCGTGTTGGCCGAGGAGTGCGGAACTGTCCTGAGCGAATTCTTCAAGGCGCGCCGGGCAAAACCCACTGAGGCGTAAATGTAGGAGAGGGTTTGTTCCCGATAGCGGTGTATCAGTCAGCTTATCTGTAGCTGACCCACTGCAATCGGGAGCAAGCCCCCTCCCACATGTTTGATCTCTATTTGGCAGGAAGCGTGAGGGTTATTTCCTGGCGATGACGACGGCGCGCATCGGCGCCGGTAGGCCTTCGATGGTCTTGCTGTGATCATCGGGGTCGAGGAAGTCGCTCAAGGACTGATACTTCATCCACTCGGTGCCGCGCTGTTCCTCGACCGTGGTTACGCTGACATCCACGCAGCGCACTTCACTGAATCCGGCCCGGCGCAGCCACAGCATCAATGCCGGTACGGATGGCAGGAACCACACGTTGCGCATCTGCGCGTAACGGTCTTCCGGCACCAGCACTTGCTGTTGGTCGCCTTCAATCACCAGCGTCTCCAGCACCAGTTCGCCACCCTTGACCAGGCAATCCTTGAGCGCCAGCAAATGTTCGATGGGCGAGCGGCGGTGGTAGAACACACCCATGGAAAATACTGTGTCGAAACCTTCCATGTTGGGCGGCAGGTCTTCGAACGGGAAGGGCAGGTGCCAGGCATTCGGCGCCGAAAGGTAACGCTGCACCGCTTGGAACTGGCAGAAAAACAGCCAGTTCGGGTCGACACCAATCACGCTGTCGGCCCCCGCGCCGAGCATGCGCCACATGTAGTAGCCGTTGCCGCAACCGACATCGAGGATGCGCTTGCCCTTGAGATCCAGATGCGGCGCTACCCGCGACCATTTCCAGTCCGAGCGCCATTCGGTGTCCACATGCACCCCGAACAGATTGAACGGGCCCTTGCGCCACGGGCTCAGCCCCATCAGCGCTGTGTGCATCTGTGCACGGGTTTCGTCATCGCAATCGGTGTCGAGGGTCAGGCCGTTGAGCAGGTCGACCTCGCTCGGCTGGATCTTGGGCAGCGCATCCAGTGCCCCCTGCCAGCGGTCCAGGTCGCCATGACCCTTTTCCATTTTTGCATCGAGTTGCGCTTGCAGGCCTTGAGCCCACACGGCCAGAGGTGTGCCGACCAAATGGCGGGCGAGAGGAGACAGATCAATCATGGCAAGGCAATCAACGAGGCAAAGTTAAGACACTGGAACCACGGCACGACTTTCGAGAACCCTGCCGCCAGCAGGCGTTCGCGGTGTTCTTCGAGACTGTCGGGCTTCATGATATTTTCGATGGCGCTGCGTTTCTGGGCGATTTCCAGTTCGCTGTAGCCGTTGGCACGCTTGAATGCGATATGCAGATCGGTGAGCAGTGCATGCTCTTGGGGATCATTGAAGCGCAGCTTCTCCGAAAGAATCAATGCGCCGCCCGGTAGCAGCGCCTGGCGAATCCGCCCGAGCAACGCCAGGCGCTCTTGTGGGGCGATGAACTGCAAGGTGAAATTCAGCGCCACCACCGATGCAGGCTGAAATTGCAGCGCGAGGATATCGCCCTCGAGCACCTCAACCGGCAACAGCTCCTGGAACATCGAGTCCTGGCCGTTGAGGTACTCCCGGCACCGCTCGACCATCGCTGCCGAGTTATCCACAGCCATCACCCGGCAACCGTCGGTGCGCACATGCCGGCGCAAGGCCTGCGTCACTGCCCCGAGGGACGAACCCAAGTCGTAGAGCACGCTATTGGGCTGGGCGAACTGTGCTGCAAGTACGCCGAGGTTTTCGACGATGGTCGGGTAGCCCGGCACCGAGCGCTTGATCATGTCCGGGAACACCCGCACCACGTCTTCGTTGAAGGCGAAGTCCGGCACCTGGGGCAAGGGCTGGGCGAATAGGCGGTCGGGTTCTTTGCTCACGGTTGTTCCGGCGACGAAAGGGGAGGGCCGGCATTTTAGCCAAGTTGTTCGAGGGATGCGCGGGTTCTCTGATAAACCGTGGCACAGCAGGCAGGCCTGAAGTCAGTCACTCCCAGATAGACCGGGGAGCGACTGATATGCACGTCAGTGTTTATGCTTACGGGTGGGCTTCATGTGGTTTTACCGCAAAGGCAGATGCGGTAATCCCCCATTGGCCGAGCCAGTACGTAGCGATCAACAAGTACGGCGCTGCATCGAATGCCATCACAAAGCGGTCGATGCCGATTAATGCGTCGGAAAACACAAACGACACCGCACCCGCCGCTGCCAACAGTGCTGACCGCCTGGGCACATTACTTCCCAGCCGTGCCAGCGCGCGCCATAACATGGCGCTGATCACCAGTGCATAAACCACTACGGGAATCAGCAAGTCGCCAAGACCGTGGGAAATCAGGACACTCAGCAGAATCGCACCTACCCCCAAGGCCAATACCAATGGCAGCAACGCCAAACGGCGGCAATCGCTGAAATAGGCCTTGAGGTAGGCCAAATGTGCAAACAGGAAAGCACCCAGGCCAAAGATAAACAGGTCACCCGGCCAGGCGAGCAGCACATCGCCTACCAGGGAAAAAATCAGTCCCAGGCTGATCCAGCGTCGATAGTCGGTGGGTGGCGCATCATGCAGCCAGCCCAGCAGCGCCAGCACCGGCAAGGGTTTGACCAGCAGGCACAACAATGTGGCATGGGTGGCCAGGCCGTAGATAAAGGTGCCAGCACCCATCAACGCAAGAATCATCCATGGCATATCAGTTCACCGTGATGGCGCAGTCAAAGGTCTCGGCGGGCTCGGCTTCCGGTTCCCAAGGTTGCTGGGAGGTCAGGCGCAAGCGACCCGCGCCAGCGGCGAAAGCCTGGAAGCGCCAGGTGGATTGGCCGCCACCTCCGACCACCCCGGATTCCGAGCTGCTGTAGATCTCGGGGCTCAGGGCGCGCAGCACGCCGCCGGCAGAGTCCTGGATCGCCCAGCGGTAGCCGGTGGTGGGGTTGCTGGGCAAAATCAGGGTCAGGCTTTGTCCTGTTTTAAGCTGGAGCGGGCAGGCGCTCTGTTTTTCCACGGTGACGTTTTGCTTGGGCGCGGTGGCGCAGGCGGCGAGCAAGGCGAGGCTCAACGGGAGAAGCAGGCGGGCAGCGGTCATGAGGGCTCCGTTTGTTTACGACGAAGGGCGAGCATAACCGAAGATGAGACAAGGTGTGACAAGAGGGATTCGTGGGGGACTGGGCGGGCCTCATCGCGAGCAAGCCCGCTCCCACAAAAATCTGGGAGCGGGCTTGCTCGCGAAGGGGCTCGTCTCGGTACTGCATGATTATCAGAAGAGCACTTTCGCCACATCCGCAAAGCGCTTGGCAAAGTGCACGGTCATCCCTTCTTTCAGGTACTCCGGCAACTCCTCATAACTCCCACGATTAGGCTCCGGCAAGATCAGCTCATGAATCTTCTGGCGCCGCGCCGCGATCACTTTTTCGCGTACTCCGCCAATCGGCAGTACATGCCCGGTCAGCGTCAGTTCGCCAGTCATGGCCACGCCTTTTTTCGGCGGCTGGTTACGCGCCAGCGACAGCAACGCACTGGCCATGGTCACCCCGGCACTCGGGCCGTCCTTGGGCGTGGCGCCTTCCGGTACGTGCAGGTGGACGAAGGCTTCATCGAAGAACTTCGGGTCACCGCCAAACGACTTCAGGTTCGAACTGACGTAACTGTAGGCAATCTCGGCGGATTCCTTCATCACGTCACCCAGTTGCCCGGTGAGCTTGAAACCGCGGTTCAACGTGTGGATACGGGTCGCCTCGATCGGTAAGGTCGCGCCGCCCATGCTGGTCCAGGCCAGCCCGGTGATCACCCCGGTGCCCGACAACACGCGCTCGTTACGGAAAACCGGCATGCCCAGGGAGCTTTCCAGGTCCTTGCTGCCGATCTTGATAACCGACTTTGGCTCATCCAATAACTTGACCACTGCCTTGCGTACCAGTTTGCCCAGTTGTTTTTCCAGTTGGCGTACCCCGGCTTCCCTGGCGTAACCGTCGATCAGCGCGCGCAGGGCACCGTCACTGATGCTCAGGCTGCTTTTCGCCACGCCGGCTTTTTCCAGCTGTTTTGGCCACAGGTGACGCTTGGCGATCGCGACTTTTTCTTCGGTGATGTAACCCGACAGGCGAATCACCTCCATGCGGTCCAACAGCGGGCCGGGGATCGAGTCCAGGGTGTTGGCGGTGCAGACGAACAGCACTTTCGACAAGTCCAGGCGCAGGTCCAGGTAATGGTCGAGAAACTCGACGTTCTGCTCAGGATCAAGGGTTTCCAGGAGTGCCGACGCCGGGTCGCCCTGGAAGCTCTGGCCCATCTTGTCGATCTCGTCGAGCATGATCACCGGGTTCATCACTTCGACATCTTTAAGCGCCTGCACCAGCTTGCCCGGCAGGGCGCCGATGTAGGTGCGACGATGGCCCTTGATCTCGGCCTCGTCGCGCATGCCGCCGACGCTGAAACGATAGAATGGCCGCCCGAGGGATTCGGCGATCGATTTGCCGACACTGGTTTTACCCACGCCCGGCGGGCCGACCAGCAGCACAATGGAACCGGCGACCTCGCCCTTGTAGGCACCTACGGCAAGAAATTCGAGAATACGGTTCTTGATGTCGTCCAGGCCAGCGTGATGCTTGTCCAGCACCTTGCGAGCGTGCTTGAGGTCGAGTTTGTCCTCGCCGTACACGCCCCACGGCACTGATGTCGCCCAGTCCAGGTAGTTGCGGGTCACGCCATATTCCGGTGAGCCGGTTTCCAGGATCGATAGTTTGTTCATTTCATCGGTGATGCGCTTCTGCGCCTGTGGCGGCAACACCTTGCCTTCCAGGCGCTGTTCGAACTGTTCGACATCGGCGCTGCGATCATCCTTGGTCAGTCCCAGTTCCTGCTGGATAACCTTGAGCTGTTCCTTGAGAAAGAACTCGCGCTGGTGCTCGCCGATCTTGCGGTTGACTTCAGCGGAGATCTCTTTTTGCAGGCGCGCGACTTCGACTTCCTTGCGCAGCATAGGCAGGACTTTTTCCATGCGCTTGAGCATCGGTACACAGTCCAGCACTTCCTGCAGCTCATTGCCTGTGGCCGAAGTGAGGGCGGCGGCGAAGTCGGTCAACGGCGATGGATCGTTGGGGCTGAAGCGGTTGAGGTAGTTCTTTAATTCTTCGCTGTACAGCGGGTTGAGCGGCAACAGTTCCTTGATCGCATTGATCAGGGCCATGCCGTACGCCTTGACCTCATCGGTCGGCTCGGTTGGCTGGTGCGGATATTCGACTTCTACCAGGTACGGTGGGCGATGATGCTTGAGCCAGGTCTTGATGCGCACTCGGGTCAGGCCCTGGGCGACGAACTGCAGCTTGCCGTTTTCGCGACTGGCGTGATGGACCTTCACCAAGGTGCCATACAGGGGCAAGGCGCGAGTATCGAAATGCCGTGGATCTTCTGGCGGGGTGTCCATGAAAAACAGTGCAAGGGAATGGTGCTCGGATTTACTCACCAGCTCCAGGGTCTCGGCCCAGGGTTCTTCATTGACGATCACCGGCAACACTTGCGCTGGAAAAAACGGCCGATTGTGGATTGGGATGATGTAGACCTTGTCCGGCAGATTTTGCCCAGGCAGGGCCAGGCCGGTGTGGGATGAACTGCTTTCAGCGCTTTCGGGGTCGGCGTAGTCGTTGAGGTCGATATCGGGGAATTCTTGCTGGTCGCTCATGGGGCACCTGCATTAGGAAGTATGCAGGTTAGATGGGGCGGGTGAGCACTGGTTTCAATGGTGAAGTCAGGTTGGCAACATATTGCATGGATTTGCCGATGGGGCGACTTCATGCGTGCCTGGCCTGTTGAACCGGTGCGCCGCCGAAAATCTCTCGGGCAATCAAGCAAAAGGACACCTGCAACAAAAAAGGCGGCTACCGATCAAGGTAGCCGCCTTTGTCTTTCCTGCCGACTTGCTTAATCCGGCAGTTTGAACGCCATCACATAGTCACCCTGCTTGGTACCCAGTGAACCATGACCGCCGGCCATGACCAGCACGTATTGCTTGCCGTCCTTGCCGGTGTAGGTCATCGGTGTGGTTTGCGCGCCTGCTGGCAGGCGGCCTTCCCACAGCTGCTTGCCGTTTTTCACGTCGTAGGCACGCAGGTACTGGTCGAGGGTGCCGCTGAGGAACGCTACGCCACCGGCGGTGGTGAAGGGACCACCCAGGCTTGGCACGCCCATGGACAGCGGGATTGGAACCGGCGAGCTGTCGCGCACGGTACCGTTTTTGTGCATCCAGATGGTCTTGTGGTTGGTCAGGTCGACCGCGGCCACGTAACCCCAGGCCGGCGCCTGGCAGGGCAGGCCCATTGGCGAGAGCATCGCTTCCAGGACAACACCGTACGGAGTGCCTTTGTTTGGCTGCACACCTTCGGTTTCGCTGACACGCGGACCTTGCTCGGCGATTTTTTCCGCCGGGATCATAGTCGACTTGAACGCCATGTAGCTTGGGTTGACGAAGGCGATCTGGCGCACTGGGTCCACTGAAATACCGCCCCAGTCGAACACGCCGAAGTTACCTGGGTAAACAATCGAGCCTTGCAGCGACGGCGGGGTGAACGGGCCGTCGTAGCGCAGGGACTTGAAGTCGATCCGGCACAGCAGTTGGTCGAACGGCGTTACGCCCCACATGTCACGTTCCTTGAGGGGCGGTGGCATGAAGTTCAGGTCGGATTTTGGCTGGGTTGGCGAAGTGTGATCGCCTGCCACTGCGCCTTGGGGTACCGGAATTTCGTTGATCGGCACCACAGGTTCGCCGGTAGCGCGGTCCAGCACGTAGATGCTGCCTTGCTTGGTCGATGTCATCACCGCTTGTTTCACACCGTCGGCGGTCTTGATGTCGATCAGGCTTGGCTGGCCGCCCACGTCCATGTCCCACAGGTCATGGTGAGTGAACTGGTAGTGCCAGCGCACTTTGCCGGTGTCGATGTCCAGGGCGGTCAGGCCTGCGGCGTGCAGTTCCGACTCAGGGGTGCGGTAGCCACCGAACTGATCCGGGGTCTGGTTGCCCATCGGCAGGTACAGCATGCCGAGCTTTTCATCTACCGCGAACATCGACCACATGTTGGGCGAGTTGCGGGTGTAGGTCTTGCCTTCGGCAATCGGCGTGGTGTCATCCGGGTTGCCGCTGTCCCAGTTCCACACCAGCTTGCCAGTGTGCACGTCGAACGCACGGATCACACCGCTTGGTTCGTCGATGGAGACGTTATCGGTCACGTGACCGCCGATGACCACCAGGTTTTTGGTGACGGCTGGCGGCGAGGTGGAGTAGTAACCACCCGGGGCGAAGGTGCCGATGTTGGCGCCCAGGTCGACCTGGCCTTTGTCACCGAAGTCTTCGCACATCTTGCCGGTGTCGGCGTTCAAGGCGATCAGGCGGGTGTCGGCAGTCGGCAGGAAGATCCGGCGCGGGCAGACGTTGGCTACAGGTGCTGCGGCGTCAGTCGCCGGGCTTTGCTCGGTAGCGGCGTAGGCGGCGTCATCGTGATATGACACACCACGGCAAGTCATGTGCGCCCAGCCCTTGAAGTTCTCGGCTTTTTGCGTCGAGATCTTCGGATCGAAACGCCAGATTTCCTTGCCGGTATCCGGGTCCAGCGCAATCACCTGGCTGTGTGGCGTACACACATAAAGCATGCCATTGACTTTCAGCGGGGTGTTTTCCGCGGTGGTTTCGCCTGGATCGTTCGGGCCAGGGATGTCACCGGTACGGTAGGTCCACGCCGGCACCAGTTTGTGGGCGTTTTGCGGGGTGATCTGCGTCAGTGGCGAGTAGCGATCACCAAACGCCGAACGACCGTAGGAGTTCCAGTCGCCATCGTCCTGGGCTGGCGCAGCATTGGTCATGCCCGGTACTGCGTCACGGTCCAGTTGGCCCTTGAGCTCACCCGGGTTGGTAAATTGGCTGGCGATGGCGGTGGCGCCGGCCAGCACTACGGCCACGCTCAGTGCGCCGGTGCCCAGCGGCGCAGGTTGGCCACGCAGCAACGGACGGCGAAACCACGGCAACAACATGACGATGCCCAGGGCGAACAGCAATGCCAGGCGCGGCACCAACTGCCACCAGTCCAGGCCGACTTCCCACAGGGCCCACACGGTACTGGCGAACAGCACCAGCGCATACAGGCCCAGCGCGTGGCGGCGGGTGGCCAGCAGCAGGACGCCGGTCAAGGTGATGCCGATACCGGCCAGCAGGTAATACAGCGACCCGCCAAGCATCGTCAGCTTGATACCCCCGGCCAGCAAGGCCAGGCCCATGATCAGCAGCAAGACGCCTAGCAGCCTGGGCAACAGGCGGCTTGGGCTTGAGGCACCATCAGTGCTCATAGTGTGTTTCTCCGTGACGTTGGAATAATTATGTAACCCCGTGCTTCTTCACTGTAGATGACGATTCGGCTCGGGCTTGGTTCAGCGTTCTTTGGGTTTTTAAATGGAGCAGACTGGACGGGCACTTTATCTTCAGGCGCATGAAGGTGTGAGACAGCGCTGTCCGAGCAAAAGGAAGTAACTCAACGCAATTGGGTTGACCGGGAGGTGAAACGTTTCAGGTTATTGCTGCCAAGGATAAAGCGAGTTCTCTGCGAGAGAAAGGGCGTTTCGCAATATGGAGCGTTTCGGATTTGGTAACAGTGGGCGCAGGCCGAACCTGGCGGCGTTTTTTGCGGCGCTGCCAAAGCCTCGCCCAATGGTAGAGCGAGGCTTTTTGGTGGGAAAGGATCAGCCGTAGTACTTCAGCCCTACAGAAGTAAGAGCAGACTGCAGATGATACAGGTTGGCGTAACGTTTCGCGTTGAGGCTCCAGCGCTCGATGAATAAATAACCCCTGTCATCGAACTGAACAGGGGTTTCCAGAATTTCCCCCGATTTTGAGTGATGCACGATACGCACGGTTCTCGGCGAAACGTGCTCCACGGTGTAGTCGCCGGGGTTACGCAGGCGTGTTCTGTCAAATGCTACGAACGCTGGCAGGGGGGGACGTCCTTTTGTGGCTACGTCCAGGCGGAAGTCGGCGTCGAGTGTAAGCCCCATGGGATGCAGTTCGCGGCTGGCTTTTGCAATGGCTTTGGCCTGCTCGGGCGCGACATCGCGAACATGCAGGCTGGCAGCGTCCAGCAGGTCAACCATGCCGGGCACGTTCTGGAACCAATTGGTATGGGATTCTCCCACCAGGGAAATCCATCGATGGGCACCTTGCGCCGCCTGATCGGCCTCTATGGTGCGCATCGCGAAATAATTCATCATTTCGGTGCGCGAGTATCCGCCCTTGTCCAGCCGTAGGCTCGCCACACAATCAATGGCTCTGACGCGGATGTTGTATTTATGGGCGTACTCCACCAGCGTTGTGAAGGAGTATTTGCTGTCGCTCGGCACGCGATGACCCACGTCCAGATCGTTCAACCGGGCTCTCAAGAGTTCAGGCATTTTCATCCCGGCGTGAAACGAATCCAGGAGGGCTTGATGAAGATCGGTGGTCAGCTGCTCCAGGTACAGGGTCTTGACTTCAGCCTTCTTGGCCAAGTGTTTCATGTTCTCGATCAGGAAGCGTTTGCTGGATGTTGCGGCATGGGTTTCGCCGATGATGAGGCCGTTCCTTTGGCTGAAGACAGTGTCGATGAATTCGGTCTGGGGGATGTTGTCCTTCAGTGCTGTAAACGCGGTACGGGGTGTGGGGGTGTAGGTTGTGAAGAACGCTTGGGCCTCTGTCTTCAGTCTGACTTGGGTTGCGTTGAACGCGTTCTGCGCATCGGTTCTGGTCTTATCGCTTGAGACATAATTCGTATCGAAAAAGCTTTTTTGGGCGCTTGGCGCGCTAAGTTCTTTGCGGTAAGTGGCAAAGTATTTTTCCGGCACATCAAATTGGCTGTAGCGTTTAGCCGGGGTCGGTACCCCTGCGGTCGAGGGCCCGGGTTCTTCGGGGGCTTTGTAGTCGGTCCCAAGCTTTAAGCGAAAGTCGGCCTTGGCCAGCGGGTCTCCCGCAATACCGCCGGCGACGTCTGCGCTGATGTCGGAGGGGCTGCCCACAGGGACGTCAACGATGCGCAGGCTTGGGGTTTTTGCCAGGTCGGCGATCCCAGGAACCCCGTCATACGTGTTGGTGCGTTTTTGCTCTACCAACGCTATCCAGCCTTCACTGGGCTTTTGCGCGGTGTCGGTGCCGATCACCTTGTGTGAATAGAAATTGGTGGTGGTGTTGGCGCGATGAGCAAACGATGGGTTATCGGCCAGCTCCAGCGCGCCGTCGAGGTCATAACTGGTGGAGGCGTCCAGCGCCTTGACCCGGATATTCTGAGCGCGCGCGGCGGCTACCAGTTTGCCGTAGTTGTATCGGGGGTTCTTATCCAGCCCCCAATGCTTATCTACCTCTTTTAACCGCTGGGTGACCGTACGGGAAGACCCGGTGGTAGCGTATTGGTCGAGCTTGCCTTGAAACACGTCCCTGGGCAGATGTTCCAGATAGAGCGTCTTGACCCCTTGCTTGCTGAAGGTCGGCATGTTGTCGATCAAAAATTGTTTGCTCGCGATCGAGCGGTGGTTTTCACCGATCACCAGGCCGTTCGACTCTTTAAAGAGTTGCTCGATGATGTGCGTGTGCGTGTCGGAGGGCTCGAAGGTCAGCACGTCGGCCCGCGGGACGATAGGCTGCAGGTCGTCAAAGAACTGTTTGCCATCGCGGGTGAGCTGGTGTACCTGCCGCAGGTAATGTTCACGAAGCGGGCGTAGTTCCTCGATTTGCGCCCTGATAGCTCCCGGCACGCTGTGCTTAAAGCTAATGTCTTTGAAACGTGCGATCAACTCGTCCTTGGCATCGGGATTCAGGGCAGAGATCAGCAGGTTCCGGTAGTGCCCAGGCATCTCATAATTACCCAGAGGGGCAGCGGCCTGCGGTGTCGGGGCCCCGCCACTGACGCCGGTGCGCACCCATTGGCCCTGCGCGTTCTTGTTCACCAGCCGTGCGGTGGACTGTAGCGACTGGGTGGCGGCGTCGTAGCGATACAACAGGAAACGACCGAGTGGATCGGCGGTGTGAGCTGCCCAGAAGGTCTCACCGTTGTGAACCACCAGTTGCATGTCGGCGGCGGCAAAGGCCGGTATCTGGCGCGCGGAATCCAGCGGTTGCAGCTGCCGGACGGAGTCGATGAGCTGGCGGTTTTCCAGGGTTCGGAAAGTAGGCCGCAGCGGCAACTTACTGAATTTCCCCAATGCCCGCAGGGTGGGTTTGAGGTCTGTCAACAAGCCGCCCCCGGCATTTGCCAGCGCGGCGAGGTAATGGCCGAACGCCGCTTCCTTATCGCCCTGGGCGTAGGCCATCAGCGCCAGCATGGAGTCTTTGAGCATGAAGGCTGCGCCAACGGCCAGGCTCAGCGGCGGAAATGGCATGGTCACCACCGCGAGTACGATTTCCAGTGCGTCGACGCACGTCCAGACCACGTTCATCAGCGCCTCGAGGCGGCTGGTGGTGGTGGCTTTGACGTTGTCGATAGTGAACTGGAGCTTGTTGTCGTAGAACGCAACTGTCGGGTCGTTCAGCACTGACAACGCCGGGCCTGTGTGTTCCGGCGCGTCATACAAGGGGCGACCGGGTGTGGTGCGGTCCTGGGCGGGCAGTGCGGCTTTGGACGTTTCCAGGAACGTGCGTAGTGTCGGCTGGTTGTTCAGCAGGCACCGTGTGCAGTAGTAGTCGATGATTTCACTGACATTTTTCAGCACATAGTTGAACAACCTGGCTCGCCTGAAGGCAATGCCATCCGGTGCGTTGGGGGTATAGAGCAGTGACTGTTCATCCGGGTAGACGAACACGTAGTTGCCATCGATCACATGGCCGTCGATTTGCAGCGGATACACCTTGAAGCGTTGGCGCGTGGCCTGGGAGTTGTCCCCCAAACTTTCAATGCTCTGCACCAGCCACTGCTGTTCGGCCGTGGAGATATGGCCGAGCAAGCGGCTTTCCAGTGCGGCGCTTTTCATTTGCAATTGGTGAATGGTCAGCACCGCAGTGCGTCGCTTGCTGTAACGAGGATCGCTGGGGCTGGTCAACAGGGTCTTGATCGAGGCGGCATAGAGTTCGCCGATCCAAATGTTTTTGGCTGACTCAACGGCGCTTTCAAGGGTCAGGCCCTTGAGGTCAACGCCCGGAGGGGCTTTGATGACCGTTGTTTTGTTGATTTGGTTGAGCAGGTGATAGGCCGGAATCAGATCCTTCAGGCCAAATGAGTTGTATCCGTCTCGAAACAGTTGCAGGTACGAGAAGCTTTTGATGCGGTTCAGCAGGTCGGTAGGTCTTCGCGAAGGGTAGAACCACACATCGCGGGGATCCACGTCGCCTTCCGGGTCGCCCAGCAGGGTATTGAGGTGTGCCTTCGCCTTGGTCAGCAAAAAACTGTCGAAGCTGGGGAACTGCGTGTGTTCCTTGAATTCGTCCTGGTAGGTGCGTTCGGCCCCGAGCGCGTCGTCCGCCAGGGTCAAGCGCAACTGCCGGTCGGCGCTCGAACAACTGCGCAACCAGGCCGGAGTTGCCAGGCTTTGTTCTTCCTCTTGTGTCGCCAGCATGAAATCGACCATTTGTTTCATGCAGTCGGCATAACTCGACGTCGTTTTGAAGCTGATGAAGTCTTCAGGCAGTGCTCGTCGTTGCTTGTAATACGCCATGGCTTTTTTTAGCGGTGGGCTGAGCCTGGACAGCACTTGATCGAGCAGGTAGGTGCTCATGGTGTCTGTTTCATCCGCGCCCGGGTTGGCATACCAGCCGAAAATGTGATCCTTGCACGCCTGTTCGCTGTTGAAACCTTTGAGTTGTTGGCTTCGAGGTGCCCCAGGTGTGTAAAGCAGCACTCGAGTGATTTCGCCATCCTGGTCGGTGCGGCACAGCACCATGACGTCCTTGAGTTGCGTCTCGTGGACCGCCACCAGTTTGGCGCTCAGGTCTTGCCCTGCGTGCTGGCGGCCGGACAGCCATTGATGCTCCTCGGCGGTGATGTGCCCGTGTAGCAGCGCCAGGTAATTGAGTGTCTCGGTACGCTCTTCAAGCTTCGTTTGCAGGGCCTGTTTCAACCCCGGTTGAGCGTGCGCCTGGCGTTGCTCTGCGGCGAAATCCAGTCGGGGACTCATCGATTGGGTCAGGCCAAGCAGATAATTGAGGGTCAGGTCTTCATATTTTTGCGGCAACGACCGGCCCTGATAGGTCAACACGCTGTGGTTGAGAAAATCCGAGCCTGGCTGGTCGTCCCCGACATGCACACCTCGCAGCAGCAGTTCCACCAGAGTGCGTGAGTCCTGGTAGGTACCGACCCCCGCCACCTGGCGGCGAGTGCTGATCACCAACTGATCGGGGTGCAGGTCGTCATAGTCATGATCCTGCTCCAGCCGTTCGATCAATTGCAGGTGGGCGCAGGCGTGCGGGGAGGCGCCTTTGCCGAGCAGGGCCAGGGTCTGTCGGTGACTCGCGTCGTATTTCTCCAGGTGGTGGGCCAACCGTTGGCGCTGTTCGGCGGTGGCGCTGCGGTACCAGTCCGGTGCCGCGAGCAGCAGGGTACGGTCCTGAAGCATTTTTGTGTACAAGTCCAGGCGTAAACCCAAGTCCAGTTGGGAGGAGGCTACCGCCCGGTCCAGTTCGAGAACGATCTGCGGGGGCCGCAGGTCAGGGCTTTTCTCTGCGTTCAGGATATGCTCGATGTCCCGCGTCCGCTTGGCCTGCAAGGCGTTATAGGTATGTTCCATCACCAGGCCCGGGGTGATCGCTGACAGCCCGATCGGCCAGAGGGTGCTGGCGCCTAGATGTTGATACTCGCGTGGCAGGCAGCCCAGCACTTCATTGCGCGAGGAGCCGGATCGCATGCATTCGAACAGCGTCTCGTCCAGTTGCGTGAGCGAGGTGAAGGATTCCAGGCCACGGGTTGGCGTGAACAGCAAAACCGGGCCGACGTCGATATCGGTGTCCAGCGAACTGACAGCATCGGTGCGCGTGGTCAGCACGAAGGCGCCGGCGAACTCAATCTCCTCTTCACGGTATTCGAACGACAGGGCATAGGTGCCCGGTCGTGACGTTGAAGGCAGAAACCCCAAGGCGCGTTCGACGAGGTCCTGGTCGCTGGGGGCCAGCAGGTGGTTTTTGACTTTCAGCTTCACTTCGTCCAGCAGCGCTTCGCCGGCTCGATCGATGAGGTGGTTTTTGCGAGATTTACGGTGTGAGCCCACCTGCTGCTCCAGGAAGGTCAGCCTGGCTCGCAGTGCGTCGTGCGCGACACCTCTGAGTGACTTCCCCACAGTCCCTGTCAACTTGAGGCCGGCCAAATGCTGGTAGGTCAATTTCGCCGCGCCGCACACCGTGTGGTTATCCAGCATCATTTCCCCATTGAGCCTTTTCAATCGGCCAAATTCCGGCGGCAGGCTTTCCGGGACGTGCCCGTTATTTTCCAGAAGCCCCGTCGATTGGGCGACCTGGTTGAGGCTGTTCTTGAGCTGCTCAAAAGTGAGGGGCGTGTTGTTTGAAGAGGTCATGGCACATTCCTTGTTGTGAAGAAGGAATATTGTGGGGGCCCCGACCCAGGGGCCGGTGGTACACAGGTGTATGCCGAGGGCAGCCTCTGCCGGATTTGTGGGGGTACAGTTAAGTAAGCTGATGCTTCCACCTGCCGGGCCCCTCGGCTAAGGTGTGCAGCGTGTTCTTTCCTCTCTCGGCAAAAAAGGCCTGGCATGACCGTACAGCATCCCCCTCAATCGCAGGACCCCCTGCACGGCGTCACCCTGGAGCAGGTGCTCAGCGCACTGGTGGCGCATTACCAATGGGAAGGGTTGGCAGCGCGTATCGATATCCGTTGCTTCAAGAGCGACCCGAGTATCAAGTCGAGCCTGACGTTCTTGCGCAAGACGCCGTGGGCCCGAGACAAGGTCGAAAAGCTGTACGTCAAGCTGATGCGCACCAAACGGCCGCTGGATTGATGGCATGAAACGGTGGTGTATCACAGCGGTTGCGTTGGCCGGTTGGGTGGGGCTGGCGATCCAGCAGTACCTGATTCTCCATTCGCGCTGGGCCACCGGCGCCAGCCTGTTGGGCGGGCTGATCAGCTTTTTCAGTTTTTTCACGGTGTTGACCAACACCCTGGCGGTAGTGGTGTTGAGCTATGCGCTGGTGCAACGCGACAGCGCCGCCAAACGGTTCTTTCTGATGCCGGTGGTCAGCAGTGCCATTGCCGTGAGCATCATGGTGGTGGGGCTGGCCTACAGCCTGCTGCTGCGGCATTTGTGGCAACCCGAAGGGTTTCAATTCATCGCTGACGAATTGCTGCACGATGTGATGCCGGTGCTGTTCGTCGTGTACTGGTGGTGTTGCGTGCCCAAGGGCGCTTTGCGTATCAGGCACATCGGCCTGTGGGTAATCTACCCGCTGGTGTACTTCGCCTATGCACTATGGCGCGGGGATGCGCTGGGGCAGTATCAGTACCCATTTATCGATGTCGGCACCTTGGGTTATCCCCAGGTGTTCATCAATGCCTCGGGAATATTGGCCGGGTTTGTGCTGATTGCGTTAGTGGTGGTGGGAGTGGACAGGTTGTCGAAGCGGGCATAAGCCCACTCCACACAAGCGCACAGGATGGGGCTTACTCTTCTTCGCTGCCGTCGGCGCGCCAGTAGCCCACGGCCTTGAGGTATTGCTCATTGACCTGATGCGTATCCAGCAGCACCCGGCGCAGTTGGCGCGACAGCTTGGTTTCGGTGGCGACAAAGCTGTACAGCGTGCCGGTGGGCAGTGTCAGGTTGCGTACGGTGTCGAGCAGATCATCCTGGCCACGCAGTACCCAGATCAATTCGACGTCGGCAGCACTGCTCAGCACCTGCCGTTGCGCCGCGTCGGCGATTTCAATCACCGCCAGCACCTTGCGCCCGGCTGGCAGTTCTTCCAGGCGCCGGCCAATGGCGGGCAGGGCGGTTTCATCACCGATCAGCAGGTAGCTGTCGAAGATGTCCGGCACGATCATCGAAGCGCGTGGCCCGCCGATATACAGGTGCTGGCCAACCTTGGCCTGTTCGGCCCAGGTGGCGGCGGGGCCGTCGCCGTGCAGCACGAAGTCGATATCCAGTTCACCGATTTGCGGGTCATAGCGGCGTGGCGTGTAGTCGCGCATGGCCGGCTGCGGGCCGTCGCCCTTGATGGTGAAGGTCGGGCTTTCCAGCGCGGCTTGCTCGGCGGCGTTCTGTGCAAATAACAGCTTGATATGGTCGTCGCTGCCCAGGCTGACAAACCCGGCCAACTCAGGGCCGCCAAGGGTGATGCGGCGCATGCGCGGGGTGATATCGACCACGCGCAACACCTGCAGGCGCCGACGCTTGATGTCGTGGGTAACGCGATGAATGCCTTGGGTGTTCATTGAGCTTTCTCCGGTTCAGGTGGGACGGCCGAGCCGTCGACAATGGCTTTGGCGGTGACGTTGAGCAGGTTCGCCACGCGGGTGATTTCTTCCGGTGTCCAGCGCCCGTGATGCATGTGCATGGCATGGCGCAGGTTATGCACAGCCTCGTGGATCTGCGGCGGGCGGTCGTGCCCGCGTAGCGAGCGCTTGCTCACCTCGATGCGCATGCGCAAGCCGTCGAGGGCAACCGCCTGCTCACTTAAGAACAGACGTCCGGCGTCGGTGATGATGTAGCGTTTTTTCCCGCTTTCGGCGTCGCCACTGATCAATTCGCTTTCTTCCAGGAATGTCAGTGTCGGGTAGATCACGCCGGGGCTCGGGGCATAGGCGCCGTCAAACAGGCTTTCGATGCGGCGGATCAGGTCGTAGCCGTGGCACGGTTGTTCGGCGATCAGTGCCGGCAACAGCAATTTCAGATCGCCCGGGGCAAACACTCGTGGACCACGCCCACTGCGTTCGCGGCCTGGACGCTTCTCGAAACCGTCATGGTCATTGCCTGGGCTGCGTTGGTGGGGATGATCACGCATGGCTGTTCCTCTGGGAAAGATTTAGACATAACTTAAGATATATCTTTATCGTAAACCAGAGCAGCACGACCAACGGTCGCCTCAGCGCTTGCGGCAAAGCGGCAATAATGGCTGGGCAAATAAAGCTGGACGATCGAACAACAATAGTCTTATAACTCTAATTAGAGTTAAAGCTCCACTTCAGTTGAGTAGTTATTGTTCTGGGCTAGTGTTTTTGTGGTCCTATTCTTACAGTTATTTCTGCAGCCTAAAGAAAAAAAGATGCGTGTAGTCCGGTTCTTACGGATACTTTGTTAGTTTTGGCAAAATGCCATCTTTTTCTCTCGACCCTTGTTCCATTAGGCTTCCGGCTATGAGGAATAAGCCTGCATACCTGTTTTTTCATTTGGTGGATCATTGTCCGGCGTTGCAGCAGTTCAACTAGCTGGCAACGTTATTCGTTGGAAGTCAGCTAAAGCCCGGTGCTTTTAATTCAACTTGCCGACGAGCCACTTAATGTTAAAAACCTATAGGTATTGACCATGTTCAAGAAGTTTGCGATTGCTGCTCCATTGGCTGTTATGGCACTGAGTTCGTCGATGGCATTTGCTGCCGGCGAAGCCAGCCATACCGTCAATATCAAGGCGAGTATCCCAACCACGGTATTCCACGCCCAGCCACGTGATCCGAACTGGGGTCGTGACGAAACCATGACCTACAACCTGGTGAGCGGTGAGTTGGCTCCGTTGAGCGCGATCTACGACCTGCGCAACACCAACGGCTCAATCAACGCCTACATCGAAGGTGGCCCGGCTGTGTTGTTCAACGGTGACGTCGCGCAGAACATCCCGCTGACCACCACCCTGAACGGCGTCACCCTGACCGGTACCCCGCTGGAAGTGGTCAACGAAGCTGACTCCACCCCAGGTGTAGGCGCTGAACTGCGCATCGTTGCAGCCAAGCCTACGGCCACCCAGCGCGGTGCCTACACCACCGTCATGCCGCTGATGTTCGATGCGGTACTGCCGCCTGCCGTGAACCTGTGACGGCAACGAATGCCCGCTGAGCCTCGCGCTTTCGGGCATTCATTTACAGGTCGGCTGGGCCTCCCCACTCCGCCGACCTGGTTTTGATCCCCTGTATCCTGGTCAGAGTATCCGCTCATGTTCCCGATGACTCCCATCGCGGCGACGCTTGCCCTTTTACTAGGTGCAAGTGCCTTGGCGACACCGGCATTCGGTGCACCGACGCCGGGCAGCCTGATTGCTCAAGCCCAAGGCCTCCCGGCCGGGTTTACCGATCACTTTTTCGACGTGCCGCTGGCGGTACGTGTGGACCTCGATGAGCAATCGTTGGGCGAAGCCTTGATCGTCCTGTCGCGTGACGACCGCGTAACACTGCTCGAATTTACCGATACCGACGACAGCAAAGTGCCAGCCGCGACCCGCGACACCTGGCAGTCGATCCTGGAAAACGGCGTGGCCCTGGGTGCCTGTACCCAGTCGTGCCCGCAACAACTGGTGTCGGCGTTCTACAACCTGGAAAACTCCCAGCTCTCGATCATCACTCAGAACGTGGAACACACCGACGAAGCTCCGCGTTTCTACGAACAACCCGAAGGCGGCAGCCTGGGCCTGATCATCAACAATCAGCTCAACCTCAACGGCGGTCAGGACGAGGACCTGGGCGGGCGTTACGGCCTGCAGGCCAGCTCCAGCATCGGTAACTGGAGCCAGGTATTCAACCTGCAACTGGCGCGCCAAAGCGGTGATGAAGAGCAACTGCGCCACGCGATCCACGAGCTGTATACCCAGCGTGAACTGGAAGGAAAATTCTTGCGCCTGGGCCATTTCACTCCCAATTCCGATGGCTTGACCCGTCAGCTGCGCAGCTTTGGCGCCAGCCCCGATACGGCGCTGGGAGCTATGTACGGCAGTTCCGACAGCCTGGCCATCAGCAGTGCCAAGCCCAGCGTCTATCCCATTTACGTCACCGCCAACCGCCAGGCCGCGGTGGAGATCTACCGCAACGGCCTGTTGATCAATACCCAGGCTGTCGCCGCCGGTTTGCAAACCCTGGATACCCGGTCATTGCCAGGCGGTATCTATGAAGTGGAAGTGCGCCTGATCGAAGACGGGCTGAGCGTCAGCACCACGCAAGAGCTGGTCTACAAGCCGACCAACTGGCGCAACGCCGATGACCGCTGGCGCTACAACGTATTTGCCGGGCGCGAGACCAAGTTGTTCAGCAACTGGGACGAACAAGCCTCGGGGGCGATCACCGCCGGTGCTTCGCTCAACTATCTGCTGCACCCGCGTGTGATCGTCGGGCTATCGGCCCGTGAAGTGCGCGAGCAACTGCAGTACGGCGGCTCGGTGGACTGGACGGTGGCCAACAACACCAGTGTCTACGCCAACGTGTACCAGACCAAGGAACACGGCACCGGCATGGACCTGCAGGGGCTGTTCACCTTTGGCGCCACCAACCTGGTGTTCAGCCACAACCGCAGTTGGCTCGACACCCGCGACACCTACGAGACCCTGCCGGACGGCACCCGCCTGCGGCGCAACACGTTCATCGGCCAGACCAGCAATACCGCGTTGTCGGTCAACCACCGCATCAATGCGGAAAACTCCGTGAACATGCGGGTTTCCCACAGTGAAGGCAATGTTGAAGGCGCCGGTGTAGACCTCGGCTGGAGCCGGCGCGACAAACTGTTGGGCAGTGACGCCAACTGGCGTTTCTCGTTGTTCGACCGCCCCGGCACCAGCGGCACCAACGACAAACGCAGCCGCGGTGTCGACGTGAGCCTCAGCCTGGCCCTGGGCAGCGATGGTCGGCAGATTTCCGGCAGCGTTGGCAGCCGCACCGCCCGGGACGGCGGGCGCGACAACAACGCCTCGGTCACCTACCGCCAGGACCTCACTGACCACCTGCTGCAAAGCGTCTCCGCCACGGCCATCACCGACACCTATGGCGTCGGCCTCTCCGGCATGGCCAACTTCAGCACCGACTCGGTCAGCGGTGACGGGTTTGTGCAGCGCAGTTCCTACAACGGAGACCTCACTGGTGGCCTGAACCTCAACAGCACCTTGGTGGTGGGTGCCGGCAAGGTGTTGCTGAGCAGCCAGTACCAGGGCAACGGCGCGGGCATGATCATCGATGTGGAAACCGACCTGGACGAAATTGCTCTGCGCGCCGACGACCTGAGCGGCGGCAGCGCGGTGCTGCGCCCCGGTCGTAACTACGTGCCGGTGTCCGCCTACAAGAGCAGCAGCGTCAGTTTCGACTTCGACGGCAACCACCCACCGGCGGCCAATATCCAGCCGGCGCGTTCCAGCTACCACCTGAACAAGGGCGGGGTGGACTACCGCAAGATCACTGTAATGAAAACCGTCACCGTGCTGGGCCGCTTGCTCGACGCCGAGGGCACACCGCTCAAGGGCCATCACGTGATCAACCACGCCAGCCGTGGGGTCAGCGAAGTCGACGGGTTCTTCTCCATGGAAATGAGCGCCAGCGCGCCAACCCTGGAAGTGCGTTACCAGAACCGCCTGCTCTGCCAGTTCCGCCTGGACCCTTCCAATGCACCGAGCGAAAACGACGTGTTGATGATTGGTGACTTGCGCTGCACGCCGGACACCCTGGCCGATGCCACCTACAAGGCCGCAACTGCCGGCTGACGGCGGTCTGGATGATGGACCCGGAGTTCTCATGAACGTAGTAGCAACATTGAAAAAAACCTTGCTGCCCTGTGCGTTGGCGCTTGGTGCAGCGTCCATCAGTGTGCCGGCGATGGCGTTTGTCGAGGCGATCACGGCGGTGTTTCGCCCTGATCCTACTAACCCGATGAGCAACAAGTTCGTCAATACCACGCCGCAAAGCGGGCTATGCCCTTGGCATGCGCCTGCAAAATGCGAAGCGGTCAACACGTTCAGTATTCGCAATGAGCAGTTCAGGGCCAGTTCGAGCGGGCCAATAGCGGCCTATCCTGACGATCCGCGCAAGAGTGCCTATTTCAAGGTGCCTTCGGCGTTCCGCGACGTGCAGGTGATCCACCAGGGCACAGGAAACGTCGAAACGGTGCAGATGCGCATAGCCGGTATCGGTGCCGCCTGGCGCTTGTCCTACCCCCCGGGTGTGTCGGGATGGGCTACGACGACGGCACCAAACTGGGGAACCTACTGGAGGGGAGCACCGGCGCCGTGTATGCCGATCAATCACATTTCCGCCGGAACGAACTTCGCGCTGTTTTTCTGGATCGTGCCTGAAAACGCCGGGGCGTGCAGCGTGACTAACGGTTACGCCATTCCGTGGTTGAACTATTACCACCTTGAGTACGGTTACGAACTCAAGACCCCCGACCCTCTCGGGATGGAAGCGGGTGTGTATGAGGGGGCCGTGACCTACAGCATGGGCCCTGGCGCTGATTTCGATTTCGGCGACACCATGATCCCCAACGACAACGTCGCCACGTTCAACTTCATCCTCAGCGTGGAACACGTCCTCAAGGTTGACCTGCCCCCCGGCGGCAATCGCATCGAGCTGCTGCCCCAGGGCGGCTGGCAAGCCTGGCTCAACCAGGGCCGTCACCCGACGCGGCTGTACCGTGACCAGACCTTCAGCATCGCTGCCAGCACACGTTTCAAGATGACCCTCGAATGCGGGCTGGTCAGCGGTAACACCTGCGGCCTGCGCAACGGCAATGGCGATGAAGTGTCGGTGCAGATTGCCGTGTCCCTGCCTCACGGCCTGAGCGACGCATCCGGCCAGGCGGTGAACAAGCGTGCGCTGCGCCTGGATGGCAGCGGTACTGAACTGTTCCAGGCCACGCAGTACGTGAATAACCGGCCCGCCACCTTGCATTTCGAAGTCGGCAAGGAAGACGTGAGCGAAATGCTCAAGCACCCGGGCACCACCTATTCAGGCGCGGCGACGGTGGTGTGGGACTCGGAAATTTAAACCCCCTTGCAGGTATTCGAAACACCGACCCCGGGCACCTTTGCCCGCGCGGTCGAGGTCAAATAATGAGGCGTAGTAACCATGAAAAAAGCAGTGTTGGCGGTCGGGTTGTTCCTGTGTTCGATGGCGGCCCAGGCCGGGCCCGCGATCAATGTCGGGGTGGTGTATGACTATCTGGAAGAAGACCGCAGTTCCTTCCTCAAGCGGGTCTTCAACGGCGGTACCAGCACCGCTTTTGTCAAAGTCAATGTGCTGGAAATCCTCTACAACGCCGACGGCACGTCCCGGGAAGTGCCGGTGGCCTCGCTGACCAACGCCAAGGGCGCCACCACCAGCCGCGACGGCCTGATGGCCAGCCCGGCGCGGCTGATCGTACCGGCTGGCGGGCGCCAGGGATCGCGGCTGTTGTACATGGGCCCGCGTGACAAGGAGCGTTATTTCCGCGTGCGCTTCGTTCCCGTGGTGCCGGAGAAAGAAGATGACTTTGCCGTCACCGATGAGGAACGCGCCGATTACAAGAGCGGCCTGGCGGCCGGGGTCAACGTCTTGGCCGGGTACGGCACGGTGTTTTTCGTGCGCCCCAAGAACACCCGCTTCGACACGCAAATCACTGAAACCGCCGAGCGCTACCAACTGCGCAATGCCGGCAACAGCGTAGTGGTGCTGGACGAGTTCAGGGACTGTTCAAAAGCGGACAAAACCAAGTGCGAGCCCACCACCAAGCATCACATTCTGCCGGGCCGTGGGTTGGCCTTCGACAAAAAAGCCGACCGTCAGTACAGCTTCCAGATGATTGAAGGGCGCGACAAAAAGCCGATGACGTTCGACAGCAACGGGTGATAAGCATGTTCAAGCAACTGACATTGATCGGCGCGCTGGCGGTTTCGCTGCTGGGCTCGCCGCAGGCCTGGGCGTTTCAAGAGCGCCAGACCTTCGATATCTCGGTGACCATCCCGGTTCATGAGGCGTACGTGCTGCCCTCCGAACCCGACTGGATGGGCCAGGACCAGCAACTGGCCTGGAACCTGGTGACCGAGCAGCTCTCACGGCTGCGCAAGAACTTCGATGTAAAAAACCTCAACGGTGGTGTTGCCGCCCGCCTGGGCGATGTTCCTTACCTGTACAGCGGTCGCGACCGCATCGACTTGCAGGTGCAGTTCAATGGCGTGCCCCTGACGCTGGACAGCACTGAAGTGGTCAATGCCGACCAGGCGCGAGTCGGGCGGCGTGCCGAGCTGGAAATTGCCGCGATCAAGCCCGAGGGCGGCTACCCGTCGGGTGAGTATTACGGGACGGTGCATGTGATGTTCGATTTTCAGGCGCCATGAGTGAGTCAATGATGAAGCGTGCATTGAGAGGTTCCATGCGCTGGTCTGCGCTGTCAAAAGCCGCGTTACCGTGTGTATTGGCACTGGGTGCAGGAGTGGCCAGCGCGCCGGCGATGGCCTTGGTCGAAGAGATCACAGCGGTGTTTCGCCCTGATCCTTCGAACCCGATGAGCAATAAGTTCACCAATACCACGCCGGAAAGTGGCATGTGTGCCTGGCACGCTGGGGCTATTGCGCGGTGTAAGGCGCTGGGGATTTTTGGACTTCGTTATAACGATTTCTTTGCTGACTCAACTGACATTATTCCCGCCAATCACGATGATCCGCGTAAAGCCGCGTATTTCAAGGTGCCTTCGGCATGGCGGGATGTTCAAGTGACCCATGCGGGCACTGGCGCTACAGAAACCTTGCAAATGCGAATTGCGGCGGTCGGCACGGTTTGGATAGTGTCGCGTCCTCCAGGTGTCAGTGCGTGGGCTGCGCCTGGGATGAACTGGTCGCACTACTGGTACAACGGTGCGCCGCCTTGTCAGGGAGTTGGCTATATTGCAGCGTCGGAGATTTCGGCCATGTTTTTCTGGATAGTGCCGGAGGGGGCTGGTGCTTGCTCTACGAGGCCCAGTGTCCCCATCCCACGAATGAGCTACAGACAGCTGGAATATGCCTACGAACTTAAAACCCCCAACCCCCTGGGCATGGAGGCCGGTGAGTATAAAGGTACCATCAGCTACACCGTGGGGCCTGGCGGTGACTTCGATTTTGGCGATGCGATGATTCCTCCTGACAACGTCGCCACCTTCAACTTCACCCTCAATGTCGAACACATCCTCAAGATCGACCTGCCCCCCGGCGGCAACCGCATCGAGTTGCTGCCCCACGGCGGTTGGCAAGCCTGGCTCAACCAGGGCCGTCAGCCGACGCGGTTGTACCGTGACCAGACCTTCCGCATTGCTGCCAGCGGGCGTTTCAAAATGACCCTTGAATGCGGCCGGGTCAACGGCAACACCTGCGGCCTGCGCAACGGCAATGGTGATGAAGTGCCGGTGCAGATTGCCGTGTCCCTGCCTCACGGCCTGACCGACGCATCCGACGAGGCGGTGAACAAGCGTGCGTTGCGCCTGGATGGCAGCGGTACCGAACTGTTCCAGGCCACGCAGTACGTGAATAACCGGCCCGCCACCTTGCATTTCGAAGTCGGCAAGGAAGACGTGAGCGAAATGCTCAAGCACCCGGGCACCACCTATTCAGGCGCGGCGACGGTGATCTGGGACTCGGAGGTCTAGGCCCACTCGCGGGTATTCGCCGTAACGCCCCCAGGCACCTTTGCCCTGGGGGTATCTGATCGACGGAGTCAATATGCAACATGGATTCAAGCTTTGCAGCGGCCGATGGGCATTGTCTTCCCTGCTACTGAGCAGCCTGCTGTGGGCGGGCCCGGCCGCGGCGCAGGTCCAGGACATCACGGCGACGTTCCGGCCGAACCCTTCCAGCCCGGATCAGAACCGATTTACCAATACCACGCCGGTCAGTGGTTACTGTGCAAGTTACCCGGGCCAGTGCGCTGTCAATAATACCTTCAGTATCAGGTTGCCGATTCGCGCGCACTCCAGCGGGCCGTT
Source organism: Pseudomonas imrae (assembly GCF_046352735.2). NCBI lineage: Bacteria > Pseudomonadati > Pseudomonadota > Gammaproteobacteria > Pseudomonadales > Pseudomonadaceae > Pseudomonas > Pseudomonas imrae. The sequence goes on along the minus strand of NZ_CP110853.2, from coordinate 4,303,179 downwards.
GCCGGCCCAACCAAGTGATCCGCGCCAGAGTGCGCTGTGGAAAGCTCCCGCGCAGTGGCGCCAAGTCACCGTGACCAATGCCATGGGGGATCAGGAAACCGTGGAAGTGCGTATCAGCGGTGTCGGTTCGCGCTATGTGTTGGATCGCTCGGTTGTCGAGTTGGTAGGCGGGGGGGTAACACCTATTGCAGGCCACAATCTTCTGTGGCGGTCAAGCTGGGTGAACGCGCCAGCACCGTGTGGTTACAGTGGGGTGGGTTATTATGGGAACTCGTACTACCAGTTTTTATGGCGAACACCGGTGGAGCAAAGCTGTGTCAAGGTTGCCCAGTTTGAAATTCCTTCCATGTCTTACGAATATATAGACATGGCCTATGAACTGCGCACTCCCAACCCCTTGGGCATGCCGACGGGGGTTTATTCCGGAGTATTGAACTACGGCATCGGCCCTTATCAGGATTTCGACCTGGGCGATATCATGCTGCCCACCGACTCGATGCTGACCCTCAATTTCAGCCTGGATGTAGAGCATATCCTCAAGGTCGAGCTGCCACCGGGCGGCGACCGCGTTGAGTTGTTGCCCCAGGGCGGCTGGCAGGCCTGGCTCAACCAGGGCCGCAAACCGGCGCGCTTGTTCCGTGACCAGACCTTTCGGATTGCCGCCAGCTCGCGTTTCAAGATGCAGCTTGAATGCGGGCTGGTGGTCGGTAATACCTGCGGCCTGCGCAACAAGGACGGCGATGAGGTACCGGTGCAAGTCGCCGTCACGCTGCCCTACGGGTTGTTTGATGCTAACGACCTGCCGGTGAATAAACGCCCGTTGCGCCTGGACGGGGTGGGCACCGAACTGTTCCAGCCGACGCGGTACGTGGATAACCGGCCCGGCACTTTGCACTTCAGCATCGAGCGCAATGACGTCGACGGCATGCTCGAACACCCCGGCACCACCTATTCGGGGTCGGCGACGGTGATCTGGGACTCGGAGGTCTAGTCCCGGATCGGCCTGCCGGTTACAGCTGGGGGGTGGCGAGGGCCTGGTTCGTCAGGTTACGTGCCATCTCCAGGTAGGACTGCTCAACGGCGTGATACAAGGCGTTGCGTGTTGCGTCCGACATGGGCTGGTCAACCAGCACGCTGTCCTCCGAGATCGCCGCGCCCAGGTGGTTCAGGTGCTCGATCTGTGCGCTCATTTGTGCGCGCAGTTGCGTCTTGCGCTCAGGCGAGGTGTCGCTGGCGACCCATTCCTCATGCGCTTCAAGCACGTCCTCGAGTTCGCTGGCGGCAGTTTCGCGTGCGCTGTGTGCCCGCTCGAACTGCTCGGTGTAGGTGCTTTCCAAATAGTCGCGCCAGAAGTCGATATTTTTAAGCATGCCGTCCACCAGCCCGTTGTTCGCTTCGGCCTCGTTCACGGCAAGGAAGGCGCTGTCCAGTTGCGCCTGGGTGACCTGCGCCGTGTCGCGATAGGCCATGTGCTCGGACATCCAGGGCAGATCGAGGCGTTGCTTGAGCGCGGTCTGGTAGGCAAGGTAAACCTCCGTCTCATCCACACCGCCCTCGCCAAATTGCTCGCCTTCACCTGCAGCGACAAGGTCGAGCCGACGCTTGACCTCCTTCGATATATGTTCGTTGAGCGTGTCAAGGCGCCACTTTTGCTTGGCCAACCTGGCCAGTTTACCTTGGCGTTCCGCCAGCCCGGCGACGCTCTTGTCGGCGTTAATTTCGGCCAACATGATCTTCACCCCCATCGAGTTGAAAATATTCGCTCCGGCATCGACGCAGTTGGCGGGATCGCTGGAGTTCATGAATACTTCCTGGCGCAGGTCCGAGTCGAGGTCTATCGCCTTGAGCATTTCCCATACCCGGCCCCTCAGGTCGTTGGCACCTAAGTGATAGAGCCGTATGTCGGCCGCGGTTTGTACCGTTTCGGGCGGGCGGAGCAATCTGATCATGTCGAAAAAACCTGCGGAACCCCGTTCCTTCTTAAGGTCATCCCATAATTCTTGCAGTCCGTCCTGGAGCTCGGGCTTGAACCCCTCCAGCCAAAACTCGATTTCCTCGGGGCTGCCTGGTGGGATGATGCGATCAGGGTCTATGCCCGAAGCGCGGCGGTAGTCGGCAAAGCGCAGCCCATCGGTGGCATCGAGTTGGGTGCGGTCCAGCCAGCTACGGCCGACCACCCGTGCGCCGGGTGAGCCTTCCGGGTACTCGGGAACGGTTTTTATCTGGGTGTTGAGCAGGTCCAGTTCCAGGTCGCGCTCACGTGGCAGTTCGATCCCCGCCGGCCATTGGTCGAGACTGGTTCTGCGCAGCACCATTTGGTTGAGATGGGGCAACCGTCGCACATCGGGGGCTACCCGTAAGAGTGGGTTGTCTCCCAGTTTCAGGCTTCTCAGGTCTTTGTATTGGTACAGAACCTTGAGGTCTTCGCTATCCCAATTGATAGGGTTGGCGCTGATGTCCAGATTGGTCAGCTCCGGCAGGGCCGTCATCACTTTGGGTAATCTGTCGATCTCGTTATGGCTCAGGTTCAGCTTGCGCACTTTGGGAAAGTTTTCCAGAAAGTCCAAGTCCCGGTAAGAAAGGCGCGTGTCACGGGCTATCAGGTTCGTGACATGGTCAAAGTTGCTGCGCAAGTGGCCCAGGCTGCGCACGTAGCGGCCCAGCACCATTTCACTCAAATCAAGCACGGCGCCTTGCGGTACCAGGCCGTCAGTGGTGAGTTGGCCCCATGAACGGTTTTCCCAGCACAGTTTCAATTCGTCGATGATGCGCTTGCGCATCAGTTGTTCGTCCGCCGCAAGCATGCTGTAGCGCTGGCTGAGCGTGGGCTTTTTTTTCCAGTCACTGAGGTCTTGCAGCAGGTTTTTTCTTTCGGCTTCCAGGCCTGTGAGAATGGCCGGCCCGTTCTCCAGCGTCTTGAGCGTTTGCACAAAATCTTCCACGCGCGATGTGGTCATGCTCGGAAACACCGCGCTGACGCGTGCATGATCGCTTGGCGCCTCTAGGCGCAACACTCTGCGAAACGTCGTCCACATTGGTTTTCGCAGCAGGGCTTGAGTGATACGTTCATCGGTTTGGCGCAGGGTCGGCTCCTCAAGCGCGGCACGCCTTACGGTCGGCTCGACGGCCAGGTCTCTGAGCCATATTTTGAACACGCGCCCCTGGCCGGGCACGTAGTCCACGCGGTTGTCCGGGATCACACGCAGCAAGGCTTCGAAAAAATCGTATTGCACCGCCGGCGAAGTGCTTTTGGGGGCGTAAATTTCATAACGACCGTTGGCTTTGCGCAGCAGGAACTTTTGCATGCCGGCGTCGGTGGGCCCGGCCTGGCAGCGCAATTTTCCGCTGGGTGAGTGATCACGCACGCTGATGCTCAGGTCGTTGTACGTGTTGGTTTGCTGACGCAGCAGGTTCAGCGCCATGCGCTCGGTGTCCGGAGTGATCAGGTCATCGTTGTAGAACCCCTCGAACGCATGGCTGGCAATGGTTTCGTTTTCCAGCGCAGTGGCCAGGTTTTTCAGGCGCAGCGGGATATGCTGTTCGTTGGTCATGATCGCGACTTCGTCGGAGGAGGCGCGCAGCATGAGTTCATTCACCAGCTCTGCCGGCAGTTGCGGGAAGCGTTCTCGTAACAGCTTGGCGGGCGCGGTGTCGAGTACTTCGCTGGTGCTGTAGAGGTGGTTGAAAATGGCCACCTTCTCCTGAGCCAGACGATCGGCCAGTTGGTTGCGCAAGGCCTCGGTGCGGCCTTGCGCGGTAGGCGGCAGAGGGGCGGGCAGCATGGCTCGCAACTCGGCGTCGGTTAAAAAGTGGTTGAGTTGTTCGGGTAGCTTGCCGTCGTTCAGGTCCTGCAGGCTGATTTTCAGGCTGTGGGCCGCATCGGCGTTGCGAGCGCCGTAAGTCATGGGCTCGCCGGTCAGGTCAGGGTTGTCGAAAACCTGGATGGCTTTGTCCGACGGCCAGTTTTCCAGCTCGCTGCTGATTTGCGCCGACCAGTTGAACGACTCGTCTATCGGTTGGCCGGCACGGACTTTATCCGGCAGGCTCGCGGCCCTGTCGTAAAACTTCATGCGTTTGAGGCTGTCGGCCAACAGCGGTGGCGGTGGCGTGAGGTCCAGGTACATTTTGCGCAGGGCGTTCGGTCGCGTGCCGCTGAGTGTGCAGGCCTGCTCCACTTGATCAACGGTGAACCCATGGGTTGGCGAGCCCAAGCGGTTGCGCAGTTTCTCGTCGTCCCAACTGCGCGGGACTTCACCTTCATGTACCCAGGTTCCTTTACCGTTGTGCTCCAGCAGCGGCGAATAGGCGCCGGGCCGGGAGGGATGCTTGACCCGATACGTATCGCTTTGCACGTCGTGGTCTACCATATAGTGCTGGTTGTCCAGGGGCAGAACCTTTTTTTGCTGGTGATCATGCAGGCCCCGCTCATTGGGGGTGGAGTCACTGGCCAAGCGCAGGTTTTTGTCGGCGTAAGGGCTCAGGTCCGGGTTCCATAAGCGCGGCTTGTCGTTGACCTTGACTGCAAGCATGTCGTTGACGAAGGGGGAGGGCTTGAATAACACCCGGTTGGTCACGACCCCGCCACCGGCCATGGCCAACAATTGCACCACGTCGGTGACCACGCCGACAATGTGCTGGGTGGCCTCTTCGAATTGGCCCAGTGTCAGGTCGACAACCCCTTCGATCACCTCGCTGGCCAACTGATAGGCGGTATAGGCCAACATCAATTCGCCCAGTCCCGGTACGAAAGGCGCGGCGACCAACAGCGCAATATTCAGAATGTCGGAAAGTATTTTCGTGAAGTTGGCCCACCAGGCCCAGCGTGCATCACTGTCGGCATCGGCCGTGGACACGGCAATGGTGCGGGCATCATTGAGTATTTTGTTCAAGTACGCCTGGTAGCGCTGCTCCCACAGGTTACCGTGGATTTTCTGCGCGCTGATTTGCAGCCTGGGGTTGTTTACAGCGACTTCTTGCCAGGTCGGACCTGCATCGAGAGGGTCTTTCTTGTGCCATTTCACCGTACACAGGCGTTGCTCTAACTCAGCGAAAAAGTGACCGCGTTTGTCGTGACCGACAAATTGGCTGAAGAACTGGCGGTAGGTTTGTTTGGGCACTGGCTGGCTGGACGGCAGCACGGCGTTGGCCCGCAGTTTGCGGATCAGGTCGCGCATGAAGTCCTGGGACGAGGCGTACTCCTTGACCGGGCTTTCGGGGTCGTGGGGGATATAGGCGATCAGCCTCGACACGCGGGTAGCTTTCTCCAAATCGGCGGCAATCAACAGAACCCCGGTGAGCGGCGCCTCCAGCAGGCTCATTTGGTAGTACTGCAAGCCACCGGGGTCGCCGTCCAGGATGCGCATCAGCGCACGATGGCCGCTTTCACTCAGGTCGTAGTAGCCCTGCGCATCGGTTCTTATCCGTGCCATATGCGCCGCGGCTTTAAGGGCGGCCTTTTGGCTGGCGGTGACTTGAACTTGCAGCAGGCTGCGTGCAACCGGGTTTTCGGACAGCAGATAATCATTGAGGTGTTGCTGGTAACGTTTGCCCAGGTCCAATTCACGGCACAGTGTTTTGAAGGCTTCGATGGGCATTTTGTGGTCGTGATGCAAAACAATATATTGCCCAAGATAATCGGGTTTGCTGATATAGCTGGAGCCCTTTTCGAATGTTTCGCTATGGGCGAAGTTATGCAAGGCCGCGTCGAGTAACGAAACAACACGGCTGGTGACGCCGTTGGAAAAATCAAACGCGTACCACGGCAGTTTCTTGGAAATATACAGTTGTAAAAACGTTTCCTGAACATTCAGGTCAAGTTTGTACTGGTCGCGAATGGCATCTTCAAGCAGCGGTTTGGCAAAGGCATAGATGTCTTTCACATCGCGCAGCCGCTGGTCCACGGTATTCTGGGTACGCCAGCCTTCGGCGTTGGCGGCCTTGAGAGCCAAGTGGTCGCTGGTGCCGGCGCTGTCGTACCAGGGCGCTTTGTTCAGGCCGGCGGCGTACAACGCGTGCATACGCGGTACGGCGGCGGAGGTCAGCCATTGTGGCGCGATCTGTTGGATCAACGCGTAGTGGGGACCTTTGTCGATAGTGGGTGTTGGGGCGGGGGGTAGTTCAGGCATGGGTAGGGCCTTGATGGTTGGCTTAAACCATTAGCCTAATACCGCAGGAGGGGAATAAAAGTTCAAAGTCTATGGGGTTTCAAGCATTAGTTAGTGATTGGCGACAACTATTTAAATGCACAGGTTATATAACCAATACCTTGATTTAATATCCAGAGGGTGTCCGGCAAAGTGTCTGGCCACCGCTCAGTAAATAAGGATTGAGAATCGGCGCCATACCCTTGAGCACCTGTACCGGCAGGGCGGAAGTAAAGCGAAATTGCTGCGCCGAACTACCGGGAACGAAGGCTGTCAGCGTGCCGAAATGACGCTCGCCCAGGTAGAACACGAACGTAGCGGTGCGGTTGATCGACCGCGAACTGAGCACCCGCCCGCCGGAGCCGATGGCCTCGATGCGGTTGTCACCGGTGCCGGTCTTGCCGCCCATGGCCAGGGGCGTGCCGTCGTCCAGCTTGAAACTGCCGGCGACGCGTTTGGCGGTGCCGGCGTCGACCACTTGCGACAGGGCCTCGCGCAGGGCTTGCGCCACCTCGATTGGCATCACGCGCTCGCCTTGATTCGGGGCGTTGACCAGGTGCGTTTCGTAGGGTGTGTCCGCAGCGAAGTGCAGGCTGTCGATACGCAGCGCCGGTAACCGCACGCCGTCGTTGAGGATGATCCCCATCAACACGGCCAGGGCCGTAGGGCGGTCGCCGGAACTGCCGATGGCGGTGGCCAGCGACGGCACCAGGTGATCGAACGGATAGCCCACTGCTTGCCAGCGCTGATGGATATCCAGGAACGCTTCGATTTCCAGCATGGTCCGAATACGACTGTTCCTGGCGCTTGCGTGACGGCTTTTGAATAGCCAGCCATACACTTCCTGGCGCTCGAATTCGCTGGCCTTGACGATTTGACTGAAGGTTGCCTCGGGGTGATTGAGCAAGTAACCGAGCAGCCATAGGTCCAGTGGGTGGACCTTGGCGATGTAGCCTTGGTCAGGCAAGTCGTAGGCGCCGGGGCCGTAGCCGGCGTAGAGCTTTTGCAGGCGCGCATCGCTGAGCTTTTCCTGGCTTTTGGCGCTGACCAGATGTGAGCGCACGAACCGATCAAAGGTTTCCTGGTCTGCATCGGGCAGCAGGTAGCGGTGTACCGCCGCGAGGCGTATAGGCGTAGGACGCAGGCTGTCGAGGAAGGTTTCGAGGCGCGCCTGGGTGTCTTTCTTGCGGTACTTTTTCCAGAACTTGAGCAGGAAGGCGGTGCCCTCGCGGTCAGCGAACCGGGCCAGGTATTCCTGGCGGCGTGGGTCGTGGTCATCCTTGAGCAGTTGTGCGCTGTTGTTGGGGCCGGCGTAGGTGCTGTAGCGCACCACATCGCGCATCAGGCGAATGAATGGCAGGTTGATCGACTCACGTAACGCATCACGCAAAGTCGGGTTGCGGCCATTATCCTGGGGGCGAAAGTTATGGAAACGATGCAAGCCGCCGCCGGTGAAAAAGCTTTCGCCAGGGCTTGCCGAATAGGTGCGGTCGAGGGCTGCGTCGAGCATCGCAGGCAGTTGTTTGTCCGGCGAGCGCAGCAGGTAATCCAGCGCCCAGCGACTGAGGCGGTCCTGCTCGTCCACCTCGGCCTGTTTCAACGCCTTTGCCGGTAATGCTGCGTAGCGCTCATGCAGTTCGGCGACGATTTGCAGGTAGGTGGTGAGTACCCGCAGCTTGGCGGTCGAGCCCAGCTCCAGCTTGCTGCCTTCGTTGATATCGAACGGCTGGTCGGTGTTGTCGGTTTGCACCCGCACCCGTGAACCTTCGTCACTGTGCTCGAACAAGGTAAAGCTGTAGCGCACTTGCGCGGTGGTGGCGGGCGTAAGCAAGCGTTCGCCAAGCAGACCGACCTGTGCCGCGAAGCTCGGTTCGGCCAACTGCTTGAGGTAGGCGCTGACCTGTTGCTGCAACTCACCCTGCAAGGTGCTGGTGGCCGATAGGTCCAGGCGATCAAGGTCGTACAACGAGCGATTGAGCAGGACGGCCAGCCGACTGCGGGCGACGCTGATGCCCTTGTTGGTATCGATCATCTTGATCGTCGGCTGCCGTTGCCAATCGCGGTAGCTGACCTTGCTCGCCAGGGCCGCAGTCAACAGAGCAGGTTCCAGCATGCCGTTCTGTGCCAGCAGCCGCAGGTGGCTGTCGGTCAGTTGCGCCAGCTCGTCGCGCCCGTTGGTCAAGTAATAGGAAGGCCGGCGCTGGGCGATGATCAGCGACAGCACCTGACGCAACGCCAGGGCTTGCTGTGCCAGGCTGTGTGGGTCTTGGGCGCGCTGGGTCAAGGCTTGGTTGACCTGCACGAAGTCGGCGCCGTACCAAACCCGCAACCCTTCGGCCATACCGTGGACTTCACCGTGCCCGGGCACGGCCGACAGCGGCACGCTGTTGAGATAGTCACGCACGATGGCTTGCCGGGCCGTCAAGGTGTCGGGGCCGCCGGCGTAGGCACGGACGCTGGCGGAGAGTATCTGGCGGATCTTTTCAGCACCGCTTTGGGTCAGGCCATCCGGCGAGTGACGGTATTTTTCCAACTGGGTCGCCAGGGTACTGCCCCCGGCACTCTGGCCGGGCAGGTGCAGGCGCCTGGCGACTTGCGACCACGCCGCCATGGCAAATCGCGGCCAGTCGACAGCGGGGTTGGCCAGCGGGCGATGGGTGTCCAGCAGGTCGCGGTTTTCGATGAACAGCAAACTGTGCACCACCAGGGGCGGGATGGCGGCGAACTCACTGTAGAGTTGCTGCGGATAGTTGAATTGATACAGAGGCACGGCACGACAATCGGTGATCGACAGGCCTGCCTGGATTTTTTCGATGTAGGGCACGAACAGACCTTTGCCCGCGTAGTTCATCAAGGCATCGGAGAAGCGCGCCTGCGCGGCGATCACATAATTGCGTTTGAGCAGCCTTGGCAGGAACTCATCAAGGTCGCTGTAGCCCAGGCGCTTGTCGAAGGGACCTGCGCCGGGATACACCACCGCGGTACTGGCGCCTGGGGCCAAGTGATACTCAAGGTCGGCTGCCAGATTGCTGAGTTGGCGGGCCTGCCATCTGGAGGTGTTCATCTCCCGCGACAGCGCATACCCGAAGGCCATGAGGGCCATCAGCACAAGCAGCCAGAACAGTCGTCGCCAGTAACGGCGTGTGGACGGATTTTGTGGCAAAGGCGCCGTATCGCCCGTATGGATCGCAGCCTTGCTCGAGTCGTTTTGTCGCAGAGCGCCCATAGTCGACTGATCCATTCACGCAGATTGATCGCACTTGTCTGAAGCTTAGACGGTGGCAGACCTGTAGGAAAAAAAACTGTGGGCGAGGCGATTGTTCTGTGTGGTGTCCGAAAAAACGGCGGGCCTGCGGCTGCCGCGCGGCAAACCAGATATGGGAAGAGGCACAGCCTAGAGCGGTCGAGGTCTTCGAAACCGCCATGGCGAAGGCATGACGCTGCACCATGGCTGTGCAATACTCGCCGCCGTTTTGCCCTGTGGGAACGAAGGAGGGGGGTGTCGCTGGTGAGTACCGTCTCTGCACAACCAGCCTCAGCCGGGAGTTCTCGCTGAATATTGTGATTGATAGAGTGAAAAGCCCTACCGCTGGCTTTTTATACTGCACGCCCCGCTGATCTTAATGACGCGCCTGCCCATGAAGCCGGCGCGGTTTCGGCAAGCCAAGGCTTATCAGCCAACGCTTCGACACTCGGTGGTCATACCCAATAACAAAATGAGGTTGTATTCCTATGCCTGTCGGCAATCCACTGCCCCCTGACGGGACCGCTGAAGGCGGCCCGCTCAAACGCGAACTCGGCGAGCGCCACATTCGGCTGATGGCCCTGGGCGCCTGTATCGGTGTCGGCTTGTTTCTCGGTTCGGCCAAGGCCATCGAAATGGCCGGCCCGGCCATCATGCTGTCGTACATCCTGGGCGGCCTGGCGATCCTGGTGATCATGCGTGCCCTGGGCGAGATGGCGGTGCATAACCCGGTCGCCGGTTCGTTCGGCCGCTATGCACAAGACTACCTTGGCCCGCTGGCGGGGTTCCTTACCGGCTGGAACTACTGGTTCCTGTGGCTGGTGACATGCGTCGCGGAAATCACTGCCGTGGCGGTGTACATGGGCGTCTGGTTCCCTGATGTACCCCGCTGGATCTGGGCCCTGGCAGCGCTGGTCAGCATGGGCAGCATCAACCTGATCGCGGTCAAGGCCTTTGGTGAGTTCGAGTTCTGGTTTGCCCTGATCAAGATCGTGACCATCATTGCCATGGTGCTGGGCGGTATCGGCATCATTGCCTTTGGTTTCGGCAACGACGGCGTGGCCCTGGGTATTTCCAACCTGTGGGCCCATGGCGGCTTCATGCCCAACGGTGTGACCGGTGTGTTGATGTCGCTGCAAATGGTGATGTTTGCCTACCTGGGCGTAGAGATGATCGGCCTTACCGCCGGTGAGGCGCGCAACCCGCAGAAGACTATTCCCAACGCCATCGGCTCGGTGTTCTGGCGGATCCTGCTGTTCTATGTCGGCGCCTTGTTCGTGATCCTGTCGATTTATCCATGGAACGAAATCGGCACCCAGGGCAGTCCGTTCGTGATGACCTTCGAGCGCTTGGGCATCAAGACCGCTGCCGGCATCATCAACTTCGTGGTGATCACAGCGGCGTTGTCATCGTGCAACGGCGGCATCTTCAGTACCGGGCGCATGCTCTACAGCCTGGCGCAGAATGGCCAGGCACCGGCGCAGTTCGGCAAGACTTCCAGCAATGGCGTCCCGCGTCGGGCGCTGTTGCTATCGATCTTCGCCCTGCTGCTGGGGGTGCTGCTTAACTATCTGGTGCCGGAAAAAGTCTTCGTTTGGGTAACCTCGATTGCCACCTTCGGCGCCATCTGGACCTGGGTGATGATACTGCTGGCACAGCTCAAATTCCGTAAAAGCCTGAGCCCTGCCGAACAGAAGGCGCTGAAGTACCGGATGTGGTTGTACCCGGTCAGTTCCTACCTCGCGCTGGCGTTCCTGGTGCTGGTGGTAGGCCTGATGGCGTACTTCCCGGATACGCGCATTGCGCTGTATGTCGGGCCGGCGTTCCTGGTGTTGCTGACAGTCCTGTTCTACCTGTTCAAGTTGCAGCCGACCAGTGTGGCTAAAGCATCGTTGTCGTCAGCGTCCTGACCCGCGCCGCTGACGAAAAAGCCCGGCTCCATTTCATATGGGGCCGGGCTTTTTTTATGCAGAGCAGGGCAGGGGATGACGCCTAGAACGCGTCCATCAGCAGCACTTTGCAGGGCTTGGCCTGATGCTCATTGATCTGCGGCACGAGCCGGGTGAAGTGTTCGGTCCGGCAATGGGTATCCAGCGCCGCCTGGTCGGGCCATTGCTCGACAAAGATAAAGTGCCCGGGGTCTTTCTGGTCGATATACAGGTCGTAGGCAATGCATAGCGGTTCTTGCCGGGTTTTTTCCACCAGTTCGGCGTACCAGGGGCGCACGGTGTCCAGGTGTTCGGGTTTGATGAAGTCTTCTGCGATGACTTTGAGCATGAGGTCGGTCCTTGGAGTCAGCTTTTTCAAGGGTTTTGAGAGGTTGGGTGTTGTGTTGGGTTGGGGTACATATCCATTGCTGTGGTTATGGCTGATATTGGTTCCGCCCTTACGGCGGGTCACTTTGGAAAAGCCCCAAAGTAACCAAAGGGCTCTTGCCCCACCACTCGGTGCCTCGCTCAGGCTCGGCATGCCCGCAGTCCGACATTGATTCGGGGGGCCGCCGCGATGGGCCATCCATGGCCCAGCGCGGCTAAACCGGCGTCCTGCCGGTTTACCCCCCAAATCAATATCGGACTGCGGCCAGCGTGGTTTAACGGGGCGCCTAAGATCAAAGTCAAAATCAAAAACAGAGCGAGGCGGCCTGACAGCCGACCTGATCGTGAGCGTACGCGCTGTTGCCTTTACATCCTTATTCGCTGACAACGTCAGCGGTCTGTTGATCTGCTCTGGCTCTGGCTCTGGCTTTTGATTGTGATCTTGATCTTGATCTGAGGCGCCCCGTTAAACCACGCTGGCCGCAGGCAGGTATTGCGCAGTGGGCACCCCGGCAGGATGCCGGGGTAGCTGCCCCCGGCCATGGATGGCCGATGGCAGCGGGCCCACGGAGCAATGCCTGAGTGCGGGCACACCGAGCCTGAGCGAGGTGCCGAGTGGTGGGGCAAGAGCCCTTTGGTTACTTTGGGGCTTTTCCAAAGTGACCCGCCGTAAGGGCGGAACCCATATCAGCCATAACCGCAGCAACGGATATGTACCCCACGCAACCGCTTTCTTCAAAGCCCTCGACAGGTCCGGTCCCCAGAGCGGCACCTCCCACGGTAGCGCATAAGCTACTCAGGCAGCAGCCACTTCATGAGGCTCGAAACTGTCAGCCCGCGCCATCTGCCACATGCGCGAATAAAACTCGCCGTTCACCTCGCCGGTGAGCAATTCCCCAGGTTTGAGGAATACATGCAACTGCGAGAACAACTTGATCTCAGTGGCTGACATGCGACGGACCAGATGTTTGGCCGACAGTTGCGAAGGGTGATCGAGCCCCGCCGCCGCGAGCATTTCCGCCAGGGCCTTGAGGGTGTTGCGGTGGAAGTTGAACACACGCTGGGCCTTGTCCGGCACCACCAGCGCACGCTGGCGCAGGGGATCCTGGGTGGCGACACCGGTCGGGCATTTGTTGGTGTGGCAACTTTGCGACTGGATGCAGCCGATGGCGAACATGAAGCCACGGGCCGAGTTCGCCCAGTCGGCACCGATGGCCAGGACGCTGGCGATGTCGAAGGCGCTGACGATCTTGCCGCTGGCCCCCAGTTTGATCTTGTCCCGCAGGTTCAGGCCAACCAGGGTGTTGTGCACGAACAGCAGGCCTTCACGCAGCGGCACGCCGATATGGTCGGTGAACTCCACGGGCGCCGCGCCGGTGCCGCCTTCCTTGCCATCCACCACGATGAAGTCCGGGAGGATGCCGGTTTCGAGCATGGCCTTGGCAATGCCCATGAATTCCCAAGGGTGGCCCAGGCAGAACTTGAAACCCACCGGTTTCCCGCCGGACAGCTCGCGCAGTTGGGCGATGAAGTGCATCAGTTCGATGGGGGTGGAAAATGCACTGTGGCGCGACGGCGAGATGCAGTCTTCGCCCATCATGATGCCGCGGGTGTCGGCGATTTCCTGGGTGACCTTGTGTTTGGGCAGGATCCCGCCATGACCAGGCTTGGCGCCCTGGCTCATCTTGATTTCGATCATCCGCACTTGTGGGTTCTGCGCCTGCACGGCGAAGCGTTCCGGATCAAAGCGGCCATCGCTGGTGCGGCAGCCGAAATAGCCACTGCCCAGCTCCCACGTCAGGTCGCCACCGTTTTCCCGGTGATAGGGGCTGATGCTGCCTTCGCCGGTGTCATGGGCGAAGTTGCCCAGTTTGGCGCCCTGGTTGAGTGCGCGAATGGCATTGGCACTCAGGGAGCCGAAGCTCATTGCCGAGATATTGAACACCGAGGCCGAATACGGCTGCTTGCACTGCGGGCCGCCGACAATTACCCGAAAGGCGCTCGGATCGCTCAACGGCGCAGGGCGCATGGAGTGACCGATAAACTCGAAACCGGATTGATACACATCGATCAGCGTGCCGAAAGGTTTGTCGGCGGTTTCGTTCTTGGCCCTGGAATATACCAGCGAGCGTTGGGCGCGGGAGAAGGGCAGGGCGTCGCTGTCGGACTCCAGCAGGTATTGGCGGATTTCCGGGCGGATGGCTTCCACCAGGTAGCGAATGTTGCCCAGGATCGGGTAGTTGCGGCGTACCGCGTGAGGGCTTTGCAGCAGGTCGAACACACCGATCAGGCTGAGCACGCCGGTGACCAGGGTGATCGGCCACAGCCATTCGTGTTCGATAAAAGGGAGGCTGGCAAGGGTAAAAATGACGCATACGGCAAAAAACGCATAACGGCTAAGCAAGGACAAGCTCATACGTATTCCTTGGGTTCGGACTCATCAGGACCTGGGTCTTCAGGTGGTTTGCGCCTGTGTCTTGTTATATTTTTCACGGTTTACGCAGGTTTCCAGCTTAAGGGTGATCTCTCGGCGGGGGCAACCGCTATAACGTGGAGCGCTACTCTTATTGCAATCGGTTCTCGTTTGGATGATTTATTATGTTATTGTATAACACTAGAAGATCACCCAAATACCTGGAGGCTTTATGAAAGCTGGTATCCATCCTGATTACCGCACCGTGCTGTTCCATGACACTGCCGCTGATGTGTTTTTCCTGATTGGCTCTACTGCCGACACCGACCGCACCCACAAGCACACGGACGGCAATACGTACCCGTACTTCGCCCTGGACGTGTCCAGTGCTTCCCACCCGATCTATACCGGCCAGCAGCGCAAGACCCAGGCTGAGGGCCGGATTGCCGGGTTCAACAAGCGGTTTGCGTCGTTTGGGTCTTCGGCAAAAAAAGTCGAGGATGAGTGAAACGAGGGTTGAGAGTCGCGTTCACCCTGTTCCCCCGATGGGGTGCCGCGAGCGCTTTGAGACTGAAACAGGCGTAACCCTGTTTCAGGACTAGGCAGCCGCGAAAGCTATTATTGTGTACTTCTCACATCCCCCAAGCTTTTAGCTTGCTGCCGTGATAATCAATGATTCCCCTGAGGAAATAGACATCTTTGCCGTCCTCTTTCCCGTTCTGCTCAAAAGCGGCTCGCCATTTGCCTCGCCCTGCCCCGGTCTCGACTTGTGGCAAATCTACATAGGTGAAGTTGCCTATTTTTTTCCGACTGATCCGACCTGCCTGAATATCCTGAATGATTTCCTCAAGTTTAGTTCTGGCACTGTCTGGCAAGAGGGGGATTTGGGTATCTGCCAAGTCATCTGATTTGACGATGTTGATTACCGGGTCGCGTGTGGTGGTTTGCACTGAAACCGCAGGAGCGCCCGGGGTGGAGGATGGCTTTTCAATTTTGTGTGTTTGAGCCCGTGAGGGACTGAGCTCCAAAGGTGTTGAAAACTGAGAAATGTTTTTTTCAAATTCCGTAATGGTGACGCTGTCAACTATCTTTACGCCAGAGGCCGTATCGGTTTTTTTGCCATACGACAGTGCAATATAAGGGATGCCGGATTTTTTAAAATCTTCGGAAAATGACTCGATGCCTAGTTTTTTTAGGCGGTCCTTAAAACGAACGGTTATGAATGTTTCGTGAGCCTCTTGTATTTCAGGATCTGATAAAAACTTTTCCAGCGCCTGTTCGTGTGTGAGATTGTGGTCGGATGCTATTTTGTTAAGAGTTTGTTGGTGTCCTTTTTCTTTTATGAAAGCATTTGTATCGTCGTTGTGGGAGGTTTTGAGTTTGTGCTTTAGAGAAAATTTGTCAGCGATTTTTTTATGTTTTGTTGTAAAGGCGTAGCCTACGAATTCTGCTTTCGTGTCGGGGTCTGTAATTCTAATTGAAGCGTGGATGTATTTAGAAAAGTCATTGTTTTTTCCCATGAGCCTTATTATTTTTTTATGCAGGCTTGTCTTTTCAGATGCTGAGAGGGGAGTGGATAGGAATTGAGTTGATCGATTGATGTGGAAATAAATATCCGCATCGACATGCAGCCTCAATAAAGTATTACGCAATTCGGTTTCGGTCCGTTGGTTAAAACCCCACGGGGTCGATAACATACGGCGAAACTTAACCTCATTAACCCCAAGTTTTTGTCGCGCGCTATCCAGTATTTGTTGTTTCTGTAATAGGTCAATCTCTTTGATGGTGACTGCAAACTCCTTTACTTCCGCCGCTGTTGAATGAACACGGAATGCTGCGAGAATGTCATCGTCCACTTGCTGTTCTGCCGTACGCAGGCCCAGGAAGCTCATTATGGGGCCTCCACCCATTGCGCTTCTTTCAGAACGTGCCTTCCAGCTTTTCGCATCACCTGGTACCACCATGAAGTCCACTTTGTTGCCTGTCGGATCTTTTACATAGCGCGCGCCGCTCTCCATATAAGACGGGTATAGGTGATAACGGCCGTCTTGATGCCTCATCGCAATAAATTGATTGTTCTGGTTGTCAATAAAGCTGGGCGCGCCCGTCTTGCGCGACAGCTTGAAGTTATGCATCTGGGCGAACGCCTCCACGTCAAATAGTGGGTCAATGGGTGTCGGCAATCGATACTCTACAGCGTTGATCCAGGCGGGCTCCAACGGTCTGATTGAGGTTTTTCCGATTGTGATACTGGCTTTGTTATCCCCGCTGGTTTTCTTGATGAGCCCAGGGAGACCACGTCCTAACTTCTTGGCGTTATTCAATCCTTTAATGATTCCCCGACGTAAAAACGACAGCAGGCGCTTGCCCGGAAGTAGATCCACCAGGAAGTCGGCTGCCTCAACGCCAAACATCAAAGCATTCACCGCCGATTCACGTGCCACCTCTGCGTTGCTCCGTGAACGGAAATCCGCATGTGCAAGTTGAAAGCCCAACTGTGCCGAATACAGGAACTCGTGAAAGTTCCCGGTAATCGGGGTCAAGGTATAACGGTGTACGCTGCGGCTATCGCTGAAGATCTGCGCCAGCTCCTCGGTATCGTTGGTGGCCATCCGCTGGGTAAAATAGGCTTGCCATTCGGGTTTTACCGTCAGGTTGTCCAGTTCTGCCAGCCCGCTGGTCAGCTCCCTGAAAGGCATGCCATCTGGAGCATCCGGTGTATACAAAACACTGACGCCGTCGGGCTTGGTGTTTTTTCGCTGAATGACGGCGACCCCATTGACGACCTGGCCCCCTCGGCCACTTTCCAAGGCACTGCCCAGTACCAAGAGATTGGCCTCGATAACGAATCTGTCGACCGGGGGCCGAGTTGTCGAATCGGGGTGTTCTACTACCGCCTTTATCCAATCCAACCCGCTGCCGGGCGTCTTGAATGTAAACAGGTTGTAGGCGCTGGGATTCACACGGCTCTCATGGGCGTATTTTTTCATTTTCGCCGCATTGGCACGCTGCCACAGCGTGGCAAAGGTGCTTCCCTCGCCGTCCAGCGAGAAGGCTGATTGGAGATACTCCTGATATTTTTTGTCGATGTCGGCTTGCTGGGCGAGCGCGCGCAAGTCTGTGTCGCCGAGCCGACCATGTTTTTTCCCCGATGTATCGATAATGTCGGCCGTGGCGCTGGTCGTTCGGTGTATCTGGTGCACGGACCAAGCCTCGACGTTGCGTCGGGCATAACTTCCCAGGGTGCGCAGATCTACAACGGACTTGGTGTCCCAGGAGCCTTTCGTCAAGTTTTCGCCATCCAGATACTGCGGGATGTCTATCTGCGGGTCCTCGCAGATAAAAACAGTTCCGGTTCTTTCGTTGCGATATCCCGTGACCTTGACGGGCAGAGAGGATGTCACGCGCAGATGCACCAGGCTTTTATAGTGATCAATATCCACATCGGCATATGCGGGTTTCTGTATTTTCAACACTTTATCGGTTTCATCAGCGGCGAAGGATGTCAGTGTCGAAATCTGCTCCAGCAGCGGGATAAGCGCGTTATTGCTGTCAATCATTGCCGTCTCAAGTCGCTTGTACTGAGACTGATCCTGGGAGTTAACTGTTTTCAACCAGTGCGGTTCGCGCAGTTCTACCAAGCGTAGATTACGCGCCGCAAGGGCGCTGGAAAGATCCAGCTGCGGGGTCAAATCCGCCGCCAGATCAAGCTCGCCTGTCATTGGCAACGTCTCTTTGAGCAGGACATCCCGGACACTGAAGTACTGTCTGACCCGAAGTGAATGAATGCTTGTTGTGATTACATCGGCGCCGATCACCGCTGGGTTTTCCGCCAGCACGGGCATGTCGTTCAGCTCTGCGCGAGCCGATGCAGGCAAGCTGCCGACCAGCAGCTTGCCTGCCGATTCGGCCTTGGCTATACGTGCCGCGACGGTTTCATTCAAGCGCGCCAGACTGTCATATTCCTCAAACCCTTCGCCGGGGCTATAGAGCAGCACACTGCCTATGGGGGGTATCTGGTTCGTGGCACTCATGATGAATGCCGCGGCAAACTCACTGCCGTCTTCCAGCGCAAGCCGGTACACGCCGGGTCTGCGGTCAGCGGCGAAGAGCTGTTCCCGAGCCGCCGCAGTCGGGTATTTCAGTACGTTATCTGCCAGCGTTCGTCCCGCCGCCGATAACGTGCCGTCAACTGTGCGCAATGCCAATTGATGGGCCAGGGCCTGACGGCGTAGCGCGACCAATTGCTCCTCTGGGCTGGGCTGTTCGTCCTCCCTGGTTTTCCAGAAATCATTCAGGTTTTTCGTGAAGGCTATTGCCAGCACGCTGGTCAGCGTCACTACCGAACCGATGAAGGAGAGGCGTTTGTCCGCTTCCAGTGTGTCGGCTTCCCGATAGAAGGCGCCGGTCTCTTGCGTCAGATAGTTTTCATTACCTGGTTCCCGCAATTTGCTCAGCAGTGAGCTCAGGAAGTCGGAGGACAGAAGTTGTTTGCGCCCCTCGCTATCCTCACGGTAACGATTGTAAAAAATCTGGTTTGGATTGATGGGATGGGGCAAGTCAGGAAAGGCAGCGGCCAATTGCTGTTGATACACGCTCTCCAGACTTGGCTGCTTTAGCATCAGGTCGCCGATCTGGACATTCAGGTTGCCAAGTTCGCTGATGAGATGTGCCTGTTGTTCGTCAGTCGTTTGATTGGCCGCTGGTATCACAGGCAGTGTCACCGGCAATAAGGGATCAGGGGACACGCGGTTGGCCGAGGGCAGTTGCGGCTCCTCAAGCTGTGGGCCTTGGGAGGGAGGCAATGAAATGTGCATAGTAGAAACCCGTACGAATGGGGCGCTGCGCAGGTGCAGAGCGTCCGATTGAATATGAGTTTTGAGTGTATGGTTGGCGTTCGCGGGCACAGCGGTGCATGTATGTTGGACAAACGCGCGGGCCTTTCGATTGCCTGCGGCGCAGGTGCATGTGATCCTTGCGGCCTTTTAGATTGAGGCGTTTATTCCATGTCCATGACCATCCGCATCGCGGCCGCCCTGTTGATAGGCAACGACGGCCAAACCTTATTGGTGCGCAAGCGTGGCACTCAGGCATTCATGCAGCCGGGCGGCAAGATCGATGCTGGCGAACAACCCGCCGAGGCCCTGGCCCGTGAGCTGTACGAAGAGCTGAACCTGCGCATTGATCCAATCGAGGCTGTCTATCTCGGGCACTTCTCGGCGCCAGCTGCCAACGAGCCGGGTTTTACTGTGGAAGCCGAGCTGTTCCAGGTTTTCATCGATGTGGATGTGTTGCCCGCCGCCGAGATCGAGGAAGTACGCTGGATCGATCCGGCAGGCGACGGTGGCCTGCAATTGGCGCCCTTGACACGTGACCTGATCCTGCCGTTTTATCGCTCATCCCTGGCCACCGCCTGACCTGTCGGGCTCAAAGGACTGAAGCATGATCCCTCTCAATGAATTGCTGATTTTCGCCGCCGCCTCGTTGCTGCTGGTGCTCACTCCGGGCCCGAACATGATCTACCTGATCTCCCGTTCGATCTGCCAGGGACGCAAGGCCGGGGTGGTTTCATTGTTGGGCGTGGTGGCCGGGTTCTTTGTGCATCTGGTCGCCGCCGCAGCGGGGTTGACGGCGGTGTTTCTCGCGGTGCCGATGGCCTACGAAATGCTGAAGTGGGCCGGTGCTGTCTACCTGTTGTGGTTGGCCTGGCAGGCAGTAAAGCCCGGTGCGCGTTCGCCGTTCGAGGCCCGGCAACTGCCGCCGGACTCGACGCGCAAACTGGTGACTATGGGCTTTCTCACCAGTGCGCTGAACCCGAAAATCGCGGTGTTCTACCTCTCGGTTTTCCCGCAATTCATTACCCCGGAACACGGCTCGGTGTTTATCCAGAGCCTGCTGCTTGGTTTCACTCAGATCAGCGTGAGCTTTATGGTCAACCTGCTGATCTCGCTATTCGCCGCCAGCATTGCCGGCTGGTTTATCAACAACCCAGCCTGGCTGTCGGTGCAGCGCTATTTCATGGGCTTCGTATTGGCTGCGTTGGCCGTGCGCCTGATGCTTGAGCAGCGCCGCAGCGCATGATCATCCGCACGCTCAAAGCCAGGGACGCGGAGGCCTATCGGGCGCTGATGCTGGAGGCTTATGGCGCGTATCCCCAGGCGTTTACTTCCAGCGTGACCGAGCGCGCCGCGATGCCGTTGGACTGGTGGGAAAAGCGCCTGGAGAGCCCGCTGGATCACTTGCTCGGCGCGTATGTCGGCGACGAACTGGCCGGCATTGTCGGCCTTGCATTCGAGTCACGGGAACAGTCGCGGCACAAGGTGACTCTGTTCGGCATGTATGTGTCCGACGCCCACCAGCAACAAGGCCTGGGCCTGCGGTTGGTGGAAGCAGCGCTTATCGAGGCGCGCCAACACCTGCACCTCAAAGTGATCCAACTCACAGTCACCGCCGGTAATGACGCAGCCTTTGCGTTGTACCGGCGTTGCGGGTTTATCCAGTACGGCCTGGAACCACTGGCGGTGCGGGTGGGTGTCGATTACTTCGACAAGATCCACATGTGGCGCGAACTTGAGAGCAACTGAGATCGGGCTCAGCGAACTGCACTGACCCCATCCAATGTCGAAAACGACGTGTCCTTGGCCGTCAGCAAAAAATCGCGCATGTAAGGTGCATCCAGCATGTCTGCGCGGATCCCGGCATACAGCGTGGCAAACAAGCCTTTTTCCCCCAGGCGCTTGGCTTTTACATAACCCCGCGAGCTGTACTCGTGCAGCGCCCAATGAGGCATGCCGCAGACCCCGCGACCGCTGGCCACCAGTTGCATCATCATCACTGTCAGTTCAGAGGTGCGAACCTGGGCGGGTTCCACATCGGCCGGTTCCAGGAAACGGGTGAAAATGTCCAGGCGATCGCGTTCCACTGGGTAAGTGATCAAGGTTTCCTTGAGCAGGTCCTCGGGGACGATGTACGGCTTGTTTGCCAGAGCATGCTGGTTGGCCACGGCGAGCATGGCCTCGTAGGTGAACAGCGGCACATAGGTAATGCCCGCCAGTTCCAGAGGGTCGGAGGTCACTACCAGGTCCAGGTCGCCACGTGCCAGGGCCGGCAGGGGGGCGAAGGCAAAACCCGAGGCCAGGTCCAGTTCGACCTCCGGCCAGGCATCGCGGAACTGGTCGATGGTCGGCATCAGCCACTGGAAGCAACTGTGGCATTCGATGGCCATGTGCAGGCGCCCGGCAGTGCCACCGGCCAGCCGCGCGATATCCCGTTCGGCGCCGCGCAGCAAGGGCAGGGTGGCATCCGCCAGTTGCAGCAGGCGCAGGCCGGCGCTGGTAAATCGTACCGGCTTGGTCTTGCGCACGAACAGCGGCATGCCCATGCGCTCTTCCAGCTCCTTGAACTGATGGGACAAGGCGGACTGCGTCAGGTGCAGGCGCTCGGCGGCTTCCACCAGGCTGTCGGCTTCGCGCAATGCGTGCAGGGTCTTGAGGTGACGGATCTCGAGCACGTGCTCTCCATGAATAAAGTTTGTGACAAATTCAGATAGAGTGAGTCTGTCTCATGTTGTGCCTGATGTCGACACGCCGCCGCAAATGACCACTGGGCACCCTTCATCAAACTGTCACGCAACTGTGGCAGCGCGCTTGAACAAACTTCATCAGACTCGCGCTCTACTGGATTTCTGCGTTTCGGTGTTTTTCATGCGTGTGTTGCTTTTATTGGCCGCCCTGCTGTGCGGCCTGCCGTCCTTTGCGGCTTCTCGATGTGATGTCAATGTCCCGACCGAACGGGTCGACCTGGACCAGGTAAGCCTGGCGTACCAGAGCATTGGTCGTGCCTCCGACCCTGCATTGTTGTTGGTGATGGGTCTGGGTGGACAGTTGATCCACTGGCCGGACGAAGTGGTGGTCGCACTGTGCAAGCAAGGTTTGCGGGTTATCCGCTACGACAACCGCGATGTCGGGCTGTCCACCTGGCGCCGGGCGCCCGCAAGCGCCAACCTGACCTTGGAGGTACTGCGCTACAAGCTGGGCCTGCCGGTGGCAGCGCCGTACACCTTGACCGACATGGCTGACGACGGCCTGGGGCTGATGGATGCGCTGCAGGTGCGACAGTTTCATGTATTGGGCGCGAGCATGGGCGGGATGATCGCCCAGCACATGGCAGCCATGGCGCCGCAGCGGGTGGAGAGCCTGACCCTGATCATGACCAGCTCCGGTGCGCAAGGCTTGCCTGCGCCGAATGCGGCGCTGGTGCAATTGCTGTCGCGACGCAGCGCGCCCAACCGCGAAGTTGCCCTGGAGCAGCAGGCGGATCTGCTGGCAGCCCTGGGCAGCCCGCAAATCAAAGATGATCGTCAAGCGCTGTTGCAGCAGGCTGCGCAGTCTTACGACCGGGCTTTCAACCCTGAAGGCGTAAAGCGCCAGATCATGGCGATCCTCGCCGAACCGAGCCGGGTGCCTTTGCTCAATCAACTGCGTGTGCCGACCCTGGTGGTTCATGGCACGGCCGATCCGTTGTTGCCGGTGATGCACGGCGTGCACTTGGCTGCTCATATCAAGGGTAGTCAGTTGCGCCTGATTCCTGGCCTGGCCCATCGTTTTCAGGAGGCGTTCAAGGCGCCGTTGCTGGCGGCGGTGTTGCCGTATCTGCGAGCCCACCGCGAAGAAGCGGCGCATTGGGCGCAGGTTGAGCCCGCGGGACCTTCCAAGGTTTTATGAGGGCGGTCTAGGGGTGTATGGTGCGAACTTTCCGGCGTGTAATGCCTGTGAGGTTGCCTAAATGAGTACTGCCCTGAAAATCGATTTTGTCAGTGACGTGTCTTGCCCCTGGTGCATCATCGGCCTGCGCGGTCTGACCGAAGCCCTGGACCAATTGGGTGTCGAAGTGCAGGCCGAGATTCATTTCCAGCCCTTCGAGTTGAATCCGGAGATGCCTGCCGAAGGGCAGAACATCACCGAGCACATCAGCGAAAAATATGGTTCCAGCGCTGAAGAGTCACAGGCCAATCGTGCGCGTATTCGCGACATGGGTGCCGCGCTGGGATTTGCTTTTCGCACCGATGGACAGAGCCGGATCTACAACACCTTCGATGCTCATCGACTGTTGCACTGGGCCGGGCTCGAGGGGTTGCAGTACAACCTCAAGGAGGCGCTGTTCAAGGCGTACTTTACCGATGGGCAGAACCCTTCCGATCACGCTACCTTGGCGATCATCGCCGAGAGCGTCGGGCTAGATATCAAGCGCGCCGCCGAGATTCTTGCCTCCGATGAATATGCCGCTGAGGTTCGTGAACAGGAGCAACTGTGGATCTCCCGTGGCGTGAGTTCGGTGCCGACCATTGTGTTCAACGATCAGTACGCGGTCAGCGGCGGTCAGCCGGCGGAGGCGTTTGTTGGCGCTATCAGGCAGATCATCCTTGAGGCCAAGGGCTGACAAGTATTGCTGGCGGCACGTCTTTTATCTCGCGGTAACCAACTGCCTGAACTCGGCGCTCTACACCTCCTCGCGGATGGTGTACTCGCTGAGCATGCTGGTGGTGTCGGCTGGCCTGCTTGTGGCACGCCGTCGACGTATTGAGAAGTTGGGTTCAAGGAGCGCGAATAAGCGACCGCTGATCGTTATCTGCGGGGTTTTTCCCACTCAGTGGGAATCATGTTTCAGTTAATGGAAAACTCGGTGCACCATGCCCGCAAGAGCACGAGGCCGATATGAACTACAACACGCCCACTGATCGCTTGCTGCAAATCCTCGTCACCCTGGGGCAATCCGGCGAGGCGATCTCCGCCAAAGAACTGTCCGAGCAACTGGCACAGCCACTGAGCAGCACCTATCGCCATCTCAAGACCCTGCTGCGCTGGGGGCTTGCCGAAGAGAACGGTCAGGGTCGCTATTTGCCGGGGCCAACCTGTTTGCAACTGGCCAAGAAATTCGACCGCGAAGCCGTGTTGGTGACCCTCGCCAAGCCGGAACTCAAGCGCCTGGCCGAGCAAAGCCAGGAAAGCGTGGCATTGATGGTGCCCAGCAATGGCCAGGCGATTTGCATCGAGCTGGTCGACAGCCCGCAACCGCTGCGTTGCTGCTACCAAAAAGGGCTGGCCCAGCCGTTGTTGGTCGGCGCCTCTGCGAGGGTGCTGTTGGCCTACATGGATGAGGCGCAAAGCCTGTCGGCTCTTTTGGCGCAAGGCGTCGAAAGCGAAGAAGTCGCCACATACCAGCGCAGTTTTGCCGAGATCCGCGCTGCCGGTTATGCCGTGAGTGTGAGTGAGATCGACGACGGCATCTGGGGTATCAGCGCGCCGTTGCTCGACAGCCGCAATCGCCTGCTAGGTGCCATCAGCCTCATGGCGCCTACCTCCCGGGCGCACACCCGCAGTGAACGCCTGATCCGCTGGACCCAGGACGTGGCCCTGCGCCTGAGCGCCCGGCTCGACTGAATTTTGACTGGAGTTTCAAGCATGACTGTTGTTTCTGACATGCCCCTGTGGACGGGTCGTATCGACTCTGGCGAAGGGCAGGGCGCGCTGCGCTGGCATCAATGGGTCAAACCCTTGCGCGAGGATCAGCCTGCGGGTGCGGCACTGATTGGGCTGGCCTGTGATGAAGGGGTCAAGCGTAATCAAGGACGCATCGGCGCCCGTCTTGGTCCCTCAGCACTACGCACGGCATTGGCCAACCTGGCGTGGCACGGCCGTGCGCCGCTGTATGACGCGGGCGATGTGAGCTGCACCGACAGCAACCTCGAAGGCGCGCAGCAGATTTACGCGCACCACGTCAGTTATCTGCTCGACCAGAAGCATTTGCCACTGGGGTTGGGTGGCGGCCATGAAATCGCCTTTGCCAGCTTTAGCGGTCTGGCCGATCACTTGCGCCAGGCCACCCCGCATGCGCGGATTGGCGTTCTCAACTTTGATGCCCACTTTGATCTGCGCCATGGCGAACAAAGCAGTTCGGGTACTCCTTTTCGCCAGATAGCCGAGTACTGCCAGCGTGCGCAGATGCCGTTCACCTATTGCTGCCTGGGTGTCAGCCAGTCGAACAACACCCTGGCGCTGTTTGAGCAGGCGCAGCGACTGAATGTGCGTTACCGCCTCGACCGGCAAATGAACAGCTGGGACATACCCGCCTGCGAAGCGTTAATCGATGACTTCTTGCAAGACGTCGATCATCTCTACATGACCATCTGCCTTGATGTCCTACCTGCCAGCCAGGCGCCCGGTGTCAGTGCGCCGTCTGCCCATGGCGTGGACATGCAGATCGTCGAGCATCTAGTCCGTCACGCCAAGGCCAGCGGCAAATTGCGCATGGCCGACATCGCGGAGCTCAACCCCGGGCTGGATCTCGACAACCGAACCGCCCGCATTGGCGCACGCCTGCTCGCCAGCCTGATTGATTGAGTTTTTCCGTAAATTCCTGAAACCGCTTGTTGAATCATAAGAAAAAGAGAAATTCGCCATGCTGACATTCGAACTGGATGCGCTGAGCACCCTTGCTCTCGCGTTGCTCCTGCTGGGCCTGGGTGCCCAACTGAAAAAACGTAGCTACTGGCTGCGGCAACTGTGTGTTCCTGCACCGGTGATTGGAGGGTTTGGTTTTGCCTTAGTGATCTGGCTGTTACGTGATCAGCAACTGCTCAACCTGACCCTCGACACCAGCCTGCAAACCCCGCTGATGGTGGCGTTTTTCACCACTGTCGGTTTGGGCGGCAGCCTCGGCTTGCTGCGCAAGGGCGGCAAATTGCTGTTTATCTACCTGGGTGCGTGCTGGGGCCTGGCGTTGGTGCAAAACGTGGTGGGTGTCAGTGTCGCCAAGCTGCTGGGCATCGACCCGTTGCTGGGGATCATGGCCGGTGCGGTGTCCCTGGAAGGCGGTTTTGGTGCGGCGGCAGCCTTCGGGCCGATTGCTGAAAACCTCGGCGCGGTCGGTGCGACCACTGCAGCGTTGGCAGCCGCAACCTTTGGCATGGTGGCAGGCGGCTTGCTAGGTAGCCCGCTGGCGCGCTGGTTGATCGAGCGCAACAAACTGGTGGTCAAGGCGCAAGCTGTTGGCAGCCTCAAGGCGTTTGAAGAAGTGGTTCACACCCCACCATCCGCGATGGATGCCGCCACCTTGCTGCGTTTGTTGACCTGCATTGTGGTGATCATGGTGATGGGGTTCTGGCTGGGCTCCAGCTTGCAACAGCATCTGGGCATCGTGTTGCCGAGCTATGTGGGCGCCATGTTCGTCGCGATCCTCCTACGCAACCTCAATGACCGTGCCAAGGTTGTCGATATTCCCGACCATGCCGTCAGCACTATTGGCGATGTGTGCCTGGGCATGTTCCTGACCATGGCAATGATGAGTCTGAAGTTTTGGGAACTGGAGAAGCTCGGCTTGCCGCTGCTGGTGATTTTGGTGGTACAGGTGGTGATCATGATTTTGCTGTGCGTGTTCCTCCTTTTCCGCCTGTTTGGCCGCAACTACGACGCGGCAGTTTTGTGCGCGGGCTTCATGGGTCATGGGCTGGGCGCGACGCCTAATGCTGTGGCCAACATGGGCGCCATTTGTGACCACTACAAAGTGTTCTCGTACAAAGCCTTCATCATCGTGCCGCTGTGCGGCGCCGTGCTGATCGACATTGTGGCCATCCCGATGATCACCTGGTTTATCAACGCATTCAGTTGAGGATTACCTGGCTGCTTTATTGCTCAATTGCACCGAAGCCATCGCCGGCAAGACGACTCCTGCAGTGTGGGAGCCGGCTTGCCAGCGATGGTGCGCGCGCGTTCAATCACGTTGAAGCGAAGCCGTAACCGCAGCAACGGATATGCTCTCCAACCCAACCCCATTTCCGCGATCTTCCTGCCCCCCTGAAAATCTCCCTGGCCCATCCCTTGCATTCCTCCCCCAAAGCCCATTCGGCCGGTGTTCATGCGTGATGAATCCGGTGTCTGGATAGGCACAACCAAGGGGAGAAATATCAGCTTGAATATTCTTGACCTCGACCACAGTCTCACCGGTCAGGCGCCGATTGTCCGGCGTTTGGCCAGCGGCCGTGCCACACGCATAGACCTGCTGGACCTGGGCCCGAAGCTGCGCCTGTGGTCCACCGAAAAAACCTGGAAGCGCTTCACCCAACGCCTGGCGCAACGGCCCCTGCCAACCCATTTGCGCCCGGAAATTTTCTTCGTTGGCTCCGGTGACTATCACCACCTCACGCCGGCGTTTCTTGCCGACTTGAAAGAGCCCATCAGCCTGATCCACTTCGATAACCACCCCGATTGGGTACGCTTTGCGCCCAAGCGGCACTGTGGTTCGTGGGTCAATCGCGCGCTGAACATGCCGGCGATCAAGCGCATCGTTACCCTCGGCCCGTGCAGTGACGACCTGCATAACCCGCAACTGCGCGGCGGCAATCTCGGCGCCCTCAAGCGCGGGCAGTTGCAACTGTTTCCCTGGCAGCATCCACCTTCGAAAGTCTGGGGCCGGGTAGGCGATGGCGCCGGCCACCAACAGCAGGAAAATCACCTGCACTGGCGCAACCTGGCGGAGCTGGACTGGGCTGTGTTTCTCGAGCAGATGATCAGCAGCCTGCCCACCGAAGCGATCTGGATCACCATTGATAAAGACGTCCTGGCCTGTGTTGACGCCGCAACCAACTGGGATCAGGGCGGCATGCGCCTGAGCCACCTGTTGCAAGCCCTGCGCGCCTTGGCGGCGAGCAAGCGGATCATCGGCATCGACGTCTGCGGCGAGTTCGCCACACCTGCATTCAGCAATGCTTTCAAACGCTGGGAAGCCAAGTCCGACCAACCGCCGGCCGAGCGCTGGAGCGCTGAGGATTTGCTGCGCAACGCGACGACTAATGAAGCATTGATCAACCTGTTCGAGGAGCTGTTTCCGTGACGTTGACTGTGGTGTTGCTGGTGGCCGTTTCCATCGTGCTCGATGTGATTGGCCAACTGTGTTTCAAACTGGGACTGGACCGTTTGCCGGAGCTGGAAGGCGGATTTCGCTTGAATGCGTTCTGGGGGCAAGTGTTTAACGCGCCCTTGCTCTGGGCGGGCATCGGCGCCTACGTCGTCGAGTTTTTCGTCTGGCTTGAAGCTCTGTCCCGTGCGCCGTTGAGCCTACTGTTTCCTGCGGCTGCGTTGGCATATTGCGGGGTCGTACTCGCCGGCAAGCTGGTGCTTGGGGAGACTGTCAGCCGCCGTCGCTGGTTGGGCACCATGGTGATCACGGCTGGCGTGATGTTGGTGGCTGTTGCGGGGACCCAAACATGAACTCGGAAAATATCGCCCTCCGTCCTGTGGGCTGGCTGCATGGACGCCTGGGAACCGTGGTGTTGTGGGCGCTGCTGATCTGCACCGAAAGCGCCGGCCAGCTCTTTACCAAGGTGGCGGGGGACCAGTTGGGACAGATGGATTTCAATTGGCAGTGGTTGGCAGCTGTGGCGGTTAATCCGGGAGTTCTTGCAGCCATTGCCTGCTACATCGGAGCGTTCTTTGTGTGGATGCTGATCCTGCGACGCAGCAGTCTGTCCCTGGCATTCCCGCTGAGCTCACTGGTGTTTGTGGTGGTGTTGTTGGGGTCCTGGTTAGGGCTGGGGGAGCACATCAGCGTTCTGCATTGGGTGGGCGTGGTGGTAATTATTGGCGGCATTGCACTGCTGGCCGAAGGCGAAGAGAACTGAGGCCCGATTCTGTGGGAGCGAGAAGGGCGATCTCGCTCCAAGGGGTTCAATTGAAGGTGTAGCTGATTGCTGCCTGCACCTGCCCTTGATTCACTTCGCCGGTCTGCCTGACGATGCTGCTGTCTGCCGCCGAGCCCACCAGATGCACCCAACTGGCACTGGTCAGCAATGACCAGTTCGGCGCCAGGGGGATTTGCAAGCTCTGTGTCAGCGTCACGTTCTGAAAGCCCGCGCTGGCGCTGTAGGGCCGAATCCCGGAGGCCGCCGCTTCATGTTCATCCACCCCGAAAAACGTCTGGGTCTGGCGCGCATCGGCAAAGTGTGCCACTAGGCCGCTGCTGCCAATCACCCCGGCGCCCAATGGATAACCCAACTCGCCACCGACCTTGCCCAGCACGCCACTTCGCTCGCGAGCGCCGCCTACGGCCCGACCCAGTTGCGCGTAGATCCGCCAGAAGTCGGCCGGTGCGTACTGGATAAAACCGCCAGCCTCGGCCCTGTCCGAGACATCCCGCAAGCCTTTCAACGAGCCGTTGGCCGTGCGCCCTGGCAGGTAATTGAGGTACGGGCCGACGCTCAGGCCATTGTGGTTGAGCGCGCTCCAGGTCAGGCCGTCATCGGTGTCCAGGCTGACATTTCCCCAGTCCAGGTCGAAGTAGGGCACGGGCAGGGTTTGATAGCGGCTGCCACTGGGTTCGCGAGGCTGATAGCTGATGCCAAGGCCCACGTCCCCAGTAATGCCCTCTGCCAGCGCCGAACCGGCCCACAAGCCAAGTAAACCGGCGAAGACCGCCGTAGTCATCCTGCACATGGTGTTTTTTCCCTCTCTGAACATGCGCGCATGAACGCGCACGCGCAGGGGATCATGCAAGCACTCATGTTGTTTGTAGCGACCTACAAAAATTGTAGCTTCGTCGATGCCTTTTTTGCTGCATATGCCACAAGAGCCCAGTCCTGCTGGGTTTCAGCAAGTTGGCACACTCCCTGCTCTACCTCTGCTAACAGCGCAGATGTGCGCTCATCTCCAAGGTAAACGCAGATGAATGACTGGCATATCGTGTGTGACTTCGACGGGACCATCACGGCCACCGATGTCATCGACAACATCCTCCAACGCTTCGCCAGCGCAGAGTGGGAAACCATCGAACAGCAATGGCTGGATGCTCAAATCGGTTCCCGCGAGTGCCTGAGTCGCCAACTGGCCTTGATCAAGGCAACCCCGGCTGAGCTGTTGGCATATTTCGACAGTGTCGAGATCGATCCGGACTTCCCCGACTTCGTTGATCATGTCATCGGCCTGGGCGCTTCCATCGAAGTGGTCAGCGACGGTATTGAACAAGGTATCGCGCGGATTCTGTCGCGCAACTACGTGACCTTGTTGCCGATCCTCGCCAACCGCCTGCGCCAGGTTGACCAGAACAGCTGGCGCATCGATTTCCCGCATGCCAGCGATGCATGTCGCGCCGCTTCCGGCAATTGCAAATGCAAGTCCACCCCACGCCATCAGCGCGTGTTGGTGATCGGCGATGGCCAGTCCGACATGTGCGTGTCGTCCACCGCCGATTTTGTGTTCGCCAAGGGCCGTCTGGCTGAGTACTGCGAACGCAACCAGATCCCTTACGCACGCTTCGACAGCTTTGCCGAGCTGCCAGCACTGCTGGTCAGTCTGCCCCACGGCGAAGCCGCCAACGCTACCCACTTCAACAGCTCTTCCGACACTCAGGAACTCTTTCACCATGTCTGATATCCGCATCGCTACCGCCGAAGACCAGGTGCTTCTCGACAAAGAAGCCAAGTACTGCTCCTACGGCGACACCGTCCACTACATCGACCCACCGCGTATTTTCAGCCGCTGCGAAGGTTCCTACGTGTGGGACACCGAAGACCAGGCCTACCTCGACCTGCAAATGTGGTACTCGGCAGTCAACTTCGGATACGCCAACCCGCGCTTGAACAACGCATTGAAACAGCAGATCGATACTCTGCCGCAAATCGCCAGCCAATACTTGCACAAGGGCAAGATCGAGCTGTCGGAAATGATCGCGGTGGATGCCAAGAAGAAGTTCGGCCTCGACGGCCGCGTGCACTTCAACGTCGGTGGTTCGCAGTCCATCGAGGACTCGCTGAAAGTGGTGCGTAATGCCTGTAACGGCAAGAGCCTGATGTTCGCCTTCGAAGGCGGCTACCACGGGCGTACCCTCGGCGCCTCGTCGATCACCTCCAGCTATCGCTATCGCCGCCGCTATGGGCACTTCGGTGAGCGCGCCAATTTCATCCCGTTTCCTTACCACTTCCGTGGGCCCAAAGGCATGACCAAGGAAGAATACGGCAGCCACTGCGTGCAGCAATTCGCGCGGTTGTTCGAGACTGAATACAACGGCGTGTGGGACCCGAAAGTCGGCCAGAGCGAATACGCTGCGTTTTACGTCGAGCCGATCCAGGGTACCGGCGGCTACGTGATCCCGCCGATGAACTTCTACAGCGAGCTGAAGCAGGTGCTGGACCAGCACGGCATTCTGATGGTGGTCGATGAAATCCAGATGGGTTTCTGGCGCACCGGCAAGTTGTGGTCCATCGAGCATTTTGATGTGCAGCCGGATGTGATCGTGTTCGGCAAAGCCCTGACCAACGGACTCAACCCCTTGGGCGGCATCTGGGCCAAGGAAGAGTTGATCAACCCGAAACTCTTTCCGCCAGGCTCCACTCACTCTACGTTCGCCTCCAACCCACTGGGTACGGCGGTAGGCCTGGAAATGTTCAAGATGACCAGCGAGGTCGACTACGGCGCGATGGTCATGGCCAAGGGCAAATACTTCCTCGAAGGCCTGCAGGACTTACAGAAGCGTTTCCCGATGATCGGCGACGTCGACGGCCTGGGCCTGGCGCTGCGCTGCGAAATCTGCGGGCCGGACGGCTTCACGCCGGACAAGGCAGCCCTCGATTACATGGTTGAAGAAGGCATGAAGGGCGACATGGTGGTGGACGGCCAGAAACTGGGCCTGATCCTCGACGTGGGCGGTTACTACAAAAACGTGATTACCTTGGCGCCGTCCCTGGAAATCAGCTATCCGGAAATCGATTTGGGCCTCAAGTTGCTCGAGCAACTGCTGACCCGGGCGATGAAGCGGTGAGTCTCGTCGATATCGACCTCGGCGAAGGCGACGCCGGCTTCGTGCTCGGCAACGGTCCGGTCGGGGTCCTCTTGATTCACGGCCTGACCGGCACCCCGACGGAGCTGCGTCGGGTGGCCCAGGGGCTGGCCAAGGTCGGCAATTGCACTGTGTACGTGCCGACCCTGGCCGGGCACTGCGGCGATAACAGCGACCTGCAAGCCACCGGCTGGCGCGACTGGTACGAGGGTGTGCGCAAGACATTTGTCGGTGTGCAGCAACGTCATGAGCAGGTGTTTGTCGGCGGGTTGTCGATGGGCGCGGTGATGTCGATGTACCTGGCTTCGCAGTTTCCGGGCCAGGTGAGCGGCTTGTTGATGTACTCCACCACGTTGAAGTACGACGGTTGGAGCATCAACAAGATGGCCTTCATCACGCCGTTGCTGATCCGGATCCCGTTTGGTGTACGTCTGTTTCGTTTCACCGAGAAACCACCCTATGGCATCAAGAACGAACGCCTGCGGGCCATCGTCGAGCGGCAGATGAAAGAGGGCCAGAGCAGCGAAGCCGGGCTGTTGACCATGGAGGGCGTCACGGTGCGCGAGTTGCACTGGATGAACGCGGTGGTCAAGAAGCACATGCCGTCGATCAAGACCCCGGCGCTGGTGTTGCACTCCATCGAAGACGACATCACCAGCCGCTGGAACGCGGATTACGTGGAACGCCGCCTGGGTGGTCCGGTGACCAAGGTGCTGCTGGACAACTGCTATCACATGATCACCGTCGACCTGCAATACCGGCGGGTCATTGAGCTGAGCGCCGATTTCATCGAGCAGCACACAAGCTGTGTAAAGCGTCTCGATGAACCTGCGTACTGCCTGGCCTGATGCAGCTTCCTGCAGAGGGTGATATCGAGCCTAAGGAAATGCTGTGACGACTACCCAAGCTTTTTCAACTGTCCGAGCCATCGAGCGCGGTGCCTGGAATGACTGTTTCCCCTCGGCCCTGGAAGATTGGGATTACTACGTGGCCGTGGAGAACGCCGGCATCGATGATTTTCAGTGGCGCTACCTGGCGGTGTTTGAAGGTGGGCAGTTGATGGCCGTCGCCCCAGCGTTCATCACTCATTACCGCCTCGATACCACCGTTTCGGGTGTCGGCAAACGCTTAACCCAACGCCTGGAGCAATTATGGCCGGGGGCTTTGCACCTGGGCCTGTACGCCATTGGGTCGCCTGTCGCCGAACAGTGCCATGCCGGTATCGCCAGTCATGTTCCTGCGTCTCGGCGTGGGGCTTTGTTGGCGCACCTGCTTGAGGCCGCGCGTCGGGATGCCGATGAGTTCGGCATTGGTTTGCTGGCGGTCAAGGACGCACCGACGCGGGATCAGGACTGGGCCGATAGCTGCAAGTCGGCCGGCCTGAACAGCATGCCCAGCTTGCCCACCGGGCTGTTGCCCGTGCCTTACGGCTCGGTGGGTGAGTACCTTGGTTCCCTGGGTAAATCTACCCGCAAGGATCTGCGACGCAAACTTCGTGCGCCAGGGCCGCGTGTCGAGTGGCGGCGCAATATCGATGATGTGTTGCCCGACATCATGCGTTTGTACGAAGCGACCCTGGCCCGTGCCGATCTGCAATTCGAACGGCTGCCGGCAGGCTATTTCACCGAGGTCCTCACGCAGCTTGAACAGCGGGCGGTGTGTGTACTTTACTGGGTGGACGAGCAATTGGTGGCATTCAACCTGATCCTGCTGGACCCGCACCGGATGATCGACAAGTTCTTTGCCCATGACCTGGCCCACAGCCGTGAACACAACCTGTACTTTCGCAGTTGGCTGACCAACGTCGACTACTGCATTGAGCACAATATTGCGATGTATGAGTGCGGGCAGGCCGGTTATGCCAGTAAGCTGCGCCTGGGCTGCGAGTTCCAGGGCAACACGCTGTTTTTTCGGCACCGCAATCGGTTGCTCAACCTCGTGCTCAAGGTGGTAAAAGTGTTTATACGTCCGGACCGATCCGACCCTGCCATGGCTGCTGCGCTAAGCGAAACCTGATGATCAACAAGACCCGTCCCAAAGCTCGTCCGTTTGCTATTTCGCGTTGGAGCCTGCAGCGCAAGCTGGTATTGGCGTTCTGGCTGGTGACGGTGATTCCGACGATGATTGCCGCGGAACTGGCGGCAACTACCCTGTCGCAGCTTTTCGACGGCAACGTGCGTATCTGGCTGCAAGAGTCGACCCGCATCGTCAAGGACGAAGTCAGCGATATCCTGCACGACAACGCCCGTGTGGCGCAGATCATCCTGCGGTATGTGCGCCCGCCTGCCAACCCGCAGGCGGTCAGGCATGACCGCTTGATCGCGGACATTGCCAATGCCACTGATATTGATGTGGTGACGCTGATTCGCAGCAGCGACCGCAAAGTGATGTTCAGCACGGTCGGCGACGAGGTAGTGAAGCAAATCAGTCTGGCGCCCAATGCCGTGTTGCAAACCCTGCAGGTCGGCGGGGCGCCCACTGGTGTGGTGATCTCGAGTTTTGAGACCAGCCAGGATGGGGTCGACT
Organism: Pseudomonas imrae; assembly: GCF_046352735.2. NCBI lineage: Bacteria > Pseudomonadati > Pseudomonadota > Gammaproteobacteria > Pseudomonadales > Pseudomonadaceae > Pseudomonas > Pseudomonas imrae. The sequence goes on along the minus strand of NZ_CP110853.2, from coordinate 4,268,715 downwards.
ACGAACTGTTGGTAGGCACCTATCTGGACAGCAGCTTCCTGACCAGCGTCGCGGAGGTGCATTCCCTCGATTTGCGGTTGTACTTGGCCAACAGCGATGGCTTCTCGGAAATATTCTCAACCCAACGCTTTGAGGACCATCCGGCACGTATCCCGAAAGAGATTGAGTCGCTGCTGCGTAACACCAAGCAGCCCAGTGAGCGGTTCACCGATAATTACAGCGGCTTGTACTGGCCGATCTTCAACGACACCGGCGAACTGCAAGGGGTTATCTTCAGCGGCCTGTTGCGTCACGCAGGCCTGGTGGGGCTGGTGAACCAGAGCAACCTGTTCGTGCTGATCTTTCTGGTCAGTTCAGCCTTGTCCCTGGGCGCCGGCGTGCTGGTGTCCAGGCGTTTGACCCGGCCCCTGCGGGATTTGTCCCAAGGCGTCAGTGCGGTGATCAGCGGCAACTATCAGCACCGCGTGGCTGTCAGCGGTGGCGATGAGTTGGCGCAACTGAGCAGCACGTTCAACCACATGACCGAGCGCCTCGGCGAGTTGCATCACCTGGAAGCCCAGTTGCGCCGACGCGACCGCCTGCACGCCCTGGGCGAAGTGGCGATGGGGCTGGCCCATGAAATCCGCAACCCCTTGGGGATTATCAAAACCGCCACGCAATTGCTGCATCGGCGCGCCGATCTGCCCGAGACCGACAAACGCCACCTGGAATACGTGATCAGCGAAGTCAGCCGGATCAACGACTTGATCACCGACTTTCTCGACTTCGCCAAGCCCGGTACGCCGTTGCGCAGTGTGCATCTGGCGCGGCCGCTGGTGGAGGAGATCCTGGGTTTTTGCGCACCTGAATTGTCCAACCACAGCATTGATGCGCAGATCGAAGACCTGGCTCCCGGCGCGACCCTGTATGCCGATGCCAAACAGATCAAGCAGGCCTGCCTGAACCTGATACTCAACGCGATCGACGCCATGCCCGAGGGGGGGCGACTGACGCTCGGTATCAGCCGCCAGGACGGCAATACCGTGATCAGCATCACCGACACCGGCCAGGGCATCACGACGGATATGCTCGAACGCATCTTCACACCCTTCGTCACCACCAAGGCCTCGGGGACGGGCCTTGGGCTGGCGAAAGTCTTTTCGATCATGGAGAGTCATGATGGCAGTATCGAGTGTCTGAGCGAGAAAGATGCCGGTGCTACCTTCAGCCTGTACATTCCGGCGAACGGTGAAGATGAGGACAGTCATGACGCATAACGTATTAGTGGTGGACGACGAGCCCAAACTCTGCGACCTGCTGTCGTCGGCCCTGAGCCAGAACGGTATCCAGGTATTCACTGCGGGCAATGGTTTGCACGCGCTCAAGGTACTGGAGCAGGAAGACATCGACCTGGTGATCAGCGACTGGCGCATGCCGGGCATGGACGGCCCGCAACTGCTGGCGGAAATCAAGGTGCGTTACCCGCAGGTGCCGGTGATCGTGATGACGGCCTACAGCACGGTGAAAAACGCCGTGCAATCGATGCGCAATGGCGCCTACGACTACATTGCCAAACCCTTCGATATCGATGAGCTCGACATCACTGTAGCCAAGGCCTTGCAGTTTCGCGACATCGTGCGTGACAACGCGCGATTGCGCGCCGAGCTCGATGAGCACGCGCAGATCGACAGTCTGGTGGGTGACAGCCCGGCTTTCCGGCGCGTCCTGCAGTCGGTGGATTCAGTGTGCGAAAGCAATGCAACTATTCTGCTGACCGGCGAAAGCGGCACTGGCAAGGAAATGGTCGCCCGCGCTATCCACAAACACGGCAATCGTGCCGATAAGCCTTTTGTTGCGGTCAATTGCGCGGCGATCCCGGAAGGGTTGCTGGAAAGCGAAATGTTTGGCCATCGCAAAGGCGCGTTTACCGGCGCTGTGGCCGATCGGGTAGGCCGCTTCATGCAGGCCGACAAGGGCACGTTGTTTCTCGATGAAGTGGGCGACATGCCCCTGGCGTTGCAGGCCAAGATCCTGCGTGCCTTGCAGGAGCGGGTGATCGAGCCGGTGGGTGATCCCAGGGAGCGTAAGGTAGACGTACGGGTCATCGCTGCCACCAACAAGAACCTGCTGGAAGCGGTGGCCAACAAGGAATTTCGCGAAGACCTTTATTACCGTCTCAACGTGTTCCCGATCCCGCTGCCGGCGTTGCGTGAGCGCGTGGAAGACATCGCACCCCTGGCCCGGCACTTTGCCCGGACCTTGAGCGCCAATTCGGGTAAACGCATCACCGGTTTCAGCCCCGAAGCCTTGCAGGCCATGGCCGCCTATACCTGGCCGGGAAATATTCGCGAGCTGCAGAATTGCGTGGAACGGGCGACGATTGTTGCGGCCAGTTCGGTGATTGAAGACATTGATCTGCCGGCGTACCTGTTTGCTTCAACGCCTGCCGATCGCGATGTGACGGCGATCCTCAGCGATGGCCCGGGTGTACCCCATGACTTGGATGCGGCGCTGGCGGAGGTGGAAAAAGCCTACATCATGGCGGCGCTGCAGGAGAGCAACGGCGTGCAGGCGGCTGCAGCGCAAAGGATCGGGATATCGGAGCGCAGTTTCTGGTATCGGTTGAAGAAGTTGGGGATTCAGGTGGATAAGATTGTGCGCTGAGGGGCGCCCCTGAAGCCGCGCCCAATTTCAAGCATGTACTCGCACCCAAACACTCACCAACACTGTCGCCGCCATCAACCATGCCACTGCCGCCACGGCCAGCGACGCCTCCAGGCGCATCCGATCCACCATCACATACAACGTCGCCAGGTACACAAAGTACGGAATGATCGACCACATCCCGAACACGATGGTGGTTTTCAGATCCTCCACCGAGCGGCCCTTGCCTACGATGTAATGGGCGATCAGCGCAAAAGTCGGAAACAGCGGCACAAGGCCCGCGATGTAATAGTTTCTGGTCTTGGCCAGCATCGCCAAAATCAGCACCACTGCAGCGCCGAGCGCGGCCTTGAAGACTAAATCCACGTTGCGCTCCTTAGTGGCTCAGGCCGTACTTCTTGACCTTGTCAAACAAGGTGGTCTTGGCCATTCCCAATTCCTGGCTGGCCTGGGTCAGGTTGCCACCGCTGCGTTGCAGGGCGTCACTGAGCAGGTTGCGTTCGAAAGCCTCCACTGCCTCGGTAAAGGCCAGAGCATTGTTACCGCTGCTGGCGCCGCTTCTCTTGAAGGCCGGCAGACCCAGGGCGAAGCGTTCGGCGACGTTGCGCAGTTCACGCACGTTGCCCGGCCAGTCGTGGCTCATCAGGTTGGACAGGGTCTGGTTATCGAGGTCCGGCGCGGTGCGGTCAAAGCGCAAGGACGACTGCTGCAGGAAGTGTTCGAACAGTTGCAGGATATCTTCGCGACGCTCGCGCAGGGGCGGCAGTTCGAGGGTCACGACGTTCAGGCGGTAGTACAGGTCGCTACGAAACTGGCTGGCGCGGCTCAATTCGTCGAGGTCGGACTTGGTGGCGGCAATTACCCGGCAATCCACCGCGACGCTCTGGTTGGAACCCAGCCGTTCGAGGGTACGTTCCTGCAAGACACGCAGCAGTTTGATTTGCAGGTTCATCGGCATGCTTTCCACTTCATCGAGGAACAGCGTGCCTTCGTGGGCATGTTCGATCTTGCCGATACGCCGCTTGCCTGCGCCAGTGAATGCGTTGGCTTCGTGGCCAAAAATCTCGCTTTCGAAGAGGTTTTCCGGCAGGCCGCCGCAGTTCAGGGCGACAAATTGATGAGCGTGGCGTCGACTGAAGTCATGCAGGCAACGGGCGACCAGTTCCTTGCCGGTGCCGGTTTCGCCTTCGATCAGCACGTTGGCCGAGGTATCGGCCACGTTGGCGATCAATTCCCGTAGATTTTGCATGGCCGGTGAGCGACCGATAATCCGACCTTCCAGGGAATCGCGCTCGGCCAGTTGTCGGCGCAGCGACCAGACTTCCCGAGCCAGCCCGCGTTGTTCCAAGGCTCGGCGGGCGACGTCGACCAGGCGCTCAGGGGAAAAGGGTTTCTCCATGAAGTCATAAGCGCCGTTGCGCATCGCACCCACGGCCATGGAAATGTCGCCATGGCCGGTGATCAGTACCACCGGCAGGCTTTTGTCCAGCGCCTTGAGCCGGGTCAGCAAATCCAGGCCGTCCATGCCGGGCAGGCGGATGTCGCTGATGACGATGCCGGCAAAGTTCTCGCTGACCTGCTTGAGCGCCTCTTCGGCGCTGCCCACGCCAACGCTCGGGATATCTTCCAGAGCCAGGGCCTGCTGACAGCCGAGCAATACATGGGGGTCGTCTTCGACGATCAGGACGGTCAGGTCGGTTTTGGGTTCGGTGTTCATGTCGATTCGCCGGGTGGGAGGCCTGTCAGCGGCAGGCTCAAGACAAAGGCTGTACCACCATCGGCCGGGTGTTCGACAGCGAGGTTGCCGCCGGTGGCTGCCGCGAGGCTGGCCGACAGGGTCAGGCCGAGGCCCAGTCCCTGCTCGCCGGGCTTGGTGGTGAAAAAGGGTTCGAACAAATGCTTGCGCGTCTCGGGATCAATCCCATGACCGTTGTCGCGTACCCGCAGGCGATATTTGCCATCGAAGCTGTCGCCTTCCAGCGACAGCTCGGGGGCCGGTTGCGCCTGCATGGCATCCAGTGCATTACCGATCAGGTTGACCAGGATCTGCTCCAGTCGGGTCTGGTCGATCTGCAGGTGCGCAGGGGCAAAGGCGCGGTGCAGGGTCAGTGGCAGGTTATCGAGACGACCTGCGAGGATCTGCAGCGCCGCGTCCACTGCCTTTTCCAGGCTCGCCTCGCCCTGATCATCGCCACGTTTGGCGAAAGAGCGCAGGCTGGCGGTGATACGGCCCATGCGGTCGATCAGTTCATTGATGGTCTTGAGATTGGCACTGGCGGTATCCAGGGCGCCGCGCTCCAGGAAGCGCACGGTATTGCCGGACAAGGTGCGCAGCGCAGCCAACGGCTGGTTGAGTTCGTGGGCGATGCTGGTGGACATCTGGCCGATAGCGGCCAGCTTTCCGGCCTGGACCAGCTCGTCTTGAGCGCGGCGCAGGGTTTCTTCGGCCTGGCGGCGTTCACGGATTTGCGCCTTGAGTCGTTCGTTGCTGGCCCGCAGATCGGTGGTGCGTTCGGCAATCCGCCGTTCCAGTTGGTTGTTGGCTTCTTGCAAGGCTTCCCGGGCGGCCAGGCGTGTGGCGATGACTTTACGTCGTTCATTCCAGGCAATCAGCAAGAAGGCCACCAAGGCAAACGCCACGGCAACCAGGATGCCCTGGTTGATGGCGGCCTGGCGCAGATCATTGAGCGGGGTGAGCAGCGTGAAGTTCCATGGCGTATCGCTCAGGGGACGGGTCTGGGCCAGATAGCTGACCTCCCTCTCGTCGGCCACCACTTCGCTGTTGGCGGGGAAGGTCAGTTTTTCAGCGCCTTCGTTCAGCCGTTCCCGGGCCAAGGGTTGCAGTTCGCTGAGCGTCGCCCAGTAATATTGCAGGCTGCGGGCCAGGCGTTCCTTGGTGTCGTCACTCAGGGCAAGTACGGCCTTGAGTCGGCGGGCCGGGTCGCTGGAGAGAATGATGATGCCGTTCTCGTCACTGACGAAAGCTTCCAGGCGCGCCCGCTGCCAGCGTTCTTCCAGGGCTTCCAGGCGCACCTTGACCACCGCCACGCCGATGATTTTTCCGTGTTCTTCCAGGCCGTGGGCGAGGTAATAACCCGGTTCGCCGTTGGTGCTGCCGATGCCGTAGAAGCGACCGGGATGACCGCGCACGGCGTTCTGGAAATAGGCGCGAAAGGACAGGTCTTCGCCCAGGTAGCTGTCGACGTCGCGCCAGTTGCTGGTGGCCAGGACACGGCCGGTGGTGTCCATCACATAAATAGCCCGACTGCGACTGCGCCGGTTCAGGCCTTCGAGGTAGTCATTGACCGTCTGCCGGTGCTGCGCATCGGGTGCGGCAAGCAGTTTGGAGACGCTGGATTCCAGCTCCAGCAGGCTGGGCAGGTAGGTGTATTTGCTGATCTCACTCTCGACGGTGCGCGCGTGCAGTTCCAGTTGTCGCTCGCCGTTCTCGCTCAGGGCACGTATTCCGTAATACTCGCTGGTCCAGAAACCAATAAAGCCCAGACCGATCATCAGCAGGATGATCAGGGGCGGCAGGAATAATTGGCGGATCAGACGAGGCTTCACGGCAAGTGATGGCGGTGCGGCGCGATAGAGAGTGGGGTCGCATTTCATCACAGATGCCTTGGGTCAGCTAGCAGGTCCGGTGTGGAAGCGGGGTTGCTCGCGATAGCGGTGTGTCATTCAGTATTTATGTGACTGACCCATCGCTATCGCGAGCAAGCCCGCTCCCACATTGGTCCGGCTTTTACAGCAGGGCTTAGTGCTGCAGGATTTTCTCGAGGAAGTGCTGCGCGCGTTCGGAGCGGGCGCTGATATCACCGAAGAACTCTTCTTTAGGGCAGTCTTCGATGATCTTGCCGGCATCCATGAAGATCACGCGGTCGGCCACTTTACGGGCGAAGCCCATTTCGTGGGTCACGCACATCATGGTCATACCTTCCTGGGCCAGTTGCACCATCACGTCCAGTACTTCGTTGACCATTTCCGGGTCCAGGGCCGAGGTCGGTTCGTCGAACAGCATGACGATCGGGTCCATGGCCAGAGCACGGGCAATCGCCACGCGCTGTTGCTGGCCGCCGGACAGTTGGCCCGGGTGCTTGTCCTTGTGCGCCGACAGACCCACACGCTCTAGCAGTTGCAGGCCTTTCTTCTCGGCTTCTGCCTTGCTGCGGCCCAACACCTTGATCTGCGCAACCGTCAGGTTTTCGGTGATGGTCATGTGCGGGAACAGTTCGAAGTGCTGGAACACCATGCCCACGCGTGAGCGCAGTTTCGGCAGGTTGGTCTTCGGGTCGGCAACCGAGGTGCCATCGACCACGACGTCACCTTTCTGGAACGGTTCCAGAGCGTTGACGCACTTGATCAGGGTGGATTTGCCCGAGCCGGATGGCCCGCACACCACGATCACTTCGCCTTTTTTAACTTCGGTGCTGCAATCGGTCAGCACCTGGAAGTCGCCATACCACTTGTTGATATTCTTGATAGAGATCATACGGCAAACCTTTTTTGCAGACGCTTGACCAGCAGCGAGGCGGCGAAGCTGATGATGAAGTAGACGACACCGGCAAAGATCAGGAACTCATTGGAGCGGCCAATGATGTCGCCGTTAGCACGGGCGGAGTTGAGGAAGTCCACCAGACCCACGGTGTACACCAGCGAGGTGTCTTGGAACAGGATGATGCTCTGCTGCAACAGCAGCGGGGTCATCTTGCGAAACGCCTGGGGCAGGATGATCAGGCGCATGGTCTGGCCGTAGGTCATGCCCATGGCTTGCGCCGCGGCCATCTGGCCCTTGGGGATCGACTGCACGCCTGCCCGGACGATTTCGCAGAAGTACGCGGCTTCGAACATCATGAAGGCCACGACGCAGGAGGTGAACGCACCGATCGGCGTGTCTTCACCGGTGATCCAGCGCAGCACGAACGGCACCGCCAGGTAGAACCAGGTGATCACCAGCAGCAGCGGGATCGAGCGGAAGTAGTTCACGTAGGCGCCGGCCACACTGGACAGCAGCTTGTTGGAGGACAGCCGCATCAGCGCCAGGATGGTACCGATGATAATGCCGCCGACCACGCCCATGACCATCAGCTTCAAGGTCATGACCATGCCGTTCCACAAGCCTGGAATGGCCGGGATGATACCGCTGAAATCGAATTCCATTATTTACCCCCCACGGAGATCAGGCCGGGCACAGAGACTTTCTTCTCGACCAGGCGCATCAGCAGCATGAGGCTCATGTTGAGGGTGAAGTAGATCAACGTGGCCAGGGTGAAGGCCTCGAACAGGTTCGCCGAGAATTCGGCGGTCTGCTTGGTCTGTGCCAGCAGTTCCATCAGGCCGATCAAGGACGCCACGGAGGAGTTCTTGAATACGTTGAGGAATTCCGAGGTAAGCGGCGGAATGATGATCCGGTAGGCCTGGGGCAGCAGCACGTTCCAGTAGATCTGCGACAGGCTGAAGCCCATGGCGCGTGCGGCGGCTTCCTGGCCACGGGGCAGCGCCTGGATACCGGTACGCACTTGTTCACATACGCGAGCGGCGGTGAACAGGCCCAGGCACACGACAACGCTCAGGTAGGCCGAGGTGGTCGGGTTCAAGTCTTGTTTGTACCAGTCCTGCAGGTTTTGCGGCAGCAGGTCGGGTACCAGGAAGTACCAGATGAACAGCTGTACCAGCAGTGGCACGTTACGAAACAGTTCCACATAGCAGGTGGCGATGCCGGCTACGAGGCGGTTAGGCATCGTGCGCATCACACCCAGCATCGAGCCCAGCAGCAAGGCGATGATCCACGCCACGATGGCGATGGCGATGGTCCAGCCCAAACCGGAGATGAACCAGTCGAGATAGGTCTCGCTGCCCACGCCAGTGGACTTGAAGAACACGCCCCAGTCCCAGTTGTAATTCATTAGGGTCTCCCCCGAAATCGATCGATGTACAAGCACCCGCTTGGGGAAAGTCCGTTCCCGTCTGACGTTGATCGTCAGACACACCCGATCGGCTCGAAAACCGCCCGGTCGAGTGTTCCAAATAAAGCCAGCAGGTAGTAACAGACGCTTGAGGGAGGGTTGGTCCCTCAAGCGGTAAGGTTAGTTCGCAATCAGGACTTTTTTTCGGCCGTCTTGTCGTCAGCCGCTTTGTCGGTCGGATTGGCGATCAAGGCCTTGAGCTCGTCGCTCATCGGGAACATCAGATTCAGGCCTTTTGGTGGGATCGGCGAGCTGAACCACTTGGTGTAGATGTTGTTGATTTCGCCAGACTTATAGGTGGCGACAATGGCGTCATCCACGGCCTTCTTGAACGGGGCATCGCCTTTGCGAACCATGCAACCGTAGATTTCGAAGGATTGTGGGGTACCGGTCACGGCCCAGTCAGTTGGCTTCTTGGCCTTGGCCATTTCACCTGCCAGCAGTGCGTCGTCCATCATGAAGGCAACGGCGCGACCGCTTTCCAGCATCTGGAAGGACTCGCCGTGGTCTTTGGCGGAGATGACGTTCATACCCATTTGCTTGTCGGCGTTCATGGACTTGAGGATGCGCTCGGACGTGGTGCCGGCGGTGGTGACGACGTTTTTGCCCTTGAGGTCAGCGAAGTCCTTGTAGGTCGAGTCCTTTTTGGACAGCAGGCGAGTACCGATTTCGAAGATACCGACGGAGAAGTCGACTTGCTGCTGACGCTCCACGTTGTTGGTGGTGGAACCACATTCAACGTCCACGGTGCCGTTCTGCACCAGGGGGATACGGGTCTGTGAGGTGACCAGGTTGTATTTGACCTTCAGCTCGCCTTCCTTCATGCCGAGGTCTTTCTCAACGGCTTTGACGATGGCCAGTTGGATGTCGTGGGAGTAGCCCACTGGCTTGCCGGAACCATCCGCGATGTAAGAGAACGGAATGGAGGCGTCGCGGTGGCCCAGAGTGATGGTGCCGGACTCTTTGATTTTCTTCAGTGTGCCGGTGAGTTCGGCGGCGAAAACTGGAGTGCTAATCAGAGCTGCAGCGATAGCTGCGCCCAAAATTTGGGGAACGATGCGCATCAATACTTCCTCGACATTTGTTTTTTTTATGAAGCCTGGACGGCCCTTTTGTAGCGCGAATACCTGTGAACGCTCATGAAGCCTCTCAGGCAATCGCCTCAGAGTGTAGAGCATGAGTCGTGCCAAGCTGGAAACAAAAGCTTAACTATATGATTTATATGAATATTAACTTTATATGACGAGAATGCATGACGTTCTGGATCCGGCAAGCCGAATCGTACGGTGTGGAGCGTTCGGAAATCCGACCGCTTTGCTTGAGGGAGGGGGTCGTATTGGGAGTAATGGCTTAAAAAAAACCCCTGGACCTTTCGGAGCAGGGGCTTGATGAGTCAGGCGGCTTCTATCTTGCTGCGGGCCTGCTCCAGTTGCGTCAGGTAGCGTTGCACGTTTTCCTGTTCCGCCGGTGTGGTGAACAGCCCGAGCTTGCTACGGCGCCAGAGGATATCTTGCGGATGCCGGGCCCATTCTTCGGCGCACAGGTAGTCGACTTCCCGTGTGTAGAGGCCGCCGCCCAGATGCTCACCCAAATCGGCCTGCGTTTGCACGCCTTCGAGCAGGCGCCAGGTACGGCTGCCGTAGGTGGTGGACCAGCGACGGACAATCTCGTTGGGGATCCAGTCGAACTGGCTGCCAATGGCTTCGGCCAACGCCTGCGGCGTGGTCATGTCTTCGCCGCCCGGCAAGGTCGCCTTGGCGGTCCAGCTTGGCTTGATGTCCTTGAAATACGGGGCGAGTTGCGCCAGCGCCGACTCCGCGAGTTTGCGATACGTGGTCAGTTTGCCGCCGAACACCGAGAGCAGGGGAGCTTCATCGGCAGTGCCGGACAGCGCGAGGGTGTAGTCGCGGGTCACAGCTGACGGGTTGTCGGACTCGTCATTGCACAGTGGGCGAACGCCGGAATAGGTGTGGACGATATCGTCGCGGCTCAGCTGTTTCTTGAAGTGGGCGTTGACCACATTGAGCATGTAGTCGGTTTCGCCTTCGGTAATCGCCACGTTCGCCGGATCGCCGGTGTACTCGCGGTCAGTGGTGCCGATGATGGTCAGGTGGTTCAGGTACGGAATGGTGAAGACGATGCGCTGGTCTTCGTTCTGCAGGATGTGCGCGTGGGCGCCTTCATACAGTTTCGGCACGATCAGGTGGCTGCCCTGGATCAGGCGGATGCCGTAGGGCGATTCCAGCTTCAGATCATCCTTGATGAACTTGGCGACCCAGGGGCCGGCCGCATTTACCAATGCCTTGGCGCGGATCGAAAACAGGCTGCCGTCGGCGCGTTCCAGGTGCAGGTGCCACAAGCCCTTGCTGCGACGGGCGCTGACGCAGCGGGTCTGGGTATGAACATGCGCACCTTTTTCCCGGGCGGCCATGGCGTTGAGCACGACCAGGCGGGCGTCATCGACCCAGCAATCGGAATATTCGAAGCCTTTGGTGATTTCACTTTTCAGCGGGCTGTCCGGACCGAACTTGAGGCTCTTGGAGCCCTGGAGTTGTTCCCGCTTGCCGAGGTTGTCATACAGGAACAGGCCGGCGCGGATCATCCAGGCTGGACGCAGGTGTGGACGGTGGGGCAGGACAAAACGCATTTGCTTGACGATGTGTGGCGCCTTGGCCAGCAGTACTTCCCGTTCAGCCAGGGCTTCACGCACCAGGCGAAACTCGTAATGCTCGAGGTAGCGCAGGCCACCATGGATCAGTTTGCTGCTGGCCGACGAGGTGTGGCTGGCCAAGTCGTCCTTTTCGCAAAGGAATACCGACAGACCGCGACCGGCCGCGTCTGCCGCGATGCCTACGCCATTGATCCCGCCACCAATAACGGCGACGTCATAGACTTCGGCAAGCGGTTGGGCAGGCAAGGTAGAAAGGGTCATCGGCTGGCCTCGCGATCTTCTTATCGTATTGGAATTCGAACATTAATGTTCATTTGCGAAAATGGTAGCGCATAAATGCGAGCACAGCCAGTCGACTTCGATTGAAAATACTGATCGAAGGGAGGGAAAAGGAAAATTTGTGAACATGAGCCGTTTGCTGGCTCAAGAGTCGTTGCCCCATAGATCGTCATTGCGGGCAAGCCCGCTCCCACAGTTGATCGCATTCCAATGTGGGAGCGGGCTTGCCCGCGGATGGCGGCGGTATAGGCGCCAGAGATGCCAGAGGGTTACACGACTTCCAGGCGAATCTTGTTCTGATTAAGTAGCTGCACCAGCGCCGGCACTGGCTGCTGATCGGTGACTAAACAATCGATCAGGCTGATAGGTCCCAGGCGAATCATGGCGTTGCGCCCGAATTTGCTGGAGTCTGCTGCCAGGATCACCTTGCGCGCATTGGCGATGATCGCCTGGGAGACCCGCACTTCCTGATAATCGAAATCCAGCAAGCTACCGTCTTCATCGATGCCGCTGATGCCCACCAAGGCGAAGTCGACCTTGAACTGGTTGATGAAATCTACACTCGCCTGGCCCACGACACCACCGTCACGACGCACGTTGCCGCCGGTCAGCAGCACATCGAAGTCGTCTTTGGCGCTGAGCATCATGGCGACGTTGAGGTTGTTGGTGATGATCTTCAGGTGGCTGTGATTGAGCAGCGCCCGTGCGATCGATTCGGTGGTAGTACCGATGTTGATGAACAGCGAGGCATGATCGGGGATCTGTGCTGCAATGGCTTCGCCGATGCGCTGTTTTTCGTCGCGCATCTGATCGGCACGCATGGCGTACTCGGTGTTTTCGACACTTGAGTCATAGGCGGCGCCGCCGTGATAGCGGCGCAACAGGTTGGCTTCAGCCAGTTGATTGATATCGCGGCGGATGGTTTGCGGGGTCACGACGAACAACTGCGCCATTTCCTCGATGCTGACATAGCCGCGCTCGCGGACCAGTTCGAGGATTTGCTGCTGACGGGGAGGCAGATTCATGGGGCGTCCTTTGGGCTGCCGTACAAAAAAGTGGCCCATGATGACGCAGGAATCTGCTCCCTGCCAGTTACAACCGCGCCAGGCTTATTCGGCGCCTTCGTGGGGCTCCCAGTCGCGGGTGCGGCTGACCGCTTTTTTCCAGCCAGCGTAGAGTTTTTCTTTCGCGGGCTCGTCCAGTTGTGGTTCGAATTGGCGTTCGATCACTGCCTTGCCACGCAACTCGTCCAGGCTGCCCCAGAAGCCGCACGCCAAGCCGGCCAGGTACGCTGCGCCCAGTGCTGTGGTTTCACGCATTTGCGGACGCTCTACCTGGGTGCCGAGGATATCGGCCTGGAACTGCATCAAAAAGTTGTTGGCCACGGCGCCGCCATCCACGCGCAAGGACTTCAGGCGTTCGCCGGAGTCTTGTTGCATGGCGTCGAGAACGTCACGGGTCTGATAGGCAATCGACTCAAGGGCTGCGCGAATAATGTGATCCACGCGTACGCCACGGGTCAGGCCGAACAGTGCGCCACGGGCGTACGGGTCCCAGTACGGAGCGCCCAGGCCGGTGAAGGCCGGGACCAGATAGACACCGTTGCTGTCCTTGACCTTGCTGGCAAAGTACTCGGTGTCGTGGGCATCGTTGATGATCTTCAGCTCGTCGCGCAACCATTGCACGGTGGAGCCGCCGTTGAATACCGCACCTTCCAGGGCATAGGCCACTTCGCCACGGGGGCCGCAGGCGATGGTAGTGAGCATACCGTGCTGGGACTTGACCGCCTTGTCGCCGGTATTCATCAGCAGGAAGCAGCCAGTGCCGTAGGTGTTTTTTGCCTGGCCCGGCTCCACGCACATCTGGCCGAACAGCGCTGCTTGCTGGTCACCAGCAATACCGCCAATGGCAATGCCGCTTTTGGTACGGCCGTAGATTTGCGAGGACGACTTCACTTGCGGCAACATTTCCCGCGGGATATTCAGGATATCCAGCATCTTCGCGTCCCACTCCAGGGTGTGGATGTTGAAGAGCATGGTGCGCGAGGCGTTGGTGAAGTCAGTGACGTGGGTCTTGCCACCGGTAAATTTCCAGATCAGCCAGCTATCGATGGTGCCGAACAGCAATTCGCCGTTGCGCGCGCGTTCGCGGCTACCTTCGACGTTATCGAGGATCCACTTGAGCTTGGTGCCCGAGAAGTACGGGTCAGTCACAAGGCCCGTGGTGTCGCTGATGTATTGCTCGTGGCCGTCGCGCTTGAGCTGCTGGCAGATTTCGGTGCTGCGCCGGCATTGCCAGACGATCGCGTTATAGATGGGGCGACCGGTGACTTTGTCCCAGACCACGGTAGTTTCACGCTGGTTGGTGATACCAATGGCGGCGACCTGGTCATGGTGCAGGCCGGCTTGCGCCAGGGCCTCGACCATCACGGCGCTCTGGGTGGCAAAGATCTCCATCGGGTCATGTTCGACCCAGCCGGCTTGCGGGTAATGCTGGACGAATTCGCGCTGGGCGGTGCAGACCACGTTGGCGTCGCGGTCGAAGATGATCGCGCGGGAGCTGGTCGTACCCTGATCGAGGGCAATGATGTAGTTCTTATTCTGTGAGTCGGTCATGTCGATTGCCTTGGACGGAAGAAAGGAATGGATACGTAGCCTGGGTAGTAATAGGCAGCAGGGCCCAGGCTTGTCTGTTCAAGAAGTTCGGGTACTGCCGCTGGTGGCGGATTCAGTTGCATCAGTTGTAGCAGGTGAGGCGCTCGGCAGATGGCGGGCAATCAGCCCGCGATAAGCCGCAGCTCCGAGGCAGGCACCGACAATGGGTGCAAAGATCGGAATCAGGAAATAAGGGATATCGCGCCCGCCGGTAAAAGCCATTTCACCCCAACCGGCAAAAAAGGTCATCAGCTTGGGGCCGAAATCGCGGGCCGGGTTCATCGCAAACCCGGTCAACGGGCCCATGGCGCTGCCGATCACGGCGATCAGCAAGCCAATCAGCAACGGTGCCAGCGGGCCACGGGGCAGGCCGTTGTTGTCGTCGGTCAAGGCCATGATGACGCCCATCAGGATCGCGGTGATGACCATTTCCACCAAAAATGCCTGGGCTGTGGTCAATAGCGCATGGGGATAGGTGGAGAAAACCGACGCCAATTCCAGGCTGGCTTGCGAGCCTCGAATCATCTGGTGGGTTTGTTCGTAATCGAAAAACAGGTTGCTGTACAGGGTGTAGACCAATGCCGCTGAGCAGAACGCGCCGGCAATCTGGGCGATGATATAGAACGGCAATTTGCGCTTGTCGAAATCGGCAAATATGCACAGGGCGATACTGACCGCCGGGTTGAGATGGGCGCCGGAAATGCCGGCGCTCAAATAGATCGCCATGCTGACGCCGATCCCCCAGATAACGCTGATTTCCCACAAGCCGAAGCTGGCGCCTGCGACCTTGAGCGCAGCGACACAGCCAGTGCCAAAGAAGATCAGTAGCGCGGTGCCGAGGAACTCGGCCATGCATTGGCTTGAGAGTGAAGGTTGTTGAAGAGCAGCTGTCATTGAAAACCTCAGTTTTTTTTCTTGTCTGGCGATTGGCCTCAACGGGCAGTTCGCGATTTTCACCGCGGCGAGGATCCCCATCCTTGTCGCGGCTTACTGCTCGGATGCCGCATGATAATTTCAGCGGTATTCGGAAACGAAAAAATATAGACAAGAAACGCTGCTGTCAAAGGTCGAAAGTGAACGGTTAGTCATTTTACAACTATTGGTCTTGTGAATGATCGCGACAAGTCGGGGCGGGAGTCAGCGCAAGTCAGGTTGAAGCTCTATGGGGATTCAGCGCGCAGCGGCTGGTACTAGAGCGTTTTGCCTCGGCTTGGCCTAGAATCGGCGGGTCGTTCTTTTGCGTTTACCTCAAGCCTGGAGCCCTCATGACCCCCGCATTGGACTTGTTGAAAAAAGTTCGCGCCGAACATCGCATTCATAGTTACGAACATGACCCCAAGGCAGCGTCCTATGGCCTGGAGGCCGCAGAAAAGTTGAGTCTCGATCCGACGCAGGTTTTCAAGACTTTGCTGGCCAGCAGTGAGAAAGGCGAATTGCTTGTTGCTGTGGTGCCGGTCGTCGGAAGTCTGGATCTGAAGGCGCTGGCGCAAGCGGCAGGGGTCAAAAAAGTCGAGATGGCAGATCCGGCGGCCGCACAGCGATCAACCGGCTATCTGTTGGGCGGCATCAGCCCGCTGGGGCAGAAGAAGCGGCTGCGCACGTTTATAGATGCGACGGCACAGCCCCTGGCGACCATTTTTGTCAGTGCGGGGCGCCGAGGGTTGGAAGTGGAGTTGGCGCCAGCGGTGTTGGCCGAGCATACCCAGGGCGCATTTGCTCCGATCGGTCGGGGGTAAAAAACGCAGTGCAGGAGCCAGCGTCTCGCGACGCCTGTGCATGACGTTTGCGTCAGCTGTAACGCCGGATGCCGGAGTCCAGTTGTGCAATATGTGCTGCAGTGCTCCCTGACGCCTGGAACAACACCAAATGCTCGGCCGCCACGCGAATGCCTACCTCGGCATCAACCTGGTGGTCCGCATGGCTGGGGAAGATCGATTCCAACTGGGCGCCCGTAGGCAACTGCAAGCGATACAGGGTCGACGCGCCGAGGAATGTCTTGCCGACGATCCGGGCTTTCAAGGCACTGTCCGGGGCATACACGATATCGTCCGGGCGCAGCAATACATCTACCGCACTGCCGGTCGGCCAAGTGTAGGCCCGGTTTCCGCGTAGCTCGCCCAATTCGGTATTGACTGATTCCGGTGTATTCAACTGGCCACGGATGAAGTAACCCTGGCCAATAAAGCTGGCGACGTAGGGTGTAAGCGGTTCGTGGTACAGGTTGTAGGGCGTATCCCATTGCTCCAGGCGGCCTTCCTTGAAAACCCCTACGTGGTCACTCACTGCGAAGGCTTCTTCCTGGTCGTGAGTCACCAGAATCGCACTAGTGCCCCGCGCCTTGAGGATGTCCCGCACTTCATGGCTGAGCTTGCGCCGCAGTTCGCCGTCGAGGTTGGAGAAGGGTTCGTCGAGCAACAGCAATTGTGGTTCCGGTGCCAATGCGCGGGCCAGGGCCACACGTTGTTGCTGGCCGCCGGACAGCTCATGGGGGAAGCGCTTGCCCAGGTTCTTCAGGTTGACCAGTTCCAGCAGTTCTCCCACGACGTGCGCTTTTTTCGGATGCTTGCGGATGCCGAAGGCGATGTTGTCGGCCACGCTGAGGTGCGGGAACAGCGCGTAGTCCTGGAACACCATGCCGATTCGGCGTTTCTCGGGAGCGAGGGTAAAGCCTGCGCTGGAGATGATTTCACCGGCGAGGGAGATTTCCCCTTCGTGTATCGGTTCAAACCCTGCGATCGCCCGCAGGGTCGTAGTCTTGCCGCACCCCGAGGACCCCAGGAGACAGCCGATATCACCGGCGTTGAGGTGCAGGTTGAGGTTCTGCACCACCCGTTGATCCTGATAACCGCATGCCAGATTGCGCAGATTCAGCAGAAGTGGCTGGCTCATGCGTGGTGGTACGCCGGTGGCACCAGGAATTCCAGCAGGGCCTTCTGCGCGTGCAGACGATTTTCCGCCTGATCCCAGGCAACCGAACGTTGATCGTCCAGCAAGTCGAGGCTGATTTCTTCGCCACGATGAGCAGGCAGGCAATGCATGAACAGCACGTCTGGCGCGGCCAGGTCGAGCAGGGCGCGGGTGACCTGGAACGGTGCGAACAGGGCCAGGCGCTTGGCGGTTTCGTCTTCCTGGCCCATGGAGGTCCAGACGTCGGTACTTACCAAGTGGGCGCCGACCACTGCGTCACGTGGGTCACGAAGGACCTGCACGCGACCGTCTGCCTTGGCCAGGAACTCGGTGCTGGGCTCGTAGCCTTCAGGGCAGGCAATTCGCAGGTGGAAGTCGAACTGGATGGCTGCTTCTATATAGCTGTTGCACATGTTGTTGCCATCGCCGATCCAGGCCACGGTTTTGCCCTGGATCGAGCCGCGATGTTCGAGGAACGTCTGCATATCGGCCAGCAACTGGCAGGGATGCAGGTCATCGGACAGGCCATTGATCACCGGTACCCGGGAGTTGGCGGCAAACTCAATGAGGGTACTGTGGGCGAAGGTTCGGATCATCACGGCGTCGAGCATGCGCGACATGACAATCGCGCAATCGCTGATGGGCTCGCCACGGCCAAGTTGAGTATCGCGGGGCGACAGAAAGATGGCCTGGCCGCCGAGCTGGATCATGCCCGCTTCGAAGGATAGGCGGGTGCGGGTGGACGATTTCTCGAAAATCATCCCGAGCACGCGGTTTTTCAGAGGCTCGAACAGTACGCCGCGATTACGCAGGTCCTTAAGCTCAATGCCTCGACGGATCACGCTGACCAGCTCTTCTGGTGTGCAATCCATCAGCGAGAGAAAGTGCCTTGCGCTCATCATTAACTACCTTTTTGCAACGGACCGCAGATCCTCAAAGCCTTGTTTATTGTGACAACGGGCGAGACCTGCGGCGAAAGCCGCACGGGGCGACGAAATAGGGGAAGGCGCGATCTTATAATTAAATGTCGCGTCTTACCAATAGGCTACGGGTTTTTGGGGTGTTCAAAGGAGCGGGGAAAGCGCTTTTGAAGCCTGTTTTCGGATAGCAGCGGGTCATTTGTACACTGGCGCTGCGTCCTTTTGCAATGCGCAAGGGCGGAGGCCGGCCGGCCCGCGTCGGTTTTGGCAGGTGTTGTGGGGGATGGCTGCACGGAAATATTTACTAATGTTTGCCATGCTCCAGCCTGATGCCTCTCGATTCACACGACGAACGTTGCTGGCGCCTTGACCGGTGGCGGGCCATAGTTTTGCGCAACATGATTATCCCGATGACGCTGTATCCCATAAAAGAGACTGGCCATGACCAAGACTCTCCACCACCGTGCCTGCCATCTATGCGAAGCCATCTGCGGCCTGACCCTGGAAACCACTGCCACGCAAGACGGTGGCGTGACGATTACCTCGATCAAGGGGGACTCCCAGGACACCTTCAGTCGCGGCCATATCTGCCCCAAGGCGGTGGCCCTGCAAGATATCCAGAACGATCCGGATCGTCTGCACCAGCCCATGTTGCGAGTAGGCAGCGAATGGCAGCCGCTGCCCTGGGATGAGGCTTTCGCCTTGGTGGCCGAGCGGCTGGCAGGAGTCCAGGCGCGCCACGGGCAGAATGCGGTGGCTGTGTACCAGGGCAATCCCAGCGTACACAACTATGGTTTGATGACTCACAGCAATTATTTTCTCGGGCAGCTGAAAACCCGCAATCGATTTTCTGCCACCTCCGTGGACCAACTGCCCCATCACCTCAGCAGCCACTTGATGTACGGCCATGGCCTGTTGTTGCCGATTCCGGATATCGATTGCACCGACTTCATGTTGATCCTCGGCGGGAATCCGCTGGCATCCAACGGCAGCATCATGACTGTGCCGGATGTAGAGAAGCGCCTGAAAGCGATTCAGGCCCGAGGCGGCAAAGTAGTAGTGGTCGATCCGCGCCGCAGCGAAACGGCGGCCATGGCCGACCAGCACTTGTTTGTACGTCCTGGCGGCGACGCGGCGTTGCTGTTCGGGTTGCTTAACACCTTGTTCAGCGAAAATCTGACCCGCGACAGTCACTTGCCGGTAGATGGGTTGGATGAGGTGCGCCGAGCCATCGCCGGGTTCACCGCCGAAGCCATGAGCCACCAATGCGCGATTCCTGCCGAGCAGATTCGCCAACTGGCGCGGGACTTTGCGGCGGCGGACAAGGCCGTCTGTTACGGGCGCATGGGGGTGTCGACCCAGGCGTTCGGCACGCTATGTCACTGGTTGGTGCAACTGATCAACCTGGTGACGGGAAATCTGGATCGGGTCGGGGGGGCTTTATGCACCGAGCCTGCGGTGGATCTGGTGGCAGCAACATCCGGTGGGCATTTCAATCGTTGGCAGAGTCGGGTGTCCGGGCGGCCCGAGTACAGTGGAGAATTACCCGTCTCGGCTTTGGCTGAAGAAATACTGACCGAAGGTGAAGGACAAATCCGCGCCTTGGTGACGGTGGCGGGCAACCCCGTACTGTCGACGCCCAATGGCCGGCAACTGGAACAGGCGCTGGACGGTCTGGAGTTCATGGTCAGCGTCGACCTCTACATCAACGAAACCACGCGCTACGCCGATCTGATTCTGCCGTCGACCTCGGCCCTGGAAAACGATCACTACGACACCACGTTCAATATGTTTGCGGTGCGTAATGTCACGCGGTTCAACCGCGCGATTCTGCCCAAGCCTGAAGGTGCGTTGCATGACTGGGAGATCTTCGTCGGGCTGGCCCAGGCCTTTGCAAGGCACACCGGCGCTGTGCTGAAGCCGACAATGCCTCCGGCACAGATGATTGACGTCGGCTTGCGGGCCGGTGCTTACGGCGATGCGTCCAGTCACAAGCTGTCGATCGCAGCCTTGGCCGATTATCCTCACGGCCTGGACCTTGGGCCGCTTAAAGCCAACCTGGCCGGACGCCTGAAAACCGCCAATGGCCACGTACAGGCAGCGCCCGAGGTCATTCTGGCAGACCTCGCGCGCTTCGCTGCACAGCCTCAACCTGCGGCAGACGAATTGCTGCTGATCGGCCGCCGCCACGTGCGCAGTAATAACTCATGGATGCATAACTATCATCGCCTGGTGAAGGGCAAGCCTCGGCATCAATTGCTGATGCACCCGGATGACCTTGCCAGTCGCCAACTGAGCGACGGGCAGCGTGTGCGAGTCAGCTCGCGCACCGGCATGATAGAAGTGGAAGTGTTGGCAAGTCTGGAAATGATGCCTGGCGTGGTCAGCCTGCCTCATGGCTGGGGTCATGGGCGCCCAGGTGTACAGATGAGCATTGCCAGCGCGCAGCCTGGGGCGAGCGCCAATGACTTGACGGATGAGCGGCACTTGGACGAGTTGTCGGGGAACGCCGCGCTCAACGGGGTGACCGTCCAGGTAGCGGCGGCGTGACGCAAAGAGTCTGTCGGGGAGTCCGAGCGTCATGCTGGGCTTTACGTTACAATGCGCCACCGTGCCGACCCATGAGTCGGAAAGTTCCAGCCGAGGTGTTCCATGGATATCATCGAAACGATTAAAGAGCAGATTGCCAACAACACCATTCTGCTTTACATGAAGGGCGCACCTAACGCCCCTCAGTGCGGTTTTTCCGCGAAGGCTTCCCAGGCGATCATGGCATGTGGCGAGAAATTCGCTTACGTGGATATCCTGCAAAACCCGGAAATCCGCGCGAACCTGCCCAAGTACGCCAACTGGCCGACTTTCCCGCAATTGTGGGTAGCTGGTGAGCTGGTTGGCGGTAGCGATATCATCACCGAGATGTCGGCTGATGGTTCGTTGCAGGCGCTAATCAAAGACGCAGCAGAAAAAGCTGCTGCAAAGACCGAGGCCTGATCTTCTGGAGCTGGCTTGCCGGCTCCTGCATAAAGCTGGTCAATAAAAAGCCCCGCTTCTCTAAAAGAGAGCGGGGCTTTTTATTGGCCGCGAACTAAGGGTTATTCACCCATCTGCGATTGCAGATAGTTTTCGAGGGTCACTTTGCCGATCAGGCTGACCTGGGTTTCCAGCCAGTCGATATGCTCTTCCTGATCTTCGAGGATGTCTTCGAGCAATTCACGGCTACCGAAGTCGCTGGCCTTTTCGCAGTGAGCGATGGCGGCCTTGAGGTCGGAGAGGCTCTTGCGTTCGAAATTGAGGTCGCAGTCGAGCATTTCTTCGGTGTGCTCGCCGATGTTCAGCTTGCCCAAGTCCTGTACGTTCGGCAGGCCTTCAAGAAACAGAATGCGCTTGATCAGCGCGTCGGCGTCTTTCATGGCCTTGATGGATTCTTTGTATTCACGCTTGCCCAGCTTTTCCAGGCCCCAATCGTCGTACATGCGTGCATGCAGAAAATACTGATTGATCGCGACCAGTTCATTGGCAAGGATTTTGTTGAGTTGCTGGATGACTGAGATGTCGCCTTTCATGACTGGGGTCCTGCCCTGTATTAGCTGTATATAAGGCCGAGTTTGAGCTGCACATTGACCACTGTCAAACCTAAGTTATTGAATAATAAATGAAAATTAATCGGAATAAGAATGTTTGTGTTCCGCGTCTTGGCGCTAACTGATTGAATTGCAGGCATAAAAAAACCGGACACTAAGTCCGGTTCTTTAAAATAGGCTGTTTTAAGCGTGTGTAAATTCTGCAGAGTAGGGGATCGCTGCCTGAGCCGTTTGCAGTTGCGTCAGGGTTTCCCGTACCACTTGCTTGGCCAGGCAGGCACATTTGCCGCATTGGCTGGCGACGCCGGTGGTTTCACGCACTTCTTTGTAGCTGCAGCAACCTTCATAGATTGCTTCGCGGATTTGTCCGTCGGTAACGCCAGTGCAGAGGCAGACATACATAAGGGAGAACCGTCGCGGTTTAGGCTTAAGTGCGATGGATCTTAATGTTAACGAGAATGATTGTCAAAGTAGTTTCTTGCTCTTTGTGCTGAGGCACCTGCTCACTGACGAACGGTTTTTTTCAGGTATGATGCTCGGTCTGTACGAAGCGTGATCGCGTCACGGGCCTGTCGTCATCTCAAAGGCAGACTCAAGCGCGACCCATTTACTTCAATCATCACCAGGAGATATCCAATGAGCGTACTCGTCGGCAAACCAGCACCAGATTTCGACGTACCTGCTGTCCTCGGCAATGGCGAAATCGTAGACAGCTTCAAACTGTCGGAAGCCATCAAAGGCAAATACGGCCTGGTGTTCTTCTACCCGCTGGACTTCACCTTCGTCTGCCCTTCGGAGCTGATCGCTCTGGATCACCGCATGGACGATTTCAAGGCACGTAATGTTGAAGTGGTAGCCGTCTCCATCGACTCTCACTTCACCCACAACGCCTGGCGCAACACGGCCATCAATGATGGTGGCATTGGCCAAGTCAAATACACCATGGCTGCCGACATGAAGCACGACATTGCCAAGGCCTACGATGTTGAGTCCGAAGGCGGCGTGGCTTTCCGTGGCGCGTTCCTGATCGACGACAAGGGCGTTGTTCGCTCGCAGATCATCAATGACCTGCCACTGGGCCGCAACATGGAAGAGCTGATCCGTCTGGTCGACGCCCTGCAGTTCCACGAAGAGCACGGCGAAGTCTGCCCTGCCAACTGGAAAAAAGGCGACAAAGGCATGAACGCTTCGCCAGCAGGCGTTGCGGCTTACCTGACCGAGAATGCTGGCAAGCTGTAAGCCAGTTTAGCGGCATAAAAAACGGCCTCGCAGCCTGATGCCGATCAGTTAAGCTCTCTTGCTTGACCTTTGGCCGCAAGAAATCAAAATCCGATGCCGGTACTGGCATCGGATTTTTTTATGCGTATCGCTCGAGCGCTGGAACTGACCCGCAACATCGTCTCCACCCCCCAATTCAATCGAGGGGCTGGATTCCTTGCTCGATCCTTCTTTGGTCGGGCAAGCCCTTGAGCAGGCTGATGTGGCGACCCTGCGCAAGCGGCGTTTGCCGCTGGATGTGTAGCAAGACGCCCGAGATGATTGAGCAGGAATTGTGGGGTATTTTGCTGGGCTACAACTTGTTGCGTTATCAGATGGTGGAAATGAGTCGTCACTGTCCAGGTATTTACCCGTGTGAAATGAGCTTTAGCGCATGTACCTGGGCGATTTTAGGGTTTATCAACAGCGTCTCGGCCGACCGCTGCGGGAATATCCCCAAGTACCTGGCCGAGCTTCATGCCTCAGTCCCGCACTATGTCCTGCCTCGTCGGCGGGAGGAGCGTATTTATCCTCGCGCCATCCGCCTCAAGTCACCGAAGTATCTGATCAGAAATAAAAATGCCAGTCAGCTTAACTGACTGGCATTAACCCAAAGGGTGCTTTTTGGTGCCTGCTCGCTTAGCGCTTTAGCGAAGCCGGCAGGTGCGGCTGGATCGCCGTCAGTACTGCCTTGAAGCATTTGGTATTACCGGCAACGACGTGGCCCTTCTCCAGGAAGTCGTGACCGCCGGTGAAGTCGCTCACCAGGCCCCCAGCTTCCTGGATCAGCAGTGCGCCTGCGGCCATGTCCCATTCGGACAAGCCTGATTCCCAGAATGCATCAAAGCGACCGGCGGCTACATACGCCAGGTCCAGGCTTGCTGCGCCGGCGCGACGGATGCCTGCAGTCTGGCCAACCAGGGCGCGGAACATGCCCAAGTAGTTTTCCAGGTTGTCCATTTGATCGTCGCGGAACGGGAAGCCGGTACCCAGCAGGGCGCCGTCCAGGCTGGTGCGACCGCTGACACGCAGGCGACGACCGTTGAGCTGGGCGCCACGGCCACGGCTGGCGGTGAATTCTTCCTGGCGAACCGGGTCCAGCACAACGGCGTGTTCCAGGCGGCCACGGTATTTGCAGGCAATGCTCACGGCAAAGTGCGGGATACCGCGCAGGAAGTTGGTGGTGCCATCCAGTGGGTCGATGATCCACAGGTAGTCTTCGCCTTCGCCGCTACCTTTGTGCAGGCCGGTTTCCTCACCGAGGATGCCGTGGGTAGGGTAGGCCTTGCGCAGGGCGTCGATGATTTTCTGTTCGGCGGCGCGATCCACCTCGGATACATAATCCTTGGCGTCTTTTTCGTCGACCTTGATGGTATCCAGGCGCTCGATGGAGCGGAAGATCAATTCACTGGCGCTGCGGGCGGCGCGCAGCGCGATATTCAGCATGGGCTGCATGGATGTGTCACCTAAGGTTGTTAAAGAAAGCCGAGCATTCTAGCAGAAACTTTCTTCAGGTGAAGGATGACGTTCGCTTTCATGGCATAACCCTAGGCTGTTCTGTAAGATTTGCTCCCATTTCCTGTGTCCGAGAGCGCCTTCCGTGCTGCAAAACATTCGTGTCGTGTTGGTCAATACCAGTCATCCCGGCAATATCGGTGGGGTGGCGCGAGCCATGAAAAACATGGGGCTGACGCGCCTGGTGCTGGTTGAGCCGCGCCTGTTTCCGCACCACGAGGCTGACGCCCGTGCATCCGGTGCCAATGACATTCTTGATAAGGCTGAGGTCGTCGCCAGTCTGGAAGATGCCTTGGTCGGCTGTAACCTGGTACTCGGCACCAGTGCCCGCGACCGGCGCATTCCCTGGCCGCTGCTCGATCCCCGCGAGTGCGGGGCCAAAGTGGTGGGAGAGGCGGCTGGCGGTGCTGAAATCGCATTGGTATTCGGTCGTGAAGACTCCGGCTTGACCAATGAAGAGCTGCAACGATGTCATTTCCATGTGCACATTCCATCAGACCCTGAGTTCAGCTCGTTGAACCTTGGGGCGGCGGTGCAGGTGTTGAGCTATGAAGTGCGGATGGCCTGGCTGGCAGCGGAAGGCCAGCCGAGCAAGGTGGAAAAAGATGAGGTCGCATCGACCAAAAGTGGCGAGTTGGCCACCATGGACGAGTTGGAACGGTTCTATGAACACTTGGAGCAAACCCTGGTGGCCATCGAGTTTCTCGACCCTGAAAAACCACGGCACCTGATGGCGCGCCTGCGCAGGCTTTATGGTCGTAGTTCGGTCAGTCGTGCAGAAATGAATATATTGCGTGGCATTCTCACGGAAACCCAGAAGGCGGCCCGTGGCGAGCTTCTTAAGCGGAAGGATTAATGATGTTCGAGCGTTTACGGGAAGATATCCAGAGTGTTTTCCATCGTGATCCGGCGGCACGCAACGCGTTTGAGGTGCTGACCTGCTATCCGGGCATGCATGCGATATGGCTGCATCGCTTGTCGGCTGCCTTGTGGGGCCTGGGTTGGAAGTGGCTGGCGCGACTGGTATCGAACTTTGGTCGCTGGCTGACCGGAATCGAAATCCATCCAGGGGCCAAGGTGGGTCGTCGCTTCTTCATTGACCACGGTATGGGTATCGTCATCGGCGAAACCGCTGAGATTGGCGATGACGTGACGCTGTACCAGGGTGTGACCCTGGGTGGCACCAGTTGGAATAAAGGCAAGCGTCACCCGACCCTGGAAAATGGTGTGGTGGTGGGGGCGGGCGCCAAGGTGCTCGGCCCGTTCACCGTTGGTGCCGGTGCAAAGGTCGGTTCCAATGCTGTGGTGACCAAGGCTGTGCCGCCTGGAGCAACGGTCGTGGGTATCCCTGGCCGAATCATCGTCAAGCCAGAGGTCGGCGACGAGCAAGAGGCTAAGCGCAAAGCTATGGCCGAGAAGATCGGTTTCGATGCCTATGGTGTCAGCGAAGACATGCCTGACCCGGTGGCGCGCGCCATTGGCCAGTTGCTCGACCACCTGCAAGCGGTCGACGGCAAGCTGGAGGGTATGTGTGGTGCGTTGAAGGATTTGGGTAGCCCTTACTGTGCGAAAGATCTGCCTGAGTTGCGTGAAGAGGACTTCGCCGAGATCAAGGATGAAACCTCTACCAAGGCCGGCTGAGATCTCATCATCACCATAGAATCCCTGTGGGAGGGGGCTTGCTCCCGATTGCAGTAGGTCTGCACCTAATTAGGCTGACTGATCCACCGCTATCGGGGGGCAAGCCCCTCCCACATTTGATCTTCATCGCGACTGGCATCGCTGGTTGTCCGCTGCCGCTGTTCGATTCCACCCCGTCCTGCTATGATTCGCGCGCTCTTTTTACGGGTATTCCTGACTAAAGTACTAGGTCTTATAGTTGACTTAAATACTCGGGAATCGCATACTTGCTCCCATTCTGAAACACCTTGGTACTTGTCCATGAGACTGACTACAAAAGGCCGATATGCGGTGACCGCCATGCTCGACCTGGCTTTGCACGCGCAAAATGGACCGGTGTCCCTGGCCGATATCTCCGAGCGCCAAGGCATTTCCCTGTCTTACCTCGAGCAACTGTTCGCCAAGTTGCGCCGCAGCAATCTGGTCTCCAGTGTTCGTGGGCCAGGTGGCGGTTATCAGTTATCCCGCGACATGCAGGGGATTCAGGTCGCACAGGTGATCGACGCGGTCAATGAGTCCGTCGATGCAACCAAATGCCAGGGGCTGGGTGATTGCCATGCTGGCGACACCTGCCTGACTCACCACTTGTGGTGTGACTTGAGCCTGCAGATCCATGAATTCTTGAGTGGTATCAGCTTGGCTGATCTTGTGACTCGCCGTGAGGTGCAAGAAGTAGCCCAGCGTCAGGACCAGCGCCGTTGCAACATCAAGGCGCCGCTTCTGGACAAGATTGAAGCGTCCGCCGTCGAGTGACAGCCGAAGAGCTAACGGCACGCCAGCCAGCCTGATTAGGAGAAAGTCCATGAAATTGCCGATTTACCTTGATTACTCAGCGACCACCCCGGTTGATCCGCGTGTCGCGCAAAAGATGAGCGAATGCCTGCTGGTTGACGGAAACTTCGGTAACCCAGCTTCCCGTTCCCACGTGTTCGGCTGGAAAGCCGAGGAGTCGGTC
This sequence comes from Pseudomonas imrae, assembly GCF_046352735.2. Classification (NCBI taxonomy): domain Bacteria; kingdom Pseudomonadati; phylum Pseudomonadota; class Gammaproteobacteria; order Pseudomonadales; family Pseudomonadaceae; genus Pseudomonas; species Pseudomonas imrae. The sequence goes on along the minus strand of NZ_CP110853.2, from coordinate 4,241,684 downwards.
GAGAACGCTCGTCGCCAAGTCGCCGACCTGGTCAATGCCGATCCACGTGAAATCGTCTGGACCTCTGGCGCTACCGAGTCCGACAACCTGGCAATCAAGGGTGCGGCGCATTTCTACGCCACCAAAGGCAAGCATCTGATCACCACCAAGATTGAGCACAAGGCTGTCCTTGACACCATGCGCCAACTTGAGCGTGAAGGTTTTGAGGTCACCTACCTCGAACCGACCACCGACGGTATCGTCACCCCGGCCATGATCGAAGCCGCGTTGCGTGAAGACACCATCCTGGTTTCCGTGATCCACGTGAACAACGAAATCGGTACCATCAACGACATCGCGGCCATCGGCGAGCTGACGCGCTCCAAAGGTGTGTTGCTGCACGTCGACGCGGCCCAGTCCACCGGCAAGGTCGAGATTGACCTGTCCAAGCTGAAAGTCGACCTGATGTCGTTCTCGGCCCACAAGACCTATGGTCCCAAAGGCATCGGCGCCCTGTACGTGAGCCGCAAGCCACGGGTGCGCATCGAAGCCACCATGCACGGCGGTGGTCACGAGCGCGGCATGCGCTCCGGTACTCTGGCGACCCACCAGATCGTTGGCATGGGCGAAGCTTTCCGTGTGGCCAAGGAAGACATGGCTGCCGAGAACGTACGCATCAAGGCATTGAGCGACCGCTTCTACAAGCAGGTCGAGAACCTTGAAGAGCTGTACGTCAATGGCAGCATGACCGCCCGTGTACCGCACAACCTGAACTTGAGCTTCAACTACGTCGAAGGCGAGTCGCTGATCATGGCGCTCAAGGACCTGGCGGTTTCGTCCGGTTCGGCCTGCACCTCGGCGTCACTTGAGCCGTCCTACGTGCTGCGTGCCCTGGGCCGTAACGACGAACTGGCTCACAGCTCGATCCGCTTTACGTTCGGCCGCTTCACCACCGAAGAACAAATCGACTACGCCGCGCAGAAGGTCTGCGAAGCCGTGAACAAACTGCGTACCCTGTCCCCGCTGTGGGATATGTACAAGGATGGCGTCGATATTTCCAAGATCGAGTGGGCGGCACACTAACTATAGAAGCCGCCACCCCAGCCCTGTAGCAACGTGGCGGACAACGCAAGCGTTTCTACAGGGTTCCAGAGCGGCCCTGATGAGTGAGGATTCAGTACCATGGCTTACAGCGAAAAGGTCATCGACCACTACGAAAACCCGCGCAACGTCGGCAAGATGAACGCGGAAGATCCTGATGTCGGCACCGGCATGGTCGGCGCTCCGGCGTGCGGCGACGTGATGCGCCTGCAGATCAAGGTCAACGATGCTGGCGTTATCGAAGACGCCAAGTTCAAGACTTACGGCTGCGGTTCCGCCATTGCCTCCAGCTCCCTGGCGACTGAGTGGATGAAAGGCAAGACCCTGGATGAGGCTGTCACCATCAGCAACACCCAGCTGGCCGAAGAACTGGCCCTGCCGCCAGTGAAAATCCACTGCTCCGTACTCGCAGAAGACGCCATCAAGGCGGCCGTTCGCGACTATAAGCAGAAGAAAGGCTTGATCTAAGCAATTTGGCGACGAGTAAGGAGTCAACGATGGCTATCAGCATGACAGAAGCGGCTGCGCGGCACGTGCGACGCTCCCTGGATGGGCGCGGTAAAGGTGAGGGGATTCGTCTGGGTGTTCGCACCACGGGCTGTTCCGGCCTTGCCTACGTGCTGGAGTTTGTCGACGAGGTGGTTGAGCAAGACCAGGTGTTCGAAAGTCACGGCGAGAAGGTGATCATCGACCCGAAAAGCCTGACCTACCTGGACGGTACCGAACTCGACTTCGTCAAGGAGGGCTTGAACGAGGGCTTCAAGTTCAACAACCCTAACGTACGCGGTGAATGTGGCTGCGGCGAAAGCTTCAACATCTGAGGCTACTCGTGGGTACTCCTTGTCATTTCGCTTTATTTGAGTTGCAGCCGAGTTTTCGGCTGGACCTCGATCAGCTTGCCGCGCGCTATCGTGAATTGGCGCGTGGGGTGCATCCGGACCGTTTTGCGGACGGCTCCGAGCGCGAGCAGCGCCTGGCGCTGGAGCAATCGGCTAGCCTCAACGAAGCCTATCAGACGCTCAAGAGTCCGCCCAAGCGCGCGCGATATCTGCTCGCGATGAACGGTGGCGAGCTGCCGCTGGAGGTGACGGTACATGATCCCGACTTCCTGATGCAGCAGATGCAGTGGCGTGAAGAGCTGGAAGATTTGCAGGACGAAGCCGATCTGGCGGGCGTCGCGGTCTTCAAGCGTCGTCTGAAAATCGCCCAGGATGAGCTCAACGAAAGCTTCGCAGCCTGTTGGGATGATGCAGCGCAACGTGAGCAGGCCGAACGCCTGATGCGGCGCATGCAGTTCCTCGACAAGCTCACTTACGAAGTGCGCCAGTTAGAAGAGCGCCTCGACGATTAACCCAGTGCTGCCCGTGATGCACGCCTGATAGACAGATAAGACCTGATTACCATGGCCCTACTGCAAATCGCCGAACCCGGCCAAAGTCCTCAACCGCACCAGCGTCGCCTGGCGGTGGGAATTGACTTGGGCACCACCAATTCCCTGGTTGCCGCCTTGCGCAGCGGCCTGTCCGAGCCACTGCCCGATGCTGAAGGCAAGGTCATCCTGCCGTCTGCCGTGCGTTATCACGCCGATCGCATCGAAGTCGGCGAGTCGGCCAAGCTGGCGGCGTCTTCGGACCCGCTGAACACGGTATTGTCGGTCAAGCGCTTGATGGGTCGTGGGTTGTCCGACGTCAAGCAGTTGGGCGATCAACTGCCGTACCGTTTTGTCGGGGGTGAATCCCATATGCCGTTCATTTCCACAGTCCAGGGCCCGAAAAGCCCGGTGGAAGTGTCGGCCGATATCCTTAAGGTCTTGCGCCAGCGCGCCGAGACCACGTTGGGTGGCGAGTTGGTAGGCGCGGTAATCACGGTTCCGGCGTATTTCGATGACGCCCAGCGCCAGGCCACCAAAGACGCGGCTAAGCTCGCCGGCCTGAATGTGTTGCGCCTTCTCAACGAGCCAACCGCTGCCGCCGTTGCCTATGGGCTGGACCAGCACGCCGAAGGCTTGGTCGCCATTTACGATTTGGGCGGCGGGACTTTTGATATTTCAATCCTGCGCCTGACCGGCGGAGTGTTTGAGGTGCTGGCTACCGGCGGCGACAGCGCACTGGGCGGCGACGACTTCGACCACGCCATCGCCGGCTGGATCATCACCAGCGCCGGCTTGTCGGCGGATCTGGATCCGGGGGCGCAGCGCAATCTGCTGCAAGCTGCCTGTGCCGCGAAAGAGGCCCTGACCGAAGCCGCATCCGTTGAAGTTTCCTACGGTACTTGGTCGGCTCAACTGACCCGTGAAGCCTTCGATGCACTGATCGAACCTATGGTTGCCCGTAGCCTCAAGGCTTGCCGCCGTGCTGTGCGTGATTCGGGAGTCGAGCTCGAAGACGTCGCAGCAGTGGTCATGGTTGGTGGTTCGACACGTGTACCGCGAGTTCGCGAAGCTGTGGCCGAAGCCTTTGGTCGCCAGCCGTTGACCGAAATCGACCCGGATCAAGTGGTGGCCATTGGTGCTGCGATCCAGGCTGATACCCTCGCAGGCAACAAGCGCGATGGTGGCGAACTGCTGCTGCTCGACGTCATTCCGTTGTCCCTGGGCCTGGAAACCATGGGTGGCCTGATGGAGAAGGTGATTCCACGTAACACCACTATCCCCGTCGCTCGTGCCCAGGACTTCACCACCTACAAAGATGGTCAGACGGCCATGATGATCCATGTGCTGCAAGGCGAGCGCGAGCTGATCAGCGACTGCCGCTCCCTGGCACGCTTCGAGTTGCGTGGTATCCCGGCGATGGTCGCGGGTGCGGCGAAAATTCGCGTGACCTTCCAGGTTGATGCCGACGGTCTGCTCAGCGTTGCTGCTCGCGAGCTGGCCTCGGGTGTCGAGGCCAGCATCCAGGTCAAGCCGTCCTATGGCTTGACCGACGGCGAGATCGCCAAGATGCTCAAGGATTCGTTCCAGTACGCCGGTGATGACAAGGTCGCGCGCGTGTTACGTGAGCAACAAGTCGATGCCCAGCGCCTGCTCGAAGCGGTACAGGGCGCGCTTGATGCAGACGGCGAGCGCCTGCTGGATGTCGAAGAGCGCATGGTCATCGACCTGCAGATGCAGGAGCTGGCCGAATTGATGAAAGGCAACGATGGTTACGCCATCGAACAACAGACCAAGCGCCTGTCACAAGTTACCGATGCCTTTGCCGCCCGCCGTATGGACCAGACGGTAAAAGCCGCCCTGGCGGGCCGCAACCTGAATGAAATTGAGGAATAACTGATGCCGCAGGTCATTTTTCTGCCACACGCCGAGCATTGCCCGGACGGTATGGTCGTGGAGGCTGAGACCGGCAAGTCCCTTCTCGAAGTCGCCCATGACAACCACATTGAGATCGAAAGTGCTTGTGGCGGCGTTAACGCCTGTACCACCTGCCACTGCATTATCCGCGAAGGATTCGATAGCCTCGAAGAGGCCGATGAGTTGGAAGAAGACTATCTTGATAGAGCGTGGGGGCTGGAGCCGACGTCGCGCCTGAGCTGTCAGGCAGTCGTTGGGACTGAAGACCTCACCGTTGAAATTCCGAAATACTCGCTTAACCATGCTGCCGAAGCGCCGCACTGACTGGTAGAACTGTCATGAGTTACGGTTGGAATGATGTACAACGCATTGCTGAAGAACTGGCTGAAGCCAAGCCGGATGTCAGTCCGCTGACGGTCAACTTCGTCGACCTGCAACGATGGATCATGGAACTGCCTGATTTCGACAATACCTCCGGCCGCTGCGGCGAGAAGGTGTTGGAGGCGGTCCAAGCGCTCTGGATCGAAGAAATAGACTGATCATTCCCGCAGGTTAGGCAATACCCAAGAACCCGCGTATAATTCGCGGGTTTAATTTTTCGTAAATTACCGTTTCTGGAGTTACACCATGGCTGTTCAACGTACTTTCTCCATCATCAAGCCTGACGCTGTTGCAAAAAATGTCATCGGCGAGATCACCACTCGTTTCGAAAAAGCCGGCCTGAAGGTTGTAGCTTCGAAACTCAAGCAACTGTCCAAGGCTGAAGCTGAAGGCTTCTACGCTGAGCACAGCGCTCGTGGCTTCTTCGGCGACCTGGTTGCCTTCATGATCTCCGGCCCTGTTGTTGTCCAGGTTCTGGAAGGCGAAAACGCCATCGCTCTGAACCGCGAGCTGATGGGCGCTACCAACCCTAAAGAAGCTGCAGCCGGCACCATCCGTGCTGACTTCGCAGAATCCATCGACGCCAACGCTGTACACGGTTCGGACTCCGAAGCCGCTGCTGCTCGCGAAATCTCGTACTTCTTCGCAGCTACTGAAGTAACCACTCGCTAAGCATTGGCTTAAGAGTGAAGGTGAATCCATGACTACATCGACTGTAAAAACCAACCTGCTGGGTCTGACTCAACAGGAAATGGAAAAATTCTTCGACTCAATCGGGGAGAAGCGTTTCCGTGCCGGTCAGGTAATGAAGTGGATTCACCACTTTGGCGTCGATGATTTCGACGCCATGACGAACGTCAGCAAGGCCCTGCGTGACAAACTCAAGACCATTGCCGAAGTTCGCGGTCCGGAAGTTGTCAGCGAGGACATCTCCAGCGATGGCACCCGTAAGTGGGTGGTGCGCGTGGCGTCCGGCAGTTGCGTCGAGACCGTATACATTCCCCAGGGCAAGCGCGGCACTTTGTGCGTTTCGTCCCAGGCAGGCTGTGCCCTGGATTGCAGTTTCTGCTCCACCGGCAAGCAAGGCTTCAATAGCAACCTCACCGCCGCCGAAGTCATCGGCCAGGTGTGGATTGCCAACAAATCCTTTGGCAGCGTCCCGGCGACCGTCGACCGTGCCATCACCAACGTGGTGATGATGGGCATGGGTGAGCCGCTGCTGAACTTCGACAACGTGGTTGCGGCCATGCACCTGATGATGGACGACCTGGGTTATGGCATCTCCAAGCGCCGTGTGACCCTGTCGACGTCCGGCGTGGTGCCGATGATCGATGAGCTGTCCAAGCACATCGACGTCTCCCTGGCGTTGTCGCTGCACGCACCCAATGACGCATTGCGTAACCAATTGGTGCCGATCAACAAGAAGTATCCGCTTAAGATGTTGCTCGAATCTTGCCAGCGCTACATGTCGTCCCTGGGCGAAAAGCGCGTGCTGACCATCGAGTACACGTTGCTCAAGGACATCAACGACAAGGTTGAACACGCGGTCGAGATGATCGAGTTGCTCAAGAACATCCCGTGCAAGATCAACTTGATTCCGTTTAATCCGTTCCCCCATTCTGGCTACGAGCGACCGAGCAACAACGCCATCCGCCGTTTCCAGGATCAACTGCACCAGGCTGGCTTCAATGTCACCGTCCGCACCACTCGCGGTGAAGATATTGACGCCGCGTGTGGCCAATTGGTGGGACAGGTGCTGGATCGCACCCGTCGTAGCGAACGTTATATCGCCGTGCGCGAATTGAGCGCTGACAGCGATGCGGCGCAGAACGCCGCGACTCGAACCTGAGAGAGGAACTCTATGCCCTTGCGCCTTGCGCCGCTTTTGCTTGTTGCCAGCCTGATGGCTGGCTGTGTTTCATCGGGCGCGGACAGCCCGTTGCAAACCGACAAGGGGCGTGATGAGGCGCGCGCTGCCTATGTGCAGTTGGGGTTGGGTTATCTGCGCCAGGGGCTGAGCGAGCAGGCCAAGGTACCCTTGCAAAAAGCCCTGGCGCTTGACGGCCAGGACGCCGATACCAATGCAGCGTTGGCCCTGGTATTCCAGGCCCAGGCCGAGCCTGAGCTGGCAGAACAGTATTTCCATAAGGCACTGGCCGCGCGGACCCATGATCCACGCCTGCTCAATAATTACGGCAGTTTCCTGTTCGAGCAGGCACGGTATGCCCAAGCATCCGATTATTTTCAGCAGGCTGCGGCCGATACCCTCTATCCTGAGCGTTCTCGGGTTTTCGAGAACCTGGGCGTGACTTCGGTGCGTCTCGGCCAGCGTGAGATCGCTCGCCGGCAACTGGAAAAAGCCTTGCACCTGGACCAGCGCCAGCCCAGAGCCTTGCTCGAAATGGCTGAGTTGTCCTTTGAAGACAGGCATTATGTGCCTGCACGTGACTATTACGAGCGTTTTAGCCTGCTCAGCGGGCAAAATGCACGTAGTCTATTGCTCGGCGTGCGCCTGGCAGTGGTTCATGAAGAGCGCGACAAGGCCGCACGTTTTGGCCAGCAATTAGAGCGACTCTATCCCGGTACGCCGGAATATCAGCAATACCTGTCGGAGCAATGATGAAAGCCGCGCACCCGGAAGTTGTAGCCGCTAATCGTGTTAATCCAGGCGAGACCTTGCGTCAGGCCCGCGAAAGCAATGGCTGGTCGCTGGCCGAAGTGGCCCTCAAGCTCAATTTGACCACTACCTCCCTGGACAATCTGGAAACCGGTGCGTTTGACAAGCTGCCGGGGCACACTTTTGCCCGAGGCTACATCCGTGCCTATGCCAAGTTGCTGGGCATTGACCAGGCGGTTCTGGTCCAGCAGTTCGACCAGTTTACCGGCACCGACTCCCAAGGCAGCAATGTTCACGGCCTGGGTCGTATCGAAGAGCCTGTACGGGTTTCCCACACCATTTTGCGCATCGTCAGCCTGTTGCTGTTGATCGCGGTAATCGGCGGTGGCTTCCTCTGGTGGCAAGATCAGACATCCCTGCGCAGCAAGGATTTGATCAGCAACGCGTTGGAGCATGTCGAGGTCGAAAGCGCTGACGGCACGACCCAGATCCATCCCTTGGACGAGCCGGAAGACCAGGCTGTTGCCCAGGGCCAGGCTGCGCCGCAAGGCCAGAGCCTGGACCTGCAGTCCAGCCAACCGGCTGCCGAGGCTAGCGCCGACCCAGCAGTGACCGCTGCAGTGCCGGCACCTGCCGCTCCGGCTCCTGCTAGCGCTACCCCGGTTGTCCCCACGCCTGTGCCGCCTGCTCCGGTCCAGGCCCCGGTTGCCCCGGCGGCGGCTGCGCCTGCCGTTCAAGCGCCCGTTGCAGCAATGGGTGATGGTCGTATCCAGATTACCTACGTTGCGGACTGCTGGACACAAGTCACCGATGGCAATGGCAAGGTCCTGTTCAGTGGGCTCAAGCGCAAGGGCGATACACTGGATCAGGCCGGCAAGCCTCCTTTGACGCTGCGTCTGGGCTTTGCCCGTGGCGCGCAAGTGGCCTACAACGGCCAGCCTGTGGACGTGGCGCCGTTCACCAGTGGCGAGACAGCTCGCCTGAAGTTGGGACAATAGTCATGCACGGCGAATCTCCAATCAAACGTCGCGTATCGCGCAAGATCTGGGTCGGCTCGGTGCCAGTGGGTGGCGATGCCCCCATCGCGGTACAGAGCATGACCAACAGCGACACCAATGACGTGGCCGCCACCGTTGCCCAGATCAATCGTCTGGAAGCGGCTGGTGTCGACATCGTGCGGATTTCGGTTCCGGATATGGACGCTGCCGAAGCGTTTGGCCGTATCAAGCAGTTGGTAAAGGTGCCATTGGTCGCGGATATCCATTTCGACTACCGGATCGCGTTGCGCGTGGCCGAACTGGGCGTTGATTGCCTGCGGATCAACCCGGGCAATATCGGTCGCGAAGACCGGGTTCGCGCCGTGGTAGATGCCGCCCGTGATCGCGGGATTCCGATCCGCATCGGCGTGAATGCCGGTTCCCTGGAAAAAGACCTGCAAAAGAAATATGGCGAACCGACGCCGGCAGCGTTGGTTGAGTCTGCGTTGCGCCACGTTGAACACCTTGAGCGTCTGAATTTCCAGGACTTCAAGGTCAGCGTAAAGGCTTCCGACGTGTTCATGGCGGTAGAAGCCTACCGCCTGCTGGCCAAGGAAATCGTCCAGCCGCTGCACCTGGGTATCACCGAAGCCGGTGGTTTGCGTTCAGGCACAGTGAAATCTGCGGTGGGTCTCGGTATGCTGCTGGCCGACGGGATTGGCGATACCATTCGCATCTCCCTGGCGGCGGACCCCGTAGAGGAAGTGAAAGTCGGCTACGACATTCTCAAATCCCTGCATTTACGCTCCCGTGGTATCAATTTTATTGCCTGCCCGAGCTGCTCGCGGCAGAACTTCGACGTGGTGAAAACCATGAACGAATTGGAAGTACGCCTTGAAGACCTGCTGGTACCGCTGGATGTCGCGGTGATCGGCTGTGTCGTCAACGGGCCGGGTGAGGCCAAAGAGGCACATATAGGCCTGACTGGCGGTACACCGAACCTGATCTACATCGACGGCAAGCCGTCGCAGAAATTGACGAATGACAACCTGGTGGATCAGTTGGAAAGACTGATACGCGAGAAGGCGGCCGAAAAGGTCGAAGCTGACGCAGCGCTGATCGCGCGCGGCTGATTGAACGAATTTAAGGACTAGATGTGAGCAAGTCTCTGCAAGCCATTCGTGGCATGAACGACATCCTGCCCGAGCAGACGCCGCTGTGGCGCTACTTCGAGAGCACGGTCGCGCGCCTGCTGGATAACTACGGTTACAAGCAGATCCGCATGCCGATCGTCGAGTTCACCGAGCTGTTCAAGCGCTCTATCGGTGAAGTGACCGACATCGTCGAAAAAGAGATGTACACCTTTGACGATCGCAACGGCGACTCCCTGACCCTGCGCCCAGAAGGTACCGCCGCGTGCGTGCGCGCCGTGCTGGAGCATGGTCTCTCCGGTGGTGGCCAACCGCAGAAACTGTGGTACATCGGCCCGATGTTCCGTCACGAGCGTCCGCAGAAGGGGCGTTATCGCCAGTTCCACCAGATCGGCCTGGAAGTCTTCAACCTTGACGGCCCGGACATCGACGCCGAACTGATCGTATTGACCTGGCGCCTCTGGGGCATGTTGGGCATCCGTGATGCGGTCAAGCTCGAGCTTAACAGCCTGGGTACCAGCGAATCCCGTGGCCGCTACCGTGAAGCCCTGGTTGAATTCCTGTCTGCGCGGCTGGACAAGCTGGACGAAGACAGCCAGCGTCGCCTGAAAACCAACCCGCTGCGCGTGCTTGATACCAAGAACGCCGATACCCAGGCTGTACTGGTCGACGCGCCAAAAATGGCCGACTACCTGGATGACGAATCCCGCACGCACTTCGAGGGCCTCAAGGCTCGCCTGGATGCGGCCGGTATTCCTTATGTCATCAATCCCAAGCTGGTGCGCGGCCTCGATTACTACAGCAAGACCGTCTTCGAGTGGGTTACCGACAAGCTCGGCGCCCAGGGCACTGTGTGTGCCGGTGGTCGCTACGACGGCCTGGTCGAGCAAATGGGCGGCAAGCCGACTACGGGCGTGGGTTTTGCCATGGGGATCGAGCGGCTGATCCTGATGCTGGAAACCCTGGAGCAGGTACCCGAAGAAATTTCCCGTCAGGTAGATGTATACCTGTGCGCTTTTGGTGAAGCGGCCGAACTGGCTGGCCTGACCTTGAGCGAAAAACTGCGCGACCAGTTGCCGAACCTGCGCCTGCAAGTCAACGCTGGCGCTGGCAGCTTCAAAAGCCAGTTCAAAAAAGCCGACAAGAGCGGTGCGTTGTTCGCGCTGATCCTGGGCGATGATGAATTGGCCCAGCAAGTGGTAAGTTTCAAGCCCCTGCGTGGCCAGGGTGAACAACAGAGCATTGCCTTTGATGCGCTTGCTGCGCATTTGGCCACCTGCATCGTGCAGGGTTGAAGCTGTCCAACAGCCGAATTTAGCGATTGAGGAGTATTGGGGTGTCGAGTTCTGATGATGATCAACTGGCCGATTTCAAAGACTGGTGGCAGCGTAACGGCAAACCCCTGGTTACTGGCGGCCTGCTGGCGTTAGTTGTGGTGTTCGGTTGGCAGGCGTTCCAGAAGTATCAGGGCAATCAGTCGCAAGGCGCCTCGATACTCTATCAGCAACTGCTGGAAACCACGCTGACCCCAGATGGCAAGCCCGATCCCGCGCAAGTTGCGGACCTGGCAGGCAAACTGAAGAACGAGTTTGGCGGTAGCACCTACGCCCAGTACGGCAGCCTGTTCGTCGCAAAAGTTGCGGTCGACACCGGCAAGCTGGATGACGCGGCTTCCGAGTTGAAAGCCATCGCTGACAAGCCGGCCAACGCAACCCTGGGTGAAATTGCACGTCAGCGCCTGGCTCAGGTTCTGGCCGCACAGAACAAGGCCGACGAAGCACTGAAACTGCTCGACGGCGATGCTGACAAGGCATTCCTGGCTACTCGCGAAGAGCTCAAGGGCGACCTGCTGGTCCAATTGGGTCGTACCGACGAAGCCAATGCTGCGTACCAAAAAGCCAAGGCGGCGCTGTCTGATGAAGCAGCTGTCGGTGGCTTACAAATCAAGCTGGACGACCTGGCCAAAGGGGATGCGTGACGTGATCCGTTGGAAACATGCAGCATTGCTGGCTCTGGCCGTTTTGGCCGCGGGTTGCAGCAGCAACAGCAAAAAAGAACTGCCTCCGGCCGAGCTGACCAGCTTCAAGGAAGAAGTGGTCCTGCAAAAGCAGTGGAGCCGCTCCATCGGCGATGGCCAGGGCGAGACCTACAACATGTTGGTTCCGGCTATCGACGGTGACAACATTGTGGCCGCTGACGTGACCGGCGTGGTGATCTCCATGGATCGCATGAACGGCGACGTCAAGTGGAAGAAAGACCTCGAGCTGCCAGTATCCGGCGCGGTTGGCGTGGGTTATGGCCTGGTGATGATCGGCACGCTCAAGGGCGAAGTCGTGGCACTGGATTCGAGTAGCGGTGAAGAGAAATGGCGCGCTCGCGTGACCAGTGAAGTCCTCGCACCGCCTGCCACCAATGGTGACATCGTGGTCGTGCAAACCCAGGATGACCGCGTAATTGGCCTTGACGCCAACACCGGCGAACAGCGCTGGTTGTACGACAGCACGCCGGCGGTCCTGACCCTGCGCGGTACCAGCGGTCCGGTTGTGACCAATAACCTGGCACTGGCAGGCCTGTCGACCGGTAAAGTGGTCGCCCTGAACACCCAGAATGGCGTGCCAGCCTGGGAATCGCGGGTTGCGATTCCGCAAGGTCGCTCCGAGCTGGACCGCGTAGTGGACATCGATGGCAGCTTGCTGCTGTCGGGTGAAACCCTCTATGTCGCCACTTACCAGGGCCGCGTCGCGGCGCTGGACCTGCAAAGTGGCCGCGTGCTCTGGCAGCGTGATGCTTCCAGCTACGCAGGTGTCGCCCAAGGGTTTGGTAGCGTCTACGTCAGCCTGGCATCTGGCACCGTTGAAAGCGTCGACGAGCGTTCCACCACAGCACTGTGGAGCAATGACTCGCTGGCTCGCCGTCAACTGTCGGCACCTGAGGTGTTCTCCAGCTATGTGGTAGTAGGTGACCTGGAAGGCTACCTGCATCTGTTGAGCCAGGTAGATGGTCGTTTTGTCGGCCGCGAACGTATCGACAGCGATGGCCTGCGTGCCCGTCCGCTGGTCGTAGGCAATATGCTTTATGTTTTTGGTAACAGCGGCAAGCTGGAAGCCCTGACCATCAAGTAACGAACTATGCTTGAGGGCTGGTCCCTCAGGTTGCTGCACCTGCAGGAGCGAGCAAGCTCGCCCCTGCAGTCGAGCACCAGCCGCTGCCTTGCAGCGGCTTTTGTATTTTCTGAAATAACGAAGTGGAGAGCCGCATGGTTCCCGTAATCGCCCTGGTGGGCCGACCTAACGTCGGCAAGTCCACCTTGTTCAACCGCCTGACCAGGACTCGCGACGCCATCGTCGGCGACTTATCCGGTCTGACCCGTGATCGCCAGTACGGTGAGGCAAAGTGGCAAGGGCGCTCCTACATTCTTGTCGACACTGGCGGTATTTCCGGTGACGAGCACGGCATGGACGAAAAGATGGCCGAGCAGTCGCTGCTGGCTATCGAAGAAGCCGATGTCGTGTTGTTCCTGGTGGATGCCCGTGCGGGCTACACCGCTGCTGACCAGATGATCGGCGAGCACCTGCGCAAGCGCAACAAGCGTTCCTATGTGGTGGCCAACAAGATCGACAACATCGATCCTGAGCTGGCGCGTGCCGAATTCAGCCCGATGGGCCTGGGTGACGCGATCCCGATCGCCGGTGCCCATGGTCGTGGCATCACTCAGATGCTGGAAATCTGCCTGCGTGACTTCCCTCGGGATGACATTGAGGAAGAAGAGGGCGAAGGCGAAATCGTCGCCGAAGGCGAGGAAGCCAAGCGCATTCCTGGCCCGAGCGAAAAAGACGGTATCAAGATCGCAATTATCGGTCGCCCCAACGTGGGCAAGTCGACCCTGGTCAACCGCATGCTCGGTGAAGACCGGGTAATCGTATATGACCAGCCCGGCACTACCCGCGACAGCATCTACATCCCGTTCGAGCGTAACGACGAGAAGTACACGCTGATCGACACTGCCGGGGTGCGCAAGCGCGGCAAGATCCACGAGGAAGTTGAAAAGTTCTCGGTGGTCAAAACCCTGCAGGCGATCAAGGACGCCAACGTAGTGATCTTCGTCATGGACGCCCGCGAAGGCGTGGTCGATCACGACCTCAACCTGCTGGGCTTTGCCCTGGAGGCCGGTCGGGCACTGGTGATCGCGATCAACAAGTGGGACGGCATGACCCCAAGCGAGCGCGACTACGTCAAGGTCGAGCTGCAGCGTCGGTTGTTCTTCGTCGACTTCGCGGATATTCACTTTATCTCCGCGCTGCACGGCACCGGTGTAGGCAATCTCTACGCTTCGGTCCAGAACTCCTTCAAGTCTGCGGTCACCCGCTGGCCGACCAACCGCCTGACCCAGATCCTCGAAGATGCGGTGGGCGAGCACGCGCCACCCATGGTCAACAACCGTCGGATCAAGCTGCGGTATGCCCACCTGGGTGGTGCCAACCCGCCGATCATCGTGATCCACGGCAACCAGATCGAGAAGGTGCCGAAGTCCTACGTCCGTTATCTGGAAAACACCTACCGTCGAGTCTTGAAACTGGTCGGTACGCCGATCCGTATCGAGTTCAAGGGTGGCGAGAACCCGTACGAAGGTAATAAAAACAGCCTGACTGACCGCCAAGTGAACAAGAAGCGTCGCTTGATGAGTCACAACAAAAAGGCCGATAAAAAGCGTAAAGATCGGCGGTGACACGGCGGCAAGTTTTAAGCGGCAAGCCGCAAGCAGAAGCAAATTTGCTTGGCTTGCACCTTGAGGCTCATAGCTTGCAACCGCATCGCCAAGCACAAAAAAGGGCTCATCCAGAGCCCTTTTTTGTGCCCGGTGATTGACCCCTTGCAGCTTGCAGCTTAAAACTTGCAGCTCGCCCGGAGGGGGATCCCATGATCACCAGCAAGCTGCCGAATGTCGGCACCACGATTTTTGCCACCATGTCGCAACTCGCCGCCGATACCGGGGCTCTGAATCTGTCCCAGGGGTTCCCCGACTTCAATGGCCCCCAGGCCTTGCTCGATGCAGTGGGTAGACACATCGCCAGTGGCCACAACCAATACGCACCAATGACCGGCTTGCCGGCATTGCGTCAACAGGTGGCGGCCAAGCTTGCCCGCAGCTATGGCGTCACGGTTAATCCCGACAGCGAAGTGACCATCACTCCGGGCGCTACCCAGGCGATTTTCTGTGCAATCCAGACGGTGATCCGCAGTGGTGACGAAGTTATCGTCTTCGACCCTTGCTATGACAGCTACGAACCTTCCGTAGAGCTGGCTGGCGGTCGCTGCGTACACGTGCAGTTGGGGCTGGAGGATTTCAGCCTGGATTTCGAACGGATCAAGGCCGCGCTGTCACCGCGCACGCGCATGATCATTCTCAATACACCGCACAATCCCAGCGGCGCCTTGATCAGCCGGGCCGAACTCGACCAGTTGGCCGAGCTGATCCGTCATCGCGATATCTACCTGGTCAGCGATGAGGTCTACGAACACCTGGTCTTCGACGGTGTGGCCCATGTCAGCGTATTGGCTCATGAGGAGCTGTATCAGCGCGCTTTTGTCGTCAGCTCCTTCGGCAAGACCTATCATGTCACTGGCTGGAAGACCGGGTATGTGATCGCACCACCGGCCCTCAGCACCGAGCTGCGCAAGGTGCACCAGTACGTTAGTTTCTGTGGGGTCACGCCGTTGCAATACGCCCTGGCGGACTACATGGCCGAACATCCGGAACATGTCGAAGCGTTGCCGGCGTTCTATCAGGCCAAGCGCGATCTGTTCTGTGATCTGCTGGCGTCGTCACGTTTCAGTCTTACGCGGGTGACCGGCACCTATTTTCAACTGGTGGACTATTCACAGATTCGCCCAGACCTGGATGACGTTGGCATGTCACTGTGGATGACCCGCGAACATGGTGTGGCTACCATTCCGGTCTCGGTGTTTTACCAGAACCCACCCCAAGGCCAGCGCCTGGTGCGCTTGTGCTTTGCCAAACGCGAGGAGACGCTGCGCCAAGCAGCCGAGAAGCTATGCGTGATCTGAGTGCGTTACCTGATCTGACGATTGCCCTTGTGCAGACGACCCTGGCGTGGCACGACCGACAGGCTAACCTGGAACATTTCGAGTCGTTGCTGGATCAGGCCGGCGGCGCGGATTTAATTGTGCTGCCGGAAATGTTTACCACTGGCTTTTCCATGGAGTCCCAAGCCCTTGCCGAAGCGGAGCGCGGCCCCACCCATGAGTGGCTCAAGATCCAGTCGCATAAACACAATGCTGTGATCACCGGCAGTGTGATCATCCAGGCGGCTGACGGCAGCCACCGCAATCGCCTGTTGTGGGCACGGCCTGATGGCGAGGTGTTGCATTACGATAAGCGTCACTTGTTCCGTATGGCTGGAGAGCACAATCACTACACGCCAGGTGAGTGTCAGGTGCTGTTCGAACTCAAGGGTTGGCGGATTCGACCATTGATCTGTTACGACCTGCGCTTCCCGGTGTGGAGCCGTGATGCCCAGGATACCGACCTGCTGCTATACACCGCGAATTGGCCGGGGGCGCGGCGCCAGCACTGGAACCGCCTGTTGCCGGCGCGGGCCATCGAGAACTTGTGCTATGTGGCGGCGGTAAACCGGGTAGGGACGGACGGCAAGGGGTTTGCTTACACGGGGGGCAGCCAAGTCCTCGACTTCCAGGGCGAGAGCCTGTTGAGTGCAGGGGAGGCGGATGGGGTGTTCCAGGTCTGCCTGGAGGCGGCGCAGTTGGCGGAGTATCGCCAGAGGTTTCCGGCGAATCTCGACGCTGATAGTTTTCAGTTTATTTGACGGATATCCATCGTTCGGGAGATGGCTATCGCGAGCAAGCCCGCGATAGGGCCATCAGCATCGCCCCAGCCCCAAAGTAAAAAGGCCCCTGGATTCGCATCCAGGGGCCTTTGGCTTTTCAGCGGTAAGTTACGCCGCTTTCGCTTCCTGCTGGCTCAACGAGCGGTTCAGTGCGCTGAACACGGC
Source organism: Pseudomonas imrae (assembly GCF_046352735.2). Classification (NCBI taxonomy): domain Bacteria; kingdom Pseudomonadati; phylum Pseudomonadota; class Gammaproteobacteria; order Pseudomonadales; family Pseudomonadaceae; genus Pseudomonas; species Pseudomonas imrae. Next base: position 4,225,161 of record NZ_CP110853.2, on the reverse strand, counting down.
CTTGAAGCTCGCAGTGGTGATGTTTTCATCAATCCCCACGCCATGTACCGGGCGCTCGCCGTTCACCCGCAGTTCGATGTAAGCCGCTGCCTTGGCATTGGTGCCGGCGCCGATAGCATGTTCGTTGTAGTCCATGATCTCGACACCAATCGGCAGGCCGGCGACCAATGCCTCCAGCGCGCCGTTACCCTTGCCATGCCAGCGCAGGTTGGTTTCGCCCTGGCCCTTGCCGGAAACTTCCACTTCCACCGAGCTATTGCCGTTTTCTTCCTGCAAACGATGGCTGACCAACGCGTACGGGGTGTTGGCTTGCAGGTATTCACGCTGCAACAGTGCATAGATCTGTGAAGCGGTCATTTCCAGGCCTACGCGGTCGGTTTCGGCCTGTACTACCTGGCTGAACTCGATCTGCATGCGACGCGGCAAGCTGATGCCGTATTCCTGCTCCAGCAGGTAGGCGATGCCGCCCTTGCCCGATTGACTGTTGACGCGAATCACCGCCTCGTAGCTGCGACCAATGTCGGCCGGGTCGATTGGCAAGTACGGCACTTCCCACAGGGCATCCGGTTTCTGCTGGGTGAAGCCTTTGCGGATCGCGTCCTGGTGGGAGCCCGAGAATGCGGTGTGGACCAGGTCGCCCACATACGGATGACGAGGGTGGACCGGGATCTGGTTGCACTCTTCGACGACTTTGCGCACGCCGTCGATATCCGAGAAGTCCAGTTCTGGGTTGACGCCCTGGGTGTAGAGGTTCAATGCCACGGTCACCAGGTCGACGTTGCCGGTGCGCTCGCCGTTGCCGAACAGGCAACCTTCTACGCGGTCGGCCCCGGCCATCAGGCCCAGTTCAGTGGCTGCAACCCCAGTACCACGGTCGTTGTGGGTGTGCAGGCTGATGATCACGCTGTCACGACGGTTGATGTGGCGGCCGAACCACTCGATCTGGTCGGCATAGATGTTGGGGGTGGCGCATTCGACGGTGGCAGGGAGGTTGAGGATCATTTTGTGCTCGGGTGTCGGGTTCCACACCTCGATCACCGCATCACAGACTTCCTTGGCGAACTCCAGTTCGGTCGCGCTGAAGGTTTCCGGCGAGTACTCGAACGTCCACTGGGTTTCTGGCTGCTGGGCTGCGTATTTGACGAACAGCTTGGCCGCGTCGACCGCGATAGCCTTGATTCCGTCCTTGTCCTGGTTGAAGACAATGCGGCGGAACGATGGCGAGGTCGCGTTATACAAGTGAACGATGGCTTTCTTCGCCCCGCGCAGGGATTCGAAGGTACGGGCGATCAAGTCTTCACGGCCCTGGGTCAGCACCTGGATGGTGGTGTCCTCGGGGATGTGGTTGTCTTCGATCAGGGTGCGCACGAAGTCGAAGTCGGTTTGTGAGGCGGCCGGGAACGAAGCTTCGATTTCCTTGACGCCGACGGCGACCAGGGTCTTCCAGAAACGCAGCTTCTTCACTGCATCCATGGGTTCGATCAGCGATTGGTTGCCGTCGCGCAAGTCGGAACTGCACCAGATCGGCGCGGCGGTAATGGTCTTCGACGGCCAGGTACGGTCCGCAATATCAATGGTCGGGAACGCGCGGTATTTCGAAGATGGGTCTTTGAGCATGCTCATCAGAAAATCCTTGTTGTAGGGCCGAAAAGAGGCGGCCTGCCGTAAAACTGTTGTTGGGGGATAAAACCGGGACGAGGCAGATCGATTCAGCCTGGCAGTCGTGCGCTGACCAGGCACAGGCTGCGGTGCTGACGAAGCTGAATGAGGGTGTGAGAGGTTTTCATAAGCCCAACCCTAACCGCAGGGGTTAAAGATCGCAAGCTGTCGCGAAAAATTGAGATAAGTTCTGCTATTTCTGATGTAAGCGAGATTTTGTGCTTTTAATATTGAATTAAACGAATTTTGTTTGCGCACCCGTTGCAGGGTGCGCAATCCAGCTCATGGGGCGAATGCGCCAATGAAAATCGCCGGATCCACCCGTGCATCGTTCAAGCTGACATTCCAGTGCATATGCGGTCCGGTCGCGCGGCCGGTCGAACCGACTTTCCCTACCACGGCGCCACGCGCCAGTTGCTGGCCCACCTTCACATCGATCTTCGACATGTGGCAAAACATGCTGATAAAGCCCTGGCCGTGGTCGACGAATACGGTGTTGCCATTAAAGAAATAGTTGCCGACCAGGATCACCTTGCCCCGCGCCGGGGTCTTGATCGGCGTGCCTGCCGGTACCGCAAAGTCCAGGCCGGAATGAGGGTTGCGCTCCTCGCCATTAAAGAAACGACGTACACCGAACTTGCTCGACAGCGGGCCGTTTACCGGCTTGTCCAGTATCAGGTTGCTGGGGATGGTCGGGCTGAAGGTGCGGTAAGCCTTGATCTGGATCGCCAGCTCGCTTTCGATGCGTTTGAGCTGCGCAGGCGCCGGGTTGACCTGGCTTTTGTTTTTCAGCGTGATGCGTTGTTCCGGGTACTTCTTGAAGCCCACGATAAAAGGCAGATTGCTGCCGCCGCTGTTGATCTGATGAGTACCCGGCTGTGTGGTCAGTGGGATGCCAACGATGGCAAGCCAATTGTCCTGCTCCTTGACCACCAGTACCGGTTTGCCCTGATAAGTGGCTTTTGGTGCCGCGGCCGCGGCGCCCAGGACAACCACCGCCACACCTCCCGGCACCGGTTTGTTCAGCGCTCGGGTGATAAAGCTGTCGGCATGGGCGGTAAAGGTCAGGCACAACAAGATCAACAAGCTTAAAAAGCGCGGCATGAATCAATCCAGTAATGAGAGGGTGACGGGTGTCAGGTGGTTGTCTTCCACCCGGACCTGTAGTTGGCCTTCGCCCAACCGTGCGGTGAGGCGCTGGCCGGTATGGGTTTGCGCCGCGTTGCGGATCGCCTGGCCGCGTTCGTCCAGAAGAATGCTGTAGCCACGCCCCAGGGTCGCCAGCGGGCTGACCACCTGCAACGTCTGCACCTGGCTTTGCAACTGCAGGCGACGGGCCTTGAGGCCCTCGCGCATGGCGCGTGGCAGGCGTTCGGCAAGGCTGTCCAGACGTTGGCGCAGCATTGCCAGTTGTCGGCCCGGATGCTGGCCGGCCAGGCGCGTTTCCAGGCGGATCAAGCGTTCGCGACGGGTATTGAGGCTGCGCTCGAAAGCACGGCGCAGGCGCATATCCAGATCGTCCAGGCGCTGGGCTTGCTGGCGCAGGCGCTCGCCGGGGTGGCGCAGGCGGCGGGCCATGCCTTCCAGGCGCAGGCGGTCATGCATCAAGCGGTTACGCATGCGCATGATCAGGCGTCGGTGCAGGCTTTCAACCTGGCGCACCAGATCGCTGGCGTCCGGCGCGAGCAGCTCGGCCGCAGCGGAAGGCGTGGGTGCGCGTACGTCGGCCACGAAGTCGCTGATGGACACATCGGTTTCATGGCCGACCGCGCTGACGATGGGCGTCACGCAAGCATCCACGGCCCTGGCCACGGCTTCCTCGTTGAAACACCAGAGGTCTTCCAGCGACCCACCGCCACGGGCCAGGATCAGTGCATCAAAGCCTCGTGCGTCGGCCAGCTTGAGGGCGCGAACAATCTGCGAGACGGCTTCGCGGCCCTGGACGGCGGTGGGGATCAATGTCAGTTGCACCTGCGGAGCACGACGGCGGAATACACTGATGATGTCGCGAATCACTGCGCCAGTCGGTGAACTGATAATGCCGATACGCCGAGGATGGGCCGGCAGCGGCACTTTTCGCTCGGCACTGAACAGGCCTTCGGCGCTCAGCTTCTCTTTCAGGGCATCGAACGCCAGGCGCAAGGCGCCGTCGCCGGCAGGCTCTACAGTGTCGAGAATCAATTGATAGTCGCCACGGCCTTCAAACAGCGAGACCTTGCCCCTTACCTTGACCGCCAGGCCATCTTTCAAGGCTTGGCGCACCCGCGCGGCATTTTGCCGGAACAGCGCGCAACGCACCTGCGCACCGCTGTCCTTGAGGGTGAAATACACGTGGCCGGAGGCCGGGCGGGCGAGGTTGGAGATTTCGCCTTCGACCCAGATATTGGTGAATACGTCTTCCAGCAACACCCGCGCGCGGCCGTTGAGCTGGCTGACAGTCAGGACTTCGCGGTCCAGGCCCAGGCGGGCAAAGGGATCTTTAATCATGGGCGGCAGTTTATAGGCATTCGCCCAGTGTTTGGCAGAATTGCGCGACCAGCGCGCTCGGAGCCTGCGCGCAGGCCATGGCCACGGTGCTGTAGCAATCGGGACCGGCCAGGGGACGGAAGTGAATGTTGGCCGGCGCGATGTCACGCATCGACTCGGGCAACAGCGCAATGCCAAACCCAGCCTGGATCAGTTGCAACTGGGTGGTCTTGCGGGACATCACCCGCGCAGCCTTGGGGAAGAATCCCGCGCGCATGCATAGCTCGGCTGACAGGTAACTCAAGCCGCCGCGCTGCGGGTGGGGGATCGAGATAAAGGCTTCGTTTTGCAATTGCGCCAGTTCAATGGCCGATGAGCTTCTGGCCAAAGGGTGGGCAGGCGGGACTGCCAGCAATAGTGGCTCCTTATATAAAGGCACGATGCGTACCCCTTCGCGCTGGCGCAGAACCGGCAAGCGCAACAGGCCGACTTCCAGCCGACCATCGGCAATGTCTTCCAGCTGCGCTTCAGAGGACAGTTTGATGATATCCATTGACACACCGGGACACTGTTCCAGCCAGGCGCTGATCCCACGCAGTACGCGCCCACTCATCGGCACGGTGCTGGAATGGCTCAGGCGCAGGGTGCCGAGTTGGCCGTGGCCCACCTGGGTCGCCAGTTCACTGGCCTTGTGCAACTCCCCCAGCAGGCTGCGCGCCCTTGGATAAAACGCTTCGCCGGCTGCCGTCAGGCGCGGTTGACGGGCAGTGCGCTCGAACAACGGTGTTTGCAGGAGAATTTCCAGTTCCTTGATCTGCCGGCTGAGGGCCGATTGCGCGACGAATAGCCGTTCGGCGGCGGCGCTGAAGCTGCCGCTCTCGGCGATTTCTACGAAGTAACGCAGTTGTCGGGTGGAAATCACAAGCCATGCCTTTTCGAGATGGGTGGAGGGTATTGAAGATATTAGTCGCAACACATCAGCTTGGCTAAAGTGAGGGCCTTGCTGACAAGGAATATTTCATGAGCCTGGTTGAATTGATGGGGCAGTGGTCGTTTGGAGTACTGGACTGGCTGGTGATCGGCCTGGGGATTGCGCTGGCCTATATCGTGTTTGGCATCGCCGGTTTTGGTACGGCGCTGGTGGCCGGGCCGATCCTGATTCTGTTCATGCCGCTGTCGAAGGTCATCCCGTTGCTGGTGTTGCTTGATTTCGTCGCGGCTTTTGGCAACCTGCTGCAATCACGGCGGGATGTGGTCAAGCCAGAGCTGTTGCGGTTGTTGCCATGCATGGCCATTGGCTGCACCCTCGGTGTGATCTTCCTGCTCAACCTGCATTCGGACCTGCTCCTGCTGTTGATGGGCCTGTTTATCAGTACCTATGCGATCTACAGCCTGGCGGTAAGGGCCAAGCCCACAGCCCTGGCTGCCGGCTGGTCGGTGCCGATGGGCGTGGTGGGCGGGTTGTTTGGTGCCTTGTTCGGCAGCGGCGGTTTTTTGTATGCGATCTACCTCAACAGCCGTTTGCCTAAAGACTCGGCGCGGGCGACCCAAAGTGCGTTGATCAGCGCCAGCACCTTGGTACGCCTAAGTCTGTTTTTGATCGCCGGGGTTTATACCGAACTGCCGTTGCTGATATTGGCGGTGTGCCTGCTGCCGGCGATGGCCCTAGGGTTGTGGGCGGGGCGACGACTGACCCAGCGCATGTCCCGGGAAGCGTTTGTGCGGTTGGTGACCTGGCTGGTGCTGGTCAGCGGCATTGCATTGATTGGACGGTATTTGAGTACTTGACCTGTGTCGGGCAGGGATTAAGCTGCCTGCCTTCAGGGCCTCATCGCGGGCAAGCCCGCTCCCACATTGGAATGCGATCGAATGTGGGAGCGGGCTTGCCCGCTATGGCGCCAGTAGCCACACCGCAGGACTCCCATGAATTCCCAAAGCATCCTTGTCCCGAAAATCTCCACCTTACCCGTGCATGAACCCCGCGCCCGGGCAATCGTGCGCTGGCTGGTGCGCAAGAACATCATCAAGGAAGAGCTGAGCACCTGTGGCCGCACTGGTAATCGCATGGGCTATGCACTGGCCGACGGTGCCCGCGCCGTGGTGCTGCACCCCGAGGCGCTGCCGTTCAACGAGCCGGTCAATGGCCTGGAAATCATCTACAAACGCTGCATCTATACGCCGGCCAAGGGCTTTCTCGAAGAAGCCGGCTGCCCGGAATGTCTTAAAGAAGTCGGGGAGGCGCTGTTCGATAGCCTGGAAGACTGGATGCCCGGCCACACCGATAATTTCACCTGTCCGCTGTGCGGTCATGAAGATGACATCAATGGGTTCCTGTTCTTGCAGGAGTGTGGGTTTTCCAACCTGGGGTTCATCTTCAACAACTGGGCGGAGGCGGGGTTCAAGCAGAGCTTTATCGACGAGTTTGCCGATTGGCTCGACCAGAAGATCAGTTGGGTCAAAGTCGAGCTGTGATTGCCAATACGGTCTTGGGCAGGAGGCCGGTTTATCCTTCTATCAGTATTACCAAGTTTGTCAGAGTTTTACATTGAGCCCGACAGGGTGCATGTATATAATGGCGCGCTTCCATTTTCCCGCTCGGGAGCCCCCGCGATGCTGCGTATCAGCCAAGAAGCTCTGACATTCGACGACATTCTCCTAGTGCCCGGTTATTCCGAGGTGCTTCCTAACGAAGTCAGTCTCAAGACCCGCCTAACCCGTGGCATCGAGCTGAACATTCCCCTGGTTTCTGCCGCCATGGACACCGTCACTGAAGCCCGTCTGGCAATCGCCATGGCTCAGGAAGGTGGCATCGGCATTATCCACAAGAACATGACCATCGAGCAGCAAGCTGCCGAAGTACGCAAGGTCAAGCGTTACGAAGCCGGTGTGGTGAAGGATCCAATCACCATCGAAGCCGACGCCACCGTGCGTGATCTGTTCGACCTGACCCGCATGCACAACATCTCCGGTGTTCCGGTGCTGCACGATGGTGACCTGGTCGGTATCGTCACTTCCCGTGACGTGCGTTTCGAAAACCGCCTTGAAGTCACCGTCCGCGAAGTGATGACGCCCAAAGAACGTCTGGTCACGGTCAAGGAAGGCGCCGACAAGAACGATGTGCGTGAACTGCTGCACAAGCACCGCATCGAGCGCGTGCTGATCGTCGACGACAAGTTCGCCCTCAAGGGCATGATGACCGTCAACGACATCGAAAAAGCCAAGGCTTATCCGCTGGCCAGCAAGGATGACCAGGGTCGTCTGCGCGTTGGCGCGGCTGTTGGTACTGGTAAGGACACTGGCGACCGCGTCTCGGCGCTGGTCGCTGCCGGTGTTGACGTGGTGGTGGTCGACACTGCCCACGGTCACTCCAAAGGCGTGATCGATCGCGTGCGTTGGGTCAAGCAGAACTTCCCTGAGGTCCAGGTGATCGGTGGCAACATTGCTACCGGCGCTGCTGCCAAGGCCCTGGCCGAAGCGGGCGCGGATGCGGTCAAGGTCGGTATCGGCCCAGGCTCGATCTGCACCACCCGTATCGTTGCCGGTGTCGGCGTGCCGCAAATCAGCGCCATCGCCAATGTCGCCGCTGCCCTTGAAGGCACTGGCGTACCGTTGATCGCCGACGGTGGTATCCGTTTCTCCGGTGATCTGTCCAAGGCCATCGTGGCCGGTGCTTCCTGCGTGATGATGGGCTCGATGTTCGCCGGCACCGAAGAGGCGCCGGGCGAGATCGAACTGTTCCAGGGGCGTTCGTACAAGGCTTATCGCGGTATGGGTTCGCTGGGCGCCATGTCCCAGGCTCAGGGCTCTTCCGACCGTTATTTCCAGGACTCCTCGGCAGGCGCCGAGAAGTTGGTTCCGGAAGGTATCGAAGGTCGTGTCCCTTACAAGGGCACCCTGAGCGCCATCATCCATCAACTGATGGGCGGCCTGCGTTCCTCGATGGGCTACACAGGCAGTGCCGATATCGAAGAAATGCGCACCAAGCCAGAGTTCGTGCGGATCACCGGCGCCGGCATGGCTGAGTCCCATGTCCACGATGTGCAGATCACCAAGGAAGCGCCTAACTATCGGGTCGGCTGACGCCGACAGCTAGAAGCCACAAGTTATAAGCTGCAAGCGGGGCTGTGTTGGTGCAGCTTCCGCGCAGCCCCCGATTACTTGCAGCTTGCAGCTTGAAGCTCGCAACTGCTCTTTTAGAGTTTCTTTCATGGCCCTCGACATTCACGCCCACCGCATCCTGATCCTCGATTTCGGTTCCCAATACACTCAACTGATCGCTCGCCGCGTGCGTGAGATCGGCGTGTATTGCGAACTGCATCCGTTCGACATGGATGACGAGGCGATCCGCGAATTCGCTCCAAAAGGCGTCATCCTCGCCGGTGGCCCCGAGTCCGTACACGAAGCCAACAGCCCGCGTTGCCCGCAGGCGGTATTTGACCTCGGCGTACCGGTCTTTGGTATCTGCTACGGCATGCAGACCATGGCCGAGCAACTGGGCGGCAAGGTCGAAGGCTCTGAGCTACGTGAGTTCGGTTATGCCCGTGTCGACGTAGTCGGCAAAAGCCGCCTGCTGGACGGCATCGAAGATCACATCGATGCCGACGGCCTGTTTGGCCTCGACGTGTGGATGAGCCACGGTGACAAGGTCACCAAGATGCCGGAAGACTTCCATATCCTGGCCAGTACCCCGAGCTGCCCGATTGCCGGCATGTTCAGCGACGAACGTCGTTACTACGGCGTGCAGTTCCACCCGGAAGTGACCCACACCAAGCAAGGCGGCCGCATTCTTTCGCGTTTCATTCTCGACATCTGCGAGTGTGAAGCCCTGTGGACTCCGTCGAAAATCGCTGAAGATGCTATTGCCAACGTGCGTGCCCAAGTCGGCACCGACAATGTCCTGCTCGGCCTGTCCGGCGGTGTTGACTCCTCCGTGGTAGCTGCCCTGTTGCACAAGGCCATCGGTGACCAACTGACCTGCGTGTTCGTCGACAACGGCCTGCTGCGCCTGCACGAAGGTGAGCAGGTTATGGCCATGTTCGCCGAGAACATGGGCGTCAAAGTGATCCGCGCCAACGCCGAAGATCAGTTCTTGAACAATCTGGCCGGCGAGTCCGACCCGGAGAAAAAGCGCAAGATTATCGGTCGTACCTTCATCGACGTCTTCGATGCCCAGTCCAACAAACTGGACAACATCAAGTATCTCGCCCAGGGCACGATTTACCCTGACGTGATCGAGTCGGCCGGCGCCAAGAGCGGCAAGGCCCACGTGATCAAGTCCCACCACAACGTGGGTGGTCTGCCTGAGGAAATGAACCTCAAGCTGGTAGAACCGCTGCGCGAACTGTTCAAGGACGAAGTCCGTCGCCTGGGCCTGGAACTGGGCCTGCCGTACGACATGGTCTACCGCCATCCATTCCCGGGCCCGGGTCTGGGCGTGCGGATCCTTGGTGAAGTGAAGAAGGAATACGCCGACCTGCTGCGTCGCGCCGACCACATCTTCATCGAAGAACTGCGCAAGGCCGACTGGTACCACAAGGTGAGCCAGGCTTTCGTGGTGTTCCAGCCGGTGAAATCGGTCGGTGTAGTCGGCGATGGTCGTCGCTACGCCTGGGTCGTGGCCCTGCGTGCGGTAGAAACCATCGACTTCATGACCGCCCGTTGGGCGCACCTGCCATACGAACTGCTGGAAACCGTCAGCGGTCGTATCATCAATGAAATCGAAGGTATTTCGCGCGTGACGTATGACGTGTCGAGCAAACCGCCGGCGACCATTGAGTGGGAATGATCCTGCAATAGCAGGTGAGCGTTGAATAACAAAACCCCGGCCGTTGAGCCGGGGTTTTGTGTTTTGTGACCCCGATAAATCAACTACCGCTGGTCAAAGTGTGGGAGAGAGCTTGCTCGCGATAGCAGAGTGTCAGTCGACAAATTTCGTGCACACGTAGCGCTATCGCGAGCAAACCCACATTTTTTAATCTTCGCTGGGCCTTACCGCCGCGCAATATCCGAAAAGTAGAACTTATCCAACGTATGCCGCGACTCGGTGTATTCGAACTGCCTGCCGTCCTGCAAAAACGTCTGGTTACTGACCACGATCACATGGCTCTGGCCGTCGAGGTCCAGATGTGCCTGGTCGTCCTTGCCTCGGGGCAGGGCTTCGATGGTGCGCTGGGCGTAGCTGATTTGCAGCTGCAACGTCTGTTCGATAAACGCGTAGATCGACTGTTCGGCAATGTCCCGGTCCAGGCCAGGAATCATATCGGCGACGAAGTGGTTGATGTCGAGGATCACCCGTTTGCCACCGATGCGCCGTACTCGCTTGATCCGGGTGATCAGGCTGCCGGGCTCGGCTTCGATATGTTCCAGCAGCGAACCTTCCAGTGGGAACTGGCTGAACTCCACCACTTCGGTGCGCACGTCATCCCCCAGGTCGGCATGGGTTTCAAGAAAGCTGACGATCCCGCCGAGCTGGAATTCGATGGGATTGGGCGATAACACAAAGGTGCCCTTGCCATGGATCTTTTGCGCAAAACCCCGCTCCTGTAACTGCTCGATGGCCCGACGTACCGTGCCACGACTGGCCTGATAGGCGTCCATCAGTTCGGTTTCGGAGGGGAGGCGCGTGCCGCGTTGCAGGCGTTCGGTGGTGATGCTGGCAAGCAGATCGGTATAGATCTGGTTGTATTTGCTCATGGGGAAGGACTCTGTGCAGCGTTTGCATTCAAGGCAGGAACCTTAGTGGCAGAGGTGGGGTTTGTCTATTGGGCCCTTGGGTATCGTCCTGCGAGGCGTGGGAAATCCATGCATTTGTAACTCGTCTGTACGAGTTGTTGCTTTAACTCGTCTGTACGAGTACTTTTGCCCTCGGCGTGCTGCCAATGACTGACCCCAAATAAAAAAATCAAAGTGGAAACCAAGCATGAGCCACGACTATACGAATATTGCCAGCGAGATTCTCGAGCACCTCGGGGGCAGCGATAACCTTGAGCAAGCCGCCCACTGCGTCACCCGCCTGCGCCTGGCGCTCAAGGACCCGAGCCTGGTCAACAACAGTGCGTTGAACCAGGTCGATCTGGTCAAGGGCTCGTTCTTCACCGGTGGCCTGTTCCAGGTAGTGATCGGCCCCGGCGAAGTGGAAAAAGTCTATGCCGCGTTGCGGGCAAAGACCGGCCTGGCGGCATCGACCATCGCCGACGTAAAACAAAAGGGCGCCGACAAAACCAACGCCATGCAGCGCCTGGTGCGGGTTTTCTCGGATGTCTTCATGCCGATCCTGCCAGCGCTGATCATTGCCGGCTTGCTCATGGGGGTGAACAACCTGATGGGTGCCAAGGGCATGTTCATCGAGGGGCAGACGCTGCTGGAGGCCTATCCAAACCTGGATGGCCTGTGGAGCCTGATCAACCTGATGGCCAATACCTCGTTTGTGTTCCTGCCGGCGCTGGTGGGTTGGTCGGCGGCCAAGCGCTTCGGCGGCAGTGAAATCCTCGGCATCGTCCTTGGCCTGATGTTGGTGCATCCGGATCTGCTCAATGCCTGGAACTACGGCAAGGCGGTCGCCGGTCTTGACGGCCAGAGCCTGCCGTATTTCGACATCTTCGGTTGGTTCCAGATCGAAAAGGTCGGCTATCAGGGGCAAATCCTGCCGATCCTGATGGCTGCCTACGTCATGAGCGTCATTGAAAAATGGCTGCGCGCACGCGTACCGAATGCCATTCAGCTGCTAGTGGTGCCTATCACCACCATTGTGGTCACCGGCGTGTTGGCCCTGGCGATTATCGGCCCGGTGACCCGTCACCTAGGCATCCTGATCACCGAAGGTGTGGTCACCCTGTTTGACCTGGCGCCAATGCTCGGCGGGGCGATTTTCGGCCTGCTGTATGCGCCGCTGGTGATCACCGGCATGCACCACATGTTCCTTGCCGTCGACCTGCAGCTTATTTCTACACAGGGCGGCACCTTTATTTGGCCGATGATTGTTATGTCCAACCTGGCCCAAGGCAGCGCTGCGCTCGGCGTGTTCTACATGAGTCGCAATGCCCGGGACAAAAGCATGGCCTCGACTTCAGCGATTTCCGCGTACTTCGGCATTACGGAACCGGCGATGTTCGGCGTCAATCTGCGCTTCAAGTTTCCGTTCTACGCCGCGCTGCTGGGCTCGGCGCTGGGCAGTATTTTCCTGTCGATGAACAAGGTCCAGGCCTCGGCCATCGGTGTGGGCGGCTTGCCGGGTTTTATCTCGGTCGTTCCGCAATCCATTGCGATGTTTGTGATCGGCATGGTCATCGCGATGGTGGTGCCGTTTGTTTTGACCTGTGCGCTGAGCATGAAGATTGTTCGGCCTGGGTATCGGGTCGCCTGATCCATTGCTATCGCGAGCAAGCCCGCTCCCACATTTTGAAATGCGTTCCAACCTGTGGAAGCGGGCTTGCTCGCGAAGGCGCCCTCAAAGCCAGTACACAACTCATTGAAGGAACCCACCATGCAAGACTGGCAACATTCGGTGATCTATCAGATCTACCCAAAAAGCTTCCACAGCCACGCGGGTAACGCCACCGGTGACCTGCTGGGTATCGTGGACAAACTCGATTACCTGAAATGGCTGGGCGTCGATTGCCTGTGGATCACCCCCTTCCTGCGCTCGCCGCAGCGCGACAATGGCTACGACATCAGCGACTACTACGCCATCGACCCCAGCTACGGGACCATGGCCGACTGTGACCTGCTGATCGGCGAAGCCGCCAAGCGCGGGATCAAGCTGATGCTCGACATCGTGGTCAACCACACCTCGGTCGAACATGAGTGGTTCCAGCAGGCCCGTAGCAGCCTCGACAATCCCTATCGCGATTTCTATATCTGGCGTGACCAGCCGAATAACTGGGAGTCCAAGTTCGGCGGCTCGGCCTGGGAATACGAGGCACAAACCGGCCAGTACTTCCTGCACCTGTTCGATCACACCCAGGCCGACCTCAATTGGGACAATCCCAAGGTTCGCGCCGAGGTGTTCAAGATGATGCGCTTCTGGCGTGACAAGGGCGTTGGCGGCTTTCGCCTGGACGTGATCAACCTGATTTCCAAACCCGCGGACTTCCCCGAGGACGCCACCGACGGCCGTCGTTTCTACACCGATGGTCCGAACGTTCACCAGTACCTGCAGCAAATGCACCGCGAAGTATTCGAGGGGCATGACCTGATCAACGTCGGCGAGATGTCGTCCACCAGCCTGGAACACTGCATTCGCTACTCCAATGCACAGTCGAAAGAACTGTCGATGACCTTCAACTTTCATCACCTGAAAGTCGATTACCCGAACCTGCAGAAGTGGGTGCGGGCGGACTTCGACTTCCTGCAGCTCAAGCGGATCTTTTCCGACTGGCAACTGGGCATGCAGGCGGGGGGCGGCTGGAACGCGTTGTTCTGGTGTAACCACGACCAGCCGCGGGTGGTCTCGCGGTTTGGCGATGACGGCGAGCATCGCGTGGTCTCGGCCAAGATGCTTGCTACGGCGCTGCACTTCCTGCAGGGCACGCCTTTTGTTTATCAGGGCGAAGAGTTGGGCATGACCAATCCGGGGTTCGACAGGATCGAGCAGTACCGTGATGTCGAGACCCTGAACATTTATCGCCTCAAGCGCGATGCCGGTGAGTCCGAAGCCCAAAGTATGGCTGCGATCATGCAGAAATCACGGGATAACGGCCGTACCCCTATGCAGTGGAGCGCCGACGAATACGCGGGGTTCAGCCGTGGTGAACCGTGGATCGGCATCCCGGAGAATGCCTCCCAGATCAACGTCGAGGGCCAACTTGATGACCCGCAATCGGTGCTGCATCACTACCGCACCTTGATCGCCTTGCGTCGCCATGAATCGCTGATCCAGGAAGGCGAATATCGCCCGTTGTTGGCGGATCACCTCCAGGTGTGGGTGTACCTGCGCGAAGGGCAGGGTGAGCGCCTGCTGGTGCTGAACAATTTCTACGGCACGCCGTGCGAGATCCAATTGCCCTGCGACGTAATCGCAGAGACCACTGAGCAGCGCCTGCTGATCAGCAACTATCCCGACTGCCCGGCGCGCACGAACACGGTATCGCTGCGCCCTTATGAATCCTTTGTGCTGCACCTCAAGGATTGACCCTCTGGGGATTGGGGAAGGACTTAAAAAACATAATAAAAATATCGGAGCGCTTCATGAAAACAACAATAAAGTTGGGTCTTGTTACCTCGTGCCTGACCCTGCCTCTGGCAGCCCAGGCCCTGGAATTTGCCGGCTATTTGCGTAGCGGCGCGGGGTCGTCGACGGGCAGCGGCCCGCAGCAATGCTTCCAGTTGCCGGGAGCGCAATCCAAGTACCGCCTGGGCAACGAATGCGAGCAATATGCAGAACTCGAGTTGCGCCAGGATTTGTTCACTCTCGACGACGGTTCGGTGTTGAGCGTCGACGCAATGGCCTCGCTGTACAACAAGTACGACCGTGAACTGAAGTTCCAGGGTGAAAATAACGGTTCGGCCCGCATGCCGCAGATGTATGCGCAGTGGTCGAACATGCCCAGCCTCAATGGCGGCTCACTGTGGGCTGGTCGGCGTTACTACAAGCGTAACGACATTCACATCTCTGACTTTTACTACTGGAACCAGAGCGCCACCGGTGGTGGTATCGAAGATGTACTGATCGGCGACCTGAAGTACAGCTACGCGCTGTCGCGTAAGGACAATCTCTACCAGAAGGAATACGCCACCCGTCACGATTTCAATGTGGCCGGTTTCAAGACCAATCCAGGCGGCGAGCTGGAATTGGGCTTGAGCTATATCGAAAAAGCCGGTGGTCGTGAAGCCAATAGCGGCTGGGCGCTTACTGCCCAACACGTACAGACCCCTTTCCTCGGTGGCAAGAACAAGTTTGCCTTGCAGTACGGCGAAGGTCCGGGCACAGGTTTGGGTTATACCGGCAATACGGCGCTGGACAAGAGCAGCAAAAGCTACCGGGCGGTGGAATTTTTCGACTGGCAGGTGACGCCGCGATTTGGTGGCCAGGTCGAGGCGGTGTACCAGAAGGATATCCGCCCCGGCAGCCAGGACCAGACCTGGATTTCTCTCGGTGTGCGCCCGGCTTATGCCCTCACCGAGCAGTTCAAGCTGGTCGCCGAGCTCGGTCACGATCAAGTCGACGCCAGCGACGGCACCCGCAAGTTGAGCAAGTTTACCTTCGCCCCGACCTGGTCACCCAAGGGCCCGGATTTTTGGGCGCGGCCGGAAGTGCGTCTGTACTACACCTACGCCAGCTGGAACAAAGCCGCCCAGCGTGCAGCGAATGAACTGGCATCGGGTTCGGCGTTGTCCGACACCGGCTCCTACGGCGCGGCGCGGCACGGGTCCAATTTTGGCGTGCAGGTCGAATACTGGTGGAAATGAATCCATGGGACTGAACACGGACCAATGTGGGCTTGCTCACGATGGCGGCGTATCCGGCGATGTATTTGTTGGCTGGCCCATCGCAATCGCGAGCAAGCCCCCCGCATTTGGACATTCGTCACCTTGGAATTTGCATCCACCCTATGATTTTTACAGAACCAAACAGCAGGTGATGTCATGACCACAATTCAACCCTTGGAACTGTTGGCGCCCCTGGCTGGGGTGTTGCTACCTCTGGACCTAGTGCCGGACCCGGTATTCTCCAGCCGCTTGATGGGTGATGGCATTTGTATCGATCCGACCTCGCAAACCCTGTGCGCACCGTTGACCGGGATGATCAGCAATATTCAGGACAGTGGGCATGCTGTGAGCGTTACCGATGACAATGGGGTCCAGGTGTTGATGCATATCGGCCTGGACACCGTGAATCTGGCGGGCAAGGGGTTTACCCGATTGGTGAAGGACGGCCAGCGAGTAGTGGCTGGCCAGCCGTTGATCGAGTTTGATGCCGATTTTGTCGCGCTCAATGCCCGCAGCCTGCTGACCTTGATGCTGGTGGTGAGCGGCGAGTCGTTCGACCTGTTGGCCCCGGGCACCGGGCTGGTAGCGACCGGGCAACCGCTGTTGCGTGTGACGGCCGAGCCGCGCATGGCTGTGGAGGAGGTGGAGGAGGGCGAAGCGTTGTTTTCCCGACCGGTGACACTGCCGAATGCCAACGGCCTGCACGCGCGTCCGGCAGCGGTCTTTGCCCAGGCAGCCAAAGGCTTCAACGCGAGTATCTGCCTGCACAAGCAAACCCAGAGTGCCAATGCCAAATCGCTGGTGGCGATCATGGCGTTGCAAACGGTGCAGGGCGATACATTGCAGGTGAGTGCGGTGGGGGACGACGCTGCACCGGCCATCAAGGCACTGGCGGCGTTGCTCGTCGAAGGCTGCGGTGAGGCGATTGCGGTCCAGGCCGAGACACTTGAAGCCGTGGCGCCCGTGTCATCTGCGAGTGTATTGCGCGGCGTTTGTGCCTCACCGGGCTCGGCGTTTGGTCAAGTGGTTCAAGTTGCGGAACCCGAATTGATCGTCATCGAGCTTGGCGGGGGAGAAGTCCTGGAGCGTGCGGCACTGGAGCGCGCCCTGCAGCATGCCGCCGAAGCCCTGATAAGCTTGCAGGCCAGCGTCGGTGGCGTACAAAAAGAGATTTTCCGCGCCCATCAAGAGCTGCTTGAAGATCCGACGCTGCTGGAACATGCCCGTGAGCTGCTGGCCCAGGGCAAGAGCGCGGCGTTCGCCTGGAACCAGGCCACGCTCGCCACGGTCAAGTTGTTTCAGGGGTTGGGCAGTACGCTGCTGGCTGAGCGCGCCGCCGATTTGGCGGATGTCGGTCAGCGGGTACTCAAACTGATTCTCGGCATCAATGACAGTGCCTGGGATTTGCCGGAGCAGGCGATTTTGATCGCCGAGCAACTGACACCCTCCCAAACCGCCAGTCTCGACACCCGCAAGGTGTTGGGCTTCGTCACTGTGGGTGGCGGAGCGACCAGTCATGTTGCAATCCTCGCCCGAGCCATGAGGCTGCCGGCCATCTGCGGTGTGCCCGGGCAAGTATTGCATCTGGCCAACGGCAAGCAGGTGCTGCTGGACGCTGACAAGGGCGAATTGCACCTGGACCCCGATCTGGCGGAAATCGAACACTCAGAGGCTTGCCGTCAACAGCACGCATTACGCCGTCAGCGTGAGGCGGAGCACGCACAGCAGGCCGCTGTCACTCGCGACGGTCATCATGTCGAGGTGACGGCCAACGTTGCCTCGTTGCAAGAAGTAGAGCAGGCCCTGTCTCTGGGCGGCGAGGGGGTCGGCTTGCTGCGGTCGGAGTTCCTTTACCTGGAGCGCAACCGCGCACCGAGTCCAGAGGAGCAGTCCCGGACCTACTGCGCCATCGCCCGCGCGCTCGGCGTGGAGCGCAACCTGGTGGTACGTACCCTGGACGTGGGCGGCGACAAGCCCCTGGCCTACGTGCCGATGGCCAGCGAGACCAACCCGTTTCTTGGCCTGCGCGGGATTCGCCTGTGCCTGGAACGTCCCGAACTGCTGCGCGAGCAGTTCCGGGCAATCCTGGCCAGTGCGGGGCTTGCCCGGCTGCACATCATGTTGCCGATGGTCAGCCTGCTCTCGGAGCTGCGCCAGGCGCGCGAGATCCTGGAAGAGGAAGCGCTGGCTCTGGGGCTTACCGAGCTGCCGAAGCTGGGGATCATGATCGAGGTGCCATCAGCGGCGTTGATGGCGGATGTATTCGCCCCCCATGTGGATTTTTTCTCCATTGGCACCAATGACCTGACTCAATACACCCTGGCCATGGACCGCGACCACCCACGGCTGGCCAGCCAGGCCGACAGCTTTCACCCGGCCGTGCTACGCCTGATTGCCTCCACGGTCAAGGCCGCCCATGCCCATGGCAAGTGGGTGGGGGTGTGCGGTGCGCTGGCATCCGAAACGCTGGCGGTGCCGATGCTGATCGGGCTGGGGGTGGACGAGTTGTCCGTCAGCGTGCCGCTGATCCCCAGTATCAAGGCCACCGTGCGTGAGCTGGACCTGGCCGATTGCCAGATCATCGCCCGCCAGGTCCTGTGCCTGGAAGAAGCCGCCCAAGTGCGCGAGGCCTTGCGCCTTTACCACATGGCGACTGTTGAAACCTTACCTGTTGTGGAGCATTGAGCATGTTCGAGAAATTGCAGCGGGCGTTCTGGAAGGCCCTGACCCCGGACCTAGTGGCCGAAACGGTGATCCCCGAACCTGCGCCTGACGCACGATTGGCACCGGCGGTGCTGAATGCGCTGGGTGGGGCGGTGAATCTGAAGGAGCAACAGCGGGTGGCCTTGACACGGATACGCGTGCAGTTATACGACCCGGCGCTGGTGGATGAAACGGCGCTGAAGGCTGCGGGTATTACAGCGGTGATGGTGTTGGCGGGCGGGGTGGTACATCTGATCCCTGGCCAGTAAGACGTTGCAGCTCAAAATGTGGGCTTGCTCGCGATAGCGGTGTGTCAGTTGAAAAAATCTTACCTGACACACCGCTATCGTGAGCAAGCCCACTCCCACATTGGGTTTGCGGTGTTCGGGATGGATGCTGTTTAGAGTTGCGGGCTGTCTGCGGCAGGCTTGGACTTATCCACCCCCGGCACGTGCAGTTTGCCTTCCACCACCTGGTTGCCTTCCAGTTGTGGCTGGGTCACCCAGGTCAGGATGTCGTAGTACCGACGGATGTTGGCCACGAAATGCACGGGTTCACCGCCTCGGGCATAACCATAGCGGGTTTTGCTGTACCACTGCTTTTGCGACAGGCGGGGCAGCATTTTTTTTACGTCCAGCCACTTGTTCGGGTTCAGGCCTTCTTTTTTCGCCAGTTTGCGGGCGTCATCCAGATGACCTCCGCCGACGTTATAGGCGGCGAGGGCGAACCAGGTGCGGTCGGGTTCGAGAATGGAGTCATCCAGTTCGTTCTTGATCATGGCCAGGTATTTTGCGCCGCCCTTGATACTCTGCCGGGCGTCCAGGCGATTGGACACGCCCATCGCCTGGGCGGTGTTCTGCGTCAACATCATGAGGCCACGCACGCCAGTCTTGGAGGTGACCGTCGGTTGCCAGAGGGATTCTTGATAGCCAATGGCTGCGAGTAACCGCCAGTCGACCTTTTCTTCCTTGGCCGAAGTCTTGAAGAACGTCTCGTATTTGGGCAGCCGCTGTTGCAGGTGTTGGGCGAAAGTGTAGGCGCCGACATAGCCCAAGACATCAACGTGCCCGTAGTAGCGATCTTTCAGACGCTGCAGCGTGCCGTTTTTTTCCACCTTGTCCAGGTAGCTGTTGACCTCGTTGAGCAGGCTGTTGTCTTCGCCAGGAGCTACGGCCCAGCTTTGATTGCTGGTGTCTCCCAGGTCAAAGGCAACCCGCACTTTGGGGAAGTACACCTGGTTCATCGCCACTTCGTTGGAATCTACCAGCGTCAGGTCGATCTGGCCTTCGTCCACCATGCGCAACAGGTCGACTACTTCAACTGCGTCGGACTCTTCATATTCAATGGCGGGGTTTTTCTGTTTCAGCGCGGCCAGTTGCTCGGCGTGGGTGCTGCCCTTGAGCACCATGATCTTCTTGCCTACCAGGTCTGCCGCGCCAGTAGGGCGGGATTGGCCGTTGCGGTAGATGATCTGCGGCGTGACTTCCAGGTACGGATGGGAGAAGCGCACCTGCTGCTGGCGCTGCTCACTGCTGACCAGGCCGGCGGCGGCAAGGACCGGCCCGTTGGGTTTGCCCAGTTGGCTGAACAAGTCGTCGAGGTTGTCGGCGGCCACGATCTCCAGCTTCACTCCCATGTCGTCGGCGAAACGCTTGACCAGTTCGTATTCGAAACCGGTTTCACCGTTACGGTCCTGGAAATAGGTGGCCGGACTGTTGCGTGTGACCACCCGCAATACGCCATCCTCCTTGATTCGCTCCAGCGTGTTGGGTTTATCAACACACGCGCTGAGCATCAGGAAGAGTCCGGTGGCGATGAGCCATTTGGCGCATCGCGGGCGCAAAGCAGTAGGGAAGAACATCTGCGCAGTATACGCAAAGGACCCTCGGCGCCATATCTCGACAGCGAGGGTGTTGTCTGGTAGTGCCCAGAAATCGGGGCGGGAGGCCGTAGAAACGGGGCTTTGGAAAAAATATGACGGTTAAAATAACTGCCCGCCAGACACCAGATAAGCGCCGGATGACCGCGTAATCCAGCCAACTGACGTTCGGCAGCGGCTTGCTTCGCCGTTTCGGGTGCCGTTGGCGATGGTTTACGCTAGAATGCACGGCCTCAAAGCACACCCCTTCCCGAGGCTGTCCCGAAGATGTTGATCCTGCGCGGTGCTCCTGCCCTTTCTGCCTTTCGCCACAGCAAACTCCTTGAGCAACTGAGCCAGAAGGTTCCAGCTGTCACTGGCCTGTATGCTGAATTTGCTCACTTCGCCGACGTTACTGGCGTATTGACCTCCGACGAACAGCGAGTGCTGGCGCGCCTTCTGAAGTACGGTCCCAGTGTGCCTGTTCAAGAGCCCAACGGCCGCTTGTTCCTGGCTCTGCCACGGTTCGGCACCATCTCGCCCTGGTCGAGCAAGGCCAGCGACATCGCCCGCAACTGTGGCCTGGACAAAATCCAGCGCCTGGAGCGCGGTATCGCCTTCTACGTCGCCGGCCAGTTCAGCGACGCTGATGCCGAGCTGATCGCCAGCAGCCTGCATGATCGCATGACCCAGATCATCGTCAGCCAGCTGGAACAGGCTGCCGGCCTGTTCAGCCACGCCGAACCCAAGCCGCTCACCGCGATCGACGTGCTTGGAGGTGGCCGCGCCGCCCTCGAGAAGGCCAATATCGAATTGGGCCTGGCCCTGGCCGACGACGAGATCGACTACCTGGTCAATGCCTTCAACGGCTTGAAGCGCAACCCGCACGACATCGAACTGATGATGTTCGCCCAGGCCAACTCCGAGCACTGCCGTCACAAGATCTTCAACGCCAGTTGGGACATCGACGGCCAAAGCCAGGAAAAAAGCCTGTTCGGCATGATCAAGAACACCTACGTGATGCACAGCGAAGGCGTTCTGTCGGCTTATAAGGACAACGCCTCGGTTATCGTCGGCAGCGTTGCCGGCCGTTTCTTCCCGGACCCTGAGACCCGCCAGTACGGTGCGGTACAGGAGCCGGTGCACATCCTGATGAAGGTCGAGACCCACAACCACCCGACCGCGATTGCCCCGTTCCCGGGCGCTGCCACCGGTTCTGGTGGCGAGATTCGCGACGAAGGTGCAACCGGCCGTGGCGCCAAGCCAAAGGCGGGCCTTACCGGTTTCACCGTGTCCAACCTGCAGATCCCAGGCTTCGAACAGCCGTGGGAAGTGCCGTACGGCAAGCCCGAGCGCATCGTCACCGCGCTGGACATCATGATCGAAGGCCCGCTGGGCGGCGCCGCCTTCAACAACGAATTCGGGCGTCCGGCCCTGACAGGCTATTTCCGTACGTTCGAGCAATCCATCACCACCCCGCGTGGGGATGAAGTGCGCGGCTACCACAAGCCGATCATGTTGGCCGGCGGCATGGGCAACATCCGTGAAGATCATGTGCAAAAAGGCGAGATCCTGGTCGGCTCCAAGCTGATCGTCCTCGGTGGCCCGGCCATGTTGATCGGCCTGGGCGGCGGCGCTGCTTCCTCCATGGCCACCGGTACCAGCTCGGCTGACCTGGATTTCGCTTCCGTACAGCGTGAAAACCCTGAGATGGAGCGCCGTTGCCAGGAAGTCATCGACCGTTGCTGGCAGTTGGGTGACAAGAACCCGATCAGCTTCATCCACGACGTCGGTGCCGGTGGTTTGTCCAACGCATTCCCGGAGCTGGTCAACGATGGCGACCGTGGTGGCCGTTTCGAACTGCGCAACATTCCAAACGATGAGCCGGGCATGGCCCCGCACGAAATCTGGAGCAATGAATCCCAGGAACGTTATGTGCTGGCCGTTGGCCCTGAAGATTTCGCGCGCTTCCAGGCCATCTGCGAACGCGAGCGTTGCCCGTTTGCCGTGGTCGGCGAAGCGACTGCCGAGCCACAGCTTACTGTTACAGATAGCCACTTCGGCAACAGCCCGGTGGACATGCCGTTGGAAGTGCTTCTGGGCAAGGCCCCGCGCATGCACCGTTCGGCGGTACGTGAAGCCGAGTTGGGCGATGATTTCGACCCAAGCAAGCTGGAACTGGCCGATAGCATCGAGCGCGTGCTGCACCACCCGGCCGTGGCGAGCAAGAGCTTCCTGATCACCATCGGCGACCGCACCATCACCGGCCTGGTTGCCCGTGACCAAATGGTCGGCCCATGGCAGGTGCCAGTGGCTGACGTTGCCGTCACCGCCACCAGCTTCGACGTCTACACCGGTGAAGCAATGGCCATGGGCGAGCGTACGCCGCTGGCCTTGCTGGACGCCCCGGCGTCGGGCCGCATGGCCATTGGTGAAGTGCTGACCAACATCGCCGCTTCCCGTATCGGCAAGCTGTCCGACATCAAATTGTCGGCCAACTGGATGTCCGCTGCTGGCCACCCAGGCGAAGACGCCCGTTTGTACGACACCGTGAAAGCCGTCGGTATGGAACTGTGCCCCGAGTTGGGTATCACCATTCCGGTGGGCAAGGACTCCATGTCCATGGCCACCCGCTGGAACGAAGATGGCAGCGACAAGACCGTCACCTCGCCGCTGTCGCTGATCGTCACCGGCTTCGCCCCGGTCACCGATATCCGCCAGACCCTGACCCCGCAACTGCGCATGGACAAGGGCACCACCGATCTGATCCTGATCGACCTGGGCCGTGGCCAGAACCGCATGGGCGCGTCGATCCTGGCCCAGACCCATGGCAAGCTCGGCAAGCAGGCGCCAGACGTCGACGACGCTGAAGACCTGAAGGCCTTCTTCGCCGTGATCCAGGGCCTCAACGCCGATGGCCACCTGCTGGCCTACCATGACCGTTCCGACGGTGGCTTGCTGACCAGCGTCGTGGAAATGGCCTTCGCCGGTCACTGTGGCCTGAACATCGTGCTCGACAGCGTTGCCGAGGATGCAGCCGAGATCAACGGCATCCTGTTCAACGAAGAGTTGGGTGCAGTGATCCAGGTTCGTCAGGATGCTACTCCGGACGTACTCGCACAATTCAGCGCCGCTGGCCTGGACGATTGCGTGGCAGTGATCGGCCAGCCGATCAACAACGGTGAGATCAATATCTCCTTCAATGGCGACACCGTGTTTGCAGGCCAGCGCCGCTTGCTGCAACGCCAGTGGGCCGAGACCAGCTACCAGATCCAGCGCCTGCGCGACAACGTTGACTGCGCCGAGCAGGAATTCGCGGTGATCCTGGAAGAAGACAACCCGGGTCTGAGCGCCAAGCTCAGCTTCGACGTCAACCAGGACATCGCCGCGCCTTACATCAAGAAAGGCATCCGCCCTCAAGTTGCCGTACTGCGTGAGCAGGGCGTCAATGGCCAGGTGGAAATGGCGGCGGCGTTCGACCGTGCCGGCTTCAACGCGATTGATGTGCACATGAGCGACATTCTCGCCGGTCGCGTTGACCTCAATGAGTTCAAGGGCCTGGTGGCCTGCGGCGGGTTCTCCTACGGCGACGTGCTGGGTGCCGGTGAAGGCTGGGCCAAGTCGGCGCTGTTCAACAGCCGTGCGCGTGATGCGTTCCAGGGCTTCTTCGAGCGTAACGACAGTTTCACCCTGGGTGTGTGCAACGGTTGCCAGATGATGTCCAACCTCAGCGAACTGATCCCGGGCAGCGAGTTCTGGCCGCACTTTGTGCGCAACCGTTCCGAGCAGTTCGAGGCCCGTGTCGCCATGGTTCAGGTGCAGGAGTCCAACTCGATCTTCCTGCAGGGCATGGCCGGTTCGCGCATGCCAATCGCCATCGCTCACGGTGAAGGCCATGCCGAGTTCGAAAGCGAAGAAGCGTTGCTGGAAGCCGACCTGTCCGGCACCGTCGCCCTGCGTTTCGTCGACAACCACGGCAAGGTCACCGAGACCTACCCGGCCAACCCGAACGGCTCGCCGCGCGGGATCACCGGGCTTACCAGCCGCGACGGCCGCGTGACCATCATGATGCCGCACCCGGAGCGCGTGTTCCGCGCCGTGCAGAACTCATGGCGCCCGGAAGAGTGGAACGAAGACGGCGCGTGGATGCGCATGTTCCGCAACGCTCGCGTGTGGGTGAACTAAGACGGTGTACAAGCTTGCCTTCTTTGTGCCCGGCAGCCATGTGGAGACGGTGAAAACCGCCGTCTTCGCAGCGGGTGGCGGGCGCATCGGCGCCTACGACAACTGTGCCTGGCAAGTGCTGGGCCAGGGCCAATTCCGCGCATTGGATGGCAGCCAGCCGTTTATCGGGCAGGTGGGCCAGGTTGAAGTGGTTGAAGAGTGGAAGGTTGAGCTGGTGGTGGCGGATGAATTGATCGTGGCTGTTGTGGCTGCGCTCAAACTCAGCCACCCGTATGAGACTCCGGCGTATGAGGTGTGGCAGTTGGCGGATTTTTGATTCGTTGGCTGCATAAACAAGAAACCCGCTGGGCCAGTTTGGTCAGCGGGTTTTTTGTTGAATGTGAGGACCTATCGTGAGC
Organism: Pseudomonas imrae; assembly: GCF_046352735.2. NCBI lineage: Bacteria > Pseudomonadati > Pseudomonadota > Gammaproteobacteria > Pseudomonadales > Pseudomonadaceae > Pseudomonas > Pseudomonas imrae. Next base: position 4,200,465 of record NZ_CP110853.2, on the reverse strand, counting down.
AGCCGTTACAACTCTAAACCCCGCCGCCGGCCTCACGGCCACTGACCAACTGCTCCAATGCTTCCCTCAATCCCGCAGCCTTGTCACCAATCAATAGGTGCCAACCCCCGCTTTCCAGTTGGCTGGCCCCTTGGCAGCCGAGCGCCGTAAGTTCAGTTTCGGATAACACCGACTCATCACCCAACTCCACCCGCAACCGGTTCATCGCCATTGCTCCCAACTGGCGCGCATTCCTTGAACCGAGAAATGGCTTGCACCGTTTATCGGAATCACCTCTGAACCTGTCATGTTTGACAGTAGACGTAGTGCTGGAAGGCAATTGAAATGGGCTTTCAATAGGTACTCAAGAAGGAGCAGGAATCATGGACAACGATGAGTTGACGGTAGATCTCGCTGTGACGTCAGACGGCGTTGAAATCCCGGATGGCGGCACTACTTCTGAAACCACGCTGACTTTTAAAGGGCGTTCGTCGGGGACTATCAACACCAGGTTGCTCTTGGACGACAGGTTTTATGAGCCAGCCTTTTTTCCAGCGAATGACGTTTGGGAGTTTCGGGTCGACGACATAGCAAAAGGCGGTCACGAAGTTTTTCTCATTCAGGTAAAAATTCCCCCTCCTGATCTCAGATCCAATGTATTCAAATTTACAGTGACTTGAGGGAACTGGTGATTTAGATCGCTCCCACGCTCTTGCGTGGGAGCGGCCCGTCAAACGTTGATCGGGCGGGTTATCAACTGCTCCAATGCTTTGCCCAATCCCGCAGCCTTTTCACCAATGAGCAAGTGCCAGACACCGCTGTCGAGTTGGCTTATACCCTGGCATCCAAGTGCGGTGAGCTCTGCGTCGGACAACACTGAATCATCCCCCAGCTCCACCCGCAACCGCGTCATGGCCACCGCTTCCATCTGGCGCACATTTGCACGGCCACCCAAGGCGCTCAGCCATTTTTCGGCCTCCTGCAGGTTCACCGTCACCGCCTTCTCTACAGGCTCTACCGTGACAGGTGCGCTGGCGACAAACGACGGCATTGCCAAGCGAATTTCATCGGCAATGCTGTCTGCCATCGGCCCGACCACCACCTGCAGACTCCCGCCATTACCAGGCCGCACAACGGCCATGGCGCCCAGGGCCTTGAGCTCTGCATCTACGGCCTTGTTGCGGTCGCGCATGTCCAGGCGCAGGCGTGTAGTGCAGGCGCCGACACTCAGCAGGTTGTCCGCGCCGCCCAGTGCGCGGATGTAGGCAGAGGCGCGCTGGTTGTCGGTCATGGCTTCTGCTTGCACCACTTGAACGTCTTCACGCCCCGGTGTTTTCAAGTTGAAGCGACGGATACAGAAATCAAATACGGCATAGTAGATAACGGCGTAAGCCAACCCCACCGGCACCACCAGCCAGCCATTGGTGGACTTGCCCCAACCCAGCACCATGTCGATAAAACCACCGGAGAAGGTAAAGCCCAGGTGGATGTCGAGCAGATTGGTGACGGCCATCGATAAGCCGGTCAACAGTGCGTGCAGCAAATACAGGAACGGCGCGAGGAACATGAAGGCAAATTCGATGGGCTCGGTGACCCCAGTGAGGAACGACGTCAGGGCCATCGACAGGAAGATCCCGCCCATGATCTTGCGCCGCTCCGGCAAGGCATTGCGGTACATCGCCAGGCACGCTGCTGGCAAGCCGAACAACATCACCGGGAACATGCCGGTCATGAACTGGCCACCGTTGGGGTCGCCTGCAAAGTAGCGGGTCAGATCGCCGGTCACCACTGCGCCGGTCAAGGGGTCAGTAAACGTGCCGAATACAAACCACGCCATGTTGTTGAGGATGTGGTGCAGGCCGGTGACGATCAGCAGGCGGTTGAACACGCCAAACACGAACGCGCCCAAGCTGCCGCTTTCCATCAGTAACACGCCAAAGCCGTTGATGCCGTGTTGAATCGGCGGCCAGATCAGGCCAAAGACTACCCCCAGCCCGACGGCGCTGAACCCGGTGATGATCGGCACAAACCGTCGTCCACCAAAGAACGCCAGGTATTCCGGCAACTTGATGTCTTTGAAGCGGTTGTACAACGCACCGGCCATCAAGCCGCTGACGATCCCCGCAAGCATGCCCATGTTGATGGTGCTGTCCATCACCTTGAGCGTGGAGATCATCACCAGGTAGCCAATGGCACCGGCCAGGCCTGCGGTGCCGTTGTTGTCGCGGGCGAATCCCACGGCGATACCAATGGCGAAAATCAGCGCCAGGTTGGCGAAGATCGCCTGCCCGGCATCGTGCATCACGGCGATGTTCAGCAGGTCGGTGTCGCCCAGGCGCAGCAAGAGGCCGGCGATCGGCAGGATCGCAATCGGTAGCATCAGCGCGCGGCCCAGGCGTTGCAGACCTTCGATAAAGTGTTGGTACATGGCGAGTCTCCTTTTTTCTTGTTGTTGTCAGCTCAGCGGCCAATGGTGATGGCAGGCCTGGCGCACGGCCTTGGCGCTGCTCAGGTTGAGCAGGCCTTGGCTCAGTTGCCGGCATTGCGCGGCGTCCAGATGGCGCACGCGGTCTTTGATTTCGGCGACTTGCGGCGGGCTGACGGACAGCTCTCTGATCCCCAGGCCAATCAGTACGGGTGTGGCTAATGGGTCAGACGCCAGCGCGCCGCAGACACCGACCCAGCGCCGGTGTTTCGCGGCACCGCTACAGGTCTGGGCAATCAGCCGCAGCAGCGCCGGATGCAGCGCATCGACTCGCGCGGCGAGGCCTGCGTGATCGCGGTCCATGGCCAGGGTGTACTGGGACAGATCGTTGGTGCCGATGGACAGGAAGTCGGCATGTTCGGCCAGTTGTTCGGCCATCAGCGCCGCGGCGGGAACTTCGATCATTACCCCAAGTTCCGGGCGTTGGCTCAATTGCAGTTCGCTGCACAACGCGTCCAGGCGCTGGCGGATATGCAGTAATTCGTCGACTTCGCTGACCATCGGCAACAGGATCCGGCAACGTTGCAACGGGCTGACCTGGAGCAGGGCGCGCAGTTGCTGGTCGAGCAACTCCGGGCGCACCTGGGCCATGCGAATGCCGCGCAGGCCCAGCACCGGGTTGGCTTCCACCGGCAACGGCAAGTAGTCCAGTTGTTTGTCGCCACCGACGTCGATGGTGCGGATGATGACCGGCTTGTCGCCCATGGCATCGAGCACTGCCTGATAGGCCTGGCGTTGTTCCTGCTCATCGGGAGCGGTACGACGGTCGACGAATAAAAACTCGGTGCGCAACAGACCGACGCCATCGGCGCCGTTTGCAAAGGCGAGTTGTGCTTCGCTGCTGGAGGCAACGTTGGCGGCCACTTCAATGCCCACGCCGTCGAAGGTCCGAGCCGGCGCCTGGGCTTCGGCCTGTTGCTGCTGGCGCTTGAGTTTTTGTGCGCTGCGGATCTGGTGGACTTCGGCGTGGCGCGCATCGTCGGGTGTCAGTTCCAGGCGACCGTTGCCAGCGTCCAGCACCACGCGCTGGCCTTGCGGGACTTCCAGTACTTCACTGCCCAGCGCAACCACACACGGCAAACCCTTGCCGCGGGCGAGAATCGCCACATGGGATGTCGCGCCACCTTCGGCCATGCAGATACCGGCTGCCCGTTGCTCGCTCAGTTGCAGTAAGTCGGAGGGGGTCAACTCATGGGCAACGACAATGGCGCCCGCCGGCAATTTGTAGTGCCAGGCCTCACCCAACAGTGCCCGCAGTACCCGTTGTTGCAGGTCCCGCAGGTCGTTGGCGCGCTCGGCAAACAACGGCTTGCCCAAGCCCAGCAACACCGCGCATTGGGCCTGGATCGCGTCACGCCAGGCATGGGTAGCGGCACTGCCTTGTTCGATGGCGCAGGTGGCGCTTTCCAGCAACGCGGGATCTTCCAGCAGCGCCAGGTGCGCGGCGAAGATCTCTTGTTCCTCGACATCCTTGCTTCGACGGGCCTGGTCCAGCGTGTCGCGGATTTCGCTGCGGACCTGCTCCAGGGCGCTGTGCAGATGTTGCAACTGTTCGTCGACTGCATGGTTGCGCGGGTCGGCTGGCAATTCGATCCCGTTGAGTCGGAACAAAGGTCCGCAGACCAGTCCTGGCGCAGCGCAGACACCCTGCAATACGCCAGCTTCGGCAGCGGCGCGGCGTGGGGCGACGACCACTGGAGTGGGAACTTCGTGATGGACAGGCACCGACAATGCAGCAAGCAGGGCTTGCAATGCCGCTTCGCAATCCTTGCCTCGGCAACTGACCTGTACTTCGTCCTGCTCGCCGATACCCAGCCCCATCAGGCCGATCAGGCTGTCACACCCGGCTGACTTGCCGGCAAAGTGCAGATGTGACTGGCTGCTGAAACCTTGCGCCGTCTTGCGAATCAGCGCGGCGGGACGTGCATGCAGGCCACCACGGTGAGTGATGCGAATGCTGGCACTGGCTTCGCTGCTGGCCTCGTCGGCAGGCAGCGCGTGCGTGGTCGATGTACTGCGCGGTGAGACGTGAAACAGCGGCTCACCGACTTTTACCGTTTGCGCATTGACCGGCTGCAGTTCGAAATGATCACTGTTGGTCAGGATGATCAGGCTGATCAGGCTTTTGCACTGACGGGCGACGCGATCCAGATCAAAACGGATCAAGGCCTGGCCGTCGCTGACCCGCGCCCCCTCCTTGACCAGCAACGCAAACCCTTCGCCGTTCAATTCGACGGTATCGATACCCACGTGCAGCAGGATTTCGGCGCCGTTATCGGCGCGAATGGTCAACGCGTGCCCGGTGCGCGCGACATGCATCACCACCCCGGCGCATGGCGCATGCAGGCAATCACCAAGCGGGTCGATGGCAATGCCATCGCCCATGGCGCCGCTGGCGAAGACGTCGTCGGGGACGTTGCCCAGGCTCAGCACCGGCCCATTCAGGGGGGCGCAGACAGTCAGGTCATTTTTATTGTTCGGCATGGGCACGGTACTCATCAGGAAATCGCTGCAGTCCACTCAGTGGGTACGGGTCACTTTGCTCAGGTGACGGGGTTGGTCCGGATCCATTCCCCTGGCATGTGCCAGGCCTGCGGCCATCACATAGAAGCTCTGGATCGCCAGGATCGGGTCCAGTGCCGGGTGTTCGGCGCAGCTCAAGGTCAGGTCGCGTTCGGCAACATCATCGGGTGCGGCCAGCAGTACACGGGCGCCACGCTGGCGCATATCCTGGGCCAGCGTGAGCAGGCCAGCCTGTTCGGCACCGCGTGGGGCGAAGACCAACAGCGGGTAGTTCGCGTCGATCAAGGCCATCGGCCCGTGGCGTACTTCGGCGCTGCTGAAGGCTTCGGCCTGGATCGCCGAGGTTTCCTTGAGCTTGAGCGCGGCCTCCTGGGCGATGGCGAAACCGGCGCCCCGGCCAATCACCATCAGGCGTTGGCAATCGCGCAGGGCGTCGATGGCTGGGCTCCAGTCCTGGGTTGCCGCTTCACGCAGGCCGGCGGGCAAGTCCTGGCAGGCTTGCAGCAGCACGTCGTCCTGGTTCCAGTGGCCGACCAGCAGGGCACTGGCACTCAAAGTGGCGATAAAGCTTTTGGTGGCGGCGACACTGCGCTCCGGTCCGGCATACAGCGGCACGTGGAATTCGCATGCAGCTTCCAGGGGCGAGTCCTCGGCATTCACCAGGGATACGCTCAACGCCCCACGCTTGCGTAATACACGCAGGCTGTTGACCAGATCGGGGCTCTGTCCCGACTGGGAAAAACCAAAGACTACCTGGCCGCTGACTTTCAGCGGCGACTGCGACAGGGTCACTACCGACATCGGCAACGACGCCACCGGGATCCCGACATGCTGCATGGCCAGATACGCGAAATAGCTGGCGGCGTGGTCCGAACTGCCACGGGCGACGGTCATCGCCACTTGTGGCGGCTGGCGACGCAGGCGGCCGGCGACTTCAGCAAGTATCGGTTCCAGGCGTTGCAGTTGGGTTTCGACGGCTTCGCAGGAGGCCTGCGCCTCTTCAAGCATTTTTGAAGTCAATGGTTTCTCCTTCGACCATTACGTCGGTGATGTTCAGGGAGCGGTCCAGGCGCACGCAGTCGGCAAAGCTGCCGGGTTGCAGGCGGCCGCGTTCTTCCAGGCCCAGGTAGTCCGCAGGAAACTGCGACAAGCGTTGTGAGGCTTCACTGATAGGCAAGCCGATTTTCACCAGGTTGCGCAGGGCCTGGTCCATGGTCAGGGTGCTGCCGGCCAGGGTGCCGTCGGCCAGGCGCACACCGCCCAGGCACTTGGTCACGGTATGGCTGCCCAGCTTGTATTCGCCGTCGGGCATACCGGCGGCGGCGGTGGAATCGGTGACGCAGTACAGGCAGGGAATCGCGCGCAGGGCCACACGCATGGCGCCGGGGTGGACGTGCAGCAGATCCGGGATCAATTCGGCATATTTGGCATGCGCCAGCGCTGCGCCGACGATGCCCGGTTCGCGGTGATGCAGCGGGCTCATGGCGTTGTACAGGTGGGTGAAGCTGGTGGCGCCGGCGGCAAGGGCGGCTACGCCTTCTTCATAGCTGCCCAGGGTGTGTCCGATCTGCATACGAACGCCGCGCTCGCTGAGGGCGCGGATCAAAGCGTCGTGTCCGGCGATTTCCGGGGCGATGGTAATCACTCGGATCGGCGCCAGGCGTAGGTATTCCTCAACCTCGGCCATCAAGGCGGTGTGGGCGAAGTTGGGTTGGGCGCCGAGTTTTCCCGGATTGATGTAGGGGCCTTCCAGATGCACCCCAAGCACCCGCGCGCTGCCGAAAGGGCGCTGCTTGCAGAAGACGCCGAGCTGGCCGAGTACGCTGGAGATCTCTGCAACGGGCGCAGTCATGGTGGTGGCCAGCAACGACGTGGTGCCAAAACGTACGTGGGTGCGGGTAATGGTCTCGAAGGCTGCGGTGCCTTCCATGATGTCTTTGCCGCCGCCGCCGTGTACGTGCAAGTCGATGAAACCCGGCAGCAGGTAGGGCAGGTCGTTGTCGGCCGGATCGCAGGGCACGCCTTCGACGGCGGTGACCTTGCCGTGCTGGTGCACCAGGCGGCCGCGCATCCAGCCGTGGGGCGTGAGGATATTGTCTTCGGACATGGGCAGGTCTCTAAGGCCGCAACTCGGCGGCAAAGTCGTATCGACGCAGTTCGGCTACGAAGTCGTAGTAATCGTTGCGGCAATAGGTGTCGGTGATTTCGATGGGCGTGTTGTCGGCGGTGTAGCCAACCCGGGTCATCAGCAGCATGGCGGTGCCGGGGGCGATGCCCACCAGCTCGGCGAACTCGTCCGAGGCGTTGATTGCCTGGATATGTTGCAGGGCGCGGACGACGGGCTTGCCAATGGCTTCCAGGTGTTCGTAGAGCGAACAGCCGATGGCCTGGGGGTTGGGGATGATCGACGCGGGCAGGGCGCTCATTTCGACCGCCATCACCGTGTCATCGGCTTTGCGCAGGCGCTTGAGCCGCGCCACCTTGTCGGTGGGCGACAGGCACAAGCGGATCAGTTCTTCATGGGTGGGCGGGGTGATTTCACGTTCCAGCCATTGGGAACCGGGCACGAAGCCTTTAAGGCGCAGCATCTCGCTGAACCCCGACAGGCGCGACAGCGGTTGCTCCAGGCGAGGCGTGATAAAAGTGCCAGAGCCCTGGCTACGACGGATCAGGCCTTGGGCAAACAATACTTCCAACGCTTTGCGAGCGGTCACCCGGGAAATACTCAACTGTTCGCTGAGGACGCGTTCGGAGGGCAAGGCCTGCTCGGATTTCCATTCGCCGGAATGGATCGCGGCTGCCAATTTGCGAGCCAGTTGCAGGTACAGGGGGGTGGATTGTTTGTCGTCGGGGCGCAAGGCCTGGATGGGATTCATCAGTAAGGTTTCCGATGCGGTTATTGGAGTGTTGTCGCCCGGTAGTGAGCGGAAAATTAATACCACTTAAATACCATGTCAATCCTGCCAAATGCGTGAAAATCCACGTTTACAGGCATGTTTAGGGCATCTGGTATGAAGTGGTATTGGAGAGGTCTTTATTGCGCCCAGAGGCGCACACGCCCGCAAGGCGAACTGGTATTCACCGGGCGCGGGCCGTGGGAGGGAGGTTTTTTTTCGAATTATTTTACGAACGGTCGAAAATCAGGGGCGAATCTCGATCATTGTGCCGTCCTTGACGAGACTCCAGACTTCGCGCATGTCGACGTTGCGCATGCCGATGCAGCCGTCGGTCCAGTCGAGGGTATGGAACCACTGTTCCGGGTATTCCTCGGTGTCAGGCGTGCCGTGGATCATGATCATGCTGCCCGGTTTGACTCCTTCGCGCCTGGCGCGTGCGGCGTCACTGATGTTCGGGTAGGAGATGTGCATGGACAGGTTGAAGCGATCGCTGGTCTTGCGCCAGTCGATCCAGTACAAACCTTCCGGAGTGCGGCGGTCACCTTCGACGAGTTTGTGGCCCTTGGGGTTCTTGCCCAGGGAAATGCGGTAGGTCTTGAAGGGCTTGCCGTCGTTGATCAGTTGCAACTGATGGGCAGACTTGAGCACCAGGATCTTGTCGACCGGCTTGCCGCCCAAGGTGACCAGAGTGGAGGCCGACGACAGCATGGCAAACGAGAGACAGAACAGAGCAAGCAACCAACGCATTGAAACAGCATCCCTTTGAAGTCGGCCCTTGGAGGGTTATTTTGCCGGTTGAGTCAGCGGCGGCACCGATTCGCTGCGCACTGGAAAAACCTGTTGCCGACGGTCGGCGAAAAAGCATTCTAGAGTACGCCCGACGGTGCGGAAAGCCAGCTCTGACCAGGGGATGTCGGCTTCACTGAACAACTGTACTTCCAGGCTCTCTATACCCGGCTGGAAATCCAGGTCGATCAGTTCGGCGCGGTAGAAAATATGCACCTGGCTGATGTGCGGCACGTCGATCAACGTGTAGATATTCAGGTCGCGGACCCTGGCGCAGGCCTCTTCCAGGGTTTCGCGCATCGCCGCTTGCTCCACGGTCTCACCGTTCTCCATGAAACCGGCGGGCAGGGTCCAGTAGCCCAGGCGCGGCTCGATGGCGCGCCGGCACAGCAGCACTTGGTCACCCCAGACTGGCACGGTGCCAGCGACGATATTGGGGTTCTGATAGTGAATGGTCTGACAGTGGTCACAGACATGACGCAGGCGTGCGTCGCCTTCGGGAATGCGCTGGGTGACCGGTTTACCGCATTGGCTGCAGAAGTTCATGCTGGGGTTCCTGGGGACTGCGCCTATCTTGGCGTGCAGGGCATTGCCCTGCAAGTTGTCGTTTCGCGACACAGCCCGGGTTTTGGGCTTGGGCGCCCGCACGCTTTGGTGCATGATGCAAGATAGCCAACAGACCGAGATGACTCATGCTGGACGAGCTACTTCGCCGGGTAAGCAATCACACGCCACGCACGCTGGAAACCGACGGCCGTTTCCCCGAGGCTGCGGTGCTGGTGCCGATTACCCGCAGTGACGAACCTGAGCTGATCCTGACCCTGCGCGCCAGCGGCCTGTCGACCCATGGCGGTGAAGTGGCGTTTCCCGGCGGTCGCCGCGACCCCGAGGACCCTGATCTGATCTTTACCGCGCTGCGTGAAGCTGAAGAGGAAATCGGCCTGCCACCGGGCCTGGTGGAAGTGATCGGCCCCCTGAGCCCACTGGTTTCCCTGCACGGCATCCGCGTTACCCCGTATGTGGGTGTCATCCCCGATTATGTCGAGTACCTGGCCAACGATGCGGAAATTGCTGCCGTGTTCAGCGTCCCGCTGGAGTTTTTCCGCCAGGACCCGCGTGAGCATACCCATCGTATCGATTACCAGGGGCGCAGTTGGTACGTACCCAGTTATCGCTTCGGTGAATACAAAATCTGGGGCCTGACGGCGATCATGATTGTGGAGCTGATCAACCTGCTCTATGACGATGCTGACATCAGCCTGCATCGCCCGCCGAAAGCCTTTATCAATACATAAGCCATCGTTTCGTATGGCAAGCCGTGAGGAATGCACCATGAAATATCGCCTGGGCGACGCCTGCGTCGAGATCCATCCACAAAGCTGGGTGGCCCCCAATGCCACGCTGGTGGGTAAGGTCAAGCTGGAGGAGGGTGCCAACGTCTGGTTCAACGCGGTATTGCGTGGCGACAACGAACTGATCCTGATCGGCAAGAACAGCAATGTTCAGGATGGCACTGTAATGCACACCGACATGGGCTACCCGCTGACCCTGGGGACTGGTGTGACCATCGGCCATAACGCGATGCTTCATGGCTGCACCGTCGGCGACTACAGCCTGATCGGCATTAACGCCGTGATCCTCAATGGCGCAAAAATCGGCAAGCACTGCATCATTGGCGCCAACTCGCTGATCGGCGAGGGCAAGGAGATTCCGGATGGCTCATTAGTGATGGGCTCGCCTGGCAAAGTAGTGCGCGAATTGACTGAACAGCAGAAAAGAATGCTGGAGGCCAGCGCCGCGCACTATGTGCATAACTCCCAGCGCTATGCGCGTGACCTGGCCGAGCAGGAAAAATGAGTCCGATCGAACGCCCTGTCGCTTCGCCATGCGTGAGCATTTGTGCGCTGGATGACAACGATATCTGCACCGGCTGCCAGCGCACCGCCGCTGAAATCACCCGTTGGGGCCGCATGGACAATGCCGAGCGCCGGGTGGTGCTGGGCTTGTGTCATGAGCGGGCGGTGGCGAGTGGGGTGGTGTTTATGGTGTCTGGGCTATCTGGCGCCTGAATTACCGCTTTCGCGGGCTTGCTCGCGCAGAGGCCCTCCCAGACGACATATTTCAAAATGTGAAGTACCCTGTGCCCCTTGCTCACAGGTCCCTCGCCCCATGCTCTTCCTGATTGCCTACATCAGTAGCGTCGTGCTGATCAACTTCGCCTTTTCCACTGCCCCTCACCTGGATGTCATCTGGTCCGCCTGGGGTGGTCTGGTGTTTATCCTGCGGGACATGGTGCAGACCCGCTTCGGCCACGGTGCAATTATCGCCATGCTGGCGGCGCTGGTGCTCTCCTATATCACCTCAGATCCGTCCATCGCCCTGGCCAGCGCCACGGCGTTCGCTGTGTCCGAGTGCATTGACTGGCTGGTGTTCAGCATCACCAGGCGCCCGTTGCACGACCGGCTGTGGATCAGTTCGGCGCTGAGTATTCCCCTCGATACCTTCATTTTTTTCGGCCTGATCGGTGCCCTGACGCCGGCAGTGGTCGGCACAGCGCTGGCCTCGAAATTTGCCGGGGTGACCGTAGTGTGGCTGGTGATGGCATGGCGGTTGCGCCGCCAGCATGCCGGCAACTGAAGCCAATGGCTGCGGTTCATGTAAAATGCCGGCCTTTCTCCCCCCTGATCCGCTCCCCTGAGGACCTGTGATGACCCGAATCGGAACTCCATTGTCGCCAACCGCGACCCGCGTATTGATGTGTGGCTGCGGTGAACTGGGCAAGGAAGTGGTAATTGAGCTACAGCGCCTGGGCGTTGAAGTGATTGCCGTGGATCGTTACGCCAACGCGCCGGCCATGCAGGTTGCTCATCGCAGCCACGTGATCAACATGCTTGACGGCGCCGCCCTGCGCGCAGTGATCGAAGCCGAAAAGCCGGATTTTATCGTCCCGGAAATCGAAGCGATTGCCACCGCCACCCTGGTGGAGCTGGAGTCTGAAGGCTTCACGGTGATCCCCACCGCTCGCGCGGCGCAGTTGACCATGAACCGCGAAGGCATCCGCCGCCTGGCCGCTGAAGAGCTGGACCTGCCGACCTCGCCGTATCACTTCGCGGACACCGTCGAGGATTACCGCAAGGCGGTCGAGGATCTGGGCTTCCCGTGCGTGGTCAAGCCGGTGATGAGTTCGTCGGGCAAAGGCCAGAGCCTGTTGCGCAGCGCCGATGACGTGCAGCAAGCCTGGGATTACGCCCAGGAAGGTGGTCGTGCCGGCAAGGGCCGGGTGATCATCGAAGGCTTTATCGACTTCGACTACGAAATCACCTTGCTGACCGTGCGTCACATTGGCGGCACCACGTTCTGCGCGCCTGTCGGGCATCGTCAGGAGAAGGGCGACTATCAGGAGTCCTGGCAGCCACAGGCCATGAGCCCGGTTGCGTTGGCAGAGTCCGAACGCGTTGCCAAAGCCGTGACCGAAGCACTGGGTGGTCGCGGCCTGTTTGGGGTGGAGTTGTTCATCAAGGGCGATCAAGTGTGGTTCAGCGAGGTTTCGCCGCGCCCGCACGACACTGGCCTGGTGACCTTGATCTCTCAGGATTTGTCGCAGTTTGCCCTGCATGCGCGGGCCATCCTGGGCTTGCCGATCCCGTTGATCCGTCAGTTCGGGCCATCGGCTTCGTCGGTGATCCTGGTGGAAGGGCAGTCGACCCAGACCGCGTTCGCCAATCTCGGTGCTGCACTGAGCGAGCCGGATACGGCGTTGCGTCTGTTTGGCAAGCCAGAAGTCAATGGCCAGCGTCGCATGGGCGTGGCATTGGCACGGGATGAGTCGATTGAAGCGGCGCGGGCTAAAGCGACCCGTGCTTCGCAAGCTGTGGTTGTAGAACTCTAAAAGCATCGTGAGCAAGCGCGCTCCCACATTTTGAATTGTGAACACGTTCGAATGTGGGAGCGCACTTGCTCGCGATGGAGGTCTATCAGGCGACGCGATTCAAATCATTATCCCGCGTCTCTTTCAGGCACAGCACAGCAATCAAGCTGAGCAACGCTGCCGCCGACACATACCCACCGACATAACTCAGCCCACCCATCGCCACCAGTTTGGTCGCGAAAAACGGTGCGGCCGAGGCGCCGACGATCCCACCCAGGTTATACGCCGCTGAAGCGCCGGTATAACGCACGCGTGTCGGGAACAATTCGGGCAGCAGCGCACCCATCGGGGCGAAGGTAACGCCCATCAGAAACAGCTCCAGGCACAGGAACAGCGCCACAGCCCAGGTCGAACCGTGGGTCAGCAGCGGTTCCATGGTAAAGCCCGAGAGGATTGCCAGCACTGCGCCAACAATCAATACCGGCTTGCGTCCGTAACGGTCGCTGGCCCAGGCCGCCAAAGGCGTCGCCGCACCCATGAACAGCACGGCAAAGCACAGCAGGCCGAGGAAGGTTTCGCGGCTATAGCCCAGGGTTGTCACGCCGTAGCTCAGGGAAAATGCGGTGGTGATATAAAACAGGGCATAACACACCACCATCGCCGCCGAGCCCAGCAGTACTGGCATCCAATGTTGACTGAACAGCTCCACCAGCGGCACTTTTACCGGTTTCTCTTTGGCGGCGGCGTTGGCGAATACCGGGGTTTCGTGCAGTTTCAAGCGCGCATACAGGCCGACCATCACCAATGCGGCACTGAGCAGGAACGGAATGCGCCAGCCCCAGCTGCGAAATTGCTCGTCGCTCAGGTTCATGGCCAGAATCAGAAACAGCCCGTTAGCCGCCAGAAATCCAATGGATGGCCCCAACTGCGGGAACATGCCGAACCAGGCGCGTTTTCCCTTCGGTGCGTTCTCGGTGGCCAGCAAGGCTGCGCCGCCCCATTCACCGCCCAGCCCCAGGCCCTGGCCAAAGCGCAGTACGCAGAGCAGGATCGGTGCCCAGGCGCCGATGGTGTCGTAGCCGGGCAGCAAGCCGATCAGCGTGGTGCAGATGCCCATCAGCAGCAAAGAAGCCACCAGGGTCGACTTGCGCCCAATACGGTCACCGAAGTGGCCGAACAGCGCGGAACCCAAAGGTCGGGCGATAAAGGCGATGCCGAAGGTCAGGAACGAGGCAAGCATCTGCGCCGTGCCGGACGTCTGCGGGAAAAACACCGGGCCGATCACCAGGGCGGCGGCCGTGGCGTAGATATAGAAGTCGTAGAACTCGATGGCGGTGCCGACGATGCTCGCGGTGGCAACCCGGGCTGTCGAGTTGGTTGGCGCGGTGCTCGCGGCCTCGTTATAGGTGGTGCTCATTGACGTATCCCTGATGGTCGTTGCGCGCTTGGCGCGGATTATTATTGGTCGAACACCCATGGATCAGGGTAGTGCGCGGGGCGGCTCGGGATGGGAGCGCGTACCGGTCAGACACGGTAAAGCGGTGCCTGGACGCGCTCAGTGCGGGTAGCACACGGTCGGGCGGGGGCTTGTGTAAGCCTGCGGGATTATAGAAAGGGCGCCGAAGATCAAACAAGTGCCCAGGCGAGGATCTTTGGTCTAGGCAGCCATTGGCACGGTGCCGGTGTGCCAGATCAGCACCTTGCTTACCCGGTTGTCCTCGGTTTCGAGGATTTCCAGGCGATAGCGGCCTATCTTCACGCATACCGCACTGTCCGGAATGGTCTCCAGCGCTTCGGTCGCCAGGCCATTGAGGGTCTTTGGGCCGTCGCTGGGCAGATGCCAGCCCAGGCATTTGTTCAGTTCGCGAATGGATACGGCACCGTCGATCACGTAACGGCCATCCGGCTGCGGCTGGATGAGCGGGTTGTCCAGGCTCTGCTCGCTTTCGAACTCGCCGACGATCTCTTCCAGAATATCTTCCAGGGTCACGATACCCAGCACCTCGCCGTATTCGTCCACCACCATGCCCAGGCGTCGCTGCTGTTTATGAAAGTTCAGCAATTGCAGTTGCAGCGGGGTGCTTTCCGGGACGAAGTACGGTTCATGGCAGGCCGCGAGCAGTGCTTCCTTGGTCAGGCTGGCATCCGGTAGCAAGTGCTGGATCTGTCGGGTGTTGAGCACCGCTTCGACCTGGTTGATGTCGCTGCGGAACACCGGCAGCCGGGTGCGCTGGTTGTTGCGCAACTGCTCAGTGATGTTTTCGACCGCGTCGTCCAAGTTGATGCCGTCCACTTCACTGCGGGGGACCAGGATGTCATTGACGGTGATGTTGTCCAGGGCATGGATGCCCGGCATGCCTTGCAGGCGGTCCTCGGCGGCGTCCGCAGCTTGTTCGTCAGCATGATCGGGCCGCGGCTCGTCACTTTGCTTGACGATCCCGGACTTGCGGGAAAAGGGGCGCAACAGTAGCAGGCTGATACCGTTGAGCAGCCAGGCCAGCGGATACAGGATCTTCAGTGGCACTGCCAGCAGCGTATTGCCAAAGCCCAGTACCGCCTGGGGATATCGGGTGGCGAGGGTGCGAGGCAGATAGTCGGCCAGTATCAGCAAGGTAGCGCTGGAGATCAGCCAGCCCAGCCACGGACCGTTCTCGGCCCAGGCGTAGATCGCCAGCAAGGTGCAGAGAATCACCACCACGGCGCGGCATAGCGTGTTGCACAGGATCAGGCTGTTGCGTGGGAAGCTCAGCCGCGCTGCGGCTTTGTCGCCCTGGCGGGTGCCGGGGCGCAGCGCCAGCAGGTGGTGTTGGGCGGCTTCGATGGCGGTAAACAGCGCTGACCATAAAACCAGCAGGGCCACTACCGCGAGCATCGGCTCCAGGGGCAAGTTGTCCATGATCGCAACCCGTCAGATGTGCAGGATGAATTCGCGGACCAGCTTGCTGCCGAAATACGCCAACATCAGCAAGCAGAAACCGGCCAGGGTCCAGCGGATTGCTTTGTGTCCACGCCAGCCAAGGCGGTTGCGGCCCCACAGCAGGACGCTGAAGACTATCCAGGCCAGGCATGCCAGCAGCGTCTTGTGGACCAGGTGTTGGGCGAACAGGTTCTCGACGAACAGCCAGCCGGAGATCAGCGACAGCGACAGCAACGTCCAGCCGGCCCAGAGGAAGCTGAACAGCAGGCTTTCCATGGTCTGCAGCGGGGGGAAGTTCTTGATCAGCCCGGAGGGGTGCTTGTGCTTGAGCTGGTGATCCTGCAGCAGCAACAGCAAGGCCTGGAACACTGCAATGGTGAACATGCCGTAGGCCAGGATCGATAACAGGATATGCGCCAGGATGCCCGGCTCTTCATCGATCACCTGGACCGTGCCGCTGGGAGCGAATTGCGCCAGCAGCACCGTCAGCATGCCCAGGGGGAAAAGCAGCAGCAGCAGGTTTTCTACCGGGATGCGCGTGCAGGCCAGCAGCGTCAGGGCGATGACGGCGGCGGCAATCAAGCTGGCGGCGCTGAAAAAATCCAGGCCCAGCCCAACTGGCGTCATCAGGTGAGTGAACAGGCTGGCGGCATGTGCTATCAGGGCGAGCACGCCAAGCCCGGCCAGCAGGCGTTTGTCCGCTCTGGTGCGTTGGGCAAGACGAGTGCCCTGATAGAGGGTCGCAGCGGCATACAAGAGGGCGGCGGCGAGACTGGGTAACAAACTGGGTGGCAAAGGGAGCATAAATCCTGTTAGGCAAGCCCGAAAGCCGTTGAGTTTGGCATACACCTGCGCTCCACGAAAGACCACCGGGCCAGACAGCGGGTGTGCATGACGGCAGTCTTCGCTATAATCCGCGACCTGCCCACGCCGCAGGCTCGCCAAGCGCTGTTTTTAATAGCGATTTATCACAGCCTGGGCCGCCATTACCTCGGTCTACCATTGCATTTCGATGAATAGGGCCTGAAAGGATCGCGCATGTTTGAAAATCTGACTGACCGTCTCTCGCAGACGCTGCGCCATGTCACTGGCAAGGCCAAGCTGACCGAGGACAATATTAAAGACACTCTGCGCGAAGTGCGCATGGCGTTGCTGGAAGCCGACGTTGCCTTGCCTGTGGTCAAGGACTTCGTCAATTCGGTCAAGGAACGTGCGGTTGGCACCGAAGTGTCCCGCAGCCTGACGCCGGGCCAGGCCTTTGTGAAGGTCGTCCAGGCCGAGCTTGAAAGCTTGATGGGCGCTGCCAACGAAGACTTGAACCTCAGCGCCGTGCCGCCGGCCGTTGTGTTGATGGCAGGTTTGCAGGGTGCAGGTAAAACCACCACCGTCGGCAAACTGGCGCGCTTCCTTAAAGAGCGCAAGAAGAAGTCCGTGATGGTGGTGTCGGCTGACGTTTATCGTCCGGCTGCGATCAAACAGCTGGAAATGCTCGCCGGCGAAGTCGGCGTGACGTTCTTCCCGTCCGACCTGAGCCAGAAGCCGGTCGACATCGCCAACGCTGCCATTAAGGAAGCCAGGCTCAAATTCATCGACGTGGTGATCGTCGATACCGCCGGTCGCCTGCACATCGACGAAGAGATGATGGGCGAGATCAAGGCGCTGCATGCCGCGATCAATCCGGTCGAGACGCTGTTCGTGGTCGATGCCATGACCGGCCAGGATGCAGCCAACACTGCCAAGGCATTTGGTGATGCACTGCCGCTGACGGGCGTGATCCTGACCAAGGTCGACGGTGATGCGCGTGGCGGTGCTGCGTTGTCGGTCCGCGCGATCACCGGCAAGCCGATCAAGTTCATCGGTATGGGTGAGAAGAGCGAAGCGCTCGAGCCGTTCCACCCCGAGCGGATCGCCTCGCGGATCCTTGGCATGGGCGACGTGCTCAGCCTGATCGAGCAGGCCGAGCAGACCCTCGACAAAGACAAGGCCGACAAACTGGCCAAGAAGCTGAAGAAGGGCAAGGGCTTCGACCTCGAAGACTTCCGTGATCAGTTGCAACAAATGAAGAACATGGGCGGTCTCGGCGGCTTGATGGACAAGCTGCCGAACATCGGCGGTGTGAACCTGGCGCAGATGGGCAATGCCCAGGGCGCGGCAGAGAAGCAGTTCAAGCAGATGGAAGCCATCATCAACTCCATGACGCCGGCCGAGCGCCGTGACCCTGAGCTGATCAGTGGTTCGCGCAAGCGTCGGATCGCCATGGGGTCCGGCACTCAGGTGCAGGACATCGGTCGCTTGATCAAGCAGCACAAGCAGATGCAGAAGATGATGAAGAAGTTCTCTGCCAAAGGCGGCATGGCCAAGATGATGCGTGGCATGGGCGGAATGATGCCCGGTCGCGGCATGCCGAAGATGTAAAGAATTCGCGCAGGAGTTCGCTCTTGCGCAGGCCCACATGGACGTGGGATCTCCAGCAAACCCGCCTTTGGCGGGAGCTGACTCGCCGTTTTAACCGACGGCTCTATAGCAGATCTGAATGGCCCGCTGATAGGCGCCAGAAAAAGACATTTGCAAAAGTCCGGATATTCCTTAGAATATGCGGCCTTTCGGGCACCTATGCCCGCTGTGCATTTAGATTTGCAGCACCGACTACAGGAACGATGTTCACATGCTAACAATCCGTCTTGCCCTTGGCGGCTCCAAAAAGCGCCCGTTTTACCACTTGACCGTAACCGACAGCCGCAACCCGCGCGACGGTTCGCACAAGGAACAGGTTGGTTTCTTCAACCCTGTTGCTCGTGGTCAAGAAGTTCGTCTGTCCGTGAACCAAGAGCGCGTAGCCTACTGGCTGAGCGTTGGTGCACAGCCTTCCGAGCGTGTTGCCAAGTTGTTGAAGGACTCGGCTAAGGCCGCAGCCTGAGCAATATGAACGCGACGCCAGCTGTTGCTGATGATTTGATCGTTATCGGCAAGATTTATTCTGTTCATGGCGTTCGCGGCGAAGTGAAGGTGTACTCCTTTACTGATCCGACTGAAAACCTGTTGCAGTACAAAACCTGGACGCTCAAGCGCGAAGGTAGTGTGAAACAGGTCGAGCTGGTCAGCGGACGCGGGAGCGATAAGTTCCTGGTCGCAAAGCTCAAGGGTCTTGATGATCGTGAAGAAGCTCGTCTTCTGGCTGGTTATGAGATCTGCGTGCCGCGCAACCTGTTCCCTGAATTGACCGACGGCGAGTACTACTGGTACCAGCTGGAAGGTCTGAAGGTTATTGATCACCTCGGGCAATTGCTCGGGAAGATCGACCATCTTCTGGAAACCGGCGCCAATGATGTAATGGTGGTCAAGCCTTGCGCTGACAGCCTGGATGATCGCGAGCGCTTGTTGCCCTATACCGGGCAATGCGTGTTGGCTGTCGACCTGGCCGCAGGCGAGATGAAGGTGGAATGGGATGCGGACTTCTAAGCGTGGCTAATATGCGCGTAGAAGTGATCAGTTTGTTTCCCGAGATGTTCTCCGCCATCAGCGAGTACGGCATCACCAGTCGGGCGGTGAAACAAGGGCTCTTGCAGCTTACTTGTTGGAATCCGCGAGACTACACGACAGATCGACATCACACTGTGGACGATCGCCCATTTGGCGGTGGCCCGGGCATGGTGATGAAGATCAAGCCCCTGGAAGATGCATTGGTTCAGGCCAAGGCAGCAGCCGGGGAGAAGGCGAAGGTAATTTACCTGTCCCCTCAAGGCCGTCAGCTGAATCAGTCGGCGGTACGCGAGTTGGCGAATGAGGACAGTTTGATCCTGATTGCCGGTCGCTATGAAGGCATTGACGAGCGTTTTATTGAAGCTCATGTCGATGAAGAGTGGTCGATTGGGGACTATGTCCTGTCTGGCGGCGAGCTGCCGGCGATGGTCCTGATAGATGCGGTTACACGACTGCTGCCTGGAGCTTTAGGGCATGTGGACTCCGCGGAGGAAGATTCCTTCACGGATGGTTTGCTGGATTGCCCGCACTACACCCGACCGGAGGTGTATGCGGATCAGCGTGTTCCCGACGTATTGCTAAGTGGCAATCACGCACACATCCGGCGTTGGCGTTTACAGCAGTCCCTTGGTCGGACCTATGAACGACGCGCCGATCTTCTGGAAAGCCGCTCGCTTTCTGGAGAAGAGAAGAAGCTGCTCGAGGAATACATCCTCGCGCGGGACGATAGTTAACAACGTATCGATGGTAGGTCCGATGACTTACCTTAGGAGCACAGCATGACTAACAAAATCATCCTTGCACTCGAAGCAGAGCAGATGACCAAAGAGATCCCTACCTTTGCCCCGGGCGACACTATTGTCGTTCAGGTGAAAGTGAAGGAAGGCGACCGTTCGCGTCTGCAGGCGTTCGAAGGCGTAGTAATTGCCAAGCGTAACCGTGGTGTGAACAGTGCTTTCACTGTTCGTAAAATCTCCAACGGTGTCGGCGTAGAGCGTACTTTCCAGACCTACAGCCCGCAAATCGACAGCATGGCAGTTAAACGTCGCGGTGACGTACGTAAAGCCAAGCTGTACTACCTGCGTGACCTGTCTGGTAAAGCAGCTCGCATCAAGGAAAAACTGGCTTAAGTCCAGCTTCCCGATGCAGAAAAAAGCAGCCTTCGGGCTGCTTTTTTGTTGCCTGCGATATGCCAAAACAGTGGCGAGCATTGACGAATTCAAATGTGGGAGCTGTCGAGCGTTAGCGAGGCTGCGATGGCGGCGGCACTGCAAACATTGATGTCGCCTGAACCACCGCTATCGCAGCCTCGCTAACGCTCGACAGCTCCTACAAGGGTTCACCTCTTTTCATCCCGCCAGGGTTATCCCGGTTGAATCACCGCCAGCAACGTCCATCCCGGCCCCGGCTTGAAGCTGCTCTGCGGCGTCACTACATGCACCCAGCCACTGGCGTCCCGGGCGAACAGCAAGATAGCGCGCTCACCGTGCAGCGCCTGGTAGTCGTCCCAGCCAAACCCGTCCGTCAGGTTGGTACTGTATAGCTCGGCTCCTTGTCCCAGCAGACTGGCTATTTTGGTATAGCTCATTGGCTGACTGCCGAGCAGATGCCCACGATGTTCACCACTGGCCCGGTGTTTGTCGGTGCGCCGGTTTTCCTGGCTGCTGGCCAGGGCAAACAGCCGGTGGCCGAAGTCATGGCGAAAACGCATGGCGGCCAACATGTTCAGCTCGCCTGATGGTGAAAGCGCCAGCAGATGTCCCAAGCCCACCAGGTCCAGATGGGACTCGGCATGCTGCGATGCCGGGTTGCCGAAGTAAGTGGGCAGGCCCTCCATGCGACTGGCGCGGATGTTCTCCCAGCTTGAGTCGGTCAGTAGCACTCGGCAGCCCAGCTGTTGGAGGGCCTTGGCCAGTACGCGTGCGGGGGCATTGGCGCCGACAATCAGAAAGCCGCTGGGCGCCGGTTCTGCGACTTTCAGCAGGCGGGCCAATGGGCGCGCGGTGGCGCTTTGCAGGATCACCGTGCCGATAATCACCGCAAAGGTCAGCGGCACCAGCAGCAGTGCGCCTTCATGGCCGGCCTCATCCAGGCGAATCGCGAAAATCGCTGACACGGCGGCGGCCACAATCCCCCTTGGGGCAATCCACGCCAGTAGCGCGCGTTCGCGCCAGTTCAGGTTAGACCCGAAGGTCGACAGCGCGACATTCAAAGGGCGGGCGATAAACTGAATGATCAGCAGCAGGATCAACACGAATGGTCCCAGGGCAATCATCGCGTTGAGGTCCAGGCGTGCTGCCAACAGGATAAACAGGCCGGAAATCAGCAACACGCTGAGGTTTTCCTTGAAGTGCAGGATATGCCGTACGTCAACGCCCTTCATATTGGCCATCCACATGCCCATCAACGTCACCGCCAGCAGGCCGGACTCATGCATTGCCTGATTGGAGGCAATGAATATGCCCAGTACCGCCGCCAGGGTCGCCAGGTTATGCAGGTATTCCGGTAGCCATTGCCGGCGCATGATCTGCCCCAACACCCAGCCGCCGGCAATTCCGAACAGGCTGCCGCACACAATTACCCCGCCGAAGGTCAGCAGGCTCTGGCTCAGGCCGTCGCCCGAGGCGCGGGCGATGATGAAGCTGTAGACCACCACCGCCAGCAACGCACCAATCGGGTCGATGACGATGCCTTCCCAGCGCAAAATGTTAGCAATCGAGGCTTTGGGACGTACCACTCGCAACATGGGTACGATCACCGTCGGCCCGGTCACCAGGGTCAAGGTGCCGAACAGCAGCGCCAGCATCCAGTCGAAGCCCAGCAACCAATGGGTCGCGAGGGTGATCACCGCCCAGGTCGAGATGGCACCGATGGTCACCAACCGGTGGACCACGCTGCCGATTTCCTTCCATTCCGAGAGATGCAGCGTCAGGCTGCCTTCAAACAGAATCAGCGCCACCGCCAGGGATACCAGCGGCATCAGCAACGGGCCGAACATTTCTTGAGGGTCAAGCCAGCCCAGTATCGGGCCGAGTAGAATCCCGCTCAGCAGCAAAAATAGGATTGCCGGCAGTTTCAGCCGCCAGGCCAGCCACTGGCAGCCGAGCGCGGCCACGCCGATACCGCCAAATGCCAACAGAATCTGTTGTTCGTTCATCGAAGTTCCCTGTTCCTTGAAATAGCGGGCTATGAAAGACTAGTGGGCCTTGTAACAGTTCACTACTAATTTGCGCGAAGCCCCGTGCCAGCGCTGCTTGAGTACACATGCCCGCTATCGACCATCCGCTGATAGACCGTTTCCTCGACGCCCTCTGGCTGGAAAAAGGCCTGTCGGACAACACGCGCCAGTCGTATCGCAGCGACCTGGCCCTGTTCAACGGCTGGCTTCAGGAAAAGAACCTCGAACTGATCAATGCCGGGCGCGAGTTGATCCTCGACCACCTGGCATGGCGTTTGGAGCAAAACTACAAGCCGCGCTCCACGGCAAGATTTCTCTCGGGCGTTCGTGGCTTTTATCGCTATTTGCTGCGTGAAAAATTGATTGCAGTCGATCCAACCCTGCAAGTGGACATGCCACAACTGGGCCGACCCTTGCCTAAATCCCTATCGGAAGCTGACGTCGAAGCTTTGCTGGCAGCTCCCGACTTGAGCGAAGCCATTGGTCAGCGCGACCGCGCCATGCTCGAAGTCCTGTATGCCTGTGGCTTGCGGGTGACCGAACTGATCAGCCTGACCCTGGAACAGGTCAATCTGCGCCAGGGTGTGCTGCGGGTGATGGGCAAGGGCAGCAAGGAGCGGCTGGTGCCCATGGGCGAAGAGGCGATTGTCTGGGTAGAGCGCTACATGCGCGACGCGCGCGGCGAATTGCTGGGGGGGCGCCCCAGTGATGTGTTGTTTCCCAGCCAGCGTGGCGAGCAGATGACCCGCCAGACCTTTTGGCACCGTATCAAGCACCAGGCCAAGGTTGCCGGGATCGGCAAGTCGCTTTCGCCCCATACCTTGCGCCACGCGTTTGCCACGCATCTGCTCAACCACGGCGCAGATCTGCGGGTGGTGCAGATGCTATTGGGGCACAGTGATCTGTCCACTACCCAAATTTATACCCATGTGGCGCGTGCGCGCTTGCAGGAGATGCATGCCGAGCATCACCCCAGGGGCTGAGGCGTTCCAATTTCCCCGTCGGCGTCTGCCCTGGCGCCCAACTGTGGTAGGCTTTGTCGGTTTGTAAAGGGGGCGTCGCCAAGCCGTGTTTCCCGATCGGTATCCTGGCCTTCGTCCCTGCATCTGCCTTCAGGAGTTTCCATGCGCTTGACCCAGATTTTTGCCGCCGCAGCCATTGCGTTGGTCTCAACCCTTGCCGTCGCCGATGACGCTGCCGAGAAGATGATTCGTAAGAGCCTGGAAAGCCTTGCGCTCGAAACACCGGTAGAAAGCATCAGCGCCAGTCCCATGGCCGGCCTGTATGAAGTCAAGCTCAAGGGCAGCCGCGTGCTGTACGCCAGCGCCGACGGCCAGTACATCGTTCAGGGCTACCTGTTCCAGTTGAAAGACGGCAAGCCGGTCAACCTCACCGAGAAAGCCGAGCGCCTGGGTGTATCCAAACTGATCAACGGCATTCCGGTTGCAGAAACCGTGGTGTACCCGGCCATTGGTGAGACCAAGACCCATATCACCGTCTTCACCGATACCACCTGCCCGTACTGCCACAAGTTGCACGCCGAAGTGCCCGAACTGAACAAGATGGGCGTCGAGGTGCGTTACGTGGCCTTCCCGCGCCAGGGCCTGGGGTCGCCGGGTGACGAGCAGTTGCAGGCCGTCTGGTGTGCAGCCGACAAAAAGGCGGCGATGGACAAGATGGTCGATGGCAAGGAAATCAAGTCTGCCAAATGCGCCAACCCAGTGTCCAAGCAGTTCGCCCTGGGCCAGTCCATCGGTGTGAACGGTACGCCGGCCATCGTTTTGGCGGATGGCCAGGTCATTCCGGGCTACCAGCCTGCACCACAAGTTGCCAAACTGGCGCTGGGTGCCAAATAAACAGTATCGTCGAGCCTTGACGATCATGATCCGCCGACAGGTCGGCGGATCACCAATAGCGAACCGCAGTTGTGCGGTTGTTTTTCACGGCCGACCTTGAGTCGGCCGTTTCATGGGGAGCTCTTCAGTGAAACCGGTCAAAGTAGGCATCTGTGGGTTAGGGACCGTCGGTGGCGGAACCTTCAACGTACTTCAGCGTAACGCCGAGGAAATCTCGCGCCGTGCAGGTCGCGAAATTGAAGTGGCACAAATTGCCATGCGTACGCCAAAGCCTCAGTTCCAGACGACCGGTATTACGATTACCAACGATGTCTTCGACGTTGCCACCAACCCTGAAATCGATATTGTCATCGAGCTGGTCGGTGGCTATACCGTTGCCCGTGAACTGGTGCTCAAGGCCATCGAAAACGGCAAGCACGTGGTCACCGCCAACAAGGCGCTGATCGCGGTACATGGCAATGAAATCTTCGCCAGGGCCCGCGAGAAGGGGGTGATCGTTGCGTTCGAAGCTGCTGTTGCCGGCGGCATTCCGGTGATCAAGGCGATTCGTGAAGGCTTGTCGGCCAACCGCATCAACTGGGTCGCCGGCATCATCAACGGCACTGGCAACTTTATCCTCACCGAAATGCGCGAGAAGGGCCGTACTTTCGAAGACGTACTGGCCGAAGCCCAGGCCCTGGGATACGCCGAAGCCGATCCGACTTTTGACGTCGAAGGCATCGATGCCGCGCACAAACTGACCATCCTGGCGTCCATCGCCTTCGGTATCCCGCTGCAGTTCGACAAGGCCTACACCGAAGGCATCACCAAGCTGACCACCGCTGACGTGAACTACGCCGAGGCCCTGGGCTACCGGATCAAGCACTTGGGCGTGGCCCGCAGCACTGCCAGCGGCATCGAACTGCGCGTACACCCCACGCTGATCCCGGCCGACCGCTTGCTGGCCAACGTCAATGGCGTGATGAACGCGGTGATGGTCAATGGTGACGCCGCCGGTTCGACCTTGTTCTACGGTGCCGGCGCTGGCATGGAGCCCACCGCTTCGTCGGTGATCGCCGACCTGGTGGACGTGGTCCGCGCCATGACCAGCGACCCGGAAAACCGCGTGCCGCACCTGGCGTTCCAGCCCGATTCGCTGTCGGCTCACCCGATCCTGCCGATCGAGGCCTGCGAAAGCTCCTACTACCTGCGCATCCAGGCCAAGGATCATCCAGGCGTCCTGGCCCAGGTCGCCAGCATCCTCTCGGAACGCGGTATCAACATTGAGTCGATCATGCAGAAGGAAGTCGAGGAACATGACGGCCTGGTGCCGATGATCCTGCTGACCCATCGCGTGCTCGAGCAGCACATGAATGATGCGATCCGGGCCCTCGAAGCTCTTCAGGGCGTGGTTGGACCAGTCGTCCGTATTCGCGTGGAACACTTGAATTAATTCAGCGGCGGGTTTCAAGCTGCAAGCTGCAAGTAAAAGCCGACCCGCTTTGACTTGTAGCTTGTCACTTGAAGCTTGCAGCTCAAACCAAAGGTTTGCCCCTATGCGTTATATCAGCACCCGCGGCCAGGCACCGGCCCTGAATTTCGAAGACGTCCTGCTGGCAGGCCTTGCCACGGACGGCGGCCTGTATGTGCCGGAAAACCTACCACGCTTCAGCCACGAAGAAATCGCCTCCTGGGCCGGCCTGCCATACCACGAGCTGGCGTTCCGGGTCATGCGCCCGTTCGTTGCCGGCAGCATTCCGGATGCAGATTTCAAGAAGATTCTGGAAGAAACATACGGCGTGTTTTCCCACAGTGCCATCGCACCGTTGCGTCAGTTGAACGGTAACGAGTGGGTCATGGAGCTGTTCCACGGCCCGACCCTGGCATTCAAGGACTTTGCCCTGCAGTTGCTTGGCCGTCTGCTCGACTACGTGTTGGAGAAGCGCGGCGAGCGCGTGGTGATCATCGGTGCCACCTCCGGTGATACCGGTTCGGCAGCCATTGAAGGTTGCAAGCACTGCGAAAACGTCGACATCTTTATCCTGCACCCGCACAACCGAGTATCGGAAGTGCAGCGTCGGCAGATGACCACCATCTTTGGCGAGAACATCCACAACATCGCCGTCGAAGGCAACTTCGATGACTGCCAGGAAATGGTCAAGGCCAGCTTTGCCGACCAGAGCTTCCTCAAGGGCACACGCCTGGTGGCAGTGAACTCGATCAACTGGGCGCGGATCATGGCCCAGATCGTCTACTACTTCCACGCAGCCCTGCAGTTGGGCGGCCCGGCGCGCTCGGTGTCGTTCTCGGTGCCGACCGGCAACTTCGGTGACATCTTCGCCGGCTACCTGGCGCGCAACATGGGGCTACCGATCAATCAGTTGATCGTGGCCACCAACCGCAATGACATCCTGCACCGCTTTATGAGTGGCAACCAGTACGTCAAGGAAACCCTGCACGCCACGCTGTCGCCTTCGATGGACATCATGGTTTCGTCGAACTTCGAACGCCTGTTGTTCGACATGCACGGACGTAACGGCGCGGCCCTGGCAGGCTTGATGGACAGCTTCAAGCAAGGTGGCGGCTTCAGTGTCGAACAAGACCGCTGGACCGAAACCCGCAAGTTGTTCGACTCCCTGGCCGTGGATGACACCCAGACCTGCGAAACCATCGCTGAAGTCTTTGCCCAGACCGGCGAGCTGCTGGACCCGCACACCGCGATCGGCGTCAAGGCCGCGCGCGAATGCCGCCGCAGCCTGGATATTCCGATGGTGATCCTCGGCACTGCGCACCCGGTCAAGTTCCCGGAAGCGGTGGAAAAAGCCGGTGTCGGCAAAGCCCTGGAACTGCCGCCGCACCTGGCTGACCTGTTCGAGCGTCCAGAGCGTTGCACGGTCCTGGCCAATGACCTCAAAACCATCCAGGCGTTTGTCAGCCAACACGGTAATCGTGGCAAACCGCTCTAAGCCAAGCTCTCTGCGCTGCACAAGGCTGTCCTTAGTCAGCTAAGAAGCGCAAGTCCCAAGAGTGCAGCAAAACCAGTGTGGGAGCTGGCCTGCCTGCGATAGCGATGGTAAATCCAACATCGCTAGCGCAGGCAGGCCAGCTCCCACATTTGGTTTGCGCCATCTTGAGCATCGCGTTCGCTTAATTGAACAGCCTAACGAAAACAAGGAAACCGAAACGGTGTGGTTATCGACCCGATGGCGTCTGTGGCTGATGTGCGTGCTGTTCTGGCACACGTCTCCGAGCCTGGCTGCCGTTAGCCTGCCCTTCAAGTTGGTACCGGCGTTTATCCCGCTGGCGCCCATGCCCTTGGCTGCCACGGAGCAGCAATGGCTGGCGGCTCATCGGACGCTGAGAGTGGGGATTTCCATTGATGATTACCAACCGATTGATATCACCCGCGACCGCAATCGCTACCAGGGCATCAGTGCCGACTACCTGAGCCTGGTGGGCGCGCGCCTGGGTGTGTCGATGCAGGTGTTGGGTTTTTCCGAGCGTGCTCAGGCAGTGGAGGCGTTGCGCGAAGGCAGCATCGATATTCTTACCAGCGCCAATGGCTACGAGCGCGACGTGCCCGGCCTGGCGTTTACCCCGGACTACATGCCCGACCGTTCGGTGGTGGTCGTGCGTCGTGATGACACCACGCAAGACGATGACCTCAAGGACAAGAAGGTGGTGTTACTTGAGGGTTACGCCAATGTCAAAAACGTGCACGCGGCCTATCCCGACAGCCACATCATGTTGGCCCCCAACCTCTACAGTGGCCTGGAAGCCCTGAAGCAGGGCGATGTAGATGCCTTTATCGGCAATGAAGTGATTGTGCGTGCGTACAAATCCCTGCGTCCCTACCTGGGCTTGCAGATCCGGGAGCAGAGCCGCCTGGCGCCCATCGGCTTTGCCTTTGCAACGCGCCAGGCCGATCCCTTGTTGGGCGCGATGATGAAACGTGCGCTGGGGAGCATCGATGATTCAATCCAGCGGGAGATCCTTGCGCGCTGGACCACAGGCCTGGGAGTGGACATCGTCGGTGAGCACATTGCCTTGTCGGCCGCCGAGCAAGCCTGGGTGCTGCAGCATCCTCACGTTGTGGTGGCGTCCCAGCAATTATCTCCTTATGTGTTCAAGGACAAGGATGGGCGCTGGGTTGGGCTGAATGTCGATTTGCTCAACCGCATCTCACGGATGACTGGCTTGCAGTTTGTCATGGAAGAGGTTTTTTCCACCACGCACACCCTTGAACTGCTGGAGGCCGGCCGGGCCGATATGAACACTACGCTGGTGCCGAACACTGAGCGCCAGGAGTTCCTCGAGTTCAGCCATGGCATTGGCGGGTCTGGCTGGGTTTTTGTCGAACGTCTCGATACACCGCCAGTGTCCAGTTTGAGTCAGCTCTCTGGCAAAGTCCTGGCGCTTCCGGCACGTCACGTCCTGGAAAGCTATATCCGTCGCGAGTATCCCGCTATCAAGCTGCAAACCGTGGAGAACTATGCTGCGGCCCGTGCCCAGGTAATCCGGGGTGAAGCGGTGGCGACCGTGCAAAGCGAAGTGGAAGTGCAAAGCTACCCGGCCGACGAATTGCGCGTCGGTCGCAGTGTCGATGGCAAGTGGTCGGTCAACAGCTTGTCGGTACGCAAGGACCTGCCCGAACTGCTGAGTATTTTGAACAAGGCGCTTGAAGCGATGCCGGTGGCCGAGTTGAGTGCCTTGCGTCTGCGTTGGCTGGGAGCGGTGAACATTCCGGTTCCGGCCTGGCAGCGGGTACCGGCATGGGCCTACTGGACGGTCGCCACGGCGATTTTACTGGTGTTGCTGTCGGTGGTCTGGAACAGCCGGCTCAAGCGCCAGATTCACCAGCGCATGGAGGCCCAACAGCGCCTCAACGACCAATTGGCGTTCAAGCGTGCCTTGCTCGATGGCATCCCCAACCCGGTGTTTGTCCGTGACCTCGCTGGCCGGCTGGTGACCTGCAACAAAAGTTATGAGTTGCAACTGGGCACCCGGCTCGAGCTGATCCAGGGCCAGACGCTGATGGAAAGCGCCGTGCTGCCTGCGGCCACCGCAGCGCGCTTGCACGCCGGCCATATGGAGCAACTGGACACGCAACAGTCGCTGTTTGTAGATCGGCAGTTGGAGTTCAACGGCGGCGTTTTGCATGTCTATCAATGGACCGTGCCGTTCTTCGATGCCCAAGGCCAGTTGCAGGGGCTGCTGGGCGGCTGGATTGACATCAACGAGCGCAAGATCCTGGAAACCCAGTTGATGGATGCGCGTCAGGCTGCCGAAGAAGCGAACTACGCTAAAAGCGCTTTTCTGTCGAACCTCAGCCACGAGATTCGCACGCCCATGAACGCCATTATCGGCCTGCTTGAATTGGAACAGGAGCGTGCCTCGGCCTCAGGCCAACCGGCTTCTGAAGCGCTACGCGTGGCCCATCGTTCGGCTCGGGAACTGATCGCCTTGATGGGCGATAGTCTGGACTTGGCCAAGATTGAAGCAGGTCATCTGCAACTGGCGCCGCAGGCTACCGACCTGAAGGTTTTTTTCGAAGGCATTCTGCAGCTGTTTGCAGCCACGGCACAGAAAAAGCGCCTGCAGTTGACGCTGGTTTTCGATCCGCAGGCGCAAGGTCGGTACTGGTTTGACCCGCTGCGCTTGCGCCAGGTCATGCATAACCTGCTGGGCAACGCATTGAAGTTCACCGAACAGGGCGAGGTTCGCCTCAGCGTTGCCAGCAAGGTGGACGAGGCGGGCGATGAGTATCTGCAGCTGTGCGTCGAAGACAGCGGCCCCGGTATCGGGACCGAGCAACAGTCCCGGGTCTTCAAACCGTTTATTCAGGTCAGTCCGTTGACGGCTGCCGAGCATGGCGGGACGGGGCTGGGCTTGAGTATTTGCCAGCAACTGGTGGAGCTGATGGGTGGGAATATCACTTTGCGCAGTGTCGTGAATGAAGGCACCACGGTGTGCATCGACCTGCACCTGGAGCGGGTGAGCAATGATGAGGTACCCGCTGCAGCCGGTTCGGCGCAGCAACCTGCCGAGCGCACCTTATCGGTGTTGATTGTCGATGACCTGCCAGCCAATCGCATGGTGCTGGAACAGCAGTTGCGGTTTCTGGGCCACCAAGTCGTCGCCCTCGAGTGCGCCGAGGCTGCGTTGCAGCGTTGGCGCGTCGAGGGGTTCGACCTGCTGGTGACTGACTGCAACATGCCGGGAATGTCGGGTTATGCCTTGAGCCAGGCGATTCGCCAGGTCGAAGCTCAAGAGCTACGTCCACGCTGTGCGCTGGTGGGATGTACGGCCGATGCCCAGGAGCATGCACAACAGCGGGCTCGTCAGGCGGGGATGGATGAGTTGTTGGTCAAACCCGTGACCCTGGAGCAATGGAGCCAAGTGCTGGCGCGCGTGCTGGCTGCGCGCTCTTTTGATATCAACACCCTGCGCACGATGACCCGGGCTGATGCGCCTGTGCTCCAACGCATGTTGCAGGAGTTGGCGGTGAGCCTCGGGCACGAGCACAGCGCACTGTCAGAGGCGATGGCCGAGCACGACCTTGGACGGCTCAGGGCTTGCCTGCATCGCCTCAAGGGTATCTGTTGCCTGGTGGATGCACTGCCAGTGGCCAAGGCCTGCGTCGCACTTGAAGTGAGTGTGCGTGAGCAGCGCGCCAGTGAATGGCCGGCGTTGTGGTTGCTAGTATCCCAAGCGCTGACCGATCTGCAGCGAGACGTTGGGTCTTATCTTGAGACGCGTATTTAGGAGCAACCCTTTCAAGGCCTGATCGAAAATATGGGAGCGGGCTTTTTGCCTGAGTGGCCAGCTTTCGCCGTACTGAGTTGTTGTTTCAGAAACCCTGAAAAAGCTGACATTTAGGACGCGTCCTATGGGGTGTTGCACCGGTATTGGCTAGTGTGGGTCACTTCGTTCGTGCCCACAGAGTTTTCCATGCGCTCACTTAAAGTCCTGATCCTCGAAGACAATCCGTTCCAGTTGATGGCCCTGCACCAGATGCTCAATGCCAACGGCGTGTTTAACGTGTTGACTGCCGAGAGTGTCGAGGCGGCCCGTCAATCACTGGCGAGCAAGGGCGCGGTGGATATCGCCATCTGTGATCTGTACCTGGAGCAGGGCGATGCCCTAGGGTTGATCCGTGAGTTGGCCGAGCGTTGTCAGGCTCAGGTGCTGATTCTGTTGAGTAATGCTGAGCCCGATGTGCTGGAGGGGGTCGCGACCATGGCGCGTCAGGCGGGCCTCAATGTGTTGGGATGCATGCCCAAGCCGGCTTCGGCAGCATTGGTCGGGCAACTGCTGACGGCTTGCCAGGAGCGCTTGCGGCCCAGTGCGCCGACCACGTCCTGGGAGCGGGTGTGCCAACTGTTGGGAGCTACCGAAAGCGAGGTGCAACGGGCGTTGCCCGTGGCCGGCCAGGCGGCCATCGAGCGTTGTGCCAGCACCTGGTTCCAGCCCATTGTCAGCCAGGCTGGAGAACTGCAAGGCGTGGAGGCGCTGGCGCGCTGGCAAGACCCTGAACGTGGCCTGTTGTTGCCTGACGAATTTTTACCGCTATTGGAGTTTGCCGGCCTGGAAGAAGCTTTTACCTGGCATGTGCTGGAGGATGCATTGCGGCTCAGCAGTCGAATGATGCAGGACACAGGAAAGGTGTTGCCGGTGGCCGTCAACATCCCCGGGCGGATGCTTGAGCACGAGCACTTTCCCCAGGCCTTGCAAGGGTTGCTGCAACGCTTCGCCGTACCCGCCCACTGCCTGACCCTGGAACTGGTCGAAACCTGCCGCTTGAAAACCGACAGTACACATGTCACCGGTTTGCTGCGTCTGCGGATGATCGGCTGCAAGTTGTCCATCGGTGACTTCGGCGTCGGCGGTACAAGTTTGCAGCGTCTGCTGGCGTTGCCGTTCACTGAACTGAAGGTTCCGCCGACGTTTGCCAGTGGCATGGCCGGTGACGAGCGCAAAACCGCTGTGGTCGCGGGTGCCATGAGCATGGCCGGGCACCTGGGCGTGCGCGTGGTGGTAACCGGTATTGAAACGACAGCCGACCGGGATGCCGTGGCGGCGCTGGGACCGGCCTGGCTGCAGGGCTGCTTTATCGCTCGCCCCATGAGCGCATATGCATTGGCGCCGTGGATTGCGCAGCGTGCGCAGCTTTCGGCTTAGGCCAGCCCGTGCTCCTGCCCATAGATGAACAAGGCTGCGTCGTTGGCGAGACCCAGCTTGCGCATGGCACTGACCTTCTGCGTGCTGACGGTCTGCTTGCTTCGATTGAGGTGCGTAGCGATTTCGCCCACCGTCATCCCGGCGGCCAATAGGCGAATGACTTCCAGCTCCCGGGGCGACAATTGCTCCTGGGAACACAGCCGATCAGGGCCCACCTGACCTGCAAGGCTCAGGGCCTGGCGAATAGCTTGTGCCACATAGGGCTGCTGTTGGCGCACCTGCCGGATCGCCTGGGGCAGTTCCTCGGCCAGGCTGGCCTTGCTCAGCAGGCCCATCACCCCCAGCTCCAGGATGGAGTGAGACAGCCCCGCGTGGTTGAGCATGGTCACTACCACGACGGGTAGCGTCGGGTAGCGACGGCGCAACTGTTCAATCAGGCGCAGACCATCGGCGCGAGGCTCGGCGGGCATCATGAAGTCGGTGATCAACACATCGCAGGCACAGTACTGCAGCAAGGTCATGAGGGCTTGGGGCGAGTTGGCTTCACCGACGATGCTTACATGCTCGTCGCGCTCCAGCACGGCCCGCAGGCCAATTAGAAAAATCGGATGGTCGTCGGCAAGGATGATGCGCATGGGCTGTTCAGACGCTGCTCTCAAGGTGGACTCCCGCAATAATCAGGGGATTCTAGCCTGCCGGCGGCTGTTTTCTCTCTGTCATCTTTGCCATGCATGCTCGATTGGCTCAGGCGGTAGCCCTTGCAAGGCGAACTTTCTGCTATGCGCGAAGGTCACTTGAATGTCTACCTTGGCAACTTTTTTGTTTTCCAATGATTGAGTGGTGATCGAGATGGAAAGTATCAGCCTATTGCTCAGTGAAGCGCTGAGCCCTTATGAGGTTACGCTGACCAGCTCTGGTGTGCAGGGCGAGTGCCTGGTGACGGTGAAGAGTCCGACTGGCGCTATTGTTGTCGAACGGGAAGTCAATCGTGCGCAATTGATCGACAAACGCGAGTGGGTCGACGTGGTGGATTGCCTGCACCGTGATCTGAAAATCGCCGAAGGACGCCTGGAACCATCGGTCATCGCGGCATTGCGTAGCGCGGCCCAGACCCGTGTCGGCGTCCTGGCATGAAATTATTTTTATTTGGAAACTTCCTACAATGAGGTGAGTCAGATTTTTTACAGCAAGATCAAGCATTGTGCTCCGGTGCTTGTAGCTTGTTGTACTGGTCTTTGTAGGCCACGTTTAACCCCGAGTTGTCTCCCCACTGCTCGGGGTTTCTTTTTGTCCGGGTTTTTACTGCTCGGGTGCGTTATCGAAAAACAGCGGGTTGTCCTTCAGGTATTGCTGGCCAAGCGCCGGGTCGAGCCAGGAGGCATAGGATTGCAACAAGGGGGCCGTGGGAATGTCTTGCAACGCCTGGTCGATGTGCGCAATCGCCTCCCGTCCCTGGGCCGTGTCGGAGCAGCCGATATGGATTCGCTGGTAGCGCGGCGCCCCGCTGACCGGGTAGAAAACCAGCTCGTCAGGGTCGATGTCCTGTTGTTGCGCGTGATAACGGACCTCCGTCAAATACCCCAATACCGCTTCCAGTCGCCCCATGCGTTGCATCTGCAGCAGGCTGCCCAGCGCATCGTTGCCATGATGAGGCGACAGCTTGTGTGGGGGAGCATGACTCAAGTGCTCATCAATAGCGGATCCGTAACTACGCTCGGCGACGACGCCAAGGCGCGTTTGTTCGGCGTGCAGGAACTTTTCCAGATCAAATGTCCCTTCCAACACAAACTGTGCCAGGGCCTCCTGCTGTTTTTGGCGAATCGTCACGCCGTTGCTGAGTACCGCGAACGTCTGCCTGGAAAACACAATCGACTTGGCGCGGGTAGGCGTCCACACCAGGGAAGGATCACAAGTGAAGGTGGGCGAGGTCAGCATTTGCATGCTTCGGGCGCGGTTGAGGTGGAGCGTCTGGTGGCGGTATTGCGGCAGGCGCTCGATCAGCAAGGGCAGTAATTGATCGATTGTGCCGCGGTTCTTTTGTGAGCCTTCGAAAATGGTCATCGGTGGCAGGTCACGCACCACCCAGGTCAACATCTCTTCGGCCTGGCTCACTGGCGCAAGCGCGCCAAGCAGCACGGCAATGCAGCCCCGGTGGGCGAGTCGCTTCTTGAAGCTGCGTACCATTATTGAGAGTTTTGTCCTGAAAGCCGCATCAGATCGCGCCCTCCTTGCGCAAGCGGTTGATGGCCACATTGTTGTAGCCCAGTGAATCGAGGATGCTGGCGTTGTGCTCTCCCAATTGGGGGCCGACCCACTCGCAACTGCCGGGAGTGTCCGACAGTTTTGGCACAATACCGGGCATCTTGAAGTCTTTGCCATCGGGCAATTGCGCCTTGAGGAACATTTCCCGGGCGAGGAATTGCGGATCGCCGAGCATGTCCTCTGCGCTGTAGATCCGGCTGGCGGGCACTTCGGCCTGGTTCAACTGTTGCATCACTTGTGCAAGCTCCAGTGAGCTGACCCAGCGATCAATCACGCCATACAGTTCGTCACGACGGCTGTCGCGACCATCGTTACTGGCCAGCACTGGGTCGTTGGCCAAGTCTTCACGGCCGATCGCCAACATGAAGCGCTTGAAGATCGCATCGCCATTGGCCCCGATCTGTACGTGCTTGCCGTCGGCGCTGGTATGGATCGAGGACGGGGTAATCCCCGGCATGATGTTACCGGTACGCTCACGGATAAACCCGAAGACGTCGAATTCGGGAATCATGCTCTCCATCATGGCAAAGATGGCTTCATAGAGCGCCACATCCACCACCTGGCCCTGGCCACCGTTGACCTCTCGGTGACGCAAGGCCATCAATGCACCGATCACTGCCCACAACGCGGCAATCGAGTCGCCGATGGAAATGCCGGTACGCACCGGTGGACGGTCTTCGAAGCCGGTGATATAGCGCAGGCCACCCATGGATTCACCCACCGCGCCGAAGCCGGGTTGCTCCTTCATCGGGCCGGTCTGGCCAAATCCGGAGAGACGCACCATCACTAGCTTGGGATTGAGGGCGTGCAAGGTGTCCCAGTCCAGGCCGAGTTTTTCGAGCACGCCAGGGCGGAAATTTTCGATCAGGATGTCTGCATCCGCCAGCAACTGCTTGAGGATTGCCAGGCCTTCAGGGTGCTTGAGGTTCAGGGTCAATGATTTCTTGTTGCGTGCCTGGACGAACCACCACAGGGATGTACCTTCATACAGCTTGCGCCATTTGCGCAGCGGGTCGCCGCCGTCCGGGGATTCGACCTTGATGACTTCACCGCCGAACTCGGCGCAGATGCGCGAGGCAAACGGGCCCGCGATCAAGGTCCCCAGTTCGATGATTTTCAGGCCGGCGAGCGGTTTGGCGTTGAGCGACATAAGGTTCCTTACAAGCGTAGGGCAGGTATGTATTGCCTTTTAACATAGGCGAGCGATGCAGCGACAACCCTGATGCAGCCCAGGATTCGTTGAATGACCCGCCATCGGTTAGACTGGCCGCCTTTTCCTGTCTCTAGAAGCCCGTTCATGGCCCAGCCGTCCACGACCTACAAGTTTGAACTCAACCTCACCGACCTTGATCGTTCGGTGTACGAGAGCGTCAAGCAAACCATCGCCCGTCACCCGTCGGAAACCGAAGAGCGCATGACTGTGCGTCTGCTGGCCTACGCCCTTTGGTACAACGAGCAATTGTCGTTTGGTCGCGGGCTGTCAGATGTAGACGAACCTGCCCTGTGGGAAAAAAGCCTGGATGATCGGGTGTTGCACTGGATCGAAGTCGGTCAGCCTGATGCCGATCGCCTGACCTGGTGTTCGCGCCGCACCGAGCGAACCAGCTTGCTGGCTTATGGCAGCCTGCGCGTATGGGAAGGCAAAGTGGTTCCGGTGGCCAATAACCTGAAGAACGTACACATCGCGGCCGTGCCTCAGGAGATCCTCGAAACCTTGGCCAAGGACATGCCGCGCGTGATCAAGTGGGATGTGATGATCAGCGAAGGTACGATCTTTGTGACCGATGATCGGGGCCAGCACGAAGTTCAGCTTCAGTGGCTGGTGGGCGAGCGCGGCTGATATACAACACGCCCTCTGTAGGAGCGAGCTTGCTCGCGAAGATCGTTAACGATAACGCCGGCAGTCTGACCCCCTGAGGCGTTCTCTGGTTTTCCGCAAGCAAGCCCGCTCCTGCAGGGGGCAAACATTTATTTTGTACTTAAGAGAATTCCCCTGCACCCCATGCGTATCGATCCCCGCCCGTTGCCCGCCGTCCTGCCATTTCTTGGTGAACTGCCACCGCTGTTGACTCGTCTTTACGCCGCTCGCGGCGTGGCGTCGCAGGCTGAATTGGACAAAAGCCTGGCGCGGCTGATTCCCTTTCAGCAGCTCAAGGGGATCGATGCCGCAGTGGATTTGCTGGTGACGGCCCTGGAACAACGCCAGCGGATTCTGATCGTCGGTGACTTCGATGCCGACGGTGCTACCGCCAGCACCGTGGGCACCCTGGGCCTGCGTTTGCTCGGTGCGGCACACGTCGACTACCTGGTGCCCAACCGCTTTGAGTATGGCTATGGACTGACCCCGGAAATTGTCGCCGTGGCGTTGCAGCGCGAGCCGCAGTTGCTGATCACCGTGGATAACGGCATCTCCAGCGTCGAAGGCGTGGCAGCGGCCAAGGCCGCCGGGCTCAAGGTGTTGGTCACCGACCACCACTTGCCGGGTGATGAGTTGCCGGCGGCGGATGCCATCGTCAATCCAAACCAGCCCGGCTGTGGATTTGCAAGTAAGGCACTGGCCGGCGTCGGGGTGATCTTTTATGTGCTGATGGCCTTGCGTGCGCGATTGCGCAGTCTGGGCTGGTACGACAACACACCACAGCCGAATATCGGTGAACTGTTGGACCTGGTGGCTTTGGGCAGCGTGGCCGACGTGGTGCCTCTGGATGCCAATAACCGCATCCTGGTGCACCAGGGCCTGGAGCGGATTCGCGCCGGTCGCGCCCGGCCGGGGATCAAGGCGATCCTGGAAGTTGCCAGGCGTGATCACGCGCGCATCACCTCGACCGACCTTGGCTTTATCCTCGGTCCCAGGCTCAATGCTGCCGGGCGCCTGGATGACATGAGTCTGGGCATCGAATGCCTGCTCACCGGCGACTTGGCCATGGCGCGGGAAATGGCCGCGCAACTGGACGGCATGAACCAGGACCGCAAATCCATCGAGCAGGGCATGCAGCGCGAAGCCCTGGCCCAACTCAAGGATTTGCCAGTGGAGTCGATGCCGTTCGGTTTGTGCCTGTTCGACCCGCAGTGGCACCAGGGAGTGATCGGGATCCTGGCGTCGCGTATGAAAGAGCGTTACTTCCGCCCGACCATTGCCTTCGCCGATGCCGGTGACGGGCTGCTCAAGGGGTCCGGGCGCTCGGTGCCGGGCTTTCACATCCGCGACGCCCTGGCCGTGGTGGCAAGCCAGCATCCGAACCTGATCGCCAAGTATGGTGGCCACGCCATGGCCGCGGGCCTGACCTTGCCTGAAGCCAACTTCCCGTTGTTCGCCGAAGCCTTCGACGCCGAAGTGCGCCGGCAATTGCGTGAAGAAGACCTCACCGGGCGCCTGCTGTCCGACGGCACCCTGGCGGTGGAAGAGTTTCACTTGGACCTGGCCCGTGCCCTGCGCAACGCTGGCCCTTGGGGACAGCACTTTCCCGAGCCCTTGTTTCACGGTGTGTTTCAGTTGGTGGAGCAACGCGTTGTGGGTGAGCGTCACCTCAAAGTGGTGCTCAAGAGCGAATGTGGTTCGGTGAAACTCGATGGCATTGCCTTTGGTATCGACCGGGAAATCTGGCCGAACCCGACCATTCGCTGGGTGGAACTGGCCTACAAGCTTGATGTGAACGAGTTCCGTGGCCAGGAAACCGTGCAACTGATGATCGCCCACATCGAACCACGCTGAACCCTGTGCAACCCCGGGTTGTCGACTAGTCTCTAAGCACTGTGTGATTGGTCTTGTGACCTTGTCTTTTTTCTGCCCGCAGGGGACGGGCGTTTCTTCTTCTTGTCACGGGGATTGGTCAGACAGAACCCTGGAGCCTATGCCCACCGGATATGAGAAGAGGTGCCCCATGAGTATGTTGCTTGAACCTTATACCCTGCGCCAATTGACCCTGCTCAACCGTATTGCCGTGTCACCGATGTGTCAGTACTCGGCCGTTGACGGCCTGGCCAATGACTGGCACTTGGTCCACCTTGGCAGTCGAGCCGTGGGCGGCGCCGGATTGGTTTTTACCGAAGCCACGGCAGTCACCGCCGATGGCCGTATCACCGCCCAGGACCTGGGGCTGTGGAACGATGAACAAATCGAACCCCTGCAGCGCATCACACGTTTCATCAGTGCCCAGGGCGCGGTGGCAGGCATTCAACTGGCTCATGCAGGGCGCAAGGCCAGCACCCATCGACCTTGGCTGGGCAAGCATGGCAGCGTTAAGGCCGAGGAGGGCGGCTGGGTCCCGGTGGGTCCATCGCCGATTGCCTTCGACCCGCAGCATACGGCTCCCAGACAACTGGATGAAGGGCAAATCCGGGCGGTAATCGGCGATTTTGTCGCCGCCGCCAAGCGCGCGTTGGCCGCCGGCTTCAAGGTAGTAGAGGTCCACGCGGCGCATGGCTATCTGTTGCATCAATTTCTTTCGCCCCTGAGCAATCAGCGGCAGGACCAGTACGGCGGCTCCTTTGAAAACCGTATCCGCCTGGTGCTGCAAGTCACCGAGGCAGTGCGTGAGGCGTGGCCGCAGGAGCTGCCTGTGTTTGTGCGGGTGTCGGCCACCGACTGGGTCGAAGACGGTTGGAACCCGGACGAAACTGTGGAGTTGGCGCGCCGGCTGAAAGCGTTGGGAGTCGATCTGATCGACGTGTCGTCCGGCGGCACCGCGGCCAACGCGGAGATTCCCACAGGCCCTGGTTATCAAACCCGCTTTGCCGAGCGCGTGCGCAAGGAGTCAGGCATGGCCACTGGCACCGTGGGAATGATTACCGAACCGGCCCAGGCCGAGCACATTCTGCGTACGTGCCAGGCGGATATCATCTTCCTCGCCCGTGAACTGCTACGTGACCCGTACTGGCCTTTGCACGCCGATGATGACCTGGGCGGGCACAAGGCAATCTGGCCGGCGCAATATCAGCGAGCCACGCACCGCGACCAGCCCATTCACGAGTCGGATTTGCGCGACTGATTTCATTTTGCGAGTCCTTGAAACCCACCACTGTCCGGTGGGTTTTTTGTCTCTAGCCGGTGCGACGCCAGCTCGGCCAGGCCAGCAGCGTTACCGCCCGCAACAGCCACTCCAAGGGTCCATAAGGGTGCCGGTGTAGCCAGTATGCACTCAACCCCATCTGCAGCAGGAAGATGGCGGCGACCATGGGCAGCAGTAGCAGCGGCTCGATTCGGTTGATCCAACCGGCGCCGTAGCCGGTAAACAGCAACCCAAGCACCGCAGACTGCATGAGGTAGTTGCTCAGGGCCATTTTGCCCAGTGGCGCCAGCAATGCGCACAACCTTGTGCCGACAGTGCTATTGAACAATACGAGCATCAATACGCCGTAAGTGATCGTCAGCAACGGCGCTGTCAGTTGGCCGATGCCGAAAGCGAAGGTTTCCAGGCCGCCGCCTGGCGCGTAGGCGGCGGTCAATGCGTAGCCAAAGGCGCCGAGCAGGCCAAGGGGCGCGGTCCATAGCAGCAGCTGCCACACGCGCTTGTCCCAGGCCCATGGCGACGCCAGCCATTGCTGTCGCCCGGCGGCGTAGCCAAACAGAAACATCGCCAGTGCGCTCGGCCCTTGCAGTATCCATAACGCCGGTAACGTGCGGGCCAGTTGTTGGCTATGGAAGTGCAAAGTCTGTAGCGCGCTGCCGGAAAACGCCGTGAGCTTTTGCGCCGCATCGTGGTTGATGGCGCCGATCCACGTACCTTCAAGCCCTTGCAGCAGGCCCAGCACCATCCACATCGAACAGGTGACCACCACCAGCCCGATTGCCCACCGCCCGGCGCGGGCAGGTGACAGGTTGCGAGCGGCCAGCAGCACCAGGCCGAGCAACGCATAGGTCGAGAGAATTTCCCCGTAGTACAGCAAGGCACCGTGGACCAGCCCCAAAGCCAGCAGTGCCACTTGCCGGCGCACCATTCGTGGTACGAAGGCGGCCTCGGCGCGTTCGGCGGCTGCCATTTGCAGGGTGAAGCTGTAACCAAACAAGAACGAGAACAGCAGGTAGAACTTGGTTTCGAACAGCAGTGCGATCAGCAGGCGAATCAAGTGGTCGAGCGCACCGGCATAGGCTGGGTTGCTGGTGGTTGAAGCGTAATAGGGGTCGGCAAAGGCCCAGATATTCACGCTGAGAATGCCCAGCAGGGCGAATCCACGTAACGCATCGACTTGTACCAGACGAGTATTGGCCGCCGAAGTCATGTTCAGCGTCCCTGCAGCAGATGAACCACCAGGCTTTGCAATACCTCGGTTTGCTGATCCGGGTGAAAGTCCGGGTCGGCAGCTACACGGGCAAACATGCCGTCGATCAAGGTTGCCAGCCAGTTTGCTGCCTCGGGTGCACTCAGTACGGTGTGCAATTGCCCAGCTTGATCGGCCGCCCGTACCAGTGCTTCGAGGCCGTCGCGCAACACTCGATCATTGGCTTTCACCAGCCGTGCCACGGCTTCGTCGCGATGGCCCAGGGCCGAAATTTCCAGCGCCAGGCCGGCGTAATGGCGGTCGCAGGCCAGTTGGCAGATGTGATCCAGAAACGCCAGCAGTTCGGCCATAGGGTCTGCCGCTTGAGCCAATGGAGCCATGGCCTGTTGGATCTGTTCGCCTTCACGGGCCACCAGTGCCAGCAACACCTCATGCTTGCTGGCGAAGTAGTGAAACAGGTTGCCGGCGCTCATGCCGGCCTTGGCACAGATATCAGCCGTACGCGTGGCCACAAAGCCTGACTCGGCAAAACAGTGGGACGCGGCGTCCAGGAGGGCCATGCGCTTGGTTTCGCGTTGCTGGGGATCGACGGTTCGCATGTTTTCTATTCATTAATTGAGTGGTCACTCAATTTATGCGGCGTAAGAAGTTTCTGCAAGGCTTTTGGCTCAAGGTATTTTTTTAAGTGAATACTCTAAAAAATTCTCACAAATGCCGGAGGAGTTTCTACGCTTGAGGTAAGACGGGCTTATAACCTGGGAAACCAGCCAGTCCGTTGACCCGGGTAGACCTTGCGTTTCGCCGGACGCGCGTATGGGCATCAGGAATTACTGTTTATTGCACGGAGAACCATTCCATGGCCAAGTCCATTGGTATCGCAGGTGTTTTGGCGTTTTTCTTCAATCGCAACTGGTCGTTGGAAAGGCGAGGATTGAGTTCGGACGAGGTGAAGTTACTGGAGCATTATCGCGCTTTGAGCGAACACGATCGGGTGGCAATGCGTTACCTGGTTGACGCGATGAGGAACGTGTCGCGGTTCTAGTGCCGTGGTGGCGTTCCCACGCGGTAATGAGCGTGGGAACGCTTTACATCAGGTGTATTTACGCTTGTCCGCTGCCGGTGGGAAGTACTGGTACAACCACGTTTCACTCAAGGTGCGATCGTTGGTACGAATGAACAGGCGCATCTCTACCGGGGCTGCGCTGTCGCTGGTCGGGTACCAATCGAAGAGGATTCGGTAGCCCTTGATGTCATCGAGTACCAGCACGCTGAAGTCTTTTACTTCGCCGTGGGAGCAGGTGACCACCGGTTCGATCCCGGTGCCTTCGGGCAAGCGGTCGAGGCCGCCGCCCTTGAAGTCCACCGCAAAGCGACGGGCCCACACCGGTGGGTAATGTTCGCCCGGTGCCCAGCCTTCGGTGAAACCGCCCATGCCCGAGCGGGTGGCGTGGACCTGTGCCAACGGCGTGCTGACCGGAGGCAGGGCGCTCCAGTACAGTTTGTAGCCAAAGGTCAGGGAGTCACCGGCGGCGACTGGTTTTTTCGGGGTCCAGAAGGCGACGATGTTGTCCATGGTCTCGCCGGTGGTGGGGATTTCCAGCAGGTCGATAGAGCCTTCGCCCCATGCTGTGGTCGGTTCTACCCACAGGCTCGGGCGCTTGCTGTACCAATCGACCGTGTCCTGGTAGCTGGCGAACTCGTGATCGGTCTGCACCAGGCCGAAACCTTTCGGATCGTTATCGGCGAAGGTATTGAATTGCAGGGTCGCCGGGTTATTCAGCGGGCGGCAGATCCACTCGCCATTGCCGCGCCACATCGCCAGGCGGTCCGAATCATGAATCTGCGGGTGGATGGTGTCGCACATGCGCCGTTCGTGCGTCCCGCAACTGAACATGCTGGTCATTGGCGCAATGCCCATTTGCTGGATCGCAGTCCGGGCGTTGATGTGGGCATCGATGGCCATCACCACCTGGGTGGCCTGGCAGTCGATGTCGAAGCGATAGGCGCCCGTGGCACTCGGCGAATCCAGCAGGGCATAGACTACAAAGCGGGTGCTGTCCTTGGACGGCGTCTCGAACCAGAACTGGGTGAAGTCAGGGAACTCCTCGCGTTTGTCCGCGTAGGTATCAATGGCCAGACCGCGTGCAGAAAGGCCGTACTGACCGGTGTTATCCAC
This sequence comes from Pseudomonas imrae, assembly GCF_046352735.2. Taxonomy (NCBI): domain Bacteria; kingdom Pseudomonadati; phylum Pseudomonadota; class Gammaproteobacteria; order Pseudomonadales; family Pseudomonadaceae; genus Pseudomonas; species Pseudomonas imrae. Next base: position 4,157,679 of record NZ_CP110853.2, on the reverse strand, counting down.
CGCGCGGAAATAGCTGGCGCCGAGGAAAGACACCACGTCGTGGCGGTCGAGTTCCGGGGCCTTGAACAGCTTGAATCCGGAAAAGCCAAGGTCGCCCTTGAGTTGCTGGGTATCGACTGTGGTTTTCTCATAGTTGAACAGTGATGGCCGAAAGTGAACCTCCCTTGCCAGGCGGGTCTTGGGGTCGACGCTGTGCATGCGAACCGGGGTCTTGAAACCCATGCCGACGTGGAAAAACTGCACGTCCAACTGGCCGTTCAAGTCTTTCCATAGCGAATGATTACCGTCGTAGCCGATTGCGTTGAAGTTCTGCGGGGTCATGGTTGCGAGTGTCGGTGGCAGCACCTGTCTGGTGTCCTGATACTGCTTGCCGGACAGTTGCTTGGCATGGGCCTTGAGCCAGTCGAAGTCGAATGCCTTGGCATCGCCATCGGCTGCACGATCCCCGGCCCAGGCCTGGGCAGCCAACAGGCCGCTGGCCGACAGCCCGGTGTAGGCTGCGATGGCCATGGATGCTTTGAGCAAATTCCTGCGGTGCATAAATACAACCTGTCGTGAGCAATCCTGTGCCGTTCCTGGCACGTTTCGGATCGAAAGTAACGGTTCGGACATGCCTTCGGCCAAACGCAATGGATATTGAACAGATGCCAGATAGCTTAATCCGTTCGGTTCTGGAGGAAAATTGGTTGATGGCTAGGTGATGGCTTTGTATGTGAAACAAGACGTGTCAGCGGGGCTGACTAGTGAGTGGAGTGGGGTGTGTACATCCGTTACCGCAGCAACGGATATGTACCCCCAACCCAACAAAGCTATATAGACATTTAACCCCCGGCTAAACTTCAACAAGCCCCGATTCGTCCTCCATAAACGTCGCGTTACATCTGGAAGCACTCTGGCTCAAGGTTTTTTGGCACTTAGCTTTACGCTGGCGGCCTATGGTCCTATCAACACACATCTGTGGAGACTACGAATGAATACCCGTGGATTGCTCGACCAATTGCTCAGATCGGGCCAGGACATGTTGCAAAACAAGGCTGGTGGCCAACGCAAAGGCGATGAAAAAGGCGCGCTCGGTGGTTTGCTCGGTGGTGGAGGCCTTGGCAGTCTGCTCGGCGGGGCCGGTGGTGGTGCGCTGGCGGCCGGGGCCATGGGGCTGCTGATGGGCAACAAGAAAGCCCGCAAGTTTGGCGGAAAAGCCTTGACCTATGGTGGGCTCGCCGCGCTGGGTGTGATTGCCTACAAGGCTTATGGCAACTGGCAGGCGCAGCAGGCCAGCGCGCCGCAGCACGAACCGCAAACCTTGGATCGCCTGCCACCTGCCCAGGTCGAACTGCATAGCCAGGCCATCCTCAAGGCCCTGGTGGCGGCGGCCAAGGCCGACGGCCATGTCGATGAGCGCGAAAGGGCGTTGATCGAAGGCGAGTTCACCAAGCTGGACAACGACCAGGAACTGCAACACTGGCTGCATGCAGAACTCAACAAACCCCTGGACCCAACCGATGTGGCCCGCGCCGCCAGCACTCCGGAAATGGCGGCCGAGATGTACATCGCCAGTGTGATGCTGGTGGATGAGGAAAACTTCATGGAAAAGTCTTACCTGGACGAACTGGCCCGCCAGCTCAAACTGGAGCCTGGCCTGAAGGTCGAGCTGGAAAAACAGGTGCGCCAAGCCACGGTCTGAATCCAGTACCGTTACCCCGACACCCCGGATGCGTCTTCGCTGCGGGGTGTTTTTGTGTTCCTTGAGACGTGGCCCACAACCCGTTGATAAATGATGGCACTGCCTCAGCTATACTCTTCGCCATTTGATCGGCCCTCGAGGAAATACTGTGAAGAACTGGACCTTGCGCCAACGCATTTTGGCGAGCTTTGCGGTCATTATTGCGATCATGCTATTGATGGTCGTGGTCTCGTACTCACGGTTGATGAAGATCGAGGAGAATGAGAATTCGGTCAAGGACGATGCCGTCCCCGGGCTCTTTTTCAGTTCGATGATCCGTAGCGCATGGGTCGATAGTTACCTGCACACCCAGGAGTTGATCGGGTTGCGGGAAAACCAGGGCGTTTCTGCCGCCGACAGGCAGAAGTTCAAGTCTTTCGAGACGCTTCTTGCGCAGTATATTGCCAGCTACGTAAGTACCATCAATGGGGTTCGGGACCAGACTCAGTTCGATGCTTTTGTAGCCCTGCACCAAAACTACAACAAGGTGCTCGCTCAGGTCCTGGAGCTGCATGCGGCCAATAAAGAGGCCGAAGCCATCAAGGTTTTCGACGAGCAACTGACGCCGGCCTGGACCGCAGGGCGCATGAAACTCAACGCCATCATCAACGACAACAAGCAGGTGGCCGACAACGCCACTACGGCCATCGACGATGCGGTGCAAGCTGCCAAAGTCAGCATGGGCATTTCGCTGCTGCTGGCGATCCTCGCCGCTGGCCTGTGCGGCCTGTTGCTGATGCGCGCGATCATGGCGCCGATGAAGCGTATCGTCGATATCCTGGAAACCATGCGTACGGGCGATCTGAGCAAACGCCTGAATCTGGATCGCAAGGATGAGTTCGGTGCGGTCGAAACCGGCTTCAACGACATGATGACCGAACTCACCGCTCTGGTTTCCCAGGCCCAGCGTTCGTCGGTACAGGTCACTACTTCGGTGACCGAGATCGCCGCCACGTCCAAGCAGCAGCAAGCCACGGCCACCGAGACTGCCGCGACCACCACAGAGATTGGTGCCACTTCCCGTGAAATTGCGGCTACGTCCAAGGATCTGGTGCGCACCATGACCGAAGTCTCCACCGCCGCCGATCAAGCGTCGGTGGCCGCTGGCTCGGGTCAGCAAGGCCTGGCCCGCATGGAAGAAACCATGCATTCGGTAATGGGAGCTGCCGATCTAGTCAACGCCAAGCTGGCGATCCTTAACGAGAAGGCCGGCAACATCAACCAAGTGGTAGTGACCATCGTCAAGGTTGCCGATCAGACCAACCTGCTGTCGCTCAATGCGGCTATCGAAGCCGAAAAGGCCGGGGAATACGGTCGCGGGTTTGCCGTGGTCGCCACTGAAGTGCGGCGCCTTGCCGACCAGACCGCCGTGGCGACCTACGATATCGAACAGATGGTGCGTGAAATCCAGTCGGCGGTGTCGGCGGGTGTGATGGGCATGGACAAGTTTTCTGAAGAAGTCCGCCGCGGCATGTTCGAAGTGCAGCAAGTGGGCGAACAACTGTCGCAGATTATCCATCAGGTCCAGGCCCTGGCACCTCGCGTGCTGATGGTTAACGAAGGCATGCAGGCCCAGGCCACGGGCGCCGAGCAGATCAACCATGCCTTGGTGCAATTGGGCGATGCCAGCAGCCAGACCGTGGAGTCCCTGCGCCAGGCCAGCTTTGCCATTGATGAGTTGAGCCAGGTTGCGGTGGGTTTGCGCAGCGGCGTGTCGCGATTCAAAGTCTGATGAGCGAACTGGCGGCTAAACGCGGTGTTGTTATGGTCGCGAAAAAAGCACTGTTTCTGGTGTTCTGCATTGGTAACGAGCGCTATGCCCTCAAGGCTACGGAAGTGGCCGAGGTGTTGCCGCGCCTGCCATTGAAACCGATTGCCCACGCACCCGCCTGGGTCGCCGGGATCTTTGCCCATCGCGGCATCATGGTGCCGGTCATCGACCTCAGCGCCCTGACCTTTGGCCTGATGGCCCAGGCTCGTACCAGCACGCGCCTGGTGTTGGTCAACTACCAGCCCGAACCTGCGCTGGAGCCTCGCTGGCTGGGGTTGATCCTCGAACAGGCGACTGACACCCTGCGCTGCGATCCTGAGGATTTCCAACCCTACGGACTGGACAATCGCCAGGCCCCCTATCTGGGCCCGGTGCGTGAAGACGAGAGGGGATTGATGCAGTGGATCGGCGTCGCCGATCTATTGACGGCAGAGGTCCGTGCCTTGCTGTTTGCGCCCGACCTGATCGTTGGGGAGGCGTGATGAGCAGTGACCAACGCTTCTTCGACTTTCTAAAAGAGCGTATCGGCCTCGACGTTGCCTCGGTAGGAGAGGCCATCATCGAGCGTGCCGTGCGCCAGCGCAGCCTGGCCTTGGATGGTTTGTCGGCCGATGCGTACTGGCAGCACCTGCAGGGCAGCCGCGACGAACAACAAGCGCTGATCGAGGCGGTGATCGTCCCCGAGACCTGGTTTTTTCGCTATCCCGAATCATTCGCCACTCTGGCCCGGCTTGCGCTCGCGCGCCTGGCTGAGATCAAGCACCTGCGCGCCTTGCGTATCCTCAGCCTGCCGTGTTCCACAGGTGAGGAACCTTATTCGATTGCCATGGCCTTGCTCGATGCCGGCCTTGCGCCGCATCAGTTCAAGGTCCAGGGCATGGACGTCAGTCCGCTTTCGGTAGAGCGCGCGCGGCGCGGAGTGTATGGCAAGAATTCATTTCGCGGCCAGGACATCGGGTTTCGCGAGCGCCATTTCAGTGCTCAGGATGATGGCTACCGCATTGCAGATCGGATACGTGAGCAGGTGTTCCTGCAGGTCGGCAACCTGCTGGACCCGCAACTACTGGCCAATGAGCCGACCTATGATTTTGTGTTTTGTCGCAACCTGTTGATCTACTTCGACCAACCGACCCAGAAGCAGGTCTTCGAAGTACTCAAAGGTCTGACCCATGTCGATGGCGTGCTGTTTATCGGCCCGGCCGAGGGCAGTCTGCTAGGGCGCCTGGGTATGCGTTCGATCGGTGTCCCGCAATCCTTTGCTTTCAGCCGTTACGCTGAAGTTGCAGGGGCGTCAGCGCCTGTCTTTGCGCCAGTGCCGGCGCCCGTGCCACAGCGCAATGCGGCGCCGGTTGTCGTCAAGCCTCGGCCATTCAGTGCCTTTGCCGCGCCGGTGGTATCTATCAAGCCTGCACTGGTGCAGTCGGATGCTGTCGGCCTGCTTGGCCAGATCGCAACCCTGGCCAATGAAGGCAAAAGCCTTGAGGCTCGTGCCGCCTGTGAACGTTACTTGCAAAGTCACCCGCCATCGGCCCAGGTGTTCTATTGGCTGGGGCTGCTCAGTGACGTGGCCGGCAGCCCGCTGGAAGCCCAGAGTTTCTATCGAAAGGCGTTGTACCTCGAGCCCCAGCACCAACAGGCCTTGATGCACCTGGCCACGCTGCTGGAGTCCCAAGGCGACACGGCGGGCGCCCGGCGCCTGCAAGCCCGTGCCGCACGCAGCGAACGAGTGTCTGACAGTGAGCGTAAACGATGAGTAGCTCTGACTCTTTGGACACAGGCCTGGCGCTGGGCGATTCCCGGGCTATCGACGATTGTTGGAACCGTATCGGTATCCACGGTGACAAATCCTGCCCGCTGCTGGCTGACCATATTCATTGTCGCAACTGCTCGGTGTATTCCGCCGCCGCTACCCGTCTGCTGGATCGTTATGCGTTGCAGCAGGAAGACCTGCACGGAATCGCGCCGGCGCAGGCGCAGGCAGATGTGGTCACCCGTTCGTTGTTGATGTTTCGCCTGGGCGAGGAGTGGCTTGGCATTGCGACCCGCTGTCTGGTGGAGGTCACGCCGATGCAGCCGATCCATTCCTTGCCCCATCAGCGTTCTCGTGCATTGCTTGGCGTTGCCAATGTGCGCGGTGCCCTGGTGGCTTGCTTGTCGCTCGTGGAGTTGTTGGGGCTGGACAGCACCGGCAGCAGTTCGAGTGGTGCGCGAGTAATGCCACGCATGTTGATTATCGCGGCGCAAGACGGCCCGGTGGTGGTGCCGGTGGATGAAGTGGACGGTATCCACGCCATTGATGAGCGTACTTTAAAGGCAGCCTCGACTTCCGGAACCCAGGCCAGCGCCCGTTACACTCAGGGCGTCCTGCAATTCAAAGGTCGCAGCCTGCGCTGGCTGGACGAGGCCCAACTGCTGTCTGCCGTGACCCGGAGCCTCACATGACCCCCGACCAGATGCGCGATGCCTCGCTGCTGGAGCTATTCAGCCTGGAAGCCGAGGCCCAGACCCAGGTACTCAGCGCCGGTCTGCTGGCGTTGGAGCGCAACCCGACCCAGGCTGATCAGCTTGAAGCGTGTATGCGCGCCGCCCACTCCCTCAAGGGTGCTGCGCGGATTGTCGGGGTGGATGCGGGTGTCAGCGTGGCTCATGTCATGGAAGATTGCCTGGTCAGCGCCCAGGAAAATCGACTCTACCTGCAACCCGAACATATCGACGCTTTGTTGCAGGGCACCGACTTGCTGCTGCGTATTGCCACGCCAGGCAATACAGTCGGCCCTGTAGACATCGAGTCTTACGTTGCACTGATGGAGCGATTGATCGATCCGTCGCAACCCGTTGCCAAGGCGACGGTGTCAGCACCGACGCCGCAACCGGTCCCGGAGCAGGTGCCAGCGTTAGAAGAGTCGGTGTTGCTGCCGCCAGAGCCCGCTGTGCCTGCCAGTAGCGACGTGCCGCCGCAGAATAAACGCATGACCGAAGGTGGAGAACGGGTTCTGCGGGTTACGGCAGAGCGCCTGAACAGCCTGCTGGATCTGTCCAGCAAATCCTTGGTAGAAACCCAGCGTCTCAAGCCTTATCTGGCTAGCCTGCAACGTCTCAAGCGGGTTCAAAGCAACAGTGCCCGTGCCTTGGACAACCTGGATGGGCACCTCAAGAGCCTCGACTTGAGCCTGGAAGCCCAGGAAGCGTTGGCCGATACCCGTCGCCTGTTGGGCGAAGCCCAGTTGTTGCTGGCCGAAAAAACCGCCGAGCTCGATGAGTTCGGCTGGCAGGCCGGGCAGCGGGCGCAGGTCCTTTATGACACGGCGTTGGCCTGCCGCATGCGCCCGTTTGCCGATGTGCTGGCCGGGCAGGCCCGGATGGTCCGCGATCTGGGGCGCAGCCTGGGCAAACAGGTACGCCTGGAAATTGAAGGGGAAAAGACTCAGGTCGACCGCGACGTGCTGGAAAAGCTCGAAGCGCCACTGACCCACTTATTGCGCAATGCCGTCGATCACGGTATCGAAATTCCCGAACAGCGCTTGCTGGCGGGCAAGCCGGCCGAAGGTGTGATTCGCCTGCGAGCCTCCCATCAGGCCGGCCTGCTGGTACTGGAATTGAGCGATGACGGCAACGGTGTCGACCTTGAACGGCTGCGCGGCACCATCGTCGATCGCAACCTGTCACCGCTGGAAACCGCCCTGCGCCTGAGCGAGGAAGAGCTGCTGACGTTCCTGTTCCTGCCAGGTTTCAGCCTGCGCGACAAAGTCACCGAGGTTTCCGGGCGTGGTGTTGGCCTGGATGCGGTACAGCACATGGTTCGCCAGTTGCGCGGCGCGGTGGTGCTGGAGCAAACGCCGGGGCAGGGCAGCCGCTTCCATCTGGAAGTGCCGTTGACCCTGTCGGTGGTTCGCAGCCTGGTGGTGGATGTGGGCGAAGAGGCCTATGCCTTTCCCTTGGCCCACATCGAGCGCATGTGTGACCTTGCTCCCGACGATATCGTGCAACTGGAAGGGCGCCAGCACTTCTGGTACGAGGGCCGGCATGTCGGCTTGGTGGCGGCCAACCAACTGCTGCAACGCCCGCCGGGACAAACCAGCGAAGACACCCTCAAAGTGGTGGTTATTCGTGAGCGGGACATGGTGTACGGCATCGCCGTCGAGCGCTTTATCGGTGAACGCACGCTGGTGGTATTGCCCCTGGATGATCGCCTGGGCAAGGTGCAGGACATCTCTGCCGGTGCGCTGCTCGATGACGGTTCGGTGGTGTTGATCGTTGATGTCGAGGACATGCTGCGCTCGGTGGATAAACTGCTCAACAGCGGCCGCCTGGAGCGTATCGCCCGTCGCGCCCAGCAAACCGCCGAAGTGGCACGCAAGCGAATTCTGGTGGTAGATGACTCGCTCACCGTGCGCGAATTGCAGCGCAAGCTATTACTTAACCGTGGGTATGACGTAGCCGTCGCCGTCGACGGCATGGATGGCTGGAATGCCCTGCGATCCGAAGACTTCGACCTGCTGATTACTGACATTGATATGCCTCGTATGGACGGTATCGAATTGGTCACACTGTTACGCCGTGACACCCGCTTGCAGTCGCTGCCGGTGATGGTGGTGTCCTACAAGGATCGCGAGGAGGACCGGCGTCGTGGCCTGGATGCCGGCGCCGATTATTATCTGGCCAAGGCCAGTTTCCATGACGACGCCCTGCTGGATGCGGTCGTGGAACTGATCGGAGGCGCCAGGGCATGAGGATCGCTATCGTCAATGACATGCCGCTGGCGGTCGAGGCGTTACGCCGGGCCTTGAGTTTCGAGCCGTCCCATGAAGTGGTCTGGGTGGCCAGCGACGGTCTGGAGGCGGTGCAGCGTTGTGCCGAGCTGACACCGGATCTGATCCTGATGGACTTGATCATGCCGGTGATGGATGGTGTGGAGGCCACTCGCAAGATCATGGCCGAGACACCCTGCGCCATCGTGATTGTCACGGTGGATCGGCAGCAGAACGTCAGTCGCGTGTTCGAGGCTATGGGCTATGGCGCCCTGGATGTAGTGGACACACCGGCGTTGGGCGTCGGGGATGCCAAGGACGCGGCGGCACCGTTGCTGCGCAAGATCCTCAATATCGGCTGGCTGATCGGCCAGCGTGGCAGTCGGGTACGCGCCGAAACGCCGACCCAGCGCGCTACCGGCAAGCGCCAGCGTCTGGTGGCCATTGGCTCCTCGGCGGGCGGGCCAGCCGCGCTGGAGATCCTGCTCAAGGGATTGCCTCAGGACTTCCCGGCGGCCATTGTACTGGTACAACATGTGGACCAGGTATTTGCCGCTGGCATGGCCGAATGGCTGAGCAGCGCCTCGGGCTTGCCGGTACGACTGGCCCGCGAGGGTGAGCCGCCACAAAACGGCGTGGTGCTGCTGGCTGGCACCAATCATCACATCCGACTGTTGAAAAACGGCACGCTGGTCTATACAGCGGAGCCGGTGAACGAGATTTACCGACCGTCCATCGACGTCTTTTTCGAAAGCGTCGCCAGCCACTGGAATGGCGATGCCGTCGGCGTATTGCTGACCGGCATGGGGCGCGACGGCGCCCAGGGACTCAAATTGATGCGTCAGCAGGGCTATCTGACCATCGCTCAAGACCAGCACAGCTCCGCGGTTTACGGCATGCCCAAAGCGGCTGCAGCCATCGATGCCGCTGTTGAAATTCGCCCATTGGACAGAATTGCGCCACGATTGCTGGAGGTATTCGCAAAATGACCGATATAGCTCGCTGTCCTGGCTTGCAGATAGTGATTCAGGTGATCGCAAATGAATGATTTACAGCTCGACGACTTCAAGACCGACGAAAACTCCGCCATGGTGTTACTGGTCGACGACCAGGCGATGATCGGCGAAGCCGTGCGGCGCGGGCTGGCCCACGAAGACAATATCGACTTCCACTTCTGTGCCGATCCGCACCAGGCCATCGCCCAGGCGATCCGTATCAAGCCGACAGTGATCCTTCAGGATCTGGTGATGCCCGGCCTCGATGGCCTGACGCTGGTGCGCGAATACCGTAACCACCCGGCGACGCAGAATATTCCGATCATCGTCCTTTCCACCAAGGAAGATCCTTTGATCAAAAGCGCGGCGTTTGCCGCTGGCGCCAACGATTACCTGGTGAAGCTGCCGGACAACATCGAATTGGTGGCGCGTATCCGCTACCACTCACGCTCCTACATGACCCTGTTGCAGCGTGATGCTGCCTACCGGGCGCTGCGAGTCAGCCAACAGCAATTGCTGGACACCAATCTGGTCTTGCAACGGTTGATGAACTCCGATGGTTTGACCGGGTTGTCCAACCGTCGGCACTTCGATGAATACCTGGAACTGGAATGGCGTCGCGCCATGCGTGATCAGACACAATTGTCGTTGCTGATGATCGATGTGGATTTCTTCAAGACCTACAACGATAGCTTCGGCCACCTGGAAGGCGACGAAGCCCTGCGCAAGGTGGCCGAGACCATCCGCGATGCGAGCAGCCGCCCTTCGGACCTGCCGGCGCGTTACGGCGGTGAGGAGTTCGCGCTGGTCCTGCCCAACACGTCGCCGGGCGGGGCGCGGCTGGTGGCCGAGAAGCTGCGCCAGGCCGTCGCTGCCTTGAAAATCCCGCATATCGCCCCAACTGATGGCGCGAGCCTGACCATCAGCATCGGCCTGGCGACCATGACCCCGTTGCAGGGTACCGATTGCCGGCAACTGATTTCAGCAGCGGACAAGGGGTTGTACCTGGCCAAGAACAATGGGCGTAACCAGGTGGGCATCGAGTAACCTGAAGAGCCCCATGAATCCATGTAGGAGCTGGCTTGCCTGCGAAGCTGTACTGACTGGCATATTGTTATTGTCGGCAAGCCAGCTCCCACATCTGATCCTCATCGACCTCTAGATAGCGCACAAACCCAGGCTTTTCGGCCAAGCGGACTGCCGTTTGCGGCCGATTACCGTTATACTCGCCGGCTTTCAAAAGTTCGCCAACGAGTGCTGCCCGCCATGGAAATCAACCCGATCCTTAACAGTATCAAGGACCTGTCCGAGCGCTCCGAAACTATTCGGGGGTATCTTTGACTACGATCAAAAGCATGAGCGCCTGACCGAAGTCAATCGCGAGCTTGAAGATCCGGCTGTCTGGAACAACCCAACCTACGCCCAGGAATTGGGGCGCGAGCGCTCCCTGCTGGCGCAGATCGTAGAAACCCTCGACGAGATGCACTCAGGCCTGGCCGATGCCAAGGACCTGCTGCTGATGTCCGCCGAGGAAGAAGACCAGGCCGCCGTCGATGACGTGGCCGCCGAGGTCGAGCGCCTGCGCGAGTCCCTGGAAAAACTTGAATTTCGCCGTATGTTCAGCGGCGAGATGGATGCCAACAATGCCTACCTGGATATCCAGGCCGGCTCCGGTGGCACCGAGGCCCAGGACTGGGCCAACATCCTGCTGCGCATGTACTTGCGCTGGGCCGACAAACGCGGTTTCGACGCGACCATCATGGAACTGTCCGCCGGTGAAGTCGCCGGGATCAAGGGCGCGACCGTGCATATCAAGGGTGAATACGCCTTTGGCTGGCTGCGTACCGAGATCGGCGTACACCGTCTGGTGCGCAAGAGTCCGTTCGACTCCGGCAACCGTCGCCACACCTCGTTCTCGGCGGTATTCGTGTCGCCGGAAATCGACGACAACATCGAAATCGATATCAACCCGTCGGACCTGCGTATCGACACCTACCGCTCCTCGGGCGCCGGTGGCCAGCACGTAAACACCACTGACTCGGCCGTACGTATCACCCACGTACCGACCAACACCGTGGTCAGTTGCCAGAACGAACGTTCCCAGCATGCGAACAAAGACACCGCGATGAAAATGTTGCGGGCGCGGTTGTATGAGCAGGAAGTGCAGAAGCGCAATGCCGCGTCCCAGGCCCTGGAAGACACCAAGTCCGATATCGGCTGGGGTCATCAGATTCGCTCCTACGTGCTTGACGCGTCGCGAATCAAGGACTTGCGCACCAACATCGAACGCAGCGACTGCGACAAGGTGCTCGACGGCGATATCGACGAATACCTGGTAGCGAGCCTCAAACAGGGCTTGTAAACACTCCTGTAGGAGCGGGGGGACGCCCAGTCCTTGCCCGCGATCCCCAGTCGAAGGCTGGGGAAAACGTATCTGTGATGGAATTTCAAAAGACATGAGCGACCAACAACTCGACCAGGCCCTGCAACAGGAAGAAAACTCCCTGATCGCCCAGCGCAAGGAAAAGCTTGCGGCCGAGCGCGCCAAGGGCAATGCCTTCCCCAACGACTTCCGTCGTGACGCCTACTGCGAAGACTTGCAGAAACAGTACGCCGACAAGACCAAGGAAGAGCTGGCAGAGGCTGCGATCCCGGTCAAGGTGGCAGGTCGCATCATGCTCAACCGTGGTTCGTTCCTGGTGATCCAGGACATGTCCGGTCGCATCCAGGTCTACGTCAATCGCAAAACCTTGTCTGAAGAAACCCTGGCCGCCGTGAAAACCTGGGACCTGGGCGACATTATCGCGGCCGAAGGCACCCTGGCTCGCTCCGGCAAGGGCGACCTGTACGTTGAGATGACCAACGTGCGCCTGCTTACCAAGTCCCTGCGCCCGCTGCCGGACAAGCACCACGGCCTGTCCGATACCGAACAGCGCTACCGCCAGCGTTATGTTGACCTGATCGTCAACGACGACGTGCGCCAGACCTTTCGCGTGCGTTCGCAGGTCATTGCCCACATTCGCAGCTTCCTGATGCAGCGTGACTTCCTGGAAGTGGAGACGCCAATGCTGCAGACCATCCCCGGTGGTGCCGCAGCCAAGCCGTTCGAAACCCACCACAACGCGCTGGACATGGAAATGTTCCTGCGCATCGCGCCTGAGCTGTACCTCAAGCGCCTGGTTGTCGGTGGTTTCGAGAAAGTGTTCGAGATCAACCGCAACTTCCGTAACGAAGGTGTCTCGACGCGTCACAACCCTGAATTCACCATGTTGGAGTTCTACCAGGCCTACGCCGACTACGAAGACAACATGGACCTGACCGAAGAACTGTTCCGCGAGCTGGCGCAGTTGGTTCTGGGGACCACCGACGTGCCGTACGGCGACAAGGTATTCCACTTTGGCGAACCGTTCGTGCGTTTGTCGGTGTTCGATTCGATCCTCAAGTACAACCCAGAGCTGACGGCCGATGACCTGAACGACATCGACAAGGCCCGTGCCATTGCCAAGAAAGCCGGTGCCAAAGTGCTGGGCTTTGAAGGCCTGGGCAAGCTGCAAGTGATGATTTTCGAAGAGTTGGTGGAGCATAAGCTGGAACAGCCGCACTTCATTACCCAGTACCCGTTCGAAGTCTCGCCGCTGGCCCGTCGCAATGACGACAATCCAAGCGTTACCGACCGCTTCGAGCTGTTCATCGGTGGTCGTGAAATCGCCAACGCCTATTCCGAGCTCAATGACGCGCAGGACCAGGCCGAGCGTTTCATGGCCCAGGTAGCGGACAAGGATGCGGGCGACGACGAAGCCATGCACTACGATGCCGACTTCGTGCGTGCCCTGGAGTACGGCATGCCGCCGACGGCCGGTGAAGGCATTGGTATCGATCGCCTGGTAATGTTGTTGACCAACTCGCCTTCGATTCGTGATGTCATCTTGTTCCCGCACATGCGGCCGCAAGCGTAACCGTAGCGAAATCCGAAGCCGCCTTCTTATAAGGCGGCTTTTTTATGTGGCGTATATAAGCGTCAAGCGAACAGCGCCAGGTTTTTGATCATTTCAAGGATGTGTATCGTGAACCGCGTAATGCCTAAAAAAGGTGCCGCCGGCATTGCCGCTGCCGTGGCTGAAAGTGTCCAATACCAGGGTCGCAAGGCCAGCCGCCAAGGCAGTGAGCAGCGCCGGCAAGACATTCTCGACGCCGCCATGCGCATTGTCGTGCGCGATGGGGTGCGGGCCGTGCGCCATCGCGCGGTCGCGGCAGAGGCTGGGGTGCCGTTGTCGGCCACCACGTATTACTTCAAGGATATCGATGACCTGCTCACCGATACCTTTGCCCAGTACGTCGAGCGCAGCGCGGCCTTTATGGGCAAGTTGTGGGCGCGCAATGAAGGCTTGCTGCGGGAAATGGTTGCCTATGGCGATGGCAGCGCCGAATCGCGCTCGCAACTGGCCGATGATATTGCGAAATTGACCGCCGACTATGTGCTGCGCCAACTGCTTACCCGTCGCGAGTACTTGATGGCCGAGCAGGCATTCCGCCAGGAAGCCTTGTTGAATCCGCGCCTGGCCGATCTGGTACGTTCCCACCAGCAGATTCTATTGCAAGGCACCGGGCAGTTTTTCCAGGTATTGGGCTCCCGCGAGCCGGAGCAGGATGCCAAAGTGTTGACGGCGATTATCAGTCGGATGGAATATCAGGGCCTGCTGTTCGAGCCCGAGTCGCTGACCGGCGAAGAAATGCTTGAGATTCTCAAGCGTTACATGCATTTGGTGTTGGCTTCGGTGTAATCACTACCCTGTAGGAGATCACCTTTTAATGAAAGCCTGGCGTGTCGTTGTGATCGCGTTGTCGTTCCTGCTGCTCAGCGGCTGCCTGGTGACCTTCAAGGATCCGCTGCCGGACCGCGAAGCGGCGCCCGCCGGCCTGCTTGGCAAATGGTCGAGCAAGAATGCCTGGGGCGAGCCGCTCAATCTGCAGATCAGCTACGTCGGCGAGCATCGCTACAAGGCCGTGAGCTACCCCAAGGCCAAGCCGGGCCAGCGCGATGAGTACCTGTTCACCGTGTCTAATCATGGGGGGCGCTGGTACCTGTCGGCGCCATTGCCCAAAGACTTTGGCGGTCATTTCCTGTTGGCAGGCTTTGAATTCAGCGAAAAACACGAGTTGGTGGTCTACAACCTCGATCTTGAGCAGGTCGACCAGGCCATCGCGCAGAAGGCCTTGAACGGGCGCACGGTTGAAACGGTCGAAGGCGACGCGACCTTGATCGACAGTCCCATGGCCCAGGTCTTTGCTTATCTGGATGACCCGGCCAACACTGATGTCTTTGTCGAAGCCGTGCGCTATCAACGCGTTGCTCAATAATGTTTAAAGAGGAAGTACCGGGTGGACGATTACCAGCAGACGATACGCACCTTGTCCGATCGAATCGTGCTGGCGCAAACACCGATTCGCGTCCTCGACGCCGTGAAGTGGGACGACAATATTCGCCAGGGGTTCCTCAAGGCCAAGGGCAAGGAAATGCCGGCGGTGAACCGTGACTATTACCTGAACCGGCCTTTGTCGTTCGATTCCAGTGCGGTAAAGCTGGAGTTCCAGAACATCGAGCGCGACATCACCCGCCAGTTGGGCCAGTTCAACCCGGTCGGGCAGATCATGCGCCGCATGTGCAAGGAATACCGCATGGTGGTACGCATGCTTGAGGCGCGGGGCACCGATGACTTCGGGTTGATCTCCCAGGAACTCTACGGCGCGGCTTCCGATGCTTTCCACGCTGGCGATCCGACGCTGGCTGACCTGGGCCTGATGCTGTCCGATTACCTGAACAATATCGATGGCCGTGGCGATCTCAAGGACGAAGCCAAGACCTTGACCGCCAAGGATGCCGTCAGCCTGCTGCAAAGTCGCCTGAACAAGGTATTTGGCGAGGCCGAGGAAACGATCCGGGTGTTCGAGTCCGATGGCATTGTCGCCGACGCGGCGGCGGGGGCGGACTACATCAAGATCCGCGCCGATGCGATGTTCAACGACCGCGACGTACGCGCCCTGGAAGTCCACGAAGGGCTGGTACATGTGGGCACCACGCTCAATGGCCAGAACCAGCCAATCTGCACTTTTCTCTCCAAGGGCCCGCCGTCGTCCACCGTGACCCAGGAAGGCCTGGCGATCCTGATGGAGATCATCACGTTTGCCTCTTATCCCAGTCGCTTGCGCAAGCTGACCAACCGCACCCGGGCGATTCACATGGTGGAGGAGGGCGCCGACTTCCTGCAGGTATTCGAGTTTTTCCGCGAGCAGGGTTTTGAAATGGCCGAAAGCTATGGCAACGCCAGCCGGGTGTTTCGCGGCTCGACGCCGACGGGGTTGCCGTTTACCAAGGATTTGTCCTATCTCAAGGGCTTTATCATGGTCTACAACTACATCCAGCTGGCCGTGCGCAAAGGCAAGCTGGAGCAGGTGCCGCTGTTGTTCTGCGGCAAGACCACCCTGGAAGACATGCGCACCTTGCGCCAACTGGTGGATGAAGGCCTGGTGGTGCCACCCAAATACTTGCCCGAGCAGTTCCGCGACATGAATGCATTGGCAGCGTGGATGTGTTTCTCCAACTTCCTCAATCACTTGAGCCTGGACCGGATCGAGGCGGACTACTCCAACATCCTTTAACCCCGCTCGAACTTGCCCGCGAAGGTCGCTGACGATAACGCGTCCATCTGGATAAACGCTGCGCCAGGGATCTTCGCAAGCAAGGGGCGTAGCTATTCAGGTTCAATCATGAGGTTTCAACGGATGAGAATCCTCGGCATTCTTTGCCTGCTACTGACCTTGGGCGGCTGCAGTTCGCTACTGTTCTATCCCGAACCCGGCCTGCCATTCACACCTGAGCAGGCCCGTCTGCAATACCGCGACGTCACCCTCACCAGCGCCGACGGTATCAAACTTCACGCCTGGTGGCTGCCAGCCAAGCCAGGTGTACCGCTCAAAGGCACGGTGCTGCACCTGCACGGTAACGGTGGCAACCTGTCCTGGCACTTGGGTGGCAGTTGGTGGCTGCCGCAGCAGGGGTATCAGGTGCTGTTGCTGGACTATCGCGGTTATGGCTTATCCGAAGGCAAGCCCTCGCTGCCGGCGATTTACCAGGACCTGGACGCCGCCTTCCAGTGGCTCGACCAGGCGCCCGAGACCCAGGGCCAGCCACTGGTGGTGCTCGGCCAAAGCCTGGGCGGCGCGTTGGCGGTGCACTATCTGGTGGAGCATCCCGAACGCCAGCATCGCCTCAAGGCGCTGGTGTTGGACGGAGTCCCCGCCAGTTATCGTGATGTAGGGCAATTTGCCTTGAGCACATCCTGGCTAACATGGCCGTTCCAGGTGCCGTTGTCGTGGCTGGTGCCCGACAGCGACAGTGCGATCCAGTCCATGGCACAACTGGGCGGCGTGCCGAAACTGTTGTTCCATAGCCTGGATGATCCGATCGTGCCGCTTTCCAACGGCATCCGTCTGTATCAAGCTGCGCCCCCACCGAGGGTGCTGCAATTGACCCGGGGTGGGCATGTGCAGACCTTCGCCGACAAGACTTGGCAAACGGTGATGCTGCGTTACCTTGACGACCCGCAGCACTTCAATGGCCTGCGCCGCCTGGGGGAAATTCCCAATTACCCGGTGGCGCCGAACTCCAGAACAGCACCATCAGAGAGCCCGCAATGAGCGAAGAACGCAATATGATCCCCCTGATTCTTACCGGTATCGGCACCATCATCGGCACCGTTGGCTGCCTGTGGTATTACGGCTACCTGCACTTTGCCAAGCCGCAGGATGCGCTGTTGCTCAGCGATTTCACCATGCTCAAGACCATTCCGGGCGAGGACTACAAAGTTTCCCTGACCCCGGCAGCGCAAGTGGCGCAGTGTATTGATGGCGTGCTGGTGATGTTCGACACCGAACAAAAAGGCTTGAGTGGCGTGCTGGTAAACAACAAGAAACAAGCGGTGCGCTGCATGGGCCAGGAGACTCCGCAACTAGAGCCATAAGCTGCGTTTCAAGCGCAACCTTCACGGTGCACGGCAGCAAGGGCGACAATGCGCTCATGGCGCACAGTGCTGCCGACGCAAAGGCCGGCGTAAAAACCCCTAGGCTGAAATTTCCTATCAATAGTGATCAGGGTTTCCTGCTGCTGAGTATCCCTTGCCTTTCTGTCATTCGGAAACGTGGAACCATTATTTGTAGGACGCCACATACCTGTCATCAGCATTGCTGCTGATTTTTTAACAGCTGACTGTGGAGTATGACTATGGGTATTGGTGCTCTTGGAAACGTGGGCGGTATAGGCAACATGATGTCTGGCCAGGGCGCACAGCAGGTCGGCCAGCAACAGCAAGGTGTCGGCCAGCAACAGCAAGGCGGACTTGATCCGGAAATGCTCAAGAAGCTTCTGGAGCTGATTATGGGCGGCGGTCAGGGCGCCCAAGGCGGTGGCGGTTCAGGTGGCGCCAATGGGGGGCAAGATATCGGGCAAATGCTTCAACAAATGATGAGTGGCCAGAAAGGCATGCAGGGGCAGCAAGGCCAAGGCCAGCCAAGCATGCATTCGATGATGCCTGCGGAAAACCCTAATAAAATCGGCGTTTAAAACATAAAAAGGGCCAGCTTGCTCTGGCAAGGTGGCCCTTTTCAAGACAGCCCCGTCTGCAAAAACGGGGCTTTTTCATGCAGCGTCAGGCAAGTTACCGAACCGACGAGCGTGGCTTGACCGGCTGGTTGTCGTTGGAAATGGTCACTTCAACGCGGCGGTTCATGGCACGGCCCGATACGCTGGAGTTATCGGCAACCGCGTAGGCTTTGCCGTAGCCGGCGGTCACGATGCGACTTGGGTTCACGCCCATCTTGATCAGTGCAACCTGTACCGAAGTGGCTCGACGCTCAGACAGGGCCTGGTTGTAGGCATCGCTGCCGGTGCTGTCGGTGTAACCTTCAACGATCACTTTGCGGTCTGGGTTTTCCTGAAGGAATTGCGCCAGTTTGTTGATGTTTACCAGGCCGCTGGATTTCAGGTCGGCCTTGTTGGTCGCGAACAGCACGTCGCCAAAGGTCACCAGGGTGCCGCGATCAGTCTGCTTGGCATTCAAGCTGTTTTGCAGCTGCTTGATCTGCGCGTCACGGGCTTCCAGCAGGGCGCGGGCGCGTGCATCGCCAGCGTTTTTCAGTTTGCCCTCGGACTCACGCAGGGCGATGGTGTCCTTGGCCACTTCAACGCGCTGGTTGGTCAGGTAGGCCAGTTGGTCGACTTTCTTCTCGTCTTCGTTGTTTCGGTAGGCTTTATCGGCCTTGTCCAGCCATTCGCCGGCGTCCTTGGTTTCCAGGGCGGCAATTTTAGTTGCCTGCGGGTTGGATTGCAGGGCCGAGAAGTTGGTCCGCGCATTTTCCAGGTTCGCGTTCGGCGGGGTGGAGCAAGCCGCCAGTGCAACGCTCATCGCCAGCAGGGCAGGGATCATCAATTGTTTACGCATGGTGGTGTCGTCCTTTCAATTCGATTTCAGGTGCAGTGCGATCAGAGGTAGCGCTTACTTGTGCTGGATAGCAGCAGGGCGCATGCCTTCCCGACGCAGTTCCTCAACAGCCTTCTGGGAATCCTTCACAGCCAGTTCAGCCTTGGCGGCCTGGGCCTTGCGCTCTGCAACGCGAGCATCCCATTCGGCTTGTTCGGCCAGGCGACGCGCTTGTTCGTAATTCTTGTCATGCATGGCCAGTTCGGCTTGCTTGAGCTTGTCCTGGGCCGCTTTCATTTCCACTGCGGCGAATTCGGTGCCGCCAGCGCTCACGGCGCTGTTCACCGCCGATTGGGTTACAGCGTACTGCTCGGTCGGCGGGTTGCCGGCACAGCCAGCCAGGACGAAGCTGGTACCGATTGCCAGCGCGGCCAATTTGAGCCCGCGCAGGTGGTTAAACGAGGATTTGGCAGTGCTGGTCTTCATTGTCTTCAACTCCATTGGATAATTCCTGAAAAAACATCAAATCCATCTGCCGTGGTCAGCGTCTGCAGTTCCGGCTGTAGCGCTCAGAATGTGTTTTCAAACGGCTGTTCCAGTGATGGCGTACTGGCTGTGACCCGAGGCTTTTTTGAATAGTTCAGCAAAGATGGCGATTTGCCCGAAAATAAATTCTGAAGAAATCTGACTGGGCGGTTAGCGCATGGCGACCAGCCCCGTTGGCGTACGAACAGGGTTCCCGGACTCTGGGGGAGTCCGGAAATCCCGGGGGAAGGTGTTTCTACGGGAATTTATCGGTGTTGCTGATTGTCGGGCAGCGATGACAGATCCTGCAGATAACGGCGCGAAAGCGACAGGAATCGTGGCGTAAGTCCTACATCTTCATACAGCGGGTCACCCTCTTCATCAGTGGCAACCACGTGCTTGCCCTTGATGTAGGGAAAGCTCGCTTCCAGCTCTTCGAGCGCCGCGCCGATCAGTTCACCGAGCAATTCCTCGGTATGACGTTTAGGGTACATCTCGCTGAGGGCGGCCAGTCTGGCGGCAGACTCCACGTCCAGGTGGATGGCATATTCGGTTTTGGTCAGGCGACCCTTGGCATTTTCTTCCCAATGTTGGGCCAGTTCTCGGATTTTCATGGCAACCTCAATGAAGCCCACGGTTGGCGGGCGGTGATGAGTGACCTGTGGCGAGGGGCTTTCCCCCCCCGATGGCCTGGCCGGGGGTTATTTGCATATCCCGGCACTGTTGAGACTAGCTGCATGCCGCAAGGTTTAAAGTCGATTGCACGGGTCCTTGTCAGACGCGGGCGTCGGCGGCACTCTTGTGGATCGAGGCGCCCCCGGATTTCTGGCTGGAGATTGGTTGATGAGCGATATCGATGCACGCTTGCGTGAAGATGTTCACCTGCTGGGTGAACTGTTGGGCAATACGATTCGAGAGCAATATGGCGACGAATTTCTCGACAAGATCGAGCAGATTCGCAAAGGCGCCAAGGCCGATCGCCGTGGCGCAGCCCCGGACCAGGCGGCCGGCGAAGAGCTGAGCGCCAGCCTCAATCAATTGCAGGAGGACGAGTTGCTGCCGGTGGCGCGGGCCTTCAACCAGTTCCTCAACCTGGCCAACATTGCCGAGCAATACCAACTGATCCACCGCCGCGATGAGTCCCGGCCAGCGCCTTTCGAGTCGCGGGTGTTGCCGCAGTTGCTGGCGCGTCTGCAGCGTGAAGGCCACAGTGGCGAATCCCTGGCCCGGCAGTTGGCGCGCCTGGATATCGAACTGGTCCTTACGGCGCACCCGACCGAAGTGGCACGCCGCACCCTGATCCAGAAATATGATGCGATTGCCGCGCAACTGGCCCTGCAGGACCATCGCGACCTGACCGGCGCCGAGCGCGAGCAGATCCGCCAGCGCCTGCAACGATTGATCGCCGAAGCCTGGCACACCGAAGAGATCCGCCGCATCCGGCCCACGCCGGTAGACGAAGCCAAGTGGGGCTTTGCGGTGATCGAGCACTCGTTGTGGCACGCGATCCCCAATTACCTTCGCAAGGCAGATCAGGCCCTGCACGCCGCCACCGGCCTGCGCTTGCCCCTGGAGGCGGCACCGATCCGTTTTGCTTCATGGATGGGCGGCGATCGCGACGGCAATCCCAATGTCACCGCCCCCGTGACCCGCGAAGTACTGCTTCTGGCGCGCTGGATGGCGGCCGACCTGTATTTGCGCGACATCGATCACCTGGCGTCCGAACTGTCCATGCAGCGCGCCAGCCCAGAGTTGCAGGCCAGGGTCGGTGACAGCGTCGAACCCTATCGGGCCTTGCTCAAGCAACTGCGCGAGCGTCTGCGCGCGACACGCAATTGGGCGCACGCCTCGTTGACTGCCATCACCCCGGCACCCGTCGAAGTGCTGCAAAACAACCGCGACCTGCTGGAGCCGCTGCAGCTGTGCTACCAATCCCTGCATGAGTGCGGGATGGGGGTGATTGCCGACGGACCGTTGCTTGATTGCCTGCGCCGCGCCGTGACGTTTGGCCTGTTCCTGGTACGCCTGGATGTGCGTCAGGATTCCAGTCGGCATTCGGCGGCCATGACCGAGATTACTGACTACCTGGGCCTGGGTCGTTATGAGGATTGGGACGAGGACGCGCGGATTGCCTTCCTCATGCAAGAGCTGGCCAACCGTCGCCCGTTGCTGCCCGGTTACTTCAAGCCATCGGCAGACACCGCCGAGGTACTCAATACCTGCAAGGAAATTGCTGCGGCGCCTGAGGCGTCCCTTGGTTCCTACGTCATCTCCATGGCGGGCGCGGCATCTGATGTACTGGCGGTGCAACTGTTGCTCAAAGAGTCCGGCGTACAGCGCCCGATGCGCGTGGTGCCGTTGTTCGAGACCCTTGCGGACCTGGACAACGCCGGCCCGGTGATCGAGCGTCTATTGCTGCTGCCGGGCTATCGCTCGCGGTTGCAAGGGCCGCAGGAAGTGATGATCGGCTATTCGGACTCGGCCAAGGACGCGGGCACCACCGCGGCGGCTTGGGCGCAATACCGTGCCCAGGAGCGCCTGGTGGAGATCTGTCGCGAGCAGCAAGTGGAACTGTTGTTGTTCCACGGTCGCGGTGGCACTGTCGGTCGCGGCGGCGGTCCGGCTCACGCGGCGATCCTGTCGCAACCGCCGGGGTCGGTGGCCGGGCGCTTCCGTACCACCGAACAGGGCGAAATGATCCGCTTCAAGTTCGGCCTGCCAGACATCGCCGAGCAAAACCTCAACCTCTACCTGGCAGCAGTACTGGAGGCGACGTTGCTGCCTCCGCCACCTCCGCAGCCGGCGTGGCGTAACTTGATGGATCAATTGGCAGCGGATGGCGTCAATGCCTACCGCGCCGTCGTGCGGGAGAATCCGCAGTTCGTCGAGTATTTCCGCCAATCCACCCCAGAACAGGAACTGGGCCGTTTGCCACTGGGCAGCCGCCCGGCCAAGCGCCGCGCCGGAGGCATCGAGAGCTTGCGCGCGATTCCGTGGATCTTCGGCTGGACACAGACCCGCCTGATGTTGCCGGCCTGGTTGGGCTGGGAAGCGGCGTTGAGCAAGGCGCTGGCGCGCGGCGAAGGTCAGTTGTTGGGGCAGATGCGCGAGCAATGGCCATTCTTCCGAACTCGTATCGATATGCTGGAAATGGTCCTGGCCAAGGCGGATGCCGATATTGCCCGGCTGTATGACGAGCGCCTGGTGCAGGACGACCTGCGGCCATTGGGCGCGCACTTACGCGACCTATTGTCGCAGGCGTGCGAGGTGGTGTTGGGCCTGACCGGCCAGTCGCAGTTGCTCGCCCACAGCCCAGACACCCTGGAGTTCATCCGCCTGCGCAACACCTACCTTGACCCGTTGCACCTGTTACAGGCCGAACTCCTGGCGCGGTCTCGCAAGCAGGAAGCGGCACAGGACAGCCCTCTGGAACAGGCGCTGCTGGTGTCTGTGGCCGGAATTGCGGCGGGGTTGCGTAACACCGGCTGACATTTTCAATGTGTTCTCAAGGGCTTGCAGATAAAATCGCCGGTTGCCCCTGAAGGAGGGCGCCGGCGGTTTTGTGTCGGGGTTGCGCCAAGGGATACCTCGACTAAAAGGCTTGCCCGACGCGGGTTCTTCCGACTTTTGGCGGCTTGTGTGGTTAGGGCCTGCTGTGTATCTTGATCAGCCTTTGGCCGTTTGGGCGGCCTGGACCCGTATTTTTACGAGCATATTTCTACGAGATTGGCCCCAAGCGGCGAATCCGAGCGTCATCTCTATAAAAAATTGAGGAGCACATCGATGCGCGTCATTCTGCTGGGAGCTCCCGGGGCCGGTAAAGGTACTCAGGCAAAGTTCATCACTGAAAAATTCGGCATTCCACAAATCTCCACCGGCGACATGCTGCGTGCGGCCGTCAAGGCTGGCACCGAGCTGGGCCTGATCGCCAAGAGCGTGATGGACAGCGGTGGCCTGGTCTCCGACGACCTGATCATCAACCTGGTCAAGGAGCGCATCAGCCAGGACGACTGCAAGAACGGTTTCCTGTTCGACGGCTTCCCACGCACCATTCCCCAGGCTGAAGCCCTGGTGAAGGCCGGCGTAGAACTGGATGCCGTGGTCGAGATCGCCGTCGAAGACGAAGAGATCGTCCAGCGCATTGCCGGTCGCCGTGTCCACGAAGCCTCGGGTCGCGTTTATCACACTGTCTACAACCCACCCAAGGTTGAAGGCAAGGACGATGTCACTGGCGAAGATCTGGTACAGCGTAAAGACGACACCGAAGAGACTGTGCGTCATCGCCTGTCGGTCTACCACTCACAGACCAAGCCGCTGGTGGATTTCTACCAGAAGCTGTCGGCAGCTCAAGGCAAGCCGAAGTACAGCCATATCCCAGGCGTTGGCTCGGTTGAAGCGATCACCGCCAAGGTGATGCAAGCGCTAAGCTGATCCAGCGATTGGCTTGACGTTCAACGGCCCGCTTGCGGGCCGTTGTTGTTTATACTGGCGCACTTTCTTCAAATTTGGACGCAAACACCGATGAGCACCTTGCTGGCCCTGGACACCGCGACTGAAGCTTGCTCCGTTGCCTTGCTGCACGATGGCAAGGTAACGAGCCATTACGAGGTGATTCCGCGCCTGCACGCGCAAAAGCTGCTGCCAATGATCAAGCAATTGCTGCTCGATGCAGGCACGACGTTGTCGGCGGTGGACGCTATCGCCTTTGGTCGTGGACCGGGGGCGTTCACTGGCGTGCGCATCGCCATTGGTGTGGTGCAGGGCCTGGCCTTTGCACTGGAGCGGCCGGTGTTGCCGGTGTCCAACCTGGCGGTACTGGCGCAGCGGGCGTTGCGCGAACATGGTGCACGCCAGGTGGCGGCCGCCATTGATGCGCGCATGGATGAAGTCTATTGGGGTTGCTACCGTGAAACCGCTGGCGAGATGCGGCTGGTGGGTGTCGAAGCGGTGCAGCCGCCTGAAATGGCAGCCTTGCCTGGGGATGCCAGTGGCGACTGGTTTGGTGCGGGCACCGGTTGGGGTTATGCGCAGCGGATCGCCGTGCAGCCCGAAGGCCAGGATCGCACCATGTTGCCTCACGCCGAAGACCTGCTGGCCCTGGCGCGGTTTGCCTGGGAGCGGGGCGAGGCGATCCCGGCAGATCAGGCGCAACCGGTATATCTGCGCGATAAGGTGGCGGCGACCAAGGCTGAGCGTCAGGCTGCAAAGTAGTCATTGTGATCGCGGCGAATCACCGCCAATCGTCAGAAACCGTGCCCCTGTTTAAACCTTTACGTATTTATATGTTCTAGTGATCACCAGAGCATTTGCGCGCCATGGAAAGGCTCGCTAAATTGCCATCACTGATACCGAGTCTGCATCATGCGTATAGACGGCTTCTCATCCCAGTCCTACCCACTCAAGCGCAAGCCACGCAAGGCAACCGTGACGGTAGGCGAGTCCGTCGAAGACTCTCCCGATTTCATTGAAGTCCACTCTGAAATATCCCCGGGCCCTGCCGGCTCCGCCAATGGCGCGCGTGTCGGTGGTGTGCCTGCGCGTCAGCAAGACATGCTGTTCCCGCGCTCGATGAGCAAAAGCGTGGCCACGGCCCTGGCCAGCTACCTGACCACTGCCGGCTTTGTCGAATGGGATATGGAAGTGCTGGGCCTTGATATCTACATCTGATGTTGCTGCCGTACTACCTCGGTTGCCCGTCCTGGAGTGAGAACGCCTGGCGTGAGTACCTGTATCCGCAGGACGCGCGCGCCAATGAGTTTCTCGGGCTTTACTCCCAAGTCTTCAATGCCGTAGAGGGCAATACCACGTTCTATGCGCGGCCCTCGGTGGCCACGGTGCAACGCTGGGCCGAGATCATGCCCGCGCACTTCCGGTTCACTGCCAAGTTTCCCGGTGACATCAGCCACAGTGGTGACTTGCTCGCGCAGTTGCCGGCAGCGGAAAGTTTTCTTGGCTTGATGAACCCGCTGGGGGAGCGAATTTCTCCGCTGTGGTTGCAACTGCCCGCCACCTTTACCCCGCAGCGCCTGGGCGAGCTGGCGGGCTTTATCGACGGCCTGGAGCACCCGTTGGCAGTGGAAGTGCGCCATGACGCATTCTTCGACAAGGGCGATTCCGAACGTATGCTCAATCGTCTGTTGCGTGACCGTGGCGTGGAACGCATCTGCCTTGATCCGCGCGCGTTGTTCAGTTGCACCTCGACCTCAGCCGCAGTGCTGCATGCTCAATCCAAAAAGCCCAAGGTGCCACCCCGTCCGGCGGCGTTGACGCAATTCCCCCAAGTGCGCTTTATCGGCCATCCAGAACTGGAGGCCAATGATCCCTTCCTGGTGCCGTGGATTGAAAAAGTCGCCGGCTGGATCGAAGAAGGTCGCACTCCTTACGTATTCCTGCATACCTCCGACAATCGCCTGGCGGCTCAACTGGCCATGCGCTTTCATGAAAAACTGATGGTGCGGTTGCCCGGCTTGCCGGCCCTGGCGCAACTACATCGTGAACCTGCGATGGAGCAACTGGGGTTACTCTAGGGGCGTTATCAATCTTTCTCGCCAGGAGTCAGTCATGGATGCTCAAGCCCTTCGCGCCGAAACCTTCAAGTCCCTGCACGAGCGTGATCGTGCATTCGTAATGCCCAATCCGTGGGACGCCGGCTCGGCCAAAATGCTTGCCAGTCTCGGTTTTGAAGCCTTGGCCACCACCAGTGCCGGCTTTGCGTTCAGCCTTGGGCGTCCGGATGCCGAAGGGGCGCTGTCGTTGGAAGACACGCTGGGCAATGCCGCGATGATTGCCCAGGCCACCACGCTGCCCGTGGCCGCTGACCTGGAGAACGGTTTCAGCGATACGCCACAGGGCTGTGCCCAAACGATTCTACGGGTGGCCGCTACCGGCATAATCGCAGGCTCCATCGAAGATGCCACCGGGATTACGGTCGATCCTATCTACTCCTTTGACCTGTCCGTAGAGCGCATCGAGGCCGCCGTCGCCGCCGCGCGCAGCTTGCCGTTTGCGTTCATGTTGACTGCCCGCGCGGAAAACCTCCTGCATGGCCGGCTGGATTTGCCAGACACCATCCGCCGCTTGCAGGCCTACGCCGAAGCGGGTGCCGACGTGCTTTACGCCCCCGGTTTGCGCAGTGCCGAAGAGGTGCTGGCGGTGGTGCGCGCCGTGGCGCCAAAACCTGTGAATGTATTGATGTCCGGTGGCCTCAAACTGTCGGTGGCGCAGTTGAGCGAGATGGGGGTCAAGCGCATCAGCGTCGGCTCGGCCATGGCGTTGGCAGCGTATGGCGAGTTCTTCCGGGCCGCCCGGGAGATTCACGAAACGGGCACCTTCGCCTTTACCGAGCGCTCGATGCCGTTCAGTCAGGCCAATCAATTGTTCAAGGGTTGATCCATGCGCTTGTTCAAAGTGCTTGGCCTGCTGCTGGTGTTGGGTGCTGGTTTGCTGCTGGGGGTATGGCGCGGCTGGGTGCCGCTGGATGCCAAATGGAACCCCTGGGCGCCGCTGGATGTGCGTGCGACCCCCGGCCCGCTGACGCGCTTCAAGCTGGGGCGTTTGCAAAACGATCCACTGCTTTGTGATCAAGTGCTTAAAACTTCCGGGCTGCGGGTCAGCCATCAAGCCGATAGCCCTGCTGACGCGGCTTGCCCGCTGCGTAACACGCTACGGGTTCAGGGCGCTGATGTGGGCCTGAGCAGCAGTTTTCTGGCCAGTTGCCCGCTGGCGGTAGCGTTTGCCTTGTTCGAGCGTCACAGCTTGCAGCCGGCGGCCCAGGCCGTGTTTGGCCAGGCGGTGACGCGGGTCGATCATCTGGGCAGTTTCGCCTGTCGCAATATGTACAACCGCGCTGAAGGGCGTCTAAGCCAGCACGCGTCGGCCAATGCCCTGGATATCGCCGGGTTCCGCCTGGCGGATGGCCGTAGCGTAAATGTACTGAAGGATTGGCCGGGAGACGGCGCCAAGGCGCGCTTCCTGCGTCAGGTTCGCGACAGTGCCTGCAGTGATTTCAATGTGGTGTTGAGCCCGGACTACAACGCTGCCCATCGCAACCACTTCCATCTGGACATGGGGCCGTGGTGGGTCTGTCGCTGAAGGTCAGGCCGCCAGCCGCAGGTTGTGGAGAATCAGCGGGCGAGCCCAGCCGCAATCGAAGTCCAGGGCTTTTTGCTGTGCCACCTGTTCTTCAATCGGGAACGGCTCGGCGGGGGGCGGTAACAGCGCCAGTTCGAATTCGGCGATCGGCAGGAACAGCGGCTTGGGCTGCGGCGCCGGGCCCGGATCGGGCAACGGCTGACCGGCGTTCAGCACGATCGGTCGTACCCAGCCGCTTTCAAAATCCTGTTGGCGTTGCTGCGCGACGAGCTCTTCGTCCGGGAACGGTGTGGCAGCGGGTGGCAGCAAGTCCATTTCGAATTCGGCAATCGGCAGGAATAGCGGTTCAGGCGGCGCGATTTCCGTATCCTGCACATCGCAATGGCGCTGGGTCACGATCTGGCTCAGCAGGTCGCTGCCCGCACTGGGTTCTACCGAGGCATCCGCCGGTTGCGTATCTTCGGCCAATGCCGTGCCAGGCGCCTGGCCAAGCTGCTCGGCCAACGCCCGGGCGAAGAAGTCCTGCCACACGTGACTGACGCCGGCCAGCGCTTGGGTATTGCGCAGGCCGTAGTGGTTGTGGGTCGGCAGTACACCGGTGAATAACGAATGAATGTCTGACATTTCTCTCGGTCGACGCTCAGCTCTGGCAAAATGCCTGATACTTTTTTATCGGCCGTTATTGGCCGATCCTTAATATTTTTGAGCGTGGCGACAGATGAGTGAGCAACCCGCGGCCAGCCGCATCCGGGTCGAGGCCTTGGCCGATAGTTTCCAGGACCGTGCCCAGCAGTGGGCCGAGCAGCTTGGATTGCCTTTGCAACTGGCCGCAGCGGATTTTTCCCTGCAGGTGGGTGAGCACGGCTTACAGTTGCAGCAACTGGGGCCTGACGCGCCGGGGCCGGTTCGGGTGGATTTCGTCGAGGGTGGGGCGGCTCATCGCCGGCTCTACGGCGGTGGCAGTGGGCAGATGATCGCCAAGGCGGTGGGCGTGGCCCAAGGTGTGCGGCCACGGGTGCTGGATGCCACGGCCGGATTGGGCAAGGATGCATTCGTACTGGCCAGCCTCGGCTGCGAGATGAGCTTGATCGAGCGCCAGCCGTTGATTGGCGCCTTGCTGGAAGATGGCCTGGCGCGCGGGGCGGATGATTTTGAAGTGGCGCCGATTGTGGCGCGGATGACCTTGCTCAAGGGCAATTCCATCGAAGTGATGCGCGACTGGCAAGGCGAGCCGCCCCAGGTGATCTACCTCGACCCGATGTTTCCTCACCGTGAGAAAACCGCCCTGGTGAAGAAGGAAATGCGCTTGTTCCGACCGCTGGTGGGCGATGATCCGGATGCGCCGGCGCTGCTGGCAGCGGCGTTGGCCCTGGCCAGCCATCGGGTAGTAGTCAAGCGTCCACGCAAGGCGCCCTGTATTGAAGGGCCCAAGCCGAGCCATGCGCTGGATGGCAAATCCAGTCGCTATGACATTTATCCCAAGAAGGCGCTCAAGGTTTAAGGTTTAAGCTGCAAGCGGTTAGCTGCAAGCGATCCCTTCTTGCCGCTTGTAGCTAACCGCTTGCAACTGCGCAAGCCCCATACGCCCGCATAAACAGTTCCACCACTTCCTGTACATGCTCTTCGGCGGCGGCATCGCTCAGCCGTTCGCCGCAGCCGTACAGCAGGCAGAAGTTGGCCGTGCCCTTGAGCAGGCAAAAGAAATGCTCGGCCGCCTTGAACGGCTTATCGATGCGCAGTGCGCCATGCTGGTCGATCTTGCCCAGCAAGCGTTCCATGCCCTGCAACATGCGCATGGGGCCGGCTTCAAAAAAAATCTGCGACAGTTTCGAGTCCTGGTTGCCCGACGTCATCATCAGGCGGTGCAGGTTCACTGACTCGTCGCTGTTGATCAGTTGATGAAAGCCACGGGCGATGTTCAGCAGCACCGTCTCTACAGACACGCCTTCGGGTAGCTCGAAATACATCACCGGCAATTGTTCTTCGCACTTGGCCACTACAGCTGCGGTGAACAGGGTTTCCTTGTCAGTGAAGTGGCTATAGACGGTCAGTTTTGACACGCCGGCCTCCAGCGCCACGGCATCCATGCTGGTGCTTGCATAGCCATTGCTCAAAAACAGGATTTTTGCTGCATCGAGGATGGCATGGCGTTTTGCCATGTCCTTGGGACGCCCGGGACTATTGGTGTTTACAGGATTGTCGGACATTTTCACTTTAATACTGGACTGGTGAGTTTGGTATTAATAACATACCGGCCAGTATAATTATTCCTAGCACCATTAGCGAAAGGTCCTTCAGCATGCGCAGCACTTTCCTGCTTCTCGCGTTGCCAGCCAGCCTGCTTTTCCTGTTGGCTGCCTGCGGCCATGAAGAAGCGGCCCAAACCACGGTGCGCCCGGCCATGGTGGTGCAGCCAGAGCCTTCGGCTCAGGCGGTGGACAGTTATCCCGGTGAGGTGCGTGCCCGTTATGAGCCGGACCTGGCCTTTCGCATTGGTGGCAAAGTCAGTCGCCGAATGGTGGAGGAGGGCGAGCGGGTCAAGGCGAACCAGCCGCTGGCAGAACTCGATCCCCAGGATGTGCGCCTGCAATTGGAAGCAACCCGCGCCCAGGTTGCGGCGGCCGAGGCCAACCTGAGCCTGGTGCGGGCCGAGCGGGATCGCTACAAGACCCTGATGGATCGTCAGATGGTTAGCCGCTCCCAGTACGACAATTCCGAAAACCTGTACCGTTCAGGCTTGGCACGTCTCAAGCAGATCAAAGCTGAATTTGACGTAGCGAGTAACCAGGCCGGCTATGCCGTGTTGCGCGCGCCTCAGGACGGGGTCGTGGCCAGGCGCGCGGTGGAAGTCGGTCAAGTTGTATCTGCCGGGCAGACGGTTTTCACCTTGGCCACCGATGGTGAGCGCGAGGTGCTGATCAGCTTTCCGGAACAGGCGTTCGGTCGTTTCAAGATAGATCAGCCCGTGTCCGTTGAATTGTGGAGCCAACCGGGCCAACGCTTTGCGGGTCGTATTCGCGAACTGTCCCCGGCGGCAGATCCCAAGTCGCGCACCTTCGCTGCGCGTGTCGCGTTCACCGCAGGCAAAGTCCCGGCAGAACTGGGGCAGAGCGCTCGTGTATTCATACAAACCGACGGTGTCATTGCGCTGTCAGTACCGCTTTCTGCCCTCAGTGCAGAGAATGGGGCGTCCTACGTCTGGTTGGTAAAAACCGATAACACCCTCAAGCGCATGCCCGTACGAATCGGTGCTTTTGGCGAGAACGGCGTACCGGTATTGGAAGGCCTGAACCCCTCTGACTGGGTGGTCGCCGCAGGTGTCCACGTGCTTCATGAGGGCCAGCAGGTGCGCCCGGTGGATCGCTCCAATCGGGTAGTGAATCTGGCGGCCAACAAGGAGTAGTCCCCGATGGGTTTCAATCTTTCCGAATGGGCGTTGCGCAATCGCCAGATCGTCCTGTTCCTGATGCTGTTGCTGGCAGTCGTCGGTACGTTGTCCTACACCAAGCTGGGGCAAAGTGAAGATCCTCCTTTCACATTCAAGGCCATGGTGATCAAGACCAACTGGCCAGGCGCCACGGCCCAGGAAGTCTCGCGCCAGGTGACCGAGCGTATTGAAAAAAAACTGATGGAAACCGGCGAGTACGAGCGCATTGTGTCGTTCTCTCGCCCCGGTGAATCCCAGGTCACTTTCATGGCTCGCGATTCGATGCATTCTGCGCAGATTCCCGAGCTGTGGTACCAGGTACGCAAGAAAATCAGCGACATCCGCCAAACCTTGCCGCCGGATATCCAGGGCCCGTTTTTTAATGATGAGTTCGGCACCACCTTCGGCAACATCTACGCATTGACGGGCGAGGGGTTCGACTACGCCGTGCTCAAGGACTACGCCGACCGCATCCAGATCCAGCTGCAACGGGTGCCGGATGTAGGCAAGGTTGAGCTGCTGGGCTTGCAGGACGAGAAGATCTGGATCGAGCTGTCCAACCTCAAACTCGCCACCCTGGGCCTACCCCTGGCGGCGGTGCAACAGGCGTTGCAGGAACAGAACGCTGTTTCAACCGCAGGTTTTTTTGAAACCCCGAGCGAGCGCGTGCAACTGCGGGTATCGGGTAACTTCAAGACGGTCGAACAAATCCGCAATTTTCCGATTCGCGTGGCCGACCGCACTTTTCGCATCGGTGATGTAGCCGAGGTTCATCGCGGTTTCAACGATCCGCCGGCGCCGCGTATGCGCTACATGGGTGATGACGCGATCGGCCTGGCCGTGGCCATGCGCGATGGCGGTGACATCCTGGTATTGGGCAAGGCCCTGGAAGGCGAATTCGCCCGTTTGCAGAAGAACCTTCCGGCAGGCATGGAGTTGCGCAAGGTGTCTGACCAGCCGGCCGCGGTGAAAACCAGTGTCGGTGAGTTCGTCCAGGTGCTGGCCGAGGCGCTGGCGATTGTGCTGCTGGTGAGCTTTTTCTCCCTTGGCGTGCGCACGGGCATGGTGGTGGCGCTGGCGATTCCGCTGGTGCTGGCGATGACCTTTGCGTCCATGTATTACTTGGGTATCGGTCTGCACAAGATATCCCTGGGCGCATTGGTGCTGGCCCTGGGCTTGTTGGTGGACGACGCGATCATTGCCGTGGAAATGATGGCGATCAAAATGGAGCAGGGTTACGACCGGCTCAAGGCTGCAAGCTTTGCCTGGACCAGCACTGCGTTTCCAATGCTCACCGGTACGTTGATCACGGCGGCCGGCTTTTTGCCGATTGCCACCGCGCAATCGAGTACTGGCGAATACACGCGGTCGATCTTCCAGGTGGTAACCATTGCGCTGCTGGCTTCCTGGGTCGCTGCGGTGGTGTTTGTACCGTATCTGGGCGAAAAGCTGCTGCCAGACCTGGCGAAGATTCATGCGGCCAAACATGGCGCCGATGGCCCGGACCCTTACGGCACGCCGTTTTATCTGCGAGTCAGACGTTGGGTGGAGTGGTGCGTGCGCCGCCGCAAGACGGTGATCGTACTGACTCTGCTGCTGTTTATCGGTTCGGTGGCACTGTTCCGTTTTGTCCCGCAGCAATTCTTTCCGGCCTCCGGGCGGCTGGAACTGATGGTCGACCTGAAGCTGGCCGAAGGCGCGTCCCTGAGTAATTCCGCCGAGCAGGTCAAGCGATTGGAGGCGTTGCTCAAGGAGCATGCAGGTATCGACAACTACGTGGCCTACATCGGCACCGGTTCGCCGCGCTTCTACCTGCCGCTTGACCAGCAATTGCCCGCGGCCAGCTTTGCCCAGTTTGTGGTACTGGCCAAGACCATCGAGGAGCGGGAGAACCTGCGAACCTGGCTGATCGAGACCCTCAACGAGCAATTTCCGGCGCTGCGCTCACGGGTCACACGTCTGGAAAACGGTCCACCTGTGGGCTATCCGGTGCAGTTTCGGGTGACTGGCGAACACATCGAAGAGGTGCGGGCGCTGGCGCGTAAAGTTGCGGCCAAGGTGCGTGAAAACACGCATGTGGTCAACGTGCATCTGGACTGGGAAGAACCCAGCAAGGTCGTTTACCTCAATGTCGATCAGGACCGTGCGCGAGCCTTGGGCGTGAGCACCGCCAATCTGTCGAAATTCCTCCAGAGTTCCCTGACCGGTTCCAGCGTCAGCCAATACCGGGAGGACAACGAGTTGATCGAAATCCTCCTGCGCGGCACCGTGCACGAGCGCACTGAACTGTCGCTGCTGCCGAGCCTGGCGGTGCCGACGGATAATGGAAAAAGTATTGCGTTGTCGCAGATTGCGACCCTCGAATACGGCTTTGAGGAAGGCATCATCTGGCACCGTAATCGCCTGCCGACGGTGACCGTGCGTGCTGATATCTACGGCAAGGAACAACCGGCGACCCTGGTTCAGCAGATCCTGCCGACACTGGAAGGTGTACGCGCCGAACTGCCGGATGGCTACTTGCTGGATGTAGGCGGTACCGTGGAGGACTCAGCCCGCGGGCAGGATTCGGTCAAGGCCGGCGTACCGCTGTTTATAGTAGTGGTGCTGACGTTGTTGATGCTGCAACTGCGCAGCTTCTCGCGCACGATCATGGTGTTCCTGACAGCGCCATTGGGCTTGATCGGCGTGACCCTGTTCCTGTTGATATTCCGTCAGCCTTTCGGCTTTGTCGCGATGCTGGGGACCATCGCGCTGTCGGGGATGATCATGCGTAACTCGGTGATTTTGGTGGACCAGATCGAGCAGGATATCAAGGCTGGGCTTGCACCCTGGGAGGCAATTATCGAAGCGACGGTGCGGCGCTTCCGGCCTATCGTACTGACCGCGTTAGCAGCGGTGTTGGCGATGATCCCGTTGTCGCGCAGTGTGTTCTTTGGGCCGATGGCCGTGGCGATCATGGGCGGGTTGATTGTGGCGACGGCGTTGACGCTGCTGTTTTTGCCGGCGTTGTATGCCGCGTGGTTCCGCGTCAGGAAGGACAGTGCCAGATAGGCCTGGCCACAATTGCTGCGGCCCGTTCCTGCACCCCAGCAACACCTTGCGCTTGCGCCTCGGGTGTCGTTGGGGGTTACGCAGGTTGGCAGATGACACCTCTGAGCAAGTCACGGGCGTCATCTGCGGGGATTACAACGCGCCGAATACCTTCTTCGCCAGGCTGGTCGCGGCAGCCGCTGGGTTCTGGCGAATGGTTGCTTCTTGCTTGGCAATCATCTCGAACAGGCCATCGAGCGCTTTCTCGGTGACGTAGTTCTCGACGTTGGCGCTCTTGGCATCCAATGCGCCGAAGGCAGCGGCCTTGCCAGCAAGGGTATTGTATTGCTGGGCCACGCCTACCTTGTCTGTGGCGGCCTTGACGATCGGCAGGAACTTGGCGCGGATCTCTTCACGGCTGCTTTTGTTCAGGTATTGGGTCGCCGAGTCCTGGCCGCCGCCGAGGATATCCTTGGCGTCGGTCACGCTCATGTTTTTCACCGCGTTGACCAAAATCGGCTGAGCCTGGGTCACTGCGGTCTCGGCGGCCTTGTTCATGCTGGTTTCCAGCTGAGTCACCTGATCACCCATGCCGAACATTTTCAGCTTGTCGGCAACTTTGCCCAGCTTGCCCGGCAAGCCGATTTTTACATCCGGGTTATTGCTGAAACCACCTGGAGCCCCCAGTTGCTTGACGGCGATCTGTGCGCCCTGGGTCAATGCGTCCTTGAGGCCGCCAGTGGCGTCACCCTGGGACAGATCGCCGAGGGACAGGGCCATGGCGTTGGCACCGAGCAGCAGGCCGGCGCACAGGGCGGTGAGGCGAAGAGAGTTACGGAGCATGGGCGCTTCCTTTTGGATTACGGGATCAGTGGGCTACGGCATCAACGCGCAGGCGAAGCGGTTGTGGGTCCTGGCCGTTCAACTGCACCGAATGGCGCTCGGTGGTAATGAACATTAGCTTGCCATCCAGTTCGATGCGAGCGCTGACCGAGTAGGTGTGGCCTGGCTTGACCTGGGCCGGGTCGTAGCTGAGGTGAAACGGCAGCGGCACCTGGCCTTTGACTGGACCTTTCTGCTCGGCTAGGGTCACGGCTGGGGCGTCCATCAGCGACACGTCCTGCAGGCTGACACTCAAGGTGGCGCTCGGCGGTAGTGCGATACGTTGCAGGTAGAACACTTCGCCATCAAGGCTGGCTTTTGGTGTGGGTTGCATGGAATGGCAGGCTCCCAGCAGGGCAGTCAGGCCCAGGAGAATGATTTTTTTCATGGTGCAGCTCCTTGTCAGTGGCGCCGGAAACACCCCGGTGCCTCAGTAAATCTAGCGGGTTTCCTCAGATGGGGCCGGTTGCTCGACCGCACCATCAACCCGGTGCAGGGCCACCTGGCGAATCGACAGGCGGATATCGGCCGGCAGTACGCGCTTGGCGGCGCCTTCGGCGAGTTCGCCGAGCAGGTCGTGATAACTCAATTTGCCGGCCTCGTCGCGACGCAGCACATCTTGCTCCAGCAGAGTCTGGATAAAATGTCGGAAAAGGCTCTTGTCGAAAAACTCCGGGGCGTTGAGGCCATGCAGGATCGACAGGCGCTGGGCCATGATCGTGCACAGGTCTTCCAGTTCTTCGGCGCTGATACTGTTCTGACCGCTGTTGAGCAACAGCGAAATCGCCATGTAGAAGCGTTGCAAGGTCTGGGCGATGCTCTTGGACAGTAGCGTCAACAGCACAAAATGCCGTGAGCTCGGCGCCGGGCGCAGGAACACGTCCTTTTCGAAGCGCAGCAAGCCTTGTTCGACGAAGGCCTCCAGCCATTGGTCGATGACCGTGTCCAGCTCCTCCAGCGACCAGCGGATGAACAGCTCCGATTGCAGATAGGGGTAGAGCGCGTGGGTGTAGCGCAGGATCAGCTCGCGGCTCATGCGCGAGCTGCTTTGGAAGAAGCTGGCCAGCAGCGCCGGCAGGGCGAAGATATGCAGCACGTTGTTGCGGTAGTAGGTCATCAGGACAGCGTTCTGCTCGTCCAGGTACAGAATCTTGCCCAAGGCGTCGTTCTGCTCCGACAGCAGGTCCATGTCCTTGACGTGCTTGATCAGTGCCATGCCATCCCCCTCGGGCAGGGTGGTATGGGGCGAGTAGGGCACGCGACGCAAAAGCGTCAGGTACAGATCCAGCTGGCGCGCCATGGCTTGTTCATCCAGGGCCAGGCGCGTGGTGGACAACAGCGCCAGGGCCACCAGGTTGACCGGGTTGACGGCCGCCGCCTCGTTCAAGTGGCGCGCCACCTTTTCACCGAGGCGGTTGGTGGTTTCATTGAGCCAGGCCGGTTTGTAGTTCGGCGCCAATGCCTGGGTACGCCAGGTCGGTTGTTCCTGATCCAGAAACTCCGCCAGCTTGATCGGTTCACCGAAGTTGACTGCGACTTGGCCAAATCGCTGTTTCAAGGCACCAATGACCTTGAAGATATCGAAGATCGACTCCTTCTTCTTGCTCGCGCCACGCAGCTCGCCGAGGTAGGTACGGCCTTCGAGCACACGTTCATAACCGATGTACACCGGCACGAACACGATAGGCATGCGCGAGGAACGCAAGAAGCTGCGCAGGGTGATCGCCAGCATCCCGGTTTTCGGTTGCAGCATGCGCCCGGTGCGCGAGCGCCCGCCCTCGACGAAGTATTCCACCGGGAAGCCCTTGGTGAACAGGGTATGCAGGTATTCGTTGAACACTGAGGTGTACAGCGGGTTGCCCTTGAACGTACGGCGCATGAAAAACGCCCCGCCACGGCGTAGCAGGCTGCCGATCAGCGGCATGTTCAGGTTGATCCCGGCGGCAATATGCGGCGGCGTCAGGCCGTTCTTGAACAACAGATAGGACAGCAGCAGGTAGTCGATATGGCTGCGATGACAAGGTACATAAATCACCTCGTAACCCTGGGCAACCTGCTGCACGCCTTCGATGTTATTGACCTTGATCCCATCGTAGATCTTGTTCCAGAACCAGCTCAGTACCACTTCGAGGAAGCGGATCGCGGTGTAGGTGTAGTCCGACGCAATCTCGTTGCCATAGCGCAGGGCCAGGGCCTTGGCTTTTTCCGGGGTGATCTTTTCCCGTTCGGCCTCGTCGAGGATCGCCTGGCGTACCAGCGGCATATTGACCAGACCCTTCACCATGTTGCGCCGGTGGGACAGGTCGGGGCCGATCACTGCGGTTTTCAGGTTGCGAAAGTGTACCCGCAGGATGCGTTGGGCCATTCGCACGGTGCGTTCGTGGCCTTTATTGTGCTCGATCAATTCGCGCAGGTTGATTGGCGCGGAGAATTGCACTCGGGTCTTGCGCCCCAGGATCAGGATGCCCAGCAGCCGGCGCAGGCGCCCGGTGACGGCCCAGCTATCGGCGAACAGCAGCTTCCACGGGCTTGACTCGCTGGCAGGCGACTGGCCCCAGAACACGCTGACCGGAATGATTTGTGCATTGTCTTCGGCGTGTTCGGTCAAGGTGTTGACCAGCCGCGTCAGGGTCGGCGGTGCGCCGCGCTTGTCCTGGCGGCCGAGCCAGTCCGGGTCCGGCGTGAGGTAGAAGAACGCGGCGGGCGCAAGCAGCGGGCCGACCGATACCGGCAGAACCGGGCGCGGCAACCCGGCTTTGGTGCACTCGGTATCGACCACAGCCAATTCAGTCAGCGAGGGCGATTGCAGCACGTAAAACACCGGCCGGCTGCGGTCCAGATTCAGGGTAAGGGACGGCTGGTTGATCGTTTCCGAGCGAACCCAGAGGTACAACAGTCGGCGCAAGGTGCCAAATACCAGGCGGCGGAACGGGGAGCGGGTCATAGGCGTGCTGCTTGAGATGGAAAAAAACCGAGCGGACGCTCGGGTGGATAGTGTGCCGTATTCATCGAAAATCGGCAAAAAAGCAGCGAAGTAAACTTGAGTTGAAGGATTTTGAGCCTGTCATATACTCGGCAGTTCAATTGCACTGACTCAACAATAAAATGCAAGTGGGAGCAAACAAATGACAACGCGCGAAACCGGTAATGTGAAGTGGTTCAACGATGCCAAGGGTTACGGCTTCATTCAACGTGAGGACGGCAAGGATGTGTTTGTACACTACCGTGCCATTCGCGGTGAAGGCCATCGTTCCCTGGTCGAGGGCCAGCAGGTCGAGTACGCCGTGGTGACCGGCGAAAAAGGCTTGCAGGCCGAGGATGTAGTGGGCCTGTAGACATATCAATGTGAGAGCGGGCTTGCTCGCGATGCAGGCACCTCGGTGTACAGTCACACCAAGTTGATGCTATCGCGAGCAAGTCGCACCGCCGCTCCCACAGGTCAGGCGGTTTTCCAGGTGATCTGCTCTTCACCGTCTTCGCTGATACGAATCCAGGTGTCGGCGCTTTCTTCACCTTCTGCCTCGACCCAGCTCCCCGGCGCGCAACGTACTTCGACGTTCAGCGCAGCAAAGGCGGCGCGGGCGCAGGCGATGTCGTCATCCCACGGGGTCTGGTCGCTTTCCAGGTACAGGCTGTTCCACTTGCCCACAGCCTTGGGCAGCCAGGTGACAGGCACATTGCCAGCCTTGCATTTGTAGGTCTGGCCCCTCTGCACCCAGTCGGTGCAAGTCCCCAGGGCGGCGCCCAGCCAGGCGGCGATGGCCTTGTAGTCGACGTCGGCGTCTTTGAGGTATATCTCGATATCAGGTTGGCGCATGGATATTCCGGTGGAGCCCTGGGGCCCGAAAAGAGGTTATTGAAGCACGAAATAATCGTAGCGCATCGACACCGTGACCAGCAGCGGCCCGGCTTGTTCGATGACCTGGGCCCGGCGCTCGGCGCTGGCGCGCCAGCCGTGGGGCGTCATCGCCAGCAGATTGGCGCGGTCCTTTGGATCGGCCAGGCTGAGGGTGAACTCCAGGGTTTCGCTGTGTTGCAGGCTCATGCCTTGCGGCACCAGGGCCAGGTGCTTG
The DNA here is from genome assembly GCF_046352735.2 of Pseudomonas imrae. NCBI lineage: Bacteria > Pseudomonadati > Pseudomonadota > Gammaproteobacteria > Pseudomonadales > Pseudomonadaceae > Pseudomonas > Pseudomonas imrae. Next base: position 4,118,944 of record NZ_CP110853.2, on the reverse strand, counting down.
TCGTCAGTGTATTCACGCACTTCGTCGTACAGGCGTTCGCGCAATTCCATCAGATGACCGCTGGTCGGTCCGACCTTCATCAAGCCCCCGCCGGGGCTGAGCAGGCGCTTGGCTTCTTGCCAATCCAACGGGCTGAACACGCTGGCCAGAAACTGGCAGCTCCCATCGGCCAGGGGGACGCGGGCCATGCTGGCGATCAACCAAGTCAGTGTCGGGTTGCGCTTGCAGGCGCGCTTGACTGCTTCCTTGGAGATATCCAGGGCATAACCATCGGCGCGCAGCAGGGCGTCGGCGATTTGTGCGGTGTAATAACCTTCGCCGCAGCCGATATCGAGCCAGCGCTGAGGTTTGCGTTCTGCGGCCAGCTCGGCCAGGCGCCTGGCCACGGGGGCATAATGCCCGGCGTTGAGAAAGTCACGACGCGCTTCAACCATGGCCAGGTTATCGCCTGGATCGCGGCTGTTCTTGTGCTGCACCGGCAACAGGTTCAGGTAACCCTGGCGCGCCCGGTCGAAACGGTGCCCGGCCGGGCAGGCCACGCCATTGTCCACCGCGTTCAACGGGGCACTGCAAATGGGGCAGGCGAGCATCAGGCGAGCAACTTGATCAGGGTCTGGTAATAGATTTCGGTCAGCACATCGAGGTCACTGGCGAGAATGCGCTCGTTGACCTGATGGATGGTCGCGTTGACCGGCCCCAATTCCACGACCTGTGTGCCGAGGGTCGCGATGAAGCGCCCATCGGAAGTGCCGCCGCTGGTGGATGCCTGGGTGTCGCGCCCGGTGATGGCCTTGATGCTGGCCGATACCGCATCCAGCAACGCCCCCGGTTCGGTGAGGAACGGCAGGCCTGACAGTGCCCACTCCACATGCCAGTCCAGGCCATGCTTGTCGAGAATCTCCGCGACCCGCTGTTGCAGGCCTTCGACAGTAGATTCGGTGGAGAAGCGGAAGTTGAAAACCGCCGTCAGGTCACCAGGGATCACGTTGGTGGCGCCGGTGCCGGAATTGAGGTTGGAGATCTGGAAACTGGTGGGCGGGAAGAAGGTGTTGCCGTCGTCCCAATGTTCGGCGGCCAGTTCGGCCAGGGCCGGGGCGGCCAGGTGAATCGGGTTCTTCGCCAGGTGCGGATACGCCACATGGCCTTGCACCCCACGCACGGTGAGGGTGGCGCCGAGGGAGCCACGGCGACCGTTTTTCACCACATCGCCTACCAGGCTGGTACTCGACGGCTCACCGACGATGCACCAGTCCAGGCGCTCCTTGCGTGCCGCCAGGCGTTGGATCACCGCTTTGGTGCCATGGTGTGCCGGGCCTTCTTCGTCGCTGGTGATCAGGAAGGCCACCGAGCCCCTGTGATCCGGGTAGTCCTTCACGAAGCGTTCCGAGGCCACCAGCATCGCGGCCAGGCTGCCTTTCATGTCTGCCGCGCCACGGCCGCAAAGCATGCCGTGTTCGTCGATCAACGCGTCGAACGGATCGTTCTGCCAGGCCTGTACCGGGCCGGTCGGCACCACATCGGTGTGGCCGGCGAAACACAGTACCGGGCCTTCATGATTGCCATGGGTGGCCCAGAAGTTGTCCACCTCTTCGATGCGCATCGGCTCAAGCTTGAAACCGGCGTCGCCCAGGCGCTGCATCATCAGCTTCTGGCAATCGGCATCGATCGGGGTCACCGATGGGCGACGGATCAGGTCGATGGCCAGTTGGAGGGTCGGCGAAAGGTCGGCATGGGCCGTCATGGGAAAACTCCGGAAGCGTGTTATGGGCGCAAGACGAATGTGAAAATCGGCGCAGATCCAATGTGGGAGCGGGCTTTGGCCCGCTCTGCAAAAGGGCCGTTATCTTATAGCAAAACGGCGACCAGAGGCCGCCGTTTAGTGCATCGCACAAGTTTTTAAGCTGAAGGTGCGGGCTCAGGCGTTGCTGGCGGCTTGGGCAGCGACGACAGGAAAGCCATGATCAATGCGGCCACATACGGCAGCGATTGCACCAGCAACATCACCACCCAGAACCGCATGTCATTGCTCGGCAGGCCTTGCACCAGGTAAATCCCCAGCGCAGCGCCCCACAACAGCAGCATGATGAACATTTCTTCCCGGGCTTCGGCAATGGCCACCCAGAAACCGTGGTTATCGGCATTTTTCGGGGTGCGGAAGAACGGAATGCTGGTGGTGAAGAAGCCGTACAGCACGGCCTTGGCGATGGTATGGGACAACGCCAGGCCAGCCAGCGCCGCGCAGAATGCATCCTTGAGGTTCACGCCAACGGCGCGCCGGTAGAGGAAGATGATCTTGCCAACCTTGAAGAAGAACAGCGCCAGCGGCGGGATGGCGAAGATCAGCAGCGGTGGGTCGACCCGCGTCGGCACGATAATCATCGCCGCCGACCACAACAAGGCGCCCACGGTGAAGAAAATATTCATACCGTCCGCTACCCACGGCAGCCAGCCCGCCAGGAAGTGGTAACGCTGGCCACGGGTCAGCTCAGTGCCCTTGCCGCGCAGCAGGCTGGCGGTATGGCGCTTGATGATCTGAATCGCCCCGTAGGCCCAGCGGAAACGCTGTTTCTTGAAGTCGATAAAGGTATCGGGCATCAGCCCCTTGCCGTAGCTGTCGTGGTAATACGCGGCCGAAAGGCCCTTTTCGAAGACCCGCAAGCCCAGCTCCGCATCTTCGCAGATGCACCAGTCGGCCCAGCCCAATTCTTCCAGGACCGAGCGACGGGTCATGGTCATGGTGCCGTGCTGGATAATTGCATCGCGATCGTTGCGGGTGACCATGCCGATATGGAAGAAACCTTTGTATTCGGCATAGCAAAGCTTCTTGAAGGTGCTTTCGTTCTGGTCGCGATAATCCTGCGGCGACTGCACCACGGCGATTTTCGGGTCGGCGAAGTGCGGCACCATGTGCTTGAGCCAGTTCTTTGATACGCAGTAGTCGGAGTCGATCACCGCAATGACTTCGGCATCCTTGGCGGTGTGCGGCAGCAAGTAGTTCAGCGCACCGCCCTTGAAACCGGCCAGAGGCGCGACGTGGAAGAACTTGAAGCGCTCGCCCAGGGTGGCGCAGTAATCCCGCACGGGCTCCCAGACGGCCGGGTCCTTGGTGTTGTTGTCGATGATCAGGACTTCGTAGTCCGGATAGTCGAGGGCGGCCAGGGCGTCGAGGGTCTGTTTGACCATCTCGGGCGGCTCGTTGTAGCACGGCACATGGATGGAGACTTTCGGGCGGTAGTTCGAATCCCCTTCAACCGGCAGGAATTCACGCCGACGCTTGTGGGTCCAGACCGCTTCCGCCAGTTCATGGGCTTCGGTCAACAACACGATAAAGACGCCCAGGGCGCCGAGTGCCAACAAGAAACCCACGGTCAGGCTGAACCAGGTGCTGTATTGCTGGCTGTAGTCGTAGCCGATCCACACCAGTACCGAACCGCAGAGAAACGCGATAAAGGTCAGGAACGTCCGGCCACGCTGGCGCAAGGCTGAACCGTCGATCATCAGCAGCGTCAGTGACAACAGCGCCAGCACCACCGAGCCGATGGCCAGCACCCGCCATTGCGGAATGGCCACTACTGGGCCTTCAAAGTTGAATTTCTGCTGGCGTGCGGCGTTGAACACGCCCCAATAGGCGCCTACCGAGCCCTCGTCACTGGCTTTCCATGGCTGGTCGAAGGCTTCGATCACGAAGTAGTTGTAACCTTCCCGGTTCAGCTCGTTGACCAGTGTGCGCAGGTAAATTGCCTGGTCGGCCGGGGATGCGTCCGAGCCGCCGCGCATCCGCCCGTTGCTCGGCCAGCCGACTTCCGACAGCAACAGCGGTTTTTTCGGGAAGGTTTTCTTCAGATCCACGGCACGGTCGAGGACGAACTGGCCAGCCTGGGCCATCGGAATATGTTCCCAATACGGCAGGACGTGCGCAGCGATCAGGTCGACGTGCTTGCCCAATTGCGGGTTGTGCTCCCAGATATGCCACTGCTCGGAGGTGGTCACCGGCACCTTGACGGCCGCACGCACCCGATCGAGCAAGACAATCAGCGCCTCGGGAGTGATTTCTTCACGGAACAGGGCTTCGTTCCCCACCACCACGCGTACCACACTGCGCGAGTTATTGGCGATATCGATGGCGCGCAGTATCTCGCGTTCGTTGCGCTCAAGGTCCGGGCTGATCCAGATCCCCAGCGTGACCCGCAGGCCGAACTCTTCCGCCAGCTTGGGGATGTTGCCCAGTGGACCGTCGACCGAGTAGGTACGGATGCTGTCGGTCAACTTACTCATGATTTCCAGGTCCTGACGCATTTGCTCGTCGGTCGGGTACTGGTCTTTCTGTGGGTACTGGCCTTGCTGGAAGGGCGAGTAGGAGAAGCCGGAGATTTGTTGTGGCCAGTTGGGAGTAGTGACCGGGCGGTTGATAAGCGCCCAGAAGCCAGTGAACAGCGCGGCAATTGCCAGCACCACCACCAGGTTGAGTCCAAATTTACGCGAAGACATAGCTATTTCGGGTTCCAATGGGTGCGGAACGAAAAGAGGTATCGGCCTGCGCCGAACGGCGCGCATCCTACACTGGCCTTTCACTGACCGTACAGCAAGCCAGGAAAAACCGGGCATTGGGCAGCGAATATCCACCTAAGTTCTTTACTTGTAGCTGGAAGCTTCGAACTTGTCGTCGTGTAGCCCTATAATGCGCGCCGGTTTTTGGGGTAATGGTCATGAGTACAGAAGATCCGCGGTTTGCTGGCGTCGCCCGTTTGTATGGCATTGAGGGCCTGGCGCGACTGAAAGCGGCGCATGTGGCTATCGTCGGCGTCGGCGGTGTCGGCTCGTGGGCGGCGGAAGCCATTGCCCGATGTGGGGTGGGCGAGATTTCGCTGTTTGATCTGGATGACGTCTGCGTCAGTAACAGCAATCGCCAGTTGCATGCGCTGGACAGTACCGTGGGCAAACCGAAGGTTGAGGTAATGGCCGAGCGTCTGCGCGGGATCAATCCGGATTGCCACGTGCACGCGGTGGCAGATTTCGTCACCCGCGAAACCATGGCCGAGTACATCACCCCCAACATCGATTGCGTGATCGACTGCATCGACAGCGTCAACGCCAAGGCGGCGCTGATTGCCTGGTGCAAACGACGCAAGATCCAGATCATCACCACGGGCGGTGCGGGCGGGCAGATTGATCCGACATTGATTCAGGTGTGTGACCTGAACCGTACCTTCAATGATCCGCTGGCCTCGAAAGTGCGCTCCACTTTACGTCGCGACTATGGGTTTTCCCGCACCGTGACCCGGCACTACAGCGTGCCTTGCGTATTTTCCACCGAACAACTGCGTTATCCCAAGCCCGATGGCAGCATCTGCTTGCAGAAGAGTTTTGTCGGTGACGGTGTGAAACTGGACTGCGCCGGTGGGTTTGGCGCGGTGATGATGGTGACTGCGACCTTCGGCATGGTGGCGGCGACCAAGGCGGTAGATAAAATCGTGGCCGGAGTGCGCAGGCCTTCGGAGCGGGTCAAGCCTGCTTGAATCTCACTGCCTCCCACATTTAGTTTTGTATCTGGCTCAATGCCCGCATGCGCTGCAGGACCGCATTCAAGCCATTGCTGCGCGATGGCGATAACTGACGCGACAGGCCCAGTTGCGCAAACCAATCCGGCAAATCAACAGCCTGCAACTCTGCCGCCGACAATCCATTGACCCGCGCCAGCAGCAACGCCACCAGCCCGCGAATCAAGCGTGCCTCGCTGCTGGCGGCAAATTGCCAATGTCCGTCTTGCAGTTGCCCCGTCAACCACACCAGGCTTTCACAGCCTTGCACCAGATTGGCCTCGACCTTGTCTGCATCGGGCAGCGCAGGCAATCGCTCACCCCACTGCATCAATAGGCGGGCACGCTGCTCCCAACTGCCTATGGCCTGAAAAGTCTCCAAAGCCGTCACTGCATCAGCCGGCAAGCTCATCGCAGCATATCCAGTGCCTGATCCAGCGCTTCAAAAAACCGCTCCAGATCATCCGAATCGTTGTACAGCGCCAGGGAAACCCGGATCGCGCCCGAGAGCTGCAGGCTTTTAAGCAAGGGCATCGCACAGTGATGCCCGGCGCGCACAGCGATGCCCTGCTCGGTCAGCAGGTGGGCAAGGTCGGCGTTATGCACACCGTCCACCACGAAGCTGGCCAGGGCTACTTGTGGCGAGCCCAGCAGGCGTACGCCATTGCGCGCCTTCAGCCCGCGCAACAGGTAATCATGCAGGGCCGCTTCATGGGCGATCATCGCCTGCTGGTTCAGCGAACTCAGGTAATCGAGGCTGGCACCCAAGCCAATCACACTGGCAATAGGCGGGGTGCCGGCCTCGAAACCCAATGGCGCGGTGCGAAAGCTGGCGCTGTGGTAATCGGTCTGTTGCACCATCTCGCCGCCGAACTGCCAGTGGCGCAGGTGATGCAAGGCGTCGGTGCGGCCATACAGCACGCCGACGCCGTCGGGACCGTATAGCTTGTGGCTGGAAAAAACATAAAAGTCGCAGCCCAGGGCCTGCACATCATGGCGGCCGTGAACGATGCCCTGTGCGCCATCGATTACCGTCAGGGCCGCGTGGACCTTGGCCATCGCCAGCAAGGGCGACAGCGGTTGCCAGACGCCGAGCACGTTGGACAGTTGGCTGACGGCCAGCAGTCGGGTGCGCGGGCCGATCAGTTGGGCGGCGGCCTCAAGGTCGATGAAACCGTCGTGATCCAGCGGCAGCACCACCAGTTCCAGTGAGCGGCGTTTGGCCAGTTGCTGCCAGGGCAGCAGGTTGGCGTGGTGTTCGAGGGCACTGATGACAATCTCGTCGCCCGGGTTGAATAGATGCTCAAGGCCGTAGGCCAAGAGGTTCAGCGCTGAGGTCGCGCCGTGGGTGAAGATGATGTGCCCGCTGTCACCCACCTCAAGCCATTGCGCCACTTTGCTGCGACTGTCCTCGAAGGCCTGTGTCGCATGGGCCCCCGGCAAATGTTGGGCACGGTGCACGTTGGCGGCGCCATTGGTGTAGTAATGACTGATGGCATCCAGCAGGGCTTGAGGTTTTTGCGTGGTAGCGGCGTTGTCCAGATAGGTCTGGTCCTGCCGTTGCAGAGTGGCAATGGCCGGGAAATCGGCGCGCCAGGGAGAGGGCACAAGCATGGTGATCAAGACTCGTATAAGCGAGCCGGCCTCTTGAAGGCGCGGCCCGCTAGGGGCATCGAGTCGCTGCTTAGTTGTGAGCGTGCAGCGCTGCGTTCAGTTCGATGGCCGATTTGTGGGTTTTGCACTCCACTGCACCGGTCTCGGAGTTACGGCGGAACAGCAGGTCGGGTTGACCTGCCAGTTCACGGGCCTTGACCACCTTGACCAGTTGGTTCTGCTCATCGAGTAGGGCCACTTTGGTCCCGGCAGTCACGTACAGGCCCGATTCCACAGTGTTGCGATCGCCCAACGGGATACCGATACCGGCGTTGGCACCGATCAGGCAGCCTTCACCCACCTTGATCACAATGTTGCCGCCGCCCGACAGGGTGCCCATGGTCGAGCAACCGCCGCCCAGGTCCGAACCCTTGCCGACGAATACCCCGGCCGATACACGGCCTTCGATCATGCCCGGGCCTTCGGTGCCGGCGTTGAAGTTGACGAAACCTTCGTGCATCACCGTGGTGCCTTCGCCCACGTAGGCGCCCAGGCGCAGGCGTGCGGCATCAGCGATACGTACGCCGCTCGGCACTACGTAGTCAGTCATCTTCGGGAACTTGTCCACCGAGAACACTTCCAGCAGGTCACCACGCAGGCGCGCTTCCAGTTGGCGTTCGGCCAGTTCGTTGATGTCGATCGCGCCCTGGCTGGTCCATGCCACGTTTGGCAGCTGCGGGAACACACCAGCCAGGTTCAGGCCGTGGGGCTTGGCCAGGCGGTGGGACAGCAGGTGCAGCTTGAGGTAGGCCTCGGGGGTGGAAGTCAGCGCGGCATCTTCTGCCAGCAGTGTGGCGACCAGCGGGGTGTGGCTTTCAGCCAGGCGGCTGAGCAGGGCAGCCTGGGTGGCATCGACGCCTTTGAGTGCGTCAGCCAGTTGCAGTGCCTGGGTGACGGTAAACGTAATCGCCTGGTTGCCTTCGCTGTAGCCGAGGATCGGTGCGATGGCGGCAACGATTTCAGGCGACGGGTTGAGTAGGGGTTGCGCGTAAAACACTTCCAGCCAAGCACCTTGGCGGTTCTGAGTGCCGACGCCGAAGCCCAGGCTGAACAGGGAATTGGACATGCTGTTACCTCTAAAAAATGAAATGGGCTGGCCTACTTGAGGGCCGCCGAATAACTATCTGGCTTGAAGCCAATCAGGGTTCTGTCACCGAGATCGAGCACCGGGCGCTTGATCATCGAGGGTTGTGCGAGCATCAATTCAATGGCTTTCGACTGATCGAGATCGGCTTTGCGTTCGTCTTCGAGTTTGCGAAAGGTGGTGCCCGCACGGTTCAAAACCACCTGCCAACCGTGCTCGTTGCACCATTGGGTCAAGTGTTCGCGGTCGATACCGGTCGTTTTGTAATCATGAAACTCATAATCGACGTCATGCTCCTGGAGCCAGGTGCGCGCCTTTTTCATGGTGTCGCAAGCTTTGATGCCGAAAAGGTGCAACGGTTTGCTTGAAACGGTCAAGGAATTGCCCCCCTTTGGGCGGGTGGAAAGCGCTTCTGGAAACGAAAGACCACGGATTATGCCACGACCGGAAGGATTCGGTGCCGCTCGTCACTCCTTTGGTCCTGACGCGTGCGACTTATGTGCAAAAGCCAGCTCGCAGCATAGGCGGCTAATATGGCACTTCAACGGCCAATTGTTGCCTGATGTGTGTCGTTGCAAGTCGATCGTCCGGGAATCCGCGTTATGCAAACTGCCTACACCGTTCTTATCCTGCTGATGCTGGTCAGCGTTTCGCGTCTTGTCGGGCGTGTGGTTCCCTTGCCGCTCCCGTTGGTACAGATAGCCGCCGGCGCGTTGCTGGCCTGGCCGACCCTTGGGCTGCACGTGGCCCTTGATCCTGAATTGTTTCTTTTCCTGTTTCTGCCGCCGCTGTTGTTCTCGGATGGCTGGCGCATGCCCAAGCGTGCGTTGTGGCGTCTGCGCGGGCCCATCCTGACCCTGGCGGTAGGTTTGGTGCTGTTCACCGTGGTGGGTGCTGGTTACTTCATTCATTGGATATTGCCCACGATACCGTTACCGGTGGCTTTCGCCCTGGCGGCCGTTCTGTCGCCGACGGATGCCGTGGCAGTGTCGGCTATTTCCCAGAATCGTCTGCCCACGCCGCTGATGCAGATGCTCCAGGGCGAGGCCTTGATGAACGATGCGTCGGGCCTGGTGACCTTCAAGTTCGCCCTGGCCGCCGCGTTGACTGGGGTGTTCTCCCTCGCGGATGCCAGCCTGACTTTTGTGCTGGTCGCCGTCGGTGGCCTGGCCGTGGGCGTAGCGTTGAGCTGGCTGGTCGGCCGTCTCCGAGCCTGGATGATCGCCCGTGGCTGGGATGACCCGGCGACTCATGTGGTGTTCATGTTGCTGCTGCCGTTTGCTGCTTATGTGTTGGCCGAGCGCCTGGGCGCGTCGGGTATTTTGTCGGCGGTCGCAGCGGGCATGATGCAAAGCTGGCTAGACCTGCTGCCACGCCAGACCAGTACGCGGCTGCTCAATCGCAGCGTGTGGTCATTGTTGGAATTTGCCTTCAATGGTTTGATCTTTCTGCTGCTGGGCCTGCAATTGCCGGACATCGTCAAGGCTGTGGTAAGCCATGAGCCGACGCTGTGGCCCACTCTTTTGTATCGTTGCCTGGACGTGGTCGCGATCTTTCTGGTGCTGGTGGTGCTACGGTTTATCTGGGTACAGAGTATCTGGCGGCTGTCGGGTTTATTGCGCCGGATTCGTGGGAAAAGTGAGCTGACGCTGGTACCGACCGCTCGTTCGTGCTGGTTGCTGACCGTCGGTGGTGTACGCGGTGCAGTGACTTTGGCCGGGGTGATGTCGGTGCCTTTGTTATTGGCGCCTGGCCAGGATTTTCCCGAGCGCGACCTGCTGATCTTCATTGCTGCCGGCGTAATCCTGCTGTCATTGGTCGCCGCATGTATTGCGTTGCCGTTGTTGTTACGAGGGATTGAAAAAAGCCCGGATGAGAAACGCCACAACGAAGTGCGCGAGGCCTGGAAGAAAACTGCCGTTGCTGCAATTCATGCCCTGGAGGCTGAGGAACCGGCCGAAGCGCAAGCCCAGGATGCCGCCCAGGCGGCGCTCGCCACTGAGTTGAAAGCACGACTGATGTCGGAATACCGCCATCAATTGGAGGTGTTCAACGATTCGGCCGAAGCCCAGGCGCTTGCACGGCAAATGGACCTGCTTGAACGCAAATTGCGCCTCAAGGCCCTGCGAGCGCAGCGCCTGGAATTATATAGCTTGAGCCGTCATCACCAGATTGGTGATGACGTTTTGCGGGAGGTGCTGGCAGACCTGGATATGAGTGAGGCGAATCTGGGCCATGTCAAATGACCCATAAAGTACTCAGGCGCGACGCTGAATGAAGTTGCGAATCCGTTCAGCCGCTTCCACACATTCGGCCAGCGGCGCAACCAGTGCCAGGCGCACGCGCCCTGCGCCAGGGTTGATGCCCTCGACTTCCCGCGACAGGTACGAGCCCGGTACCACAGTTACATGTTCTTGCTCGAACAAGTCGCGGCAGAAGGCTGCGTCGTCACCTTTTACGTTCGGCCACAGATAAAACCCGCCGTCCGGGTTCTGTACGTCCAGTACCGGCTTGAGGATCTTCAGTACGGCGTCGAATTTTTCCCGGTACAGGTCACGGTTGGCCTGTACGTGTGCCTCGTCCTGCCAGGCAGCGATGCTCGCCAGTTGGGTTTGCACGGGCATCGCGCAGCCGTGGTAGGTGCGGTACAGCAGGAACGCCTTGAGGATCTCGGCGTCACCGGCCACAAAACCGGAGCGCAAGCCAGGCAGGTTGGAGCGCTTGGACAGGCTGTGGAACACCACGCAACGCTTGAAGTCCTCGCGCCCCAGTTCGACACAGGCACTGAGCAGGCCCGGCGGCGGAGCCTGTTCGTCGAAGTACAGTTCGCTGTAGCACTCGTCGGCGGCAATCACGAAGTCGTGTTCGTCGGCCAGGGCGATCAGTTTTTTCAAGGTGTCGACGGGAATCAGCGCGCCGGTCGGATTGCCTGGGGAACACAGGAACAAGATCTGGCAGCGCTTCCAGATATCCGTCGAAACTGCATCGAAATCCGGATTGAAGCCGTTTTTGTCCAGGCAGGGCAGGTAGTGCGGCTTGGCCCCGGCAAGAAACGCCGCACCTTCGTAGATCTGGTAGAACGGGTTCGGGCTGACCACCAGCGCATCTTCGCCGCGGTTGACCACGGTCTGGGTGAAGGCGAACAGTGCTTCACGGGTGCCATTGACCGGCAGGATATTACGTGCCGGATCCAGCCAGCCCTTGGGCACGTCGAAGCGACGTTCGCACCAGGTGGCGATGGCCTCGCGCAGAGCGGGAATGCCCAGTGTGGTCGGATACACCGCCATCTGATCCAGATTGTCGGCCAGGGCCTGGGCGACGAATTGCGGGGACTTGTGCTTGGGTTCGCCGATGGACAGCGCAATCGGCCGCTTGTCCGGGTTGGGCGTGACGCTGCCCAGCAGGGCGCGCAATTTCTCGAACGGGTAGGGTTGCAGCTGATTCAGGGCGTTATTCATCGCAAGTCTCGTTCAATTCAGTTGTAAGCATGCTCTGCCGGGCGCAGCAGAACTAAATGTGGGAGTGGGCTTGCTCGCGATAGCCGTGAGTCAGTGAGGAATGCATCGCCTGACACTCCGCCATCGCGAGCAAGTCCGCTCCCACGTTCATATGGACAGTTGCATCGAATCGCCCCCAGGTTCCTGGTTCACGCTCAATTGCGTGACGATGGCGTCCTGCAGGCGGCGGCACAGTTCAGGGTCGGACAACGGCTGGTTGTCCGCATCGGTGATAAAGAACACGTCTTCGACGCGCTCGCCCAGGGTGGCAATCTTGGCGTTCTGCAGCGACAGGTCGAACTCGAGGAAGATCGTGCCAATTCGCGCCAGCAAGCCAGGGCGGTCCGGCGCGTTGAGCTCCAGGACAGTGACCGGGCGCTGGGCGTCGTTGTGGATCGTCACTTGAGGGGCGAAGGCGAAATGCTTGAGCTGGCGCGGTACCCGGCGCTGGATGATGGTCGGGTAGTCGTCAGGGTTGCGCAGGGCCTCGGTGAGCCCTTCGCGGATCTTTTTCACCCGCTGCGGATTGTCGCCGATGGACTCGCCTTCGGTGTCCAGCACGATATAGGTGTCGAGGGTGAACTGGCTGCTGGAGGTAATGACGCGGGCGTCGTGAATGTTCAGGTTGAGCTGATCCATTGCCGCCACGGTTACCGCAAAGAAATCATGCTGGTCGGGGGCGTAGATGAAAATTTGCGTACCACCTTCGAATTCGCGCTGGGTGGTCTCCTTGATCAACACCAAAGGGCCGCCGTCATTCGGTTGCTGAAGGATGGCGTCAGTATGCCAGGCCACATCGCCTGCGGTGTGCCGCAGGAAATAGTCATCGCCCAACTGCGACCAGAGCTGCTCGACATCGTCTGGGTCGTTGCCGCCGCGTACCAGGATGTCCAACGCTGCGCTTTGAGTGCGACGGATCTGCTCTTCGCGGTCTACCGGGTTTTCCAGGCCGCGTCGCAAGGCGCGCTTGGTTTCGGTGTAGAGCTGGCGCAGCAGGCTGGCGCGCCAGGAATTCCACAGCGTAGGGTTTGTTGCGTTGATGTCGGATACGGTCAGCACATACAGATAGTCGAGGCGGGTTTCGTCCCCGACGATCTGGGCGAAGTCGTGGATTACTTGAGGGTCGGACAAGTCCTTGCGCTGGGCGGTGGTAGACATCACCAGGTGATTTTGTACCAGCCAGACGATCAGGCGGCTGTCCCATTGAGGCAATTGGTGGCGCTGGCAAAACGCCTCGGCATCCACTGCGCCGATTTCCGAGTGGTCGCCATGCCGGCCTTTGCCGATATCGTGATAAAGCCCGGCGAGGTAAATCAGCTCGGGTTTGGGCAACCTGGCCATCAGTTTGCTGGCCAGCGGGAATTTCTCTGACACCTGGGTGTACTGCAGCTTACGCAGGTGTTTGATCAGGTTCAGGGTATGTGCATCGACCGTATAGATATGAAACAGGTCGTGCTGCATTTGCCCGACAATAAAACCGAACTCCGGCAGGTAACGGCCAAGGATGCCGTAGCGGTTCATGCGGCGTAGGTTGCGGTGGATGCCGATCTTGCACTTGAACAGCTCGATAAACAGGCTGGTATTGCGGATGTCGTGGCGAAACTCGTCGTCAATCAGGTGGCGATGTTCGCGCAGCAAGCGAATGGTATCGGCGCGCACGCCCTTGATTTCCGGCTGCTGGGCCATCAGCACAAAGATTTCCAGCATGGCAAAGGGGGTGCGCTTGAACACGTTGTCGTTGCGCGCTTCGATATAGCCATCATGTAGCTGGAAACGCGCATTGATGGGCTGCGGCGGTGCTTCGTCTTCCGGGGCCAGGATGACCTCTTCGAAATGCTGGATGATCAGGTCACTGAGCTGGGCGATGCTCATGACTACCCGGTAATACTGCTGCATGAAGCTTTCAATGCTGGTCTTCGCATCTTCGCCCTCGAACCCCAGGAGCACCGCAATGGAGCGCTGATGATCGAACAGCAAGCGATCTTCAGAGCGTCCCGCGAGCATGTGCTGGGCATAGCGCACTTTCCACAGGAACTCCTGGGAGGAGGCCAGCAGCGCGTTTTCGCTTTCCACCAGGAAACCTTCGCCCGCCAGGGCCCGCAGGTTCAGGGTGCCGTACTGGCGGCGCGCGACCCACAGGATGGTCTGGATATCCCGCAGTCCTCCAGGCGAGCCCTTGACGTTGGGTTCGAGGTTGTATTCGGTGTCGTTGTACTTGTGGTGTCGCGCTTTCTGTTCGGCACGCTTGGCGAGGAAAAAGTCCTTGCTAGGCCACATATGTTCGGTGCTGGTGACTTCCAGCATGCGCTGGCGCAGGCGTTCCGGGCCGCAGATGGTGCGGCTTTCCATCAGGTTGGTAACCACCGTCAGGTCAGCGCGGGCTTCTTCGGCGCATTCATCCACCGAGCGCACGCTTTGGCCGACTTCCAGGCCGATATCCCATAGCAGCGTGAGAAAACGCTCTATGGAGTCGCGAAAAATCTCGTGATCAGCGCTGTCCAGCAGGATCAGCAGGTCGATGTCGGAGTAGGGATGCAGTTCGCCACGGCCGTAGCCCCCGACTGCTACCAATGCAATGTCGGCGTCTTCACACCACGTGAACTGCTCCCAGGCCTTTTGCAGGATGTTGTCGACGAACCAGGCGCGATCTTCAATCAGTCGCCGAATGTCCCGGCCACTGCGAAAGCGCGCATCGAGCACCTCACGGGCCTGGCGGATAGCTTTCTTGAAGGCTGCGACCGGGCTTGCCTTCAGTGCCAGTTCGGCCTGGAACTGGCCACGGTCGAAGAGTTCTGGATCCACCTGGGGCATCGATTGGCTTTCCTTTCTATCTATCTGGAGGTCACAGCACGGCGATCTGGAAAGCTCGCTGCAAGCTTCAGGCCGAAACGCGGGGAATCGTGTCGTCGGCGCGCAGGGTGAAAATCTCGTAGCCCGTTTCGGTGACCAGCAGGGTGTGTTCCCATTGCGCCGAGAGCTTGCGGTCCTTGGTGATGGCGGTCCAGCCGTCGCCCAGCACTTTGGTGTCTGCCTTGCCCTGGTTGATCATCGGCTCGATGGTGAAGGTCATGCCTGCCTTGAGCTCCATGCCGGTACCGGCGCGGCCGTAGTGCAGGATCTGCGGTTCTTCATGGAACACGGTGCCGATGCCGTGGCCGCAGAATTCGCGTACTACCGAGAAGCCGTTCTTTTCCGCGTGTTTCTGGATCACTTCACCGATATCGCCCAGGCGGCAGCCGGGCTTGACGATTTCGATGGCCTTGTACATGCATTCCTGGGTCACCTGGGACAGGCGCTCGGCCCAGACCGGCACGTTGCCGACGTGGAACATGCGGCTGGTGTCGCCGAAGTAGCGGTCCTTGATCACGGTGACGTCGATGTTCAGGGTATCGCCATCCTTCAGTGGCTTGTCCCCCGGAATCCCGTGGCAGACCACATGGTTGACCGAGGTGCAGATCGACTTGGGGAAACCTTTGTAGTTCAGTGGGGCAGGGATGGCCTTTTGCACATTGACGATATAGTCGTGACAGATCTGGTTGAGCTTTTCGGTGGTGACGCCGGGCTTGACATGTTCGGCGATCATTTCCAGAACGTCGGCAGCCAGTTTGCCGGCAATGCGCATGCCGGCGATGTCTTCGGCGGTTTTCAAACTAACGGTCATACAGGCTCTCTCTAGCGCGACGCGCTGAAATCAATACGGTTTACGGGCGTGCGACAAAAGGTTGCAAAATTCACACAAGCCACAAAAAACGCGATTCTACCAGACGCGGGCGGTAAATCATGAGCCCCTGGCGATCGCTTCTCTCTATAAGGTGGGGGTAAGTCCGCTCTATTCAACGGGTTGCGTACAGTCCGCTGACGTCAGATGCGATTGCGGGTTTCGTTCTCGTCCTTCTTGTGGTATAAAATGCGCCGCTTTCCGGGGATACCCCGCAGAGCTTAAATCCACACACGTGTCGACACGATGACCTGGGTGCCGGAGGCCTTGAAGCCGCTGGTTGGTCATTGGGATACGTGGAGGCCAAACCCGACTTATCAAGGAACTATCATGTCCCAAGTCAATATGCGCGATATGCTGAAGGCCGGTGTGCACTTCGGTCACCAGACCCGTTACTGGAACCCGAAAATGGGCAAGTACATTTTCGGCGCGCGTAACAAGATTCACATTATCAACCTTGAAAAAACCCTGCCAATGTTCAACGAAGCTCTGACTTTCGTAGAGCGCCTGGCCCAGGGCAAAAACAAGATCCTGTTCGTCGGCACCAAGCGTTCCGCTGGCAAGATCGTTGCTGAAGAAGCAGCACGTTGCGGTTCGCCGTACGTCGATCATCGCTGGTTGGGCGGCATGCTGACCAACTTCAAAACCATCCGTGCTTCCATCAAGCGTCTGCGTGACCTTGAAGTGCAAGCCGAAGACGGTACTTTCGCCAAGCTGACCAAGAAAGAAGCGCTGATGCGCTCCCGCGACCTGGAAAAGCTCGATCGTTCCCTGGGTGGTATCAAGGACATGGGCGGTCTGCCTGACGCACTGTTCGTTATCGACGTTGATCACGAGCGCATCGCGATCACCGAAGCCAACAAGCTGGGCATCCCGGTTATCGGCGTAGTCGATACCAACAGCAGCCCGGAAGGCGTCGACTACATCATCCCAGGCAACGATGACGCAATCCGCGCTATCCAGCTGTACATGGGTTCGATGGCTGACGCTGTTATCCGTGGCCGCAACCACGTTGCTGGTGGTACCGAGCAGTTCGTTGAAGAAGCTCCGGTAGCCGCCGCTGAGTAACTGACGCCCTGGCGTTGACTCAGTAAGCAAAAAGGGGGCTTTGCCCCCTTTTTGCCACCTCGAAAACCATTTGTTGGCGCCCACGTGTGGCGGTGCAACATGCAGCTGTAACGTGCAGCAGCCTACAAAGGTGGTTCGGGAAGAATAGATCGCCCGTTTGTTCGGGTGGAATGGTTGAAAACCTATCCAAGAGGATTTTGAAATGGCAGAGATTACTGCAGCGTTGGTTAAAGAACTGCGTGAGCGTACCGGCGAAGGCATGATGGATTGCAAAAAGGCCTTGACCAAGGCCGGCGGCGACATCGAAAAAGCCATCGACGACATGCGTGCTTCGGGTGCCATCAAGGCTGCCAAGAAAGCAGGCAACGTGGCTGCTGAAGGCGCTATCGCTCTGGTTGAAGACGGTAAAGCTGCAGTTCTGCTGGAAGTGAACTCGCAGACCGACTTCCTGGCCCTGCAAGATGACTTCAAGGCCTTCGTGGCTGCCAGCGTCAAGAAAGCATTCGACGACAAGCTGACTACTGTTGAGCCTCTGATCGAAGCTCAAGAAGCTGATCGCCTGGTACTGGTCGGCAAGGTTGGCGAAAACGTCAACATCCGTCGTCTGGTTCGCGTTGAAGGTGATGTTGTTGGCGGTTACCTGCACGGCAACAAAATCGGCGTAGCTGTTGTTCTGAAAGGCGGCGACGTTGAGCTGGCCAAGGACATCGCTATGCACGTAGCGGCCAGCAACCCTGAATTCCTGCTGCCATCGGAAGTATCCGCTGATGCAATCGAGCGCGAGAAAGCCGTGTTCCTGAGCCTCAACGCTGACAAAATCGCTGGCAAGCCAGAGAACATCGTTGAAAACATGATCAAGGGCCGCATCAGCAAGTTCCTGGCCGAAGCGAGCCTGGTTGAGCAGGCGTTCGTCAAGAACCCTGAAGTCAAGGTTGGCGAACTGGCTAAGAAAGCCGGTGCCGAAATCGTTTCCTTCACTTACTTCAAAGTAGGCGAAGGCATCGAGAAGCCGGTCGACAACTTCGCTGAAGAAGTTGCTGCCCAGCTGGCTGCCGCCAAGCAATAAGACGGTTTTCAACTGTCGCCCAAAAGAGGCTGCCCGCTCACGCGCGCAGCCTCTTTTCAAATGGAATGACCAATTTATTTGGCTTCCCTCCGGAACTGGCTTACAAAGTCGTGTTCCGATGGCGCTGTAACAGCGTCCAGCTAGAGTGAACGCAAGCCGTAAACGGCTCGCCAAGATTTTTTAAAAATACGCCGCAGGAGAGATTCGCAATGGCTCAGCAGGGCAGTGGTTATCAGGCTCGCTATAAACGCATTCTACTCAAGCTCAGCGGCGAGGCCCTGATGGGCTCGGAAGAGTTCGGGATCGATCCCAAGGTACTCGACCGCATGGCACTGGAAGTCGGCCAGCTAGTTGGTATCGGCGTCCAGGTAGGGCTGGTGATCGGCGGCGGCAACCTGTTCCGCGGCGCGGCACTCAGTGCGGCCGGCATGGATCGGGTGACCGGCGACCACATGGGCATGCTGGCCACTGTAATGAACGCCCTAGCCATGCGTGACGCCCTGGAGCGTGCCAATATCTCGGCGATCGTGATGTCGGCTATTTCCATGGTCGGCGTGACCGATCACTATGATCGCCGCAAAGCCATGCGCCACCTGAATGCCAAAGAGGTGGTGATCTTTGCCGCCGGCACCGGCAATCCGTTCTTCACCACCGACTCGGCTGCCTGCCTGCGCGCGATCGAGATCGATGCCGACGTGGTGCTCAAGGCCACCAAGGTAGATGGTGTTTACACTGCCGATCCATTCAAGGACCCGCATGCCGAGAAGTTCGATCATCTGACTTACGATGAAGTGCTGGATCGCAAGCTGGGTGTGATGGACCTGACGGCTATTTGCCTGTGCCGCGACCATAAGATGCCGTTGCGCGTATTTAACATGAACAAGCCCGGTGCCCTGCTGAACATCGTACACGGCGGCGCGGAAGGGACTCTGATCGAGGAAGGCCAACAATGATCAACGAAATCAAGAAAGACGCTCAAGAGCGTATGCAAAAATCCCTGGACTCTCTGAACCATGCATTTGGCCAGATTCGTACCGGCAAGGCACACCCAAGCATCCTGGGTAGCGTGATGGTGCCGTACTACGGTGCAGACACTTCTATCACGCAAGTGGCCAACATCACTGTAAAAGATTCGCGCACCCTGCAAGTCGTGGCTTTTGAGCGCAACATGCTCGGCGCTGTCGACAAGGCGATCCAGAGCGCCGGCTTGAACCTCAACCCGACCAACCTCGGCGAGTTGTTGCTGATTTCCATGCCTGCCCTGACTGAAGAAACCCGCAAGGGGTTTACCAAGCAGGCGCGCAGTGCTGCCGAAGACGCCCGGGTTGCAGTGCGCAACATTCGTCGCGATGCCTTGGGCGAGCTGAAGAAGCTGGTCAAGGACAAGGAAATCAGCGAAGACGAAGAGCGTCGTGCTGTCGCGGATATCGACAAGTTGACCAAGGATTCCGAGGCTCAGATTACCAAGGCTACCGAAGATAAAGAAAAGGACCTGATGGCCGTATAAGGGTCAGGGCACTTTCATGGAAAAGACCAAGCAGACTGTGCCCTCCGTGGTGCCGCGCCATGTCGCGATCATCATGGATGGGAATAATCGCTGGGCGAAAAAACGCTTTATGCCGGGTGTCGCCGGGCATAAGGCGGGCGTCGATGCGGTGCGGGCGGTCATCGAGGTGTGTGCCGAGGCCAAGGTCGAAGTATTGACCTTGTTTGCCTTCTCCAGTGAAAACTGGCAGCGGCCGGCCGAGGAAGTCAGTGCCTTGATGGACCTGTTCTTCAAAGCCCTGCGTCGTGAGGCCAGGCGCCTGAACGACAACAATATTTGCCTGCGCATCATTGGTGATCGCTCGCGGTTCCATCCGGAACTGCAGGCGGCCATGCGCGAAGCCGAAGCGATTACCGCTGGTAGTAATGGTTTTGTACTGCAAATCGCAGCCAACTATGGCGGTCAGTGGGATATTGCCCAGGCCGCACAGCGTCTGGCTCGCGAGGTGCAGGGCGGTCACCTGCGGGCGGAAGACATTACGCCTGAACTGTTGCAGACCTGTCTTGTGACTGGCGACCTGCCTTTGCCGGACTTATGCATCCGTACCGGTGGCGAGCATCGCATCAGCAACTTCCTGCTGTGGCAGTTGGCCTATACCGAATTGTACTTTTCCGACCTGTTCTGGCCGGACTTCAAACACGAAGCCATGCGCAGTGCGCTGGCCGATTTCGCTTCCCGTCAGCGTCGCTTTGGTAAAACGAGCGAGCAGATCGAAGCTGGAGCCCGGGTTTAATGCTCAAACAACGAATCATCACGGCACTGATCCTGCTGCCGATCGCCTTGTGTGGTTTTTTCCTGCTGGAAGGTTCCGGTTTTGCGCTGTTCATTGGCCTGGTCGTGAGCCTTGGTGCCTGGGAATGGGCGCGCCTGGCAGGTTTCACTACGCAGCTTCCTCGCGTCGTGTATGCCGCTGTCGTGGCGTTGCTGCTGTTCCTGATGTACATCCTGCCCTACGTGGCGCCTTGGGTCCTGGGGGCTTCCGTCCTCTGGTGGGCTTTGGCGACGTTCCTGGTGCTGACCTATCCGCGCACCAGTGGTCATTGGTCCAGCGTCGCCTGCAAGCTGGTGATTGGCCTGTTGATTCTATTGCCGGCCTGGCAGGGCCTGGTCTACATCAAGCACATGGCGCTGGGTAACTGGTTGATCATGGCCGTGATGGTGTTGGTCTGGGGGGCGGATATCGGTGCGTATTTCTCTGGTCGAGCCTTCGGCAAACGCAAGCTGGCACCCGCAGTCAGTCCCGGCAAGAGTTGGGAAGGGGTGTATGGCGGGCTGGCGCTGACCCTGGTCATTACGGTTGTTGTTGGTCTGTCGCGTGAGTGGAGCGTCACGCAGATGCTTCTGGCGCTGGTCGGTACTGCGGTTGTCGTACTGATCTCGGTGGTCGGTGACTTGACCGAAAGCATGTTCAAACGCCAGGCCGGGATCAAGGACAGCAGTAACCTGCTGCCGGGTCATGGTGGGGTGCTGGACCGTATCGATAGCCTGACTGCGGCGATCCCGGTCTTTGCGGTGTTGCTGTGGATGGCGGCCTCGTGAGCCGGTTGCAACAGGTCACTGTACTGGGCGCTACCGGTTCGGTCGGGTTGAGTACGCTGGACGTGATTGCTCGTCACCCCGAGCGCTATCAGGTATTTGCGTTGACTGGCTTCAGCCGCTTGAGCGAGCTGTTGGCTTTGTGCATTCGGCACGTGCCGCAGTTTGCGGTGGTGCCGGATGCTGTCGTCGCGCGAGGCTTGCAGGAAGATCTGCACACTGCCGGGCTGTCGACCCAGGTGCTGGTGGGTGAGGAGGGGTTGTGTCAGGTATCGGCCGACCCGGCTGTCGACACGGTTGTCGCCGCTATCGTCGGTGCGGCCGGGCTGCGTCCGACCTTGGCTGCTGTCGATGCCGGAAAAAAGATCCTGTTGGCCAATAAAGAAGCCCTGGTCATGTCCGGGACGCTTTTTATGCAGGCGGTGCGCAAGAGCGGTACTGTGCTGTTGCCGCTGGACAGCGAGCACAATGCGATTTTCCAGTGCATGCCGGGGGATTTTTCCCGCGGTCTGAGCCAGGTGGGTGTACGGCGTATCTTGCTGACCGCCTCCGGTGGTCCGTTCCGCCAAACGCCATTGGCCGAGTTGGAACTCGTTTCACCGGATCAAGCCTGCGCTCATCCCAACTGGTCGATGGGGCGCAAGATCTCGGTTGATTCGGCCAGCATGATGAACAAGGGTCTGGAGCTGATCGAGGCTTGCTGGTTGTTTGATGCGCGGCCTGATCAGGTCGAGGTGGTGATTCATCCGCAAAGCGTGATTCATTCCCTTGTCGATTATGTGGACGGTTCGGTCCTGGCTCAGTTGGGCAATCCGGATATGCGGACACCCATTGCCAATGCTTTGGCATGGCCTGAGCGCATTGATTCCGGTGTTGCGCCTCTGGACCTGTTCGCCATTGCCCGCCTGGATTTCGAGGCGCCTGACGAGCAGCGCTTCCCATGTCTGCGTCTGGCGCGTGAAGCTGCCGAGGCTGGCAACAGTGCTCCGGCGATGCTTAACGCAGCCAACGAAGTCGCGGTGGCGGCGTTTCTTCAGCAGCGCATCCGCTTCCCGCAAATCGCGAGTATCATCGAGGACGTCTTGAATCTCGAACAGGTGGTTGCCGTGAATGATTTGGATGCCGTATTCGAGGCTGATGCAAAGGCCCGGGGCTTGGCCGAGCAATGGCTGAAGCGCCACGCAAGTTAGCCTGTAGGCACTGGATTGGAATGCGGAGAAATTAGATGAGCGCGCTCTACATGATTGTCGGCACCCTGGTTGCGCTGGGTGTGCTGGTCACTTTCCACGAATTCGGCCATTTCTGGGTCGCACGGCGTTGCGGCGTCAAGGTCCTGCGTTTTTCCGTCGGTTTTGGCATGCCGCTGCTGCGCTGGCACGACCGGCGTGGCACCGAGTTCGTGATTGCTGCCATCCCTCTGGGCGGCTACGTCAAGATGCTTGACGAGCGTGAGGGCGAAGTGCCGGCTGATCAGTTGGAGCAATCGTTTAATCGCAAGACCGTTCGTCAGCGCATCGCCATTGTTGCCGCCGGCCCCATCGCCAACTTTTTGCTGGCCATGGTGTTCTTCTGGGTTTTGGCGATGCTGGGCAGTCAGCAGGTACGCCCGGTTATCGGTGCGATCGAGGCGGGTAGTATTGCGGCCCAGGCCGGCCTGAGTGCCGGTCAGGAAATCGTTGCTATCGATGGTGAACCGACCACCGGTTGGGGGGCGGTCAATTTGCAGTTGGTGCGCCGCCTGGGTGAAAGCGGCACCGTGAACCTGGTGGTGCGCGAGCAGGGTTCGACTGCCGAGATTCCACGCGAACTGACTCTCGACAACTGGCTCAAGGGCGCCGACGAGCCGGACCCGATCAAGTCGCTGGGGATTCGTCCATGGCGTCCTGCCTTGCCGCCGGTGCTTGCGGAGCTGGATCCAAAAGGCCCGGCTCAGGCTGCTGGCTTGAAAACCGGTGATCGGCTGCTGACTCTTGATGGTCAGTCGCTCAATGATTGGCAGCAAGTAGTCGATCTGGTCCGTGTACGTCCTGATACCAAAATTGTGCTGAAAGTTGAGCGCGACGGTGCTCAAATCGATATTCCTGTGACTCTGGCGGTGCGTGGGGAAGCCAAGACTGCCGGGGGGTACTTGGGTGCCGGTGTGAAAGGTGTCGAGTGGCCGCCATCGATGGTGCGAGAGGTCAGCTTCGGGCCTTTGGCCGCGATTGGCGAGGGTGCGCGACGCACTTGGACCATGAGTGTACTGACCCTCGATTCCCTGAAGAAAATGTTGTTCGGCGAGCTCTCGGTAAAAAACTTGAGTGGACCGATAACCATTGCTAAAGTGGCGGGCGCTTCTGCCCAGTCGGGCGTTGCTGATTTCCTGAATTTCCTGGCTTATCTGAGTATTAGCCTTGGGGTTCTGAATTTGTTGCCCATTCCAGTATTGGATGGGGGGCATCTGTTGTTTTATCTGGTCGAGTGGGTGCGTGGTCGCCCCTTGTCGGATCGGGTGCAGGGTTGGGGGATACAGATCGGTATCAGTTTGGTGGTCGGGGTGATGTTATTGGCCCTGGTCAACGATCTGGGACGACTGTAACGCTTCGCTGAATTGCGAATCTGCCGCATTTTGCGGCAGTTTGTTTATTGCCAGTTGGAATAAGAAAGGACTTCATGAAACGTCTGCTGCTAACTGCGGTTCTCACCGTATTGATGATCGCCGAAGTTCACGCCGAGTCCTTCACCATCTCCGATATTCGCGTCAACGGCCTCCAGCGGGTTTCCGCAGGTAGCGTGTTTGGTGCCTTGCCGTTGAACGTTGGTGAACAGGCTGACGACCGTCGCCTGGTGGAATCCACTCGTGCGCTGTTCAAAACCGGTTTCTTTCAAGATATCCAACTGGGTCGCGAAGGCAACGTCCTGGTCATCACTGTCGTCGAACGACCGTCCGTCGCCAGTATCGAGATCGAAGGCAACAAGGCGATCTCCACTGAAGACTTGATGAAAGGTCTCAAGCAGTCCGGCCTGGCCGAGGGTGAGATCTTCCAGCGTGCCACCCTTGAAGGAGTGCGCAATGAGTTGCAACGTCAATACGTTGCACAGGGCCGTTATTCCGCTTCCGTTGAAACCGAAGTGGTACCGCAGCCGCGCAACCGTGTGGGCCTGAAGGTCAACATCAACGAAGGTACTGTAGCGGCCATCCAGCACATCAACGTGGTGGGCAACACCAAGTTTGCCGACGAAGACCTGATTGACCTGTTCGAACTCAAGACCAGCAACTGGTTGTCGTTCTTCAAGAACGATGACAAGTACGCCCGTGAAAAGCTTTCCGGTGACCTGGAACGCCTGCGCTCCTATTACCTGGACCGTGGCTATATCAACATGGATATCGCTTCGACCCAGGTGTCCATCACTCCGGACAAAAAACACGTCTATATCACCGTCAACGTCAATGAAGGCGAGAAGTATCGCGTTCGTGACGTGAAGCTGAGCGGCGACTTGAAAGTGCCTGAAGACCAGGTCAAGTCCCTGCTGCTGGTCCAGAAAGACCAGGTGTTCTCGCGCAAGCTGATGACCACCACCTCCGAATTGATCACCCGTCGACTGGGCAACGAGGGCTACACCTTCGCCAACGTCAACGGTGTGCCGACGCCGCACGATGATGATCACACTGTGGACATCACCTTTGTCGTCGACCCAGGGAAGCGTGCCTACGTAAACCGTATCAATTTCCGTGGCAACACCAAGTCCGAGGACGAGGTGCTGCGTCGTGAGATGCGCCAGATGGAAGGTGGCTGGGCTTCGACCTACCTGATCGATCAGTCCAAGACTCGTCTTGAACGACTTGGTTTCTTCAAGGAAGTCAACGTCGAAACCCCGGCCGTACCGGGCGTGGATGACCAGGTTGACGTGAACTACGCCGTTGAAGAGCAAGCGTCCGGTTCCATCACCGCCAGCGTTGGCTTTGCGCAAAGCGCCGGCCTGATCCTCGGCGGCTCGATCACCCAAAATAACTTCCTGGGTACGGGGAACAAGGTTTCCATCGGCTTGACCCGAAGCGAATACCAGAGCCGCTATAACTTCGGCTATGTCGACCCCTACTGGACTGCCGATGGTGTGAGTCTGGGCTACAACGCTTTCTATCGTACGACTGACTACGACGACCTCGACGTCGACGTTGCAAGCTATGCAATCGATAGCATGGGTGCTGGTGTCAACGTTGGCTATCCGATCAGTGAGACCTCGCGTTTGACCTTCGGCCTGACCGCGCAACAGGACGAGATCAAGACCGGTGTCTACACCGTGGATGAAATCTTCGACTTCACCCGCCGTGAAGGTGACAAGTTCCTGAACTTCAAGGCGTCCGCCGGCTGGTCCGAGTCGACCCTGAACAAAGGCGTATTGGCGACCCGTGGTCACTCCCAGAGCCTGACCCTGGAAGCCACCACTCCAGGCAGCGACCTGTCGTTCTTCAAACTCGACTATCGTGGCCAGTTGTTCACGCCGTTGAGTGAGAACTACACCATGCGCCTGCACACGGAACTGGGCTACGGTGATGGTTATGGTTCCAGCGATGGCCTGCCATTTTACGAGAACTACTACGCGGGCGGTTTCAACTCGGTACGTGGCTTCAAAGACAGCACCCTGGGTCCTCGTGGTACGCCAAGTCGTGGGCAGGACAAGACGGGCAACCAGGGGACCATTGTCGATACGGACGATGATCCGCTGCCATTTGGTGGTAACGTGCTGATCCAGGGTGGTGCGGAAATTTTGTTCCCGCTGCCGTTCGTCAAGGACCAGCGCTCCCTGCGTACGTCGGTCTTCTGGGATGTGGGTAACGTATTCGACTCCAAGTGCGAGCAGATCCGTAACCCTAGTGGCTTGAAGTCCAATACCCAGTGCAACGACGTTAGCCTGAGCAACCTGGCCAGTTCCGTGGGTGTTGGTGTGACCTGGATCACCGCCTTGGGTCCATTGAGCTTTGCCCTGGCGATGCCGATCAAGAAACCGGATAACGCTGAAACCCAGATTTTCCAATTCTCCCTCGGCCAGACGTTCTAAGCGTCTGACCCCAAGATAACGACAACGGATTCTGTAGGAGTGCATCGTGCGTAAGTTGACTCAATTGGTTCTCCTGGCAACTGTGCTGGTAGCGACCCCGGCGTTTGCCGAAATGAAGATTGCCGTCCTGAACTATCAAATGGCTCTGCTGGAGTCCGATGCGGCGAAGAAATACGCCGTGGATGCCGAGAAGAAATTCGGCCCGCAACTGACCAAGCTCAAGACGCTGGAAAGCAGTGCCAAAGGCATTCAGGACCGTTTGGTCGCGGGTGGCGACAAAATGCAGCAAGGCGAGCGCGAGCGTCTGGAGCTTGAATTCAAGCAAAAGGCCCGTGACTACCAGTTCCAGTCCAAGGAGCTGAACGAAGCCAAGGCTGTAGCTGACCGCGAGATGCTCAAGCAACTGAAGCCAAAACTCGACAGCGCGGTGGAAGCCGTCATCAAAAAAGGTGCTTTTGACCTAGTCTTCGAGCGTGGCGCCGTGATTGACGTTAAGCCTCAATACGACATCACCCGCCAGGTGATCGAGCGTATGAACCAGCTGAAGTAAACCATGACACCGACTATTAAGCTCGGCGAGTTGGCCGAGTTCCTCGGGGCGACCTTGCGTGGCTCCCCGGAGAAAGAAATCACTGGGCTAGCCACCTTGCAGGAGGCTGGCCCAGCTCAGTTGAGTTTCCTCGCAAACCCCCAATACCGTAAATACCTGGGCGAAAGCCAGGCTGCAGCCATTTTGCTGAAGGCGGCTGATGCCGAAATGTTTGCCGGGAATGCGCTGGTTGTGGCTGATCCTTACGCGTCCTATGCGCGAGTGTCCCATCTGTTCGATCCGAAACCCAAGGCTGTAGCAGGTGTTCATCCCTCTGCTGTGATTGCCGACGATGCCCGGGTAGATCCTGCGGCAAGTATTGGTGCCTTTGCAGTGATCGAAAGTGGCGCACGCATTGCTGCTGGTGTGACCATTGGTGCCCATTGTTTTATTGGTGCCCGTTGTGAGATTGGCGCAGGTGGCTGGCTCGCCCCGCGCGTGACGTTGTATCACGACGTGCGTATCGGGCAGCGAGTAGTGATTCAGTCGGGTGCCGTAATTGGTGGCGAAGGCTTCGGTTTCGCCAATGAAAAAGGTATTTGGCAGAAAATCGCCCAGGTCGGCGGCGTATTGATTGGTGATGATGTTGAAATTGGCGTCAACACCGCGGTAGATCGCGGAGCATTGGCCGATACCGTTATTGGCAATGGTGTGAAGCTGGACAACCAGATTCAGATCGCTCACAACGTACAGATTGGAGATCATACGGCCATGGCCGCGTGCGTCGGCATTTCCGGCAGTACCAAGATCGGCAAGCACTGCATGCTGGCGGGCGGTGTCGGGCTGGTAGGTCATATTGAAGTTTGCGACAACGTATTCATTACCGGTATGACCATGGTCACCCACTCGATTACCGAACCTGGGGCCTACTCATCCGGCACGGCTATGCAGCCTGCGGCCGAATGGCGCAAGAGTGCGGCTCGTCTGAGGCAACTCGACGATATGGCTCGACGCCTGAAACATCTGGAAAAGCGTGTTGGGGACGTGACCCCTGGCAGTAATGTTTCATCAGATGGCTGATACCATTTCCATATCAAGTGTACGCAGCAGCTAGACTGCCTTCTTGATTTGCTAGAGGGGCGCGCCTTAGTCCGCGCGCTTCCAATCTTTATTACAGGCTTCCCCCCGAAATGATGGACATCAACGAGATTCGCGAATACCTGCCTCACCGTTACCCGTTCCTGCTGGTGGACCGTGTAGTGGAGCTGAATGTTGAGGAGAAGCGCATTCGTGCCTACAAGAATGTCAGCATCAACGAACCATTCTTCAACGGTCACTTTCCTGCGCATCCAATCATGCCGGGTGTCTTGATCATCGAAGCAATGGCCCAGGCTGCCGGTATTCTTGGTTTCAAAATGCTTGATCTGAAGCCTGCCGATGGTACGCTTTACTATTTCGTGGGCTCTGACAAGTTGCGCTTCCGTAACCCGGTGACGCCGGGCGACCAGTTGATCCTGGAAGCCAAGTTTGTGAGCTGCAAGCGCCAGATCTGGAAATTCGAGTGCCAGGCATCGGTTGATGGCAAGCCTGTTTGCTCCGCTGAAATTATTTGCGCGGAACGCAAACTATGAGTTTGATTGACCCTCGCGCAATCATCGATCCGACGGCCGTACTGGCCGCCGACGTCGAGGTCGGCCCATGGTCGATCGTCGGCGCAGGTGTGGAAATAGGCGAGGGAACAGTCATCGGGCCACACGTGATCCTCAAAGGTCCGACCCGAATTGGCAAGCACAATCGCATCTACCAGTTTTCCTCGGTAGGCGAAGATACTCCTGACATGAAGTACAAAGGTGAAGAAACACGCCTGGTAATCGGTGACCACAACATCATCCGTGAAGGCGTGACCATTCATCGTGGTACTGTCCAGGATCGCGCGGAGACCACCTTGGGCGATCACA
Organism: Pseudomonas imrae; assembly: GCF_046352735.2. Lineage (NCBI taxonomy): Bacteria > Pseudomonadati > Pseudomonadota > Gammaproteobacteria > Pseudomonadales > Pseudomonadaceae > Pseudomonas > Pseudomonas imrae. The sequence continues at coordinate 4,090,712 of NZ_CP110853.2, read as the reverse complement.
ACCTGGTGATGGCCTATGCCCACATCGGTCACGACAGTGTCATCGGCAATCACTGCATCCTGGTCAACAATACTGCCCTGGCAGGTCATGTTCACGTTGATGACTGGGCGATTCTCTCTGGCTTTACCCTGGTTCATCAGTATTGCCATATTGGCGCCCACAGTTTTTCTGGCATGGGCACCGCCATTGGCAAGGATGTGCCGGCGTTCGTCACGGTATTCGGCAACCCGGCTGAAGCCCGCAGCATGAATTTCGAGGGCATGCGGCGTCGTGGTTTCAGCGAAGACGCAATCCACGCCCTGCGCCGTGCCTACAAAATTCTCTATCGCCAGGGGCTCACGGTTGAGCAGGCCCTGAATGAGTTGGTGGAGCCCGCGTCGTTGTTTCCGGAAGTCGCAGTGTTTCGCGATTCGATCCAGGCGTCGACTCGCGGCATCACCCGTTAACCATGGCCAGGCTACGTATAGCGTTGGTGGCTGGAGAGGCTTCCGGCGATATTTTAGGCGCAGGCCTGATGCGGGCTCTCAAGGCACAGCATCCAGCGGTCGAGTTTATTGGCGTTGGCGGTCCGTTGATGCAGGCTGAAGGCCTTGTATCTTACTTTCCCATGGAGCGCCTGTCGGTCATGGGGCTGGTTGAGGTCCTGGGACGTCTTCGTGAGTTACTGGCTCGGCGCAAGCTATTGATCCAGACGCTGATTGAAGAAAAACCGGACGTCTTTATCGGCATCGATGCTCCCGATTTTACCCTCAATATCGAGCTCAGGTTGCGTCAAGCCGGGATCAAGACCGTGCATTACGTCAGTCCGTCCGTCTGGGCGTGGCGACAGAAGCGGGTATTGAAGATCCGTGAAGGTTGCGACCTGATGCTGACTTTGCTTCCTTTCGAAGCGCGATTCTATGAAGAGAAGGGCGTGCCGGTGCGCTTTGTCGGTCATACCCTGGCCGATACTATTCCGCTGCAAGCTGATCGGGCTGCCGCCCGCACAGAGCTGGGCTTGCCCGACGGGCCTTTGGTCGCGTTGATGCCGGGCAGTCGCGGGGGAGAAGTGGGCCGCCTGGGCGCATTGTTTTTTGATGCGGCCGAACGTTTGCTGGCCTTGAAGCCGGACATGCATTTCGTGTTGCCGTGTGCCAGCCCTCAGCGTCGTACACAGATCGAGACCCTGCTGGCGGGGCGCAATCTGCCGCTGACGCTGCTGGACGGAGGGTCGCATCTGGCCTTGGCGGCTTGCGATGCCGTGTTGATCGCCTCGGGCACCGCGACGCTTGAGGCTTTGCTGTACAAGCGACCGATGGTTGTGGCCTATCGCCTGGCGCCGCTGACCTATTGGATCCTCAAGCGCATGGTGAAAAGCCCTTACATATCTTTGCCCAACTTGCTGGCCCAGCGTCTGCTGGTGCCCGAGTTGTTGCAGGATGATGCAACGCCCGAAGCCCTGGCGCAGACCCTTCTGCCGTTGATCGACGGCGGCGATGAGCAGACTCGTGGGTTTGATGAAATCCATCGTACCTTGCGCCGCGATGCGTCAAACCAGGCGGCTGACGCGGTGTTGAGCTTGATTGGACATAAGCAGGAAGCTCTATGAAGACGCAAATAGGCCTTGATTTCAGTCTGGTCGCCGATACTCACGAACTGGTTGCCGGCGTTGATGAAGTAGGACGTGGTCCGTTGTGTGGCGCCGTGGTTACAGCTGCGGTCATTCTTGATCCGAACCGGCCGATTCTCGGCTTGAACGACTCCAAGAAACTCACTGAAGCCCGCCGTGAAAAACTCTTCGACGAGATTTGCGAGAAAGCACTGAGCTGGCACATCGCCCGGGCCGAAGTCGAAGAAATCGACCAATTGAATATTCTTCACGCCACCATGCTGGCCATGCAGCGAGCCGTGGAAGGCCTGCACATCGTGCCGAAGCTGGCAATGATCGATGGCAATCGCTGTCCGAAGTTATCGATGCCGGCTGAAGCCGTGGTCAAGGGTGACAGCAAAGTCCCGGCGATCGCCGCCGCGTCGATTCTCGCAAAAGTCAGCCGCGACCGTGAAATGGCAGCTTTTGAGTTGATCTATCCAGGCTATGGCATTGGTGGTCATAAAGGCTATCCGACGCCCGTTCATCTGGAAGCCCTGTCTCGTCTTGGGCCAACTCCGATTCATCGACGTTCGTTTGCTCCCGTACGCCAGGCCTACGAGCTGCGCGAGAACCTGATCGAGGTTTAGTCGCGAGGCTGATGTTTTTGCCAAGGCCCGGTACAATCCGGGCCTTGTTGTTTCCACGTATCAAGACAGGATCTTTATGCCGGCTTCATTCGTTCACCTGCGCCTGCACACTGAATATTCCCTGGTCGACGGCCTGGTACGGATCAAACCGCTGGTCAAAACCCTGGTAGGGATGAACATGCCTGCCGTGGCGGTCACCGACCAGAACAACATGTGCTCCCTGGTCAAGTTCTACAAAAACGCCATGGGGGCTGGCATCAAGCCGATCTGTGGTGCTGACCTCTGGTTGTCCAACAAAGATCCCGATAATGCCCTGAGCCGTATCAGCCTGTTGGCGATGAACGGTGTCGGTTATCGCAACCTTACCGAACTGATCTCCCGTGGTTTTATTGACGGCCAGCGCAATGGCTCGATCATTATCGAGCGCGAGTGGGTGGCTGAAGCCAGTGAAGGGCTGATCATGCTCTCGGCGGCTAAAGAGGGTGAAATCGGTATCGCACTGCTGGGGGGCAACCCTCAGGAAGCCGAAGTATTGGCGCGCGAGTGGATGGCCGTATTTCCCGATCGTTTCTACCTGGAAGTTCAGCGCACGAACCGTCCTAACGATGAAGAGCATTTGCACGCTGCCGTGGTCCTGGCCGAAAAGCTGGGTGCGCCGCTGGTAGCGACCAACGATGTGCGCTTTATCAAGAAGGAAGATTTCGAAGCCCACGAAACCCGTGTTTGCATTGGCGAGGGGCGCGCGCTGGATGATCCGCGGCGTTCGAAGAATTACAGTGAAGAGCAGTACCTAAAAAGCGCCGAGGAAATGGCCGAACTGTTCAGTGACCTGCCCGAGGCGCTGGAAAACTCCGTTGAAATCGCCAAGCGCTGCAATATCGAAGTGAAGTTGGGCAAACACTTTTTGCCCAACTTCCCGATTCCCGATGGCATGACCATCGATGAATATTTCCGCAAGGTGTCCTTTGATGGCCTGGAAGAGCGCCTGACGGTCTTGCTGCCCAAGGACACGACCGAGGATTACGAGGCCAAGCGCCAGGTTTATGTCGAGCGGCTGAATTTCGAGCTGGATATCATTATCCAGATGGGATTCCCCGGTTACTTCCTGATCGTTATGGATTTTATCCAGTGGGCCAAGAGTAACGGCGTGCCGGTAGGGCCGGGCCGGGGCTCAGGTGCCGGCTCGTTGGTGGCCTACGTGCAGAAGATCACCGACCTCGATCCGCTGGAATATGACCTGCTGTTCGAGCGGTTCCTGAACCCGGAACGGGTATCGATGCCCGACTTCGACGTCGACTTCTGCATGGACGGTCGTGACCGCGTAATCGAATACGTGGCCGAGAAATATGGCCGCAACGCTGTAAGCCAGATCATTACGTTCGGTTCCATGGCCGCCAAGGCGGTGATCCGCGACGTGGCGCGCGTACAGGGTAAGTCCTACGGCCTGGCGGACCGTCTGTCGAAGATGATTCCGTTTGAAGTCGGCATGACCCTGGAAAAAGCCTACGAGCAGGAAGAAATCCTGCGTGACTTTATCAAGGTCGATGAAGAAGCCGCTGAAATCTGGGATATGGCGCGCAAGCTTGAAGGCGTGGTACGTAACGTCGGCAAGCACGCCGGTGGTGTGGTTATTGCGCCGACCAAACTGACGGACTTCTCGCCGATCTATTGTGATGAAGAGGGCGACGGCCTGGTCACCCAGTTCGACAAGGACGACGTGGAGGCCGCCGGCCTGGTGAAGTTCGACTTCCTGGGCCTGCGTACTCTGACAATCATCGACTGGGCGCTCAAGACCATCAACCGCGACCGTGCCAAGGTTAATGAGGCGCCGCTGGACATCGCTTTTATCCCACTGGACGACAAGCCGACTTACGCCCTGCTGCAAAAAGCCGAAACCACCGCAGTGTTCCAGCTTGAGTCCCGGGGCATGAAGGAGTTGATCAAGAAGCTCAAGCCCGACTGCCTGGAAGACTTGATCGCACTGGTAGCCCTGTTCCGTCCGGGTCCGTTGCAATCGGGCATGGTTGACGACTTTATCAACCGTAAGCACGGGCGCGCCGAGCTGGCTTACCCGCACTCTGACTACCAGTACGAAGGCCTCAAGCCAGTACTGGCACCGACCTATGGCATCATCCTGTATCAGGAACAGGTGATGCAGATCGCCCAGGTCATGGCCGGCTACACCTTGGGTGGTGCGGACATGCTGCGTCGCGCCATGGGTAAGAAAAAGCCCGAGGAAATGGCCAAGCAGCGGGGTGGTTTCATTGAAGGTTGCGCAACCAATAATATTGATGCGGACCTGGCCGGTAACATCTTTGACCTGGTGGAAAAATTCGCCGGTTACGGTTTCAACAAGTCCCACTCGGCCGCCTATGGACTGGTTTCATACCAGACTGCCTGGCTCAAGGCCCACTACCCGGCGCCGTTCATGGCGGCGGTGCTCTCGGCGGATATGCACAACACCGACAAGGTCGTGACCTTGATCGAAGAAGTGCGAACCATGAAGCTGCGTCTCGACGCACCGGACGTGAACGCCTCCGAGTTCAAGTTCACCGTGAACGATGAAGGCAGGATCATCTACGGCCTGGGCGCGATCAAGGGCGTGGGCGAAGGGCCGGTGGAGGCCATTACCGAAGCGCGTCAGCACGGCCCGTTCAAGGACTTGTTCGACTTCTGCGCCAGGGTTGACCTGAAACGTATCAACAAGCGCACCCTGGACGGCTTGATCCGCAGCGGAGCACTTGACCGTCTGGGCCCGTATTTCCATGATGAGCCGAAAGCCTATCAGGCCAATATTGACTGCAACCGGGCGGTGCTGCTGGCCGCCATGGAAGAGGCGATCAAGGCCGCGGAACAAACCGCCCGTACCCACGACAGCGGTCACGCCGACCTGTTTGGCGGCCTGTTTGTCGAGGAGGACGCGGATGTCTACGCCAATCACCGCAAGGCCAAGGAGCTGACGCTCAAGGAGCGCCTCAAAGGTGAGAAGGACACTTTGGGCCTGTATCTCACCGGCCATCCGATTGATGAATATGAGGGCGAAATACGACGGTTCGCTCGCCAGCGCATCATTGACCTGAAGCCGGCGCGCGATACCCAGACCGTGGCTGGCATGATCATCGCGCTACGGGTGATGAAAAACAAAAAGGGCGACAAGATGGGTTTTATCACCCTCGATGACCGCTCTGGCCGGATTGAAGCGTCCCTGTTTGCCGACGCCTTCCATTCCGCTCAATCGCTGTTGCAGACCGATGCGATGGTGGTGGTGGAGGGAGAAGTCAGCAACGATGACTTCTCCGGTGGTTTGCGTTTGCGGATCAAGCGGGTGATGAGCATGGAAGATGCGCGCACCAACCTGGCCGAAAGCCTGCGCCTGAAAGTGCGTACCGAAGCGCTCAAGGGCGATCAACTGCGCTGGCTGGGCGATCTGCTCAAGCGACATCGCGGTGCGTGCCCGGTGACCATGGAGTACACCGGCAACGATGCCAAGGCTACGCTGCAGTTCGGCGAGACGTGGCGAATTGACCCGGCCGATGGCTTGATTCAAGCATTGCGTGACCAGTTCGGGCGTGACAACGTCTTCCTCCAATACCGTTGACGGTCAGGGGTCGATCTTTTACCCCTGACCTCGACTCAACATTTAATCTCGACCTTGACGCGCCTCTCCCTTAAGGTAGGGCGCGAATAGACAACCGGCTGGCCAGGCACTCCTTGGCCGTCGACCCAAGACGGACGCTTATGAACCCGAATTTTCTTGATTTCGAACAGCCGATTGCTGACCTGCAAGCCAAGATCGAAGAGTTGCGCCTGGTCGGCAATGACAATTCGCTGAACATTGGCGATGAAATCTTGCGCCTGCAAGACAAGAGCAAGACGCTCACCGAAGATATCTTCGGCAAGCTGACCAGTTGGCAGATCGCGCGCCTGGCCCGCCACCCACGACGCCCGTACACCCTGGACTACATCGAACATATCTTCACCGAGTTCGACGAGTTGCACGGCGACCGTCACTTCTCCGATGACGCTGCCATTGTTGGCGGTATTGCTCGCCTGGATGACCAGCCAGTGATGGTGATCGGTCACCAGAAGGGTCGTGAGGTTCGCGAGAAAGTACGTCGCAACTTCGGCATGCCGCGCCCAGAAGGCTACCGCAAGGCCTGCCGACTGATGGAAATGGCCGAACGTTTCAAGATGCCGATCCTGACTTTCATTGATACCCCAGGTGCCTATCCTGGTATCGACGCTGAAGAGCGTAACCAGAGCGAAGCCATTGCCTGGAACCTGCGAGTCATGGCGCGCCTGAAGACCCCGATCATCGCTACCGTGATTGGTGAAGGCGGTTCCGGCGGCGCATTGGCCATTGGTGTCTGCGATCAACTGAACATGCTGCAATATTCGACTTACGCAGTGATCTCGCCGGAAGGTTGCGCATCGATCCTGTGGAAGACCGCCGAAAAAGCACCGGACGCCGCCGAAGCCATGGGCATCACGGCCGATCGCCTGAAAGGCCTGGGTATCGTCGATAAGGTGATCGCCGAGCCTCTGGGCGGCGCGCACCGTGATCCGGCTGCTGGCGCGGCAACCATCCGCGCCGAACTCGGCGCGCAACTGGCGATGCTCAAGAAGTTTGATAACGAAGCATTGCTGGCTCGTCGTTACGAGCGCCTGATGAGCTACGGTCTCTAAGAGCGACGCAGTACTAAAATGTGGGAGCGGTCTTGCGTGGGAGCGGGCTTGCTCGCGATAGCGGTGTATCAGTGCCATATTAACTGGCTGACACAGCGCTATCGCGAGCAAGCCCGCTCCCACACAAACCTGCTCCCACATTGTTTTGTGTATCTTGGGTTATCGCATCCAGATTGATGGCGGAACTTTGTTATGAAGCCCACCTTGACCGCCAAACTCCTGCAAACCCTGGGTCCATGGCGCAACGCCCCAGCCTGGCATATTGCGTTTTCCGGTGGACTCGATTCCAGCGTGCTGCTGCACCTCCTGGCCTCCCTGGCCAAAACCGAAACCCTCCCGACCCTGAGCGCCGTCCATATCCATCACGGACTGCAAGTAGCCGCCGACGCCTGGCCAAGTCATTGCCAGGCGGTATGCGACAGCCTGTCCGTGCCACTGCGCATCATGCGCGTACAGGTACAGTCCGGCGCGAGCCTTGAGCGTGCGGCCCGCGATGCGCGTTATTGGGCGTTTAACGAGGTTACCGGGGCAGGGGATGTGATGCTCACAGGCCAGCATCGCGACGATCAGGCAGAAACCCTGCTCTTCCGTCTGCTGCGTGGGGCAGGGGTTCGAGGGTTGGCGGCAATGCCTGTGTATCGCCCGCTAGTGGCGGGCCATCTGGTGCGGCCGCTGCTGGATATCGCCCGCGCAGAACTGGAAACCTACGCCCACGAGCATCAGCTCAAGTGGATCGAAGACCCGTCCAACGCCGATCCAAGGTTCTCGCGTAATTACCTGCGTCATCGTGTCTTCCCAGCATTGCAGGAGCGCTGGCCACAAGTCGTCGCCAGTCTGGCCCGTACTGCCGATCACCTGTGTGAGGCCCAAGGCCTGCTGGATGAATTGGCAGAAATGGACCTGCAAGCCGCCGATAGGCCCGCGCCGTTTCCCTGGCTGTGCTTGTCGTCATTGGCGCTGGCGCCGCTGCGTGAGCTTTCCGACGCTCGCCAGCGTAATGCCCTGCGCCATTGGCTGACTCCGCTGACCCGTTTACCCGACAGCGACCACTGGGCCGGCTGGCTTTCCCTGCGCGATGCCAAAGGCGACGCACAACCCCAGTGGCGCTTGGCTGACGGTGCTTTGCACCGTTGTGGCGAACGTATTTGGTGGCTACCTGCAACGTGGTCGGAATTCTCTGACGCATCGGTGAGCTGGCCGCATCCGCAAAACCCACTAGAGTTACCCGGTAATGGCCAGCTGAAATTTATCGGCAAAGTCCCTGAAGGCCCGTTAGTGGTCCGGTATCGTCAAGGTGGCGAAATCGTTGAAGTGCCAGGCCGGGGCCGGCGTGACCTGAAGCGTTTGCTTAACGAAAGTGGTTTGCCGGGCGTCGTCCGTGGCAGATTGCCGCTGCTGTATCAGGGTGAGCAATTGCTGGGGGTGCCCAGCCTGCCGGGACTATGGCGCGGGCCTTCTGGCGACTGGCAATTACATTGGATGCCACAGACCTGCGATCAAGGTTTGAGCTGATAGCGCCTTTCCGGTAGACTACGCTCCCTTCTTGATACAACTTCTGTGGATTCGCCTGAATCGCAGCAGTTGCCGATTACCAAGCAGTCTTTGCTGGGCGATTCCAAAAAATGTGTAGCGATCAACGTACCGGTGTTTCATTGCTGGTCTGTCACAACGCGGCGGTTTTTTTGAAAGGTGCACTGTGATTAATGCAGGTGATCGGGGGCTTCGGCCTTCCTTCGCTTTCCCCGGCGGCTCGGACCGCTTTAACGCAGACTTCTAGGGTTTTTCATGACGCGCTACATATTCGTCACGGGCGGTGTTGTTTCTTCATTGGGGAAAGGCATTGCCTCCGCTTCATTGGCGGCCATCCTGGAGGCGCGGGGACTTAAGGTCACCATGCTCAAGCTGGACCCGTACATCAACGTTGACCCGGGCACCATGAGCCCATTCCAGCACGGTGAGGTGTTCGTCACGCACGACGGCGCCGAAACCGACCTGGACCTGGGCCATTACGAGCGGTTCATCCGCACGACCATGACCCAGAACAACAACTTCACCACCGGTCGTGTCTACGAGCACGTGCTGCGCAAGGAGCGCCGTGGTGACTACCTGGGTGCAACCATCCAGGTGATCCCGCACATCACCGACGAAATCAAGCGCCGCATCATCAAGGGTGCAGGCGATGCCGACGTGGCGATGGTCGAGATCGGTGGCACCGTGGGTGACATCGAGTCGCAACCGTTCCTCGAAGCCATCCGACAGTTGCGTTTCGAAGTTGGCGCCAAGCGCGCGATGCTGATGCACCTGACCCTGGTGCCGTACATCGCTACCGCAGGTGAAACCAAAACCAAGCCTACCCAGCACTCGGTCAAGGAACTGCGTTCTATCGGCCTGCAGCCGGACGTGCTGGTTTGCCGCTCCGATCACCCGATCGACATTTCCTCGCGTCGCAAGATCGCGCAGTTCACCAACGTTGAAGAGCGTGCGGTGATTGCCCTGGAAGACGCCGACACCATCTACAAGATCCCGGGCATCCTGCATTCCCAGGGCCTGGATGATTTTGTCGTCGAGCGTTTCGGCCTGCAGTGTGGCGGTGCGGATCTGTCCGAGTGGGAAGCGGTAGTCGATGCCAAGCTCAACCCTGAGCACGAAGTCACCATCGCCATGGTCGGCAAGTACATGGAGTTGCTGGACGCCTACAAGTCGCTGATCGAAGCGATGAGTCATGCCGGTATCAGCAACCGCACCAAAGTCAACCTGCGCTACATCGACTCCGAAGACATCGAGAACCAGGGCACTGCGCTGCTCGAAGGTGTCGACGCGATCCTCGTGCCAGGCGGTTTCGGCCTGCGTGGCGTGGAAGGCAAGATCACTGCAGTGCAGTACGCTCGTGAGAACAAAGTGCCGTACCTGGGTATCTGCCTGGGCATGCAAGTGGCCGTTATCGAGTTCGCCCGTAACGTGCTGGGCTGGAAAGACGCCAACTCCACCGAGTTCGACAGCAAGAGCGGCCACCCGGTCGTGGGCTTGATCACCGAGTGGGAAGATGCCACTGGTGCTGTCGAGACCCGTACCGAAACCTCCGACCTGGGCGGCACCATGCGCCTTGGCGCGCAGGATTGCCTGCTGGAGCCGGGCTCGCTGGTTCACGATTGCTACGGCAAGGACGTGATTGTCGAGCGCCACCGTCACCGCTACGAAGTGAACAATAACCTGCTACCGCAAATCAAAGAGGCCGGCCTGAAAATCTCCGGTCGCTCCGGTGATGGTGCGCTGGTTGAAGTGGTTGAGGCCCCGGATCATCCTTGGTTCGTGGCCTGTCAGTTCCACCCTGAGTTCACTTCGACCCCGCGCGACGGCCACCCGTTGTTCAGCGGTTTCGTCAAAGCCGCACTGACGCAACATCAGAAGAAGGCGTAAACCTGATGGCCCAGAAGATCATTCGCGTAGGCAATATCGATATTGCCAACGACAAGCCCATGGTGCTGTTTGGCGGCATGAACGTGCTGGAAAGCCGCGACATGGCGATGCAGGTCTGTGAAGAGTACGTGCGCGTTACCCAGAAACTGGGTATCCCCTACGTGTTCAAGGCCAGCTTCGACAAGGCCAACCGTTCGTCCGTGACCTCCTATCGCGGCCCGGGCCTTGAAGAAGGCATGCGGATCTTCCAGGACATCAAGCAAGCCTTCGGTGTGCCGATCATCACCGACGTCCATGAGCCTGAGCAGGCTGCCGTGGTCGCCGAGGTGTGCGACATCATCCAGTTGCCGGCCTTCCTGTCGCGCCAGACCGACCTTGTGGTCGCCATGGCCAAGACCGGCGCTGTGATCAATATCAAGAAAGCTCAGTTCCTCGCGCCCCAGGAAATGAAACATATCCTGAGCAAGTGCGTGGAAGCGGGTAATGACCAGTTGATTCTCTGTGAGCGCGGTTCGAGCTTCGGCTACAACAACCTTGTAGTGGACATGCTCGGCTTCGGCATAATGAAGCAGTTCGAGTACCCGGTGTTTTTCGATGTGACCCATGCACTGCAAATGCCCGGTGGCCGCTCGGACTCTGCGGGTGGGCGTCGCGCCCAGGTAACGGATCTGGCCAAGGCTGGCATGAGCCAGTCATTGGCCGGCCTGTTCCTGGAAGCTCACCCGGATCCGGACAACGCCAAATGCGATGGTCCATGCGCGCTGCGCCTGGATAAATTGGAGCCATTCCTGGCCCAGCTCAAGCAGTTGGATGAACTGGTCAAGAGTTTTCCGACAGTAGAAACCGCGTAAGCACCATTTCTCCGGTAAACTTTCCCACGCTTTATGCTCAGGCCCGCGGGCCTGGGCCTTGTCGTCTGCAAGCCTGCCCCGTTGTTCCACCCTTGCGGTCGGTCAAAAGATTCCCTTCAGCTGCGTCGTTTTCGTCAACTTTGGAGTGTTTACAACAATGGCAAAAATCGTCGACATCAAAGGTCGTGAAGTTCTCGACTCCCGTGGCAATCCCACCGTCGAAGCCGACGTGCTTCTCGATAACGGCATCATCGGCAGCGCCTGTGCGCCGTCGGGTGCTTCCACCGGTTCCCGTGAAGCGCTGGAACTGCGTGATGGCGACAAGAGCCGCTACCTGGGCAAGGGCGTGCTCAAGGCTGTAGCCAACATCAACGGTCCGATTCGTGACCTGTTGCTGGGCAAGGACCCGCTGGACCAGAAAGCCCTGGACTTGGCGATGATCAAGCTCGACGGCACTGAAAACAAAGGCAGCCTGGGCGCCAACGCGATCCTCGCCGTGTCCCTGGCCGCCGCCAAGGCGGCTGCGCAGGACCAGGACCTGCCGCTGTATGCGCACATTGCCAACCTGAACGGCACTCCTGGCGTCTATTCGATGCCGGTCCCGATGATGAACATCATCAACGGCGGCGAGCACGCAGATAACAACGTCGACATCCAGGAATTCATGGTGCAGCCGGTCGGTGCCAAATCCTTCTCCGAAGGCCTGCGCATGGGCACCGAGATTTTCCATCACTTGAAAGCTGTGCTCAAGGCCCGTGGCCTGAGTACTGCGGTCGGTGACGAGGGTGGTTTTGCGCCGAACCTGGCGTCCAACGAAGATGCACTGAAAGTGATCTCCGAAGCGGTGGCCAACGCGGGCTATAAGCTGGGCACCGATGTGACCCTTGCCCTGGACTGCGCGGCCAGCGAATTCTACGAAGATGGCAAGTACAACCTGTCCGGCGAAGGCCAGGTATTCAACTCCGAAGGTTTTGCTGAATACCTGAAGGGCCTGACCCAGCGCTACCCGATCATCTCGATCGAAGACGGCCTGGACGAGTCCGATTGGGACGGCTGGAAAATCCTCACCGACAAGATCGGCGAGAACGTCCAATTGGTGGGCGACGACCTGTTCGTGACCAACACCAAGATCCTGAAAGAAGGCATCGACAAGAAGATCGCCAACTCGATCCTGATCAAGTTCAACCAGATCGGCACCCTGACCGAAACCCTGGAAGCCATCCAAATGGCCAAGGCTGCGGGCTACACCGCCGTGATCTCCCACCGCTCCGGTGAAACCGAAGACTCGACCATTGCCGACCTGGCCGTGGGCACCTCGGCAGGCCAGATCAAGACCGGTTCCCTGTGCCGTTCCGATCGCGTCTCCAAGTACAACCAATTGCTGCGTATTGAAGAGCAACTGGGCGGTAAAGCCAAATACAATGGCCGTGGCGAGTTTCGCGGCTGAGTAGTTGGTGGTAAAAGACAGCAGGTGATGTCGGAAAAAAAGACGCGATACGTCGAATTTTCCCACTAATCTGATGCCTATCAAGCACAAGCCTGGTTCTTCCAGGCTTCGTGCTATCAGTTGCTTCAAAAGTTTTGCGTGGCTGTCTTTTTTCACTGGAAACCCGATATTCGATGCGCAGTCCCAATTGGTTGTTCCTCGTCTTGCTCTTGTTGCTGGCTGGCCTGCAATACCGCCTATGGGTGGGCAATGGCAGCTTGGCGCAAGTTACCGACCTGACCCAGCAAATTGCCGAGCAGCACGCCGAAAACGAGCGTCTGCTGGAGCGCAATCGCGTGCTCGATGCGGAGGTGCTTGAATTGAAAAAAGGCATGGAGACCGTTGAAGAGCGGGCTCGCCATGAACTGGGCATGGTCAAGGAGGGCGAAACCCTCTACCAGTTGGCCCAATGAATTCCTGTTTGCCGGCCTTCTGGGCTGTGATTCCTGCCGCGGGCGTCGGTGCACGTATGGCTGCGGACCGTCCCAAGCAATATTTGCTACTGGGCGGGCGCACTATTCTCGAACACAGCCTCGGCTGTTTTCTCGATCATCCAGCCCTGAAGGGCCTGGTGGTCAGTCTTGCTGCTGATGATCCTTACTGGCCTGGCCTGGCGTGTGCCGGCGATCTGCGAATTGCGCGCGTGGACGGCGGCGGCGAGCGCTCCGGCTCGGTGCTCAATGCGTTGCTGCATTTGCACGCTCAGGGCGCTGGCGATGAAGACTGGGTGTTGGTCCATGATGCGGCACGGCCCAATTTGAGCCGTGAGGACTTGGACAGGCTTTTGTCAGAGCTTTCGGATGATCCTGTCGGTGGTTTGCTGGCGGTGCCGGCACGGGACACCCTCAAGCGTGTGGATAAGCACGGACGGGTGGTGGAGACAGTTGATCGTAGCCTGATCTGGCAGGCCTACACGCCGCAGATGTTTCGTCTGGGCGCCTTGCACCGGGCGCTGGCTGACAGTCTGGTGGCAGATGCAGTAATCACTGACGAAGCCTCGGCCATGGAGTGGTCCGGCCAGGCCCCGCGCCTGATTGAAGGGCGCTCGGACAATATCAAGGTCACCCGGCCGGAGGATCTTGAGTGGCTCAGGTTGCGGTGGGCGAATCGCAGGTAGGCTCTGGACGCAAGCCAGGTCCGACACTCCAGATCATCCGCCATACTCCGGCCGCTCGGCCAACCCCGCTTTCAGAAAATCCACCAGCTTGCGGACTTTCGGTGACAAGTGCCGCTGCTGTGGATACAGCGCCCACACCGCCGTATTCGGTGGCTGATGGGCTTCGAGCAATGACACTAGTGCTGCGCTCTGCAGATGTTCAAGTACGTAATAGTCCGGCAACTGACACAACCCTACCCCTTGCAGTGCTGCATCCAAAACCGCTTGCCCACTGTTGCAGCGCCAGTTTCCCTGCACGCGCTGGGAAAACTCTCGTCCGTCCTGCGCCAATTGCCAAATATCCGAGCTGCCAATCAAACAGTTGTGGCGGCTCAGTTCCGACAAGCTATGTGGCCGTCCATATCGCTCAAGGTAGGAGGGGGACGCGCAAAGGTACATGCGCCGGGGCGCCAGGCGGCTGGCCACCATTCGCGAGTCTTGCAGGCGCCCCAGGCGAATCGCCAAGTCCAGGCCTTCATGTACCAGGTCAAGTTGGCGGTTGCTCAGTTCTATATCGACGCGTAGCTGCGGGTAAAGCCCCATAAAGCGTGTCACCAGTGGCACGATAAACCGTTCGCCATAGGCCACGGCGCAGGTCATGCGCAGCATGCCCTTGGGTTCGCTAGTCAGGTCGCCGACCGCTCTCAAGGCTTCTTCGCGGCCATCCTGCAAACGTTGGCAATGCTGCAGGAAGGTTTGCCCGGCCTCGGTCAGCGCGACCCGGCGGGTGCTGCGATAAAGCAAGCGGGTTTGCAGGCGCTCTTCAAGCCGTACGATTTGCCGACTGATGTGGGAGGACGACACGCCAAGGCGTTCGGCTGCGGCGGTGAACTGGCTGCACTCGGCGACGGCGACGAACTCATCGATGCCTTCCCAGCGATTCTCGGACATCAGGATTATCCCTGTGTGGCAATAATGTTTTGCTTTTGCCTCGATTATTCATCGTAACCGGCTGTATTACACTCCCTGTCTCGTTTTTATTCACTGGAGAGTCAGCATGATCAAGTCGCGCGCCGCCGTTGCCTTCGAGGCCAAAAAGCCGCTGGAAATCGTTGAAGTCGATGTCGCCATGCCCAAGGCCGGTGAAGTTCTGTTGCGCGTCGTGGCCTCCGGTGTTTGCCACACCGATGCCTACACCCTATCGGGCGCCGACCCGGAAGGTATCTTCCCTTCGATCCTTGGCCATGAAGGCGGCGCAGTGGTCGAGGCCATTGGCGAGGGCGTGACTTCGGTGGCGGTGGGCGATCACGTGATCCCGCTGTACACCCCGGAATGCGGCAAATGCAAATTCTGCCTGTCGGGCAAGACCAACCTGTGCCAGGCGATTCGCGCGACCCAGGGCAAAGGCTTGATGCCTGATGGCACCACGCGTTTTTCTTACAAGGGGCAGCCGATTTTCCATTACATGGGTACCTCGACTTTTTCCGAGTACACCGTGCTGCCGGAAATTTCCGTCGCCAAAATTCCTAAAGAAGCGCCGCTGGAAAAAGTCTGCCTGCTCGGTTGCGGCGTCACCACTGGCATCGGTGCGGTGATCAATACAGCCAAGGTCAAGCCGGGTGACACTGTTGCCATCTTTGGCTTGGGCGGGATTGGTTTGTCGGCGGTGATCGGTGCGGTGAAAGCCAAGGCCGGCCGTATCATTGCCATTGATATCAACCCGGCCAAGTTTGAGATTGCCAAGCAACTGGGGGCTACGGACTGCGTAAACCCGAAAGACTTCGACCGTCCGATTCAGGAAGTCATCGTCGACATGACCGATGGCGGCGTGGACTTTTCCTTCGAGTGCATCGGCAATGTGCACCTGATGCGTGCGGCCCTTGAGTGCTGCCATAAGGGTTGGGGTGAGTCGGTGATCATCGGTGTTGCCGGCGCCGGTCAGGAGATCGCGACCCGTCCGTTCCAGTTGGTCACCGGGCGCGTCTGGCGTGGCTCGGCTTTCGGTGGCGTGCGTGGGCGCAGCGAGTTGCCAAGCTATGTGGAAATGGCTCAGAGCGGCGAAATCCCGCTGGATACGTTCATCACCCACACCATGGGTCTGGAAGATATCAATAAGGCCTTTGATTTGATGCATGAAGGCAAAAGCATTCGTACCGTCATCCACTTCTGACAGAGCAGCGGCAAGCTACAAGCTTCAAGCTGCAGGTGAACGCGCTTCACTTGCAGCTTGAAGCTTGCAACTTGAGGCTGGGAGATTCCCATGACCTTGGAAAATATTTCTTGCCAGAAAAGTTTTGGCGGCTGGCATAAGCGTTACAGGCACAGCTCCCAGGTGCTGGGCTGCGATATGACCTTTGCGGTCTATCTGCCACCGCAAGCCGAGCAGGGCGGCAAACTGCCGGTGTTGTACTGGCTGTCGGGGCTGACCTGTACAGATGAGAACTTCATGCACAAGGCCGGTGCACAGCGCATGGCCGCCGAGCTGGGGTTGATTATCGTGGCGCCGGACACCAGCCCCCGCGGGCCCGGCGTGCCGGGTGATCCGGACAAGGCGTGGGATTTCGGCCTGGGCGCCGGTTTCTATCTGAATGCCACGCAGGAACCGTGGGCCAAGCACTATCGGATGCATGACTACGTGGTGCAGGAATTGCCGGCGTTGGTTGAGGCGCATTTCCCCGCATCGGATAAACGCGGCATCAGCGGTCATTCCATGGGTGGCCACGGCGCGCTGGTGTGTGCCTTGCGCAACCCGGGGCGTTACCTGTCGGTGTCGGCGTTTTCGCCAATCAATAATCCGATGGATTGTCCCTGGGGCCAGAAAGCCTTTTCCCGTTATCTGGGCGAAGAGCGTTCGAAGTGGCGCGAGTGGGATGCGTGCGTGTTGATCAGCGAGGCCGCGGAAAAGCTGCCATTGCTGGTGGACCAGGGCGATCGCGACGATTTCCTCGCCGTGCAGCTCAAGCCCGAAGCCTTGCAGCAAGCGGCCAAAGCCGCTGGTCACCCACTGGAGCTACGTCTGCAGCCGGGCTATGACCACAGCTACTTCTTTATCGCCAGCTTCATTGATGACCATTTGCGACATCATGGACATGCTTTGCTCGGTTAATGTGAGGCAAAAGTAGGTAGAATCACGCCCTGAATTAAATCGGGGCGTTTTTTTATGCGTATTGGCCACGGCTATGATGTGCATCGTTTCGCCGAAGGCGACTTCATCACCCTGGGCGGTGTACGGATCGCACACCACCAAGGGTTGCTGGCTCATTCCGACGGTGACGTTGTCTTGCATGCCTTGAGCGATGCTTTGCTCGGCGCAGCGGCGTTGGGGGATATCGGCAAACACTTTCCGGATACCGATCCCACTTTCAAGGGGGCGGACAGCCGCATGCTGTTGCGCCACGTGGTCGGCCTGATCCATGCCAAGGGCTGGAAGGTGGGCAATGTCGATAACACTATCGTCGCCCAGGCGCCAAAGATGGCCCCGCATATTGAATCGATGCGCGTATTGATTGCCGCGGACCTGCAAATAGAACTGGATCAAGTGAACGTGAAAGCCACCACCACCGAGAAACTCGGCTTTACCGGGCGTGAAGAGGGCATTGCCGTCCATTCCGTTGCCTTGTTGCTGCGCGCATGAACGATCTGCAACTGTTGGGCCCGCGGGCCTATGGCAATGCACTTGGCAGTGCGGTACTGAAGGCAACTGCCGAAGACTTTCAGGTTGATGAAGTGCTGGATATCCCGCTGTCCGGCGAAGGTGAACACTTATGGCTGTGGGTGGAAAAGCGCGGGCTGAACACTGAGGAAGCCGCGCGGCGCATTGCCAAGGCTGCCGGCGTGCCATTGCGCACCGTTAGCTATGCGGGCCTCAAGGACCGGCAGGCGCTGACCCGCCAGTGGTTCAGCGTGCAGC
Source organism: Pseudomonas imrae (assembly GCF_046352735.2). Lineage (NCBI taxonomy): Bacteria > Pseudomonadati > Pseudomonadota > Gammaproteobacteria > Pseudomonadales > Pseudomonadaceae > Pseudomonas > Pseudomonas imrae. Next base: position 4,073,049 of record NZ_CP110853.2, on the reverse strand, counting down.
TACCGGGCAAGGCTGATCCAGACCTGAGCGGGGCGCAAGACGATTCCCTCAGGATCCTGAAAGTTGCCCGCCATAAGCGCAAGTTGCAGCGCGGTGCGCATTCGGCCAACGGTTTTACCTTGCGCCTGACCCAGTTGACTGGCGATAGCGCCGCCATTGATGCTCGCCTGCAACTGATTGCCCGGCACGGCGTTCCCAATTATTTTGGTTCCCAGCGTTTTGGTCATAATGGCGGCAACGTCGTCGATGCTCGTGACTGGGCTGCGCGCAAGGCCCTGCCGGAGCAACGCAACGTGCGTTCGCGGCTGTTGTCGACCGCCCGCAGTTTTCTATTCAATAAAGTGCTGGCGGCGCGGGTAACCGATGGTTCATGGCAGCGCGCCCAAGTCGGTGACTTGCTGGCGTTTACCGACAGCCGCAGCTTTTTCCCGGCGGGAGAAGCCGAGTGCAGCGACCCACGCCTGTCTATCCTTGATCTGCACCCCACCGGGCCGCAGTGGGGGGAGGGTGATTCGCCTGCCGGCGGCGCGACCCATGAGCTGGAGCAAACCATCGCAGCGAGTGAGGCAGATCTGCGTGACTGGCTGGTCAATGCCGGAATGAGCCAGGAACGTCGCATTCTGCGACTGCCCATTGGCGGGTTGACGTGGCATTATCCCGAACCTGACATTCTGCAATTGGAATTCGTCCTGCCGGCCGGATGCTTCGCCACTGTATTGGTGCGCGAGCTTGTTGATCTGGTGCCGGTGGGGCAGACGGACAGCCCATGCGTATTCTGATATCAAACGACGACGGGGTCACAGCACCCGGCCTTGCCGCGCTTCATGCTGCGCTGGTGGACTACGCCGAATGCGTGGTGGTTGCCCCGGACCAGGACAAAAGTGGTGCCAGCAGTTCGCTGACGCTCGATCGTCCGTTGCACCCACAGGTTTTGCCTAATGGCTTTGTCAGCGTTAACGGCACTCCGACCGATTGTGTCCACCTGGCGATCAACACCCTTCTGGCGCAGGAACCGGACCTAGTGGTTTCGGGTATCAACCTGGGTGCCAACCTGGGTGATGACGTGTTGTATTCCGGAACGGTGGCTGCGGCGCTTGAAGGACGTTTCCTGGGTCGGACTTCGTTTGCCTTTTCGCTAGCCTCCCGGCAAGTGGACAACCTGCCGACGGCGGTCTATTTCGCCCGCAAGCTGGTAGAGGCCCATCACACTCTGGACCTGCCACCGCGCACGGTGCTCAACGTCAATATCCCCAATCTTCCCCTGGACCATATTCGCGGCATCCAGCTGACTCGCCTTGGCCATCGTGCCCGTGCGGCGGCACCGCTGAAAGTCGTCGATCCCCGTGGAAAGGAAGGCTATTGGATCGCCGCCGCCGGCGATGCCGAGGACGGCGGGCCGGGCACGGACTTCCATGCGGTGATGCAAGGTTATGTCTCGATTACCCCGTTGCAGCTCGATCGCACCTTCAGTGATGCCTTCAATAGTCTCGATGGCTGGCTGGAGGGGTTGCGCTGATGGCTCGTGAACAAGACGACCTGCTGCGCCGAGGCATCGGCATGACTTCCCAGCGCACCCGCGAGCGATTGATCCAGCGGCTGTACGAGGAGGGCTTGTCCAACGCCCAAGTGCTGGAAGTCATTCGTCGCACCCCGCGGCATCTATTCGTTGATGAAGCTCTGGCGCACCGCGCCTATGAAGACACGGCGCTGCCCATCGGCCACAACCAGACCATCTCCCAGCCCTATATGGTGGCGCGGATGAGTGAGCTGTTGCTGGCCGCAGGTCCCTTGGACAAGGTGCTGGAGATCGGCACCGGCTCGGGCTACCAGACGGCGGTGCTGTCGCAACTGGTAGAGCGGGTCTTTTCCGTCGAGCGGATCAAGGTCTTGCAAGATCGGGCCAAGGAGCGCCTGGTTGAGCTGAACCTGCGCAATGTGGTCTTTCGCTGGGGAGACGGCTGGGAAGGCTGGCCGGCGCTGGCGCCTTACAATGGCATCATCGTCACGGCCGTGGCTACCGATGTGCCCCAGGCACTGTTGGACCAGTTGGCTCCGGGCGGTCGCCTGGTGATTCCGGTAGGGTCCGGTGAGGTGCAGCAACTGATGCTGATCGTTCGCGAGGAAGAAGGTTTTTCCCGGCATGTTCTGGGCGCGGTGCGTTTTGTTCCGCTGCTTAATGGTCCGCTGGCTTGATCATTTGATTGGGTGTACTGAATTCTATCGTCGGGCATGTGTCATACAGCGAAGTCGGTTGAGTCAACATGATCATGCCAATTGGCAAACAAGATGAATTTTTCGTTTCTAAGTTGTTGCCAGTTAAAGTTCGGCATCCAGTTATACTTGCCTCATATTTCAAGCCTGTCACAGGCGTTCATGTTCAGCCACCACAAAGGGAGCGGCGGGTGAGTCTCACGGTCATTGCGCAGCGTATGAGTAAAAACAGCTTTCAGCGACTGGTGATTGGCCTTGTCTTGAGTTCATTGTTGGCGGCTTGCTCGAGCACGCCGAACGGTGGGGCGCGGGTCATTGATCGCAACACGCCACAAAGACCGACCGTCACCACTGGGCAATATGTGGTGCGCAAGGGCGATACGTTGTTCTCGATTGCCTTCCGTTACGGCTGGGATTACAAGGCTCTAGCGGCTCGTAACAACATTCCCGTGCCGTATACGATACACCCGGGTCAAGCCATTCGTTTCGATGGGCGCACCGGCTCAAGGCCTACGGCAGTAGTGACAAAGTCCGGTTCGTCGGCGTCGTCATCCAGCAAAACCACCATCATTACTAGGCCTGCAGGCACTGCAACATCAACGGTTGCGAAAAAGCCAGCACCCGCGCCGTTGCCACCTGCCGGGCCCGGACCAAGCGGTTGGGGGTGGCCTTCAAATGGCATCCTGATTGGAAAATTCTCTTCAAACGGTAGTTTGAATAAAGGCATTGATATCGCCGGGGATTTGGGACAGCCTGTTTTGGCTGCGTCAAATGGGACAGTGGTGTACGCCGGGAGTGGTTTACGGGGCTACGGCGAGCTGATCATCATCAAACACAGCGATACCTACGTCAGTGCCTACGGTCATAACCGCAGGTTGTTGGTTCGGGAGGGGCAGCAGGTCAAGGTCGGGCAGACGATTGCCGAGATGGGTTCGACGGGTACAGATCGGGTGAAACTTCACTTTGAGATTCGCCGCCAAGGTAAACCTGTTGATCCACTGCAATTCTTACCCCGTCGTTGATGTGTTGCCAGCCTGTTCCCTCACGTAGAAGGAACAGGCTCCAGCGTTGCCAAGGATAAAGGCGTCGCTTGAGCTTGAGGTCGAACTCACCAAAGGACTATAACAATGGCTCTCAGTAAAGAAGCGCCGGAGTTTGACATCGACGATGAGGTTCTCCTTATGGAGACCGGCATCGAGACGGATTCGATGTTGAATGAGGGGCCTGCTGTACCTCCAGTTCGCACCAAATCCAAAAACTCCCCCGCGTTAAAACAGCACAAATATATTGATTACACCCGAGCGCTCGATGCGACTCAGTTGTACCTCAATGAAATCGGTTTTTCCCCTCTACTCACCCCCGAAGAAGAAGTCTATTTTGCGCGGTTGTCGCAAAAAGGCGATCCGGCGGGGCGCAAGCGCATGATTGAAAGTAACTTGCGGCTGGTGGTGAAGATCGCCCGGCGCTACGTCAATCGTGGGCTTTCCCTGTTGGACCTGATCGAAGAGGGCAACCTCGGCTTGATTCGCGCCGTGGAGAAATTCGACCCCGAGCGGGGTTTCCGATTCTCGACCTATGCCACGTGGTGGATCCGCCAGACCATCGAACGGGCGATCATGAACCAGACCCGGACCATCCGGCTGCCGATTCATGTGGTCAAGGAGCTCAACGTATACCTGCGGGCGGCACGTGAGCTGACACAAAAACTCGATCATGAGCCTTCACCGGAAGAAATCGCCAACCTGCTGGAAAAACCTGTAGGGGAGGTCAAGCGCATGCTGGGCCTCAACGAGCGAGTCTCTTCGGTGGATGTCTCGTTGGGGCCGGACTCGGATAAAACCCTCCTGGATACCCTGACCGATGATCGTCCAACAGATCCCTGCGAACTGTTGCAGGACGATGACCTGTCACAAAGCATCGATCAGTGGCTTTCAGAGCTGACAGACAAGCAGCGCGAAGTGGTGATACGCCGCTTTGGCTTGCGCGGCCATGAGAGCAGCACGCTGGAAGATGTCGGCCTGGAGATCGGCTTGACCCGCGAGCGGGTACGTCAGATCCAGGTGGAGGGTCTCAAGCGCCTACGTGAGATCCTTGAGAAGAACGGCTTGTCGAGTGAGTCGTTGTTCCAGTAGCGATGCATCTTTAATGCTTGAGTGTGGGAGGAGGCTTATTCCCGATAGCTGTGGTAGTCGCCAGATGTATCGACTGACCCACCGTTATCGGGAGTAAGCCTCCTCCCACATTTTTTCAGGTGTTCCCGAAATCCAGGCATAAAAAAACCCCGCTTTTAAGGGCGGGGTCTTTTCGACTAAGTCAGTACAAGTTAGATAACTTGAACTTCTTCAGCTTGCATGCCTTTCTGACCGCGGGTAGCGATGAAAGAAACCTGTTGGCCTTCTTTCAGGCTTTTGAAGCCGTCGGATTGGATAGCTTTGAAGTGAACGAACAGGTCGTCACCGGATTGTGGAGTGATGAAGCCGAAGCCTTTTTCATCGTTGAACCACTTAACGGTACCAGTTTGGCGATTAGACATGGTGTAACTCCTTGAACAAAGTTAACTGCGACTCAGGAAAAGCCCTGGCCGAGACTGAGTGCAAAGAGCAGGAAAAATTCTTGGAGATGGTTGGATCGAAATTCAACATATCGTGTAGAGATTCTCAGTGACACAAGCAGCACAGTGGCGCCACCTTAACCCTTTTTCCGGAACGTGCCAATGGTATTTCCTAAGGTTTCTCTATTTTCGTGACTGGCGGTGCCCTTTTTCGACGTTGCCAATGTGAAATAAAGGCGCGACCCAGCTGTGCGGCGGTGGCTGGACCGCTGCGCTGATCAAGAAAACCCCCGGGTTCCTTTGAACCAAGAGGCCAGCCCCGGTAAGATGCCCAACAGAATTTACCACCTCGCTATTCAGGACACCCGCCATGAGCATCAAATCGGACAAGTGGATTCGCCGCATGGCGCAAGAGCACGGCATGATCGAACCTTTCGTAGAGCGCCAGATGCGCGGCGAAGGCGCCGAGAGGCTGATTTCGTTCGGGGTTTCCAGCTACGGTTACGATGTACGTTGCGCCGATGAGTTCAAGGTCTTCACCAATATCAATTCGGCCACTGTCGATCCGAAAAACTTCGACGAAAAAAGCTTCGTCGACGTCAAGAGCGACGTATGTATCATCCCGCCAAACTCATTTGCGCTGGCGCGTACTGTCGAGTTCTTCCGTATTCCCCGTAATGTTCTGACCATCTGCCTGGGTAAGAGCACTTATGCGCGTTGCGGCATTATCGTCAATGTCACCCCGCTTGAGCCCGAGTGGGAGGGGCACGTGACCCTGGAGTTCTCCAACACCACCACCTTGCCGGCGAAAATCTACGCCAACGAAGGCGTGGCACAGATGCTGTTCTTTGAGTCCGATGAAGAGTGTGAAGTCTCCTACAAGGACCGTGGCGGCAAGTATCAGGGCCAGCGCGGCGTCACTCTCCCACGCACTTGATCGGAAGGTCCTACGCCTCAAGGGAATTTGTCAGCGGGCAGGCACTCTATTGAGCGTACTGCCCCGAATCGTGCAAAACGATACGGGCCACGCTTGAGGAGTCCCTTATGAAGCTCGATCCGCGAATCAACGCCGAACTTGCACGGCTTGAACCCAACCAGGTTGGCGTTCTGGCGTGGTCCCTGATGGCTGATCCCGCCGCTGGCGGTATCCCCGGCCAGCCCGAACCTGACTATCCCCAGCCTGCTGAGCCTGGCGAGCCCGTGCTTCCGGATGAGCCGCCGCCCGCGCCAGTGGCGTGATGTTTGTGAATGGTCAGGGCGTTATTGCACTGGCCATATTTTGTGGCCACCGATCACAAATATCTGACTTTCTTCTTCTCGCGCCACCGGGTAACCGCCGGTAAAGGCGCTGAAGGCTGGCAGCACCCCAATACACAATACGGCGGGCGCAGGCTTTGCCGTCCTTTGCCATGCAAGCGATACACCGGATGCACATGTCCCGCCAACACATGATGGCTGGGGTGCGCGTCAGCTTCATGCTGCACGGCAAACGGCCCCATCAGCAGTGGTTCGCTGACCACCTCGATACCCAGGTCTCCTGGCGGATCGCCTGAACGTTCGGCATGACGTGCGCGCCATGCTCTCAAGGCGCTCAGCGTGCCGATGGCGTGGGAGCCTGGGTCGTGAAGGAAATCGCCCAGAAAGATCATCCGCGCGCTTGGGAATTCTGCCAACAATCGGTCCAGCCGCAGGAGGTTCTCGGTGGTTGTCCCCCGGGGCACCGGCTGGCCAAGGCTACGATAAGTCGAAGTCTTGCCAACATGTGCGTCGGCAATCAGGCAATGCCTGCAAGGTGGCCTGGCTGTCGGCGTCATCCACCGACTTGTCCTGGCGCCAGCGCAGCATTTTGGGAGAACGCACCGCAATCCCACTTTTGTGCCGTTTGGACAGTGCAATACCTTCAACCCCCAGCTCAAATACCAGGCTGGGCGTGACACTGTTGACCGGGCCGAACTTCTCCACTGTGGTCTTGCGGACGATGCCGTCGACCTTGCGTATCTACTCGTCGGTCAACCCCGAATATGCGTTGGCAAACGGTACCAGCGTGCGCTTGCTGCTACCGGGTGACGGCGAAGGTGTAATCGCTGTAGAGGCTGGCGCGTCGCCCATGGCCGCGCTGCGCATAGATCAGCACGGCATCGACACTGAAGGGTTCGACTTTCCATTTCCACACACACCCATGTCTTTGGTCCTGCCTACCCCATACAGGCGTTCCCGGGCCTTGAGCATCATGCTTTCCACGCCGATTTCGCCATTCATCACGGTACCATCGGGTAGGTCATGCGCTAGGTCGTGGAGCTCCGGGAAGCCTCACCCCGCGTCCAGATCCACAGCCGCCCCTCGCGCTTGACCAGTTGTGCGCGGATGCCATCCCACTTCCATTCCACTTGCCAGTCTTGCTGGGCGCCGAGCAGGTTGTCGAACTGGTCAGTCGGTTGCGCCAGGGAGTGGGCAAGAAAAAACGGATATGGCTGGCCACCGCGTGCTCCACCGAGCGCCAGGGGGCGATGTAGAAGTCTGCGGCGGGGCAGTACAGGCCTCCCGGTCGGGCAATAACAAGGTCCATGGGCGGGCCAGGGTGGTGGGCTTGTAGGTTATGAGGCGGGGCAGGCGTGAGAAATTCGATAAAACAGCGCGGTCTGATGCCGGCTGGCTTGGCGGTCATTGCTATGGATATCTACGGATTTGCGCGGGTGAACTTGTTGGCTGTGGAGGGTGGACGAATATCCAACCCCCACAGCCAATACCCTCTCGGTTACTTGCCAGGCACCAAGGTCAGCCGTGTCTTCCCATACACCTTTTCAAGGTTTTGCAGCTGCATCGGAAAGCTCAGGTATTGCGCCCTGAGCCATGGATCAATGCCATTGGCATAGTGCGGGCTGGCCGGGTTGCCGGATTGGCCGATGCCGTTCTGGCCCATCATCGGCTCGACCTGAGCAAAGTCGACGATCATTCGCAAGCCCGGTGCCTCGAGAGTGTCAAAGCCTTGGGCCGCATCGTACGACGAACTATTCAGCGTGGTGTGGTCGCCGCCTGCCGCGACAGGGCCACGCACGGTCTGGCCGCTGGTGTTTTTCCAGGTATAGCTATGGAGTTTGCCCCACTGCCAGGCTCTGTGATCCACGCCCAACTGGCTGTCGCCCGCAGTGATGGCGGCTGCCAGGCTGCGGGCGAGGATCGCCGGCTTGTCTTCTTTCTGCGGGGTGCGTAGATCATCCCAGAACGGGCTGTCTTCGCGTCCCAGCAAGTGGTCGGCCTGGGCCGAATACGAGAGTTTGGCGTTGCTGGCGAAGGCTTTCCAGGCAGCGCTGGTTTCGGGTCCCAGCTCGTCAAGGAAGATCTGCTGGGTGCTTTGTTGCAGGAACAGTTCGTAAATTGCCGCGTCGCCGGAGGTGGCCGCCAGGCGCCCATCAAACGCCATCAAGCGATTGAAAGCTTCCTGGGCCTTGGCGCGCTCAGCGGGAGGCAGGGCGTCGATCGCCTGCTTTAGCGGCTGGGCCATTCCGGGAGCGTTGAACATGGCCTTGAGTTTGGCGGCGAACAGGGTGCTCTGGTCGTATTGCATGGCAATCATGCTGCGACTGTCGTGCTTGCCGGCGCCCGCCAGTTGAGCCAGGCGCTCGCTGCGTTCCGGGGCATCCCAGGAGTTGGACAACTGCATGCCGTAGCCACGCGGTGCGGTGCGCTGGTTAGCCATGCCCAGCCAACCCTGGGGCGGGTCCTGGTCATACGGGTGGAGCATTGCATCGGCGTAGCCATCCCAGTCAAAGCGCCCATCCCAGCCTGGCGACGGCAGCAGGCCCTGGCCTTCGCGACGGTTGGGGAAGCGGCCGGTGACTTGCCAGCCAATGCTACTGGCGTCGGCGAAGATCATGTTCAGGGTGATGGCGCGGATTTCACGAGTGGCATCGGAGGCTTTGCTGGCGTTTTGTGCCCGGGACAGGTCGAACAGCGCGTCCAGGCTCTTGTCATCCTTGAGGTCTGCGGTTTGCAGGGCCAGGCCGTAGCCGCTGCCGAGAGACTGGGCGCTGTTGAGCAGGGCGCCATGCCGGGTTTCGTAGACTGTTTCGCGAATCGGTCGCTGACCTTTGGCGAAGAAGGTTTCGTTGCGCACCACGGCAGGCAACCATTTTCCATTGCTCTCGTAGTACAGCGCGCCGCCTTGGCGTCTGACTTTTTCCAGGAACAGGTCTTGGGTATCGCCCTTGGCTGCGCTCATGCTCCATGCGACTTTACCGTTGAAGCCCGCAAACAGCGTCGGCAGTCCTGCAATCGAGACGCCGGCGGCCTGGTACTTCGGTGCGCGAATCTGTACGTAGTTCCAGGGTGATGGTGTTTGCAGCCTGGATGACAGGTCATTGGCCAGCAGGCTCTTGCCGCTGCGACTGCGTTGCGGGGCAATGGCCCAGTTACTGGAAGTGGTCGAGCCCAGGCTATTAAAAGCGCGCAGTTGCTGGATGGCGGCGTCCAGCGCGGCGAGGCCGCTGATCTGGCTCAGGTTCACGCCCTTGAGATTGTCGGCCTCGCTCGATGCCAAGGGTTCATCCGGGGCTACAGGCGTCAGCCAGGCGAGTTTATCGGCCCCGACTGTTTGGGCGAGTACCAGCGATGACAACTCTTCCTGCAGGTTGGCCGACTCGCTGAAGTTCAGCAGGCAGAACAGAAGTGCCGAGTCTTCCGGTTTCCAGTACTCCGGTTTGTAACCAGTCTGGGCCAGGTCCGACGGCAGCTTGTCGCGGTAGCGGAACAGGTACGCATTGACCCCTCGGGCATACACCTCAAAGAAGCGCTTGAGGCGCGGTGAAGATGCGTTATATAGCTCGCCCGCGCTTTTTTTCAGATTGACGGCCCGCATCAAACGGTCGACATCCAGCGCGTCCGGCCCCGACATTTCTGCCAGGCGGCCCTGGGCCAGCAGCCGCAGGGTGACCATCTGGTTGATCCGGTCACTGGCATGGACGTAACCCAGGGAGAACAACGCGTCATGGAACGTATTGCTTTCGATCAGCGGCATGCCCTGGCTGTTACGTCGCACCGAAACGTTTTGTGCCAGCCCCTTGAGCGGCTGCACGCCGGAAAGAGGGGGAAGGGTGTCCTGGGTGTTCAGTGACTGGCAACCGGCCAGGCCCAGGGCGCTGACCACTGCCGCGACAACGCCGAACCGGGGAAGAAAATGTGAGAGGGCTGGCGAGGCCATGGCAAAGCTCCTGCGGGGGTTACGTCAGTAAAGGCGCTACGTTAGTGAGCGCGACGAAACGACGCAAGCGGGAGGCGCTGCTTATTTTGTGGTTTTGCTTGAGCAAATGTAGAAGCTGTCGGGCTTGCGTCGGCAGCTTCCGAATGAAAAGGCGTCACGGCTTCGGCGGATTTACCTTTGCCACCAGCTCATAAGCCCGCACTGTCGCCGGCCGGTCCTTGATATGGTTGAACCAGCGCAGCAGATTTGGAAAGTCTTCCAGTTTTTGGCTCTGCCACTTGTGGGATACGATCCAAGGGTAAATCGCCATGTCGGCGATGCTGTAGTCCTCGCCGCCGACAAATGTCCGGCCTGCCAGGCGCCGGTCGAGCACACCGTACAGACGGGCCGTTTCATCTACATAGCGTTTGATGGCGTAAGGGATTTTTTCCGGGGCGAACTGGCTGAAGTGATGATTTTGCCCGGCCATCGGACCAAGCCCACCCATTTGCCAGAACAGCCATTGCGAGACCTCCTGGCGTGCGCGTAGGTCTTTGGGCAGAAACTGGCCGGTTTTTTCCGCCAGGTACAGCAGGATCGCACCGGATTCGAACAGGGAAATCGGTGTGCCACCGTCGACCGGGTCCTGGTCGACAATCGCCGGAATGCGGTTGTTGGGCGATATTTTCAGGAAGTCGGGCTTGAACTGCTCGCCCTGGCCAATATTGATCGGATGCACCTTGTAGGGCAGGCCTGCTTCTTCGAGAAACAACGAAATCTTGTGGCCGTTGGGGGTGGTCCAGTAATACAAGTCGATCATGAAGCTCTCCTGTAGGGATAGCGCGTGAACAGACAAAAACAGCGCCGATGCGTGGGATCACCACACATCGGCGGGGTTCAGGGCATCAAGCCCCGTGGCACTTCTTGAACTTCTTGGCGCTGCCGCATGGGCAAGGATCGTTGCGGCCGACGTCCTTCAATGTATTACGCACGGGTTCCTGGTGCGCGTGGCCGCAATTGGGCCCGTGGACATGGCCATGGTCGTGATGATCGTGGTCATGGTTGCAGTCTGGACCATGGACATGGGGTTGCTGAGTCATCGATGTTGCTCCGGAATAAAATCGCCGGGGATTATCTCGCCACTGCGCATCACTTGCACGTCGTTACCGATGAATAAGCCGGTTTTGAGTTCGCCGTCGAGACGGTATGGAATGGGGCGCTCCGGGTTTTTCAGGAGTTCGGCGATTTGTCGCACTTGTGGCCACAGGTTGGTGCGCACCGATATTTTGAAAAAAGCCCGGCTGTGGGGTGGCACAGTCAGCCACTCGTTGGATTCACCTTCGGCCAGTTGCACGTCGGCCAGGCTGATCCTGTAGATCAGGCCGCGCACTGTCAGGTCCGAGTCGCTCTGGTTATCGACACGAAAGTGCAGCTTGAACTTCTGCTCCAGTAATTTGGCGCGGACCAGTTCCACTTTTACCAAGTGTATCTGGGGCGATGGGGCATCATCGGTGAACCAGGAGGTGCAGCCCGAAAGTCCGAGCATCAACGCCAGCAAAAGGCTGTGGGTTCGTAACCGGATAACCATGGCGTAGTCCCTGTAGGAGCGGTGCCATTACCGATAGCTGGAACAGCACTTCTTGAATTTCTGCCCGCTGCCGCACAGGCACGCGTCATTGCGTCCGATCTTCATCTCTACCGTAGGATCAATGAAGTACCAACGTCCATCGTTTTGTACGAAGGATGATTTTTCTTGGTGGCTATGTTCACCGTTGCTGTCGTGCCAGCGGGCGGTAAACGTGACGAAAGCATGCTCCGGCTGACCGCCGAACACTTCCGAACTTTCCACCTCCAGGCCCAGCCAAGTGCTTTGAGCGCTCCAGGCGCTGATGGCGTCGCGGTCCAGGTCTGCCTGTTGGGCCGGTAGCGTGGTGGCCACCAGGTAGTCCACCAGGCCCAATACATAGGCGCTGTAGCGGGAGCGCATCAACGCCGTGGCACAGGGGGCGGGGTGGCCAGCGTGGTAATGGCCGCAGCAGGCATCCAGAAGGTTGCTGCTGCCACAGGGGCAAATGGATGTACTCATCGGGTTACCACCAATACTTTCCGAAGTTTTGCGGGTTGGCCCAAAAGCGGGCGTTGAGCCAGTCCGGTACCTGTTTGTATTCAAGCAGATCATAGGTAAACAGCGTCAGTACCTGATTGTCGCGCTGAAAGCTTCCACTGGCTTGCAGTGCCAGGGAGAAAAAATCGGTTTCCTTCCAGCCGCAGGCCATCAGGTCCACCAACACCGCAATGCGGCTGGCATTCAGGTTGCGGACGCCACCCAGCAGCTCCAACCCTTCAGGTTTTGACAGGTGCTCCAGGCAATCCACCGCCACTGCCAGGTCAAAACGTTGTGCCGCCAGTTCCTTTGGCAAGGGACCCGGCCCGGCCATGGACACTACGGTGTCGGGGTGCGCATCGCGGAACGCATCAAGCGCTGGAAACTGACTGGCACCCAACAGCAACAGGCGTTTGGGGGCATGCAAGTCGAGCAAGGCCGCGAGGGCTTGCTGGGGCGTACGGGAAGAATTGCCGGCGATCATCGAAGTTCCTCACATCAGAGTCGTAGAGACTAGCCTGCTTGAGCGTGCGGGCCTAGAGCCGGTGGCTGCCTGGCCTTCGGTAAAAGCCGCCTGAGCCAATGAATACGGGGTTCGGCTTGCTGGCGCAGATCAAAAGAGCGGTCTTTACTCCACCCATCGGCTCCCGGCCGATCCTTTCAGGAGAAATCAGATGAGCATTATGCGGACAGCTCTACCTTTGGTTCTGCTAACCGGAGTATTGACAGGTTGCGCAGGCTTGCAAAAAACCGATTGGCCCACTTGCGCTGCCCTGGGCGGTGTAACCGGGGCCGCGCTTGGCGCGACCGAAAGCTCTGCGTGGGCTGGTGGTGGTGCCTTGTTGATCGGCGGCATGGCCGGCGCTTATTGCTGGGTTCATGGCGACGGTGACGAGGATGGCGATGGCGTCCCCGACAGTCGCGACAAGTGCCCTGGTACGCCTAAAGGTGTGCAGGTTGATGCAAGCGGCTGTCCTCCAACGCCTGAGGCGGTCGTTGTGGAGGAGGTCGTGGTAGTCAAGGAAGAGACCATCGTGATTCGTGACGTTCACTTCGAATTCGACTCGGCCAGACTGACTGCAGCCGATAAGGCCAAGCTTGATACCGTCGCCACCCGTCTGAAACAGGAAGCGCCGAGCGCCCAGCTAAGGGTCAGCGGTCATACCGACAGCGTCGGCAGAGACGGCTATAACCAGAAACTTTCGGAAAAACGCGCGTATTCGGTGACCGAATATCTGGTCGGTTCCGGAGTACCTCGCAGTAATTTTGTGGCGGTGACGGGAGCCGGCGAAACGCACCCTGTAGCCGACAATAAAACTGCCGACGGTCGTGCCTTGAACCGTCGTGTAGAAATCCAGATCAATCGCTGACCTGCCATGCCCCTGTGCGCGTCGCAGGGGCATTTCTGTCGGCAGCTTCTGACGATCCTCGTCGATCCGGTCGCCAAGTCGCTTTGTTATCAAGTTTTTTAAACCTTCACTGGCAAATCGCCTCTAGAACTCGTTACTGTGCGCCCAAAGAATAATGTGCAAGGGGAGCAGGCGGGATGAAGGTGCTTTTGGGGCTGGGGAAGGTTCTGACGTTGCTGTTCTGGGTGGTCGTGATCGTCAATCTGTTCAGGCCACTGATCAATCCGTTTCACCTGTTGGTCAATCTGGCCGGCAGTCTATTGCTACTGACCCACTTTCTGGAGTTGTGGTTATTCAACGCCAGTATCAAGCATCGTGCCCACCCTTGGCGGGACCGCCTGCAGATCCTGCTGGTGGGGATGTTCCATGTGCAGAGCCTTTCGGCGCCTGTCGTCGATGACGTGAACAAGGAAGTCAATCATGCGTAAGGTATTTCTGTTGGCCCTGCTGGCCAGCCCCCTTGCTCTGGCCGAGAGCGTCAGCGTCGAGACGAACTCGTTGATGCGCCTGCCCAACAGCAGCAGCGTGCTGCAACTGGAGCGCTTGGAAGTGGCGGATTACGGGACCTTGCTGATTCCGGCCAATATCACTCAGGTCAACGTTGCTCAACTGCACTTGGGCCGTGAAGCGCGGATTGCGATTGTGCCGAGTGTTTCGAGCCTTCAGCTGCAGGTCGGCCATGCGCAGTTGGAACAGGGTAGTCAAATCACCTCCCGTGGTGCGCCGGGGACGCATGAAAAGCCGGCCAGGCCGGGGCGTGACTTGAATCTGCGCATTGAGTCGTTGAACGCCGAACAATTGTCGGTAGATGCCCGTGGCGGTACCGGTGCCCAGGGTTATGCCGGATTGGATGGCGCCAATGGTGAGGATCCAGGCTGTACTTGGGGCTCGGCCGGGCGCGGAGCCAATGGCGACAACGGCGGTGACGGTCTGTCCGGGGCTGCGGGGGCGGCCGTGCGGATCGAGTTGCCCCGGGACTATCCGAGTGAGCAGATAAAGGTCCTGGTCGAGGGCGGCGCTGGTGGTTTGCCGGGGGTCGCGGGTAAGCCGGGCAAAGGTGGGCAGTCCAAGGGTTGCCTGGTATACCGCGCCGATGGAGGCGAAAAAGGCCGGCCTGGGATTGAGGGGCAGTCCGGGGCGGCAGGGGATGTGGGGTCTGTAACTGTTCAGCGGTTTTGAGTTGAGGTGGTTGGTTGGGGCCATGACCGCAGCAACGGATATGCCCCCGACCATCCCACCACGATTAAAACCCCGGTCGCGCCGAGGCCACAGCCACTACCACTAATCCAATCACCAAATTAACCCCCACCAACCTGCGAATCTGTCCTAGCACAGCGGCGCCCGCCGCCCAATCCTCAGCTTCTACCGCCGTGCGCAATTGCGGCAGATTCAACGCCTGAATCCGGATAAACAGCGCCGTCATCACCACAAACAATCCCATCATGATCTGCACATACCGCGGCGCGGTCTCAAAACCGCTGAAGCGCAGGTGCAACAGCCCGACACCGCTGATCGGCAAAACCAGCACTGCGACCCAGACCCACACGAAAAAACGTTGAAACACATTCACCCATAACCTGAGTCGGGCAGGTCCCTCAAGTGCAGCCACAGCGGCGGGACGCAGGATCATCCAGGCGAAAAACATACCGCCGACCCACACCAGGGCGGCTAATAAATGCAAGGTATAAGCAAGGCTAAAGACGGTCATCGAAGTACTCCGTTCTGCGCGGGATTAATTAGCGGGGTATGATAGCGACCGATCCGAACCACTGAAAATTTATCCAGCGTTTTTTGCGCCCGACTATCCATGATCAGCACTGAACTCAAAACCACGATCCAGGGCGCCTACTCGCGTTTTCTCGAAGCCAAGAGCTTGAAACCGCGGTACGGCCAGCGTCTGATGATCGCTGAAGTCGCCAAGGTCCTTGGGGATATCGACACCGACGACGAAGGTCGGCGCAGTGGCGACCCGGCCGTCGTGGCTGTGGAAGCCGGCACCGGTACCGGCAAGACCGTGGCCTACAGCCTGGCGGCGATCCCGACTGCAAAGGCCGCCGGCAAACGCCTGGTGATTGCTACCGCTACCGTCGCCCTGCAAGAGCAGATCGTCTACAAAGACCTGCCGGACCTGATGCGCAATAGCGGCCTGAGCTTCACCTTCGCCCTGGCCAAGGGCCGGGGGCGCTATATGTGCCTGTCCAAGCTCGACGTACTGTTGCAGGAAGGCCACGCGCAAACTGCCACTGCATCGCTGTTCGAAGAGGAAGGTTTCAAGATCGAGGTCGATGAGGCCAGTCAGAAGCTGTTTACCAGCATGATCGAGAAACTTGCCGGCAATAAATGGGACGGTGACCGCGACAGTTGGCCCAATGCCCTGGAAGACGCCGACTGGGCACGCCTGACCACCGATCACAGCCAATGCACCAATCGCCATTGCCCGAACTTCGGTCAATGTGCCTTCTACAAGGCTCGGGAAGGCATGGGCAAGGTCGACGTTATTGTCACCAACCACGACATGGTCCTGGCCGACCTGGCTCTGGGCGGCGGTGCCGTGCTGCCTGATCCGCGCGACACGCTGTACGTGTTTGACGAAGGTCATCACCTGCCAGACAAGGCCATCGGCCATTTTGCTCATTACACGCGCCTGCGCTCCACTGCTGACTGGCTGGAAACCACGGCCAAGAACCTCACCAAGCTGCTCGCTCAGCACCCGCTGCCGGGCGATCTGGGCAAGTTGATCGAACAGGTGCCGGAGCTTGCGCGGGAAATCAAGACACAGCAGCAGTTCATGTTCAGTGCCTGCGAGCAGGTGGCGGACTTCAGGCCCGGCGAAGATGTCGAAGGTCGCGAGCGCCCGCGCCACCGTTTTGTTGGCGGGATGATCCCCGAGCATATGCGCGAGATGGGCATTGAACTGAAGAAAGGCTTTTCGCGCCTGACCGACTTGTTCACCCGTCTCACCGATTTGCTCAAGGAAGGCATGGACGGCGAGGTCAATATCGGCATCGCGAGCAACCAGGCCGAAGAATGGTACCCGTTGTTTGGCAGCCTGCTGTCCCGTTCCCAGGGCAATTGGGAGTTGTGGACCGCCTTCACCGTTGAGGACCCGGAAGACAATCCGCCCATGGCCCGCTGGCTGACCCTGTCGGAAAGCGGTGCGCTGTTCGATATCGAGGTCAACGCCAGCCCGATCCTGGCTGCGGAAATGTTGCGGCGCAACCTGTGGAACGTGGCCTATGGCGCCCTGGTAACGTCGGCGACGCTGACGGCGCTGGGCACCTTCGACCGCTTCCGCATGCGTGCCGGCTTGCCGAAAGCAGCTGTCACCGCCGTGGTGCCGAGCCCATTCCATCACGCCGATGCCGGCGTACTGCGCGTGCCAGACCTCAAGGCAGATCCTCGCGATGCCGCGGCCCACACGGCGGCGATCATTCGTGATCTGCCGGAGCTGGTCGAAGGATCGAAGGGTACGCTGGTGCTGTTTTCCTCACGAAAGCAGATGCAGGACGTATTTGATGGCCTGGATCGCGATTGGCGCAAGCAGGTGTTTATCCAGGGCAACCTGTCAAAGCAGGAAACTCTCAACAAGCACAAGGCGCGTGTCGACGGTGGCGACTCCAGCGTGCTGTTCGGCCTGGCCAGCTTCGCCGAAGGAGTGGATTTACCTGGTGCCTACTGTGAACACGTGGTGATCGCCAAGATCCCGTTCTCGGTGCCGGACGATCCGGTGGAAGCCGCGTTGGCCGAATGGATCGAAGCCAGGGGCGGTAACCCTTTCATGGAAATCTCGGTGCCTGATGCTTCCTTGAAGCTGGTCCAGGCGTGCGGTCGCCTGCTGCGTACCGAACAGGATCGCGGGACCATCACCTTGCTTGATCGGCGCCTGGTCACCCAGCGCTATGGCAAGGCCATCCTCAATGCGTTACCGCCGTTCAGGCGTGAAATATCTTGAACCAAGATGGGCGAATTCGCCCATCTTGTGGTCTATCTCACCGTCACTGCTTTACTTCATCAGGCCATTCATCGGCCGTTTGGGAGAACCTTGCTCGTATGATTCGCACGCTGCCCGCCCTGTTTGCCTTGCTGTTCGCTGCGCCCTTGTGGGCTGCACCGACCGGTCAACAAACACTGTTCAACTTTGTCCGGCCCGCAGACGTGGTCAAGGTAGTGACCCAGGACGCCACTCTGCCGCAATACAATGCTGAACAAACCCCGGAAGGCGAAGTACTGCGCCGCATCACCTTTAATCCTACCCAGGAGCCGAGGCTGGTACTCAGTCCCCAGAGCGGCGCTTGGGACTGGTCGCAGTCAGGCGCCATGAGCTTGCGTATCCAAAGCGCAATGGACTGGGCGCTGACCCTGTATGTGAAAGTCCAGAGCAACGATGGCAAGACCCTGGTCAGCCGTGTCGACCTGCCGGCTGGCCCTGCGCAAACCTTGTTGATTCCACTGCAAGCCAACTCGCCGTCCAGCCAGGGCATGAAGGCAGGCCCGCCCATGCCGATCACCGTCGATGGCCAACGCGTATTACTGGCCAGCAGTACCTGCGAGATCGACCGTAGTCAGGTCGTATCGGTCACATTGTCAATGATCAAACCCGCAGCGCCCCAGAGCATCCTGTTGGAACGCTTTGGCGTGCAGGACAGCGAGCCGGTGTTCAAGGCAGCCTACAGCGAGTTGGTGGATGCCTACGGGCAATCCACCCGTGGGCGCTGGCCGGAAAAAGTCAGCAGTGACGAACAACTGAAGGCCGCAGCGGTCACGGAGCAGCAACAGCTCAAGGGTTGGCTGGGGGGGCGTGACAAGGCTTCCCTGGATAAATTCGGTGGCTGGACCAAAGGCCCTGCCTTCGAGGCCAGCGGTTTTTTTCGTACCGAGAAACGTGACGGACGTTGGTACCTGGTGACCCCGCTGGGGCATCCGTTCTACTCACTGGGCGTTAATGCTGTCACCGCAGATAACAGCCAGACTTACGTGGCGGGCCGTGAATGGATGTTCGGCGCACTGCCCAAGGCCGGTGAGCCCTTCGACAAATACTACGGCAGCGGCGACAACCGCAGCGGCAATGGTGCCGGTCAGGGGCGCAGTTTTGACGTCGGTCGCTGGTATGACTTCTATGGCGCCAACCTGCACCGCACTTACGGCCAGCCCTGCGCGGTCCCCGCTGACAAAGCCCCCGTCGCTCAGCTGCCGGCTGTTCAACAACCGCCTTGCACGCCTGAACGCTTCGACGCCCAGCGTTGGGTCAGTCACACGCTGGATCGCTTGCAGGCCTGGGGCTTCAACACGATCGGTAATTGGAGTGCTCCGCAGTTGGTCGCTGCGGATCGGCTGCCTTACACATTGCCGCTGTCAATTGTTGGTGATTACACCAGTATCAGTACGGGTATCGACTGGTGGGGCGGGATTCCCGATCCCTTTGATCCACGCTTTGCCATGGCCACTGAACGGGCCGTGGCGATTGCCGCCCGCGACCATCGTGACGATCCTTGGTTGATCGGTTTTTTTGCAGACAACGAATTGGCATGGGCCGGTCCTGGAAACGATGCGAAATCCCGCTATGCCTTGGCTTATGGCACGTTGCTCATGACTACCGATGTGCCGGCCAAGCGCGCGTTCCTCAAGCAACTGCGGGACAAATACCGTAATCAGGCAGGTTTGTCGAAAGCCTGGGGCATCGATATTCCGGCATGGGAACTGATGGAAGACCCAGGCTTTGTCCCGCCGATGCCCGATCCGCAGCACCCGCAAATCGAAGCGGACTTCAAGCACTTCCAGAAGACCTTCGCCGATATGTATTTCAAGACCATCTCCGATGCGCTGAAATGGCATGCGCCCAACCAGATGCTGCTGGGTGGGCGCTATGCCGTGAGCACCCCGGAGGCAGTGGCGTCGTGCGCCCAGTATTGCGATGTGCTGAGCTTTAACATGTACACCCTCAAGCCCCAGGACGGATACGACTTCGCGGCTTTGCGCGCCCTGGACAAGCCCGTCTTGATCACTGAGTTCAACTTCGGCTCGGTCGACCGTGGTCCGTTCTGGGGGGGCGTGACGCAACTGGCCAGGGAAGCAGACCGTGGCCCGGCGTATGCCACCTTCCTCAAGCAAGCGATGGCCGAACCTTCGATCGTCGGCGTGCACTGGTTTCAGTACCTCGACCAGCCGGTTACGGGTCGTTTGCTGGACGGTGAAAATGGTCACTTTGGCTTGGTTGGAATCACCGACGTGCCGTTCCATGGCTTCGTCGACAGTGTGCGCAAAAGCAACCTGGCGGCAATCCAGCAGGTGGGCAAGGAAGCCGAAAAAGCCAAGGTCACGAAGCATGAAGGGGAAGGCGCAAAACCGGGGCGCGACGGCAAGGCTGCGGGGCAGGGCACTGGGCATGCGGATGGCCATTCAGGCAGTGGACACTGATTTCGTCCTGTGTCGATTACGGCGGCAACGGGTTCCAAAAGTCTGTAATGACTGGAACAATGTGCGCCACTTTATGTAAGGCTTTTCCGAGGGGGTGCAGGTGCAGATTCAGGGTCATTACGAGCTTCAGTTCGAAGTGGTGCGTGAAGCCTTTGCCGCGCTGTTTGACGACCCTCAGGAGCGCGGCGCAGCGCTGTGTATCCAGATAGGTGGTGAAACCGTTGTCGATCTGTGGGCCGGTACCGCCGATAAGGATGGTGCCGAAGCCTGGCACAGCGACACTATCGTCAACCTGTTCTCCTGCACCAAGACGTTTACTGCGGTGACTGCCCTGCAACTGGTGGCGGAAGGCAAGCTGCAATTGGATGCACCCGTGGCCAACTATTGGCCGCAGTTCGCGGCGGCGGGCAAAGAGACCATTACCTTGCGCCAACTGCTTTGCCATAAGGCAGGGTTGCCGGCGCTACGCGAGACGTTGCCCGCCGAAGCCCTGTATGACTGGCAGGTAATGGTCGACGCCCTGGCCGCCGAAGCGCCATGGTGGACACCCGGTGAAGGTCATGGGTATGCCGCCATCACCTACGGCTGGCTGGTGGGCGAACTGTTGCGCCGTGCCGATGGCCGTGGGCCGGGAGAGTCGATTGTCGCCAGGGTTGCACGCCCGTTGGGCCTGGACTTTCACGTTGGGCTGGCGGACGAGGAGTTTTATCGGGTCGCGCATATTGCCAGGGGTAAAGGCAATATGGGCGATGAAGCAGCACAACGTTTGTTGCAGGTTACAATGCGCGAACCTACGGCAATGACAACCCGCGCATTTACTAATCCTCCTTCCATCCTGACCAGCACTAACAAACCCGAATGGCGGCGCATGCAGCAACCTGCGGCTAATGGCCACGGTAATGCCCGCAGTTTGGCCGGGTTTTACAGTGGTTTGTTGGACGGAAGTTTGTTGGAAGCCGATATGCTGGAACAACTGACTCGCGAGCACAGTATCGGGCCGGATAAGACTTTATTGACGCAAACCCGCTTCGGGCTCGGCTGCATGTTGGATCAGCCGCAGGTCGCCAACGCGACGTTCGGCCTTGGTCCACGTGCATTTGGGCATCCAGGAGCAGGTGGTTCGGTAGGTTTTGCCGATCCGGAACATGATGTAGCGTTTGGTTTTGTGACTAATACACTGGGCCCTTACGTACTTATGGACCCGCGAGCGCAGAAGTTGGTCGGAATATTAGCCGGTTGTCTGTAAATAGCTTGCTGCTTGGTGTTTTTTTGTTAAAAAGACGCTACAAAAGACGCTCGGTAGAATGTTGTAACTTTAATTATTTTGAAGCGTCTGTTAAATCGGTCATCTAGACCCCTGAAATTTTTCTCATTTTGTGGATATCTCATGTTATCGAACAAGTCCTTGGCACTGGCGCTCTGCCTCACTATTACTGGCTGTGCACAAACTCCACAGAATGATGCTGCAGGTGGCCCTTGGTGGTCATTCGGCAGCGACAAGACGACTACCCAAGACACGCCCACCCAGGCCGATGCCAAGGCTGACTTGAAGGCTGATCTCAAGGCCGCGACGCCTGCACCTTCTGCCGAGCCTGTAGTCGCCAAGGCGGATACCGACGCCAAGTGGTGGTGGCCGTTCCAGGCGGATGCCAAGGCCGCCGACGCCAAGGCTGATCTGAAGGCAGACCTCAAGGCCGCGACGCCTGCACCGTCCGTCGAGCCGGTAGTGGCCAAGTCCGATACCGATGCCAAGTGGTGGTGGCCGTTCGAAACCAAGCCAAAGTCCCTGAGCAAAGTCGACGTGTCCAACGTGCCGATGCCCGACCCGAAGGTCACCCAGGCTTGGCTTGATGACTACGAACCGCGCCTGCGCGCTGCCATCAAGGGCACCAAGCTGGAACTGGAGCGTCGCGATAGCGTGCTGGTGGTGATCGCGCCAGTCGATGGTTCCTACAACCCGAAACGCCCGGGGATGTTGCTGCCAGTAACGCTCGGCCCGTTCACTCGTGTTGCCAAGGCGGTTGAAAGCGATCCGAAGACCGCTGTATTGGTCCTGGGTCACGTCGATACCGCAGGCTCCACCGTCCAGAACCAGGCACTGACCAGGGAGCGTGCTCAGTCCATCGCTTCGATTTTCAGCCTCAGCGGCTTGAAACAGGATCGTCTGATGTTGCGCGGTATGGGCGACCTGATGCCTCGTGCAGCCAACGACAGTACCCAGGGCCGTGCCTTGAACCGTCGCATGGAGATCATGTTCACCCAGCGCTCCGCCATGTTGGCGCTGCTCAGCAAATACAACTCGCCAACCCCGCCGAAGGCTGAGCTGATCGCCGTACAGGACATACCTGCTCCGGCTCCCGCAGCTAAAAAAGCGGTCGCGACTAAGGGTAAAAAGGCGCCGGCCAAGAAAGCCGCAGCCAAGCCAACGGCTAAAAAAGCTGCTGCCAAGCCGGCTGCAAAAAAGTCGACGGCCAAGGCTGCTGTGCCAGCGAAAAAAACAGCGTCGAACACCCAGGCAAAAAACTGAGTCGTTGAGCAAGAAGGATAAAGCCGCATGACCCAGGCATTGGCCGATATGCGTCGTGACTACACACGGGACGGTTTAAGCGAGGCCCAGGCCCCGGATGAGCCGTTTGCCTTGTTTCACCAGTGGTTTGGTGACGCGGTGAAGACCGAACAACCTCCGGTGGAGGCCAACGCCATGACCTTGGCGACCGTAGATCAGGAGGGGCGGCCGCACTGCCGTATCCTGCTGCTCAAGGGGCTGGATGCGCAGGGCTTTACCTTCTTCACCAATTATCAGAGCGCCAAGGGTGAGCAACTGGCGGCACGCCCTTTTGCCGCCATGACCTTCTTTTGGCCGACCCTGGAACGTCAGGTGCGGGTTGAAGGTCGTGTGGTCAAGGTCACGCCCCAGGAATCGGATGCTTACTATCAGGTCCGTCCGCTGGGCAGTCGTCTCGGTGCCTGGGCTTCTCCGCAAAGCCGGGTGATCCGCGATCGTGAAGAGCTGCAAGCGTTGCTCCGGGAGACTGAGCAACGCTTTTGCGATACCCAGCCCGACTGCCCTGAACATTGGGGTGGTTATCGCCTGTTGCCGGAGCGTATCGAATTCTGGCAGGGGCGGGCGAGCCGCCTGCATGATCGCCTGAACTATCGCCTGCAAGGTAGCGCCTGGACCCGCGAGCGACTGGCGCCTTGAGGCGTATCTCATCTCCTGTCTGAACCCCGGGCCTCTTTAGTCAGAGACTTGCGGCGAATATCGCTGCGCTGCGTCCTGCAGCCATTGCGGCAAGTCCCGGCGCTTGACCTTCTCGGCCCGAGCGCGGTCCAGTTGCTGCAACATGAAAAGTCGCTTTTGCTGATCGCTCCCGGCGTGGGATAACGCCAGGTCGCGGTCGATCCAGCGCTTGATGCGTACATACAGCCACCAATGGAAATACAGGCCGGCTGCGGTAGTCGCTACAATAATGAAGTAGTCCATGAAGCTCCTTGTGATGATGTGGGTTCTACCGGTCATCGAGTTTTGCCGTACGGCCCAACTGTACTGGGGCTGAATAAAAGCAATTTTCTCCGGGCCGCGCCGTGACAGGCGTCAAGCAGCGGAGTTTAATGAATACCTGTCCTTTGGAGTTGATGCTATGCGTAAGTCTGTTCTGCTGGTTGCTTGCTTTACCACCATGTCGTTGCTGCTGGGTGGCTGCGCCTCCAGCCTGACCGGCGACTCTTACTCCCGTGACGAAGCGCGCCGCGTACAGTCGGTTCGCATGGGCACCATCGAATCCTTGCGCCCGGTGAAAATCGAAGGCACCAAGACCCCGATTGGCGGAGCTGCTGGTGCGGTCATCGGCGGCGTAGGCGGCAGTGCCATCGGTGGCGGTCGTGGCAGTATCGTGACCGCGGTTATTGGCGCTGTTGCCGGCGGCTTGCTGGGTTCGGCCACCGAAGAGGGCCTGACCCGTACACAAGGCGTTGAAATTACCGTTCGTGAAGACGACGGCAGCATGCGCGCCTATGTCCAGGCGGTTCAGGAAAACGAGATTTTCCGCATTGGCGACCGTGTGCGCATCATGACGGTTGATGGTACCAGCCGCGTAACGCGTTAAGCGTTAGCGGCGCGGCGAAAGAAAAACCCCGACCAGGTGACTGGTCGGGGTTTTTTATTGGGGGAAAATCCTGCCGCCTTCGAGGCACGTCAAGCGCTGACCACCGCCTGTTTGCGGCTGGCCATTGCCGTCACTGCGTAACCGATCAATGCCGCGAGGATCGAGCCGGTGAGAATGCCCATCCGGTCCATGCCAGCGTATTCACTGCTGCCCGGAATGAATGCGAGCGAGCCGACAAACAGGCTCATGGTGAAGCCGATCCCGCAGAGGATCGCGACGCCCATCACCTGACCCCAGTTGGCGCCCGTCGGCAGTGTTGCGAGACCGGCTTTCACCGCGAGCCAGGTCAGGCCAAAGACACCGACGGTCTTGCCCAATAGCAGGCCTGCCGCAATGCCCATCGGCACGTGATGCGTGAAACTCTCCAGGTTGACCCCAGCCAGCGACACCCCAGCGTTGGCAAACGCGAAGAGCGGCAGGATGCCATAAGCTACCCATGGATGCAGAGCGTGCTCCAGGCTCAGCAGTGGCGAGGGCTCGGCATTCCTGGTACGCAACGGGATGCAAAACGCCAGAGTCACCCCGGCCAGGGTGGCGTGGACACCGCTCTTGAGTACGCAGACCCACAGAATCAGGCCGACGATCATGTAAGGCCCGAGCTTCACCACGCCCAGGCGGTTCATGGCTATCAAGGCAATCAGGCACGCGCCTGCCCCCGCCAGCGAAGCGGTGGACAAGTCACTGGAATAAAAAATCGC
This sequence comes from Pseudomonas imrae, assembly GCF_046352735.2. Taxonomy (NCBI): domain Bacteria; kingdom Pseudomonadati; phylum Pseudomonadota; class Gammaproteobacteria; order Pseudomonadales; family Pseudomonadaceae; genus Pseudomonas; species Pseudomonas imrae. The sequence continues at coordinate 4,048,320 of NZ_CP110853.2, read as the reverse complement.
GATGACAATGATCGCTCCGAGGTCATCAATGATGGCCAGCGTCATCAGAAACAATTTCAGCGATACCGGTACACGTTTGCCCAGCAGGGCGAGGACGCCAAGGGCAAAGGCAATATCGGTAGCCATGGGAATAGCCCAACCTGCCAGTGCCGACGGGTTGTCTTTGTTCAGGAACCAATAGATCAGTGCCGGGACCACCATGCCGCCGATAGCTGCCGCTCCCGGCAGCACGACCTGGGACGCCTTGGACAGATGACCGTCAAGTAGTTCGCGCTTGACTTCCAGGCCGATTAACAGGAAGAACAGTGCCATCAGGCCGTCGTTGATCCATAACAGCGACGGCTTGGCGATTTGCAATGCGCCGATCTGCACCGCCACGGGCACTTCAAGAAAGCCGCTGTAGAGATAAGACAGCGGCGAATTGTTGATGATCAAGGCTAGGGCGGCGGCCGCGATCAGTAACAGACCGCTAGCCGCTTCCAGCTGGAAAAACCGGGTAACCGTGCTTCGTAGAGGCAAGAGATGCTCTCCAATTATTGTTCAAGAGACGGCTACCCTAACCGGAACTGTTAGTTGTTAAAACAAAAGTTATATTCTTTTTTGTTATATGAAGTCGCGTATTGGAGGCTGTGCATAACCGGGAAATTGTGTCGCTTATTTCGTCAGGACTGTATCTGTGGAACCTCGGGAAATTGCCCTAAGATCAAGTCTGAAAACCTGAGGAAACTTTGATCATGACCGACAACCGTCCGTGGGCCCGAGAGGCCATCCGTATTATTGAGGCGGACTTCCAGCGCAGCGCCGACACCCATCTGATTCCCTTGCCGTTGCCAGGCTTGCCGGGGATCGAGTTGTACTTCAAGGATGAGTCCAGCCACCCCACTGGCAGCTTGAAACACCGACTGGCCCGATCATTGTTTCTGTACGCCTTGTGTAACGGCTGGCTAAAGGCTGGAGCACCGGTCATCGAGGCTTCCAGTGGTTCAACTGCCATCTCCGAGGCCTACTTTGCACGCTTGCTGGGGTTGCCGTTTATTGCCGTGATGCCAGCCACGACGTCCCAGGAAAAAATTGCCCAGATCGCCTTTTATGGCGGCAAGAGCCATCTGGTCCAGGACCCGACGCAGATCTACGCCGAGTCCGAGCGTCTGGCCAGGGAAAGTGGCGGTCACTTCATGGATCAATTCACCTACGCCGAGCGCGCCACCGACTGGCGAGCAAACAACAACATCGCCGAATCGATTTTCCAGCAGTTGCGTTTTGAGCGATACCCGGAGCCCAGTTGGCTGATCTCCAGTCCTGGCACAGGCGGCACCACTGCCACTTTGGGGCGCTATGTGCGGTATCGCCAGCATTGCACTCAAGTGTTATGTGCCGATGCCGAGCGTTCGGTATTTTTTGAGTATTACCAGAGCGGTGATGCGAGCTTGCGTCTGGATTGCGGCTCGCGGATTGAAGGCATTGGGCGGCCACGGGTGGAAGCATCGTTCCTGCCCAAGGTAATTGATGCGATGGTCAAGGTGCCGGATGCCTTGTCGCTGGCGGCTATGCATTACCTGGCGCAGCGTCTGGGGCGGCGGGTGGGTGGATCCAGTGGCACCAACCTGATTGGTGCCTTGATCGCGGCTCAGCAGATGAAAACCGCAGGTGAGTCGGGCTCCATCGTGGCGATTTTGTGCGACGGCGGCGAGCGCTATGCCACGACTTACTACGACCCGGCGTGGTTGGCTGGGCAAGGCTATGAACTGGAAGGGCTGGTGGCGGCTGTTGCCGCTTGCGTCGAACGTGGTCAGCCGCTGCCGGACACTGTATTGCGTGCCAACATCTGACACAGGCTACAAAACCAATGTGGGAGCCGCGTGCTCCCACATCAAGGCGGCGTCCCCGCGGATCAGGCTTGAATGCCGAGTAGGTCACGCGCCACGGCTTCGGCAATCCGGATCCCATCGACACCTGCCGACAAGATACCGCCGGCGTACCCCGCGCCTTCACCGGCCGGGAACAGTCCTTTCACGTTCAAGCTTTGCATCGAGGCGTCACGGGTGATCCGCAAGGGCGAAGACGTGCGGGTCTCGATGCCGGTCAGCACCGCGTCGTGCAACGAATAACCTTTGATTTGCTTCTCGAAGGCCGGTAGCGCTTCGCGGATAGCTTCGATGGCGAAGTCAGGCAGGGCCAGGGCCAGATCCCCCAGGGCGACGCCGGGTTTATAGGAAGGCTCTACCGTGCCGATGGTTGTAGATGGTTTGCCGGCGATGAAGTCTCCCACCAACTGCGCAGGTGCTTCGTAGTTGCTGCCGCCAAGGATGAATGCATGGGACTCCAGGCGTTCTTGCAGTTCGATCCCGGCCAGGGGGCCACCCGGGTAATCGACTTCCGGGGTGATGCCCACCACGATCCCGGAGTTGGCGTTGCGTTCGTTGCGCGAATACTGGCTCATGCCGTTGGTCACGACTCGATTCGGTTCGGAAGTGGCCGCTACCACCGTGCCGCCTGGGCACATGCAGAAGCTGTAGACCGAACGGCCGTTCTTGGCGTGGTGAACCAGCTTGTAGTCTGCGGCACCCAGTTTCGGGTGCCCGGCATATTTGCCCAGGCGTGCCGCGTCGATCAGCGATTGTGGGTGTTCGATACGAAAGCCCACCGAAAACGGCTTGGCCTCCATGTACACACCACGGCCGTGGAGCATGCGGAAGGTGTCCCGGGCGCTATGGCCGAGAGCCAGGATCACGTGCCTGGACAGGATCTGCTCTCCACCGTCGACGACAACACCGGTCAATTGACCGTCTTCGATCAACACGTCGGTCACACGCTGCTCGAAACGCACTTCACCGCCCAGGGCGATGATCTGCTGACGCATGTTTTCCACCACGCCGGTTAGGCGAAATGTGCCGATGTGCGGCTTGCTGACGTAGAGAATTTCTTCAGGCGCGCCGGCCTTGACGAATTCGTTGAGGACTTTGCGGCCGTGAAATTGTGGGTCCTTGATCTGGCTGTAGAGCTTGCCGTCGGAAAACGTCCCGGCACCGCCCTCGCCGAACTGTACGTTGGACTCGGGGTTGAGCACATTTTTGCGCCACAGGCCCCAGGTGTCCTTGGTGCGCTGGCGCACTTCGCGGCCGCGCTCCAGGATGATCGGCTTGAAGCCCATTTGTGCGAGCAATAAACCGGCAAAGATCCCACACGGCCCGAAGCCGACGACGATTGGCCGTTCGGTCAAGCCTTGTGGAGCCTGGCCCACCATTTTGTAACTGATATCGGGCGCCGGGTTGACGTTACGATCGTCGGCGAACTTCAGCAGTAAGGCCGCTTCGTCTTTGACTTGCAGGTCAACCGTGTAGATAAAGCAAAGCTGCGACGACTTTTTACGGGCGTCATAGCTGCGTTTGAACAAGGTGAAATCGAGCAGGTCATCACTGGCGATGCCAAGGCGCTGCACGATCGCAGGCCGCAGGTCTTCTTCGGGATGGTCGATGGGCAGCTTGAGTTCGGTGATTCGTAACATGACAGGATCCGGTATGCGGCGTTTGGTGAAGCCGGCGGTTTTGCAAACCGGCGATTATAAGCCCCAATGGCGGTATTCCGTCATGTTAAAACAGCACCGGTCGAATCAGTCGTCCCGAGAGCCGCCGAATGCCGCGCATCCACGTTGCACCTGGCCGTTGATCCGCAGCTCGGCGGTCATGTGTTGCAGGCTGCCGCTGACCTTATCGATGCAACGCTGCGGGGCGACCCATAATTCGATGTACTGGCCATTGGCCTCGGTGGTGAGATTGAAACGGCCATCGCCCAATTGCTCTTCCACATAGGGCACTGGCAACGGCGGCTGGCCTTCACGTTGCAATACCATGCCCTTGTTGGTGACATTCAGGGCCCAGGCAGGCTTGTGGCCATTGGCACGCAGGATCATGCGCTTGAAGTCCGGATCATCGCAGGCCGACGTCGAACGTTCGACACGGTACAGCTGCTGCAGGTCAACCTGGCCTTGAGTACCGCTGGCGACACCGGAAAACTTGCCGCGTAGATCGACGAACAGTTTATCTTGCTGACCGGCCAGGGACGCGGCTTCCTGGAGGATGCTGGTGCCGCCGGCATCGTTAACCACATAGTTTCGCTGGTCATGACAGGGCTGGAACAGCAGTTTGTCTCCCACCGCCGTCAGTTCACCCTGCATTCGGGTCAGCCCGGCGAGGGAGGGTTTGGCCGGCTCGCTGTCGAACATCTGACAGGCACTGAACAAGGGTAGCAGGACAAACAGGGCTAGCGTACGGGCAACGCGCATCATCGGGTCTCCAGGTAAGTGCCGTCACGTTACGCAGGCTGGCGGAGCATCACAACCCCGGGACACAGGTTGAAAACTGTGATCAGGCAACTTGAAGGCGAAAACAACCAAATCAGGCCTTTCCTACAGCGAGATGAGATGGGTTGTGTGAGGTTCAATTATTTTTACTTGGATGTTTGTGATGAACAAAAGGTGGTCTTTTTGCGCATTGCTGCTCATGACAACCGCCGCGTTTGCCGGGGAGCCTGTGCGGCTGGAGTTTTCGTCGGCAAACGACTTTGCCGAAGTCTCAATGACACTGAAAAACGTCGACAATCCCAACCCAGGCTACGTTCCGGTAACCGTCATATTGAGTGCCCAGGCCCGGGCCCGTGCCAAGGCCATCACGATGTTCGCATTCAAAAAACAGGTGGCTATGTACGTAGACGGTCGTTTTCTCAGTACCGCTACCGTACAGGAAGTAATGGACAGTGGCCGTATCCATTTTTCAATCCCTGCAGACCTGGCAGTGCAATGGGTGCCGCTGTACTTGAAATGAAAGGGGTGGCAGGCCGCAGGGGAATACTCATTTCTCAGCCGACATTATACGTTTGCCCAGTCTGCAAGCCTTCCACACTCTTGGCGTAGGCCAGTGCGACGTCCGCGCCGCAGACGGGCTTGAAGCCGCGGAAAAACGATGCATAGCTGTCCATGGCTTCTACCAGTACGGTCGGGCTCACCGAGTTGATACGCAAACCCCGCGGCAACTCGATGGCCGCAGCCTTGACGAACGCATCCAGCGCACCATTGACCAGTGCCGCCGAAGCGCCAGTACGGATCGGGTCGCGATTGAGGATGCCGCTGGTCAAGGTGAACGAAGCCCCGTCATTGGCGAATTCACGGCCGATCAGCAGCAGATTGACCTGGCCCATCAGTTTGTCTCGCAGGCCCAGGTCGAAATCACTGGCGTTCATGTCTGCCAGGGGCGCGAAGTTGACACTGCCAGCGGCGCAGACCAAGGCATCGAACCTACCGGTCTGCTCGAACAAATGTCGGATTGATGCGCTATCACTGATGTCGACTTGGAAGTCGCCGCTTTTGCGACCGATGCTGATTACTTCATGTCGCTGGGACAGATGTGCTTTTACCGCGGAGCCGATGGTACCGCTGGCGCCAATCAACAGGACTTTCATCGTGCCTTCCTCCAGGTGTGTAGATGAGTGGTCAGTCTAAAGTTGTTTTTCGCTGGCATAAGCGCACTAATTGGCAACCTTTGGTTTTCATATGGAAACAATCCATGAGCGAAATGGATGATCTCGCCGCATTTGCCGTGTTGGTCGAAGCTGGCAGTTTTACCCTCGCGGCCCAGCAACTGGGTTGTAGCAAGGGGCAATTGTCCAAGCGCATCAGCCAGTTGGAAAGTCGGTTTGCCGTGGTGCTGTTGCACCGAACCACCCGCCGGCTGAGCCTGACGGCCGCCGGTGCTGCGCTGTTGCCTCAGGCCCAGGCGCTAGTGGTACAAGTCGAACGGGCGCGTCAGGCATTGGCCAGGCTTAAGGACGATTTGGCCGGCCCGGTGCGTATGACGGTTCCGGTATCGTTGGGAGAAATCTTCTTCGATGGCTTATTGCTGGAGTTCTCCCGACAGTACCCGCAGGTGCAGATCGAGTTGGAGCTCAACAATAGCTATCGCGACCTGGCCCGGGACGGCTTTGACCTGGCGGTGCGTTCGCAAGTGGCCAATCATGAGCGTCTGGTGGCCAAGCCGCTGTTGGCCTGGCACGAAATGACCTGCGCCAGCCCTGCCTACCTGGAGCAATACGGCGAACCGCAGACACCTGCCGAGTTGACGACACACACGTGTTTGCTCAACAGCCATTACAGCGGCCGCGAAGAGTGGTTGTATCACCAGCAACATGAACTGCTGCGGGTGCGTGTAGGAGGGATCTTTGCGTCCAACCACTACAACCTGCTGCAAAAGGCCGCCCTGGCCGGGGCCGGTATCGCGCGGCTGCCGTCCTACATGTTGCATGCGCCGTTGGCTGATGGCAGTTTGCGTTGGCTCCTGCGCGACTATCAGACGCGCAGTATGCCGATGTATCTGGTCCATCCTTATCAGGGAGGCCTGCCGCGCCGAACCCAGGTACTGGCGGAATACCTGGTGGGCTGGTTCAAGCGCAGCGGCGAGGCTTTGGACCGGCTCTAGCGGTAGTGACGGGCAATCAGATGATCAATCGACAAGCGTCCCGGCCCTTTGCTCATCAACACCAGCAGCAGCGCGATCCAGGTGCCATGGGTGGGATAGGCATCCGGGTAGACGAACAACTGGATTACCAGCGCCATGCCCAGCAAGGCCAACGCCGAGAAGCGAGTGGCCAGTCCCAGCAGGATCAGTACCGGGAATATGTGCTCGGCAAACGTGGCCGCATAAGCGGCGGCCTCCGGCGTTAACAATGGCACATGATATTCACTGCGAAACAGCGGCAAGGTCGATGATGCCAATTGCGGTGGGTTCAATTGGAGGGTGCCGCTGATCAGGTCCACGGCAAACCCTTCAACCTTGGTCTGTCCGGACTTCCAGAACACTGCAGCGATGGAAAAACGCGCGATGAAGGCGATCAAACTATAGGGGATCTTCTCGAAGAGCTGGATGCTGCGGTGGATCAGATACCAAGGCGCGGTGTTCATGGCGTTACCTTTTGTGCGGTATGCAAGTGAGTGATGGCCCCCAGGCTGATCAGCAGCGAGAGGCATTGTTGCAGGTCAAATTCAGTGGAGACGTCCAGGCCGTAGGCCATGGCCATTTCCAGCGGCCATCCATTGGCCAGGCTGTTGATAAAAGCCACGGTGGCGCGGTCGATAGCGAATACCTTCACTTCCAGACCGTCACGCACCACCAGCGCACTTTGCGCACGCAAGGGATCGATGGCGGCGAGTGAGACGCCTGTCTGGTGCGCCGCCCACAACGCGACGATCGCGTAGGGCGAGTTCAACGTTGCCAGGGAGGGGTGCAACTGCAGGCGTATGCTCCCTATGTCCGATTGTTGTCGAAGGGTCGCGAGAATGGCGTGCTGGCCCAGGGCCGTTGCGTCGGCGGCGTGATAGGCCTGGACTCGCAAGTGTTCAAGGCGTACGACATCGGCCAGATATGGCACGCTCGCCGCAGGCGCAAAGCCTTGGACAAAGTCGGCAAAATCACCGCCGTACCGACTGATCAACCGGTTGCTTGGCGGGAACGCCTGGACGTAGAGCCCGGCCATGGCGCGAAAGAACTCATCGCCCACCAACTGCAACGTTACCGGATAACGAATGGCAAGCGCGTTGGTCAAGGCGCTGTGGACGTTATTGCGATACACCGCAAAGCGACTGGCCGGGTCAGCTCCGTTGCTGCTGAACACGCCTTCCGGGCACGCCTGCTCAAGGCGCAGCAGAGCACGAGCAAACATCGCTTGAGACGTCATGCACCGGCCTCCCGTAAATAGCGCTCGGCTTGACGCGCTTCGGCGTGCAGCACGCTGAATGCCGGTACGCGGTTGTCTCGCTCGATCAGCGTGGCCACTGGCCCGACTCGCGCCAGCACCTGCTGGTAAAGGAGCCATACGTCGTTGTCGACTGGCGCTCCGTGATCGTCAATCAGCAAGCGGTCCCCGAGACTGTCGATATCTTCGGCAAAACCTGCCAGATGAATTTCGCCCACAGCGTGCAACGGCAAGCCATTGATGTAGTCCAGGGGGTTTTGCTGGTGGTTGACGCAGGAGACGTACAGGTTGTTGACGTCCAGCAACAGCCCGCAGCCCGTACGACGGATGACTTCACTGATGAAGTACGTTTCCTTGAGGGTCGAGCACTGGAATTGCAGGTACGTAGACGGATTTTCCAGCAGCATTCTGCGTTTGAGAGTTTCTTGTACCTGGTCGACATGCGCGCATACACGCGTCAGGGTTTCGTCGTCATAGGCCAAGGGCAGCAGATCATTGAGGTACGCCAGACCGTGACTGGACCAGGCTAGGTGTTCGGAAAATACGTGGGGTTGGTAGCGCTCGATCAGCGTGGCCAAACGCGCCAGGTGTTCGCCGTCCAACGGGCCTTCGCCACCGATGGACAGCCCGACACCGTGCAGCGACAACGGGTAGTGTTCGCGAATCAGACCCAGATAGTGATGGAACGGGCCGCCGGCCACCATGTAGTTCTCGGCGTGGACCTCGAAAAAACCGATGTCGGGCCGCGTATCGAGCACTTCATGGAAGTGCTCGTGCTTGAGCCCCAACCCCGCCCGGCGGGGGAGCTCGGGCGCCTGAGTCTGGGCGGCTGTCGCTGACAAAAGCGCATGGGGGGATTGGAGTGACATCGTCAGTCCTCAGGCTTCAGGCGATTTCAGGACTTGGCAGTGAAAGCGGTTTCCTGGCCGAAACCGGTCGGCGAGGTGGTGCTTGGGATTTTCAGGCAGGTACCGGCTGGCACCAGTTTCCAGGCATTGGCCTGATCCTTGGTTTTCGAGGACCCGGCGCAGGAAGTACCCGCGCCTGCAGCGCAATCATTCTTGCCGGCTTCGGCCACGCCAAAGCATTTCTGCATGTCGTCGGCAGCGTGGGCAGTAGCGGACAGTGCGGACAGGCTCAAGGCGCAGCCCAGAACCAGGGTTGAGGCGGAAAGCGAACGGGTTTTGCTTGTCATGATGTATCTCCAGCGGTGGGTTGAGTCGGCAAGCGCGGTTGCTTGCCTACACCACTAGAGAAAGGGGGAGGGGATTCGTTACAGGCGTTGCAGAAAAAACAAAAAATGACCTGATGCGGGTGAAACCCTGTGGGAGCGAGCAAGCCCGCTCCCGCAGGTTCCGCTGTTTGTTCCGTCGCAGTATCAGCCGCCCAGGTAGGCTTCACGCACCTTTGGATCGGTCAGCAATTGTTCACCGCTGCCCTGCATAACCACACGACCATTCTCCAGCACATAGGCCCGGTCGGCGATTTTCAGTGCCTGGTTGGCATTTTGTTCCACCAGAAACACCGTCACACCGTCCTTGCGCAGCTGTTCGATGATGTCGAAGATCTGCTGGATGATGATGGGTGCCAGACCCAGAGACGGTTCGTCCAACAGCAACAGCTTGGGCTTACTCATCAATGCCCGGCCTATGGCGAGCATTTGCTGCTCGCCGCCGGACATGGTGCCGCCGCGCTGGCTGAAGCGTTCCTTGAGCCGGGGGAACAGGTGTAGCACCTTGTCCATCTGCTCCTGGTAATCGCCCTTGTCGGTAAAGAACCCGCCCATGGCCAGGTTCTCTTCCACGGTCAGGCGGGCAAATACCCTGCGACCCTCTGGTACCACCGCAATGCTCTTGCGCATGATTTCGGCGCTGTGCTGACCCACCAGCTCCTCACCCATGTAGCGGATGCTGCCGCTGTGAGCCTGGGGCGAACCGCACAGGGTCATCAGCAAGGTGGACTTGCCGGCACCATTGGCACCGATCAGCGTAACGATTTCGCCCTGGCGTACTTCGACGTTGACGTCGTGCAGCGCCTGGATCTTGCCGTAGAAAGTGGAAACGTTTTCGAATTGCAGCATTTACGCTTCCCCCAGATAGGCTTTGATCACTTCCGGATTGTCACGAATCTGCTCCGGCGTACCGTCGGCCAACGGCGTGCCCTGGTTGATCACGACGATATGGTCGGAAATGCTCATGACCAGTTTCATATCGTGTTCGATCAGCAGCACGGTGGCGTCGTTCTCTTCACGCAGCACACCAATCAGGGCCTTGAGGTCCTCGGTTTCCTTGGGGTTCAGGCCGGCGGCGGGTTCGTCGAGCATGAGGATCCGTGGACGGGTCATCATGCAGCGGGCGATTTCCAGGCGACGTTGCTGACCGTAAGCCAGGGTGCCAGCCGGGCGGTTGGCAAACTCGGTCAGGTTGACCTTATCCAGCCAATACGCGGCGTATTCCATGGCCTCGCGCTCGCTTTTGCGGAACCCCGGGGTCTTGAACAGGCCCGCGAAGAAGTTGGTGTTCAGGTGACGATGCTGGGCGATCAACAGGTTCTCGACCGCAGTCATGTCCTTGAACAGCCGTACGTTCTGGAAGGTGCGCACTACGCCCTTGCGGGCAATCTCGTGGCCAGCCAGGCCCTGGATCGGTTGGCCGTCCAGCAGGATGCTGCCGCCGCTGGGTTTGTAGAAACCGGTCAGGCAGTTGAAGACGGTGGTCTTGCCTGCGCCATTAGGGCCGATCAAGGCCACGACCTGTTTCTCTTTTACGGTCAGGGCCACGCCGTTGACTGCCAGCAGGCCCCCAAAGCGCATGCTCAGGTTTTCGACTTTCAGGATCTCGCGGCTCATTTGCGCAGCTCCATGTGTGGGCGTTGCATGGGCAGCAGGCCTTGAGGACGCCAGATCATCATCAGCACCATCATGGCGCCGAACATCAACATGCGATATTCACTGAACTCACGCATCATTTCCGGCAGCAGGATCATCACGATGGCCGCCAGGATCACGCCCAACTGCGAGCCCATGCCACCCAATACCACAATGGCGAGAATGATCGCTGACTCGATAAAGGTGAATGACTCCGGTGTCACGAGACCCTGGCGAGCGGCGAAGAAGCTGCCGGCGAAACCGGCGAATGCTGCGCCGAGGGTGAAGGCCGAGAGTTTGATCACCGTCGGATTCAGGCCCAATGCGCGACAGGCAATTTCGTCTTCACGCAGTGCTTCCCAGGCACGCCCGATGGGCATGCGCAGCAAGCGGTTGATCACGAACAGCGCCGCCAGTGCAAGCAGCAGGGCGACCAAGTAGAGGAACACCACCTTGCTGATCGGATTGTAGGCAATCCCGAAATACTCGTGGAAGGTCTGCATGCCTTCTGCGGCCCGGCGATCAAACGACAGGCCGAAGAATGTCGGCTTGGGAATACTGCTGATACCGTTGGGACCACCGGTGATATCGGTAAGGTTACGCAGGAACAGACGGATGATCTCACCGAAGCCCAGCGTCACGATTGCCAGGTAGTCACCGCGCAGGCGCAACACAGGGAAACCCAGCAGGAAGCCGAAGGTGGCCGCCATCAGGCCCGCGATGGGCAGGCAGATCCAGAAGCTCCAGCCCAGGTAGTGCGACAGCAGTGCATAGGTGTAGGCACCTACCGCATAGAAGCCCACATAACCCAGGTCCAGCAGCCCCGCGAGGCCGACCACAATGTTCAGGCCCAGGCCCAGCAACACGTAGATCAGTATCAGGGTCGCGATATCCACCGCGCCACGGGAACCGAAAAACGGCCAGATCAACGCCGCCACGATCAGGCCGATGATGATGTAGCGCTGGGTACGCGGAAGGGTCAGGAACTGGCTGACCTTGGGTGGCACCAAAGGCCCACGGTTAGCCTTGAACAAGGCTCCGACCTGCTGGGTGAACAGCACCCGCAGGAACATCAGCACCGAGCACAGGGCAATGATGGTCAGGGTGACGGGACCGGTACCATGCACTTCAAGGTGGATCCCGACGATGCTCAGCTTGAGACCGAGTACCGGAAAGGCCACGGCCCATACCAGCAGGGCGCTGAAAAACGCCGATTTAAGATATCTGCTCATACTTTCTCAACCTCCGGACGGCCCAGGATGCCGGTCGGCCGGAACAACAACACCAGAACCAAAAGACCGAATGCCACTACGTCCTTGTACTGGTCACCAAAGATATCGGCGCCAAAGGCCTCGGCCACACCCAGTACCAGCCCGCCGAGCATCGCGCCCGGAATACTGCCGATACCGCCCAATACCGCCGCGGTAAAAGCCTTGAGGCCTACCAGGAATCCAGCGTTGGGGTTGATCACGCCATACTGCATGCTCAGCAACACTGCTGCGACGGCAGCCAGGGCGGCACCGATGACGAAGGTCAGGGCGATGATGTTGTTGGTATTGATCCCCAGCAGGTTGGCCATCTTGATGTCTTCGGCACAAGCCCGGCAGGCGCGCCCCAGACGGGAGCGGGAGATAAACAGGGTCAGGCCCAGCATCGCGATCAGCGTGACCACGAAGACCAGGATCTGCATGTAGGAAATCAGGACCTCTTGCGCACCACCCGGACCGAAGGAAATGCTCCCCGGGATCAGGTTTGGAATGGATTTGTCCTTGGAATCCTGGGACAGCAAAACGGTGTTCTGCAGGAATATCGACATGCCGATGGCGGAAATCAACGGGATCAGACGGTTGCTGCCACGCAAGGGGCGGTACGCAACGCGTTCGATACTGTAGCCGTAGGCACTGGTTACGATGATCGACGCAAGGAACGCGGCCGTCATCAACAGCGGCAGGGAGTGGATACCCATCATGGCCAGCCCGGCAAGGGCGATGAAGGCCACGTAGGAGCCAATCATGTAGACCTCGCCATGGGCGAAGTTAATCATTCCAATGATGCCGTAAACCATTGTGTAGCCAATGGCTATCAAGGCATAGGTGCTGCCAATGGTCAGGCCATTAACCAGCTGTTGGAAAAAATGATAGATCTCAGGCATTACAGCGCTCCTAAAAACCCGATACGCATTTCACTGGTGGAGTCATCTTCCAGCCTGGTGCTGTGTTCTGTGACCACATTTGCACAAGACATTTGCCAGCGAACCGCTGGTGACGGTTTTAAGATTTTCAGGTGAACCAGCGCCCGGATCGCGGGTGCGTGGCCCATAAACCTCGTAAAACAAAACCCACTGCTTGCACAGTGGGCTTGTTATCCAGTAATGCCTGGCTTACTGAGGGGAAACTTCGGTTTTTGGTTTGCCGAAGTGCCATTCGTAGACCACGAACTTGAAGTCCTTCAGGTCGCCCTTGGCGTCGAAGCTCAGGTCGCCGGTCGGGGTCTTGAAGGTGCCGGCGTGGATGGCCTCGGCCACTTTAGTGGTGTCTTCGCTTTTTGCAGCAGTGATACCGCCAGCGATGATTTCAACTGCCGAGTACGCCGGGAATACGAATGGGCCGCTTGGGTCTTTGCCGTCAGCCTTGAGCGCGTCGACGATTGCCTTGTTCGCAGGGTCTGCGTCGAAGGATTTGGGCAGGGTTACCAGCAGGCCTTCGGAGGCTTTCTGGGCGATCTGCGAGATAGAGTCGTTGCCCACGCCTTCCGGACCCATGAACTTGGCCTTCAGGCCCTTTTCGCCAGACTGACGCAGGATCAAGCCCAATTCAGGGTGGTAGCCGCCGTAGTAGACGAAGTCGACGTTGGCTTGCTTGAGTTTCTGGATAATCGAGGAGAAGTCCTTGTCGCCGGCGTTCAGGCCTTCGAATACGGCGACTTTCACGCCTTTTTCTTCCAGGGTCTTCTTCACGGCAGATGCGATGCCTTCACCGTACTGTTGCTTGTCGTGCAGAACGGCGACGACCTTCGGTTTGACGTGGTCGGCGATGTAGTTGCCGGCCGCCGGGCCCTGGGCGCTGTCCAAGCCGATGGTGCGGAAGATCAGCTTGTAGCCACGATCGGTGATATCCGGGCTGGTGGCAGCCGGAGTGATCATGATCACGCCTTCGTCTTCGTAGATATCGGTTGCAGGTTGAGTGGAGCTGGAGCACAGGTGACCGACCACGAACTTGACGCCGTCGTTGACTACTTTGTTGGCGACGGCAACTGCTTGTTTAGGGTCGCAAGCGTCGTCGTATTCCTTGGCTTCGAGCATCTTGCCGTTGACGCCGCCCTTGGCGTTGATGTCCTTGATGGCTTGCTTGGCACCCATGAACTGCATGTCGCCGTACTGGGTCACAGGGCCGGTTTTAGGGCCGGCAATACCGATCTTGATGGTGTCAGCTGCGAACGAATGGCTGGCAACCCCGGCCAGGACCATAGCGGCAAACAGTTTGGAAATCTGCTTAGTAGCCTTATTCATAGTGCTCCACTCTTACTGTTGTAATTTTTATAGTTCTAGCGGCCTTGTGAGCTGCTGAACCGGATCAGATATCTCGGATATCCCCCGGCGGCGGCCTGGCAACTGTACCGGTACAGTGTAGAGCGCCGGTTCGTCGATTGAAAAGCTGGCTGCAGGGGGCAAACCTTGGGTGTGTCGCTTAAATGAAAGAAAAAGACAGAATTGCGGCGCGGTGATGCCAGAGTCTCGGGCAATCCTTGGCTTTCCTGGCGCTTTCTCTCGGGACTTCAATTGCAACCGGGTTTTTCTGCCTGGGGCTCGGCGGTATGATTGCGCCGATTTTTTCCTCAGGTGAACTCCCATGACGCAAGAACCTAGCACCCTCTATGCCAAGCTGCTTGGTGAAACCGCCGAAATTTCCTGGAAGGAGCTTGAGCCGTTCTTTGCCAAGGGTGCCCTATTGTGGGTCGACGCTAGCCAGGATTTGATCGAAGCCGCCGAAGGCATGGCCGAGGATAATCGCGATAAAGTGGCTGCCTGGTTGGCCGCGGGGACACTTGGCGAGGTCTCTGCGACGCGGGCGTTGGACCTGGTGGCGCGCGACCCGGCGTTGTGGGCAGTGGTGGTGTCGCCTTGGATTCTGATCCAGGAAAGGGCAGCACAGAAGTAAAGCGCACGAAAATAGTGCATCAAATATCGCTTTATAAGTGTGTAGCGGAGTAACTGCTGATGCGGTGATGGCATCTTGCCGTGAAGAAAGGTCACATAGGAGGGTGACGTTTGCGTCATGGGCACAGTTTTTGGGTAGATTGGAGAGTAAGAGAATTGTTTCCAGCCATTTTACGTGCGAACGCCATGCACCTCAGCGAATCGGCCTGACCACCGAGGAGGGACCATTACGCCTCTGCGCCGAGTCTTTTGCTGGCGGGGCAGGTGTGCCGTTTTGCACCGCCGATGGAGCCGGTGCAAAACGCTGATCAAGTTCGCTGATCACCGCGGCTATTTCACTGGCTGGCACCGCTGCGCTGAGTAGATATCCCTGAATGTAATCGCAGCCGTGTTGAATGAGTAAATCCAATTGTTGCTGGGTTTCGACCCCTTCGGTAATGACCTCCAAGTGCAGGGTATGGGCCATGCCAATGATTGCCTGAACGATCTCCGCATCGGTAGTGGACGTGGGAACGTCCTGAATAAACGAGCGATCGATTTTCAGGGTATTGAGGGGGAGGCGCTTGAGGTAGGCAAGGGATGAATACCCGGTTCCGAAGTCATCTATCGACAGTGAGACGCCCAGGGCACGGATCTGTCTCAGCAGCAACAGGGTGCTGCTGATGTTGCCCATCAACGCGTTTTCGGTGACTTCCAGCTCCAGGCGGCGGGGAGCTATACCACTGCTGCGCAAGGCATATTCGATTTCATCCGCCAGTTCGTCGCGGGCAAGGTTCAGGGCTGAACAGTTTACTGCCACGGCGAGTTCCCGGTGGCCCTGCTCAGTCAACCAACTCAGGTCGGCACAAGCCTGGCGTAACACCCAGTTGTCGAGCTCGGCGATCAAATCGTTGTTTTCAGCGATGCTGATAAACCGTTCTGGCGTCAGCAGGCCGTGTTCAGGATGCTGCCAGCGCACTAGGGCTTCGAGGCGGGTGACCTTGCCTTTTTGCAGATCGAGAATGGGTTGGTAATGCAGGACCAGGCCGTTTTTGACGCGCAGGGCGTTGCGTAGTTCTTCCTCCAGTTGCAGTTCGAGAAACGCTCGGGTTTTCAGATTGGAACTGAAAAAGTTCAGGTTGTTGCGCCCGGCATCCTTGGACTGATAGAGCGCCAGATCGGCAGTTTTGAGCAGTTCTTCGCTGGTCCGTCCGTCTTCGGGGAAAATGCTGATGCCAATGCTGGTGGTCATGACCATTCGCCGTCCCGCCAGCTCGATAGGTTCCTTGAGTTGCTGCATGATGCGCTGGGCCAGGTGCCGGGCCTCGTCGCGATGACGAATAGTGATCAGGATGCAGAACTCATCACCGCCGAACCGCGCCACCACATCGTCATGGCTGCGCACCGAGCTTTTGATATGGCTGGCCAGGACCTTCAACAACTCGTCGCCGGCGTCATGGCCAAGGCTGTCGTTGATCCGCTTGAAATGGTCAATATCGAGGAAGATCACAGCCAGCATGCCCTCGGTCCGGGTCTTTTCTTCCAACTTCTCGGCAAAAATCTGGTTGAAGCCACGACGATTGAGCAGGCTGGTCAAGGCGTCATAGTGGGCAACTTGTTGCAGGGATGCCCGCGCCTGATCGAGCTCACTGAGCAAAGCGTTGACCCTGCGCAGGTCTCGTTCCTTGTGCTCGAGTTTTTTCTCGGCCAGGGCAGCACTGATGCTGCTGCCAATCACCAGAAGGGTGATGACGGCTACTGAAAGGCTCAGTTGCGTTGGATCGATATCGGTGGCCAGCGATCCTGCAACGTCGGCAGGCAGCAGCAGTTTCATGGCGGCCATGCCGGTAAAATGCATGGCAATGATGGCACCGCCCAGCAACAAGCTGGTGCCATATTTGAGCAGTTGGTGGAACATCCCGCTGCCGTCACGCAGATGACGCGATAGCAGCAATGCAGCCAGGCTGGCACCTATGGCGATCACCACAGACAAGACGAACAGCCCGGTTTCGAAATACACCTGGGCTTCAGTGCGCATGGCGGACATGCCTACGTAATGCATCAGCGCAATGCCCAGCCCCATCCAGATGGATGCGACCAGATACTGGTGAAAACGCAGTTGGGCATGGCTGAGGGTTTGCATGGCGAACAAGGCAGCGATCATCGCGATCAGCAATGAGGCAAAGGTTAGGAATGTGTCGTAATGAATGGCGACGGGTGCCTGGAACGCGAGCATGCTAATGAAATGGGTCGACCAGATCCCGCCAGCCAGACAACCTGCGCCTATCCAACGCCAGCGGCGCTGGGCCGCAGGGTTATCTACATGGCTAACACGCTCGGCCATGTCCAGGGTACCAAAGCCCGCTG
The DNA here is from genome assembly GCF_046352735.2 of Pseudomonas imrae. Taxonomy (NCBI): domain Bacteria; kingdom Pseudomonadati; phylum Pseudomonadota; class Gammaproteobacteria; order Pseudomonadales; family Pseudomonadaceae; genus Pseudomonas; species Pseudomonas imrae. The sequence goes on along the minus strand of NZ_CP110853.2, from coordinate 4,031,212 downwards.
CACAGGCGACCAGGTAGGCCATCAGCACCAGAAAGGGGTTGTGGCTGCAATGGAGCAATAAATGCCCGCTCTTTGGAAGGTCGGTAAAAAAATGCAAACCTAGCCATTCCATAGCATGTCCCAATACAGAGTCATCTCGTGTCACTGCGCGCGGCTATGACCTATGAAATCGAGTATAGGAGGCCGGAGATGTTAGCAAAGGAATAATGGCATTTTGATTGCTTTTTTCGATGTGCCCGCTAAGCGCTGATGGGAAGATCGAGGTCGTAGACCGGCTGTTCCAGGGGCGGCAGACCGAAAGCGGCGCGTGCTGCATCGCAATCGACATTCACTTGCCCTTGGCTCCAGGACGCCTCGAACTCCCGGCAGACGCTGGAGCGCTGGTTATAAATGGTGCAACGGGTGCCCGTACCGACATCCCCTACCAGGCTACAGCAGCGTGTTGGCTTGCTATCGGTCCCGATCATCGCCACTCGGCTGGGGTTGATCTGTACGACCAGATCATCGGGCACGGTTCCTCCTGCTGAAGCGCATTCGCCCCAAAAGAAAGACACGCGAAAGTGTGAACAGCAGGCACCGCAATTCAGACACGGACTGGCATCGGACATGGCACGTCATCAATAAGAGGTAAGTAAGGGGGGGGCACTGCGCAAGGCTCGCTATTCTAATCTTGCCAATACGCTTGGGAAGGGGGGTGGGTGCTTATTTTTCTGTGGGCCGGAACCTGGGTACCCTGGATGAAATTACGGCCTATCAGCTTTACGAATCATTACAGACAATCAGGGCGCGGCTGACTAGATTGCAGGTTCCGGGCAGGATGCGCAGGGCATCGCAGCTCTATAACAATAAAAGAGACGGACCCATGCAGAACTCGACCCAAGCGGCGAATGCCTGGCGCATTCTGTTCCTGCTGTTTCTGGCCAACCTGTTCAACTTCTTTGATCGTACGATCCCGGCGATCATCATCGAGCCGATCCGCATGGAATGGAGTCTGAGTGACTTCCAGCTCGGTATCATCGGTACCGCATTTACCATCGTCTACGCCATTGCCGGCCTGCCACTGGGGCGCATGGCCGATACAGGCTCGCGCAGCAAGCTGATGGGCTGGGGCCTGGCGACCTGGAGCGGGCTGACCGCAGTCAACGGCATGGTTGGCAGTTTCTGGACTTTTCTGCTGGTACGAATGGGCATCGGGATTGGCGAGGCCAGCTACGCACCGGCGGCCAACTCATTGATTGGCGATCTCTTCCCGGCACATCGCCGCGCTCGGGCGATGGGTATTTTCATGCTTGGCTTGCCCCTGGGACTGTTGCTGGCGTTCTTCACCATCGGCGCGATGGTCGAAGCCTTCGGTAGCTGGCGCGCACCGTTCTTTATTGCCGCTGTCCCGGGGCTGATCCTGGCGGTGTTTATGTTTTACATCAAGGAGCCCAAGCGCGGTGCAGCCGAAACCGTGCAGGTCTCTCAAGAGAAGGTCGACCGGCCTATCCGCCGGGTGCTGGCGGTGCCGACCTTTCTGTGGCTGGTGTTGGCCGGGTTGTGCTTCAACTTTGCGACCTATGCTTGCAACTCGTTTCTAGTACCGATGTTACAGCGCTATTTTTTGATGCCGTTACAGGATGCGGCTGTTGCGACCGGGGTAATTGTCGGCGTAACGGGGCTGGTCGGGCTGACGCTGGGAGGTTGGATTGCTGACAAGATCCATCAACGGGTTGCCAATGGACGCCTGTTGTTTGCGGCCTTCAGCTTGATTGTCTCTACGGTGTGCACCGCCTGGGCGTTGCACGCGGGTCGCATCGAGATCGGTGTGTTCGTGGCGGTGTTCAGTGTGGGCTGGTTGTTTGCCTATAACTTCTACACCTGTGTATACACGGCGATTCAGGACGTAGTGGAACCGCGTCTGCGGGCTACGGCCATGGCACTGTTTTTCGCGGGCCTGTATCTGCTGGGTGGTGGTATGGGGCCGGTCGTGGTGGGGGCGCTGTCCGATCACTTTGCTCACGCTGCGATGTATGCGGCGGGCGCCGAGCAAATGACTGAAGCCTTTAAAGCGGTGGGCCTGCATGACGCCATGTATCTGATTCCGGTAGCGCTGTTTTTGACCATGCTGTTTCTGTTCCAGGCATCGCGGTGTTTTGTGCGTGATGCCAAGCGGATGAAGGACGGGCTGGGTGCGGCGGAAGTGCTTGGCTCTGCGGTTGCGGTCTGAGGTTTATCAGGGCGAGACGCACCCTCGCTCCTTGAGCGGCTCTTGCGATAAAGACCCGGTTAAGAAAACGCAGCAAGCCGGTGTGGGAGCTGTCTCGCTAAAGCTCGACAGCTCCCAGGGTTGATTTCACCAGAAATCAACCCGCGACCAGTACGCGAATCGCCTCTAGTCGCAGCGCCGCTTTATCGAGCATGGCCAAACCTTGCTCACGTTGCTTGCGCAACGCGACCAGCTCGCTCTCACGCACAGTCGGGTTGACCGCTTGCAGCGCAGTCAGGCGCGCCAGTTCTTCGTCGGTATCGGCAGCCAGGCGGCGTTGCGCCTCGGCCACGCGTTCGGCGTGACGTGGGGCGATTTTTTCTTCGCCGGCGTTGATCCGTGGCGTCAGTTGATCGCGCTGGGCCTGCACAAACTTGTTAGCGCTGGCCCGTGGCACGCTTTCCAGCTGATCGTTCAAGGTGGTGAACGACACTCGGCCCGACAAGTCATTGCCGTTGGCGTCCAACAGGCAGCGCAGCGCTGCCGGCGGCAAGTAGCGACCCAGTTGCAACGCGCGCGGCGCTACCACTTCACTGACGTAGAGCAGTTCCAGCAACACTGTGCCCGGCTTGAGCGCCTTGTTCTTGATCAGCGCCACGGCGGTGTTGCCCATCGAACCGGACAGCACCAGGTCCATGCCACCCTGGACCATCGGGTGTTCCCAGGTGATGAACTGCATGTCTTCGCGAGACAGCGCCTGGTTGCGGTCGTAGGTAATGGTCACGCCTTCGTCATCGCCCAGCGGGAAGCTGGCGTCGAGCATTTTTTCGCTGGGTTTGAGGATCAGCGCATTGTCCGAATGGTCTTCGCTGTCGATGCCGAACGCATCGAACAGGGTTTCCATGTAGATCGGCAAGGTGAACTGGTCGTCCTGTTCAAGAATCTCTTCCACCAACGCATCACCTTCGCCAGCACCGCCGGAGTTGAGCTCCAGCAAGCGGTCGCGACCGGTGTGCAGCTCGGCTTCGAGGCGCTCGCGCTCGGCGCGGGCTTCGTCGATCAGTGCTTGCCACTCACCGTCGTCGGCGTCTTCGAGCAGCGGCAGCAGGCGCGGGCCGAACTGATGTTGCAGGGCGTTGCCGGTCGGGCAGGTGTTCAGGAAGGCATTCAGCGCCTCGTGGTACCACTGGAACAACCGCTCTTGCGGGCTGGTTTCCAGGTAAGGCACATGCAGTTCGATTACATGCTTCTGTCCGATCCGGTCGAGACGGCCGATTCGCTGTTCCAGCAGGTCCGGGTGGGACGGCAGGTCGAACAGCACCAGATGGTGGGCGAACTGGAAGTTGCGACCTTCACTGCCGATTTCCGAGCAGATCAGTACTTGCGCGCCGAACTCTTCATCGGCGAAGTAGGCCGCGGCACGGTCCCGCTCGAGGATGTTCATGCCTTCGTGGAACACCGTGGCCGGGATGCCGGAACGCACGCGCAGGGCGTCTTCCAGGTCCATGGCGGTCTCGGCATGGGCGCAGATCACCAGGACCTTGGTGCGCTTGAGCATTTTCAACTGGTCGATCAGCCATTCGACCCGTGGGTCGAAGCGCCACCAACGCTGTTCTTCTTCAATGTCCGGCTGCGATTGGAAGCTGACTTCCGGATACAACTCGGCGTGTTCACCCAACGGCAGTTCGAGGTACTCGTCCGGGCATGGCAGCGGGTACGCATGCAGCTTGCGCTCGGGGAAACCTTGTACCGCGGCGCGGGTATTGCGAAACAGCACGCGGCCGGTGCCGTGGCGGTCCAGCAGTTCACGCACCAGGCGGGCGCTGGCTTCGGTGTCGCCATCGTTGACCGCGGTCAGCAAGGCTTCGCCTTCGTTGCCGAGGAAACCCTGGATAGTCTTGTGGGCAGCAGGCGAGAGGCGGCCCTTGTCCATCAGTTCCTGGACGGCTTCGGCCACCGGGCGATAGTTCTCGCTCTCGGCGCGGAAGGCCTTGACGTCGTGGAAACGGTTTGGGTCCAGCAGGCGCAGGCGCGCGAAGTGGCTGTCTTGGCCCAGTTGCTCCGGGGTTGCAGTCAGCAGCAGGACACCGGGAATGGTTTCGGCCAGTTGCTCCACCAGCCTGTATTCAGCGCTGGCTTGTTCTTCGTGCCACACCAGGTGGTGTGCCTCATCGACGACCATCAAGTCCCAGCCGGCGGCGAACAGCGCATCCTGGGCTTTCTCGTCGTCTACCAGCCATTCCAGGGCGACCAGCGCGAGCTGGGTGTCTTCGAACGGGTTGCTGGCGTCGCTTTCAATAAAGCGCTCTTCGTCAAACAGCGCGACTTGCAGGTTGAAGCGCCGGCGCATTTCTACCAGCCACTGGTGTTGCAGGTTTTCCGGGACCAGGATCAACACGCGGTTGGCCCGGCCGGAGAGCAACTGGCGATGGATCACCAGGCCGGCTTCAATGGTCTTGCCCAGGCCTACTTCGTCTGCCAGCAATACCCGGGGGGCGATACGGTCGGCGACCTCGCGGGCAATGTGCAATTGGTGAGCGATCGGCTGCGCACGCACGCCACCCAGGCCCCAGAGCGAGGACTGTAGTTGGCGGCTGGTGTGTTCCAGGGTGTGGTAGCGCAGGGAGAACCAGGCCAGTGGGTCGATCTGGCCGGCGAACAGTCGGTCGCTGGCCAGGCGGAACTGGATGAAGTTCGACAGTTGGGTTTCCGGCAGGGTGACCTGTTCGTTCTGCCCATTGAGACCGTGATAGACCAGCAGGCCGTCGACATCGTCGACTTCGCGCACGGTCATTTTCCAGCCTTCGAAATGGGTGATGGTGTCACCTGGTGAAAATCTTACGCGAGTGAGGGGCGCATTCCGTAGCGCGTACTGGCGGGTGTCGCCAGTGGCCGGATAGAGCACGGTCAACAAGCGCCCGTCCTGTGCCAGAACGGTGCCTAACCCCAGCTCTGCTTCGCTGTCACTAATCCAGCGTTGCCCCGGTTGATACTGCTGCGCCATGCTGCCTGACTCCCGCCGTGAAAAAGCCGACTATTCTAACGGAACAAGGTCCTCAGCCAAAGGATTCTGACAAAAACTACTCCGCTCGCCGGGTGATGGTGGTGCGGCGCGACAGGTGGCACGGCACCAAGGATTGACGACTGGGTCACAAGTTGGCGTCTACAGGCTCAAGTCGTTGGCGCGGCAGCCGACAGCTTGCTGACAGGAGACTCATAATCATGCTGCCACCCATCTTGCCGTTGAATGTTGTGCCGGTCACCTCACAACTCGACCCTGTGCGCCCCAAACCCGATATCCCACCAGTGGTGCCAGCGCAGGCAAGCTCCAACGAAAGCACCATCGACCTGAAAAATCGCGATGCCGAGCAGTCGACCTTGTTGCTGCGAGAAGAGCAACGGCGCCAGCAGGAGCAGCAAAAGCGCCGACGCGAGGCGCAGGACTATTCCGAGCAGCATCTGGCTATTCCAGGCGATGAGCTCAATGCCGATAACACCGTACCGGTCGTGCCGCTGATCGACGGTGCGCCCCGGCAGGGGTTGTGGGTGGATGTCGAGGTTTAACCGCAAAGCTCTTGCAGTGCTCGACATACATTTATTTGCGCGCAGGTTTGCTCCGCAGCTACCCAGGACGCATTATTGAGCCATTCCAGCCATTACGTAAGCCAAGCCATGAGTGACGACAAGCTGATCGACCTGAATGCCGAGCGGACCAAACGTGTCCACGATCTTAATGACAAGCGACTTAACGAGGTGCGCCAAGCCTTTGAGCAGGCGATGCCATTGGGCAAGGCGAAGAAAAAGTCGAAAAACAAACCGAAAAAACGCTGAAATGACCTGAATTGCTTGATACAGGTCAGTTATTTCCCTTCTTTATGCCCCGTTGTGGGCGGCATTGATCCTCGTCAATTTTTCCTTTCGGCTTCTTGGTTAACTTAGCCCCATCGCAACAGGGCAAGCGCAGGAGGCCGGTCATGTTTTTCGATAATGTGGTATTTGCCGGAGTGCTGACCGTCGGCCTCATGGTGCTGTTTTTTGTAGGGTTTGGAATTTTTATCTGGAAAGACGCCAATAAGCGTAAAAAACCTTAGGGTTTCTGGATTACATGAGCACGCAAGGCATTTTGGGCGACTTCGGTCGCCCTTTTTTTTGGCCGGGTTTTTAGGGCCTATCCGTTGTTACCGTGATCGCAACAAAAAGCCATGAAAAAAGGCGCAACCTCCAAAGGTTGCGCCTTTCTTGTTCAGCCGTGGACTATCAACTTCCCAGTGCGATGGACGCCAGCCAGAACAAGCCGGCCGACAGGGTCACGGTCGCAGGCAGGGTCAATACCCAAGCCATCAGGATAGTCTTGACCGTGCCACCTTGCAGGCCGCTTTTGTTGGCGACCATGGTACCCGCCACGCCAGAGGACAGGACGTGGGTAGTAGATACCGGCAGGCTGAAGATATTGGCAAAGCCGATCATGGTGGCCGTGGTGATTTGTGCCGACATGCCTTGGGCGTAAGTCATGCCCTGCTTGCCGATTTTCTCACCGATGGTCAGGACCACGCGTTTCCAGCCGACCATGGTTCCCAGGCCCAGGGCCAGGGCTACCGCGAGAATCACCCAGAACGGTGCATATTCGGTGGTGGCGGTCAGGTCTTTGCGCAGCTTGTCCAGGTCGGACTTCTCGCGGTTATCCAAACCTGGCAGTTTGCCGACTTTCTTCGCGGTATCGTCCAGGCAGAGCAGGTAGCGACGTACTTCAATGCGTTGTTCGGAGGTCAGTGAATGGTAGTCGGAGACACCCTTCAATGTGCCGAGAAGAGCGTTGATGGTCGGTTCGGTCTGTTGCGGGTTGCAACGGAACTTGCCTGGCAGGTCTTCTTTGACGCTTTTGCCCAGGGAGAGGAACTCACCGAGGGTTTCGTGGTTACGCTGGTAGAACTGATTGAGGTGCAACGTGGCATCACGGGTGCGCTCGATCTGGTAAGTGCTGCTGCCCAGATCGAGTACGAACTGCGCGGGCACGATACCTATGAGCACCAACATGATCAGGCCGATACCTTTCTGGCCATCGTTGGAACCGTGCACGAAACTCACGGCCATGGCGGAAATCACCAGTACCAGGCGGTTCCAGAACGGCGGATGCTTCTTGTCGTCGAGCTTGCGGCGCTGGTCCGGCGTCTTGTGCATCTTGGACAGTGGGCGCCACCATTTAAGGCCAATCAACACCAGGGCTGCGACCAGGAAGCCGGCCATGGGCGAGAACACCAGCGAAGCACCGATATCGATCGCCTTCTGCCAGTTGACCCCGTCCGCCAGGGGAATGTCGTTGATCAGGGCGTTGGCCAGGCCGACACCGAGGATCGAACCGATCAGCGTGTGGGAGCTGGAAGCCGGAATCCCGAAGTACCAGGTGCCCAGGTTCCAGGTGATGGCGGCTGCCAACAATGAGAACACCATGGCCAGGCCATGGCCGGTATTCACATTGATCAACAACTCCACCGGCAGCAGATGCACGATGGCGTAGGCAACACCCACCCCGCCGAGCAGCACGCCAAGGAAATTGAATACCCCGGAAAAGAACACGGCTAGGTGCGGCGGCATGGCCTTGGTATAGATGACTGTGGCCACCGCGTTAGCGGTGTCATGAAAGCCATTGATGAACTCGAAGGCGAGGACAAAGAACAGGGCGAGCAGCAGGCTCACAAGAACCCAAGCATCCAGTCCGCTGAATAAATCGATCATGAAGGTTTTATGACCAGGTCTAAAGGGGGCGCGATTATGCCAGAAAACCTGGCTAATCGATGCACTAGCTGCTCGCCGGTAACATTCTTCAACGAATTAATTTGTGACCGAGTAGCTCGCCCCCAGGATTCAAGGTGAAATTTAACCCGTTGATTTATATATTATAAGTCCCTGGAGGCGGGGTGCGACAACCGTGACGTCGACCTTGAAACGCTCGTATGAAATTTTGATACAGCCCAGAAAATGACATAGCAGGCCATAACAGAGCCGCCTCGCCAGCGATGTGCTGGCAAGGGCGCGAATGGCTCTTGAGGCTCAACCTGGTGGCTTATGACTCTTCGGCCTTAAGGTCCTTTTCGATCTTTTGGATCTCTTGGGCAAAAGCCTGGTCGAGCAGGCTGGCGCGCTTGCGCCATGGTTTGCGCTCAGGCTCTGGCTGGGCGGCGTAGGTGGTGACTTCCCCGCCGTAAACATCCTTGTAACGCTGTTCCTGGCGCTCAAGTTCCGCGCGCAGTTCGTCTTTCGTCACATTGTTACCTAATTGAGTTGAGTTGAGTTCCGGTGAAGCGCAATGCAATGACAGGTCTATCGTGTCACCTTCAAGCAATCCGCATTTGAGGGAGTACACGATAAACCGCTTCGTTATTGCAGGCGGCCACGGCACCGGAAAAACAGCTGTCGCAGCAACAGTTTTGTTTGCAGGTCATAAGCACATGGCAGGCATTTGGAATGTGCATCCAATGCCTGCGACAACGCTATGCAAGAGCGTGGGCAAGGTCCGGCGACATCTGCAGTCACGCGGGAAGCAAGGCTGACCTTGTCACAGGGTGCATTATAACGGCGCATTTGAATAACACTATCACCAACAAGTTGAAAAACGTCAACTTCGCAAGTGGCTGCTTGCGAGGCAATAGTCGAAGTTTTAGCGTAACACTTGTTTAGTGTTCTAAAAGTGATCCTCGCGGTTCGGGTTATTTGCTCAGCCATCAGCGCTACATCGCACCATCCAGCGAGAGCGGGCGGGCGTGCAAATTGCGATTATCGATGGGTCGTTCGATAATCGCACAATGTTGCAGGCCTCACCTTGTGTATCGGTTGCCGGCCAGCTTGTAATAGCCGTTGAAAACAATAGAAAGGACCTGAAATGAACGATCAATTGCGCAACTCCTTCGCGTCAGTGGCGCCGCCGATCGTTGCGTCACCGGCCAAGCGGATCCAGGCGTTTACCGGTGACCCTGATTTCATGACCTCTCTGGCCCGCGGCCTGGCAGTGGTGCAGGCATTCCAGGAGCGCAAGCGCCACCTGACCATCGCCCAAATCAGCCACCGCACGGAAATTCCTCGCGCCGCCGTGCGTCGCTGCCTGCATACCTTGATTAAACTCGGCTACGCCACGACGGATGGGCGAACCTATTCGTTGTTGCCCAAGGTCTTGACCCTGGGCCACGCCTATCTGTCTTCCACGCCGCTGGCTGTTTCCGCCCAGCCTTACCTCGACCGCATGAGCGAGCAGTTGCATGAAGCCTGCAACATGGCGACCCTTGAAGGCGACGACATCCTCTATATAGCGCGTTCCGCCACCACCCAGCGGCTGATCTCGGTGGACCTTTCGGTTGGCGGACGCCTGCCGGCTTATTGCACGTCCATGGGACGGATCTTGCTGGCCGCCCTCGATGATGCTTCGTTGCAGGATTACTTGGATCACGCCGACCTGCAGACCAAAACCAGCCGCACCCTGACCTCCCCCCAGGCTTTGCTCGAATGCCTGCAACAGGTTCGCCAGCAAGGGTGGTGCATCGTCGATCAGGAGCTGGAACAAGGGCTGCGCTCCATCGCCGTGCCGGTGTATGACGCGTCGGGCCAGGTACTGGCTGCGCTCAACATCAGCACGCATGCCGGGCGAGTCAGTCGCAGTGAATTGGAGCAGCGTTTTTTGCCGAGCATGCTCAGTGCCAGCCAGGAACTGAGCGCCCAGTTATTTGCGTAAGCGTTCGGTGACCGCACAGATCCCGTCTTGACGAATTGACGCTGTTTCCCTTGGCTCATTAATGTCGCGGCAGCGCAAGTGACCGCGATAGCCCGGCACCGTGGTTCATGTTTCGCGCCAACAATAATGACGACTCAATGTCGTTTGCCCGCCCATTGGTGTGGAAATAAGAATAATGAATCAACCTTCTGTAGGTACGTCCCTGGACGTGCAGTCCTTTATCAATGCCCAGCCGCTGTCCCGTTATCAGTGGCGGGTGGTGATCCTGTGCTTCCTGATTGTGTTTCTCGATGGTCTCGACACTGCGGCCATGGGATTCATCGCCCCGGCCTTGTCCCAGGATTGGGGAATCGACCGTGCCAGCCTCGGCCCGGTAATGAGTGCCGCGCTGATCGGCATGGTGTTCGGCGCCCTGGGCTCCGGCCCGCTGGCTGATCGGTTTGGTCGCAAGGTGGTGTTGGTGGGCGCGGTGCTGGTGTTCGGCGCCTTCAGCCTGGCCTCGGCCTATAGCACCAATGTCGACCAGTTGCTGGTCCTGCGTTTTCTCACCGGCCTGGGTCTTGGTGCCGGTATGCCCAATGCCACGACGCTGCTGTCTGAATACACGCCAGAACGGCACAAGTCATTGCTGGTCACCAGCATGTTCTGTGGTTTCAACCTGGGCATGGCCTGTGGCGGGTTTGTCTCGGCCAAGCTGATTCCGGCATTTGGCTGGCACAGTCTATTGATGATCGGCGGCATCCTGCCGTTGATCCTGGTGGGGGTGCTGCTGGTATGGCTGCCCGAGTCCGCACGCTATCTGGTGGTGCGCAATCACGGTACCGACAAGATACGTAAAGCCCTTGCGCCTATTGATCCTGCAACGATCGCCCAGGCTTCGAGCTTCAGTGTGCCGGAACAGAAAACCGTCAAGGCACGCAATGTATTTGCGGTGATCTTTTCCGGCACCTATAGCACCGGCACCTTGTTGTTGTGGCTGACCTACTTCATGGGCCTGGTGATTGTGTACCTGCTGACCAGTTGGCTGCCGACCCTGATGCGTGACAGTGGCGCCAGCATGGAGCAGGCCGCATTCATTGGTGCGTTGTTCCAGTTTGGTGGTGTGTTGAGTGCCGTTGGTGTGGGTTGGGCGATGGACCGGTTCAATCCCCACAAGGTCATCGGCACGTTCTATCTGCTGGCCGGGGTGTTTGCCTACGCCGTGGGGCAGAGCCTGGGCAATATCACGCTGTTGGCGACGCTGGTGTTGCTCGCGGGGATGTGTGTCAACGGTGCGCAATCGGCCATGCCTTCATTGGCCGCACGCTTCTATCCGACTCAGGGTCGTGCCACCGGCGTGTCATGGATGCTGGGCATCGGACGCTTTGGCGCGATTCTTGGCGCCTGGATGGGCGCGACGTTGCTGGGCCTGGGTTGGAACTTCGAGCAAGTGCTGACAGCACTGGTGATTCCCGCCGCACTGGCCACCATCGCTGTGGTGATCAAGGGCATGGTCAGCCATGCGGACGCCACCTGAGCGATAACCGATAGCTAGATAACAATCCGTTCGATAATCGAACGTTCTGTCGATTATCGGATTGTTTGGTGTAATTCCCCGGCTTAACCTTCTTGCACTTGGGCGCTGTCTCCAGCGCCATTTTCGATTCACACCGGGAGCCCAACCCCATGGCTGAAATTCTCTCGCTGTCTGACGCGGTGATGCGGTTCGTCAACGATGGCGATACCGTCGCGCTCGAAGGCTTCACTCACTTGATCCCTACAGCGGCAGGGCATGAAATCATTCGTCAGGGCAAGAAAGATCTGACGTTGGTGCGCATGACGCCTGATTTGATCTACGACCAATTGATCGGCACCGGATGTGCGCGCAAGTTGATTTTTTCTTGGGGCGGCAACCCAGGCGTGGGTTCGTTGCATCGCCTGCGGGACGCGGTGGAGAAACAATGGCCGCAGCCCCTGGAGATCGAAGAACACAGCCACGCCGACCTGGCGAATGCCTATGTCGCCGGCGCTTGCGGGCTGCCGTTTGCGGTGTTGCGCGCTTATGCAGGCTCCGACCTGCCCAAGGTCAACCCGCTGATCAAGTCTGTCACCTGTCCGTTTACCGGTGAAGTACTGGCGGCGGTACCTTCGGTGCGCCCGGACGTTACCGTGATCCACGCGCAAAAAGCCGACCGCAAAGGCAACGTGCTGTTGTGGGGCATTCTCGGGGTGCAGAAAGAAGCTGCCCTGGCGGCCCAACGGTGCATCGTGACCGTAGAAGAAGTCGTCGACGACCTGAATGCACCGATGAATGCCTGCGTGCTGCCGACCTGGGCCTTGACTGCCGTTTGCCATGTACCGGGCGGGGCGCATCCGTCCTACGCCCACGGCTACACCGAACGTGACAACCGCTTCTACCAGGCCTGGGACCCGATCGCTCGTGACCGTGGGACCTTTACCGCATGGATTGATGAATATATCCATGGCACTGCTGACTTCAGTGAATTCCAGGCCAAGCTGGCTGCCGCGCAGGAGGCCAAGTAATGACTTACTCGACCAACGAAATGATGACGGTTGCTGCCGCGCGTCGCCTGAAGAACGGTTCGGTGTGCTTCGTCGGTATAGGCTTGCCATCCAAGGCTGCCAATCTCGCACGTCTGACGTCCTCGCCAGACGTGGTGTTGATCTATGAGTCGGGCCCGATTGGCGCCAAGCCGTCGGTGTTGCCACTGTCCATCGGCGACGGCGAGTTGGCGCAAACCGCTGACACCGTCGTACCGACGGGTGAGATTTTTCGCTACTGGCTGCAAGGCGGACGTATTGATGTCGGTTTCCTTGGCGCAGCCCAGGTCGACCGCTTCGGCAATATCAACACCACGGTAGTTGGCGATTATCACCAGCCCAAAGTTCGCCTGCCGGGCGCGGGTGGCGCACCGGAGATCGCCGGTTCGGCCAAGAGCGTGCTGATTATCCTCAAGCAATCGGCGCGCTCGTTCGTCGACAAACTGGACTTCATTACCTCGGTAGGTCACGGCGAAGGTGGTGATTCACGCAAGCGTCTCGGCCTGCCAGGCGCGGGGCCGGTGGGGATCATTACCGATCTGTGCATCATGGAGCCGGAGGAGGGCACCCACGAGTTCGTGGTCACCGCGCTGCATCCCGGTGTCACCCGCGAACAAGTGGTTGCCGCCACTGGCTGGGCGATTCGTTTTGCCGATCAGGTCAGTACCAGTACCGAACCCACGGCGATTGAATTGACTGCCTTGCGTGATCTTGAGGCCCGTACGGCCGCCGCCCATGGCCAAGCCCCGGGAGAAGCCTGATGCGCGACGTATTTATCTGTGATGCGGTCCGTACGCCTATTGGTCGTTTCGGCGGAGGCTTGTCGAGCGTGCGTGCCGATGATCTGGCCGCGTTGCCGATCAAGGCGTTGATGGAACGTAACCCATCCGTGGATTGGAATGCCGTCGACGAAGTGTTTCTTGGCTGCGCCAACCAGGCGGGCGAAGACAACCGCAACGTAGCGCGCATGGCTACGTTGCTGGCCGGTTTGCCCGCGAGTATTCCCGGAGTGACCCTCAACCGTTTGTGTGCCTCGGGCATGGACGCGATCGGCACGGCATTTCGTGCAATTGCCAGCGGCGAGATGGAGTTGGCAATTGCCGGTGGCGTCGAGTCGATGTCACGTGCGCCGTTTGTGATGGGCAAGTCTGACGCGGCGTTCTCGCGCAGCATGAAACTTGAGGACACCACGATCGGCTGGCGTTTTATCAATCCGTTGATGAAAGCCCAATACGGTGTCGACGCGATGCCGCAGACCGCCGATAACGTGGCCGACGAATACAAGGTGTCGCGCGCCGATCAGGACGCTTTTGCCTTGCGTAGCCAGCAACGTACCGCCGCCGCTCAGGCCGCCGGTTTTTTCGCCGAAGAAATCGTTGCGGTGCGGGTCGCTCATAAAAAAGGCGAGATCCTGGTCGAGCACGACGAGCATCCCCGGGCCGACACCACACTGCAAGCCTTGGCCCGCCTCAAACCGGTCAACGGCGTGGACAAGACCGTCACCGCGGGCAATGCCTCCGGTGTCAACGATGGCGCCGCCGCGCTGATCCTGGCGTCTGCCGAAGCGGTAAAAAAACACGGCCTCACTGCCCGCGCCCGCGTATTGGGCATGGCCAGTGCAGGTGTGGCACCACGGGTCATGGGGATCGGCCCGGTTCCGGCAGTGCGCAAACTGCTGGAACGCCTGGGCTTGAACGTGACTGATTTCGACGTGATCGAACTCAACGAAGCCTTTGCCAGCCAGGGCCTGGCAGTGCTGCGTGAGTTGGGGCTGGAGGACGATGCACCGCAGGTTAACCCGAACGGTGGCGCCATTGCCTTGGGCCATCCGCTGGGCATGAGCGGCGCGCGCCTGGTGCTGACGGCCCTGCACCAGCTTGAAAAAACCAAAGGCAAAAAAGCCTTGGCAACCATGTGTGTGGGTGTCGGCCAAGGCCTGGCGCTGGCTATCGAACGCGTTTAGAACACAAGAACAACGAGGATGAACTGATGAGTGACAAGCCCGGATACCGGCGCCCGCAAGCGGGTACTCAACCTGATTACCTGCACCCCGAATACCAGTCGACGAACCTGCGCTCGCCGTCAAAACCCCTGGTGTTCCTGCCCCATTCGTTGTCGGAAATCACCGGCCCGACCATCGGCGCCGAATACATCGAGGCGAAGGACAACGACCTGACCGCCCAGCATGACGGCGAGCCGCAAGGCGAGCGCATCATCATCCACGGCCGCGTACTGGATGAGAATGGCCTGCCGGTGCCGGGCATCCTGGTAGAGATCTGGCAGGCCAATGCCGCCGGGCGCTACAACCACAAGCGCGACCTGCACGATGCACCGTTGGACCCCAACTTCACTGGTACTGGGCGGACCGTCACCGATGCCGAGGGTTGGTATCAATTCCAGACCATCAAGCCTGGCGCCTATCCGTGGGGTAATCACCATAACGCCTGGCGCCCGGCACACATTCACTTTTCGCTGTTCGGCCCCAGTGTGCTGACGCGGCTGGTGACACAGATGTATTTCCCCGGCGACCCGTTGCTTGAATACGACCCGATCTACAACTGCGTGCCGGACACTTCGGCCAAAGAACGCTTGATCGCCAGCTTCGACCTGGAAAAAACCGTACCGCATTATGCCCTCGGCTACCGCTGGGACATCGTCTTGCGCGGCCGCGACGCCACGCCGATGGAGAAATAATATGACTCTTTACGCGACCACCTCCCACACCGTCGGGCCTTATTACCACATTGGCCTGACCTGGCTGAACCGCGAAGACCTCACCACTGCCGACACGCTTGGCGAACGCCTGGCAATTAGCGGGCAAGTGGTGGATGGCAACGGTGATGTCGTCAACGACGCCATGCTGGAAGTCTGGCAAGCCAACGCAGCCGGCAAATATGACCATCCCGAAGACGACCAGGACAAATCCCTGGACCCTGATTTCAAAGGGTTTGGCCGCGTGCCGGTGGACGCTGAAGGACGCTTTCGCTTTACCACCATCAAGCCGGGCAGCGTGCCGGGGCTGAAGGGCACGACCCAGGCGCCGCACCTGGTGGTATTGGTGTTCGCCCGTGGGTTGGTGAAACACTTGCTGACGCGGATTTATTTCGCCGGTGAAGCGATGAATGCAGATGACCCGTTGTTGCGGTGTGTGCCTGCTGAGCGTCGCAGTACCTTGATTGCCGAGGCGGATGCAAACGGGGTGTATCAATGGAACGTGGTTTTGCAGGGGACAGAAAGGGAAACGGTGTTCTTCGATTATTGAGGTGGGTTTCAAGCCACCCACCAGATTCACTCCCAACACCACCTGAAAGTCTTCTTGTGGAACGACACTGTTACAAAGTATGTCTAGGGTTAAACCTGTTCCCTACGAGTGAAAAAACATGACAACCCATACCGGTCACTACACCGGAGAAGAACGCAGCAAGCGGATTTTTGCAATTGTCGGGGCTTCCTCCGGCAACCTGGTGGAATGGTTCGATTTCTACGTCTACGCCTTCTGCGCCATTTATTTTGCGCCTGCGTTTTTCCCCTCGGACGACCCCACAGTCCAACTGCTTAACACGGCTGGGGTATTCGCCGCCGGTTTCCTGATGCGCCCTATTGGCGGCTGGTTGTTTGGTCGGGTGGCCGACAAGCACGGGCGCAAGAATTCGATGATGATCTCGGTGCTGATGATGTGTGCAGGCTCGTTGGTCATCGCCTTCTTGCCCACTTACAAAGACATCGGCGCCTGGGCACCGGCTTTGCTGCTGGCGGCGCGGCTGTTCCAGGGCCTTTCGGTGGGCGGCGAATACGGCACTACGGCGACCTATATGAGTGAGGTCGCGCTCAAGGGCCAGCGCGGGTTCTTCGCCTCGTTCCAGTACGTGACGCTGATCGGCGGGCAATTGCTGGCGGTGTCGGTGGTGGTGATCCTTCAACAATTGCTGACCGAAGAAGAACTGCGGGCCTGGGGCTGGCGGATCCCATTTGTGATCGGCGCCATCGCGGCAGTGATCTCACTGTTGCTGCGCCGTTCCCTGAAGGAAACCACCAGTAAGCAAATGCGTGACAACAAAGACGCCGGCAGCATCGCCGCGTTGTTTCGCGATCACAAGGCCGCGTTTATCACCGTGCTCGGCTATACGGCTGGCGGCTCACTGATTTTTTATACCTTCACCACTTATATGCAGAAGTACCTGGTGAACACCGCCGGGATGCACGCCAAGACGGCCAGCTACATCATGACCGGCGCGTTGTTTTTGTATATGTGCATGCAGCCGCTGTTCGGCATGCTCTCCGACAAGATCGGCCGGCGTAATTCGATGCTCTGGTTCGGCGCCCTCGGTACGCTGTGTACCGTGCCGATCCTGCTGACCTTGAAAAGCGTGACCAGTCCGCTCCTGGCGTTTGTCCTGATTACCCTGGCGCTGGCGATTGTCAGCTTCTACACCTCCATCAGCGGCCTGGTAAAAGCCGAGATGTTTCCACCACAAGTGCGCGCACTCGGTGTGGGCCTGGCGTACGCGGTGGCCAACGCGATCTTCGGCGGATCGGCGGAATACGTGGCCCTTGGCTTGAAGTCCATCGGAATGGAGAACACTTTCTACTGGTATGTCACCGGCATGATGGTTATCGCGTTCCTGTTCAGCTTGCGCCTGCCCAAGCAAGCCGAGTACTTGCACCACGATCTGTAACCGGCCGGCGTGCGCCCTTGAGGGCGCGTGCCCCTAGGGATGGTTTATGACAACGCGCACGCGCAATCAGTTGTTCGATGTTTATTTCACGGCTGGCAGCATGGCCGAGGTGTTCTGTGATCAAGGCCGGCTGCAAGGCATGCTGGATTTTGAAGCAGCACTGGCTCGCGCCGAGGCGCAGGTTGGGGTGATCCCGCAAGCAGCCGTAATACCGATCGCCCAGGCGTGCCTGGCTTCGCTCTACGACATCGACGCGCTGGGGGAGGCGATAGCCACGGCGGGCAATTCGGCGATCCCGCTGGTCAAGGCACTGGGTAAGCAGGTCGCCAGCGCCGACGCCGATGCTGAACGTTATGTACACCTGGGCGCTACCAGCCAGGATGTAATGGATACCGGCCTGGTGCTGCAATTGCGCAGTGCCATGGAACTGATCGAAACCGATCTGGCGCGTTTGGGAGAAGTCCTTGCCGCCCAAGCGCAACGCTACGTTGCCATACCCATGGCGGGACGTACCTGGTTGCAGCACGCCACGCCCGTCACCCTGGGGATGAAGGTCGCTGGCTGGCTGGGTGCGGTGACGCGCAGTCGCGAGCGCCTGGCGCAGCTCAAGCCGCGCTTGCTGGTGCTGCAGTTTGGTGGGGCCTCCGGCACCCTGGCGGCCCTTGGCGACCAGGCGATGCCGGTGGCCGAGGCCTTGGCGACGCACCTGCAATTGAGCTTGCCGGACCAACCCTGGCACACCCAGCGTGATCGATTGGTGGAGTTTGCTGCGCTACTGGGTCTGGTCGCCGGCAGCCTCGGCAAGCTCGGTCGCGATATCAGCCTGTTGATGCAGACGGAAGCGGCAGAAGTGTTCGAGCCGTCGGCGCCGGGCAAGGGCGGCTCTTCGACTATGCCCCACAAACGCAATCCGGTGGGCGCCGCGGTGTTGATCAGCACCGCGACGCGGGTGCCCGGCCTGGTGGCGACGATGTTCAGCGCCATGCCTCAGGAACACGAGCGCAGCCTGGGCCTGTGGCACGCCGAGTGGGAGACCCTGCCGGAAATCTGTCGACTGGTCTCCGGTGCCCTGCATCAGGCGCTACTGGTCAGCGAAGGCCTGGAAGTCGACCCACAGCGCATGGGCAACAACCTTGATCTGACCCAGGGCCTGGTGCTGGCCGAGGCTGTGAGCATCGTGCTCGCCCAGCGCCTTGGCCGCGAAACCGCGCACCACTTACTGGAACAGTGCTGCAAACGCGCGGTGGCCGAGCAACGTCATCTGCGTGCGGTACTGGCCGATGAACCGCAAGTGACCGCCGAGCTCTCGGCTGCCGAACTGGATCGCCTGTTGGACCCGGCGCACTACCTGGGCCAGGCGCAAACCTGGGTCAGCCGCGCGGTCGCTGAACATTTTCGATTTTCTGCCTGAGGAGACTGCTGTGGGGACCGTACAACTCGCCGATGGCGAACTGAACTATCAACTCGAAGGCCCGCAAGGTGCGCCGGTATTGGTGCTCTCCAACTCATTGGGGACCGACCTGCATATGTGGGACACCCAAATGCCAGCCTTCACCGAGCACTTTCAGGTGTTACGCCTGGATACCCGCGGTCACGGTAAATCCCTGGTGACCGAAGGTCCCTACAGCATCGAGCAACTGGGCCGGGATGTCTTGGCGCTGTTGGATGCGCTGAACATCGAACGGGCGCATTTTTGCGGCCTTTCCATGGGCGGATTGATCGGGCAATGGTTGGGAATCAACGCGGGCCAACGCTTGCTGCGGCTCGTGGTGTGCAACACGGCGGCGAAGATCGGCAGCCCCGAGGTATGGAACCCACGGATCGAGATGGTCTTGCGCGACGGCCAGGCCGCGATGGCGGCCTTGCGTGATGCGTCGATTGCGCGCTGGTTCACCGCCGATTTTGCCGAGGCCAACCCTGGCCACGCCAAGCGCATTACCGACATGCTGGCGGCCACGTCGCCCCAGGGTTATGCCGCCAACTGCGCCGCGGTACGGGATGCGGATTTTCGTGAGCAAGTGGCGTCAATCCAGGCCCCGACCCTGGTGGTTGCCGGCACCGAAGATGCGGTCACGCCGCCGTCTGGCAGCCGGTTTATTCAACAGCAGGTGCAAGGCGCCGAGTATGCCGAGTTTTATGCGGCCCATCTGTCCAATGTGCAAGCCGGTGCTACGTTCAGCCATCGGGTTGTGGATTTTTTGTTGAACCGCTGAGGAGTTTTTCGTGGACGAGAACCAACGTTATGCCGAGGGGCTCAAGGTGCGTCGTGAAGTATTGGGCGATGCGCATGTCGACCGTAGCCTGAATACCCTGACCGAGTTCAACCGCGAGTTCCAGGAAATGATCACTCGCCACGCCTGGGGGGATATCTGGACTCGCCCTGGCTTGCCCCGGCACACCCGCAGCCTGGTCACGATTGCCATGCTGATCGGCATGAACCGCAGCGAAGAACTCAAGCTGCATCTGCGCGCCGCTGCCAGCAATGGCGTGACCCGTGCCGAAATCAAGGAAGTGTTGATGCAGAGCGCGATCTATTGCGGGATCCCGGCAGCCAACGCAACGTTTCATTTGGCTGAGTCTGTCTGGGATGAGTTGGGTGTCGAATCGCGTGAGCAGGATTGATCACGCGGCAATAGTCAGCGGGAGTCTGCATCCCACAACCAATTCCACACCCCTGGCAAATGTACGACTTCGTTGCTGTCTTTCACGGTGCGCGCCAAGGCGGCACGCTCCAGGGTTGCACGGTCGGTGTAGAACGGCTCGGCGGCGGTCTTGAGGGCGTTGGCCCGGGCACTGTCCATCAGGATCTGCAGGTACTCTTTCAGGTGCCGTGCGGTGTAGCGGTTGATGTCGTGAAAAGTCACCACCACCGGGATTACGCCATCCACCGTTGGCAGTTCGCCCAGGGCGATCCGTTCGCGCACCAGCGACAGTTGCCGCAGCAGGTTGGCCCGGCGCCTGGGGCTGGCATTGAAGCCCCAGATCTTGCCGTCATTGGCGCTCAAGTCGGTCAACAGGATCTGCATGCCCTGTTGCTGGTAGGCAGCGAAAGTACGACGATCGTAGTTCCAGAAGGGCGGACGCACCAGCTTCGGTGGCGCTCCGGTGATCGAGGCGATACTGGTGGCGCCTTGTTGCAGGGTCTGCTTCAGGTCTTCGGCGTTGAGCAGGCGATGATTGGTATGCCAGCGCGTAGCCGTGTGGAAGGCCAGGATATGGCCGGCTGCATGTTCGCGCTGCATGGTTTTGCGGCCACGCTCGCTGCCGCCGGCCCGTGCCGCCTCGGTCTGCAAAAAGAAGATAGCCTTGATGCCTGGTTGCACCGAATTGTTGGCCAGGTCGGCGATTACCGAGCGGCTGGGGTTAGCAAAACCGGAGGCGCTGGGGCCGTCATCGAACGTCAGCAAGAAGCGAATGGGGGCCTGGTTTTGCAGGCGTTGTTCGGTTTTGGACGTCAGGGCGACGGGCGCGCCAATGCAGCCGCTGAGGCTAAGCGTCAAGGCGAGTAATACTGAGGCGATGGCGAAGGTTTTCATGCTGTGTGCGGGCCCGGACAAAAGCCGCTGCCGGTGGTATCGGCAGCGACAGGCGCGCACCATACAGCAAGAAGGGCTGGGGTGATCAACTGGCTGACGAACGCTATATCACCCCACCCATTCAATTTCAGCCAGAGTAGGCGTTACGCAGTGGCAAGCCCATTTCCTCAAGCAAGGTGTTTTCAGTAAAGGGCTGGGGGTTAGTGGTGGTTGGAGGCGTCTGGGGGTCACTATCCAAATCCATTGGTGGTACGTCGCTGGGCAGGCCAACGGCTTGACGTTCACTGTTGGCGATTTCCACGCTTTCGCTTTCCCAGGTCGAGCCGGCCAGGACCGTGCCGCTGGCACCGTTATAGGCATGTGCCACTTCGTGATAAAGCCCGAAGACGGGAGCCGTTGCGCTCGCGTCCTCGTCGAGACTGGAGCGGTTGTAGACCACTTGTGCTCGGTCGGCCCGTGAACCTGGAGTGCCGTTTACCATAAAACCCCATTTTGGATCCTCAGGAACAATCTGGGCGGTCTCGCTTTGATACAGGCGTTTGAGCTCCTGGCTGCCGAACACATAGCGGCTGCCGTCATCGAATGTGTCTTCGAGGATTTTCACCGGCGCATTGTTCTGCCGTGCGAGGGCGTCCATCCCAGCCAGCATTTTCTGTCCTTGGGGTGAGCTGCGCAGCAGTGTCAGGTCGTCTTCGACACGCTGCCTGAATGCGTCAGAACCCTGTACGGTAAATCCTTGGGCACCTGCATTATTCGGAGAAACCTCGGTAAAAATCGACGTGCGCGCAGGGCTTATCCAGTCGTTGCGCTTGGCATAGATTAAATCGGTGGGTTTGTTGCCGAGAATGCTGTCGTGCCCCGGCCCGGTGTAGAACGTACTACGACCGTGACCGACCAGCAGGTCATCGCCCATGCCGCCATGCAGTACGGTTTGACCACGACCGGCGTACAGCCAGTCGTTGTCGTTACCACCATCGAGGTAGCTGTTTTGAGAGTGGGCGGCATACAACCGGTCGTTACCGTTGTTGCCATAAAGCACAGCGCTGCCCTTGCCGCCAATCAATATGTCATCACCGTCAGCGCCTTCAGCGTAGCCATTTGCATCGCCCAAGCACAGAATATCGTTGCCCTTGCCGCCCAGCAGCCGGGTGCTGCCCGCGCCGGCTTGAACCCGGTCATTGCCATCCCCGGCTTCCACAATCAGCGGCGTGATGACGTCGCCGTCGATCAGGATCCTGTCATCGCCGCCATGGGTGTTGATCTGCAAGGTCAGCAATTTACCGTCTTGGTCGAGCGCATCAACCGTGTAGCTTTCACCGTTTACCCGCAGTTTGAGTGTGCCGGGAGCTCCATTGCGGACACGAATTTCATCCGAAGCGTTACCCGTTTCCAGAATCAGGCGGTTATTGAGCCTATCGGGTGAGTATTTAGGGCTTAGTTCCCAGGCGGACTGGCTTTTAGCTTGTAAATTTTCGTCGTTGAACAACAGGCGTGTCTGATTCCGGATCGGATTGTCCGGATCAAATGTCAGGGCAGGTGCGCTGGCAGGTTGGTACTCAATGGTGTTGAGCGCCGACGCAGGGCGTGGTGAAACGGGGCCAGGCCCTGTGCCATCTGATTGTTTGATGGGTGAAGGGGTAAATAGGGTTGCACTCTTGAGTTGAGTCATCAGTCTTCCTTGTCATGTCTAGAGGCACACCCGGCCGGGCCCGTTAAAACGTGTGTGTTATCGGGCCGAAAAACAGCAGGGGTATGACTAGTTGGCAATGCCTTGGAAAATGTTCCGGTCATCAACGCTGACGACTGTAACAACCTGTTGAGTGCAGCGGCTCTTACAGAAGATTGAGGGGATAGCTGACGATCAAGCGGTTTTCATCAAACTCGTTGTTGCTGTAGTCCCGGCGCATGCTTGAATTGCGCCAGCGCAGCGTCAGGCTTTTCAAGCTGCCGCTTTGCACGGTATAGCCCACTTCGCTTTCCCGGCCCCATTCCTTGCCGTCGCTCTCGGTTGCGGTGTGGATGTTGCTGCCGCTGATGTAGCGGTTCATCAGCGTCAGCCCCGGTATGCCGAGGGCAGCGAAGTTGTAGTCGTGGCGCAGTTGCCAGGACTTTTCCTGGGCGTTGTCGTAGCTGGCGTTGAAGCTGTCGTTGGCCAGCGTGCCGCCGCTGGTGCCATTGACGCGCATCCAGGCACTGTCGCCGCTGAGTTTTTGCAGGCCGAGGTAAAAAGTATGGCCGCCGTACCTGGCCGAAAAAAGCCCGGACCAGGTTCTGTTATCCATGCTGCCTGCGCGGGCGCTGCCGTCGTCCTTGCCGTAGAAGAAGCCGAGGTTGGCGCCCAGTGTCCAGTCACCTGCGGGCTGGGTGTGGATCAGGTTGAGGTATTGCTGGCTGTAGATGTCCTTGAGCTGGGCATTCCAGACGCCTATCTGGGTGAGCTTGTCGTTGAACGCATACTCGCCGCCCTGGAAGTTGAACCGATCAGAGGTGAATGCGGTTTTACCGGCCATGCTCATATCGGTCATGCTGCTGTCGTCACGTGGGCTGTTGGCACGAAATTGCCCGCCATATAGGGTCAGGCCTTCGATTTCCCGCGAGGTGATCTGTCCGCCACGCAGGGTTTGCGGCAGGGAGCGGCCATCATCCGAGCGCAGGATGGGCAACACCGGCATCCACTCACCGACTTTCAGCTCGGTCCTGGAAATTCGCGCCTTGAAGGCCACCCCCAGCCGGCCGAAATTATCGGCAGGCCGGCCATCGTGGTCCAACGGCAATAACTGCGTCCCGCCGGAGCCTGCGCCGCCGTCGAGCTTTTGCGAGTACATCCCTAGCACATCCACGCCAAAGCCCACGGTGCCCTGGGTAAAACCTGACTTGGCGTCGAGGATGAAACTCTGCGTCCACTCTTGCGCGCCGCCCTGGGCCTTGGTCGGGTTGGTGAAATTGCGGTTGAAGAAGAAATTGCGCAGGTTGAGGTTGGCGCTGGCGTCTTCCAGAAAGCCGTGCTCTTCAGCGATGGCCGGCAGGCTAAAACTGGCAACGGCGGTGACCAGCAACAAATGGCGGGCGTGAAGGGTGCTCATGGTGGTGTACCTGTTTTTATTGGTTTTGCGGGTGCGGGCATGGTGCGAGGGAGTAGGGCGCGGATTCAATCGAGCGGGGTGGGTTGTGGGCGGTGATCGAACGCAAATCCTCAGGTATTAAAAAGCCCACCAGAGGTGGGCTTCGTTGTTGCCGGTTACGGTGCTATCAGAACAGCTTCAACGCTGGCGCTTCTTGTTTCTTCGCCGACGCGTTCTGCGCCGTTTGCTCATTCCAACCGCCACCCAAGGCCTTGTACAAGGTCACTTCGCTGGTCAGCTGGGCCAGGCGATCGGTGATCAGCGTTTGCTGGGCACTGAACAGTTGGCGCTGGGCATCGAGGAACGTCAGGTTGCTGTCGACACCGATGCGGTAGCGCCGCTCGGCCAGACGGTAGTAGTCCTGGTTGGCCTCGACGAAATCACGTTGGGCCTGCAACTGCTGGTTGTAGGTCGCACGTGCCGCCAGGCCGTCGGAGACTTCCTGGAACGCGGTCTGAATTGACTTCTCGTAGTTCGCGACGTTGATCTCTTTCTGGATCTTCGAGTAGTCCAGGCTTGCGCGCAGGCTACCGGCGTTGAAGATCGGGATGTTGATCTGCGGAGCGAACGACCAGGTACCCGAACCGCCTTTGAACAGACCGCCAAGGTCCGGGCTCAGCGTACCGGCATTGGCCGTCAGGCTGATGCTGGGGAAAAACGCCGCACGGGCCGCGCCGATATTGGCGTTGGCTGCCTTGAGGTTGTATTCGGCCTGCAGGATGTCGGGGCGACGTTGCAGCAGGTCTGAAGGCAGTCCGGCCGGTACTTCGCTCAGCAGGTCGTCTGACAGCGGCTTGCTGGCGATATTCGCCGGCAGGCTGGTGCCCAGCAGCATCGTCAGGTTGTTCTCGTCCTGAGCCACCTGGCGGGTGTAGCGCGCCAGTTGTACGCGAGCGCTCTCGACCGAGGTCCGCGCCTGGCTCAAGTCCAGGGCCGAGGCCACGCCGACTTCGTTGCTGCGCGAGGTCAGCTTGAAGCTCTGCTCGAACGCGCCGAGGGTGTCCTGGGTCAGCTTGAGCAGTTCCTTGTCGGCCTGCCAGGTCAGGTAGGCGTTCGCCACGCTGGCCACCAGGCTGATCTGTGTGCTGCGGCGTGCTTCTTCGGTCGCGAAGTACTTCTGCAGTGCCTCTTCGCTCAAGCTGCGAACTCGGCCGAACAGGTCCAACTCATAGGAGTTGATCCCCAACGTTGCCGAATACGAGCTGGTGATGTCCGCTTCGCCGGTTTGCGAAGCGCGTGCCGGAACCCGCTGGCGACTGCCGCTGCCATTGGCCGAGACGGCCGGGAACAGGTCGGCGCGCTGGATGCGATATTGCGCCGCAAACGCGTCAATGTTCAGGGCCGCGACGCGCAGGTCGCGGTTGTTGACCAGCGCGACCTGAATCAATTGCTGCAAGGCAGGGTCATGGAAAAACTGCTTCCAGCCTTGCTCGGCGGCAGCCTGGCTCGGCGCCTGGGCGGATGAGTAGGCCGGCCCCTGTGGGAACTGGGCGGCAACCGGCGCTTCAGGCTGCTGATAGTCAGGGATCAGCGAGCAGCCACTGAGCACAATGGCCGTGACTGCCAGGGAAAGTAGCGACTTGCGCATTAGCCAGCCTCTTTAGGAGTGTGCGGTGTATCGGACTTGTCGGTTTTCTTGCGGCTGCCAATGGCGGACACGGTTACAAAGAACAGTGGCACCCAGAAGATCGCCAGAACGGTTGCAGTGATCATACCGCCAATTACGCCGGTACCGATGGCATGTTGGCTGCCTGAACCTGCGCCCGAGGAGATCGCCAGGGGCAGTACGCCGAGGACGAACGCCATGGAGGTCATGATGATCGGACGCAGACGCATGCGGGATGCCTCGATGGCTGCCTCGACGATGCCTTTGCCCTGCTCGTGGAGTTCCTTGGCGAATTCCACGATCAGGATGGCGTTCTTCGAGGCCAGGCCGACGGTCACCAACAGCCCCACCTGGAAGAACACGTCGTTGGACAGTCCTCGCATGCTGGTAGCCATCAGTGCACCGATGACACCCAGCGGCACAACCAGTACCACCGCAATCGGGATCGACCAGCTTTCGTACAGTGCGGCCAGGCAGAGGAACACTACCAGCAACGACAGGGCGTACAGCGCAGGTGCCTGGGAGCCGGACAAGCGTTCTTCATACGACAGGCCAGTCCAGGCGTAGCCGATACCAGCTGGCAGTTCCTTGGCGATCCGCTCGACCTCGGCCATCGCGTCACCGGTGCTGTAGCCCGGTGCCGGGGTGCCGAGGATTTCCATCGCTGCTACACCGTTGTATCGCGACAGCTTCGGCGAGCCGTAGATCCAGGCGCCCGAGGCAATGGCCGAGAGTGGCACCATCTTGCCGTCGGCGCTGCGCACGAACCATTTGTTCAGGTCTTCAGGGGTCATCCGGCTGGCGGCCTCACCCTGGATGTAGACCTTTTTCACCCGACCGCGGTCGATGAAGTCGTTGATGTAGCTGCCACCCAGGGCAATCGCCAGGGTCTGGTTGATGCTGGACAGGCTGATGCCCTGGGCGCTGGCTTTCTCGTCGTCGATGGTCAGCTCGTACTGCGGCTCATCGTTGACGCCGTTTGGACGAACGCCTGCGAGGATCTTGCTTTGCGCAGCCATCCCGAGGAACTGGTTGCGGGCCTGCATGAGCTTGTCATGGCCGACACCGCCCTGGTCCTGCAGGAATACGTCGAAACCGGTGGCGTTACCCAGTTCCAGAACCGACGGGGGCACGATGGCGAACACCATGGCGTCCTTGAAGGTCTGGGAGAAGTAACCTTGTGCACGCTTGGCCACTTCAAACACCGATGTCGATGCATCGCGTTCATCCCATGACTTGAGCATGACGAACGCCAGGCCCGAACTCTGGCCACGACCGGCAAAGTTGAAGCCGTTTACGGTAAACACCGATTGCACGGCCTTGCCTTCGCCCGGCTCGCCTTCCTTGTCGTTCAACAGGTAGGCGCGCATGTCGTCGATGACCGTCTGGGTCCGTTCAGCGGAGGAGCCCACCGGCGTCTGCACCTGGGCGAAGATCACACCCTGGTCTTCCTCGGGCAGGAACGCGCTTGGAATGCGGGTGAACAGCCAGATCATGCCGACGATGACGAGCAGGTACACCAGGAACGACGGTGCCTTGTGCTTGATCATGTTGCTCACGCCACGCTCGTAGCTCAGTACGCCACGGTCGAAGGTGCGGTTGAACCAGCCGAAGAAACCACGCTTGGGTTGGCCGTGTTTCTCGGGATCGATCGGCTTGAGCATGGTGGCGCACAAGGCCGGGGTGAAGATCAGTGCAACCAGTACCGACAGCGCCATCGCCGAGACAATGGTGATGGAGAACTGTTTATAGATGACCCCCGTGGATCCGCCGAAGAACGCCATCGGCAGCAGTACCGCCGAGAGTACCAAGGCAATACCCACCAGGGCGCCCTGGATCTGCTCCATGGACTTGACCGTCGCTTCTTTGGGCGACAAGTGTTCCTCGGCCATTACCCGCTCGACGTTCTCCACCACCACGATCGCATCGTCCACCAGCAAGCCGATGGCCAGGATCATGCCGAACATGGTCAGGGTGTTGATCGTGAAGCCGAAGGCCGCAAGGATCCCGAACGTACCCAGCAATACTACTGGCACCGTCATCGTGGTGATGATGGTGGCGCGGAAGTTCTGCAGGAACAGGTACATCACCAGGAACACCAGGACGATCGCCTCGACCAGGGTATCGACTACCCCGGAAATCGATTCGGTCACCACTGGAGTGGTGTCGTACGGAACCACGGCTTTCATGCCAGGCGGGAAGAACGGTTCGAGGGACGCAACCGTTTCACGGATGGCCTTGGCAGTGTCCAGGGCGTTGGCACCGGATGCCAGCTTGATCGCCATGCCGGAAGCCGGCTTGCCGTTGAACTGCGCACTGATGCTGTAGTTCTGGCCGCCCAGTTCGACACGGGCAACATCGCCCAGGCGTACCTGGGAACCGTCGGCATTCACCCGCAGCAGAATATTTTCAAACTGCTCGGCGGTCTGCAGGCGCGTCTTGCCGATGATCGTGGCGTTCAGTTGTGTGCCAGGCAGGGCAGGCAAGCCGCCCAGTTGACCAGTGGCCACCTGCACGTTCTGCGCCTGGACGGCATTGCTGACATCCACCGGCGTCATCTGGAAGTTGTTCAGCTTGGCCGGGTCGAGCCAGATACGCATGGCGTACTGGGAACCGAAGACCTGGAAGTCACCTACGCCAGACGTCCGGGAAATCGGGTCCTGAATGTTGGAGACAATGTAGTTGGACAGGTCGTCCTTGGTCATGGAGCCGTCTTCGGACACCAGGCCGATCACCATCAGGAAGTTCTTCACTGACTTGGTCACGCGGATACCCTGTTGCTGCACTTCTTGAGGCAGCAATGGGGTTGCCAGGTTCAGCTTGTTCTGCACTTGGACCTGGGCGATGTCCGGGTTGGTGCCCTGGTTGAACGTCGCGGTGATGGTCATGCTGCCGTCGGAGTTACTGTCCGAGGAAACATAACGCAGGTTGTCGATACCGTTGAGCTGCTGCTCGATGACCTGTACCACGGTGTCCTGCACGGTTTGCGCCGAAGCACCTGGGTAGGTGACCTGGATATCAATGGCCGTTGGTGCAATGGCCGGGTATTGGTTGATGGGCAACTTGAGGATCGACAAAGCCCCGACCAGCATGATCACCAGGGCAATTACCCAGGCGAAGATGGGACGGTCGATAAAAAATTTCGACATGTATTACTCCCCTTTGCCAGCGGCGGCAGGAGCAGTACCGGCGGGCTTGGCGTTGGTGGCTTCCTTCGCTTCAACCGTGATACCCGGCTTGATGAACTGCAAGCCTTCGGTGATCACACGGTCACCGGCATTCAGGCCTTTTTCCACCAGCCAGTAGGCGCCGGCAGTACGGTTGGCCACCAGCTCGCGCTGTTCGACCTTGTTGTCGCCGGTGACGACCAGCGCAGTCGGGATGCCACGGATGTCGCGGGTCACGCCTTGCTGGGGTGCCAGGATCGCCTTGCTGTTCACGCCGGCCTGCAATTGCGCGTGGACAAACATGCCCGGCAGCAGGGTGTGGTCAGGGTTGGGGAACACGGCGCGCAGGGTCACGGAACCGGTGGTCTGGTCGACCGACACTTCGGAAAATTCCAACTTGCCTTGCTGGGCGTACTCGCTGCCGTCTTCCAGGGTCAACTTGACCATGGCGGCGTTGTCGCCGGACTTCTGTAACTGGCCGCTTTCCAGGTCACGACGCAGTTTCAGCATTTCGGCCGAAGACTGCGTGACGTCGACGTAGATCGGGTCCAGTTGCTGGATCACTGCCATGGCGTCGGCCTGGCCATTGCTGACCAGCGCGCCTTCGGTAACCGAAGAACGACCGATACGCCCGGAGATCGGCGCGAACACCTTGGTGTAGCGCACATTGATCTGGGCGCTCTGCAAGTTGGCTTCCGAGGTCATGCGGTTGGACACAGCGGTGTCGTATTCCTGGCGGCTGACAGCCTGTTCGTTGACCAACTGCTTGTAGCGATCGGCAATCGACTTGGTCTGTTGCAGGTTGGCCTGGGCGCTTTTCAAGGCGGCCTCATAGACCGACGGATCGATTTGGTAAAGCTGCTGGCCTTCCTTGACGTCGCCGCCTTCCTTGAACAGGCGCTTGAGGATGATGCCGTTGACCTGAGGACGGACTTCCGCAATGCGGAACGCAGTGGTGCGCCCCGGCAATTCGGTGGTCAGGGTATAGGCTTGAGGTTGAATGGTGACCACGCCGACCTGAGGGGTTTGAGCGGGCGGAGCCGCTTCTTCCTTTTTACATCCGCTGAGCAGCGATGCCAGGGCGACGGCAGTGACCAGAGCGGTAACAGCTGGCTTAAGTTGCATGTAGATCCTCGGGTCAGGCGCGCGTAGTGCGCACAAGAAGTGTGGAAGGGTAAAAAACAGGCATTGAGTGGATAAGTAGCTTGCTACGCAATATACTTACGTTCATGGTTGTTTGTAAACTCTTGACAGGCTTCGCGGATTCCTTACAACGGGCTGCGTAAAGCCTCGATTCTAGTACGTTCGGTGCCCATGAAGGTGCCGTCCCATAATTATTCAGATGGTGGTCATTGGCCACCGCCGGTGTCCTGATTGAGGTGTTACTGCCATGGTTCGTCGTACCAAAGAGGAAGCTCAGGAAACGCGCAGCCAGATTCTCCAAGCCGCCGAGCATGCCTTCTACGAACGCGGGGTGGCGCGTACTACGCTGGCGGATATCGCGACTCTGGCGGGTGTGACGCGGGGGGCTATCTACTGGCATTTCAGTAACAAGTCGGACCTGTTGCAGGCGCTGCTCGATACGTTGCACGAGCCGCTGGACGAATTGGCCAGGGCCAGTGAAAGCGAGGATGAAGTTGATCCGCTGGGCTGCATGCGCAAGCTGTTGATTCATCTTTTTCATCAGGTGGCCCTGGACCCGAAGACCCGGCGCATCAATGAGATTTTGTTTCATAAGTGCGAATTCACCGATGAAATGTGTGACATGCGCCGTCAGCGCCAGACTCACAGCCTGGAGTGCAACCTGCGCATAGGCCTGACACTGCGTAACGCGATTCATCGCGGGCAACTCCCGGAAAATCTCGACCCTGTCCGTGGTGCGATCTGTATTCACGCTTATATCAACGGACTCATCGGCCAATGGCTACTGGTGCCCGACAGCTTTCAGTTGCATCAGGCGGCCGAGCTTTGGGTCGATGCGGGGTTGGACATGCTGCGTTTGAGCCCCAGCCTGCGCAATTGAGACAAAATGCGTAATTGCCTCAAGTTGTGTCAACAGTAAAGTCCAAGAATGGTCAATCGTCCCTCGGACTTATTTGTGGGATGACTTTATATACGCGCTGGCGCCGGGTTGAAAGGTAGCTGGCTAAGTATTTTGTAGCGATATTGTTGCATTGCTGTGAAGGAGTGTTTCCTACAGGAACGGCAAACCCAAAAAAGCCCCGGCTCTCACGAGCAGGGGCTTTTGCCTATGTACTTTCTGTAGGCGGGTCAGAGCGCCAGGGTCGGGTAGTCGATATAGCCGACCGGGCCTTTGCCGTAGAAGGTTTGCGGATTCGGCTCGTTGAGTGGCGCATCGGTCTTCAGGCGAGCCGGCAGGTCGGGGTTGGCGATAAAGGGCACGCCAAAGGCTACCGCATCGGCCTTGCCCGAGTTCAGCCAGGCGTTGGCGCTGTCCTTGGTGAAGCGTTCGTTGGCAATGTAGGGACCGCCGAACGCTGCTTTCAGTTGTGGGCCAAGGCTGTCGGCACCTTCTTTCTCACGCGAGCAAATGAAGGCGATGCCACGCTTGCCCAGTTCGCGAGCGACGTAGGTGAAGGTTTCCTCCAGGTTGTCATCGCTCATGTCATGGGAGTCGGCGCGTGGTGCCAGATGCACACCCACGCGACCCGGGCCCCAGACCTCGATCACGGCGTCGGTCACTTCCAGCAGCAGGCGCGCGCGGTTTTCCAGGGAACCACCATAGTTGTCGCTACGCTGGTTGGTGCCGCTCTGCAGGAATTGATCGAGCAGGTAGCCATTGGCGCCGTGAACTTCCACACCGTCAAAACCAGCGGCCTTGGCGTTCTCGGCGCCGACACGGTAAGCGTCGACAATGTCGGCGATTTCCGCGGTTTCCAGGGCGCGCGGGGTCGGGTAGTCAGAGAGCGGGCGCACCAGGCTGACGTGGCCTTTGGGCTGGATCGCGCTCGGTGCCACCGGCGTTTCGCCGTCCAGGTACGACTCATGGGAGATACGCCCAACATGCCACAGTTGCAGGAAAATCTTGCCGCCCGCGCCGTGCACGGCCTTGGTGATATTGGCCCAGCCACGCACTTGGTCATTGGACCAGATGCCCGGCGTATCCGGGTAGCCCACGCCCATGGGCGTCACCGACGTGGCTTCGCTGAGAATCAGGCCGGCAGAGGCGCGTTGTACATAATATTCGGCCATCAGTGCGTTGGGTACGCGACCGGCATCGGCGCGACAGCGGGTCAGCGGCGCCATGATGATGCGGTTCGACAGTTCCAGGTCACCCAGTTTGATCGGATCGAAAATAGTCGTCATTGCAAGTACTCGTCTCTTAAGGTGTTCAGTTTGTGGCGGGGGCCAGTTCGACATTGCCGCTCTGACGGAACGTGATCAGCGTGACCAGCAGTGCCAGGACCGCCAGGGCTGCAGCGGCCAACGGCACGCTGGTGAGGCCGAAGCCGTGGGCGATAACACTGCCGCCGACCCAGGCACCCAAGGCGTTGCCGATGTTGAAGGCACCGATATTGAGGGTCGACACCAGGTTGGGCGCGGCCTTGCCGAAGGTCACCACGTTGATTTGCAGTGCCGGTACAGCGGCGAACGAGGCGGTGGCCCAGAGGAACAAAGTGATTTCAGTCGGGATAATCGCGACGCTGGTCCAACTGAGCACCGTGGATATCACCGCCATGCTGATGAATACGCCGATCAACGTGGCCGCCAGACGCTTGTCCGCCAGCTTGCCGCCGATGATGTTGCCCACGGTCAGGCCCAGGCCGATCAGCAGCAGGGTCCAGGTCACGCCTTTTGGCGAAATGCCGGTGACATCACCCAGCAACGGCGCTACATAGGTGAAGAGAGTGAACATCGACGCGGCGAACAGCGCGGTCATGCTCAACGACAACCAGATCCCGGCACCCTTGAGGGCAGCCAGTTCGGCGCGCATGTCGAGTTTCTCTTCGTCACGCTTGGCCGGCAGGAAGCGAACCAGGCCAATCAGCGCGATCACGCCAATCACCGTCACGGCCCAGAAGGTCGAGCGCCAGCCTGCTTCCTGACCCAATGCGGTGCCCAGTGGTACACCGAGCACATTGGCCAGGGTCAAGCCGGTGAGCATCAGGGCTACTGCCGAAGCACGCTTGTTGGCCGGTACCAGATTGGCCGCCACTACCGAACCGATCCCAAAGAATGCACCGTGGCACAACGCAGTCACTACACGGGCAAACATCAGCACGTTGTAGTCGCTGGCCAGGGCGCAGAGCAGGTTCCCAATGATGAAAATGCCCATCAACGCTACCAGGGCGGCCTTGCGTGGCAACTTGGCTGTTGCCAGTGCCATGAAGGGCGCACCAATGGCCACGCCCAGGGCGTAACCGGTCACCAGCCAGCCAGCGCCAGGAATCGACACGCCCAGGTCGGCCGCTACATCAGGCAGCAAGCCCATGATGACGAACTCGGTGGTGCCGATGGCAAAGGCGCTTAAGGCCAGTATGAGTAGCGAGAGGGGCATTGTCGGGTCCTTTACAGCGGTGGGCTGAGTTCTTTGGTGATGGCCTGGATGACTTCCTGGATCACGTCTTCATTGCGTTTGAAAAAATGCCACTGTCCGGCTTTCTGGCTGCTGATCAGTCCCGCCCGTTGCAGGGTCGCCAGGTGCGCTGAAACGGTGGACTGCGACAATCCGCAGCGCTGGTCGATCTGGCCGGCGCAAATGCCGTATTCGTGGTTGTGCAGTTGCTCGGGGAACTGCACTTTCGGGTCTTTCAGCCAGTTGAGGATGTCTCGTCGTACTGGGTGTGCCAGGGCTTTTATTATTTCGTCGAGGTCAATGGACATGGCAGTGCTCGGTGTCGATACAGCGTTATATCGCGATTAGGCGAACTTTAAATCGAGATATCCCGATATACCAATATGATTTTGATCTTATTACCGCCAAAATCGATATATCGGGTTATAACGATACGATGTGTGCAGTGCTAGACTGCGCGACATGAATTATCTCGCACATCTGCACCTTGGCGGCCAACTTCCTGCTCAATTGCTTGGCAGCCTGTATGGCGACTTCGTCAAAGGCCGCCTGCAGGGCCAATACGACCCGCAAATCGAGTCGGCGATTCAACTGCATCGCTCGATCGATCGCTTCACTGACAGTCATCCTCTGGTCGGGGAGGCGCTTTCACGCTTCAGCCTGACCCGGCGGCGCTATGCCGGGATTGTCCTTGATGTGTTTTTTGACCATTGCCTGGCGCGTGATTGGGCGATGTATGCCGATCAGCCGCTGGAGAGGTTTACTGCACAGGTCTATCGGGTACTGGCTGCCGAACCGCAGTTGCCGGGCCGGTTGGCGCAGATTGCGCCTTATATGGCGATGGATGATTGGTTGGGTTCTTACCGTGAGTTTGCGGTGATGGAGCAGGTGTTGCGGGGGATTTCGCGGCGCCTGACACAGCCTGAGGAGCTGGGCCATGCCATGCAGGAGTTGCAGGTGTTATATGAACCGCTGAGCGAAGACTTTCGGTTGTTCTACCCCCAGGTGCAGACGTTCTCACAAGCCCAACTGACTGCTGGAACCTGAAAATGCGGGTTTATGTGGGAGCAAGCCCGCTCCCACATTTTGAACCGTGCCCGCTTCAGGCTGCGAACGCTGGTCGAGCAGCCACGTGTTCGGTCTCCGGCAACGGCCCAAACAACGCCCTCTGCACCGCTTGCTGTGCCTGATACGCCAGCGCCGCGCGTTCTTGACCCGCGCAGGCAATCGGCTTGAGCAAATGAATCTCCACATCGCCCTGATCATTACCAAACAGGCGCATCAAATGCGAGAGCAAATCATCATCGCCAATAAACGGCGCCAGCGGATCAATCTGCCCATCGCGTAGATAGCGAATCGCCACCGGCTGCAACGACACCTCGGCATCAATTGCACTGGCCAGCAACCGACCATGAAACGTGCGTAAGGTGCGACCATCAGTCGTCGTGCCTTCCGGGAACATTAGCAGCGGGTGCTGTTGTTCCAGGTGTCGGGTCATCTGCTTGCGGATCAACTGACTGTCACCCGCGCCACGGCGGATAAACAAACTGCCCGCTTTTGCCGCCAGCCAACCGGCTACCGGCCACGTACGCACTTCAGCCTTGGACAGGAACGACATCGGCGTGACCATGCCCAGTAACGGAATATCAGTCCATGAAACGTGGTTGCTTACCCACAGCATCGGCTGTTGTGGCAGCTCGCCGTGAACGCTGACGCGAAAGGGCAGGGCGTTAGTCAACCGGGTCATGAAAAAACGTGACCAGCGCTGGCGCCGGACCATTGAGTTGGCAATCCCCAGGCGTTCAAACACACCAAAGACGGTGGCCATGCTCAAGCCCAGTGCGACCACCAGCAGTACGCGGGCGATCCGCCCGTAGACCCGAAGACGATTCATCACATGGCCGCCTTGAAGTGGCGGGCATAGCGCGGGCACAGCTCGTCACGCTTGAGCAGAATGAACACGTCGGCCACCTGGAAATCCTCGTCCCAGCACGGTTCGCCGCAGATTTTTGCGCCCAGGCGCATGTAGGCCTTGAGCAACGGCGGCATCTCGGCGATGACGTTGGACGGCAGATCCAGGGATGGCAGTGGCTTTTTTGGTTCGGCCCGCAGGTGTTCGTTGCACAGATAGCGTTCGCGCAGGCGCTGCATGATCGCGTGGGCCTGGATGCCGCCGTCGTGCATCGGGATGCTCGCGCAGCCCATCAGGTAGCTGTAGCCGCCCTGGTTGAGGACTTCGGCCAATTCGCCCCACAGCACGGCGATGGTGCCACCGTTGCGGTAGGCCGGGTCGACGCAGGTACGGCCGATTTCCAGGATGGGCCCCTGCAAATGCAGCAGACCATGGAGGCTGAACTCTTCTTCACTGTAGAACCGGCCCAGGGTGCTGGCCGCCTGGTGATCCAGCAGACGGGTGGTGGCCACCAGTCGCCCGGTGTTCAAGTCCCGTACGCCAATGTGGCTGCAGTGAACATCATAGTCATCCATGTCCAGCCCTTGTTCCGCGCCTTTCAGCTTGGCATTGAACTCGCCGCTGAATACGTTGAAACGCAGGGCCTGGGCTTCCTGCAAAGCCTGGGCGCCGATCAGGCGTTCGGCTTGCAGACGGCGTTCATTGCCGGTGTCGCTGATGCGGGCGATCTGAGTCATGGCGAGTCTCCAGGTGCCGGCCAGGGTTGCGGCCAGTCGACTTTGTTGTGCAAAGTCAGGCTATGTACCCCCGGTGTCATCTCCATGAAGTTACGGTGACGCTTAGATGACAGGCGTTTTGAACCCAGAGCTGTAGCAAATCTGTCATCGGCCTCGGCTAGGCTCGCGGGCTTGAACGCACCTTGAGTGAGTGTCCATGGTCAGAGGCCTGTTGTGCGTTGTCCTGCTTTTAGCCACCGTTACCGTCCACGCTGAAACATGGCCTGATAAGGACTGGGCCAACGGTACGCCACTCGTCGGCGTCGCAGTCGATGCCCTCGACGCCTACGCCTTCCCGCCGCGAGACGACACTACCCGCCAAGGCATTCGTACTGACGCGCTGCTGGTGATCCGCGACGGCGTAGTCATCTATGAACGCTACGCTGCACCCACCACTGCCAGCACACCGCACCTCACCTGGTCCATCAGCAAGAGCCTTATGGCGACCGTGCTGGGCGTAGCCTATGGCGATAAGCGTTTTAAATTGACTGACCCCGTCGCGCGCTTTTACCCACCGATGAAGCAGCACCCCACGGTAACCATGGCGGATCTGCTGCATTGGGCCTCGGGCCTGGACTGGCAGGAGGACTACGAATATGCGCCGCTGAAATCCTCGGTCGTGGCGATGCTCTATACCCGTGGTCGGGCCAATATGGCTGAGTTCGCGGCAGACACCGAGGCAAGCGTTGCTCCGGGCCAGGCTTTTCGTTATTCCAGTGGCGACAGCAATATCCTGTCCGCTGCGCTCAAAGGCATGCTCGGTCACAAGGCCTACGTGAGTTACCCATGGGATGCGCTGTTCAAACCGTTGGGCATTCGCAATGCCACCTGGGAAACCGATGCCGACGAGACCTTCGTCGCCTCGTCCTACGCCTACCTCACTGCCCGCGACCTGGCGCGTGTCGGCCTGTTGATGGCGCGGGACGGTCGTTGGGGTGACCAGCAGTTGCTGCCCCAAGACTGGATCGCCTTCAACCGCCAGCCTTTCGAGCAGTACAAGGCCGGCCAGGACGAAGCGGTACCGGGCGGTCATTGGTGGCTCAACCGCCCAATACAAGGCGCCCCGCGCCCCTGGTCCGACGCCCCAGCCGACACGTTCGCTGCCCTCGGCCACTGGGGCCAGGCGCTGTACGTGATGCCCGACGAACAGCTGGTAATCGTGCGCTACGCAGACGACCGCGATGGCAGCTACCGCCACAATGAACTGCTCAAACGCGTGCTTGCGGCGGTGCAACCATGATCCGTCGTCGGCCGTTTGCCAGTGTGTTTGTGCTGTTGCTGCTGGCCCTGTCAGGTTGGGTTTGGCACGAGCGCGTCAACCTGCAAGCCTTCCCTGACATCATCGCGGCATACACGGCCAAGGAGTATTGCTCGTGCCGCTATGTGGCGAAAAATCCGGTCGAGTATTGCCGTGGGTATGTGAAGCAATATGTGCCTGTCAGCGCATTCAGCGATAACCCCGGCCGCACTGAAGTCACCGCATCCGGGTTGGGGCGCACGCACAGTGCGCGGTGGTTGGGCGAGCGCGAGGGCTGCCGCCTTTTTCCCTGAGGTTCCACAGGGTGGAACCACCTTTGATTGTCCTCGCACGTACATCGCGGTTATCTGTCGATGTGCCACGAACGTGCCGCAAAAAGAACGGGAATACCCGCCTGCGAGGAGAGTCACCATGAGCCCACACCAGCACATCCTGGATTGGCTGAGCGATGTCGCCAGCGACCTGCACGCCGTGCGCCAGGATATCCACGCCCACCCCGAGTTGGGTTTCGAAGAAAACCGTACGTCAGCCTTGGTCGCCCACTCCCTGGAAAACTGGGGCTATGAGGTGCATACCGGCATCGGCAAGACCGGCGTAGTCGGCGTGCTGCGCAATGGCGACAGCCCGCGTACCCTGGGGATTCGGGCCGACATGGACGCCTTGCCGATCATTGAAAATACCGGCGTCGCCTATACCAGCCAGCACAGCGGTTGCATGCACGCCTGCGGCCATGACGGCCATACCGCCATGTTGCTGGGCGCTGCCCGTTACCTGGCGGCGACACGTCAGTTCGACGGCACCCTCAACCTGATTTTCCAGCCAGCCGAAGAAGGCCAGGGCGGCGCCGAAGCGATGCTGGCTGACGGCTTGCTGGAGCGGTTTCCCTGCGATGGACTGTTCGGCATGCACAATATGCCGGGCTTGCCCGCCGGCCATCTGGGGCTGCGGGTCGGGCCGATGATGGCTTCCCAGGATCTGCTTACCGTGACGTTGGAAGGTGTCGGTGGCCATGGTTCCATGCCGCACTTGACGGTGGATCCGTTGGTGGCGGCGGCCAGTATGGTCATGGCTTTGCAGACGGTGGTTGCGCGCAACATCAACGCCCAGGAAGCCGCGGTGGTCACGGTCGGGGCCTTGCAAGCCGGGCAGGCTGCCAACGTGATCCCCCAGCAAGCTGTATTGCGCCTAAGCTTGCGCGCGCTCAACGCGCCGGTACGTGAACAGATGCTCGAGCGGGTCAAGGCGATTATCCTGACCCAGGCCACGAGTTTTGGCTGTACCGCGCAGATCGAACACCGCCCGGCGTATCCGGTGCTGGTCAATCACCCCGAAGAAACCGAATTCGCCCGCCAAGTGGGCATCGCCTTGCTCGGCGAAGCCGCTGTCGACCCCAACACACCCACGCTGATGGGCAGCGAAGATTTCGCCTGGATGCTCCAGCGCTGCCCCGGCAGCTACCTGTTTATCGGCAACGGCGTGTCGCGCCCGATGGTTCACAACCCCGCCTATGACTTCAATGACGACATCCTGCTGACCGGCGCCGCCTATTGGGGCGCCTTGGC
Organism: Pseudomonas imrae; assembly: GCF_046352735.2. NCBI lineage: Bacteria > Pseudomonadati > Pseudomonadota > Gammaproteobacteria > Pseudomonadales > Pseudomonadaceae > Pseudomonas > Pseudomonas imrae. The sequence goes on along the minus strand of NZ_CP110853.2, from coordinate 3,992,611 downwards.
CGAGAGCTGGCTCAAGCCTGTCTGACGACCTTCCTTTTTCTGCCGCTGGACCTTTCCTCAACAGGTTGAATGGAGTGTTCTCATGCAGACTTCAATAAAAGGTGTGTCCCGCACCCGGCAAGTGGTCGCGGCGGTGGTTGGCAACGCCCTGGAGTGGTACGACTTTATCGTTTATGGCTTTCTTGCCAGCATCATCGCCCGGCAGTTTTTCCCCTCGGACGATGAGTACGCCTCGCTGTTGATGGCCCTGGCGACCTTTGGCGTGGGCTTTTTCATGCGCCCGGTGGGCGGCATCCTGCTGGGTATGTACGCCGACCGCAAAGGTCGCAAGGCGGCCATGCAACTGATTATCCGCTTGATGACGGTGTCCATCGCACTGATCGTGTTTGCTCCCAACTACGCGGCCATCGGCATGGGCGCGCCGTTGCTGATCGTGGTGGCGCGCATGCTCCAGGGTTTTGCCACCGGCGGCGAATACGCCAGCGCCACGGCGTTTCTGGTGGAGAGCGCCCCGGCCCATCGCAAAGGCCTGTATGGCTCCTGGCAATTGGTCGGGCAATGCCTGGCGGTGTTTGGCGGCGCGGCAATGGTTGCCTTGGTCACGCACTTTTTCTCTCCCGAAACCCTCGACTTGTGGGGATGGCGCCTGCCGTTTGTGTTCGGTCTGCTGATCGGTCCGGTGGGCTTGTGGATTCGCCGACATATGGAAGACCCGCAAGAGTTCATCGAAGCCCGTAAACAGGCCACCGGCCCCGCGCCGAGCCTGATGGCTGTGCTGCGTGATCACCGGCGCAGCATTTTGGTGTCCATGGGCCTGGCATGCGGGGCGACGGTGTCGTTCTACGTAGTGCTGGTGAACATGCCGACCTTCGCCCACAAGAACCTCGGCCTGCCCCTGGATCAGGTGCTGATGGTGCAGATGTTTGCCGTGGCGCTGATGACAGTGGTGATTCCATTGTCTGGCCTGTTGTCGGATCGCCTGGGACGCCGGCCGGTGTTGATGGCTTTTACCCTGGCGTTTTTCGTGATGGTTTATCCGTTGTATGTCTGGGTTGCCGCGGCACCGTCGATCGAGCGTTTGCTGGTGATGCAAGTCATGCTGTGCATCGCCATCGGCGGCTTCTTCGGTCCCGCTCCAACGGCCTTGGCCGAGCAGTTTCCCATTGAGGTGCGTTCTACCGGGGTGTCGGTGGCCTACAACGTGGCGGTGATGCTGTTCGGTGGTTTTGCGCCGTTGATTGTCACTTGGCTGAGCAAGGTCATGGGCACCCCCGTGGCGCCGGCATTTTATGTGCTGTTCGCTTGTGTGCTGACGTTGCTGGGCACTTACTGTATGCATGAGGTGCCGAAAGCATCGCGAGCGGCGCCGGTTCCCAGCGAGGTGAAGCCTTGAGTATTGTTGAGCTGGACGCCATCGGGCTGTCGCGTGCGATCCACGCCCGGCAAGTGTCATGTCATGAAGTCATGCAGGCCTATCTGGCGCAGATCGAGCGCTTCAACCCGGCCGTCAACGCACTGGTTTCGCTGCGTGCCCAGGAGGAGGTGCTGGCCGAAGCCAGGGTTCGTGACATTGAGCTGGACCAAGGCCGGTCCCGTGGCTGGATGCACGGCATGCCTCAGGCGATCAAGGACCTGGCGCCTACCCAGGGGCTGCGCACCACCATGGGCTCGCCGTTGTTCGTCGCGCAGGTTCCCGTCGAAGATGCCATCAGCGTGGCGCGGGTGCGGGCCAGCGGTGCGATTATCATCGGCAAGAGCAACGTGCCTGAGTTCGGTCTCGGATCGCAGACCTACAACAGCCTGTTCGGTACCACTGGCAATGCCTATGACCCTTCGTTGGCCGCGGGCGGCAGCAGCGGAGGGGCGGCGGTGGCCCTGGCGTTGCGCATGCTGCCGGTGGCCGATGGCAGCGACATGATGGGCTCGCTGCGCAACCCGGCGGCGTTCAATAACGTGTTCGGTTTGCGCCCGTCCTTGGGGCGTGTACCTCATGGGCCGGCGCCGGAGCTGTTTGTCCAGCAACTGGCCACCGAAGGTCCAATGGGTCGCAGCGTGGCGGATGTGGCACGGTTGTTGAGCATCCAGGCCGGTCACGACGCACGGGCACCGCTGTCGCTCAAGGACGACCCAAGCGTATTCGGCGCGCCGTTGGCCCGTGACTTCAAGGGCGCGCGCCTCGGCTGGCTGGGAGATTACAACGGCTATCTGCCAATGCAGGACGGTGTATTGCGTCTGTGCGAATCGGCCCTTGGCGATTTCACGGCGCTGGGGTGTGAAGTGCAAAGCTGCCAGCCGGATTTTTCCATGGAGCGCTTGTGGCACACCTGGCTAGTACACCGGCACTGGTTGGTCCAGGGCGCGCTGGGCGCTGTGTATGCCGACCCGCTGAAACGCCCCTTGCTCAAACCCGAAGCCCAATGGGAAGTGGAGGGTGGCCTGCGCTTGAGTGCGGCGGATGTGTACCAGGCCTCCCTCAGTCGCAGCGACTGGTATCGGGCTTTGGCCAAGTTGTTCCAGCGTTACGATTTTCTGCTGTTGCCCACCGCCCAAGTGTTCCCTTTCGATGCACGACAAACCTGGCCACGCGTCGTCGCAGGGCAGGTCATGGATACCTATCACCGCTGGATGGAAGTGGTGATCGGCCCGACGCTGGCAGGTCTGCCGAGCATGAGCGTGCCGGTCGGACTCAACCCCCAGGGCTTGCCCATGGGCCTGCAAATTATCGGCCCGGCCCAGGCGGACCGAGCCGTGTTGCAACTGGCCTACGCTCATGAACAGCTGACACGCTGGGTGCGCCGGTACCCTCCGCGGATGCTTGAGTAACCACGGCTGAAAAATCACGGCCTGTATCTTGCTGTCAAATCAGGATCATCCATCGGTATTCAGGAGATCGTCCCATGGGCAGCAACGCCGATACGGGGACTGTGCGTTCAGTGGAGCGGGCGCTGGCAATCATCGAGTTACTGGGTGAGCACCAGGCATTGGGGCTTGAAGAGCTGCATTACTTGACCTGCCTGCCCAAGGCCACGGTGTCGCGGATGTTGCTGACGTTGCAGGAGCAGGGCTGGATTTTCCGGGGGTTGAGTGATCGACGTTATCGTCTCAGCGCCCAACGCCTGTTTGGCGACACCCAGCAACGTTTCAAGCGTCGGCTGGTGGAAAGCGCAGCGCCTTGGCTGTTGGAGCTTAGCGAGCGCACCGGGCTGGTGGTGGACTTGTCGAGTTTTGACGGCGAGCGCCTGGAAGTTATGGAAAGCGCGATTCCCACGGTGTTGCGCAAGCTGTATCCGAACAACTGCCAGATCGTCGGGCAGCACGCCAGCCTGTTTCATTCGGCCATGGGCAAGGCGTGCCTGGCCGAACTTTCGGCAGATGAGGTGCAACGCCTGGCCTGTCGTGAGCGCGTGGCCGCGGACGACCGATACCGCGCCTGTGAACAATCCCAGCACCAGGGCTTCGGCCAGCGTACCGAAGGCTATTGGGAATACCCTGTGCGTTTGCCTTTTCTGATCCGCGCCGTGGCCTTGCCGGTACGCGCCAATGGCCGGCTGGTGGGCAGCATGGCGCTGCACTGGCCGATGCACCAGGCGCCGGTGGAGCGGGTGTTGAGCCTGCACCTGGCCAGCCTCGAAGCGACAGTGTGTGACGTGCAGCGGGTGTTGGCGTAATACCGTCGATGCGGTTAAGGTTCGTGCAGGTTTTTTCGCCCTCGAGTCTTTATGTTCAACGCATCCTTTTGCAAACCCCTGGCCTTGCTGCTGCTGGCCGCCGTTGCCGTGCCCGCGCAAGCCGCGTGGTACCTGGATAACGAGTCCTCGCGCCTGTCATTCATCACCACCAAAAACACCCATATGGCCGAAGTCCAGCGCTTCCTGGTCCTGCACGGCAAGGTCGACGGCAACGGTGCGGCGCAATTGGAGGTCGAGCTGGAGTCGGTCAACAGCGGTATTCCCTTGCGTGACGAGCGCATGCGCAATCAACTGTTCGAGATCAAGACCTTTCCAGATGCCCTGATCAAGGCGCAGATCAACTTGCAGCCGATCAACGACCTGGCCGCCGGCGCGCAACTGGAGTTGCGTTTGCCATTGAGCGTGACGCTGCACGGCAAGACCAAGACCTATAACGCTGAACTGCTGGCAACCCGCCTGGACGACCGACGCTTCCAGGTAGTGACCCTGGAACCCTTGGTGTTGAACGCCGCCGATTTTGACTTGCTGCCCGGCGTTACGGCCCTGCGCAAACTGGCTGGTCTGAAAAATATCAGCCTGTCGGTGCCGGTCGGTGCGGTATTGATTTTCACGGCACGCTGACGTGAGAGGCGCGGTGTTTGCGTGGCGCAGCGCCAATCAATTCGAATTATTGATCGACGGCCCGAACTTCTTCCCGCACATGCTGGTGGGTATCGCCCGCGCCGAACGCCAGGTGGAACTTGAGCTGTATCTGGTGGAGGCAGGCGCTTGCGCCGAGGCGATGGTCCAGGCGCTGGTCCAGGCGGCCGAGCGCGGCATCCGGGTGCGTTGCCTGTTCGATGATTACGGCAGCCTGGCGTTTACCCACAACCTGCGGCGGCGCTTGATCGAGGCCGGCGTCGAACTGCGCTTCTACAATCGCCTGCGCTGGCGGCGCGGGATGCGCAACCTCTACCGTGACCATCGCAAACTGCTGTTGATCGACCAGAGTGTCGCCGTTGTCGGCGGCACCGGTGTTACAGATGAATTCTGGACTCCGGGGCAAGACACCTGTGACTGGCATGAAGTGATGGTGCAAATCAGCGGCCCGCTGGTGCAGGACTGGCAGGTTTTGTTCGACCGTCAATGGCTGGCCAACGATGAGCGCTGTGCATGGAAACCGGCCACGCATTTTGGTCTGTCGCGACTGCCCAAAGTGCCGGCTACAGGTCCGGGACTGGGCCGGGTGGCGTATGCCGACGCGGCGCAACACCGTGACATTCTGCAGTCATTGATTCGCGCATTGCACAGCGGCCAGCGCCGGATCTGGCTGGCCACACCGTATTTCCTGCCGACCTGGAGCGTGCGCCGCGCCCTGCGCCGGGCTGCCGGGCGCGGTGTTGACGTGCGCCTTTTGCTCACCGGGCCACGCACCGATCATCCGTCGGTACGTTATGCAGGACACCGCTATTACCCACGCCTGCTCAAGTCCGGGGTGAAGATCTTCGAATACCAGCCCTGTTTCCTGCATCTGAAAATGGTCCTGGTGGACGATTGGGTGAGCATCGGCTCGTGCAACTTCGATCACTGGAACTTGCGCTTCAATCTGGAAGCCAACCTGGAAGCCTTGGATCCTGCGTTGACGCGGGCGGTGGAAGGCAGTTTCGAGCGTGACTTTGCCCAGAGCCAGGTGGTCAGCCTGGAGGCGTGGAAAGCCCGGCCGTTGTGGCGCCGGGTGAAACAACGGATGTGGGGCTGGATTGATCGGTTGGTGGTCAACCTGTTGAACCGACGGGGCTAGACAGCACACCTCGATCAAATGTGGGAGGGAGCAAGCCCCCTCCCACAATTTTTTGTATCTCGGGTGTTAGAGCAGTTCGAAGCTCTGTTGCTGCACATCCTGGGAGTCCAGGCCGATCTGCACGTTGAACTCGCCCGGTTCCGCGGCGAACTTGAGTTGGGTGTTGTAGAACTTCAAGTCGTCTTCGCCAATGGTGAAACGTACGAGCCGCGACTCACCGGCCTTGAGCAGAATCTTCTGAAAGCCCTTCAACTCTTTGATCGGACGAATCATCGAGCCGGTCACGTCCTGGATATACAACTGCACCACGGTTTCGCCATCGACCTTGCCGGTGTTTTTCAGGGTGACAGTGGCCTCAAGCTTGCCGGTCTTGTTCAAAGTGGTGGAGGACAGCGCCATGTCCGTCAGGCTGAACGTGGTGTAGCTCAGGCCATAGCCGAACGGAAACAGCGGCCCGGTGGTGTCGTCGAAGTACTGTGAGGTGTAGTTGCCCGGTTTGCCCGGCGTGAACGGCCGGCCAATGGTCAGGTGGTTGTAGTAAGTGGGAATCTGGCCCACTGAGCGCACGAATGTAATGGGCAGCTTGCCTGAAGGGTTGTAGTCGCCGAACAGCACATCGGCGATGGCATTACCGCCTTCGGTGCCGGAAAACCAGGTTTCCAGGATCGCATCGGCCTGTTGGTTTTCTTCAAGGATCGACAGCGGGCGGCCATTCATCAACACCAGCACCAGCGGCTTGCCGGTAGCCTTCAAGGCTTTGATCAGGTCGCGTTGGCTTTGCGGGATGTTCAGCTCGGTGCGACTGGAGGATTCATGGGACATGCCACGAGACTCGCCCACGGCTGCGACCACCACATCGGCGTTTTTCGCGGCCTTGACCGCTTCGTCGATCAGTACTTGGGCCGAGCGCGGGTCATCCACCACTTCCGGCGCATCGAAATTGAGGAAGTTGAGGTAGTCCACCACGGCCTTGTCGCTGGTGATATTGGCGCCACGGGCGTAGATCACTTTGCCTTTTTCGCCGATCACAGCGTTCATGCCGTCCAGCAGGGTCACCGACTGCGCAGGCCTGCCAGCGGCGGCCCAACTGCCCATCATGTCGATCGGTGCCTTGGCCAGCGGGCCGACCAGGGCGATGGTCGCGGACTTTTCCAGCGGCAAGGTGTGGTTGCGGTTTTTCAGCAATACCAAGCTGCGACGTGCAATGTCGCGGGCTTCGCTGCGATGCAGGCGGCTTTCGGCATAGGTGTCGACAGGATCATCCTCGGCCTTGCCAATGCGCAGGTACGGGTCGGCAAACAGGCCCATATCGTACTTGGCACCCAGCACTTCGCGCACGGCGTTGTCGATGTCGCGCTGTTCGATTTCGCCGGACTTGAGCAGGCCGGGCAGTTCCTTGCCGTAGAGCTGATCGTTCATGCTCATGTCGATACCGGCCTTGATTGCCAACTTGGCCGCTTCACGCCCGTCCTTGGCCACGCCGTGCTTGATCAGCTCGAAGATCGCACCGTGATCGCTCACGGTCAGGCCTTTGAAGCCCCATTCCTTGCGCAGCAGATCGTTCATCAACCAGGTATTGGCGGTGGCCGGGACGCCGTTGATGGAGTTCAGCGCCACCATCACGCCACCGGCACCGGCCTTGATTGCGGCGTGGTAGGGCGGCAGGTAATCCTGGTACATCTTGACCGGGCTCATGTCGACCACGTTGTAGTCGCGCCCGCCCTCCACTGCGCCGTACAGGGCGAAGTGCTTGACGCTGGCCATCAGGCTGTCGGCCTGGGCCGGGCTCGGGCCCTGGAACGCCCTGACCATCACTTCACTGATGCGCGACACCAGATAAGTGTCCTCGCCAAACCCTTCGGAAGTTCGGCCCCAGCGCGGGTCGCGGGAGATATCGACCATCGGCGCAAAGGTAATATCGAGGCTGTCGGCGGCTGCCTCTTTGGCGGCGATACGCCCGGAGCGGCCAATGGCGTCCATGTCCCAGCTCGAGGCCAGTGCCAGGCTGATAGGGAAGATCGTGCGATGGCCGTGGATCACGTCATAGGCGAAAAACATCGGGATCTTCAACCGGCTGCGCATGGCCGCGTCCTGCATCGGACGGTTTTCCGGGCGCGTGATGGAATTGAAGGTGCCACCAATGCGACCGGCGGCGATTTCCTTGCGGATCAGTTCGCGGGGCATTTCCGGGCCGATGCTGATCAGGCGCAATTGGCCGATCTTTTCATCGAGCGTCATCTGCCTGAGCAGGTCGCTGACGAAAGCATCCTTGTCTTTAAGCGCCGCGGGCCTGGTCTCGGCAATCACGGGGTAACTGGCCAGGGAGGCGACAAGGCCCAGCAAACACAGGTTTTTCATGAATATCCTTTTTTGGCGCACTGCGCGGCGTAACGCGAAGCACTGCTCGGCCAAAATGTTGGGAACGTCTATTGTTGTTCGGGTGTTGTTCAGAAAAATGCAGCACACTTCTGAACTCTCTATCGCGCTGGGCATCTTTTAGCTGATTGGCTCGATGCAATCCAGTGGCAGCGGATTATGCCCCAGGCGCGCGATTTATAGGGTTAGTCATCAAATTCCATAGGATTGGGCAGGAGAAACACCATGCAAGCAGCACAAAATCTACGATGGGGCTGGAAGGCCGCGGCCCTGTTACTGATCAGCACTGTGCTGAGCGGTTGCGGGATCAACAAGATCCCGACCCTGGACGAACAGGTCAAGGCGGCCTGGGCCCAGGTCCAGAACCAGTACCAACGACGTGCCGACCTGATTCCCAACCTGGTGGAAGTAGTCAAGGGCTACGCCGCCCATGAGCAGGACACCCTCACTGCGGTGATCGAAGCGCGGGCCAAGGCCACCTCGATCCAGGTGGATGCCAGCACCCTCGATAACCCGGAAAAACTCAAGCAGTTCCAGCAGGCCCAAGAAGGCTTGAGCGGCGCTCTCAGCCGCTTGATGGTGGTGTCCGAGCGTTATCCGGACCTGAAGGCCAACCAGAACTTCCTGGCCCTGCAATCACAGCTTGAAGGCACGGAAAACCGTATCAGCGTCGCGCGTCGTGATTTTATCGCTGCGGTGCAGGCGTTCAACACCGAGATTCGTACCTTCCCGGGCCGTTTGTGGCACAGCGTGATGTACAGCGACTTGCCGATGCGCGCCAACTTTGAAGCCACCAGTGCTGATGCCGATAAAGCGCCGCAAGTGAAATTCTGATGGGCCAGCGCGCTTGGTGGCTGGCGGCGTTGCTGCTGTCCTTTTGCCTGACTGCCCAGGCGGCGCCGGACTTCCCGGCGCTGACCGGGCGAGTGGTCGATAACGCGCAAATGATCGAGCCGGCGGTGCGCGAGCAACTGAGCCGGCAACTGCAGGCGCTGGAACAAACCTCCGGCGATCAGATCGTGGTCGTCACGGTCCCGGACCTGCAAGGGCTGCCGATTGAAGACTTCGGTTTTCAGTTGGGCCGGCACTGGGGCATAGGCCAGAAAGGCAAGGACAATGGCGCGCTGTTGATCGTCGCCCGGGATGAGCGCAAGTTGCGCATCGAAGTGGGGTACGGCCTGGAAGGCGTGCTCACGGATGCGCAGTCCTGGGTGATCATCAACCAGGTGATAGCGCCCAAGTTCAAGACGGGCAATTTCACCCAAGGCATCAGTGACGGCGTGGCGGCAATGATCCAGGTGGTCGGCGGCGAGCCGTTGGCGGTGCCGGCCCATGTGGCGGATCCCAACTTCGCCCAGGACAATCCGGTGTTCTCCATTGGCTTGTTCATTCTGTTGCTGGTGGTGCTGTGGCTGTGCAATCGCATGGGGCTGCCGGTAGGCGCCATCCTGCTGGCCATTCTCAGCAGCAGTGGCCGTGGCGGTGGCGGTGGTGGTGGCGGCGGCGGGTTCAGGGGCGGCGGTGGTGGTTTCGGTGGTGGCGGGGCTTCGGGCGGCTGGTAATGACAATAACTCAAGAGCATCTACAACCATGGCATTACTGAGTGAACACGAGCAACGCCAGGTCGCCGAAGCGATCGCCAGGGTCGAACAGCAGACCGACGCAGAGCTGGTTACCGTGCTCGCGGCCCGCGCTGATGACTACGCCTACATCCCGCTGTTGTGGGCCAGTGTGGTGGCATTGGTGGTGCCGGGGATTGTGCATTACCTGTCCGGTTGGCTGACCATGCATACCTTGCTGCTGGCGCAATGGGCGACATTCGTTGTGTTGTGCCTGCTGTTCCGGCTGCCAAAAATCACTACCCGCCTGATCCCGCGCTCGGTGCGGCACTGGCGGGCGTCGAACCTGGCGCGTCGACAGTTCCTGGAGCAGAACCTGCACCACACTGTCGGCAGTACTGGCGTGCTGATTTTTGTCAGCGAGGCGGAGCGGTATGTGGAGATCCTGGTGGATGACGGAGTTTCCAAACGGCTGGATGACAGCGAATGGGAAGTGATCGTCAAAGCCTTCACCCAGCAGGTGAAACAGGGACAGACGCTGGCTGGGTTTATCACGTGCATCGAAGCCTGTGGCGAACTGCTCAAGGTGCATGTACCGGCGACTCACGCGCGCAACGAGTTGCCCAACCGCCTGATCATCCTGAATTAACCGAGCTCACACGTAACCTAATGTGGGAGGGGGCTTGCTCCCTCCCACATTGGGATCGGCAGTGCTCGTCCAATCCTACCGTTGGGCAAATAACTCCGTGCCCTGGCGCCCCATCCCCCCTAAAATGCCCGGCATTCCCTGCCCGAGGCGTTTTTGTTCATGTCTGTCACCGCTAACCCTGCCAGCCCCACGCCGGATCATCACGCCCAGTTCATCGAACTGCTGGGCGCGAGCCTTGGGCAAAACACCTTTATCAAGCTGGTGCTGGCCAAGTACGTTGGCGATGAAGCAGACCTGCAGCGCCTGATCATCAAGCAACTGACGGTCAAGGACCAGCCATGCCTGTCCTTCGTCTACCGCTACAAGACCCGCGACATCACCAAGAACTTCGCCCTGCAAGAGGGCGTGGCGGTGATTGCCGGGCTGTTGCCGGCCTCGTTCAAGAACGCGCATTTGTTGTCGGTTACCGATGAAGCTCAGTTGGAGTACAGCAAAAAGAACAAAAGCTCGCTGTTCAAAAGCAAACCACAACAGTTGCGCGAGGCTCCGTCAGCCGAACATAACCGTGAGAAAAACCGCTTCCTTGACCTCAGCCGACCGTTCCTTGCCGACCTGGGCGTGACCAATGCCAAGCATGAGTTGATCCCGGCGATGTCGCGCAAGTGGAAGCAGATCAACAAGTTCATCGAAGTGTTCAGCCATGCCTTGACCTCTTCGCCATTGCAATTGGATCAGCCGGTGCGAGTCGCGGATTTTGGTTCGGGCAAGGGATATCTGACCTTTGCGATCCATGATTATCTGCGCAATACCCTCAAGGCCGAAGGCCAGGTGACGGGCGTCGAGCTGCGTGAAGACATGGTGACCCTGTGCAACAACGCCGCCGCTCGCCTGGAACATCCCGGGCTGGTGTTCAAGTGCGGTGACGTACGCAGCGTGGCACCGAGCGAGCTGGACGTGATGATCGCCCTGCATGCCTGCGACATCGCCACCGACTACGCGATCCATACCGGCATCCGCTCCGGCGCGTCGATCATCATGTGCTCGCCGTGCTGTCACAAGCAGATCCGCCTGCAGATCCAGAGCCCGTTATTGCTCAAGCCGATGTTGCAATACGGACTGCACTTGGGCCAACAGGCAGAAATGCTCACCGACAGCCTGCGGGCATTGTTCCTAGAAGCCTGTGGCTACGAGACCAAGGTCTTCGAGTTCATCTCCCTGGAGCACACCAACAAGAACAAGATGATCCTTGCGGTCAAACGCGCCGAGCCGGTTGATCCGACTCGGTTGCTGGGCAAAATCGAGGAATTGAAGGCGTTCTACGCCATCACCGATCATTGCCTGGAAAGCCTGTTGCGGGCCGATGGCTATCTGGCCTGAATGAGTGGCGTCAGAAAAACCGTGTCACGCTGATCAACTTGTGCATCCCCGCGTGCTCCTGGGTGGCAAAAAAGCGAGCATGACCTTTAATCCTACAGGTTGTTGATCGCATTCTTACGTCAAGGGAGTAAACCATGGCTGGATGGTATGAGTTAGGAAAAAGCAGTAACGGGCAGTTCCGTTTTGTGCTGAAGGCCGGCAACGCGGAAACTATTCTAACCAGCGAGCTATACACCACCCGCAGCGCGGCAGAAAACGGCATCGCCTCGGTCCAGACCAATAGTCCACTAGCTGAACGCTATGAAAAAAAGGTCGCCAGTAGCGGCCAACCTTATTTCAACCTCAAGGCCGCCAATCATCAGGTGATCGGCAACAGCGAACAGTATTCTTCGGAAGCCGCGCGGGACAAGGGCATCGAAAGCGTCAAGACCAACGGTCCCACAACCACCATCAAAGACAAGACCTGACAGCTCTTCGTAAACGCGAAAGCCCCGGCACACGAGTGCCGGGGCTTTTTTACGGTGCTGATTCTGGCTTAACGCAAGGTGACCAAAAGCTCGCTCAATTGCTGGCGACCTGGTTCGTCCAGTGGAAACACCGGCAGTCGCGGATCACCTGCTTCCAACCCGGTCATCCGCAAACCGGCCTTGATCGTCGCCGGTAAACCGCCTTTGAGGATGAAATCCAGCAAGGGCAACTGCCGATAGAACAGCTGCCGTGCCTTGTCGAGGTCGTTGGCCAGCACCGCCTGGTACAGGTCCAGGTTGAGTTGCGGGATCAGGTTTGGCGCGGCAGTACACCAACCTTGGGCTCCAGCGGCGAACGCCTCCAGCGCCAGTGGATTGCAGCCGTTGTAGAACGGTACGTCACTCAAACGCTGCAACTGATGCATGCGCTGAATATCACCCGTGCTTTCCTTGACCATCGTGACGTTGTCGACGTGCTTGAGAATGCGCAGAATCAAATCCACCGACATGTCCGTACCGCTGGTGGCCGGGTTGTTGTAAAGCATGATCGGCACGCCGATGCTGCCACCGATGGCGGCATAGTGAGCGAGGATTTCTGCCTCACTGAGCTTCCAGTAGGAAGTCGGCAGTACCATTACCACGTCAGCGCCATGTTCTTCGGCGAAACGGGCGCGACGCACGGCCTTGGCGGTAGTCAGGTCGGACACGCTGACAATGGTCGGCACCCGGTTGGCGACCTTTTTAATACTGTAGGCGCTGACCTCGTCCCATTCGGCGTCACTCAGGTAGGCACCTTCGCCGGTGCTGCCGAGCGGGGCGATGGCATGGACGCCGCTGTCGATCAAACGGTCGATGGAGTGACCCAGGGCGTCGAGATCAACGCGGGTGCCGTCGGCGCTGAAAGGGGTGATGGTGTAGCCGATGATGCCGTGAATAGTAGGGCTGGACATGGAGTGTCTCCGGTCGAAAAAGGCTTCAGTTCAGGCAATCGGCGTGTTGACGCAGGTTCTGCCGAGCGTAGTAGTTGAATGCGGCGCCGTGACGCTTGGGCTTGGAGATCCAGTCATGGGCCTCGCGTCCCAGCGCCGGCAGGATCGGCTTGATAGTCCCGGCAGCCATGGCCAGCAGTTGCAGTTTGGCTGCTCGCTCGATCAATTGCGCAATCACGCAGGCTTCTTCGATGCTGCTGCCAGTAGACAACTGGCCGTGGTGCGACAGCAGGATGGCGCGCTTGTCGCCCAGGGCGGCGGTGATGATTTCACCTTCTTCATTACCCACCGGCACGCCGGGCCAGGCCTCCAGGAAGGCGCAGTCTTCATACAGCGGGCAGAGGTCCATGTGCGACACCTGCAGCGGTACTTCCAGCATCGATAGCGCGGCGATGTGCGTGGGGTGGGTGTGGATGATGCAGTTCACGTCCGGGCGGCCACGGTAGACCCAACTGTGGAAACGATTGGCCGGGTTGGGCATACCGTGGCCCTCCAGCACCTCCAGGTCTTCGTTGACCAGCAGCAGGTTGCTGGCGCTGATTTCATCGAAACCCAGGCCCAACTGCTGGGTGTAGTAAGTGCCCGGCGTAGGCCCACGTGCGGTGATTTGCCCGGCCAGGCCGGAGTCGTGGCCGTTCTCGAACAGAATACGGCAGGTCAGGGCCAGCTTTTGCCGGTCAGTCCACGTATTATCCGCCAGGGTATTTTGCATCTGGGTCAGCGCTTGCTTGACCAGTTGTTCTTTCGGGAGTGCTAATGTCTTGGCCATATCGGTGTCCTTTGGGGTGGTTCAATGGACGTCGATTTGCTGGTTCCCGCTGCTCGCAAGGTCGTTGGGTTCGTGCAAATGACACTAAAGAGGCTATATGACACTTTGTGTCATTGGCAAGCAATAATCATCGCGTCCTGCCTGGATTAATCGCTGCGCATGTCTATCCGTTTGAAATTACTGAGAAAAAAACTTGGCGTAACCTTGGAAGCGTTGGCCGAAAAATCCGGCATGACCAAGAGTTATTTGTCGAAAGTCGAACGGGGCTTGAACACGCCGTCGATTGCCGCCGCACTCAAGCTGGCCAAGGCGTTGAACGTCAAGGTTGAAGAGCTGTTCAGCGAAGACAACGCTGGCCTCGACAGTTACAGCCTGGTGCGCAGTCACGAGCGCCAACCGCTGTCCGGCACCGAGGCGTCGCCGGGTTATGCGGTGCTGGCGCATCAGGTCAGCGAGCGCAGCCTGTTGCCATTTATCATCTATCCGCCGGCGGAGTTCAGCGACAAGACCTTCAAGGAACACATGGGGGAAGAGTTTCTGTTCGTTCATGAAGGTCGGGTGGAGGTGGATTTCATGAATGAGCGAGTGATTCTGGAGCGGGGCGACGCGCTGCATTTCAACGCACAAAAGCCTCATCGGCTCAGATCGGTCGGAGAGGTGCAGGCGCAGTTGCTGGTGGTGGTACACAGCAGCGAAGAATAACGCTGACCAAATGTGGGAACGGGCTTATGTGGGAGCGGGCTTGCTCCCACAATGGATCCTCATTGGGGTTGGGATCAGTGCTCTACGGGCACGCACAGCGCTGGACTACCCAATGCATGAGTGCGCGCGGCAAAGAACCGCAGTTGCACATCCACTCCCTCGAACAGCCCTGCATAACGGCGTTTCTGCTGCTGGATAAACCCTTCGCTGCGGCCAGACACCGAGATCGCCAGGGTATTGATTTTCGATTGTCGAATGGCGTCCACCAAGTGCGAATCCTGCTCGCTCAAGTGATGCCCGAAAATACACAGCGCGCCTGATTGGTTGAGCAATTGCTCGTAGCAGAACGATAGATAATCCGAACTGCGGATGGTCTTGAGCTTCTCGCCGCTCGGGCCTTCGTTGACGAACAACGGCACGTCGTCGAGGGTCTTGATCGTGTTGTTGATGGCAAAGCTGCTGAGCAATGTGCTGTCGGTGGACGGCAATTTACGCGCCGAGCCGTCGAGGTTGCGCACCAGGTGCAAGCCACCGTGCAGGTAGAGAATACGCGTGGCATCGGTCGCGGTGTGGCGCAGGTCAAAGCGCGCATCGGCGCCGCGAAACAGGTCATCGATACCTGGCGCATGGAGGGTTGACCAGTAGTTGAGCAGGTCGTAGTTACTGGTGAATACCGTCGGGTAACTCGCCAGTTCGCGGTGGATCGTATCCAGGGCTGTCGGCTGCACCAGACGCCACGGAATATGCAGGCTGTGGATGGTATTGATCAGCGCTTCCTTGATCGCATAGTAACGATTGCGCGGCGCGGCAGAACTGACGGCCAGGGCCTTGTTGACCCGGCTGGTGGTTTTCAGCGCGCCCAGCACTTGCTCGAAACTGCGGGTCTGCATGGCGTCGAATACGCTCAGTTCAGAGGCGCCCAGGGGTTTTTCTTCCACCGTGCGGGCATTTTCGAACAGCGAATCGTAGGCAAAGTCTTCCCACACTGTGCGACTGGCGCCGTTACCGATCAGGATTGCGGCAAAGGTGGTGGTGCTGCGCAGCACGTTCCAGTCTTCAAGGGCGGCGTCGATATCCTGAAAATCCTTCATTGCGGCGGGTCTACTCAAAATCGGCTGGACGGTGACTTTATCACGGGCCGGCATTGATCCTGGTCAAGATACCGCAGGCGGGCTGCGTTGATTCTGTAGGCATCAACGCACCTCGAGGAATCACCATGAGCAGCACCTTCTTCATTCCCGCCGTCAACATCATGGGCATCGACTGCCTCGACGAAGCCATGAGCGCCATTCGCAATTACGCTTTTCGCAAAGCCTTGATCGTCACCGATGCAGGGCTGGCCAAGGCGGGCATGGCTGCGATGATCGCCGAAAAGTTGGCGATGCAAGATATTGATTCGGTGCTCTATGACGGCGCCAAACCCAATCCCAATGTGGAGAATGTCGAGAAAGGCCTGGCGTTACTACAGGAAACTGGCTGCGACTTCGTGGTGTCCCTGGGCGGCGGTTCGCCCCATGACTGCGCCAAGGGCATCGCATTGTGCGCCACCAATGGCGGGCACATCGGCGATTACGAAGGTGTCGATCAATCGAGCAAGCCACAATTGCCGTTGGTGGCCATCAACACCACCGCCGGTACCGCCAGCGAGATGACGCGTTTTTGCATCATCACCGACGAAACCCGCCATGTGAAAATGGCCATTGTCGACCGCAACGTCACGCCGCTGTTGTCGGTCAACGACCCGGCGCTGATGGTTGCCATGCCCAAGGGCCTGACCGCCGCTACCGGCATGGATGCGTTGACCCACGCCATCGAAGCCTACGTCTCCACGGCCGCCAACCCGATTACCGATGCCTGCGCAATCAAGGCCATTGAACTGATCAGCGCCAACCTGCGCCTGGCGGTACGTGACGGCAGTGACATGGCCGCGCGGGAAAACATGGCCTACGCGCAATTTCTTGCCGGCATGGCGTTCAATAATGCGTCCCTGGGCTTCGTTCATGCCATGGCTCACCAGTTGGGCGGCTTGTACGACCTGCCTCACGGGGTGTGCAATGCGGTGCTGTTGCCTCACGTGCAGAGCTTCAATGCCAGCGTGTGTGCTGCGCGCTTGAGCGACGTGGGTCGCGCCCTCGGTGTCGAGACCCGGCACATCACGGAGCAGGAGGGTGCCCAAGCTGCCATCGCGGCGATTCGCTGCCTGTCCCGGGACATCGACATTCCCGCCGGCCTGCGCGAGCTGGGGGCCAAGTTGCAAGATATCCCGCTACTGTCCGCCAACGCGCTCAAGGATGCTTGTGGGTTGACCAATCCACGGCGCGCGGATCAGCGCCAAATTGAAGAGATTTTCCGCAGCGCATTTTGACCATCGCGTGCAAGCTTCAAGCTTCGAGCCACAAGCTGCTAATGTGTGAGCCAAACCCTACGTTTAACCAGCGTAAGAAGCTTGCGGCTTGCCGCGGAGGTCCGCTAATGAGAGTTCTGCTATTCGGTGCCACCGGCATGGTCGGCCAGGGCGTGTTGCGTGAATGCCTGTTGGCCGCTGACGTGCAGGAAGTGGTGGCGGTGGGGCGCACGGCCTTGACTCAGGAACACGGCAAGCTGCACCAGGTGCTACATGCCGATATGTTCGACTTCCAACCCCTGGAGCATTTGCTGCAAGGGTTTGATGCGTGTTTTTTTTGCCTTGGGGTGTCGTCGGTTGGTATGGACGAGGATACCTATACCCGCCAGACCTATGACCTGACGCTGGTCGCCGCCAGCACCCTGGTGCGGCTCAACCCGCAGATGACATTTGTCTACATTTCCGGTGCCGGCAGCGACAGTTCCGAACGGGGCAAGGTGATGTGGGCGCGGATCAAGGGCAAGACCGAGAACGCCCTGCTGCGCCTGCCGTTCAAGGCGGTGTATCTATTGCGGCCAGGGATTATCCAGCCATTGCATGGCGTGCGTTCGAAAACTGCGCTCTACCAGACGCTCTACAACGTCATTGGCCCGTTGCTGTCATTGGTTCGTCGTGTGCGGCCGGCCTCGGTAGTGAGTACCGAGACCGTGGGGCGGGCGATGTTGGCGGTGGTTCGGCATGGCGCTGCGCAACCGGTGATTGGCCCCGCCGACATCAACCATCTGGCCGCCGAGCGTATGTGATGTTGTCCAAAAGCCTGATTCGTCGCCTCGATCTGATCACTTTGCAACTGTTCCTCGCGGTGTATGAGGAAGGCACGCTGACCCGCGCCGCGGCCCGTGAATCCATTGCCGTATCGGCCGCCAGCAAGCGCCTGGTGGACCTGGAGAAAATGCTTGGCCTGACTCTGTTTGTGCGCCAGGCCAAGGGCATGAGCCTCACCGCGGCGGGTGAAACCCTGTTGCATCACGGCCGGCAGATGCTGTTCAACGTGCAGAAGATGGGCCTGGAGTTGGGCGAGTACAGTCATGGCGTGCGTGGCTATGTACGGATGCTGGCCAACCTGTCGGCAATCATCCAGTTCCTGCCTGAAGATTTACGCGACTTCACCGCGCTGCACCCGCAACTCAAGACTGATCTTGAAGAGCGGCCCAGCACTGGCGTGGTCCAGGGTGTGCTCGACGGTGTGGCGGACCTGGGGATCTGCTCGTGTGATACCGATACCAAGGGCCTGCCCAGCGTGACTTATCGTCGGGACAACCTGATGGTGCTGATGCCGATGGATCACCCGCTGGCCGACCGCGAAGGGCTGTCGTTTGCCGAGACGCTGGGCTGTGATTATGTCGGCCTGCACGTGGCCAGTTCGATCAACATGCGCGCCCACGCGGCGGCCCGTGAAGCCGGGAAAATGTTGCGCGTGCGCATTCGTGTGCCGGGTTTCGATGCGATGTGTCGCATGGTCCAGGCCCATATGGGTATCGGGATCGCGCCGCAGAAAGCCTATGAATTGTTCGGCCGCGCGCTGGGCCTTCAGGCGGTGCCGCTGTCGGATGAATGGGCGGCACGCCGGTTGATTCTGATCGTACGCGATGAAGCGTCGTTGTCGCCTGTCAGCCGTTTATTGTTTGAATACCTGCAAGCCTCTGACGAAACAGTCTGACAGAATATCCTGTCGGATAATTCCCTGTGCGTTCGCATTTCGCGAATGCCCGTTGCCAACTGAAGGTTGGATTTATCCGCTCTACGTCCTCTAGCCTTGGCTCACATTCCAAGCATAAGAGGTACGCCCCATGACGGCTCCCCTGAGCGGTATCAAGGTAATCGAGATAGGCACATTGATTGCCGCGCCGTTTGCCGCCCGCCTAATGGCTGATTTTGGTGCTGAGGTGATCAAGATCGAAGCCATGGGCTTGGGTGATCCACTTCGTAAATGGCGAAAGCTGCACCAGGGCACTTCGCTGTGGTGGTACGTGCAATCGCGCAACAAGAAATCCCTGGCGCTTGACCTCAAGTCCGCTGAAGGCCTGGAACTGGTCAAGCAGTTGCTGGCCGATGCCGACGTGCTGATTGAAAACCTGCGCCCTGGTGGTCTGGAAAAACTCGGCTTGGGCTGGGATCTGTTACATGTCCTCAACCCCAGGTTGACGGTGGTACGCATCTCGGGATTCGGCCAGACCGGGCCCTATCATGACCGTCCGGGATTTGGCGCAATCGGCGAAGCCATGGGTGGGATTCGCTATATCACTGGCAATCCCGATTCGCCGCCGGTACGGGCAGGGATCAGCCTCGGCGACTCCCTGGCTTCGCTGCACGCAGTGGTCGGCGCCTTGATGTCGTTGCTGCGGGTCAAGACCGGGCAGGGCGATGGCCAGGTGGTGGACGTGTCCCTGGCCGAAAGTGTGCTCAATCTGACGGAAAGCCTGGTGCCTGAATACGACATGCTCGGTCATGTTCGCGAGCGCAGCGGCAGCGCCTTGCCCGGTGTTGCGCCGTCCAATACATACCTGACCGCCGACGGCGCCTATGTGGTGATTGCCGGCAACAGTGACCCCATCTACAAGCGGCTGATGACTGCTATTGGCCGCGTCGATCTGGCCGAGGCCGAGGAGTTCGCCCATAACGAAGGGCGTGCGGCGAAAAGCAGCCTGCTGGATGCCGCCATTACCCAATGGACCAGCAGCCTATCCATCGAACAGGTGCTTGATGCCTTGCAGATGGCCGAGGTGCCCGCCGGGCGCATCTATTCGGCGGCTGATATCGTTGCCGATCCGCATTACCAGGCCCGGGGCATGCTGCTCGATGCCGAACTGCCTGGCGGGCTGACCGTGAAAATGCCAGGCATTGTGCCCAAGCTCTCGCAAACACCTGGCGGTGTGAACTGGCAGGCCCCCAGCCTGGGCCAGCATACCGACGAAATTCTCGGCGGCATGGGCCTGACCGACACTGATATTCAGCGCCTGAAAAACTCTGGAGTAGTGCAATGATCGTTGATTATTCCGACCCGCTGATTGTGCAGGAAGTCTGTCCCAGGGACGGCTTGCAAATCGAGCCGACCTGGGTCGAGACCGCCGATAAAATCACCCTGATCGACCAATTGTCCCTGGCCGGGTTTTCGCGTATCGAGGCAGGTTCCTTTGTCTCGCCCAAGGCTATCCCTGCACTGCGCGATGGCGAGCAGGTCTTCCAGGGCATTCGCCGTCGCGGCGGGGTGATCTACGTGGCACTGATCCCCAACCTCAAGGGTGCCCGGCGTGCGGTCGCGTCCGGCGCCGATGAGTTGAACCTGGTGATGTCCGCCAGCCAGACCCACAATCTGGCCAATATGCGTATGCGCTGCGAAGCCTCGCTGGCGGCATTCGGCGAAGTGGTGAGCTTTGCCAGCGAGTACCCGGTGGGCCTCAATGGCAGTATCGCCACTACTTTCGGTTGCCCCTTCGAAGGCCGGATTGACGAGGATCGTGTTCTGCAACTGGTAGATGCCTATCTCGAACTGGGGATGGACGGTATCACTCTGGCCGACACCACTGGTATGGCCAACCCGCGCCAGGTCCGGCGCCTGGTCAACCGCGTGTTGCAGCGGGTACTGGTCAGCGACTTGACCCTGCACTTCCACAACACCCGCGGCCTGGGGTTGTGTAACGTACTGGCCGCCTACGAGGCCGGTGCCCGGCGTTTTGATGCGGCGCTGGGCGGTCTCGGTGGCTGTCCGTTTGCACCGGGGGCGTCGGGCAATATCTGCACCGAAGATTTGGTCAATCTGTGTGAAGAGGTTGGCATTCCCACCGGTATCGATTTGCCGCATCTATTACAGATGTCCAGGCAATTACCGACCCTGCTCGGTCATGAGCTGCCTGGCCAAGTGGCCAAGGCAGGCCGTAACAGTGACCTGCATCCGCCTCCGGCCTATATCGCCACGCTGTAAATCTCAACCAGACAACAAAAACAATTCGGACGCCTGCCGGCAGTCCGCCTGGAGAAAACAATGAGCCCAAATACGATGGAGGCCGGTCTGCGCCCGGCAACTGAGTCCGATCAAATAAAAGCCCTGGTCAACAAGGTCGCCTGGCGCCTGTTGCCATTGATCATGGTGTGTTATCTGTTCGCATTTTTTGACCGTATCAATATCAGCTTCGCCAAGTTCCAGTTGCAGGCCGACCTGGGTTTGAGCAATACCGCCTACGGCTTGGGCGCGGGGTTGTTTGTCATCGGCTATGTGATCTTCGAAGTGCCGAGCAACATGATGCTGTATCGGGTCGGCGCCCGCCGCTGGATCGCCAGGATCATGGTGTCCTGGGGCCTTGCGACAGCGGCAATGGTGTTTGTGACGGCCGAGTGGCAGTTCTACACGCTGCGCTTTTTGATCGGCGCCATGGAGGCCGGCTTTGGGCCTGGTGTGCTGTATTACCTGACCTTGTGGTTCCCCCAGGATTTCCGTGGGCGGATTACCTCAATGCTGTTCCTCGCCTCGGCGTTTGCCGGCCTGGTGGGTGCGCCGTTCTCCGGCCTGGTGTTGGAACACATGGATGGCGTGTTGCAAATGCGTGGCTGGCACTGGTTGTTCCTGCTCGGTGGGTTGCCGTGCGTGGTGCTGGCGTGGATGGTCTTGACCCAATTCAAGGACCGCATCGAAGATGCCCCCTGGCTGACTGCCGAGGAGAAAACCTTGCTGGCGAGCCGCATCGCGGTGCATGAAGTTCACAAGAAAGGCTCGTTGCTCCAAGCTCTGAAAATGCCTGGGTTCCTCATGCTGGGGTTGATCTACTTCCTGATTCAGGTGGCCTCCTATGGCCTGAACTTCTGGGCGCCGCAATTGATCCGCAGTGCCGGCATCGAGAACTCGGTAACCATCGGGTTTCTGACAGCGGTTCCGTATATCTGCGGAGCAATCACCATGGTGGTGGTCGGGCGATGGTCGGACGCAACCGGAGAGCGGCGCAAGTTTGTCGCCGGCCTGGTGGCGTTGGGGGCGGTAGGCTTTTTCTGCGCCGGGATCTTCGATGACCAGGTGACGTTCCTGATCATCGCCCTGGGTCTGTTGGGCGCAGGTATTATTGCCTCGATCCCGACCTTCTGGATCTTGCCCACCAAGTTACTGACCGGCGCCGGTGCTGGTGCCGCAGGCGGGATAGCCCTGATCAACAGCCTGGGGCAACTGGGTGGCATCGTCAGCCCGGTAATGGTCGGACGCATCAAGGACATTACCGGCAGCACCACCCCGGCGCTGTATGTGATTGGCATATGCGCGTTGATTGCGGCGGCGTTGCTGCTCTGGGGCTTGCCGCAGATCCTGCGCACCTCGGATAAACGCTGAAATAGCTATCACCCCGCGGCGGCCAACGCCTTGGCTGGCGCGGCGCTGAACTGAATCAACACCACCCCCCCGAGTAACATCAGCGCCCCGATCAGTCGGGGCGCTGTCAGTTGCCGCTCCGCCAGGCCAAACAGGCCAAAGTGATCGAGCACCAGCGACGCGAGGATTTGCCCGGCCATGGCCAAGGCGATAAAACCCGAAGCGCCAAGCTTTGGCAGCAAGACCAGGGCCAGGGAAATAAAGCACACGCCGAAGGCGCCCCCGGTCCACATCCACAGCGGCGCCTTGGTGATAAAACCCAGGTTCGGCAACGGCAAGCGCAGTGCCAGGATCACCGGCAACAACACCAGGATGCTTACCAGCAACGAGGCCAGGGTCGCCCACAGCGGATGCCCCAGGCCACGTCCGAGGTTGGCATTGATTGCACTTTGAAATGGCACCACTGCGCCGGCAATCACCGCCAACAGTAATAAGCCCAGCCAATGCAACGTCGTCATGATCAAATCTCCCTAAAGTTTTACTGGACTCTACGGTATTCGCCGTGCAGATTTAAATTCCAAGTTCTTATGCTGAACATGCACGTCATGAATGATCTTCGTCGCGTCGACCTTAATCTGCTGGTGGTTCTTGATGCCTTGCTCAGTGAGCAGCATGTAACCCGTGCCGCCGAGCGCCTGCACCTGAGCCAGCCGGCGGTCAGTCACGCGTTGGCGCGCTTGCGGGATTTGCTTGCCGACCCGCTGCTGGTGCGCCTGGGAGGCGGCCTGGTGCCAACGGCCCGCGCGCTGGAGCTGGCCTCGCCCCTGGCTGAGGCGCTGGCCCAGGTGCAATCGCTGTTGGCGCCAGCCCCATTCGATCCGGCTTCGACCAAACGGACCTTTCGCCTGGCCATGTCGGATTACGGCGCCGCGCTGCTATTGCCGGGGTTGGTGCGCAGACTGCGCGAGCAGGCGCCAGGCATTGGCCTGTCGATCAGTCACGCCAGTCGTGAAGGTATGGTGGAGGGCGTGATCAACGGCGAACTCGATCTGGCTGCCGGAGTGTTTCCCGACCTGCCGGCTGAACTGCGCAGTTCACCGTTGTTCGATGAACACTATGTCTGCCTGTTGGACCGCGACAGCCTGCCTGAAGACGGCGTCCTGGATTTGCCCACCTACCTGGCGCGTCCTCATGTGCTGCTGGAAATGCGCGGCAGCGGCACACCGGAAATCGAAAGAGCGCTGACGGCGATTCGCGAGCGTCGCCACGTCGCCATCAGCCTGCCTCACTGGGGAGTTGCGCCACAATTGATCCAGGGCACCGACCTGATCCTGACAGTATCGTCGCGGGGGTTGTTGGGCACTGACCCGCAGCACCTGCGAATTTTACCGCCCCCCTTTCATATACCTACTTTCAAGTTCGAACTGGCCTGGCACACGCGACGTGGCGCCGATAGTGCGTTGCAGTGGCTGATCGAGCAGATGCAGGATGTACAGGGGCAATGCGCGCACTGACGTTGCAGTGCTTTGCAGATCATGCACAATCGATGGCTTGCCAATTTTTCTGTCAGAGCGTGAACACCATGACTTCATCGTTACTGCTTGCTGTCCTTGCGTCGGGTTTCATCTACGGCATCACTCCCGGTCCCGGTGTACTGGCGGTCTTCGGCATCGGTGCGGCCCGTGGTCGCCGGGCAGGCGCCGGGTTTTTGTGCGGGCACCTGTTGGGCGACGTGGTGTGGTGCAGTACCGCGTTGATCGCGATTGTCGGTGCGCGTGAAGTCGGCAGCAGTGCTTTTGATGTGCTCGGTGTGCTCAGCGGTTTGTACCTGTTCTGGCTTGGTCTGCGAGCCCTGCGTACCCGCAGCCGCAGCGGGGACGCGCCTCAAGGCGCTGCGCGGCAACCGTTCTGGCATGGGATCGTGTTTGGCCTGACCAACCCCAAGGCCTACCCGGTAGCGGTGGCAACCTTTACCGCGTTGCTGTCCAGTCGTGCCGAATTACTCACGTGGGGTATGCTGCCGTGGCTGATTTTCCTGAGCTTTGTCGGTGGACTGGTGGCGTATGCAATCTTGATCGGCATTGTCGGTGCCCGGCACGTGCGCACTGTCTATCAGCGCTATGAAGTACTGATCACCCGGCTTTGCGGTGTGATGTTTATCGGCTTTGCAATCAACGCATTGGCGCATGCGTTGCCAGGTTTGCTGGGGAGCAGAACTGCCTGAGCTGGCGACGACCGTTCGTCGCGCCGGCAAGTTTTTTCTAAACCTTTGTCCTTCAGAAAATTCAGATTCAGGGCGGGGCATGTTCCCCGGCATGTTTATTATCTGGAGGAACTCATCATGAGCCGCACGGCTATCCGGTTACGCGCCGCCACTTTCGCGTTGCTGCTGGGCCTCGGCGCCGGCAGTGCCATGGCCCAAGATCCGGCCGACTTTATCGAGCAGGCTTCGGCCAAGGGCATGGCCGATATCGAAACCAGTCGTATGGCCCACGCCAAGACTTCGTCCCAGGAGGTCAAGGATTACACCATCGAGGTGATCAACGAACGTACGTTGGCCAATCAGCATCTGGCAGCCATTGCCAAGAAACTTGACTTGCCCGTTGCGCCCCGAGAGCAGATCGTCGACAAGGCGCAAACCCTGATGCCCGAACTCACCGACGGCGACTCTTTCGACGCCGCCTATGCGGCTCAGCAGGTCAAGGCCAACGAAGACGCCATCGCGCTGTTTGAACAGGGAGGCGCGGCATCCGATGTTCCGGAGATAAAAGCATTGGTGGACGAGACTCTGCCCAAGCTGCAGACACGCCTGGAAAAAGCCCGGGCGCTGGCGTCGACCTACGGCAAGCGTCGCGAGGGTGAAGGCTGATAGCTGCTGTTGGGCGATTTCTGCGGCGAATATCGGAGAGTGCCTACGGCGTGTAGTAAATATGCAGGCAAGACTGGGGTTTTGCCTGGATATGTACATGCCTGCCACTGCCACCTTTTGCGTCAAGACGCTCTATCACCAGACAGAAGTCTATTTTTTCGCCGGTTCCTGCTCGTTTCACCGACCCTTCAATGCGTGCATCGACGCCTACTTGACCAATGATCACCTGAGCGACTGGAACCTGTTGTTCATCCGTATCGGCAGTCCGCCGCCAGGAGAGGCGTTGGACGACTGCCTGGCGTTGATCCGTACGGCTGCGTTGTCGGTGCGGATGGCGGTTCATCAGGATCACCTGCGCCAGGTTCAGCCATACCTGGAGGATCTGGGTTTTACCGTGGGCGAAACAAGCACCGCGATGGTGCTTGATCTGTCCACGCGGGCATCGCCGCCCACGTCGTTCCGTCCCTGTGACATCAGGCAGACGAGCAACCTGGATGTCTGGTCCGGTCCCGTGTGCAAAGCCTTCGGCCTGCCTGCCAACATTGCAGCCGACTATCAGGCCCGGCATCAAGCTGCTATCGATAGCGGCAGGCTGTTTTATCATTTTGTGTTGTCTGTCCAGGGGGCCGCAGTCAGCTCGTTGACTCTGACGATCTGTGATGGTCTGGCTCGTCTGAACGACATCTCCACGGACGCGGCTTTTCGTGGCCAAGGCTATGCCACGCAACTGATGCATGCAGCACTGGCCCATGCGGAAAAACTCGGTGCCCGCCAATGTTTCCTCGAAGCCTCGGCCCAAGGTCTGTCGCTGTATCGCAGCCAGGGGTTCTCGGCCTTGTTCGACTATCAGACCTTTTGGCGTGGGCCATTGTTGGCCGATGGAGATGGCATTACGGCTGGCTGAGGCTAGGCGTATCGGCGGTTCAGATAGCGGTGTTTGCCGAGTTGCCGGTCTCCAGTGCCAGCAAATACTGTTTGGCCGCCAGCCCTCCGGCGAATCCGGTCAAGGCACCCGACGTACCAATTACCCGGTGGCACGGCGTAACAATCGAAATGGGATTGCGCCCATTGGCCGCGCCTACCGCGCGTACCGCTTTCGGATGGCCGATCTGCAGGGCAATCTGGCTATAGCTGCGGGTTTCGCCGAAGGGAATGGCTAGCAACGCCGTCCAGACCTTTCTCTGGAACTCGGTGCCGGCGAAGTCCAATGCAAGCTCGAAGCGGTCACGAGTGCCAGCGAAGTATTCTTTCAACTGGCGTTCGACTTCCAGCAGCACCGCGCTGTCATTGGCTTCTTGCAATGCACCCAGGCGCACACGGTTGGCGCGCTCCTGCTCCCACAAAATCGCGGCAAGCTTCCCATTGCGCGCAACAAGGGTCAGTTGGCCGACGGGAGAGGGCATGAGTTTGTATTCACAGAACATGAGCGAACTCCTTGATGGCCGGCGAATCGCCAGATATGTCCGTACTTTAAAGCCATTCTCTTGTCGGTAAACTACGTTTCTTGCGCTCGAATTCCATGAGGTTGCCAGTGCGATGATTTGTGATCATCCCAGCGGCGGTGCTAAATCCTGCCCATAAAAAAACCGGCCACCAAGGGCCGGTTTTTCATGCGCTCGTACCATGAACATCCTGGCACGAGATCGAGTCTGAGTGGAGCGGGTAGAGGGAATCGAACCCTCAACTAAAGCTTGGGAAGCTTTCGTTTTGCCACTAAACTATACCCGCTCAGAACGGCTGACTTTGTACCAGATGCGCGCGCCGATTTGAAGTTTTTCTTTGAAAAATGTGCAACTTACGTAGGCCAGCCAAGCCTGGCGCTGCCGAGGCCTTTGGTTTACATCAACAAGGCATGCTGTGTCTGGCCTTGGTGACAGCGCAGCCGGTTGGCGGTTTGTTCCGGTTTCAAAAAGCTTATCAGCGCTTGTTGGCTGTCGTTGCACGCCGCTTTGTGTTCCATATCCAGAAAATGCCCGGTTGCCTGAATCGTCCCGAAGCTACTGTTGCGCACATATTGGCCAAACAGCCGGGCATCCTGGGCGCTGGTGTATTCGTCCCATTCTCCATTGATAAACAACACGGGTATGTCTATCTGTCGCGCTGCCTTGAGGTAGCACTGGCGGTCGCTGTCGAGCATCTGGCTGATGTGGAAGTGCATTTGCCCATACTCATGCTCGGCGAGGTTGCTGACGTGCCGGTAGTTGAACCGTTTGAACAGCGCAGGCAAGTGTTTGCCGATGGTGCTGTTGACCAGGTGACCGACGTTGTGACGGTCGAGGTTGCCGAGGTAGTCGACGCCGCGCTCCAGGTAGTCGCGCATGGGTGCATTGATCACTGGGGAGAACGAGCTGATCACGGCCTTTTCCACGCGGCGCGGGCGCTGCGCGAGGGCAACGATGGCCGCGGTGCCGCCCCAGGAGAACGACAGCACGTGCTCGGCAGCGAAGTGCTCGATCAACTCCAGGAGGATCTGGCCTTCGACGTCTTTGGTCAGCATGTGTTCATGATGGTTGTGGGCTTTGGAGCGCCCTGCGTAGGGCTGATCGTATAAGACCACATTGAACTGCGGGTGCAGGCTTTTCACGGTCTGGGCGAAAGATACCGTAGTGGCCATGGAGCCATTGACCAGGATGATGGTCTTGTCGGCCGCCTCCGAGCGGTAGAACTCCGTATAAACCCGATACTGACCCTGTATATCCAGCACAGCGATTTCTGGCCTCATGTCGTAGGACTCCTGGCAAGCGGGTAGCGCACTCAGGTCAGTCTGCACAAGCTTTGTGACAGGTAGGCATATGCCTTGAAGGAAGGTCCATGTGGGGCCGGCCAGACGGTCATATTTGCCGGATTTCGTCATCCGTCAGCGGGCGATACTGGCCGGGCGCAAGGCTTTCATCCAGCACCAGCGGGCCCATGCGTTCGCGATGCAGGCGCGTCACTTTGTTGTCGAAGTGCCCGAACATGCGCTTGACCTGGTGATAGCGCCCCTCAACGATGCTCAGGCGCGCACTGGTGGGGCTGAGCACCTGCAGATCGGCGGGCTGGGTGGTGAGGTTTTCGAATGCGAAGTACAGGCCGGCGGCAAACGTGGCCGCATATGCGGGCTCAATAGGCTGTTCGGTCTCGACGTAGTAGACCTTGGGCAGCTTGGTGAGCGGCTGGGTCAGGCGCCGGGACCATTGGCCGTCGTTGGTGATCAACAGCAGGCCGGTGGTATTGAAGTCCAGGCGGCCGGCGATATGCAATTCACCCTTGTCAGGTTCATTCAGCAGATCGAGGACGGTGCGGTGTTGCGGGTCAAGGGTGGCACTGACGCAACCTTGGGGCTTGTGCAGCATGAAGTAGCGCGCAGGCTTGCCGGCCTGCAGGAGTTCGCCGTCGCACTCCACGCGACTGAATGCCCGTACCTCGTGGCGAGGATCGCTGACCACTTGGCCATTGACCTTGATCCGCCGCTCGACCAGCAGCAAGCGTACTTGCTGGCGATTGAAGCGCGGCAGGTTGCTGAGGAAGCGGTCAATGCGCATTACGAGGGCTCGGCCCCGCGCAACTGCTCGTCGACCTGGGCACAGCGCGGGCACAGGCAGGCTTTGTTGCGTAACGCCTGGGGCAATGCCTCCAGTACCTTGGGGTCGATGGCGACGCTGTAGCACCAGCAGGCCTGGTCGGCGGTGCGCGGATCAGCCAGGCTGCAGTCGTTACGGGCGCCGCAGGCCGGGCAAAGGCTTGGAGTGGTCATCGGTCGATTCAGGCTGCGTCAGTAAAGGTTGCGGTGCAACCTAGTGTGGCGGGCACGATACCGCGCCGTGTGGGTGCTGCGCTACAGATGTATCAATCTATGTCCGCATCGCACCAGATTCTGTTTTTGATGTCAGATATTTCGTCATTCAGTGAAAGCTGTTTGTCGCCTCCCAGCGTCGCTGGTGTGTGCTCTTCCGCGGTCCAGGAGGCCGCCATGTATCGTCGACTACTACTCATCGCTGTGCTCGGTTTGACCCTTGGCGCCTGCGTGCCCTATCAGGATGGAGGTCGCAGCTACTATCGGTCCGAGGTTTATACGTCGCCTGCACCGGCCTATTACTACGGCGGCCCGTCCTATCAATACCGGCGTGGCTACTATGCACCACCACCCCGTTATTATCAGGCACCGCGATATTACCAGCCGGCGCCCCGGTACTATCCGTCAGGGCCAAGGGCGGGTTATCGGTTGTATCCCAATCAGCGGCGCGGTGATCATTGGCACAACGGTGGCCGTGGCCGGGGTGACGGTCGAGGCGGTGATCATGGGCGAGGTCGTGGCGGGCATCGTTGATCGGTTTTTTCTTGAAACGGCGCTAAATGCGCCGTTTTTTATGGGTGACCGTTTGTCGTGACTGTCATATTTGACAGGTAGTTTATAGGCCGCATTTGTACTTTACTGAACGGCAGGCGCCGTGCTCAGGCATGCTGGCGATAAACTGACGGAACGGTATATGGCAGCTCGCTTAGTCTTTTTGATCTTTTTTGGAATCTCCTGTGCCGCACAAGGTGAAGGCCGGCAGGGCTGTCCGTATCCTTCATCGATCAAATACGCCGACGGTTATTTTTATAAAAACAGCGCAGGGCATCGATGGGCCAGCCCGCAGGTGCCGCCTGGAGACTTTATCGATAAGTTCGTAGGTGCTGTATTTGTGCCTCGCAAGGAGCAGGAGTTAAAACAAGGCTATCTGGAAAAGTGCATCTATCGCACCGGGCGAGACCAGCTTCTTGTTGCCTTGAGATATACCCGGACAAGAGCCGGTTTGAGTATGTCGTTGACCGAGAACCTGTATTGGCGCCCGGGCAAAGACTCATTTGACCAAGACATCTTTCAATGTGATGACAGCCAGCCGGACAACTGCTCCTTCACACTCGACCATCCACAGTACTGACGAGTGCCCTAGATGTCGGATATATCCGCCAGCGGGTGTCTTCCTTCCCACACCTTATGAAAGTGCGCCTCAACGACCGCTTCGGGAATGCTGTTGATATCCGGCCAGTGCCAATGCGGCTGCTGATCCTTGTCGATCAACCGTGCCCGAACCCCTTCACTGAACTCCGGGTGCCGGCAGCAATTGAGGCTCAAGGTGTATTCCATCTGGAAGACTTGTGCCAGGGATAAATGTCGTGCGCGTCGGATCTGTTCCCACACTAGGCAGGCGGTCAGCGGGCAGCCTTCGCTCAAGGTCTTGCCGGCGCGACTGAATATCGGGTCGGGATGTTCGCGCAGTTGGCTCAGCGCGCGCCAGGCGCAACGTACATCACTCACATCCAGCCATTCGTCGATCTGTGCCCGCCGAGGCAGCCACTGTGCCTCGGGCTGCTGGTTGGCGGCTTCCCGGGCCAGGGCCTTGAGCAAGCTGTTGAGCTGCATGCTTGTCTGTTCCTGCCAGTTCAACTGCAGTAGACCTTCCAGCAGTTCGCCCTGTTGTTCATCCAGCAGCAAGCGATCGGCCAGGCCCAGGTCCAGTGCGTCCCGACCATTCATATGGGCGCCCGTCAGGCCGAGAAACAGCCCCAGTTTGCCGGGCAGGCGCGAGAGGAACCAACTGGCGCCAACGTCGGGGTAAAGCCCGATACTGATTTCGGGCATGGCCAGGCGACTGCTGGGGGTGACGATGCGTACCGACGCACTTTGCAGCAAGCCCATGCCGCCGCCCAGCACGTAGCCATGGCCCCAGCAGATCAGCGGTTTGGGATAGGTGTGCAGACGATAATCAAGACGGTATTCAGCGGCAAAAAACTGCGCCGCCAACGTCGGCACTTCGCCGGGCTGCGCACGGCAAGCCTCAGCCAGGCTGCGCACTTCGCCACCGGCACAAAAGGCCTTGGCCCCGTTGCCGCGCAGCAGCACACAGACGATTTGCGGGTCCTTGGCCCAAGTGTCCAGGCGTTCGCCCAAGGCCAGGATCATGGGCCGAGAGAGGGCATTGAGGGACTTTTCGGCATCCAGGCTGGCGATGCCGATGCGGGCACCGTAATTGCCGGTGTGCTCTTCAAAGTGCAGGTTCATCATGACCTCAATCGGTAAATTGAATGTTGAGTATGATCCTTTGGTGGGAAAGTGCCGGTTCTGCGTCAGATCAATTGACAAGCCGGGTAGGCTTTCCTAGGGTTCGCCTCATTCTTTTGACTAGATGATGCAACCATGACCGAAGGCGACCGTATCAAACTCGAACCCAGCTGGAAACAGGCCCTGCGCGATGAGTTCGAGAAGCCGTATATGGCGCAACTGCGTGAGTTCCTGCGCCAGGAACACGCGGCGGGCAAGGAGATCTACCCGCCAGGCCCGCTGATCTTCAATGCGCTCAATTCAACCCCGCTGGACAAGGTCAAGGTGGTTATCCTCGGCCAGGATCCGTACCACGGTCCCGGCCAGGCCCATGGCCTGTGCTTCTCGGTGCAGCCGGGCGTGCCGACACCGCCGTCGCTGGTCAATATCTACAAAGAGCTCAAGCGCGACCTGAACATCGACATCCCCAATCACGGTTACCTGCAAAGCTGGGCCGACCAAGGTGTGTTGATGCTCAACACCACCATGACCGTGGAGCGCGCCAATGCCAACGCCCACGCGGGCAAGGGCTGGCAGTTCTTTACCGACCGCATTATCGAAGTGGTCAGCGAGCATCAGCCGCATTTGGTGTTCCTGCTGTGGGGCGCCCATGCCCAAAGCAAGCAGAAGTTGATTGATGCCACCAAACACCTGGTGTTGACGTCGGTGCATCCGTCGCCTTTGTCGGCCTATCGCGGTTTTTTGGGTTGCGGGCATTTCAGCCGTAGCAACAAGTTTCTTGAGCAGAATGGCGAGACGCCGATTGACTGGGTGTTGCCGCCGGTCTGAAAAAGACGGGGCTCTCTCGATAACCTGAAAACCCCGGTTTATTGGGGCTGAAATGAGCCCACGATGTCTACGCCGTAAACGCTTCACCGCACTACCTGTTATTTCTGACAGTATCCGGCAAGTCTTTTTACCCCTTAACTAATCTCCTGGCCTTGTCGCTGTACTGCTCAGTGGGAGGTCAACGGCCAGTCAATGATCGTGTGTTGAGGAGAGTGAGAATGTCCAGGCAGAGACCACCAGCCAGAGCGTTACAAGCGAAGTGCCTCCCGAGCCCTAGAATGGCGGCGGAGCCTGTTGTGCCGCTGGCATTGCCTTTATTGGATGACGAGGTGGCATATACCATACCGCTTACGGCGCAAGCGTCGGATCTACCTGTTGAAGTCCAGGAGTTGTGGGGCGGTTCAGAGGGGCTTGATGATGGTGAGGTTACCCAGATACATTTTTACTGGGATAACGAAGTAGAACCATTCGACACTCAAGAACTGACTGCGCCTTACGATGAATTGGATCTGCCAGTGGTCGGTACCATACCAAAAATTAACCTGGAAGCTACTGGCCTGCACAGGGTGCGCTACACAGTTGAACTGGTACCGGGCAACGCCGCTGACCCTTCCCTTCCGATCCAAATCAACATTGACAAGCAAGCACCGAATCAGAATAACCGTGGCTTGCCGTTGATTTTCCCAGAAGAGATCGAGCTTTACGGGGTCACTGACGATTATCTGGACGATAACGGTGATCAGGTTGTCGCAACGGTGCCCCGCTGGAGTGGTATGCAGTTGGAAGACAAGGCGGAGGGTTACTTGACGCTTCTGCCGCGCCGCAGGAAAAGTGGCGTACGTCGTAGGCGTGTCAGTGCGGTAGCCAGCGTCACCATAACTCAGGAGCATCTGGATGGAGACCCCATCGAGTTGGCTTTCGAGGGCGATGTGTTGCGCGGTCACGCCAACGGCGAGTACAGCGCCAATTATTATTTGATCGACAGGGCAGGTAACGAGGGGCCTCCCGCTCGCAACAAGACCTTGTTTATCGACCTCACGCCGACACCCACAGAACTCAGGGCCGTGATTGTTCCGCAACTCTCGATTGATGGTTTGATCGACCTTGAGGACGCCCGCACATCGAGCGGCGTTTATATGGAGATACTGGAAGTGTTTGGAGCCGCGCCGGGAGATATTCTGGTGCCTTACTGGGACCTCATACATCTATCGCCAATTGAGATCGGATTTGCCCAAGCCTGGCCGATTCCAGTGCTGATTGACTATCCGATCCTGGCCAGCGGCGGCTTTGAATTCAATCGGGGCATTATCAGGGCTGACTACACTTGGCGGCGCGGTGAAAACACACCAAGACGTTCACTTCCAAGGTTTGTACCCGTCGACCTGACGGTTGCCGGGCCGGTAAGTCCCGACAATCCTCATCCGATCAACCGATTACTTCCAACCGTCACAGTCAAGGGCAGTGACGGTGATAATCGGCTGACCATCAACGACCGGGATCAGCCCGTCCGCGTAATAGTGCCGCTGTATGCAGGCCCGGTCGCTGATCAAGAGCTGGAGTTGATGTGGGGAGAGCCGCCGGTTCTGGCGGATACCTATACCGTGCGTGCGGAAGACAGGGAAGGCGACGAAATCGAGTTCTTTGTCGATTGGTCGCTGATCGAATCAGGCCCTCACGGCATCGTGCCGACGTTCTATTGGACGTACAACGGTGTGAACTGGCAGAGCTCGCCTGATACCGACGTATTGGTCAACATTATTCCTATTGAAGGCTTGCTAACGCCGCAATTTCCTGACGTCAATTATGAGCCAGGTCCTGACTCCGGTTTCATCGGTTGCACTACGCGACCGGAGCCTTGGATCGCCGGGGCCAGAGTCAGGATACCTGGTGATAGCACTCGCCTGCACGAAGGTGACGAAGTGATTCTGTCTTGGGCCAGTTATGCCAATACCAACGGCCAAGCCGCTGGTTTGATCCCGGGAACGACGACAACCTTCAACCATTTTCTGTCGGAACACGAGGCGCGCGAGGGTTATGACTTCTGGGTGCCATTTGACCCGTACATTGTGCTGCCGGGCCTGGTGAAACCACCTGAAGGGCAGGCCAACCCGCGTCATGGCTCGGCTATCGTGCAGTACCGGGTGGTCAAGCAAAACGGAGGGGGAATGGGCGACTCCTCGCGTGAGTTGGCGCTGATAACATTCAACAGGCCCGGCAACACTACCTGTTTGCCATCGAAACCAACCAGCTAGCCCTGTGTAGCAGAGTCGGCGGGGTGCAACGCACCCTCCGATTCAGCTCTTCGTCATGGCGTAACAGGCACCTTGTCGACAGATCTATGTTTTTATTTTTCGCGCTTGACAACCTGTCAACTTTCACAGTTACCCCGTGGCGCAATTGCTTGTTTAATAAGTTGGCCGTCAAGAGTAGATAGCTAAATCGTAGCTCTAGCACTGACGTATGGCGGTTAACACTACCTATTGTTCCGGGACGTTGTGTCGCCCTGGAGCCTGTCGCTACTGCAAGGAGTTCAGGGTTATGTCAAAGCAACCGTTACGCAAAGGTGCGCAAGGTACCTCAACTAAAACACAGAACAAAAAACCTCGTCCGCAGAAAGAAAAGCCTCGTATCGAGGAAGATCCACCGGCCCTTCCACCCATTATTCATACCCTGCCAGATGTCGAGGATGACGACCAAGAAAAAGTGGTGAGTGTTGCTCAGCAGTTGAACGGGCTGCCCGTTACTATCCAGCTATGGCCAAATGCAGCGGAGTTTGCAGGTGAGTTCGATTTGATCAAGTGTTATATCGACAATCACTTGGTTTCCAGTGAGGAGTTTGAAGGGCCCATTATTGCCGATGTGGACATGGAGGTGAAGTCGGCACGCCTGAGAAGCCACGGGCCCAAGAATTTCACATATAACGTCAAGCTCAATGATAGCGCTAATAATGCGACATCGCTTCCGATCAGTATATTCGTCGATACCATTGACCCTAACAGTAACCTCCAACCTGGGGCGCTGGTGCTTCCCGCCAACCTGCCCGTCGAAGGCGTGACTCCCACCTACCTGGAAGCAAACGGGGGCGTGACTGTGACCCTGCCTCGGCCATCAGATTCACGACCTGAGGATACTTACAAGGTTAGTTATGGCAGCACTGGCACTATCCATACCGGAACGGTACCCACCACTGGACTGATTACGGCTACTTTTACGAAATTGGAAATTGAAGCCGCCGGTGCTGGCGATTTTCTGCTTACGTATCAATTTTTTGATCGTGCGGGTAATGACACCGCAGTATCGACAGCGCGTACGCTTACGGTTATCGCGAGCGACCCGCCTGTCTTGTTAGCTGCGGAAATTCCAGATGCCATGCCACTGGTGGTTAAGGAAGAGGCGCGCAATGGTGTCAAAGTGACGGTGCCAACGATCACCGGATTTCTTCCGAATGATTTTCTGCTCATCTATTGGAACGGCATCATATTTGGCGAGATGCGTCTGGGTGTGACACCTATCTTTCCTCTGGAATTCACCGCTCACTATTCAACCATTGCGAAGGCCGGGAGTCTTTACACAGCAAGGATTCACTATGAGATTGTTCGTGGCAATAGACCCTATTCCTCTCCAGATACCTCGGTAAACGTAGACCTGGTCGAACCCGGCGGACCTATCATCGGTCCCGGCCCGGTCGACCCTAACCTGGTGCTCCCGTTGGTAAGAGGTGATTCCGGTGTCGATAACTCGTTGATTGCAAGCGATCTGGAAGATGGAAAAGAAGTTCATGCAACCTTCACTATCTATAGCGGTCATAAGGCCAATGAGTTTATCGATCTTTATTACGGAAAGAACGACGGTCAGCGAGTCGGTACTTATCCAGTGGAGGGGACTGAACCTGCTACTTTCGTGGTTGATATCACCATTCCGAAAAAAGCTATTGAAGATTACGGCAACGGGCTGGATATTCCGTGTTGGTATGTAGTGCGCAATGCCAATAATTACAAACAGTCGCGTCCGCAGCCAGTGAGAGTGGATATCTTTTCATTGGAGGGATTGGCTGACCCTGTATTTACTAACTTGAATGATGGGAAAATCCAGTGTCCACAAATGCCTTGGTTGAACGTACCCATCAAAATCTTCGACCCGGATAAGCTTCAGGACGACGACAAGGTCACTATCTCTGCGGTGCGTTATCTGTACAGCGGTGCTACGCAGCCAGCGACTCCAGTGCCTGGAAGCGAAGTAAGCAGTCCAGAA
This sequence comes from Pseudomonas imrae, assembly GCF_046352735.2. Lineage (NCBI taxonomy): Bacteria > Pseudomonadati > Pseudomonadota > Gammaproteobacteria > Pseudomonadales > Pseudomonadaceae > Pseudomonas > Pseudomonas imrae. The sequence continues at coordinate 3,956,584 of NZ_CP110853.2, read as the reverse complement.
ATAGGAATCGGCCCCTCTGAGCGACTCAACGGTTTCACCCACAACTTTGTCCTGCCTTATTTTGACGGTGATCCTACTAGGCGTCGTGGCTGGCTAGAGATAACGTGGAGCATTGAACGTGCGGGGCCGCCGCCGGAGCACGGTACATCTGGTTCCGTGGTGGCGCAGTGGGACATTCGCAGCAGCGCAGGGTCGGGCACTTGCGCGCCGACTACTCGAGGCCGTCGACGGGCTTAACGTGGTTTGGCGTTTCCTGCAGGCTTGTGTTCTTCAAGGTCCCCTGGCAACAGGGGACTTTCCAATAGGAGTTACAGATTAGTCCTACATAGCGTTTCCTTGTCGATCTCTAGTCTTTGCGTCCGAAGAAAACGGAAACCCATTCGAAACGGGGTCCGGGTTCGAACTGGATCTTTTTCTCAGAGACGCATGACATGACGCCTATCAAAGCACCACGCTTTCAGTACTCACGGTTGACTACCACTATCAAGTTGATGGCAGCCGCACCTTTTTATCTGTTGGGCGAGGCGGCTTTTGCTGTCACCACGGTGGACGGTGCCGGCGAGATCGGACGCCCCGTTGTCGATGTGACCGCTTCTACACAACCTGACAATTATGTATTGCTGCGAGCGGGTACCCTGAATGTCCTCGCAGGCGGCACAACTCGTGAAATCCGCGCCTCGGGCGGCTCCACCTTGAACATGCAGGGTGGGCGTGTTTCATCGTATTCCAGCTCAGACACCGCAGTATCGTTGAACAACAGCAATGCCACGATCAACAACGCCACCATCACCAGCCATGCTGCGGGCGGCCTGGACCTGGCCCGAAATCCGGCGGGAAATGGCCGTTCCAGCGCAGTGGTGAATAACAGCCAGATCAAGGGCGCGACCTACGGCGCGACAGTGACCGCATTCAGCAACCTGGAGCTCAACGGCTCGACATTGACGGGCGGCAGCCAAGAAGGGCTGCGCTTGGTGGGCGGCCTTGCAACAGCTGTCGGCAGTAGCATCACGGGTGCCACCAACGGTGTATTGATGAACCGTGATCGCACGGCGGCGGGTACGGATCCGCAGTTGGTGCTAGAGGGCTCACATGTCGAGGGCACCAGCGGCGCTGCCATCTTAGTGGATCGCCTGATCACCGCCGAGATCGATGTCAATAATGGTTCCAGCCTGGTGGGTGGCAACGGCAACATGCTGGAACTGGTCAACGGCGGCTCGGCCAACATACGCGTCAACAACAGCGCCCTCACCGGCGACATCCAGGTGGGCGAAGCCAGCGTGCTCGACTTGAGTCTGGATGGCGCGTCGATGACCGGTGACGTGATCAACAATGGCGGCAGCGCCAGCGTCGGCCTTAACAATGGTTCGATTCTCACCGGCCGCCTGGAGAACGTCGACAAGCTGGCGATCAACACAGACGCCACCTGGGTCATGGTTGATAATCAGCAAGTGGGCGATCTGTCCATGGCGGGTGGCAACGTCAAGTTCGGTGACACCGGTACGTTCTACCAGTTGGATGTAGCGAATCTGTCGGGTAACGGCACGTTCATCATGAGTGCGGATTTCGCCCAATTGAAGGGCGATTTCCTCAACGTGACCGGTACGTCTTCGGGCGCTCACCAGTTGCTGATCGCCAGCAGCGGTGCCGATCCATTGTCTGACGAGCGTCTGCATGTAGTACATACCGAAGATGGCGTCGCCCAGTTCAGCCTGGTCGGGGACCGCGTCGATGTCGGTACCTACTCCTATGGCCTGGTCAATGACAACGACGGCAAGGACTGGTTGCTCGACCCAAGCAACAAGGTCATCAGCCCGGGTACCAACTCGGTCCTGGCCTTGTTCAACGCAGCGCCGAGCGTGCTGTACGGTGAAATGACCACCTTGCGCACACGTATGGGCGAATTGCGCTACAGCGACGGCCAATCGGCCGGTTTCTGGACCCGTGCCTACGGCAACAAGTATGAAGTGGGCAACGACAACACCGGCCTGGGCTATACCCAGCACCAGCGCGGTTTCACCATCGGTGCGGACGCGCCGTTGCAGTCGGGTGATGGCCAGTGGCTGGTTGGTGCGATGGCCGGCCACAGCACCTCGGACCTGGACTTGAGCCGAGGCAGCAGCGCGACCATCAAGAGTTACTACGTAGGTGGTTACGCCACCTGGATGGACGACGAGAGCGGCTTCTATTTCGACAGCGTGCTCAAGCTCAACCGCTTGCACAGCGAATCCGACGTGGCGATGAGCGACGGCAAGAAAGCCAAGGGCAACTACACACAGAATGCGGTAGGCGCCTCGGTGGAAGTGGGTCGGCATATCAAGCTCGATAACGACTTCTTCGTGGAACCCTACGGTCAGGTCGCGGCCGCCATTACCCAGGCCCAGAGCTACACGCTGGACAACGGCCTGGATGCCAAGGGCGATCGCTCAAGTTCGGTGATCGGCGAAATCGGTACCACGGTTGGGCGCAATATCCAGCTGGAAAGCGGCAGCATATTGCAGCCGTACCTCAAGGCGGCGGTGGCGCATGAGTTCGACCAAAGCAACAAGGTGTTCGTCAACGACAACTCGTTCAACAACGACCTGTCGGGCTCGCGTTTGAAGGTGGGTGCCGGTGTGGCGATGTCGGTTTCTCAGAACCTTAAGCTGCATGCTGATTTCGAGCACAGCAAGGGCAAGAACATTGAGCAACCATGGGGTGTGAATGTGGGGCTGCGTTACGATTTTTGATGCAGCGCAAGGCTTCGGCGGGATGAGTCGAGGTTTGTTACGGGGTAAAAAATGTGGGGCATGGGCCCCTTGCGCTTGAAGGGAAATAAGCCCGGTCTCGAAAGAGGCCGGGCTTATGGTTTGGGTAGAGTGAATCTACGCTGAGTTAACCGCGTAAACGTTGCTTATAGGGCAATAACAGACACATGGTTACTACCTCCATTGCATACATAAGCATATGCACCGTTCTTGCTGATGCCAATGCCTTCAGGGGTGGTGAAACCGTCGATGGTTTCAATAATAGTGTCGGTACTGGTGTCGATAGTGCGCAATTTATTGCTCAAGGCTTCGGATATGTAGGCTCTTTCCAGAATGGGATGCATTGCAACTCCATTGGGTGAATTGAACCCAGTTAGTGTTTTACTGATTTTGTTAGTGGTTAGGTCTAGTACCAGGACAGTTGTTCCGGTGTTGTTCGGTCCGCGGTTGGTGATGTAAGCCTTTGGTGCATGAAAGTTATGCGGGCTGGTAGCTATGTCCTGTGGGTAAGACGTGCCTGGAATATCGCCAATGAGACTTCCATTTCCCACCGGATTAATCATTGTAATGACACTTCGGGAGGGAGCATACAGTCGAGTGTATTCAGGGTTGAATGCCAGTCCAGTGGGGTAGATGACTTTCAAACTGTTCAGGCGTGCTCCCGTTTGTGCGTCGTGAACATACACAAAAGCATCGAAGTTGCAGGAAAAGTAAACTTTTGATCCCTGTTCGTTGAACGCTATCCCAAGAATACGATTAAAGCCATTTATAGTCTGGACGATTTTGTTTGTTGCGAGGTTTACCACCGAAGCGGTTTTTGCTCCCATGTTGCCGACAAATAGGCGAGTACCGTCAGGATGTATGGCCAGCCTATAGGGGCTGGAGAACCCGGAGATAGTATCAATCACGGTGTTGGTATGGGTATCGATAACGGAAACCGTATGCGAGACCCAATTCGTGACATAGGCGCGAGAGCCATCAGCACTAAGTGCAATGTGGTGTGGTTTATTGCCGACAGTGATATTTTTAATTATACCTGTTTCGCGTTTAACAATATATTGAGGCGCTTTTAGCTTGACTGCCGTACTGAATTGGTTGGTGCCATCAAGAGAGACACTGACTTCGACATCCAACGTCGTCCCATCCGATAGCGAAAGTTGATAGCCGAGCGGGATAGGCTCGCTGATCTTTTTCGCACTTGCCTCGGCAGCTGTTACGACTCTTCCATCGGCCAATTCAATGTCGCGCTCACCGTCCAGCTTGATCCAGATGGCCTGGCCTGCTCGCATGAAGGGATAGCCCAGAATCTGCACGCTGTTGCTATTATGGGTATTGAGTTGATTTCCGTCTGCTTCGGGTACCGATACCAAGTCCAAGTCTGGAATTGGTTGCACCTCCAGGTCAAGCGTATCTGAAGGAAGTAGGGAAGTGCCGCGCTTCACTGTGTAATACACGGGAACATGGCTATCCACATTGGCTGCCACGGCTGTATTGCCGATCGTGAAATCGACATACCCTTTGCTGGCATCGCCAGGTTTCGGCGCAATAGTTGGCCTGCCCAAGTCTGGTTTGCCTTCGAAATACGGTTGGATCAAATCGGTATTGAGCATGTTATAACGCACACGCAGGGTAAACACTGCAGGGTAAGGAGGGCCGCTCACATGTATCGGATTCATCGTTGCACTTTTACCTGGCACGACAATGGTCGCTTCCAGTATTTCCGGGACATCAAGATTCAGCGGGGCCCCTACTCGCATATCCACAGAATGAGACAGGCGGTCACGTTCGCCGTCTTTTTTCAAGATGTAATAGATTCTCGCCGAGTATTGAAGATTTGCTAGAACAATGGCTCGTGGGACATCGAAATACAGGTTTTGGCCCACCCATAGCGGTGTAATAGGGAACGGCTTGTTGTAACTGCCCCCTGGGGCAGTGCCTTGGAAGTACAAGGTGACGGTAGAGCCAAGTGTGAACAGCGCATTTTTCGGGATGATGATTGTTGCGCCGAAGTGACTGACTTCTGGATTGAATACGTGATCCGGTGGCGGAGCTTCCTCTATTTCAACTATGGGCATTGATTCGATGATGCCGCCTACGTCAAAATTAGCGACTTGTGAGTAGCGAGTGCCTTCGCTATTGGTTACTTGATAACTGATATTTAACGTACCACCTGCCAGTTTCGCAATCTCGCCGTTGGGGCCATTGATAATGTTAAACGTAATAGTACCGTCGCCCGCCGGTCTTGGGCCAATTGGACGGTAGTAGTCGTCGCCAGTCGGATAGGTACCGATCAGATGTACAAGTACCTGGTCGTAGTAATCCTGGCCACCGTAAGGATTGATCCTGATAGTGACGTTTACAGACTCTGGCGGTATGTTGCCCTCGGGCGCCTGAAGTACGGTGACGGGAGGCAGGCCGATCGGAATGGAGTTACCGATAACGTCCAATACATTGACCCGTGAGCGGCGATTGGGGGTAACCCCGCTGCGTTTGCGTTCGAAGTATATACGAACGGAGCCTCCGACCAATGCCTGCAGGTCTGCGAACGCGATGGGGATATGTAAGTTGACGAAAAGTGAGCTGATTTTGCCGTAGTATTCTTTTTTCACAACCGAACCATCGGCAGTGTGTCCTTCGGCGAATACAAGGATTTCATCGTCTTTCAAGTAACCATTGCCTGGCACATTGATGACCAGGGTCGCGGGTTGCCCCTCGAGAACTCTAATGTCTATGCGGCCTTCATCGTCAACCTCAGCAACAATAGGCTTGTTCAGCAGTGGATTGGGGTTACCTACATGCGATTGAATAGTCGTGATGGGGGAGGCCCCGTCCGTTTTGTTTCCTGCTTCGTCAATGACAAAGTATTGAGTGACAATGTCGCCATAGCCGACCGTACTCCAGGTGCCGGCGTTAACCATGATGACGATAGGATCGGCGCCCGCCGCTTCACCTTCCGTTACCGAATGCTTGACGGCATGACCGTTAAGATGGAGCCAGATAACATCTCGGGCTGCCCAGTTATAGAGAGGTGAAAGACCTGTTCGATTTGGGTACTTGTTGATGCGAACGGCAACCCCGTTCTGGGCGTCTGCGTCAGTAACGCCGTGGTCAATAATATGTTGTTCATACATTGGCGCATCGAAATGTTGGTGATAGGACAAACCATGGTCGGGGTCTGGTCCGCCAGGCTCTATATCGTCGACAAAAAATTTGAAGTGAGCGGTCTCGTCAGCCCCTCCACCTGCTCGGGTAACCTTGAAGAAACAGGGAGCAATCTCGCCGTAGTTCAACTCGGTCTGCGGCACATAGAGCGGTATTGATAGTCCCCCATCCGCCTGGATATCAGTCACCGTTGTAAAAGCTACCGGGTTTCTATCATCTCCAAAGAACAGTTCAATGAAGTCAAACTCTGCCATGAGCAAGTAGGGGCGCAAGGTGCAGAGCAAACCTTTTTCCGGATTGAGGGTTTTTGCTCCCTTATTGATGCCCCCATGGTAGCCAGTATAGGGCTTCCTGAGGCCCGGAATATCCAAGACCAGGCTGGAAAAAGGTACCGGGGCCAGGATTTCAGGGCTTGTAAGGTCAACCTCATAGACTGTTTCATCCTTGGAGGCGGGGCGAGGCGTCGGTGCGGGTGTTGGTATAGGCATAGGCACAATCACCGGGCACTGGCACTCGGACTCACTCTGATTGGGGTCGCTGGGGACTTTTGGCATGGTCGTGATCCTTGAATGAAAGGTGAAAGCCTCGGCAACATCACGGCTGAGACCTGAAAACCATTCGATGTCAAAGGAAAGAGCGAAGATAGCTGTGAGAATTGACAGTGCCGACAAGTGGTCAGGGCTGCCGATTCCAATGCCTGAACAACGGCTCGGCCAGGAACAACACAAACAACAAACGCATGACCTGCATCGCCGTCACCAGCGGCACGGACAGTTGCAGGGTCTCGGCCGTGAGGCTCATCTCGGCAATGCCGCCGGGCATCATGCCCAGGGTCAGGGAGCGCAGGTCCAGTTGCGTCAGCGCACTCAAGCCCACCGCCGCCAATGTCGCGATGAGCATGGTCAGCAGCGTGCCGAGCAAGGTGCGGGCCATGAACGACGGCGCGCGGCGGAAGAACTGGCGGTTGAAGTGGCAGCCCAGGCCGCTGCCGATCAGCCATTGGCCGATTTGGCTGCCACCGTCGGGCAGTCCGATATGCAGGTCCCACGCCACACTGGCGGTAGCGCTCACTAATAATGGCCCGAACAACCAGGGGTTGGGTTGACGCAAGCGCTGCCAGCCCCAGGCCACCAGCGCACCCATCGGAAACAACAGCACCAGCCAAGCCCAATTCACCGGTGCCGGATGAAATTGTGGCGCACCGTCGCCGAGCAAATACTTGAAGATTGCCGGCACACACAGCACCACCACCAGCACCCGCAAGCTTTGGCCAGCGGCGACGCGGCTGAGTACCGCGCCATTGCGTGCACCGAGATTGACCATCTCGCCGGAACCGCCCGGCATGCTCGAGAAAAACGCCGTGGCACGGTCTTCACCGCTGCGGCGCATCAGCCACACGCCGACAATGCTCGACAGGCTGGTGACCAATGCGCCAAAGAAAATCAGTCCGAAGTGGGCCATCACCTGATCGATCACCACTGGGGTGAAGTGCAGGCCAATACCGATACCGATCACCCATTGGCCGCATTTGCGCCCTCCGGGGATTTCCGCCAGTTGCCACGGTGTGAGGCAGCGCACAAGGATGATCGCCAGCAATGAGCCGACCATATATGGCAAAGGCCAGCCGATCAGGCTGGCCAGGTAACCGCCGGCCAGGCCGACCAGCGGTGTTGCCCACCAATGTTTAAGCTCAGGCATCGGCTACGGCGCGACGCTGCAGGGAGCGCTTGCGCCAGATACGCAGCACCGGCACCAGCAGCATGATCACTGTCAACACCCAGACACCGAGCGTGATCGGGCTCGACCAGAGGATTTCCAGTGCGCCGTTGGAAATGGACAGCGCGCGGCGCAGGTTCTGCTCCATCAGGCCGCCGAGGATAAAGCCCAGCAGCAGTGGCGACAGCGGGAAGTCCAGCTTGCGCAGGATGTAGCCGAAGATGCCGATGGCGATCATCAGGAACAGGTCGAAGGTGGTAGCGTGTACCGCGTAGACGCCAATCGCGGTGATGATCGCAATCACCGGCACCAGTGCCCAGTTCGGCACGGCAAGGATGCGGGTGAAGATACGGATCATCGGGATGTTGAGGACCACCAGCATGATGTTGGCGATAAACAGTGAAGCGATCAGGCCCCAGACAATGTCTGGTTGCTGTTGGAACAGCAGCGGGCCGGGGGTGATGTTGTACAGCGAGAGGGCGCCGATCATCACCGCCGTGGTACCCGAGCCTGGAACGCCGAGGGTCAGCATCGGCACCATCGCACCACAGACTGACGCGCCGATGGCGGTTTCCGGCGCGGCCAGGCCACGCATATCGCCTTGGCCGAATTTACCGCTGGCACCCGCGATACGTTTCTCAGTCATGTAGGCCACGGCCGAGGCCATCGTCGCGCCTGCACCCGGCAATACACCGATGATGAAGCCCGACACCCCGCAGCGGATGTTTACGCTCAACACCGACAAGGCTTCCTTGACGTTGAACATCATGCGCCCGGTGGCTTTCACCGCTTCCTGGCCTCGGTGGGTTTTTTCCAGGAGCAGGAGGATCTCACTGACGGAGAACAGACCCAGGACCAGGACCACGAATTGGATGCCGTCGGTCAGGTGGATGTTGTCGCCGGTGAAGCGGTATACGCCACTGTTGGCATCGATGCCCACGCACGCAAGGAACAGGCCGATCAATGCCGAAACAAAGGTCTTGAGCGGTTTGTCGCCGGCCATGCCGCCCAGGCAGACAATCGCAAACACCATCAGTACGAAATATTCCGCCGGCCCGAAGGCAATCGCCCATTTGGCCAGCAGCGGAGCGAACAGCACCATGCCGCAGGTGGCGATAAACGCACCAATGAATGAGCTCCAGGCTGACAGCGACAACGCCACACCGGCCATGCCTTTACGGGCCATCGGGTAGCCGTCGAGGGTGGTCATTACAGTGGAGGCTTCGCCCGGGATGTTGAGCAGGATCGAACTGATCCGACCGCCGTATTCGCAGCCCAGGTACACGGCGGCCAACAGAATCAGCGCCGATTCGGGCGGCAGGCCCAGGGCAAAGGCGATGGGGATCAACAACGCCACGCCGTTGATCGGGCCCAGGCCCGGCAACAGGCCGACCACGGTGCCGATCAGGGTGCCGCACAGTGCGGTCACCAGGTTATAGGGGCTCAGCGCGACGCCAAAACCCTGGCCCAAATAGCCAAAAGTATCCATATCAGTTCTCCAGAACGTCGAGCAGACCGAGGGGCAGTGGCACGTCCATGGTTTTATCGAACAGCAGATAAAGACCGATGCTCATCAAGGTGATGATGACCACGCTGGGCAACCAGCGACCGCCATATAGCCGTGCCATCGGGATACCGATCAGCATGCTGCTGAGAATGAAGCCCAGGGATTCAAAAGTGCCGGCAAATACCAGCAGCAGGGCCACGCATATCCCTATCTTGATCAGGGTCGGTCGGTCCAGCGCCGGTTCATCCTCGGTATGTTTGGTTGGTTGCGGACGAATCAGCATGTAGATCAGTGCCAGGCCCATCAGCGCGAGCAACAGCAGTGGGAAAGCCCGAGGCCCTACGGGTTCGTAGGAAAATGCTGCCTGGTAGGGCCAGGCCATCAGCGCCAGGCCGATACAGGCCAATAACAGCACGCCAGCGAAAATGCGTTGTAAGAGCATGGAAAACTCCTGGGCCACGCCTTGGATGCACAAAGACGTGGCCGCGCGAACAGGGGGCGATTACTGGATCAGGCCGAACTCTTTGGCCAGTACTTTGTAGTCCGCTACCTGTTTCTTGACGTAGGTGTCCAGCTCCTGGCCGGTCATGGCGAACGGGAACAGTTCACGCTGATCACGCAGTTTGGCGAATTCCTCGGAAGCCAACAGTTTGTCGAACGCGGCTTTCCACCAGGCGTAGTCTTCGTCGCTGACTTTTGGCCCGAGGTAGAAACCGCGCACCACTGGCCAGACGATGTCGTAGCCTTGCTCCTTGGCGGTAGGGATGTCCTTCATTTCCGGCTCGTCCAGGCGATTTTCGGAGAACACCGCCAGCAGGCGCATGTCACCACTCTGGATGTGCGGCATGGAGTCGGAGATGTCCGTACTGCCAACCTGGATATGCCCGCCGAGCAAGGCCGTGGCAATTTCGCCGCCGCCTTCGAGGGCCACGTAACGCAGTTCACGCGGGTTGATCCCGGCGGCTTTGGCGATCAGTGCGGTTTGCATCCAGTCCTGGCTGCCGACGGTGCCGCCGGAACCGATCACCACGCTGCCAGGATCTTTCTTCAGGGCCCGGACCAGATCGTCGAGGGTTTTGTAAGGCGAGTCGGCTTTGACCGCGATGGCGCCATAGCTGGTGCCAACCGCCGCCAGCCATTTCACCGCGCTTTCATCGAAACGGCCGAACTTGCCCTGGGCCAGGTTCAACAGCGAACCGCTGGACCAGGCCACGAGGGTGCCGCCGTCGGCTGGACGCTGGGCCACGACTGCGTTGTAAGCCACTGCGCCGACGCCACCTGGCATGTAGGTCACACGCATCGGCTTGTTCAACAGCTTTTCATTGACCAGTGCGCTTTGCACCAGTTTGCAGGTCAGGTCGAAGCCGCCGCCGGGGGAGGCCGGGGCGATGCATTCCGGGCGTCGTGGTTCGTCGGCGGCCAGCAGTTGGCCAGCGAACAACATGCAGCCGGCGGCCAGGGCAAATTTACGCAGTGATGAGGTCATGTGGAACTCCGTCATTGTTGTTATTGGGGGGATGACTGTCAGGTTTACCAAAGTGCGACGCTGTAACTGACCAGCACGCGCATTTCGTCTGCGTCCCGGGCCGAGTAGTTGGAGCGATAGGAGGCGTTACGCAGGCGGACCGCCACATCCTTGAACGTGCCGCTTTGCACCACGTACTTGATCTCGGTGTTGCGCTCCCATTCCTTGCCGGTGTCGCCGTTCTTGAGCTTAATGTTGTCACCGGACACATAACGGCTCATGAAGCTCAGGCCGGGAACGCCCAGTTTGCCGAAGTCGTAGTCGTAACGAGCCTGCCAGGAGCGTTCTTCGGCGCCGGCAAAGTCGTTGATCTGTACGAAGTTGACCAAGTACGGGTTGCTGCCATCTACGTACGGAAACGCGTTGTCGCCGGACATGTGCTGATAGCCGGCGCTCAGCTTATGGCCATTGAGGGCGTAGCTGAAAATACCGCTGAGGGATTTGTTATCAATGCTGCCGCCGCGTGCGCTGCCGGTGTCATCACTGATGGCCAGGCGCAGGTCGGTGGCGAAAGTGCCCGGGCCCATGGAGCGGGCGGCGACAAGGCCGAGGAAGTGCTGGCGGTACACATCGTCGAGTTGCGCGAAGTGATAGCTGCCGGTGATTTTGTCGGCGAATGTGTAATCCACGCCACCGAAGTTGAAGTGCTTGCCGGTGGCGCCGCTGAGGAAGCGGCCGTTCTTGTTGTTGAGGGTAATGTCCTCATAGTTGCTGTCGTTGCGGTCCTTGACCTTGTCCAGGCGACCGGCGGTGAATACCAGGCTCTTGAATTCGTTGGAGGTCAACAGGCCGCCATTGAACGTCTGCGGCAGGATACGGCCGTCGTTGGGCTGGAGGATCGGCAGGTCAGGAATCAGCGAGCCGATTTTCAGTTCGGTGGCGGAGATCTTCACCTTGCCGGTCAGGCCCAGTTTGGAATAGTCGTCTGCGGCGCGGCCATCATCGTGAGTGGGTAGCAGGCCACTGCCGGCGCGGTCGGGGCTGGAGTCGAGCTTGAGCCCGAGCATGCCCAGTGCATCGACACCAAAACCTACGGTGCCGTCGGTGTAGCCAGATTGCAGGTTAAGCATGAAGCCCTGGGCCCATTCGTCGCGCTTGGACTGCTGGGCGCTGGTGCCGTCGCGAAAGTCGCGATTGAAGTACATGTTGCGGGTTTCCAGGGTCGCGCTACTGTCTTCGAAGAAGGCGGCGTGGCCAAGCGGTGAAAAACCGGCAAAGGCGGCGGCACTGGCGAGGGCGGTCTGGGTCAGGCGGGAAAAACGAACAGGCGGGCAAGCCTGGGGCTGTGTCGACAGCATCGTGGGTGTACTCCTTTATTGTTCTTATTGGCGAAAACGCTTCAAGGCGTTTTTCGGGCGCTATCGGTGAAATAGCTCGGCGGTCGTAACCTTCCGTCTGGCGATGCTAATGGGCGAAGCTTTCGCTAACCTTTCAACTGCCTTTCAATGTTTTCGGGCTTCACAGCGCAGGCAGCGTCTGTAAACTGCCTCGCAAAGTGTGGCGCCGACCACCCCTGAATGAGGTACAGATCCATGCGTGTCCTTTTGGTCGAAGACCATTTGCAGCTAGCCGAAAGTGTCGCCCAGGCGCTCAAGAGCACGGGTTTGACAGTCGACGTGTTGCACGATGGCGTGGCGGCGGACCTGGCCTTGAGCAGCGAGGAATACGCGGTAGTGATCCTTGATGTGGGCTTGCCGCGCATGGATGGTTTTGAGGTGCTGGCGCGGTTGCGTGGGCGTGGAAAAAATCTCCCGGTGTTGATGCTGACGGCGCGCAGTGATGTAAAAGACCGTGTCCACGGCCTCAACCTTGGCGCCGATGACTACCTGGCCAAGCCGTTTGAACTGACGGAGCTTGAGGCCAGGGTCAAGGCCCTGTTGCGCCGCAGCGTATTGGGTGGTGAGCGACAGCAGACCTGTGGCGTGCTGGTGTATGACGTGGATACCCGGCGTTTCACCCTGGGTGAGGAGTTGCTGACGCTGACCTCCCGTGAGCAGGCAGTGCTGGAGGCGCTGATCGCCCGTCCTGGCCGGGTCATGAGCAAGGAGCAACTGGCATCCCAGGTATTCGGCCTGGATGAAGAAGCCAGCCCCGATGCCATCGAGATCTACGTGCACCGTCTGCGCAAGAAACTCGATGGACATCCGGTGGCGATTGTCACCTTCCGCGGCCTGGGGTATTTGCTGGAAGCGCGCGATGCGTAAGCACAACAGCCTGCGCTGGCGCCTGCTGTGGAACCTGGCGTTGTTGCTTGTCGTGCTGATGCTGGCCAGCGGCTTGAGTGCCTACTGGAATGGCCGCGAGGCCGCGGATACGGCCTATGACCGGACCTTGCTGGCGTCGGCGCGGACCATTGCGGCCGGACTGTCCCAGCGTGATGGCACCCTCAGTGCCGATGTGCCTTACGTGGCACTGGATACTTTCGCCTATGACAGCGCCGGGCGAATTTACTATCAGGTCAATGATATTCACCAGAAGCTGATTTCCGGCTACGAAGAACTGCCCGGGCCGCCGCCGGGCACGCCGCGCACTGATGATTATCCTGCACTTGCACGCTTCTATAACGCCAAGTATCAGGGGCAGAACGTGCGAGTGGTGAGCCTGCTCAAGGCCGTGTCGGAACCGAACATGAATGGCATGGCGGAAATCCGCGTGGCCGAAACCGATGAGGCGCGCGTCAGCATGGCCCGCAGCCTGATGGCCGACACCTTGTTGCGTTTGGGAATGTTGGCGGTCGGTGCCTTGCTGCTGGTGTGGTTCGCGGTGAGTGCGGCGTTGCGTCCGCTGGAGCGTTTGCGCACGGCGGTGGAAGAGCGTCAGCCGGATGATCTGCGGCCCTTGCCGCTTGTAGAAGTGCAGCACGAACTGGGGCCGTTGGTGCGGGCACTGAATCATTTTACCGAGCGCCTGCGTGGGCAGTTCGAACGCCAGGCGCAGTTTATTGCCGATGCCGCCCATGAGTTGCGCACCCCGCTGGCGGCGCTCAAGGCTCGGCTTGAATTGGGGCTGCGCGCCGAAGACCCGGCGACCTGGCGCACGACCCTGGAAACGGCGGCCCAGGGAACGGATCGCCTGACCCATCTGGCCAATCAATTGTTGTCCCTGGCGCGCATTGAAAACGGCGCCCGGGCGATTGCCGAAGGGGGGGCGCAATTATTGGATCTGAGCCAACTGGCCCGTGAGTTGGGCATGGCCATGGCGCCGCTGGCCCACGCCCGTGGTGTGGCCCTGGCGCTGGAAGCGGATGAACCGGTTTGGCTGCGCGGCGAGCCGACACTCTTGAATGAGCTGCTGAGCAATTTGGTGGACAACGCCTTGGCTCACACGGCTTCGGGTGGCAATGTGATCCTGCGGGTCACGGCACCGGCGGTATTGGAAGTGGAAGACGATGGCCCAGGCATCCCGTTGGGTGAACGGGATCGGGTGTTCGAGCGGTTCTATCGACGCAACCAGCAGGTCGCGGGTTCAGGTCTGGGGTTGGCGATTGTCGGTGAGATCTGCCGGGCACACCTGGCGCAGATCAGTCTGCATGACGGCAAGTCGGCGGGGTTGAAAGTGCGTGTGAGCTTTAGCCCCGGCGATCAATAAAACATCGAGCGCGCTTCATCCAGTTTCGCGCGCAAGGTTTCGCTGCAGGGATCAATCCGCAGTTTCTGCATGGCCGGCAAGTTTGTTACCGATACGTGCGCCAACGGGTGATCAGTGCCTTTGTGGCAATACAGCACCGCTATTTGCACCAGGTCAACGTAGTCCAGGCTTGCGGAGTCACGTTCCAGATCCAGGTACTGCCCCGGAACACACAGCAACCGATCAGGAAAATCCCAGACCCGTAGCAGTTTATCGCCCAGCAGCGGGTGGATGCTGTCGATCACGTGATTGAGGCTGACCGGGTCCGCCAACAGTTCGTAGTGATCTTCGGCGTAGGTCAGGATCGGTAGCACACCGATCTGATGAACCAGGCCGCCAAGTGCCGCCTGATCGGGCTTTAGCTGGCTGTGGTTGCGGCACAGCGCATAACTGACGCCGGCGACTTCCAGGCTGCGCCGCCAGACATCGCGCATTTTCTGTTCGACGACTTCAGAGCGGGCGTGGAAGATTTGCTCCATCACCAGGCCAATCGCCAGGTTGCTGCTGTAGTTGGTGCCCAGGCGGGTGATCGCGGTGTGCAGATCGGTCACTTCCTGGGACGCTCGCAACAACGGACTGTTGACCACTTTGATCAGTCGCGCCGACAGGGCGGTGTCGCGGCCGATGACTTTGCTCAAGTGGCTGATGCTAACGTCCGGGTCTTCGGCGGCCTGACGGATTTTCAGGGCCACCTCCGGGAGTGTGGGCAGAACCAGGTCATCATTATCAATGGCCTTAACCAACGCTCGTTGGACTTCTTCCGCCAGCTTGTTCATTCATGGTCTCTAGGGTATTGCAAAAGGGTACAACGCTTAGCGCTGGATCTCGCGATCACGGTCCAGTTGGTAGGGCAGGTCGAGCAACTGCAGCCCTGGACCTTCCAGGGTACCTAAATGCACATCGCCACTTTCGGCGCAGTCGGCTTGCAGGACTGCCAGAAGCTCGATCGTCGAGCCAGTCCTGGCGGCGATGACCACTTCACCAATGGCACTGTTGTGGTTGGGCGAGAACAGCGGCGTACCCGGTTCGGGCAGCATGGTGTCGTTCAGGCTCAGGCGGTACAGGCGGCGCTTGAGTTTGCCAAGGTATTGCATGCGGGCGACGATTTCCTGGCCGGTATAGCAGCCTTTCTTGAAACTGACGCCGCCGACGGCTTGCAGGTTGAGCATCTGCGGGATGAACAGCTCACGAGTCTGTGCCATGACCTGGCCGATACCGGCACGGATCTGTCCGAGTAACCAGGCGTCAAGGTCGCCTTCGCTCAGTTGCGCGGTCAACTGCTCGTGCAGTGTCTGGGCGTGTGCGGCTGGCACCCACAACTCGGCACGGCCGGGGGACACACGAATCGCGATCAGTTCATCGGTACGGGCGACGCTGTCGGTTTCCGCTGGAAGCTCAAGACCCAGGCTGGTCAATACCCGATCGGCGTTTGCCAGGCCGAAACGCACCCAGGCTGCACTTTCGTCAGTCAGTTTGGATTTGGAAAAGACCGCGTATTTTTTCAGGTCGGCCAACTGCGGGTCCAGCAGCTCGCTGGCCATTGCCAACAGCACGCCATCACCTTGCAACACAATCCTGAAGCTCGACTGCATGCGCCCTTTTTGGGTGCAGCGGGCGCCGAGGCTGGCACCGGTGTCACTGAGGTAATTGAGGTTGCAGGTCAGTTGTCCCTGGAGGAACTTGGCCGCGTCAGCGCCGCGAACAGCCAGGACGCCTTCGTGGGACAGCGGGCAGAAAAAAGCAGAGTCAGCCATGGGTCATCGCAGTTGGAAAGTCATGGGGTGCATCATAGAGGGGCGACCGGCAAATGGGTAGTTTCATAGGTCCGACCAACGCCGACTGTTCCGAGGGGCGTGGGTCTGTATACTTGCGCTCTATTTGAGGAGCGCTCCATGGTCGAAGATGTAGAACTCAATCGCCTCTACTGGCACAGCCGTCGTGGCATGCTTGAGCTTGATGTGTTGCTGGTGCCGTTCGTCAAAGAGGTCTATGCGACCCTCAACGAGGTAGATCGCGCATGCTACGTCAGGCTGCTGGAATGCGAGGACCAAGACATGTTCGGCTGGTTCATGGAGCGTTCCGAGTCGGATGATCCCGAACTGCAGCGCATGGTCCGGATGATCCTGGATCGTGTCCAGCCCAAGTAATACCTTTGAATGCCGCTGGCAGGCCTCCGGGCAACTGCTGGTGGCGTATCTCCTCGCCCAGGCGCTCGCGCTGGGTGCGCTGTGCTTTCTTGCGGTTTCTCCCTGGCTTGCCCTGTCGGGTGCTGCGTTGTGCCTGGCTCAGGCTGGCTGGGTCTTGCCGCGTCAGATCCTGTTGACCCACCGCTCATCGGTTCGAGGCTTGCGTCGCAACGCCGATGGCTGGCAGCTATGGAGCGCAGCGCGCGGCTGGCATGCCGTACAACTGCGTCCCGACAGCCTGGCCCTGCCGCTGATCGTGGTATTGCGTTATCGGTTGCCGGGCGAGTGGTGGGTGCGATCAATCTGTGTGCCAGCGGACTCACAGGCGGCCGATGTGCATCGGCGCCTGCGTGTGCGCTTGAAGTTCAGTCGCCGTAGGTGGTTGGCACCAGAATAGTGTCGAGGGCCACCGGGAGCATCTGCGGATAGTCGAGGGTGTAATGCAGGCCTCGGCTTTCCTTGCGTTCCATCGCCGAACGGATCATAAGTTCGGCGACTTGCGCCAGGTTTCGCAGTTCGATCAGGTCGCGGCTGACTTTATAGTTGCTGTAGAACTCGTCGATTTCATCCAGCAGCAACCTGACTCGATGTTGCGCACGTTGCAGGCGCTTGTTGGTGCGCACAATCCCCACGTAGTCCCACATGAAGCGCCGCAGTTCGTCCCAGTTGTGGGCGATGATCACGTCTTCGTCGGAGTCGGTGACCTGGCTGGCATCCCAGCGGGGCAGGGCGGCCGGTACCGGTACGCGGGGCAGTTGTTCAAGGATATCGGCGGCGGCAGAGCGGGCGTAGACGAAACACTCGAGCAGCGAATTGCTGGCCATGCGGTTCGCGCCGTGCAGCCCGGTAAAGCTGGTTTCGCCGATGGCATACAAGCCAGGTACATCGGTACGGCCCTGCTGGTCGACCATTACGCCACCGCAGGTGTAATGCGCTGCGGGAACGACCGGGATCGGGCCCTTGGTGATGTCGATATTGAATGTCAGGCAACGCTCATAGACCGTCGGGAAGTGGGACTTGATGAAGTCCGCGGGCTTGTGGCTGATATCCAGGTAGACGCAGTCGATGCCCAGCCGCTTCATTTCGTGGTCGATGGCACGGGCCACGATATCCCGTGGCGCCAGCTCGGCCCGTGGGTCGAAACGCTGCATGAAGCGTTCGCCATTCGGCAGTTTGAGATGCGCACCTTCTCCCCTGAGGGCTTCGGTAATCAGAAAACTCTTGGCTTGGGGGTGATACAGGCAAGTGGGGTGGAACTGGTTGAACTCCAGGTTCGCCACCCGGCAGCCTGAGCGCCAGGCCATGGCGATGCCATCACCGCAGGCGCCGTCGGGGTTGCTGGTGTACAGGTAGACTTTGGCGGCGCCGCCTGAGGCCAGGATGGTGAAACGGGCACCATAGGTGTCGACTTCGCCACTGGCCCGATTGAGCACGTAGGCGCCCAGGCAGCGCTCGCCCGCCAGTCCCAGGCGCTTTTCGGTGATCAGGTCAACGGCGACCCTTTGCTCCAGCAGTTCGATATTCGGCCGTTGCCTGGCCTGGGCGAGCAACGTCTTGAAAATCGCGGCGCCGGTGGCATCGGCGGCGTGGATGATGCGCCGATGGCTATGGCCGCCTTCACGGGTCAGGTGGAACTCGAAGCCGCCGTCATCGCTGCCTGAGTGTTCATCGCGCGTGAAGGGCACCCCTTGGTCAATCAACCACTGGATGGCCTCACGGCTATGCTCGACGGTGAAGCGCACTGCGTCTTCGTTGCACAGGCCGCCGCCGGCGTTCAGCGTGTCTTCGACATGGGATTGCACCGTATCGGTATCGTCCAGAACCGCAGCAACGCCGCCCTGGGCCCAGAAAGTCGAACCGTTGGCCAGATCGCCCTTGCTCAGTACGGCTACGCGCAAATGGCTCGGCAGGGTCAATGCAAGGCTCAAGCCGGCGGCACCGCTACCAATCACCAGTACATCGTGTTGAAACTGTTGGCTCATTTAAAGGATTCCGCAAAAAGCGATCCGAAGGAAAGGGCGCAGACAGGACGCCTGGATCGGCGAATCAATGGGGGCACACGGCCCACTAGTATATAGAGAGGGGGACCGGCACAATAGCCGGGCGTTCGTGGCATTGTGAGACTACGGGCAACGAACTGCACGGCTTTGATGGAGCGACCCGATAGCGGGGTGGGAACTTTCTGCTTGAATAGCCACTCCATAGCGGGATGCCCGAAAGCTGGGAAAACGTCGGATTGACTGATTGGTCGCGAGCCAAAGGTCAATCGGAAATCCGGCGACAAGATTATTCGCGCAGCCGGCTTTGCCCGCGCTGCGTTTTTCGTGTGTGCCAAAACAGTGCGCGCCGGAAACTTGCTTGAAGGGGGGAGAACTTTTGCGAAAAGTCCGAGTCTATGTTTGCAAGCCTGATCGTTTAGTTATGCAAGCCTCCTTCAAGTACAACGAGGAGTGTTCATGCTAACCCAGGAAGAGGATCAGCAGCTGGTCGAGCGCGTACAACGCGGCGACAAGCGCGCATTTGATCTGCTAGTGCTGAAATACCAGCACAAAATTCTCGGGTTGATCGTGCGGTTTGTGCACGACACCCATGAAGCGCAGGACGTTGCACAGGAAGCCTTTATCAAGGCCTACCGTGCACTCGGAAATTTTCGCGGCGACAGTGCGTTTTATACGTGGCTGTACCGCATCGCCATCAACACGGCGAAGAACTATCTGGTTTCTCGCGGTCGCCGCCCGCCAGATAGTGATGTGAGTTCGGAAGATGCTGAATTTTACGATGGTGATCACGGCCTCAAGGATCTCGAGTCGCCGGAGCGTGCATTGCTGCGCGACGAGATCGAAGGGACTGTCCATCGCACGATTCAACAACTGCCAGAAGATTTGCGTACGGCGTTAACTTTACGTGAATTCGACGGTCTGAGTTACGAAGACATTGCGAGCGTCATGCAGTGTCCGGTGGGTACCGTACGCTCCAGGATTTTCCGGGCTCGGGAAGCCATCGACAAAGCCTTGCAACCGTTGTTGCAGGAAAACTAAAGACAGCGGCGACAGCCAAGAGAGGAACCGCCATGAGTCGTGATGCCCTGCAGGAATCGCTGTCCGCAGTGATGGATAACGAAGCGGATGAACTGGAACTTCGTCGAGTGCTCAATGCATTTGATGATGCCGAAACCCGTGATACCTGGTCTCGTTACCAAGTCGCTCGGGCGGTGATGCACAAGGACCTGTTAGTCCCTCGTCTGGATATTGCTGCGGCCGTTTCTGCTGCGCTGGCAGATGAAGCTACTCCGGCAAAAGCCACTCGTGGTCCTTGGCGTAGCCTGGGTCGCCTGGCTGTTGCAGCTTCGGTGACGGTTGCTGTGTTGGCGGGTGTTCGCCTGTACAACCAGGACGAGATTGCTGGCGTTGAGTTGGCCCAGCAAGCCCAGCAACCGGTCATGGCCGGTCCGCAGGTCAAGGGTCCAGCTGTATTGGCCGGCTACAAGGAAGGCTCCGATGCAACCGGCCCGATGGCCAACGGCGTGCTTCAAGGACAGGCAGGCTGGCAGGACAAGCGCCTTCCAGAATACCTGCGTCAGCATGCTCAGGAATCTGCTTTGAAGGGTACTGAAAGCGCGCTGCCGTACGCTCGTGCCGCAAGCCTGGAAGAAAATCGCTAGACCGCCAAGGAGCTTTATGCGCGCCATACCGCTCCTTGCGCTTTTGCTCAGTGGCTGGTTTGCAGTACCCGCCCATGCCGACGAGGCCCAAGACTGGCTGAAGCGTCTTGGGCGAGCCGAGCAGCAGCAAAGTTTCCAGGGCACTTTTATCTACGAGCGTAACGGCAGTTTTTCTACACATGACATCTGGCATCGTGTGCAGGATGGCCATGTCAGTGAACGACTGTTGAAGGTGGATGGCTCGGCCCAGGAAATTGTTCGGGTCGATGGTCATACTCAGTGTGTCAGCGGTTCTTTGGTTGCCGATCTGGGAAATTCCCCCGGCGCCCCACCTCCAGTGCTTGATCCTTCCATACTTTCCTCTTTCTACGATCTTGCCGTTATCGGTGAGTCTCGAGTTGCCGGCCGCAAGGCGGTGATCGTGGCGTTGACGCCTCGCGATCAAAACCGTTATGGGGTCGAGTTGCACCTTGATCGAGAAACGAGCCTGCCGTTGAAGTCCTTGTTGCTCAATGACAAGAGGCAATTGCTCGAACGCTTTCAGTTCACCCGCTTGAACACGGCCAAGGTACCCGATGACGTTGACTTGCAACCCAGTACCGACTGCAAGCCGCTGGACCGTGCCAGTCGCGATGTATCCGATGTTGCGGCGACCCAGGCATGGCATGTGGAATGGGTGCCTCCAGGGTTCGAGCTGACCCGCAGCAGCGCACGCAAGCACTCCAAGACGGGGCTGGTGGTTGACAGCTTGATGTATGGAGACGGCCTGGCGCGCTTTTCGGTGTTTCTCGAACCTGTCGGTGATGTGGCAGGCGCAGAGGCACGTGTCCAATTGGGGCCGACGGTCGCCGTGTCCCGGCGTGTGGTGACTCCTCAAGGCCAGATCATGGCAACGGTTGTTGGCGAAATCCCACTGGGTACCGCTGAGCGCATCGCGCTTTCGGTTCGCAGTGCCCCGGCGCCTGTCAAACCATGAAGCGTTAATCCTATGCTCATCCTGTCCGTTCACAGTCATGCTGGCTTTCAACGATGCCCGCCTCTGCTGAGAGCATGAAATGTCTGGAGAGTATTTTCACTTGCAAAATCCTCCTATGTTTTTTATAGGTCAGAACCTCTCGGCTCTGGCCTTGTTTCGTTCACGGAAAATTAACGTCGGTAGTAGTAGTCTTTGACGTTTCTTGAACCCTGTCGCTCAACCTTGTTCGTCGTAACGGGAGCTGTATGTCGATACCACGTTTGAAATCTTACCTATCCATAGTCGCCGCGGTGCTGGTGCTGGGGCAGGCTGTCACTGCGCAAGCGGTGGAACTGCCTGACTTCACCGTGCTGGTAGAGCAGGCGTCCCCTGCTGTCGTCAATATCAGTACCACCCAGAAGCTGCCGGATCGTAAAGTCTCGAACCAGCAGATGCCGGACCTCGAAGGCCTGCCGCCGATGCTCCGGGAGTTTTTCGAGCGTGGCATGCCTCAACCTCGTTCACCCCGGGGTGGTGGCGGTGGCCAGCGTGAAGCCCAGTCCCTGGGCTCGGGTTTCATCATTTCACCTGATGGCTACATCCTCACCAATAACCATGTGATCGCCGATGCCGACGAAATTCTCGTGCGCCTGGCTGATCGCAGTGAGCTCAAGGCCAAGTTGGTCGGTACTGACCCGCGTTCTGACGTGGCGCTGTTGAAGATCGAAGGCAACAACCTGCCGGTGCTGAAGCTGGGCAAATCCCAGGACTTGAAAGCTGGGCAGTGGGTGGTCGCTATCGGTTCGCCGTTTGGCTTTGACCACACCGTGACCCAAGGCATTGTCAGCGCCATTGGTCGCAGCCTGCCGAACGAAAACTACGTACCGTTCATCCAGACCGACGTGCCGATCAATCCGGGAAACTCCGGCGGACCGTTGTTCAACCTTGCAGGTGAAGTGGTTGGCATCAACTCGCAGATCTACACCCGTTCCGGTGGCTTCATGGGTGTGTCCTTTGCGATCCCGATTGATGTGGCCATGGATGTTTCCAACCAATTGAAGGCGGGTGGCAAGGTCAGTCGCGGCTGGTTGGGCGTAGTGATTCAGGAAGTGAACAAGGACCTGGCTGAATCCTTTGGTCTGGACAAGCCGGCCGGCGCCCTGGTCGCGCAGATTCAGGATGGTGGTCCGGCTGCCAAGGGTGGCCTGCAGGTCGGGGATGTAATCCTGAGCATGAATGGCCAGCCGATTGTCATGTCTGCAGACCTGCCGCATCTGGTGGGTGCGCTCAAGGCGGGCGGCAAGGCAAACCTTGAAGTGATTCGTGAAGGCAAGCGCCGCAACGTCGAGCTGGCCGTCGGGGCTATTCCTGAGGAAGGCCAGGAGCTGGATGCCCTGGGTAACAAGTCCGGCGTCGAGCGTAGCAGCAATCGCCTGGGTATCGCCGTGGTCGAATTGACTGATGAACAGAAGAAGAGTTTCGACCTTCAGAGCGGCGTCGTAATCAAGGAAGTTCAGAACGGGCCTGCCGCACTGATCGGCCTGCAGCCAGGTGATGTGATTACTCACTTGAACAACCAGGCGATCAACTCCACCAAGGAGTTCACCGACATCGCCAAGGCGCTGCCGAAGAATCGCTCGGTGTCGATGCGAGTTCTGCGTCAGGGCCGTGCAAGCTTCATTACCTTCAAGCTGGCTGAGTAATCCGCTAGCCGCAGGTCAATAAAAAGCCCCGTTCTCGGTACACGAGAGCGGGGCTTTTTTTGCACCACGGACTCAGCTCATCATGTCCTTGACCAGGCGTTCCTGTTCGATCAGCTCACGTTGGCGTGCATCGATGCGAGATGACAGGGGGAAGTTGTTACCGGCGCGGCGCTTGGCGAAGTCCAGTTGTTGAATCGCCTGTTGGTAATCACCGACCAGTGCAAAGTACTCGGCGCGGGCCTGATGCAAGCCGATGATGTTGCCGGACAAGCCCCGGGTTTCGGCCACCTGATACCAGACGTCCGGGTCATCCGGGCGCGACTTGAGCAAGCCTTCCAGGGCTTTCTCCGCATCAGCGGTACGATTCTGCTTGAGCAACAGGTCTACCCGCACCTGGTTCAGCGGGTAATTGCTTGGGTATTGCGCCAGCATCCGGTCCACTCGCTGTTGGGCGTCCGGCATCCGGTTGTTGGTGATGTCCAGCTCGATCTGCGCCAGGTTATAAGTGATGTCGTTGGGCGCCTTGGCCAGCAGTGGCTTGAGATTCTCTCGCGCCTCATTGAGCTGGGTGCCTTTGATCTGGGCGATGGCCAGCCCATACCGTGCAACATCGCTTTTGGGATTTTCGTCCAACTGGGCTCGGAAGCGTTTGGCCGCCAATCCCGGTGTGTCTTCGTAGTACAACTGAACCCGTGCGCGAATCAGTTGATAGCGCAAGCTGTCTTCCCTACCGCCGGTACGAGCCTGTTCAGCTCGGTTGCGGGTGTCGGCAATGCGCGATTCGGTTACCGGGTGAGTCAGCAGGAACTCCGGTGGCTTGGCGTCGAAGCGATACTGGCGCATCAAGCGTTCGAACATGGTTGGCATGGAACGTGGGTCGTAACCGGCTTTTTCCAGGTTGAGGATACCGATACGGTCCGCCTCCTGTTCGTTCTGCCGGGAGAAGCGTCGCTGTTCTTGGATAGCGGCAGCCTGGCTGCCGGCAATCGCCGCGATGCCCGCATCACCGGCACCGGCAGCCGCAGCGATGATCCCGCCGAGCAGGGCGGCCATCATCGGCAGTTGCATCCGTTGCTGGGCTTCCACGCCGCGCGCGAAATGGCGTTGGGATAAGTGCGCCAATTCGTGAGCCATTACCGAGGCGTATTCGCCTTCGGTCTGGGCATTGAGGAACAGGCCGCCGTTGACCCCGACAATGCCGCCCGGTGCGGCAAAAGCGTTCAATTGCGGGCTGTTGATCAGAATGAATTCCAGGCGACGGTCGTTGACCTGGCTGGTCTCCACCAGTTTATAAACGCTGGTTTCAACGTAGTCCTTGAGCTGTGGGTCATTTAGCGCTGATACCTGACCGCGCAGGTACGCCAGCCAGGCCCGGCCCAGTTGGTGTTCCTGTTGTGGCGAGACAATGGCAGAACTGGCGTCGCCAAGTGACGGCAGGTCGTCAGCGAAGCCTGGAGAGGCGAGCAGGCAAGCCAGCGTCAGCAGGGTAGGGCGCAAAAAAGTCATGCACAAAGCCTTTCGACAAAGATCCTACTGTAGCCGGACACTGAGCCTGGGACCAGATATTCTAAGCCCCTTTGACGCCCGCCTGGAGTAAACCATGACTGATGCTGTAGCCCATGACGCCGAACTCGATGCCAGTGGCCTCAACTGCCCGCTGCCATTGCTCAAGGCCAAGATGGAACTCAATCGGCTGGCCAGCGGCGCGGTCCTCAAGGTGATTGCCACGGATGCGGGTTCCCAGCGGGATTTCCGCACATTTGCCAAGTTGGCGGGGCATGCACTGTTGCTCGAAGAGGTCGAAGACGGTGTCTTCTATTACTGGTTGCGTAAAGCCTGAGCCGCTGCCAGCACCGCATCCACATGGCCTGGAACTTTCACGCCGCGCCATTGCTGGCGTAGCACGCCATCCTTGTCGATCAGGAAGGTGCTGCGATCAACACCCAGGTACTCCTTGCCATACAGCTTCTTCAGTTTGATCACGTCAAACAGCTGGCAGACCGCTTCATCCTTGTCGCTGATCAGCTCGAAGGGGAACTCCTGCTTGGCCTTGAAGTTCTCGTGGGACTTCACGCTGTCGCGGGACACGCCGAACACTTCGGTATTGGCGGCCTGGAAGGCGGCGTATTGATCACGAAAGCCTTGGCCTTCGGTAGTGCAGCCCGGGGTGCTGTCCTTCGGGTAAAAGTAGAGCACCACCTGCTTGCCCTTGAGTGCGCCGAGGCTGAAGGTCTGCCCGCTGGTCGCCTGGGCCTCGAAGTCGGCTATCGGTGTGTCGATAACTACAGCCATGAAAACTTCCTTACATCGGGTTCTGTGGGCGCCATGGTTCGATCAGGGCGTCGAGGTTCAGGGCATCGGCGAAGTCCAGGAACTGGTCCCGCAGCCAACTGATTTGCACGCCGGCAGGCAACGTCACGGTAAAGGTGGCGTTGAGCATGGTGCCGCCGGTCTGTGGAGCCTGGTAGGTATCGCAGGTCAGGTTTTCCAGGTCGACGTTGTGATCGATAAAGAACTGGCACAGCTCATTGACGATGTCCGAGCGGTAGGCCGAGCTGACGTAAGCCACATAAGGTAGAGCCTGGGGACGGTTCTCCAGGGCGGCACTGCGCACTACATTGACGGTGAAGTCGTGCTTCTTGGCCAGGGTCGGCAGGCCGGCTTCGAGGCGCGCGAGGGCGTCCCAGCTCCCGGAAATCTGCAGGACCAGCGCACTGCATTCGCCGTGGCGGGTCAGGCGAGAGGTTACGACGGCGCAGCGGTTTTCATGGCTGGCGCGGCACAGGACGTTAGTCAGCTCCATGGGGTTGGCGCCAAGGGCACTGATGACAAGGAATTGTTCGCGGACTGTGGGGGTGGACATGCAGCATTCCTAAAGCGATGAGCGGTCGATACGTGGCAGCCGTATCGATCAAAGGATCAAGGGTAGCGAAAACCGTCGCCAAGGGATAGGAGGTGGCGTTTTCATTGCGTGAACGGCTGCCTCAAACCCTGCCACGCAGCCCGCTTTGGCCCAATGATGGCATTGCTGGCAACTAAGTTGATCCAGAACGCATCCTCAGAGGGTACTTCGCTTGTACAAGCATCTTGGCGCCAGTACCATTACGGCTCTCTTTTTCCGGCAGGAGCGGTTGCATGATTGCGGGCAGTATGGTGGCACTGGTCACACCCATGGATGCACAAGGTCATCTCGACTGGGACAGCCTGGGCAAACTGGTGGACTTCCACCTGCAAGAGGGCACCAACGCCATTGTGGCGGTCGGCACCACGGGTGAATCGGCCACGCTTGATGTGGAGGAACACATCGAGGTGATCGAATTCGTGGTCAAGCGCGTTGCAGGGCGTATTGCCGTGATCGCCGGTACGGGCGCCAACTCGACTCGCGAAGCCATCGAGTTGACCAAAAACGCCAAGAAAGCCGGCGCCGATGCTTGCCTGCTGGTAACCCCGTACTACAACAAGCCGACCCAGGAAGGCTTGTACCAGCACTTCAAGACCATCGCCGAAGCCGTCGA
Organism: Pseudomonas imrae; assembly: GCF_046352735.2. Lineage (NCBI taxonomy): Bacteria > Pseudomonadati > Pseudomonadota > Gammaproteobacteria > Pseudomonadales > Pseudomonadaceae > Pseudomonas > Pseudomonas imrae. Next base: position 3,930,283 of record NZ_CP110853.2, on the reverse strand, counting down.
CATCCCGCAGATCCTCTATAACGTTCCAGGCCGCACGGCTTGTGACATGCAGGCTGCGACCGTGATTCGCCTGTCCACCGTGCCGAACATCATCGGTATCAAGGAAGCCACCGGCGACCTGCAACGCGCCAAGGATATCCTGGCCGGTGTCAGCAGTGACTTCCTGGTGTACTCCGGCGACGACGCGACGGCGGTCGAGCTGATGCTGCTGGGTGGCAAGGGCAACATTTCCGTGACCGCCAACGTCGCACCGCGTGCCATGAGCGAGCTATGTGCCGCCGCCATCGCCGGGGATGCGGTCACTGCGCGGGCAATCCACGAGAAGCTGATGCCGCTCAACAAAACCCTGTTCATCGAATCCAACCCTATCCCCGTGAAATGGGCGCTGTTTGAAATGGGCTTGATGCCGGACGGTATCCGTCTGCCGCTCACCCGGCTCAGCGAAGCCTGTCACGAACCGCTGCGACAGGCACTGCGCCAGTCCGGCGTCCTGGTTTAATTGAGGAAGCACTACGCATGAAGCGATTGGCCGGACTTTCCGCACTTGCCTTGATTATCTCCAGCACCAGTGGCTGCGGTTGGATCTGGGGCCCGGAAGGCTACTTCCGTGACCGCGGCAGCGATTACCTGGAAGCACAACAAACCGCCCCGATGCAATTGCCGCCGGACGTCAACGTTGCCAAGCGTCTTGACCCGTTGCTGCCGATTCCGCGCAATGTGGCCGATGACACGGTCAAGGGCGAGTACGAAGTGCCGCGTCCACAGCCGATCGCCGCCGCCGCCGCAGATGCCAGCGACTACAGCCTGCAGAAGAGTGGCGACTCCCGTTGGGTCGTTGCCCAGCGCCCGCCGGCTGAAGTCTGGCCGGTGGCCCTGCAGTTCTTCCAGGACAATGGTTTCCGTATCGACGAGCAACGCCCGCAGACGGGTGAATTCACCACAGCATGGCAGCAGTCGAGCGAGCTGTCGGCCAATCTGGCCAAGCGCATGCAATCCGGTGGCATCGCTGCAGACAGCGAAGCGCGCATCCGCGTGCGTATCGAGCCGGGTGTGCAGCGCAACACCAGCGAAGTGTATGTGGTCAGTGCCGAGCGTCCTGCCGGCAGCACTGCCGATGTCGAGTTCACCAATCGTTCGGTCAACACCGGCGTTGATTCGGCGCTGGTCGACGAAATGCTGGCCAGCATGAGCCGTCTCTCCGAGAAGGGCGGTTCTGTGTCCCTGCTCGCGGCCCGTGATTACGATACGCCTAGTCGCGTCAGCCTCACCGAAGATGGCAGCGGCAACGTTGTACTCAACCTGGGTGAAGACCTGGATCGCGCTTGGTCGAGTGTCGGTCGTGCGCTGGAGCAAGGGCCATGGCGTGTTGAAGACATCAACCGCAGCCTGGGCCTGTACTACATCAACGTGGCCGAAAAAGCCGAGAAGAAAAACGAAGAGCGTGGTTTCTTCAGCAAACTGTTCGGCAGTGAGCCGACCAAGGAAGAAATCGAGACTCGCGCCGAGCGTTATCAGGTTCGCCTGAGCAAGGTCGGCGAGACCGTGCAAGTCACCGTCGAGAAAAACCTCAATACCGTGGCGCCAGCTGAAACGGCGCGCAAGGTGTTGGGTGTGATTCAGGACAACCTGGGCTGATCCGATGCGCTTTGCCGTTCTCGGTAGCGGTAGCCAAGGGAACGGCACGCTTGTAGCCCACGACGATACGTACGTCCTGGTTGATTGTGGTTTTTCCCTGCGGGAAACCGAGCGGCGCCTGCTGCGCCTGGGGGTTCACCCTGCGCAGTTGAGCGCGATTCTGGTGACCCACGAACATGCCGACCACGTGCATGGCGTGGGTTTGCTGTCTCGGCGCTACAATCTCCCGGTGTACCTGAGTCGCGGTACCTTGCGCGGGATGCGCAAACCCATTGAGCCCGCAGGTTTCCTGGTCGGTGGCGAGCAACTGCAAATCGGTGCCTTGAGTATCGACGTGATTGCCGTTGCCCACGACGCCCAGGAGCCGACGCAATACGTATTCAGTGACGGTGAGCGGCGTTTCGGCGTGCTCACCGACCTGGGTTCCTACTGCGCCAAGGTGCTGGAGGGCTACCGGAATCTCGATGCGCTGATGATCGAGTCAAACCACTGTCGCGACATGCTGGCCCGTGGTCACTACCCCCACTTTCTCAAGCAACGGGTGGGCGGCGAGCTGGGACATTTGAACAACCACCAGGCGGCGTACCTGGTGTATGAGTTGGGCTGGCAAGACCTGCAACACCTGGTCCTGGCCCACCTGAGCAGCAAGAACAACCTGCCGACGCTTGCCCGGCAATGTTTTGTCGACACCCTCGGGTGCGACCCGGACTGGCTGCAACTGGCCGATCAAGATTCAGGGCTCGACTGGCGACACATCGCCTAGCCCACCTCACTCAAAGCGGAGCCCATCATGGAAAAACGTGAAGAACTCTACCGCGGCAAAGCCAAGTCGGTTTACAAAACCGACGACGCCAACCGCTTGATCCTGTTGTTTCGCAACGACACCTCGGCATTCGACGGCAAGCGCATCGAACAGCTTGATCGCAAAGGCATGGTGAACAACAAGTTCAACGCCTTCATCATGCAGAAGCTCGAAGCGGCCGGTATCCCGACTCAATTCGACAAACTGCTGGGCGACAACGAGTGCCTGGTGAAAAAACTCGACATGATCCCGGTCGAGTGCGTCGTGCGTAACTACGCAGCCGGCAGCCTGGTCAAGCGTTTGGGCGTGGAGGAGGGCCTCAAGCTCAACCCTTACACCTTCGAACTGTTTCTGAAGGACGACGCCAAGGGCGACCCGTTTATCAACGAATCCCACGTCGTGGCATTCGGTTGGGGCACTGCCGAGCAACTGGCTCGCATGAAGGAGTTGTCCCTCAAGGTCAATGACGTCCTGAGCAAACTGTTCGACGACGCCGGCCTGCTGTTGGTGGACTTCAAGCTGGAATTCGGCGTATTCCACGACGGCTCCATCGTCCTGGGCGACGAATTCAGCCCGGACGGCTGCCGCCTGTGGGACAAAGACACCCGCAAGAAGATGGACAAGGACCGCTTCCGCCAGGGTCTTGGTGACGTTATCGAAGCCTACGAAGAAGTCGCCAACCGCCTCGGCGTACCGCTGTAATCGACGCAAGCATCTGATAGCACGGAAAAAAATCGCTTATGCGCTTTGCTTCCAAGTAACAGGCTGTTATGATGCGCGCCGTTGGAGAGATGCCAGAGTGGCCGAATGGGACGGATTCGAAATCCGTTGTACCTTCACCGGTACCTAGGGTTCGAATCCCTATCTCTCCGCCATTACACAGAAAAAGCCCCGTAGCTGAATAAGCTACGGGGCTTTTTCGTTTCTGTGTATTTGCCGAGTCGAGTGCTGTTCTATGCTGGTTAAGCATCATCAAATTCTTACGGATGGGAGGTGGTTATGGGCACTGAACGGCAGCGGCGTGATAGCGCGGAGCGCGACGGCAGCCGAGATGAGCATGAGGAGGAAAAACCTCAAACCTGGAAGCATCCAGACGATGGCAAGGAGCTTTCCGAGCGGGATGAAGAGCGTCCGCTCAAGCCTTGATCAATGAACCCCGCCCGACGGGCGGGGTTTGAATGTCAGATCGCGGTACACAACTCCACGAGTGTTCCGTCCGGGCAGCGCACGTAAGACACCACCTGGCCCCAGGGTTTGGACGTCGGGGCAGACAGTTCATTTGCGCCCGCCGCCAGCGCTTTGGCATGGGCCGCCGGCACATCCTCAGTTACAAAACCCAGTTCCATGCCCAGCGGTTGCTTCGAGGCATGAGCTTGTACATGCCCGCCTTTGAAATTCATGTCTCCCAGTTCATGGGCTGCGAAAGACAAGGTGGTACCGCCTGTGTCCAATTCGCCATATGTCCCGGATTCATGCAGGAAACGACGGCTGAATCCGAAGGCTTTTTCAAAAAAATCCAGCGAGGCGGATACGTCCGGGACGTAGACAATGGTGTAGGCGAATTTCATGGTTCAGCTGTCCTTGCTTCAAGTGAAGGCCCATTAGATTGAGGAGCGCATTGAACGTCAACCGTCTCACTATAATTTGAGGAAAGCATTTGACATATTTGATTTGTGATCACATATTGCTGCGTATAAGAATGACAACGCAGGTTTGACTCATGACAGATGGTCCGATTCTCCTTCCAACCCTACGCCAGGTTTCCCGCGATACCTTGCAAGATCAGGTCTATCGCCAGATCCGCGAAGCGCTGATGAGCGGTCGCTTCCAGCCTGGGCAGAAACTGACCATTCGTGGTCTGGCCGAGGCCCTGGGCTCCAGCCCCATGCCGGTGCGCGAAGCCCTGCAACGCCTGAGCGCTGAAAATGCCTTTGAAGTCACTGAGACTTCGCGTCTGCGCGTCCGCCTCATGACGGTTGAGCGGCTGCGGGAAATCCGTGATGCGCGGGTCGCCCTGGAAGGTTTGTTGGCGGAAAAGGCGGTGTTGCGCCTGGAAAAAAGCGATCTGGATGAAATCAGTGACCTTTGCCAGCAAATGCAGCAGGCGGCCGACGAAGTCGATGTGTCCCGCTACCTGTGGGCCAACTTTGCCTTTCACCGGCGTATTTACGCCGTGGCCCAGGCCGAATTGACCATGGCCGCCGTGGAAAATTTCTGGCTGCACATGGGCCCATGCTTTGCCCTCGTGGCCCCCGATAAAGCTCACCTGCAGCGCTCGATGGAGGCGCATACGCGCATTGTCGAGGCCCTGGCCGCCCGCGATGGCGGCGGTGCCCGTGCTGCGGTGACCGATGACATCATGCAGGCCGCCGATTCCCTGGCGCGCCTGCTCGTCAATAGCGACCGTTCGCGGTTGTCTGTTTCAGGAGGTAAACGCCCATGAGCGTCCTACAACGGTTGCAGCCCTATCCTGGGTTACGAGTACTGATTTCCGGCGGTGCTGCTGGTATCGGTGAGGTGCTGGCGGCGGCTTATCTGGAGGCGGGTGCCCAGGTGCATGTCTGTGATGTCAGTGAGTCGGCCTTGGCAGCATTTCGTGACAAGTACCCAGGCAGTGTTGCTACTCGTGCCGATGTCAGCGATGCGGCGCAGATCGAGGCGGTGTTCAAGGTCCAGCGCGAACAGTTCGGTGGGCTCGATGTGCTGGTCAATAACGCCGGGATCGCTGGTCCCACTGCTGGCATCGATGCGATCAGCGATGCCGAATGGCAGGCCACGATCAACATCAACCTGACTGCACAATACCGCTTTGCCCACCATGCGGTGCCGATGCTCAAGCAATCTTCCCACGGCCATTTGCTCCATATCGCTTCGGTGGCCGGCCGTTTGGGCTATGCCTGGCGCACGCCTTATGCGGCGACCAAGTGGGCGATTGTCGGTTTGATGAAGTCCCTGGCCTCGGAGTTGGGGCAGAGCGATATTCGGGTCAATGCCTTGTTGCCGGGTATTGTCGAAGGCCCGCGGATGGATGGGGTGATCCGCGCCCGTGCCGAGCAGGTGGGCGTTCCAGAGGCCGAGATGCGCCAGGAATACCTCGACAAGATTTCCCTCAGGCGCATGGTGACTGCCGAAGATGTCGCGGCCATGGCCTTGTTTCTCTGCTCACCCGCCGCGCGCAACGTGACCGGCCAGGCGATCAGTGTCGACGGTAACGTCGAATACCTGTAAAGCGCGACGCAAGACCCTATAGCTACACCCTGGATTTTTTTCATAAGAATAAAAGTCGGAGAATCGTCATGTCCAAAAATCGCCCCGTCATTATCACCTGCGCTGTTACCGGCGCGATCCATACGCCGTCGATGTCGCCACACTTGCCCATCACGGCGCAGGAAATCGCCGAAGCCGCCATCGGTGCCGCCGAGGCCGGTGCCGCGATTGTCCACCTGCATGCACGCGATCCCAACGATGGCCGCCCCAGCCAGGACCCGGCGCTGTTCGCTGAGTTTTTGCCACAGATCAAGGCTGCCAGCGACGTGGTGATCAACCTCACCACCGGTGGAGCGCCGACCATGGGCGTGGAGGAGCGTTTGCAACCGGTGTTGCAGTTCAAACCGGAGTTGGCCTCATTGAACATGGGCTCGATGAACTTCGGCCTGTACGAAATGCTCAATCGCTTCACCGAGTTCAAGCACGATTGGGAGCGACCGTATCTGGAAGAGAGCGATGACCGGATCTTTCGCAATACTTTCCGCGACATTGCCCACATCCTTAATTCCTGCGCCGAAAACCGCACACGTTTTGAAATCGAGTGCTACGACATCGGCCACCTCTACACCGCTGCTCATTTCCTGGAGCGTGGTCTGCTCAAACCGCCGCTGTTTATCCAGTCGGTGTTCGGTTTGCGCGGCGGGATTGGTGGCCACCCGGAAGACCTGGCCCACATGCGCCGCACCGCCGACCGTTTGTTTGGCGAGGACTACGTATGGTCGATCCTCGGCGCCGGCCGTGGGCAGATTCCATTGGCGACCATGGGCCTGTCCATGGGCAGCAATGCGCGGGTCGGCCTGGAAGATTCGCTGTGGGATGGGCCGGGCAAGTTGGCGGCGTCGAATGCCGATCAGGTGCGGCGCATTCGTACGGTGATCGAGGCCCTCGGCGGGCGGGTCGCCACGCCCGATGAGGCCCGCGAGATCCTCGGCCTCAAGGGGCGCGACCAGGTCAATTTCTAAATCCGAGGACGGGCTGCGTTATGGCGCGGTCCCGTTCATCGCGCACAACAACAATAAAGGGATAGCACCATGACTATCGACGTGCTTGCCGACCGCAAAAACCTTCCACGCGAACCGCGGGAATTGAACCGATTGATGTTCGTCAAGCTGATGCCCTTGCTGATCATCGCCTACATCTTGAGTTTTCTTGATCGCACTAATATCGCTCTGGCCAAGCATCAATTGGATATTGATCTGGGCATCTCGGCGGCCGCCTACGGCTTGGGAGCGGGTCTGTTTTTCCTGACGTATGCGCTGTCGGAAGTCCCCAGCAACCTGATCATGCATAAGGTCGGCGCACGCTTCTGGATTGCACGAATCATGGTGACCTGGGGCCTGATTTCGGCGGCCATGGCCTTCGTACAGGGCGAGACATCGTTTTATGTGTTACGTCTGCTGCTGGGCATTGCCGAAGCCGGCCTGTTTCCTGGCGTGATGCTGTACCTGACTTATTGGTTCAACCGCGAGCAACGGGCCCGCGCTACCGGTTATTTTCTGCTGGGGGTGTGTTTTGCCAACATCATCGGTGGGCCGGTGGGGGCTGCGCTGATGCGTATGGACGGCATGCTCGGTTGGCATGGCTGGCAGTGGATGTTCCTGCTCGAAGGTCTGCCGGCCGTGGCATTTGCCTGGGTGGTGTGGCGTAAATTGCCGGATCGCCCGAGCAAGGCGCCGTGGCTGAGTGCCGAGGAGGCACGGGGCATCGAGCAGCGTATCGCGGCCGAAGCCGAAGAGGGCGCAGGCGCGGGCGGTCATTCGATCAAGCAGTGCCTTACCCCGCAAATCCTGCTGGCGATCTTTGTGTATTTTTGCCATCAGATCACGATCTATACCGTAATTTTTTTCCTGCCGAGCATCATCGGCAGATACGGGGACATGAGCACCATGAGCGTGGGTTTGCTGACCTCGTTACCGTGGATTGCGGCGGCGCTGGGGGCAGTATTGTTGCCACGTTTTGCGACGACGCCCAAGCGTGCCCGGTCGCTGTTGATCACCGGGCTGCTGACCATGGCGCTGGGGCTGGCCATCGCTTCGGTCTCGGGGCCAGTGTTCAGTCTGCTGGGCTTTTGCCTGTCGGCAGTGATGTTCTTTGTGGTGCAGTCGATCATCTTCCTGTATCCGGCTTCGCGCCTCAAAGGTGTGGCTTTGGCCGGTGGCTTGGGCTTCGTCAATGCTTGCGGGTTGCTGGGGGGATTTGTCGGGCCTTCGGTGATGGGGTTGATCGAGATGAGCACCGGGGATGCAATGAATGGCTTGAAAGTCATCGCGCTGGTGTTGGTGGTGGCAGCGGTGGCGGCTTTACGCCTGCGTCAGGGGCAGGAGTCGAAGCGCGAGCACGGATCGGTAGTGCAGCAGGCGCGGAGTTCGACCTGATCGCCGGCCCGCCGATGGCGATGTTAGCTACCCTGGCAGCATGCCGGGGTAGCTGTGGCCTGGGATACCAGCAGCGCCGTGGGAAAGCCCGCCGCCAGCACGAGATAAGCCACGACCGCCCCCAGGCATAATCCGACAAACACCCGCAGTAAGGTCCTGAGCGTCGGATGAGCAATAAACCGGATGCCCCAGATAACCAACCCGGCTATCAATACAGCCAAGGCAAGAATGACCGTCACAATGCTGTTCCCGATTGCCATGAAAGCTGATTTATAGCGCTAAAAGGCCCAGCACCGATAGCCCGCGCATAGACGCAGGCCGCTCGTGTTCCTAAACTGCCGTCTGTCTTGGGCAGTAAGGCGCTCGTCATGAATCGCAATGAGTTACGCAAGGCCGATATCAACCTGATGGTCGTCTTTGAAACGCTGATGCTGGAGCGCAATGTGACACGCGTGGCCGAGAAGTTGTTTCTTGGCCAGCCGACCATCAGCTCGGCCCTCAACCGCCTGCGCACGCTGTTCAATGACCCGCTGTTCATCCGCGTCGGTCACCGTATGGAACCCACCGCGCGAGCCGAGGAGCTCATCCGTCATCTGTCGCCGGCCCTGGACTCGTTGTCGGCTGCCTTGAGCCTGACCCACGACTTCGACCCCTCCGTCAGCACCATGACGTTTCGCATTGGTTTATCCGATGACGTCGAGTTCGGCTTGTTGCCGCCGCTGTTGCGTGCCGTGCGCACCGAAGCGCCGCAAGTGGTCTTTGTAGTCCAGCATGTCGATTATTGGCGTATTCCCGACCTGTTGGCTTCCGGGGATATCACCGTGGGTATCACCCAGACCCGCGGCCTGCCGGCCAACGCCAAGCGCAAATTGCTGCGCCATATTCGTCCCAGTGTGTTGCGTGCCGATGCCTCGGACACGCCGCTGACCCTCGACGAATACTGCGCGCGGCCCCATGTGCTGGTGTCCCATACGGCCAACGTTGCAGGATTTGCCGATGAGTGGCTGGCGGAGATTGGGCGCAAGCGGCACGTGGTGTTGTCGGTGCCGCAATACAGCTCTTTGCCGGCCTTGCTGGCGGGCACCGATATGATTGCCAGTCTGCCGGACTACACCGCCCAGGCCATGGCCGCGTCAGGCAGTGTGTTTTGCGAACCTTTCCCGTTCCAGACGCCTACTCTGGATCTCTCCATGGTCTGGCTCAGCCATGTCGACAACGACCCCGCCGAGCGCTGGATGCGCTCGCGCCTGGAAGCGTTTATGGGTGGGTGAAAGCGGCAAGTTGTAAGCTTCAAGCTGCAAGTTGGTTTTGCGCCTTTCTTGCAGCTTTCAGCTTGACGCTTGAAGCTCGCCGCTTGCCGGTTGCAGCCCCCCACACACCTTCGCCACCTGCTCGCGGAACCACGCATTGGCGCTGTCCTGCTCGCTGGTTTCGTGCCACTGCATATCCAGGGTGAAACCCGGCAGGCCGTTGGGGGCTTCGCAGTGACCAAATACCGGCTCCAACGCCAGCAGCTGTTGCACACGGCGGGGCAGGGTGACGATGAAGTCGGTGCCAGTAATCATTTTCAACGCAGCGCTGTAGCTGTTGGCACGGGCAATGACTTGGCGTGTCTGGGCCTGGCGAGCCAGCCAGCCGTCGATCATGTTGGTGCTGGAAGTCCAGGGCGTGGGGAACACATGACGTCGGGCAACAAAGGACTGCAGGCTGAGTGCCTGTTCCCTTGGCGCGGCACGTTTGTCGAAGACGCAGACCAAATCGTCTTCCAGCAGCATTTGGGTCTTGAAGTCTTTATGTTCACGGTGAAAGTGCGGGCCGAAGCAAATCACCAGGTCCAGGCGCCCCTCGCGCAGAGCTTCGGCGGGAATGTCGGTTTCCAGTTTTTGCACATTGACGATCACTGGCAGGTCGGCCTGATCGAAGTTTTTCAACAGTCTGGGCAGGATCAGTTGTTCGAAATATTCGGGCGCGCAGATGTTAAATGTCACGGCCTTGCGGGTGGGGTCGAATGCTGGGGCACCGGAGTGGCAGAGGTTGATGCTTTCGAGGATCTTCTGCACATGGCCATACATGGTGCTGGCCTTGTAGGTCGGGCGCATGCCGGCCCGGGTATTGATAAACAACTCATCCTCGAAGCTGGTGCGCAGTTTCTTGAGGCTGTAACTGACGGTGGATTGGCTGACGAACAAGGTTTCGGACACATCGGTGACGCTGCTTTGCTCATACACAGCAATAAACACCATCAGGTCCTGCATATCGAGCTTTCTAAGCAAGTTGCTGTTTAGCATCCGTTTCGTCCGTGAGCCTTTTGCGCGACCGCAGCGCAAACAAGGCAAAATGTTAACGGAACGTCCGTGCCAATAGAAAGCTCTGTGGGATATTTCTATGTCTCTTGTGGGACAGATACTGTTTTGAACACGACGCGCTAGCGGATATGGCGCGCATAGTGGCGTGGATCGAAGCGCAACACAATCAGCAGCATCACCACTACGACAGCAGTGAGTGACCACCAGGCCCATTCGAAACTGCCCAGTTGGTCGCGGATTATCCCGGCAATCAGCGGTGATATGCCCGCGATCAGATAGCCGATGCCTTGTACGAATGCGGTCAGGCTTCCTGCACGGTGCGGGTTATCCAGATGGTCCAGGGAAAGAATCAGACTCATGGGGAACAGCCCGCCAATGCCCAGGCCCAGTAGGCACGGCCATAACAGGCTGAGGTGTTGCGGGGACAAAATCAGGCCACAGAAGCCGGCAATGATCAACATCAACAAGATCGCGACCACGCCACGCTTGTCTTGTCGGCGATTGGCGATGGCCGGGGTGATCAGCCCCGAGATCACTTCCATGGCTGTCAGAAAGCCCAGCAACAGGCCGGCATTCTGTTCACTCCAGCCTTGCTCCACGTAGTACGGCGCCAGCCAGGCCAGCACGCAGGTGTAGGACGCCGTGCCGAGACCGAAGAAAATCGCCAGCAACCATGCCCGGCGATTGCCGAAAAACGATGCTTGCGCGCCGTCGCGGGTGTGCGGCAAAGGCGCCAGCACCGAGCGTTGGGCGTACCAGAACAGCAGCGCCAGCACCGCGAGCACCGCCCAGATCGCCAGGCCGATGCGCCAACTGCCGGTCTGCACCTGGACGAAGGGGGAGAACGATGCCGCCAGGGCCGCGCCGCCCATGATAGCGGTGACATACAGGCCCATGAACAGTGAAACGTTGTCACTGAAGCGCGACTTGATCAGTGCCGGCATCAGCGCCTGGATCAGTGCAATCCCGACTCCGGCGGCGATGGCGCTGAGGATCAGTTCGGCGGCAGAATCGAGAAACAACCGCGATACGGTGGCCAGGCCGATGACCAGCAATGACACGATAATGCTGCGGTGTTCGCCAAAACGCCTGGCTACGCCCATGCCGAAGAACATCGCCAGGCCCATGGCCATCACAGGCAGCATGGTCAATAACGCGGCACTGCTGAAACTCAGCGGCACCTCGCCTCGGATCGATGACAGCAACGGACCGATTGCGGCCATGGACGGGCGCAGGTTGAGTGCCACCAGCACCACGCTGATCATCAGCCAGAAGGCGGTGGCAGGTTTTGCGTGAACGTTTTCCATGGGAGGGCCTTTGCCTGACAAGGGCATCATTAGGCCGGGCTGCAAAGGAAGGGGCAAATGAGAAAGTCGCAGGTGCTATTGAAAAAATGCGGGTACAGATCGCCCCCGCATGGGAGCGATCAAATACCTTGCTTCAGTAGCCGACGGTGAACCTCTGGCGTGAATGTCTCGGCACTTGCACTTCATCGATCAAGGCAATTGCAAAGTCAGCAAAGCTGATCCAGCTACGGCCTTCGCTGCTTACCAGCAGATCATCCTGGCCGAGGCGGAACTTGCCAGTGCGCTCGCTCTCGACAAACTCTGCCGAGGGCGACAGGAAGCTCCAGTCCAGTGATTTTTCCTGGCGCAGGGTGTCGAGGAATGCCGCGCCGGCACTGGCCTCGGCCTTGTATTCTGCAGGGAAACCAGGGCTGTCGATGACCCGGCTGCCGTCGGGCAGCAGCAACGAACCTGCGCCGCCCACCACCAGCAGGCGTTTTACACCGGCCTGTTTCACTGGGGTGATTACGGCTTCGGCAGGCAGGCTGGAAAAGTGCGCAGCGCTGATCACCACGTCGTTGCCGCTGATGGCCTCGTGCAAGGCCTGAGCGTCGAGGGCGTCTGCCTGCTTGACGGTCAAGCCTGGGCGCGCGGCGATAGCGGCGGTGTTGCGGGCGATCGCCGTTACGCTGTACCCGCGGCGCAAGGCTTCTTCCAGCAATTGGCTACCGGCGCGGCCGGTAGCACCAATGATTGCAATCTTGCTCATGACGTTCTCCAGTGCGTTAAAAGGTTGAATCAATTCACCACTTCATTTCGCCCTTGGCGACTTTGGCGCTCAGTTCCAGGGAGCTTTCATCGGCCAGGGTCGGGTAGCGTTTTTTCATCGCTGCGATCAGTGCGTCGGAGTCCTTGGCCTTGGCTGCTTCTTTATCGAAGGCCTTGATGTAGTCGGCGGTGAATTTCACCGATTCAGGTGTCGGTGTGCCCAGGTAATGGCCGGGGATCACAGTCTTTGGTTTCAACTGTTCGATCTGCTGCAGAGTGGCCAGCCAGTCGGCGTGGGACTGCGCACCTTGGGTGTCGGCCATCCACAGGTGAATATTCTGCGAAACCACGACACCGCCGACGACGGCCTTGATCGACGGGATCCACATCACGCTGCGGTCGGGCTGCGGACCGTCGAGGCCGATGATCTGCAACTGCTTGCCCTCCAGCGTCAGGCTCTGGCTTTCAAGGACCTGTGGAATGATGGTTTTGGCTGGCTTGTCGGCACCCATTTTCGGACCCCAGTACGCCAATTTCCCTTCAACGGTCGCCTTGATATGGTCCACTACTGGCTGGCTGGCCAGCACCTTGGCTTCGGGGAATGCCTGGGTCAGAGTGTCGAGGCCGAAGTAGTAGTCCGGATCACCATGGCTGATGTAGATGGTGGTCAGTTGTTTGCCGCTGGCGCGGATCTTTTGCACCAACTGTTCAGCTTGGCCTTTGCCAAACTGCGCGTCGACCAGGATCGCGTTTTTCTCGCCGCTGACCAGCACCGAGCTGACCGGGAAGATCGCGGTTTCACCTGGGTTGTAGACATCGAGGGTCAAGTCCGCTGCGCTGGCGTGGGCAGTGAATCCCAGCACGGCGGTGGTCAGTACAAAACGCTTGAGCGTGGTGAGCATATGCAACTCCAGTTGGCGGTGGCCTTGGCAGGCGATGGATAGAGCTTAGTTGCACTTTGCGCAGCAAAAAATGCGATGCTTTAACATAGTTTGTTTCTAAAAACGGGCAAATCATGGACCGTCTTCAAGCAATGCGGGTGTTCGTCAGCGTGGTCGACCTGGGCAGCCAGTCGGCGGCGGCCGATCATCTGGACCTGTCACGCCCGGTGGTCTCGCGCTATCTGGCGGAGCTGGAGGATTGGGTTGGGGCACGCTTGATGCATCGCACCACGCGCAAGCTCAGCCTGACCGCCGCGGGTACTGAAACCCTGCCGCGGTGCCGACAGATGCTGGAGTTATGCAGCGACATGCAGGCCGCCGTCAGCGAGCCTGATGATGCACCCCGTGGCCTGGTGCGCCTGAGTGTCAGCACATCCTTCGGCCAGGCACAATTGGCCGATGCGATGGCGCAATACGTCAAGCGCTACCCGCTCGTGAGCATCGATATGCAAATGCTCGATCGCACGGTGAACCTGGTGGATGAACGGATTGACCTGGCTATTCGTACCAGCAACGACCTGGACCCCAATCTGATCGCGCGCAAGTTGACGGTGTGCCGTTCGGTCATCTGTGCGTCGCCGGCTTATCTGTTGGAGCATCCGCTGCCCCTGCAGGTGCAGGACCTAGTCCTACACAATTGCCTGACCCATTCCTACTTTGGCAAAAGCCTGTGGCATTTCGAGGAAGACGGTGAGCCGGTTTCGGTACCGGTTCAAGGCAACATCAGCGCCAATGAGGCCAGTACCTTGCTACGGGTGACATTGGCCGGGGCGGGCGTATCCATGTTGCCTACCTACCAGGCCGGGGACTACATCCGCAGGGGGGAGTTGATTCGTTTGCTGCCCCATGCCGAGCCTCGGCAGATGAACATGTACGCGGTGTACGCCTCGCGCAAGCACATGCCCCAGGCGTTGCGCAGCCTACTGGATTTCCTGGTGCAGAGGTTTCCGGAGCAACCGCAATGGGATGACGATTTGCAGGCTCGATAAGGCGGCTGAATACCCGTCAATACTGGCAACTTGCCCCCGCTGGCCTATGCTTAATACAGCACCTACTTGATCTGTTCAGAGGTCAATGTCATGACGATCAAAACAAGAAAGTACCTGAAGATTTTCGTCCTCTGCGCCTTTGCCACCGCTCTGTATGGCACGGCTGCCTACCGGGCGGAACAGGCTCGCCTGCAACCGGGCATGGCCGCCGCCTGTAATCATGGGCCATGCAGTTACTCGGCGACCTGGAGTGCGCTGCGCTAGTTTTCAGGCCTGCGATCCGGCGATCGAGTCGGCTTTCAATTGCTCGCGGAACGCTTTGGGCGAAAACCCGACACGCCGGCGAAACAGGCGTGAGAAGTTCGTCGGGTCGGAAAACCCCAATATCTCGGACATTTCATTGATGGTCATGCTGGTGTAGGTCAGCAGGCGCTTGGCTTCGAGCAATTGGCGGTCGTGCATGATCTGCAGCGCCGGCTGCCCACCGAGTTCGCGGCAGGTGCCGTTGAGGTGCGAGACGGAAATGCCCAGCGTATGGGCCAGGTCCTCGATTTTCGGGTGTTCGCGGTACTGCTGCTCCACCAACTGGGTAAAGCGCCGGAAATACTCTCGACCTCTGGGCGTTCGTGAATGACGGCGCTGGATGGCCTGGCGGCTGATCCACACCAACAGTACGCTGACCAAGGCGTGCATCATCATGTCCCGCGCCGCAAAGTCTGCGTTGTATTCGTCCTGCAACCGGGCGAACAGGCTATTGAGATAGTCATCGTCCTGGCCCGCCGGGTAGCTGCCCACCGCGCTCAAACCGTCCACGGCCGCACCTAACTGGCCTTGCAAGTGCGTAATCAACGGGGCGGCCAGCGTCACCACGTAGCCCTCGACATCTTCGGAAAAACGGAAGCCATGCACGCACAAGGGCGGCAGCACCTGCAAGGTGGACTCGCTCAACGTGGTGCGCTGGCCTTCAATCTCCAGTTGTGCCTGGCCTTTGTGTACATACAGCAACTGACACAGGTCCGCATGCCGGTGGGGTTGGATTTCCCACTGATACTCACGGCTACGCCGAGAGATAGTCTCGCAATGCAACAAATCCGGCGTAGGCCATTGCTGGCTTTCACCGTAAAGCTTGAAGACCGGAATCGCGGAACTGGCAGTTTTGGTCATGGTTTTAATCCGATACTCAGGACTCAGGATAGTTGTGCGGTAATCGCCCCGATTGGCAAAAAGCGCAGGTTTTGTCTCGGTTTTCACCTTTGGTGTTGGTCACTTGAGTGAAAAAATGTCAGCAACAGAAGCAATGACAACGCGTTCACTCAATACGTTCGGGCAAAACTACAGGTCATAAAAATAATGAAAACGCTGAAAACCCAAGTTGCCATCATCGGCGCAGGTCCTTCGGGGCTGTTGCTCGGCCAACTGCTGCACGCTGCCGGGATTGAAACCCTCATTCTAGAGCGCCAGACCCCGGATTACGTGCTGGGGCGCATTCGTGCCGGCGTGTTGGAACAGGGCATGGTCGACCTGTTGCGCCAGGCCGGTGTCGGACAGCGCATGGATGCCGAAGGGATGATCCATAAAGGCTTTGAGCTGGTGCTTGACGGACGCCGGCAACCTATCGATCTCGAGTCCCTGACCGATGGCAAAACCGTGATGATCTACGGCCAGACCGAAGTCACACGTGACTTGATGGCTGCCCGCCAGCAATCCGGGGCTATCACTTTGTATGAAGCACGCAATGTGCAGCCCCACGACCTCAAAGGTGAACGACCTTGGCTGACCTTCGAGCATCAAGGTCAACCCATCCGCGTTGAATGTGACTATATCGCCGGTTGCGACGGCTTCCATGGGGTGGCGCGCCAATCGATCCCGGCCGAGGCCCTGAAGATCTTCGAGCGGGCTTATCCGTTCGGCTGGCTCGGCATTCTTGCCGAGACACCGCCGGTTCACGATGAGCTGGTATACGCCAGGCACCCGCGTGGCTTTGCCCTGTGCAGCATGCGCTCCCCGACGCGCAGCCGCTATTACCTGCAAGTGCCGGCTGAGGAACCGATTGAGCAGTGGTCTGATGAACGCTTTTGGAGTGAGCTCAAGAACCGTTTGCCGAAGGACCTGGCCGAGCAACTGGTGACCGGCCCGTCCATTGAAAAGAGCATCGCGCCACTGCGCAGTTTTGTCGTGGAACCGATGCAGTACGGTCGATTGTTTCTGCTGGGGGATGCCGCCCATATTGTGCCGCCCACCGGCGCCAAGGGCTTGAACCTGGCCGCCAGCGACGTCAGCACCTTGTTCAATATTTTGCTCAAGGTCTATCGCGAGGGGCGTGTGGATCTATTGGAGCGTTACTCCGCGATCTGTCTGCGGCGGGTCTGGAAGGCTGAACGGTTTTCCTGGTGGATGACCTCTATGTTGCATCAGTTTCCCGAGGCGGACGGTTTCAGCCAGCGGATTGCCGAGAGTGAGCTGGAATATTTCGTCAACTCCGAGGCCGGGCGCAAAACCATCGCAGAAAATTACGTGGGACTTCCTTACGAGGCTATTGAGTAGCGGGCTATCGAGTAACATGTCGAGCATTCCCGCGGGTGTTTTTCCGTGGCCTTGCCAGCAGGTTCAGTTGTGTCCCAATCAAACTCGCCCGTATCCTCCACCCCTTCCGTGCGCAGTGTCCTGGTCGCTCTAATGTTGGCGATCTTTCTCGGGGCACTGGACCAGACCATCGTCGCCGTGTCGATGCCGGCCATTTCTGCGCGGTTCAACGACGTCAACCTGCTGGCGTGGGTGATTTCCGGGTACATGGTGGCAATGACCGTGGCGGTGCCGATCTACGGCAAGCTGGGTGATCTGTACGGGCGCCGGCCGATGATGCTGATCGGTATGGGGCTGTTCACCGTTGCCTCGCTGTTCTGCGGCATGGCGCAAAGCATGGAGCAATTGGTGTTGGCGCGCGTCCTTCAGGGGATCGGTGCGGGTGGGATGATTTCGGTGAGCCAGGCGATCATCGGCGACATTATTGCGCCTCGCGAGCGGGGTCGTTACCAGGGGTACTTCAGCAGCATGTACGCGGTGGCCAGCGTTGCCGGGCCGGTACTGGGCGGCTACATGACGGAGTATTTGTCCTGGCGCTGGGTTTTTCTGATCAACCTGCCATTGGGTGCGGGCGCCTGGTGGGTGGCCCATCGTACGCTGGTGGGGCTGCCAGTCCCGCAGCGCAAGCCGATCATCGATTACTTGGGCACAGTGCTGATGATCATTGGCCTGACGGCGCTGTTATTGGGTATCACCGAAATCGGCCAGGGCCATTCCTGGCGCGATGATCAGGTGCTGGCCTTGTTGGTATGTGCGCTGCTGGCGTTGACGGTGTTCGTCTGGCATGAGCGCCGTACGCAGGAACCCTTGCTGGCGATGCACCTGTTCGTCAACCGCAGTGCGGTGCTGTGCTGGTGCACGATTTTCGTCACCAGTTTCCAGGCCATTTCGCTGACCGTGCTGATACCGCTGCGTTATCAGACAGTCACCGGCGCGGGGGCCGACAGCGCCGCCTTGCACTTGTTGCCACTGGCGATGGGATTGCCGATGGGAGCCTATTTTGCCGGACGCATGACTTCGGTGACCGGCCGCTATAAGCCGATGATCCTCAGTGGTGCGTTACTGAGCCCGATCGCCATCCTCGGCATGGCCTTCAGTGCTCCCCAGGCCCTGGTCTTGAGCGGTGTGTTCATGCTGCTCAGCGGGATTGCGGCAGGCATGCAGTTCCCGACCTCCCTGGTAGGTACACAAAACTCCGTAGAGCAGCGCGATATCGGCGTTGCCACCAGCACCACTAATTTGTTCCGCTCACTGGGTGGTGCGGTGGGGGTCGCGAGTATGTCGGCCTTGCTGTTGGCGTTGTTGCAGGACGCAAGCTTTGCCCACATCGCCACCGGCGCGCTGATGCCTGAGGGCGACCCGGGCAATGTGTTGCTCGATGGTCTCAATGCTGCACCTGGCCCCGCGCAAGACGCTTTGCGCGCTGAGTTGCAGGCCACGTTCCGACATCTGCTGATGGTCAGCGCCGCCGTTTCGCTGCTGGGGCTGGCGGCTGCGATTGCGATGCCCAACCGGCTGTTGCGGGGGCGCGGGGACAAGGCTCGATAAGCTTTGAACGTGGCACCGGGCCCTGATTTCAAACGACACCGTTACGGGCTGTAGTAACCCACCGCTACCATGAAGTGTCCGACCTTGCGCAAGTAGGACCGTTGAGGGGCCGCACTGGCCAGGTTGGTTGGTTGGGGTACATATCCGTTGCTGCGGTTGTGGCTGATATGGGTTCCGCCCTTACGGCGGCTCACTTTTGAAGAGCGCAAAAGTAAGCAAAACGCTCTTGCCGGTATGACTCACCCACATGGGTTACAAATCAGTTCAAGCACATAGGTAACAGTTATTAACTGGCATGGTCGATTTCGCGAGGATCTGACCATGCCCTGGAAAGAGCTGAAACCTATGGACCTCAAAGTGATGTTCATCGCGGCGTATCTGTCTGAAGAGCACAGCTTTAGCCAGCTGTGTCAGGACTATCAGATCAGCCGAAAGACTGGCTATAAGTGGGTCGAACGCTATCAGCTAGAGGGGCCCAGTGGGCTCGATGAGCGTAGTCGGCGCCGGCACAACCAGACCTATGTGGTGCCGCTGGTTGTGAGGCAGGCAATCATTGAGTTTCGCTCTACTGGCGAAACGGTTCCGGGTCCTAAAAAGATTCAGAACGATCTGATGAAACGCTTTCCCGGACAGGATCCGCCTTCTAAAACGACCATCTACAACATCCTTAAGGCAGCGGACCTGATCACGTCTCGACCGTTGCGCCAGCGTGTCGCTGTCTATCCCAAGCCTTTGCGTAGGGCAGAATCGCCTAATCAACTCTTCAGCGCAGATTACAAAGGCCAATTTCTCACCGGAGCGGGTGTCTGGTGTTATCCGCTGACGATCATGGACCATGCCAGTCGCTTCTTGCTTGCCTGCGAGAGCATGGCTAACACCAATCTCAAGGAGACCCAGCAAACCTTCGAGCGCGTCTTTCGGGAGTATGGGATGCCTGAGCGCATCCGAACCGATAATGGCGTGCCGTTTGCGAGCACGGGGCGTGCGGGGTTGTCGCAGTTATCGATCTGGTGGCTACGCCTTGGGATTATTCCTGAGCGAATTGAGCCCGGTCGACCAGATCAAAATGGACGTCATGAGCGTATGCACCGGACATTGAAGAGTACGTTTCCCAAACCGCCGGCCATTGCCTGGGAGGCTCAGCAAAAACACTTTGATCGATTTATGCAGCACTACAATCACGAACGGGGACACGAGGCACTCGGCCAGAAAACCCCGGCGTCCTGCTATACCCCATCAACCCGAGCTTACCCGGAGAAACTACCGGAAATGGGGTATGCGAGCCATGTTGAGTGTTACCTGGCCGATGGTAGCGGAATCATTAATCGAGATGGTCTGCGGATATATGTGGGGAACCTGCTCAGGCATCAAACCATTGGAATGGAGATGATCAAAGACGGGGTATGGAATGTTATCTTCGGTCCGGTGATCCTCGGTCACGTCAATGCCCGGGACGCAAAAAACGGCTATGTTTCAATCAAAGTGTCACCTATGTGAATGCACTTTTTTGTAACCCATGTGGTTGTTCCGTACATGCCCCACCACTCGGCACCTCGCTCAGGCTCGGTGTGCCCGCATTCAGGCATTGCTCCGTGGGCCCGCTGCCATCGGCCATCCATGGCCGAGGGCAGCTACCCCGGCATCCTGCCGGGGTGCCCACTGCGCAATACCTGCCTGCGGCCAGCGTGGTTTAACGGGGCGCCTAAGATCAAGATCACAATCAAAAGCCAGAGCAGATCAACAGACCGCTGACGTTGTCAGCGAATAAGGATGTAGAGGCAACAGCGCGTACGCTCACGATCAGGTCGGCTGTCAGGCCGCCGCGCTCTGTTTTTGATTTTGACTTTGATTTTAGCCGCCCCGTTAAACCACGCTGGCCGCAGTCCGATATTGATTTGGGGGGTAAACCGGCAGGACGCCGGTTTAGCCGCGCTGGGCCATGGATGGCCCATCGCGGCGGCCCCCCGAATCAATGTCGGACTGCGGGCACACCGAGCCTGAGCGAGGTGCCGAGTGGTGGGGCAAGAGCGCTTTGGTTACTTTCGCGCTTTTCGAAAGTGACTCGCTGTAAAAGCGAAACCAATAGCCGCCGTTACCGCAGCAATGGATATGTACCCCAACCAACCCCACCCGTATTGCCCCATGCGGTGGCCAGGGCTCAGCCCTGCCTGCCTGCACGCAATGCAGATCCGTCCGCCTTTGCCCCAGCGCACAGCGGTGTTTGTCGAGGTGCTCAAGGCGCTGCCAACCACTGATTGACGATAGCGTCATAGGCCCCGGTGGCTGTGCTCAGATGCAGCCACTGGTCGACATAGCTTTTCCAGGCCACGTCGTCACGGGGCAGCATGAAGGCCTTTTCGCTGTACTGCATGTAGCGTTCGGGGTTCACGGCGCACAGTCCTGGCTTGAGCTTCTGCTGATAGCGGGCTTCGCTGGCGTCGGTGATCATCACGTCGGCCTTGCCTGCCAGCAGTTCTTCGAAGATCGTCACGTTGTCCGGGAACAGCCGCAGTTGCGCCTGGCCCAGGTGCGCCCGTGCGAATATTTCGTTGGTGCCGCCTGCAGGTTCGATCACCCGGACCTGGGGCTGGTTGATCTGCTCGACCGTCTGATAACGCTGCACATCGGCGCAGCGCACCAAGGGGATTTTGCCGTCGACGTTCATCGCGGTGCTGAAAAAGGCTTTTTTCTGGCGCTCAAGAGATACCGAGATGCCGCCGACCGCAATGTCACAGCGCTGGGCGAGGAAATCCGGCATCAGGGTTTTCCAGGTGGTGGGCACCCATTTCACCTGCACGCCAAGGCTTTTGGCCAGGGATTCGGCCATCGCAGTATCGATACCTTCGTAACCACCATCCGCGCGTAAATAGGTATAGGGCTTATAGTCGCCGGTGGTGCAGACCGTCATTTCACCGCGCTGGATTACCTCGTCCAGACGCGAAGCTTGGGGGGCCGCGAACGCTGGCAATGCCAGGCTGGTCAGCAGGCACAGGGTCAAGGGAGCTTTCATCCAGGCGATTCCTTGGGGCGTGAGCGGGGTGCCCATAGTTCCAAATGTTTAGTCCGTGTACAACCAAACTCCGTCAAGACTGAATTGAACGACTTATCCCAGGCGTGTGACGCTGGCGAGTAACTCATCACTGTGATCCCTGCATGGACGGTAGCGCCGACACCCACCCCCAGACATCGCCAGGCGCCGTTGCGTCAAGCCGTCCGGGTTGTCGACGAACCTGTGCCGATGCGTTGCCTTCCGAGCTGGCCTTCTGGGCGCTGTGGCATTGCCGCCATGCGCGCCCTCCAGACAACTTCCTACGTTGATTGCCCCGTACATCTGACCGGAGGCGCCTGTGCGCCTGCCTGACACCAACGTATGAGAAGTTTCCCATGACTAGCGCCTTTGCCACCCTGCACGAAGCCCACACCTTTCTTGAACAGAATCCTGATATCGAGATGTTCGAGTTATTCATCCTCGACAGCAACGGCGTTCCCCGTGGCAAGCTGCTGCACCGTGATGAGTTGCTCGCGGTGTATCAAAGCGGCCGGCCGCTGCCCAGTACCATCCTTGGCTTGACCATTAATGGCGATGATGTGGAGAACTCGGGGCTGGTATGGGATGTGGGCGACATCGACTGTCGAGCCTATCCGCTTGGCGGCAGTTTGCAGCGCATGCCGTGGCGGTTGATTCCCACGGCAGCGGTGCAAGTCAGCATGCACCCTGAAGAGGGCATGCCGGCTACCGTGGCAGACCCACGGCACTTATTGGCCAAAGTGATCGAGGGACTCAAGGCCGACGGCTACTACCCGGTCATGGCCGCCGAGCTGGAGTTCTACCTGCTCGACCAGCAGCGAGACAACAATGGCCGGCCGCAACCGGCGCGGGATGTGGATGGTGCTCGCCCGCGCTCGACTCAAGTCTACGGCTTGCGGGAGCTGGAACAGATCGAACCGTTCCTCGCCGACCTTTATAGCGCCTGCAAACTGCAAGGTATTCCGGCGCGCACGGCGATTTCCGAATACGCGCCGGGGCAGGTAGAGATCACCCTGCAACACCGCGACGACGCCTTGCAAGCCATGGATGAAGCGGTGCGTTACAAGCGACTGGTCAAGGGTGTGGCCCATAAACATGGAATGACGGCGTGTTTCATGGCCAAGCCGTTCGACGACCTGGCAGGCACCGGCATGCACATGCATGTCAGCCTGGCGGACGCCGACGGCAATAATCTGTTTGCCAGTGAAGCGCCTGACGGCACGCCGCTGCTGCGCCAGGCGGTGGGTGGCATGCTCGGCACCTTGCTCGACTCGCTGCTGATGTTCTGCCCCAACGCCAACTCTTACCGGCGTTTCCAGAGCAATAGCTACGCGCCGCTGGCCGCAACCTGGGGCGTCGACAACCGTACCGTAAGCCTGCGTGTGCCTGGTGGCCCGGCGTTTTCCCGGCATATCGAGCACCGGATCTGTGGGGCCGACGCCAACCCTTATCTGGCTGCGGCGGCGATTCTGGCGGGAATTCATCGTGGCATTCGCGAGCAAATCGACCCTGGCGCGCCGGTAGAGGGCAACGGTTATGCGCAGGCCACAGAGTTGCTGCCCACTGACTGGCTGACCACCTTGCGTGCCCTCGAAGGCTCGGCCTGGGCTCGCGAAGCCTTTGGCCGCGAGTTCCTTTGTGTGTACCTGGCGGTCAAGCGGGCCGAGTATCGTCAGTTCATGGGCGAGGTCGGCGAGCAGGACTGGCGCTGGTATCTGCATCAGGCTTGATTGCACTGTGACGAGCGGTGAGGCCTTCGACTTTTTTTTCACGTGGTGGTGGTTAAGCTGAATTTTCCTAGGTCCGTTACCACCGATTTCATACACAAGAGTCCTGTGATGCCGTCACCCTCCCTCTCGTCCATCGAGGCTGAATTCGCCAAGCGCTGTGATCGTGAGCACGCCCGGTCCTGTGGCGACACACGTCCACAGGGGTTGTTGCGGCGTCTGTGGTTGTGGCGCGATGAACGCTTGGTGCGCCAGGCCCTTAAAGTGGCGGGGGAGCCGGGGCTGGTGTTGGACCTGGCGTGTGGCCCGGGGCGGTTCTGGCCAGTGTTGGCTGAACACCGCAACCGGGTGATTCTCGCCTCGGACCAGTCCCAGGACATGCTTGACCATGCCCAGACCCATCACGTTGCGTCACTGCTGCGGCGGATCAAGACGTTCAAAGGCTCGGCGTTTTCCATAGCCCTCTCGGCCAATGCGGTGGACTGCATCTTCTGCCTGGAATTGTTTCGGCATGTGCCCGGTTCTGACGCGAGACTGGCGCTCCTGAAAGAGTTTCATCGGGTCAGCCGCGACACAGTGATTGTGTCGGTCAGCAGTGACTCCCAGCACCGGCCCCGGGTCGAGGACGAATTCAGGCAGTGCGGGTTCAAAATCCTCAATCAGCAAGAATTCATGCCCGGCTCCAGCTTGTGGCGGGTTTATGTACTGCGTAAAAGAAGATAACTCCCATCCGTAGGCCGATTCTTCGTCCTCTGTCAGAGTTTTCATGACTGCTGGCGCACTGCAGATGCTCGAAAGTCCTTCTGGCGATATATACTGCGCGCCATTCTTCAAGGGAGAGCCGTGTGGCCATCGATATTCACTGGATCCGCGACAACGATAGCCTGGGCCAACATTGCGCCGAATGGCAGCAGTTGCCATTCGTAGCCCTCGACACCGAATTCATGCGGGTCGATACCTTCTATCCTATCGCCGGGTTGATCCAGATCGGCGATGGTGCGCGCGCTTACCTGATCGATCCCCTGACCATCGATAACTGGCAACCCCTGGCCGCCTTGCTGGAAAACCCGGCGGTGATCAAGGTGGTACATGCCTGCAGCGAAGACCTCGAAGTGTTGCTGCGCCTGACCGGCAGCCTGCCAGTGCCGCTGTTCGACACGCAACTGGCGGCGGCTTACCTGAACCTGGGTTTCTCCATGGGATATTCGCGCCTGGTGCAAGCAGTGCTCGATATCGAGCTGCCCAAGGGCGAGACCCGTTCGGACTGGCTGCAGCGGCCATTGTCCGAGACACAAGTCAGCTACGCCGCCGAAGACGCCGTGCATCTGGCAGAAGTCTATATTCGCCTGCGCCCGCAACTGTCCGACGATAAATACGCCTGGGTCCTGGAGGATGGCGCCGAACTGGTTGCCAACCTGCGCCGGGATATCGACCCTTACGAGGTGTATCGCGACGCCAAGCTGGCCTGGAAGTTGTCGCGCGCGCAGCTCGTTGTACTGCGCGAGCTGTGTGCCTGGCGCGAGCAGCAAGCCCGTGCCCGCGACTTGCCGCGCAATCGCATCGTGCGTGAACACTCGTTATGGCCCCTGGCCAAATCCCAACCGGATAACCTCGCCGCCCTGGGCAAAATCGAAGACATGCACCCGCGGACCGTACGTCAGGACGGCGAGTTTCTGCTTGGCCTGATCAAGCGTGCCGCCAGCGTGCCCATGGACCAGTGGCCACCGGCCGTGCCTGAGCCGTTGCCGGTTGA
Source organism: Pseudomonas imrae (assembly GCF_046352735.2). Lineage (NCBI taxonomy): Bacteria > Pseudomonadati > Pseudomonadota > Gammaproteobacteria > Pseudomonadales > Pseudomonadaceae > Pseudomonas > Pseudomonas imrae. The sequence continues at coordinate 3,905,275 of NZ_CP110853.2, read as the reverse complement.
CGCCGCGGTGTTGATCAAGCAACTGCGCGCCCTTGGCCAGACGTTCGCCGAACGCCTGGACATGGCCCCGGAGCTGATGCTGCGCAAGAAAACCCTCGAGGCCCTGGTCAAAAGTGGCTACCCCGAGGGGCCATACCAATTGCCTGACTCGCTGCGTGGCTGGCGCCGCGAGCTAATGGGTCAGGCGCTGCTGGACAGCCTGGCCACTGCCGGAGAACAGCCTTGAAACGTATCTGCTCCATTTATCGCAGCCTGAAAAAAAACGAGATGTACCTCTACGTGCTCAAAAGCGATGCCCTGGAGCGAGTCCCGGAAACCCTGCTGGCCGCGTTCGGCAAGCCTCATCACGCGTTTGACCTGGTGCTGAGCCCCGAGCGCAAGCTCTCGCGCGAAGACATTGTCGTGGTCCTGGAAAACCTCGAAAAACAGGGATACCACTTGCAAATGCCGCCGGCCGAGGACGAGTACATCGAGCACTTGCCCGAAGAGCTGCTGCGCCGTAATGACCCGATGTGATCGGTAAGTACGCTGTCCGGCGTACGCTCATCAATGGAATCGAATGACCTGGCGGCCCCGGCATGTGCAGTGAATCTGTCAGCGGCGGCCGCCCGTACTGTTTTTGAAAGGTTTGAACCATGCGCGTTCTGATTGCAGAACAGGACCACCCGTTGTACGCCCAACTGCTGCGCGAAGCGGCGCCGGATCTTGAAGTATTGACCAGCGGAGACTCGGCTCAACTGTCGCGCCTGGCCGCCGATTGCCCAGTGTGGCTGGGCCAGCCGGACCTATTGGCGACTCTGCTGCGCCAGGGGCACCAGCCTGGATGGCTGCAATCGACTTGGGCCGGCATCACCCCGCTGCTGGCTGACGGCTTGCCACGCGACTATCGCTTGACCCGCGCCGTGGGGATCTTTGGCCAGGTGATGGCCGAATACGTGCTTACCTACATGCTCGGTCACGAACGTGAAGTGCTGGCGCGGCTGGTCAGCCAGGTCGAGCGCAAGTGGGACAACCGCATGGGCCAGAGCCTGGCGGGGCGCAAGGTACTGATCGTCGGTACTGGCGATATCGGCGCAACGGTGGCGCGGTTTCTGCTGCCCTTTGGTGTCGAGTTGTACGGCATCGCCAGCGACGCTCGCGAGCAGTCGCCATTTATCGAAGTGGCGGGGCTGGACCAATTGGGCCGCCTGGTCGGTGAGGTGGATTATGTAGTCAACCTGCTGCCCAACACGCCGGACACCCATGATGTGTACGATGCAGCGCTGTTCAAGCAGTTCAAGCCGACCGGCCTGTTCATCAACGTCGGGCGTGGTGTGGCGGTGGTGGACGCCGATCTGGTGGAGGCGCTCAAAGAAGGGCACCTGGCCGGCGCGGTAATCGACGTTTGCCGTCAGGAACCGTTGCCTCAGCGTCATCCGTTCTGGACCGCCTGGGGCCTGCTGCTGACCGGGCACAGTTCGGCACCGACCTGCCCAAGAATGATGGTGGCGTTGTTTGTCGAGAATGTGCGGGCGTATCAGGCCAAGGCGCCGTTGCGTGGGGAAGTGAGTTTCGAGCGCGGGTACTGACATAACCGGCAGTTGGGCTAAACACCGGCTTGCCCTCGGTTCGGGGCAAGCACGTTCACATCCGCTCTTCATCGGTCCTGGAGGTTGAAATCCCCTTCGGCCACCAGCTCGCTCAACGGTCGGCGCGGGCTTGGGTTTTCGCGCTCTTGCAGATAGTCGGCCAGGGTCGACTTGTCTCCCAGCTTGCCGACGGCCACGGCCGCATGCAGTGCGTAGCCTTCGGGGATTTTCAGCTCCTTGCGGGCCAGTTCCTGATCGAAGCCGGCCATGCCGTGGGTATGCCAACCGCTGAGGCTGGCCTGCAGTGCCAGGTGGCCCCAGGCAGAACCGGTATCAAACGTATGCCACAGCGCCGGGGTCTCTTCGCTCGCACCTGGTATTGCGAAGTGGGTTTTCGAGACCAGGATCACCAAGGCCGACGCATGCTGCGCCCAGCCACGGTTGAATTCGTTCAACAGGCCGAGGAAACGTTCCCAGTCCGCAGTGTCGCGGCGAGCATAGAGAAAACGCCAAGGCTGTGAGTTGTAAGCCGAGGGCGCCCAGCGGGCGGCTTCGAAGAAACTCAGCAGGGTTTCTACCGGGATGCTCTCGCCGGTAAAGGCACGGGGCGACCAGCGGTTGGTGAACTGTGTGTGGATCGGATAATCGGCAACGCGTGGCTGGGGGCTCATGGGCGAATCCTGATGAAATAATCGGCCTCAAAGCTACTTCCTGGCCGAGCTGCTTACAAGTCTTGTCATACCGGTAGTCGTAAGCGCTTGGCCCCAGAGGGCTTGGGCACTAGACTGGCGGCCTTTTAACATACCGATATTGATGTAGAGCCATGGCCGCCAAAGTCGAACCTTTCTGGATACGTAAAACCCTTGAGCACCTCGACCAGGAGGAGTGGGAATCGCTGTGCGACGGCTGCGGCCTGTGCTGCCTGCAAAAGCTAGAAGACGAAGACGACAATACGGTTTATTACACGCGTATCGCCTGCAAGTTACTGGACCTTAAGACTTGCCAGTGTACCGACTATCCTAATCGTCGAGCCTCGGTGCCTGATTGCATCCAGCTCACACCGGGCCAGGCTGATCAGTTCAAATGGCTGCCGCCCACCTGTGGTTATCGATTGGTCAGCGAACGCAAGGACTTGCCGCTGTGGCACCACTTGGTCTGCGGAGACCGCGACGCGGTACACCATGAACGTATTTCCCAATCCGGGCGCATGCTCAGCGAAGGTAGTGTGGCCGAGGATGATTGGGAGGATTACCTGATTTTTCGTGCCGGCTGAGTAAGGAGCACGTATGGCAATTGCCGTCAGGCTGGCTGCGGGCCTGCTAATGCTGGGGTTGAGTGTGTCGGCGTGGTCGGCGAAGAAAGTCGACCTCGATTATCACGTCAAGCTGTTGCCCCAGAGCGATCAGGCCGAGGTGCGTTTGAGCCTATCCCAGGGCTCGGCCGTGCGCAGCCTGGACTTTGCCCTGGGCCGTGAAGGTAGCTACAGCGACTTCAAGGCCGACGGTCAATGGCAAATCATGCCGGGGGCATCTGGCGGTGAACCTCGTGGTCTGTGGCAGCCGAGCGCCGACAAGGCCAGTTTGACCTACCGCGTACGCTTGAGTCATGCGCGCAAGGCCGAGATCTATGAAACGCGCATGACCCCCGACTGGGCGCTGTTTCGCGGTGACGACCTGGTGCCGGCGGCTCGTCTCGATCAGCAGGACGGTATCGAATTGGTATCGCGACTGACCTTCGAGCTTCCCGCAGGCTGGAAAAGCGTCGAGACCACCTGGCCGCGCATCGGCAAGAACAAGTTTCGTATCGACAACGTGTCCCGCCTTTTTGATCGCCCGACCGGCTGGATGCTTGCTGGTAACCTGGGCAGTCGACGAGCGCGCCTGGGGGACACCGAAATCACTGTCACCTCGCCCAAGGGTCAAGCCATGCGCCGCATGGAGGTATTGACACTATTGACGTTCGTCTGGCCCCAGGTACAGGCGGTATTCCCTCGGCACCCTGCCAAGTTGCTGGTGGTCGGAGCCAGCGATCCTATGCGGCGGGGCGTGTTCTCCGGGCGTGACTCGATCTACCTCAACAGCCGCACGCCACTGGTCAGCGAAAACGGCAGCAGCCCGTTGATCCGTGAAGTGGTGCAGGCCATCGCGCGTTTGAATGATCACCAAGGCAGTGATTGGATTAGCGAAGGCCTGGCGCAGTATTACGCCATCGAACTGCTGCGCCGTGCCGGCGGGATCAGTGATGAACGTTATGCCGCGATTCAGGCTCGTCTGGGCAAGGAGGGCAAAGGTGTTGCGACATTGCGCGGTGAGCACGTCAACGGCGCTGCTGTGGCGCGCTCGGTGATATTACTGCAGGAGTTGGATCGCGAGATACGCTTGAAAACCCATAACAAGCGTTCGCTGGATGATTTGACTCAAGCAGTGATGCGCCTGGAGAGCATCAGCACTCGGGAGTTCGTGCAGGTGGCCGAGAGTGTTATTGGTGAGTCGTCGGATGTACTGGACAGTAAACTTCTACGGTAAGTTGAGTTGCCGATCAGTCAAGCCCACGTTGACCAGTGTAGGCGCGGGGGGGCGCCTACAGTAGGTCACTGGCTCAATCCGCAGTCTTGGTGGTTTTTTGCGCAGCCACTTCAGTCTGGGTCTTGAGGTTCTTCAGTTCCTCCCCAGCCCGTTCGATCTTGGTCCGTATCGTGTTCATTTCCTGACGACTGTTCTCCAGCAACGACTTGGCCGAACAGTGGCCGCTGATACCGCGGGCCAGGGCCATGCCGCCAATCGCCACCTGAATCAATCCACGAAAACCGCCTCGACGGATGCCTTTGCCCATCATCAGCACGCCCCCGGCCAGCGACCCAATACGCTCCCAGCCCTGGACGTTCTGCGTCCGCTGGGTCTGGAAAGGAGTGGATTCAATCACCGGGCTCGGGATTTTATTGTCGCTCATAGGTCTGCCTCCAACGAAAGGTCATTGATATGTAGCTGACTGCATGCACGCCCAGGATGTTCCCGAAAAATCAGTACTTGGGGCCCGAACGGGTGTTATTGCCCTTGGCAAGCCGGTCGTAGAGCACCACGTTGACCGTCGCCGCGAGGTTCATGCAACCGGTGGTCGGGATGTAGATCACATCTTCACACCAGTCGCGGATTTCCTTGTCCAGCGAGCCGTCTTCCGGGCCGAAGATATACAACGCGCGGTCGGGATGGGTGTATTCGGGGAGTGGACGGGCACCTTCCACTAGCTCGACCGCGACCGGGATGCAGCCCAGGGGCAGGATTTTTTTCAGGTCATCAATGCCGATCAGCGGAATGTCGTGGTGGACCTTCTTGGTGTCGGTAATAAAGTCTCGGGCCCGCTCGTACCGTTTACCGGTGTAAAACACCGAAGCCACGCCATAGCAACCGGCGGCGCGCATGACCGAGCCGACGTTTTCGGGGGATTTGGGGTTATACAGACCGATGCAACTGTAGCGTTTATTGCCCACGGGGAAGCCTTAAAAAGGCAGCATTATAGCGGCAAGCCTCAAGCTGCAAGTGAAAAGCAGAGCGGCTTTTTTCTTGCTGCTTGAGGCTTGCAACGTTCAACTGTCTTTTTTCATCAACCCAGCCAACGCGGCAAACGGGTTGTGGGTGGCCTTGGCAATCGTCGGGCTGCTGGTGGAACCGTCGCCGAAGTATTGCTGGTCGGTGTAGCGCGAATGTTCGTTGTCGTGGCAGTACAGGCACAGCAATTCCCAGTTGGAGCCGTCCTGGGGATTGTCGTCATGGTTGTGGTTGCGGTGATGCACGGTCAGTTCGCTCAGGCGCTTGCCGGCAAATTCACGGGCGCAACGGCCACACACGTGAGGGTACATTTTCAGGGCTTTGTCGCGGTAGCCCATTTCCCGGTCGCGCTGGGCATCGGCGAGGATGCGATCCAGCTTGGCGGTGTGGGAGGGCGGGTTGGTCGAGCTCATCAGGGTGCCTGTTTTATTGAAGGGGTCACGGGTCGCGTTGATTCTAGCTGTTGCCCAGGTAATTGGCAGCTGTCGCCGGTCACTTCAGCCCTTGAGCTTTTCGGCAATCCAGATGGTATGCCGGGTGCCTTTGTTGCCATGGGCAAAGACCTGCACTTGCTCGGCCTTGAAGCCGGCCTTGCGCAGTCTTTCGCTGAACAGGCGATCTGCGCTGGCTGACCACACGGCCAGCACGCCCTTGGGCCGCAGGGCCTTGGCGCAGGTACTCAGTCCACCGGCTGAATACAGCCAACTGTTGGCTTTTTGCGTGAGGCCTTCGGGGCCGTTGTCGACGTCCAGCATGATCGCATCAAAGCCTTGAGGCTCGGCTTGCAGCACCTTGGCCACGTCTTCCATACGGATTACGGTGCGCGGGTCGAGCAAGGGGCGCCCGGACTTTTCCCCCAGTTGGCCGCGATTCCACTCCACGACGCCTGGCACCAGTTCGGCGACCACCACTTCGGCGGTCTTGCCCAGATGCTTGAGGGCCGACGCCAGGGTAAAGCCCATGCCCAGGCCGCCAATCAATACCCGTGAGCCTGGACGCCCTGCCACCTTGCGGCAGGGAATTTCGGCCAGCGCATCCTCGGAGCCGTGCATGCGGGTGTTCATCAGCTGTCCGCCGTCACCACCCTGGATCTTGATGACAAAATCCTCACCGTATTCGAACAGGCACAAGGCACCGCCGTTGTCGGGGATCGGAGTGGTGTCCAGCAGAACGAAACGTTTCATGGAAATCTCATTGAGAAGGGCATTCTTGCGCGGTTGGGAGTAGCCTTGGGACTGGTTAACAGTCAGGCCATGGAGCCATCGATGAAGTGCAGCATTCTAACGGCCATTGCATGCAGCGTGTTCACCCTTGGTGCCGCCCAGGCTCAACAACTGCAGCCGGTGCCGAATACGCCGACGTCCACCACGGGCGCGCCGGGCACTGCAACCCCCACTCCTTATCCGCAAGTGACTCCGCCAACCGCCCCCAAGCCGCAAGGCGGTGGGGCACCGTTGCTGCCACCGATTGCAATGCCCAAGCCGCCCAAGGACCAGCCTTTGCCTGGCCTGCAGCAAAATGCCAGCAAGCCGCTGGAGCGCCCTAAGCCAGCCTCAGCGCCTTGAACACAAAGCCATATTCGAGTGCGACGTCGCGTAGGCCCTGGTAACGACCGCTCATGCCGCCGTGGCCGGCGCCCAGTTCGGTCTTGAGCAGCAACAGGTTGTCGTCGGTTTTACGGGCGCGCAGCCTGGCCACCCATTTGGCGGCCTCCCAGTACTGCACGCGGCTGTCGTTATAGCCGGCGATCACCAGCATCGCCGGGTAAGCCTGGGCACTGACGTTTTCGTAGGGTGCGTAGGCCTTGATCCGTTCATACACCTCGGGCTCCTGGGGGTTGCCCCACTCGTCATATTCGGTGACGGTCAGCGGCAGGTCCGGATCGAGCATGGTGTTGAGCACATCGACGAACGGGACTTCGGCAATCGCCGCCTGGAACAGCTCCGGGCGCTGGTTGAGGACTGCGCCGATCAACAGTCCGCCAGCGCTGCCGCCGCTGATGACCAATTGTCCGGATGTGGTCAGTCCCTGGTCGATCAGGTGTTCGGCGCAGGCGATAAAGTCGCTGAAAGTATTTTGCTTGTGTTCCTGCTTGCCGGCGCGGTACCAGGCTTCACCCAACTCGCCGCCACCGCGCACATGTGCAATGGCGAAGGCCACGCCACGGTCCAGCAGGCTCAGGCGTGCATGGGAAAACCATGGGTCGAGGCTCGAGCCGTAGGCGCCGTAGCCGTACAGGTACAGCGGCGTCGCCTGGCCCAATTGGTCACGCCTGACCACCAGGCTGATCGGTACCTGGGTGCCGTCGGCGGACGTCGCCCACAACCGTTGGCTGACATAGTCATCGGCGTTGAATACGCCCAATACCGGAGTCTCCTTGAGTACTTGCTGCTCGCCGCTCGCCAACTCCAGTTGGCGGACCTGGGCCGGTCGGTTCAGGGCTTCATAGCGCAGGCGGATCTTGTCGCTATCGAACTCAAGGCTGTTTTGCACGTAGAGGCTGTAGGCCGCATCCGGCAAATCCACGCGATAGCTAGTCTTGCCTTGTGGGTGAACTTCGATGATCGGCAATCCGCCAATGCGCAGGCTCAAGGTCATGGCGCGGGTATTTAGGGTGACGCCGTCGAGCATCACCTCATCGCTGTGGGGGATCAGATTTTGCCAGTCATCCTGTGTTGGCACGCTGCCCGTATCGGCAGCCACGTACAGGGCGTAGTTGATGCCGTCGCGGTTGCTGCGGATAAACCAGGTCCACTGGCCGTCAAGCTTGCCGTGGTCGACATCGTACTCGTGGTCTTCGACCCTCGGTGCCAGGCAAGTGAACGCCTGCTGCGGCTGGTCGGCGTCCAGGACCCAGATTTCGCTGGTGGTCTTGCTGCCCACGGACAGCAACAATTGGCGCTCGGAACTTGAACGGTAGCAATGCACGAAGAAGCGTCCGTCAGGCTCATGAAACATTTCTTCGGCCCCAGTACCTTCCAGGCAATAGCGATACAGTTTGTACGGACGGTGGGTGTCGTCCAGCTCACCGAAAAACAGCGTCCGGCTGTCGTTGGCCCAGGTCATGCTGCCGTCGCAGTTTTCAAAGACCAGTTCGTTGACCTTGCCGGTGGTCAATTCTTTCACGTACAGGGTGTAAATCTCTTCGCCGTTGGTGTCCAGGCTGTAGGCCAGGCGTTGATGGTCCGGGCTGATGCTGAACGCGCCGAGGGCGAAAAAGCCGCCATTGGCCAGGACGTTGGGGTCCAGCAGCAGCTCTTCTGCGTTTTCATCGATCTGCTGGCCGTCATCGCCAGGACGTGGGCAACGGTAATGGCGGGGATACTCGTCACCGGCGGTGGTGCGGGTGTAATACAGGTAAGGCCCCCAAGGGGAGGGCAGGGACAGGTCGGTTTCAAGGATGCGGCTCTTGATCTCCTGGAACAGGCTTTCGCGCAGTTCTTCCTGATCCTTGAGCTGCGTCTCTTGCCAGGCATTTTCGGCCTTGAGGTAATCCAGCACTTCAACGCTATCGCGCTCCTGCAGCCAGGCGTACGGGTCTTGGCCAGAGGCCTGGCGGGCAATCGGGGCGGCAGTGACGCGGGTTGATGGAGGCATGGATCACTCTCTGTCTGGCGGTTGGCCGACGGCGTTGCAGCCGCGACACGGAAAAGCCGTTATCATAGCGGCCTGTTTGCCTACCTTGCCATGGACACCATGACCGAGAACGACTATCTGACCGCTTGGGGCCTTTACGCCTTCGCCGCTTTGGGCTGCCTGTTGGTGTGGTTTCGCCTGACCCGCTGGATCTGGCGCTGGTTGCGCGAGCCGCTGCGGTTGTTGGTGGCTGTGTTGTTGTTGAGCCCGACCGTTGTCGATCCGGTCAAGGAACAATTTGCTCCCGCCGTCGCCATCACTGCCATGGACCTGCTGCTCAAGGTGGGCAATAACGCCTGGCGCGCGGTTTCCGATTTGTTCATGTACACGATCATCGCCTTCGGCCTGTACCTGGTGTTTGTACTGATCCGCTGGCCTATCGAGCGTGCGGCCAAGGCTCGCCGTAAGCAAAAGGCGGACGTGGCGGCACAGGCCGAGCCGGCAAGCGATGAGCCTTTCGCAGACGAGCTTTACGGCCGTCCGGCAGCCGCTGTCAGCGGCATGCGGGTCGAACCGCGTCTATAACGTCGTCCGCCCTGCAGCGAGAGCCTTGGCATGTGTGAACTATTGGGCATGAGTGCCAACGTACCGACCGATATCGTCTTCAGCTTTACCGGGCTGATGCAACGCGGCGGGCGCACCGGCCCCCACCGCGACGGCTGGGGCATCGCGTTTTATGAAGGCCGTGGCCTGCGTCTGTTCCAGGACCCTGCCGCCAGCAGCGAATCGGAAGTCGCGCTGCTGGTGCAGCGCTATCCGATCAAGAGTGAAGTCGTGATTGGCCACATCCGCCAGGCCAATGTGGGCAAGGTATGTCTGTCCAATACCCATCCGTTCGTTCGCGAATTGTGGGGACGTAACTGGTGTTTTGCCCACAACGGTCAGTTGGCCGACTTCACCCCCAAGGCGACCTTTTACCGGCCGGTGGGCGATACCGACAGCGAAGCGGCATTCTGTGACCTGCTCAACCGGGTCCGCGAGGCGTTTCCGGAGCCGGTGGATATCGAAGAGGTACTTGCGGACTTGATCGCAGCCTGCACCGAATACCGCAGTAAAGGCGTGTTCAACTGCCTGCTCAGCGACGGTGATTGGTTGTTCTGCTATTGCTCGACCAAGCTGGCGCAAATCACCCGTCGCGCGCCGTTCGGCCCGGCGCGCTTGAAAGATGTCGACGTGATCGTCGATTTTCAGGCGGAAACCACCCCCAATGACGTGGTGACGGTGATTGCCACCGAACCCTTGACCGAAAACGAAACCTGGACCCGCTACGAACCGGGCCAGTGGAGCCTGTGGCGGCGCGGTGAATGCGTCAGCCAGGGCAAGACCGAATAAGGACGTCGTTTATGTTGCTCAGCTATCTGCGTCTGGTGCTGTTTGCCGTTGGCTTGTTGGTCGGCGTTCAGGTGCCGGGGTTTGTCAGTGATTACGCCAAACGCGTCGAGGCTCATTTGATTGAGGCCCAGACCGGCTTGCGCGGCTTTGAAAGCACCGCGCAACAGTTCTTCAAGGGCGACCTGCAAGCCCTGGTGGCCCATTACCGCGCCAGCGATGACCCGGTTTTTCGCAGTGATGCCGACAGCCTCGGTACGTTGCTTGATCGCCAGGTGGCATTGGACAAGCAGTTCCAGGCCATGCAAGGCCCGTGGTATATCCGCGTGCTGCAGGTCGCCGTGGCGGCTGATGCGGATATTCGCCGGGAAACCTGGCAAGGCTACAGCTACCAGATCCTCCTGACCCCCGAAGCCATGGGCTGGGGGCTGGGCGGTGCGATGTTGCTGTCGTTCGGCCTGGAATGCCTGTTTCGCTTGATCGACTGGGTGGTTCTGGGCGGCAAGCGCCTGCGCCAGAGCCGGCCGATCGAAGAGCGCGACCTCAAGGGCCTGTAAGGCATATTCAGGGCTTGTGTGGGAGCGGGCTTGCTCGCGATGACGGTGTGTCAGTCGCTGCTGCACTGACTGGTACACCGTCATCGCGAGTAAGCCCCCACAGGTTTAATCGGGTTTCTTCAGCCGATTTGGTTGGCTGAGCACCATGCGCTCTTCACCCACGTCCTCGGCATAGCGCGCCACTACGCTCTGGCACAACGCAACAATCTCCTCCACCAACTCCACCCCAACCCGCCACGACACCACCACCTGCAGGTTTGGCAAGCGCTGCGCCATGGGCAGCAATACCAACTCGCCTCGCGCCAATTCTTCGCTGACCAGTACCGGCGGTAGCGCGCCGATGCCAAAACCGTCGCGCAACAATCGGGTAATCGCCGAGACCGAGTTCACGCAGTTCATGCGTGGCGCGGGTACGCCGTGGGCCCGCATCAGGCTCAGTACATCCTGATGTGGGTGGGAGTTTTTCGAGTAGGTGATGATCCGCTCCTGGGCCAGGTCGGCGAGGGAAGCATAGTCGCGGTTGTAGATCGAATGACTGGCAACAATCCAGCCCATGGGATGGCTGGCCAGTTCCAGGCTGCGCACGGTTTCCTGGCGCATCAGGTCGGTTTGCAGGATCAGGTCGAGAAAGCCTTTTTGCAGCTGATCGCAGAGATTCAATGCTGTATCGGCGACCAGCTCGATTTCCACCAACGGGAAGTGATTCATCAGTTCAGTCACCAGTGGACTGAGCCAGGTGTGGATCACTGTGTCCATCGCGCCGATGCGGATCCGCCCGACCTTGCTGCTGGTGGTTTCCAATGACTGCTTGAGCCCTTGCAGCGTGACCATCATCTGCTCGGCATACTCAAGCACCTTCATGCCGTCCGGGGTCAGGCTTACACCTCGAGAGTCACGCAGGAACAGCTTGACCCCCAACTCGCCTTCCAGCACCGCGATGCGGCTGGAGATCGAGGCCTGGGTGGTGAAAAGCTTCTCCGCCGTAAGGCGAAAACTCTTGAGACGGGCTACCCAGACGAAGGTTTCGAGAAACTTCAAATTCATGGAGTCAACTTTTTCTTATGCATGGATCGGTTTTTATTAGTTGGACGCAACAGCAGCTGTGCGCCAAAAATCGAGCTGTCTCACGATAAGCGTCGTCGGGGCCCACGACAACAGCGTTGCGAGATCTTGGCAAAAGATCCCACACTACAAAAAAATAAAACCTACAGGAGTCTTTACCGTGAGCCGCCTGCTTCTGAATTGCGATATCGGCGAGAGCTTTGGCAACTGGACCTTGGGTCTGGATGCCGAAGTCATGCCATTCATTGATTGCGCCAATGTCGCCTGCGGCTTCCACGCCGGCGATCCGAGCATTATGCGCAAGACCGTCAGCCTGGCATTGCAGCACGGCGTGCAAATTGGTGCGCACCCGGCTTATCAAGACCTGGCAGGCTTCGGTCGGCGTTCCATGACGTACACCGCGCAGGAAATCCAGGACCTGCTGCACTACCAGATAGGCGCTCTCGATGGTATTTGCCGGGCGCAGGGTACGCGGGTCAGCTACGTCAAACCTCACGGCGCCATGTACAACGACATGATGGCCAACCCTGCACAGCTGCGTGCGGTGATCCAGGCCGTGGCCGCCTACGACGACAGCTTGCCGCTGATGCTGATGGCCACCCGTGACAACCGTGCGGCCCAGGCGCTGGGCGACGAGTACGGTCTGACCCTGTGGTTCGAAGCCTTTGCCGACCGCGCTTACGACAACGCCGGGCATCTGCTGTCGCGCCAGCTGCCGGGCGCGGTGCATCACGATCCAGACACCATCATCCGGCAGGCCCTGACCATCGCCCGTGGCGACCCGCTGACCGCCAGTGATGGCAGCGCGCTGGTGCTACAGGCCAACACCCTCTGTGTGCATGGTGATAACGCCAGTTCGGTCGCGGCCGTGCAACGTATCCGCGAGGCGTTGAAGCCCCAATGAAGCCACGGATCGAAGTGGTGGCCATCGACAGCCTGATGGTGCGCCTGTTTGATGTGATCGCTGAAGACAACATGCCCTGGATGCTCGCCGCCACGCGCCGACTGCGCGAGGGTTTTGGCACGGCGCTGGTGGATCTGGTGCCTTCCTACACCACCTTGATGGTGCATTACGACCTGACCCTGCTGAGCCCGTCCCAGGCCAGGGAGCTGATTGAGCAGGCACTTGCCGACCTGCAACCTCAGGCCGGGGGTAGCGGCCAGTGTCACGTGGTGCCGGTGTGGTATGACCTGAGCGTCGGTCCCGAGCTGACCTTGCTGGCCAGACTTGGTGGCCTTGAGGTGAGCGAAGTGATTCGTCGCCACAGTCAGCATGAATATCAAGTGTTCGCCCTCGGCTTCGCTCCCGGTTTTGCTTTTATGGGGCTGGTGGACGAAACCCTGGCGGCGCCTCGGCTCAGCACCCCGCGTAAACGCGTGGCGGCCGGTAGTGTTGGTATCGCCGAGCGGCAAACGGCCGCCTACCCGGTGGAGTCGCCGGGCGGCTGGAACCTGATTGGTCGCACGCCGACCAAGTTGTTCGACCGTGAGCGCGATGGCTACAGCCTCATGCAGCCAGGCGACAGCGTGCGTTTCGAGGCTATCGACCACGCCGAATTCATCAACCTGGGCGGCGATGATTCGCCGCTGGAGGCCCAGGTATGAGCCGTTTGTTGATCGAGGCCAGCACACCGCTGTGCCTGTTGCAGGATGCCGGGCGTTTTGGGGTCCGGCATTTGGGCGTGACCCAGGGTGGGGCGCTGGATTGGGTGTCAATGTCCTGGGCCAATTGGCTGTTGGATAATTCGCTGGATGCGCCGGTGGTGGAAATTACCTTGGGCGGCTTCACTGTCCAGTCTCAAGACTATTGCGTGCTGGCATTGGCTGGCGCCGATTTGGGCGCCTACATCGACGAGCGCGCCATTAGCCCTGGACGTAGTTTTATCCTGCAAAAGGGCCAGCGTCTGCGTTTCACCCGGCCGTCTTGCGGCGCGCGGGCCTATCTGGCGGCACCGGGCGGTTTTGATGCCCCGAAGGTGCTGGGCAGTTGTGCCAGCGTCGGGCGTGAAGCGCTGGGCGGGTTGGACGGTTTTGGCCGGGCATTGGCCGAAGGGGACTGCCTGGTGTCTAGCGGTTCGGCCAGTGGCCTGCGCGAATTACCCCTCGAGCACTTGTTGAACCTGCATTCCGGGGCGCCACTGGAGGTGATCCTTGGAGCGCAGATCGGCCAGTTCAGTGGGCAGAGTCTGTTCGATGCGTTCAACACCGAGTGGGTCCTGGACAGTCGCGCCGACCGCATGGGCATGCGCTTGTTGGGTACGCCGTTGCAATATCAGGGGCCGTCGCTGATCTCTGAAGGCATCCCGCTGGGGGCGATTCAGGTCCCGCCGGACGGGCAGCCGATTGTGTTACTCAATGACCGGCAGACCATTGGCGGCTATCCGCGACTGGGGGCGTTGACACCATTGGCATTGGCGCGGCTGGCGCAGCGCCTGCCGGGGGAGAAGATGAGGCTGGCGCCTGTGATTCAGGAAACGGCGCACCGCGAGCACCTCAAGTATTTGCAGCGCTTCACGACACCCTAAAGGACACCGCAAAACCAAATGTGGGAGCGAGCAAGCCCGCTCCCACATTTTTTAGATCTGCATTCAGGCAGGAGATGATTTATTTGGAGAGAAAGCGCATGCCTTCTTCCAGCCCCCGCAAGGTCAGCGGATACATCTGGTCTTCAATCAAGTCCCGTACGATATTGGTCGAGGACGTGTAGCCCCAGGTGTCTTTCGGGTACGGATTAATCCAGATCAGCTTCTTGTACTTCTCCATGAACCGCTGCATCCACACATACCCTGGCTCCTCGTTCCAGTGCTCGACACTGCCGCCCGCCTGGGTGATTTCGTAGGGCGCCATCGCCGCGTCACCGATGAAAATCACTTTGTAGTCGGCGCCGTACTTGTGTAGCAGATCCTGGGTCGAGGTGCGTTCGGAGGTGCGACGCATGTTGTTCTTCCACACCGACTCATAAATGAAGTTGTGAAAGTAGAAATACTCCAGGTGTTTGAATTCGGTCTTGCAGGCCGAAAACAGTTCCTCGCAGATCTTCACATGGGCATCCATCGAGCCGCCGATGTCGAACAGCAACAGCAGCTTGACCGTGTTGCGCCGCTCGGGACGCATCTGGATATTCAGCAAGCCGGCGTCGCGGGCGGTGTGGTCGATGGTGCCGTCGATGTCCAGCTCTTCGGCCGCACCCTGGCGCGCAAACTTGCGCAGGCGGCGCAGGGCTACCTTGATATTGCGCGTGCCCAACTCCACCGAATCATCGAGATTCTTGTACTCGCGTTGGTCCCAGACCTTGACCGCCTTGCCCTGGCGCTTGCCGGCATCACCCACGCGAATGCCTTCAGGGTTGAAACCGCCGGAGCCGAACGGGCTGGTGCCGCCGGTGCCGATCCACTTGTTGCCGCCGGCATGGCGTTCCTTTTGTTCCTCCAGGCGTTTCTTGAATTCTTCTATCAGCTTGTCCAGGCCGCCGAGAGACTGGATCTGTGCACGTTCTTCATCGCTCAGCGAGCGTTCGAACTCCTTGCGTAACCAGTCCTCGGGAATCAGCGCCTGCAGGTGATCGTCAAGTTTTTCCAGGCCATTGAAATAGGCACCGAATGCCCGGTCGAACTTGTCGAAATGGCGCTCGTCCTTCACCAGAATTGCCCGGGACAAGTAGTAAAACTCATCCATGTCGGCGAAGGTCACCCGTTGTTTCAGGGCATTGATCAGGTCCAGCAGCTCGCGCACCGACACCGGCACCTTGGCTGCACGCATTTCATTGAACAGGTTGAGCAGCATGGCAAAAGCCCTTATCGAGTGCCGCGACGGCTCATGAACGCGAGGCGTTCAAGCAGTTGCACATCTTGCTCGTTCTTCACCAGGGCGCCGGCCAGGGGAGGGATGGCCTTGGTCGGATCACGCTCGCGCAATACGGCTTCGCCGATGTTGTCGGCCATCAACAGCTTGAGCCAGTCCACCAGTTCGGAAGTCGACGGCTTTTTCTTCAGGCCGGGCACCTTGCGCACGTCGAAGAATACGTCGAGCGCTTCGCTGACCAGGTCTTTCTTGATGTCCGGGTAATGCACATCGACGATTTTTTGCAGGGTGGTGCGGTCGGGAAATGCGATGTAATGGAAGAAGCAGCGACGCAGGAATGCGTCCGGCAGCTCTTTCTCGTTGTTGGAGGTAATGATGATGATCGGGCGCTTTTTGGCCTTGATGGTCTCGTCGATTTCGTAGACGTAGAACTCCATCTTGTCGAGTTCTTGCAACAGGTCGTTGGGAAACTCGATATCGGCCTTGTCGATTTCATCGATCAGTAGAATTACCCGCTCCTCGGATTCGAAAGCTTCCCAGAGCTTGCCTTTTTTCAGGTAATTGCGCACATCGTGGACCTTGTCCACGCCCAGTTGCGAATCTCGCAGGCGGCTGACCGCATCGTATTCGTAGAGGCCCTGATGCGCCTTGGTGGTGGACTTGATGTGCCAGGTGATCAGTTTTGCCCCGAAGGAATCGGCCAATTGCTCGGCGAGCATCGTCTTGCCGGTGCCCGGTTCACCCTTGACCAGCAACGGGCGCTCCAGCGTAATGGCGGCGTTGACGGCCAGCTTCAGGTCATCGGTGGCAACGTAGGCCTGGGTGCCTTCGAACTTCATCTATCAATCCTCGAACGTGACGCCGAACGGCTGCGGGCCGGCCAGCCAAGTATTCAATGGCTGCGACTATACCGCGGGGCCCCGGCGACTGTGAACGCAGACGGGTTATTCAGTCTCTGAATGAGCAGTCACGCGCGGTTCACTGCGAACCTGGCTTGGGCTGCTCATAGCGTGCATTGAAGGCCTGGATGAAGCCATTGCGTAAAATCTGCAAAAACGCCTGGAACGCGCTGATATCTTGTTGATGTACGCTGCCGCTCAACTCCACTCGGGTGGCGAACTGGTTTTTGCTCTGGTTTTTCAGCAGCGTTTCACTGGCGCCGACCACAGCTTCCCAGATCGAACGGAAAATCCCCTTGTCCTTGTCCTCCACGTCCTGCTGCCAGTCGAATACCTCGACACCGCGCAGCAATGGCTTGATGTAACCGCTCAGTTGGGCCTTCTCGGCCTGTGCTTCGACGACCACATCACCGCTGCCAGCCTTGAAGTCGAATTTGCCGTAGGCCGAAGCAAAGTCGTTCATGCGCTTGAGCTGGATATCGCGGGCGCGAAAACGGAATTCGAAGTCTTCAAAATCGCTCAAGGGATCGAACGTGGCGTTGGCTTCCAGCGGTGCGTGTCCCAGTAACAAGGCCTTGCCTTCAAAACGGGCATCCCGGTTGCCTTCGACATCCACCACGTTCGTCAGGTTATAGAGGCTGGCGTTGACCTCGGTGGCGCTGAGGTTTACCGCAGGTTTGGAACTGAAGTTATGGAAAGCGATTTTTCCGTCCTTGATCCGCACTTCGTTGAGGGTAATGGGCAATAGCTTGGCCAACTGCTCACGCCAATCGGTGCCGCGACCTGTCTGGGTGGCCTGCTTGTTTTTTCCCCCATCGACGAAGTTCAGTTCAGGCTTGATGAATTGGACTTCTGCCACGACCGCGTGGTCGTACCACAACGAATGCCAACTCACCGCCAGGTCGATCACTGGAGCATTGACGAATGGCACCGGTACCTTGCCGTGGATCTTGACGATCTGCAGGCCGTTGATCCGGTACGCACCGCGCCACAAGGCCAGGTCTACATCAGTGATCTGGCCCCGGTAGTCGCCCATCACGGCAAGTTTTTCATTCAAGTAATCGCGCACCAGATAGGGCAGGGCGATGTTAAGTACGACGAGCAAAAGCACCAGCCCTACGACGGTCCATAGCGGCCAACTGTAGCGACGTTTCATAAGATTTTTCTCCCGGCGTGTAGGCGATTGACTATTGAGGTTGGCCCAACGTTCCAGTCACTGGACGCCTCGAGGCACGAGGCATAACCTTGTTGCCTTCTTGAACGCCGTCTTGAGGATCCCGCCATGAGCCGCATTTTTGCAGACAACGCGCACTCCATCGGTAACACCCCTCTGGTCCAGATCAACCGTATCGCGCCGCGGGGCGTGACCATTCTGGCCAAGATCGAAGGACGTAACCCAGGGTATTCGGTGAAGTGCCGGATTGGCGCGAGCATGATCTGGGATGCTGAAAGCAGCGGTAAACTCAAGCCCGGCATGACCATTGTCGAGCCGACTTCCGGCAACACCGGTATCGGCCTGGCGTTTGTTGCCGCGGCCCGTGGCTACCGGTTGCTGCTGACCATGCCTGCCTCCATGAGCCTGGAGCGGCGCAAGGTTCTCAAGGCCTTGGGAGCGGAGCTGGTGCTGACCGAACCGGCCAAGGGCATGAAGGGCGCTATCGAAAAGGCTGGGGAAATCCTCGCCAGCGACCCGGCCAAGTACTTCATGCCAGCGCAATTCGAAAACCCGGCCAACCCGGCGATCCACGAAAAAACCACCGGACCGGAAATCTGGAACGACACCGATGGTGCCGTGGATGTGCTGGTGGCCGGTGTCGGCACCGGTGGTACCCTGACGGGCGTGTCGCGCTACATCAAAAACACCGCGGGCAAACCGATTCTCTCAGTGGCGGTGGAGCCCATTACGTCACCGGTGATCACTCAAACGTTGGCCAATGAAGAAGTCAAACCCAGCCCCCACAAGATCCAGGGGATCGGCGCCGGCTTTGTGCCGAAGAACCTCGACTTGTCGATGGTGGATTGGGTTGAGTTGGTCAGCGATGAGGAATCCAAGGCCATGGCCCTGCGTCTGATGCAGGAGGAGGGCATCCTTTGTGGTATTTCCTGCGGCGCGGCGATGGCCGTGGCGGTGCGCCTGGCAGAAAAACCGGAGATGCAGGGCAAGACCATCGTCGTGGTGCTGCCAGACTCCGGTGAACGCTATTTGTCGAGCATGTTGTTCAGCGATTTGTTTACCGACCAGGAAAACCAGGCTTGACCCAAATCAGCGCGCAGGTAGGCGCCTTATGCATAATTGGCCTTTGCTCGCGCCTGTTTAAAACTGATTGTTGGATGGCGTGGGTTTTTCCCAGGGCCATGAGTGTTTATGATGGCCGCCTGCTATGTCTGGTTTCCCGCTGGCGAGAGGCTGCTGTCCCAGACACCCATTTTCAGGAGTTGTTGCATGAGCTTTTCTTTGGCCGCCAAGCTGTCGGTGTTGCTGCTGTTTATCGGCAGCACACTTTACGTGCATTTGCGCGGCAAGGCCCGCTTGCCGGTGTTGCGCCAATTCGTCAACCACTCGGCGCTGTTCGCGCCGTACAACGCGTTGATGTATCTCTTCTCCGGAGTGCCTTCAAAGCCCTATCTGGATCGCAGCAAGTTTCCGGAACTGGATGTGCTCAAGGACAATTGGGAGACGATCCGCGACGAGGCCATGCACTTGTTCGACGAGGGCTACATCCGTGCCGCCGAGAAGAACAACGATGCCGGTTTTGGTTCGTTCTTCAAAAAAGGCTGGAAGCGTTTTTACCTCAAGTGGTACGACAAACCGTTGCCATCGGCTGAACTGCTCTGCCCCAAAACCGTAGCTCTGGTCAGTAGCATCCCCAACGTCAAGGGCGCAATGTTTGCGCTGTTGCCCGGTGGCAGTCATCTCAACCCGCATCGCGACCCCTTTGCCGGCTCCCTGCGCTACCACTTGGGCTTGTCGACCCCAAACTCTGATGATTGCCGGATCTTTGTCGACGGGCAGATCTACGCCTGGCGTGATGGCGAAGATGTAATGTTCGATGAGACCTATGTGCACTGGGTGAAAAACGAAACCGAGAAAACCCGGGTGATTCTGTTTTGTGATATCGAACGGCCGTTGAGCAACCGGGTGATGACCCGTATCAACCGTTGGGTCAGCGCTCAACTGGGCCGCGCCACCGCGCCACAGAATCTGGATGACGAGCGCGTCGGCGGGATCAACCAGGCCTACGCCTGGAGCAAGCGCTTCAGCGACAGTTTCAGCGGCGTGGTCAAGCAGTGGAAGCGCAAGCATCCAAAAGCCTATCGCGTCATGCGGCCAGTGTTGGCGGTGCTGGTACTGGTGCTGCTGTGGCGCTGGCTGTTTGGCTGATGTGTTTACCTGGCTAAAAAAACCGCTCGCTGAGCGGTTTTTTTTGCGTGCAGTTATTTGCATCGCGCCAATACGCCGGTCGCTTCATCGACCCTTTCCCCGGCAGCTTGCAGGATGTCCGAGTCTCTCACGGTACCGTGGCTTAAGCGCTTTCGTTCGAGCGTTTTAACTGCCCTTGCTGGCCTTTTGGCAAACCCATTGCAAACCATGTCGCGGCCTGGTTATATTCCGTAACAGGTGTTTGACGACACCTGTCTCAGCCCCTCAAAAAAGATCAACCCATGCCAGCTTTCCAGCGCATAGCGGTAGTCGATTCAGCGGTCAACGCTGGCATCGTGCCGTGCGCGAGTCGGCAGCCTGTGCAGATCAGTCAGTACCCCCCACCTGTCAGTAGCACGCCGGTGTACGTAGTCGTATCACCGCCGGGTGTCGGCATTCCGGGCTGATCAGCTGATAGCTGGTTTCCTGTGCCCGCCTGAACAACATCTACTGAATTTCAGCTTCGGCTGAGTCGGCTTTTTGCCTGATTACAGGTGGTATCCATGTCTGTTCTTTCGAAACAATCCGTGGCCGCGGCGGCCTCGACGAGTCTGTTTGTCTTGCTGTGGAGTAGCGGGGCGATTTTTTCCAAGTTGGGCCTGGCTCATGCTTCGCCCTTTGCCTTTCTGCTGATCCGTTTTGCCATTGCCCTGGCAGGTCTGGTGGTATTGATCCCGATCCTGAAACTCAAGTTGCCGCGTTCGGGCAAACCGATGTGGTTTGCGATCGCTACGGGCCTGGTGCTGTTGGGGGCGTATCAGATTTTCTATCTGCTGGCGCTGGACCTGAAAGTTACACCCGGTGTCATGGCGACCATCATGGGCGTGCAACCGATTCTCACCGTGGTGCTGGTCGAGCGTCAGCGATCCTGGAGCCGGATGTTCGGCCTGGTGCTGGGGCTGGCGGGCTTGATCATGGTCGTTTATCAGGGCATCGGTTTGTCGGGCATGTCACTGGCCGGGATGCTTTTCGGCTTGTTAGCGCTGACAAGCATGACTCTGGGCTCGATCATGCAAAAACGTGTCACCGAAAACCCATTGGGCACACTGCCAGTGCAGTATCTGGCGGGGTTGTTGTTGTGCTTGGTGTTCGTGCCGTTCCAGCCGTTTCATTTCGAGCACAGCGCTGGCTTTTATCTGCCGGTCTTGTGGATGGGGCTAGTGGTATCGCTGCTGGCGACGCTGCTGCTGTATCGACTGATCGCCAGGGGCAACCTGGTGAATGTGACCAGTCTGTTTTATCTGGTACCAGCGGTGACCGCCGTGATGGACTATCTGATCTTCGGCAACCGCCTGGCCATGCTGAGCGTGGCGGGGATGGGGTTGATCATTATCGGTCTGATGTTCGTATTCCGTAAAAACCGGTAGGCCAGTGCCCTGTGGGAGTTTCCTCCTACAGGGCTTTCACCAGTTTTCCCGGTCGTAGTACCAACCACAAGGCCCCCGCAATCAACATCCCGCCGTATAGATGCGCCATGGACAGCGGTTCATCCAGCAGCAATGCGCCCCACAACACGCCAAACGGCGGGATCATGAAGGTAACGGTCATCGACTTCACCGGCCCGATGGATGTCAGCAGGCGGAAGTACAAGATGTAGGCAAACGCCGTACACAACAGCCCCAAACCCAGCAACGATAACCATACATCCCAGCCGCCCCAGTTGGCGGGTGGCTGGCTGATAGCGCTCCAGCCGAACCACGGCAACAGAAACAACGTGGCGCCCAGCATGCTGCCCAGCGCGGAAAGACGGCTGTCGAGCCCACCTTGCTGGTCGAGCCAGCGCCTGGCGAGAAACCCGGCAAAACCGTAGCAGGTGGTCGCCAGCAAACAGGCGAGGGCGCCCATCAGCAGTTCCAGGTCGAATGCCACCGGCCCGGCTCGGGTCAGGATCCCCACGCCAAACAGACCCAGGCACACGCCGGCTATCTTCGAGGCAGTCAGCCGCTCATGGAAGAACAGCCCGCCAATCAACACGCCCATCAAGGGAGTAGTGGCATTGAAGATCGCCGAGTAACCTGCTGGCAGCACCTGGGCTGCGACCGAGTACATGGTGGCAGGAATCCCCGAGTTGATGACGCCCAGCAGCAAAACGATCTTGAACTTACCTTGAAAGTCCCAGCGCACGCGCATCATGGCCAGGATCACCAGTAGCCCGGCGGCGGCAATCGACACCCTGAAGAACGCCGTGGGCAGCGTGCCGATTTGCGGCGCGATGATTCGCATGAATAGAAAACTCGCGCCCCAGATAGCGGCCAGTACCAACAGGTACACAGTGTCGACAGGTCTCACGGATAACTCCTTTAAACGAGGGCGAGAGTGTTGCTTAGCAACTTGTCTGAGACAATCTTTAACGCAATATCCATGGGATAAAGTGGATCGGCAACCTATTGAGGCCTACCGCCAGGTACTGCGTAAAAAATGCACTTCTCCTGCTTCCAGACTCTGGCTAAGCTCAGGTCTCCCGAATGCTCGCAGAGGTTTCCGATATGCCGCAGCAAACGCCTGCCATCGACACCGCGCAACCCATCGCCAGGATGATTCTCGATGGCTTTGACGATTACCGCGAGCATTTCCGCCAGATCACCGATGGCGCCCGCGAGCGCTTCGAAAAGGCCCAATGGCAACAGGCGCAAGTGGCCTCTGCGGCACGTATCAATCTGTATGAGGAGAAGGTCTGTGAAGTCACCACGCGTTTACGCGCAGCCTTCGACGATAAGGCCCTGCTGGACATTCAATCCTGGCCACTGGTGAAAAGCGCCTACATCAGCCTGATCGACCTGCGGTTTGACGATGAGCTGTCCGAGACATGGTACAACTCGATTTTTTGCGGTTTGTTCAGCCACGACTTGATCAGCGACGGCTGCATGTTCATCCACACCACGCGCCCAAGCCTGCGCCGTGCCCGCGCGGCACAAACCCGTACCTACAAACCCCAGGGCAAGCTGGCGGGCATGTTGGAGCAGATATTTACCGATTTCAGTTTCAGCGAACCCTACGCTGATTTGTCCGCTGACCTACTCAGGCTCGAGGCGCAGTTGCGCGAGAGCCTGCCGGATTGGGTGTGCAAGGACCCTGACTTGAATGTCGAGCTGTTTTCCTCGGTGCTCTACCGCAACAAGGGTGCCTACCTTGTGGGCCGACTCTATACCCAGGATGAGCAATGGCCGCTGGTGATTCCATTGCTGCACCGCGAAGGGCGCGGCATCCAGATCGATGCCCTGATTACCGACGAAGCCGATGTGTCGATCATCTTTTCGTTCACCCGTACCTACTTCATGGTGGACGTACCGGTCCCGGCGGAGTTCATCGGGTTTCTCAAGCGCATCCTGCCGGGCAAGCACATCGCCGAGTTGTACACATCGATTGGTTTCTACAAGCACGGTAAGTCCGAATTCTATCGAGCCCTGATCAACCACCTGGCAACCACCGACGACCAGTTCATCATGGCTCCTGGCGTTCGTGGCATGGTCATGAGCGTGTTTACCCTGCCGGGCTTCAACACGGTATTCAAAATCATCAAGGACCGTTTTTCACCCTCGAAAAACGTCAATCGCGCCACGGTGATCGAGAAGTACCGCCTGGTGAAAAGTGTCGACCGGGTCGGGCGCATGGCTGATACCCAGGAGTTTGCGGACTTCCGCTTCCCCTTGAGCAAGTTCGAGCCCGAATGCCTGGCTGAATTGCTCGAAGTGGCCGCCGGTACCGTTGAAGTGGAAGGCGATACCGTGCTGATCCGCCACTGCTGGACCGAGCGCCGCATGACCCCGCTCAATCTCTATCTGGAAAACGCCAACGAGGCCCAGGTGCGTGAAGCGCTGGAGGATTACGGCCTGGCGATCAAGCAACTGGCTGCGGCCAATATCTTTCCAGGTGACATGCTGCTGAAGAACTTTGGCGTTACCCGTCACGGGCGCGTGGTGTTCTATGACTACGATGAAATCTGCTTCTTGACTGAAGCCAACTTCCGTCACATCCCTGCGCCGCGCACACCGGAAGATGAGATGGCTTCTGAGCCGTGGTATTCCATCGGTCCATTGGATGTGTTCCCCGAAGAGTTCCCGCCGTTCCTGTTTGCCGACGCGGCGCAAAGGCGCTTGTTCAATGAATTGCATGGCGAGTTGTACAACGCCGACTATTGGAAGGGCCTGCAAGAGGCGATCCGCGCAGGGAAGGTGATTGATGTATTTCCGTATCGGCGCAAAGGCCTGGATAACGAATAGAGCAGGCTGGCGTGATCAAGAGCAATCAGTGCCGCCAGCACCTTTCTACCACTGGTGTTCGAGGTACTGACTTCAGTATTGAAGTCAGTACCCGTTGATATTGGCCGTTACTTGTTCGAGCGGTTTTCTTTACGGACGGCCTGGAACCAGGACTGATCCCTGCCCATGCTGGTTAGCGTATCGGTAACGTTCGAGGCACGGTTCTTGTCGGTAGGATTGGTACCGTTGAGCTGAACGTCCCTGGCTTTTTTGTACAAGGCGCCCATCTCCTTATTTAACTCCTTTTCTTCTTTCTTGCGCTCTTGGTAATTGTTGAGTCGGGTAATCGGGTTCTTGCTGTTGGAGCCGTTCTCTAACTTGTTGATTCTTTGTTCCAACAAGCTGATAGGTCGCTGATAGTCATGTTGGTTGAGGCTTCGAATTGGAAATTCGTTTGGCAGTTTTTCAAGGGTGTCCTTTGCTTTCCTCATCTGCTCTAATTCTTGACGCTGGGATGAGCTCATACTTGATAGGGGTTTCTTGTCGTAAAGCGCGGCAGACGAACTACTGCTGCTTGACGGCTGGCTCCAACTGGATCCGTGTGAACTACTACTGCTTGACGGTTGGCTCCAGCTGGATCCTTGCGAACTACGGGTTTCGGGAGCGATATCCTGGTGTTTGGTGGCGTAACGACTGGAGTAGTTATCGGTGTTGGAGTAGCGATTGGAATCAATGGGCATAATATCTCCGTTACGGAAAATTTCAGGTGTTTTGATAGCAACGATATTTAGCCTCAATCCGCCTCAGCTGTTTGTCGGAACACTCGCGAACTGCGCGTGTTAAACGTCCATTCTGATTGCGGTACTGTTCGCTAACGTAAGACGGAAAATCTCTTTCTATTTGTAAGACTTTCCCCCGTCACAAATTTTCTGGCGCTATGGGTAATAACCTCAAACTCTGCGGTCGCACGTTGCCGGTGAGACCTGTCAAGTGGTTTCCCAGTAGCGACGTAATGGAGTGTTGTCTTGGCGCCCGTTTTCGAGCCCTTGCAGATGCGCCTCATAGGCCGACCTGACTGAAGCCGGTACTCCGTGCCCCGGTATGTGTGGTGGCTTGCGGGAGGAATCCTCGCCGCTCGCCGAGCCGAGAAAATCCTTGCTTGGCATGTGTCGTATATCAATGACGTCATCAATGAACCGCTGGGCCTGGGTATTACCGATATTTGGGTAACGGTCGGCAATGCCGGCTCGCAACATGGTACGGTCGTCTGCCGTGAAGTTGTTTTCACCATTGGTCACATGTGCTGGCATCATTCCTGCGAGTGCGGCAATGGAGGATTTGACGGTTCCCAGTTGCGGAGACACCGCGACTGACATGACCTGGTTCAACGTCTGGTTTTCCACTTCGGCAGTAACACCGCGTGGTCCCCTTTTTTCTGTTTGTTGTTGCTGGAAATAGTCACGAGCCGCCAAAAAATCGTTTACTTGGTGCTGCAGAACTTGCTTGACCGGGACCTGCGCATTGTCGACTGTCCAACTCTGCATGTGCTTGTTGATGTCTTCAGCACTGGCGTCCTGCAGCAGCATGCGCGCCAGTTGCTCGCCAGGCTGGCCTGGCAGCTTTTCCAGTTGCTGGATAACGCGCTCCGCAGCGTGGTCCAGGTAGCTGTGCTGCACATTAGCGGCCAATGAAGCCACAGCCGCACCCACGATAATCAAGCCGCCGTCGCTGTTACTGCCCCGGCTTTGCAGGCCCAGCACGGTCTTGAAAGGTTGATCGCTGTAAACCTGGTCATAGTCATAGACCGGCTCCAACTGACCGAGCAGATCCCCCAGGACCGCGCCGGCGCTCCCCGGCTTATGGATGTCCTGGCCCAAAGCGTACACATAGTAGTCCGCTTCCAGGGTCTTGACGGGTGCCTTGCCCTGACTGTCACCGGGTGCGCTATAGCGCAGCCGCAAAGCCGGGCCGTCGTTGCTGGCGCTGGGATAGATGTCCAGTCTATCGACGGGAACCACAGCGTTTTGTGCCGCCTCGGGGGCAAATTGCAATTGATGCCCATCCAGAAAAAACGGTTTGGTGCTGCGAATAAACCAACTGACATCCGCTCCCAGTTCACCAGCTCGCTCGACTGCATCGATACCGGCGTTGGGGCCATGGATGACAACGGTCTTGCCCGCGAACGCCTCGGGGTTTTTATCGGTGGCACGCATGAACTCATCCAGGTCCATTACTTTTCCGTGCAAAGCTTCCTGTTGATGAAGGCGGATGTTATCCAGCCGCTTTTCTGCTGATGTTTGCATACCGCCGGTGTCCCAGAGGCTGGTGTGGGGCCCGGCCCCTGTCCCCAACACAACCTGTCGGCTTTCGAGCGTCTGACCGTTATCCAGGCGGATTTGATAGCTGCCGTTTTTCAGCCGAGTGATGGCGCTGACTTCGGCGGGCAGAAGTTCGGCGCCCAGTGTCTGTACCTGTTGAAACTGGTGCTGGTTCCCGGCCGCAAAATCTTCGCGATCCGCATAGCGAGAGTCATGGGCCGGTACATGCTGACCCCACTGGCCGATGATCTCATGCTGGTGATTGACATAGCCGCGCCCGCGTACCTCGGCAGACCAGGGCTCTTGCTTGCCGATAATGCTGACTTTGCCCAGCAGTGGCAGGTTTTGCGAGTCGGCACTGAAGCGGCGGTTTAACTCATTGGCCACAAAGGCCGCGCTGCTGCCTTTTCCAATAACCGTCAGTTCGCGCACTCGATGCGGGTCAAGTGTCTTACCGGCTTGGCCAACGGCCTGGTTGGCCGCAGCCTGGGAGCAAAGGTGTGTCGCGTTCGTCCCGTTGAGCTGGCGCTCATGCAGTGATTTTCCGAGAAGCATCAAAACAATCCTCATTAAAGAGCCTGATCCAGAGGCATGACGAGTTCTTCCCTAGAGTGTTGCTGCGCCTCATTAAAGCGATTTATTGATACAGGCTTGGAAGGACTGTTCTGAATGTGGCCCACCATTCTCTTCCGGAAAGCGTAGGACAGAGCTTCTATTGAAGGCCGCGGGCCGGGCTAGCGACGGTTGCGCACTTGTAGACTCGTCGTCACGCGTTGAAATCTGCGACAATCCAGCCCTCGATTTTGCCGACACCTGCCTCGCAGGTTCACCTGCCCCCACAAGAAGACCTTTGCGTACCTGATGACCGACCAAGCGCCTGCTATCGACCAACTGCTGAAGAATCTCGACCACGCCATGCTTGCCGACCGTCATCGCTTGCGTCGGCAATTGCTTGAGCTGCGCAAGAAACCCGACGAGGACAAGCTCGCCCAGTGGGTGGCGCGCATGCAGGCGTCGTGCGCCCAGGTCACGGCGCGGCGTGAGAGCGTTCCGCAGGTTCGCTATGACGACAGCTTGCCCATTGCCGCCAAGCGCGACGAAATCAAAGCAGCGCTGCTCAAGCATCAGGTATTGATCATCGCCGGCGAAACCGGCTCGGGTAAGACCACACAACTGCCAAAAATCTGCCTGGAAATCGGTCGCGGCCAATATGGGTTGATCGGCCATACCCAGCCCCGACGGATCGCCGCCCGCAGTGTGGCGAGCCGGGTTGCTGAAGAGTTGGCCACGCCGCTGGGGGCGTTGGTGGGCTATCAGGTGCGATTCGAGGACCAGAGCGATTCCAATACCCTGATCAAACTGATGACCGATGGCATCCTGCTCGCGGAAACCCAGAATGATCGCTACCTCGAACGCTACGACACGATCATCGTTGACGAAGCCCACGAGCGCAGCCTGAACATCGACTTTCTGCTGGGCTACCTCAAAACCCTGCTGCCGCGTCGTCCCGACCTGAAGGTCATCATCACCTCGGCCACTATCGACTTGGAGCGTTTTTCCAAGCATTTCAACGATGCGCCGATTGTCGAGGTTTCCGGTCGTACGTTCCCGGTGGAAACCTGGTACCGCCCGCTGGCCCTTGAGCAGGACGAGGAGGGCAACCGTGTCGAGGACGACCTGACGGTGGACCAGGCGATCCTGGCGACCCTTGACGAAATCGCCGCGTTCGAACGCAGCGAGCGCAAGAGCCCCGGCGATGTGCTGGTGTTTCTGCCGGGCGAGCGTGAGATTCGCGACGCCGCCGATATGCTGCGCAAGGCCCAGCTCAAACACACCGAAATCCTGCCGCTGTATGCGCGCCTGTCGCCGGCCGAGCAGCAGCGCATTTTCCAGTCGCATCCAGGGCGTCGCGTGGTGCTGGCGACCAACGTGGCGGAAACGTCGCTGACGGTGCCGGGCATTCGTTATGTCATTGACAGCGGGACGGCGCGCATCAGCCGTTACAGCTATCGCGCCAAGGTCCAGCGCCTGCCTGTCGAAGCCGTGTCCCAGGCCAGTGCCAACCAGCGCAAAGGCCGCTGCGGTCGGGTTGAACCGGGCATTTGCGTGCGGTTGTACAGCGAAGAGGATTTTATCGGGCGCCCGGAATTTACCGACCCGGAAATCCTGCGTACCAACCTCGCGGCCGTGATCTTGCAGATGTTGCACCTGCGACTGGGCGAAATCACCGACTTCCCGTTTATCGAACCACCGGATGGCAAGGCTATCAGCGATGGTTTCAATCTGCTGCAAGAGTTGTCGGCGGTAGATCGCAACAGCCAACTGACCCCGCTGGGCCGCCAACTGGCACGTTTGCCGGTGGACCCGCGCATGGGGCGGATGCTGCTGGAAGCGGCGAAGCTCGGCAGCTTGCAGGAGGTGTTGATCGTCGCCAGTGCGATGTCGATCCAGGACCCGCGCGAGCGTCCGCCGGAACGCCAGCAAGCCGCCGATCAGGCCCACGCGCAATGGAAAGACCCGGACTCGGACTTCGCCGGGCTGGTTAATCTGTGGCGTGGTTTTGAGGAGCAGCGCCAGGCGCTGACCGCCAGCCCGCTGCGTAACTGGTGTCGCAAGAACTTCCTGAACTACCTGCGCTTGCGTGAGTGGCGCGATTCCCATCGCCAATTGAGCCTGATCTGTCGCGACATGCAGTTGACCGTCAACAAAGAGCCCGCCGATTTCCCGAAGCTGCATAAGGCGGTGCTGTCCGGCCTGCTGAGCCAGATTGGCCAGAAGACCGAGGACGGCGACTACCTGGGCGCCCGTCAACGACGTTTCTGGATCCACCCTTCGTCGGGGATCGGCAAGAAGCGCCCGCAATGGTTGATGACCGCCGAACTGGTGGAAACCACCAAACTGTATGCGCGGATGGTGGCCAAGATTGACGCCGACTGGATCGAACCGCTGGCCGGTCACCTGATCAAGAAAAACCACTTCGAGCCGCATTGGGAGAAGAAGCGCGGCCAGGTAGTGGCCTTTGAGCAGATAACGCTGTTCGGGCTGATTGTGGTGGGGCGTCGGCCGGTGCATTACGGCCCTGTTGATCCGGTGGTATCCCGTGAGTTGTTTATCCGCGAAGGCCTGGTGCGTGGTGAGATCCAGTCCCGGGCCAAGTGCCTGGCGGCGAACAAACAACTGTTGGAGCAACTCGACGAACTGGAAGCCAAGGCCCGTCGCCGTGACATCCTGGCGGACGAAGAAACCCTGTATGCGTTCTACGACGCACGTCTGCCGGCGGAGATTCACCAGAGCGCCACCTTCGACAGTTGGTACAAGGTCAACAGCCAGAAAAACCCCCAACTGTTGATCATGCGCGAGGAAGACGTGCTGGCCCGTGAAGCCAGTGAGGTCACCGCTGCCCATTATCCGGACACCTTGCATCTGGGCGACCTGGTGCTGTCCTTGAGTTATCACTTTGAACCCAATCATCCCCGTGACGGTGTAACCGTACGTGTGCCTGCGCCACTGTTGCCAGCCTTGCCAGCCGAACGCCTGGAATGGCTGGTGCCGGGGTTGATCGAAGCCAAGTGCATCGCCCTGGTGCGTCACCTGCCCAAGGCGCTGCGCAAGAACTTCGTGCCGGTGCCGGACTTCGTCAAGGCCGCGCTGCAGCGCATCGACTTTGCCCAGGGCTCGCTGCCCCAGGCACTGGGGCGTGAGCTGTTGCGCATGACTGGTGCGCGGGTCAGCGACGAGGCCTGGGCCGAAGCCGCACAACAGGTGGAAAACCACCTGAAGATGAATCTTGAAGTGGTCGACGCCCAGGGCAAGTTCCTCGGCGAAGGCCGCGACCTGGCGCAATTGACCGCACGTTTCGTAGAGGCCAGCCAAGCCGCGCTGGCTGTGCCGCAGACTGCCAAAAGCCAGCAGCCGGTAGAGGCCAAGGTATTCGCGGCGGTGGCCGAGAAGACTCAACAGAATATTGCCGGGCTGTCGATGACGGTTTACCCGGCGCTTGTAGAAGACAACGGCACGGTCAAGGAGGGGCGTTTCTCTACGGCCGCCGAGGCTGAGTTCCAGCATCGTCGTGCGTTGCAGCGTCTGTTGATGCAGCAACTGGCCGAGCCGGCAAAATTTTTGCGCGGCAAGTTACCCGGCCTGACAGAGTTGGGGCTGATGTATCGCGAGTTGGGCCGCATTGATGCGCTGGTGGAAGACATTCTGCTGGCCAGCCTCGACAGTTGCATACTGGACGGCGAGACGAACCTGCCGCGTGACGGTTCGGGCCTGGCGGCGTTGGCCGAGCGCAAACGCGGCGGTTGGACGGAACATGCCGAGCGCCTCGCGCGCTTGACTCTTGATGTGCTGAAGCTGTGGCACGGCTTGCAAAAGCGCTTCAAAGGCAAGATCGACCTGGCCCAGGCCGTGGCCTTGAATGATATCAAGCAACAGTTGAGCAACCTGGTGTACCCAGGTTTCGTGCGCCAGACTCCGGCGCAGTGGCTCAAGGAGCTGCCGCGTTTCCTCAAGGCTATCGAACTGCGCCTGGAAAAGCTGCCGGGGCAGGTGCAGAAGGATCGTGTCTGGAGCACCGAGTTGAGCGGCCTGTGGAGCCAGTACCAGGCGCGTCTGAACAAGCATGCCCAAGAGGGCAAGCGCGATCCGCAACTGGAGTTGTACCGCTGGTGGCTGGAGGAATATCGGGTTTCGTTGTTTGCCCAACAGTTGGGTACCAAGGTGCCGATTTCCGACAAGCGCCTGGGCAAACAGTGGAGCCAGGTGGACGCCTGACCCTGGTCGGCGGGGTGACGCTCATTCGCAAATGGCGCCAAACCCCCCGGTTTATGGCAAACTTCGCGGCTATAACTGCCTGGAACGTCTAGATTGGCTGTATCAGCCTCGACGCGCTGGAATGAAGCGTTTCCCGCTTGATGTTCGCGGCGCGAACTCAAGCAATTTGCGGTTTGGTACGACAGTGCCAATACCTTCTGCCTGAACAGATCTAGAGGAACGACCGTGCATAACGTCGTCATCAGCGGCACTGGCCTGTACACCCCGGCCAACAGCATCTCCAACGAAGAGCTGGTGCAGTCTTTCAATGCTTACGTTCAACAGTTCAATGCCGACAATGCCACGGCCATCGAGCAGGGCGACGTTCAGGCGTTGACCGAGTCCAGCGCAGCCTTTATCGAAAAAGCTTCGGGCATCAAGAGCCGTTTCGTCATGGACAAGGAAGGCATCCTCGATCCGCAGCGCATGACGCCGCGCTTGCCCGAGCGCTCCAATGACGAGTGGTCGATCCTTTGCCAGATGGCGGTGGGTGCAGCCGAGCAAGCCTTGCAGCGCGCCGGCAAGACTGCCGCCGATATCGACGGGGTGATTGTTGCGTGCTCCAACCTGCAGCGGGCCTACCCGGCCATCGCCATCGAGGTCCAGGAAGCCCTGGGCATCCAGGGTTTCGGTTTCGATATGAACGTGGCGTGCTCCTCGGCCACATTTGGCATCCAGAACGCCTGCAACAGCATTCAACTGGGCCAGGCCCGGGCGATCCTGATGGTCAACCCGGAGATCTGTACTGGTCACTTGAACTTTCGCGACCGTGACAGTCACTTCATCTTCGGTGACGCGGCCACCGCGGTGATTCTTGAGCGGGCCGACCTGGCCACGTCCGAACATCAGTTCGATATCGTCAGCACCAAGCTGCTGACCAAATTCTCCAATAACATCCGCAACAACTTTGGTTTCCTCAATCGTGCGGCCCCAGAGGGTGTCGGTGCGCCAGACAAGCTGTTTGTGCAAGAAGGCCGCAAAGTCTTCCGTGATGTCTGCCCGATGGTTGCCGAGTTGATCGGCCAGCACTTGACCGAAAACCACCTGAGCGTCACTGACGTTAAGCGCTTCTGGCTGCATCAGGCCAACCTGAGCATGAACCACCTGATCGTCAAGAAACTGCTGGGCCGTGAGGCCGAGGTGCAAGAGGCTCCGGTGATCCTCGACACCTACGCCAACACCAGCTCGGCTGGCTCGGTCATCGCATTTCATACCTATCAGGATGACTTGCCCAAGGGCGCAGTAGCCGTGCTCAGCTCGTTTGGTGCCGGTTATTCGATTGGCAGCGTGATTCTGCGTAAACGCTGAGAGGTCTGGATGCCGGCAGCGGACGATGGGCGCCTGCTTGAACGCCTGCTCAAGGGTGAGCAGCAGGCCTACAAGGAGTTGGTCACTACCTACCAGAGCGCCATGCGCGCAGTGGCGTATGCCATCGTGGGCCAACGGAATGTCGATGAAGTGGTACAGGATGCGTGGCTCTCGGTGGTGCGCAACCTGGCGAAGTTCGAGGGCCGTTCCAGCCTCAAGACCTGGTTGCTGACCATCACCGCCAACGCGGCCAAGGGCCGTTACAAGCAAAACCGCAGGGAAGTCTTGCTCGACGACCTGCCGTCGCCTCATGGAACCGTCGGTGACGAGCGATTTTCCGCTGTTGACGGTCATTGGTTGATCGCTCCGTTTGCCTGGCATGAAGACACACCAGAGGCGCTGCTGACCGAAGGCGAACTGCGCGAATGCCTGGAGCACACGCTGTTGAGCTTGTCTGAACTGCAAAGCAGTGTGCTGCTGCTGCGCGAGCGCCAGGGGCTGGAATTGGAGGAGATCTGTAATCTTCTGGAGATATCGCTCTCCAATGTTCGTGTGCTGTTGCACCGAGCCAGGCTTAAAGTCTTCGCCACAGTGGAGCATTTCGAGGAAACCGGCGAATGTTGACATGTAGAGAGCAAGTAGCGCGATCCAGCGATTATCTCGATGGGCAGTTGACCTTTCGTGAGCGTCTGTTGATGCGCCATCACTTGATGTTCTGCCCCAATTGCCGGCGCTTCATCCGCCAGATGCGCCTGATGCAGGCTACGCTTCGCGTCCTGCCCGAGCAGCCGGTGACGGATATCGATGCGCTGGCCCAGCGGCTGGCTGCCGAGCATACCCGTAACGGCTGAAACTCCGACGGGCCTCCCCGAGGTTGTCCCCAGCCTGCGACGATTTCGGATGCGGGCTTTTTTTCGTCCTTAAATCCTGCCGATGCAGAATTCTCTGTTTTTTTTCAGGTTTTTTTCACATTTGCGGGGCTGCCATTTTCCGCACTTTTTCCGGTGAAACGCAGGCTGGCCGTGGCGTTGCGCTTATTCCACCTGGTTGTAAGAAAGTTCCCCTGTAATAAAATATTTATGTTCCAGCAACTTGGCTGAAATATCCCCTCGCCAAGATCCCCTCCCAACACCAGCGGGCCAGAACCCGTGTGTTTTCCAAAGTAAAAGACCACCAATTAGGGGAATTCTTCGATGATCCGTAAGCACTTCGCCGGTTTCGCGGCCAGCGCCCTGGCCCTGGCCGTTACCGCCCAGGCTTTCGCTGGTACTGTCACTACTGACGGCGCCGATATCGTAGTCAAAACCAAGGGCGGCCTTGAGGTTGCTACTACCGACCAGAACTTCAGCTTCAAGCTGGGCGGTCGCTTGCAGGCCGATTACGGCTCGTTTGACGGTTTCTACACCAAGAACGGTGACTCGGCCGACGCCGCTTACATGCGTCGCGCTTTCCTGGAACTGGGTGGCACCGTCTACAAAGATTTCAAATACCAGCTCAGCTACGACTTCTCCCACAACGCCGGTAACTCCGACGACGGTTATTTCGACGAAGCGTCCATGTCTTACGTGGGCTTCAAGCCGGTGACTATCCGCGTCGGTCGTTTTGACCCGGATTTCGGCCTGGAAAAAGCCACCAGCTCCAAATGGGTCACAGGCATGGAGCGTAACGCGGCCTATGAAGTAGCCGACTGGGTCAATGGTCATGAAAACGGCTTGGGTATCCAAGTCAGCGGGACTGCGGCTGAAATGTTCTACGGCTCCGCGAGCCTTGCCTCCAAGGACATCAACGACGAAGACGGCAAGGGCGTGAAGCAATTCAACGGCCGTGTCGTGTTGGCACCGATGAACAAGGGCGGCAACGTTCTGCACTTCGGCTTGAACGTCGCGGCTCGTGACTTGAGCGACGCAGCCTTTGACTCGCGGATTCGTCCTCGTCTTGGCGTTCGCGGTGTGGCCACCGGCGGCGGTAACGATGCCGGTTCCAACGGCAACCGAGCGACGTTCGGCGGCGGTGTGGGCCTGAACGCCAGCAACCTGACAGCGGTAGGTGCCTACGATACCGACACGGTGTTCGGTGGTGAATTTGCCTTCGCCAGCGGTCCTTTGTCCGTACAGGCTGAAGCGCTGAGCCGTAAGATGAAAGCCGACAGCAACGCCTATCAGGACGTGAAGACCAGCGGTTTCTACGGCCAAGTGGCGTACACCCTGACTGGCGAATCGCGTGCCTACAAACTCGACGGCGGCAAGTTCGACGCCATCAAGCCCGAGAACAAGCAATACGGTGCGTGGGAACTGTTCTACCGTTACGACAACATCAAGGTTGACGACAAGAACATCGTAACCAACAGCGCTACCCGCGAAACCGGTGATGCCAAGGCCAACGTAAATACCTTGGGCGTGAACTGGTACGCCAATGAAGCGGTCAAGCTCTCCCTGAACTACATCAAGGTCAGCACCGACAAGATCACCAACACCAATGGCGATGACAGCGGTGATGCTGTCGTAGGTCGTGTGCAGTACGTGTTCTAAGCAAGGCGTAACAGAGTGTCACCGCGCTCTTTCTTCATCCGTTAAAGCGCTCCTCGTTTGTTTGCCCCGCCAATTGGCGGGGTTTTTTTTTGAATATGCAGCGACTCGGGTCGCGAGAAACCCGAGCGCGACGGGTTCTGTCAGAATGACCTCCTTATCGAGAACGACCATCGCGAACACGCGTTAACTGTCGGGGATTGGGATGCCGTTACAACGCTTGAATAGTCTGTCCGAGATTGCGCCTGAAAAGTGGAACGCCTTGGTTGCCGAGGATCAGCCGTTTCTACGTCATGGTTTTCTCAGCGCCCTGGAAGACAGTGGCAGTCTCGGCCCGCAGTCTGGCTGGCAGCCTGAGCACTTGCTGCATTACGAAGAAGGTCGATTGATCGCCGCGTTGCCCAGTTATCGTAAATGGCACTCCTATGGCGAGTATGTATTCGACCATGGCTGGGCAGATGCTTGTGCGCGCGCCGGCATTGATTACTATCCGAAGCTGCTGACGGCTGTCCCCTTTAGCCCGGTCAGTGGGTCCCGGTTGCTGGCAGCCAGTGCAACGGACGGCTTCGAGTTGCTCCAGAGTCTTCCCGGTTACCTGGAGATCGAAGGTTTATCCAGTGCCCATATCAACTTCACTGACACCTTGGCCGACGAGGCGCTGGCTCAACAATCGGGGTGGCTGCAGCGCCTGGGTTGTCAGTTTCATTGGCAAAATCGCGGTTACCGGGATTTTCAGGACTTTCTCGATGCCCTTAGTTCACGCAAGCGCAAGCAGATGCGCAAGGAGCGCGAGCAAGTGGCGGGGCAGGGGATCGAATTCCAGTGGCTGCAAGGGCATGAGCTAAGTGAAGCGCAGTGGGATTTTGTCTACGCCTGTTACGCCAACACCTACGCGGTACGTCGACAGACGCCGTATCTGACCCGGGCATTTTTCAGTTTGTTGGCTGAGCGTATGCCGCACGCCATCCGCGTGGTGCTGGCCAAGCAGGGCTCGCGCCCAGTGGCGATGGCCTTCAGTCTGGTGGGCGGTGATAGTGTCTATGGACGTTACTGGGGTTGCCTTGCCGAGTTCGATCGGCTGCATTTCGAGACCTGTTTCTACCAAGGCATGGACTATGCCATCGAGCACGGCCTGCAACGCTTCGATGCTGGCGCCCAGGGCGAGCACAAGCTGATTCGCGGGTTTGAGCCGGTGATTACCCGCTCCTGGCATTACTTGCGCCATCCGGGACTGAAAGCAGCTGTGGCGGACTTCCTGGAGCGCGAGCGTGTGGGAATCCTGGCGTATGCCGAGGAGGCGCGCTCAGCCCTGCCATATCGACAGGGCTGAGTACGGTTGACCTAGGCCGTTTCTTCCTTGCCCAGCCAACGATAGGTGATACCGCCAATCACTGCGCCAAGGATCGGTGCGAGCCAGAACAGCCACAACTGCTGGATTGCCCAACCGCCGACAATCAGCGCAGGCCCCGTGCTGCGAGCCGGGTTGACCGAGGTATTGGTGACAGGGATGGAGATCAGGTGGATCAGGGTCAGCCCCAGGCCAATGGCAAGCGGTGCCAGGCCGGCCGGCGCACGACGGTCGGTGGCGCCAAGGATGATCAGTATGAACATTGCCGTCATCACGAGCTCAGTGACGAACCCGGCCGCCATGGAATAGCCACCTGGCGAATGTTCGCCATAGCCATTGGATGCGAGCCCGGAGGCCAGTTCGAAGCCCGGCTTGCCGCTGGCGATGAAGTACAGCAATGCCGCGGCCACTACGCCGCCGATCACTTGCGCCACGATGTACGCTGGCAATTCCTTGGCCGGAAACCTCCCGCCCACCACCAGCCCCACGGATACTGCCGGGTTGAGGTGGCAGCCGCTGATGTGGCCGATGGCAAACGCCATGGTCAGCACCGTCAGTCCAAATGCCAGGGAAACCCCTAGCAGACCAATTCCGACATCGGGGAACGCTGCGGCCAGAACCGCACTCCCGCAGCCACCCAGCACCAGCCAAAACGTACCTAAGCCTTCGGTAACGGAACGTTTGAACAGAGACATGAACAGGTCCTTAATAGATTGCTCTATCGATTAACTGGTTGGTGATGCTTCCCTGCAGTCTGATGTCAGGGCCCTCCTGGACCCTGATTGCAGTACAGCAGAATTGTGGTGCAAGACCAGTGCGATAGAGAAAAACTGTCAGAATTGTTCGGAATTGGCGGTGTTTGGAGAGAGATGTTTCAGTCGATGCCGACAAAACCTCCCGTCTGGTGCTGCCACAGACGAGCGTACAGCCCGCGGTGGGCCAGCAGTTCTGCATGGTTGCCGCTCTCGGCGATCCGTCCCTTTTCCAGCACCACCAACCTGTCCATTCGCGCAATCGTGGACAGCCTGTGGGCGATGGCGATTACCGTCTTGCCTTGCATCAGGGTTTCCAGGCTTTCCTGGATTGCTGCTTCCACTTCCGAGTCCAGGGCCGAGGTGGCCTCGTCCATGATCAGGATCGGCGCGTCCTTGAGCAACACGCGGGCGATTGCGATGCGCTGGCGCTGGCCGCCGGATAGCTTCACCCCGCGCTCGCCCACGTGGGCATCCAGGCCGGTACGGCCCTCGGCATCGGAAAGCAGTGGGATGAACTCGTCTGCGCGGGCCTTGTGTATGGCTTCCCAGAGTTGCTCATCGGTGGCGTCCGGTTTGCCATACAACAAGTTGTCGCGGATCGAGCGGTGCAGCAATGAAGTGTCCTGGGTGATCATGCCGATTCGCTCGCGCAGGCTTTCCTGGGCCACTTCGGCGATGTTCTGGCCGTCGATCAGGATGTGCCCGCCTTGCAGGTCATAGAGGCGCAGCAGCAGATTGACCAAAGTCGATTTGCCGGCGCCGGAAGGACCGATCAGGCCGATTTTTTCCCCTGGCTTGATCAAAAGATTCAGGCCACCGATGATCCCGCTGCTTTTGCCGTAGTGAAAGTCCACCTGTTCGAAGCGCACTTCGCCACGGGGTACGGTCAAGCGCGGGGCATTCTCGCAGTCGATCACCGCCAGGGGCTGGGCGATGGTTTTCAGGCCATCCTGGACGATGCCGATATTTTCAAATATGCCGTTGACCACCCACATGATCCAGCCGGACATGTTGACGATCCGAATCACCAGGCCGGTGGCCAGGGCAATGGCGCCGACCGAGATCAACGAATGGGTCCACAGCCACAGGGCCAGGCCCGTCGTGGTGACGATCAACAGGCCGTTCATGGCGGTGATGACCACGTCCATGCTGGTGACCACGCGGCTGGCCAGTTGGGTTTTCTCGGTCTGTTCGACGATGGCTTCGCGGGCGTAGTTCTGTTCGGAGCGGGTATGTGCGAACAACTTCAAAGTAGTGATGTTGGTGTAGCCATCGACAATCCGCCCCATCAGCTTGGAGCGCGCCTCCGAGGAAACCACCGAACGCTCCTTGACCCGTGGCACGAAGTAGCGCAGCGCAAGGCTGTAGCAGATGATCCAGCTGATCAGCGGAATCATCAGCCGCCAGTCGGCTTCGGCGAACAGCACCAGGGAACTGATAGCGTAGATCGCTACATGCCATAGGGCGTCGACTGCCGCTACTGCGGAGTCGCGCAGTGAGTTACCGGTTTGCATGATGCGCTGGGCAATGCGCCCGGCGAAATCGTTCTGGAAGAAGTTCAGGCTCTGCTTGAGCACGTAACTGTGGTTCTGCCAGCGGATCAGGCTGGTCATGCCGGGGCTGATGGTCTGGTGCACCAGCAGATCGTGCAGGGCGCCAAATATCGGGCGCAGCAGCAGGGCGACCACAGCCATCCAGATCAGCTCGGTGGCGTGCAGTTGGAAGAAGTTGGCGGGCGGCGTGCCCTGGGCCAAGTCGATGATGCGGCTCAGGTAACTGAACAGCGCAACCTCGATCAGTGCGCCGATCAGGCCCACTAACAGTAGCGCCGCGAAGCACGGCCATACCTGGCGAAGGTAATAGAGATAGAAGGGCAAGACTTTATCGGGAGGGGCCGCGCTGGGAGGGTCGCGGAAGATATCGATCAGTTTTTCGAAACGACGATAGAGCATTGGGTCTGACGCCCGCCGTGCGGGCTCTCCTGTTCAAATACGCGCGAAGCCTTGTGGGCTCGCGCGCAACATCCTCTAGACCTCAATCGATGCGCTTGGCCGACTTGATCAGGACGGGATCGATTGGCACGTTTGGCATGCCTTGTTTGGTGGTGGTTTGCGAGTTGACGATGATGTCGACCACATCCATGCCCTTGACCACTTTGGCGAATACGGCGTAACCGGCGTCGCGGCCCGGATCTAGGAAAGCATTGTCAGCCACGTTGATGAAAAACTGGCTGGTGGCGGAGTTCGGGTTCGAGGTACGCGCCATCGACAGAGTGCCGCGTACGTTATGCAGGCCGTTGCTGGCTTCGTTCTTGATCGGCGCTTCGGTGGGCTTTTGCGACATTTGCTGGGTAAACCCGCCGCCCTGGACCATGAAACCCGGGATCACACGGTGAAAAATGGTGTTGGTGTAGAAACCTTTATCGACATAGGCGAGAAAGTTCTTGGTACTGATCGGCGCCTTGACCGGGTCCAGTACAATTTCGATGTCACCGTTGGTGGTGGAGATCAATACGTGGGGCGCCTTGGCGGGTTCGGCCGCCATCAGGTTGGCAGCGAACAGAGCGGAACCGGCAAAAACGGCGATTTTTTTCAACATGGGTCAATGATCCTGGATGG
This sequence comes from Pseudomonas imrae, assembly GCF_046352735.2. Lineage (NCBI taxonomy): Bacteria > Pseudomonadati > Pseudomonadota > Gammaproteobacteria > Pseudomonadales > Pseudomonadaceae > Pseudomonas > Pseudomonas imrae. The sequence continues at coordinate 3,865,574 of NZ_CP110853.2, read as the reverse complement.
TGGTCTCGACGGTCTGGACGCGGCGAGCAGGGTGGCGTGAAAGACTTCGGGTTGATCCAAGGACGTGGCCTGGCGGGAATCTTCGATGACCGCCAGTCGCGCGTTGGGCAGCAGTTTTACATAGATTTCTTTCTGCGCCAGCTAAATAGGCTATCGATGGGCTCCGTGTCAGGCCTGTCGCGGTGCGGCAAAAGGGGCGTCCAGCGGTGCGGTGTCAAAGGTGCGCAGCAGTTCGATGAGAATCTGCGTCGCGGGTCCCAGGGGTTTGTCTTTGTTCGAGTACAGGTAGAACGTCGGATGGCGGCTGCCACCTTGCTCCAAGGGTAGCTGCTTGAGCACGCCTTCTCTGAGCTCGCGCTCGATCAGGTGCTTGGGCAGCCAGGCAAAACCCAGGCCACTGGCGACGAACGTGGCAGCGGTAGCCAGGCTGCCGACGGTCCAGCGTTGTTCCGCGCCCAGCCAGCCGACGTCTCGCGGTTGCTGGCGGCCGGAGTCACGGATCACCACTTGCATCTGGCTTTCCAGGTCCTGGAAGCTCAGCTCGCGGTTGAGCCGGTGCAGCGCGTGCTCGGGATGGGCCACTGCAATGAATTCCACATCGCTCATTTCCGTGCCCAGATAACCGGGAATGCTGAAACCACTGATCGCCAGGTCGGCCACACCTTCAATCAGCAATTCTTCGACGCCGGAGAGCACCTCTTCACGCAGGCGCACGCGGCATCCGCGGCTCTGCGGCATAAAGGCGGTCAAGGCGCGGACCAGGCGGGCATTGGGATAGGCGGCATCGACCACCAGCCGCACTTCGGCCTCCCACCCCTGCTCCATATGGTGGGCCAAGTCTTCCAGCTGGCTGGCGTTTTTCACCAGTTGTCGTGAGCGGCGCAGGAGGACTTCGCCGGCCTCGGTAAGTACAGCCTTGCGACCGTCGATGCGTAACAACGGAACGCCCAGTTGGTCTTGCATGCGAGCTACCGTATAACTCACGGAGGACTGCGAACGGTGCAGCACTTCAGCCGCCTGGGCGAAGCCACCATGGTCGACCACGGCTTGCAGCGTGCGCCATTGATCGAGGGTAACGCGGGGCGCTTTCAAGATGAGCTCCTCTTGTCCTAAGCTGGCGTTCCTTATTGGAGACTGCCGAATGAGAAAATTCTGTTGTGTGTTGCTGGCACTGCTGCCGCTGGGTGCGTTTGCCTATCCGATCGACGTATCGAAATCGATCAAGGGCGTGAGCATTGATTACATCGCTTCTGACGTTGACAGCGATATCAGTTCAATTCAGCTAAGCAATTACGGCACCAATGACGCCTCATGCAAGGTAGCGTTCACCAATGGTCCTGAACCGGCGCGGGTGCGCAAGGTGATGGTGCCTGCCGGGAAAAGTACCAACACGACGGTCAAGTTCAGTCGCGCCATTATCAAAATGCGCATCAAGCTCACCTGCGAACCCAAGTAAGCCCCAGGTCGTTGATACCTAACAGCGATGTACTGCTTATAAACAACTTTATAGATGGTTTATAGCAGTTTTTTACGCTTTTTTATCGAAATGGCTATGTTTAATCTCTGTTTCATCGACTACAGCAATTTCCGATGGAGCCTACATAGCCATGTCCAACGTACTGATCATCGAAAGCAGCGCCCGCCAACAGGATTCGATTTCTCGCCAGTTGACTCAACAGTTCATCAGCCAATGGCGAGCAGTTCATCCCGGCGACCAGATCACGGTGCGCGACCTGGCCGTCAACCCGGTTCCGCATTTGGACGCCAACTTGTTGGGTGGCTGGATGAAACCGGTCGAACAGCGCAGCGAGCATGAACAGGCCTCCCTGGACCGTTCCAACGAGTTGACTGATGAACTGTTGGCCGCCGATGTGTTGGTCATGGCCGCCCCCATGTACAATTTTTCGATCCCCAGCACCCTCAAGGCCTGGCTCGACCATGTGCTGCGTGCCGGCGTGACTTTCAAGTACACCGCAACCGGCCCTCAGGGGCTGCTCACTGGCAAACGTGCTTACGTGCTCACCGCTCGCGGTGGCATCCACACCGGTGCCAGTAGCGATCACCAGGAACCGTACCTGCGCCAGGTCATGGGGTTTGTCGGCATTCATGACGTTACTTTCATCCATGCCGAAGGGGTGAACCTGGGCGGTGATTTTCAGGAAAAGGGCCTGAATCATGCCAAGGCGCTGTTGGCACAAGTCGCCTGATGGGTTAATCGCCAGATAATCGCCCGATGTTTGTATGGCCCCACGCAACCCTTCAAGTGCGTGTAGCGAACCTCCCTTTGCGCTCGTTGCTCCTGAGTGCTCCCGCCCGACTGACGCATTAGCGAGGTCGGGTTTTTTTTGCCTTGAGTTTCGTCCCTGATCGAAAAACGCTATGGTCGCGCCCATTCACGATGAGGCGAACATGGGCTATTTACTGGTTGTCACCCTGATTCAGGCGTTTTCCTTCAGTTTGATTGGCGAATACCTCGCCGGACACGTCGACAGTTATTTCGCCGTGCTGGTGCGAGTGCTGTTGGCCGGGTTGGTATTTATCCCGTTGACTCGCTGGCGCTCGGTCGAGCCTGCGTTCATGCGCGGCATGCTGTTGATAGGTGCGCTGCAATTTGGCGTGACTTACGTGTGTCTATACCTGAGTTTTCGAGTGTTGACGGTGCCGGAGGTGCTGCTGTTCACCATCCTGACGCCGCTGCATGTGACCTTGATTGAAGACGCCTTGAATCGGCGCTTCAACCCTTGGGCGCTGGTGGCTGCACTGGTGGCGGTCGCCGGGGCGGCGGTGATTCGTCTGGATCAGGTCAATCCGGATTTCTTCATGGGTTTTTTGCTGCTGCAATTGGCCAACTTCACTTATGCGGCCGGGCAAGTGCTTTACCGGCGCCTGGTGGCGCGCCATCCCAGTGATTTGCCGCACTATCGGCGGTTTGGTTACTTTTATCTTGGGGCGTTGGCGGTGGTGTTGCCGGCGTTCCTGGTGTTTGGCAAGGCTGATTTCCTGCCTGAAGCGCCCCTACAATGGGGCGTCCTGGTGTTTCTCGGCCTGGTCAGCACTGCCTTGGGCTTGTATTGGTGGAACAAGGGCGCGTGCCTGGTCAGTGGCGGCACCTTGGCGGTGATGAACAATCTGCACGTGCCGGTAGGGTTGTTGCTTAACTTGCTGATCTGGAACCAGCATGAGCCGTTGGGCCGATTGTTTCTGGGTGGGGCGGTGATTGTGGCAGCGGTGTGGATCAGCCGGTTGGGGGCGAGGTCTCCTGTTGCGGCTGTGTCTTGATGGGTGCCCGATCTGGCACCCATCCAGCCTGAGGCCCCCCCAAAAGCCTCAGAGCGCAGCCTTCTCCTGCACCGGAAAATGACTGGCCCCCAACACCGCCGGCAGAACCCCTGCCCGCAGATCATTGCCGCTCGGCTGCTGATACAGGCTCAAGCCAAACTCCGGCAGCACCGCCAGCAGATAGTCGAATATATCCCCCTGGATCCGCTCGTAATCGGCCCAGGCCGTTGTGCGGGTAAAGCAGTAGATTTCCAGCGGCACTCCTTGGGAGGTGGTCTGCATCTGGCGAACCATGCAGGTCATGTTCGGCTGGATGTCCGGATGGCTCTTCAGATAAGCCAGGGCGTAAGCGCGGAAGGTCCCCAGGTTGGTCATGCGTCGGCGGTTGGCCGATAACTGCGCGCTGTGACCCTGGGCTTCGTTCCAGGCTTTGAGCTCCGCCTGCTTGCGGCTGATGTAATCGGTCAGCAGGTGAACCTGGGTCATGCGGACTTCTTCGTCATCGTGCAGGAAACGCACCCCGGCAGCATCGATAAACAGGCTGCGTTTGATCCGTCGGCCACCCGAGGCCTGCATGCCGCGCCAGTTCTTGAAAGACTCGGACATCAAGCGCCAGGTAGGGATCGAGACGATGGTCTTGTCGAAGTTCTGCACCTTGACCGTATGCAATGTGATGTCTACCACATCGCCATCGGCTCCAACTTGAGGCATTTCTATCCAGTCGCCCACACGCAGCATGTCGTTGCTGGTCAGTTGCACGCTGGCGACAAATGACAGCAGGGTGTCCTTGTAGACCAGCAGGATCACCGCCGACATGGCACCCAGGCCAGACAGCAGCAGCAAAGGCGAGCGATCGATCAGGGTGGCGACGATAATGATGGCGCCAAATACGAACAACACCATCTTGGCCAACTGCACGTAGCCTTTGATCGAGCGAGTGCGGGCATGTTCGGTGCGAGCGTAGATATCCAGCAACGCATTGAGCAGGGCGCTCAAGGCCAATACCTGGAACAGAATGGTGAATGCCAGGGCAACGTTGCCGATGAACAGCGCGCTGGTCTTGCTCAATTCCGGTACCAGGTGCAGACCGAATTGAACCACCAGGGACGGCGTCATCTGCGCAAGGCGGTGAAAGACTTTATTGTGCCGCAGGTCATTGAGCCAGTGCAGAGAGGGCTGGCGGCCAAGCAATTTGACGGCATGCAGAATGAGATAGCGTGCTACCCGTCCAACGATCAGGGCCACGACCAGCAACACTATCAGCGCCAAGCTCGAATGCAGCAGCGGATGTTGGTCCAGGGCGCCCCAGAGGTCCTGGACGTTGAGCCAGAGCTGTTTGATATCCATGGTTTAACGCGATTCCTCAGTAAGACATGACGGGGCGATTAGAGCATTGAAGCGCCGTAAAGTTGTGGTTGTAGACAAATTACCTCACAAAAATCCATCTGATTGGCCATGTTCGCGTAAAGAAACTCGGCCTCGGCGCCCGAAACCGTTACCCTATGCAGCTGATTTTTAGTATTTCTTCGAGGTAGCACCCGTGTTTTCCCAATTCGCCCTGCACGAACGCCTGCTCAAAGCCGTGGCCGAGCTTAAATTTGTCGAGCCCACGCCTGTGCAAGCAGCGGCCATCCCGCTCGCGCTCGAAGGGCGTGACCTGCGGGTGACGGCTCAAACCGGGAGCGGCAAGACCGCCGCCTTCGTCCTGCCGATCCTTCATCGCCTGATCGGCCCGGCAAAGGTCCGTGTCAGCATCAAGACCCTGATCCTGCTGCCAACCCGTGAGCTGGCACAACAGACCCTGAAGGAAGTGGAGCGTTTTTCCCAATTCACCTTTATCAAGGCCGGCCTGATCACTGGCGGCGAAGACTTCAAGGTCCAGGCTGCCATGCTGCGCAAGGTGCCCGATATCCTGATCGGCACGCCGGGCCGGATGATCGAACAACTGAATGCCGGTAACCTCGATCTCAAGGAAGTCGAAGTACTGGTGCTCGACGAAGCCGACCGTATGCTGGACATGGGCTTTGCCGATGACGTGCAGCGCTTGGTCGAAGAGTGCGTCAACCGCCAGCAGACCATGCTGTTCTCTGCCACCACTGGTGGTTCGACCTTGCGCGATATGGTCGCCAAGATCCTGAACAACCCTGAGCATTTGCAGGTCAACAACGTCAGCGATCTGAATGCGACCACCCGTCAGCAGATCGTCACTGCCGACCACAATGTGCACAAAGAGCAGATCCTCAACTGGTTGCTGGCCAACGAGACCTACCAGAAGGCTATCGTCTTCACCAATACCCGAGCCATGGCCGACCGTATCTACGGCCGCCTGGTGGCGCAGGAGTACAAGGCATTTGTCTTGCACGGTGAGAAAGACCAGAAGGACCGTAAACTGGCCATCGACCGCCTGAAACAGGGCGGTGTCAAGATTCTGGTAGCCACCGACGTCGCCGCCCGCGGCCTCGATGTAGATGGCCTGGACATGGTGATCAATTTCGATATGCCTCGCAGCGGCGACGAATATGTTCACCGCATCGGGCGTACCGGTCGCGCTGGCAACGATGGCCTGGCCATCTCGCTGATCTGCCATGGCGACTGGAACCTGATGTCGAGCATCGAGCGCTACTTGAAGCAGTCTTTCGAGCGCCGCACCATCAAGGAAGTCAAAGGTACCTACGGCGGGCCGAAAAAGGTCAAGGCGTCGGGCAAGGCCGTTGGCGTGAAGAAGAAAAAGGTCGACGCCAAGGGCGACAAGAAAAAAACCGGCGCCAAGTCGCCGACCAAACGCAAGATCGCCAACCGACCGAAGACCGACAACCTGTCGCTGGTCAGCAAGGACGGCATGGCGCCGCTCAAGCGTCGCAAGCCAGAAACTCCGGCTGCCGAGTAATACCTGAAAACATAAAAAACCGGACATTGTCCGGTTTTTTTACGACTTCAGTTTTTTGCTTTGACGGCGGCTTCCTTCAACTCTTTCAGCCGCGCATCGATCAGTTGGCATTTGTCGGGAAATTTCGCGCTTTCGGTGTCCAGGTCCATCTTTTGCAATTCTTCGTTCATTTCCTTGGCCTTGGATGGATTCTGCTCGGTGAGCCTGGTCACTTCCTTGGCGAGTTCTTCGCGTTTGGTCGTGGCCTCTTCCGGGGTGCAGGCCCACGCAGGTAAGGCGCTGAGCAGGGAAGCGGCGACCACTAGTTGCATTAGGGTTTTCATTGTTCGGACCTCCGTGGCGGTGTTACCCGGTTGAGGGTGCAAGTCACCGGAAAGTTCAGTGTGGTCACGCTCGTCCACCCGGCTGAACGGCCACGGCCTCTGCATGTCACAACGTTTGAAGGGCAACTTATCGGCGTGACAGCAGGAGGAATCAAGATGACGACCTACGACTGGGATTTGATCGAGCGTCTTTTGCACGAAGTGCAGAACGGCGAGGGCAGCTTTGCCCCGCGTAGATATGCCGAGCAGGAAGCGGCTGACAGGGCCGCGGCCGACGAGCCGACCGGCAATCTGGATACGTTGAAAAAGACCGCTGCCGATTATGAGGCACTGTTGTTCAAGCGCGGGTTTATCGAGTCCCGGCCTGAGGAAGAGGGTGGCAATGGCGAAAACTTCATCCTTACCGGCCTCGGTGCGCAGTTGCTGGCGCTGATTGACAGCTCCATCCCCGGCAATGATCACCCGCGTCAGGTGCTGGATGAGCAGCCGGATGCGCTGGACCCGGTGATCTTCAGTGAAGTGGCATCAAAGGCGGCCATTGCGTGATCGGTTGGTCTTTGTCGTAAGTGCGAGGCGTTTCCGGGCTACTGCTGGGCGGCTTTCAGGCATTTTAATGCCTTGAAGTCATTGCGCACGCTTTCGATCTTTTGCGTCAACATCAACCGTTGTTGTGGGGTGCTTTCTTTCATCAGATCGACAATCAAGCTGCGGGCTGCCGCTTCGGTATGGGCGTAGGCGTTGCGATAGTCGGCAGTCCACAGGCTTTCGCGCTCCACCAACAGTTGCTCGATCCTTTGCGGGAAATCTCCGCTGGAGCGCTGCTCCACCGCATAGATGAATTGCGACTGCCAATGAGCGCGATTGCCGATCCATTGGTGATTCTGTGGACCCAGGACGCGTGACCAGGCTGTGACGCGGCTTTGCTGGCTGGGACTTAACGGGCCCAGCCAAGCCTGCAGGCGTTTGGTCATACGCTCGGCACGTTTCTTGATCTGCTGTTCCAACGGTGGGGCCAAGTATTCGTCCTGACGTTTGCGCAGGTCCTTGGCTAGCGCCTCGCTCATTTCCTGCACCTGCTGATCGTCCAGGCCACGCAACAACTCGATGGCCGACGGGGTGACTTCACGGGCGACTTCGGCGACAGCCTGCTTGGCTTCGGTGGCGCGAGATTGCAGCGCAGCGTCAGTTACCTGATTGGTGGTGACCATCAGTTGCAGTCGGTCAAGCCAGCCCAGGTAGGATGGTAATTGGGTAGTGCAATGCCAGGCCAGGTGATTCTTGAGCCTATCGTTGAACCAGCTCTTTTGCCCGGCGTTCATGTCCAGGTAATCGTCGAGGGACCAGGGGATGATCACATCAAGGTTGCGGTAGGCCAGGCCGACGCGGTTACAGCCGGCGAGCGCGATGCTCAGGGTCAGCAAGACCACCAGGAGTTTTAACCGACGCAGCATGGGCGAGTCCTTGCGCAGACGTGAATGGTTCATCTGAACTCGCCAGGGGTGTGACAGTTCAGCCCGTCAATAAAACGACCGCTCGGCTTTCAAGGTCAACAGGCCGTCGCATTGCGAATTGTGTCCGGAGTAGGCTGAGCATTCGCTGCCGCTGAGGCTGGAGTCGCTGTAGATCAAGTCCAGGTCGATTCCCCGCCAGGGCCGGGAGAGCTTCACAGACCAATCGCTGAAGCTGCGTATGGAGCCATCTTCCACCGATACCGGGCTGCCCAGTTGATGGGTGGTGTATTTCATGCTGACACCGACGCCAAAGGGTTGGGTACCTCCCAGGTCGGCGAACAGGGTGCTCTCCTGGCGATCCGGGTCATTGCCCAGCGACACGCCAAAGCGGTTGCCCAGCAGGGTCAGGCCGCCATAGAGCGCCTGGCTGTCGAGTGGGCTCAGTTTGGGGTAGCTGTAGTGGATCATTCCCAGCTCATAGCCCAATGATTGGTCAAAGGGGCGCTTGAAGCCCAGGTAGGAGTCGACTTCAAGTTTATGGGTGGGTGAGATCCCCATGCTGGGCGAGAATTGGCCAAAGTACAGGCCGCTGGCATGGGATAGGTCGAGACCGCCGTGGAATGAATTGCTGCCAGGAGAGGTGGGTTGTACCAAACCCTGGGCCATGCTGCGGCTGGGGGTGGTGCCTAACTTCAAGTCGAAGTCACCCAATTCACGCTGGAAAACCTGAGCTTGGACGAATGGGCTGGCGAGCAAGGCGCTGACCAGGAGAGTGCAGGTTTTTAGCACGCTTCACTCCATTAAAAGCGAGGAGCATTAACGAGATATGCGGGTAAATGCCCGTTCTAGACGTGTGCAAGCATACCGACGAAAGTCAGGAGGTGATGCCCGTTCGTCGATTGATGCGCAGTGAGGGAATTCAAGAGGGGGTTGCGGGTCCAGTCCTAGCGCTTTGGAAGGCAAAGCGCTTGGGGACCAGGTGTTGTGCGCACGCTGTACTCTGAGCTTACTTTTTACCCAGGGTGATCTGCTTGGAAGGGCCGAATGTCTGGCCACTCACACCCTTGGCAATTTGCTGGATTTCGCCGCCGGACTTCAGGAATGCAGCAATTTGGCTGTTGATCGATTCGCTGGTTTCAACGGCGGGAGCTGGCTTTGCTTTGCTATTGGATGCTTTTACGCGCATGGCGGCCACTAACCTGTAGAGAATTAACTTGGCCAGGAATCATACATGAAATACTTGACAATTGCTCGGTAAATATCCCCTGAAAATAAGCCGTGCCCTTAAAACAAGCCTGACTTGATATTTGAAATAATCTGCCTAAGTCGCTGTTTTAACTCGAAACCCACCGATGAAAATAGCAGCGTCCGATAACCTGGACCCACCTGTGCAAACTGACGAGCGGGTGGTTTTCACGAAAAGGCCTGGCCACCCCATGATTTTTCAGTGCCGCATGCCTGGACAGGGGACCGCCGCCGTCAACTCGGGTAGAATGTCGCCCACGCAATGAGGGTATTGGAAATGGCTTTAGTCGGGCGCTACAACAGTTTGCAAGTGGTCAAACACACTAACTTTGGTTTGTACCTTGATGGTGCGCAAGATGGAGAGATCCTCTTGCCCAACCGTTATATTCCCAAAGATATTCCCAGTGAAGATGAAGACTGGCTTAACGTTTTTATTTATCTGGACAGCGATGACAAACTTATCGCGACCACTGAAAAGCCGAAAGTGCAGGTCGGTGAGTTTGCCAGCCTGAAAGTCGTTGAAGTCAACAGTATCGGCGTGTTCCTGGATTGGGGGTTGCCCAAGGATCTGTTGCTGCCGTACTCCGAGGAAAAGCGCCAACTGACTGCCGGTGAGTATTGCGTGGTACACGTCTACCTCGATAAACACACCAAGCGCATCACCGCCACCGCGCGCCTGGACCGTTACCTGGACAAGACCCCGGCCAACTACACCGTGGGCCAGGAAGTCGATTTGCTGGTGGCCGAAGCCACGGACATGGGTTTCAAGGCCATCATTAATAACAAGCATTGGGGGCTGATCCACAAGAACGAAGTGTTCAAGTTCTTGCGCCCAGGTAAAGAAGAAAAGGGCTATATCAAAGAGATTCGTGCTGACGGCAACATCAGCCTGAGCCTGCAACCGGTAGGTGAGCAGGCTGCATCCAGCCTGAACTCGAAGATCCTCGCCAAGTTGCGTGACAACAACGGCACTTTACCGGTCAGCGACAAAAGCGACCCGGCGCTGATCAGCAACCTGTTTGGCGTCAGCAAGGGCAACTTCAAGAAGGCCATTGGTGCGCTTTACAAGCAAGGGCAGATCGTTATTCACGCTGACCGCATAGAACTTAGCTGACTTGGACTGTCTGCGGTTCTTTCTGCGGGGCTATCGTGTTGCTGGCTGACGCAGTTTTTGCCCGCGACCATCGGCGTGTTTGGGACGCAGCAGTAATGCACCTGCCAACAACAGCCCGCTGCCCGCCACTATCAGCGCCGGTTGCAAGTTGCCGCTGAAATGGCTGCTCAAGGATGCCAACAACGGGCCACTGAGTTGGCCTGCGGCAAAACAGGCGGTCAGCAGACCCGTACTCCGTTGTGTGCCGTGTGGTGCAACTTCACGTAAACGTTGCATCACCAGTTGCATGCAGGCCAGGAACGGCAGGCCACATAGCAGTACGCCCAGCGCCAACCCAACGCCATTGCCCAGCAAACAGGCGAAAACACCGGCTGCCTGTATCCATAAGGTTGCCATCAGCCAGCGATGTGTTGTCTCGGGATTGGGCACGCGCAGGCTGACCAGCAATACCCCTGCCGCCGCCGCCAGGCCAAAGCATGGCCAGAACAGGTCCGCCTGCCAGGCGCCCTGGAACCGGGAGCTGGCCATTTGCGACAGGAAGGTCGCGGGAATAATGTAGCCCATGCCGTAGAGGGCATATATCCAACCCAAATGAACGATCTTGCCATTAATGCTTGCGTTTGCTGTTGGCGGCACGGCCCCGTCGACATGTGGTCGTGGCAGAAACGGCAGAATCGCCAGCAGCAATGTCAACGCAACCACGCCGTATACCAGCCACAACGTCCTGGAATCCTGGCCCAGCATATTGGAGCCCAGTGCCAACAAGCCTGTCAGGAAAATTCCCAGCCCTGGTCCGGCAAAAACCAGCGCCCCCCATTTTGCCCGTCCAGCTGCAATCGCCAGCGGTTGGCTCAGCCCGGTGATCATCACTAGCGCCCAGGCACTGGCCACTCCCGTCCCAAAGCGCAACAACAGATGCGACCAGAACCCGTCGGCCCAGAATGACGCCAGCGTCAGCAGTACACATAACCACAATCCGCCGAGCAGCCGTCCGCGCACATGGTGGTGGCTGCGGGCGAACATCGAATCCACCGCTCCGACGAAGTAGCCCAGGTAGTTGGCTGCCGCGACCAGGCCGGCATCGGTCAAGTCGATCTGCCCTTCGCTGATCAAATGAGGCATTTGCGGTGTGAGGGCGAAGCGGCCAATTCCCATGGCCATCATCAAGGCTATAAAACAGGCGAATAAACGAATCAGGGGAGACATAAGCAAATTCCTGCAGGAGCTATGGCTTGCAGGCTATAGGTGGATATTGGTTCAGTAAAAATGAATAATACTGATCAAGTTGTTCTGTTTTGGAGAAAGTCGTGGAGTTCAGCCAGCTGCGTATCTTCCAGGCGGTCGCCGAGGAAGGGTCTATCACTCGTGCTGCCGAGCGCTTGCACCGGGTGCCGTCAAATCTCTCGACTCGTCTGAAGCAGATGGAAGAGCAATTGGGTGTCGAGTTGTTCTTGCGCCAACGCCAGCGCTTGCAGCTATCACCCGCCGGCAAAGTGTTGCTCGACTACAGCACACGCCTGTTGGCCCTGCATGACGAGGCTCACGGTGCTGTACAGGGCGGGCAACCCGCCGGTGATTTTGTGTTGGGAAGCATGTACAGCACTGCGGCCATCCATTTACCAAAATTGTTGGCGCGCTATCACAAGGCTTACCCCATGGTGAATCTGCAGGTGCAATCAGCCCCCAGTGGGGAGTTGCTCGAAGGCTTGGTCTCCGGGCGATTGGATGCTGCCTTGGTTGACGGCCCATTGGCGCTGGCGACGCTGGACGGTGTGCCGTTATGCGAAGAGCGATTGCTATTGATCTGCGAGGCCGACCATCCACCGGTACGAGGGCCGCAGGATGTGGCGGGGCGCTCGGTGTTCACGTTCCGACGCAGTTGCTCCTATCGGGCACGTCTGGAAGCCTGGTTTTCCCACGACCGTGTGGCCATGGGTCGGGCCATCGAAATCGAGTCCTACCAAGGGATGCTGGCCTGTGTCATCGCCGGTTCCGGCGTGGCACTGATGTCCGAATCGATGCTCGACAGCCTGCCGGGCAAGGGCGGCGTCTCGGCTCATCCGTTGGCCGAACCGTTTGCCTACGCCACCACTTGGCTGATGTGGCGCAAGGGTATGCTTGGGGCTAATCTCAATGCGTGGATCGATTTGCAGCAGGAGGGCAAGGCGCCGACGGCACATGTTGTAAGTGGGATCGCTTGACCGGTCCGTCAGCAAATGGATCAATTCAGTAATAGTTCGTTGTGGTTTCAAGCAAGCATTTCGTGGGACTTAGTACTATTATCTGTAGGAAGCGGCCACAGAATTCCAGCCGCTCAGCACTACCCTCAAAGGGGGCAACCATGAAAGAGAAACTGCAAAACTGGCTGCATGACCTCGGTGTCGCATTGGGCTTGATCGAGCCTCCGCTGCAACCGGTGCCTATCCGCACCGATGACGAGCAGCGCCGGCCACGTCGCAGGTAAGTCCTGGAAAGCGCTCAAGCTCTGGTGTTTGAGCGCGGTCACCGGATATCACGTCTCTGAAACACAACGGTTATGGTGTGGGAGCTGCTTTACTGCCACGACCGGTTTGTTTTTCAGGCAAAAAAAACGGGCACGACATCCGACGTCGTACCCGCTGAAGAAACCTTTCACTCAGCCCGCGCGAACAACCGTTGCCGCTGGCCGACGGGACAACAGGCTGACCACCACGAAACTCAGCAGGCTAACGCCCAGGCTGTAGTAAATCGGCGTATTGGCCTCCAGGCCGTCCTTGAGCATGAACCCCAACGAAGTCACGAACCCCAGCGTCATCGCTGTGATCGCGCCTGGCGTGGTTGCGCGTTTCCAATAGATCGCCCCGATCAACGGAATCAACATGCCGCCCACCAACAGGTTGTAGGCCAGGGTCAGGGCGCTGATCACGTCGCTCACCACCAGCGCGATACCCAATACGGTGATGCCCGTCAGCAGGGTAAACAAGCGGTTGATATTCAAGCTCGACTGTTTACCGCCGCGCAAACGCGGCAGCAGGTCTTCGGCCAGTACAGTAGAGGCGGCGAGCAGGGCGGCGCTGGCGGTGGACATCATGGCGGCCAGTGCTGCGGCAATCACCAGGCCGCGAATGCCATCGGGCAGAGACAGTTTGACGATCGCAGCGAAGGCGTTGTTGACGTTATCCAGTTCTGGAAGCAGTACGTGGGCGGTCATGCCGATCAAAGCGCATACCAGCCCATAAAGAATGCAGTACAGCCCGGCAAAAGTGCCTGCATATCTGGCGACCTTTGCGTCGCGGGCCGTGAATACGCGCTGCCAGATGTCCTGGCCGATCAGGATGCCAAAAAAGTAGATCATGAAATAGGTGATGATGGTTTCCCAGCCAATGCTGGTGAAGCTGAAGCTGGCCGCTGGCAGCCTGGCCACCAGTTGGTCCCAGCCTCCTACACGGTACAGGCATATCGGCAGCAAGATAAACATCAGGCCGACGGTCTTGATCACGAACTGCACGATGTCGGTGAGGGTCAGTGACCACATGCCGCCGATGGTCGAGTAAACCACCACCACACCGCCACCCAGTACCACCGAGAGCCAGAATGGCAACTCAAACAAAACTTGCAGTACGGTGCCAATCGCAAGGACCGAGGTTACTGCGATCATCAGTGCATAGGCCAGCATGATCACCGCGCTGGCCTGGCGCGCCGTGGCGTTGTAGCGCTTTTCCAGCACCTGGGTCACGGTGAAGACTTTCAGTTTGAGCAGCGGTTTGGCCAGGAACAGGTTCAGCGCAATGATCCCCATGCCCAGTGCGGCGCACAGCCAGAAACCGGAAATCCCGTGGACATAGCCCAGGCGTACCGACCCGACCGTGGAAGCGCCGCCCAGTACGGTTGCGGCCATGGTGCCCATGTACAGCGACGGACCGAGGTTGCGCCCGGCAACCAGATAGTCTTCATGGGTCTTGGCTCGGCGCATGCCGTAATAGCCGAGCACGAGCATGCCTGCGGCGTAGATGAGAACGACGAATAAATCCAAAGCCATGATGGCGAATCTCCGATTATCTTTTTTATGGAGGGTCGGGCGAATTGAATAGCCATTTATCGAGGCAGACGAATGCGACGTCCGCCCCGTTCAAGGTCTCAGCGGTGAACGACGCCAGGCAGCACGCAAAGCATTTCGTAAAGCAGGTTGGCACCGAGCAACGAGGTGTTGCCGGTGGTGTCGTAGGGCGGCGAAACTTCTACCAGATCGCAACCAACCAGATCCAGGCCCTGGCATCCGCGAATGATCTCGATGGCCTGGATTGTGGTCAGCCCACCGATCTCCGGAGTGCCGGTGCCGGGTGCCCAGGCGGGGTCGATGCCGTCGATGTCGAAGCTCAAGTACACCGGGCCGTCACCGACCTTTTCCCGCACTTGCGCCATCAACGGTGCCAGGGACTGGTGCCAGCACTCTTCAGCCTGCACCACGCGAAAGCCTTGTTTGCGGCTCCAGTTGAAGTCTTCAGCGGTGTAGCCCTGGGCCCGCAGGCCGATTTGCACTACACGGTCGCAATCGAGCAGGCCCTCTTCCACGGCGCGGCGGAAGGTGGTGCCGTGGGCGATTTTCTCGCCAAACATGTGATCGTTGACGTCGGCGTGGGCATCGATATGCACCAGCCCGACCTTGCCGTGCTTTTTGTGGATCGCCCGCAGGATCGGCAGGGTGATGGTGTGGTCGCCACCCAGCGTCAATGGGATGACCTTGTGCGTGAGGATCTCATCGTAGGCTTCTTCGATGATCCGCACCGCATCCAGCAGGTTGAAGGTATTGATCGCGACATCGCCGATATCGGCGACGGACAGAGAATCGAACGGCGCAGCGCCGGTGGCCATGTTGTACGGGCGGATCATCACCGATTCGGCACGGATCTCTCGAGGGCCAAAGCGGGTGCCGGCGCGCAGCGAGGTGCCGATGTCCAGTGGCACGCCGATAAAGGCTGCGTCCAGGCCGGCAGCCGTTTGCAGGTGGGGAAGGCGCATCATGGTGGCGATGCCGGCGAAGCGCGGCATTTCATTGCCGCCCAGTGGTTGGTGAAAAATCTTGTCCACGGGAGTGCCTCAGGATTGTTGTGTTTATCAGAAGCCCGATTCTGCGAAATGCTCACTGTGGGTAGAATCGGCAGGTGCAAATACTTAGTTCAGGTTTTTCTGAACTAATGCCTGAGATAGACTGCGCAAGATAAGGGTGTGCCTTGGCGCAGTCTTTATTAATCCTGTGTAGGTATTTTCCATGGCCAGCGCCTTGCCCGACCTCAAACTCTTGCGCATCTTCGTCAGCGTCGTGCGTCACCAGGGGTTTGCCAATGCCCAGCATGAACTCAACCTGTCAACCTCGGCCATCAGCACCTACATGAGCCAGCTTGAAGGGGCGTTGGGCCTGGTGTTGTGTCATCGCGGTCGAGGCGGGTTCAGCCTGACCAGCAAAGGCGAGCTTTTTCATCAGGAAACCTTGCGCCTGCTGGGCGAGCTGGAGGGCTTTGAACAGTATGCTGCCGCGCTGAAAGGCGAACTGCGCGGTACTCTCAAGCTTGGGGTGCTGGACTCGACCGTAAGCGACAAAGCGCTACCGTTCGCCGAAGTGATCGGCGCCTACAACCTCGAACACCCTGCGGTGCATTTGCACCTGTCGGTGATGAGCCCCTACGAACTGCAGTTGGGGGTGCAGGACAATCGCCTCGACCTGGCGATCGGGGCTTTTTCCAATCGCATGAGCGGTCTGATCTACATGCCGCTGTATCGTGAGCAGCACTGGTTGTACTGCAGTTCACGGCATCCGTTGTTCAATGAGCGGCGCATTCCGGAGCAGGTAATCACTCAGCAGCGCATGGTCGGTCGCGGCTACTGGAGCCAGGCTGAACTGGCCCGTCACGGGTTCAAACACAGCGCTGCCACGGTGGAAAGCATGGAGGCGCAACTGATTCTGGTGCTATCCGGCGCCTACATCGGTTATTTACCGGAGCATTATGCGCAGGCCTGGGCCGACAAGGGTGACCTGCGGGTCCTGCTGCCGGCCACCTTTGGTTACCAGGCACCGTTTTCGATGATCATGCGTCGGGGTCGCAGTCGCGAGCCGTTGATCCAGACGTTCCGCGATTTGCTCAAAGCCCAGCTCAACCAGACTTGATTCGAGAAACCTATGGCCAGACCCCAATGCCCGCGTTGCCTGCGGCCGACTACCTATTGCCTGTGTGGGCTGATCCCCAGCCTGGACAGCCGCACACGGGTGCTGTTGCTGCAGCATCCAAGCGAGGTCAACCATGCACTTAACACCGCGCGGCTGGCTGCGTTGGGGTTGGTGAATGCGCAATTGGTAGTAGGCGAGGTGTTTGAAGATTTACCGGACTTGCTCAACCCACCAGGGTATCAGGCCCGCTTGCTGTTTCCTGGCGAAAGCGCGCAGCCGCTACGCGCCTACACCGCCTGTGATGCGCCGCTGCTGTTGGTTGTGCCGGACGGCACCTGGCGCAAGGCGCGCAAGCTGTTGCACCTCAATCCGCTGTTGGCGGCGTTGCCCAGAGTGGCACTGGCTGAAGGCGCTGTATCGCGCTATCGGCTGCGCAAGGCGCCAGGGCCCGGCGCATTGTCGACGGTGGAGGCGATTGTGCAGGCTTTGCAGGTGCTGGAGACGCCGAGTTCATTCGAGCCGTTGTTGCGGCCTTTCGAGGCGCTGATCGAGGGGCAGATTGCGGCGATGGGGGAGGCTGTCTTTATGAAAAACCATCTCGGTGGATAAAGCCGTTGGCAGCTTCACTGGCCTTGACCGCTACGAAGGGGTTGCACTTATAGCTTGTAGCTATAAGTACTGCACTTTGCGTGATATGGCGCGCAAGCGTTTGCCGGTATGATGGGCGGCCCGCAGCCTGGATTGCGAATACGCCATGACCTTGCCATACCCAACCATCGCCGATTGCGTCGGCAACACCCCACTGGTCCGCTTGCAACGCATGGCGGGTAACACCAGCAACACCTTGTTGCTCAAGCTTGAGGGCAATAACCCCGCAGGTTCGGTCAAGGACCGTCCGGCGCTGTCGATGATTGCCCGCGCCGAGTTGCGTGGGCAGATCAGGCCCGGTGATACCTTGATCGAAGCCACGTCAGGTAACACCGGGATTGCCTTGGCCATGGCCGCGGCGATCAAGGGCTACAAGATGATCCTGATCATGCCCGACAACGGCAGCGCCGAGCGCAAGGCGGCGATGACCGCCTATGGTGCCGAATTGGTCCTGGTGACCAAGGACGAGGGCATGGAAGGCGCCCGCGATCTCGCCGGGCGCATGGCCGCCGAAGGCCGTGGCCGGGTGCTGGATCAGTTCGCCAACGATGACAATCCCGAGGCGCACTACGCCAGCACGGGGCCCGAAATCTGGCGCCAGACCCAGGGCACGATTACCCACTTCGTCAGCTCCATGGGCACCACCGGCACTATCATGGGTATCTCCCGCTACCTCAAGGAGCAGAGTCCGGCGATTCAGATCGTTGGCCTGCAGCCTATGGAAGGCGCATCGATTCCGGGGATTCGTCGTTGGCCCGAAGAGTATCTGCCGAAGATCTATGAAGCGTCCCGTGTGGATCGCATTATCGACATGGCACAGCGGGAAGCCGAGGACACCACGCGTCGCCTGGCGCGTGAAGAAGGCATTTTCTGTGGTGTGTCTTCCGGTGGCGCCGTGGCCGGGATGTTGCGCCTGTCCCAGGAAGTTGAAAACGCGGTGATCGTGGCGATCATCTGTGACCGAGGCGACCGTTACCTGTCGACCGGCATTTTCGACGCGCCCAACTGATGGCCAAGCAAGAGAGAGGCCTGCGCTTCCAACCGACGGGCGGTAGCCGGGCTCCACAAATCCCTGTGGGCAAAAAACAGCGCCTGACGATCGAGCGCCTGGCCAATGACGGCCGCGGCATTGTCTTTTTTGAAGGCCGCACCTGGTTTGTCGTGGGCGCCCTGGCCGCAGAAGAAGTCGAGGTGCGGGTATTGGGCGCCCATGGCAAAGTTGTCGAGGCGCGCACCGAGCGGGTATTCAAGGCCAGTGAGCTGCGTCGCCCCGCGCCATGTGCGCATGCGGGCCGCTGTGGTGGTTGCAGCCTGCAACACTTGCCCCATAACGAACAGCTTGCCCTGAAACAGCGCATGCTGGCCGAGCAACTGTTGCGCGTCGCCGGTATTGAACCCCAGGAGTGGGCCGCGCCGTTGAATGGGCCGGAGTTCGGTTACCGTCGCCGGGCCCGGGTTGCCGTGCGTTGGGATGCCAAGGCCAAGCGCCTTGATGTCGGTTTCCGGGCCGTCGCCAGTCAGGACATCGTTGGTATCGACGACTGCCCGGTGCTGGTACAAGCCTTGCAACCGATCATGCAGCGCTTGCCGAACATGCTGCGACGCCTCGGCAAACCTCAGGCCTTGGGTCATGTCGAACTGTTCAGCGGCTCGACCATCGCTGTGTTGCTGCGGCACATGGCGCCGCTGTCTGATGCAGACCTGGTAATCCTTAAAGAATTCTGCACGTTCCATGACGCGCAATTGTGGCTGCATGGCGAAGGTGAGCCACAACCGTTCGAGCCGGACCAGGCCCTGGGCTATCGCCTGCAACAGTGGGATCTGGAGCTGGGGTATCGTCCCGGGGACTTTGTACAGGTCAATGCCGGGGTTAACGAAGCGATGGTTGCCCAAGCGCTCGAATGGCTGGCGCCGCAACCCGATGAGCGGGTACTGGACCTGTTTTGTGGGCTGGGTAACTTTGCCTTGCCACTTGCCCGTGGGGTCCGCGAAGTGGTGGCGGTAGAAGGCGTGCAGGCGATGGTAGAGCGGGCGGCGCAGAATGCGCTGAACAACAATTTGCATAATGCGCAGTTTTTTCAGGCTGATTTGTCCCAGCCTTTGGCTGACGCAGAATGGGCCAAAGCGGGCTTTTCTGCGGTACTCTTGGACCCACCCCGCGATGGTGCCCTGGAGGTTGTGCGCAAGCTTGCCACCCTGGGGGCCGATCGCCTGGTGTATGTGTCCTGCAATCCAGCCACGCTGGCGCGGGATACAGTCGAGTTGGTCAAGCAAGGCTACCGGCTAAAACGTGCCGGGATCCTCGACATGTTTCCGCAAACCGCGCATGTCGAGGCGATGGCGTTATTTGAAGCGAGCTAGGATGCTCGTTTAGTCCGACTGGCCTGCGTTCTCCAGGGCCTGTGACCTGCCATGGAGTTTGCGTACAAAGGGTCAGATTTTGACGCGCTACAGGCGCGTCGTAGGGAAGGTAAGCAAGATGGTACAGGTGAGAGCACACCAGCCGATCAACACTGACGGCAGTATCAATCTCGAGGCATGGCTGGATCATGCCGTCAGTGTCGATCCGGCACTGGACCGTGAAGCCTTGAAAGCAGCCTGCGAGTTCGCTCGTGAGTCTGAACAGCAAGACAATGCGGCCAAGAACCTGTGGGCCGAGGGTACATCCAGTTTTCGTACCGGGCTTGAAATCGCCGAGATTCTCGCCGACCTCAAGCTCGATCAGGACTCCCTGATCGCTGCGGTACTCTATCGCGGCGTGCGCGAAGGGCATATTGCGCTGCCGCTGGTCAGCCAGCGTTTCGGCGCCGTGGTGGCCAAGCTGATCGATGGCGTGTTGCGCATGGCCGCGATCAGCGCCAGCCTCAGTCCGCGCCAGTCCATGGTGCTGGGCACTCAGGGCCAGGTGGAAAACCTGCGCAAGATGCTGGTGGCCATGGTCGACGACGTGCGTGTCGCGCTGATCAAGCTGGCCGAACGCACCTGTGCGATTCGTGCGGTGAAAACCGCCGATGACGAAAAGCGCAACCGCGTTGCCCGCGAGGTCTTCGACATCTACGCGCCCCTGGCACACCGCCTGGGTATCGGTCATATCAAGTGGGAGCTGGAGGACTTGTCCTTCCGCTACCTGGAACCCGACCAGTACAAGCAGATCGCCACGTTGCTGCACGAGCGGCGGCTGGACCGTGAGCGTTTTATCAGCGACGTGATGGGTCAGTTGCGCTCGGAGTTGCAGGCCACCGGCGTCGAAGCCGACATCAGCGGTCGCGCCAAGCACATCTATTCCATCTGGCGCAAAATGCAGCGCAAGGGCCTGGCGTTCAGCCAGATCTACGACGTGCGCGCGGTGCGGGTGCTGGTGCCGGAAATGCGCGATTGCTACACCGCGCTGGGTATCGTCCACACCCTGTGGCGGCATATTCCCAAGGAATTTGACGACTACATCGCCAACCCCAAGGAAAACGGCTACCGCTCGCTGCACACAGCGGTGATCGGCCCCGAGGGCAAGGTACTGGAAGTGCAGATCCGCACTCATGCCATGCATGAAGAGGCGGAACTGGGCGTTTGTGCGCATTGGCGCTACAAGGGCACCGACGTCAAGGCCGGCTCCAACCAGTACGAAGAGAAAATCTCGTGGCTGCGCCAAGTGCTGGAGTGGCATGAGGAACTGGGCGACATCGGTGGCCTGGCCGAACAACTGCGGGTGGATATCGAACCTGATCGGGTCTACATCTTCACTCCCGACGGCCATGCCATCGACTTGCCCAAGGGCGCCACACCGCTGGACTTTGCCTATCGCGTCCATACCGAGATCGGCCACAACTGTCGTGGCGCCAAGATCAATGGGCGGATCGTGCCGCTCAATTACAGCCTGCAGACTGGCGAGCAGGTCGAGATCATTACCAGCAAGCACGGCACGCCGAGCCGCGACTGGCTGAACCCGAACCTGGGCTACGTCACCACGTCACGGGCGCGGGCGAAGATTGTCCATTGGTTCAAGTTGCAGGCTCGCGATCAGAACGTTGCTGCTGGCAAGACTTTGCTGGAGCGTGAGTTGGGGCGTCTGGGCTTGCCTCAGGTGGACTTCGACAAGCTGGCCGAAAAGGCCAACATGAAGATCGCCGAGGATATGTTCGCCGCCCTCGGGGCTGGCGATTTGCGACTGGCGCAACTGGTCAATCTCGCTCAGCAACTGGTAGAGCCGGAGCGCGGCTCCGAGCAACTGGAACTGATTCCGCGCAAGGCCACCGGCTACAAACCAGGCAAGCGCGGCGACATCCAGATCCAGGGCGTCGGCAACCTGATGACGCAAATGGCCGGCTGCTGCCAGCCATTGCCGGGAGACGCCATTGTCGGCTACATCACTCAGGGCCGCGGAGTGAGTATTCACCGCCAGGACTGTGCCTCGGTGTTGCAGTTGGGCGGGCGTGAGCCGGAACGGATCATCCAGGTCAGTTGGGGCCCGGTGCCGGTGCTCACCTATCCGGTGGATATCATCATCCGCGCCTACGACCGTTCAGGGCTGCTGCGGGATGTGTCGCAAGTGCTGCTTAACGAGCGGATCAACGTGCTGGCTGTCAACACCCGCTCGAACAAGGAAGACAACACGGCGTTGATGTCCTTGACCATCGAGATTCCCGGGTTGGATGCGCTGGGGCGGCTGCTGGGGCGGATTTCCCAGTTACCGAACATCATCGAGACGCGGCGTAACCGCACACCATGAGTCACTGGATGAGCGCGGATACAATGTGGGGGGGCTGGCTTGCCAGCGATAACACCGACTCGGTGTAACTGATGCGCCGAGGCGCCTGCATCGCGGGCAAGCCCGGCTCCCACATTGATCTGTGGCGAGACCACTTCAGCGAACAGAGATTGACTGATGTATTCACTTGAAGACCTGTTGCACCTGATGAACCGCCTGCGTGATCCGCAATATGGCTGCCCATGGGATATCAAGCAAACCTACGCCAGCATCGTCCCGCACACCCTGGAAGAGGCTTACGAAGTCGCCGATGCCATTGAGCGCGGGGATTTTGATCACCTGCAAGGTGAACTGGGCGACCTGCTGTTCCAGGTGGTTTATTACAGTCAGTTGGCGCGCGAAGAAGGGCGATTCGAGTTTGCGGGCGTGATCGATAGCATCACCGGCAAGCTGATCCGCCGCCATCCCCACGTGTTCCCCACCGGCGATCTGTACGCGCCGTTGGATATCCCGCAGTTAAATGAAGAGCAGGTCAAGGAGCGTTGGGAGCAGATCAAGGCCCAGGAGCGTGCGGAAAAATCCGCTGCCCCCAAGCAATTGTCCTTGCTCGATGACGTGCCCAGCGCCTTGCCGGCGTTATCCCGCGCCGCCAAACTGCAAAAACGCGCCAGTCAGGTTGGCTTTGACTGGCCATCAGCCTTGCCGGTGGTGGATAACGTGCGCGAAGAGCTGGATGAAGTGCTCGAGGCCATGGCTGATAACGACTCGGTAGCCATCGCCGATGAGGTCGGCGACCTGCTGTTTGCGGCGGTCAACCTGGCCCGGCACCTCAAGATCGATCCGGAAACCGCTTTGCGCGGCGCCAATGCCAAGTTCGAGAGACGCTTTCGATTTATCGAACAGGCATTGCGCGATACCCACCGTCCCATAGAAGATTGCACCCTCGAAGAGTTGGACGCCCTGTGGGGTGAAGCCAAACGTCAGGAAAAGAACGTGTCCAACTGCGGTTGAGCAGTTGCCTAAGTGAGTAAGCACCATGAGCATTTCCCTTCGCGACCAGTTGCTCAAAGCAGGCTTGGTCAATCAGAAGCAGGCCAAGCAGGTCGGCAAAGACAAGCAGAAGCAGCAACGCCTGGTCCACAAAGGCCAGGCGCAGGCGGATGACACTCAGCAGCGCCTGGCCCAGGAGGCGCAGGCGCAGAAGATCAAGCGCGATCAGGAGCTCAACCGCCAGCAGCAGGAAAAGGCTGAGGCCAAGGCCCGTACGGCCCAGGTCAAGCAGTTGATCGAAAGCTCGCGGTTGCCCAAATTGACCACCGAGGATTACTACAACTTCGTCGACGACAAGAAGGTCAAGCGCTTGTCGGTCAATACGCTGATGCGCAATAAACTGAGCAACGGCTCGCTGGCCATCGTCCATCACGGCGGCGGTTATGAAGTGATCCCACGTGAGGCGGCGCTGAAAATCCAGGAGCGAGCGCCTGAGCGTATCGTGCAGCTCAATATACTTACCGAGGCCCAGGTGCCGGATGAAGATGATCCGTACGCCGCCTACCAGATCCCTGACGATCTGATGTGGTAAGGCTGTAGAAACAACAAACCCCGCTCAAAAGGCGGGGTTCGTATTTTCAGGGCCCGGACTGCGTGGGGTCCGGTGACTGAATCATGCAATAGTCACGAGCTCTGCGCCTGGCGCTTCATCTCAAGTGTCTCGAGCTCGTTCTTGTAATTATGAGCGTCGCTCTCGTTGTGAAACATGCCGACCAGCAGGTCTTGTTGGTGTACATCCCAGATGTGAATCCCATGGCCCAACGCTTCGTGGGACATATGTGCGTCGTCGCGTTCAGTTACTTTTACAGTCATCTGCTTGCTCCAATCTCTGGTTGGTCTGCGGCAAGGCGTCGCAGGTCTTTGTTATATATTTTGTTAGCTTGCTAAGTAAACTCACTTTGCGTGCAGCAATTCATTGCAGTAAACGCAACAATGCTCCAGGCCGCGTAAACCGCGGCATTGCGTCGCCGGGGTGGAGGTTTCATGACAAAAGTTTCATGTTTTCGACAGGTTAAGAACTTGTATTGGATCGACTGGCGTTATCACGGGCGAGCCTGGGGCCCATAGGGAAAGCGCTCCATGCGATGGGACCAGTTGCCTCGCTACAAACTCCAGGCGAAAAAAAGCCCCGCATTACGCGAGGCTCTTTTTAAACAATCAACGATCAGCTGCCTTTTACTACCTTGCCGTTGACCGTACCGTCCAACAGCATGATGTTGTATTCCTTGCCGTCGGTCTCGACCTGTTGCAGGCGAACCAGCAGGTAATCCCAGTTCTTGGCGAACCACATCACCGTGGTGCGTTTGGTCTGGGTAGGGTCGCGTACGCGCTCGACCTTGATGGCATCGATCTGGCCGACTTTGGTGTCGACTTTTTCGGCTCCCAGCACGCGGAAGTCATAGGTATCGACTTCGCCATCGTCGACCACCTGGTAACTCATGGTCTTTTTGCCAGCGGCCACATCGTGTTGCAAGGCCAACTGGTAGGTGGACTTGTCGACCATGCCACGGTTCAGCGGGATCTTGACCGCGTCGCCGCGATCAGTGCCGGTGACCATCTTGGTGGTCCAGTCAAAATCCAGGTCGGCTTTCTTGGCTTTGCCCAGGCCACCACGTTCGAAGTGGTAGGACTGGGGCAGCAGGGTGTCCTTGTCCAGGGTCAGGGTGCTTTCCTCGGTCAGGCTGGCAATCATCATCGACGCCTTGAAGCTGAGCTTCCAGACACCGTTGGTGGTTTTTTCCAGGCTACGGGACGCTTTGCCGCTCATCGGCAGCTGTTTCCAGTCGGCGGTGTAGCTGGCGGAGAAAGGCTGAAGTTCTGCAGCTTGCACGGCAGGCAAGGCAAACAGAGCGAAAGCGAAGAGCAGGGCGCGACGCATAAAATCTCCTAGGTTCGAATCAAGTGGCCGCTGGCCGCAAGTAACTGGCCGTCCAATAATGCACCCTGGTCGCCAAGAATCAATCGTTCTTCGGCGAACCAGCGAACAGCCAGCGGGTAAATCCTGTGTTCCTGGGTATGAACCCGTTGCGCAAGGGTTTGCGCAGAGTCTGCAGACTCTACCGGAACCACTGCCTGTACGACCAGAGGCCCGCCATCGAGTTCCTCGGTGACGAAGTGGACGCTGCAGCCATGTTCCGTATCACCGGCCTCAAGGGCACGCTGATGAGTATGCAGCCCTTTGTACTTGGGCAGCAGGGACGGATGGATATTCAGTAGGCGCCCGTGATAATGCCGCACGAAACCTGCGCTGAGAATGCGCATGAAACCGGCCAGTACCACGAGTTTGGGGTTGAACGCATCGATCAGCTCGACCAAGGCTGCATCGAAGGCCTCGCGACCTTCGAAGGCCTTGTGATCCAGCGTGCGGGTTTCGATCCCCGCGTCTTTGGCGCGTTGCAGACCGTAGGCATCGCTGCGGTTGGAAATCACCGCAGCGATACGCACCGGGCTGTCGCCGGTGCGCGTGCTGTCGATCAGGGCCTGCAAGTTACTGCCGGTGCCGGAGAGCAGCACCACGACATCACAGGTCGGGGACATCAGTGCGCCTTGAGGTTCTTCAGTTCAACCTGGGCTGCGCCTTCGGCAGCGGTAGCGATCTGGCCGATCACCCACGGTTGTTCACCGGCTTCACGCAGTACGTTCAGCGCAGTTTCAACGTGCTCTTGAGCCACGCAGATCACCATGCCCACGCCGCAGTTCAGCACGCGATGCATTTCGGTTTCGTTGACGTTGCCTTTCTCTTGCAGCCAGTCGAACACTGCAGGACGCTGCCAGCTGGCCACGTCGACAATCGCCTGGGCGCCTTTTGGCAGGACGCGCGGGATGTTGTCCAGCAGGCCACCACCGGTAATGTGGGCCATGGCCTTGACCGCGCCAGTGTCCTTGATCAGCTTGAGCAACGGCTTGACGTAGATGCGGGTTGGGGCCATCAGCAGGTCGGTCAATGGCTGGCCGTCAAGCTGGATGTTCTCGATGTCGGCGCCGGACACTTCGATGATCTTGCGGATCAGCGAGTAACCGTTGGAGTGCGGGCCGGACGATGGCAGGGCCAGCAGTGCATCGCCAGCAGCAACCTTGGAACCGTCGATGATTTCTGCTTTTTCCACGACGCCGACGCAAAAGCCGGCCAGGTCGTAGTCTTCGCCTTCGTACATGCCCGGCATTTCAGCGGTTTCGCCGCCGACCAGCGAGCAACCCGACAGCTCGCAGCCTGCGCCGATGCCGGTCACGACCTGGGTCGCGGTCTCGACGTTGAGCTTGCCGGTGGCGTAGTAGTCGAGGAAGAACAGCGGTTCGGCGCCGCAGACCACCAGGTCGTTGACGCACATGGCAACCAGATCGATGCCGATGCTGTCGTGCTTGTTCAGGTTCAGTGCCAGGCGCAGCTTGGTGCCCACACCGTCTGTGCCGGAGACCAGGACAGGCTGCTTGTAACCGGCCGGGATCTCGCAAAGGGCGCCAAAACCACCCAGGCCGCCCATGACTTCGGGGCGCGCAGTGCGCTTGGCGACGCTCTTGATGCGTTCGACCAATGCTTCACCGGCGTCGATGTCTACACCGGCGTCCTTGTAGCTCAGGGAGGGTTGCTTGCTCATGATCCAGGCCTTTAGGGGGGATTCAGGGGTAACGACCGAGCTGGCGAGGGCTTTGGTGAAACGCCCAGCCGTTGACGGTCTGTGAAGGCGCGCGATTTTATCAGGCTTGAGGGGCAGCGGCCATCCTCGGGCCGACGGGCAGAGGTATATGTAGGTAAAAAAACGCTAATCGGCGCCGCAATCGCCTGTATTAAGGTATAGCCTTTAAACCGCTATCGTTATGACAGTACGAAAACTTGCCGGGGTGTGGTGAATGTTTTGGTGGTCGTTGTGGTCACAGCCTAGCTAAACCCTGTTTACGCGGTCTTTTCCAGCCGCTTCTTGTCGTTCGGGAATCTTTCTTCATGGGTCTGAGTAGATACTTTTTTGTAGGCTGTTTGTCATTGGTCAGCCTGGCGAGTCATGCCGAAACCCTCAATGGCCTCTATCAAGTACTGGAGCCTGTCAGCAGCCAATCTCCGGATGAGCGAGATCAGGCAACTCAGCGCGCTCTGCAAACCCTGGTAACTCGCCTGACTGGCGATGCCAAGGCCGCTCAAGGTCCTGGGCTGGCGGCAGTTCGCAAGGATCCGCAACAAATTATCAGCCAGTACGGTTATGACGCGGGCCCTCCCGAAAGCCTGCAGGTGGATTTTGACCCTGCCAGCACGGACCGTGCGTTGCGTGACGCCGGGCTGGCACTTTGGGGTAGCAATAGGCCTTCGATCCTGGGCTGGTGGCTGAGTGACTCGACCGAAGGCAGCAGCCTTGTAGCCGACGGTCAGGCTGCCGCTGAACCGTTGCGTCGCGCAGCCCAGCACCGCGGGCTGCCGCTGCGTCTGCCGTTGGGTGATCTTGATGAGCAGATTGTCGCCACAGCACCGAATTTTGAAAGCGCTGATCCGGCGCCACTGCGCTCTGCATCGCAGCGCTACGGTACTGACGCCTTGCTGGCAGTACATGCCCGTGAAGAGGTGGGTCAATGGCAAGCCAAGTGGCGTTTGTGGCTGGGTGATGAAACAGAGCAGGGCACTGTGCAGGGCGCGGACACAGCTGCGCTGGCCGACGCCGTGTTGCTGGCAGTGAGCGAGCGCCTGGCGCCACGCTTTGCGGTCAAGGCTGGAGTTTCCAGCGAGCAGTTACTTGAAGTGCAAGGCATGAGTCTTGAGCGTTATGCGGCTTTGGGGCATCTGCTGGAGCCCTTTGGCGCGAAGTTACAGCGGGTCGATGGCAACCGGATCGTCTATCAGGTCAATGGCAGTGCTGATCAATTGCGCACCCAACTGAGCCTGGCGAAGTTGCAGGAGGTACCGGCTGGCGAAGTGCCGGTGTCGCAACCGGTGCAGTTGCCCGCTGCCGAAGGTTCGCAAGCGGTGCCTGCGCTGGCGGTCGAGCCGACGCCACAACTGCGTTTTCGTTGGTGAATGTTCTTTCTTATATAGAAGCAAACAATAAATGGAGCGGTATATGGCGGATACGCGTCGTTGGGTGTGGCTTGGCGGGATTGTCCTGCTGTGCGTTTTTGTGTTCCTGCTGCATTCGATCCTGACGCCGTTCCTGGTCGCGCTGCTGCTGGCCTATCTGTTCGATCCCGTCGTGGATCGGCTGGAAAAAGCCGGGCTGTCGCGAACCTGGGGGGTGGTGACGGTTTTTACCCTGTTTACCTTGATTATCATGGCGCTGTTTCTGGTGCTGGTCCCCATGCTGGCCAAGCAGATGATTCGTCTCTACGAACTGGCACCACAGATGCTCGACTGGCTGCAGCACACGGCGATGCCCTGGGTTCAGTCCAGCCTCGGTCTGGCCGATGGCTTCTGGAAATTCGACAAGGTCAAGGCCGCCATCAGTGAGCATATGGGCCAGACGACCGATATCGTCGGGATCATTCTCAGCCAGGCCACGGCTTCCAGCCTGGCGCTGATCGGCTGGCTGACGAACCTGGTGTTGATTCCGGTGGTGGCGTTTTATCTGCTGCGTGATTGGGACATCATGATTGCGAAGATCCGCAGTCTGCTGCCGCGTGATCGCGAGGAACGCATCGTGTCCCTGGCAGAGGAGTGTCACGAAGTGCTGGGTGCTTTCGTCCGCGGCCAGTTGCTGGTGATGGTGGCGTTGGGCTTTATCTATGCCGCCGGCTTGATGGTGATTGGCCTGGAACTGGGCCTGTTGATCGGTGTTATCGCTGGCCTGGCGGCGATTGTCCCGTATATGGGATTCGTCATCGGCATTGGTGCAGCCCTGATCGCTGGACTGTTCCAGTTTGGCGGCGACTTGTACCCGATGCTGGGCATTGTCGCGGTGTTCATGGTCGGGCAGGCGCTCGAAGGCATGGTGCTGACGCCATTGCTGGTGGGTGATCGAATCGGCCTGCATCCGGTCGCCGTGATCTTTGCGATCCTGGCGGGCGGCGAGCTGTTTGGTTTTACCGGAATCCTGTTGGCGCTCCCGGTTGCGGCGGTGATCATGGTGCTGGTTCGCCATGTGCATGACCTGTACAAGGATTCGGGTGCCTATACAGGGGTCGATGAGTCCCAGTTGTAAGGTTTTACGGCAAACCCGGTGCGATGCCGGGTTTGTCGTCAATCCGCCTTGCCATCCGGCCATTGCGTCAAATAAACCCAAAAAATCCAACAAGTTAACGCAAACCTTTGATTTTGCTTGTGGTCTGTTGCATTGTGCGCCCAGCGTCACGGGTATAAACTTTGCGAACTTTACACAGAGGCCACTAACGGTTCGATCCGAACTGTTCAGTCAGCATGAAACCGATTCAGCTGCCCCTAGGTGTGCGTCTGCGTGACGACGCTACCTTTATCAACTACTACCCAGGCGCCAATGCCGCTGCACTCGGCTATGTCGAGCGGCTTTGCGAAGCCGACGCCGGTTGGACCGAAAGTCTTATCTACCTCTGGGGCAAGGACGGCGTAGGGCGTACTCACTTGTTGCAGGCGGCCTGCCTGCGTTTTGAGCAGTTGGGGGAGTCGGCGGTATACCTGCCGCTGGCGGAATTGCTGGATCGTGGCATCGAAATCCTCGATAACCTTGAACAATACGAATTGGTTTGCCTGGACGACCTGCAAGCGGTAGCCGGGCGAGCGGATTGGGAAGAGGCGCTGTTTCACCTGTTCAACCGTCTGCGCGACAGCGGGCGCAGGTTGCTGATTGCCGCTTCTACCTCGCCTCGCGAGTTGCCGGTCAAGTTGGCGGATCTCAAGTCCCGGCTGACCCTGGCGCTGATTTTCCAGATGCGTCCCTTGTCAGATGAAGACAAGCTGCGCGCCCTGCAGTTGCGTGCTTCCCGCCGTGGCCTGCACCTGACCGATGAGGTCGGCCATTTCATCCTGACGCGCGGTACCCGCAGCATGAGTGCGTTGTTCGATTTGCTCGAACAACTCGATCAAGCGTCCCTGCAAGCCCAGCGCAAGCTCACGATTCCCTTTCTTAAAGAAACCCTTGGCTGGTGATGGCCCTTTGAAGTCACTGTCTTGGCGTTTTACAGGCGCCAATAATGCTGCGGTTGAACCGACCTGGCCATGCAAGAGGGCCTGGATAGGGGGCAGGGGCTTAGATGTCAGGCTGCGAACAAGAAGTCACATAGGCCGCGATTGAATTTGCAAATCGATGTGATAGAAGGCATAGTCGCGTCTTCTTTACATATCAGCCACGGTCGTGCCCATGCTCAATCGCTTCGCACCCCTCGTGCCTCTCGCACTCGTTACCCTGTTGTTCGGTTGCGCCTCCCACCCTCAAGTGGCTGAGCAGCAAACATCGCAACAGCAGCACCAAGCCAAGTTCGTTGCAGCGCAGTCTTCTACTGTTTATGAAGAAGAGCTCGTGACAGAAAAAGAACTGGCAGAGTTCTCCGACAGCAAGCCTTATCAGCTTCCGCTTCTGGCAGACAGCATCCTCGAGCGCGGCATGTCCCTGATCGGTACCCGCTATCGCTTCGGCGGCAGCACCGAAGCCGGCTTCGATTGCAGTGGCTTCATCGGCTATCTGTTTCGTGAAGAGGCGGGTATGAACCTGCCGCGCTCGACTCGCGAAATGATCAACCTGGATGCACCGTTGGTCGCACGAAACAACCTCAAGCCGGGTGATCTGCTTTTCTTCAGTACCAATGGCCGTGGTCGTGTAAGCCACGCGGGTATCTATCTGGGCGATGACCAGTTCATCCACTCCAGCAGCAGCCGCAGCGGCGGTGTACGGGTCGACAAGTTGGACTCCGGCTACTGGAGCAAGACCTTCATTGAGGCCAAGCGCGCCCTGGCCATGGCTCCCACTACCGTTACCTCTCGCAAGTAAAGTTAAAGTGATACTTGAAGTTTGACGTGTAAGCGCTAGAATCCTGGTACATTGTTGTGAATCTGATCGCGCGAGCCTTGCTTGCGCGTTCTGATTTCAGCCTTCGGCAGCGAAAGCCACATCCAGATCAGGATTGTTTTGCCCATGTCGACCTCGGCCCGCCTAATTCTTCTCGTTTGCGCCGCGCTGCTCAGCGCCTGTGCAAGTCGCCCGCAACTTGCGCCTGTGGCCGTCAAGCCAAAGCCGGTATTCAACTATTCCACCCAGAGCTTCTCGCCAGTGGCCGAAGACGTGTTGTTTCGCGCCCTGGGTTTGGTAGGAACGCCTTATCGCTGGGGCGGCAATACGCCTGATTCGGGTTTTGATTGCAGTGGCCTGATTGGTTTTGTCTACCGCGATGCCGCTGGTATTTCCCTGCCGCGAACTACTCGTGAACTGATTGTGATGCGTGCGCAGAACGTCAGTGAGGACGCCTTGCAAACCGGAGATCTGCTGTTCTTCGCCACCGGTGGTGGTTCGCAGGTCAGCCATGCCGGGATTTACGTCGGCGAAGGGCGTTTTGTCCACGCACCGCAAACGGGTGGCACGGTGAAGCTCGATACCCTGTCCAAGACCTATTGGCAGAATGCTTACTTGAGCGCCAAGCGCGTGTTGCCGGCCGAACACCTGGCGAGGAATCCTTGAAGGCAGCTGTAAGTATCAAGCGGCAAGCTGCAAGTAGTTTTGTCGTTCCGCCTGCAGCTCGCCGCTAAAATCTCGCAACGCCCCCTTCTACTGAACGGCTGATACCCGCCAAACCTTATTGCCTACGTCGTCGGCTACCAGCAAGGCCCCTTGTCGGTCGATCACCACGCCTACCGGTCGGCCCATGGCTTTTTCGTCACTATTGAGGAAACCGGTCAGCACATCCACTGGTTGTCCTTTCGGCATGCCTCCTTCAAACGGTACAAAAACTACCTTGTAGCCGCTATGGGGTTTGCGGTTCCACGAGCCGTGCTGACCGACAAACGCACCGTTGCTCAAACGCGCCGGCAGCGTGGTGCCCTCGGCGAATGTCAGGCCCAGTGAAGCTGTATGCGGTCCCATGGCGTAATCCGGGGCGATAGCCTTGGCTACTAGATCCGGATCCTGCGGTTCTACGCGCACATCCACATGCTGGCCGTAATAACTGAAGGGCCAGCCATAGAAGCCGCCATCCTTGACTGACGTAATGTAGTCCGGCACCAGGTCGCTGCCGATTTCGTCGCGCTCGTTGACTGCCGTCCATAGCTTGCCGCTTTGTGGCTCCCATGCCATGCCGTTGGGGTTGCGCAGGCCGGATGCGAAGATCCGGTGTTTACCGCTGGCCCGATCCACTTCCCAAATCGCTGCACGACCTTGTTCTGCTTTCAGGCCGTTTTCCCCGACGTTGCTGTTGGAGCCGACGCTGACGTACAACTTGCTGCCGTCTTTGCTGGCAATCACGTTTTTCGTCCAGTGATGGTTCAAGGGGCCACCCGGCAGATCGACGACCTTGGTTTCAGGTGCGGTGATGGAGGTTTCGCCTGGCTGGTAAGGAAAGCGCAGCAGCTTATCCGAGTCGGCGATGTACAGATCATTACCCACCAGGGTCATGCCGAATGGTGAGTTGAGGTTTTCCAGGAATACCGTACGGGTTTCCGCCACGCCGTCATGGTCGGCATCGCGCAACAGTGTGATGCGGTTCGGGCTGGGTACCCCGGCACCGGCGCGGCCCATGACTTTCTCCATGACCCAGCCACGGATGCCTTTGGAATCGTCCGGTTTGGGCGGGGCGTTGGTTTCTGCTACCAGCACGTCGCCATTGGGCAGCACGTATAGCCAGCGAGGGTGATCCAGGCCTTCGGCAAATGCCGCGACCTGGGTGCCGGGTGCGGCTGTCGGCTTGATACCGTCGGGCCAGCCAATTGCGGGGGCGATGTTGACGGTAGGAATCAGGGTTTTATTCGGTTCTGGCAGTTTGGGCGACGGCCCGGTGCCGTCGGACACTTGCAAGGTTGAGCTTTCACCACAGGCGGCAAGGGCGCCTGCCGCCATGACCAGCAGGGCGATTCGGGTCTTGTGCATGGTTTTCTCCTCATATGTGTAGTCATAGAGGCTCGAGGCAGCGGGATGGTTCAAGTGCATGGCCGGCTTTAATTGACGCTCCATCCCCAACCCACTAACCTTCGCCGCTTGTTTCAGGTGCTCTGTGGCGATCAAGTCGACAGAGTGAAACAGGGAAGCCGGTGAGTGAGCGCACTTGTACACAGTGCAGCCACAATCCCGGCGCTGCCCCCGCAACGGTAAATGAGTCAAGACGCTGCTTATGCCACTGTATCGCGTGCGATACGGGAAGGCGCATCGTCGGACAGTGCTCCTCGACGAACACGCCACTCATGAGCCCGGAGACCGGCCTGATTCATCCAACAGCATCACGGTGGGCGATGCTTGGCTTCACCTGTGTCTTTTTCCTGCCTGCCGTTTTTGCCCAGCCCCAACGGAGAGCTGCCATGACTGAATCCCCTGATCGTGACGAACGCCATCTGGCGCGCATGCTGCGCAAAAAAGCGCTGATCGACGAACGTATTGCCAACTCCCCCAACGAGTGCGGATTGCTGCTGGTGCTGACTGGCAATGGCAAAGGCAAGAGTAGCTCGGCGTTTGGCATGCTGGCGCGTGCCATGGGGCACGGCATGCAGTGCGGTGTGGTGCAGTTCATCAAGGGCCGCAACAGCACCGGTGAAGAGTTGTTCTTCCGCCGCTTTCCCGAGCAGGTGCGTTTCCACGTGATGGGCGAAGGCTTTACCTGGGAAACCCAGGACCGCCAGCGAGATATCGCCGCCGCCGAAGCTGCCTGGCAGGTGTCCCGGGAAATGTTGCAGGACCCCAGCGTTGGCCTGGTCGTACTGGATGAGCTGAATATTGCCCTCAAGCACGGCTACCTCGACCTGGATCAAGTACTCAGCGACCTACAAGCCCGCCCGCCGATGCAACACGTGCTGGTTACCGGCCGTGGTGCCAAGCCGCAGCTGATTGAACTGGCCGACACGGTCACTGAAATGGGCATGCTCAAGCATGCGTTCCAGGCCGGGATCAAGGCACAGAAGGGCATCGAACTTTGAATCAGCCGCGACATTGTCCGGCGGTGCTGATCGCTGCGCCGGCCTCCGGCCAGGGCAAGACCACCGTCACGGCCGCCCTGGCCCGCTTGCACCGTAACCTGGGGCGCAAGGTCCGGGTGTTCAAGTGCGGCCCGGACTTTCTCGACCCCATGATCCATGAGCGCGCCAGTGGGGCGCCGGTGTATCAATTGGATATGTGGATGGTGGGTGAGCAGGAGAGTCGCCGCCTGTTGTGGGAAGCAGCGGGGGAGGCTGACCTGATCCTCATTGAAGGTGTCATGGGGCTGTTTGACGGCACGCCGTCCAGTGCTGATCTGGCGCGGCATTTTGGTGTGCCTGTACTGGCGGTGATCGACGGTACTGCCATGGCCCAGACCTTTGGCGCCCTGGCGCTGGGGCTGGCACGTTATCAACCGGACCTGCCTTTCGCCGGCGTATTGGCCAACCGGGTGGGCACCCTGCGTCATGCGCAATTGCTGGAAGGCAGCCTGACAGAAGGTTTGCGTTGGTACGGTGCGCTGTCCCGCGAGACGGGCATCGAACTGCCCAGTCGTCACCTGGGCCTGGTGCAAGCCAGCGAGTTGAATGACCTGGACCTGCGCCTGGATGCGGCTGCCACGGCTTTGGGCGGCAGTTGCGAGGTCGCGCTGCCACCGCCGGTGGAGTTTGCCGCACCCGAGGTGACCACGGCCGAGCCGTTGCTGGCCGGCGTGCGGATTGCCGTGGCGCGTGACGAAGCGTTCGCCTTTACCTATGGCGCCAGCCTTGACCTGCTGCGTGCCATGGGGGCCGAGCTGGTTTTCTTCTCGCCGATCCATGATTGCCGCCTGCCAGAAGCCGACAGCCTTTATCTGCCCGGCGGCTATCCGGAACTGCATCACCAGGCCTTGTCGGAAAATACCTCGATGCTCGCCGCGATCCGCAGCCATCACACCGCTGGCAAGCCGCTGTTGGCCGAGTGTGGTGGGATGCTCTATTTACTCGACTCGCTGACTGACGTCGACGGCAATCGCGCCGGGCTGCTGGGCCTGCTTCCTGGTGATGCGGTGATGCAAAAGCGCCTGGCCGCCCTGGCCTTGCAAATTGTCGAACTGCCGGAAGGCGTGCTTCGCGGGCATACCTATCATCACTCACTGACCAGTACCGAGTTCCAGCCGATTGCACGAGGCCTGAGCCCGAATGGCGGGCGTGGCGCCGAGGCGGTGTATCGCGATGGACGGATGACGGCCTCGTATGTGCATTTTTACTTCCCGTCCAACCCGCAAGCGGTTGCGGCGCTGTTCGCGCCTGATCCCGGGGTTGCCTGACGCCATGACTGACAATGCCTTCCCGCCAGCCGATCGCGAGGCTGTGTACCGTGCCATTGCCGAGCGCCGCGATATGCGCCACTTCAGCGGTGGCAGTATCGCGCCTGAGTTGTTGCATCGCCTGTTGCAAGCGGCCCATCAGGCTCCCAGTGTCGGCTTGATGCAGCCTTGGCGTTTTATCCGCATCAGTGACCGCGGCTTGCGAAGCCAGATCCAGCAACTGGTTGAAGAGGAGCGGGTGCGCACCGCCCAAGCCCTGGGCGAGCGTTCCGACCAGTTCATGAAGCTCAAGGTCGAAGGTATCAACGATTGTGCCGAAGTACTGGTGGCGGCGCTGATGAATGATCGCGAGCGGCATATTTTCGGCCGCCGTACCCTCCCGGAAATGGATCTGGCGTCGCTGTCCTGCGCGATCCAGAATCTGTGGCTGGCTTCGCGCGTCGAAGGGCTGGGCATGGGCTGGGTGTCGCTGTTCGAGCCCCAGGCGCTGGCCGACCTGCTGGGCTTGCCAGCCGGTGCCAAGCCGCTGGCGGTGTTGTGCCTGGGCCCGGTGACGCAATTCTATCCGGCACCGATGCTGCAACTTGAAGGCTGGACCGAGCCGCGTCCGTTGAGTGACATGTTGTATGAGAATTATTGGGGAGTGAGTCAATGAGCGTGGCCTTGCTGAGCGTCGCTGCCGTGGCGCTGGATGCGCTGCTGGGAGAACCCAGGCGCTGGCATCCGCTGGTAGCGTTCGGCAATTTTGCCGGGCGTGTCGAACAGCGTTTCAACTCTGCAGGTCGTGGCTGGCGCAGTCATGGCGTCACCGCGTGGTTTATCACCGTGGTGCCGCTGACCGTGTTGGCCACGGCCTTGTCCTGGGCGCCTGTCGTGGGCTGGATCATCGAAATTCTCGCGCTGTACTGCGCCTTGGGCCTGCGCAGCCTGGGTGAGCACGTCGCGCCGGTGGCCCAGGCATTGCGCAGTGATGATCTGGATGAAGCGCGCAAACGCGTGAGTTATCTGGTCAGCCGCGAAACGGGCGAACTGGACAGTACCCAGGTCGCTCGCGCGGCGACCGAGTCGGTACTGGAAAACGGTAGCGATGCGGTATTTGCCGCCTTGTTCTGGTTTGCCGTCGCCGGTGTGCCAGGGGTGGTGCTCTACCGCTTGAGCAACACCCTGGATGCCATGTGGGGTTATCGCAATGAGCGCTTTGAACGTTTCGGTTGGGCTGCGGCGAAAATCGACGATGTGCTCAACTACATTCCTGCCCGGCTCGTGGCATTGACCTACGCACTGTTGGGCAAGACCCGACTGGCGCTCAAGTGCTGGCGTACCCAGGGCTCCACTTGGGACAGTCCCAACGCCGGCCCGGTGATGGCTGCAGGCGCTGGTGCCCTGGGCGTCGAGTTGGGTGGGGCGGCGACGTATCATGGGCAGTTGCATCAACGCCCGACCCTGGGTGAAGGGCCGCCGGCCGACGCCGACTCCATCGACCGCGGCTGGCAACTGGTGCAGCGCGGCGTATGGCTGTGGTTACTGATTCTGTGTGCGGGGGCACAATTTTATGCTTGAACACGGAGGCCGGTTGCGCAAGGCGGCGATACAGTACGGTATCGCACAGGAAGACTGGTTGGACCTGTCCAGCGGCCTTGCGCCCTGGCCCTGGCCGATCCCGGAAATAGCGCTGCGTGCCTGGGCGCGTTTGCCAGAGACCGATGACGGGCTGGAGCAGGCTGCGTGCGATTACTACGGGGTTTCCCACGCGCTGCCGGTACCGGGTTCACAGGCGGCAATCCAGTTGTTGCCGCGCCTGCGTCGGGCGGGCAAGGTCGGGGTTTTGTCGCCGTGCTATGCCGAGCACGCCGAAGCCTGGCGTCGCGCGGGTTATATCGTGCGCGAGGTGCTGGAGCAGGAAGTGGACTTTTTCCTCGACAGCCTCGATGTTCTGGTGGTGGTCAACCCCAACAACCCTACAGGTCTTAGCCTTGCGCCCCGACGTTTGCTGGATTGGCATGCCAGGTTGGCCCAGCGCGGTGGTTGGTTGATCGTGGACGAAGCCTTTATGGATAACACCCCGCAGTTGAGCGTGGCGGGCCAGTCCCATCAAGTCGGCTTGATCGTGCTGCGCTCGTTCGGCAAGTTTTTTGGCTTGGCCGGGGTTCGGCTGGGTTTTGTGCTGGCTGAACGCAAGTTGCTCAAATTGCTTGCCGAACAGGTCGGGCCGTGGGCGGTCAGCGGGCCAACGCGGGAGTTGGGCCAGATATGCCTGAAGGATACCGCCGGTCATGCACGCCAGCGCCTGCGGTGCGAGGAGGCTAGCCAGCGGTTGTCGGCATTGTTGGAACAATACAATCTGCACCCGCAAGGCAAGTGCGCGCTGTTCTTGTGGCTGATCACCCATCGCGCCGAACAGTTGCATGAGTTCATGGCCCAGCGTGGCATCCTGTTGCGTCTGTTTGCCCACGACAGCAGCTTGCGCTTTGGCTTGCCGGGCACCGACGCCGATTGGGTGCGTCTCGAGCAGGCCCTGGGTGCCTGGAAGAACGCCTCATGACCACCTTGATGGTGCAGGGCACCACTTCCGATGCGGGCAAAAGCACCTTGGTTACCGCCTTGTGCCGCTGGGTGGTGCGCCAGGGCGTGCCGGTGGTGCCCTTCAAACCGCAGAACATGGCGCTCAACAGTGCTGTGACGGCGCAAGGCGGCGAGATCGGCCGGGCCCAGGCAGTCCAGGCCCAGGCTGCCAACCTGGCGCCGCATACCGACATGAATCCGGTGCTGCTCAAGCCCAACAGCGACACCGGTGCCCAGGTCATCATTCATGGCCGTGCGGTCACCAGCATGAACGCGGTGGCGTATCACGATTACAAGGCCATAGCCATGCAGGCAGTGTTGGCTTCACATGCGCGGTTGAGCGCGGCCTACCCGGTGGTGATGGTGGAAGGCGCGGGTTCGCCCGCCGAGATCAACCTGCGGGCCAACGATATCGCCAACATGGGCTTCGCCGAGGCCGTGGATTGCCCGGTGCTGCTGATTGCCGATATCAATCGCGGCGGGGTCTTCGCACACTTGGTGGGCACCCTGGAGCTGTTGTCGCCCTCGGAACAGGCACGCATCAAAGGCTTCATCATCAATCGTTTTCGTGGCGATATTGCGTTGTTGCAGCCTGGCCTCGACTGGTTGGAGGCGCGTACCGGCAAGCCAGTGGTGGGCGTGTTGCCCTATGTGATGGATCTGCATCTGGAAGCCGAGGATGGCATCGACCAGCGCCAGATCGATAAGGCGGCGCAGGTGCTGAAAGTGGTGGTGCCGGTATTGCCGCGTATCAGCAATCACACGGATTTTGACCCGCTGCGTCTGCATCCCCAGGTGGACCTGCAATTTATCGGCCCGGGGCAGGCGATCCCTGCAGCCGACTTGATCATCCTGCCCGGCTCAAAAAGCGTGCGTAGCGATCTGGCGTACCTGCGTGCCAATGGCTGGGGGACGGCGATTGCCCGGCATCTGCGCTACGGCGGCAAAGTGTTGGGGATTTGCGGGGGGCTGCAGATGCTCGGCAAACAGGTGCATGACCCGCTGGGCCTGGAGGGCGCCGCGGGCTCCAGCGATGGGCTGGGGCTGCTGGCGTTCAGCACGACCCTGCAAGCAGAGAAGCAATTGCGCAATGTGCAGGGCCGGCTGATGCTTGAAGACGTACCGGTCAGTGGCTATGAAATCCATGCTGGCGTGACCCGTGGCGATGGCCTGGCGAAGCCTGCGGTGCAACTGGACGACGGTCGCAGCGACGGTGCTTGCAGCGACGATGGGCAAATCCTTGGCACCTATCTGCACGGCCTTTTCGAGACCCCGGCGGCCTGCAGTGCGTTGTTGCGTTGGGCCGGTTTGCAGGATGTGCAGGAAGTGGATTATCACGGCCTGCGCGAGCGGGATATCGAGCGTCTGGCGGACTTGGTGGAGCAGCACCTGGACACCGGGCTACTGCGCAAACTGTGTGGTATTTGAGGTCGGGAAACCGGCCATTTTGAGGTTCCAGGCATGTTGCAACTTATCCTTGGTGGCGCCCGTTCCGGTAAAAGCCGTTTGGCCGAAAAGCTTGCCATCGACAGTACGTTCCCCGTCATCTATATAGCCACCAGCCAAGCGCTGGACGGCGAAATGAGCCAACGGGTGGCCATGCACCAGGCGCGTCGTCCTGCCGAGTGGGGGCTGATCGAGGAGCCTGTCGAGCTGGCCCGTGTGCTGCGGGAAAACGCGGCTGTCGGGCGCTGCCTGCTGGTGGATTGCCTGACCCTGTGGCTCACCAACCTATTGATGCTCGACGACCCGCAGCGTCTGGCCCGCGAGCGCGAGCACCTGTTGGACGGCCTGGCCTGCCTGCCGGGTGAAATCATTTTCGTCAGCAACGAAACCGGGCTGGGAGTTGTGCCGCTGGGCCAATTGACTCGCCGCTATGTCGATGAAGCCGGTTGGCTGCATCAAGCTTTGGCCGAGCGTTGTCAGCGTGTTGTCCTGACAGTCGCCGGCTTGCCCCTGACTTTGAAAGGTACTGCGCTATGACTCGATCCTGGTGGCTCGACCCATGCAAAACGCTTGACGCCCAGACGTATGAACTGGCCCTGGCCCGTCAGCAGCAATTGACCAAGCCGGCCGGGTCCCTTGGGCAACTGGAAGCCTTGGCGGTGCAACTGGCTGGCCTGCAAGGGCAGCTCAAGCCTTGCGTCGACCAGGTATGGATTGCGATTTTTGCCGGTGATCACGGCGTGGTGGCGGAAGGCGTCTCGGCCTACCCCCAGGCAGTTACCGGGCAGATGCTGCATAACTTCGTCACGGGAGGCGCGGCAATCAGTGTGTTGGCGCGTCAGTTGGGCGCGCAACTGGAGGTGGTGGACCTCGGTACGGTGAGCCCTTCATTGAATCTGCCGGGGGTGCGCCACCTGAACATCGCCGCCGGCACGGCCAATTTCGTCCAAGGCCCGGCGATGACCCACGCCCAGGGCTGCCAGGCCCTGGATGCCGGCCGTGACAGCGTCCGGCGCGCAGGGGAGGTCGGCGCGCAGTTGTTTATCGGCGGGGAGATGGGTATCGGCAACACCACCGCAGCGAGCGCGCTGGCCTGTGCATTGCTCGCTTGCCCGGTAAGTGACTTGACTGGCCCTGGCACCGGCCTGAATGCACAAGGTGTCAGCCACAAAGCCGCGGTCATCGAGCGCGCATTGGCGCTGCATGCACCGCGACGCGGTGACACGCTGCAAACCCTGTTCAGCCTGGGCGGTTTTGAGATTGCCGCACTGGTGGGCGCCTACCTGGCGTGCGCACAGGAAGGTGTCGCAGTGCTGGTGGACGGGTTTATCTGCAGCGTGGCGGCGCTTGTTGCCGTGCGCCTGAACCCGTCCTGCCGCGACTGGCTGTTGTTCGGCCATTGTGGTGCCGAGCCCGGCCATCGCCATGTGTTGCAAAGCCTTGCGGCCGAACCGTTGCTGCATCTGGGTTTGCGTCTGGGCGAAGGCAGTGGTGCGGCGCTGGCGGTGCCGTTGTTGCGCCTGGCTTGTGCGTTGCACGGGCAAATGGCGACCTTTGCTGAGGCTGCTGTGGCGGACCGTCCGGCATGACGTTGTATCTGGACTTGCTGCGTCATGGTGAAACCGAACTGGGTGGCTGCTTGCGTGGCAGCCTGGACGATGCCTTGACGCTCAAGGGCTGGGAACAAATGCGCGGTGCCGTGCAGGGGAGTGGGCCATGGGATCGACTGGTCAGCTCGCCGCTGCAGCGTTGCGCGCGGTTTGCCGAGGAGTTGGGTGCTCGACTGAATCTGCCGGTGAGCCTGGAAAAGGATCTGCAGGAACTGCATTTCGGCGCCTGGGAAGGGCAAAGCGCGGCACAGTTGATGCAAACCGATGCGCAGGCTTTGGGTTTGTTCTGGGCTGATCCGTACGGCTTCACGCCGCCGGGTGGCGAACCTGTCGAAGCGTTCTCCCGGCGCGTACACGCCGCTGTCTTGCGGTTACACCAGCGCTATGCAGGTCAGCGCGTGCTATTGATCAGCCATGGTGGCGTGATGCGCTTGCTGTTGGCGCAGGCGCGGGGCTTGCCCCGTGAGCAGTTGCTGAATGTCGAGGTCGGCCATGGCGGCTTGTTCAGCGTGCGGGTCGATGCCCAGGGCACATTGAGCGAAGGGGCCTGAATATGTTGCCTTTGTGGATAGCCTT
This sequence comes from Pseudomonas imrae, assembly GCF_046352735.2. Taxonomy (NCBI): domain Bacteria; kingdom Pseudomonadati; phylum Pseudomonadota; class Gammaproteobacteria; order Pseudomonadales; family Pseudomonadaceae; genus Pseudomonas; species Pseudomonas imrae. The sequence continues at coordinate 3,824,236 of NZ_CP110853.2, read as the reverse complement.
GCAGTTTCTCAGCAGCTTGCCGATCCGTTTGGCGGGCATGCCGCAACCCCGGGAGCTGGGGCGCTCGCTGCTGTTTTATCCGCTGGTGGGGTTGCTGTTCGGGTTGCTGCTATGGGGGCTGAACAGTGTGCTGATGGGCGCACCCTTGCTCCTGCACGCGGCCTTGGTATTGACGGTGTGGGTGTTGCTCAGTGGTGGTCTGCACCTGGACGGTTTGGCAGACAGCGCTGACGCCTGGCTCGGTGGTTTTGGCGACCGCGAGCGCACCCTGAGCATCATGAAGGACCCGCGCAGCGGCCCGATTGCTGTGGTTACGCTGGCTTTGGTGTTGCTGCTCAAGTTCTGTGCGCTGGTGGCGTTGATTGAGCAAGGCAATGGCGCCGCGTTGATTCTCGTGCCGTTTATTGGTCGCGCTTCAATGCTGGCGCTGTTTCTCACTACCCGTTATGTGCGTGTTGGTGGTCTGGGGCAGGCGCTGGCGGATCATCTGCCACGCCTTGTCGGCCAGCAGGTGCTTATCCTCAGCGGTCTGGCCTGTATCCTGATCGGCGGTTTCAGCGGTGGCATCGCGGTGTTGCTGGCAGCCCTGTGTTTCGTGGTCTTGCGCCAATTGATGGTCAACCGGCTGGGCGGAACCACCGGCGACACGGCAGGCGCGCTGTTGGAGTTGCTGGAAGTCGCGGTACTGGTTGGCCTGGCTCTGTAACGGTTTCTTGCATTTTTCTGATCGCGGGTATATACACGCACCATGCTGACCTCCCACTGTTTATGTACTAACCTGCGTCGCGCCGCTCGTGGTGTCAGCAGGCATTACGACGGCGCCCTCGACGGCTTCGGAATCAACGTCGCCCAGTATTCTTTACTGTGTAATCTGCAGCGCCTGGACCAGCCAAGTATCTCCAGCCTGGCCGACGCCATGGGCCTGGACCGCAGCACCCTGGGACGTAATCTGCGGGTGCTGGAGGGCGAAGGCCTGGTGCAATTGGTCGAAGGTGATGACCTGCGTAATCGCTTGGTGTTGCTAACGGAAGCGGGCAAGGAACGGCTGGCTGCAGCGTTGCCGGCCTGGGAGGTTGCGCAGCAGAAGTTGATCGATAAGTTGGGTGCAGAAAAGCGCGAAACACTGTTGGCCTTGCTGGACGAACTCGCTTGAATGCGAGGTGTTCGACTATAAGCGGGTATATACCCGCGAGCGGAGAATAAAAAATGACCTCGATGTGGCGTACCAGTGGTTGGATTCTAGTAGGCAGTGCGCTGATCCTGGCCCTTTCCCTTGGCGTGCGGCATGGCTTCGGCCTGTTTCTGTCTCCCATGAGCATCGAGTTCGGCTGGGGACGCGAAACATTTGCCTTTGCTATCGCCCTGCAGAACCTGATCTGGGGCCTGGCCCAACCGTTTACCGGTGCGCTGGCCGATCGCTTTGGTGCGGCCCGCACGGTGATGGTCGGTGGCGTGCTCTATGCCTTGGGCCTGGTATTCATGGGGTTGTCCGATTCGGCGCTGACCCTGTCGCTGAGCGCCGGTTTGTTAATCGGCATTGGCCTGTCAGGCACCTCGTTCTCGGTGATCCTGGGCGTCGTTGGGCGTGCTGTGGCACCGGAAAAGCGCAGCATGGCCATGGGGCTCGCCAGTGCTGCAGGCTCTTTCGGTCAGTTCGCCATGTTGCCGGGCACCCTGGGCCTGATTGGCTGGCTGGGCTGGTCGGCCGCGTTGCTCGTGCTGGGGCTGCTGGTGGCCCTGATCGTGCCTTTGGTGACGCTGATCAAGGATCGCCCGCTACCGATACTGGCCGGCCAACAGACATTGCGCGAAGCCTTGCATGAAGCTTGCTCCCATTCCGGTTTCTGGCTGCTGGCCTTCGGTTTTTTCGTGTGTGGTTTTCAGGTGGTGTTTATCGGCGTGCATCTGCCGGCCTACCTGGTGGATCAACACTTGCCAGCAACCGTCGGCACCACGGTGCTGGCGCTGATCGGCCTGTTCAATATCTTTGGCACCTACACCGCCGGTTGGCTCGGCGGGCGCATGTCCAAGCCACGCTTGCTCACCGCGTTGTACTTGTTGCGGGCAGTGGTGATCGTATTGTTCCTGTGGGCGCCGGTGACGCAGATCAGTGCTTATCTGTTCGGCATGGCCATGGGGTTTTTGTGGCTTTCCACCGTGCCTCTGACCAACGGTACGGTCGCGACCTTGTTCGGCGTACGAAACCTGTCGATGCTGGGGGGGATTGTGTTCCTGTTCCATCAACTGGGCTCGTTCCTCGGCGGTTGGTTGGGTGGCGTGGTTTATGATCGAACCGGCAACTACGATTTGATCTGGCAGGTGGCGATTGTTTTGAGCGTACTCGCCGCAGCTCTCAACTGGCCGGTACGTGAGCGGCCGGTGGCGAGGTTGCAGGCGCAGATGGAGGCAGCATGAATTCAGTTCGATACTGGTTGGGTGGGGCAGGGCTGGCTGCGCTTCTGCTGATTGCCTGGTGGGGCTGGCAGCGCAGCGGCCTGGCGTTGATGCAACTGGGGATGTCGATCTGTTAAGTTCCTTGTCTGAACTTATTTGAGGGTATCCGACATGCTTAAGCGCTGGCTCGCAGTACCTGTGTTGATGATGGCCTGTGGCGCAGTTGCCCTGGCCGCCGACTGTCCGCCGTTGCTTGAAGGCCAACTGCCAAAATTGCGTGTCAAGGAATCCATCGACCTGTGCCAACGCTTTGCCAGTAAACCCCTGGTGATCGTCAATACCGCCAGTTTTTGCGGGTTTGCGCCGCAATTCAAAGGGCTCGAAGCGTTATACCAGCGCTATAAGGGCCAAGGGCTGGAGGTGGTCGGGGTGCCGTCCGATGATTTCAAGCAGGAAGCCAAGACTGGCGAAGAGACCGCCAAGGTCTGTTACGTCAATTATGGCGTGACCTTCACCATGACCGAGCCGCAGAAGGTCCGAGGGCCGGACGCGGTCCATCTGTTCAAAATCCTTGCTAGCCAGACCAGCGCGCCGAAGTGGAATTTCTACAAGTACGTGGTGGATCGCCAGGGTAAGGTGATTGCCAATTTCTCCAGCCTGACAAAACCCGATGACGCGGATTTGATCACGGCCGTGGAGCAGGCGCTGGCTTCCAGGCCCTGATCGTCGACCATTAAAAAAGCCCCGCCTCCTGTGCAGGAGAGCGGGGCTTTTTGTGCGGCTTGGGTTTAGAACTTGTACGTCACGCCCAGGCCGAAACCGTTGGCGCTGTTTTCGTATTTAGCGTTGTAGGTCTGGTTCAGTGCGTTGTGGCGAGCCACCTTGACGGACTCTTCCTTGAGGTAGGAATACGCCAGGTCCACTGTCATGTTCGGCATGACGTCGTAGCCCAGGCCCAGGCTGAAGATAGTCCGGTCACCCGTAGGGATGCGCGGCGAACGATCAGTGTTGTTGGTCGGCGACTGGTCGAAAGTCAGGCCGGTACGCAGCACCACTTGCTTGCTGACGCGGTACGAGGTACCCACGGCGTACGCCCAGGTGTCGTGCCAGTTCTGATCTTCCTTGATGGTGCCGACGATTGCAGGGGCGAGTGCGCCGCCCGCTCCTGTGACGCCTTTGTTGTTGACCGTGATGTCCTTGAGGCGGCTCCAGCGAGTCCAGGTCGCGCCGGCGTAGACCTTCCAGGCGTCATTCATGTCCTGGGTCACCGACAGGTCCCAGCTTTCCGGGGTATCGACTTTCAAGGAGGCGTCATAGCGCCCGTTGCCCAGGACGGAGGGCGGTACGCCAGCTCCTGGCGTGACTTCGGTGTGGCCTTCGAGCTTGTACTTCACTTTCGAGTGATAGGTCAGACCTACACGCGTAGTGTCGGTGGCCTGCACCAGAATACCGGCGTTGAAACCCAGCGCGGTATCGTCACCCTTGACTTTGATGCGGTTGTCACCGGTGCCCGGGATCATGCCACTGAGCGAAGGGTTCGACTCCAGGGTCCCGGCAATGCGGTTGATGGTCGGACCAAAACCGATGGAAACCCGATCGTTGAACGCGTAGCTGACGGTCGGCTGGAAGGTGATGACTTGTACTTCGCTCTTGCTGCCGAAGGCGCGGCCCTGGAAGTTGCTTTCGTAATCAGTGATCAAGCCGAACGGTGCGTAGACACCAAAGCCGACAGCCCATTGATCGTTGAGCTTATTGGTGTAGAAACCGAACGGGACGGCAGTGAAAGGCACCATGTCGCCTTTGTTGGAGCCGCTGGAGCGGCCACTGGTGTCCTTGATATCGGTCGAGGCGTCAATCACGGCAAAGCCGCCGGTGATTTGCTGGCCTTCAAGGCGAGCCATACCGGCAGGGTTACCATAAACAGTACTTGCGTTTTCGGCGGAAGAAGAGCGCCCGGCGAAACCGGTACCCATCCCGGCAACGTCTTGTTCGTTGAGGGCAAAGCCACTTGCGAACAGATGGGAAGATGCCAAGGCGACGGCGAGGCTAAGTGTGGTCTTGAGCATTACTTTTTTCATTATTAGAACTCCGAGGTGATCACCGCTGCGGAAAGTACCAATAAAATTACATTAGCGCTATAGGCTGAAATGCAGGAGATAGAGCGGTTTTGTAGGACAATCCGACCAAAATTGCCGATTTTTGACGAATCTTGCAAATCGCCCGGTCAGCAGGCCACCTGATTCATGGGCGATACGCAGGTTTGCCACGCCTGGGTGAAATCCCGCAGCCGGCCCTGGGGGTGAAAGATTTCTTTCCAGATACGTGCCATGGCCAGTAAATCGTCGGGCTTTGGCAGTTGTGTTTGATGTTGTTCCACCAGCAGCCAGGCGATGGCGGTGGCGTAACGCAGGTTGACGGTCAGTTCGAGTTGAGGCCCGCTGAAGAATGCATGTTGGCTGGCAAGCCCGCGTACCAGGCTGGCGCGCTCGGGATCCAGCGCCAGGTAGTTGTCCCACAGGGCGCGGTGACGAGGTTCGGTGATGCGGTACAAACCATGGCCGCGGCGGTCATGCAGGGCCGACCCCAGTTCTGACTGGCTGGCTGCGATCCCCAGCAACAGGGATTCTGCAGTCTGGCTGTGGCGCCCCAGATAAACCAGGGTGGGGCGGATCACATAACGACACAATTCGCTGGCTGCAATACCCATAAAGCCCTCGAAAACGTGAAAGTAGTCGACGAGGCCTGAGAAAAAGGGGCTTGGCAGCAGTGGATCGGATCTCAGGCTCGCCGGAAGCGGAACAAGCCGCCTGAGTTGAAGTGTAGTGTCAGATTCGCGATGTAAAGGGCTGTTTTTAAATCATTTTCATCGAGCGGTTATAAGCGTTATATCCGTTTGGCCTTAGGCAATCCGCCCGCATGCCGAATGCCGGGCAATAAAAAACCCTGCTTTTCGGGCAGGGTTTTCGGGTTTCAACCTGGGAGCGATCAGGCGATAAGAGCCTGGCGGGTACGCTCGATCACGGCCTGCAGCGGTTCTGCGCTGGAGTATTGATCGGGGTACAGGCGTTCGCTGTGACGAGCGATGCCGTGTTCGTTCACCAGGGTGAAGCTGAAGCAGCCTTTGCGAGCAGCCATGATCAGGCAATTCATTGGGGCAAAAGCGTTGGTTAGGGTGCGAATGGCATCCTGTGTATGGATTTGAGTGGACATTTTATTGGTGTTCCTACAAATGACACGGATAAGAACCGTGCAACGTTAAAACGTTCCAGTGACGCTGATCACCATTGATCAAGCGAAGAACCCGACTGGAACAAAGCAGCCAGTTTGAAGCGCTATTAAGTTTGGCGCGCTTGGGCTGGCAGGTAGGTACTTAGGAGGGCAGGCAACACAACAAGGGCAGAGGTTCTGGGCCCGGGGTGAAGATCCTGATCAATTTGCAGGTTGGTTCGGTCAGAGTATGGATACTTCGCGACACCCTTTGCATTGTTCAAAGGCAGTGTCGTCGCAAGTGATACCTGGAAACCATCGAGGCGGTCGATCCCATCGGTATGGACAGAACTTCTCTTTAGGGAAGCTACGTCACGAGGATTTGTTCGACCAGAATTGACTTTCAGCTTGGTACTAACGCCGCGGATAGTAATGGGTTGAAGCAAGTAAAGCAAGTGTGTTAGCAAAATAACGGGCCGATGGCGCTGGCGGCCAGCAAACAGTCGAGTCCATGGGCTGCCTGTAGTCGGTAACGGTTCGAGAGGCTATGGAATCAAAAGGTCCAGCGATATAACGATAAGGCGGGCAGTTGTGCACATTGGTTGCGAACGGTGTCACTCACCTGTCACTGCTCATCGGCTACCTCCGATAGCCTGTATCAAAAATATAAGTCAATGAAAAATCTGGCTTTTTTTTATTGGTGAAAAAAACGTCAGTTTGAGTGCAGGCCCCGTTTCATGGGGCTTTGCGAGAGTTAAAGGGCGGTTGTCCACTGAGTTATCCACAGCTTCTGTGGATTGTCCCAAGCGCTTGCTCTAGAACGGGCGTGCAGGATTTTTTCAGCTTTACCCGTACGAAAAAAGGAGTAGAGTGGCGCGCCTTCCGTTCTGCCCTACAGTGCTTTATGAAGTTTCGCTCAGTATCACCTTCTGTTACCGACAGCCCTGCCAGTGTTACCGCTTCAAAGCGTTTCTCCTTGAAAGTTGCTCTTTGGCTGCTGGACAACCCACGCATTGGCGATAACCCCAATATCAAGCATTTCGCCGGACGTTTGCTCAAGCAACCGGCTCGCGAAGGTGTGGTCGCAGCACAAAGCCGTTTGGGGCAACTGATGTGTCGCGAATGTGGCAATGCCCGTGATCTGCGCATCGGTCATGATCTTCTGCGCCAGGCCGCGCGTGCCGGCGACCGTCGAGCCCTGCGCGAGCTGGGCCAGATTGAAGACTGAGCTGTCCAGGGAGGACCTGCTTGGTTAACCTTGGTCTTTTACAGTAGTGGCGGGAGTGGCTATGGCTTTTGACTGGAGCAGCGTGGCGCTGGGTCTTTGCGTCGCTGCGTTGCCGTTGCTGGTGCTGTGCTGGCAAATCCAGCAGCGTTTGAATGCACGCAAGGCCGGTTGGGAACTGCTCGAAGAGCGCCTGGCCATGGCGCAAATGGCCCAGGCAGGTCTGACGGCGCAGTTGGAGGCCAGTCGCGATGAAATCAGCGATCTGAGCCAGGCCAATGCCGCCAAACAGGCAGATCTGGCCGCCGTGCGCCGAGAAGTCGATCTGCTGCAAATCGACCGCGATAACGCACGTGATGCCGCCCACGCCTGGAACCTCGAGCGTTCTGCCAAGGAAACCGAGCTGCGCCGCCTGGATGCCTTGGCGGCGTCCCTGCGCGCAGAACTGCGCGAACAACAGGACGGCCACCAGCAACGCCTCAATGACCTGCAAGGTTCGCGAGATGAACTGCGGGCGCAGTTCGCCGAACTGGCGGGGAAAATCTTCGATGAACGCGAGCAGCGCTTTGCCGAAACCAGCCAGCAGCGCCTTGGGCAGCTCCTTGACCCGCTCAAGGAGCGCATCCAGTCTTTTGAAAAGCGTGTGGAAGAAAGCTATCAGAGCGAGGCCCGGGAGCGGTTCTCCCTGGCCAAGGAATTGGAGCGCCTGCAGCAACTGAACCTGCGCCTATCGGATGAAGCCACCAACCTGACCCGTGCCCTCAAGGGCCAGAAAACCCAGGGCAATTGGGGTGAGTTGATACTTGAGCGCGTCCTCGAGCACGCGGGCCTGGAAAAGGGCCGTGAGTACCAGACGCAAGTCAGCCTCAAGGGGCCGGATGGCGAGCGTTTCCAGCCGGATGTGTTGATCCTGTTGCCTGGCGATAAGCAGGTAGTGGTGGACTCCAAGGTCAGCCTCACGGCCTACCAGCAATACGTGGGCGCCGATGACGAAGCGATGGGGCAGGCGGCCCTCAAACAACACGTCCTGTCTTTGCGCACACACGTCAAAGGCCTGGCCGGCAAAGACTATAAACGTCTGGAAGGCCTGCATAGCCTGGATTTCGTGCTGCTGTTCGTGCCGATTGAAGCCGCGTTTTCGGCTGCGTTGCAGGCGGAGCCGAACCTGTTTCAAGAGGCTTTCGACCGCAATATCGTGATTGTCAGCCCGACGACGCTGCTTGCGACCCTGCGGGTGATCGACAGCCTGTGGAAGCAGGAGCGCCAGAGCCAGAACGCCCGGGAAATTGCTGAACGCGCCGGCTGGCTGTACGACAAGTTTGTACTGTTTATCCAGGACTTGGATGAAGTGGGCAATCGTCTTCAGCAGTTGGATAAGGCTTACAGCGCTGCGCGTAATAAGCTTACAGATGGACGCGGCAATCTGATCAGCCGTATCGAACAGCTGAAGCTGCTCGGCGCACGCGCCAGCAAAAGCCTGCCGAGTGATCTGCTGGAAAGGGCGATGACCGACGAAAACGGCGTGACGCAGTTGCCTGACGAGCCCTGAACCCGGTCTCTACAAGGGCAGGTGCCGGCTCAGTAGCGCCCTGAGCGCCGCTGGCTTCACCGGCTTGGCCAGGTAGTCCAATCCTGCCGCGTGCACCTGAGCCACCATCTCCGGGCGTCCGTCGGCGCTGATCACCACACCCGGAATCGGCTCCGCCAGTTGTGCGCGCAGCCAGCCCATCAATTCGGTACCGGTCTCGCCATGGTCCAGGTGGTAATCCACCAGCGCCAATTGCGGGCGCATGCCTTCGGCCAGCAACGCGACGCATTGCGCCTGGTCACGGGCGGTCCAGACCTGGCAGCCCCAGCGACTCAGTAGGCTGCGCATGCCAATCAGGATGCTGTCTTCATTATCCACGCACAGCACCTGGGCGCCGCCCAGAGGTTGGCCTTTCTCCTGCGCGGGCTGGGCGGATGGAGTGGCCTGGGTGTTGGACAAGGGGACGCTGACGCTGAACACGCTGCCTTTGCCCGGCCATGACTGCACACGCAAACGATGACCCAGTACCCGACACAAGCCGTCGGCAATCGCCAGCCCGAGTCCCAGGCCCTTTTCGGCGCGGGTCTGGTGGCTGTCCAAGCGCTTGAACTCTTCGAAGATCATTTTCTGTTTATCCAGCGGGATGCCGGGGCCGCGGTCCCAGACCTCCAGGCGCAGTTCGCCCCGGCGATGCCTGACTCCCAGTAGCACCGGGCCGTGGGCATAGCGGAAGGCGTTGGTCAGGAAATTCTGCAAGATCCTTCGTAGCAACTTGATGTCACTGTCGACCCGCAAACGGCTGCCCCGCAAGCGGAAGCGCAGACCCTGTTCCTGGGCCAGAGCCTTGAACTCTGCACCCAGGGCGTCAAACAGCTCGTTGAGGACAAAGGGTTGGCGTTGCGGCGTGATCTTGCCGTTTTCCAGGCGCGAGATGTCCAGCAGGTCGCTGATCAGGTCCTCGGCCGAACGTAGCGAACTGTCGAGGTGCTGCACCAATTGCCGGGCTTCTTGCGACATGCCTTCACCTTGATGGGAAAGGGCGGCGGAGAACAGGCGGGCGGCGTTGAGTGGTTGCATCAAATCGTGGCTGACCGCTGCAAGGAAGCGGGTCTTCGACTGGTTGGCTGATTCGGCGATGCCTTTGGCATCGGTGAGGGCGACATTGAGCTGCGACAGTTCCTGGGTGCGTTCGGTGACGCGTTGTTCAAGGCCTTCGTTAGCCTCGGTCAACGCTTGTTCGGCTTCACGGAACGCGGTGATGTCAGTGAAACTCATGACGAAGCCCCCACCGGGCATCGGGTTGCCGATCAGCTCGATGACCCGACCGTTGGGGAACAGCCGTTCAGACGTATGCGCCCGCCCCTGGCGCATCCAGTGCAAGCGACGAGCCACATGCACCTCGGCTTCCCCTGGCCCGCACAGCCCTCGCTCGGCGTTGTGGCGAATGATATCGGCAATTGGCCGGCCGACGCTGATCAGCCCGTCCGGGTAGTTGAACAGCTCCAGATAGCGCCGGTTCCACGCCACCAGCTTCAGGGACTGGTCGATCACGCTGATGCCCTGGGTAATGTTTTCAATCGCGCCTTGTAACAGCGCTCGGTTGAACTGCAAGACTTCGGACGCTTCATCGGCGATCCGGACTACATCCTCCAGTTGCATTTCCCGGCCTTCAATGGCCGCTTTCACCACTGCTCGCGTCGACGAAGCACCGAGGACCCCGGCCAGCAGCCGTTCGGTATGAGCGATCCAATCGTTGTCGGCGTTTTGGTTGGGGTTGAAGCTCTTGCCCTGGCGATAAGCAAAGCGAATAAAACTTTGCTGTGCCCGTTCCTCACCGACAAAGCGCGCGGCCAAGCTGAGCAGATCATTGATCTGTACCGACAGCATCGACCGTGCACTGGCCCTTTGACTGGTTTCCTGGCCGATAAATCGCCCGGCCTGCCAATGCTCGGACACCCGGGTGCGTGACAGTACCGAGATCCAGGCAAACAGCGTGAAGTTACCCGCCAGCGACAACACCACACCTTGGGTCAGCGGAGTAATCGGCAGTCCCAGTGGATTGCCGTGTAACCATGCCAGGCCGGGGAACAGGCTCAGGGACACCCCCAGGCTGTGGGCGGCAATCGGCAGCACCAGCGTGTAGAACCACAGGAAGGTGCCAGCCGCCAGGCCGGCAAACACGCCGCGACGGTTGGCCTGTTTCCAATACAGCGCGCCGAGCATTGCCGGGGCTAGTTGGGTGACAGCGGCAAAGGCGATCTGGCCGATAGTCGCCAGGCTTGCGGTGGAGCCCAGCAAGCGATAACTGACATAGGCCAGCAGCAGAATAATCACAATGCTGACCCGGCGCACCGAGAGCATCCAGTGGCGAAACACCTCGAACGGCCGCTCGGCATTGGTGCGGCGTAGCAGCCAAGGCAGCAACATATCGTTGGAGACCATGGTCGACAGCGCGACACTGGCCACGATCACCATCCCGGTCGCCGCGGAAGCGCCGCCGATGAACGCCAGTAGTGCCAGGGCCGGATGGGCTTCGGCCAACGGTAGGCTGATCACGTAGGAGTCCGGTAGAACAGAACCCGGCAACAGCATTTTCCCACCCAGGGCAATCGGCACCACAAACAGTGCGGCCAGTACTAGATACGCCGGGAACACCCACTTGGCCAGGCGCAGGTCCTGAGGCTCGATATTTTCCACCACCGTGACATGGAACTGCCGTGGCAGGCAGATAATCGCCATCATCGCCACGCCGGTCTGGACCACCATGGATGGCCAGTTGATGGTCTCTTTCCAATACTCCTCCAACCGGGGCGCGAGCATCGCCTGGCTGAACAGATCATCGAAACCGTCATACAGGCCATAGGTGACAAACGCCCCGACGGCGAGGAATGCAAACAGCTTGACCAGGGATTCGAAGGCGATCGCCAGCACCATGCCCCGGTGGTGTTCGGTGGCATCGAGGTTGCGGGTGCCGAAGACAATGGTGAACAGCGCCAGTACCAGAGACACAATCAAGGCAGTGTCCTGGGCACTTGTACCGGTGGACTCGGCTCCTGCACCGATCAGCAGGTTGACGCCCAGCACGATGCCTTTGAGTTGCAGGGCGATATAAGGCAGGACGCCCACCAGGCAGATCAGCGCCACCACCACGGCCAGGGATTGGGATTTGCCATAGCGGGCCGCGATAAAGTCGGCAATGGAGGTGATGTTTTCCTGCTTGCTGATCAGCACCATCTTTTGCAAGACCCAGGGCGCGAGCACCAGCAACAGGACGGGCCCCAGGTAAATGGGTAAGAAGGCCCACAGCTGTTCAGCGGCCTGCCCGACCGCGCCGAAGAAGGTCCAACTGGTGCAATACACCGCCAGCGACAGGCTATACACCCACGCGCGCACCCGTGGTGGCAGCGGCTTGAGGCGACGGTCACCGTAGAAAGCGATGGCAAACATAATGGCCATGTAGGCCAGGGCAACGGCGGCGATCAGCCCGCTGGACAACGTCATGAGAACTCCGGACAGGGGAACACCCAGGCATTCCAGGCCCGGGAACACAGTCTCGCATGATGTCTGAGGTTAGTCAGTGTCGACCAAGGTCGTGTGGGCGTGAGTCGAGGGTTCAGCGCCGAGGCAAAGTCTTTTGTCGCAGGATATAGATGGTCACCAGCCCTGCACTGGCCAGCATGAATCCGCGCGCCCAGGGCAGCGGTACCAAATAGCAGGAAACGCCGATGCTCAGCCACATGAGGCCAATCGCATACATCTTGCCCTTCAGGGGAATGCCATTGCCATCCAGGTAATCGCGGATCCAGGGGCCCAGGCGTGGGTGCTGTACCAGCCAGGCGTAGAAGCGCGGAGAACTGCGAGCGAAGCAGGCGGCAGCCAGCAACAGAAAAGGAGTGGTAGGTAATACTGGCAGGAAAATCCCGATCACCCCGAGTACGACGCTTAACCAGCCAATGGCCAGCAGCGTGTATCGTACTATCGGGGAGCGGTTGCCCATGAGTGCCACGGGCGAGGGGCTTAGTGGTGACGAGGCTTGAGGATCGCCGGTTTTTCGTCAGGAGCCTGGCACAGCAGGTACAGCGCGGTCAGTGCTTCGGGGATCTGTACGATCATGTCGTCCATGAGGTTGGCATCGGAGGCGATGTCAGAAAACTCAGGTTGATCGTCGAACAAGCCCGAGCCGACCATGATCGGCAACAGCATTTCGCTGACTTCTTCCTCGGCGGTTTCGAACCAGGCTGCTTCGCGCAGGAACACGCCCTCCATAAAGCCAATGCACCAGCCGCGCAGGTCGGAGTCATCCGGCTCTTCGCCAAGGTCCAGGTCGCAAGGCAGTTCGAATTCTTCATCGGACGCCAGCTGGCGGGCGATGTGGGCCCGCAGAGCCAGCAAGGTAGCTTCGATTTCTTCACGCTGCGCATCGTCTGCGTAGTGCGGCTCCTCGGCGAACAGGGCGTCGATCCACTCGCGCTCAGGCACCGACTCGGAGCAGATCGAAAGAGCGGTCAGATAGCCATGGGCGGCCACGTAGTCCAGCGCCTCGTCGTGCAGCTCATCGGCATCGAGGAAGGCTTGCAGGCGGGTTAGTTGCTCAGCGAAGGACATTGAAGGACTACCTTGGGAATAAACGATGCTGAATTCTAGGCCTTCTTGAGCGCGCAGGCCAGCCGCTCGGCATATTTGCAAGGTTTTCAGTTGAGCCGCTATTCGTCAGCAGCGCCCTTTGCCGGGTGGGGCTCGGGTATACTGCCGCGTTTTGTGATGCCCTTGCAGGCCCGGCGCTTGTCGCGGGAAAAGTTCGCTTACGGATTATTTTCCGTCCGGACGCGCTTTTTCAGCCAGCCTGTACAGAGGGATTTCGGTGGAATTTGGAGTTTTTCATGCTTGAACAGGCTCAACGCGTCCTCAAGGACATCTTCGGCTACGACAGTTTTCGTGGCCGCCAGGGTGCAATCATTGAGCGCGTGGCCAGTGGCGGTGATGCACTGGTCTTGATGCCTACTGGCGGTGGCAAGTCGTTATGTTTCCAGGTGCCTGCGCTGTTGCGCGAAGGTCTGGCGGTGGTGGTTTCGCCGTTGATCGCGCTGATGGACGATCAAGTAGCGACCCTCGAAGAACTAGGTGTTGCCGCCGCCGCGTTGAACTCTACCTTGAGTGCCGAACAGCAGCGCGATCTTGCCGCCCGGATTCGACGGGGGGAAGTCAAAATGCTCTACCTGGCCCCTGAACGCCTGGTGCAGCCACGCATGCTGGCGTTTCTGCAGAGCCTGGAAATCTCCCTGTTCGCCATTGATGAAGCCCACTGCGTATCCCAGTGGGGCCATGATTTTCGGCGCGAATATCTGCAACTGGGGCAATTGGCTGAACTGTTCCCTGATGTGCCGCGTATCGCCCTGACGGCCACTGCCGACAAGCGGACCCGTGAAGAGATCGTTGAGCGCTTGCACTTGCAGAACGCCGAGCGCTTTCTTTCGAGTTTTGATCGCCCCAACATTTTTTACCGGATCGTGCCCAAGGAGCAGCCGCGCAAGCAGTTGCTCGCCTTTCTTTCGGAGCGGCGCAGCGACGCCGGCATCGTTTACTGCCTGTCGCGCAAGAAGGTCGATGAAGTCGCGGCGTTTCTCTGCGAACAGGGCTACCCCGCGTTGCCTTATCATGCAGGTCTTCCCAACGAACTCAGGGCCTACCACCAGAAGCGCTTCTTGAACGAAGAAGGCTTGATCATGGTTGCCACCATTGCGTTTGGCATGGGCATCGACAAATCCAACGTGCGTTTTGTCGCGCACATGGACTTGCCCAAGTCCCTCGAAGCCTACTATCAGGAAACCGGGCGTGCCGGGCGTGATGGCCTGCCGGCGGATGCCTGGATGGTCTATGGCCTGCAAGACGTAGTGATGCTCAAGCAGATGCTGCAGAACTCCGAAGGCGATGAACGGCACAAGCGTCTGGAGCAGCACAAACTCGATGCGATGTTGTCGCTGTGCGAAGAAACCCGTTGCCGTCGCCAGACGTTGCTCGCTTACTTCGACGAAGACATGCCGCAGCCTTGTGGCCACTGCGACAACTGTGTCGATGGCGTGCAGACTTGGGACGCCACCGAGCCTGCGCGGCAAGGCTTGTCGGCCATCTTCCGCACGGGTCAGCGGTATGGCGTCGGGCATCTGGTGGATGTGTTGCTGGGCAAGGATAACGAAAAAGTCCGCAGCTTCGGTCACCAACACTTGTCCGTCTACGGCGTAGGGAAGGCGCGGGCCGAAGGCGAGTGGCGGTCGTTGTTCCGGCAGATGGTTGCCCGTGGCCTGGTGGATATCGATCTGGAAGGCTACGGCGGGCTGCGCTTGAATGACAGCTGCAGGCCACTGCTCAAGGGGGAAGTCAGCCTTGAGCTGCGCCGCGACCTGAAACCGCAGACCACCGCCAAGAGCAGCACCAGCCAGGCCAGCCAATTGGTACGAGGCGAGGAGCGCGAACAGTGGGAAGCGCTGCGTGCGCTGCGGCGTAAACTGGCGCAGGAGCACAGCGTGCCGCCATACGTCATCTTTCCCGACTCCACCCTGCTTGAGATGCTCCGCGAACAGCCGATCACTATGGCAGAAATGGCCAGGGTCAGCGGTGTTGGTGCGCGCAAGTTGGAGCGGTATGGCCAGGCCTTCCTGGAAGTCCTCGGCGGCCAGGCTGAGGTGCCGAAGGAAATCGCCGATATCCGCCACGAATTGATCAGCTTGGCTCGTGCCGGCATGACCCCGATCCAGATTGCCGGGCAACTGCAATGCTCCGAAAAAAACGTCTACACCTTGCTTGCCGAGGCCATTGCCCAGCAGCAGTTATCCCTCGAGCAAGCCCTTGATCTGCCCGAAGACCTGCTGGGTGAAGTCCAGGACGCATTTCTCGACGGAGAGGGCGAATTACCGCCGGTTGCCGACATTGCGCCGCTGTTCACCGGACGGGTACCTGAGGGTGTCTTGTACTGTGTCAGGGCTGCGTTGCAGTCGGAATTCGAAGTTTAATGTGGCAATTACGACAATGTAACGAATCAGTACATAGCAAGCCTTGCCTACTGACAGGGGTCATGCTTAGCTGACTAATAATTAGCCAAACTTTATTTTCAGTCTAATCCATGAGTTTTTTATGCCGTTAACCGATCAACACCGTTTTGGCATGCAGTTGGCGCAAATGTCTCGAGGCTGGCGTGCCGAATTGGATCGTCGCTTGGCGGGGCTGGGTTTGTCCCAGGCTCGCTGGCTGGTGCTGCTGCATCTGGCACGCTTCGATGAAGCGCCGACTCAACGAGAGCTGGCGCAAAGCGTCGGGGTAGAAGGGCCGACACTCGCGCGGTTGCTGGACAGTCTGGAAAGCCAGGGCCTGGTGCAGCGCCAGGCCGTGGTCGAAGACCGTCGCGCCAAACGCATTGTGCTGTGCGATACCGCCTGCCCATTGATCGAGCAGATCGAAACGATTGCCACGGCCTTGCGCCATGAGCTGTTTGTCGGCGTGGACGAAGAGGAATTGGCGGTGTGCATGCGAGTGCATGGGCACATCCTGGCGAATCTGGAAAAGTCCTGAGTCACGCCTTGATCGTTCCCTCGTGTGGGAACGATCACATTGCACTATTCAGAACGTCTGGCCCAGGTTCAGGTACACCGCCTTCTGATTGGCATCGTTAAACCCGTAGCTGAAGTTCAATGGTCCCAGCGGTGTATCAAATCCGAGGAAAATACTCGCGGCGTTGATATAGCCGCTGTCGAACTCGTTATCGTTGTTCCAGGCCCGTCCCCGTTCCAGCGATGCGCCCAAGTACAGCGGGAAGTCCAGCGGCAAATACGAGCGCGGAGTCAGGCGACGGTAGTAGACCGCGCGCATCAGGCTGATGTTCTGCCCCGAAATTGCGTCCTGGCGAAAGCCTGACAATTGTCGGGCGCCTCCCAGCAGGAAGCTGGAAATCACCACGTCCGAATCATCCAGGGTACGTCCGTAGCGCCCGCCCAGTACCAGCGTGTCCGGGCCGTGGCTCATGGCCTTGTCCAGCTTGAGCTCCCACTGTCGATAGCGCTGGTCGGAGCCCAGGCCAGGTTCAAATTCACGGAATGCCAGGCCGATTTCTTCGCCAGTGTGGGGGAAGTAGACGTTGTCCAAAGAGTCGAAGGAGTACTTCAATTCGTAGAAGCCCTCGTTGAAGCTGACGCTTGGCAAGTCCTGCTCGCCAATGCGTACATCGGCCTTGCCCCAGGCTTCGCCGATGCCGAAACGGATCTCGCCGCTGTTGCCGATTTGCCGACCGACGTTCAAGCCAAAGCCGTAGCGTTCCAGGCGGTATTGCGCAATGGGGTCGTCTTCGAGGGCCAATTCGACGTTTTGTGCCTGGGCACTGATGTAGGGCGCGATGAAGTAGCGGGAGCCGGTGTCCATCGGCTGATAGAACTCGCTGTAAAGCTCTTGCCGGTCGCCGATCTGTACCCGGGTCAACCATTCGGCACCAAGGCGATTGATGCCGTTGACGCGGTAGCTGGCGCCGAGGTTGAAGGCGCTGTCGCCACGCATGTCATCGGACAGGTTCAGGCCTAGGCGCAGGTAGTCAGTGCCACTGCGTTTGCCCCGGGCGCTGATTACCAGGGTATTGTCCTTGCCTTTTTTTACTACCCGATATTGCACCTGTTCGAAGTAATCCAGGCCATACAGGGTGCCCATGTCCGATTTCAGTCGACCCAGGTCCAAGGGCTCGTCGAGGGGTTGGCGGATGTAGTAACGGATCACGTCATCGCCAACTTTCGAGTCATTCTCCACTTTGATGGCCGTGATCTTTGGATTGCGCTGGCTCGGTGTGCGCGAGGCGGTCAGTTCGGCATCTGCCGATGCTTCGGGGCGCAGGCGGGCCAAGCGCATATCCAGGGCGCGGGTGGCGCGGTAGCCGGCATCGATCATGTCCTTGGCGCGACCGAAATCCGTTACACCATAAGCCGCCAGCGGCGGTTGGATCAGTACGTCGCCAGGATGCAGCGCCTTGAGCTGTTCTTCGGAGTTACTGCGGGTCATCAGGGTAATGGACTGGTTGAGCACATCCACCACGGTTGTCAACTGCTTGCGGCTGCGCAGTGGCGTGCCGATGTCCACGACTATGGCAATGTCCACGCCCATTTCTCGCGCCACATCCAACGGGATGTTGTCGGTCATGCCGCCATCTACCAACAGGCGGCCGTCCAGTTCCACCGGCGCGAAGACTGCAGGGATCGACATGCTGGCGCGAATCACTTGAGGCAGGTGGCCTTTGCGAAATACCACCTTTTCGCCGCTGGTGATATCGGTGGCGACCGCCCGGAACGGAATCGGTAATTTGTCGAAATCCCGGGTGTTACTGCTGTGGGCGAACATGCTTTCCAGCAGCAACGTCAGGTTCTGGCCCTGGATCACGCCCAGCGGCAGGCCGAGGCTGCCATCATCGCGAAAGCTGAGCTTTTGCTTGACCAGGAAGTCGCGGTCGTCCTGTTTACGACGAAACGGTACGTCTTCGCGTGGCGGTGCATCGGACAATGCCAGTTGCCAGTCGATGTTCAGGGCCAGCTTTTCCAGTTCGTCGATCTTGTAGCCCGACGCGTAAAGCCCACCAATCACTGCCCCCATGCTGGTACCGGCGATGGCGTCGATGTGAATGCCTTGCTCCTCGAGTGCCTTGAGTACACCAATGTGGGCCAGGCCACGGGCCGCGCCCCCGGAGAGCACCAGGCCGACCTTCGGCCGAGGGGTATCAACGGCTTGCACAAGGGGGGGGAGCAGGCACAGCAGCAGGCAGGACAACAAGCGGAGCATCATCAATCTCGGGGCTGGACGATAAAGGCCGCTATTATAGCCCTCCGATCAACCTGTCCCGTTATGTCTGGAGCCTGTCATTTTATGTCTGCGTCCAAGCCCGAGATTGTCATCACCTATTGCACGCAATGTCAGTGGTTGCTGCGCGCTGCGTGGTTGGCCCAGGAGTTGTTGAGCACGTTTGCCGACGACCTGGGCAAAGTCGCGCTGGAGCCCGCCACCGGTGGCGCGTTCCGCATCACCTGCAACGATGTGCAGATTTGGGAGCGCAAGGCCGATGGCGGGTTTCCGGAGGCCAAGGTGCTCAAGCAGCGGGTGCGTGACCAGATCGACCCGCAGCGTGACCTGGGGCACAACGATCGTCCTTAATAAGCGACGGTTACCCCAGCATGAACGGACGACAGGTCATTTCTGCGCCATCTTGTTTTTGATCCAGCCGACGACAAATGTCAGGACCAGCCCGCCGACGCCACCGCCGACGATATTGCTGCCGACCGCCGCGACATCCATCGCCCCGCCAGCCGGCATGCCGGTGACGGCTGCGAGAATCTGGCCCAACACCAGGCCGCCAACCCCGCCGACCACGGTGTTTAGTCCTGAGCCCAGGCCTTGCTTGCTTAAACCGGCCAAATTACCGCCGATCGCACCACTGATGATTTGAATGATCAGGCTGATGAACATGTCCATGCTGAAACTCCTGCCTAGCGTTTAGGGTGTGACCACTCGCATGCAGCAACTTCAAGGACCATGGCTGTCGTCGAGGAGTCTGTATCCGTTGAACGACTACTGACTGTTGCGGACAGTAAAAGTATAGATCAGGCCACGGCAGCCGGTTGTTTGGCCTTGCCGGGGTTGCCCATGAGGCCTGAGACGACGATGGCGACGATGATCAGCGTACCGCCCAGCAGCATGCGCAGGGTCGGGTTTTCGTCGAACAACAACCAGGCCACGGTGATGCCGTAGACCGGTTCCATTGCAAATACCACCGCTGCCGTGCGCGCCTTGAGCACGGCGAGGCTGGCGACAAACAGGCTGTGGGCCAGACCGGTACAGAACACGCCCAGCAGTCCGATCCACAACCAGTCCAAGGCGCGTACGTCGGCCAGCCCGGGCGCCGCCACGGGCAGCAAACACAGCGCCACGACCACGTTCTGACACAGTGCGGCTTGCACGGGCGGGATGCGGCCGCTGGCGCGGTTGTTCAGTGACAGCAGCGAGAACAGCAGGCCGGAGCCGACCGCCCAGATCAGGCCGCTGGTGGCCTGGCTGGCGAGATCGAAATCCGGCGTGACCAGCACCAGGCCGACACTGACCAGTATCACCAGGACAATCTCGTTGGCGCGAATCCGTTCACGGAAAATCAACCCCTCGAGAATCACCGTGAACGCCGGGAAGGTGGTGAAGCCCAGCGTCGCAATCGCCACGCCGGCGACCTTCACCGCGATAAAAAAACTCACCCAGTGCCCGGCCAGCAGCAGGCCACTCAGCAGCAAGCGCCGCCAGTCGGCGCTGTACAGCTTCTTCCACGGCGTACGGCTGGCAAAGCGCGTGAATACGGCCAGCGCGATCACGGCGAAGGCGGCCCGACCAAACACGATCATGCTCGGCGACGCGGCGGCGAGCTTGCCGAAAACGCCGGTGAGACCAAACATCAATGCACCGATGTGCAGGGCGCCGAGGGCGGTGCGGGGAGTCATGGCAATCCTTGAAAGCAGTCAACAGACAGGCGCCCAGTGTAGATCTGTGTGGGCCACGACGTCTGTCGTCCAGCTCATGGGTTTTGTCGCAGGACTAGCGCGGATTGTCGAGCCGTCGCAAGGCGCCGGGCGAGCTGCCAAACTCGCGCAACACCGCTGCGGCAAAGGCGCTTTGCGACCCGTAGCCGACCCGTGCGGCGACTTCACCGATGGGCAATTGACTGTCTCGCAGCAATCCACGCGCCATCTGCAAGCGTCTGGCGCGGATATAGTCCATCGGCGTTTGCCCGCATTCGGCGAGAAAACGCGCATGCAGCCGGGCGACCGACAGGTCGGCGAGGCGGGCCAGGTCTGCTACTTGCAACGGGTAGGCAGCCTGTTGATCGATAAGGGTGTTGAACGCGCCATAAGGCAGGCGTCGCGCCCGGTGTTGGGCAACTGACTGGCCATTGAGTGAGGCCAGCAGCAAGATCGCACCTTGCTGGGCGATCAGCGCGTCGTCCAGCGGGCTGCTCGCCAACCAGTTGACCAATTGGCCTTGCCGGGCATCCAGCGCCACGCGCGCGGGTTGATCCAGCAGGCGGCGGCTGGCGTCGGCGTGTTCCCCCAGCGACTGCACCACCCACTGCTCATCAGGCACATCCAGTACCAGGCAATGACTGCCCTGGGAACTGCCGCAGGCGTGATGCGTGGAGAAGGGCAGGACCATGACGCCTTGCGGGCATACTTCGCCACCAACACCTTCCACCTCGAAGTCCAGGCGACCGGCCAGGCCGAACACCAGTTGTGCATGGTCGTGACTATGAGCAATCAGGTCGTGGGTGTAGTGACGCAGGGTCAGGGTCGGTCGCATTGCAGTCTCTCCCGGGCAGGCCGCCAGTCTACACCGCCTGGCGTCCGGCGAGCGCTGTCATCAGACTGACCCAACACTGTCATGGGCTATTAATCGCCAGGGAGCAAGCTCGCGAAAACACCGTTGAGGTATGCCTATGACCAGCGCCGAGCTCGCCAAACCCAGCCGCAAGCAACGGGTACGTACCCTGTGGATCTCCGACGTGCATCTGGGTACCCGGGATTGCCAGGCTGAGCATCTGTCGCGGTTTCTCAAGGGCTACCACGCCGACCGGGTGTATCTGGTCGGCGATATCATCGACGGCTGGAAAATGCGCGGCGGCATGTATTGGCCACAGGCTCACACCAATGTGATCCGTCGCCTGCTGACCATGAGCAAGCGCGGTACTGAGGTGATCTACGTCACCGGCAACCACGATGAATTCCTGCGCCGTTACTCAAAGCTGATCCTGGGCAATATCCAGCTGGTGGACGAAGCGGTTCACGTGACCGCCGACGGTCGACATTTGTTGGTCATTCACGGTGACCAGTTTGATGTCATCACCCGCTATCACCGTTGGCTGGCGTTCCTCGGTGATTCAGCCTACGAATTTACCCTGACTCTCAACCGCTGGCTGAACCACTGGCGCGCCCGTTATGGCTATGGGTACTGGTCGCTGTCGGCTTACCTCAAGCACAAGGTGAAAACCGCCGTGAGTTTTATCAGTGACTTCGAAGAGGCGATCGCCCATGAGGTGACCCGGCGCGACTTGCATGGGGTGGTATGCGGGCATATCCATCACGCGGAAATTCGCAAGGTCGGCGAGGTGGACTACCTCAACTGTGGTGATTGGGTGGAGTCGTGTACCGCGTTGATCGAACACTGGGACGGGCATATCGAGCTGTATCGGTTGGCCGATGCCCAGGCCAGGGAGGCGCAGCTCAAGGCTGAGATGGTCGTGGGTTAAAGCGGATGTTTCTCGGTCAACTCAGGTAAATGTGGGAGCGGGCTTGCTCCCACACTTTGATCGGGTTTTCCTCAGGCCTTGCACACATCTGCAATGGCTTCGGCCAGCAGGCCCAACCGTGTTTCATCAAACCCTGCGACGTTCGCACGCCCGGAGTTGACCATGTACACACTGTGTTTTTCCCGCAGTTTCTGGACCTGCCCGGCATTCAAGCCGGTATAGGAAAACATCCCGCGCTGCACGCCAATATGCGCGAAGCGCTCAGATAATCCATGGGGAGCCAGCGCTTCTACCAAGCCTGTGCGCAACTGCGCGATCCGCGAGCGCATGGCCTCGACTTCGGTGCCCCAGAGCTGTTTGAGCTCGGTGTCGCCGAGAATGGTCGCGACGACGGCAGCACCATGATCCGGCGGGGTCGACCACAGGTTGCGGGCGATAAACGCCAATTGGCTGCGTACATCCAGCAGTTTTTCCGCGTCGTGGGTGCAGACGATCAGCGCACCCACGCGGTCGCTGTACAAACCGAAGTTCTTCGAGCACGAACTGGTGATCAGCACTTCCGGCAGCTCGGTTGCAAACAACCTCACCGCCCAGGCGTCCTGCTCCAGGCCATCGCCAAATCCCTGGTAGGCGAAGTCGATCAGCGGCAGCAGCTGGCGCTCGCGGACAATCTCCAGCACCTGGCGCCAGTCGTCCTGGGACAGGTCGAAGCCGGTGGGGTTGTGGCAGCAGGCGTGCAGCAGCACCACGTCACCCTTGGGCACGCTGGCCAGGGTTGCGAGCATGGCCGCCACGTCCAGGCGATTGTCGCTGCCCACATAAGGGTAATGGCTGACCTTGAGCCCGGCCTTGGCAAAGATGGTTTCGTGGATCGGCCATGTCGGATCGCTCAACCATACGCCGCGACCGGGCAGGCTCTGGGCGATGAAGTCGGCGCTCAGGCGCAAGGCACCCGTACCGCCGGGGGTTTGGGTGGCGCCGGCACGGCGCTCCTTGAGCAGCGCTGACTCGGCACCCAGCACCAACTCGGCGATCAATTTGCCGAAAGCAGGGTCGCCATGGCCGCCGATATAGGTCTTGGTGGTCTGTTGTTCTACCAGTCGCTGCTCGGCGCGTTTTACCGCTTGCAGGATCGGCGTCAGGCCCTGGGCATCCTTGTAGACGCCCACGCCAAGATCGAATTTCTGCGCACTGGGATCCTTCGCATAGGACTCCATCAGCCCCAGGATCGGGTCTCCGGGGACTCGGCCAATCGCGGCGAAATGCATCACTTGCGGCCCTCGGCATCCTTGGCCACTTCGTCAGTGCGCGCGGCCATGATGAAGTCGTTGCGGTGCAGGCCCTTGATGGAATGGCTCCACCAGGTCACGGTGACTTTGCCCCACTCGGTGAGCAGGCCTGGGTGGTGGCCTTCGGCTTCGGAGATCTCGCCCATGGCGTTGGTGAAGGCCAGGGCGAATTTGAAATTCTTGAACAGGAAGACTTTTTCCAATCGCATCACGCCATCGCGGACTTCGATGTTCCAGTCTGGGATCTGCTTGAGCAGCACCGGCAATTCTTCGTCGCTGACTTGCGGGGCATCGGCACGGCAGGCTTCGCAATGGGCTTGGTTCAATGTGGTCATGAGCATGTTCCTGAAATCGAGTATTTGGAGTTCGGTCACAAGTAGCGTCACCCTAAAGCAACGCGCGGCCAGGGAACAGACTCACCTGGCGGTAAAAGCAGCCGTTCACGCCGCCTTGGGTTTGGGTGGGAACAGCGGCGTGTGCAGGCCCAACTGCATACCGCGCTCGACCATGCCCATGATGTCTTCCTGTGCGACTTCGAACAGGCGCTTGAGGTTGGGCAGGGCAAAGTACAAAGGTTGCAGGATGTCGATGCGATAAGGCGTGCGCATGGCTTCCAGCGGATCGAAGGCTTGGTGCTTGGGCTCGTCCGACAGGCAATACACGGTTTCCTTGGGAGAGGACAGGATACCGCCGCCGTAGATGCGTCGACCTTCGGGCGTGTCCACCAGCCCGAACTCGATGGTCATCCAATACAGGCGAGCCAGGTAAACGCGCTGCTCTTTAGTCGCTGCAAGGCCGAGCTTGCCGTAAGTGTGGGTGAACTCCGCGAACCAAGGGTTGGTCAGCAGTGGGCAGTGGCCGAATATCTCGTGGAAAATGTCCGGCTCTTGCAGGTAATCCAGTTCTTCGCGGGTACGAATAAAGGTCGCTACTGGAAACTGCTTGTTTGCGAGCAATTCAAAAAAGGTTTGGAAGGGGATCAGCGCCGGTACCCGGGCTACTTGCCAGCCAGTGGTTTGGGCCAGCACTTTATTGATTTCCGCCAGTTGCGGAATACGGTCGTGGGGCAGGCCGAGCTTGTCGATACCGTCCAGGTATTCCTGGCAGGCACGACCTTCGATCACTTTCAATTGGCGCGTGATCAGAGTGTTCCACACCGCGTGTTCTTCAGGCGGGTAGTGGATAAAACCTTGCGCATCGGGCTCGCGGGCCACGTATTGCGTCTGCTTCATACAGCTCTCCTGCTAGGCATTCGTTCTTGTTATGTCCTGCTATGTGTCTATTGATACGCCTCTTGTCGACGGATTCCAGCGACTGTTAGCCGAGTTTGGTAGGAAAAGTCACGGTTTTTTGTAAAGTATTCGTTACGATAAGCGCGCAACGCACTGTGTATTGCGATTTTCCGGTGTAAAAAGCGTAAGCGGTGTCACATAATCTTGACGACTATCTGCGTCCAGCGGCAAAAAGACGCGGCCCCAGCAGCCCTTCTATAACAATCCGGGCCATTTCATGCGTATCAAAGTGCATTGCCAGAACCGCATTGGCATCCTGCGGGACATCCTCAATCTGCTGGTGGAATACGGCGTCAACGTGGCCAAGGGCGAGGTCGGTGGCGAACACGGCAATGCCATTTACTTGTACTGCCCGAACCTGGTGAACATGCAGTTCCAGGCGCTGCGTCCGCAATTCGAGGCAATTGCCGGGGTATTTGGCGTCAAGCGCGTAGGGCTGATGCCCAGCGAGCGTCGGCATATGGAACTCAATGCCTTGCTGGGGGCGTTGGAGTTCCCGGTGTTGTCCATCGACATGGGCGGTTCGATTGTCGCGGCCAACCGTGCGGCGGCACAGCTGCTCGGGGTACGGGTGGATGAAGTGCCCGGCATACCGTTGTCGCGTTACGCCGAGGATTTCGACCTGCCAGAGCTGGTGCGCGCCAGCAAATCGCGGATCAATGGTTTGCGGGTCAAGGTCAAGGGCGACGTATTCCTCGCCGACATTGCACCGCTGCAATCCTCGGAGCACGACGACAGCGAAGCCATGGCCGGGGCCGTGCTGACCCTGCACCGTGCGGACCGGGTCGGTGAGCGAATCTACAATGTGCGCAAGCAAGAGTTGCGCGGCTTCGATAGTATTTTCCAAAGCTCCAGGGTGATGGCCGCTGTGGTCCGCGAGGCCCGGCGCATGGCGCCGCTGGATGCGCCGCTATTGATAGAGGGCGAAACCGGCACCGGCAAGGAGTTGCTGGCCCGCGCCTGTCACCTCGCCAGCCCTCGAGGGCAATCGCCATTGATGGCACTCAATTGCGCAGGCTTGCCAGAGTCCATGGCTGAAACCGAGCTGTTCGGCTACGGCCCCGGCGCTTTCGAAGGAGCACGGGCCGAGGGTAAGTTGGGGCTGCTGGAGTTGACGGCGGGAGGTACGCTGTTTCTCGACGGTGTCGGTGAAATGAGCGCGCGTTTGCAGGCCAAGTTATTGCGTTTCTTGCAGGACGGTTGCTTTCGCAGGGTCGGCAGTGATGAAGAGGTGTACCTGGATGTACGGGTGATTTGCGCGACCCAGGTAGATTTGTCGGAACTGTGTGCTCGCGGTGAGTTTCGTCAGGATTTGTACCATCGGTTGAATGTGCTTTCCCTGCATATTCCGCCGTTGCGTGAATGCCTGGATGGGTTGGCGCCGCTGGTCGAGCACTTTCTTGACCAGGCCAGTCGGCTGATTGGCTGTCCGCTGCCCAAACTGGCGCCAGCGGCCATGGATCGGCTCGGTCATTATCATTGGCCGGGGAATGTGCGGCAGCTGGAGAACGTGCTGTTTCAGGCGGTGTCGTTGTGTGAGGGCGGCACGGTCAAGGCTGAGCATATTCGCTTGCCGGATTACGGCGTGCGTCAGCCGCTTGGCGATTTTTCCCTTGAGGGCGGCCTGGAAGAGATTGTCGGGCGGTTTGAAAAGGCGGTGCTGGAAAGCCTGTATGCCGAGCATCCCAGCAGTCGGTTGCTGGGTAAGCGTTTGGGCGTTTCCCACACCACCATCGCCAATAAATTGCGCGATTACGAAGTGCTCAAGGCCGACAAGTAACCCCTGACAGAGCTCAATCAAAAAAGTGGGAACGGGCTTGCTCGCGATTGCGATGTGTCAGTTGAAAGATTCTTGCCTGACACACCGCAATCGTGAGCAAGCCCGCTGCCACATCAGATCTCTCACCTTAGCGCTCTATTGC
Organism: Pseudomonas imrae; assembly: GCF_046352735.2. Classification (NCBI taxonomy): domain Bacteria; kingdom Pseudomonadati; phylum Pseudomonadota; class Gammaproteobacteria; order Pseudomonadales; family Pseudomonadaceae; genus Pseudomonas; species Pseudomonas imrae. The sequence goes on along the minus strand of NZ_CP110853.2, from coordinate 3,798,082 downwards.
CGGTAAGCGGCATAACCCCGCCGTTTTTCCGACTCATCTTTCAGCCCGAATCCCTCCCGGCCACCCCGCAACCCCTTGTCCCGCCTACCTTTGCGCAAAATCCAGAAAGTTGGTGCGCAAATTGCAAAACACTCCTCAGTACAGCGGTGGGCGGCAAACGTCCGTCAGAAAGAGGAATGAGCGTGGACAAGTACCTTTATGTGGCAATGACCGGCGCCAGCCAGAACGCACTGGCGCAAAAGGCTCATGCCAACAATCTGGCGAACATTTCCACCAACGGTTTTCAGCGTGACCTGGAACAGGCTCGCTCGATGCCGGTGTTTGGTGACAGCTTTCCGGCGCGGGCGTTTGCCTTGACCGAGCGGCCGGGCACCGATTTTTCTCCGGGCTCGATGGTCGAGACCGGGCGCGACCTGGACGTCGCTGTCGGTGGCGACGGCTGGATCGCCGTGCAAACCCCCGACGGCGGTGAAGCCTACGTGCGCACCGCCAGCATGAACATCGACGCGCTCGGCGTACTGCGCGCCGGCAACGGCATGCCGATCATGGGCAATGGCGGGCCGATCGCGGTGCCGCCCGAGCAGAAAGTCGAAGTGGGCGAAGACGGCACCATCAGCATCCGCGCCATGGGCGAAGGCCCGCGGGTGATGGCCGAGGTGGACCGCATCAAACTGGTCAAGCCGGACCTGGCCAATATGACCAAGGGCCTGGACGGTGCGATCCACACCAAGGATGGCCAGCCAGCGCCGGTCGACGCCAGCGTCAAGGTGGTCTCGGGTTTCCTGCAGTCGAGCAACGTCAATGCCGTCGAAGAAATGACCGCGGTGCTGGCCCTGTCCAAGCAGTTCGAGTTGCACGTGAAAATGATGAACAGCGCCAAGGAAGACGACCAGGCCATGACCCGTGTCATGCAGATGAGCTGATTGCAGCCCCACTGAAAACCAATTTTGTGACGCGGCGCCAACAAACAGGCGCACGAAGGAGAACAGCATGCTTCCGGCTCTATGGGTTGCCAAAACCGGCTTGTCCGCTCAGGACACCAACCTGACCGTTATTTCCAACAACCTGGCGAACGTTTCGACCACCGGCTTCAAGCGTGACCGCGCCGAGTTCCAGGACCTGCTCTATCAGATCAAGCGCCAGCCTGGTGCCCAGTCGACCCAGGACAGCGAGCTGCCGTCGGGCCTGCAAGTCGGTACCGGTGTAGCGATTGTCGGTACGCAGAAGAACTTCACGGCCGGCAACCTGCAGCAGACCGGTCAGCCGCTGGACATGGCGATCAACGGGCGCGGTTTTTTCCAGATTCTGCAACCGGACGGCACCACGTCCTACACCCGTGACGGTACATTTCATCTGGATTCCAACGGCCAGGTGGTGACCGCCAACGGCTTTGCGCTGGAGCCGGCGATTGTCGTGCCCAACGATGCACAAACCTTTACCGTCGGCGCCGACGGCACTGTGTCGGTCACTATCGCCGGTAACCCGGCGGCGCAAGTGATCGGCAACCTGCAGACCGCCGACTTCATCAACCCGGCCGGCTTGCAAGCCACGGGTAACAACCTGTTCCTGGAAACCGCCGCCAGTGGTGCGCCGCAAGTCGGCACGCCGGGGCTCAACGGTTTTGGTCTCACTCTGCAAAACACCCTGGAAACCTCCAACGTCAGCACCGTTGAAGAAATGGTCAACATGATCACCACGCAACGTGCCTATGAAATGAACTCCAAGGTGATTTCCACCGCCGACCAGATGCTCTCGTTCGTAACGCAGAATCTGTAATCAAGTCCATGACGCGTCGTTCGGCGCGTCTGCAACACCGTGAGGTAAGGGTCATGAGTCGCTTTTTTTCTGTTCTGGCATTGAGTGGGGTTGCCGTGCTCGCGGGCTGCGTCGCGCCGACGCCAAAACCCAATGACCCATACTACGCGCCGGTATTGCCGCGTACGCCGCTGCCTGCTGCCGCCAACAATGGCTCGATCTACCAGGCGGGCTTTGAACAGAATCTGTACAGCGACCGCAAGGCCTTCCGGGTCGGTGACATCATCACCATCACACTCAACGAGCGCACCACAGCGAGCAAGAACGCCAACTCCCAGGTGGCCAAGAACAGCAAGACCGGCATCGGCCTGAGCTCGCTCTTCGGTGGCGGCTTGAGCACCAACAACCCGTTGGGTAGCGGTGACTTGAGCCTGGACGTCGGCTACAGCGGCGACCGCAACACCAACGGCAGCAGCAAGGCAGGGCAGGGCAACAGCCTGGTGGGGTCGATCACGGTGACCGTGGCCGACGTGTTGCCCAACGGCATCATTGCCGTACGTGGCGAGAAATGGATGACCCTCAACACCGGTGACGAGCTGGTGCGTATTGCCGGCATGGTGCGGGCGGACGATATCGCCACCGATAACACCGTGCCGTCTACGCGGGTCGCCGATGCGCGCATCACCTATTCGGGTACGGGTTCGTTTGCCGACGCCAGCCAACCGGGCTGGTTTGACCGTTTCTTCCTTAGCCCGCTGTTCCCTTTCTAGGTGGTCACTTTGAAATTCAGACAGCTGATGGCTGCCGTGTTGTTGCTTTCCCTGGGCGCTGGCGCCCAGGCCGAGCGTCTCAAGGACATCGCCAGTATTTCCGGGGTGCGCACCAACCAGTTGATCGGCTATGGACTGGTGGTGGGGCTCAACGGCACGGGCGACCAGACGACCCAGACCCCGTTCACCTTGCAGACCTTCAATAACATGCTCTCGCAGTTCGGGATCAAGGTGCCGCCAGGCTCGGGCAACGTGCAGTTGAAGAACGTTGCGGCGGTGTCCATCAGTGCCGACCTACCGGCATTCGCCAAGCCGGGGCAGGTGGTGGACATCACCGTGTCGTCCATCGGCAACTCCAAAAGCCTGCGCGGCGGCACTTTGCTGATGACCCCGCTCAAAGGTATCGACGGCAACGTCTACGCCATTGCCCAGGGCAACCTGGTGGTGGGCGGCTTCGATGCCGAGGGCCGCGACGGCTCGAAGATCACCGTCAACGTGCCGTCGGCCGGACGAATTCCCGGTGGTGCCACGGTCGAACGCACCGTGCCCAGCGGTTTCAACCAAGGCAACAGTCTGACCCTGAACCTCAACCGTTCAGACTTCACCACCGCCAAGCGTGTCGTGGACAAGATCAACGATCTGCTCGGCCCAGGCGTGGCCCAGGCCATCGATGGCGGTTCGGTCCGGGTGACGGCGCCACTGGACCCGAGCCAGCGCGTGGATTACCTGTCGATCCTGGAAAACCTCGAGGTCGATCCGGGCCAGGCGGTGGCCAAGGTCATTATCAACTCGCGCACAGGCACCATTGTGATCGGCCAGAACGTCAAGGTTTCACCGGCGGCGGTCACCCACGGCAGCCTCACGGTGACTATTACCGAAGACCCGATTGTCAGCCAGCCCGGGCCGTTCTCCAACGGCGAAACGGCGGTGGTTCCGCGCTCGCGGGTCAACGCCCAGCAAGAAGCCAAGCCGATGTTCAAGTTCGGCCCCGGCACCACCCTGGACGAGATCGTCCGCGCGGTGAACCAGGTGGGCGCAGCGCCCGGCGACTTGATGGCGATCCTCGAAGCCCTGAAACAGGCCGGCGCCTTGCAAGCCGACCTGATCGTGATTTGAGGTCATGGCCATGGACATGCGCAAGAGCGGTATAAGCAGTACGGCGGACTCGGGTTCCTATTCCGACCTCAATCGGCTTAACCAGCTCAAATTTGGAGACAAGAACAGCGAAGGCAACATGCGCAAGGTCGCGCAGGAGTTCGAGTCGCTGTTCCTCAACGAAATGCTCAAGTCCATGCGTTCGGCCACCGACGCACTGGGCAAGGACAACCCGCTCAACACGCCGGCGGCCAAGCAGTATCAGGAAATGTACGACCAGCAATTGGCGGTCTCGTTGTCCCGCGAGGGCGGCGGTATCGGCCTGGCGGATGTGCTGCTGCGCCAGATGCAAAAGAACAAGCCGGTAGAGGGGCAGGCCTCGACCTTGCAAGGCCCGGAGCAGGCGCCGAAGAAAGTCGATGTGCCGACACCGATTGCCGCTGGCACCCTGGCAGATGGCCCGTTGGGCCGCTCCAACGGCCAGCGTCCATTGTGGGCATCGCGAGTGGCCGTGGCGCCACGGGCGGATGACGCCACCCTGCACAGCAACGACATGGCGTTGATGAACCAGCGGCGGATTGCCCTGCCGAGCAAGCTGACCGATCGCCTGCTGGCCGGCATCGTGCCGGGCGCCCAGGCGGACAGCGGCGCCAAGGCTGCGCCATTGCGCAACACTGCCCTGCAAGATGGCGTGATCAACGGCGCGGCCCGCAGCTTTGCGGTGCGCGATTCAAACATGCAGATCTACGGCCGGGCCGTGGCCCAGCCGCCGCTGGCGCCGGCGAAGAAGGCGTTCAGTTCACAAGACGAATTTGTGTCGACCATGTTGCCGATGGCCAGGCAGGCCGCCGAGCGCATTGGCATCGATCCGCGCTACCTGGTGGCCCAGGCGGCCCTGGAAACCGGCTGGGGCAAATCGGTGATGCGCCAGCAAGACGGCTCCAGCAGCCACAACCTGTTCGGCATCAAGGCCGGGCAAAGCTGGCAGGGCGCTCAGGCGCGGGCGATCACCAGCGAGTTTCGCAACGGCGCGATGGTCAAGGAAACGGCGCAGTTCCGTTCCTACGATTCCTACCAGGACAGCTTCCATGACCTCGTGACGTTGTTGCAAAGCAATGAAAGATATAAAGAAGTTCTGAAATCGGCCGATAACCCGGAACAATTTGTGCGCGAGTTGCAGAGAGCCGGTTACGCAACCGATCCGAACTACGCCAACAAGATTTCGCAGATCGCCAAAACGATGAACAGCTACCAGAACTTCGCTGCCGCGGGCGCTTCCACTCTTTTATAAGGTCTGAACCATGGGTTTGCTCAATATCGGGATGTCGGGGCTCAATGCGTCCCAAGGGTCACTGGCGACCTTGAGTAACAACATTGCCAACGCCAAGACCCCGGGATACTCGCGTCAGCAGACCACCCAGAACGCCAACGGCATGATGGGGTTCGACGGCGTGTTTGTCGGTACCGGCACGACCCTGGCGGATGTGCGCCGCGTCTATAACCAGTACCTGGACACCCAGTTGCAGACCACCACGTCGCTCAATAGCGATGCCAAGGCGTATCTGGACCAGATCGGTTCGGTGGACAAGCTGCTGTCGGACAAGAGCACTGGTGTCAGTGCCGCGCTGAACAGTTTCTTTGCCGCGTTGCAGACCTCGTCCGCCAATCCCAGTGACAACTCCGCCCGCCAGTTGGTATTGACCATCGGCCAGACCCTGGCCAACCGGTTCAACTCCATCGGCACCGAGCTGAACAAGCAAAAAGAAAGCCTCAACGGCCAGTTGGAAACCATCACCGGCCAGGTCAATCAACTGACCTCGTCCATCGCAGCCCTCAACCAGCAGATCAGCCAGGCGCGCGGCACGGGCAACGCCGAACCGGCCAACCTGCTGGACTCGCGCAACGAAGCGGTACGCGCGCTCAATGAGCTGGTGGGCGTCAAGGTCACCGAATCCAACGGCCACTTCGAAGTCAGCCTCGGCACCGGGCAGTCCCTGGTGTCGAATGGTACTGCCAGCGCACTGTCGGCCGTGCCGAGCCGCGACGACAAGAGCCAATACTCGATCATGCTGGCGACAGGCTCCCAGCAGATGGACGTCAGTTCGGTGATCAGCGGTGGTTCGATCGGCGGCCTGCTGCGCTATCGCAATGATGTGTTGATGCCGGCGATCAACGACCTGGGGCGCACCGCCCTGGTGGTATCCGAGAGCATCAATACGCAACTGGGTCAGGGCCTGGATGCCAACGGCCAGTTTGGCGGCGCGTTGTTCAACGATATCAACAGCGCAATCGCCATCAGCCAGCGCAGTGTCGGTGGTCCGAACAACAGCAGCGCCGGCAACCTGAATGTCAGTATCAAGGACGCCAGCAAGCTGACGACCTTTGACTACAAAGTGACCTTCAGCGATGCCAACAATTACACGGTGATGCGCTCGGACGGCAAATCCATGGGCGCTTTCGACATGACCCAGCCGGCGCCGGTCATCGACGGCTTCACCCTGGCCCTGGATGGCAGGGGCGGCATGGCCAAGGGCGACACGTTCAAAGTCAGCCCGACCGCCAATGGCGCGACTGACCTGAAGGTGGTGATGAGCGACCCGAACAAGTTGGCGTTTTCCGGCCCGTTGCTCGCCGAAGGCAACAAGAACAACAGCGGTACCGGCGTGTTTGGTGCGCCGAGCCTGTCGGTGCCCCTGGATATCCACGGCGGTGCCGACACGGCCCAATTGGAAGCGGCGATCAAGCAGTCGATGCCGGTGAAGATGGTGTTCGGCAAGCCCGCCGCCGATGGCACTCAGAGCTACGTGATCAACGATGCCAAGGGCAATCCGATTGGCAGCGGCAGTATTGTCCCGGGCCAGGACAACAAGTTGACGATCAAGGTGCCGATGCTGGATGCGGCCGGCAATGTGATCAACGATGCGGCGGGCAATCCCAAGACCTTTGGCGTGGATACGGTTATTCGTGGCGAGCCGAAAGACGGCGATAACTTCAGCGTGTCGTTCAACGCGGGCGGCACCCTGGATAACCGCAACGCCCTGAGCCTGCTGGACCTGCAAACCAAAAAAACCGTCGGTGCCACCGACGGCAACGCGGGTGTCAGCATGACCACCGCCTACAGCCAGTTGGTCTCCACTGTCGGCGGCAAGGCCAGCCAGGCCAACGTCGACAACACGGCCACCGATGCCATGCTCGCTGCCGCCAAGTCCAGCCGCAGCTCGGTGTCCCAGGTCAACCTGGATGAAGAGGCGGGCAACATGATCCGGTTCCAGCAGTACTACACCGCGTCGTCGCAGATCATCAAGGCTGCGCAAGAAACCTTCAGCACGCTGATCAACAGTCTTTAAGGGAGTTTGCGACGATGCGTATCTCGACCGAACAGTATTTCGATACCAGTGCTTCGCGTTATTCGAACAACTTTTCCAATGTCACCAAGACTCAGCAGCAGATCGATTCCGGCGTGCGCATCCAGACCGCCGCCGACGATCCCGTTGGTGCGGCGCGCTTGCTGTTGTTGCAACAGCAGCAGGATATGCTGGGGCAGTACGCGGGCAATATCAGCACCATGAAGAACGCGCTCAACAGCGAGGAAAGCGTGCTGGACAGCATCAACATCGCTTTGCAGCGTGCCAGCGAGCTGGCCATCAAGGTTGGCGGCAAGGGCGGCGGCGGTATCAGCGATGACGACCGCAAGGCGGTGGCCGCCGAAATCGGCGAAATCGAGAAGCAGGTACTGAGCCTGCTCAACAGCAAGGATTCGTCCGGCCACTATCTGTTTTCCGGCGGCAAGAGCGACACCCCACCCTATGCGCGCAACAGCGACGGCACCTACAGCTACCAGGGCGATGAAACCCCGCTGAGCCTGAAGGTCTCGGACACTTTGTCGATGGTGGTCAACGACACCGGCAAGAGCATCCTGGAAGGCACGGCCAACGCCGGCCGCACCCAGGCCACGCCTGCGCTCAACGATGGCAAGATCTGGGTCTCGGCGGGCACTGTGCAGTCGCCGTCGGCCTATGACAAAAGCTTCACCGAAGGCCAGCCGTATAAGCTGACATTCCTCAGCAGCACCCAATACACCGTGACCGATGCGACGGGCAAGGACATTACCTCGCAGACGGCCGGCAATGGCGTGTTCGACGCCACCAAGGAAGGCAGCTCGTCCATCAGCCTGCGGGGCGTGACGTTCGACATCGACCAGAACCTCAAGGACGTCAAGCCCGGCGCCGATACCGATGCGGTGTACAAGGACCGGGTCTACACCCTGGAAACCAAGCCGGACAGCTTCAGTGTGTCGCGCACACCGAGCAACGCCTCGACCGCGCAGCTGTCCGAAGGCAAGGTCACCAGCTCGACGGACTACAGCAGCACCTTCCCCAACAAAGGCGCGGTGATCAAGTTCACCTCGAGCACCGACTACGAGGTGTACGCCCAGCCCATCAGCGCCGACAGCAAGCCAGTGTCTACCGGCAGCGTGACCCCAGGCACCCCGGCGGTGCCCGGGCCGCCCGCGGTGCCGGCAACGGCGGACACCATCACCGCGGCGGGTGTGACCTTCAACGTGGCAGGCACGCCGGGGGTGGGAGATCAGTTTTCAGTGGGCTCCAGCACCCACAAGACCCAGAGCGCGCTGGATACCCTCAGCCAATTGCGCCAGGCCCTGGAGACGCCTTCCGATGGTGACCCGATTGCCCAGGGCAAACTAAGCGATGTGGTCAACGCCACCATCACCAACCTGCAGGCGTCCTATGCCCAGGTGGACAGCGTGCGTGGCTCGATTGGTGCACGCTTGAATTCGCTGCAGATCCAGCAGACGGAAAACACCAGTATGGTCCTGGCCAACAAATCGACAGTGGCGTCGATTGGCGATACCGATGTGGCCACGGCTTCCATCGATCTGGCGTTCCAGAAGGCGATGTTGGAGGCCTCGCAACTGGCTTTCGTGAAAATCTCGCAATTGAGCCTGTTCAGCCGAATGTAATCAGCGCCGACACCCGACGGCCCGCCCTGGAAACAGGCTGGGCCGTTGTGGTTTTTGGCCCTGGCGTTCTTTGCACTTTTGTACAAAGCGCACAAAAATGCGTGACCTGTAAGTCATAAAGGGCATCTTCACTGTATCGTGTAAAAAGGGCAGGTCGCCGCCCGGCCCGTTTTCAAGTGGTTGATGGTTATTTTCGGCGGTTTTTTGCGGGGTTATCCCCTTTATTGTCAGCACCCCTGAATGTATTCAGGGGTGTTCTCCAGCTATTTAGTATTGGGAAGCCACAATGATTGGCATAAAAAGCATCGCCAGCTATGTGCCGGCAGACGGGGTTGATAACTACGCCCAGGGTGCAAAATTCGCCAAGGATGAAGAGTTCATCATTGGCAAGATCGGTTCGGCTTTCCTGCCGCGCAAGGATGCCACGCAGGAAACTTCCGACCTGTGCGTCGAGGCGGTCAATGCCTTGTTCGCCAACAATCCGGATCTGAAGCGCGAGTCCATTGACGCGCTGATCGTCGTCACGCAGAACGGCGATGAAGAAGGCTTGCCCCATACCGCTGCCATCGTCCAGGACAAGCTGGGCCTGCCGACCCACGTCGCGGCCTTCGATATTTCCCTGGGCTGCTCCGGTTATGTCTACGGCATCTACGCGATGAAAGGCTTCATGGAAGCCGCCGGCCTGAAAAACGGCCTGCTGATCACTGCCGACCCATACTCCAAGATTGTCGACCCCGAAGACCGCAACACCACCATGCTGTTCGGCGACGCCGCCACGGCCACCTGGATGGGCGAAGATGCCCCATGGGTGCTGGGCAAGGCCAAGTTCGGCACCGACGGTTCTGGGGCGCCGCACTTGAAGGTCAGCGATGGCGTGTTTTTCATGAATGGGCGCCAGGTGTTCAACTTCGCCCTGCTCAAAGTGCCGGCGCATTTGCACCAGTTGCTCGAAGAGTCGGATCTGAAGGCGGACGACATCGATGCGTTCTGCATTCACCAGGGCAGCGCGGCGATTGTCGATGCCGTGGCGCGGCGCTTTGAAGATGCGCCCGTGGACAAGTTCATCAAGGACATGGTCGAGACCGGCAACACCGTGTCATCGAGCATTCCGCTGCTGCTTGAGAAACACGTGATGGACGCCGATTGGCAGCGCGTGGCGATCAGTGGTTTTGGCGTGGGCCTGTCGTGGGGCTCGGCGATTATCTATCGGCCGTGATGCTTTGATAGGCTGCATAAAAAACGCCGATGATCGAAAGATCATCGGCGTTTTTGTTTGTGTGGGTTTGGGTGCTCCAAGGCCTTGAAATGCAAGGGGTGGCACAGGGCTAGTAAAAAAAAACAAAAAAACCCTCAAGCAACCTGCTTTCACGACGATAACTATTACGAAGGTTCTCTAGGCCACACCCGGCGGTTGCCAGGGCCGGAAGCCGCAGTATCCAACTCACGAGGATTTCGTCATGGCATTATCAGTAAACACCAACATCACTTCCCTGGGTGTCCAGAAGAACCTGAACAAAGCTTCCGATGCTCTGAGCCAGTCGATGAACCGCTTGTCCTCCGGCCTGAAAATCAACAGCGCCAAAGACGACGCTGCCGGCATGCAGATCGCCAACCGTCTGAACAACCAGGTCAAAGGCCTGAACGTTGCGATCGCCAACGCCAACAACGGTGTTTCCATCGCCCAGACCGCTGAAGGCGCGATGCAGGAATCCACCAACACCCTGCAGCGTCTGCGTGAACTCGCCCTGCAAGCGGCCAACGGTGATAAAAGCGACGCTGACCGTGTTTCCCTGCAGCAGGAATTCACTGCTAAAGTCGGCGAGCTGAACCGTATTGCCAGCACCACTACTTTCGGTGGTCGTAACCTGCTGGACGGCTCGTTCAGCAACGTAGCGTTCCAGATTGGTGCCAACGCCAACGAGACTATCTCGTTTGGTATGACTGATATCAGCGCTACTGCTCTGAAAGGCAACTACAGCGAAGCGAGCGTTGACGGCGCCGCGATGGCCGGCTTGAGCGCCGTTTCTACCGGTTCGGTATTGTCTTCTGGGACTGCTACTGTTACAGGTGCCGCCGTTGCGACCCTGACCACTGCTGGCGGACCTTCCGTAATTGCGGCTGCTGACGTTATTACCATCAACGGTAACTCACTCACGTTGGTGGATGCTGATGACGGTGCAGCAGTTGCTACGGCAATCCAAACAGCAGACCCGAGCGTAACTGCCAGCTTTGACGATACGACAGGCGTGATGACCCTCACGTCCACAGGTCCGATCACCGTTGGCGGTGCTGACGCCGGCAAGATTGGCTTGACTGCTGGTACTACTCCAATCTCCAGCCCTGTCCCTAAAACTGGCGCCTCTGTCATGGGCGCTGTAGGTGGCGTTTCTGTCAACGGTACGGATGTGACTTGGGGTGCAACCGACACCATGGCAGACGTACTGGCCGATCTCGGCGCCGCAGCTGGCGGTACGGCCACTCTGGTTGAGGGCCGCGTCAAAGTAACTTCGGGCGCTGGTGCAGACATCAAGCTGTCCAACACCCAAGCCGGTTCGCTGTCGCAGCTGGGTCTTTCCGCAGGTACTTCCCAGGCCAAGCTGACCGCTGACACATCCATCGACGTAAACGGCGTTGAAGTCAAGTTCAAGAAGGGTGACACCGCTGACGCGATCGTAGCTTCGATCAACAGCGCGAGCACCGGTGTTCAGGCCAGCAAAAACGCAGATGGCACCTTGAACCTGTTCGCTGACAAAGACATCACCATCAAGGACGGTAGCGCCGGTACTGGCTTGGCTGCACTGGGTCTGACCGCTGTTGCAACTGCCGGCACCAAAACCGCCGTCACCATGGAAACCAGCGTTTCCGACCTGAGCATCCTGACTGCCGGTTCTTCCCAGCAAGCCATCCAGGCTCTGGACGATGCCATGCAGCAGATCGACAGCCAGCGTTCCCAGCTGGGTGCGGTGCAAAACCGTTTCGCCAGCACCGTGGCCAACCTGCAGAGCATTTCGCAGAACTCCTCGGCTGCCAAAGGCCGCGTAGAAGATGCTGACTTCGCTTCCGAAGCCGCTGAACTGACCAAGCAACAAACCCTGCAACAGGCTTCCACTGCGATCCTGTCCCAGGCCAACCAACTGCCATCCGCTGTACTGAAGCTGCTTCAGTAATTTCGGTAGCGGTCAGTCAACGGAAGGGCGCGTTTACGTGCCCTTCCGTTTTTTCGGTTTTGAGGTGATGACATGGACATGAGCATCAAGCTGAACGCGTCTTACCCGGCGGGTGCAGCCCAGGCGAGTAGCGCAACCACAGCAGCGCAGGCCATGCCTGCGGCCACTGCACAGCCGGCCTCGGACGAAGAACCGCAGCGTATGGCGCTGGAAAAAGCTGTAACCGAGATTCGTGAGTTCGTACAGGCTACCCAACGTAACCTGGACTTTTCCATCGATGACACCACCGGCAAAGTGGTCGTCAAGGTGATCGCCACCGATAGTGGCGAAGTGATTCGGCAGATACCATCGGAGACCGCGCTGAAGCTGGCGCAGAACCTGAGCGATGCCAGCAGCCTGTTGTTCGATACCCAGGCTTGAGTTGGCACGAAACATGTTTCTGATTGCTGCTTGGGCGCTGATGCGCCAATAAAGCGGCAGCCGCAGGACAAGGAGAATAGCAATGGCCAGTTCAACGATTTCCGGCCCCGGCTCGGGCTACGACACCCAAGCCATCGTCAAGGCGCTGGTGGGAGCCGAAAAGGCTCCCAAACAGTCGCAGATCACCGACCAACAGAAAGAAACGACCGTCAAACTGTCGGCTGTCGGCACGGTGAAGACGGCGTTGGAAGCCTACCAGGCGGCGATCACCAAGTTGAACAACGCCTCCGCGTTCAACGGTCTGGCGGCCACTACCTCCGAAGAAAAAAACGTCAAGGTCACCCTGGGTGACGGTGCGTCCCCCGGCAAATACCTCGTCGCCGTGCAGAACCTGGCAACCGCGTCGAAAGTCACCACCAAAGTGATCGAAGAGGGCGCCTCGGGCAAAGCCAACAGCACCGATGAAGACCAGATCCTGACGATCAACCAGTCGGATAAAAGCTACGACGTGGTGATCCCTGGCGGCGCGACCCTGCAACAAGTGCGCGAATCCATCAACACCCAACTGTCTGCCCAGGGCATCAGCGCCAACGTGCTGAGTGACGCCAAGGGCGCGCGGCTGGTCCTTACGTCGACCAAAAGCGGCGAAGGCACCGATATCACCCTCAGTGGCAGTTCGGAACTGGCCGTTGGTTATGACAAGGGTGAACCGGCAAAGAACGCCAAGTACACCATCGACGGTATCGAGATGGAGGCCACCAGCAACAAGGTTACGGCCGCGATCAGCGGTGTGACCCTGGACCTGGTAGCGGCCACCGAGAAGGACAAGCCGATCACCATCAACGTGGCCAGCAACACCGATACGCTCAAGACCTCGGTACAGTCGTTCGTCACCGCGTATAACGCGCTGATGACCGCCGTCAACGCGCAGACCAAGGTCACCGCCACCGGCGATGCTTCCACCACTACCGCTGGCGCGTTGACTGGCGATGCGTCGATGCGTCAACTGGTCTCCAGCCTGCGCGGTGAACTGGTCAACGGTTCCGGTGCAGGCACCATCAGCAGCCTGGCCCAGGCGGGCATCACCACCGACCAGAAAACCGGTCTGTTGAGTCTGGATGACAAGACGTGGGACAAGGCTGTGGTCAAAGGTGCTGGCGATATCGCCAAGATGTTCACCGGTGACACGGGCCTGATCACCCGCATGAACAAGGCGACTTCCAGCTACGTCGGCACCACCGGCACCCTGGCGACTCGCGCTAAAGATCTCAACACCAAGTTGACCGACCTGACCACCGAGCAGGCCGACCTGGATCGGCGTATGGAAGCGTTGCAGAAGTCGCTGTCTGCCAAGTACACGGCGATGGACACGATGATCGCGCAGATCAACGCCAGTAGCTCCAGCATCATGACCACCCTCAATTCGCTGAATAATCCCAAGTCGAACTGATAAACGGGGCGCCCGGGGCCTGTAAAAAGGCTTGGGGCGTGCAGTTGCGAATTAAAGTTTTTGTCGGCGCAGTCGAAAAACTGGTTAAGCAAACCTATTCGACTGTGGCCTGTAACGAGGTAGCAACATGAACCCAATGAGAGCCCTTCGCCAATACCAGAAGGTCAATTCCCACGCCCAGGTGTCCGAAGCCAGTCCGCACCGCCTGGTGCAGATGCTGATGGAAGGTGGCCTGGATCGCATGGCGCAAGCCAAAGGTGCGTTGAGCCGTGGTGATATTGCCCAGAAGGGCCTGATGCTGGGCAAGGCAATTGAAATCATTTCCGGCCTGCGCGATGGCCTGGAGCCGGAAAAAGCTGAAGATCCGGCGGCGGTACAACGCCTGGATGCGCTGTACGCCTACATGAGTAACCGCCTGGTGGAAGCCAACGGCGTGAATGATGCCGACATGATCGACGAAGTCGCCCGCTTGTTGATCACGGTCAAAACTGGTTGGGATGCCATCGCTCCCCAATAAGGCCGCAGGCCTTGAGGAACACGTCATGAGCCACGCACTGCAACGGATTGACGAAACCCGCGAGGCCTTGATCGGCGCGCTGGCTGAGCGCAACTGGGACGCTATCGGCGAATTGGACCTGGGTTGTCGCGAGGTGATCGACCAGGTGCTGAACGAAGCGCCGGTTGACGAGGGCGCATTGCGCGAGAAGCTGGAAAGCCTGCTGGTGGTCTACCAGCAGCTGCTTGAAGTGACGACCGGCGAGCGCCAGGCGATATTCGAAGAGATGTCGCAGATCAACCAAGCTAAAAATGCGTCAAAGGTTTACCATCTGTTCGGTTGATCTGGCTCAGTTAATCCGAACAAAGCGCGTCATAAATTTGACTGTGCAGTCTTTTTTGACTTAACTAGTGCTATTTTCAGACATCAGAAAGCGTAGTGCAGAAAATGCCTACCGCTATCTAGATAGCCTCGACTCGAGGGCATTTGAGTTTTACTAGGGAAGTTGCTATTGCATGTGGCGTGAAACCAAAATTCTGCTGATCGATGACGATAGCGTTCGCCGCCGCGACCTGGCGGTAATTTTGAATTTTCTTGGCGAAGAAAATTTGCCCTGCGGCAGCCACGATTGGCAGCAGGCTGTCAGCTCGTTGTCGTCGAGCCGTGAAGTCATTTGTGTGCTGATCGGGACGGTAAACGCTCTCGGCGCAGTTCCTGGCCTGCTTAAGACACTCTCGACCTGGGATGAGTTCCTTCCCGTGTTGCTGATGGGCGATATTTCTTCCGGGGACCTTCCCGAAGACCAGCGCCGCCGAGTGCTTTCCACCCTGGAAATGCCCCCCAGCTACAGCAAATTGCTCGACTCCCTGCACCGTGCCCAGGTCTATCGCGAGATGTACGACCAGGCCCGCGAGCGTGGCCGTCACCGCGAACCCAACCTGTTCCGCAGCCTGGTCGGCACCAGTCGTGCCATCCAGCACGTGCGCCAGATGATGCAGCAAGTGGCCGATACCGACGCCAGCGTGCTGATCCTCGGCGAGTCCGGTACCGGCAAGGAAGTGGTCGCGCGCAACCTGCATTACCATTCCAAGCGTCGCGACGGGCCATTTGTGCCGGTCAACTGTGGGGCAATTCCTGCCGAGCTGCTGGAAAGCGAACTGTTCGGTCACGAGAAGGGTGCCTTCACCGGGGCGATCACCAGCCGTGCCGGGCGCTTTGAACTGGCCAACGGCGGCACCCTGTTTCTTGACGAAATCGGTGACATGCCGCTGCCGATGCAGGTAAAGCTGCTGCGCGTGTTGCAAGAGCGCACCTTCGAGCGCGTGGGCAGCAACAAGACCCAGAGCGTCGACGTGCGCATCATTGCTGCGACCCACAAGAACCTCGAAAGCATGATCGAGGTCGGCAGCTTTCGCGAAGATTTGTACTATCGCCTCAACGTGTTCCCGATCGAGATGGCGCCCCTGCGTGAGCGTGTGGAAGACATTCCGCTTTTGATGAACGAGTTGATCTCGCGCATGGAGCACGAAAAACGCGGCTCGATTCGTTTCAACTCGGCGGCGATCATGTCCCTGTGCCGCCATGGCTGGCCGGGCAACGTCCGCGAACTGGCCAACCTGGTGGAGCGCATGGCGATCATGCACCCGTACGGGGTGATTGGCGTGGTCGAGCTGCCGAAGAAATTCCGCTATGTCGATGACGAAGACGAGCAACTGGTAGACAGCCTGCGCTGCGACCTGGAAGAGCGGGTGGCCATCAACGGTCACACCCCGAACTTCGCTGCCGGCGCCTTGTTGCCGCCCGAAGGGCTGGACTTGAAGGATTATCTTGGCAGCCTGGAGCAAGGCTTGATCCAGCAGGCCCTCGACGACGCCAACGGCATCGTCGCCCGTGCCGCCGAGCGCCTGCGTATCCGTCGTACCACGCTGGTCGAGAAGATGCGCAAGTACGGCATGAGCCGTCGTGATGGTGATGAACAGGCGGATGATTGACGCCTGTTTTTCAACTACTTGAAAAGTAATGATATTTTTTTAGGCACGGGTATTGCTATAGCACTCGCAACGTTCCGTTTAACTGACGGTCAGCCAAGCGAGAGAGCACAATGCCCCACGCCGCCCAACTATCTTCGGTCCCTGACACTCAGGGACTCGTCCCGTCCGTAGAGCAGATGAGCCGGCAAGGGCTTGAGCAGGCGTTTTCGCTGTTCAACCAGATGTCCAGCCAATTGACTGATTCCTACAGCCTGCTGGAAGCCCGGGTCTCGGAGCTCAAGGGTGAGTTAGAGGTCGTCAGTGCCCAGCGCATGCAGGAGTTGGCCGAGAAAGAACGCCTGGCCAACCGTCTGCAAAACCTCCTCGACCTGTTGCCCGGTGGCGTCATTGTTATCGACGATCAGGGCCGGGTACGCGAAGCCAACCCTGCTGCCTGTGATCTGCTGGGCTTGCCGCTCGAGGGCGAGCTGTGGCGCCATGTCATCACCCGCTGCTTCGCGCCCCGTGAAGACGATGGTCATGAAATATCCCTCAAGGACGGTCGCCGCCTGTCCATCTCCACCCGTTCGCTGGATGCGGAGCCCGGCCAGTTGGTGCTGCTCAACGACCTGACCGAAACCCGTCATTTGCAGGACCAGTTGGCGCGCCATGAGCGCTTGTCGTCCCTGGGGCGGATGGTCGCTTCTTTGGCGCATCAGATTCGTACGCCGCTGTCTGCCGCGCTGATTTACGCCAGTCATTTGACTGACGAGCAGCTGCCGACCGCAACTCACCAGCGTTTTGCCGGCAGGCTCAAGGAACGCCTGCATGAGCTGGAGCACCAGGTGCGTGACATGTTGGTGTTCGCCCGGGGCGAACTGCCGCTGACTGATCGGGTCACGCCCGCGGCGCTGATGCAGTCCTTGCAAGCGGCTGCCGCGACCCATATTCAAGAAGCGTCAGTCCGTTGGCAGTGCGATAGCCATGCCGGAGAGTTGTTGTGCAACCGCGACACGTTGGTGGGCGCGCTGCTCAATCTGCTCGAAAACGCCACCCAGGCCAGCGGCCCGGGTGCGCGGCTCAAGGTTCATCTGTATACCCGCGCCGACACCCTACGCCTGTGCATCAGCGACAGCGGCAGCGGGATTGATCCGGTGGTGCTGCAGCGCCTGGGCGAACCCTTCTTTACCACCAAGACCAACGGCACCGGCCTCGGGCTGACCGTGGTCAAGGCAGTGGCCCGTGCGCATCAGGGACAATTGCAGTTGCATTCCCGATTGGGGCGCGGCACCTGCGCATTGATGACGCTGCCGTTGTTTTCTGGCGCGGCAAGCGCGGAGTAACGATATATGGCTATCAAGGTTTTATTGGTTGAAGACGATCGCGCCTTGCGTGAGGCACTGGCTGACACGCTGCTGCTGGCGGGGCATGACTATCGAGCAGTCGGCTCGGCCGAGGAGGCTTTGCTGGCGGTGGAGCAGGAGTCTTTCAGCCTGGTGGTCAGTGACGTGAATATGCCCGGCATGGACGGTCACCAGTTGCTCGGCTTGTTGCGCGCACGCCAGCCGCAACTGCCGGTGTTGCTGATGACGGCGCATGGCGCCGTGGAGCGTGCGGTCGACGCCATGCGCCAGGGGGCGGCAGATTATCTGGTCAAGCCGTTTGAGCCCAAGGCCTTGATCGAGCTGGTTGCGCGGCACGCCCTCGGTGCCGTGGACGCGGTAGAGGGCGAGGGGCCGATTGCCGTGGAACCTGCCAGTTTGCAATTGCTGGAGCTGGCGGCACGGGTGGCGCGCAGCGATTCCACGGTGCTGATCTCTGGTGAGTCAGGGACCGGCAAGGAAGTGTTGGCACGTTATATCCACCAGCAATCCCACCGTGCCAACCAGCCATTTATCGCGATCAACTGCGCGGCGATCCCCGACAACATGCTTGAGGCCACTCTGTTCGGTCACGAAAAAGGTTCGTTCACCGGTGCCATCGCAGCCCAGGCCGGCAAGTTTGAGCAGGCCGACGGCGGTACCATCCTGCTTGATGAAATTTCCGAAATGCCCTTGGGCCTGCAGGCCAAATTGCTGCGCGTGCTGCAAGAGCGCGAAGTGGAGCGGGTGGGGGCGCGCAAGCCGATCCAGCTGGACATCCGTGTGGTCGCCACCACCAACCGCGACCTGGCGGGTGATGTAGCGGCGGGGCGCTTTCGTGAGGATCTGTTCTACCGTCTTTCGGTGTTCCCACTGGCCTGGCGCCCGCTGCGCGAACGTGCGGCCGACATCGTGCCGCTGGCCGAGCGCTTGTTGAACAAGCACGTCAAAAAAATGAAGCATGCGCAGGCGCGGTTGTCGGCCGAGGCCCGGGCATGCCTGATCAGCTACCCCTGGCCCGGTAATGTGCGCGAGCTGGACAACGCGATTCAACGCGCGTTGATCCTGCAGCAGGGCGGCTTGATCCAGCCTCAGGACTTCTGTCTGGCAATGGGCTCCGGCGGTGTGCCGATGCCGAGCCTGGCCACGGCGCAGGCAGTTGCCGAAAGCGCACCGGCAGAGGCGGTCGGTGGCCTGGGAGACGATCTGCGTCGCCGCGAATTCCAGATGATCATCGACACCTTGCGCGCCGAGCGTGGCCGTCGCAAAGAAGCGGCCGAGCGCCTGGGCATCAGCCCGCGGACCTTGCGCTACAAGCTGGCGCAAATGCGGGATGCCGGGATGGATGTTGAGGCCTACCTTTTCGCCAGTTGAAATACACGATTGCTGACAAGCTTTGTCGTCTTTTCTTACTAGTTGCCGTGGAGCTGGCACCCTTGTTGCTAACTTCCCTACCAACCGCTGCGTAGTGTCAAAAAATTGCGGGTCGTCGGAGAGAGAAGGTTATGAGCCAAGGTGTTGAGTTCAATCGGTTGATGTTGGATATGCGATCCATGCAAATGGAAGCGATGGCTCAGCCAAAATCCGTCGCCCAGGCCCCGCAACTGGGTCAAAGCAGCTTCTCCGACATGCTCGGTCAGGCCATCAACAAAGTCAGCGATACCCAGCAGGCCTCCAGCCAACTGTCCACCGCCTTCGAAATCGGCAAGAGCGGCGTTGATCTCACCGACGTGATGATTGCCTCGCAGAAGGCCAGTGTTTCCTTCCAGGCCTTGACCCAAGTGCGTAACAAGCTGGTTCAGGCCTATCAAGACATCATGCAGATGCCGGTTTAAGGACGAGATTTGAGTCATGGCAGAAGCAGTCGTGGATAACGTACCCGCCAAGACAGACGGCAAGCCGCCGCCGTTTGGCCTGTCGTTCCTGGAAAACCTTTCGCAGATGACCATGTTGCGCCAGGTAGGCCTGATGGTCGGCCTGGCTGCCAGCGTGGCGATTGGTTTTGCCGTGGTGTTGTGGTCCCAGCAGCCCGATTACCGGCCGCTCTATGGCAGCCTGGCCGGCATGGATGCCAAGCAGGTTGTGGAAACCCTGGCCGCTTCCGATATCGCCTACACCATCGAACCCAACTCCGGAGCCTTGCTGGTCAAGGCTGAAGACGTTGCCCGCGCTCGCCTGAAGCTGGCCGGGGCGGGGGTAGCGCCGACTGACGGCAACATCGGTTTTGAAATCCTCGACAAGGATCAGGGCCTGGGCACCAGCCAGTTCATGGAAGCCACGCGCTACCGGCGCGGCCTGGAAGGTGAACTGGCGCGGACCATCGCCAGCCTGAACAACGTCAAGGGTGCGCGCGTACACCTGGCAATTCCGAAAAGCTCGGTATTTGTGCGCGACGAGCGCAAACCCAGCGCTTCGGTACTGGTTGAGCTGTTTGCCGGGCGTTCCCTGGAGCCCGGCCAGGTGCTGGCTATCGTCAACCTGGTTGCCACCAGCGTTCCCGAGTTGAGCAAGTCGCAAATCACCGTGGTCGACCAGAAGGGCAACCTGCTCTCCGACCAGGCAGAAAACTCTGCACTGACCATGGCCGGCAAGCAGTTCGACTACAGCAGGCGCATGGAAAGCATGCTGACCCAGCGGGTGCATAACATTCTGCAGCCGGTGTTGGGCAACGACCGCTACAAGGCCGAAGTATCCGCTGACGTAGACTTCAGCGCCGTCGAGTCGACCTCCGAGCAGTTCAACCCGGACCAACCGGCGCTGCGCAGCGAGCAATCGACCAGCGAGCAACGTACCGCCGCCAATGGTCCGCAGGGCGTGCCCGGAGCCCTGAGCAACCAGCCGCCGACACCGGCCACCGCGCCGCAAGTCGCCGGTGGCGCGGCAGCCGTCGCCGGCGCGATCCAGCCCGGCCAACCGCTGCTGGACGCCAACGGCCAACAAATCATGGACCCGGCCACCGGCCAGCCGATGCTCGCGCCGTATCCTGCGGACAAGCGCCAGCAGTCCACCAAGAATTTCGAGTTGGACCGCTCCATCAGCCACACGAGGCAGCAACAAGGGCGCTTGAATCGCTTGTCGGTGTCGGTGGTGGTGGATGACCAGGTCAAGATCAACGCCGCCAATGGTGAAACCACCCGCGCACCCTGGAGCGCCGATGAATTGGCGCGCTTCACCCGTCTGGTGCAGGACGCCGTGGGCTTCGACGCCAGCCGTGGCGACAGCGTCAGCGTGATCAACATGCCGTTCTCCCTGGAGCGCGCAGAGGTGATCGCCGAAATTCCGTTCTATTCTCAGCCGTGGTTCTGGGACGTCGTCAAGCAAGTGCTGGGTGTACTGTTCATCCTGGTGCTGGTGTTTGGCGTACTGCGTCCGGTGCTCAACAACATTACCGGCCACGGCAAGAAGCAACTGGCACCGTACGGTGGCAGCGACGTCGAGTTGGGCGGTATGGGCGGCCTGGATGGCGAACTGGCCAACGACCGGGTCAGCCTCGGCGGGCCGCAAAGCATCCTGCTGCCAAGCCCGAGCGAAGGGTATGACGCACAGTTGAACGCAATCAAAAGTCTGGTGGCAGAAGATCCGGGTCGTGTGGCCCAGGTCGTGAAAGAGTGGATCAACGCCGATGAGTGATAACCGAGCTTCTGTGGCCAAGCTGACCCGGGTCGACAAAGCTGCCGTTCTGCTGCTGTCCCTGGGCGAGACCGACGCGGCCCAGGTGCTGCGGCACATGGGGCCCAAGGAAGTGCAGCGGGTCGGCGTAGCCATGGCGCAAATGCGCAATGTCCACCGTGAACAAGTCGAGCAGGTGATGAGTGAGTTCGTCGAGATCGTCGGCGACCAGACCAGCCTGGGCGTCGGCTCCGACAGCTATATCCGCAAAATGCTCACCTCGGCGCTGGGCGAAGACAAGGCCAACGGCCTGATCGATCGCATCCTGCTGGGTGGCAATACCAGCGGTCTCGACAGCCTGAAGTGGATGGAGCCGCGTGCGGTGGCGGATGTGATCCGTTATGAACACCCGCAGATCCAGGCGATTGTCGTGGCCTACCTGGACCCGGACCAGGCCGGCGAAGTGCTTGGCCATTTTGACCACAAGGTGCGCCTGGATATCATCCTGCGCGTCTCGTCGCTGAACACCGTGCAGCCAGCGGCCCTGAAAGAATTGAACACCATTTTGGAGAAACAGTTCTCCGGCAACTCCAACGCGGCGCGCACCACCCTGGGCGGCATCAAGCGCGCGGCGGATATCATGAACTTCCTCGACAGCTCGGTAGAAGGCCAGTTGATGGACTCGATCCGCGAAATCGACGACACCCTGTCGGTACAGATCGAAGACCTGATGTTCGTCTTCAACAACCTGTCCGATGTCGACGACCGTGGTATCCAGGCATTGCTGCGCGAAGTGTCCTCCGATGTGCTGGTGCTGGCCCTCAAGGGTTCGGACGAAGGCGTCAAGGAAAAGATCTTCAAGAACATGTCCAAGCGCGCCTCGGAACTGTTGCGCGACGACCTGGAAGCCAAAGGCCCGGTGCGCGTCAGCGATGTGGAAACCGCACAGAAGGAAATCCTCACCATTGCCCGCCGTATGGCCGAAGCCGGAGAAATCGTTCTCGGCGGCAAGGGCGGCGAAGAAATGATCTAAGGGCCTGCGCATGTCGAACAATGATGAGGCGCCCAGCGACCTGATTCGCGCCCGGGACGTCGGCGGGTTCGATGTCTGGTCGCTGCCCAGCTTCGACCCGTACCAGCCTGAGCCTGCGCCCGCGCCTGTCGAAGAGCCTCCAGTGGAAATGGAAGAAGTGCCGCTGGATGAAGTCCAGCCACTGACGTTGGAAGAGCTGGAGAGCATCCGCCAGGAGGCCTACAACGAAGGCTTTGCCGTCGGTGAAAAGGAAGGTTTCCACAGCACCGCCCTCAAGGTCCGCCAGGAAGCTGACGCAGCCCTCAGTGTGAAGGTGGCGAGCCTGGAACGACTGATGGGCAATCTGTTTGCGCCGATTGCCGAGCAGGATGCGCAGCTTGAGAAAGCCATGGTCGGCCTGGTGGAGCACATCACCCGCCAGGTGATCCAGCGCGAGTTGGTGCTGGACTCGAGCCACATCGAAAGCGTCATGCGCGAGGCCCTCAAACTGCTGCCCCTGGGTGTCGGCAATGTGCGGCTGTACATCAATCCGCAGGATTTCGAGCAGGTCAAAGCCCTGCGCGAACGCCACGAGGAAACCTGGCGCATCGTCGAAGACGCGGCGCTGCAGCCCGGTGGTTGCCGGGTCGAGACCGAGCACAGTCGTATCGATGCTACGGTCGAGACGCGTATCACGCAGATCATGGCCAAGCTTTTCGACCAGTTGCACGAGCAGGTGCTGCACCCGGCACCGGCCGATCTCAGTGTTGACCTGGACGCGCCTGATGCGCCTTGATCGCACCAGTTTCGCCAAGCGCCTGGGCGGTTATATCGACGCCACCGAGTTGCCCGGGCAGCCGATCCTCGAAGGGCGGCTGCTGCGCATGGTGGGCCTGACACTGGAAGCCGAGGGCCTGCGCGCCGCCATGGGCAGCCGCTGCCTGGTGATCAACGACGACAGTTATCACCCGATGCAGGTCGAAGCCGAAGTCATGGGGTTCTCCGGCAGCAAGATCTTCCTGATGCCCGTCGGCAGCCTCGCCGGCATTGCTCCCGGTGCGCGCGTCGTACCCCTGGCCGACACCGGCCGCCTGCCCATGGGCATGAGCATGCTTGGGCGTGTGCTCGATGGCGCGGGTCGTGCGCTGGACGGCAAGGGCGGGATGAAGGCCGAAGACTGGGTGCCGATGGATGGCCCGACCATCAACCCACTCAAGCGCAACCCGATCAGCCAGCCGCTGGACGTAGGCATTCGTTGCATCAACGGTTTATTGACGGTCGGTCGTGGCCAGCGCCTGGGCCTGTTCGCCGGTACCGGCGTGGGCAAGAGTGTGCTGCTGGGTATGATGACGCGCTTTACCGAGGCCGACATCATCGTGGTCGGGTTGATTGGCGAGCGGGGTCGAGAGGTCAAGGAGTTCATCGAACACATCCTTGGCGAGGAAGGCCTCAAGCGCTCCGTGGTAGTGGCTTCGCCAGCGGACGATGCGCCACTGATGCGCTTGCGTGCAGCGATGTATTGCACGCGGATCGCCGAGTATTTTCGCGACAAGGGCAAGAATGTCCTGTTGTTGATGGACTCCCTCACGCGTTTCGCCCAGGCCCAGCGGGAAATCGCCCTGGCCATCGGCGAGCCGCCGGCGACCAAGGGTTATCCTCCATCGGTATTTGCCAAGTTGCCGAAGCTGGTGGAGCGCGCCGGCAATGCCGAAGCCGGTGGCGGCTCGATCACTGCGTTCTACACCGTATTGTCCGAGGGCGACGACCAGCAGGACCCGATTGCCGACTCGGCCCGTGGCGTGCTCGACGGCCACATTGTGCTGTCCCGACGCCTGGCGGAAGAGGGGCATTACCCGGCCATCGATATCGAGGCCTCCATCAGCCGGGTCATGCCGTCGGTGGTCAGCCCCGAACACATGGCCCGTGCCCAGCAGTTCAAGCAGTTGTGGTCGCGTTACCAGCAGAGTCGCGACCTGATCAGCGTTGGAGCCTATGTGGCCGGCGGCGATCGAGAGACCGACCTGGCCATTGCCCTGCAACCGCAGTTGGTGACATACCTGCGCCAGGGCCTGAACGACAACATCAGCCTGGCCGAAAGCGAAGGGCACCTGGCGTCGGTGTTTGCGCCCGCGCCCGGCGGTTGACGCAGCATGGCAAGCAGTCGCGCCGCACGCCTGGCGCCCGTGGTGGAAATGGCCGAAAGCGCCGAACGTACTGCCGCCCAGCGCCTGGGGTATTTCCAGGGCCAGGTGCGTCTGGCTGAAAGTAAACTGGGAGACCTGGAACGCTTTCGCAGCGACTACCAGCAGCAGTGGATTGCACGCGGCAGCCAGGGGGTTTCCGGGCAGTGGCTGATGAACTACCAGCACTTTCTCAATCAGTTGGAAACCGCCGTCGGCCAGCAACGCCAAAGCCTGGCCTGGCACCAGAACAACCTCGACAAGGCCCGCGAGGGTTGGCAGCAGGCTTACGCGCGGGTCGAAGGCCTGCGCAAGCTGGTACAGCGCTACCTCGAGGAAGCGCGGGCGCTGGAGGACAAGCGTGAGCAAAAGCTGCTGGACGAGTTGTCCCAGCGGTTGCCGCGCCAGGATGCGTACTGATCGGGTCTGCCGCGCGCGCAAGATTCTCCCCATCGGCAATTTCGACAAGTTTTTTGATCATCAGTTGGGCGTCATGGGGGGCGCAGCGTCCACGTGGAGTTTTGCTGGGCGATTCAGGCATAATCCGCTGATTCTTGATCAAGGAGAGAGCAAGTGACTGAGATTCATCTGGACCTCGATGTATTGTCAGGTTTGCAGGACGTCATGGAGGACGAGTACCCCACGTTGCTCGACACCTTCCTCGATGATTCGCAAGGGCGTATCGAAGCCTTGCGTCAGGCACGCGATGATGCCAAGACGCTGGGGTGCATTGCCCATAGTTTCAAGGGCAGCAGCGGCAACCTAGGTGCGGTGCGCCTTGCACAGTTGTGTCAACGGCTGGAGACAGCATCGGCCGAGCCTGCGGTGACCGGCCTGGGAGAACTGGTGGATGAGATCGATCATGAGTTCGCCCTGGTGAAGCCGCTGTACGAGTCGGAGCGGCAACGTTTCCCGATTTGATCGGGCCTGCTGGAAAAGCTGGCCCGACTCTTGCTCTATCTCTCCCATTGCGCCCTTGACCCTGCGCAGCGGAGATCCCATTTATGCCTCTCGCCTCAAACCCGCTCCTTCAGGCTGCCCCCGCGACCAAGCCTCAAGCTTCGTCTGCCACTGCCCCGGCAATGGCCGCGAACACACGGGCCAAAGCGCCAGGCTTCGCTCAGCTGTTCGCCCGGCAGGCGCATGGTGGACCTGGCGAGATGGTATTGAAGCCTGGTCGCGACAGGTCGGCCGATGTCGGTGTCAGGAAGGATATGGGCAACGACAAGCCTGCCGCCGGCGTTCAAGCCGTTGCCGATAGCGGCAAGACCTTGCCTGCCAAACCCGCAGGCAAGGCGGGTGGGGTTTCCAGCAAAAATGACGAGAGAGCCGGCGAATCGACAGCAGTCGAGCAATCGGTGGCCGATCCGCTGGCTGATCCAGCCCAGGTGGCTGCGGTGGCGCCCGTGCCGGTTGCGGATGAAGCGGCCCAGCCGGTTGCGGTCGCTGCGCCAGCGATTGCCTCTGAGCAAGCCCAGGCTTTCGATCCCGAAGCCGATCCGCTGGATGCATTGCCGGCTGTTCGCTTGGCGATGGAGCAGGGCGGTCATGTTTCCGCCAGTAGCCAGGCTGCGCAAAAAGGCGCCCCGCTGCCGACTCAGGCTGAACCGACGGCCGCCCAGAGTTTCGCCAGCGGCCTTGCGGCCATGGTTGACCAGCAGGCGTCCAAGGACAGTACTGACCAAGGTGCGGACAACGCCTTCAGCGGCCTGATCGCCGACGGTCTCAAGGATCTTAAAAATGCCGGCAGCGATACCCGTGTCGACGACTTTGCCAATCGGCTGGCGGCGCTGACTCAGGCAGCGACCCCCAAGACCGCCAATGCCCTGCCTCTGACCAATCAGCCGCTGGCCATGCACCAGGGCGGCTGGACCGAGGAGGTGGTAAACCGGGTCATGTACCTGTCCAGCGCCAACCTCAAGTCAGCCGAGATCCAACTGCAGCCGGCCGAGCTGGGGCGCCTGGACATCCGCGTGAGCATGACCGCAGACCAGCAGGCCCAAGTGAGTTTCATGAGTGGCCACGCGCTGGTGCGTGAAGCGCTGGAAAGCCAGTCGGGCCGCCTGCGGGAAATGTTCGCCCAGCAGGGCATGGGGCAAGTGGACGTCAACGTCTCCGATCAATCCCGGGGCTCTCAGGGGCAGGAACATCAGCAGCACCAGGCGCGTGGCGTGGGCTCCAGCGGCGGACGCGGCGATAGCATGGAGGCGGGCATTGCGGGTGACGTATCCGAGGCGCCAGCGCCGATTGCCAGCAGCGTGATCGGGTCCAGTGTGGTGGATTACTACGCCTGATCTTGAGGTGCTGCTATCCCCCAGCCCTCGCCCCTTTGGGGAGAGGGCTGGGGTGAGGGGGCGCTCTCAAATCATCCCGGCCTCCCAGACAACTCTGGCATAACACTTGCTCTTGCCTTCCCGTGGATCTATGAAACCCGAATAGTGACGGATTATTGGCATGGCGAAGACTGACGACGCAGCAACAGCACCCGCACCCGCCGGCAACGGCAAGCTCAAGCTTATCCTGCTGATTGTCCTGGCCTTGTTTCTGGCCATCGGCTTGTCGGTGGGTGCTACCTGGTACTTCATGCACAGCGCCCAAAGCAAGCCCGAGGCTGCGACGCAGGCGGCCACTGACGCCAAGCCCCCGGCGATCTTCGAGCAATTGCTTCCGGCCTTTGTCGCCAACTTCAATCAGAACGGTCGCCAGCGCTATTTGCAGGTGGGGATCACCCTGATGGCGCGTAACCAGGCAGATCTGGATGCCCTCAAGGTGCATATGCCGGTTATCCGCAACAACCTGGTGATGCTGTTTGCGTCCCAGAGCTTCGATAACTTGGCCACACCGGTGGGCCAGGAAATGCTGCGCCAGAAAGCCACTGCCAGTGTGCAGGAAGTGGCCCAGAAGGAAGTCGGCAAAGTCGTGATCGAGCAGTTGCTCTTCACTAATTTTGTATTGCAGTAGGATCACGACATGGCCGTGCAGGACCTGCTGTCCCAGGATGAGATCGATGCGCTGTTGCATGGTGTCGACGACGGTCTGGTACAGACCGAAATGGCTGCCGAGCCTGGCAGCGTCAAAAGTTACGACCTGACCAGTCAGGATCGCATCGTCCGCGGACGTATGCCGACCCTGGAGATGATCAACGAGCGTTTTGCCCGTTACACCCGCATCAGTATGTTCAACATGTTGCGCCGCTCGGCGGACGTGGCTGTGGGCGGTGTGCAGGTCATGAAGTTTGGCGAGTACGTGCATTCGCTGTACGTGCCCACCAGCCTCAACCTGGTAAAGATCAAGCCGCTGCGCGGTACCGCGCTGTTCATCCTTGACGCCAAGCTGGTGTTCAAGCTGGTGGATAACTTCTTTGGTGGCGACGGCCGTCACGCCAAGATCGAAGGCCGCGAGTTCACGCCCACCGAGCTGCGTGTAGTGCGCATGGTGCTGGAGCAGGCATTCATCGACCTGAAGGAAGCCTGGCAGGCGATCATGGAAGTCAATTTCGAGTACATCAACTCGGAAGTGAACCCGGCCATGGCCAACATCGTCGGCCCCAGTGAAGCCATCGTGGTTTCCACCTTCCACATCGAGCTCGATGGCGGCGGTGGCGACCTGCACGTGACCATGCCGTACTCGATGATCGAGCCGGTGCGGGAAATGCTCGATGCCGGCTTCCAGTCCGACCTGGACGATCAGGATGAGCGTTGGGTCAAGGCCCTGCGTGAAGACCTGCTGGACGTTGACGTGCCGTTGAGCGCCACCGTCGCTCGCCGCCAGCTACGCCTGCGGGACATCCTGCACATGCAGCCGGGGGATGTGATTCCCGTGGATTTGCCGGATGAATTGATCATGCGTGCCAATGGCGTGCCGTCGTTCAAGGTCAAGCTCGGCTCCCACAAAGGCAACCTGGCGTTGCAAGTGGTCGAACCGATCAACCGTCGCTGATCCACCCTAATTCATCAAAGTTTGCTTCGCCGAGGATATGTAATGGCTACCGAACACGAAAACACTTCTGCCGAAGACCAGGCCCTGGCTGATGAGTGGGCGGCGGCCCTGGAAGAAACCGGCGATGCTGGCCAGGATGATATCGATGCCTTGCTCGCCGCTGACGCCGCCACCGCGCCGGCCGGCAAGCGCCTGCCCATGGAAGAGTTCGGCAGTGTGCCGAAGAACCATGAACCGGTATCGCTGGACGGTCCCAACCTGGATGTGATTCTCGATATTCCGGTGTCGATCTCCATGGAAGTGGGCAGCACCGAAATCAATATCCGCAACCTGTTGCAGCTCAATCAGGGCTCGGTCATCGAGCTCGACCGCCTGGCCGGCGAGCCGCTGGACGTACTGGTCAATGGCACGCTGATCGCTCATGGCGAAGTGGTGGTGGTCAACGAGAAGTTCGGCATTCGCCTGACTGACGTGATCAGCCCTAGCGAACGCATCAAGAAGCTGCGCTGATATGCAGCGTCGCATAGTGGGACTGTTGGCGGCGTTGCCGCTGAGCGCGCTGGCCGCTGAAGCGGTGGCGCCTGTTGCGGCGCCGGTGGCCAGTAGCGGCGTAGCCGGGCAGTTGACCCAGTTGGTGCTCGGCTTGTTGCTGGTGGTGGGGCTGATTTTCGCCCTGGCCTGGCTATTGCGCCGGGTGCAGCGCATCGGCCCGGGCAATGCCCAGGTCATCGAGCTGATTGGCTCGCGGGCGTTGGGGCCGCGTGATCGGCTGGTGCTGGTGCAGGTGGGCGAGGAGCAGATCCTGCTCGGCCTCACCGCAGGTCGCATCACCCCGTTGCACGTGCTCAAGCAGCCGGTTGAAGTCACCCAGGCCCAAGCGCCCACGCCAGAATTCGCCCAGCGCCTGATGGAACTGATGGGCAAGGACCAGAAGGATAAGAAGTAATGCGCGTTCTATTGGCGCTCATGCTGTTATTGGCTACGCCGCTGGCATTTGGTGCCGACCCGCTGTCGATTCCGGCGATTACCCTGGGCACTAACGCCGACGGCGCGCAGGAATACTCAGTCAGCCTGCAGATCCTGCTGATCATGACCGCGCTGAGTTTTATCCCGGCGTTTGTCATGCTGATGACCAGTTTCACCCGCATCATTATTGTCTTCTCGATCTTGCGCCAGGCCCTGGGCCTGCAGCAGACGCCATCGAACCAGATCCTCACCGGCATGGCGCTGTTCCTGACACTGTTCATCATGGCGCCGGTGTTCGACAAGGTGAACCAACAGGCCCTGCAACCCTACCTGGCAGAGACGCTCTCGGCCCAGGACGCGGTAGACAAGGCGCAAGGGCCGATCAAGGACTTCATGTTGTCCCAGACCCGCTCCAGTGACCTGGAACTATTTGTGCGGTTGTCCAAGCGTACCGACATCGCGACCCCGGATCAGGCGCCGCTGACTATCCTGGTGCCGGCGTTTGTCACCTCTGAACTGAAGACCGCGTTCCAGATCGGTTTCATGATTTTCATCCCATTCCTGATCATCGACCTGGTGGTAGCCAGTGTGCTGATGGCCATGGGGATGATGATGCTGTCTCCGCTGATCATCTCCTTGCCGTTCAAGATCATGCTGTTTGTTCTGGTGGATGGTTGGGCGTTGATTATTGGCACGCTCGCGGGCAGTTTCGGTGGGGTTTAGCGTATGACGCCAGAAGTCGCAGTCGATCTGTTTCGTGAAGCCCTCTGGCTGACCACCGTGATGGTCGCCGTGCTGGTGGTGCCCAGCCTGCTGGTGGGCCTGCTGGTGGCAATGTTCCAGGCCGCGACCCAGATCAACGAACAGACCTTGAGCTTTCTCCCGCGCTTGCTGGTAATGCTGGTCACCCTGATCGTTGCGGGTCCTTGGCTGGTGCAAAGTTTCATGGAATACATCCTGCAGCTGTACGGCAGTATTCCGCAGTTGATCGGCTGACCGATGCAGTCCTTGCTGGCGTTGACCGACACCCAGATCAGCACGTGGGTGGCCTCGTTCATCCTGCCGCTGTTTCGCGTGGCGGCGCTGCTGATGACGATGCCGGTGTTTGGTACAACGTTGGTGCCACAGCGGGTGCGCCTGTATTTTGCGGTGGCGATCACTGTCGTCATCGTTCCCGCCTTGCCAGCGATGCCTGCGGTCAACGCGCTGGACCTCAGTGCGCTGTTGCTGATCGCCGAGCAAATCCTCATCGGTGCCTTGATGGGCTTTTCGCTGACGCTGTTTTTCCAGTCGTTTGTGATTGCCGGGCAAATCGTCTCGATCCAGATGGGCATGGGTTTCGCCTCCATGGTCGACCCCACCAATGGCGTCTCGGTGGCGGTGATCGGGCAGTTCCTGACCATGTTGGTGACCTTGCTGTTTCTGGCGATGA
Organism: Pseudomonas imrae; assembly: GCF_046352735.2. Lineage (NCBI taxonomy): Bacteria > Pseudomonadati > Pseudomonadota > Gammaproteobacteria > Pseudomonadales > Pseudomonadaceae > Pseudomonas > Pseudomonas imrae. The sequence continues at coordinate 3,767,479 of NZ_CP110853.2, read as the reverse complement.
ATGGCCACTTGGTGGCGTTCGAGGTGCTGATCGAGAGTTTCACCACGTTGCCGGTGGGCGAGGGGTTGGTGGTCAATCAGTTCTGGGAGCTGGTCGGTCGGCTGTCGTGGGTGTTGGGCGCCTCATTGTTGCTGGTGCTGCCGGCGATCACCGCATTGCTGGTGGTCAACATTGCCTTTGGCGTGATGACCCGGGCGGCGCCGCAACTGAATATCTTCGCCATCGGCTTCCCCTTGACCCTGGTATTGGGCATGGGGATTTTCTGGATCGGCCTGGCCGACATTCTTAATCAGTATCAACCGCTGGCCAGTGATGCCTTGCAGTTTTTACGTGATCTGGCACGGGCGCGCTGAGCCATGGCCGAGAGCGAAAGTGGTCAGGACAAGACAGAAGACCCCACGGAGAAACGCAAGAAAGACTCCAGGGAAAAAGGCGAGATTGCCCGTTCCAAAGAGCTCAATACCCTGGCCGTGATGCTCGCCGGTGCCGGTGGGTTGCTGATCTACGGTGGTGGCCTGGCGCATGACTTGATGGAATTGATGAAGCACAACTTCTCCCTGCCTCGGGAAGTCTTGCTGGATCCGCGCGCCATGGGTGTGTACCTGCTGCATTCGGGAAAGATCGCGATCCTGGCTTCCCAGCCGGTGTTGATCACCTTGCTCCTGGCCGCGCTGATCGGACCGATTTCCCTCGGCGGGTGGTTGTTCGCCGCCGGCAGCATGGCGCCCAAGTTCAGTCGGATGAACCCGGCGGCCGGGATCAAGCGGATGTTTTCGGCCAAAGCCCTGGTGGAGTTGCTCAAGGCCCTGGCGAAGTTTTTCATCATCTTGTTTGTCGCCTTGGTGGTACTGCGTTCCGATATCGACGATTTATTGCGCATAGCCCACGAACCGCTGGAACTGGCGATCATCCACAGTGTGCAACTGGTGGGTTGGAGCGCGCTGTGGATGGCCTGCGGGTTGATCCTGATTGCGGCGGTGGATGCACCGATCCAGTTGTGGGAAAGCCATAAAAAATTGTTGATGACCAAGCAGGAAGTGCGCGACGAGCACAAGGACCAGGAAGGGCGGCCCGAGGTCAAGCAGCGGATTCGCCAGCTACAACGCGAGATGTCCCAGCGCAAGATGATGGCGTCGGTCCCGGATGCCGATGTGGTCATCACCAACCCGACCCACTACGCCGTAGCGCTCAAGTACGACCCGGAAAAGGGCGGGGCGCCGATGCTGCTGGCCAAGGGCAGCGATTTTACCGCGCTGAAAATCCGCGAAATTGCCCAGGCCAATGACATTCTGCTGCTGGAGTCGCCCGCGTTGGCGCGCTCGATTTTCTATTCCACCGATCTTGATCATGAAATCCCGGCCGGCCTGTACCTGGCGGTGGCACAGGTGCTGGCCTACGTCTATCAGATTCGCCAGTACCGTGCGGGCAAGGGCAAGCGCCCGGATCCTTTGAAAGACCTGCCTATCCCGCCAGATTTGCGCCGCGATTCTTGATCTTTGCCCAATACGCCCGCTCAATCTGTTAATACGTTATTTTTAGATAACTAAGTATATTGGATATAACTGCTCTGCATGTGTTAAGCGCTAGTCGGCTTGCGCATCGTATTCCCGAATGTGTATTTTTTGATTTTTTAGTTGTTAAAACATTGCCTGCGGATTTGTCAGGTTTTATTGCTTTGGCGCAATGTTTTGAAGTGTGTGTGGCGGGAACTTGTGGGACTTTTTCTCCACTTACTCAGGGCAAGCCTATGGGGGATTTCATTTTCAGGAAGTGCCCGACTATTAATTGCCTAGGGGATATGAAGTAATGTCAAATGTCACTCCGCATGCACCTGCAGCTTATAACTACTTTGAACGCAGGTGTGACGAGCAGCTAGAAACAAAAAACCGGTCAGGGAATAGTTCGAGGGGCGAGTCTAATTCAACTGGTATGGCGCGCGCCGGCGATGCGTGGCGCCAGCCATATTCATTGTTTGACAGAGATCGTCCAGAGCGCGATGGGCAGATCGGTAACTTGATAGATGTCCAGCGGCAAAACAATCGATTGAACCAGTCACTCGTCACTGTTTTGGGCCAGCTCAGTACTGTATTGACCTCGATGCTCAAAAATTTCAAGCCCGACAACGCCAATTCCGTAGTGACCGACAAAACCAAAGTTGACGCTGAGAAGAGCGAGTTTGGCAAACTTTTGTCGAATGCCCTAAATACGATTACACCGACGGAGAATAAACTGTTCCAACGGCTCGAAGGTCAAATGAACAGGAGGCGTGATGGACGTAATCCACTTACTCAGGAGGAGCGCGTCGCTGTGGAAAAATTTGAAGTGATTGAGCGTGAGTTGAAAAAGAGACTGGACAAGAATCATCACGAAATTATACGGGACGTGCTACCCTATGATACTACTGACCTGGAAGCAATATTAACCCGTGGCGGTGGCGGTACTCGCCGTGAAGGTGAAGTAGTCCATAAAATGTATGAAGGAACGCCGATGACGCTGGAGGAACAGATGATTGCTTTGAAACTGCACCTCCTGGGTTTCTGATAGACGTTACGGTTGAAAGATGACTGTAGAGTAGCTGCTGCTTTATAAGAGGTTAAATGAAGGGGCGTATTTGTTTGTTAAATAAAACGCCCCTTTTTCACAGCCCTGAAAAAGTGTCACCTATCGCCGCTTGTCGAAAATATCGCACTACCTGTCAATATTCACAGTAGCCAGCGTCATTTCCTTACGGTTTGATAACGCCGAAACTTTTCCAGACCGGCAGGTAGTCGGAGGTACGGTGAATGGAGACGGGCAAGGTAAAATGGTTCAGCGCACAAGTCGGTTGCGGATTCATCACCGCGGATAACGGCGGGACCGTTCTGTTTGTTCAGCGCAAGTCTATCCAGACCGGCGCGGCGCTGAAAAAGCATCAGAAAGTCGTGTTTCAAGCCACCGAAGGTCCATCGGGCCTGCAAGCCGACAAGGTGCGTCCGCTCTAAACGTTGATTGCCTATGAAAACCGCACACCGATAACTCTTGAGCAAAAGTTGGAAGGCTTCTTGCAGTAGCGCTTTCAAGTCGCCGCCTGGCGTCAAAAGTTTTGCTTCAAGGCAACGAGGAATATCGGTGGACCGCTCTCAAATGCTCAACAATGCCCGTGGCACCGTGGCCGACCTTTCGCGAGGGAACCTGGGTGTGCCGTTGTTGTTGCTGGTCATGCTGGCAATGATGATGTTGCCGATGCCGCCGTTTCTGCTGGACGTGTTTTTTACCTTCAATATTGCCTTGTCCATTGTTGTGCTGCTGGTGTGTGTCTACGCCCTGCGGCCTTTGGATTTTGCGGTGTTCCCGACTATTTTGCTGGTTGCCACGCTGTTGCGTCTGGCCCTTAACGTGGCCTCCACGCGGGTGGTGATGCTGCATGGCCAGGACGGTCACGACGCCGCTGGCAAGGTGATCCAGGCCTTCGGCGAAGTGGTGATCGGCGGGAACTACGTGGTCGGTATCGTGGTGTTCGCGATCCTGATGATCATCAACTTTGTGGTGGTGACCAAGGGCGCCGGGCGGATTTCCGAGGTGAGCGCGCGGTTCACCCTCGATGCCATGCCCGGCAAGCAAATGGCGATTGATGCCGACCTGAACGCGGGCCTGATCGACCAGAACCAGGCCAAGGCGCGCCGCTCGGAGGTGGCCCAGGAGGCGGAGTTCTACGGTTCCATGGACGGTGCCAGCAAGTTCGTGCGGGGCGATGCCATCGCCGGCTTGCTGATTTTGTTCATCAATCTGATCGGTGGGATAGCGGTGGGTATTTTCCAGCACGGCATGACCTTCGGCGATGCCGGCAAGGTTTACGCCTTGCTGACCATCGGTGACGGTTTGGTGGCGCAGTTGCCGTCACTGCTGCTGTCTACCGCTGCAGCGATCATGGTGACCCGTGCATCCGGCTCCGAGGACATGGGCAAGCAGATCAACCGCCAGATGTTTTCCTCGCCCAAGGCTCTGGCTGTAGCCGCTGGCATCATGGCAATCATGGGGATCGTGCCAGGTATGCCGCACGTGTCGTTCCTGTCCATGGCTGCCATGGCCGCAGGTGGGGCGTATCTGTTCTGGAAAAAACAGAACGCGGTCAAGGTCAAGGCCTTGCAAGAAGTGGAGCGCCAGCAAGAGCTGCTGCCGTCGCCGGCCCGCGCGCAAGAAACCAAGGAGCTTGGGTGGGACGACGTCACGCCTATCGACATGATTGGCCTGGAAGTGGGTTACCGGCTGATTCCCCTTGTAGACCGTAACCAGGGCGGCCAGCTGCTGGCGCGGATCAAGGGCGTGCGCAAGAAACTGTCCCAGGACCTGGGTTTCCTGATGCCGACTGTCCATATTCGAGACAACCTCGATCTGGCTCCCAGCGCCTACCGCCTGACCTTGATGGGCGTGACCCTGGCCGAAGCCGAGATCTACCCGGACCGCGAACTGGCGATCAACCCCGGCCAAGTGTTCGGCAACCTCAGCGGCATTACCGCCAAAGATCCGGCTTTTGGCCTGGACGCGGTATGGATCGAAGTCAGCCAGCGCAGTCAGGCGCAGTCCCTGGGTTACACCGTGGTGGACGCCAGCACCGTGGTCGCGACACACCTCAACCAGATTCTTTACAAGCACTCACACGAGCTGATTGGCCACGAAGAAGTCCAGCAACTCATGCAATTGCTGGCCAAGGCCTCGCCAAAACTGGCCGAAGAGTTGGTGCCGGGCGTGCTGTCGCTGTCGCAGTTGCTCAAAGTCCTGCAAGCGCTGTTGGCCGAGCAGGTACCGGTAAGAGACATTCGAAGCATTGCCGAGGCTATCGCCAATAACGCCGCCAAGAGTCAAGATACTGCCGCTCTGGTGGCTGCGGTGCGCGTCGGGTTGTCTCGCGCCATCGTCCAAAGCATTGTAGGGCTTGACTCCGAGCTGCCTGTGATCACCCTGGAGCCCAGGTTGGAACAAATATTGCTCAACAGTATCCAGAAGGCAGGGCAGGGCCAGGAAGAGGGGGTCCTGCTGGAGCCGAGCATGGCAGAAAAGCTGCAGCGTTCGTTGATTGACGCCGCACAGCGCCAGGAAATGCAGGGCCAACCAGTGATCTTGCTGGTGGCAGGCCCGGTCCGGGCGATGTTGTCGCGGTTCGGGCGCCTGGCAGTACCGAATTTGCACGTTTTGGCTTATCAGGAAATCCCTGACAATAAGCAAGTGACTATCGTCGCGACAGTAGGGCCCAACGGCTGAGGTAGTGGGTTATGCAAGTGAAGCGTTTTTTCGCCGCCGATATGCGTCAGGCCATGAAGCTGGTTCGTGATGAGCTGGGCGCCGATGCTGCGATTATCGGTAACCGGCGTATTGCCGGCGGTGTCGAGCTGACGGCTGCCCTGGATTACACACCTTCGGCGCTGGCGCCGCGCGTGCCGAACATGGAACTGGAAGACGAGCTACGCAAGACGGCGTCGCGGATTGTCTCGGCCCAGGCTGAATTGAGCATGCGTGGCGACAGCGACTCGAGCACCAATCGCCAGCTGTTCGCCGGTTTGCCGTTGACCGCCGCCGAGCCGCTGGTAGAGCCGACTTTTGTCGAACCGCCGCGTCCTGCGGCGCCAGCACCGGCAGCCGCGGTCGACCAACGGGTCTTCGACTCGATGCGCTTTGAGCTCAACGGCCTGCGCGAACTGCTGGAAGTCCAGCTGGGTTCCCTGGCCTGGAATCAGTTGCAGGGCAGCAAGCCGCAACAGGCCAATCTCTGGCGTCGCCTGCAACGCATCGGCCTGTCCGGCCCGTTGTCCCGCGACCTGCTGGAGCTGACCGCCACAATCGAAGAACCTCGCCAAGCCTGGCGCATGCTCCTGGCGCACCTGGCACGCATGATCGCCACCCCGCAGATCGAGCCCCTGGAAGAGGGCGGGGTCATTGCCATGGTCGGCCCTGCCGGCATGGGCAAGACCACCACCCTGGCCAAGCTGGCGGCGCGTTATGTGCTCAAGTACGGCGCGAACAACATCGCGCTGGTGAGTATGGACAGCTACCGGATTGGCGCCCAGGAGCAACTCAAGACCCTGGGGCGTATCCTCAATGTGCCCGTGACCCATGTCGATCCAGGCCAGTCGCTGGCCAACGCCCTCGATCCGCTGCTGCGCAAGCGCGTGGTACTGATCGACACGGCTGGCCTGCAGGCCAGCGATCCGGCCTTGCGCATGCAGTTGGAAAGCCTGGCCGGGCGCGGGATCAAATCAAGAAATTACCTGGTACTTGCAACTACCAGCCAGAAACAGGTTCTGAGCGCTGCCTACCATAGCTACAAGCGTTGTGGGCTGGCGGGTTGTATTCTGACAAAACTCGATGAGACGGCAAGCCTGGGCGAAGTGTTGAGCCTGGCCATCAGTCATGAATTGCCGGTTGCCTACCTGACCGACGGGCCGCGGATCCCGGATGATTTGCATCTGCCGCGCCGACATCAGCTGGTCAGCCGGGCCGTCAGCGTGCAAATGCAGGAAGAACCCAGTGAGGAAGCGATGGCCGACATGTTCGCAGACCTCTACCACAGCCCGGCCCGACGGGTCGGCTGAGGGCTAAATGAATACAGTGAAGTGTACCTACATTGATGGTCAGCAAGCTTTGCGCGCGACCACCCTATGTAGCCTGCGTCTAAGCAAGACAAGGTGAAAGAAAGCACATGGGCAGCATGCATCCCGTACAGGTGATCGCGGTGACCGGCGGCAAAGGTGGCGTCGGGAAAACTAACGTGTCAGTGAATTTGTCCCTGGCCCTGGCAGAGCTTGGCCGACGTGTCATGCTGATGGATGCCGACCTGGGACTGGCGAACGTTGACGTTCTGCTGGGACTGACGCCCAAACATACTCTGGCTGATGTCATTGAGGGCCGCTGTGAGCTGCGCGACGTGCTGTTGCAGGGGCCGGGCGGGATTCGCATCGTTCCGGCGGCGTCGGGTACCCAGAGCATGGTCCATCTGAGTCCGGCGCAGCACGCAGGCCTGATCCAGGCCTTCAGTGATATCGGCGACAACCTCGACGTGCTGGTGATCGACACCGCCGCTGGGATCGGTGAATCGGTAGTCAGCTTCGTGCGCGCAGCCCAGGAAGTATTGCTGGTGGTGTGCGACGAGCCTACCTCGATCACCGACGCCTATGCGCTGATCAAATTGCTTAACCGCGACTACGGCATGAATCGTTTCCGGGTGTTGGCGAACATGGCCCAGAGCCCGCAGGAAGGGCGCAACCTGTTCGCCAAGTTGACCAAGGTCACTGATCGCTTCCTCGATGTCGCCTTACAATATGTCGGTGCAGTGCCCTACGACGAGTGTGTACGCAAGGCTGTGCAAAAGCAGCGTGCGGTCTACGAAGCGTTCCCTCGTTCCAAATGCGCGTTGGCGTTCAAGGCCATTGCCCAGAAGGTCGATACCTGGCCGCTGCCCGCCAATCCCCGTGGGCATCTGGAATTTTTCGTCGAGCGATTGGTGCATCAGACGAGTGCAGGACCGGTGCTATGACAGCCAGCGGCTACAACCTTTACAAGAAGTCGGCACGTGACAGTCAAGGCGAGTTGATCGAGCGCTATGCGCCTCTGGTCAAGCGCATTGCCTATCACTTGCTGGCGCGCTTGCCCGCCAGCGTCCAGGTCGAAGACCTGATCCAGGCGGGCATGATCGGCCTGCTCGAAGTGTCGACCAAGTACGACGCGAGCAAAGGCGCGAGTTTCGAGACGTACGCGGGAATTCGTATCCGCGGGGCGATGCTCGATGAAGTGCGTAAAGGTGATTGGGCGCCGCGTTCGGTACACCGCAATACCCGGATGGTCAGTGATGCCATTCGCTCAATTGAAGCAAAAACCGGTCGCGACGCTAAAGATCATGAAGTTGCGGCCGAACTCCAATTGAGTCTCGATGATTACTACGGGATTTTGAACGATACCTTGGGCAGCCGCTTGTTCAGTTTCGACGACCTGTTGCAGGACGGCGAACACGAAGGGTTGCACGAGGACGGCGCGAGTGCCCATCTCGAACCGTCGCGCGATCTGGAGGACGAACGTTTCCAGAGTGCGTTGGCGGACGCGATTGCCAATCTGCCAGAGCGTGAGCGGCTGGTGTTGGCGCTGTACTACGACGAAGAGCTGAACCTCAAGGAAATCGGTGAGGTCCTGGGTGTCAGCGAGTCGCGGGTCAGCCAGTTGCACAGCCAATGCGCGGCCCGTTTGCGCGGGCGTTTGGGAGAATGGCGCGCGCGCTGACAGGCAGTGTGGGGACACTGTGAACGACACCGTCCGGGCGCTAGGCCTGGACGGGGTTGGCCTGTGGTGCGACCCCCTGCAGTCCTTTTTGTGGAATACCTGTTGAATGAAATGGCGCGCCCAGGTGCTGGACGCGTTTAAGACTGCTTGGAGGTCGAATTGGACAAGAACATGAAAATCCTCATCGTTGATGACTTCTCAACGATGCGGCGGATCATAAAAAACCTGTTGCGTGACCTTGGGTTCACTAACACGGTCGAGGCGGATGACGGTACGACGGCGATTCCGATCCTCAACAGCGGCAGCATCGACTTTCTGGTAACCGACTGGAACATGCCGGGCATGACCGGCATCGATTTGCTGCGCCATGTGCGCGCTGATGAAAAGCTGCGCAGCCTGCCGGTGTTGATGGTGACCGCCGAAGCCAAGCGTGAACAGATCATCGAAGCCGCCCAGGCCGGGGTCAACGGTTACGTGGTCAAGCCATTCACTGCAGTGGCCTTGAAAGAGAAGATCGAGAAGATCTTTGAACGCATCAACGGTTGATGCCGCCACGGGGGAGCTATGGAGCATAAAGAAATCTCGCAGGGCGATTTTGAATCGACCCTGAAAAAACACGCTCACCAGTTGGTCGACAGCCTGGAAAAAGGCCAGTTCGGCGACGCGGTGCAGTTGATCCATGAGCTCAATCAGACCCGCGACCGCGGCCTGTACCAGGAAGTGGGCAAGCTCACGCGTGAGTTGCACAGTGCGATCGTCAATTTCCAGATCGACCCGCGCATGCCCCAGGCCGAAGAAATCTCGCAGATCACCGACGCCACCGAGCGCCTGTCCTATGTGGTCCGGCTGACTGAAGCTGCGGCCAACCGCACCATGGACCTGGTGGAAAACGCCACGCCTTTGGTCAACGGCATGGCCGCCGAGGCCAAGCTGCTGAGCGCGGACTGGGGCCGCTTCATGCGCCGGGAAGTGGGGGCCGAGGAGTTTCGTGAACTGGCTCGCCGGGTCGACGGTTTTCTGTCGCGCAGCGAGCAGGAAAACCGCACGGTTTCCAGCAACCTCAACGATATTCTACTTGCCCAGGATTACCAGGACCTCACCGGCCAGGTGATCAAGCGGGTGACCCAGTTGGTCACCGAAGTGGAGAGCAACCTGCTCAAGTTGGTGCTGATGGCCGGCCAGGTCGATCGTTTTGCCGGCATCGAACATGACCGCGCAGCGATCCTCTCGGAAAAAGATCCACAAAAACATCTCGCCAAGGGTGAAGGTCCGCAGATTCATGCCGATAAACGTGAAGACGTTATGTCAGGTCAGGATGACGTAGATGACTTGTTATCCAGTTTAGGCTTCTAAGGAGCACACCATGAGCTTCGGCGCCGATGAAGAAATCCTTCAGGATTTCCTTGTAGAGGCCGGCGAAATTCTAGAGCAACTGTCCGAACAACTGGTCGAGCTGGAAAGCCGGCCAGATGATGCGAACCTGCTCAATGCAATTTTTCGCGGTTTTCACACTGTAAAAGGGGGCGCCGGCTTCCTCCAGCTGCATGAGTTGGTGGAGTGCTGTCACATTGCCGAGAACGTGTTCGACATCCTGCGCAAGGGTGAACGGCACGTCGACTCTGAATTGATGGACGTGATCCTGGAAGCGCTGGACGCGGTCAACGGCATGTTCACCGAGGTGCGTGAACGCGCACCCGTCACCGCCGCGACCCCGGAACTGTTGGCTGCCCTGGCGCGTCTGGCGGAGCCTGCCGATGTCAGCGCAACCGCGGTGGTCGAAACAGCGCCCGAGCCGGTCGCCGAACCTGAGGCGGATGTCACTGACAGCGAGTTCGAGCAACTGCTGAACTCCCTCAACGCAGTCAAGGCCGAGGCCCAAGCGCCCAAGGCGGCCGCGCCGGCGATGGTGCCCACGACCGAAGACATTACCGACGCCGAGTTCGAGTCGTTGCTCGACCAACTGCACGGTAAAGGCCAGTTTGCTCCTGAAGCCGTGACTGCTGCGCCTGCGCCAGTCGAACCTGCTGCCCCCGTCAGCACTGACATCACCGACGACGAATTCGAAGCGTTGCTGGATCAGTTGCATGGCAAAGGCTCGTTTGCCGTCGACGCTTTGCCGGCGGTCGCTGCCGCTGTTGTTGCACCTGCTGCGCCGACGCCCGCCGTGGCATCGGCTGCTGACGGCCTGATCACCGACCACGAATTCGAGTCGTTGCTGGACGAGTTGCACGGCAAGGGCAAGTTTTCCGAAGTGCCCCCGGTCACGGCCACCTCGGCCGCTGTCGCCACGCCGCCACCGGTTGCCGCCAAGGCTGCGGCACCCGCCCGGCCGGCGCCTGCTCCTGCACGCACTCCGGCTCCGGTAACGGACAAAGCTCCCGCCAGCGAAGCCGAAACCACCGTGCGCGTTGATACCGCGCGGCTGGACGACATCATGAATATGGTCGGTGAGCTGGTGCTGGTGCGTAATCGTCTGGTGCGCCTGGGTCTTAACAGCGGCGATGAAGCCATGCAAAAGGCGGTGTCGAACCTCGACGTGGTGACCGCCGACCTGCAAACCGCCGTGATGAAAACGCGAATGCAGCCGATCAAGAAGGTCTTCGGCCGCTTCCCGCGCCTGGTTCGCGACCTCGCCCGGCAGTTGAAGAAAGAAATCAATCTGGAACTGGTAGGCGAAGAAACCGATCTCGACAAGAACCTTGTCGAGGCCCTGGCCGATCCGTTGGTCCACTTGGTGCGCAACGCTGTCGACCACGGCGTGGAAACCCCGCAAGAACGCGAAGCCGCAGGCAAGAGCCGTGGTGGCAAGGTGATCCTGGCGGCCGAGCAGGAAGGCGACCATATCCTGCTGTCCATCACCGATGACGGCAAAGGTATGGACCCCAATATTCTGCGCGGTATAGCGGTCAAGCGTGGCGTGATGGACAAGGACGCCGCCGAGCGCCTTAGCGACACCGAATGCTACAACCTGATCTTTGCGCCGGGCTTCTCGACCAAGACCGAGATTTCCGATGTTTCGGGCCGTGGCGTTGGCATGGACGTGGTGAAAACCAAGATCAGCCAGCTCAATGGCTCGATCAATATTTATTCGACCAAGGGCCAGGGTTCGAAGATCGTCATCAAGGTGCCGTTGACCCTGGCGATCATGCCGACCCTGATGGTGATGCTGGGCAACCAGGCGTTTGCCTTCCCACTGGTCAACGTCAACGAGATTTTCCACCTCGACCTGTCGCGTACCAATGTGGTGGACGGCCAGGAAGTGGTGATTGTGCGCGACAAGGCGTTGCCACTGTTCTACCTCAAGCGCTGGCTGGTGGCTTCGGCCAAGCATGAAGAGCAGCTTGAAGGCCATGTGGTGATCCTTTCCGTGGGTACCCAGCGTATCGGCTTCGTGGTCGATCAACTGGTGGGCCAGGAAGAAGTGGTGATCAAGCCTTTGGGCAAGATGCTGCAGGGCACGCCAGGCATGTCGGGCGCGACCATTACCGGCGATGGCCGGATCGCGCTGATTCTCGATGTGCCGAGCATGCTCAAGCGTTACGCCGCACGGCGTATTTGATTCTGGTGGGGCAGGGCGACAGTCCCTTGCCCGGCCTAACGGAGTGGTTATGGTAGTCAAGGTTCTGGTGGTGGACGATTCGGGTTTCTTCCGCCGCCGCGTCTCGGAAATTCTTTCAGCCGATGCCAATATCCAGGTGGTCGGTACGGCTACCAACGGCAAAGAGGCGATCGATCAGGCCCTGGCGTTGAAGCCGGACGTGATTACCATGGACTACGAGATGCCGATGATGGATGGCATCACCGCCGTTCGGCACATCATGCAACGCTGCCCGACCCCGGTGTTGATGTTCTCGTCGCTGACGCACGAAGGCGCCCGAGTGACCCTCGATGCGCTGGACGCGGGCGCCGTGGACTTCCTGCCGAAGAATTTCGAAGACATCTCGCGCAACCCGGAGAAGGTCAAGCAGATGCTCTGCGAGAAGGTGCATAGCATCTCGCGCAGTAATCGCGGCAGCTTCAGGGCGCCGGCGCCAGCACAGGTGGCAGCACCTGCGCCGGTCAGCAGTTTCGCTCGCCCGATTCCTGCATCGACACCTGTATCGGAGCCGGCTGCCCGCTCCGCCGTAGCTCCGGTGCGTGCATCGGCCACCAGTAGCAACTCGCCCGCGCCCAAGCGCAAGGCTTACAAGTTGGTGGCCATCGGTACGTCCACCGGTGGCCCGGTGGCCTTGCAGCGGGTGTTGACGCAACTGCCGGCCAACTTCCCGGCGCCGATCGTGTTGGTCCAGCACATGCCTGCTGCGTTCACCAAGGCATTTGCCGAGCGCCTGGACAAGCTGTGCCGCATCAGCGTCAAGGAGGCCGAGGACGGTGACATCCTGCGCCCGGGCCTGGCGTTGTTGGCCCCCGGCGGCAAGCAAATGATGGTCGATGGACGCGGTGCGGTGAGAATCCTCCCGGGTGACGAGCGCCTTAATTACAAGCCTTGTGTCGATATCACCTTCGGCTCTGCAGCCAAGTCTTACGGCGACAAAGTTCTGGCGGTGGTGCTCACCGGTATGGGCGCCGACGGCCGTGAAGGCGCACGCCTGCTCAAGCAGGGCGGTAGCGCGATCTGGGCGCAGGACGAGGCGAGTTGCGTGATCTATGGCATGCCCATGGCCATCGTCAAGGCCGACCTGGCCGATGCGGTCTACAGCCTGGATGACATTGGCAGGCACTTGGTGGAGGCCTGTCTCTGATGGATGTGTTGAGCCTGATCGGCATCATCATGGCGTTCGTCGCGATTATCGGGGGCAACTACCTCGAAGGCGGGCATCTTGGTGCCCTCGCCAACGGTCCGGCAGCGTTGATCGTGATTGGCGGGACGGTGGGAGCTGCGTTGCTGCAGTCGCCCTTGAGTTCGTTCAAGCGCGCCATGCAGATTCTGATCTGGATTATTTTCCCGCCTCGTGTGGATTTGGCAGGCGGCATCGACCGGGTGGTCAACTGGAGTCTCACGGCACGCAAGGAGGGCTTGCTTGGTCTGGAAGGCGTGGCCGATGCCGAGCCCGACAGCTACGCGCGCAAAGGCCTGCAGTTGCTGGTCGACGGCGCCGAGCCGGAAGCCATTCGCAGCATTCTGGAGGTGGATTTCTACACCCAGGAAAGCCGCGACATCAATGCCGCCAAGGTCTTTGAAAGCATGGGCGGCTATGCGCCGACCATCGGCATCATCGGCGCGGTCATGGGGTTGATCCATGTGATGGGCAACCTGGCCGACCCTTCGCAATTGGGCAGTGGTATTGCCGTAGCGTTTGTCGCCACGATCTACGGCGTGGCCAGTGCCAACCTGTTGCTGCTCCCGGTCGCCAGCAAGCTCAAATCCATTGCCCTGCGCCAGTCCCGTTATCGTGAAATGCTGCTGGAGGGCATTCTGTCGATTGCCGAGGGCGAGAACCCGCGCTCCATCGAATTGAAGCTCCAGGGCTTTATGGATTGATGGGGGGTATTGCCTGTGAGCCGTCGCCGTCGCGAGCCTGAAGAGCACGTCAACCATGAACGCTGGCTGGTGTCGTACGCCGACTTCATCACCTTGCTGTTCGCTTTTTTCGTGGTGATGTACTCCATTTCGTCGATCAATGAAGGCAAGTACAAGGTCATCTCCGAGGCGCTGGTGGGCGTGTTTACCGACCCGGACCGTGCCCTCAAGCCGATCCCCATTGGTGAGGAACGCCCCAGGACCGTGACTCCGGCCAAACCGCTGGTCAAGGACAGCGAAGAAACCGACGCCGGCATCAGTGGCGGCGGCGACCCGCTCAAAAGCATCGCCGACGACATCAGCGCCGCGTTTGGCGACTTGATCAGTTCCAACCAGATGACGGTACGCGGCAACGAGTTGTGGGTGGAGATCGAACTCAACTCCAGCCTGCTGTTTGCCAGTGCCGATGCGATCCCCAGCGATATAGCCTTCAGCATCATCGACAAGGTTGCGGCGATCCTGAAACCCTTTGACAACCCGATCCATGTCGAGGGCTTTACCGATACCCAGCCGATCCACACGGCGCAGTACCCCACCAACTGGGAGCTGTCGTCGGCACGTTCGGCCAGCATTGTGCGCATGTTGGCAATGCAGGGCGTCAACCCCGGGCGCCTGGCATCCGTGGGCTACGGCGAGTTCCAGCCCGTGGCCAACAATGCGACGGCCGAAGGTCGGGCGCGTAACCGCCGGGTGGTGCTGGTGGTCTCGCGCAATCTGGACGTGCGCCGTAGCCTGACCGGTACTGGCGCAGCCAATGCGCGACCGGATGCCGCAATGAAGCGCGCTGGCACACAAACTGCACCGACGCCCATAACGCCGCCGGAACGTGAGAGTGCCGTCAATTCTCCGTCACCGGCTCTATAACCTCGTGCTATTTCTCGGTCGAGCCAGTGCCCACCGGGAGGAACAATCCGAATGAGAGTCTGGGCAGTTGCCAATCAAAAGGGTGGGGTCGGCAAGACCACCACTTCCATCGCCTTAGCCGGCTTGCTGGCCGAGGCGGGCAAGCGTGTGGTCATCGTCGACCTCGATCCCCACGGTTCGATGACCAGTTATTTCGGCTACGACCCGGATGCGCTGGAACACAGCTGCTACGACCTGTTCCTGCACAAGGGCAGCGTGCCCACCGGTTTACCCGGGCAATTGCTGCTGCCCACCAGTAACGACAACATTCGCCTGTTGCCGTCCAGCACGGCGCTGGCCACCCTTGAGCGCCAGTCGCCGGGCCAGAGCGGCCTGGGCCTGGTCATCGCCAAGACCCTGGCGCAACTTTGGCAGGATTTCGACTACGCCATCATCGACAGCCCGCCATTGCTCGGTGTGCTGATGGTCAACGCCCTGGCTGCCAGTCAGCAACTGGTGATCCCGGTACAGACCGAGCACCTGGCGGTCAAAGGCCTGGAGCGCATGGTCAGCACCCTCGCGATGATCAACCGTTCGCGCAAGCAGGTGCTGCCCTATAGCATCGTCCCGACGTTGTTCGACCGCCGTACCCAGGCTTCGCTGGGCACGTTGCGAGTATTGCGCGATGCCTACCCGGACACCATCTGGCAAGGCTACATCCCGGTAGACACGCGCCTGCGTGATGCCAGCCGCGCGGGGTTGGCGCCATCGCAATTCGATGGCAAGAGCCGTGGTGTGCTGGCTTACCGGGCATTGCTCAAACATCTGCTGGCCCAGCAGCTCGTGGCGCAGGTGGCGTGAGATGAGGGTTTATTCAAGTCAGTGGGTCGTCGGGCCGATAACCACTCAAGGCAGGACTGAAAGAACTTGCGCGTGGGCATACAGATGAATCGTCCTGTGGATATCAAGATCCGACCGCAACTGGCGCTGCAGTCCTACCTGGATGCGCTGCTGCAAGACGCAACCGAGGAAGAGCTGCCCGAACCGATCCTGGTGCTGGACGAAGTGGTCGTATCGCCAAGCGTCGAACCTGAGGCCAGCCTGGATGAGTTTCAACTGGCGGTATTGGAAGAGCAGGCCCGTGACGCCTTGGCTGAGCCGGTTCCGATAGTTGCAGTGCCTCTGGCGTTGGTGCCGCCGGTGGCGCAGGTTCATCTTGCGCCGAGCAGCACACCGCCGCCCGCGCAGACAGATGGGCGACCGTCGTGGGCCGCCGAAGCGTTCGAATGCCTGTTGTTCGACGTTGCGGGGCTGACCCTGGCGGTGCCGCTGGTGTGCCTCGGCTCGATTTACTCCCTGGAAGGCCAGGAGCTGACGCCGTTGTTTGGCCAGCCGGACTGGTTCCTCGGAATCCTGCCGAGCCAGGCGGGTAATCTGAAGGTGCTGGATACGGCGCGCTGGGTCATGCCCGACCGCTACCGCGATGATTTTCGCCAGGGCCTGCAGTATGTGATTTCGGTCCAGGGTTACGAGTGGGGGCTGGCGGTGCATCAGGTCAGCCGTTCGCTGCGCCTGGATCCCAACGAAATCAAATGGCGTAGCCACCGTGGCCAGCGGCCTTGGCTGGCGGGCACGGTGATCGAACACATGTGCGCGTTGCTGGACGTCGCCGAGTTGGCCCAACTGATTGCCAGCGGCGCGGTAAAAGATATGCCAGGCAACAAACGTACTTGATAAGCGATGCAGCACCGTGGTGCTGCCTAAAAAGAACACACGCGGTTATCCGCAGTATTTGAAGGGGTCAGGGTATGAACAAGTCAGCGTCCGCACAGGGTTTGGATGATCCGATCCTGCAATGGGTTACCTTCAGGTTGGACAATGAGTCCTACGGCATCAACGTGATGCGCGTGCAGGAAGTGCTGCGCTACACCGAAATCGCCCCGGTGCCGGGGGCGCCAAGCTACGTGCTGGGCATCATCAACCTGCGCGGCAACGTCGTCACCGTCATCGACACCCGCCAGCGTTTCGGCCTGGCCCCTACCGAAGTCAACGACAATACCCGTATCGTCATCATCGAAGCCGACAAGCAAGTGGTCGGGATCATGGTCGACAGCGTGGCCGAAGTGGTTTATCTGCGTCAGTCGGAAGTCGAGACTGCGCCGAATGTCGGCAACGAAGAATCGGCCAAGTTCATCCAGGGCGTGTGCAACAAGAATGGCGAACTGCTGATTCTGGTTGAGCTGGACAAGATGATGAGCGAAGAAGAGTGGTCGGACTTGGAGAACATCTGATTGATCCTCGAGGTAGTGGTGATTGTCCTGGCTCTGTCGTGGGTCGGGACCCTGGGCTTTTTGCTGCGCTATATGCGCCAGCAACGCGAGTTGGCGATGCGCCAGGCCGAGCGCGATGCAGCGCGCGACCAGCGCATCAAGGAACTTGTGCGGCGGGTGGATAACTACCAGCAGAGCGCGGTACGAGTGGGCGATGACGTGCATGAGTTGCGCGCAATCCTCGCACCCTTGCCTGACAAGTTGGCCACGCTAGAGCAGCGTGATCCTTCAAGCCTGTCTTTCGCCCAGGCGGCGAAACTGGTAGGCATGGGGGCCACGGTGGATGAGCTGACCCAGTCCTGTGGCTTGACCCAGGCTGAGGCGCAGTTGATGAGTAAATTGCACAAAACTGAACAGCAGACGTAGAAACCCTGCTGCGTTGGTTATTGCGCCGCATGTGGGTTGATCGGTACTTTGAGTAATATTTCCTACTTTCCGGTAAGTCATTTCCTGCATGCGGTTTAAGCTTCCACGCACTAGGTTGCAACCTTGATCAATCAAGAGGTTGCATATGCTTAATGGTTTGGGGAATTCATCGGCATCTCATCCCACTGCTCAATTGCTTGCTGGCAGCGAACGCGGTGTCGCCCCTGATACAGGCTGGGCACACGTCAACAGAGACAACGCTCGTGCAGTATTGAGTGATTTGCAGCGACTCGCACCCAGTAAAAATACCTATCAGGCGCGGCTGGCTTGCCTTCAGGCCGATCCGAGCATTGCAACCTGGGAAGCACTTACACGCGATCCCGAGGAGCTCAAGACGCTGCAAAAAAACGACTGGAACGGCTTTGTCACTCGCTTGACAGAACCCGGCGTCTGGCTGCCCGAGGCTGATAGCCACAATGCCAATATTCTGAAAAACCTGACGGCTGCCCTCGGCGGTCAATATGCCGGGAGCTTCCAGTCTTTGCTGCTGGGCTCGGATCCTGTCGAGAAAAAAGAGATTGCTCTGGTGCGGGGCGCGCCCTCGGCGGGTAAAACTTCGTTTCTGAAGGGGCGTTTTGCCTTGGGCGCCGATGATGTGAAGAACATGCTGCAAAACCGCCTGCCCAGCGTGACGATGTCACAGGTTCACTTTCAGGGTGTCGCTGTTTTGCAGACCTTTATGAGTTCGATGGAACGCAAGCTGGATCAAGCGTTGACCCGAGATGCGCTTTATCTGTGGCCAAAAGACTTTGACAGCAAGCTGAACCTGGCGGCATCGAAGAGCGAGCAGAAGGTTGCGGTTCACGATATTCAGGTCGACTTGACCACCTTGTGCTGTCGCATCCTCAAGCGCTCCACGGCAGAAGCGTTGATGAACTTCGATACCTTGAGTACGTTTTTCAAGGCGTCCCTGGAAAGTCGCAAAGACACGCTCGCGTCGGTGGAAAAAAACCAGGAGGCGGTCAGTGAATACTCGCTGGCGGCCTGGGATGGCAGCAAGCTGGTCACCGTTGCCGAACGTTCGCCCGGCACGGGCGCTATCGAGATCAAGGATGCTGCGCTGTTCGCCGAACATGTTGCCCGCGATCCCGCCGCGATATCCGCAGAAATACAGCGCGTGCGCGATACCGTGATTGATCCGGCGTTTATCGACCAGTTCGTTCGTGAGCTTGATCCGGCAGTGGCTAAAGTGTTCACGCAGGCGCTCAGTCGTTATGAAGGCCTGACGATGAGCCAGGCGTTGGAGCTGCATGCCAACCGGGCACATGTACCGATGTCGACTGCCGCCCGGGTATTGCAGCAAGTTCAGCCGGGGTTGACTGCGCAGGTTTAGTAGTCCTCTCCCTGCGCAGTCACATCCCGCTCCACCGGCTCCGCATCCGGGTCATATCCCACGGGGAACTTACCCTTCAGCGTCCAGGCAAAGGCGATGATCTCGGCGATGGTCCGGTACAACTCCTCGGGAATGCTGTCACCCAGTTCCATGCGCGCGAGCAACTTGACCAGCTCGGCATTTTCATAGATCGGCACCTGATTTTCCCGCGCTAACTTGAGGATGGCTTCGGCCAGGGCATCGTCGCCTTTGGCGCTCAAGGTAGGGGCGAGCTTGCCGTTGTACTTGAGGGCGATGGCCTGGCGGGGCGACTGGGGAGGTTTCATGCGGTTTCGTCCACCCAGCGTTGTTCAAGCCCGGTTTTCGGCCCGCGTGGCGGGGTGCCGAGGTGGCAGTCCAGGTCGCCAACGTCAATTCCTGAGGACACCAGGCGCTCACGCAGGCTGCCCAGGTGGCTTTCGATCAGGCTGGCGGTGTAGGGGCGGGTGGCCCACAGCTGGCTGGACAGTTTGCCCTGGCTCAGTTGCGCCTGGACTTGCAAGGGCCCCAACGGCTCCATATCGAAGGCCAGTTCCACGCGCCAGAGCATCTTATTTGCGTCGCGGTCGATCTTGCGTTCAGGCGCATCCTTGTCGGGTGCCGGCTCCTCACGCTGGAACTTGACCTGCAGCGGCACAATGTCCTGCAAGGTGCGCATGGGGATTTCCAGTTGCCAGGTGGTCAGCAACTTGCCATCGGCCGTGGTGCCGGTTTGCTCCAGGCTCGACAGTTGATGGCTTTGCAGGCGCGAGATGGCGCCGGCGGCCAGGCGCAGCAGGTTTTCCAGGCTGCTTTCACCTTCCAGGCGCATCAGCCGTTCCGGTAACGGGAAGCTGCTGGCTGCGGTACGAGCGCCGAACTGGCCCAAGGTGCCCAGCGGGCTGCGCACGAAGCCGGGGAGCATTTGCGCCAGGGTGTTGGCGGCCAGGATGGCATTGAGGTTGGTGGTGGCGGGCAGGGCGGGCGCCAGTTCGGCGACCAGGCGCAGCAGGCTGCCCTTCATGTCGAGGGGCGGCACTTGCGGATTTTGTCCGGCCAGCAGCCTGGCTTCGAGAAATATGCCGCTGTTGTGCAGCAACTGCGCCAATACCTTGGGATTGCTGACTTGGGCGAGATCTGGCAAACCGGCCAGCAGACGTTCCATCGCGGCACTTGAGGCGCTGTGGGGCATGTTTTGCAAAGCCTTGAGCAGGCTGTCCAGGGAGCCTTGTCGGCTGTGCTGGGTGGCCAGTTGCTGGCTGATCGCCAGTTGCTCCTGGCGCCCGCTCAGTGGCACGAAGTCCAATGCCTGGGCGCCTTGGACCACGGCGCTGAGCAAACTGCCGACGCGCAAGGGTTGCGGGCTTTCGAGGCTCAAGGTAGTGCCGATCAGGGCGTTATTGAGCACTGAGACCAGCGAGCGATAAAGCGCCGGCTGCCCTGCGCCTTGTGGCAGTGCCTGGGACGTCAGGACCTTGGCTTGCAGCAGCGTGCCTATTGGCAGTTGGGACGTGTCGATCCGGGACAGCGCACCACCGCTGGCGCTCAGGGCTTGCTGCAAGCTGATGGCGAGGTCACCTGCGGACGTCTGGCTCACCGCGACGTGGCTGCCCAACGGCAGCGGCTGGCTGCTGGCGGCCTGTACCAGGGTTTGTCGACCGCCTGCCAGCGTCAGCTTGAGCAGCAGTTGAAAGGCTTCACCGCCTTGCTTGAGGGCCAGCACCTCGGCATCTACGGTTTTTCCGGCATCGATCAACCCTGCCTGGGGCTCCAGCAGTTTCAACAGCTCACCCGCCGCAGGTGCGGGACGAGACCCGGTGGCCGGCGCTGGCGGAAGGGGCACAAGGTTGATGTCACCGGTCATCGTGGCTGCCGTCTCCAGGAAATTGCCCTCTTTAGAGTAGGGCATCACATGTATAATGCCGCCCGTCTTCAAAGAGCGTGTCAAAAACATCACAACTGATTGATCCAGCTCTCTAAAACAGACTGCCAATGCGTTTATTGTGCATCTCTTTAACGGCCGTTGCGCCGCCGACTTGAACTGTAAAGGCCCACGATCTTGTGACCAGTCCACTACTTGAAGCTGTTGCGCTCGCGTGTGAGCGGGACCTGCGGATGCTGTTCGAACATCTCGAACTGCGTCTGTCGGGTGGCGACATGGTGCAGGTCAGTGGACCTAACGGCAGCGGCAAGACCAGCCTGCTGCGCCTGTTGGCCGGTTTGATGCAGCCGACGGCGGGGCAGGTGCGGCTCAATGGCAGGCCGTTGAACGAACAACGCACGCAGCTGGCGCGCAACCTGGTGTGGATCGGCCACGCGGCCGGGATCAAGGATGTGCTGACCCCTGAAGAGAATCTCAGTTGGCTCAGTGCCCTGCATCACCCGGCCAGCCGCGAGTGCATTTGGCAGGCATTGGCCGCCGTGGGCCTGAAGGGTTTTGAAGATGTGCCCTGTCATACCCTGTCCGCCGGTCAACAGCGCCGGGTGGCCCTGGCCCGCCTGTATCTGCAGGGCCCGCCATTGTGGATTCTCGACGAACCCTTCACCGCCCTCGACAAACAGGGCGTCGCGCAGTTGGAAGAGCACCTGGCGCGGCACTGTGAGCAGGGCGGCATGGTGCTCCTCACCACTCATCACACCCTGGCGCGCATGCCTGCCGGTTACCGCGAGCTGGATCTGGGAAGGTGGTCGGCATGAGGGTCTTTGCCCTGTTGGTGGCCCGCGAGGCGCGCCTGTTATGTCGGCGCCCGGCTGAATTGGCCAACCCGCTCGTATTCTTTGCCATCGTCATCGCGTTGTTCCCGCTGGCGGTCGGACCCGAGACTAAACTGTTGCAAACCTTGTCTCCGGGACTGGTCTGGGTGGCAGCCCTTTTGTCGGTCCTGCTCTCGCTGGACGGGCTGTTTCGCAGTGATTTCGAAGATGGTTCCCTTGAACAGTGGGTCCTTTCGTCGCACCCTCTGCCTCTTCTGGTTCTGGCCAAGGTACTGGCACACTGGGCCTTTTCCGGCCTGGCACTGGTTCTGCTCGCGCCGCTGCTGGCGATGATGCTGGGATTGCCCTCCGGATGCCTGCCAGTGTTGCTTGCCTCGTTATTGCTCGGCACCCCGGTGTTGAGCCTGCTGGGAGCGGTGGGCGCGGCATTGACCGTCGGTTTGAAGCGTGGGGGGCTGTTGCTGGCCTTGTTGATTTTGCCTTTGTATATCCCGGTGTTGATCCTGGGCAGCGGTGCCTTGCAGGCTGCGCTCATGGGGATGCCGGCGACCGGTTACCTCTTGTGGCTTGGCAGCCTGACCGCCCTGGCGGTAACCCTGACACCCTTTGCTATAGCGGCCGGCCTGAAGATCAGCGTCGGCGAATAATGAGGTCTGACCCAGTGTTTTCGCTGAGTCAGTAAAGACCCTAAGCTTCTTGCCACGACAAGAAGCAACCGTGATGGAAACAGCAATGAACTGGACCTGGTTTCACAAGCTCGGATCGCCCAAGTGGTTCTATGGCATCAGCGGCAGGCTGCTGACGTGGTTGAGCATCGCCGCCGTGTTGCTGATCGGCACCGGCCTGGTCTGGGGCCTGGCCTTCGCGCCGCCGGACTACCAGCAAGGCAACAGCTTTCGCATCATTTATATCCATGTGCCCAGCGCACTGCTGGCCCAGTCCTGCTACGTGATGCTGGCGGTGTGCGGCATCGTGGGCCTGGTGTGGAAGATGAAACTGGCCGACGTCGCCCTGCAATGCGCAGCACCCATCGGTGCCTGGATGACCGCCGTGGCGCTGATCACCGGGGCGATCTGGGGCAAGCCGACCTGGGGCTCGTGGTGGGTCTGGGATGCGCGACTAACGTCGATGTTGATTCTGCTGTTCCTGTACTTCGGTCTTATTGCCCTGGGCAACGCGATCAGCAATCGTGACAGCGCCGCCAAGGCCTGCGCGGTGCTGGCCATCGTTGGCGTGATCAACATCCCGATCATCAAGTACTCGGTGGAATGGTGGAACACCCTGCACCAGGGCGCGACCTTTACCCTCACCGAAAAACCGGCAATGCCCGTGGAAATGTGGGCGCCGCTGCTGTTGATGGTGCTGGGTTTCTACTGCTTCTTCGGTGCCGTGCTGCTGATGCGCATGCGCCTCGAAGTGCTCAAGCGTGAAGCCCGCGCCAGTTGGGTCAAGGTTGAAGTGCAAAACTGCCTGGGAGCCCGTGGATGAGTTTCGCCTCTTTCAGTGATTTTCTCGCCATGGGCCATCACGGCCTGTATGTCTGGACGGCCTATGGCATTTGCCTGGCGGTGCTGGCCCTCAACGTCGCCGCGCCGATCCTGGCCCGCAAGCGTTACCTGCAACAAGAGGCGCGTCGTCTGCGCCGGGAGACCGATAAGTGAATCCGCTGCGTAGAAAGCGTCTGTTGATCATCCTCGCCATTCTGGTGGGCGTCGGCATCGCCGTGGGCCTGGCCTTGAGTGCCTTGCAACAGAATATCAACCTGTTCTACACCCCGACCCAGATCGCCAACGGCGAAGCGCCGCAAGATACGCGAATCCGCGCCGGCGGCATGGTCGAGGCCGGTTCCCTGAAGCGCTCCGGCGACTCGCTGGACGTGACCTTCGTGGTCACCGACTTCAGCAAGTCGGTGACCATCACCTATCGTGGGATCCTTCCGGATCTGTTTCGCGAGGGGCAGGGTATCGTCGCCCTCGGCAAGCTCAACGCCCAGGGTGTAGTGGTGGCCGACGAAGTGCTAGCCAAGCACGATGAAAAATACATGCCGCCGGAAGTGACCAAGGCCCTCAAAGACAGCGGCCAGTCAGCCCCTACACCTGCCAGGGAGGGCTAAATGATGGCCTCTGCACTGTTTATTCCCGAGTTGGGCCAGTTGGCGATGATCCTCGCCCTGTGCTTTGCCATCGTCCAGGCCATCGTCCCGTTGTTGGGCGCGTGGCGTGGTGATCGCTTGTGGATGAGCCTGGCTCAGCCGGCCGCCTGGGGGCAGTTCGCTTTTCTCGCGTTCTCTTTTGGCTGCCTGACCTACGCCTTCATGACCGACGACTTTTCCGTCGCATACGTCGCCAGCAACTCCAACAGCGCCTTGCCCTGGTATTACAAGTTCAGTGCGGTATGGGGTGCCCACGAAGGTTCCCTGCTGTTGTGGGCATTGATCCTCGGGGCCTGGACCTTCGCGGTGTCGGTATTCTCGCGCCAGTTGCCCCAGGTGATGCTGGCTCGCGTGCTGGCCGTGATGGGCATGATCAGCATTGGTTTTTTGTTGTTCCTGATCATGACGTCCAACCCGTTTGAGCGGATCCTGCCGCAAATCCCCACCGACGGCCGAGACCTTAACCCGCTGCTGCAAGACATCGGCCTGATCGTTCATCCGCCAATGCTCTATATGGGCTACGTTGGTTTCTCGGTGGCTTTTGCCTTCGCTATCGCAGCCTTGCTCGGCGGGCGTCTCGATGCTGCCTGGGCGCGCTGGTCGCGGCCCTGGACGATCGTGGCCTGGGCGTTTCTGGGCATCGGCATCACCCTGGGCTCGTGGTGGGCTTATTACGAGCTTGGCTGGGGCGGCTGGTGGTTCTGGGACCCGGTGGAAAACGCTTCCTTCATGCCATGGCTGGTGGGCACGGCGCTGATTCATTCATTGGCGGTTACTGAAAAACGCGGCGTGTTCAAGAGCTGGACCGTGTTGCTGGCCATTGCTGCATTTTCGTTGAGCCTGTTGGGGACCTTCCTGGTGCGTTCCGGCGTGCTGACCTCGGTGCATGCGTTCGCGTCCGACCCGGAGCGTGGGGTGTTCATCCTGATCTTCCTGCTGCTGGTGGTCGGCAGCTCCCTGGTGCTGTTCGCCCTGCGGGCCCCGGTGGTCAAGAGTCACGTCGGCTTCAACCTCTGGTCGCGGGAAACCCTGTTGCTGGGCAACAACCTGGTACTGGTGGTGGCCGCCTCGATGATCCTGCTGGGCACCTTGTATCCGCTGATACTCGATGCACTGTCCGGCGCCAAGCTCTCCGTCGGGCCGCCGTACTTCAATGCCTTGTTCATTCCGTTGATGGGCCTGCTGATGGTGGTGATGGCCGTTGGCGTGCTGGTGCGCTGGAAAGACACACCGGTCAAATGGCTGATGGGCATGTTGACCCCGGTACTGCTGGGCAGCGCGGCGTTATCGGTCGTCGCCGGGATTGCCTATGGTGATTTCAATTGGGCGGTGCTCGCGACCTTCATGCTCGCCGCCTGGGTGTTGCTGGCCGGCGTGCGGGACATCCTTGACAAGACGCGGCACAAAGGCCTGGTCAAAGGCCTGCCCGGCCTGACTCGCAGCTATTGGGGCATGCAGATCGCGCATATCGGTATCGCCGTCTGCGCGCTGGGTGTGGTGTTGTCCAGCCAGAACAGCGCCGAGCGCGACCTGCGCCTGGCACCTGGCGAGTCCATGGACCTGGCTGGCTACCAGTTTGTCTTTGAAGGCGCCAAGCACTTTGAAGGACCGAACTTCACCTCGGACAAAGGCACCGTGCGTGTGGTGCGCAACGGTAAGGAAATCGCCGTGCTGCACCCGGAAAAACGCCTGTACACCGTGCAGAATTCGATGATGACCGAAGCCGGGATCGATGCCGGTTTCACCCGTGACTTGTATGTCGCCCTGGGCGAGCCGCTGGGTGATGGCGCCTGGGCCGTGCGGGTCCACGTCAAGCCGTTCGTGCGCTGGATCTGGTTCGGCGGCCTGCTGACCGGTTTTGGTGGTTTGCTGGCGGCGATGGACCGGCGTTATCGGGTCAAGGTCAAGAGCCGGGTGCGTGAAGCCCTCGGTATACAAGGAGCGGCGGTATGAAGCGTTGGTTGATGGTATTACCGTTGGCGTTGTTCCTGCTGGTGGCGGTGTTTTTGTACCGCGGCCTATACCTGGACCCGGCCGAGTTGCCCTCGGCGATGATCGGCAAACCGTTCCCGGCGTTTTCGCTGCCGACGGTGCAGGGCGACAGGACCTTGACCCAGGCCGACTTGCAAGGCAAACCGGCACTGGTCAACGTCTGGGCCACCTGGTGCATTTCCTGTCGTGTCGAGCACCCGGTGCTCAACAAGCTGGCCGAGAAGGGCGTGGTGATCTACGGCATCAACTACAAGGACGACAACGCTGCAGCCTTGAAGTGGCTGGCGGAGTTCCACAACCCCTATCAGTTGGATATTCGTGACGAAGACGGCAACCTCGGTCTGAACCTGGGCGTTTACGGGGCGCCGGAAACCTTCTTCATAGATGCCAAAGGTGTGATTCGCGACAAGTTCGTCGGCGTGATCGACGAAGTGGTCTGGCGCGAACAACTGGCCGCCAAGTACCAGGCGTTGGTGGACGAGGCCAAGCCATGAAGCGTTGGTTGACCGCTGCCGTACTGGCGCTCGGATTGGTGGGCGCGGCCCAGGCCGCCATCGACACCTATGAATTCGCCAAAGATGGCGACCGTGAGCGCTTCCGTGAATTGACCAAGGAACTGCGCTGCCCCAAATGCCAGAACCAAGACATTGCCGACTCCAATGCGCCCATTGCCGCCGACCTGCGCAAAGAGATTTTCCGCATGTTGGGGGAGGGCAAGGACAATCAGCAGATCATCGACTTCATGGTCGACCGCTACGGTGATTTCGTGCGCTACAAACCTGCGCTGACCTCCAAGACCGCGCTGCTGTGGTTTGGCCCGGCCGGTCTGCTGCTGGCTGGCCTGGTAGTCATGGCCGTCATCGTCCGACGTCGCCGCGCGACACCGACCGATGGGTCGGACGCGCTCTCCGCCTCCGAGCGTCAACGCCTCGACCAACTGCTGGACAAAAAAACCGATGATTGATTTCTGGCTTGCTGCAGGTCTGCTGCTTCTGGTTGCCTTGAGTTTTCTGCTGATACCGGTGTTGCGTGGCCGCCGTGCCCAACGCGAGGAGGATCGCACCGCGCTGAATGTGGCGCTGTATCAGGAGCGTGTGGCCGAACTGCAGACCCAACAGAGCGAAGGTGTGCTCGACGCCACGCAATTGGACGCAGGTCGCGCAGAGGCCGCTCGTGAGTTGCTGGCCGATACCGAAGGGGTGGAAAAACCCCGTGAGTCACGCCTGGGTAAACCGTTGCCATTGCTCGCGGCGGTGCTGGTGCCGGTACTGGGCCTGGGGCTGTACATGCACTTCGGCGCCAGCGACAAGGTTGAGCTGACCCGCGAATTCTCCCAGCCGCCGGTGTCCATGCAAGACATGACCCAGCGTCTGGAGCGTGCGGCGGCTGCGCAGCCGGATTCGGCCGAAGGCCTGTATTTCCTTGGTCGCGCCTACATGGCCCAGGATCGTTCGGCGGACGCTGCGAAAGTCTTCGAGCGCACCGTGGCCCTGGCGGGGCGCCAGCCTGAGCTGCTCGGGCAATGGGCGCAGGCGCAGTATTTTGCGGACAACAAGCAGTGGTCGCCAAAGATCCAGGCGCTGACCGACGAAGCACTGAAACTTGACCCCAAGGAAGTCACCAGCCTTGGCCTGTTGGGTATCGCTGCCTTTGAACGCGAACGCTACCAGGAAGCCATTGACTACTGGAATCGCCTGTTGGCCCAGTTACCTGAGCAAGACAACTCCCGCACGGCGCTGCAAGGTGGGATCGACCGGGCGGCGGAGAAACTCAAGGAAGGCGGCGGCGCAGTCGCTCCGACCCAGGTTGGCGCGCTGCTTAAAGTGAGCGTCGACCTGTCGGCCGAGGTCAAGGCCAAGACGCTGCCCACCGACAGCGTGTTTATCTTCGCCCGCGCTGTCGGCGGCCCGCCGGCGCCGTTGGCCGCCAAGCGCGTGACCGTGGCCGACCTGCCGCTGAGTGTCGAGTTGGGCGATGCCGACGCAATGATGCCGCAGTTGAAACTGTCCAACTTTCCCGAAGTCCAACTCGTTGCGCGCATCTCCAGGGCCGGGCAACCGACTGCCGGCGAGTGGATCGGCCGCAGCCAACCCCTGGCCAGCAGCACCGTTGCGCTGCAGCAACTGACTATCGACAGTCCGGATAAGTAATTTCGAGGAAACGCCCATGACCGCCATTGCACGTATCACTTTGCTCAGCCTGGTATTGGGATTGAGCGCTTGTGCGGTTCATCGGCCACCTGCGCCGACCGGCCCGACCATTCCACCGTCGGGTCCGTCAACGCAGCCGAGTACCAAGCCCAGCACCAGGCCCTCCGGCCCGGTGACCGCTCCACCCAAGGCGCCGCCGAGCAAGTCCCCCACCTTCGCTCCGCCTCCGGGCGCCGCAAGCCATTGGGACAGCAAGATGCAGGTCTATGTGCTTGATGAGCAGCCTGACACTTTTTATCGTCAGCGTACGTATTACCGCTGGAGCAACGGCTGGAGCCGCTCCATCAGCCCGAACGGGCCGTGGGAAGAAACCAATGTCCAGGGTGTTCCGCCGGGGTTGAGCAAACAGTACGCGCAGTGAACACAGGCTGCCCACGAGGTTAATGGCGACGCGTTCAAAGGGTGTCTTGATGGCGGGCAGGTTGATTTATCTCATCGGACCCTCTGGGTCGGGCAAGGACAGCCTGCTGGATGCCGCACGCCCACGTTTGGCCGAGCGCGGCTGCCGCATTGCACGGCGGGTGATCACCCGTTCTGCAGAGGCGGTGGGCGAGGCTGCCCTGGGAGTGAGCCCGGAACGCTTTGCCGTGTTGCAGGCTGAAGGCGCCTTTGCCCTCGCTTGGCAGGCCAACGGCTTGTCTTATGGTATTCCACGGGAAATTGACGATTGGCTGGCGGCCGGCCACGATGTGCTGGTCAACGGCTCTCGCGGCCACTTGGCGCAAACCCGTGGGCGTTACCCCACCCTGCGGGTGTTGTTGCTGACAGTCGATCAGGCCGTGTTGCGCCAACGCTTGTTGGCACGGGGGCGCGAGTCCGAGGACGACATCGATGAACGCCTGGCGCGCAATGCGCAGTTCACCGAAAGCCTGACGACGGCAGCTGATGTGGCGTTGCTGGATAACTCCGGCGTGTTGGCACGCACCGTCGAACGCCTCCTGGACTATCTGGACGCCGGAAAGTCAGTGCGCACCTGACTTTCGATAGTTGCTTTATGTGTACTTCATTGTGCTGTTGGTTTTTATGCATTGTTCATGTTTTGTTTTAAATGGCGTTTTATGCGTTTTTTTTATTCGATGAATCAATAAGATATTTTTTTGTCAGGATTTGTTTTATTCAATATTCAAATTGAATACATATATTGTTTTGTCGGGAATATTTTTCTTGGAGGAAACTGTTTCGCTTGTAACTAAATGGCTGTTGGTGGGGTTTTTATTATATGCAAAATTAATTGGTGGCTGGTTTTGTGTCGTGCGCTGATACCGAAACCAGTCAATACAATTAATTATAAAACCGGAGAGCATATATATGAGCGAAATAATCGAACGCCCCATTCGACGCCCCTCGGAATACCCAACTGACAACCCTCAGGCTCACTCAGGATCTTCGTCAGGCTCGTCGCAAGGTTATGGTAAACGCTCGTTCACCACGGAGCAGGTTGCCAACCATCTTGTGCGCAATAACTCCCGGTTCCACGATCGCAATGGCGACCAGAAAATCGATGTTTCATTCAAGCTCGATGGGTTCACCGAGCGCCAGCGGCAATGCGCCCGCCAAGCTTTGCAGTCCTGGCAGGACGTGGCCAATATCAAGTTTCATGAAAGTGCCGGTAAAACCGACGGTTCCATCCAGATTTCCGGGGACCGGAGAATGGCGTCTGGCGTGGCGACCGGTCCCAGTCGCTCCCATCCCAACGCCTGGGCCAAGATCGGCACCCAGCAAGCGCCGGATGCGCCCAAGCTGGGCAGTTACTTTTCGACGATCATGATCCATGAAATAGGGCATGCCTTGGGGCTGGCACACCCCGGTAACTACAACGGCAGTGGCACTTACGAACGGGATGCCCAATATGCGCAAGATACCAAGGCGCGTACTGTCATGAGCTATTGGTCCGAGAAGAAACAGTCGGGCCACGATTTCAGGTCGTTGTCGCCTTCTGCGCCGATGATGGATGACATTGCCGCAATGCAGAAACTGTATGGAGCGAACCATCAAACCCGCAATACCGATACCACTTATGGCTTCAATTCAAATACCAATAGAGAGTGCTTGAGCCTCAAGGGGGCAGGGGACTCTGCGTTGTTTTGTGTATGGGATGGCGGCGGCAACGATACCCTGGACTTTTCCGGGTTTTCGCAGAACCAGACGATCAACCTCAATGCTGAGTCGTTTTCCAGCGTAGGAGGCTTGCGAGGCAACGTTTCGGTGGCCAAGGGCGTCACTCTGGAAAACGCGGTGGGTGGCGCAGGCGCTGATACCCTGCTCGGCAACGAGGTGGACAACCGACTCCAGGGCGGCGCAGGTGCTGACAGGCTGAGAGGCGGCGGTGGCGCGGACACTTTTGTCTATACCAAGGCCTCTGACTCGACTGCGCGGGAGCCGGATGTGATCGAGGACTTTACCAGCGGCGTGGATAAGATCGATATCAGTGACATGTTGAAAAAGTCAGGCATCAGCGCGCTCAACTTCACAGAGAGGTTCACTGGACGCGTCGGTGAAGCGGTGCTCAGCCATAATTCGAGTACCGGTATAGGCAGCCTGGAGGTTGATTTGACCGGGGACGGCAAGTCGGATCTGTTGGTCACCGCCAAAGGAGAAATCAAACAAGGGGATGTCGTTGTGAATGCCCAGCGGCCACAACCACAGCCTCAACCTGTTCCAACTCCTCAACCCGCACCTACACCTGCCCCAACTCCAACCCCAACCCCTGAGCCTACACCCGCACCTTCGCTGAAAGTCGTAATGGCAACTCTTCTTCGCGAAGCGCTTGCGTTTTTCCAGCAGATGTTTCAGCTCATAAGCGGCCTGCGCCCGTAGTAACCATTGATGCCGACGCACCAAGGATGGTGTTTCGTTCATTGCATTGGTAGCTGCCCCTAAAGCAGCCCCCCATCCAGTCTTATACAGTCGCGGTGGCCTCGTGCCTCGACACCATCAGAAACCGCAGCAACGCCAACAGCGGGAAGGCGCTGCCAACCAGGACCACCCCCAGCCAGCCACCCTGTTCGTACACGCTGCTGGCAATCGCCGAGCCGAGGGCGCCGCCGATGAAGATACTCGTCATGTACAACGCGTTCAGGCGGCTGCGACTGTTGGCATCGAGGGTGTAGATGGCGCGTTGGCCGAGGACCATGTTCATTTGCACGCAAAAGTCCAGGACCACGCCGGTCACCGCCAGGCCAACCACACTGTAGATGGGGTGGACGAACGCCGGCAAAAAGCTCACTGCAGCGAACACAATGGCCAGTAATGAGGCGCGGTGGGTATGGCCCGCATCGGCCAGGCGCCCGGCAATCGGTGCGGCAATGGCACCAATCGCCCCGACCAGGGCAAAGATCGCGATCTGGGTTTGGCTCAGGCCATGGTTGCGCACCAGCTCCAGCGGCGCAGCGCTCCAGAACAGGCTGAAGGCGGCGAACAGGCAGCCCTGGTAAAACGCGCGTTGACGCAATACCGGTTGCTGGCGCAGCAAGGTGCCGAGCGAGTGCAGCAGTTGCCCGTAACTGGCGCGGTGATCCGGTTGGTGCTTGGGAATCGTCAACAGCAGCACGACGCTGATCACCGCCATCAACCCAGCCGCCGCGATGAACATCACGCGCCAGCCGAAGTGATCGGCCACTACGCTCGACACCGGACGCGCAAGCAGAATGCCCAGCAACAGGCCGCCCATGATGCTGCCCACCACTCGACCACGAGATTCGGCGGGGGCCAGGTGCGCGGCCAGCGGAATCAGGATTTGCACCGAAACAGAGCTGAAACCGATCAGCAGCGACACCATCAGGAACAGATTCGGCTGTTCAATAAAAGCGGCGCCCAACAGACTGGCGATGGACACCACCGTGGTGCTGATCATCAGCTTGCGGTTTTCCAGCAAGTCGCCCAGAGGTACGAGGAAGAACAGGCCCAAGGCATAGCCGATTTGGGTCAAGGACACGATAAGGCTGGCCATGGCTGGCGTCAGGCCGATGTCCGGAGCGATCATTTCGATGATCGGCTGCGTGTAATAGAGGTTGGCGACGATAGCGCCACAACAGAACGCGAACAGCATCACCATGCCTCGGGTCATGGTGCCGGGGTGTGGGGCCTTGGAAGTCGCAGTCATGGTGTGCTCTTTAACGCGGAGGAGATGGCGTGAAAGAGTAAAGGGTTGGCGAGTGTGGGAACAGGCTGCGTGTGCTGATTTCACTCATGCCGGGGATTGATGGCTGCGCCGGTGAGGGATCATCCCCACGGGCGTGGGGACGATCAAGGTTCTATTGGCCGTTGTAGATCTGGTCGAATACTCCGCCATCGTTGAAGTGGGTCTTCTGCACGGTACGCCAGTCGCCGAAGGTCTTCTCCACCGAAAGGAAGTCGACTTTCGGGAAGCGGTCGGTGAACTTGGCCAGCACAGCCGGGTCGCGTGGACGCAGGTAGTTATTGGCGGCGATTTCCTGGCCTTCTGGCGACCACAGGTATTTGAGGTAGTCTTCGGCTACGTTGCGCGAGCCTTTCTTCTCGACCACTTTGTCGACCACCGACACCGGCGGTTCGGCTTCGGCGGAAACGGTCGGGTAAACCACTTCAAACTGATCACGGCCGAACTCACGGGCAATCATTTCCGCTTCGTTTTCAAAAGTCACCAGCACGTCGCCGATCTGGTTGGTCATGAAGGTAGTGGTCGCTGCACGGCCACCGGTATCGAGCACGGGCGCTTGCTTGAACAGTTTGCCGACAAATGCCTTGGCCTTGTTCTCGTCACCGCCGTTTTTCAGCACATAACCCCAGGCTGACAGGTAGGTGTAACGCCCGTTACCGGACGTCTTCGGGTTCGGCACGATGACTTCCACGCCATCTTTGAGCAGGTCAGGCCAGTCTTTGAGCGCCTTTGGGTTGCCCTTGCGCACGATGAATACGGTGGCGGAGGTGAACGGTGCGCTGTTGTTCGGCAGGCGTGTGACCCAATTGTCCGGCACCAGTTTGCCGTTGTCCGCCAGGGCGTTGATGTCGGTAGCCATGTTCATCGTGATGACGTCGGCGCGCAGGCCGTCGATGACCGAGCGCGCCTGTTTGCTGGAGCCGCCGAAGGACATCTGCAGGGTGAGCTTGTCGTCCGGGTGTTCTGCTTGCCAGTGCTTCTGGAAAGCGGCGTTGTAGTCCTTGTAGAAATCACGCATCACGTCGTAGGAGACGTTGAGCAGGGTGGTCGATTCGGCCTGGGCGCCGCCAGACAGTGCCAGGCTTGCGGCCAGCAAAGAGGCGCTAACGAATTTTTTCACTGCTCATTCCTTTGTTGTTCGATTGTCAATCAGGTAGTGGCTTATAGCCCGTGACTATAGCCGGGCTGGCATAGACGCTTAAAGATTAAAAAGAACTTTGCTTATTCCACTTTGCTGTACAGCCCATTTCCACAGCGTGAGCAAAAAGCGGCGTTGGGCTCATGGCTGCTTTTTTTGCACACCGGGCAGTCGTGTTGCAACTGATCGCCGCGCATGGCGTTGGCCAGTTCGGCGGTAAAAATCCCGGTGGGTACGGCGATGATCGAGTAGCCGGTGATCATTACCAATGACGATATCACCTGGCCCAGCGGGGTCTTGGGCACGATGTCGCCAAAACCCACGGTGGTCAGGGTCACGATGGCCCAGTAGATACCCTTGGGAATACTGGTGAACCCATGTTCCGGGCCCTCTATCACGTACATCAAGGTGCCGAATACCGTCACCAGGGTACAGACGCTGACCAGGAACACGACGATTTTCTGCTTGCTGCCCCGCAGCGCCGACATCAGGTAATTGGCTTGCTTGAGGTAGGGGCTGAGCTTGAGCACGCGGAAGATCCGCAACATGCGGATGATGCGGATGATTAGCAGGTATTGGGCGTCGCTGTAATACAAGGCGAGGATGCCGGGCACAATCGCCAGCAAGTCAACCAGCCCGTAGAAACTGAAGGCATAGCGCAACGGCTTGGGCGAGCAGTACAGCCGCAGCCCGTACTCGATGGCGAAGATAAGGGTAAAGCCCCACTCGATGTAGGCCAGCACCTTGGCGTAGTTCTGATGGACCTCGTCGATGCTGTCGAGGATCACGATCACCAGGCTGGCGAGGATGATCAACAGCAACAGCCTGTCGAATCGACGTCCGGCGACAGTGTCGGTCTGGAAAATCATGACGTACAGGCGCTGGCGCCAGTCGTTGTTGCTGTCCATTGGGTTCGCCTGAATCGAATATCGGCCAAGCCTAGGGGGATTCGAACGGGCTGTCCATGTTGCTCCTTTGCAGTATTCGCAGCGTGGCGCGCACCAACCAGCAGGCGAGGATAAACGGTGCGGTGAGAGGTGCCA
This sequence comes from Pseudomonas imrae, assembly GCF_046352735.2. Taxonomy (NCBI): domain Bacteria; kingdom Pseudomonadati; phylum Pseudomonadota; class Gammaproteobacteria; order Pseudomonadales; family Pseudomonadaceae; genus Pseudomonas; species Pseudomonas imrae. The sequence continues at coordinate 3,733,376 of NZ_CP110853.2, read as the reverse complement.
GGTGCAATGCGGCGAAACCCGGGGTGAGGATGATTGCCAGCACGATGCCCGCTAACGGCAACCAGGGTTGGCGCCGCAACTGGCAGAGCGCCAGCGCCGCGAGCGCCGGGTTATAGCTGTGCAGGCCAAGCAGTGCGCCGGGTTCGTCCAGCAGTAAGGCAAACAGCACGCCGGAGCTGGCACCGATCAGTGCCCATAGCGCCGCGCTGCGGTTGGCCAGCAGCAGGCCAAGGGCGATGAGCAGGCCGGCCAGAGGCTGGTCCAGCAGGATGATCTGGCCGAGGCCAAGCAAGGGCGCGTCAACCAATGACAGGGTGTCGGGCGGCATCATCTCAGGCCTGCTCGCCGTGCTGGCACTGAGCAGCAGCCAACCCAGGCCGACAAAGGGCGCGGTGTAGGCGGGCAGGTCATCGTGATGGTTGGCCCGTTTGAGCCACTGACGGGTGACGATTGCGCTCAAGCCACCGCAAGCCAGAACCAGAGGCGGTAACAGCGCCGACCAGGCGACGTGCTGGCTGATCAGCAACCCCAGCAACACGCCGTTGTAGCTGTAGAGCCCGGCCTGGCGCTCGGCCTTGGGATAACCTCGGCGCTGGGCCGTGAGCAAACCGGCGACACCGCCTAGCAGCGCGCCTCCGAGTAACTGTGGAGCGCAGAGTAATATCGCCAGCAAACACAGCAAGCCACACAAAGGGTGGCGTTGCAGGAAGATCTGGCTGAAGCCGTTGAGCAGGGCTTCGGCCCAGTCGGGGCAGGATGGGTTGGGCATGGTGGGTGAGTCAGTAGGATCGAGTCGCCCCCATCGCGAGCAAGCCCGCGCCCACATTTGACCCTGCTCGCGGATCAATATGTGGGGGCGGGCTTGCTCGCGATGGGGCCCTTTCAGGCGCTAAATCAACGTTTCGATACGCAGCGAGTTGGTTGACCCCGGTTGGCCGAACGGCACGCCCGCAGTGATCACCAGCGTATCCCCGCGCTGTACCATGCCCTGGGCCTGGGCAATCTCCAGTGCCGTGGAACACACCTCATCGACCTGTCGCAGCCGGTCATTGACCACCGAGTGCACGCCCCAGGCCACGCTCAAGCGGCGGGCGGAGGTGAGGTTTGGTGTGAGGTTGAGAATCGGCACTGCAGGGCGCTCCCGCGCTGCACGCAGGGTGGAGGCGCCGGACTCGCTGTAGTTCACCAACACGGCCACCGGCAGGATGCTGCTGATACGGCGGATCGCACAGCTGATGGCGTCCGACACCGTGGCATCGGCCTTGGGTCGGCTGACATCGAGTTGGGTTTGGTAATCCGGGCCGTTTTCCACCTGGCGGATGATCTTGCTCATCATCTGCACGGCTTCCAGCGGGTATTCACCGGACGCGGTTTCTGCCGAAAGCATTACTGCGTCGGCACCTTCGGCCACGGCATTGGCCACGTCGGTGACTTCGGCGCGGGTCGGTGCCGGCGAGAAGCGCATGGACTCGAGCATCTGCGTGGCGACCACCACCGGTTTGCCCAACTGGCGGCAGACGCTGATGATGTCTTTCTGAATCTGCGGCACGCTTTCGGCCGGGACTTCGACGCCCAGGTCACCTCTGGCAACCATGATGGCATCGCTCAGTTCGGCGATTTCCTGCAAGCGCTGTACAGCCGAGGGTTTCTCGATCTTGGCCATCAGGAACGCCTTGTCACCGATCAACTCGCGGGCCTCACGCATGTCTTCAGGGCGTTGCACAAACGACAGTGCGACCCAGTCCACACCCAATTCCAGGCCGAAGCTCAAGTCACGTCGATCCTTGGCGGTTAATGGGCTCAACTCCAATAAGGCTTGCGGGACATTGACGCCTTTACGGTCGGACAGTTCGCCGCCGTTGAGTACGGTAGTGTCGATGGCGTCGCTGTATTTGGCGGTGACCCGCAGTCGGAGCTTGCCGTCGTCCAGCAGCAGATCCATGCCGGGCTCGAGGGCCGCGATGATTTCCGGGTGGGGCAGGTTGACTCGCCGCTGATCGCCGGGCGTGGCATCTAGGTCCAGACGCAAGGCCTGGCCACGCACCAGTTGCACTTTGCCCCCGGCAAACCCCCCGACCCGCAGTTTCGGCCCTTGCAAGTCCATGAGAATGCCCAGGGGATAGTTCAACTGCCGCTCTACCTGGCGAATCCATTGATAGCGCTGGGCGTGATCGGCATGGTCGCCATGGCTGAAGTTCAGGCGAAAGATATTGACTCCAGCTTCGACCAACTCGCGGATGTCATCAATGCCGTTGGTGGCTGGCCCCAGAGTGGCGAGGATTTTGACTTTTTTGTCAGGCGTCATGTTTATTGCTCTCGAGGACCAGAATGGCGCGGAAGTCGTTGACGTTGGTGCGGGTGGGCTCGGTGATAATCAACCCGTCGAGCGCTGCGAAGTAGCCGTAGCCATTGTTGTTGTCCAGCTCATCGCTGGCCGACAGGCCGAGGGCTTCGGCCCGGGTGTAGCTGTGGGGCGTCATGATTGCCCCGGCATTGTCTTCGGAGCCATCGATGCCGTCGGTGTCACCGGCCAGGGCGTAGACACCGGGAAGGCCTTTGAGGCTGTCGGTCAGGCTCAGGAGGAATTCGGCATTGCGCCCGCCACGGCCATTGCCGCGCACGGTGACGGTGGTTTCACCGCCGGACAGGATCACGCAAGGCGCCGCCAGCGGCTGGCCGTGCAGCACGATCTGTCGGGCGATGCCGGCGTGGACTTTGGCCACGTCACGCGCTTCGCCTTCCAGATCGCCGAGGATCAACGGGCTGAAACCGGCCTGGCGGACTTTTACTGCCACCGCTTCCAGGGATTGTTGTGGGCGTGCGATCAACTGGAAATGGCTGCGAGAAAGGCATGCATCGCCGGGTTTGACGGTTTCCGATTCCGGGCTCTGCAACCAACTGCGCACAGAGGCCGGGACCTCGATCTGGTAACGCTTGAGGATCGCCAGCGCCTGTTGCGAGGTGCTCGGGTCGCCGACGGTCGGGCCGGAAGCAATGACGGTGGCCTGGTCGCCCGGCACATCGGAAATCGCATAGGTGTAGACCGTTGCGGGCCAACTGGCCTTGGCCAGCCGGCCCCCCTTGATGGCCGAGAGGTGCTTGCGCACGCAATTCATCTCGCCAATGGTCGCGCCGGACTTGAGCAAGGCTTTGTTGATGCTCTGTTTGTCGGCCAGGCTGATACCCGACGCGGGCAGCGCCAGCAGGGCCGAGCCGCCGCCGGACAAGAGGAAGATCACGCGATCGTCCTCACTCAGGTTGCCGATCAATTCCAGCACGCGCCTGGACACCGCTTGGCCGGCGGCGTCCGGCACCGGGTGCGCGGCTTCAACCACTTCGATTTTCTTGCACGGTGCGCCATGGCCGTAGCGTGTGACGACCAGGCCTGAGACTTCGCCTTGCCAGCAGTTTTCTACGACCTGTGCCATGGCGGCTGCGGCTTTGCCTGCACCGATGACGATGACACGACCGCTACGGTCGGCGGGCAGATAGGGTTCGAGGACTTGCCGGGGATGGGCAGCGTCGATGGCTGCGGCAAACAGCTCGCGAAGCAGGTGTTGCGGATCGACCGACATAAGCGGGCTCCCGGGGATCTTGTTATTAGAGGTGCTGCGACTACCGATGCGACACGGACAGTTGTGGGAGCAGGCTTGCTCGCGAAAGCGGTGTGTCAGACGACATCCCTGTGATTGTCCGACCTTAATCGCGAACAAGCCCGCTCCCACAACTGTCCGTGTTCCACTGCGGGTTACTTATCGCGAATCGAGAAATTCGCCATATGTTCCAGACCCTTGATCAGCGCCGAGTGGTCCCAGTTGCCGCCGCCGAGCGCGGTGCAGGTGCTGAACACTTGCTGGGTGCCCGCGGTGTTGGGCAGGTTGATCCCCAGCTCCTTGGCGCCGGCCAGGGCCAGGTTCAGGTCCTTCTGGTGCAGGTTGATACGAAAGCCCGGATCGAAAGTGCCCTTGATCATCCGCTCGCCATGCACTTCCAGAATCTTCGACGACGCAAAGCCACCCATCAGGGCTTCACGCACCTTGGCGGGGTCAGCACCGTTTTTCGAGGCGAACAACAGCGCTTCGGCTACGGCCTGGATGTTCAGGGCAACGATGATCTGGTTGGCCACCTTGGCGGTCTGGCCGTCGCCGTTGCCGCCCACCAGCGTGATGTTCTTGCCCATGCTCTGGAACAGCGGCAGGGCACGTTCGAAGGTGTTCGGCTCGCCACCGACCATGATGCTCAAGGTCCCGGCCTTGGCGCCCACTTCACCACCGGACACCGGCGCATCGAGATACTGCGCGCCGGCCTGGTTGATTTTGGCGGCGAAGGCTTTGGTGGCGGTCGGTGAGATCGAACTCATGTCGATCACCACTTTGTTGGGTGACAGGCCTGCAGCGACGCCGTCTTCACGGAACAGCACATCATCGACCTGCGGGGTATCGGGCACCATGACGATGATGAACTCGGCTTCCTGTGCCACTTGTTGCGGGGTGGCAAGGGCCACTGCGCCTGCGGCGATCAGTTCTTCCGGGGCCTTGATGTGATGTTCGGAAAGAAACAGTTGGTGGCCTGCTTTCTGCAGATTGGCGGCCATGGGTTGGCCCATGATGCCAGTGCCGATAAATCCGATTTTAGCCATGGAAAAATCCTCTTCTTATTAGTTGTGCAGGTCTGGCTGCCAGCTCCCACAGGTTTTTATGGCGTGGCTTAGATAGCGTTGTGGCTTTTCAGCCAGCCAAGACCGGCTTCGGTAGAGGTCAAAGGCTTGTACTCACAGCCGACCCAACCCTGGTAACCGATGCGGTCCAGGTGTTCGAACAGGAAGCGGTAGTTGATCTCCCCCGTTCCCGGCTCGTTGCGTCCCGGGTTGTCTGCCAGCTGGATATGGTTGATCCGGGGCAGGTGTTCGGCCATGGTCCGGGCCAGGTCACCCTCCATGATTTGCATGTGATAGATGTCGTATTGCAGGAACAGATTGGCGCTGCCCACCTGTTCGCGAATCGCCAGGGCCTGCGCGGTGTTGTTGAGGTAGAAACCTGGGATGTCACGGGTATTGATGGCCTCCATCACCAGCTTGATGCCAACCGCTTGCAGTTTGTCGGCAGCATATTTGAGGTTGTCGACGAAGGTCTTTTGCACGGTCGCTTCATCGACACCCTGTGGACGGATGCCTGCCAGGCAGTTGACCTGGGTATTGCCCAGCACCTGGGCATAGGCGATCGCCAGGTCGACCCCGGCACGGAACTCTTCGATCCGATCCGGGTGGCAGGCCAGGCCTCGTTCGCCCTTGGCCCAATCACCGGCCGGCAGGTTGAACAGCACTTGGGTCAGGCCGTGGGTATCCAGTTGTGCCTTGATTTCGGCGGAGCTGAAATCGTAGGGGAACAGGTATTCCACGCCGGCAAAACCTGCGTCGGCTGCAGCTTTGAAGCGAGCAAGGAAGTCCTGTTCGGTGAACAGCATGGACAGGTTGGCGGCAAAGCGCGGCATAGGGCTCTCCTTAATCGAGCAGTGAAATGGCAGTCGGCGCATCGTTGCCAACCAATGCCAGATCTTCGAATTCGTTGACGGCGTTGATCTCTGTGCCCATGGAAATATTGGTCACGCGCTCCAGAATAATCTCAACGATCACCGGAACCTTGAACTCTTCGATCATTTCCTGGGCTTTGCGCAATGCCGGCTGGATCTGACTTGGCTCGAACACACGCAACGCCTTGCAACCCAGACCTTCGGCGACGGCTACGTGGTCGACACCATAACCGTTGAGCTCCGGCGCATTGAGGTTGTCGAAAGACAGCTGCACGCAGTAGTCCATTTCAAACCCGCGCTGAGCCTGACGGATCAACCCCAGGTACGAGTTGTTCACCACGACATGGATGTACGGCAGCTTGAACTGCGCACCCACGGCCAATTCTTCGATCATGAACTGGAAGTCGTAGTCACCGGACAATGCCACCACTTTGCGAGTCGGGTCAGCCTTGACCACGCCCAGCGCTGCCGGGATGGTCCAGCCCAACGGACCGGCCTGGCCGCAGTTGATCCAATGCCGTGGCTTGTAGACATGCAGGAACTGCGCGCCGGCAATCTGCGACAAGCCGATGGTGCTGACGTAGCAGGTATCTTTGCCGAACACCTGGTTCATCTCTTCGTACACCCGCTGCGGCTTGACCGGCACGTTGTCGAAGTGGGTCTTGCGATGCAGGGTGGCTTTGCGCTGCTGGCAATCATGGAGCCAGGCGCTGCGGTCCTTGAGCTTGCCGGCGGCTTTCCATTCACGGGCCACTTCAATGAACATGGTCAGTGCTGCGCCGGCATCGGACACGATGCCCAGGTCCGGGGTAAACACACGGCCGATCTGCGTGGGCTCGATATCTACGTGAATAAACTTGCGCCCTTCGGTGTAGACCTCCACCGAACCGGTGTGACGGTTGGCCCAGCGGTTGCCGATGCCCAGCACCACGTCCGACTTGAGCATCGTCGCGTTGCCGTAGCGGTGGGAGGTTTGCAGGCCGACCATACCGACCATCTGTGGATGGTCGTCGGCAATAGTGCCCCAGCCCATCAGGGTCGGGATCACCGGGATGCCAGTCAGTTCGGCGAACTCCACCAACAGTTCGCTGGCGTCGGCATTGATCACGCCGCCACCGGCGACCAGCAGCGGGCGCTCAGCTTGATCCAGCAGGGCGAGGGCCTTTTCGACCTGGACGCGAGTTGCCAGGGGCTTGGCCAATGGCAGTGGCTGGTAGGCATCGATATCGAACTCGATCTCGGCCATTTGTACGTCGAATGGCAAGTCGATCAGTACCGGGCCTGGACGCCCGGAGCGCATTTCGTAGAACGCCTTCTGGAACGCATATGGTACCTGGCCAGGCTCCAGCACGGTGGTTGCCCACTTGGTGACGGGCTTGACGATGCTGGTGATGTCTACTGCCTGGAAATCTTCCTTGTGCATCCGGGCGCGGGGCGCCTGGCCTGTGATGCACAAAATCGGGATCGAGTCCGCCGAGGCGCTGTACAGGCCGGTGACCATGTCGGTGCCCGCCGGGCCAGAAGTGCCGATGCACACGCCAATATTGCCGGCCTTGGTGCGGGTGTAACCCTCGGCCATGTGCGAAGCGCCTTCCACGTGGCGAGCGAGGACGTGATCGATGCCGCCGACCTTCTGCAAGGCCGAATACAACGGATTGATCGCAGCGCCCGGGATGCCAAAGGCGGTATCGACCCCTTCACGACGCATCACCAGGACGGCGGCTTCGATTGCTCTCATTTTGCTCATGGTTTTGGTGCCTCTTGCGTTTTGTAATTGTATACAAGTGGTGTTGCGTCAAAGTGTATTCACGGCGAGAGGCGCAGGTCAATCCCTTTCGCTCTAGGGTTGCGGCGTTCGTCGGAAGCCTTTTCGGCAGGTTTTTTTCGACATGTGGTGCAAGTGTTAGAAAATATTGTATACAAAATATAAATCTATTGTGTTCTATTTGTCGTATCCAGCTTCTGAACATGCAGAAGCCCACGGCTTTCCCAATAACAAGATAAGGACGGCACCCATGAGCGCTTTAACCTTGAAAGTCGCAGTCAACCTGGCTAACCAGGCCATCAGCGCAGGTCGAGCTATTTCGGCCGCGCCCCTGACCATTGCGGTACTCGACGGTGGCGGGCACCTGATAACGCTGCAGCGCGAAGACGGCGCGAGTCTGCTGCGTCCGCAAATCGCCATTGGCAAGGCCTGGGGTGCAATTGCCTTAGGCAAGGGCTCTCGTTTACTGGCGTTGGACGCGCAGCAGCGGCCAGCATTTATCGCGGCACTCAATAGCTTGGGGCAGGGCAGCGTAGTACCCGCGCCGGGGGGGGTGTTGATTCGCGATCAGGGCGGGCGAGTCGTGGGGGCAATCGGGATCAGTGGGGATACATCGGATATTGACGAGCAGTGTGCGATTGCTGCAATCGAGGGGATGGGGTTGATGGCGGATGCAGGGGTGTCGGCCTGATTTTTCAGTGACTGGTCGGGCCCTATCGCGGGCTTGCTCGCGATTGGCCCAGGCACCACAGTCTCTCAGTCGGGCTCACAGCCTTTTAGTACCAACCGAATAATCGTCTGCGCCGCCGCCTCATAATCCGCTTCATCCAGCTTGGCCTTGCCGGTCACTGCCGAGATCTGCCAGTCAAAATCGGCATAGGTCTGGGTTGCGGCCCAGATGCTGAACATCAGGTGGTTGGGATCAATCGCGGTAATCAGCCCACGATCTACCCACTGCTGGATGCAATCGATGTTGTGCTTGGCCTGGGCATTGAGCTGTTCGACCTGCTCGGTGCTCAGGTGCGGCGCGCCGTGCATGATTTCGCTGGCGAAGACTTTCGAGGCAAAGGGCAAATCTCGGGAAATACAGATTTTCGAGCGAATGTACCCGCTCAGCACTTCCTTGGGATCACCGTCCGGATTGAAGGGGGTGGAGGCGGCCAGGATCGGCTCGATAATGCTTTCGAGCACCTCGCGGTAGAGGTTGTCCTTGGACTTGAAGTAGTAGTAGACGTTGGGCTTGGGCAGCCCGGCCTTGGCGGCGATATCGCTGGTTTTGGTCGCGGCGAAGCCCTTGTCGGCAAACTCCTCGCTTGCAGCCCGCAGGATCAGTTCTTTGTTGCGCTCGCGAATGGTGCTCATGGACCAGAGGATTCCTTGCCGAGACAGGCGGTTGCGCATGGTAGCACCGGCTATCTGCGGGCCTCAAGAATGTGCCCGCGACACGTTGCGTCGCGCTAAGCTCACCCATATCCCCTCTCAAGGAAACCTGATTCATGGCAGGAAGCAGCTTGTTGCTATTGATCGATGACATCGCCGCCGTGCTCGACGACGTTGCATTGATGACCAAAATGGCCGCCAAGAAAACCGCAGGTGTGCTGGGGGACGATTTGGCGCTCAATGCCCAGCAAGTCTCGGGCGTTCGTGCCGAACGGGAAATCCCAGTGGTATGGGCGGTGGCCAAGGGTTCGTTCGTCAATAAACTGATCCTGGTGCCGGCCGCCCTGCTGATCAGCGCCTTTGCTCCGTGGGCGGTGACGCCACTGCTGATGCTCGGTGGCGCTTACCTGTGTTTTGAGGGGTTTGAAAAGCTTGCCCATAAATTCCTTCACAGCAAGGCGCAGGATCAGGCAGAACATGCGCAGTTGGTCAAGGCGGTGGCCGACCCTGCAACTGACTTGGTGGCGTTCGAGAAAGACAAGATCAAGGGCGCCATCCGCACGGACTTTATTCTGTCGGCTGAAATCATCGCCATCACCCTGGGCACGGTGGCAGATGCACCTCTGATGCAACAGGTGATCGTGCTCTCGGGCATCGCCATCGTCATGACGGTTGGCGTGTATGGCTTGGTAGCGGGCATCGTCAAGCTTGACGACCTGGGCCTGTGGCTCACCCAGAAACCGGGCCAGATGGCGCGCAGTATTGGTAGCGGGATTCTGCGGGCGGCGCCTTATATGATGAAAAGCCTGTCGATCATCGGTACCGCAGCGATGTTCATGGTTGGCGGCGGGATACTTACCCATGGTGTGCCAGCGGTGCATCACTGGATCGAGACGGTCAGCCAAAGCATCGGTGGTATCAGTTGGTTGATGCCGACGTTGCTCAACGCGGTGGCGGGGATCATTGCCGGGGCGCTGGTGTTGGCGCTGGTCAGTTTGGTCGGTAAAGCCTGGGTAGCCCTCAAGGCTTGAAGCTTCGCCGCAATGAAAAAAGGCCATTCAATCGAATGGCCTTTTTTGTGCGCCGGGGTTACTCGGCTATCTGCAGCTTGCGCGATTCGGTGTACACGTAGCGCACTTTTTCATACTCGAACGGTGAGTTCAGCTGGCCGTAGCGGAAGCTTGTCTGGTAGCGCTTGTCCACTGCGCGCAGGGCCCATATTTCCGGATGGTTGGAGCTGACCTCGGACACATTGAGGAAATTGATCTGCGATTCGGCACTGTAGTCCACGAGCAGGCCGCCCGTATCCCGCAGGTTCGACGGACCGAGGATCGGCAGTATCAGATAGGCACCACCGGGTACGCCGTAGAAACCCAGGGTCTGACCGAAGTCCTCGCTCTGGCGTGGTAGGCCCATCGCGGTTGCCGGGTCCCACAAGCCTGCGACGCCAAGGGTGGTATTGAGCAGCAGGCGGCCGGTAGTTTCGAGAGAACGATGGCCCTTGAGTTGCAGCAGGCTGTTCAACAGGTTGGGCACATCCCCCAGGTTGTTGAAGAAATTGCTGACGCCGGTGCGCAGGAAGCTGGGAGTGACGTAGCGATAACCGTCGACCACCGGCAGGAACACCCACTGGTCGAAACGATAGTTGAAGTGGTACACCCGACGGTTCCACGACTCCAGCGGGTCGTAGACGTTGAGGGCGTTAAGGGTCGAACGCTCGAATTCGCGCTGGTCCAAGCCAGGGTTGAACTTGAGCTTTGTCAGGGGTTCCTTGAAGCCATCTTCGTCGACCACAGTAGGCGTATGGGCTTTGCTGTTGTCGGCATTGGCCACGCCTGCGCACATCAAGGCAGCGAGAAGCAGCAGATATTTAGCCACGGAAGAACTCCAGCATGGCGTCGGCGTTGACGCGGTAATTGAGGTTGCCGCAGTGGCCGCCCAGAGGGTAGACGGTCAAGCGATCGCCGAAGGTTTTACGCAGGAAACCCAGGTCGCCCGGGCCGAGGATCACGTCGTCGGCGTTATGCATGACGGCAATTTTCGGACTGTCGCGCAGATAATCCTCAAGGGCGTACAGGCTGACCTGGTCGATCAGTTGCAACAGGCTGCCGCCATCGGTGCGGGCACGCCACATCGGGATCACTTGTTCGGTCAGGTAGCAGTCGAAATCGCATTGCAGCGCGCGTTTGAGAAATGGCGTGAGGCTGGTGCCTTCGGTGATCGGGTATTTGGGCGGGATGATCAGGCCGCGCCGGTTGATCAGGTCCGAGGTGAAGGCGATGTCTGCCGCTGAAAAACGGAACGAGGTGCCGATCAACATCGCCATCTGTTCATTGCTCAGGTGTTGCTTGGAGTTCTGGAAGTCGTAGAGCAGGGCGTCGTTGATATCGATGTAGCCCTTTTGCTGGAAGTAGCGAGTCAGCTTGTTCAGCACCAATTCATAAAAGGTGGTGCTGTTGTTGATGCCCTTGACCTCGGTTTGCACCAGCTTGTCGAGGTTGGTAATCGAGGTGTAGAGATTGACCGGCGGGTTGAGCAGCAACACCTTTTTGAAGTTGAAGCTGCGTCGGGTTTCGTCCAGCTTGCTGACGAAGGCCGCATCCAGCGCGCCCAGGCTATAACCCGTGAGGTAGAACTCGGTCACCGGCAGCGAGGCGTTTTGCGCGCGCACAGCCTGCATTACGCGGTACATGTCCTCGGCGTCTTCCTGCGTGATACCTGGCGTGGCAAATCGCGACGCCGCGCTGATGAAGTCAAAACTGGTAGGAGAGGACAACTGCACGACGTGGTAGCCGGCCTTGTAATACAGTTTTTTCAGGTATTCGTTAATGGTGCTGTCAAATCGCGCGCCAGTGCCGGCGATCAGGAAGATCAGCGGCGCTGCGCGGTCCTGCTTGGCGATGCGGTAGGTGAGCTTCTTCACTGACCAGAAGTTGTCGGGCAGGCTGAACTCGCGCTCGGGGCGCATGGTCAGGCTGTAGTCGGATTGGTTGATGTCGTCGATGGACGGCAAATCCGGGCGCAGGTCCGGTGGCGTGGTGGCGATAGTCGCCTCGAACGGGTTGGTCAAAGGGTAGCCATAGCTGGCCGGATCGACGTCGACCGCCAGTGCTGACGCACTCAGAAAAAGGCCGCCCAACAAGGCGGCACAGCGTAAGGAACGGAGCATGACTAAATCCCTAAGAGGAAACGTGCTTAATGAAGTTCGCAGGCTATGACCACCGCGCGGTCGCCGAAGTGCCAGCCCTCGGCACTAAAATTCGGAAAAAACACACAGGAATCGGGGTAATAGTAGCTAGACGATACACTTTGGCACGCTTCGCTGAACAGATATCTGCGTACAAACCTTGCCAACGGCAGCCGCGAGATTAAGCTGGGCGCCGTTTTTGCCTATCGGAGCACCCCATGTCTCGCCATTTACCATTGATTTTGCTGCTTATTGCCTTGCCGTTATGGCTGGCTGCCAGTTACGGCGCCCGATATGGGTTTATGGAAGCAGGGCAGTGGGTCGGCATCTGCGTGGATCAAGCCAGCCGCTGGGAGTGTCAGGTGCGGGCGAACCTGGGGCTGATGATTCATTTCAAGGTGATGGGCTGGGCGGCGCTGACCACCTCGGTGCTGGCGTTTGTCGTACCGGGCCGTGCAGGATGGGGCTTGGCGGTGTTGGCGCTGTTGTTTGGCTTTCCAGCACTTGCGTTGTACAACGCCAGCTTTGCGGTATTTGCGCTGGTGATCGCCGGGTTGCGGCTGGTCAGGGCATCTCGGGCTGTCTGATAGGGACAGCCGCAGGATATGTGAGAGCGGGCTTGCCCTCAGGGCTTGCGTATCCGAAGGCACCGCCACAAGGCAGCCACCATCAGCAAACTCACCAATGCCCAGCCCAGTGCTTGTTGGTTCATTAGCCCTTCTTGGTACAGCTGTGGTGCAATCCCGGCTCCGATAATGAAGGTCAGCAGGGCAATCTCCCGTCGTGGGCCGTTGGCCGGGCGCAGCAGATACACCAGCGCCGGCAGTAGCAGGGCGGCGCTGGGGAAGCTGCGGTAGCGCGGGTCGAATACCAGTGCCAGCATCATGACCGCAGCGGCGAACCCGGCAAATGCCACTAGCCAGCCTGCGTGCTGCTCCAGCCAGGCGAAGGCCCGTTCGCGCCATCCCTGCCGAGCGCTCAAGGCCAGGGCAGCATGTGTCAGCACCAGCAGGTTCAGGGCCAGCAGCAGTCCGGCCCAGATCCATTCATCGGTGAAGCGTGCGGTCACTCGGGTCAATTCGGCCCAACTGCCAATCGAGCCGCCCGCTACTGCACCCAGCAATGGCAGCAACAAGGCGGCGCGGGTGCTGCGAACGCGCCCGCCGAGCAACAGGGTACCCAGCAGGATCACTGCGCCGACTCCCAGCCAGGTCGGCCAGTACGGCACATTGGTCACCGGCCCGGCGAGGATGCCCTTGTCCTGGCGATCGGCATCAAACAGCCCCCAGTAGCCGCCGACCGCTCCTTCGCTGGCGCGCTTCCATGGCTGGTCAAACGCTTCGATCAGGTTGTAATGCCAGCCATTGGCTTCGGCCATGGCGACGAAACCACGAATGAATCGGGCTTCGTTGACCCGGCTTGGTACTGCGGTCTCGCGCTGGCGGCCTTCGCTGGGCCAGCCGGTTTCGCCGATCATCACGTCCTTGGGGGCAAAACGATTGCCGAAGGTCTGGCGAATATCGCCGACGTGTCGCAGGGCCTGGTCGATGCCCGCCGGGTCGTCTTCCCAGTACGGCAGCAGATGGATGGTCAGGAAGTCTACCGCCGGCGCGATTTGCGGATGTTGCAGCCAGAACTCCCATACATCGGCATAGGTGACGGGCTGCTTGACCTGGCTTTTGACCTTCTCGATCAACTTCACCAGGTGTGTCTCGGTGATTTCCTTGCGCAGCAGGGCTTCGTTACCGACGATCACTGAGGTGACCACATCGGCGTTGGCGTTGGCCGAGGCAATCAGCAAGTCGACTTCCTTGGCAGTGTCCACCGGGTTGCGGCTGACCCAGGCGCCAATCATCAGCTTCAGGCCGTATTTGCGCGCCAGGTCCGGCAATGCTTCAAGGCCGGTCATGGAGTAGGTGCGGATGCACTCAAAGCGAGTGGCCAGCAGCGCCAGATCGGCGTCCATGCGTTCGGGGCGCAGTTTGAACGGCTGGTCAAAGGGGGATTGATCTTTGTCGAAGGGCGTGTAGGACGCGCATTGCAACTTGTGACTGGCGCTGGCGACATCCGGCAGCATGACCGACTGGCCACGGCCATACCAATAACCACTGAGCGCGAGCAGGCCCAGGAGCAGGGCGAAAATATAAGGCAGGGCAGGGAGGCGAGCATTCGCTGGCATGGTCAGGCCGTCTGGGAGCAAAGCCACGCATCTTACTGTATTTGCGCGTTACCAGTGGGGGCGCATGATTTTGACATGCAAAGTTCGGGCGGAATTTTGACGTTTTTTTGCCGCAGTGGCGTTGCTGGCTATCTAGTGTCGTTTCTTGCTTACCTGAGGTCGTAGTCAGAGCAGGTTCCCGGGAGCCGCAGGTTGATCATCGAAGCGCACCACATAACAACAGGTTGACGTCGCTCGGCATTCGTCGGGCGCAGCACTTTCGGGGACGTATTATGAAGATGCGACGACTCTTGGGCGCAACTGCCACTTTGGTAGTTGCGATGAGCTCCACACTGGCCAGCGCCGACAGCAAGACCCTGAGCATCGGCTATGTGGACGGCTGGTCAGACAGCGTTGCCACTACCCACGTGGCGGCGGAGGTGATCAAGGTCAAGCTCGGTTATGACGTGAAACTGCAGGCACTCGCCACCGGGATCATGTGGCAGGGCGTGGCTACCGGCAAGCTCGATGCAATGCTTTCGGCGTGGCTGCCGGTGACCCATGGTGATTACTGGACCAAGAACAAGGACAAGGTGGTCGACTACGGCCCCAACTTCAAGGACGCCAGGATCGGCCTGATCGTGCCGGAGTACGTCAAGGCCAAGTCTATAGCGGACTTGAAGACTGACACGACCTTCAAAAACAAAATCGTCGGTATCGATGCCGGCTCTGGCGTGATGCTCAAGACTGACGAAGCCATCAAGCAATATGACCTGGACTACAAGCTGCAAGCCAGTTCCGGGGCGGCAATGATTGCCGAGTTGACGCGTGCCGAAGACAAACAGGATTCCATTGCGGTCACCGGCTGGGTACCACACTGGATGTTCGCCAAGTGGAAACTGCGTTTCCTTGACGATCCAAAAGGAATTTATGGGGCTGCCGAGACCGTCAACAGCATCGGCAGCAAAGGCCTGGAAAAGAAAGCACCGGAAGTTGCCGCCTTCCTGAAGAAGTTCCAGTGGGCCTCGAAAGATGAAATCGGTGAAGTAATGTTGGCTATCCAGGAGGGCGCCAAGCCTGACGCGGCCGCCAAGGATTGGGTTGCCAAGCACCCTGAGCGGGTCGCCGAGTGGACCGCCCAGTAACCCGAGAAGATGGCAGGAGCGAGCTTGTGTAGGAGCGGGCTTGCTCGCGATGGCGGTGTAGCAGTCAGCATTAATAGTGACTGACCCACCGCTATCGCGAGCAAGCCTGCTCCTACATAAAACTCGCATCCGTTAATTGTTTGTATTGTCTCTCGAACCCTCGCTACACGCCCTCTAATACTAAGGTCGTCTGGAACCTGTCCCGCAGCCGCATACAGTGGCTACTGTACCAATAATAAAAAGCTGTGCTGCGAGGATAAAAACAATGAACGACAGCATTTACCTCTCGATTCAAAACAGCCCGCGCTTCAAGGAGCTGGTCAGAAAAAGGGAAAAGTTCGCCTGGATTCTCTCGGCGATCATGCTTGGGCTGTACTCCGGATTCATCCTGTTGATTGCCTACGGGCCACATTTGCTGGGGGCCAAGATCAGTCCCGAGTCCTCCATCACCTGGGGAATTCCAATCGGGGTTGGGCTGATTGTCTCGGCCTTTATCCTGACAGGCATTTATGTGCGACGCGCCAATGGCGAATTCGACGACCTGAACAATGCGATTCTCAAGGAGGCTGCGCAATGATCCGGCGTCTATTGGCTGTATTCGGCGCTTCGCTCTTTGCTCCTGCCGTTTGGGCGGCGGATGCATTGACCGGTGCAGTGCAAAAACAACCGCTTAATATCTCGGCCATTGTGATGTTTGTCGCCTTTGTCGGCGCCACACTGTGCATCACCTACTGGGCGTCCAAGCGCAACAACTCAGCGGCCGACTACTATGCGGCCGGTGGCAAGATCACCGGCTTCCAGAACGGCCTGGCGATTGCTGGCGACTACATGTCGGCAGCATCTTTCCTTGGCATTTCCGCGCTGGTGTTCACTTCTGGCTACGACGGCCTGATCTACTCGATCGGCTTCCTGGTGGGCTGGCCGATCATTCTGTTCCTGATCGCCGAGCGCCTGCGTAACCTGGGCAAGTACACCTTTGCCGACGTGGCGTCTTATCGCTTGGGGCAAACCCAGATTCGCAGCCTGTCGGCCTGTGGCTCGCTGGTGGTGGTGGCGTTCTACCTGATCGCGCAGATGGTGGGTGCGGGCAAGTTGATCCAACTGCTGTTCGGCCTCGATTACCATGTAGCGGTGATCCTGGTGGGGATCCTGATGTGCCTCTACGTGCTGTTTGGCGGCATGCTGGCGACCACTTGGGTGCAAATCATCAAGGCAGTGCTGCTGCTGTCCGGTGCTTCGTTCATGGCATTGATGGTGATGAAACACGTCAACTTCGACTTCAACACGCTGTTCTCCGAGGCGATCAAGGTTCACGCTAAAGGTGAAGCGATCATGAGCCCGGGCGGTCTGGTGAAAGACCCGATTTCGGCACTCTCCCTTGGCCTGGCGTTGATGTTCGGTACTGCCGGCTTGCCACATATCCTGATGCGCTTCTTCACCGTAAGCGATGCCAAAGAAGCACGTAAGAGCGTGTTGTACGCTACTGGCTTCATCGGCTACTTCTACATCCTGACCTTTATCATCGGCTTCGGTGCGATTCTGTTGGTCAGCACCAACCCGGCATTCAAGGATGCGGCGGGTGCCTTGTTGGGCGGCAATAACATGGCAGCGGTGCATTTGGCCGATGCGGTGGGTGGCAGTATCTTCCTGGGCTTCATCTCGGCCGTGGCATTCGCCACCATCCTCGCGGTGGTTGCCGGTTTGACCCTGGCTGGTGCTTCGGCGGTGTCCCATGACCTGTATGCCAGTGTGATCAAGAAAGGCAAGGCCAACGAGAAGGACGAGATTCGCGTCTCGAAGATCACCACGATCGCCCTGGCAGTACTGGCGATTGGCTTGGGTATCCTGTTCGAAAGCCAGAACATTGCGTTCATGGTCGGCCTGGCGTTCTCCATTGCTGCCAGCTGTAACTTCCCGGTGCTGCTGCTTTCGATGTACTGGAAAAACCTCACCACCCGTGGCGCGATGATTGGCGGCTGGCTGGGCCTGGTCAGTGCCGTGGGCCTGATGATTCTTGGCCCGACCATCTGGGTCTCGATCCTGAACCATGAAACCGCTATTTTCCCGTACGAATACCCGGCGCTGTTCTCGATGATCATCGCGTTCGTCGGTATCTGGTTCTTCTCCATCACTGACAAGTCGGTGGCGGCAGAGAAAGAGCGTGCGCTGTACTTCCCGCAGTTTGTGCGTTCGCAGACTGGCCTTGGGGCGAGTGGGGCGGTTAACCACTAAGGTTGTAGGTTAATAGAAAGCGCCCCGGTCGAAAGGCCGGGGCATTTTTTTGCCTGGAGTTCTGTGGTGTTTGTGCTATTGCTTTCGCGGGCTTGCTCGCGAAGACGGTATATCGATCAGCACAAATGAAAACGGCCTCCACTAGGGGAGGCCGTTCTCGGTACAACCAGCAGCTAATTGCTTACTTGCGGTCTTCCAGCTTGGTAATGTTACGCGACTCGTAGCCGGTGTACAGCTGGCGCGGGCGGCCAATCTTGTACGGGCTGGAGAGCATTTCTTTCCAGTGGGAGATCCAGCCCACGGTCCGCGCCAGGGCGAAGATCACGGTGAACATGCTGGTTGGAATGCCGATCGCCTTGAGGATGATCCCCGAGTAGAAGTCGACGTTCGGGTACAGCGAGCGCTCGATGAAGTAGGGGTCGGTCAGGGCGATCTCTTCCAGGCGCATGGCCAGTTCGAGTTGCGGATCGTTCTTGATCCCCAGTTCCTTCAACACTTCGTCGCAGGTCTGCTTCATTACGGTGGCGCGTGGGTCGCGGTTTTTGTAGACGCGGTGACCGAAGCCCATCAACTTGAACGGATCGTTCTTGTCCTTGGCCTTGGCGATAAAGGTGTCGATGTTGGAGACATCGCCGATTTCATCGAGCATGGTCAGCACGGCTTCGTTCGCACCGCCGTGAGCAGGGCCCCACAGCGCAGCGATACCGGCGGCGATACAGGCAAACGGGTTGGCCCCCGAAGAACCTGCCAGGCGCACGGTAGAGGTGGATGCGTTCTGTTCGTGGTCGGCATGGAGGATGAAGATCCGATCCATTGCCTTGGCGAGTACCGGGCTGATCGGTTTGATCTCGCACGGGGTGTTGAACATCATGTGCAGGAAGTTTTCCGCGTACGTCAGGTCGTTGCGCGGGTACATCATGGGTTGACCCATGGAGTACTTGTAAACCATTGCGGCCAGGGTCGGCATCTTGGCAACCAGGCGGATCGCGGAAATTTCGCGATGCTGCGGGTTATTGATGTCCAGGGAGTCGTGATAGAAAGCCGAGAGGGCGCCGACTACGCCGCACATTACGGCCATCGGGTGGGCATCGCGACGAAAGCCGTTGAAGAAGGTCTTCAATTGCTCGTGAACCATGGTGTGGTTCTTCACGGTGCTGACGAACTGGGCCTTTTGTTCGGCTGTTGGCAATTCGCCATTTAGCAGCAGGTAACAGGTTTCCAGGTAGTCCGACTTTTCGGCGAGCTGTTCGATCGGGTAGCCGCGATGCAGCAAAATGCCATTATCACCATCAATATAGGTGATCTTCGACTCGCAAGAAGCAGTCGACATGAAGCCTGGGTCAAATGTAAAACGGCCCGTGGCCGTAAGGCCCCGTACGTCGATAACATCGGGACCAACGGTGCCGGTTAAAATGGGCAGCTCGACGGGGGCTGCGCCCTCGATGATCAACTGCGCTTTTTTGTCAGCCATGTGGCCTCCTATTTATGCTTCAAATCATCAGACAGACCCCCCACGCAGGGCCCGCACCACTATAGTGAGATAAATTCAGATGTCAATTTGCCTAAAGTCTTGCTCCAGAAGGCTTTAACCATACTTTTTCCTCGAAATTGACTGCCGTTTACGCCTTTTATCCCGTCAGCGCAATCCGCTATTAGGGTGAGGAGCGCGCGTTGTCATTAGTGCCCTAACTGTCTATACTCGGCCACCGACCGCCAAGGGCTTTTGGGCTTGCTTTCATTGGGGGTCGCACTCCCTGGGTGGTGCTTACCTGACCAGTCGCACTCCCCAACAACTTTGCCCTGATTGTTAGGGGCTCTTCAGTGTGAAAAAAAGCCGTGAATAGCCAACGACCTGTAAACCTAGACCTAAGGACCATCAAACTCCCCATCACCGGCGTTACGTCGTTCCTGCACCGTGTTTCCGGCATCATCCTGTTTCTTGGCCTGGGCATCATGCTTTATGCATTGAGCAAATCCCTGGGTTCCGAGGAAGGTTATGCCGAGGTGAAGGCATGCTTGACCAGTCCGCTGGCCAAGTTCGTAGCATGGGGCCTCCTGTCCGCTCTGCTGTATCACTTGGTAGCCGGTGTGCGCCACTTGATCATGGACATGGGCATCGGTGAGACGCTGGAAGGCGGCCGCCTGGGCTCGAAAATCATCATTGCCATTTCCGTGGTGCTGATCGTTCTGGCAGGAGTTTGGATATGGTAACCAGCGTTACGAACCTATCGCGTTCGGGCCTCTATGACTGGATGGCACAACGAGTGTCTGCGGTCGTTCTCGCGGCTTATTTCATTTTCCTGATCGGGTACCTCGTTGCAAACCCTGGCATTGATTACGCTCAATGGCACGGTCTGTTCTCCCACAACGGGATGCGTATCTTCAGTTTGCTGGCCCTTGTAGCCCTGGGTGCTCACGCCTGGGTTGGCATGTGGACCATCGCGACTGACTACCTGACGCCAATGGCGCTGGGCAAGTCCGCGACTGCAGTACGTTTCCTTTTCCAGGCAGTATGCGGCGTTGCAATGTTCGCTTACTTCGTCTGGGGTGTGCAGATTCTCTGGGGTATCTGATTCATGGCTAACATTCCAACCATTTCTTTTGACGCCATCATTATTGGTGGCGGCGGCGCCGGCATGCGCGCTGCGCTGCAACTGGCCCAGGGCGGTCACAAGACCGCCGTGATCACCAAGGTGTTCCCGACCCGTTCCCACACCGTGTCGGCCCAGGGTGGCATCACCTGCGCCATCGCTTCCGCCGATCCGAACGATGACTGGCGCTGGCACATGTACGATACCGTCAAGGGTTCCGACTATATCGGTGACCAGGACGCTATCGAATACATGTGTCAGGAAGGCCCGGCAGCGGTATTCGAGCTGGACCACATGGGTCTGCCGTTCTCCCGTACCGAGCAAGGTCGCATCTACCAGCGTCCATTCGGCGGCCAGTCGAAGGATTACGGCAAGGGCGGCCAGGCTGCACGTACTTGCGCAGCATCCGACCGTACCGGTCACGCGCTGCTGCACACTCTTTATCAGGGCAACCTGAAAGCTGGCACCACGTTCCTGAACGAGTACTACGCAGTTGACCTGGTGAAGAACCAGGACGGTGCATTCGTCGGCGTGATCGCTATCTGCATCGAAACCGGTGAAACCACCTACATCCGCGCCAAGGCTACCGTTCTGGCGACTGGCGGTGCAGGCCGTATCTACGCTTCGACCACCAATGCCCTGATCAACACCGGTGACGGCGTTGGCATGGCACTGCGTGCCGGCGTTCCGGTACAGGACATCGAGATGTGGCAGTTCCACCCGACCGGCATCGCCGGCGCCGGTGTACTGGTAACGGAGGGTTGCCGTGGTGAAGGTGGCTACCTGATCAACAAGCACGGCGAGCGTTTCATGGAGCGTTATGCTCCGAACGCCAAGGACCTTGCCGGTCGTGACGTGGTTGCCCGTTCGATGGTCAAGGAAATCATCGCCGGCAACGGTTGCGGCCCGAACGGCGACCACGTGATGTTGAAGCTCGATCACCTGGGTGAGGAAGTGCTGCACAGCCGCCTGCCAGGTATCTGCGAGCTGTCCAAGACCTTCGCACACGTTGACCCGGTAGTTGCTCCGGTTCCGGTTGTTCCGACTTGCCACTACATGATGGGCGGCGTGCCGACCAACATCCATGGCCAGGCGATCACTCAGAACGCCGAAGGCGTGGATGAGATCATTCATGGTTTGTTCGCCGTGGGCGAAGTGGCTTGCGTATCGGTGCACGGTGCCAACCGTCTGGGCGGCAACTCGCTGCTCGACCTGGTGGTATTCGGTCGCGCTGCCGGCCTGCACCTGGAAAAGGCGCTGACCGACGGCATCGAATACGATGACGCTACCGACGCCAACATTGAAGCCGCCCTGGCACGCCTGAACGCTCTGAACGAGCGTACCGATGGCGAAGACGTAGCTACCCTGCGTCGCGAGCTGCAAAGCTGCATGCAAAACTACTTCGGTGTATTCCGTACTGGCGAATACATGCAAAAGGGTATTGCCCAACTGGCGGACCTGCGCAAGCGCATCGCCAACGTCAAGATCAACGATAAGAGCCAGGCGTTCAACACTGCTCGTATCGAAGCCCTTGAGCTGCAAAACCTGCTGGAAGTGGCTGAAGCGACTGCGATTGCCGCCGAGGTTCGTAAAGAATCCCGTGGTGCCCACGCTCGTGAAGACTTTGAAGATCGCGACGACGAAAACTGGTTGTGCCACACCTTGTACTTCCCGGGTGACAAGCGCGTAACCAAGCGTGCCGTGAACTTCTCGCCGAAGACGGTTCCGACGTTTGAACCGAAGATTCGGACTTACTAAGGGTGGCTGCCATGTTGAAAGTCAGTGTTTATCGCTACAACCCTGATCAGGACGCCGCGCCGTTCATGCAGGAGTTCCAGGTCGATACCGGTGGTAAGGACCTTATGGTGCTGGATGTATTGGCACTGATCAAAGAGCAGGACGAAGGTTTCTCCTATCGTCGCTCTTGCCGTGAAGGTGTCTGCGGTTCCGATGGCATGAACATCAACGGCAAGAACGGCCTGGCTTGCGTAACTCCGTTGTCTGCCGTGGTCAAGGGCAACAAGCTTGTTGTACGTCCATTGCCTGGTTTGCCGGTTATCCGTGACCTGGTCGTCGATATGAGCATCTTCTACAAGCAATACGAGAAGGTTAAGCCATTCCTGCAGAACGACACGCCGGCTCCGGCCATCGAGCGTCTGCAGTCCCCTGAAGAGCGTGAAAAGCTCGATGGCCTGTACGAGTGCATCCTGTGCGCTTGTTGCTCGACTTCGTGCCCGTCCTTCTGGTGGAACCCGGACAAGTTCCTGGGTCCAGCTGCCCTGCTGCAAGCGTACCGCTTCCTGGCAGACAGCCGTGACACCAAGACGTCCGAGCGTCTGGCTTCACTGGATGACCCGTTCAGCGTATTCCGCTGCCGCGGGATCATGAACTGCGTCAACGTATGTCCCAAAGGCCTGAACCCGACTAAGGCCATTGGTCACATCCGTAACATGCTGCTGCAAAGCGGCGTGTAAGGCGTTGTAGCAAAAGCAGGACCGTTGTGCCCGTAGATGCTGCGGCGCAGGCTTCAACCGGCGCCGTAGTTTTAACTTGAGCAGCGACTTACAAAGCCGTGGCTCTTATTTTGAAGAAATGAGACAAGCAGGGGCATTCGGGTTGGTACCCGAACTATCAGCGTGATCCTAAGTGGCTTGTTTTGGTCGCTGCACTCGGACTTCTGCAAGCAAACTCGGTGTTTTCGCCGGTGGTGTCCCCAAATCGAGGGTGACCAAGCATGCAAGAAAGCGTGATGCAGCGCATGTGGAACAGCGGCTATCTTTCAGGTGGTAACGCTGCCTATGTGGAAGAGCTTTATGAGCTCTACCTGCACGACCCTAACGCTGTGCCAGAAGAATGGCGCACCAAATTTCAGACGTTGCCTACTGACGGCAACGCTGCCACCGATGTATCGCACGCTACAATTCGCGAACAGTTCGTGCTGCTGGCAAAGAACCAGCGCCGCGCCCAACCGGTTTCCGCCGGCAGCGTGAGCAGTGAGCACGAGAAGAAGCAAGTTGAAGTTCTGCGACTGATCCAGGCCTACCGTATGCGTGGCCACCAGGCAGCCCAGCTTGACCCGCTGGGGCTGTGGCAGCGTCCTGCACCTGCAGACCTGTCGATCAATCACTACGGCTTGACCAATGCCGATCTTGATACGACCTTCCGTGCCGGCGACCTGTTCATCGGCAAAGAGGAAGCGAGCCTACGCGAAATTCACGAAGCGTTGCAGCAGACATATTGCCGCACCATCGGCGCTGAATTCACGCATATCACCGATTCCGAGCAGCGCCACTGGTTCCAGCAGCGCCTGGAAGGCGTGCGCGGTCGCCCGGTTTACTCGGCTGACATCAAGAGCCATCTGCTTGAGCGCGTAACTGCCGGTGAAGGCCTGGAAAAATACCTGGGCACCAAATACCCGGGCACCAAGCGTTTCGGCCTGGAAGGCGGCGAAAGCCTGATTCCGATGCTCGACGAACTGATCCAGCGTTCCGGTTCCTATGGCACCAAGGAAGTCGTTATCGGCATGGCCCACCGTGGCCGTCTGAACGTGCTGGTTAACACGTTTGGCAAGAACCCGCGCGAGCTGTTCGACGAGTTCGAAGGCAAGAAGAAGGTCGAGCTGGGTTCCGGTGACGTCAAATATCACCAGGGCTTCTCGTCCAACGTAATGACCACCGGCGGCGAAGTCCACCTGGCCATGGCATTCAACCCATCCCACCTGGAAATCGTTTCCCCGGTGGTCGAGGGTTCGGTGCGTGCTCGTCAGGATCGTCGCAACGATTCGACCGGTGAAAAGGTCCTGCCGATTTCCATCCATGGTGACGCGGCATTCGCCGGTCAGGGCGTGGTCATGGAAACCTTCCAGATGTCGCAGACCCGCGGCTTCAAGACGGGCGGCACGGTACACATCGTCATCAACAACCAGGTTGGCTTCACTATCAGCAACCCGCTGGATTCGCGTTCCACCGAGTACGCAACCGACGTCGCCAAGATGATCCAGGCGCCGATCCTCCATGTGAATGGTGATGATCCGGAAGCCGTACTGTTCGTGACGCAACTGGCCATCGACTACCGCATGCAGTTCAAGCGTGACGTGGTGATCGACCTGGTCTGCTACCGTCGTCGCGGTCACAACGAAGCGGACGAGCCTAGCGGCACCCAGCCGTTGATGTACCAGCAGATCACCAAGCAGCGCACCACTCGCGAGCAGTATGCCGATAGCCTGATCAAGGCTGACGTAGTGGACGAGGCGCGTGTTCAGGCGAAAGTCGATGAATACCGCAACGCGCTGGACAACGGCCTGCATGTGGTAAAAAGCCTGGTCAAGGAGCCGAACAAAGAGCTGTTCGTTGACTGGCGTCCGTACCTGGGTCACGCCTGGACTGCGCGTCACGACACTACGTTCGATCTCAAGACCTTGCAGGAACTGTCCGCCAAGCTTCTGGAAATTCCGGAAGGTTTCGTGGTTCAGCGCCAGGTCGCGAAGATCTACGAGGACCGTCAGAAGATGCAAGCCGGCGGCCTGCCGATCAACTGGGGTTATGCCGAAACCATGGCATACGCGACCCTGGCGTTCGAAGGTCACCCGATCCGCATGACTGGCCAGGACATCGGCCGTGGTACGTTCTCGCACCGTCACGCGGTATTGCACAACCAGAAAGACGCGGGTACCTACATCCCGTTGCAGAACCTGTACAAGGGCCAGCCACGTTTCGACCTGTACGATTCGTTCCTGTCCGAGGAAGCCGTGCTGGCGTTCGAATACGGTTACTCGACCACCACGCCTCAGGCGCTGGTGATCTGGGAGGCCCAGTTCGGAGACTTCGCCAACGGCGCGCAGGTGGTTATCGATCAATTCATCACCAGCGGCGAGCACAAGTGGGGCCGTTTGTGCGGCCTGACCATGCTGTTGCCACACGGTTATGAAGGCCAGGGTCCGGAGCACTCCTCGGCCCGCCTGGAGCGTTACCTGCAACTGTGCGCCGAGCACAACATCCAGGTGTGCATGCCGACCACGCCGGCCCAGATCTACCACTTGCTGCGTCGCCAGGTGATTCGTCCCCTGCGCAAACCATTGGTAGTCCTGACTCCGAAGTCGTTGCTGCGTCATAAATTGGCCATCTCGACCCTGGAAGATCTGGCCGACGGTTCGTTCCAGACCGTTATTCCGGAAATCGATGCCATTGACCCGAAAAAGGTCACTCGTCTCGTGCTGTGCAGCGGCAAGGTCTACTACGACCTGCTGGAAAAACGCCGTGCCGAAGGTCGTGATGACATCGCTATCGTGCGTCTTGAGCAGCTGTATCCATTCCCTGAGGACGACTTGATTGAAGTCCTGGCGCCTTATTCCAACCTCAAACATATCGTTTGGTGTCAGGAAGAGCCGATGAACCAGGGGGCCTGGTACTGCAGCCAGCACCATATGCGCCGCATCGTTGGCGGTCACAACAAGTCGCTCGTACTTGAGTACGCGGGCCGTGACGCTTCTGCTGCACCTGCTTGTGGTTATGCATCGATGCACGCCGAGCAGCAGGAAAAACTGCTGCAAGATGCTTTCACTGTTTAACGCCTTCGCGCTGACTGAAACCGAATTTTAAGGACCACAGATAATGGCTATCGAAATCAAAGCCCCCTCATTCCCGGAATCGGTTGCCGATGGCACCGTTGCCACCTGGCACAAGAAACCAGGCGAAGCCGTCAAGCGTGACGACCTGATCGTCGACATCGAGACCGACAAAGTCGTTCTGGAAGTGTTGGCTGAAGCCGACGGCGTGCTGGGTGCCATCGTTGCCGAGGAAGGCGCTACCGTCCTGTCCAACCAGGTACTGGGTTCGATCGAAGAGGGTAGCGCTGCTGCCGCTGCTCCAGCCGCCGCTGCTGCTCCGGCTGCCGCACCTGCTGCTGCCGCTCCGGCTGCTGGTGGTGAAGATCCAATCGCTGCACCGGCTGCGCGTCAGTTGGCTGAAGAAAACGGTATCAACCTGGCTTCCATCAAAGGCACCGGCAAAGACGGCCGTGTGACCAAGGAAGACGTGGTAGCTGCTGTTGAAGCCAAGAAAAACGCTCCGGCTGCCGCGCCTGCCAAGGCTGCTGCCCCGGCTGCCGCTGCTCCTGTGTTCGCCGCTGGCGACCGCACCGAGAAGCGCGTACCGATGACCCGCGTACGTGCCACCGTGGCCAAGCGCCTGGTTGAAGCACAATCGAACATGGCGATGCTGACCACGTTCAACGAAGTCGACATGACTGAAGTCATGGCCCTGCGTTCGAAGTACAAGGATCTGTTCGAGAAGTCCCACAATGGCGTGCGCCTTGGCTTCATGTCGTTCTTTGTAAAGGCGGCTACCGAGGCGCTGAAACGCTTCCCGGCAGTCAACGCTTCGATCGACGGCGGCGACATCGTTTACCATGGCTACGCAGATATCGGCGTTGCCGTATCCAGCGACCGTGGCCTGGTAGTGCCGGTTCTGCGTAACGCCGAACTGATGAGCCTGGCTGAAATCGAAGGCGGCATCGCCGGCTTCGGCAAGAAAGCCCGTGACGGCAAGCTGACCATCGACGAGATGACTGGCGGTACGTTCACCATTACTAACGGTGGTACTTTCGGTTCGATGATGTCGACCCCGATCGTCAACCCGCCACAAGCGGCGATCCTGGGGATGCACAACATCATCCAGCGCCCTATGGCGATCAACGGCCAAGTCGTGATTCGTCCGATGATGTACCTGGCACTGTCCTACGATCACCGCCTGATCGACGGTAAAGAAGCCGTGACATTCCTGGTGACTATCAAGAACCTGCTGGAAGACCCGGCTCGTCTGCTGCTGGATATTTGATTGAAGCAGCTTCAAGTTGCAAGCTACAAGCTGCAAGTAAAAGCAGCTTGGCTTGCAGCTTGATGCTTGAAGCTTGCCGCTAAATAGAGGATCTATTTTCATGTCTCAGAAATTTGACGTTGTAGTGATTGGTGCGGGCCCTGGCGGCTACGTCGCCGCTATCAAGGCCGCACAACTGGGCCTCTCGACTGCTTGCATCGAAAAATACACTGACAAGGAAGGCAAACTGGCGCTGGGCGGTACTTGCCTGAATGTTGGTTGCATTCCTTCCAAGGCGCTGCTGGACAGCTCCTGGAAGTTTCATGAAGCCCAAGACGGTTTCGCGATCCACGGTATCAACCACGCTGGCGTGACCATGGATGTACCGGCAATGGTCGGCCGCAAGGCCAACATCGTCAAAGGCCTGACTTCCGGCGTTGCCACCTTGTTCAAGGCCAATGGCGTCACGTCCCTGCAAGGCCACGGCAAACTGCTGGCCGGCAAGAAAGTTGAAATCACCAAGCCAGACGGTTCGACCGAGATCATCGAGGCCGAGAACGTGATCCTGGCTCCGGGTTCGCGTCCAATCGACATTCCACCGGCTCCAGTTGACCAGAACGTGATCGTCGATTCGACCGGTGCCCTGGAGTTCCAATCGGTTCCAAAACGCCTTGGCGTGATCGGCGCTGGCGTGATCGGCCTGGAACTGGGTTCGGTCTGGTCCCGCCTGGGTTCGCAAGTAACCGTGCTGGAAGCCCTGGACACGTTCCTGCTGGCTGCCGACACTGCAGTGTCCAAAGAAGCGCTGAAAACCCTGACCAAGCAAGGTCTGGACATCAAGCTGGGCGCTCGTGTAACCGGTTCGAAAGTCAACGGCGAAGAAGTTGTCGTGACCTACACCGACAAGGATGGCGAGCAGACCATCACTTTCGACAAGCTGATCGTTGCCGTTGGTCGCCGTCCAGTGACCGCTGATCTGCTGGCAGCTGACAGCGGTGTGACTATCGACGAGCGTGGCTTCATCCACGTTGACGATCACTGCGCGACCACTGTTCCTGGCGTCTACGCCATCGGTGACGTGGTTCGCGGCATGATGCTCGCGCACAAGGCGTCCGAAGAAGGCATCATGGTCGTCGAGCGCATCAAGGGTCACAAGACCCAGATGAACTACGACCTGATCCCGTCCGTGATCTACACCCATCCGGAAATTGCATGGGTCGGTAAAAACGAACAGCAGTTGAAAGCTGAAGGCGTTGAAGTTAACGTCGGCACCTTCCCGTTTGCCGCTTCTGGCCGTGCCATGGCAGCGAACGACACTGGCGGCTTTGTCAAAGTCATCGCTGATGCCAAGACTGACCGCGTACTGGGTGTCCACGTGATTGGCCCAGGCGCAGCAGAGCTGGTTCAGCAGGGCGCTATTGGTATGGAATTCGGCACCAGCGCCGAAGACATCGGCATGATGGTTTTCTCCCATCCGACCCTGTCTGAAGCGCTGCACGAAGCCGCGTTGGCAGTGAATGGCCATGCCATCCACATTGCCAACAAGAAGAAGCGCTAAGCGAGATAATAAGAAACCACGGCGGTTGCCCGTCGTGAGCCTTGCGCGCAAGACTCACCGCGGAATATCCGCTGGACGCAGTCTTGCGCAGCTTTGCCGGCCTTAGGGCGGTGGAGCTGGGCAAGCAGCAGTCACAGGTGGCGCGGCACTCATAATGAGCGCAGCGCCGAATGCGCAGTACCTAACGAAGACGGTAAAAAGCATGAATCTTCACGAGTATCAGGGTAAGCAGCTGTTCGCTGAATACGGCCTGCCAGTATCCAAGGGCTACGCAGTAGACACCCCGGAAGCAGCAGCAGAAGCTTGCGACAAAATCGGCGGTACTGAATGGGTTGTCAAAGCCCAGGTCCACGCTGGTGGTCGCGGTAAAGCGGGCGGCGTTAAGCTGGTTCGCAGCAAAGAAGACGCCAAGGCCTTCGCACAGCAGTGGCTGGGCAAGCGTCTGGTGACTTACCAGACTGACGCCAATGGCCAGCCAGTCACCAAGATCCTGGTTGAATCGTGCACTGATATCGCTAAAGAGCTGTACCTGGGCGCTGTCGTTGACCGTTCGAGCCGTCGCATCGTGTTCATGGCCTCCACCGAAGGTGGCGTGGACATTGAGAAGATCGCTCACGAAACCCCAGAAAAAATTCTGAAAGCCACTATCGACCCACTGGTTGGCGCTCAGCCATTCCAGGGTCGCGAGCTGGCTTTCCAGCTGGGTCTGGAAGGCAAGCAAGTTGCCCAGTTCGCCAAGATCTTCGTAGGTCTGGCCAAACTGTTCCAGGATCACGATCTGGCCCTGCTGGAAGTGAACCCGCTGGTGATCAAGGCTGACGGCGATCTGCATTGCCTCGACGCCAAGATCAACATCGACGCCAACGCCATGTACCGTCAGCCTAAGCTGAAGACTTTCCACGATCCGTCGCAAGACGATCCGCGCGAAGCGCACGCTGCCAAGTTCGAACTGAACTACGTAGCCCTGGAAGGTAACATCGGTTGCATGGTCAACGGTGCTGGCCTGGCCATGGGTACCATGGACATTGTCAACCTGCATGGCGGCAAGCCAGCCAACTTCCTCGACGTAGGTGGTGGTGCTACCAAGGAACGCGTTACCGAAGCGTTCAAGATCATCCTGTCCGACTCCAACGTCGCGGCAGTATTGGTCAACATCTTCGGCGGCATCGTTCGCTGCGACATGATTGCCGAAGGCATCATCGGTGCAGTGAAAGAAGTCGGCGTGAAAATCCCGGTTGTTGTTCGCCTTGAAGGCAACAACGCTGAACTGGGCGCTAAAGTACTGGCAGAAAGCGGTTTGAACATCATCGCGGCTACCAGCCTGACCGACGCTGCTCAACAAGTTGTCAAAGCTGCGGAGGGCAAATAATGAGCGTCCTGATCAATAAAGACACCAAAGTTATCTGCCAGGGTATTACCGGTTCGCAAGGTAGCTTCCACACCCAGCAAGCCATCGAATACGGCACCAAGATGGTTGGTGGCGTAACTCCGGGCAAAGGCGGCACCGAGCACTTGGGGCTGCCAGTGTTTAACACCGTGAAAGATGCTGTTGCTCAAACTGGCGCTACCGCCAGCGTGATCTACGTTCCAGCTCCTTTCTGCAAGGATTCGATCCTGGAAGCAGCATTCGGCGGCATCAAGCTGATCGTCTGCATCACCGAAGGCATTCCTACCCTGGACATGCTGGACGCCAAAGTTAAGTGCGACGAGCTGGGTGTAGTCCTGATCGGCCCTAACTGCCCAGGCGTGATCACCCCAGGCGAATGCAAGATCGGCATCATGCCAGGTCACATTCACTTGCCAGGCAAGGTCGGTATCGTTTCCCGTTCCGGCACCCTGACCTATGAAGCTGTTAAGCAGACCACTGATGCCGGTTTCGGTCAGTCGACTTGCGTCGGCATCGGCGGTGACCCAATCCCAGGTTCGAACTTCATCGATATCCTGAAGCTGTTCCAGGAAGACCCGAAGACCGAAGCGATCGTAATGATCGGTGAGATCGGCGGTTCGGCTGAAGAAGAAGCGGCTGCCTACATCAAGGCACACGTGACCAAGCCGGTTGTTTCCTACATCGCTGGTGTGACTGCCCCTGCTGGCAAGCGCATGGGCCATGCTGGCGCAATCATCTCTGGCGGCAAGGGCACTGCAGACGAGAAGTTTGCTGCCCTGGAAGACGCAGGCGTGAAAACCGTGCGTTCGCTGGCAGACATCGGCAAAGCTTTGTCCGAGCTGACCGGCTGGGCGATCAAGTAAGCCTCGCGCTTAGCTGACGCTTGACCACACAAAGGCCACCTTCGGGTGGCCTTTGTGCGTTCTGGGGCTTGCTGAAGATCAAATGTGGGAGGGGGCTTGCTCCCGATAGCCATGTACCAGTCACTGTCTATGCTGACTGACACACCGCCATCGGGAGCAAGCGCCCTCCCACTTTTTGTCCGTGTTGCCAAATTAAGTATGAAAACGCGACATTCGAATGTCGCTTATCGGACAGTGCGCCCCGCAACAGTGCGTTTGTCGGCTTAATTCGGTACCCTTGCCGCCTCTTTATGCGTCCGCCTCCCAAAAGGAAGCTGCGCGCTAGAACGGTCGTCCCCCATCCGGGTCGGCAGCAGTTCCCTCATCCACAGGGAATCCCTCTCTAAATTCCGATTCAGTAGTGTGGTATTTCCTCAAATGAAAGTGTTGAAAAGCCAGGATATCCTGGCGTTGGGCTTTATGACGTTTGCCCTGTTCGTGGGCGCCGGCAACATCATCTTCCCGCCTATCGTCGGCTTGCAGTCCGGACCTCATGTCTGGATGGCGGCGCTGGGCTTTTTGATCACCGCAGTCGGCTTGCCTGTGGTGACCGTAGTCGCGCTGGCCAAGGTCGGTGGCGCAATGGACGCGCTGAGCAGCCCTATCGGCAAGATCGCCGGTGGCTTGCTGGCCGCGGCGGCCTACCTGGCCGTCGGGCCGTTGTTCGCCACCCCGCGTACCGCGACCGTCTCCTTTGAAGTAGGCCTTGCACCGTTGACCGGTGAGAGCCCGCTGGCACTGTTCCTCTACAGCTCGGTGTACTTCCTGCTGGTGTTCTTCATTTCCCTGTATCCAGGGCGTTTGCTCGATACCGTGGGTCGCTTCCTGGCGCCGTTGAAGATCATCGCCCTGGCGGTACTCGGCATCGCGGCCTTTGCGCTGCCGGCCGGTGATGTGGGCGTTGCTACGCCCGAGTATGTGGCGGCGCCGTTTTCCCAGGGCTTCATCAATGGCTACCTGACCATGGATACCTTGGGCGCGTTGGTTTTTGGCATCGTCATCGTCAATGCCATTCGTTCCCGTGGCGTCGAGTCGCCCCAATTGATCACTCGCTACGCGATCATCGCCGGCCTGATTGCCGGTGTGGGCCTGGCATTGGTGTACATCAGCCTGTTCCGCCTGGGGTCAAGCAGCCACGAAGTGGCGACCGGTGCCACCAACGGCGCGGCGGTGTTGCATGCTTACGTACAGCACACTTTCGGCTCTTTGGGCAGCGGTTTCCTGGCGGTACTGATTTCCCTGGCATGCCTGGTGACGGCCGTAGGCCTGACCTGTGCTTGTGCCGAGTATTTCAGCCGGGTGCTGCCGCTGTCCTATAAAACCCTGGTGGTGATCCTGGCGGTATTCTCACTGGTGGTATCTAACCTGGGCCTGACCAAGCTGATTGCGTTCTCGATCCCGGTGCTTACCGCAATCTACCCGCCATGCATCGTGTTGGTGGCCCTGAGCTTCTGCAAAGACTTCTGGCAGGAGCAAGGGCGAATTGTCGGTCCGGTCATGCTGGTGTCGTTCATCTTCGGCTGTATCGATGCGCTTAAGGGCGCAGGCCTGGCGGATTGGATGCCCACTCAACTGGCCGATCTGCCGCTCAGTGATCAAGGTCTGGCCTGGCTGGTGCCGTCAGTGATGACGCTGGTGGTTGCGGTCTTCGTTGACCGGTTGCTCGGCAAGCGCAGCGAAGCCATCGCTTAAGCGTCCGGTCATACGCTGACACCGAAATGCCCCGTATCAATCGATCCGGGGCATTTTTTGTGGGCGACGAGCAGTGTCTTTTTCTGTGAGCTAACGTCGAAGGGTTACGAAATCCAAAAGTTGGAACTCATTCAAAGTGAGAGCAAGCAAGCTGGCTCCCACATTGTTCTGCGTTCGCCAAACTCATCGTGTAAAGGAACCGAATGTCGTTCGTCGAAGCCAATTTGATCCATCTGCTTGCCGCGCTCTGGTTTGTGATTTGTTGGGGTGGCTACACCCGCTATGCAAGTTGGAAGGCTCGGGATACTGCGTGCCTGGCCAGCGTCCTGCATTTGTATCGCGAAGACTGGATGCGTCGGATGCTGTTGCGCGACAACCGGATCGCGGATGCCAGTGTAGTTGGTAACCTGGAGCGCAATGCCTCGTTCTTCGCCTCCAGTACCTTGATTATCCTTGCCGGTATCTTGACCGTGCTGGGCGCATCGGAGCGGGCGGTGTCGTTGCTGGCGGATATTCCTATGGTGCAGCAAGCCTCCCAGGGCATGTCGGAAATCAAGTTGTTATGTCTGGCGCTGGTATTCGTATATGCCTTCTTCACTTTCAGTTGGTGCATGCGCCAATACAACTTTGCCGCGGTATTGGTGGGCTCGGCGCCGATGGTTGGTGAGCGGCATGTTTCTGAACAGGAGCGCAAGGCATTTGCCTCTCGGGCGGCGCGGGTGATTTCGATGGCAGCCAACCAGTTCAACCTTGGCCTGCGCGCTTATTATTTCGGTATGACCATGCTCGCCTGGTTTATCAGTCCATGGTTGTTCATGTTGATGAGTTCAGGAGTAGTGCTGGTGTTATATCGTCGGGAGTTTCATTCCGACGTCCTGGAAGTGATGGTCTACACCCCGACGGAGGCCCCCGTGCCTGAGTCGACGAAGGAAGCGACATCCTGAGTTGACCGGCTATGGTGCGCGAGCAGTGGTTGCACTGGGCAGAGTAAACCTTAGACAAAAAAAGCCCGCTATTAAGCGGGCTTTTTTTGCAAATGGCTATTCAAGCCAGGGTATTCAAGTCGTCAGACTCAAGAACCGGTTGCAGGTGTGGCAGGTGCAGCGGCAGCAGCAGCTTCTTTGGCTGCAGCAGCGTCAGATTCAGCTTTAGCTTTGGCTGCTTCAGCGTTTTCTTTTGCAGCGTCGTTCACTTTATCCTGAGCTTCGCTCATTTTTTCTTGAGCTTGTTCAGCGTGTTGAGTTGCATCCTGAGCTTTGTCCTCGGATTTTTTATCGCAGGCAGCGAGGCCAAGGGCAGCGGCCAACATCAAGGAAACGGCTAAAGTCTTGCGCATGGGGTGTTTCTCCTTATTGAAGATATCTACTGGCCTTTCGAGCATGAGGTGTGGCCATTAGTTCCTTAGTCTTACAGATATATAAGGCATTTCGCCATGGAACTTTCTTGCGGGTTATCTTTTTTGTCGAATCAATACTAATAAGAGTCTTTATCGAATGACCGATAACCTCATTTTAGAGCGTTCCGTGCGCTTCGTCTCCGCCTTGCGCCACTGTCAGGTGCTGGGTATTCAGGTTCATGACGCCGGTAGCGATGGCATGACGCTGCTGCTGCCCTACAGCCTGGACATTGTCGCCGACCTGCAGACAGGAGTGATCCATGGGGGGGCCCTTACCTCGTTGATGGACACCGCCTGTGGCATGGCCACCCTGTGTGTGTTGCCAGAGTTCGAAGTGTGTCCCACCTTGGACTTGCGCATTGACTACATGCATCAGGCCGAGCCCCATAAAACCGTGTTCGGTTTCGCTCAATGCTATCGAGTGACCAAGGATGTGATTTTTACCCGTGGTTATGCCTATCAGGATGATCCACAGCAGCCCATTGCCCATGTGGTGGGTACTTTCATGCGCATGGGCAAGCGGCTCAAGGGCACGCAGGGTTTGGGCAGCGTGATCAAGGGAGAGCAGGCATGACTCATCGATTCAGGACGCGCATGGAACAGGCCCACAGGCGCGGTGACTATAAGGCAGTGCTCGACCAGATACCCTACGCCAGGCTGATCGGCATCCAATGCACGCGCCAGGGCGACGAGTTGTTATTTTGCATGCCGGCCAACAAGGACAACATTGGTAACCCGATATTGCCGGCGATCCATGGCGGGGTCATTGCGGGCTTTATGGAGCTGTCGGCAGCGCTGCATCTGCTGATATTCACCGGTGCGCCCGGCGTTGAAAGAAGCATGCCCAAGATTGTCGATTTTTCCCTCGACTACCTGCGGGCCGGGCAGTTTCGCGACACCTACGCCCAATGTCAGGTGTGGCGCCAGGGCCGGCGAGTGGCCAATGTCGCGATCAACGCCTGGCAAAGCACTCAGGCTGAACCTATCGCCACGGCCCGCGCCCATTTCAAGATCCCGGAATACAGTTGCCCTTGAAATTCTGGTCTTAGCCCCCAACTTTGATGACAACCCGCCGCCAACCCTCAAGGGGGCGGCCATTGCCATCCAAATTGGAGTTTGATGACCATGAGTGTGGAAACTCAAAAGGAAACCCTGGGCTTCCAGACCGAGGTGAAGCAGCTGCTGCACCTCATGATCCATTCGCTGTATTCCAACAAGGAAATTTTCCTTCGCGAATTGATCTCGAACGCCTCTGACGCTGTCGACAAATTACGTTTCGAAGCCCTGTCCAAGCCAGAGTTGCTGGAAGGTGGCGCAGAGCTGAAAATCCGCGTGAGCTTCGACAAAGACGCGAAAACCGTCACCCTCGAAGACAACGGCATCGGCATGAGCCGTGACGATGTGATCACCCACCTGGGGACCATCGCCAAATCCGGCACCGCCGATTTCATGAAGAATCTGTCAGGTGACCAGAAAAAAGACTCGCACTTGATCGGCCAGTTCGGCGTGGGGTTCTATTCCGCGTTTATCGTTGCCGACCAGGTTGAAGTGTTCAGCCGTCGCGCCGGCCTTGCCGCCAGCGACGGTGTGCATTGGTCGTCCAAAGGTGAGGGCGAGTTTGAAGTCGCCACCGTCGAGAAAGAGGATCGCGGCACCCGTATTGTCCTGCACCTGAAGTCCGGTGAAGACGAGTTTGCCGATGGTTGGCGCCTGCGCAACATCATCAAGAAGTACTCCGACCACATCGCCCTGCCGATCGAGTTGCCCAAGGAACAAGCTGCTGCAGAAGGCGAAGAAGCGCCTGCTGCGGAGTGGGAAGTGGTCAACCGCGCCAGCGCCCTGTGGACCCGTCCTCGTACCGAGATCAAGGACGAGGAATACCAGGAGTTCTATAAACACATCGGTCATGACTACGAGAACCCGCTGAGCTGGAGTCATAACAAGGTCGAAGGCAAGCTGGAATACAGTTCCCTGCTGTATGTGCCGGCGCGCGCCCCGTTCGACCTGTACCAGCGTGAAGCCCCTAAAGGCCTCAAGCTGTACGTACAGCGTGTGTTCGTCATGGACCAGGCAGAGTCCTTCCTGCCGCTGTACCTGCGCTTCATCAAGGGTGTGGTGGATTCCAACGACCTGTCGCTGAACGTATCGCGGGAAATCCTGCAGAAAGACCCGATCATTGATTCGATGAAGTCGGCGCTGACCAAGCGTGTCCTCGACATGCTGGAAAAACTGGCGAAGAACGAGCCGGAGCAATACAAAGGCTTCTGGAAAAACTTCGGCCAAGTCATGAAAGAAGGTCCGGCAGAAGATTTCGCCAACAAGGAAAAAATCGCCGGGCTGCTGCGCTTCGCCTCCACCCAGGGGGAAGACGGCGAGCAGATCGTGTCCTTGGCTGAATACCTGGCTCGCGCCAAGGAAGGTCAGGACAAGATTTACTATCTGACCGGTGAAACCTATGCTCAGGTCAAGAACAGCCCGCACCTGGAAGTCTTCCGTAAGAAAGGCATCGAAGTACTGCTGCTCACCGACCGTATCGATGAGTGGCTGATGAGCTACCTCAGCGAGTTCGACGGCAAGACCTTTGTCGATGTCGCTCGTGGCGACCTGGACTTGGGTAACCTGGATTCGGAAGAAGACAAAAAAGCTGCTGAAGAAGTGGCCAAGTCCAAAGAGGGTCTGGTCGAACGAATCAAGACTGCGTTGGGCGATGCCGTCAGCGAAGTGCGGGTTTCCCACCGCCTGACCGACTCCCCGGCGATCCTGGCCATCGGCGAGCAGGACCTGGGCATGCAGATGCGCCAGATCCTCGAAGCCAGCGGCCAGAAGGTTCCGGACTCCAAGCCGATCTTCGAATTCAACCCGGCTCACCCATTGATCGAGAAACTCGACGGCGAGCAGAGCGAAGAGCGTTTTGGCGACCTGTCGCACATTCTCTTCGATCAGGCAGCTCTGGCTGCCGGCGACAGCTTGAAAGACCCGGCCGCGTATGTGCGCCGACTGAACAAGTTATTGGTTGAGTTGTCGGTTTAGCACTGATGGAGAAAAGCCCGCTTCGGCGGGCTTTTTCGTTCTAGTGATCCTAGCTGGAGAAGATGATGAGTCAAGTCACCGTACGTTCTGTGGTCTATCAGATTGATGGTCAGTCTTATGAAAGCCGCCTGGCGTTTGATGCCAGTCAGAAGGAGCCGCGACCGGGTTTGTTGATGGCGCCGAACTGGATGGGCGTCAGCGCAGGTGCCGAAGAGATCGCCAAGGCCGTGGCCGGCAAGGGCTATGTAGTGTTGATCGCCGATCTCTACGGGCAAAAAGTGCGCCCGTCGAATGGCGATGAAGCCGGGGCGGCAATGATGCCGTTGAAAAATGACCGTGCGTTGCTCAACAAACGCATGCAGGCGGCATTCGAGCAACTGCAAGGGCAGACTGAGGCTGCGGTCGATACGTCGAAACTGGCGACCTTCGGCTTTTGCTTCGGCGGCTGCTGTTCCCTGGAACTGGCCCGTACCGGTGCGCCGGTCAAGGCTGCGGTCTCGTTCCACGGCACTCTCGATACGCCGAACCCGGCAGATGCGAAGAACATCAAAGGTTCAGTGTTGGTGTTGCATGGCGCTAGCGACCCATTGGTACCCAAAGAGCAATTGCCGGCGTTCGAAGATGAAATGAACGCGGCGGATGTAGATTGGCAGTTGCTTAGTTATGGCGGTGCGGTGCATTCCTTCACCGACCCGCAAGCCAATGTGCCGGGCAAGATGATGTATGACGCGAAGACCGCTGAGCGGGCCTTCCGGTCGATGCATAACCTGTTGGATGAAGTGTTCAAGGGCTGAATCTTAGCGCCTGTTCTGGCCTTTTTGCGAGCAAGCCCGCTTCCACAGTTGACCGAATTCGAATGTGGGAGCGGGCTTGCCCGCGATAGTTATCTGACAGGCAATTCAATTCTTTCAGTTTCTCCGGGCACCGTCGGCCAATCCCCAGCTGCCCACCGTTGCCGCGCCTGTTCGATCAGTGCCGGATCGCTCGCCACAAAATTCCAGTTGATCCGCCGTGGCCCATCCAGCGCCGCGCCACCGAATATCACCAGATGGCAATCGCTTTCGGCAAACAACGTCATCTCCTGCCGTCCAGGTAACACAACCAGGGTGTGCGCCTCTAGCGCTTCGCCATCCAACTGAGCTTCGCCTTCCAGTACATATACTGCGCGTTCCTCATGTTCATCGGGAATCAGCAGTGTCGTGGCCGTTTGCATCTGCACTTCGGCATACAGCGTGGGCGATAGCACCGGTACCGGTGATTCGAGGCAGAACCCATTACCCGCGATCAGGCGGATCTGTACCCCCAGGTTGTCGCTCGCCGGTAGGCTCGCTGCCGGGTGATGGCTGTAATGTCCAGGTCCCGTCTCGTGGTCCTTGGGCGATGCCAGCCAGACTTGCAACCCATGCAGGCTGAAGCCGTTGGCCTTGAGTACCTCGGGTGTACGTTCGACGTGGGCAATCGCGCTGCCTGCGGTCATCCAGCTGACGTCACCGGCCTTGACCACCTGATCGGAGCCAAGACTGTCCTTGTGCAGCAGTTCACCTTCAAACAGATAGGTCAGTGTCGACAAGCCGATGTGCGGGTGCTGGCGAATATTCATTCCGGTGCCAGGGGCGTAGCGGGTAGTAAGCATGTGGTCGAAGAACACGAAAGGCCCGACGCTGCGGCATTGCCGTGAAGGCAGCGGGCGCAGGATCGGCTGGCCCTCGACGTCTTCTGGGCGAGGGCGGATCACGGTCATTGTGGTCATGGTGCATCCCAGTCTGAGCGGGTTTGGATGGCTTGAGCATAACCCGCTCGACAGGGTTTGGGGTTATTGGCTGAAAGCGCCTTCCGAGAGCCTGGTCTCGATGGTTACTTCGGCCGTGGTCATCAACTTGTGTACCGGACACTTGTCTGCAACCCTGTGCAACTCATCGCGCTGTGCGTCGGTGAGCACACCCTTGAGGGTCAGCTTGACGTTGAGTTTGTATTTGCCCTTTTGCTCCTCGGTGGCGTCGTGGGTGACTTCCACAGTCACACCGGTCAGCGGGATGTCTTTTTTCTGGGCGTAGAGCTTGACGGTCAAGGCTTTGCACGACGCCAGGGCCGCGTCGAAGTAGTCATGGGGGGAGGGCGCCGAGTCGTCGCCACCGAGGCTCTTGGGCAGGTCGGTAAACAGCTCATGGTTATTGATATTGACGCTATGGCGAAAGTTGTCGGCGTTCAGTGTGTTTACGGTAACAGGCATGGCGAACCTCATAAGATGGCGGGATGAAGATCATGCAGTT
The DNA here is from genome assembly GCF_046352735.2 of Pseudomonas imrae. Lineage (NCBI taxonomy): Bacteria > Pseudomonadati > Pseudomonadota > Gammaproteobacteria > Pseudomonadales > Pseudomonadaceae > Pseudomonas > Pseudomonas imrae. Next base: position 3,694,342 of record NZ_CP110853.2, on the reverse strand, counting down.
ATAGAGCATGCTGGCACGCGGGTGTTCCGTGTTTTTTATCGCTGAACCCTAGCGGTTGCCGTGCGGTCTACTTTTTATCGTCATATATCGAGAGTTTCCCGTGCCCTGGACCCGTTTGAGCGTTGCCCTATTGTTCGCTGCCATCAGTTGCGCTGCACAGGCTCGCGACTATGCCTACAGCGACGTACACCTGCATTACGTTGATTTCTTCCAGGAAACGGCGGGCATGGACAAGCTGCTCAAGGCCATGGCCGACAATCACATCGAGCATGTGATGATCTCTGGCGTCCCGGTCGCAAAAAAATGGCACGAGGACGAGCCCAAGCGCCCGCGTTACTACGCCGGCGATGATGCTGATGCCTATTGGTATAGCGCCACCGATGTGATCGTTGCGGCAGCGGTCAACAAGCTCTCACCCGAGCAGCGCCAGCGCTTCCACCCGTTCCTGGCGGGGTTCAACCCCAACGACAAGAATTCCGCCGCGCATATCCAGCGTATGCTCGACCTTAATCCCGGTCTTTGGCAGGGCATCGGCGAGGTTTTCACTCGACACGACGACCTGACCGCGCTGACATCGGGAGACACGCCACGGGCAAATAATGAAGCCATGACCCGGATCTATCATCTGGCTGCAGAAAACGACTTGCCGGTGATGCTGCACTCCAACATCACTTCCAAGCGTGAGCGCAACCCGCTGTACCTGGCGGAAATCGAGGAGCCGCTGCGTAATCATCCTCATACGCGGTTTATCTGGGCACATGCCGGCACGAGCATGGAGATTCATCGGCACCAGACGCAGCTGGAGTTTCTGTTGCCAACCCTGAGTCGGATGCTGGAAGCCTATCCCAATTTGTACATCGACCTGTCCTGGAGCGTGCTCACGCCGTATTTGCTGGACGAGGCGGGCAAACCCAGGCCCGAGTGGGTCAAGCTGGTAGAGCGCTTCCCGGAGCGCTTCATGATTGGCTCCGATGTGGTAGGGCGTTTCAACAAGTTGGGCGAGAAAATGCACAGCTTTGATCCGTTCCTTGATGCTTTGCCTGAAGACGTTGCGCGAAAGGTCGCACGGGATAATTTCCTCTCCATTCTGCCGAAATCTCTGTAGGCGCTCCGATCACGCCGCACAGATTGTCATTCTCCCGTCACACCGGTGTCATAAGCTCCCGCCATCTCAACCAAGGAGCGCACTATGCACCTAACCCGTTTAAGCGCCCTGGCGGCGCTGATGATGATCAGCGGCTTGGCCAGCGCCGAAGTCCGTATCGAAGGGCCGGTGGAGTACGGCGTGTTTGAAGGCCCGAAAGCCGAACTGCAGTCGGGGGAACGCGTGCTACGCCGCAGCAATGAGCAGATCCAGCCCACCACCGAGGTGCCGGCGAAACTGGGGACTAAATTTGGCCTGCGCTACCAGTTGCTCGGAAAAGTCGCTGAAGACACGCCGCTGACGTTGCTTTACTTCACTCCCGGCATCCGCACCGCGGATGGGGTGCGGCATGACAAGTTTGAAGTGACCCAGAAGCTGGTGCCTGGCGCGCCACAGGACGTAATGGCTTATGAATTCACGGAGCAGTATGAAGTGGTGCCGGGTGAGTGGCGCTTCATGGTGTTCCAGGGTGACCGCCTGCTGACGCAGAAGAGCTTTACCGTTCGCTGAGTCGATATGCCGGACGCTTTTCCCAAGGCCAAAAAAAACGCCCCGGAATCGGGGCGTTTTCACGGGATCGAGCTGCGAGGCTTACTTGCCCTGCCAGCGTTTCAGCACGAGGGTGGCATTGGTGCCGCCGAAGCCGAAGCTGTTGCTCATCACGGTGTTGATGCTGGCATCTTCACGGGTCTTGGTCAGGATCGGCATGTCGGCAATTGCCGGATCCAGTTCGTCGATGTTGGCAGAACCTGCCATGAAGTTCCCTTCCATCATCAACAGGCAGTAGATCGCTTCGTGAACGCCTGCGGCGCCCAGAGAGTGGCCAGACAGGCTCTTGGTAGAGCTGATGGCCGGTGCCTTGTCGCCGAATACCGCGCGAACACCTTCCATTTCCTTGGCATCGCCGACCGGAGTCGAAGTGCCGTGGGTGTTCAGGTAGTCGATCGGAGTGTCAACGGTGGACATGGCCATCTGCATGCAGCGGATGGCGCCTTCGCCGCTTGGTGCGACCATGTCGTAGCCGTCGGAGGTGGCGCCGTAGCCGACGATTTCCGCGTAGATCTTCGCGCCACGGGCCAGGGCGTGTTCCAGCTCCTCGACCACCACCATGCCGCCACCGCCGGCGATGACGAAACCGTCACGCTTGGCATCGTAGGCACGCGAGGCCTTTTCCGGGGTTTCGTTGTATTGGGTCGACAGCGCGCCCATGGCGTCGAACAGGAACGATTGGCTCCAATGCTCTTCTTCACCGCCGCCGGCGAACACGATGTCCTGCTTGCCCAGCTGGATCTGCTCGACCGCGGTACCGATGCAGTGAGCACTGGTGGCGCAAGCGGAGGAGATCGAGTAGTTCACGCCCTTGATCTGGAAAGGGGTGGCCAGGCACGCGGAAACGGTGCTGCCCATGGTCCGCGTGACGCGGTACGGACCGACGCGCTTGACGCCTTTTTCACGCAGGATGTCCAGCGCTTCCATCTGGTTGAGGGTGGACGCGCCGCCCGAACCGGCGATCAGGCCGGTTCGCACGTTGGACACCTGGTCGTCGCTCAAGCCGGAATCGGCGATTGCATCTTTCATGGCCAGGTAGGCATAAGCTGCGGCGTGGCCGACGAAGCGATAGATCTTGCGATCGATCAGTTCTTCGAGGGGCAGGTCGATGGAGCCGGAAACCTGGCTACGCAGACCCATTTCGGCATATTCCGGGTTGAAGCGGATGCCAGGGCGACTTGCACGCAGGTTAGCGGAGACGGTCTCTTTGTCATTGCCCAGGCACGAAACGATGCCCAGACCAGTGATAACGACGCGGCGCATGCGGATAACCCTTAAAAGTTGTCAGTGGAAGTAAACACGCCGACGCGAAGGCCGTCGGCGGTGTAGATCTCGCGACCGTCGACGCTCACCGAACCATCGGCGATGGCCAGGTTCAGCTTGCCCTTGAGGACGCGCTTGATTTGAATGTTATAGGTGACTTTCTTGGCGGTCGGCAGGACCTGGCCAAAGAACTTCACTTCGCCCGAACCCAGGGCGCGGCCGCGGCCCGGCAGACCTTGCCAGCCGAGGAAGAAACCGACCAGTTGCCACATGGCGTCAAGGCCCAGGCAGCCTGGCATTACCGGATCGCCTTCGAAGTGGCAGGCGAAGAACCACAGGTCCGGATTGATATCCAGCTCGGCGACCAATTCACCTTTGCCGTACTTGCCACCCTCTTCGCTGATATGGGTGATGCGATCTACCATCAGCATGTTCGGGGCGGGCAATTGCGCGTTACCTGGGCCGAACAGCTCACCGCGACTGCAGCGCAGCAGGTCTTCCCGGGTAAAGGCGTTTTGTTTGGTCATGCGAGCTCCTCAATAATCCCATGCGGCAGGGTAGGGTAAATCTTCCCGACCGACTGAAGCGTGCTTGCCTCTTATCGGCAGCCTACACGTAGACTATTGCGTTGTAGTGAAAGTCACAGCATCAAGGACATGAATGTACACTTGTGCACTGAAATTTTAAACCTGACCTTTTTACAGGTCCGTTCGGGTGCCTAAGACTGCCGCACTTTCGTCTTTCACGCCAGTCGCAGTTGGCTGCCGGTAATCATCTAATGAACCCAGCGTTGTAGGATTTGTTGCAAATCCGTGCGTTTGAACGGCTTGGCCAGGTAGTCGTTCATTCCAGCCGCCAGGCAGGCTTCCCGGTCGCCCTGCAGTGCGTTGGCCGTCAACGCAATGATCGGCAGGTCGGCACAGCCGGGCAGCCGGCGAATCTGTCGGGTGGCTTCGTAGCCATCGATCAACGGCAGGCGGCAATCCATCAGGATCGCGGTAAAGATCAGGCTTTCGGCGCTGCGAATGGCCTGGGCGCCATCGGTCGCAATGCTGACCTCGAATCCCAGGCTGCGCAACATGGCCTCGACGACAGTGCGGTTGACCGGGTTGTCTTCCACCAGCAGTACATTGCGCCCGTCGCCCGCGCTGGCTTTGCCTTGGATATCCGGCGCAATGACCGGCAGGCTTTGTTGGTAGATCGCCAGCGGAATTTCCAGGGTAAATACCGAGCCTTGGCCTTCGTCGCTTTGGGCGCGCAATGTGCCGCCCATGCGTTCGGCCAGCGTGCGGGCAATGGGCAGGCCCAGGCCGGTGCCCCCGTAACGCCGTGAAATGGAGCTGTCGGCTTGCTGGAAAGCGTCGAACATCAATTCCAGGCGTTCGGTCGAGATGCCAATTCCGCTGTCGCGCACAGTACAGGTGAACCACAGCAACTCATGGTCCAGGGTTTGCCAGTGTGGTTCGACACTAATAGCGCCTTGCTCGGTGAATTTCAGCGCGTTGCCTATCAGGTTGACCAGAATCTGGCGGATGCGGGTCGGATCGCCCTGGACCTGTAACGGCTCCATGCCTGGCGGAATCGATGACTCCAGCGCCAGGCCACGCTGTATGGCGCTGTGCTGGAAGGATTGGATGCAGCTCTGGATCAGCTCCAGCAGATTGAACGGGATGTGCTCCAACTCCAGGGCCGAACGCTCGATACGCGAGAAATCGAGGATGTCGTTAATGACTTTGAGCAGATGCTCGGTGGACTCCGATGCCAGCGCGGCATATTCGGTTTGTTCGTCGGTCATGGTGGTGGTTTCGAGCAACTGCAACATACCCAGTACGCCATTCATCGGCGTGCGCAGTTCGTGGCTCATCATGGCCAGGAAGTCGGATTTTGCGCTGTTGGCCCGCTCGGCCTCTTCACGGGTCTGGATCAGCTGGGCCATGGCCTGATGCTGTTCGCGGCTGGCCTGGTGCAAGCCTTCGGCAAGATTGTTGATGTGGCGCGACAAGTCCCCCAGTTCTGAGTCATCGACGATAGGCAGTGGGGTCTTGTAGTCCCCTCGCTGGATCGCCTTGACCGCATTGCCCATGGCGCTGATGGGTTGCGACAGACTGGCGGCCAGGCGCCGGGCCAGGAGAAAAGTGAAAAGCAGGGCAAACAACGCAAGGATCCCGGCCTTGAAAAGGATTTCCTGCTGGCGTTGGCTGAAGGCGTCGTTGGACATACCGACAATCACCCGACCCAGGTAATCGGCCCTTGGTGCTTTGGGCTGCTCGATGCTGTCCTGGAAAAAGTCGTTGCCCAGTTGGATATGTTGCAGGCGAATCGGTGCCTGGAAGACCTTTACCGACAATGAGCGATCGTGCTTTTCCGTAGGCTGCTCAACATATACCAAGATGTTTTCCGAGCTGTCCTGAATCTCCAGGAAGCGCACATGCGGCGTAGCCAGGGTCGCCCGCAGAAGACTTTCCAGTACATCGTTATTGCCGGAAATTACCCCGTATTCGGTGGCGGGCGCCAATTGGTTGGCGATCAACTGGCCGGTATGGTCCAGTTCCTGACGCAGGTCCTGGAGGCGCACGAAAGTAAAGAAACTGATCAATAGCAGCGTCAACAGCAGGGCCGGGCCCAGGGTGATGATCTGGGTACGCGTGTTGATGTCCCAGCGGCGACGCAAGGTCATGGGCGTTTCTCTCCTTCGGCCAATCGGGTCGCGACGGCGTTCTCATCCACTTGTTCGATCCCCAGCGAGCGTGCTACCTGCGGGTTGCCCACGACTTTGAAGTGCTGTGGGTACAGGGCGCGCGGCCAGTGGGTGGGTGGTTGATCCAGTAAGCGTTCGAGAACTTTCAGCCAGTCGCCCTGATCGCTGTAGGTACTGGCCAGGCTACCGGCCCTGACGAAGCCAGCGTTGGGACCGATCAACGGAAGCTGCCGGGCGTAGCTGCTCAAGAGCAGGTTTTTTACGGTTTTCGGGTTGTACAAATACGTGTCGTCCAGACCCAGCAACACATCGCTGTGTTTGAACAAGGTCTGTAGCGGGCGGCTGTCATTGGTGTCTTCCCAGCGCTGAGACACGATTTCCAGGCCCAGGGGCTCGGCGTACTGGCGTAGCTCTCGCAACAGGAATTCGCTGTCCTTGCCGTAAAGCACTCCAATGCGTCGGTATTGCGGCAGGATGCTGGCGATCAGGCGCAGTTGCCTGTCCAGCGGTGGGTCGCTCCAGAGCAGGCTGATCTTGTCTGGCAAGCGACCTCCCAGGCGTTGCTGGGCTTGCAGCCGACTGATGCGCAGCACCAGGGTCGCAGGGCCCCGGCTGTCTTGCAGGCGCCAGTCCAGGCTGGGCAGATCCAGCAGGATCAGGCGGGTGGCGGCAGGCAATTGGCCGGGCGCAGGCAGATCCTTGATCGGCTTGAAGATGACGTTATCTTTGGGGCGCTGCTGGGCCAGTGCCTGGGTGAAGGCTTGTACACCCGAGCTGTCCTCGGCAGCGGCCAGCAGGATTTCTGCGCTCAAGGCTTGTGCGCTCGACAGCAGGCTGACGAGCAGCAGGCAGCTGCGCCAGAGCCTGGCGTAGAAGAAAGAGGTCATCCGTGACTGAGCTGGGTTCATATCAGAACTCTAACTCCGCGCTGAAGTAGAGTACGTGGCGCTGGTCGTAATTGTTTTGCGGCCAGGTAGTGGGCTGATGATCGAGTCGCTGTTGCAACATGCCCGCCAGCTCCAGATTGGCCTTGCCCAGGGCAAGGCGCTTGGCCACGCGCATGTCGACCCGTTCAAAGCGGTATTGGTTAAGCGCATCGTTGCCATAATAGAACAGCGCACTGGACCAGCCGTGGCCCCATTCACGCATCCAGCCAGCCGAGCCACTGTTGCGCGACGTTTGTTGTCGGTCCAGCGGGTTGCTGGCACGGGCATCGACATAGGCATAGGTCACGCGCAGTCGGTCAGCCGTGCTCACATGCCAGTCCAGTTGGGTCTCTGCGCCGGTAAAACGCGATGTGTTGCTGTTGCTGGCAATGTACTGGTTATTGCGCAACGGCTCGCTGATCATGCCGCTGATCTCGTCGTAGAACAGCTTGACGTCGATGTTCAGTCCCTGATCGGCGAAATAACCGTTATAGCCCAGTTCCCGGGAACGCATCAGTTCCTTGTCGAGATTGCCCGGGCCGCGGGTCTTGACGAAGTACTGGCCGGAAGTCTGCCCATAGGTAGGGGAGCTGAGGTTGGTTACCTGGTAACTCCAGTTGACGTTGTTTTCGAACATGTCCGGCGAGCGGATGGCTTCGGAATACACCGCCCGCAGGCCATGGCGCGGGTTGATCAGGTAATTGACCGCGACCCTTGGCGTGAGCGAATTGCCGCTCAGGTCGGTGTTTTCGTACATCGCGCCGCCCTGTACCAGCCAATGTTCGCTGGCCCGCCACTCCAGGTGACCGAACAGGCGCCAGGTGGTGTCGTCCAGGGTGCCGTTGAAATAGGTCTCGGAGTCGGCGCGGTCGTAACGGTAATTCATGCCGCTGACCAGGCGCAGGCTGTCGGACAGACTGAAGGTGTCCTGTACTTCCAGGTCGAAGCGGCTTTCCTTGGTGCTTTGGTCGATATTCCCGCAGACGCTGTCTTTGCCTCCGTCATTCCACTGTTGCAAGACTTGTTGCGCCAGCGCCTGCTCGGCGGCTGTGCCGGGTGGCGGGCCGCCGTTTTCGTAGTTCTCCATATGCCGCGCCAGGCGCTCGGCATAATTGGAGTTGAGCTGCCACAGTTGGGTCAATTGGGGACTGAACGAAACTTTGGCATCACAGGCTTTCCAGATCTGCCGGCGATCCCACTGTTGTGCAGAGCCCTGGATGTACAGGCTATGGTCGGGATTGAAATCGAAATTCCAGCGCAGGGAGGCGGCGTAATCCTTGGCGCTGACATCGGAGTCCGTACCGCCGTCGGTAATTCCGGAGAACACTGGCTCGTAGGTATAAGGCCGCTGGTTGGTTCCTTCCTTGGCGCTCAGTTGCCAATCGATGCTTTGTTGCTGGTTCAGCGTCTGACTGACCGCGAGGCTGAAACGATTGAGACGCCGGCTGTCAGGGGAAGCCGCGCCGACGTCGTCGCTATCGAAACCGTCATCCTGTTGCCCAGACAACGACAGGCGCAGGCTGCCGGTGTCCCAGCCCAGGCCCTGGCTGGCGTACCAGTCGTTGATCCCGCGTGCTCCGCGGGTGATTTTCATCCGCGTGCCCTGGCTGTTGGCCGCAGAGCGGGTGAGGATATTGACCACCGCCATCAATGCGTTGGCGCCATAGCTGACAGTATTCGGCCCGCGGAACACTTCAATGCGCTCGATGTCCTCCATGGCCACTGGAATATCGCTCCAGTCCACGGTAGCCAGGCCTGCGCGATACACCGAGCGGCCATCGATCAGCACTTGCAGGCGCCGGGCTTCGCTGGCGCTGGTGCCGTGGTAATTCACCGAGGCCTGGTTCCCGGTGGTATAGCCGACCATCATCCCCGGCACCAGCCGCAGCAATTCGGAGATGTCCCGCGCACCGCTGGCCTTGATCAGTTCACTGTCGAGCACCGTCATGCTGCCGGGCACGGCTGCGGCCGACTGCTTGAGTCGGGTCGCGGTCAGTACTTGCGGCAACGGCTGGCTGTCGAGGAACAGGTCATCGGCCAGCAACGGGGTGCTGACCAGCAGTGCCAGAAGAACGGATGAGCGAGGAGGAGGGCCCAAATACACGGCTCGGCCTTGATAATTACGGATAGCCGCCCATGTTAACTGAGGTGTGCGCTTTTGCCAGTCGCCAGGCGTGCAATTGCTGTGGGCTATTCGGCCATTTTCCGACAGAACGCGGGAAATCAAGGGGGGGCTGGCCGCCGTCTGGTCGGCCCGTATAATGCCGCCATCGCCACTGGTATGGATTAACGGATTGCATATGACTGAGCAACGCCCAATTGCGGTCCTGGGAGGCGGAAGTTTTGGTACCGCCGTGGCTAATCTGCTGGCTGAAAATGGCCATCAGGTACGTCAGTGGATGCGTGATCCCGAACAGGCCGAGGCCATTCGGGTCCATCGGGAAAACCCCCGTTACCTAAAAGGCATCAAGATTCATCCGGCTGTTTCGCCGGTCACGGATTTGCAGGCAACCCTGGAGGCCTGCGACTTGAGTTTTGTTGCGTTGCCGTCCAGCGCCTTGCGTTCGGTGCTCGCGCCCCATGCCGAGCGTCTGGCAGGCAAGTTGCTGGTCAGCCTGACCAAAGGCATCGAGGCCCAGACGTTCAAGCTGATGAGCGAGATTTTGCAGGAGATCGCTCCTTTGGCGCGCATCGGTGTGCTCTCGGGGCCGAACCTGGCCCGGGAAGTGGCCGAGCACGCCTTGACTGCCACCGTAGTGGCTAGTGAAGACGAAGCGTTGTGCGAGCAGGTCCAGGAGGTGCTGCATGGCCGCACCTTTCGCGTCTACGCCAGTGCCGACCGTTTTGGCGTGGAGCTGGGCGGTGCGCTCAAGAACGTCTATGCGATCATCGCCGGTATGGCGGTTGCGTTGGGCATGGGGGAAAACACCAAGAGCATGTTGATCACTCGTGCCTTGGCGGAAATGACCCGTTTTGCGGTCAACCAGGGCGCCAACCCGATGACTTTCCTCGGCCTGGCGGGCGTGGGCGACCTGATCGTCACCTGCTCGTCACCGAAAAGCCGCAACTATCAGGTCGGCTTCGCTCTGGGCCAGGGCTTGAGTCTGGAGGACGCCGTGACCCGCCTGGGCGAAGTGGCCGAAGGGGTCAACACGCTTAAGGTGCTCAAGGCCAAGGCTCAGGAAGTGGGTGTGTATATGCCACTGGTTGCCGGCTTGCATGCGATTCTGTTTGAAGGGCGCACCTTGAATCAGGTCATTGAGGCCTTGATGCGGGCCGAGCCGAAAACCGATGTCGACTTTATCTCCACCAGTGGTTTCAATTGAGGAACGTGCGATGACCGATCCGAAAGCAGCACCCAAATATGAATCCATTGTCTTGCGTATCCTGTGGATGCTGGTGTTTGCCCTGGTGTGGCAAGTGGCGCAGTTTCTCCTCGGTGCCTTGGTGGTGGTGCAACTGGTTCACCGCCTGATCTACGGCGCACCGAACCTTAGCCTGATGAATTTTGGCGACAGCCTCAGTCAGTTCCTCGCGCAGATTGGCCGTTTCGGCAGCTTTCACACCGAGCAAAAACCCTGGCCGTTCGCTGACTGGCCAACGCCACGTGCGCCAGAAGGTGAAGGCGCTCACAGCGTGCTGCCAACACCGCAGCCGGCACGTGATGAAGAGCCGAAGCCATGAAGATCTGGGTATTGCGTCACGGTGAGGCCGAGGTGCATGCCCGCACGGACGCCGAGCGTAACCTCACTGAGCATGGCCGTCGTGAGGTCTTGCGCAGTGCCGCCCACCTGGTGGGGCAGCCCATCAGCGCCATCATCGCCAGTCCCTATGTACGAGCCCAGCAAACCGCACAACTGGTGCGCGAGGTGTTGGGGTTTGAGCCAGAAGTGCGCACGGCGCCTTGGCTGACGCCTGAGGGCAATCCACTGCAGGTACTGGAGAAGCTCGGCAGCGATGACTATGTGCTGCTGGTCAGCCATCAGCCATTGGTCGGTAGCTTGATCAGCTTCCTGCAGCATGGCCATCAGCGTCAGCCACAGCCGATGCACACCGCCAGCTTGGCGGAGCTGGAAGGGGACTTTCCGTTGGCGGGATTGATGAGCCTCAATAGCGTCAAAAACCCCTGATCCTCAAGATAGTACTCGGCCAAATGGGAGCGGGCTTGCTCGCGATGACGGTATAACAGTCGACATTAATAGTGACTGCTCCACCGTCATCGCGAGCAAACCCACATTTTGACCGGGTTCACAGATCAAAATGAGGGAGCCTCGCACAGCCAGCATCACTCACCCTGCGGCAACTCGATCACGAACCTCGTCCATCCCATCCCCGACTCACACCAGATCCGCCCACCGTGCGCCCGCACAATTGACTGAGTGATTGCCAACCCCAGCCCGGCATGTTCACTGCTGCCTTCACGGCGCGCTGGGTCCGCACGGTAAAAGCGATCGAACAACCTCGGTAACAACGCTTCTGGAATACCATCCCCGGTGTTTTCCACACTCAGTTTCACGCCCCGGGCACTTCGGGCAATTCGCATACTGACCTTGCCGCCCTGCGGTGTAAACCGCAGTGCATTATCCAGCAGGTTGGAGAGGGCGCGGCGCAACATGCCGCGGTCGCCGACCACGTGGCCCGTGCCTTCGCGCAGCAGCCTGACCTGAGAGTCTTCGGCCAATGGCGCAAAGAACTCAAGCAATGCGTCGGCTTCGTCCGCCAGCGCCAATGAGTCACGTTTGGGGGTCAACAATCCGTGATCGGCCTTGGCCAGGTACAGCATGTCGTTAACCAGTTGGGCCATCCATTGCAGCTCATCCAGGTTGCTGTGCAACGCCTCGCGGTAATCTTCCAGCGGTCGAGGCTGTGTGAGGATGACCTGGGTGTGGGTCAGCAAGTTTGACAGCGGCGTGCGCAGCTCGTGGGCGATATCGGCGGAAAACGCCGAGAGACGCTGGAATGCATCATCCAGGCGGCCGAACATGGCGTTGAAGGCGTGGGCCAATTCTGCGAGTTCTGCAGGCATTTGCTCTTGGGGCAGGCGTTGGGTCAGGGAGTGTGCGGACACGCCGGCTGCCATTTCGCTCATCCGGCGCAAGGGGCGCAGGCCACTGCGCGCGGCCCAGGCGCCCAACAGCGCGGTGGCCAGGGCCGAGAGGCCGACGGTCAGCCAGATCAGGTGCTGCATACGTTGCAGGAAGTGTTGGTGATGAGTGATGTCGAGTATCAGCGCCAGTTGTGGCGAATTGACGTCACCGGCTGTAAGAGGTGCGTTATACAGTCGGTAATCAATCCCCGAGTTTTGCAGGCTGTGCAGGCCGGGCGCCTGGGGCAAGGTAATGCCCGGCGCGCCGTCGAGCCAGCGCTGATCATCCTTGGCGGTGATCCGTAGGGTAAGGTCCGGTTGGCGGCGCAGTTCTTCGCGCAGTTGCGGTTCGCGTTGGGTAAATAACGCCAGGGTGTCTGCACCCTGCAAAGTGCTGCGCAGCGCTACCAGCTTGCCGTCGAGCAACTGCTGGTCCAGCTCGATAAAATGCGCCTCGCTGGCACGGTTGAACAATACCCCGGCCAGCAGCGAAACCACTGCAGTACAGGCCGCAAACAACAGAGCCAGGCGGCTGGTGAGGGAAATCCGGTTGATCAACTGAAGCGCTCCTCAAGTACATAGCCCATGCCGCGTACCGTGTGAATCAGCTTGTTGGGGAACGTGTCGTCGACTTTCAGGCGCAGGCGGCGGATCGCCACTTCGATGATGTTGGTGTCGCTGTCGAAGTTCATGTCCCAGACCTGGGAGGCGATCAGTGACTTGGGTAGCACTTCGCCCTGGCGGCGCAGAAGCATTTCCAGCAGCGCAAACTCCTTGGCCGTGAGGTCGATGCGCTGGCCACTGCGCTCTACCCGTCGACGGATCAAGTCCAGACGCAAGTCAGCCAGTTGCAGGCTTGTTTCCTGCGACCCGCTGCTACCACGCCGCAACAGGCTGCGCACGCGCGCCAACAGTTCGGAAAAGGCGAAAGGCTTGACCAGATAGTCGTCTGCTCCCAACTCCAGGCCGTGGACACGATCTTCCACGGCATCTCTTGCGGTCAGGAACAGTACAGGGATCTCCAGGCCGGCACTGCGCACTGCCTGGAGGATCTGCCAGCCATCGCGGCCCGGCAGCATCACATCAAGAATCAACAGATCATAGTTGCCGGTCAGCGCCAGATGCTGGCCGCTGGTGCCGTCGGCCACCAGTTCGGTATTGAACCCGGCTTCGGCCAGGCCCTGGCGCAGATATTGGCCGGTTTTCGGTTGGTCTTCGACGATCAATAGCTTCATGGGTGGCTCGTGGCAACGGGGTAACAGCGGGTTTATACCTTGCGCGCCGGGGTACGGGCGCAACCTGACAAAGTTGTAATCTAGCAGTCAGCTGACTGGCAGCGGCGCATGATTAGAGTTTCCCACAGGTGGCGCCCTTATCTTTGGAGGATGAACATGTTTTTGCGCAAGTCTTGGTGGTTGGCAGGTTGCCTGTTGGTTTCAAGCGCTCCGGCGCTGGCTGCGGGGGAGCATACTTTCGCTTTTGGGCAAGCAGCGCCGGCGGCCAAGGCCAGCCGTACGGTAGAAGTGCTGCTGGAGGATATTGCCTTCTCACCCAAGTCCCTCGACGTAAAAGCCGGTGAAACTGTACGTTTTGTGCTGGTCAATAAAGGGCAGTTGCTTCACGAGTTCAACCTGGGTGACGCGGCGATGCATGCTGATCACCAGAAGGAAATGCTCAAGATGCAGGCCAGCGGTATGTTGACCACTACCGGCATGAGCCAGATGGACCATAGTGCAATGGGGCACGGTGACATGGGCGGTATGAAACATGACGACCCCAACAGCGTATTGGTTGCGCCGGGTCAAACCGCAGAGTTGACCTGGACGTTCAGCAAGGCGGGTGAGTTGGAGTTTGCCTGTAACATCCCCGGGCATTACCAAGCAGGCATGGTTGGCAAGCTGAACGTCAACCAGTAGGCAGGTGGTACGCAAAGACGGGAACAAAGGCTGGTAGACTGCTGGGGTATATTTAGCCAGGTTTCCGTCATGCATCCCGCAGCCGAACATTCGCCACTGGGCAAGTCCAGCGAATACATCTCTACTTACACCCCATCGTTGCTGTTCCCAATTCCGCGCGCGGCCAAGTGGGCCGAGCTTGGCCTGAGCGCCGAGACGCTGCCCTACAAAGGCGTGGATTTCTGGAACTGCTTTGAATTGTCCTGGCTGCTGCCGTCGGGCAAGCCGGTGGTGGCCATCGGTGAATTCAGTATCCCCGCCGATTCCCCGAACATCATCGAGTCGAAGTCTTTCAAGCTCTACCTTAACTCGTTGAACCAGACGCCATTTACCGATGTGCAAAGCCTTGAGGCAACCCTGTGTGCCGACCTGGGCGCGGCGGCCGGCAAGCCGGTGGGCGTGCGAGTTCGCAGCCTTGCTGAAGTGGAAAACGAAGGCGTGGTTGCCCTGCCCGGTGTGTGCATCGATGACCTGGATATCAACGTCAGCAACTATGAGCACCCGCGTCCGGAACTGCTGCGTTGCGATGATTCGCGTGTGGTGGAAGAGAGCGTGCACAGTCATTTGCTCAAATCCAACTGCCCGGTCACCAGCCAGCCGGATTGGGGCAGCGTAGCGGTGCAATACCGGGGCGCGGCTTTGGATCACGCCAGTTTGCTGGAGTATCTGGTGAGCTTTCGCCAGCACTCGGACTTTCATGAGCAGTGTGTGGAGCGAATCTTCCTCGATCTGCAGCGCTTGCTGAAGCCTTCGAAGCTGACGGTATATGCGCGGTATGTGCGTCGGGGTGGGCTGGATATCAATCCGTATCGCAGCACTGAGGATGTGACCTTCCAGAATTTGCGCCTGGCCCGTCAGTAGTTTTCATCCAAAATCAAAAATGTGGGAGCGGGCTTGCCCGCTCCCACATTTTGACTTTGTGTCGGGCTTGGGTCTGCGTTAGATCCCGATGTTGCCCAGGGTCACGACAATATTGCGCAAGGTTGCGGCAATGCCAGGATGATCCAGTTCGAAGCGTTCTACTGCCAGGTTCACGTCGTCGGAGATGCTGGGCGGTTGAGTGGCTGGTTCCAGTTCAAGCTGCACTTCAAATTTGGCAAGCAGTGCTTCCAGTGCTTCACGTTTTTCCGGCGACAGCGGTGGTTCCTGTTCCAATTGCTCGCGTAGGGTGTTGACCTGTTCTTGCAGTTTTTCGCGGGCAGGCATGGCGTTCTTCCTTTTATCGATAGGCATTGGCATAGACCGCAACGTGACGATAAAGGTCTATGGACTGACCTGTAGATTAATCCAGTCGCCGGCACTGTGCATGATCTTGATCAGGGTTTTTCGCCCTTGAGCCGACGCAGGTTGATATCTGCCAGGCAAGTGTCCAGCTCGCCCAGGTGGTCGATCACAGAATGCACACCCAGCCCGTACAATGCGACGGTTGCCTTGCCTCGCTTGTACTCGCGCTGCTGTTCGCTGAGCGCCTGCCACTGTGCAGGCGAGAGCCCGCACAAGGAACCGCATGACGCCAGGCCGATAGTCCAGAGCCCGGCGTTGAGCCCTGATTGCAATAGTCGTGGTTCACCGCTGACCAGCACGCAGCCCTCCAGGCACTCGATGTTGAGGTCCATCAAGGCTTGCCAGCAGGCGTGAGGGGCAGGCCAGTGAGTGCTGACGGGGGTGGTGGCCTTGATCCAGCGCGGTAGCCCGGCGGCCAGGGCATTAGTAATCCTGGCGGGCAGTTCATCGAGCCAGGCACAGGGAATGCCTTGTTCTTCCAGGCCATGCAGTATGTTCAATGCGCCAGGGGTGGCGAGGATTTCGGTGCCTGGGAGAGTGTCGGCGCGGGCCAGGGAACCGAAGTCTACCAGGCAACCACTGAGCCCAAACAAAACGGCGGTCAACGACGGGTCGCTGTCAGTAAGGATTTGCGCGTGGGGCATTTCGACGTCCCTGAAAATAGCTATGACGCTATCGCATCCCGATGACAGGCAGATGACACGCTGTACGGAACAACCACATGGGTTACAAAAAAGTGCATTCACATAGGTGACACTTTGATTGAAACATAGCCGTTTTTTGCGTCCCGGGCATTGACGTGACCGAGGATCACCGGACCGAAGATAACATTCCATACCCCGTCTTTGATCATCTCCATTCCAATGGTTTGATGCCTGAGCAGGTTCCCCACATATATCCGCAGACCATCTCGATTAATGATTCCGCTACCATCGGCCAGGTAACACTCAACATGGCTCGCATACCCCATTTCCGGTAGTTTCTCCGGGTAAGCTCGGGTTGATGGGGTATAGCAGGACGCCGGGGTTTTCTGGCCGAGTGCCTCGTGTCCCCGTTCGTGATTGTAGTGCTGCATAAATCGATCAAAGTGTTTTTGCTGAGCCTCCCAGGCAATGGCCGGCGGTTTGGGAAACGTACTCTTCAATGTCCGGTGCATACGCTCATGACGTCCATTTTGATCTGGTCGACCGGGCTCAATTCGCTCAGGAATAATCCCAAGGCGTAGCCACCAGATCGATAACTGCGACAACCCCGCACGCCCCGTGCTCGCAAACGGCACGCCATTATCGGTTCGGATGCGCTCAGGCATCCCATACTCCCGAAAGACGCGCTCGAAGGTTTGCTGGGTCTCCTTGAGATTGGTGTTAGCCATGCTCTCGCAGGCAAGCAAGAAGCGACTGGCATGGTCCATGATCGTCAGCGGATAACACCAGACACCCGCTCCGGTGAGAAATTGGCCTTTGTAATCTGCGCTGAAGAGTTGATTAGGCGATTCTGCCCTACGCAAAGGCTTGGGATAGACAGCGACACGCTGGCGCAACGGTCGAGACGTGATCAGGTCCGCTGCCTTAAGGATGTTGTAGATGGTCGTTTTAGAAGGCGGATCCTGTCCGGGAAAGCGTTTCATCAGATCGTTCTGAATCTTTTTAGGACCCGGAACCGTTTCGCCAGTAGAGCGAAACTCAATGATTGCCTGCCTCACAACCAGCGGCACCACATAGGTCTGGTTGTGCCGGCGCCGACTACGCTCATCGAGCCCACTGGGCCCCTCTAGCTGATAGCGTTCGACCCACTTATAGCCAGTCTTTCGGCTGATCTGATAGTCCTGACACAGCTGGCTAAAGCTGTGCTCTTCAGACAGATACGCCGCGATGAACATCACTTTGAGGTCCATAGGTTTCAGCTCTTTCCAGGGCATGGTCAGATCCTCGCGAAATCGACCATGCCAGTTAATAACTGTTACCTATGTGCTTGAACTGATTTGTAACCCATGTGGGTGAGTCATACCCACGCTATTGTTTGTAGGGATTTTGTGCATTTTATGAGTGAAATTTCCTTCGGGCTGCCTAATTCGACACTTCCGTCATATACTGACGACCTAATTCAGGGCATAGCGCCCGTGACAAACCATTCAAGGAGTTCAAGCTATGCGCTGGAGCCAGTGTCTCGCTCAACTGTCGGTGTGTGCCAGCTTCATGCTGGTGCCTTTCGCGGCCCAGGCAGCGGAAGACGATCCATGGGAAAGTGTCAACCGTCCAATCTTTACCTTCAACGACACGATTGATACCTATGCGCTCAAGCCATTGGCGCAGGGCTATCAGTTCATTACGCCGCAGTTTGTCGAAGACGGTATCCACAACTTCTTCCGCAATATCGGTGACGTCGGCAACCTGGCGAACAACGTACTGCAACTCAAGCCCCATGCGGCAGGTGTCGATACCGCTCGTTTGCTGGTCAACACCACGTTCGGCGTGTTGGGTTTCATTGATGTCGGCACCAGAATGGGCCTGCAGCGCAGTGACGAAGACTTCGGCCAGACACTTGGTTATTGGGGGGTGGGCAGCGGTCCTTACGTAATGCTGCCGCTGCTGGGCCCAAGCACCGTGCGTGACGCGCCGTCCAGATACGTCGACAGTTTCACCGAACCGTACCGCTACATGAATGACATTCCATGGCGCAACAGCACCATGGGCCTGGACATCGTCGATACCCGCGCCAGCCTGCTGTCGGCCGAGAAGATGATCAGCGGCGACAAATACACCTTTATCCGCAATGCCTACCTGCAGAACCGCGAGTTCAAGGTCAAGGACGGCAAGGTTGTAGACGATTTTTAAGGTTTATACCTTGAATGAAAAAGGCGGCCTCCGGGGTCGCCTTTTTTGTGTGCATTGATTTCAGTACATCTTGAGGATTTTCAGGTCCGCCTGAGTGTCGGCTTGCATACCTCTGCCCGATGCGCACGTTTATTGTCGCTTGCCTGGAACGGATAGTGCGCCTGGACCTGCTTTCCCGAGCAGGTTTCATCCTTCCATTGAGTTGTGGTTTCGTCCGTTCTTATAACTAGCGGTGATTTGCGAGGTAAAGACGCCTGGCGACCATCGGCATGAGCTTGAAACCCCTGCCGGATGGGAGTACCGTCTGCGCCTTAGAAGGGCACCTCTGTTTTACCTTTTCGCGTGAGTAACAGGCTCATGTTTTGTAGGACAGAGAGGCTAGAAAGCGAATCCAGTAGTGTGAGCCAGGCCATTGCCGAGCTGCCTACGCCAACCTAATTCTGGCGCCGTTTGCCCACATGCAAAAAACCAGTGCCACGCTGCTGTTAATCGATGACGACGAAGTAGTGCGCGCGAGCCTCGCGGCCTATTTGGAAGACAGTGGCTTCAGCGTCCTGCAGGCCAACAATGGTCTCCAGGGTCTTCAGGTGTTCGAGCGCGACAAGCCAGACCTGGTGATCTGCGACCTGCGCATGCCTCAGATGGGCGGCCTCGAACTGATCCGCCATGTGACTGACCTTGCCCCGCAAACCCCGGTGATTGTCGTGTCCGGTGCGGGCGTGATGAACGACGCCGTGGAAGCCCTGCGCCTGGGCGCTGCCGATTACCTGATCAAGCCCCTTGAAGACTTGGCTGTGCTGGAGCACTCGGTGCGCCGGGCGTTGGATCGTGCGCGGCTGCTGGTGGAAAACCAGCGCTACCGCGAGAAGCTGGAAACCGCCAACCGTGAATTGGAAGCCAGCCTGAACCTGCTCCAGGAAGACCAGAACGCCGGTCGCCAGGTGCAGATGAACATGCTGCCGGTCAGTCCCTGGGCCATCGACGATTTTCATTTTGCCCACCAGATCATCCCGTCGCTGTATCTGTCGGGTGATTTTGTCGACTATTTTAGGGTGGACGAGCGGCGGGTTGCGTTTTATCTCGCCGATGTCTCCGGGCACGGTGCGTCTTCGGCATTTGTCACCGTGCTGTTGAAATTCATGACCACGCGACTGTTGTTTGAGTCCAAGCGCAACGGCACCTTGCCCGAGTTCACACCTTCGCAAGTGCTGGGCCACATCAACCGTGGCCTGATCAGTTGCAAACTGGGTAAGCACGTGACCATGGTAGGCGGCGTGATCGATGAAGAAACCGGTCTTTTGACCTACAGCATTGGCGGTCACCTGCCATTGCCGGTCTTGTACACGCCAGACAGTGTGCGTTACCTGGAGGGGCGTGGTTTGCCGGTCGGCTTGTTCAATGAAGCCACCTACGAAGATCACATTCTGGAGCTGCCGCCGACTTTCAGCCTGACACTGATGTCCGACGGCATTCTGGACCTTTTGCCAGAGCCTACACTCAAAGAGAAAGAAGCCGCCTTACCCCAACGGGTCAGGTCGGCGGGCGGCAGCCTGGATGGCCTGCGGCAGGTTTTTGGATTGGCCACGCTAGGGGAGATGCCGGATGATATCGCCCTATTGGTGTTGAGCAGGAATCTTTGATGAGTACCGGAAGAATCCAGTTCGCCGAGCAAGACGGGACTTTCGTCCTGAAATTTGTTGGTGAAGTGCGCCTGACCCTGTGTTCGGCGCTGGATGCAACGATTGAGCGGATTTTCACTGCCTTGAACTTCTCGGCGATCGTGATCGATCTGACCGAAACCCGCAGCATCGACAGCACTACCCTTGGTTTGTTGGCCAAGTTGTCCATTCTGTCGCGGCAGAAGGTCGGACTGCTGCCGACCGTCGTGACCACCCATGAAGACATCACGCGACTGCTGCAGTCGATGGGATTTGACCAGGTGTTCAACATCGTTGACCGTCCGATCCCATGCCCGGAATGCCTGACCGACCTGCCATCCCAGGACCAGTCCGAGGAAGTGGTGCGGATCAAGGTGCTCGAAGCGCACAAGATCCTCATGGGCCTTAACGAGTCCAATCGCGAAGCCTTCCACGACCTGGTCAATGCCCTCGAACGCCACTGACCTGTGGGAGCGAGCTTGCTCGCGATAGGGCCAGCCCCTTCATCACGACGTTCCAGCACAAAAAAGGGCGGTACCCTCACAGGTACCGCCCTTTTTGTCGTCGCCTGCCTTACAGCTTGGCAGCCAGCAGAGCCTCGAGCTTCTCCTGGTCACGAGCAAACTGACGAATACCTTCGGCCAGCTTCTCGGTCGCCATCGCATCCTCGTTGGATTCCCAGCGGAACTGCGCTTCGCTCATATGCACACGCGCTTCGCCCGCGTGGCCCGGCGACAGCTTACGTTCCAGCTTGCCGTTGTCGGCTGCCAGTTTCTCCAGCAAATCCGGACTGATGGTCAGGCGGTCGCAGCCGGCCAATTCTTCGATCTGACTCAGGTTACGGAAGCTCGCACCCATCACCACGGTCTTGTAGCCATTAGCCTTGTAGTAGTTGTAGATGCGCGTTACCGACTGCACGCCCGGATCATCGGTGCCGGTGTAGTCGTTGCCGCTGGATTTTTTGTACCAGTCGTAGATGCGGCCTACGAACGGCGAAATCAGGAACACGCCCGCTTCAGCGCAAGCCACGGCCTGAGCGAAGGAGAACAGCAGGGTCAGGTTGGTCTGGATACCTTCTTTTTCCAGCTGCTCGGCGGCACGGATGCCTTCCCAGGTGGAGGCAATCTTGATCAGTACGCGGTCGCGGCCAATGCCGGCTTTTTCGTACAGGTCGATCAGGCGGTGCGCACGCTTGAGCACGGCGTCAGTATCGAACGAAAGGCGTGCATCCACTTCGGTGGAGATGCGTCCGGGAACCACTTTAAGGATCTCTTGACCGACAGCCACCGCAAAACGGTCGCTGGCCAGGCCCACATCACCGTTGCAGTCTGTGACGCACGCGTCCAGCAGCTTGGCGTAACCGGCAATCGATGCCGCCTTGAGCAGCAGGGAAGGGTTGGTGGTTGCATCTTGCGGTTTAACGCGAGCGATAGCTTCAAAATCGCCGGTGTCGGCAACGACAGTGGTGAATTGCTTGAGTTGTTCCAGCTTGGAAGTCATGGGCGTGCTCTGTCCTGTGGGTCTGATGACATTACCCGAGGGCCGAGAGCCACTCAAGGGCGCATGTGCGTGTCGAGGGCCTGTGCAGCAACATCTGCAATACGGATGTTTGAATGGTCGGGCCCGGTATCGGTAAATACGATGCCAAATCGGGGCACAGGTTCAAAGCAACTGACTGTTGATGTTTCGGCGCAGGGCCCCGCTATCGCATGCATTCTACTGATCGATCAGAGCCCTGGCGGCGGTTCCCGCCGGCTTGGACTGACCTTCGGATGTCAGCAGGCCGAAATTGCGTTCCCGGTCATTCCCGCCCGAATCACTGTTCTTCCACTCATAAAGGGACGTCAGCGGGATATTCAGTTTTTTTACATCGGTAATGAACGCACCGATTTTGCTGGCTTGTGCCTGGATCCCACCGTTGGAACTGAGCGATGGCACGCCCCATTCGCTGATGACCCCCGGCAGATGAAAGTTACGCTGAATGAATGCCTGGGCGTTCTCGATCTGAGCAGCCGACATACCATAGGGGTGATAGGCGATCGCGCTCAGGCATTTGGGGTAATCACTGACCAACTTGTGCAGCGCCGTTGTGGCAGCACTCCCTGCGCTCGGCGCCTTGGCGAAGCCAAAGCCGATCAGCGGTGTCGTGAGTGCTTTTTGTTCCAACGACTGGCACACAGCGCTCATGAACGGAACAAAGGTCTTATCGAAGTCGCGGGTTGGCCAGTATTTTTCCAGGTCCGGCTCGTTCCAGATTTCAATGGCCACCAGTTGCGGGCTATAGGACTGTTCCAGGGCAAACACAGAATCGGCGAACTGTTCTCCCGCGGCGGTAAGCTCGCCCGTGTTGCCGGATATGGTCGTCAGCGCCTTGGTTGAGCGAACGGTCATCAGCACCGGCAACTGGGCAGACTTGGCAGCGGCGAACGCATCGCTGATCTGTTTTTGATACCCCGAGCCGCCCAGGTTGTTCGTCCATACGCCAAAACGCACGAATCCAAACCCGGTCTCCTTGATCTGCCTGGCATCGGTGGCGGTGAAGTTCTGGATCTTGACCTGTACACCGATGGTCTTGCTGGCCGCCAGGGCAGGGAACAGTTCGCTGGCATGCGCCTGGCTGGCTGCAGTGAGCATCAGCAGTGTCGAAACGGCAAGTCGTTTAAAAGGGGATGAGTTCATATCGGGGTTCCTCAAGTCGAGCTGCGCATAACAACGATGGTTGATTGTCTGATGTTATTAATTCGAGGAGGTCAGAAGGTTGTGAAGTGCATGAATGTTATTTTTTGTCGGGCAGTGAATGTTAGAAAAGTGGCGTTATTTTTGGTCCGGTTATTCTAGTTGGGTGGTTTTTAGGTGACGTGGTACTAAATACGCTTGTATTTACAAGGCTGATTCGTTTCTGAGTGCGAAATGAACCTGCAGGTTCACTCAAACCCCCGCTACGTATTGGTTGATTCGACATGACACGGGAAGCGTTGCCTTGTTCAGAAATATCCTTGTTGTCTGCGTAGGCAACATTTGCCGAAGTCCTACCGCAGAACTATTGCTGCGTAATGCGCTGGCATCCACGGCCATCAAGGTCACTTCTGCGGGCCTTTGCGCTCGCGTTGGCGAAGCCATGGAGCCTGCGGCACGCCAGGTTCTGGAGGACCGTGGGCACAGTGCGCAAGCGTTTATAGCACGGCAAATTACCCCGGACATCGTTAATGCATCAGACCTGATTCTGGTCATGGAAAAAGAGCATGTAAAACAAGTGCTGAAGATTGCATCGCACGCCAGGGGCAAAGTGTTTCTTCTCGGCAAGTGGCAAAGTGATCGAGAAATACAGGATCCCTATCGTCAAGGAACAGCCGCTTTTATTCATGCCCATGCATTGATTGAAGATGCTGTTTGCTCATGGGCGCAGCGCCTCGGGCATTGACGAATAATTTTCAGATCAGTAAATGGTAAGAATCCACTTATGCAGTTACCGTCAGTAGTCGGCACCCGAGACAATGAGCGAGATGATATTGATCTGCTCGGTATATTAGGCAGTTTAATTGATCGTAAATGGTTAATAGCCGCGTGCACCGGCGTATTTATGGTGAGCGGCGTTGCCTATGCGGTTTTGTCGACACCCGTATATCTGGCAAACGCTTTGGTTCAGGTCGAACCAAAAAAGAGCGACATGCTTGGTTTCTCTGATCTCAACAGCATGCTCACTGGACAGTCTCCGTCGGTGACCGAGATCGGCATCATCAAGTCTCGAGCGGTGATAGGCAAAACCGTCGACGACCTGCACCTTGATATCGAAGTCACGCCCAACAGCTTCCCGGTCATTGGCGGTTTTCTTGCCCGACGTTATAAGGGCGGTGCCGTCGCCGCGCCGCGTTTGGGCTTGAACAGCTACGCCTGGGGCGGCGAGCACCTGGACATCGCACAACTCAATCTGCCGGAAGAATTGTTGGGCAAGAAGCTCACGCTGGTTGCCGCCGAACAGCATCGATTCCAGATTTTTGATGACAACGACAACCTGTTGGTGGACGGCAGCGTCGGTGAAGGGTTTGCGCAAAATGGCATCGAGGGGCTGATCGCCACGATGGCGGCCAATCCTGGCACCCGTTTTGAAGTGGTGCGCAAACCGCGCATCGTCACCATCCTTGATTATCAGGAGGCGCTGGATGTTTCCGAGCAAGGCAAGGAGTCGGGCATCATCCGGCTGGCGCTGGCCAGCACTGACTATGCCCAGGCGGTGAAGATCCTCAATAGAATCTCCACGTTGTATGTGCAGCAAAACGTGGAGCGCACGTCGGCCGAGGCGGCGCAAAGCCTGGACTTCCTGCAGGCCCAGTTGCCGCAGGTCAAGAGCGACCTGATCAAGGCCAGCGATGCACTCAACGGTTATCAAACCCGCGGCAAGACCGTCAATATTTCTCTCGAAACCCAATCGGTGCTGGAGCAGATTGTCGGCCTGGATACGCGTATTTCGGACTTGAAGCTGCAACAGGCGGAGCTTGATCGCAAGTTCACCAAACAGCACCCGGTCTATCGCGCCTTGATGACACAGATCGGTGAACTGACTCGCCAGCAGCAGAGCCTGGAGAACAAGGTTCAAGATCTGCCTGCCACGCAGCAGGAGTTGCTGAACCTGACCCGTGATGTGGAAGTGGCGTCGCAGATCTACACGCAGTTGCTGAACAAGTCCCAGGAACTGGACATTGTCAGGGCCGGGGCCGTGGGTAATGTTCGCCTGATCGACACCGCCGATGTCGACAACACCACGCCGGTCAAACCGCGCAAAGCCCTGATTGTTCTGATTGCGACGTTCCTCGGAGCGTTTTTCGGCGTCGCCCTGGTGCTTCTGCGCAAATCCTTGAGTCGAGGCCTGGAGGGGCCTGAAGCCATCGAGCAGCTTGGGTTGCCGGTGTATGCGTCGATTCCCTACAGCGCGCTGCAACAGGAAGAGGACAGTAAAAAAAACCGCTTGGGCGACGACTTTCGCAGGCAGGCTTTTTTGTTGGCCTCAAGCAATCCGACAGACCTGTCTATCGAGTCGATCCGCAGTCTGCGTACTTGCTTGCACTTTGCGGGACTGGATTCGACCAACAACCGGATCATGATTTCCGGCCCAAGCCCGCAGGTCGGTAAAACCTTCGTGTCTTCCAACCTCGCGGCAGTCATGGCGCAAAGCGGGCAGCGGGTGGTGTTGATCGATGCCGATATGCGCAAGGGGCATTTGCACAAGACGCTCAATATACCCATCGCCAATGGTTTGTCAGACCTATTGGTCAAGCGCTGCAGCATCGAGCAGGGCATCCATCAAACCGAGATTGAAAACCTGCATTTCATCAGTCGCGGGCAGGTCCCACCTAACCCCTCGGAACTGTTGATGCATGTGAACTTCCGTGAGTTGCTGGCACAACTCAGCGACTTGTATGACGTGGTGATCATCGACACCCCACCGCTCCTGGCGGTGACGGATGCCGCCATTGTCGGGCGTGAGACGGCGATCAGTTTGATCGTTACCCGCTTCGGTGTGAACCCTGCCAAAGAGATCGAATTGACGATTCGTCGATTCGCCCAGAACGGTATTCAGTTGAAGGGCGCGGTGTTCAATGGTGTCCAGAAACGCGCAGCGAGCTATTACGGCGAGGGCGGTTACAACTACGAGTATGCGTCCGACAAATCTTGATTCGACGTTGCTGATTACCTGCATGGAAAGGGTGGATTGTGAAAAAAGTACTGCACGTGGCCGAAACGATCAAAGGTGGAGTGGCCACCGTAATTCGTACGATATCGGCGCCACCTCAAGGCGAAGCTTCGAACTATGAGCTGGTGTATCTGATCCCGCTCGACCAGAAAAAAGAGTTGCAGGGCATTGATGAGCAACAGATCAGAACCTTCGTCAGAACCAAGCGAGATGTACTGTCGCTGCTGCGATTTGCCTGGAGTCTGGCCCGTGTGATTTTCAAGGAAAAACCTCATGTGGTTCACTTGCACAGCACCTTTTCCGGAGTCATTGGTCGTTGTGTGTGCCTGCTCCTGAAGCCGTGGCGTTCGCCGAGGATTATTTACTGCCCCCATGCCTTTTCGTTTCTGATGGAAAGTTCGCCGGCCAAACAGAAAGTCTATTCGCTGATTGAGCGGCTGTTGCAGAAAGTCACGGATGTGATCATTTGCGTCAGCCAATACGAGCTGGACACCGCCGCGACGTTTGGCATTGATCGCCATCGCATGACCTTGATCTACAACGGTATCCACCACAAGGACGATGTGCCTGCGAGCAATGAGCAAGGGCCTGTCCATCTGCTTTTTGTGGGTCGGCTCGACTATCAGAAGGGCTTTGACGTGTTGCTCAAGGCGTTTGCCGAGGTGCGACGCACTGATCTGAAACTGACCGTCGTTGGCAGTGCGGTCATCGAAGATGCGGTCGACCGACCGGTGATAGATGCGGTCGAGTATGTGCCGTGGGTGACGCCGGCCGAAGTGAGCGCGCTTTATCAGGCCGCAGATGTGCTGATAGTCCCCAGTCGCTGGGAGGGCTTTGCCATGGTGCCTCTGGAAGGCATGGCCATGGGGCTGCCGGTGATTGCCAGTGACTGCACGTCTTTGCCCGAGTTGGTCACCCATGGTGTGACCGGCTACATCTTCCCCACGGGTGACCACCAGGCTCTGACCGAGTTGTTGGCGAATATCGAGAAGCCCGGGTTGCTGGCACTCGGTGCCGAAGGCCGCAAGATAGTCCGCGAGCGATTCAGTGCCTCGTTAATGATCAGGCAAACCTACGACGTGTATTCCGCTCCCTCTTATCAAGTAGAACTCAGCTCATGAACGTAACTATTTTGCATGGCTACAGCGCCTCCAACTCCGGTGATGGCCTTCTTGTGGATTTGGCTATCGCCCTGGTGCTGCGAAATTTTGGCGCGGACACCTCAATCAACGTGGTGGCCTCAGACCCGCAGTCATTCAGTTACTTGCCCTACAAGCGCTTTGATGCACCGGTGATGGCCGCCAAGGGAATGGGACGGGTCAAGCAAGCGCTGTTTCTTGATCAGTCCTACACCGGCCTTGCGGACCTCCTGCGTTCCAGTGACTTGATTGTCGGCGTAGGCGGCGGCTACATGCGCTCCAAAAGCGCGTTTGAACATATCAAATTGAAGCTGGGGCATGCCAAGCAACTGGAAACGGCGATTCTCAGCAAAGTACCGTCGGTGTACCTGCCGCAAAGCATCGGTCCCTTCCACGGTGAAAGCAGCAAGATCGTCGGGCATTACGCCAATGCCAACGCGGTTTTTGTCCGGGACAACAGGTCATCGCAGATTTTCGCGGCCCATGAAAATGTCTACCGCGCACCTGACCTGGCCGTGCAGGCATTGGCCAGCAAGATTCTCCTGCAGCCCAAGTTCACCCGTTGTGCGTCTTCGCCTGCCGTGGTGTGTGTGGTGCTGCGCAAACCGCCGGCGTGGAGCAAGGAAAAGAAAGTCGCTTACGTGGCTAACCTGAAACGCCTGTTACAGCGGCTGAAGAACAAGAGCAAGGTGGTCTGCGCGGTGCAAAGTGCTGTGCGCGGCAACGACGACGGTGCGTTCTATCGAGAACTGGGCATTACCGAAGAGCTGCTGTCACTCAAGGCGACCCTCGCCAAATATCAGCCAGACGTGGTCATTTCCGTCAGGTTGCACGGTGCTATCGAATCGCTGCTGGCAGGCGTGCCTGCGTACCACATCAGCTATGAGCGCAAGGGCTTTGGCGCCTATCAGGACATGGGTGTGGAAGATTGGGTGATCAATGGCGGCGATATCAATGTCGACACCATTATCGACACGGTGTACGCACCGAATGCATTGTCCCGATTTGGCAAACAGTTGACGGATACCTGCAAGGAGATCGAAGCCAAGACGTTGGTCATGGACGGCATCATCAAGGGAATCGTTCGATGATATTTCGGCTATTGCTCCGGGGCGGAGCTTTAGGCGCGAAATTTTTGCTGGTGTTGGCCATCACCCACTATCTGGGATATGAAGCGTTGGGTTTTTACGGCGTGGTGATGGCCGCGTCTTTGATTGCGTCGAAGTTTTACAGCGTCGGGTTCAGTTCCGAAATCAATCGGCTGATCAGCGTCGGTGACAGTTCGCGATGGGTCGTGGATAAGGTCCTGCTGCTGTACCTGGCCGTGGGAATCGTGTTGTCGGTGGCGACGGTGGCGGTCTATTCGTTGTTCCAGGAGGTCGAGGCGAGTGCCGCGCTGATCGCTTGTGTGGCACTTTTGCTGCTCACCGAGCATCTGTCTTTTGAAATAAATTCGTTTGTGTTCTCTGCCCAGAAATCCACCTGGGGCGCGATTCTATTCTTTATCAAAACCGGGCTTTGGGCGCTGCTGGCGTTGGGCGGGTTGTTGCTGGGCTGGGTATCCAGTATTGCCAGCGTGCTGTGGTTGTGGGTGGCGGCCAATGTGCTGGTGATTGTTGCCGGTTACCTGATTGTGGTGAACGTTCACCACGAGCGGGCGACAGGTACCCTCACCACGGCCTCGGTCTGGAAGGCCGGGTTGCCGTTTTATCTGGGCACGGGCTTGATCGCGCTGAGCCAATACACCGAGCGCTTCCTGATTCTCGACATCGAGCCCTATGCGAGTCTGGGCAAGTACGTCTACGCCTGGTCCGCAGCCAATACCTTGCAAGCGCTTTCCTACGCGGTGGTTGCGGTAGTGGGCATCCCGGCACTTGCCAAGCGCTATCAGAACGACCGGCAAGCGCTGACCGTCCGGCAATTGTTCATGAACCAGTGGGTGATGCGCTCTCTGCTGGTGTCCGGCGTTGTGGCGTTGATGATCTATCTGTTCTTCAATGTCGCGCTTGATTATGTCGGTACGGCGGTGCCGCGTCCGGATAACGCCATCCTTGGCGTGCTGATTTTTTCCTTCGCCCTGCGTGCCGTCGGCGACATCGTCTGGGGCGGTCTTATCGCCTCGAAAAACAGTCGACTGTCACTCATGAGCGCGCTCATTTGCCTGTTGGTTTCCCTGCCGGTCAGTTATGTGCTGATCAAGCATCACTCTATTTATGGTGCTGCCTGGGGGAATGTCTTTTCGATCACCGTACAGCTCGGCGCCATTGTCTTGCTGACCCGGTTTTCTCGAGCGAAGGTGACCGTGTAATGGGATTGAGGCTGCCTTCCATCGAGTTTCGCGGCAGAAAACTCGACTCGTCGCTCTCGTTTCTGATTCTGTTCAGTGGCCTGTTTCTTTCTGTTGCCATGCCGCTTTTGATGCACCGGGATCCGGGCCCTGATGCCATGACGTTGTGGTCGTCGTACGCGCGTGCGGACAACTGCAACTTCTGGAATCCCTTCTCACCAGACAGGTCCTCCTACGAGTGCTCGGCATATCTACTACGACCCACTGGTATTGACCTGACCAATGCCTGGGCCTACGGGATGGCGTGCAATTTGTTCCTGACGGCAATCCCGGTGTTTATCTTCAGGCGCATGCCCCTGACAATTTTCCTCACCCTGTGCTTGTGGGGGGTGGTGCGCTCGTTTTTCTTGGAAAACCTGACCAAGGAAATCATTGTCTCGGTAGCGATGATTTCCATTTTGCTGTTCGCGTTTTCCAGGCGCTACCGCGGAGGATTTTTCTTCACGGCGCTGATCTACGGCGTGTTGATCCGGCCTTACTGGATATTGTTTTCGCTGGTCTGGGTCGGCGTGAGCTTCATGAAAAAGCACGTGTCTCGCCTGACCTTTTTCCTGATGTTGTTTGTGTTCTACCTGGCAATCGCCACGGCCATTCAGCTGGTGGCCGGTTATTCGGTGTCGTCGATTCGTGCCAGCAACAATGAGCTGCGCACGGCGGGCGAGGAGGGGTCGAAGTCGTTGATTGTGTCCTGGCTCAGCGGCGGTGACTTCGTGTCGCAGGCGCTTGATTCGATGATGATCTTTTTCCGCCTGTCGTTTCCCGTGGAGTTGATCCTGCTCTCAGGCCCAGGCCAGGTCATCTTTGTGGTGCTGATGATGATGACCTCGTTGCTGATGTTCAAAATGATCACGTCCAGCGACTACAAGGGCGTACGTATCGAAACCAAGGTCAAGGAACTGATCGCCATTCCCCTGTCCTTTTTGCTGGTGCAAGGTTTATTCGAGCCAGACTTCGGTTCCTTCGCCCGACACTTTTCCATGGTAGTGCCGGTGCTGTTCCTCGGCCTGGGGTTGCAGATGCGCGCCAGGAAACCTGAGTCGGTTGAATCAAGAATCCTGAACTGAGGCTTGTGCTTTATGTCGAGCAAGAATAAGTCGCTGGAGATCGAGACCCTGCGGGGTTTGGCCTGCCTGTTGCTGGTGCTTTATCACGTGATAGGCCCTTTGGGCGGTGGCTTGAAAATAGACCTGGGTTCGCCTTTGCGGGTGCTCGCCGACTCCATGGTGTATGTGCGCATGCCGTTGTTCACCTTTATTTCGGGCTACATCTATTCCATCTACAAAATCAGAGGCAATGACTTTTCTGCTTACTTTTTCGGCAAGGTCAGACGATTGATCGTGCCGTTGTTTTGCGTGGGTATTCCGTTCTCGGTGTTGCAGGCGGTCGGACCCGGGGTGAACAAGGAGGTGGATCTGGCCAGTGCGTTGCTGTCGTTCTATGTGCCGGTCAATCACTTCTGGTTTTTACAGGCAGTGTTCATCATTTTCATGTTTGTCGGCCTACTGGAATGGCGGGGCCTGTTGCACACAGTGAGGCGCTTGTATCTGTTGCTGGCGTTCGCGGCAGTGGTGTTTCTGCTGCCACCCTTTGCAGTCGATGCTTTTGGCATCAACGGTGCGATCTATCTGCTGCCGTTTTTTGTGATGGGGATGATTGGCCATGAAAAGGTCAACGCGATAAGGCAATCGCTCAAGGTCATCGGGCCGCTGGTATTTGTTTTGATATCAGTGGCGCTGGTGTATGTGGCGGCGATGGACCGCGAGTTGATTGTCGATCGCCGAGGCCTGGTTGGGTTGCTGGTGGGATGCGTGTCTTGCGTGGCCCTGCTGTCGAGCAACATGCGGGCGCAATGGCTGATCTGGCTCGGCGGATATTCCTACGGGATTTTCCTGTTTCATGTGCTGTTTGCTGCCACTTCCCGGCTCGTGCTGGGTCGCCTGGGTGTCAGCAATGAAGGCGCCCTGGTACTCAGCGGCCTGGTCTGTGGCCTGCTGGGGCCGGTAGTGCTGTCGAGCATTTTCAGCCGCTTCGCCCTCACCTCCACGTTGTTTCTGGGGGAGCGCGCGGCCCGTAAAAAAACACCGGCCGCTGTTACGCTACCGCAATCCTGATGACGACCCAGATAAGGGAGGTGGTGCATGTTCGCAATCGATGACGTGCGTCCCGCACCGGCTTCGGTGATCGAAGTCGGTGATGCTCGCGCACGGTTCGAGCACTGGCGCGCAGGAAAGTCAGGGAAGGTGCTGGCCATCTCGGTGATCGGCGACAGCTACAGTGCCGGACAGGATTTTTATCTGAACAAGCTTGTCCAGCGGCTTACTAAAGTGGCGGGCTTTGCCGGGCCGGGCTACGTCGGGTTCAACCACGGCGCGGCGCTTGGCGGTACACACTACAAATACACGCGAAGCAGCGGAAAGTATTTCGGCGGCGATTGGACGGTGTCCCGCCTTGGCCAGGCGAGCCCCGACAGTCGCACCATCAAGGGCCGGCCCGGTGCTTATCTGCAAATAGATGCCAGCCCCACAGCTGCCGTTGATACGTCCATGGACCAGGCGAAATTACTCTACTTGGGGAACGGAGAAACCAACGAGGTGCGCTACCGCTGGGCGGCATCGGATACCTGGCATGTGTTGAAGCTCGGTGGCACAGGCGTCCAGGAGGTATCTGTGCCTGAAGTGCCTGATACGGCCAAGTGGGCGTTCCGGCTCGAGGTGGTCAAAGGCGCGCCAACGTTGTTCGGCCTTTGGTTGGGCAATCAGCAGGGGGGAGCCAGGGTGTCCAAGCTCGCGGCTTCCGGCGCAGCATCTGCAGATTTCTACAACAGCGATAGCCAGTGGCAGACCCAGTGGAAAGCGGTGGTGTCAAAGATTCCTGCAGACATTTACCTGATCATGTTGGGTGGCAATGACCAGGGGGTTGGCGTGAAACCGCAACAGTACCTGCAGAACATTCAAGGCCTGGTGCGAATGGTGCGCGAGATTCAGCCCGCGGCGAGCATCAACCTGATCCTGCGCCAGGACACTACACGCTCGAGTGCTTATCCGATGTCGGCTTACGCGCAGGTCCTGGTGCCTTGGGCGCATGCCGAACACCTAGGGTACGCGGACATGCAGTGTGCATTCGGTCCCGACTTCAAGCGCTACGCCAAGAACGGGCCCACCCCGATGATCGGCCCCGACAGCATTCACCCGATCCCGGGCTCGGGAGGGCGGGTGATCGCGGATTACATCTATCGCCTGATTGTCGGTGGGAATGCTGCGGTTTCGCCGCAGGATAACTGTGGCGCGAACCCCCCCTCACCCTAACTCTCTCCCCAGAGGGGCGAGGGAACTGGCCGAAGTGTGCCGAGAAAATTCGCGGCCTGCCGAACCGAGTCGATCATGGATTCAAAGCGCTACCTTCATGCTGCCGCAAATCTTCAATCTCCCCTCCGGGGAGAGGGTTAAGGGGCGCGCTCAAGCCAAACATGCCTTTCTCGAAGCGCTCCAACTGGCTCAACAGTTCTGCGGTCTTGAGGGGCATCAACTGCTGGTCGCAGCGGGTCTCCACCGTGATGACGATGGCGGGATCGCTGCCGTGGATACGCGCCCGGAATCGCCAATCGCTGAAAATGACTTTAAGCCCGTCGCGCTCGTCGATATCCAGCGCTTGCTGGCCATACAGCGATTTCAGATGTGAGAGCAGGGCGTCGGGGTTGAGAACCGGTCGACGGATCTCCCCGGAGGAGGGGAACAGCCCTATCCGTTCAACCATCAATGTGGCGCCCAACCAGGCGCCAATGGGGGAGGGCAACGACGGATACAGTGACGCCCACGCCATCACCCCGACGTTGCCCATCTTCAGTTCAATATCTGCCGCGCGTTTTGCAATGTTCATAGTGGCCTGCCTGGATAACGATTGGCGATGGTTGTGCCTTGCGAGCGATGAGGTGAGATGGCAGCGCGGTTAAAGGCCGTTGAGGTATAGGTGCTCGTAACAGAAATTGGTTGCCTCGACATAACCCTCTGCACCGCCGCAATCGAAGCGCAGGCCGGCGAACTTGTAGGCCAGGACGAAGCCAGCCTGCGCCTGTTTCATCAAGGCGTCGGTAATCTGGATTTCTCCCCCTTTACCGGGCTGGGTATCGGCGATCAGATCAAAGATATCGGGTGTCAGGATGTACCGGCCAATGATCGCGAGGTTGGACGGAGCGTCTTGCGGGCTGGGCTTTTCAACCATGTTGCTGACGCGGTAGACACCTTCGCCAATCAACTCGCCGGCGATCACGCCATACTTGTGGGTCTGGTCGCGGGGGACTTCTTGAATAGCCACGATCGAGCAGCGGTATTTCTTGTAGAGCTGAATCATTTGCGCCAGTACACCATCACCCTGCAGGTTCAGGCACAGGTCATCGGCCAGCACCACGGCAAAGGGTTCATCACCGATCAACGGGCGGCCACTGAGAATCGCGTGGCCCAGGCCCTTCATTTCGACCTGGCGGGTGTAGGAGAAGGTGCAGGTCTCGATCAGCTCGCGGGTACCGGCCAGGAACTTCTCCTTTTCGGTGCCGCGAATCTGATGTTCCAACTCGTAGCTGATGTCAAAGTGATCTTCCAGTGCGCGTTTGCCTCGCCCGGTAACGATTGCCATGTGTTGCAGGCCGGCGTCGCGTGCTTCTTCTACCGCGTACTGAATCAGCGGTTTGTTGACGATCGGCAGCATCTCCTTGGGCATGGCTTTGGTAGCCGGCAGGAAACGCGTGCCATAGCCAGCGGCGGGGAACAAACATTTACGAATCATAATTTATCCTGGTAGTCATGAATCACAGGCGACTGATGTGTGCAATAAAACAGTGATTATAAGTTTTACTAAACGACTACTTTAATACCTGAGATAGGTTGTTAATGGCAATTGCTCCCAGGTGTATAGCGTTGGAATGTTATGACTTGTCGGCTTGCGCGCTGTTAGTTATTTTTCGTCGGTATCTGTTGATAGTGGAGAGCGTTTCATAGTGCTAAATAAGTACCGTTATTACTGTATGGCTGGCTTGAATATTTGTCGGCAGCAGTTGAACTAACGGTACCTCTTGCTGTTGTTGCCCCATTTTTCTGTGCCGTGCATTTCACGCGCACATTCAAGTGGGGCACGGCACAGGTTATTAGCCCTTGATCTTACTATGGACCGCGCTATGAAGATTCTAGTAACGGGTGGCACCGGATACATCGGCTCGCACACCACTCTTGCGCTGCTCGAAGCTGGTTTTGATGTGGTGGTGCTGGACAATCTTTGCAACAGCTCCGACGCTGCGCTGCACGCTGTGGAAGCCATCTGCGGCAAGAGTGCGCTGATGATTCATGGGGACGTATGCGACAGAGCGTTGCTGGACCGGATTTTCCAGCAGCATGCCATCGATGCTGTCCTGCATTTTGCCGGGCTCAAGGCGGTCGGCGAGAGCGTGCGCAAGCCGCTCGAGTATTACGAGGCCAATGTCGGTGGCAGCCTCACGCTGTGTCAGGCGATGACCGCCGCCGGTGTGTTTCGCCTGGTGTTCAGTTCATCGGCCACGGTGTACGGCACACCGGAGCAAATGCCGATCAGCGAGGACCTGCCTACCGGCAGTCCCACCAACCCCTACGGCCAGTCCAAGTTGATCGTCGAAAACCTGCTGCGCGAGTTGTGTGCGGCGGACCCGCGCTGGAGCATCGCACTGCTGCGCTACTTCAATCCGATCGGTGCGCATGCCAGTGGCCACCTGGGCGAAGACCCCAATGGCATACCTAACAACCTGGTGCCCTATATCAGTCAGGTGGCGGTTGGCAGCCTGCAAGAATTGTCGATCTTCGGCGACGATTACCCCACGGTCGATGGCACCGGCGTACGTGACTATATCCACGTCGTGGACCTGGCAGACGGGCACCTGAAGGCTCTGCAGTCGATTTCGCAACGCACGGGCATCAATATCTGGAATCTCGGCACGGGTGACGGCTATAGCGTGATGCAAGTGCTGCGCGCGTTCGAGCAGGCATCAGGTCGCCCGGTGCCCTATAGAGTGATGCCGCGCCGCTCGGGTGATGTCGCCGAGAGCTGGGCAGACCCTTCCAAAGCCGCTCGTGAACTTGGCTGGAAAGCCACACGCAGTTTGCAGCAAATGATGACAGATACGTGGCGTTGGCAATCGAACCACCCGAGGGGATACCTCGGATAAAGACGCGGCGATCGTTGCAAGCAATCCCTGTGCTGAACGTTATAAAACGGCTGGAATGTTAATTATCGTCGGGAAAATCGGCTGGCATTGCCTTTGGCAAGTCCGTAGATATAAACCCTGCCGTTCGACATTTATTCGTCAGGTTTGACTGTGAATGAACAACGGATCTTGTTCGCACTTTTTGCGGCTTGAACTTTCCACCTCTAACTGAGTGTCTGTTTTATAACAGGCGCGAACGTTAGAAAGGAGTTGATATGAAAAAAGTGATGGCAATTGCCCTGTTGTCGATGTTTGGCAACTGGGCGTCCGCAGCGGAAACACCGCTGACACAAGCAACCAATGTCGCGGGTAACGTAGCTGCTTCACAGGCGCCTGCGGCCAGTACGGCAATGGTGGCAAGTGCAGTGGCCGCTTCCAACAGTGGCGGCAACGCCAACGGCGGTACAACCGGGACGACAGGGACTACCGGTACTACCGGCACCAGTAACTGAGAAACCCTGTAGGTGTAATACAAGGTCGCCCGATGAAAGTCGGGTGACCTTGTTTAGATTTGCCCTTGAATAGCGTAGTGCCATTATGACTCGTAGTTTTCCTTTTTTGATGCTGGCAAGTATCGCTTTGCAAGGTTGTATGTTTTCTCCGGGGCAACACCTGAGTACCAGCGATATCACGCGCCAAGGTGCCAGTGAGAGCAGCCGCGTCGAGCTGATCCCGATCACGCCCAAGCTCATAGCAATGGACAGGGCCACGCACAAGCGCGCGGCGCTGCCGGCGGAGTTGTTGAGCGCCCCGGCGGAATATCGCATCGGTAACAACGATGTTTTGTACATCACGGTCTGGGACCACCCCGAGCTGACGGCGCCCTCCGGAGCGCAACAGCAGATCGATGCCAACGGTCGCCTGGTACGATCCGATGGCACGCTGTATTACCCCTATATCAAAGAAGTCCAGGCGGCCGGTAAAACCATCCAGCAACTGCGTTCGGACATTGCCTCAAGGCTGTCGGCCTTTATCGCCGACCCGCAAGTGGATGTCGCGGTGTTGCGCTTTGCCAGCCAGAAAGTGGTGGTGTCGGGTGCGGTCTCGAAGGCCGGTCCGCAACCGATTTCCACCAACCCGCTGAGTTTGGTCGAAGCCCTCGGTTCTGCCGGTATCGATCCGCTGAATGCGGACCTCTCCGGCGTACTGCTGACGCGCGGCGAGCGGGTATATCCGTTGAACCTCGATGCGCTCAACCAGCAGGATTCCGAGTTGCAGAACGTCTACCTCAAAGGTGGCGACCAGCTGTATTTACCCTACAACGACAACAAGCGCATCTACGTCATGGGCGAGGTCAACCAGCCGCGCGCCCTGACGTTCAAGACCGCGACCATGAACCTGTCCGACGTACTGGGCTCGGTGGGCGGGTTGAGCCAGACCACCTCGAACGGCAACGCGGTGTACGTAATCAGGGGGGTCGAGAACCTTGATGTGGAGCCGGCGAAAATCTATCAACTGCAAGCCGAATCGCCGACGGCCATGGCGTTGGCCACGCACTTCGATGTACGTCCCCAGGACATTGTCTATGTGGGTCCGGCCAATGTGACCCGCTGGAACCGTTTTATCAGCCAACTGGTGCCGTCGGCAGCCATCCTTGGCGCGGGGGCTTCGGCAGCGAAGAACCTGAATGATGCCAGCAGCAATAAATAAGGCCTGGTCTGACTGTGAGAACGTTGAATGTTTGCGTCTGCGTGATAGCAGCGGCCTTGTTGTGTGGATGTAACCCGCTGATGAATGCATCTATGACCAACTTCAAGGCGGCGGTGAGCGGGCCCGATGATGTGGATGTGACGGCGGCCCAGGTGGCGCAGGTCAAGTTTCCCCAACTCATATTGACCACGCCTACCGGCTCCGGCGTGTTGGCGATGGTGCGTGAGCGGGGCGACCTGCAGTTCTGGGTCGCATCCGGCAAGCAGGTGCTTCTGCTGCGCGACGGGCTTGCGGTACGCACCGTCGGCCTGGGCTTTGACGGCGACCTGGACGGGACACGGCTCGCTGCGGTCTCGCCTTTCAAACAAGGCCTGCACACCCTGCCTGAGGGCTACACCAGCCAGCGCTGGATTGATCTTTACCGTGGCAGCGAAGTGGGTGTGACGTTGAACAGCCGCTTCTCGCGCAAGGCCATGGAAACTCTCGAAATCCTCGGTAAGGAATATGCCGTGCTACGTGTCGACGAACAGATCGACGCCCCGGCCATTGGCCTGCGCGCGACTAATCACTATTGGGTTGATCCGGTGGACGGCTTCATTGTGCAGAGTGAGCAGCAACTGACCACTCGCCTGCGGATCAAGATCGTTCAATTGATTCCTGAGCGCAGGTTTGCCCATTGAAGCGGGTAGCGTTGTTGTCGGCGTGCATGCTGTTGATCAGCGGTATGAGCCAGGCGGCAGTCACCGTCAGTGGCGATGTGCTTAATCCGGGGCCGGTTGACCTGCCAGCGGGCGCAAGGTTGTCGGACGTAATCAGCGTTGCCGTGCCCAATGCCGAAAGCTATTGGCTGGCGGCTGCCCTGCTGCGCCAGTCACTGCTGGAGGCGCAGACTCGGCTCAAGACCGGTGTGCTGTTCGATCTGCAGGTGCTGCAGCGTACAGCCTTGCTCTTCGACAAGCCCAGTCGGGCAAGCCTAGCAATGCGTCTGCACCAGCAAATCAATGACATGCCGGTCACCGGGCGCCAGGTCACGATCCTGGACC
This sequence comes from Pseudomonas imrae, assembly GCF_046352735.2. Taxonomy (NCBI): domain Bacteria; kingdom Pseudomonadati; phylum Pseudomonadota; class Gammaproteobacteria; order Pseudomonadales; family Pseudomonadaceae; genus Pseudomonas; species Pseudomonas imrae. The sequence goes on along the minus strand of NZ_CP110853.2, from coordinate 3,656,854 downwards.
CGGTTGCTATCGAGGTCGGGTTCGCCCGCAACCTGCGTTTGGGCGACGGCGATCACCTCATCTACCCGTTGCGTGTCGATGAAGTTGAAGTGCTCGGCGCCGTTGCACAACCCTGCCGGTTGCCTTTTGTCGCCCTGCAAGAGGCCCGGGATTATCTGCAAGGGTGTGCAGCGCTGGCCGATGCCGAGGCCGACTACCTGTGGCTGATCCAACCCAATGGCGTCACCCGGCAAGTCGGCATCGCGCCCTGGAATCGTGAGAGCGGGCAGGTGCCTGCAGCTGGCAGCAAAATCCTGGTGCCTGTCAAAACCGATGATCTTGATCCGCCTATTCCTGAACTGAATCAGCAGTTGGCCGAATTTCTTGCCACGCAACAGGCTGAGGTGGTTCGTTGAATTTACGTTTTGCAGCCGTATTGTTATTGCCCTGTGGTTTGGCGCATGCCGAGCCGCGTTTGACTCAGAATGATTTTGGCGGTGTGGGCTTGCTACAGACGCCGACAGCCAGGATGTCCCCGGCCGGCGAGTTGAGCGTGAATGCCAACCGGACCGAGCCCTATAGCCGTTACAGCGTGGCGCTACAGCCGTTCGACTGGCTGGAAGGTGCGTTTCGCTACACCGCAATCACCGACCGTCCCTACGGCCCCGAATCACTGAGCGGCAGCCAGAGCTATAAGGACAAGGCGGTCGACCTCAAAGTCCGATTATGGAAAGAAACTCATTGGACGCCCGACGTGGCGTTGGGGTTTCGCGACATCGGCGGTACGGGCCTGTTCGCCAGTGAGTTCCTGGTGGCCAGCAAGCGCTATGACAATTTTGATTTCAGTGCCGGCATTGCCTGGGGGTACCTGGGCAATCGCGGCGATTTCAACAACCCGGCAGGTTGGGTCGATGATCGCTTCAAGACCCGGCCTGACATGGAGGGCACTGGTGACGTCAACACCGGCGCCTACTTTCGCGGGCGGCCTTCGTTGTTCGGCGGCGTGACCTACCAGACACCCTGGGACCGGCTCAGCCTGAAGCTCGAGTACGAAGGCAACGACTATAAGAACGAGCCCAGTGACAGCGTGATCAAACAGGACTCACCGATCAATGTCGGCGCAGTGTTCAAAGTCACCGACTCGCTGGACTTCAATGCGGCCTGGGAGCGGGGCAATACCGCGATGTTCGGCCTCACTCTCCACACCAACTTCGTCAGCCGCAAGGCCCCGGCCAAGACCTTCGACCCGCCCGCAGAACCGTTGCCGGCGAAGATCCCGAGTACCTCGATGGCACAGGTCGATTGGCCTGACGTATCGCGGCGCCTGCAGCAAAATGCCGGCTACAAGGTAGAGCGAATCAGCCAACGTGGCCCCGAACTGATCGTGTACGGCGAGCAAGGTCGGTATTTTCATTCGGCCAAAGCGGTCGGCCGCGCCAGCCGGATTCTGGATAACAGCGTCAACCAGGACATCGACTGGTTCACATTGGTGAACAAGCGTTACGACCTGCCGCTGGAAGAAACCAGCGTGCCTCGCAAGACTTTCCGTGAGGTGCTCAATAATGAGGAGCCGCTGCAAGCGTTGCACCGCACCACCGAGATCAATCCCGCGATGCCCCACAACGAGAAGACCCTTTATACCGAGGCGCGCGCCCCCCTCAGCTACGGCATGGGGCTGGGCTTTAAACAGAACGTCGGCGGCCCTGACGGTTTCCTCTACCAGTTCAGTGCCGACGCGGACGCCGAGTATCGCTTCAACCGCAACACCTGGTGGAGTGGCCTGCTCAGCGCCAATCTGCTGAACAACTTCGACGACTTTGACTACGACGCACCCAGTGGCTTGCCTCGGGTTCGCACGGACCTGCGCAAGTACCTGACCACCTCTGAAGTGACCATGCCGCTGTTCCAGTTCAGCCACGCCGAGCAATTGGACAAAGACCTGTATGGCATGGTCTACGGTGGCTATCTGGAGTCGATGTTTGCCGGTGTGGGCGGCGAGGTGCTCTTTCGCCCGGAGGGCCAGCGCTGGTCGGTCGGCGCAGACCTGAACTACGTGCGTCAGCGTGAATTTGACCAAGGCTTTGGCCTGCGGGACTACTCGGTCGTCACGGGGCACGTCACCGGGTATACGGACCTGCCGTTCGACACGCTCGCAGCGGTTAGTGTCGGACGCTACCTGGCGGGGGATTGGGGGACCACGATCGATCTGTCGCGAGAGTTCTCCAACGGAGTGCGGTTTGGGGCCTGGGCCACGTTCACTACCGCCTCCGGCGCCGAATATGGCGAAGGCAGCTTCGACAAGGGTCTGTATCTCTCTATCCCGTTCGATGAACTGATGAGCATGTCGACCATGCGCCGCGCCAATCTGGTCTGGGCGCCGCTGACCCGCGATGGTGGTGCACGACTCAATCGCAGCTTCCAGTTGCACTCGATGACCGATAGCCGTGACAACGACATGTTCTACCGCAACTTCGAGAAGATCACCGAGTAAAGGCTGATGGTCTGCAGGGCTGGCAGCCTTGTAGATCAGGCCTTTGGCGTGAACGGTAGTGCCTGCGCCGTACAGGACTTCTGCATTCAATCCTGAAGCCGACAAAACCCTGAAGCACACCCATGAAAAAGGGGACTTTCGTCCCCTTATGGCGGTGCGTGCTCAATACTCAGGGCATCAATAGATGTCCTTCGAGAGCAGGGTAAAGGGCGTCTTGACCAATATCTTCAGATCCAGCCACAACGACCAGTTGTTGATGTACTTCAGGTCGATCTCGACGCGCTTCTGCATTTTGTCGATGGTGTCGGTTTCGCCGCGGCAACCGTTGATCTGCGCCAACCCGGTAATGCCCGGCTTGATCCGATGGCGTGCCATGTAGGCAAGAATCTTCCCCGAGTAGTAGTTGTTGTGCGCGATAGCGTGCGGTCTCGGGCCGACCAAGGCCATATGTCCTTGCAGCACATTGAACAGTTGCGGCAGCTCATCGAGCGAAGTGCGGCGGATAAAGCGACCGACGGCGGTTATGCGCGAGTCGTTGCGGCTGGCCTGCTTGACCTCATGGTCGTCGTGCACGCGCATCGAGCGAAACTTCCAGACCTGGATCACCTTGCCATTCCAGCCATGACGATCCTGCTTGAAGAGGATCGGGCCGGGGGAGTTGAGTTTGACCGCCAGCGCAATGAGCGCCAGCACCGGGCTCAGCAGGATGATTGCCAGCAGCGCCACGCTTTTTTCCAGCAAGCTCTTGCTCAGTGCGGCGGTGGGCTGGCTGGTCAGTGGGCTTTCGTTCAAATAGATCGCCGGCAAGCCGTCCACGACTCGCACCGAGTGATTGAGCAGCGTCAGGCTGTTTAAGTCGGGCACCCAGACCACGTCGACGTTGGCGCCCAGCAAATCGATATACATGGCTTCGATTTTTGCCGCTTCGTTCAGTGGCAGAGTGATGTACAAACGTCGAATGTCATGGAGGCTGATCAGTTCCAGAAGGTCTTCCTGCGCACCCGCGATGCGTGGCGCATCGGGTGCCAGCGGGCTTACGGCTCCCGTGCTGACCAGTCCGACCAAGGGCAGGTTCTCCAGACTGCTCAACTTCCTGGCCAGGCCGAGCGCAAGCTCCCCTGTCCCGACGATCAGCGTTCTGTGCTCGCTTTTGCGCGAGCGTTGATAGTACTTGGAGAACCGGTGCAAGGGCGCATACAGCAGCGCCTGTCCGAGGAAACCGAACACCGCCCAGTTGAGTATTACCTGGCGGGAAAACAGCGCATCGGCCTTACAGACAAACGCCATGCATGCCAGCGCAGCCATCGTCATCGACCAGCCCATGAACAGCCGGCCCAGTCCTGTCAGGTAGCTATCTCGTTTTCTATATACACCGCTGAATGTATAAGCCGGAACCGACGCCAGCACCGCCAATGCGGCGCACACCCGATAATAGAACTCGACCGTTCCGGTCTGCCGCTCAGCGAGTATGAATAACAATGTAACGGCAAAGGCTTGCGCCAGCGCCCATTGGCCCCAGAAGGTAAGCCCCTTCAGGCCGGTATTGCGATTGATACGAAACGTACTGTCCATGCGATATCCCCTAAGACGTCCATTAAATATCGGCAGTCGAGACGCGAGTTGTTTAAGCAGGAGTTGTTATTGTTTTAACTGATGTCCTGAGGCTAACAGCATCAAGAAGTCGAACTGTCGTCAGTCAATAGATTAAGTTATTGATGGAGGGGGCTGTCTGACGAGTTCTAACAAGTAGCGAAGTGCCATTTTTTCAAAATGTAAATTCTGATTGTTAGAAAACGTCGACAACGAATTGCGTCGGCAGCAACAGGGAGAAGATGAGGGGGGCGGTAGCGAGAGTAACAAACAAAGTGCGTTTTTTATTGTTGTAGTCGCACTGTCACATGTTTGTGTTAGAAGGGGGTCAGGCGGGGTGCGTCTCGGAAACTACTTCTTGGATAAGGCAATAACCACGGTTTCTCACGGCACGAAACAGTCGTTCGCCTTTGCTGGCGTTTTTGAACTTGTCTTGCAGTCGACTCAAGCACATTTCCAGGCCGCGATACTGCTCCGGTTCTCTGCCGATGCTTAGAATCAGGTCATCTCGACTGACGACACGATCTTCATGATGGAGCATCTTCCTTACCAGAGTGGCTTCCAGTCCCGTCAAGCTGATCTCGACGTTTTCTTTAATCAACGCACTTTGATCAGTGTCGAGTTGCCAGGCCTCGCTGTAGAGCCCGCCATCGTTCTGTTCCCTAGGTCTGCCGCTGAAGCCCGCTGGCATTGGCGTGACACTGGTTTGCCCCTCGGACTGTACCGCCAGCCACTCGGCTTCAAGGGTGGCAAGGATTTTCTGTGTTTCATGTTCGATACGGTGAGCTACGTTCTTCCTTATCAGACTCGTGTATGAGAACTCCATCAGTACCGGGGAAGAAGAGGGCTGGGCCGTATCTTCGATAAACATCTGCGTCTGGGACGTGCCGAATGAGTTGAAGCGTTCGCTGGAGAGTATGCGCTCAAGCTCACGCTGGGATGTTGTGCTGTGTGTCACAACGACAAAATACTTTCTGGGGAGGGTTGTACCGATTTCCACGTCTTTCTCTCCTTAGTGTTCACCAAATTTCGGCTAAAAGTTGACCGGCAGGGGAGTAATCAAAGGACAACGCCTGGGCCACTGAGGGCTCTCGATATGCTCTACGCGATCGGTGTTAAAAGAAATCTTGTTATTGTGGAGTAGTGTCACCATGCAATCATGGGCTTGTTGAAGAACTCAGGATTAGCATTGAGTCTCAAGCACTGGTCCAAGAATGAGGACGATACCTTGATGTAGTTGAGCCGAATCAGGTTGCCGAAGCTTGTTAGCGATTTGTGTTGCGTCCAGTCATCATTCGGCGTGATTTCTATAGCATGATTTTTCAAGCAAGACATATTATTGATGTTGTTTTTTTTATATTTGGAACCCACTTCCCAAAGTGGGGGCTCATTGAGTGAGCTGGCCAATGTATGGCGCAGATCACGCAAGTTTTTGCCAGGCTGGATCAGCTCTTTGACTTGAATAAACCTGGCAAGACCCAGTTTAGACCAGCAGAGAAACATTCGGTTCAAATGTTTTTTGGAGTTGTCCGAGCCGCAGTTTTTCCGGGGGTGGGAGGCCCGGCGCTGCGGCCCTGATTCATCCCAGGCTCCCTCATGGAGGTGGCCCGGTGGCGTCACGCAGTGCGGTAGAGCCTTGGCTCGTGTCACATTGGCAAGCGCGCGCTTATTGCGTGACAAGATTAAATGGAGCATGTAGCGGCTCGGTGCCATTATCGGTGAGATACCTCCAGTCGCATTCATGCAACAACTCCTGTCCAGAGGTAATTGGTCACTCAGGCGGTTGAGATCAGGCCTCTCATCAAGCGATATCCATGCCCGCGAATGCTTTGAATAGCATTATTGGTGCCATATACGTCTTTGATTTTCCCGCGCAGGCGACTGATTGATTTCTCCAGGGCCCTGGGATCGTAGAAATTGGCGTTAAGCCCCATGATCCTGGCGATTTCATCATGACTTAATATGTGGTTACTGGTTTGCGCCAACGCTTCCAGAATTTTCATTTCTGCAAACGAGATATCCAGTTTCTGGCGAGGGCCTAAAAGGCAGATGCGGGTGGGGTCCAGTATCAGATTGACCTCCCGTTGCCATTGTTCACTGGTAAAGAACCCCGACAGCAACTCGGAGCTTTCGTCGGACAATGTGTTGAGCTTGATGCAGCAGTCGGCTCCAGCAAGATAGTACTTCATCTTGTTGTAAGCGCCCCGGCCCGTGATGACGGCGCAGATGATCAAGTTCAAATAGGTGGCGCGCAGGTTTTCCACCAGCGCCAGGTTCTCTTCGAGTGCCTGAGGATTGTCGATAATGATGAAGATGGCACGATACACGTCCGGGTATTCATTTCGATTATATGAATGAGGATAGGAGCTAGCATCAAGCGCTATATCAGAATGCACATGCCTTGCGACTAATGCTTTGAAGTTTTCGGCCACACTGCGAGTGCGGCCCAGGGTGAGAACCCCTGGCCCCTCGTTTGTCGGGCGCTGGCTTCCAGTCGCTAATTTCCCTTTAAGCATCATGCCTTGACTCGAATGGGTACTGACATCGGGATGTTAAAGCACCCGTTCTCATTCGTGACTGACAATTGGTAACATTCGCGCGGATTTTTCACGTGTATAAAGAGTTTTCTAACACAGTAGACTTTTTTCGATTTTTTAGTTGATTTTTGCAGCTTTCTGAACCAGCGAATAGCGCGCTTAGATGGTGGCAAAGTGGAATTGTGCGCCTATTATTGAAACGGTGGCAATTTGTTTTTTAGTATTCAAAAGGCCATCATTTCGTCTGTGGGAGTTGCTCCATAAATTGTGGGTATGTGAACTGTGTCACGTTTTGGTGATTGGGGGAGCTTCCGATATACATCGAGCCTGCGCAGGCTCGCTAGTCGACGATTAATAACAAGTATTGAGCCGCTGATTTGGTAGGGCTTACTATTCGCCAGTTATCTCTGCTGATGGACAGGGTTTATCCAGTGTCATCATTAGTCAATGAGTGTCTGCTGGTTACCATTTATTACTGTTCGGTTACTAAATGCCCTGATGTGATTGGCGAGCTGTTCAATAAGAATGGCCTGACGGAGGATTGATGGATTTTTGGACCTTGGTACAGGTACTGGCGTTAGGTGCGGTAGAGGGGCTGACAGAGTTCTTGCCTATCTCCAGTACCGGTCACCAGATTGTTGTAGCAGACTTGCTGGGTTTTGGTGGTGAGCGTGCCATGGCGTTCAATATTATTATTCAACTGGGTGCCATCCTGGCTGTTGTGTGGGAGTTTCGTCCAAAGATTTTTGAAGTTGTCAGCGGATTGACAACCCAGCGTAATGCACAACGCTTTACGCTGAACTTACTGATCGGATTTCTTCCTGCCGTTGTCCTGGGCGTGTTATTCGCCGACAAGATTCATGCGTACCTGTTCAATCCGATTACCGTGGCCGTCGCGCTGGTGGTGGGTGGCGTTATCATGTTGTGGGCAGAGCGGCGCGAACATGAGGTACACGTCGAACATGTTGATGACATGGTCTGGTCCGATGCGCTAAAAGTTGGTTTTGTCCAATGCCTGGCGATGATTCCCGGCACCTCCCGCTCCGGATCGACCATTATCGGTGGCCTGTTGTTCGGCCTGTCACGCAAGGCCGCCACCGAGTATTCGTTCTTTCTGGCGATGCCGACCATGGTTGGCGCCGCCGTGTATTCGGGCTACAAGTATCAGGATCTGTTCCAGGCCAGTGACCTGCCCGTATTTGCCCTGGGGTTTGTGACCGCGTTCGTTTTTGCGATGATCGCAGTGCGTGGTTTGCTCAAGTTCATCGCCAGCCACAGCTACGCGGTATTTGCCTGGTATCGGATTGTCTTCGGGTTGCTGATCCTGGCGACCTGGGTGTTCGGGTGGGTGAACTGGACCGCAGTTTCAGCCGGCTGACCGCTTTTGAAGGGCGCAGGTGTAAGTACCAGCGCCCGGTTAGCGTCCCACCAGCAACTCAGCGGCCTGGTCCAACAACGCCAATGGATCGGCGGCTTTATGGATATCCACCGACAACAACTGCCGAAACCTACGAGCCCCCGCAAACCCCGTTCCCAGCCCCAATACATGCCGGGTAATGTGATGCATCGATCCACCCGTCGCGAGGTGCTCGGCTATATAAGGTCGCAGTTGCGCTAACGCTTCAGCCCGACTGAGCTGAGGTGTGGAGCTACCAAACAGCCGTTGATCGACTTCCGCCAGCAAGTACGGATTGTGATAAGCCTCCCGCCCCAGCATCACTCCGTCAAATGTCTGCAAGTGTTCTTCACATTGCTCAAGCGTCTTGATTCCGCCGTTGAGGATAATCTCAAGTTGCGGAAAATCCTGCTTCAATTGTGCGGCCACATCGTAACGCAACGGTGGAATATCCCGATTTTCCTTCGGCGACAACCCCTCCAGAATCGCAATCCGCGCGTGCACGGTAAAGCTGGTACATCCTGCGTCCTGCACCTGCCCGACAAAATCACACAACTGGGCATAACTGTCCCGACCATTGATCCCGATACGGTGCTTCACCGTCACCGGAATCGACACTGCATCGCGCATCGCCTTCACACACTCCGCCACCAGGGCAGGGTGTGCCATGAGGCAAGCACCGATCATATTGTTCTGCACTCGATCGCTGGGGCAACCCACGTTCAGATTCACCTCGTCATAACCGGCGGCCTCGGCCATACGAGCGCAGGCAGCCAGATCTGCCGGAACGCTACCGCCCAACTGAAGCGCGAGTGGGTGCTCGGCTTCGTTGTGACGCAAGAAGCGCTCATGATCACCATGAAGAATCGCGCCGGTGGTGACCATTTCGGTATAGAGCAGGGCGTTTTTGGAGAGCAGGCGCAGGAAATATCTACAGTGCCTATCGGTCCAATCCATCATCGGGGCCACGCTGAAGCGCCGCGACGGCTCTGAGCGAGAAAGGCTAGTATTTGCTGGGCTTAAGGTTTTTTCTGAGTTCATTAATACTGATCTTTTATACAGCGGTTTTTACCCGTTTTTCCTTGTTTTCTGAAGTCGGTTGCTACATTGTAGCGACTGACTTCGGCAATGTAGCAACTGGAAATGGGCACGATCACAGCACGTAAGCGCAAGGACAACTCAACAGCCTACACGGCGCAGATACGGATCAATCGGGATGGCAAGACAGTTTATCAGGAAAGCCAAACCTTCGACCGTAAGCAGGTCGCCCAGGCCTGGATCAAGCGACGGGAGACCGAGCTGGCCCAGCCAGGTGCTATTGAGCGGGCGAATCGGAAGGGGGTGACGATCAAGAAGATGATCGAGCAGTATCTGGATGAGTACGAGAAGATCCGGCCGCTGGGGAAGACCAAGAGCGCGACGTTGAGTGCGATCAAAGAGACCTGGCTGGGTGAGTTGGACGATTCAGCGTTGAGCAGCCAGAAGTTGGTCGAGTTCGCCCAGTGGCGTATGGGCAAAGAGGGCGGAGGTGTTCAGGCACAGACGGTCGGTAACGATCTTTCGCACCTGGGGGCTGTGTTGTCTGTGGCACGGCCGGCATGGGGTTATGAGGTCGATTCTCATGCAATGCCTGACGCTCGCAAGGTTTTACGCAAGCTTGGCATGGTCAGCAAGAGCAAAGAGCGTAATCGCCGGCCCACGCTCGATGAGCTGGACAAGCTAATGAACCATTTTTTTGAGATGCAAAAGCGCAGGCCTGACTCTCTACACATGCCGAAGATGATTGCATTTGCGCTTTTCTCGACGCGACGGCAGGAAGAGATCACTCGGATACGATGGGAAGATCTCGATTGTGCTCGGCAGTCGGTGTTGGTGCGGGATATGAAAAACCCAGGACAGAAGATCGGTAACGATGTGTGGTGTCATTTGCCGGATGAGGCTTGGGCGATTCTGCACACAATGCCGAAAATTGAACGAGAGATTTTTCCGTACAATGCCAAATCGGTGTCCGCATCTTTTACACGAGCGTGTCCGATACTGGGAGTTGAAGACCTGCATTTTCACGACCTGCGTCATGAGGGAGTCAGTCGTCTGTTTGAGATGGACTGGGATATACCAAGAGTTTCCAATGTGTCAGGTCATCGGGACTGGAACTCATTACGTAGGTACACGCATTTGCGTGGTAGGGGCGATCCATACTTGGGGTGGCGGATGTTTAAACGTATTTTGGGCTCGTAGATGTTACCGCCCTCTCAATAAGCCGTTAATCATGACTTGGAAGGGAATGATCATGAAAAAGCAGGCAGGTAAGAGCAAGAAAAAGAAAAAGAAATTAATTTCTCCGGCTGTTGCTGTCCCCTTTGTGGAATCTGAGCTTATAGAAAATGCATCGTATAAATGTGTGCGTTTTAAGGATGAGCGAGTATGTCTCGATGAGGTTTTTAAAAGGCTGGATCCGACGCTTGGGTTAAAGTTGATCTATTCGGAAGCGCCTTCTACGGAAATTGGTAGTATTGATTTTTCTAACCTTACGTTGACAGTGTTTACCTTAGGGAAAAGCGCGGGCGTTCAACGGTTCGCGCTGGCTTGCTTGATAGGTCATGTTGTGATGGGGCATGGTTCCTATATGAAGTCTGCGGTCTGTCATGAACTGCGCACTGATGTTGTTTTAAAAACCCGTGTTTCTGTGGGAGGGGCTGCTGATATTGAATGGCAGGCAAGATTTTTTGCATGTTGTTTGCTAATGCCTCGGCAAGTGTTTAACGGGTATTTTATTCATCTTCAAGAAGAGTTGAATTTTAAAAATCGAGGGCACGGACCTATCTATCTCGATAATCAACCTTGTAATTTATTGCTTTATTCAGAGATAGTAAATAAAATGCGAGTTTTCTTCAGTGCTCCAAGATTTCTTGTTGAGTCTCGCATTAAATCGTTAAATTTGCTGGTTGATGCACGCAGGCCGGTTCGTGTCACTGACGCAGCAATTAATAAGCTATTTGTTTAGCTTTTTGTGGGTGGGGTTATGCGTAGGTTTTTTGGTACTGTAGAGGATAAGTTTTACATTCCCTTGTGTGAGGGGAAAGCTAAAGCTCTATCTCTCTCTTTGTCCTCGTCAGAATTGTTTGATGAAATGACTGTTGCGGAAATTGCAGGCGCTCTTTTAATTCAGCATATTGCATCGGTTGAGCGTGGTGTAAATGTTGTTATTGTAGCTGAGCGAATTTTATTTGATTTGATTGCTTGGGGAGTGAGGAAGGGGGAGGGAGGTGCAAGTCTTGCGTCTGAAGCTAAAAGGCTTTTTGAGGGAGGTAAGTTTAATTCTGGACTAGAACGTCTTCGTGAGGTTGGGCTGGAATTGCTCTCGCCAGAAGATGTGAAGGCCGAGGATTATCTGCTTGCAAATGGTACGTGGGATTATGAGTTTCGGTTAAGGCATTTTAAGAAGGTGGCTGCATTTAAGATTGAGGTCGAAACACCGAGTGGAGGGCTTTTATGCTTAAGTTCGCCGCAAAATCTCATAGTTAAGTCTTTCTTGGCAGAGAAAGACGAGTCTATTCATATTCAAGGTTATGCGGGTACCGGGAAAACGCATCTAATTTCCTCGCTGATCGAATTTATGAATCCTGGCAAGACATTGGTGCTTGCTAAAACCCAAGTTCAACTTTATGAGCTGACTGGGCGGATCAAGAGTCGTGGTGTTGTAGCAAGAACATTCAAGATGCTTGCTTCCGAATTATTAGGAACTATTCACCCCCATCTTTCCATAGCTGCCGACGATTATCTCCAACTCAGTGATGCTGAGGTCGCTCGGGTTCTGAACCTTGGGCCTGTTGGCGGCATTAGCCCTGCAAGGGTTGCTGCGATATGCAGAAGGGCTGTAATGCGTTATTGTGAAAGCTTGGATGCTTCGTTAAATAAACGAAATTTGCCCTATGTTAAAGAGCGGCTAAGTAGTATTGATTCGGATGTTCTGGTGCAATACTCGATTAGAGTCTGGGAGGCTACAATTTCTCCCGCAACCTACGAGGTTAGATTCCCAGTTCTCGGTTACCATTTGTTGAAGTGCCTGTCGCTTTCAAATGAGGTTGTGCCTGATATTTATACTCATGTAATTGTTGACGAGAGTCACGATCTTTCGCGGCCGGTACTCCAGATTCTTGATCGCAGTCCGCAAGCAGTAATAACTTTGGGTGACGAGTATCAATGTATTACTGGTCCTGTATTTCAGCGAGCTAAAAGAATTCGTCAACGGGATGTCACTCGCTCCGTCAGAGCAGGCAAAGATATGGAGGGCGTCTTGAATCCGCTGATTGATGCTCACCCAACTAAAATAAAATTACCGTATGAGGGAGGGGGTAATGATCCGACAAATGTTGTTTTCTATGACCTGAATAAGGTGCCCGATACCCCTTCTACTATTCTCGTTGAGTCTGAGTGGGGTATGTTTGAATGGTTTCAGCGGCTGTCACATGCAGGTGTAAGATTTGCTATCTTGCACGGATCGAGGAAGTCGTTTGAGATGTTTATGGTTGACTGCATAAACCTATTTTATGCGGGTACCCCACCTAAGCATAGAAAATTGTTTTTTTATCCTACTTGGGATGCGCTGGCTCAAGGGCAGTCCGAGAATAAAGTGTTTGATAAGATTCAGGCGATGATGGAGAGAGGCTATAATTTGGAGAGGCTTAAAGTCTCTCTTCTCTCACTTGATAGTGTGTCATCTGGTGGCTACCAGTTAGGTATGGTGGAGAATGCGAGAAATGCTGAGTACGATTCGGTAATGTTGGCGCCGGATATGTTTGGTGATGTCAGGCGAGGTGACGTGCTTGGGTTCGATAGAAAAGTTTGTTCACTCTACACTGGAGGATCTCGAGCTAAGTTTGAGCTTATGGTGCCTGGCTATATTGGTGATTGGATTTCTAGTCAAAAATATAGCGCATTGAAAAAGTGATCCTTGTTTGCCGTTTTGCTTTAATTGTATTTGATCTGGCATGAAAATGGGGCCTTAGGCCCCAGATGGTAGTTGAGTTTTTGTGCAGTTGTTTAAGCTGCTTTTCTTCCCATTAATTGATTTTGCTCGCGTGTTGCTTTCTCACGTTGGCGGTCAATATAGTCTGACAGGTCTTTTATATGAACTCCCAGTGCTGCTTTTTGGGAGTTTGCTCCTAGTCGTACGACAGCTATGTCGATCTCGCCATCTAAACGTTTACGTTTGAATTTCTCAACGGTCAGATGCATGTAGTCAGCGCATACTCGATCAAGAGGGATGACTGCTTGACCTTCGTACTGCGCCATAAGTAGGAAAAGAGTATTCATGCTGCCTCCTTGGTCAATTCTCTTTCACTTCGGCAATTATTTACTTTGACCAGCGCCATCATCGGCCACGGCGACACCGAGTTCCCCACCATCAACACCTGAGTTTTGTTGCTGAACTTCCGGCCATCGTGTCCACGGTCGATCACGTAGTTGTCGGGGAAGCCCTGGGCACGGTAAAGCTCACGTGGGGTGAGCATGCGCATGCCGATATCCACGATCACATACGGCGTGCCCTTGATCGTCACCGTGACAAGTGCAAGACGGTCCCGAGTGGTGATGGTCGCGGCTGGGTTGCGCAGGTCGTAGGTGTTGTCGCTGCCGTAATAGCCCATTAGGAAGGCGGCGACACGCATAGCACCGGCCTCGACCTCTGGAGCGAGCTTGTACTCAACCAGCGCGTGATGTTCGGCGCCGGCCGTGATGGTCGGTACCAGCTCGTCCATGGCCCTGCCCACGCAGTTCCTGCGAAGTGTTGATAGGTGTGCGGTGACGACTTGCTGCTGACTGCCTGTGGTTGTGATGGCTGTCAGGGGGGTTACAGGGTGATGCCCTGGCGTTTCGTTGTACCCGCCGTTGTGCTGTGCAACATAGGCGACGGCCAGTGCGAAGTGTCCGCCCTTCACGCCGCTGCAAATTGTGCGAAGGGGATCATCACCTGGCATGTTGCGTTGGCTGCTGCCATTGGCATGTTCGGTGATGAAGGGCGCGAGCTGGGGAGTGACAAGTGCAAAGCCCTGAGCGCCTGTGATGGTTTTTGCTGGGTTGTACACAGATTGGCAGCGCGCCAGGTCGTTGCCTGTGTGATTCACACTGACGATGAACGGGTTCTTGTGCTCAATGACGTAGCGCTTGGCGCCTTTGCGTAGGCGCTCCATCGTGTTGGTCACCAGTGGTCGCTTGACGCCTGCAGCACGGCCTTCTTCCTTGGTAAGGAAAATGCTCGGGCACGGGATCGACCAGTCGATGCAACTGGCGGCGGTGCGGTACGCAGACTGCCCTTTGCCCGGGTTCTTGAAGTGCGTCGGTTCCGGCCAGCGCAGTGGCTGTCCGTCACGACGTGCGATTAGGAACAGGCGTTCGCGGGTGGTAGCGGCGCCGAAGTCGCAAGCCTTGAGCTTGCCGTACATCAGGTCGTAACCCATGGACCGCAGGATGCTTTCGAAACGACGCCAGGTCTGTCCCTTGTGCTTTGGATCGGGCACCAGGTACTGATCCTGCACCGCCACACGCTCGCCGACAGCGGCAACGGTCAGATCCCGGCGGATCACTCGGCCCGTCTTGGCGCAGCGCTTTGCGATCAGTGGACCCCATTGGAGGATCTGCACGACGTTTTCCATGGTGATCATGCGGGGGCTGGCTTGGCCTCCCCATTTAAGGATGACCCACGATTGGGAGCGGCTGGTGGTGCTGCGCGCCTGACCGCCGGCAGCGAGGCTGTGGTGGGTGCATTCAGGGCTGGCGTGCAGGTGCGCAACGGGGCGGCCGCGAGTTGCCACACGCGGGCACACGTCGTAGACATCGGTGATGTAATGCTCGGCGCTTGGGTGGTTGCGCTTGTGCATGCTGATGGCGTCGGGGTTGTGGTTGATGGCGATGTCGACCGGCATGCCAGTGCCCATCTCCTGGCCCATGGTTGCGCCGCCACCGCCGGCGAAGAGGTCCACGCGGATCTCGCCGGCGAAGTCTAGGCCGAATTGGGTTTTGACGGCGGATGTGATTGGGGTTGGATTGAAGGCAGTCATACCCGTTGCTCCCTGACATACAGCGGATCCGCGCCAATGAACACCTCTTCCGGTGCCTCCGGCCACTCCTCGCGGATCGTGTCGAACTCGCCCTCGTTCCAGATTCGAAGGAAAGTCATGCCCTCTTCTGCAGAGAGAGCGAACTGGATTGCTGCTATCGATGCCTCGTTGTCTGAATTATTGGCTGTATCACAAGGCGAGCGTGTGTAGAGCGGGACTTTGTATTTTGATACTGCTCCAGAGCGGACAACGGCGTGTCGATCTGTACCGCCTTGTAGGTACTCAAGATCCTTCAGACCGATATGGCATATTGGCTGTGCATCGACCTGAGTCTCGTTGTGGGCTCCATTTGAATCGGGCAGACGGAACCCAGCTGCATGAATTCGTGCAGCCGTCCTACGGCCTACTCCGTGGATGCTCATCAACTCTTTAAGTTCGGCTTTATACCCCAAGGCAGGCTGCGCGAGCGGGCGTTCCTGAGCGTTTAGCGTTGCATCAGCGAGCGCTGCCCCGCGCAGCTTTTGGTGGGGTACAAGTGCTTCGGTGGTGGCGCTGAGGGGAGCAATAATGCCTGCTGCTACGCAGCAGAGACTGTTTGTTTCTAGCGTGTCGCCACCACTGGCTGTGCGGAGCAAAGCGGGCAGGGTGCTGTTGTTGTCCTGGTGGTTCTTCATGCCGCTTTCCTCCGGTGTTCGATAGCGAGTTGGTCCATCAGGCGGTGGTGGTAGGTGAGTCGGGCTTCTGCGGCAGGCCATGGGCGGATGGTTTCGGTCATGGGTTCGATGCCGACCAAGCAATCCCAGATAGCCGGATCGGTTGGCATGAGGTCGCGGCGTTCGGTCGCCAGTGCAATCAGGTCGGCCTGGTGCACGTGAGCGGGGAGATCGAGGGCCAGGTCGAAGCGCTCACAAACGCGCTGCCAAATCACGTCCTCGAAGCCTCGGTAATAGGGCATCCACTGCTTGAGTGGCTTGGTCATGTCGCCCAGGTATGCCTCGGGGGCGTCGTGGAGCAAGGCTGCGAGTTTGTGTTCTTCCGGCACCAACTCGGCGACGATGCAACTGTGCTGGGCCACGCTGTAGAACTCACGGGTGTGTCCGTTGAACCGGCACAGGTGGGCCAGCGCGTGCGAGATGTCCCGTGGGTCGATCATGTCGGCGTCGGGCTCGAACAGATCAAAGCGTTTGCCGGTGGAGGTCAGGATCCAGTTCATGCGGCCTCCTTCACGAGATCGGCCAACAGCAGGGCGTTGTCGGTCGCCTTGTGTAATTGGCGCAGAGCGTCATGGCCGATCAGGGCTTTCAGCTGCCGGTCGAACTCTTTGGTGTGACGAGTCAGTGCGTGCAGATCTTTGAGGGCCTTTGCATGCTGTTGCAAGGTGCCGGCAGCCTGGGGTGTCAGGCGTAGCATGGGGAGGACGCGACTCATGCTGCTTTCTCCTGTGCAATGGGCTCCAGCAGTGCGGCAATGGACAGGGCTTTATCGCGCAGGGCAAGGGTCTGGACGGCGTGGCTTTTCGAGTTCACAGCGCGGAATGTATCTGAGGCTAGCTGGAGTTTTTCAGCGATGGCTATGAGCTGAACACGGTCGGTCGCCCCTAGCTTGGTTGCTTCCAGGACTCGGGTGTAATGCCCGTATAGCGACTTGTGGTGAGCCCTGGCTTGTTCGAGCAGAAGGTTCACGTTGCGGATTTCTTCCGAATTGTCGGCACGCTGAATGTTCTTCCCTTCCTCGATACCTTCAACGCGGCCATCGATCAGTCCGCCTCGGTAGCCAGTCCAGTAAAGGATTGCGAGTGCGATAACGCTGACAATCAGTGCGCAGATTTCAATTGCAGTCATGTGGTGTGCTCCTGGTGGTTTTTTTTGCTGGTGGTGGCAGCGGCGGTGGTTCGTCTTATTCGTCGGGATCTGGCGGATCTATCAGGCCGGCCATTAACTTGGCTTGGTAGACTCCATGGCCCTCTGCGCGCAGTTTGTCGTAGCGGTGATAGTCAGCGGCAAACCAGCAGCATTCGTCGCATAGCCGTGATTCTTCTCCGTCTGCCAGCAGATCGGCGCCGCAATGTCGGCAGGGTTCAGAGAGTTTTTCGGTTTTGGTCAATGGTTGGTGATGACTGTTGTTTGTTTTCATGTCTCGTTTACTCCATACGCTGGTGGTGGCAGCTATTTCTGGATTAGTTGTTCTGCTCAACTGAACAGGTTTGCTTTTTCGCTTGTTCTTCATCAGCTAGATAGGCGCGGATATCGATCCACGCCGCTAGGTGGCGGATGTGGATGTACTTATGGGACTTACGACTATCCTTCAGAGTGGTCACGGGTAGTGGTAGGCGTCCGCTATCTAGGTCGGATGCAAACGTCTGTTGATTGAGATTTCGAAAGTACTTCACGCGTACTGCCTCCAAAGGGATCAGTACGTCACCGAAGGTTCGGTACACCAGCTCGACGGTGGCACTCTCTGGTGCGGGTAGCAGTCGTAGCGGTGTTTGACTGGCGTTACTCATGGGTGGCGGCCTCCTTGCGTTTGAGTCGTGAAGGGTGGTTCCACGCATTCAAGCAGTGGCGCTTGGTCAGCTCCCGCAGATGCTCCGGCACTTCGAGCAGCGCAGCGTTGCGCTCCTCGCGTGTGCGCATGGCGACGATCTGGCGGGCGTACTCCCTAGGCCACATCACGGTTGTCTACCGGGATCGCTGGGAGTTCGAGCCCCAATTGCTCGGCCAGCCAGCGCATGCCGGCCTGCCGGATCCTGGTCGACTGGCTGTACTGCATGCCGGCCTTCTCGTGGTACCAGTTGCTGTTCTTGATCCGCAGGTATTCGCGATCACGGACGGGGAAGGCCGGCAGGTTGTGGTCGTTGAGTAAGCCCTTGTGACGCATGAGTGCGATGAGCATGGGGCGGGTGAGGCCGAAGTACTTGGCGGCTTTTTCCAGGCTACGTTCCATCTCGACCTCCTAAGCAGCATGCGCGGCGGGTGTCGCCACGGCGGCTAGGTGAGTGATGGATTCAGCGACCATGGAGTAGATCTCCACGTCGCTTCCGTAAACCGTGAAGCACTTGGTACGCGGCTTTCTGACGCCGATGCTCAAGATGGTGGTGATGCCAGAGCGGGTTTTGTTGCGATGGATTGCCAGATTGATCGGTTGCTCAAAGCCCATGTCGAGACTGATGACGCCGCCGGTTTGCACCAGGTCGAATACCTGTTGCTTGTGTTCAACCTCAAACACACCATAGCGGCGGTTTGCGTGCGGCAGAGACGATTGCTCTGCAGGGCTGGTTGGACCGTTGACGATCTCCTCAATGAAGTCAGCAAGCTTGAGGTGCATCTTCTTGTTGTTGGTCAGGGTCAGCGTGTGGCGTTCGCTTCCCAGTTCAACGGTGAAGTGCGTGTCGGCTTTGCGGCGCTCGACTTTCAGGCGAAAGGCTAAGGACTCTCGCTGAGTCTCGGCGCGCAGGAGGTGGTTGAAGGTTTCGGTCAGATTAACCTGAGCCTTGAGCAGGGTCAGCGTGCGGTTGTCGAGTTTGAACTTGCTCATGCCGCGTGCCCTCCACCGTTCGGATCGAAAGGTGTGGGTGCGGAGCGGTGTTTCAGCTTGGGTTTGGATGCAATGAAGGTGCAGCCGCAGTCTTGGGCTAGGCGGCGGATTTCAAAGATGCGGCAGGGATTAGCGGCGGCCGGGTGGACGTGTAGGGTGGCTGTGGTGTGCATGGTGTTGCCTCGCTCTGTGGTGGAAGAGTGAAGCAAATATCAACCATTAGTTGATTTTAGTCAACAACCATTGGTTTATGTTTTTGCGGATTTCGAACCTCAGGTTAAATTCAGGCGACTGGTAGTTTCTAATTTTGCTTGCATGGAGCCGTAGGGGCACAGCAGGTGTGATCCAGATAAATAGGAGATTTCAATGAACTGGCCCGGTGAGCAGCTGTTAATTCGTCTATGGGATACCCTTGCAGAAAAAGGGGTTGGGTCAGTTTTAAAGCCACGCCAGTTAGTCAGAGAAGGTTTGGCTCTTATAACAGTTGAGAGAGCGAAAAAACTTGTAGAGGCCCAAACTCAGAGAGAAGTTGATGAGATTTCGGCAGGCAAAAGGGATGTCTCAGATTTTGAAATAGAACTAAAATTTTTAAAATCAGCCGGTACATCGAACGCGGTGCGGATTGAGCCGACGATCAGCTATGAGGATTTAGCCAGAGCAGTCAAAGAAAATTTAATAAATGATGCTGTTAGAAAAGAGGTCAATACAGTTAACACGATACTTCATGCGGAGTATGTTTTGCGTGAAGATCAGTCCCTCCCTCCAAAGGAGAAGGTTGATGAGGATTGGTTATTTCGGTGGAAGGATTATACTAGTGGGGTATCAGACTCTGACTTGCAGAAAATGTGGGGGAAAGTCCTCGCCGGTGAAATTAAAGCTCCTGGAAGTTACTCTCTTCGCTGTTTAGATTTTTTGCGTAATCTGTCTCATGCCGATGCCAAATTAATTGAGGTTATGTGCGGTCTAATTTTGGATGATAAATTTATTTGGAGGCCACGTGATTGCTATTCGTTATCACTTGATTTTAGTGAACTGCTTGAGCTAGAAGAGCTTGGTGTGATCGGAGGGGTTGGAAGCGCGTTAAGTATTTCATTTACTGATAGAGATGCACCCGAGCCCGACTGGGTTAAAGTTATCGTGTCGGGTAAAAAATGTTTGGTTATAAGACATTCCGATAAAAACGCAGTATTGCCAGTGAATGCATATACAGTGACTAAGCTAGGTCGGCAGCTTGTGAAGCTTGGAAGCTTTAATCCTGATTTGAATTATTTGAAGGCTTTCGGTAGTTATGTAGTGAAGCAAGGCTACAGTGTCTATCTGGCTGATCTGAACTCTAATGATGACGAGGCCGTATCGTGGTTCAATGAGCGACCCTTGTCGTGATAATAACTATTCTGGTATAAAAGATCCTACTACCTTTCCACAGATATGCGTTTCTTCCGTGATATCAATGATTGGGTATTGCGGATTGATGGGTCTTAGGAACTGCCGTCCTGCATCCGCCACCAAAATTTTAAATGTAGCTTCATTGGTACGAGGGACCCTAGCTATCACTCGATCACCAGTCTTGGATTCAGCTTCCGGATCGACAAAAATGATGCATCCGGTTGGATAGCTGCGGCCTGGACCAGGGTTCGTCATGGAGTCGCCAAGAACTTTCAGTGCATAACCGCTCTCGCTGATAGGCACGGGGCAGGATAGCCATGACTCTCCGTCATGCTGCTCAAAGTTTGACTCACACCATGCGCCTGCCTGTACCCAAGAAATTAGCGGGACTTTTCCAAAGCGTCGAGTTACTTCTCGAACGTTGCTATCGCCTGCTGCGCCAAACTGGCGGACGTTGCTGTCCCCTGTTTGCTCTTTAGGCAGCACACCATACTCAAGCCATTCCCTCCGCACCTTCAGCCATGAACACAGCACAACCATGCTGTCTGCCTCAGGTATAGATTCGCCGTTCAGCCACTTACTGATGGCCTGCGTGCTTTTTTCAGCCCCGACCTTCACCAAATGCTTATGAATATCCACTCCACGTCCCCGGATACGTACACCGGCATCGTCGAGTGCTTCGTGAAGGCGCGCCGTAAAAGCTGCCCGTAGCCCGTTCTTGTCAACCATGAGTTGATACTCTCACAGGGGTTGCGCAATAGTCAGTTGATGTTAATATCAACTGCGAGTTGATAAATGGAGGTTGCTATGTTGGACCCCGCAGATTTTCCGAGCGCCATCGCGTTCGCATTTGAAGCAGTCGGTGGCATCGGTGCCGCCGCCAAGGTATGTGAAAGGAGCTATCAGGCGCTCAATAAATGGCGCTTGGCTGCAAGCCTTCCACGCACCGATTACACCGGTGAAACGCGCTACGCAGAACTGTTAGCGACCGCAGCGCAGCAAAAGGGCAACTCGTTTGATGCAGCCTGGTTGCTCAACGCATCGGCCCCACAGAAAGCTGCAGCGTAGATAGAAAAAAGGCGGCCCAGGGGCCGCCCAGTTCCTCCCGGCACACACCACCACAGTGCTGTCGGGTCGCGATAAAGGTAGGCGGGCACACCACATGCTAAACCACCTCCCTTTACCGCGCTTTCAAGGCACGGATGCCTTGGGTTACTGCCTTTTCCACCACAGATTAGGCAGCTGTTGCGCCAGAGGTGAGAGACGGATCACTCACCTCGGCACGGTGCCGGTTTCGATCTTGAGGATCTTGCCGGCGTTTGGGCCCTTTCAAGCCACGCGGCAAATGTAACACCACTGCACGCCGTGCGGCACTGGCAACTTATAAGGATTAATGCCATGAGCCGAATTGCTCTGAGTTGCGTTGATCGAGCACAACGGGAAGTCCTGACGCTCGAATTAGCGCTGTACCACGCCGCACGGGACTATCCAGGCGGCGCTGCTGCAATCGCCGCCACCACCGGTCGAAATCGAACCACCTTGCAGCACAAACTATCCCCGACCAATACCAATCCTAACCATGTCATCAATGTCCGAGAGTTCGGCGAGATCCTGGAGTTGACCAAGGACCGTCGCATTCTCGATGCAGTGCACGCGCTGGTCGGCGACACGACCTGGCAGGAGCTTGCCGAGGCGTACACCAACGACATGCCGGAGACATTGACCACCGGCATTGCAGTCTACTTCCGCCAGGTGGCTGATCTGGCTGACACCTGGGCCAAGAGCATTGGCGACGGTGTCGTGAATGACCAGGAGTTGGCCGAGATTCGCCTGCAAGTGTTTCGCGGAATCCAGGGGCTGTTGGGCATGCTCAACCGTGCTCAGTACGTCAACCAGACAACGCGGGGGGCGGGCCGTGGCTGATATAGCTGACTTTGCCAATGAGATGGTGCAGGACGGTCTGGATCATATCCTGGCCAAACGTGCTGCACTCAAGGCCGCGAATGCGGCGCCTTCGCTTGAAATCTGTGCTGAGTGTCTAGAGCCGATCCCGGAAGGCCGGCGTTTAGCTCAGCCCGGATGCACCTTCTGCGTCGAATGCCAGTCTGTGGAAGATCTGAGGGCTGCACGTTATGCTCGATGAAGTCCTCAATCAATTCGCGGATTACGGCTTGGAGCCCGAACAGCCTTTGGTGTTCGGTAAGCTGACCCGCTGTAAAACCACTCAGGACAAAGGCAAGGAAAAAAACGGCTGGTACGTGGTCCATGAACACCGGACCCAAAAAAACGAGACGCTGATCTTCGGCAGCTTCGGTGACTGGCGCTCTGGCGACACCCAAAAGATCAGGGTCAAGGCCGGGCGTATGAGCCCCGAAGAGCGCGAAGTCATGCGTGCTCGACAGGAAGATGCCAAGCGGAAAGCTGCCGAGGTTGCGGCCAACGCGTCACGCCGAGCTGCCAACCGTGCGGCCAGTCTGTTCAAGCGCATGCCTGAAAAGGGCAAGAGCGCCTATCTGGATCGAAAGCAGATCGTAGGGTTCAAGGTTCGCTATGCGCCCCGTACCGGCGCATTTTTAGTGCCTATGTGCAACGTGCGCGACCAGATCGTCGGCCTGCAGGTGATTTTCCCCGTTAAGCAAGAGGACACCGGGCGCGACAAGGCGTACTGGCCGTACGGCATGTCGAAGGAAGGCGCCTTCCACCTCATCGGCCCTCACCCTGAACCAGGCGAGCCGGTACTGGTATGTGAGGGCTACGCCACGGGCGCAAGCCTGCATATGGCGACTTCGCTTACTGTCGCCATCGCCTTCGACGCGGGTAACCTTCTGCCGGTCTCCAAGGCCATGCGCGAGCGTTTCCCCGGTTGCCCGCTGATCATTTGCCGCGACGATGACTGGAAAACCAAGCGCCCAAACGGTGATCCATGGAACCCAGGTGAGGAGAAGGCCTCCAACGCCGCGCTGATCGTCGGTGGTCAGTTAGTCGCGCCTGTGTTCTCCGTCGAGCGCGAGATCAAGTGGACGGACTTCAACGACCTGCATGTTGCTGAGGGATTGGAGGCTGTCCGCCGCCAGGTGTTGGCGGTGGTCAAGCCTCCTGCAGCTGGTGGTTGGAAAGACCAATTGGCCCGAACTGAAAACGGCTCCCTGATAGCGCACATGCAGAACGTCGAATTAATCCTCGGCAACGATGAGCGCTGGGCCGGCGTGATCGGCTTCAGTGCTTTCAGCTCCAAAATCGTCAAGTTACGGGCAGCACCATACGGAGGCGGTGTCGGCGACTGGGCAGATATCGACGACATGCTTGTAATGAAGTGGCTCGCACAACAGTACAACCTTCGGGTCAAGGCCAGCAGCGTGATCGAAGCGGTTAGCGTGGTTGCCCATGATCATGCCTTCCATCCTGTACGCAATTACCTCCATGGTCTGGAATGGGACCGTGTACCACGGTTGGCTACTTGGTTGACTGACATCATGGGCGTTGAAGCAACTGACTACAGTTCGAAAGTTGGTAAGCGCTGGATGGTGTCAGCGGTCGGGCGCGTGATGCAGCCAGGTTGTAAGGCTGACTCGGTGATGATCCTCGAAGGGGCACAGGGCGCTGGTAAATCAACAGCAATGTCTGTGCTAGGCGGTGCCTGGTTTATGGATACACCTTTCGCCCTGGGCGATAAGGATGGCTTTCAGGCGATCCGTGGTAAGTGGATCATTGAGCTGGGAGAGCTGGACAGTTTCAACAAAGCTGAGTCGACCAAGGCGAAGCAGTTCTTCTCTGCGTCGACTGACACCTATCGCGAGAGCTATGGCCGAAGAACGATGGACGTGCCACGCCAGTGTGTTTTTGTGGGTACGACGAACCAAGACGAATATCTCAAAGACGCCACGGGTAACCGGCGTTACTGGCCTGTTGCGTGTACCAAGGTCGATTTGGAACAGTTGCGCGAAGTCCGCGATCAGCTCTGGGCCGAGGCGATGTTTTGCTATCAGTCCGGGGACGTTTGGTGGGTCAATCGAGATGAGGCTCCACTGTTCGCCGAGGCGCAGGAATCGCGCTTTGTCGTGGATGAGTGGGAAGGGCCAATTCTCAAGTGGCTGGAGGAGTCTCAGATCGGCGCGACAGCGAGCGGTGAGGATGTTTTGGCCGGTGCGTTGAAGCTTGATTACGGCCATTGGGGGAAGCCTGAACAAATGCGTGTTGGGGCAATCATGCATCGCCTTGGATGGCGAAAGGTGCGGCTTCCGCCGTTGCCGAAAAGTGGTATTCGGCCATATGCATACAAGAAGCCAGATCATTGGGGCGGTGCATCGGCGCTGCAGATTGAGAGCCCACGCGATGAGGAGCCTTGCTTTGATTAAGCGAATCGATGAAATGCTCAAGCTCTGGGCGCAGGATCTCCACTCTCCGGTGAATCCAGACTTCGGTGGCTCAGGCGGCGGCAACATGATTGCGATGCTCATGGAATGCAAGGGTGAGCTGATACGGGGGACTCGCGGTAGTCGAGTACTGTTGGATGAGTCAGCCGATATCGAGCTGATCGTCAATAAGCATCTGCCAGCGCAGCTATCGGTGGTCGTATGGGAGCATTACTGCAACCACGAAAGTTTCCTGTCTCAGAAATACACCCATTGTGGATGCAGTCGCGATACCTACTATCAGCGCTTGCATGAAGCTCACCTTCACATTGCCAGCATGTTGATGGGAAAAGCTGCATGACCTCTCGCATATTAGCGCCTGCAGCAGTCCTACTGTCCGGCCTTGCCCTACCTTCATTTTGCAAGGTAGGACAGCCACAAGCCGCGCAGTTCGTGGCCTGTCCTACTACCCTACCTGTTATCGCACTCCGCGCATATGAGCGTAGCGCGATGCATCACGCGCCGTGGGCGCGCATGCGTGCTTTTAGTTTTCTCTCTTTACACGAAGAAAAGTTAAAAGAGGTAGGGTAGTAGGGCAAAGCCCCGAATTCAGGGGCCTTTAGCTGCCCTACCATTGATTCAAATGGTAGGGCAGGTAAGACAGCGCCGAAGGCGCTGAAAGCCGGAATAAAGATATTCACCGACATTGCCTAGGCGTAGCCCATACATTGGCCGGGTGGCATTAAAACAGGCTTGCTGCCACCGGAATTCACCTGTAAAAAGTAGTCATCTTCGATAGGTGCGGCCGCAAAGAGCGGTACTCACCAACACACCAAACCCGGCCATTGCGCCGGGTTTTTGCGTTTATGGGGTAGGGCAATGACGAACGAGCAGCAAGCGCTTATTGATATGCCGATCTGGATGGTGATCGTGCTGTCCCTGGTCGGCGGCATATCCGGCGAGGCATGGCGAGCCGACAAAGCGGGAGTAAGCGGCTGGTCCTTGGTTCGCCGCTTGCTCCTTCGATCCGGTGCCTGCGTGGTCTGCGGGCTTTCCACCATGATGTTGCTGCACGCTTCGGGCATGTCGGTCCTGGCAGCAGGGAGCATCGGATGCCTCACCGCGATGGCCGGCGCCGATGTCGCCATAGGGCTGTATGAACGCTGGGCCGCCAAGCGGTTGGGCGTGTGCGATGTGCCGCCCTCGGGCAGCGGTCAGGCATGATGCGCTGGAGGCCACGGAATACGTGGCTTGTAGCGGGGCGCGTCAAAATGGTGCGCCGAAACTCGCCGGGGACCCTGGCGGCATTCGAGGGACACGGGGCATGAAACCCGCGGGAAAGCGTTAGCGGCAGGGCTGCCAGCTTACTGAAATTCAATCCATTGAAATTGAAAGGTTTCCATTGAAAAGCCGTTGAAAAGGAGGGCTTATGACGGATTCACTGTTCCTGTCAAAAAGCGCCTTCGCGGCTCGCATCGGCAGGACGCCGAGTTACATCACCTGGCTCAAAGGCAACAACCGCCTGGTGCTGTCGCCGGATGGCAAACAGGTGGACGTGCTGGCAACCGAAGCGCTGATCCTCGAAACCGCCGACCCTAGCAAGGCCGCCGTCGCGGCTCGACACCAGCAGGATCGGATTCAGCGTGACGTTTACAGTCAACTGTCCACCCAAGTCGAGCCGACTAACACGGCTGCGCCGCAGCAGCTTGTTCCTGGCAGCAGCAAGGGCCACGACTTCCAGAAAGCTCGCGCCATGCGCGAACACAACCTGGCGCAACTGGCTGAGATCGAGCTGCACAAGGCTCAGGGCTCGCTGGTAGCCAGGGATGCTGTCGAGCTGGGCGCCTACAACGCGGGACGCCATCTGCGCGACCAACTGTTCGGCCTGCTGCCCCAACTGTCCCACAAGCTGGCACCCATGACCGACCCTTGGGACATCGAAAAACACCTGGCGGCAACGCTGCGTAAATCACTGGAAGAGGCTGAGCGCATGTCCTCGTCCGACCTTGAACGTGCCATGACATCGAGCTGACTTATGCACCCGGAAATCCCT
This sequence comes from Pseudomonas imrae, assembly GCF_046352735.2. Lineage (NCBI taxonomy): Bacteria > Pseudomonadati > Pseudomonadota > Gammaproteobacteria > Pseudomonadales > Pseudomonadaceae > Pseudomonas > Pseudomonas imrae. Next base: position 3,630,478 of record NZ_CP110853.2, on the reverse strand, counting down.
AACGGTGAGCAGGTCTACCGTGAGGCGTATTTCCGTGGGCTGCGTCCAGATCCAGACCTCTGGATCGACGAGTGGGCTGACGAGTACATGCGCATCCCGCGAGACACTGGCGCGCCTGAGCCCGGCCAGTATCGGACCGAACGTACGCCGTACGCTCGCGAGCCCATGCGTTGTCTTTCGCCGGCGCACCCATGCCGGCGCGTGGTCACCATGGTGGCTTCGCAGCTGATGAAAACGCAGATCGCGTTGAACTGGATGGGCGGGCTGATCCACATGGCGCCGTCCAACATCCTGGCCCTGTTGCCCAGCCTGAGCCTGTCGAAGCGGGTTTCCGGGCGGATCAGCAAGACGATCAAGGCAACCCCGGAACTGGCAAAGCGTGTAGCGGCCAGCCGCTCGCGGGATGCTCGCAACACCATGGACACCAAAGAGTTTGAGGGCGGCGCTCTGTACGTCACCACGGCGGGCTCAGCGGCTAACCTGTCCGAGCTGTCGGCACGCTACATCTACGGCGACGAGGTCGACCGCTGGGAAAACGATGTCGGCCAGGAAGGTGACCCCATCGTTCTGGCGGAAACGCGGGCGACCAACTTCGGCCGCAACGCGAAGATCTACTTCTCCAGCTCCCCCACGATCAAGGGCGCTTCGCGTATCTCGGATCTGTTCGAGTCCAGCGACCAGCGTTACTACTACGTGCCATGCCCGACCTGCGGGCATATGCAGGTGCTGGAGTGGGAGCGTCTGCTCTACAGCAAGGACTACAGCACGGTTCACTACCAGTGCGCCGCGCCTGAATGCGACGTGCTGATCGAGGAGCATCACAAGACCGACATGCTCGCCCGTGGCGAGTGGCGCGCTCATGGGAGCGGCGACGGTAAAACGGTGGGCTTCCATCTCAACGCGCTGTACTCGCCGATTGGCTGGAAGGATTGGCCGTCGCTGGCCGAGGAGTTCGAAGACGCCAAGAAGGCTCAAGCCAAAGGCGACATGGGGCTGATGCAGGTGTTCTACAACACCCGTCTCGCCAAGGTCTGGGACAGCGCGCAAGAGCAGACGAAGGCCGAAGTGCTGGTCGCTCGGGCACGGTTGGAGACCTACACCCTCGGCTGCATGCCGGTGGGCGTGCTGATGCTGACCGGCGCTGTCGACGTCCAGGCAAACCGTCTGGAGCTGATGGTGATGGGCTTCGGTGTCGGCATGGAACGTTGGGTGGTCGACCACCAGGTGATCTGGGGTGACCCAGCCGATGAGCGCACCTGGGCGGTGTTGGATGAAAAGCTCAAGGTTCGATACCGGCATCCGTGCGGTGTCGGGTTGGCGATCTTGGCAACGGGCGTCGACTCCGGCGGTCATCACACCGACGAGGTGTACCAGTTCTGTCGTGTACGGCGCTGGCGCAACATCTTCGCCATCAAGGGGGCGAGCAAGCCCGGAAAACCGGTGATTGCTCAGCGGCCGTCTATGGTCGACGTGACCTGGAAGGGCCAGACCGAACGTGGGGGCGCCGAGCTGTGGTTTGTCGGTACCGACACCGCGAAGGATTGGATCTACAACCGCTACGCCTTCGAGGACGGCCCAGGCTCGCTGCACTTTGCCAACGACCTGCCGGACGAGTTCTTCGCCCAGTGCGTGGCCGAGCGCAAGGTCGCCCGATACGTCAAAGGCTACAAGCGCATCGAGTGGGTCAAGGGCAAGGCTGAGCGTAACGAAGCGCTTGACCTGATGGTGTACTGCTTGGCGATGGCGCATTACCTGGGCATCAATCGCTACCAGGAACACGACTGGGAGCGGGTGCGCCAAGCACTGGCCCAGTCCGGTTTGTTCGACGATGTGTTGGGCGTCAAGCCCGTACAGGGTGAGCGCGTCGACTCTGACGAAACACCGGCACCGGTTGCGGCGCGTCAATCGCTACCGGCGCCGCCACCTGCTGTCCCGGTCGCACAATCGCGACCCGCTGCTCCCCCTCAACGCCGCAGCTCCACCAGCGGTTACCTGAAGAGACGCTGATATGTCGTTTACCCCGAAACACCTCGAAGCCATCGAGCGCGCCATTGCACGCGGTGAAAAGACCGTGCGCTACAGCGACCGCACGGTGGAATACCGTTCTATCGATGAACTGCTCAAGGCCCGCGACCAGATCCGCACGTCGCTGACTGACTCTGCCGGACCGCGCTCTCGCGTGATCCGGCTCACTCACGGAGGCAAGGGGATCTAATGGCCCGACATTTTCCGACGCTCTCGCGCAGTGGATTCTTGTTGCCGTCGAACATCAAGGCCAGTTACGAAGGCGCCGGGGAGGGCCGCCGTTCGGCCAGTTGGGAAGCCAGCGACAACGGTATCAACAGCATCAACACCCCGGCCCTGCGCAACCTGCGGGCGCGCTCGCGGGCAGCTGTGCGCAACGATCCGTATGCGTTCAACGTCATCGACAAACGTGTCAGCAACCTGATAGGCACGGGCATTACGCCCAGGCCGACCACCGACGACGCAGCCCTACGCAAGGTGAAACAGCAGCTGTGGGATGACTGGGTAGACGAGGCAGACGCCGACGAGCTGACCGACTTCTACGGCATGCAAGCCCTGGTGGCTCGCACCGTGGAAACGGCCGGTGAATGCTTTGTCCGGCTGCGGCCTCGCGGTATGGACGAAGGGCTGGCGGTGCCGTTGCAACTGCAAGCCCTGGCCCCGGAGTTTGTCCCACACGACAAATTCGAGACCACCAAAAACGGCAACATCATCCGCGCCGGGATTGAGTTCACTCCGGCGGGCAAGCGCGTGGCGTACTGGATGTACCGCTCACACCCACGCGATTCGTCGTCGTTGAACAGCGGTTACAACCAGTTGGTGCGTGTACCGGCCACCCAGGTGCTGCACATCTTCGAGCCGGTGGAGCCGGGCCAGTTGCGCGGCGTGCCTCGCTTGGCGCCGGTCCTGAAGCGCCTGCGCAGCCTGGATAACTACGATGACGCGGTGTTGTTCAGGCAGGAAGTCGCGAACCTCTTCGCGGGCTTTATCAGCAGGCCGGCGCCGGACGCAGGGCAAACCCCACGCGATCCGGTCACCGGCCAGCTGCTGACCACTGACCGCGACGGCTTCACGCCGATGGTGGCGCTGGAGCCCGGCACCATGCAGGAGCTGGGGCCAGGTGAAGAGGTGGAGTTTTCCAAACCACCAGACGCCGGCAACAACTACCCGGACTTTATGCGTCAGCAGTTGATGGCTGCGGCTGCGGGCTCGGGCACGCCTTACGAGATCCTCACGGGCGACATGCGTGAGGTCAACGACCGTGCGCTTCGGGTGGTGCTCAACGAGTTTCGGCGGCGCCTGGAGCAACTGCAATTCGGCGTGTACGTGCATCAGCTATGCCGCCCGGTGCGGGCTGCCTGGATGGATATGGCGGTGCTGTCCGGTGCCCTGGTGCTGGAGGATTACGCGCAACGTCGGCGCGAGTACCTGCGCACCCGTTGGGTACCGCAAGGCTGGGCCTATATCCAGCCGGTACAGGACGTGCAGGCCCGGCGCATGGAAGTGCAGGCCGGCTTCGGTTCACGCAGCGAGATGTGCCTGCGCAACGGTTACGACGCCGAAACCATCGACGCGGAAAACGCCGCCGACCTCGCCAGGGCCAATGACCTTGGCCTCAACTACACCACGCTTGATGCCATCGAGCCGATTGATGACAAGGAACAACCATGAGCAAAAAAGCGATCCCGCGCATTTATGACAAGGCTGGCAAGCCGGTAAAGGTCGCGGACAAAAGTTGGTACACCCTCCAGGCCAGCGGTGAAGCCGAGCAACGCAGCATCGAGATCTTCGTGTACGGCGAGATCGGCGCGTGGGGCGTTACGGCCAATCAGTTCGTTCAGGATCTGCGCACCATGGATGACGGTACCTCACCGATCATCGTGGCATTCAACAGCATTGGCGGTGATCTGTTCGACGGTTTGGCGATCCACAACGCGCTGTCGCGCTTGGGCGAGCGCTGCACCGGCCGTATTGATGCCCTGGCGGCCAGCGCGGCCAGTGTCGCGGTCTGTGGCGCGCACCGGGTGGTGATCGCGGCCAACGCCATGTTGATGATCCACAACCCCTATACCTTCAGCGGCGGTGATGCCGAAGACTTCCGCCGGGTCGCCGATGTGCTGGACCAGACTCTGGAAGCGATCATTGCGGCTTACAAGTCCAAGGCGCCGGACATCGACGAAGTGGAACTGCGGCGCATGGTCCACGCCGAAACCTGGCTCACCGCCAATGAGGCGGTGGCGTTGGGGCTGGCTGATGAGGTGGGTGACGGGCTCAAGGTTCAAGCCTGTCTCGGCCAGGGCAGCGTGCTGCAGCGATTCCAGAACGCCCCCGCCGAGCTGCTCGCCCAGCTTGATGACGAACCGGAGTCAGAGCCAACGGAGCCAGTCGACCCGCCGGCCCCTGTACTGGATGCGGCCAAGCTGGCGCTGATGGTGACGCAGGGGTGTGCTGCAGCGGGCATCAGCAACCTGGTGGAACCGTTGCTCGCTACGACCAAGCTGGAAAGCGAGGCCGTGATCCAGGCGGCACTGACCAAGGCCAAGGCGCTGCATAGCCTCTGTGTGGCAGCACGCCTGCCAGAGCTGACCGGCGAATTCATCAGCGCCGGCCTGGACGAAGCCGCTGTCAGGGCGCGTCTGTTCGACAAGCTGGTGGGTAAAGGAGGCGGCTTTGAAATTGACAACAGCCTGCCGCTGGAGGATGACCCTGCACCCACAATCAAGGCCAAACAGGCCGACCCCCAAGCGATCTGGGCATCCCGTCAGGCGGCGCAGAACGGAACCTCGAAAGGAGCAAGAGCATGACCATCAAAGTCGAATCGATGCACGCAGGCGAGTTCCTGCTGTCCGAAGGCGCCGGAAACATTTCCCGTGAAGCGATCAACGTCGCAGCAGGGCCGGCGCTGCAACCCGGCCAGATCCTTGGCTTGGTGACGCTTTCGGGCGAGTTCGCACCGTATACCCCCACCGCTGAAGACGGCAGCGAAAACGCTGTCGCGATCCTCTGGGGGCCGCTGGGCGAGTCGGATGTCCCTCGTCGCGGTCGTGCTGTGGTGCGGCTGGCCGAGGTCAGCGAAGCACACCTGACCGGCCTCGACCCCGCCGCCGAAAAGGCCCTTGCGACCCATTTCGTGATCGTCCGCTAGGGCGATCCCCCCTGTTTATTCATCCCGCCGAGTGCGGGATTTTTCGTTTCTGGAGAGTACCCCCATGGCCGATATCGCCATTTTTGAAGACGATGTGTTCAGCGTTTCCTCGTTGACCGCTGCAATCAATGATCAAGAATTCTTGCCGGGCCGCATCAGCAGTTTGGGCCTGTTCCGGGAGGAGGGCATCAGCACCCTGACCGTGCAGATCGAGAAGGACGGCGAGACCCTGGCCCTGGTGCCAGCCGGTGAACGTGGTACGTCGGGCCTGGTGGTCGCCGGGTCCCGGCGTCACATGATCCCGTTCAACACCGTGCATTTGCCTGAGCGCTTTACCATCAAGGCGGATGAGATCCAGGGCATTCGTGCCTTTGGTACCCGAAGTGAGTTGCAGGCGGTACAGGACGTGGTCAACAAGCGCCTGGCAAAGGCCCGGCGACAGTTGGACGCCACTCACGAATTTCATCGCATGGGCGCACTGAACGGCCAGGTGCTGGATGCCGATGGTAAGACCATCCTCTTGGATATTTACAAGACATTCGGTGTCGATCGCCAGAGACTGAAGATGGGCCTGAACAGCCCTGAAACCGAGTTGCGGGTCAAATGCGGCGAAGCCCTAGATATGCAAGAGGACGCCTTGGGCAGCATCACCAGTACTGGCTCCCGCGCTTTCTGCGGCAAGAATTTCTGGAACAAGTTGATTGTCCACCGTTCGGTCAAAGAGACCTTCATCAACAGCCTACAGGCTGCCGAGTTGCGCGGTGATGCCCGTGAAAGTTTCGAGTTCGGCGGGATTGTATGGGAGCGCTATCGCGGCAAGATTGCTGGCGTATCGTTCATCCATGACGACAAGGCACTGTTAATTCCTGAAGGCGTCCCGGACCTGTACATCTCGTCCTTCGCACCGGCCGACTATATGGAAACGGTCAACACCCAGGGCATTCCGTACTACAGCAAGATCGAGCCGCTGCCTTTCAACAAGGGCGTGGCCGGTGAGGCGCAGTCCAACCCGCTGCACATTTGCACGCGGCCTCGTGCGCAGATCCTTTTGGAACTCTGACCGTGGCCTTCCGCGATCTGATCGACGACATCGACGACGTGATCTTCGACACCCTGGGCGACACCGCCCTGATCGAGGGTCGCGCCGAGCCGGTGCTGGGCATGTTCATCGCACCCTGGAAGGCCCCGCAGTTCGGCAAGACCCACACTGCCATTCGTGAGCCTCGCTTTGAGGTGCGGGTGCGTGATTCGGATGGGCTCAGCAAGGGGCTGCGGGTCACCGTCGATCTACCGGTGCTGGATGGCGGCGGCGACTACGACCTGCTGCAGCTGGAGCCCGGCGGCGATGGTCTGGTGGCCTTGATCTTGAGGAAACGCCCATGAGTGTTGGCAGCTACGTGCAACAAACGCGTGACAGCGGGATGATCAACATCCTGCCGTCAGCGGTGCATTCCCAGGCGTTGCGCGAGTTTGGGCAACTGGTACCGAAAGCGGCAGCATCTGCCCAGCGCCGAGCTATCAACAAGACGTTGGGTTGGTTGCGCACGCACATCGCCAGGGCTGTGGGCAGGCAGGAACGGATAGCCATCGGCGCCGTCCGGCAACGCTTGCGGGCCTACCCAGTGAGCGGCGGGACCATGCGCGGGAAGTTGTGGTTTGGGGTCAATGCCATCGAGGCCAGCCGGGTTGGCCGGGCTCGACAAACCCGCGCTGGTGTTTCGGTAGCGGGGCGGCGATACCAGGGTGCGTTCTTCAAACAGGTGTATGGCAGCAGTCCGGATATCTGGATTCGTACGTCCAGCAAACACTTTAACAGCACGGACTATCCCGATAGCTCGCAGGGCCGGCGCCGCTCGGGTTTTGTCGAGGAAAGCGACAACCGCTTCCCCCTGGCAAAAGCCAAGGTCTCGCTGGACCAGGTGCGTCCGCACTTCGACAGTTGGATCAAACGTGCCGATGAACGCTTGCTGGAGATCCTCAAGCAGGAACTCAACTTTGAACTGCAGAAGTATCTGAAGGGGACTGCCCGTGTCTGATCAGCCTTTTAGCCTCGAACAGTTGTATGAGGCCATCGAGCGCCACCTGCAGGAGAATCTGCCGGGGATCATGGGGGCCTCGTTCTGGCCGGATCTGTCGGCAGAAACCAGCATCCCCACTCCCGTGGTGTTGCTGGAAATGGCTGAGATGGAGCCCGGCCAGGACCTGGGCACGGGTGAAACGACACTGGCCTGCAAGTTTGAAGCTCGGATTGTTGTCGACTCTCTCAGCTCTGATCCGCAACGTCAGGCGGTGCAGTTGGCTTCACAGCTCGCAATACTGCTTCGGGCGCAGAGCTGGGGCGTGGCGGTTGAATGTGCGCAGTTTGTGCGCTCAACCCAAGACTGGACCAAGCCCGAACTGGACGGCTACTTCGTGTGGTTGGTCGAATGGGACCAGACCATCTACCTCGGTGCCGAAGAATGGCCGTGGCCGGATGAGCCTGCAGGTGCGTTGCGCTTCGGCTTTGCGCCTGATACTGGCCCAGGTAACGAAGACAGATACTTGAAACCGGAGGATCTGTAATGAGCTACCCCGTTGCCCAACATGATCGAATGATCGCCTCCATGGTTATGCCGTGTGTGGTGGTGGCGGTTGACCTGTCCGCCGGCATGGTGCGCGTGCAGGCAGGTGACTGGGTTAGCGCCTGGGTGCGCTGGCACAGTCAGGCCGCTGGCAAGGCTCGCCATTGGCGGGTGCCGAGCTTGAGAGAGCAAGGCGTGTTACTGAGCCCCAGCGGCGAGGCCGCAATGGGCACCTTCATTCCCGGTCTGTATGGCAATGCAGGCTCGCAGCCAGACAACCGCGATCATGTGGAGGTCTGGCGATTCGACGATGGCGGCTCGCTGGTTTACGACTGGCAAGCCAACAGTTACACCATCGATCTGCCAGCGGGCACGGTCACCATCAAGGTGGGCGACTCGGTGCTGGAAATGACACCGGGTAGTACACGGTTGGTGTCTGGAAAAATCAACCTGGTGGGTGAGGTCACCATTGATGGCAAGACGGTAATCAACAGTACGTTGAACACTGTCGGCGACATCAATAGCGCTGGAAAGGTCATCGATGCCGGCGGTAATACACCGAACCACCAACACTGATCGATCCGTTATTGATAACCCGCCGCGTGCGGGTTTCTTCGTTATTGGAGTATGCATTTATGAGCAAGCTTAAGCGGGAGTTCGAGCCAACGTCCTTGGCCGAGGCTTTGCCGGTACCGGATCTGAATCCATTGCCGCAAGGGTATCCCGGCGTTGCCACTGCAACAGACCAGGAAGCTCTGGAGGTTGGTCCGGTCCGTACCTTTCGAGACACGGTTTACACCTCTCGTGTCCTGGTGATGGAGGACGGTCAAAGCATTCCGGTTATCAAAGGCCTGGTAGCGGCATGTAGTGACGATCAATGCGAGTTTCTGCGCAATCACCCTGAACTAACACCCGCTGCGGAGTAATCCCGATGATCGGAATGGATCGCCGCACCGGCAAACAGCTGTCGGGGCTCGACCATCTCCGGCAGAGCATCGAGGACATTCTCACCACGCCTGTGGGCAGTCGCCGGATGCGACCGGAATACGGCAGCAATTTGCGGCGCTTTGTTGACTTACCGGTGAATGAAGGGTGGAAAAGCGCCGTACAGGCCGAGGTGGCCCGGTCGCTGCAACGTTGGGAGCCGAGGCTGAAACTGGAGCGTGTACAGGTCATATCTGTCGTCGGCGGTCGTATCGACTTCGAGTTGGTAGGTGACTACTTGGGCGAACGGCAATTGCTGGAGATACGTGCATGATTGATCTATCGACATTGCCAGTCCCTGAAGTCCTGGAAGATATCGACTTCGAGACCATGTATCAGGAAGTGCTTTCTGATTTTCGTCAGCAGATGGGCAACCAGTGGACGGCGGTGCTGGAGTCTGATCCGGTTGTCAAACTGTTGGAGGTCGCGGCATATCAAAAAATGCTCGGCCGGGCGCGGGTCAACGATGCCGCCAAGGCCAGCTTGCTGGCATACGCACAGCGCACCGACCTCGATAACCGCGCTGCTGACTATAACGTTCAGCGGTTGACGATCACTCCAGCGGATCCAGATGCCTTGCCACCCGTCGCTGCCGTGATGGAAAGCGACACTGCGCTTCGGTACCGCACCCGCTTATCGCTGGAAGGGCTGTCGGTCGCCGGCAGTCGCGGCGCGTATGAGTTTCACGCACTGTCCGCTTCGGCCAATGTCGCTAACGTGTCGGTTGATTCACCGACCTTCAAGGGACTGGTTGTCAGTAACGCTCTACGCGCTCAGTTGCCACCGGGGGCCATCGTAGTGGTGTGCGACTACGACGCAGGTTTGCAGGATCCGTTGCCGGGGGACGTGTCCTTGGCGGTGTTGCCCATCACTGGAAGCGTGGTGCCGGGTGACGAGCTGGTGCAGACGGTACTGCAGGTGCTGTCTGCCGAGGATGTTCGTCCGCTGACCGACCGGCCACGCGCCCAGCTCGGTAAGCCCCAGACGTTCCGCGTTGAAGCGTCTCTGGAGTTGGAGAGCGGACCAGATCCGGCTGTGGTGTTGAGTGCTTCCAGGGTAAGCCTGGACAGGGCTATCGCGGACGCTCGACGTTTGGAAGGCCAATTGTCTTTGTCAGGGATTTATGCGGCGTTGCACGTTTCGGGTGTCCGGCGCGTGGAACTGAAGTCGCCTACAGCGGATGTGGCGTGTGATAAACGGCACTACCCCAGCTGCACAGGTATTGCGCTGACGTCGCAGGTGGTCACATGAGCCTGTTACCGATCAACGCCGTTTCGCTGGAGCAAGCGCTTGAGTACGCCTGCGACTTGGGTATTGATCCGACCATCATTCGGGGCATAGCTGACTCTGCTCGATGCCCGGAAAACTTCCTGCCCTGGCTGGCCTGGGGCATGAAGGTGGATGGCTGGGAAGCGGCTGAGAACGAAGAGCAGAGGCGGGCGCTAATCAATCAGTCGATCCCTGTTCACAAGACCAAGGGAACCCTGGGTGCGGTCCGCCGAGTACTTCGCGCCGTGCGGGTGAATGCGGACTTCAAGGAGTGGCGGCAGATACCTGGTGCAGCACCCTACACCTTTGAGCTGGTGGCCTGGGCCAACAACAACCGGGGTGGCGAAGGGTCAATTATCTCTCCGCAACTACTTGAGCGCTTGCGTGCTTTGGTGGATGCCAGCAAAAACGAGCGCAGCCATTACACCCTCAAGCTGGGCGCTCGCTTTGATGGCGGCTTGAATTTTGGCAATGCCACGCAGAGTCGGATCGTCCAACATCGGTCGGCTGAAGTCCTAGTGGCCCCGCTTGCTGCCGAACAGTCATTGGCTGTCGCCAGTGCCGTAAATGCGCGCTTTGTGGTGCGTCATAGCGCCGATATGCAGGGCGTTCCAATCAACTCAGAAACAGGGGTCGCCGTCGCCAATACGACGCGGCTTCGCATTGTCGTGCGCGGCACGATGGAGGCCATCCGATGAGTATCCCGCTACAGCCCATTATTACCAAGGCCGGCCTAACTGCTGTTTTTCGAGCAGATAACGCCGGCCTGGCGGCCGAAATTACTCACATCGTTGTGGGCACGCTTGGGTATACACCCAGCAGCGAGCAAAAGACCCTGCGAGCGCAGATCGCGAAGTACCCAATCGCAGGTGCGCAGCGGTTGAGCCCTACACAAATTCACCTTACCGCGCTGGCAGATGGGACCCAGGCATTTTGGGTGAAGGAGGTTGGGTTCCTGTTATCCGACGGCACCTTGTTGGCCGTTTGGTCGCACCCGACCGAACCTCTGGCGTACAAGCCGGAAAACGCTGACCTGCTGCTGGCTTATGACCTGGCACTGTCAGCCCTTCCCGCGAACAGCGTCACCATTAACTCTCTGCCAGGTGACCTAAACCTGACCTTGTCCGGCCCGTTGGCCTCGCTGGCAACGGCACAGTTGGCCGCAGATCTGCGCGGACTTAAACAGCAGGATCTGTTGAATGAACACGGCAAGCGCCACGAGTCTTCAGAGACTCAGTTAGCCGACCTGTCGGGGCGGGTGCCGGTCCTTGAGCGTCAGCGTGCCACTGACCGTGATGGCCTGCTGGGGGCAATTACCGCCAATGCCGCCGGTCTCGTTGCAACCCAAATCCTTTTTGTTACCACCAAGTACGGAGCGTAATCCGCCATGTCACTCGAAAGCGAAATTGCCAACCTGGTCTCCAAAACGACCGACCTTATTACTTACTTCAACGGTAAGAAGGCGGTTATCGATCAAGCGGTCTCAGCCGCGGTTGCGGCCGCACCTGCTATCTCGCGAAACTTTTTTGTCGATAGCCAGTTGGGCAGTGATGACAATCTGGGGACGCAGGCCAGCCCCTTCAAAACCTTTGAGGCTGCTATCAAGGCCACACCAAAAGGTGGGCGAGCGGATGTGACGCTGCAGCGCGACTACTCCCTGAGCGCCCATGTGCAGCTGTTAGGCCGAAAGCTGATGGTTCGCAGCGAAAATGGGACTAATCGCAAAATCACCCTTAACGAATTTTCTGTTGAAAGCGATGGCAGTACCACGCGCCGTATGGGCTCGTTCTGGCAAAGCGAAGAGTCGTCTGTTGAGCTGGCTAACGTGACGCTGAGCCTCCCGGCCAGCACCGCTGGCGAAGTCGGCGCTTACTACGCGCTGGTGTTCTGCAGCGGGGCTTCGGCTCCGGCTGTGAATATGCTGCGTCTTTACAGCGTCGCTTTCGAGCTGCGCGGTACTTTCCTCGGCTTGCTCATGGGTGCCGGCACTTCGCTGTTCCAGCTGTCTTTGGTGGGTACGTCGCTGCCCTCTGCCTTGAATGGTCGAATTTTTCCGGGGGTGGCAGCTGGTACCGCTTCTAAAGACCTGAGCCACATCACCACCAACCTTGCCACCCTGTGAGAAAACCATGCAAAAAGAATATTTGAACGTCGTTTTCGGCGGCACTTCCTACGTTGGCTTTGAGTTCGACCTTCTGCCTTTGGGGGCCGCGCTGCTGGCTGCGCAACAACAGATTGATCAGGTAGCGAACCAGGCGCGCACATCGATCTTGGGCGATCCGCTACTCGCCGTTGAGTTGGACATGGCCGCGACTGAGGCCAAGGCTTTCGCCGCAGCTGGATTCGAAGGTGATGTGCCTCGGTCGGTTCAGGCCTGGGTAGATGCCGGCGAACTGACACCGCAAGCAGCGACCGAAAGCATTTTGGCGGAGTGGGCCGAGTGGGTGGATTTACTGCAGACAGTCCGCGCCGCTCGCCTGATGGGCAAGCAACGGGTGCTCAAGGCCACCAGTCACCGCGAAGCCGAGGTGGCGACGGATGAAGCCATTGGTCTCATTCGTGCCAGTGCGGAAGGCGTAGGCAGCGCCTAACGGCTCGCCAAGCCCAACCTTGAGCGCCCCGCATTGTCGGGGCGTTTTCATTTTTGAGAGCCGTGCTTTTGCACGGCTTTCTGGTTTCTGGAGTTTGCTAATGTCTGGAATTTTTCACGGCGTAACGGTCACAAACGTCGATACCGGGTCGCGTCCAATCGCGGTGCCGTCTTCGTCCATCATCGGCCTGTGCGACACTTTCAAGCCCGGTGCGCCGGCCCTGGCTAAACCCAATCAGCTGGTTCTGCTGACCAGCGAGCGTGAAGCGATTGCTGCATTTGGCGCTGACTCGGCGATCACCCAATCCGCCAAAGCGGTATTCATGCGCTCCAAGGCAGTGATTGTCGCGGTTGGGGTGGCCTTGGTTGCCGACCCTGCGCTACAGACCTCGGCCATCATCGGCGGCGTTTTGGCAACTGGTGAGCGTACAGGGCTGCAAGCACTGCTGGATGGCAAGAGTAAGTTCAACTCTCAACCGCGCCTGTTGATTGCACCGGGACATTCCTCGACACGGGCGGTTGCCACTGCCTTGGATGGCCTGGCCGCCAAGCTGCGAGCCGTTGCGATTGTCGATGGTCCCAACACTACTGATGAAGCGGCGATTGCCTTTGCCGGCAACTTCGGTAGCAAGCGTGTGTACCTGGTCGATCCTGGGGTGCAGATCTGGAGCACGGTCGCTAATGCCACCGTCACCTGCCCGGCATCGGCCTGGACCGCCGGCTTGTTTGCCTGGACCGACGCGGAGTACGGGTTTTGGGCCTCGCCGTCGAACAAGGAGTTCGTCGGCATCACCGGTACCAAACGGCCAGTAGAGTTTCTCGATGGTGACGAAACCTGCCGCGCCAACCTGCTCAACAACGCCAACATCACCACCATTATCCGTGATGACGGTTACCGTTTGTGGGGCAACCGCACCTGTTCCAGTGATCCGAAGTGGGCCTTTGTCACCCGTGTCCGCACCATGGATATCGTCATGGACGCGATCCTCTACGGCCACAAATGGGCTGTCGACCGCTCGATCACCAAGACCTACGTGAGTGATGTGACCGCCGGGCTGCAGGCTTTCATGCGGGATCTGAAGAACCAGGGCGCAATCATTAATTTTGAAGTGTTTGCTGATCCTGAACTGAACACTGCCAGCCAGCTGGAACAAGGCAAGGTGTACTGGAACATCCGTTTCACCGATGTGCCACCGGCAGAAAACCCCAACTTCCGAGTCGAGGTCACCAATCAATGGCTGACCGAAGTCCTCGACACCAACGGCTAAGGAGACCTCGCAATGTCTATGGTTCCGCAAACGCTCTACCAAATGAACATGTTCGTCGATGGGGTCAATTTCTCCGGCGACATCCCGTCGTTATCCTTGCCCAAGCTCAAGATCAAGACGGATGAATATCGTGCCGGTGGTATGGATGCCAGCATCGATATGGACCAGGGGATGGAAAAAATGGAAGCGTCCTTCAGCGCCAAAGGCGTGCGACGTGAAGCCATGATGTTCTTTGGTCTTGCCGATCAGAACGCGTTCAACGCGGTTTTCCGCGGCTCCTTCAAAGGGCAGAAGGGCTCGACCACCCCGGTGGTTGCCACCATGCGCGGCATGCTTACCGAGCTGGATCCGGGTGAGTGGAAGGCGGGTGAAGCCAGTGAGTTCAAGTTCGCCATCAGCCTCAGCTACTACAAGCTTGAAGTCGCTGGCCGCTTGATGTTTGAGATCGACCCGCTGGGTTGCGTCCGCGTCATCAACGGTGTTGATCAACTTGCCAGCGTCCGTCGCGACCTGGGTTTGTAAGGAAGTTTCCCCCATGAAAAAAATGAACAAGGCTCCATCCTGGCTCACCGTCACGTCGGATATCGCGACCATTAAGTTGACCCGGCCATGCGACATCAACAACGTTACGGTCGACCAGTTGACCCTACGCGCCCCGACCTTACGTGAAGTCCGCGCCTCTGATGCCATTGGCGGTGATGACCCGGTGTTGCGCGAAATGACTCTGTTCGCCTCGTTGGCAGATGCCGGCACCAAGGACATCGATGCGCTCAAACTGACGGATTATGCGCGTCTGCAGGCGGGTTACTCCCAGCTGTCAAAGGACGCCGACATGCCTGAGGATAAAGACCAACTGCCTGCGTGGCTGGTCGTCGATCCAGAGGGTGCGGTGGTGACGTTCTCCAAGGCCTATGAGATCAAGAATCTCAAGCTTGACCGCCTGACCTTGCGCGCCCCGACTGTGCGCGATGTCCGCTCCGCCACTTCTGCATCTGCTGGCGATGACGACCAGCGTGACACGATCCTGCTCGCCAACCTGTCTGAATCCGACGCCAAGGATCTGGAGGGGCTCAAGCTGACGGACTACCAGCGGCTGCAGGCCGCCTACTTTCGCCTGGTGCAGGACGACGGAGTTTAGCCCCACCCTGCAAAAGCAGGTCGCGAAACGCTTGGCGACGCAATACTCATTTGCCGCCAACGAAATCGAGACCATGCCCTTTTCCACGATGATCTGGTGGCTCATGGACTGAGCCTCACATCCCCGGCCGGAGTAATCTCATGGCAAATAACCTGGCGCTCGGCCTGGTCATCGGCGGCGCCGTCAGCTCCACGGTCGGCGCCGCCTTCAAGGATGTCGAAGGCCGCATCAAGAAACTCAGCGAGCAAGGTACCAAGGCTCGCGTGCTGCAGAGCACCATCGGCGACACGGTGCGCCTGCGGGACGAATGGAAGAAGGCCCATGACACCGGGGCGGCTTCGGCCGATGGCCTGCTGCGTAAGCTGGAATCCAACCTCAGAACCCTTAAGGAGCAGGGTATTGAGGTGGGCAAACTGCGCAAGGAATACCAAGCCCTCGGGCAGGTAGCGCGAGGCGCTGAACTCAAGGCGCTGGGCCACACGCAGATCCAGCAGGGCAAGGAGGGCATGAAAAGCTCCCTCGGCCAAGCGGCGGCACTTACTGCGTCGTTGGCGATTCCGACCAAGGTCTCCGGCGACTACCAGGCGCAGATCCGCCAGATGTCGTTGTGGGCACACACCGCCGGTACCGGTGATGAGGCCGAACTGGCGGCTAGCATCAGCAAGGTCGCGGCAGATAAGGGCATGAGCCAGCAACTGCTCGCAAGGTCGGTCGGGGCGCTGATCGAAAAGGGCGTTGAGTGGGATGTTGCCACCAGCTATGCCGGGCAAATCGCCGACCTGATCGACGGCCAGGGCATGGAGCCCGAAACCATCGCCACCTTGATCAACTCGTTCAAGGAGGCCGGGGTTAAACAGGCTGATATGGGCGCCATGCTGGGCCAGGTAGCGGCGGCTGGTGACATCGGTGCATTCGGTCCCAAGGACATGGCCAAGTACCTGCCGGCCATGCTCGGCAACATCAAACGTCTGGGCATGGAAGGTCCGGAGGCGGTGCGCTTTCTCGGGGCCAGCTTGCAGTCGCAGTTCTCGCAGACGCAAGATTCGGCGGCTGCGGCCACCAACATGAACAACCTGCTTAACGCAGTGATCAGCAGCACCAGCCAGGAACGGTTTGCCAAGGAAGGCTACGACCTGACCGGCTCGATCCTCGCCGCGACCAAAAGCGGCAAAGCGGCCAACCCGGTCGATGCCTTCATCATGCTCAGTGAACAACTGATCAAGAAACAGGACCCGGCCAAAGCCAAGAAAATCGAGGCTCTCAAGGCCAAGATCAAGGCCTCGGCGGATGGCAGTGCCGAGGAAGAGCAGGCCATGGTCGCGCTGACCGAGGCAGCGGGTTTGGCGAACATCGTCAGTGATCAGAGCGCCAGTGCGGGCTTGCTCGCGCAGATCAAATATGGCGACAAGATCAAGGCCGATATGGCAACCATCAAGGAGACCGATGGTAAGGCCAAGATCGAGGCGGATGCGGCGAAGGCGCGGGAGACGTCGAATCGCAGGTGGTTGGCGGCCACGGCGGGGATTGAGTCGTCGATGACCCGAATCGGGGACGCGGTACGGCCGCTGACGGATATGGCGGCGGATGGGTTAGGGAAGGTCGCTTATGGATTGGGGGAGCTGGCTGGGAAGTTTCCGACTGTTGTGAGCGGTGCGACGTTGTTGGCCGCTGGTGTCATCGGTTTGGGCGCTGCCATTAACGCGATCAAGATCGGCAAGGGCTTACTCAACGTCGGGCGCGGCTCGCTCATGGGCAACCCGAACGTGATCCAGCGGGTGTTTGTTACCAATCCATCAAGCCCTGGTGCAGGGGGGATAGACGGGCGTGAAGGCAAGCGCGGCCGAGGGAAGGGCAAGCGTGGTCGGGGTGGTCGCACACCCAGTCCCGCCTCGGCGTTACCAGTCGGGGCAGCAGCTAGCCGATTTGCGCCCAAGGCTATGATGGGGAAAGGGTTGGGGTTCGCCAAGGTCGGCGCCCCCTTGGCGTTGATCGAGGCCGGGTTGATTGCGGCCGATACCTACCAGAACGCTGAGACGCGTGACGAAAAGGCCGAAGGCTACGGCAATGCCGCCGGCACCTTGGCTGGCACGCTGGCTGGTGCAGCAGCTGGTGCCGCGATTGGGTCCGTCGTGCCGGTTATCGGCACAGTGGTCGGTGGCCTGATCGGTGGGTTTTTGGGCGGTTGGGGCGGTGGTGAGTTGGGTAGTGCGGTCGGTAAGGCCGCGTTCGGTGGGGCTGATATGCCGGCTGAACGGCCAGTGCTTTCGGCACAACCTTCACCGTTGCGCCTGCAGCCGCCAAGCGACATGCCGATGCCGATGCCGATGCTCGGCCAGATGGCTCCCTCGGCCTCGGCTGGTCCGTTGATGCTCAAGCTGCCTGCAGCAGCGTTGCGCTTGCCCCCGGCCAGCACGACAGAGGCACCCGACGTCATTCATGTTGCCCCCTCTGTAGCGTCTGGTCCGTTGATATCCAAGGCACCCGTCGTGACAGGGCCGACGTTGGGAGATGTCTCACGCGCGTTGGCGACCGCACCTGCTGCAACTGCCGCGCCGCGTGAGTCTGCCCCTGACACCGCGCCCACGCCGCGCCTCGGACAGGCATCACCTTCGTTGTCGTTTGGCCCTTTGATGCTAAAGACACCTGCTACAGGGCCGAGGCAGGGTGATGTCTCCCGGTCATTGGCGGGCGCACCTGCTGCGGTGGCAGCTCCGGCGGTGATCAAAGCTGCGGTCGTTGCAAAGTCGGAACCCGCACGTATAGATCAGCAATGGACATTCGCACCATCGATTCCGGTTAGCGTGCAGGGCGATGTCAAGGATCCGCGACAACTGGCCCAGGAACTGATGCCGTACCTTCGCAGAATGTTTGAGGACTTCAGTCGTGAGCAAGCTCGCCGGAACCTGTTTGATGCACCCCACGTTTAAGGAGACGCAATGACTTACTTGGAACAGCTGCAGTCGGGTTTCAAATACCTGGTCAAGGCGGGTGAAGCAGGGCGTCGTAGCATCGATGAGATGATCGGTCCGGTGAACGGCGCAATCGGTGAGATTACCGGTGCTGCAGAGGAAATCGCCAGCCTTCCCGGTATGCCACCTGGTGTTGGCGTAAAGCTGCAGCGGGTCATGCGTGGAATCGGTACTGCGCAGTCCAAAGTCGGTACCGTTCTGGCGACCTACAACAAAGCCACGCGGACAATGTCAGGCATTGATGAACGGATGGGCACGCTTAAGGAACAGGCCTATCGTGCTGGGACGGCTATCAATAAGGTCGCTGGCCTGGTCGATCCCAGTCTGGCAAATATCCTGCCGACCAGTGCTCTGGCGCCCAGCGTCACACCCATGGCGGAAGCGGTTAAACCGTTTCCGCACTTGCTGATCCTGCAACCGCTTCAAACCAATGCTCAGCCGTTCTACTTCAACCTGGATACGGCTGCCTTCGATGAACTGCGCCGGCAAACTGAGTTTCGCTGGGCCTCGCAAGAGCGCCTCAGTCGCCGGCCAGCGCAGCAAGCCGTAGGCATGGGCGAGGAAAAATTGAGCCTCAAGGGCGCGATCTTTCCCAGCTTTAAAGGCGGGCTCAAGCAGCTGGATACCCTGCGTTCCATAGGGTCAAAGCTGCTACCACTGAACCTGACTACCGGCTACGGCTTCGTTCTCGGTACCTGGTGCCTGCGTAGCCTTGAAGAAGAGCAGGGCGCATTGCTGGCTGGCGGGATCCCGCGTAAACAAACCTTTAGCCTGGAGTTCACCCGCTATGGCGACGATATGCAGAACGTCTGATGGTGACCTTCTCGATACCCTTTGTTTTCAGCATTACGGGCATCTGAACGGATCGGTCGAGACCGTGCTGGCGGCAAATCGGTCGTTGGCAGATGAACCCCAGCCGTTTCGGGCTGGGCTATTGATCACCTTTCCAGAGGTGACGGAGCCGATGGTGGAGCAGGTGCAGTTGTGGGATTGAATGTAGAGGTGTGTCGATGAAACCTACTTTTCGAATCGTCGCTGACGGTGCTGATATCACCGCCCTGATCAACGATCGTCTGTTACTGCTGCGTACGCTGGATAAGCCAGGGATGGAATCGGACGAGTTCGAGTTGCGTATCGATGACCGTGACGGCGCGGTTACATTGCCCAAGCGCGGCGCAGGGATTGAGGTCTACCTCGGGTACGACAGCAAAGCACTGGCGCGCCTGGGCCGGTACACCGTCGACGACATCGAGGTCTCTGGCCCACCCGACACCTTGGTCATTCGTGGCAAGGCGAGCGACATGCGCGGCAGCGGCAAGACCACTCGTAGCGGTAGTTGGGAAAACGTACCGCTGTCCCGGATCGTTGGTGACATCGCGACACGCAACGGTTGGGCGCCTGAATGTTCGGTTGCAACGACGGTGCCTCGAGCTGACCAGTTAAATGAATCCGACTTCAACTTCATCACCCGGCTAGCCAAGAATCATGATTGCACGGCCAAGGTTGCTGATAGCAAGTTGTTGGTGCTGCCCCGCCAGAGCGGCCAAACCGCCAGTGGCAAGCCCTTATCGGCGATTACCATTCGTCGTAGCGACGTCAGCCGGTGGCAGTTCCGCTTCACCGACCGCACCACACAGAAGGCAGTTAAGGCGCAGTACCAGGACAAGAAAACCGGCGAGCTGGTCAACCTGACTCTGGATAACGATGACGCGCCGGCAGGGTTGCCCCCCGTGCATACCGACCGACACATCCATCCAAACAAGACCGCTGCCGAGCAAGCAGCCAAGGCTCGGCTCGTGGCTTTTAACCGCTCGACTGCCGAGGTCCGGCTGGAGATGGTTGGGCGTACTGATTTATTCGCCGAGCGACAGATCAATGCGCAGGGTTTCAAGGAAGGACTGGATGGGATGTTTCTGGTCGACTCGGTGGAGCAGGTGTTTACCCAAACTGGTTGGAGCACTACGGTCGAATGCAATGCAGGGAAGCAGGGCAAAGCCAAGGCGGCAGGGAAGAAAGCGAAAAAATCCAAGGAGGTCAAAATTCTGGAGCTGTGACCAGACTTTTCAGTTTCATCACCCGCCGCCTTCGAGCGGTATTTTTTTGTCCGGGAAAACACAATGTCTCTCACCGAGCAACAACTGCAACGCATCATGCCCAACGCCCGCCGCCAAGCGGGCGTTTTCGTATCCGCCCTAAACGCAGCCATGGCAAATCGGCAGATCGATACGCCGAAGCGTAAGGCGGCGTTCCTGGCCCAGGTCGGTCATGAGTCCGGCCAGTTGCAATACGTGCGTGAATTGGGGAGCGATCAGTACCTCAGTAAATACGACACCGGCAACCTTGCCGCCAGACTGGGCAACACTCCGGAAGCCGATGGTGATGGTCAGCGCTATCGCGGTCGGGGGCTGATCCAAATCACTGGCCGCAGTAACTACTTGCGCTGCAGCGTGGCGCTGTTTGGCGATGAGCGCTTGCTACGCACGCCGGAGCTGCTGGAGCTACCGCAATGGGCGGCAGAATCGGCAGCCTGGTTCTGGTGGGTGAATGGGCTGAACCTGCTGGCCGACAAAGAGCAGTTCAAAACCATCACCCGCCGGATCAATGGGGGCCTCAACGGCTTGGAGGATCGGCTGCAACTCTGGGACAGGGCGAGGGCGGTGTTATGCGTCTCTTTGACCTGATCCCGGCGCAGTTCCGAATCGCCGCCATCTGTTTGTTGTTGGTGATGCTGGCCGGCGGATCTGCTTCATTGGCCTGGACGGTCCAAGGCTGGCGGTTTGGTCAGCAGTTGGAGCGGCAAGCGCGCCACCAGGCCGACACCCTCAATGAAATGGCCCAGGCATCTGCCAGCCTGCAGCGCACTGAGCAGGACAAGCGCCTAGCCCTAGAGCGGCGCCTGCAGAGCAAAGATGAAACCCACCACAAGGAATTGACCAATGAGCAAACGAAGCAGGCTCGCCTGCGTGATCGCTTGGCTACTGCTGATCTACGGCTGTCAGTCGTACTCGCCGCCACCGAAACCAGCTGCAGTAGCTCAATGCCAACCACCACCGCCACCGGCCGCGTGGTTCATGGCACCGCAAGAGTCCAACTTGACCCAGCGCATGCTCAACGAATTATCGGAATCACCGATGCCGGCGACCAAGGATTGATCGCTCTACGGGCCTGTCAGGCTTACGCAAAAGAAGTTTCAACACCGAAGTAAAAGGAGCGGCCAGGGCAGGATGTGTCAACATCCAGCTCGGCCACCTTTCCTGCAGATCGTCCCTGCAAGTCCAGCCAAGGCTCCTGCTTCGTGCACAAAGCGGAGCGAGCCTAGCACTGTTTATCCATACAGCAAAGGTCTTGCTTTCATATGTCCACACCCATCATCCCTTGGATGGGCGGCAAACGCCGCCTGGCCGACCGTCTTATCCCGCTCTTTCCGCCACATGAATGCTACGTTGAAGTATTTGCCGGCGGCGCCGCGCTTTACTTCATGCGTCCCCAGGCCGCGCCGGTTGAAGTCCTGAACGATATCAACGGCGACCTGGTGACGCTGTACCGGGTCGTGCAGAACCATCTGGAGGAATTCGTGCGCCAGTTCAAATGGGCACTCAGCTCTCGGCAGGTGTTCGAATGGCAGAAGATGACGCGTCCTGAAACTCTGACCGACATCCAGCGCGCCGCCAGATTCTTCTATCTGCAGCATCATGCGTTTGCCGGTAAAGTCACGGGGCAGACGTTTGGTACTGCTACCACGGGCCCGGCCATAAATTTGCTGCGGATCGAGGAAAACCTTTCTGCAGCGTGGCAGCGGCTGTCGGGAACCTATGTTGAAAACCTTGGGTGGCTTGAGTGCGCCGAACGCTATGACCGGCCGCATACCTTCCATTACATGGATCCACCTTACTGGCAGACCGCTGGCTATGGAGTGGACTTTCCTTTTGAAAACTACGAGCGGATGGCCGACTTCATGCGGCGTTGCAAGGGCAAGGTGATGGTCAGTATCAACGATCACTTGGACATCCGCCGGGTATTCGAAGGTTTCCATTTTGAAACAGTCGACATCCGCTACAGCAACACAAACCAACGGCAAGGCAAGGCCGAGGTTAGCGGAGAATTAGTGATCATGAACTGGGAACCAGCCGCCTTAGGAGGGCTGTTTTGATGGTCGCCATCGAGGCCGGCTTCGTTGTATACTGCCGGCCCCGCATACCCCTTGAGCTACAGGAATATCAGCGTGACTGTACTCCAAACGATGTACTGGCAGCCTACGCCGCCTTAGCGCTACGCCCCCTCGCAACACCTTGCTTCCGCTAGCTTCGCTCGCGGATGCGTACTGCTGTACGCCTGGTTTTTGACCTAAAGCACACAGCGCAATAATCCTAAAATTTGAATTAGTATCGATTTGCTCGCCGTCCGTTTGGCGTGTGCGATGCTTTGCCCTGGATATTTCTATGCTGCAAAAACTTAGACAAACGTGGTTTTCCAACGTCCGTGGAGATGTGCTCGCGGGAATCGTAGTCGCACTCGCGCTGATTCCGGAAGCAATTGCTTTTTCCATCATCGCCGGCGTCGACCCTAAGGTCGGTCTCTACGCCTCCTTCTGTATCTGCGCCGTAATCGCATTCGTCGGAGGCCGCCCAGGCATGATCTCGGCAGCTACCGGTGCGATGGCACTATTGATGGTCACGCTGGTAAAAGATCATGGACTTCAGTATCTGCTGGCAGCCACCTTGCTCTGTGGGGTACTCCAAATCCTCGCGGGTTACCTGAAACTCGGTTCACTGATGCGCTTCGTCTCACGCTCAGTGGTCACTGGTTTCGTGAACGCATTGGCTATTTTGATTTTCATGGCGCAGTTGCCTGAATTAACCAACGTCACCTGGCATGTCTACGCCATGACCGCAGCAGGCCTCGGAATTATCTACCTGTTTCCGTATGTACCGAAGATTGGCAAGCTGATTCCTTCGCCGCTCGTGTGCATTCTGACCCTGACTGCTATCGCGATTTACCTGGGGCTGGACATCCGTACCGTTGGCGACATGGGGCAACTGCCGGACACGTTGCCGATTTTCCTGTGGCCTGAAGTGCCGCTGAACTTTGAAACCTTGCGCATCATCTTTCCTTACTCCGCAGCGCTGGCAGTTGTAGGCTTACTGGAGTCGATGATGACCGCGACCATCGTCGACGACCTCACCGATACCACCAGCAACAAAAATCGCGAATGCAAAGGTCAGGGTGTGGCCAACATCGCTGCCGGCGTGCTTGGCGGGATGGCAGGTTGCGCGATGATCGGCCAGTCGATTATCAATGTGAAATCAGGTGGGCGTACCCGCCTTTCGACGTTATGCGCGGGGATCTTCCTGCTGCTGATGGTGGTGTTTCTCGGTGAATGGCTCTCCAAAATACCGATGGCAGCACTCGTTGCAGTAATGATCATGGTCTCCATCGGCACATTTAGCTGGGATTCACTTCGCAACCTGAAAAAGCACCCGCTATCGACCAACCTTGTAATGGTCGCAACCGTGGTGGTGGTCGTGGCAACGCATAACTTGGCTTACGGCGTATTAGTTGGCGTACTGCTGGCTTCGCTATTCTTTGCGAACAAGGTCGGACACTACCTCGACATCAAGAGCACTCTTGAAGAAGATGAGTCGCATCGGACTTATCGTGTCATGGGACAAGTATTCTTCAGCTCGGCAGACAAGTTCACCGACGTGTTTGATTTCAAGGAGGCGCTCAATAAGGTCACCATCGATCTTACACAGGCGCACTTTTGGGATATCACCGCCGTCGCAGCGCTGGATAAAGTGGTTATCAAGTTCCGTCGTGAAGGTGCCGAGGTCGAAGTGCTGGGTCTCAACGAAGCAAGCGCGACAATCGTTGACCGCTTTGGCGTGCATGACAAACCTGGCGCTATCGACAAGCTCATGAGCCACTAAGGAGAACGACAATGACTCACGTAATGGCATGCATTGATAACTCACAATCCTCATTGGCGGTCTGCGACTATGCAGCATGGGCGTCGCAACGACTCAGTGCCCCGCTGACTTTGCTCCATGTGCTGGATAAGGAGAAATATCCGGCATCCGCCGATCTCAGCGGCAATATAGGTCTTGGCAGCAGAGAATATCTATTGGAAGAACTGGCTACGCTAGATGCGCAGCGTGCCAAGCTCGCCTTGGAGCAAGGGCAGCATATGCTTGAAAAGGCCCGCGAGCGGACGGTCATCTCCGGTGCCGTAGCGTCTGACCTGAAACAGCGACATGGCCACCTTGTTGAAAGCCTGAGCGACCTGCAGGAAGATATTCGCCTACTCGTTATAGGGAGAGTGGGTGAAGACAGCACGCACAATGCTCACACTCTTGGCCGCCAGATTGAAGCAGTTGTCCGAACTATCCATCGGCCCATTCTGATTACAAGCAGAAAATTTAAACAGCCAGAGAGGGTAATGCTTGCATTTGACGGCAGCCCTACAGCCCATAGAACCGTGCAGATGCTTGCTTCCAGCCCATTGTGCGAAGGCCTGCCGATTCATATCGTTATGGTTGGAATAGATTCTCAAGACAACCAGAACGAGCTTGAGAAAGCACGAAGCATACTTATCTCGTCCGGCCTGAAGGTTCAAGCCGAGATCCGGTCAGGCGAGGTAGAATCGGTTCTGCATGCGTATCAAGCCGAGCACGCCATCGATCTCCTGGTCATGGGCGCGTATGGGCATTCACGCATCAGGCAGTTTTTGGTAGGTAGCACGACGACGACGATGCTGCGAACAGTCACTCTTCCGGTATTGCTGCTTCGCTGAAACAGCGTCCCGACCACAGTATTTCCAAAGTCCGGAAATGCTGTGGCGATCCTGAATGATGATTAACTGAACTTGCTGCAACGAGACCACATGCAACTCATAGCCGAAATTATTCATCCAGAGCTGAAATCCATGCAGGGCAGAGTATTCCGTCGTCATGCTGCACGCGGCATCGTATTGCGAGATGAACAGATCCTGCTGCTGTTCACTGAGCGCTATAACGATTTTAGCTTTCCTGGCGGCGGTCTTAATGCTGGCGAGGACATCGTCACAGGGCTGAAGCGTGAGCTTGAAGAGGAGACTGGTGCTCGTGAAATTCAGATACGCCGGCACTATGGTTATATTGAAGAGTACCGGCCCTACTGGAAGCCCCAATACGACTTGATGCATATGACTTCGCATTTTTATCTTTGCGGTGTAGCGTTTCAGCTAGATCCAGTGAGAATGGAAAGTCATGAAATAGCTAATGGTATGCGGCCTGTTTGGATCAACCTGCAAGAGGCCATTACACACAATGAAGCCGTGATGCAGCGTCAGGAGTCCTCGATGGGGCAGTCCATTCAGCGCGAAACTTTCATGTTGAAGAAAATCGCGTCAGAGTTGATGACGCCAATCAGCCGCTGAGAGTTTTTATTTTGGGGGTTTTTGGTGCGATTCAGCCACGGGCCCGAGATGTATCGGTAGTGTTCAAAGCTTTGGGGCAAAAATGGGGCAAACCGTACGCCAATCTATGCCATTCAATGCCACTTATGCATTTATGCAACCCGCTGAAGACTGGCCCTTCAGCCAGCAACCGCGGGCTTTGCCAGCAAAATCTCTCACATACTCAAGCACAATTGGGGTGTGAGCAATTGCGGCGTAGCGAGAGGATGCTTACGACCCAAAGCTTCCACTCGGTCAGCAGTTATACCCAGCCTCACCCATCGCGGGCCCCTTGAGAGGTTTGGTTATCTATCTCAGGCGGCAGGCCGACGCTGAACCTGCAGTAGTGGCAACCACGAAGTGGAAGCGTATACTGAGAGTTTGTATTAAAGTTAACCAAATAAAAAACGACCGTATGAGAGGGTATTTATTCCGCTGAGCGTTGAGCTAGATATCTAAAGTAAGCGCTATAGTTTTTTACGTCAGCAAGTCTTTCTAATTCTCCTATTTGCTCCACTGCATACTTCATGGATATGTTCGTACGGGTGAACATCAAAAAGACAAACGAAAATGACGCAGCTAGTAGTGAAAGCAAAGCACCTTTTACGGATAGAAACGCATTACTTAATTCTGCCCATGGAAAGATAAGCGTGGGGAGGCTAACTGCTGGCATAAAGGTTAACGGATAGATTACACCCGCTAGGAAAATGAGCCCTACCATTAGCAATGACCAAGTGATTTGTGGTGGAGATTCTGGGTTGCCTTTCACCGATTCGAGGAAGTCGCTTACGACTCGAGCATGATGCTTTGCCTCTAAGTGACACACAGTAATCAAATCCCATTCCTTTTGCAGCGGGATCCAAGGGGGGCTGAGTCCTGGGACATTTAGCACCGTTTGGCGTGTGTCAATATCGAAATGCGATGTGTTTGCGCGTATCAAAGCGTTAATTTGAGCCAGGCCTGTAAGCTGGCCGCTGTTGCTTAGCTCTCTGGCGCGATCAGCCGCCTCTTTGCGAAGCCGCCTTTCAAGATTCTGATGGCAAACGTTGTTAACCTTTTCACGCAGTTTATCAAGTATGGGGCTACGCTCTGAGAACACTGAAAAATTAGCTTCTTCGTAAATCTTAAGGAGCATTTCATCTGAAAACTCAGTTGACTCTTCTTGTTTGAGTTTTGCGATCTCACGATCAGCACTGCTATGTGCAGCAGAGTTCGTTTCGCGGTTGTACCAGTCAAAGTCAATCGTGTCGATTTTGTCGAGAATTTTTCGCGACTCAACAACAAGGGTTTTCATTCTATTGTTTTTGTCATTGAAGGATGCTTGGTTCGCAAATATCTTAGCAATAATAAATGCGCCGATAATACCAACAATAGCAGCGGTCGATTGCGAGAGCGTACTGAAAAACCAATTCCAGTCAGGGGTCATGATCCAGGTCCGTTAGGTCATAAAGCGACATCGAGAGCTGACTTTAACCCTAAGGCTATAAAAAAACGAGCCCGATAAAACATTGGCCGCAGCAAACCACCTTGCTCCCGCCGACATGTACATTTGGATCGTGAAAATCCAGCATAGGTTGCAGAGCGTTCACCGGGAATACACCTTCACTGCTCTACAGTGATCGCTCCTGGTCGAATACTGCTGATCACGGGGCATCTATTGGCCTATTGCTGCCTGCCAGCACCGTACGCTGCCCACGTTGGGATTACCGACAGCAAACTTGAAATGGCTTAGGCTTGGCCTGAACTCGAACCCTTGAGCTTGGCTAAGCCCTGTTTGATATGGCCGGCGTTTTCACCAATCGTGTCAAGCGCACCACGAACGTTATTCCCTACCTCTGACGAGCCTTGCTGTTCCAAGTGCAGTGTCAGCTCCATTAAGGCTGCCTCCAAGGCAAGCTGGTTGGTGTACATCCTCTCAAGTACATCGGACAGCGAATAATCACCGCGCATGGCGTCGGCTCCTTCCGAGAAAAAGTACAAGCATAGTATCGGTAGTGCCCTTGTCAGGCAGTGATTTCACTTGCTTAGAAATTGCTACAGCGCGAAAGGGTTATAGCGGCTCGGCCCGTAAGGCAAGGGTGTTGGGGAGGGCTACGCCCAATCCATCATCGGGGCAACGCTAAAGCGCCGGGACAGCGCGGGGCTTGATTCTGTTGGGCTAAAGCTCTGTTTATCTAGCATTTTCTTCAACGTGTTCTGGGCGGTATTTCGGGCGTTTTCCGGCGTTTTTGAAGGCTCGGTGGTACGGTGTACCACTTCAAAACTGACGCGTACCACTTTCGACATGGCGACTATCAGGGCAAGAAAACTGGCAGATGGGACGGTGAGCTAGACGGCTCAGATCCGCATCAAGCGCGACGGAGTACAAGTCTACCAAGAGAGCCAGACCTTCGCCCGGAAACAGACAGCCCTGGCGTGGACGCGCAAGCGCGAATCGGAGCTGGACCAGCCTGGTGCGATCGAACGGTCGAGCCGGCAGGGCGTCACCGTCAAAGAAATGATCGAGCAGTAGCTGCTGGAAGTGGAAAAGGCCCGGCCGTTGGGCAAAACCAAGAGGGGGCGGGGTTCAGCCACAAACCGCTGGCAACGACCTGGCGCAGCTCGGCGTTGTGCTGGCAATCGCCAAACACACGGCGGCTGGATGAAATAACCCGTATTCGCGGCGCATAACGCGGGTGCCGATGCGGGGGCTGAGGATGTCGGTGATCGACTGGTTGATGTGATCCAGATCGCCGATGGTGCAGCCTTCCACCAAAGTGGCGTTGAGGTGATGGGCGACGCTGTCCTACTCGATCACCGTGCCGTCGGCGTAGGTGCGGCGGTGCAAGCCGGGGCGATTGCCATTGGCTGGGAGGTGGGCGCTGTAAATGCCGATCACGACGCCGCCGTTGGCGAACTGGCCGGATGGGCTGAACACCATGACTGGTTCACCTTCTGTCGGCGGGTCCCATACCTGGTCGGCTCCCGCGCGTTGAGCGATCCATGGCAGCCAGGCCGTGGCCAGTTCGCCGGCTTTACCTTCACACGGGGAGGCTCCATCTGCGCGCCGTCCAGATAGTTGATGAATATAATTCTACTTTGCAAGTCTGGGCGCTTGGGTCATCCTTGTGAGAAACTTCTTAAGCAATACACATGGCAGGCGTGAACATTAAACGTTCACGCCTGATTTTTGCGCCCATGTCATGGGTTAATTGAAAATTCCAGCGCCGCTGACGGCTGATCTTTCGCGGTGAATGTAATACTGCCGGTGCCGTTATCAAATGTCCCCCCAAATAACGTTAGCGGAAATTTGAAAGTTTCACTGTTGTCTTGTTCCGCCGGAAATCTTGAGTGCCAGGATACTGGTGGTGAGTATTTATCGTACTTTATTACAATGGTTGTATCGATTTGATCCCCGGTTTTCATTCCAGGGAAACCAATAGTAAGATAAAAGAACTCGTTTAGTTTAGACACTAATAGTTTGCCGTCTTTAACATCTGTGCTGGTAGGGGCAGGCCATGTATCTAGTTTTTTAACTTCTATTATTTGCATTTTTTATTCCTTTAAAGTTTATTTTTGGGGGGAGGCACTTTTGATTAGACTATCGGGCATCATGGCCTCGATCTGAATTCTATGGGACTTTAATACACGATATATCGTTCGCTTTTCAGTGAATAGCGCTGAGGGCTGAGGAAATTTGGCCCTGGCGTGGTCGTGCGGCAAGTTGATCGGAGCATTCTTAGATGGTCTCGCTGGCCTGCGCCATGCGATGTGTACGACATTACTTTTCGTACAGAGCCCAGGATAAACATAACCCGGTCTCTTTCGAGACCGGGTTTACAGTTTGGGGAAGGTTGAATATACGCTGAGTTAACCGCGTAAACGTTGCTTATAGGGCAATAACAGACACATGGTTACTACCTCTATTGCATACATAAGCATATGCACCGTTCATGCTGATGCCAATGCCTTCAGGGTTGGTGAAACCGCCGATGGTTTCAATAACAGTGTCGGTACTGGTGTCGATAGTGTGCAATTTATTGCCCAAGGATTCGGATATGTAGGCTCTTTCCAAAATGGGATGCATTGCAACTCCATTGGGTGAGTTGAACCCAGTTAGTATTTTACTGATTTTGTTAGTGATTAGGTCTAGTACCAGGACAGTGGTTCCGGTGTCGTTCAGTCCGCGGTTGGTGATGTAAGCCTTTGGGGCATGAAAGTTATGCGGGCTGGTAGCTATGTCCTGTGGGTAAGACGTGCCTGGAATATCGCCAATGAGACTTCCATTTCCCACCGGATTAATCATTGTAATGACACTTCGGGAGGGAGCATACAGTCGAGTGTATTCAGGGTTGAATGCCAGTCCAGTGGGGTAGATGACTTTCAAACTGTTCAGGCGTGCTCCCGTTTGTGCGTCGTGAACATACACAAAAGCATCGAAGTTGCAGGAAAAGTAAACTTTTGATCCCTGTTCGTTGAACGCTATCCCAAGAATACGATTAAAGCCATTTATAGTCTGGACGATTTTGTTTGTTGCGAGGTTTACCACCGAAGCGGTTTTTGCTCCCATGTTGCCGACAAATAGGCGAGTACCGTCAGGATGTATGGCCAGCCTATAGGGGCTGGAGAACCCGGAGATAGTATCAATCACGGTGTTGGTATGGGTATCGATAACGGAAACCGTATGCGAGACCCAATTCGTGACATAGGCGCGAGAGCCATCAGCACTAAGTGCAATGTGGTGTGGTTTATTGCCGACAGTGATATTTTTAATTATACCTGTTTCGCGTTTAACAATATATTGAGGCGCTTTTAGCTTGACTGCCGTACTGAATTGGTTGGTGCCATCAAGAGAGACACTGACTTCGACATCCAACGTCGTCCCATCCGATAGCGAAAGTTGATAGCCGAGCGGGATAGGCTCGCTGATCTTTTTCGCACTTGCCTCGGCAGCTGTTACGACTCTTCCATCGGCCAATTCAATGTCGCGCTCACCGTCCAGCTTGATCCAGATGGCCTGGCCTGCTCGCATGAAGGGATAGCCCAGAATCTGCACGCTGTTGCTATTATGGGTATTGAGTTGATTTCCGTCTGCTTCGGGTACCGATACCAAGTCCAAGTCTGGAATTGGTTGCACCTCCAGGTCAAGCGTATCTGAAGGAAGTAGGGAAGTGCCGCGCTTCACTGTGTAATACACGGGAACATGGCTATCCACATTGGCTGCCACGGCTGTATTGCCGATCGTGAAATCGACATACCCTTTGCTGGCATCGCCAGGTTTCGGCGCAATAGTTGGCCTGCCCAAGTCTGGTTTGCCTTCGAAATACGGTTGGATCAAATCGGTATTGAGCATGTTATAACGCACACGCAGGGTAAACACTGCAGGGTAAGGAGGGCCGCTCACATGTATCGGATTCATCGTTGCACTTTTACCTGGCACGACAATGGTCGCTTCCAGTATTTCCGGGACATCAAGATTCAGCGGGGCCCCTACTCGCATATCCACAGAATGAGACAGGCGGTCACGTTCGCCGTCTTTTTTCAAGATGTAATAGATTCTCGCCGAGTATTGAAGATTTGCTAGAACAATGGCTCGTGGGACATCGAAATACAGGTTTTGGCCCACCCATAGCGGTGTAATAGGGAACGGCTTGTTGTAACTGCCCCCTGGGGCAGTGCCTTGGAAGTACAAGGTGACGGTAGAGCCAAGTGTGAACAGCGCATTTTTCGGGATGATGATTGTTGCGCCGAAGTGACTGACTTCTGGATTGAATACGTGATCCGGTGGCGGAGCTTCCTCTATTTCAACTATGGGCATTGATTCGATGATGCCGCCTACGTCAAAATTAGCGACTTGTGAGTAGCGAGTGCCTTCGCTATTGGTTACTTGATAACTGATATTTAACGTACCACCTGCCAGTTTCGCAATCTCGCCGTTGGGGCCATTGATAATGTTAAACGTAATAGTACCGTCGCCCGCCGGTCTTGGGCCAATTGGACGGTAGTAGTCGTCGCCAGTCGGATAGGTACCGATCAGATGTACAAGTACCTGGTCGTAGTAATCCTGGCCACCGTAAGGATTGATCCTGATAGTGACGTTTACAGACTCTGGCGGTATGTTGCCCTCGGGCGCCTGAAGTACGGTGACGGGAGGCAGGCCGATCGGAATGGAGTTACCGATCACGTCCAATACATTGACCCGTGAGCGGCGATTGGGGGTAACCCCGCTGCGTTTGCGTTCGAAGTATATACGAACGGAGCCTCCGACCAATGCCTGCAGGTCTGCGAACGCGATGGGGATATGTAAGTTGACGAAAAGTGAGCTGATTTTGCCGTAGTATTCTTTTTTCACAACCGAACCATCGGCAGTGTGTCCTTCGGCGAATACAAGGATTTCATCGTCTTTCAAGTAACCATTGCCTGGCACATTGATGACCAGGGTCGCGGGTTGCCCCTCGAGAACTCTAATGTCTATGCGGCCTTCATCGTCAACCTCAGCAACAATAGGCTTGTTCAGCAGTGGATTGGGGTTACCTACATGCGATTGAATAGTCGTGATGGGGGAGGCCCCGTCCGTTTTGTTTCCTGCTTCGTCAATGACAAAGTATTGAGTGACAATGTCGCCATAGCCGACCGTACTCCAGGTGCCGGCGTTAACCATGATGACGATAGGATCGGCGCCCGCCGCTTCACCTTCCGTTACCGAATGCTTGACGGCATGACCGTTAAGATGGAGCCAGATAACATCTCGGGCTGCCCAGTTATAGAGAGGTGAAAGACCTGTTCGATTTGGGTACTTGTTGATGCGAACGGCAACCCCGTTCTGGGCGTCTGCGTCAGTAACGCCGTGGTCAATAATATGTTGTTCATACATTGGCGCATCGAAATGTTGGTGATAGGACAAACCATGGTCGGGGTCTGGTCCGCCAGGCTCTATATCGTCGACAAAAAATTTGAAGTGAGCGGTCTCGTCAGCCCCTCCACCTGCTCGGGTAACCTTGAAGAAACAGGGAGCAATCTCGCCGTAGTTCAACTCGGTCTGCGGCACATAGAGCGGTATTGATAGTCCCCCATCCGCCTGGATATCAGTCACCGTTGTAAAAGCTACCGGGTTATTATCATCTCCGAAGAACAGTTCAATGAAGTCAAACTCTGCCATGAGCAAGTAGGGGCGCAAGGTGCAGAGCAAACCTTTTTCCGGATTGAGGGTTTTTGCTCCCTTATTGATGCCCCCATGGTAGCCAGTATAGGGCTTCCTGAGGCCCGGAATATCCAAGACCAGGCTGGAAAAAGGTACCGGGGCCAGGATTTCAGGGCTTGTAAGGTCAACCTCATAGACTGTTTCACCCTTGGAGGCGGGGCGAGGCGTCGGTGCGGGTGTTGGTATAGGCATAGGCACAATCACCGGGCACTGGCACTCGGACTCACTCTGATTGGGGTCGCTGGGGACTTTTGGCATGGTCGTGATCCTTGAATGAAAGGTGAAAGCCTCGGCACCATCACGGCTGAGACCTGAAAACCATTCGATGCCAAAGGAAAGAGCGAAGATAGCTGTGAGAATTGACAGTGCCGACGAGCGGTACCCGTCTGCCTTGATAGTTAGGCTCTGTACGAAATCAGCCGAAACCAATTTGACTTCCACGGGCGTCGAGATTCAGTAAAGTCCACGACCATCAAAGGCAGGAGCCCACGATGGCCGAACGGTACGAACTCCCCGATGCAGCCTGGGATTTGGTTGCAGACATTTTCTATGACCCTCGCCGCAGCGGGCGGCCACGAATAGATGATCGCTTGATGCTTAACGGCGCCCTTTGGATGCTCTGTTCTGGCGCTGTCTGGCACGATATGCCTGGACGCTCTGGCCCATGGTCGACGGTTTATCAGCGCTTTCGTGATTGGCGCAATCTCGGAGCGTTTGACCACATGCTCAAGCGGCTTCACATCAAGCTCAACGAGCATGGGTAAATTGATCTGGAGACCTGGATGATTGACTCCACTGCGGTACGAGCAGCCCGGGCCTCTTCTGGTGCAGGGAAAAAAGGGGCCTGAAGAACCGCAAGATCACGCGCTCGGGCGCAGCAGGGGCGACCTGACCACCAAGATCCATATGCTGTGCGATGCCAACGGCATCCCGCTGATGCAACCTGTTATTCCTCTGCGCAGTATGAAGCGCAAACCCAAGCCAGGATTACCGAGACTGTTTGATCGTCCCAAGTACCGGCAGCGCAATATCATCGAGCGTATGTTTGGCTGGCTGAAGGAGAACCGCCGCATCGTTACGCGCTTCGACAAACTCGCGCAAAGTTATGCGGCGATGGTCTCGCTGGCCTGTGCCATGCGATGTGTACGATATTACTTTTCGTACAGAGCCCAGTAGTGCTGTCTTCAGCGCAGTTTTCCAGTAACTGCCGTGAGTCATACTGCATATGCAACGTCAAAAAATCATATTCCCAATAGGTCGCAGGGAAGTAGCACCGCATGTTGGTGATTTATTGTGATGACCAAGAAACCTTGTCCTGAGATGGTCGATAGGGCAAACCCTGAATGGCCAGCCAAGGATTATGCAGAGACTAAGCCCGCCGGCAACATGCAGGCGGGTTGTTTGGCAAGGCCCAGGAACGGAAATGCTCAAGCCAAAGCGTGGTCGGCCAAAGTCGGTAGTCACCAAAGAGCACACCAATGTTCGTTTTGATGCAGATGTGCTGGAGCGATTCAGCGCCTCTGGACCACGCTGGCAAATGTGAATAGTCGTTCTAGGTGGGCTTTAGACCCAGTATTTACGATCCTCAGGGGCTTCAATTCCCGTCCTTCATCCGCCGCGCCACCAGATAAACGCCCAGTCCGGCCAACGCAGTAAACGCGCCGATATAGCCGGTACTCGTCCACCCCAGCCCCGCCGTAATCGCCATCCCGCCAAACCACGGCCCTAGCGCATTGGCCAGGTTGAACGCGGCATGGTTGGAGGCTGCTGCCAGGCTCGGCGCTTCGTGGGCGATGTCCATCAGGCGGATCTGCAGCGGTGCGGCCAGGGAGACCATGGTGCCTACCAAGCCGATACCCAGCAGTACGCCCCATAGCGAACCGGCGGCAAAGGGGAAGATCAGCAATACCGCCATCGACCACACCAGAATCAGGCCAACCGCGCGAAATTGCAGGCGGTCGAACAGTTTGCCACCGGCGATGTTGCCGATAATGCCGCCGACCCCGAATGCCGCGAGCCCAAAGGGAATCCACTGGGGCGACACTTTGGTCACTTCGAGCATGGTCGGGGCCAGGTAGCTGAATACGCAAAACATCCCGGCAAAGCCAATCGCACCAATGGACAAGGCCATCCATACCTGTGGCTTGGTGAAGGCGCGCAGTTCTTTGCGGGGGTCGCTGCGCGGCTCATCGTGGCGGTCGGGCACATAGCGCCAGACCAAAGCGATGGTGCACAAGGCGATCACGCTCACCAGTGCAAACGCTGAGCGCCATCCCAGGTATTGCCCAAGGACAGTGGCGATCGGGTTGCCCAGCAGCATGGCCAGGGTCAGGCCCATCATCACTCGTGCCACTGCACCGGCGCGTTTGTCTGTAGCGACCATGCTCGAGGCCACCACGGCGGCGATGCCGAAGTACGCACCATGGGGCAAGCCGCTGATGAAGCGAAAAGCCACCAGGCTGCCAAAAGTCGGAGTGAACGCCGTGGCCAGGTTGCCCAAGGCGTACAGCGCCATTAATAAAAGCAGCATATGTTTGCGCAGCAGTTTGGCACCGAGGATCGCCAGCAACGGAGCACCGACCATCACTCCCAGCGCATAGGCGCTGATGGCGTGGCCTACTTGCGGCTCGCTCAGGTTCAGGTTGCTGGCGATGTCGGGCATCAGGCCCATGATGGCAAATTCGCCGGTACCGATAGCGAAAGCACCCACGGCCATGGCAGCTTCCATTTTCGCGGCGCTGCGTGCGGGCAGGACGTGCCCGGATGTTTGATGGATAGACATGGATTGTTCTGCTTTTGATGGATGGCACAGGGGAAAGCCGCCGATGCTACTCCTGCAACTGCGAAGGTTTCTAGAGCAGGCTTTTACGGGAGAGTTCCGTTGCGCCTAGGGCGGGGGCTATTGAAGCTGCGTACTGGATTGCACAATGTTCAGCACCAATGGCCAATACCGGCATTTCCAATACCTTGCGCGACGTTTCTGCACGGTATTTCGATCCAGGCGCGCGATGGCGTCCCTTCGCACCAGCTTCGGCAGTCGGTCGACGTTGTACTGAGCTTGTTGCCGGCACGACCACCGAGTCCAGAACAGACGCCCGATCCAACGGGACCATGATATTCTGCACGCCATCTTGGTCTAATCTCTCTACGGTACGTACACCCGAATACGTGCCGGCGAGTTGCTGTCGCCGAGGTAGCTGAAGCCAATAATGATAAGAAGTCAGCGCAGAAGGGACATAAAAGTGAGGTCGATACGTCGGCCTTGTGTGCCCACCCTTCGGTCTTTAGTCGATACGGGAACCCGCGGTGCGTTGTTTGGCGCTGCGTGAATCAAGGTTGCCGGATGAGACAAAACCGTGGGGCGGATGGCGTTTTATCATAGGTGCTACGATGTTCAAGAAAGTAAACACTGCCCTGCTGGGGCTGGCTTTGTCGATGGGGATCACTTCCGCCCAGGCGCAAGAGGCAAAGAAAGTCGATGTGCTGCTGATCGGCGGCGGCATCATGAGTGCGACCCTGGGTGTATGGCTCAATGAGCTGGAGCCTGAGTGGTCGATGGAGATGGTCGAGCGCCTGGACGGTGTTGCCGAGGAAAGTTCCAACGGTTGGAACAATGCCGGTACTGGCCACTCCGCGCTGGCCGAGCTGAACTACACTCCGGAAGACAAGAACGGCAACGTTGAGATCCCGAAAGCGGTCGAGATCAACGAAGCGTTCCAGGTTTCCCGTCAGTTCTGGTCGTGGCAGGTTCAGCAGGGCGTTCTGAAGAACCCTCGATCGTTCATCAACTCCACTCCGCACATGAGCTTTGTGTGGGGCGATGACAACATCAAGTTCCTGAAAAAGCGTTATGAAGCGCTGCAAGCGAGCCCATTGTTCGCTGGCATGCAGTACTCCGAAGACCCAGCGCAGATCAAGCAGTGGGTTCCGCTGATGATGGAAGGGCGTGATCCGAACCAGAAAATCGCAGCTACGTGGTCGCCGCTCGGCACTGACGTGAACTTCGGCGAGATTACCCGCCAGTTCGTCGCGCACCTGCAGACCACGCCCAAGTTCGACCTGAAACTGTCGAGCGAAGTGCAGGACATCACCAAGAATGACGATGGCTCCTGGCGCGTCAGCTACAAAAACCTGAAAGACGGTACCAAGACCGAGACCGACGCCAAGTTCGTGTTCATCGGCGCGGGCGGCGGTGCATTGCACTTGCTGCAGAAGTCTGGCATTCCGGAAGCGCGTGAATATGCAGGCTTTCCGGTGGGTGGCTCGTTCCTGGTGACCGAGAACCCGACCATTGCCGAGCAACATCTGGCCAAGGCCTACGGTAAAGCTTCGGTTGGCGCACCGCCAATGTCGGTTCCACACCTGGACACCCGCGTGCTGGATGGCAAGCGCGTCATCCTGTTTGGCCCATTCGCGACCTTCTCCACCAAGTTCCTGAAAGAAGGTTCGTACTTCGACCTGCTGACCAGTACTACGACTCACAACATCTGGCCGATGACCAAAGTCGGCATCGAGCAGTACCCGTTGGTTGAGTACCTTGCCGGTCAACTGATGCTGTCCGATGACGATCGCTTCAAGGCGCTGCAAGAGTACTTCCCGAACGCCAAGCAGGCCGACTGGCGCTTGTGGCAAGCCGGCCAGCGTGTGCAGATCATCAAGCGTGACGAAGAGAAGGGCGGCGTCCTGAAACTCGGCACCGAAGTGGTCAGCTCCGCCGACAACACCATCGCAGGCCTGCTGGGTGCATCGCCGGGCGCGTCTACCGCTGCGCCGATCATGCTGAGCGTGCTGCAAAAAGTCTTCAAGGATAAGGTTGCTTCCCCTGCCTGGCAGGAAAAACTGCACCAGATCGTGCCGAGCTACGGCACTCAGTTGAACGGCAATCCTGAGCGTGTTGCGCAAGAATGGGCCTACACCGCCAAGGTTCTGCAACTGACTCCGCCGCCAGCGATTTCGCAACAGGCTGCTCCACAAGCAAGCGAGGCTGCCAAGCCTGCTGCGCAGCCGAGCGCGCCAGCGGCTGATATCGCACTGTAAATCATAGGCGGCGTGCTGGCTCAGGACCCGCTCAATGTAAAAAGCCCGCTGAACCGGTAACGGTCAGCGGGCTTTTTAGTTGCGGTCAGGCCTTGGGATTGTGCCGGAACGCAAAACCCCTGTGGGAGCTGTCTTGAACATCATCTTCGCTTAACTGACGGGCATCAGGTGCTCAGGTAGGTTTTTTTGTACCTAACAAACGTACATCCTTGAGCAGCGTTGCCCCTAATTGCTCAGTGCCCAGTTCCTTATATCCTACCGCCTTGATGTTTCCATCCTGCTCCGCCTGGATGATGATCACTGGCGTCTCCGTGCCCGTACCTTTTTCGATGTGCATGGCGTATTGGGGAACCTGCAGTTTGATCGGTGTTCCTGCCGCCTTGCCTTTCCCATTGATCAGAAACGCCGCGCAGCCGCTGTCGACATCGGCATTGGTGGCGGAACGGCCGCTGACAAAACAAGTTTCGGGCAGATCGGGCCAAGCGATGGTTTGCGCCAGGGCCGGGGCCGGTACCGACAACAGGATGGGAAACAGGAGTGTGCGCACGTCAGGCGTTCTCTGAAACAGCAGGGGAGCACGTTTTACCAAAGCCTGCCCATCGCAGCAATGCCAGGTTCGGCCCAGGTGCTGTATACCTGCGTGCTTCGACGCGTTGGTATCAAACGTGGCGGTATATTCGCATCCGGCGGCATGGGCACAGCTCTCCATCGGCACCCTGCAATTACGCCCAAACAGATAAAGCATATGAGCACGCCGCACGCGCCTTTGAGCCGGCGCGTGCGGGTTTCAGATTATTGCACGACGCGGTAACACGGCACGTAGGCCGCACCACCTGGCAATTTCATACGGTGCTGCTCTACAAACGCCTTCAGTAACTGGTCCAGTGGTTTCATGATCGCTGGGTCGCCGTGGATTTCATATGGCCCTTTCTGCTCGATCAACCGAATGCCCTTGTCCTTGACGTTGCCCGCCACGATCCCCGAGAACGCCCGGCGCAGATTGGCTGCCAGTTCATGGGGCGGCAGGCGGTGGTTCAGTTGCAGGCTGGCCATGTTTTCGTGGGTTGGGTCGAACGGACGCTGGAAACCTTCATCGATCTTCAGCAGCCAGTTGAAGTGGAACGCGTCGTTGCGTTCACGGCGGAACTGTTTGACGGTCTTGAGGCCTGCGGTCATTTGCCGGGCGACTTCTGCCGGGTCATCAATAATGATCTGGTAGTGGGCCTGGGCCGCCTCGCCCAGGGTCGCACCAACAAACGCGTGCAACTGGTGCAGGTACGGCGCTGCCTGTTTCGGCCCGGTGAGGATGACCGGGAAGGGCACGTCGCGGTTGTCCGGGTGCATCAGGATGCCCAGCAGGTACAGGAACTCTTCGGCTGTGCCGGCGCCGCCCGGGAAGATAATGATCCCGTGGCCTACGCGCACGAAGGCTTCCAGGCGTTTTTCAATGTCTGGCAGGATCACCAGTTCATTGACGATTGGGTTTGGTGCTTCGGCGGCGATGATGCCCGGCTCGGTGAGGCCCAGGTAGCGGCCGCCAGTGATTCGTTGCTTGGCGTGGGAAATGGTCGCGCCCTTCATCGGGCCTTTCATCACGCCGGGGCCGCAGCCGGTGCAGACGTCGAGGCTACGCAGACCCAGTTCGTGGCCGACTTTCTTGGTGTATTTGTACTCTTCGGTATTGATCGAGTGGCCGCCCCAGCACACCACGATCTTTGGCTCGACGCCCGGACGCAGGGTGCGGGCGTTGCGCAGCAGGTGGAACACGTAATCGGTGATGCCCTGGGAATTGCTCAGGTCGATGCGCTGGCTGTCCAGTTCGTTTTCGGTGTAGACGATGTCGCGCAGGGCGCTGAACAGCATTTCGCGGGTGCTGGCAATCATTTCGCCGTCGACGAAGGCATCGGCAGGTGCGTTCAACAGCTCAAGGCGTACACCACGATCCTGTTGGTGAATACGCACTTCGAAGTCTTTATAGGCATCGAGGATAGTCTTGGCGTTATCGATATGCGCGCCGGTGTTGAGGATGGCCAGGGCGCACTGTCGGAACAGGGTATAGACACTGCCGGAACCGGCTTCGCTGAGTTGCTGGACTTCACGTTGAGAGAGTGTTTCGAGACTGCCCTTGGGGCTGACGGAGGCATTGATGACTTGTCGTTGAGGCATTCTGGTTCCCTGAAAGCGCTACCACCGGCCCGCGTACGGTCAGTGGCTTGAGGATGTGGCGCGCCGAATACGGTCGCACAGGACTGGTATTTTCCCCGGCTCGCAAGCCGGACGCAAACCCGGTCGAGTTTCATCATGCCCCAGAATTTGTCGGATCCGTGCCCGTATCGAAAAAATATAGTCTTTGCCCGGTGTGGATTGGATTTTGCGAACAGAAGATTTGCGACTATCGTGACGCTTCGGATTTTCGGACGTCATAGACCGGTACGATTGAAGTTGAATGGCCACCACTGGCCTTCGGCACCTTGGAAGAGGCAGTAATTTATGATCATCAAACCGCGGGTTCGTGGCTTTATCTGTGTGACCGCCCACCCTGTTGGCTGTGAAGCGAACGTCAAAGAGCAGATCGGCTACGTGACCGAACACGGTGCCATCACTGGCGGCCCGAAGAAGGTTCTGGTCCTGGGCGCGTCCACCGGCTATGGCCTGGCTGCGCGCATCAGTGCCGCTTTTGGTTGCGGTGCCGACACCCTTGGCGTGTTTTTT
Organism: Pseudomonas imrae; assembly: GCF_046352735.2. NCBI lineage: Bacteria > Pseudomonadati > Pseudomonadota > Gammaproteobacteria > Pseudomonadales > Pseudomonadaceae > Pseudomonas > Pseudomonas imrae. Next base: position 3,590,168 of record NZ_CP110853.2, on the reverse strand, counting down.
GAAAAAGAAGGCGAAGAAGGCAAGCTCAGCTCTGCTGGCTGGTATAACAGCGCCGCCTTTCACAAATTTGCTGAAGAAAAAGGCCTGTACGCCAAGAGCATCAATGGCGACGCGTTCTCCGACGAAATCAAACGCCTGACCATCGAGACCATCAAGAAAGACCTGGGCAAGATCGATCTGGTGGTCTACAGCCTGGCCGCCCCGCGCCGTACCGACCCGCAAGGCGTGGTGCACAACTCCACGCTCAAGCCAATCGGCAAAGCCGTGACCCTGCGCGGGATCAACACCGACAAGGGGGTTGTAGTCGATACCACGCTGGAGCCTGCTACCCAGGAAGAAATCGACGGCACCGTCAAAGTGATGGGGGGCGAAGACTGGCAGCTGTGGATCGACGCCCTGCGTGACGCCGATGTATTGGCCGAAGGCGCCAAGACCACCGCCTTCACTTATTTGGGCGAAAAACTGACCCAGGACATCTACTGGAACGGCTCCATCGGCGAAGCCAAGAAAGACCTGGACAAGAAAGTCCTGACCCTGCGCGACAACCTGGCAGCGCTCAAGGGCGACGCCCGTGTATCGGTGCTCAAGGCTGTGGTCACCCAGGCCAGTTCGGCGATCCCGATCATGCCGCTGTACCTGTCGCTGCTGTTCAAAGTGATGAAAGAGCAGGGCACACACGAAGGTTGCATCGAGCAGGTCTATGGCCTGTTCAAGGACAGCCTGTACGGCAGCGAGCCGAAGCTTGACGCTGATGGCCGCCTGCGTGCCGACCTGGCGGAGCTGGAGCCGAAGGTCCAGGACGCCGTAGCTGCACTGTGGAACCAGGTGACCGACGACAACGTCAACGAGATCAGTGACTTTGCCGGTTATAAGGCCGAATTCCTGCGTCTGTTCGGTTTCGAAATCGACGGTGTGGATTATGACGCAGATGTTAATCCGACCGTGCAGATCAAAGGTCTGGTTCAGGCTTAAGCGATCCGGTTGATAAAAAAAACGGTCCTCCAGGACCGTTTTTTTTTGCTTGTTTGAAACTGCATATCAGAACGCTCCTACGGGGCCTGGTTCGTCCTTTTGTTCCTTCGTGTGCCAGACTGCAGCAGCTCACACACTCAGGCTAACGGAGGATCTTCATGACGATTCGTGCAGTAGTTTTTGATTTCGGTGGTGTTCTGTTTGACTGGAGCCCCCAGCATCTGTACCGCAAGTTGATTGATGATGACCAAGAGCGGCAATGGTTTCTGGATAACATTTGCACCCAGGTCTGGAATACCGAGCAGGACGCCGGGCGCAGCCTTGCCGAAGCCACGCGCACCCTGATCACCCAATACCCACAGCATGAAGCTTTGATCCAGGCGTACTACGACCGTTGGCCCGAGATGCTGCGCGGGCCGCTCAAGGAAGGGGTGGCGATCCTTGAAGCGCTGCATGAAATGAAGATGCCACTGTTCGGCTTGACCAACTGGTCTGCAGAAACCTTTCCTTATGCGCGGGAAAACTATCCCTTCCTGCAGTACTTTCGCAATATCGTGGTCTCGGGCGAAGTAAAGCTGATCAAGCCAGACGCCGCGATCTACCAAGCAAGCCTCGAGCAGATCCGTGCCCACCTAAAGGACGTCAAACCTTCTGAGGTGGTTTTTATCGATGATGTGGCAGACAACATCGAGGCGGCCATCGCCTTGGGTTGGCAGGGTATCCATCACGTAACCGCCGAGCGCACCCGCGATGCCTTGCGGGCCCTGGGGGTGAATCTCTAGCGCGCCCATTGCTCCATCGCGAAGTCGACGAAGGCCCGCAGCTTGGGCAGGCGGTAACGGTCCTGGGCATAGAGCAAGTGCATTGGCCGGTAAGGTGGCTGATAGCCCGGTAGCAATGCCACCAGCTTGCCCGCCAGCAAGTCCGGACCCACCAATGCGTCGGGCAACATAACGATGCCCATGCCTTCGACGGCTGCGCGTTGCAGGGCTTGGGAACTGTTGATAGTCATCGGTCCACTGACGGTAACCTCGACCAGGCCCTCGGGGCCGCGCAGTCGCCATTGTTTGTCGGCATGGCGCCAGTCGTCGTTGGAGGGGTAGGCGAATGCCAGGCAGTCGTGTTGCTGCAGATCCGCCGGTTTTTGTGGTGTGCCTCGCCGGGCCAGGTACTGCGGCGCGGCGCACAGGGTCATGGTGTAGTCCTGCAACGGCCGGGCGATCAGGCTGGAGGGCTGCGACTCGCCGAGACGGATCGCGACATCGAACCCGCTGTCGATCAGGTCCATCGATTGATCGCTCAGCACCACATGCAGCTTGATCTGCGGATAGCGGCGGGAAAATTCACTCAGTGCAGGTGCCAGCCGCTCGGAGCCAAACGCCGGCGGCGCAGTGATGCGCAACAGCCCCTTGGGAGTTTCGCTGTGGACCTGCTCGGCCAGTCGCTCGGAATCGGTCACTAGCCCCAGCACTTCCAGGCAGCGCTGGTAATAGAGCCCACCGAATTCGGTCAGGCTTTGCTTGCGGGTCGTGCGCTTGAGCAGGCTTACCCCCAGCCGTTGCTCCAGCGCCCGCAGATGGTTGCCGACCATCGTGGTGGACATCCCGCAAGCGTGGGCCGCTGCTGTCATGCTGCCGGCATCTACCAGTTTCACGTAGACGGTCATTGCCTGGAATAGATCCATTATCAAGCCCTGATTCAAAGTCATTGCAGTTTTGCGCAGTTTATCCAGCTCAAGTGGTTAACGATACTGCGCCATCACTACGATGTACTGGAGCCAGACACCATGACCACCGCCTGTTTGATGGACACCTATCAACCTTTGCCCTTGAGCTTTACCCATGGACTGGGCACGCGCCTCTGGGACCAGCAGGGTCGTGAATACCTGGACGCCGTGGCCGGTGTTGCGGTGACCAATGTCGGTCATTCCCACCCGAGGCTGGTATCGGCTATCAGCGAACAGGCCGGGCTGCTGCTGCACACCTCCAACCTGTACGGCATCGACTGGCAGCAGCAATTGGCCCGGCGATTGACCGAGCTGTCAGGCCTGGACCAGGCCTTCTTCAACAACTCCGGTGCCGAAGCCAACGAAACAGCGCTGAAACTGGCGCGTCTGCATGGTTGGAAAAAAGGCATCGAGCAGCCTCTGGTGGTGGTGATGGAAAACGCTTTTCATGGCCGGACCCTGGGCACCATGGCTGCCAGCGATGGGCCGTCTGTGCGGTTGGGGTTTCAACGTTTGCCGGGGGATTTCATCAAGATCGGATTTGGTGACCTGGCGGCGTTGGAGCTGATCACCGAGCAATTCGGCACGCGTATCGCTGCGGTGTTGCTGGAGCCGATCCAGGGAGAAAGTGGTGTGCAATTGGCTCCGCCCGGTTACTTGCAAGTTTTGCGCGATCATTGCACACGCCACGGTTGGTTGTTGATGCTCGATGAAATCCAGACCGGAATCGGTCGTACCGGCACTTGGTTCGCGTTCCAGCACGAAGGTATCGTGCCCGACGTGATGACCCTGGCCAAAGGCCTGGGCAACGGTATCCCGATTGGTGCCTGCCTGGCGCGTACTGCCGTGGCCCGGTTGTTTACCCCTGGCAGTCACGGCAGCACCTTTGGCGGCAACCCCTTGGCTTGTCGTGTGGGTTGCACCGTGCTGGATATCATCGAGGAGCAGCGCTTGCTGCACAATGCCGCGCAACAGGGCGAGCGCCTGCTGGCGCGGCTCAGGGTGGAGTTGAGTGAGCATCCACAGGTAGTGGCGATCCGCGGGCAGGGCCTGATGATCGGCATTGAGCTGGCCAGGCCTTACCGTGAACTCGTCCAGCGGGCCGCCCAGGAACACGGGGTGCTGATCAATGTGACACGGAGCAAAATCATTCGCTTGCTGCCACCGTTGACGCTGGATGCGAAGGAAGTCGAGATGATCGTGCGGGCAATTGCCAGGTTGCTCAATCAAAGTGCCGGGCCATTGAGCCACTCTTGATTCATGGTCTCGGTATCCCCCAGGTATTCCAACAGCCACTTCATGGCCGGCGACAGTTTGTTCTGCGCCCAAGCCACGCAGGATGGGCTGGCGGGGAAGGGCCGGGACAGTTGCAGTGCCACCAGCTCCCCGCCGTCGATCAGTGGCAGAACCAAGTGCGCAGGCACCATGCCGACGCACAGCCCGTCGCGCAGGCAGTCCATGGCGGAAGCCCAATTGGGGACTACTAGCCGACGTTGGTTGTCCAGGGTCCACGTGTCGCGTTTGGGTAGGTTGCGCGAGGTATCGGTCATGCACAGCGACGCAAAGGGCCGCAACTGATCATCGCTGAGCAAACCATTCACCTGTGCCAGAGGATGTCGGGCGCTGGCCACGCATAACCAGTTCAACAAGCCCATATCGCGAAAGGTGAAGTGGCTGGCCACTGGCACCGCGCTGGTGGCGCCGATCACGATATCGGTGCGCTCATCTGCCAAGGCATCCCACACGCCGTTGTACACCTCATACTCCAGCAGCAGCTCGACTTCCGGGAACTGGCGATAAAAATCCAGCACCAGTTGTCGGCAGCGCTGTTGCTTGACGATAGAGTCCACAGCCACTTTCAATTGGCCACTCCAGCCATTGGCAACCTGCTGGCACAATCTGCGGGTGCCGAGCATTTTTTTCATCACCCCACGTGCTTCGTCGATAAACAGCCGGCCGGCAGGTGTGAGCTCCACATCGCGATGGCGCCGCACAAACAGAGGGACCGCCAGCCACTCTTCCAGTTGCCGCACGGTATAACTGACAGCAGACGGCACGCGATGCAGTTCCTGGGCTGCGGCGCTGAAGCTGCCGTGGCGTGCGACGGCATCCACCACATCCAGGGAGTATTCGGACCACATGGCGCCTGCCTTCAAAAAAATTGATAAGAATGTCCAATTATTATCGCTTCACAGAAGATTTGTCAGCTTCATAATGGGCGTCAGTCAGCAAATTGTTTGATGGCAGGACTAACAAGGCTTCGATGAAAAATTCTTTTGGTTTCACTTGGTATCTGGCGGGGTTGAGCATGCTCGGCTATCTGGCCATGGACATGTATTTGCCCGCGTTCGGCGCGATGGGCGAGCAATTGCAGATTTCGGCGAGCGCGGTGGGCGCCAGCCTGAGTATTTTCCTGGCGGGTTTCGCGGTGGGGCAGTTGCTGTGGGGGCCGTTGTCTGACCGCTTGGGGCGCAAGCCGATTTTGCTTACTGGCTTGAGCCTGTTTGTACTCGGGTGCCTGGGAATGTTCTGGGTCGAGACTGCGCCGCAGCTCTTGGCCTTGCGTTTTGTGCAGGCGATTGGCGTATGCAGTGCCGCGGTCAGTTGGCAGGCACTGGTAATCGACCGTTATCCCGCCGACAAGGCCCACCGAGTGTTCGCCAGCATCATGCCGTTGATGTCATTGTCGCCAGCGCTGGCGCCACTGCTGGGGGCGGTGGTGTTGAATCACTGGGGCTGGCAGGCAATTTTTGCGACGTTGTTGGGTGTGTCGCTATTGCTGCTGTTGCCGACACTGTTCCTCAAGTCTGTACCGAAACGCCTGACCGCCAATGGCGAAAAATCCACGCTCGGCTACGGGCAGTTACTTGCGTCACGGGCGTTCACCGGCAATGTGATGATTTTTGCCGCGTGTTCTGCCAGCTTCTTCGCCTGGTTGACGGCATCGCCGTTTATCCTTGGAGACATGGGCTACAGTCCCAATGACATCGGGCTGAGCTACGTGCTGCCGACGTTGGCGTTCCTGGTGGGTGGCTACAGTTGCCGCAGCGCTTTGCAGCATTTTGAGGGCAAAGCGTTGTTGCCCTGGTTGTTGGTGGCGTACTGCGTCAGCATGGTGGCGCTGTACCTAGTGGCGACTTTGACGGTGCCGACGCTGACCACCCTGTTGATTCCGTTCTGCCTGATGGCGCTGGTCAATGGCGCCAGCTATCCGATTGTGGTGGCGAATGCGCTGATGCCGTTTGCGGAAAACTCCGGCAAGGCCGCTGCGTTGCAGAACACCTTGCAGTTGGGTCTGTGCTTCGTCGCCAGCTTGCTGGTGTCGGCGATGCTTGAACAGCCTTTGCTAGTCACCGTGATTGTGATGCTGGCGACCGCGCCGCTGGCGGTGCTGGGGTATTGGCTGGCGCGGCCGACGTCAGACAAGCCGGAACTGGCAGGCGCCTAGAACGTCACTTCCATGTTCAGGGTCGGTGTCGAGGTGCGGCTGCCTCGGCCGCCATCCACGCCGAACTTGTTGTGCCAATACTCGTATCCCACACCCAGGTACAGGTTGGGCTTGGTGCTTTTTCCAGGGCGTACGGCCACCATCAACGCGGTGCGTACCAGGGTTTCCGGTGCTGTATCGCGTGCATTGAAGTCGTGGCCTTTGTCGCCCACATGGTTGATGAAGCCCTGAAACCTGGCGCCATGGTTGCCGATCTCGAATGGGCGCATCCACGTCAGGTTAAGCATGTAGGTATCGTCGAAGGTATGGTTCGGATCTTTCGCCCCCGGAATGCCTGAATGGTTGTTTTCCTTGTAGTACATCAGGCTCAGGTCCAGCACGCCGACAGTATTGAACTTCAAGGTCGGGCCGATAACCAGCGCGCGCTTTTTCGCCGACGCCAGATTGTTGTTGCGGTTGGCATCGAAACCCAGGGTCAAGGCATAGTCCTTGATCAGGCCGCTGCCCAGCGGCCTGTCGAACACCCGTGATGCATACAGCTGATGACGATAGACGGCATAGACCTCACTGCCGCCATGATCGGTGCCCTTGCGCGGGTCGCGACTGTCGGACAGGAACACGTCGAGGTTGAGAAAGTTGCTGCCGTACTGGTAGCCACTGGCATGGGTGAAACTGTAGATACGTTTGCTGAAGTCGTTGGGGTTGTTCGGATTGGTGAACTGTTGGCCGTAGCGAAATCCCACGCTGTTGTTCATCCATTCCACCGCGACAGCCTCCCCGCCGCCGATAAGTGTGAGCAATACGGTTGCGCCGTGCAGTGCCTTTTTCATTGTTTTAGTTCCTCTGGCGTTTGGCTCATGGCGGCCGTGCAAGGGCGCGCCGGCCGCAGTATCGACACAACCAGCCTGGCGCTCAAAGAACAGAATCTCGACTGGGGTGTTGCCGAAATGGCAGCACTGAAGTTGGCCTTGAAGTCAGGAAGTACGCGGCGTCCGAGGGTGCTCTTCACGTTCGCGCAGAGCGATTTCTTCGGCGAACAAGTGCGCCATCGATTCCACTGCCGTGGGCAAGTCCCTTCCCTTGCGGGCATACAAGCCCAGGTCGCTGAATATCCCGCCCTGATCATTCAGAGGGATATGCAGTAACTCACCCCTGGCCAGATCGACCTCGACGCCAATCCGTGTCTGGAACGCGACACCCAATTGCTGGCGTGCGAGCTGGCGCGCCAATTCCATGGAATTGCTTTGCAGCAGGGGCGTATGGACGATGTTCGAGCGTTTGTGCAACGGAGCGATCAGGTGATGGATTGATAGCTCGCTGTTGGCCTGGATCACCCCATGTTCGGCGCACAAGGCGTAGCTGACGCTGGTGTGCAAGGCCAGTGGGTGACCGGGCGCAACCAGGGCCCCGAGACGGAAGTGACCTACGCACAACTGGGTGGTTTCTGCGCTGTGCGGCAGGGCAAACGCCAGTCCGAGATCGGCCTGGCCGTTGATTACCGCCGCTGGAATCGACTGGGAACCCTGCACCGTCACGCCGACGGTCACCGCCGGATAACGCTGGCGCATGCGCTTGAGCACCGCAGGCAGCAACTCCACCGTCGCGCCTTCTACCGTGGCGATCTCTACATGGCCGGTTTGTAAGGCGTTCAAACCTTCCAGCTCACCGCGTACCCGCTCCACATCCTGCAACACCAGGCCGACGTGACGGGTCAGGATCTCCCCGGCAGCCGTCAGGCGCAGGCCGCCGGGCAGCCGTTCGAACAGGGCTGCGCCTACTTCGTCTTCCAGTTTGAGGATCTGTCGGTTCACGGCCGACGAGGCAACATTGAGTCGTCGCGCCGCCTCACGGATCGAATGGCAGCGACGAACCATGTCGAAGTAGCAGATGGCCGGGGAATGGATGCGAAGAGTCCGGTTGAGCATTTTTTTCAGGTCCTGGTGGGTCCCGCTTCAAGCCACGGGGCACGGCGGCTGAATGGATTTTTGTAACCCGGTTGATGGGTTGTTTGTGAAAATGATTGTATACAACTCTATGGACATCCAATCTTTCTATTGCATACAGTGAGCGCACAACAAAAACAGAGACCCCCTCACCATGACTATCCCGAAGGTGTCACCGCAACGGCCAGAAGATGAGAATCTCGGCGTCGCTGCCAACATGGCTTACGGCCTGCAGCATGTGCTTACCATGTACGGCGGCATCGTGGCCGTGCCGTTGATTGTGGGGCAGGCAGCCGGTTTATCGCCCGCCGATATCGGTCTTTTGATCGCCGCTTCGTTGTTCGCCGGAGGCTTGGCCACGTTGCTGCAAACCTTGGGCCTGCCGTTTTTTGGCTGCCAGTTACCGCTGGTGCAAGGCGTGTCTTTTGCCGGTGTGGCAACCATGGTGGCGATTGTCGGCAGTGAGGGCGCGGGCGGTGTGCCAGCGATCCTTGGGGCGGTGATGGCGGCGTCGCTGATTGGCTTGTTGATCACCCCGGTTTTCTCACGAATTACCAAGTTTTTCCCGCCTTTGGTGACCGGTATCGTGATCACCACCATCGGCCTGACCCTGATGCCGGTCGCGGCACGTTGGGCCATGGGCGGCAACAGCCGTGCCGAAGATTTCGGCAGCATGTCGAACATCGGCCTGGCGGCAATTACCCTGGTGCTGGTGTTGTTGCTGAGCAAAATCGGCAGCGCGACCATCTCGCGGCTGTCAATCCTGTTGGCGATGGTGATCGGTACGTTGGTCGCGGTTTTCCTGGGGATGGCTGACTTTTCCAGCGTGACTCAGGGGCCAATGTTTGGCTTCCCCACGCCGTTCCATTTCGGCATGCCGACCTTCCATGTGGCTGCGATCATCTCCATGTGCATCGTGGTGATGGTGACGCTGGTAGAGACCTCGGCCGATATTCTGGCGGTGGGCGAGATCATCGACACCAAAGTCGACTCCAAGCGCCTGGGCAACGGCCTGCGTGCCGACATGCTGTCGAGCATGTTTGCACCGATCTTCGGCTCGTTCACCCAAAGCGCCTTCGCCCAGAACGTCGGCCTTGTGGCGGTCACTGGGGTCAAGAGTCGTTTTGTGGTGGCCACGGGTGGGCTGTTTCTGGTGATTCTTGGCTTGCTGCCGTTCATGGGACGCGTGATTGCGGCGGTACCGACTTCGGTGCTGGGCGGCGCCGGGATCGTGCTGTTCGGGACCGTCGCGGCCAGTGGCATCCGCACGCTGTCCAAGGTCGACTACCGCAACAATATGAACCTGATCATCGTCGCCACTTCCATCGGGTTCGGCATGATCCCCATCGCCGCGCCGAGCTTCTATGATCAGTTCCCTAGCTGGTTTGCCACGATTTTTCACTCGGGGATCAGCTCGTCAGCGATCATGGCGATTCTGCTGAACCTGGCGTTCAACCACTTCACGGCGGGCAACTCCGATCAGCAGTCGGTGTTTGTCGCCGGCACTGAACGCAGCCTGTGCTTCCAGGATGTAGCTGCGCTGCGGGATGGAGATTATTTCCGGGGTGGCAAGCTGTTTGATGCCGAGGGGACGGAGATTCCAGTGGTGGCCGAGGAACCGAAGAAGGCCTCCGTACCAGGCAGGCCCGAGACCAGCGAAGCCTAGGCAAGATCCAGAATTCCACCGTAGCAGTTGTCGAGCGACAGCGAGGCTATGTCAGCGGTATGCCAGGCCGGCCGCTAACGCAGCCTCGCTGGCGCTCGACAGCTGTTACGGGGTGTCCCGCTGGTGTTATTGCTTGAGCACACTTCATCCAGAAACTTCACCACCGTCCCCATGCACGCCTGGCGCTCTTCAACGTGGGGCATGTGGCTGGAGTCTTCGAACAGCGCCCAGCGCACATCCTGAATCTCATCCAGAAACGGCTTTACCACCAACGGTGTAGCCTCGTCATGGCGCCCGGAAATTACCAGGGTTGGTACATCGATCCTCGACAGCCGGCCAATGCTTTTCCAATCCTTCAGACTGCCAATCACATGAAACTCGGTCGGGCCGCTCATGGCGTGATACACCGTCGGGTCCGCGCCTACCAGGGCGAAGGTACGCGCCACTTCTTCCGGCCACGGGTTTACCCGACATACATGCTGATCATAGAAAATCCGCGATGCGGCAAGGTATTCGGGGTCCTGGCAGGTTCCGGCGTGTTCATGCCTGCTCAGGGTTTCATGCACGCCTTCAGGCAACAATTTGCGCAGGCGGTTGGCTTCGGCTACCCAGGTGCGCATGCAGGTCGGCGAGTTGGCCGGGATAAACGCTCGCAGGCCTTTGGGCTGGCGTATCGCGTGTTCACTGCCGAGCATGCCACCCCAGGATTGCCCGAGAATTGCGTAGTTGTCGCTGATTTGCAGGTGATCCAACAGGCTGTCCAGCTCCTCCAGGAACAGCTCCACTGTCCAGAACGAAGAGGCCGCACCCGGCAGGTGGGTTGAACGGCCGTTGCCCAACTGATCATAGTGAATCACCGCATGCCGGCTGGCGGCGATGTCCATGAAGGCGTCCACATAGTCGTGGGTGCAACCCGGGCCGCCATGGATAATGACCAACGGTGTCTTGCCGCTGCCAAGGTCGCCGGTCACTCGGTACCAGGTCTGGTAGTCGCGAAAGGCCATAAAGCCTTCGCGGATCTGTTCGATGAATTCCATCGCGTGCCCTGTCATTAAAAATGGTCAGCCACACGATAGTCTGCACAAAAAGTTTAAGTAACTAGCAAAACAGCTAGGTTTTCCTTCGGATCACTCGCCAGATAATCGGTTATGTCCGCTGCATGTTTGCGCTTTCTGCCTGTCGCCAAGAACAGCATTCAAAGCAGCCTGTCAGTAGTCTTGGAAGCTCTGACCTTTGACCATTTCATCTGCCCACCCCGGCTGCCGCTCGAATTCCTCGAACAGCTCGAAAATGGTCGACTTGACCTTCTGCACGGCGTTGCTTTCTACAACCGTGTCATGCCAGCACAGTGAAAGTTCGCGCTTGAACAGTCGATGATCGATCCTGGCCAGCTTGAGCCTGTGTTGCTCAAGCTCAACATGGGCCGCGGCCCACGGCAGGATCGTGACGCCGAGTTGCGCCTTGACGGCTGAGAACAACAGGTCGGTGGAATTGGCTTCGAATTCAACCTCGCATTTCAGGCCGGCCTCCTGCAGTGCAAATTCGACCCGACTGCGAATCGTGTTCGGAGCACAGGGCAGCACTAGCGGCATCTTCGCCAATGCCTCAATCGACACCGGTTCATCCGTCAATGAAAATTCCGGCCACGCTACCAAGTACAGCGTTTCGGTTAACAGCCGCCGCAAAGCGATGCCCTTGGTTTCGACCACATCGACATTCACCGCCAGTGCCACTCGCCCTACCGTGATCAGACGTCCGAGCTCGGCGCTCGGAGAATCGATCAATTCCAACTTGATACCCGGATAACGGCTGCGAATCGTGCGCGCGAGCGGAATTGCCAGCATGCGCGCCGTACTCGACGGCATGCCGACCGAAACTTTGCCTTGGGGGAATTCGGCGTCCTGGCGCAGCAGTGCGTGGGTGCCGTCGGCCTGGCGCAGCAGTTCGATGGCATGCCGATAAAGCGTTTGCCCAGCCGCTGTGGCAACAACGCCATGCACACTGCGCTCGAGCAGTTGCATGCCCATGTCCTGCTCCAGGTTGCGCATCTGCTGGCTGATGGCTGGCTGTGCAATATGCAGCGTTTCACTGGCGCGGGTGATGTTCCCGCACTCGACCACCTTGATGAAATACCGCAACTGCCGCAGATCCATGTTTACCCTCTAGAGCCATATGATTTTCCGATGAAAGTAGAGGAATATCATATTTGAAGGATATGAGATACGGCGCCTAGACTCGTCTCACAAACGAAGCGCCACCGGTCGTCAAAGGCGAGCAGGGCTTCAAAGGCCTTGGCGCAATGGCCCGTATTCAACCCTTCAATGGACAATCCTATGCAAGCTTTGCAGGGCGTTAAAATCGTCGACCTGAGTCGCGCACTGTCGGGGCCGTTCTGCACCATGGTGCTGGCAGACCTCGGTGCCGATGTGATCAAGATCGAGCCCGGTCCGACTGGCGATATGAGCCGCACCTGGGGGCCCTTCGACCGAGGCGTGAGCACCTACTATTTATCGTGTAACCGCAACAAGCGCGGCATGTGCATTGACTTGCGCAGTCCCGAAGGGTTGACCACCATCGAGCAGCTGATCGATGACGCCGACGTCGTCATCGAGAATTTCAAACCTGGAACGCTGGACAGCATGGGGCTCGGTTATGAGGTGCTCAGCGCCCGCAATCCGCGACTGGTAATGGGCAGTATTAACGCCTTTGGCGCCGACGGGCCGATGAGCAGTTGGCCGGGCTTCGACCAGATCGCCCAAGGCTACTCGGGGCTGATGAGCCTGACCGGTTTCGTCGATGGCGATCCGACACGCACCGGCACCGCTATCGGCGATTTGACTTCGGGCATGTGGTTGGTGACAGCGGTGCTGGCCGCGCTGCTCGAGCGTGAGCGCACCGGGCGCGGCCAACATGTCAGCACGTCGCTGCTGGCCAGTCTGGTCGGGTTGCTGAGTGTGCACGGTCAACGCTACCTCAGCCTGGGGGATGTGCCGCGCCGCACCGGCAACGCCCATTCGGTGATTGCACCTTACGGCGTGTTCCAGACAAAGGATGGCCCACTCAATCTGGCGCCGATTACCTCGGCCATGTGGGGGCGTTTGTGCGTACTGCTCGATTTGCCCGAGTTGCCGGACGATCCGCGCTTTGCCACCAATGAAGCGAGGGTCGAACGTCGTGACGAGTTGAGAGAAATTCTGGAATGTCGTTTGAAAACCCGCAGCAAACGCGAGTGGACCTCGCTGTTCGTCGATGCAGGACTACCCGCCGGCCCGATCAACACACTCGATGAGGTCTTCGACGACCCGCAGGTACTGCACAGCCAACTGACCGAGACACTCATGCACCCGACACTTGGCGCACTGCGTCAGGTAGTGACCCCGGTGTTTTGCGCCACTGACAGCGTTGTCAGCCGCCCACCGCCACTGCTTGGCGAACACACCGTCGAAGTATTGCGCGAAGCCGGTTTCGACGCCGCATCAATCAACGCACTGCTCGCCGCCAAAATAGTGTTCCAGAACTCCGATGACATGACCGGCGCGCAATCGACAGGAGCCGCACAATGAATCCAGCCTCTTGCACAACAGTGACCGTCAACCGGGTCGATGAACGCATCGCGCGGCTGGTCTTCAGCAATCCCACACACCGCAATGCACTCAGCGCGCAACTGCTGACGGCGCTCGACGAAAGTCTCGTCGCCTTGGCATCACAACGCATCCCGGTGGTGATCCTCGGCAGTGAAGTCGGCCAATCCGTGTGGAGTGCCGGCCACGATATCCGCGAACTGCAACACGACCGCGACCCGATTGCCTATGGCAAACCGCTCGAACAGGTATTGCGCCGCATCCGCGCCTACCCCGGCGTGGTGATTGCCCTGGTGTCCGGCTCGGTGTGGGGCGGCGCGGTGGATCTGGTAATGAGTTGTGACTTGGTCGTCGCGGACCGCAGTGCAAGCTTTGCCATGACTGCGGTGAACATTGGTTTGCCATACACCACCAGTGGATTGCTGCGCTTTTTCAACAATTTGCCGATTCATGTGTTGAAGGAGATGTTTTTCACTGCACAAAAGCTCGATGCGCAGCGGGCGGAACGGTTTGGCCTGGTCAACCGACTGGTCGACACCGATGTGCTGGAAGCGACCGCGCTGGAGCTGGCACACGGCATCGCCAGCAAAGCGCCGCTAGCCGTTGCGGCGGTCAAGGAACAGCTGCGTATCCTCGAAGACCTGCAACCGATGCCGGTGCAGGCGATGGAGCAAATTGCCGAGCTGCGCCGACAAGCCTGCGAAAGTGCTGACTTTGGCGAAGGACTGGCAGCCTTTGCCGAGCGCCGGCCAGCAGCATTTAATGGCAATTAGCACGACAGATTTGAACGCTTCTGTGTTTGTACGACCGACTTTTCGTTTTGGCACGCTCGGCCTGACGTGAGTCGATTGCTAAATATCCCGAAACAATAATAACAAGGACGGTACCTGCGGGGCCGTCCGAATGCGGGGAGTCAGATTGAAATGAATAATGAAACTCTGTCGATTTTGGTTCTAGTGGTCATTTTTGCTATCGCCAGCGTGTTGCCGATCAACATGGGCGCGCTGGCGTTCGCAGCGGCCTTTATCGTCGGCTCGGTGATAATGGACATGACATCGGCGACCATCTTCGCCGGCTTTCCCAGTGACTTGTTCCTGACTTTGGTCGGTGTCACCTATTTGTTCGGCATCGCCCAGAACAACGGCACCATCGACTGGCTGATCGAACGGGCAGTGTTGATGGTGCGAGGTCATGTCGCCTGGATACCCTGGGTGATGTTCGTGGTGGCGGCGCTGCTCACTGGTTTCGGTGCGCTGAGCCCTGCGGTGGCAGCGATCCTGGCGCCTATTGCTCTTAACTTCGCCGTGCAATACCGCATCAACCCGGTGCTTATGGGACTGATGGTGATCCACGGCGCTCAAGGTGGCAGTTTCTCTCCAGTGAGTATTTTCGGTGGCATAACCAATCAGATCGTTGCGTCCTCCGGGCTGCCTTATGCACCGTTCACTCTGTTCATCACCAGCCTGCTGTTCAACCTGGGGATTGCCATGGTGGTATTCGTAGTCTTCGGTGGATTGCGTAGCGCTCGCCTGTCATTGGCGGTGGTCCCGTCCGGTCCCGTGTTGCATGCTGGCGGTGCATCGCTGGCGATCCTTGGCCACGGCGGTACGCCGGCGTCCCCTGCTTATCATCGTGCTGACCTGACAGGTACCGGTGCGCCGCTGCATACCCTCAGCGGCCTGGACGGGGCCAAGCTGTCGACGCTGGTCGGGCTGTTGGCCCTGGCGATCTCGGCATTAGTGTTCAAGTTCAATATCGGGTTGGTGGCCATGACGGTCTCGGTTGTCCTGGCCATGTTCGCGCCCAAAGCGCAGAAGGGGGCCATTGACAAGGTCAGTTGGTCGACTGTTCTGCTGGTCACCGGGATCATCACTTACATCGGCGTGATGCAGACGATCGGTACCATCGACTATGTCGCCCATGGCATCTCCGGCTTGGGTGAACCGCTGCTGGTCGCTTTGCTGCTGTGCTTCACTGCCGCAATTATCTCCTCCTTCGCTTCGTCCACGGCGTTGCTAGGGGTGATCATTCCCCTGGCCGTGCCATTCTTGAGCCAGGGCCATATCAGTGCAGTCGGCGTGGTCGCGGCTATCGCCATTTCCACCACCATCGTCGACACCAGCCCGTTCTCCACCAATGGTGCGCTGGTGATTGCCAATACTCCCCCGCAGGAACGAGAAAAAGTGTTGCGCAGCCTGCTGGTCTACAGCGCGGTGGTTGCCCTGGTGGGGCCCTGTGTTGCCTGGTTGACCCTGGTGGTGCCAGGGGTGCTCTGAGCTATCGGGTCAGGCCCTGATCAGCCGGAGGGACTCAATTTTCCGATTGGTCTCGGATCTTTCTTGGCATTTGCTCGCGTTGTGTCGCTTTTTAAGCTTGCTGAAACGTTTCACCAAGTTTATAAAACTGGCACAACTCCAAGAAAGGCTGCTGCCATGACCCCGCTCAAACTCTTTGTTGCCCTTAGCGCACTGTCCGCTGCCTCCCACGCCATGGCCTGGGATTACGTTCTGCTCGACACCGACAGAGCCGCCCAGAACTGGCAGATCACCAGCCAGCAACTCGGCATAAAAACCGACAAACCCTTCAGCGTTACCCTGCGCACCTTGCACGGCGGTCGGCAGGAGGGCGTCAGCATCGTCGACATCGATAACGGCACGATGAAGCTCTCGGTAGTGCCGACTCGCGGAATGAACGTCTTGCAGGCCTCGGTCGGCAATGTACGCATGGGCTGGGATTCGCCGGTCAAGGAGGTGGTCAACCCGTCCTTCATCGAACTCAATGGTCGCGGTGGTCTGGGCTGGTTGGAAGGTTTCAACGAGTTGGTCACCCGCTGCGGATACGAATGGGTCGGCCACCCCGGCGTCGACAACGGCGAACTGCTGACCCTGCACGGTCGGGCGGCCAACATTCCTGCGAACAAAGTCACCCTGCACATCGATGAGAAACCACCGTACGCCATCACCTTGCGCGGTGAACTGAAAGAGCAGGCTTTCAAGAAGGTCGACTTCTCCGTCGCGACCGAACTGGTCACCGAACCTGGCAGCGTAGTGTTCGCCCTCAACGACACCCTAGCCAACAACGGCGACTACCCGAAGGAATACCAGGCGCTGTATCACAGTAACTTCAGCACCCCGTTCCTGGAGCAGGGCGCTCGTTTCGCCGCGCCGGTGAAACAGGTGTCGCCGTTCAACGACAAGGCCAAGGGCGATCTGCCCGACTGGCAAACCTATCGCGCACCGACCAAGGACTACGACGAAACGGTTTACAACGTAGTGCCGTATGCCGATGCCAAGGGCGATACGTTGACCGTGTTGCATAACAAGGCCGGCAGCCTGGGCGTTTCGGTCGGCTTCAATACTCAGACACTGCCCGTGTTTTCCCTGTGGAAAAACACCGATACCCAAGGCCAGGGCTATGTCACGGGGCTGGAGCCGGGGACAAGTTTTTCCTACAACCGTCGTTATCAGCGGCCACTGAACCTGGTACCAACAATTGGGCCGAAGGAACACAAGCAGTTCCGCATCAGCTACAGCTTGCTGGCGGATAAGGCGGCTGTGGATAAGGCCTTGAAGCAGGTGAGCGAGATCCAGGGTGGGCGGGAGACTGAGGTGCGGCAGACGCCGTTGGTTGATCTGACCAAGGGGTGACACCGGCTAGAGCATTGTCGGCCGATATTGCAGCCCCTCGGCCAAATGTTTGCGTCTGATCCCGTCGGCTTGTTCAAGGTCCGCCAGCGTGCGCGACCTTGAGCAGTCGATGGGCTGCTCGCAACGGCTGGCAGACGGATTCCAGTCTGTTTTGTCGGCCGTGGGTAGGTGTCTAGCCTGCTATTCGTATCGAGAATCTGCATTGACGACTCGATAGGCCAACGATGGGGTAGTTGCCGAATGAGGTCAGTCACTCCCGGCCATTGGGTTGGACTTACCGGAAACCGATGGAATGCCAAAACGAAAAAAACCGCCATAAGGCGGGTTTTTCGGGGGTTTCAGAGATTTTGAAAGCCTTCTCTGGAACCTTGTCTGGCACGACCTGGACTCGAATGAAAACTTAAGTACCTGTTTTACAATAAATTCATGCTGATTTCTAAAGTCTCTATCCCTACGATTATCCTAATCAAGACAGCATTTTATGCGAGTTTTTTCAGTGCCTCATGAGGGCGGCAGCGGCAACAGTAGAAAGTTGGCAACCTAACGTTAGGCCTATTTCACTGAGGAGAATGCAGCGCTGTGAAACGGCTGGCTGCTTGTGGCCGATTCCAGTGGGTAGTTCATAGGTGCGCAACCTGAGCGCTGTCTTATGAAGAAGTACTAATTTATGATGCCGCATTGATAAATTTGGAAACAGCACCATGAGTACACGTTCCGACCTCCTGACCAGCGCTGAGATTCTGTTGCGTACCAAGGGCTACGCAGCCTTCAGCTATGCCGATCTGGCGGAAGACATCGGTATCAAGAAGGCGAGTATTCACCACCACTTTCCCACCAAAGAAAGTCTGGCGATTGCCATCGTTGAGAGTTATCTGTTCCGGTTCAAGAATCAGCTGGAATGCATCAATGATGAAAATACCGGCATTATCGATCGGCTCAATGCCTTCGCCTTGATGTTCGCGCAAAGCAGTAAAAATGCGATGCTTCCGCTCTGCGGTGCCTTGGCGGCGGAGTTGCTGGCTTTGCCTGAAAGCCTAAAGGAAATGACGCGGGACTTTTTCGAAATCCATCTCAATTGGCTTCAGGCCAATATCGCACTGGGCCAAGCGGCAGGGGAACTCAAAGCTGAGCTGGATGGCGTGAAGGTTGCCAGGTTCATCTTGAATACGTTGGAAGGTGGCAGCTTTGTATCTTGGGCGCTGAACGACAATTACGAACAGTCTTCTGGATTTGATTTCATTTTAGATGGACTTCGGGTTACCGAAACGCATCACTGAGGTTCGATCAGCTTTTTTCTGCGTCATAAAACGACCGATTCTGCCACTGCTGGCTCGGTCCGTTTTCCCGCCTCGTAAGTGGTTTCAGCCGCTTAGCTCACACTCTCTGAATTCTTTTTGCGCGCACTCAATCTGACGAGCGTACGTCTAGTCTCGCGTTTGGGTTGCGGATACCTACCCATTTCTACACTTTCGGTGTGTGACCAAAAGTACAAGATTAAGTAGCAATCACTGCATTGTTATCGCAGTTATCCCTATTCAGGAAAAAAACGCTGTTTAAGCTGTTTTTTCGGTGGTTGGTTTTAAGAAGAATAATTTCTTGATCGACAACCTACTAGTTGGTAGTCTTGTTTCTCTTCCGGGCCAAACGCCCGGTCCATCCGAAGAGGAACGAACACATGAGCAACAACCTGAATGGTATCGATGTCGCCGCACTCCAGCAGTTTGCCCAAGGCGTTGCTGAGGATGCGACCAAGCGCCACGCGAGCTTCAACGTCAAGACTCAGTGGAAAGGCCAGACTCGCTCTGTGGCCAAAGTCAACCGCTACAGTCTGGCCGGTGAAACCTACTCGCGGGATTTCGAAATCGTCGCCGATGAGCCTAATGAGTTGCTGGGCCAAAACACTGCGCCTAACCCTCAAGAGCTGCTGATGGCCGCTCTCAACGCCTGCATGTCGGTCGGTTATGCCGCCAATGCCGCGATGATGGGGATCAAGATTCACAGCCTGGAAATCGAGACTGACGGCACCCTCGACCTGCGTGGCTTCCTGGGAATCGACGAAAGCGTCAACCCGGGCTACGACGAAGTGAGTGTAGTGATTCGCCTGCATACCGACGCCTCCCGTGAGCGTGTTGAAGAGTTGCACAACGTGGTGCTCAAAACCTCTGTCAACTACGCCAACTTTTCGAAAGCTATCCGTATGGTGCCGACCCTCGAAGTGCGTGAGGGCGGATTCGCCTGTTTCAAACCTAGCGTGCACCGGTAGGCGGCTAGCTGCCCTGGTGCCGACCCTTACGAAATCTGGATAACCGGAGTCTGCAATGAACGTTTTTTTTAAAGGCAAAAAACTGTTGGTCGTCGGCGGTACCAGTGGCATGGGCCTGGAAACGGCACGCATGGTGCTAAAGGCAGGCGGCAGCGTAGTGCTCACCGGCAGCAAGCAAGACAAGGCTGATGCGGTGCGTAACGAGCTTAGCCCGCTGGGCCCTGTGTCGGTGATCGTCGCCAACCTGATGACTGAAGAGGGCATGAATTTCGTTCGTAAGGAAATCAATGCCAACCATAGCGATATCAGCCTGATGGTGAACTCCGCCGGGATCTTTATTCCCAAGCCGTTCACCGAGCACGATGAGGCCGAGTACGACATGTACCTGTCGCTCAACCGCGCGACCTTCTTCATCACTCAGGCCGTGGTCAAGAACATGCTGGCCGCCAAGCTTGAAGGGGCAATTGTCAACGTCGGCTCCATCGGTGCACAGGCCGCATTGGCAGGTTCGCCGGCCTCTGCCTACTCCATGGCAAAGGCAGGTTTGCATGCGCTGACACGCAATCTGGCAATTGAGTTGGCTCACTCGGGTATTCGGGTCAACGCTGTCTCGCCAGGGATCGTTCACACCTCGATCTATGAAGGGTTCATGGACAAAGAGGCGATCCCGGAAGCGATGAAGTCGCTGAACGATTTCCACCCGTTGGGACGAGTCGGCGTTCCCGAAGACGTCGCCAACACCATCCTGTTCCTGCTGTCGGACAAGACGTCCTGGGTGACCGGTGCAATCTGGGACGTGGATGCTGGAATTATGGCTGTTCGGGCCTGACCACAGTGGCGAGCGCGGCCTGATGAAAGCTCCCTCCGCGGGAGCTTTCACGCCTTCACTCAGTACAAGTGAAAGAAGGCTGAATGCTGGCTGCAGGAGTCTTCAATGTCGATCACGACAAAAGCAGCGCTGTTGAAAGTCGCGGAAACCCAAATGCGCTCCAAGGGCTATTCCGCGTTCAGTTATGCCGATCTTGCGGCGCAGATCGGTATTAGAAAAGCCAGTATTCACCATCACTTCCCGACCAAGGAAAGCCTGGGCGCGGAGCTGATCAAGGACTACATCAAACGCTTCGATGCGACCCTCAGTTCGATCGAAGAAATGAATACCAATCCGTTGCTGCGGCTTCGTGGTTTTGCCCGGCTTTTCATCATCAGCGCCAACGAGGGGCTGCTGCCCTTGTGTGGCGCCCTGGCGGCAGAAATGGCGGCACTGCCGCTGTCGCTGCAAGGGCTCACTCGGGTGTTCTTTGAGAGCCAGCTCGATTGGCTTCAGGCCACCCTCAATGACGGGGTCCGGCAGCGCAACTGGTCGCTCGACAAACCCGTTGAGACCTACGCGTTCATGCTGCTGAGCAGCCTGGAGGGTGCGAGCCTTATCGATTGGACATTGGGCCGATCAACCGACCCGTTGGCAGGCTTCGATCATTTGCTTGAAACGCTGGTAACGCGGTCTTAATTTCTTTGAGTACAGGACGAGTCATGCAAACTTCTTCGAAAAAATATGCAGTGGATATCTGGTCTGATTTTGTTTGCCCTTGGTGCTGGGTAGCCAAGCGTCGATTCGAGCAGGCGCTCGATAAATTTGCTGAAAAAGATAATGTACAAGTCAACGTCAGGGCCTATCGCCTGGCGGCGAATCACGCGCCAGAGCCTATGATCGCTGCCCTTAAACGCAAGCTCGGCAATCCGGATTCCGCTGTCGCGATGATGAACACCGTCAGTAAATATGGTCGGGCCGATGGGCTTGATTACCGCTTTGACAGCATGCTGTTTGGCGATACTGCAGATGCCCATGTACTGGTCAAGGCGGTTGCGAACGAAGCCGTTAAAAAACGCTTGGTCGAGGCGTTGTATGAGCAAAGCACCTCCCATGGTCAGTCGCTGTTTGATCGCGGCAGCCTGGAGGCCATAGCCAAGACCGCAGGCGTTTCGAACGCGTTAATCCAACGGGCGTGGTCATCCGTTGAATTGCGCGAAGAGATGGAGGAAGACGAACATATCGCCGCGCAACTAGGTTCGGGCGTGCCTTTGTTTGTATTCGATAATGCCTTCTCATTGTCCGGTGCTCAGCCTGAGGCTGCTTTTCTTGAAGCGCTGAACAAGATGCAGGAGAAGTCGAAAGTCGAAGATGACGCATTCAGCAGTCAAGTCTGCGGCGTAGATGGCTGCAAAATTTGATCAGCAGAAGCGGTGCGGCACTGGGTTGTGCCGCCCTTCATCCATATTGAGAGCGAGATCCAAATGAGCCGTATCGTTGAGTTGAGTGCTCAGCAGTTCGCCCGCTTTGTGGCCAAAGGCAGCAGCGTTGTGCTGTTTTCAGCGTCCTGGTGCAAGCCTTGTCAGGAGATGAAACCGGTGTTTCATGCCTTGGAAGAAAAGCTTCACTCCCTGGCGGCTTTTGCAAAGATTGATGTGGCGGTGTCTCCGACGATCGCGCAAATGTACGGTATCCGGGCGGTGCCATCCTTGGCGGTGTTCCATGAGGGGCGGCTGCTGCGGGTCATGCCCGGATCCCGTTCAGTTGGAACAATGAAAAAAGCCATTCTTGCGGAGTTGGAAGAGGCGATTTAACCGAACCTCCTCCATCAGCGGTCAGGCTGATCAGCCTGGCGTTCTTTTTCATCCCTCGGGTGTGGATTTGCCCCGGACCAGTTATCGATGGGATGAGCGCGGTCTTCGTTGAAGATTTCCGTTAACAGCGCGTTGGCCCGTTTGTAGGCGTCATACTTGAACTCGGTATCATCCACAGGCTGCGCGGCCATTTCTTCCAGCATCTCCAGGTTCAGGCGACGGAATCGATCCGCTCGTTCGCGGGCTTTGCAGCGACCAATGCCCAGTTGCTCCAATGCCCTGCGGCCCAAGGACAATGCGAAAGCAGGGGCGAGGGGCAGCGTTGAAGGCACCGTGGACAGCCACAGGCGTCAGCCAGCGCATCTGGCAGTAGGTCGCGGTCGCATGCAGGGGTTGGGCAAGCACCGAAAACCCGGGGGGCACCCATGTCGAACTGGTCGTGCTCGCCACCGGTGGTCACGGCCCACAACAAGCTCTTACCTTTGAGCGCGGTGGCGCCTTTGCCATAGGCCCCCCTTGGGTGAAGACTTTATCGATCCACAATTTCAGCAGCGGCGGGCAGCAGTACCAGTACAGCGGATGTTGCAGGACCAGCAACTCTGCCTGTTCGAGGGCTTGCTGCTCGGCTTGGACATCGACGTTGAAATCCGGGTGCAGGTCATAAAGGGAGCGTATGACCACATCCGGGTTATTGGAGGTTTGCCTGAGCATCACCTGGTTAACCCTGGATTTGTCGGGGTAAGGGTGAGCATAAATGATCAGAATCATTGGGAACATTCCACGATAAATCGCGTGTTCAATCACAACGCAAAAACTCCCTGGTCGTTGGACATGAGAATGCCCACCGACCAGAGAGTCATTTTTTTTGGGGGGGTGAACCCTTTTTATTTACCTGCTTGAAGTTTCAATACGTCCTGAGCAGTCACGGGTTTGCCAGCGATTCCCCAATCTCCGCTTTTGACCTCTTCGAAGATGACCCAGGTGAGGGCGCGCATGTTTTCACCTTCCACAGACACCATGGCGTCCGTTACTTTCTGGATGACTTCGGCTTTCTGCTGGTCGGTAAAAACGCCTTCAATGCCCTTGATGGTAACGAGTGGCATGGTGTGCTCCTTGACGTCTGAAGTGGACAGTGATGAAACAGCGAGTAATCAGGCTTTGGCTGCAACGTATTCCGGGTAGTCGGTGTAACCCTTGGCAATGCGATCGCTGACACCGTAGTAAGTCGCGCGATCACCCTCTGCCAATGGCCAGCCGTGCTGCATGCGCTCTACCAGGTCAGGGTTGGCGATGTAGGCCGTACCGAAGGCGATCAAGTCGAGTTCACCTTTGGTCAGTTCCGACTCAGCGAGGGCTTGGGTGAACCCACCGGCAGCCATCAAGGTGCCTTTGTAGGCTTCACGGAACGCAGCGCTGAAACCAGGCGGCGTTTGCGCGGCGATGATGGTCGGTTGGTAGTTCAGGTGGACGTAGGCCAGTTCGCGTTCATTAAGCGCTGCCGCCATGCTCATCCAGGTTTCTGCTTCACCTTCGTACACACCAAAGTCATACAGGCGGCCAAACGGCGAGAACCGTACGCCAATCTTCGAGCCACCGATTTCGGCAGCAATCGCGTCAATGGTTTCCAGCAGAAAGCGCTGGCGATTGGCGATAGAGCCACCGTACTGGTCGGTGCGGGTGTTCAAGGCGCTGCTGAGGAACTGATCGAACAGGAACCCGTTGGCAGCCATGATTTCGATACCGTCAAAACCGGCCTCCATCGCCATACGCGCAGACTTCACAAAGTCAGCGATGACACGTTTCACTTCTTCCGTTTCCAGCGAACGGGGCACGCTGGGTTGCACAGCGCCGGATTCACCAGGCTCGATCCAGGCATACACCGTGGTATCGACCGCCGGCTGAGTACCCGAAGAAACCGGAACCATGCCGTGCACCGAAATATGGGACATACGGCCAACGTGCCATAACTGCGCGAAGATCTTCCCGCCCTTGGCATGCACCGCGTCGGTGACCTGACGCCAGCCTGGCAAGTGTTCGTCGGCATAAATACCTGGGGTGTACAGGTAGCCGCGGGCTTCGTCGGAAATCGGCAGGCCTTCGGTGATCAGCAGACCAGCAGAAGCACGCTGTGCGTAATACAGCGCGGTGAACTCGTTAGGGATGTTGTCTAGTGTCCGGGTGCGGGTCATGGGGGCCATAACGACCCGGTTTTTTAGCGCAGTACCGGACAGATCGTAAGGGGTGAACAGCTTATTCATGATTAGTCTCGAAGTCGTTAACAGGTTGAAAGTTAGCGTTTGATTTACGACTTATCGAATGCGTCCAGCACATGTGTGCTGTACACCAACGCGGCACCGGCGTTCATGTTGATTGCCACGCCCAGTGCTTCGGCGACTTCTTCACTGGTGACGCCAAGTTTCTTGGCTTCGGCGGCGTGGAAGGCGATGCAACCGTCGCAGCGGGTGGTCACGGCCACGGCGAGCGAAATCAGTTCGCGGGTCTTCGCGTCCAGGTAATTGGTCTTGCCGCCGGCAGCGCCGAGCGCCGCCATGCCTTTCATTGTTTCCGGAGACAGGCCGTTTAGTTCTACCAAACGAGTATTGATGTCTTTGCGGGTTTGCTTCCAATCTTGCATGGGATTCTCACAGGGATGGTGTTAATTACAGTTATCTAAAAACTTGCTAATAAGCTACCATCCAGTTGGTAGGCATACAATGTGTTCGTGCTGATTTTCACTATCAACGCAATCGAAGGTATTGATAATTTGGTCCCGAACAATAGAAAATCGCTTCATGGGGATGACGATTACTGGACTGTTGATTGTCAGCACCGCTTGCTGTCAGGCATCGTCGAGACGCTCACATACTGATCGTCGCGGAGCGCCGTCATGGTTCGATTCACACTGGACAACCGGTTTTGCGCGGTGGCGATGCCGATATCGCACTTATTCAACTTGCTGACGCAGATGTCCGGCGTAGTCCAGCAAGGTCTGCCGATCAATTTGTCGCGCATCGTTAAACCCTGGTCCATTCTCCGAGCGACACCACCGAACAAACGCCTACCAGCGATCACTGTGCGCCTGCACCGTGCCGTAATGCCCGCCGCCAAATAGATCGCACAACGCCTGGGGCCCGGCATAACTCAGTTGCCGGCTACAGCCAAAATTGCGTCTATCTCGCCTGCCCGCTGGTGCCATGATCGAACTCCTCTCGAAGCCAAACCTTTGAAACTTTCCCCACGTCATCCCGCCAAGGATGTTGAGTGTTATCAGGGATCAAGGTCCCTGCGACCTGTGGGGGTTGTCCACTAACGCGGGACTGGCGGCTCCTCACGACCGGGAGCTTGGGCATCTCATGATCTGGCCTCCTGAACACTTCCGAAGAAGTGGGCGGGTGGAGGCTGCGCTGGCTGACGAGACCAATGCCGCGAGATCCTGAGTCGGGTGAAGGCAGCGAGGCAATGACCGGGGCATGCCTGACTGTCAGTCAGGTGCAGTCCATTCCGTGGGCTGCGGCACCATCATTTGCATCGCTGTTGCCGGTGACTTCGGTGTTTGTCACGCCGATTGTCACGAGGGGAATGCCGCAAAGCCTTGTATGAGGTGGGCTGCAGCAGTGGTAGGAGCGCCCGTCTCTTTCCGGGAGAAAGAGACGGGCGCAGGTTGGCGCAATAAAATGGCCAAGCGGATAGGTTGCTGCAGGGCAGTTGGGTAGGGGGATGTATTTGCCGCAATGGCAATGATCTGAAGTGGGCATCCATCACTCGGTGAGTGACCGTGCGAGCCGCCGGACGCTAATCGCACTTTGGGAGAGCCGCCACGGCGTGGCGTAGCCTTAAAGGTTCTGGCTACCTGGGTTGCTGTCAACGACAGCGCTTTGCCCGACCTTTTCTACGCCTGTGGAGAATTCGGGTCAAGGCTCGAATTTTCGGGAGTTCTGCGGCTGTGGATGAAATTATCCACTAATGGAAATCAGTGGTTTTCCACAGACGATTGCGTGGGCTTTAGATTTTTTAAGTGAGGTCCATCCAAACAGGGCGGCTTTGCAGCCCTGTTTGGATGGACCCACGTGGACAAGCGGATCACTGAGATATGAGGACCGAGCGCTTACTCAGTTGCGCCACGTTTTGCTTTTAGGCGAGTGACATTCGCACCCGTCTGATTGGCGAATTCGCGTGGGCTAACATGCTTCTGCTGATTAGTCTCAAGGTAGCGACTCCACCAGTTCATGATCAGCCTGCGCTCCTCGATGAACTCGGCCTTGTGGATGTAAGCGGCGCGGACGTTGTTGCGTTCCTTGTGGCTCATCTGCCGCTCGATGGCTGTGTCCGTCCGCAAACCTGACTCGATCAGTGCGCTGCAGGCCATCGAACGAAACCCATGCCCACAGATCTCGGATTTGGTGTCGTACCCCATCTTCCGAAGCGCGCTGTTCACCGTATTTCCCAGACGCCACGTTTGAGGTCGAACTCGCTCCAGCGGGCGAAGCGCAGCTCGCTGGAGCGGACAAGCACGTGCAGTGACAGCAAGACCGTCAGTCGGGTAAGTGCGCGGCCTTTATAGGTGTCGATCCGTTCCTGCAACTCAGGTAAGCGCGATAAGGATAAGGCGGGGCGGTGGATGACCCGCGAGGCTTTGATCGAGCCTACGAGGTCGTAAGCAGGGTTTACGGTGATAAGCCGGAGGCGCTTTGCCTCGCGCATGATGCTCAGCAGGTAGTTTTGTACCCTTAAAGCAATGTCTATCGTTCCGCGCTTCTTAATCGCGTCCAGGGGCCGCATAAGGTCGTGGGTATCAAGGTCGACAATGGCGCGGGTGCCGATCAGCGGGAAGAGGTGAGTTTTGAGGCGACTCATCACTGTCTTGGAATAGTCCGGTGCCCACTTGGCTGACATTTCCGTGTGCCAGCCGAGGGCAACGCTTTCAAAGGTGCGGCCTTTGATCAGAGCGTCCGTCTTGGCTTGGTTCTTGGCTCCTATAGGGTCAATGCCATCCGCCAGCATTCGCTTGACCTCCAACCGCTTGCGGCGCGCATTCGCGAGGCCAACGATGGGGTAGTTGCCAAATGAGGTCAGTCCTTCCCGGCCATCAGGTTTGACGTATCTGAGACGCCAGCCTTTGCGGCCATTGGGTTGGACTAGAAGGTAAAGGCCGTCGCCGTCGAAAAGCTTGTAGGCGCGGTCTGTGGGCTTGGCCGAACGGCAAGCGGCGTCGAAGAGTGGAGTAGTGGTGCGCGACATAAGGGTACTCCCTTTTATCGAACTGGTACTTACCGGAATCCGACAGAACGCCAAAACGAAAAAACCCGCCATAAGGCGGGTTTTTCGGGGGTTTCAGAGATTTTGAAAGCCTTCTCTGGAACCTTGTCTGGCTCCACGACCTGGACTCGAACCAGGGACCCAATGATTAACAGTCATTTGCTCTACCAACTGAGCTATCGCGGAATGCGCCGTATCTTACTGATAGGAAAGGATAAGTCAATTGTTTAATGCGTTTTTGCGTCTGCGCATCACGCAGGCGCCTCGTTTACTTTGTGCAAGTAAGACGTGAATAGGTTGGCGGGTCCAGCAGAATGCCCGGGGTCATGAACGTCGAGCAATTGAATACGCGACCCTTGGCGGTAGTGGCTTTGTAGGTCAGCTCCGTGCCGCCCAGGAAGTCTTCCTTGCCTTTGGTGACGGGGCCCATGGTCAGCTCGTCAGTCGAGGCCAGGCCAATCGCCTCGGCAGTGACTTTGTGCATTTGCAATACATTGGGGTTAGTCGAGCAACCTGCCAGTGCAGCCGCCAGGAGCAGCAAGGTGGGGGCAGCCATAAACGTTTTGTTCATGCCGAATCTTCCTTAATCGTGTTTCACACAAGTTCTCAGCGATTCTGGAAAAACGCGCTTCAGAGAACGTAAGCCAGAGAGGTAGAACCAACCCTTGAGCCGGCTAACTGGAGTGTTTTATTTCAGCATGGCTCCCAGGGGGGGCATATAGGTCAAGTGTGCTATAGGCGTCAGTCGGGATTCATGGCGGGGACAGCTCCCAAGCCAGCATGACCCGCGCGATTGCCGCATCGATGACTTCGTGATTCACGCCATCCCTGGCAAGAATGGAAATACCCTGCAGGAAGCTGTCGAACACGGTGGCCAGGGCCTGGGCATGGAGATGGGCGGGAAGCTCCCCGGCGTCGATGCCGCGCTCGACACACGCCACGATCCCGGCACGAGTGCGGGCCCTTGACTCGTTCAGGGCGGCGCTCACATGGGCATTTTCCGGTGAGGGGGCGCTCATCCCGCCCAAAGCCACCATGCAGCCTTTGGGGTGGCCGTCTTCGCACTGCATGCGCGCCGATTGGCGCAAGGCGGTTTCAATCGCTTGCCGGGGCGGCAGGGTTTCATCCCACAGGCATTCGGTGACTTGGGCATACGTGTCCAGGTAACGCTGCACGCACTCCTGGAACAGCGCGTCCTTGGAGCCAAAGGCTGCATAAAAGCTCGGTGCAGAAATTCCCCCGCCCAAGCGTGCCTTCAAATGACTCAAGGACGTGGCGTCGTAACCATGCTCCCAGAACAGGTGCAAGGCCTGTTCGATGGCCTGATCACGGTCGAAGTTGCGGGGGCGGCCCATCTGCGCCATGACGAATTCCTCTGAGTGATGACTTAAATACTATTCGATACATAAGTCGTTGACAACGATGGCGCGCCTCCGTCAACATTTGTATCGATCGGTACTTAAGTGATTCTTTCGTCCACCCAGCTCAGGAACTTCTTATTGTGAACGCTTCCCTTTCTGTCTCGGCTGCGGCCGAGCCTGACCGTTTACCCATCGGCGCATTACTGGCTTTGGCGATGACGGGCTTTATTTGCATCATTACCGAAACCCTGCCAGCAGGCCTGTTGCCACAAATCAGTGAAGGCCTGGAGATTTCCTCGTCGTTGGCCGGCCAGATGGTCACGGCCTACGCGTTGGGTTCAGTGCTGGCAGTGATCCCGTTGACAATTGCGACGCAAGGCTGGCGCCGACGCAATGTGCTGTTGCTGACCATTGTCGGCTTTCTGCTGTTCAACTCGATCACCGCGTTGTCATCCCACTATGGCGTGATATTGGTGGCTAGATTCTTCGCCGGGATGGCCGCGGGCCTTGCGTGGAGCCTGTTGGCCGGGTATGCGCGGCGCATGGTCGCGCCAGAGCAACAGGGCAGGGCGTTGGCGGTGGCCATGGTCGGTACGCCGATTGCGCTGTCCCTTGGCGTTCCGCTTGGTACCTGGCTGGGCGGTATCGTCGGCTGGCGCACTGCGTTCAGTATCATTTCGGGCATGACGTTGCTGCTGATTGTCTGGGTGCTGGCCAAGGTGCCGGACTACCCCGGGCAGGCCGCCCACCAACGCTTGCCCTTACGCAAAGTGCTTATAACCCCAGGCGTGCGTCCGGTATTGGCGGTGGTGATTACCTGGATGCTGGCCCATAACATCCTCTATACCTATATCGCGCCATTTGTGGCGCCTGCCGGGCTGCTGGACCGAGTGGACCTGGTGCTGCTGGTGTTTGGCGTCGCGGCATTGAGCGGGATCTGGATCACCTCCAGATTGGTCGAACCGCTGCTGCGCAGGACCGTATTGGTCAGCCTGGCGATGTTTGCTGCGACTTGCCTGGTATTTGGCCTGCTGGCGCAGCTGCCGCAAGTGATTTACCTCGGCGTGGCGGTGTGGGGTTTGAGCTTCGGCGGTGCCGCTACTTTGCTGCAGACGGCCTTGGCAGATGCCGCTGGTGATGGTGCAGATGTGGCGCTGTCTCTGAACGTGGTGGCCTGGAACAGCGCGATTGCCTGCAGTGGCGTGGTGGGTGGCCTGTTGCTGGATACCTGGGGCGTGGCCTCGTTCCCATGGGCGATGCTGGTGTTGCTGGCGATGAGCTTAGTCATTGCCTGGGGAGCACGAGCCCACGGTTTCAGGCCGGGCCGACGAGCAGTCGGCAAGGCTGCTGTCGCGACACATTGAGCGTTTTCAGGGTTGCAGTTGTTTCACTTCAGGCCGGCGTATCTCTCCCAGCGAATCACGCTGCATCGACTGCAGGTTTTTCTCGATGGTTTCGCAGATGGTTTCCATCTGGATCTGGTGTTCACTGGAGCGAAACGGACTTTGCAGATCGGTGCCGATGCGCTCGATGGCCAGCAGCATAAAACCCACCACCGTCGAGGCCAGCGGAGTGAACCAGCCCAGGGACTCCACCAAGCCTACCGGCACGATCAGGCAGAACAGTGAAATGAACAGTCGTGGAAAATACACATAGGGATAAGGCAGCGGTGTGTTGGCGATCCGCTCCATGCCGCCCTGGCTGTTGGACAGGTCCACCAGGGTCGACTCCAGCCGCGCCAGGCGAATGCTGTCCAGGCGCCCGGCCTTGTACTCCCTGGCCAGCAGCGCTGCGGAGCCGGTGAGAATGTCGTTGGCAAAGTTATTGGTGGCGCCGCTACGCGCGAACTCATCGCCGGGAATGAACGCTTGTACTTCCACCGGGCACGGTTCGCCCCGCAGGTGCGCCGCCAGGCAATTCACATACGCCACATGGCGGCGCAGCAAGGTCGATTTGATCGGATTGACCTCGTGGCCCGGGTCATCCAGCAGCGTCAGTACCTGGCGGGCAAAGCTGCGAGAGTTATTGACCATCGCGCCCCATAGCGTGCGCGCTTCCCACCAGCGGTTGTAGGCACTGCTGTTGCGAAAACTGATCAGCACCACCAGCGCCGAACCCAGCAGTGTGAGGGGCATCAGCGGCAGGCTGATCTTGGTGTTGAGGAACAACATGAACTCCACAGTGACCGCAATATCCCAGAGCAACAGCCAGAACAGGGCCCAACCGACATAGCCCATGGTCTTGATAATCAGTCGGTACTTTTTGATGATGGCAGCTTTCAAACGGAAACCTCGCGGCGAGCGTTGGGCATCAGTGCCTTAGCTCGGACGGTGTTGCCGGACAAAGGTTCGCCGGGAAGTTACAACCAATGATCACAGGACCTGAAACGATTCAGGCTGAGCGGGCGCATACTCTGTAGTTGGTCAACGCTGACCGCGCCTCGCCTCCAGAATTCTCGGCCCCGGGCCATCCAGGCCAAGCGTGTCGTCGGGGTTGCGCAGGGGACAATCGTTGAGTGACAGGCAGCCGCAGCCAATGCAGTTATCCAGACTGTCGCGCAAGGCTTCCAGGGTTCTGATGCGCAGGTTGAGGCTTTCTCGCCAGGCTGATGACATCTCTCTCCACTGGGCGGCCGTCAGTTTGCTGTTGGGCGGGTAGCGGCCCAGCGCGTTCTTGATTTCTGCAAGTGGGATACCGGTACGCTGGGCCACCTTGATAATCGCGATGCTGCGCAGCACCAAGGCAGGGAAACGCCGTTGATTGCCGGCATTGCGGGTGCTGGCGATCAAGCCCTTTGACTCGTAGAAATGCAGGGTGGAGACCGTCACCCCACTGCGTTTGGCGACCTCACCGATGGTGAGTGATCGCATGCCATCAATGGTCTTTTCGGCTGTCATGGGGATTAACCTCAATATAGGTTGAGGTCTTATAGTCCCGCCCGATCTTTCCGGCAACTGCTTTGCGTCGCCGGTCTTTCAATCGATTTTGCGCCGGTACTTTACCCAGGGGGCCTCACCCAGCATCATGCGCCGCCAACAGTGCTGCACATCTGTACCGAAAAGGACCTGCAGTTGAACGAACATACATTGTCCATGCGCCTGGAGCAGGTGGCGGCGCATGTGCCAGCCGGTGCGCGACTGGCCGATATCGGCTCGGACCACGGTTACCTGCCGGTTGCGCTGATGCGCCGCGGTGCCATCGCGGCGGCGGTGGCCGGCGAAGCGGCCTTGACGCCGTTCCATGCGGCCGAGCGTACCGTGCGCGAGAATGGCCAGGATCGGCACGTCAGTGTGCGCCTGGCCGATGGCCTGGCAGCGATCGAGTCGGCGGACGGAATAACAGTGATCAGTATCTGCGGCATGGGTGGAGAGACCATCCGCGATATCCTCGAACGAGGCAAGGCGCGCCTGAGTGGCCACGAGCGCCTGATTCTGCAGCCCAACGGCGGCGAACAGCCGCTGCGACAGTGGCTGATGGAGAACGGTTACCCTATCTGCTGCGAGCAACTGCTGCGGGAAAACCGTTTCGACTACGAAATCATCGTCGCCGAACGCGGCGAGCCAGTGACCTACACCGCCGAGCAACTGTACTTCGGCCCACTGCACATGCAGGCCCGAAGCCCTGCATTCCTGGCCAAGTGGCAACGTATGCTGCGCCATAAGCAGCGGACCCTGAATGATTTTGCGCGAGCGCGCCAAGCAGTGCCCGTGGAGAAGGTGCAGGATATCGCTCGCCAGGTACGTTGGATCACCGAGCTGCTGGCGTGAGGCCAAGCCCAAGTGGCCCCGGCAAATGAGATATCATTCAAGCGTTTACCCGTTGAGTACAAACCATGAATCGCCGTAAAAAAATAAAGCAGTTGCTCAAGGCCCACGCCAAAAAGGCCAGTGCCAAATTGGCACCGGCCAGCAAGAATAGCTATGTGAGTAAAGCCGACCGATTGAAGCTGGCCGCCCAGGCCAGTGAAGATTCAACCACTTCTTCTGAAGAAACGGTTTCAGACCACGTTTAAATGCAATCAGGCAGAGGCCGCTTATTAAAGCCGACTGTGGCTATCTGCAACGCCTCCAACCAGATCAAGCTCGACGAGCCATCAATAACATCGACGCCGCAGCCGCCAACAGTCCAGCGCAGCAGCGGTTGAAGAGTCGTTTGCCACGGGGCTGGGCGAACCAGCGTCGCATGTGCAGGCCAATGTAGGCATAGATGCCGATGGCTATCCATTCCAGCATCAGGAACAGCAGTCCGAGCAGCGCAAACTGCGGGGCGACCTCCAGCGATGGGTCAACGAATTGCGGCAGGAATGCAGTAAAAATCAGGATCGCTTTAGGATTGCCCGCAGCAACCAGGAACTCCTGGCGTGCCAGCGTGAGGAGGCCGGTGGTTGCGGTTGTCGATTCATCTTGTGCCTGGGGCGCCGCGTTCCACAACTGATAGGCCAGGTAGAACAGATACGCCGCGCCAACAATCTTGATCCCGTAGAACACCAACTCTGAGGTTTGCAGCACCACTGCGAGCCCGGCCGAAGCCAATGCAATCATCGCTGTGAACGCCAGCAGGCGGCCGATACCCGCCAAACACGCAGTGCGGTATCCATAACGGGTCGCATTGCTGATCGACAGGAGGTTGTTGGGGCCTGGTGCCATATTCAGGGCAAAGCAGGCGGGAAGAAATAACGCCAGGGTCGATAGGTTCATGGAAATATCCATCGCTGTTTCGCGCCCAAGTGCAAGGCACTGAGTATATTGTCGGCTCACCGGGTTGCAGAGAGATTAGTCTGTTTTTTCAAGGCTGGACTGAGCATCCTTTGCGCGCTCAATCGCCGCAGTGATCGCGGCGCGGGCCTGGGGGCTGTTTTTCCAGCAAGTCGAACCGACGGCGGCTGAAGCCTGAGCCAATATATCGCTCACATTCGCTTGGCTGAGCAGTTCCAGAGAGTCTATGCCCATCTGTTCGAGGCGCCTGATAACGGTCGGCCCTACGCCTTTGAGTGCCAGCAAGGCACGTTGTTCTTCCAATGAAAATGGCATCGCTAAATTCCCTTTATTGAACGATGAGGTTTCTCACATCCGTGTCTTCAAGACAAGCCCCGACGGTGACAGGCAACCCAAGTCCCCCTTTAATCGCTTTACCGGTCTACCATGTGCTCCCCGGCGGCGTTGCAAGCGCTACCGACCTCCATCCTCCAAGGTAACGCCAATGACCTCGCTAGCCCGTACTGCCCGATTTCTTCTCTTGTCCGAGGTAGCACAATGAGCATCGATCAGATCAGCCTGCCCAAAGGCGTTGGTCCGCATGCCGCCAAGCTGATGGATGCTATCACCGGTGCTGACACGAAAGAGGACCTGAACCGCGCCGGCGGCAAGGCCGAAGGTTTTGTATTGGGCCTGGAAAGCACCAAGGCCATCAAAAGCCAGGTCGCCGAATCGCTGTATGTGGCGTATGACGACGCGGCGAGCCATCGGTTGAGCGAGTTGAAAGGCTAGGCGCCCGGCACGCGGTTTATCGCTGAGCCCATCGCGCACCACGCGGTGTACTCGGACAATGATGCCGCGGTACCCCTGTACCAGAAATTCGGCTTTGAAGTTGAAGGAACGCTGCGCAGATATGCCGTTCGTGATGGTGTGTTTGTAGGCGCACTTACCATGGCTCGCTTACGTTAAGCTTTAACTTGAATATGGAACGCTTGCTACATGCTTACACTGCCGAGAGGAGAAACCCAGGGAACCAAGGTGAGTCCTCGATGGCCATCCTCTAACGTGCTGCTGGTTCGTGGGTACGAAAACAAAGGCAGTCATCTTGGGTTCTTTAGAACACTGTCGCGGTGGACGGCTCACATATAGACGTTTCCATTTTAGGAGGAGTGTCGGGGGAGGGGCGATTTCTGTCGGTCAACACAGGCTATTCTGCCGATTCACAAGTCCTTTGCAACTGACACCAGTCCATCAAAGGCTGGGTTCGGAGCTTACGAGATAATTGATGTTTCCCGACCATTACAAATGAGAACTGCAGTGGTTTCATTGGCCTCTTGCTCAAGCTCGATCTGTGCTCTTTTGAGATAGCGTCGAATTCGAGAATCACGCGTTTGAACGGTTCGAAAACCATCAAGCACCAAGGACACTACAACGGACAAAGATGCGATAGCCCAGACATAAACCAAGCCTTCTGCCGACCAAGCTTGAGTTTTTTGAATATAGGCGCTGAAAAGACTTACAAGCAACGAGATCAAAATTACCGTAGTAAAATGCTGATTGATCATAAAGGGTTTAGGTGGAGAGATGAGGGTTTCGGAGTAGTCCACAATTGCTTTCAGCTTCGCTGGTGCATAACCCGCCTGCTTGATTTCCTGTAGAAAAATAGCATAGGCCAGGAAGTCGATTCGCTCTGACCACGGCTGATTGGATATATCGTACTGCTCGTACTCTACAGGGTAGTATTTTGCTAACCGTGACTCCATCGACTTGAAAAACACCAGCATGGAAATGGCAACGCCCGTTAGGCATACTATTGGCCAGAGGGGGTTTTGAAATACGTAGAGGGTGGACGATATTGCAATAATTGCCAGCGATGTTGCCAGCGCCGGCATGATATCTCGCTTACGGCCCTTTGCTTTTAATCGTTGATAGCTGAATACACGATTACTGTCGATATAGATGTTTTTTATCTGACACCAGTGCTTATGCATATCGTTATTCCTTCAGGCAGCAAGTATAGGCCGTTCACCTCGGTGTTTCAGATAATCTATATCGCTCCAAGGGTTGAATAGTCAATCGTTGGCAGCTAGACCTGCGAGTTCCCTGACCAGCCGTTTTAGGCCTGCCGACCGGCCTCAGGCGACGTATGAGTACCAGAGCTGCGGCGGCTCCCTTCCGAGCACCGTTCAATGGCAGAATCCTTTTATCTGAATCGTTTTGGAGAACATCATGCTTGGCGCCTTTGAACGCAGGCTCGACCCCTTTCCCCCTGACGAGGCGCCACCTCCACCCGACGGCCTGGGCCGGTTCCTGTGGGCCTGCACGCGGGGTGCCCGCGGTTACATCCTGGCGCTTGCACTGCTCAGTGCCGCTGTGTCGATTTACGAAGCCTGGCTGTTTTCCTTCCTCGGACAAGTCGTGGACCTGCTCTCGACCTGGCAGGCCGGCGGTGAGGCAGCGGCCCAGGAAAGTCGAGTGCTGTGGGGCATGGGTATCGTCATGGTAACCAGCGTCGGGCTGGTGGCATTGCGCACTATGGTCCAGCACCAGATAGTGGCCATCAACTTGCCGTTGCGGCTGCGCTGGGATTTCCATCGCCTGATGCTGCGGCAAAGCCTTGCATTTTTTTCCGATGAATTTTCCGGCCGAGTCACGACCAAGGTGATGCAGACTGCGTTGGCCGTGCGCGACGTGCTGTTTACCCTTATCGAGATCGTGCCCGGGATCGGGGTTTATTTCATCGCGATCATTGCATTGGCCGGCGGCTTCGCCCTCAAGCTGATGCTGCCATTCGTTGCCTGGGCCGTGTTGTTCGGGCTGGCCATGTGGTACTTCGTGCCCCGCCTTGGGAAAGTTGGGCAGGAACAGGCCAATGCGCGATCGATGATGACCGGGCGTATCTCCGACGCCTACACCAACATCACCACAGTGAAGCTGTTCTCCCACTCCAATCGTGAAGCGCATTTCGCGCGAGCGGCGATGGAGGACTTCAAGCAGACCGGCTTTCGGCAGATGCGCCTGGTCAGCCAGTTCGAGATCGTCAACCAGGCGTTGGTGGTGGGGTTGATCATGGCGGCAGGTGGTTATGCCCTGTGGCTCTGGCATCAAGGAGATGTCGGCGCCGGTGCCGTGGCGGCTATCACCGCCATGGCATTACGTATCAATGGCATGTCGAACTGGATCATGTGGCAAATGACCTCGCTGTTCGAGAGCATCGGCACCGTTCAGGATGGCATGGCGACGCTGACACTGGGTACCAAGGTCCAGGACGCGCCAGATGCGGGCGTGTTGGTGACGTCCGGCGGCGCGGTAACCTTCGATAATGTGCGCTTCAACTACAACGGCGAACGACAAGTGCTCGATGGGCTCAGCCTGAGCATCCGCCCGGGCGAGAAAATCGGCCTGGTCGGCCGTTCGGGTGCCGGTAAATCCACGCTGATCAATCTGCTGCTGCGTTTCTATGACATCGACAGTGGAGAGATTCGCATCGATGGGCAAAACATCGCACACGTGACGCAAGACAGCCTGCGCGGTGCTATTGGCATGGTCACTCAGGACACCTCGCTGCTGCACCGCTCCATCCGCGACAACATCGCCTACGGCCGCCCCGATGCAACCGACGCGCAAATTCGCGGCGCCGCGGCCAGCGCCCAGGCCGACGAATTCATCCGGCAACTGAGCGATCGTCAGGGCCATGCCGGTTACGACACCCTGGTGGGGGAGCGCGGCATCAAGCTGTCGGGTGGCCAGCGCCAACGCGTCGCGATTGCCCGCGTGATACTCAAGAACGCCCCGATCCTGCTTCTTGACGAAGCCACCAGCGCGCTGGATTCGGAAGTCGAAGTCGCCATCCAGGAAAGCCTCGATAAAATGATGCAGGGCAAGACTGTGATCGCCATCGCCCATCGACTGTCAACCATTGCCGCCATGGAGCGACTCATTGTCATGGATGAAGGACGCATCGTTGAACAGGGCACCCATTCTCAATTGCTCGAAAAGAACGGGGTCTATGCGCGGCTGTGGCAGCATCAAAGCGGCGGGTTTCTGGGGGAGGGCAATGGAGTGCTCGAAACTATGGATCAGGTGTGACTGCGTCGCGCTTATGACTGAGCGTTGGGTTCGAAAAATTTTACTTGGCTGGTCATCACATGGTCGAGCAGGCGCCGGTCGAATTGGCCCGCGCACTTAAGACATTCTTCAGCGAGGGCTGAGCGGTGCGACGGGCCAAAGGCGCGCGGTAGAGGCTATACTGGTCTCACCTTTTCAGTCTGATCCTCCTCGTGATCGCACAGCCCACCAGGCAGAGCACATGAAACCCTCGATACTCACCGCGGCGCTGCTCTGTCTGTTGCTTGGCACTGCCGCCAGGGCCGAGCAGTACCGGGTAGTCACTGAAGAGTGGGCGCCGTATAACTATCAAGAGAACAACCAGCTTACCGGCATGGCCACGGAAGTTGTCCGGGGCATCATGGCGTTGACCGGGGATGACTTTGCAATGGTGCTGCTACCCAGCATGCGTAGCCTCCATGTGCTCGATACCCGGACCAAAACCATCATGTATACCCTGTTCCGTACGGCAGAGCGCGAAGCGTTATACAAATGGGTCGGGCCGATCGTGGAAGAGTCGATTTATCCCTATCAACTCGCCAGTACACGCCAACCGGTGAATACCCTGGAGCAACTACTGCATGCTCCACGGGTCACTACCCGACATGCAGGCCTGATACCCGAGACCCTGCAGTCGCAGGGCTTCGGTAACCTTGAAAAAAGCGCAACCGAAAGTGTGCAGCTCTATCGCATGCTGCTGGCCGGACGCACCGACATCATCGTCGGTGACACCGCTGCCGGTGTGGCTTACTACAGCCGCCAGCTAAAGATCGCCCCCGGCACGCTGCGCCAGATTCCCGTCGAACTCTATCGCTCATCGTTGTACATCGCCTTCAGCCCCGACAGTGACGACAGACTGGTAGCCAACTGGGCCAATGCCCTGGAGCAACTGCGCCACTCGGGCGAGCTCAAGCGCATCCAGGATCGGTACAGTCGCCCCGTCGGCTTATAAGCGCGCGGAGCAAGCGTGGTCAGAACCGCCGTGATGGTCTACACCCAGCCCTCTAGGCGCATGGTCGCGCGCACCAGGCGTTGCTCTTCCAGTTCGATCTCCTTGAGATTGTCGCGGATGCTGTGAATATGCTCGCGTGCAGCGCGTTGGGCCTGTTCTGGCATGCGCGCGATGACCGCGTGATAGAGCCGGGCGTGCTGGCGGTCAATCTGGCGTTTTTGCAGTGGGCGGTGGTAGAGGTTGTTGACCGAGGCGAATACCGTGGTAAGCATCAGTTCGGTCAACGACTGCAGGGTGTGTAGCAACACTGGATTGTGCGAGGCCTCGCAGACTGCTAGGTGAAAGGCGTGGTCCAGGCGGGCATGCTCGCGTGGCTCGATCGGCACTGCCTGGCTATGAGCGGCGAGCATTTCCTCGTAGCGGCGCTTCAATAGGACGAAGTCGGTGTCTGTGCCGCGCAAGGCGGCCAGGCGGGCGGATTCGGCCTCCAGCAGCGCGCGCACCTCCAGCAGGTCATACAGGGTGCGCGGCTGCGAATTGAACAAGTGCATCAGCGGGCTGGCATCGCGGGTTCCGTTCAGCGTGGCAACCCGTGAGTCACGGCCGTGGGCGGTCTCGATGATGCCGCGCCCGCGCAATACCTTCAGCCCTTCACGCAGCGCCGAGCGGGATATCCCCAGTTTTTCGCACAACCGGCGCTCCGAAGGCAGTGCCTGGCCGACCTTGAGCACACCGTCGACGATCAGCCGCTCAATCCGTTCGGCAACGACATCACTGACCTGGCGGCGAATGCCAGACTTCTCTTCGAGCATATTGAGTACCTCGTACAACTGGTAGTACCAGTTCTGACTGGGCGATCACGCACCTTCCAATATAGCTATCAATACCTTTGCCTGTGGGGCTTTGGCTGCGATTGGCGGGGCGTTGCCTTGAAATAACTGGTCATACCAGCTTGCAAGGGAATAGACGGCGCATAGGCAAGGCTCTACACATAGCGCATAACAAGTGGACCGGCTCGCTACCGGTACTGCACAAAACAACATCAAGCGAGAAAGCCTGCCATGAGTATTCTGTACGACGAGCGTGTCGACGGTGCGCTGCCCAAGGTCGATAAGACAGCCCTGCTGGCTGAACTGCGCGAGCAGCTTCCGGACCTGGAAGTGCTGCATACCCGGGAAGATCTCAAACCCTACGAGTGCGACGGGCTTTCGGCCTACACCACCACGCCGATGCTGGTCGTATTGCCTGAGCGCATCGAGCAGGTCGAGCAGCTGCTCAGACTCTGCCATCAGCGCAATGTGCCGGTAGTAGCACGTGGGGCCGGAACGGGGTTGTCAGGGGGCGCGTTGCCGTTGGTCCAAGGCATCTTGCTGGTTATGGCGCGCTTCAAGCACATTCTTGAGGTCAATCCAGAGGGGCGCTTTGCCCGCGTCCAGCCAGGCGTCCGCAACATGGCCATCTCCCAGGCGGCGGCGCCTTACGACTTGTATTACGCACCCGATCCATCCTCGCAGATCGCTTGTTCGATCGGCGGTAACGTCGCCGAGAATGCCGGGGGCGTGCACTGCCTTAAGTATGGGCTGACCGTGCACAACCTGTTCAAGGTAGACATTCTCAGCGTCGAAGGAGAGCGCATGACGCTGGGCAGTGATGCCCTGGATTCACCCGGCTTCGACCTGCTTGCCTTGTTCACCGGTTCCGAAGGCATGCTGGGGATCATCACCGAAGTCACGGTCAAGCTGCTGCCCAAGCCCCAGGTGGCCAAGGTGCTGCTGGCCAGTTTTGACTCAGTGGAAAAAGCCGGGCGCGCGGTGGGTGAAATCATCGCGGCCGGTATCATCCCCGGCGGCCTGGAGATGATGGACAACCTGGCCATTCGCGCCGCTGAAGATTTTATTCACGCCGGCTATCCGGTGGACGCCGAGGCTATCCTGCTGTGCGAACTGGACGGTGTGGAAGCGGACGTGCATGACGAGTGCGAGCGCGTACG
This sequence comes from Pseudomonas imrae, assembly GCF_046352735.2. Classification (NCBI taxonomy): domain Bacteria; kingdom Pseudomonadati; phylum Pseudomonadota; class Gammaproteobacteria; order Pseudomonadales; family Pseudomonadaceae; genus Pseudomonas; species Pseudomonas imrae. The sequence goes on along the minus strand of NZ_CP110853.2, from coordinate 3,549,940 downwards.
CGCGGTGCTGGACAACGCCGGCGCCACCGAAGTGCGCATGGCTCGCGATGAGGTTGAACGCGTCAAGTTCTGGGCCGGACGCAAGAATGCCTTCCCTGCGGTCGGGCGTATTTCGCCGGATTACTACTGCATGGACGGCACCATCCCGCGACGGGAATTGCCCGGCGTGCTCAGGGGCATCCGAGAGCTGTCAGAGGAATTCGGCCTGCGGGTGGCCAACGTGTTCCATGCCGGTGACGGCAACATGCACCCGCTGATCCTGTTTGATGCCAACCAGCCTGGCGAGCTTGTGCGCGCCGAGTCTTTGGGCGGCAAGATTCTCGAGCTGTGCGTCAAGGTCGGCGGCAGCATCACCGGCGAACATGGCGTGGGGCGCGAGAAGATCAATCAAATGTGTGCTCAGTTCAACAGCGACGAGCTGACCTTGTTCCACGCAGTCAAAGCAGCCTTCGATCCGAAGGGGTTGCTTAACCCCGGCAAAAACATTCCGACCCTGCACCGCTGTGCCGAATTCGGCGCCATGCACGTGCACCACGGCCAGTTGCCCTTTCCTGAACTGGAGCGTTTCTGATGGTTATGCAGCATGACTGCGACGCCAGTGCGGCGCTGCTGGAACAAGTCAATCACGCCCTTAACAGCTCACGTGCGTTGCGTATTCAGGGGGGCAACAGCAAGGCGTTTCTTGGTCGCAAGGTCGAGGGCGAAGTGCTCGACACCCGTGCCCATCGTGGCATCGTCAGCTACGACCCCACCGAGCTGGTCATTACCGCCCGCGCCGGCACGCCGCTGGCCGAGCTGGACGCAGCGCTGGACGCGGCAGGGCAGATGCTCACCTGCGAACCTGCGCTATTGGATGGCGCCGCGACCCTTGGCGGAATGGTCGCGGCAGGTCTTTCGGGCCCGCGCCGTCCCTGGTCCGGCGCGGTTCGCGACCTGGTCCTAGGCACTCGCTTGATCACCGGCACGGGCAAGCATCTGCGTTTTGGTGGCGAGGTGATGAAGAACGTTGCCGGCTACGACCTGTCGCGTCTGTTGGCCGGCAGCCTTGGCTGCCTGGGAGTCATCACCGAGGTGTCGCTTAAAGTACTGCCCAAGCCGCGCCAATGCCTCAGCTTGCGCCTGGAGATGGACACCGCCCTGGCCCTGCGCAAACTCGCCGAGTGGGGCCAGCAGCCCATTCCGTTGAGTGCCGCCAGCCATGACGGCCTGGCTTTGCACGTGCGTCTGGAAGGCGGGGAGGGCTCGGTGGCAGCCGCCCGCGAACGCCTCGGTGGCGAGCTGCTTGAGAACACATATTGGGCTGACCTGCGTGAGCAGCGTCTGGATTTTTTTGCGGGCTCGCCGCCGTTGTGGCGATTGTCAGTGCCGACCAACACCGGCGTCCTGGCGTTGCCCGGTGAGCAATTGATCGACTGGGGAGGCGCCCAGCGCTGGCTGAAATCCGAAGCCGATGCCGCACTGATCCGCCAGATCGCCGCCGAAGTCGGGGGCCACGCTACCTGCTTCACGGCTGGCCATTGCGATAGTCCATTCCATCCGCTGGCTGCGCCGTTGCTGCGTTATCACCGGCAGTTGAAAACCCGGCTCGACCCCCAGGGCGTTTTCAACCCTGGTCGCATGTATTGTGAGGTGTAGCCGTGCAGACCAATCTGAGTGAACAGGCCAAACAGCTACCGCGCGCCGAGGAAGCCGAACGCATTTTGCGCAGCTGTGTGCATTGCGGCTTCTGCAACGCGACTTGCCCGACCTACCAACTTATTGGCGACGAACTGGACGGCCCGCGTGGGCGTATCTACCTGATCAAGCAAGTGCTGGAGGGCAATGAAGTCACGGCCAAGACCCAACTGCACCTGGATCGCTGCCTGAGCTGCCGCAACTGTGAAACCACCTGCCCCTCGGGCGTGCAATATCACAATCTGCTGGATATCGGCCGCGCCGTGGTCGATGCTGCCGTACCGCGCCCGCTGGCTCAACGCGTATTGCGTGAAAGCCTGCGGGCGGTAGTGCCGAATGCTGCTTTGTTCAAGGGCTTGACCCTGGCGGGCCAGGTTTTCCGCCCACTGTTGCCGGCCAGTCTCAAGGCCAAGTTACCGCGCGCCCCGGTTACCTCCAAGCCACGGCCACAGCCACGTCATCCTCGTCGCGTGTTGATGCTTGAGGGCTGCGTGCAGCCCGGCCTGGCGCCCAACACCAATGCCGCCACGGCGCGAGTGCTCGATCGCCTCGGCATCAGCGTCACGCCGATCAATGAGGCCGGTTGTTGCGGTGCGGTGGACTATCACCTCAACGCCCAGGAGCAAGGCCTGCAACGTGCGCGGCAGAATATCGACGCCTGGTGGCCCGCCATTGAGCAAGGCGCCGAGGCGATAGTGCAAACCGCCAGCGGTTGCGGCGCCTTCGTCAAGGAGTACGGGAACCTGTTGGCGCAAGACCCGGCGTATGCCGAGAAAGCCAGGCGCGTCAGTACGCTGGCCAGGGATCTGGTCGAGGTGTTCGGCGCCGAACCCTTGGAGCAGCTCGCTGTGCGCGCCGACAAGCGCCTGGCTTTCCATTGCCCATGCACCCTGCAGCATGCACAAAAGCTTGGCGGCGCGGTGGAAAGCGTGCTCGCACGCCTCGGTTTTGGCCTGACGGCCGTGCCCGACAGCCACCTGTGTTGTGGTTCGTCCGGGACCTATTCGTTGACTCAGCCAGCGCTGTCCAGGCAGTTGCGCGACAACAAGCTCAACGCCCTTGAAAGCGGTAAACCGCAGGTGATTGTCACCGCCAACATCGGCTGCCAGACCCATCTCGACGGCGCCGGTCGCACCCCCGTGCGGCACTGGATCGAACTCGTTGAAGAAGCCCTGAACTAACCCGGAGAAAACCATGCTCAGCAAAGCCGTATTGAGTCAGGCCGAAGTCAGCAAAATGCTCACTGCCGCCCGCGACGAAGCCGAGAAAAACCATTGGTCCGTGACCATCAGCGTGGTCGACGACGGTGGCCATCCCCTGGCCCTGGAGCGTCTCGACGGTTGCGCTTCGATCGCGGCCTACATCGCCAGCGAAAAGGCGCGCAGCGCGGCCATCGGCAGGCGCGAAACCAAAGGCTACGAAGACATGGTCAATGGCGGGCGCAGTGCATTTCTGTCGGCGCCGTTGCTGACCTCGCTGGAAGGGGGCGTGCCGGTGATCGTTGACGGCCAGGTGATTGGCGCCGTGGGGGTTTCCGGGGTCAAGGCCGAGCAAGACGCGCAAGTGGCAAAGGCCGGTGTCGCCGCACTGGGCGGCGTCCAATCGTGAGGCGGCCTCCCTGTGACTCGCGCGTGCCGACTGGCGCCGCGCATGGAGCGTATTTTGGAGACTGAAAATGACTGAACGTGTGAATTGCCATCGCCTGCAAGTAGCCGCCAACCTGCAACGTTTCGTCGACGAGGAAGTGCTGCCCGGCAGCGGCATCCAGCGTGAGGCGTTCTGGGCCGGCTTCGACGCCCTGGTGCATGACCTGGCGCCACACAACCGTTCGCTGCTGGCCGAGCGGGATGCGCTGCAGGTAAAGCTGGATACTTGGCACCGCGAGCATCCCGGCCCGGTCCGCGACATGCCGGCCTACCGCGACTTCCTGGAATCCGTCGGCTACCTGTTGCCGCAACCCGACAGCGTGCGGGCCAGCACCGCCAATGTCGACAGCGAGATCACCGATCAGGCCGGTCCACAACTGGTGGTACCGGTGATGAATGCACGCTATGCACTGAACGCAGCCAACGCGCGCTGGGGCTCCTTGTACGATGCGCTGTACGGCACAGATGCCATCTGTGACGACGGTGACGCACAGAAGGGGCCGGGCTATAACCCGCGGCGTGGCGCCAAAGTCATTGCCTTCGCTCGCACCTTCCTCGATCAGGCTGCGCCGCTGTCCGATGGTTCGCATGCCGACTCGGTGGGTTACCAGGTGAGTGAAGGCCGACTTCAGGTGACCCTGGCCAACGGCAGCCGTAGCGGCCTGGCCCAGGCCGACAAGTTTGTCGGTTACCAGGGGGTGGCCAATGCGCCGACCGCCGTGTTGCTGAAAAACAATGGCCTGCATGTGGAAATCCAGATAGACGCCGCCAGCCAGGTGGGTGCCACCGATCCTGCAGGGGTCAAGGACTTGCTGGTTGAGTCTGCGCTGTCGACCATTCTTGATTGCGAAGACTCTGTCGCGGCGGTCGATGCGGCCGACAAGGTGCTGATCTATCGAAACTGGCTCGGCCTGATGAAAGGCGACCTCAGCGAAACCCTGGAAAAGGCCGGCAAACGAATCGTGCGCCGTCTCAACCCGGACCGTGAATACACCGCTGCCGACGGTGGCGAGTTGAAACTGCACGGCCGCTCGCTGCTGTTTGTACGTAACGTCGGGCATTTGATGAGTAACCCGGCGATTCTTGACAGTGAAGGCCGTGAGATCCCCGAAGGCATCCTCGACGCAGTGATGACCAGCTTGATCGCGGTGCATGACCTCAAGCGTCACGGTAACTCGCGTACCGGCAGCATTTATATCGTCAAGCCGAAGATGCACGGTCCGGCCGAAGTAGCCTTTGCCGATCAGTTGTTCAATCGCATCGAAGCGCTACTGCAGTTGCCTCGTCACACTCTGAAGATGGGCATCATGGACGAAGAGCGGCGTACCAGTATCAATCTCAAGGCCTGTATTGCCAGTGCAAGTGCACGGGTGGCCTTTATCAACACCGGTTTTCTCGATCGCACCGGTGATGAAATGCACACGGCCATGGAAGCCGGCGCCATGTTGCGCAAGGGCGACATGAAGAGCAGTGCCTGGATCCAGGCCTACGAGCGCAACAATGTGCTGGTTGGCCTGAGCTGCGGTTTGCGCGGACGGGCACAGATCGGCAAGGGCATGTGGGCCATGCCGGACCTGATGGCTGCCATGCTCGCGCAGAAGATCGCTCAACCCAGGGCCGGCGCGAACACGGCCTGGGTCCCGTCGCCGACCGCCGCCACGTTGCATGCCTTGCACTACCATCAGGTGGACGTGCAGGCGGTGCAGCGCGAGCTGGAAGCCATTGACCTGAACGGTGAGCGGGACGAACTGCTCCATGGCCTGCTCAGTGTGCCGGTGGCTGCCGAGCCGAATTGGAGCACCGGCCAGATCCAGGAAGAACTGGACAACAATTGCCAGGGCATCCTTGGCTATGTAGTGCGCTGGGTCGAGCAGGGCGTCGGTTGCTCCAAGGTGCCGGATATCCACAACGTCGGCCTGATGGAAGACCGCGCAACCCTGCGTATTTCCAGCCAGCACATCGCTAACTGGCTGCATCACAAGGTGGTCAGCGAGGCTCTGGTGCGCACCACTCTTGAACGTATGGCCAAGGTGGTCGACCAACAGAATGCGGGTGATCCCCTGTACCGACCGATGGCGCCCGATTATGCGGCCTCGATGGCGTTCCAGGCCGCCTGCGACTTGGTGTTCAAGGGCCGCGAGCAACCCTGCGGCTATACCGAGCCGCTGTTGCATGCCTGGCGGCTGCGGTTCAAGCAACAGGTCGGAGCGTAACGCCGGATAGCCGGCAACTGTGGTTCACAAAACAATAAAAAGGAACCAAAACCATGAGTCAAACACTACTGTCCATCCTCGCGTTCGTGCCGCTGGTCTTGGCGGGCGTGTTACTGATCGGCTTTCGCTGGCCAGCCAAATACGCCATGCCGGTGGTCTTCCTGCTCACGGCATTGATCGGCCTTGGTGCCTGGGATATGACGTTCAATCGGGTCTTGGCCTCTACGCTGCAGGGCCTGATTCTCACTGCGGCGATCCTGTGGATTGTGTTCGGCGCCATCTTGCTGCTCAACACGCTCAAGCATTCCGGTGGTATCAGCTCTATTCGCCGCGGCTTTGCCAATATCAGCCCCGACCGTCGGGTTCAGGCGCTGATCGTGGCCTGGCTGTTCGGCTGCTTCATCGAAGGTGCCTCGGGCTTCGGTACGCCAGCGGCGGTGGTCGCGCCGTTGATGGTTGCCCTGGGCTTCCCTGCCATGGCAGCGGTGGTGCTCGGCATGCTGGTGCAGTCCACGCCGGTCTCTTTCGGTGCGGTCGGCGCACCGATGGTCGTCGGCGTCGCGGGCGGACTCGACCAGACTGGTATCGGCGCGCAACTGGCCGCGGTCGGAAGCAGCTGGGATGTGTTCTTTCACCTGATCTTCTCGCGAGTGGCAATCGTCCATGCCCTCTGCGGGATTCTCATGCCGCTGATCATGGTCTGCATCATGACGCGCTTTTTCGGCAAGAACCAATCCTGGCGCGAAGGCCTGGTCATGGCGCCATTCGCGATCTTCACCGGGCTCGCCTTTGTCATTCCCTACGCCGCAGCCGGGGTATTCCTGGGGCCGGAATTTCCGTCGATGATCGGTGCGCTGGTGGGCCTGGGCATTGTGATCCCTGCGGCCAAGGCCGGCTTCCTGCTGCCAGGGAAAGCCTGGGATTTCGCCCCGGCCAGCGAGTGGCCGGCCGAGTGGATGGGCAAGATCGAGATGAAACTCGATGATATGGCCGGCAAGAAAGCGATTTCCGTGCCTATGGCATGGGCGCCCTATGTGTTGCTGGCGCTGTTGTTGGTGCTGTCGCGCAACATTGCGCCGCTGAAGGCCTGGCTGCTGTCGCTGAGCTTCGGTGCGAAAGACATTCTGGGCGAAGCGGGGGTCTCTGCCAGCCTGGAATTGCTCTACCTGCCGGGCGGCCTGCTTTGTGTGGTTGCGCTGATGACCTTTTTTCTGCACCGCATGCGCGCAAGCGAGTTGATGGCGGCCCTGGGCGATTCGAGCAAAACCTTGTTGGGCGCGGGCTTTGTGCTGATCTTCACCATACCGATGGTGCGTATTCTGATTAACTCCGGGGTAAATGCGTCGGACCTGGTGTCGATGCCGGTCGCCATGGCGCGTCTGGTCGCAGACAGTGTCGGCAGTGTCTACCCGATCTTTGCCCCGGCGGTGGGCGCGCTGGGTGCGTTCATTGCCGGCTCCAACACGGTGTCCAACCTGATGCTGGCGCAGTTTCAGTTCAATACTGCACAACTGCTGGGACTCTCTGGAGCGCTGATGGTGGCGTTGCAATCGGTGGGAGCGGCGGCCGGTAACATGATCGCCATTCACAACGTGGTGGCGGCATCGGCGACGGTCGGTTTGCTGGGGCGCGAAGGCATCACCCTGCGCAAGACCCTGCTGCCAACCCTGTACTACATCACCCTGGCCGGTATCATCGGCATGATTGGCTTTTATGTCCTGGGTATCAGCGATCCGCTGCAAGTGAAACCCTGATGTAGCCTGCCGGCAGCCCGTCTACAGGCGGGCTGCCCGCGTACTCAGCGACGATTGAGCCACACCGTCTGAGCATTACAGAATTCCCGTACACCAAAGTGTGACAACTCTCGGCCAAAACCACTTTTCTTCACGCCCCCAAACGCTACCCGAGGATCAGAAACGCTGTAGGCGTTGATAAAGATCCCGCCGGTTTCCAGTTGGTCAGCGATGTTGTATGCCTTTTCCAGGTCGACGGTAAATACGCTGGCCGTCAGCCCGAATTCGCTGCCGTTGGCCAAGTCCACGGCGTGGTCGGCGTCACGGGCGGTGATGATGGAGGCCACCGGGCCGAACAGTTCCTGTTTGAACGAAGTCATCTGGTGGGTGACGTCAGCCAGTACGGTGGGGGCGTAATAGTTGCCCGGGCCTTCGACTTTGTGACCGCCCAGCAGCAGGCTGGCGCCTTCTTCGAGGGTGGCCTGGACTTGCCCGTGCAGTTCGTTGCGCAGGTCCAAGCGTGCCATTGGGCCGACGTAGGTATCGACCGATGTCGGGTCGCCCATCACCAGTTGGCGGCTGGCTTCGACGAATCGGGCTGTGAAATCCTGCACCACGCCTTCTTCAATAATCAGGCGCTTGGCGGCGGCGCAGACTTGGCCGCAGTTCTGGAAGCGGCCGATGACTGCGGCTTGTACAGCTTCGTCGAGATTGGCGTCGTTGAGCACGATAAACGGATCGGAGCCACCGAGCTCCAGGACACATTTTTTCAGCGCTGCGCCGGCCTGGGAGCCGATAGCGATACCTGCGCGCACGCTACCGGTGAGGGTGACGGCAGCGATACGCGGGTCGGCGATGGCTTTGGACACGCCGTCCTGTGTGACGTTGATCACCTCGAACAGGCCGTCGACAAAGCCCGCGCGCTGTACGGCTTGTTTAATCAGGTAAGCGCTGCCCATTACGTTGGGTGCGTGTTTAAGTACGTAGGTGTTGCCACTGAGCAGGGTCGGTACGGCGCCACGCAGCACCTGCCAGACCGGGAAATTCCATGGCATGACGGCAAGGATCGGGCCCAGCGGGCGGTATTCGATATGGGCCTGGCCGTTATCCACCAGAGTCGGCTCCGGGGCGAGCATGGCCGGGCCGTGAGTGGCGTACCACTCGCACAGTTGGGCGCATTTCTCGATCTCCCCACGGGCTTGGGTGATGGGTTTGCCCATTTCCAGAGTAATCATCTGCGCCATCACGTGTGCCTGGTCGCGCAGGGTGGTGGCCAGTGCCCGCATCAACTCGGCGCGTTTGTCCACCGACGTACGGCGCCAGGTGCCGAATGCATGGGTGGCGCGGGTGAGGGCGGCGTCCAATTGCGATTCGGTTTCATACGGGTAGCTGCCGACTGTTTCGCCGGTGGCGGGGTTGATCGACAACGCGTGGCTCTGGTGGGAAATAGTTTGCATGGCACCGTCCGACTGAATGAATGGAATGGCATCAGCGTACGGGGCTGTATGTTTTCTAGAAACTGAATAATATTAAGCAATACATTCACAATTGGAGAATGACTTGGATCTGGTGCAGCTGGAAATTTTCAAGGCCGTTGCCGAGCAGGGCAGCATCAGCGCCGCCGCACAGTTGATTCATCGCGTGCCGTCGAACTTGACCACCCGAATCAAGCAACTGGAGCAGGATCTGGGCGTTGAGTTGTTTATCCGTGAGAAAAGCCGCCTGCGCCTGTCACCCGCCGGATGGAATTTTCTTGGCTATGCACGGCGTATTCTCGACCTGGTGCAAGAGGCTCGGGCGACGGTGGCAGGGGATGAACCCCAGGGGCCATTTGCCCTGGGTTCGCTGGAGAGCACCGCCGCAGTACGTATCCCGGCGTTGCTCGCGGCCTATAACCAGAAACACGCCAAGGTCGAATTGGACCTGAGCACCGGCCCCTCGGGGACGATGATTGAAGGGGTATTGTCAGGCCGGCTGGTGGCGGCGTTTGTCGATGGACCGGTATTGCATCCGATCCTGGAGGGCGTGGCGGTGTTTGAAGAGGAAATGGTCGTGATTGCGCCGCTGCATCACCCACCGATCACGCGGGGGCGGGATGTAAGCGGGGAGAGCATCTATACATTTCGCTCCAACTGCTCGTACCGGCATCACTTTGAGCGCTGGTTCTCCCAGGACGCAGCCGTGCCCGGCAAGATCTACGAAATGGAGTCGTACCACGGCATGCTCGCGTGCGTCAGCGCCGGGGCAGGCCTGGCGCTCATACCGCGCAGCATGTTGGAAAGCATGCCGGGGTTTACCACGGTGAGTGTGTGGCCACTGACGGACGCGTTCCGGGTTTTGCATACCTGGCTGATCTGGCGTCGGGGGACGGTGTCGCAGAGCCTGAACAGCTTTGTACGGCTTCTGGAGGAGCAGGGGCTTTGTAGGCGCGAGCGTGTGCCTATCCACCAAACTGCAGGGTGCTCATTGCCAGTCTAGCCATCAGCGCGGTTGCGCCCAATTGCACCAGCCACAGCGCCAACCCGCCGAGGAATACGCCGAGTGCTACTTGCACTACCAGGTTTTTCTGGCGCTTGGCTTGTGGTGTGCGGGGGCTGAAGTGCTCCAGTTCGTCGCGGTCGGCACGCAGGTTCAGGTCGTCGTTTCTCATGGGAATCTCATCGCAAGGGGCGGTTGTATCATCAGTCTAGGGGCTGTGTGCTGGAAGCAGGGAGTTTTCTGCAGGCACTAAAAAGGGGAAGCCAGTGGCCTCCCCTTTATGACATCACCAGCAGGTTTACAGGACCTGGACGATGGCCTTGGTCACCGCACCAATGTTCGCCTGGTTCAACGCTGCTACGCAGATACGGCCGGTGTCCAGCGCGTAGATACCGAACTCGGTACGCAGGCGGGTAACTTGTTCAACTGTCAGGCCAGAGTAGGAGAACATCCCGTTCTGTTGACCGACGAAGCTGAAGTCGTGGTCGGGAGCGGCCTTGGCCAGGTCAGCGACCATTTGCTCGCGCATACCGCGAATGCGCAGGCGCATTTCGGCCAGTTCCGCTTCCCATTGGGCGCGCAGTTCCGGGCTGTTGAGCACTGCAGCCACAATCGCCGCGCCGTGGGTCGGTGGGTTGGAGTAGTTGGTGCGGATCACGCGCTTGACCTGGGACAGGATGCGCGCGCTTTCTTCTTTGGACTCGCTGACGATGGACAGCGCACCTACGCGTTCGCCATACAACGAAAACGACTTGGAAAACGAGCTGGACACAAAGAAGGTCAGGCCCGACTCGGCGAACAGGCGCACAGCGGCGGCGTCTTCGTCGATGCCGGCGCCGAAGCCTTGGTAGGCCATGTCGAGGAACGGCACGTGGTTCTTCGCCTTGACCACTGCCAGTACGTCTTTCCAGTCCGCCGGGCTCAGGTCGACGCCGGTCGGGTTGTGGCAGCAGGCGTGGAGCACAACAATGGACTGCGGCGGCAGGGCGTTGAGGTCTTCGAGCAGGCCAGCGCGGTTTACATCGTGAGTAGCGGCGTCGTAGTAGCGGTAGTTCTGCACCGGAAAACCGGCGGTTTCAAACAGCGCGCGGTGGTTTTCCCAGCTTGGGTCGCTGATGGCCACGACGGCGTCGGGCAGCAGCTGCTTGAGGAAGTCAGCACCGATTTTCAGCGCCCCGGTGCCGCCCACTGCTTGGGCGGTGATAACGCGACCGGCAGTGAGCAGCGGCGAATCGTTGCCGAACAACAGCTTCTGTACGGCCTGGTCGTAGGCGGCGATACCGTCGATCGGTAGGTAGCCACGGGCGGCGTGTTGCGCCACGCGAATGGCTTCCGCTTCGGCAACGGCACGCAAGAGTGGAATCTTCCCCTCCTCATTGCAGTAAACGCCCACGCCAAGGTTGACCTTGGTGGTTCGGGTATCGGCGTTGAATGCTTCGTTGAGGCCCAGGATAGGATCGCGTGGTGCCATTTCGACAGCGGAGAACAGGCTCATTTTTGCGGCGGCTCTGAGTGGGGAAAGGAGGGTCGTGTCGCGCTCCAGCCGAATGCACTAGAGCGATGCACAAACGGGGAGCTAGTATAGAGGCCATCACTGCTCGCTGCGACAGCCGAAACGGCTTTTTGGCCAAGTTTTTTGGTTTATTTCTCGACCGTTAGTCTTATTGCAACATCAATGATGGCTGGCGTGCGGGACGATTGCCTTGAAACCACGCATGTTCGCCTCCACTTCTACAGCTATCATGGTTTTTTCCTGCAACGAGCGCTCCTTGAGCCTTCGTCGCATGTTGTCTTTTCCGTCCCTGCCGGCTGCATCGTGCCGGGGTGGCTTCAGAGGTACGTTATGTCGCAATTCCAGCTCGTCACCCGCTTCGAGCCCGCCGGCGATCAACCGGAAGCCATTCGCCTGATGGTCGAAGGTATCGAAGCCGGCCTGGCCCACCAGACCTTGCTTGGAGTGACCGGTTCGGGCAAGACATTCAGCATTGCCAACGTTATCGCCCAGGTCCAGCGCCCGACGCTGGTGCTGGCACCGAACAAGACCCTGGCTGCGCAGCTGTACGGTGAGTTCAAGGCGTTCTTCCCGAACAACGCGGTGGAGTACTTCGTTTCCTACTACGACTACTACCAGCCGGAAGCCTATGTTCCGTCTTCCGATACCTTTATCGAGAAAGACGCCTCGATCAACGACCATATCGAACAGATGCGCTTGTCGGCGACCAAAGCCCTGCTCGAACGCAAGGACGCGATCATCGTTACCACCGTGTCGTGCATCTACGGCCTGGGCAGCCCGGAAACCTATCTGAAAATGGTGTTGCACGTCGATCGGGGCGACAAGCTCGACCAGCGCGCCTTGCTGCGCCGCCTGGCGGATTTGCAATACACCCGCAACGACATGGACTTTGCGCGGGCGACGTTCCGTGTGCGTGGCGATGTGATCGACATTTACCCGGCGGAATCGGACCTGGAAGCGATCCGCATCGAACTGTTCGATGATGAGGTCGAAAGCCTGTCTGCCTTCGATCCGCTGACCGGCGAAGTGATCCGCAAACTGCCGCGCTTCACCTTCTACCCCAAAAGCCACTATGTAACCCCGCGTGAAACGCTGTTGGATGCCATGGAAGGGATCAAGGCCGAGCTGGCCGAGCGCCTGGAATATCTGCGCTCCAACAACAAGCTGGTGGAGGCCCAGCGGCTGGAGCAGCGCACCCGGTTTGACCTGGAGATGATTCTGGAATTGGGTTACTGCAACGGCATCGAAAACTATTCGCGCTACCTGTCCGGCCGCGAGTCCGGTGCGCCACCCCCTACGCTCTATGATTACCTGCCGGCGGATGCGTTGCTGGTGATCGATGAGTCCCATGTCAGCGTGCCGCAGGTCGGCGCCATGTATAAGGGCGACCGCTCGCGCAAGGAAACCCTGGTGGAATACGGTTTCCGCCTGCCTTCAGCCCTGGACAACCGGCCGATGCGTTTCGACGAATGGGAAAGCATCAGCCCGCAGACGATCTTTGTCTCGGCCACTCCTGGCAACTATGAGGCTGAACATGCGGGCCGGGTGATTGAACAGTTGGTGCGGCCTACTGGCCTGGTCGACCCGCAGATCGAAATCCGCCCTGCCTTGACCCAGGTCGACGACCTGCTTTCGGAAATCACCAAGCGTGTGGCACTGGAAGAGCGAGTCCTGGTGACTACGCTGACCAAGCGTATGTCCGAGGACTTGACCGACTACTTGGCCGACCACGGTGTACGGGTGCGCTATTTGCACTCGGATATCGACACTGTGGAGCGGGTAGAGATCATCCGCGATCTGCGCCTGGGTACATTCGATGTGCTGGTGGGCATCAACCTGCTGCGCGAAGGCCTGGATATGCCGGAAGTGTCCTTGGTGGCGATTCTGGATGCCGACAAGGAAGGCTTCCTGCGTTCCGAGCGCTCACTGATCCAGACCATTGGCCGCGCCGCGCGTAACCTCAATGGTCGGGCGATCCTGTATGCGGACCGGATCACCGGTTCCATGGAGCGGGCCATTGGCGAAACCGAGCGCCGTCGCGATAAGCAGATTGCATTCAACCTGGCCAATGGCATCACGCCCAAGGGTGTGTTCAAGGACGTCGCGGACATTATGGAAGGCGCCACCGTGCCGGGTTCGCGCAGCAAGAAGCGCAAGGGCATGGCCAAGGCCGCCGAAGAAAGCGCCAAGTACGAAAACGAACTGCGCTCGCCTAGTGAAATCACCAAGCGTATCCGTCAGTTGGAAGAGAAGATGTACCAGTTGGCGCGAGACCTGGAGTTTGAAGCGGCGGCGCAGATGCGCGATGAGATTGGCAAGTTGCGCGAGCGGTTGCTGGCCGTTTGATTTGCAGCTCCTGCGGCGCGGCCTTGCTCGCGAAGGCCACGCCGCAGGTCCAGCAGAATCAGCCACGCTGGAGCCCAACCACTCGGGGCTGTTACCATTCGCCCCTTGCTTCAATTTTCAGCTTCATTGCCCATTCGAGACCCGCCATGACCACCGTCCGCACGCGCATCGCGCCATCGCCCACTGGGGATCCCCACGTCGGCACTGCCTACATCGCCTTGTTCAACTACTGCTTTGCCAAGCAGCATGGCGGTGAATTCATCCTGCGGATCGAAGACACTGACCAACTGCGCTCGACCCGCGAGTCCGAGCAGCAGATTTTCGATGCCCTGCGCTGGCTGGGTATCACCTGGGCCGAAGGCCCGGATGTCGGCGGCCCTCACGGCCCGTACCGGCAGAGTGAGCGCAGCGAGATCTACAAAAAGTACACCCAGCAACTGGTCGATATGGGCCATGCCTTCCCGTGCTTCTGCACCGCCGAAGAGCTGGACCAGATGCGTGCCGAACAACAGGCCCGGGGTGAAACCCCGCGCTACGATGGTCGTGCGCTGTTGTTGTCCAAGGAAGAAGTTGCCCAGCGGCTGGCAGCTGGCGAACCTCACGTCATCCGCATGAAAGTGCCGAGCGAAGGCGTGTGTGTGGTGCCGGACATGCTGCGCGGCGATGTCGAGATCCCGTGGGATCGCATGGACATGCAAGTGCTGATGAAGACCGACGGCTTGCCGACCTACTTCCTGGCCAACGTGGTCGATGACCACCTGATGGGCATCACCCACGTGCTGCGCGGCGAAGAGTGGCTGCCATCGGCGCCGAAACTGATCCTGTTGTACGAGTATTTCGGCTGGGAGCAGCCGCAGTTGTGCTACATGCCGCTGCTGCGTAACCCGGACAAGAGCAAGCTGTCCAAGCGCAAGAATCCGACCTCGGTGACGTTCTACGAGCGCATGGGCTTTATGCCTGAAGCGATGCTCAATTACCTGGGCCGCATGGGTTGGTCGATGCCCGATGAACGCGAGAAATTCTCGCTGCAGGAAATGGTCGACAACTTCGACCTGTCCCGTGTTTCCCTCGGTGGGCCGATCTTTGACATCGAGAAGCTGTCCTGGCTCAACGGCCAGTGGCTGCGTGACCTGCCGGTGCAAGAGTTTGCCAGCCGCGTGCAGCAGTGGGCGTTGAACCCTGAATACATGATGAAGATTGCTCCGCTGGTGCAGGGCAGGGTGGAAACGTTCAGCCAGGTCGCACCGTTGGCCAGTTTCTTCTTCGCTGGCGGCGTGAGCCCGGATGCCAAGCTGTTCGAGTCCAAGAAGCTTTCGGGCGACCAGGTTCGCCAGTTGATGCAGTTGATCCTGTGGAAGCTGGAAAGCCTGCGCCAGTGGGAGAAAGATGCGATCACCGCGACGATCCAGGCCGTCGTCGAATCCCTGGAACTGAAGCTGCGCGACGCCATGCCGCTGATGTTTGCCGCCATTACCGGGCAAGCCAGTTCGGTCTCGGTACTGGATGCGATGGAAATCCTGGGTCCGGACCTGACGCGTTTCCGCCTTCGCCAAGCCCTTGATTTGCTTGGCGGTGTGTCGAAGAAAGAAAACAAGGAATGGGAAAAGCTGCTGGGCGCCATCGCTTAAGCTGCCTGTTGTAACGACGAAACCCAGGTTTTCCGGGGTTTCGTCGGTAAGTGATTGTTATCCCGGCAAAAAACTTTGGAAAATGTTGAAAATAAATTTGACACGTTTCCAAACCGCCATTAAGATTCGCCCCGTCCTCACCGACGAGGGGCTATAGCTCAGCTGGGAGAGCGCTTGCATGGCATGCAAGAGGTCAACGGTTCGATCCCGTTTAGCTCCACCAATTTATAGGTTCAAGGTCTGGCCACACCGTCCTTGAATCGATCAAGACTGACTCAGAAACAGCTTGATCGTGTTGTACAGAAGGTTTTGTCCCCTTCGTCTAGTGGCCTAGGACACCGCCCTTTCACGGCGGTAACAGGGGTTCGAGTCCCCTAGGGGACGCCAGTTTCAACAAGCAGTTCGCAAGGTCTGCTGCGCCGCGAGGCGAAAAATCCGGGGCTATAGCTCAGCTGGGAGAGCGCTTGCATGGCATGCAAGAGGTCAACGGTTCGATCCCGTTTAGCTCCACCAATTTACACGTTCAAGGTCTGGCCACACCGGCCTTGAACTGATCAGGTCAAGTTTCAAGGTCAGCCTGATCACGGTGTACAGAAGGTTTGTGTCCCCTTCGTCTAGTGGCCTAGGACACCGCCCTTTCACGGCGGTAACAGGGGTTCGAGTCCCCTAGGGGACGCCACGATTACCCGCTCTGCGGGATTTTTAAGGGTCATTCAATTATTGAATGGCCCTTTTGTTTGTCTAGCGTTTGGGTTTTCTCCCTCCTTCTCCATAAAGTCTCTTCTGACCAACGGTCGAATTCACCGCTTGCTAAAAAGTATTATGAGTATAATATTTTATTCGTAATATTTGGAGGCCGTCATGAGTGATAAAAAAGCACAAACCCGCGAACGCATTTTGCAGGCTGCCAGCGCTGCGTTGATACAACGCGGCCCGGCCGAGCCGAGTGTGGGTGAGGTCATGGGTGCGGCGGGGCTGACAGTTGGCGGCTTCTATGCGCACTTTGAAAGCAAGGACGCCTTGATGCTGGAGGTCTTCGCGCAATTGCTGGCAGGGCGCCGAGCGGCTATTGATGATATGGATGCAAGCCTTACCGGCGAGGAGCGTCGTGCTCTGGTGGCGGCATTCTATCTCTCACGCAAACACCGGGACTCCACCGAGCAAGCCTGTCCGATGCCGGCAACGGTAGGCGAGATAGGGCGCTTGCCGGACGGTTTTCGCGAAGTGTTGAACGAACACATCCAGTTGATGGCCGCCCAGCTGGCTTCCAGCCCGGAAGAAACCGACAAGGCGCTGGCAGATATGGCGCTGATGATTGGTGGTTTGTTCCTGGCTCGCGGCCTGGGGCCGGGAGAATTGTCGGATCGCGTATTGCGCGCCTCCAAGTCGGCAGTGCGCTGAGAAAGGCTTGCGAGCCTGGGGAGTGAATGATGGGCACGTTAAAGTGGATTCGTGGCGTCAACGGCACCTTGGGCAGGCTGGCGCCGCAAACCATCGCAAGCAAGATGCGTCGGGTGTTCATGACGCCCCGGGATTTACCGCCGCGTGATTGGGAGTTGCCGTTGCTGGCGCAATCAGAGCGCATCACATTGCGCTTCGGCCTGTCCGCCCTGCGTTGGGGGCAAGGTCCGGCTGTATTGATGATGCACGGATGGGAAGGGCGTCCGACGCAATTTGCCAGCCTGATCAACGCGTTGGTGGCAGCTGGCTACTCGGTGATCGCCCTCGATGGCCCGGCCCATGGCCGCTCGCCGGGTCGCGAAGCTCACGTATTGCTGTTCGCCAGGGCGATGCTGGAGGCTGCTGCCGAGTTACCGCCGCTGCACGCTGTAGTCGGTCACTCCATGGGTGGTGCGAGTGCGATGCTGGCCGTGCAGTTGGGGCTGCGGACCAACGCATTGGTGAGTATTGCCGCGCCGTCGCGGTTTCTCGATGTGTTGCGTGGCTTTGCCGGCATGGTCGGCCTGCCGGCTCGGGCGCGCTCGGCGTTTATCCAGGAGGTTGAACACGCCTTCGGCATGCCGCTAAGGCACTTGGATGTTGCACATTATCAACTGAACCTGCCGGGCTTGATCGTGCATGCCGACGACGATGATTTTGTGTCGGTCAGGGCCTCGCAAGCGATTCACGAGGCCTGGTTCGACAGCCGTCTGTTGCGTCTGGAGCAAGGCGGGCATCAAAAAGTACTGGCTGATCCACGGGTGATCGAAGGTGTACTGGCGTTAGTTGCTGGTTGCCATCAGCCTGAGCGTCAGACCGCTTGAGTTGACCGATGAGTTACACTGCTCGCCGCCGACACTAATCGACCGGGAGCAAGGCATGGGCTGGGACTTGGCAACGCCGTTTATCATTGATCTGCAGGTCGGGCCTGAGGATATAGACGGCCTGGGTCACGCCAATAACGCGGTGTATGTGGCTTGGCTGGAGCGTTGTGCCTGGCGCCACTCCCAGCGCCTGGGGTTGGATCTTACCGAGTACCGGCGCCTTGACCGAGCCATGGCCGTAGTGCGCCATGAAATCGATTACCTGGCAGCTGGCTATGAAGGCGATGAACTGCAGCTGGCAACCTGGATTGTCGACTGGGATCAGCGCCTGAAAATGACCCGGCATTTCCAACTGATGCGGCCCAGCGACGGCAGCACCTTGTTGCGCGCGCAAACCACCTTTGTGTGTATCGAAATGTCCAGCGGGAAACCCAAGCGCATGCCGGCGGAGTTCATCGACGGCTATGGCATGGCGTTGTACACCGGACACATGGATTAACCGTTGCTCTGGGAAATCAGTAAACTGCGCTGCGTTTCTTCGTTGCCATGTTTTTCGTTGAGTGTTTCCCATGCAAATTGCTTTGGCGCCCATGGAGGGGTTGGTCGACAACATCCTGCGGGACGTGCTGACTCGTGTCGGCGGTATCGATTGGTGTGTGACCGAGTTCATCCGGGTCAACGACCGTCTGCTGACGCCGGCCTATTTTCACAAGCTCGCGCCGGAACTGCTGCACGGTGCACAAACCGCTGCCGGCGTACCATTGCGTGTGCAGCTACTCGGTTCCGATCCGGTGTGCCTGGCGGAAAACGCAGCGTTGGCCTGTGAGCTGGGCTCGGAAGTTATCGACCTGAACTTCGGTTGCCCGGCCAAGACGGTGAACAAGTCCCGAGGTGGCGCGGTGCTGCTCAAGGAGCCGGAGTTGCTCAACCAGATCGTCGAACATGTGCGTCGGGCGGTGCCTGCACATATTCCGGTGACCGCCAAGATGCGCCTGGGCTTCGATAGTCCGGACGGTGCGCTAGTGTGCGCCACGGCTCTGGCCGAGGGCGGCGCGGCTCACATCGTTGTGCATGCGCGGACCAAGACCGATGGCTACAAACCGCCTGCCCACTGGGAGTGGATCCCGAGGGTGCAGGACGTGGTCAAGGTGCCGGTATTCGCCAATGGCGATATATGGAGCGTCGAGGATTGGCGGCGCTGTCGGGAAATAAGTGGCGTGGAAGACATCATGCTCGGCCGTGGCCTTGTCGCATGTCCTGACCTGGCTCGGCAAATTGCTGCGGCGCATGCGGGTGAAGACGTGGTGCCAATGAGCTGGATGGAGATGCAACCGATGCTCCAGGAGTTTTGGCGGCAATCGGTGGCGCAATTGACTGAGCGTCAGGCGCCGGGTCGTTTGAAGCAGTGGTTGGCCATGCTGACGCGCAATTACCCTCAGGCGGTGGAGTTGTTTACGGCGTTGCGCCGCGAAACCGACCTGCAGCAAGTCAGTCGTTTGTTGGGAATGGAACACCCCGAAATGATGTGAATTTTTTCGCAACGATCTCTTGAAATGCAATCAGCGGTCCTTATCTAGGGAGTACACGATGCCGGATTCGGGTCGTGGAGATAAAGAACCTTGCTGAGATTTCAGGAGATTTGAACCATGAGTACTGCATTTTCCCTGGCACCACTGTTCCGCTCTTCCGTGGGTTTCGACCGTTTCAACGACTTGTTCGAAACCGCCTTGCGCAATGAGCCCGGCAGTAGCTATCCGCCCTATAACGTCGAGAAACATGGTGACGATCAATACCGCATTGTGATCGCGGCCGCCGGTTTCCAGGAAGACGATCTTGAGCTGCAGGTAGAGAAGGGCGTATTGACCATCAGTGGTGGCAAGCGCGATTCCAAGGCCCAGAGCGTGACTTACTTGCACCAAGGCATTGCCCAGCGCGCTTTCAAACTGTCGTTCCGCTTGGCAGACCACATTGAAATCAAGGCTGCAGACCTGAGCAATGGCCTGCTGAGTATCGACCTGTTGCGGGTGGTACCAGAAGAGGCCAAGGCCAAGCGTATCCCGATCAACGGAGCGCAGAAGCCGGCATTGCAACATTGAGTTTATTTTTATAGCTGCCTTATGAAATTAAGAAGGGCGCCTCTGGCGCCTTTTTTTTGTTCAGCGATTTTTAGTCTGAGTATTTGAATGCCTGGGCTCTCGCACGGGCAAATAGCATGAACGGCATAGCGCGGTTTAAAAAAATAGTGTCATCTCCTTTCTCTTTTGACAGTGTTTTAGCTGATGTGACTATTTTTTATATAGTGCCATCGCTGGGATGGCGGCTTTATCAAGAAGTCTATAGGGAAAAGTCCGAATATTTATGTGGATGTCCTTGTGTGTGCAGCGATTTCAGGAACTCAAACGTTTTTCTCTCCACGAAAGTATGGGCTGTGAGGCAGCTATTGTGTTCCAGTCCATACATAGCAGTCGCCACTCTGGCTGTTTAAATGCACTAGAGCTTCGCTGAGAAGAGAGGAATGAAAAATGCCAATGCATTTCCATTAATCCAATGACGTTCAACTCTGAGTTCAATATGAATCAACTGCTTCTCCGACAGGTGATGGGGCGGAGAAGCATACTGCGGAAGAAATAATAATGTCCTCCATGAATATTAGTAATGTCCAGAATGTTGTGTGTGATTGTTCAGTAGCAAGGTCGAGCTTTCCAGATGTATTGGATAAAAGCGCTCCATTACATAGTAAAGGAATAAATTTTTCGTCCAGTAGTACTGCGGCGAATGAAAGCGTTGTGCAGTTGCAGGCAGGTCTAGGTGACGTGGGAGCAGCTTTTCAAAAGATTGCTTCCATGTTTACCTCTTTGTTTGATCGCCTTTTAACAATGTTTTCAAATAAAGTTGATGGCGGTGGGGGTGATCTCGATATTGAATCTTCACCCGTCTTGCCCAAGGTGACTCCGGAAGTAATCCCGCCAACGCAAGACACCACTTCTGCCCCGCTTCCCGACTTGTCGAGTAAGCGTAATGGTGCGAAGGCTGACAATATATGGAGCGGCTTTCGCCAGGGGCCCGATGGTAATTGCGTGACGGTCTCGGCGATCAAGGCCGCGATGCACAAATTCGGGCAAAGCCCTACCGATATTTATAAACAAGTAAAGAAGTTGAGTGATGGTTATAGCGTGACCATGCGCGATGGCTTTGAGTTGACGTTGACCAGCCGAGAGTTGGCAGCAGGGGTGCGTGGTGCGAGGTTTTTCGGTAATGACAAAGGCATGCTCAAGGACGCTCAATTCATGTTCGCTGTCAGTGCCAAGCGTGCGTACCTGGAGAATAACGATGGTCGAGCCGCTAGAAGCTTTGATGCGGCGGTGCGAAGTCTCAATGACGGTGAGGATGAACGTGGTGCGGGCGAGGGTTTCAAGCGCCTTGGCTTGAAAGAGTATATGCGCAGTGTTCCTGTAAGTGCATTGGCTCGCGGGCAGATAGGCATGGTTAATCGAACTGGACATTCAGTGGCTGTTATCGAAGGCCGGGAAGAATTGTGGGGTCGTCAGGGCGGCAGGCCAACTCATGGACAAGCGGTGGCTTTGGTTGGATGAGTATGAGTTCAAGTGTGCGCCTATAAAAGCAAGATCATGAGTATGGATGGAAGTTGAGTCATTGTAGTACTTTCCTGCGCAGGGTTTGGTTTCGTTGTATTTATTCTGGAGTTTATGATGAGTATCTCTATGCTTGTAAGTTATAGTGCTGGTAATTGCGTACAGTACAAGGATCGGCAAAATGATCCTGCCCCACAAACAGGCTCGCGGCATAGTGAGGCAGGTTTGGCTATTGATTACTCTGCGGCGACGCGGGGGGCGAGCGAGATGCCACGGTCATTTCGGTTAGCGCCTTCAGTCATGCGTGTCACTTCAAGTTTTACGCAGACTTTAAACACAGGTGCGACTGAAAACCCGTGGCCTCAGAGTTTTTCTTCAAAGAAGAGCGGTAATAAACCTCGTGACATACTGAATGCCTTTACGGCCACTCAACGCAATTTTGGTGAGTCCTTTGACAACAGTACACATGCGGCTGTTATCAAACTGATGATGATGACCTTTGGCCAAAGTCCACACGATATGTTTCGTGAGGTGAAAGCGTCAGGCAATGGCTACGAAGTGACGATGAAGGATGAATATAAAGTTCAAGTATCCCACGCCGAGCTAAAGCAAGTGGCACAAGCCTCACGGTTCGGCGGCAGTGACAGTTCCGCTATAAAGGATGCAAACTTTGCTCTTGCCGCCTATGTGAAGCGTAAACAGCAGATACAAGGCCTCGGCAGTTTTGAAAGTGCTTTGGCAGCGACCCTCAAAGGGGACACAGTCAAAAGATGCCTGGAAGGCATGGGCGTGATAGGGGCGGCGCGCTATGTTTCGTCAAGCAATATGACGGGGAAGGGGGCTATGGGTGTCATGGGGACCCATACCTTTGGTGGGGCCTTGGTCATGGAGGGCATTAAGCATGAATACAATCAGCGTCAGCCGGTCAATAACAGCTATGGATACATGCTCTTCAATGATGAGTCGGTTGTTGAGCCTCCCAGCACCGTTGATAAAGGTAATCTGAAACTGTCCAGCAAGCCGGTGGGCGTCAAGCCCGATAATCTGTTCAGTGGGTTCTATCAAGGTGTGCAGGGCAACTGCGTCACCGTGTCGGCGATCAAGGCGGCGATGATGAGGTTTGGGCAAAATCCCGAAGGTATCTATCGGCAAGTCAGCAAGACAGCCAGCGGCTATGAAGTCGTCATGAGAGATTCCTTTAAGCTGACCGTGACTGACGAAGAGTTGAAAAAGGCCAAGGCGGGCTCACATTTTTTTGGCAGCGATCCGGGGCTGCTGGCGGATGCAAACTTTATGTACGCCGTGAGTGCAAAGCGTGCGCAGATAGAAAATAACGACTTTCGCGCCAACCGCAGTTTTGAATTGGCCATGGAAACACTCAACGATGGAGAATATCCAGGCGAGGCTTTCGACAGGCTTGGGTTGTTTGCATATGTGCGCAACAGCAGTGCGAAAGAGCTGGCCAGCGGCGCCATTGGCACTGTGGCCAATGGGGAGCACTCCATGGCAGTCATTGATGGGGCATTGGACAGGTACGGAGTGAAGGAGCGCCTGTTGCCTTCGAACTGGAGTAACGGGTACACCACAGCGCTGAAGTTAGTCTGATGGCTGGGCACTTTCGCTGATGGATAGGCGACGTTTCCTTGCGCCTTACCTCAGTAGTTGCCTGAACCCGTCCATGGGAAGCGGGAGGCTGTGCAGATAGCCTTGATACAGGTGGCAACCCAGCCCTTGCAGGAATGCCAGTTGCTCTGGGTTTTCCACGCCCTCGGCAATCACCTCCAGATTCAGGCTGTGAGCCATGGCTACGATGGCGCGGATGATCTCTGCATCATTGGGATCATGTGTGGCCTCCCTCACGAAGGACTGATCGATCTTCAAGGCATCCACTGGCAGGCGTTTAAGGTACGTCAGTGACGAGTAACCTGTACCGAAATCGTCCATGGCAAAACTGACACCGAGTTTTTTCAGGCGATGCATTTTGCCGATGGTGTCATCAAGGTTCTGAATCACGATGCCTTCGGTGATCTCCAGTTTCAACAGGCTCAATGGTAATCGGTGCTGCATCAGGCTGCGTTCCACGCGCTCGACAAAATCGTTCTGGCGAAACTGTCGAGGGCTGATGTTGACGCACAGGCTGAAATTCAAAGGGTCTATCAGTCCCTCGGCAATCAACTGGGCAAAAGCGCCGCAAGCCTCATCGAGGATCCAGGCCCCCACTTCCACGACCAAACCGCTGTCTTCCAGCACTTTGATGAATTCACTGGGAGACTGCGCACCCAGTTGCGGATGTTGCCAGCGCACCAGTGCTTCGGCGCCCACGATGCGATTGCCTCGTGCATCTACCTGTGGTTGATAGTGCACGCTGAATTCGCCGCGCGACAGCGCCAGGCGCAGATCGGTTTCCATGCGCAACCGCTCGCTGGCCGTGTGTTGCATGCTGTTGTGAAACATTTGGGTGGCGTTGCGACCCGAGTCCTTGGCCCGATACAAGGCAATATCTGCACGCTTGAGCAGGTCTGCCGGTGTAGAGCCGTGATCGGGAATCAACGCAATGCCAATGCTGGGGGTGACCTGCAAGCGCTGTCCGTCAAGGAACATCGGCTCGGACAACAAGTCACGCAGGGTGTCGGCCAGTGCCTGGACCTGAGCACCGACGGCCACCAGCGAACCCTCCAGGCCGCTGAGCAGCACCACGAACTCATCGCCGCCCAGGCGTGCAACCGTGTCCTCGATGCGCACGCTGGCCTCCAGGCGCGCGGTGACAATTTTCAGCACGGTATCGCCCACCGGATGGCCGAGTGAATCATTGATGTGCTTGAAGTGGTCGAGGTCGAGAAACAGCAGCGCGCCCCGCAAATCGTGATGCTTGAGCAGGTGGATCTGCTGGCTCAGGCGGTCCATCAGCAAGGCGCGATTGGGCAGGTTGGTCAGTGGGTCGTGGTAGGCCAGGTGACGGATTTGCGCCTGGGCATTTTTCAGCAGGCTGACGTCACGTGCGGTCAGCAGTAGGCAAGGGGTTTCATCGAGGGTAATAGGCTCCACCGATACATCCACCGCCAGCGAGGCTCCCTGCTTGTTGCGCCAGAGCATTTCCAGGTGACGGACCCGGCCTTTGGCCTGCAATTCGGCCAGCAGCGCAGCGCGCTGGTTTTCGTCGGCCCAGATGCCGATCTGGTAGAGCGTCAGGCCTATGGCTTCTTCGGCCTGATAACCGGTCAATCGACAGAAGCCATCATTGACCTCCAGATAACGGCCGGTATCGCGCTCGGTGATCGACACAGCGTCGGGGCTGGAATGAAACGCCTTGGCGAACTTCTCTTCGCTGGCTTTGAGCGCGGCTTCGGAGCGCTGTTGTTGGGTGATGTCGCGAAGAGTGGTGACGATACACGGCTGCTCACCCACTTTGATCAAGCGACTGGCAATCACACACGTCAGGCTGCGGCCATCTTTGTGGCGGACGCTGAGCGAAAAATTGTTCACCACCTGTTCCCGGGTCACTTGTTCGGCGCGTTGCCGGTGCTGGGCGGACTCATCCCACAGGCCGGTTTGCTCGGCGCTGTGGCCGATGATTTGGGCGGCAGTCCAGCCGAATGTCTGGGTGAAACTCGGATTGATCTCGATGAACTGACCGGTCGCAAGGCTGGTTACGCAAATCGGGTCGGGACTGGCGAGGAACAGGCTGGCGAATTTTTCTTCAGAGGCGCTCAGGCGCTGTTCACGCTCTACCTGGTCGGTGATGTCCAGCAACGTGCCGGCCATGCGCAACGGTGTACCGTTGGCATCCCGATAGAGCCGCGCGCGGCTTTCCAGGTAGCGCGAGCTGCCGTCCTCCAACGGCACGCGGTAAGTCAATTGATAATTGCCGGCCGGGCCTTCGCGCAGCGTGCGGTAGGCATCGCGCATGTTCGCGCGTTCTTCATCAGGCATGCCTTCGAAAAAAGCCTCGAAAGACTCATGAAACGGCGTTGGCGCCAGGCCGTGCAGCTGCGCCGCTCGCGCCGAGCCATACAGCATGCCGCTGGGGATGTGCCAGTCCCAGGTACCCATTTGTGCTGAGTCGAGGGCCAGGTCCAGGCGCTCCTGGCTGTCCTTGAGAGCTTGTTCGGCGTTTTTGCGTTCGGTGGTGTCCAGAAATGTGCTGATCAGGTAGTCCTCGCCATCCAGCTCGACTTTCTGGGCGCTCAGGGTGCCGTCAAGCACCCGTGCGTCGCTGGCGCGAAACTGCACCTCCATGGTAATAGGCTCGCCCTTGCGCTGTGTGGCCTTGACCAGTTGCAAGCGCTGCTGCGGATGCACCCACAGGCCCAGATCCAGCGTGGTGCGGCCAATGGCATCGGCTACAGGCCAGCCGAACAGACTTTCAAAATATTGGTTGGCCTCGGTGATCAGGCCGTCTTGCTGGCGGGTAAACAGGACCATGTTCGGTGACAGGTGAAACAGCGTCGCAAAGCGTTTCTCCGAATGAGCGAGTGCTTGTTCGCGTTCGCGCTGATGAGTGATCTCACGTATCACCCCGATCATACGGCGTCGGCCGCTCGGGTCCGGGAGGAGGCTGCCATTGATTTCCAGCCAGTGCAGGCTGCCGTCGGGCCATTTAATGCGGTGATGCATGGCGTGCTCGAAGGGCTCCCCGGCCAATACCGCATGAAACGCCCGGACTGCCCGATCCCGGTCTTCGGCGGGTAGTAGGTCGAGGTAGGCCAGGTCCATGGGCAGCGGCTGTCGAGGGTCAAAACCGAACAACGCCTGAGTGCCCCGTGACCAACTGATCTGTCCGCTATCGATGTCCCAACTCCAGGCGCCAAGCCGTGCGGCATTCAGCGCCGCCAACAGTTGCGGGGCGTTTTCCCAGCTTTGCTCCGCCTGCTGCGGGTCCAGGGTGTGAATGTGCGGCAATGGTGGCTTGGGGTCGACGGGGTTTGGCATTATCAAGGCGCCTTGGCTCAATGGGCGTTCGGCGTGGGGTCAGGGTCTACGGGGTGCAAGGCTTCATACCGACACCCCTGTCGGATCGACCTGTGCATCCAGTAGGCTCATGAAGGCCCGCGCAGCGTTCGACAGCGTCCTTTCGGTGTGCACGATATAGCCTAGCTGGCGGCTGAGCTGTATGCCCGGCAAAGCGATGCTCGCCACCTGATCATCCAGCATGGTGCGCGGCAGCACGCTCCAGGCCAGGCCAATGGAAACCATCATCTTGATGGTCTCCAGATAGTTGGTGCTCATGGCGATGTTCGGTGCCAGACCCTGGGCCTCGAACAACCGATGCACAATATGGTGGGTAAAGGTGTTTCCTCCGGGAAATACCGCCGGATGCCGGGCGATGTCCGCCAGGCTGATACTACCGTTATTGATCAGACTGTGTTCAGGCGCGACGACAAAGTCCAGCGGGTCATCCCAGACTGCCGTGGCCCTTACCAGTGAATGAGGCTCCGGAGCCAGGGTAATGACGGCGACTTCTGCGCGGCCATGAAGAATTTCTTCGTAGGCAACTTCTGAATCTAGAAACTGAATATCCAGCGCAACGTTCGGGTATTCCCGAGTGAACGTGCGCAACACCGGAGGCAGGCGATGCAGGCCGATGTGATGGCTGGTGGCCAAGGTCAAGCGCCCGCTGACTTCCCCTGTCAGGTTGGTCAGGGCGCGCCGGGTGTCATCCAGCACGTTGAGGATCTGATAGGCGCGAGGCAGCAGGGCGCGTCCGGCCTCCGTCAGGCCCACCTCGCGACCCAGCCGGTCAAACAATCGGACCTTCAATTGCTGCTCCAAACCCGCAATGCGTTTGCTGATAGCAGGCTGAGTCAGATGCAGCCGCTCCCCTGCACCGGAGAAGCTGCCGGTTTCGGCGATGGCAATAAATGCGTTGAGGTTGGCCAGATCCATGCGTGTATTCCAGTTGGTTATCCAAAGCATAAAAAATATGAATTTGAGTTATTTAATGTAACGCCATAGCATCAGCCTCACAAGCCAAAGGGTTATTGAACTGTTCAACGCCCAGGGCATAGAAACACGCTGATGAGGACCGACTGATGGCCGGCAAGACGCTTTACGACAAGCTTTGGGATTCCCATGAAGTGAAACGGCGCGATGATGGGTCGTCGCTGATCTACATCGACCGTCACATCATCCATGAAGTGACCTCGCCACAAGCGTTCGAAGGCCTGCGACTGGCCGGGCGCAAGCCTTGGCGCGTGGACTCGATCATTGCCACGCCCGATCACAACGTGCCGACCACACCGGAGCGCAAGGGCGGCATCGACGCTATTGTCGACACCGTGTCGCGTCTGCAGGTGCAGACTCTGGACGACTATTGCGATGAGTACGGCATCACCGAATTCAAGATGAATGACGTGCGCCAGGGTATCGTCCACGTGATCGGCCCGGAGCAGGGCGCCACGTTGCCAGGCATGACCGTGGTCTGCGGCGACTCGCACACCTCGACTCACGGCGCATTTGGTGCATTGGCCCACGGCATCGGTACCTCTGAGGTCGAGCATGTGTTTGCCACCCAGTGCCTGGTGGCCAAGAAAATGAAAAACATGCTGGTGTCCGTCGAAGGGCAATTGCCTTTTGGTGTCACAGCCAAGGACATTGTGCTCGCGGTAATCGGCAAGATCGGCACCGCTGGCGGCAACGGTCACGCTATCGAGTTCGCTGGCAGCGCGATTCGCGACCTGTCCATTGAAGGCCGCATGACCATCTGCAACATGTCCATCGAAGCCGGTGCCCGTGTGGGCATGGTGGCCGCAGACGAAAAAACCGTGGAGTACGTCAAGGGTCGTCCTTTCGCCCCGAAAGGCTCCGATTGGGACGCTGCGGTCGAGGCCTGGAAAGACCTGGTCTCCGATGACGACGCGGTGTTTGACACGGTGGTCGAGCTCGACGCTGCCCAGATCAAGCCACAGGTCAGCTGGGGGACCTCGCCGGAAATGGTCCTGGCGGTTGACCAAAATGTGCCGGACCCTGCCCAGGAGCAGGATTTGGTCAAGCGCGGTTCCATCGAGCGCGCCCTGAAGTACATGGGCCTGAAAGCCAACCAGGCAATCACTGATATTCAGTTGGATCGCGTGTTTATCGGTTCCTGCACCAATTCTCGGATCGAAGATTTGCGCGCCGCGGCGGTGATCGCCAAGGGCCGTAAAGTCGCCTCGACTATCAAGCAGGCAATCGTGGTGCCGGGTTCGGGGCTGGTGAAGGCCCAAGCCGAAGCTGAAGGGCTGGATAAGATCTTCCTCGAGGCCGGCTTTGAATGGCGCGAACCGGGCTGCTCCATGTGCCTTGCGATGAACCCGGACCGTTTGGAGTCGGGCGAACATTGCGCGTCCACTTCCAACCGTAATTTCGAAGGGCGTCAGGGCGCCGGTGGCCGCACGCATCTGGTCAGCCCGGCCATGGCTGCCGCGGCTGCCGTCAACGGTCGTTTCATCGACGTTCGCGAATTGATCTGAGGAATACCCGATGAGAGCTTTTACCCAACACACAGGTCTTGTAGCGCCGTTGGACCGTGCCAACGTCGACACGGATCAGATTATTCCCAAGCAGTTCCTCAAGTCGATCAAGCGCACCGGTTTTGGTCCCAACCTGTTCGACGAATGGCGCTACCTGGACGTGGGCTATGCCTACCAGGACAACTCCAAGCGCCCGCTGAACAAGGACTTCGTGCTCAATGCCGAACGATACCAGGGCGCCAGCGTGTTGCTGGCCCGGGAAAACTTCGGCTGCGGTTCAAGCCGCGAGCACGCACCGTGGGCTCTTGAGGAGTATGGCTTTCGTAGCATTATCGCACCGAGCTACGCCGACATCTTCTTCAACAACAGCTTTAAGAACGGCCTGTTGCCGATCATCTTGACCGACGAAGAAGTGGACGAGTTGTTCAAGCAAGTGGAAGCCTGCGCGGGCTACCAGTTGACCGTCGACCTCGCCGCACAGACCGTGACCCGTCCGGATGGCAAGGTGTATCACTTTGAAGTGGATGCCTTCCGCAAACATTGCCTGATCAACGGCCTGGACGATATTGGCCTGACCTTGCAGGACGGCGAGGCGATTGCCGCGTTTGAAGCCAGACACCGGGCGAGCCAGCCTTGGTTGTTTCGCGATGCTTGATTTGATGTAGCAGGACCGCCGTCATCGAGAGCAAGTCCTCTCCCACATGGGAACGCATTTCAAATGGGGGAGAGGGCTTGCTCCCGATGGGGCCAGTGTTAACAACACAAAACCCAAGGAAACCACCATGACCACCACCGCCCACACCCAAGTCGTGCAAAAACAATTCGGCGAACAGGCCTCGGCCTACCTGAACAGTGCCGTGCATGCCCAAGGTACCGAATTTGCGCTGCTCCAGGCCGAACTGGTCGGGCAGGGCGGTGCGCGACTACTGGACCTGGGGTGTGGCGCCGGTCATGTGAGCTTCCACGTGGCGTCGCTGGTTAAAGAAGTGGTGGCCTACGACCTCTCCCAGCAGATGCTCGATGTGGTCGCCGCGGCAGCGCTGGATCGTGGCCTGGGCAACATTCGCACGGTACACGGTGCCGCCGAACGCTTGCCGTTCGCCGATGGCGAGTTCGACTTTGTGTTCAGCCGCTACTCCGCGCACCACTGGAGTGACCTTGGCCTAGCCTTGCGCGAAGTACGCCGGGTGCTCAAGCCTGGTGGCGTGGCGGCGTTTGTGGACGTCTTGTCGCCGGGTAGCCCGCTGTTGGACACTTACCTGCAAACGGTCGAAGTGCTGCGCGACACCAGTCATGTGCGCGATTATTCTGCCGGCGAGTGGATGTGCCAGCTCAACGAAGCCGGCTTGCACGTGCGCAGCAGCAGTCGTCAGCGCCTGCGCCTGGAATACACCTCCTGGGTCGAGCGCATGCGCACGCCGCAAGTCCTGCGCGCCGCGATCCTTGAACTACAGCAGGTGATGGGTCAGGAAGTCCGCGATTATTTTGAGATTGAAGCCGACGGCACCTTCAGCACCGATGTGCTGGTGGTGTGGGCCGAGCGTTAATAATTTTTCCCGACCTGCCCATGGGCGGGTCGCCCGATGAAACGAGGAAAGCATGAGCAAGCAGATTTTGATTCTTCCAGGCGACGGTATCGGTCCGGAAATCATGGCAGAAGCAGTCAAGGTCCTGGAATTGGCCAACACCAAGTACAGCCTGGGCTTTGAGTTGAGCCACGATGTGATCGGTGGCGCTGCCATCGACAAGCACGGCGTGCCCCTGGCCGATCAAACCCTGGAGCGTGCCCGCGCGGCTGACGCTGTGCTGCTGGGCGCCGTGGGCGGCCCGAAATGGGACAAGATCGAACGTGATATCCGCCCTGAGCGCGGCCTGCTGAAGATCCGTGCGCAGTTGGGCCTGTTCGGCAACCTGCGCCCGGCGATTCTCTACCCGCAACTGGCCGACGCATCGAGCCTCAAGCCAGAAGTAGTGGCGGGGCTGGATATCCTGATCGTGCGTGAACTGACCGGTGGTATCTACTTCGGTTCGCCACGTGGCGTGCGCGAGTTGGATAATGGCGAGCGCCAGGCATACGACACGCTGCCATACAGCGAAAGTGAAATCCGCCGTATCGCCCGCGTCGGTTTCGACATGGCCCGTGTGCGTGGCAAGAAGGTCTGCTCGGTGGACAAAGCCAACGTGTTGGCTTCCAGTCAGTTGTGGCGCGAGATCGTCGAAGAGGTTGCCAAGGACTATCCGGACGTCGAACTGAGCCACATGTACGTCGACAACGCCGCGATGCAACTGGTTCGCGCACCGAAGCAGTTCGATGTGATTGTCACCGACAACCTGTTTGGCGACATTCTTTCCGACCAGGCCTCGATGCTCACCGGTTCCATCGGCATGCTGCCGTCGGCGTCCCTGGACACCAATAACAAGGGGATGTACGAGCCCTGCCACGGCTCGGCGCCGGACATCGCGGGCCAAGGCATTGCCAACCCACTGGCGACCATTTTGTCGGTCTCGATGATGCTGCGTTACAGCTTCAATCTGGCGGATGCCGCCGATGCCATCGAGAAGGCTGTAAGCCTGGTTCTTGATCAGGGTTTGCGTACCGGTGACATCTGGTCGCAAGGTTGTACCAAAGTGGGCACGCAGGAAATGGGCGACGCAGTAGTCGCCGCGCTGCGGAATCTGTAATCTCTCGGGCCCGCTTGCAGTTGTCGCTGCAAGGCGGCCCACTTTTTAACAAGGTGTAGTTGCGATGAAACGTGTAGGTCTGATCGGTTGGCGCGGTATGGTCGGTTCCGTGCTCATGCAGCGGATGCTGGAAGAGCAGGATTTCGATCTTATCGAGCCGGTGTTTTTCACCACTTCGAATGTGGGTGGCCAAGGGCCGTCCGTGGGCAAGGATATTGCGCCGCTCAAGGACGCCTACAGCATTGAAGAGCTCAAGACCCTCGACGTCATTCTGACCTGCCAGGGTGGCGACTATACCAGCGAAGTCTTCCCCAAGCTGCGCGAAGCCGGCTGGCAGGGTTACTGGATCGATGCCGCCTCCAGCCTGCGCATGCAGGATGATGCCGTGATCATCCTTGACCCGGTGAACCGCAAGGTCATCGACCAGCAGTTGGATGCAGGCACCAGGAACTACGTCGGCGGCAATTGCACCGTCAGCCTGATGCTGATGGGCCTGGGTGGCCTGTTCGAGGCTGGCTTGGTGGAGTGGATGAGCGCGATGACTTATCAGGCGGCCTCGGGGGCCGGTGCGCAGAACATGCGTGAACTGATCAAGCAAATGGGGGCGACCCACGCCGCTGTCGCCGATCAATTGGCTGACCCGGCCAGCGCGATCCTCGACATTGACCGTCGTGTGGCCGAAGCCATGCGCAGCGATGCCTACCCCACCGAGAACTTCGGCGTGCCGTTGGCCGGTAGCCTGATCCCATGGATCGACAAAGAACTGCCGAACGGCCAGAGCCGTGAAGAATGGAAGGCGCAGGCCGAGACCAACAAAATTCTCGGTCGCTTCAAGAACCCGATCCCGGTGGATGGGATTTGCGTGCGCATTGGCGCCATGCGTTGCCACAGCCAGGCGCTGACCATCAAGTTGAACAAAGATGTGCCGATCGCCGATATCGAAGGGCTGATCAGCCAGCACAACCCATGGGTCAAGCTGGTGCCGAACAACCGCGAAATCAGCATGCAGGAGCTGAGCCCGACCAAGGTTACCGGCACCTTGAATGTACCGGTGGGCCGTCTGCGCAAGTTGAACATGGGCAGCCAGTTCCTCGGTGCGTTCACCGTTGGCGACCAACTGCTGTGGGGCGCTGCTGAGCCGTTGCGTCGCATGCTGCGGATCTTGCTGGAACGTTGATCGCTTGAGGTAATAAGAGAACCCCGCGCTCTGGTGACAGGCGCGGGTTTTTTGTTGCTTGTCAGGGCCCCATCGAGAGCAAGCCCCTCCCACATTTGCCTCCATTCCAAAGAGGGAGCTCGGTTGAATGTGGGAGGGGGCTTGCTCCCGATGAGGCCATCAGCGGCGCTACAAAACCCAGGCCAATTGCCTCGCCCCCTACCACCCGGTAAAGTGCCGCTCCCCCCGCAATGCCCGAGGCAGCTACCATGACCCAGACCTTTGAAATCGCCGTGATCGGCGCCACCGGTACCGTTGGTGAAACCCTGGTGCAGATTCTCGAAGAGCTGGATTTTCCGGTGGGCACCCTGTACCTGTTGGCAGGCAGTAACTCCGCCGGCGCGTCGGTACCGTTTCGTGGCAAGAACGTGCGGGTCAAGGAAGTCGATGAGTTCGACTTCAGCAAGGCGCAACTGGCGTTCTTTGCCGCTGGCCCTGCGGTAACCCTGAGCTTCGCGCCACGGGCCACGGCGGCAGGGTGTTCGGTGATCGACTTGTCCGGCGCCCTGCCCGCCGGGCAGGCGCTTCAAGTGGTGCCTGAAGCTAATGCTCATGTTCTCGATGGCCTGAAAAAACCGTTCCAGCTTGGCAGCCCAAGCCCGTCCGCCACCAACCTGGCGGTGGTCCTGGCGCCGTTGCGCGGTTTGCTGGATATCCAGCGTGTCAGCGTTACCGCGAACCTGGCGGTGTCGGCGCAAGGCCGCGAAGCGGTCAGTGAGTTGGCCCGCCAGACGGCGGAACTGCTGAACGTGCGCCCGCTGGAGCCGAAGTTCTTCGATCGGCAAATGGCCTTCAACCTGCTGGCACAAGTCGGCACGCCAGACGCCCAGGGTCATACAGTCCTGGAGAAGCGTCTCGTACACGAACTTCGTGCGGTTCTGGAATTACCTTTGCTAAAGATTTCCGCAACTTGCGTTCAAGCCCCGGTGTTTTTTGGCGATAGCCTGACTGTGTCGTTGCAGTTGGACGCGCCGGTCGACCTTGCGGCAGTTAGCCGCGCGCTCGACGCCGCGCCGGGCATAGAGCTTGTGGATGAGGGTGATTACCCCACCGCCGTGGGCGATGCAGTGGGCCAGGACGTGGTCTATGTGGGCCGGGTTCGCGCCGGGGTGGATGACCCGGCGGAACTTAATCTGTGGCTGACGTCAGATAACGTACGCAAAGGCGCCGCACTCAATGCCGTACAACTGGCGCAGTTGTTGATAAAAGACCTTGTGTAAAAGATACTTGGCGGCAATTTGTAGATTGATTCTAGCCAGGCGCTATGCTTGGGCTCCTTGCAGGAAAAATTGCGTGTCGGTGACTTATCGGCTCGCCATGCCGAATGGCAGCGATACCCAACCTTCTCGCAGGCCGGGGAGTGTTCAGACAAAGGATGAGGCTATGGTTCAAGTTCGCAAACTGGTGTTAGCAATAGCGGCCGCCTCGGCGCTGTCTTCCGGTATGGCGCAGGCGCTGCAACTGGGGGAAATGACTCTCAAGTCGCAGCTGAACCAGCCATTGTCTGTGGAGATCGAGTTGCTGGATGTGGGTGGCCTGAGCGCCTCCGATATTGTCCCCGGCCTTGCGTCCTCCCAAGCCTTTGTAGATGCAGGCGTCGACCGCCAGGCATTCCTTGATGAGCTGACTTTCACGCCTGTGCTCAATCCTGGCGGGCGCAGCGTGGTGCGTGTCACCTCCGGTAAGCCGTTGCCGGATTCCTATGTGCGCTTCCTGTTGCAGGTGCAATGGCCTAACGGCCGGCTGATGCGTGATTACAGTGTCTTGCTGGACCCGGCCAAGTTCGACCAGGCGCCGCCAGCCAGCACACCGACTCCACGCCTCGGCGCGCCTTCGGCCTCCGGGAAGACCACGGTTGATGAATACACCACGAATTCCCGCGATACCTTGTGGGAAATCGCCGCCAAGCACCGTAACGGCGGTTCGATTCAGCAGACCATGTTGGCTATCCAGGCACTGAACCCGGACGCGTTTCTCGATGGCAACATCAATCGTCTGAAGTCCGGCACCGTCCTGCGTCTGCCTGATTCCGTGCAAAGCACCAGTCTGGCACAGCCCCAGGCGATTGCCGAGGTGAGTGCGCAGAACGCGGCCTGGCGCCAAGGGCGTCGCGGGGGAGGCAATCAGGTGGCGGGGCGCCAGCAACTGGATGCCACTAAACGCACCCAGGCCGGCGCGGCTCCTTCGCAGACCGCGGCGAAAGACAACCTGAGCCTGGTCTCGGCTGATGCCGCGAAAACCGGCGTAAAGGGCGCTGTCGGCGACAACAAGGCGCTGAACAACCAATTGGCGGTGACCCAGGAAAGCCTGGATTCGGCCCGGCGCGAAAACGAAGAACTCAAAAGCCGCATGGCTGATCTGCAAAGCCAGTTGGACAAGCTGCAACGCTTGATCGAGCTCAAGAACAACCAGTTGGCCCAGTTGCAGGCCGATGGTGGCGCCCCGGCACAGCCTGCGGCGATGCCCGCCGAACTGGCAGCGGCTCCTGGCGCCGAGGCACCAGCAGCGGTCGTAGCGCCCGCCCAGGCGTCGACCAAGGCTGATGCGCCCGCCACGACTGAGGGCAAGTTCAACGAGCTGTTGACCAACCCCATTGTCCTGGGGGTGATCGGTGGTGCGGCGGGCTTGCTGGTGCTGTTGCTCCTGTTGCTATGGGCCCGCCATCGCAACGCACGCCTGGAAGAGGAAAAGCACCTGCGCATGGCGCGAGCGTTGGAAGAGCCTGAGTTTTCGTCGAACCTTGAGCGGGACCTGCCCTCAGACAGTTTCGAAGGCCTTGACGTCCCGCCGGCAAACGTCAAGCTGGCTCCAGCTTCAGCTCCCGTCGCTCCTGCTGTCGTTGTGGCGGCGGCCATCAAGCCGATTATCGAGGCGGGTTCCACTGACGCCTTGGCGCAAGCGCAATCCCACCTGGATCGTGGCCACCTGAACCAGGCGGCTGCAATCCTGGCAGAGGCCATCCCGCTGGAGCCCAAGCGCAGTGACCTGCGTCTGAAGCTGATGGAAGTCTACGGCCAGCAAGGCGACAAAGACGGTTTTGTGACTCAGGAGCGCCAACTGGTCGCCAATGGCGAAAACCATGCCCAGGTCGAGCTGCTGAAAAGCCGCTTCCCGGCCATGGCCGTGATGGCTGCCGGCGTCAGTGCGGCGGTCGCGGCTGCGGCGCTGGATGCCCAGTACGTCAAAGATCTGCTCAAGGATGAACCAGCGCCGGTTGCCGCTCCTTTGGACGAGGACTTTGATCTGAGCCTGGACGAGCTTGAAGCTGCTTCGCCGACAGCGCTGGACCCGCAAGTCGAAGACTTGAGTTTTGACTCGGTGTTACAGCAACAAACCCAAGCCAAAGCGGATCCGGGCGACTTGTCCGATTTTGATCTCGACTTGCCGTTGGATTCACCAACCTCCCAGGCTGACGATGACTTCCTTTCGGGGCTGGAAGATCAGATGAAGGATCTGCCGCCTGTAGAGCCGCCCACTCTGACACCAGCCGCACTGGATGACATTGAGCTACCGGAAGATTTCGATTTGTCTCTGGCGGATGAGCCGGATGCGCCGGAAACGACCACGCCGAACGCTTTTGCTTCAGAGTTGAATGATGTCAACGTCGAGCTGGAGCGCCTGTCCCAGAGCCTTGAGCATCCACCTATAGAACCGAGCTTCACGGCTGAAGATGCGGCATTGGGCAGTGACGATCCGGAATTCGATTTCCTCTCCGGTACCGATGAGGTGGCCACCAAACTGGACCTGGCCCGGGCCTACTTCGAAATGGGAGATGCGGATGGTGCGCGGGATATCCTCTCTGAGGTATTGGCTGAAGGGGATGATGAGCAGAAAACCGAAGCCAGGGAAATGCTCGGCCGCCTGGCCTGAACGGTCTCGCTGGACACTGCGGCAACCTTCGGGTTGCCGTTTTTGTTGGTGCTGGCAACTAAAAAAGCCAGAGACATGGCGTTGACGTCTCGCAGCCTTATAATGGCCGCCTTTGCGCAACTCATCGGGCTCTCAGTTCTTGGCAAATATAGATAACGCGGCCGCCGAAATGGCGGCCGCCGGCTTTTTCAGGATCGCCTTGGGCGTGGAATACAAAGGCTCGCGCTACCGCGGCTGGCAGCGTCAGGCCTCTGGCGTGCCGACCGTTCAGGAAACGCTGGAAAAAGCGCTGTCGAAAGTCGCTGATTCACCGGTTTCGCTGATGTGTGCCGGGCGTACGGATGCTGGCGTGCATGCCTGCGGTCAGGTGGTGCATTTTGATACCCAGGTCGAGCGTTCCATGAAAGCCTGGGTCATGGGTGCCAATATCAACCTGCCCCACGACATCAGCGTCAGTTGGGCCAAGGTCATGCCGGCGCACTTCCATGCACGGTTCAAGGCCATTGCCAGGCGCTACCGCTATGTGATCTACAACGATCAGATCCGTCCGGCCCACTTGAACGAAGAAATCACCTGGAACCACCGCCCGCTTGATGTCGAGCGCATGGCCGAGGCTGCCCAGCACTTGGTGGGTATTCATGATTTCAGCGCCTTTCGGGCTGGCCAATGCCAGGCGAAGTCGCCAATCAAGGAAGTCCATCACCTGCGGGTGAGCCGTCACGGCAAGATGATTGTGCTGGATATCCGTGCTGGTGCTTTTTTGCATCATATGGTGCGCAATATCGCCGGGGTGTTGATGACGATCGGTACTGGCGAGCGTCCGGTGGAGTGGGCCAGGGAAGTACTGGAAAGCCGGGTTCGTCGTACCGGTGGGGTCACGGCGCACCCGTTTGGCCTGTATCTGGTGGATGTCGAGTATCGGGATGAGTTCGAGCTGCCGGAGCGTTTTATCGGGCCACACTTCTTGACCGGTTTCACTGAACTTGGCGGCTGACGCCCGGAAAAGCATTTGTTACCATCCGGGACTTTCCCGGATAACCCCTGAGGTTCCCACAACATGTCAGCCGTTCGCAGCAAGATTTGCGGGATTACCCGCATGGAAGACGCGCTGGCTGCGGTTGAGGCGGGCGCCGATGCCATTGGCTTCGTGTTCTATGCCAAAAGCCCGCGGGCGGTTACGGCCCAGCAAGCGCGGGCGATTATTGCCGGCCTGCCGCCGTTCGTGACCACCGTGGGGCTTTTCGTTAACGCCAGCGCCTGTGAACTCAATGAGACCCTTGATGCCGTGCCGCTGGACATGTTGCAGTTTCACGGCGACGAAACCCCTGATCAGTGCGAGGGCTATCACCGTCCATATATCAAGGCCCTGCGGGTCAGGGCCGGTGACGATATTGCCGCCAGCTGTGCGGCGTACACCGGGGCCAGTGGGATTTTGCTCGACGCGTATGTCGAAGGTATTCCGGGTGGCACTGGGGAATCATTCGATTGGTCGTTGATCCCCAGGGGGCTGGGCAAGCCAATCATCCTGGCTGGCGGTCTGTCTGCCGACAATGTGGCGCAGGCCATTGCCCAGGTTCTCCCCTACGCCGTCGACGTCAGTGGCGGGGTGGAGCAGGGCAAGGGCATCAAGGATTCAGGCAAGATTCACGCATTCATGCAGGCAGTGCGCAGCAGCAGTGGCTTGATGTGACGGCTGGCAGGTTGCCGCCGTCAGTAACTACCACTGTGTAAAACAGGCCGGCGCTGCCTTGGGGCGGCGCGGAATGAAGTGGCAACCACGCGCTGGCGGGTTGTCTGGAAGGCTGAGGGCAGATTCAGGAAATGGCTGGTCGAACGTCTGACCCCGTCCTGATTCTGTCATCGCCACATCAATGAATTTAGCTCAAGGGCATACGCGGGGCTGTGTTCAAGCCACCGGTACTGGAGAAAGAAAGCATGAGCAACTGGTTAGTAGACAAACTGATCCCCTCGATCATGCGTTCCGAGGTGAAGAAAAGCTCGGTTCCTGAAGGTCTTTGGCATAAGTGCCCTTCCTGCGACGCTGTGTTGTACCGTCCCGAGCTGGAAAAGACCTTGGACGTTTGCCCCAAGTGCAACCACCACATGCGTATCGGCGCCCGTGCCCGTATCGACATTTTCCTCGACGCCGATGGTCGTGCCGAGCTGGGCGCTGACCTGGAGCCGGTGGATCGTCTCAAGTTCCGTGATGGCAAGAAGTACAAGGACCGCCTGACGGCTGCGCAAAAGCAGACCGGTGAGAAGGATGCGTTGATTTCCGTCAGTGGCAAGCTATTGGGTATGCCCGTCGTGGTGTCGGCGTTTGAGTTCTCCTTCATGGGTGGTTCCATGGGCGCCATTGTGGGTGAGCGCTTCGTGCGTGCCGCCAACTACGCCCTGGAAAACCGTTGCCCAATGATCTGCTTCGCCGCTTCCGGTGGTGCGCGGATGCAGGAAGCGTTGATCTCGCTGATGCAAATGGCCAAGACCTCCGCAGTGCTGGCGCGTTTGCGTGAAGAGGGCATCCCATTCATCTCGGTATTGACCGACCCGGTCTACGGCGGCGTTTCCGCCAGCCTGGCAATGCTGGGTGACGTGATCGTTGGCGAGCCCAAGGCACTGATCGGTTTTGCCGGCCCACGTGTGATCGAGCAAACCGTGCGCGAAAAACTGCCGGAAGGCTTCCAGCGCAGCGAATTTCTGCTGGAGCACGGCGCGATCGACATGATTATCGCCCGTTCCGAACTGCGTCCGCGCCTGGGCAACCTGCTGGCGCAAATGATGGGCTTGCCGACGCCGGTGTACGTTGCGCCGACTGTTGAGCCAATCGTGGTTCCGCCGGTCCCAGCAAACCTATGACCCAGCGTACCCTCGGCGAATGGCTAGCCTACCTTGAGCAGTTGCATCCGTCGGCCATCGACATGGGGCTGGAGCGCTCGCAACAGGTAGCGGCCCGCCTTGGGTTGGGCAAGCCAGCGCCGCGGGTGATCACAGTCACCGGCACCAACGGTAAAGGTTCTACTTGTGCCTTTGTCGCGGCGTTGATGCAGGCCCAGGGGCTGAAAGTCGGTGTTTATAGCTCGCCGCATTTGCTGCGTTACAACGAGCGGGTGCAGCTCAATGGCGTCGAAGCCAGTGATGAGCAACTGTGTGAAGCGTTTGCCGCGCTTGAAGCTGGGCGTGGCGAGACTTCCCTTACGTATTTCGAAATGGGCACTCTGGCGGCGTTCTGGCTGTTCGAGCGTGCGCAGTTGGATGCGGTAGTGCTGGAGGTCGGTCTCGGTGGGCGCCTGGATACAGTAAATGTCGTGGACGCAGACCTGGCGCTGGTGACTAGCATCGGTGTCGATCACGTGGACTATCTTGGTGATACCCGTGAGTCCGTGGCTTACGAGAAGGCCGGAATCTTCCGTCGGGGCAAGCCCGCCCTGTGTGGTGATCTCGACCCGCCGTACACTTTGCTGGACAAGGTGCGTGAGCTGGACTGCCCGTTCTTCCAGCGTGGGCGTGATTTCAATCTCGAAATCGGCGATCAGCATTGGCAATGGCGCGGGCGTGACGCGCGCGGCCAGACGGTAGAGTTGCGCGATCTCGCGCTGCTCAATCTGCCGATGGAAAACGCTGCGCTCGCCCTGCAAGCCTACCTGCTGCTTGATCTGCCGTGGAATGCCGAGCAGATTGGCGCTACCTTGCTGGGTACGCAGGTGGTGGGGCGCCTGGATCGTCGCGTTTTCGAATGCAATGGCAAACGCTTGAACCTGCTGTTGGATGTGGGGCATAACCCGCATGCGGCCGAGTACCTGGCGCAACGTCTGGCGCGCATGCCGCCTGTGGGCCGGCGTCTGGCGGTGTTCGGGCTGTTGGTCGACAAGGATTTAAGTGGCGTGGTTGCGCCGTTGTTGGGCCATGTCCAGGCTTGGGCGGTGGCGCCATTGGACACCAGTCGCAGTCGTCCTGCCGTTGATTTGCAGGTAGCACTACAGAACCTTGGCGCGTCGGTGACGTCCCATGCCAGCGTATCCGCTGCATTGGAGGCGCAGTGCGCGGTTGCAACGGCCGAGGACGAGATTCTGTTGTTCGGATCATTTTATTGTGTTGCCGAGGCGCTTGAATGGTTGGCCCGGCGCTCCACGGAGGAAGCTGCACATGGCATTACTGGATAGCGCATATAAGCAGCGAATGGTTGGAGCCCTGGTGCTGGTGGCATTGGCGGTGATCTTCCTGCCGATGTTGTTTTCCCGTCAGGATGAACAACGCCAGGTCGTCGTCGACGCACCGTCCGCCCCTCAGGTGCCCACCGTGCCCCAGGTTCAGGTCGAGCCTGTGGTGGTGCCTGAGCCTCAGGCGTTGCCGCAGGAACCTGTGCCGACCGACGAAGAGATCGCCGAGCAGCAGGCGCCGTCGATGCCGGTCCAGCCTAGTGCTCCGGTAGTGGAGCCTGCCCCTGTACTTGCTGCACCAGCGGTTGCGGCCAAGCCAGCAACGCCGGCTCCAGCACCCAAGCCCGTGGCTCCGCAGCCTGCTGCGCCAGGCAAGCCGGAAGTCGGGCAAAGCCGCATTGATCCCAATGGCCTGCCGATCAGTTGGTCTGTGCAGCTCGCCAGTCTGTCCAATCGGGAAAGTGCCGAAGCCTTGCAGAAAAAACTGCGTAGCCAGGGCTATAACGCCTATATCCGTACGGTCGACGGCAAGAACCGGGTATTTGTCGGACCCCTGATCGAGCGGGCCGAGGCTGATCGTTTGCGTGACTTGCTGGGCCGCCAGCAAAACCTGAAAGGGTTCGTCACCCGGTTCCAGCCCGAGCGCGGCTGAGCAGGCAATACGATCTGAATGTGGGAGCGGGCTTGCCCGCTCCCACATTGGTTTCTGAGGTTCTTTAAATGGCCCAGGCTCGTCACAAGCTACTGATTTACAAGGCACCGACAATCACAGCTTACCGATAGCCCGGCGCTCTGCTAAAATGCGCCGCCTTATCCGTCTGTAGGCTGCACTGTGCCATTTACCTGGGTTGACTGGGCGATCGTTGCAATCGTCGCCATCTCCGCTTTGATCAGTCTAAGTCGCGGCTTCGTAAAAGAAGCGTTGTCGTTGCTGACCTGGGTCGTCGCAGGAGTCGTAGCCTGGATGTTCGGCGGCTCCCTGGCCGTGTACCTTGCCGGATACATCGAAACACCTTCGGCGCGCGTTATCGCGGGCTGCGCCATCATGTTCATCGCCACGCTGCTGGTGGGAGCAATGGTCAATTATCTTATCGGCGAATTGATACGTGTCACCGGCCTCTCCGGGACCGATCGATTTCTCGGCATGGCCTTCGGCGCGGCGCGTGGCGCGTTGCTGGTGGTCGTTGCGGTCGGGCTTTTGAGCCTGGGCCCGGTACAGCAGGATTCATGGTGGCAGGAGTCGAGTCTCGTGCCAAAATTTCTATTGGTTGCAGACTGGTCCAAGAACCTCATATTGGGGTGGAGCAGTCAGTGGCTGGCCAGCGGAGTCAGCGTACCCGCTGATATTCCGTTCAAGGAGCATTTCTTGCCAGGCAACACGCCCGAGTAAGCTGTGTTCAGTCAAGATTCATTAAGTAGGGGTTGCGTCGCATGTGTGGCATCGTCGGTATCGTCGGTAAGTCGAACGTCAATCAGGCGCTGTATGACGCGCTAACCGTCCTCCAGCACCGCGGCCAGGACGCTGCCGGTATTGTGACCAGCCACGACGGCCGGTTATTCCTGCGCAAGGACAATGGTCTGGTACGTGACGTGTTTCATCAGCGTCATATGCAGCGCCTAGTCGGGCACATGGGCATTGGCCATGTGCGTTACCCGACCGCTGGTAGCTCGACCTCGGCCGAAGCTCAACCGTTTTACGTCAACTCGCCGTATGGCATCACGTTGGCGCATAACGGTAACTTGACCAATGTCGAGCAGTTGGCCAAGGAGATTTACGAATCTGATTTGCGTCACGTCAACACCAGCTCCGACTCGGAAGTGCTGCTCAACGTGTTTGCCCACGAACTGGCCCAGCGCGGCAAGTTGCAGCCGACCGAAGAAGATGTGTTCGCGGCAGTGATCGACGTGCACAACCGTTGCGTCGGCGGCTATGCGGTCGTGGCAATGATCACCGGTTACGGCATCGTCGGCTTCCGCGACCCGCACGGCATCCGTCCTATCGTGTTCGGCCAGCGTCACACCGACGAAGGCGTCGAGTACATGATTGCCTCCGAAAGCGTGTCCCTGGATGTGCTGGGTTTCACCCTGATCCGCGACCTGGCGCCGGGCGAAGCGGTTTACATCACTGAGGATGGCAAGCTGCACACCCGTCAGTGCGCTGTAGCGCCGAAACTCACCCCGTGCATCTTCGAACACGTCTACCTGGCGCGTCCGGACTCGATCATCGATGGCGTTTCGGTGTACAAGGCGCGTCTGCGCATGGGCGAGAAGCTGGCCGAGAAGATCCTGCGCGAGCGTCCTGAGCACGACATCGATGTGGTCATCCCGATCCCCGACACCAGCCGTACGGCTGCACTGGAGCTGGCCAACCACTTGGGCGTCAAGTTCCGTGAAGGCTTCGTCAAGAACCGTTACATCGGCCGGACTTTCATCATGCCGGGCCAGGCGGCTCGCAAGAAGTCGGTGCGCCAGAAGCTCAATGCGATCGAGTTGGAGTTCCGTGGCAAGAACGTGATGCTGGTGGACGACTCCATCGTGCGTGGTACCACGTGCAAGCAAATCATCCAGATGGCCCGCGAAGCCGGTGCGAAGAACGTGTACTTCTGTTCCGCAGCGCCTGCCGTTCGCTACCCGAACGTCTACGGCATCGACATGCCGAGCGCTCATGAGCTGATCGCTCACAATCGTTCGACCCAGGATGTCGCCGACCTGATCGGTGCCGACTGGCTGATCTACCAGGACCTTCCGGACTTGATCGAAGCGGTCGGTGGCGGCAAGATCAAGATCGACCAGTTCGATTGTGCCGTCTTCGATGGCAAGTACGTGACCGGTGACGTCGACGAGGCTTACCTGAACAAGATCGAGCAGGCGCGTAACGACTCTTCCAAGATCAAGACCCAGGCGGTCAGCGCGATCATCGATCTGTACAACAACTGAGTAGATACCGGCCCTGAGGGGCCGGTTTTGTATCTTAAATAAAGAATTGAGTTGAGGAGTGGCAGCATGAGTCAGGAATGGGATGCCGGTCGGTTGGACAGCGACCTCGATGGCGTGGCTTTCGATACCCTGGCTGTGCGTGCCGGACAGCACCGTACGCCGGAAGGTGAGCACGGTGATCCAATGTTTTTCACTTCCAGCTATGTGTTCCGCACGGCGGCAGATGCTGCTGCGCGTTTTGCCGGGGAAGTCCCGGGCAATGTCTACTCCCGCTACACCAACCCGACTGTGCGCGCATTCGAAGAGCGTATCGCCGCGCTGGAAGGGGCTGAGCAGGCTGTCGCCACGGCGACGGGCATGGCGGCCATCCTCGCGGTGGTCATGAGCCTGTGCAGTGCCGGCGATCACGTATTGGTGTCACGCAGCGTGTTTGGCTCAACCATCAGTCTGTTCGAGAAGTACTTCAAGCGTTTCGGCATCGAAGTCGACTACGTGCCGTTGGTGGATCTGTCGGGCTGGGATGCGGCCATCAAGGCCAACACCAGGCTGCTGTTTGTCGAATCGCCGTCCAATCCGCTGGCTGAACTGGTAGACATCGCCGCCCTGGCGCAAGTCGCTCACGCCAAAGGTGCAATGCTGGTAGTTGATAACTGCTTCTGCACGCCGGCATTGCAACAGCCGTTGAAGCTGGGTGCCGATATCGTGGTGCATTCGGCGACCAAGTTCATCGACGGCCAGGGGCGCTGCATGGGCGGCGTGGTTGCCGGCCGCAGCGAGCAAATGAAGGAAGTGGTGGGATTCTTACGCACTGCAGGGCCGACATTGAGCCCGTTCAATGCCTGGATCTTCCTCAAGGGCCTGGAAACCCTGAGCCTGCGGATGAAGGCCCATTGCGCCAACGCCCAGGCGCTGGCCGAGTGGCTGGAGCAGCAGGACGGTATCGAGAAGGTCCATTACGCCGGCCTGAAAAGCCACCCGCAGCACGAGTTGGCCCAGCGCCAGCAGCGCGGCTTCGGGGCGGTGGTGAGCTTTGAGGTCCGGGGCGGCAAAGAGGGGGCCTGGCGCTTTATCGATGCCACGCGTTTGATCTCTATCA
This sequence comes from Pseudomonas imrae, assembly GCF_046352735.2. NCBI lineage: Bacteria > Pseudomonadati > Pseudomonadota > Gammaproteobacteria > Pseudomonadales > Pseudomonadaceae > Pseudomonas > Pseudomonas imrae. The sequence continues at coordinate 3,505,446 of NZ_CP110853.2, read as the reverse complement.
CTGCCAACCTGGGCGACAGTAAAACCACCATCACCCATCCTAGTACTACTTCCCATGGTCGCCTGGCGCCACAAGAGCGTGAGGCAGCCGGTATCCGGGACAGTCTGATTCGCGTCGCAGTGGGCCTGGAGGACGTAGCCGATTTGCAGGCTGACCTGGCTCGCGGGCTGGCTGCCTTGTGATCGAGTGGTCCAGAGAGGCGGGTGGGGCGAGCAATGGTCGGGTCGCCCTGGTGACCGGAGCGGCGCGCGGCATCGGCCTGGGCATTGCGGCCTGGTTGATCAGCGAAGGCTGGCAGGTGGTGTTGACGGATCTGGACCGTGAGCGCGGCGCCAAGGTGTCCAAGGTGCTGGGTGACAATGCCTGGTTTATTACCATGGACGTGGCTGATGAGCAGCAGGTCGCTCTCGGCGTTGCCGAAGTGCTTGGCCAGTTCGGTCGCCTGGATGCTCTGGTGTGCAACGCTGCCGTGGCTGATCCGCGCAATATCACCCTGGAAAGCCTGGACCTGGCTCACTGGAATCGTGTGCTGGCGGTGAATCTTGGCGGCCCGATGTTGTTGGCCAAGCATTGCGCCCCGTATTTGCGCGCCCATGGCGGTGCCATCGTCAACCTGGCCTCGACTCGGGCTAGGCAATCGGAGCCGGATACCGAGGCTTATGCGGCCAGCAAGGGGGGGCTGCTGGCACTGACTCATGCGTTGGCGATGAGCCTGGGTCCCGAGGTTCGGGTCAACGCCGTCAGCCCTGGCTGGATCGATGCCCGTGACCTTGCTGCCAGGCGTGCCGAGCCATTGACTGAGGCGGATCATGCCCAGCATCCCGCTGGTCGGGTTGGTACCGTGGAGGATGTGGCGGCGATGGTGGCTTGGTTGCTGTCGCGCCAGGCCGGATTTGTCACCGGGCAAGAGTTTGTCGTGGACGGTGGTATGAGCAAGAAGATGGTTTATAGCGAGTAGTGCAGATAGCGGTCTTGAGCTGTTTTGTCTTTTTCTGAAAAACTTCAAGCAGGCTATTGACTTAGGTCCGCTACCTGCGTAAATTTCGCGGCCTCAACGAAGCAAAGGGTGATTAGCTCAGCTGGGAGAGCATCTGCCTTACAAGCAGAGGGTCGGCGGTTCGATCCCGTCATCACCCACCACTTCTTGAGAGTTTTGCCTTTGGGCAAGACGCAACGTTAAAGTTGCACCGACGCGCAGCGGTAGTTCAGTCGGTTAGAATACCGGCCTGTCACGCCGGGGGTCGCGGGTTCGAGTCCCGTCCGCTGCGCCATATTTTCCAGGCCCGAATTTTCGGGTTTGAGATTGAACAGCCAAGGCTGGTCAGTCAGATGTTTGAAGGCGGTTGAAGCTAATGCTTCAGCAGTCTGAGCGATACGCAGCGGTAGTTCAGTCGGTTAGAATACCGGCCTGTCACGCCGGGGGTCGCGGGTTCGAGTCCCGTCCGCTGCGCCATATCTGTCTCAAGGCCCACTGAACGCCTTGAAGCACAAAGAAAGCCGTTGGCTTCTTTGATCCGATAGCAAAAACCCTGGTCGAAAGACCGGGGTTTTTTGTTTCTGCGATTTGATAATCAGCTGGGGCCGATGATCCGGCTCCAGCTGTTTCCTCAGAAGCCCAGCTTGTCCCGTAGCCCGTAATACCAGGCTCCCATTGCCGCAAATGGCGTGCGCAGGAGTTGCCCGCCCGGGAATGGGTAATGTGGCAGGTCGGCAAACGCATCAAAACGTTCTGCCTGGCCTCTCAGGGCCTCCGCCAGTACCTTGCCTGCCAGGTGGGTATACGTCACACCATGACCGCTGCAGCCTTGGGAGTAATAGATATTGTCTCCCAGGCGACCGACCTGAGGCAGGCGCGACAGGGTCAGTAGGAAATTGCCTGTCCAGGCGTAGTCGATCCCCACGTCCTTCAACTGCGGGCAAGCCTTGAGCATCTTCGGTCGGATGATCGCTTCAATGTTCGCCGGGTCACGTGCCCCATACACTACGCCTCCGCCGAAGATGAGGCGTTTATCGCTGGTCAGGCGGTAGTAGTCGAGTAGGTAATTACAGTCTTCGACACAATAGTCCTGCGGTAACAGGGTCTTGGCCAGCTCATCTCCCAACGGTGCGGTGGTAATCACTTGTGTGCCGCACGGCATGGACTTGGCCGCCAGTTCGGGCACCAGGTTGCCCAGGTACGCATTACCCGCGACGATGATGAACTTGGCCCTGACTTTGCCCTGGGCTGTATGCACCACCGGATTGGCGCCGCGCTCGATGCGCACTGCCGCCGACTGTTCGTAGATTGTGCCGCCGAGGGATTCAACGGCCGTAGCTTCACCCAGGGCCAGGTTGAGTGGGTGGATATGTCCGCCGCTCATGTCGAGCAGGCCGCCGACATAGTTGTCGCAAGCCACTACTTCGCGGATGCGCCGTTCGTCCAGCAACTCAAGCTGCGCGTGTCCGTAGCGCTCCCACAGGCGCTTCTGTGACTCCAGGTGGCCCATGTGCTTGCTGTTGAGCGCAGCAAACACGCCGCCATCCTTCAGGTCGCACTGGATCTGATATTTGGCTACCCGCTCCCGAATGATCCTGCCACCTTCAAACGCCATCTGCCCCAGTAACTGTGCCTGTCCAGGGCCGACGCTGCGCTCTATCACATCGATATCGCGGCTGTAGCTGTTGACGATCTGCCCGCCATTGCGACCCGAGGCGCCAAAGCCGACTTTAGCGGCCTCCAGTACGGTCACGCGAAAACCGTTTTCCAGTAGAAACAGCGCACTGGAAAGTCCGGTATAGCCAGCGCCGATCACGCATACATCGGTTTCCACTTCGCCTTCCAGGGCGGGCCGAGGATGAGCCGCATTGGCGGACGCGGCGTAATACGATTGGGGGTAGGGGGTGTTCGCCATCCTGGAACCTCTGTTTTATATTTTTTACGAGTGCGCCGATCCTACCTGAGTTGAAAATCCGCTGCCAGCCACCCAAAAATCACGTCGCACCGCCAAGAAATAAAAAATACGCATATTCATAGGCTTAGCTGCAAAAAAGGTGTTGACACCCCCTGGGAATTCCGTAGAATGCCGCCTCACAGCAGGCACGTAGCTCAGTTGGTTAGAGCACCACCTTGACATGGTGGGGGTCGTTGGTTCGAGTCCAATCGCGCCTACCAAACAAAATCCGCTCTGCTGGGCGGTCTAGAAGGGCTCACCGAAAGGTGGGCCCTTTTTTGTGCTTTGGGTTTCATGCAGAACGTTCACAAAATATAGGGTTCGTTCACACTGAGCAATGTGAATGCCGATGACGTGATGGCGCCCAGCTACAGCGGTCGGTAACATGGCTTGCGAAATGCCTAGCTTCCATTGAGGGATATCCATGAGTTTTGTAATCCCGACGCTGATCGGAGTTGTTGTTTTCCTAATCGGACAATATCTACTCAAAATGGTGATTGAACCCATACAAGCCTTCAGAGCCGCACTAGCTCGGCTTTCTAATACGATTCTTAGGCATCAAGCCAAGATTACCAACGCAGCCGTCGATGACGAGTTGTCGGGAAAATTATCTGATCATTCGGCAGAGATAGTCTCTGCTGCTGCCACGATCATGTTCTATCGTGCAGCGAGACTGTTCTTCCGGTTACCCAAAAAAACCGGAGTTACCCTAGCAGCGCGAAGTCTGAACCACATCGCCTATTCGCTAAATGTGAGCGCGAGAGAGTGGGAGGCAAGCCCAGCATACAATAGTGCAAAACCTGATCATGCCCGATACGTATATGACGCGTTGACGGTGATACGCCAGCAACTTGGTATCAAGACCAGTTACGAAGACTAGCTAGGCGTATCCGATAGCTACTAGCTATCGGATCATAAATCACCCTTGAGACTGCTTAACGGCAATGTCTCGGATTGTCTGAATATTTTGGGTGGATTGTGAGAGTACAAACCACACTCCGGGGCCTAGGCAGCCAACAGCAAAGCCTATTAATGCTCCGATGTGCTCGTAGTTGCCCTCATTGCAAAATAGCCCACTACCGTTGCCACAACGATCCCTAGCCAAGCGAAGAAATTCACTACGGTAATCACGATGTCTTTCATTGCCATTGCTTCCTGCATGATTTGAAAATGTAGTCACTCAATCGCTCGTGGGGTGGCATCATTTTCAAGCATTGGTGGTTCTGTTCCAGACGGCAAATTTTCAGCACGTGCTTGCGTATTCCAAGATATACCGGTCAGTTCTTTTATCCGATCCACTATCGGCTTGGCGTTCTCACCTACTTTTTTGAGAACTACGCTTGCTTCGACCGCAAGACCGTAGAAAGCATTAAGGTCAGATACCTTTTTGTGGATTTCCGACTGCATCTTTTCCAAGCGTTTCAGTAAACGGCGTTTGTGGTCTTCATCTAGTTCGGTATTATCGGTTATCAGTTCGCGTAACTCATTAATTAATGCCCGAATACGCTTTAAATCTCCATCCGTAAACTCGTAGCCAAACGTATTGCTGAGGGCAAGAGAGAAGTGATTTTTAAAGTTGTCGAGCCTGCGTTCGTTAGTCTGGTCTCGACGCTGAGATTGTAATTGTTCTTTGACGCCATCTACGAACTGACTAATGCGTACACAAATATTTGGAAAGGAGGCTTTTAGATCTGGGGCATCTTGAAGATATGAGATTCGCCCTGCTTCCTTCAAACTGAATAATAGGGCGTAAATTTCAAATAGGAGTTCTTCGTCGGATGGTACCCACGAATTGCCATTATTGAACTCTTCCTCTACAAACTCGCAGGCTGCAATTGCTCCGGTTGTCGGGTCGTCCTTTATCTGCTCTAAAATTTCTTGTGGTATCCGCATTTTCTATCCTTGCCTTACTGGTCTTGATGTGACCCTATGGTGGCAGTGTGCTTTGACGGTTGTCCAGATGTCTAGCGGGCAGATCGTTGGCAGAGCATCAGTATCCATGGTGAAAAGCGGACCTGTTTTTCTAGTACCTTCCCTATATCCCCCGCCAAAATTTCCGGTGCGCTTCGATATGCACTTGATACAGCAGCAGGGGAAATAAGCTGTCGGCTCTATCCGAATCGCCAAGCAGGGGGCGATACGTCAAATAGGAATAGCTCTTGATTATGAAATAAGTTAGAGCAGTCAGTTTCTGTCGCCCCCGATCAAAGCAGGGGCATGGCAAGCACCAATGCTGTTACCCGGCCTTCACTCGCTGCACCGTGGACACCGCACACTGAACAATCTCGGCGGTCTTGCGGATACTCTTGCCAGCATCGAGACATTCCTTGATTCGGCCGTGAAGTGCCTGATCGACCTGCCGCCCCTTGTACACCTCTCTGACCTTTGCCTTCTCAATACCCTCAGCCTGACGGCGGCGGCGGTCGTCATAGTCCTTGCGTGCAACCACAGCGAGCATATCGAGTAGCATCCCGTTCACAGCAGTGATCATGCCTTTAGTGAATTCATCCTGACCTTGGGCGGGCTTCAATGCGGCATGACTGGTAGCCAAGTCGAGAGACACCACCGTGACTTTCTTGGCCGCTATGATGGCCTTCAGGCTTATCCAATCATCGGGAGACAAACGGGACAGCCTATCCACCTGCTCAATCAGCAGTACGTCGCCGTCGTGGCTATCGTCCAGCAAGCGGAAGAGTTCAACACGGTCGAGCTTGGTTCCCGATTCGTTCTCAACGTAGAAGGCAGCGATCTTATGACCGTTGTCAGCAGCGAACTGGATCAGGGAGTCCTTGGCACGACTGGCGTCTTGTGAGTCTGTCGAAGCGCGAAGGTAAGCACGGATGAACATGATGTTGAATGCCTTGTACCGTTTTGGGTGTAGCGATTGTGCCTGTGCTCGTTAGGGTTGTCTATTGAGTTATTCGGTACACCTGCAAGCGACCATCAGGGCGTGTTCGCTGATGTATACCCAAAAAGGTATATTCGTGACGTGGCATCAGAGTAGGTTGATCAGTCGCGATTGAAGGTTTCAGTAATTTGCTCGAAGCCACGATCCGTTTTTTAGGGGGGCTATCAAAGGATTTCATCTGGATGGGTGGAGATCACTGGAAAGCACAGCGCCGTCCCAACCTCGATTGGCTTATGTCTGAGCACATCAGCAATACCAATACGCTTGAACTCATCGAGCACCATCGTGGCAGCGTTATCACAGAGGCGAATCATGTCGTTTGCATACGTCGCTGACTTATCGCTGGAGGCGTACAAAAACCTCAGGCTTGGCGGCAGGTAGCTTTCACCATAATACGGCTCCCTGCCAGAGTTGATGTCAAGGTGCTTGCCCAGCTCACTATCCACGATCATCCCGATTTTACAGCTTTGCAAGAACAGTGGATCGAGACTCCGAGCGATCGCTAGATGCCATCCGATGGGCTCACTCTTGGCTTCATGATCCGTATTCAAGATGATGTAGCTAGCATGGTGGTCGTAACGGATTTCGGCTCCAAGCGAGTGTAGAGGCTCCTTCACCACGTAGATGCTACAAACGCTCACCCGATAGCCTTGATGAATCTCTGTAAGCGTATTTGTGTCAACAGCCATCAGGTAATCGAAGCGTGTCTTCAGCTCAGCAAAATCGCCCAGAGACATCGAGAAGTCATTGGCTGGGGCAGAATAGAGGACCTTATCGTCTTTACTCTCTCGTTTATGAGTGATCTGGCGACGAATGCTGCTTGGATCGATTTCAGGGATATGCAGTTGCTGGGTCGTAGGATCATATTCCAACGTAAGTGATGAGACGTTCTCTTTCACTTGCCCGTAGACGTAGAGGTCCCGTGGAATTTTGTCCTGACCTTGCTTGCGCTTTTTCTTGCCCTTCTTTGCCATAGACAGGTCCTTGTTGTGCAGGAGAAGGTTGTTATAGGCCTTGTAGCAGTTCTGACAGCGTCATTCCCAGTCCATTAGCAAGCACCTTGGCCGCATCTAGGCTGGGGTTGGCCGTGCCAGTCTCAATACGAGACATGTATGTCCGAACGAAGCCGCACTTATCAGCGAAAGCTTCCTGACTGAAGCCCTGACTGCTGCGAAGCTCTCGGATTCGTTGGCCGAAGCCTTTTCTAAGATTTTGATTTGGTTGCATCCCCAAATGATGGTCGGATGTATCCTGATCGTGAACACACTGAATGATGACACACTAGATGATACAATTGTGCTTGCAAGCCCCACTAGGGCAACCAATAACACGTAGAAAGGGTAAGCCATGAACGAACAGCTCTTCGTCCTCACTAGCCGGAAGCGGACCACAAACCATGTCCTGCACCTGCTGCTATGCATTCCAACGCTGGGGGTATGGCTCATCGTCTGGTTGGTCGTTATTTCAATGAACAGCAGCCATAACAAGAAGATCGACAGGCAGATTGACAGGATTGTCCAATACAAGGTTGACGGGTTGAGTGACTCCGATACCTTCAAACAGAACGAAGCAGACAATGCTGACGACGACGCCTTTCACTGGAAGGTGATATTTGCAATCGTTGTTGTAGGGTTGTACTTCTATTATCGGTAGTGGTTGCCGGTCATTCAGACCCCTACATCGGCACTAGTAGGTCAGCCATAACAGGCCGTTAACCTCCACTTCGAGAAGCTGTCGCACACCTAAGCGGAGCTTTGAGCGGGATACTCTGAGCCAGCTTCGCTAATTTATTCGCACCGAAAGCGATGAGCTTTCAACGGGCCGACTCTGTAACGGCGGATCACTCCCGACCTGACGGTCGAGTAGAGTGCCAATAAAAATTCCTACACAAATCCAGCTCTCGATCTTCTTCTTGGTGCGGCGTGGTTAGCGCAAGCTAACGATTGAATTCTTCTCAAGCTGCGCTTGGTTGGACGCACGTCAAGGCGGCAAGCCTTGGAAGGGTAGGGGATGATATTTATTATCATTCATCCCCAGCTTTACAAGTAGAGGACACCTCGTAAGCACCGCTTACATTGATCATCTACTAGATGCTCCGCATGCGAGTAAATGAGAATCAAAAGCGATGTGTGTTGATCTCATTGTATTGATGGAGTGCTGATCCAGAATCGGGACGATACGACTATTGCCTATGAAATGGGTTATTCCATTCAGACGCTCTCTCTTTCCGACGTTAATTAAAAAATGATCAACTATGACCAGCTTGAGTGTTCTGGTCACAGAGTTGGTGCGGTCTGATGCTGAGCACTTTCGCCACTGGAAATAGTCTTTTCCTTTTCGACGTTAATTAACATCCCTTGCGGAATGCTCTCAGAGCCTCGCCGTAGGCTAAGTAATCCCCAGCCAGACGCAGGGCTGCAATATGTTCTGGCACCTCCCGAAACGGCTTGCAGGGCACGAGAGCCACGTGGGAATAGGCAAGACTGGATTCAACCTTATAAGCGTCCTCATAGTACCGCAGTAGCTCAGGTCGTCGCAGCAGGTAAGAATGAATTCCATGAGCCGCGTGTCGAGCCGCTTTGATAATACGCTCAGCCTTTCGCTTTGCTACTCCGGTTGCCATTACAGCCTGCACGGTGAACTCCCTGAGGTGCAAAGCACCCAGCACTTCGTTCATGGAAACATTACAGACGTTCTGTGACTGTCTAGCGGAGGTCAGGCAACTGCCAAAGACAATGTCAGCCAACCACGCAGGCTTGGCGCAAGTCAGCTCGCCAGCGATATGTGCAATTGGGTTGACTGTAGATACGCGTTTGCGACCGGCACCCCGTGGGTTCTTCGGTGCAACATCTTCAATTGCGGGGATCAAATTTAAAACGAATGAGTGCGACATGGTTTTCTCCTGTATTCAAGTTCATTTCATAGGCGTGTGCCTCGTTAGTAGTGGTTGCCGCAGGCGTCGGCCTGCGGTGGTACTTGGGTGGACCTGAATCAGTCCCGGATGTGGCGGGAGCAGGTCCTTAGTCTCTGGATCACGCGCTCATCAATCTGGCCTTCGTACTTCTCTGCGAGCTCGATGCAATAATCACTATGAGCCGACTGGTAGGCTTTGAAAGCGTCAGAAATATCACTGAATTTTCCCAGTTCGACACGCTTGCCGAGCATCGACAGCGAAGACACAAATCCGACTCCGCTTGGCGCCACTGACACCCCGATGGGCAGCCTTCCGCGACGACTTCGGGTGTTCCTAAAAATCTGATTGATCAGCTTCGGAACTACCGAGCAATGCTCAGGTGAGTACACGGTGTTCAGTTGATCCAGAATGTCTTTGTCCAGCTCCGCGTCATCCTCAAAAGCATATGGTTGTACGGAGTACCAAGCTGCGAACTCCTGATAGTCCCACCACTTTCTACAGACACTGCAATCCTCATAAGCAGGGCGCTTTTTGGGGGCGTAAGCTCGCCGCATCATGTTGTGCCAAGTTTTGTAGGGCGTTCCCTTCCCTGTTTTGAAGAAGGGCATTCCCATGGCTTTACGACGGCGCCCAGAGTTGTAGCCAAAGCCGTAGGTCAACCGTTCATCCTTTGGCGGTGCGAAGAGTGGAAGCTCCTCCCCGAGGGTGTAGTCGAGATGGTGTCCTGCTACGCAAGGGTGTACGCGGATAGTTCTGGTGATGTCATTGATGCTGTGTTGTTGCATGTTGTTACCTCCGTTCAGTTGAAAAATGGGCAATAAAAAACCGACACATTGGTCGGCATCGGGCTCGTCATTCTTCTCGCTACGGAGGAGCAGGAACTCAGCTATTCGATGTCGTTGACCTCAATGTTGGTGCTGTTTGGATTGCGTTTGTCATGGGGCTTCTCATGATTTGCTATGACCGTCAGGTGGTGGTCAGCCAAAATTCAGGCGTTAAAAAACCTCCTGCGATTTCTGGGCGATTTGTTCGCACCATGGTCGCGTAGAGGTTTCTAATTTGTCTGTCTACCTAGGTAGCTTGCTTATTCTACAGGCTTTCGGCTGTCTGTCAAGAAGTTGTTGCAATCTAAGTCTAGATGTGATTGGGGGTTGGCTCGGGCGATAATCATTCTGAGCTCTCTAGCACCATCCGTCGTGCATAAATCAGTTTTCAAGGTAGAGAGAGCGTCCTGCTTAGCCCATACGTCCATATGAGCCAGTAAACACTAGGTCGAGGACGCATTGGTGTTCAAAATGTGAGCAATGGCTACGCGTTTTGGTTGGGTTATTTGCAGGTATTCGAAGGGTTTCTGTATCTAACTAGTTATATAACTCACCAAGAAAATCGTAAATGCAATAGCGGAGTGAGCGGGGTGAGGCAGCCGTACTCCAAATTGCCATGGCTGCCTTCAGTTTGATCAGTCGATTAAATGCAACACATCCCTGACATTTAGATGGGAGTATCTAGCTACAGATCGAGTATCCCTGTGCCCTGAGACGATCATTATCTGTGCGTTATTGAATCCCTTCTTCGCCACGTTGGTAATTCGGGTGTGCCTGAGTTGGTGCAGTTTGACGCTGCTATCAAGTCCGGCCTTTACACGTGCCAGACGCACAGCTTGAGATACCGCGTGTGGTGTGACAGTGAAGATCACTCCATGTGGATGGCGTTCCACTGTGGCCAACAGCTGGGCGAGTTCAAGAATCTCAACCGCTCGGTGGGTGAGGGGAACTGACCGTGTGCCATTCTTCCCGTCGATCACATCAGCAATACGGTCTTTGAGGTGTAGGCAGTCTTTCGTCAGTTTCAGGATTTCAGATCGCCGCATGGCAGTCTCATATGCCAGTTCAACAATCAGCTTCATGGTTGGTGAGAGTTTCGCGAGCAGGCGTTCAAGCTCACTCGCACGTATGACCTTGTCAGAAGACCGATCAGGTTTTGGAAGTGCGATATCACTCACAGGGTTGTGAATGTCGATCAATAGGCCGCGCTTGGCGAACCTGTAGAAGCGGGACATGAATGCAAGCTGCGTCCTGCACGTGGACGGCCTCACTGTCTTCAATCGCATGATTTTGAAGTCATTGATCATTTGTGGTGTGATTTCGTGAATGGGCTGGGGGAATTGCCTTCCCAGATGCTCCACGATTTTCAGTGCATGGTCGTAGCTGCCTTTGCCTTTGAGCATCGTTTCACAGTACATCATGCCCAGCGTATAGATGGTGTGGTGCTTGCGATCCATCGTCACGGCTTCGATCTGTTTCGCCCATGACTCTGCTTCGGTCTTGGTGCTGAAAGTTTTAGATTGGGGAGGTTTGCCTTTAACCCGTACCTGAGCATTCCAGTTGCCGGACGGAAGTAAGCGGAAATTGGCCATTGTTGACGCCTCATTGATGTGAATGGGCGTTCTGTGAAATCCAAGAGCAGCAGGGCTAGGAGCTTGCTCCTAGCAGACCTTGACATGGTGGGGGTCGTTGGTTCGAGTCCAATCGCGCCTACCAAACAAAATCCGCTCTGCTGGGCGGTCTAGAAGGGCTCACCGAAAGGTGGGCCCTTTTTTGTTGCTGCGATTTTCGATTCTTCGCAAAATCCACCCCAAATGCCAACTCGCCTTCACTTTCATGTAAGCGTCGGGGTCGCATCCAGGTGATCTCAAATCCAATCCGAATTCAAGGCGCGTGCGGAACCTGAAAGGCCGCGACTACTTTTTGCCAAGCTACGTGATAGGCCGTTGTGGCGCTGGTTGTTCAGGGTGATCAAGGGAACGTATGATCGAAGCGAGCGCATATTTGCTCGCTGAGATTCATACCTTATGAAGGACATGAGCATGGAAAAGCACTTCGGTAATTCAGGCCTGTTCAAGGCTGCTTCGTATCACTGCAACAAAGCCCTGGGTAGCGGTGTAGCTAGCTGGGAGCTGAAAAATATTGCGCTGAATACGAAGGAGTTTTTGATATGTCCAAAGAATTACTCGGAGTTTCTGCTTTAGGGTTGATGGTGCTTGGTGAGTTTTGTGCAATCTACAGTGAGGTGGTGACAGCTAAGCTGGCTCAAGTTGGCGATGGCTCATGGCAGGCGTTTATCATGCCTTTGGCGCTAATGTGCTTTGCTGGTTTCTGTCTGCTAGGGGCCTATTGGCTGGGATATCGTGCAGTCGGCGACATTTGGATTGTCACGGTTGTTTCCGTTACCTCGTTATTGCTGCTTGAACCTGTCGTGGTCTGGGCCTTGTTCAATGAGGTGCCTGGGCGAGGCGCGCTGATCGGGTTTTGCCTTGGAGCTTTAGGAATGCTTTCCACGGTTTTACTGTAGATGTACTTTCTGGCCCGGCACTCAAGTGTCGGGCCGGATGATTAAAGCTGTCTGCATGCTCTTACAAAATGCCACGCCTCAGTTGAGAGCACTGCAGCATCAATCTTTGACAAGCAGCTTCACAAAAGCCAGCAATATTGGTTTTTGGGTAGTTTGGCCTTGGTTCGGCCGATAGCTCGGATCGAATCGCCATTCCGTTGACCCTGCCAGCCCATCCCCTCACAAACTTTATTGATTTGCAGCAACAATTTTTCTTGTTGGACACCCCACGCTTCCAGCAGCAAAGATGCCCGCCACTGACTCTCGACCTTCAAGGTCAATAATAAAAATCCGTGTCGGGTTGCAAGCCAATTGCCATGCGTGAGTTGGCCTCGCAGCACGCAATCAAGGACTCAACGCCATGCAAACTGTTGTGAACCTCTGGCCGCTAATTGGCGTGCTCGTTATTGTGGTCGGCTTTGTGTTGCGCTTCAATCCGTTGCTTGTGGTGACTGCGGCGGCGATCGCCACCGGTTTTGCCGCCAGCTTTCCCCTGGAAAAAATCCTTGCCACGATGGGTGATGGTTTCCTCCAGACTCGTGCCTTGCAGTTGATCCTGTTGCTGCCGCTCGCTGTCATTGGCTTGCTCGAACGCCACGGCTTGCGATTGCACGCGCAGAATTGGATCGCTCGTTTCGAGAAAGCGACAGTCGGGCGCCTGTTGATCATCTACCTGTTCGTTCGCGAATCCACTGCGGCTATGGGGCTTACCAGCCTTGGCGGGCATCCGCAGATGGTGCGCCCACTGCTGGCGCCGATGGCCGAGGGGGCGGCTGAAAAGCGGTTCGGGAAATTGCCGGACAAGGTGCGTCACAAAGTTCTGGCCATGTGTGCGGCCACTGACAACGTCGGTCTGTTTTTTGGTGAAGATATTTTTGTCGCCTTTGGTGCGATTGCGTTGATGCACACCTTCTTGCTGGGTTCGGGTATCGATGTCGAGCCGTTGCATATTGCCGTCTGGGGCATTCCTACTGCGATCTGCGCCTTTATCATCCACGCCATACGCCTGCATCGCTTTGATCGAAGGCTGACACGAGAGTTGACCGCCGCCGAGCCGGTTGCCGTCCAGAAGGCGGAGGTCGCGCAATGATTATTTCCATCCAATACCTGTACTGGCTGGCCGGTGTGCTGTTGCTGATCACCGCCGGCATGATCCTGGCTGACCGCACTCATCCCAAGCGCTGGTCCAGCGCGTTGTTCTGGTTGTTGTTTGCCATTCCGTTCCTGGTAGGCGAGCGCCTGCCTTCGGTAGTCATCGGCGTGGGCATAGTGCTGATGGCGATTATTGCCGGCCTTGGCGGCGTAGGTCGTGGTGCCCATGCCGAGTTGCATGACAAGGCCTCCCGGGCCAGCGCCGGTCGGTTGGGGCACAAACTGTTTATCCCGGCGTTGGCGATTCCGCTGACTACCGTGATTGGCTCGGTGCTACTCAAGCATACCGAGGTCGGCGGCGTGCCGTTGCTGGACCCGAAGAACACCACGTTTGTGTCGCTGGGCCTGGGCTGCCTGATCGCCTTGGCGCTGGCCTGCTGGCTGACCCGTGACACGCCGGTACAGGCATTGCGTGAATCCCGGCGCCTGACGGAGGCGCTTGGTTGGGCGATGGTGTTGCCGCAGATGCTGGCGATGCTAGGGCTGCTGTTCAACGAGGCAGGGGTGGGCACTGCCGTGGCGCACATCACTACCACCTACATCAACCTGGATTTCAAGTTGGTGGCGGTAATGGTCTATGTGCTGGGCATGGCGCTGTTCACGGTGATCATGGGGAATGGCTTCGCTGCATTCCCGGTGATGACCGGTGGTGTCGGCGTGCCGGTGCTGGTGGGTATCTATGGAGGTAACCCGGCGGTAATGGCGGCGATCGGTATGTTCTCCGGATACTGCGGTACGCTGATGACGCCGATGGCGGCAAACTTCAATATCGTGCCCGCGGCGCTGCTCGAGTTGCCCGACAAGAACGCGGTAATCAAAGCGCAGATGCCAACGGCGTTGATGATGCTGCTGGTCAATATCGTCCTTCTTTACCTGCTGATGTGAGTCCCGTGATGCGTACTGTGCTGCTGACTGCTTTCGAGCCGTTTGACCAAGACGTGATCAACCCCTCCTGGGAAGCGGTGCGCCTGCTTGATGGCGTGCCGTTGGGCGACGAGATACGGATCGTCGCCCGCCAGTTACCTTGTGCTTTCGCAACTGCTGGGGTGGGTCTGAACCAGTTGCTGCTCAAGCATGCTCCAGATCTGGTGATTGCCACCGGACTGGGGCCCGGGCGTAGCGATATTTCTATCGAACGGGTCGCGATCAATATCAACGACGCACGGATCGCGGATAACCTGGGTGAACAACCTATCGACACGCCGGTGGTGCCGGATGGCCCGGCCGCGTATTTCAGCACTCTACCGATCAAGGCCATGGTCGCGGCTCTGCGCGATGCTGGTATTGCAGCGTCCGTCTCGCAGACCGCCGGCACCTTCGTGTGCAATCAAGTGTTTTACTGCTTGCAGCATGCGCTTGCCGGAACCGGCGTGCGCAGTGGGTTCATTCATGTGCCCTACTTGTCCGAGCAGTTAGAACATGGCGTACCGAGGCTGGCTTCAATGCCATTGGCGATGTTGGTCGAAGGGTTGCGAGTCGCGGTGATGACCGCCTGGCACACGCAGGCGGATATCGCGCAAACGGGTGGGCAGGTCAGCTAGTGCGGGCGGCGCCCTTGCGGGGCATGGCGATATTGTGATCGACGTGAGGTGGATGGCCTGCGTGCATTTACAAGTCTCGGATCGATCCGTAGATTGCAGCGGGCGTGTGGTTCGTCAAGACCCAAGACCGGGTGACGACAGCAAGGGAAGTCCAGCAGTGTCCGCCAAAAGCTCAACCGTATTCGATTATCGGTACCGTGCATTTCTGTTCGATATGGACGGCACCATTCTCAACTCCATCGCCGCCGCTGAGCGGGTTTGGGCGGCCTGGGCCAAGCGGCATGGGCTGGACGTCGAGGCGTTCCTGACTACGATTCATGGCGCCCGAGCCATCGACACCATCACTTGCCAGGCTTTGCCTGGAGTTGATGCCCAGGCTGAGGCGCGTGGTATTACCCAAGCCGAGATCGAAGATGTGGAGGGTGTGGTAGCAATCCCCGGAGCGGTCGAATTTCTCAAAAGCTTGCCCGCGAACCAGTGGGCGGTGGTGACCTCTGCACCCAAGGCTTTGGCTTTGCGCCGCTTGCAGGCGGCGGGGATTGTCCCTCCAGCGGTGATGGTGACAGCTGAAGATGTCGTCCGTGGCAAGCCGGACCCGACTTGCTACCAGTTGAGTGCGCAGCGATTGGGTGTGCCGATGGCGCAATGCTTGGTGTTCGAGGATGCGTCAGTGGGTATTTGTGCTGGTGAAGCGTCGGGTGCCAATGTGATGGTAGTCACTTCGGCGCACCGGGTGCCGATGACGACAACGCATTCGACGATTGATAGCTATGAGCAAGTGCAGGTGCAACGTGACGAGGGAGGTTGCTTGCGTTTGTTGCGCCGTCAGGTGGCATGAGTGGAAGCGGTCGTCGTTTCATCACGCGTTATGTTTGGGGTCGCATGAAGACGCTGTTTGGCGAGCATTGCGAAATGCCCGTCGACATAATTTTCGCTGGATAGCCGTCTGAATGGGCTTGATGCAAAAAAACAGCAAATAGACGCATAGAAACAGCGATAAATCCAACCATGATTTGGCGCCCGCGGTGCTCCTATCGTCCACTGCGAACCTGACGCCATACCCGATTGCTACGAAGACCAGGCCGATCATCAGGGCAATTATCCAGGATCTGGAAAGGTATGGCTGTTTGCTGGCTTGCTCCATCAACGCACTCCCAATGCATTGTAAGGTTTTATTACATTTTCACGACGTTTGGCTTTCAAATGCGCAGCAAGTTCCGTTCATGTGTGAGCGCGATGACAAGTTTGGGCAATACTGAGAGCGTCCGTCGGGCTGTCCAGCCCTGTTATTCGCTTGGGAGGCGCAGGTCATGCTGACTCACTGGTTTCTGGCGGCTGTTCATCTGCTGGCCTTTGCCATGGCTTTTGCGGCGATATTGGCGCGTGGCACGGCATTTCGCGGCCTTGGCGGTGCCGAGCCGGCACAGGTGCGACAGGTGCTGATGGCGGACAATATCTGGGGCGTCAGCGCGCTGTTGCTGTTGCTGACAGGCGGGATACGTGGGTTCGGCGGGTTTGAGAAGGGGGGAGAGTACTACCTGCAGCAACCCTTGTTTCATCTGAAGATGGGGATGCTGATTCTCATCCTGCTATTGGAAGTCGCGCCGATGATCCGGCTGATCAAATGGCGGATTGCGCTGGCCCGTGGTCGGAGCCTGGATATGAGCAAGGTGGGATTTTTTGCCCGAGTCAGTCATTTGCAGGCGTTGCTGGTGCTGCTGATGGTCGTCGCCGCTAGCGGCATGGCCCGAGGTATCAACTTTGGGTGACATTGGATGTGGCGCTGCGCGAATCACGCAAAGCCATAAGCAAACCAAGGGGCTTTCGCCAGCCGTTACAGTGAACGAAAGGGCTGGCTACTGGAGAAGCATCAAGGCGTTTCGCGTTTGTCCGGAGCAGTCAGGCCGGCCTGAATACGCTGGTAAATCTCTTCACGATGCACGGCTACGTTCTTGGGTGCATTGATACCGATTCTTACTTGCTGGCCGCTAACGCCCAGAATGGTGATCGTAATGTCATCACCGATATTTATGCTTTCACCGACTTTGCGGGTGAGTATCAGCATGGACTTCTCCTTGATTGCTTTAAAGGACACATATTTCAGACAGGGCGGATGTCGGTTGTGTACAGCTTACTGTGAAGCGCTTCCCTGTGGCTGCCTCATAAGACGCATGGAGGCCGCATTAATTCCCATGGCGCCATCATACAGGTCTGCGAAACATCATTCGCAATGTTTAAGCCAACGTTTATGACGGCCAGAATAGACAGTGAATGATAAAGTTGCCTCTTTGATCCTAAAGGGGCAGGGCAGTGCGTAGAGTAGCGATGGCGATTGCGGTGTTGGCATTGGCCGGTTGTGGTGATGGTCCCAATCTCGATACCCCCAGAGACAAGGCTGAAGCTGCCAGGGTTCAAGCCCAGGACGCAGCGGTCAGCGCCCCGCAGTGGGATGTCCTGGTACGCTCGCCCGATGACAAGTTGCAGGCGCTGACAGACCTTACCGCTTGGCTGCTGGAGAACGGCTTCAGTTTTTACCTGGCCAAGGAAGATGGCAAGGACCTGGTGTTATTGGGGCCCTTCGCTAGCAAGGCAGAGGCTGAGGCCCGGCAGGCTCAATTGACCGAACGGCTGGCAAAAAAGAAGAAAACCGATGCCGAATCCCTCGTGATCGAGCACAAGCGCACCCGGTAATGTGATGGCGGGCGGGATCTGCCTGATCCCGCTGGCATTCAACCGCAGGCTTTCAGGTTCACCGGGCCGACGAATTCATTGCCCCGTCCCATCACGCACGCCACGGTTTGGTTGCGCTGGTGCTCCCAAGGCTGTGCTGGATAGGTCTTGTTCCAGGCTTCATACAGTCGACGGTCCTGTTTCGACAATCGCAGCCCGTATTGTTTACTCATATAGAAGTACGTACGGGCGATCATGCCGCGAATGGAAGGGCGTGGCATGACCTTCTTGGCCTTGAAGTCCACCTGCGTCAGGCAGGAGCCGTATTGCCCGCTTTGTGCCGGCAGCCAGCCAAAGCTGAAGTTGCTACGATCACCATTGACCTCGCCTATGCTCGGCACCAGGTTGTGCAGATCTGCTTCTGCGCGTTTGTAGACGCTGTCGGTGCGAGTGCAGTTTTTGCGTCCACCGGTTTGCCAGCACTGGCGCTGATGGCCGATCTGCCAGGCGGGAACAATGTGTTCCCATTCGATGCGTGCCGCCCGTTTGGCATTTTTGCGCGGAATATAACCGCAGGCTTTCAGGTTCACCCGGTTGCCCGTGTATTTGCAGCCGCAATAGAACTCTGTGGATTGTGGGGCATAGAGCTTCCAGGCAACTTTCTTGGCTTCACTAAAGGTGCGTGGGGCTTGAGCTTGGACGGTGACGGCAAAAAACAGACAGAGCAGCGCAGTAAAACGAACACTCATTGAATCAATCTTCCTTCGGCACAACCCAGAAAATTTGCACTCCACCGTCATCGCGATAGGCGAGGGTGACGTTGTCGTTTTCTGCAATTTCTTCCAGTAGGCGTTCCCATTCTTCCACCGGTTCGTCCGGTAAACGAAAGATCAAGGCCGCCTTGGCTTTTTGTGCGCTGGTCGAATTTATGATTTTTTGCACGCGGATCGCCAGGCGTTCATAGGCGTCCGGCGGTGTCGCTGCTGCAGAGGAGGGCTTGGCCACGGGTGATCCTTATTAGGCTGTACGAACATACAGTATTTAACTGTGGGAAAATTCGCAACTGCTTAAAATTGAAGAAGCACCCTATGACAGTGGAATGTCCGCTTTTATGCAGATGCCCACTGTTTTTTAAGGATTTTTTACTGGAGGAGGCAGAGCGGGGCGTGCACTCCACTCGCGGAGTGCCGCGAGTGGAGATGGCCCGGCTATAAAAGTCGGGCCGAGGAGGAATCAATATTCCCAGAACATCCGTTGCAGTTCTTTGCTGTCCTGGGTCTTGGTCAGGGCGACCATTGCCAGGATCCGGGCTTTCTGTGGGTTCAGGTCATGGGCGACCACCCAGTCGTATTTATCGTCAGGCTGTTCGGCGTTGCGCAGAACGAAACCACCGGCATTGACGTGGGAAGAGCGGATGATCTGAACGCCTTCCTTGCGCAGTTCCTGCAGGGCAGGCACTACCTTGGAGGACACCGAGCCATTGCCGGTACCGGCGTGGATGATGGCTTTCGCGCCGGCATTGGCCAAGGCTTTGTAGGCGGTGTCGCTTACATTGCCATAGCCGTAGGCAATTTCAACGTCCGGCAGACTCTTGATGGTCTTGATGTCGAACTCCGAGCTCATGGTGTGGCGCTTGGCTGGCAAGCGGAACCAGTAGGACTTGCCTTCAACGACCATGCCCATCGGACCCCAGGCGCTTTTGAAGGCTTCGGTCTTGATGTTGATCATCTTGCTGACGTCGCGACCCGAATGGATCTCGTCGTTCATGGTCACCAGCACGCCTTTGCCACGCGCCTCTTTGCTGCCAGCAACGGCTACCGCGTTGTACAGGTTGAGCATGCCGTCGGCCGACATGGCTGTACCCGGGCGCATGGAGCCGACCACGACGATTGGCTTGTCGGTTTTCTCCACTAGGTTGAGGAAGTAGGCGGTTTCTTCCAGGGTGTCGGTGCCGTGGGTGATCACGATGCCGTCCACGTCCTTGCTGTCGGCCAGCTCGGCGACACGGCGCCCCAGTTGCAGCAAGTTTTCGTTGTTGATGCTCTCGGAGGCGATCTGCATCACTTGCTCGCCGCGCACATTGGCAATCTGGCTGAGTTCGGGAATACCGGCGATCAGTTGTTCGATACCCACCTTGGCAGCCTGGTAGGTGGCACTGTTGGCAGCGCTCGCGCCGGCACCGGCAATAGTGCCGCCAGTGGCGAGGACGATTACATTGGACAGCTTGGTCTTGGATTCAACTTCCTTTGCCTGGGCAGCAACAGGGAAGAGCAGCAGCAGGGCTAAAGCGCCCGGGACAAAGTTCTTGAGTGCGGATTTCATTATTTTTCTCTCTGGTTTTGATGAATGCTTATGCAGGTTCATCTAGAACACCCGGGCTGCGCTGAGCGCCACGAGGTGGGGATTGAGAGCAGGATTTGTACCAGCAGGATTTTGTTTGGCTTGAGTTTTTAACTTATTGATTTAAAACAAATTTAATTGATATTTTTGCAAATGTTTTGTTGTGTCTGTCCGAGTTTCCGAACATGAGTCCACCCGCTGTTCGGTTGTCCGAAAACGATGACAGAAAATTCATGGATGTCTCCCTGAAACAACGATCGCGATCCGTCGGTTTAGAGAACGAGGATGTGTCGCTGATGTTTAACAGCATGGGTAACGGGCTGTAGGGCAGGACATAGAGCGGGTACAGAAAAAGGTCTTATCTTTCGTTGACAAATTTCGACAGGCTTCGCATAGTTTGTTCAACGCAAACGTTTGCGAGACGTTTCATGTTCACTCTATACGTGACGTGAAGCTTCGTATCAGTCGTCCTGCGGGATGGCTTGCGAGGTGTCCTTCGGTGTAAGCGTTGCTCACAATAATCATAAGATCGGAGTGAACCCATGAAGCTGCCATTTGCTGGACGTCTTCTTGCTAGCGCTATGCTGGTTGCTGTATCCGCTGCTCTGCCCCTCTCCCCTGTATTTGCCGAAGACGCTGCCAAACCCAAGATCGGTCTGGTGATGAAGTCCCTTGCCAATGAGTTTTTCGTCACGATGCAAGACGGTGCCAAGGACTATCAGAAAGCCCATGCCGCCGATTTCGACATGATCACCAACGGCATCAAGAACGAAACCGATACGGCAGCCCAGATTGATATCGTCAACCAGATGGTCCTGGCCAAGGTTGATGCGTTGGTTATCGCGCCCGCTGACTCCAAGGCGCTGGCCTCAGCCCTGGAAAAAGCCAGCAAAAAGGGGATCAAGGTCGTCAATATCGACAACCGTCTTGATCCACAAGTGCTGAAAGGAAAATCCCTGGATATTCCTTTCGTCGGGCCGGATAACCGCAAGGGCTCACGTCTGGTTGGCGAGTACCTGGCCAAGCAACTGAGTGCCGGCGACAAAGTCGGCATTATTGAAGGTGTTTCCACCACTACCAATGCTCAGCAACGTACCGCTGGCTTCAAGGATGCGATGGAAGCGGCAGGTATGAAGATCGTTTCCATCCAGTCCGGTAACTGGGAAATCGACGGTGGCAATAAGGTCGCTGCTGCGATGTTGAGTGAATACCCGGATCTCAAGGCCTTGCTGGCTGGCAACGACAATATGGCGGTAGGCGCGGTTTCTGCTATTCGCGCCGCTGGCAAGGCAGGCAAGGTGCAAGTGGTTGGCTATGACAACATCGAGGCCATCAAGCCGATGCTGCAAGACGGCCGCGTACTGGCGACCGCTGACCAGGCCGCCGCTCAGCAAGCGGTTTTCGGCATCCAGAATGCGCTGAAGCTGATCAGCGGGGAAAAAGTAGAGTCTGTTGATGGTGTGATCGAAACCCCGGTCGAACTCGTTCTCAAAAAGTAATCCCTGTCCGTGCAACACAGCGTCCGCCCAACCAGGGCGGGCGCCTGGAGATTTCCCTATGTCATCTTGCGCCCCGGCTGCTGTCCTTTCGGTCAGCGGTATAGGCAAGACCTACGCCCAGCCGGTTCTGGCTGACATCACCCTGACGCTCAATCGCGGGGAGGTGTTGGCGCTGACCGGCGAGAACGGTGCGGGTAAAAGTACGTTATCGAAGATCATCGGTGGGTTGGTCACACCGACCACCGGCCAGATGCAGTTCAACGGTCAGGCCTACGCCCCAGGTAGTCGGACCCAGGCAGAAGGTCTGGGCATCCGCATGGTCATGCAGGAGCTGAATCTGCTGCCCACCCTGACGGTGGCCGAAAACCTGTTCCTGGATAACCTGCCCAATCACGGTGGTTGGATCAGTCGCAAGCAATTGCGCAAGGCCGCGATCGAGGCCATGGCTCAGGTGGGGTTGGATGCCATCGACCCGGACACGTTGGTGGGCAGCCTGGGTATCGGTCATCAACAAATGGTCGAGATCGCCCGTAACCTGATCGGTGATTGCCATGTGCTGATCCTCGATGAACCGACGGCGATGCTGACCGCCCGTGAAGTTGAAATGCTGTTTGAGCAAATCACCCGTCTGCAAGCCCGTGGGGTGGCGATCATCTATATTTCCCATCGTCTGGAGGAACTGGCTCGTGTGGCCCAGCGCATTGCGGTATTGCGAGATGGCCAGTTGGTTTGTGTCGAACCCATGGCCAATTACAGCAGCGAGCAACTGGTCACCCTGATGGTGGGGCGCGAGTTGGGCGAGCATATCGACCTTGGTGCACGCACCCTCGGAGACCCGGCATTGACGGTCAAGGGCCTGACGCGTGCGGACAAGGTTCGTGATGTTTCCTTTGAGGTTCGCGCCGGTGAAATCTACGGGATTTCTGGCTTGATCGGCGCAGGCCGGACCGAATTGTTGCGCCTGATCTTTGGTGCAGACCCGGCCGATAGCGGCACCGTGGCCCTGGGGTCGCCGGCCCGGGTGGTCAGTATCCGTTCACCCGTCGATGCGGTGGGGCATGGCATTGCGCTGATCACCGAGGATCGCAAGGGCGAGGGCTTGCTGCTGACCCAGTCCATCAGTGCCAATATTGCGCTGGGCAACATGCCGGAAATTTCCAGCGCCGGTGTGGTCAATGGGCGGGACGAAGCGACCCTGGCCAAGCGCCAGATCGATGCCATGCGCATTCGTAGCTCGGGGCCGGAGCAGTTGGTATCTGAGCTCTCGGGTGGCAATCAACAGAAGGTGGTGATTGGCCGCTGGTTGGAGCGCGACTGTTCTGTACTGCTGTTTGATGAACCCACTCGCGGCATCGATGTGGGGGCCAAGTTTGATATCTATGCGCTGCTCGGCGAATTGACCCGTCAGGGCAAGGCGTTGGTAGTCGTGTCCAGCGACCTGCGCGAGCTGATGCTTATCTGCGACCGTATCGGCGTGCTGTCGGCCGGGCGCCTGATCGAAACCTTCGAGCGTGACAGCTGGACTCAAGACGAATTGCTCGCCGCCGCGTTTGCCGGCTATCAAAAACGTGATGCGCTGCTCAACGAAGCAGCGCCTAGGACTGCCCCATGAAAACAACGTCTTCCACCGCCAAGCCAGGCGGCAACTTCTATGGACTGGGCACGTATTTGGGCCTGGCCGGCGCCTTGTTGGCGATGATTGCGCTGTTTTCGGCGTTGAGCGACCACTTTTGGTCCTATGACACCTTCAGCACCATTGCCAACCAGATCCCGGGCTTGATGGTGCTGGCCGTAGGCATGACCTTTATCCTGATCATCGGCGGCATCGATCTGTCGGTGGGCTCGGTACTGGCCCTGGCGGCGTCGGCCGTCAGCGTGGCGATCCTGAGTTGGGGCTGGAGCGTGGTGCCTGCGGCATTGCTGGGCATGGGATGTGCCGCGTTGGCGGGCACCCTGACCGGTTCCATTACCGTGGCCTGGCGTATTCCATCGTTTATCGTTTCCCTGGGTGTGCTGGAAATGGCCCGTGGCGCGGCTTATCAACTGACCGGTTCGCGCACGGCTTACATCGGTGATTCCTTCGCCTGGCTGTCCAACCCGATTGCCTTTGGCATCTCTCCGTCGTTCATCATCGCTTTGCTGGTGATCATCGTTGCCCAGGCGGTATTGACCCGTACGGTGTTCGGTCGCTACCTGATCGGCATCGGCACCAACGAAGAAGCTGTGCGCCTGGCAGGGATCAATCCAAAGCCCTACAAGGTTCTGGTGTTCACCCTCATGGGGTTGCTCGCAGGCCTGGCAGCACTGTTCCAGATCTCCCGCCTGGAGGCGGCGGACCCGAACGCCGGTTCGGGGTTGGAGCTGCAAGTGATTGCAGCCGTGGTGATCGGCGGCACCAGCCTGATGGGGGGGCGTGGTTCGGTGATCAGTACCTTCTTTGGCGTGTTGATCATTTCCGTATTGGCCGCAGGCCTGGCACAGATTGGTGCGAGCGAACCCACCAAGCGCATCATTACTGGCGCCGTGATCGTGATCGCCGTGGTGCTCGACACCTACCGCAGCCAGCGCGCCAGTCGGCGGGCCTGAGTCATGGCAACCATCAAGGATGTGGCGGCACTGGCGGGTATTTCCTATACCACGGTGTCCCATGTGGTGAACAAGACGCGACCGGTCAGTGAGCCTGTGCGAATCAAGGTCGAAGCGGCCATCAAGCAGCTGGACTATGTGCCCAGTGCCGTCGCGCGATCATTGAAGGCCAAGACCACCGCCACTATCGGTCTGCTGGTGCCCAACAGCCTCAACCCCTATTTCGCGGAGTTGGCCAGGGGCATCGAGGATTACTGCGAGCGAAACGGTTACTGCGTGATTCTCTGCAACTCCGACGACAACGCCGAAAAACAGCGCAGCTACCTAAGAGTGCTGCTGGAAAAACGTATCGACGGCTTGATTGTCACCTCGGTAGGCGGAGATGACAGTGGCCTGACGAGTGGTTTGAAAGCGGTGCGTACGCCAATGGTTATCGTCGACCGGGGCCTCGACGGGATTGATGTGGATCTGGTGCGCATCGATCACGAACAAGGCGCGTACCTGGCTACGCGGCACCTGTTGGCGCTGGGGCATCGGGATATCGCGTGCATCGGCGGCCCGGCGCATACCCGTGTGGCGCAAATGCGTCTGGCCGGCTATTGCCGTGCGCTGCGGGAGGCCGGAATTGAAGTGCCCGCAAACCGGGTGCTGGAAAGCGACTTCACCAGCACGGGTGGTTATACCGTGGCCGCGACCTTACTGGCGAGTGATCCTCCCACTGCAATATTCGCCGGCAACGACATGATCGGTTTCGGCGTTTTGCGGGCTGCCGCCGAGCGCAATATACGGGTGCCTGCCGAGCTGTCGGTGATCGGCTTCGATGACATTCAAATGAGTCGTTATGTCTATCCGGCATTGACCACGGTCGGTCAGTCGATCCTGCAATTGGGGGAGATGGCGGCGGAGCTTTTACTGCGTCGGATTGCGACGCCCCATTTGCCGGTCGATCAACGCATCGTGACGCCGAGCATTGTTTTGCGCGAGTCAACAGCGCCATTGGCCGCTGTGTTCGCCTCAACCCGCTGAATGAATTGATGAGTATTGATGTATGCAAGCAAAAGTAGTGGTAGTCGGCAGCTTGAACATGGACCTGGTCACCCGAGCCAGCCGGCTGCCTCGCGCCGGTGAGACCCTGGTCGGCCAATCGTTTTTCACGGTTGCGGGAGGGAAGGGGGCCAATCAGGCAGTGGCCTCTGCGCGGCTGGGGGGAGATGTCGCGATGATTGGCTGCGTAGGCTCTGATGCCTACGGCGCCGAGTTGCGCGGTGCATTGCAGGTAGAAGGTATTGATTGCCAGGCCGTCAGCCAGGTCGATGGCTCCAGCGGTGTTGCGTTGATTGTGGTCGACGACAGCAGCCAGAACGCGATTGTTATCGTCGCGGGGAGCAACGGTCAGTTGACACCTGCGGTGGTACAGTCATTCGACAGCGTGCTGCAGTCCGCCGATGTAGTGGTCTGCCAGCTTGAAGTACCAATGGCGACCGTGGGGTACACCCTCAAGCGTTCACGCGAATTGGGCAAGACGGTGATCCTCAATCCAGCGCCGGCCAGCGGGCCGCTCCCAGAAGACTGGTACGCCGCGATCGACTACCTGATCCCCAATGAAAGCGAGGCGTCGGCCTTGAGTGGCGTGATGGTCGACTCCCTGGAGACTGCCAAGGTGGCAGCTGCACAGCTGATCAAGGCTGGAGCGGGCAAGGTAATCGTGACCCTCGGCGCCCAGGGCGCGCTGTTCGCCGATGGCCGGAGCTTCGAGCATTTGCCGGCGCCCAAGGTCAAGGCAGTCGACACCACGGCGGCTGGCGACACGTTCGTTGGCGGCTTTGCCGCTGCGCTGGCCAACGGTAAAAGCGAGGCCGAGGCCATCCGCTTTGGCCAGGTCGCCGCGGCCTTGTCGGTCACCAGAGCGGGGGCGCAACCTTCCATTCCCTCGTTAAACGACGTTCAAGGTTATGTCCCCGCATGAAAAAGACACCGTTACTCAATATCGCCTTGTCGCGAGTGATCGCATCCCTTGGTCACGGGGATATCCTGGTGATCGGCGATGCCGGCCTGCCCGTACCGCCGGGTGTCGAGTTGATTGACCTGGCGCTGACCAGGGGCATTCCGGACTTCGTCAGCACGTTGCGCATTGTGCTCAGCGAGATGCAGGTCGAAAGCCACGTATTGGCCGAAGAAATCCTGCTCCGACAGCCCCCGGCCCTGGCGGATCTTAATACTCTTGATCCGGGCGACCTGGGCGAGCGGCGACTGTTGAGTCATGACGAGTTCAAGCTGCTCAGCCGCAAGGCGCGTGCAGTTGTACGCACGGGCGAGTGCCAGCCTTACTGCAATATCGCGCTGGTTTCCGGTGTGACTTTCTAGTATTCCCCAATGACAAGGAGAGCGTCATGCAACCTAGTACCCAAACCCTGCGACATCTGTTCCGGAGTGTGCTGCTTTTGTCCGTATTGACTGCTGGAAGCGCCCAGGCGGCGGAAAAAATCGACCTGATCATTGATACCGATCCAGGTGCCGATGATGTGGTCGCGTTGCTGTTTGCCATGGCCTCGCCTGAAGAACTGAATATTCGCGCGCTGACCACCGTGGCAGGCAACGTGCGTCTGGACAAGACCTCACGCAATGCGCGACTGGCGCGCGAGTGGGCGGGGCGCGAAGAGATACCGGTGTATGCCGGAGCGCCGCAACCTTTGCTGCGTACACCGATCTATGCTGAAAACATTCACGGCAAAGAGGGTATTTCCGGCGTCACCGTACACGAACCCAAAAAAGGTCTGGCCGAAGGGAATGCGGTCGACTACCTGATTAAAACCCTCAGCACCGCCAAGCCCCATAGCATCACCATCGCCATGCTGGGTCCACAGACCAATCTGGCGCTGGCATTGACTCAGGCACCTGGAATCACTCAAGGCATCAAGGAAGTGGTAGTGATGGGCGGCGCGCACTTCAACGGTGGCAACATTACGCCGGTGGCCGAGTTCAACTTGTTCGCCGATCCGATTGCCGCTGAAATTGTGCTTAAAAGCGGCGTCAAGCTGACCTACCTGCCACTGGATGTGACCCATAAGGTCCTCACCAGTGAGGCGCGCCTGAAGAAAATCGCTGACCTGAAAAACAATGCCAGCAAAGTGGTCGGCGATATTCTCAACGAGTACGTCAAAGGGGATATGGAGCACTACGGCATCCCGGGCGGCCCGGTGCATGACGCTACAGTCATTGCCTACCTGCTCAAGCCCGAACTGTTCAGCGGGCGCCAGGCCAACATGGTGGTGGACAGCCGCGAAGGGCCGACCTTTGGCCAGACCATTGTCGACTGGTATGACGGCCTCAAGCAGGACAAGAACGTGTTCTGGGTTGAAAACGGCGACGCCCAAGGCTTTTTCGATCTACTCACCGAGCGCCTTGCGCGCTTGAAGTAAATCGTGTGCCAGCCATGTACTAATCGCGTTCGGGGTTATGCGCACCCATATGATCGGCCGGGTATTTTCCAAATATCTGGTCGATGAACGTTCGGGCTGACTTTGTGCCCAGCTCCTTCACCAGCAAGTCAATACCGATGATCGCCAGCTCCTCCGGGCTCCCGGGGCTATAGGAACTTTGTCCTTGGGGCCACTTGGCTTTGATGTCGGCTTGCAGGGTCACGGTGGTCATGTATGTCTCGCGGGCTGAAAACTGGGCTATGCGCTAAAGCGCAACCTTTACCGAGCCAGTTAACCATTTCACGCGGCATTTGGCACTGCTACTTAGGCATGAAGAAAGGGCTGTGCCACACTGTCAGCCTGTTTAATTGTCGGGAACACCACGTGCAGATTGATTTGAGCAATCCTGAGGGCCTGACGCTGGCGGCCGTGCGCCAACTGATCGCCAGTGCCAGCGACGACGAACACACCCAGTTGCGGGTGACCAAGGTCGGTATTGCCTATATTTCCTCTGGCAGCCAAGTAGGCGGTGCGGATATCGATGAGCTGCTGTTTCGCCTGGAGACCTGGGCCAAGGGTTCGGGGTATGTCGGGAATGTGGCTGCCAGCGATGAAGTCTGGGTAACCCAGATTTTTAATGCGCTGAAGCAGAACTGGCCTACTCCCCCCCATGACTACATCGATATCTACTGAGATTCATTCATATCTGGTGACGATTGATTCCCCGGGATGCGGCGTTGAGTCAGGCAGACTTGCCCACGACGAATAGCGACGATCCTGAAACCAAATTGGGAATCGGCTGTCGCACGATCTCTGACCATTTTTTCTCAAAGGAGGCTTCATGCCTTGGAAGCTCGCATCATTCGGTACCTTGTTGGCAGCAGCCCTTCTGGCTGGGTGCAGCACCCCGGGTACCTCAGAGCCCGCCAAAGACACGGCCGTGGCTGACGCTGCTCATACCCGTTGCGAAGCGGCGGCTGCACAGTTTGCGGTAGGCCAGAAGGCGTCGCCTCAACTGCTGGAGCAGGCCCGTGCCCGGGCGGGGGCGCAGAACGCCCGGATCCTCAAGCCCAATGACATGGTTACCCTGGAATACCGTTCTGATCGCCTGAATCTCAACACCGACGACAATCTGGTGATCACGCGCGTCAACTGCGGCTGATTGCCCGACGCTTTTGCTTCACCCACAAAAAACCCCGTCACATGGACGGGGTTTTTTTGATTGGCTCAGAAATTACTCTGGGCGAACCTGTGCAGCTTGCATACCCTTTTGGCCTTTCTCAGCCACGAAGGAAACGGTTTGGCCTTCTTTCAGGCTTTTGAAACCGTCGCTTTCGATAGCTTTGAAGTGTACGAACAGGTCGTCACCGCCACCTTGAGGAGTGATGAAGCCGAAGCCTTTTTCATCGTTGAACCATTTAACGGTGCCGGTTTGGCGATTAGACATGGTGTATCTCCAAGAAACATATATTTTCAGTAGTGCTGTGCTGCTCAGGCCAACTGGGCACACTGGGCTATCATAGTCGAAATGTTCGGCTTGGGAGCCCCCCCAAGGCATTGTTTGCTAATCAATCGCGTTGCGCAGAGTGCCTTGGCTGGCTGAAAGCCCCGGTTTATGGGGCTTTCGCGTGAAATATCAGCTGGTAAAAAAAGCAGTAAAAGCTACGTAATTTGTGAGAAATGGCAGTTTTCGGGCTGTTTTTCCGGCTAAGCATTCGTCTGAACGGCGGTCAAACTTACTTTTTCTTCACCACCTTGCACGATGAAATAGCTGCCACGGCCTTGTTTTTCAGGTCGGTACTGGCGTTCTGGTTGGTCATGAGCTCCTTGATTTCTGCAGTGCTCAATTCAGCATTGATCTTGTCCGCGCCACATTCACAATGGGCTTTGGCAGTTTTGACGTCTACGTTCTGGCTGGCGGCAGTGCTGCAATCGTTGACGAAGGCGTCACGGGCACCGGCAGGCCAGTTCGAAGGGGCCGCAGCCTGGGCACCGAGGGACAGCAATGTCAGGGACGCGGCGAGAGCGAGGGTTGGGATAAAACGCATCATGGTGCTCCTTTGAGTCGAGGGCGAACGGCGATTCTCAGTGGGTTTGAGGGGAGGCGTACAGCTCAAGTTCACTTTTGCATCTATAAAGAGTTGATTTTGCCTTTGCACAACAGGGTGTCAGCGCGATGACCGTTCATCTGTGCTAGCATCTCCCGCTTGGCTATTTTCAGGCGCAACCTTTGTCGCCTCGCCATGTTTTTGTTTAACTCCAGTCACTCTGGTTCGATTATCGGTTGGCCGAAAGGTCCCTGCCGCTGTAAGGCAGGCGTTCAGCAATGGGCGGCCTGGTGTTGGATCTTGTACTGGCTCATCCCAACCCACGTGACCTTTGGTAGGGGTCACCACTAGGAGAGGAGGCGCCATGCCAACTATTACTCTTCCCGACGGCAGTCAACGTTCATTCGATCAATCGGTTTCCGTAGCCGAGGTCGCCGCATCCATTGGTGCTGGCCTGGCCAAAGCCACCGTGGCCGGCAAGGTCGACGGCAAACTGGTTGACGCCAGTGACCTGATCACCAGCGATGCCAGCCTGCAAATCATTACGCCCAAGGATCAAGAGGGGCTGGAGATCATTCGTCACTCCTGCGCGCACCTGATTGGTCATGCGGTCAAGCAGCTGTACCCGACGGCCAAGATGGTCATCGGGCCGGTCATCGAAGAAGGCTTCTATTACGATATTGCCTATGAGCGTCCTTTCACCCCGGACGACCTGGCGGCGATCGAAGCGCGCATGCATGCGTTGATCGAGAAAGATTACGACGTCATCAAGAAAGTCACTCCGCGCGCCGAAGTGATCGACGTGTTTACCGCCCGCGGCGAAGACTACAAGCTGCGCCTGGTGGAAGACATGCCCGATGAACAGGCCATGGGGCTGTACTACCACGAAGAGTACGTCGACATGTGCCGTGGTCCGCACGTGCCGAATACGCGTTTTCTCAAATCCTTCAAGCTGACCAAACTGTCCGGTGCCTACTGGCGCGGCGACGCGAAGAATGAGCAGTTGCAGCGGATCTACGGCACTGCCTGGGCTGACAAGAAACAGCTGGCGGCCTATATCCAGCGTATTGAAGAAGCGGAAAAGCGCGATCACCGTAAGATCGGCAAGCGCCTGAACCTGTTCCACCTCCAAGAAGAAGCACCGGGCATGGTGTTCTGGCACCCGAACGGCTGGACCCTGTACCAAGTGCTCGAGCAGTACATGCGCAAGGTGCAGCGTGAGAACGGTTACCTGGAGATCAAGACTCCACAGGTGGTTGATCGAAGCTTGTGGGAGAAATCCGGGCATTGGGCCAACTACGCCGACAATATGTTCACCACGCAGTCGGAAAACCGCGACTACGCCATCAAGCCGATGAACTGCCCTTGCCACGTGCAGGTGTTCAATCAGGGCCTGAAGAGCTATCGCGAGCTGCCGATGCGCCTGGCAGAGTTCGGTGCCTGCCACCGTAACGAACCATCGGGTGCCTTGCACGGCATCATGCGTGTCCGTGGGTTCACTCAGGACGACGCTCACATCTTCTGCACAGAAGAACAGATGCAAGCCGAATCCGCTGCTTTCATCAAGCTGACCATGGACGTTTATCGCGATTTCGGCTTTACCGAAGTCGAAATGAAACTGTCCACTCGTCCGGAAAAGCGCGTTGGCTCCGACGAATTATGGGATCGCGCCGAAGCTGCACTGGCTGCTGCGCTGGACAGCGCGGGCCTTGCGTACGATCTGCAGCCGGGGGAGGGTGCGTTCTACGGGCCGAAGATCGAGTTCTCGCTGAAAGATTGCCTTGGTCGCGTCTGGCAGTGTGGTACTCTGCAGCTCGATTTTAACCTGCCGATCCGTCTGGGAGCCGAATACGTCTCCGAAGACAACAGCCGTAAACACCCGGTTATGTTGCACCGGGCGATTCTCGGTTCTTTCGAACGGTTTGTTGGCATCCTGATCGAGCACTACGAGGGCGCGTTTCCTGCGTGGCTGGCTCCGACCCAGGCAGTGATCATGAATATCACTGATAAACAGGCAGATTTTGCTGCTGAAGTTGAAAAAACTCTCAATGAAAGCGGATTTCGTGCCAAGTCTGACTTGAGAAATGAAAAGATCGGCTTTAAAATCCGCGAGCATACTTTGCTCAAGGTTCCCTATCTCTTGGTTATCGGAGATCGGGAAGTCGAGATGCAGACTGTCGCTGTGCGTACTCGTGAAGGTGCTGACCTGGGCTCGATGCCCGTCGCCCAGTTCGCTGAGTTTCTCGCGCAAGCGGTTTCCCGGCGTGGTCGCCCAGATTCGGAGTAATTACTATTAAGCGTGAAATGAGACAAGATAAACGAGCTGCACCGAAAGCCCCGATCAACGAGAATATCTCGGCACGTGAGGTTCGGTTAATCGGGGCTGAAGGCGAGCAGCTTGGGATTGTGTCAATTGAAGACGCGCTTCTTAAGGCTGAAGAAGCCAAGCTCGATTTGGTGGAGATTTCCGCCGATGCTGTACCTCCTGTCTGCAAGCTGATGGACTACGGCAAATCGATCTTCGAGAAGAAGAAGCAGATTGCTGCAGCCAAGAAAAACCAGAAGCAGATCCAGGTTAAAGAAATCAAGTTTCGTCCAGGGACGGAGGAAGGGGATTACCAGGTAAAACTGCGCAACCTGGTACGTTTCCTGAGTGATGGGGACAGGGCCAAGGTATCCTTGCGATTCCGCGGCCGTGAGATGGCCCACCAGGAGCTGGGGATGGAACTCCTCAAGCGGGTTGAAGCTGACCTGCTCGAGTACGGTTCGGTCGAACAGCATCCTAAGATGGAAGGACGCCAGCTGATCATGGTCATCGCCCCGAAAAAGAAGAAGTAATCAATAGGGCACGGCAGGCCTTCTGATTATGTTTATCAACTGAATGCGGAGTATCCGAACATGCCAAAGATGAAGACTAAAAGTGGTGCTGCTAAGCGGTTTCTGAAAACTGCTAACGGTATCAAGCACAAGCACGCTTTCAAGAGCCACATCCTGACCAAAATGTCGACCAAGCGTAAGCGTCAACTGCGCGGTAGCAGCTTGCTGCATCCGTCTGACGTGGCAAAAGTCGAGCGCATGCTGCGCCTTCGTTAATTTTTGGATCAAGAATAGAGGAAGTAACTCATGGCTCGTGTAAAGCGTGGCGTCATTGCCCGTAAGCGTCACAAAAAAATTCTGAAACTTGCTAAAGGCTACTACGGCGCGCGTTCACGCGTATTCCGTGTTGCCAAGCAAGCGGTAATCAAGGCAGGCCAATACGCCTACCGTGACCGTCGTCAGAAAAAACGTCAGTTCCGCGCTCTGTGGATCGCTCGTATCAATGCTGGTGCTCGTGTTAACGGTCTGTCCTACAGCCGTTTCATCGCTGGCCTGAAGAAAGCGTCCATCGAGATCGACCGTAAGGTTCTGGCTGATCTGGCAGTGAACGAAAAAGCGGCGTTTGCTGCGATTGTCGAGAAAGCTAAAGCCACCTTGGCTTAAGTACCCCCGACAGTCACCCTGGGTCACTTCCGTGACCCAGGGTGTTAAACGTCATAAATAGGGGAAGAGCCTTCAAGCTCTTCCCCTATTTTGTATCTGGAGTCTGTACATGGAAAACCTGGATGCGCTGGTCGCTCAAGCTCTTGAGGCTGTGCAAAGCGCTGAAGATATCAATGCCCTGGAGCAAATCCGGGTTCACTACCTTGGCAAAAAGGGTGAATTGACTCAGGTGATGAAGACCCTGGGGAATTTGCCGGCACAAGAGCGTCCGCAAGTCGGTGCGCTGATCAACGTTGCCAAGGAGCGTGTCACAGAGGTTCTCAATGCGCGCAAGGCGTTATTCGAGGAGGCCGATCTTGCGGCCAAGCTCGCCGCCGAGTCCATTGACGTGACCCTGCCTGGCCGCGGCCAGACCTCAGGCGGTCTGCATCCGGTTACCCGGACTCTGGAACGTATCGAGCAGTTCTTCACCCACATCGGCTACGGCATTGCCGAAGGCCCTGAAGTCGAAGACGACTATCACAACTTCGAAGCGCTCAACATCCCAGGCCATCACCCGGCCCGTTCGATGCATGACACTTTCTATTTCAACGCGAACATGTTGTTGCGCACCCATACCTCGCCGGTACAGGTCCGCACCATGGAATCGCAGCAACCGCCGATCCGCATCGTCTGCCCAGGTCGTGTATACCGTAGCGATTCCGATATCACTCATTCGCCGATGTTCCACCAGGTTGAAGGCCTGTTGGTTGATCGCGACATCAATTTTGCCGACCTCAAAGGCACCATCGAAGAGTTCCTGCGGGTGTTCTTCGAGAAAGAGCTGGCGGTGCGTTTCCGTCCGTCGTACTTCCCGTTCACCGAGCCTTCCGCTGAAGTCGATATGGAATGCGTGATGTGCAGCGGTAAAGGCTGCCGCGTCTGCAAGCAGACCGGCTGGCTGGAAGTCATGGGCTGCGGCATGGTTCACCCCAACGTGCTGCGCATGTCCGGGATCGATCCGGAAGAGTTTTCCGGCTTCGCCTTTGGCATGGGCGTTGAGCGTCTGGCCATGTTGCGTTACGGCGTGAATGACTTGCGTCTGTTCTTCGACAACGACTTGCGGTTTCTTGCGCAATTTCGCTAGTCGTAACGGATCTTTAGGAGAGCAGAATGAAATTCAGTGAACAATGGCTGCGTGGCTGGGTAAGCCCGCAGGTAGATCGCGACGAGCTGGTCGCCCGTCTGTCGATGGCCGGCCTTGAGGTCGATAGCGTTACGCCGATTGCCGGCGCATTCAGTGGTGTGGTCGTGGGCGAGGTGCTGAGCACCGAGCAGCACGCTGACGCCGACAAGTTGCAGGTATGCCAGGTCAGTAATGGCGTGGAAACTTTCCAGGTCGTGTGCGGAGCGCCAAACGTGCGTCCGGGCCTGAAGATTCCGTTTGCGATGATCGGCGCCGAGCTGCCTGGCGACTTTAAAATCAAGAAAGCCAAGCTGCGGGGCGCCGAGTCCAACGGCATGCTGTGCTCTCAGGCAGAGCTGCAGATTGGTGAAGGAAATGATGGTTTGATGGAACTACCGGCTGACGCGCCAGTGGGTCAGGACATCCGTGTTTACCTGAACCTAGAAGATGCCTGCATCGAAGTCGACTTGACCCCGAACCGTGGCGATTGCCTGTCCTTGGCCGGCATGGCCCGTGAAGTGGGCGCACTCTATGCTGCCCCTGTTACCCGTCCGGTAATCGCAGCGGCACCAGTGGCCCATGATGAAGTGCGTTCTGTCGAAGTGTTGGCCCCGGCCGCTTGCCCGCGTTACCTGGGTAGGGTCGTGCGTAATGTCGACTTGTCCAAGCCAACGCCGTTGTGGATGGTTGAGCGTCTGCGCCGTGCTGACGTGCGCAGCATCGATGCGGCAGTGGATATCACCAACTACGTGATGCTGGAGTTGGGGCAGCCGCTTCATGCCTTCGATCTTGCCGAAATCAACGGCGGCATCCGTGTGCGCATGGCCGAAGAAGGCGAAAAGCTGGTACTGCTTGACGGTCAGGAAGTTACGTTGCGCAGCGACACCTTGGTGATTGCCGACCACTCCCGTGCCCTGGCGATTGCCGGTGTGATGGGGGGCGAGCACAGCGGCGTCTCCACGACGACTCGTGATGTGTTCCTTGAAAGTGCTTTCTTTGACCAGATCGCTGTGGCTGGCAAGGCCCGTTCCTACGGCTTGCACACCGATGCTTCGCATCGCTATGAGCGTGGTGTCGACTGGAAACTGGCCCGTGAAGCCATGGAGCGTGCCACAGGCCTGCTGCTGGAAATCACTGGCGGCGAAGCTGGTCCGATAATCGAAACAGTCAGCGAACAGCACCTGCCGTCGATCGCACCGATCATCCTGCGTGCCCAGCGGGTTGAGCAAATGCTCGGCTTGGTAATCGAGAACGCTGAAATCGAACGCTTGCTATCGGCCTTGGGCCTGGGCGTATCGGCTGATGGGGCAGGGCAGTGGCGCGTAGAAGTGCCAAGCCATCGCTTCGATATCAGCCTTGAAGTCGACCTGATCGAAGAACTGGCTCGTCTCTACGGCTACAACCGCTTGCCGGTTCGCTATCCGCAAGCCCGCCTGGCGCCGCAGGCCAAGGCCGAAGCTCGTGCCCACCTGCCGGAGCTGCGTCGTCTGCTGGTCGCTCGCGGTTATCAGGAGGCGGTGACGTATAGTTTCATCGATCCGAGACAGTTCGAACTGTTCAATCCCGGCGTTGAGCCATTGCTGTTGGCGAATCCGATCTCCAATGACATGGCAGCTATGCGTTCGTCTCTGTGGCCGGGCCTGGTCAAGGCGCTCAGTCACAACCTGAACCGTCAGCAGGATCGTGTACGCATGTTCGAAAGTGGCCTGCGCTTTGTCGGCCAACTGGAAGGTCTGAAGCAGGAGCCGATGCTGGCTGGTGTAGTCTGTGGCAGCCGCCTTCCAGAAGGCTGGGCTCAGGGACGTGATCCAGTGGACTTCTTCGACGTCAAGGCTGATGTTGAAGCGGTGCTGGGCTTTGCCGGTGCACTGGACGCGTTCAGCTTTGTCCCGGGCAGTCACCCGGCATTGCACCCGGGCCAGACTGCGCGCATAGAGCGTGAAGGGCGGCTGGTCGGTTTCGTCGGAGCTATTCATCCGGAATTGTCGAAAACCCTAGGTCTCGACCGTCCGGTTTTCGTTTTCGAGCTGGTATTGGCTGAAGTCGCCTCGGGCAAAATGCCGAAATTCAGCGAGTTGTCGCGTTTCCCTGAGGTGCGACGTGACCTGGCGCTGATCACCGATAGCGAAGTGGCAGCCAGTGCTGTTCTGGACGTAATCCGTGAAAATGCAGGGGAATGGCTGACGGACCTCAGGCTATTTGACGTCTATCAGGGTAAAGGCATTGATCCGCATAGAAAAAGCCTTGCAGTTGGCTTGACCTGGCAGCATCCATCGCGCACTCTTAATGACGATGAGGTGAATACCACGACGCAAAACATCCTCACCTCGCTCGAACAAAGGTTAAACGCCACGTTAAGGAAGTGACGTATGGGGGCTTTGACGAAAGCTGAGATGGCGGAACGTCTATATGAAGAGCTGGGCCTGAACAAGCGCGAGGCCAAGGAATTGGTCGAGCTGTTTTTTGAAGAAATCAGGCACGCTCTTGAAGACAACGAACAGGTCAAATTGTCCGGTTTCGGCAATTTTGACCTGCGGGACAAACGCCAGCGGCCTGGCCGCAATCCAAAAACGGGAGAAGAAATCCCGATCACGGCTCGCCGTGTGGTCACCTTTCGTCCAGGGCAGAAGTTGAAGGCCCGAGTTGAGGCTTATGCTGGAACCAAGTCATAACGACGAACTACCCGTCATCCCAGGCAAACGCTACTTCACCATCGGTGAAGTCAGCGAGCTATGTGCGGTAAAACCGCACGTACTACGCTATTGGGAGCAGGAGTTTCCTCAACTCAACCCCGTCAAACGCACTGGGAACCGTCGGTATTATCAGCGCCAGGATGTGCTGATGATCCGGCAGATCCGCGCGCTGCTCTATGATCAGGGGTTTACCATCAGCGGCGCACGTCAACGTATGTCGGGTGATGAAGCCAAAGACGACACCACCCAATACAAACAACTGATCCGCCAGATGATCTCCGAACTGGAAGATGTGCTGGTGGTTTTGAAGAAATAACTCAGGCTTTAAAATACTTCCACATTTCAAATGCTTGCGGTATATTCCTGATCGCTTCCTTGCGAAGCAAACCCAGTTTCACGCCTAGTCGGGGCGTAGCGCAGTCCGGTAGCGCACTAGCATGGGGTGCTAGGGGTCGAGTGTTCGAATCACTCCGTCCCGACCATATTCCCTGATTAAAATCAGACACTTAAGCCGATCATCTAGATCGGCTTTTTTGTGCCTGCGCAAAACCCGCGCAAAACTACCCGGTGATTTCGCTGATATTTAGGTCTGGAATTGCTTCAGGCCAGACGATTTCTGCATGGCCCTTTTGGTAGTTCTTGGTCATCTTTTCGCTGGCATGGCCTGCGATCTTCTGCCCGTCCTTTCCGGCTTTCTGGTACAGGTGAAGCGATAGCGCTCGCACCTCATGAAAGCCCGGCATCTCTTCCTCCTTCCAACCCTTGTAACAGCCTGCTGCCTCCCGGGCCTCCTTAAAAGCCCGCGTCAAATATCTCTCTTCGACCTGGGTCCAGTGATCCTTCGTATGCGCCTGCTTTTGTTTCAGGCGATCTGGGCGACGGTGCACCAGGTATCGGCGAGCTCATCGCGAACGCAGCGAACCGCAACGAATTGAGCGAAGAAGTCGCAATGAGTGCCGGCTGGCTGATCAATTCGCTGGCTCTTCTGTCGATGTCCATGGCAGAAGTCGGCGCTGCCGCCGAATACAAGCTGCAGAACATCCCCCACCGGGGAGTCGCCAAATGAACAAGCCACTACCAACCATGCAACAGGCTTCGCAGGAAGCGGAGTTTCAGCTGTCTGCAGCCAAAGATGTGCTCGAGTGGCAGCACGCACTGATCAGGGCCGTCCATCTGGACCACCTGCACGGCGGCGGCCAAGGTATTGGCACTTTGTTCGAGGTGGCGAAGTACTTCAACGACACCGGTTTCGGCGGAGTTTATAGCGCGATCGACCAGTTCAAGACCCTCGGTGAATCGACGCCACAAAATGCGCAATCTGAAAACGTGGCGCGGGAAATTGGGGGTGATCAATGAATAAGATCACCATCCACCAGACCCAGCAAGGCAGCACGCTGCGTGGCTGGCTGCACGTCACTACCGACCGCTGCTCGACACCGCGAACACTGACGTGGCCATTGCCAAGAAGGCCAGGGACAACCTTGAGGCG
Source organism: Pseudomonas imrae (assembly GCF_046352735.2). NCBI lineage: Bacteria > Pseudomonadati > Pseudomonadota > Gammaproteobacteria > Pseudomonadales > Pseudomonadaceae > Pseudomonas > Pseudomonas imrae. Next base: position 3,467,222 of record NZ_CP110853.2, on the reverse strand, counting down.
CTGGCGGGGGAGCAGGGCAAGAAGCTCGGCGAGTTGGTGCTGGCTGGCAAGGAGCGGGAGGCGCTTGCAGCTCAGGCGCAGGCTGATGCCAGAAAGTTGGCCAAGCCAGACTATGCCGCAGCAAACCGGTTATTGCAGGAGCGAGCTGGCGGCGATCCCACCCAGGCAGCAGAATTGATCATCGATCAGGAGTTGGGATTATGAAGCGGGCCCCTTACTGGCAGACGGCTGGATATGGCGTTGACTTTCCTTTCGAGAATTACGAGCGGATGGCCGACTTCATGCGTCGTTGCAAGGGCAAGGTGATGGTCAGTATCAATGATCATCCAGACATCCGACGCGTATTTGACGGCTTCCACTTTGAAACGGTGGATATCCGATACAGCACAACGAACCAGCGGCAGGGTAAGGCCGAGGTCAGCGGGGAGTTGGTGATCATGAATTGGGAGCCCGATGCCTTGGGCGGTCTGTTCTAAGAAACTGGATCAATCAAACTGGCTTCCTGGTTTCTCACATTGCCCACGGCGGTGCTCACCTTGAACCATTCAAAGGTCTCGGCCGGCTCGCCCTGATGCAATACCATCTGCTCGGCACGCTCCTTTGGCGTGGCGGGGTCCAGCCATTCCCTGGCCAACTCCGGCGTTAGCACCACGGGCCGCCGGTCGTGGATGTCCACCATGCCGCCGGCGCTGTCGGCGGTGATGGTCGCGAAGTGATCACGTGCGCCTGAGCGCTAATACCACTGGCATACCATCCAGTCGGTAGATAGTCGAAGAGCTTTTTACCGGTTTGGTGCTTCAACTTGCTGAGGATGCCTGAGAATAGGGGTATGGGTTTTGTATCCATCCTTCAAACGCATCGATCTCCATTGGCCTAGCACACAGAAAGCCCTGACCAATTCGCGCCCCCATCTCACACAGGTGATCGTGCTGTGCTACGGTTTCAATACCCTCGACTACGAGTTGCATGCCTAGGTCTGTGGCCAGCGCCAGGGTATTGCGAATGACTACACGGTAGTGGCTGGGCCCGCCAATAAAACGGGTGAACTCTGCGGCAAGTTTGATTTCGCTAAACGGTACCTGGCATAGACGTAAGAGTGACGAATAGCCTGTGCCGAAGTCATCAATCGATAGGCGCATGCCCAGCAGGCGCAGACGATTTAGCTGCTCCACACTGGTAGCGCAGACAACGCCAGGACCGTCCTCGGTGATTTCCAAGGTGAGCGACGAAAGTGGCAGAGGGTGCTGGTGCAGGCGAGTCTCCAAGCGATCAATGAGTGTATCGTTCATTAATTGACTAAGGGACAGGTTGAATGCCATCCCTATGAGTCTGCCTTGGTCGTGAAGTTTGATCTGATAGGTAAGACTCTGTTCCAGAAGTTCGAAAAATAGCTTGTCGAGCCATTTTTCACGTGCCATCACCGAGATGAAGGTTGCTGGGCTCAGCACACCGTAAAGCGGGTGATGCCAGCGAGCTAACACCTCAGTCGAGTTGACTTGGCCAGTGCGTAAATCGAATTTGGGTTGCACGTACGCCACGAACTCTCGTCGTCGTAGACCCAATTGCACATCATCGGCACTGGGTAGTTTGGCTAGTGTCTTCGATACACTTAAATTGTTCGACTGCCCTGGCTGAGCCTGTTGTCGTTGGTGTGGGGCGCTCGATATGAGAGCGAGCGAGGAGCTTTTGGGCATTGGGGTGGCCTGAATTTAGATGCCCCAAAGCCTACGTGAACTCACCCTGGCGACCTGCGAGACTAGTCTTGGCTCTCGTCGAGATTTGTCTGGAGTGGCGTGCGGATATTCCTTGCTTGGCGTTCGGGAAATTAGTTCGGGCGCAGTGACTCGTTGATTATCTCCAGTGATTGAATCAGATCTGTGACGCTTTCACGTATATCGACGGACATAGTTCCTTCCGCGCACAATTCTTCTATCTCGACGCATTGCTCCAGCATGACTGAGTGGTTCAGCAGGTATGCGGTGCCTTTTAGCTTGTGCGCGACGCGCTCCATTTCCTTCAGATCTTCTTTTTCCAGCGACTGTCGCAAGATTATGCGTTCGCTATCATTGCTTTCGATCACTTGTTCGACCATGGCGGCGTGGATAGAGTTCATCAACGACGGCGAATTTTTTAGCTGCTGCTGATCTGTCTCAAGTTTGGGAATCCAGCGGTTAAGGTCGGGCAGGGTGACCGGCTTGGTCAGCGCATAGTCCATGCCGGCAGCCAGGCAGCGCTCAATAGCTTCGCGTTGGGCGTCGGCAGTCAGTCCAATAATGATGCACGGGCGACAGCGTCGGGATTGCTCCAGCTGTCGGATGCTCTGGGTCATTTCGAGACCCGTCATCTGCGGCATGTTGCCGTCGGTGAGCACAATGTCGATTTCACTCTCTTGCCACATCGCCAGGCCTTCCAGGCCATTGCTGGCGGTAACCACGCTATGACCTAGATAGGAGAGCTGCTGGTACAAAAGGTATTGGCTCGGTAGATGGTCTTCGACAATCAGAACGGTCAACGCCGCATCCCTGCACTTATCCGTAGTCGATCCTGAAGCAGGGGGAGCTATGGGGCTCTCAGCTATGACGCAATCAAGGACTATGCTGAATGTCATCCGTGTGCCGGACTTCGTATCACTCTCGGCCTCCAGATGCCCGCCCATAAAGTTGCTCAGCTCCTTACAAATCGCCAGGCCCAGGCCGGCGCCGGCATTGGGGTCACCAATCGCATCACTCGTGATATAGAACGGTTTAAATATCTGATTAATCTGTGCTGCGGGAATTCCTACTCCGGTATCGCTCACACAGATGAGAACCTGTAAAGAGGTCTTGTTCGCGGGTGTTACTTGGCAGCGAATATTTACGCCACCCTGCTCAGTGAATTTGATCGCATTGTTCACGAGGTTGGAGATGATTTGTTTGACCTTTAGCGCATCAACCCAAACCAGTTCAGTGGCCAATGGAGCTATATCCAGATGCAGTTGCAATCCCTTCTGCCGAGCCAAGCCGGAAAATACATTGGTTGTCGTTTCCAGTAGATCCTTGATGCGGGTTGGTTCAGGCGATAGGATCAGCTTTCCTGACTCTATGCGCGATATGTCTAGGATGTCGCCGATCAGCGCTAGCAGATGAGTGGATGATTCGTAGGCGATGTGCAGGGACTGAGTGTTGAGCTCGGTGTTATCCTTGCGGATGAGTGCCAGTTCCAACATGCCGATGATGGCGTTGAGAGGAGTGCGGATCTCGTGGCTCATGGTAGCCAGGAACACAGATTTGCTCCGGCTGGCCTTTTCGGCAGACTCCTTGGCAATCTGCAGTTCATCTAAGAGCAATTGTCGTTGTTCAAGGTCCCGGCGTTTAGCAGATATGCGGCGGCGTTGAATAACTATCAGCAGGCTGGTTATCAGAAGCAGGGCGCCTAAGACCTCGAAGGACCGCCAGATATAAGAGTCGATACCTTCCCAGTATTTTTCATCGGTGGCAGAGTTTGCGCGCCAGCGACCAATGATTTGCAAATTCTTACGCGGAGGGATTTCAATCATCGCCTTGTTGAAGATCGAGATCAGTTCCGGCTGGTTTTCAGGGGCGGCGAACACGATTTTTGAATCCTCAAAATTCAGGATGCCGCCGACTTTCAGGCTCGATTCATATTTATAGGAGAGGTAGTAGCGCGCTACGTTGGCCGGCGCCAGAACAAAGTCGGCGCCACCTTCACGAACAAGTTTGAACGCCTCGCCCATCGTCTCGGTGTGCTCGATCCGCACATTGGGATATTGCCGGGCAAGCATCTCGCTCTGCAGATAGCCTTTCGCAACGGCGACCAGTGCAGTGCTTTGTGGTTCCAAGGGCACCTGATCGTTCTGTCGCATGACGAAAAGGTAGGGGGCGACGGCCAGTGACCGTGTATGCAGGTAGGGCAGTGAGGATTTACTGGCCTCTGTCAGGATGCCGATGCTTGCCTTGCCACTGTCCAGCAAAGCGTTGACTTCACTTAACGATCTGACACGGATAATGTTGAGGTGGATGTCAGTCTTGCGCCGAATGATGCCCAACAGATCCAAAGCAATGCCATTCAAGCGGCCATTGCTGTTGAAAAAAGCGTAAGGGGCAAGATCCTCACTGATCGCCAGGTTGACGACCCCGTTATTGGTCATCCAGGTACGTTCCGCATTCGTGAGGTGGACGCGAAAATCACTTAGATCACCACTCTCGAAGTCGCCCCAAAAATACTGGGCTTCGGTCATTTGGCGGTGCTTGATGCTGCCCAATCCACGCTCAAGAAGACCGGCCAGCACAAGGTTGTCCGCTGCAATGGCAAAAGAAAGGTTGACCTTTGGCAGGCGGGTGCTCTGGTTGATTTCAAACTGCACACTGAATAGCTGGCTGGATAAATAGTAGGTGGAGAGCGTGTCACCGAGGTAGGCGTCGTTATCGCCAGTCAACACTGAGGCCATCGCGGCAAGAGGCGTGGCATACATCTTGAAGGTCCCTTGGCCGCCGTTGGCCTCGTACATCGAGAGTGCAGCTCTGCTGGCCACGGCGATGCGCAAGTGGGGATCATTGATGCTGTATTCGTGAAGATCCCCTGCGTCCGCGAAGAGGGCGAGCTCTGACAGCCCGTAAGGTGGCGTTAATTGCACACCCAAATCGTTGGCCTCTTGAGGGGTGGCAGTCGCCACCAGATCCACTTGTCCTTGACGCAGGGCGTCAAAGGCGGCGACGGCCGTAGCGAACGGGCGCACCTTGATCTCAATCGCAAGCTCGCGCTGCATAGCGGCCAGATAGTCCGCTGTGAGTCCTTCAAAAGTCTCTTGCTCACTGAAGATGCGGTACGGCGGTAAGGAATCGCTGGTCACTGCAACTATCAGCGTTTGCTTTTTCCCAAGCCAGGCTCGCTCGCCATCGTTGGGCTGGACTTTCACGCTATCGAGTTGCTGTCGCGCGATGGGTCGCAAATCGCCCATTTCGGCCCCAGCCGGCATGCAACACAATAACGTGAGGTAGGCGAGGGTAGAGAGGTGAGAGATTGTCGATTTCAATTCGATATCAAATGAGGTTGTGCTGTTTGGCGATGTCGGCCAGTTCGACCAATGAGGTCGCGCTAAGCTTCGTCATAAGGTTGACCTTGTGGCCACTGACCGTTTTGCTGCTGAGGTTGAGTTTAGTTGCGATATCACGGTTGGAGTACCCTTCAGCCAGCAACTTCAGAATCTGCATCTCGCGATCCGTGAGATTCTGAAAGTCACCTAATACTCCTACTCCAGCTCTAATAGCACCAGAGTAGACCGGCATGGCACTCCTTGGAAATAACACGTACCCATCAGCGATGGTTTTGATCGCCTTGAGCAGTTGGGCGAGGGGTTCGTGCTTGCTCACAAAGCCGCTCGCCCCGGCGTGAAAACAGCGCGTGGCATAGGCGTCTTTCATCTGAGAGGTAAATACGAGCACCCGGGTATCGAGCTTTTCCCGGGTGATCCGCTGCAATACCGTGAGCCCGTCCATTTTTTCAAGACCTATATCCAAGATCACAATGTCTGGCGTAAGGGCCTTGATCATTTGCAAAGCATCGACCCCATCGGCAGTCTCGCCAACGGTCTCGTATCCGATTCCTTCCAGGGCGGTACGGATGGCCAAACAGATCAACGGATGATCATCGACGATTAATACTTTTTTACTCATTATTCGTGGCTCACATTTAGGCCTGGGTCGGTGGGACAACAAGGGTTCTATAGCCAACGCTTCACTCTCGCAGTCTGAACAAGACCGGCGCTAAGCTACTGAGTTTCCGGGCGTCCGCCCCCGGGCCTCTCTCTGTCGATGCAATCATTATTGCAGGAAGTCGACCTGCTGGAACCAAGCCTAATCTGGCTGCTGGCGTGAATATTCTTGCCAGATAGCAAGATTTTTCTTGCTTTTAGGCTGTCTGGCTTCTCGGTTGGATTAAGACTAATCCACGGAATAATAGGAAAGGTCTCGTAGAAAAGCTAACAAATGAAAGCTAACTTCCTCGCTTTTTTTAGGAGCGGGATGTGCATAGGGGTAGGAGTCGCATTGTTGTGCTTAGCAAAAGCCCTGGTTCGCTGTTTGGCTACGCAGGGGCTCTCAATGAACTGGGGTATTACTCGGTTAGCTTGTGCGCCCGCGCCCGAGAGGTGGCCGATCTACTGGAGGCGGGGGCGCGTTTCGAGTATCTGGTCTACGACGGGTTTGATCTCGGAAAAAATGCTGGTTACCTACAAATGTTTGTTAAGCACAATGCGATCATCTCCGTTATTGCAGTTGCTGATGTGAACTCCCAGCAGCGAAAAAAAATAATCTTGTGGGCGAAAGTTCATCGGGTCCCGCTTCGGGGCGTTCTTCAGGCACCGCTTCGCTCAAATGAGTTGCATGAATTGATACAGTTGAACTCTCTAAATACAGAGTGCCGTAGTGTCGCTTCGGAGCTCTAATAGCTACTGGGAGGATTAAGGTCCTCTATGCCAAACAAGAAATTTCTTGCCTCTCTTCAAGAGGCGCCTTGGTTATCTCCGTGTGCATCGCCCCTATACTTATGCCAGCTCAACGATATAAATATATCGGAGCTCGACTGCTTGCTATTGATTGCCCTGTTGTGGGGTTGACATCTATTTGTGGGTCTTTAAATAGATGTGTGGTCGAAATTTTTGATCTGGTTATAATTAAGGATAATAGTTCGTATGAAGTTTAATAAGCTCGCTCTGGCGGCCGCAATGGTGCTCGGTACTATCACTAGTGTCCAGGCTGCAAATGAAGGCAACGGTGTAGTTCGTTTTACCGGCTCTATTATTGATGCGCCATGTTCTATTGATCCGAACTCTGCTGATCAGGCAATCGAGTTGGGTGCTGTTTCTAGCGTGGCACTGGTAGATGGTGGTAATTCCACTCCAAAACCTTTTGAAATTCGCCTCGAAAACTGCAGCATCGATGTCGCTAAAACTGTAAAAACGACCTTTAACGGTACGGCAGGTGCAAGTGGTTTGCTCGGTATTACCGGTGATGCCAGCGGTGCTGGCATTGCGCTGACTGATGGTAATGGCACTTCGATCGAGCTGGGCACTGCCAGTGCTGGTCAATTGATTAGTGTCGGGGCGTCCGAAGCTATCCTGTCCTACAGTGCTTACCTGAAAGGCAATGGTGGCGCTGCAGATACGATCGTGCCGGGTGAATTTAGCAGTGTGGCCAACTTCATGTTGACCTACAACTAATACCGGCTTTGCTATGCATGTGGGTGTATCCCACATGCATTTTGCTATGAATAATTACTTGACCAGCTATACGGATTGGCAGGGGGCGACGGTTGATTGGCTCTCGGCATTTACTCGGCAATCAACAGAAATTGCGATTAAAGACGTTTAATTAAGTCCGGTGCTTTTTCGTGGGTGATGAGTGGGTGAAAGTCATGTCTTGCTAGCAGTTGGCATGCCTCGTAGTGTGAATATAAATGATATGGACTCTTCAGTCGTGAGTGTGCCGAAATGGGCACTTGTACCTTTTCGTCCGCGCGTATTGGGCGTTTCCATAGCTTGTGCACTCAGCGGCGCTGGGTATCACGCCAGTGCGCAGGAAGTAGAATTCAATATTGATGTTATAGATATTAAAGATCGTAAAAATATTGATTTGGGCCAATTTTCCAGTGGCGCATACATCATGCCGGGCGATTATACGATGCTTGTGCGAATTAACAGGCAGGCGCTGCCTGAGCAGTCGGTGGTTTTTTACCCCTCAGAACAGAATACCAAGGAGAGTGTGGTCTGCCTCGGTCCGACTTTGGTCGATCAGATCGGTTTAAAACCGGACATCAGCAAAAAACTCACATGGTGGCACCAGGGGCAATGCCTGTTACTGGATAGTCTGCCAGGTGCAGTCGCACGTGCAGAGCTGGGCACTTCCAGCCTGATGGTGAGCGTACCGCAGGCCTATCTGGAATACGCTGCAGACACTTGGGATCCACCGTCGCGATGGGAGGAAGGTATCCCCGGGGTGTTCGTTGACTATTACATGAACGGACAAAGCCAGCGGCAGGAACATGGCGGCGGGGCCTCTTACAACCTGAGCGGCAACGGCACAGTAGGGGGCAACATGGGTGCCTGGCGGCTGCGTGCCGACTGGCAAGCGCGGCTGGAACATCGGAGCAATGGTCAGGCGACCGGCAATAGTTGGGACTGGAGCCGTTACTACGCCTACAGGGCAATACCGTCCCTTGGGGCTCAATTTTCCCTAGGTGAGAACTTCCTGTATTCGGACATCTTTGACAGTTTTCGCTTTACCGGCGTCAGCCTCGTCACTGATGACAGTATGCTGCCGCCTAACCTGCGGGGTTATGCCCCGGAAGTAGCAGGTGTGGCGCGAACCAATGCCAAAGTGGTCATCAGCCAGCAGGGGCGGGTGCTATATGAAACCCAGGTCGCCTCAGGGCCTTTCCGCATTCAAGACATTAATGATGCGGTTTCCGGACAATTGGATGTGCGGGTAGAAGAGCAAGATGGCGGCGTGCAGACGTTCACTGTCGAAACCGCCAGCGTTCCCTACCTGACCCGGCCTGGGTCTGTGCGTTACAAGGTCAGCAGCGGTCGTCCCTCGGACTTTAGCCATAGTACCGAAGGTCCAATGTTCATCACCGGTGAGGCCTCGTGGGGAGTGAGCAACGGGTGGTCGCTTTATGGCGGCGGTGTTGAAGGCGGTGATTACAAAGCCCTGGCTGTGGGGGTAGGACGTGACCTGATGACGTTTGGGGCATTGTCATTTGACGTTACCCAGTCGCGGGCACGCCTGCCTCAAACGGAGCAAAACACTCTGAGCGGTAACTCTTACCGACTGCGCTATTCGAAAAACTTTGACGCGTACGACAGTCAGGTGACGTTTGCGGGGTATCGCTTCTCCGAGAAAGACTACATGTCGATGAGCGATTATCTGGATGCCCGTAATTTCGGCACACGTAACGAAAACAGCAAAGAGTTATACAACGTCAGTTTCAGGCAGAACTTCAGCGACAGCGGGTTGAGCACCTACCTCAACTACGACCACCAGACCTACTGGGACACCAAAGCCAGCGACCGATACACATTTACCCTATCCAAGAGCTTCAACGTCGGTCAGTTCAGGGCGGTAAGCCTGTCGCTTACGGCGTACCGCAATAAGTACAACGGCTCCAATGATGACGGCATGTATCTTTCGCTCTCAATGCCACTTGGTGGCGGTAGCAGTTCTGTCAGCTACAGCGGCAGCTTCGATCGTGATGCAAACAGTCATCAGGTGGGCTACTACGATCGTCTCGAAAATGGCGACAGTTATCAGCTCAATGGTGGCAAAAACAGTGACGGAGCCACCGCCAGTGCTTTCTACACCCATGACGGAACCCTAGCCCGGGTCAATGCCAATACCAGCTACCAAGAGGGGCGTTATTCCTCAGTCGGTATGTCGCTGCAGGGCGGGGCGACCGCCACCGCGAAGGGGGCGGCGATGCACCGCTCGAACATGATCGGTGGTACCCGAGTCCTGGTCGATACCGATGGTGTAGGGGACATCCCAATCTCTGGATATGGCAAAGCCATTCGCACTAACCTATTTGGCAAAGCGGTAGTCACCGACGTGAACAGTTATCACCGAAATCAACTGAGCATTGACGTTAACAAGTTGCCGGAAAACGCCGACGTGGGGCGCTCGGTGACGCAGGCGACTCTGACCGAAGGCGCTATTGGATACCGGCGGTTTGAAGTAGTGGCCGGAGAGAAGGCGATGGTGGTGATCAAGCTTGTCGACGGTTCAGCCGCACCCTTTGGTGCCACGGTGAAAAACGACAAAGATCAGGATGTAGGCATCGTCAGCGACGAAGGCAGCGTCTACCTCAGCGGTATCAACCCTGGCGGGGAAATGAGTGTGCATTGGAATGGCCGGGCGCAGTGTGCGCTGCAAATTCCGGAGCAGATATCCGAGGTCGATATGGCAGAACTGGTGTTGGCATGCGCACGTCTACCCGCCAACGATTCGCCAAAAAAAGCGCCAGGTTGACCCGTACGGCAAAGACGCCAGTAGCCCATGTGACAGGCCAGTGTGAAGTTCTCTTCAGAGGTCTGCCTTTGAAATTTATACAGATACAAAACAGTGAGTAACAAAAGATGAACATACAGAGTAATCCTCTTTTTCGCGTGGCGGGCGGGTTGTTGTTAAGCGTGTTGGGCCTGCAACAGGTGCAGGCGGCCGTAGCGCTGGACCGTACCCGAGCGGTATTTAACGGGGGTGAAAAGTCCATCAGCCTCAGTATCAGCAACGAAAACAAGACTCTGCCTTACTTGGCGCAAGGCTGGGTGGAAGATGAACAGGGTAATAAGATTACCAGCCCTTTGACCGTTCTCCCCCCCCTGCAGCGGCTGGAGCCAGGGACCAAAAGCCAGATTAAGGTACAGGCACTGCCTGCCGCCAATTTGTTAGTACAGGACCGTGAGACGCTGTTCTATTTCAACCTGCGTGAAATCCCGCCAAAGAGCGAAAAACCCAATAGCTTGCAACTGGCACTGCAGACGCGCATCAAGCTGTTTTATCGGCCAAAAGCGCTGGGCGCAACCATGGGCATGGTGCCCTGGGAGGAACAACTAACACTAAGCAAGCAGGGCAACAAATATCAAGTGAATAACCCAACGCCGTATTACGTGACGATAGTGGACGCGGGCAACAAACCCGGCAGCGCCGGCGCGGAGGGGTTTGAGCCGATTATGGTGGCGCCAAGGAGTAAGGAAATGCTGAATCTGGGTGTTTCCGTGCTGGGCCCGACGCCCGTGCTGACTTATGTCAATGACTACGGTGGTCGCCCCCAACTGCAGTTCACTTGCAGCGGTAACGACTGCAAGGCGAAGCCCGTCAAGCCAAATTGATCGTCGGTGTAGTGGTGTCATGACGTAATGAAGGAGCCAAACACACTATGAGTAACGGGAGCAGTATGGCCACCGAAACATCACGCCGGCTTGCGCGGAGTGTACTGTGCGTTGCTCTGGCCGTATTGGGAGCTACCGCTCAACCAGTCATGGCGACCTCATCGAGCACCATCAATGTGACGGTGATCCTCACTGCTGAGCCGTGCAAGGTTAACAACAATAATATTATTGAAGTTGATTTCGGCGACGACGTGCAGACCAAACTCGTAGACGGCAACTATAAAAAAATGCAAGTGCCGTACACAGTGCAGTGCCCGGCTGGCGCCCCCAGTGCGATGAGTATCCGGATAGAAGGCGCAGCGGCGGCGTTTGACAGCAGTGTGTTGACGACCAATATCGGCAATTTTGGAATTGCGATATTAACTGATGGGGCTCGGCTGCCGATCAACAGCTCCAAGGATTTCACTTACCCGAATTTGCCACGACTTTATGCAGTGCCGGTCAAGCGTTCCGGCGCCACTCTTAAAGGGGGGGGCTTCTCTGCGGGAGCGATCATGAGGGTGGAGTACCGGTGAACAGGAATAACGTGATGAAACTTTCTGCAGTCATGCTGCTGTTGCTGGTCAGTGGCATCAAGAGCGCGTCAGGTTGGGAGTCAGATAACCTGAAACTCCGCGGCACCCTGATTGAACCACCGCCATGCACCATCAACGACGGCGGTCAGGTGGATGTGAATTTCGGTAACCGGGTGGGTGTGAAAAAGGTAGATGGCGTGAACTATCAGCAAGTCATGAATTACCAAATCACCTGCGACCCCACTGCCAGTACCTGGGACATGACGCTGGAAATCATTGGTACTCCTGCGGATTACGATACTGCGGCAGTGACCAGCGACGTTGCTGACTTGGCGATCCAGATCAAGCAAAACGGCATGCCTTTTGAATTGAACAAGCCTATCCCAATAAAGTTGACGACCCCGCCTATTCTGTCGGCCGTGCCGGTCAAACGGGTTGGAGCAACGCTGATCGAAGGGCCGTTTGAGGCTACTGCGACTCTGCGGGCGGTATACCAATGAGCCCGTGCAAGAGGCATCTGTATGCGCTACCGCTGGCGTTGATGCTGAACCAGACGGCACACGCCGAGAATGTTCGGCTACACGGCGCTTTGGTGGCAGAACCTTGTGTGATTACGCCAGGGGGCGAGAGCATGATACTGGACTTTGGCACGGTGATAGACAAGGACCTGTATGTCCACCAGCGTACCCGCGGCCAGCCGTTTGATATTCGCCTGACGGGGTGCGATGCGAACTTGGGTAAAACAGTCAAGGTGACCTTTAGTGGTGCTGAAAGCCTGCATTTGGCCGGGATGCTGGCGATTGATGGTAAGGGTATTGCTATCGGTATGGAAACCCCGGCCGGCCAGAAACTACCGCTGAATAAGCCCGGTGAAGGAATTCGGTTGGTCAACGGCAGCAACACCCTGACGATGGTGGCATTTGTGCAGGGCGAACCGGTGGCAATAGCCAATAAGACCATTGAGCGCGGGCCGTTCAGCGCCATCGCCACCTTTAGACTGGACTATGAGTAAGGCTGAGAGTGACTGGTTGGCGGCGTATGTCTGGTTGGGAAAACGACGCCGGCACTCACCTCCAAATGCGGAGATGTGGCACCTGGGGTTCACACGAATATTTGCAGTTATTACTGCAGTTTTCGCAAGGAGCATTTGCTGACTCTAATACTTCAGCACCGTGATAAACCGACTTTATCGCACGCGTTGACAAATGCGACGCTGCGTAAAATAACCGCACGAGATTTTTTAATCTGGCTCGTGCACAACCGCTGCGACTTTACGAGCAAGCTCCACGAAGGGGACTGGCGGCAACAGGGTTGATCCGCCTAGTTGTTGCTGGTCAAGCATTGGCGCTGCTGGCCGCAGCGTAACTTCATCTGGGCTGAACCGATAAGCGCCAGTTACCTCCAAAAGAACGACAGGAACCCCCATGCAGATGCCGCAATACACCCTGTACTTGCTTCTAGGCGCGCTGGCTTGGATGCCTTGCTTCGCCTCTACTCTGGCCTTACAACCGGCTGGTACAACAGCAGACGGTCGAAACCGATATCTCATAACTTCCGTATCTGCTACGAACGCCCGCGTTAATGGTTTTATGCAAATGGCGCATGGCATTCTTTGGATCAAAGATTTAGATGGCGTCATGTCTCAGTGCGGGACTGACCAAACAGGGAGGCACTACCCGGAATGCACGGCTACTGTATGGTACCAGCCGGTTACCTGCGGTAACGCTGCGCAAGCGATTTCGATGTTCGGCCGCCTTGTAGGGAACATAATTTACTATGATGGAAACGGGGTGGCAAAGTGGCAATTCCACTGTGCCTCGCAGCAGGGTAATGGCTGGGCGATTGAGGGGCAGGTGAGCACTGCTCCGAAACCCCCACCTGTGTCGTGCACAAGCCCCTCAACCGAAATAATGATGCAGGGGCGCATTGGGTCACGGGTGGCCGATACGGCCAATGTTTACATCCACTGTGATTCAAAAGCTTCTCTCAAATTATCCATTTCTAATGGAGGGCGAGTTCAGTTGAGTGGAAGTGGGGAGGTTCAACTGAAATTTCCATTGACGGGAGAGGCCGTTCTAAATGTAACCGGAACCGACCCAATTGTGCGTATTGATGGCGAATTGACTAAATCGCCAACCACCGCAGGAACTTACCGGGGCTCTACCGTGCTACGTATCGACGTATTGTAAATATATCGATCGCAACGGGAACCGCTTCTGTCGATCCCGCCCTAAAGACCCCCATGTCAATGAAGGTTCAGGTCTTGCTCTCCTTCACTTATGGGCACGCTGAGACGATGGCCCAAACAATCGCTGAGGCGAGGCGTTCGGCGATTGTCGGAGTTTCACTTAGACGCGCTTCCGAATTAGTATCGACAGAAATGGCGCGCGAAGCAGTATTGAAGAAATGGAGCTTCGACTGAGCAGCGCGCCGCACAAGCTGCGGCGTCCGAAAGCTGGCTGTTGAGTATCCCTTCGGGCTGCTCAAGCAAGTGATGGAAGGCGGGTCTTATATAATGTAGTGGTCTAATGAAACCGGACACCCATTTAGGCGAGAATGCTCGCCAGATCGAGGTGTCAGATGACCAAACAACGCCGTTCCTTTTCTGTTGAATTCAAACGCGAGGCTGCCGATCTCGTGCTCAAGCAAAACTACAGCTACATCGAAGCCAGCCGTTCACTCGGCATTGGTGAGTCGGCCCTGCGTCGCTGGGTTGACCAGGTTCAGAAAGAGCGCCAAGGCGTCACCCCTCAAAGCAAGGCGCTGACACCGGAACAACAAAAGATTCAGGAGCTGGAAGCCCGGATCGCCCGCCTTGAGCGGGAAAAATCGCTATTAAAAAAGGCTACCGCGCTCTTGATGTCGGAAGATCACGAGTGTACGCGCTGATCAATCAGTTGAGCGTCCATGAGCCAGTCGATTGGCTGTGCAAGGTGTTTGAAGTCACTCGTTCGTGCTACTACGCCCAGCGCCTTAGGCGCCGCACGCCTGATGTTGAATGGCTTCGGTTACGCAGCCGGGTGAGCGAATTGTTCACGCAAAGTCGCAGTGCTGCGGGCAGCCGCAGCATTCTGTCGCTGATGCGTGAAGACGGTGAGCAGCTCGGTCGATTCAAAGTGCGCAGCTTGATGCGCGAGCTTGATTTAGTCAGTAATCAACCCGGCTCACATGCCTACAAACGAGCGACAGTAGAAAGACTCGATATCCCGAATACCTTGAACCGTGAGTTTGATGTGCCAGCCCCGAATCAAGTCTGGTGCGGCGACATCACCTACATTTGGGCCCAGGGCAAATGGCATTACTTGGCGGTCGTACTGGATCTTTGCACGCGCCGGGTGGTGGGCTGGGCGTTGTCGGAAAAGCCGGACGCCGATCTGGTTATCAAGGCCCTAGATATGGCCTACGAGCAGCGTGGCAGGCTTTCGGGTCTACTGTTTCACTCGGATCAGGGGGCCCAATACGCAAGCCGGCTATTTCGTCAGCGATTGTGGCGTTATCGCATGCGCCAGAGCATGAGTCGCCGGGGAAATTGCTGGGACAACGCGCCAATGGAGCGCGTGTTCCGCAGCCTAAAAACGGAATGGATACCGACCACGGGCTACAGAACGACTCAAGAAGCCAAGCGCGATATCAGCCACTTCTTGATGCATCGGTACAACTGGATTCGGCCTCACCAATTCAATGGTGGATTGCCACCAGCTCGGGCCGAGGAAAAACTTAACGTCGTGTCCGGGATTAGTTGACCACTACATTTCGTCAGTGCGACTCTTACCCTTAGCCCGGCGCCCGAGGTATTTAAGTCCAAGATCTGGCGGATTGACGAGTTCGCTGCAGATAGCCTCCGGGTCATACCTGGGCTTGATCTTGTCCTGGATGGCCCGTTCTTGAATCGCCTGCCAGAAGCGGAGATGTCTACGATGCTGGGGGCAGTCCAATTAGCAACACTTCTAGCACCCCTAATCAGTGAAACCGAACGAGACAGGTGATGTCCGATAGCTATCGGTAAAGGACGAGGTCGCCCGAGCGAGCATTGGGTCTACACTCAGTAAATTGATCGAACGACCTCAAAATGCCGGTTTAGCCGCGCGTTTATCTTGCCAATGCAGGAAACGCCCGTACTCAAAGCTGACAGAGTGAACCATGAAACAAAACATTCTTCTTGTGGCCGTTTGTGCTGCACTGATCCAAGGCTGCGCCGCCCCCTCCAAAAGCCATGAAGGATCACCTTCCATGCCTGCTGCTACCTCAGTTGCTGTAGCCCAGCCAGCATTATCCGCTTACTACTGGAACCTGGTCTCGGCTACTGATGCTTCGGGCAAACGTCTTGTCGCTCTGGACAAAGGTATTGAGCGCAAGTTGCGCGTCTCCTTCGGTGACGGGAGTCTCAATATCAGCGGTGGCTGTAATGGCCAGTTCGGTGGCTATCACTATCAGGAAGGGATTTTGAAGGTGCAGCCACTGGCCTCTACGCTTATGGGCTGCGACAAGAGTCTGATGGACCTTGACGCCCAGGTGGGTCGGCTGTTCAAGGGGGATCTGCGCGCTGTCATCACCGTTGATAACACGGAGCCGATGCTGCAACTGACGACATCGGACGGCTCTGTGCTCAAGCTACAGGGCGAGGCTACTCCGCAGACCCGATACGGTAGCAAGGGCGAGGTAAAGTTCCTGGAAGTGGCTTCCAAGACTGTCGAGTGCAGTCATCCGCTGATCCCTGACTATCAGTGTTTACAAGTGCGCGAGCGCCGCTATGACGCTGCCGGCCTGCAACTTCCGACCCAAGACACATGGCATTCGCTGTATCAGCCTATCGAAGGCTTCGAACATCATGACGGCGTGCGCACTGTGTTGCGGGTAAAGCAATACGAATGGAAGAATCCGCCAGCAGACGCCCCTTCGAAGGTCTATGTGTTAGATCTGGTGGTCGAGCAGGACGCTTCTGGGACTAATAAGTAAGCGAAATCTAAGGCGGTCGGTAGCCACGAGTAAACGGTGCATACCGGCCTGCCCCAGGCATTCGCGATTGATAAGGCCGTCCTCAGGCTGTTCGGATTAGAGGGGCAAGCAACGCTGGAAAAACGAAGTTCATCAGAACCAGTGTCACTAAGGTAGATGGCGTTTTGGAGATCTTCCGTGACGCTGCCTAAAAACTCTTTCCACGCGGATAAACACCTGTTTTCATGGCGCCGTGTTTAGCTTTTTAAGCGCGACATTACGTAGAAAGCACGGCCGAATTAGCTTGTGAATGATCTTGTTCAGCCGTCAAGTATATGAGTTATGGACAACACGATTAAGAGGCCGATGTTCATTCTGGGCGTCTCATTTTTTGCGGTAGGCCTGGCCGCATCTATTTCCGGAATATGGATTCCCGGTCTGGTTTTCATGGTTATCGGGATTTCCCGGAAACCGAAAAGTTAACCCCGCGCCTGCCTAACCTTGTCAGACGCCGCTGTTACTTTGTTGCCAGAGAGCCGCGCGCGGGCCACGGTCAATAAACAATCTGGCTGTGGCGAGCGCAAAGAAGAGTTGATCAGCGCATTGCGCCAGGGCAATTGATCCAAGTCAGCTCATCTGGCGCGTTCACCCGCTGCCACTGTCACATCCGATTGTGCAAGGTTGCGCAGTGCCACTGGAACTTTGCCGCTCGCAACGGCGAGTGCGCCCAAGGTCTCTGATCCGGCACGGCTCAGGTGCCCCCCGTCATAGTAGAGTGGGGTATTGCCTGCGAATGCCCTACATAGGCTGCCATCACAGATCAGGTCTCGCACGCTGAATGTCGATATGTTCTTCCTGCCCGCTGCCTTTTCAATGATCTGCAGGTTTACGCCCATCTCACCCCTGTCCTGGGCGATCGCTTTTGATGAACAGTCGAGAAACGGAATCTTCAGGGCTTTCCCTGGGCACTGCCGGTCCATTGCCGGGAACGTAGGCGCCTTTAGCGCAACCACCACGTTTTTTCCGCTGGCTTGAAGATCATCCAGTAACGCGTCTATGTCATTTGCGAACTCGGACTTGTTCTGTGCCTGATAAGACAGCCAACTGGCCCCGACTATGATCGTGTCGTACTTGAGCATTTCTTCCCTGGCCTTTGCATAATAGGCCGGGCAGCTGGTTTCATACGCCTGCCGAACATATTTGACGCTTCTGTTTCCAGGCAGTGGCGGACAGGCGGAGTGCTCGACATTTCTCACGGCGATGCCTTGGGATTTGGCGATCTGTGAGAGATAGCCTGCAAAGTGAGCGGCGTTTGAATCTCCGATCAAAAGAACTTTGGGGGCTTTGTTCATATCGCCAAATACGCACTTTCCATCGCTGAACAAAGCGGGCTTGTATGCCACCTGGCAGACGTAAACGGCTGCCGAAGCAGGCTGTGCGCCGTCTCGATGGGCAGTCAGGTTCTCCCTGTAGTTTTTCGGTGCGAGCGAATCAATGAGTCCACGCTGCTGCAGAACTACGCCTGAAAAAACAACGGTGAGCAGCGCAAGCGCAGGGATGGCTGCTGTTTTAGTCAAGCCGGTGTTGGTGGATCGGAACGGAACCTCAATGAATTTGTAGCTGGCATAAGTCAGCACCACCATGATCGCCAGACACAACGCCCCACCCGGCAGGCTCAGGTCTGCATATGCGTATCGGTAGAATGCGAGCACCGGCCAATGCCAGAGGTACAGTGAAAACGACACCAGGCCAATAGCAACCATTGGGCGTATTGACAGTACGGTACCGACAGCGGTTTGGCCAAGGCTGCCAGATGCGATGATCAGCGCAGCTCCGAGGGAGGGAGCCAGGGATATGAAGCCTGGAAACCCTGCGGTTTCTCGAATGAATGCCAATGACCAAACGAGCAGGGCAGCCCCGACCACGCCGATCGCCTGTGCCCCAATTCGCCCGGTTTTTCCCTTCAAGGTGTCGCAGGCAAAGAACACCAGGCCACCCAACAGCAGCTCACCAGCGCGCGATGGCAGCATGTAGTAGGCGAACGTAGGATCACTTATCAGCACGTGTTGGCCGTACCAGAACGAGGCGATGGCCAATACTACGGCGGTGCTTACCGTCAGTGCCCGGCCACCGAGCTTGTAAGTGATCAGAAGAAGCGCGGGCCATAGCAGATAGAACTGTTCTTCAACACCCAACGACCACATGTGCAGAAGCGGCACGGTGTCGGAAGACGCAGCAAAATAGCTGGTATCCAGAGACTTCCAGAAGTAAATGTTGGCAACCGACAGCGTCGTGGCAATCGCCGAGCGGGAGAGCACTTTAGCGTCATCGGGCAGCATGAACACAAGACCAAACAGCAGTGTGCTGATCGTCACAAAAAGCGCCGCCGGCAGAATTCGCCGCACCCGCCGCCGGTAGAACTCACCGAACGAAAAGGTGCCTGTCGCTACCTGCCTGGCAATGATGCCGGTAATCAGGAAGCCGGAAATCACGAAGAAGATGTCTACGCCGACAAAACCAC
Organism: Pseudomonas imrae; assembly: GCF_046352735.2. Classification (NCBI taxonomy): domain Bacteria; kingdom Pseudomonadati; phylum Pseudomonadota; class Gammaproteobacteria; order Pseudomonadales; family Pseudomonadaceae; genus Pseudomonas; species Pseudomonas imrae. Next base: position 3,448,312 of record NZ_CP110853.2, on the reverse strand, counting down.
CGGGTAGCCACTCTTTATTGAAGTGAAATATTACGACCGCCAAAACGGCAATGGCTCTCAGCCCGTCAATATCAGGGCGATAGCTGAGACTCTTGTTATGCATGAATTCCCTTTCCGCAGGCCGGCCGGCCAAGTTGATATCGCTGTGGGCTCTGAATTGAGTTCCGGGTATGTCAGCAATTGATTGTGCCCGCTCGACCAAAGGCTTTATAGCAGAAAGCCAGTAGGACGATCAGCGAGGATTCAACGCGTGAGCACCTTGTGTACGGCTCCACGAGCCAAGCGGATGGTCTGGGACGCCCGATAACACGTGGCTGGATTATTCCTCAGTAAAGAAATTTCCTACAAGCCTTGACCTTGCCACTGGAGGAACGTTTACGCTTTTTTCCACAACAAAAACAAGGTTAAAAGGTAGATCAATGGCTTCTGTCGGCCTCAAAAAAAGCTGTAGCCCTTTCTTGTACTCATTCACTCCTCCAAGTCCGTTGGGCAGGAGTGCGAACTTTCGCGTGCCGTTTCTCTCATTAATCGCCAATGGAACTCGTCATGAATAACGACACCACTTATCCCGATGCACTAAAACCGCAAAGCCGAGTTGGCCAGGCGGGATCGCCCACTGCGGCATCGGAGCTCCTGGATGTAGCCTTGCGGCCAGGTGCCAGCTATGCCCAAGTCACTGTCGCTCTTGAAGCACTTCTCGCACTGACCTCAAAGGGCCTGGCGGGGGATGAGGCATCCTACGCGCAATACCAGTCGTTGCTTCTGGATCTGCACATTCCGGGCGAACCGCGCACCGAACCGACCCGTCGCTGGATGGCGAGCCAGATATACCAAGTGGAAGATCAGTTCGCTCCCGCGCTGGCGGATTTCACCGCGCTGCCCGTGGACCAGTTCCGGAAGCGGGTCGACGCCGAAATCGCCGAGCGTAGCCGTGTGAAGCATCCGATGTCAGCGTATCTTTTTGAGGGGACGCCGTCTGTCGAGGATGTACGATTCTTCCTCGAACACCACTGGACCCGCTCGTACAACTTCTACAGCCTCCTGGCAGAACTGGCATTTCGCTTCGAAGCGATTGAAGACGCTTCGGTGTTCTATCGCAATCTCTATGGCGAAGCGGGAGCCGAGGCTCCTGACCGTTCGCATCCGGCATTGCTCTCGCACCTGATGACGTATTTCGATATTCCGTTGCGCGTCGATTTTCCCGCTCTTGACCCCTTGGAAAAGGCCTACCTCAATAACCGCATCCGCTGTGTACGGCATACGGACGTCGCGTGGGGGTTAGCGTTGTTGTACGCCGTCGAGTCCGTGAGTTGCGTCAACCACCGACGCATCTACGAGTTGTTGCAGCGCCTGGACGTTCCAGAGGAGCCAAGCGAGTTTCATCGCCTGCATGGCACTCAAGACGAGATCGATACTGAGGAAATGTGGGAGTTGATTGCCAAGTTCGCACCAGATGCAACCTTTCAGCACAAGTTCATGCAGTCGTTGACACGCCACTTCGAAATCAACCGGGCGTACTTCGATATGTTGTGGAAGAAGATGCAGCAACAGTAATCCACCTGCATCCCCTAGGCCACGATGGCGTATCTAGAACAGAAAGGAGCACGCATGATGAGTACTTGTAATTTTTCTTCGCAGCAACTCCAGAACTTGAACACCCCCAACGCTCGCGTGGTTGCCCGTGCGCTGGTGCCACACGCGCCGTATGCCGATATCGAAGCAGCGTCCAAGGTGCTCCGTGAATTGACCGAGTCGGCCCACCAGGGCGATGACGCGGCGTATGCCGAATATCAAAAACTGCTCTACATCCTTTCGTTGAGCGACGATGTACACACATCACTTACCCGGCGTTGGTTATCCGACGCAATCTATCGGGTGGAAGAGCGCTTCATATCCTCTGCGGATCTGTCCAGGCCGTTGTCCGAGGAGGGTTTCCAGGAGCATCTTGAGCGCGAGATTTCCTCGCAATCCCGTGAAAAACACCCTATGTCGCAGTTTGTGTTCGCAGGCCTTGCCTCGCCGGCACAGCTCCAGGTCTTTCTTCGGCATCAGTGGTTCCGTACCTTTCGCCTATACCGGGAGGCCGCGGATCTGCTGGTGAACCTGATGGATGTGGACGAGGCTGCAGCACTCGCGCGTTACCTCTACGGGGAGCTCGGAGAAGAGGACGAGCAGCGCTCGCACCCGCGCTTGCTGGCCAAGCTGCTCAACGCCATGGACCTGCAGGCAGACTTTCAGGCCATCTCGACGATGCCTGAAGAGATTGCCTACCTGAACAACCGCGCGCGCTGCTTCCGTGATCCCGATGTCAGCTTGGGCCTTGCAGTTTTCTACATCACCGAACTGGTGGTGCCAGGCAACCACGAGAAGCTGTATCGCGCTCTGCTCCAGGCGGGCCTGAGCGAAGACGCCGCCGAGTATTACAAGATCCACATCAGCCTCGTACCGCCGCGGGCCAAGCGCGAGTGGCAGTTGATCGCCCGACGCATTCCAGACCTGAAGTTCCAGAACGCGTTCCTGACGTCGTTGTCGCAGCACTTCCGCCTGGAAAGGGCTTACTACGATGCCGTCTGGGTAGAAATGCAGAAAGTGAAGTGATCGCTCCCCAGGACAACGCGAGCCAAATACCATGCCGAGTCACATAACCGAGTCGCGTATTTATGGGGGCGCTTATTCGTCCCCCGAATTTGCAGCGATCTTTTCTGATGCCAATCAGGTGCAAAAGTGGTTGGATGTCGAGCGGGCACTGGCGGCGACTCAGGCACAGATGGGCATTATTCCCGTCGAGGCCGCCCGGGAAATTGCACGGGTGGCCAAGGTAGAGCTGTTCGACCTCGAGGCGCTGGGTCGCGAAAGCATGGAAACAGGGCACATCCTGATTCCCGCCATCCGCGCCCTCGCCAGGGCGTGCGAAGGGGAGTGGGGCGAGTACGTGCATTACGGGGTGACCACACAGGACATCCTTGATACCGGGCTCATCCTGCAGATTAACGAAGCATGGGATCAGGTCCTGATCCGCTTGCACTCGATTCGCAGCCATCTGCTGGTGCTCGCCCAGCGTCACAAGCACACGCCGATGGTTGCGCGAACCCATGGCCAGCAGGCGCTGCCCACGACGTTCGGCTACAAGGTTGCGGTCTGGGTCGATGAGATAGACCGTCACCTGGAGCGCTTTGGCGAGGCTCGAGCGCGGGTGATGGTGGGCAACCTGACGGGGGCGGTGGGCACGATGGCTTCGTTTGGTGCCCAGGGCTTCGAGATCCAGCAGCGGACCTTGGCCAGCCTGGGGCTTGGTGCGCCGCTGACCAGTTGGCACTCGGCCCGCGACCGGATTCTGGAAGCCGCCTGGCTGCTGGTCCAGACCTCGGTGACGCTTGGCCGGGCCGCCAACGAAATCTATCACCTGCAGCGAACCGAAATCGATGAGGTTCGTGAGGGCTTCCGACCGGGGCAGGTGGGCAGCAGCACCATGCCTCATAAGCACAACCCCTCGACGGTGGACTTGATCAGTGCGCTGTCGCGTCTGGTCCGGGCACAGATGGTCGCCCTCACCGACGCTGCGTTTCAGTTGCACGAACGCGACGGTACGACGTGGCGAATCGAATGGGCAGCATTGCCGGAGCTGTTTATCTATGCCGGTGCGCTGCTCACGCGGATGGACGATTTGTTGGCGCTCGGGCTGGAAGTTCGCGAGGAGCGCATGCGCAGCAACCTCGATCTGCTCGGCGGTCTGATCCTGTCAGAGCGGGTGATGCTGGAGTTGGCCGCGCAGTTTGGCAAACAGACCGCCCATGAACTGGTGCACGAAGTATCGCTGCAGGCTCGGCGCCACGCTATCCCGTTTCGACAGGCCCTGCTTAACGACGAACGTCTGCGTGGGTGTTTCACCCTCAAAGCCCTCGAAGATCTGCTCAACCCCACCACCTATGTAGGGCTGGCGGCGGACATGGTCGACCTGGTCACTTGCAATACCGTACATGCGCCTTCAGGAAAAGACTTCGAAGGCACGCTTGAACCCAAGGAAATCCCAATCAGTCTCAGCCAGTGATGGAGGGTTATGTGATGGATTCGCAAACATTGGAAATGGTCGCCCGTTCTTCTTGCACCGCACGTTCGAACACCCGTAAGACACCACGAACCGAAGATACAAGTTGCCTGCACGAGCACAGCCACATTCTGGACTCGAAAACCCACGGAGGAGGCTATGCGGGCCCCGTGAGCCGGCAGATTTTCTGCAGTCATTGCCGCCTGCAGCGCTGGCTGGATGTGGAAGTCGCACTGGCGCTGGCCCAGGCCGAGGTCAATATCATTCCCCGACAGGCTGCACTCGATATCCAGAAGGCCGCGCAGCTCTCGGCGTTCGATCTGGACCAGGTGGACAGTGGCGTGGCCATGACCGGTCATTCACTGATGCCACTGCTCAACGCACTGCAAAAAAACTGCAATGCGACCGCGCGCGAGTACGTCCATTTTGGCGCCACGACCCAGGATATTCAGGACACTGCCCAGTCTCTTGAAATGCGCGATGTGCTGGATGCCATGGACCACGCGCTCAATGTACTGCTGAAAAAACTCACGGCACTGGCAAGCACTCATCGCGATTCGCTGATGGTCGCCCGCACGCACTCGATTCCGGCGCTGCCGACTACCTTTGCGCTGAAAGTCGCGGGGTGGATCGACGAACTGCTGCGCCATCGCGAACGCCTGGGCGAAGCACGCAGGCGGATTCTGGTGGTGCAACTGTTCGGCGGCGTGGGCACGATGGCCGCCTTCGGTGCTGAAGCGATGCCGATGCTCGAGGGGTTTGCCAGCAGGCTTGGCCTGGACGTGCCATTGGCGGGCTGGCATGTCTCCCGTGATCGAGTTGCCGAGTTTGTGAGCACGCTGGCGATGACAACCGCATCCCTGGCCCGTGTGGCAGACGAGATCCGTACTCTCAATCGCTGGGAGATCGGCGAGGTGGAAGTGGGCTGGACGGCGCAACAGATCGGCAGCAGCACCATGCCCCACAAACGCAACCCGGAAGGCTGCGAGCAGGTTGTGGTGCTCGCACGCCTGGCCAAGGCGCAAGTCATGCTTGCGCTGGATGCGATGATTCTGGAGCACGAACGCGATTATCGCGGTACTCGCCTGGAGTGGTGTGCGGTCGCGGATGTTTCCCACTATGCGCTGATGGCGCTCTCGCTGCTGACCGACACCATCAGCGAGTTGACCGTCAACGACAAGAAAATGGAGCGTACTGCCCAAGCCTTTGGTGATGCGATCTGCACCGAGGCTGTGGTGTTCGAAATGGCGCGCAAGCTCGGCAAGAGCAGCGCCTATGCAATCATTTTCGAGATATCCCAGGCCTGCCAGCGCGACCATGTATCGATCCGCGAGGCAGTCGAGTCCGATCCGCGAGTAACCGCTGTCATGGACAAGGACGCACTGGCCAGGTTGTTCGAGCCAAGGAGCCATCTTGGCATGGCGCAAACGATTGTTGACCGTGTCGTGGCCGAGGCCGGCAGCGGCCCTCACTGAACTTTCAGTCCTGAACATTGAGCCGCTACGGCGGGCATACCGCAAATCATGGAGAGAACAATGTCAAACGCTACCACTACAGATACCACCAAGGTGCAGCAGTTTTCCGCGCGCATCATGGAGGATTACGGCAACACTTTGCGCGGCGCCATGCTCTACATTGGCGATCAGTTGGGTTTGTTCAAGGCCCTGGCGGATTGCAAGGCAGTAACGCTGGAAGAGTTGGCGCAACAGACCGGCCTGAATGCGCGTTACCTGCGTGAGTGGCTGGGCAGCATGGTGACCGGCAGCTACCTGACCTACGACGCGCAGACCCGGCGCTACCAGATGCCTGCCGAATTCGTGCCGGTGCTCGCCGATGAGGATTCACCTTACTTCGCAGGCGGCATCATCCAATTGAGTGTGCCGTTCGTGAGCATGGCACCCAAGGTTATCGAGGCCTTCCGCAACGGCGGCGGGTGCCCGGAGGAAGCGTTCCCGATCGAGACCTGGGAGGGCATGGAGCGCATGACAATGCCCTGGTACAAGCACTTTCTTGTCCAGCACTGGATCCCGTCGCTCGAGGGTGTCGAACAAAAGCTCAGGGCCGGTGGCAGCATGCTGGACTTTGGCTGCGGCAGCGGCCTGGCTGCGATCACAATGGCCAAGGCGTACCCCGAGGCACGCATTGTCGGCTGTGATTTTCACCTGCCCTCCATCGAGCGAGCGCGGGAGAACGCCAAAGCAGCCGGCGTGGGTGATCGGGTGCAGTTCGAGGTCAGTGATTCCGATGCCTTGGTAGGCCAGACATTCGACTTCGTGACCACCTTCGTGGTGATCCACGACGCCACTGACCCGCAGCAAATGCTCAAGGACCTGCGTGCAGTGACCGCCGAGGACGGTACCTACCTGATGGTCGAACTCAACCTGTCCGAAGAGCTGCACGAGAACATGAACCTGTTCGGGCGAGTCATGTACCCCCAGAGCACGCTCTATTGCATGACGTGTTCGCTGTCCCACGGTGGTGCCGGCCTTGGCGCGTTCATGGGAGAGAAACGTGCGCGGGAGATGGCCGAGATGGCCGGCTTCAGTCACTTCCGCAAGGTGCCCTCTGCGTGGCCGCCGATGCCGGCGTTGTTCGAACTCAAGCCCTGACAAGGTATGGCCCGACAGTACACTGATAAGTACTGTCGGGCACGCTGCGGCGTTCCCCGCCTGCCGTCCCGTCACCACCCCGGCCGCCCTGCTGAACCCACGGCGGCCGGGGCGTTCCAGCACCGCAGAGGTGCTCGGCATTCCAAGTGTTTCGACGCTAAAAAACCCTTGACCTTCCAAACGTGGCAAGTCGGATAAGTACTCGCAAGCTGTCCCAGCAACGCAAGTCGATTCCCGTGCGAAAGGCCAACTGATGAACGTCAAACGCGTAACCCTGATCACTGCGGCGATAAGCGTCGCGTTCACCCTCGTCGGATGCAAGGAGACGGTTCCCGCCGCTGATCCCGCCAAGCCACCCAGTGTGCCGGTGGCCGAAGTGATCGTGCGTCCGGTGACGCCCTATGTCGAATTCACCGGCTCGCTGACGGCGATCAAGCGGGTCGAGCTGCGCCCGCGGGTTGCTGGTTATATCCAGGAGGTGAGCGTGCCCGAAGGCCGCTTCGTGGAGAAGGGCAGCAAACTCTTTCTTATCGATCCGCGCGTCTTCCAGGCCGCGCTGAACGCTGCCACGGCACGCCTGCGCGAGGCTGAAGCGGCGTCGCTGCTTGCCCAGGCGGAATATGCGCGAGCCCAACAACTGTTTACGCAAAAGGTCGTCGCCCGTGATCGGCTCGACACGGCCATTGCATCGCGCAATGCGGGCCAGGCCCAGGTCGATGCCGCAAAGGCTGCGCTGGATGCTGCCAGACTGGACCTGAGTTTCACCCGTGTCACCGCACCGATCAGTGGGCGGGTCGGGCAAACCCTCGTCACCGAAGGCAATTATGTGACCAATGGGGTGACGGCGCTGACCACGATCGTCTCTGTCGACCCCCTGCATGTGTACTTCGATGTTGACGAGCGCACGTACTTGCGCTCGCTCGCGGCCGGCCGCGCCGGTGCAAGCCCGCAGGGTACACAGACAGCGAAGGTGATGGTGGCATTGGCCACTGACAAGCAGTATTCACGGCAAGGACGCGTCGATTTTCTCTCCAACGCCGCCGACCGCAAGACCGGAACGCTGCGGGTGCGCGCCGTAGTCGATAACCCTGACGGACAATTGACCCCCGGCCTGTTTGCCAAGGTGAAGCTGGAGACCGGTAAGCAACAGGCCAGGGTGCTGATCTCCGATCAATCGATTGGTACCGATCAGGGCAGCCGTTATGTACTGGTAGTCGGCAAAGACGACAAGACCCAGTACCGCCCGGTCGAACTCGGCCCGATGGTGGATGGCCTGCGCGTGATCGAACAAGGTCTGCAGCCGGGCGAGCGCATCGTCGTCAAAGGCCTGGTGCGCCCGGACATGCAAGTCACGCCGCAGGCGGCCGCGATTGATGGTACGCCCGTCACGGCGCAGCAAACCCTGGGGGCAGTGCAATGACTTTCCCGCGTTTCTTCATTGATCGCCCGATCTTTGCCATCGTCCTCTCGATTTTGATGATGATTGCCGGCATCGTCGCCTTCTTCCAACTACCGCTCAGCGAATACCCGGCGGTCACACCGCCGACTGTACAAGTAACGGCTTCCTACCCGGGCGCCAACCCCCGGGTGATTGCCGAAACAGTGGCAGCGCCACTGGAGCAGGCGATTACCGGGGTCGAGGGCATGCTGTACATGTCGTCACAGTCGGCCACCGATGGCCGAATGGTCCTGACCATCACGTTTGCCCAAGGCACGAACCCCGATATCGCACAGATCCAGGTACAAAACCGGGTTTCGCGGATCCTGCCGCGTTTGCCTGAAGAGGTGCAGCACCAGGGCGTCGTTACCCAGAAGACTTCGCCGGACATGCTGATGGTGGTTCACCTGCTGTCCCCCGATAAACGCTACGACCCGTTATATATTTCGAACTACGCCTACCTCCAGGTACGCGATGAATTGTCGCGTCTGCCCGGCATCAGCGATGTCTTGGTGTGGGGCGCCGGTGAGTACAGCATGCGGCTGTGGCTTGACCCGGACCTGATTGCCGCGCGCGGGCTGACCGCCGGCGAGGTAATTGATGCGGTGCGCGAGCAGAACGTGCAAGTGGCGGCCGGCTCGGTCGGCCAGGCGCCCAATTCCAGCGCCGCTTTCCAGGTGACGGTGAACACCCTCGGGCGCTTGACCGATGAGCAGCAGTTCGGCGACATCATCATTCGCACCGGAGATGACGGCCAGGTAACGCGCTTGCGCGATGTCGCCCGTATCGAGATGGGCGCCGATGCCTACGCATTGCGCAGCCTGCTCGATGGCGAAGCGGCCGTTGCGTTGCAAATCATCCAGAGCCCGGGCGCCAATGCCCTTGACGTCGCCCAGGCGGTGCGCGAGACCATGCAGCGGCTGGAGGGGGACTTCCCCGTGGGGCTCAGCTCGCGAATTGCCTATGACCCGACAGTCTTTGTGCAGGCCTCGCTGGAGTCGGTGGCGATCACCTTGCTGGAGGCGATCATTCTCGTCGTGATTGTGGTGGTGTTGTTCCTGCACAACTGGCGCGCGTCGCTCATTCCCCTCATGGCTGTGCCGGTGTCTCTGGTGGGCACCTTCGCGGTCATGCACTTGATGGGTTTTTCGCTCAACACCCTGTCGTTGTTCGGCCTGGTGCTGTCGATCGGGATTGTGGTCGACGACGCGATTGTCGTGGTGGAGAACGTCGAACGGCATATCGAGAATGGCGAGGAGCCTACCCAGGCCGCCAGGCTGGCCATGGACGAGGTGACCGGTCCCATCATTGCGATAACCTCGGTGCTGGCTGCCGTGTTTATCCCGACGGCGTTCCTTAGCGGTCTGCAGGGCGAATTCTATCGCCAGTTTGCGCTCACGATTGCCATCTCGACCATTCTGTCGGCGGTCAACTCGCTGACCCTCAGCCCAGCGCTCGCCGGGCTCCTGCTGCAGCCGCGCAAGCAAGGAAGCATCCATGATCCGCGAAGCCTGAGGGGGCGTGTCGAGAGGCTGTTCAGCACCCTGGGCCGGCCGTTCCAACGTGCGCCACAGGCCTATGGCAATACGGTCCGCAAGGTTGTCCGGCTCAGCGGCCTGGTGCTGGTGGTGTACGTTGGTCTGCTGGCGCTGACCTCGTTCGGTTTCAATGCCGTACCGCCGGGCTTCGTGCCGATGCAGGATAAATATTATCTGGTGGGCATCGCGCAACTGCCCAACTCGTCGTCGTTGGATCGTACCGAAGCCGTGGCCAAACAGATGTCGCAGATCGCCCTGGAGGAGCCGGGGGTTGAAAGCGTGGTGGCGTTCCCGGGGCTTTCGATCAACGGTTTCGTCAACGTGCCGAACGCTGCTGTGATGTTCATCATGCTCGACCCGTTCAAGGATCGCGTCTCTCCTGATCTGGCGGCGACTGCAATCGCCGGGCGCCTGCAAGGCAAGTTTGCAGGTATTCCCGATGGCTTCCTCGGTGTTTTCCCACCACCACCGGTGCCGGGTCTCGGTGCGACCGGGGGCTTCAAGATGCAGGTCGAGGACCGCGGCGGCGCCGGGCTTGATGCCCTGGTACAGCAGACCCAGATGCTGATGATGAAAGCCACCGAATCAGGGCAATTGGCAGGGTTGATGACCAGTCTTGATGTCAATGCACCGCAGCTCGACGTCGTCATCGACCGCACTCAGGTCAAGAGCCAGGGCGTTCTCCTGTCTGATGTTTTCGAGGCGCTGCAGGTTTACCTCGGCTCCTTGTATGTCAACGACTTCAACCGTTTTGGCCGCACTTATAAGGTCACGGCGCAGGCCGATACGGACCACCGCATGCAGGCCGAAGCCATCGGCCGCTTGCAAGTGCGCAACGCTGCCGGGGACATGTTGCCGTTGTCCTCGTTTGTGACCGTCACGCCGAGTTCCGGTCCGGATCGGGTGATTCACTACAATGGCTACCCCTCGGCGGATATTTCAGGGGGCGCGATGCCGGGCGTGAGTTCAGGACAAGCGGTTTCGCTTATGGAGCGCCTGGCGAAGGAAGTCTTGCCTGAAGGCATGACCTTCGAGTGGACGGACCTTACCTACCAGCAAAAGCTGGCCGGCGATTCGGCGCTGTTCATTTTCCCGCTGTGTGTGTTGCTCGCCTATCTGATCCTCGCTGCGCAGTACAACAGCTGGCTGTTGCCCCTGGCGGTGTTACTGATTGTGCCGATGTGCCTGTTGAGCGCGATCATCGGCGTGTGGCTGATGGACGGCGATAACAACGTTTTTGTGCAGATCGGGCTCATCGTACTAGTCGGCCTGGCTGCCAAAAACGCGATTCTCATTGTCGAGTTTGCCCGCACCCTGGAAGCCCAGGGATCGAGTGCGCTGGAGGCGGTTGTCGAGGCATGCAGGTTGCGGCTGCGCCCAATCCTGATGACCTCCCTGGCCTTTGTCGCCGGTGTCGTGCCGCTGGTGTTTGCCAGCGGTGCCGGTGCCGAGATGCGCCAGGCCATGGGGGTTGCGGTGTTTGCCGGGATGCTCGGCGTGACGCTGTTCGGGTTGTTCCTGACACCGGTTTTTTATGTGGTGATACGTGGCCTGGCGGCCCGCTTCGAGCGGCGCAGTCCAACAGCCAAGCCGCGCATGGAGGAGAGCGCGTCATGAGTGTTTCCTATCAAGCTGTTCTGGTTCCCCTGACGACACTCATGCTGCTGGCCGGCTGCGCGGCCGTGGGTCCCGACTACGCTGCACCGTCGCTGCCTGCATCGCAGTTTCCCGCAAGCTTCGGTGAGCTGTCTGCCGGGCTTGGTCCGGGCAATGTCGAGGTTCAGTGGTGGCGGGCATTCGACGAACCTGCGCTGACCGGTTTGGTCCAGCGGGCGCTTGCGGCCAACCACGACATAGCGATTGCGGCTATGCGGCTCGAAGAAGCCAAGGCCATGTTGCGCGAAAGCCGCCAGGGCTTCATGCCGCGTGGAGGTCCTGCGCTCAGTTATGAGAACCGTCGCTGGAGTGAAGTCGAGACGCCGGCTGGCCAGTCGCGTCAGAACGAAACCTGGCGTGGTGCGGTCGACGCCTCCTGGGAAATCGACCTCTTTGGCCGCGTGCGTCGCTCGGTGGAGGCGGCGCGTGCCCAGGCCGGCTCACGCGAGGCATTGCTGCGCGGGGTGCAGGCGAGTGTGGCAGCCGAAGTGGCGGCCACCTGGTTCGAGCTACGGGGTATCGAGGCCGAGTTGGCGGTCGCCGGCGATATCAGCCAAAGCCAGCGCGAAAGCCTGGGCATGGTCGAGCGCCTGGTGAACGCGGGGGCGGCCACCGAATTTGACCGGCTGCGTGCCGAGGCGTTGTTGCGCTCGGTCGAGGTGACCGTGCCTGAGCTGGAGCGTCGCCGTGGGGCTTCTATCAACGCCTTGGCAATCCTCCTTGGTGAGCCTCCGCAGATGTTCAAGCCACCCGCCGCCAAGGCTGGGGATCAAGCGCTGGCCCTGCGAACGATCGCCGTCGGTGATCCCGCTGCATTGCTTTCCAGGCGCTCCGATATTGCGGCGGCGGAACGTTCTCTTGCGGCAGCCACCGCTCGAATCGGGGTCGAGACCGCCGGTCTTTACCCCGAGGTCCAGGTGCAAGGCTCAATTGGTGTGGTGACGGGCAGCCTCGACGGGATGAGTGGCGCTGGCGCACTGTCCAGCTTTATCGGGCCGATGATTCGCTGGTCGTTGCTTGATACCGGGCGTGTGCGCGCCAGGATCGCGGCCAGCGAGGCACGCAGCAAAGAAGCGTTGATCGTCTACGACCAGACTGTATTGCGCGCGCTGCAGGAAACCGATGATGCCTTCAAGGCCAACGATGCCGCGGGCAATACCTTCGGGCTGCGCCTGCTTGAGTCGGCGGCCAACCGTGAGGCCGCTCGTCTTGCCCGGGCACGGTTCTCGGAGGGTGAAGGTGTCTACTTGGATGTGCTTGAGGCCGAACGCGCCGATTATGTCAGTCGACGGGCACTGACCGTCGCACGGACCCGACAGCGGCTTGCTGTTGTCGGTATCTACAAGGCGCTGGGCGGCGGATGGGAAATCTGCGCGCAGGCGCAGCAGGACTGCGACGGCGCGGACGCCACACCGGACGTGAGCCTGGCGAAACAAATGATCCAAAAGCCTTGACCTTCCCATGCCGGGAAGCTTCAGGCTTGCTTCATCAGCAATATTCAAGGGGTAATGCAATGGCTACGGTTTCCCATCAGCAGGGGTCCAATCCATCCGGAGCACGGGACACGCGCCTGAGCCTGCCGGTCGAGGGCATGACGTGCGCATCCTGCGTCGGCCGTGTCGAGCGCGCGCTCAAAGCGGTACCCGGTGTGCATAAGGCCGCCGTCAATCTTGCCACCGAACGCGCCGACATCACGTTCAGCGGGGTTGCCGACCCTCAGGCGGCGGTACGTGCCATCGAGAGCGCAGGCTATAACGTGCGCGAAGAGACTACTCACCTCGCGATAGAAGGCATGACCTGTGCATCGTGTGTGGGCCGGGTAGAGAAGGCTCTTGCAAAAATCCCCGGTGTGCTCGAAGCCACTGTCAACCTGGCCACCGAACGCGCACGGGTACGTCATCTTGCCGGTGCCGTCTCCACGCCGGACCTTGAAGCAGCGGTGGAGCGGGCCGGCTACAAGGCCCGCAGCTTGTCCGCCGAGTCGCCGAGCGAGGGTGACCAGGACGCCGCCCGGCGCGATAGCGAAGCTCGGGCGTTGCAGCGTTCGATGTTGATTGCTGCACTCCTGACCTTGCCGGTGTTCATCCTCGAGATGGGCTCGCACCTTATCCCTGCCATGCATCATTGGGTGATGGGGGTCTTGGGGCAGCAGACGAACTGGTATGTACAGTTCGTGCTGGCCAGCCTTGTGCTGTTCGGCCCGGGGCTGCGGTTCTTCCGCAAAGGTGTGCCTGCGTTGCTGCGGGGTGCGCCAGACATGAACTCGCTGGTTTCGGTCGGCACGGCGGCGGCTTACGGTTATTCGCTGGTTGCGACGTTTATGCCCCAGGTACTGCCGCAGGGCACCGCCAACGTCTACTTCGAAGCCGCCGCGGTTATCGTGACCTTGATCCTGCTGGGCCGCACCTTGGAGGCACGCGCCAAGGGCCGAACCTCGCAGGCGATCAAGCGGCTGGTCGGCCTTCAGGCCAAGACCGCGCGCGTGGAGCGTAACGGTGAAATGCTCGAAGTTGCGCTCGACCAGGTGACGACCGGCGACATTGTGTTCGTCCGTCCGGGGGAGAAGGTTCCGGTCGATGGCGAGGTCATTGAAGGCACATCGTACGTTGATGAAAGCATGATCAGCGGCGAACCGGTGCCCGTGTCCAAAGGCGTGGGCGCCGAAGTCGTCGGCGGCACGATCAACAAGACGGGCGCGTTCAGTTTCCGCGTTACCAAAGTGGGGGCCAACACGGTCCTCGCGCAGATTATCCGTCTGGTCGAAGAGGCGCAGGGTTCCAAGCTGCCGATCCAGGCGCTGGTGGACAAAGTCACGATGTGGTTCGTCCCGGCGGTGATGGCTGCGGCCACGGCTACCTTCCTGGTCTGGCTGATTTTTGGCCCGACGCCGGCGCTGACCTTTGCGTTGGTCAATGCGGTGGCGGTGCTCATTATTGCCTGCCCTTGCGCCATGGGGCTGGCCACGCCGACCTCGATCATGGTCGGCACGGGCCGCGCCGCTGAAATCGGAGTGCTGTTTCGCAAGGGCGAAGCGTTGCAGGCGCTACGCGATGTGACGGTTATCGCGCTCGACAAGACCGGTACGCTGACCAAGGGCCGGCCTGAATTGACCGACCTCGTTCCCGCCGAAGGCTTTGAATACGACGAAGTCCTGGCGCTTGTCGCGGCGGTGGAGACCCGCTCCGAACATCCGATTGCCGAAGCGATTGTAAACGCGGCGAAGAACAAGGGCATCACGCTCGCGCCTATCGAGGCATTTGACGCTACACCGGGCTTTGGCGTGGCGGCGAAGGTCTCCGGGCGCACAGTCTCTGTGGGTGCCGACCGCTTCATGACGCAGTTGGGCCTTGATGTGAGTAGCTTCCAGTCGACCGCCCAGCGTCTTGGCGAGCAAGGCAAGAGCCCGCTGTATGCGGCGATTGACGGACGCCTGGCAGCGGTGATCGCGGTTGCCGATCCGATCAAGGAGACCACACCCGAGGCAATCAAGGCGCTGCACGCGCTGGGGCTCAGGGTGGCGATGATTACCGGTGACAATGCGGCCACTGCCGCGGCAATCGCCAGGCAGTTGGGGATTGATGAGGTGGCGGCCGAGGTGCTGCCTGACGGTAAGGTCGCGGCGCTGAAGAAGTTTCGCAGTAACGGTGCGCGGGTTGCCTTCGTGGGTGACGGTATCAACGACGCACCGGCACTTGCCGAAGCCGATGTGGGGCTGGCCATCGGCACCGGCACCGATGTAGCAATCGAAGCGGCTGATGTGGTGTTGATGTCGGGCGACCTGCGTGGCGTACCGAACGCCATCGCCCTCAGCCAGGCGACGATCCGCAACATCAAGCAGAACCTGTTCTGGGCCTTCGCTTACAACGCTTTGTTGATCCCGGTAGCGGCGGGCGCACTGTACCCGGTGAACGGCACATTGCTTTCGCCGATCTTCGCCGCGGCGGCGATGGCGCTCTCCAGCATCTTCGTGCTCGGTAATGCGCTGCGGCTCAAGCGCTTCCGGGCACCGATGACGGTAGAGAGCAGCGCTGAGATGCCAGTGGGTGGGGCGGTGTCGTCCAAGCCACGCCTGGCGAATGAGCATTGATACCAGGCTCGAGCCTGAACACGATTGAGGAGGCCGTGATGGTCAGTGCATCTCATCCCCGGGTGATCATCTACACGACACCGACTTGCCCAGACTGCCGGATGCTGAAGGCTTGGCTCCAGAAAGAGCGAATCGTATTCGAGGAGCGCGACCTGCGCGACCCCAACGTCGCGCAGGAAGCCAAAGCACGAACCGGTGTGCGTGTCGCGCCGATTACCTTGGTGGGTGAAGAGGTGTTCTACGGCACCTTCGCGTCGCAGAAACCGGGCCTGGCCGTGGCACTCGGTCTGTCCAGTACCGTCTCAGAGCACGCATCATGACCAGGCAAGTCAATATACGGCAGGCTGGACGCGTTATCGCCGTGCCAGAGGACGTGACAATCCTGGATGCGGCGCTCGCCGATGGCATCGACTATCCACATGGCTGCCGCTCCGGCCGGTGCGGGTCCTGTAAAACGCGCCTCGTCAGCGGCGAGGTCGCTCTGCTTGATCACAGTCGCTTTGCACTCTCGGACGAGGAAACGGCACAAGGGCTGATTCTCGCCTGCCGCGCAATCCCGGCGACGGACGTGACCGTTTCCTGGTGCGGTGGCGACGAGCAGGTTCCCTCTCACCCGCGCCGTAGCCTGAACTGCCGCGTAACCGCGATCGAGGATGTTACACACGATATCAAGCATATACGGCTCGTCGGCGAAGGGGCCAAGCCGCTGGACTTTACGGCGGGCCAATATGCTCGGCTGACGTTCCCCAGCGGTCCCTCTCGCGACTATTCGATGGCCAGCCAGCCAGGCGCGCGAGTGTTGGAGTTTCATATTCGGCGAGTGCCGGGTGGGGACGCATCCGAACGTATTCATGCGTTGTTGAAGGTGGGCGATCCGGTGTTGGTCGAAGGGCCTTTCGGCTCGTCTTATCTACGCGAACAGCATGCCGGGCCGATTCTGTGCGTTGCTGGTGGCTCGGGCCTGGCGCCGGTCAAAGGTATCGTTGAAACGGCCCTTGCCCACGGCATGAAACAGCCGATCCATGTCTACTTCGGCGCGCGCAGTGAACGTGATCTCTATTTTGTCGAGCATTTCGAGGGGTTGGTGCGCCGTCACCCTAACCTGGCATTCACTCCAGTCCTTTCCGATGATTCGTTGCTGACGCGCTGGCGCACGGGTTTTGTCACCGATGTGGTCGCCAGGGACCTGGATGATTTTGACGGTTGGAAAGCCTATGTCGCCGGGCCACCACTGATGGTCGAGGCAGCTATGCAAATTTGTACGGCGGGTGGGTTGCGGTCTGAGGATCTGCATGCCGATGTGTTTTTTACGCCCGAAGAAAGCTCGGTGCGTGGGTAAGTTCCCGGCTTTCCGGGTGGTAGTTGATGGGTTCCCTCAGGAGGAGAGAATGATGAATATCGGTCAAGCAGCCAAGTTCTCCGGCGTTTCGGCAAAGATGATTCGCTACTACGAACAGATTGGCCTGGTTCCCAAGGCAAACCGGTCTGATGCCGGCTATCGAAACTACGGCTCACAGGACGTTCAAAGCCTGCGTTTCATTCGCCGTGCGCGTGACCTTGGCTTTTCGGTCGAGCAGATTTCGGAACTGCTGGTCTTGTGGGGCGACCCTGACCGCGCCTGTGTCGACGTCAAGGCGATGGCGCTGACCCATGTGGCCGGGTTGAAGGCGAAGATCGCCGACCTGCAGGCAATGGCGCAAACCCTCGAGCAACTGGCTGATCAATGCCATGGCAATGACCGTCCGGACTGCCCGATCATTGCCGGTCTGGCTGAGCGTACGGCCGCCGTGGCGGTGGAGCAGCGCCCACGGGTGCCCCACAGGCCCCCTCGATTTGGGGGCGATACGCCTGCTTCATCACATCATCGCGCCGCGATGCACATGCATTCTTGAGCGCAGGAAAACCTTATATTCGCTCTATAGAGCAACTTTTCAGGAGACCAACATGCTGCGTTTTCTTATACCTGACATGACTTGCGGCGGCTGCGCCAGATCCGTTACCAGGGCGCTGCTGAGCGTCGATCCGCAGGCCCAGATCAAAACTGACCCGCCCACGCGTGTGGTCCTGATCGAGAGCACTCTGGACGAGCAAACATTGCTCGCGGTACTGAGTGAAGCCGGGTATCCGGGCGAGCATTTACCCCAAGCGATACCCGACTGATCAGCACGGGGCACAGTCTTGTTTGGCGGGTCAGCCGGGGCTGCCCCGCCAAGCCTGATCATGCTCGCCAGATGGGTACACCTTCTTCGTCAATCGTCCAGTGTGCTTGGCGCGGCATGATGTGGACGCCACCAACCCAACGCTCCTGGGGTGCAGAGTCTGGCCAATACGCGGTGCCTGCCAAGACGTCTGCGCCCAATCGCGTCAGGGTCAGCATCCGGCGAGGCCACGGCAGGTGAGTCTCAGATTCTGTCAGCAACGGCTCGGGTCCATCGATCAGTGGCCGTATCAACGCGTGAAACATCATGTCTCCCAGAAAGGGCAGAGGCTCAAGCTTGCCCATCAGCTCGGCGAATACCCTGGCGAACGCCACCGGGCCGGTTTTGGCGATGTAGTGCAGTGACAAGCGCTCGGTCAATGACAGGCCATCGCGGGCCCCCGGCAGTTCTTGCAATTGCCTGCGCAAGGCAGGCGACAGCAACGGTAGGGCGTCATGAGGGTCACGGGCCAGCGCAGCGAGCTTGACCGGCGAGGGCGCGCAATACGCCGCCCACGCCCGCCGTGCCTGCAGCAGCATGGGTTCGTCAACCCGGCGCCGTTGGGGCCATAGCCAAGCCAATACCTGCGGGGCCAGTTGACCTATGCCGATAAAACGTTGCACCCCTGGTATTGCGTCCACCTCGATCAGTTCGAGCTTGGCCGGCACGTGTTCAAGACCGGCTAATGCGCGAATCAGAAATAGCTGGTCATAGGCGTCCGCCTCACACCACAACACGCTGTGGTCGGCATCGCCCAGTTCTTCAAGATGGTCGTACTCGTCGTCGAGCCGTCGTGCCACATCGGCAGGGTCCAGAGCAAACGCCTGGCTGATGAACGCGCCGCGCATCGCTCGATAATCCTGGGCGGGAAGCGGCTGTACCGGCCCCATGCACAGCGGATCCGTGAGTATTCTGAATCGCCCTTTGAACCCTGCCACGTTCAGCGTGTGGGCAATGTCATTGCCACAACGCCAGTGGGTCGTGCGGGCTTCGTCGCTGGCCTCGAAACCGGGGTGGCGGGCGGCGAAATCGATAGCATCGACATGCGCCTTGAGCTTGGGCCAACTACTGAAGCCCAGTTGTTTGGCGATCAGCCACTGGGCATTGGAAAGGCTGGGCGTCATAGCCGGTTCGTGTTCAGTCGCACCCTGCTTCATGCGCTGCAGAAGCTCCTTGGCACGCTTGCGCTGCTGCTCAAGGTTGATACGGCCGTCATTGGAAGGTGATGTTGGGCGTTGCGACATACGATCTCCTTGCACAAACCTTGTCCGCTTTAAGGTTGGGAGTCGTAGTGATGTGATATTCAGTCAAGATCCTGGGCGCAGCCCTTTCCGCGGATGGTGGCGTAGATGGCGCCTGGCCGCGAATATAGGCACAGGGCTGGGTGATTGCAAGCCGTTCTATTGCAGGATGTTGAAACGTGCAACTTCTCCAGGAGTTGAAAGAATCTTTGAGTTAGCCTTGTTTCCTACAGACAACAAGGAGTCGTCATGCAACGAAATACCATCAATCCGCCAACGGTTTTCAACTCCCTGCAATACGGTTTCAGCCAGGCCATCGAAGTCCGCGATGGTCGGCGGATTCTGCTGTCCGGCCAGGTGGGCGTGGATGCCGACGAGCACACCGTCGGCCCGGGCATCGCCGAGCAAACTGCCACGGCCTTGGACAATATCGAGAAGATCCTGACCGTTGCCGGGGGCGACTTGTCCCATGTGATCATGCTGCGCCTGTACATTGTCGAGTCCGCCCGTGATCAGCAGCAGCCCATTGCAGCCGCCTTGCGCCAGCGCTTCCCGAGTAATCCGCCGCCGTCGTCATGGATCATTGTCAGCGGTTTGTCGTTGCCCGAGTGGCTGATCGAAATCGAGGCGGAGGCGCTGATTCCCGGCTGATCAAAGATGCACTCGATAACGGCTCACCACCGGCTTGGGTTAGCATGGCCTCTGCCTATCGAGCAATCGATAGTTGGGTCTACGTCATCGAGCAGGTCGAATAAAAAATGGAAAGACGGCAGTTCAGCGGTGGTATGAAAGGCAAGAACCTGCGCTACCTGAATGAAACGCCTGGCCAGGCAGCGCAATTGACGCGTACAGGTTTTGTATTGCTGGAGCATTTCTCGCTGCCCGCATTCACCCAGGCGCTGGACACCATCGTCACCGCCAACCTGCTGCGCCCCGGCTTGTTTGCTTCGCGCACTTTCGGCCTGGGCGACGGCGAAGTCATCAGTGACCTGGGGCTGGTGATCCGGCCGGATGCGCGTATCGACATGCCGGCCCTCCAGGCCCTGGACCTGTTGGTGATCTGTGGTGGCTACCGCACGCAGCTCAAGGCCGACGAAGAGTTTATCCAGTTGCTCAAAGTCGCAGCGCAACAAGGCGTAGTCCTGGCAGGCTTATGGAACGGCGCCTGGTTCCTCGGCAAGGCCGGAGTATTGGATGGCTATCGCTGCGCGATCCACCCGGAACATCGCCCGGCGCTGACGGAAATCGCCAAGACTACCCAGGTCAGCAGCGAACCGTATGTGATAGATCGGGACCGGCTCACCGCGTCGAGTCCTTCCGGGGCTTTCCACATGGCGTTGGACTGGATCAAGGCGTTGCACGACAAGGCGCTGGTGGAGGGCATCGAGGACATTCTGGCATTCGAAGAGTCGCGCTATCGGCGGATAAAACCCGCAGAAAACATCTGCGTGAGCGCGCCGTTGCGCGAAGTGGTGCGGTTGATGGACGCCAACCTTGAAGAGCCCCTGGAGCTGGAGCAACTGGCGGCCTACGCCGGTCGCTCACGGCGCCAATTGGAGCGCTTGTTCCGCGAACAACTGGGCACTACGCCGCAGCGCTATTACATGGAGCTGCGTATCACCGAAGCCCGGCGCCTGTTGCAGCACACCGAGCTTTCCCAGGTAGAGGTGCTGGTGGCGTGCGGGTTTGTGTCCCCCAGCCACTTCAGCAAATGCTACAGCGCCTATTTCGGCTACCGGCCGTCGAGGGAAACCCGGCTGGTCAAGTAGCCGCCATCAATGCGCTTGCTCTGACAGCACGGCGGGGCGCGGTGTGGTGGCCTTGGTGCATTTGGCCAGGGCCTGCTGTACATCCGCCAGCAAATCCGCGATGTCCTCCAGCCCCACCGACAGGCGCACCAGCCCCTCCGAAATACCATGATGCGCGCGTTCTTCGGGGGTGTAGGTTGAATGAGTCATGCTCGCCGGGTGCTGGGCCAGCGACTCGGCATCGCCCAGGCTGACCGCGCGGCTGAACAGCTGCAGGGCATTCATGAAGCGCTTCCCTGTGGCGATACCGCCCTTGAGTTCGAAGGCGATCATGCCGCCGGGCAATTTCATCTGGCGTGCAGCCAATGCGTATTGTGGGAAAGAGCGCAGGCCGGGGTAGGTCACCGACTCAACGGCCGGGTGTGCCTGCAGTGCTTCGGCCAATGCCTGGGCATTGCTGCAATGGCGATCCATGCGCAGGGCCAGGGTCTTGAGACCGCGCATCAGCAGAAAGGCATCCTGAGGCGACAACACCGCGCCGGTCAGGTCTTTCAAGCCTTGCAGACGAATCCGTTGCGCCAGGTCCTGGCGGCACACGGCGATCCCAGCGGTGATATCACCGTGGCCGCTGAGGTATTTGGTGGCTGAGTGCACCACCACATCGGCGCCCAGTTCCAGCGGGCGTTGCAGGTAAGGGGTGCAGTAGGTGTTGTCGACCACCAGGGTAATGCCGGGCTGCTGATGGGCGATCGCGGCCACGGCGGCGATGTCCACCAGTTGCAGGTTGGGGTTGGCCGGGGTTTCGCAGTAAATCATCCGGGTGGCCGGGGAGAGCGCCTCGCGCAGGGCGTCCAGGTTCGAGAGGTCGACATGGCGCACCTTGATGCCGAACTCGCCAATCCCATGGTGCAGCAGGGCGAACGTGCAGCCGTACAGGGTCTGGCTGACGATGATCTCGTCGCCGGGGCGCAGCAGGGTCCAGAAGGTCGCGGCAATCGCGCCCATGCCGGAACTGAACGCCACCGCCGCCTCGCCACCCTCCAGGGTCGCCATGCGTGATTCCAGCAGCGCCAGGGTGGGGTTGGAAATGCGTGTATAGAAGTGCCCGCTTTCTTCGCCGGCAAAGCATCCAGCGCCATATTCGGCGGTCGGGAACGCAAAGGTCGCCGACAGGTAGATAGGCGGTATCAGGGCACCATGGTGGTCTTGCGGATCATAGCCGTGATGGATGGCACGGGTAGAGAAGCCGAATGTGTTGTGTTTATTTTTCATGTAGGACTCTCCTTATTTCCTACAATGCTATGCTCATAATCGAGGCTGAATGTTGCCTGTTTTATCGATAAACAGCTTGGATGTGGAATTAAAACCCCTAAAAACAAAAATGTGAGGCAAGACATGCCCGTGGGTCTGGATCGTACTGACAAAGCGCTGCTCAATGCCCTGCAAGGCAATGCCCGCCTGACCGTGGCCGAGTTGGCCGAACGGGTTTCCCTCACCACATCACCGTGCTGGCGGCGCGTGAAAAACCTGGAAGACAGCGGCGTGATCAGCGGCTATCAGGCGATCCTTTCACCTAAAGCTCTGGGCTATGGGGTAACGGCCTTTGTCAGCATCATGATGGACACGCACTCCAAGGACATCGCCCGTGCGTTTGAGCAGCGTCTGCTGGACATTCCCGAAGTTGTCGCCTGCCACAACGTATCAGGGCGCTATGACTTTTTGCTGGAAGTGGTGGCCAAAGATCTGGAGTCCTTCGGCGAATTTGCCCGTGAGGTGTTGCAGACATTGCCCTGCGTGAAGGAAATCTATTCGAGCTTTTCCTACAAGTCGGTCCGGCCGTTGCGGGTGATTCCGTTACCGGGGTGATCAAGGCACATCCAATAAGTACCTTTTCATACAAATAGAAAAGACAACTCTTATGCCTCTTCTGGCAGTCCTCCTTCAAGTTCGTTTCTGAAGTCGCCGCAGGCGTTCGTTTCAGATTTGCAGGGTTTACTGATTCCGAGGGGTATTTATGACGTCTGTTACACAGCAAGGCAGTAGCACGCTTCAGGATATTGAAAAGTTCCGCCATCGCGATGACCGTGGTGGGGATATTCAGCACAAGGGTTTCCAGTCCAAGACTACCGAGGAGGCTGCCAGGCAACTCACGCGGGGTGACTTTGTCTGGCCTGATAAAAACCGGGATGGCAAGTATCAGATTAGCTACGAGTTTCGATCTGCTCCCGATAATAAAAATGAAAAACGCGACGGGAAAACCGAGTTTTCGCCAATCATGGACAATCAAAGGAAGCAGACCAAGCGTAGTCTTCAGTCGATTTCAGATGTGGCGAACATCAAGTTCAGCGAGGGACCCAGGACTGAAAAAAGTGAAGGGCATATTACGATCGGCAACTATGGCAAAAAAGTCGATACCAAAGGTTATCCCTATGACGGTGCGACCCACCATGCTCATTTGCCGGGCAGTACCTCCGAGGGCGATGTCTGGTTTAAAGAGACTGAAACAGTCAAGTCTGTTTCCAAGGCGGCTCACGGCAGCGCGGGCCGTTGGGTCATCACCCATGAGCTCGGGCACGCGATGGGCCTCAATCATCCAGGTGACTACAACGGCAGCGGTGATGATCGCCTCTCAAAGAAAAATGTCGACTCTCATGAAGACTCTCAAAGCCATACCAGCATGAGTTACAGAGGGGAACGCAATCATTACATGAACCACGGCGGCTTTAGGTCGTCGGCGCCACAACTCGACGATATAACCGCCTACCAGTCCAAATACGGCGCTAATCACGACACCCGAAAAGACGACACTACCTACGGTTTCAATTCCAACACTGATCGCGACTTCCTGAGTCTCAAGAAGCCGGACGATAAAATGGTCGCTGCTATCTGGGACGGCGGCGGTAAAGATACGCTGGACTTCTCGGGTTACAAGCAGGACCAGAAAATCAGCCTCAAGGACGGGACCTTCTCCGATGTCGGCGGCCTTAAAGGCAATGTCTCCATCGCTTATGGCGCAAAAATTGAAAATGCGATCGGCGGATCGGGCAACGATTTGCTGGTGGGCAATGCTGCCAATAACGAGTTGCGTGGAGGGGATGGAAACGACGTGCTTTATGGTGCAGAGGGGCGCGACAAACTGTGGGGAGGCAAGGGCAATGACACATTCGTCTATGGCGCAATGAAAGAATCTACCTATAAGGCGCCCGATCATATCAAGGACTTCAATAGCGGTAAGGACAAGGTGGACTTGTCGGGGGTTACGGCAGAGTTGGGCAGCGGGCCGCTGAAATATGTGAATCAGTTTTCCGGTGCAAGCGGTGAAGCTGTCCTTCGCCAAATGCCTACGGGGGTTCCAGGAGAAGTCCAGAGCACCCTGGAGATTTCCGGCAAACCCGGCCAGCCGGGGTTCTTGCTTGTCGTTGACGGAAAGCTGCTGCCCCGCGACATCGTGAGCTGATGATCATGGTGGCGATTGGGCTTGGCGCAATCAATGGGCTGGATCAAAGCACCGGATCCCAGCGCTGCGACCAGTCGCTTTCGGCCTTGACCACGCCGCGCAGCAACTCCAGCGCCTGTTGCAGTACCGCCGAATCACGCTCGCGGGAATACACCAGATACGTCGGAAAACTGAACTCCGGCGCCTTGGGCACGCGCTTCATCACGCCGCTGTCCAGATAACTTTGTACCACCCGTGTGCGGAAATACCCGGCGCCGCCGTTCTCCAGGATGTATTGCAACGCCAACGGCCCTAGATTGAAGCTCACCGCCGCCCGCGCCTTATCCGGCAGCGCGGCGTCGTGTTGCTGGCGAAAGCCCGGGCCCCAATCGATATAGACATAAGGGTCGGGCCGTGCTGCCAGGCGCACCTGGATCAGTTTTTCTTCCAGCACCTGTTCTACCTGCAATCCCGGCCAGTATTGCGGCTGGAACACCAGCGCGGCATCCAGCACACCCAGTTCCAACTGGCGCAACAGGTATTCGCCATCGCCGACTTCGGTACGCAGCGCATGGCTGGGAATATGTTCACGCAGTGCCTTGGCCCAGCCGAGCATCAACGGGTTGCACAGGCTGACTTCGCCGCCGATGTGCAGCACATTGCGATAGCCCTCGGGCAAGGGCAGGTCGCGGCGGGCGGCTTCCCAGGTTTGCACCAGTTGATTGGCGTACACCACGAACGCTTCGCCATCGGCGGTCAAGCGCGCACCGGCACGGTTGCGCACGAACAGCGTGCTGTCGAGCTGGCTTTCGAGCTTTTGCACTCGCGCCGTGATGGCGGTCTGAGTGACGTGGAGCTTTTCTGCCGCAGCGGCCAGGCTGCCGCAGCGGGTGATTTCCAGGAAAGTGCGTGCCAGTTCGATGTCCATGTCGGCTCCGAAGGGGGGGGAGGAACATTGTAGTGTGGCAATCGGAAAATCGGTGTGTGAAATGCATCCAATGTGGAAGCAGGCTTGTGTGGGAGCGAGCAAGCCTGCCCCCACAAGGGGAATGAACACCTGCCGTGGAATGCTGGGCCCGGCACGATGTTACTCGTCGGTGACCAGGCACCCGGCCGAACGCGGTGGCTGCGTGCCGTTGGCCAGATATTCACCCACCCAGCGGTTCGCGCAGTGGCTTGCCGGCCTGGACGAAACAGTTTGCAGATACGCGCCCTTGAGCATGAGACGGCGATCAGCAGGCAATCGTGCAAAAGCCTTGCGCAGGTAGGCGTCGGACAATTCACCGGGCGTCGGTTCGATCAATACCATGCGCCCCATGTATTGAGGAAACATTGCCCCGTAGCCAATGCCGGGCCAACTGCCTTGGGCGCGGCCCAGGAAATTGATCTTTTCCTCACCCAGTTGCAGGCGCACAAACTCCATGTCCCTGGCTGACTGCTCAGCGGCCGGCTGTTTGCGGCGGCCAAGCTCAATGACGTCATACAGGTCCACCAGCGTGCGATACGCCTGGGTGTTGGAGTACTTCCAGGTAGATGCCAGATACACGGCAAATACGCCGTGTGCAGGTGCATGCAGGGTATCGGGCTGGGTAAACACCACGCCCTGGCGCGCCAACGGTTCGCGTGCGCCGACCCGGGTGATGCTCAGGCGCACGTGACCCGAAGTGCTTGCCTGATGGTTCGCTGGCACCGTCACGATACCGCACTGAGTACGGGCAATCACTTCCTGATCCAGGGCGCGCCCTGGCAGCTTCGGACAGTCGACCAGCCATTCGATACCTGGCTCTGTGGCGTGGCCGGGCGAACTCGACAGCGCGATCAATCCGCTGACACCGGCTAAAGTGATGGCTTTTAAAAATTTGATCTGCATGGGTGGAGCGCCGCTCGTAGGGCGGGCCTTTTTACCAAGAGTGGCGCCGATCAAATGCAGGAATAGACCACACATGGTGTAGGAATGCAGAAATTTGCACTCGGATTCTGCTGCGTTCTAACGGGCGTGCCTCAAGACCTCCTCAACCGCTTTCCAAACGCGCGGATCATCACTGTGCGCCACGTTGAACCGCATGAAGTCGCCCATCCCCGCGTCGTAGCCAAACAGCGCTCCCGGTGCCAGCACCATGCCGCGCTTGAGTCCGGCCTGGGCCAATTGTTCACCGTTGATCCCGGCGGGCAGCCGAGCCCAGATAAACATCCCACCCTCATAGCCCATGGGCAACTCACACCCACACCGACGCAGCCACTGTTCAACCCGTCCACCGGCTTCCAGCAGTCGCTGGACCATGCGTTTACGATGCCGAGCGTAGCTTCCCTCACTCAGCAGGCGATAGACGATTTGCTCAAGCAACTCCGACGTCACGCCGCCGCTCATCAGCTTCATGTTGGTCAGGTTGGCGGCCAACTGGGGCGCTGCCACTACATAGCTGACGCGCGCATTGGCGCTGAGGGTTTTCGAAAAGCCCGACAAATAGGTCACCTGTTCCAGCCCTGCAAGTGCTGCCAGGCGTGGCGGCGGGTTGGGGTGCAGGTCACCGTAGAGATCGTCCTCGATAATATGGCAGTGATATTCGCGGGCCAGTTGCAGCAGGCGGAAGGCCTGGGCCGCGCTGAAGGAGTGGCCGGTGGGATTGTGTAGCACGCTGGTGGTCAGGTACAGGCAAGGCCGTTGTTCTGCCAGCAGTTGTTCCAGGGCATCGAAGTCAAAGCCATCCGGTCGGCGCTGCAGGGTCACAACCTTGACGCCGTGCAGTGCCAGGTTGGCGTGGAAGTTGAAGTAGCACGGCGCATCCAGCAACACGGTGTCACCGGGCCGGGCCAGCAGGCGCATCAACATATCCAGGCCTTGCAGCGTGTTGGGGGTGGTGATGATTTGCTCCACCGGCACCGTCAGGCCGTCACCCTGCAGCTTTTGCTGCAGCGCATGGCGCAGAGGCAGCAACCCTGTCGGAGTGCCCATGCCGGCGATCCGCAGGGACGGCGCCCGAACCACACTGCGCATGGCTTGGCGCAGGGCATCGGAGTCAAGCCAGTCTTCCGGCAGGTGCCCGCCGCCGGGCCGCAACTCACCCTGGCTGGTGACCATGGGTCGTCGCAGTACGCTGAGCAGATCCTGGGGCAATAGATCCACCCAGGTGCTGGATGACGGTTGGGCCTGTCGGTGGGCGATGAAGTGGCCGCGGCCCTGATGGGAAGTCAGCAGATGCTGGCCGCGCAGGCGATCCAGTGCCTCGTTGACAGTGAATTTGCCGACCCCCAGTTGTGCTCCCAGTTCACGTACCGACGGCAGTTTGCTGCCGGCGGCCAACTCGCCTTGCTCGATGGCACGGGCGAAGGCGTCGACGATTTGCTGAACCTTGGGCCCTCGGTCATGGAAATGAATGTGGGGAATGAGCATCGCGACGTCCTGAGGTTTGCCGGTAACTTTGCCGGTAAAGTATGTGTGAATAACCGCAGAGTTTACCTGCCTGTTGAAGACGCTGCGCCCTAGACTTCGCAACATTCTTCCCGGTAGTGAATCTTCCCGTTATGGCCAGTGCGCTGACACTCTCATCCTTCCTGTATTTCCTGGTGTTGTGTTCCACCCTGGCGTTCAGCCCTGGCCCCATGACGTTGCTGCTGCTCAGCCTCGGTCTGAAAGATGGCCTTCGTCATTCCTTGCCGGCACAGTTCGGTGCCAGCGTGTCGTACCTGATCTCGATCATGATTTTTGCGGTGGGCTTCTCTGAGCTGATCAAGGGCTACCCGTTGATTACCCAGGGCATCCAGTTGATCGGCGTGGCCTACATTCTTTATCTCGCCTACAAGCAGTGGACCAGCAGCGGGATCAAAATCAGCGACCCTGCCCAAGGCCGGGAAACCTCTCGCAGCCTGTTCGGCAAAGGCTTGCTGACGGGGCTGTCCAACCCCAAGGCCATCATCCTGTTCAGTGCGGTGTTCCCACAGTTTGCTGCCGTGGGCCAGGACAGCGCCGCCGCAGACATCGCCATTCTCGGCCTGACCTTCCTGATACTGCAATTCGCCAGTGGCAGCCTGTATTGCTACTTCGGCCAGCGCATCAAGCATGTGCTGGAATCCCCGCGCAAGCGTGTGCTGTTGCAGAGAGTCACGGCGGTGTTGCTGCTGGCAGTGGCGATGTTGCTGGCGCGTGGATTTTCCCACTCGTAACTGGCGAGGCTCATGGGACTGTCGCTGCGAGGGTCAACAATCTGATGTTTGTCAGGTAGGGTATGACGTTGCCTACCCACAAAAACAAGGACCTGTTCATGACCCTCAACATCCATCGTACGGCGCTGGCCGCCGCCCTGGCCCTTTCCCTGGGCTTCGCCATGCCGGCCTTCAGCGCCGAACCCCACAAGCAGATCCTGGCTGACGCCGAACAGTACAAGGCCCCAGCCTTGAAACTGCTGGAGCGCCTGGTGAATATCGATTCGGGTTCCGGCTACGAGCCGGGTCTGACTCAGGTGCGAGACATTGCGGTCGACGAGTTGAAACAGCTGGGTTTCAGCATCGAACTGGTGCCCGATGCGGCGGCCAATAACAGTCATGTGGTTGCCACCCTCAAGGGCACCGGCAAGGCGAAAATCCTGTTGATGGCACACATGGACACGGTCTTCAAGGAAGGCACGGCCGCCGAACGGCCGTTTTACATCAAGGACGGTCGTGCCTATGGCCCTGGGGTGATGGACGACAAGGGCGGCATCGTCGCCGGTATTTATGCCTTGAAAGTGCTGAAAAACCAGAACTTCAAGGACTATGCACAGATCACATTCCTGCTGGATGCCAGCGAAGAAACCGGCAGCGATGCCGCGTCCGAACTGATCCGCAAAACCGCCAAGGCTCACGACGTGACCCTTAACCTGGAACCCGGACGCCCGGCCGATGGCCTGGTGGTCTGGCGCAAAGGCAGCGCCACCGCAGTGGTCGAAGTCAAAGGCAAGGCGGCTCATGCGGGTGTCGCGCCCGAACTGGGACGCAACGCTGCAATGGAGGCTGCCCACCAGATCCTGCAACTGGGCAAGCTGGGGGATGAAGAGAAGAAAACCACCATCAACTTTACCGTGCTCAAGGCTGGCGATCGAACCAACGTAATTCCCGATCAAGCCACGGCCAAGGCCGACGTGCGCGCAGCGTTGCCGGAAGAGTTCGACCGGATCGAGAAAGACCTGGCACGGGTTTCCGCCGACAAACTGATCCCCGAGACCGAAGTCAAAACCAGCCTGCAACGCGGCTTGCCTCCTATGCCGCAAACGCCGGAATCCGACAAGTTGATGGCCATCGCCCAAGGCATTTATGGCGAACTGGGCCGCAAGCTGACCGTTGAGGGCAGCGGTGGCGCAGCAGATGCCAGCTTATCGGCTGGCGTCGGGACACCGACGCTGGATGGATTCGGGATCGTCGGAGGTAATATCCATACGGCGCAGGAATATGCCGAAGTGGAAAGCGTGGCGCCGAGGATTTATCTGTTGAGTCGGATGATCATAGAGTTGGCTAAGCGATGATTTGAAAACGTCGCAGGTCAACCTGCAGGGGTTGTCTTGCTCGTAATAAAGGGAAAGTTCATCGGCGGTCCCTCGCGCTGTTCAAACAGGCGAGGGACTTTGCAGAGGTTTTACTTGGCAAGAAGTAGAGTTTATCCGACCGCAGGGTGGGAGGTTTCGCCAGCGCGTGTCTGCTTCTTGCTTAGCACCAGACTGCACAACGCAGGCAGGAACAGCAGCGTCAACAGCGTCCCCACCAGTACCCCGCCGATCAACACGTAGGCCAGGGATGACCAGAACACCGAGAACGTCAGCGGGATAAACGCCAGTGCCGCCGCCAGTGCGGTCAGGATCACTGGTCGCGCACGCCGTACCGTGGCCTCGACAATAGCGTCGTGAATCGCCATGCCCTGATCCTGGTTCTGCCGGATCTGGTCGGTAAAGATCAGCGTGTTGCGCATCAAGATCCCGCCAATTCCGATCAGGCCCAAGATCGCGTTGAAGCCAAATGGCTGGTCGAACAGCAGCAATGTCGGCACCGCGCCCATCAAACCCAAGGGCGCCGTGGCGAAGACCATGAACATCACGCCGAACGAGCGCACCTGAAACATGATTACCGTGAGGGTCAGCAGGCTCCTGAAGCGCTTGGGATGTTGGTCATCATGTAACCGGGGCTCAGTCAACGCGGGGCCGTACGCGGAGGCATAAAGATTATGGCAATAATATTATGATTGAAAAAAAATAGTCCAGCGTCATGCCAACGCCCTCGATTACGCAGGGGTTTGTATCGTCCCATGAGTGGAACGATGTGGGCCGTATTCGCTATCTAGCGTCGTATTGGTATTGGATTTAAGGTGTATCCACATTGGAGGACCATCATGAAAAACATTATTGGTATCTACACCAGCCCACGCAGCCACTGGGTCGGCGACGGCTTTCCGGTTCGTACGCTGTTTTCCTACGACAGCATGGGCGAGTACATCAGCCCGTTCCTGTTGTTGGATCATGCCGGCCCCTACGACTTCACGCCCACCGAGCAACGCCGTGGCGTAGGGCAACACCCTCATCGTGGTTTTGAAACCGTGACCATTGTTTACGAGGGGGAGGTCGAGCACCGGGATTCCACCGGCGCAGGCGGCAAGATCGGCCCCGGCGACGTGCAATGGATGACCGCAGCAAAGGGTATTCTTCACGAGGAATTTCATTCCCAGGCCTTCGCTCGCAGCGGCGGCGCCATGGAAATGGTGCAATTGTGGGTCAACCTTCCGGCCAAGGACAAAATGGCTGCGCCTGGTTACCAGACGGTTCTTGATAGCCACATTCCGTCATTGCCGCTGGCCGACGGTGCCGGCAGCCTGCGCCTGATCGCCGGTGAGTTTGCCGGCCACACGGGGCCGGCGCGCACCTTTACGCCGATCGATGTGTGGGATGTGCGGCTCAACAGCGCCAAGGCGGTTACCCTGGACCTGCACGCCGGACGCAATACCTTGCTGGTGGTATTGAAAGGCACTGTGCAAATCAACGGTGGTGAACTGGCGCGTGCCGGGCAGTTGGTGGTATTTGAACGCGATGGCGACCAGATCAGCCTGGAGTCCAATGCCGACGCCATGGTATTGCTGCTCAGCGGTGAACCGATCGACGAGCCTGTCGTCGGCCACGGCCCGTTTGTAATGAACACTGAGCAGGAAATCCACCAGGCATTTGCCGACTTCCAGTCCGGCCAATTCGGGCAGATGCAACCTCAAGTGTGAGGCGCTATACCCTCCAGCGGCGTTTCGTGCGATCTTCGCACGCATCGCCCTGGAGTCGCCTGGATGCCCTCATTTATCTCCGATCACCCGATGATCTGTGCGTTGGCATTGATCCTCCTGGATATTGTCGTCTGGCGCCTGATTTCCGCCGATTACAGCAACTGGAAACTGGCGGCGCGGCTGCTGATCTTCGCGGTATTCAGCCTGGCACTGTTCAGTGACGGCATGAGCCCGATGCAGGCCGCGCCCTGGCCTGACAATGTGCCGTTGCACCTGGCGGCGACAGCCCTGCAGATCGGTTGGTGGTTGTTTGCCGCGCGCACGCTCACGGTGTTATTGGGCGCGCTGATGATGCAGCGGGTTGGCCATACCGGGCGGCTGCTGCAAGACCTGATGGGCGCAGTGATTTTCCTGATCGCAATCATCGCCGCCATGGCGTATGTACTGGAGCTGCCGGTCAAAGGTGTGCTGGCAACCTCCGGAGCGGTGGCGATCATCGTCGGCCTGGCGTTGCAAAGTACCTTGAGCGACGTGTTTTCCGGGATCGTGCTCAACACCACCAAGCCTTATCAACTTGATGACTGGATCTCCATCGATGGCACCGAAGGGCGGGTCACGGACATCGACTGGCGGGCCACGCGGCTGCAGACTTCCCAAGGCAGCATGGCGGTGATTCCCAACTCGTTGGCGGCCAAGGCCAAGATCATCAACTTCTCGCGCCCGGCCGATATGTTCGGCCTGGCCGTGAGCGTGCAAGTCAGCCCCCATGCCCGGCCGCAAACGGTCATGGAAGCGCTGGAGCGCGCCATGCAGGGTTGTCGATCACTGCTGGCCAAGCCCGCGCCGAGTGTCGCTTTCAAGACGTCCACCAGCGGCGGCGTGGAATATGAAATCAGCGGTTTCGTACCGGCCATGAGCCTCAAGCGCGAGGTGCGCAATCAGCTTTACGACCTGGCTTACCGGCATTTGCATGCGGCGGGCGTGAGCTTGTTGTCCAGTGCCGAAAGTGCTGGCTTGCCGAGCACTTCGCCGGCACGGGCGCTGTTGGAAAGTTCGACAATATTCTCCACCTTGCGCCAGGATGAGAAGGAAACCTTCAGCCAGAACATGGCCCAGCAAACCTTCCGTGCCGGTGACATGATCCTGCCGGCCGGGGAGGTCAGCGATCACTTGTTCATCATCGAGTCCGGGGTCGTTTCCGTGATGCTGACCAAGGCCGGGCACAAGTTCGAAGCCGGGCGCATGGGGCCGGGGGAAGTGATCGGCGAGGCCGGGATTCTCGAAGAGCAGGGCGTGCCGGCAGACTTCGTTGCCAAGACCTACTGCACCCTCTATCGCATCGAGCAGCAATACCTCAAGCCGTGCCTGGAGGCGCGTCATGACATCGGTGAAGCGATGAAAAACCTGCTGGATTTCCGCCTGCACGCCGCACAGAACCTGACTCAGGATTCACCAGTGGTGCCGGTGAGAAAAGGCTTTTTGCAATGGTTGCGCAGCCGCACTTGAGCCGCGTTGCATTGGCTACCTGTTCTTCGCGCCAATTGGCTATTTGTGCCCGGCAGTGGGGTGATTAAGCTGCTCACCAATCCCCACTGTCCTGGAGCAACGCCATGTCCCCGCGCATTGATTTCTACACCGCTTCCCCCGACGCCATGAAAGCCATGCTGGCCCTTGAAGCCGCCGTCGGCAAACTCTCTATCGAATTGCCCCTGCTGGAATTGGTACGCCTGCGGGTATCGCAGATCAATGGCTGTGCGTTTTGCCTGGACATGCACACCGCCGATGCACGCAAGGGCGGCGAAACCGAGCGCCGCCTGTACACCGTCTCGGCATGGCGCGAAACGCCATTCTTCACCCCGCGTGAACGTGCCGCACTGGCTTGGGCCGAAAGCCTGACACTGCTCAGCCAGACTCACGCAAGTGATGAGGACTACGCTTTGCTCAGTGCCGAATTCAGCCCGGCCGAGCAAGTCGACCTGAGTGTGGCCATTGCCACGATCAACAGCTGGAATCGCCTGGCGGTGGGTTTTCGCAAGATGCCCAAGTAATTCGTTGTACGAGCCCGAGCGCCTTCGCATCTCTGGGTATCAGAAGTTGACCGAAGCACTCAACCGCGCGGTCAACGGCGCACCCTGGAACAGGTAGTCATCACCCATGTATTCGCCCGCGTCACGCCAGTAACGCTTGTCGAACAGGTTGTCGATGCTCAGGCGAAACACCGTCTCATAGCCGTCAATGCGGGTGCTGTAGCGACTGCCGACGTTGACCACGGCGTAATCCGCGACTTCAACCTGCCCGGTGCGATTGGCGTTTTTGCTGGCGCTGTATTGCACCCCGCCCAGCAGCGACAAACCATCGACCCAGGGCAGGGCATAGTCGGCATACAGACTGGCCCGCAGTTTCGGCACGTTGATCGCTTGATGCCCTTCGTATTCGGCCGTGCCGCTGCCACTGACCCGCGCACGAATCGCCGCAACGCTGGCAGCGATCTGCAAGCGTGAAGTGGCCCAGCCGTTGGCGGACAATTCCAGGCCGGTGTTTTTCTGCTCGCCTTGCTGCACGTAGGTGAAGTCACCGGCGCTGTCCGGCTTGGCATATTGGTAGGCCTGGCGCGTCTGGAATACGGCAGCGGCAAAGCTGATGCGGTGCCAGTCGTATTTCACCCCGGCTTCGATCTGGCGAGAGACGGTAGGGGAGAGGACCTGATCGGCATTCAACGCAAACCAGGGAGCTTCGCCCCCCAGGGACAGGCCTTTGCTGTAGCTGGTGTACAGCGAGAGGTTTGCCATCGGTTTGTAGATCAATGCAGCGTTAGGCAGGAACATGTACTGCTGGGTATGCCGGGCCTGGTTGCCATTGTGGTCGAAGGCTTTTTCATCCAGGCGCACTTCGCGCCCGCCCAGTACCGTCTGCCACTGTTCATTGAAGCTGATGCGGTCGGTGACAAACAGCCCGTATTGGCGGCTATCGAGGCGCCGATGGCGCTCGTTCAACGGTTTATCGGTCGGCGGGAAACTTTCCGGGTCCTGGCCGATATGGCCGGTGCCGATCCACTCGTTGACCGATTTGCGCTTGTCGACCACCCGGCGAAACGCGCTGCTGCCAAACGTCAGCTCATGGCTCAGGCCGGCCGTGGTGAAGAGTCCGGTCATCGCGGCCTGGATTTCGTCATTGCGTCGGGTGTCGTCGGGGCTGCGGTAGTCATAGATGTCGTATTCGCCTTCCGGGCTGAAGTAGTTCGGCACCTTGGCCGCCGCACAACTGCTGGAGCCGTAGCAACCCCAGGCGAAGGAGCTGTAGTCATCGATCACCACCTTGCTGCGGGCCGCGCTGACGCTGCCTTTCCACTGGTCGCTGAAGCGATACTCGAACTTGCCGTTGAGGTTCAGCGAGTCGATACCCACCTGTTTCGACCCGGTCTGGTGGCCGAGCAGTTTTTTTGGCGACGCGTCGTGGGGTACTTCAGTGCCGCCGAGCAACTGGTATCCCGGCACTGATCGCTGTTGTTTGTTCTGGTACTCGGCATCCAGTTGCAGCACCGCGTCGGGGCTGATGTTCCAGTCGAACGCCAGGGACAGGAAATCCCGCTGGCCATTGGCGTGCTCGACATAGGAGTTGAGGTCTTCATGGGCGACGTTGGCGCGCAAACCGAATTGCTGCTCACTGCCGAACCAGCCGCCGACATCGGTGGCGATGTAGCCGCTGCCGCGATCATCGCTGGACACCGTCACCGAGCGCACGTCTTCCGGGCGCTTGGTCACATAGTTGATCACGCCGCTGGGCTCGGAAATCCCGCTTTGCAGGCCCGCCAGGCCTTTGAGCAGTTCCACTCGCTGTTTGTTTTCCAGGGCGACGTTCTGTTCGCCGGTAATGGTGCGCCCGTTGATCTTGTAGCTGCTGGCGGCATCCAGGGAAAAGCCGCGCACCACGAAGTTTTCGTAGTAACCGATCGGCGCGTAGCTTTCTCCCACCGATGCGTCGTTGCGCAGTACTTCGCTGAGCAGGCGCGCTTGCTGGTCCTTGATCAGCGATTCGTTGATCACGGTGATCGAGGACGGGGTATCGAGCAATGGCGCTTCACTGAAACCGCCCACCGAGGCGCTGTCGTTCTGGTAGCCGGAGGTGTCCTGGCCCTGGATTTTCAGGCTGGGCAGCTCCAGTTCGGCGGCCAGGCTGCTGTTCATGCCACCGCCCAACAGCAAGCCGAGGGTGAGCAGATCGAAGGCAAAACGCGAGGTAACGGCAGGACGAGAACGCAAAACCATGGGAAAAGGCCTGAGAGCGCAGAGCGAAGGGCGCCTAAGCTAGGCAGAACGGCGGTTTTTTACAAGTTCTCGGAAGATCATTTATCTGCGCACCTGACGCTGAGACACCCCGTCTCAGCTCCATGCCAATTGTTAAACCCCTCGACGGACGTGGCTTGCACCTGCGATAGAGAAGGCTTTCCCAACCGTAAAGGAGTTCGCCATGAGTATCGTTGGAAAAGTCGCGCTGGTGACTGGCGCCGGGCAGGGCATTGGCCGGGCGATTGCCCTGCGCCTGGCCCGGGACGGCGCCGATATCGCCCTGGTGGATATCAACCGCGACAAGATCGAGGCGGTAGCCGCTGAAGTGCTCGCGCTGGGTCGCCAGGCTTCAACCTTTGTCGCCGATGTCTCGCGCCTGGAGCAGGTTATGGCGGCGGTGGAGCATGCTCATCAGACCCTTGGGGGGTTCGACATCATCGTCAACAACGCCGGCGTGGCGCAGATCGATGCGTTGCTGGATGTCACGCCAGAACAGGTTGAGCGCACGTTGCGGATCAACGTGGAAGGCACGCTCTGGGGCATCCAGGCGGCCGGCAAAAAATTCAAGGCGCTCAAGCAGCGCGGCAAGATCATCAACGCCTGTTCGATTGCCGGTCATGAGGGTTTTGCGCTGTTGGGGGTGTACTCGGCCACCAAGTTTGCGGTGCGCGCCTTGACCCAGGCAGCGGCCAAGGAGCTGGCAAGCGCTGGGGTCACGGTCAATGCCTATTGCCCGGGTGTGGTGGGCACCGATATGTGGGTGGAGATCGACCAGCGCATGGCTGAAATCACCGGTGCCGAAGTCGGGGCCACGTACAAAAAGTATGTGGACGGGATTGCCCTGGGCCGCGCCGAAACGCCGGAGGACGTGGCGGGGCTGGTGTCGTACCTGGCGGGTCCGGATTCGGACTATATGACTGGGCAGGCGCCGTTGATTGATGGTGGGATTCTCTATCGCTGAACCTGGTGGGCTGACAGCCGAGCCGATTTTTTGCGAGCGTGCCCCCCTGCTCCTACAAAAAATCGGCTCTCCCAACCACGCAAGCTCAGTGTTTACCCGGCATCTCAATCCCCAACTGATTAACCCGCCTGTACAACGTCGCCCGTGAAATCCCCAGCGCCTGGGCTGTTGGTACCGGCTTCCAGCGGTGCCGGATCAACGCATCCAGCACCAATTGCCGCTGCGGGCTGACGCTGTCCTGCACCGGCGCATCCAGCGACTCACCGCGAATCTCCACCGGCAGATCCGCTACCTGGATCGTGGCCCCGTCACATACCGCGCAAGCGTAAGCCAACACGTGGTGCAGTTGTCGCACGTTGCCCGGCCAGGCGTAGCCGAGTAGCAACTCCAGGGCCGCGGCGCCGATGCCTATCGATATGCCACTGCCGCGGGCCTGCTGTGCCAGCAGTTGGTTGAGCAGCGCCAGCTTGTCCGTGCGTTCACGCAACGGCGGCAGGCAGAACCGTGCGCAGCCCAGGCGAAAGTACAGGTCTTCGCGAAAGGTCCCGGCGCTGACCAGGGTCGCCAGGTCGCGGTGGCTGGCGCAGATCACCTGGATATCCACCGCGCGGGTTTTCGCCGCGCCCAATGGCGCCACTTCACCTTCGGCCATCACCCGCAACAAACGGGTTTGCAAGGCCAGGGGCATATCGCCGATTTCATCGAGAAACAGCGTGCCGCCGTCGGCCTGCAATAGCAGGCCGGTCACGCCTTTGCTGGAAGCGCCGGTAAACGCGCCGGCGACGTAGCCGAACAGCTCGCTCTCGATCAGGTTTTCCGGTATCGCCGCGCAGTTCACCGCAACAAACGGTCCGTCCCGGCGTGTGCTGTGGGCGTGCAACTGGCGGGCGAACACCTCCTTGCCGGCGCCGGTTTCCCCTTGTACCAATACGGGCAGGTTGCGGTCCTTGACTCGCACGGCCAGGCGCAGGTGCTCTTCCATGCGCGGGTCGATCCGGCTATCGGTCCCGGTCGAGGCGCGCGCCGGTTTGCGTCGTGGCGCGCTGATCCGCACCTGCATCGGGCCCGGCTCGCCGAGCCACTGCAGTTGCTGGGTGGATTGATCGGTCACCCGGCGCAGGGCATCCAGGTCGAACACTTCTCCGATATGTTTGGGTATCCGCCCCAAGCGTCGGCGCAAGGCCTGGCGCGCTTTGCTGTTAAGGGCTTGCAGGCGGCCGTCATGGTCCCAGGCCAGCAGCAGGTCGGGCTGGCTGTCGACATAACCCGGCGTGCTATGGGCCTGTAGCAGCCAATGCTGGCGGGCGCTGTGCATGAAAAATGCGTTCTCGATGGCTTGCGCGCTCTGCACGACCATTTGCCTGACCAGATGCTGGCTGCGTCGCTCATCCGGTGACTTGAGGGCCGAGGCGTCCAGTACTCCCAGCAGGTTGCCCTGGG
Source organism: Pseudomonas imrae (assembly GCF_046352735.2). Lineage (NCBI taxonomy): Bacteria > Pseudomonadati > Pseudomonadota > Gammaproteobacteria > Pseudomonadales > Pseudomonadaceae > Pseudomonas > Pseudomonas imrae. The sequence goes on along the minus strand of NZ_CP110853.2, from coordinate 3,410,404 downwards.
GATCGAAAATCGGTGCGGCAGAGCAGGTCAGGCCGATAAACGCGGCACGAAAGTGATCGCGCTTGTGGACGGTCACCGGTGCCTTGCTGGTCAGCACCGTGGCGACGCCGCAGGTGCCTTCCTCGGCTTCCGACCAGCAGGTACCGAGATACAGGCCGGCCTTGCGGCAGTCGCTGCGAATGGCTGCATCTACCCGATGATCAATGGTCTGGCCCTGGGCGTCGGTGAGCATCATGCAGTAGTCGGCATGGCGCACCCGATTGTAGATCTGCCCGACCTCTTCACTGGCAATGCGCATGAACAACTCGGCGCGCTCGCGGCATTCCTTGAGCAGTGGTTCGGTAAGGATACGCGGGCCTTGCAGGGAGCCGGGGTCGAGGTGGTGCTGCTCCATGGAGCGCCGCCACGAATCGAAGATCAGCGTGGGCACCGGGACCTGGGGCAGGCGGTCGGCATTGCGTACCACGCGACTGACGCAGTCGACATGGTCCTTGGAGTTCACGGCGAGCATTGAAGCCTCCGGTTCTCGATCTTTGTTGTTATGCCCGTCATTAAGCGCGTAACGCGGGCGGTGGACAAGCGTCGGACGACCACAGGCCTGATGTGAGACGCAGCGTCTCACCGCACATGAGACCGGTCGGGCGGGGTGCAACGCCGCGTCTCATTCTGCGGGCATCGACCGCACCGCCACAACAGCGTGGCACTGCTCTGGATCAAGGCTTTACCAGGTTTTTTCGAGGATTGGCACAAGCTGTGCTGAAGGGCTATGAGCTGGCCTGATCCAGCCTTTTGTGTGTCGAGACAACCTGGAGAACAACAAGATGTCCACTCACCTTCGCACCGATCAACTGCTGCATGCCTACACCGTAATGCGCACCATCCGTGATTTTGAAGAGCGCCTGCACGTGGAGTTCGCCACCGGCGAAATTCCCGGTTTCGTCCACCTGTACGCAGGTCAGGAAGCCAGTGCCGCCGGGGTCATGGCCCACCTCAATGATGAAGACTGCATTGCCTCCAACCACCGTGGCCACGGCCATTGCATCGCCAAGGGGGTGGACGTGTTCGGCATGATGGCCGAGATCTACGGCAAAAAAACCGGGGTCTGCGGCGGCAAGGGCGGTTCCATGCACATCGCTGACCAGGAGAAGGGCATGCTCGGCGCCAATGGCATCGTCGGGGCCGGTGCGCCGTTGGCGGCCGGCGCGGCACTGGCGTCCAAGCTCAAGGGCAGCCGAGGCGTGGCGGTAGCGTTTTTCGGCGATGGCGGTTCCAACGAAGGCGCGGTATTCGAGGCGATGAACCTGGCCTCGATCATGAATCTGCCGTGCCTGTTCGTCGCCGAAAACAACGGCTATGCCGAGGCCACCGCGTCGGGCTGGTCGGTGGCCTGCAAAGACATCGCCGACCGTGCCGTAGGCTTCGGCATGCCGGGTGTGATCGTCGACGGCAATGATTTTTTCGCCGTACACGAAGCCCTGGGCGTGGCGGTCGAACGCGCGCGCAGTGGCCAGGGGCCGACGCTGGTGGAGGTCAAGCTGAGCCGCTTCTACGGTCACTTCGAGGGCGATGCGCAAACCTATCGCGGCCCGGATGAAGTCAAGAACCTGCGTGAAACCCACGATTGCCTGAGCCTGTTTCGCCAGCGTTGCACTACCGAAGGCTGGCTGGATGCCGGCCAGTTCACGCAGATCGACACCGAGGTCGCGCAACTGATCGACGACGCCGTGCGCCTGGCCAAGTCCGACCCCAAGCCCCAGGCCGTCGATCTGCTCAGTGATGTCTACGTCGCTTATCGCTAACTGCCACCCACTACAAAAACAATCCGTGGAGAAGTCATCATGGCTAGAAAAATCAGCTACCAGCAGGCAATCAACGAAGCCTTGGCCCAGGAAATGCGCCGTGACCAGAGCGTGTTCATCATCGGCCAGGATGTGTCCGGCGGCACCGGTGCGCCCGGTGAACAGGATGCCTGGGGCGGCGTGCTGGGCGTGACCAAAGGCCTGTACCCGCAGTTTCCCGAGCGCGTGCTGGATGCGCCGCTTTCGGAAGTCGGCTATGTCGGCATGGCTGTGGGTGCCGCCACCCGCGGTATGCGCCCGGTGTGTGAATTGATGTTCGTCGATTTTATTGGCTGCTGTCTCGACCAGTTGCTCAACCAGGCCGCGAAGTTTCGCTACATGTTCGGCGGCAAGACCACCACGCCACTGGTGGTGCGCGCCATGTACGGTGCCGGCCTGCGCGCCGCCGCCCAGCACTCGCAAATGCTTACCTCGATGTGGACGCACATCCCCGGCCTCAAAGTGGTGTGCCCGGCCACGCCCTATGACGCCAAAGGCATGTTGATCCAGGCGATTCGCGATAATGACCCGGTGATTTTCCTTGAGCACAAAATGCTCTACAGCCTGCAAGGCGAAGTGCCCGAAGAGCTGTACACCGTGCCCTTCGGCGAGGCGAACTTTATGCGCGAAGGCAACGACGTGACGCTGGTGACCTACGGCCGCATGGTCCACGTGGCAATGGAAGCCGCGGCCAACCTGGCGCGCCAGGGCATTGACTGCGAAGTACTGGACCTGCGCACCACCAGCCCGCTGGACGAGGACAGCATCCTCGAAAGCGTGGAAAAAACCGGGCGCCTGGTGGTGATCGACGAGTCCAACCCACGCTGTTCGATTGCTACCGATATCAGCGCGCTGGTCGCGCAACGAGCGTTCGCCTCCTTGCGCGCGCCAATCGAAATGGTCACCGCACCTCATACGCCGGTACCGTTCTCCGACGCGTTGGAAGACCTGTACATCCCGAATGCCGCCAAGGTGGAAGCGGCAGTGTTGAAGATCGCCGACAAGAGGAGCGCCGCATGAGCCAGATCCACACGCTGACCATGCCCAAGTGGGGCCTGTCGATGACCGAGGGCCGGGTCGATGTCTGGCTCAAGCAGGAAGGTGATCGGGTAGAGAAGGGCGAGGAGGTGCTGGACGTCGAGACCGACAAGATTTCCAGCAGCGTCGAGGCGCCGTTCAGCGGTGTGTTGCGCCGGGTGTTGGCCAGGACCGATGAAACCCTGCCGGTGGGTGCGCTGCTGGCGGTTGTGGTGGAAGGCGAGGCCAGCGAGGCGCAAATCGATGCGGTGATCGAGGGCTTTCAGGCAGGGTTCGTGTCGAATGCGGCCGAGGCTGAGGCGTCTGGCCCCAGTGCGCAGAAAGTCGAGGTGGGCGGGCGCCTGCTGCGTTATCTCGACCTGGGCGCGGCCAATACGCCGCTGGTGCTGGTTCACGGCTTTGGTGGCGACCTCAACAACTGGTTGTTCAACCATCCTGCCCTGGCGGCCGATCGACGGGTGATTGCCCTGGACCTGCCGGGACATGGCGAGTCGGGCAAGCACTTGCAAACGGGCGATGCCGAGGAGCTGAGCCAGGCGGTGCTGTCCTTGCTCGATCACCTGGACATTGCACGGGTGCATTTGGCGGGGCATTCGATGGGCGGCCTGGTGTGCCTCGACATTGCTCGCCAGTTCCCTGAACGCGTAGCGTCCTTGACGCTGATCGCCAGTGCCGGGCTGGGCAGCGAGATCAACGGCGACTACCTGCAAGGCTTTACCGAGGCCAACAACCGCAACGCCCTCAAACCCCAGTTAGTGCAGTTGTTCAGCGACCCGGCACTGGTCAACCGGCAGATGCTTGAAGACATGCTCAAATTCAAGCGGCTCGAAGGTGTGGATCAAGCCTTGCGCCAGATCATTGGGCAGTTGTTCAGCGGTAGCCAGCAGTTGACCGAATTGCGTGATGTGGTCGGCCAACAGCCGAGCCTGGTGATCTGGGGCAGTGACGACGCAATCATCCCCGCGAGCCATGCCCGAGGGTTGCAGGCCCTGGTCGAGATACTGCCGGGGCAGGGGCATATGGTGCAGTTGGAGGCGGCGGAGCGGGTTAACCAACTCATGGCAACCTTCCTCAACTCCCAGCCCTGATCGAGATCAAATGTGGGAGCAGGCAAGCCAGCTCCCACACTTTTTACCGTGCCCACTTCCACCGGAAGTGCATTTCAACTGGAGCGCTTGAGGGTTTCGCTGGGCAGCTCTTTGAAGAGCGCCCGATAGCTATTGGAGAACCGCCCCAGGTGCCAGAACGACCAATTCATCGCCACTTCGGCCACAGTGCTGGCGGTGGCGCTGAGCAGGTCGCGGCGTGCGCCATTCAAGCGCCGCAATCGCAACCACTGCGCCGGGCTCATCCCGGTGTAGGTCTTGAAACCTTGCTGCAACTGGCGCAATGGCACGCCGGCAATCTGTGCAAGCTCCAACAGGTTAACGATGTCGTCCGGCGCATCTGCCGCCCATTCGCCAATGCGCGCCATCAGTCGGCGCTCTTCGCCGCGTCGCTGTAGCGAACTGTGGTCCAGGCACACACAAGCGTTGTCGAGGATGAACAGGCAGTCGTCCAGTAGTTGTTGGGTAAGGACATCGCGACTAAGCGGGTCGGTCAACGCCGACAAGCGCGTCAAGGTCCCGCTGAGCCAGCGAGTGAACAGGGCGTTCTGCTGGCATGTCAGCGGCGCCATGAACAGACCTTCAAGCTTTGCCATATCCAGGCCATGACGCTGCACGAACTGCGGCCCGAACACCACCGCTACTTCACGGTAGTCTACGGGGGTGATCCAGGTATTGCGGCTTTCGCCATTGAGCAGATACAGCGCGTTGTCGCTACCGTCGAAACAGAACGCCAGCGAACCGGGGGGCGCGTTGAAGTGCTGTTCTACGCGGGTGTTCATGCACTCTTCGTAGACTTCGACGCCTTGCAGGTCGAGGTAGCGGATCTGCCCGGCAAAATGCCCGGGGGACATCTGCTGGTAGTGCTGCACCCAGCCGGGCGTGGCGCTGCATTGGGCGGTGACATCGCCAGTGGTAAAGGCTTGTACATGCAAGGATGTTGATTGTGTCATGGGTAACCTGGGCGCACTCTATTGGTGCGTTATGGTTCGCGCAAAGTGGATAGATGCCGTCGCGCGGCTGGCCCAAGATAGCCCTCAATGTGCGGCGAGGGAAGTCTGCCGGCATCATCCTATCCATGACGAGGTTCTTATGAACGCCCCTTTCGATCAGCTGTCTGCCTGGCTGAAAGAACACAAGATTACCGAAGTCGAATGCGTGATCAGCGACCTGACTGGCATCGCACGCGGCAAGATTGCACCCACCAACAAGTTCCTGCATGAGCGAGGCATGCGCCTGCCTGAGAGTGTGTTGCTGCAAACGGTAACCGGGGATTTTGTCGACGACGATATCTACTACGCCTTGCTGGACCCCGCCGATATCGACATGGTGTGCCGCCCCGCAGCCAACGCCACGTATGTCGTGCCATGGGCCATCGAACCCACCGCGATAGTGATTCACGACACCTTCGACAAGCAGGGCAATCCTGTGGAACTGTCGCCTCGCAATGTGTTGAAGAAGGTCTTGCAGCTGTATCGTGACCAGGGCTGGCAGCCGATTGTCGCCCCGGAAATGGAGTTCTATCTGACCCAGCGCTGCGAAGACCCTGACTTGCCACTGAAAACTCCATTGGGCCGTTCCGGTCGTGCCGAAAGTGGCCGCCAGTCGTTTTCCATCGATGCCGCCAACGAATTCGATCCCCTGTTCGAAGACGTCTACGACTGGTGCGAAGCCCAGGGCCTGGACCTCGATACGCTGATCCACGAAGACGGTCCGGCCCAGATGGAAATCAACTTCCGCCACGGCGACGCTCTCGACCTGGCGGACCAGATCACGGTGTTCAAACGCACCCTGCGCGAGGCGGCGCTCAAGCATAATGTCGCGGCAACTTTCATGGCCAAGCCGGTGGCCGACGAGCCTGGCAGTGCCATGCACCTGCACCAGAGCGTGGTGGATATGGTTACCGGCAAGCCTGTGTTTGTCGACGCCGAAGGTAAGATGAGCGAGTTGTTCCTGCACCATATCGGCGGCTTGCAAAAGTACATTCCCAAGCTGCTGCCGATGTTCGCGCCCAACGTCAATTCGTTCCGCCGCTTCCTGCCGGATACCTCGGCACCGGTCAATGTCGAGTGGGGTGAAGAGAACCGTACCGTCGGCCTGCGCGTCCCGACTTCCAGCCCGGACGCCATGCGCGTGGAAAACCGCCTGCCGGGAGCCGATGCCAACCCGTACCTGGCCATCGCCGCGAGCCTGTTGTGCGGCTACCTGGGGATGATCGAACGCATCGAACCGAGCGCCCCGGTGGAAGGCCGTGCTTACGAACGCCGCAACCTGCGCCTGCCGATCACCATCGAAGACGCGCTGGCGCGGATGGAGGAGTGCGCGACCGTCAAGCACTACCTGGGCGACAAGTTTGTGCGTGGCTACGTCGCAGTCAAACGGGCCGAACATGAAAACTTCAAGCGAGTGATCAGTTCCTGGGAACGTGAGTTCCTGTTGCTGAGTGTCTGAGCGTTCACACTAAAAAAACACAAGAGGTGTCGATATGCGTCTAGTCAAACAACTGCTCCCACTGGCCCTGGCCGCGCTGTTCAGCAGCGCCAGCCAGGCCGCGCCAAAGGTCAGTGTCTACAACTGGACCGACTACATCGGCGAGACCACGCTGGCCGACTTCCAGGCCAAGACCGGGATCAAGGTGGTCTACGATGTGTTCGACTCCAACGAAACCCTTGAAGGCAAACTGCTGGCGGGCCGTACCGGGTATGACGTGGTGGTGCCCTCCAACCATTTTCTGGGGCGCCAGGTAACGGCCGGTGCGTTTATGAAACTGGACCGCGCGCAGTTGCCCAATTATTCGAACCTGGACCCGAAATTGCTCAAGCTGCTGGAGCAAAACGACCCCGGCAACGTGCACTCGGTGCCCTACCTGTGGGGCACCAACGGCATCGGCTATAACGTCGACAAGATCAAGCAGGTGCTGGGTGTCGATCATATCGATTCGTGGGCGATGTTGTTCGAGCCGCAGAACCTGAAAAAACTCCACGCCTGTGGCGTAGCGTTTCTCGATTCGGCAGACGAGGCCTTCCCGGCGATACTCAACTACATGGGCATGGACCCGCGCAGCGAAACGGCGGCCGATTACAAGAAGGCTGAAGCCAAGCTGTTGACGTTGCGTCCGTACATCACCTACTTCCATTCCTCCAAGTACATTTCCGACCTGGCCAACGGCAATATCTGCGTGGCGTTCGGTTATTCAGGGGATGTATTCCAGGCCGCCAACCGCGCCCGGGAAGCCGGAAACGGGGTCAATATCGCCTACTCGATTCCCAAGGAAGGCAGCAACCTGTGGTTTGACCTGTTGGCGATTCCGGCAGACGCCTCCAACCCGAAAGAGGCTCATGCCTTTATCAACTACCTGCTGGAACCCGAAGTGATCGCCAAGATCAGCACCTACGTCGGCTACGCCAACCCGAACCCGGCAGCGAAAACCTTCATGGCGCCGGAACTGGTGAACAATCCCGAGGTGTACCCGCCCCAGCAAGTGCTCGACAAACTCTATATATCAACCACGCCAAGCCCGCCCATCATGCGTGTGATGACCCGTGCGTGGAGCAAAGTGAAGTCCAACCAATGAATCAGTCCACAGACCACGCGCGTTCTTATTACCTGGCCTCGGCCAATGCCATGCCCCAAAGACCGGCCTTGCACGCCGACCTGAGTGCCGATGTGTGCGTCGTCGGCGGTGGTTTTACCGGGGTCAACACCGCTATCGAGCTGGCCCAGCGTGGCCTTTCGGTCATCCTGCTGGAAGCCCGGCGCATTGGCTGGGGTGCCAGCGGACGCAATGGCGGGCAGTTGATTCGCGGGATCGGTCACGATGTCTCGGGTTTTACCCGCTATGTGGGCGAGGAGGGGGTGCGCTACCTGCAGCGAGCGGGGATCGAGTCGGTGGCCCTGGTAGGCGAGCGTATCGGCGAGCATGCGATTGACTGCGATTTGCGCTGGGGATTTTGCGAGCTGGCCAATACCCCGGCGCAGTTCGCAGCCTTCAGCGGTGAGTTGGAGAGCTTGGCCGCGTTGGGTTATGCCCAAGAAACCCGCCTTGTAGCACCGCAGGACATGGCCCAGGTAGTGGGCTCCGGGATGTACGCCGGCGGTCTGGTAGACATGGGCTCCGGGCATCTGCATCCGCTGAATCTGGTTTTGGGCGAGGCCCATGTCGCGGAACTCCTTGGCGTGCGAATTTTCGAAAGTAGCCCGGTGTTGGAGTTGGTCCATGGCGATACCGTCCAGGTGCGCTGCGCGTTTGGCAGCGTGCGCGCTGCCAGCCTGGTCTTGGCCTGCAATGCGCATCTTGAAGAACTGGAGCCGCGCTTGAGCGGCAAGGTGCTGCCGGCCGGCAGTTACATCATCGCAACCGAGCCGCTGTCGGCCGAGATGGCCAACCAGTTGATCCCGCAAAACCTGGCGTTGTGTGACCAAAAAGTCGGGCTGGACTACTACCGGCTTTCGGCGGACCGGCGGTTATTGTTCGGCGGGGCCTGCCATTATTCAGGGCGTGACCCACAAGATATCGCCGCGTATATGCGACCGAAGATGCTCAAGGTGTTCCCGCAACTGGCCAATACCGCCATCGAGTTCCAATGGGGCGGCAAGATCGGTATCACCGCCAATCGCTTTCCCCAGGTGGGGCGACTCAGCCAGCACCCCAACGTGTTCTATGCCCAGGGTTATTCGGGGCATGGCCTGAATGTGACTCATTGGTGCGCCCGGTTGCTGGCCGAAGGCATTTATGCCGGGCACAGCCAGGGACTGGATATCTTCAGCCAGGTGCCACACATGACGTTTCCCGGCGGCAAGGCCTTGCGTTCACCGCTGCTGGCGTTGGGGATGCTGTGGTATCGGTTGCGGGAAATGTTGCATTGAGTGCTAGTTTCCCACGCTGCTGTCAGCCTGTATGGGAGCGCGCGCAGCTTTGTCCTACAGTGCTGACCTGGCGGCCGCTCTAAGTTTGACGGATTTCTCACTCTCGAACGAGGCGAACGAATGGTCAGCATACCGATCAATCAACTGGGCAAAGTGACGACGGCGGCGCCCCCTCTTGAGCGTCTAGGCAGTGCGCTTTCCAAGGCGTTGCTGCGCACTGGCAATTGCTTCAAGCAGTTTTTCGTCACCCGCAAAGCCACGTCGCCCGCCGACACTTCGTCGGCCTTCAGCCCTCGACTGAGTGGCTCCAGACTCGACCAGGCCAGACAAGAGGTGAACCACATCTCGACGCGCGGCAAGCATCTGGCTGAGGCGGCAAGGCTTATCGCCAGGTCTGGCGGCCACTCCTCCATTACCGGCGAGCAGATCAGAGCGGCGCTCAATGCGAACAATAGCTTGCACACTGCGTGGACCAAAGGCGACGTCAGAGCCCCCCGGGGAAATGAAGTCGAGCAAGGGCGCCGGGCCATGGAACAAGACATTGGCCGCTTCACCGATACTCTGGCGAATCGAGCACTGGGTGATTTACACAAAGCGTTGCAAGTTAAAGAACCGGGAAAAAATGCTGCGCAAATAGCCTTGCTCAGTGAGGTCAGTACATTGTTGTTGAAGGCCGCTGAACGACCGCGCTAAGTGCGGGGCCGCCAACGATTATCCGTATCGGATCGTCACGCCTGCCCATGCGCAAGCCTTGAGGTAGCCGCGGCGGTTGTTGTGTTTATCGGTCCAGTGCCCGCTCCAGATCCTGCTGACAATGGCGCCGATCTGTATGGCGGCGAGGGTCGCGGATACAAGGCTGATGGAGAGATGGCTAAAATCATGGAAAAAAACTGCCGCGTAGGTGAGGATCGCAAACTGCGGAGCGCAGAGCAGACCGATGGCCAATACCATCCGCCAGACTCGTGAGTCCTTCAGCGGGCTCTGGACGCAAGTCGGGCTGGCCTTTGCGCCCGGCCTATCGGGCAAGTCAGGCTCGTAGAGCCAACGCCAGGCAAGCAGGCCTGCCACTGCGTACAACAACGCGCAGGCACTGAACACTTCGACAAAACCGTAGTGGTGGGCCAGATAGGGCAATAGCAGCGCGCCCAACGCATAACCGCCCGGAACCGCCGTTTGCCGGATGCTCATGGCCAGCCCCCGTTCGCCTTCCTTGAACCAAGCCATGATGGCTCGCCCGCTGGCACCGTTGACAGCGCTACCCAGCAGCCCCACGACAAATAATCCCGCGGCCAGTACGACCCGCGTGGGGGCATATTGCGCTAGCGCGGCCAGCACCAGCAGCGCGATCCCTGAGCTGAGCAAGCCGCTGAGCAATACCGGCCGATCCCCCCAGCGGTCTTTCACCAGCTCCAGTCTCAGCGGCCTTTCGGCGGCTACCGAAGCAGGGCTGGGCTACACGATCAGGACATCCCTGGGAATCCAGTCGGGGACGGCGCTTCTGGGCGCAGAAGAGCGCGGGTTGCCGGTCCTGCCTGGCATCGCCCTGACGCTGCATCGGCGTGAGGCCACTGCGGACGTATTGACCGAGCGGCTGTCGTGCATCGTGATCCAGGCCATCCGTGACCAAATCGTTTATTGACGGTGCGTTACTCACAGATAGGAGGAAGCAATTGTCTGGCTTAATAGGAAGCATTACTATTCACGTCCCGCCTGCCCAGTACACGCCTCATGACGCCCCAGCCGCCTCGCAGACCAGGATTTTTCGAGCATTACGAAGAGTTGATCGGGACCTGGACGCGCCGTTTCAAAAACCGCCAGCAGGCCGAGGACCTGGCCCATGACACCTTTGTGCGGGTGCTTGAGTGCAAATCGCCGCAAGTCGAGCAACCCCGTGCCTATTTGCATCAGACCGCACGTAATATTGCGGTCGATGCCTATCGCCGCGAGGATCGCCGTAGCGCGATGACGCTGGGGGCTTTTGATTCGGGTCCACCTTGCGGTAGCGACCCTGAGCACTTTATGCACGCGATTCAGTTGGCGGACTCTATCGAGCGCGCGTTGGCCGAGTTACCGCTCAATTGCCGCAAGATTTTCATCTGGCAAAAGATCGAAGGCCTGACTCAACAGGAAATCGCCGAGCGCCTGGGGCTTTCTAAAAACATGGTGGAAAAGTATATGATCCGCACCCTGCGGCATCTGCGCGAGCGCCTGGACGCGTTGGCCCCATGACCTATGCCCGTTTTGAGACAGGACCTTGCATGATGGATACCGGTGAGTGTGCCTGCGGCCGCGTAGTGGTGCGTGACGAGGCGGCGCAGTGGTTCGTGCGTTTGCAGGACAGCCCGTTGAGCGTCGAAGAGCGCCGTCGTTTTGAAGCATGGTGTGCAGAGCATCCCGAGCATCAGTACGAGTTTGATGTGCTGCAAGGGGTATGGAGTACCGTGGATCTGCTGCCCAGGAATCGTTTGCACGCACTGTGTGATACCCCCGTGGCGCAGCCTCGACGGCGGGCGGTGTTGCGTTATGCGCTGGCGGCCAGCGTGTTGGCGGTCGCTGTGGGGCTGGGATTGTTCAGCGGCCTGAATTCGCCGGAGGCCTACGATGCCGAGTTCAGCACCGCTTTGGGGGAGCGCCGGCAGATTGCTCTGCCGGATGGTTCGCTGATCGAGATGAATGGGCGCAGCGTGGTCGCAGTGCAGTTCGAAAAAGGCCAACGTGGCGTCGTGCTCAAACAGGGAGAGGCGATGTTCAGTGTCGAGCACGACGCCAGCCGACCGTTTGTGGTCAAGGCCGGGGCAGGGCAGGTGATGGTCACCGGCACACGTTTCGACGTACGCCGCGATGACGACCAGACGCGGGTCGTGGTCGAGGCAGGAACTGTCAGGGTGCAAGGCCATGCCGTCAACCAGGTTGCCACGCTGACGGCGGGTCTTGGCACCTCGATCAACGGCCAAGGCCAGGTCGCGGCCGCCTATCCGGTCAACCCGGAGGAGTTCACCGCTTGGCGCACCGGCAAACTGGTATTCAACAACGCGACCCTCGGTGAAGTGGCGCGGGAGGTCTCGCGCTATCGCGAACAACCGTTGCGGGTCAGCACGACGGCGAGCGACCTGCGCCTGAGCAGCGTATTCAAATCCAGCGATACCGATGCGTTGCTCAAGGCCTTGCCGCACATTCTGCCGGTATCCCTGCGGACACTACCCGACGGCAGTCAGGAAATAATTTCACGCTGAGTTCAGGTTTTTCCGCAGTTCTTCGTCTTCTTGTCCAACTGCAACTGGTTTGCATTAACAGCCGTACTCTCTTGCAATCACAGGACTAGGCTCGACGTGAAAAAACTCGCCGTGAAAAACAATAAATCATCCCGTTGGGCCCCGCTGGCCCTTGCCTTGGCAGTCAGCTCCGCAATGCCCGGGGCCTACGCTGCAGAGGTCATTCATATTCAGGCCCAGCCCTTGGGCGCCGCGTTGAGCCAGTTGGGCCAGCAAACCTCGTTGCAGGTGTTCTTCAGCCCCGACATGGTAGCCGGCAAGCAAGCCCCGGCAGTCGACGGCAATTTGTCGCCGGAGCAAGCCCTGCGCCAATTGTTGCAAGGCAGCGGCCTGGATTATCAGATTGATTCGGGTTCGGTGACCCTGCGTCCACTGTCCAGCGGTACCGGTGAAACCGGCTCGCCGCTGGAGCTTGAGGCGACTGATATCAAGGTGGTCGGCGACTGGCTGGGCGATGCCAATGCCGAGGTGGTACAGAACCATCCCGGCGCGCGGACGGTGATCCGTCGCGAAGCCATGGTGGAGCAGGGCGCAATGAATGTGGGTGATGTACTGCGGCGCGTTCCCGGCGTGCAGGTGCAAGAGGCCAACGGCACCGGTGGCAGTGATATTTCCCTCAACGTCGGTGTTCGTGGCCTGACGTCGCGCCTGTCGCCACGCTCCACAGTGTTGATCGACGGCGTACCGGCAGCCTTCGCGCCCTACGGCCAGCCACAGCTGTCGATGGCGCCGATTTCTGCCGGCAACCTGGACAGTATCGACGTGGTACGTGGTGCCGGTTCCGTGCGCTATGGACCGCAGAACGTCGGTGGCGTGATCAACTTCGTGACCCGTGCGATCCCCGAAACGTTTTCCGGTGAAGTCGGCACCACCCTGCAAACCTCCGCCCATGGCGGTTGGAAACATATCGACAATGCCTTTATCGGCGGCACCGCAGACAACGGCATCGGTGCCGCGTTGTTGTATTCCGGGGTCAATGGCAACGGTTACCGCAACAGCAACAACGGCAATGATATCGACGACGTGATTCTCAAGACTCACTGGGCACCGACCGATCAAGACGACTTCTCGCTGAACTTCCATTATTACGACGCGAGTGCCGACATGCCGGGCGGCCTGACTCAGGCACAGTTCGACGCCAACCCGTATCAATCGGTGCGTGACTGGGACAACTTCAGTGGTCGCCGCAAGGATGTGTCCTTCAAGTACATCCGTCAGATCGATGACCGTACCCAGGCAGAAGTGCTGACCTATTACTCCGACAGTTTCCGTGGGAGCAATATCGCCAACCGCAACCTGAAGGCGGTCAACGCCTATCCGCGTACCTACACCACCTTCGGCATTGAGCCACGGGTGTCCCATGTCTTCGACCTGGGCCCGACCACCCAGGAGGCCAGTATTGGTTATCGCTACCTGAAAGAAAGCATGCACGAGCAGGCCTCCAGCCTGGCGTTGGTCAACAACCAGCCCACGCCGTCCGGCCAGAACGACGGTCATGTGTATCAGGACCGTACCGGCGGCACCGAGGCCAATGCGGTTTACATCGACGACAAAATCGATGTGGGCAAGTGGACCATCACCCCCGGTATTCGTTTTGAAAGCATTCGCACTGAATGGCATGAACACCCGGTCGTGGGGTTGAACGGCACGCGGGTCCAGGAGAAACGTCGCCAGATCAAGAGCCACGAGCCACTGCCTGCCTTGAGTGTGATGTACCACGTTTCGGATGCGTGGAAACTGTTTGCCAACTACGAAACGTCCTTCGGCAGCTTGCAGTATTTCCAGCTGGGCCAGGGTGGTAGTGGCGACCAGACGGCGAATGGCCTGCAACCGGAAAAAGCCAAGACTTATGAAGTCGGGACCCGCTACAACGACAATGTCTGGGGCGGTGAAGTCACGCTGTTCTACATCGACTTCTCCGATGAACTGCAGTACGTCAGCAACGATGTTGGCTGGACCAATCTGGGCGCCACCAAGCACAGCGGTATCGAAGCGTCGGCCCATTACGACCTGTCCAACCTGGACCCGCGCCTGGATGGCCTGACCGCCAACGCGGGTTTTACCTATACCAAGGCCACTTCGGAAGGTGATGTGGCATTTAAGGGGCGCGACCTGCCGCTGTATTCCCGCCAAGTAGCGACCCTGGGGTTGCGCTATGACGTCAACCACTGGACGCATAACCTGGATGTCTACGCCCAGTCCGGCCAGCGTGCGCCCGGTACGGGCAGCACCTATATCACCCAGCCGACCGACGACGGCCAGTACGGTGACATCCCGGGCTACGTATCGGTCAACGTGCGCAGTGGTTATGACTTTGGCGCACAGTTGTCAAACCTCAAATTGGGGGTCGGGGTGAAAAACGTCTTCGACCAGCAGCACTACACCCGTTCCAGCGATAACAATGCGGGGATTTACCTGGGAGAGCCTCGTACGTTCTTTGTGCAGGCGAGTGTGGGGTTCTGACGACTAAATCAGGCGGCTCCTACCCAGATAAAACTGTTTGGGAGTAAGCCTGATTCCTGTGTACGTATGTTGAGGGGATAGGGCTGACGCTATTGCTTGTCAGAAAAGCCAACGCAAAGGGGGCTTTTCTTACGGCAGCCCGGATAAGTCAGGAACTATTTCTGCTTGTTTGCCACACATGGCATACCAGCTCGCTCGATGGAGCTAGTGGAAGTCTTTCACAAACCGAATCAGGGCTTAACCATGCATTCAACCTCGTTTGAATCCCGTAATCCTCGTTATAACGATCCCTACGCTTTGCCGTCATTAGAAAACGTTGCTGATGAGGCATACGGTGAGGGCTACCGGCATGGGCAGCAAGACGCCCGTGGTGCGGGACAGTATTCGATGGCAAACGGCACAACACAGCAAGGCTTGCGTTTTCCCGGGGCGCAGAACTCTCCACTCGGTTTTGATTATCAAACGCCGCAAATGAGGAACTTCACCGGGCAGGGCGCGTTTCAGGCACCCAGCACCAATGACTTCATGAACGGAATGCAGTCCAATACGCAGACGTCTTCCAGCTCTAACCCGATGATGCAGATGATGACTATGTTGTCTGGCATGATGAGCGCCCTTATGGGCCAAATGTTTGGTGGTGGCCCAGGTCATGGTCAACCTGGCAGGCCATTTCCCGGGCACTCCCATCCTCAGCCGGCCAATCCTTGCCACCCTGGTCATGGTCAGCCGGGTATTTTTCCACCGCCTAAACCGGATCCGATTGGCATTTTCCCGCCGCCCTCGTGTGGACATCCACATCCTCCAAGTCATGCACATCCTCATATAACTGAATACTCACGGCAAAGTGACAAGCAATTTGCCAGCGTGGTACAGACCCATTTCGATGCACTGAAGGCGCCGGGCAAACCCGAGCACATCACCGCTGAATCCCTCAAAGCGGTAATGGCAGGTCGAACGCTGGACGGCAAGGAAACAACGCGGGACGAAAAGGCGGTCGCCAAAGAAATGCTGGCCCGAGCGACGTTGTTTGATGCGTTCGATAAAGGTGGGTTTGGTCAGTTACATGACGGTAAGTTCGGTCGTCGCGACATTCAACGAGTTGGTGACAATGCGCTCGGCAACAGTAACCCTGTGTACGGTGGTAATGGCAGAAGCTCTTCCCCAAAACGCTCGGACCACGAACTGATCGACGGTCTGCGCAATGACTTCAGAGCTTTCGAGTCGAAGAAAAAACCAGGCTACATTGATCTCAATGATCTGGAGGCTTATGCGAAGCGTCCTCTGTCCGATGACCCGGTAGAGAATAGACGAATCGAGATTGCTCAAGGAGTGGTTGCCAAACCTGAATTGGCGCGCCTTCTGGATATCGGGACTCGTGTTAAAGAGGGCAACCAGGATACCGATGGTACCTTTGATATGGATAACTTGAACTTCATCAAGGCTAACTACAAAGAGAAAAAGTAGTGGGCCCAATAACATTCTTATAGATGTTTGATGAATTACCTACTGGATAACCTGCGCCAATCAATGGGTTTTTGGCAATTGATTGGCGCAGACGGGACATACTCCCGTGTGACCGTTGGAGAAGGCAAGCCGACTGGGATATATCCAGTAAGTTCTGGAATGAAGAACACCTTGAAAGCCCAAAGCGTTCTTATCAAATTGAGTTCTACACTCGCAGCACTTTTCCACTGATTGCCACACCTGCCAGCAACACAGCAATCAACAGGAACGCGGTGCTCAAACTGCTGGCGTGGGCGACAAATCCGATCACGGCAGGGCCAGCAAGAATACCCGCGTAACCCAAGGTGGTAATAGCCGGTACGGCGATGTGTTCAGGCATGACCTTCTGTTTGCCTACTGCGGTGTACAGCACCGGTACGATATTGGAGCAACCGGCACCTACCAATGCATAACCCAGCAGTGCTGCTTCCCAGGCCGCAGAGAGCGTGGCGAGCAACATGCCGGCCGTGGCCAATGTGCCGCCGATGATGATGACCTTGGTCGCTCCCAGACGATGCACGATAGCGTCGCCGGTCAGGCGCCCGGCAGTCATGGTCAGGGCGAAAGCGGCATAGCCCAGCCCTGCGTAGGCTTCATCCAGGCCGCGCTCGGCGCTGAGGAACACCGCACTCCAATCCAGTACAGCGCCTTCGGCGAGAAACACGATAAAACACAGGCCGCCGATAAACAGCACCACGCCGTGGGGAATCGCGAAGGCCGGGCCAGAGCTTTTACTGCCGTAGGGCAGCAAGTGAGGGGCCGCCTTGAAGAGCGCCGCCAACGTAATCACGATCACCACCAGCATTGCCTGCAAGGGAGACAACCCCATTGCGAGCAAACCGCTGACACCCGCGGCGCCAACAATGCCGCCCAGGCTGAACAGCCCGTGAAACCCCGACATCATGGTCTTGCCACTGGCCCGCTCGACGATCACTGCCTGCAGATTGACGGTAGAGTCCACTGCCCCCAGCCCGGCACCAAACAGAAACAAGCAGGCGGCCAGTGCCGGGATCGAGCTGACGGTGGCGAGCAGCGGAAGGGCCAGGCAGATCAGAACTGTCCCGCCGCTCAACACTTTCCGACAACCGAAGCGTGAGGCCAGGGCCCCGGCGGCCGGCATTGCAATGATCGAACCCACCCCCAGGCACAACAGCAGCAGACCGAGCGTGCCTTCGTCCAGTTGCGCACGGGCCTTGGCGTACGGCACCAGCGGTGCCCAGGCGGCAATGCCAAAACCGGCGATAAAAAAGGCGATGCGGGTCGATATCTGCTCCATGCGTCCGGGAATCACGGGAGCAGGGCTGCTGATTGCAGTCATGAGAGTCCTTTGTTTCTAAGGTCATTGGCGGTGTGCAGCGCGACATCCTTGCATATCAGGCCATAACGAGCGAGGTGAGGTTCTCCCATTATATTTTTTCAGGGAACGTTTTGCGTTTTCCTACCACTCAAGGGCTACCGAAATGTAGGGCGCTGACCTCATGGCTGTACGAGGTGATCTGGAAGGTGCGTAATCTCCGTGAGAAGTACTGAACCCCAGGCTTAATGCGGTGGATTACCACCTTCCAGATCAGAATCTATGCCCTGCAATCGTGAGTACAGCAAGTCGACGCTACGACGCAGGCGAATAATGGGGGCTGGGTGAGATGCGCCCCCGGACATCGACGCGATTGTCTAAACGACGGCTGGCTCGGCAAATGTCACTTGGGCCGGCTGCCGGGTCATCAACACTTTACCCCCACGAATCGAGTACAACGGCAAGCCCTGGCTACGTATCACTTCATAGTCACTGTCGGCAGACAGGATCAGCAGGTTGGCCGGACGCCCTGGTTCCAGCCCGTAGCGGTCTCCCAATGCCATTGCCTTGGCGCTGTTGTCGGTGACCAGATCCAGGGCATTTTGCAAGTTGCGGTAGCCGAGCATATGGCAGATATGCAGGCCGGCTTCGAGTACCCGCAGGATGTTGCCATTGCCCAACGGGTACCACGGATCGACGATGGAGTCCTGGCCGAAGCAGACGTTCATGCCGGCTTCCAGCAGTTCGTTGACGCGGGTCACGCCCCGGCGTTTCGGAAAGTTGTCGAAGCGGCCCTGCAAGTGAATGCTTTCGGTGGGGCAGGAGACAAAGCTGATACCCGAATGCCCCAGTAGGCGAAACAGCTTGGCGCAGTAGGCATTGTCGTAGGAGCCCATGGCCGTGGTGTGGCTGGCGGTGACCCGGCTGCCCATGTCACGGCTGCGAGCCTCTTCGGCCAGCACCTCAAGAAAACGCGAGTGCGGGTCGTCGGTCTCGTCACAATGCACATCCACCAGGCAACCGGTGCGTTCGGCCAGGTCCATCAGGAATTTAACCGAGCTGACACCCTGGTCACGGGTGTACTCGAAATGAGGAATGCCACCGACCACATCGGCGCCGAGGCGGATGGCTTCTTCCATCAGTTCGCGGCCGTTGCGGTAGGACTCAATTCCTTCCTGGGGAAAGGCGACGATCTGCAGGTCGATCAGGTGGCGACTTTCCTGGCGTACTTCGAGCATGGCCTTGAGAGCCGTCAGGTCCGGGTCGGTGACATCGACATGGGTGCGTACATGCTGGATGCCGTGGGCAGCCAGAGCCTGGATGGTTTTTTTGGCGCGCTGCCTGGTGTCTTCCAGGGTGATGGTGGCCTTGCGTTCGCCCCAGCACTCGATACCTTCGAACAATGTTCCGCTCATGTTCCAGCGCGGCTCGCCGGCGGTAAGCGTGGCGTCGAGGTGAATGTGCGGCTCGACAAAGGGGGGGACTACCAGATTGCCGGCAGCGTCCAGATCGTCCGGGCCCAGTGTCGCAATGGTTGTTTGTGGATGAATGCTGGCGATCCGGCCATGTTCCAGGTGCAGATCATGCAGGCCTTCACGGTTGCGCAGGCGGGCATTGATGATGTGCATGGGCAAGTTCCTCTTTGGCAAAAACAATCAGGTAGACAGCCGCCAGATCATTGGCGAGATGCCGATGTCCAGCGGTCATTGGGTGGATGCGCTATGGCCGGGCTCACGTCTGGATGTCTGCCTGCGGCGCGCGTACTCGCAGTATGGCGGTGAGTAGGATGTAGGTGGCGGACGCGGCGATGATTCCCACCAGCGGTGCGACCCATGGCGAACTGAAGGCCAGTACCGTACCGACCGCATAAGCGATCAGCCCTGGCCAGTTGAAGGCAGGCAAACGAGCCTCGGCCAACTGTGGATATTGACCACGATAGCGGTAGAAAAAGTCGGCCATGATCACGCCGCCAATGGGTGGAATCACCGTACCCAGCAGGATCAGGTAGGGCACCAGCATGTCGTACATGCCCAGCAACGCCAGCAGGGTGCCGATCACGGCGCCAGCCAGGGTTACGGTTTTGCGCCGTTTGGTCCGTAGCAGGTTGCAGCCGGCTACGGCGAAGTTGTAGATGGTATTGTCCTGGGTGCTCCAGATATTGAGCAGCAACATGGCCATCGCGGCCATGGCGAATCCTTGCAGCAGCAACACTTCGACCACATCCGGCTGCTGATAGACGATGGCGCCGTAGGCACCGATCAGCACCATCAAACCGTTACCGAGAAAAAAACCGATCAGGCTGGCCAGTATCGCAACCCTGGCCGAGCGGGAAAACCGTGTCCAGTTGGTGGCCTGGGTGGCTCCGCTGACAAAGGTGCCAAACACCAGGGTAATCGCGGTGGACAGATCCAGTTCACCCGTGGGCACTACCGCCAACAACCCCTCCAGCCCGCCGATTTTCATGGTCGCCACCCAAATCGACAGCAACAGCAACAGGCCCATGGCCGGCACCGCGATATATGAGAGGACTTCCAACCCGCGGTAGCCCACGTAGGCGGTTGCGCAGAACGCCAGGCCGAACAGCACCATCAATGCCAGAACGCTGCCCTGGCTCAATTCGAAATATTTTCCCAGCACCACGGCTGCTGTGGCAGTGCCCCAGGCGTACCAACCGATTTGCGTGAAACCTAGGATCAGGTCGCTCAGCTTGCTGCCCACTTCGCCGAAGCAAAAGCGCCCCATCAGTACCGAGTTCAAGCCGCTCTTGAAGGCGATGTAACCCAGTATTGCGGCATAGATACCCAACAACAGGTTACCGAGGGCCACGACACCGAGCATTTGGAGAAAACTGAAAGCCACCCCCAACTTGCCGCCGGCGAACATGGTTGCGGTAAAAAAAGTGAAGCCCAGCAGCACCATAGCTGTCGAGCCAAGGCTCTTGCGCGCATGCATGGGCACTTCGCTGAGAGGGTAATCGTTGCCCGGTTCGTGCTGCGTCATATGCCTTTCCCCTGGAGTGAGTGACGCGGGCCTGTTGCACCGTGCGTGCCAACTGCAGGGCAGTGGCAGGCGCAAACAGTGCACAGTATTTATAGCCAAGCAGGAGGGAGGGCGCAGGGGCGGTTGTTGGTTGTGCCCATTCGGGCGCGAAAATGGTGCGCTGGTGATACAAATTGGCTCGCCAGTGTTGGGCTTGAATCGTGGTTCAACCAGGCGCCCAGGATAAAAATCAACAGCACGGCGGGCTGATAGCCTACCTATCCCCCGCGGCGCGGTATAACCACAACGCTAATCCAGATACCGCCGACTCATTCGCCGCGATAGATGCACCCACTGGTGCACGTCTCATGAATGCGAATAGCACTGAGCTCTGGCAATAGCGGCTTCAACTCATTCCAGATCCACTTGGCCAGTACTTCGCTGGTGGGATTCTCCAGGCCGGGAATGTCGTTGAGATAGTTGTGGTCCAGGCGCTCATAAAGCGGTTTGAAGATCGCCTTGATCTCCGAGAAGTCACGGATCCAGCCGGTGTGCGGGTCAAGGTCGCCGCTCAGGTGGATGGCCACCTTGAATGAATGGCCATGCAGGCGCCCGCATTTGTGGCCTTCAGGCACGTGTGGCAGGCGATGGGCGGACTCGAAGGTGAACTCTTTAAAAATTTCCACGGTGTTTTTCAGCTCGATCAGGTTCTGGCAGGCGGCGAGTTTAACAGCTTGATTCGTCGCTGCGCAGAACGGCTGATCAGAGGGGAACCAGCCGCTCGCCGATGCGGCCGTTGTCGGCCAGTTCGAGGAACTCATCACCCAGGCGCCGGCTTTCATTCATCGCGGCTTGCCAGTACCGGTTACGACTGGTGTCATCCCCCATAAAACGCTTGAAGTCGCTACGGTCCGGCAGTTTGCCGTAGGGCAGGCGAGCGAGGTACTCGCGCGAGGGCGCCAGTAACAAGACATCCTGCAATCCCTGCTGACTGGCACGCCGCCAGGGCAAGCTTTTGTCGAACCAGCCGGGGATCACCCGGTCAGTGAAGTGCGGGTACAGCACGATGTCATCGCCGTGATAGGGCAGGTCAAGGTGATAGTCCAGCAGGCCACCGTCGCGGAAGGTGCCGAGACCGGCGCCCGGCAGGTCGCGTACCCCTTGCATGACCATCGGGATCGAGCCGGAAGCCAATAACGCTGGGCGCAGGTTGCCCAGGTTCAGGTCAAGGAAGCGGGATGGAAAATCCTTGAGCGGATGCAGGGGAGGTGCCTGGCGCGGATCGTGGATGATCAAGCGTTCAAAATGCCGGGACAACCGCGCACGGCCTCGCAGGTTGTCGGCGATCACCGACGACAAGCCCAGGCCCAGGCGGCCACGGTGATCGTCGGCCAGCAAGCCGTGGCTTTTGACCACCATGATGTTCAATCGGTAGTGAGGGTTATCCAGCACCGTGGCATCGCGCCCGGCCAGCAACTCATCGAGCATGCGCTGGCAGCTCTGGCTGACTTCGACCATGGTCACGCCTTTGGCAAAACGCTGTTCGTTGTACAACTGGCCCAGATCGAGCAAGCCTTGTACCGGGTCGGGCAGGCAGGCGCTGGCAAAGCGCCAGGAGCCAATGGATGCGCCGATCAGCGCACGTTCACGAGGCTCACGCAGCAGCCAGTCACCAAACAGCGCCAGGTCCAGGCCCTGGATACCCAAGGCTTTCGGACCTCCGGCAGCTCCCGGCAAAATGCCCACATCGGTGGGTTTCAGGCCTTGTTCGCGGATGCGCGAAAAAGCGCGTTGGCCAGCCTTTAACGTCAGCGCTGGGAACTTGATGTGGATGGCAGTCATACCGGTCTCTGTGGCAGCGAGCGGGGCAGTATAGAAAATCCTGTCGCGTTGATGGCGGGCATTGCCGATAATTGCCATGGTGGCAATTCAGTTTCAGTTAAGTTGCCGTCGGTACTGTGAGGCTGTAGGAATAACATCCTGAATTGGAGAACCATCATGAAAACCCTCACAGCATTAGTCGCCACCAGTATTATTGCCCTCTCCAGCGGTGTAGCCCAAGCCCGCGACCTGGGGCCGGACGAAGCGCTGAAACTGCGTGACGCTGGTACTATTCTGTCATTCGAGAAGCTCAACGCCACAGCCCTGGCCAAACATCCCGGCGCCACAGTGACTGAAACCGAACTTGAAGAGGAATACGGCAAGTACCTTTACCAGGTTGAGCTGCGTGATGCCCAAGGCATCGAGTGGGATCTGGAATTGGACGCTGTCAGCGGGCAAGTCCTCAAGGATCATCAGGATACGTAATGAAGGTAAATCTACGCACCAGCAGTCGATTGGCGCTGGTGCTCCTGGTCTTTTGCTCGATGGTAGCGGCCCGGGACCTCAATCAGGATGAAGCCTTGGCGCTTCGCCAACAAGGTGTGATCCTGCCCCTCGAGCGACTGTTGCAGCAGGCGATGGCGCGTCATGCTGGATCCAGGTTGCTGGAGGCAGAGTTGGAAACCAAACATGGCCTTTACATCTATGAGGTGGAATTGGTGACCACCGAAGGTGTAGTGCGGGAAATCAAACTGGATGCGACCACCGGGGCGCTGCTTAAAGATGAGGAGGATGACTGATGCGCCTGCTTCTGGTGGAAGACCACGTCCCGCTGGCCGATGAGTTGATGGCCGGGCTCAATCGCCAAGGGTATGCCGTCGACTGGCTGGCCGACGGGCGTGACGCGGTCTATCAAGGCCGTAGCGAACCTTATGACCTGATCATCCTCGATCTGGGCCTGCCGGGTTTGCCGGGGCTTGAGGTATTGAGCCAATGGCGCGCCGCTGCGCTGGCCACACCGGTCCTGATCCTGACAGCCCGCGACTCCTGGGCCGAGCGCATTGAAGGGCTCAAGGCCGGGGCGGATGACTACCTGAGCAAACCCTTTCATCCCGAAGAGCTGCACCTGCGTATCCAGGCGTTGTTGCGCCGCTCCCATGGGCAGGCCAACCAGCCCACGTTGCAGGCTGCCGGTTTGCATCTGGATGAGGGCCGCCAATGTGTCATGCGTGACGGTGACGAGATTCAATTGACCGCCGCCGAGTTTCGGTTGTTGCGCTATTTCATGCTGCACCCGGAACAGATTCTTTCGAAAAGCCACCTGGCCGAACATTTGTACGATGGCGAGACCGAGCGCGACTCCAACGTATTGGAGGTCCACGTCAATCATCTGCGGCGCAAGCTGGGGCGCAGCGTGATTGAAACCCGGCGTGGCCAGGGCTATCGCTTCGGTGCCAACCCGACGTGAGGTCTATCCAGCGGCGGTTGAGCCTGGGGTTGATCAGCGTAATGGTGATTGTCGGCCTGGTGCTGGCGCAAACCAGCCTTTGGCTGTTCGAAATGGGTTTGCAGCGTTATCTGGAGTCCGGCCTGCGCAACGACAGCGAGAACCTGCTGGTTGCGCTGGTGCGCGGCCCCGCAGGGCTTCAGTTGGACGAGCAGCGCTTGTCGTCGGCCTATCAGCGACCGTTTTCCGGGCATTATTTCAGGATCGACTTCAGCGACACACATTGGCGCTCTCGTTCCTTGTGGGACCAGGAACTGCCGCGGCTGCCCCAGGCGGGCTTGAAAGGCAACCTGCAACTGGGCCCGGAAGGGCAACAGCTGTTGGTGTTGCGCTCGGACTACAAGCGTTTTGGCCAAGCGATTTCCATCAGCGTGGCCCAGGACTACACGCCGGTCCGGGAAAGCTTTCGCTTGATGCGACAAATCGGCCTGGTCCTTGGCCTGTCCGCGCTACTGTTGATTCTGATCCTGCAGCGAGTCACCGTACGTCGGGCCTTGCGCCCACTGGAAACGGCACGCGAACAGATTGCGCAACTGCAACAAGGCCAGCGTTCGCAACTCGATACCCACGTGCCAGTGGAGCTGGAGCCATTGGTGGCGCAGATCAACCATTTGCTGGCCCATACAGAAGACAGCCTCAAACGCTCGCGTAATGCGCTGGGCAACCTGGGACATGCCTTGAAAACCCCGCTGGCGGTGTTGTTGAGCGTGGCATCCAGCGAACAGCTCAAGGACCATCCGCAACTGGCCAGGCTGCTGCGCGAGCAATTGGAGCAGGTGCAGCAGCGACTCAACCGTGAACTCAACCGCGCCCGGCTGGCCGGTGAGACCTTGCCGGGGGCCTTGTTCGACTGCGATGCAGAGCTGCCGGGTTTGCTGGCGACCCTGAACATGATCCACGGTGAACACTTGGACTTGAGCTACCGCGCGCCCCCTGGCCTGCAGTTGCCGTGGGACCGCGAAGACCTGCTGGAGTTGCTCGGCAATCTGCTGGACAACGCCTGCAAATGGGCGGATGCCGAAGTGTGCCTGAGCGTTGAACAAACACCTTTGAGCTTTTACCTGGTCATCGAAGACGATGGGCCGGGAATTCCCCAAACCCAACGCGATCAGGTATTCAGCCGTGGTACCCGCCTGGATGAGCAAACGGACGGCCATGGCCTGGGGCTGGGGATCGTGCGGGACATTGTCGAAGTCTGGGGTGGGACGTTGCTCTTGTGCGAGAGTGAATTGGGCGGGCTCAAGGTAGTGATCGAGTTGCCAAGGCGCCAGGCCTGAAAAAATGGGCCACGCCTTTTTGGGAGTGGCCCGCGCAACATCGCCTCAAACCCTGAACTGATCCATCAACCCTTGCTGCTGGTTGGCCAGATTGTTCAGTGCCTGGCTGACCCGTGCCGATTCATTGGCCTGGCCAGACAACGATTCTGTCACGTCACGAATGGTCGCCACGTTGTGGTTGATTTCTTCGGCCACGGCGCTTTGCTCTTCGGCGGCGCTGGCGATCTGCAAGTTCATGTCGCTGATCACTGTCACCGCATCACCGATCTGGCGTAGTGCAGTCACGGCCTGACCCACTTGTTCGACACTGCCTTGGGCCTGGCGATGACTGCTGCCCATGGCGCCAACTACTTGCTGAGTACCAGCTTGCAACTGTTCGATGACCTGGCGGGTTTCTTCCACCGACTCCTGTGTCCGGCGGGCCAGGTTGCGCACTTCGTCAGCCACCACCGCAAAACCACGACCGGCCTCACCGGCGCGGGCGGCTTCGATTGCGGCGTTGAGGGCGAGCAAATTGGTCTGCTCGGCAATCGCACGAATCACTTCCAGCACCGAACCGATCTTTTCGCTGTCGGCCGCCAACCCCTCCACTTGAGTCATCGCCATGCTCATGTCGGACGCTAAATGGCCGATGCTGATGGTGGTACGCTCGATGACGGTCAGGCCTTCACGGGTTGCCTGGTCGGCGTCGCGCGCTGCCTGGGCCGCTTGGGCTGCGCTGCGGGCGACATCCTGGGCAGTGGCGCTCATCTCGTGGGAAGCCGTGGCCACTTGATCTACCTGGCGGTATTGCTGCTCCATGCCGGCGCTGGTTTCGCTGGCGATGGTGGCGGACTGATCGGCAGTCCCCCGGGCGTCCTGTACCGAGCGTTTGACCTGGGCGATGGTCGGCTGCAACTTGTCCAGGAAGCGGTTGAACCAACTGGCCAGTTCGCCGAGTTCGTCCTGCTTGTCGTAGGCCAGGCGCCGGGTCAAATCACCTTCGCCGCTGGCAATGTCCTGGAGCATGCGCGCCACCCCGAGAATCGGCCGGGTCACGCTGCGCGCCATCAGCCACACCAACCACAAGCCGACGATAGCGGCCAGCAAGCCCAGGCCCAGTTCCAGCAAAGTGCCTTTGGTGTTATCGGCGTCCAGTTCAGCCTTGAGGGTTTCGGCAGGGCCGACCAGGACTTTTTCCGGTACTTCGAGCAATACGCCCCATGATTTGCCGTCGGGGATCGGCTGGAACGGTGCCAACACCTTCAGTCGATGGTCGGCGCGCAAGCTGTGGGTCTGCGTACCGCTGGCCAGGAGATTGATCAACTGCGCGCCGCTGGCGGTGTCGACGCTGTCCAGGCGCTGGCTGAGCTTGCTGGCGTCCGGGCTGTAGCCTGCGAGCAGACCCACCGGGCTGATGATGCTGACGCTGGTCTGACCGTCATACAGTTTCTGGCCGGCATTCTGGCTGACTGCCTGCAAGCTATTGAGATTGATGTCCACCGACAGCGAGGCGATGACTTTACCGTCTACTTTCAGTGGGAAGACGATGCTGGTCATCAGCACATTCTGACCGTCAATCACATAGAAATAGGGTTCGATCACGCACGGTTTGAGGTGCGTACGCGGACAGGTGAACCAGGCGTTGGCCTTTTCGCCGCTGGGGCCGGTGCTGGTGTCGGACATGTCGCTTTCGGGCAGCGCCATCGAGTTCAGTGAACCGGCTGTCGGCTGTGACCAGTACAGGGCAAAGCGGCCCTTTTCGTTGCTTCCCAGCTCTTGCTGGCCGGCGAACAGCTCATCCTTGCCGTCCAGCGCATTAGCCTCGAACACCAGGGACAGGCCCAGCAGGTCTGGGTTGGCTTGCAACGCGGCCTTGACCTGGCGGGTCAGGTCCTCACGCAGGTCGAAAGCGTCGAGGAAACGTTTCTCGGCTTGTTCGCGCAGGAACAGTACCTGTCGGGAGAAACCATGGCCGTACTGATAGGCGTCCATGAACTGCTGGCGGATGCCCAGGGCCTGGACCTCCCCCTGGGCCTCGATTCGCGCTTGAGCCGCAACGTTGAGCATTTGCATGCTCGATGTCTTGACCTGTCGGGAGCTGTGGTCCATGCGATACAGTGAAAGACCCACCAGCAGGGTCACGATCCCGATCAGGCACAGGCCGGCCAGCAGGGTGATTTTCCATTGAATGGACAGCTGTCTGAGCGACATGGAGATTCTTTACCTTTTCAGTTCGACAGAAATGATTCACTAATATCGGCTGGCCAGCATTTTTCTTTATTCATACGTTCAATTGAATGCACTGGGCAGCGTCGTTCTTTGACATGACGCGCTGCCTGCTGCAAAGTGCGCGCCCTCTAAGAAAGCTCCTTTTTGCCTGTATCCTGCAGCCGCTCGCACGGCGGGCATGGCGCCGGCATGTGCGTTTTTTGTCGTTTTCACGTTTCTGCCTGAGGTAACCATGATTAATGCAGTAATTGCCGCGGTCGGTACCATGCTGGTGCTCAGCCTGTCCCGCGTGCATGTGGTCATCGCGATCATCGTCGGCGCCCTGGTGGGAGGCTTGACCGGTGGGCTTGGCATCGATGCGACGCTCAAGGCGTTCAACAGTGGGCTGGGCGGCGGTGCCACGGTGGCGCTGTCCTATGCCTTGCTGGGGGCTTTTGCGGTGGCAATCGCCAAGTCCGGGTTGGCTCATGCGTTGGCGGACAAGGCCTTGCATCTGGTAGGACGCCAGGAGTCCGCGGGCGGCGGCCATGTCAAATGGCTGTTGATCGGCCTGTTGGGTTCGGTGGCGATTGCCTCGCAGAACATCCTGCCGATTCACATTGCCTTCATCCCGTTGCTGGTGCCGCCACTGTTGTATGTGCTGACCAAGCTGCAGCTGGACCGTCGTCTGATTGCCTGTGTCATGACGTTCGGCCTGATCACGCCCTACATGTTCCTGCCGGTCGGGTTCGGCAATATCTTCCTCAACCAGATATTGCTGGCCAACGTCGCCAAGAGCGGGGTGGATATCAGCCAGGTCAACGTGACCCACGCCATGGGCATTCCGGCCCTGGGCATGGTCTTTGGCTTGTTGGTGGCGGTGTTATTCAGCTATCGCAAGAAGCGCGTGTACGACCTCAAGAAAATCGAACGGGTCGAACAGGTCGCCGTGCAGTACAACCCGCTGACGCTACTGGTGGCCGGGCTGGCGATTGCCTCGGCGTTCGTCATCCAGTTATGGCTGGATTCGATGATCATCGGCGCGCTGGTTGGCTTCCTGATCTTCTCGGTGTCGGGCATCGTGCGCTGGCGCGACACTGACGACTTGTTTACCGAAGGCATGAAGATGATGGCGATGATCGGCTTCATCATGATTGCCGCCTCGGGTTTTGCCGAAGTGCTCAAGGCCACCGGCGAGGTACAGACCCTGGTGCAATCCTCCGCAGCCTTGATCGGCCATAACCGAGGCGTAGGTGCGCTGCTGATGTTGTTGGTAGGTTTGCTGGTGACCATGGGCATTGGCTCGTCGTTCTCCACGGTACCGATCCTTGCTGCGATTTTCGTGCCGTTGTGTGTACAGCTCGGTTTCAGCCCGCTGGCCATTGTGTGTATTGTCGGCACCGCAGGCGCCCTGGGGGATGCTGGCTCCCCAGCGTCGGACTCCACGCTGGGCCCGACCTCGGGATTGAACATTGACGGTCAGCATCACCACATCTGGGACACCGTGGTTCCGACATTCCTGCACTACAATTTGCCCTTACTGGTGTTTGGCTGGTTCGCTGCCATGACCCTGTAGTCGAGACTCCAGTTTTCTCCCGGCGGGCCGTTAACCTGTTAACGCTGCCCTATACAGAGAGAAGATCCATGCGTCTGAGTCTGAAGGTCAAAGTCCTGTCCCTCGCCGTACTGCCCGTGCTGTTGTTTGCCTTGGTCATCAGCCTGACCACGGTCTGGATACTCAAGGAGCAGGCGCGGACCGAAGTCGAAGATACCCGCCAACGCCTGCTCAATGATGCGAAGGCCACCCTGCAAAGTTATGTAGAGGTGGCCTTGACGACTATCAAGCCTATCTACGACGCCGCCGCGCCGGGTGATACGGCGGCGCGGGCGCAGGTGGTCAAGTTGTTGTCGAACATCACCTACGGCAAGGACGGCTATTTCTTTGGCTACGATTCCGAGACCATCCGCCTGTTCAAGGGCAATAGCCCGGACGGCGTGGGCAAAAGCTTCAAGGACAATCGCGACCCCAACGGCGTGTACGTCAACCTGGGGCTGGTGAAAGTCGCCAAGGACGGTACGCACTACCTGCAATACAGTTCGACGCAGCCGGGGCAGACCGAACTGGTGCCCAAGCTCGGCTATACCCAATACCTGCCCAAGTGGGACATGGTGATCGGTACGTCAGTCAACCTGGACGGCATTGAAGCGTTGGTCGGCGAGGTCCAGGCCAACGTCGATGAACGCATGGAAGGCGTGCTGCTGAGCATCGTCGGGATCGCGGTGGTGCTGTTGGTGGTGATCGCTGCCGTCGGCATATTGCTGGCCAATACCATTTTGCGGCCACTGCACTTGATGAAAACCAACCTTGACGACATCGCCGCCGGCGAAGGCGACCTGACCCGACGCCTGGCAATTACCAGCCAGGACGAGCTGGGTGAGTTGGCCGGTTCATTCAACCGGTTCGTCGACAAGATCCACGGTCTGGTGCGGCAGATTACCGAAATGACTTCGCAGCTCACCGGCCTGGTGAGCCAGGTTGCGGAGCAGGCCCAGCGCTCGGAGCGGGCCATGGAACGCCAACGCCATGAAACCGACCAAGTGGCGACGGCGATCAACGAAATGTCTTGCGCAGCCCATGAAGTGGCTCGCAGCGCCCAGGGGGCTGCGGTGGCAGCGCAGCAGACCGACGCCGAAGGCCAGGCCGCCAAACGTGTGGTGGATGGCAGCATTGCGCAGATCCATGCGCTGGTGAGCGACATCCGCAGCAGCGGCGTATCGCTGGACAGCCTGCAGCAGGACGTTTCTTCGATTGTCAGCGTGCTTGGGGTGATTCGCTCGATTGCCGAACAGACCAATCTGTTGGCGCTCAACGCAGCGATTGAAGCTGCCCGTGCCGGCGAGGCAGGGCGTGGTTTTGCGGTGGTGGCTGATGAAGTCCGCGCGCTGGCCAGCCGTACCCAGCAAAGTACCCAGGAAATCCAGGGCATGATCGACCGCTTGCAAAAAGGCACCGAGGCCGCCGTCGAGTCCATGCGCCGCTCCAGCGATGCCGGTGACGGTACCTCGGCCCAGGCCAACGAAGCGGGGGCCTCCCTCGATACCATGGCGCAGTTGATTGGCACCATCAACTCGATGAACGCACAGATTGCCAGCGCCGCCGAGGAGCAAACGGCAGTGGCCGAAGAGATCAACCGCAGCGTGCATCAGATTGCTGTGGCGGTGGACAGTGTGGCGAATGAGACCCAGCAGGGCGCACAGACGTCTCGCAGCCTGGCTGATTTGGGGCAGCGGCTGGGGCAACTGGTGGGCCAGTTCAAGATTTGAGCGTTTTGAGCGAGCTTGCTCGCTCCTACAAGGTGATGGAGTGCAGTTGTCGGGCTGTCGTGCTTTTGATTCAGGCACCGCTAAACATCGCGCATCAGCAAGCCGAACTGCACCTCCATCTCCAGCGGAACCGGCACATACACCGTGTGCCCATCTCCCGGCGCCACTTCGATGGCTTGATCCTTGGCATTGCGCATCATCCCCAGATCAAAATGAAAATTTCCCGCCGGTGTCATCAATTCCAGATGATTGCCCACGGCAAAGCGGTTTTTCACCTTGACCTCGGCCAGTTCCCCGCGTCGCTCGCCGGTCAATTCACCGACAAACTGCTGACGCTGCGACACTGAGCTGCCGTTCTGATAGTTCTGATATTCGTCGTGTACATGGCGGCGCAGGAAGCCCTCGGTGTAGCCGCGCTGGGCCAGGGATTCCAGGTTTGTCATCAGGCCGCGATCAAACGTGCGACCCGCCACTGCATCATCGATTGCCTGGCGGTACACCTGAGTGGTCCGTGCGACATAAAAATGAGATTTGGTGCGGCCTTCAATCTTCAGCGAATGCACGCCCATGCGGCTCAGGCGTTCGACGTGTTGCACCGCCCGCAGGTCCTTGGCGTTCATGATGTAGGTGCCATGTTCGTCTTCGAATGCCGGCATTTGTTCGTCCGGGCGGTTGGCCTCCTGCAGCAGGAATACCTGGTCGGTGGGTGCGCCCAGGCCCAGGGTCGGTTCGGGCGGGTAGTGCTGGACGATATCGCCCACCGCATTTTCCTCGGCCGGCGTGGCCTGATACTTCCAGCGGCAGGCATTGGTGCAACTGCCTTGGTTGGCGTCGCGTTTGTTCATGTAGCCCGACAGCAGGCAGCGACCGGAGTAGGCCATGCACAATGCGCCATGCACGAATACCTCCAGTTCCATGCTGGGCACGTGTTGCCGGATCTCGGCGATTTCTTCCAGTGACAGCTCCCTGGACAGGATGATCCGGCAAATCCCTTGCTGCTGCCAGAATTCCACGCTGGCCCAGTTCACCGTATTGGCTTGTACCGACAAGTGAATCGGCATCTGCGGGAAGTGTCGGCGCACCAGCATGATCAGTCCCGGATCGGACATGATCAACGCATCCGGCGCCATGGCGATGACCGGTTCCAGGTCCTTGAGGAAGGTCTTCAGTTTGGCGTTGTGCGGCGCGATATTGACCACCACATAAAAGCGCTTGCCCTGGGACTGGGCCTCTTCGATACCCAAGGCGAGGTTGGCATGGTCAAACTCATTGTTGCGCACCCGCAGGCTGTAGCGCGGTTGGCCGGCATAGACTGCATCGGCACCGTAGGCGAAGGCATAGCGCATGTTTTTCAGGGTGCCGGCGGGGGCCAGCAATTCAGGGGCAGGGAACATGGGAGTTTCGATCGCAAAAGGGCGGCAGGGTAATGGGCGGCGCCCCGGGTGGTATTGATCTGGGTCTACGCTGAATGAATTAAAGAGGGCACTCCCGGGATTTGCGGTGGACTAAGCAACATGGCGCGATTGGGCGTCTTGCGTTTTTAGGGCATGGATCGGACATGAATCAGACGAATCTGCAATTCAAAACCCTGTTGCTGCTGCTGGTCCTGGCGACCATAGCTTTTGTCTGGATCCTGCTGCCGTTTTACGGCGCGGTGTTCTGGGCGGTGATCCTGGGGATTATCTTTGCGCCCATGCAACGGCGCCTGCAAGTCAAGTTTGGCTGGAACCGCAACCTGACGTCCTTATGTACGTTGATGGTGTGCCTGGTGATCGCCATTTTGCCGGTGATTATCACTAGCGCTTTGCTGGTTCAAGAAGGGGCGACGCTGTACAAGAATATCGAAAGCGGCAAGCTGGACGTCGCCGGCTATATCGAACAGTTCAAGAACTTCCTGCCCCCGTACTTTCAGCAACTGCTGGACCGCTTTGGCATGGGCAACCTGGAAGGCCTGCGGGAGAAGATCGTCAAGGGCGCGATGCAGGGCAGTCAGTTCTTCGCCACTCAGGCGTTCAGCTTTGGCCAGGGTACCTTTGAGTTCCTGGTGAGCTTTTTCATCATGCTGTATCTGTTGTTCTTCCTGCTGCGCGACGGCCCGGAACTGGTGCGCAAGGTGCGCACGGCGGTGCCGTTGGCCGAGCCGCAGAAGCGCCGTTTGCAGCTCAAGTTCAACCGGGTGGTGCGCGCCACAGTCAAGGGCAACGTACTGGTGGCCGTGACGCAGGGGGGGCTGGGAGGCTTGATCTTCTGGTTTCTGGACATTCCCAGCGCGCTGCTCTGGGCGGTGCTAATGGCTTTTCTGTCGTTGCTGCCGGCGGTGGGCGCGGGGCTTGTCTGGGGGCCGGTGGCGGTTTACTTCCTGCTCAGCGGTTCGATCTGGCAAAGCGTGGTGCTGGCGTCGTTCGGCATATTTGTCATCGGCCTGGTGGACAACGTGCTGCGTCCCATCCTGGTGGGCAAGGACACCAAGATGCCCGATTACCTGATTTTGATCTCGACCCTGGGTGGCCTATCGATCTTCGGTCTCAACGGCTTTGTGATCGGACCGCTGATCGCCGCGCTGTTCATCTCCAGCTGGGCACTGTTTGTCGAAACCAAACGCAGTGTGAGGCTGCCACTGCCTTAGGCCTGGAAGCGGTGAGCCATCTTGCGCGACAGGGCTTGAGCAGCGGGCAACGAGGTGAGCGGGCCGCTGATGGCTTCTCCATCCTGCACCAGATACCAGCAGGCGAGCATGCCCATTTCGCGAAGCGAGGCGGGTACGGCGCTGCCGATGACGGACATGATTTGAATAGTGGGCATGATTACCTCCAGTTCGTTCTGGAGGTCACCTTACGGTTTGCAGGCAGTCAGGAAAAATCAACCTGCTTGATAGTCGACATCATTGTTTTCATGACAACGCTCATCAAGACCACGCCAGGCGCTGATCAGTCGACCACCTGGTCAAGCATGCCTACCACTTCCTGCTCGCTGAGCAGCCCCTTGCGAACCAGGTTTTCTGTCAGGAGCGCAAGGAACTTGGCGCTGCGATGGCCCTCCAGGTGCTTGAGTTCGGTCAGGGCGCTGTAGACCTTGCTAGAGGTGCAAAGACCGGCGGTACGGTGCGGGTTTTGTGTGGGCATGCTGAGGCGTCCTTGTTGTTATGGCTTGTCAGGGATGGACAGTGTTGATAGTGAGAAGATGATGTGACACAAACATGACAGCGCACGACCTTGCGGGGCAAGTACATAGTGCCTCAATGATGGAGGATTTAATCGCAGCCGATATCCTCATAGCGACCTTGGCAAGATTTATTCAGACCAGGCGACTCAAGGACTGTCGCGCAGGATGCTTTAAAGCAGTGTATTTGCCGAAAACAGCATGGCCTCGATAGATCAAGGTTGTGTAAGGTCTGTATCGAGTTGCTTACTTCAAGGAGTTACCCATGCTGATGAATCCCAACAGGGACACCCAACTGTGCATGTCACTGTCGGCGCGCCCCGGGAATTTCGGGCTGCGTTTCCACAATCATCTGTATGAGCAGTTGGGGCTGAATTTTTATTACAAGGCTTTCAGCAGCCAGGACTTGCCGGGCGCCGTGGGCGGTATCCGTGCGCTGGGTATTCGCGGTTGTGGTGTTTCCATGCCATTCAAGGAAGCCTGCATTGCCTTGGTCGATGAGCTGGACGACTCGGCCCGAGCCATCGCTTCAATCAATACGATCGTCAATACAGACGGCCACCTCAAGGCTTACAACACCGATTACATTGCCATTGAACAACTGCTGAAAAAGCACGCCGTGCCCAAGGATTCGACATTCGCCCTGCGCGGTAGCGGCGGCATGGCCAAGGCAGTAGCCAGCGCCCTGCGCGATGGCGGTTACACCAAAGGGCTGATCGTCGCCCGCAATGAAGCCTCCGGCAGAGCGCTGGCACACAGCCTTGGGTATGAGTGGCAAGCCCAATTAGGCGATGTGCGACCACAGATGCTGATCAACGTGACGCCTATCGGTATGACTGGTGGTGCGGAAGCTGACGAACTGGCGTTTGAGGCTGATGCGGTCGATGCGGCGGACACAGTGTTTGATGTGGTGGCGATCCCCGCCGAAACACCATTGATCGTGCGTGGACGCGCTCAAGGCAAGCGTGTGATTACCGGTCTGGAGGTGATTGCGATCCAGGCCCTGGAGCAATTTGTGCTGTACACCGGGGTAAGGCCGACGGATGAGCAGTTCCAGGCGGCTGTCGCATTCGCCCGTCAATCCTGAGGCCATACCCGCGTAAATGCTGTTATTCGAGCAGGGAAAGGCGTTCTTCCAGCGCCGCGATCCGCGCTTCCAGCTCTTCGATGCGCTCCAATGACACTGCGCCGCCAGCACTGCGCTCCACCGGATTGCCGCGGGCGGCGAGGATTGCGTCGATGTCTGCCGGGTCGCCCAGGGCATGGGTGTAGCGGTCTTCACGCTGACCCGCCTGCCTGGGCACCAGCAGCGCCAGGTCGCGGGCGATCAGGCGTTCGAGTTGATGGACCACTTGCTCGGCGTCTTCAAAGTCGTGCATGCGACCGCTGCGGGTCAGCAGTTCGTTGACGGTCTGCGGGCCACGCAGAAACAGCAGGCCAGTGAGGATTACCTGGGCGGGCACCAGCTCCAGGGCCTTGTCGACCCGGTGTTCCCAGCGATCAGCGCGACTGCCCATCACCAGTTTGGTAAAACCACGACCTTCCAGCGCGCGCAGGCTCTGCCCGACCTGGCCCTGGCTCAGGTTCATCACCGGTTCACGGCTGGTTTTCTGGTTGCAGGCCAACACCACGGCATTGAGCGTCAGCGGGTAGGTTTCCGGGTTGGTGGCCTGTTTCTCGATCAGGCAACCCAAAACGCGAATCTCCGTGCTATTGAGGCGCGGCTCGGAGGCGGTGGTGTCGTGCTCGGTGGTCATCGCGTTTTCCCTATGCAGTGAGCCCACTAGCCTAATCCTGAAAAAATAAAAGACAAGCAGCAGCAGTAGCGAGCATGTCTATAATCGCGCCTGATCCAAATCCAGCCACAACTGTCGAGACTGTCATGACTATTTCCCTGTACGCCGCTTCCCTCCCGGTCTTCAAACAAATGCTCAACGCCCTGAGCGATGTGCTGAACAAGGCAGAGGCCCACGCCACTGCCAAGAACATCGACCCGAACGCCTTGCTGCAAGCGCGCCTGTTCCCGGACATGTTCCCGCTGGTACGCCAGGTGCAGATCGCCGCTGACTTCGCCAAAGGTGTTTGCGCACGCCTGGCCGAGATCGAAGTACCGAAATACGATGACAACGAAGTCACTTTCGCCGACCTGCAAGCCCTGATCGCCAAGGTCCTGGCCTTTATCGATACCATCACCCCGGCCCAGGTCGACGGCAAAGAAGGTATCGAAATCGTGACCCGTCCCGGCACCCCGAAAGAAAAACGCTTCACTGGCCAGTCCTACCTGCTGACTTACGGCCTGCCGCAGTTCTTCTTCCATGTCACCACTACCTACGCGCTGCTGCGTCACAACGGTGTGGAAGTGGGCAAGCGCGACTATATGGGCGCGTTCTAAACCCGCACACCATAAAAAACCCGGGCGGCTCCTCAAGGAGCGGCCCGGGCTTTTTATGGTGCGCGCATCAAGCCGGGGTTTTGTTTTCCTGGCCCAGGCAGGCAGCAGCGGTGAACAGCACGTCAGTGGAGGAGTTCAGCGCGGTTTCGGCCGAATCCTGCAGCACGCCGATGATGAAGCCCACGGCGACCACTTGCATGGCGATTTCACTGGGAATACCGAACAGGCTGCATGCCAGCGGGATCAGCAGCAACGAACCACCAGCCACACCCGACGCACCGCAGGCGCAGATCGCGGCCACTAGGCTGAGCAGCACTGCCGTCGGCAGGTCCACGGCAATGCCTAGGGTATGTACGGCGGCCAGGGTCAGCACGGTGATGGTGATGGCGGCACCGGCCATGTTGATGGTTGCGCCCAATGGGATCGACACCGAGTAAGTGTCTTCATGCAGGCCCAGTTTCTCGCTCAACGCCAGGTTAACCGGAATGTTGGCCGCCGAACTGCGGGTGAAAAACGCCGTGATGCCACTTTCGCGCAGGCACATCAGCACCAGCGGGTATGGGTTGCGACGCAGTTTCCAGAACACGATGGCCGGGTTGACCACCAGCGCCACGAACAACATGCAGCCGATCAGTACCAGCAACAGATGTGCATAGCCCAGCAGCGCGCCGAAACCCGAGGTGGCCAAGGTCGATGCCACCAGGCCGAAGATCCCCAGCGGGGCGAAGCGAATCACTACGCGTACGATCAACGTGACGCCAGTGGACAGGTCGCCCAGCACCGTACGTGTAGTTTCACCGGCATGGCGGATAGCGATACCCATGCCGATGGCCCAGGCCAGGATGCCGATGAAGTTGGCGTTCATCAGGGCGCTGATCGGGTTATCCACCACGCTGAACAACAGGCTTTGCAGCACTTCAGTTATGCCGCCGGGGGCACTTACCGCCACGTCATGGGTAGTGAGCACCAGGTTCGAGGGGAACAGCGTGCTGGCGACGACTGCCACGACCGCTGCGGAAAAAGTCCCCAGCAAATACAGGAACAGGATTGGCCGGATATGGGTTTCCTGACCGTGCTTATGGTTGGCAATCGAGGCCATAACCAGTACGAACACCAGGATCGGCGCGACGGCCTTGAGCGCCGAGACAAATAACTTGCCGATAATCCCTACCGATTGAGCGGCACTGGGCAACAGCAAGGCCAATACGATGCCTGCAATCAGGCCGATGACGATTTGGGTCACCAGGCTGACGCGCATGAGGCGTTGAAAGAGCGAAGGGGCAGCAGTCATAAGAGTTGTCTCTAGTTTTTTTAATGTGCGCAGCGTAATACAGGGTGCGGAGTCTAACATGCCGTGCCAGATATCCATGTTTCCTGCGGCATTCAGTCACCCGGGCGCTGGGTGGTCTGGATACATTCTGTTAAGATTGGCCATCCTCATCTTTTTCATTGTCAGCGGGCCCTTGGGCCAACGCTGGCGTCGCCGTTTCTGGAGTTGTTCATGCTGTTGCCTATCCTGCTGCTATCTGCGGCCGGTTTTACCGTGTTGACCACCGAGTTCGTGATTGTTGGCCTGCTACCGTCCATCGCTCGTGATCTTGATGTTAGCGTGTCCCAGGCCGGCCTGTTGGTGACCCTGTTCGCTTTCACCGTGGCGGCTTTCGGCCCGTTTCTCACTGCCTATTTTGCGCGTTTCGAGCGCAAGCGATTGTTTATCAGCATTTTGCTGATGTTCGGGGTGGCGAACACCCTGGCAGCCCTGGCGCCGAACATTTGGGTCATGTCCCTGGCTCGCTTGATCCCGGCCTTGGGCTTGCCGGTGTTCTGGGCACTGGCCAGTGAAACGGCGGTTGACATTGTCGGGCCTGAATACGCCGGCCGGGCGATTGCCAAGATCGGTTTCGGGATTGTCTGTGCCACGGTATTCGGTATCCCGGTCGGCACTTTGATCTCCGACATGTTCGGCTGGCGCACAGCCTTTGGCATTTTGGCCGTGGTGGCGGTGCTCAAGGCATTGCTGCTGTTGGTTTACCTGCCGTCGACAAAAGTGAAGATGGACGAAGTGACGCTGCGCTCGCAGTTCAAGATCCTGCGCAACCCGTTGATGCAGGGGCATGTGCTGCTGTCGATTCTGGTCTTTAGCGGCATGTTCACCGTGTATACCTACCTGGCGGACATCCTCGAGCGCCTGGCCGGTTTCGATGGCACGCTGGTGGGTTGGTGCCTGATGGGCTTTGGCGCAGTCGGCCTGATCGGCAACTCCCTTGGCGGGCGTGCGGTGGATCGCCATCCGTTGATTGCCTCCATGGTGTTCTGCGGCTTTATGATCACCGGAATGGTGGCGTTGGTTCCCGCGATCCATTCCACGCTGGGCCTGGCGGCAGCAATGGGGATCTGGGGTGTGACCCAGGCGGCGCTGTTTCTGGTCAGTCATGTGCGGTTGATGAAGGCCGC
Organism: Pseudomonas imrae; assembly: GCF_046352735.2. Taxonomy (NCBI): domain Bacteria; kingdom Pseudomonadati; phylum Pseudomonadota; class Gammaproteobacteria; order Pseudomonadales; family Pseudomonadaceae; genus Pseudomonas; species Pseudomonas imrae. The sequence continues at coordinate 3,371,921 of NZ_CP110853.2, read as the reverse complement.
GCCCCATGCGCCAGCTTTTGCGGCATCGCTGAACATCGCGGGGGCGAACCTGGGGATTGGCCTGGGGGCGATGGTCGGTGGGCACGTGATCGATACACTTGGGTTGGGCAGCCTTGGGTTTGCCGCCTCCGGCTTTATCCTGTTGTCGATTCTGCTGGCCTTGTGGCTGATGACCAGCAAAACCCGCGAAGCATGCGCCTGAACCCTATCCAGGCAGAGCGGTAAACAGTTCCCGTCGTGCGCCTTCAGTAATCGCCACGATGCCGGGGTGTTTGACCTTGCGCTCCACCGAGATGGCATAGAACGATTCAGTCACCGCGTCTGTCTGACCTACCAGCGTGACGCCGTACTGACGTTCAACCTCATCGGCGATGACGCTGGGTGCGATAAAAATCCCGCTGCCGGACTGGCCGAAAGCCTGCATCAATGCACTGTCGTCGAATTCGCCGACGATTCGTGGTTGGATTTTCTGTTCGGCAAACCAACGCAGCAGGCGGCTGTGGACCACGGTTTCCGCGCCCGGAATCAGTAGCGGGGCGCCATGCAGGCACTGTGGGAAATCACCGCCATGCTGTTCGCTCAGCGCCTGGGTGGCGAAAAAGCTGATTCCGCACTCTCCCAGCTTCTGGCTATAACCTTTGATATCCAGGTGGCTGGGCATCGGGCTATCGGAAATCACCAGGTCCAGGCGCTGGATCGCCAGGTCAGCCAAGAGCCGTTCGAGTTTGTCCTCGCGGCAAGTGATGCGAATCGGCTCGCTCAGCTCCATGGTCGGTGCGATCAGCCTGTAGACGATGGACTTGGGCACCACGTCCGCCACTCCCACGCGAAATGGAATCTGCTGTTCGTTGGGCTGGGCCCTGAGCATTCCTTCCAACTCATTGCCCAACAGGAACATTTGTTCGGCATAGGGCAACGCCTGGCGCCCGGCCTCGGTCAGTTCCAATTGGCGCCCGACCCGCTGGAACAGTGCCACGCTGAAGGTTTGCTCAAGCAAGCTGATTTGCCCGCTGATAGTCTGCGGCGTGAGGTTCAACTGTTCGCACGCGCGCACGATGCTGCCGGTCTTGGCCACCACCCAGAAGTAATGTAATTGTCGGTAGTTGAGCATTTGGCGCCTCATGGAGAATTCATTACTTCGTATAAACCGAAGTATAAGCGAAAAAAATACGAATTTTTCTGAAGTGTCAGGCTCCTTAGAATGCCTGGCTATCGCGGGCCCACCGCTTGGGTCCATCGGTTCTAACGAGGAAAGCATCATGAAACTTAATCCTTTAGGCGCAGCGGCGCTGCTTGCGCTTTCATTAGTGATGGTCAGCGGCTGTGACCAGGCTGAAAAAAGTGCACAGCAATTGTTGGGTAAGGCCAGCGAGTCGGCCAAGCAAGCGATCGACGAAACCCACAAGGCTGCCGAGCAGGCGTTGAGCGAAGCCACTCAAGGTTTGATTGCACCCAAAGAAGACGAGCAAGAGCAGCGCGACAAGCCTGAACCCACCTCGCAAGAAACTTAATTTTTCCGAACACCGAGTCAGGACTGACCTATGGATTACCTTGTACAACTGGCCGCGAGCCCTACCGCCTGGGTAGCCCTGGCGACTTTGATCGTGATGGAAATCGTGTTGGGGATCGACAACCTGATCTTCATCTCGATCCTCACCAACAAACTCCCGGAAAAACATCGGGCCAAGGCACGCCGTATCGGCATCAGCATGGCGCTGTTCCTGCGCCTGGGCTTGTTGAGCACCATCGCCTTTATCGTGCAGTTGACGGCGCCGGTGTTTGAAGTGTTCGGCCAGGCCTTTTCGTGGAAGGACATGATCCTGATTGCAGGTGGCCTGTTCCTGGTGTGGAAGGCGACGACCGAGATCCATCACAGCATGGATCCAGAGCCTGAAGAGAAGCCAAGTGCTGGCAACGCCGTGTCCATCGGCTTCGCAGCGGCTATCGGGCAGATCCTGTTGCTCGACCTGGTGTTCTCGATCGACAGTATCATTACGGCCGTGGGCATGACCGAGCACTTGCCGATCATGATCATCGCCGTCGTGACCTCGGTGATCGTGATGCTGGTGGCGGCAGAACCGCTGGCCAAGTTCATCAACGACAACCCGACGGTGGTGATGCTGGCCCTGGGCTTCTTGATCATGATCGGCATGACGCTGATCGCCGAAGGTTTCGGCGCCCATGTGCCAAAAGGCTATGTGTACGCGGCGATGGCGTTCTCGGCAGCGATCGAGTGCCTGAACATCGCGCGGCGCAACCGGCACAAGCGATTGCTCGCCGCCAGGCAGTAACCGCTGACACCCAAAGGCCGGCCGTACTCTCAAGAGTCCGGCCGGCCTTTTGCCGTCTGTTAGAATCCACGGACTTGATAGCTTGAGGTCCCCCATGAACGAGCAGATTCGCCTTACCCAGTACAGTCACGGCGCGGGTTGTGGCTGCAAAATCTCGCCCCAGGTCCTGGAAGTGATCCTCGCCGGCAGCGGTGCGCAGAACCTGGATCCCAGGCTTTGGGTAGGCAATGCCTCGCGGGATGACGCGGCGGTCTACGCCATCGACGAAGAGCGTGGCGTGGTTTCCACTACCGATTTTTTCATGCCCATCGTCGATGATCCCTTCGATTTCGGACGTATTGCCGCTACCAACGCCATCAGTGATATCTATGCCATGGGCGGCGACCCGCTGATGGCCATTGCGATTCTCGGTTGGCCGGTCAATATCCTGGCCCCGGAAATAGCCCGGGAAGTGATTCGTGGCGGCCGTTCGGTGTGCGATGCCGCTGGCATTCCCCTGGCGGGTGGCCACTCCATCGATGCTCCGGAGCCAATCTTCGGCCTGGCCGTTACCGGCCTGGTAAACAAGCGCCATATGAAGCGCAACGACACAGCCACTGCAGGCTGCCAGTTGTACCTGACCAAGCCGTTGGGTATCGGCATCCTGACCACAGCAGAAAAGAAGGGCAAGCTGCGCGACGCTGACATCGGCCTGGCGCGTGACTGGATGTGTACCCTCAACAAGCCCGGCAGCCGCTTTGGCAAGCTGGCTGGCGTTACCGCGATGACCGATGTGACCGGCTTTGGCCTGCTGGGGCACTTGGTGGAAATGGCTGACGGCAGTGGTTTGACTGCCCACATCGAGTACGAAAAAGTCCCACGCCTGCCAGGCGTCGAGTATTACCTGGATCAGGGTTGTGTGCCCGGCGGCACGTTGCGTAATTTCGACAGCTACTCCCGCCAGTTGGGGCGTATCAACGAACTGCACAAGCGCGTGCTGTGCGACCCGCAGACCAGTGGCGGCCTGTTGGTAGCGGTTACCCCTGAGGGTGAAGTCGAGTTCCTCGCCGTAGCTGCCGAGCTTGGGCTGGACCTGGCGCCCATTGGCCGATTGGTGGAGCGACAGAGCAACGCGGTAGAGGTGTCTTGATGCCCATCGACATTACCGATTACCGCGATATTTTTCTTCACGATCGGCCGATGATGGATACCCGCGCGCCGGTGGAGTTCGTCAAGGGCGCGTTTCCAGGCGTGATCAACTTGCCCTTGATGACCGATGACGAACGTCAACGGGTGGGGACTTGCTACAAGCAGCAAGGGCAGCAGGCGGCAATTGTGCTGGGGCATCAGTTGGTCTGCGGCACCGTCAAGGCTGAGCGCGTCGAACAGTGGGCACAGTTCGCCCGCGCCAACCCAAATGGTTACCTGTACTGCTTTCGCGGCGGCTTGCGTTCGCAGATCGTCCAGCAGTGGTTGAGCGAGGCGGGTATCGACTATCCGCGGGTAGGCGGTGGCTACAAGGCCATGCGCGGCTTTTTGCTCAATACCCTTGAACAGGCCGCTACCCAATGTGATTTTGTCTTGCTGGGAGGCATGACCGGCACCGGCAAGACCGAAGTACTGGGCCAGTTGCGCAATGCCCTGGACCTGGAAGGCCATGCCAATCACCGGGGTTCCAGTTTCGGCAAGCATGCCACCGGGCAGCCGTCGAATATCGACTTCGAGAACCGCCTGGCCGTCGACGTGCTGAAAAAGCGTGCGCTCGATATCGAACAGTTTGTGCTGGAAGACGAGAGCCGCATGATCGGCAGTTGTGCTTTGCCGCTGGCCTTGCACAAGGCGATGCAGACGATGCCTATGGTGTGGCTGGAAGACAGCATCGCCGGGCGGGTCGAGCGGATCCTGCGCGATTATGTGGTCGATCTGTGCGCCGAGTTTGTCGAGGTATTTGGTGATCAGGGCCAGGAGTTGTTTGCCGAGCGTCTGACCCAAAGCCTGGGCAATATCCATAAACGCCTGGGCGGCGAGCGCTTCCAACGTTTGCAGACGCTGTTGCAGGAGGCCTTGGAGGAGCAGGGCCGTACAGGGTCAGTGGACTTGCACCGAGCCTGGATCGAGGGGTTGCTGCGCGAGTATTACGATCCGATGTACGCCTTCCAGCGTGAGAAGAAAGGCGCACGGATCGAATTCGCCGGGGAGCAGGGGGCGGTGTTGGAGTACCTGCGTGAGCGAGTTGCCCGGCGCGGGTGAGGCCCTGATGAGCCTCGATGTCCATCGGCGTGCAATGCCAGGCCGTGCCGCCTGGTCATCCGGGTGACTGGAGTGCCTGGGCGGTATCGGCCTGCTTGCCCGCCCTGGCCGAGCGAACCAGCATCAGCGCGCCCAGCAACGCCGTCCCGGCCAGGAAGTACATGCCTGCATGGGCGTTATCGAAGTAGACTTCGGCCCAGGTTTTGACTGTTGGCGCGAGAAAACCGCCCAGGTTGCCCAGTGCGCCGATCACAGCAATGCCGCTGGCTGCGGCCGCTCCGCCCAAAAACCGCGTAGGCAAAGTCCAGAACAGCGGCTGTACCGTGATAAAACCGGCAGCTGCGACGCAGAACGCCACAATCACCAATGGCAAACTGCCGCTCAAGGTCGAGCCGACCATGCCTACGGCGGCCAACCCCAGCATCACTGCGGCGAAGCGGGTTTGCTGGCCTTTGCGGTCGGCGTAGCGGGTCACGGCATACAGCATGATCACAGTGGCAATCCATGGGATCGAGGTCAGCAAGCCTACCTTCAAGCCAATGCCGGTACCGAGCAGTTCGGCGATTCTCGTGGGCAGGTAAAACAGCACGCCATACACACTGACCTGAATCGTGAAGTAGATCAGGGTGAAGTACAGCACCTTGGGATTGATCAGTGCGGCGCGCCACGAAGACGGACCTTTATTGGCCTTGAGCAGTTGCTCTTTTTCCAGTTCGTGCTCGATCGCGGCCTTTTCTTCAGTGCTCAACCACTTGGCATCGCGGGGTTTGTCGGTCAGGTAAAAGAACGCGAACACGCCAATGATCGACGCAGCCAGACCTTCAGTCACAAACATCCATTGCCAGCCAGCGAGGCCGAACTGGGCGGTTTCCAGCAGCCAGCCCGAGACCGGCCCGCCGACCATCAGCGACACTGGCACGCCAAAATAATAAATGCCATACGCCGAGCCCCGCTGGTTTTGCGGGAACCAGTAGGTCAGGTACAACACCACGCCCGGCGACAGGCCCGCTTCGGCGACACCCAGCAGAAAGCGCAGGATGTAGAAGCTGGTTTCATCGTGGGCAAACATCATGGCGGCCGAGACCAGGCCCCAGGTGATCATGATCCGGCTCAGCCAGATACGGGCGCCAATCTTGTGCAGCATCAGGTTGCTTGGCACTTCAAACACGGCATAACCGATAAAGAAAATACCCGCGCCCAGCGCGAATGCTGCATTACTCAGGCCGGTATCAGCCTGAAAGGCGTGTTTGGCAAAACCAATATTGGAACGGTCGATGATCGCCATCGCGAACATCAGCGCGACAAAGGGCAAGATGCGCCAGCGGATTTTGCTTAGAGCCTGTTTCAATGCGAGGTTAGACATGAGGTGCTCCGATTATTGTTTTTGTGAAGGCAGCAACATCGGTACAGCGATTAACGGTTTTTCAAGGCCGCACGGGCATAGACGGCGATAATGACAAAGCACCCCATCGGCAACAGATACGCCGCGGCGGTGGACCAGTGGTCGGCCACCATTCCCATCACGTAGGGCAGCAATGCACCGCCGACAATGGCCATGATCATGAACGAGCTGCCGCGCTTGGTATGTACACCAAGGTTCTTGACCCCCATGGCAAACAGGGTCGGGAACATGATCGACATAAAGAAGAACATCGCGACCAGCGCCACCACCGAAATGCCTTCGTATCCCAGCACCACCACGGCGCTGAGTGCGACGTTGATCAGCGCATAAATCAGCAGCAGGTGTTGGGCATTGACGCGCCCCATCAGCCAGGTGCTGAAGAAGCGCCCGAACATGAAGCTGAGCATTGCCACGGACAGCAGATACGCGGCTTGCTGGCTGCTTATCTGCGCCCAGTGTTCGGTGACGTAGTTGATAAAAAACGCACCCACGCCGACTTGCGCGCCGACATAAAAGAACTGGGTGATGACCCCGCTGACAAACTCGCGGTGCTGCCATAGGGACTTGCTGTCGTGCTGCTGGACATGGGCCTCCTGCTCGCGTAAATCCGGCAGTGGAGTACGGGCGATCAGCACGGCGACCAGCAACACCATCGTGGCAATCACCAGATACGTCATTTGCAGCGACTGTGTGGTGTCGACGCTGTTGGCACCGCTGAAGAACAGTGCGCCGCCAATCAATGGTCCGAAAAACTGCCCTAAACCGTTGAACGACTGCGCCAGGTTCAAGCGTCGCTCAGCGCCTTCGGGTGCGCCCAATACCGTGGCATAAGGGTTGGCGGCAGTTTCGAGGCAGCCCAGGCCGCAGGCAATCACAAACAGCGCGAACAAGAAAAACTGAAAACTTTGTGCCGCAGCGGCGGGCATGAACAAAAGGGCTCCGGTGGCGTAGAGACACAAACCCAGCAGGATGCCGGCCTTGTAGCCGTACTTGTCCATCAGCAAACCGGCGGGCAGGGCGATCAAAAAATACGCCCCGAAATACGCGCTTTGCAGCAGGCCTGACTGCGCCTTGCTGACGTGCAGGGTTTCCTGAAAGTGCTTGTTCAGCACATCCAGCAAGCCGTAGGACAAACCCCACAAAAAGAACAGGCAGGTCACCAGAGTCAGGGCCCAGCGATAAGACGTAACGGTGCGGGTAAAACGCGGTACTGCGGCGTTCGAGTGCTTGAGCGACATGACGCATCTCCTTTTTTATTGTTGTTGGCGACTTGCGTGAATCGTCTGCAGGAGAGAGCTTGTTCATGATTCCTTGGTACTGAAAAAGCTCGTTCCTGCAGATGCCTGTTTGCCTCAGGGTTGATCGATCAGGCTGAATATCCGGGTCATCGGCCGCCATTTTTCATTTGGCAGGGTCCACGGCGTGGGCTGCTGAAAGCGCGACATCAGCGCTTCCCATTCCAGCACTTGCGCATCGCTGGCGCTGGCCTGGGCAAACGCTGTTGCACTGAACTGTGGTCCTGTGTCCATGACCATGAACAACCGGGTGCCCAGTCGCCAGATCTGCATATCCAGCACGCCGTGCTGGCGCAGGTGGGCGCTGATCTGCGGCCAGATCTGTTGGTGCAAGTGCTCGTACCGGGCAATCAGCTCCGGGTCGTCGATCAGGTCCAGCGCCAGGCACTGGCGGCTCATGTCAGCGCCCGGTCCAGATGGGTGTAGCCGCCATCTACCACCAACCATTGCCCGGTGGTGTGAGAAGAGCGCGAGGACAATAAAAACAGCACGCTGTCAGCGATCTCTTCGCTTGTTGTCATGCGTTGGCCGAAGGGGATTTTTTCGACGATGCTCGCCAGCTTGGCTTTCGGGTCGGTGAAGGTGTTGATCCAGCGTTCGTACAGCGGGGTCATGACTTCGGCGGGAATCACCGCATTGACCCGAACTCCGTCGCCGAGCAATGAGGTGGCCCATTCGCGGGTCAGCGATAGTTGCGCGCCTTTGGCGGCGGTGTAGCCGCTGGTGCCACCCTGGCCGGTGAGGGCGGTTTTGGAACTGATATTGACGATAGATCCGCGCGTGGCCTTGAGCGCGTCTACGCACAAATGCGTCATCAGGTAGTAATGGATCAGGTTTTTTTCCAGGGATTCGACGAACGCCGAGCGCCCGGCTTCAAGCCCGACACCATCGTTGACCCCGGCGTTATTGACCAGACCGTCAATGCGGCCCAAACGTTGCAATACCAGGGCGACGGCGGCGCGGCAAGCGTCTTCGTCGCGCAGCTCAACCTGGATAAACAGGTGTCGCGGGCTGCGCTGATCCAGTTGCTGCGCCAGTTCATCGGACAGCGGGCTGTGACCGAAAATCACCGGGATCGCGCCTTCGTCGGCCAAACCCAGCGAAATAGCGGCGCCGATGCCCGAGCCGCCACCCGTAACGATAAAGACCTTGTCTTGCAGGTACAGATTCATCGTTTCACTCCTTCAATCCTATAAAGGGCGCAGGCATTCGCGCCCCAGATCGCTGCTTGTTCTGACGCGCTCAAACCCTGCAGCGCGCCGTCGAGCAAGGTGCAGGTGTCTGCGTAAACGCCCGCCAGCAGACACACTGGCCAGTCGGAGCCGAACATCAGGCGTTCAGGGCCGAACAGCTCCAGCGCAGTGTGCAAATAGGGCGCAAGTTGTGCGTCGCTCCAGCCTTGCCAATGGGCTTGGGTAATCAGCCCCGACAGTTTGCAACTGACGTGGGGCAGTGCTGCCAATGGCGCGAGTTGCTTGGCCCAAGCCTTCAAGTCGTTGGTCTGCACATCGGGTTTGCCCAAGTGGTCGAGCACCATTGCGTGCCGGTCATGTTGCTGGCACAAAGCTGTTGCAGCGCCCAGATCCGGTGACTTGATCAATACTTCGTAGACCAACCCCTGACGTTGCAAGCTAGCCAGCCCCCGACCGAATGCCGGGTTCTGCATGAACTCGGCAGGCGAGCTTTCGTCCTGAATTTGATGACGAAAGCCACGCAACACCGATGCCTGGGTCCAGCGTTCCAGCGACTGCTCCAGGTCGCTGGAACACAGGTCTACCCAGCCCACTACGGCACGAATCCATGGGTAGCGTTCGGCCAATGCCAGCAACTGATCGGTCTCGCTTTCGCAGGTGCGGGCCTGCACGGCAATGCAGCCGTCAAATCCGCTGGCATCGAGCAAGGGCTGCAAATCATCGGGTTGAAAGTCACGGCGCAGGCAGTCCATGCCGGCAGTGATCCACGGATAGCTTGCGGCGTCATAGCGCCAGAAGTGCTGGTGTGCATCCAGCCGCAGTGAGGGCGCCATGGCATTCAGCCCCGATACCGGTACTGTTCGCGGGATGCGGCTTTCATCTGGATCGAGAACCCCGGCGCCTGCGGTGGCATGTAGGCCGCATTGCGAATCACGCACGGGTCTTCGAAGTGTTCGTGCAGATGGTCGACAAACTCCACCACGCGCCCTTCATGAGTCCCGGCGATGCATAGATAATCGATCATCGACAGGTGCTGCACGTACTCGCACAAACCAACGCCACCCGCGTGTGGACACACTGGCAAGTTGTACTTGGCGGCCATCAGCATCACCGCCAGCACTTCATTGACTCCTCCCAGCCGGCAGGCGTCGATCTGCACCACATCGATCGCCTCGCGCATGATCAGTTGCTTGAACACGATGCGGTTTTGGCACATCTCGCCGGTGGCGACCTTCACCGGGGCCACACCGAGGCGGATTTTGCGATGGCCCTCGACGTCGTCGGGGCTGGTGGGTTCTTCGATAAACCACGGGTTGGCGAAAGACAGCTCGCGCACCCAGTCGATGGCTGTGTCGACTTCCCATACTTGGTTGGCGTCGATCATCAATTGACGATCCGGCCCGAGCACTTCGCGAGCAATGCGCACGCGGCGTATATCGTCCTGCAAGTCATGGCCGACCTTCAACTTGACGTGGGAAAAGCCCGCGTCGACGGCTTCCTGGCACAGCCGGCGCAGCTTGTCGTCGGCATAACCCAACCACCCGGCAGAGGTGGTGTAGCAGGGATAGCCTTGGGCCTCGAGCAGTGCAATGCGCTCGGCCTTGCCGTGGGCGCGCTCGCGCAGAAAGGCCAGGGCTTCTGCCGGGGTGATGCAATCGGTGATGTAGCGAAAATCAATGCAGCGCACCAGTTGTTCGGGGCTCATATCGGCCACCAGGCGCCATACCGGTTTGCCTTCGGCCTTGGCCCACAGGTCCCAGGCAGCGTTGACCACAGCACCAGTGGCGAGGTGAATCGCACCTTTGTCCGGGCCGATCCAGCGCAGTTGGCTGTCGCTGGTGACGTGGCGCCAGAAGCGGCCCATGTCTTCGGCGATCCATTCCAGCTTCAATCCCACCAGCAGACCCGCCAGTGCATTGATCGAGACGCAGCAAATCTCGTTGCCACGGCCGATGGTGAAGGTCAGGCCATGACCTTGCAGGCCCGGCGTATCGGTTTCGAGAATCACATAGGCGGCGGAATAATCCGGGTCCGGGTTCATCGCGTCCGAGCCGTCCAGCGATTGCGAGGTGGGGAAGCGAATGTCTTCAACGCGTACGGCGGTGATCGTGGTCATGGCGCAACTCCCTGTCAGTCGGCATTCACAGTGCGTTGGTTTTGTTCACCGAGGCCTTGGATGCCCAGGCGGATCTGCTGACCTGCGCGCAGGTAGACGGGGGCTGGTTTGATGCCCAGGCCTACGCCGGGCGGTGTGCCGGTGGAAATCACATCACCGGGTTGCAGGCTCATGAACTGGCTGAGGTAGCTGACGATTTTCGGAATCTGGAAAATCATCGTGCGCGTGTTGCCGTTCTGATAGCGCTTGCCGTCGACTTCCAGCCACAGATCCAGCTGATGCGGGTCAGCGATTTCATCGCGGGTCACCAGCCATGGACCGATCGGGCCGAAGGTGTCGCAGCCCTTGCCTTTGTCCCACGTGCCGCCCAGTTCCAGCTGGAACTCGCGCTCGGACACATCGTTGACCACGCAATAACCGGCCACGTGTTCGAGGGCATCGCTTTCGCTGATGTAGCGACCGCCTTTGCCGATAACCACGCCGAGTTCGACTTCCCAGTCGGTCTTGCATGAGTTGCGCGGGATTTCTATGTTGTCGTCGGGGCCGCCAATGGCGCTGGTCCACTTGCTGAACACCACCGGCTCGGCCGGGATGGCAGCGCCGGTTTCGGCAGCATGGTCGGCGTAGTTCAGACCAATGCAGATGAATTTTCCTACCTGGCCGACGCAAGCGCCGATGCGCGGCGAGCCTTCGACCCGTGGCAGGGTCGAAGGGTCGATGTCCTGCAAACGGGCAATGCTTTGCGGGCTGAGGGCATCGCCTGCGATATCTGTGACCACTGCGGACAAGTCGCGCAGATCACCGTTGTTATCAAGCAAAGCGGGACGTTCCAGGCCTTTTTCGCCGTAGCGCAGCAGTTTCATAAAATTTCCTTTATCGATTAGAAATCCAGGCAGGAGCGAGCTTGCCCCTACATCAGGAGTCAGTTGCTCCAACCACCATCAATGATTTGCGCCGTGCCGGTGGTGAAACCGCTGGCGCTCGATCCCAGGTACAGCGCCAGTTGCGCTATCTCCTCAGCAGTACCAATGCGGCCCATCGGTTGGCGCGCAGCAAAGGCGTCGTACACCTGCTCGGTGCTGCGGCCTTCGCGCAGGGCTTGTTCGCTGATGCGTTGACGCAGGGAAGGGGAGTCGACGGTGCCGGGGCAGATGGCGTTGCAGCGAATGTGCTGGCTGATAAAGTCCGCCGCAACCGAACGCGTCAGGCCAATCACTGCGCCTTTGCTCGCGCAGTAGGCAAAGCGGTTGGGCACGCCTTTGACGCTGGACGCCACCGACGCCATGTTGATGATCGAGCCGCCGCCGCTTTCCAGCATGGCAGGCAAGAACGCACGGATCATGCGGTACATGGCCGTGACGTTGAGGTCCAGGGCGAAGGACCAGTCTTTTTCGTCGCACTCGAGAATGTTGCCGCTGTGCACCACGCCCGCGCAGTTGAACAGCACATCCAGCGCACCCAGCTCTTTTGCCAGGCGGCCAATGGCAGCGGCATCGGTGACGTCTAAAACATGTTTGTGCGCGCCTTCCAGAGAGTCGAGGGCGCCAGCATTGATGTCGGCGGCGAAGACTTCGGCGCCAGCGGCGAGGTACGCCTGGACACTGGCCAAGCCAATGCCCTGAGCGGCTGCGGTGATCAGCACGCGCTTGCCGGAAAGATCCATGAGGTACTCCGTGACGCTGTTGATTGTTTTTATTTTTTCTTGTTTGACTAAGGCCTAAAGGTCAGGCCATTACAGGCGTAGTAAATGGCAAATCGACGCAAGTGACAGGATAAGGTTTGCTATGATCGCTCTACGATATCCGTCCAATGGTCAGGCCATTGGGCCTTTTGTAGCATGCACCTCAAGCGTCAACAAGCGTCTTTTTTTAGAAAAAATGCTCGATAGCTGCTTCACTCTCCAGAGTTAATTGCACGATGCCATTTCAAGTAATTGATAACCAAAGACTTTACCGACAGATCGCCGACCAGCTGCGGGCCTTGATCGACAGCGGTGAATTTCCACCGGGCAGCCGCTTGCCGGCCGAGCGCGAGTTGGCCAAGCTGCTGGGGGTGAGTCGGGCGTCGATACGCGAAGCAATGATTGCGCTGGAAGTTATTGGCTTGGTGGATGTGCGTGTAGGCAATGGGGTTCTGGTCTGTGAACCGGCAGTAAAACCGGCTTCCGATGAACCCGTAATGGCCCAGGCCACGCGTGATCAGTGGAAAGAGCTGGACCCTGAACTGGGGATCGAAGTTGATTTCAGCGCAGAAATTCCACCATTCGCGTTACTCCAGGCCCGGCGTTTGATCGAGCCAGAGGCTGCGGCACTGGCGGCGGTGAATGCCAGCGATGAAGAATTGGCGGGTATTCGCGAGGCGTTCGAACGTAACGTTCAGGACAACCGCGAGGGTTCACACACCCATCCCGGTGATCGTCTGTTCCATATCCGCATCGCTCAAGCTTCGGATAACCCGGCGTATGCGCTGATGATTCAGCACCTGCTGGGCCATCGTTACGGCAGCATGTTCCAGCGTTTGCAAAGCCACTACAGCTCGGGCGATATGCCCCATCGTTCAGAGGACGAGCACCGCCGCGTGTTGCAGGCCTTGGAACAACACGATCCGGCTGCAGCACGTCAGGCAATGGCCGAGCATTTGGATGAGGTGATCCGGATTTTCAGTCGTAACGCTCAATAGCCCAAACCGGTTATTTGGCCCCGGACTCACCCCATCATTACAGAATCACCACTGCCACCAGTCCACACACCACGCCCATCAGCATGGTCAGCCCGGCCACGGTCACCAATACGCGGGTGTCGAAATCCTTGCGCAGCATCAATAGCGACGGCAGGCTCACGCTTGGCAAGGTCATCAGCAACGCCACGGCAGGCCCGGTGCCCAGGCCCAGGGTCATCATGGTTTGCACGATAGGAATTTCTGCTGCCGTGGGGATCACAAACAGCGTGCCGACCACCGCCAGCGGCACCAGCCACAACAGGCTGTCCGCCATCGCCCCGTCCACGTGGGGAAACAGCCACACCCGCGCTGCGCCCAGTAACAACACCGCCAGGATATAGACCGGGATGGTGCTCCAAAACAATTGCCACAAGCTGCGCAGCCAACGGCTCAGGAACGGTTGGGTCTCGGTGTTGCTGACGTCGGCCACAGCCTCAAGCGCTACTTGCGGCACCTGATCAGGGCGGGCGATTCGTTGTGCGATCAGTGCCACGCCCACTACCAGCACGAGGCCTGCCACCAGCCGCAGCGCGGCAAAATCCCAACCCAGGACAAACCCCATGAATACCAGGGTGGCCGGATTGAGCACTGGATTGGCCATCCAGAATGCCAATGCCGCGCCTACCGATACTTGCTGGCGACGCATGCCTGCAGCCACCGGCGCGGCGCAGCAGCTGCACATCATGCCCGGCAGGGCAAACAGCCCGCCGCGCACGGTGGAGCCGAGCCCGGCGCGACCGAACAGGCGCAGCAGCCAGTCTCGCGGGATCAGCACTTGCAACAGCGAACCGAGAATCACCGCCAGCACGGCAGCTTTCCAGATCGCCAGGAAATACACCTTGGCGTAGGCCAGTGCCGCGGCCAGTGGAGCGCTGTGTTCGTCGTTGAGTATGGAGCCGCCGATGCTGTGGCTGTCCGCTGCCACGAAGGCCTTGAAGTAGTAGGGCGACCACTTCACGTAATACAGGCCAACACAGGCCACCAGGAGAAACAGCGCCGGTTTCCACCAGAAAGACCAGCCGCGCACAGGGCTGGCAGAGGTGAGGTTGGACATAGTGATGATCCGCAGGTAAGTCGATAGCGGCACATCATACGCGCAGGTAAAGCGGTTCGCCCGGGAAGCTCGAGGGCTCCCACAGGGAGCCAGCTCAGGTGTCGGCGTTTACATGCGTTGCATCCGGGCAGGTGTGCAGGCCGTTATCCAGGCCTTGCTTGTAATTGCGGCTGAGCAGGGTGGCCTTGCCATCGTGCCATGTCAGGGTCAGCACGTAGAGCGTGTCGAAGTCATTCCCGGACCAGTCATCGGTAATGGTGCGCTTTTCGCCCAATGCTTCGCTCGCCACCTTGTTGATCAGCTCCGGCAGATAACCGTGGGACCAGGCGGTGTAGATGATCGAGTTGCGGTATTTGCTATCTACCAGTTCATCTGCCAGTTCGCTGGTGTCATTGGCCGAGAACTCAATGTTCACCGGCAGGCCGAGCTTGATGGCGCTGGGGCTGATGGTCATCAGGGGGCGAATGTAGCTGTAGGAATTGTCCAGTTCACCTTCCTCGACATTCCGGGTCGGATTGGCCGCGAACACAAAATCGGCGGCGCCGAATCTTTCGGGCAACACCGTGGCCAGGTTCATCGCGCGATTGAGGCCCTGGCAATTGAGCTGGCCCAGGCCGCCGGCCGGCTTTTCGCCGTGGCGCAGGAACACCAGGGTCTGTACGCCATTGACCTGCTGGGCACGGCTTTCGCGGGCTTCGAGGGTCAACATCAATGCACCACCCACCACCAATAACGGCAACATTATGTATGAATATCGTTTAAGGCGCTTGGCAAGGCACAACGGCTGGATCTTCATTATTGGTCAAGTCTTCAGTGCATCGGATTACGGCTTACGAGCCGGCCCACAGCGGTGCTTCCCGCATCGCATGGTGCTCCGTGACAAATATGGCGGTATGCCTCCATTCAACCGTTCAAGCGCATTTAAGAGTGCAACTTGGCATTTTGGTTCGTTTGTACAGGAGGTTAGCGAGTTGATGTTGCGAATTGAAGACCAATGCAGGCTGCGCGTCAGATGACTATGATGGGGGTTTCCTGTCCTGGTGCTTATCGATGACTTCTCTATCGGCATTCCCGATCACTGCCAAATGGCCCGCCCAGCATCCTGAGCGCTTGCAACTGTACTCCCTGCCGACCCCCAACGGGGTAAAAGTGTCGATCATGCTCGAAGAGTTGGGGCTGGCGTATGAGGCGCATAAGGTCAGCTTCGAGACCCAGGATCAGTTTTCTGCAGAATTTCTGTCGCTGAACCCCAACAACAAGATCCCGGCGATCATTGATCCAGCGGGCCCTGGCGGTGAACCGCTGGCCTTGTTTGAATCCGGCGCGATCCTGATTTACCTGGCGGAGAAGAGCGGCCAGCTGTTATCCAAGGCTCCTGCGGCTCGCTACCAAACCCTGCAATGGCTGATGTTCCAGATGGCAGGGGTGGGCCCCATGTTTGGCCAGGTCGGTTTTTTCAACAAGTTTGCCGGCAAGACCTACGAAGACAAGCGCCCGCGCGATCGTTACGCTGCTGAAGCCCGGCGTCTGCTTGGGGTGCTGGAGCAACGCTTGATGGGGCGCACCTGGATCATGGGCGACGACTACAGCATCGCCGATATCGCCACTTTTCCATGGATTCGCAACCTGATCGGCTTCTACGAATCTGGCGACCTGGTAGGGATCCAGGATTTTCCCAACGTACTGCGGGCGCTGCAGGGATTTGTCGCACGGCCCGCGGTGATTCGCGGCTTGAGCATTCCTGAATAACACCTAAGCACATCTACTTCTGATAGGGATTTCATGCCAACCTTCGATTTCAAGCAATTGGATGTTTTCAGTCACCAGGCCATCAAAGGCAATCCCCTGGCCGTGGTACTGGGCGCCGATAGTCTCAGCGACCAACAAATGGCCGATTTCGCCAATTGGACCAACCTCAGCGAGACCACGTTTTTGCTCAGGCCCCGTGATCCACGGGCCGATTACCGGGTACGTATTTTTACCACCTTGTGCGAGTTGCCGTTTGCGGGTCACCCGACCTTGGGCAGTTGCCATGCCTGGCTGCAGGCCGGCGGTGTAGCCAAGGGCGAAGAAATCATCCAGGAATGCGAGATCGGTCTGGTGCGTATTCGCCGCGAGGGTGATGAACTTGCTTTTATCGCGCCCCCACTGCTTCGCTCAGGCCCGTTGGAGGCTGATTTGCTGGAGCGTGTGTGCCGGGCGCTGAATCTCGAGCCGCAAGCCGTTGTCCGCAGCCAGTGGGTCGATAACGGAGCGGGTTGGCTGGCATTGATGCTGGCGGACCGGGAGGCGGTGCTGGGGTTGCAGCCGGACTATTCGCAACTGCTGGGGTTGGCAGTGGGCGTGATTGCGCCGTGGAACTCAGCTCGCGTCGGTGACGACGCGCAATTTGAAGTACGTGCTTTTATTGCCGGTGATGGTGCCCCGGAAGATCCGGCCACTGGCAGCCTGAATGCGGGAGTTGCCCAATGGCTGTTGGGCGAAGGCCTGGCGCCGAGCCGTTACGTGGTCAGCCAGGGCACGGCGATGGGGCGTGCCGGGCGTATCCGGGTAGAGCAGCAGGGCGACGAGATCTGGATCGGTGGCGCTGTTACGCTGTGTATCGATGGGCGCTTGACGCTTTAACGAGCATCGGCGCAAACGCCATTGTTACTTGAATGGAAAAACAGCGTTATGGATGCGGTGTTTGTGCTCTCGGTCAATCGCGGCATAAGCTTTCGCCCTTACGCTACCGGCCTCGCCAGATGCGCTGGCCTTTCTTGTAGGAAATTGTAGGAAAATTCATGTCCAGTCAGTTCCCCGAAGCCCGTTCTCGCCGTCTGCGCCGCTCCCCGGAGTTGCGCAGCCTGTTCCAGGAAACCGAATTTACCCTCAACGATCTGGTGCTGCCGATTTTCGTCGAAGAAGAAATCGATGAATTCGTACCGATTACCAGCATGCCGGGCGTGATGCGTATTCCCGAGTCGAAACTGGCGGGTGAAATCGAGCGCTATGCCCGGGCCGGGATCAAGTCGGTGATGACGTTTGGCGTGTCCCATCACCTGGATGCCAGCGGCAGTGATACCTGGAGCGAGCGTGGCCTGGTATCGCGCATGTCCGCCATCTGCAAGGATGCAGTGCCGGAAATGATCGTCATGTCCGACACCTGCTTCTGTGAATACACCGATCATGGTCATTGTGGTGTGATGCACGGCAGTGAGGTCGATAACGACCGCACGCTGGTCAACCTCGGCAAGCAAGCCGTGGCTGCCGCGCGTGCCGGTGCTGACGTGATCGCGCCGTCGGCAGCGATGGACGGCCAGGTCCAGGCCATTCGCCGGGCGTTGGATGAGGCGGGGTTCACCCATATCCCGATCATGGCGTATTCCACCAAATTCGCCTCGGCCCTCTACGGCCCGTTCCGCGAGGCCGGCGGCAGTGCGTTGAAGGGCGATCGCAAAAGCTACCAGATGAACCCGATGAATCGCCGCGAGGCGGTGCGTGAGTCCCTGCTGGACGAACAGGAAGGTGCCGACTCATTGATGGTCAAGCCTGCAGGTGCGTACCTGGACATCATCCGTGACATCCGCGAAGCCTCGCGCTTGCCGGTGGCGGCGTATCAGGTCAGTGGCGAATACGCGATGATCAAGTTCGGCGCCCAGGCCGGGGCGATAGATGAGGCACGGGTGGTCCGGGAAACCCTGGGCTCGATCAAGCGCGCGGGCGCGGACCTGATCTTCACTTACTTTGCGATGGATCTGGCGTTGGCCGGCATCTGAGCCGACTGATTACTCCCAGGAGCGAGCAGGCACCAGGCGTGTCCCTCGCTCCAGGGGTGGCAAGGCTTTATCGCTGTGCAAATGCCAGGTTCAACCCCAGGCCTGCAAAGGCTGCGGAAAAACTGCGGCGCAGCCAGTTCTGTACCCGTGGCGACTCGATCACGGCTCGACGGAATACGTTGGCCAGCAGGCCATAGATGACGAATACCGCAAATGTCATCGCCATGAACACACTGCTCAGTACTGCCATTTGCAACACTGGCGCGCCGGCGCCCGGTGTAACGAACTGGGGCAGGAATGCCAGGAAAAATATCGTCAGCTTCGGGTTGAGAATGTTCAGCAGAAAACCTCGCAGCATCAGGCTACGGGCGCTGGAAGTGGTGGGTGCGTCATTCACCGAGAAGGCAGAACGATCCCGCCAGGTGACGTAGGCCAGGTACAGCAAATAAGCCGCGCCGGCATATTTCAAGGCTTCAAAGGCCAATGCACTTGTATGCAGCAGGGCGGACAAACCGAGGGCTGAGGCCATCAGATGCGGGATGATTCCCGCCGTACAGCCCAAAGCCGCGAAAATACTCGCGCGTTTGCCGGCCGTCAGCCCTGTGGAAACGGTAAAGATCACCCCCGTTCCTGGGATCAGTACGACGATTAGGCAAGTAATCAGAAAATTCAGGCTAAGCATGGCGTTCAAAGTCCTTGTTGGAACCGTGGGGCTTGATCGTTCCATATTTTGCTGCGGTTGGCGAGAGCAGCGAACCGACGTTGGACTTGTCGGTCGATATCTGCCAAGACTGGACCTTCACCGCTCAAGGACACTTCATGTACTCATCCCGCCTGATCCTCTGCCTGACCACTTTATTGGTGCTTGCCGGCTGTTCGACGCAACGCAGCCAGCAGCAACCGGAGCGCAGCGAGGCCGAGGTCAAAGCGCAGATCGTACGATTGATGCCGGCGAAGATCCCTGATCGTGCCGGTTGGGCCCAGGATATCTATACGGCATTCAACACGCGTGAAATCTACCCCGGCACCGAGAACATCTGCGCGGTATTGGCTGTGACCGAGCAAGAGTCGACGTTTCAAGTCAATCCACCGGTGCCGAACATGGGCAAGATCGCCCAGGATGAAATCTTCAGGCGTGCGGCCAAGGTCCATGTCCCCGGCGTGCTGGTGCGCACAGCGCTGCAATTGCGCTCACCCACCGGCAAGTCCTACGCCGAACGCTTGAGGTCGGCGCGCACCGAAAAAGACTTGAGCGCGATTTTCGATGACTTTATCGGTGTCGTGCCTTTGGGGCGTACATTGTTTGGCAGTTTCAATCCGGTGCATACCGCAGGCCCCATGCAGGTCAGCATTGCCTTCGCCGAGAAACAGGCGCGCGGTTATCCCTATACGGTGGATGGCAGTATTCGCCGGGAAGTGTTCACCCGGCGCGGCGGCATGTATTTCGGTATCACGCACCTGCTGGATTACCCGGTTAATTATGACCAGCCGTTGTACCGCTTCGCTGATTTCAACGCTGGCTGGTACGCCAGTCGCAATGCCGCGTTCCAGGCAGCTGTCAGTCGTGCCTCGGGCAAGCCCCTGGCGCTGGACGGCGACTTGATCCGGCACGGCTCGATCCTCCCTGGGACTACGGAACTGGCAGTGCGATCGTTGGGCAAGGCGCTGGACATGCGCAACCCGAGTATCCGCAGCCAACTGGAGCAAGGCGATAGCCTGGATTTTGAAGACACGACCCTGTACCAACGGGTATTTGCCCTGGCCGAGAGGGCCGAAGGCAAACCACTGCCGCGGGCGATCCTGCCGGGCATCGTGCTCAAAAGCCCGAAAATCACCCGCAACCTGACTACGGCCTGGTTTGCCAATCGGGTGAATGACCGTTATCAGCGTTGCATCAAGCGCTGACCCGGCGATCGACAGGCGCTATCGACAGGGATTTGCGTGGTTGATGTTGATAGGCGTGAGGTAGAGGCCGGGTTAAACCTCATCTTCCTCCCCCTCAAAGGACTATTTCGTCATGGCTGCCATCCCGGAAGGTTTCATCCCGTTGCCGCGCAGCAGCCCGCTGCTGGATCTACTGGGCCCGGTATATTGCCGTGGCGAGGGCTTGCGCCTGCACCTGGGCCTGCGTGCCGACAGCCGCCATGCCAATGGACGTGGCACTGTACACGGTGGTGTGCTGGCGACCTTGGCGGATGTGGGCATGGGGTACGCCATGGCGTTTTCCAGTGAGCCGCCACTGCCCCTGATTACGGCGAGCATGACCCTTGATTATCTGGGCGCGGTGCAGGTGGGCGAGTGGGTCGAGGTGCGGTTGGAGCACCACAAGCGCGGGCGCCAGATGGCGTTTGCCACGGTCAGCTTGCAGGTGGGGGAGAAGGTGGTAGTACGGGCCAGTGCGGTGTTTGCGGTGCCGTCGGTTCCTTCTGGTCAATGAGTATCAAGGCGGGATAGGGAATATCCAAATCCCACCTCAAAAAAGAAAGGCCCGACTTTTCGTGGAGTCAGGCCTTTCTCATGTTGCTCGATGAATCAGTTGCGTTCGAGGGCCAGTGCTACGCCCTGGCCGCCGCCAATGCACAAGGTTGCCAGGCCTTTCTTGGCATCGCGCTTGATCATCTCGTGAAGCAGGGTCACCAGCACCCGGCAGCCTGACGCGCCAATCGGGTGGCCGATAGCAATGGCACCGCCATTGACGTTGACCTTGTCGGCATCCCACTCCAACTCCTTGCCCACCGCCAATGCCTGTGCGGCGAAGGCTTCGTTGGCTTCGATCAGGTCCAGCTCGGCCAGTGTCCAGCCGGCCTTGTCCAGGCAACGACGGGTGGCAGAAACCGGGCCGATACCCATGATCGCTGGATCGACACCAGCGTTGGCATAGCTGGCGATACGGGCCAGGACCGGTAGGCCGAGGGCCTTGGCTTTGCCTGCGCTCATCAGCAATACCGCGGCAGCGCCGTCATTGAGGCTGGAAGCATTTCCGGCGGTCACGCTGCCGTCCTTTTTGAACGCGGGCTTGAGCTTGCCCAGGGAGTCGGTAGTAGTGCCGGCGCGGGGCTGTTCGTCCACGGCGAAGGCCACCGGGTCACCCTTTCGCTGGGGAATCAGGATCGGCGTGATTTCGTCGACAAAACGCCCGGCCTCGATGGCCGCAGTGGCTTTGTGTTGCGACGCGGCAGCAAAGGCGTCCTGGGCTTGGCGGCTGATATCGTATTTGTCCACCAGGTTCTCGGCGGTGATGCCCATGTGATAGTCGTTGAATGCGTCCCACAAGCCGTCGGTGATCATGCTGTCGACCATCTTGGCGTGGCCCATGCGCAGGCCGGTACGGGCGCCAGGCAACACATAGGGTGCCAGGCTCATGTTCTCCATGCCGCCGGCGATGATCACTTCGGCGTCGCCACAACGGATCGCCTGGGCGCCAAGGTGCAGGGCCTTGAGGCCTGAGCCGCAGACCTTGTTCAAGGTCAGGCTCGGCACTGCATGAGGCAGCCCGGCGAGGATCGATGCCTGGCGCGCCGGGTTCTGGCCGCTGCCAGCGGTCAGAACCTGTCCGAGAATCACTTCATCCACCAGCGCAGGATCCAGGCCGGTCTGCTCCAGCAGGCGGCGGATCACCGCGGCGCCCAGTTCCGGTGCCGGGATGCTGGCCAGTGAACCCTGAAAGCTGCCCACGGCGGTGCGGGTGGCAGCAACAATCACGACGTCTTGCATGGAATCTGTCCTCACTGGAAATGCATTTCTGGAACATGGTCCGGGACGATCAGTTTACCGGCGGTCTTGCTGACAATCTCTTCGACGCTGACGCCAGGTGCGCGTTCCTTCAGGACAAAAGCGCCATTTTCGATCTCCAGGTACGCCAGGTCCGTCAGTACGCGCTTGATGCAGTTAGCGCCGGTCAGCGGCAGGCTGCATTGGCTGAGTAACTTGGATTCACCGTCCTTGGAGGCGTGGGTCATGATCACGATGATATTTTCTGCGCCAGCCACCAGGTCCATGGCGCCGCCCATGCCCTTTACCAACTTGCCGGGGATCATCCACGAGGCGATGTTGCCTTGTACGTCCACTTCAAAAGCGCCGAGCACGGTGAGGTCGACATGACCGCCACGAATCATTGCGAAAGATTCGGCCGAGGAAAAAATCGAAGCGCCAATACGCGCGGTGACGGTTTGCTTGCCGGCGTTGATCATGTCGGCATCGATGGTTTCTTCGGTAGGAAATGGTCCCATGCCCAGTAGGCCGTTTTCCGACTGCAGCATCACTTCCATGCCTTCGGGAATGTAATTGGCCACCAGGGTCGGGATGCCGATGCCCAGGTTGACGTAGAAACCATCCTGCATTTCGCGGGCGACGCGTTGAGCCATTTGTTCGCGGGTGAGAGCCATGTGTTGTCTCCTTATTATCAGGGCTGGAGGATTATTTGCGTACGGTGCGCTGTTCGATGCGCTTCTCGAAGGTGCCGCAGATAATCCGGTCGACGTAGATGCCTGGGGTATGGATCTGCGCCGGGTCCAACTCACCCGGTTCGACGATTTCCTCGACTTCGACCACGGTGATCTTGCCGGCAGTAGCGGCCAGCGGGTTGAAGTTCTGCGCCGTGTGACGGTAGATAACATTTCCGAAGTGGTCGGCTTTCCAGCCTTTGACGATGGCGAAGTCGCCGGTAATGGACTCTTCCATCAGGTACGGGCGACCGTTGAATTCGCGAGTTTCCTTGCCTTCGGCAACCGGGGTGCCGACGCCGGTGGCGGTGAAGAACGCAGGAATACCGGCACCACCGGCGCGCATTTTTTCGGCCAGGGTACCTTGAGGAGTCAGGACCACTTCGATTTCGCCACTGAGCAGTTGCTTCTCGAACAGGGCGTTTTCACCGACATAGGAGGCGATCACTTTGCTGATCTGCTTTTGCTCCAGTAATACACCCAGGCCAAAACCATCGACACCGCAGTTGTTGGAGACCACGGTCAGGTCGCGTGTGCCCTTGCGTTTGATCTCTGCGATCAGGTTTTCCGGAATGCCACACAGGCCAAAGCCGCCAGAGAGTACTGTCATGCCGTCCTCAAGACCTGCCAGCGCTTCTTCATAGGACGCCACGCGTTTATCGAAACCTGCCATATGCACCTCTTTTATTGTTTGTGGGCCAGCCATTGCTTCAGAGTGTTGCGCTGATGGATTGATTTGTTAAGTTGTTTTTTAAGGTTTATTGATTTAAAAAACAGCATAATTGTCGACAACCAGGAGCAGTGCCATGACCGTAAAACAGATGCGCGCCTTCCTTGCTGTGGCCCAGAGCCTGAGTTTTGCTGCCGCGTGCGAGCGCCTGCATTTGTCACAGTCGGCCCTGAGCCTGACCATCAAAGGCCTGGAGGAGGGGCTGGGTGGCCGACTGTTCAGCCGCAACACCCGTAACGTCGCGCTGACTCCCGAGGGTGAATCGCTGTTACCCCTGGCCCGGCGCCTGATTGCCGATTGGGACAATGCCGAGGATGAGCTGCGCCAGCGGTTTACCTTGCAACGCGGGCGGGTGACGGTGGCGGCGATGCCTTCGTTTGCCGGTAATTTGTTACCGCCGATCCTGAAGGTATTTCGAGCTCGTTATCCCCATGTCAACGTCACCGTCCATGACTTGATTAATGAGCAGGTGCTGGAGATGGTCCGCGATCGCCAAGTCGAACTGGGTGTCGCGTTCGAACCATCGACTGGGTCGTCGCTGCACTTCACTCCCTTGTACCTGGACCGTTTTATTGCCGTGGTGCCGGGTGATTCGCCCCTGGCGCAGAGGTCCGAAATCGACTGGATAACCTTGCTGGCACAACCTTTCATCACGTTGCAGCGGCCTTCGACTGTGCGGGTGATGCTGGAGGAGCACTTGGGCGTACTGGATATGAAACTGCCGGTGGCGCTGGAAAGCCATCAACTTGCCACGGTGGGCAAGATGGTCGCCAGTGGATTGGGGGTCAGTGCCGTGCCAGCGCTGTGCGCGCGGCAGATGGAAGAGGCAGGTGCTCATTGCATCACCTTGACTGGCCCGGTGATCGAGCGACCGATCGGAGTGTTGACCAAGCCCGGTCACGAACTGTCGGCGGCAGCCCAGGCCTTGTTTGATATTTTTCGTGATGAAGCAGCAAAAGGCCGATTTCCAGCATTGCTTTAAATAAGCCACGGAACGATAAAAAGCCTGCTCGTTTAAACGAACAGGCTCAAGTAGTTAGTTGTGTTATATCAGCAGTATCTGTCGATCACTTTAACGTGCGAGTTGTCCTTGAGGGACTGCCACTCGGTATTAAGTGTATGGAAGACCTGCTCAATAAAGTTTCGATCGGCAGCCGCCTTCTTGCCAACATAACCCTGGCCACGACGGTACATCTTCAGGCGCGCCGCCAGTTCACGGTTATTTTTGTCGAACTCTGCTTCTTCGGTGTGGGGCGCCAGGCAGTCAATCTGGACTTCGCCCGATTTGCCAATCCACAGGATATGGTCGTCGAGTGTGTCTTTCTGCGCTGCGAACATCTCAGCCAATTCATCGATAGTTGGTTGGTTGTTCAGATTCATGTGTAAGCCCCTTGACCAGTTGGCGATCTATCAATTGATTCGTTAAAACTGCTTAGTTGTCTCCGGTTCCGAAAACCGGGCGTCAGTAACGGTCTGCCGAATACGGGCAGGGTCTTGAACCTGATGCATGTAGTCTTGCTGATGAACTGCTACGCAACGCTTTCATAACGAAGACAAGCAGCGATTTAGCTCCTTGTACCGATCCCTTTCAGGAATGGTCAGCTTCATCAATCTGCCTTGTGGGCAGTGCACATCCGGAGAAACAGCTCGGCGGTCAGACGAGCTTGTTCAAAACGCGTGTTACCTACGCTCCCGATCCGGGAGACGTCTGAATCATGCAAGGACAAATTGATTACGTCAACGATTATGTAGTGATTATTTTTTGTCACTACATAAAAAGTTGCGGGGCGGGGTAGATGCGGGGAAAGGTGACTTGGGCGTCACTTTTTGTACTGTTGGGCCGGGTCTCTGTGGAGTCGGGCTTGCCCGCGATGCAGGCACTGCGCTGTGCCAGTTCCGCCTCGGCGATGCTATCGCAGGCAAGCCAGCTCCCACAGGACCGGAGCTGGGTGTTTGGGAATATATCATTCGCCGCGGATGTACTGTTCCAATTGTTTGATAAGGTCGGCCTGCTCGGCAATGGCTTCCTTGACCAGGTCACCAATGGACAGCAGGCCCAGCAACTTGCCATTTTCGACCACGGGCAAGTGACGCAGGTGGCTGTCGGTCATGATGTTCATGCATTCATCAACGCTTTTATGGGTGTCGACGGTGATCACCGGCGAGCTCATTACCTCATCGACCCGGGTGGTGACCGACGACAAGCCTTTGAGTATGAGCTTACGAGCGTAATCTCGTTCGCTGATGATCCCTACAACCGCGCCCTCCTTGACGACCGGCAAGGCTCCGACGTTTTTCTCGGACATCCGCACCAGCGCTTCAAACACGGTGTGGTCCCATTGGATGGTGTGGACGTCCTGATTCTTCTGGTCCTTGGCTTTGAGCACTTGTGCGACGGTTTTCATGGCAACTACTCTGGTGTTGTTGTAGGAAGTCTGCGTGTCCCCTACAGAATCCTAGACGCCTTGGTCTGAGGCAAGGTCCAAAGCGGCGCATATCTGGTCGAAAAACGTCATTCGCCGGTTTTTTTCGCCTTTGATCGGGTATTTGCCGGTTTTTTTGCTCGGCTGGAGTTGGCGGCTGTCTTGCGTTTGTTCTTCCACGGCGTGGCATCTCGCCCCGCCGGGCTGGCGGGGCCGGTGATGGTCATGCGCATGCCATTGCAGCGGGCTACCTGTTTGCTCATCCACGCGGCTTGTTTGGCGACGAATTCTTCCAGGCTCATCTCACCGCTCTGCACCATGTCCAGCGCCTGTTCCCAAATGGCAGTGGTGCCGGGATCGGCGATGGCCCGGGGCACTGCGTCGATCAGGCTGAAAGCCGCCGGGGTTGCCGACAGCGCCTTGCCGTTCTTCACTAGGTAACCTCGGTCCAGCAGGCCCTGGATAATCCCGGCGCGGGTGGCTTCGGTGCCAATACCGGTGGTGTCCTTGAGCTTCTGCTTGAGCAGCGGGTCTTGCACCAGCTTGGCGACGTTTTTCATCGCCTTGATCAGGTCGCCTTCGGTAAAAGGCTTGGGTGGTTGGGTCCACAGGTCCTTGAGATTGACCTTGGCCACCGCATAGTCCTGACCTTGCACCAGCATTGGCAAGGCTTGGGGCGCGGGAGCTTCCCGGCCTTTGGCGGGGGCAAGGGCTTCGGGCAGTGCGCGTTTCCAGCCAGGCTCCATGACTACCTTGCCGACAGCGCGCAAGGCAAACCCTGCGCAATCGAAATCCGCCTGGGTGCGATCGTATTCGTGGTTGGGCAGGAATTGCGCCAGGTAACGCGCGCGTATAAGGGTGTAGACCGCACGGTGCTTGCCGGTGAGCAACGCGACATCCTTGCCGGCCCCAGTGGGAATGATGCCGTGGTGCGCGCTGACCTTGGCGTCGTTCCAGGCTCGCGAGCGGCGCTGGGGATCGATATGCACCATCAGTTCGTTGACCGCTGCGTCTGCGCGGCCCAAGGCTGCGAGAATCTTCGGGGCTTCGCTGTGCTGGCTCAATGGCAAGTAGCCGCAGTCGCTGCGTGGATAGGTGATGACCTTGTGGGTCTCGTAGAGTGACTGGGCAATGTCCAGGGTTTCCTGGGCGCCCAGGCCGAGTTTCCTGGAGCAGATTTCCTGCAGGGTGCCGAGGTCGAAGGGCAGGGGTGCCACCTCGCGCATGCGTTCGGTGCTCAGCTTGACCAGCCGCGCACTGGCGGCGTTGTCCATGGCATCGGCGGCGTCCCGCGCCAGTTGCGGGTTGAGGCAGCGGCCCTGGTCGTCACAGGCATCGTCGTTGGCGCGCCATTGGGCGGTGAAGGTCATGCGCTCGTGGCGCAGGTCCACATCGATGGCCCAATACGCGACGGGGACGAAATCAGCGATGCTGCGGTCGCGGTCCACCACCAGGCGCAGGGTAGGCGTCTGCACCCGACCCACCGGCAGCACACCCTGGTAACCGGACTGGCGGCCCAGCAGTGTAAACAAGCGGCTCATGTTCATTCCGATCAGCCAGTCGGCACGGGAGCGTCCGAGGGCCGAATGGTAGAGGCTGAAGGTATCGGCGCCGGGCTTGAGGGCCGCCAGGGCCTTGCGGATCGACGCATCGTCGAGCGCCGACAGCCACAGCCGCTGGATCGGCCCGCGGTAGCGGCAATGTTCTACCAGTTCCCGGGCGATCATCTCGCCCTCGCGGTCGGCATCGGTGGCGATTACCAGTTCCCGGGCTTCCCCCAGCAGGCGCTTGACCGCCTTGTACTGGCTGGCGGTCTTGGGCTTGACCTTCATCTTCCATTTTTCCGGGACGATGGGCAGGTCGGCCAGCACCCAGCGCTTGTACTTGGAGTCATAGGCGTCGGGCGGGGCGGTTTCCAGCAGGTGGCCGATGCACCAGGTGACCGTGACCTCCGCGCCCACCCAGCAGCCGTCGCCCCGCCGGCGTGCACCGAGCACGGCGGCGATGTCTTTGGCCTGGGAGGGTTTTTCACAGAGGAACAGCCGCATGGTCACCCCATTCGTTGCAAAGTTGAATGGGGTGCAGGATGGGCAAGATAAGGGCGTTGATCAAGCTTTATCTGGATGGATATACAGCAATTTGTGAGTGCAGAGCCAATGTAGAGCTGACTCGTGTGGGAGCGGGCTTGCTCGCTCCCACACAAGCCAGCTCGCACAAGGGATCTACAGTGTTTGCGGCATAGTCAGTTGTTATCAATATCCACGTGCCGGGTTTCCTTGAGGCACAGCAAGCCGACAATCAGGCTCACTCCGGTAATCACCACCGGGTACCACAGGCCGTAGAAGATATCGCCGGTATACACCACCAGCGCAAACGACACCGTCGGCAGGAACCCGCCGAACCAGCCATTGCCGATGTGGTAAGGCAGGGACATGGAGGTGTAGCGGATACGCGTCGGAAACAGTTCGACCATCAACGCTGCCAGCGGGCCGTAGCACATGGCTGCGATCAGGATCAGGGCGACGATCAGCACCACCACCATGGTCTTGTTGACCTGGGCCACGTCTGCCGCTTTCGGGTAACCGGCCAGGGTCACTGCACCGCGCAGGGCATCCTCGTTGTAGCCGTCGATGCGAATATCGCCGATGCTGACTTGCACGGCGCTACCGGCAGGTGCGGCTTCACTGCTGTACGGCAGGCCTTGTTTGACCAGGAAGGTCTTGACCTTGTCGCACGGGCTGTCAAAGCGCGCCTTGCCCACCGGGTCGAACTGGAAGGTACAAGTGGCCGGATCTGCCAGTACGGTGATTGGCGCCTGGCGGCTGGCCTGGTCCATCGCTGGGTTGGTGTAGTGGGCCAGGCCCTTGAAGATCGGGAAGTACAAGGCAGTGGCCAGCAACAGGCCCACCATCAATACCGGCTTGCGCCCCATTTTGTCCGACAGCCAGCCGAAGAAGATAAAGAACGGCGCGCCAATCACCACGCTGATAATCAGCAACATGTTGGCCAGGGCCGGGTCCATCTTCAGGAACTGGGTGAGGAAAAACAGCACATAGAACTGCGCGGCATAAAAGGTTACGGCCTGGCCTGCGTTGATGCTGAACAATGCGATCAGCACCACCTTGAGGTTTTCCCACTTGCCGAACGACTCGCGGATCGGCGCCTTGCTGGCCTTGCCTTCCTCTTTCATCTTCAGGAACGCGGGCGACTCGTGCAGGCTCATGCGGATCCAGGTGGAGATCCCCAGCAGCACGATCGACAGCAGGAACGGCAGGCGCCAGCCCCAGACCTCGAACTGATCGCCGGTGAAGTAGCGGCACGCCAGCACCACCAGCAACGACAGCAGCAGGCCGATGGTGGCGGTGGATTGAATCCAGCTGGTGTGGAACCCGCGTTTTTCGGCTGGCGCGTGCTCGGCGACGTAGGTTGCCGCGCCGCCGTATTCACCGCCCAGGGCCAGGCCCTGGAGCATGCGCAGCACTACTAGAATGATCGGCGCGGCAATGCCGATGCTCGAGTAGGTGGGCAGCAGGCCGACACAGAAGGTCGCCACGCCCATCAGGATGATCGTGGCGAGGAATGTGTACTTGCGCCCGATCATGTCGCCCAGTCGGCCAAACACCAGGGCGCCGAACGGACGAACCACAAAGCCGGCCGCAAATGCCATGAGCGCAAAGATGAAAGCCGTGGTGTCGTTGACCCCGGCAAAGAATTGTTTACTGATGACCGCCGCCAGGGCGCCGTAGAGGAAAAAGTCATACCACTCGAACACCGTCCCCAGGGACGAGGCGAAGATGACCTTTTGCGACTCCTTGCTGGTGGTCGCGACGCCAGAGCTGGCGTCCAGGGTTTGAGCACGTTCTGACATCGGGTATCCCTCACAGTGATTATTTATTGTTGTTCCACTGTCGACGCCGTAGTGGCGTCGCCTTACCACTTCTGCTCAGCAGAGCGGTGGCATTCAGATTGCTGTAACCAGTTCTTTTTCCGGGGCGAGGCTCCTTGTTTGTGAGGACAGGATCAGTTGTGCGGCTTTTTCCGCGATCATCAGTGTGGGCGAACATGTGTTGCCAGAGGTGATGCTCGGCATGATCGACGCATCGGCGATGCGCAGGCCCGGAATACCGTGAACCCGCAGTTGTGCGTCCACTACCGCGTCCTTGTCGTGACCCATGCGGCAGGTGCCCACGGGATGGAAGATCGTGGTGCCAATCCGCGCGGCGGCTTCTTGCAACTGCTCATCGCTTTGCAAGGCTTCACCGGGCAAGTATTCCACCGGATTAAACGAACGCAGGGCCTGGGCGCCTACGATGCGACGGGTCAGGCGAATGGCGTCGGCGGCTACTCGCAGGTCTTGCGGATGGCTCAGGTAATTGGGCTGGATCAGCGGTGCGGCTGAAGGATCGGCCGAGCGGATATCGATGCGCCCGCGACTCTTGGGGCGCAGGTCGCAAACCGATGCGGTAAAGGCCGGGAACGCGTGCAACGGTTCGCCGAAGCGCTCGAGGGAGAGCGGTTGCACATGGTATTCGAGGTTGGCCGTGGTCTGCTCCGGCCCCGAGCGGGCGAACGCGCCGAGCTGGCTGGGAGCCATCGACAGCGGACCGCTGCGGTCGTAGAGATATTGCAGGCCCATGCCCATCTTGCCCCAGATGGAGCCAGCGATCTGGTTCAGGGTCCGGGCGTTTTCCAGCTTGTAGATCAGCCGCAGTTGCAGGTGATCCTGCAAGTTGCCGCCGACACCGGGCAGCTCATGCAGCACATCGATGCCCAGAGGCTTGAGCACATGTGACGGGCCGATACCGGAACGTTGCAGGATGCCGGGCGAACCTACGGCACCGGCGCACAGGATGATTTCCTTGCGGGCTTTCCAACTGACTAGCTGCCCTTGCTGGCGGCCGACGATGGCACTGGCGCGGCCGTTTTCCAGCAGTACGCGATCGACTTCCACTTCGGTCAATACCGTGAGGTTGGGACGTTGGCGGATCGGCTTGAGAAAGGCCTTGGCCGCGTTCCAGCGTACCCCGGCTTTTTGGTTGACCTGGAAGTAACCGCAGCCTTCGTTATCGCCCTGGTTGAAGTCGTCGATGCTGGCGATGCCGCTTTGCCTGGCCGCTTCACGAAAGGCATCGAGGATCGGCCAGTGCAGGCGTTGTTGTTCGACACGCCACTCGCCCTTGTCGCCGTGCAGTGGGGAGGCGCCGGCAAAATGATTTTCGCTTTGCTTGAACAATGGCAGTACGTCGTTCCAGGCCCAGCCCGGATTGCCTTCGGCAGCCCAGCCGTCGTAGTCGTTGGCCTGGCCACGCATGTAGATCATGCCGTTGATCGATGAACAGCCGCCCAGTACCTTGCCTCGCGGATAGCTCAACGCACGGCCCTGCAGACCTTCCTGAGCTTCGGTCTTGAAGCACCAGTCGGTGCGCGGGTTGCCGATGCAGAACAGGTAGCCGACGGGGATGTGGATCCAGGGATAATTGTCGCGGCCGCCGGCTTCAAGCAGCAGCACGCGATGGGCCGGGTCGGCGGACAGTCGATTGGCCAACAGGCAGCCCGCGGGGCCTGCACCTACTACCACGTAATCGTATTGCGCGGTTGCAATAGTCATCTGGGGACTCGCTTGTTTTTCTTATTGGCTCCATCCTAGTTGTTAGTTTTCGTCTTAAAAATGTTAGTTTTTACCCAGCTGCTGTGCGTTTTCGAACAGCGCTGTTCTCAAGGCCGAGAGGGAAGCGACATGTTTGACTGGAATGATCTGCGGTTCTTTCTCGAGTTACAGCGCAGTGGGCGCCTGCTCACCGCCGCCCAGCGTTTGAAAACAACCCATGCGACGGTGGCTCGGCATATCGAGGCGATCGAGAAAAGCCTCGGTACTGCGCTGTTCGTGCAGCATGCCCAAGGCTACGAGCTGACGCCGTCGGGTGAAGCGTTGCTCAAGCACGCTGAAGCCATGGAAAACCTCGCGCTGCTGGCCGAAGAAGAACTCACGCATTCGGCCGCGCCCCTGGGCAAGATCCGTCTCGGCGTCGCCGAAGGGTTGGGGGTGATGTTCCTGGCCGGTCGCATGGGTGGGCTGTTCGAGCGTTATCCGGGCCTGGAAGTGGAGTTGGTGGCGGTGCCGCGCTTTGTCAGCATTCTCAATCGAGAAGCGGAAATCAGCATTCACCTGGAGCGCCCCAGCGTGGACCAACTGGTCACGCGCAAGCTCACCGACTATCGCCTAGCGCTCTATGCCAGCCGCAGCTACCTGGCGCGTACGCCGGCAATTGAGAGACGTGAAGACCTGGCCGCGCATGCCTGGATCGATTACGTCGATGATCTTTTGTTCAGTCAGGAACTGAAGTTCCTCAGCAGTTTTTGTCGTAACCCCAAAGTCGTGTTCCACAGCACCAGCGTCATTGCTCAGCACCAGGCGGCGCGTTCCGGGCTGGGGATTGCGGTGCTACCGTGCTTCATGGCAGCCGGGGATCCGGACCTGGTGCCGTTGTTGCCGGAGGAAAGCATCCAGCGCAGCTACTGGATCAGCTCCCGGCGCGAACTGCATAAGTCGGTGCGGTTGCGGGTGCTGTGGGATTATGTTTTGGAGTTATGCGCCAAAGAGCAGCGGCTGCTGTTGGGACAGTAGCTTGAAGGAGCCACCCGTCGCCCCAACCCTCTCCCGTGGGAGAGGGGGCCAGGCAGTGGTTTCAGAGCTTCACCACCTGATGCACCTGCTCCCCACACAGGCGGGCATCGTTGATCATCTTTTCAAACGGCGCGCTGACAATGTCGTCGTGGCTTAGCCAGCGGACCTTCTGGGTCAGGCGGTAGTGATAGCGCAAGCCATCGTCGAGCGGTTCGCCCTTGAGCTCCAGGTCGTACCAGGGCGAGTGGATCTGGCAGCCCTGCACTGACTTGTCCATCTTGCCGCCGGTGAGGGTGAAACTGTAATCGAGGGTTAGCGGATTGCCCAGGTACAGATCGGCCAATTGCCCGTTGCGGCGGTAGTTGATCAGGTCATCCCAGTTGTCCTTCAGCGACTGGTCGGTGTAGACGTAGCCGTCGGCCAGTTTTTCCAGGGGTCGCAAGTCGGTCATGCTGGCCTTGACGGTGTAGGCCTCGGGGGTCACAAAAGCGGTGGCCGAGCGGGTCACCTGACAGTCGCTGATTTCGCTGCCGAAGTTGTCGCAGATGTTCTGGTCAGTGGCGGTAACGCCTTGCTCGCGGTCGGCGACGCTCAGTTGCATCAGCGGCAGTTGGCTGAAAGTCACCGTGGCACGGGTCGCGGCGTTGCCTTGTTGATCGAAGTGCACCTGCTTGTCCAGGCGAATGCTGGTTTCAGGGCGCTGCAGTGGGATGTGCTCTTCACGCACCTGGCCCTGGGCGTCATTGACCAGCACCCAGCGGTCCTGGATGTCGGGCATGGTCTGGCCCGGGGCGAATACCGGGTTGGTCGGGTCGAGCCACCACACCTGGCCCGCGACTTCTGCACGCACGATTGCATGATTCGGCGCGTTGGTGCCGGGAATCAGCAGCGACTCCACCACATCCCCGCGACTGACCCACGCGGTTTCGGCCTTGATTGCGCTGGCCTTGAGCATCGCGGTCAACAGGATCGCCAGGTCTTTGCAATCGCCGTAACCGTGCTGTTCGATCTCTTGCAGGCTGAAGGGTATATAGCCGCGATCCGAAGCGCGCCAATCGCCCAGGTAACGGTAATGATCGTTGATATGTTGCATCAGGCTCGCGACTTGTCGGGCGGGTGGCAACCCTTTGACTGCAGCAACGGCGGCGGCACTCTCGGCCGGCAGGCTGGCCGCCAGAATCTGGTTGTAGCGCTGGGCGAAGCCGCCAAAGTACTGCTGCACGTCAAGGGTGCTGCCCACCTCGATACGTGGGATCAGTCGGATGTAGGCCTTGCTCGATTCGTTGATGTAGTTGATGTAGACCGGGGTTTTTTGCTCAATATCCAAGGTCTTGCGATTGGCTGAAGGCGTGATGGTGAAATTATCCATCAATTCGCTGCGCCACTGGATCGGCCGCTCTGCGGTGAAGCGCGCCTTGACCCGATCACGGCGTGCGGCACTGGGGCCAAATTGCATCGCGTAGTGGAACTCGGTCATCAATGGTTTGGCGCCATGGTGTTCGCGCACGGTGTAGCGCACCTGAGTACCGACCCGCAGGTTTGGAAACGCCAGGGAAGTCTGTTTTTCCCGGGAAAAACCCTGGTCGGGATTCGGCGCGGTGCGCGTATCGATCTGCGCCTCGCCCAGCGGTCGTGGCTTTTCGCCCGGTTGAGTGGACTCGGCATGGAGCACTTCAAAGCCATCGACCTGGGCGTAGTTGAAGTCGATCCGCGACAGCATTTCACGGCCGCTTGGCTTGAGGATCGTATAGCGATACGTAGTGGTGCAATCGGTGCTGGCGTCACGATTGAAGTGGCAGTGCAGTTCGGTATCGCTGGCCAGCGGCGCTTCGGCCAGCGGCTGCAATGCGGCGGATACCGAGTGGCTTACGAGCCCCAGACTGGCGCAAATCAAAGGGCGATAAAACGTAGAACGGTACATGGGCGCCTCGGATGAAACATTGGAACAGATACCTGGGCAGGTATCCGGGAGGCGCGTGATGATAATTGATCGCAACACCGAAGGCCAGTATTGTCAGACAGTCAATGTCGATAAAAGGCCCGAGATAGAGCCTTTCATGATGTGGGAAGGGTCAGTTGGACAGCTCGAAATCGGCACTGCCCACGCGCTCGCCGTTCACCAGCACATGCACCGTGTGTTTACCGGGATAGTGTTTGCGGGTGGTCATGTCGCGAATGTGTTGCGTGCGTCGTAGCGGATGTTGTTCGCCTGCCTGCAGGGTAAAGGCCTTGAGCTTGAATACCTTGGCAGCGCTGTGCCCAGCGTTCTTGACGTAGTCGATGGCATAGTCCACCACCAACTTCTGCGGGGCGGCGGCGAGGGATTCCAGGGTAAACGACAGGTTGATGCGTTCGCCCAGGCGAATGACCGTTGGTTCGACGCAGAGCCGATGAATCTTCACCTCGGCCTTGGCACCGGCGCCCATGATTGTCAGCGCCCGGACATTGCCTTGCTTGATCAGGCTGCGTAACCCGTGACGAGCGATCCAGGCGGTATGAGGATGGTCCAGTTGCCAGCCTTCGAGCATGTCCAGCACCCAGTCCGGATGGTCCTTGGCGATGTCATTGAGGTGATTGGCCACGGACTTGCGCACATACAGGCTGCTGTCGGCCTTGAGGTTGTCGAGGATCGAGGCGCACAGGCTCGGATCGGCTTGCACCCGGGCCAGGCGAAACGACCAGGGCAAGCGGGGCCGCGAGCCTTCACTGGCGAGCCGGCGAACATGCTCGTTGTCATCCTGCGACCACTGTTGCATCACCGCCAGGGTGCGCTCGAAATCCTTGAGCAGAAAATGCCGTATGGCAAATTCGGCAGAGCCGAAGGTGGTGAAGTATTTCAGCGCTGCCATTGAGCGCTCGAAGTCATCCAGGCCGTGACTGGCCACATAGTGCGGCAGGAACAGGCTGACGAAACGGTTATTGAGGCGTGGAGCCAGGGCATACAGGTGCTCGAGGGTCTGGGGATAGTCCAGCGCGATGACGGCGTGCAGGCTTTCGCTGACGCGGGCCATGCGCTGCATGACTGACAGTTCGTCCAGATCCCGGCTGGCGTGTCTGAGAAAACCCTTGGCGTCGAACGGCGGATACACCGCACTCATTTGCGTGGCGATATGTTGCAGACGTTCGACGTTGAACATCTCCTTGAGGGCTGGTGCGCTTTGTTCGGTCATGGACAGTCCGCAGGGTTGAGTGGGAGTTGATTGAACGCTATCGACTATAGATACCAGCGATACTCCCGGGCATTGATTTCCTGCTGGAATGCCAGGTGGTCCTGGCGTTTGTTTTCGCAATACACGTCGACAAACTCCCCGCCCAGCCCTTCACGCAGGATGGGTTGCTGCTGCATGGCGCGCACTGCTTCAAGCATTTCGAGCGGGAAATCGCTGCCGCTGTCACGGTCCTCGTTCAACGGCGGGAAAGGTTCGCGGGTAGCGTGCAGGCCATGTTCGAGGCCGACCAGGATCGCCGCCAGCACCAGATAAGGGTTGGCGTCGGCGCTGGCCAGTCGGTGTTCGATGCGCAGGTTGCGCGGGTCAGACTCCGGAATACGCACACAGGCATCACGATCCTCATAACCCCAGCACGCCTTGGTGGCCGCGTTGACCGTGCCGCCGAGGCGCCGGAAGGCGTTGTGGTTGGGCGAAAAAATCGGCATGCAGTGGGGCAGCAGTTCCAGGCAGCCTGCAATGGCATGCCGCAACGGTTGTTGTTGGTGAGCCGCCAACAGGTTATTGCCCGCTGCATCGTAAAGGCTGACGTGAACATGCATGCCGCTGCCCGGATGTTGCAGGTAGGGCTTGGCCATGAAACTGGCGCGATAGCCGTGCTTGAGGGCCACGCCACGCGTGCTGCGGCAGAACAGGGCAGCCCAGTCGGCAGCACGCAGGCCGTCGTCGAGGTGGCCGAAGTTGATTTCGAACTGGCCCGGCCCCAACTCGGCGGTAATTACCGTGATGTCGATGCCCTGGGCCTGGGCGGTCTGCACCATGTCATCGAGCACCGGGGCGAAACGCGACAGCCGTTCGATGTGCAGCGTGGGCTGGTCGTCAAGGTCGTCGCTCAAAGGGTCGCGGGCAAATTGCGGCAGTCCGCCTTCGAGCTTTTTATCGAACAGGTAGAACTCCAGTTCAAACGCCACCACCGGGTGAATGCCCTTGCCGTGCAAGCGCTCCAGCACCTTGGCCAGGACTTCGCGGGGTTCGAACTCGATGGGCGCTTCGGTACCGTCGGAGGTGATCAACATCTGCCCCAGAGGTTGTGCTTCCCAGCTCACCGGTTTGAGTGTGCCGGGCACCAGGCGTCGGTTGGCGTCGGGGTCACCGTCGTTAAAGCAATAATCGCCGATCTTGAACAACCCGCCCTGGGTGCCCAGCAACACCGCGTTCTGCGGCAGCTTCAACGGGCTGCCGGCAGCGACCTTTTCGAGCATTTCCACCGGGTAGCGCTTGCCATAGAAACGACCTGGGATATCCAGGGAAATCAGGTCCACATATCGCACGTGCGGATGGTTCTGGCGAAAGCTGCGTACTTCGGCCAGCAGTGTGGAGGATTGGCTTTTCACGGGTGACGCTCCTTGGTGTGCCTCAGTTATAGACCCACAGCACGCGGGTTGGCAGGTCGGTCAGGTTGCCGTAGCGGCAATGGGCAAAACTGGCCAGGTGAAAACTGTCACCGGGACCGAGAGTGACCGCATCGGTTTCGTCCTCGACCCACAACGTCAAGTGGCCCTCAAGCACATAGCCGGCCTGTTCGGCACGGTCGCTCATGGTTTGCTCGCCGCTGTTGGCGCCGGGCTCCAGCAGGCTGTCGAGGATCGAAAACGCGCCCTGCATGCTTGGCGAGACCAGAATGTCGGTGATGCCATTGGCGTAATACACCGTGCGCCGCTCGTTCGGGCGGGTGACCCAACTCACCGCCTTGGGTTTGGGCAGGCTGTAGAAATAAGTAGTGGGCACGTCCAGCGCGTGGCTGATGGCGGTCAGGTCGGCCACCGTCGGGCGCGACAGGCCGCGCTCGACCTGAGACAGGAAACCCACGGAGCGCTCGATCTTTTGCGCCAGTTGCGCGAGGGTAAGCTTCTTGTGCTTGCGCAGGTCGTGGATCAGGATTGCCAGGGCGTCGAGTTCGGCTTGTTTGTCCATGGGGAGCTTGTGAAATTTTTATCAGAAAATTTCATGAAAAAATACATTATTAATTTCACGGATGCAATGGGAGGTCCGATGGAGGCTTTGGCTGCGCATTTGCAGGATCTTGAGCGAGAGTTGCATCAGTGTGCGACACGTAACGACGCGCAGCGTCTAGCCACCTTGCTTGCCGATGACTTTGTTGAGTTTGGCGCCAGTGGCCGTATCTGGGACAGCAAGGCGCAAGTCATTGCCGGGCTGAGCGATGAGGTCTTTGCGGCGCGCAGTATGAGTGATTTCGCGCTGAAGTTGCTGGCAGATGGCGTGGCGCTGGTGACTTATCGCTGCCATCGCGCGGCCAGTGACGTTCAAGCTGGGTCGGAGTCATTGCGCAGTTCGGTATGGCGCAACAGCCAAGCGGGTTGGCAGATGGTTTTTCATCAGGGCACACCGCTCGGTGGGCGTACCTCTTAGCCTGTGCGGTTACTGAGCGCTATTGCCTCGAGGCTACCCGGCTGATGGCAATCGTCGACTGCCGATGAATGATTTCAGGCGCTTACGGTCGGAACCTGGGTACAGATCATTTATTGAAGGAGTCTGCATGAAAGCAACGTCCCTGATCGCCGGCCTGCTGATTGCCGCGAGCCTGTCCGCCGCCAGCCTTACCGCCCAGGCCGAGGACAGCCCGCAAAAAACCGTGGAGCCTTCGAACATCAATACCCGGGACCTGAAAGTCGGCGACCGTGCGCCGGATATCCTGGTACGCAAGGAATCGGCCATCGGCGACTGGAAGCGGCGTGGCCTCAAGCAACCCTCCGAGGAGAGTCAGTGGGCCCGGGTCAACGACCGTTATGTGCTGGTGAAAATCACCAATGGCACCATCCTTGATATCACTCCTGCCAAGTAATGTGGCCAAGCGCGGTGAATGGGCCCGCCCCGTTCATCGCGCCTGAACGGTCTATTTAAAATTTACATGCGTGAATGCATAAAACAGCATTTTTTGCCGATCTTCCTAGGGTAAGGTAGTTGCGCATTCCCCATCCGCAATGGTTCGAGGGATGAATGCCTTTGGGGAAGAGAGCAGGATGCTGAGCACAATAAAAAACTATCCGCGCACCGTGAACCTGCTGCTGTCGGCCACGTTGATCCTGACCCTGGCCAAGGCGATCACCTTTCCCTACATGGTCATCTATCTGTCCAGCCACTTTGCCCTGGGCATCAGTGAAGTCGGCCTGGTCATTGGCAGTTCGCTGATTGTCGGTTCCCTGCTGAGTGTGTACGGCGGTTTTCTGGTGGACCGGATCAACAGCTATCGGCTGTTGCTGGGCTTGAGCCTGCTGTTCGTCCTGGGATTTTTCGGTACGCTGCTGGCCCGCGACCTGTGGCTATTTTATAGCTGCCTGATCCTGATCAACCTGGCCTATGCGGTGATCGACATCGCGGTCAAGGCCGGCTTCGCCAGCCTGTTGCCTATCGAGGCGCGCAGCGAAGTGTTTTCCATCAAGTACACCCTGACTAATATCGGTTACGCCGTAGGGCCGTTTTTTGGCGCGATGATCGCCAAGGCCGATATGAGCCTGCCGTTTGTATTGTCGGCGCTGCTGGGCCTGGGGTTTCTCCTGCTTTACTGGCGCTGGGGCGACCGCACGCTGGCCACCGTCGACACCACACAAAAGCCGGTGTCATTCCTGGCCGTCGGCCGGGTGTTGTTGCGCGACCATCGCCTGGTGTGCTTTACCATCGGCGGCTTGCTCAGTGCGGTGGTGTTCGGCCAGTTCACGGCGTACTTGTCCCAGTATCTGGTGACCACTTCGAGCGCGGAATACACCTACACCGTCATTAGCGCCATTCTGACTACCAATGCGCTGCTGGTGATCGCGCTGCAATATGTGATTGGTCGGCAAATATCCCACCGTCACCTGAGCCGCTGGCTGATGCTCGGGCTAGGCATGTTCCTGCTGGGAGTGATTGGTTTTGCGCTGTCCACCAGCGTGTGGTGGTGGGTGGCATCCATGGCGGTGTTCACTGTGGGCGAGATCATCGTGTTTCCAGCCGAGTACATGTTTATTGACCGAATCGCCCCGGACGCCCTGAGGGGCATGTATTACGGCGCGCAAAATCTCTCAAACCTGGGAGCAGCGCTGGGGCCGGTGTTATGTGGGCTGGTGCTGGCCAGCCTGCCGGCCCACTACATGTTTTACATGCTGGCGATGTTTATCGTGGGCGGTGGGATGTTCTACTTCATTGGGTCGTCGTTGCAGGCTCGCCAGTCAGAGTGAGCATGCCCATGGTGTTGCTTTGCAGCTCGTAACGCAGTTCATCGACCATGTTCGCGACGTCTTCTGGTGTCTTGAGCTTATTGACGCTGATGCCGGTGACCACCAAGTCCACGCGGCCACTATCGGCGTCGAACACTTTCAAGGTCAGTGAGGCATCGCGGCACAAGGTGAATTCGCAGGTCAACGGCGACAAGCCTTCTTCGATGCAGTTACGCAGTTGGGCAAGGGTAAACATGCCGTTCCCCTTCAACGACGACGCAATAACAGGCCCAGCAGCAAACCTGCGCCGGCCAGGATCGCAACGGTGGCAAGAGGCTTGCGCTTGGTGAAGTCACTGATGCTGTCCAGTGCATCGCCATAGGTTTGTTGCAGTTGCCCGGCTGCCTGGCGCGCAACTCCCTGGGCCTGGAGCTGTTCGTCACCGCTCAACTCGCCGAGGAAATCCTGTGCCTTGCCAGCCATCTTTTCGACGCTGCCTTTAATCTGTTCCTGTTTCATGGTTGTCTCCTTCAAGGGCAAAAAACGCCAGGGCACATGAACACAAGTCACGTGCCTACCCTTGAAGGTTAAGGAGTCTGCTGGTGTGCAATAAGGCGAATTTGCACTGGTCCTTCTAGTGCATATGCACCTTATTTCCCTGGTTTGGCTCGCCGTTCACCAGCAAACAGACCGCGTTCGCGCGCCCATACGATGGCGGCGCTGCGGCTGTGTACACCCAGTTTGGAATACACCGTGGCCACATGATTGCGTACGGTGTTGGGGGCCAGCTTCAGGCGCGAGGCGATCTCTTTGTCGGCCAGGCCTTCGCAAATCAGTCCAAGTACATCGCGTTCACGGGCGGTCAGGTCGGTGAAAGAGATATTGGGAAGGTTGGGGCTGTTGATGCTTTTGGCATTGGCGAGCTTTTCAATCAAGGTCTGACTGAACCACGAGGCGTCTTGCATCACCTCCTCGATGGCGGTCACCAATTCCAGCTCTGAGCGTTTACGCTCAGTGATGTTCATCATCACCAGTAAATAACAGGTGGTGTCTTGAAGTGTCACGGTGTCCGCCGACACTACGCAGTCAATCACCTCATTGCCTTTCTTGCGGATCTTGAGGTCCTGGCCTTCGAGGTTGCCGGCTTTCTCCAGGGTGGCGAACAGTTGCTCGCAGGTTTGTGCGCTGTCGATAAAGTCGATATCGGGAATGGATTTACCGATCAGCTCTTCACTGGTGTATCCGGTGATGTTCATAAAGGCTTCGTTGACATCCAACACTTGCTGGTTGTGTGCATCGCACACCAGGGTGGGGACGGGCGTCAGCCGAAAGGACTTGGCAAAGCGCTCCTCACTTTGGCGCAACGCGGTTTCGGCCTTGCGCCGGGGCTCCAGGTCCGTGAAGGAGAACAGCATGCAATCTTCATCGTTCATATCCAGCGGCTGGCCGGCGACGATCACCAGCTTGCTGCCGCCTTCGGGCAGTTTCAGCTCGGCCTGCATTTGTGGGATGGTCGAACCTTCGCCCAGGCGCTGAATCGCCAGTTCCTTGCGTTCGGCCTGTTCCAGCACATCCAGTTCATACACCGAACGACCGATCACCTGATCACGGTTGTAGCCGGTCATCTCCAAAAATCCCTGGTTGACCTTGATGTAACGCAGGTCGCTCAAGCGGCAGATCACGGCGGGCGCGGGGTTGGCATTGAAGGTTTTTTCGAAGCGCTGTTCGGCGCTGGCCCACTCGGTGGCGTCACTCAAGATCAGTACCAGCAGTTCCGGCTTGCCGGCGCTGTTGGTCAGTATCAGGCTGCGCGCGCGGTGGACCCAGGTCCGGTCGATATCGTTGGTAGGGGTGACGTCCACCACCACATCACTGAACTCCTCGCCGTTGGCGACCCGGCTCAATGGGTAGCTCTCCAGCGTCAGCGGATGATTGTTGCGATAGCGCAAGGTAAAGCGCTCGGCATATTCGCCTGTATTGGTACCCAGCCCGGCAATGTCCTCCAGGCCATGCATGGTCAGCGCGGCGTCGTTCGCCCAGAGGATGGTCTGATCGATCTCCGCGAGAATCACCCCCTCGGACAGTCCGGAAATGATCTGCTGCAATTGGCGGCGATTGGTTTCTTGGGCGAGAACGGCCTGGCTCATGGTTTCTCCGGGGGATTGGGCGCATGGAAATTACGACACCAGGGCGTCAGGATAGTGCAGGACGACTGCTTGCGTAGGGGTGCGAATGCACCAGATACGCTAGTGCATATGTGCCGAGACTGAAGGGTATAGCCCGGACACACTTGGGGCGTACTCACTCGTCAAAGGATCGATCATGACCACGCTATATGAAAGCAATCGTTCGCCGTTTCGCGTCTCCTGGGGTTCGGTATTGGCCGGTAGTGCAATTGGCCTGGTGACCTATCTGGTGTTGAGCGTACTGGGCACTGCCATCGGTGCCAGCGCGGTAGACCCGATGGAGGCCGGTAATCCTCTTAGCGGTTTCGGTACAGGTGCCGGGATCTGGTTGTTTGTGTCCACACTACTGGCGATTGGCATCGGTGCCTTTGTTGCCGGCCGCACCGCCCCCGATCGTGGTGGCCTGCATGGCGTGTTGAGCTGGACCATCACCACTTTGCTCACCACCTGGCTGCTGGCGGCGCTGGCTACCAGTGTTGTCGGAACCGCAGGCAGTGTATTGGGTAAAGGTCTGTCGGCCGCCGGCAGCGGGATCGCGGCCGTGGCGCCGGGGATCGGTGACAGCCTCAAGCAGCGGCTGGACGAAAAAGGTATCAGCCTGGATTGGAATAGTCTGCAAGGCGAACTGGACACCTTGCTCAAGCAGAGCGGCAAGGCTGAACTGGACCCGGCCAACGTCGAGCAGAAAACCGACCAGGCAGCGGCAGACGGCAAGCAATCAGCCACAGCTGCTGCGACCGATCCGGCCCAGGCCGCTGAAGAGCTCAAGCGATGGTTCGAGCGGGTCAAAGCCTCCGGTGAACCTGCGCTGAATGCGGCAGACAAGCAAGCGCTGGTCAATATCGTCGCTGCGCGCACCGGCAAGAGCCAGGCCCAAGCCAGCCAGATCGTCGAGAACTACGCCCAGGCTTACCAGCAGGCCATGCAGAAGGTTGAGGAGCTAAAAGCACAGGCCGAACAAAAAGCCCGCGAAGCGGCTGAAGTGGCAGCCAGGCAACTGTCCCGCGCGGCGTGGAGCACTTTGTTGATGTTGGTGTTGGGTGCGGCGTTGAGTTTTGGGATGGGCCGCATGGCCATCTCGACTCGTCGGGTGCCGGTGAACTAAGTACTGCATTGTTTTAAGTAGTGCAGATGTCGAGCCTTTAACCGGGCTCGGCATCGTTTGCGTAGAAGGCAGGCGGCATCCGGGCGCTATCTGTGCTCGCTGCCTGCAAGATTGTTCGACTGTTTGCCTGTTTGCCCTTGAATGGGTGCCGATCTCACTGGTACTGTATAAAAAACCAGTATTCGGTGCTTCCTCATGCAGTTGATCGAAAAGCTCAG
Organism: Pseudomonas imrae; assembly: GCF_046352735.2. NCBI lineage: Bacteria > Pseudomonadati > Pseudomonadota > Gammaproteobacteria > Pseudomonadales > Pseudomonadaceae > Pseudomonas > Pseudomonas imrae. The sequence goes on along the minus strand of NZ_CP110853.2, from coordinate 3,328,755 downwards.
CATCCTTGCCGACGCCGCCAAATATGACGCGTCCTGCGCCAGCAGCGGTGCGCCCAAGCGAAGCTCCGAGGGCAAGGCCGGGTTGGGTTCGACCGATGGTATGGGTATCTGCCACAGCTACACACCTGATGGTCGCTGCGTGTCGTTGCTCAAGGTGCTGCTGACCAACTTCTGCCTCTATGATTGCCAATACTGCGTCAATCGCCGCTCCAGCGACGTGCCGCGTGCGCGGTTCAGTCCGGAGGAAGTGGTGACACTGACCCTGGATTTCTACCGGCGCAACTGTGTCAGCGGGCTGTTTCTCAGTTCAGGGATCATCCGTTCCGCCGACTACACCATGGAGCAGTTGGTGCGGGTGGCTAGGTTGCTGCGCGAGGAGCATGACTTTCGCGGGTATATCCACCTCAAGACGATTCCCGAAGCCGACCCGGCGTTGATTGCCGAGGCGGGGCGTTATGCCGACCGCTTGAGTGTGAACATCGAGCTTCCAACTGATAAAAGCCTGCAGACCCTGGCACCCGAGAAGCAGATCGTCTCGATCAAGCAAGCCATGCAGACCATCTTTACCGGCGAGCAGACTGTACTTAACGAGCCGCGTGCGCCGCGGTTTGCGCCAGCGGGGCAAAGCACGCAAATGATCGTGGGGGCCGATGACACCGATGACAGCACCATCCTCCACGGTGCCGAAGCGCTGTACGGCAATTTCAAGTTGCGCCGCGTGTATTACTCGGCGTTCAGTCCGATCCCCAACAGCCCGAAAAGCGTGCCTCTGGCTGCGCCGCCATTGATGCGCGAGCACCGTTTGTACCAGGCGGATTTCCTGCTGCGCAGTTACGGATTCACGGCCAACGAGTTGTTCCAGGGGGCAGGGCACCTGGCACTCGATATCGACCCCAAGCTGGCCTGGGCACTGGAACACCGCGAGGTTTTCCCGCTGGATCTGAACCGCGCCGACGCAACGCTGATCGCACGGATTCCCGGGATCGGCTTGCGCACTACCGAGCGTCTGGTGGAGCTACGTCGCCAGCGCAGGATCCGCTTTGAAGACCTGGCGCGCATGCGTTGCGTCCTGAGCAAGGCCAAGCCGTTTTTCATCACCAGTGATTACCATCCCCAGCAGGCTGAAAGCACCAGCGTGCTCCTGCGTGAACAATTGCGTGATCGCCCTCAGCCTCAACAAATGGGGCTTTGGGGATGATCAGCCTGGAATGTGACAACCTTTTCAGCACCTGGCGCGAACAGGCACGCTGGCTGCTCAGTCACCAGATTGATCCCAGTCACGTCAGTTGGGGCAAGACGGAAGTTGCGGACCTGTTCGCCACGGATGAGCAGTATCCGGCGCACAATGGCCCGTTCCAGGCACGGATTCCCAAAGCGCTGCTGGAGTTGCTGGAAAGTGCTGCCTGCTACCACGGCGAACAGCGCTGGAGCCTGTTGTATGAGGTGCTTTGGCGCGTCAGCCATGGCGATCGCACGGCGATGATGGCCGGAGACCATTTGGGCAGTGAATTGCAGCGGCGAATCAAGCAGGTTCGACGGGAAGCCCATCACCTGCATGCGTTTGTACGCTTTATTGCACTGCCCGCAGCGGCAGGCCCCGAATTGCCCGAATACGTGGCCTGGCATGAGCCGGCCCACGATATTCTGCATAGCGCCAGCCAGCATTTTATCGGACGCATGGGCCGGCATCGCTGGATGATCGCCACGCCGTTGGACGGTGTGTATTACAACGGCGAACAGTTGATTCATCAGCGCCACTGTCCGCCGCAGTGGCAGCAATTGGCGCAGAACGTCGAGGATCCCCACAGCGTCATGTGGCTGACTTACTACAGTCATACCTTCAACCCGGCACGCTTGAACCCCAAGGTCATGGAAGGGCACTTGCCGAGTCGGTTCTGGAAGAATTTGCCGGAGGGCAAATTGATACCAGGTCTGATCAGCGAGGCACGTACCGGCAAACAGCGGGATGGACAGGCAAAGCTGATCGCTGAGCGTCCCGGCAAACGGATTTCAAGTGGGCACGGTTAAAACATGTGGGAGCTGGCTTGCCTGCGATAGCGGTGGGCCAGGCAAGCAAGTGTTGGCTGATATACCGCTATCGCGAGCAAGCCCGCATACATTTGATCTTCAGTGTGTCAGGCCAGCTCGGTGGCGGTGTTTTTAACTACCGCCAACTCTGGGTGCGCCACTAATTTGTCGATGTGCAACTCGTCATTGTTCAACCACGTTTCCGTCAGCACCCGATAGTGCTCCATGTCCCGGCAACGCATGCGCAGGCTGTAGTCGAACGGTCCGCTGATCAGTTGGCATTCGAACACTTGCGGGCAAGCCTTGACGCAGGCCTCGAACGCTTTCTGTGCCGAGCGTCCGCTCTGGTTGGAAAGCGCCACCAAGACCAGCAGCGACAGCCCTGGCGAAACCATTTGCACATCGATAATGGCCCCGTAACCGCGAATTACCCCGCGCCGCTCCAGCTTGCGCACCCGCTCCAGGCAGGGCCTGGGCGTCAGGTGTACCAGCGACGACAGTTTCTCGTAGGTAATACGCCCCTGATGACGCAGCACGTCGATGATGGCTTCATCGATGCGATCCAGCACAGGGGAAGAGTGGGGTCCGTTGGCCTTGGTATCCATGATCGATTCTGTGTTCACTTCAAGCGGTTGGAGAGAAATTGCTGCAAGCGTTCGCTGTTGGGGTGATCAAGGATTTCGGCGCTGCCGTGTTCCTCGACCCGCCCCTGATGCAGGAACAGCACTTGGCTGGACACTTGCCGGGCAAAGCCCATTTCGTGGGTAACCATGAGCATGGTACGGCCTTCCTCGGCCAACGTCTGTATGACTTTCAGGACTTCTCCTACAAGTTCTGGGTCAAGTGCCGAGGTCGGTTCATCGAACAGGATGATCTCCGGTTCCATGGCCAATGCCCGGGCAATGGCCACGCGTTGCTGCTGGCCACCCGAGAGAAACGCCGGATACTGATCCGCCGCCCGGCCCGGCAGGCCCACCTTGTCCAGGTACATCCGCGCACGCTTTTGCGCCTCGGCCTCGCTGACGCCCAGCACCCGGCGCGGTGCCATGCAGATGTTTTCCATTACGGTCATGTGGCTCCACAGGTTGAAATGCTGGAACACCATGGCCAGGCGCGTGCGCAGGTTTTGCAGTTGTGCCTGGTGCGGCGTCTGCGAGCCTGCGCGACCCTGGCGCATTTCAATGCTGATGCCGTCCAGGGTGATGACCCCGGCGTCGGGTTGTTCGAGAAAGTTGATGCAACGCAGCATGGTGCTTTTGCCGGAGCCGCTGGCGCCGATCAGGCTGATCACGTCGCCCTTGCTGGCGTTCAGCGAGACACCTTTGAGCACTTCATGTTCGCCGTAGCTTTTATGCAGGCCTTCGACCTTGAGTTTGATGCTGGCGCCTGCCGCCACGGCACTTGGGCGTGGAGCGGCAACGTCTGCAGGATGAGCGGCCAGGGCCTGTGCGGACTGATTCATGGGTTAGCCTCGGGAAGGAACAAGAAAACGCATCCAGCGACGTTCGGCCAGTCGAAACAGGCCCACCAGTGCAAAGGACAGCAGCATGTACAGCAGCGCGGCAATACCGAATGCCTGGAAGGTCAGGAACGTCTCGGCATTGGCGTCGCGGGCCACCTTGAGGATATCGGCGATGGTTGCAGTGAACGCCAGCGAAGTGGCGTGGAGCATCAAGATCATTTCGTTGCTGTAGGCCGGCAACGAGCGGCGCAGTGCAGCGGGAATCACGACAAACAGGTTCATCCGCCAGCCGTGCAAGCCATAGGCGCGTGCTGCTTCAATCTCGCCATGGGGAATATTGCGGATGGCCCCGGCGAAGATTTCCACGGTGTAGGCGCAAGTGTTGAGCACAAAGGCCAGCAGGGTGCAGTTCAATGCATTGCGGAAAAACTGGTTGAGTATTGCGTTGTCTTGCACCACTTCCAGGCTGTAGAGGCCGGTGTAGCAAATCAGCAACTGGATATACAGCGGCGTACCGCGAAACAGGTAGGTGTACAGCTCCACCGGCCAACGCAACCAGAAGTGTTCGCTGACGCGGGCAATCGCCAGTGGGATCGACAGGAAAAAACCCAGAACTACCGAGACAATGAACAGCCACAACGTCATGGCGACTCCGGACAAGCCGAACCCATCAGTCCACAGGTAGGCCAGGCCGTATTGCTGGATCAATTCGATCATCGCGTCACTCCCTTGATACCGACGTTATAGCGTCGTTCCAGACGTTTGAAGATGTGGTTGGAGAGGGTGGTGATCACCAGGTACACAAGGGCCGCGAGAATCAGGAAGTACAACGGATTATTGGTGGTCTTGCCGGCGTTCTGTGCTGCCTTGACCAGGTCCGCCAGGCCGATGATCGACACCAACGCGGTGGATTTGAGCAGCACCAGCCAGTTATTGCCCAGGCCCGGTAGTGCGAAGCGCATCAGTTGCGGGAACATCACCAGCCGAAACCGCTGCCAACGGCTCAAGCCATAGGCAGTCGCTGCCTCCAACTGACCTACCGGGACACTGAGCATCGCACCGCGAAAATTCTCGGTGAAATAGGCTCCGTAGATAAAGCCGAGAGTGACCACGCCTGCGGTGAAGGGATCGATCTCGAAGTAGTTCCAACCGAGCATCTCGGTCAGGTCGTTGAGCCACAGTTGCAGGCTGTAGAAAATCAGCAGGATCAGCACCAGGTCGGGCACGCTACGGATCAACGTAGTGTAGAGCGTCGCGGGGATGCGCAGCAGCCTGGCGCTGGATAGCTTGGCGCCTGCGGCGATCAGGCCCAGTGTCAGGCTCAGGACCAGCGCCAGGAATGCCAGTTTGACTGTCATCCAGGCACCTTGGGCCAGCAACGGGCCGAAGCCTTGCAGGTTGAGGAGTTCATTCACGGGAAGGAATCTCTGTTAAGCGTGGAACCGGCATCGCCCACCCATGGAGGGGAGGGCGATGTTTTGTATCCCCGGGGCTGGGATCACTCGTTGTAGATATCCTGGTCGCCGAAGTATTTCTTCTGGATCCGGGTATAGGTGCCATCGGCCTGAACGGCGGCGATACCTTTGTTGATCAGCGCCAGCAACTCCTTATCGTTCTTGCGCAGCCCCATGGCGATATCCAGCGGCAGGGTCGGGTCCTTGAAGGCCGGGCCGGATTTGTAGTCGGCGCCTTCGGGCTTGGAGAGGAAGTTGAGCTGGGCTTCGAGCTTGTCGGTCAGAGTCGCGTCGAGGCGGCCGTTCTGCAGGTCGGCGTAGTTCTGGTCCTGGGACTGGTAGGCCTTGACCTGCGCACCCAGTTTCGCAAGGTGGGCACGGGCGTAGGCTTCTTGCAGCGAGCCCTGGAGGACGCCGACCTGCTTGCCTTTGAGCGATTCGGGGGTGTCACCGAAATCGGCATTCTTACGGGTGATCACCGAGGTCGGGCTGAGGAATAACTTGTCACTGAAGTCGATCTGTTTTTGCCGGGCCGGGGTCACGGCCATCGAGGACATGATGGCGTCGAACTTGCGCGCGCGCAGGGCCGGGATCATGCCGTCGAATTCATTGTGAACCCACACGCACTTGACCTCGAGCTTGGCGCAGATTGCGTTGCCCAACTCGATGTCAAACCCTTGCAGGCTGCCGTCGGCGGCCACGGATTCAAAAGGCGGGTACTCAGGAAAGACGCCGAAGCGGATCTCCTTCACGTCCTGGGCGTGGACGGCGGTGGCGCACAGCGGCAAGAGCAGCGCGGCGATGAGTGATCGGAGCGGAGTCATGGTGTATTCCCTATATTTTGTAATTGATGTCAGGGCAGTAGAAAGGTGCTGCGGGTGCATTCATTTGCTGACTCTTTGGTCGCGCTCAGAATGCTTCAAGAAGGTGCGTTTTTTGTGTCGTTTACCCCGGTTCCGGCATGCGGAATACGCTGTTAAAACGCAGGTCACAGCACAATCGGCTGCAGCACCCTGCAATTCGGCTTGGCGGTCGGCGGATTTTGGCCTGCACCTTGCGCAAAGTGGCAGGCCAGAGCGGTTTCAGGCGCGCTTTTTGTGCTGTGCGGCAGGCTGTTGCGCCAGCCGTGCAAACAGGTCCTTGGGGTCGGCCAGGTCCGGTACCAGCTCCAACTCGCTGCCCACGTCCAGGGCCTTGGCCACATCCAGCACATAGCGCAGTGCCGAATAATCCTCGATGGCGAAGCCGACCGAATCGAACAGGGTGATTTGGCGCGGATTTTCCCGGCCTGCAACCTGGCCGTTGATCACTTGCCACAACTCGATCACTGCAGAGTCATGCGGCATGTGCTGGATTTCGCCTTCGATACGGCTTTGTGGCTCGTACTCGACGATCACCCGCGCGCGCTCGACGATGCGGCGGTCCAGCTCAGTCTTGCCGGGGCAATCGCCGCCCACGGCATTGAGGTGCATGCCTGGCTCGATCATGTCGTCAGTGAGAATCGTCGCGTAGGCCTTGTCGGCGGTAACAGTGGTGACGATGTCGGCGCCTTTGACCGCTTCGGCAACGCTATTGGCCAGCACCACCTTGATCGCTGGAAACGCTTTAAGGTTGGCCGCCAGTTTGGCCATCGCCCTGGCATCGATATCGAACAGGCGGATTTCAGTGATGCCGAGCATGGCGTGGAACGCCAGGGCCTGGAACTCGCTTTGCGAGCCGTTGCCGATCAGCGCCATGCTGCGGCTGTTGTCCCGAGCCAGATAGCGCGCTACCAGTGCCGAGGTGGCGGCAGTGCGGATTGCGGTGGTCAGGGTCATTTCGCTAAGCAGCACGGGCTTGCCGGTATCCACATCGCCCAAGGCACCGAAGGCCATGACGGTGAGCATGCCGCTCTGGGTGTTTTTTGGGTGGCCGTTAACGTATTTGAAGGCATACAGCGCAGCATCCGAGACCGGCATCAACTCGATCACGCCCTCGGGCGAGTGGTTGGCCAGGCGCGCGCATTTCTCGAAGTCCTGCCAGCGCAGGTAGTCGGCGCGGATGTATTCGGCCATTTCGGTGATGCAGGTTTGCAGGCCTTTTTGCGAAACCAAGTAGCTGAGGTCGTTGACGTCGATATAACGGGTCATGGAAAAACTCCTTTTATTGGAATGAGATACGGGCCGGAAGATGCACTTCGGCCAACATGCAGCGGGCGCTGCCACCGCCGATGCGTTCGATGTTGTCGATGTTGACGACTACCGGCCGGGTGTGACGCTCCACATGTTGGCGTTGGCCGGGCTTGAGGGATTGCCAGGCGCTGGCGGACATCACCAGCAGTGGCTGGCCGTCGCGGTCGTGGACTTCGAGCATGTTGCCGGCGAAGGCTTCCAACTGGTCGAAGTCCAGGGCCAGGATGTCTTTGCCGGTGTCGCGCAGGGAGCGTTCCAGGCCCAGGCGTTCGTGCTTGTCGGGCAGCGCCTGCAGGCACACCACCGAGAGTTCACGGCCGACACTCATCATCACGTTGCTGTGGTAGATCGGTGCGTGGTGACGGTCGACGGCGTGAAACATGCAGACCTGATAGTCCAGGCGCTCGGCGAACTGGCGCAGGGCATCGTGATGCGTGCGTCCCGAATGGCAGGCGTAGCTGATCCGGTGCTGACGGTCGAGGACCATGCTGCCGGTGCCTTCGAGGAACATGTTTTGCTGTTCCAAGTGGCTGAAATCAATGGTGTCGCGGATGGCGAAGCGTTGCTCCAGCACTTGCAGCACGCCTTTGTTGCGTTCCAGTCGTCGGTTCTGGCCTTCCATCGGGTACAGCACCAGGCTGCCGTCGGCATGGCTGCTCCACCAGTTGTTGGGGAAAATCGAGTCCGGGGTATGAGGCGCGGGAGTGTCCTGCACCACCAACACTTCCACGCCGTGCTTGCGTAGTGTGTCGACGTAATCGTCGAACTCTTCCAGCGCTTTATGCTGTGCGGCCAGCGGGTCGAGCGGTGCGCGCTGGAAACGGTTGTTGACTGCGGTGTCCGGGTTGAAGGCAAAGCGCGCCGGGCGGATCATCAGGACAGTGTTGGTGGTTTGCATGGGGGCACGGGTCCATGGGGGTGGGCAGTGCGGCTATTTTGTGGCTTGTGGCAGGAGAATCCCGGCTGAAACAGGGGAGCGGCCCAGCCGGGAAAGCTGAAAAGATGGGTATGTCAGCCGAATCAGCTGTCGGATGGGGCGAGAGCAAAATGTGGGAGCAAGTCGAATCGTCGCACTGTCGCTCCCACATTTAGTATGGTGGCGGTCGTGATATCTGTTTCAGCAAGGAACCGCCCATGCCAACCGAAGTCCGCCTCGCCCAACCCAACGATGCCGAAGGCATCAGCCAGGTGATCCTGGCCGCTTTGCACAGCAGCAATGCGCAGGATTATCCGGCGGATGTAATCGCCCGGGTGGCAAGCAACTTTACCCCCGAGGCCGTGCTGGAACTGCTCAAGCGTCGGATCGTGCTGGTGGCCACGCAGGCACAAGTGGTTGTTGCCACCGCTGCGCTGGATGCCAGTGCAGTGCGTTCAGTGTTCGTCAATCCGGCACTGCAAGGGCAGGGCATCGGCCGCTTGCTGATGACCGAAATCGAAATCCGGGCGCGGGAGGCCGGGGTAACGGTACTGGTGGTGCCTTCATCCCTGACCGCCGAGTCGTTCTACAGCGCGCTGGGTTTTCAAACGGTGCGGGATGTCTATCACGGCAACGAGCGTACCCTGGTGATGGAGAAGGCGCTGTCTTCACGTCATCCCATCGGCCCTTATCGCGACCGACTGCACCGTGCCCAAGTGGCAGCGTTGTGGCGATTGGCATTTGGCTATGACGCCCCACACAACCGGCCAGAGATGGCCATTGATCGCAAGCTGGCAGTCGATGATGGGTTGTTTTTTGTCGCCACGGACAAAAACACTGTGATCGGCACCTTGATGGCCGGTTACGACGGGCATCGCGGCTGGTTGTATTCGGTCGCCGTGCAGCCCGAGTATCGCCGCCAGGGCCTGGGTGCTTCACTGGTGCGGCATGCAGAGCAGGCATTGATTGCCTTGGGTTGCATGAAAATCAACCTGCAGATCACCGGCGGCAATGACGCGGTGGTGGGGTTCTACGAGGCAGTGGGGTACGGGATAGAGCCGCGGATCAGCATGGGCAAGAAAATTGCGCAGAATATCCCCCAACCCTGAAAACACCCACAATCAAATGTGGGAGCCGGCTTGTCGACTCCCACACTTTGTTCAGCGGTTGACTCAGACCTTTACGATCCAGCCCGCTGGTGCTTCAACGTCGCCGGACTGTACGCCAGTCAGCTCTTTGTAGAGCTTCTGGGTCACCGGGCCGACGTCTTTTTCGCTGTAGAACACGTGAAGCTTGTCCTTGTACTCGATCCCGCCGATGGGTGTGATCACCGCTGCTGTACCGCAGGCGCCGGCTTCCTTGAAGTCGGACAGCTTGTCGATCAGCACGTCGCCTTCGACCACTTCCAGGCCCAGGCGCGATTTTGCCAGCTCGATCAGCGACAGGCGGGTGATGCCTGGCAGTACCGACGGTGAGCTTGGGGTAACGAACTTGTTGTCGTGGGTGATCCCGAAGAAGTTGGCCGAACCGACCTCTTCGATTTTCGAGTGGGTGGCCGGGTCCAGGTAGATGCAATCAGCAAAGCTGGCTTTTTTCGCCAGGGAACCCGGCATCAGGCTCGCGGCGTAGTTGCCACCGACCTTGGCCGCACCGGTGCCGTTTGGCGCGGCACGATCGTAGCCGGAGATCAGGAAGTTGTGTGGCGTCAGGCCGCCCTTGAAGTAGGCGCCGACCGGAATGCAGAAGATCGAGAAGATAAATTCGGGAGCGGTGCGCACGCCGATGTTGTCACCGGTGCCGATCACGAACGGGCGCAGGTACAGCGCACCGCCGGTGCCGTAGGGCGGGATGAAACGTTCGTTGGCGCGCACTACTTCCTTGCACGCTTCGATGAATGCCTCGGTCGGTACCTGCGGCATCAGCAGGCGGGCGCAGCTGCGTTGCATGCGCGCGGCGTTCTGGTCCGGGCGGAACAGGTTGATCGAGCCATCCTTGCAACGATAGGCCTTCAGGCCTTCAAAGCACTGCTGGCCATAGTGCAGGGCAGTGGAGCCCTCGCTGATGTGCAGCACGTTGTCGTCGGTCAGGGTGCCTTCTTGCCAGGCGCCGTCTTTCCAGGTCTGGAGAAAACGCTTGTCGGTCTTGATGTAGTCAAAACCCAATTTGTCCCAATTGATGCTTTCGTTACTCATGACACCCTCTATCTCTTCGCAACCGCCTGGTCTAAGGCAGGCTTTCGGTTTATTTCTGGATGGGCGCAACAATACTGCATTCTTGGCTTGTGTGGGAGCGGGCTGATTCAAATGTGCAGGGCGTGGCCCAATGCACGCAGTGCCGCTTCCTGCACCGCTTCGCCCAGGGTTGGATGGGCATGAATGGTGCCTGCCACATCTTCCAGGCGCGAGCCCATTTCCAGGCTCAGACCAAATGCCGTGGACAACTCCGAGACGCCGACGCCCACGGCCTGCCAACCGACAATCAGGTGATTGTCACGCCGCGCTACCACCCGTACAAAACCGGCTTTGGACTCCAGGGTCATGGCCCGGCCATTCGCGGCGAACGGGAAGCTCGATACGATACAGTCCAGGCCCGCTGCCTTGGCCTCGTCCGGGGTCTTGCCGACCACCACCAACTCAGGATCGGTAAAACAAACCGCCGCAATCGCTGCCGGGTTGAACTCGCGCTGCTTGCCACTGATCAACTCCGCGACCATTTCGCCCTGGGCCATGGCCCGGTGCGCGAGCATCGGTTCGCCGCTCAGATCACCAATCGCCCAGACGTTGCGCATGCTGGTCTGGCAGTGGCTGTCGATCTTGATTGCCGCACCGTTCATTGCCAGGTTCAGGGCTTCCAGGTTCCAACCCTGGGTGTTGGGTTTGCGCCCGACAGCCACCAACACTTGGTCGGTGTCCAGGGCCAGGGTGTCGCCGTCAGGGGTACGCACTTGCAGGCTTCTGCCTTCAAACCCGCTGACGCTGTGCTTGAGGTACAGCTTGACTCCCAACTGTTTGAGGGATTCAGTTACCGGTTGCGTCAGTTCGGCGTCGTAGGCCGGCAAGATACGGTCTTGCGCTTCCACCACGCTGACTTCGGCGCCGAGTTTGCGATAGGCAATGCCCAGCTCCAGGCCGATGTAACCACCACCGACCACGATCAGTCGCTTGGGCAGGTGTGTCGGGGCCAGTGCTTCGGTAGAGGAAATAATCGGCCCGCCAATCGGCAGCATGGGCAGCTCGACGCTTTTGGAACCGGTGGCCAGCAGCAAATGCTCGCACTGGATACGCTGGTCACCCACGTCCACGGTCTTGCCGTCGACCACCTTGGCCCAGCCGTGGATCACTTGCACCTTGTGTTTTTTCAACAGGGCGGCGACGCCGCTGGTCAGGCGGTCAACGATGCCGTCTTTCCACTCCACGCTTTTGCGAATATCCAGGGCCGGCACGTCGACCTCGATCCCCAGTGCCGAGCCCTGGCTGTGATGCACGGTTTGCTGGAACTGCTCGGCCACGTGAATCAGCGCCTTGGACGGAATGCAGCCGATATTCAGGCATGTGCCGCCCAACGCCTGGCCTTCTACCAGAATGGTCGGGATGCCCAGTTGGCCGGCACGAATCGCCGCCACATAACCGCCAGGGCCGCCGCCGATGATCAGCAGCGTGGTATTCAATATCTGCGACATGTCTTACTCCAGGAACAGGCTGGCGGGTTGTTCGAGCAGGCCGCGAACGGCCTGGATGAATTGCGCCGCATCCATGCCATCGACCACCCGGTGATCGAAGGAGCTGGAGAGGTTCATCATCTTGCGGATCACGATCTGGCCCTTGATCACCATTGGTCGTTCAACGATGCGGTTGACGCCGACGATGGCCACTTCCGGCAGGTTCAGCACTGGTGTGCTGACAATTCCGCCCAGCGCACCAAGGCTGGTCAGGGTAATGCTCGAGCCAGAGAGTTCATCGCGGCTGGCCTTGCCATTGCGTGCGGCAGTGGCCAGGCGGGTGATTTCCTCGGCGGTCCCCCACAGGCTGCGCGCCTCGGCGTGGCGCACCACGGGCACCATCAGGCCGACGTCGCTCTGGGTGGCGACCCCGACATGTACTGCACCGAGACGGGTGATGACCTGGGCTTGATCGTCATATCGCGCATTGATCTGCGGGAAGTCGCGCAGCGCCACGACCATGGCGCGCACGATGAACGGCAGCAGGGTCAGCTTGCCGCGTGTCGCACCGTGTTTTTCATTGAGATGAACGCGCAACTCGTCGAGGGCGGTGACGTCGATTTCTTCCACGTAGCTGAAATGCGCGGCACGTTGAGTGGCGTCCTGCATGCGCTGGGCAATCTTGCGGCGCATGCCGATTACCGGGATTTGCTCTTCGTCGTTGCGTTCGGCGTACGGGTTGGCCGTTGCCGTGGTATTCGCCGCACCTTGTTGCAAGTAGGCGTCGAGGTCTTCATGCAGGATGCGCCCTGCGGGGCCAGTGCCTTGCACCAGGCGCAACTGGATCCCGGCATCCAGCGCATGCTTGCGCACGGCCGGGGAGGCCAGCGGGCGCTCAGCGGCCTCGCGGGCTACGGGGGCTTGCGCGACCAGCGGTTTGACCGCCGGTTTGCTTTCAATAACCGCAGCCTTGGCTTCGACCTTCGGTGCCGGTTCCGGGGCGGTCTCTTCAACCATGGCTGACAACGCCGAATCCTTGGTATTACCGGCGCCTTCCACTTCAATGCTGATCAGGATACTACCCACCGCCATGACTTCACCCGGCTCGCCGCCGAGGGCAATCACCTTGCCGTGGACCGGCGAGGGGATATCCACCATCGCCTTGTCGGTCATGACATCCGCCAGCACCTGGTCTTCCACGACCATGTCGCCAACCTTGACGTGCCACACCGACAACTCAACTTCTGCAATGCCTTCGCCAATGTCCGGCATCTTGATGACGTGCGTGCCCATTCAGACCTCCATGACCCGTTGCAAAGCCGCGCCCACACGGGACGGACCAGGGAAATATGCCCACTCTTGTGCGTGCGGGTAGGGAGTGTCCCAGCCGGTCACACGCTCGATAGGCGCTTCCAGGTAGTGGAAACAGTGCTCTTGTACCAGCGACACCAGTTCAGCACCGAAACCACAGGTGCGAGTGGCTTCATGCACCACCACGCAACGGCCGGTCTTTTTCACTGACTTGACGATGGTTTCCAGGTCCAGCGGCCACAGGCTGCGCAGGTCGATGACTTCGGCATCGATGCCGGTTTCTTCGGCGGCGACTTGCGACACATACACGGTGGTGCCGTAGGTCAGCACGGTAACGGCAGAGCCCGGACGGGCAATGGCAGCCACATCCAGCGGCACGGTGTAGTAGCCCTCTGGAACTTGTGCCTGCGGGTGTTTCGACCACGGGGTTACGGGGCGGTCGTGGTGGCCGTCGAACGGGCCGTTGTACAGGCGCTTGGGCTCGAGGAAGATCACCGGGTCATCGTTCTCGATGGATGCGATCAGCAAACCCTTGGCGTCGTAGGGGTTGGAGGGCATCACGGTGCGCAGGCCGCAGACCTGGGTGAATACCGCTTCGATACTCTGGCTGTGGGTCTGGCCACCATAGATACCGCCGCCGCAGGGCATGCGCATGGTCAGCGGTGCGGTGAACTGGCCGGCCGAGCGATAACGCAGGCGCGCCGCTTCGGAAATGATCTGGTCGGTGGCCGGGTACACGTAGTCGGCAAACTGGATTTCTGCCACCGGGCGCAGGCCATAAGCGCCCATGCCCACGGCTACGCCGACGATGCCGCTTTCGGAGATTGGCGCGTCGAATACCCGTGAGGTGCCGTACTTGTTCTGCAAACCTTCGGTGCAGCGGAACACGCCGCCGAAGTAGCCAACGTCCTGGCCGAACACCACGACATTGTCGTCACGCTCAAGCATCACATCCATGGCCGAGCGCAGGGCCTGGATCATGGTCATGGTGGTGGTAGTCATGGCGGTTTCCAGCTCGATTTTATTGTTGTGATCGTTCATGTCAGATCCCCAACTCCTGACGCTGGCGCTTCAAGTGCTCCGGCATCTCTTTGTAGACGTCTTCGAACATGGTCGCGGCGCTTGGAATCTGGCCGCCGGCGAGGGTGCCGTACTGCTCGGCTTCTTTCTGTGCGGTGAGCACTTCGGCTTCAAGCTCGGCACTGACCGTGGCGTGTTCCTCTTCGGACCACTGGCCGATACGGATCAGGTGCTGCTTGAGGCGAGCGATCGGGTCGCCCAGCGGGAAGTGGCTCCAGTCGTCGGCCGGACGGTACTTGGACGGGTCGTCGGAGGTGGAGTGAGGACCTGCGCGGTAGGTAACCCACTCGATCAAGGTCGGGCCGAGGTTGCGGCGGGCACGTTCGGCAGCCCAGGCAGAAGCGGCGTACACCGCGATGAAGTCGTTGCCGTCGACCCGCAGCGACGCAATCCCGCAACCCACGCCGCGTCCGGCGAAGGTGGTAGCTTCACCACCGGCGATGGCCTGGAAGGTGGAAATCGCCCACTGGTTGTTGACCACGTTGAGGATCACCGGCGCACGATAGACGTGGGCAAAGGTGAGGGCGGTGTGGAAGTCCGACTCGGCAGTAGCGCCGTCGCCGATCCACGCCGAGGCGATCTTGGTATCGCCCTTGATCGCCGAGGCCATGCCCCAGCCCACCCCTTGTACGAACTGGGTGGCGAGGTTGCCGGAAATGGTGAAGAAGCCGGCGTCCTTGACCGAGTACATGATCGGTAACTGGCGCCCCTTGAGCGGATCGCGCTCGTTGGACAGCAGTTGGCAGATCAGGTCCACCAGCGGTACTTCCCGGGCCATCAGGATGCTTTGCTGACGGTAGGTGGGAAAGCACATGTCGTCGATGTTCAAGGCCAGGGCCTGGGCGCTGCCGATGGCTTCTTCGCCGAGGCTTTGCATGTAGAACGACATTTTCTTCTGGCGTTGGGCGACCACCATGCGGTTGTCGAAGATCCGCGTCTTGAGCATGGCGCGCATGCCGCGGCGCAGAATCTCCACGGGAACGCCTTCGCCCCACGGGCCCAGGGCCTGGCCCTGGTCGTCAAGCACACGAATCAGGCCCTTGGCCAGGTCGGCCGTGTCGGCAGGCTCCACGTCAATCGCGGGTTTGCGCACTGTGCCGGCGTCGGTCAGACGCAGGTAGGTAAAGTCGGTTTTGCAGCCTGGACGGCCGGAAGGCTCGGGAACGTGCAGGCGCAGCGGTTCGTATTGCTGGGTCATGGCTTTCTACGCTCGATCTTGTGAATTTCTTGTAGTGGGCGCGCTTAGCTGACAGTCAGTCCCCGGGTAGGGGAAATCTTGTCCTACAACAATCATAGGCCCGGCGTAGAAGAATATTTATCTCTGTTTTGTTGCGCCTGAGATCATTTGAGGATAAAAAATCTGCATAAACATAATAAACAGGTGGTTTTGTCTCATGCGCAAGCTGGACCGTATCGATATCGGGATTCTCAACAACCTTCAAGAGAACGCTCGTATCACCAATGCTGACCTCGCACGCTCGGTCAACCTGTCACCCACGCCGTGTTTCAATCGGGTCAAGGCGATGGAAGAGTTGGGGTTGATCCGCGAGCAAGTGACTCTGCTGGACGCCGATCTGCTGGGGCTGCACGTAAATGTGTTTATCCATGTCAGCCTGGAAAAGCAGAACGAACTGGCGTTGCAACAGTTCGAAGGGGCGATTTCCGACCGGCCCGAAGTCATGGAGTGCTACCTGATGGCCGGCGATCCGGACTACTTGATCCGGGTGTTGGTGCCGACCATCCAGTCGCTGGAGCGCTTCATGATGGATTTCCTGACCAAGGTCCCGGGGGTTGCGAACATCCGCTCCAGTTTTGCCCTCAAGCAAGTGCGCTACAAGACGGCGCTACCGTTGCCGGCCAATGGCATCAATCTGGGCACATGACATGTGGGGCTTGCTCCCACACAAGCCCCCCACAGTTGGTTGTGTATTTCAAAGTTGGTTGAGCGGGATCTTGAGGTAAGTCACACCGTTGTCCTCCGGCGGCGGCATATGCCCGGCGCGCACATTCACCTGGATCGCCGGCAGCAACAGCGTCGGCATGCCCAATCCTGCGTCGCGCTGGGTGCGCATCTCCACAAACGCAGCTTCGTCCACCCCGTCATGCACGTGAATATTGTTGGCGCGCTGTTCGGCGACGCTGGTCAGGCATTTGGCCGGACGACCTTCGGGTGGGTAGTCGTGGCACACATACAGGCGGGTTTGCGGTGCAAAGGCCAGCAGCTTGCGCATCGAGGCGTATAACTGGCGGGCGTCGCCGCCGGGGAAATCGCAGCGTGCGGTACCGACGTCGGGCATGAACAGCGTGTCGCCCACCAGGATCAATTGGTCATCGATCAGATAGGCCATGTCCGCCGGCGTGTGGCCGGGCACATGCAGCGCCTGTGCCTTGAGGTCGCCGATGTGGAACACCTCGTCCGGGGCGAACAGATGGTCGAACTGCGAACCGTCGATGCAAAATTCCGGCTCCAGGTTGAACAGGTTCTTGAATACACCCTGGACCTTGCTGATGGACTGGCCGATGGCGATCTTGCCGCCCAGTTCCCGGCGCAGATAGGGAGCGGCAGACAGGTGATCGGCGTGGGCGTGGGTTTCCAGCAGCCACTGCACCTGCAAGCGATATTCGCGCACAAAAGCAATCACCCGGTCAGCTTGCGTGGTATCGGTGCGCCCGGCGGCCGGGTCGTAATTGAGGACTGAGTCGACAATGGCACATTGCCCTCCGTGCTCCGTATAGACGACATAGGTGTAGGTCGACGAAGCTTCGTCCAGAAAGGATTGAATCAACGCGGGCATGACGGCAGTCCTGAGTGGCGGATAGCGGTTACATTCAAGATGTTTTCCACATAGGCTTGCCAGCTTAAGGGAAAAAAAGCCTCTGAGGCAAAGGATCGGTCCAGCGCCGGGCGTGACGCTATACAGCAACGACCCTTGTGTGCATTTCAATAGATAAGGCGTTAGAACATGAACGACCAACACTGTGGAGCAACCATCAGTGGCGATATCGTGGTCATTGGCGGTGGCTCGGCAGGCATCGGCCTGCTGGCCAGCCTGCTCAAGCGCGATCCCCACCTGAATATCACCCTGATCGAACCCAACGACGAACACTATTACCAACCCGCCTGGACCCTGGTGGGCGGCGGCGCCTATGACGTGCGCAAAACCATGCGACCCATGGCCCAGGTGCTGCCCGATGGCGTGGCCTGGGTACAAGCGGCGGTTACCGCGTTGCTGCCTGGCGAACGCACCCTGGTTCTCGACAGCGGCCAGCGGGTGACCTGGAATAACCTGATCGTCTGCCCCGGCCTGCGCCTGGCCTGGGAGAAAATAGAAGGTCTGCAACAGACTCTGGGCCAGAACGGCGTGACCTCCAACTACAGCTACCAGCACGCCGCCTACACCTGGCAACTGGTGCAGCAATTGAAAGGCGGCAAGGCGATCTTCACCCAGCCGGCCATGCCGATCAAATGCGCCGGTGCGCCGCAAAAGGCCATGTACCTGTCCTGTGATCACTGGCTCGGGCAAGGAGATCTGAAAAACATTGATGTGGAATTCAACCTGGCGGGTGCTGCGCTGTTCGGCGTGGCGACGTTTGTGCCGCCGTTGATGAACTACGTCGAGAAATATGGCGCGCGACTGGCGTTCAACGCCAACCTGGTCAAGGTCGACGGTCCGGCGCGCAAGACCTGGTTCGAGGTCAAGGACGCCGAGGGCAATCTTCGCGTCGAAGAAAAAGCCTTCGACATGCTGCACGTGGTTCCACCCCAGGAGGCCCCGGAGTTTATCCGTCACAGCCCCTTGGCCGACGCCGCCGGCTGGTGTGAGGTCAATCCCCACAGCCTGCAGCATCTGCGTTACCCGCACATCTTCGCGCTCGGGGACGTGTGCTCTACCAGCAACGCCAAGACTGCTGCAGCCGTGCGCAAGCAAATCGTCGTGGTTGCGCAAAACCTGCTGGCCTTGCGCAAACAGGCGCCGCTGCCGCTCAAGTACGACGGCTATGGCTCCTGCCCGCTGACGGTGGAGAAGGGCAAGGTGGTGCTGGCCGAGTTTGGCTATGGCGGCAAACTGTTACCCACTTTCCCCCTTGACCCCACGGTAGCCCGGCGTTCGGCATGGTTTCTCAAGGCGACGTTGCTGCCGTGGTTCTACTGGAACGGCATGCTCAAGGGCCGTGAGTGGCTGACCCGTTTGTCCAAGGTGGATTGAGAGAGCCCTATGCTGCTGGCAAGTTTTTTTGGTGTGATCATGGGCCTGGTCATGGGGTTGACCGGGGCCGGGGGGGGCATTCTCGGGGTACCGGCATTGGTTCTGGGGTTGGGCTTGAGCATGACCGAGGCGGCGCCGGTTTCGTTGTTCGCGGTCGGCGCGGCAGCGGCAGTCGGGGCAATCGACGGTTTGCGTCATGGCCTGGTGCGCTATCGCGCCGCGCTGTTGATCGCCTTGCTCGGGGCATTGTTTTCGCCGCTGGGTGTGTTTTTTGCCCATCAACTGCCGGACAAGATCCTGATGGCTCTGTTCAGCGTGCTGATGGTGTTGGTGGCGTGGCGCATGTTGCGGCGCGAGAAGGTTGAGATCGGCCCCAGCGACCATGGCGCCGCTTCCTGGGGGCAAAAGAACTGCATGCTCGATCAGCAGACCGGCCGTTTTGCGTGGACAGCCAAATGTACCGCGACCCTGGCTGCGCTGGGCGCAGTGACGGGCGCGGTGTCGGGGTTGTTGGGAGTGGGTGGCGGTTTCCTGATCGTGCCGGCGTTCAAGCAACTGACCGATGTACAGATGCGCGGCATTGTTGCCACGTCGCTGATGGTGATCAGCCTGATATCCCTGATCGGCGTGGTCGGTGCGTTTCATGCCGGGGTGAGTATCGACGCGATGGGCTGGGTGTTCATCGGCGCCAGCATCGTCGGCATGCTCGCCGGTCGGCGCCTGGGCTCATTGATCAAGGCCCGCGTGTTGCAGGTCGGCTTTGCCAGCCTGTGTGTGATGGTTGCAGCCGGCATGCTGTTCAATGCCTTCGTTGCGACATAAGCGCTACCAGGCTTAATCCCTTAGTGGCGGGCCTTTGGCGAGGCGTCGTTGGCCCGCCTAAAGGAGCCGCCATTTCCCTCCAATGCAGCCTATGAGCGCGCCGTCGCGCTTTCGATAATCGCCTCCGACATCAAGTCCCCGTTGCGGAGCGCACCATGCATAACAATAAGAACTTCCCACGTCTGTTGCCTGTGTTTATCGTCAGCCTCGCTCTGAGCTCGGCCGCTGAAGCCGAGATCGTCCTGTACGACAAGGACGAAACCACATTCTCCACGGATGGATACGTCAACGCGTTTTACGTCAACAGTGACGTGGACCGTGCCGGCGAGCAGTACGACCGGCGTCAGGCCCGGGTGAAGATGGGGTTCTTGCCCAACTACCTGGGTTTCAACATGGGCAAGCAGGTCGACGACCTCAAGCTCGGCGCCCGTGCTTCGTTCTGGGTGACGATCAATGACAGCGAAACCAACGGCACCGACACCGCCATCGACGTGCGCCAGTTCTACGGCACCGTGGCCAATCCAGGATGGGGCGAAGTGCTGATCGGCAAGGATTTTGGCCTGTTTGCCCGCTCCAACATCCTGCTGGACGAATTGCTCGCCGGTTATGGCCAGGTCAGCGACAGCCTGGGTCTTGTGGACGGTGGCGGGGTGTCATTCGGCAATATCGGCAGCGGCTATCCGTACCCGTTCCCGACCTCGCAGATCACCTATCGCACCCCGGTGATGGAAGGGTTGCGGGTGGCCGTAGGCATCATGGACCCGGTAGACACCAACGACAGCAGCCCACTGGGCAAGGCGTACCAGAAGAACCCACGCACCGAGAGCGAGATCACCTACCAGTTCGACGTCGGTGGGGCGAAGATCTACAGCTGGCTCAACGGTACTTACCAGACCTCGGACAATACCGACTCCAGCGTGGAGTCAGTGACTTCCAAGGGCCTGGGTTACGGTGTGCAGGCGAAAATGGGCGGTTTGTCGCTGACCGGCTCGGGCTTCCAGGCCAAGGGCATCAATCCATTTTTCACCAACAATGCCGGTGAGGCGACGTTGCGCAATGTCGACAGCAATGGCTACCTCTTGCAGGGCTCGTACAAGCTGGGCAAGAACCGCCTGGCGTTGTCCTACGGCAAGACCAAGGATGACGGCAACGGCGTGGTCGGCAGCGGTGCCGATTATGAAACCCGTGGCATTGCGTTGTTTCATGACATCAACGACAACTTGAAATTGGTGGCCGAGTACAACCAGTTCCAGATCGAGGGCCATGACAGTGACGCGCAGAATGAGGACACCGATACGTTTGCGGTGGGCGCTGTGCTGACCTGGTGATACGGATATAGCCATGACGTACACAGTGAAGTCATGGCGAGCCATCGACCCTTGATGGCTCTCATCCCATCGAACCCCCAACCCGCTACCCAAGTAGCATAGGTCGACTCTCCCCACCTTCGTAAACTTGAGCCTCAAAGGCGGGGGAGTCGAGCATGCAACAGGTCCAGAGCGAAGGCGTTGTCACTGCCATGTCCCAGGCCACCGATGCCCGGCAAGTGGCCGATGAATTGACGCGCCAGTTGTTGCACCCCCACCTCGGTTTCGTGCTGTTCTTCTGCTCCGCCACCTACGATCTGAAAAACCTCGGCCAGGCGCTGCAGCACAGCTTCGGCGGGATTCGCGTGGTGGGTTGCACCAGCGCCGGCGAGATCACAGCCCAAGGCTACGGGCGCAACTGCGTGACGGCGGTGGGCTTTGATCATCGGCACTTTTCCATCGCCACTGAATTGATCGACCAGGTGGAGCGCTTCAGTCTGATTGACGCCCAGCAAATGGTCGAGCGCCTGGTGGGTGGCTGCCGCAGCAACACCCTGGCGCCAATCAAGGGCAACACCTTTGCCCTGACCCTGCTCGACGGCCTATCCAGTCGCGAAGAAATGGTCCTTGCCGCCCTCAGCGCCGCCTTGGGAGACATCCCGCATTTTGGCGGCTCGGCGGGCGACGACAATCACCTGACGCACACCCATGTGTATTTCGACGGGGCCTTCCACAGCGGCGCGGCGGTGGTGGTGCTGGTCAATACCTGGCTGGATTTTGAAGTGTTCACCACCCACCACATCCTGCCCAGGGCACAAAAACTGGTGGTGACCGGTGCCGACAGCACGTCGCGCCGGGTTTTCGAGCTCAACGCCGAGCCCGCCGCCCAGGAATACGCCCGGCACATTGGGGTGTCGGTGGGGCAATTGGACCACCGGATTTTCGCCGCCCATCCGTTGGCGGTACGGATCAACGACCAGTATTACGTGCGCGCGATCCAGCAAGTCCACGCGGACTTGAGCCTGAGCTTCTACTGCGCGGTGGAAAACGGCATCGTCCTCACCGCGATGACGCCCGGGCCGATCCTGCCGAACCTGCAAACCCTGTTCGACGGCCTGCAGGCACGTCTTGGCGATTTATTGCTGACCATTGGCTGTGACTGTTTTTTGCGGCGCCTGGAGCTGGAAGAGCACGGCACCCTGGAGCAGATCGGCGGTTTTTTACGCGAGCAGCGGGTGATGGGTTTCAACACCTACGGAGAACAGTTCAATGGCATGCACATCAACCAGACCTTCACCGGGGTCGCCATTGCCCGCGGTCGCGCCCCTGGACATCGCTGAACTCAAGGCCCAGGTCAGCGCGTTGCAGCAGGAAAACCACAAGCTGCAACGCATCAACGCGGCCCTGATCGAACGCGTCGAATCGGGCTTGGCGCGGGGCAATGACCCCTATGCGGTGTTCCAGCACTCGGTGGTGTTGGCTGAGCAGGTTCGCGAGCGCACTGATGCGCTGAACCAGGCGATGGCCGAACTCAAGGCCAGCAACCATCTGCTCAGCGATGCGCGGTTGCGGGCGGAAACCGCGCACCAGCACCTGATCGATGCAATCGAAAGCATTTCCGACGCTTTTGTCCTGTTCGATCAGCAGCAGCGAATCGTGCTGTGCAACAGCCGCTTCAAGGCGTTCTGGCGCAACAGCCAGGTGCGGCTCATCGCAGGCATGCGGCTGGAGGAGGTCAAGCGGCTGATGTCCACCACCGGCCTGTTTGCCGAAGAAAGCCGTGGGCATGACCAGGGAAATCTGTTTTACCGCCTGCACAATGGCCGCTGGCTGCAAGTCAGCGAGCGACCGACCCAGGACGGTGGGCGGGTGTTTCTGTTCACCGACATCACCGATGTCAAGCGCAGCGAAACCGCGCGTCGCGAACAGGCAGTGGCGCAGAAGTCGCACCTGTTGCAACGGGCGGTGGACAACCTTTCCCAGGGCGTGGCGATGGTCAGTGCCGAGGGCGTCCTGGAGTTGTGGAACCGCCGTTTCCTGGAGCTCAGTGGGCTGGCGCCGGTCGCCGCCCATCGATTGTTCGCCGAAGTGATCGCCGACAGTGAGTTGCATTTACTCACGCCCGCCAGCCGCGATGCCAATGGTCGCCTGATGCAAGAGTGCGAACAGCGCCTGATGGATGGGCGGGTCCTGGAAATTCGCACGCACCCGCTGCCTACCGGCGGCTTTGTCAACACCTTTACCGACATCACCGAACGCTATCAGCACGCCCAGACCTTGAGCGAAAGCGCGCGCTGGATTCGCCTGATTACCGACCATGTGCCGGCGTTGATTGCTTACCTCAATGCCGACCTGGTCTATGAGTTCACCAATAAAGTCTACGAGCAATGGTACTGCTGGCCCCGCGGCGTGATGCTCGGCCAGAGCCTGCGCGAGGCCCACAGCGAGCAGCATTACCAGCGGCTGGAAGCCTACGTCGCGCGGGCGCTGGCGGGTGAGAGCGTGACCTTTGAGTTTGCGGAAACCAATATCAACAACCAGGAGCGTTACATGCTGCGTTCCTACGTGCCCAACCGCCTGGCCAATGGCGAGGTGGTGGGGATCTTTGTGCTGATCCGCGACATCACCGAGCGCCGCCGCACCGCCGAAGCGTTGCATCAGGCCTACCAGAACCTGGAGTTGCGGGTGCGCGAACGTACCGCCGAACTGACCTGCCTCAACGATCAACTGCTGCGTGAAATCGACGAGCGCCGCCGCGTCGAGTCACGCCTGCGAGAGGCCAAGCTGGAGGCCGAGCGGGCCAACCTGTCGAAAACCAAGTTCCTGGCGGCGGTCAGCCATGACCTGCTGCAACCGCTCAACGCTGCACGTTTGTTTACCGGCGCGTTGCTCGAGCGCCGCGAGTCCGTGGCCAACGAGACGCTGGTGCGCAATGTCAGCAACTCCCTGGAAGATGTAGAAAACCTGCTGGGTACCCTGGTGGATATTTCCAAGCTCGATGCCGGGGTGATCAAGGCCGATATAGCGCCGTTCGCCCTGGACGAGTTGCTGGGCAACCTGGCTGCCGAATATACCCACGTCGCGCGCAGTGAAGGGCTGACGCTGCATTTCATCCGCTGTTCGGCGCTGGTGCGCAGCGACATCCAGCTGCTGGCCAGGATCTTGCGCAACCTGTTGAGCAACGCTATTCGCTATACCAGCGAAGGCCGTGTGCTGTTGGGCTGTCGCCGTCATCAACAACGCTTGTCGATCCAGGTCTGGGACAGTGGCATGGGCATCGCCGAGGAGCGTCTGGAGGAGATTTTCCAGGAGTTCAAGCGCGGCGATGTGCAGCGCCCGGACCAGGATCGCGGGCTGGGCCTGGGGCTGGCAATTGTAGAGAAAATCGCCGGGATCCTTGGGCACCGGATCACCGTGCGCTCCTGGCCCGGCAAAGGTTCGATGTTTTGTGTCGAGGTGCCGCTGAGCGCAACTGCGCCTAAAGCCTTGCCGATGCCGGTCATGAGCGAGCCGCTGCTTGAACGCCTGCAGGGCGCGCGGGTCTGGGTGTTGGACAACGACGCGGCGATCTGCGCCGGCATGCGTACGCTGCTGGAAGGTTGGGGCTGCCAGGTGATCACTGCGTTGTCGGAACAGGACCTGGCGCGCCAGGTGGACAACTATCATGCCGACGCCGATTTGCTGATCGCCGATTACCACTTGGACGATGAGCAAAATGGCGTGGATGCGGTGGCCAGGATCAATGCCCGGCGCGCCACTGCCATACCGGCGATGATGATTACCGCCAATTACAGTAATGAGCTCAAGCAGCAGATTCGGGAATTGGGGCACACGTTGATGCACAAGCCGGTGCGGCCGATGAAATTGAAGATGGCGATGGGGTATCTGCTTGGGGGAGATGGGGCTAAGGGTCGCCTCTCACCCTAGCCCTCTGGGGAGAGGGCTAGGGTGGTTCTCAACCCCTCACCGTCTCAGATAAGACCCGAAATCAATATCCCCCGCACTCAGAATCGCCTGCACTCGATTATGCACATTCAGCTTGCGCAGGATCGCTGACACATGGGCCTTCACCGTCGTCTCGGCAATCTCCAGGGTATACGCAATCTGTTTGTTCGATTCACCCTTGGTCATGCGCTCCAACACCAGCAGTTGTTTGCGCGTCAAGGCCTGGAGCAGCTCCGGGGCGAAGGCCGGGTTGTCGTTCATGCGCCGCGGGCTGCTGTTTTTCTGGGTGCGGATGATGTCCGGGGGAAGGTAGACATTGCCGTTGAGGATCTGCTGGATCGCCTCGGTCATCTGCGCCCGTGGTGAGGATTTGGTGATGAAACCGACCGCACCGTAGGTGATGGCTTGCAGCACGATCTGCTTGTCCTGCTCGGCGGAGACGATTACCACCGGAATCGTCGGCGCTTCGTTTCGCAAGTTGATCAGGCCATTGAGGCCGTGCATGCCGGGCATGTTCAGGTCCAGCAGGATCAGGTCCAGATCGTCGTGCTCACGGGTCAGGGCCAGGGCGCTGTCCAGGTCGGCGGTTTCCATGACTTCGCTGCCGGCAAAGCCATCGCTGATGACGTTATGAATCGCTTCGCGAAACAGCGGGTGATCATCGGCAATCAGAATTTTGTACATGGCCGTTCACCTTTTTGTTGTGATTGTTCTAAGGGGTAATAAGCACAAATGGCTCAGGTTGTGCCGCCGTCAGTGGCAGTTTCGCGGCCTCCCAGGCATCCAGTCCATCGCGGTACCAGTACACGCGGCTATAACCGAGGTTGATGGCTCGTTTTACCGCGTTCCAACTCAGCCAGCAATCGGAGCGACAGTAGAACACCAGCGGCCGTGTCAGGTCGCCGCCCGTGGAACTATACAAATGGCGCACGAAGTAGCCCTGCCACTCGGGTGTGAGGTCGCCGTCGCCGGTATTGGCCAGCCAATGGCTGCCTGGCAGATTGGCGTGAGGCTGGTCTTCGATAAAGCGCCCTTGCAGCCACTGGCGGCGGTAGACGTCGATCAACACCGGGGCTGGCGCCTGCGTCAGCAAGGCCTGCAGGGTGGCGGTGTCGACGATGGTTGCCCCAGGCAGGTGATCGGGTGTCGGACTGCGATACAAGCTGACGCGGTAGCCTTCGGCGGAAAACAGCGGAGCCTGTGCCTGGGCCGCAGGGATCCCGACGAACAGGCAAAGCAATGCCAGCAATGGCAATCGGGCAGGCAGCATGGCAGGTCCAATCCTTCTCGTTATGCGCCTATTACACGCCAGTCCCGGTGCCTTGGGAATGCGACGATAGACAGGAAAACCAGTACCAAAGTAGTAAGTCGCGCAGTCCCGGGGAGTTCTAGCATGGGCGACAGATGCTGCCATTGGAGGCGCCATGAATATTCTGCTGGTCGATGACCACGCTGTGGTACGCCTGGGCTATGCCGGCCTGCTGCGCGCCTTGCTGCCTGGTGTGCACGTGCGGGAAGCCAGCAACGGCGAAGAGGCGTTGCTGCGGGTACAGGAGGCGGTACCGAACCTTTTGATCACTGGCTTTGGCCTGCCGGGTATCAGCGGCCTGGAGACCACTCGCCGCCTGCGCCAGCGCCTGCCGCAATTGCGCGTGCTGTTTTTCAGCCAGCATGCCGAGCTGCCGCTGGTACGCCAGGCCCTGGAGGCCGGCGCTTCGGGCTATATCACCAAGAGCGCGACGCCAGAGGTGATGAGCGAAGCGGTGCAGCGCATCCTCGACGGTCATACCTATATCGAACAGGCGTTGGCCACTGAGCTTGCCTACCACGGCGACGATCACCGCCTGCAGGGCGTGACCCCGCGCGAACTGGAGATCTTCCTGATGCTTGCCAGGGGCACACCGACCCGCTCCATCGCGATGCAACTGAGCCTGAGCAGCAAGACCGTGTCCAACTACCTGACCTTGCTCAAGAGCAAACTGCAGGTCACTTCACATGCCGAGTTGGTACACCTTGGGATCGACATGGGTGTTGTGCGGATCGCTGGTTGACCGGATGCTCCCACACAAACCCGCACACATTTTGAGAGGCGGTGGCTTAGCGATCCCAGGTAGTCGGGCAGTCGGTGCAGCCCTCCATGTTCGCATCCTGGAAATTTGCATAGTGCTGGCGGGTCCCGCTCAGGGTTGCCTGTTCGAGATTGCTTTCACCGAACTTGGCTTCTTGCAGATTGGCATTACTGAGGTCGGCGCCTTGCAGGTCGGCCTTGCTCAGCCAGGTCATTTCCAGGTCGGCCGCCCGCAGGTTGGCTTTGTGCAACTTGGCGCCGGACAGACGGGCAAATTGCAGGTAGGCGGCGCTGAGGTCGGCGTTTTCGAACTGTGCGCCCTGGGCAAACATGCCCCAACCCTGCACGGCCACCAGGGTTGCGCCGCTCAAGTCGGCGAGGCGCAGGTTGCTTTGTTGCAGGCTGGCGCGGGTCAGGTTGGCGCCCTGCAGTTGAGCTTTTTCCAGATTGGCCAGGTCGAGGTTGGCATGGCGCAGGTCGGCGTCACGCAAATCGGCGCCAGCCAGGTTCATCTTGCTCAAGTTCTGATTGCGCAGGTTGGCGCCCTTGAGGTTGGCGCCGGGGCACTGGCTGTGCTCGGCGATGGTGCAGCCGTTGATGACCAGCGGTGCGTCGTCGGCTTGGGCGAGGGGCAGGCTTAGCAGGAGCAGTAAAGGCAGGAGGTTCATGGCAAGGCCTCTTGAGAAGGGAAGCCGGAAGAGCCCATCGGCTCTCCCGGCTGAGGGCTATTTGTGTGCGGTCTTCATATCCCAGCTCGGGATCTTGAACACCCAGAACGAACCACCTTGTGCCACCGGCTTGGTCAACTCGGCCATGTCGCCACCCCACAGCGGGACCGCGCCGCCATAGCCGACAGTGACGCCGATGTATTGCTCGCCATCCTGTTCCCAGGTGATGGGTGGGGAGACGATGCCGCTGCCGGTCTGGAATTTCCACAACTCCTTGCCGGTCTTGGCATCGAAGGCCTTGAAGAAGCCATCGCCGGTGCCGGTGAACACCAGGTTGCCCTTGGTTGCCAATACACCTGCCCACAAGGGCAGCTGTTCCTTGTGCTCCCAGACCACCTTGCCGGTAGTCGGATTCATCGCCCGCAACGTGCCGACGTGGTCGTCATACATGCGCTTGATGCGGAAACCCATGCCCAGGTAGGCCGAGCCTTTCTTGTAACTGACTTCCTCGGTCCAGTATTCCTCTTTCCACTGGTTGCCAGGAATGTAGAACAGCCCGGTGTCCTGGCTGTAGGCCATGGGGTTCCAGTTCTTGCCGCCCAGGAACGGCGGCGAGACTTCCACCGGCTTGCCCTTGGTTTCTCCCGGCAGAGGCTTGGCCGGGCGCTGGCCTTCGTTCTCCACGGGACGCCCGGTTTTCAGGTCGATGTGGCTAGCCCAGGTGATGTTGTCGACGAAGGGGAAGGCGTTCTGCAATTTGCCGTTGTTACGGTCCACCACGTAGAAGAAACCGTTGCGGTCTGCGTGACCGGTGGCCTTGACCACCTTGCCATCCTTGTCCTTGTAGTCGAACAGCACCAGTTCGTTGTTCCCGGAGAAATCCCAGGCGTCGTTTGGCGTGTGCTGGTAGAACCATTTCACTTCGCCGGTGCTTGGATCGACGCCGACTTGGCCGGAGGTGTAGAGGCTGTCAAAGTCGTGGGGGTTGCCGTCCTTGGAGGTACGTGCCCAGGTGTTCCAAGGGCCAGGGTTGCCGGCGCCGACGATGATGGTGTTGGTTTCGGGATCGAAGCTGGCGCTCTGCCAGGGCGCGCCGCCGCCGTGGCTCCAGGCCTCGACCTTGCCGGTTTCGGTATTCGGATCATCCGGCCAGGACGGCGCCTTGACGTCGCCGGTCGGCGTGCTGTCCTTGCCGTTGAGACGGCCCATGTGGCCCTCCACGAACGGGCGCATCCACACTTCTTCACCGGTGTCCGGGTCGCGTGCATACAATTGGCCGACCACGCCGAATTCATCGCCGGAGCTGCCGTGGATCAGCAGCACTTTGCCGCTGACTTTGTCTTTGATCAGCACCGGGGCGCCGGTCATGGTGTAACCGGCGGCGTGGTCGCCGAATTTCTTGTTCCACACCACTTTGCCGGTGTTTTTGTCGAGGGCCACCAGGCGCGCATCGAGGGTGCCGAAGTAGATTTTGTCGCCGAAGATCGCCGCCCCGCGGTTGACCACGTCACAGCACGGGCGAATGTTGTCGGGCAGGCGGTGGCTGTAGGTCCACAGGCGCTTGCCGGTCTTGGCGTCGAGGGCGAAGACCCGCGAATACGAGCCGGTGACATACACCACGCCGTCGCTGACGATGGCCTGGGATTCCTGGCCGCGCTGCTTCTCATCCCCGAACGAGTAGGACCAGGCCGGCGTCAACTTGAACACGTTCTGGTCGTTGACCTGGGCCAGCGGGCTCCAACGCTGGGCATTGGTGCCCATGCCGTATTGCAGGACGTCCTTGGTGCTCAAGTGATCATTGGCGATGTCTTCCCACGTCACGTTTTGCGTCTGTTTTGCAGGCGTGGCGGCGGCGAAGCTTGCCGCACTCAAGGTCAGGCTGCCGGCCAGCAGGAAAGCCTGCACGGCAAGGCACAGCGGTGAGAGGGCGGGTAGCGATCTTATTGTCATGGTTGCAGTTCCCAGTGGAGGTTTTGGCCTGCACAGGTTGCTGTCTGGGAAGGGCGCACGCATACGGAAAATATCCCGATGTTGCCGGGACAATTTCCCGAACCGCATCTGATTTGGCACTGCCCCACAAGCCCTACTACCAAGGGAGGAGGGGCCGACCACCAAAGCAGCATACGGCGCCTGGTGCAGGCTTTCTAAGATGGTTGCCATAGCCTCTGCAAAGAGGTTTTGCGTGCACACCTGAGGGAAAAACAATGACAACAAAACGCAATGCCTTGCTCATTGCCGCCCTGCTGGCCGGCGCTATCAGTGCAGGCACCGCCTGGGCGCATGGCAACGTGACGCCCAGCGCAGTGGAAACCAAAGGCCTGACCCCGATCAAGGACGTCGGCGTGCCGCTCGACGCCGATGGCTGGGCCGCGATAAACCCGTATCGCACCTCGCCGGACAAAGACAAGGCAATCGAAGTCGGCGCCTCTGCCTACAACCAGAACTGCGCGGCGTGCCACGGGCTGGAAGCCAAGTCCGGCGGGATTGCCCCCGATCTGCGGATGCTCGATGAGGGCGATGTCGGCGATGAGTGGTTCGTTGAACGGGTGCGCCATGGCGCCGTGCGTGATGGCCGGGTGTACATGCCGAAGATGGCCGATTATCTGAGCCAGGAGGCATTGTGGGCAGTGCGCACGTACCTCGACAGTGTATACGTAGAGGAATGACCCATGCGCCTTTGCGGGTTGTGGGCCTTGTGTTTGCCAATGGTCGCCTGGGGCGCACCTGACGACCCGGTGCCGTCGGTGATGTGGGCCTATTACCACCAGCGTTTTCTCGACAACGCCCCGTTCGTGTTTGACGAGCGTGTAAAGCTGCTGGCGCCGCCATTTGCCGAAGATGCACGTCAGGTGCCGTTGGAAATCGATGCCAGGGCGTTCAAGGGCCAGGTGGTGAAAATCCTCGCCTGGGCCGAGCTTAATCCACTGCCCGAAATTGTCGACTTCCAACCCGGCGAACGCGTGCTGCCGTGGCTGTCGATCCGTATCCGCATCGAGCAGGCCACACCGTTGCGTGCAGCCGTGTTGACCAGGGATGGCCTGTGGCATGTCGGTTCGACCCTGATCGACGCGGCAGGCGGCGGCTGCACCGCGCCCAGCGTGGCAAGGACTCAGCCGGGCTGGGAAGAGCATCTGGGCGAGGTGTTCGGCGGGCGCTATCCACGTGCCGAGTTGAGCCGCGTAAAGCTGCAGGTATCACATCCCATGGATAACGGCATGGTCAGCGGCATTCCCGAGTTTTTCATCAACCAGGCCGAGCTGCGCGCTGCCGACGGTGAGCTGCTGGCGCGCCTGGAGCTGTTCCCGGCCGTCAGCGAAAATCCCAACCTGGCCTTTGATATCGAAGGGCCGGGGCATACCCGGCTGATGCTGCGCGACACTGGCGGCAGCCAATTCGAGGCGGACATCCCGTGACCCTGCGCTGGATTCTATTGTGGCTGATCGCCCTGAGCCTGCCAGTGCTGGCTGATCTGGACTACCACCTCAAGCCACGACAGATCGCTGACAACACCTGGTTGCTGGAGGGCAGCACCGATAATTTTACTCGGGACAACGGCGGCAACATCGTCAATGTCGGCTTTATCGTCACCGAGCCCGGTGTAGTCGTGGTCGACACCGGGCCGTCCAGGCGCTACGGCGAAGCGTTGCGCCAGGCCATCGCCAGCGTTACCGATAAACCGGTGATCCAGGTGCTGCTGACTCACCATCACCCCGACCATGCCCTGGGCAACCAGGTCTTCAAGGACGTGCCTATCGGTGCCTTGGCGGGAACCACGCAGTTGCTGCACGAGCAGGGCGACAGCATGGCCGAGAACCTGTATCGGATGGTCGGCGACTGGATGCGCGGCACCGAAGTGGTGTTGCCTACCCAAGCCCTGGTGCCAGGCGTGATGACGTTCGGAAGCCATTCCTTACGCCTGCTTGAACTCGGCGGCCACAGTGGCGCCGACTTGGCGATTATGGATGAAAAAACCGGCGTACTGTTTGCAGGAGACCTGGTGTTTTACCAGCGTGCCCTGACCACACCGCATACCCCGGGACTGGCGACCTGGCTGGCGGATATCGCCACCCTGCAAGGTTTGCCCTGGACCCTGGTGGTGCCTGGCCATGGTCCGGTGGCAACCGATGCCAAGCCCTTCGAGCAGATGCGCGACTACCTCGGCTGGCTCGATCAACTGCTGCGCGACGGCGCCAGCCACGGCCGCGATATGCCGGAGCTGATCCGCAGCCCGATCCCGCAGCGGTTTGCCGCCATCAGCCTCACTCGCTACGAATTGATCCGCAGCGTCAGCCACCTGTATCCGCAGTACGAACGTGAGCAGATGCAGCACGTAAACCCCTGACAACATCACAAAAAACAGAGGCCTCACCATGATCTACGCACAACCCGGAACCCCAGGCGCCATCGTCACTTTCAAACCGCGCTACGGTAATTTCATCGGCGGTGAGTTCGTTGCGCCGATCAATGGCCAATACTTCACCAATTCGTCGCCGGTCACCGGCGCAGTGATTGCCGAGTTTCCCCGCTCCACTGCCGCTGATATCGACAAGGCCCTGGACGCCGCTCACGCCGCGGCCGATGCGTGGGGCAAGACCTCGGCCCAGGATCGCTCCCTGGTGTTGCTGAAAATCGCCGATCGCATTGAACAGAACCTCGAAGTACTGGCTGTCAGCGAAACCTGGGACAACGGCAAGGCCGTGCGTGAAACCCTCAACGCCGACGTGCCGTTGGCCGCCGACCACTTCCGTTATTTCGCCGGCTGCATTCGTGCCCAGGAAGGCAGTGCTGCCGAGATCAACGAACTGACTGCCGCCTATCACTTCCACGAGCCGCTGGGCGTGGTCGGGCAGATCATCCCGTGGAACTTCCCGCTGTTGATGGCCGCCTGGAAACTGGCCCCGGCGCTCGCTGCCGGCAACTGCATCGTGCTCAAGCCGGCCGAGCAGACGCCACTGTCGATTACGGTGTTTGCCGAACTGATTGCCGATTTACTGCCACCCGGTGTGCTGAACATCGTTCAGGGGTTTGGCCGTGAAGCCGGTGAAGCGCTGGCCACCAGCAAACGCATCGCCAAGATTGCCTTTACCGGCTCGACCCCGATCGGCGCGCACATCATGCACGCAGCGGCCGAAAACATCATTCCGTCCACTGTGGAGCTGGGTGGCAAGTCCCCGAACATTTTCTTTGAAGACATCATGAGTGCTGAACCGGCGTTTATCGAAAAGGCCGCCGAGGGCCTGGTGCTGGCGTTCTTCAACCAGGGCGAAGTCTGCACCTGCCCGTCGCGGGCGTTGGTGCAGGAGTCGATCTACGAGCCGTTCATGGCCGAGGTGATGAAGAAAATCGTCAAGATCAAACGCGGAAACCCGCTGGACACCGAGACCATGGTCGGCGCCCAGGCTTCCGAGCAGCAATACGACAAGATCCTTTCCTACCTGAAAATCGCTGAGGAAGAAGGCGCCGAGCTGCTCACCGGTGGCGCGGCCGAGCGTCTGGAAGGTGACCTGTCCAGCGGCTATTACATCCAGCCGACCCTGCTCAAGGGGCATAACAAGATGCGTGTGTTCCAGGAAGAAATCTTCGGTCCGGTGGTGGGCATCACTACGTTCAAGGATGAAGCCGAAGCCCTGGCGATTGCCAACGACAGCGAGTTCGGCCTGGGCGCCGGGTTGTGGACCCGCGATATCAACCGTGCGTATCGCATGGGCCGGGCGATCAAGGCAGGGCGCGTGTGGACCAACTGCTATCACTTGTACCCGGCGCATGCGGCGTTTGGCGGGTATAAGAAATCCGGGGTCGGGCGGGAAAATCACAAGATGATGCTGGATCATTATCAGCAGACCAAGAATCTGTTGGTGAGCTATGATGTCAATCCGCTGGGGTTCTTTTGATCCCAGGTTTGTACCTGGCGTTGGGGCAACCTCTCGCCCCAGAGGGGGAGGGGTGATACCAACGCACCCCCAACCTCCCTCGAAAGTAGCATTCGCCCACCGTCTGCCCCATGCATTAATAGCCCTACCGGAATCTTCCGGCACAACAAGAGGACCGCCCCATGTGGACTAAACCCGCGTTCACCGACCTGCGTATCGGCTTTGAAGTGACCATGTACTTCGCCAGCCGCTGAGACGCAAGCCTGGATAGCAGCTGTCTCGCCGTGGCTCGACAGCTGCTACGGGCTACTCTTTGGTCTGATTGCATTTACCTGCGGATGGTTTAGTGTGGAATGCCTCTTCCAAAACAATAAAAACAGGCTTTCCAATGAGCCATAGCCTCAGCCAACTGCGTAAATTCGTCTCCCCTGAAATCATCTTCGGTGCCGGCTCCCGGCACAATGTGGGCAACTACGCCAAGACTTTTGGTGCGCGCAAGGTACTGGTGGTCAGTGATCCCGGTGTGGTTGCCGCCGGCTGGGTCACGGATGTCGAGGCCAGCCTGCACGCCCTGGGTATCGATTACTGCCTGTACACCGCCGTTTCGCCCAATCCGCGTGTCGAAGAAGTGATGCTCGGCGCCGAGGTCTACCGCGAGAACCATTGTGATGTGATCGTCGCCGTCGGTGGCGGCAGCCCGATGGATTGCGGCAAGGCTATCGGCATCGTTGTCGCTCATGGATGCAGCATCCTTGAGTTTGAAGGCGTGGACACCATTCGCGTACCCAGCCCGCCGCTGATCCTGATCCCGACCACCGCCGGTACATCGGCCGACGTATCGCAGTTCGTGATTATTTCCAATCAGCAGGAGCGCATGAAGTTCTCCATCGTCAGCAAGGCGGTGGTGCCGGATGTGTCGTTGATCGATCCGGAAACCACTGCGAGCATGGACCCGTTCCTCTCGGCCTGTACCGGCATCGACGCGCTGGTGCATGCCATCGAGGCGTTCGTGTCCACCGGTCACGGGCCGTTGACCGATCCCCATGCGCTGGAGGCCATGCGCCTGATCAACGGCAACCTGGTGCAGATGATCGCCAACCCGAGCGACATCGCCCTGCGCGAGAAGATCATGCTCGGCAGCATGCAGGCCGGGCTGGCATTTTCCAATGCGATCCTCGGCGCGGTGCATGCCATGTCCCACAGCCTGGGAGGCTTCCTTGACCTGCCCCATGGCTTGTGCAACGCGGTGCTGGTGGAGCACGTGGTGGCGTTCAACTACAACTCGGCCCCGGAACGCTTCAAGGTGATTGCCGAGACGTTCGGCATCGATTGCCGGGGCCTCAATCATCGGCAGATCTGCGGGCGACTGGTGGAGCACCTGATAGCCCTGAAACATGCGATCGGCTTTCATGAAACCCTGGGTTTGCACGGCGTACGAGTGGCGGATATTCCGTTCCTGTCGCAACACGCCATGCATGATCCGTGCATCCTTACCAACCCGCGCGAGTCGAGCCAGCGTGACGTCGAGGTCGTCTATGGCGAAGCTCTCTGACGATCAACAACGTGCGTTGGCCGGGCTGCTGGGGTTGGGCGATCACTCGGCGCGCAAAAGCCATTATCCGGAACTGACGGCGCGCCTGGACGAGCTCGAGGCCGAGCGCAATCGCTACAAAGGGTTGAACGACGAGTTGGAACAACGGGTCGCCGCGCGCACCGATGAATTGCTGGAAGCCAACCGCAACCTGCAACAGCAGATCGCCCGGCGCGAACGCATCGAGCAGGACCTGCGCGATGCACGTGATGCCGCCCAGGCTGCCAATCGCAGCAAGGACAAGTACCTGGCGGCGGCCAGTCATGATCTGTTGCAGCCGCTCAACGCCGCACGGCTGTTGATTTCCACGCTGCGCGAACGGCGTTTGCCGAGTGCCGAGCAGGTGCTGGTGGAGCGCACTCACCAAGCCCTGGAAGGCGCAGAGGACTTGCTCGCCGACCTGCTCGACATCTCGCGGCTCGACCAGGCGGCGGTCAAGCCGGATATCGCCTTGTACCGACTCGATGAATTGCTGGCGCCGCTGGTGTCGGAGTTCCAATCGGTGGCGGCGGCGGCGGGGCTCAACCTGCGGGTGCATATGGGCCGCTACGCCATCAATACCGACCTGCGTCTGCTGACACGTATCCTGCGCAACTTCCTCAGCAATGCCTGTCGCTACACCGACGAGGGCTGCATTCTGTTGGGGGCGCGCCGCCGGGGCGAGCGTTTGCGCCTGGAAGTCTGGGACACCGGACGCGGGATTGCTGCCGATAGCCTCGAATCGATTTTCCTTGAGTTCAATCAGTTGAATGTGGGGCGTGCGGCGGATCGCAAGGGGGTCGGCTTGGGGCTGGCGATTGTCGAGCGTATTGCCAAGATCCTCGGCTACCAGATAGCTGTGCGGTCATGGCCGGGGCGCGGTTCGATGTTCAGTATCGAGGTGCCGCTGTCGCCTGAAATGCCGTTGCCGCTGTGCCAGGCAATGCCTCAGGCCGGCGCTGGCAATCCGTTGCCGGGACGACGGCTGTTGGTGCTGGACAACGAAGTCACCATCCTGGAAAGCATGAGCGCGTTGTTGGGGCAATGGGGCTGTGAGGTGGTGGTCGCCACTGATCAGGCGGGTGCGTTGGTTGCGTTGCAGGGCAGGGCGCCGGAATTGATCCTGGCGGATTATCACCTCGACCATGGCGTGGTTGGCTGCGAGGTGGTCAGGCAACTGCGCGAGCATTTCGCTTCGACGATTCCGGCGGTGATCATTACCGCCGATCGCACTGACCAATGCCGTCGCTCGTTGCAGCGTCTGCAGGCCCCGTTGTTGAACAAACCGGTCAAGCCTGGAAAATTGCGCGCGGTGCTGAGCCAGTTGCTGGGTTAATCGGCTCGCCGTTGATACCTGTCAACACCTCCTGCGCCGCCTGGTCTCATCCTGCACGCCTGAACATCCTGGCTGCCGGAGATCTGCATGAGCGTCCCTGCTACACCCGCTGTTTCCTTCAAATTACCCATTGGCCTGGTTTGCGCTGTGCTGGCAATGGTCGCAGTGCTGCTGTTGCCAGTACCCGCTGACTTGCCGGTGGCGGGCCACCGGATGTTGGCAATCCTCGCGTTTGCCGTGGTGGTGTGGATCACCGAAGCGGTGTCCTACGAAGCCAGTGCGATCATGATCACTTCGCTGATGGCGTTTTTGCTGGGCACCGCGCCGTCCGTGCAGACCCCGACCCAACTGATTGGCTCCAGCCCGGCAATCAGCATGGCGCTGACCGGGTTTTCGAACCCGGCCCTGGCGTTGGTGGCCGGCGCGCTGTTCATCGCCGCCGCCATGACCCACACCGGCCTGGACCGGCGTATTGCGCTGGTCACCCTGACTCGCGTGGGGACCAGCACCCGGGGGATCCTGCTGGGGGCGATTGCGGTGACCATCCTGCTCAGTCTGGTGGTGCCCAGCGCCACTGCGCGCAGCGCCTGTGTGGTGCCGATCATGATGGGGGTGATTGCGGCCTTTGGCGTGGACAAACGCTCGAACATCGCCGCCGGGATCATGATCGTTGTGGCCCAGGGCACCAGCATCTGGAATGTCGGTATTCAGACCGCCGCCGCGCAGAACCTGTTGACGGTCGGTTTCATGGACAAGATGCTCGGCCAGCGTGTGTCGTGGATCGACTGGCTGATCGCCGGGGCGCCGTGGGCGGTGATCATGTCGGCAGTGTTGCTGCTGCTGGTACTCAAGTTGCTGCCACCGGAAAGCAACAGCATCCCCGGCGGCAAGGAAGCGGTGGCGCAGTCGTTGGTGGACATCGGCCCGATGACTGGCCCGCAGAAGCGCTTGCTGACGGTATCGATCCTGCTGTTGCTGGCCTGGGCCACTGAAGGGCGCTTGCACAGCTTTGACACTACCTCCACCACCTACGCCGGCCTGGTCTTGCTGCTGATGCCGGGGATCGGCGTGATGACCTGGAAGGATGTGCAGTCGCGCATTCCATGGGGCACGGTGATTGTGTTCGGTGTGGGCATCAGCCTTGGCACCGCGCTACTCACCACCCAGGCCGGACAATGGCTGGGGACACAGGTGGTGGGGCACACCGGGTTGGATCAACTGGGGCCGCTGGGCGTGTTTGCGATCCTTGCGGCGTTCCTGATCGTGATCCACCTCGGGTTTGCCAGCGCCACGGCGTTGACCTCGGCGCTGTTGCCGATCCTGATCGCTGTGCTGCAAACCCTGCCGGGGGATTTCAGCCGCCTGGGCATGACCATGTTGCTGGGGTTTGTGGTCAGCTATGGCTTTATCCTGCCGATCAACGCGCCGCAGAACATGGTGTGCCTGGGGACGGGGACCTTCACGGCACGGCAGTTCGCCAAGGTGGGCTTGTTGGTGACTTTGATCGGCTACCTGCTGATGCTGGTCTTCGCCGCTACCTACTGGAGCTGGTTGGGCTGGATCTAAGGGCCTGAACCCAATCAGAAATATGGGCGCGAGTTAATCCTCGACATGACAAGATGAACTTAGCTCAGGTCTACTACTCTCTGAGTCATGGTTTTACCGGCCTCGCGCGTCGGTCATCTAGGTCAGGCAATGGATAAATACACCCCTCACACCTGGCAACCTCACGAGCGCCCGAGCTTGCCAGGGTCGCCGTCGACGCCCCATCACCCCACGCTCAAGCGCTGGGCCTTTGCTCTGGTCGGCGTGTTGGTGGCGATCACCGGCGGGTTGGGCAACGCGCTGGTGATCGCCAACCTGCCTTATCTGCAAGGCGCGTTGGGTGCAACAACTGCGGAAATGGCCTGGCTGCCCGCCGCCTATGTCATGACCAATGTCTCGATGAACCTGCTGCTGGTGAAGTTTCGCCAGCAATTCGGGTTGCGTGCGTTTACCGAAGTGTTCCTGATGCTTTACGCCCTGGTCACGTTCGGCCACCTGTTCGTCAACGACCTCAGTTCCGCGATTGCCGTGCGGGCAGCCCACGGCATGGTGGGGGCGGCCCTCAGTTCCCTGGGTTTGTACTACATGGTGCAGGCGTTTCCGGCTAAGTGGCGGCTCAAGGCCTTGGTACTGGGTCTGGGCACTGCACAGTTGGCCTTGCCGTTGGCGCGTTTGTTTACCGAGGACTTGCTGCAAATCGCTGAATGGCGGGGGTTGTATTTGTTTGAGCTGGGCATGGCGCTGATCTGCCTGGGGTGCGTGTTCCTGCTCAAATTACCGCCGGGCGATCGCTTCAAGACTTTTGAGAAGCTCGACTTCCTGACCTTCGCCTTGCTGGCTTCGGGCGTAGCGCTGCTGTGTGCCGTGCTGTCTTTGGGCCGGATCGACTGGTGGCTCGAAGCCCCATGGATCGGCATCGCCTCGGCCGCGTCCGTGGTGCTGATCATGACCGGGCTGGCTATCGAGCATAACCGCGCCAATCCGTTGCTGATGACCCGTTGGCTGGGGGGCGGGGTGATGATTCGCCTGGCGCTGGCGGTGATCCTGATCCGCATGGTGCTCTCCGAGCAATCCACTGGCGCCGTGGGTTTCCTGCAGGCCCTGAACATGAGCAGCGAACAGATGCGCACCCTGTATCTGGTGATGCTGTTGGGAGCAATCAGTGGCCTGGTGATCAGTGCCCTGACCATCAACCCGGCGCACTTGCTGATGCCGTTGGTGATATCCCTGGCGCTGATGGCCACCGGTTCTGTGATGGACAGTTTCTCCAGCAACCTGACCCGGCCAGAGAACATGTACCTCAGCCAGTTCCTGCTAGGCTTCGGGGGCACGTTTTTCCTCGGGCCGACCATGGTGCTGGGGATGCGCAATGTGTTGAGCAACCCGCGCAATCTGGTCAGTTTCTCGGTGCTGTTCGGCATTTGCCAGAACCTGGGTGGGCTGATCGGTGCGGCGTTGCTCGGTACCTTCCAGGTGGTGCGCGAGAAGTTTCACTCCAGCATGATTGTCGAGCACCTGACCCTGATCGACCCGCGCGTCGCGGCGCGAGTGCAGAGCGGGGGATCGGCCTACGGTCCGGTGATCGCCGACCCCGAACTGCGCAACCTGATGGGCATCCGCAGCCTGGCCACGGCGGCAACCCGGGAAGCCAACGTCATGGCCTATAACGATGTGTTCATGCTGATCGCGGTGATCGCGATGCTGACCATGTTCTGGATCTTCACCCGCAGCCTTTGGCTGATGAGTACTACCAAAAAAGCTGCCGCCAGTGCAGCGTCTCCTGTTCAACCCAGCGGCGCACTTCCTTCATGACTGAACCGACCACGACTACCACGACGACCAATGCAATTGCCGCGACGCCCGAAGGCACCACGCCAGCGGGCGCCACATCCACCGAACCGCGGTCCTTGCGGGTGCGGATCATCTCGTCGCTGGGGTTTGCCGCGATTGCCATTATCGGGGTGTTGATCGTGCTGTACGCCTGGCAATTGCCGCCATTTAGCAGCGCAGTGCAAACCACTGAAAACGCTCTGGTACGTGGCCAGGTGACGATCATCGGGCCACAGCTCAGTGGTTATGTGTATGAGGTGCCAGTCCAGGATTTCCAGCACGTCAAGGCCGGGGATTTACTGGTGCGCCTCGATGACCGGATCTACAAGCAGCGCCTGGATCAGGCCCTGGCGCAACTGGCGGTGCAGCAGGCGTCCCTGGCCAATGTGGTGCAGCAACGCAACAGCGCCGAAGCTACCATCAAATTGCGCCAGGCTGCCCTGGCCGACAGCCAGGCCCAGGCGCGCAAAAGCACGGCTGATTTGCGTCGCAACGAAGAACTGATCAGCGATGGTTCGGTGTCCCGGCGTGAACTGGATATAACCCGTGCCGCCCATGCCCAGACCATCGCCGCCGTGGCCCAGGCCCAGGCCAGTCTGGAAATCGCCCGGCAGGACTTGCAGACGGTGATTGTCAATCGCGGCTCATTGGAAGCAGCGGTCGCCAGTGCTGATGCAGCGGTGGAGCTGGCGCGTATCGACCTGTCCAACACGCGCGTATTGGCGCCGCGAGATGGGCAATTGGGGCAGATTGGCGTGCGTCTGGGGGCTTACGTCAACTCTGGTGCGCAGTTGATGGCGCTGGTGCCGAACCAGTTGTGGGTGATTGCCAATATGAAAGAAACCCAGATGGATAACGTGCAGGTAGGACAGCCTGTGACCTTTACCGTCGATGCGCTGGACCATCGTAAGTTTCATGGGACAGTGCAGCGTATCTCGCCGGCCACGGGGTCTGAGTTCAGCTTGTTGCAGGCGGATAATGCCACGGGCAATTTCGTCAAGATTGCCCAACGGGTACCGGTGCGGATTCTGGTGGATGCGGGGCAGGAGCAGATTGAGCGGCTGCGACCGGGGTTGTCGGTGGTGGTGAGTATCGATACGGCTGGGCAGTTGAAGGATACACCGCCTTAGAGTGCAAGGCGGCGCCCACGCTCTTGCAGAGCCCGGTACTTGAACCTGACGCCCAGTTGCACTGACTCCCCGAATTCCAGTAATTTCAACCCCGGCCGCCCGGGCAGATGATGTGCGTTCACCGGATGGCTAACCGGTTCAATGCAAAAGAAATCCAACCCCGGCGGGCAATACAGCAAGAAGTAATCAGCCCCTGTAGCCAGGCATTGCAGCGCATAACCCAGCTCTGGCTGTTCAATCACACATTGCCCGTCCCACTGGCAAAACCCGTTATCCACCAGCCCCTCAGGCAACCTCCTGAGGCGTGAAAAATCCCATAGTGATGCCACAGGTGCCAACCCGGTCGGCAACTTGGTTTCATCGCACAACCACACTT
This sequence comes from Pseudomonas imrae, assembly GCF_046352735.2. NCBI lineage: Bacteria > Pseudomonadati > Pseudomonadota > Gammaproteobacteria > Pseudomonadales > Pseudomonadaceae > Pseudomonas > Pseudomonas imrae. The sequence continues at coordinate 3,288,000 of NZ_CP110853.2, read as the reverse complement.
GCGCGGCCTTGGCCTGCAACCGTGTATCCGCCCTGCGCGGAAAATACGGGTGCAACCCCAAGCCATGCCAGGACGCGTTCTGCGCCAGATGCGTGACCTGCAGTTGGATGCTCAACTCACCGCCTTCCAAACTAAAACGCTGCTGCGCGCGATAGGCAAACGGTGTGCTGCTCTCCAGTTGCAGCACCACTTCATTGGGCGTCTGGCTCAGTACCTGCCACGCCTGTTGCCAGGCACTTCCATGAATCGGCAGCGCGTCACTCGCAGCATTCGGCGTCAAGGGTTGCCAGCCCCCAGGCGTATCGAAACCACCTTCGGCAATCCGGTTCGACCAGGGCACCAATGGGAAACAGCCGAGCTTGCCCGGCAGGCCGGCGTCGATGGCATGTTGTGGGCTGTGACGCAACAGCGGCTGGCCGCTGCTGCATACGCTCCAGTTGACGATGCTGCCCCCCAGCGCCGGGGCGAGGGTGAGGCAGGTGATGTCGTCCGTGAGTTCGAGGATTGGCGTATTCATAGGGTTTACAACACCAGAGCCGGCAGCCACAACGACAAGGCTGGAATATACGTGATAGCCAGCAACACCAGGAACAACACGGCATAGAACGGCAGCAGGGATTTGACCGTGTTTTCGATACTGACTTTACCCACGGCCGCGCCGACGAACAGCACCGCGCCCACCGGTGGGGTTATCAGGCCGATGCCCAGGTTTACCAGCATGATCATGCCGAACTGCACTGGGTCCACGCCAATGTCGAGAATCACCGGCATCAGGATGGGCGTAAGAATCAGGATCAGCGGCGCCATGTCCATCACCGTCCCCAACAGCAGGAGCATCACGTTGATGCACATCAGGATCACGTAGCGGTTGTCGGATAATGTCAGGAACATCGTGGTGATCTTCGCCGGGATCTGCATCAGGGTCATGATGTAGCCGAAGCTGGCGGCAAAGGCGATGAGGATCATCACAATGGAAATAGTGCGTACCGTGCGATGCATCAATTTCGGCAGTTCGTTCCACTTGTAGTCGCGGTAGATGAACATGGTGACGAAGAATGCCCACAGCACGGCAATTGCCGCCGATTCGGTGGCAGTGAAGATGCCCGACAGGATGCCGCCGAGGATGATTACCATGGCCATCAGGCCCCACAGGGCGTCGGCGCAGATTTTCAGTGCCTGCTTGAGCGGGATCACTTCGCCCTTGGGGTAACTGCGCTTTTTCGCGAAGATCAGGCACAGCACCATCAGGCAGGCGCTCATCAGCAGGCCCGGGACGACGCCGGCCATGAACAGCGAGGCAATCGATACGGTCCCGCCAGCGGCCAGGGAGTAGAGCACCGAGTTATGGCTGGGTGGGGTCAGCAATGCCTGCACCGAACCGCTCACCGTCACTGCGGTGGCGAACTCCCGTGGGTAGCCGCGACGTTCCATTTCGGGTATCAGGACCGAGCCGACGGAGGCGGTGTCGGCCACCGATGAGCCGGAAATCGCACCAAAAAAAGTTGAGGCCATGATGTTGACCAAGGACAAGCCGCCGCGTACGAAACCCACCAGCACCCCAGCAAACGCAACCAGTCGGCGAGACATGCCGCCCTCGGCCATGATTGCCCCGGCCAGTACGAAAAACGGGATCGCCATCAGCGAAAACTTGTTTACCCCACCGGCTACCTGAATCATCAGGGCCTGGAATGGGATGTCGATCCACCACGCACCGATCAAGGCCGAGAGGCCAAGCGCATAGGCCACGGGCATGCCGATGAGGATCAACGCGACAAAACTGCCCAGCAGAATCAATGCATCCATTTCAGGCAGCCCCTTCGCTTTCTTCAACCAGGTCGAAACGCACGACCCGCCGGTTGCTCTGGTCCCCGAGCAGGAGTTTTTCAAGGACAAACACCAGGGTCAGCAGCCCACCGAGCGGAATTGGCATGTAGGTCACGCCGACGCGCAGGGTAGGGATTGCGCTCATGAACTGATTCCAGGTCGACAGGCACAGCTTGGCGCCCCAGATCGTCATGAACAGGCAAATAGTCGCCATTAACAATTGCGTGACAATGCTGACCATATGGCGTGTAGCGGGGGGAAGGCGGTCGGTGACCATGGCCACGGACATGTGCGCACCCGCACGGTAGCTGGCGGCGGCGCCGACGAAGGTGAAGACCAGCATCAGCAAAATAGCGACGGGTTCCGGCCAACTGGAGCCGGTACCGAGGATGTAGCGAGCGAAGATGCCCCAGGGAATAATCAACGCGACCCCGAGTACCGAGAGGCCTGCGACCCATATACAGGTCATGTAGATACGGTCGTTGATGCGCAGCAGTAAATTCTTCATGGCGTTCACCGTAACCGGGCGCGACGGCTGCATCCGCAGTCCACCGCGCCAGGCCTTATGCGAGGGGGCGGGGAGTTATTGAACGGCGTCGATGCGCTTGATCATGTCGGCGAACGGAGCGCCATACTTGGCCCTTACCCCGGCCGTTGCCTCATAAAAGGGTTTTTTGTCGACGGTGATGAACTCGACACCGGCGGCCTTGAGTTTTTCCTCGCTGCTGGCGGTTTTTTTGTCCCACAGCACCCGCTCTTCGGCCTGGGCGGCCTTGGCGGCTTTCTTCACCATGGTTTGCTGGTCCGGAGTGAGTTTTTCCCAGGTGATTTTCGACATTACGATGGGCTCGGGCAGGATCAGATGTTCAGTGAGGGTGTAGTACTTGGCGCTCTGGTAGTGGTTGTGTTCCAGCAGGGTCGGTGGGTTGTTTTCTGCGCCGTCGATCACGCCAGTCTGCAGGGCACTGAAAATTTCGCCGGTGTCCATGGCAATGCCGTTGCCGCCCATGTCATTAATGGTTTCGATGAACATCGGGTTGCCTTGCACGCGAATCTTCATGCCCTTGAGGTCTTCGATCTTGCGCACCGGTTTCTTGGTGTAGAGGTTGCGCGTGCCTCCGTCCATCCACGCCAGGGCTACCAGGCCGAACTCGGAGTTGGAGATCTTGTCGAGGATTTCGTCGCCGATTTCACCGTCGATGATTTTGCGCATGTGCGCCTGGTCACGAAATACGAATGGCATGTTGAATACATTCACGTCCGGCACCACCGGCCCGACGATACCGAGGCTGACGCGGGTCATCTGGATCGCGCCGACCTGGGCCTGTTCGACGACTTCTTTCTCCGATCCGAGGACCCCACCCGGAAAGTACTTGAAGGTCAGCTCGCCGTTGCTCTCCTTGGTCAGGGCCGCGCCCATGCTTTTTTCGGCGACTACGGTTGGGTAACCGTCGGGGTGAATGTCGGCGAATTTGATTTCCAGGGCGTGGGCGACGTTGGCGAATGCAAAGGTGAGAGGGAGTGCGGCGGCGAGCAAGGTGCGTTTGAAGTTCATGGGGTTCGTCTCCAGTTTTTTATTGTTGTATTCAAGGCACAGCGATGCGGTCAGAGAGTGAACGTGGGTTCCTCCAGTCCCTTTACGCCGGGGTTCAGCGCGAATACGCCACCAGCGACAGAGTATTGCGTGTTGTCGTCGCGGATCGAGGTGACGAACAACGTGTCCAGCTGGCTGCCGCCAAAGGCACACATGGTGGGTTTTTTCACAGGTACGGACAGGGAACGGTCGAGGCGCCCATCGGGGGTGAAACGGTGAACCAGGCCGGCGTCGTTGGCGCAGATCCAGTAGCAACCTTCGGCGTCGATAGCCGCTCCATCGGGGCGGCCGAGGTGGTGATTCATGTCGACGAACTCGCGGCGGTTGGACGGTGTGCCGGTGTCGGTGTCGTAGTCGAAGGCCCAGATCCGCTGTACGCTCGGGTGTGAATCCGAGAGGTACATCGTGCGCCCGTCGGGGCTGAAGGCCAGCCCGTTAGGGGTGACGAAATCGTGGAGCACGGCGCGGGGCGTCTCGCCGGTCGCGTAGCGATAAAGCACGCCTTCAGCGGCGTTGGCGTCCATGTTCAGCACCATGCTGCCGGCCCAGAAGCGTCCCTGCCGGTCGCAGCGCCCATCGTTGAGACGCATGTCCGGGCGCGTGTGTTCGACGCTTGCCAGCGCAGTGGCTTCAAGGCGGTCGCCGTCGTGGGTGTTCAGTTGGAAGAAACCGGTTTCCATGCCGGCCACCCAACCCCCCTGGTTATGCCTTGCGATACAGGCGAGCATCTGCGCGCCTTTCCAACGTTTGACCAGGCCGTGGGCCGCATCCCAGCGCTGCAACACGCCATTGGGGATGTCCACCCAGTACAGGGCGTTTTCTTCAGGTACCCAGACCGGGCTTTCGCCCACGGCGTTGCGGGCATCAACAATCAACTCAGCTTGCATGGCGACTCAATTCCCTTGGGTTTGGCAGTTCAATCACCGAACGGGCCGGCGGCGCAGAAGGCTCCGCCCTGATATAACCGCGCCGGGTCGTCGGCTGCGGGCATCGGTTGGGCTTCAATCTGCTTGCGGAACACTTCGGAGCTGTCACGGGCGACAAAGCCCAGGTGCGCCGCGTAGCGGTTATCCCACCAGACGTTCAAATTGTCGGACATGCCGTAGACCACGGTGTGGCCAACGTCGGGGGTGTATAGGGCGCGCTCCAGCAGTTGGGTGAGATCATCGAAGCTCAGCCAGGTGTGCATCATCCTGCGGTTATGTGGCTCGGGGAATGAGGAGCCGATGCGGATGCTCACGGTCTCGATGCCATAACGGTCGAAGTAAAAGCTGGCCATGTCTTCGCCGTAGGATTTGGACAGACCGTAATAACCATCGGGGCGACGGGGGGAGAGGGTGTCCAGCTTCTGGTCCTGGGGGTAGAAGCCGATGACGTGATTGGAGCTGGCAAAAATCACACGTTTGACCCCGTGACGCCGGGCGGCTTCGTAAATGTGAAAGACGCCGCTGATGTTGGCACCGAGGATTTCTTCGAACGGCCGTTCAACCGAAACACCGCCAAAGTGCAGGATGGCATCGACGCCTTCCACCAGTTGATGCACGGCCTGCTTATCGGCCAGGTCGCAAGGATGCACCTCTTCACGGTCGGCGGCAGGGGCCATGTCGGCGATGTCGGATAAACGCAGGATATGGGCGTAGGGGCGCAGGCGCTCGCGCAGAACCTTGCCCAAGCCACCGGCGGCGCCGGTCAGCAGCAGGCGGTTGAATGCAATGGGAGTGGTTGAGGTGGTCGTCATGAATATCTCTGGTTTTGTTGTAGGTTGTCGTATGACTTGGTGGAAATATTGTGGTGGTTTGTACGGCTTGTCAACGCGTCGTTAGTGGCAATTGACCGAAGGTTGGCGGCCTCACTTTCCGTTTGTGCTGTCAGCCCCGGCAGGTGTTACAGCAGTGAGAGTGGGTAGCTGATGAAAATCCGATTCTCGTCAAATTCGTTGGTGGAGAAGTCTCGGCGAATTGTCGCGTTGCGCCATTTCACATTGAGATTCTTCAGTGCGCCGCTCTGGACCGTGTAGGCGAGTTCCGATTCACGTCCCCACTCCTTGCCATCGGTTATTGTGCCGGTGTGCACATTATCGCCGCTGATGTAGCGGTTCATCAGCGTCAAGCCGGGGACGCCGAGGGCTACAAAGTTGTAGTCATGGCGCACTTGCCAGGATTTTTCCTTGGCGTTGTCGTAGCTTGCGTTGTAACTATCGTTGGCCAGGGTCCCGCCACTGGTGCCATTGACCCGCATCCAGGCGCTGTCGCCGCTGAGCTTCTGCAGGCCGACATAAAAGGTGTGGCCGCCGTATTTGGCCGACAGCAGGGCGAACATCGTTTTGTTATCCAAATCGCCAGCCAGGGCGCTACCGTCTTCCTTGCCGTTGAAAAAACCGAGGTTGGCGCCCAGCGTCCAGTCGCCCAGGGGTTGGCTGTGGTTCAGGTTCACATACTGTTGCTGGTAGATATCCGACAGTTCGGCGTACCAGAGCCCGACTTGGGTGCGTTTTTCGTTGAAGGTGTATTCACCGCCACCAAAGTTGAAACGGTCTGAAGTAGCCACAGCCCTGCCGTTCATGAACATGTCTTCCATGCTGGCGTCATTGCGCGGGCTGTTGCCGCGAAATTGTCCACCATAGAGGGTCAGCCCGGCGAATTCGTTGGAAGTGATTTGCCCGCCGCGAAAGGTTTGCGGCAGGGAACGGCCGTCATCCGAACGCAAGATCGGCAATACAGGCATCCATTCGCCGACCTTCAGTTCGGTCTTCGACAACCGGGTCTTGAGTGCCACGCCCAAGCGCCCGAAGTTATCGGCGGGGCGGCCGTCGTCATGGATCGGCAGTAACTGCGTCCCAGCAGTGCCTCGGCCGCCGTCGAGTTTTTGCGAGTACAAGCCCAGCACATCAAGGCCGAAGCCGACGGTGCCTTGGGTGAATCCGGACTTGGCATCGAGGATAAAACTCTGCGTCCACTCTTCGGCCTTGCCCTGGGGGTTGGCGGGGTTGGTGAAGTTGCGATTGAAGTAGGCGTTGCGCAGATTGAGCGTGACCTTGCTGTCATCGACAAAGCCTTCGGCGTGTAGCGGCATGGGCAGCACGAAGGCCAGGCTGCTGCAGCCGATCAGGCTGAGGGTGTGGCGGTGACGAGAGAGACGAATCCAGGAATTGCGGGCGAGTTGGCTCACAGTGACACTCCCTTTGCGGTTATTGTTTTTATTTTTCGTTATACGTCGTCGTACAACTTTGCGAGGGATATTTGCGGGGTTTCCGGGGAATGTCAATAAGAAGTTATACGATGACTGCTGGCATGGGTTGATATGGGAAGTACCAGAGGAAAATGGCTTAGCCGGCGATCAGCATCGGTGGCAAGGTGCCCAGCAGCGACACGGCGGCCACCGCCGCTACGCCCAGCAGCCATTCCATTGCTACGCTGGCTTGCAGCGAACCCAGTCGCTGCTCGCAGTTGCGCATCCGCAGTCTGTTGAGCAGCGCCAGTCCCAGCATGCCGGCAACCAGCAAGACCTTGATCAATAGAATCAGGGCAAAGCCGCTAAACAGCGGCGTTGGCCAGAACTGCCCGGTGAGCACACGAATATTGATCAACCCGGTGATCAGCAATCCTGCCACCAGCCAGTAACCCAAGCCGCTAAAGCGCTTGAGTATGGCCTCCAGCGGATCGCTTGCCGGCTGACGGATGATCAACCCCAGCACCAGTAAGCCGCCTAGCCAGGCGCCGACGCACAGCAGGTGCACGACTTGATTGAGGATCAGTAACTGCCCGCTGCTGCCGTCGAGCATGGCGCCATGACCGATCGGCGCCAATGTCACCAGCAACCCGGCGCTGAGCAACAGGCGCACATTCGTCCATGAAGTAAACAGCGCCAGCACCAGCAACATGTTCAGCAGTAGGTGCAGGCTCCAGACCTTACCGAAAAAGGTCTTGGACAATACCTGTTGCACCGTCGACAACTCCAGTGCCGGCAACTGCGTGTCCGCCATGCTGGCACTGATCAGCAGCAGCCAGATGACGGCGGATATCAGGGCCAGCCAGGCCAGCAACCGGGTGATACGTGACAATTGCCGGTCGAGCACGGGGCGGGGTGATTTACCCAGCAGCCAGGGCCGGAACGCACAGGCCCCAAACATCAGCAGCACAACCGTGAAGTGCAGGAAGCGGCACAGGACCAGCAGGGTCGCCATGGCTTATTGGCCGACCTTGAAACTGTAACTGCCAGCGCTTTTGTGGGTGTCGACCGAGACGGCGTGCCATTGGACCTTGTAGGTGCCCGCTGCCAACGGTGCAGCGGGTGTGACCACCAGGGTTTTCTTGTCGGTATCCGGGGTTTCCAGGCCCTTGATCGCAACTTCGGTGCCGTCCTTGCTCAGGGACACCTTGGTGAAAATGGCCTCAACGCCTTCGCTGAACGTCAGGCGCAGCTCTGCGGGGTCAGTGACGCGGCTGTCGGCAGCGGGCACGGAGCTTTCCAGGTGAGCGTGGGCAATGGCTGTCGAAGCGCCCAGCAGAGAGGCCAGCAAGGTAATGATCGTCAGGGCTTTCTTGATCAACATGTGCAATACCCATCAAGTAGAAAGAAGGGGCAGTGTACGAAGTTTCGACTCAGGCTGTCGCCCCGATCTAGAGCGGGTGGTAGTCTTCGCAAGATGATGTTTTCAGGGAGCCCTTATGGGCAATCACAAGATCGGTATTCGTCGAGTCAACGTCGAGAAAATTCTGCTGGCGGCCGAGAAAGTCTTCGCCGAAAAGGGCTACGGCGGCACGGCTATGGCTGACATTGCCGAAGAAGTGCAATTGCCGCGTTCCAACCTGCATTATTACTTCAGCACCAAAAGCGAGTTATACAGTGCGGTGCTGTTCGACTTGCTGGAGGTCTGGAAGCAGGACGCGCTGTGTTTCGAGATGTTCGACGACCCACGGGTTGTGCTCAGTAGCTACATCCGCGCAAAGATGCAGCATTCGCGCAGCCGGCCGTATGGTTCAAAAGTCTGGGCCAACGAAATCATCCACGGCGCCCCGACCCTGGGTGAGGCGCTGGACGCCAGCCTGTATGACTGGGCCAAGATGAAGGAAGCGAAAATCCGCCAATGGGTGCAAGACAAGCGCATCCTGGCGGTGGAACCGTCGAGTCTGTTGTACATGATTTGGGCATCGACCCAGCACTATGCCGACTTTGATCATCAGGTGATGATCCTGAATGACCACCAGGCACTGTCGGACCTGCAGTTTGAGCGGGCGGTGCAGACGGTGACGAGTGTGATATTGCGCGGGATTGGGTTGGAGCCTTGAGGGGGCAAGTTTGAGCTCTTTCATGGTCTTTGGTAGGTCTATCGAATGTAAGCATCGCAAATGTGGGAGCGAACAATCCCGCTCCCACATTTTTGGGTTAGGTATCTCCTAGCCTGAGCTCATGGGGGCTCGCAATATGTGCTTGCTCATACGGCCTCTCGGTACGGATTACGCGGATCCTGTGTCCAGTTCAGAAACGGCTTGCCCGTCTCTATCGGCACCATCTCAATGCAATCCGCCACCGGGCAGGTGATCTGACACAGATTGCACCCCACGCATTCATCGTCGATCACTTCATATTTATGCGTCCCGTCTGCCAGTTTCAGGCTAGTGATCGCCTGGTGCGACGTGTCCTCGCAGGCGATGTGGCAACGCCCACAGCCAATGCATGCTTCTTGATCAATCCTGGCGATGACCTGGTAGTTGATGTCCAGGTATTTCCAGTCCGTGGTGTTACCCACCGCGCGTCCAGAGAATTCCTGCAAGCTGCTGTAGCCTTGGCCGTCCATCCACCGCGACAGGCCGTCTTTCATTTCCTCGACAATTCGGAAGCCATGCAGCATCGCCGCCGTACACACCTGTACCGCGCCGCAACCCAGGGCGACGAATTCTGCCGCGTCACGCCAATTACCGATCCCGCCGATGCCGCAGATCGGCAGGCCCTGGGTCTGCGGGTCGCGGGCGATCTCGGCGACCATGTTCAACGCGATCGGCTTGACCGCCGAGCCGCAATAGCCGCCATGGGTACTCTGGGTGCCGACCACCGGCAGGGCGACCATGCGTTCCAGGTCGACGCTGGTGATGGAGTTGATGGTGTTGATCAGCGACACCGCATCGGCGCCGCCGCGATAGGCGGCACGGGCTGCGACGCGGATGTCGGTGATGTTGGGTGTGAGCTTGACGATCACCGGCAGCGAGCAATAGGTCTTGCACCAGCGCGTCACCTGTTCCACGTACTCCGGCACCTGGCCCACCGCTGCGCCCATTCCGCGTTCGGGCATGCCGTGGGGGCAGCCGAAGTTCAGCTCGATACCGTCGCAGCCGGTGGCCTCGACCAGGGGCAGGATGTTTTTCCATGACTCTTCGACACAAGGCACCATCAGCGACACGATCAAGGCGCGGTCCGGCCAGTCCTTTTTCACTTGGGTGATTTCCCGCAGGTTGATCTCCAGCGAGCGGTCGGTAATCAGTTCGATGTTATTGATGCCCAGCACTTCCCGGTTAGCGCCATAGTGCGCCGAATAACGCGACGAGACATTGACCGCTGCCGGGTCCTCGCCGAGGGTTTTCCACACAACGCCGCCCCAGCCGGCTTCAAACGCGCGGACTACGTTGTAGGCCTTGTCGGTGGGTGGCGCCGAGGCCAGCCAAAAGGGATTGGGGGCTTTGATGCCAGCGAAGACAATCGAGAGATCGGCCATTTATGCAGCCTCCACGTTGAGCATGAGTTGGGCGTGCATGGCCTCGGCGGCCAGTTTGCCGTGCTGTACGGCCTGGACGGTGAGGTCCTGGCCCAGGCTGACGCAGTCTCCACCGGCATACACGCCAGGGATGCTGGTGCGCAGGTGCTCATCGACAAAAATGCGTTCGCCCTGGCGTTGCAACTGATGGGCCAGTGGATCGTGCAGGGCATGATCGTCGAAGCCTTGGCCGATGGCCTTGAAGATCGCATCGGCAGCCAGTTCGAAGGTTTCACCGGTGGCTTGCAGGCGTTCCTGCTCCATGCGGGTGCGGGCAAAGCGCATGCCGCGCACGCGGCCTTGATCGTCCAGTAGCACTTCTTCGGGTTGGGCCCAGGTCAGCAGGCGCACTTGATTGGCCTTGGCGATGTCTTGCTCATGGCCGGTGGCGCCCATCTCATTGAGGCCACGGCGATACACCAGGTTGACGTCACGGGCACCCAGGCGAGCCATTTGCACGGCCATGTCGATAGCGGTGTTACCAGCGCCAAGCACGATGCAGCGATCGGCCAGAGGCATTTGGCCAAGGTCATCGGCTTGGCGCAGTTCGCGGATATAGTCGGTGGCGGCGAGCAGGCCTGGGGCGTCTTCGTGAGGCAGGCCCAGTTGCTTGTTGGCGGCGAGGCCAAGGCCGAGGAACACCGCATCGAATTGCTGGTGCAGGTCGCTCAAGGTCAAGTTGTCACCCAGGCGTTGCCCATGGCGGATTTCGATGCCGCCGATCTGCAGGAGGAAATCCAGTTCCTTCTGGGCGAAGTCATCCACCAGTTTGTACTTGGCGATCCCGTATTCATTCAGGCCGCCGGCTTTTTCCCGTGCTTCGAAAATCACCACATCGTGCCCGTGCAAGGCGCTGCGATGGGCGCAGGCAAGGCCTGCCGGCCCGGCTCCGACCACGGCAATGCGTTTGCCGGTTGAGGCGGCGCGCTGGAAGGGGTGTTCAGTGAAGTGGGCGTTGTCTACGGCATAGCGCTGCAACAGGCCAATCAGTACCGGGGCGCACTCTTGGGCATTGTTTCGCACGCAGGCTTGCTGGCAGAGAATCTCGGTCGGGCAAACCCGGGCGCAACTGCCGCCGAGGATATTGGCTGAAAGGATTTTCTGCGCCGCACCCTGGACATTTTCCGTGTGGATATTACGGATGAAAGACGGGATGTCGATATCGCTGGGGCATGCGTTCACGCAGGGTGCGTCATAGCAATACAGGCAGCGCGAAGCCTCCAACTGGGCTTGTCGGGCGTTTAGCGGCGGGGCCAGATCAGTGAAATGACTGGCGAGCGTTGTCGCATCCTCGGCGGGATGAGGAAGGTGGGTCAGGGTCTGGATCACGGTAATAGCCTCACGGTTATTGAGGTGTTGCCTCTGATGGGCATTGTTTTTTTGTTGCCTGGACTGGCCTCTTCGAGAGCAAGCCCGCTCCCACATTCGACTGCATTCATTCAGTTGAAATGGATTCGAATGTGGGAGTCGGCTGCTCGCGAAGAGCGGTATCAGCGCTTCACTGCAACCGGCCTGGAGAGCTCCGCCCGCTTGCTCAACTGCTCGAACACCGACGGATACGCCGGCCGCTCCACATAACGGCCCGCCCCACGCTCGGCCCGCAGGTCGCCGTCGACCCAGACCAGCTTGCCCTGGCTGATGGTATGGCTGGGCACGCCGCGCACGGTCTTGCCTTCGAAGATGTTGAAGTCCACCTGCTGATGGTGGGTCTTTGCCGAGATGGTTCGCGTGCCCTCGGGGTCCCACAGCACCAGGTCGGCATCCGCGCCAACCCGGATCGCGCCTTTGCGCGGGTAGAGGTTGAAGATCTTCGCGGTGTTGGTGGAGGTCAGTGCGACAAACTCGTGCATCGACAGGCGGCCGGTGTTGACCCCTTCGTGCCACAACAGCGCCATGCGGTCCTCGATACCGGCGGTGCCGTTGGGGATCTTGCTGAAGTCATCCCGCCCGGCGGCTTTTTGCTCGGCACAAAAACAGCAATGATCGGTGGCGGTGGTATGCAGGTTGCCCGATTGCAGGCCATGCCACAGTGCTTCCTGATGCCCTCGCGGGCGGAAGGGCGGGCTCATCACGTAGCCGGCAGCGGTCTGCCAGTCAGGGTGCTGGTAGACGCTGTCGTCCAGCAGCAGGTGCCCGGCCAGCACTTCGCCGTACACGTGCTGGCCCTTGCTCCGGGCGTAGGTGATTTCGTCGAGCGCTTCCTGGGTGGAAACGTGAACCAGGTACAACGGGGTGCCGATAGTTTGGGCAATGCGGATCGCCCGGCTGGCTGCTTCACCTTCTACCTGTGAGGGCCGCGACAGCGGATGCGCCTCGGGGCCGGTGATGCCTTGGGCCATCAGCTTGCGTTGCAGGTGATAGACCAGCTCACCGTTTTCGGCGTGCACAGTGGGCACGGCACCCAGTTCCAGGCAGCGTTCGAAACTGGCGACCAACGTGTCATCGGCCGCCATGATTGCGTTCTTGTACGCCATGAAATGCTTGAAGCTGTTGATGCCGTGGTGACTGACCAGTTCGGCCATTTCCTCGCGAACCTGTTCGCTCCACCAGGTGATTGCCACATGAAAACCGTAGTCGGCGGCGGATTTTTCAGCCCAGCCGCGCCACTGATGGAAGGCCTCCAGCAAGGATTGCTGCGGGTTGGGAATCACGAAGTCAATGATTGAAGTAGTGCCGCCGGCAAGTCCCGCTGCAGTGCCACTGAAAAAGTCTTCGCTGGCCACGGTGCCCATGAAGGGCAACTGCATATGGGTATGCGGATCAATGCCACCTGGCATCAAATATTGACCACTGCCGTCGAGTACTTCAGTGCCGGCGGGAATATCCAGATCATTACCAATAGCGCGAATCAGACCGTCTGCGCAAAAGACGTCGGCGCGGTAATTTTCATCATGGGTAATAACGGTGGCGCCACGGATCAACAAAGACATGCCGAGTTCCTCACAGGCTTGACCGGCTTATGCCAGTTCTAAGTTGTAGTGCTTCTCGCTGCAGGTGGGTTAATTCCTGTCAGTGGTGACAGGAATAGAAGCTAGCCCGAGTTTTTAGAATGAGCAAGATTATTTTTTTAAGCTTATAGTTTTCTTATCTATATGATTTATAAGCGTAAAAATAGAAAAATACCAAAATGTAGCGGCCTCTCACCATTTTGACGCACTTGACAGGTTCTCAATATGAGCAACATTTCTTATTGCAAATCAGACGCTTGAGACCTGCCTCTTGACGGGAGTGGTAAATAAAAATAATTGTGGTGCACCAGATTGAGTCCCGATGGTTCGGACAACTTCTGCGTTATTTGGCCTGAGTAACGCTGCAAGTACCGAGGGGCTTTTCGGTCGAGATAATAAAGCTGATAAACATCAGCATGTTATAGACGCGGTGCGGACGCGGTGGCGGTTGGCGGCACGGTTATTGAGTGCGGTGGCGGCGGGTCGGGTCCGTGATGTCATGTTGTCAACGCGGTACTCCGGCCATCCTGTGTTCAACACAGGATGAGCAACAATAATTCGAAAAAACCGTGGAGCGGCCATGCAACAGAACAGATCGCAAGTCATAGAGCGCGACGGCCTGTATGAACTCGACGCCGGCGACGACGTCCTCGACAGCCCCCGTTACAACCACGACATCGCACCGAGCAAGGTGCATGAACGAACCTGGAACAAGTGGCATATCACAGCCTTATGGGTCGGTATGTCGATCTGCGTACCCACCTACACCCTGGGTGGCGTGCTCACCGCCTACTTTGGCCTGTCTGTGGGCGAGGCGCTGATTGCGATCCTGCTGGCCAATATCGTGGTGCTGATTCCCCTGACGCTCAACGCGTTCCCCGGTACCAAGTACGGTATTCCGTTTCCGGTGTTGCTGCGTTCATCCTTCGGGATCCTGGGCTCCAACGTGCCATGCCTGATCCGCGCCCTGGTGGCGTGTGGCTGGTTCGGTATCCAGACGATGTTTGGCGGCTTGGCAATTCACCTGTTTCTCGGCTCGATTTTCGAAGATTGGAAGGCGTTGGGAGGCACCGGTGAAGTGATCGGCTTCATGATCTTCTGGGTGCTGAACCTGTGGGTGGTGCTGCGTGGCGCCGAGTCGATCAAATGGCTGGAAACCCTTTCGGCGCCGTTACTGGTGGCTGTGGGGGTCGGCCTTTTGGTGTGGGCGATGCCCAATGTATCGATCAGCGAGCTGATGGCGATCCCGCCCAAGCGTCCTGAAGGGGCGAGCCTCAGCGGGTATTTCATGGCAGGTCTGACTGCGATGGTCGGTTTCTGGGCTACGTTGTCATTGAACATTCCCGACTTCAGCCGCTACGCCAAAAGCCAGAAAGACCAGATACTCGGGCAGATCTTTGGCCTGCCGCTGACCATGTTTCTGTTTGCCGCCCTTGGCGTAATCATGACGGCGGCCTCGGTGAAGCTGGTGGGTGTCAGTGTCTCCGACCCGGTAACGCTGATCGGCCATATCCAGAGCCCGGCCTGGGTGGCGGTGGCGATGGCGTTGATCATCATCGCGACCTTGTCCACCAATACGGCCGCCAACATCGTCTCGCCTACCAACGACTTCCAGAATATCGCGCCCAAGTTGATCAACCGCACCACGGCAGTGATTCTCACCGGCCTGGTGGGGTTGGCGCTGATGGCCCATGAGTTGTTGAAAAAACTGGGGCTGATTGTTTCCGATGTCAGCCTCGAATCGGTCTACTCCAACTGGTTGCTGGGCTACTCAAGCCTGCTGGGGCCGATTGCCGGGATTATGGTGGTGGATTACTTCCTGGTCCGCCGCCAGCACCTGGACCTTGCCGGTTTGTACCGTGATGACGTTTACCCCGCGTGGAACGTGGCGGGATTTATCGCCTTTGGCGTGCCGGTGGTGCTGACGCTGCTGTCCCTGGGCAGCGACGCATTCAATTGGTTCTACAGCTACGGCTGGTTCACCGGTTCGGCGCTGGGCGGTTTGTTGTATTACGGCCTGAGCATGAAGCGCGGGGCCCGTGCGCTGGCAGTCAAAGTGCCGCAGTAATCCATAAAAACAGCCTGAGGAGAACACCATGAACGCTGTCGCAGACGTCTTGCAATCCACTCATCAGCACATTAACCGTGACCGCTTGTGGCAGTCGCTGATGGACCTGGCCAGGCTCGGTGCCACGCCCAAGGGCGGTGTCTGTCGCCTGGCCTTGACCGACCTCGACCGACAGGCCCGCGATCTGTTTGTGAAGTGGTGCGAGGAGGCCGGCTGCACCGTGACCATCGATGGCGTTGGCAATATCTTCGCCCGGCGTCCCGGGCGCAACCCGAAACTGCCGCCAGTGATGACCGGCAGTCATATCGACACCCAGCCTACCGGCGGCAAGTTCGATGGCTGCTTTGGCGTGTTGGCGGGTGTGGAAGTGCTGCGCACCCTTAACGATCTAGGTATTGAAACTGAAGCACCGCTGGAAGTGGTGGTATGGACCAATGAAGAAGGTTCGCGATTTCCTCCGTGCATGATGGGCTCTGGCGTGTTTGCCGAAAAATTCACCCTGGAAGATACCCTGGCCAAGACGGACGCCGATGGCGTGACGGTCGGTGATGCGCTCAATGCCATTGGCTACGCTGGGACGCGGCCCGTAAGCGGGCATAAGGTCGGCGCCTATTTCGAGGCCCATATCGAGCAAGGTCCGATTCTTGAGGATGAGAAAAAAACCATCGGCGTAGTGCTTGGGGCTTTAGGCCAGAAGTGGTTCGACCTGAAGTTGCGCGGTGTTGAAGCTCATGCCGGCCCGACCCCGATGCACTTGCGCAAGGATGCCCTGGTGGGGGCTGCTGCGGTGGTTGCGGCGGTCAATGCCGCAGCCCTAGGCCACCAGCCCCACGCCTGTGGCACCGTGGGTTGCCTGCAAGCCTATCCCGGCTCGCGCAACGTTATCCCTGGTGAAGTGCGGATGACCCTGGATTTTCGCCATCTGGAGCCGGCGCGGCTGGACTCGATGATTGCCCAGGTGCGCAAGGTCATCGAGGACACCTGCGCCAAGCATGGCCTGACCTTTGAAATGTTGCCCACCGCTGACTTTCCGCCGCTGTATTTCGACAAAGGCTGTGTGGACGCTGTGCGCGAAGCGGCTAATGGCTTGGGCTTATCGAATATGGATATCGTCAGCGGAGCGGGGCACGATGCGATTTTTGTCGCTGAGCTGGGCCCGGCCGGTATGATCTTTGTGCCGTGCGAGGGTGGCATCAGCCATAACGAGATCGAGAACGCCGCACCGGACGACCTGGCGGCGGGGTGTGCCGTGTTGTTGCGGGCGATGGTGGCGGCATCGGTTGCGATTGCCGCTGGAAAGCTCGCGGCCTGATGTGCAGGGATACCACGCAATGCGCGTGGTATCCAATCAGGATAGGGGCGCGGCCTAGGCGTGATGTGTGGCGGGTTTGTGCGATTTGGCAGGTGCCGTGGGCCTGGCTTGCGGATGATGATGCCGACGAGTGATGCGCAATATCCCCCACAACATGGCGCCGGCAACGGCCAGCCAGCCACAGACCAAAAGAAGTATCGTTGTCGTCAGGCTCATGAGTGCCTCCTTTCGCCCTGTGCAGGGCACACACTGTCTTCTCAATGGACAGTCTAGCCGTCGGCTGGTTGCGCGCTATTGACCAATGGTCGAAGCGTGCAACTCGTTTGCTCTAATGCGCACCTTTTACTGTGGTTCAAGGCTATACCCGAGCCCGGGAGCGCCCTATGATCAGAGCCCCACCGGCAGTTGAACAAGAGAGTGAAGAAGTTGCGCTTACCGCTGAACGTCAAGACATCTTTGTTGGTAGTCACCTGTGCCTTGGGGCTTGCAGCCTGTGCCGGGCAGCCGACCGCGAAAATCCGCGGTTTGCCCGAGCGCGTCGAGCTCACCGGTGTGCCGGCGTTTCGCGGGGATACCTATCAGGGCGGCCCTGCGACCTTGGCCAGCATGCTGTCCCAACAAGGCATTGTGATTACACCGGGCTTGCTGGATAAGCCGCTGCGCTTGCCGGATGCGCAAGCCGATCTTGAGCGCAATATGCAGGTCCTGGCGCGTGAATACGGGATGTTGGTGTATCCGCTGGAGGCCAGGTTGCCTGCGCTGTTGGCGCAAGTGGCGGCGGGGTATCCGGTGATGGTGCGTATTACTGAGGGCTCGACGTTCTGGGCCGAGCCGCGTTATGCCGTATTGGTCGGCTTCAATCAGCAGAAAAACACCCTGTTGTTGCGGGCCGGAAGGGATCGGCGGCGTTTGATGGCGTTCAGTGATTTTGATTCTGCATGGAAAAGCGCTGGGCACTGGGCTGTGCTGATTCAGCGTCCGAGCCAACTGCCCGCAGAACTGGATTCGCAAAAATGGCAGCAGGCTGCCAATGCTACGGCGCAGGCGGGTCAGCAGCAGGCGGCGGCCCAGGCGCTCAAGGTGATGGCCGATAAATCGACCAAACCTTGAAACCCGACGCCTAGATTAGCGCGCCCCGGACGCCTGAGCCACGCCGTTTTGGCGGCCCTTGAGGTTCTTGTCGGCCTTGTATTGCAAGGCTACGTCCGGCACCGAACCGCTTTTGCCTGTCTCGATCCATTTGCGGATACGGCTGGCATCGGCAAAATGGGTGAACTTGCCAAACGCATCAAGGATAACCAGCGACACTGGACGGTTGCCCATGCTGGTGACCAGTACCAGACAGTGGCCGGCCTGATTGGTGAAGCCGGTCTTGGTCAGTTGGATGTCCCAGTTGGCGCGATTGACCAAATGATCGGTGTTGGAGAAGCCCAGAGTGTAGTTGGGCTTGCGAAAGGACACGGTTTTTTCCTTGGTAGTGCTCAATTGCGTGAGCATCGGGTATTTGCGTGCGGCCTGAACCAGCTTGCTCAGGTCCCGGGCGGTCGAGACATTATGGATCGACAACCCAGTGGGCTCGACGTAACGGGTACTGCTCATGCCCAGAGACTTCGCCTTGGCGTTCATTGCGGCAATAAATGCGGCGTAGCCGCCGGGATAATGATGCGCCAGGCTGGCCGCTGCGCGGTTCTCTGACGACATCAGGGTAATCAGCAGCATCTCTTTGCGCGGCATCTCGCTGTTGAGCCGCACCCGCGAAAACACCCCTTTCATCTCCGGCGTGTCACTTATATTGACGGAGATGTATTCGTCCATGTCCTGTTTGGCGTCCAGCACTACCATGCCAGTCATTAGTTTGGTCACCGAGGCGATGGGGACAATCACGTCGGGGTTGCTGGAATAGATAACCTTGTTGGTCTGCAGATCCACCAGCATCGCACTGCCCGAGGCGATGTGCAGCTGCGAAGGGTCGCGCGGGGCGAGAGTGGTTTCGCTGGCGTTGGCGAAGGTGCTGGTGAATGCAAGCATCAGGCTGATAATGGAAAGACGAATATTCACGCGGATGAACTCGCTAATAAAATAGGAAATTACCGTTCTGCAACGGGCTTGAAGAAAAATGACGTTACATATTATTAGTATGGATCAGAAACTGTCGAATGTTCTTCCGAAACCAGACGAAACTCCTTAAAAACAAAGAAAAAACCGGTTTTTCTTTGGGCAATAAAAAGCCCCGCCATAAGGCGGGGCTCTTTTAGCGCGACAGGTTATTAGCCGTGCAATGTTTCCGCGGCGTATAGCGTGTTTTCCAGCAGGCAGGCGCGCGTCATCGGGCCGACACCGCCCGGCACGGGAGTGATCCAGCCGGCGCGGGGCAGGGCAGTTGCGTACACCACGTCGCCCACCAGCTTGCCATCGTCCTGGCGATTGATGCCTACGTCGATGACGATGGCACCTTCCTTGATCCACTCACCTTTGACCAGGCCAGGCTTGCCGGCAGCGACCACCACCAGGTCTGCGCGGCCAACGTGGCCGGCCAGGTCCTTGGTGAAGCGGTGGGTGACAGTCACGGTGCAGCCGGCCAGCAGCAATTCCATGGCCATCGGGCGACCTACGATGTTGGACGCGCCAACGACAACGGCATCGAGACCGTAGAGGTCGACACCGGTGCTTTCCAGCAGAGCCATGATGCCTTTCGGCGTACACGGCCGCAGCAGCGGGATGCGTTGGGCTAAGCGACCGACGTTGTAAGGGTGGAAGCCGTCGACGTCTTTGTCTGGGCGGATGCGTTCGAGCAGTTTGGACGCATCCAGGTGTTCCGGCAGCGGCAGCTGCAGGAGAATGCCGTCGATGTTCGGGTCGTCGTTGAGGCTGTCGATCAGATCGGTAAGGGCCTGTTGCGTGGTATCGGCAGGCAAGTCGTAGGCCTTGGAAATAAAGCCGACCTCTTCACAGTCTTTACGCTTGTGCGAGACATAAACCTGAGAGGCGGGATCGCTGCCGACCAGGATCACCGCGAGCCCTGGCGTGCGCAGGCCTTGCTGGCGACGCTCGGCGACACGTTTGGCGATCTGCTGGCGCAGGCTGGCGGCGATTGATTTGCCGTCGATAAGTTGTGCAGTCATTACGCGTGATTAACCATCGAGAGGGGGAAGAAAAGTGTGCGCATTCTCGCACGCCAGGACGTGAGGGCAAAGGCGCTTGGTCTGCAAATTCCCCTAACCCCTTAAATAAAATGAATTTTTTTCAAAAAAGATTTGACGACCTTTGGGGGCGTCTATACTATTCGTCGCACTTGTCGGGCACAGCCTAGCACTGGTCAAGAAGGTCGGGCGTAATGGTTGTTTCATTATGCAGGGCCGGAAGCATTTAGTTTGTAGTCCTTCAAGGGTACAGATTAATAAGGCGCCCGTAGCTCAGCTGGATAGAGCATCCGCCTTCTAAGCGGATGGTCGCAGGTTCGAGTCCTGCCGGGTGCGCCATTAGGCAGCTTTGGCACAAGTAGCGCAAGATGGTGGGCGTAGCTCAGTTGGTAGAGCACGGGATTGTGACTCCCGTTGTCGAGGGTTCGATCCCCTTCGTCCACCCCATATTCCAAAAGGCGTCAGATTTAACGGTCTGGCGCCTTTGCTTTAACAGCTTCAAGCCGCGGATGTGGTGGAATTGGTAGACACACTGGATTTAGGTTCCAGCGCCGCGAGGCGTAAGAGTTCGAGTCTCTTCATCCGCACCAATTAAAGCGTCACTCATGCCGGTTGGCAGGGGCGGTGCTCAGCAAAGAGGTTGTTTGGCCTCTTTGTTACGCAATATGGTGGGCGTAGCTCAGTTGGTAGAGCACGGGATTGTGACTCCCGTTGTCGAGGGTTCGATCCCCTTCGTCCACCCCATATTTCGAAAGGCGCCAGATTTAACAGTCTGGCGCCTTTTTTTGTTTTGGCGGTTCGAGTATCGACGGCTGCAGGTTCTGGGTCGTGGGGCGGGGCACTTCGTCGAATATATGTTTCTCGATGATGCTGTGCTGTCCGTCGGGCTTGGTAACAAGGTCGGCTGCCAGGGACATGTCGGGTGACCTCTTCTATTATAGAAGGGTTGACGCAGGGCTCTGGCGTGATGGGTTGTATTTGCCACCGGGGCGAAGGGTATTCGTGCGTTTTTCCCTATAAATTGCCTGCTGTTTTTTTACCCGTTTCCAGTAGGGTGACTTCTTGAGTTTGACCCACTAGAATGCATGCCCTTGATTCTGGGGTCGGAAACGGCCGGCTAACGTCTGTGCAACGAGGAATATCCATGCAAGTTTCTGTTGAAAATACTACTGCTCTCGAGCGCCGCATGAGCATCACCGTGCCGGCAGAGCGCATCGAGACTGCGGTCAACAAGCGTCTGCAGCAGACTGCCCAAAAGGCCAAGATCGCTGGTTTCCGTCCAGGCAAAGTGCCGATGAGCGAAATCAAGCGCCGTTTTGGTGCTGACGCACGTCAGGATGCTGTAGGTGACGTGATCCAGGCTTCCTTCTATGAAGCTGTTGTCGAGCAAAAGCTGAATCCGGCTGGCTCGCCTTCGATCGAACCAAAATCCCTGGAAGCAGGCAAGGACCTCGAATACGTTGCCGTTTTCGAAGTGTTCCCTGAGTTCACCGTTGCTGGTTTCGATTCCATCGCCATCGAGCGCCTGAGCGCCGAAGTGGCTGATGCCGACCTGGACAACATGCTGGAAATCCTGCGCAAGCAGAACACTCGTTTCGAAGTGGCCGATCGTGCCGCCCAGAACGAAGATCAGCTGAACATCGATTTCGAGGGCAAGGTTGACGGCGAAGTCTTCGCTGGCGGCTCGGCCAAGGGCACCCAGCTGGTACTGGGTTCCAACCGCATGATCCCGGGTTTCGAAGACGGCCTGGTTGGCGCCAAGGCCGGTGAAGAGCGCGTTCTTAGCCTGACTTTCCCTGCTGACTACCAGAACCTGGACCTGGCTGGCAAAGCCGCTGAGTTCACCGTTACCGTCAACAGCGTTTCCGAGCCTAAGCTGCCAGAGCTGAACGAAGAGTTCTTCGCCCAGTTCGGTATCAAGGAAACCGGGATCGAAGGTTTCCGCGCCGAAGTTCGCAAGAACATGGAGCGTGAACTGCGTCAGGCCATCAAGTCCAAGGTCAAGAACCAGGTCATGGACGGTCTGCTGGCCGCCAACCCGATCGAAGTGCCAAAGGCGCTGCTGTCCAACGAAGTGGATCGTCTGCGCGTACAGGCTGTTCAGCAGTTTGGTGGCAACATCAAGCCTGATCAATTGCCGGCCGAACTGTTCGAAGAGCAAGCCAAGCGCCGTGTTGTGCTCGGTCTGATCGTGGCAGAAGTAGTCAAGCAGTTCGATCTCAAGCCTGACGAAGATCGCGTTCGCGAAATGATCCAGGAAATGGCTTCGGCTTACCAAGAGCCTGAGCAGGTCGTGGCTTGGTACTACAAGAATGACCAGCAGCTGAACGAAGTGCGTTCGGTTGTGCTGGAAGAGCAAGTTGTGGATACTGTTCTGCAGAAGGCTAAGGTGACCGATAAAGCGGTCTCTTACGAAGAAGCAGTCAAGCCGGCGGAAGCAGCACAAGCCGACTGATTGTCCAACTCGTTCGAAATACAACCATAAGCCAGCCTCGCGCTGGCTTATGCGTTTTCAAGACATGACTATTTGGGAGTAACTGCAGAGCATGTTCCGTAATTCCTATATTCAGCAGAACTCTGATATCCAGGCCGCTGGCGGCCTGGTCCCGATGGTTGTCGAGCAATCAGCTCGTGGCGAACGCGCCTATGACATCTACTCGCGCCTGCTCAAGGAGCGTGTGATCTTTCTGGTGGGCCCGGTAGAGGACTACATGGCCAACCTGATCTGTGCGCAGCTGCTGTTCCTTGAAGCGGAAAACCCGGACAAGGACATCCATCTCTATATCAACTCCCCGGGCGGTTCGGTAACGGCAGGCATGTCGATCTACGACACCATGCAGTTCATCAAGCCAAATGTCTCCACTACCTGCATCGGCCAGGCCTGCAGCATGGGCGCGTTCCTGCTCACTGCCGGTGCCGAGGGCAAGCGTTTCTGCCTGCCTAACTCGCGCGTAATGATTCACCAGCCACTGGGCGGCTTCCAGGGCCAGGCGTCGGACATCGAAATCCACGCCAAGGAAATCCTCTTTATTCGTGAGCGTCTCAACACGCTGATGGCCAAGCACAGCGGGCACACCCTGGAAGAAATCGAGCGCGATACCAATCGCGACAATTTCATGAGTGCAGAGGCCGCGCGTGCGTACGGGCTGATCGACGCAGTGATCGAAAAGCGCCCAGCCTAATATAAGCAGTGCGAAATAAGGCTGGTCGGCATGTCCGATCACAGGCGGGCTTGAAAAAGCCCGCATAAGCCTTCATCTTGTGTTGCAAGCCTATCGGATTTGGATCGAACGAATGACTGACACCCGCAACGGCGAGGACAACGGCAAGCTGCTCTATTGCTCCTTCTGTGGCAAAAGCCAGCATGAAGTACGCAAATTGATTGCCGGCCCCTCGGTCTTTATCTGCGACGAGTGCGTCGACCTGTGCAATGACATCATCCGTGAGGAGGTGCAGGAAGCCCAGGCCGAAAGCAGCGCGCATAAATTGCCTTCGCCTAAAGAAATCAGCGGCATCCTTGATCAGTATGTGATTGGTCAAGAGCGTGCGAAAAAGGTTCTGGCTGTAGCGGTGTACAACCACTACAAACGTTTGAACCAGCGTGACAAGAAGAATGACGACGTCGAACTCGGCAAAAGCAACATCCTGCTGATTGGTCCTACAGGTTCGGGTAAAACCCTGCTTGCGGAAACCCTGGCTCGCCTGCTGAACGTTCCCTTCACCATCGCCGACGCAACCACTCTTACCGAGGCGGGCTACGTGGGTGAAGACGTTGAGAACATTATTCAGAAACTGTTGCAGAAATGCGATTACGACGTAGAGAAGGCCCAGATGGGTATCGTCTACATCGATGAAATCGACAAGATCTCGCGCAAATCGGACAACCCGTCCATCACTCGGGATGTATCGGGTGAGGGCGTGCAGCAAGCCCTGTTGAAACTGATCGAAGGTACAGTTGCTTCCGTGCCGCCCCAGGGTGGTCGCAAGCATCCCCAGCAGGAATTCCTTCAGGTTGATACGCGCAACATCCTGTTTATCTGTGGCGGTGCGTTCTCCGGTCTGGAAAAGGTGATTCAAAACCGTTCCACGCGCGGTGGCATTGGCTTCAGTGCAGAGGTGCGCAGTAAGGAAGAAGGCAAGAAAGTCGGTGAGTCCTTGCGTGAAGTTGAACCTGACGATTTGGTCAAGTTCGGTCTGATCCCTGAGTTTGTCGGCCGTCTGCCGGTGCTGGCGACGTTGGATGAGCTGGATGAGGCTGCGTTGATGCAGATCCTTACCGAGCCCAAAAACGCCCTGACCAAACAGTATGCCAAGTTGTTCGAGATGGAAGGTGTGGATCTCGAGTTCCGTACCGATGCGCTCAAGTCCGTGGCCAAGCGTGCGCTGGAGCGCAAGACTGGCGCACGTGGCTTGCGTTCGATTCTCGAAGGCGTGTTGCTCGATACCATGTACGAGATCCCCTCGCAGTCCGAGGTGAGTAAAGTGGTGATCGACGAAAGCGTTATAGAAGGCAAGTCCAAGCCACTGTATATCTACGAAAACAGTGAGCCGGCTGCCAAGGCTGCGCCTGACGCGTAAGCGTTGTCCTGGCGAAGCAAAAACAAGGGGGCCTTTTCAGGCCCCTTTGTTTTTACTGGCTTTAACTGCCTGTAATGCGCTTGTTTTTTTCGCACGCAGCCCCCATCTTGGCTTCAAGCTTACTTTCATCTGTCATAGAGGCGAAATCATGAAGACAACCATTGAATTGCCTCTCCTGCCATTGCGTGATGTCGTTGTGTATCCGCACATGGTTATCCCGCTGTTCGTGGGGCGCGAGAAGTCTATCGAAGCCCTCGAGGCCGCGATGACGGGCGACAAGCAGATCCTGCTGTTGGCCCAGAGAAACCCAGCTGACGATGATCCTGGCGAAGACGCCCTGTATCGTGTCGGCACCATTGCTACCGTGCTGCAACTGCTCAAGCTGCCGGATGGCACCGTCAAGGTGCTGGTAGAAGGTGAGCAACGCGGTGCGGTCGAGCGCTTTATGGAAGTGGACGGTCACCTGCGCGCAGAAGTGGCTCTGATCGACGAAGTCGATGCACCTGAGCGTGAGTCCGAAGTTTTTGTTCGCAGCCTGCTTTCGCAGTTCGAGCAATACGTACAACTGGGTAAGAAAGTCCCGGCTGAAGTCCTGTCCTCTCTCAATAGCATTGATGAGCCAAGTCGCCTGGTCGATACCATGGCTGCGCACATGGCACTGAAAATCGAGCAGAAGCAGGACATTCTTGAAATTATCGACTTATCTGCCCGTGTCGAGCATGTCCTGGCTTTGTTGGATGCTGAAATCGACCTGTTGCAGGTTGAAAAGCGTATCCGCGGTCGCGTCAAGAAGCAGATGGAGCGCAGTCAGCGCGAGTACTATCTGAATGAGCAGATGAAGGCCATTCAGAAGGAGCTGGGTGACAGCGAGGAAGGTCACAACGAAATCGAAGAGCTGAAAAAGCGCATCGATGCCGCGGGCTTACCCAAAGACGCGCTGGCCAAGGCCACTGCCGAGCTGAACAAGCTCAAGCAGATGTCGCCTATGTCGGCTGAAGCCACTGTGGTCCGCTCCTATATCGACTGGCTGGTGCAGGTGCCGTGGAAGGCCCAGACCAAGGTACGCCTGGATCTGGCCCGGGCCGAAGATATTCTTGATGCCGACCACTACGGCCTTGAAGAAGTCAAAGATCGCATCCTCGAATATCTTGCCGTGCAAAAACGCGTGAAAAAGATTCGTGGCCCTGTGTTGTGCCTGGTCGGGCCGCCTGGTGTGGGTAAAACCTCGCTGGCCGAATCCATTGCCAATGCGACAAACCGTAAGTTCGTGCGCATGGCCTTGGGTGGCGTACGTGACGAGGCGGAAATTCGTGGTCATCGCCGGACATACATTGGTTCGATGCCAGGAAGATTGATTCAAAAGATGACGAAGGTGGGTGTGCGCAACCCGCTGTTCCTGCTCGATGAAATCGACAAAATGGGCAGCGACATGCGTGGCGATCCGGCATCCGCGTTGCTGGAAGTACTTGATCCGGAGCAGAACCACAACTTCAACGACCATTACCTGGAAGTCGACTACGACCTGTCCGACGTAATGTTCCTGTGCACCTCCAACTCCATGAATATTCCGCCCGCTTTGCTGGACCGGATGGAGGTGATTCGTCTGCCGGGTTACACCGAAGACGAGAAGATCAATATCGCCGTCAAATACCTCGCGCCCAAGCAAATTTCGGCCAACGGCCTGAAGAAGGGTGAGATTGAATTTGAGGTCGAGGCAATCCGCGACATCATCCGTTACTACACCCGAGAAGCCGGTGTGCGGGGCCTTGAGCGTCAGCTCGCGAAGATTTGCCGCAAGGCAGTCAAGGAGCACACCCTGGACAAACGTTTCTCGGTGAAGGCCACGGCAGACACCTTGGAGCATTACCTGGGCGTCCGTAAATTCCGCTACGGTCTGGCAGAGCAGCAGGACCAAGTCGGTCAGGTCACGGGCCTTGCCTGGACTCAAGTGGGAGGCGAGTTGCTGACTATTGAGGCTGCCGTGATCCCAGGTAAAGGCCAGTTGATCAAGACCGGTTCCCTGGGCGATGTAATGGTCGAATCCATCACTGCCGCGCAGACCGTAGTGCGTAGTCGTGCCAGGAGCCTGGGGATTCCCCTGGACTTCCACGAGAAGCACGACACCCATATCCACATGCCGGAAGGGGCGACCCCCAAAGATGGTCCTAGCGCCGGCGTAGGCATGTGCACGGCACTGGTATCAGCGCTGACTGGCATTCCGGTGCGCGCCGATGTCGCCATGACCGGGGAAATTACCCTGCGTGGTCAGGTGCTGGCCATTGGTGGCCTCAAAGAGAAATTGCTCGCTGCACACCGAGGTGGTATCAAGACTGTGATCATTCCTGAAGAGAATGTTCGCGACTTGAAGGAAATTCCTGACAATATCAAGCAGGATCTGCAGATTAAACCGGTTAAATGGATTGACGAGGTCCTGCAAATTGCGCTGCAATACGCGCCGGAGCCCTTACCGGATGTGGCTCCCGAGATAGTTGCGAAGGAAGAAAAGCGCGAGACTGAATCTAAGGAAAGAATTAGCACGCATTAATACGTTCAAGCCGGGTGGCTTCCTTGACAGCTTTTTAGAGCCCTTGTTATAAAGCGGCTCTTAAGTGTCTGTAGGCCATTCAGCACTGGTTTTTGCTTTCACCAAAAAACTTAGAATCATACTCAATAGATATAAGGGGACTTAGAGTGAACAAGTCGGAACTGATTGATGCTATCGCTGCATCTGCTGATATCCCGAAAGCTGCTGCTGGCCGTGCGCTGGACGCAGTAATCGAATCCGTCACTGGCGCTCTCAAGGCCGGCGACTCCGTGGTACTGGTTGGTTTCGGTACTTTCTCTGTGACCGATCGCCCAGCTCGCACTGGCCGTAACCCACAGACTGGCAAGGCGCTGCAAATCGCCGCCGCCAAAAAACCAGGTTTCAAAGCCGGTAAGGCCCTGAAAGAAGCGGTCAACTAAGCTTCGTTCAAGCCTTTGCCTGCCCGGGTCACACGTAAGTCTGACCTGACAGCGGAGCGGCAGCAGACCCAATGAATTATTGGGTCGCAATGCCGGGGGTGTGGGTTAAAACCCCCGTCCGCTCTGCCAGTTACGAGAAGGCGCATCCTCGGATGCGCCTTTCTTCTATCCGGACTCTACCCACGCTCCACGGTTGCCTAATCTTTGAAGTTCAACCGTTTCTGGGGGACGCATGCTGCAGAATATCAGGGACAATTCACAAGGCTGGATTGCCAAGACCATTATCGGAATCATCGTTGTATTGATGGCTTTCACCGGTATCGAGGCCATATTTCAGGCCACGACCAACAGCCAGAACGCGGCCAAGGTCAATGGTGAGGAAATCAGTCAAAACGAACTGAGCCAAGCGGTCGACATGCAACGTCGACAGTTGATGCAACAGTTGGGCAAGGACTTCGACGCGTCCTTGCTGGATGAAAAAATGCTGCGTGACGCTGCCCTCAAGGGTCTGGTCGATCGCAAATTGCTGCTGCAAGGCGCGGCCGATTCGAAGTTTTCCTTCTCGGACGCTGCCTTGGACCAAATGATCCTGCAGATGCCGGAGTTCCAGGAAGACGGCAAATTCAGCGCTGAACGTTTCGACCAGGTGATTCGTCAACTGGGCTACAGCCGCATGCAATTTCGTCAGATGCTGACTCAGGAAATGCTCATTGGCCAACTGAGCGCCGGCATCGGCGGCAGCGGTTTTGTGACCGATCAGGAAGTACTGGCATTCGCTCGTCTGGAAAAGCAGACGCGTGATTTCGCCACCGTCAATGTCAAGGCTGACCCTGCGGCGGTGAAACTCACCGACGATGAGGTCAAGGCTTACTACGACCTGCATGCCAAAGAGTTCATGACACCTGATCAGGTGGTCATTGATTATCTGGAGCTGAAGAAGGCTTCCTTCTTTGATCAGGTCACTGTCAACGACGATGAGCTGCAGGCCCTGTATCAGAAAGAAACTGCCAACCTTGCCGAGCAGCGCCGTGCAGCGCACATCCTGATTGAAGTCAACGACAAGGTGAACGAGGCGCAGGCCAAAGCCAAGATCGAAGACGTCCAGGCGCGCCTGGCCAAGGGCGAAAGCTTCGAGGCCCTGGCCAAGGAGTTTTCTCAGGATCCTGGCTCGGCCAACAACGGCGGTGACTTGGGTTATGCAGGTCAGGGCGTTTACGATCCGGACTTCGAGACTGCCCTGTATGCCTTGGGCAAGGATCAGGTTTCGGCGCCGGTTCGTACGACCTTTGGCTGGCACTTGATCAAGTTGTTGGGTGTTGAAGCGCCTGAGGTGCCATCGTTTGCCAGCCTGAAAGACAAGCTGACACGTGAACTGAAAACCCAGCAGGTCGAACAACGCTTCGTGGAAGCGACCAAGCAACTGGAAGACGCGGCGTTCGAAGCCTCCGATCTGGCTCAGCCAGCCTCGGACCTGAAATTGACCGTACAGACTTCCGCGCCGTTCGGTCGTGAGGGTGGCGAAGGTATCACTGCCAATCGTGCAGTGATCCAGGCTGCGTTCAGTCCTGAAGTGTTAGATGAGGGTGCCAACAGCACCGCCATCGAGCTTGACCCGGAAACCATCGTGGTGCTACGCGCCAAGGAGCACCGCAAGCCCGAGCAACTGCCATTGGAAAGCGTTGCGACCGCTATCCGTGCCCAGTTGACCAAAGAGCGTGCCAGCGCAACGGCGAAGACCCATGCCGATGAGCTGATCGCTAACCTGCGCAGTGGCAAGCTGCCATTGGATCAGGCTGTCGATGGCCAGGATTGGAAAGCCACAGAAGCAGCCAATCGTGGCGAGGAAGGGGTCGAGCCTGCGGTGCTGCAGGCGCTGTTCCGCATGGCCAAGCCAGTGGCGAAGGACAAGCCGACATTTGCCGACGTGACTTTGCCGGACGGTAGTCTGGTGATTGTGCGCCTGAATGGTGTCAACGAAGCAGTTGCGCCTACCGATGAAGAGAAAGAGCAATACCGTCGCTCTCTCGCTTCGCGTGTGGGTCAGCAGGACTTCGCTGCCTATCGCAAGCAGTTGGAAGCCGAGGCTGATATCGAGCGTTTCTGACGGCGTAACTGTGTAGAAAAAAACCGGCCTCCCAGCCGGTTTTTTTTGCCTGTTGTAGTCAGCGTACAGCCCGCAGTGTGGCTGCCAGGGCAAATGCCACCAACGCCGCGACGGTCCAGGGAAAAGACGTCACGCCCACTCCTTGAAGCAACATGCCGCCGACCAATGCGCCGCCGGCAATACCCAGGTTCCACACGGTCACTAGCATGGACTGCGCGGCATCTGCCGAGTCGCCGGCGGATTTGGCCAGCGCTGTTTGCAGCAAGGCTGGCAAACCGCCAAAGGCGAGCCCCCACAGTGCTACCGTCAGGTACACCACGAAAGGGGAATTGATCCAGAGCCCCAGCACCAAGGCCGAAGACGCAAACAATGCGCAACTGATGGTCAGCAAGAGGCGCAGGTGTTGGTCAATCAGTGCTCCGACGATCCAGATACCCAGAAGTGCTGCCAGGCCAAACACCAGCAACACTTGGTCAATGTCGGCAGTGATCCCGGCGGGTACGAGGAAAGGGGCTATATAGGTGTAAAGAATGTTGTGGGCCAACACATAGGTAAAGGTCACGAACAGCACTGGGCGTACCCCGGATAGCCTCAGGACCTGGCGTAGACCGAGGCGTTTTTCGGCAGTTTGTCCGGCGAAATCCGGTACTTGCCAGCGTACCCAGGCCAGTAGTATTAGGGTAAGCGCGGTCATGATCGCGAAGCTCCAGCGCCAGCCCACTGCAGCGCCGAGGAAGGTGCCGGCGGGTACGCCGAGAGACAATGCCAGGGGCGCGCCAAGCATGGCCACGGCAATCGCGCGGCCTTGCAAATGTGGCGCAACCATCCGGCTGGCATACCCGGCCAGTAACGCCCACAGCAGGCCGGCAAATACCCCAGCCAATAATCGTGCGGCCAGGGTCAACCAGTAATCGTTGGACAGCGCCGTGACACTGTTGACCAGCGCAAAACCGCCAATGGCAATCAGCAGTAATGGTCGACGCCGCCAACCACGGGTGGCGATGGTCAACGGGATGGCTGCCAGCAATGAGCCAAGGGCATATAGGGTAACGAGTTGACCAACCATTGCTTCGGATACCCCGAGGCCTGCGCTCATCTGCGGCAGCAGGCCGGCGGGCAACGCTTCAGTGAGAATGGTGATAAACCCGGCAGTTGCCAGCGCCATCAAGCCGCCGATAGGCAGTCGTTCACGGCTGGCCGAGAGGCGCGGGGATGAGTCGGCGAGCGGGCTGCAGTCGTTCATGTTTCTCGGCTCCGTTTTCAATGTGTCGAGTGGGTGAGCAAGAATAGGGAGCTGGACAGCGTAGAAAAACAGGCTAAGGTTCCGAACTTATCGGACGTTCATGTCCGTAATCATCAGGAAACGAGAATGGACCGCCTGGGCAGTATTTCGGTGTTTGTACAGGTTGCGGAAACCCGCAGCTTTACCCAGGCCGGGAGGCTGCTGGGGGTGTCTTCTTCGGCGATTGGCAAAAGCATTGCGCGTATTGAAAAGCGGTTGGGCGTCAGGTTGTTTCACCGCAGTACCCGCAGCATTACTTTGACGGGCGAGGGGGCACTGTTTCTGGAGCGCTGCCGGCGCATTCTTGCCGAAGTCGAAGCGGCGGAGCAGGAGCTGAGCGAGGCGGCGGCCGCGCCCAGGGGCAAGTTACGCATCAGCTTGCCGCAAGTCAGAGGATTGTTGATGCCGGTGCTGACTGGGTTTATGCGGGCTTACCCGGACATCGAGTTGGACGTGGACTTTTCCGATCGCATGGTGGATGTGATCGAGGAAGGCTTCGACGCGGTGGTGCGCACCGGCAGGCCAGAGGACTCACGCCTGACGGCTCGCCTGTTGGGGCATTACCGCTTGGTGTTGGTGGGGTCTGCCGACTATTTCAGCCAGCACGGCACGCCTCGGCGCCCTATCGATCTGAACCATCATGCTTGTTTGCGCCATAAGTTCTGCGCGACCGGCAAGCTGGAAGCCTGGCCTTTGCGCCATCTGCCGCAGGAGCCAGCACCGGTGCTTCGTGCTCCGTTGGTTTCGACCACGATCGAGTCCCTTCTCCATGTGGTAAATGAAGGCCTGGGAATTGCCTGCCTGCCGGATTTCATGGTGCACGAGGCGGTCGAGCAGGGGCGGTTGCAGCGGGTGCTGGATGATTATCTGGAGCATAGCGGCAGTTTCTGGTTGCTTTGGCCGTCAAGTCGGCATGCTTCAGCCAAGCTGCGGGTGTTTATTGATCATATGAGTTTGGCGCTTTTTCCTACAGCGCCTGTCTGACAGGTCGCTGATGTTTTGCCGACAGGAATCCGCGCGCAGGCGTCACGATCTGTTGCACAATACCGCCCTGACCGTTTTCCTCAGGATTTTCGATGTCCACATCATTTCACTTGCGTGGCCTTGGGCTCGCGCTGGTGCTGGCGGGCGCCACGGGCTGCTCGTCGCCCAAGACCGCTATCTATGAGCATGAGAGTTTCGATGACTCCGGTACGTTTTCACGCAACTATCCGGTCAGTGATGTAGCGGCCTGCGAAGCGGCCCGACGGGCATTGCTCAGCCAGGGTTACATCATCACCAGCAGCGATCCGAAGC
Organism: Pseudomonas imrae; assembly: GCF_046352735.2. Lineage (NCBI taxonomy): Bacteria > Pseudomonadati > Pseudomonadota > Gammaproteobacteria > Pseudomonadales > Pseudomonadaceae > Pseudomonas > Pseudomonas imrae. The sequence goes on along the minus strand of NZ_CP110853.2, from coordinate 3,256,142 downwards.
TGGTCAGTGGTAACAAGAGTTTCCAGCAGACCGGTGAGAGCCATCTGCAGATCAGCTTCAATGTGGTGTGCGCCGAAGATGGCAGCAGCGATCACCAGGCGACGATATTTGCCAACGCCTTGCAGGATCGCTATGCGCTGAAGAAGGTCAACAACTCTGCCAGTCTCGGGGTTGGCGTGCTGGGCTCCGTCTCGATGCCGATTGGCTCCACCGACGACTCGATGGTCAAGGTCGCCAGCGAAACCGTCACTTCGCCGAAGTTTTATGATCGTTACTTTGCGTTGGTGGACGTGTTCCTGCCCCGTGAAGTGAAACCGGAAGAACCTGCGCCTGAGGCGCCGAAAGTGCCGTTGGGCGTGCCGCAGGACCAGGCGCCACTGCCAACTGAGCCACAGGCACCGATCGCCCCGACAGTGGTGCCTGAAGCTTCGCAACCTTTGGTCCCACCGCTGGAAACGGCGCCGATTGCTCCTCTACCGCCTGCCGAGCCCGCTGCGCCAGCAGAGACTGCCCCGGTTGAAACAGTCCCCGTGGAAACTGCTCCAACTTTGCCGGCACCGACAGAAGCCATCCCACCGCTGCCGATACCGGGGCAATAAGTTGGGCTAGACGGTGACGGGATTGGTCTTGTCGATATCGATACCGTAGCGGCCAATGGCCTCGCTGACGCGGCTGCGGTTGATCACGCCGTCGTCAGCCAGGGCCTTGAGCGCTGCCAGGACAATGAAATACCGGTCCACTTCAAACAACGCCCGCAAGGCTTCCCGGGTATCTGATTGGCCAAAGCCGTCGGTGCCCAGCGCCACGAAGCGGCGATCCTGGACAAACGGGCGGATTTGGTCGGCGAAGATCTTCATGTAGTCGGTGGCGACCACCACGGGCCCTGCATGATTGACGAGGCATTGTTCCACATAACTGGTGCGCGGCTCGTTTTCAGGGTGCAGCAGGTTCCAGCGTTCCACCTCATGGCCTTCACGGCGCAACTCGGTGAGGCTGGTCACACTCCACACATCGCTGGCTACGGCAAAGTCTTCGCGTAACAATTGTTCTGCTGCAATCACTTCCCGCAGGATGGAGCCGCTGCCCATCAACTGCACGCGTGCTTGTGCATCCTCATCGCCGGCCTTGAGTCGGTACATGCCCTTGATAATCCCGTCTTCGACACCTTCCGGCATGCTCGGATGCGGGTAGTTTTCGTTGAGCAGGGTGATGTAGTAATAAATATCTTCCTGCTCGACGTACATACGCCGCATGCCTTCGCGAATGATTACCGCCAGTTCGAAGGCAAAGGTCGGATCGTAGGAAACACAACAAGGGATTACCGACGACAGAATGTGGCTATGCCCATCGTCATGTTGCAGGCCTTCACCCATCAATGTCGTACGCCCGGCAGTGGCGCCCAGCAGGAAGCCGCGCGCGCGCGCATCACCCGCTGCCCAGGCCAGGTCCCCGACTCGCTGGAAGCCGAACATCGAGTAGAAAATGTAGAACGGCACCGCCATTACACCGTGGTTGCTATACGCCGTACTGGCGGCGATCCATGAGGAAATGGCGCCCGACTCATTCAGGCCTTCCTGCATGATCTGGCCGTCCTTGGTTTCTTTGTAATAGCTGAGCTGGCCGGCATCCTGCGGGGTGTACAGCTGTCCAACGGCAGAATGGATGCCGATCTGGCGAAACAGGCTTTCCATGCCAAAGGTGCGTGACTCATCGGGAACGATGGGGACGATCAGTTTGCCAAGGTTCGGGTCCTTGAGCAGCGTGCCAAGAATGCGCACGAAGGCCATGGTGGTGGAGATTGACCGCTCGCCGGTGTCCTTGAGCTGGGTGGCGAACGCCTCCAGTCCCGGAATCTGCAAGGATTCGACCGCGCTGTGACGAGCCGGTATGTAGCCGCCCAGTGACTGGCGGCGCGCGTTGAAGTAGTGCGCTTCCTGGCTTTCGGGAGCGGGCTTGAGGTAAGGGATCTCGGCCAGTTGTTCATCGGCCACTTCCAGCCCGAAACGGTCGCGGAAAGCCTTGACGGCATCGGCTCCCATCTTTTTCAGCTGATGGTTGATGTTCTGGCCTTCACCGGCTTCACCCATGCCGAAGCCCTTGACGGTCTTCGCCAGAATCACTGTTGGCTGGCCACTGTGGCGCACCGCAGCGGCGTATGCGTTGTAGACCTTGTCGGGGTCGTGTCCACCCCGTGAGAGTTTCCAGATGTCATCGTCGTCAAGGTCGGCTACCAGTGCCAGCAACTCCGGATATTTGCCGAAGAAGTGTTCCCGGACATACGCGCCGTTTTGTGATTTGTAGTTCTGGTAGTCACCGTCCACGCATTCCATCATGCGTTGGAGCAACAAGCCGCTCTTGTCCTTTTCCAGAAGGGCATCCCAGCCACTGCCCCAGATGACCTTGATGACATTCCAGCCGGCAGCGCGGTAAAGGCTTTCGAACTCCTGGATCACCTTGGCGTTGCCTCGCACCGGGCCGTCGAGACGCTGCAGGTTGCAGTTGACCACGAAGATCAGGTTGTCGAGTTTTTCCCGGCCCGCCAGGGAAATCGCCGCCAGGGATTCCGGCTGATCCATTTCACCATCACCGAGGAAGGCCCAGACCTTGCGCCCCTGGTGCTGCTTGAGACCCCGGAACTCCAGGTAGCGCATGAAACGCGCCTGATAGGCGGCGGTGATCGGGCCAAGGCCCATGGACACGGTAGGAAATTGCCAGAAGTCCGGCATCAGTCTTGGATGTGGATAGGAAGAAATGCCATGGCCACCCGTTTCGCGACGGAAGTTGTCCAGTTGCGCTTCGTCGATACGGCCTTCGAGGTACGCGCGGCCGTAGATGCCTGGGGCCGAGTGGCCCTGGATGTAGACCAGGTCGCCGTCGAAGGTGTCCGTGCGGCCACGGAGAAAATGGTCGAAGCCGACGTCATAAAGCACCGCTGCCGAGGCGTAGGTCGCGATATGCCCACCTACACCTGAATGTTTGCCGGCACGCAGCACCATGGCCATGGCGTTCCAACGGATAAACGCGTTGAGGCGGCGCTCGATGGCGAGGTCCCCAGGGTAGGGCAGTTGGCGGTCGACCGGGATCGTGTTGATGTAAGGGGTGGTCACGCGCCCGTAGAAGTCGCCATGGCGAGCCACGTCAAAATCCAGCAATTGATCGATCAGGTAATGCGCGCGAGGACGGCCTTCGGCATACAGCACTGATTCGATGGACTCCAACCATTCACGGGTTTGCTGTGGATCGTCGTCGAGTCTTGCGGTGTTATTCGGGTGCATGTCGCGCTCCAGGGGTGACGGATATCAGCATGCGGGCTCTTTGGGCGAGGTGCTGGGCATGCTGTAAAAGTAATTGCAATTGCAATTATATGGCTGAATCTAGCGCGAGATGAGCTACTATTGCAACCTTCTCGAATTCCCCGGATGGTGTTGCATGTCGTCGAAAGAGCCTGATGTCTGGTTCCGTTTTGTCAGGGCCCACAGGACGGTTATCCGTGAAATCGAACGTCGCCTGACCGCTGCCAATCTGCCGCCTTACGCCTGGTATGACGCGCTATGGGGCTTGGAGAGCGGCCCAGAGGGTACCCGGCGAATGCATGAACTGGCCGATGTGCTGGCGATCGAGCGCTACAACCTGACGCGCTTGGTGGATCGCCTGGAAAAAGACGGCCTGGTAGTGCGTTCGCGCTCTGACGGCGATGGGCGCGCGGCGTTTGCCTCGATCACTGAGGAGGGCCGCATATTGCGCAAGAAAATGTGGAAGATCTACGAGAGCACGGTGGATGAGTTATTCCTGTCGCAGCTCGACAACGAGCAACGCCAAGGCTTTGCCGATGCCTTGGAACGCACGGCGGACATGGCCATCGGCGCAGGTATGCAGGCCCGCGGACGGCGCAAGGCTTGAATGTCCTGATGGTCACTTGAGCAGATACTGTTGCATCGCTGTTTCTACCACGTCAGCACCCATGCGCCCCTCATCGGCCAGTGCCTTCAACGCCAGCACTGTAATCCAACAGGCACTGGGCAGCGAAGGCCCGACTGAGCCTGGCGCCAGAGCCACAAACCGTGCGTCTACGTATCCCGCCAATTGGTCAACAATCGCCTGCGGATAGCCGGTGACAGCGACCACTGGCACGCCGTCGCCTGCCAGGCAATCGCGCAGATGGCAACTGCGCCTGGTTGCGGTGGGATGCAAGCGGTTCCAGCGCTCTGCCGCACCTGCCTCGCGCGCCAGGCGGGTGTAGCTGGGGCAACTCCAGAGCTGCGCTTCAACGCCCCAGTCTTTCTTCAAGAGCCTGGCGGCATCCAGCACTTGCTTGAATGCCCTTCCTGCTCCGAGCAGGTGCACCGTGACAAGGCACGGCTGTGTTCGTCCAACGCGGTACATGCCTTTGAGCGCATCCTCACGGTCCTGCGCGGTCAAGCCCGATCCGCCGTCCTGATCATGCAGCGCCAGGTAGTAAAAGCCGGGTTTGCCGTCGATGTACAGCGCCCGCAGTCCGGCAAGGATGATCGCTTGGGTTTCTGCACCCGAGGCCGGGTCGTAGGGCATGCAGTGCGGGTTGCTTGCCAGCCACAACGGCAGTGATGGTTGTGTGCCTTTGGGCCAGGAGGAAGGACGGGTCTCGATGTCATTACATAGGATGCCACGCTGCGTTGTCTGCCTGGAGAGCGCGCACAATTGAGCGGATGAGGCCGCGCGGTGCAGGTACAGCATGGGTTTCTCCGCCGCATTGCGAGCAAACCAGGTAGGCCAGACGCCGCTGCGGCGTGAGTGCGACTGTCCGCGGATCACCCACGCCTGACGACGTGTCGCGGGGTTGAACTCCAACGTGTTGGCGATCGTCAGGACGGTATACAGCGGTGAGCTTTGTGTAGAGGGGCATGCTTGCAGCGTATCGATGCAGAGCTGGGCGCAGCGCGCGGTATGAGCGTTGAGGGCATCCATCAGTCGGTTCGCCAGGCAGTGAAGATACGTACCCTAATGGATTCTTGCATTTGATTGCAATTGCAATCGTTGCATATGCATCAAATTTTCTATCTGTTAAATCCGCCGGATGCTGCTACGTTTAATCTTCAGGCGCAGGAACGTCATGACGCGTACATTTTTTTGTCACGACGGCACTTTAGTCTGGTAGTGCGAGTCATTGTTTAATCACCGTATTGACCTTAGCGACCATCACAAGGAGTCGAACAATGGACGATTACCAGGAAGAACTACTTGAATACCAGGCATTCGAATTCGATCCCCAGGATCCTGTAGACGATGCTACCGAGCTGTAGACAGGCGTCAGGCGCAATGTCGCTGACTGCGGCGAAACTCCCCAGGGGTCTGGCTGTTCCAGCGCTTGAAGGCCCGTTGAAAAGCTTGCGCTGAGGCAAAGCCGAGCAAATAGGCGACTTCCCCGAAGGCCAATTCCGTGTCGCGAATATAGGTCATGGCCAGGTCGCGGCGGGTGTCGTTGAGAATTGCGCGAAACTGCGTCCCTTCTTCGGCCAGTTTGCGCCGTAGGGTCCACGTTGGCAGCTTCAGGCGTGCCGCCACTTCTTCCAGGTCGGGTTCCCGGCCATTGAGCATCGGCCCGAGTAAACGGGTGATGCGTTCGCGCAGGCTGCGCGTACGGGTCAGTTGCTCCAACTCGCTTTCACACAACTTGAGCAATAGTTGCCAGGTACTCGGACAGTGCTCGGGATTGCGCAAAGCCAGGCTGGTCTGGCTCAAGCGCAGTTGGTTCGATTGCGCCGCAAACTGGATAGGACAATCACCCAGTACGCTGTAGCGCGAACTGTAATCGGGGGCGGCGAACTCGATTTCGATCCGCTCGGCCTGCAGCGGTTGCTGGCAGAGCGTGGAGAGTTGGTGCAGCCAGCCGGCGATGATCGAGTCCACCACAAAACGATTGTAGGCGTTGTACGGGCTGATGGAGTAGAAGCGCAGCCAGGCGCCCTGGGCATCTTCTTCGAAACTGGATTGACCACGGTAATTGGAGCCATAAAGAGCTTCGAAACGCGTCAGCGTGCGTGCCGCTTCTCGCACATTGGGGGCTTGAGCGGCGGTCACGCCGGCCAGTCCAAGCTGGTTCATGCGGCTCAGTTGGCCCATGCGCAGGCCGAGGCCGGGATCGCCGGTCAATTGGATGGCCGCGTGGCCCAGGCGCATATAGCGCGGGATCGACAGGCGCGCACCCGGTTCGCTCAGGCGTGCCGGCTCCAGGCCGTATTGCAACAGCAACGGTTGGGGATCCAGGCCATGGCTGAATATCGCATCTGCCAGGGTATGCACGATGCCCACTGATAGATTGCCCAGGCGCATCGGTGCGGGTTTCATGGGGTTACAGCCACACGTTCAGCAGGCGTGCGCCGTGCGCACTGCCGTTGGCGAATACTTGGCCGTTGGTGCTCAGAAAACTCTGGCCGCTGGTGCCCTGGTCCCAAAATTGCCCGCGCAGAAATACACTCATGCCGGCGCTGGCCTGGCTGATGGGCGCCTGACTGATCAGGCTCAGGCGATGCCAGGCTTCGCCTTCACTGAGCTCTTCGGGTTTGAGGCTGATCTCCGAGGGCCTCGAGACACTTTTGAAACCCCGCCACGGTTTACTCCAGGTATCACGGCCCACCACGAACGCAGGCACCGCCACCAGTTGCGCTCCTTGTTCGTTGAGCTTGCGGTAGTTGTCCGGGTACCAACTGTCGCTGCCGATCAGGATGCCCAGGCGCCCGGCGGGGGTATCGACAACGTTGATGGCACTCTCTTCGCCAGGCTTGATAAAGCCGACTTCGTTGAAAATCGGGTAGAGCTGGCGCTGGGGCTGGCCCAGCGGCAGGCCATCATGGCCGAACACCAGGCTGGTGTTGTACAGCGCACCATGCCCGATCTGCAGTTGGCCCTGGCTGACACTGGGGTTGGGCAATGTGATGGAGCCGGCCACCAGGGTGACGCCGAACTCCTTCGCCAGGCCACCAAACAGCACCTGATAATCCCGTGCCATGGTTGACGCCTTCATGCGCAAATGGGCGTCATCCAGGCGGTTGTTGCCCTGGGCACTGATCAGCGCCCGCAAGAACAGCAACGGATTGCTCACCGCCAGCCAGTTCATTGCTTCTTTAAGGTTGGCGGCTTGATACAACTGATTTTTTTCGTCACGGATCATCAGCCAGGTGCCGACGTGTTCCGGTAGCACCACGATGGTTTTTTCGTTGAGCAAACCCTGGTCCCGGGCCTGGCTCAGGTAGGCCGACAGCTTCAGGTGCAAGCGCTCAAGGCTCTGGTAGTCGGCGGGGAACAGTTCCGGCTGGATGCCCAGCAGGTTGCCGCGATCAGCGGGCACGCCCTGGTTCACCGCCAGGTTGATTCGCAAATCCGACAAGTAATGCGCCACCGGGCGCTCCTCGGTCCAGACCAGATAGGCAGAGAGGGCGGCGACCAGGGCCATGGCGAGGGTCAAGGCAAGAAGTTTACGCATGGGAGAACAGACAACGCACCGTGTACAGGGTTCGCGCCTAGGGTAGGGCTCATAGCTAGGCTTGCCAAGAGGTGCTGTGCATTTGGATCAATAAGTTGTTAGTTTCGGTCATTGAGTGGCGCGGGACCGCCTCTTAGTCTGTGGGGCATAAACCGAGGGGGCGCCGTTCGAGCGTCCCACGTCCCGTGATGATCTGTTGTGGAGCTGTACCATGACCGCTGCTGCCTATCCGCACCTGCTGGCCCCGTTGGACCTGGGTTTTACCACCTTGCGCAATCGCACCCTGATGGGCTCGATGCACACTGGCCTTGAGGAAAAACCCGGCGGTTTCGAGCGCATGGCCGCTTACTTTGCCGAGCGTGCCCGTGGTGGTGTCGGCCTGATGGTGACTGGTGGCATTGGTCCGAACGATGAAGGCGGGGTGTATTCCGGTGCGGCCAAGCTGACGACCGAGGAAGAGGCCCTCAAGCACAAGATCGTCACCCAGGCTGTCCACGAGGCCGGTGGCAAGATCTGCATGCAGATCCTTCATGCCGGTCGTTATGCCTACAGCCCCAGGCAGGTGGCGCCGAGCGCGATCCAGGCGCCGATCAACCCGTTCAAGCCCAAGGAGCTGGACGAGGAAGGTATCGAGAAACAAATCAGTGATTTCGTCACCTGCTCGGTACTGGCCCAGGTGGCTGAGTACGATGGTGTGGAAATCATGGGCTCCGAAGGTTATTTCATTAACCAGTTCCTCGCGGCCCATACCAACCACCGCACGGATCGCTGGGGTGGCACCTACGAAAACCGCATGCGCCTGCCAGTGGAAATCGTGCGCCGGGTACGTGAAGCCGTAGGGCCGAACTTCATCATTATTTTTCGCCTGTCCATGCTTGACCTGGTGGAAGGTGGCAGCACCTGGGAAGAGATCATCCAGTTGGCCAAGGCCATCGAGCAGGCCGGCGCGACGATCATCAACACCGGTATCGGCTGGCACGAAGCGCGGATTCCGACGATCGCCACCAAAGTGCCGCGTGGTGCATTCAGTAAAGTCACCGCCAAGCTCCGAGGCGCGGTACAGATCCCCCTGATCACCACCAACCGTATCAATACTCCGGAAGTGGCCGAGCAGATCCTGGCCGAAGGCGACGCCGACATGGTTTCCATGGCGCGACCGTTCCTGGCGGACCCGGACTTCGTCAACAAGGCCGCCGCAGGCCGCGCCGACGAAATCAACACCTGCATCGGCTGCAATCAGGCCTGTCTGGACCACACCTTTGGCGGCAAGTTGACCACCTGCCTGGTCAACCCGCGCGCGTGCTACGAAACTGAGCTCAACTATTTGCCGGTCAAGCAGATCAAGAAGATCGCCGTGGTCGGTGCCGGCCCTGCTGGTTTGGCGGCGGCGACGGTTGCCGCAGAGCGTGGCCACCAAGTGACGTTGTTCGACTCTGCCAGCGAGATCGGCGGCCAGTTCAATATCGCCAAGCGCGTACCGGGCAAGGAAGAGTTCTTCGAGACCCTGCGCTACTTCAAACGCAAATTGCAGACCACCCATGTAGAACTGTGCCTCAATACCCGTGTGGACGTCGCGCAACTGACGGCGGGCGGTTATGACGAGATCATCCTGGCGACCGGCATTGCGCCGCGTACCCCGGCGATCCCAGGTGTCGAGAATGCCAAGGTGTTGAGCTACCTGGATGTCATCCTCGAACGTAAACCGGTGGGCAAACGCGTAGCGGTGATCGGCGCGGGCGGTATCGGTTTTGACGTCTCGGAATTCCTCGTGCACCAGGGCGTATCCACCAGTCTGGACCGTGAGGCGTTCTGGAAAGAGTGGGGCATCGACACGCTGCTGCAGGCACGCGGCGGTGTGGCCGGGATCAAGGCGCAACTCCATGCGCCGGCTCGCGAGGTGTTCCTGTTGCAACGCAAGGCTTCCAAGGTCGGCGACGGCCTGGGCAAGACCACCGGCTGGATCCACCGTACCGGTTTGAAGAACAAGCGGGTGCAGATGCTCAACAGCGTCGAGTACTTGAAAATCGATGATGAAGGCCTGCACATTCGTATTGGTGCCGACGGTGAGCCCCAGGTGCTGGCGGTGGACAACATCATCATCTGCGCCGGCCAGGACCCGCTGCGCGAATTGCTGGACGGCCTGGTTGCGGCCGGCCAGAACGTGCACCTGATCGGCGGTGCCGATGTGGCGGCCGAGCTGGATGCCAAGCGCGCGATCAACCAAGGTTCGCGCCTCGCGGCCGAACTGTAAGACCCCAAACGGGGTGGTGTTAGACTACCGCCCCGTTTTTCATGCAGGTCCCTCCCGATGGGCCCCTTCGATTGGCTTCCCCACGCACCACTTGAACCCTTGCGCCTGGACTGGCTCAAGGGCGTCGAACTGGCTGTGCTGCGCCTGGATTGCATCGACCCGCTGATCAGCGGCAACAAGTGGTTCAAGCTCACCGGGCATCTGGCCCAGGCGCAACACGCCGGCGCCAGTGGCATCATCAGCCTCGGCGGGGCCTATTCCAACCACCTGCACGCGCTGGCGGCAGCGGGTAAGCGTTTTGGCTTCCCCACTGTCGGCCTGCTGCGCGGCCATCCTCAAGACACCCCCACTGTCCTCGACTTGAAAGCCTTCGGTATGCAGTTGCATTGGCTGGGGTATGGCGGTTATCGCGCGCGGCATGAGCCGGACTTCTGGGGACCCTGGCGCGAACACTATCCGCACCTCTTTCCTGTGCCCGAAGGCGGCGGCGGATCGGCGGGCGCGCAGGGCTGCGCGGTTTTGGTTGAACAGGCGCAGGCGCAGTTGAGCAACCTGGGCTGGGCCGATTACAACGCCTGGTGGTTGGCGGCGGGCACCGGCACCACATTGGCCGGGCTGGTGCTGGCCGAGGCGGGTGCGCATCCGGTGTACGGCGCATTGGCGGTTCCGGCTGATCATGGTGTGGTGCAGAACGTAAGTGCCCTGGTGCAAGACGGCTACGAACTGCTGGACGCTAGCCGAGGTGGCTTCGCCGAGGTCGACCCGCTGTTGCTCGACTTTATCGAGGTCACGCAACTGGCTTGCGGCGTGCCACTGGAGCCGCTCTACACCGGCAAGGCATTGCTGGCGTTGAAGCAGCAGATCGAAGCCGGACGCTTCGCCCCCGGCACGCGGCTGATCTTCATTCATACCGGCGGCCTGCAGGGTCGCCGTGGCGTGGTGCTCAGTTGAAGGGGCCGATAAAACTCAGGTCGTGGAACACCCGGTTGCCGGGTGGCTGTCTTCGCGAACAGAAATATTTTGTTCGATGAAGCTGGCACTCAGGGCAACGACCTGCGGGTACTGCAGATCTACCGTGATCATGTGGTAGCAGTTATTCAAGAGCACTTTAGTGACAGGACCAGCGAGTTTCTTTTCGGCGTAGTCGGCGTTCCATCTTCCACTGACATCATCCTCGATGGAGTGAATGATCAGCGTCGGCGAATTAATCGACGGCATACTCCGTTTTACTCGTGTCGTCAGTTTATGCATCTCCCGCAGACTCTTGCCAGACATGCTCAGCAAGCCTGCTGCGCTACTATCACCGGTTTTCATTTGCCGTTCGACAATGGCCCGCAGACGCCTGTTTTTAATACCGTATGGTGGCCTCTCATTGAATACGCAGAAGTCCAGCAGAAAGGGAATCCGGGTCAGCCAAGGCAACAATCGCGTGACAGGTGATGCGTTCCAGCCATCGTTACGCAAGGTCAGGGAATATACCAACAGCCCGGCGACCTGGCCCGGATGCTTCGAGGCCAGGTACATCGACATCACCGCGCCCATGGACAAGCCACCGACAAACACCTGCGTGTGGCGTTGTTTCACTTCCACAAAGGTTTTGCGCACGCCTTCGTACCAGTCGCGCCAGCCGGTGGCCTGCAGGTCACTGTTGCCAGCGCAGTGCCCGGCCAGGGTGGGTACATAGACCGTGCAGTTACCCGCCTTGGCCAGGCCTTTGGCAACCTGGCGCAATTCCGTCGGAGTGCCGGTCAGGCCGTGGATCAGCACGACCCCGACCGGACCTTCACCGAGAACGAAGCCGGCCGTACCTTCACCGAGGTCGATCTCTGCCTGGCTCACCGACTGGTCGCCCGCACCAGCAGTTGCTCAAGCAACTTCAGGCCCAGTTCGATTTCCGGGTAGCTGATTTCCAGCGACGGTGCCAAGGTGATCACGTTTTTGTAGTAACCGCCCACGTCGAGAATCAGGCCGAGTTTCTGGCCGTCCACCACCATGTCTCCCTTCATGCCCTCTTCGACCATGTAGTCCAGGGTCGCCTTGTCTGGCGTGAAACCATCCGGGCCGCAGATTTCGCAGCGCAGGGCCAGGCCCAGGCCGTCGACGTCGCCGATGATCGGGAAACGTTTCTGCAGGTCTTGCAGGCCTTCGAGGAAGAACTTGCCCTTGGCCATGACCATTGCGCCGTAGTCGACTTCGCTGGTCATCTTGAACATTTCCAGGCCCACCGCGGTGCCCAACGGGTTGGAGGCAAAGGTGGAGTGGGTCGAACCTGGCGGAAAGATTTTCGGGTTGATCAACTCTTCGCGGGCCCAGATGCCGCCCAGGGGGTTGAGGCCGTTGGTCAGCGCCTTACCGAACACAATCACGTCCGGTTGCACGTCAAAGTGCTCTATCGACCACAGTTTGCCGGTGCGGTAGAAGCCCATCTGGATCTCATCAGACACCATCAGGATGCCATGCTGGTCCAGCACCTGCTTGAGTTCACGGTAGAAGTTCATCGGCGGGATCACGTAGCCGCCGGTGCCCTGGATCGGCTCGACGTAAAAGGCTGCATATTCACACTGATTGGTTTTTGGGTCCCAGACGCCGTTGTATTCCGTCTCGAACAAACGCGCGAATTGCTGCACGCACTGGCTGCCGTACTCTTCCTTGGTCATGCCTTTCGGGCCACGGAAGTGGTACGGGAACGGAATGAAGTTGGCGCGCTCACCAAAGTGGCCGTAGCGGCGACGGTAGCGGAAGCTCGACGTAATCGACGACGCGCCGAGCGTACGGCCGTGGTAGCCGCCTTCGAAGGCGAACATCATACTCTTGCCGTTGGAAGCGTTACGCACCACCTTCAGGGAGTCTTCGATGGACTGCGAACCGCCGACATTGAAGTGCACGCGACCGTCGAGGCCAAACTTCTTCTTGGCGTCGACCGCGATCATTTCCGACAGCTCGATCTTGCCCTTGTGCAGGTACTGGCTGGCAATTTGCGGCAGGGTATCGATCTGCTGTTTCAGCGCGTTGTTCAGGCGTGGGTTGGCGTAGCCGAAATTGACCGCCGAGTACCACATTTGCAGGTCGAGGTAGGCCTGGTCTTCGGTGTCCCACACGTAGGAGCCTTCGCAACGGCTGAAAATGCGCGGCGGCTCGATGTAGTGAACGGTGTCGCCGTAGGAGCAGTACTTGGCTTCTTTAGTCAGAAGGATCTGGTCTTCGGCGGTAGCGATACGGATATCAGACATGGTGGAAGAGTTCCTGGTTGTCGGAAGAGGTGCTGAAGGAGGTGGCGTTGGCGGCGATGCCGTGTGGGAGCAGTGCCAGCAATGCAGGCACTTCGGCGAAGGTGTCGAAACGCGCGTGAGGGATATTGTTGGCCTCGCAGTAGTCAGCGAGGCTGCCTTTGGCGAAGACGAAGTCGGCGGTGGAGGCCACGCACATGTCGGACTTGCCGTCGCCGATCACCAGCACGCGTTTGTTGCGCGGGGTGGACTTGCACTTGCAGTTGCCGGAGGCGGCACGGCAGGCGTCGCTGGTATAGGGGAAGTCGATGCGCCAGCTGTTTTGGTCGACCTGGCGCAAGCGGTTGGCGAGGATCGGCAGCAACGTCACATAGTTGCGTGACAGGATCCGCGCGATGCCTTGCTCGATGCCGTCGCTGACCACTTCGATGGACGCGCCCAGGCCGATGACGTGATCGACGAAGTCCGGGAAATCCGGGTCGATCTCGACGCTGTCGAAATACGCCAGTAGTTCGGCGGGGGTGGCCTTGACCAGCGCCAGTTGGCTGCTCAGGCATTCGCGTGAACCGATATGCCCGTCCAGCCATTCCTGTTCGATGGTTTCCCACTCGGGGCCGGCGAAGCGTTGGAGGACGTTGTCGATGACATCGGAGGAGGTAATGGTCCCGTCGAAGTCGCACAGGACATACCACTGGCTGAAGGTCTTACTGCGTGCCGGCGGTGTAGTCGCGAGTTCGTGACTCTCGCAAGTATTATGGCGACAGTTACTTGAGACGTTTGCCATGTAAATCCCGTTAAGTTAGTTGTCAAACAAGAGCGCCCCATTGCGAAGCTCTGCTGTACGACAAAACGCTACGGGTTTTTTCTGATTGGTGTGGTAAGGGTAATCCGAGTGAAAATTATTAGTACGCCGGTATAAAATAGGACAATGCACCGATTAATGTAGGACGTTTTGCCTGGTACATTTGGAGTACCAGGCAAGTCTTCAACGACGGTGAAACATCATGCGCATCGCGGTGTTGTCGCGCATTACGTAATGATGAAAGATCCCCGCCAAAGCATGCAGGCCCACCAGCCAATAACCGATGGTGGCGCCTAGTACATGCCAGCCCTCGATCTGCTTGGCCAGGTCCTTGTCTTCACCGATCAGCGGCGCCAATTCGATCCCGTAGAAGGATACCGAATGCCCCGCCGCGCTGACGATCAACCAGCCCAGGATGGGCATGGCGATCATGAACACATACAGCGCCACATGCATCAGCGTTGCAAGCCATGCTTGCCATTGCGGTGGTGCCGGCACAATCTTCGGCGCTTCCCCGCGGGTACGTGCGAACAGGCGCAGCCAGACCAGTACGAATACGGTCAGGCCCAACATGAAGTGCAGTTCCTTGATCAACGTGCGACCGTCACTGCCTTTAGGGAAGACCCCACGAAACTCAATGGTGGCGCAGACCGCCACCAGCAACACCAGCATCAGCCAGTGCAGGGCGACGGAGATCGTACTGTAACGGGACTCGCTGTTTTTCCACGGCATTGCGTATTTCCTCACTCATCAGGGGCAAACCTCCGTTCTTTGGCGACGGAGTCGTTCCAATCTAACCCTGTTCTTGAAGGTTTGCCCGAGTGAGGACAGATGCATTGATCTCGATCAGTTGCTTTGCGGCATTTCACCGCGTGCCAGGCGCTGATTGATGTCCGCGATGACGTCCGGCAGGTCGGTGATAGTGTCGATCAGGTAGTGCGGACGCGAGCTTTCGAATAGGGCGTGTATACGCTTGCGCTCGGCGCTCAGGGTGTCGGCGTCCAGTGTCTGGAATTGCTCGTAGGTCAGGCCCAGCGCGTTGCCCGAGCAGGTCAGCGCTACCGTCCACATTCCGGCGCTACGGCCTTCGAGGATGCCCGGTACGGTGTCGTCGATCTTCACGCACGCCGCCACATCGCTGATGCCCAGGGCGATCACGTTGGCCAGTGCTTGTGCCGGCCATGGGCGACCATTGGGAACTTCATCGGTGGCCACCACATGGTCGGCGATGTAGCCGTTGGTAGCGGCCAGCTCCACGACCTTGTCCATGACTTGCTTGGGATAACCCGAGCACGAGCCGATCTTGATGCCTTGCTGGCGCAGGCTGGCAATGGTGTCCAGGGCGCCGGGAATCAAGGCCGAGTGCTCGGCGATCTTTTCGATCTGCAGTGGCATGAAGCGCTCATAGATTGCGGTCACGTCATCATCCGTGGGCGTGCGGCCAAAAGCCTTGCGATAACGCTCGGCCACTTGTGGCAGGTTGCATAACGTGCGGATGTGGTCCCACTTGCCCATGCCCATCGGGCCACGGGCTTCATCGATGGAAACCTGAACGTCGAATTCAGCGAACGCTTCGACAAAAATCTGGGTCGGCGCGAAGGAGCCGAAATCGACCACGGTGCCGGCCCAGTCGAGGATGGCAGCCTGGAGCGTGTTGGGGTTCTGGTAGTTCATGGTTCAAATCCTATAGGTAAGGGGGAGGGCGCTCAGATATCCAGTACTTCCATTTCTCGCAGTGTCTGGGCGATAGCCGCCACCGCCGCACGCATCTCAGCCTCGTTGACGTGGCCGATACAGCCGACGCGGAAGGTTTCCACCTGAGTCAATTTGCCGGGATAAAGAATGAAACCCTTGGCCTTGACCCGCTCATAGAAGTCTTTGAACTGGTAGCGCGGGTCTTTGGGCGCGTGGAAGGTGATGATGATCGGCGCCTGGATCGCTGCGGGCAGGAAGCTTCGCAAGCCGAGCTCGGCCATGCCATCGAGCAGCGCCTGGCAGTTATTGGCGTACCGCTGATGCCGCACCGCCAGGCCACCTTCTTCGTTGTATTGCAGCAGCGCTTCATGCAATGCCGCCACCACGTGGGTCGGCGGCGTGAAGCGCCATTGACCGGTCTTGGCCATATAGGTGTGCTGGTCGAACAAGTCCATGGCCAGCGAATGGCTGTTGCCCTGGGCCGCGGCCAGCGCCTGTTTTTCTGCAAACACAAAGCCCATGCCGGGCACGCCTTCCAGGCACTTGCCGGAGGCGGCGATCAGCGCTTCGAACGGCACTTCGCGGGCATCGATCGGCAGTGCGCCAAAGGAACTCATGGCGTCGATGATCAGGCGCTTGCCGTGGCGCTTGATCACCTGCGCAATCTCCGGCAGCGGGTTGAGAATCCCGGTGCTGGTTTCGCAATGGATCAGCGCGATATGGGTGATGCTGCTGTCGGCGTGAAGCAGGCGGTCGACATCGGCGGCGGTGGTGGGTTGGTCTTCGGCGGTTTCGAAGGTGCTGAACGGGCGGCCCAGCACTTCACAGATTTTCGCCAGGCGTTTGCCGTAAGCGCCGTTGATCAGCACCAGTACCTTGCCATCGCGTGGAACCAAAGTGCCAATGGCCGCTTCGACGGCGAACGTGCCGCTGCCTTGCAAGGGCACGCAGTGATGGCTGTCGCTACCGTTGATGATTACCAACAGTTGCTGGCAGAGGCTGGCAGTCAGTTGGTTGAAGCGGTCATCCCACGAGCCCCAGTCAACCATCATCGCCTGCCGGGTGCGGGCGGACGTGGTCAGGGGGCCAGGGGTGAGCAGGATCGGCGCGGCAGTACTCATTCTCATGTCCTCGCAAAGCAATGGGATGAAGCTAGGGGACATAAGTTGCAGTTTGCCTTGATATCAATCAAATTGTTTATTGTTATGCTAGCCATCAGTGAGGCCGATAGATATGAATCTGTTTCAACTCCGTGCGTTTGATGCCGTGGCCCGTGACGGCAGTTTTACCCGTGCCGCTGCACGGTTGTTTATCAGCCAGCCGGCTGTTACCGGGCATATCAAGGCGCTGGAGGAGCACTACCAGATCAGCTTGCTGCGGCGCACGGCGCGGCGAGTGGAGCTGACCGAAGAGGGGGTCAAACTGGCAGCGATCACCCGGACTATCTTCGGCCTGGTCGATGAAGCGCAGACTTTGCTGGAGGCCAACCGCCAATTGCTGACCGGGCGCCTGGAAGTGGCCGCCGACGGGCCGCATATGGTCATGCCGATGCTGGCAAGCCTGCGCGCCCGTTATCCCGGGATTACCGTCAACCTGCGCCTTGGCAATGCCCAGGAAACCCTGGCCGCGCTGTTATCAGAACATGCCGATGTGGCTGTGCTGACCGAGGTTGAACCGCGCAAGGGCTTGCACCTGCAACCCTTGAGTGAATCGCGGATCTGCGCGCTGGTACCGGCCGGTCATCCATGGTTGGCCGATCCTGGGGGCATTCGCCTGGAGCAACTGGACCAAGTGATCATGGTGCTGCGCGAGCCCAGCTCCATCACGCGCCGCACCTTCGATGAAGCGTGCGGCGCGGCGGGCGTGCAGCCCAGGGTGTTGCTGGAGCTGGACAGTCGCGAGGCAGTGACCGAAGCCGTGGCCGCCGAACTGGGGGTCGGAGTGGTGTCGTCGGTGGAGGTCAGCCGTGATCCTCGGGTGCATGCCATTCCCATCCGCGGCGACGGCTTGTTGAACCAGCACATGATTGGCTGCATGGAGCGGCGCCGGGATTTGCGCTTGATTCAGGCATTCTTCGAGCTGGCGTCGGGCTGATCCTCGAGCAGGCTTTCGCGCACGATATCCAGGAATGTCGCCACCACCCGCCGTGAACTCTGCTCCTTCAGGCACACCAGGGTCTCCTTCATTCGCTGGGTACAGTCGCGGATCGGCATTGCGTACACCCGCGAGTCGGCACCGAACTCCGAGGCCGATACCACGCCCACGCCAATCCCTACCACTACCGCTTCCCGGGCGGCTTCCCGGCCTTCTACCTGGATCGCCGGACGGATGCGCAACCCGGCCTGGCGCATTTCCTTTTCCAGTGTCTGGCGAGTCACCGAGCCTGTTTCCCGCAGGACCAGCGGCGTGTCGTCGAGGTCTGCAAGACTGATGGATTCACGACCGGCCCAGGGATGGTTGCGCGAGACGAAAGCCAGCATCGCGTCATCACGCAGCGGCAACGACAGCAACCGATCATCGTCGACGTCACGGCCTACCAGCGCCAGGTCCGCCTGATAGTTGTACAAACGGTAGAGTGAATCATCGGTGTTGCCGGTTTCGATTTTGACGCTGATGCCCGGATATCGCTCACAAAAGCGCGCAATTTGCGGCAACACGTGAACCGGGGCGTCTACGGCCAGGGTCAGGCTGCCGGTCTGCAAGGCCTTGGAGTCTTGCAATAACTCTTCGGCTTCGGCGGCGATGACAAACAGACGCTGAGTGATACTCAGCAAACGCTCCCCCAGGTCGGTCAAGCGCACCGAGCGTTTGTTGCGATGGAACAGTAGAACGCCGAAACGCTCTTCGAGCTTGCGTACCTGATCGGAAATCGCCGGTTGGGTCAGAAACAACCGTTCAGCGGCCAACGTAAAACTGCCGTGTACCGCCACGGCATGGAAGGCTTTCAATTGGGCGTGGGAAACCGACATCGCAGAACCTCTTACAAGCTAGGCTTATATTTGAAATACGATAAATCGATTTTACCTATTAGTCAGCCATTGCTTTGATACTCCCCAGTCGCCGTAGGTTAAGTCCTACAACTGCGGTGACCATGGGTCGTTGCGTGCAACCTTGCAGGGCTCATCTGACCAGTACCTGGCCTTTGTCGACCTGGTATTGCAGTGCAAAAAAATAAAAACACAGGCGTTCGCTTTCCGATTCTGCCGGCACACTCACACCTGAGGTCAGAAACACCATGAATATCCCTATGGGTAGCATCAAGCGTTGGCGCATGCAGATTTTCGCCATCACCTGGCTGGCGTATGCCGCCTTCTACTTCACCCGCAAAGCGTTTTCGGTAGCCAAGTTGGGGATTGTCGACGACCCGAACTTCCCCTTGGACAAGATGATGATGGCCAACCTGGATGGCCTGTACCTGGCGGCCTACGCTGTCGGCCAGTTCACTTGGGGCATGCTTGCCGATCGCTTCGGGCCGCGGGTAGTGGTGCTGGGCGGCCTGGTGATCTCTGCGGCAGCGGCGCTGGTGATGGGTACTTTCGCCACCTTGCCTATCTTCGTCACGTGCATGTTGGTGCAAGGGCTGGCGCAGTCTACCGGCTGGTCGGGCCTGTGCAAGAACCTCGGCAGTTTCTTCCCGGCGCAGCAGCGTGGGCGGGTATTGGGGCTCTGGAGTTCCTGCTACGCCTTTGGCGGCCTGGTGGCTTCGCCGTTTGCCGGTTGGTGGGCCTATACGCTGGTCGGCAGTTGGCATGCAGCGTTTATTTCCAGTGCCGCCGTGGTGGCGGTGGTGGCGGTGCTGTTTTTCCTGTTCCAGCGCAATACGCCCGAGGACGTCGGTTTGCCGGCAGTCGAGCCGGAACCGACGCTGACTGCCGAAGAAGAAGCCGAGGCAAAGAAAGTCAGCATTCTGGAGCCGCTGCGCGCGATTCTGCGTAACCGTACCGTGTTGACTCTGGGCCTGGCGTACTTCCTCTTGAAGCCGGCCCGCTATGCGATCTTGTTGTGGGGGCCAGTGATCGTCTACGAGCAGATGCCGTCAGTGGGCAAGGTTGGCGCGGCGATTGTGCCGACGGCGTTTGAGCTGGCGGGGTTGCTGGGGCCGATTCTGATTGGCCTGGCCTCCGACAAGCTGTTCGGTGCCCGGCGCATGCCGGCCTGCGTTCTCAGTCTGCTGGCCCTGACCGTGGCCCTGGCGCTGTTCATGGCCGCGTTGCAGACCGGCAGTGTGGTGCTGGTGATGGCGCTGCTGTTTGTCATGGGCTTGACCCTGTACGGCCCGGATTCGATGATCAGCAGCACGGCCGCGATTGATTTCGGCACCGCCAAGGCCGGCGCGACGGCAGCCGGGTTCGTTAACGGTTGCGGCTCGGTAGGGGCGATCCTTGGTGGCCTGCTGCCGGGCTACTTTGACACGGTAACGGTATTTATCGTCTTCGCAGGCTGCGCGTTGTTTTCCTCGCTGGTGCTGATGCCTTACTGGAACGCCCGGCCTGCAGTGTTGGCGCAAGTAGGCGACTTTGTAGTGGATCGCAGTGTGGCGATTAAACCCCTGCGTACCTGAGGCGCCTGCAACGCTGGCCGGTTTTTGGTGGAACAGAGTGTTTTTGCCCTATAAACTCTGCCGCCAAAGCGCCGGCCAGTAGACGTCTCGGCGCCATGGATATAGAGAGTGAGTCATGGGCGCACAGTGGAAAGTCAAACACAAAGAAGCGGCATCCAATGCCAAGGGCAAGATATTCGGCAAGCTGGTGAAAGAAATCACCATCGCTGCCCGTAACGGCGCGGACACTGCGACCAACGCTCACCTGCGTCTGGTGGTGGAACAGGCCAAGAAAGCCTCGATGCCCAAGGAAACCCTGGAACGTGCGATCAAGAAGGGCGCCGGTCTGTTGGGTGAAACCGTGCAATACCATCGCGTGACCTACGAAGGTTTTGCCCCGCACCAGGTGCCGTTGATCGTCGAGTGCGTGACCGACAACATCAACCGTACCGTGGCGGAAATCCGCGTGGCGTTCCGCAAGGGCCAACTGGGTGCTTCTGGTTCTGTCGCCTGGGATTTCAACCATGTGGGCCTGATCGAAGCATCGCCTGACACCCCCGACGCGGATCCGGAGATGGCCGCCATCGAAGCCGGTGCCCAGGATTTTGAAGCAGGCGAAGAGGGCGCGACCCTGTTCATCACCGAAACCACTGACCTGGATGCCGTGCAGAAAGCCTTGCCGGACCAGGGCTTTACCGTGTTGTCGGCCAAGTTGGGCTACATCGCGAAGAACCCTGTCAGTGGCTTGAGCGATGAGCAGATGGCAGAAGTCGAAGCCTTCCTCGAAGGCTTGGACAACCATGACGATGTGCAGGACATGTTCGTCGGCCTGGCCGGTTAGACCACGGGTTTCAAGGCAAAACCAGTGTGTGTCGAGCCTTGGCGAGGCTGCGATAGCGGTGGGTCAGGCAACATACATGCCGGCAGTACCGCCATCATCGCAGCCTCGCTGGCGCTCGACAGCTCCTACCTTTGATTTCGTCATCTTGAGCATCGCCTTCGCTGTAGCCCTGCTGCCGGGCCCGGGTATCTAAAAACTCATCGTCTGTTTGAGCATTTGTGTTGTCGGCTCATCCGCCGGGCTGACCATTGCGTAGTTGTAGCCTGGGCTTGACCAGTACTCAGCCTGGAGCCCGTCGGCGCTGCGGCTACCGCGGGGAAGCAGATAGTTCCTGGGCCCCGGTGGACGGATATAGAAGCTGATGCGCCGACCTTGTTGATCCTCGTAGAGCACCATGGCCGCCGCACCCTGTTCGGTGCTGAGCAGGCGGGCGCTGACGGGTTTGAAACCGGCCGGGCTCAGGTCCGGCAGCCGGTGCGCCCGGGTAAAGTAACGGTCGAGCCAGGCTTGCATATCACCACTGTCTTGCACCTTGTAGTCGGCCGGCATGATTCTGTTCTGGGCGAATAAACGATAGGCCTGCATTGCATCAGCCATCGGCAGAGCGGTGCTGGCCATCATCGCCTGCCGTGCCTGCCAGCCGCCGAAACCGCCGATGCTGACTGCGATCAACAGCATGGCCGCTGTGGCGAGACGCCGTCGGGATTGGTGCTTGAGCCGCTGGCGAATCAATGCCGGATCCAGCTCCGGATTGTCCGGCTGATGCCCTTTGTCGCCTATGGCAGCACGCAGTTGCCGGGCATCCTGTTGCCAGGCGTGGACCTGCGCCGCGACCTCAGGGTGGGTCGCCAGCCAGAGATCGAGTTGACGTCGATCCGGCTCCGCCAATTGATGGTCGACGTAGGCGTGTAAATCTCGTTCGCTGGGAGGCAGGCTGATCATTTGAGTATCCGCAGTGAAGGGCCAGTGATTTCGCCGTCGCTGAGTTGGCGCAAGGCCTGTCGGGCGCGAGACAGGCGAGACATCACGGTGCCGATGGGAACGTCGAGGATATGAGCGACCTCCTTGTAGCTCAAGCCTTCCACCGAGACCCAGAGCAACAGCGCGCGTTGCTCGGTGCTCAACTGGTCAAAGGCTTGCAGGGTCGACTGGGCCATTACCGTACGTTCGACCGAGGGCTGGGCATCATCGCGGCCGGTGAGAAATTCAAGCATGCGCGCGTAGCGCCGGGAGCGTCGGTGGGCGTCGAGAAACTGTCGATAGAGGATCGAAAACAGCCAGGCGCGAAGATTGCCTTCGGCATGCTTGTTTCCCCAACTGACCAGGGCGCGCTCAAGGCAGTTTTGCACCAGATCGTCGGCGCTGCTGGCGTTGCGGGTCAGGGACAGCGCAAAACGCCGCAGCCTGGGAAGGAGTTCGCGCAACTGTTCATCGAGTTCATGCATGGGGTGCGTGGCCATTGTGCCTGGATCAGCAAGACGTACGGCATCGAAGGTTATTCCAGGCCTTTAAAAATAAATTGCAAGGGCGGGAATAGAGTGTGCTGGCGGTCGTCCTGCTTGTTTCCCAACTGTGGCCACAGGCCTTGGAGCAGTTCATGGTAGATCACGTATCACCGCCACGCCCACCGCTGAGCATGGGCAGTAGGATTGCGCGGCTGGCCGGTATCGGTGCCGTCCTTGCGCTAGTGACGGGAGCGTTTGCCTACGTCAACGGCACCCTCGACCCGCATCGGTTACGTCCCAAAACCCTGGTCAACGCCCTGGAGACCAACAACGGCGTGCATCCTGGTTATCGGCGTAACCATTCCAAGGGGGTGTGCGTGGCGGGTTATTTCGAAAGCACTCGCGCTGCGCGCCCGTACTCCAGCGCTCAGGTTTTCAGCGAGGCGCGCACATCGGTGATCGGCCGTTTTGCGTTGCCCAGTGGCAACCCGTACGCCCCGGACAGCAGCGTACCGATTCGCAGCCTGGCGTTGCAGTTCAGTCAAGCGAACGGGCAGCAATGGCGCACCGGGATGAACAGTATGCCGGTGTTTCCGGTGGGTACGCCCGAGGCGTTTTATCAACTGCTCAAGGCCGGCGCGCCGGACCCCGCAACCGGCAAGCCGAACCCGGCCAGTATGCCGGCATTCTTCGCGGCGCATCCAGAGACGGCGGCGTTCCTGGCGTGGGTCAAGACTGCCAAGCCCTCGGCCAGTTATGCCACTGAGACTTACAACGGTATCAACGCGTTTTATCTGGTCAATGCCAACGGGCAGCGCCAGGCCGTGCGCTGGGGGGTGGTGCCGCAGAGCCAGGACACCAACGCTTCCACAGCCCCGCAGGGGGCGGACTACCTGCAGCAGGACCTGGCACAGCGCTTGGCAGCGGGGCCTGTGCGCTGGCAGTTGATGATCACCCTGGCCAACCCCGAGGACCCGGTGGATGACGCGAGCAAGACCTGGGTGGGCGAGCATAAGGTCTTGAACGCCGGGACACTGGTATTACAAAGCAGCCACCGGCAAATTGATGGCGACTGTCGTGATATCAACTTTGACCCGCTGATCCTGCCCAGCGGCATCGAGGCCTCCAATGACCCGTTGCTGGCCGCGCGCTCGGCCGCGTATGCCAGTTCCTATTTGCGTCGTACCAGTGAAGTCAGCCAGTTGCACAGCGCCCTTGAGGAGTCGAAGCCATGAATGCCCAACCACGGTTTTTCGCGCCCTTGTCGCGCTTGCTGCACTGGCTGATGGCGCTGATGGTCATCGCCATGTTGTTTATCGGCGCAGGGATGGCGGCCTCGATTTCCCAGCGCCATGAGTGGTTGTTGAACCTGCATAAACCGTTGGGCATCGCGATTTTGGCGTTGGTGATTGTGCGTTTGGTGGTGCGCTTTTCTACCCGACAGCCACCGTTGCCAGCGGACTTGCCGAGGTGGCAAGTGCTGGCCGCCAAGGCGTCCCATGTGCTGCTGTACGGGCTGATGCTGGTTTTGCCGGTACTGGGATGGGCAATGATCTCGGCGGCGGGTGACCCGGTGATGCTCAGCAGTTCCGTGCAACTGCCGGCATTGCTGACGGCCAATCCTGAGCTGTTTGCGCTGCTGCGCAAGGCCCATGGTTTTCTCGCCTATTTGTTGTTTCTGACGGTAATGCTGCATCTCGCGGCCGCGCTGTTTCATGGATGGGTGCGGCGCGATGGTGTGCTGCAAAGCATGATCGGCGGTAAAAACTGATACCTATCCCGGGGACGGCAGTGGTTCTGCCACTGCTGCTGGTCTCAGGGTGACCAGCCAGTAGAGCAGCGCCAGTAAGTTGATAGCCGCACCCAGGCCACATACGGCTATCCAGCCGCCCCAGGCGTACATCATCGTGGCACCCACCGAACCCAGGGCGCTGCCCACCGAATAGAACAGCATGTAGCCGGCGGCCAAGCGGCTCTGGGCCTCGGGCCGCACGCTATAGATCAGGCTTTGGCTGGTGACATGTACGGCTTGCAGGCCAAGGTCGAAGATGATTACACCGAGCAATAATGCCCACAGTGAGGATTGGGTGAACGCGATGGCCAGCCAGGACAGCAACATCAAGATCAGTGCGGCACCACTTACCCATTGTGCAAACCCGCGGTCGGCCCAATGTCCGGCGCGGGCTGCGCCCAAGGCGCCGGCGGCACCTGCGAGGCCGAACAGACCGATTTGCGTGTGGGACAACGATAAAGGCGGTGCGCTCAAGGGTAATACCAGCGGGGTCCACAACACGGTGCCCGCCGCGAAAACCAGCAGCGCCAGCACGGCGCGATCACGCAGCACTTTTTCTTGGCGAAACAGGCTGAATACCGAACCGATCAACTGGCTGTATGACGACGAGGGGCGGGGCTGTTCGGTGCTGGGCAAGGCTCGCCACAGCAGCAGCGCCATCAGCAGTGTCAGACCGGCCGAGAGCAGGTATACCGAGCGCCATCCGGCCAGGTCCGCCATCAGGCCGGAGACAGTTCGTGCCAGCAGCAAGCCGACGACAATCCCGCTGGTGACCAAGCCCACCACATGCCCGCGTTGTTGTGGTTGTGCCAGGTTCGCGGCATATGCCACCAGAACCTGCGTCACCACTGCCAGCAAGCCCGTCAGCAGCATTGCGATCAGCAGCCAGGTGCTGCTGTCGGACAGGGCCACCAGCAACACGGCGAAGGTCGAGAGCAGCAGTTGGCTGACGATCAAACGTCGGCGGTTAAGCAAGTCTCCCAGCGGCACCAGTAATAGAAGGCCGATGCCATAGCCGACCTGGGACAGGGTGATAATGACGCCGACGGTCGCGTGATCCATGGCAAAGGTATTTGCCATGGCGTCCAGCAACGGTTGGGCGTAATAGACATTGGCGACCGATAAGCCACAGGCGATGGCGAACAGCAGGACCACGGCACCGCTCAAGGGGGATTGTGTCATGGAGGGTTTCCCAGTTAGGTTTCAATTTAAAACCAGTTGTACGGTAGGTATTCTGGTTTTATATTGCAACTACATTTCTGAGAAGTACTTGCCGACCATGGTCAAGCTCACCCGTTTTGAAAGCGCCGAATGCCCTGTGGCGCGCTCGCTGGATGCTATCGGCGATGGCTGGGCGCTGTTGATCATTCGTGATGCGTTCGATGGTATTCGCCGCTTTGGCGAGTTCCAGCGCAGCCTGGGGATGGCCAAGAATATTCTCGCCATGCGCCTGCGCAGTCTGGTGGCCCATGGGGTTTTCGAGATCGTTCCAGCGTCCGATGGCAGCGCTTATCAGGAATATGTTCTGACGGAAAAGGGCAGGGGGTTGTTTGCCGTGATCATTGGTTTACGGCAGTGGGGCGAGGCGTTTTTCTATGCCGAGGGCGAGGCCCATTCGGTGGTCGTTGATTGTGAGCAGGGGCAGCCCCTGCGCACGTTGGAGTTACGCTCGGCAGATGGCCGCCTGCTGGGGCCTGAGGATTGCCGCCGGATTGCCCCTCAGGCAGAAGGTTGATCAGGTTTTCGCAAAGCGCCAACCATATCGGCCACGGTGCTTAAAACATCCTTGGCTAGCTGCATCGAGCGTTTGCCGGACCAGCCGGTGTGGGGGTTGGGTGCGTTGTCGTTGTCCTTGAACGGCATCTCCAGTGTCAGGGACAGGCAATCGAATTTCTGGCCCACACTGTTGCAGGCCAGGGTCATGTTGGCTTCGCCGGGCAAGTCGCGGGTGTAGCCATGGATGGCCTGGAAGTCGCGGGTCAGGGCGCTCAAGTGGCTGCGAAAGTGTTTTTCCAGTTGCTCGATACGCGGTGTGTAACCGGGATTGCCTTCACATCCAGCGGTGAATACATAGGGGATTTCCTCGTCACCGTGAATGTCTAGGAACAGGTCGACGCCGTATTTTTCCATTTGCTGCTGAACGAACAGCACCTCAGGGCTGATTTCCTGGCTCGCACTCTGCCAGGCGCGATTGAGATCCTGACCCATGGCGTTGGTGCGCAAGTGACCCAGGAAAGCGCCATCCGGGTTCATGTTCGGCACTAGATACAGATCGGCGGCCGCCAGGAGTTTTTTCAGTTCGTCATCACCGTCCTGCTGCAGGCGTTCGATGATGCCTTCCATGAACCATTCGGCCATGTGCTCGCCAGGGTGCTGCTGGGCAATGATCCAGACCTTGCGCTGTCCTTCGGTACCCTTTCCGCGGCGCAGCAGGGGAATATCACGACCCTGCACACTCTTGCCAGTGGCCAACAGCTGCGCGCCGGCACGATTGAGCGCCTGGTCGATCAGCCATTCGTGACGTTCTCGGCTGTAGGGTTCGAAATACGCGATCCAGGCTTGTTTTTCACGGGTCTGGAGGTTGATGTGCAAGGTTTCGCCATCAAAACGTGTCGGCACCCGGAACCAGTTGATGTGATCGTAGGAAGCCACGGCGTTGTAGCCGCTCCAGGCGTGTTTGTAGGAAGACTGACCGGCATTGCTCAGGCGGAACGTGTGCGTGTGCCCAATGTGCATGCCTTCTGCCTTGAAGTGGAACCATTGGAAATGCTGGCTGCAGGTATCCGGCTTGATTGCAAGCAACACTTGGTAGGCATCGCTGGCATCGAGTACCTGAATATTGCCACTGTCGAAATCGGTGCTGATTTTGATGGAGGTCAAGGCCACGGTCATAGTCTGGTTTGCCTGAATATGAAAGTTGTGGCGGGCAGTTTACACAGCCGGAAGGCAAAGTCTGGACGCAAATTGTTGCGATGGGGGAGGGGGCGTCATCCGTGACGCAACGGCAGCTTAGAACCTATGAGATTGATTCTCAAGTGCTATTTTGGAAAGAACCGGGCTAGAGCGCTCAATCGACTTCTTTCGGCGATAGTCTTTTGCTACCATGCGCGCCATCAAGCAATACACAGTCTTCATTAGCCTGAAGCCACGCCAGAAAAACTGGCAAAAAAAAGACCCGGCCAAAGAGCCGGGTCAAAAACCGTGATTAGCCTGATGAGGAGATATTCCAAGAGTCCGACCTAAGGTCCCTTGGTCTATCGACTGATCTCGCGATCAGTTGCTTGCAATAGTAATCATTATCATTTGCAAGTCAAATGTTTTTATCTGCCAGAGAGAAATATTTTTTCCTTCTGCTCCTGCAGTCCTCCCGGATTAACGCATTTCTGTGTCTGTCCGTTGCAGTGGACACTCCAGCATGGCTTTGGCCATATCAATCAGATACACCACTGAAAACGCCAGGTCACGGGTCTCACCCAGCTTGTTGTTCGCCAATCCATAAGCGATGGCAGAGGCGCTGCGCAGCAGGTCCGAGGCATGTACCAGGGCGTCTTCGGTGCTGAGGTCGGGGTTTATCTTGAACAGATTCTCGTTCGATGACGTCTGGCTGACATCTTCTTTCAAGTAATAGTCCAGCGCGCGGCGTACGGCCGTGCTGCCACGCAGGAACATCAGTTCATCATCAGATGTACCAGGTAGGTGATCCGGGGCTGTTGTCATGAAGTCGGTGCTCAGGGTGAGGGTGGATGTCATCTCAATTTTAGTACGTACTGTATTTGTGTGATTGTATTGATTAATACAAACTGTTTATTGTTGGTGAAAATACACACTGTATTGTCACGGCCATGGATAAATGGATAGCACTGGTCAAAACCACAATGAAGGCCCGCAAGGTCACGCAGGATCGGCTCGCCGAGCGCCTGGGTATGTCCCAGGGCGGCATCGGTCACTGGCTGACCAAGCGCCGCATACCGAGCCTTGCCGACATGAATCGGGTTATCGAGGCACTCGGACTGGAGGGGCTTGAGGTCGCCTTGGTGATTCGTGAAAAGTCGGGCGAGCCGATTGACGACAGGTCGTCCCTGGCGCGCTACAACCCGTACTTTCGTTATCCGGTAAGTGACTGGAAGGGCGTGTGCGAGGTCCGCGAAGAGCGCCTCGCCTATGGCGCGGCGCGTTTTGAATCCACTGACTATCACGCACGCGGTGAGGCGTTCTGGCTGCAGGTCACAGGTGATGCCATGACGGCACCCACCGGCCTGAGTATCAGCGAGGGCATGATGATCCTGGTGGATCCTGCCATCGACGCCGAGCCCGGCAAGCTGGTGGTCGCCCAGTGGGCCAACAGTCCCCAGGCGACTTTTCGCAAGCTGCAGGAGGAGAGTGGCCAGCGTTATCTGGTGCCGCTCAACCCGACCTACCCTAAAACCCTGTTCACCGGCGAATGCCAGATCATCGGCGTAGTGGTGCAGGCAACCGTGAAGTTTTAGGAGGGCGCATCCAACTCCACCAGCGTGCTTCCTTCTCCCACCATTTCACCTTCCTGGCAATACAGCGCCTTGACCACCCCGGCATGTGGCGCACGGATGCTGTGTTCCATCTTCATGGCTTCAAGCACGACCAACTGAGCACCGGCTTCAACAGCCTGCCCGACCTCCACCAGCACACGCACGATGCTGCCGTTCATGGGCGCAATCAGGCCGCCCAGGTGTGCCTGTCCGGCCTCGACCGCAGCAATGGGATCAAACAGCGTCACACCGTGCAGCTCACCTTCCCAGCGCAGGAAAAGTGTCTGTTCATTGCGTACTGCCAAGTGAGAGCGGCGCAGGCCTTGCTGCTCGATTACCAATTGTTCGCCCAGCAGGCGAGGTGCATTGACAGCTTGCAACATCACTAATCGGTCCTGACCGGCGCAGCTCAAATGCAGTGAGGTTTCGGCGGCCAGGCCGGGGCGAAAACCAAGCGTCGAGGCCCACGGCGAACAAGGATCGTCATCCCTAACCTTTATCGGTTGGCTTTGCATGAACCCATGGCCCGCCGCCTGCCAGAACTCATCGCTCAGCTCGCTGGCGGCAGGCAATAATTGCTCCTGGTAACGCGGGATAAATCCGGTGTCCAGTTCGGCGGTGGCAAACGCTGGATGGCCGATGATGCGTCGTAAAAAGCCCAGGTTGGTCTTCACCCCTCCGACGGTAAACTCGTCGAGCATGCTTAACAGCCGCAGGCGCGCCTGTTCGCGGTCCTCGCCCCAGGCAATCAGCTTGCCCAGCATCGGGTCGTAGAAAGGCGACACGCTATCGCCTTGCTCGACGCCGCTGTCTACCCGCCGTCCCGGGCCGGGTGCAGACTCGCGGTATAACGCCAGTTGGCCAGTTGCCGGCAGGAAATCATTGGCCGGGTCTTCGGCATACAGGCGCACTTCAATCGCATGCCCGCGCAGGGGCACTTGTTCCTGGGTCATCGGCAACGGCTCACCTTGGGCCACGCGAATCTGCCAGGCCACCAGGTCGAGGCCGGTAATGGCTTCGGTTACCGGATGTTCCACTTGCAGGCGTGTGTTCATCTCCATGAAGAAAAACTCGCCCCGGGCGTCCAGCAGGAACTCCACGGTACCGGCGCCGACATAGCCAATGGCCTGTGCGGCGCGGACGGCCGCCTCACCCATGGCCTTGCGCAATGCAGGGCTGAGACCGGGCGCAGGCGCCTCTTCGACGACCTTTTGGTGGCGGCGCTGGATCGAACAGTCGCGCTCATTGAGGTATAGGCAATGGCCGTGGCGATCGGCAAACACTTGGATCTCCACATGACGAGGCTTGATCAGATACTTCTCCACCAGCATCTGTGCGTTGCCGAAAGACGACAAGGCTTCGCGCTGTGCCGAGGCCAGGGCTTCGGCCAGTTGGCTGACATCCTCCACCACTTTCATGCCCTTGCCACCGCCGCCGGCGGTGGCCTTGAGCAGCACCGGATAGCCGATGCGTTCGGCGGCCTGGCGGAAAGTCTCCAGGTCCTGTGCCTGCCCGTGATAACCCGGCACCAGCGGTACACCGGCGGTTTCCATCAGGGCTTTGGCGGCGGATTTGCTGCCCATGGCATCAATGGCCGAGGCGGGTGGCCCGAGAAAGACCAGCCCGGATGCTTCAATGGCGCGAGCAAAATCCGGGTTCTCCGAGAGAAAGCCGTAGCCTGGATGAATAGCCTGGGCCCCGCTGGCCTTGGCGGCAGCGATCAGTTTATCGATTTGCAGGTAGCTGTCGGCGGCTTTGCTACCGCCCAGGTCGACGCGGATATCCGCCTCGCGGCTGTGACGGGCATCGCGGTCGGTGGCGCTGTGGACTGCAACGGTGGTCAGTCCCAATGCCTTGGCCGTGCGCATGATCCGACAGGCGATTTCCCCACGGTTGGCTACCAGTACGCAGGTAATAGCAGGTGAACTCATGAGCGCGGCTCCTGGGGTTGCCAAGTCGGCGGACGTTTTTGCAAAAAGGCCCGCAAGCCTTCCTGGCCTTCGGCGCTGACGCGGATACGCGAAATAGCGTTTTCGCAATAACGTCGCAGGGCCGGTGTGAGCGCGCCGTTACCGACCTCACGCAACAAGTCTTTGCTGGCACGCATGGCCGCCGGGCTGTTGAGCAACAGGTTGGCGGTCCACTGCTCTACCTGCTGCTCCAGTGCGTCACGGGGATAGCTTTGCGCCAACAGTCCGATCTCTTGCGCCCGCTGGCCGTCGAAGCGGTCTGCCGTCAGGGCGTAACGACGTGCTGCCCGTTCGCCAATGGCCTGCACGACAAACGGGCTGATCACTGCTGGCGCAAGGCCGATGCGCACTTCCGACAGGCAGAACTGTGCATCATCGGCACCAATGGCCATGTCGCAACAACTGATCAAGCCCAGGGCACCGCCGTAGGCCGCGCCCTGAACCACCGCCAGCGTCGGGATCTTCAGCTTGGCCAGGTTGTACATCAACTCTGCCAGCTCCCGCGCATCGTCCAGGTTGGTGTGGTAAT
Source organism: Pseudomonas imrae (assembly GCF_046352735.2). NCBI lineage: Bacteria > Pseudomonadati > Pseudomonadota > Gammaproteobacteria > Pseudomonadales > Pseudomonadaceae > Pseudomonas > Pseudomonas imrae. The sequence goes on along the minus strand of NZ_CP110853.2, from coordinate 3,225,086 downwards.
CCAGCTCGGCCGATTGCTGCATCCAGGCCAAGTCCGCGCCGGCACTGAAGTGCTTGCCGCGTCCACGCAGCACCAGGAAGCGCAGGGCCGGATCGCCTTGGACCCGATCCAGGGCAAGGATCAGCTCGCGGATCATTTCGGCGTTGAAGGCGTTGTTCTTTTCCTCGCGGCTCAGCCAAAGGGTGGCAAAGCCTCGCGGGTCGGTGATCAGTTCGAGGGTATTGAAATCGCTCATGGGGTACAGCTCCATTTACATGCGGAACACGCCGAAGCGGCTCGGCTCGATAGGGGCGTTCAGCGAGGCGGACAACGCCAGGGCCAGTACGTCGCGGGTCTGTAATGGGTCGATGACACCATCGTCCCACAGGCGCGCACTGGAGTAATAAGGGTGACCCTGGGTTTCGTACTGGTCGAGGATCGGCTGTTTGATGGCCGCCTCTTGCTCTGCGGTGAACACCTGGCCGCTGCGTTCGGCCTGTTCGCGCTTGACCTGCGCCAGCACCCCGGCCGCCTGTTCGGCACCCATCACGCCGATGCGTGCGTTGGGCCACATCCACAAAAAGCGCGGGTCATAGGCGCGACCGCACATCCCATAATTGCCTGCTCCGAAGCTGCCACCGATGATCACGGTGAATTTCGGCACCTTGGCACACGCCACTGCCGTCACCAGCTTCGCGCCATGCTTGGCAATGCCACCCGCTTCGTATTTCTGCCCAACCATAAAACCGGTGATGTTCTGCAAGAACAGCAGGGGAATCCCGCGCTGGCAGGCCAGTTCGATAAAGTGCGCGCCTTTCTGCGCGGCCTCTGCGAAAAGGATGCCGTTGTTGGCGAGGATTGCAATTGGGTAGCCATGCAAGTGTGCGAAACCGCACACCAAAGTGGTGCCGAACAGCGCCTTGAACTCATCGAACACTGAACCGTCCACCAGTCGCGCGATGACTTCACGCACATCGAATGGCTGCTTGGCGTCGGCCGGGATGACCCCGTACAACTCGTCGGCGCTATACAGCGGTGCTGCTGGTGCGCGTTGCTGTAACTGGCCCTGCTTGCGCCAGTTGAGGTTGGCCACGCTGCGGCGAGCCAAGGCCAGGGCATGTTCGTCACTCTCGGCGTAGTGGTCGGCCACACCGGAAATCTTGCAATGCACGTCGGCACCGCCTAGGTCCTCGGCGCTCACTACTTCGCCGGTCGCGGCTTTTACCAGTGGCGGCCCGGCGAGGAAAATGGTGGCTTGCTGGCGCACCATGATCGCTTCGTCTGCCATCGCCGGCACATAAGCGCCACCGGCCGTGCAGGAACCCATGACCACGGCGATCTGTGGGATGCCCTGGGCACTCATGTTGGCCTGGTTGAAGAAAATCCGTCCGAAGTGCTCGCGGTCGGGAAAGACTTCGTCCTGGCGTGGCAGATTGGCGCCGCCGGAGTCCACCAGGTAGATGCACGGCAAGCGGTTTTGCTCGGCAATGGTTTGTGCGCGCAGGTGTTTTTTTACGGTCAGCGGGTAATAGGAGCCGCCTTTTACTGTGGCGTCGTTGGCGACGATCATGCATTCGACGCCTTCTACCCGCCCGATTCCGGCAATCACGCCGGCGGCGGGCACATCTTCGCCGTAGACCTGATACGCGGCCAACTGGCTGAGTTCGAGAAACGCCGAGCCAGGATCGAGCAGGCGGTTGATGCGTTCGCGGGGCAACAGCTTGCCACGCGAGGTGTGTCGCTCCTGGGCCTTGCTGCCGCCCCCTTGCTGGACCTGGGCAAGTAGGGTGTGCAACGCATCGACCTGTTTGAGCATCGCCGCGCTGTTGGCGGCAAACTCCGCCGAGCGTGGGTTGAGCTGGGTGTGCAAAATCATGGCTACTCCGTAGCAGCTTCAAGTTTCGAGCTGCAAGCTACAAGTCAGAAGCAAGAGCGCAGTTTCTTGCTGCTTGTTGCTTGAGGCTTGCTGCTGACGAAATTCACTTCGTCTCGTTAAACAGTTCGCGGCCAATCAACATGCGCCGAATCTCACTGGTGCCCGCACCGATTTCATACAGCTTGGCGTCACGCAGCAGGCGCCCGGCGGGGAATTCGTTGATGTAGCCGTTACCGCCGAGAATCTGGATCGCGTCCAGCGCCATTTGCGTGGCGCGTTCGGCGCTGTAGAGGATCACCCCGGCTGCGTCCTTGCGTGTGGTTTCGCCACGCTCGCAGGCCTGGGCCACGGCGTAAAGGTAGGCGCGACTGGCATTGAGCTGGGTATACATGTCGGCGACTTTGCCCTGGATCAGCTGGAACTCGCCGATGCTTTGGCCGAACTGCTTGCGGTCGTGAATGTAGGGGACGATCAGGTCCATGCAGGCCTGCATGATTCCGGTAGGGCCGCCGGACAGGACCACGCGCTCGTAGTCCAGGCCGCTCATCAGTACTTTCACACCGCCGTTGAGCGCGCCGAGAATGTTCTCTTCGGGTACTTCTACGTCGTCGAAAAACAGCTCGCAGGTATTGGAGCCGCGCATGCCCAGCTTGTCGAATTTGTTGCTGCGGCTGAACCCCTTCCAGTCACGCTCGACGATGAACGCGGTAATGCCATGGGCGCCTTTTTCGAGATCGGTTTTGGCGTAGATCACATAGGTATTGGCGTCGGGACCGTTGGTGATCCAGGTCTTGCTGCCGTTGAGCACGTAGCGGTCAGCGCGTTTGTCGGCGCGCAGTTTCATCGAGACCACGTCGGAGCCGGCATTCGGCTCGCTCATGGCCAGGGCGCCGATGTGCTCGCCACTGATCAGCTTGGGCAAATAGTTGAGCTTTTGTTCATGGGTGCCATTGCGGTTGATCTGGTTGACGCAGAGGTTGGAGTGCGCGCCATACGACAAGGCAACCGACGCCGAGCCACGACTGATCTCTTCCATCGCCACTACGTGGGCCAGGTAGCCCAGGCCGGCGCCGCCGTATTCTTCTGGCACGGTGATGCCCAGCAGGCCCATGTCACCGAACTTGCGCCACATGTCGGCGGGGAACAGGTTGTCGATGTCGATTTGCGCGGCTCGAGGCGCCAGTTCCTTGGCCACGAAGGCCTGCACCTGGTCACGCAGCATGTCGATGGTTTCACCGAGGGCGAAATTCAGGGAGGGGTAACTCATGGACGGGCACCTTTTTAAGCATTGTTGTTGTGTGGGCGAATTGTGCCGCCTGGGCACTCACCTTTACGTTAACGTAAGCTTGCGTTGCATGGCTGTCAATCGTAGTTTACGTTAACGTAAAGCAAGCCGCCGTCCACCTACAAAAAAGACAATAGGGGCCGTTATGGATCAACTGCATCAGAGCTACAGCCGTGGCTCCCAAGACAAGGCATTGCTGGCCATGACCATTGGCCAGGCGTTCGACCAGACGGTCGTGCGATACCCGGAGGACGACGCCCTGGTGGTTCGCCACCAACACCTGCGTTACACCTGGCGGCAACTGGCCGAGGCGGTCGACCTGCATGCCCGTGCATTACTGGCGTTGGGTCTGCAGGCGGGTGATCGCCTGGGAATCTGGGCGCCGAACTGCGCCCAGTGGTGTATCAGTCAAGTGGCCAGCGCCAAGCTGGGAGTGATCCTGGTCAATATCAATCCCGCCTATCGCAGCAGTGAGTTGGAGTACGTGCTCAAGCAATCTGGCTGTCAGTGGTTGGTCTGTGCCGGATCATTCAAAACCTCGGATTACCACGCCATGTTGCAGGAGCTGGTGCCTGAGTTGGGCGAGCAACCCATCGGCCAGATGCAGTGCGAGAAACTTCCTGAACTGCGCGGGGTGATTAGCCTTGATCCCCGACCGCCCTCGGGATTCCTGTCCTGGTCGCAACTCGCGGCCCTCGGTGCAGAAGTCCCCCATACGCAGTTGCATGACCGCCAGGCCAGCCTGCATTTCGACCAGGCCGTCAACATCCAGTACACCTCCGGCACTACCGGATTCCCCAAGGGGGCTACCCTCAGTCACCACAACATTCTCAATAACGGCTACATGGTCGGTGAAAGCCTGGGGCTCACCGTACAAGATCGCCTGGTGATTCCGGTGCCGCTCTATCACTGCTTTGGCATGGTCATGGGCAACCTGGGTTGCATCACCCACGGCACCACGATGATTTACCCCAATGACGGCTTCGATCCGTTGCTGACATTGACTGCCGTCGCCGAAGAACAGGCCACCGGTCTCTATGGTGTACCCACTATGTTTATCGCCATGCTCGATCACCCGCGTCGTGCCGAGTTCGATTTGTCGAGCCTGCGCACCGGAATCATGGCGGGCTCCACTTGCCCAATCGAGGTGATGCGCCGGGTAATCAGCGAGATGCACATGGGCGAGGTGCAGATTGCCTATGGCATGACCGAAACCAGCCCGGTTTCGCTGCAGACCGGGGCGGATGACGACTTGGAGCGTCGTGTAACCACCGTAGGGCGGACCCAGCCGCAACTGGAAAACAAGATCATCGACCAGGCCGGCAATACTGTGCGTCGTGGTCACGTCGGCGAGTTGTGCACCCGTGGCTACAGCGTGATGCTCGGTTACTGGAACAACCCCATCGGCACCCTCGAAGCCATCGACGACGCCGGCTGGATGCACACCGGCGACCTGGCGACCATGGACGAGCAGGGCTACGTGTGTATCGCTGGGCGCAACAAGGACATGATCATTCGCGGTGGCGAGAACGTGTACCCACGGGAGCTGGAAGAGTTCTTCTTCACCCACCCGGCAGTCGCCGATGTGCAGGTCATCGGCATCCCGGACGCGCGCTACGGCGAAGAAATTGTTGCCTGGATCAAGTTCCATCCGGGCCATGTTGCCAACGAACTGGAATTGCAAACCTGGTGCAAGGGGCGGATTGCGCACTTCAAGACACCCAGGTATTTCAAGTTCGTGGACGAGTTTCCAATGACGGTGACAGGCAAGATCCAGAAGTTCCGGATGCGCGAAATAATGATCCAGGAGTTGGAGGTAAAAGACACATAAGGTGTGCCCATTGACTGTGAGAGCGGGCTTGCTCGCTCTCGCATGAGGTGGGGGGCGCGAAGTTATGTCCATCCAGACAGCACAAAGGGGACCCGAAGGTCCCCTTTAATTTGTCGTTGCCGTGCTCTTTTTTATTATTGAGGGGCGGTCTGTTGTTGTTTTTATCAACCGTGGCCCTTTACCGCTGTTTTGGCGACCCCCATCCGGGGTCAAGAGCAAACGTATTTTTTTGAACGCTGATCTGCCTCTTCGCACGCGATCCAACCAGTGGGTAGCTACCTTGAGGTAGTTTTATTGTTCTCTGCCCGGTTGCGAGTAATGGCATCTGCCACACCCTGCGAAGCATATCTTCTTCAAAAAAATCTGTTAGCTGCGTCTCTGCCGTGTTGTTTTTGTTATGTCAGAGTCGGTTCGTCTTATTTTTATTAGGTTTGGTGCTTTTTATTCTTGTTATGCAATAGAGATAGCAGGAGCCGTGCCAACTTTTAAAAGTCTTTAAAAATCAATGACTTGATTTTTGCGTGGGAAATTTGCTTCGGTAAATGCGACAAGATATGTTCCCGCGTTACCCGATGTGTGGAGGCGCGGTAACACATTGTCACACCGGGGTTACTCGCTCGGCGTTACGTGCCTTGGCCACACGCGAGCCGGTAGGGCGGCCCAGAACGGCACTGATCTGCTGGCCCGCCAGGATCAATCGCTCAAGCTCAACCCCGGTCTCGATCCCCAGGCCGTTGAGCAGGTACAGCACGTCTTCGGTGGCGACGTTACCACTGGCTCCCTTGGCATAAGGGCAGCCGCCAAGGCCGGCGATGGAACTGTCGAATACCTGGATGCCTTCCAGGAGGCTGGCGTAGATATTGGCGATGGCCTGACCGTAGGTGTCATGGAAGTGCCCTGCCAGTTTGTCTCGAGGAACGTCTTTACCGACCACCTCAAACAGGCGCCGGGTCGCGCCGGCTGTGCCGGTGCCGATGGTGTCGCCCAGGGATACTTCATAGCAGCCCATCGCATACAGCTCGCGAGCGACGGCGGCGACTTGTTCCGGTGCAACCGCGCCTTCGTAAGGGCAGCCCAGCACACAGGACACATAGCCGCGCACGGTTACGCCATGCTGTTTGGCCGCCGCCATGATCGGCGCGAAACGCTCCAGGCTTTCCCCGATGGAGCAGTTGATATTGCGTTGGGAAAACGCCTCGGACGCGGCCGCAAACACCGCTATCTCCTTGACGCCCGCCGTCATCGCATCTTCAAAGCCCCGCAGGTTCGGTGTCAGCGCACCATACTTGACGCCGGCCTTGCGCTGAATCTGCGCAAACACATCGGCAGAGCCGGCCATCTGCGGCACCCACTTGGGCGACACGAAGCTGCCCACTTCGATATAGCCCAGGCCGGCGGCGGTCAGCGCGTCCACAAGCTTGACCTTGTCAGCAACGCTGATGGGTTGCGCTTCATTTTGCAGGCCATCGCGAGGACCGACTTCCACCAGTCGCACATGTGAGGGGAGGGACATGACAGTTACCTCTTAAGAATGGTCAACCTGGCTTTGCAGGGTTTGTTGCAGCGCCTGGGTGCAGCGCTCTTCGGCGGTGTCCAGCTCCAGCTTCATCTGTTCGATGTCCAGCAACTGCTGCTCCAACTGCTCACGGCGTTCGGTAATCTTCGCCAACATGCTATGCAACTGTTTCTGATTGCCACTGGAAGGGTCATAGAGCTCGATCAGCTCGCGGCATTCGGCCAGGGAAAAGCCGATACGCTTGCCGCGCAGGATCAACTTCAAGCTGACCTTGTCCCGTGGCGAATAAACGCGTTCCTGGCCCCGTCGTTCCGGGGACAGGAGGCCTTGTTCCTCGTAGAAACGAATTGCGCGGGTCGTGATGTCGAGCTCGCGGGCGAGGTCGGAGATGCTGTAAGTCGTGCTCATGAGGGCGCTCGAGAAGGTCTTGGCGCTAAACTAATGTCAGGTTGACGTAAACGTCAAGCGCGTTGCCTGCTTTGGTGAGTGAGCGGATAGCTGTGGCGAGCCCGCTTGCCACCCAAGCATGTCAGGCCTGTTGTTTGTCCAGTTTTTTCTCATGGGCCGTGACTTGCTGGCACAGCTCAATCATCTGCTCACGCATCCAGCGGTTGGCCGGGTCCTGGTCGGTGCTTTCGTGCCAATACAGATGTGTTTCCACCGGTGGCACGTCATTGACCGGCAAGTTGAACGAATGCAGTTCGTTACGCCGGGCAAAGCGTTCGGGTACGGTCATTACCATGTCGGTCTGCTGTAACACTTGGGAGGCCATCAAGTAGTGCTGTGAACGCAGGGCGATCTTGCGCTGGATACCCATTTTGCCCAGGGCCAGGTCGACGTGGCCCAGACCGTTGCGGCGGCTGGAAATATGGATATGGGTCAGTGACAGGTAATCGTCCAGGCTCAGTTTTTCCTTGCCTGCCATCGGGTGGCCCTTGCGCATCGCACACACGTAGCGGTCCTCCATCAGCTTGACATGGCGCACCTGTGGGTCGGTGTTGAGTGGCGCATCCACGGCAAAATCCAGGCGACCGGCGGCCAGCTCCTTGGTGGTTTCCCGACGCTTGGACAGGAAACTTTCGATCACCACGGTGGGTGCCAGGCGGCGCAGGCGCTGGAACAGTGGAGGCAGGATCACCGCTTCGGTGAGGTCGGTCATGCTGATGCGATAGGTCTTGGCTGCCTGCTGTGGGTTGAAAATGCGGCTTTCCTGCACCGATACCCGCAGCAACGACAAGGCATTGCGCACCGGCCCGATGATGTTCTGCGCCATGGGCGTGGGCACCATGCCCTGGGCGGTACGCACGAACAACGGATCATTGAATGTCTCGCGCAGGCGTGCCAGAGCGTTCGACACTGCAGGCTGTGTAATGCCGACGATCTGCCCGGCACGGGTCAGGTTGGCTTCGGTATAGATCGCGTCAAAGACGATGAAGAGGTTGAGGTCGACCTTGCTCAGATTCATTTCACTGCGCTCTTATTGTTGGGTTGCCATAGGTCGATCATATATCGGTGATGAATGTTAATACATGCCGAGAATAGGCTAGGTTAATTTTCGTAGCTGTTCTAGCATCGATTGCATGACCTAAACAACCTGCCAAGAAGGTAGCTGATCATGGATTTCGCTTATTCGCCCAAGGTTCAGGAACTGCGTGAGCGCGTCACCGCGTTCATGGATGCTTACGTTTACCCTGCCGAGCCAGTGTTTGAACGCCAGGTCAGCGAAGGTGATCGCTGGCAACCCACGGCCATCATGGAAGAACTCAAGGCCAAGGCCAAAACCGAAGGGCTGTGGAACCTGTTCCTGCCGGAATCCGAGTTGGGTGCGGGCCTGACCAATCTGGAATACGCACCGCTGGCAGAAATCATGGGGCGCTCGTTGCTGGGTCCGGAGCCGTTCAACTGTTCGGCGCCTGATACCGGCAATATGGAAGTGCTGGTGCGCTACGCCAACGAAGAGCAGAAACAGCGCTGGCTCGAGCCTTTGCTGCGTGGCGAGATCCGCTCGGCGTTCGCCATGACCGAGCCGGACGTTGCTTCCAGCGACGCGACCAACATGGCGGCCCGGGCGGAACGTGACGGCGATCAGTGGGTAATCAACGGTAAAAAATGGTGGACCTCCGGCGCTTGTGATCCGCGCTGCAAGATCCTGATCTTCATGGGCCTGAGCAACCCCGATGCACCGCGCCACCAGCAGCATTCGATGATCCTGGTGCCCGTGGACACCCCAGGTGTGAAGATTGTGCGCCCGCTGCCGGTGTTCGGTTACGACGATGCCCCACATGGTCACGCCGAGGTACTGTTCGACAACGTTCGGGTGCCCTATGAAAATGTGCTGCTAGGCGAGGGTCGTGGTTTTGAGATTGCCCAAGGGCGCCTTGGCCCGGGCCGGATTCACCACTGCATGCGTTCCATCGGCATGGCCGAGCGTGCGCTGGAGTTGATGTGCAAGCGCTCGATCAGTCGTACGGCGTTCGGCAAGCCATTGGCTCGGTTAGGGGGCAATATCGACAAGATCGCCGATTCGCGGATGGAGATCGACATGGCTCGCCTGCTGACCTTGAAGGCGGCGTACATGATGGACACCGTTGGTAATAAGGTGGCGAAAAGCGAAATCGCCCAGATCAAGGTGGTGGCACCGAACGTTGCCTTGAAAGTCATTGATCGGGCTATCCAGATCCATGGTGGTGCCGGGGTGTCCAACGACTTTCCGCTGGCCTATATGTATGCGATGCAACGCACCTTGCGCCTGGCGGACGGGCCGGATGAGGTACATCGGGCAGCGATTGGCAAGTTCGAGATTGGCAAGTATGTGCCTCAAGAGGTGATGCGTAGCGGGCAGTAGGGTCGAGGTCTCGGGGGGCGCAGGAGTATGTCCCCCACCCCTCAATACACCCAGACTTCCACCCGCCGATTCTTGATCCGCCCTCCATCCGCAGTATCCGCAGCCACCGGCATCTGCGCACCGAAGCCGCGTATCTCACGCATTACCACACCACTTTTGACCAGCTCCCGACGTACCGCCATCGCACGCAGTTTCGACAGCAGGGCCGCGCGCTGGGGGGCATCCTTGGCATCACCGAAACCCACCAGCGTCACCTGCTTGTTTTGTTTGCCGTGGCGCTTGATATAAGCCACCACCCGCAGCAAATCCTGGCGTGCCTTGTTATCCAGGCTCGCGCTGCCTTCCTCGAAACGAAAGTTCACCGTAAGCCGCAGGGCTTGGCGGGCAATGGCTTGATAATCGTCGGGCATCGATGCCCGGGGTTCTACCGCGATGGCTTGTACCTGTTGCGCGATAAAGCCATTGGCGGCGACGATCGCCTGGCCTTTGCTGCTTTGGGCGAAACTCACCAGCGCCTTGGCCCACGGATTCTGGCTGGTGGGCGGCAGGTAAAAAAACAGTCGGCGTGACAGCGGGTAATCCTCGGTGGCTATCAGGCTGTTCAAGGGCAACATCGCCTGGGAGTCGCCGTCGCTGATGGCGACGGCCTTGGCCTGGCGCACATAAGGCAGGCCGATAAAGCCTATGCCCAGGGGATCTGCGCTAACCGCATCCGACAACCGCTCGCTGGATTCAAAACGCTGGGCCGCCGGCTCCAGCACTTTGTCGCGACGGTTGAGAACCAGTTCTCTAAAGGTGTCATAGGTTCCGGACTGATCGTCCCGGGCGTATAGATTGATCCGCCCACCCATACCGCCCAGTTGTTCCCAAGTCCTGACCTCGCCGCTGAAAATCTGTGCCAGTTGATTGGTATTCAAGGTGTTCAGCGGGTTGCGCGGATGCACAATGATTGCCAGGCCATCGATGGCTATCACCTGTTCGGCCTCCGGGCTTTTCAGGTCGCCGAGGCTTTCCAGTGCCACCAGCTCGTTGTCCTTGATCGGGCGGGACGAAGCAGCCAGGTCGCTGTGGGCAGTGTTCAGCGCGGTAAAACCGGTGCTGGAACCATGGGCGGCCACCTCCACGGTGACCGGTCGGCCGTGACGGGTCTGGCCGGTGATGCGCAGCTCGTTGGCATGCCCGGCTGCTTCGCTGTGTAGCGCCTTCAGCCCCTGTTGCTCCATCAGGCCCATGACCAGCGCCGGGCCCAATGCAGCGCCAATGGTGTTCGAGCCTTGAATACGCAAGACCGGGCCATGCTCGGGCAAGGGCAGCGCAGTGGCGCAGGCGTTTAGGGGGAACGAGGCGAGCAAGGCCAGCAGGGATAAAACGCGCAGCATCGTGCCGGCACCTTCTTTAGCCAAAGGGAATGCCGGCAGATTAAGTCAGAGGCGTTGCATAAATGTGACGACGCAGGCGGTTGCGTCGCCGCCAGTCGATCAGCTCAATTCAAGCCAGATCGGTGCATGATCCGAGGGCTTTTCCAGGCCGCGCAGTTCATAGTCCACCCCGGCATCCTTGACCCGGGGCAACAAGCCGTTGGACGCCATGATCAAGTCAATACGCAGGCCGCGCTTGGGCTCGTCCTCAAAGCCGCGGCTGCGATAATCGAACCAGCTGAAACGGTCTGTCACCTCAGGGTTGAGGTGGCGGAAACTGTCCGTCAGCCCCCAGCTTTTCAGGCGGGCCATCCATTCGCGTTCTTCCGGCAGGAAGCTGCATTTGCCGGTTTTCAGCCACCGCTTGGCGTTGTCGGCACCAATGCCGATATCGCAATCTTGCGGAGAGATGTTCACATCACCCATCACCACCACGGCCTGGTCATTGCTGAATCGGGTTTCCAGCAGTTGTTGCAGGTCTTCGTAGAAACGTTGCTTGGCCGGGAATTTGGTGGGGTGGTCGCGACTTTCGCCCTGGGGAAAGTAACCGTTCATGATGGTGATCGGGTTGCCATTCGCATCGGCGAAGGTGCCCCAGATAAACCGTCGCTGTGCGTCGTCGTCGTCACCGTCAAAGCCTTTGTAAACGGCCAGAGGCTCCTGGCGTGAGAGAAGGGCGACGCCATAGTGGCCTTTCTGGCCGTGGTAATACACGTGATAACCCAGGGCCTGGACCTCGGCCAACGGGAACTGATCGTCGTGAACCTTGGTTTCCTGCAGGCCAATCACGTCCGGCTGATGCTTTTCGATCAGTGCCGCCAGCTGATGAGGGCGCGCGCGCAGCCCGTTGATGTTGAAAGAGACGATTTTCATGGTCGGCAGTCCAAGCTTGGCAAAAGTGCGATGCTAGCCGACAAGTCGGACGGGAGCCAGCGTGGCGGTAGGACAGATGCACTGCTAATGTCTCCTGATAGCCTACGGCAGGGAACGAGTCAGCGGCCACAGGCTCGTACCATATAAGAGCGCAACCTTTTGAGTCGCGCCCAGGAGACGCTTGATATGTCGGACACTTCCACCGCCGTTGCCCAAATCCACCTGCTCGACCGCGGCTATTCCCGCGAAGCCCGCTCCCTGTTGTACCAGGCCTATCGGCATGAGCCGACCTTCGCCTATTTATTCGAGGCCGAACGCGCCGGGTATGAACAACGGGTGCGCGCCACAGTGCGGGAGTTGGTCAAGCAGCATTTTTTCCAGGAGTTGCCGGCCATTGGCCTGCTGGTCAACGACCGCTTGATCGGGATCGCCTTGATCGCGCCACCACAACGGCGACTGGGAATTACCGAAAGCTGGGCCTGGCAATTGCGCATGTGGCTGGGGGCCGGGGTCAAGGCGACCCGGCGCTACCTGGAATACCATCAGGCGGTGCTGGCGTGCCTGCCGTCGGAGGCGGTGCATGTATTGCCACTGCTGGGGATTCATCCGCAATTCCAGGGCAAGCATTACGGCGAGCAGTTGCTTGAGGCGGTGCATAACTGGTGTGCAGAAGACCCCCATTCCCAAGGCGTGGTGCTGGACACTGGCAATCCGCTCTACCTGGAGTTCTACAAGCGTCAGGGCTATCAAGAAATAGGAGAAATTGCAGTAGGACCAATCCGGGAACATGTGTTTTTTCATCCGAATCCGCAAATATTACAAACTGCAACGACTTAGATAGAATTATTCAGATCGTTCCTGGTTCTAAGATGCTCCCCAGCTCGTGTAGCATCCGCGCCTATGAAGTTTCCAGGAAGATTTACCAGCGGCTTGATTCTGCTGTTCACAAGCTGTGGCGCATTCGCGCAAAGCGAACTGGACGTGCAAGTCAAACCTTCAAACGACGCGCTGAAAGCCAACATCGAAGGCTATATCGGCGGGGTTGGCGATCGTGACGAGGAAGCCTTGTTGCGCTTCAGCCGCGGCGCTGAAGAGCAAGCCCGCAAGGCTGCACAGGCGCTGGGCTTTTATCAGCCGCAGATCGCCAGTGATGTGCGAGGTGGCAAGAGCCCACGCCTGACCCTCACCATCGATCCCGGCGAGCCTGTGCATTTGCGTAACGTGACCATTCGTGTCGACGGCCAGGCGGCACAACTTAAATCCTTTCGTGTCCCGGACAGCAAAGACCTCAAGTCCGGCGCCGTGCTCAACCACGGCCATTACGAAGACGCCAAGCGCCTGATTCAGAACCAGGCATCGCGCTTCGGTTTTTTCAGTGGCCGTTTCACCCAACAGAAATTGTCCGTCGACCCTCAGGCCGGAGTGGCCGATATCGACCTCGTCTACGACAGCGGCCCGCGCTACGCCCTTGGCAAGGTCAACTTCGCCGGTGATACGCCGTTCGATGAAGAATTGCTGCAGCGCATGGTGCCGTTCAAGAGTGGCACCCCGTATGACTCCGAATTGATTGCCGAACTGAACCAGGCCCTGCAATCGAGCGGATTTTTCGAAGGTGTGCGTGTAGACGCCGCTCCTGCCGCGGCCGCCGACGATGTGATCCCGGTTGCCGTCCAACTGGAAACCCGTAAACCGCGCACCATGGGGCTGGGCTTGGGTTTTTCCACCGACGTCGGCCCGCGCGGCAAGGCGAACTGGACGCGGCACTGGGTCAATCCACAGGGCCACAGTTACGGCTGGGAAGCCGAATTGTCTGCGCCCCGGCAGAACGTCGGCCTGTGGTATGACATTCCCCTTGATCCGCCACTTACCGACAAACTGCGCTTTGCCGGTGGCTACCAGAACGAAGAACTGGCCAACACCGACACCCTGAGTAAACTGCTCACCCTTGGCCCTGAATGGCACAGCAAGCTTGCGAGCGGCTGGACACGGGTGATTTCCCTCAAGTGGCAGCGCGAAGAGTATCGCTTGGGCGATGACTCCGGCTTGAGCAATCTGCTGATGCCCGGCGTCAGCTATTCCTACCTGCGCAGCGACAATCGCATCGATCCGCGTAACGGCTATCGCCTGCAATTCGATGCCAAGATCGCCAAGGAAGGATTGGGCTCGGACACTAACCTTTTATATGGCACGGCCATGATCAAGGGCTTGACCACGGTATGGGACAAGCACCGCTTTCTCGGTCGCGCGCAGTTTGGCGGCAGCGCCACCAATGGTTACAAGTCGGTACCGCCATCCTTGCGTTTCTTTGCCGGTGGCGACCAGAGCGTGCGCGGTTACGAGTACCAGACGCTGTCCCCGGAAAACAATCAGGGTGACCGGATTGGTGGTCGCTATATGGTGGCCTTGAGCGCCGAGTATCAATACTCCATCGCCGAGAAATGGCGGATCGCGACGTTTATCGACCAAGGCAACTCCTTTAACAACCTGGACTTTCCGAGCCTGAAAACCGGCGTCGGCGTGGGGGTGCGTTGGGTTTCGCCAGTGGGTCCCATCCGTCTGGACCTGGCCCATGCCCTGGAAGATCCGGGCGGTATTCGTTTGCACTTTTCCATGGGGCCTGAGCTGTGATGCGTGGTTTGAAAATAGCGGGCCTGACGCTTGTCGCTGTGTTGGCGCTGGTGCTGCTGGCACTGTGGACCGTACTGGGTACCCAGGCCGGCAGTCGGTGGGCACTGGGCCAGGTGCCGGGTCTGCGCGTGGAGAGTTTCCAGGGGCGGCTCGGCGGGCAATGGAGTGCCGAGCATCTGTTGTGGCAGCAGGACAGCAGCAGGGTCGAGTTGAGTGCGCCGAAGTTCGACTGGTCGCCAGCCTGCCTGCTGCGTATGACCTTGTGCATCAACCGCTTGGATGTGGAGCAGGTCAGCCTGCAGTTCCCGCCGAGTACCGAGCAAAGCAGTGGCCCGATTACTCTTCCGGACCTGAAACTGCCGGTATCGATTCAACTGGGCGATGTGCGCGTTGGCAGCCTGCTGTTCAACGGCAGTGAAGAACTCAAGGGTTTGCAACTGGCGGCTCACTGGACCGCCGACGGGATGAAGATCGACTCGGTGCATATGCAACGGGAGGGGGTGACCCTGGACCTGACCGGCCTGCTGCAACCCGGTGGTGACTGGCCGTTGAGTGCCACGGGCAGTCTCGGTTTACCTTACGCCCCTGGTGGAATGCCCTGGAACGTGGCCCTCAGGATCGATGGTGACTTGCTCAAGACCCTCAAACTGGAAGCTGACAGCAGTGGCTACCTGCCGGCCAGGCTGCGTGGCGAGCTGCAACCGTTGGTGGAAAACCTGCCTGCGCAGCTGCACATCACCGCCGACGGATTCAAGGCCAGCAAAGATCTGCCGGATACCTTGCAACTCAATCAACTGGACCTCACCGCCAAAGGCGACTTGAGTCACGGCTATCAACTGTTGGGCAAAGCGGTATTGCCAGCAGAAAAAGGTCCGGTGGACTTGCTGCTGCAAGGCAAGGTCGACGCCAAGGGTGCGCAGATCGCCGGCCTGGACTTGAATGCCGGCGACAAGCAAAGCCTCAAGCTCAGCGCTCGACTGGATTGGCAGCAAGGTTTCAGTGCCGAGGCGAAAATCGATTGGTTGGATTTCCCTTGGCATCGCCTCTACCCGTTGATTGACGAACCCCAAGTGGTGTTGCATACCTTTAGCGGTGAAGTTTCCTACAAGGACGGTAACTACCTGGGCAATCTCAAGGCCGATCTGGATGGCCCTGCCGGCAAGTTCAGCCTGGTCACGCCGTTCAGTGGCGATCTCACTCAAGTCTTCCTGCCGGAGCTGAAACTGGTCGCCGGCCAGGGCAAGGCGCAAGGCCACCTTAACCTGCAGTTCGCCGACGGTATTGCCTGGGACACCGCGCTGGATCTTTCAGCGATCAACCCGGCCTATTGGGTTGCCGAGTTGCCGGGCACACTTGCCGGTCCCTTGCGTAGCAAGGGCGAGATGAAAAACGAACAGCTCAAGTTGAACGCCGACCTTGATCTCAAGGGGCGCTTGCGCGGCCAGCCCGCGGCGTTCGTGGCAAAAGCCGACGGCGCCGGTGAGCAATGGACGCTTGGCACCCTGGATATCCGCTTGGGCGATAACCGTATCAACGGCAGTGGCAGTTTGCAGCAGCGTTTGGCTGGGCAGATCGACATCAAGCTGGCGCGCCTGGCACAGCTGTGGCCGCAGTTGCGTGGGCAGCTCAACGGTCGCCTGGACGTCGCCGGTTCGTTGCAGGCGCCCCAGGGCAAGCTCAACCTGGTGGGGCAGCAACTGGTATTTGAAGATAACCGCCTGCAAACCCTGACCCTGGATGCCAACCTGGACGCCAACCAACGGGCGAAAATTGACCTCAAGGGCCGCGGCATCCAGTCTGGCGAGACTCAAGTCGGCACACTCACCGCCAGCGCCCAAGGCGATATCAAAAACCAGAAGGTCCAGCTCGATCTCGCAGGCCCGCTGGTCAAACTGGCCTTGGCCCTTGATGGCAACCTCGACAAGGGCAACTGGCGCGGGCGACTGGCCAGTGGTGATGTACAAGCCGGGGGGCAGGACTGGAAGCTGCAAGCGCCGGCGAAGATCGAGCGCCTGGCCGATGGCAAGCTGACTTTCGCTGCCCATTGCTGGGTGTCCGGCGGCGCCAGCCTGTGCGGCGAAGACCAACGCTTGATGCCCGATCCCAAGTTGCGCTACCACCTCAAGCAATTTCCTATCGACAGCCTGGCGCAGTGGTTGCCCAAGGACTTTGCCTGGCAGGGCAAGCTCAACGCCGACGTGCAACTGGACCTGCCGGCCAGCGGTCCGAAAGGCCTGGTGTCGGTGGATGCGAGTGGCGGCATGTTGCGGGTCAAGGACAAGAACCAGTGGCTGGATTTCCCCTACGACACGCTCAAGCTGGAAACTACGCTCAATCCCAAGCGCATCGACACCCAGTTGAATTTCCGGGGTGGCAAACTCGGCGAGCTGCTGTTGCAGGCGCAGATCAATCCGGTGGCGAAGAACAAACCCTTGTCCGGCAACTTCAACCTGACCGGGCTCGACCTGGCTGTGGCACGACCGTTTGTGCCGATGGTCGAAACCCTGACCGGCAAGCTCAATGGCAACGGTCGCCTGTCGGGCAGCCTGCTGGTGCCACAGGTCAATGGCAGTTTGAACTTGGTGGGCGGCGAGATTTCCGGCCCTGAACTGCCTGCAAGCTTCGAAGGCCTGAATCTCCAGGCGCTGATTGCCGGCGAAAGCGTTCAGCTCAATGGTGGCTGGCGCAGCGGTAAGGCCGGGCAGGGCAGTGTAAAAGGGCAAATCGAGTGGGGGCAGGCCCTGGCGGTGGATATCAGCCTGCAAGGCACGCAGCTTCCGGTCACCGTTGAGCCTTATGCGGTGCTGGAAGTGGCGCCGGATCTGAAGATCACTTTGAAGAACGACAAGCTGGCGATCGCCGGCGATGTGCATATTCCGCGCGGCGACATCACCGTGCGCGAACTGCCGCCGTCGACGGTCAAGGTCTCCGATGACACGGTAATCGTTGGCCGCCAGACCGAGGAAGGCAAGCCGCCGATGGCAATGGCCATGGATATTAACGTGGTGGTTGGCGAAGACAAACTGAGCTTTGCCGGTTTCGGCCTGACCGCCAAGGTGCAGGGTCGTGTGCACATCGGCAACAACATGGACACCCGTGGCGAGCTGTGGCTCAACGACGGCCGCTACCGCGCCTACGGCCAGCGTTTGAATGTACGCCGTGCGCGATTGTTGTTCGCCGGGCCCCTCGATCAGCCGTACCTGGATATTGAAGCCATCCGCCAGACCGACGACGTGATCGCGGGTATTCGCTTGAGCGGCAGCGCCGAGCAGCCCACAACGCAAATCTTCTCGGAGCCGGCGATGAGCCAGGAGCAGGCACTGTCTTATCTGGTGCTGGGTCGTCCATTGAGTACCACAGGCGAGGACAACAATATGCTCGCCCAAGCGGCGCTGGGGCTCGGATTGATGGGTAGCGCCGGAGTGACCTCGGACATTGCGAAGAACCTTGGCATCCAGGACTTTGAACTGGATACCCAAGGCAGTGGCAATGAAACCGCAGTGGTAGCCAGCGGCAAGATCACTGAAAAACTCAGCCTGCGTTACGGCGTTGGCGTGTTCGAACCGGCCAATACCATCGCCTTGCGCTACCTGCTGAGCAAGCGGGTGTATCTGGAAGTGGCGAGCGGAGTCGCCAGTTCGCTGGATATTTTCTATAAGCGCGATTTCTAACCGACCGACCCTGCAGGAGCGCACCAGCGCGCTTCTGCATTACCAAGCTACCTAACTATTCATTTGACATTCGCTGCCTAGGCAGTAACATCTCGTCACATATTCGCTGCCTAGGCAGTAATAAGGTGACTTGCAGATGAAACACTTCACCCCCGAAAACTTCCACAACTGCCATCTCGGGCTATTGCTGGGTCGCGCGGCGATTCTCAAGGACCGCATCATCGACACCCATATGGAACCCCACGGCATCACCGCCGCGCAGTTCAAGGTGTTGATCATCATGGCCCAGTTCGGCGTCGACACTCCGGCAGAGCTATGCCGCAACTTGTCCCTGGACAGCGGCTCGATGACCCGCATGCTCGACCGCCTGGAACAGAAAGCGTTGCTGGCACGCCAGCGTTCCGAGCAAGACCGGCGTCAGGTGCAGCTTGTGCTTACGGCCGAAGGACAGCGCCTGGCAGACATGCTGCCGCACATCGGCGCCCAGGCGCTCAACCAATTGGCGGGTGTGTTGGAGCCTGGTGAGTTGCAGACCCTGGAACACATCCTCAAGAAAATCCTGGTTGCTGCCGGCGATCCCATCACGATCCAGCGCGTCGGCAACCAAATGAATACACCAGTCACGCGCGCGGACTAACTCAAGGTACTTGTCATGGCGACTGCCCAAACACCCAACACCGCACCCTCCCAACCTAACGACGTCAACCCGCGCAAACGCAAGGTCATGTTGTTGGGCCTGACGCTGATCGTGGTGCTCGGCATTGCCGGCGTCTGGGGCTGGCACGAGTTGTACGGCCGGTTCAGTGAAAGCACCGACGATGCCTACGTCAACGGCAACGTGGTGGAAATCACCCCGCTGGTCACCGGCACCGTGGTCAGCATTGGCGCCGATGATGGCGACCTGGTCCACGAAGGTCAGGTGCTGGTCAACTTCGACCCCAACGATGCGGCTGTCGGCCTGCAAAGTGCCCAGGCCAACCTGGCGCGCACCGTGCGCCAGGTGCGTGGCTTGTACAGCAATGTCGACGGTATGAAAGCCCAGGTGCTGGCGCAGAAAGCCGAAGTGCAAACCGCCCGGGACAACTTCAATCGTCGCAAAATCCTCGCCCAAGGCGGGGCTATTTCTGTGGAAGAACTGTCCCACGCCCGCGACAGCCTGAGCGCGGCCACTAACGCGCTGGCCAACCTGCAACAGCAGCTCAAGACCTCCACCGCGCTGGTGGATGACACGGTGATTTCATCCCATCCCGACGTGCAGGCGGCGGCTGCGCAACTGCGTCAAGCGTACCTGGCCAATGCCCGCAGCACCCTGATCGCGCCGGTCACCGGTTACGTTGCCAAGCGCACCGTACAACTGGGGCAGCGCGTGCAACCGGGTACCGCATTGATGGCCGTGATCCCCCTGGACCAGCTGTGGATCGACGCCAACTTCAAGGAAACCCAGCTGCGCCATATGCGCATCGGCCAGCCGGTGGACATCGAGGCCGATATCTACGGCAGCGATGTAAAATACAGCGGCACCATCGACAGCCTGGGTGCCGGTACCGGCAGCGCATTTGCCTTGCTGCCGGCGCAAAACGCTACCGGTAACTGGATCAAGATCGTGCAACGGTTACCCGTGCGTATTCATATCAATCCCGAAGAGCTGGCCAAGCACCCGCTGCGTGTGGGTTTGTCGACCCTGGTTGAGGTCAACCTGCACGACCAAAGCGGCCCCGTACTGGCGCAACAACCACCACAAAAAGCTTCGTTCAGTACCACTGTGTACGACCGTCAACTGGTCGAAGCCGACGCGATGATCAGCCAGTTGATCCACGACAACAGCGTGGCGGCACCCAAGGCAGCGCAACGCTGATGAGCGATAACGCGTCGTTTACTCCGCCCAGCCTGCTGATGGCGACCATTGGTTTGTCCCTGGCCACCTTTATGCAAGTGCTCGACACCACCATCGCCAACGTGGCCTTGCCGACGATTTCCGGCAACCTGGGAGTGAGTTCGGAGCAAGGCACTTGGGTGATTACCTCGTTTGCGGTGAGCAATGCCATTGCCTTGCCGCTGACTGGCTGGCTGAGCCGGCGGTTTGGCGAGGTAAAGCTGTTTCTATGGGCCACCATCCTGTTTGTGTTGGCCTCGTTTCTGTGCGGTATTTCCACCTCGATGCCTGAGCTGATCGGTTTTCGTGTGCTCCAAGGCTTGGTGGCGGGACCGCTGTATCCGATGACCCAGACGTTGCTGATTGCCGTCTATCCACCGGCCAAACGCGGTATGGCCCTGGCATTGTTGGCGATGGTTACGGTGGTGGCGCCGATTGCCGGGCCGATTCTTGGCGGCTGGATCACCGACAGCTACAGCTGGCCCTGGATCTTCTTTATCAACGTGCCCATCGGGATTTTCGCGGTGATGGTGGTGCGCTCGCAGCTCAAGAAGCGCCCGGTGGTTACCAGTTACCAGCCGATGGATTACGTTGGGCTACTGAGCCTGATCGTGGGCGTCGGGGCGTTGCAGATCATCCTCGACAAAGGCAACGATCTGGACTGGTTCGAATCGAACTTCATCATCATCGGCGCGGCCATCTCGGTGATCGCCCTGGCGGTATTCGTGATCTGGGAAATGACCGACAAACACCCGGTGGTCAACCTGCGGCTGTTTGCTCATCGCAACTTCAGGATCGGCACCATTGTGTTGATCCTCGGTTACGCCGGGTTCTTCGGCATCAACCTGATCCTGCCGCAATGGCTGCAAACCCAGATGGGCTACACCGCCACCTGGGCCGGCCTGGCCGTGGCGCCGATTGGTATCCTGCCGGTGCTGATGTCGCCATTTGTCGGCAAGTACGCGCATAAATTCGACCTGCGTCTACTGGCTGGCCTGGCGTTTCTCGCCATCGGCCTGAGCTGTTTCATGCGCGCAGGTTTTACCAATGAAGTGGACTTCCAGCATATCGCGATGGTGCAGCTGTTTATGGGCATCGGCGTGGCGCTGTTCTTCATGCCGACCTTGAGCATCCTGATGTCGGACTTGCCGCCGCACCAGATTGCTGACGGTGCAGGTCTGGCGACGTTCCTGCGTACGCTGGGCGGCAGCTTTGCGGCGTCGTTGACCACCTGGATCTGGATTCGCCGGGCGGACCAGCACCATGCCTACATGAGCGAAAGCATGAGCGTGTACGATTCGGTCACCCGTGATGCGCTCAATACGCTCGGCGGGGCGGGGCACAAGGCTTATGCGCAGCTGGATCAGATCCTCACCAGCCAGGCATACATGATGTCTACCGTGGACTACTTCACATTGATGGGGTGGATGTTCATGGGACTGATCCTGCTGGTGTGGCTGGCCAAACCACCGTTCACCGCCAAGGCCGGGCCGGCCGCTTCCGGCCACTGAATCCCCAGGGCCGGACGCCATAAAAAGTGTGGGAGCAGGCTCTATTCACAAGGTGCCGGAGGGTTACGTGCCCGGTAATGCCAAATGCGGATTCACAAAATCAAACGCCGCCAGTTGAAACCCTTGCTCGTCTACCTGCAACGCCCAGCCTTGCTTGTCCCAATCCCCCAGCACAATGCGCTTGGCCGCCTGGTCGCCGATCTGCAACTTATGGATCGCAGGGCGATGGGTATGGCCGTGGACCAACGTGTGCACGCCGAATGCCTGCATTACTAGAGGGACTTCCTGGGGGGTCACATCGACGATATCGTTGGCCTTCATCCGCGTCTGTGCGCGGCTTTCGCTGCGCAGTTTGCGCGCCAGTCGGTGGCGGCTGCGCAAGGGCAGGTGGCGCAGGACAAACAGTACGAGCGGGTTACGCAGGATACGCCGCAACTTCATATACCCCAGGTCGCGGGTACACAGGCTATCGCCGTGCATCAACAGCACCGGCTCGCCATAAAACTGCACGACACTCGGGTCCTTCAGCAATGTTGCGCCTGCTGCTTTGCAGAACGCCTTGCCAATCAGGAAGTCCCGGTTGCCATGCATGATAAAAATCTGTGTGCCGCTATCGCTCAGCTCTCGCAGAGCCTCGCAAATGGAACGCTGGAAGGACGTCATTCCGTCGTCGCCAATCCAGGCTTCGAAGAAGTCCCCGAGAATGTACAACGCCTGGGCGCAACGGGCGCGGTCCTGGAGCAGATCCAGAAACGCCCGGGTAATGTCCGGGCGTTCCTCTTCCAGATGCAAATCTGAAATAAGCAATATCACGCTTAGATGATCTCGGCTTTCTCGACGATCACGTCTTCGGTTGGAACGTCCTGGTGACCGGATTTACTGGTGGTCGGTACGCCTTTGATCTTGTCGACGACGTCGGTGCCTTCGGTAACTTTACCGAACACGGCGTAGCCCCAGCCCTGCACGTTCTTGCCGCTGTGGTTGAGGAAAGCGTTGTCGGCGACGTTGATGAAGAATTGCGCGGAGGCCGAATGCGGCTCCATGGTACGGGCCATGGCGACGGTGTACTTGTCGTTGGAGAGACCATTGTCCGCTTCGTTCTGGATGCTTGGGCGCTTGTCTTTCTTTTCCTTCATGCCTGGCTCGAAACCGCCGCCCTGGATCATGAAGTTGCCGATGACACGGTGAAAAACGGTGTTTTCGTAGTGGCCGGCCTTCACGTACTCGATGAAGTTGGCGACGGTGATCGGCGCTTTTTCGGCGTTCAGCTCGATGACGATGTCACCGTGGTTGGTGGTCAGTTTGACTTGAGTCATGTTCACTACTCTTTTCAGGGAATTCGTGGGTTTGAGCGCCTGGGCGCCGTACCGGTTTGGCGAAACGTGGGCCAAGGCGCGCAGTTTAACGTGCCCGGCAGGAATTTCGAGGTGGTTTTTTACCGCCCAGGCAATTAAAGCGGCAGTTTTTGGCCGCGCTCTGTCAGTGTCTTGACAGCATCAGCTATGATATCGCCTTTGTTTTGTCTGGCCCTAACCGGCCACGAACCTGTCTGTTCAAGGATCCTATGAGCAAGCCCACTGTCGACCCTACCTCGAATTCCAAGGCCGGACCTGCCGTCCCGGTCAATTTCCTGCGCCCGATCATCCAGGCGGACCTGGATTCGGGCAAGCATACGCAGATCGTCACCCGCTTCCCGCCAGAGCCTAACGGCTACCTGCACATCGGCCACGCCAAGTCGATCTGTGTGAATTTCGGTCTGGCCCAGGAGTTTGGTGGCGTCACGCACCTGCGTTTCGACGACACCAACCCGGCCAAGGAAGACCAGGAATACATCGACGCCATTGAAAGCGACGTCAAGTGGCTGGGCTTTGAATGGTCCGGTGAAGTGCGCTATGCCTCGCAGTATTTCGACCAGCTGCATGACTGGGCGGTCGAGCTGATCAAGGCCGGCAAGGCCTACGTTGACGACCTGACTCCCGAGCAAGCCAAGGAATACCGTGGCAGCCTGACCGAGCCGGGCAAGAACAGCCCGTTCCGTGATCGCTCCGTGGAAGAGAACCTGGACTGGTTCGCCCGCATGCGCGCCGGCGAGTTCCCGGACGGCGCCCGCGTACTGCGCGCCAAGATCGACATGGCCTCGCCGAACATGAACCTGCGCGATCCGATCATGTACCGTATCCGTCATGCCCATCACCACCAGACCGGCGACAAGTGGTGCATCTACCCCAACTACGACTTTACCCACGGTCAGTCGGACGCCATCGAAGGCATCACCCACTCCATCTGCACCCTGGAGTTTGAAAGCCACCGTCCGTTGTACGAATGGTTCCTCGACAGCCTGCCAGTACCGGCGCACCCGCGTCAGTACGAATTCAGCCGCCTGAACCTGAACTACACCATTACCAGCAAGCGCAAGCTCAAGCAGTTGGTGGATGAGAAACACGTTCACGGCTGGGACGACCCACGCATGTCGACGTTGTCGGGCTTCCGGCGTCGCGGCTACACCCCTAAATCGATCCGCAATTTCTGCGAGATGGTCGGCACCAACCGTTCCGACGGCGTGGTCGATTTCGGCATGCTCGAATTCAGCATCCGTGACGACCTCGATCACAGCGCCCCGCGTGCCATGTGCGTGCTGCGTCCGTTGAAAGTCGTGATCACCAACTACCCGCAAGGCCAGGTCGAAAACCTCGAACTGCCACGCCACCCGAAAGAAGACATGGGCGTGCGCGTATTGCCGTTTGCCCGTGAAATCTATATCGACCGCGATGACTTCATGGAAGAGCCGCCAAAAGGCTACAAGCGCCTGGAGCCAACCGGTGAAGTGCGCCTGCGTGGCAGCTACGTGATCCGCGCCGACGAAGCGATCAAGGACGCCGATGGCAACATCGTTGAACTGCGTTGCTCCTACGACCCGGACACCCTGGGCAAGAACCCTGAAGGCCGCAAGGTCAAGGGCGTGATTCACTGGGTGCCGGCCGCCGCCAGCGTCGAGTGTGAAGTGCGCCTGTACGATCGTCTGTTCCGCTCGCCGAACCCTGAAAAGGCCGAAGACAGCGCCAGCTTCCTCGACAACATCAACCCTGACTCCCTGCAAGTGCTCACTGGTTGTCGTGCCGAACCCTCCCTGGGCAACGCACAGCCGGAAGACCGTTTCCAGTTCGAGCGCGAAGGTTACTTCTGCGCGGATATCAAGGACTCCAAACCTGGTCGCCCGGTATTCAACCGTACCGTGACCTTGCGTGATTCGTGGGGCCAGTGATCAAGTCTTAAGGAAGCCGTTGTGCTAACGATCTACAACACACTCAGCAAGACCAAAGAAGTCTTCAAGCCGCTGGATGGCAACAAGGTGCGCATGTACGTGTGCGGCATGACCGTGTACGACTATTGCCACATCGGCCACGGCCGCAGCATGGTTGCCTTCGACCTGGTGACCCGCTGGTTGCGTTTCAGCGGCTATGACTTGACGTATGTGCGCAACATCACCGACATCGACGACAAGATCATCAATCGCGCCAACGAAAACGGCGAGTCGTTCGACGCGCTGACCGAACGCATGATTGCCGCCATGCATGAGGACGAGGCCCGCCTCAACATCCTCAAGCCGGATATGGAGCCGCGCGCCACGGACCACATTCCTGGCATGCACGCGATGATCCAGACCTTGATCGACAAGGGTTACGCCTACGCTCCGGGCAATGGCGACGTGTACTATCGCGTCGCCAAGTTCATGGGCTACGGCAAGCTGTCGCGCAAGAAGATCGAAGACCTGCGCATCGGCGCACGCATTGAAGTCGACGAAGCCAAGCAGGACCCGCTGGACTTCGTACTGTGGAAAGCCACCAAGCCGGGCGAGCCAAGCTGGGAATCACCATGGGGCGCCGGGCGTCCGGGCTGGCACATCGAATGCTCGGTGATGTCCACCTGCTGCCTGGGCGAGACCTTCGACATTCATGGCGGCGGTAGCGACCTTGAGTTCCCGCACCACGAGAACGAAATCGCCCAAAGCGAAGCGGCTACCGGCAAGACCTACGCCAACGCGTGGATGCATTGCGGCATGATTCGCATCAATGGCGAGAAGATGTCCAAGTCCTTGAACAACTTCTTCACCATTCGCGATGTGCTGGAAAAGTACCACCCGGAAGTCGTGCGCTACTTGCTGGTGTCGAGCCACTACCGCAGCGCCATCAACTACTCGGAAGACAACCTCAAGGACGCCAAGGGCGCCCTGGAGCGGTTCTACCATGCGTTGAAAGGCTTGCCGGTTGTGGCGCCGGCGGGTGGCGAGGCATTTGTCGAACGCTTCACCACCGTGATGAACGACGACTTCGGCACCCCCGAAGCCTGCGCCGTGCTGTTCGAAATGGTGCGCGAGATCAACCGCCTGCGCGAGAGCGACCTGGACGCAGCGGCCGGTTTGGCTGCTCGTCTCAAGGAACTGGCGAGCGTCCTGGGCGTGCTGCAAATGGAAGCCGATGACTTCCTGCAAGCCGGCGCCGAAGGGCGGGTGGATGCGGCTGAGGTTGATGCTTTGATTCAGGCGCGTTTGACCGCTCGGGCAAATAAGGACTGGGCAGAATCCGACCGCATCCGTGACCAACTCACCGCCATGGGCGTGGTGTTGGAAGATGGGAAGGGCGGGACGACGTGGCGGTTGGCTGACTGACGGCTGCACGCTGAATAAAAACGCCCCGACTGGTTCGGGGCGTTTTTATTGGTGCTGGATTTGAACAGTGGGGCTGCTATAGGTCGGTCTCTACGCTACTCAACCGCATACCGGCTCTGGACAAAGCCATTATCCGAGACCCAGGTATCGATATGGCGAAGCTCACATTCTCGACTGACTTGACCGAACAAGGGAATTCCCTGGCCCAGCAGAATCGGAATGCGGGTGATGATCAACTCATTGAGCAGGCCCGCTTCGAGAAAAGCCTGGATGGTCTGGCCACCATCGATATAGAGGTGCTTCATACCCCGCTCGGCAAGCTGTTCGACGAGTGTGCTCACATTGGCGGCCAGCACCTCCACCTTGCCCTGTAAATGCAGAGGAATCTCCAAGGCATTGTGAGAGAGTGCTATGACGGGCGTGCCTTCATAGGGCCACTCTGGAAAGGACAATACTTTTTCCAAGGTTTTTCGTCCCATGACCAACGTGTCAACCGTTGCGATGAAGCTGTCATAAGTGATGCCATTCAAGCCTGAGCTCTCATATTCCGGCTTGTGCAGCCACTCAATATCACCATCTGGACGCGCAATAAAACCGTCAATGCTTGCCGCGACAAAGACCGAACATTTAATCGTCATTGCTGGTAACACTCCTTTTTGATCAGGTGGGATCAGAACGGTATCACTTTAACGCCTGAACACTGGCGCCGAAGGGCGCGCCGATGTTGCTGAAGTCGACGCACTGATCCAGATCCGCCTGAATGCCTTTTTCAAAAAGAACTGATCGACTCCAAGTGCATCCGCGACCGACTCGCCACAATGAGTGTGGAACTGGAAGGCGGGAGGGTGGCGGTTGACTGATGGCTGGGTGACTAATGACGTGTCCCGACAGGTTGGTGGCGTTTTTTTTGGCGTCGACTAGGCATGCTATTGCAGGTGATCGACATGGCTTCAACCCCAACGGGTCCACCCACCCTGTCGGGTTGGGCACGTACCGGTATCCGTTTGGTGCTTCCGCCAGCTTCACTGGGACGGGCGTCAGGTAGCGGCCGTTGTCCGGATTGTAGTAACGATGCCGGTTGTAGTGCAGCCCGCTTTCCTGGTCGAAGTACTGGCCCTGGAAGCGCAGCGGATTGTCGATCATGCTCACATCCAACCGGGTGATTTTACCGTAGGCGCGGTAGTGCGCAGACCAGGCGATTTCGCCGCTGGGGCCTGTCAGTTCCTGGGGCGTGCCGAGGTGGTCGAGTTGGTAGTGGAAGGTCTTGACGTTTTCCGGGCCGAAGCCTTCCAGCAGGGCCAGCGGGCGGAAGCTATCAGGCTCGTAGAGGTAGCTACGATGGCGGCCGGCGTGGTGTTCGGCGATGAGTTTTTCGCCTTGCCAGAAGAATTCGGTGGTGTTGCCGTCGCAGGTTTTGCTGATTCGGCGTCCGAACGGGTCGTAGCAGTAGCTGGCGGTTTGGCCGTCGGGTTGGATGATACCGATCAGGCGGTGTTGGCAGTCGTAGCGGTATTCGGTGACGAGTTGTTGGCCTCGACCACGGCGTTCGCGTATGAGGTTTCCGAAGGCGTCGTAGTCGTAGTGCCGATCGCCTTGAAGCAACAGGCGGTTGCCGATGACGATGCCGGGGCCTGGACGGTCTTGCATCAGCAGGTTGCCGGCTGGGTCGTGGGCGAAGCGTTCTTGCGGGTCTTGGGAATGCTCGGCGCGGGTCAGGCGGTCGAGGGGGTTGTAGTGGTAGTCATGCTGGCCTTTGCGGGTGTCGAGCAGGCGGGCCAGGTTGCCGCTTGGGTCGTAGTTGTATTGGCGGAGGTAATGGCGCTGCGCTGGTTGCGTGATGGTGTGAGCGTGCAGGCGACCTTGCTCGTCGTAGTGGTAGTGGCTGAGCAGTTGGCCTTGTTGGCGCTGGTGTTCGCGGCCTGACTTGAATAGGTGCGAGGTCAGGATTTTGCCGTTGAGCTCGACGGTGGCGAGGTGGCCGCCTTTGTCGTGATGGAAGGCGAGGCGATTGTTGTCTGGCAGGCGCAGATGAGTGAGCTGGCCGCAGGCGTCGTAACCGTAGCGCAAGGTGCCCCAGCCCTGATGCTCGGCGGTCAGGCGGTTCTCGCGGTCGTATTCGTAGTTGAGAGACCAGTGGCCGTCGTCGACGCTAAGGAGATTGCCCTGGCGGTCGTAGGTGTAATCCACCGTGTTGCCGTCAGGCAGGGTTTTTCTGATCAGGCGCCCAGCCGCATCGCGCTGATAGCGGGTCACCCATTGACTGTCGCCGTCCCCCAACTCGGTTTTTTCCAGCAGGTGGCCGTTAAGGTCGTAGGCGTAGGCGGTGCGCCGCCCGTCAAACCCGGTTTCCTGCTGGATCAGGCCGTTGGCGTGATAGTCGAGCTGATAGGTTTCGCCAACCTCGTTCTCGATCCCGGTCAGCTGCAGCCGGACGTTGTCGTAGCGATAGCGCAGGGTGCTGCCATCGGGGTTGATACGACGGCTGATCAGGTGCCATCCATCGGCGTATTCATATCGCGTCACGCGCCCTAACTCATCTTGCTCGGAGGTGATTTTTCCGTAGGCGTTGTAGCTCAGTTCCCGCGTGGCGCCGCCCGGCAACGTCACCTTGACCAGACGCCCGACGCTGTCCCATTGATACTGGGTCAGCGCGCCGTGCTCATCCTCACGGGCAATCCTCCGGCCAAGGTCGTCATAGCGATAACGCCGCCCGCCACCCTGGGGCAGTTGTTCTTCAAGCAGTTGCCCAAGATCGTTCCAGCTCAGGCGTTGACAGCTGTGGTCCGGATACCAGACTTCTGTCAGTTGCCCGTGTTTGTCATAGCTGTAATCGGTGACGTTGCCGTCAGGGGCGGTCTTGCGCGTGATATCGCCCTGATCATTGCGCTGGTATTTCCAGACCGCTTCACCGCGGCGCACGGCGTGTACGAAGCCGTTGGAGTACTCGTAGGACGTGGGCTCATCATCACCAGGAAACAACCTAATCAAACGCCCCGTCTCGTCGTATTGGTAGGCCGTGATCGCACCCAGCGGATCCTGTTCGATCGTCAGCCGGCCCTGATCGTCGTAGGAATTGAAGTGCTCGGCACCATCCGGAGCAACCCACAGCACCAGCCGAGCGCGTAGGTCATACATATAGATTTCCTGGCTGCCATCGGCGTTAAGCACCGTGACACGACCGTTGTCATCCCAGGCATAACGCGTGTCCATCTGCGAAAAATTCGCCCAATGCCGGATGCATCGCGCAGCCTTGCCAGAACGTTCCCACTCCCAAAAGAACCTTGCGCCCCCGGCCAACGCGCGCTCAAGAATCACTTGCTGATCGTCGTACCGATAACGCTCGCTTTCGCCTACGGCATTGGTCGCCTCGATCAGCCGCCGATGCGCGTCATAACGGTAGGAAACTAGGGTTTGCCGAGTGACCCAGGCGTCGTCTGAAACGCTTTTTGCATCAAGCACCTGGTAATCGACTGCGACGATATGATCCTGCGCGTAACGCAACAGCAACGCCCGACCGGCATCGTTATCCAGGCGCTGAATTCGCCCTGACACATCGCGGCTGACGCGTAGGCGGTTGTCATACGCATCGCTTACGCACGCCAGGGCACCGTCGCGGAAGTGGTAAAACCGCAAGTCCTGCGCCAGCACCAGTTCATCAGGCTGCGAGCCTAGATAAATCGCCGCCTCGGCCAGGCTGTTGGTGATGGCAGGTCGTGCCACGCGGGGCAGGGGAAAGGTGGTGCTGCGGTTCTCATGGTCGGTCCACACCACGGACTCACCCACCACCGCAAGCCGCTGCGCCAAGCAATGGCTCCAGCCAAACCCGAGCCCGCAATCGATCTCGACCGCACTGGTACGATACGTGCGCGTCCAGGCAAACGGCAGAACCCCGTCCAACTCACCCTCGGTGAGGGTCAGCAGTTCCTTGCCGGTCACCATCGACACCGGGCAGCCGTGGGTGACGGTCATACCCGCCGACGTCTGCGAGTCCGCGACCCGCAGTACCCGGTCCATTCCCTGCAACGTCGGCAGATCCAGCGAGTGGCTGACCTGGTCCAGTGTTTGTACGTTCCAGCAGGTTACCTGCTGTCGGTACACCGACAGATTCTGATGAAAGCCATTCAGCTCATGTTTGATAAAGGCAATACGGGACGAAGAAGCAGTCATCCATGACGTCTCTGCAAGAAGGAGGCGTCGGAGTCTGCAACAGTAAAAGGAGGGTCGGAGTGGTAGTCCGGAAAATCAGAATCAGCTTACGAGGAAGGTTTTTTTTCTGTCTTGCAACACCGCCCATAACCACATGAAGCGGCGATCAAGCCTAAGGACAAGCACGGTATTTGCGACTATGTGGCAGCACGTAATCGCTTGTACAACGTATTACGACTTACCCCTAGCTCCCGCGCCAGATGCGAGATATTGCCGCCGACTGCGTCCAGCCTTTGATTCAGGTTCTGGGTCTCGTCCAGAGGGGCCATTTGCATAATGGGCGTGGGCTGTCCCAGGTCGACAAAAAAATCATCCGGCAGATGCTCCGGGCGGATCGGTTGATCCTCGGCCATCGCCAGCGCCACCTGCATCACGCTGCTGACCTGGCGCAGATTGCCCGGCCACGGATGTTGTTCGAACAGGGCCAATACCTCGGCGCTGAGCCCGGCCCATTGCGTGGGTTCGCGGTGCTGTTGCCAGAGTTGCTTGAACAGTGCCTGTTTGTCGCTGCGCTCGCGCAATGGTGGCAGTTCCAAGGTCAGGCCACCGATGCGGTAGTACAGATCCTCGCGGAAACGTCCGATCAACACCTGTTCGCGCAGCGACCGATTGGTGGCCGAGATAATGCGCAGGTCCACCGGGAACAATTCGCTGCTGCCCACCGGCTGTACGCAACGCTCCTGCAATACCCGCAACAGTCGGGCCTGGGTGGGCAAGGGCATATCACCGATTTCATCGAGAAACAGCGTGCCCTTGTCAGCCTTGCGGATCAGGCCGATGCTACCTTTCTGGTTGGCACCGGTGAACGCGCCTTTTTCGTAGCCAAACAACTCCGATTCCACCAGCTCTGCAGGAATTGCCGCACAGTTGACCGCGATAAATGCTTGTTGATTGCGGGAACTGGCTTGGTGCAGGGCCTTGACGAAGACTTCCTTGCCTACCCCGGTTTCTCCATGAATCAACAGCGGGATGTCTTTTTCCAGTAGACGCTCGGCCTGGCGCACGGCTTTTTCCACGCGACTGTCGCCAAAATGCAGGCTCTTGAGGCTGATGACGGCCGGTGCGGCAGGTACCGGCTGCGCGAAGACCCGGGCCTGGACTGGTGTTTGCCTGGGGCGCTTCAACAGGCATTGAAAGCGATTACGTCCGGCAGCCTGTAGCGCGAACGGCAGGCCTTCGGGTTGATTGAGCAGCTCCAGCAAGGACACTTTGAACAGGCTGTCGATCATGACCCGCGACAGGCTGATGCCGAGCAAATTGTCGGCGCGACGGTTGGCTGATAGCACCTGGCCGCTTTCATCGAAGATCAGCAGGCCCGCCCATTGGCTGTCGAGGTTGTTCAGGCCGGTATTGAAGGTCAGCTGGAAATGCTCACCGCCAAACAGGTTGAGGATCAGCCGGTTTTCCACGGTCTGGCTCATCATCTTGACCATGCCAAGGGTGTGGGAGGGCGGCAGATAGCTGTCGCTGGACACATCCAGCACTGCAATGATTTCGCGGTGGGCATCAAAGATCGGCGCCGCCGACCCGGTCATGAAACGGTTGGCCTTGAGGAAGTGCTCGTCATGTTCGATATGTACGGCCTGCGCACAGGCCAGGGCGGTGCCGATGGCATTGGTGCCGCTTGAACGCTCCAGCCAACTGGCCCCGGCGCTGAAACCACGGGACAGTTTAGGGTCGATAAACCGTTGGGTGCCCCAAGAGGTCAGTACCTGGCCTTGATGGTCGGCCAACATGATCAGGCAATTGGAATTGCTGAGAATGTTTTCGTAATAGGGCAGCACTTCCTGATGAGTGGTCTGCACCAGCGAATGCTGGCGCTCCAGCAATTGGCTGATGCCTTCGGCGGGCAGTTGATCGAAGCTCGGCGTGCTCTGGTGATCCAGGCCGAAGGCACGGCAGCGGCGCCAGGAGTCCTGGATGATGGTGTCGTGTGGCAACAGCGGGGCGGGTGCGGCCATGATTGTGACCTTCTTTTTATTGTTGTTATGAGCCTTGCGCAATTCCAATGTGGGAGCGAGCGAATCAGTTGATACATCCGTCGACTGAAAAACTGCCATCGCGAGCAAGCCCGCTCCCACATTTTGATAGGTTTCGTCTGTTTTTACGGGCTTATTCAGTGTTGTTCAAATCTGTTCATTGTCAACCCGGTGGTTGTTCAGTTGTTCAGTTGTGAACGTTCATTTCTGTTCAGAGATGAACGCTGTGTTTTTCCAAACCATTGAGCAACCTGGAGTTTCGAGTTTTGGCACGAAACTCGCTGTGCCCTCTGTACCGAATCTTCCAAGAATAAAAAGGGCGTGTTATGTCATTGACCCTGGAACATGTCTCCCGCGTCGTCGAAGGCCAGACCTGGATCGATGATGTCAATCTGTGCTTTGAAGCCGGATCCTTCAACGTTTTACTGGGCCGCACCCTGTCCGGCAAAACCAGCCTGATGCGCTTGATGGCCGGCCTGGACAAGCCCGACAGCGGGCGCATCCTGATGAACGGGGTCGACGTCACCCAACAGCCGGTGCGCCTGCGCAACGTATCGATGGTGTATCAGCAGTTCATCAACTACCCGACCATGACCGTGTTCGAGAACATCGCCTCGCCACTCCGCCAGGCGGGCATGTCCAACGAGCAGATCCAGAGCAAGGTGCTGGAGACTGCGAAGATGCTGCGCATCGAGAAATTCCTGCAGCGCCACCCTCTGGAACTGTCAGGCGGCCAGCAGCAGCGCACGGCCATGGCACGGGCGTTGGTAAAGGATGCCCAACTGATCCTGTTTGATGAGCCGCTGGTGAACCTGGACTACAAACTGCGTGAAGAGCTGCGCCAGGAAATGCGCGAACTGTTCAAGGCGCGCCACACCATTGCCATTTACGCCACCACCGAGCCCAACGAAGCCTTGGCGCTGGGTGGTACCACGACGATTCTCCACGAAGGCCGGGTGATCCAGAGTGGCAAGGCCGCCGAGGTCTATCACCAACCGCAGACGGTGCTGGCGGCCGAGTTGTTTTCCGAGCCGCCGATCAACCTGATGCCGGGACGCATCAGCGGGAATGAAGTGAGTTTCGCCAACGACGTTCACTTCCCGATGAACGTCGACTTGCGGCCTATCGGTGAAGGTGAGTTCCGTTTTGGCGTACGCCCCAGCCATATCAGCCTGGTGCCCAGCAACGACGATGACCTGGAGCTGGCCGTAACGGTCGAAGTAGCCGAGATCAGCGGTTCGGAGACTTTTCTGCATGTGCGCAGCGAACATTTCCTGCTGGTTTTGCACTTGCCGGGGGTGCATGAGTACGACGTAGATGCGCCCATTCGCATTTATATCCCCACCCATAAACTGTTTGTGTTCGATGGCCAGGGGCGTTTGGTCCAGGCTCCCGGACGACGCGTCGCGAGGGTTGCCTGATGGCCGAGATCCACTTGCAGAACCTGGCGCATAGTTACAGCCCTACGCCGGTTGATCCTTCAGACTACGCCATCCGGGAAATGAACCACGTCTGGGAGCAGGGCGGTGCCTATGCATTGCTCGGCCCTTCGGGCTGCGGCAAGTCGACCTTGCTCAATATCATCTCCGGCCTGCTCAGCCCATCGGAGGGGCAGGTGCTGTTTGACAGCACAGTGGTGAATGACCTGAGCCCGGAAAAACGCAATATTGCCCAGGTGTTCCAGTTCCCGGTGGTCTACGACACCATGACGGTGTTCGACAACCTGGCGTTTCCGTTGCGTAACCAAGGCATGGCCGAGGCGAAGATTCACACCAAGGTGCAGGAAATTGCCGACGTACTTGATCTTCAACTGTTGTTGGGCAAAAAGGCCCGCAACCTCACTGCCGACGAAAAGCAGAAGGTTTCAATGGGTCGTGGGCTGGTGCGTGACGACGTGTCGGCAATCCTTTTCGACGAACCGCTGACGGTCATCGATCCACACTTGAAGTGGAAACTGCGGCGCAAGCTCAAGCAAATCCACGAGCAGTTCAACATCACCATGGTCTACGTGACCCACGATCAGTTGGAAGCCTCGACCTTTGCCGACAAGATTGCGGTGATGTATGGCGGGCAGATCGTGCAGTTCGGTACGCCGCGAGAGCTGTTCGAGCGGCCCAGTCATACGTTTGTCGGTTACTTCATCGGCAGCCCTGGGATGAATCTGATCGAGGTGCAGGCCGACGACGGTGGTGTGCGGTTTGCCGGCACTCGTCTGGCACTGTCCGAGGTGCAGCAACGGCAGATTTCGGATACGAACTACAAGAAGCTCCAGGTCGGCATTCGTCCTGAATTTATCCATGTGTGGGACGAGCCAAATCCTGATGCGTTGCAGGCCGATGTCGTCCATGTCGAAGACCTGGGCACCTACAAGATCCTGACCCTCAACCTGGATGGCGCACCGCTGAAAGTGCGCCTGGCCGAAGACAAACCGGTACCCGAGGGCAGGGCATCCATCAGCTTTCCGGCCCAATGGCTGATGGTTTACGCCGATGATTACTTGCTGGAGGCACGGCCATGAACAAGGTGCAGAACAACAAGGCCTGGTGGCTGGTTTTACCGGTGTTTCTGCTGGTGGCGTTCAGCGCGGTGATCCCGATGATGACCGTGGTCAATTACTCGGTGCAGGATATTTTCGACCAGTCCAGTCGTTATTTCGTCGGTGCCGATTGGTATAGGCAGGTGTTGTTGGATCCGCGCCTGCATGACTCGCTGTTGCGCCAGTTCATTTACTCGGCCTGTGTGTTGCTGATCGAAATTCCGCTGGGCATTGCCATCGCCCTGACCATGCCAACCAAGGGCCGCTGGTCGTCGCTGGTGTTGATTGTCATGGCGATCCCGCTGCTGATCCCGTGGAACGTGGTCGGCACCATCTGGCAGATCTTCGGGCGCGCCGATATCGGCCTGCTGGGCTCAACCCTTAATGCCATGGGCATCAACTACAACTATGCCGCCAACACCATGGACGCCTGGGTCACGGTGTTGGTGATGGATGTGTGGCACTGGACGTCGCTGGTGGCGCTGCTGTGTTACTCGGGACTGCGGGCGATACCGGATGTGTATTACCAGGCTGCGCGTATTGATCGGGCATCCAGTTGGGCGGTGTTCCGACATATCCAGTTGCCGAAGATGAAGAGCGTGCTGCTGATCGCCGTGATGTTACGTTTTATGGACAGTTTCATGATTTACACCGAGCCGTTCGTATTGACGGGAGGGGGCCCGGGTAACGCGACTACCTTCTTGAGTCAGACCTTGACCCAAATGGCGATAGGCCAATTTGACCTGGGGCCGGCCGCGGCGTTCTCGCTGGTGTATTTCCTGATCATCCTGTTGGTGTCCTGGCTGTTCTACACCGCCATGACCCATTCCGATGCCAATCGCTGAGGTTGCCCCTATGAGCATGCGCAAAGTGGTGCCCCTGTTGATCTATATCTTGTTCCTGCTGGTACCGATCTACTGGCTGCTGAACATGTCTTTCAAGAGCAACACCGAAATCCTCGGTAGCCTGACGCTGTTTCCCCAGCACTTCACCTTGGCCAACTATAAGGTGATTTTCACCGACCCCAGTTGGTACACCGGTTACCTCAACTCGTTGTATTACGTGAGCCTGAACACGGTGATTTCTCTGGCAGTGGCGTTGCCGGCGGCCTACGCGTTTTCGCGCTACCGGTTTCTGGGGGACAAGCACCTGTTCTTCTGGCTGCTGACTAACCGCATGGCTCCACCTGCGGTATTTCTGCTGCCGTTTTTCCAGCTGTATTCGTCGATTGGCCTGTTCGATACACATATTGCCGTGGCCCTGGCCCACTGCTTGTTCAACGTGCCGTTGGCGGTATGGATCCTGGAGGGATTCATGTCTGGGGTGCCCAAGGAAATTGATGAAACCGCCTACATCGATGGCTATAGCTTTCCCAAGTTTTTCGTAAAGATTTTCGTCCCCTTGATTGGCTCGGGCATCGGTGTCACGGCGTTTTTCTGCTTTATGTTCTCCTGGGTCGAACTCCTACTGGCGCGCACGCTGACGTCGGTCAACGCCAAGCCGATTGCCGCGGTGATGACTCGCACCGTATCCGCATCCGGGATTGACTGGGGCGTGCTCGCGGCGGCCGGGGTGTTGACCATTTTGCCGGGCATGCTGGTGATCTGGTTTGTTCGCAACCATGTGGCCAAGGGCTTTGCCCTGGGCCGGGTCTGAGGATTCGATGATGGAATGGATGGCCTGGACCACCCCGACCGCGCTGTTCTTTGCGGCTATTGCCCTGTTGCTGGCGGGCATGACCACCTGGGAATTGCGCTCGCCGAGTATCCCGCGGCGTGGGTTTTTACCGATCAGCACGACCCGTGGTGATCGCTTGTTTATCGGTCTTCTCGGAAGCGCTTACCTGCATCTGCTGGTAATCGGCGTAACCGGCTGGAGCATCTGGGTGGCGTCCGCGCTGTCTCTGGTGTGGCTGTTGTGTGTGATGCGCTGGGGATAGCCACTGGCGTCCCTTTTGAACCTAACCAGGAGGTCTCTATGTTCGATAAAAACAATAAGCTGCGACATAGCATTTCATTGGCCGCCGTATTGTCGCTCAGCGGCCTGAGTGCTGCGGCCTGGGCCGATGCGTACGAAGAAGCCGCGAAAAAATGGATTGGCAGTGAGTTCAAACCGTCCACCCTTGACGAAGCCCAGCAGCTTGAAGAGCTGAAGTGGTTTATCAAGGCGGCCGAGCCGTTTCGTGGGATGAAGATCAACGTGGTGTCGGAAACCCTCACCACCCATGAGTATGAATCCAAGGTGCTGGCCAAAGCGTTCAGTGAAATCACCGGGATCAAGCTGACCCACGATCTGTTGCAGGAAGGCGACGTGGTGGAGAAGCTGCAAACCCAGATGCAGTCCGACAAGAATATCTATGACGGCTGGGTCAATGACTCGGACCTGATCGGTACGCACTTTCGCTATGGCAAGACTGAGTCCATCACCGACCTGATGGCCAACGAAGGCAAAAACTTCACTTCGCCGACCCTGGACCTCAAGGACTTCATCGGTATTTCCTTCACTACCGCGCCGGACGGCAAGATTTATCAGTTGCCCGACCAGCAGTTCGCCAACCTGTACTGGTTCCGTGCCGACTGGTTCGAGCGCGCCGACCTGAAAGCCAAGTTCAAGGAAAAATACGGCTACGAATTGGGTGTGCCAGTGAATTGGTCCGCCTATGAAGATATCGCCAAATTCTTCAGCGAGGACGTCAAGGAAATCGACGGCAAGCGCGTCTATGGGCACATGGATTATGGCAAGAAAGACCCATCGCTGGGCTGGCGCTTCACTGATGCCTGGTTCTCCATGGCCGGAGGTGGCGACAAAGGCTTGCCTAATGGCTTGCCGGTGGATGAGTGGGGGATTCGTGTCGAGGATTGCCATCCGGTCGGCTCCAGCGTCACCCGGGGCGGCGACACCAACGGCCCGGCGGCAGTATTCGCCACGCAAAAATACGTGGACTGGATGAAAGCCTACGCACCACCGGAAGCAGCGGGCATGACCTTTTCCGAGTCCGGACCGGTGCCGTCACAGGGTAATATCGCCCAGCAAATCTTCTGGTACACCGCATTCACCGCCGACATGACCAAGCCGGGCCTGCCGGTAGTGAACGCCGATGGCACGCCAAAATGGCGCATGGCCCCATCACCACGCGGCCCGTACTGGGAAGAGGGAATGAAGCTCGGTTATCAGGACGTGGGTGCCTGGACGTTCCTCAAGTCCACGCCGGAAAAACAAAAACTCGCGGCCTGGCTCTATGCACAGTTCGTCACCTCGAAAACCGTCTCGCTGAAGAAAACCATCGTCGGTCTGACGCCGATTCGTGAGTCGGACATCAACTCCCAGGCCATGACTGAAATGGCGCCGAAGCTGGGTGGCCTGGTGGAGTTCTATCGCAGCCCCGCACGGGTGCAGTGGACACCTACCGGCACCAACGTGCCGGATTATCCACGTCTGGCGCAACTGTGGTGGAGTAATATCGCGGCTGCCGCCAGTGGCGAGAAGACCCCGCAACAGGCCCTGGATAATCTGGCCAAGGAGCAGGACGCAATCATGACGCGCTTGGAGCGCGCCAAGGTGCAACCGGTATGTGGGCCGAAGATGAATCCTGAGCGTGACGCGCAATACTGGTTTGACCAGCCTGGAGCGCCGAAGCCGAAACTGGCGAACGAAAAGCCCAAGGGTGAGACCGTGAACTACGCCGACTTGCTCAAGTCGTGGGAGGCGGCGCGTAAGTGAGGTGAGAGAAGTGAGTAGAACGGCACCGTGAGGTGCCGTTTTTTGTGGTGTTTCTGCTTCCGCCATCGCGAGCAAGCCCGCTCCCACATTTGACTGAGTTCGTCCTTTGGAATGCGATCAAATGTGGGAGCGGGCTTGCTCACGAAAGTGGTCGACGCTGCGCCGCACTGTTTGGATCAACTCCCATAAATGCAAAACGGCACCCGAAGGTGCCGTTTTGTTTGCTGCTTGTCGCTAAACGATCAACCCGCCATCACCGCATGCTGCACCAGGGTGAGCAACGGTTGTGGGTAGACACCCAGGAAGAACGCTAGCAGGGCGATTGCCAGCAGCATCACGCCGCCAGCTTTCTGTTCCCAGTGCAGTTCGGCGTCCACACGGCGAAGGTTTGGCTCGATCAGGTACAGGGTGACCATCACGCGCAGGTAGTAGAACACGCCAATGGCGCTACCCAGCACCAGGGAGGCAACCAACCACCACTCGTGGGCTTCAACACCGGTAGCGACGATGTAGAACTTGCCGATGAAGCCCGCGGTCAGCGGGATACCGGCCAGGGACAACATCATCACGGTCAGTACGGCGGTCAGGTACGGACGGCGCCAGAAAAGGCCACGGTATTCGTACAGGGCGTCGGCGTCGCGGCCTTTGTAAGGCGAGGACATCAGCGTGATCACGCCGAACGCGCCAAGGCTGGTGATCACGTAGGTGACCAGGTACACGCCAATCGCTTCTACCGCCAAACCCTTGCTCGCCACCAGGGCGATCAGCAGGTAGCCGAAGTGCGCGATGGACGAATAACCCAGCAGACGCTTGAGGTTGTTCTGGGTCAGCGCCAACAGGTTGCCGAACAGGATCGATGCGATGGCGATGATGGTCAGTACGTTGCTCAGCACCCCGGTGTTGGCCGCAGGGGAGATCTGGAACAGACGCACCATTACCGCAAACACCGCCACTTTCGAGGCCGTGGCCAGGAACGCAGCTACAGGCGCCGGGGCGCCTTCGTACACGTCCGGAGTCCACAGGTGGAACGGTACCAGCGACAGTTTGAATGCCAGGCCGATCAACATCATCCCCAGGCCCAACTGTGCGATCGGTGCAGGCATGCTGGTGGTTGCCAGTGCTTGACCGATACCGCTGAAGCTCAGGTTACCGGCTTCGGCATAGAGCAAGGCCATACCGAACAACAGGAACGCGGAACCGGCGGCCGACAGCACCATGTACTTGATGCCGGCTTCCAGGGAACGCTTGTTGAAGAAGGCATAGGCCACCAGGCCGTAGGTCGGGACCGACAGCAGTTCCAGGCCGATGAACAAGCCAGCCAGGTGTTGCGCGCTGACCAGCACGATACCGCCGGCCGCAGCCAGCAGGATCAGCAGGTATAGCTCTTCGCGGTTGCCCGGGTAGCCGGTGCCGCCTTCGCCCAGATAGGCATGGGCGAGGGTGACGCAGGCCAGTGTCGCGACGAGGATCAGCGCGATGTACAGCAGCGCGAAGTCATCGACCATCATCAGCGGGGTGACCGCCAGTGGCGCGACCTTGAGTGCCGGGATGATCGACAGCAAGGCCAGATTCAAACCGGCGGTGGACAGCAGGAACGTTTGTGAGTGATTGCGGCGCCAGGCGATCGCCAGCATCACCACCACGATGGTGAGGCTGGTGATCAGCAGCGGCGCAAGCGCGATAAAGTGTTGGATCGTGAATTCCATAGCGCTCTTACCGGGCCGAAGCGAGTTGAGTGAAGGCGGTGCTGAACCACTGCTGCACGCCATGCATCGTCGCGGCAGAAGTATCCAGGAACGGTTGCGGGTACACGCCGATGTAGATCAGCAGTACCGCAAGGCCGAGCACCATGATCAGTTCGCGAGCATCCATCCCCTGCAGGACGGTGTCGGACTTGGCCGGACCGAAATAGGCGCGGTGGATCATGATCAGCGAGTAGACCGAACCGAATACCAGGCCGGAAGTGGCGATTGCGCTGATCCACGGTGTTTGCACGAAAGCACCCATCAGAATCAGGAACTCGCCGATGAAGTTGCCGGTACCCGGCAAGCCCAGGGACGCGGCGGCGAAGAACAGGCTGATGGCCGGCAGATAGGCAATGCGCGACCACACGCCACCCATTTCACGCATGTCACGGGTATGCAGGCGTTCGTACAACTGACCACTGAGGATAAACAGTGCGGCTGCCGAGACACCGTGGGCCAACATCTGGATCACCGCGCCTTGCAATGCCAGCTGGCTGCCGGAGTAGATGCCGATCAGTACGAAGCCCATGTGGGAAACGGACGAGAAGGCAATCAGACGCTTGATGTCGGTTTGGGCAAAGGCCAGGAACGCACCGTAGAAAATCCCGATCAGACCCAGGGTCATGGCGATCGGCGCGAACTCGGCCGAGGCATTCGGGAACAACGGCAGGGCGAAACGCAGCAGGCCGTAGGCCGCGGTCTTCAACAGGATACCGGCCAGGTCGACGGAACCTGCGGTTGGCGCCTGGGCGTGAGCGTCAGGCAACCAGGAGTGGAACGGCACCACTGGTAGCTTCACCGCGAACGCGATGAAGAAACCGAGCATCAGGATGTACTCGGTGGTCAGCGACATCTTGGTCTTCAACAGGTCGGCGTAGTTGAAGGTAATCACGCCGGTGGTGTTGAAGTTGACCAGTACCAGACCGAGGATCGCCACCAACATGATCAGGCCGGAAGCCTGGGTGAAGATGAAGAACTTGGTCGCCGCGTAGATCCGGGTTTTCTTGCCGTCCGAAGAACTGTGACCCCAGAGCGCGATGAGGAAGTACATCGGCACCAGCATCATTTCCCAGAAGAAGAAGAACATGAACAGGTCGAGGGCGAGGAATACGCCGACCACGCCGCCCAGGATCCACATCAGGTTCAGGTGGAAGAAGCCCACGTGACGCTGGATCTCTTTCCAGGAGCACAGTACCGAGAGGATACCCAGCAGGCCGGTCAGCAGGATCATCAACAGCGACAGGCCGTCCAGGGCCAGATGCACATTGATGCCGAAGCGCTCGATCCAGACGTGCTTGAACTCAAGCGCGAAGCTTGGATCGGCACCCGGTGCCGGAGCAAATGAATAGTCACCATGGGCCCACAGCCAGAGGCCGAGTGCGAGTTCCAGGGACATGGTCAGCAACGCAATCCAGCGGGGCAGGGTGGCGCCGAAGCGCTCACCCATCCAGCAGAGCAGGCCGCCGATAAAGGGAATCAGGATTAGCCAGGGCAGAATCATGACGGGCTCGTTTCCTTTCGCAGGTTCGCAAAGTTCGCAATGTACATAGTCAGACCGCTACCACAACGATGGCGCCGATCACCAGGACGGCACCGGCAGCCATGGAAGCGGCATACCAACGCAATTGGCCAGTCTCGCTGCGGCTCAGGGCATTGTGTCCACCCTTGGCGGCACGCGGGATCAAACCGATAGCCTGGTCGAGCGGGTCTTTGCGTAGTACATGGCTGATCGCAAGGTAAGGCTTGACGAACAGTTTGTCGTAGATCCAATCGAAGCCCCAGGCAGCGAACCACCAGGCCGAAAGGAAGCGCCCGATGCCACTGTTGGCGACCGCAGTCACGAAGCGACGCTTGCCAAGGAACAGTAGCGCTGCAAGCAGGATACCGGCGATGGCAATGGCGCCCGAGGCGATTTCCAGGCTGTGCTTGTCT
Organism: Pseudomonas imrae; assembly: GCF_046352735.2. NCBI lineage: Bacteria > Pseudomonadati > Pseudomonadota > Gammaproteobacteria > Pseudomonadales > Pseudomonadaceae > Pseudomonas > Pseudomonas imrae. The sequence continues at coordinate 3,182,996 of NZ_CP110853.2, read as the reverse complement.
GCGCCGCCGGCATGGCCGACGCTTTGTGGCAATACACCGGCCAGTGGCGGGGTGATCATGGCGCCGATAAAGGTCGACAGGACGATCAGCACCGACAGTGGCAGCCAGTGGGAAATGCCATGGCCTGCATGGGCCTCGGTCTTGGCTTCACCGTGGAAGGTAATGAAGATCAGGCGGAAGGTGTACAACGAGGTCATGAACGCACCCACCAGTCCTGCGTACAGCAGACCCTGGTTTCCGCTGGCAAAGGCTTCCCAGAGGATTTCGTCCTTGGAGTAGAAACCTGCGGTCACCAGTGGCAGCGCAGCCAGTGCAGCGCCGCCGACGATGAAGCTGGCGTAGGCCAACGGCAACTTCTTCCACAGGCCGCCCATCTTGAAGATGTTCTGCTCGTGGTGGCAGGCAACAATCACTGCACCGGAAGCAAGGAACAGCAGGGCCTTGAAGAAGGCGTGGGTCATCAGGTGGAAGATCGCGCCGTCCCAGGCGCCGACGCCCAGGGCCAGGAACATATAGCCGATCTGGCTCATGGTCGAGTAGGCAAGGATACGCTTGATGTCGGTCTGTACCAGTGCGGCGAAACCGGCCAGCACCAATGTCACGCCACCTACCAGGCCGACAAGATGCAGGATCTCTGGCGCCAGGGTGAACAGGCCGTGGGTACGGGCGATCAGGTAGACACCAGCGGTCACCATGGTTGCGGCGTGGATCAGTGCCGAAACCGGTGTAGGACCGGCCATCGCGTCCGCCAGCCAGGTTTGCAGCGGCAGTTGTGCGGATTTACCGACAGCGCCGCCTAGCAGCATCAGGGTTGCCAGGGTGATCCAGAAGTCGCCGACCTGGAATTTCTGCGGTGCCAGCACCAACAGTTCCTGGATATTCAGCGTGCCCACCTGTTGGAACAGGATGAACAGGCCGATGGCCATGAACACGTCGCCGATCCGGGTCACGATAAAGGCCTTGAGTGCCGCGTTACCGTTGTTGCGGTTGCTGTAGTAGAAACCGATCAACAGGTAGGAGCACAGGCCCACGCCTTCCCAACCGAAATACAGGAACAACAGGTTATCGCCGAGCACCAGGAACAGCATGCTGGCGATAAACAGGTTGGTGTACGAGAAGAAGCGCGAGTAACCCGCTTCACCGCGCATGTACCAGGACGCGAACAGGTGGATCAGGAAGCCCACGCCGACCACTACGCCAAGCATGGTGATCGACAGGCCGTCGACGTAGAGGGCGAAGTTGGGCTTGAAGCCCTCCACCGACATCCACTGCCACAGCACCAGGGTGTAGTGACCGCCTTCCGGAGGCGCGACGTTGAATTGCCAGATGACGTAGGCGGTAACAATCGCCGACAACCCAATGGAACCCACGCCGATCAGCGCCGAGAGGTTTTCCGACCAGCGTCCACGGGAGAACGACAGCAGCAGGAAACCGACCAGGGGAAATACGAAAGTCAGAAAGATCATGTTCATCCGCGCATCTCACTGGCAGCGTCGATATCAAGCGTATGGAAGCGACGATACAGTTGCAGCAGGATCGCCAGGCCAATACTGGCCTCGGCGGCTGCCAGGCTGATAACCAGGATGAACATCACTTGTCCATCCGGCTGGCCCCAACGTGCGCCGGCTACGATGAACGCCAGTGCGGCAGCGTTCATCATGATTTCCAGGCTCATCAACACGAATAGAATGTTACGGCGAACCATCAGGCCGACCAGGCCAAGGCAGAACAGGATGCCGGCGACCGCCAGACCATGCTCCAAGGGGATAGCAGGCATCGTCATTGCTCCTTGGCTTCGTTGCGGCCCAAGTGGAAGGCGGTGATGACTGCCGCGAGCAGCAGCATCGAAGCCAGTTCGACCACCAACAGGTACGGGCCGAACAGGCTGATGCCCACGGCCTTGGCGTCTACGGTGGTGTGGCCGATGGCCTGGCCGCTCTGGTGGGCGAACAGTACATACAGCAGTTCAGCCAGCAGCAACGCTGCCAGGATCACCGGGCCAAGCCAGATGCCGGGCTTGAGCCAGACGCGTTCCTGGGCGACCGAAGCCGGCCCCAGGTTGAGCATCATCACCACAAACACGAACAGCACCATAATGGCGCCGGCATAGGCGATCACTTCCAGCACACCGGCAAACGGTGCGCCGAGGCTGAAGAAAGTCATGGCCACGGCGATCAGCGAAATGATCAGGTAGAGCAGGGCGTGCACGGGGTTGGTGTTGGTGATCACGCGAAGCGTGGATACCACTGCAATACCCGATGCGAAATAGAAAGCGAATTCCATCTTTCTTCCTTAAGGCAGCAAGCTCTTCACGTTGATCGGCTCGGCTTCGTTTTGTGCGGCGCCTTTCGGCTTACCGGCAACGGCCATACCTGCAACACGATAGAAGTTGTAATCAGGGTTTTTACCGGGACCAGAGATCAATAGATCTTCTTTCTCGTACACCAGGTCCTGACGTTTGAACTCGGCCATCTCGAAATCCGGGGTGAGCTGGATCGCGGTGGTCGGGCAGGCTTCCTCGCAGAGGCCGCAGAAAATGCAGCGTGAGAAGTTGATGCGGAAGAAGTCCGGGTACCAGCGACCGTCTTCGGTTTCAGCTTTCTGCAGCGAAATGCAGCCCACCGGGCACGCCACGGCGCACAAGTTGCAGGCTACACAGCGTTCTTCGCCATCGGGGTCGCGGGTCAGCACGATACGGCCGCGATAGCGCGGCGGCAGGTAGACCGCTTCTTCCGGGTATTGCAGGGTGTCGCGTTTGCGAAAGCCGTGACCGAACACCATCACCAGGCTTCGCAACTGGGTACCGGTACCCTTAACGATGTCGCCAATATATTTGAACATGGGTCAAATCCTCACTGAACCGCGCCCGCTGGCGTGTTCAACAACACAACGGCAGCAGTCACCAGCAAATTGATCAGGGTCAGCGGCAGGCAGAATCTCCAGCTGAAATCCATCACCTGGTCATACCTTGGGCGCGGGATGGAAGCGCGCAGCAGGATGAACAACATGATGAAGAACGCGGTCTTCAGGAAGAACCAGAAGAATGCCAGTTGCGGCAGGATGCCGAACGGTCCGTGCCAGCCGCCGAAGAACAAGGTCACCAGCAGGGCCGAGATCAAGATGATGCCGATGTACTCACCGACGAAGAACATGCCCCATTTCATGCCGGCATATTCGATGTGGTAACCGTCGGCCAGTTCCTGTTCCGCTTCCGGCTGGTCGAACGGGTGACGGTGAGTCACGGCCACGCCAGCGATGAAGAAGGTACAGAAACCGAAGAACTGCGGAATGATGAACCACAGGTTCTGTGCCTGGTACTCGACGATGTCGCGCATGTTGAACGAGCCAACCTGCACCACGATACCCATCAATGCCAGGCCCATGAACACTTCATAGGACACGGTCTGGGCCGAGGCGCGCAAGCTGCCCAGCAGGGCGAACTTGTTGTTACTGGCCCAGCCGGCGAACAGCACCGCGTAGACCGACAGACCGGCCATGGCGAAGAAGAACAGCAAGCCGATGTTCAGGTCCGCCACGCCCCAGGTCGGGGTGATCGGGATGATTGCAAAGGCAATCAGCAAGGCGCTCATGGCCACGACCGGTGCCAGGGTGAAGATCACCTTGTCGGCAAACGGCGGGGTCCAGTCTTCCTTGAAGAACATTTTCAGCATGTCGGCGGCGATCTGGAACATGCCGAACGGGCCAACGCGGTTCGGACCGTAGCGGTCCTGCCACCAGCCCAGCAGGCGACGCTCAACGAAGCTGAGCAGGGCGCCCGCGACGACCACGGCCAACAGGATCACGATGGCCTTGACCACCGAGATGATCACGTCGATCACTTCAGGAGTGAACCAAGTCATTGCGCTGCCTCCTGCAGACCGTCAACGGTTTTGCCAAAGATTGCCGGAGGAATGCCGGCGAGGCCTTTTGGCAGTGCAACCAGGCCGGCACCCAGCTCGTCGTTGATGCGCAGCGGCAGACGCAGGGTCTGGCCGGCTACGTTCAAGCTGAGCAGGGCACCGTCATTGACGCCCAGGCGATCGGCTTCCGACTTGGCCAAGGCTACGTAGGCAGCCGGGATGCGCTCTTGAACCGGCGCGGCTTTGGAAGAGTTCTCTTCGCTGCCGAACAGGTGGAAGAACGGCACGATCTGCCAGGTGCCTTGGGCCGGGTTGAATGGACGCGGTACTGCGGCGAACCAGTTCAGCGAGTCACCGGTGCTTTCGATCAGGCGGGTGCCCGGGTCGCCAGCGCGGATGTGACCACCGACTTCGTCCTGGAACTTGTTCCAGGCTTGCGGCGAGTTCCAGCCCGGAGACCAAGCGAAAGGTACTTGCTGACGCGGTTCGACCGAACCCGAGTAACCTTCCATGGAGAAGGCGAACGCTGTGTCGTTATCTTGCGGGGTGCGCGGTTCGTGCACGCTGATGTCAGCGCGCATGGCGGTACGACCGGAGTAACGCAGCGGTTCACGGGCCAGTTTCATGCCCTTGATACGGAACGCGGCGGACGGCGCAGCGTCGACGATGCGTGCCAGTTGCGGTGCGCTTGAGGCGCAGGCTGCGGTCACGTGGTCGAGCTGGGTCCAGTCGATCGGCTGGTTCAGCAAGGTCGCGCGCAGGGCATGCAGCCAGCGCCAGCCTTCGTGAACCAGGATGCTGGCATCCATGTACTTTGGATCAAACACCTGGAAGAAGCGCTGGGCGCGGCCTTCCTGGCTGACCAGGGTACCGTCGCCTTCGGCGAAGGTTGCGGCGGGCAGCACCAGGTCGGCGCGATCACTGGTGGCATTCTTCTGATGGTCGGCCACGATCAGCACTTTGGCGGCGGCCAATGCTGCGTCGACTTTGGCGGCATCGGTGCGGGTGTACAAGTCGTTTTCCAGCACAACGATGGCGTCGGCACGGCCTTCGGTCACGGCTTGCAGGGCGGCGTCCACGGACTCGCCACCGAGCATGGCCAGGCCGAGGCTGTTGGCTTCCGGTACGATCAGGCTGATGGAGCCGTTCTTCTCGCGCAGCTTGAGGGCCTTGGCGATGTTGGCGGCGGCTTCGATCAGCGCCTTGGACCCCAGTGAGGTACCGGCAATGATCAGCGGACGCTTGGCTGCCAGCAAGGCATTGGCAATGCGCTGGGCCAGTTCGACGGCTTCCGTGTCCAGGCCTTCGACGGCAGGTGCGCTGGCGTCGAGGGCGTGGGCTACGGCGAAACCGATGCGGGCCAGGTCGTCCGGTGCAGCATGAACGCATTCTTCGGCGATGTCGTCGAGCTTGGTTTCAGCCAGGGAGGCGATAAACAATGGGTTCAGCGCGTGCTGGCCGATGTTTTTCACCGCGGCGTCGAGCCAAGGCTGGACGCGCATGGCGTCGGCCATGTCTTCGGCCTTGCCTTTGACCGATTGGCGCAGCGACAGGGCGATGCGGGCAGCGGTCTGGGTCAGGTCTTCACCGAGCACGAAGATGGCGTCGTGGTCTTCGATGTCGCGCATGTTCGGAACCGGCAGCGGACTGTCGTTCAGGACCTGCAGGACCAGGCGGACGCGCTCCAGTTCACCGGCTTCGATGCCCGAGTAGAAGTGCTCGGCGCCCACCAGTTCGCGCAACGCGTAGTTGCTTTCGAGGCTGGCGCGTGGCGAACCGATACCGACGATATTGCGACCGCGCAGCAGGTCTGCGGCTTTATCCAGCGCGTCGTCCAGGCTCAGTTTGGCGCCATCGGCCAGCAATGGTTGGCGAGGACGGTCTTCGCGGTTGACGTAGCCGTAGCCAAAACGGCCACGGTCGCACAGGAAGTACTGGTTGACCGAGCCGTTGAAGCGGTTTTCGATACGACGCAGTTCACCGTAGCGCTCGCCTGGGGAAATGTTGCAACCGCTGGAGCAACCGTGGCAGATGCTCGGGGCGAACTGCATGTCCCACTTGCGGTTGTAGCGCTCGGAGTGGGTCTTGTCGGTGAACACACCGGTCGGGCAGACCTCGGTCAGGTTGCCGGAGAACTCGCTTTCGAGCACACCATCCTCAACGCGACCGAAGTACACGTTGTCGTGGGCGCCGAATACGCCCAGGTCGGTACCGCCGGCGTAATCTTTATAGAAGCGTACGCAGCGGTAGCAGGCGATGCAGCGGTTCATTTCGTGGGAAATGAACGGGCCCAGTTGCTGGTTCTGGTGGGTACGCTTGGTGAAGCGATAACGGCGCTCGTTGTGGCCGGTCATCACCGTCATGTCTTGCAAGTGGCAGTGACCGCCTTCCTCACAGACCGGGCAGTCGTGGGGGTGGTTGGTCATCAGCCATTCAACGACACTGGCGCGGAACGCCTTGGATTCATCATCATCGATGGAGATCCAGGTGTTGTCGGTGGCTGGCGTCATGCAGGACATGACGATGCGACCACGGGTGTCGTTCTCGTCGGTGTACTGCTTGACCGCGCACTGGCGACAGGCACCGACGCTACCTAAAGCGGGGTGCCAGCAGAAATAAGGGATGTCGAGACCTAGTGACAGACACGCCTGTAACAGGTTGTCTGCCCCATCGACTTCGAGCGCTTTGCCGTCTACGTGGATAGTGGCCATGGTTCAAAGATCTTCGTTGGCCCGGTGTCAGCGGGCGTGGCTAATGGAATCTTGTTATTCATGTGAATCAACACAGCCGTTCAAGGCGTCATCACATGAGAAAGCGAAGGGCACGGACCCTTCGCTTTTTTAAGCGTTACGCGCCGACTACGATCGGCTTTGCCAGGGGCGGGACGGCGGCGCTGGTAGGCGCGATGCCGGCTTCGAACTCCGAGCGGAAGTATTTGATTGCGCTGCCCAAAGGCTCCACTGCGCCCGGTGCGTGGGCACAGAAGGTCTTGCCTGGGCCGAGGAAGCCGACCAGGCCCAGCAGGGTCTCGATATCACCCTCACGGCCTTCGCCATTTTCCAGGGACATCAGCAACTTGACGCTCCATGGCAGGCCATCGCGGCACGGGGTACAGAAGCCGCAGGACTCGCGGGCAAAGAACTGCTCCATGTTGCGCAGCAACGACACCATGTTGACGGTGTTGTCCACCGCCATGGCCAGGCCAGTGCCCATACGGGTTCCGACCTTGCCGATGCCGCCGGCGTACATTTGTGCATCCAGGTGCTCGGGCAACAGGAAACCGGTACCCGCGCCACCTGGCTGCCAGGCCTTGAGGGTATAGCCGTCGCGCATGCCGCCGGCGTAATCCTCGAACAGCTCGCGAGCGGTCACGCCGAAGGGCAGTTCCCACAAGCCAGGGTTCTTGACCTTGCCGGAGAAGCCCATGAGCTTGGTGCCCATGTCTTCGCTGCCGTCCCGGGCCAACGACTTGTACCAGTCCACGCCGTCGGCAATGATCGCCGGCACGTTGCACAGGGTCTCGACGTTGTTTACACAGGTCGGCTTGCCCCACACGCCGACGGCGGCAGGGAAGGGCGGCTTGGAGCGCGGGTTGGCGCGGCGGCCTTCGAGGGAGTTGATCAGCGCGGTTTCTTCACCGCAGATATAACGCCCGGCGCCGGTGTGCACGAACAGCTCGAAGTCGAACCCAGAACCGAGGATGTTCTTGCCCAACAGGCCAGCCGCCTTGGCTTCTTCCACGGCACGGTTGAGGTGCTTGGCGGCGGTGGTGTATTCGCCGCGCAGGAAGATGTAGCCACGGTAGGTTTTCAGCGCGCGGGCGCTGATCAGCATGCCTTCGATCAGCAGATGGGGCAGTTGCTCCATCAGCATGCGGTCTTTCCAGGTGTTGGGCTCCATTTCATCCGCGTTGCACAGCAGGTAGCGGATGTTGATGGATTCGTCCTTGGGCATCAGGCCCCACTTCACGCCCGTGGGGAAGCCTGCGCCGCCGCGGCCTTTGAGGCCGGCATCCTTCACGGTCTGGACGATGTCGTCCTGGGTCATGTCGGCAAACGCCTTGCGCGCAGCGGCATAGCCGTTCTTGGCCTGGTACTCGTCGAGCCATACCGGCTCGCCGTCGTCACGCAGGCGCCAGGTCAGCGGGTGGGTCTCAGGCGAACGCTTGATCAGGTTGGCCGGGCCGAAAGAGGTCAGGGTCATGGGTAGCCCTCGAGCAATTGGGTCACGCCAGCAGGCTGCACGTCACCGAATGTGTCGTCGTCGATCATCAACGCCGGCGCCTTGTCGCAGTTGCCCAGGCAGCACACCGGCAGCAGCGTGAAGCGGCCGTCGGCGGTGGTCTGGCCGAGGCCGATGCCCAGCTTGTTCTGGATCTCGCTGACCACGGACTCGTGGCCACCGATGTAGCAGACCATGCTGTCGCACACACGAATGATGTGACGGCCGACGGGCTGGCGGAAGATCTGACTGTAGAACGTCGCTACGCCTTCAACGTCGCTGGCAGGAATGCCGAGCATCTCGCCGATGGCGTAGAGCGCGCCGTCCGGCACCCAGCCACGTTCCTTCTGGACGATCTTCAGGGCTTCGATCGACGCTGCGCGCGGATCTTCGTAGTGATGCAGCTCGTGCTCGATGGCCGAGCGCTCGGTTTCACTCAAGGTGAAACGGTCTGTCTGGATAAGCGTGCTGTTCATGCTTAGCGGTCCACGTCGGCCATAACGAAATCGATACTACCCAGGTACGCAATCAAGTCCGCGACCATCTCGCCTTTGATCACCGAAGGGATCTGCTGCAAGTGCGGGAAGCTTGGAGTGCGAATCCGGGTGCGGTAGCTCATGGTGCCGCCATCGCTCGTCAGGTAATAACTGTTGATACCCTTGGTCGCTTCGATCATCTGGAAGGATTCGTTGGCCGGCATCACCGGGCCCCACGAAACTTGCAGGAAGTGTGTGATCAGGGTTTCGATGTGTTGCAGCGTGCGCTCTTTGGGCGGCGGCGTGGTCAGCGGGTGATCCGCCTTGTACGGGCCTTCCGGCATGTTGCGCATGCACTGGTCGATGATCTTGATGCTTTGGCGCATCTCTTCGACGCGGACCATGCAGCGGTCGTAGGCATCGCCGTTGGCGGCCAGTGGCACTTCGAATTCGAAGTTCTCGTAGCCGGAGTAAGGACGCGCCTTACGCAGGTCGAAATCGCAACCGGTGGAACGCAGGCCTGCACCGGTGACGCCCCATTCCAGGGCCTCTTTGGTGTTGTAGGCAGCGACGCCGATGGTCCGGCCCTTGAGGATGCTGTTGTCCAGGGCGGCCTTGGTGTATTCGTCGAGGCGTTTTGGCAACCAATCCACGAACTCCTTGACCAGCTTTTCCCAGCCGCGTGGCAAGTCGTGGGCGACACCTCCGATGCGATACCAGGCCGGGTGCAGGCGGAAGCCGGTGATGGCTTCGATCACCTTGTAGGCGCGCTGGCGGTCGGTGAAGGTAAAGAACACTGGGGTCATGGCGCCGACGTCCTGGATATAGGTACCCAGGAACAGCAGGTGGCTGGTGATGCGGAAGAATTCGGCCATCATGATGCGGATGGTGTCGACGCGGTCCGGTACCTTGATGCCGGCCAGCTTCTCGACCGAGAGCACGTACGGCAGGTTGTTCATCACGCCGCCGAGGTAGTCTATACGGTCGGTGTAGGGAATGTAGCTGTGCCACGACTGGCGCTCGCCCATCTTCTCGGCACCACGGTGGTGGTAGCCGATGTCCGGCACGCAGTCGACGATCTCTTCGCCGTCCAGTTGCAGGATGATACGAAAGGCACCGTGAGCCGAAGGGTGGTTTGGGCCCAGGTTGAGGAACATGTAGTCCTCGTTGGTGCTGGAACGCTTCATGCCCCAGTCTTCAGGGCGGAAGCGCGCGGCTTCCTCTTCCAACTGCTGTTTGGCGAGGGTCAGGCTGAACGGGTCGAATTCAGTGGCACGGGCCGGGAAATCCTTGCGCAACGGGTGACCTTCCCAGGTCGGCGGCATCATGATGCGCGACAGGTGAGGATGGCCGGGGAAGTCGATGCCGAACATGTCCCAGACTTCACGTTCGTACCAGTTGGCGTTTGGCCAGATACCGGTCACGGTCGGGACGCTCAGGTCGCTCTCGGACAGCGCGACCTTGATCATCACGTCACTGTTACGTTCGATCGACAGCAAGTGATAGAACACAGTGAAGTCAACGCCGCTCGGCAGGCCCTGACGCTTGGTGCGCAAACGCTCGTCCACGCCATGCAGGTCATAAAGCATGACATACGGTTTGGGCAGGTTACGCAAGAAAGTCAGGACTTCGACGAGCCGGGCGCGCGCCACCCACAGCACCGGCATACCGGTACGTGTGGCCTGCGCGGTGAAGGCGTCAGGGCCAAAACGGTTATTGAGTTCGACGACCACATCCTGGTCGTCTGCCTTATAAGGCGGGATGTACAGAGCACTGCCTGTAGTCATGGTTTTTTATCGCTTTCGGTCAACGTAAAGAATGAAGCCAGGTTTTCGTTCTATAGAAGAAGCGGTCTGGATCAGACTTCGTCGGGGCTGCGCAGGTTGGTGACTGCGATTCGCTGTTCGCGGCGCTGTTCCTTTTGTGACGGCATCTCGGCGCGGTACACGCCTTGATCTCCGACAACCCAGGAAAGTGGGCGACGCTCCTTGCCAATCGATTCCTGCAGCAGCATCAAGCCTTGCAGGAATGCTTCAGGGCGGGGCGGGCAGCCAGGCACGTAGACGTCCACGGGCAGAAACTTGTCCACTCCCTGGACCACGGAGTAGATGTCGTACATGCCACCGGAGTTGGCGCACGAACCCATGGAGATAACCCACTTCGGTTCGAGCATTTGCTCGTAGAGACGCTGAATGATCGGCGCCATCTTGATAAAGCAGGTGCCGGCGATAACCATGAAATCCGCCTGGCGCGGTGATGCCCGGATAACTTCGGCGCCAAAGCGCGCGATGTCATGGGGCGCCGTGAAGGCGGTGGTCATTTCCACGTAGCAGCACGAAAGGCCGAAGTTGTACGGCCACAGGGAGTTTTTACGCCCCCAGTTGACCGCACCGCTCAGCACGTCTTCCAGCTTGCCCATGTAGATGTTTTTGTGGACTTGATCTTCTAACGGATCGGAAACGGTTTCCCGTTCGCCAATGGGGTACTGCTCGTTAGGAGCATCCGGGTTGATCCTGGTGAGATTGTATTGCATCGCCAAAGCCTCATTGTTTCAGCTTCGCTTGCCGCTTGCGACGAGCTTCCGGAGCCCAGTCAAGGGCGCCCACTCGAAATAGGTAGACAAGGCCTGCCAACAGAATTGCTATGAAAATGAGAGCTTCGACAAATCCGGTCCAGCCGCTTTCGCGGACGGACACAGACCAGGCAAAGAGAAATAGGGCTTCGATATCGAAGATCACGAAGAGCATCGCGACCAGATAGAATTTGGCTGAGAGCCGCAAGCGGGCGCCACCTGTAGGCAGCATGCCGGACTCGAACGGTTCGTTTTTGCTGCGACCCCAGGCTTTTGACCCCAGGAGGCTGGATACGCCGAGCATGAAGGCACAGAGGCCGACGACGCCAAGAAGGAAAATGGCAAAGCCCCAGTTGTGGGCCATGAGTCCTGTCGCTTCGGGCATGCTGGTAATCCTTAACAGAGAGCAAGGGTCTCTGAGCTCGAAAAAGTAACGACGCAGTGACGATATGTCGCAGCGCAATCAATCGCGGTGATTTTATGGCTAAACACCCAGCAAGTAAAATTCCTGTAGCTAATTTATTCGCTGAAAGAAGGACATAGTGCACCTTTATGGGGCTGTAGCCCAGACACTGCGGGCATTAGCTTGATTTTCATCAAATATGTTTTGTTTGCTGTGTAACGATGTTTTATTGCTCCAAATGATAATGAATATTGTTTGCGAGGGTTTTAAGCGAGTGTTGAGCGCGTCGCGGGGAAAGTTGTTGTTACTTGGCTGTTTGGCGCAAGTTGCAAGCGCGCAACTTTTAACTGATTTTTCCTGAACAAATACCGCTCTGGATCAAGGTTTTGCGCAAAAACAACAGGCTGAGCGCATTTTCATTGTGGGAGCGGGCAAGCCCATGCATTTTGATCTTCATTGGGCCAGGAGAGATTTTTTCAGGACAAAAAAACGCCCCGAACCAGTCGGGGCGTCAGATCGTGCGGCACTGCGGTTAGCTTTCTATCGGGCCCGCAATGGCCGTGTAGTCAGCTACTTAGTGAAACTGTTCTTCTTCGGTCGAACCGGTCAGCGCGGTCACGGACGAGGTGCCGCCCTGGATCACGGTGGTCATGTCGTCGAAGTAGCCGGTGCCCACTTCCTGCTGGTGCGCCACGAAGGTGTAGCCTTTGGCGGCGTCGGCGAATTCCTGCTCTTGCAGCTTCACGTAGGCTGTCATGTCGTTGCGGGCGTAGTCATGCGCCAGGTTGAACATGCTGTGCCACATGTTGTGAATGCCCGCCAGGGTAATGAACTGGTGCTTGTAGCCCATAGCGGACAGTTCGCGCTGGAACTTGGCGATGGTCGCGTCGTCCAGGTTCTTCTTCCAGTTGAAGGACGGCGAGCAGTTGTAGGACAGCAGTTGGTCCGGGTATTCCTTCTTGATCGCTTCGGCGAAGCGGCGGGCTTCGTCCAGGTCCGGCTTGGCGGTTTCGCACCAGATCAGGTCGGCGTATGGCGCATAGGCCAGGCCACGAGCGATAGCCTGGTCGAGGCCGGCGCGAACTTTGTAGAAGCCTTCCTGAGTGCGTTCGCCAGTCACGAAGGGTTGGTCGTACGGGTCGCAGTCCGAAGTCAGCAGGTCAGCCGCGTTGGCGTCGGTGCGGGCGAGGATGATGGTTGGTGTGCCAGCAACGTCGGCGGCCAAACGGGCAGCGGTAAGTTTCTGCACGGCTTCCTGAGTCGGGACCAGCACCTTGCCACCCATGTGGCCACATTTTTTCACGGAAGCCAGTTGGTCTTCGAAGTGAACGCCAGCAGCACCTGCCTCGATCATGCTCTTCATCAGTTCGTAGGCGTTCAGTACGCCACCGAAACCAGCTTCTGCGTCGGCCACGATCGGGGCGAAGTAGTCGATGTAGCCTTCGTCGCCCGGCCCTTTACCGGCTTTCCACTGGATCTGGTCGGCGCGGCGGAACGAGTTGTTGATGCGCTTGACCACGGTCGGCACGGAGTCTACCGGGTACAGCGATTGGTCAGGGTACATGGACTCGGCGGAGTTGTTGTCTGCAGCCACTTGCCAGCCAGACAGGTAGATTGCCTGGATGCCGGCCTTGACTTGTTGCACGGCCTGGCCACCGGTCAGGGCACCCATGCAGTTGACGAAATCTTTTTCGGGACGGAAGGATGGCTTGGCGCCCTGGGTGACCAGGTTCCACAGCTTTTCTGCGCCCAGTTTCGCAAAGGTGTGCTCAGGTTGAACCGAGCCACGCAGGCGGACGACGTCAGCAGCGGAGTAAGCGCGTGTCACGCCTTTCCAGCGTGGGTTTTCAGCCCAGTCTTTTTCAAGGGCTGCAATTTGCTGTTCGCGTGTCAGTGCCATGGAGAAAAACCTCATCACGTCTTGGGTGGAAAATTCCGTTAGCCGCCGTGCATTCAATGCATGGGCGTGGCTGCTCGCTGATCAGAAGCTTAGGCGGCCAAGTCAGGTTTGACGGGGAAGACGACAAGGGAACGATGGGCTCAAGGGGGAAGTGAGCAGGTAGCGGCGAACCGAGAACAGTCTTCGGGCGTCGTGGGCCTTCATACGATCCAACAGTGTGTTGCCAGGTTACCTAGTTACGCTTCCGTCCCTCGGGACAACTTCGTTCCAGTCGCAACCAAAGTCAAACACACCTTGTGGGCGGTACAGACACGAATCGGCTCAGGTGGGTAGCTTAGAGCGACGATCCGAAGGCCCTTGCCGGGGCCTCTGATTAGCGGGAGCGAGGCCATCATGCCCATGCTTTTTTGGATCGTCAAATGTTTTGTAGTGCTTTTTTTAGAGCACTACATCTTTAGTCTTATACGACTCGTCGGTCAGTTTTTGGTGCTTTGGTTCAGGGTCTCGACTTTGACCCGCAACGTCAGGTCATCACGCCCTTGAGTCGAGTAAGTGCGGGTTGCGCCTGATTTGTCGGCTTGGGTTTGGCGGCTGATGCCGGCGAGGGTAATCCATTCGCCCAGGCGTCCACTGACCGTTGTGTCGGTGCTTTGCACATTCACTACATCGGGGTGCTCCTGATTCATGCGGTCACGATTGGTGCTGATGTTCAGGTGCACGGTCTCACCGGTAATGCTGGCAGTCACGTAGAAGCCTTGGGTGACATCACGGTACTGGGTCTGGTATTGCGGGCGGCCGTAGATATCTGGCTGGGTTGTGGTCAGGGGCGCGCTCTGGCCCACTTGAATCAATGCGGGTACGCCTTCGCTGGCCTGGATCTGCTGGATGCCGCCATCACGGCTTTGCGTGTTGTAGGTGATGACTTGGGTATTGGTCTGTTGGTGGTTTTCGTTGGTGTCGACGGTGATCCGCAGGCGCTTGGCGGGTGTGTCGAGTTGGGCGAGAAGGGCGCGCAGGTCCTGGATCTTGCCGGGATCGGCATTCACGATCAGTTGGTTGCCATAGGCGCTTACGGTGCCGTCCTTGCCTACGAAATTCTGCGCTACGGGCAGCAGGTCAGCACTGGTGCGGTTGCTCAGGTTGACGACTTCGGTGTCGGCCACGGACGCGAAGCTGGCGGTCAGGAGGAGGGCGGTGAGCAGGGTGCCTAGGGACATGTCCGTTATCTCTGCGAGTCATTAGTCTTGATAGTGCCAGTTTGTCGGCCTGGCGGCTCGCAAGTTGAATCGTAGACGGCAAAATGCTCTGGCATGGCAGGGCATTTGTAGTTCTGCTTAAATAGCCTTCGCGAGCAAGCCCGCTCCCACACTTGACTGAGTATATCCTGTGGAGCGGGGTCAAATGTGGCAGCGAGATTGCTCGCGAAGGGGGTAGCGCGGTCCCGAATCAGCTCCCGCGCACCATATCCACATGCGGAATCCCGACTTCAAGAAACTCGTCACTGACGATCTTGAACCCCAGCCGCTCATAGAATGGCGCAGCATAAACCTGTGCACTGAGGAACTGTCTGGTCTGGCCGCGTTTCTCGGCCTCGCCAATCACCGCTTCCATCAGCTTGTCGCCAACCTTCAGCCCGCGCCAGTCCTTGAGGACCGACACACGACCGATCTCGCCGCTGGGCAGCAGGCGCGCAGTACCGATAGGAAAGTCGCCTTCGAACGCGAGGAAATGCATGGCTCCTGCGTCGTCTGCGTCCCACTCCAGCTCAGGTGGAACCGATTGCTCAGCGATAAATACCGCTTCACGAATGCGCCGAATTTCGGCGATATCCTTTTGCCAGTCGGCGACATGTACGCGAATTTTATTCATCGGCAAACCCCAGGCTTCCTTGCTTGACCAGTTCGCACAGCAGGTCGCGGCCATCTTCATCCGCCAGCCATTTGCCGAGGTTGTCGATGTGCAGGGCGTCGGCCGCGCAAATCATTTTCAACAGCTCGCGCAGCTTGCCTGGCAGGTAACGGCTCTGGCCACTGGCGAACAGCAACAGGTCGTCATCGACTTCGGACCAGGCCAGGCGTGCGCTTGGATTGCGGATCAGCACCGCACCTTGCTCCAGGCTGCCCAGCAAGTCGTCTTCTTCCAGTTCCGGGCCTGTCACCAGCTCAGGGTAGCGCGGTTCGGTCATGAACTGGCCGAACCAGGTCAGCAACATGCGCTCATCGCTCATGTGCTCGGCCAGCAGGCCCTTGAGGCGGTCCAGGGCGTCATGCTGGATTTGATGCGGGTCGATGGCTGGCTGGGCATCGGCGTCGGTGTAACGTTCTTCGTCAGGCAGGTATTGGCTGAGGAAGTCGGTGAAGTGGGTCAGTACTTCAGCGGCGCTCGGCGCACGAAAGCCTACCGAATAGGTCAGGCAGTCATCGATCGCAACACCACAATGGGCCAGGCGCGGCGGCAGATAAAGCATGTCGCCTGGTTCAAGCACCCATTCGGCGGTTTCTTCGAATTGCGCCAGTATGCGCAAGTCAGCATGTTGCAGCAGTGGACTCTCGGAGTCGCACATCTGGCCGATTTTCCAGTTACGCTTGCCGGCGCCTTGCAGCAGGAATACGTCGTAGTTATCGAAGTGCGGGCCCACGCTGCCACCGGGAGCGGCGAAGCTGATCATCACATCGTCAATCCGCCAGCTCGGCAGGAAGCGGAAGTTTTCCAGCAGTTCGGCAACCTCCGGTACGAACTGGTCGACGGCTTGTACCAGTAACGTCCAGTCGCGCTCGGGCAGGCTGCTGAAGGCATCCTCGGCGAACGGGCCGCGACGCAGCTCCCAGGGGCGCTCGCCGTGCTCGATCACCAGGCGCGACTCGATTTCTTCTTCAAGGGCCAGGCCGGCAAGTTCGTCGGCGTCGATCGGGCTTTCGAAATCAGGGATGGCCTGGCGGATCAGCAAGGGTTTTTTCTGCCAGTAGTCGCGCAGGAATTCCCGTGCAGTGATGCCACCTAGAAGTTGAAGAGGAATATCAGGATTCATGTGTAACCTATTGAAAAAAATCACTTTTCAGACTGGAATAAAAACGCCCGGCGCTGCCGGGCGTCTCAAAGGCTCGAGCCGCAATCAAATGCGTTTTGCTTGCTCTATAGCATTGCCGATGTAGTTGGCCGGGGTGAGCAGTTTCAGCTCGGCCTTGGCGGCGGCTGGCATCTCCAGGCCGTCGATGAACGTTTGCAGCGCATCAGAGGTGATGCCTTTGCCGCGGGTCAGTTCTTTGAGCTTTTCGTACGGGTTTTCGATGTTGTAGCGACGCATCACGGTCTGGATCGGCTCGGCCAGCACTTCCCAGCAAGCATCCAGGTCGGCGGCGATTTTCTGCTCGTTGAGTTCCAGTTTGCTGATGCCTTTGAGGCTCGCTTCGTACGCGATCACGCTGTGGGCGAAGCCCACGCCGAGGTTGCGCAGTACGGTGGAGTCGGTCAGGTCGCGCTGCCAGCGGGAGATCGGCAATTTGCTGGCCAAGTGCTGGAACAGGGCATTGGCGATGCCGAGGTTGCCTTCGGAGTTTTCGAAGTCGATCGGGTTGACCTTGTGCGGCATGGTCGAGGAGCCGATTTCACCGGCAATGGTGCGCTGCTTGAAGTAGCCCAGGGAGATATAGCCCCAGATGTCGCGGTCGAAGTCGATCAGGATGGTGTTGAAGCGCGCGATGGCATCGAACAGTTCGGCGATGTAGTCGTGCGGCTCGATCTGCGTGGTGTATGGGTTGAAGCCCAGGCCCAACTCGTCTTCGATGAAGGCGCGGGCATTGGCTTCCCAGTCGATCTCGGGATAGGCCGACAGGTGGGCGTTGTAGTTGCCTACGGCGCCATTGATCTTGCCCAGCAGCGGTACGGCAGCGATTTGAGCGATCTGGCGCTCCAGGCGGTAAACCACGTTAGCCAGTTCTTTGCCCAAGGTGGTCGGCGAGGCCGGCTGGCCATGGGTGCGTGACAGCATTGGCACATCGGCGAAGCGGATCGCCAGTTCGCGGATGGCGTTGGCAGTCTGGCGCATCAGTGGCAGCATCACATCATCACGGCCTTCGCGCAGCATCAGGGCGTGGGACAGGTTGTTGATGTCCTCGCTGGTGCAGGCAAAGTGGATGAACTCGCTGACCTGGGCCAGTTCCGGCAGCTTGGCTGCTTGCTCTTTGAGCAGGTATTCGATGGCTTTTACGTCGTGGTTGGTGGTGCGCTCGATCTCTTTGACACGCTCGGCGTGCTCCAGGGAGAAGTTTTCCGCCAGGGTGTTCAATACAGCGTTGGCCTCGGCGGAGAACGCCGGCACTTCGCTGATGGCGGGGTGAGCGGCCAGGCGCTGGAGCCAGCGCACTTCAACCAGGACACGAGCACGGATCAAGCCGTATTCGCTGAAAATCGGGCGCAGGGCCTGGGTTTTGCCGGCGTAGCGGCCGTCAACAGGGGAAACCGCAGTGAGCGAAGAAAGCTGCATGGGGTGCTCTCGGACAGTCGGGCAACGAAATAGGGGCGCGTATCATACATGAAAAAATCCGCCGGTCCGTTGCCAACTGACCGGCGTATTACGCGTGACGACTTGAAAAAGGGCCTACTGGCGCGACTTATTCGTTGCGCATCAACGGGTAAAGCTCTTTAAGTAATTTGCGACGACTGATGACCAGTTGCCAACGATGGCCGCCCAATTGCCGCCACAGCCGAGCAGAACGAATGCCGGCCAACAGCAGGGCGCGGATTTTCGAGGCGTTGTTCGGTTGTTGCAGGTTGCGCATGTCACCGTGGACCTGGATCCGCTGACGCAAGGTGCTCAAGGTGTCCTGATACAGGGCGCCACAGGCTGCGACCACGTTTTCGTGGGCCGGGCCGAAATGTTCGACCTGGGACTGGATTTGCGGCAGACGCTTGCCGATGGTCTCCAGCAGGTCGTCACGTTTGGCCAGTTGGCGCTCAAGGCCAAGCATCGATAATGCATAGCGCAGCGGCTCGCGTTGCAGGGTGCTGGGATCGCGTTCGAGGGCGCCGATCAGTGCGCGATAGCCTTCGCGCAGGGCCAGGTCGTCGCCGCCGTAGACTTCCAGGGTGTCCTTGGGATCGCGGATCAGCAGGCTGCCAAGCATGCAGGTCAGGCCCGACTCGGTGACCTGGCCGGTCTTGGCGATCTTGTCCACCAGCACTGCGGCGAGGAAAACCCCGCCCAGCGCCGTTAGTTGCTCCTGGGTCTGGCTCATGCCGGGTTGCTCCAGGCTTGCGCGACTTCAATCACGCCGCCGCCCAGGCAGATTTCGCCGTCATAGAACACAACGGACTGGCCTGGGGTGACTGCGCGTTGCGGGTCATCAAAGGTAGCGCGGTAACCAGTGGCGGTTTTTTCCAGGGTGCACGGCTGGTCGCTCTGGCGATAGCGAACTTTGGCGGTCAGGCGGCGTGGCGCACTCAGGTCGATCGGGTTGACCCAATAGATTTCCGAAGCGAGCAGGGCGCCGGAGAACAACAACGGGTGCTCGTTGCCCTGGCCGACAATCAGCTCGTTGTTATCCAGGTCCTTGACCAGTACGTACCACGGCTCTTCGCCGGCGTCTTTCAAACCGCCAATGCCCAGCCCTTGGCGCTGACCTATGGTGTGGTACATCAGGCCATGGTGACGGCCGATAACTTCGCCTTCAGTGGTTTTGATTTCGCCCGGTTGCGCTGGCAGGTACTGCTTGAGGAAGTCGCTGAAACGGCGCTCGCCGATAAAGCAGATCCCGGTGGAATCCTTCTTCTTGGCAGTAGCCAGACCGTGTTTCTCGGCAATCTTGCGTACTTCAGGCTTTTCCAGCTCGCCCACCGGGAACAGGGTCTTGGCGATCTGTTCACCGCCGACGGCGTGCAGGAAATAGCTCTGGTCCTTGTTCGGGTCCAGGCCTTTAAGCAGCTCGGTGCGACCATCTATATCGCGGCGGCGCACGTAGTGGCCAGTGGCAATCAGATCGGCACCCAGCATCATGGCGTAATCGAGGAACGCCTTGAATTTGATTTCGCGGTTACACAGGATGTCCGGGTTTGGCGTGCGGCCGGCCTTGTATTCGGCCAGGAAGTGCTCGAACACGTTGTCCCAGTACTCGGCGGCGAAGTTGGCAGTGTGCAGCTTGATGCCAATCTTGTCGCAAACCGCCTGGGCGTCCGCCAGGTCGTCCATAGCGGTGCAATATTCCGTTCCATCGTCTTCTTCCCAGTTCTTCATGAACAGGCCTTCCACCTGATAGCCCTGCTCCATGAGCAGAACGGCGGAAACGGAAGAATCCACGCCGCCGGACATGCCGACGATGACGCGCTTCTTTTGTGTGTCAGAAGGGGCTGGATCACGCATAGGATTTTAACGGGCGTCTTTGAAAAGGACGCGATTCTAGCAGGCTGGAGCGCGCAAGGCTAAAGAGAAGGGCGGATCAATTCGAGACTGTGACGAAAGCCTGCCAGATAATCATCGATACAGCGGATGATCAGCTCGCTGCGCCAGTTGTCGCGCAAGGCTATCAATTCGTCGCGAGTCAGCCAGCGCGCGCGAACAATGCCTTCGTCCAGTTGATAGTCGGGGTAGTGTTTCAAGGCTTTGGCGATAAAGCACACCCGCTGGTACGTCACGCCGTTGCTGGGGGCGGTGTACAGGTAGATCCCGACGATGCCGCAGGCTTCGACATCCCAGCCGGTTTCTTCGAGGGTTTCGCGTACGGCGGCCTCGGTCAGGGTTTCATTCGGGTCCAGATGGCCGGCCGGCTGGTTGAGCACGGCGCGGCCGCCCTTGAGTTCCTCGACCATCAGGAAGCGGCCTTTGTCTTCGACGATGGTGGCGACGGTGATGTGGGGTTGCCAGGTCATTAAAAGCCTCGATTCAGAGTGTGACGCGGCCAGTGTGGGAGCGAGCAAGCCCGCACACATTTTGATCCGGTTTCTTCGGCAAAATCGCAGTGTCCGGAAACAGAAACCCCGGCACAAGGCCGGGGCTTCTTTGCATCCTTACAACTTTACTTCAACTTGGCAATTGCCGCGTTGAGGGTGTTGCTTGGGCGCATGACTTTGCTGGTCAGCTCTGGGCTTGGCGCGTAGTAGCCGCCGATGTCCACTGGCTTGCCCTGTACGGCGTTGAGCTCGGCAACGATGGTTGCTTCGTTCGAGGTCAGGTTTTTTGCCAGTTCGCTGAACTGCGCTTGCAGTGCAGTATCTTCGGTCTGGGCGGCCAGGGCTTGAGCCCAGTACAGCGCCAGGTAGAAGTGGCTGCCGCGGTTGTCGATGTTGCCGACTTTGCGCGATGGCGACTTGTTGTTGTCGAGGAACTGGCCGGTGGCCTGGTCCAGGGTCTTGGACAATACCAAGGCTTTCGGGTTGTTGTAGGTCACACCCAAATGCTCAAGGGAGGCGGCCAGGGCCAGGAACTCGCCCAGGGAATCCCAGCGCAGGAAGTTCTCTTCCACCAGTTGCTGCACGTGCTTCGGAGCCGAACCGCCGGCGCCGGTTTCGAACAGGCCGCCGCCGTTCATCAGCGGCACGATGGAGAGCATCTTGGCGCTGGTGCCCAGTTCCATGATCGGGAACAGGTCGGTCAGGTAGTCACGCAGAACGTTGCCGGTCACCGAGATGGTGTCCAGGCCCTTGCGGGTACGCTCCAGGGTGAACTTCATCGCATCGACTGGCGACATGATGCGAATGTCCAGGCCTTCGGTGTTGTGGTCTTTCAGATAGGCCTGGACTTTCTCGACCACGACACCGTCATGGGCGCGCAGTGGGTCCAGCCAGAAAATGGCCGGGGTGTTGCTGGCGCGGGCGCGGTTGACGGCCAATTTGACCCAGTCCTGGATCGGTGCGTCTTTGGTCTGGCACATGCGGAAAATGTCGCCGGCCTCGACAGCCTGTTCCATCAGCAGGTTGCCCTTGCTGTCGGTGACGCGGACGACGCCGTCAGCCTTGATCTGGAAGGTCTTGTCGTGAGAGCCGTACTCTTCGGCTTTTTTCGCCATCAGGCCAACGTTCGGCACGCTGCCCATGGTGGTTGGGTCGAAGGCGCCATTGGCCTTGCAGTCCTCAATGACCGCTTGGTAGATAGTGGCGTAGCAGCGATCCGGGATTACAGCCTTGGTGTCGTGCAGTTGGCCGTCGGTGCCCCACATCTTGCCGGAGTCACGGATCATCGCCGGCATCGAAGCGTCGACGATCACGTCGCTTGGCACGTGCAGGTTGGTGATGCCTTTGTCGGAGTTGACCATCGCCAGGGAAGGGCGCGCGGCGTAGACCGCTTGGATGTCAGCTTCGATCTGAGCTTGCTGGTCAGCCGGCAGGGCCTTGATGCGAGCGTACAGGTCGCCGATGCCGTTGTTCAGGTTGAAGCCAATCTGCGCCAGCACGTCGGCGTGCTTGGCCAGGGCATCTTTATAGAACTCGGCGACGATCTGGCCGAACATGATCGGGTCGGAGACCTTCATCATGGTAGCTTTCAAGTGAACCGACAGCAGCACGCCTTGTTGCTTGGCGTCTTCGATTTCGCGGGCAATGAACGCGCGCAGGGCGTTTTTGCTCATAACCGAGCAATCAAGGATCTCACCGGCTTGGGCGTTGGTTTTTTCTTTGAGGACGGTGGCGGTGCCGTCCTTGGAGATCAACTCGATCTTGACGGCATCGGCCGCTTCGATCTGAACGGCTTTTTCGCTGCCGTAGAAGTCACCGGTGCTCATGTGAGCGACGTGGGACTTGGAGTCTTGAGCCCAGGCGCCCATTTTGTGTGGGTGCTTGCGTGCGTAGTTCTTGACCGACAGCGGTGCGCGACGATCGGAGTTGCCTTCGCGCAGGACCGGGTTTACGGCGCTGCCCTTGACCTTGTCGTAACGAGCGCGGGTTTCTTTTTCCGCGTCGGTGGTTACGGTTTCCGGGTAGTCCGGCAGGGCATAGCCCTGGGCTTGCAGCTCTTTGATCGCGGCTTGCAGCTGCGGAGTCGAAGCGCTGATGTTAGGCAGCTTGATGATGTTGGCTTCAGGGGTAATGGCCAGCGCGCCCAGTTCGGCGAGGTGGTCCGGTACGGCCTTGGTGCCCAGTTGCTCGGGGAAGCTTGCGAGGATGCGCCCTGCGAGGGAGATATCGCGGGTTTCAACGGCAATATCAGCAGAAGCGGTGAAGGCTTCCACGATAGGCAACAGTGAATAGGTGGCGAGGGCTGGGGCTTCGTCGGTGAAGGTATAGATGATCTTCGAGCGGGTGGGCATATTCGGATTAACTCTCTTCTTTGCTAAAAGCGTGCGCAGAAACTCGAGATGCGCCGGGTAAAGCGCGTTCGTTCAAAGTCATCCATGAGCGAAATGTCGATGTTTCTTCGCGGTGATGTTGGGTTGCATCAGTCGAGCGTCAAGCGGGTGGATTACTGTAGTAACCCTGCTTTTCGGGCGGAGGGGCTCAGTTTAGAGCCGTCGGCCGTCGTGACTCTTTGGTCAGCGGCGGCATTATACATAGGTCGCTATGCTTACGCCGAGCCTTCATACAAAAGGAGTGTCGTCCATTGGTCTAAAGGTCGCAGGGGCTGGTTTGAGCCTAAAGTCGCATTGAATGCTCAAGTTTGGCGGTTTTCCCTTTTATTTCAAGCTTGTAGGCAACTAAATCGACCTTTTTCGCAGCAAATTTGCCGGGCCTGAGGTTTCAGTCCACATTTAACTGGAGTAGGCTCGGACGCAGCCAGATGTTTAATCCACAAACGGAGTTCAGCATGGGATACAAGAAGATTCAGGTTCCGGCAGTCGGCGACAAAATCACCGTCAATGCAGACCATTCTCTCAATGTTCCTGACAACCCGATCATCCCTTTCATCGAGGGTGACGGTATTGGCGTCGACATCAGTCCGGTGATGATCAAGGTTGTCGATGCGGCTGTTGACAAGGCTTACGGCGGCAAGCGCAAGATTTCCTGGATGGAGGTTTACGCCGGCGAAAAGGCTACTCAGGTTTACGATCAGGACACCTGGCTGCCCCAGGAAACCCTGGATGCGGTCAAGGATTACGTGGTCTCCATCAAGGGGCCTCTGACCACGCCGGTCGGTGGTGGGATCCGTTCGCTTAACGTTGCCCTGCGTCAGCAGCTTGATCTTTATGTGTGCCTGCGGCCAGTGCGCTGGTTTGAAGGTGTGCCGAGCCCGGTCAAGAAACCTGGCGATGTGGACATGACGATCTTTCGTGAGAACTCCGAGGATATTTATGCCGGGATCGAGTGGAAAGCCGGCTCCCCGGAGGCGATCAAGGTCATCAAGTTCCTGAAGGAAGAAATGGGGGTCACCAAGATCCGTTTCGATCAGGATTGCGGCATCGGCGTCAAGCCTGTCTCCAAGGAGGGCACCAAGCGCCTTGCGCGCAAAGCCCTGCAATATGTCGTCGATAACGATCGCGAGTCGCTGACTATCGTGCATAAAGGCAACATCATGAAGTTCACCGAAGGTGCCTTCAAGGAGTGGGCTTATGAGGTAGCGGCGCAAGAGTTTGGCGCGACGCTGCTTGATGGTGGGCCGTGGATGCAGTTCAAGAACCCGCGCACCGGCAAGAACGTCGTGGTCAAGGACGCTATCGCCGACGCCATGCTTCAGCAGATCCTGCTGCGGCCGGCCGAATATGATGTGATTGCCACTCTGAACCTCAATGGTGACTATCTTTCCGATGCCTTGGCGGCAGAAGTGGGCGGGATTGGTATTGCGCCGGGCGCCAACTTGTCCGATACCGTGGCTATGTTCGAGGCTACCCACGGTACCGCGCCAAAATATGCCGGCAAGGACCAGGTCAATCCGGGTTCGCTGATTCTGTCCGCGGAAATGATGCTTCGCCATATGGGGTGGACCGAAGCTGCGGACTTGATTATCAAGGGCACCAACGGTGCGATTTCGGCCAAGACTGTCACCTACGACTTCGAGCGCTTGATGGAGGGCGCCAAGCTGGTCTCGTCGTCGGGCTTTGGTGATGCGTTGATTTCACATATGTAAGGCTGCGGTTATAAAAAAACGGCCATCCTGATGTTTTGGGAGGCCGTTGTTTTATGGGGCATTTTCTCAGCGGCTGATCATGCAGGTTGTTGCTTCTTCGACAGCATGGTTCTTTCTGCCTTGTCGAATTGCTCTGACGAGGATTTTTCGACGTGCTTTTCAGTCGTTGTGATGCATTCTATTTTCACGGCTTGAAGCCCCTTTGGCCCTTGATTGATCTCAAAGGTAACAGTCTGACCCGCCTTTAGTGTTCTGTACCCGTCCATCTCGATCGCTGAGTGATGCACAAAAAGGTCTTCATCCTTGCCGTCTTCATTAATGAAGCCGAACCCTTTGACATTGTTGAACCACTTGACCTTACCGCTTGCCATGCTCATATCCCTCTGCACCAGACTCCATCACTGGAGTATCATCCAGTTTATCCGTCCTAACCCGAATAAATTAGGTTGACTGCGCGGACCTTTTTTACCCACTGTGGGTTCTATTGGTTGTAACACCGTTTTGCCGATAGTCAAGGTGACCAATCGGTCGGAGTTGAATTTCTGACAGGTCGCCCCCACCACTGTATTTGCACAACTGACGAACTTTTCTTTCCATGCATGCAATCAGCCAGATTCGACTAACATTCAATCAGGATCGCCCGACTTTCCATAAGGATCATCCTGATGATCACGAACATGACGACGGTTCTGCAGGCATCGCGGTTCAGGAGGCAAAGCCTGCTCTACAGGCGCCGCCGATGTACAAGGTGGTTTTGTTCAATGATGACTACACGCCGATGGATTTTGTCGTCGAAGTGCTCGAGGTGTTTTTTAACCTGAACCGCGAGTTGGCGACCAAGGTGATGCTGGCCGTTCATACAGAAGGACGGGCAGTGTGTGGAGTGTTTACCCGCGACATCGCCGAGACCAAGGCCATGCAGGTCAACCAGTACGCCAGGGAAAGCCAGCATCCGCTACTCTGTGAAATCGAGAAGGACGGTTAACTCCGACCACTTGGGTATGAGGTGAAGCTATGTTAAACCGCGAGCTCGAAGTCACCCTTAATCTTGCCTTCAAGGAGGCTCGCTCGAAACGTCATGAGTTCATGACTGTCGAGCACCTGCTGTTGGCACTTTTGGATAATGAAGCTGCCGCCACCGTTTTGCGGGCGTGCGGCGCCAACCTCGACAAGCTCAAGCATGATCTGCAGGAGTTTATCGACTCCACCACGCCACTGATCCCCGTTCATGACGAGGACCGTGAAACCCAGCCTACGCTGGGCTTCCAGCGTGTATTGCAGCGTGCTGTCTTTCACGTACAGAGCTCCGGCAAGCGCGAAGTCACGGGCGCCAATGTATTGGTTGCGATCTTCAGCGAGCAGGAAAGCCAGGCAGTGTTCTTGCTCAAGCAGCAGAGTGTTGCCCGTATCGATGTCGTTAACTACATCGCTCACGGCATCTCGAAAGTGCCAGGGCAGGGCGATCATTCCGAGGGCGAGCAGGATATGCAGGACGACGAGGGCGGTGAGTCTTCTTCTTCAGGCAACCCGTTGGACGCCTACGCCAGCAATCTTAACGAGCTGGCGCGCCAGGGGCGGATCGATCCGCTGGTGGGGCGCGAGAGCGAGGTTGAGCGCGTAGCGCAGATCCTCGCTCGTCGTCGCAAGAACAACCCGCTGCTGGTGGGCGAGGCAGGCGTGGGTAAAACCGCGATTGCCGAAGGCCTGGCCAAGCGTATTGTTGATAACCAGGTTCCGGATTTGCTGGCCAACAGCGTAGTCTACTCCCTTGACCTGGGCGCGTTGCTCGCCGGGACCAAGTACCGTGGCGACTTCGAGAAGCGTTTCAAGGCATTGCTTGGCGAGCTGAAAAAACGTCCGCAGGCAATCCTGTTCATTGATGAAATCCATACCATCATTGGTGCGGGCGCTGCTTCAGGCGGAGTGATGGATGCTTCCAACCTGCTCAAGCCGCTGTTGTCCTCGGGTGATATCCGTTGCATTGGTTCGACCACGTTCCAGGAATTTCGTGGCATCTTCGAGAAGGACCGTGCCTTGGCGCGTCGCTTCCAGAAAGTTGACGTCTCCGAGCCGTCGGTTGAAGACACCATCGGTATCCTGCGGGGGCTCAAGGGGCGCTTCGAGGCGCATCATGGCATCGAATACAGCGATGAAGCCCTGCGTGCAGCCGCCGAGTTGGCCTCGCGCTATATCAATGACCGGCACATG
This sequence comes from Pseudomonas imrae, assembly GCF_046352735.2. NCBI lineage: Bacteria > Pseudomonadati > Pseudomonadota > Gammaproteobacteria > Pseudomonadales > Pseudomonadaceae > Pseudomonas > Pseudomonas imrae. The sequence continues at coordinate 3,156,372 of NZ_CP110853.2, read as the reverse complement.
CCGGACAAGGCCATCGATGTGATCGACGAGGCGGGGGCCTATCAGCGCCTGCAGCCGGTCGAGAAGCGAGTGAAGCGTATCGACGTGCCTCAGGTCGAGGATATCGTGGCGAAAATCGCGCGGATTCCGCCCAAGCATGTCACCAGTTCCGATAAGGAACTGCTGCGCAACCTGGAACGCGATCTGAAGTTGACGGTGTTTGGCCAGGACGCGGCCATCGATTCGCTGTCGACGGCGATCAAGTTGTCCCGTGCGGGCCTGAAGTCGCCAGACAAGCCGGTCGGTTCATTCCTGTTTGCCGGGCCTACCGGGGTCGGCAAGACCGAAGCTGCGCGGCAGTTGGCCAAGGCCATGGGCATCGAGCTGGTGCGTTTCGACATGTCCGAGTACATGGAACGTCACACCGTATCGCGTCTGATCGGTGCGCCCCCTGGTTATGTCGGCTTCGATCAGGGCGGTCTGTTGACCGAGGCGATCACCAAGCAACCGCACTGCGTATTGTTGCTCGATGAAATTGAAAAGGCTCACCCGGAAGTCTTCAACCTGCTGTTGCAGGTCATGGATCACGGGACCTTGACCGACAACAACGGGCGCAAGGCGGACTTCCGTAACGTAATCGTGATCATGACCACCAACGCCGGTGCCGAAACGGCGGCGCGAGCCTCGATCGGCTTCACTCATCAGGATCACTCTTCCGATGCAATGGAAGTGATCAAGAAGAGCTTCACGCCTGAGTTCCGTAACCGCCTGGATACCATTATCCAGTTTGGTCGCCTCAGTCATGAGGTTATCAAGAGCGTGGTGGATAAGTTTCTTACCGAGCTTCAGGCGCAGTTGGAAGACAAGCGTGTGCAGTTGGAAGTGACTGAAGCGGCGCGCAGCTGGATTGCCGAAGGAGGCTACGACGCCGCTATGGGGGCTCGCCCAATGGCACGTCTGATCCAGGACAAGATCAAGCGGCCATTGGCCGAAGAGATCCTGTTTGGTGAGCTGTCCGACCATGGTGGCGTGGTGCATATCGACCTGAAGGATGGCGAGTTGACCTTCGAGTTCGAAACCACGGCTGAAATGGCCTGATCGTTCTGCAGTAACGCAAAAGGCGCCGAAAGGCGCCTTTTTGCTGTTTGAAATGTAGTTGCCAGGCAATGGAGATCAAATGTAGGAGGGAGCAAGCCCCTCCTGCAAACAAAAACGCCCGGCATAGCCGGGCGTTTTGTATTGACTTGTTTAGCGAGCGCGGTAAGTGATGCGCCCTTTGCTCAAGTCATAGGGCGTCAGCTCGACGCGCACTTTGTCACCGGTAAGAATACGAATGTAGTTCTTGCGCATCTTGCCGGAGATATGCGCGGTTACGACGTGCCCATTTTCCAACTCCACACGAAACATGGTGTTGGGCAGGGTGTCGACGACAGTGCCTTCCATTTCGAAGCTGTCTTCTTTCGACATGCAGTAAAGCCCTCGGTATCCAGTGAATGGCCCGGTGCAACTGCGCCAGGCAAAAGCGGCGTGCATTGTGCCCGAAAAAGGGTGTTCAAGCCAAGGGGTTCTAGTTAAGTGTGACCCATCTTTGATTAATCAGCAGCTCAATGGGCCGATATTGGGTCTTGTAGTTCATTTTTTTGCAGTTCTTGATCCAGTATCCAAGGTACACCGCCTCCAGCTTCAGGCGGCGTGCCTCGCCGATTTGCCAGAGAATGGCGAAGCGTCCCAGGCTACGGCGCTCTTCGTTGGGTTCGTAAAAGGTATAGACCGCCGACAGGCCGTTGGGCAGAAGGTCAGTGACAGCGACCGCCAGCAATTGGCCTTCACGGCGAAACTCGTAGAAGCGCGAAAAAGGCAGCTCACGCACCAGAAAGGTAGAGAACTGGTCGCGACTGGGTGGGAACATGTCTCCATCGGCGTGGCGTTGTTCGATGTAGCGTTGGTAAAGGTCGAAATATTCTTCACTGAATCCTGGCTTCGCAGGTGTCACTGTCAGGTCGGCGTTGCGTTTAAAGATGCGTTTCTGGTTTCGGTCCGCCAGGAACTGGTCCACAGGAATGCGCGCCGGCACGCAGGCGTTACAGTTCTGGCAATGGGGTCGGTAAAGGTGGTCGCCACTGCGTCTGAATCCCATCTCTGACAAGTCGGCATATACATGCACATCCATTGGCTGGCTGGGGTCGAGGAACAGCGTGGTGGCCTGCTCATCGGGCAGATAGCTGCAAGAGTGAGGTTGAGTGGCATAAAACTTCAAGCGCGCCAGCTCGGTCATGATCAGCCCTCGGGTAAGCTTTGAAACAAGTGTAAGCCAGGTGCGGGGAAGTCGCCTAAGAAACCCATGGTGCGCCGCTGGCCTGGTCTAGGTGATCGCGCAGGAAGGCGGCAAAGGCACTGCGGGGTATGGCATGGGCGCCCAAACTGTGCAGGTGGTCGGTGGGCATCTGGCAGTCGATCAATACGAAGCCCCAGGCCTGCAATTGCCTGGCCAGGATTGCGAAGCCGAATTTCGATGCATTGTCGGCGCGGCTGAACATCGACTCGCCAAAGAACAGTTGGCCCATGGCCAGACCGTAAAGGCCGCCGACCAGCTCGCTCCCGTCCCAAACTTCAACTGAATGGGCGTAGCCGCGTTGGTGCAGTTGCAGATAGGCGTTCTGCATCGCTTCGGTGATCCAGGTCCCGTCTGCGTAGCTGCGGGGCGCAGCGCACGCTTGAATAACGGCGGCGAAGTCCTGGTCAAAGGTGACCTGATAGCGCTGTTGGCGCAGCAACTTGCCCAGGCTGCGCGAGACATGCAATTGCTCGGGAAATAATACTGTACGTGGATCGGGCGACCACCAGAGAATCGGCTGGCCTTCCGAGAACCAGGGGAAGCATCCATGGCGGTAGGCCTGGATCAATCGATCGGCGGACAGGTCTCCGCCGGCTGCAAGCAAACCGTTGGGTTCGCGCATAGCTTTTTCCAGCGGTGGGAAAGTCAGGTTGTTGCGTTGCAACCAGGTGAGCATGGTATTCAGGCTTAAGGAAGGGGAGGGCGGTGACAGGCCTTGGCCGGTCGTGATGAAAGTTGATTATTGTCGACCAGGAGCGGCGCGGCCAGCTTGATTGCACAATCAGTGTGCTGATGCGTTAGCGAGTGTTTCTGCAACTCTGTTACAGGGATGTGGTCGTAATCGCGTCAAGTCAGGGGCAATTGACTGACAGATGAGCGGTGATCCTTGGCAAAGCTTGTGCAGACTCATAAAAACAGGTCATAAGCCTTTGTCAGCAAAGACAATGCATGCTCAAATTGAAATGCATGAATAAAGTGCTTGGCTACCCTCTACGAAGGAAGGTTGCCGTGTGGCAACGGGTACACAAACCCGTACAATAGCCGCACCAGTCCCTTATGTACTGGTGTTATCGCCCTACATGATTCAGTCACAGAGTGTTAAAAGGAAGTCTTGACGACGCTCTTTAACTTTTCAACTGTCCGGATTGGGCAGTATTTTCGCAGTCATTCAACAGTTGGACGCGCTAAAGGCGCAGGAAAAGACCAGTTTTGAAGAAATCCGCCGCAGCACCTAAAACAGTAGTAGTTCCGGCCTGGCGCCAGCATCTGCACTATCGGCTCAAGGAAGGCGCGCTGATTGCCATCGGTGCGCTGTGTCTGTTCCTGATGATGGCATTGCTGACCTATGGCAAGGACGATCCGGGCTGGAGTCATAACAGCAAGATCGACGATGTGCAGAACTTCGGCGGCCCTGTCGGTTCCTACAGCGCCGATATCCTGTTCATGATCCTGGGTTATTTCGCCTATATCTTCCCGCTGCTGCTGGCCATCAAGACCTGGCAAATTTTCCGCCAGCGCCACGAGCCATGGCAGTGGAGTGGCTGGCTGTTCTCCTGGCGCCTGATCGGCCTGGTCTTCCTGATTCTCTCGGGCGCTGCGCTGGCGCATATCCATTTTCATGCGCCCACCGGATTGCCGGCGGGCGCGGGCGGTGCGTTGGGTGAAAGCCTGGGCGACCTGGCCCGCAAGGCGATGAACATCCAGGGTAGTACCCTGATGTTCATCGCCTTGTTCCTGTTTGGCCTGACGGTATTTACCGATCTGTCCTGGTTCAAAGTCATGGATGTGACCGGCAAGATCACCCTTGACCTGTTCGAGCTATTCCAGAGCGCCGCTAACCGCTGGTGGGCAGCCCGCGTGGATCGCAAGCGCATGGTGGCGCAGTTGCGCGAGGTCGACACCCGCATCAACGAGGTCGTGGCACCGAGTACGCCGGATCGACGCGAGCAGGCCAAGGTCAAGGAGCGTTTGATCGAGCGCGAGCAGGCCCTGACCAAGCACATGTCGGATCGCGAAAAACAAGTGCCGCCAGTGATCGCGCCAGCACCGGTCAAGGCGCCGGAGCCAAGCCATCGTGTACAGAAGGAAAAACAGGCACCATTGTTTATCGATAGCGCGATTGAAGGCACTTTGCCGCCAATCTCGATCCTTGATCCTGCGGAAAAGAAGCAGCTCAACTATTCCCCGGAATCGCTGGCTGCTGTCGGCCATCTGCTGGAAATCAAGCTAAAGGAATTCGGTGTCGAGGTCTCGGTGGACTCGATTCATCCTGGGCCGGTAATTACCCGTTACGAAATCCAGCCGGCCGCTGGCGTCAAGGTCAGTCGTATCTCCAACCTGGCCAAGGACCTTGCGCGTTCATTGGCCGTGACCAGTGTAAGGGTTGTGGAAGTCATTCCCGGAAAGACCACGGTCGGTATCGAGATTCCCAACGAAGACCGGCAGATCGTGCGCTTCTCCGAAGTGCTATCGACGCCTGAGTACGACAACTTCAAGTCTCCTGTCACCCTGGCACTGGGCCATGATATCGGTGGCAAGCCGGTCATCACGGATCTGGCGAAAATGCCGCACTTGCTGGTGGCCGGTACGACCGGTTCCGGTAAGTCGGTGGGTGTGAACGCGATGATCCTGTCGATCCTGTTCAAGTCTGGCCCGGAAGACGCCAAGCTGATCATGATCGACCCGAAAATGCTTGAACTGTCGATCTACGAAGGCATCCCGCACCTGCTCTGCCCGGTAGTGACGGACATGAAGGATGCTGCCAATGCCCTGCGTTGGAGCGTGGCCGAGATGGAGCGCCGCTACAAACTGATGGCGAAGATGGGGGTGCGTAACCTGTCTGGCTTCAATGCCAAGGTCAAGGAAGCCCAGGACGCCGGCACGCCACTGACCGATCCGCTGTACAAGCGCGAAAGTATTCACGATGAAGCGCCGTTGCTGAGCAAGCTGCCAACCATCGTGGTCGTGGTCGATGAATTTGCCGACATGATGATGATCGTTGGCAAGAAGGTCGAAGAACTGATCGCGCGTATCGCGCAAAAGGCTCGTGCTGCCGGTATTCATTTGATTCTGGCGACCCAGCGGCCTTCGGTGGACGTGATCACCGGTCTGATCAAGGCGAACATTCCGACGCGCATGGCCTTCCAGGTGTCGAGCAAGATCGACTCGCGGACCATCATCGACCAGGGCGGCGCCGAGCAACTGTTGGGCCATGGTGACATGTTGTACATGCCGCCTGGCACCAGCCTGCCGATTCGTGTCCACGGTGCCTTTGTTTCCGACGATGAAGTGCATCGGGTGGTGGAAGCCTGGAAACTGCGTGGCGCACCGGAATACAACGATGACATTCTCAATGGCGTCGAGGAGGCCGGCAGCGGCTTCGAGGGCGGCAGTGGCGGTGGCGACGATGATGCTGAAACCGATGCGCTTTATGACGAGGCCGTGGCGTTCGTGCTGGAAAGTCGCCGCGCGTCGATTTCTGCGGTGCAACGTAAACTCAAGATCGGCTACAACCGCGCCGCTCGCATGATCGAAGCCATGGAAATGGCTGGAGTCGTCACCGCGATGAACACCAATGGCTCGCGCGAAGTCATTGCCCCCGGGCAGATGCGCGACTGATCATGTGCCGCGTGGCAGCACGCGGCACGCCCTTCACACGAATTCTATGAGGACTCCCATGCGTCTTATCCGCATGCTGTTGTTGCCGGCACTGGCCCTGACGACCCTTTCGGCCCACGCCGACCCGGCTTCCGTTGCGAGCTTGACCAACCTGTTGGATAAATCCAAGACACTGACGGCGCGCTTTTCCCAGATAACCCTGGATGGCAGCGGTACGCAGATGCAGGAAACTGCTGGCGAAATGGCGGTACAGCGTCCAGGGCTTTTCTTCTGGAAAACCGATGCGCCGAATGAGCAGACCATCGTCTCTGACGGTAAGAAAGTCACATTGTGGGACCCGGATCTGGAGCAGGCGACCATCAAGACCCTTGACCCGCGCCTGAGCCAGACGCCGGCGTTGCTGCTGTCTGGCGATGTGTCGCAGATCAGCGAAAGTTTTGAGATCACCTCCAAGCAACAAAGTAACGTGATTGATTTCACGCTCAAGCCCAAGTCCAGGGACACGCTGTTCGACAGTCTGCGCCTGTCTTTTCGCAATGGCGTGATCAACGATATGCAACTGGTCGACAGCGTTGGTCAGCGCACCAATATCCTGTTTACTGGAGTCCAGGCCAACGCATCGGTTCCCGCTTCCACGTTCAAGTTCGAGGTCCCCAAGGGTGCCGACGTGATCCAGGAATAAACTGCTCAGAGGTTTCAAACGCTGCCCATGGATCTGTTTCGAAGTGACCCGATTGCCCAGCCTTTGGCAGCGCGCCTGCGCTCGACGAATCTGGACGAATACGTTGGGCAAGAGCACTTGCTGGCTCGCGGCAAACCCTTGCGCGAAGCCCTGGAGCAGGGTGCCCTGCATTCGATGATTTTCTGGGGGCCGCCGGGCGTGGGCAAGACCACCCTGGCGCGGCTGTTGGCGAAAGTCTCGGATGCACACTTCGAGACGGTCTCGGCAGTCCTGGCTGGCGTGAAGGAAATCCGCCAGGCTGTGGAAGTTGCCAAGCAACAGGCCGGCCAATACGGCAAGCGTACGATTCTATTCGTCGACGAAGTGCATCGTTTCAACAAGTCGCAGCAGGATGCATTCCTGCCATACGTGGAAGATGGCACGCTGATATTTATTGGCGCCACCACCGAAAACCCGTCCTTTGAGCTAAACAACGCTTTGCTGTCCCGGGCGCGAGTCTATGTACTCAAGAGCCTTGATGAGACGGCGATGCAGAAGTTGCTGCAGCGGGCATTGACTGACGACAAAGGCTTGGGTAAGCGTCAACTGAGCCTGGGCGAGGAAGGTTTCAAGATTTTGTTGACGGCCGCTGATGGCGATGGTCGGCGTTTTCTCAATCTACTGGAGAATGCGTCTGACCTGGCCGAGGATGGCGGCGAAATCGGTGTCGACCTCCTGCAAAGCCTGCTGGGCGATACCCGTCGACGTTTCGATAAAGGTGGTGAAGCGTTCTACGATCAGATATCCGCTCTGCACAAATCGGTGCGCGGTTCCAACCCTGATGGTGCGCTGTATTGGTTTGCACGCATGATCGACGGCGGTTGTGATCCGCTGTACCTGGCGCGGCGTGTGGTGCGCATGGCCAGCGAAGATATCGGCAACGCCGATCCGAGGGCTTTGAGCCTGTGTCTGGCGGCCTGGGAGGTGCAGGAGCGCCTGGGCAGCCCGGAAGGCGAGTTGGCGGTGGCCCAGGCCATCACCTATCTGGCGTGTGCGCCGAAGAGTAATGCCGTGTACATGGGCTTCAAATCGGCACTGCGCGCCGCTGCCGAGCACGGGTCGCTGGAAGTGCCGCTGCATCTGCGCAATGCCCCGACAAAGCTGATGAAGCAGTTAGGTTATGGTGACGAATACCGTTATGCCCATGACGAGCCGGATGCCTATGCCGCTGGTGAAGATTATTTTCCTGATGAACTTGAGCCCCAACCGTTCTACCAGCCGGTGCCCCGCGGCCTGGAGTTGAAGATTGGTGAAAAGCTCAATCATTTGGCTGCACTTGACCGTTTGAGCCCCAGACAGCGGAGAAAATTATGATTCCTTTGGTCGTTGCCGTCTCTGTGGGTGGTGTTGCGGGTACGCTGTTGCGCTTTGCTACGGGCAATTGGGTTAACGCCAATTGGCCGAAACACTTCTATACCGCGACGCTGGCCGTTAATATCGTGGGCTGCCTGCTGATCGGCGTGTTGTACGGCCTGTTTCTGTTGCGCCCGGAGGTGCCTGTTGAGGTGCGTGCCGGGTTGATGGTGGGCTTCCTTGGCGGCCTGACCACTTTTTCATCCTTTTCACTGGATACGGTGCGCCTGCTGGAAAGCGGGCAAGTGCCGCTGGCCATAGGCTATGCGGCCATCAGCGTATTCGGCGGGCTGCTCGCCACCTGGGCTGGCCTGTCCCTGACCAAACTTTGATAACGAGAGACCGACATGCTCGATTCCAAACTGTTACGTAGCAACCTCCAGGACGTAGCGGACCGCCTGGCATCCCGTGGCTTCGCCTTGGATGTTGCGCGCATCGAAGCGCTGGAAGAACAGCGCAAGACCGTCCAGACCCGCACCGAAGCACTGCAGGCTGAGCGGAATGTGCGCTCCAAATCCATCGGTCAAGCCAAGCAGCGCGGCGAAGATATCGCGCCGTTAATGGCGGACGTCGAGCGCATGGCGGGCGAGCTTGCGTCGGGCAAGGTGGAATTGGATGCGATCCAGACCGAGCTTGATTCGATCTTGCTGGGTATTCCCAACCTGCCCCACGAGTCTGTACCGGTCGGTGCAGATGAAGACGGGAACGTGGAAGTGCGTCGCTGGGGCACGCCGAAGGCCTTTGATTTCGAAATCAAGGACCATGTCGCGCTGGGCGAACTGAGTGGCGGCCTGGATTTTGAAACCGCTGCCAAGCTTTCCGGCGCCCGCTTTGCCTTGCTGCGTGGTCCGATTGCCCGCCTGCACCGCGCCCTGGCGCAGTTCATGATCAACCTGCACACCGGCGAGCACGGTTACGAAGAGGCCTGGACCCCATATCTGGTGCAAGCTCCGGCACTGATGGGTACCAGCCAGTTGCCGAAGTTTGAAGAGGACTTGTTCAAGATCAGTCGCGATGGCGAAGCTGATTTGTACCTGATCCCGACTGCTGAAGTGTCGCTGACCAACATCGTCGCCGGCGAAATTCTCGACGCCAAGCAGTTGCCGTTGAAGTTTGTCGCTCACACGCCATGCTTCCGCAGCGAGGCTGGTGCTTCCGGTCGTGATACTCGCGGGATGATTCGCCAGCATCAGTTTGACAAGGTCGAGATGGTACAAGTGGTCGAACCTTCGACCTCGATGGAGGCGCTCGAAGGCCTGACGGCCAATGCCGAGCGGGTCCTGCAATTGCTGGAGCTGCCATATCGCGTACTGGCACTTTGCACCGGCGACATGGGTTTCAGTGCCGTGAAGACTTACGACCTGGAAGTGTGGGTGCCGAGCCAGGACAAATACCGCGAGATTTCTTCATGCTCCAACTGCGGTGATTTCCAGGCTCGCCGTATGCAGGCGCGTTTCCGTAACCCTGAAACCGGCAAGCCGGAACTGGTCCACACCCTCAATGGCTCCGGCTTGGCTGTAGGCCGTACGCTGGTGGCGGTGTTGGAAAACTACCAGCAGGCCGACGGTTCGATCCGCGTCCCTGAGGTGCTCAAGCCTTACATGGCTGGCGTTGAGGTCATCGGCTAAATGGAATTCCTGCCGCTGTTTCATAACCTGCGCGGCAGTCGTGTATTGGTGGTCGGTGGCGGGGAGATTGCTTTACGCAAATCCCGACTACTGGCAGAGGCCGGCGCGTTGCTGCAGGTGGTTGCTCCGCAGATTGAAGACCAGTTGCGTGAACTGGTTGAGGGCAGTGGCGGTGAAGTGATCGTGCGCGGCTATCAGGAGTCAGATCTGGACGGTTGCGTGCTGATTATTGCCGCAACCGATGACGAGCCGTTGAATGCACAGGTGTCCGGCGATGCCCGGCGCCGTTGCGTGCCGGTCAACGTAGTGGATGCGCCAGCGCTGTGCAGCGTAATTTTCCCGGCAATCGTCGATCGTTCCCCCTTGGTAATTGCGGTTTCCAGCGGTGGCGATGCGCCGGTGTTGGCACGGTTGATCCGCGCCAAGCTGGAAACCTGGATCCCGTCGACCTATGGCCAACTTGCCGGATTGGCTGCGCGTTTCCGTCATCAGGTCAAAGGCTTGTTTCCGAACGTGCAGCAGCGTCGAGCGTTCTGGGAAGAGGTTTTCCAGGGACCGATTGCCGATCGGCAACTGGCCGGGCAGGGCGATGAAGCCGAGCGTCTGCTGCGGGAAAAGATTGATGGCGCGCCGCCCCATGCGCCGGGCGAAGTGTATCTGGTCGGCGCAGGCCCGGGTGACCCGGACCTGCTAACCTTCCGTGCCTTGCGCTTGATGCAACAGGCCGATGTGGTGCTGTATGACCGTCTGGTGGCGCCTGCGATTCTCGAACTATGTCGCCGCGATGCCGAGCGGGTGTATGTCGGTAAACGGCGTGCCGACCATGCGCTGCCGCAGGATCAGATCAACCAACAACTGGTGGATCTGGCCAGGCAGGGCAAGCGTGTGTTGCGTCTCAAGGGTGGCGATCCGTTTATCTTTGGTCGGGGCGGTGAAGAGATCGAAGAGCTGGCGGCCCATGGCATTCCGTTCCAGGTGGTGCCGGGGATTACCGCAGCCAGCGGTTGTGCGGCCTATGCCGGTATTCCCCTGACGCATCGTGACCATGCGCAATCGGTGCGTTTCATCACCGGGCACTTGAAGGATGGTACGTCGGACTTGCCGTGGAGTGATCTGGTGGGGCCGTCCCAGACCTTGGTGTTTTACATGGGGCTGATCGGTTTACCGATCATCTGCGAGCAACTGGTCAAGCATGGTCGTTCGGCCGATACCCCTGCCGCATTGATCCAGCAAGGCACCACGTCCAACCAGCGTGTTTTTACCGGCACCCTGGCGGACTTGCCGCGACTGGTGGCGGAGCATGAGGTTCATGCGCCGACATTGGTGATCGTAGGCGAAGTGGTGCAGTTGCGTGAGAAATTGAAGTGGTTTGAGGGCGCTCAATCTCAAGTCTGACTCCGTAGGAGTGAGGTGGTCTAGCCCGTGATCGCGAAAAGCCTCAACGAGAATACGGCATTTCTGGTAAATGCCGCATTCTCGTTTTTTCGCAAACGAGCTGCTCTATCAGGGCCCAGGGGCCGCTCAGTTCCACACACCTTTGCTGACCAGCTTCTGCCGATCATGCTGGGTATCAAAACTCAGCAACGGTCCCTTCGGGACAATTCCTGTCGGATTGATCGTCCGGTGGCTAGCGTAGTAATGCCCTTTGATGTGGGCAAAATCCACGGTCTCGGCCACGCCGGGCCATTGATATATCTCTTTCAGCCAGTTCGACAGGTTCGGATAGTCCGCAATCCGCCGCAAATTGCATTTGAAGTGGCTGTAATACACTGCGTCGAACCGAATCAGCGTAGTGAACAGCCGCACATCGGCCTCGGTCAGGTATTCACCGGCCAGGTAACGATGCTCGTCAAGGTGCTGTTCCAGATGGTCCAGTTCAGCAAACACATCATCAAAGGCGCTTTCGTACGCCTGTTGCGACGTGGCGAAGCCTGCGCGGTATACGCCGTTGTTCACCGCAGGGTAGATGCGTTCGTTGAGGTCATCGATGGTGGGGCGCAGGGGCTCGGGGTAGAAATCGAGGGTGTTGTCTGTCAGGCCATTGAATGCGCTATTGAACATGCGAATGATCTCCGCCGATTCATTGCTGACGATCCGATTGAGTTTTTTGTCCCATAACACCGGCACCGTGACGCGACCGGTATATTCGGCGGCATCAGCGGTATAGCGCTGGTGCAGGTAGGTGAAGTCGTCGAGTTGGTCGCCAGTTGAGCCGTAAGCCTGGTCAAAAGTCCAGCCGTTTTCCAGCATCAACCAACTGACCACCGAAACATCGACCAGGCTTTCCAGGCCCTTGAGCTTGCGCAGGATCAATGTTCGGTGTGCCCAGGGGCAGGCGAGGGACACATAAAGATGGTAGCGATCGGCTTCGGCCTTGAAACCCCCTTCACCGCTGGGGCCGGGCTGGCCATCGACGGTCACCCAATTACGCCGTTGCGCTTGCTCGCGCTGGAAAGCGCCGTCCGCGCTACTTTTGTACCACTGGTCATGCCAGTTTCCATCGATTAGCAAACCCATGACTGACTCCTTGGCTAATAAGCGTTGGAGTGCAGTCTAATCGTCTGGGTTCGAAGAAATAGCGCAAACACTCGGGGTAAATGATCGATTAAATCGATTTATCCCGCGATTCCCAATATTGCTGGGCCAGTTTGAAGGCCTGCTCCCTTGGGTGGCCAAGGCCGCGCAACGCCAGGGCCATGGTGGCAATCAACGCCAATTGTGGGTAGCTGTCTTGTACTTCTCCACGCCAAAGGGCTTTCAAGTGCTCGGGATCGAGCGCCGCCGGCTTCACATGACGCTGGGCGGAGAGTGCCGGCCATTCTTCGTCCCAACTGGCGCCGGCACGGGTGCCATACAAATGGCTCGTGGTGTCGGGATTGATCTCGATTTCGCCGCCGTCGCCCTTGATCACGATGGTGTTGTCACCGAGCAGGCCGCTGGCATCGCGGTGTACGCCCTGATAGCCGGGGTGGAAGATGCTTTGCAGGCCACAGCGCGCATTGAGTGGGTTGAGGATGCGCGCCAGAGAGTGGATCGGCGAACGCAGGCCCAGGGTGTTGCGCAGGTCAATCATGCGCTGCAATTGTGGCGCCCAGTCCCCCAGGGGCATGAACGCGAGGTTGCCCTGTTCAAGTGCCGCCTCGACCTGCTGCCAGGTGCGGCACAACGGAAGCTGCAGTTGGTCCAGTAATTGTTCTGTGTAGAGCCGGCCAGCGGTATGCGCGCCGCCACCATGTATGAAAATGCGCACGCCATTCTGCGCCAGGCATTTGGCGGCCAGCAGGTACCACGGCAGGTGGCGTTTTTTACCGGCATAGGTGGGCCAATCCAGGTCAATATTCAGCGAGGGTGCATTGAGGCGCTCGCGCACGGCCTCGGTGAAGCCCGCGAGCTCCTCCGGGCTTTCTTCCTTGTGACGCAGGAGCATCAGGAACGCGCCGAGCTGGGTGTCCTCGACCTTTTCGTCAAGTAACATGCCCATGGCCTCCCGGGCTTCTTCGCGGGTCAGGCTGCGGGCACCGCGCTTGCCTTTGCCCAGGATGCGAACGAACGGCGCAAACGGGTGCTCGGTGGGAGTTTCGGTCATCAACGGGGCAAAGTCAGTCATAAGCAATTCGTCGGCCTGGGCAGGCCCGCCAACTTGGCGGCGAGTTTGGCGGGAGTGCCATTGAACAATCGGTTGAGGTGCAGGCTGTTGCCTTTTTCCGTACCCAGCTTCAAGGCGGTGTACTTAATCAGCGGACGCGTTGCGGGCGATAGCTGGAATTCCCGGTAGAAATCTCGCAGCAGTTCAAGGATCTCCCAGTGTTCGGGGGTCAGCTCAAGGGCTTCAATTGCGGCCAGGGCCTGCGCAACGTCGGCCGACCACTGATCCAGGTTGACCAGATAGCCATCTTTGTCCAACTCGAGGGTTTGCTCACCTACGGTCAGGGTGTTCATAGCCAGGTGTTGACCTTGTCATGCTTGATCGACAACTGGACAAAGGCCGGGTAGTCGACGCTGTTTGCCCAATCGGGGACTTGTAAGCCCCGCGCTTGGCTGTCCTCTATGAGTACGAATATTTCCACAGCCTTGGCTCGCATGGCCTTGTACGCAGAGCTGCCGGCCTGCAGGGCGTAAGTCGCATCACCGCACAGCAGAATGGCATCTTGCCCGCCACACAGGCGCAGGCAACTGTCCAGCCGGTTATCGGTAAATGGAGAGTGGGATAACACGTGCAAGGTCGACATCAGAGGGTCATCACCTGATCGTAACGCTCAATCATTTGGGAAATCTGTTCACTGCTCTGCGGCTGTACGTTGCCAGGAGACGTCAGCCCACGTTCGGCAAGGCTCTGGCTGCAAGCGAAAACCTCATCAATCCCAAACAGAGACAGTGCCTGCAGATTGGCGCTCAAGTCTTTTTGCTGGATGGCCTTGGCGTTCTGGCCCACGGCTAGTTGAAACACGCCGTCGTCCAGAAACAACAGGCCAATCGGCAAATCAAACGCGCCACCGGCCAGCACGACATCCAGCGCTTCGCGCGCGCCGGGGCCGGACCATGGAGCCTGGCGACTGATTATCAGCAGGGATTTTGACATGTCACGGCCCTCCAAAGCAGATCAGTCGGTCGGCGTCCTGGATCGCATCGTGCAATTGACCAAGACCAGACAACGCCCAAGGCGCGTCCAGATTGACCGCGCTGCGTCGGTAGCGCGCAGCCTCTTCACTGTTCAGCACGCCACGGCGCAGTGCCGCGGCGATGCACACCACACCATCAAGCTGATGCTCGCTGACAAAGGCACGCCATTGCTGGGTGATATCCTGCTCGTCCTGCGGTGTCACCACCGAGTTGGATGCGCTATACACGCCATCCTGATAGAAAAACAACCGCACAATCTCATGCCCACCGGTCAGCGCCGCCTGGGCAAACAGCAGGGCTCGGCGCGAGGAGGGCGCATGTGCGGCGGAAAAAAGCGCAATTGCGAACTTCATGGAACACTCTGTAGGCAAACCTGGGTCAATGATAAAGCCGCAGACAACAAAAAGCCCGCCGAAGCGGGCTTTTTGCATGAGGGGACGATCAGTCGTCGCGGCTCATGATGCCGAAGATCTGCAACAAGCTGACAAACAGGTTGTAGATCGATACATACAGGCTGATGGTCGCCATGATGTAGTTACGCTCGCCGCCATGAATGATGGCGCTGGTCTGGAACAGAATGCAGGCCGAGGAGAACAGCACAAAACCCGCGCTGATCGCCAGTTGCAGGCCGCTGATCTGGAAGAACATGCCTGCCAGCACGGCCGCCAGCAACACGAAGAAGCCAGCAGTAATGAAGCCGCCCAGGAAACTCATGTCCTTACGGCTGATCAGCACGTAAGCCGATAGGCCACCGAATACCAGTGCAGTCATGGCAAAAGCCGAACTGACCACTTCGGCGCCGCCCTGCATGCCCAGGTAACGGTTAAGGATCGGGCCCAGCAGGAAACCCATGAAACCGGTCAGGGCAAACGCCGACACCAGGCCCCAGGCCGAGTCGCGCAACTTGTTGGTGAGGAAAAACAGACCGTAGAAACCGATCAGCACGACGAATATATTCGGGTAGCCGACGCGCAGCTGCTGTGCCACATACGCCATCACGCCGCTAAATGCGAGGGTTAGCGCGAGCAAGCCGTATGTATTGCGCAGGACGCGGCTAACCTCTAGCTGCTCAGCCTGCACATTGCTGTTAACTGCGTAATCCTGTTCGCGCATGGCGACACTCCTTCAGTTTTGAAACGTTCAGTCGCAAAGATCATAACAGACGCTCTGTAACAAGCCATGCACAGAGTTTGACAGTGTGTTTCATTCGGGTATTATGGCGCCCGCTGAGACAGGATGGGTTATCATAATCCTGTGTTGCACAAGGGAAATTGGCAGAGTGGTTGAATGCACCGGTCTTGAAAACCGGCGAACGTTAATAGCGTTCCCAGGGTTCGAATCCCTGGTTTCCCGCCAAGATTCATATGAAAGCCCCGTTAACGCGGGGCTTTTGTGTTTCTGGCGTTCAATAATTGGACAAGGTTTTAAACTAACAGTTTCCGCATCTTTTACGACGCTTTCCGCAACTACTGTCAGATCCTCTATCAACGGGTCGACTTCACGATCTCGCCAACCCGCCTATAAACCGTCTCGGTTATCCGCTTATCCGTGTGCCCAAGCAGACGACTGGCATCGCCCAGGTCCAATATTTCACTGGCTGCTTTTGGGCGGATGTCGCGGAACTGGAACTACCGGATGCTCGCTGCAAGCACGCCGTCTCCCGCCTCGTTAGTAATGGCGATTGCCTTGTTCCTGGCATCGTCAAAGCGTAGACGTAGCATCGGCTTGGTCACCTGCCGGCCATCCGTATGGAGTCCTTACTCCACGTGAGCGCCGCTGCTCTATCAGTCGCGCACCAGTGTGCCCAGGTCATTAAGGTTCCCGGCAGCGGTAAGGCGGATCCGGAGTTTTCTGGCCGTTTTGCCTTGCGACACCTGTAGGAATTCATTTACCGCATCAGCTTCGCGCATCGAAAGCACATCTGCGGGGCGCTGTCCGGTCAGGTAGGCCAAGTCCATAGAATCGCAAAGCTGCGAGGCTGCGACTGCGTACACGGCGCTCCAGATCTCCTCAGTTGCGTAGAAGTCCCGAGGCGCCTCCCTGTTCTTGTGCACTCCAGCGGCAGGGTTATTCTCGGTGAGCCCCACTCCCGGGCAATGTTTTAGATGTGCGACAGCAATGATATTTCCCGGTTGGCTCGTACCTTGGCGGTCCGGCTATCCCTGTACTGCGCGATGATCTGTGGCGTACAGTCGGGCTTCTTGTCGACTTTGTGGATTGCACTGTGGCGTACGGGCATTTGATGAACCTCGGTTATCAACGGGAGTGGGGGCTTGAGTTTGAAGCCTTCCAGCGAACTGATGGCTGGTGGGAGAGTCCCGAAAACACCAGCCTGTACGAAACCTGGGCCCCGATCCGACGCTACCAGGTGAAGACTCGAACACCTTCGGCCCCGGGCCTTTTCTCCTGCATCACCTTTACGGCAGGCCGTCCGAGAACATCGTCTACGGCGGGCCATGGCATGACAGGGCACGCCTGATCCTCAGACACAGAGACGCAAAACAACCAACATGACGCGGCATGGTCGCAGGAGCAGAGTATGCTTACGGACGCACAATAAAAAGCTATCGATGATGAGTAAAAAAGGGCCGAGAGAGACTTCGCTCTGTTCGGCCCCCCAAGTCGTTAAGCTTCCGGGGCTGGAATGCGTGCTAAGTCATTGATCAAGTTTTCTAGCGCTAGATTGAAAACATCTTTGTTTTCGGCTGCTGGATACTCCGCGGCAATATGACCTTTGAGTCTTGCGGTATAAAGGTCAGCGTTGAGGGTGCCATTTTGCTTCAGGCTCGCTGCCAGGCATTGAAGCGCGACTCCGAGAGCACGAACTTCACTTGGGTTTGCTGGTGTTCCTGACACATTAACCTCCAGGTCATAAACGCGCCGATATTGGCGCTATCCCAGTCCTTGGGCTTGCAGGCGGAGGACTGGGGAACCCTTGCGTGAAGGCAGGAGGCCACTACTGCGCGAGGAGCGGGCGTTACTGAGGAATCGTGCAGTCAGGTCTAAAGTGATCCTACTGAATATCACACAGTATATTTCAGGCGATATTCAGTTGGTGTCAATCCTAGCTCCCGGCGAAAGGCTCGACTAAAAGCTGCATCTGAGTCATAACCCAGATCTTCAGCTATTTTTGATACGCGTTGATTTGAAGATCTAAGGCGTTTTCCTGCGAGCTGCATTCTCCAGCGCGTCAAGTATCGCATCGGTGAGTCTCCCACCATCCGGCCAAATTTATTTGCAAAATTTGATCGCGATTGGCCAACCTCGAGAGCGAGTTTCTCCACCGTCCAATCTGCTCCTGGCTCTGAGTGCAGCAATGCAAGAGCGTGGCCGACCATTGAGTCGCGCAATGCCGCAATCCAGCCCGTGATCTCGGCAGGAGCCGTGAAAAGCCAATTTCGGATTGCCCAAATAAACATCAGGTCAATGATCCTAGACAACATAATCTCACTCCCTATTGAAGGGAGCTCCATCTCTTTTTGCATCGCTGCGACCGTCAGCGCCAACCACTCTTTTGATCCAAGCGTGTCAGGTTCAATGCTTGGCTTGCTAGATACATGCAAAAACTTTGGTAGACCCAACATCAACGCTTGGCCGCCTACGCTATCAAACTTGAAAAGTCCACTCGTGATTTTGTTATCAGGTTCTGGACAAGCTTGTTCTGCTTTTTCCAATGAAGCGCCTTGAAACTGGATGCTGTGACTGACGCCACTTGGGGCAAAAATTATGTCACCCGGGGAGAGGACGATTGGCTCCTTGGTATCATGAGGATAAAGCAGAAAAACTCCGGAATGTACTATATGAAAATAAGCAATCTCTCCATTAAATGTTTGTTTTTCATCGGTTTTATATCGTTTGGCGGGAAGCAGTTTGCTGCACATTTCAGCTTTACTGAATATATCAAAAAAGACATCTGCTGCCGGGTGTCTAATGTCGCTTTTAATCGGTGTAGAATTATGGCGTTTTAGCACGTTCTTTGGCGTTTCAGTCATGGTAAATAATTTCCTCTCCCCGTGATAATCATCCGGCCAGAGAGTGCACCGAAGGTCTGCGGCAGATTTGGCTGCTAAACCGATCCAGAGTTCCTCTTGGCATTGATTGATGGCGTATCAGGCATATTCTATGCACTTCCGTTATGCGGATGCTTTCACTGACAGGTAGAGGGATCGAGCAATGAGTGATAAACCTACGATTTTGCTGGTGCATGGCTTTTGGGGCGGCGCAGCGCATTGGGGTAAGGTAATTGTTGAACTGGCTCGCAAAGGTTATACGTCCATACATGCAGTTGAAATGCCTCTGACATCCCTCGCCGAGGATGCTGAGCGTACTCGCAAGATGATTGCCCAGCAAAAGGGCCCCGTCCTGCTTGTGGGGCATTCGTACGGTGGGGCTGTAATTACTGAAGCTGGCGATCAACCTAATGTGATTGGGCTAGTTTATATTGCAGCATTCGCTCCCGATGCAGGTGAAAGCCCTGGTGAAATTACGCAGCGAAATCTACCCCAGGCTGCTGCCAACCTCGAGCCTGATAGCGACGGCTATCTGTGGGTAAAACCGGATAAGTTCCATGAGAGCTTTTGCCAAGACCTATCCGACAGTGAGGCCTTGGTAATGGCAGTGACTCAAAAAGCACCACTGGCGAGCACCTTCGGCGATAAAGTGACTGCCCCAGCATGGAAGAAAAAGCCATCTTGGTATCAAATATCCAGCGAAGACAGGATGATTAATCCCAAAAATCAAGAGCTGATGTCTGCGAAGCTAAAACCTAAGAGTTTTATTACGCTGGCGACTAGCCATGCTTCGTTGGCGACAAAACCTTTTGAGGTCGCCTCGTTCATTGATGAGGCCGCAGTGGCAGCATCGAACCTCTAATTTTGGGTAGTCTGCCTTGAAGCCCAGCCCCGCGCTGGGCTTTTTGCATTCGGAGCGTAAGCGTCCGGCAAAGTCACCTCGCTTATGCAACGCGACGGCAGACACTCGGGATTGTTCTGTTTCTGGAGTTTCGTGAAATCACTGCTACTGTTTCCAGCAGGCCTAAGCCTCTGTAAACGCACTGGTTAAATCTCCACTAAGTTAGCGTCTGATCGAGGAACTGATCATGAGGTACACGGATGTTCGCTGGCTGCTGGGGGTCGCGCTCTTACCTGCTGTATCGGTGGCGGATGAAGGCGGCGTAAGTTTTTGGGTTCCTGGCCAGATGAGTACCTTGGCTGCCGCTCCTGCCAAGCCGGGTTGGAGCATTCCGCTGGTTTACTACCACACCAGCGCCGACCAGAACAGCAGCAAGGGTACCCGGCTCGGCAGACAAGTAGCCGCTGGGGTGGAGGCTGATGCTAACTTATTATTCGCGATCCCCACGTACACCTTTTCAGAGCCACTGCTGGGCGGCCAGGCAGCGTTGTCTGTCGTGGCTGCGGTGGGCGAAATGGCTGTAGACGCCGACGTATTACTCTCCGGGCCTCGCGGACGTGTTTTTGAAAGGGGCGCATCAGACAGTCTCAAGGGCAGTAGCGATCTTTACCCCCTCGCAACTCTCAAGTGGAATCATGGCGAATTCAACTACATGGTTTATTCCATGGGAAACATACCTGTGGGTGCGTATGACCCCGACCGTCTGGTGAATTTGGGGCTGGGGCATTGGTCGCTGGATTTGGGCGGGGGCTTTACATTTTTCGATAAGAAAAACGAGTTCTCGGCAGTTCTGGGGGTTACCCATAATTGGGAGAACCGGCATACCGACTATAAGAACGGAGTGGACGCTCACCTTGATTGGAGCGCCTCTCATTTCGTTACCGAAACAACCCACATTGGCCTCGTGGGTTATGTCTACCAACAAATTACTGGAGACAGCGGGGACGGCGCTGTGCTCGGCGACTACAAATCCCGCGTGCGCGCGGTAGGGCCTCAGCTTGGTCACTTCTTCAAAGTCGGCACTCAAACCTGGTATGCCAACTTAAAAGGCTACCACGAGTTTTCCGCGAGGAATCGTGCCGAAGGTTGGAACATGTGGCTCACGCTGGCTATCCCTCTTGGCAGCGAGAGTTGATTCACAAGGTCACAGGCGAACCAGAAGACATAGAGGTTTATCAATCAATAGTGCGTACTTCAATTAATCAAGGAGAGACTGATGTTGTATTGCAATCGAGCCATTGGCAGTTTGATATTCGCGATGCTGACGACAACGTCGGCTATCGCTGCTCAGCAACCCAAAGACGCCAGTTCTTTTACCCAATCCCAGAATGAGGCCGTGCTGGAGCAATTGCCCTTTGCTGATCGGCAGGATTTTGAAGATGCCAAGCGCGGTTTCATCGGTACGATTCCTGATTTGGTTATCGAAGGAAAGCCTGGCCATCCGGCTATTTGGGATCTGGCCGCCTATAAATTCCTAGACAAGGAAAAGGCACCCGACACGGTTAATCCAAGCCTGTGGCGAATAGCCCAACTGAACATGATGAACGGCCTGTTCAAGGTGACTGAGCGCGTTTATCAGGTGCGTGGCTTCGACATGTCCAACATGACCATCATCGAGGGTGATACCGGGTTGATCCTGATAGATCCGCTTATCTCGCAAGAGACGGCGGCGAAAGCGCTGGAACTGTATCTACAGCACCGGCCAAAAAAGCCCGTGGTCGCAGTGATCTACACCCATAGCCATATCGATCACTATGGCGGAGTTAAAGGGGTGGTCAAGGAGGAGGACGTTCTGGCAGGGAAGGTGAAGGTGATCGCGCCGGAAGGTTTCCTTAAGGAAGCTGCCAGCGAAAACGTCTACGCCGGTACCGCCATGGCACGACGAGCGCTTTATCAGTACGGCGCATTTCTACCCAAGGGTGAACGAGGCCAGGTAGATGCGGGACTGGGCAAGAATGGATCGCTAGGGTCGTCCACGCTCATCGCTCCTACCATCTCGATCAAGCACTCTGGTGAAAAGCTTTCCGTCGATGGCGTCGATATGGAATTCCAGATGGCACCGGGTACCGAGGCCCCCAGTGAGTTTCTAATCTGGTTTCCGCAGTTCAAGATGCTGAACACCGCCGAGGACGTAACCCACACACTACACAACCTCTATACCTTGCGCGGTGCGCAGGTGCGTGACGCGATGAGTTGGTGGAAGGCGATCAATGCCGCCATCTACAGCTATGGCGTGCATGCCGATGTCATGGTCGCCCAGCATCACTGGCCTACCTGGGGCAGTGACCGCATTGTCGAGCACATGGCGAACCAGCGTGACATGCTCAAGTACATCCATGATCAGACCCTGAACATGGCCAACAAAGGTGAGACGATGGTCGAGATCGCCGAGCAGTTGAAACTCCCCGACAGTATTGGCAAGAAGTGGTACAACCGAGGCTATTACGGTTCTGTCAGCCACAATGCCAAAGCAGTATATCAGCGCTATCTGGGGTGGTACGACAGCAATCCCGCGCACCTCTACACTGCCGCCAACTGAATCTGCCAAGCGCTACGTCGAATTTATGGGCGGCTCTTCTGCGGTGATCGAAAAGGCCAAGGCCTACTTCGACAAAGGCGATTATCGTTGGGTCGCCGAAGTGATGGATCGCGTTGTATTCGCCGAGCCTAACAATCAGGACGCACGCAATTTTGGAGCTGACGCTCTAGAGCAGTTGGGTTACCAGGTGGAGGATCCAACCTGGCGAAATGAGTTTCTGATGGGCGCTCTGGAGCTGCGCAATGGTGTGCCAAAGCTTCCTATGCCTAGTGTCGTCACCCCAGACACGGTCAAGGCAATGAGCGCTGAAATGCTGTTGGACTACATGGGTATTCGCTTGAATGCCTCTAAGGCACACGGAAAGACTACGACGCTCAATTGGGTGGTAACGGGCAGCGAAGAACGTTACCAAATTGAACTGCGCAACAGCGTGATCATCTACGCCGCTGATGTTCAATCCGGCAAACCTGACGCGACTATCAACGCTAGCAAGGATAAATTCGCCAGCCTTGTGCTGGGCGCAACCACACTGGACAAGGAGAAAGACGTAACGGTCGAGGGCGCTTCAGCCAAAGTGGCCGAATTGTTCAGTTTTCTGGATGACTTCCAGGGCATGTTCCCTATTGTTGAGCCCTAAGGGGGCGAGCATGGGCCATGTCTTCGGGGTGGCCCTTCTGATCAACTGCTTCTGGCCGATTCTGTTGAAAAAGTCGGATTTTCAGTTCGCCAGAACTCCGACACGACCACCGCCGGAGAACCTACTCACCACATTGAGTGGTTTTTCGGCCCTTCGTTGAGCTTTGCAGCTCGGTTAGTGGGTTAGTTTGAGGTTTTTTGCTTCGTGCAGGCGCACCTATCCTGTTGCAGGTGGCCCTTGAGAGGAAAATTTGGCCAGACGTCGCAGGTTCTGCACCGCGGCGGCCAACGTGAACTCATCGGACGCGCCACTCATGCCACGTAGTCGCAAGCGATCCAGTTTCAGGATGCGCTTGAGGTGGGCAAACAACATTTCGACCTTCTTACGTTCGTGGCGAGAGCGCTGATACGCTGGCGTCGCCGCGATGCGCCGAGCCACATTACGAGCGGCTTCATGGACGCTGCGGACGATCTTGCGAATCGAAGTGTTCGGGCAGCACTTGGCTTTCATCGGACAGGCAACGCAGTCGGTCTGCCGGGATCGGAAGATGATGGTGTTGGCTTTTGTGACGTGCGAACGCTCGTTTTTGAAGGCTCGCCATTCGCTGCGTAATACGTTGCCGGCTGGGCAGCAGTATTCCTCGGCCTCTTCATTCCAGCGAAAATCGTTGCTCGAAAAACTGTCGTTCTTGCGCTCGGTTTTGTCCCATACAGGCACATGTGGCTCGATGTCCTTTTCCTCCACCATCCAGGCCAGCATCGGCGCGGTACCGTAGGCGGTGTCGCCAATGAGGCGTTCCGGCTTGATGTCGAACTGTACTTCGACCCGATCGATCATCGTCTTGGTGCTCTCGACTTCTGCGGTTCGATGAGCCCGTGTGGGCTCCACATCCATGATCACGCCGTGCTCGGTATCGATCAGATAATTCGTGGAGTAAGCGTAGAACGCTGGGCCACCTGGAGCTTCGGTCCAGCGGGCTTGAGGATCAGTCAGCGATAGGCGCTTCGGTAGCGCTTCGGCCAGAGTCTCTTCATCGAGTGCCTCAAGATACTCACGGACGGCGCGGGTGCTCAGGGCCGGATCGCTCCAGTTGACCTGTTCATCACCCGGTACACCGCGCTGCCGGCTGGCATCCGCTTTGATGATGCTGGCGTCCACGGCAAAGCCTTCACCTTTGACCAAGCCTGCGTCCATGCAACGACGCAGCACTTCATTGAGCAGCCAGCGAAACAGATCGCTGTCCCGAAAACGGCCGTGTCTATTTTTGGAAAAGGTCGAGTGATTGGGGACTTCATCTTCAAGGCTTAACCGGCAGAACCAGCGATACGCCAGGTTCAAATGGGCCTCTTCGCACAGCCGACGCTCTGAGCGAATGCCGTAGCAATAACCCACGATCAGCATGCGGAGCATCAACTCAGGGTCAATCGAAGGACGCCCAATTGGGCTGTAAAAATCGGCGAGGTAATGGCGCAAATCGCTCAGATCGAGACACCGATCAATGCTACGCAGAAGGTGATTGGCCGGGATGTGATCCTCAAGGTTGAACGAGTAAAACAGTCGTTCCTGCCCACTCGGTAACTGTCCCATCATGCTGCGTGCTTCCCCGCCGGCCAATGAAGAGATTTTGCCGCAGGCCAGAAAGCAGAGCTAATTTTTCAATAAAATCAGACGAAAACGGTCAGTCAAAAAATTCCATACCTGCATACGGCTGGCGCCGACATTGCTCAAGCCTTGAAGCTAGGCTGCCTACATGCACTTCCAGACGATGCCCATCGGGATCCGAAAAATAAAACGAGTTACCTTCGCTCGAATTGGATTTCCACTCAGTAACGTTACGAAGGCGCAAGTAAGCGGTGACTTCTTCAAAATCATCCTGCCCCACCGAAAACGCATAGTGGGTGTAATCAGGTTGTTTTTCCGCCACACGGCTCTCATCGAGAGACAGACAAAGCCAGAGATCACCAAGGGAAAGATAAGCCCCCGTCTCCCAGCGGGCAGCCAATCTAAAGCCAGGTAGAGCCACATAAAACTCAATGCTGCGAGAGAGGTTCACAACCGCCAACGTAAAATGATTCAAGCCAGTCAACATGAGCATCTATCCAGAACCAATCCACCAGAATGGTTGAGGATATCAACATCGACTTTTTCAACACAATCGGCCGAAAGCTGGCTTCGGAATAGCCCAGCCCCGCGCTGGGCTTTTTGCGTCCTGCCTCTCAGTGCTACAGTCAGTTTGCCTTCGGCGTCATCGATTGCGCAGCTCGAGGACTGATAGCGTTCCGAGCGTGTCAGGCGTATTTCACAGGGCTATTGCATTACTCGGGGGTCATGAGTACGGCCAAGGTCAGCTTGATGAACTCTTCGTTGCGGTCGATGGTGTCCAAGGCTTCGCGCATGTTGTCGGCGATCTCGACACCGCCCTGTCGTTCAACCCAACTGGTCAGCTCCATGATGGCAGCCTCTAGGGCGAGTTGGTTTTCGTTGATCTTGGACAGCAGGGAAGGGAGTAGATCTGAGTTAGGCATCGATATTCCTCCTTGAAGGTTACAGCGTAGCAGTTGGTGTAAGGTACGGCTGCTCTAAAGGTGTCCCCTTTCGACCCAGGGCTGCCGCTCATCACCGGCAGTAAACGGCCAAGAAGAGCCGGTCAGGTGCAGTGAGCGGGCAGGGCTGAATGACCCGTAACCTCATATTAGTGCTGAGCCGCGTTTACATTCGAGGCTTTCACCTAAGCCACGGATCATCTCCATCAATGCCTTCACCCGCAGCGGCAAATTTCCGGCCGGGTACACCGCGTGCATCTGTGGGCTCTCACCGCTGCTGGAGGTGAGCTTGTACTCAGGACAAACCCGGAGCAGGCGCCCCACTTCCACTTCGGGCTCCGCCATCCAATCCGCCAAGCGGGCGATCCCGACGCCCGCCAGGGCTGCCTGAAATACCGCCAGACCGGAGCTGAAACGAAATTTTGGATGAACCCGAAAGCTGATGGCCTGCTCCTCACTGCGAAAATTCCACTCCTTGAGAATCCGCGGCGCCGTATGCAGGATCAGCGAATACGACTCCAGTGCCTCGATGGAGTCGGGCATGCCGTTGCGCTCCAGGTAGTCGGGGCTGGCATACAGATAACGTGAGTAACTCCAGAGCGCAAAGCCGATCAAGTCACTGGATTGTGGAAACGCGCCGCGAATCGAGAAGTCCAGCTTGCTCTTGGCCGGGTCGATGATCTCATCGGTGAAAATCACATCGATGTTAACGTCTGGATAACGCTCGCAGTATTGTGCGATCAACCGGGGCAATACCCCGTGTCCGAGAACCTCGGGGGCGGAGAAACGGATCCAGCCGGAGGCCAGGCCGCTGAGACCGGCCAGGTCTTCATCCACCTCACGTTGCAGGTCGAGCATTTTGTACGCATGGGGTAATAAGCATTCACCCGCTTCGGTCAAGCTCACGGCATTGGACGAGCGATTGAACAACTTGAGCCCCACACTTTCCTCCAGGGCTTGAACGGCACGGGTCAGTGCGCTGGGGGAGCGTCCCAGAGTCCGTGCGGCGGCGACGAAGCTGCGCTTGCGAGCCACGGTCGCGAAGGCTTCAAGTTCCCCCAACATATTCAATGCCACTCTCCACCTCATTGCATTTTTCACAACGCGGCATTGCAACACAAAAAAGGCCCTTCCGTTAACCTTCCCGTTCAACCCACAAGGATGGGGCAAACAGGAGCGCGAGGACGTGTCGAAGCTGGATGAAGTAATCGGGAAAGCCGCAGCTTGTGTTGATGAAGTAATTCATGAGTGGCTGGAAAAAAAATCAGTGACTTCGACCCGACGGGAGATACCGCAAATTCATCTGTCGCTCGAAGAACAACGTGCACTTCAGGCCGGTCTGGCATCGCTGGACGTGACCGATAGCGCCTCGGGTATCCGCCACATGCCGGTCCTGGGGCTGTTGCTGGAAAGTGTCCTGTGCACCGAGAAAATCCAGCAGCTACGCAATTTTCCACAGGCCCGTGAAGTGGCGATGATCGTCAGGGGGCTACCGCTGGACCAGCAACTGCCTGCCACGCCCTACGACCTGGAGCCGGGTATCGAGAACTTGTCGATTCTGGCCGGGGCTATTCTGTCTGTGCTGCAAACTCTGCAAACCCGTCCGCTGGCGTACGAGGGTGAAAGCAACGACACAGTGTTCCGTCACGTATCGCCCAAGCACAAGCGAGAGACCGAAAAGAGCTCCTATGGCTCGCGCGCGGATCTGGACATGCATGTCGACAACCCTCACCTGCCTTTGACCTGTGAACCCGTCTCGCAGTTGTCGGCCTGTCCGGAGTACCTGGCCCTGACCGGCCTGCGCTGCGAACTCGACGTGCCGACGCGCATAGTCGCCATTGACGAGGTGCTGGCCATTCTGCCGGCCTACGTCGAAGAAGAATTGTCACGACCGAACTTCACCGTTCGCCGACCGGCCTCCTTTGGCAAACAGGGGAATGTGCTGGAAAACGTCCCCTTGCTGTACAGAAGCGCAACCGATGGCCTGTATTGCCGCTACAACAAAGCGAGTGTCGAAGCGACCTGCGCCAATGCGCAGTTTGCCCTGCAACTATTCGCCGCCGCCGCCAATCATTCCGATGTCGTGCACCACATACTGCTGCAACCAGGGGACATGCTGATCTTCAAGAACCAGCAAACCCTGCATGCCCGGGATGGTTTTACACCCCGCTACGACGGCCGTGATCGCTGGATGTTGCGTGTCTTCGGGGTCAATGATCCGGCACGCGTGGTGCCGCTGGACCCTCATCAACCCTACATAGTCAGAGCCTGATTTAATGGTCGATATTGTCATCCTTTGCGTGTTCGCCTTCGCCGCCGGCCTGATCGATGCGGCGGTGGGCGGCGGCGGACTGATCCAGATTCCCGCGCTATTCAACGTGCTACCCACCGCTCAACCGGCGGCGCTGCTGGGTACCAATAAGGTCGCGGCCGCCTGCGGCACCGCATTCGCGGCCCGGTCCTTCGTGCGCAAGGTGGTGATCGACTGGGGTCTTGTGATCCCCGCCGCTTGCGCGGCCTTTGTCATGGCCTTCTTCGGAGCCGCCACGGTGTCGTTCGTACCCCAGTCGATGATCCGGCCGGCGGTACTGGTGTTGATTGTACTGATGGCGATCTACACCTTCTGGAAAAAAGATTTCGGCACCCTGCACAAACCCATGCGCATCGGCACCAAGGAAAAACTGTTGGCGATCGTCATCGGCGGCGCCATCGGTTTCTACGATGGTCTGTTCGGTCCCGGCACTGGCAGCTTCCTGATCTTCCTGTTTATCCGCTGCTTCGCCTTCGACTTTCTTCATGCCTCGGCATCGGCCAAGTTAGTGAACATCGCGACCAACGTAGCGGCACTGATATTCTTTATTCCGACGGGTAACGTGCTCTACCTGATCGCAATCCCCATGGCGGCATTCAACATCCTGGGCGCGCTCACTGGCACCTGGCTGGCGGTTCAT
This sequence comes from Pseudomonas imrae, assembly GCF_046352735.2. Lineage (NCBI taxonomy): Bacteria > Pseudomonadati > Pseudomonadota > Gammaproteobacteria > Pseudomonadales > Pseudomonadaceae > Pseudomonas > Pseudomonas imrae. Next base: position 3,128,537 of record NZ_CP110853.2, on the reverse strand, counting down.
AAAGGCGTGCCCTTTGTCCGGGCTCTATTCCTGGTGTTATTGGTGATTCTGATCAGCAAGCTGTCCTACGACCTGTTCCTGTAAACCAGAGGAAAACTACATGCATCCCATGTTCGATCGCCTCGTGGCACTACTCGATGCCCGTTCAGCCTCCTACCGGGTGTTGATGCACGATGCCGAGGGCCAGTCGGCGCGCGTCGCCGAAATCCGTGGCACCGAGCCCGGTCAAGGTGCGAAGGCCATGCTTTGCTCCCTCAAGGGGCAGGCCGGACCCTATGCACTGGTGATACTGCCGGGCGACCAGAAGCTGGACATGAAGAAAGTCGGAGCGGCCCTGGGCGGGAAAAAAGCCGAGCTGGTGAAAGCCGAAACCGCCATTGAACTGACCGGGTGTCGGATCGGCGCCATCCCTCCTTTTGTTTTCGATGAGCGGATTCAATTGATCGTCGATCCGGCCTTGACCAAAGGCTACGCCGAAATAGCCTTCAATGCGGGTCGGTTGGATGCGTCGATGGTGCTCGATACGCAGGATTATCTGGCGATTGCCATGCCTCGATTGCTGGATATCATCCAGGCCTGAGCAGACGTTTTCACATATGTAATGGTCTAATGAAACCGGACACCCATTTAGGCGAGAATACTCGCCAGATCGAGGTGTCAGATGAGCAAACAACGCCGCTCCTTTACTCCTGAATTCAAGCGCGAGGCTGCTGACCTCGTGCTCAAACAAAACTACAGCTACATCGAAGCCAGCCGTTCACTCAGCATGGGTGAGTCGGCATTGCGCTGCTGGGTTGACCAGATTCAGAAAGAACATAAAGGCATCACCCCGCAGAGCAAGGCACTGACTCCGGAACAGCAAAAAATTTAGGAACTGGAAGCCCGAATTGCTCGGCTTGAGCGAGAAAAATCAATATTAAAAAAGGCTACCACGCTCTTGATGTCGGAAGATCACGAGCGTTTGCGCTGATTGACCAATTGAGCGGCCTTGAGCCGATTGATTGGTTGTGCAAGGTGTTTGACGTCACCCGCTCGTGTTACTACGCCCGGCGCCTGCGGCGCCGCACACCTGACGTTGAACGGCTTCGATTGCGTAGTCGCGTTGGTGAACTGTTCTCGCAAAGTCGCAGCGCTGCTGGCAGCCGCAGCATCCTCTCGCTGATGCATGAAGACGGTGAGCAAATCGGTCGATTCAAAGTGCGTAGCTTGATACGCGAGCTTGATTTGGTCAGCAAACAACCCGGCTCTCACGCTTACAAAAGAGCGACGGTAGAAAGACTCGATATCCCGAACACGTTGTACCGTGGGTTTGATATGCCAGCTCCCAATCAAGTCCGGTGCGGTGATATCACCTATATTTGGGTGCAAGGAAAGTGGCATTACCTGGCTGTCATTCTGGATCTTTGTACGCACCGGATCGTGGGTTGGGCGCTGTCGGAAAAGCCAGACGCTGAACTGATGATAAAGGCGCTGGATATGGCCTACGAGCAGCGTGGCAGGCCTTCGGGTCTGCTATTCCACTCGGACCAAGGAATCGCAAGGCGACTCTTTCGCCAACCGGTTGTGGCGATACCGCATGCGCCAGAGCATGAGCCGTCGAAGAAACTGCTGGGATTCGCACCGATGGAGCGCGTATTCCGCAGCTTGAAAACAGAATGGATACCGACTATGGGATATCGAAATGCGCAGGAAGCACAGCGCGATATCAGCCATTTTTTGATGCCTCGCTACAACTGGATTCGGCCTCACCAATTCAACGATGGGGTGGCGCCAGCACGAGCCGAGGAAAAACTTGACGTCGTGTCCGGGATTAGTTGACCACTACAACGCAGCCTGAGCCGCTCAACATCTGGTGTTCGCCGCCTTAGACGATGCGCGTAGTACCCCGAACGAGCGACCTCAAACGCCTCGCACAAGCAGTCAACAGGCTCATGGACGCTTAGCTGATTGATCAGCGCGTACGCTCGAGATCTTCCGACATCAAGAGCGCGGTAGCCTTTTTTAATATTGATTTCTCGCGCTCGAGGCGAGCAATCCGAGCTTCCAACTCCTGGATTTTTTGCTGCTCTGGTGTCAGGGCCTTGCTCTGGGGCGTGACGCCGGTGCGCTCTTGCTGAAGCTGGTCGACCCAGCGGCGCAGCGCCGACTCACCAACACTCAGTGAACGACTGGCTTCGATGAAGCTGTAGTTTTGCTTGAGCACGAGGTCGGCAGCCTCGCGTTTGAATTCAGCGGAAAAGGTACGGCGTTGTTTGGTCATCTGACACCTCTATCTAGCGAGCACTCTCGCCTAAATGGGTGTCCGGTTTCATTAGACCACTACACTAATTACGGGAGGAGGGAGCGGATGATCATTCGCACTGGAAAGAAATTTCGCCGCCAAAAGGTGAATTTTCTACATTTGTTTTTCTTAGGCGCTAGGTAATCTTTTTGAACTTGCCCGTTTTGTCTCGCAAGTGCAGATTCATTTTGATTGTCCAAGTGTTTAAGCACTCATACTTATCCAGGAGCTAAAAAACATGCGTATTAATTCTTCTGTACAGATTTTTGTGGCGGCGTCTTTGCTGGTGTCCAGTGTCGGCGTTATGGCGGCCACGGTTCAATCAAACGGTGGGACCGTTCATTTTAAGGGTGAAATTGTTAATGCTGCCTGCTCGGTCAGCGCCGACTCTACTGACCAGACAGTATCACTGGGGCAGTACCGAACTGCGAAGTTCAAAGCGGCAGGCGACAAAACTGGATTGGTTCCTTTCACTATCAAGTTGCAGGATTGTGACACCACCGTTTCTACCAACGCTTCCGTAGCCTTCACGGGTGTCTCTGACTCTGTTGATCCTGCGGTGCTTGCCGTCAGCAACATCGGCGGCGGTGCGTCCGGGGCAGCCAGCGGTGTGGGTATTGAAATCGCCGACAGTCAGGGGAAAGTGTTGGTGCCCAATAGCGGCAATTTCTCCACGCCTCACCAGTTGAAAGATGGCGACAACGTGTTGGCTCTCACTGCGCGTTATAAGTCGACACTTGCTGCTGTGACGCCGGGTGCAGCAGACGCAGACGCAACCTTTACCCTGAAATACGAGTAACACTTTCTGTAGCAACTGTGTATTAAGGACTGCAGTGCCGCCAGGGAAGGTGGCAGGGCTAATCGCATCTGGAGGTTGTTTTGAACACTAAGACACTGCTAGGCGCGGCTCTGTTCTGTTGTTCTTTGACTGCTGGTGCCGGCAATAAATACAACGTTCTGGTTAACGGTGGGATTGTTCATATCCGTGGGGCAATTACGGCACAAGCCTGTGGCGTTTCGGCTGAGAGCGTTGCACAAATAGTTGATATGGGGAAGTTCCGCAGCAATCAATTTGCCGATCTCGGCGCCTACGCGCCGCCGGTATCTTTCAGTATTGAGCTGAGCGGCTGCAGTACAGCGGTCAGTAACACGGCTGCAGTTACTTTTTTAGGCGTTTCAGATGACAGGGATCCGCAAGTCTTCAGTATAGAGGGTGGTAAACACTCTGCCACCGGCGTCGGGCTGGCTATTTTCGATAATGCCGGAAACGGCGTTGTGCCTAACGCTGCACCCCAGCCATTAGTTCTTCTGCGTGAGGGGGCGATGTTGTTGCGTTTTACCGCCCGTTATCGAGCGACCGCTCGTGAGGTGAACGGTGGTAGCGCGAATGCCTGGACCTGGTTTGCTGTTTCGTACCAATGATCGCTATCGGGCAAACGGTGTACTTGTTAATTTAAAGGGGTTTCCGTGTTTATAAAGTACGCTCTACGCTTTCGCCATGTAACGGCTGGCTTAATTATTATATTCAGCTCCTTTTATACCTTAACGGCACAGGCCGGTGGTATTGGGCTGGGCGCAACACGGGTTATTTATCCGGCCGACGCCAAACAAATATCTCTGGCGGTGACCAACAGCGATAAAAAAATTCGCTTCCTGATTCAGTCGTGGGTTGATGACGTTGCTGAGAAGAAGTCGTCAGACTTTGTGGTGACACCGCCGTTATTTGTCAGCAAGCCCAAAAGTGAGAATACCCTGCGCATCATGTATGTCGGCGCTGCTTTGCCGCAGGATCGCGAAAGTGTGTTTTGGCTAAACAGCAAGGCCATTCCTGCTGTTGAGCGTGACGATGTACAGGATAAAAACGTCCTGCAGATTGCTATCTTGTCGCGGATCAAGTTGTTTGTGCGGCCTGCCAATTTGCCGTCAACGGCTGCCGACGCACCTGCGCAATTGAAGTTCTCGCGGCAAGGCGAGGTGCTGAGGATTGATAATCCTTCACCTTATTATGTTTCGCTCGTCAGCCTGGCTATCGGTACGCGTAATTTGCCCAATACCATGGTTTCACCGATGAGCAATAGTAGTGTGTCGATTCCTGATGGCACCTCAGGCGCCGTTAGTTACCAGACAGTAAATGATTACGGCGCCATCACTCCTGTCACGACGGTGCCATTAAAGTAATAAGTTTGAATGGTATCGCCGCTTAATATTCTCACATCCTCAGTTGACTGACTTTTCATCGTCGCATGGAAAAGAGTTGAGACGCGCCATGTTGCGCCGTGCTTGCGGGTACTGGTAGGGACTTATGCTAACTATTAATTTTAATAAATCTAAGTCTGCTGGCAGCGTATTTTGTACTGTCAGCCTTTGCATGGCTTGCGTTGTCAGTACCGCCACGAATGCAGAGGAGTTCTTTAACCCAGCCTTTTTGTCTGGTGACCCAACCACGGTCGCCGACCTTTCGCGTTTCGAAAAAGGTGAAGGGCAGGCTCCGGGCAGCTACCGCGTTGAAATCTATTTGAATGATGAATATATGTCCACCCAAAACCTGTCGTTTGGAGCGCGCCAGCCTGCATCACAGGCCGAAGCGCAGTTGGATGACTCCGGGTTGAATGCCTGCATTACCCGTGTGCATTTGGAGCGCGTGGGTGTGAACGTCGAATCATCGACCTTGCTGCAAGGCGCTCTGCCGGATACGTGCATCGATCTGGCGACAGCCATACCCCATGCTGGGGCGCGGTTCGACTTTGATGGCCAGCGTCTGTACATCAGCATCCCACAGGCTGCTCTGAAAAATAATGCACGGGGCTACGTTTCATCTGATGAGTGGGACGATGGCATTACCGCGTTGTTGCTGAACTACGATTTTACCGGCAGCAACACCCGTAAGAATAGCTCGGGTGGCAGCGCCAACTACGGTTTTTTAGGTCTGAACAGCGGTGTTAACGTGGGTGCCTGGCGTTTACGTAACACCTCCAGTTTGATCTACAGCAGTGGCTATGGACGCAGCACGAACGAATGGCAGAGCATCAGTACCTATGCGCAACGCACGATTGCACCCTTGAAGTCAGAACTGACGTTGGGTGATAGCTCTACCCCAAGTGATGTGTTCAATAGTTTGGGGTTTCGCGGCGTGCAATTGGCTTCAGATGACAACATGCTGGCGGACAGTTTGCGCGGGTTTGCACCTACCGTGAGAGGCATTGCCAACAGTAATGCCAAAATCACAATCAAACAAAATGGCTATGTCATTTATCAAACCTACGTCTCACCGGGGCCTTTTGAAATTGGCGATCTTTACCCTACCTCCAGCAGCGGGGACTTGAAAGTTACGGTGACCGAAGCCAATGGCTCGGAAAATACTTTCACGCAGGCCTACTCGGGAGTGCCGGTGCTGCAACGTGAAGGGCGGGTAAAGTATGCGCTGACGGTGGGGCAGTATCGTAGTAACACGATGGAGCAGGGTAGGCCGGGTTTTGGCCAAGGTACTGTTATCTGGGGCGGCCCGCATGGCATCACGCTTTATGGCGGCTCGCAGTTGGCCAACGATTACACTGCCTTGGCTGTTGGGTCGGGGGTTAACTTGGGGACATGGGGCGCTGTGTCAGCAGATTTGACCCAGGCAAACAGCGTGCTCGCCGATGACAGTCGGCATCAGGGTCAATCGTTGCGCTTCCTGTACGCCAAGTCGCTGAATCAGTTGGGCACTAACTTTCAACTGCTGGGCTACCGCTTTTCAACCAAAGGTTTTTATACGCTGGATGAAACCAGTTACCGCCAAATGAGCGGGTACACGGTGAATACTCAAGATGGACTGATGGAGGTAAAACCGACTTACCAGGATTACTTCAACCTCAATTACACCCGCAAAGGTCGTACGCAAGTGAACGTCACCCAGCAAGTGGGGGACAACGGCTCGGTATTCCTGAGCGGCAGCCGTCAGTCCTACTGGCGCAGCAACAAAACCGATGACCTATGGCAGCTGGGATACAACGCCTTTTGGCGTGACATAAATTACAACGTGACCTATAGCTATAACAAAAACGCGACCGCCATGGGCCGTGCGGATAACCAGTTGTCGTTAAATTTATCTTTTCCGTTGGGTGACTGGCTGTCCAAGGGCGGTAAGAGGGCGGACATTACCAGCTCCCGGAACACGATGTACGGCACTTACTCGGCGAATACCGATACGCACGGTCAGCTGAACCAGCGTGCCGGTGTAAGTGGTACCGCAATGGCGGACAACAACCTGAATTACAGCGTGCAACAAGGTTACGGTGACCAGGGAGGCGCAAGCGGGAACGCGAATCTGCGCTATCAGGGCGGCTATGGCAGCGGCTCTGCCGGTTACAGCTATAACCGAGACTATCAGCAAGTCACCCTTGGGCTGAGCGGCGGTGTAGTGGGCCACACCAACGGCGTGACCTTCAGTCAGCCATTGGGGGATACCAACGTGTTGATCAAGGCGCCAGGCGCCACTGGCGTAAAGATTGAAAATGCGACCGGCGTCAAGACCGACTGGCGCGGCTACGCGGTAATGCCTTATGCAACCACTTATCACACCAATCGAATTGCACTGGACACCTCCTCGCTCAAAGACAATGCCGACCTGGACGAACCCGTTATGAACGTGGTGCCTACCCGCGGAGCGCTGGTGCGGGCTGAGTTCAGCACGCGTGTCGGTGTAAGAGCACTGCTGACTCTGGTGCAAGCCAACGGCCAACCTGTGCCGTTCGGTTCTACCGTTGAACGGCAGGACGGGAAAGGCAGCAGCATCGTCGGTGACAATGGCCAGGCTTATCTGGCGGGGTTGCCGCTCACGGGAGACTTGTCTGTGCGCTGGGGAGCGGGAACACGTCAGGCGTGTCACGCCAGCTATCAGTTACCCAAAAGCAGCGAAGGCAAGGTTGTCAGTTACGCCAAAGTAGAGTGCCAGTGATGGTGGGGAGTTGGGTGGTCATCATGTTAAATAGAGCGATTGGGCTGTTGCTATTACTCAGTAGCGTTCCGGTAATGGCCGATTGTAACAACTGCAATCAAACAATTAATTTGACGCTGACTAATACATTGGACAGTCAGAGCAATACCTCAGGGAAAACGCAAAGTTCGTCAGCATTTTACGTGAGTTCTTTTCGATCTGGCCTGTCGGGTGGGGCGCAGAGTACCTCATTCTCAAATTTCAATGGTTCCAGGCCAGCTTACGGCACCGCCCCTTCTGACTGGGTCTATCAGCCCGTGGATGATTATCTCTCCGTTGCAGTTCGCCTCCGCCAGGTGTGCGGATATATTTATGCTCCCTTCAATCGGCAAGCTTGGCAAAGCAAAAACTGTCTGCCTGGCCCGGTAAATGATACTTGGGATGACACTACTTGGGAAAGCTCAATTAAAATTAGGCAGAAAATGATAGGAGGCGTTTATCGGAAGAACCTATTGTTAGGTACCTGGGCAGGATGTCAAGGGCTATGTGACGCTCAAAGTTTAATTTATGCGAGAGTATATTTGAACTATAGCATTACCGTCCCTGAAAATTGTGTGCTCAATGCCGGTGACATAGTGACAGTGGATTTTGGTAGCCTCTCCACAGGCGCTTTCAAAACGGCCGGTGCCAAGGCAGAGGGGGTTAATCCCATCGCGCGATCCATTGCCCTGCAGTGCAGCAATATCCAACAGCAGGCTAGCCTGACGATGCGTGTGCAAGCCGATAACGTCAGCAACGATGCCATTGTCTCGAATAATCCGAACGTCGGCTTCGTGGTCACCGACATGAATGATAAACACCTGACACCGAACGATATCAGAAGCCTTATACCATTTAACCTAGACAATAACGGTAGTACTAACGTCACCATCAAAACCTTTCCGGTCAGTGTTACCGGGCGAACGCCTACGGAGGGGGTCGTTACCTCGCGGGCGTATCTTCGGGTGGACTTTGAATAACAGGAGGCTGCTATGCGAACATTAAATCGGCAGCTGGGCGTGTTGCTTCTATTGTTGTCCGGCTTTTCAAGCGTGACACAGGCAGAGTTGGCCAGGATTAACTTAATCATGAGCGCAACGTTAGTCGCCGCGAGCTGTGAAGTGAGTGTCGGTTCAGACGAGCAGTATGTGTATATGGGCAATTGGTCGTTGCGGCAATCCACGAGTACATTGCCAACAATGCCTGCGGCGCGGTTTGTTATTAACCTGGAAAACTGCAGCGGTCTGAAGAAGGGTGTTTCAGTCACCTTTAGCGGTACCGCAAACCCGACTGAGCCGACGCTGCTGGCGCTCAGCGGGAGCGGCTCCGCGAAAAATGTCGCGATTGCGCTTTTGGATCAGAACCGCTCATTCCTGCCACTTGGGCAAACCCTCTTAGTGGATGCGCCTGCCAACGGGGGCCGCACTGCCGTGCTGGTATTCTTTAGTCAGTATCGCGCTACCGGCCCAGTGACGCCGGGGAAGGGAGATGCCGACGCAACCTTTAAGTTGAGCTATGAGTAGTTGCGGCCGCGGACAAGAGGATTATGACCCTGTCACCTACTGAACAAGAGCTGCAGCACGGTCTGGGCAATGGCCGGTTGAAACCTTACGTCCAGCCGAAACTCGAATTAGGCAGCACAGCGTTGATGCAGCATTCCGTACTGGGAGTATTGCCTTTGTCGCACTTCCTGTCACGCCTGACGGCGTATGGAATACTTGATGATCCGTTGTTTCAGCTGCTTCATGAAAGTGCGATTCTGCTGCGGCTCCTGCAAGACTAGGAGTATCGATTCAATCTTTCACTCAACATCCTTCCTGAGCAGCTAAGCCGCCCACAGCTGCTTTCACGACTTCATTCGATGCTCAAGCGTTACGGCTTGAGTGGAGAGAGCCCGACGTTCGAGGTGCTCGAAATCGGACATGTCCGCAAGCTCGACCGCCAGACGCTATTGTCCTGCTCCCTCGCAGGACTCCCTGGCCATATGAAGGTACACGCCGGATAGGTCGACTCGGTCGTTGTGCACCCTGATCGTCGTCAACTGTTCTGCGCACGGTCTGGACATAGAGCAAAACTGAGCTTGCCGGCTACTGGCGGATTGCGTTGGAGACCGCTCAATGAGTTGACGGCGCCAATAACTTCGGTGCCTATCTGGCTGCCGAAGGTGAGCGCCACGATAGTTAATCTTCCGGATACCCAATTGCTGGCATGCGTCATGCGTATTTTTTTGCTCACTGTTGTGGATGAGTTGCATCGAACGCCAATATCAAAATTGGCTGGAGTTTCTCAATAAGATCAATTGAGCAGCGTTCATACATGTTTAGTCGCATTTGATCGTCGATAACTATGCCATGCAACAATATTTCCCGACATGGAAATGTTGTTTATGGAACTGTGCGCTGGCCGTTTTGTGGAGAAAGCTCTTTTAATAACATTATATCTTGAAATTCGCAGAGGGCGTAATTACGAACTCATTTTTAATGAGTCTACCCATTCTTTGCATAATGCCATAATCGCTATGCATTGAAGGTGTGGCCCGTGACGTTAAAAACGTGCTTTTCAATTTTCTACGTCGCAACCTGCTAAGGCAGCTGGGTGATCTCGGTGTTGGACCAGATCAACGAGAAGATAGGGCTGGGGCGCACTGCGTTCAACCGGTGGGTCGGCGGATCCTGAGCGGGGTATGCGTCGTGAGAGCATAGCAGTGCGATTCATTTTTCAGAGCGCTCCTATAGGAAAATTTCGGTAAAGGCCAGATCATTAGTGCTGGAAAACAGGAGTCTTTCGTATGGTGGATATTCAAACTTCACACTTACAACAGTTCGATGCGATTAACGGAATCGTCAGTAAAGTCGATAGTTCCAATCCAGTTGCTACCACGAGTCGTATCCACCCTTGGCTGCCGCACGTCCCTCGCGGCCAGTAGTATGCGCGGGTCAAGGGAATTACGCGGCAATCGCAAATCCGCTGGGGGCATCAGCGCTAGCGGCAGTGTGTATTAACGTTTTCGGTATCGAAAGACAGTGAGCTACAACGGGAAGCGAGTTGCGTGGGGCGTTCGGTAATTTGTTCCCGGTCTACGAGTGATTTATTGTTCAGGATGGAGCCCGCCTCCCTATCTTCGATCAACTTTCAGCGGCAGCATTAGCGCGGTCTCGCGCACCTGCCAAACCCAGAATGTCGAGTCTGCACGGATGCGCTACACCGAGGGTATCTCCACGAATGATGCGTTTTTATCCGTGTAAATCTTTCAATACCTGTATCGAACTAAGTGTCGTAGGAGTACGGATGTATACAGCCTTGGTGGTAGATGATCACCCGTTTATACGCGCAGCCGTGGAGATGGTGTTGTCGCAAGAACGGTTTGATATGGTGGCTCAAGCGGACAATGGTGCAGACGCCGTACAACTGGCTCGCCAGCATCAACCGGATTTAATCGTGCTGGACATTGGCATTCCAAAACTCGATGGCCTGGAAGTTATCAGTCGTATCAAAGCGTTGAAATTGCCCAGCAAGATTCTGGTGCTCACTTCCCAACTGCCGGCGTTCTATGCGTCGCGCTGCCGAAGCATGGGTGCCGACGGTTACATCTGTAAAGTGGATGAGCTGCAAAAGTTGCGCAAAGCGCTGACGACCGTCATGTCCGGTTATACGGTATTCCCCAGTCAGGAAACCGATTCGGTTCGTCGCAGTGACTTGGACGCCTCCGACGAGCACCTGATCGGTACATTGTCAAACCGTGAATTGGTGGTCCTGCAGCAACTGGCCAGGGGTATGAGCAATCTGCAAATCAGCGAGATCATGCTGTTAAGCAACAAGAACATCAGCGCCTACAAAAAACGTTTGTTAAACAAACTCAAACTGACCTCGCAAGTAGGCTTGGCAGACTTCGCCAAACGAAATGCACTTATCTGAATGAACGCATCTGTTCGTATGATCATTGTGCTCGGCTGTTTGCTGATGTCCTGCCTTTGCTGGAAAACCCAGGCCTGCAATAGCCCCCGGTCACTTTTCCTGCTGGGCCGTTCCGTGGTGCATGGCTACCAAGTGAGTTTGTCTGGCGAAGATTGGCAGTGGCTCAGGGAAAATCCTCAACTGGTGTTAGGGGTAACAGTCCAGGGCACAGCGCCATTCGAACTGAACACCGACAGCGGCGAATATGAGGGACTGATCGCAGACTATGCGGCCTTGTTAGGCGAACTGTTGAGTGTTCGGGTTGACGTGCGTCTGTTTGCCTCTCGGGAAGAGGCGGTAGCCGCACTCACCCAAGGGCAAGTCGACCTGTTGGCTACGGGTCGTGACACGGAGGAGGGGGATGCCTCGCTGACACATTCGCGCCCCTATGCCGACAACGGACAGGTGTTGGTGAGCCGTGAAGACGTCGAAGCCTTGAGCCGTTCCGACCTTTCGGGCAAGCACATTTCCGCCGCCGAGTTTTACTGGACGCGCCAGGAGCTTGAGTCGCTATACCCCAACGCAAGCATTCAGATGTATCCGTCGGTGCAGACTGCAATAGGGGCGGTGGCGTTCGACCGCGCCGATGTGTACGTGGGGGAGGCAATCACCGCCAGCTACTGGCTTAACAAAGGCTACCTGAATGAGTTGCAACTGGCCCCTTTGGCGATCAGGCATGGCCAGCATTTTTCGTTCGTCATGTCGTCCCAAAACTGGCGCTTGCACAACATTGTCAACCGCGCTCTGGAGTCCATTCCACTGGCTGAGCGTCTGGTTATCCTGCGCCGTTGGAGCGCCGGTGCCGAGGGCTTGCTAAGGCAATACTTCCTTTCCCACAGCCTCAGTCACAGTGAGCGTCTCTGGCTGGCGAAGCATCCACGGATGAAAGTAGCCGCCAGTTTGAATGGCATACCCATCTCCTTCCAGGACGTGCGCCATGTTTACCGTGGGATCAGCGCCGATGTCCTGGCCAAGGTAGCCCAGCGCACGGGGCTGAGGTTTGACCTTGTTTATGCCGATACGGTCGATGGCCTGGCGGAGCTGGTCAAGAGCGGTGAAGCCGATTTCCTCGCGGCTATTACCAAAAGTATCGAGCGCGAAGAAGCCTTGATGTTTACCCGACCCTATCTGATAGAGCCTGTGGTGCTCGTCATTCGTAATGCTGAAAAAAACATAAACTCATTGGCCGATCTGAAGGGCAAGAAGCTGGCGGTTATCCAAGGCAATGCTCAGAGCGAGTTTGTGCACCTGTATTTTCCGGATGTCCAGCAGGTCGTCACGCAAAGCATTCCAATCGCTTTGGCATTGCTCAGATCCGGTAAGGTCGATGCCGCGATTGGTGCCATGACGAACGTGGACTACCAGATCGCCCAACATTACAAGACGCAACTGCGGGTCGCTGGGACAGTCGACAACGTTTGGTCCCAGACGGCGTTTGCAACACGCCGTGACTCTCCGGAGTTATTGTCGATTTTGAACAAAGCGCTGCTAGGTATTTCACCCGAAGAGATGGACGAATTGGCTAGCCGCTGGCGCGGTGCTCTGGTCATCGGCGAGAGTTACCGGGTGCAGCACCGCGAGTCGTTTAACCGGATAATCATTGCCGGTGTGCTGACTCTAGTCATCATATTGGGTTGGGCGGGCTATCTGGGTCAAATGGTGCGCAAGCGCAAGCAGGCCGAACAGGCGTTGAGCGAGCAGGTGCAATTCCTGCGCGTACTGATCGACGGCATCCCCCATCCGATTTATGTGCGCGATCGGGTAGGGCGCCTGTTGATCTGCAACGCCGGCTACCTGAAGGCATTCAACATCAGCCGTGACGCTGTGGTAGGCAAGCGTCTCACTGAAGTCCATTTGCTGGAGCCCGAAAAAGCTGCGGACATTGAAAACGTCTATCAGCAAGTCATGGCGCATGGACAAACCTGGACATCCGACCGGACAATCTATTTCGCCGATGGCCGAGCACTGACCATATATCACTGGGTGTTTCCCTATCGTGGCAGCGATGACCGGATTGCGGGCGTTATATCCGGCTGGATCGACATCAGTGAGCGCCAGCATCTGGTCAATCAATTGCAAGCCGCCAAGGATGAGGCGGAAATAGCCAACCGTGCCAAGACTACTTTTCTGGCGATCATGAGCCATGAAATTCGAACGCCCATGAACGCGGTTATCGGGATGCTGGAGTTGATGCTTAAAAAGTCTTCGGCAAACACGGTAGACCGTACACCCATGGAGATAGCCGCAGGAGCCGCCAAGGAGCTTCACAACTTGGTCGGCGACATTCTTGATGTGGTTCGTATTGAATCGGGACAGTTGTCATTGACGCCGTCCGGGGTCTTTTTGCAAGAAGTAGTGGGCTCGGTGATGCGCATGTTTTCAGGAGGGGCGCGCCTGAAAGGCGTGCACTTAAGCCTTCATTTTGATCCGGCGGCAGACCACTATGTGTTATTGGACGCGCTTCGGTTCAAGCAAGTACTGTCAAACTTGGTGAGTAATGCACTGAAGTTCACCCTCGAAGGCTCGGTGATGCTTAATATCCAGGTGTTGCCTGCGACGGATGAAGGGCGCCTGGTGTTGTCGATACGGGTCGAGGATACCGGGATTGGCATCAGCACCGAAGATCAGCACAAGCTCTTCAGCCCCTTCACTCAAGCCAGTAATAACCCGCAATCAGGGCGCAGTGGCTCAGGGCTGGGCCTGATGATCAGCCGCAATCTGTGTGAAATGATGGGCGGCAGCTTGGAGTTGAGTAGCGTCTTGGGTGCAGGAACCTTGGTCAAGGTGATGTTGACGCTGCCGATTCTGCGCCCCCCCGTGCAGCCCGGGTTGCCCATTACTGAAGACCACAAGCTGATAACGTCACTGAGCATTCTGGTGGTCGATGATTATGCTGCGAACCGTGAACTGTTGCGTCAACAACTGGAGTTCCTGGGCCATCGGGTGGTAGACGCGGAAGACGGCGCGCTGGGCTTGTCGGCTTGGCGCCGTGCGCACTTTGATGTGGTGATTACTGATATCAGCATGCCGGTCATGGCGGGCGGTGACCTGGCACGCATGATTCGGCATGAAGAACGTATTGGCGGGATCGCACCTTGTCGAATTTATGGCTTTACCGCCAACGCACAGCCCTCGGCCAAGGTGAGCTGTTTGGAAGCAGGGATGGATGACTGCCTGTTCAAACCATTGAGTCTGATGGATCTGAGCAGTCGCCTGGGGGCCGTCGCCGACCTGGCATCTGATATTTCCTTGGTCGCCGACACTCCTTTGCGGGCTTCGAAGATTGACTTCTCCGGCATCGAGCAAATGGCCAGGGGAGACCAGGCGGCGGTCACTCGACTGCTGGCTAAGCTAGCCATCAGTAACCATGATGATCGCCATGAGTTGGGACAGCTCGTGCGGGCCAATGACCTCAAGGGCCTGGCTACCCTGGCCCACCGGGTTATGGGGGGGGCAAAGATGGTCAGGTATCAAGCTTTGCTCAACGCTTGTGAACGGTTGGAATCAGCCTGCGAAATGCAGGAAGAAACAGCTGTTCGAGTGGCTGTTGATACGCTTGAGCGCGAGATGTTGCATTTGAGTGAGGCGCTGGCTCCGCGGCTCTAACCCGTTTTCACTTTCACACCCATAAGCACTTCAGCTCCCGCCACATATCTATCAGGCAGCTTGAGCTACGGCCATAACGACAACGACAACAAGCGCTATGTGACCGGCACCTGGCCCTGCGCGACCGCCGCCGCGACTGACGCGTACACGGCCTCAAGCCAAACGTCCGGCCACTGCTGCGCCAAAGGGGTAGCGGTTGCTCGACTTTGTAGTTCACCAAGGTCCGGGCAACGATGGCGCCTTAGGTGGACATCAACAACGCCTTGCTGCTTTGTGTGCCGATCAACTCCGATCACGTAACTCATGATCCTGCTCCTCAGCGTGCTGACTTTGTCTTTGGGCGAAGCTTTCCTGCACGGCGCCCTATATGGCCGCGGCGTGACCGGCGCAAAGCGGCTGGTTCTATCGCACATCTACTTGCCGTGACGGCGACCGATACAGCTGGCGAGTAGGATAATTGCGGATGAGCTGGATTGCCCCCGTATGATTTTAGTCCCAATCCTATTTGTTTCTTTTTTGGTGCTGATAAGCTTTTTTCCTGAAACATTATCGGGAATTTTCTACCATGAATTTGAATGCCGCAGCGCCCAACGAGTTCAGCATGTTACGCGTCATCACGTTGGTAACTGACGCTCAAGGCATATATCGGCTGACCTCTGCATTGTGCGACATGGGGGTTACACCTCTGGCCAATGTCGAGTCTCTAAGCGCAATACAATCCTTGTTGTGTGAGCTTCCAGTCGATGTCATCTTCTGCGAAATTCGCCCTGAGTGCTGTGATGGCCTCATGTTACCGAGCCTGCTCAAAAAGTTGCTTGAAGCCGGAACGCTAGAGCAGCTTCCGTGCATCTTCTGGACCGGGAAAACCACCTTGAATGCTCCGATACGAATCGTCGACGGAGGGCGTACGATCTCCCGCAAAACGCCAGCCAGTCAACTTTGGATCAAATACCTTGGCGGGATCACCATCGGTGCGCTGGAGTCTCATGCTCGGTTGGCCAGAGCGGCGGGGGTTTTCGTGGAGATTTTGCATGAAGGCGCAACCCAGGACTTGGGGGATGCCTTGCGAACCGTATTGCTGACCCGCGCGCAACCGGATGCCAAGTTGCAAATGCGTACGTTCGACTCTCTCGCTGAAGATGAGGTGATCAATGCCCTCACAACGGGTGAGGGGTTGCGTTTTATGTTTCAACCGCAATTTGAGTTGTTGAGTCGGCGTGTGGTGGGGGCCGAAGCGTTAGTGCGATGGAATCATCCGCGCTTTGGGGAGATACCGCCCTCAGTGCTGATTCCGCTGGTGAATCGACTAGGTTTGGATCTGTTGTTATTCAGTCTTGTCGAAATGTGGACCCTGAGAGTCATGCTCGCGTTGAAACGCGAAAATATCCAGATTCCCATCGCAGTGAATGCGTCGGCAAAGACCATTTGTACGCCCGATTTCGCAGATCGCCTGGCTGCGAGGATGCAGCAGGCGCAACTGCCGAGTCGGCTGCTGAAAATCGAACTTACCGAGGACGTGCCTGAGCCGGACGAACTTTGCCTTTCTGCCTCGTTGACGGCTATTCGAGCCAAGGGTTTCAAGGTTTCACTGGATGACTTCGGTACGGGAGCAGCGACCTTGCACCTGTTAGCGAACCTTTCTTTTGACGAGATGAAAATCGATGGGGCATTTGTCCGTGGCGTTGAACAGCACTCGTCATCACGCAAGGTTATCGAAGGCATCGTCAACTGGGCAGGCCTTCTCGACTTGAACCTGGTGGCTGAGGGGATCGAGGATGAATCCACTATCCCGTTGTTACACCGCTTGGGCTGTCGGGTAGGGCAGGGCTACGCGTTGGCGAGGCCTATGGAACTTGATGTGTTTTTGGACTTTGTTGTTCAGAGGGAGAAGAATCAGTAAACAGTGCCTCTCGCTTCAAAGGTTGTCGACAACCAATGTATGTCAATCGCCATCAATCAGGGTGTTGTTTTGCTTTCTGGCTGACGGCTTTTAAGAGTTTTCCGATACCCATTTCCACGCGTTCATATTAGCGTGTCTGCTATAAAACCCACCGCAGTTTGATACTGATTGGGTCGTGGGTTTTCATTCTATTGATGGTTGTGAATATCAACTCATCGTCGTAATTTTTTCTGAAAGCTTGAGCAATAGCTTTTAGTGCGCCTGCGCACTCCGGACGTTAATGATTTTTGTTTTTTGTTCGGTTTTCAGTGTCGCGAATGTAGATGATGTCGTGGTTTCGTCTGAAATGGCGACAACTTACTAATGATGAGTAAACGGTGTTACTCATCTTTTTGCTCGTTATACAGAGTGTCTTGTGATCTATGAAACGCTTACAAATTGCCTTGCTGGATGATCACGCAATCGTGCGACATGGGTTGGTTAGCCGACTGGCACTGGAGTCTGACTTTGAAGTGGTCGGCGTCTATTCCAGCAGTCGGGATCTGATGGCCGGACTTTTGGCCGATCCCGCCGACGTATTACTGCTGGATTTTGTTCTCGGGCCGCACGAACTGGACGGTGTGTTGTTGATTCGGGCCTTGCGGGTGAAGTTTCCGAAATGCCGCATTCTTGTGTTTTCCACCCACCATGATGTGGCCACGGTAATACTGGCACTGCGTGTCGGTGCCAGGGGGTTTCTCGGCAAGGGAGAGGGTATGGGTCAGTTGATCGACGCTGTGCGTTTAGTCGCATCAGGGGCGGTCTACCTGAGCCCGGACATGGCTTACCGAGTCGCTGAGGCGACTGCCGTCAATTCTGATAGTAAAGAAAAGATCCGGGGTGATGCGCTGCGCTTTGTCAGCTTGTCTGCCCGGGAGCAGGAGGTGATCAGATGTTTTCTGGCGGGCATGACAATCACTGACATTGCCGGGAAGTTCAGTCGAAGCATCAAAACGATCAGTACTCAAAAAGCCTCTGCTTTTCGCAAGTTGGGGGTGACCTCGAACAATGAATTGTTTCGGCTCAAGCACATTATTGAAGGCGTCTGAGGTCGGACGGGCGTTGTTGTCGAGTGTCGCATGAGGAGCGCGGCGTGTAATTTGCGCGTTGTTGCATATACTCATCTACGTGTCGGGAGCGGTATCGATGGGCAGTCCCTTTAGTTCAACAGTGCTGTGTGCACTGGACAGAGTGGGTTTGATCGCGATGAAACCTATACGTATTGCATTATTGGATGATCATGCTGTTGTTCGGCACGGGCTTGCCAACACGCTGGCCGCCGAGGCGGGCTTTGAAGTGGTGGGTATTTATGAGCGAAGCCGTGACCTTCTCCGTGGCCTGTCCGAGGCCCCTGCGGATCTACTGCTTCTGGATTTCTCCCTGAGTCCCGAGGAGTTGGACGGTGTGTCACTGATCCGCGCCTTGCGGGTCAAGTTCCCGCAATGCCATATCCTTGTATTGTCCGCGCACCATGATCCCGCGACCGTCAGCTTGGCCATGCGCGTCGGTGCTCGGGGCTTTGTCGGCAAGGGTGAGGATATGACCCAGCTGGTCAAAGCCATTCGTAAAGTTGCGTCGGGAGCGGTGTATGTCAGTACCGATATGACCTATCGGCTGGCGGAAACGGTTACCAGCGTTGTTCGCAAGGACGTCAGCGAGGCGCCAGGCGCTTTAGTACAGGCGGAGTTGACCAGTCGTGAGCAGGAAGTCATTCGTTGCTATCTGACGGGCATGACCGTGAGTGAAATCGCTGAGAAGTTCAATCGCAGTATCAAGACCATCAGTACCCAGAAGACCTCGGCATTTCGCAAACTGGGGGTAACGTCAAACAACGAGCTGTTCAAACTCAATAAAATCATCGGTCTGCGATGAAGCAGCTCGTGTACAGGGGGCTCTTGCTGTGGTTGCTGATGGGAGCGATTCCCTTCATCCAGGCCGGTCCGTTTGAGTTGAGCCCTGAGGAGCGACAGTGGATAGCGTCGCACCCGGTGTTACGGGTGGGTGTGGTTGAGGACCTCGTACCTTTCGAGTACATGAAAGACGGGACACTGTATGGCCGGTCCAGGCAGTACCTGCAATTTGTGACGGCCGCCACAGGGCTTCAATTCACGTATGTGCCGGGTAAAAGTATGGCCATACGCGAGCAAATGCTGCTGGACGGCCAAGTAGACATGCTGTCCTCTTACTTGCGCTTCATTGCGCAGCCGAGGAATGCAGCGCTGAGAACGCTTGTATACCACACCACCTCGCCCATCATTGTGACGCATGTCGATTCCCCGGATATTTTCGACATCGATCAGTTGCAGGGCAAGACCGTGATGATTCCCGATGTGGAACACTACGAGGCAATGTTCAGGGAGCGCTCGGTTCGGGCCAACCTGATCAAAAGCACGTCGGCCCTGGAGATGCTGAATCGGCTCGAGGAGGGCAGCGCCGACGCGGTGGTCGCCACCGAAACCTTCCTGATGCCGTATCTGTATCGACGTTTCAATGGTGTTCTGGAGACCTCGGGCGTGGTCGGGAGTCAGGTGCTGGATGTGAGCCTGGCGGCTCGCGCCGATCAGACAGTGTTGATATCCATTCTTGAAAAAGTCCTTGACTCGATCACTGCCGAGCAGCGCAAGGCCATCTATGAGCAGTGGTATCGCGACCTAGACGTGGACGCGCCCACGCTGCCGATTATCGCCACACATTACTTGCATGTGCTGATTCTGGCTGCCCTCGCATTTGCCAGCTTATGCGTGTTGGTCTATCGCGGCCACGGCCAGCGACGCCGAGCGTTGCGCAACGAGCAGGAAAAGGCCATGTTCCTGGCGGTCATGAGCCATGAAATTCGCTCGCCGATGAATGCGGTGTTGGCGGCGATGGAGT
The DNA here is from genome assembly GCF_046352735.2 of Pseudomonas imrae. Lineage (NCBI taxonomy): Bacteria > Pseudomonadati > Pseudomonadota > Gammaproteobacteria > Pseudomonadales > Pseudomonadaceae > Pseudomonas > Pseudomonas imrae. The sequence goes on along the minus strand of NZ_CP110853.2, from coordinate 3,108,932 downwards.
TGTTGTGGCACACCCGGCTTAACCAGCAGCAACGCCACTTGGCTCACCTGGCCAACAGCGGTGCCAATGCGCTGGTACGCCTGCTGGATGATGTGCTGCACGCGCCAGATCCGAGCGCCCAGCCATTACGACTTGCTATCGAGCCGACCGACGTCACCGCGCTGGGGGAGGGCGTGGTCGGCTTGCATCGTTTGCGCGCGCGGGAAAAGCGCTTGAGCCTGACGCTAGATATCCAGGCTCAGTTGCCCTTGTTATTACTTGACAGTTCACGCCTGACGCAGATTTTCCACAACCTGCTTTCCAACGCCATCAAGTTCACCGATACCGGCGGTGTCGACATCAAGGTGCGCTTGGACGCCTCGTCGGTTGACGTTCAGCAGTTGCAGATTGAGGTTCGCGATACCGGGGTCGGTGTTTCGCAAGCCGTACTGGCGAAGCTGTTCCGGCCTTACGCTCAAGCCAGCCAGGGTCAAAGGCGGGTAGGCGGGACTGGCTTGGGCCTTGTGATCTGCCAGCAGTTGGTCAGTTTGATGGAGGGCCAATTGATGTTCCGTAGTGAGCAGGGCATTGGTACTACCGTCACGATCAGCTTGCCCGCGACGATTGCACCTGAGCCTTTGGCGCCGCTGGAGGCGGAAGCGGCATCAGCACCGGTGGCCGACGGCGGCCTGCAGATTCTGGTTGTGGAAGACACCCTGGCCAACCAGGAGGTCTTGCGGGCGCAGATCAGCGGTTTCGGTTGTCGGCCTGTGGTGGCTGGCGATGCCGCCACAGCCAGGGCGGTGTTTGGGGAGAGCGCTTACGATCTGATCTTGATGGACTGTGATCTACCGGATCAGGATGGTTACAGCCTGGTGCGTGAGCTACGGGTATTCGAATTGCAGTTGGGCCGAACACGTTGCCCGATCATTGCCATCTCCGCCTTGACCGGTGAGCAGCACCTGCAGCGCTGCCGCGATGCCGGGATGGATGGGGTGTTGAGCAAGCCCATAGGCCTTGGGCAACTGAGCGAGGTCATTGAGCGCTGGTGTGGCGTCACGCTGGCAGCGCCCAGTGCGAGTTTGATGGCCCCTGCGCTGGATCAAGTCGAGATAAACCGGGAAATGGCCGCTGATCTGGGGAGCCTGATCAAAGCCTTGGCGCTGTGTGATCGTCCTTCTGCGCTGCACGTGGCCCACCGCTTGCGCGGGGTGGCATTAATTATGGAGTGGTCGGCCCTGGGCGAATCGGCAGAGCACATAGAACGACTACTGCGGGGGGAGGAGAGCTGGGACAACCCTGCCTACGCGCAATCGTTGCAGGCACTCGTTCAGCACTGGCAAGCCTTGAGCGGTGATACGCAGCTTGATGTACTGCCGGCGGCACGCGCCCATCGGATGGCGCGACTGTGAGCGCCAGGTGGCGGCGGTTGCTACTCGCGCTGGTCCTGCTGAGCCAGCTCGTTTGGGCGGGCGCTGACACCGGCCCAGCGCCGATGGTATTGACGCAGCAGGAGTTGGATTGGATCGCGGCCAATCCGGTACTGCGTGTCGGGGTCTTTGAAAACCTACTGCCGTTCGAGTACATCAGCCATGACCAACTGCGGGGGCTATCAGCCAAGTACCTGCAATTGATCACGGTGCGCACGGGCCTGCTTTTCAAGGCTGTGAACACCACCACCCGCAGCGCCCGCAAGGACATGCTGATCAGCGGTGAAGTAGATATATTGTCCACCCGACGCAGGTCTGACGACCCTGCCCAGGATCGTGGAATGCTTTACACCCAGCCCTACAACACCAGCTCAACCATTCTCGTGAGTCGGTTTGGCGATCAGCCGTTCCCTGACGTGGAGCATCTCGCCGGCAAGCGACTGGTGATGCTGGGCCGTGAAGTGTATTCCGCGTTCCTGAGCGAAAAGGCCCCAGGCATCACGATCATCTCTGCCCAGAACGCTGTGGACATGATGGCGATGGTCAAGGACGGTCGCGCCGATGCAGCCATCGCTTCGGAGTGGCTGCTCATTCCATACCTTTCTCGCCAATACCAGGGCGTGCTGCAGATTTCCGGCGTGGTACCGCAGTTGCACACCGGCGTGAGCATGGCAGTGCGTGACACCGACGTAATCCTGCTGTCAATTTTGGAGAAGGCTCTGGCTTCCGTCACAGCGGATGAGCGCAAGGATATCTATGACGCCTGGTTCGCCGACATGAACCTGGATATCCCCTCTGTCACGGCTATCTTTGAGCACTACGAAGGTGAACTGTGGTTACTGGTGTCCGTTGTTCTGCTGCTGATAACGCTGGTCTGGCAAGGTCAAGTACAGCGCCGTCAAGCCGTGCAGCGCGAGCAGGAAAAAGCGATGTATCTTGCGGTCATGAGCCACGAAATCCGCTCGCCCATGAACGCAGTGCTGGCGGCTGTTGAGTTGTTGGAGCACACCCCCCTTGATGAACAACAGCGCCACTTCGCGGACCTTGCCAATAGCGGCGCCAACACCTTGCTGCAGTTGGTGGACGATGTGCTGGACATCTCCAAGATGGAGGCCGGGCAGTTTCAACTCAGCCCGGGTCCGGTGGACCTCTGGGCATTGGCTCAACACGTGGTGGATGATCACCGGCCTTATGCGGTGCAAAAGGGCCTGGAGCTGACGTTAACCGGCGAGCGATTCGCCACCCCCATGTTGTTGGACGAACTGCGCTTGGCGCAGGTCTTGCGCAATCTGATTTCCAACGCCATCAAGTTCACCGATAGCGGGCAGGTAGCGGTGCAATTGCAGAGGCTTGAGGGGCGCTCGGGGGACCGGACGCATGTGCAAATTCGGGTCATCGACAGTGGTGTTGGTTTGTCGGAGCAGGCGCGGCTCTCGCTCTTTCGGCCTTACGCCCAAGCCAGGCTTTCTTACAAACGTACTGGTGGCACCGGTCTGGGGCTGGTTATTTGCCGGCGGCTGGTGAGGTTGATGCGCGGTAAATTGATGCTTACGAGCACAGTGGGCGTCGGCACCCAGGTGGAGGTCAGATTGCCTGTCGAGTGGGTGGCGCTCCCGGGAAGCGGCGAAACGGAAGAGGCGCCAGCGGATATTGCAGTGCTCGGCAATGGGTTGAAGGTGCTGGTGGTGGATGGCTCATCGGCCAACCAGCAAGGCTTGGTGACGCAACTCCATAGCCTTGGTTGTGGGGCCTTGCTGGCGGTTGATGCCGCCCAGGGGTTGGCCTTTTTCGGCGAGCACAGGGTCGATATGGTGTTGATAAACTGTGATTTTCCTGATGGCGATGGTTACAGGCTGGCCGGCGCTGTTCGTGAGTCGGAGCACGAACAGCAGCGGCAGTACTGTCCGATTGTTGGCATGTCGCAGCTGGCCGATAACGATCACCTCGAGCGTTGTTTTGATGCCGGAATGGATGCCTTACTGAGCCAGCCCGTCAGCCAGGTCAAGCTGCAACAGATGATTGAACTCTGGTGTGGCGTGTCCCTGCAACCTGAGGTACAAGCGCTGCCTGAGCAGGCGCTTGATGGGGAGGAGGAGCATGCGCAGTTGCGCAAAAACCTCGGCAGCCTGCTTGAGGCAGTCGCTCTGCGTAATCGCGGCCGGGCGTTGCATGCACTGCATCGATTGCGCGACGTGGCGTTGGCCGTCAGATGGGCAGGCGTCACCACTCAAGTTGAAGTAATCGAACAACTATTGAGTGATGACGTGAACTGGCCCGCTGGGGCGATTGCGGGTCAGCTCGACAGTTTACTCAAACAGTGGGCTGAACTTGTCGGTGGTGTTCATGTGGGCTAATTTATTGCGATGAGCGCAACTTGGAGTATCGGTCATTACAATAAGTGCGTTGCTAGTTGTGGTGGGTTTTAGGAGCACTCCTATTGACGATACGCTCGGTTATGCATCAAAAGAACGCGTAGAAGCAGTAAGGTTACTGGGCTCGATTTGTTGTAAACAATAGGCATGGTTTATTTGTTTTTCAGAGCACTCCTATATTGAAGTTGTGGCGAAATTTCTACACTTGGTCCCGCAACATAGCAGGGGTGCTCCGGATCAGGAAGCTCCCAAACTTAATATAGAACATTGCTTTTTCGGAGTGACACATGAATTACAAAGCTCGCGCCCTCGCTGTACTGGTCGCTGCCACCGCCACCTCCGCCGCTATGGCAGCAGACGGCACCATCAACTTCAACGGCGAACTGGTGGCTGAGACCTGCACCGTTGCTGTGAATGGCGCTGCCGCAGACGGCACGGTCGTTACGCTGCCGACGCTGTCGACCTCGGTGCTGGCTTCTGCCGGTAAAGTGGCCGGCGCCACCGGTTTTAATATTCAGTTGAGCAAGTGCTCCGCCACACTCAAAACAGCCTCTGCTTTCTTTGAGTCCGGTGCCAACGTTGATCCGAAGAGCGGCAACCTGATCACCAAGGGGGCTGCCGGCAACGTCCAACTGCAACTGCTCGACGGCGTTACCGGTCTTGCTATCAAAGCCGGCGACACCGGTCAGGTGTCCAGCACCAGCCGTATCAACATCGACCCAGTCGCCTTGACTGCAGAGCTGCCATACGCCGTTCAGTACTACGCCCAAGGCGTGACTACTCCGGGCAAGCTCAACAGCGCCGTCACTTACTCTATCAACTATCAGTAAGTCGCATGCCTTGGACGCCCGCCCTGTTCGACATGGACAGGGCGGGCTTCCAGGCGGCAACGGGACGACGTAATGCTTTGCACACTTCCATTGAAACAACTGCTTCTGGCAAGTCTTACAGCACTTGTGTGCTTTCAGGCGACGGCGGGTGTAGTGATCACCGGTACGCGTTTGATCTACCCGTCGGACCAGAAGGAAATCACGGTAAAGCTCAATAATAACGGCACACAGCCTGCACTGACGCAGTCGTGGATCGACACGGGGAGTGTTGAATCAACACCCACCAGCTCTAAAGCACCTTTTGTACTTTCACCACCCGTGGCCCGTATTGATCCTGCCAAGGGGCAAAGCCTTCGGGTGATGTTCACTGGCGCACCATTGGCCCAGGACAAAGAATCTGTGTTCTGGCTCAACGTGTTGGAGATCCCGCCCAAGCCTCAGGGCGCTGAAGATCTCAACACCTTGCAGATGGCTTTTCGCTCGCGGATCAAATTGTTCTACCGCCCCATGACGCTGCCTGGCACCGCCAGCGAGGCAATCGAGCAAGTGCAATGGCAATTGGTTCCAGCACGTAGCGGTCAAGGCATGGCACTGCAGGCATTCAATCCGACGGCGTTCCACGTATCGCTGGTGGAGTTGGATCTTGTAGCAGGCGCCCAGAGGGACCGTAGCGAGGATGGGATGGTCGGTCCGGGCGAAACCCGGCAGTTCCTGCTACCGACGCTCAAACGCCGGCCAGTCGGCGCTGCTCATGTCGAGTTCAACGCCATCAACGATTACGGCGCTTTGGTCCTGATCCGCAAAACACTCAAGCCTTGATTAATCACTGACGATTTTACGCGCGAGTTATCTATGAAGACCTCTTCCCGCTCCAGGCACTTCCTGGAGGCGCAGCCTCGCTTCGCCTTGAATCCGCTGACGATCTTGATTCTCAGAGCGTTGGCTATCGTTCCAGGTGCCTGTGGCGTGCAAATTGCGCTGGCGCAAGAGGTGCAGTTCAACGATGCGTTCCTGCCTGAAGACTCACGCAGTCTTGATCTTGGCGCGTATCAAAGCGGCAACCCGGTGATGCCGGGGCAATATCGCGCGGACGTGATACTCAATGGTCAGTTGAACAGTCGCCAGGACATTCGCATCGAGGCTCAAGCCGATGGGAGCAGCCCTGTCGTGTGCATGAACCGTGCGTTTCTGGAGCGTCAGGGCGTGGAAATGTCCAGCCTGTCGCCCGAGGCCAGCCTAGCGCTCGACAGCCAAAGTTGCGCAGCAGTGGGGCGTTTGATTGCGGGCGCAAGCGCGAGTTTTTCACCCGATAACCAGGCCCTCGACCTCAGTATTCCGCAGGTGTCGCTCAAGCGTAATGCGCGGGGTTATGTCAGCCCGGAATTGTGGGACCGCGGTGTTACCGCCGGTATGCTCAGTTACAACTTCAACAGCAATCGCAACCATACCCGCACCGGCAGCTCTGACTCGGCCTACCTGGGGCTCAATGCGGGTCTTAACGTGGGCGACTGGCGGCTGCGCCACAATGCCTCCATGAGCTGGCAGTCACTCCAGGGCACTCAGTACCAGGCCCTGGACAGTTATGCCCAGCGCGATATCACTGCACTGAAAAGCCAATTGACGGTAGGCGAATCCAATACCACGGGCGATATTTTTGATACCTTGTCCTATCGCGGCGTGCAACTGGCCAGCGACGACCGCATGCTGCCCGACTCGATGCGCGGTTACGCCCCGGTCATTCGCGGCATTGCTCGCACCAACGCGCGGGTGATCGTTCGCCAGGCAGGCAACGTGCTGCTGGAAACCACCGTGGCCCCCGGCGCTTTTGAAATCGACGACTTGTACTCCACCGGCTACGGCGGTGACCTCAACGTGACCGTTGCTGAAGCGGACGGCACCGAGCAGAGCTTTATCGTGCCCTATGCCTCGGTCAGCCAATTGCTGCGCCCTGGCACCACGCGTTTCAGCCTGACCGCCGGTGAAACCCGGAATAATTTCGTCGATGACCAGGCCCGCCTGCTGCAAGGCACACTGCAATATGGCTTGAACAACACCTTCACCGGTTTTGGTGGCGTGCAGTCGAGTGACAACTACACGGCAGTACTCGCCGGCCTGGCCTTTGGCACGCCCATCGGCGCCGTGGCGGTGGACGTGACCCATGCCCAGACTGATCTGGCGAGCGGTACCGCCAAGGGGCAGAGCATGCGTGTGTCCTACAGCAAGAATGTGCTCAGCACGGGCAGTAATTTCTCAGTCGCGGCCTATCGGTTTTCCACCCGTGACTACCTGGATTTCAATAACGCAGTGCAACTGCTGGACGCCGAAAAAAATGGTTGGGACTCGAGCATGCTTGGGCGTCCGCGTAGCCGCTTGTCGGTCACGGCTGACCAGAGTCTGGGGGAGTGGGGGCAGGTAGCGATCAGCGGTTATGCGCAGAACTACTGGAACCTGCCGGGCAGCGATGTGCAGTACCAGTTCAGTTACAGCAAACAGTTTAACCGCGTGAGTTTCAGCCTCAATGCCAACCGCAGCCGTGTCGGATTGGGTGACATGGAGAACAGCTTTCTGCTGACCATGAGTATGCCTCTGGAATTCGGCGCTTCGCGGTTTGCCCCGCAACTCACGGCGCAAGTGGGCCGTGATTCCCAGGGCCACTTCAATGAGCAAGCCGGTATCAGCGGCACCGCCGGTGAGGACCGTCAGTACGGTTACAGCGCCACGATCGGCCATGACGGAGCCAGCCGCAACAAAAGCGCTTCGCTCAACGGTCAATACACCGGCGCCCGCGCCATGCTCAGTGCAGCATTGGGGCGTGGCGACGGGTATACCAGCGCGTCCTTTGGGGCCAGTGGCACGGTGGTTGCGCACCCCGGTGGTGTGACGATGACGCCTTATCGTGGCGAGACCATGGCAGTCGTCAATGCGCCGGGTGCCGAGGGCGCCAAAGTAGCGGGTTATCCGGGGCTCAAGCTGGATGGCAGCGGCAACGCCGTCGTGCCGTACCTGCGCCCTTATGAATTGAACGAAGTCGCAATCGACCCGATTGGCAGCTCGCTGGACGTCGAGCTCAACGAAACCAGCCAGCAGGTGGCACCGCGTGCCGGTGCTGTGGTTCTGCTCAAATACACCACCAACCAGGGCCGGGCCGTGTTGCTCAACGTGCGCCTGGACGATGGCAGCAGCCTGCCGTTTGGCGCAGGTGTGACGGATGGCGACGGTACCTCGGTAGGCATGGTCGGCCAGGGTGGCCTGCTCTACGCACGGATCAAGCCAGGCACCCGTCAGTTACGGATCAACTGGGGCAGCCAGGCGCATCAGCAGTGCGCCTTGATGATTCCTCCAGGCCCGGGCGAAGACCAGCAATTGCAGCAAGTTGACGCGCTGTGCGCGGCAGGTAAACAAGTCGCTGGCAGCGTGAAGCCCGACACTTTTCAAAAGGTACAGTTATGACTATCGGCGCTTTGATCAAGTCGGGCCTGGCCGTTGCGGCACTGTGGGCGGCGGCAGGTACGGCCATGGCGGTCACCTGCACCTACACGAATGGTATTCAGCCGGCCGTGGGCTTCATGCCATTGCAGATATCGGCCATCACTGTCGGGCGGGATGTGCCGGTGGGTACTGAAGTCTATCGTCAGCAATTCAACATCGCTGCTGGCCAGGCCCCCAGACTTGAATGCCTCACAGCCCCGTATCAACAGTGGAGCGAGCTGACAGTCGACTCCAGCTATGGCCTGGCCAGTGTGTCTACCGGGACGTATGCCAACAAAGTCTACAGAACCAGCATTCCAGGGCTGGGGGTCGCCTTCACTAGCTGGGGGGGCCCGTTGCCAAGGCAAACTGACAAAAGTGCGACCACGTGTTCGCCGGGCTTCAGGTGCATGGTCCCAATGGATGGGCCTTCCAATTTTGAGCTGGTCTTGATCAAGCTGGGCGACGTGACGCCGGGTGTGCTAGTGGGCAATACGTTGCCGATCGTGAGCCTGTTCGGCAACTTCGGTGATGCCAGGGTGCTGGGCTTCAAGATGGGTATTTCCGGTAGTCTTCAAATTGTCTCGCGCACTTGCAATACACCGAATGTGTCGGTGCCCATGGGAACGCATCAGCTCAAAGCCTTTACCGGCGTCAATAGCGCCACAGGCTGGAAGGATTTTTCCATCGCATTAAACAACTGCCCGGCGTTCAACGGAACATTCGCCACGAATGCGTCAGGCTGGACCTCCAATAGCGGCAGTAATCCTAGCGGCAGCGGTACCAGTGGAGCCCGGACCGATAACAGCCTGCTGTTTCGCATTGATGCGGCGCGAACAGCGATTACCCCTGGCACGGGTGTCATGAACCTCGACCCGAGCGCTGCGGGCACTGCACCTTCGGCCACCGGCATTGGTTTGCAGATTGCCCTGCCTAATGGAACCGGTTTGCCCCTGGCAACAAACCGAAGTGCCGGGCTTAACCTGCTCACCACCGAGGGCAGTTACACAATCCCACTGAAGGCCCGCTACTTGCAGACAGGGAACAAGGTGACGCCGGGCCCGGCCAATGCGTCGGCGACGTTCACGATTACTTACCAGTGATAGCCAGCGCGCGTTGAAGGTTTTTTACGATTGAAAAATCAGAGCAGTCTGATTGGACTTTTCATCATCGCCGATAAAATCCACGCCATCAACTTACCGCTTACTTAAATGTACTATATTTCCTGGTTAACAAAAAATAAAGGCACGCTAAGCGCCGTGCCTTTGCATTAGTTGATAACGACCGGCTTATCATTTTTGTCATGGCAAATCGGATATTCGCAGTAGCCGGCGTTGAGTACTTCTAGTTCATAGACTGCTGGCAGGTATTGCTTGAACTCCGCCTTGGGCGCTTTTGCCATTGATGGTGCATTCATCGTCTGCGCGCGGGTTGCACCAGGCTTCTTTCACGTCAATGTTTTTTGTGGGTTTTGTCATGGGGGTATTTTCGACCTGTGGAACGTTATCGACTGACGAACCGCTCGTTGCATTCGCATCCATTGAGTAGGCAGCAATTGAGTCTTTCACGCTTGTATTGCTGATGCCGTGATCAAGTAAGAAGTCTTGGAGTGTTGTACGGGCTTGAGCGTAGGTAACCTCTTTCCCCTTTTTGTTTGGTCCACCGTCCATGCGATAGGCTATCGGATAACCATCCTCGCTTTCATAGATGTAAAAGTTAACAGATAGGCTAAAGTTGAGGTCTTGACCGTACATGCCATAGATGCCTGAGCCATTGGATGCACGACAAGTGCCTCGCATACATTTCCCGCTGACGTGGTTGCTGAAGGTGACGTTACGCTGCTGCTGTACACTCCACTGAGGAATATTTCTTGGAATGCTATACCATGTGCAACGGTAGAATTTTGCCCCATACTGGTTTTCGGCCTCTGCACACGGAATGGCATAAGGTAAATCGTTCATGCTTTGTTCATTCGGTAGCATGGGTGGATACATGTAACCGTAGTCAACTTCGGCTTGGGCGTTCAATGAAAGTGCAAGCGCTAAACTGCCTATTGCTTTGAGTGCAACTAATTTATATTCAATGCGTTAAACTCTGAAGGGTGAGGTTTGATTTTGTTTTAAGTTTTTTTGTGAATGGTTTTTTAAATTGCCGATGGTTTTTTAGGGATGTTATCAGCATTTAAAATGTCGATAATCTGTTTTCCTTTTTTCTTGTTTTTTGAAAGTGGTGGGCTCCCATGTTCAGGGTTCCATGAATACTTCTGTCCGCTTGTCCTTACTAAATCTTTCATGCAGGTGTTGTGAGTTACAACTATAAGATTTCTACTGGCAGCCTTGTGCTTTAGCAGTTTGTCAATGATGTTTTTTCCGCAAATGGCTTCTCTGTCGGATAGCATACTTGCTTTTTTAAACATAAAATTCGATGTTTGAACTGTTCTAGTCGTGGGGCTGGTAAAATTTCAGCATTGTCTAATCCGAAATATGGTTTTATACGGACTCCTGTTTCTTGTGCTCCCTCACTTCCAGGCAACGATGATTCCATCGTCTGGGCCTAGCGGGCGCTGAATGCTGCCACCAAGGGAACGATGGTCTGTCGCCCATGGCCGAGGGCGGCACTGACCCGCAGACGGCCCCTCGGCACGCCCTGGTCGGCGATGGCTTCTTCGACTTCCGCCATGTCGGCCAAGATACGCCGGGCGCCGCGCAGGTAAGCCTCGCCTTCGGCGGTGAAAGTGATTGATCGAGTGGTGCGCAGCAGCAGGCGCGTGCCAAGACGTTGTTCGGTACGCGCAATGATCCGACTGACTGCCGAAGGTGTCAGCCCCAATGCACGAGCGGCAGCCGACAGGCTGCCCTCTTGCGCCACTGTAGCGAACATAGCCATTTCGCCTGATCTGCCATTGAAATCCATCTGTGCTCCGCGCGCAAAGGTGCTTGTCAGAAATGCTATCTACCGCCTGAAAAGGCTGAATCGTAGCATTTGCAGCACAGATAAGGAGCCTTCCATGCGTATCAACCCACCACTTTTCGCACTTGCCATTGGTGCCTTTGGCATCGGCGTCACTGAGTTTGCCCCCATGGGCATGTTGCCGGGCATCGCTGCAGACCTTGGCGTTTCCATTCCCGCCGCAGGTCTGTTGGTCAGTGCTTACGCCCTCGGAGTACTGCTCGGCGCACCGCTGGTGACCTTGACCACCGGCAGGATTCCCCGGCGTTATTTGTTGATCGGACTCATGGCGATTTTTACCTTGGGTAATCTGATGTCAGCTCTGGCGACCGACTATTACAGCCTTATGGTCGCCAGGGTGGTGACCTCACTGAACCATGGTGCGTTCTTTGGCGTTGGCTCCATCGTCGCCGCCAGTTTGGTTGCCCCGGAGAAGCGTGCAGGGGCGGTCGCGGCCATGTTCATGGGCCTGACGCTGGCAACCATCGGCGGTGTGCCGCTGGCCGCCTGGTTTGGCGAACTGTTCGGCTGGCGCTGCGCATTCTGGGGAATTACCGGTCTGGGCGTGGTGGCTATGGCCGCATTGTGGTTTGCCCTGCCCAACGTGCCTGCACCGCAAAGCAGAGGTGTGCTGGCAGAAATTCGGGTATTGGGCCGTGGCCCGGTGCTAGGGGCGTTGGCCCTGACCGTAGTTGGCTCAGGTGCAATGTTCACCGTCTTCACTTATATCGCGCCGATCCTGAGTAGCGAGACCCATGCCTCCAGCACCTTTATCACTGTCATGTTGGTGCTGTTCGGTGTGGGGCTGACTCTGGGCAATATGTGGGGCGGCAAAGCCGCGGATCGCTCGATAGACCGTACCCTGATCGTTTCGCTGAGCGTGCTGATTCTCGTCTTGCTGGCGTTCACTGTCCTGATGCGCTGGCCGCTGCTGGCTGCAGTTTCTATCTTGATCTGGGGTATAGCCAGTTTTGCCTTGGTACCTCCATTGCAAATGCGCGTGATGGAAGCCGCCAAGGACGCGCCCAATCTAGCCTCGGCAGTGAATATCGGTGCTTTCAACTTCGGCAATGCAATTGGTGCGGCGCTGGGCGGCGCGGTGATCAACGCTGGGTTGGGTTATCCGGCGATTTCCCTGGCCGGAGCAGCAATGGCTGGTCTGGGTCTGCTGATGGTGCTGGCTTTTGCCCGGCGTTCCAGAGTTGTCGCGGCTGAGCCGGTGTGACGGTGGGGCGAATAATGCGGGGCTTTTTGTTTCTAGGGCTGAAGATGTTTAAGGTGCTGGGGGGCGGTTCACCCTGACACAAATATGGCTGCAAGAATCATCAAGATTTTTTGCATATCATCAGCCTGGTTTCTTACCGCGAAAGATAAGATCAGCTGAAGCCCCGGAGAGTTTGCACCGGGCCGCCATGCCTGAGGTTACTACAGCAGCGGGGTGTGCCAGTAGAATCGGCAGAGAGAACTCGCTATCCATGGCTTCGAGTCGCCCGTCGTGAAATCACCATTTCTTCGAGGATTTCGCGGGCGAGCTTATTGATACCGGCCTCGCCATGGTATTGGCCTCGATCGATGTTAATGATGGTGAACTGGTCTGAGTCCGGGCCTGTAACATCCACGGACAAGGTACTGTCAGCGCTGATTGTGCAGGAAATTGTGCACTTTGGAAGGCGGCTGGAGAGCACCGCCTCTATTTCGAGCCTGTTTAAGGTGTCCATCTATCCCTCAGCTCAAATGAATAAGTTTTATAGCGTAGTCGCGATGGATGGAATGTAAATGGTGGCAAAGCGGTTTGTGCAAGTTCATTCGTGACGATGTTTAAAACAGAGATATCCAGCTTTTTTTCAGAAGAGTCTTAACGCTATCCGTACGATGATGTTCATATGATATTGCCCCATCGATACCGCTAGAGCATACCAGATGCAGAGTAACCTTCAGGCTTTCCTTGTCCGTCTTCCCCGTCCGCTACATGCGAAAATCAAAAGCACTGCGAAGGCGGGGAGGCGGAGCATGAATAATGAAATTATCAGAAGGCTTGAGAACGCTTTTGAGGTGACCCAGACCAACGCAGATGATCACAACATCGAGGCTCTGCTATTGCGCAAGTTGGGCTTCTAGGAAGCAGAGTCGCAGAAGTGCCACTCCTCGGCCCGCACCAGGCGGCAGAATGCTCCGTCCAGCGTTGCATTGTGATGGGCGACGATGTCCTGAGCTTTCATTACTGACGTATCTGAGCAGGTATGGCCATCGGCGACCAGTACTGCATCGAACCCAAGATCGCGGGCAGCACGGCAGGTGCTGTCGACGCAATATTGAGTTTTCATTCCTGTGACTACCACACCGGTGACGCCGCGAGAGCGCAAGTTGCCAACCAGGTCGGTCATTTCGAAAGCGTTGGGTCGTCGCTTCTCAAACACTATTTCCCCACCCCGCAGCTCCAATTCTTGCGCAAGCATCGTCAGTGGGCTACCGGGTTCGATTGGTGACCCAGCGGGCCCAACGTGGCGCGCCAGGAAAATCGCAGCACCTGCGCTGCGTGCTTTGTCCATCAGGGCATTCACGGTTGCCAACAGCTCTTCGCAGCGCCAAGGCTTTTCCGGGCCGTGAACAAGCCCAACTTGGATATCGAGTATCAACAGGGCGTACATGGGTGCATCTCCTTGCGTTTGAGCCAGCGACACAAGGCACAAAAAAAGGCCCTGTCCATTGCTGGCGGGCCTTTGAAGTTCGTCTGCTATTGGCTCACGACACCTCGCACGCTCCGCTTTGAGCGGTCGTGGTGGTGGTAATCGATGTGAGGCGATAGTTATTCATGGGTCGACATTAGCAATGTCATCGGGAGCTGGCAAGACAGAAAAAGGGGGAACATGAGTGCCGCGATTTTCATGCCTGGCCCCCTGTGACTTTCGTACAATCATCCGTTCGATGGAGTGGAGGCTGATATGGGCAATGTGCTGGGCAAGCAGGTTGTCGTCATTGGTGCGGGCATCGTGGGCGCGTCCCTGGCGTATCACCTGGCGTGCAAAGGTGCGAGCGTCACTTTGATCGAAGCCCAGGATATCGCGTGCGGAGTGACAGCGGCCTCGTTTGCATGGCTCAACACGTTTCACCGCGGCGGCGATCCTATCGCGCTGTTACGCAATGCAGCCATCGACGAGTACCGTCGACTTGAGGCTGAACTACCTGCCTTGAAGGTGCGATGGACTGGCGCGCTGACTTACGGCGTAAATATGGATGCAGGGCTGCAGTCAAACGATAACCAGGTTTCGGCAACCCGGATCTCCGGCGCTCGGATTCTCGATATCGAGCCCAATCTCAAGAACCCTCCTCAACACGCTTTTTTTCAGGCTGAAGAAGGCTCGTTGGATGCAGTGCAAGTAACGCATGCCTTGGTTGCAGGTGCCCAGGCACGTGGGGCGAAGGTCTTCACACATACTCCGGTTCTGGGCTTTGCAGTGCAGGGGGCACAGGTGACAGGCGTCGAGACACAAAGGGGCATCATCGATGCCGATGTCGTGGTGTTGGCGGCAGGCACGGGTATTACGAGGCTCACGGACTTGCTCGGGGTCTCTCTTCCAATAGAGGCTTCTCCTGCGATTTTCATTCGCTACAAGTCACAGCCCAATCTTGTGCAGACAATTATCTCCAACCCTGAAATGGAGGTGAGGCAAGATAGCGATGGTACGTTGCTGGCGGCGGAAGACTACGTGGACGACGCCTTGGAAAACCAGCCAGCAGCGATAGCGCTACGGGCGGCCCGGGCCATTCAGAACGAGCTCCATGGAGTTGTTTCGATTGAGCCGGAATTGTCCTGTATCGGGCTCAGGCCATTTCCCGTCGATGGCATCCCCATCATCGGGTACTTGCCAAAAGTCGGCGGTGTATACGTTTGCGCGATGCATCCGGGGGTTATCCTGGCGGCGATAGTGGGGCGTCTTGCCAGTGAAGAGATAATCGATGCCAGGAACTCTCCAGCACTTGGTCCGTGCCGTCCCGACCGTTTTTTCCAGTTTTAGCTGGCTAGCGTACCTGCCACAAACAACGAACCCGGCACTTGGCCGGGCTCTATTTGATGCTCCTCAGAGCATCAGTGGTGTTTGTTTTTGTGTTTGTGTTTGTGCTTGCCTTTGTTCTTGTATTTCTTGCCATCAGAACGGTGGTCGTCGTCGGCAAGGTTATTGCCAATTGCGCCACCCGCCGCGCCACCCAGGCCGGCGCCGATGGTGGAGCCGGTGGTGCCTCCCAGGCGATTGCCGATAACCGAGCCGCCAGCCGATCCGAGGCCGCCACCAATGGCCGCTTCGGTTTTGTTGCCTCGTGGTGCGCCGATTGCGCTACCGGCGGCCCCGCCGACGCCAGCACCTACTGCGGCACCTGTGGAGCCACCGATCTGTTGCCCTACGACGTTACCCAAGGCTCCACCCAGACCACCTCCGAGAGCGGCAGTGCCGTCTCCAGCAGCCATGGCACCCTGTGTAACCAATATGCCCAGGGCTAGGGCAGGCAGTGTCATTCGCATAGTGTGAACCTCAGCAGGTAGTGATGAGACGCTCACGGTTAAGACACGTCTTGTGTTTAAGAACCGGCCTGAAGCTCAAAGTTCTTGCACTGCACGCAGTCCAGTTGTAACAAACTATTTTTTGTCAGCGGGCCGGACCAATAACCCTCAGAATCGATCCAGGCGGTAAGGGGGCAGCGCCGGCAAGCCGTGCGAAGCAGCCCTGTGGGGCGATGCCATTTGAGCGATGAGCTCAGCCGTGACGGCTGCCTGAGTCAGACCCAAATGCTGATGGCCGAAAGCAAGCAACACCTTGCCAGCGCAGACCCGGTCGATGATGGGCAGAGAGTCTGGCAAGGATGGGCGAAACCCCATCCATGGCGTCGCCGACTCCGCGTTTAAGTCGCGACGAAACAAACCCTGGCTCAGACGATGCAACTGCCAGGCTCGTGCCATGTTCGGCGGCCGGTCCAGGCCGGCGAACTCGACAGTGCCCGCCAGTCTCAAGCCAGCGGCCATGGGCGTCATGATGAACTTGCGCTCCAGGGAGGTGACAGCAAACGGCAACCGCTCGTGCTCATGTGGCAGCATCAGGTGATAGCCGCGCTCGGTGTCCAACGGCACTTTTTTACCGGTGAGCGCGTGGGTCAGCCTGGCCGAGTGAGCGCCACATGCGATCAACACTTGGCTGGCGTTCAAGCACCCCTGATCAGTTTGCAGCGACACACCATGCTCGGTAAGTTGCGCGTCCTCGACCCGCTGCCTGAAGAACTGCACACCATGAGCCTTGGCGGCCTCCATCAGTTCGCAAACAAGCTGATAGGGATCGATGAAATGTCCGGTCTGCGCAAAAAACAAGCCGCCCTTAATTTGTTCGCTCAACTGCGGAGCCATCGCTTGGACCCCTTGGGCAGACCAAAGCTCGACCGGCACCTGTTGCTGACGCATGCGGGCTTGCAGCGCTTGAATGGCTGCATAGGACGCGTGCCGTTCGAACACCAGCAGCGAGCCGTCTTCTTTCAACAGTTCGGGCCGGGAGATCGACTGGAGCAGGCGCTGCCAGGCACCCAGGCTAGTTTCATTGAGCGCGCGAATACCGGTTACCGTGCGTTGATAGGGCGCCGGGCGCAGGTTCAACAGCAGGCGCATGAACCAGGGCAGGGCGCGGGGCAGGTACTTCCAGTCCAGGCGCAACGGGCCCATCGGGTCCATGAGCATGCCGGGCAAACGCTTGAGAATCGACCCATCTGCGATGGGAAACACTTGCTCGGTCGCCAGGTGCCCGGCATTGCCGAATGAGGCGCCCATGCCGGGTGCCTGTTGATCGATGATCACTACCCGCCGCCCTTGGCGAGCCAGTTGCAGAGCGCAGGCGACGCCAATGATACCTGCGCCGACGACGGCTATATCGGTCTGGTTTGTCAGGTTGTTTGCCATCAAGGAATCCGACATGGCCTAGGCTTCTCGCTGACCGTCGAGCAAGCGGCGCAGCGCCAGCGGATTGTCGTGCCTGAGGGGGGACGGCAACAGACTGTCAGGGAAGTCCTGGTAGCAGACCGGGCGCAGGAAACGCAGGATGGCTGCAGTGCCCACCGAGGTCGAGCGCGAGTCCGAGGTGGCCGGAAAGGGGCCGCCATGGACCATGGCATCGCACACTTCGACGCCGGTCGGCCAGCCATTTACCAACAGGCGCCCGGCCTTGCGCTCCAGGGCAGGCATCAGCGCTTGCGCATGTCCGATGTCGTTGTCGTCCAGATGCAGGGTGGCGGTCAACTGGCCTTCCAGGTGTTCAGTCACCTCGCGCATTTCATCTGCGCTGGCGCATTGCACAACCAGCGAGGCGGCACCGAATACTTCGGTTTGCAGGCGATGGTCAGTCAGAAAGTCACGCGCCTGAGTGGTGAACAGATGTGCCTGGCATTGGTTCGGACCTTCGGCAGCCAACCCGGTGGCGGCCAGTTGGGCATGTCCCGTCAATGTAGCGACACTGCTTTCAAATGCGTTGAAGATGCCGGGGGTGAGCATGGTCTGTGCCGGACTGCGCTGGAGCAGGTCGCTGGCGATGCTGATAAAGCGCGCGAGGTCCGGACCTTGAATAGCAATCACCAGGCCAGGATTGGTGCAAAACTGCCCCGCGCCCTGGGTCAGGGATGTGACGAAACCTTGTGCCATTGTCTCGCAGCGAGACTGCAGCGCTGCGGGAAACAGATAGACCGGGTTGATCGAACTCATCTCCGCATACACCGGAATGGGTTCGCGACGCGATTGCGCCGCCTTGCACAACGCTATGCCGCCACTTTGCGAGCCGGTGAATCCAACCGCCTTGATCCGCGAGTCATTGACCAAGGCAATGCCCACTTCGCGGCCGGAACCAAACAGCAATGAGAATACCCCCTCGGGCAGTCCGCAGTGTCTGACGGCCCGAGCCAACGCGCCGCCTACCAGTTCGCTGGTGCCTGGGTGGGCACTGTGGGCTTTGACAATTACCGGGCAACCGGCGGCGAGCGCCGATGCGGTGTCGCCGCCGGCAACGGAGAAGGCCAGCGGAAAGTTGCTGGCACCGAACACCGCCACCGGCCCCAGCGGTATTTGACGCTGACGCAGGTCCGCACGGGGCAACGGTTGGCGTTGTGGCTGGGGGGTATCGACCCGCACATCCAGCCATTCGCCGCTGCGCACGGTGCGGGCAAAGGTGCGCAACTGCTGGCAGGTACGACCTCGTTCAGCGAGGATTCGCGGATGCGGCAGACCGGTCTCGGCGACCGCGCGGTCGATCAGTTCGTCGCCCAGCTTTTCGATTTCGTTGGCGATCGCTTCAAGGAATTCGGCACGTGCCGCCAACGACGTCTCGCGATAGCTATCGAAGGCTGACCACGCCAGTGCGCATGCTTGTTCCACCTGCTCGCCGGTGCCGCCGTGATAGGCCGGCTCCAGAGCGTTGTTGGTCGCGGGGTTGATGGCGCGGATCGCCTCGCGGCAGCCTGCAATGGCGTGCTGACCGATCAGCATGTTGCCTGTCAGTGTCATGGTTTGATCCTGAGAATGAGGGTTCTTGATGGTGTGTTTGGCCGCTGTGAGGCCCAGTTGCATCACAGCGGCGCACCCGTTATCAGTCGACGTTCTGCTCGGCCGACCAATTGGCATACCACTGGCGGAACAACGCGTACTGGTTCTCGGCATAACGCCGTTGGGCATCGCTGAGTACGTCGGTTTCGTTGAAGTGCAGGCTGTAGGCCTGATCGCCATTGAGCACCATCAGATGCTTGTAATAGAGCACCAGGTCGCAGCCTTCGTCGAAGGACGACAGCACCGCCAGCGCAGCCTCCAGTTCACGCGCCAGACGGCGAGCCTTGGCGTCACCCTTGGCGGCTTTTTTGCTGAGGGCGACCAGTTGCAGGACTTCACGGGGCAAGGCGTTGCCGATGCCGGTGATGGCGCCGGTGGCGTTGCAATTGACGAAGCCATGCACCACTTGGGTGTCGACACCTACCATCAGGGTGACGGCATCGTCCTGTGAGGTGATGTTTTCTGCCGCGTAGCGCAAGTCTGCGCCACCACCGAACTCCTTGAAACCGATCAGGTTCGGGTACTCGCGACGCAGTTCGAAGAACAGATCGGCACGGGTCGCAAAGCCGTAATACGGACTGTTGTAAATCACTGCTGGCAGGTTGGGCGCGGCGCTGAGGATTGCAGCGAAATGGGCCTTTTGTGCAGTGGCCGAGGCACCACGGGACAGCACCCGTGGAATGACCATCAAGCCGTGGGCGCCGACCTGTGCTGCATGGGCGGCATGGGATACCGCTTCACGGCTGTTGACCGCTCCTGTACCGACAATGGTCGGCACGCCGGCTGCCACCAGGCGCGCCACGCCTTCCTGGCGTTCGGCCTCGGTGAGCAGCGGCCAATCGCCCATGGAGCCGCAATACACCACCGCGCTCATACCGAGGTCGATCAGTTCACGGCCCTTGGCGACCAGCGCGTCGAAGTCCGGTTTACGTGCAGCGGTGCACGGGGTCATCAGGGCGGGAATGCAGCCGGTGAAGATGTTATCGCTCATTGTTCTATCTCCTTGGGAAGGGTTTGTTGAAGCAGTGCCGAGGCGTTTCAAATGCCCCAGGCGAAAGGATCCTGTTCGTCGATCAGCAGCGTGCTGTCGGCGGTCATGTAGGCGCGACCGGTGATATAGGGGCGGATGCGTTCACCTTCCCATTCAAAGCGGCCTTCGAATTGGCTGGCGGTGATGCTGGCCTGCACCCACGGCTCGCCGGCCGCCAGTTTTCCATCGGCGGCCAGGCACGCCAGCTTGGCGCTGGTGCCGGTGCCGCAAGGCGAACGGTCGTAGGCTTTGCCGGGGCACATGACGAAGTTGCGGCTGTCGGCCTGGTCGTCGTCGGCAAACAACTCGATGTGGTCGATCAGCGCGCCGTCCTCACCCTGAATGCCTTGGGCTTGGAGGGCCTTGAGCATCACCCAGGTGAAGTCGGTGAGGGTTTCGACGTTGTTCATGTGCAGCGTCTGGCCGTGATCGGACACCAGGAAAAACCAGTTGCCGCCCCAGGCAATATCACCGTAGACCCGGCCATGGCCGGGCACTTCCACCGGCACATTCTGGCGATAGCGATAAGCGGGCACGTTGCGCAAAGTGACGGCGCCGTCTTCATGCAAGGTGGCACTGACGGTGCCCACCGGGGTGTCGATCTGGTGCACGCCCGCAGCGATGCGTCCCAGGTAGTGCAACGAGGCGACCAGGCCAATGGTGCCGTGGCCACACATACCGAGGTAGCCGGTATTGTTGAAGAAAATCACACCACAAGTAGCGTCCTTGGAAACCGGCGCGCAGTACAGCGCACCGACCAGTACATCGTTGCCACGGGGTTCCAGCAGGCAGGCGCGACGCCAGTGGTCATGCTGGTTGCGCAGGCTGTCGAGCTGCTCAGGCAGGGTGTTGCCAGCCAGTTCGGGAAAGCCCTTGATGATCAGGCGTGTGGGTTCGCCGCCGGTGTGTGAGTCAATCACGTGCAGTCGTTTCATAAAGCGGTCCATTCAGTGATTGGCAGGGTTTGGGGATGAAAGCGGGATACCAGCGTGTTGCACGTCGGTGGCTGGCAACACGGCTTCGCTTTCATCGTCTTCGTGTTCGAGTTCCACCAGGTGCGTCGGTACGCCAGTGGCTGCGCCCCAGTAATAGATACCCATGGCGCAGGCTGCGACGACCACGGTATCGAATGGATGAGTGAGTACGCCCAGGCCACCAAAGCTGCCGAGTTTCGACAGCACGATGGTCACGGCGTAAAAGCCGATCAACCAGGCACTGGAGCGCACCTGCTGGGCCAGGTTCAGGTGGTGCGTGGGCACCAGGCGGCGGCACAACAGGTACACCACAAACATCACAATTTGCAGGCCAAGCAACCAGGACACGGTGTTCCAGCCCGACCAATAGACAATCAGCGCAGCGATGATGAATGACAGTGGACCCAGCACATTCATCCACTTGACGCGAAACGGGCGCGGCATGTCCGGGGCGTTGCGACGCAGCGCGGCGACACATACCGGGGCGACGGCGTAGCTCAACACCAGCGCGGCGGACACCACATTGATCAGCGCTTCCCAGGACGGGAACGGCAGGGTCCAGAACACCGACAGGCCAAAGGTCAGCCACAGCGCCGGGCGCGGGATGCCGGATTTTTTATCGATACGGGTGAAAATCTTGAAGAATGTCCCGGTTTGCGCCCAGCCGTAAATCACCCGTGGCGTAGCGTTCATGTAGATGTTGCCGCAGCCGCTGGGGGAAATGACTGCGTCGGCAACCACCAGATAGGCCAGCCAGCCCACACCCAGGGCCAGGGCGATATCTCGATACGGCAGCGCCAGTTCCTTGCTGATACCGGCCCAGCCGTTGGCGAGCATTTCCGTGGGCACGCCGCCCAGGAACGCCACTTGCAGCAAGACATAGATCGCCGTGGACAGCAGCACCGAGAGGATCATGGCAATCGGAATGGTGCGTTGCGGGTTCTTCACCTCGCTGGCCACCGAGATGATCGGCGTGAGCCCCAGGTAGGCGAAGATCACCCCACCGGCGGAGACCGCCATTTCGATGCCCGACAGGCCAAACGGCGCGAAACCCTGGGAATGGAAATTCTCTGGTTTGAAGAAGGTGAACAACACCCCGATCACCAGCAACGGTACGATGAACTTGAACACGCTCACCAGGTTGTTGGCGATGGCGAAGGTCTTCACGCTGCGGTAATTGAGCACAAAGAACAGGCAAAGCAGACCGAACTGCAACAACCAGCCCATGGGCGTGGGATCGCTGGAACCGGCTTTGGTCAGTTCAGGAAACCACGCGGCAGCGTATTGCCGGGCGGCGACTACTTCAATTGCCACCAGGCTTGAAAACGCGATCAGCGTGATAAAGCCCATCAGGTAGCCCAACAGTGGGCCGTGGGAATACACCGGGTAGCGCACCACGCCGCCGGCACGGGGCAAGGCTGCACCTAATTCGCAATAAACAATACCCAGCAGCAGTACGGCGAAACCGCCGATTATCCAGGAGAAGATTCCGGCGGGACCGGCGATGGCCGACACGTGACTGGCGGCGAACAACCAGCCGGAACCGAAGATGGCTCCCAGTCCGATAAAGGTGAGGTCGATCAGAGACAGCTGTTTCTTGAACTTGCCTTGGGCTGACATAGCGGCGCCTTTTTGTGAGTTTTTGGATAGGCATGCAGTGGCGCTACAGTGAACCCATCGCCACGCTCGCGATTGATGTCTTGCGCCGCTATGAATGACGAAATCAGCACAATTGGCCGGTGTGCGGGCACGCTCGACAGGCAGTCGGGCATCGGGCAATCTGCCTGGCGGGCGCCTGGCCTGTCCGACCGAAGAGGAAGTGAATGTGATGATGCAGAGCGCGTTTGCGAGCCTTTGCCAGGGGCGCGACCTGGATCGTCCGCAAACCATCGAGCAACTGCTCGCGGGGGTGGCACTGCTGTTGCCGATGCTCGATGTGATCCCCAATGCGACGATGTTCATCAAGGATGTCCAGGCGCGCTACGTCATGGCCAACCGTACGCTGGTGCAGCGCTGTGGCTTGAAACACTTACAGCCGCTACTGGGAAAGACCAGTGCCGAGGTGTTCCCCGCGCAGTTGGGCCCCGGTTATACCGAGCAGGATCGACGGGTGCTGGAGCAGGGCCTGGTGCTGGAGGACCAACTGGAACTGCACTTGTACGGCAGTCGCGAGCCGGGGTGGTGCTTGACCCACAAATGGCCTCTGTATAACCGTGACGGCGCGATCATCGGTTTGGCGGGTATTTCCGTAGACTTGCAATCGGCCAGCCAGACGCACCCGGCCTATCAGCGCCTGGCGGCGGTGGATGAGCATATTCGCGCGCATTTCAATCGGCGTGTGACCCTGGGAGAGCTGACCCGCATCGCCGGGATTTCAGTGGCGCAGCTGGAGCGCTACTGCAAGCGCGTGTTCCACCTGACGCCTCGCCAGATGATCCAGAAAGTGCGCCTCGAACACGCCCATCGCCTATTGCATACCGAGATGCCGATCACTGAAGTTGCGCTGCAATGCGGCTACACCGATCACAGCGCATTCACCCGCCAATTCAAGGCGTTGACCGGTTTTACTCCGCGCCAGTACCGCCAGGCCACGGGGTTTGCGCCTACGGCTGCAACTGCAGGGCCTGTTGCTTGAAGTAGCGTTTTTGCGCAAACGGTATTTCTTCGCGATCGCCGTACGGGGCGCTGTACCAACTGCCGTAAGTGGGGTTGGGCAACAGGAACCAACGTTGACCAAACCAGCTCAGGTAGGGTTCGACGGCCCGACGCTGATCTGCGAGGGTGTTGTGCTCGGCCTGGACGAAATCCCCCAGGGAGTCACCCGCCAGCAACAATACACGCGCGTGATTGGCAACCCATTGGCGACGGCAGTTCTTGCCGTAGCCAGCCTGTTCACAGTGGCCGGTAGGCGTGGCGGCAGCCAGTACCTGTTCATTGCTTTCTACTGGAAACCCGCGCAGGCGCAGGTTATCGACGGTGGCCTGGACCTGGCTGTGCTCACGATTGGTCAGGTAATACACTTTGATCCCGCGTTGCCTGGCGGCCTGCAAGAATGCGACTGCGCCGGGCAGCGCCTGGGCCTTGGCCTGGTCGACCCAGGTGTTCCAGCGATCGTAGGAATAGGTCTGGTTGCTGATGATATCCCGGGCATTGAGGGGCACGTTGTCCAGCACGGTTTCGTCGATATCGACAATCACCGCCGGTGGCAGGCCGGCCAGGTTACGCGGGGCGAAGGGCAGGGCGTCCCAGTCCGGCGAAGCCAGGGCCACGTCAAGTTGGCGAGTGGCATTGGCGAAGACCTGGCGATAGATCAGCTCATGCTCAATGGATGTCTGGGTCCAGAGCACGGCATCCAATTGATCGTTGGCGGGCGGGTGCTGCTGGCAGCCGACCAGCATTGAAGAGAGCAGGCATACACTGCCCAGGATCACATTACGCATGAAAATAGTCTGACTCGAAAGTGAGGGGAGCACATCGAGCAGCACATTAGCGCAATCGCTGGTCCCTGTGCGGTTCGATGCATACCGATGCGTGACCTGTGCATCCCTCGGGGCTTCCAACGCTGACTTCTTCAAGGATTCGGCCCATGCGCCTGCAACCCCCTTTGCTGCTTCTTTCCCCGAGCGCCCTCTGTTTCGCTGCCCTGGCGTTCAGCCATCTGGCGCAGGCGCAGGATGCGCTGCAATTGGCACCGCTGGAAGTCACCGGTGTCGAGGTCAGCGAGGGCGAGGCGGCGCAGGCGCAGCTCAGACAGGTGCCGGGCGCGACCAACTACATCGACCTGGCGAGCGTTGCGCAGGGACGGCTCAGCAGCAACGAGGACGTGCTCAAGTACCAGGCCGGTGTCTATGCAAAGGCTGCGAACAATGAAGGGGTGAAAATTTCCATTCGCGGCTCGGGGATCAACCGCGGTCCCGGCAGTCATGCATCTGGCCTGTACGAAACCTTCGACGGCCTGCCGTTGACCGGACCGGGCGGTACGCCTTATGAACTCAAGGATCCGCTGTGGCTGAGCCGTGTCGAGGTACTGCGCGGCGCCAACGGTTTTGAGCGGGGTGCACTGGCCTTGGGCGGCGCGATCAACTATGTGACCCGCACCGGCTACGATGCGCCCAAGCTGCGCGTGCGTTACGAGGTGGGTAGTCATGGCTATGCGCAGCGGGAAATCAGCTCCGGGCAAGTGCTGGGCGATGCCGACTATTACCTCAGCCTGACCGATTCGGATTACGACGGCTTCCAACAGCAAAGCGTCGGCAGCGCCAAGGGCGTGGCGGCGAATTTTGGCTACCGGTTCAACCTTGACCTGGAAACACGCTTCTATTTTCGCTACCGCCAAACGGCCAACGAAAGCCCTGGCAAGCTCACCCGGCAACAGATCAACCACGATCCGCGGGCTGCCAATGCTCTTAACCTGGCGCGGGATTCGAAGCGCTTGCAGCCGGGTTCCACCTGGATCGCCAACAAGACCACCTTGCACCTGGACGACAATGCCAGGATCGAAGCCGGACTGGCCTATCACGACTACCCGATGGACCTGCGCGAGGGCACCAATCGCCTCAAAGTCGCTTACACCGATATCAGCGGCAACTTGAACTACATTCGCCAGGACACCCTGTTCGGTCGCGACAGCAAGACCACCATCGGCCTGCGTACGACTCAGGGGCTGCCCAACAACGGCGCGTCGGAATATGTGCGCGTGCCTGCCGGCAACACGGCAGGCTATGCCCCCGGCACCAAGACCCGTGACTACAGCTACCTGGGCTCGGATACGGTGCTGCATGTGGGGAACGATCTGGAGTTGCTGCCCGATCTGTGGCTGACCACCGGGCTGGCGGCGATCTACACCCGCCGTGAAACCGAGGTGACCTATCCCGCCACCCAGGCGCCGGTGAGTACCCACGACTGGGACTACGCCCCGCGCGTAGGCTTGCGCTATGACTTCAGCCCGCAATTGCAGGTCTATGGCAACTTGAGTCGCTCGGTGGAACCGCCGCATGCCTGGTCGATGATTTGGGGTTCCAACAAGTATTTCCCTGATAAAAGTGGCCCGGCTACCGGACTGCAACGCGAAGGTGTGGCACTGCAAAACCAGACAGCCACCACGCTGGAAGTGGGCGGGCGTGGCGAAGCCTGGTTCGGCCAGTGGGACCTGGCGTTGTATCACTCGCTGGTGCGTCACGAACTGCTCAGCGTTGAAACCCAGGCGCAGACTTCAAGTACCTCCGCGATCATTGCCGAGTCCAACGCCAGCCCGACCATTCATCAAGGCCTGGAACTGGGTCTGACCCATCCGTTATGGAACGGCGGCAATCGCGGTCAACTGGCGTTGCGCCAAGCCTACACGTACAGCAATTTTCACTACCGTGATGACGAGCGCTTCGGCGACAACACGCTGCCAGGGATTCCCAGGCATTATTACCAGGCGCAACTGCGCTACAGCCATCCCAATGGTTTTTTCACCAGCCTCAATGGCGAGCATTCGTCACGGGTCGCGGTGGACTATGCCAACTCTTATTACGCGGCGGCCTATAGCCTATTGGGCGCCACCGTTGGCTATGACGCGCCGAAGCAGGACTGGCAAGCCTGGGTCGACCTGCGCAACCTGACCCACCAACGCTATGCCAATACCGTCACGCCAGGTTATGACGACAAGGGGCGCGACATGGCACGCTCGACCCCGGGCGATGGAATGGGGGTGTATGCCGGGGTTTCATGGAGCCTGCGTTGAGCGTAAATCCTTGGGTGGCAACGACCGGATAGAACGACGCCACGACCGGCTGCGCAGCCGCCGTAAAAACCCATGCTTTTGAACCCTTGCCCCCACATCGTTTTGCTGTCATCGTTTGCGCGATTGGTAATCTTTCTTATTTGAGAAATTTTTGCGCATGCATGACTTTCCCGTGGCCGACCGTCCTGACACCTGTCGCCAGCAGACCTTCACCACGCTTTACAGTGACCACCATGCCTGGTTGCATGGCTGGTTGCGCAAGAAGCTGGGCTGTCCGCAGCATGCAGCGGATCTGGCCCATGATGCGTTCGTGCGCGTGTTGCTGCTGGCCGAACCACAGAATATCAAGGAGCCCCGGGCCTTTCTGGCGACGACTGCCGGGCGTTTGCTGATTGATGGGGCACGGCGGCGCAAGATCGAGAAAGCCTACATGCAAGCGTTGGTCATCCAGTTCCAGGACGCCGGCATGCCCGATCCGGCGACCATTCATGTCGCCCTGCAAGCTCTGGAGCGGATTGCGCTGATGCTCGCCGGATTGCCGCAAAAGGCCCGCGAAGCGTTCCTGCTCAGCCGCCTTGACGGCTTGACCTACAGCGAAATCGCCGCTCAGTTGCAGGTGTCATCCAGCACCGTGAAAAACTACATTTCCCACGCGTTGGTGCACTGCTACCACACGCTGCACGGCGCCGATCCATTGTGAGCCTGCAAGATTCATCCTGCGAACAGATCATCAGCGAAGCGGCGCGCTGGCTGGCGTTGCTCCATGACGATGAAGTCACCGATGCTGACCGCGAGGCGTTTGAAACCTGGTGTCAAATTGATCCGCGGCATCGGACAGCCTACGCGCGGATGCGGGTGCTCTGGGGCAGCCTTGATGAACTGCCCGCTGCCCCGGCACGCCAGGCGTTGAGCAAGGCCTTCGCCGCGCACAAACCGGGATATGCCTCTCGTGGCGTGCAAGCTGTGGCGCTGTTGGGAGTGTTGATGTGCGGTTGGGCGGGGCTAGAACACCTGCCGGTCTGGATGGCCGACCAACGCACCAGCGTTGGCGAGCGGCGCCAGATGGTGTTGGCGGATGGCAGCCAGTTGCAGCTCAACAGCAACTCGGCGCTGGACGTGAAGTTCGACGGTCGGCAGCGGATCATCGAGTTATTGCAAGGGGAGATGTGGGTCGAGGTGGCCAAGGATGCCCAGCGGCCCTTCGTAGTGCGCACCGATCAGGGCACGGCAACCGCATTGGGCACACGCTTTTTGGTGCAGCGCGTGGCGGACGGGTCGACGCGGGTGACGGTGATCGAGTCAACGGTGGCTGCCAAGGGCAATCACAGCAATGCAGTGAAAGTCACGGCGGGGAACATGTCGATCCTTAAGGATGGCCTTGCCCAGCCGGCGCAACCGACTGCTGGCAGCGACCCGGCCGCGTGGACCCGTGGTCTGCTCACGGTGGATGACCGGCCGCTGAGTGAGGTCCTGCAAACACTGGCCAGCTACCGCCATGGTGTCGTGCGCTTTGATCCCGGTGCGCTGCAAGGGTTACGGGTATCGGGGGTGTTCAAGCTCGATGACACTGAAGCAGCGCTGGCGACACTGGCGGATAACTTGCCAATCAAGGTGGAATATTTCACCGATTTGATGGTGGTGATCAAGCCGCTATGATTTCTTCTCAAATAAAAAACGCTCTCATTCATACCCGATTTTCCGACATGGCCGTCATGGATATTAGAACCCCATATTCCAGGACGTCTCATGTCACGTTTTGTTCGCCCGATGCACCCACTGGCGTTGTCAGTGGCGCTGGCTATTGCCGCCGTTCCCCTGTTGGCCGTTCAGTCTTCATGGGCGAATGAAAGCAGTAGCGCGGTCCAGCTTTTTTCGATTCCCTCCGGTGATTTGAGCCGGGCTCTCAATGGTTTTGCCGAACAGGCCGGGCTGGCGTTGGCGTTTGATCCGGCTTTGACTCGCGGTAAACGCAGCAACGGCGTGAGCGGGCAGTTGAGTCGCGATGCCGGCCTGGCCCAGTTGCTGGCCGGCAGCGGCTTGCGTGCCGAGGCGCTTTCGGCACAGCGTTACCGCATCGAGGCGATCCCGCAGGCAGATGGCACGCTGGAACTGCAAACCACCACCATCAGCGGTGCCTACCAGAGCGAAAGTCCAATCGGCCCGGTTGCTGGCTATGTAGCGACTCGCAGCCTGTCCGGGACCAAGACCGACACCGCCTTGATCGAAACCCCGCAGTCAATCTCGGTGATCACTAAAGACCAGATGCGTGCGCAGAACGCCGAAAGTCTCAATCAGATCCTGCGTTACAGTGCCGCCGTGGTCCCGGAAACCCGTGGCGCCACCGCTTCGCGCCTGGATCAGTTGACCATTCGCGGTTTTGCCCCGGTGACTTACCTCGACGGGCTGCGCGTGGCTTCAAGCCGTGATGCCTCACCGCAAAAGGATGCCTTCGACCTGGAGCGCGTCGAAGTACTGCGGGGACCGGCCTCGGTGCTGTATGGCCAAGGCAGCCCCAGTGGTGTGATCAACCTGGTCACCAAGCGCCCGTTGGACACACCGTTTCATGAAGTAGGGGTCGAGTACGGCACCTTCAACAAGAAGCGCACTACCTTCGACCTGAGCGGGCCGCTGGATGACCAAGGGGAGTATTCCTACCGTGTTGCCGGCTTGTTCGATGATGCCGACGGTCAGGTGCAACATACCGAGACCCGACGTCAGTCATTGTCCACCGCTTTTACCTGGCGCCCGAGCGAAGCGACGTCGCTGACCTTGCTCGGGCACTTCCAGAAGGACCCCAAGGGCGCGTCCTACGGTTCGATGCCTGCCTGGGGCTCGGTGCTGCACAGCCCACTGGGGCGCAGTATTGACGTTGACTTCTACGACGGAGAAAAAAACTTCGAAAAGAGCGACCGCGAGCATTTCTCCCTCGGTTATGCCTTCGAACATCACTTCAACGACATCTGGACCGTGCGCCAGAATGCTCGCTATATGCGCAGTGAAGGTATTTACCGCAGCATCTACCACAGCAATCTGCAAGCCGATTACCGCACCTCCAATCGTTCGACCATCGCCACCGATGTCGACATGGACGCCTACAATCTCGATAACCAGTTGCAAGGCAAATTCGATACCGGTCCATTGCAACATACGTTGCTGATGGGCGTCGATTACCAGAACACCAGCACTGACACCAAGGCAGGCTACGGCAAAGGTCCGACCCTTGATATCTTCGACCCGGTGTATGGCGCGCCGATCAAGACGCCGGAGTTCGGTACCGACGCGACCGCTCGTAGCGAACAGACCGGTGTATACCTGCAAGAACACGTGAAGTGGGGCAAGTGGGTGCTGTTGTTGGGCGGTCGGTACGACTGGGCCAGTACCGACAACACCACGCTGACATTAAAAACCGATACCAAGTCCAAATCCTCCCTGGACAGCAAGGCTTTTACCGGTCGCCTGGGTGTGGTCTATCTGTTCGATAACGGGCTGGCGCCTTATGCCAGCTACGCCGAGTCGTTTTCGCCTCAGTCGGGCACAGGCTACGGTGGTTCGGTGTTCGAACCCACTGAAGGCAAGCAATACGAAATCGGCATTAAATACCAGCCTCCAGGCAGCAACAGTTTCATCACCGCTGCCATCTTCGATCTGCGCCAGAGCAACGTGCCGACTATGGATCCGGACCCCACCCACCTGTGCGGCAACGGACGCTGCCAGGTCCAGGACGGCGAAGTACAATCCCGTGGTTTTGAACTGGAAGGCAAGGCCAGTCTCAACGACAACCTGGACATCACCGCGGCCTACGCCTACCTCGATAACCGCATCAGCAAGTCCAACAGCACCGTGCGCTATGCGCCGATTAACGACGTGGGCGTAGGCCCGGCGGTGTCCACCAAAGGCACCACCACTTACGGCGTGCCGCGCCATACCGCTTCGGTGTGGGCGGACTACACCTTGCACGACGGCAACCTCAAGGGCTTCGGCGTAGGGGCGGGCGCGCGTTATGTCGGTTCTTCCTGGGGCGATACAGCCAACACCCTGAAGGTTCCGGGCTATACCTTGTTTGATGCTTCGGTACATTACGACATCCCGCACATCAACACTCCCGACGACAACCTGCGCCTGGCGGTCAATGCCACCAACCTGGCCGATAAAGAATACGTCGCCTCCTGCTATTCCTACTCCTGGTGCTGGTACGGCTCGCAGCGCACAGTTCAGGCCAGTGCGACGTATCAGTGGTGATTTGAGCCAGAGGGGTTGAGAGACTTACAGCAATACCCTTGAAGTTGAACCTGGATCAGTTTGTTATTGGGCTGATCCAGCTTTCTTGCAAACGATCATGACAGGCAGAGAAGGCAATTTGCTGGCCCTGCTGTTACAAATATTTCGCCAAAATCACTTTTATTTTCAGGTGGTTAGGCTGAATGCGAATGTGCAATGTGAAAGTCACGCTGATTGCCTTGTCCCTGATGAGCGGGACGGTGTCGGCCCAGGGTAAAACCCTGCGTGAGGGCGACCGATTCATGTGCAGTTGGGGAGCAGGTACGGCGGCAAGGGCTCAGGAACTTAAATTGTCGGGCGTCTCGTTGTACGCCGCACGACAGAAAATCCAGACCTACAAATTCAATAAATCCTGGATGCGCATGATGGCCATGGGAATCACCGAACAGACTTATGACAGCCCGTCACGGCTCAAACCACCTGCCGTACGTCAGAGCTTTTATGAAGAGTGCGTACGCTACAAGCTGGCCCGTAAATAACCGCTTGATTAACCTGATAGTTGTTGTGGGTTTGACTCGGAAAACTTAAGGGCTGCACCAAGAAGTGGCATTTAAAGATGTCTTCCTCCTTAAAAAACATGTGGTTATTGAATGACTTAGCAGCATTCTGATCCGACGAAAGGTGGCAAATTATCTTGTTACAAGTTTGCTCGATGGTTATTATGGCCAGGCGTTCACCTCCCACGGTTTATGCATTTTTAAATCCCAAGTTTCCATCAGCTACTTGGGATTTTTTTTGCCTGCGATTTGCCTTTCCGGTTTGGTCATATGGCCTGGACAGCATTCGTGGCATTTGCAACCGGATGGGCGAATTGCGTGACGAGATCAAGGTGGGCTGCAGAAGGCTTGCGATGTTGGGGTAGTGAAGTTATTTGGAACTGATTGTGTCAGCGATCCACAAAACAGGTGCTTGAGAAAGCCAACATCCTTTGAATCAATATTAAGGTGAAATTGTGACTGCTATTGATAACTCCGTACGCCCACCAGTGACCATGCCTCAATCCAACTCTTTGGATGCCATTGCCGATTTCGGCGGGGCACAGGTTGATGACATGCCTGAGCACGTTCGCGTGAAACGCCCTGATGAGAGCCCACAGCAAGGTACAGCCCCGTCGAAGCTAACCTATTAATTTGGGCCGGCACAGTGTTAAAGCGTTATCGCTAATATGATGCACAGGCCTCTGATGGGGTTGTTTGCTAACAGCAACTGCATCCGGGGCCTGAGCCCCAAGCATTGTCGACACGCTATCTAAAGCCTGCGCAGAAAACACCGGACAATCCGCTTGGTGGCATCGGTGGCGTTCAGTTGCTCGAGGACGCCATAGGCATGCCACTGGCAGTCGATGATTTCGTTGCATGGCCGGGCTTCGTCGATGTTGATCACCGACGCTTCAAACACATGATGCAGCGTGTCGTTTGCCTTCAACTCCTGTAGATACAGCAACCGATCCACATTCAAGCCGGTTTCTTCTTCCAGTTCACGGGCCGCTGCGCCGACGGGCCGCTCATCGCGCTCGACCTTGCCACCTGGCAGTGCCCATTTCGACCTGGCCTTGCGTACGAACAGGATATGCCCCTCATGTTCGCAAATGACCGTAGCGCGTATTTTCATCGTCTGTGCCCCGGCAGATAGATGATTGTCATAAAAGTGTAATTCAATCGTCATGCCGGGTGTGTGCCGGGCGTGCTGGAGGCGAGGCTGGAAAACGTCGATACTGGCCAACTGAAAACATACCGATGAAGGAAGGCAAATGAGCGCTATCCGCTGGGGCATGATTGGCTGTGGCAGTGTCACTGAACTCAAGAGTGGACCTGCCTTCTACAAGGCGCCAGGTTCAGCCTTGGTGGCCGTCATGGGCCGTCGTGAAGAAGCTGTGCGCGATTACGCTGCGCGTCACGGTATCGCCCGGTTCTATACCGATGCCCAGGCGCTGATCAATGATCCGCAAGTGGACGCCGTATACATCGCCACGCCCCCGGCCAGTCATTTGGAGTACAGCCTGATGGTGGCAGCGGCCGGCAAGCATTGCTGTGTCGAGAAACCGATGTCGCTGAATGCCGAACAGAGCGCGCTGATGCAGCGCACCTTCGAACGCGCTGGCTTGCATCTGTTTGTTTCTTATTACCGGCGTTCGTTGCCACGTTTCCAGCAAGTGCGCACCTGGCTGCAAGAGGAGCGTATCGGCGAGTTGCGCCACTTGAGCTGGACCTTGTGCAAGCCTGCGGCGCCCACGGATACCCTGGCGAGTAACTGGCGTACCGACCCGGCGATTGCCGGGGGTGGTTATTTTGCCGACCTGGCCAGCCATGGTTTTGACCTGTTCCAGTACTTGGCGGGGGATATTGTCGAGGTCGCGGGTTATACCGCGCACCAGGCCGGGCGTTATGCGGCGGAGGATGCGGTCACCGCCTGCTGGAGCTTTGCCTCTGGAGCGTTGGGCATGGGTTGCTGGAACTTTGTGGCCGACCGACGCGAGGATCGGGTGGAGTTGATCGGCAGCCAGGGGCGCATCATCTTTTCGGTGTTTGATGAGCAGCCGTTGCAGCTTGAAGGGCAGGTCAACGAAACCCTTGAAATTGCCAACCACCCACATATTCAGTGGCACCACGTATTGGGCATGAACGCGCATATTCGCGGTGAAAGCGTGCATCCGGCGCTGGCTATCGAAGCGTTGAAGACCGATCGGATCATGGACCGGGTGCTGCAGCGCAAACCTTGACCGTTGCTTTAGCGAGCGCCGACTAGCGGCTATTGTCAGAAAATTCCCACAGGAGTACAAATGTACTCCATGACAACTTTGACTCCCCGCCGTACCGCCATCCTGACCTTCATTCGCGAACGTATCGCACTGCAGGGTCAGTCTCCCAGCCTCGCCGAAATCGCCGAGGCATTTGGCTTTGCCTCGCGCAGTGTCGCCCGCAAACATGTGCTGGCCCTGACCGAGGGTGGTTTTATCGAGGTCAACCCCAACCAGGCGCGGGGTATTCGCTTGCTCAACCAACCGGTAAAGCCGCAATGGCTGGACATTCCGGTGCTGGGCCGGGTTGCCGCTGGTTTACCCATCGGCGCCGACGCCGAAGTCCATAATCGCCTGATGCTTGATCCGGCCATGTTTGCGCGGGCCCCCGATTACCTGTTGCGGGTCCAGGGCGACTCGATGATCGAAGACGGTATTCTTGACGGCGACCTGGTAGGCATACGCCGCACCGCCGAGGCGGCGAACGGACAGATTGTCGTGGCACGCCTGGATGGCGAAGTCACCATCAAGCGTTTCGAGCGAACAGGTGAGTATGTGCGTCTGTTGCCACGCAACCCTGCTTATCGACCTATCGTGGTCGGCCCCGATCAGGACCTGGCGATCGAAGGCGTGTTTTGCGGCCTTGTGAGGCAAGGCTGATGGGCGCCGTGGTGGCACTGGACTCGCTGTTCAATGGCGGCAGGGTCTGGAAAGGCCGGCCGGCAGCGCCACCGGCCAGCATCCATCCCACCGGGCTGACGGCCCTGGATGCGGTGCTGCCCAGTGGCGGCTGGCCCGAGGCGGCCCTGAGTGAAATCCTGATCAACCAGGAGGGCGTGGGTGAGT
Organism: Pseudomonas imrae; assembly: GCF_046352735.2. NCBI lineage: Bacteria > Pseudomonadati > Pseudomonadota > Gammaproteobacteria > Pseudomonadales > Pseudomonadaceae > Pseudomonas > Pseudomonas imrae. Next base: position 3,074,747 of record NZ_CP110853.2, on the reverse strand, counting down.
TGCAGTTGGTCTGGCCAACCCTGGCGCGGTTATCGACGGCGGGGGAGCGGATTGTTCTGGTGGCACCACCCTATATCCCATACCCCCATGCCTGGACAAACGCTGGCGTGGACTTGCGCCAGCTCGTGCTGGTTCAGGCCAATGACCGCGATGCACTGTGGGCCGTGGAGCAATGCCTGCGCTCAGGCAGTTGTGGCGCGGTGCTGTGCTGGCCGCGCCAGGCCGATGACCGCGCCCTGCGCCGTTTGCAGGTGGCCGCCGAGACCGGCCAGACCCTGGCGTTTGCCTGGCGCGCCATGAGCGAGGCGATCAACCCGTCGCCGGCTGCGTTGCGCCTGGCTGTCGAAGCCCGGCCTGCGCAAGTGCGGGTACTCAAGTGTCGGGGCGGGCTGGCGCATCCCGCGCCGATTGCCTTGGCTGTCGGGCACTGAGGTTGGCATGCGCTGGGTCTGTATTGTCTTCCCGCAACTGGCGCTGGACGCCGTGCAGCGTCTGCGCCCCGAGCCGGATCAAGCGCTGGCGCTGTTGGCCGGCACTCCACAGAAACGGGTTGTGCAAACCGTCAATGATGCCGCTCGGGCGTTGGGACTGCGTCCCGGGCAGTCGCTGGCGGCGGCTCATGCCCTGAGCAAAGCCTTTGCCTGTGTCGAATATGACCCTGTGGACATAGAGCGCTGGCAGCAATTTCTCGCCGCCTGGGCCTATCGTTTCAGCTCCCAGGTCAGTGTGTTTTACCCGCGTGCCTTGTTGTTTGAAATCGAATCGAGCCTGGGTCTGTTCGGGCCTTGGGCAGTGTTGGAGGCACGGCTGCGCAAGGAACTGACTGAGCTGGGTTTTCGTCATCGCATTGTTGCCGCTCCCAACCCGGCCGCCGCGCGGGTGCTCGCCAACGCTTACGATGGCCTGGCCGTGCCCGACACTGAGGGTTTGTACCAGGCCCTGGGAGCCATTGCGATTGATCGGGCCGGCCTTGATCCGCAAACAGCTACTGCCTTGTCGCGCATGGGGCTGCGCACCCTGGCCCAGGTGCAGGCACTGCCTAGGCATAGCCTGGCTCGACGGTTCGATGCCGCGTTGCTCAAACATCTGGATACGTTGTCGGGGCAGCGTCCCCTGGCCCTGGATTTCTATCAGCCGCCGGACCGTTTTGATATACGCATCGAGTTGAATTTCGATGTGTTGTCGCACCAGGCACTGTTGTTCCCGTTGCGTCGTTTGACCGGCGATTTGTCCGCATTTCTCTGCGGGCGCGACAGTGGTGTGCAGCGTTTTGATCTGCACCTGGAGCATGCCCAGGCGCCGGCGACCCTGGTCAAGGTTGGCCTGTTGAGCGCCGAGCGCGACCCGGCGACGCTGTTTGAATTGGCCCGTGGGCGCCTGGAGCAAGTGCAAGTCACCTCGCCGGTGCGCAACGTGCGTCTGGTGGCCGCGGACCTGCCGCTGTTTGTGCCCCAGCGTCAGGACCTGTTCGACGAGCGCCCGCAGCAAACCCTGCCGTGGGAACAATTGCGCGAACGCTTGCGGGCGCGCCTGGGGGATGACGCCGTGCAGGGCTTGCGCTTTCACGCCGACCACCGCCCTGAATGTGCCTGGCAACCTGGCACCGATAGTCGCGCATGCCAGCCCTTGAGCCCGGTCCGGCGCCCCGGTTGGCTGCTGAGCGAACCGACAGCGCTGGCCGAGCGGAGCGTGCAGATCCTGATGGGCCCGGAGCGCATCGAGTCGGGTTGGTGGGATGGTGCCGATGTGCGCCGCGATTACTACCTGATCCAGACCCGCAACGGTCAGCAGGGCTGGGCTTTTCGCACGGTGGGTGAAAACAGCGGGCTATGGCTGCAAGGCTGGTTTGCATGAGCGAGCACTATGCAGAGTTGCATTGCCTGTCCAATTTCAGCTTCCAGCGGGGTGCGTCCAGTGCCCGGGAATTGTTCGAGCGTGCAAAGCAGCAAGGGTACCAAGCCTTGGCAATCACGGATGAATGCACGTTGTCCGGCATTGTTCGGGCCTGGCAAGCGGCCAAGGCGGTTGAACTGGCGCTGATCGTCGGCAGCGAAGTACGTCTGGAAAACGGCCCGAAACTGGTGCTGCTGGTGGAGAGCCTGGAGGGCTATCAGCACCTGTGCCGGCTGATCACTCTTGGCCGCCGTCGCGCCGAAAAAGGCCAGTACCGTTTGTTGCGGGAAGACTTTACCGACCCCGCACCGGGGCTGGTGGTGCTATGGGTGCCGGAGGAGGGCGATACCCAGGCTGATGGCGAATGGCTATGCAGGACTTTTGGCGAGCGACTGTGGCTGGCGGTGGAGCTGCACTGCGCTCAGGACGACGCCTGGCGCCTGGCGCATCGCCTGGAACTGGCCGCCAGCCTGCAAATCCCGGCGGTAGCCTGTGGCGATGTGCATATGCATGTGCGGGCAAGACGTGCTTTGCAGGACACCATGACCGCCATCCGCCATCATCTTCCGGTAGCCAGCGCCGGCCAGCGCCTGTACCCCAATGGCGAACGGCACTTGCGCAGCCTCGAGACCATTCGTGCGCTGTATCCGTCGCGCTTGCTCAAGGAGTCGGTGCAGATTGCGCGACGCTGTACCTTCGACCTGAGCCAACTGCGCTATCAATATCCCCGCGAGCTGGTGCCCGAAGGGCAGACAGCAGAAGCGTGGTTGCGCACCCTGACCGAAGAAGGCATCGCCCGGCGCTGGCCCACAGGTATCGATGCCAAGGTCCTTGGGCAGATCAATCGTGAACTGGAGCTGATCAGCGAACTGGGCTACGAAAGTTACTTTCTCACCGTGCATGACATCGTGCGGTTTGCCCGCAGTCGTTCGATCCTCTGCCAAGGGCGCGGGTCGGCGGCCAACTCGGTGGTGTGTTTTGCATTGGGTATCACCGAAATCGACCCGAGCCGGATGAACATGCTGTTCGAGCGCTTCCTGTCCCGTGAGCGCAACGAGCCGCCGGATATCGACGTCGATTTTGAGCACGAGCGCCGTGAAGAAGTGCTGCAATACGTATTCCAGCGCTATGGCCGGGCCCGTGCTGCGCTCACGGCGGTGGTCAGCAGTTATCACGGCGCCGGTGCGGTACGCGATGTGGCCAAGGCCCTGGGCCTGCCGCCTGACCAGGTCAACGCCCTGGCCGATTGTTGTGGGCGCTGGAGCGACCAGGTCCCGCCTCTGGAGCGCCTGCGCGAAGGAGGGTTCGATCCCGAGAGTGCGGTGCTGCGGCGGGTGCTGAGCCTGACCCGACAGTTGATCGGCTTCCCTCGCCATCTGTCCCAACACCCTGGCGGCTTTGTGATTTCCGAGCAGCCGCTGGACACCCTGGTGCCCGTGGAAAATGCGGCCATGGCCGAGCGCACCATCATCCAGTGGGACAAGGACGACCTGGACGCCGTGGGCCTGCTCAAGGTCGACATCCTCGCCCTGGGCATGCTCAGTGCCATTCGCCGCTGCTTTGACCTGTTACGGCACTATCGCAACTTCGATCTGACGCTGGCCACGGTGCCCGCGGAAGACCCGGCGACTTACGCCATGATCAGCCGCGCCGACACCATTGGCGTATTCCAGATCGAGTCCAGGGCCCAGATGTCCATGTTGCCGCGGCTCAAGCCCCAAACGTTCTATGACTTGGTGATTGAAGTCGCCATTGTGCGTCCCGGGCCGATCCAGGGCGGCATGGTGCATCCATATCTGCGCAGGCGAAACAAGGAGGAGGCAACCACCTATCCTTCCCCAGAATTGGAAGCGGTGCTCAAGCGCACCCTGGGCATCCCGTTGTTCCAGGAACAAGTGATGCAGATCGCGATTGTCGCCGCCGACTACAGCCCTGGCGAGGCTGACCAGTTGCGCCGCTCGATGGCAGCCTGGAAGCGCCATGGCGGCCTGGAGCCGCACCAGCACCGGCTGCGTGCCGGGATGTTGAAAAACGGTTATACCGAGGCCTTCGCCGCGCAGATTTTCGAGCAGATCAAAGGTTTTGGCAGCTATGGGTTTCCCGAGTCCCATGCCGCCAGTTTTGCCTTGCTGACCTATGCCAGTTGCTGGCTCAAATGCCATGAACCGGCAGCGTTCGCCTGTGCCTTGATCAATAGCTGGCCCATGGGCTTCTACAGCCCGGACCAGATCCTGCAGGACGCGCGTCGCCATCACTTGCAGATTCGTCCAGTGGACGTGAATGCCAGCGACTGGGATTGCAGCCTGGAGCCAGTCGAGGGCCGGCAGCCGGCTATTCGCATGGGGTTGCGGATGATCTCGGGTTTTCGCGAAGAGGATGCCCGACGGATCGAAAGGGCACGCCAACGGCATGAGTTCCGAGACATTGCCGATCTGGGCGAGCGCGCCCGACTGGACACCCGCGCCCAGGAATTGCTCGCGGATGCCGGAGCCTTGCGCGGGTTGGCCGAGCATCGGCACCGGGCGCGTTGGGAAGTGGCCGGGGTAGAAAAGCAACTGGGGCTGTTTGCCGGCGTGCCGAGTCCCGAGGAAGCAACAGTGCAGCTGCCTCAGCCGACTGTCGGCGAAGACCTGTACGCCGATTACGCCAGCGTGGGCACCACTTTAGGTCCTCACCCATTGGCGCTGCTGCGCGATGAATTACGGGGGCGGCGCTGCCGCAGTTCACGGGAACTGCAGTCGGTGGAGCACGGGCGCAATGTCAGCGTCGCAGGCCTGGTCACGGGGCGCCAGCGTCCGGGCACGGCCAGCGGCGTGACCTTCGTGACCCTTGAGGACGAGTTCGGCAATGTCAACGTAGTGGTCTGGCGGGACTTGGCCGAACGTCAGCGCCGGGTGCTGGTGGGCTCACGGCTGCTCAAGGTGGATGGCCGCTGGGAGGCGGTGGGCGAGGTTCGTCATCTGATTGCCGGCCGCCTCAGTGACCTGACGCCGCTGCTGGCGGGGATCAATGTGCGCAGTCGGGATTTTCACTGAGGCGCTGGTGTAAAGGAATTGACCTTACGCATGACAAGGCAGTGCTCAATGGGCTAGCTTCAAGGTGTATCAGTCATCGATCTGCTTGCGGAGGTACGTCATGCCAGTGAAACACGACCTGTATCTGGATTTGAGATTACTCAAGGAAGATGTTCAGCAACGCAGGGCGGGTAACAAGCACCTGGATGCGCTGCTTACGCAATATGATGACGTCGACAAGGAGGTGTTGAAAGCAGAGCACGCCAAGGCCAGTGATGAGGATGTGGAAAACATGAAGAAGAAACGCTTGTTGATCAAAGACAAGATCGCTGACCTGCTAAGCCTGCCCCCCCACTAGGCGCGTTTTCTGGAGGGGCTGGCGAGTTCCTCCAGAAGGCAGTCGCAGATTTGTTCAGAATTGTCCCGGGGACAGAAACCTTGTCGCTGCCTATCATGCCAATCGTTCGCCCGACCCTGGGGCACGTCAACTGCGCAAGGATTGCGTATTGGTGTCGGGCGGACTCTTTTCTCCTAAGCCAACAGCGTGTTCAGGCACATATCGATTGATCGCTGCTGGGTGTCTGCATACAGCTTCAGCTCATCGATTGTCTGGCGTCCCAAGGCTTGTTCGAACTCGGCCTGATTGGCGTTGACGCCATAATGACTTTGCGCCGCATCCCCCAGGTTCGACTGGAAAATTCCCGCCGCGCTGACCGGCAAAAAATCCTCGTACACCAGCGGTTCGACATCCACGTAGCCGGCTTCGATCAGCCCATCAAGGCTATCCGGGCTGGTCCTTTGAGTCGTGCGTGCCTTGTCGGTGACGAAATAGCGGAAAAACGCCAACCCTTGCTCGCGCATTGACCGATAGTCATCCGGGAATGCCTGGAAGTGTTGCGCCATCAACTGGGTGTAGCGCCCGGCATTGGTCTCATTGGGGAAGGCCCCCAATTCTTCGCGCACGCTATTCAGCAGGTGGTCGTACAGCGCCCGCCCTTTGGGCGTCAGTGCCACGCCGCGTTGTTCGATCTCACCAAAGCGCGCGCTGTGGCTACCCAGGGTATCGGTAAACGTGATGGGTTCATCGAGCGCCTTGAAACTGGTTTGCCGCAGCAGGATCGGGCATTGACGGGCAGGCGGGCCCTCGATCACCGCCTTGGGTGTGATGCCTTTGCCGGGCATATCGGCTTGCACGCGGTCAATGTCCAGGGTGCGTGGGGTCAGGTGGTTGATGTGCGGGCCTCTGAAAGCCACGACATCAGCGATCAAGCGGTGTTGCTCGCTTAATTGCTGGTACTGGGCAGCACTGACAGTGGCGGTGTGATGCCAGCGGAAGGTTTCCAGCGCTTGCTGGATAAATTCATCGGCATCGCTGCTGCCCAGACCGCCGTCGGCTTCTGCCTGTTCAACCAGCGCCAGGGCGCGCGGGGTGAAAATCGAGCGTTTTTCCAGAGTCGCCTGGGCAAAGGCGCGCAGTTCAGGGTTCTCGATCAGCTCCAGACGCAGTAGCGAGGTGAAGACCCGAAACGGGCTGGTTTGCAGCGCGCTTTCATGGACGGCGCGAAACGCTGTGGAGTGCACCGGCACGCCCGCGGGCGTCAGGTCGTAATAGCCCACAGGTTGCATACCCATTACCGCAAACAGGCGGCAGATGGTTGCCAGCTCATGGGCTGTACCCAGGCGAATGGCGCCATGGCGTTCCCTGTCCAGGCGCTGGATTTCGCCGGTGCGTTGCAGTTGTCGAACCAACTGCGCGTCGGTACTGAGTAGTCGTGCATTGGTTTCGGCCACCAGCTCCATCAGCGCACCATACAGCGGCACCTCGGCGCGATACATGTCGGACATGGCTTTGGAAAATCCCTTGCGGATCTCGTCGGGGCTGACATGGCGGGAGGTCGACATAGAAAAATTCCTGGCTGCGGTAATAGGGACGGATCCGTCAGCCAGATTTTGTTGAGCCCAGGCACCGGGCGCAAACGAAGATTCCTCTGGACTTCATTCTGCAAATGAATGAGCGAGTCACGCAGGTTTTTCGCAAGCAAAAAAATCCCGCCGGCGAAGGCGGGATTGGTCGATTCAGGATTGCCCTGAATCAGGCGGGGAACAATTCGCTCAGCTTCATGGCCAGCATCATGTCGCCTTCGGTGCGCAACTTGCCGCCCATGAAAGCCTGCATGCCGTCGGTGTCACCGCTGACGATACCCTTCATGGTCTCAGCGTCCATGACCAGTGTGACTTGAGCGTCAGGGTTTTCGCCTTCCAGCAGTTCGCAGGTGTTGTTTTTAACAACCAGCGAGAAGTTCTGGGTGTCATCGATACGGAAACCGAACACCAGGTCCAGGCCGTCAGCAGCGGCTGGGTTGAATTTGGCTTTCATTGCTTCTACGGCTTTAGCTACGTCAGTCATGGTTCGATCCTTTTATGGGTGGTGCCAGTGACCTTGGGGTCACGGTTGGCCACAGTTCATCGGAAAGTGATGAGCTGCGGCGCCTTCAACAGTTGCAAGTGGGTATGGCTGTTGAAGGAAGCCAGTGCCACCTCGCGACCACGGAATTTCAAGTGGTTGAGCGAAGTGTTGACAATTTGCCAGTTCAGTTCGAAGGCCTGGGCGGCAGGCATTCGGGTAATCAGGTGGAGCAGGGCGGTAATGGTGCCGCCAGAGGTAAACACGGCGATCTTGTGGGCGCTGTCGGCGGTCTCAAGCAGGCGTTGCAAGCCACCCTGTACGCGTTCGACGAAGCCCAGCCAGCTTTCCAGGCCCGGCGGGTCATACGTGCCACTGAGCCAGCGCTCAATGATCAGGGCGAAGATGCGCTGGAATTCACTACGGTTTTGAGCGGCATTGCGCAGGATATCCAAGGCTTCGGGCTCGCTGTCGAGCAAGCCCGGAAGCAGGGCGCGGATAATCGCGTCGGCGTCGAACTCGTTGAACGCGCTGTCGATTTCCAGCTCGGGAACGGTCAGGCCTTGTGCGCTATAGGATTCGAAGGCCGCATTGGCCGTGTGTTGTTGACGACGCAGGTCACCCGACACGCAGCGGTCGAACGTTAGGCCCAGCTCCGCCAGATGGCTGCCGAGCACTTGTGCCTGCTGCACACCGACGGGCGACAGTACGTCATAGTCGTCTGCACCGAAGGAGGCCTGGCCATGTCGAATCAAATAGATGCTGCCCACGTCCGTTCACCCGGTACGTTGAAAGTCTGGCGAGATTATGAGGATGCCGGGAAGCTGTCAATGGAAAAACATACGCTTGTTTTAAAAGCTCGTTAGAGGCCCGCTGCAAGGGGTTTCACCGCTGGCTCCCCGGCGACGCCGTCGGTATGCTTGGGCTTATCCGCGCCTGGCGCACCGTATCGTTAAGGAGTCTCATGGAGTTTTTGGCTGAGTACGCCAGTTTTCTGGCTAAAACCGTCACGCTGGTCGTCGCCATTCTCGTGGTGTTGATCAGTTTTGCGGCATTGCGCAGCAAAGGGCGGCGCAAGAATGCCGGCCAATTGCAGGTCAGCAAGCTCAACGATTTCTACAAGGATCTGCGTGAGCGCCTGGAGCAGTCCCTGCTCGACAAGGATCAACTCAAGGCACTGCGCAAAAGCCAAGGCAAGTCCGAGAAGAAACAGAAGAAAACCCCCACGGCCAAGCCTCGGGTGTTTGTGCTGGATTTTGACGGTGATATCAAGGCCTCGGCCACCGAGAGCCTGCGCCACGAAATCACGGCGCTGCTGAGCCTTGCCACTCCCGAGGATGAAGTGGTACTGCGCCTGGAAAGCGGCGGCGGCATGGTCCATAGCTACGGCCTGGCCTCCTCGCAATTGGCGCGTATCCGCCAGGCAGGCGTGCCGTTGACGGTATGCATCGACAAGGTTGCGGCCAGCGGCGGTTATATGATGGCGTGCATCGGCGAAAAGATCGTCAGCGCGCCGTTCGCCATCCTCGGTTCGATTGGCGTGGTGGCGCAGTTGCCCAACGTCAACCGCCTGTTGAAAAAACACGATATCGACTTCGAAGTGCTGACCGCCGGTGAATACAAGCGCACTCTGACGGTGTTTGGCGAAAACACCGAGAAGGGCCGGGAGAAATTCCAGGAAGACCTGGACATCACCCATCAATTGTTCAAGAACTTTGTGTCGCGCTATCGCCCGCAACTGGCGATTGATGAAGTAGCCACTGGCGAGGTCTGGCTTGGCGTTGCCGCACTCGACAAGCAACTGGTGGATGAGCTGCAAACCAGTGACGAATACCTGGCCAACAAGGCCAAGACCGCCGAACTGTTCCACCTGCATTATGCCGAGCGCAAAAGCCTGCAAGAGCGGGTTGGGCTGGCGGCCAGCGGTTCGGTGGATCGGGTGTTGTTGACCTGGTGGAGCCGCCTGACCCAGCAGCGGTTCTGGTAAGCCCGGTTCAATCTAACGCGTAGCAGCTATAGAGCCCAGCCTCGCCTGGGCTCTATAGCTGCTACGCAATGCGCTGTTGGCTAACGCAAGCGCGGCTGCACCGAATCCGCCAGCCGGGTCAGGATCAAGCAGCACGATACTGCCCCGGCATCCAGCACACCCAATGAACGTTCTCCCAAGCGACTGGCCCGGCCGATTTTCGCCACCAGGTCCTTGGTCGAATCGCGCCCTTGAGAGGCTGCACTTTTCATTTTTTCCAGCGCGTCACGAAAAGACGTACCACAAGCGTGTGCATGCTCGAAAGCCTCCACCGCCGGAATCAGCGTATCCATCAAGCACTTGTCGCCCACGCCCGCCTCGGTGATGTCTTGCAAAGAGGTGAGGCCGCCGCGCAGCAGGCGGGCAAAGGTCGCGGCGTCGATAGTTTCGCTGGTACGCACCTCGTCAGCCATGCCAATGAACAAACTGCCATACAGCGGGCCCATGGAGCCGCCGATGCCTTCCATCAGGCTCAAGGTCAGCTCGTCCAGCGCCTCGGCCAATGTCAGTTGCCGACCTTCAATGGTGCGCCCGCAATGGGCAAAGCCCTTGGCCATGTTGATGCCGTGGTCACCATCGCCAATCGCGCCATCGACTTCACTGAGGTATTCACGGTTGGCAACGATCACGCTCACCAGGTCGGTGACAATGGCGCTGCCGTCTTGGGTAGAGAAATGCTGGCTCATGAGTCAATCCGCCTGGGTCATGCCGATGGAGCGGCAGGGTTGGTCGATCAGTGATTTCAGTTCGGCGTCCAGGCCCAGCAGGGTCAGGGTTACGCCCATCATTTCCAGGGAGGTGAAATAGTTGCCGACATAGCAGCGATGAACCTTCAGTCCCTTGCCCTTGAGCTGGCGCTCGACTTCGGCGTAGAAGATGTACAGCTCCATCACTGGCGTCGCGCCCAGGCCAGAAACCAGCACCACGACGCTGTCATCCTGGCTGAAATCGCGGTCAGCAAGAATCGGCGCCAGCATGCGTTCGGCCATGGCCGCTGCGGATTCGATGGGGATCACTTCAATTCCCGGTTCGCCGTGATGGCCAATGCCCAGCTCCATCTGGCCGTCCGGGATCTGGAAGTTCGGCTTGCCCACCGCGGCAATGGTGCAGGGTGTGAGGCCGATGCCGATGGATCGGCAGTGGTCGACAGCTTTCTGGGCGACGCGAATCACGCCATCCAGGTCGTAATGCTGTGCAGCGGCAGCCCCGCCGACTTTCCACATGAAGATCTCACCGGCCACGCCACGACGCTTGGCGATCTCGGCCTTGGGCGCCGAAGCCACGTCGTCGTTGGCAACCACCGTGCGGATCTGCATGTCCTTGCTGGCGGCCATTTTCATTGCCAGCTTCACGTTCATGTTGTCGCCTGCATAGTTGCCGTACAGGCAGGCGACGCCAGCACCATGATCGGCGACGCGGAAGGCGTCGAAAAAGCTTTTGGCGGTAGGCGAGGAGAAAATTTCGCCAACGGCTACCGCATCCACCAGGCCAGGGCCGACGTAACCGAGGAACGCCGGTTCATGGCCGGAGCCGCCCCCGGTCACGATGCCTACGCGGTTCGGACCCGACGGCCTGGCTTTGCTGATGACCCGAGGGTTGGTTTCGCTTTGGCGCAGTTCGGGGTGGGCGACCAGAATGCCGCGCAGCATGTCCTCGACCACCTGGTCCGGATCGTTTATCACTCGATTCATAATGCGGGCTCCTGTGTTCTTGTTTTGAAGGGAGGTGAACCGTTCAAGGTTCGAGAACGACTTTCAGCGACTTGTCCCCACGCTCCATCACCGCAAACGCTTGCTTGAAATCCGCCAGGGCAAATTTATGGGTTACCACGTCGCGCATATCGATCTTGCGCTTGCCAATAAAGTCGATGGCCCGTGGGTACATGTATGGCCCCAGGTGCGACCCAAGGACATCCAACTCCTTGCGGTCGCCGATGATTGACCAGTCGACGGTGGCCTCGTCGTTAAAAACGCTGAATTCGACAAAGCGCCCCAGCTTGCGCAGCATGGCCAGGCCCTGGTTGACCGCCTTGTGGTGCCCGGTGGCTTCAATGTAAATGTCGCAACCATAGCCGTCGGTGATTTCGCGAATCTTCGCCATGACATCGACTTCGGCCGGGTTCCACACTTCATCGGCGCCCATGCGCAAGGCCAACTCGGCGCGTTCGGGCTTCATGTCGAGGACGATGAGTTTTTTAGGGTTGCGCAGACGCACCGCGCCAATGATCCCGAGCCCCAGGGTGCCAGCCCCGGCAACCACCACCACATCATCGAAATCGACATTTGCCCGTTCGGCAGCGTGCAGTGAACAGGCCAGCGGCTCGATCAGGATCGCCTCGTCCGGGGCGATGGAGTCCGGCACTTGGTGAATGATGCCTTCCTTGGTGAAGATCATGTATTGGGCCATGGCTCCCTGGACGTTGTTCTGGAAGCCGTAGAGGTCGTGCTTCTGGCACATCCAGTACTGGCCGTGGTTACAGAAACGGCAACCCCAGCACGGCACGATCTGCTCGGAAATGACGCGGTCGCCGATCTTGACCCCGCGCTTTTCGGCGCCCGGGCCAAGGGCGACGACACGGCACACGAATTCGTGGCCGGGGATCATCGGCGGTTTGACGTAGCGTGGTTGCTCGGCATCCCCCCAGAACGAGGGTGCGCCGCGGTAAGTCTTGATATCGCCCATGCAAATGCCACACAGCTCGACTTTGGTGAGGATCTCGTCGGGGCCGGGCGTCGGTACGTCGACGGTTTCCAGGCGATAGTCTTCCGGGCCATGACAGACCACGGCCTGCATGGTCTTGGGAATGATCGGGTTGAGTTGTTCGGCGGTGCGTTCGGTAGTTGTGGACATGACAAGGCCTCACGACAAAAAGATGAATTACTGAATGCTGTAGCCGCCGTCGATCACCACGTTTTCGCCGGTGATCATCTTTGCAGCGTCGCTGAGCAGGTACAACGCCAGCCCGGCGATTTCATCCGGCTGGGCAAAGCGCCCGACCGGGATCTGCAACTTGGCCCGCTCGCCCACTTCACCGGCCCAGGCTTTCTTGCCCAGGGCCGTTTCGACGATGGTGGGGGAGATGGCGTTGACGTTGATGTGCGGCGCCCACTCCATGGCAAGTACTTTGGTCATGCCGACAATCGCAGCCTTGCTGGCGCAGTAGGCGACATGGCGGTCCAGGCCGATGACGGCAGCCTGTGACGCCAGGTTGACGATACGCCCGCTGCCCTGGGCCAACATATGTCGGGCGCAGGCCTGGGCCACGAAAAAACTGGCTTTGAGGTTGATGTCCAGGGTGGTGTCCCAGGCGTTTTCGCTGACGTCGATGGCCTTTTCCAGCATGACCACGCCCGCGCTGTTGACCAGGTAATCCAGGCGCTTGAAGTGATCGAACACACGATCGACACTGCTTTGCACCTGGTCGAGTTGGCGCAGGTCTACAGCGATACCGATGTGCCCGCTGCCGAGGCTGGCCGCAACGTCGGCCACCGCCGGATCACGGTCCAGCAAGGCGACACGTGCGCCGCGCTCCACCAGCAGGCTGGCGCAAGCCAGGCCGATCCCGGCGGCCCCACCGGTAATCACCGCGCAACGGCCGGTGAGGTCGAAGGCCTGATTCCAGAATCCAGACATTGGGTTGACTCCATTCTCAAAAACAGTGGCGATCAAATGTGGGAGCGGGCAAGCCCGCTCCCACATTTGGATTGCATTACAGGTTGCAACCGTTACTTCGCGCCGATGACCTGTTGGTACAGCGCATCGGCATTCGCATTGGTCACCGGTACCCACGGCAGGATGTACTCCTTGATGCTGCCGTCGCCCCATTTCACATCCTTGGCATAACGCTCCCAGATCACCGACCGAGGCTTGTAATCCTCGCCGGCCAATTGGCGCAGGGCGACGTCGAGGGCACCCTGGGATTGGGCCTGGGCATCCTGGAGGAAGGTAGTGACTTCATCTCTCTTGGCGGCCTGGATCGCATCCGGCATGCCGTCGATGGAGGTCACCGGCACTTCAGTCGGCGTCAGGCCACGGGATTTCACCGCTTGCAGGGCGCCGAGGGCCATGTCGTCGTTTTGCGCGATGATTCCCGAGATACCGCCATTGGGGTGTGCGTTGAGCCAGTCCTCGGTCAGAGCCAGGGCTTCAGCGCGGGACCAGTTGGCGGTCTTCATTTCAATGATCTTGATGTCCGGGTGTTTTTTCAGCACTTCCATCTCGCCGCGTTCCCGATCGATCTGTGCGGACTGGCCAATCGGCCCCTGGATGATTGCCACGTTGCCCTTGCCCTTGAGCTTGTCGACCATGGCCTGGGCCTGGAGGCGACCGCCCTCGACATCATCGTTGCCCACGTATGGCACGCTTGGGTCGGCCAGCTTGGCATTGGAGGCGATCACCGGGATATCTTCGGCCATGGCACGCTTGACGGTGCCGATGCCGGCCTTGGTATCGATGGGTACGAACAGGATTGCGTCGTAGCGCTGGGTGATCATGGTTTCGATCTGGTTGTTCTGGGTCAGCGCGTCGTAGTTGCCGTCGAACACGGTGATTTGCACGCTGCCGTCCTTGACGGCCGGGTGTTCCTTGAGCTCGCGCACCCAGTTCTGCATGAACTGACCCTTGAGGCCGTAGACGGCGGCACCGATCTTGTAAGGCTTGCTTTCGGCGGCCAGGCTGATGCTGCTGGCAAGCAGGGTGAGGGCCGCGACCGCGGCAAAGGATGTGGCGAATTTCATGATGAGAACTCCGTTTATTGTTGTGGTCGTTCAGTTCGTTTCAGAGGAAAAGCGGCTAGCGTTTTTTCTTGCGCCACACGTCAATCAGCACCGCGAGCACAATGATCAAGCCCTTGGCGACCTGCTGGTAATAAGAAGACACGCCGAGCAGGTTCAAACCGTTGTTGATGACCCCGATCAGCAGGGCGCCGAACAAGGTGCCGACAATGCTGCCGGTGCCACCGGACAGGCTGGTGCCGCCGATCACCACGGCGGCAATCGCATCCAGCTCATAAGACATGCCCGCCTGGGGCAGGGCGGAGGTAGTGCGTGCTGCCAGCACCACGCCGGCCAGGCCTGCCAGCAGCCCGGAGACCACATACACCGAGAACGTCACCTTGCGCACGCCGATCCCTGAGGTGCGTGCGCTCTTCTCGTTGCCACCGACCGCATAGATGTAGCGCCCGTAAGTGGTGTAGCGCAGCACCATCCAGAAAATCAGCGCGACCACGGCGAAGATGATCACCGGTACGCCAATCGGCCCGAGCTTGCCGATGCCCAGCGCAAGATAGGCGTCGGGCAGGTCGGTGACCGGGCTGCCGTCATTGAGAATGAAGGTCATGCCGCGGGCGATGCTGAGCATCCCCAGGGTCGCGACAAAGGGCGGGATCGACAGGTTTGCGACCATGAACCCATTGACCATCCCCAGCATGGCGCCGGCAAACATCCCGGCGCTGACGGCTGCCAGCAAGCCGTGACCTTGGGTGACCACCAGCGCACTGCACAGCCCGGCGAAAGCCAGGATCGAGCCTACCGAGAGGTCGATGCCCTTGGTCAGGATCACATAGGTCATGCCCACGGCGAGGATGCCGTTGATGGAGGTCTGGCGCAGGATGTCCATCCAGTTGCGCCAGGTCATGAAGTATTCGCTGGAAAAGGCCATCACCACGCACAGCAGGATAAATACCAGCGGCAGGCCGAAACGGTCCAGTGACAGGCGCAGGCGGCTGCGCGGTGCGGCGCTGATTGCGGACGTTTTTGCAGAAGAGAGTGTTTTGGCATTCATGAGGCAAGACTCAACAAGGCTTCCTGGGAAAGGTCGGTGTCGTTGCTGATAGTCACCAGCCTGCCGCCCTTGAATACAGCGATGCGATCGCTCAAGTGCAGTAACTCTGGCGCTTCCGACGACACCACGATGGCCGCGCCGCCGGCGCGCACGAATTGGTCGAGCAGGTGATAGATCTCTTGCTTGGCGCCTTCGTCGATGCCACGGGTCGGTTCATCGCACAGCAGGCAGATCGGTTGGGTCGACAGGCACTTGGCGAGCACGACTTTTTGCTGGTTGCCACCGCTCATGGAGGCCACCGGAAGATCCAGGGAAGTGGTTTTGATCTGCAGGCGCTTGACCATGTCCAGGGCCAGTTGGTTTTCCTTGCGGGCATTGATCAGCGACCAGCTCGACAACTGCTTGTAGGCCGACAGCGCAATGTTCGAAAGGATGCTGGCGCTGAGCACCAGGCCGCTTTCCTTGCGATCCTCGGTAACCAGCGACATGCCGGCGCGGATGGTTGCCTTGGGCTGGCCGATGGGCATTGGCTTGCCTTGCAGGCTCATGCTGCCGGAATCCGGGGTGGTCAGGCCATACACACAGTTGAGAAACTCGCTGCGCCCCGAGCCCATCAAGCCATAGATGCCGAGAATTTCGCCCTGGCGCAGTTGCAGGGTGATGTCCTGGAACTCGCCGCTGCGACTCAGGCCGGACACATCCAGGCAATAATCAGCGGTGCATTCGCGTCCGACCTTGTGATCGATACGCGTCAATTCCTGGCCAACGATGCCGCGCACCAGGTGGGCGCGGTCGATATCGGCCATGCGTCCGGTCTCGACGAAGGCTCCGTCGCGAAAGATGCTGTAGTCGTCGGCGATCTGTGCCAGTTCGCTGAGACGATGGGACACATACACAATGCCGGCGCCACGGGCGGTGAGGCGGCGGATGGCCTTGAACAGGGTTTCGGCTTCGCGCTCGCCGATGGCCGAGGTGGGTTCGTCCATGATCATCACTTGGCAGTCATGGCTGAACGCCTTGGCGATTTCTACCAACTGGATCTGCGCCACGCTCAAGCGGTGCATGGGCAGGCTGGCGTCGACGTCGAACTCCAGGTTTTCCAGCAGCTCGCGGGTACGTCGATAGAGCGCCTTGCTGTCGACAATGCAGCCGGCGCGGCGTGGTTCGCGGCCCAGCCAAATGTTTTCAGCGACGGTCATGTAGGGAATAGGCTCAAGCTCCTGGGTAATCATCGCAATCCCTGCCGCCAGCGCTTCGCTCGGACGGTTGAATTGCACAGGCGTGCCGTTGAGCAGGATGCTGCCGGCGTCACGTTGAGTGATGCCCATCAGGATGCTGAGAAACGTGGATTTGCCCGCGCCATTGCCACCGCACAGGGCATGCACGCTGCCAGCACGCAGCGAGAGCCGGCCGTCGCGCAGGGCAGGGATGCCGGCGTAAGCCTTGGCGACATGTTCAGCCTGGAGCAGTAATGGCGTGGCCATTGGCGTGTCCTCGTGCTGTGAATTCTTATTAGATACGCAGTCGCTTGACCGTGTGATCATATGTGTACCAAATGAAATTCTGATCAGTCAATCTCTTTCACTTAAAAGTTGTAGCAGCCTTCGTTTACGCAAACAACGCCCGATAACAGGCCTTTGACCGACAGGTCAGTTAAATCTTGCTTGACAGGTGGCGCTCAATGTCCGAGAAATGCCTGAGAGAAATTTCAGTTAGTGATCATATGATCGGTATCGAGTTTCACCACAGCAGCGGAGCCAAATGCCATGAACACACCTTTCCCGGTGGCTATCGGGTGCGATGAAGCGGGTTTTGAACTCAAGCAATTGTTGAAGTGCCACATTGAAGCGTTGGGTTATCCGGTGACTGACTTTGGTACCCATTCCACGGCCCCGGTGCTCTATCCGGACATCGCGCTGGCGGTGGCCACGGCCATCAACGCCGGACAGCAGCGCTTGGGAGTGCTGGTGTGCGGTACGGGAATCGGCATGGCCATTTCGGCGAACAAAGTACTGGGGATTCGTGCCGCTCAGGCCCATGACACCTATTCGGCGGAGCGGGCACGCAAAAGCAATGATGCACAAATCCTGTCGATAGGCGCACGGGTGGTCGGTGCGGAGCTGGCCAAAAGCATCGTCACCGCGTTCCTGGCCTCGGAGTTCGAAGTGGCGCGTTCCGGGGCCAAGGTCGAGCGCATCAATGCCATTGAGCGCGACGGGCATCAGTAGTGGACGTGACGGGGTAAGAGTCGGGAGAATGCGCCTTTGATGCCGAAACGGAAGCCCGTTGCCATGAGTGACAGCACCCAGCGCACTGCCAGCGATATCGATCTGATGACCGAAGTGGCGATGCTTTATTACCTTGAGAATGTCACTCAGGAGGCCATTGCCAAGCGCTTTGACCTGTCCCGGGCAAAAGTCAGTCGACTGCTCAAGCGTGCGCGCGATGAAGGGATTGTCGAGGTGCGCGTGCTGCAGCACCCGGCGATGAACAATGAGCTGGAGCAGGCCCTGGTGCAGCGCTTTGATCTGGATCGCGCATTGATTGCAGTCGATCACAGTGATCCTGACACCCAGCGCTCGGCAGTCGCGAGCCTGGTGGCCAACTACCTGAACAAAACCTTGAGCGACGGCATGATTGTCGCCGTGGGCATGGGTCGCAATGTTGGTGCGGTGGCCGATAACGTATTTTTGCCGGTGACCCGCAATTGCACATTTGTGTGTGCCATCGGCGGTTCCCTCAAGGCTGGGGAGTACATGAACCCGGACCATATCTGCCGTCGCCTGGCCCTGCGCTTTGGCGGTGAAAGTGAAAGCCTGTATGCCCCGGCGCTGGTGGCCAACCCGGAGTTGCGCAGCGCGCTGATCAGCAACGACACGGTACGCTCGACCCTGGACCGCGCGCGCCGCGCTGACCTGGCCTTGATCGGCATTGGCGATATGAGCGAGAACAGCAACATGGTGCGCATGGGTTGGTTTTCACCCCAGGAAATCTCCCAGGCGCGGCTGTCCGGGGCCGTGGGCGACATGATGGGTTATGACTTTATCGACATCTACGGTCAACTGGCAGCCAACACGATTCAAGGGCGAGTGATTGGGTTGACGGTGCAAGAGCTGTTTCGTATTCCCGATGTGGTGGCCATTGCCAGTGAAAACACCAAGGCGGCGGCGACCCTGGGGGCTTTGCGTTCCGGTGTAATCAACACCTTGGCAACGACGGTCACCAATGCCCACACGATTTTGGCGCTGGATGACGCGACACGCAAAAGCTGACGCATCGCATGTCTGAGGGGGACAGATCTTGTAATAGTTTTGCGTTGTAGGGGATTTGGCCTTAGGTTGTACGATTAAAATCCTTTTGTCACTGCAGGACTTGCATGAACACCCTCTCGGAGCCTCCCAGTCGTCTTTCCCCAAGGCCCTCGCTGCTCCCGCTGAAACATCCCGTATTCCGGCTGCTCCCCTTTTTCGGTCACCTGACCGCACTTTGCCGTGCCCGGCATTCTGATAATCAATAAAGAGACTGAGACTTTTATATGGAATGGATAGCGGATCCAACGGCCTGGCTCGGCCTGTTGACCTTGATTGTGCTGGAGTTGGTGCTGGGCATCGACAACCTGGTGTTTATTGCGATCCTGGCAGACAAGCTGCCGCCGGAGCAGCGTGATCGTGCGCGGTTGATCGGTCTTTCCCTGGCGTTGATCATGCGCTTGGGCCTGTTGGCGAGTATTTCCTGGCTGGTCACCCTGACCCAGCCGTTGTTCGAGGTATTCGACAAGAGCTTCTCCGGGCGCGACCTGATCATGCTGTTCGGTGGTGTGTTCCTGTTGTTCAAGGCCACCATGGAATTGCATGAGCGCCTGGAAGGGCATATCTCCCAGCGCACCGGCAACGCCGGCTACGCAATGTTCTGGCCGATCGTGGCGCAGATTGTGGTGTTGGACGCGGTGTTCTCCCTCGATGCGGTGATTACCGCGGTCGGCATGGTGGACGAACTGGCGGTGATGATGATCGCGGTGATCATTTCCATCGGTCTGATGATCGTGGCCAGCAAGCCGCTGACCCGTTTCGTCAATGCGCACCCGACAGTGATCATGCTGTGCCTGGGTTTCTTGATGATGATCGGTTTCGCCCTGACCGCCGAAGGCCTGGGCTTCCACATTCCCAAGGGCTATCTGTACGCGGCCATTGGCTTCTCGATCCTGATCGAGGTCTTCAACCAGATTGCCCGTGCCCGCCGCAAGAAGTCGGCACAAGGTCTGCGCCCGGTTCGGGAGCGTACGGCCCACGCCGTGATGCGCCTGTTGGGTGGGCGCAGCCTGGCGGTGGAAGAGGTTGGTGAAGACGTTACCGACCTGTTGGGTGATGCCGATAACAATCAAGGGCCGTTGTTTGACCGTCGTGAACGGGTGATGATCAGTGGTGTGCTGCAACTGGCCGAGCGGCCGATCCGTACCTTGATGACGCCACGCGCCAACGTCGACTCGATCGACCTGGCAGACGATCCCGAGACCATTCGCCTGAAGCTGATGCATTCGCCCTATTCGCGCTTGCCGTTGATCCGTAACGGTGCGGTGGATGAGCCCTTGGGCTTCGTCCACAAGAAAGAGTTGCTCAAGGAGTACCTGGCGGGCAACGAGCCGAACCTGGAGCACCTGGCGCGCCGGGCGATCAATCTGCTGGACAGTTTTTCGATCCTCAATGCCCTGGAGCAGATGCGCCAGGAATCCACGCACATTGCTTTCGTGATCAACGAATTCGGCGATTTCATGGGAGTGTTGAGCATGACCGACATCCTTGAGTCCATCGCTGGCGAGTTGCCGGATGCCAGTGAGGTCGAAGGGCCGGATATCGTCCAGGAGCAGGGCGGGTTCCGTGCCAATGGTGCTTTGAACCTTAACCTGCTGAGCCAGCGCACCGGTTTCAAGGCGGCTGCCACCGAGGATTACCAGACCCTTGCAGGCCTGGTCATGAGCCTGTTGGATCGCTTGCCGGTGGTGGGTGACAGCCTCGAATACGAAGGCTGGCGCCTGAAGGTGGCGGCGGTGGAAGAGCGGCGGGTAACGCAGGTTTTTCTCGTGCCCCTGCAGTAACGACGTGATGTATTGAGTAAAGCCTCTTCCAGCGTTTGTTTACCAAACTCTGGAGGGGGCTTTTTTTTGCTCCGACCGTGAGCTTCCTCAAAGCAATCATGCACCCGGATGTGGCCTGTCACCGCATGGTGTGGCCCGCAGTAGCACTCTGCTCGCTGATCTCGGCGCAACGCCGCAGTGGGTTTGCTTCTTATCTTTCTGAGTTTCAAAGCATTTATTCGTGAGGTGTTTTCGTCATCAGCCTGTGGCACACTTCCTGCTGTTTATTCCGTTGTTACATACCAAGTTCCGGTATAGCGGAATAAACAACTTCTGGAGTGTTCGCCATGTACCACCGACCTTCTGTATTCAAGGCATGTGTTTTTCTCTGCGCCGCATCTGCTTGTCTCGCAAGCGTTGTGCAGGCAGCAGACAGCAAGCTCGATGATGTGCTCAAGCGTGGGCATTTGATCGTGGGTACGGGCAGTACCAACGCGCCGTGGCACTTCCAGGGAGCGGATGGCAAGTTGCAGGGTTTTGATATCGACATCGGCCGCATCGTGGCCAAAGGCTTGTTCAATGACCCGAGCAAGGTCGAGTTCGTGGTGCAGTCCTCTGATGCACGGATTCCCAACCTGTTGACCGATAAAGTCGACATGAGCTGCCAGTTCATCACCGTCACCGCGAGCCGGGCGCAGCAAGTGGCGTTCACCTTGCCGTACTACCGCGAAGGCGTAGGCCTGCTGCTGCCGGCCAATAGCAAATACAAGGAAATAGAAGACCTGCAAGCTGCTGCAGACGAGGTAACCGTGGCCGTGTTGCAGAATGTCTACGCCGAAGAGTTGGTCCATCAGGCGCTGCCCAAGGCCAAGGTCGACCAGTACGACAGCGTCGACCTGATGTACCAGGCCGTGAACTCCGGGCGCGCCGATGCCGCCGCCACCGACCAGTCTTCGGTCAAGTACCTGATGGTGCAGAACCCGGGCCGTTACCGCAGCCCAGCCTACGCCTGGAGCCCGCAAACCTATGGCTGTGCGGTCAAGCGTGGCGACCAGGACTGGCTGAACTTCGTCAATACCGCCCTGCATGAGGCCATGACCGGCGTTGAGTTCCCGACCTACAAGGCATCGTTCAAGCAATGGTTTGGCGTGGACCTGCCTGAGCCTGCGATTGGTTTTCCGGTCGAGTTCAAATGATGTGTAACCCTGGGGCGTCGCTACAGGCGCCTCGAATCAGGTGCTGGCGACCATGAACTATCAGTTGAATTTTGCCGCCGTCTGGCGCGATTTTGACACCTTGCTGGCGGGGCTCGGTCTGGGGCTTCAACTGGCATTGCTGTCGATCGCCATCGGCTGTGTGATCGGCCTGTTGATGGCCTTTGCCATGCTGTCCAGGCACCGTGCGCTGAGAATCCTCGCGTCGGTGTATGTGACGGTGGTGCGCAACACGCCGATCCTGGTGCTGATCCTGTTGATCTACTTCGCCTTGCCCAGCCTGGGCATTCGTCTGGACAAGATTCCTTCGTTCATCATCACGCTGTCGCTGTACGCCGGGGCCTATCTGACCGAAGTGTTCCGCGCCGGGCTGTTGAATATTCCCAAGGGCTTACGCGAAGCAGGCTTGGCCATTGGTCTGGGCGAGTGGCGGATACGGGCCTACATCACCGTGCCGGTGATGTTGCGCAACGTGCTGCCGGCACTCTCGAACAACTTTATCTCGCTGTTCAAGGACACCTCCCTGGCGGCCGCGATTGCGGTACCGGAGCTGACCTATTACGCCCGCAAGATCAACGTCGAAAGCTACCGGGTGATTGAAACCTGGCTGGTCACGACGGCGCTCTATGTGGCCGCCTGTTACCTCATCGCCATGCTGCTCCGTTATCTGGAACAGCGTCTGGCAATCCGCCGTTAAGGAAGGTGCCCATGTACGAATCCCCCAGTTGGCTGCATGAGTTGTGGATCGCCCGGGACACGCTCTGGGCGGGGTTTCAGACCAGTGTTTATTGTTCAGTGCTGGCGATTATCTTTGGCACCCTGATAGGCATTGTCGCCGGGCTGGTGCTGACCTACGGCAAGTTCTGGATGCGTGCGCCGTTTCGTTTGTACGTTGACCTGATTCGCGGCACGCCGGTGTTTGTGCTGGTATTGGCATGCTTTTACATGGCGCCGGCCCTTGGTTGGTCGGTCAGTGCATTTCAGGCCGGCGCGTTGGGTTTGACGCTGTTCTGCGGTTCCCACGTTGCGGAGATCGTGCGCGGTGCTTTGCAAGCCATTCCCCGTGGTCAGTTGGAAGCCGGCAAGGCCATTGGGCTGACGTTTTTCCAGTCACTGGGCTATGTGTTGCTGCCTCAGGCGTTGCGGCAAATCCTGCCCACCTGGGTCAATTCGTCCACGGAAATCGTCAAGGCCTCGACCTTGCTTTCGGTCATTGGCGTCGCAGAATTGTTGTTGAGTACGCAACAGGTGATCGCGCGTACCTTCATGACCCTGGAGTTCTATCTGTTCGCCGGTTTTCTGTTTTTTGTCATCAACTACGCCATCGAATTGTTCGGGCGCTACATTGAAAAGCGGGTGGCCTTGTCATGACTCAATCTTCTGTTGCAACCCAGCCATTGCTGGATATTTGCGGCTTGCGCAAGCAATACGGCGCGGTGGAGGTGCTCAAGGGTGTCGACTTGTCGATGCAGCGCGGCAACGTGGCGACATTGATCGGCTCCAGCGGTTCTGGCAAGACGACGCTGCTGCGCTGCGTCAACCTGCTGGAAGAATTCCAGGGCGGGCAGATCACCCTTGAGGGCGAGTCGATCGGCTACAGCGAAAACGCGGGCAAGCGCGTACGACATCCGGAAAAGCTCATCGCCCAACATCGCGCCATGACTGGTATGGCATTCCAGCAGTTCAACCTGTTCCCGCATATGACGGCGTTGCAGAACGTCACCCTTGGCCTGCTCAAGGTCAAGAAGATGCCCAGGGACCAAGCCATTGTCCTGGCCGAAAAATGGCTGGACCGCGTGGGATTGCTGGAGCGGCGCAATCACTTTCCCGGTCAGTTGTCGGGTGGGCAGCAACAGCGTGTGGCGATTGCCCGGGCCATTGCCATGAATCCGAGCCTGATGCTGTTCGATGAAGTGACTTCGGCACTGGACCCTGAGTTGGTCGGTGAGGTGCTCAGTGTGATCAAGGGTTTGGCGCAAGAGGGCATGACCATGTTGCTGGTGACCCATGAGATGCGTTTTGCCTATGAGGTCTCGGACAAGATTGTGTTTATGAACCAGGGCCGCATTGAGGAACAGGGAGCACCGAAAGATCTCTTCGAGCGCCCGCAATCGCCGCGCCTGGCGGACTTTTTGAAGAACATCCGGTTTTGATTTTCAGTTTCATATCAGGAGAAACATTATGAGCATTACTCGTTATGGCGCTGGCAGCACCGCCGGTGGTGGCCAACCTCGTCCTTTTGCCCGCGCCGTGGAAGCCGATGGCTGGTTGTACGTCTCCGGGCAAGTGCCGGCGGTGGAGGGTGAAATCATCAGCGGTGGGATCGTCGAGCAGACTCACCAGACCATGAAGAATGTGGTCGCGATTCTCGAAGAAGCCGGCTACGCCCTCGAGGATGTGGTGCGGGTTGGCGTGTGGCTGGAAGATCCACGGGATTTCTGGAGTTTCAACAAAGTGTTTGGCGAGTATTTCAGCCCTGAACATGCGCCGGCCCGGGCGTGTGTGCAGGCGAACATGATGGTTGATTGCAAGGTTGAGATTGATTGCGTGGCTTATAAGAAAAAGTGATGGGTAGGGTGGGTGGTGGGCTTGAGGGCCCCCCATCCAGTTATCATCCCAGCCTTTCCAACGGGACCCAAGACTGCCATGACCGAAGACACCATCAAGCGCCGCGCCAAAGGCCTCGACCGGGCGTTCGATATTCTCGACTTCCTCAAGGAAGTCGGCCAGCCCCTGCGCCCGAACGACATTGCCAGCGGCATTGGCAGCCCTAAATCCACGGTGTACGAGCTGGTTGCTTCGTTGCTGGAGCGGCGGATTCTCGAAGCCGTGGGCAAGGACGGCCACGTTTACCTGGGGCGCCAACTGTATTTCCTCGGCCAGGCGCACCTGCGTCATTTCGACTTGACCCGCGAGGCTGATCACGCCTTGCAGCAGATCGTCAGCCAGACTCACGAAACCGCGCAGATGTGCCTGCTCAACGGCCGCAAATATACGGTCGCGCTGATGCGCGAGGGCCAGCGGCACTTCCGGATTTCCTCGGACATCGGTGAAAACGCGCCGATTCCCTGGACCGCTTCCGGACGCTTGCTGTTGGGCCATTTGAGCGACCAGCAGATTGTCGACCTGATTGAGCCGGACGACTTCATTCTGCCCGACGGCCAGCGCCTGCCATTGGAAACCTTCCTCGGGCAAATTCGCCAGGCCAGCCTGGATGGCTTCTTTTCCTTCGATAGCGTCGCCGACACCTTTACCCATTGCTTTGCCGCTCCGGTACGGGACGCGCAAGGTGTCAGCATTGCGACCTTGTGCATCGTCGCGCCACGGGCCGATGCCAAAACCCACTACAACGACTACCGCCGGGTGCTGATCGAAAGCGCCAACAACCTGGCCCGTCGTATCAACGAATAACGAAACGGAGTAAGCCCATGTCTGCCTTCAATGCCGTTGAAAAAGGCACCGCCGACCTCGGTGCGCATCTGGTACGCGACGTCAGCCTGCCTGCGCTGGTGCTGCACCGCGATGCGCTGGAGCATAATATCCGCTGGATGCAGGATTTCGTCAGCAAAAGTGGCGCGCAACTGGCACCACACGGCAAGACCAGCATGATGCCGGCGCTGTTCCAGCGCCAATTGGCACAAGGTGCCTGGGGTATCACCCTGGCCAGCGCGGTGCAGACACGCGCCGCGTATGCCGGCGGGGTGCGCCGGGTGTTGATGGCCAACCAACTGGTCGGCGCGCCGAACATGGCGCTGATTGCCGACTTGCTGACCGACCCCGAGTTCGACTTCTATTGCATGGTCGATCACCCAGACAACGTCGCTGACCTCGGTGCTTTCTTCGCCGCCCGTGGCCTGCGGTTGAACGTGATGATCGAATACGGCGTGGTCGGCGGGCGCTGCGGTTGTCGCAGCGAGCAAGAGGTCCTGGAGCTGGCCCGGGCGATCAAGGCCCAGCCCGCGTTGGCCCTGACCGGTATCGAAGGTTACGAAGGGGTGATCCACGGCGAGCAGGCCATCAGTGGCATCCGCGAATTCGCCGCTTCGCTGGTGCGCCTCGCGATAGAGCTGCAAGACAGCGGCGACTTCGATATAGACCAGCCCATCATCACGGCCTCGGGGTCGGCCTGGTACGACCTGATTGCCGAGTCTTTCGAGGCGCAAAATGCGGCGGGGCGCTTTCTCAGTGTGTTGCGTCCTGGCAGCTATGTGGCTCACGACCATGGCATCTACAAGGATGCGCAATGCTGTGTGCTCGAGCGTCGCAGTGACCTCGATGAGGGCCTGCGCCCGGCCCTGGAAGTGTGGGCCCACGTTCAATCGTTGCCGGAGCCCGGTTTTGCGGTGATTGCGTTGGGCAAGCGCGATGTGGCCTATGACGCCGGCTTGCCAGTGCCTCTCAAACGCTACAAGGCTGGCGTGTTGCCGGCAGTGGGTGTGGATATCGAGGGGTGCAAGGTCACGGCTGTGATGGACCAGCATGCATTCATGACAGTCGCGTCGGGGGTGCAGTTACGCATCGGTGACATCATTTCTTTCGGCACCTCGCACCCTTGCCTGACCTTCGACAAGTGGCAAACCGGTTGCCTGGTGGATGATCGGTTGCAGGTAATCGAAAACTTGCAGACCTGCTTCTAGAGCGTATCCCAAGCCCATTGAGACCCGTCCATGACCACACCCCTGCGCATCGCCTTGATCGGCGAATGCATGATTGAACTGCAACACCGCGCCGACGGCAGCCTGCAACAAAGCTTCGGCGGCGATACCCTGAACACGGCGGTTTACCTGCGTCGCGAGCTGGGCGACAACAGCGTGGTGGATTACGTCACTGCCCTGGGCGATGACAGCTTCAGCGATGCCATGTGCCAGCAATGGTCAGACGAAGGCCTTGGCCTGGACATGGTCCAGCGCCTGCCGGGCCGGTTGCCGGGGTTGTACTGTATCCAGACCGACGCGCGGGGTGAGCGTAAATTCCTCTATTGGCGCAATGAAGCAGCTGTGCGCGACTGCTTCACCACGCCGGCAGCGGAGCCGATTCTCGCGGCCTTGCCGACATACGACGTGCTGTATTTCAGCGGTATCACGCTGGCAGTGCTGGGTGAGGCTGGGCGTGAGCGTTTGTTGGCTACGCTGATCGAGGCTCGTAAACGCGGTGCAAAAGTGGTGTTCGATAATAACTACCGACCGCGATTGTGGGCCAGTGTCGAGGTCGCGCGCGCCGCCTATCGTGGGGTGCTGGCCCACGTGGACATTGCTTTGTTGACCGAGGATGACGAGCGCGCATTGTTTGGCTACGCGGACAGTGAACAGGTATTTGCCGCCTATCCAGGGCTTGAGGAAGTGGTGCTCAAGCGTGGCGCGGATGAATGCCTGATGCGTTGTGGGGGCGAGCGTTTTGCCGTGCCGGCGCAGCGGGTCGAAAAGGTGGTGGATACCACCGCGGCGGGAGATTCGTTCAGCGCGGCGTATCTGGCTAGCCGGCTCAAAGGCGGCACACCGGAACAAGCGGCCCGTTCCGGGCATCAGCTGGCAAGCCAGGTGATCCAAGTGCCGGGCGCGTTGATGAAACACCCGTAGCAGCGCTCAAGTAGAGCGGGGCGGCGCTGGGCTGCGAAGCAGCCCAGAAACCGACCACCCTGCAGATTCAGTCGCGGTAAAAAACCTGCACCAGGTGATAGCCAAACTTGCTCTTGATCGGCCCATGCACCACCCGCAGCGGCTTCTTGAAAATCACCGCGTCGATCACCCCGACCATCTGCCCCGGACGCACTTCGCCCAAGTCACCACCACGCTTGCCGGATGGGCAGGTGGAGTATTTCTTGGCCAGCACATCAAAGGCTTCGCCCTTGGCAATACGTTGCTTGAGCTGTTCGGCTTCTTCGCTGGTTTTTACCAGGATATGACGGGCTTGGGCTTTCATCGGGCAGTTACCTTGCAACGGTCGGGCTTGAAGGCGCGCGATTATGCATCAACTTTCTGATTGGCGTTGATCATGCTGCGAATTTTAGTGGCCAGCAGGTCAATCGAAAACGGTTTGGCCACCATGTCCATGCCTTCTTCGAGAAAGCCCTGGCGCTCGGCGGCCTTCTCGGCATAACCGGTCATAAACAACACTTTGAGCCCCGGACGGTGTTGACGGGCAATCTCCGCCAATTGTCGACCGTTCATACCGGGCAAGCCGACATCGGTTACCAGCAAGTCCACACGCAGGTCAGACTCCAGCAGTGGCAGCGCGGCCCGTGCATCGGCGGCCTGATGGGCGGTGTAGCCCAGTTCGTCCAGTACGTTGACCACCAGCATGCGCACCGCCGGATCATCCTCGACGACCACCACCGCTTCGCCGTCCAGGGCGACAGGTGCTTCGCAGGGGCTTTCAGGCGGATGTTTCTCCAGGGCGGTGCCATGCAGGCGCGGCAGGTACAGGCGTACGCAGGTGCCGCGGTCGGGCTCGCTTTGGATCGTGACATGACCACCGGATTGCTGGGCAAAGCCGTAGATCATCGACAATCCCAGGCCGGTACCCTGACCGATGGGCTTGGTGGTGAAGAACGGATCGAAGGCCTTGGCCAGGATCTTCGGGGTCATGCCGGCGCCGTTATCGCAGACGCCCAGCATCACGTAATCGCCGGCCTTGACCGGCTCCAGGGTGATGATATCGGTGCCATCCAGGTAGCTGTTGGCTGTCTCGATACGCAACTGTCCGCCATCGGGCATGGCGTCGCGAGCGTTGATCACCAGGTTGAGCAGGGCGTTCTCCAGTTGGCTGGCGTCGGTATTGACCGGCCAGATATCGCTGCCCAGTTGCACCATGAGTTCGATATGGGCGCCCTTGGTGCGACGGAACAGTTCTTCCAGGGACGTTACCAGCTGGTTGGGATCGATGGGCCGTCGATCCAGGGACTGGCGCCTGGAGAAGGCCAGCAAACGATGAGTCAATGCGGCAGCCCGATGGGCCGATGACACGGCGGCGTCGGTGAAGCGGCCAATCTCCTCGCTGCGACCGGCCGCGATGTAGCGCTGCATCAGGTCCAGGCTGCCGATGATGCCGGTGAGCATGTTGTTGAAGTCATGGGCGATGCCACCGGTGAGTTGACCGACGGCTTCCATCTTTTGTGCATGACGCAGGGCGTCTTCGGCGCGTTCGCGCTCGAACATCTCGTTCTGCAGGCGCTGGTTGGCTTCGGCCAGCGCCTGGGTGCGCTGGTTCACGCGCTCTTCGAGGGTATCGTTGAGGTGGCGCAGCGCCTGTTCGGTGTGTTTGCGTTCGGTCAGGTCCAGGGCGGCGCCGAGGAAGCGGGCTGGTCGGCCATGATGGTCCTTGTAGCACCGGCCACGGGCGAATACCCAGCGCACCTGGCCGTTGGCCTGGAGCAGGCGATACTCTTCGGCGTACTCGGTGCCGTGGGCGATGCAATGCTTGATGCTGCGGGTCACCATGCCACGGTCTTCCGGGTGGACTCCAAGCAGATAGTCGCTGATGGGCAGCCGATCGGCCTGCTCAGAGTGAACACCATGCAGTTGGGCGAAATGCGCGTCGGCAATAAAGCGATCACTGCGGATATCCCAATCCCAAGTGCCTACCGCATCTGTCGCGGCCAAGGCCAGTTGCAGGCGTTGTTCGGTGTTGTGCTGGGCCTTGAGGCTTTCTTCGGAGCGTTGTTGCAGTTCCTGGGCAAATTGCCGGCGCTCGTTGGTTTCGATGGCGGTGACGAGGATGCCCGCAACCTGGCAGCGCTCGTTGCGGATCGGACTGTAGGTCAGGTCAAGCCAGATTTCAGTGTCGCGATGGTTGCGCTGCAGGATAAAACGCTGCTCGCTGAAACTGCGCACCTGGCCGCCCCATACGGCGCTGTAGATCGGATCGGTGAAGCTTTCGAACTCTGGCCAGATCAGGTGGGTCGGTTGGCCAAAGCCTTGCGGGTGCTTGTTGCCCGCCAGCAGCGCAAAGCCATCGTTGTAGATCTGCGTGAGCTCTTCGCCCCACAGCAGGAGCATCGGCATCGGGGAGTGGATGACGATATCGATCGCCGTGCGCAGGCTTTGTGGCCAGTTTTTGGCATCACCGAGGGGGCTTTTTCCCCAGTCCAGCCGCGCGATCAGTGCGCAGGCTTCGCTGCCGGTGGACGTTCCGTTCATGCAAGTTTCCCGCGTGCAATGCTTTGAAGAATGACAAGAGCCGGTTATCCCTGGGTGTGGGAACGGCCGGCGACCCCTCGAAAAATAGCATGCTTGAGGGGTTTCTCTTCAAATGAGTGCGTCAGCGCTGAAACCTTTCATCGCAATGCCAGTTCAGGGCGGTTGCGAAATTGCTCCAGGGCTTCGGGGTTGGCCAGTGCGTCGGTGTTTTTCACCGTTTCGCCATGCACGACGTTCCTCACCGCCAACTCGACGATCTTGCCGCTGATGGTGCGGGGAATGTCCGTGACCTCGAGGATTTTCGCTGGCACATGGCGGGGCGTGGTATTGGCGCGGATCACGTCACGGATCTGCTGTTCAAGTGCTGCGTCCAGCTGCACGCCGTCATTCAAGCGCACGAACAGCACCACCCGCACATCGTCCTGCCAGCGCTGGCCGATGGCCAGGCTTTCCAGGACCTGCGGGACTTTTTCCACCTGACGGTAAATCTCCGCAGTGCCAATACGCACGCCACCAGGGTTGAGGACTGCATCCGAGCGCCCATGGATCAGCAGGCTGCCACCAGGTCGCTGTTCGGCGTAGTCACCCTGGGCCCAGACGCCAGGAAACTGGCTGAAATACGCAGCCCGCAGTTTTTCCTGCTGCGGGTCGTTCCACAGGCCGATGGGCATTGCCGGAAAGTGCCGGGTACATACCAGCTCGCCTTTTTCACCAATCAGTGGCTGGCCCTGGTCATCCCAGACCTCAATAGCCATCGCCAGGCTCTTGCATTGCATCTCGCCACGCCGTACCGGCAGCACCGGGTTACCGATCACAAAGCAGGACACAATATCGGTGCCGCCGGACATCGACGACAGGCACAGTTCCCGCTTGATCTCGCGGTACACGTAATCGTAGCTCTGGGGTGACAAGGGCGAGCCGGTGGAAATCAAGCCCTTCAGGCTGCCCAGATTGTGGCTCAGGCGTGGTTGCAGGCCGGACTTTTCCAGGGTTGTGAGAAATTTCGGGCTGGTGCCGAAGACGCTGATCTGCTCCTGGTCGATCAGGTCAATCAGCCGTTCGGGGCCGGGATGAAACGGCGAGCCGTCATACAGTATCGCCGTGGCACCGATGGCCAGCACCGAGACCAGCCAGTTCCACATCATCCAGCCGCAGGTGGTGTAGTAGAACAGGCAATCATCCGGCGACAGATCCGCGTGCAGGCCGTGTTCCTTGAGGTGGGTCAGCAGCACGCCGCCGGTGCCGTGGATGATGCATTTGGGTACACCGGTAGTGCCGCTGGAGTAGAGGATGTACAGCGGGTGGTCGAAAGGCACGGCGACAAATTCCGGTTCGCCGCCGGCGCTGTAGAAATTCTCCCAGAGGGCAACCTTGGCCTGGGTCTGATAGTCCTCGATACGCGCCTCGGGGCGTGAATAAGGCACAACGATCAACTGTTCCAGGCTGGGCAGGCGCGCCAGGATCTCATTTAGCTTGGTGCTCTGGTCGATGACTTTTCCGGTATAGCGATAACCGGCGCAGGTGATCAGTACCTTGGGTTCGATCTGGCCGAAGCGGTCGATGACGCCTTGGGTACCGAAGTCGGGTGAAGAGCAGGACCAGATGGCCCCCAGGCTGGTGGTGGCCAACATGCCAACCAGGGTTTGCCAGGTGTTGGGCATACAGGCGGCGACTCGATCCCCAATGCCGACGCCTGCGGCTCGCAGGCTGCGTTGCAGGCCGGCGACGTGGCGGGCCAGCTCGGCGTAGGTCAGTTGTTCACGCTGGCCGTCTTCGCTGATGGCAACCACCGCCGGATGCTGGTCGCGGCGACGCAGCAGGTGCTCGGCAAAATTCAGCGTGGCCCCGGGAAACCATTGCGCGCTGGGCATCTGTGGCCCTTCGATCAGTGCGGCGCTGGGCGGTGTACGGAACTGCACCTCGAAGAACTCGACAATCGCCGGCCAGAAATCCGCACGCTGGTCGATGCTCCATTGATGCAAGGCAGGGTAATCGCGGAGCTGCAAGGCGTGGCGATCATTGATAAAACGCCGGAACTGGTCCATCCGGGTGTTGCGGATGCGTTCGGGGCTGGGTTGCCAGAGGATCTCGGACATTATTGGCCTCTTGTTATTGATGGTCGTGCACAGATCAACTGCCGGCTCTATTGCGCCAGCCAGCCACCATCGATATTCCACGCCGCACCGCGCACCTGACTGCCGGCTTCGCTGCACAGGAACAGCACCAGCTCCCCCAACTGCGGTGGGGTGACAAATTCCAGCGACGGCTGTTTCTCGGCCAGCAAGTCCTGTTGCGCCTGGAGTGCTTCAACGCCGGTGGCAATGCGATCATCAATCTGTTTTTGCACCAGCGGCGTCAGCACCCAGCCTGGGCAAATAGCATTGCAGGTGACATTGCTGGTAGCGGTTTCCAGGCCGACGACTTTGGTCAAGCCGATCACCCCGTGCTTGGCCGCCACATAGGCCGCCTTGCCCACTGAGCCGACTTGGCCGTGTACCGACGCAATATTGATAATCCGCCCCCAGCCCTTGGCTTTCATGCCCGGCAGGCTGAGGCGCGTGCTGTGGAATACCGAGGACAGGTTGATCGCAATGATCGAGTCCCAGCGCTCCAGCGGAAAGTCTTCAACGGCCGCCACGTGTTGGATACCAGCGTTGTTCACCAGGATGTCGACACCGCCGAATTCGCGCTCGGCATAGCTGATCATGTCGGCGATCTGTGCCGGATCACTGACGTCTGCGGGGTGATGGCCGACTTTGCCACCGAACGCCCGGACCTCTGTGATCACCGCACTGGCATCGCCGAAACCATTGAGGATCAGGTTGGCGCCGGCCTTGGCCAGGCTCAGGGCAATCCCCAGGCCGATACCGCTGGTAGAGCCCGTCACCAGGGCGGTCTTGCCAATTAAAGTCGTCATGAAAGCCTCACACAATGCCGGTGGCGTAGAAGGTACCGATCACCACGAACACCGCGAGGGTCTTGATGATGGTGATGCCGAAAATATCTTTATAGGCTTCGCGGTGGGTCAGCCCGGTGACCGCCAGCAGCGTGATGACCGCGCCGTTGTGGGGCAGGGTGTCCATGCCGCCGCTGGCCATGGCCGCGACCCGGTGTAGCACTTCAAGCGGAATATTGGCCGCATGGGCCGCCGAAATAAAGCTCTCGGACATCGCCGCCAACGCGATGCTCATGCCGCCAGACGCGGAACCGGTGATACCGGCCAGCAGGGTCACGGTAATCGCTTCGTTGACCAACGGGTCGGGGATGCCCTTGAGCCAGTCCGCCAACACCAGAAAGCCTGGCAGCGAAGCGATCACCGCACCGAAACCGTATTCCGAGGCGGTGTTCATCGCTGCCAGCAATGCGCCACTGACCGCGCTCTTGCTGCCTTCGGCGAGTTTGCTGCGAATGGCCGACCAGCCAGACACCAGCACCATGATGATCCCCACCAGCAACGCTGCCTGCACGGCCCAGATCGCGGTGAGCTTGGCGATTTCAGTGGTGACCGGTGCGCTCATGCCTGGCAGGCTCAGGCTATGGGTCTTGCCGTACCACTGGGGAATCCAATGGGTGAACAGCAGGTTCATGATGCCCACCAGCAGCAGCGGCGACAGGGCGATCCACGGGTTGGGCAGCGCCAGGTTCTCAGCAGTTTCCGGCTCGTTGCGCAACTCGGTGCCGTAGCCTTCGCCGGCGCGCTGGGCCTTGTTACGCTGGCGCGCCAGGTAAAGCATGCCGGCGCAGAACACAAAAATCGTACCTATGACCCCCAGCCAGGGCGCGGCCCAGGCGGTGGTGTTGAAAAAGGTACTGGGGATGATGTTCTGGATCTGCGGTGTGCCGGGCAAGGCGTCCATGGTGAACGAAAACGCACCGAGGGCGATGGTCGCAGGAATCAGGCGCTTGGGGATATTGCTCTGGCGAAACATCTCCGCGGCGAACGGGTACACCGCAAACACCACCACGAACAGCGACACGCCGCCGTAGGTCAGCAGGGCGCATACCAACACAATCACCAGCATCGCCTGGCGTGTACCGAGCACACGAATCGCAGCGGCAACGATGGAGCGGGAGAAACCAGACAGCTCAATCAGCTTGCCGAACACCGCACCCAGCAGGAATACCGGGAAATACAGCTTGATGAAGCCGACCATTTTTTCCATGAACACCCCGGTAAACGCGGGGGCGACGGCGGAAGGGTCGGTGAGCAGGACAGCACCGAGGGCGGCGATGGGGGCAAACAGGATAACGCTATAGCCACGGTAGGCGGCCAGCATCAGCAGCGCGAGGGCTGCCAGGGCAATGATCACACTCATGGTGTGTCTCCATCGGATTGTTATTTTTGTGGGGTAACGCTTTGGGAAGGGGCTATAGCGGGAATTGTGCCAAGTTAATAACTCATTGATATTTATATAAATTATCTAATTTACTGTAGGCTGCGTCTCTATTTAGAGACAGACAAAGATCAAATGTGGGAGCGAGCAAGCCCGCTCCCACATCTGGAATATCTTTATATAGAGATTTTGTCTCTTTATTGAGACTGCGGGATGCCCAGGGCGAGCATTTTCTTGTACAAAGTCGAGCGTCCCAGCCCCAGACGCTTGGCGGCTTCGACCACATTGCCCTTGCATTGCTTCAATGCCGCGCCAATCAGTTGTCGATCAAATCGCTCCCGCGCCACGCTGAACGTTTCCACCTCGACTGGCGCCACGGTGCTGCGTGCCATCGGACTGAACCTGCCAATCGCCGCACGAATCTCGCGGGCGTCCAATATCAAGTCATCACTGAGCAGCGCTGCGCGCTCCAGCACGTTGCGCAGTTCGCGGATATTTCCCGGCCAGGCATGTTGCGCCAGCAACGCCAAGGCCTCCGAGTCCAATTCTAGCTGGCTGCGCAGCTCTTCGAGAATCGCTTCACTCAAGGCTGGCAGGTCATCCAGGCGGTCGCGCAATGGCGGTACCTGGATCGGCAATACGTTGAGGCGGTAATACAGGTCCGCCCGAAACTCGCCGCGCTTGATCGCCGCTTCAAGATCGGTGGATGTGGCGGCAATCACCCGTACGTCACTGTGGACCATCTCGTTGGAACCCACCGGTTCGTATTCTTTTTCCTGCAGCACTCGCAACAGTTTGCTTTGCAGTGGCAAGGGCATGTCGCCGATTTCATCGAGAAACAGCGTGCCTCCCTGGGCAATCCGCAGTTTGCCGGGGCGACCCTTGCGGTCGGCGCCGGTGAAGGCCCCAGGTGCCGTGCCGAAGAATTCGGCTTCGAGCAGGTCATGGGGAATGGCGGCGCTGTTGATACTGACAAACGCTTTGCTGGCGCGCGGGGAAGCGCCGTGAATCGCCTGGGCCAGCAACTCCTTGCCGGTGCCTGTTTCACCCAGCAGCAACACCGGCGACTCGGCACTCGCGCTTCGCCGCGCCCGGCGTTTGACTTCGAGGCTGGCGGCGCTGGTGCCGATAAAGTGCGCGAAGTTGTATTTACTCTGGCGCGAGCGCAGCAACGAGCGTGTGGAGGCCAGTTCCTGTTGCATGCTCAGGTAGCGCTCGATCAGCGGCGACAGGTTGCGCAACTCATCGAACAAGGCAAAACCTATGGCACCGATCACGGCTCCGGCGTCGTCGTGGATCGGCAAGCGCATGACTACCAGCGGACCTTTTGGCGTGTCCTGGATATCCAGCAGGATCGGCCGGTCGTTGCGTACTACCTGGCGCAGCAGGCTGTTGGAAATCACCTGCTCACACGGCTGGCCGATGGCCTGGTCGGCACTTTGCAGGCCAAAGCGCTTGGCGTAGCGCTCGTTCATCCACACGATATTGGCGTCGCGGTCGACTATCACCGTGCCTTCGCTGGACTGTTCAATGATCTCGAACAGCGACTGGATCGCCAGGCCGCGAACGTGAGGGTAGTCCTTGAGGCTTTCAATGGGGGTCATGGCGGCTGATCCGTTTTACACGCAGGCGGCGGCGAGGAGTTCTTGGGTGTAGGGGTGTTGCGGCGAATCAAAAACCGCATGGCTTGGCCCGCGCTCCACAACCTTGCCGTCCTTGATCACGATCATGTCATGGGCCAGTGCGCGCACCACCGCCAAGTCATGACTGATAAACAGGTAGGTCAGGCCGTACTTGTCCTGGAGTTCACGCAGCAGCGCCACCACTTGCTTTTGCACGGTACGGTCGAGGGCGGAGGTGGGCTCGTCCAGCAGCATCAGCGCCGGGCGCAGCACCAGGGCGCGGGCGATGGCGATACGCTGGCGCTGGCCGCCAGAGAACTCGTGAGGATAGCGATGGCGGCTGGCAGGGTCGAGGCCGACGTCCTGCAGCACCTTGATCACCTGTGCGTCGCGTTCCTTGAGGCTACAGGGCGCGTGGACTTCCAGGCCTTCGCTGATGATCTGTTGCACCGACATGCGTGGGCTGAGGCTGCCGAAGGGGTCCTGGAATACCACCTGCATCTGCTTGCGCCACGGGCGCATCTGCTTTTGCGTCAGGCTGTCGATGGCTTCGCCCTGGAAGCGGATGCCGCCGCTGGAGTCCAGCAGGCGCAGGATTGCCTGGCCCAGGGTTGATTTGCCGGAGCCGGACTCGCCAACGATGCCCAGGGTCTTGCCCCGTTGCAGGCTCAGGCTGATACCGTCCACCGCGCGCAAGTACGCCTTGCGGCGGAGCAAGCCGCCACCAAGGGGGAATTGCACGCTCAGGTCATCGACTTGCAATACGGTTTCGCGCTCGTCAAGGCACAGGGCGGCACCGGCCGGTTCGGCGTCCAGCAGCAGGCAGCTATAGGGATGCTGCGGGGCGTTGAACAGGGTTTGGCAATCGGCGTGCTCGACAATTTCCCCGGCGCGCATAACGCACACTCGCTGGGCAATGCTGCGCACCAGATTGAGATCATGGCTGATCAGCAGCAATGACATGCCCAGGCGCTGTTGCAGGGATTTGAGCAGCAGCAGGATCTTGCGCTGCACCGTCACATCCAGTGCTGTGGTCGGTTCGTCGGCGATCAGCAGTTGCGGTTCACACGCCAGCGCCATGGCGATCATCACCCGCTGGCGCTGGCCGCCGGACAGCTGATGGGGGTAGGCCTTGAGGCGTTCCTGGGGATTGCGGATGCCCACCAGCTCCAGCAACTCGAGGATTCGCGCTTGCGCGGCCTTGCCGCCCAGGCCCATGTGCAGCAGCAGGATTTCGCCGATCTGCTTTTCGATACTGTGCAATGGGTTCAGCGAGGTCATCGGCTCCTGGAAGATCATTGCAATGCGGTTGCCGCGCAGCTTTTGCAGGGTAGCGGCGTCGGCGCCCAGCAGCTCCTGGCCGCGATAACGCACCGAACCGGTGGTTTCAGTGCCGGCTCCGGGCAGCAATTGCAGGATCGAATGGGCCGTCACCGACTTGCCCGAACCCGATTCGCCCACCAGGGCCAGGCACTCGCCGGGGCGTATGTCCAGGCCCAGGTTGCGGACCACGGTCTGGCCGTTGAAGGCGACACACAGGTCGCGGATCTCGATCAGGTTGTCGCTCATACGGATTCACTCATGAACGTGGGTCGAAGGCATCGCGCAACGCCTCGCCGATAAAAACCAGCAGCGACAGGATCAGCGCCAGGGTGAAAAATGCGGTCAGGCCCAGCCACGGTGCCTGTAGGTTCTGCTTGCCTTGGGCGATCAACTCACCAAGGGATGCGCTGCCCGCCGGCATGCCGAAGCCGAGAAAGTCCAGGGCGCTCAGGGTGGAAATCGCACCGGTCAGGATGAAGGGCAAATAACTCAGGGTGGCGGTCATGGCGTTTGGCAGGATGTGCCGGCGGATGATTTTGCCGTCACCCAGGCCCAGGGCGCGTGCCGCCTTGACGTATTCCAGGTTGCGCCCGCGCAGGAACTCGGCGCGCACCACGTCTACCAGGGCCAGCCAGGAAAACAGCGCCATGATGCCCAGCAGCCACCAGAAATTGGGCTCGACGAAACCCGAGAGGATGATCAGCAGGTACAGCACCGGTAGCCCTGACCACACCTCAAGGATCCGCTGGCCGAGCAAGTCGACCCAGCCGCCGTAATAACCCTGCAACGCACCGGCGGCAATCCCGATCGCGGCACTGATGGCGGTCAGGGCCAGTGCAAACAGGATCGACACCCGTGCGCCAAAGATCACCCGCGCCATTACATCTCGCGACTGATCATCGGTGCCCAGCCAGTTCACCGAGGACGGCGGGCTGGGAGCAGGACGGGTCAGCTCGTAGTTGGGTGTGTCATCGCTGAAGGGGATCGGCGGGAACAGCATCCAGCCGCCGTCCTTGTTGATCAGTTGCTGTACATAGTCGCTGCGGTAATCCGCCTGGAACGGCAGTTGCCCGCCGAACTGTTGTTCGGTGTAGCGCTTGAATACCGGGAAATACAACTGGTCCTGATAGCTGAGTACCAAGGGCTTGTCGTTGGCAACCAGTTCGCCGCCAAGGGTCAGGATAAACAAGCCGATAAACAGCCATAGAGACCACCAGCCACGACGGTTTTTCTTGAAACGTTCAAAGCGCCGGCGCGCGACGGGGGACAGGTTGAGCATCAGGCGTTCCTCGCCGCGAAGTCGATACGCGGGTCCACCAGGGTGTAGCAGAGGTCACCGATCAGTTTTATCAACAGACCAAACAGAGTGAAGATAAACAGCGAGCCGAATACCACCGGATAGTCGCGCGATACAGCCGCTTCGTAACTCATGCGGCCCAGGCCGTCGAGGGAGAAAATTACCTCGATCAGTAAGGACCCGGCAAAGAACACGCTGATAAACGCCTGGGGGATCCCGGAGATCACCAGCAGCATGGCGTTGCGAAACACGTGGCCGTAGAGCACGCGGCGCTCGCTCAGGCCCTTGGCGCGTGCGGTGACCACGTATTGGCGGGTGATTTCGTTGAGGAACGAATTTTTGGTGAGGATGGTCAGGGTGGCGAAACCGCCGATCACCAGCGCGCTGACGGGCAGGACCAGGTGCCAGAAATAGTCAGCCACCTTGCCGACGGTGCTCAACTGCTCGAAGTTTTCCGAGACCAGACCGCGCACTGGAAACCAGTTCAGCGACGTTCCGCCGGCAAATACCACGATCAGGAACATCGCAAACAGGAACGCCGGCATCGCGTAGCCAATGACAATGGCCGTGCTGCTCCACACATCGAAACTGCTGCCGTGGCGTACCGCCTTGCGAATCCCCAGCGGGATCGACACCAGATAAGTGATGAGCGTGGCCCACAGCCCGAGAGAGATGGTCACCGGCATTTTTTCCAGGATCAGGTCGATCACAGTCGAGCCGCGAAAGAAGCTGTTGCCGAAGTCCAACTGGGCGTAGCTCTTGAGCATCAGCCACAAGCGCTCCGGGGCGGGCTTGTCAAAACCGTATTGTTTTTCGATGTCCTTGATCAGTTTCGGGTCAAGGCCGCGACTGGCCCGCGAACCGCTGCTGATGGCATCCGTTGATGAACCACCGACGCCGCTGTCGCCAATGCCTTGCAGGTGGGCGATGGCTTGCTCCACCGGTCCACCGGGCGCGGCCTGGACGATGATGAAGTTCACCAGCAGGATGATCAACAGCGTCGGAATGATCAGCAGCAGGCGGCGCACGATATAGGCCAACATCAACGGGTACCTCGCGGCGTGTTCAGACGGGTTTTCATCTGTTCGTTGGTCAGCGGCGTCGGGCTGACTTCCCACCAGGTTTCCAGGGCTTCGTCATTGCTCGCCTCAATGGTCGGGCGTCCGAAACGGTTCCACCAGGCGGCAGAGGTGCCTGGTGGGTAGTAATTGGCAATCCAGTAGTAATTCCATTGCAGTACCCGGTCCAGGGCATGGGCGTAGCTGAGCATCTGTTCCTGGGTGGTTGCACGCACCAGGCCGGTGATCAGCGTGTCCACCGCCGGGTTTTTCAAGACGATGTAATTGTTGGCGCCGGGGTCGAACGCGGAGGAGGAACCGAAGTAGTTGTACAGCTCCATTCCCGGCGAGGTGGTGACGGGGAAGCCGGTGACAATCATGTCGTAATCACGGGCCATCACCCGGTTGACGTACTGGGAGGAGTCGATGCGGCGGATATTCAAGGTGATGCCGATCTGCGCCAGATTACGCTTGTACGGGAGCAGCAGACGCTCCATGCCGCTCTGGGTATTCAGGAAGGTGAACTCCAGCGGCTCGCCCGCGGCATTCACCAACTTGTCACCTTTAGGCGTCCAGCCGGCGTCTTCCAGCAGCGCCAGGGCTTGCAGTTGTTTGTCGCGGATCATGCCGCTGCCGTCGGTGGTCGGGGCCTTGAATACCTGGGTAAAAACCTCGTCGGGGATCTGCCCGCGCAACGGTTCCAGAATCGCCAGCTCCCGCGCATCCGGTAGTTGCGTGGCGGCCAGCGGGCTGTTGGAAAAGTAGCTTTGCTGGCGGATGTACAGGTTGCGCATCATCTGCCGGTTGGCCCATTCGAAGTCCCAGAGCATGGCCAGGGCCTGACGTACGCGGCGGTCCTGGAATACCGGTTTTTGCACGTTGAATACATAGCCCTGGGCCGTCTGCGGTGCTGCTTTGGCCAGATGTGCCCGTTGCAGGCGGCCATCGTCCAGGGCCGGGCCGTTGTAGCCGATGGTATAGCCGGTGGCGGAAAACTCGCGGTTGAAGTCGTAAGCGCCGCCGCGCAGGACCTGGCGGGCGACTTCGGTATCGCCGAAATACTCCAGGCTCAACTGGTCGAAGTTGTACAGGCCACGGCTGACAGGCAGGTCTTTGCCCCACCAGTCGGGGTCGCGCTGGAAGGTGATAGTGCTGCCGGAGTTGATTTTGCTGACCTTATACGGACCGCTGCCCAGCGGCGCTTCGTAGCTGCCGCCGTTGGCGAAGTCGCGGGTTTTCCACCAATGCTCGGGAAGTACCGGCAGGGAAGCGATATCCAGGGGCAGGGTGCGGTTTTGGTTGCTGGAGAAGTCAAAGCGCACTTGGCGGGGGCCTTCTACCTCGACGTGCTTGACGTCGGCAAACAGGGTGCGAAAACGCAGACTGCCCTGGGTCATCAACAGGTCGAAGCTGTAGCGCACGTCTTCGGCGGTGATGGGCTTGCCGTCGGCGAACCGGGCCTTGGGGTTGAGATAGAAACGCAGCGACAGACCGTCATCGGCACGCTCCATCTGTTCGGCCACCAGGCCGTACACGGTATAGGGCTCATCCAGGGAACGCTGGGCCAGCGGCGAATACACCCAACCGTCGATCTGGGAGACACCGATGCCTTTGTCGATATACGGCAAGACGTGGTCGAAGCGGCCGATCTCGATGGCCGAGCGTTTCAGGCTGCCGCCCTTGGGCGCCTCGGGGTTGGCGTAATCGAAATGGCTGAAGCCGCTGGGGTATTTGGCGGGCTCGCCATAGACGGTAAGCGAGGGTTGTGGTGCCGCCATGGCCGCCGAGTGTGTCAGTAGCAGGGCCAGGGTGGAGCAAAGCAGGGTCGAGCCGAGTGAGGTAAGGAAGTCCAGTCGCATTATCAGCCTTGGAGCGCCGGGTGAAGAGGGAAGGGGATTTGTACGCTAACCGCGCACGTGTC
This sequence comes from Pseudomonas imrae, assembly GCF_046352735.2. Classification (NCBI taxonomy): domain Bacteria; kingdom Pseudomonadati; phylum Pseudomonadota; class Gammaproteobacteria; order Pseudomonadales; family Pseudomonadaceae; genus Pseudomonas; species Pseudomonas imrae. Next base: position 3,033,654 of record NZ_CP110853.2, on the reverse strand, counting down.
GCCAGTCACCATGCTGCCACACATACACAACGGCCCACCAAAAGGCGGGCCGTCGGCTTACGCAAAGGGCTTGATCAGTCCTGGCGGCTGGTTACTTCAAGCAGGTGATAACCGAACTGGGTTTTCACCGGGCCTTGCACGGTGTTGACCGGTGCGCTGAACACTACAGTGTCGAATTCCTTGACCATCTGGCCAGGACCGAACGAACCCAGGTTGCCGCCGTCACGGCTCGATGGGCAGGTGGAGTTGGCTTTGGCGATTTCTGCGAAATCAGCGCCGCCTTCGATTTGGGTCTTCAGTTCGTTGCACTTGTCTTCAGTGGCAACCAGGATGTGGCGGGCGGTAGCTTTGGCCATGAGGGATAACTCCTTGAATAAAAAAGGTGAGCCTACCGGATTCAGGCGGTTATTTCCCGGCAAAGTTCCCATGATGTTCGCGCAGTCGATCAGCCGCCCCGCGCAGTAACTGTTCAGTCCCATCCCAGCCCAGGCAGCCGTCGGTCACCGAGACGCCGTAGCGCATCGAAGGGCTCAAGGGTTGGCAGCCTTCGAAGAGGTGACTTTCCAGCATCATGCCGATCAACGCGGTGTCACCTTGCAGGCGCTGCTCCAGCACGTCATTGAATACCGCCGGTTGACGCATCGGGTCCTTGCCGCTGTTGGCGTGGCTGCAATCGACCATCAGCCGCGGTGCCACTTTGCTGGTCGCCAGGTCGGTCTTCACCTGGACGACGCTTTGCCGGTCGTAGTTCGGCCCGCGATGACCGCCACGCAAGACCAGGTGGGTATCGGCGTTGCCCGGGGTCTGAATGATCGCCGGGTGGCCCTGGCTGTCGACGCCGAAGTGCCGGTGTGGATGGGCTGCCGAGCGCATCGCATCACAGGCAATGGCCACGCCGCCGTCGGTGCCATTCTTGAACCCGACCGGCATGCCTAGGCCGCTGGCCATCTCTCGGTGGATCTGGGATTCGGTGGTACGGGCACCGATGGCCACCCAACTGAGCAAATCGTCGAAGTAGCCTGCAGCCATCGGTTGCAGCAGTTCTGTGGCGACCGGCAGGCCGAGGCGCAGCATTTCGCGCATCAATTGCCGAGACAGCGACAGGCCTGCGGCCATGTCATCGCTGCCGTCCAGGTGCGGGTCGTAGGCCAGGCCTTTCCAGCCGATCGTGGTGCGAGGTTTCTCGACGTAGGCGCGAATCACCAGCAGCATCTGGTCACTGACCTCATTGGCCAGTTTCTTCAGGTTGCGCGCGTATTCCATGGCGGATTCGGGATCATGGATCGAGCAAGGGCCGACGATGATCAACAGGCGGGAGTCTTCACCATTGAGAATGGCACGCACAGCCTGGCGATGAGCGTTGATTTGCTCGGTCAGGAACGGACTGAGGGGCAACTGATGTTTGAGCTCGAGGGCGCTGGGCAAGCGCTGGGTCAGCGTCTCATTGGCGCTGGATCGGTTGGCAACAGGCAGGGCGGCGATGGAGGAGTTCATATTCAAGGCTTCCTGGGCAAGCGGCGGGTCATTCCCGCGCGCAGGCCCTACTGGGGTGTTCGACAATTGGCCGTATTGGCTGCGTGTACTGGCTTGCCACCGATAGGCGACCGATCGGAGGCGGCAGGCTGTCCCGAACGGAGCTTGCTAAATCGCCAGGCGGTGCTGATGTCGTAACGGTAATAAGTGGTGTAGTTCATGTGCTGATTTCCTTTAAATATTCGGTCTGTACAAAAAGAACGGGCTGAAAAAACAAAACCCCCGGTCGGGGAGCCGACCGGGGGTTAGATTTCTCTGGTAGGCGACCCCTTGATTAGTGGGCGCCGATTTCAGGTATCAGGCGCGCCAGTGGCTAAACCAATACCCAAAATAAAAGCTGACCAGTGCGCTCAAACCGGTCACGCAGGTAGCCACGACCGAGCGCAGGGCGTCGGAGCGGGGGCAATCCTGGATGAGGGTGAGTTGCAACATGGGGTTTCTCCAAATGATTGCCGGAGCTTACTAGAGGCGTGCTGGAGGATTCAATCAGTAATTTCTATCACCCTGGATACTTACCGCTATGGCGAACTGCCGATATGCTGGGTTAACGCATCACATGATTGCCTGGACGTGACTATGCCCGCCTTTACCATTGCTGCCGCTCAAACTGCTTCTGTTGCCGGTGACCTGCCGGCAAATATCGAACGACACCTGGCATTCATGCGTACAGCGGCGGAGCAGGGTGTGCAATTGCTGGTATTTGCGGAGCTGTCCTTGACGGGGTATGAGCCGTCATTGGCGAGTGAGTTGGCGATAGCGCCTGGGGATAGCGTACTGGCGCCGCTGCGGGAAATGGCCCGCGAATTGCGCATGACAGCGGTAGTCGGCATGCCAATCAGGCTGCCATCGGGGTCGCAGGTGTTGATCGGTGCGTTGGTGATGGCGGCGGACGGCTCGTTGGCGGTCTATAGCAAACAGCATTTGCACCCCGGCGAGGAGCTGGCATTCGCCCCGGGTACCGGCGGTGCGGCGCTGGTGTGGGGGGACGACCGCGTCGCCCTCGCCGTATGTGCCGACTTTGCCCACGCCAGCCATCCCCGTGCCGCCGCCGCACTGGGCGCCACGGTATATGCCGCAGGTGTCTTGATCGGTGAAAGTGGTTACGCGGCGGACACTGCTTTGCTCCAGGGATACGCAGCCGAGCATGCGATGGTGGTGCTCATGGCCAACCACGGCGGCCCTTCCGGTGGCTGGCAGTGTGCCGGGCGCAGTGCGATATGGGGCGAAGACGGTTGTTTGATCGCGGCTGCGCAGGGTGTCGGTGAAGTACTGGTGATCGCACGCAGGGAGGCGGGCCGCTGGACCGGGCAGTGCGTGGAGATTTGAAGAGAGGGCGTTTGGATATGACATTTCAACTCAAGGCTGCGTCGGACCAGCACTTGGCGTTTGCCCGCGCGCTCACTCAACAAGCGATGGGTGACTATTATCGTCAGTACCATCTTTTGTGGTCCGACAAGGGATTCGACACCGCGTGGGCAGGCCGGGAAAGTTGGCTGATTTACGCAGGTGTCACGCTGCTGGGTTTTATCAGTCTGAGCCGGGATGCCCATGCGCTGTATATCCGCGAGTTGCACATCCTGGCGGCCTTTCGCCGGCAAGGGGCGGGCCGTTGGGTGCTTGAGCAGATGGCCGCAAAGGCGCGCGCGGAGGGGAGCGGGCTGTTGCGGCTGACTGTGTTCAAAAACAACCCGGCCAAATGCCTGTATCAGCGCATGGGGTTTAACATTGTCGGTGAAGAGGACTGCTTCTGGCGGATGGAGCGTGACTGTCGGTCGGCTTCCTCGCAGCCATCGAGGCTGGCGGAGCAATGAAGGCGCGCGTAGCGTATTGAAACTCTATATATATGACGCTTGCGGCTAGGTCTGTGCCTTGGTTTTTTGCTAAGGTGTCCGGCAACCTATAAGACCATATCGCGAGGTGTCTGCTTGATTAGGGTGCTAGTAGTCGATGACCATGATCTCGTTCGTACAGGCATTACACGAATGCTGGCTGACATCGATGGCCTGCAAGTAGTCGGCCAGGCCGAATCGGGAGAGGAGTCCCTGATCAAGGCCCGGGAGTTGAAGCCCGATGTGGTTTTGATGGACGTCAAGATGCCCGGGATCGGCGGTCTTGGTGCCACGTGCAAGCTATTGCGCAGCCATCCGGACATAAAGGTCGTTGTCGTGACCGTGTGCGAAGAAGATCCTTTTCCTACAAGGCTTCTACAGGCGGGTGCTGCTGGCTATCTGACAAAAGGTGCTGGCCTGGCCGAAATGGTGCAGGCTATCCGCTTGGTATTTGCCGGCCAGCGCTACATCAGCCCGCAGATTGCCCAGCAATTGGCCATCAAGTCCTTTCAGCCGGTCAATGATTCTCCCTTCGATGCGTTGTCCGAGCGCGAGATTCAGATTGCCTTGATGATTGTGGGCTGCCAAAAGGTCCAGTCGATTTCCGACAAGCTTTGCCTGTCTCCAAAAACCGTGAACACCTACCGTTATCGAATCTTCGAGAAGCTTTCCATCAGCAGTGATGTTGAATTGACCTTGCTGGCGGTTCGCCACGGCATGGTGGACGCCAGCGCCTGAAATGCAAGCCTCTGAATTAACCACCACGTTTGACCCGAGCGCCTTTCTCGCAACCTGCAGCGGCCGTCCGGGCGTGTATCGCATGTTCGACATCGAGGCGCGCCTGCTTTATGTCGGCAAGGCCAAGAACCTCAAGAAGCGACTGGCCAGCTACTTCCGCAAGACTGGCCTGGCGCCGAAGACCGCCGCACTGGTGGGGCGTATCGCCCAGGTTGAAACCACCATCACCGCCAATGAAACCGAAGCGCTGCTGCTTGAGCAGACGCTGATCAAGGAATGGCGGCCGCCGTACAATATTCTGCTGCGTGACGATAAGTCTTACCCGTATGTGTTTTTATCGGACGGCGATTTTCCGCGCCTGAGCATCCATCGCGGAGCGAAGAAGCAGAAGGGCAAGTATTTTGGTCCTTATCCCAGCGCCGGTGCGATTCGTGAGAGCCTGAGCCTGCTGCAAAAAACCTTTTTCGTGCGCCAGTGTGAAGACAGCTTTTATAAAAACCGGACCCGCCCTTGCCTGCAATACCAGATCAAGCGTTGCAAGGGGCCCTGCGTGGGTTTGGTTGAGCCTGAGGAATATGCCGAGGATGTGCGTCACTCCGTGATGTTCCTGGAAGGACGCAGTAACGCATTGGCGGACGAGCTGTCCGGTTCCATGGAGCAGGCCGCCAGTACGTTGGACTTTGAGCGGGCCGCCGAGCTTCGGGATCGGGTTTCCTTGCTGCGACGGGTCCAGGACCAGCAAAGTATGGAAGGCGGTACTGGCGACGTGGACGTGATCGCGGCTTTCGTCAACCCAGGTGGCGCTTGTGTTCACTTGATCAGCGTGCGTGGCGGACGCGTGCTGGGCAGCAAGAACTTTTTCCCGCAGACGGGTATCGAGGAAGACGTCGCCGAGGTCATGGCGGCATTCCTGGGCCAGTATTACGTCAGCAGTCCCGAGCGCGACCTGCCGGGAGAGTTGATCGTCAACGTGGTTCATGAAGACTTCCCGGCGTTGATCGAGGCGATTCACGAGCTGCGTGGGCGTGAGCTGGATATCAGCCACCGGGTGCGTGGCACGCGTGCACGCTGGCAGCAATTGGCCGTGACCAATGCCGAGCAAGCGCTGAGCGCACGTTTGGCCAACCGCCAGCACGTTGCTGCGCGTTTTGAAGCGTTGGCCGATGTGCTCAAGCTGGACGAGCCACCCCAGCGCCTGGAGTGTTACGACATCAGCCACTCCAGCGGCGAGGCGACCGTGGCCTCTTGCGTGGTATTCGGCCCTGAAGGGCCGATCAAGTCCGATTATCGGCGCTATAACATCGAAGGCGTCACCGCAGGTGATGACTATGCCGCCATGCACCAGGCCTTGACCCGACGCTTCAGCAAGCTGAAGGATGGGGAGGGCAAGCTGCCCGATATCCTGTTGGTGGACGGCGGCAAAGGCCAGTTGTCCATGGCCCGTGACGTACTCAACGAACTGGCGGTGCCCGACTTGATCCTGCTCGGCGTGGCCAAGGGAGCGACTCGCAAGGCCGGTTTCGAGACGTTGTACTTGAACGACGCGGCTCATGAGTTCACTTTGAAGGGCGATTCGCCGGCGCTGCACCTGATTCAGCAGATCCGCGACGAAGCCCACCGTTTCGCCATTACCGGGCACCGCGCCCGTCGCGGCAAAACCCGGCGAACCTCAACCCTGGAAGGGATTGCGGGGGTCGGGCCGATGCGGCGGCGAGAGCTGTTAAAACATTTTGGTGGATTGCAGGAGCTGTCTCGTGCCAGCATCGAAGAAATAGCCAAAGCCCCAGGTATCAGTAAAAAGCTTGCTGAGTTGATTTATGCAAATCTACACAGCGAGTAGAATGCCTACTCACCTCGTAGCCAGTTGTGCCGATGAATATCCCTAATCTGATCACCGTTTTACGTGTCTTGCTCATCCCGATTTTCATTTTGCTGTTTTACCTGCCTTATGAATGGAGCTATATAGCCTCAAGTTCCGTCTTTGCCTTTGCGGCGGCGACCGACTGGCTGGATGGTTACCTGGCGCGTCGCCTGGAGCAGAGCACGCCGTTTGGCGCGTTCCTTGACCCCGTAGCCGACAAGCTGATGGTGGCCGTGGCTTTGGTATTGCTGGTGCAAGAGCACGCCAACCTCTGGCTGACACTGCCGGCCGCCGTGATCATCGGTCGCGAGATCGTTGTCTCGGCCCTGCGTGAGTGGATGGCAGAAATTGGCGCCCGCGCCCACGTGGCCGTCTCCAACATGGGCAAATGGAAAACCGCCGCACAGATGCTCGCCCTGGTAATCCTGCTGGGCAACCCTGCGAATTTCACCTTCTGGGTACTGCTGGGCTACGCCTTGCTGCTTATAGCTGCAGGCCTGACCTTGTGGTCCATGCTGCAGTATCTGCGTGCGGCCTGGCCTCATTTGCGGACGACCGTTGAAAAGAAATAAAACTTTTTTGAATCAAGGGGTTGACGAGTGATGAGGATTCTATAGAATGCGCATCACCAAGACGCGGGAATAGCTCAGTTGGTAGAGCACGACCTTGCCAAGGTCGGGGTCGCGAGTTCGAGTCTCGTTTCCCGCTCCAATTATCGATCTACAGAGTTCCATGGAAGTCTGTAAGTCATTGAAAATAGACGCTTAGGCGTCTTTTTTCGTTCCGCCAGCATCCATCGAAAGCCACGGGTATCCGGACGTTTTTAGTCCAGAATCTAGTCCATGAAAATGGCAGGCGTCGAGATCGGATTGTTGCAGGAGTCCGACGAGTCATTTGCTGAACATCTAGCCCTGAATTCCACCTTCAGGAGGCTAGAAGCATGGCTCTTTCAGATGCTGCCGTCCGGCAGGCCCACCACCCACCACCCGGCGCGTGCAAAGATCCAGTACGACCGCCAAGTAATGCCATTTCCCTTGGGCCCAAATGTAGGTGATGTCGCCGCACCAGACTTGATTCGGGGCTGGCACATCAAACTCACGGTTCAAGGTATTCGGGATATCGAGTCTTTCTACTGTCGCTCGTTTGTAGGCATGTGAGCCGGGTTGGTTACTGACTAAATCAAGCTCGCGCATCAAGCTGCGCACTTTGAATCGACCGAGCTGCTCACCGTCTTCACGCATCAGCGACAGAATGCTGCGGCTGCCCGCAGCACTGCGACTTTGCGTGAACAATTCGCTCACCCGGCTGCGTAACCGAAGCCATTCAACATCAGGCGTGCGGCGCCTAAGGCGCTGGGCGTAGTAGCACGAACGAGTGACTTCAAACACCTTGCACAGCCAATCGACTGGCTCATGGACGCTCAACTGATTGATCAGCGCGTACACTCGTGATCTTCCGACATCAAGAGCGCGGTAGCCTTTTTTAATAGCGATTTTTCCCGCTCAAGGCGGGCGATCCGGGCTTCCAGCTCCTGAATCTTTTGTTGTTCCGGTGTCAGCGCCTTGCTTTGAGGGGTGACGCCTTGGCGCTCTTTCTGAACCTGGTCAACCCAGCGACGCAGGGCCGACTCACCAATGCCGAGTGAACGGCTGGCTTCGATGTAGCTGTAGTTTTGCTTGAGCACGAGATCGGCAGCCTCGCGTTTGAATTCAACAGAAAAGGAACGGCGTTGTTTGGTCATCTGACACCTCGATCTGGCGAGCATTCTCGCCTAAATGGGTGTCCGGTTTCATTAGACCACTACAGAAACGGGAACGGATCAAGCGAAAAATCTACACCACGCGGGAAGATGCTCGGAGTGATGTGTTCGATTACATCGAGATGTTCTACAACGTAAAACGCCGCCATGGTTTCAACAATCAGCTGTCACCGGTAGAGTTTGAAAAGCGTTACGCAATGAGCTTGCAAGGTGTCTAGAGAATCCGGGGCGATTCACTGCGCCAGTCGGATCATCATGGTTAAGCAAGTTGGTGAGTATGGGAAGGAACGCCGCCTCGGTTTTTCCTGCTGCAGTTGCGGCGGCGATGATGACGTCCTGGTCGGCATTCACTAGTACAGGCAGTGCCCATTCTTGGGCGTCGCGCAAGGAGGTCCAGCCTTCAGCCCAAATCCATCGCTGGATCCGGGGTTCTAGCTGGCCGAAACCCGATGAGTCAGATTCACACCATCTTGCGACACAGTTGGGGTTTTCACGGGCGGCTCGCTAATAGTGAGCAGATCCAGGTGGCCTTGACCTTCGCCCAGCATCGCCCTTGGTTGGACCGGTCTGGGCTGGTGGCGTTACGGAATCAAGGATTGGCTGGCGCGACCGAACACGCCCGCGAGCCTGTCGTGCATCGGCTAACGATACCTTGGTCAAACCTGATTCTGTCGTGCTACCGGTAGCTGGATAACTGATTGCGGCTTTCCCGAATTAACTAGTCCTTTATAGCGATGTCCTGGCAACCAATGGACAATCAACTGGCTGGGCTCCTGAAACGTCGAGGGCTTCGATCAGGTGCCGGGCGGCCCTGCGACCGATCTCGTGGTACGGCAGTTGTACCGTTGTCAGCGGTGGGATGAACAGTTCAGCGATACCGATCATGTTGTCGTAGCCAAGCACCGCGACATCGTCTGGAATTTTCAGGCCGCGGCCCAACAACAACTGATAGGCACAAAAGGCAATGCGGTCGTTGCCACAGATCAGAATGTCGAATTGGGGACGACCATCAATGATGTGCCGGTCGAGGATGGCTGCGGTTTCACCATAGGCGTCATGATCAGAAAGGTCGTATTTCAGGAGCGAGTCAGGCGCCAGTCCGAATGCCTGACAGGCGCGCTGCATGCCTTTTTGTCGCAAGCCCCAGGCTAGACTTTGTTTTGGTAGATTGATAGACAGAGGGCGCCTATAGCCCTGGCTCAGTGCGTGGTGTACTGCACGATACTGCCCCATTTCGTCGTCTGGCACATAGCTGGCCAGGTGACTGTCATCCGCCAGACAATTGGCGAGTACCAGGGGTTTACTCTTCAAGCGCTCAGGAATGCACACCTGGCGTAACCCCATGGCGCTGAAGATCAGCCCGTCGGGACGGTGCGATAGCATCAGGTCGATATTCTGGTCGGTGGGCGAGTTGCTTAGCAGATTGAGGATAAAGACGTTCCAGCCAGCTTGCTGCGCAGTCTGTTCGATGGACAGCAGCAACTCGACGGCGAACGGTGTTGTAGCGGTGTCCAGTGCGAACACACCGATGGTTCGACTCTGGAGGTTGTCGCCGCGAATCTTTCGCGCCGACATACTCGGCACGAATTGTAATTCGTCAATGGCACGACGCACCCGTTGATAGGTTTCGGGGCTCAATTTTTCTGGATTGCTGAGCGCTCGAGAAACCGTCATCAGGGAAACGCCGGCCAGCTGTGCAACGTCTTTCACTGAAGTCATTCGAGGTTAAACCGGTCAGATTGACGCAGAATCATGACACACGGCTCGCACTTTTCGCGACTTGAATGACGCAGCTCATAACCATCCAGAGGCGAGAGACCATGCCTTGGGAATCGAGACACGCCCGCCACTCCCGCTTGCAAGAAGCTTCACACCCAAACTACCGGGCTGTGGGTAGAGGCGACTGCTGAGGCTGAAGCGCCCATTTTCGTCGAACACCTCAATGGACGAGCGATCGAGGAACACACGCAGTGCCAGTAACTCTTGTGCCGGGTCTATCGACACGCTGCGCTGACCGGTGACCTGCGCACCTGAGCGACTGCGGTCAAGTACCAGGCGCTGCAACGCCGCATCGTAGTAGAGCAGGGTCTGTTCATGGCCATCGTTGCTACAGCGCAAGGCGACTCCCAAGTGCCCATCGGTGCAGTCGAGCAAATCCAGATGCACATGGATTTCCAGCATATCGCCATTCACTTCCGGCACCCCCCGGGTTCCCGACTCATCCCACCAGGGTGTACTCGGCAACGGTGTCTCGCGCAGAGCGGTGAGCTCCCGTGCCGGAAACACGCAAAGGCGATCTGCACAAAGTTCAAGTTCGCGTGGCAAACCGAGCATGCCGCACCAATGATGGGCCTGGCTTGGCATCGGGCTTTCCCACATGTCGAGCCACGCCCACATGAGGCGCCGACCATCGGGGGCCAGTAGCGTTTGCGCTGCATAGAAGTCGTGGCCATTATCCAGCTCGATAAAAGGCCCGCCGGTGAAGTGCCACTCGTTGTCGAGTCGGCCCACTCGGTAACCCGTCTGATACTTGTTGAGCCGTTCGTAACCTTCGGATTGCATACCTTGAGGGGAGTACAGCAGCACATCGTGTCCGTTTAGCCGAAACAGATCCGGGCACTCCCACATGTAGCCATCGCCCTCGCTGCCACCTGCCACATAGTCAAGAAACTCCCAGACGTGCAGATCTGTGGAACGGTACAACGGGAGCAGCGGCATATCGCCTAGACGTGCGCCGGCAATGAGGTACCAATAGTCATTGTCCTTCCATACCTTGGGGTCACGAAAGTGCATGATGGTAGCGTGCGGCGCGGTCTCGATGACTGCGCCATGCTTGACGAATCGGATGCCGTCAATGCTGGTGGCCAGGCACTGAACTTGACGGATTGAGCGTTCGTCACCCACTTCTCCCAGCCAGGTGTGTCCGGTGTAGACCAGTGCCAAGGTATCTCCACACACCACTGCACTACCGGAGAAACAACCGTCACGGTCGAAGTCATCGCCGGGTGCCAGCGCAATGGGCAGGTGCTGCCAATGAACCAAATCGGCACTCTTGGCGTGCCCCCAATACATAGGGCCCCATTTCGCTTCGAAAGGGTGATGTTGATAGAAAACGTGGTATTCGCCACGAAAGTACACGACCCCGTTAGGGTCGTTCATCCAGCCTGCCGGGGGGGCGATATGATAACCGGGCCGATAATTTTGGATGACGCGAGACAGGCCGTCACTCAGCGCACTCTGTGCAAGGTCAAGGCAAGAAGGCATTGGATCGCTGGTGTTATTCGACAACATGGTCATAGGGCCTGTGCTCGGACTGAGTGCAGAGAGACATCATTCGGCAGGTTTTGAACGGAGTGTGGGTTTCGCTTCAAGGCCGTGCCGTCGTCGTCGAACAGGTGCAGGTTGTCGATGTCCAGTTGCAGTTCGACCCGATCGCCTGCCTGCCATCCGGCGCTGACCTCACAGCGACAGATCAGTGGTTCGTCCTGACCTGTTTCGAGGTGTACATACGTTTCGCTGCCAAGGTATTCGACCCCGGTCACGACGATTCCGGCGGGGGCCTCTGCCGCTTTGAGCGAAATATGCTCGGGGCGAACCCCCAGGGTCAGCAGCGCACCCGCCGCCAGGTTCGAGCTATCGAAGGGCAGGGAGGTCATGCCCAAAACGGGGGTGTCGACCAGGCTGGTTTCGCCCGGAGCATGCAGGTGTGCGGCGAGAAAGTTCATTTTGGGCGAACCGAGGAAACCGGCGACAAAGCGGCTTGCCGGACGCTCATAGAGTTCGCGCGGTGAGCCGACCTGCTCTACGCGACCGCCGTTGAGCACAACAATTTTGTCGGCCAGGGTCATCGCTTCCACTTGATCGTGGGTGACGTAGATCATGGTCGAGCCAAGTCGACCATGCAGCCGGGCGATTTCGTTGCGCATCTGCACCCGTAAGGAGGCATCCAGATTGGAGAGCGGCTCATCGAACAACAAAATGTCCGGTTCGCGCGCCATGGCTCTACCCATCGCTACACGCTGACGCTGCCCGCCGGACAGTTCCTTTGGCTTGCGCTGCAGCAGGTTGTCCAACTGCAGTATTCGCGCGGTTTTCAGCACGCGCTCGCGCAGGCTGCTCTTTTCAGTCTTGGCCAGTTTGAGACCAAAGCTGATGTTGTCGTAGACGCTCATGTGTGGGTAGAGCGCATAAGATTGAAACACCATGCCGACGCCACGCTCGCGCGGCTCCAGGTCGTTGACCCGTCGCCCATCGATTAGCAGGTCGCCGCCGCATATCGAATCCAGTCCGGCGATCAGGCGCAGCAAGGTCGACTTTCCGCAACCCGAAGGGCCAACGAATACCACGAATTCACCCGCAGCAATCTCCAGGCTAACGTCGCGAAGAATCCGTGCGCCGCCCAATTGTTTGTTCACGTTGTCTAGTTTCAATTTGATCACGATGCTGTTCCTTGTATTTGTTGGGCATCAACCCTTTAACGCGCCGGTAGTGAGACCGGAAACGATTCGGCGTTGGAAGATCAGCACCAGAATCACCAGTGGGACGGTGACCAGTACCGAAGCGGCCATCAACACCCCCCACGGCAGCTCATGAGGGCTACCGCCGGAAATCAAGGCGATGGCGACGGGCACCGTGCGTTGTGTGTCTGTGAGGGTGAAGGTCAAGGCAAACAGGAACTCGTTCCACGCTGCGATAAAGGCCAACAAACCAGTGGTGACCAGTGCGGGCCATAGCAGCGGCAACAGCACCCGGGTAAGCGTGACCCAGGGCGAAGCGCCATCCATGATTGCCGCTTCTTCCAGTTCGTGTGGCAGTTGGCCCATGAACGTGGTCAGCACCCAGACGGTGAAAGGCAGGGTGAAAATCGTGTAGCTCAGGATCAACGCCCAAGACGTGTTGTACAGACCCAGAGCGCGGATCACTTCGAACAGCCCCGACAGTACAGCGACCTGGGGAAACATCGACACGCCGAGAACCATCATCAATACCGTGCCACGCCCTCGGAATTTCACCCTTCCCAAGGCATAGGCGGCGGTCACACTGAGAAACAGCGCCAGCGTCACCACGCTAAGCGCAACCACCAGTGAGTTACCGATCGCCCGCAGGAATGAGGCTTGGTGGAGTACTGCTGCGTAATTGGAGAAGTCGGGGTTTTCGATCCAGTAGCTCACCTCGAACAAGGCACTGGACGGCTTTAGTGAAGTCACGATGGCGTAATAGAAAGGGAAGACCGCATACAGCAACAAAACCCCGATCAGACACCAGAATCCGAAGCGCAACAGCGCTTTTTTGAGTAGGCGCAGGCTCATGATCGAACCTCCATTTGACGGCGTCCGAGGTAGAGATAAAGCATGGCGATTACCGCAACGACCAGGAACAGCAGAGTCGAGGCTGCGCTGCCATAGCCAACATCCTGGAACTCCACCAGGTGTTGGCGGGCATAGACCGACATGCTCATGGTGCTAGAAGAGTTTGAGGTCAGCACATAGATGACGTCGAATACCCGCAGGGAATCGAGGATGCGGAAGATCGCCGCCACCAACAATGCTGGCATCAACAGTGGAAGCGTGACGCGCCAGAACACTTTCAGCGGATGAATACCATCGACCCTGGCAGCTTCGTAACAATCGCTCGGCAACATCTGCAAGGCAGCCAGCATCAGTAGCGTGACAAAAGGTACGGTCTTCCAGACGTCGACAATGATGACAGCCCACATCGACAGATCCGCATCTGCTGTCCAGGCCAGGGGGGCATCAATCAGGCCGACGCTCAGCATCATATGATTGATGATGCCGAACTGGTCGTTGAGCATCCATGACCAGATCTTTGCCGAGACAATGGTAGGAATCGCCCACGGAATCAGAATCAGCGCACGCACTAGGGAGCGGCCTGTGAACTTGATGTTCAGCAGCAACGCCACCAGCAGCCCTAGGACAACTTCCAGTCCCACCGACACCACGGTGAAATGCAACGTGTTGCGCACAGCGTTCCACCATTGTGGGTCAACCAGGATGCCCGACCAGTTGGAACCGTCGCGGAACAGATAATTGCTCAAGCCCACGAAGGACCCGTCAGCGGTGTCCGCCAGGTTGGCGTCGGTCAGGCTGAACCAGAATGTCCGCAGCAGCGGCCAGGCCGCCACCAGGGCCAGACACAGCAACATGGGTGTCAGAAACAGCCAGGCGGCGTGTACTCGGCGACGCTGTATGGGCGTTTCCCGGGTGAGCAGGCGCTCATCATGAGAGGCATGGGTAATAGAGGCAGACATGGTGATTTTCTTCCTTGTGGCTTACCAGTTCTTGCGTTTGATGCGCGTGAGTTCGCTTTCCAGTTCGGCCAGCGCCTGATCGACAGGCAACTTGCCCGCCAGCACGCCATGCACGCGATCGAAGAACGCATTGGAGACCCGTGGATAGCGCTCGGCGGTTATTGAGGCGGGGCGCATGACTCCGTCGTTGAGAATGCTGTGGAGCTGACTGTAGTAAGGCATTGCCGCGAGCAATTCGGGATCTTGATACAGCGACTCGATAACCGGGTTATAGGCGCCTATCAGGGCACGATGTTTTTGCTGTTGAGCACTGGTCAGGTAGCTCACCAACTCTGCCGCGAGTTTTGGATGAGCGCTGTAACGTGATACCGCCAGGCCCCAGCCACCGAGAGTGGATGCATGGGTGCCGGTCATACCGCCTCGGGGTAGGGGAGCGACCCCGACCTTGTCTTTTACGATACTGTCCTGGCCCTGCACCAGGGCCCAGACATAAGGCCAGTTACGCATGAACAACGCATTTCCCGACTGGAATACGCCACGTCCTTCTTCCTCGGTGTAGTTGAGTACGCCGCGTGGGGAGATGTCGCCTACCCAGCTTTTCGCCAGGGCCAAAGCCGTTCTTGAGGCTTGACTGTTGACCACGATATCTCCTCGTGGATTGACCAGTCCGCCTTCCGGCTGGCTGCTGATCCACTCCAGCGCATTGCACGTCAGCCCCTCGTAAGCGCGTCCCTGAAAGATGTAACCCCACACATTGGCGTTACCGGCGTTGCGTTCCGCCTGTTGAACATCCCTGGCGGTAGCGGTCATTTCCTCCCAGGTCTGGGGAACCTGCTTGTTGTATTTCTCTAGCAAGTCCTTGCGGTAATACAGCAGGCCCGAGTCGGTGAACCACGGCATCGTCACCAGCCGTCCATTGACTGTCGCGTTATCCACCTGTGCCTGGAAGTAGCCTTGGGTCGCGTTGGCAGGCAGCACTTCGTGCAGATTCATCAGATGTTTGGCCAGCATACCGGGCCACACCATATCGATTTGAATGATGTCGATGTCAGTGGATTGCGCACTGAGAATTTGTTGGTAGAACGACAACCTTTCGGTCGCCGAGTTAGGCGTGGAAACCACCTGGACGTTGTGGCCGGTCTGTGTCGACCATGCCTCGACAGCCTCTTTGCAGAGTTGCAGTTCCGCACCCACCGCGCCGCACGAGATCGTCAAATCGGCTGCGTTCGAGACGGATGGAAGTCCGACACAGAGGGTGAATAGTGCGGTGGGGAGGAGATATTTCAGCTGTTTCATTGAACACCATTTATTTTTGTTTTTAGAGAAGGTAACGTTAACATCGCCAAATGTAGCATCAAATTTGCGATCAGGCATCCTCTTTTAGTGAGCTGTGACAATTCACAGCTCGCGAAAAGTGACCGTCGCGAGAGCAAAAAACAATAAAAATAATCTAGGAAATTCACATGCAGAAAGTATCAAGCTGGCTACTCGCAGGCGTGCTCGGCACTACGACGGCAACCACCCACGCCGCGACTCTGGAAGAACGCATGGCTGCGTTTGAAGCCCGTGCCAGCGCAGCGGAAAAGCGTGCAACCGCAGCCGAACAACAAACCCAGGCACTTGCCAGGGAGTTGCAGCAGATAAAACTCGCCACACCCACCTTGCAGCCGGCGATGTCCACTGCGACAGCCATTGCGGCGCCCACTGTGGACACCCGGTTGGCAAAACTCGAAGCCCGTCAGCAAAGCATGGAGAAACAAGGCAGTACCGGACACCTCACTGACGGGTTCAGTTTCAAGGGCTACGCCCGTTCAGGATTGCTGATTGACGATGGACTTGGTGGTGGCCGTGGCGGCCCATATTCAACACCTGCCGGTTCAGTTGGTGGGGCAGTTGGCCGACTCGGAAACGAAGACGACACCTACATGCGCATAGACTTGTCGAAAGAAATCTATGCGCAAAACGGCACCCGTTCCAAATTCACGGTTTCCATCGCTGACGGCGTAGAAAGCTCCAATGACTGGACGGCCGATGAAAGTAGTCTGAACGTGCGTCAGGTATTTGCAGAGCTTGATCATCTCGCTGCATTCAAGGGTAATTCAGTGTTCGAGAACGCTACTTTGTGGGCCGGTAAGCGATTTGATCGAGATAACTTCGATATCCACTGGCTGGACTCGGACGTCATTTTTCTGGCTGGCACCGGGGGTGGAATCTACGATGTGCAGATGAACAAAAGTTGGCGCTCGAATTACTCCTTGATCGGGCGCGACTACGGGGACTTCAGTGACGGCGGAGTCAACGCCGATGTGGAAAGCTACATCCTGACCTCCAACCAGTTCTTCGATAACGATCAGTGGCAGTGGATGTTCAATGCCATCGGCGCAAAGAAAAACGATTTCGGTACCCGCACCAATAAAGCAGGTTTGACACCTGCGGAATCCGGCTTGCACAGCATGCTGGCCAATCATCAGAAAAACTTTTTCGGCAGAGAAGGCTTCTTCAAAACGGCGCTGCTCTATGGGCAAGGTCTGGGGGCAGAGGTCAAGAACATTGGCTCGGACGGTGAACTGATTGACGAGGCCCGGGCTCTGCGTCTTGCACTTTACGGTGAGACCCCCCTTGCGTCGGGCTGGCGCATCGGCCCCAGTTTGTTGGCTGAACAAAGCAAGGATAGATACGTCAAGGGTGACGACTACCGCTGGATGACCCTGAACGTGCGATTGGTCAATGAAATCAACGGCAATTTCGAGATGGCCTACGAAATGAGCTGGCAAACCATGGACCTCGACCCCAAGGGCTACCTACAACGTAATGCGGTCGACGGTGACTTCTGGAAATTCACGGTCGCCCCGACATTCAAACTTGATGTTGGAGACCTTTTCACACGTCCCGAATTGCGAGTGTTCGCAAGCCTCATGAACTGGTCTTCGGACCTGGACAGATACAGTTCCACCGATAACTTCGGCAAGACGGACTTCAACGCCGGCGGTGTATGGCAGTACGGCATACAAATGGAAACCTGGTTTTAGTATTTGAACGTACCGGCAAACACGTCTTCAGCGCGCCTGCCGGCTGTTGTTGCAAATAGGGGTGTCGGTTGGCCGATATGGCGAGGACGGCGTTAACCAAGAGCTTCGCAGCCGAGTTGAATGCCTGGCAGGCGGGGGCTCAGATCTATGCCATCGTGCATGTGAGCGTAAGGGCCGGAACCAAACCCTATGCGGATGTGAACAAGGTCGCGCTGATGCGGGTTAGTGAACGCCTGATTCCCCTGGATTCCGGCCATGAGGCAACGGTGGAAAAGTTGCTCTACGACAACCAACGCAGCTTCTACAAGCCACTTCGCTTTGATGCGGTGTTCCCGGATTTTTGGCTGCTGGACATGGCCAGCGACTATCCGATGGAGGTGTTCGGTATGAACACGGCGGAGTATCTGGCGCGAAAGGTGGTCAAAGTTGCTCACTACAATGCCAACTACCCATCTGGTTGGTGGCAATGGGATGCCTGTGCGAATGCTACGATTGCGCCGCTTCCTGTGTCAGCCGAGTCTGCTTAGGTCCGGTCGTCCAGTGCGGATACTCAGCCAAGGGATCTGGCTCGGATGCGTGTTCAGCTAACACCTCGTTTGCGTTATTTCGCACCAATAGTATGATGGCCTTTGCCCTGCTGATAACGATACTGGAGGCCAAATCATGGGAACCGTACGTAAAACCATCACTGTCACCGACAAGCAGGACGGCTGGATCAAGGCGCAGATCGATGCCGGTCACTACACCAATGATAGTGAATACATCCGTGACTTGATCCGGCGTGAGCAGGAGCGCAGCGCCGAAGTGGAGGCGATCCGTTCGGCGTTGATAGCCGGTGAAACCAGCGGCGAACCGCGCGCCTTCGATGCTGACGCCTTCAAGCAGCGGATGTTGGCCAAGCGTGGCTGAGTACCGTCTTGCACCGGCCGCCGAGCGCGACCTGGAGGTGATCTGGGCCTATACCGTTCAACAGTGGAACGTGGAGCAAGCCCATCGCTACATCGACCTCCTGACCGCCACTTTTGCTGCGTTGGTGCAGTCGCCCAAGACCGCCCAAGCCTGTGACCGCATTCGGGTTGGCTATCGTTGCAGCCGCGTTGAGCGGCACATGGTTTACTTTCGCATCACCGAGTACGGGATCGCGATCATTCGTGTCCTGCATGATCGGATGGATGCGCTGCGTTACCTGTGAGGTTTCAACCTCTGTTCGTGCCGTGCATTCAGACTCATGAAGGGCTGCTGGTTTCTTTTGGCGACTCGTTGCTAACTCGTGCGCAAGGCAATAACTTCTAGATGGCTCGGCTCTGCAGCCCGAGGCGCAGCAATGTGCGCTAAGGCCACCCGCATTCGCTTAAAGAAGGGCGTGGCATGGGCGTCTTGCCCAGCACCCCTGAATACATAACGGTTATTGTGGAAATGGGCTCGTTCTTTTTCGTGACTGCAAAGTTTTTCGGAAGCTGCTGTCGGAAGTGGCTACTAGGACTATAAGAACAGTCTTTCGATGTAAGTAAATAGAGGCGCAGTCGCGAATCTGATTTCGATGCCTCCGAAATCAAGGCACTGCGCAAGGAATTGGCCAAGCTCAGCCATCCTGCCTGTCGACCGCAGGCGTTAGATCACTGTCGATTTGTCGGTGGAGACGCTGGAGTTGTCAGCCTAAGATCAGTGCGTCGAATACATCGAACCAGTATTAACCACCGACCCAGAGCGGTATCGGCCTTTGCCTGCCGCGTTGAAGGGGCGATTTGCATGCCTCATGCAGGCCAAGGCTGAAGGTCTATGAACGCTTACAATAACTCTCTGCCACCAAGGCCCGAGATGGTCAGGGCGATGCTTGGCAGTGACAGCGCGTATGAAGGTGTATTTTTTACCGCAGTCAAAACCACAGGCATCTTTTGTCGCCCGACGTGTGGCGCACGCAAGCCAAAACCGGAAAACGTCGAGTTTTTCTCGCAGGCGAACGAAGCCATGGCCGCTGGCTATCGTCCATGCTTGCGATGCAAGCCCCTGGATCTGGCCGCATCGGCGCCAGATTGGGTCAGAGGCCTGCTGGCCACTGTCTCTGCGACCCCTGACGCTCGCTGGAGCGACGCGCAGTTGATCGAGCAGGGTATCGAGCCCCTGCGCCTGCGCAGGTGGTTCAAACAGAATTTCGGCATGACGTTTCATGCCTGGCTTCGTTCTCGTCGGCTGGGCATGGCATTAGGTCGTATCGCTGTGGGATCGACCCTGGATGACACAGCGTTTGATTCAGGCTACGAGTCGCTGAGTGGTTTCAGAGATGCATTCAAAAAAACCTTTCAGATGCCACCTGGCAAAGCCACCCAGACATCGCTTCTGCTTTACCGTCACCTGACTACGCCTCTGGGCCCGATGATCGCCATGGCAGAGGAGCGAGGCCTGGTGCTGCTTGAGTTTCTCGACCGCCCGGCACTCACCGCAGAACTGAATGAACTGCGCCAGCGGTATGGGTATTCGATTGCCCCTGGCGAGCATCCCCACATTGAGCAGATCGAAGCGCAGTTGAAACTGTACTTTGATGGAAAGCTGAAACATTTCTCGGTGCCACTGCACATGCCTGGCAGTTCTTTTGACCAGCTCATCTGGGCAGAGCTTTTGAAAATCGACTATGGAGCGACTTCAACCTACGGTGCCATCGCCGCAAACATAGGCAAACCCGGTGCAAGCCAAGCCGTGGGCAATGCCAATGGACATAACCGATTGTCCATCGTGATTCCCTGTCACCGTGTCATAGCAACAAATGGTGCGCTCACCGGATATGGCGGGGGACAGCCACGCAAAAAATTCCTACTGCACCTGGAGAAAGCTGCGTTGCAGATCACACAGCAGCAAGCATTTCCAATGACTTGGTTTTAGCCACTTATCTTAGGGAATAAAGGTGATTCCACTGGTTACAATCCCTGCTGCTAGATTTTTGTCTAAATATTACTGAAAGGCGATGTGCATGTTGACGTGGTAGGCCGCCAATGGCCCACTCGGCTCCGTTGACGCGTGTGAATTTTTACGCCGTACAAGGACGATACGTACCAGGGTTGGTATTCACCGGAATACAGCGCAATCACATCGCTGATCCGGCTGCATTACGCTCGCCCTGAGTATGTGTGGATAAGATCCATGGCTCACTCAAGGATGATGCGAATGCTCACGGAAGCCCTTTCGATATCGGTCAGGCGCAACGCTCCCAACACGCCTTCCATTGTGCGTGGCAAAGGCTGTTTTCTCTACGATGAGCAAGACCGCGGCTACCTCGATATGTCCGGCGGCAGCGGTGCGGCCAACCTTGGCTACCAGCGTGATGATCTGGTTGAGGTGATCAAGTCCCAGGCGCAAAAACTCATCCACACCGGTTGGAACATCGACAACTCGCTGCGCCTCCAGATACCACAGGCGCACCATCCTGTGTTCGCGTTGGCGACAGCCTGTCTCTGGAGCGACACGTGCCAATCGCTTTTGGCGTGCAGGCGGGCGAGGGTGGCTGGCAATTGCTGATTGCTTGCCACCAGTTCTACGTGGATCGCTATTCCTGGATGCTGTTGGTTACCGAGCTCAATGACTGCCTGGCAGGGGCGATCGTTAGTGGCGTCGGCCTTTGCGTATTTCTGTTGAACGGCAGCGAGCGGCCACTTTCCTGGCCAGGAGTCGCCCTGGCACTCCTGGCATTCCTGGCGGTGGCCTGTGGTGCGGTGATTTCCGAACAGGTGCAGAAGACCTGGCATGTGGGCGCGTTGCAGATCAACAAGGTCGCTGCCGGCTGGGCTGGCTTGCTGTACGGGTTGACGCTGTTGGTCAGGGGGCAGGGGCTGGATGTACCGGTATCGGTCACCAGTATTGGCGTGCTGCTCTATCTGGGGGTGGTGTGTTCAGCCCTGGTATTCGTGCTGTTCATTGACCTGATCCGCCGGGTCGGCGCGGAGAACGCCGGTTATGTTGGGGTGCTCTATCCCATCGGCGCCAGCTACCTGGCGGTGCTGCTCGGTGAAACGTCCTTGAGCCTGGCCATGATGGTGGGCAGCGCTTTGGTGGCGTTGGGCAGTTTCATCAACTTCAAATGTCGCTATAACCCGACGCAAAAGAAACTGGAGTTAACCTGATGAGCAAGAATGTGCAGATCCGCGCGGCGACCCTGGAGGATGCAGAAAGCATCTTCCAGGCTCACAGAAACTCGGTGGAGAGTTTGTGCACGGCTGACTACAGCGCCGAGCAGATCGCCATGTGGCTGGACGGGCGTTCCCCACAGACGTACCGGGAGGCGATCATGGGCGGCAACCTGTGGCTGGCGCAAAATGATGGGATCCAAGGGTTCGTCGAAGTAGACGGGCATGAAGTCAGCAAGCTGTTCATTCGTGGCAGTGGGGCGCGGCAGGGCATCGGCAGGCTGCTGCTGGAGCAGGCCCTGCAAAAGATCCGTGAGGCAGGTCATTCCAAGGCCTACCTGGAGGCGACGCTGACCGCAGAAAAATTCTACCAGCACTTTGGTTTTCGCAAGATCGGCGAAGGCACTTTTACCCGGGGCAACAGCCCGGTCTCCCTTGAAATCATCAAGATGGAGCGAGCCCTCTAGGCGACGCAGCCGACGGGCAGTTGTGTCCTGCCGATGGCCCTGCGCCTGTGGAAACGCCAATAGGAAGGCTAAACATGACAGGGAAGTCGCTTAAGTAAACCGTACTGGACCGCAACCTGTGTTCCGGCTGTAGCTTCTTCGACAGCGGGGCCAACTCCCTGGGGGCGATCAAACTGGTGGCATTGCTCAACCGGCTGGCCGGCTACGAGTTCATCAGCCTTGGGCAATTCCATCAACTACCGACCCTTGGGGATCTTGCCAGGCGCCTGACCAACCATCCGGACTTGGCCGGCGTAGTGATTGCCGGGCGCGAGCGTTATTACTTTATTGCTCTGGAGCAAGGTGAAGACCATGGGTGAGTCCACCGCTGCGTTGACCCTCGATACCCCAAATGGCCGCTATGCGGTGGTACGCGCCAGGCACGGGAGCGCGCGGTCCGCAGATTTCGATACGCGTCATGACCAGCGCCAGATCCCCTTGAATCAGACCCAGCTTTCGATGCTTTACGCCGAGCTTTTGGGCAAGGATCCATGCGCCAATAATGTCATCTACCTGTTGCAGCCCGACGCCGTGCCGGTTGATGGCCTGGATCTGGCGCAGGTCATGCGGGCGATCCAGCAGGTGTACCCAATCACTGTTTGCCGCGTAGTGCGTGGGCAAGGGGGCGGTTATTGCTTTGATCTCAAGCCCGACACGCCTGCTTCCGGCAGCGAGGGGCCGGCCTGCGGCTTCACGGATTTGCAGGCCTGTATCGATTATTTTCTCGACCTTCCACTGTCGTTGTTCCACCAACCGCTGCTGCAATTGTTCAAGGTCAACGTCGCAGGGCAGTGGCACTTGGCAGTGTTGCTGCACCACATACTGGGTAACCATATTGGCCAGGTGACATTGCTCAAGGCGGCGGTTGAATACGTCCAGGCGGGCGCCTGGCCAGAAGCGCCATCGATTTCAGTTTTGTTGCCACCAACCTGGAGCAACAGCAGCAATACCAGCAGGCAGTGGAATGTGCCAGTGACGACTGGGAGCTCCGAGCGCCAGACTATCTGGCATTGCTCGACGCCCCTTCGCTGACGCCTGGGCCCGGCTATGGCCTGGTCCAGGCACTCGCGCCGTTCGATCCCCGGCTGCTACAGACACCCGGCCGGTTGTTCCCTCTGTTGCGGGCAATGGCCGGCAGTTGCGAGCGCATCCTCGGTGTGCCACAACCGCTGGTCAATCTGTTGTTTTCCCTGGCTGACGATCAGGCTTTGACCGGGTTTTGCAGCTATACCGTGCCGCTGCCATTGTCTCGGCAGCTGTTTGGCGCTGACTGTGGGCCGCAAGCTGCCCTGAGCTATGTCACCGAACGCCTGGCCAATGCCGCCATCGGTTATGAAGAAATCCTCGGCGCACTGGGGCTGTACGGTTTCAACGCGACTTTTCTGTTCAACTACGTGGAACTGGATGCTGAAGATCTGGACTGGTTGCACGAACATGTCGTCAACAACTTGTGTGAGAAGCCCAAGACCCTGCTTGATCTGACCCTGATCAACAGCCCCCGAGGTTGCCAGTTGCAGATCAACAGCCGATTACCCCAGGACCAGGCCCAGGCCTTTCTCGAATGCTTCATGGAGTTGGGGGTGCAGCCATGAAGATCCTTTGCCTGCCGGACTTTGTGGGGCACCCGATCTGTTACAGCGCTTTTGCCAGCGGGATCAAGAAGCAGTCCACGCCAAAGGTGATCAACTATAGCGACCTGTGGCCGTACGAGAGCCTTGAAACATTGGCATGCAAAATCACCAATACCATTGATCTGGATCGCTATGACCTGTTGGTGGGCTACTCGTTCGGTGCCCATGTGGCCACACTGTGCGCCAGCCGCAGCAAGGTGGCGCGGCTGTGCCTGATCGATCCGCCACCGCTGGCGAGTCTGCGTGGGCTGACGCTGGACAACATCCGGCAGCGGCTCGCCGCAGACCCACGATACGCCTATGTCCAGGACCTGGTGGCGGCCGAACTGGTGGATCCGGACTGTGTCCATGGCAATATCCTGCTGTTATCCCGGCTTGCTCATTTGCCACCTGTAGACGCCCCGACAGACCTGCTGCTTTGTGCCTCCAGCGCGGTAGAGGCGGTGAAGGCCGACTATCCAGGGGGACGATATTGGCGGGATGACGAGCGGGACCATGCAACGATTGTCGCCAGTCACACGCTCATTCAGATCTGCCTGCCAGACGCCGCACCGCATTCTGGCAGGCATCCGAATCCGTGCGAGTGATTCGCAGGCTTCGATCCCCCATCAATCTGCCAGACATAGGGCGGTTCGGTGCCGTTGATTTCCCAGTCGCCGATAATGCGCTCCTTGTAGATCAGCGGGCGGTGGGAGGCCGAGGCGCGAGGATTACATCAGGCTAGAGGCTTTTTGCCATGTGACATTCATAAAACCGTAACAAGGTTAATGCAGAGTTCCCGAGCCCGTTATCACAAGGAACTCCTTTGATGAAAAGTTTGATCAAGTCTGCAGCACTCGCGGTTACGGTTTCTCTGTGTGCCACCTCAGTCTCTTTTGCTGCAGAAAGCGTCCGCCTGACAGGTTCTGGCGCCAGCTTTCCTGCCCCGATCTATCTCACCTGGTTCAAGGATTTCAGTAAGAAAACCGACGGTGTCACGGTGGATTACCAGTCCAAGGGCAGCGGCGCAGGTGTCCAGGACTTCCTCAACAAAACCGTGGATTTCGCCGCCAGTGACTCGGCAATGAAAGACGAAGACATCGCCAAGGTTGCCGAGGGCGTGCAGTTGCTGCCAATGACAGCGGGTGAAATCGTGCTGGCGTACAACCTGCCGGACAGTCCCAAAGGACTGAAACTGCCACGCGAGGTTTACTCCAATATTTTCCTGGGCAAGATCACGCACTGGAACGATCCGCAGATCGTTGCGGCCAACCCTGAACTGAAGCTGCCGGACATGCCGATCACCGTGGTCGTACGCGCCGATTCCAGCGGCACCACAGCGGTATTCACCAAGCACATATCGGCCATCAACCCTGGGTTCAAGGAAGCACTGGGTGAAGGCAACACGGTCAACTGGCCGGCCAGCGACAAGTTCATCAAGTCGCCCAAGAACGATGGTGTGACCGCCACCGTACGCCAGACTCCGGGCGCCATCGGCTATATCGAGTACGGCTTCGCCAAGTTGGCCAAGGTTGACTTCGCCCAGTTGCAGAACAAGGCCGGTCACTACGTTGTGCCAAACGCAGAAAGCGGTGCCGAAGCCCTGGCCGCTGTGAAAATGCCCGAAAGCCTGGTGTCCTGGTTGCCTGATCCGGATGGCGCCAAGTCCTATCCGATCACTTCCTACACCTGGATGATCTTCCGCAAGCAAAACGATGACCCGGCCAAAGCCAAGGCCATGCGTGAAATGGTCGAGTACAGCTTGACCGAGGGCCAGAAAATCGCCGACTCGATGGGCTACATCCCTCTGCCGCAGTCGGTCGTCGATCAGGTTCGTAAAGCTTCCACCAACATCCAGTAAGACTCGCGAGGCCTCTTTCGGCGAGGGCTTTGAGCCTCGCCGGAGGAGTTTTTTCCTACGCTCCGGAATCAGCCAATGAACAAACCCTTTGTCGTACCGGGTAATCCGGACTCCGCCTGCCAACCGCCCTCAACCAAGGATTTTCTGGTTGATCGCACCTTCCGTGCGCTCGCACGCGTGGGCGTGGTGTT
This sequence comes from Pseudomonas imrae, assembly GCF_046352735.2. Taxonomy (NCBI): domain Bacteria; kingdom Pseudomonadati; phylum Pseudomonadota; class Gammaproteobacteria; order Pseudomonadales; family Pseudomonadaceae; genus Pseudomonas; species Pseudomonas imrae. The sequence continues at coordinate 3,008,354 of NZ_CP110853.2, read as the reverse complement.
GATTCTGGCGGTGGTATTCGCGCTTATATTCGAGGTAGGGCGCAAGGCACTTCCTGGCATGGAAAAGCACGGTCTGGACGTGGTTTTTGGCACAGTCTGGGACGTCAATCAGGGCAAATACGGCATTCTTCCGGCGATCTGGGGCACGCTTTACAGTGCCTTGATCGCTTTGCTGATCGCAGGCTTTTTCGGCGTCAGCATGGCGATTTTCCTGACCCAGGACTTCCTGCCCGCGCAGCTCGCAGCGGTGTTTCGCACCATTGTCGAACTGCTGGCGGCGATCCCCAGCGTCGTTTACGGTCTGTGGGGGATCTATGTTGTTATTCCGGCGATTCGGCCCCTGACGACGTGGTTGCATGCCGAACTGGACTGGATCCCTTTTTTCGGCACGTCCTTGAGCGGCCCCGGATTGCTTCCCGCAGCCCTGGTATTGGCCATCATGATCCTGCCAACCATCGCCGCAGTTTCCCAGGACGCCCTCACTGGCGTACCGATGAAAACCAAGCAAGCCGCCTATGGCATGGGTACCACGCACTGGGAGGCCATTCTCAAGGTGATGGTGCCATCCGCTGCCACCGGCATCTTCGGTTCACTGGTATTGGGCCTGGGTCGGGCACTGGGTGAAACCATGGCCTTGGCCATGCTGGTCGGCAACGCGAATAACATCTCCCTTTCGCTGTTTGCCCCGGCCAATACCCTGGCGGCCTTGTTGGCGCTGAACTTCCCCGAAGCCGGACCGAATGAGATCGAGGTGCTGATGTATGCCGCACTGGTGCTGATGTTGATCACGCTGCTGGTGAACATCATCGGCTCGATGATCATGGTCTATGCCCAGCGGGGGACCAAATCATGAATAACCTCACGTCCCCTACCACTGCGTTGCCCAGCCTGCAGCGCAAGTTCGAAGGTCGCGCCCTGCGCAGCCTGGTATTGACCACTCTGGTATGGGCTGGCGCGCTGCTGGCCAGCGTTCCGCTGATTTCCGTGCTGTACATGCTGATCACCCGCGGTGGTGCTCGCCTGAGCCTTGAGGTATTCACCGAGCTACCGCCGACTGGTTTCGAGACTGGTGGTGGCTTCGGCAATGCGATGGCGGGCACGTTTGTCATGGTCGGCATCGCGGCGGCCATCGCCGTTCCGGTCGGCATCATGGCCGCGATCTTCCTGGCTGAACTGGGGCCTGACAGCAAGCTGGCCAATGCCGCACGCTTTGCCGCCAAAATGCTCACCGGGCTGCCTTCGATCCTGGCCGGTGTGTTTGCCTACGCCCTGGTGGTGATGACCACCGGTACCTACTCGGCACCGGCAGGTGGGGTGGCCCTGGCCGTACTGATGCTGCCGATTGTCGTGCTGACGGCTGAAGAGTCGATGAAGATGGTGCCCAAGATCATGAAGGATGCCGCCTACGGCATGGGCTGCACCCGTTCCCAGGTGATCTGGAAAATCATCCTGCCTACCGGCATGCCGGCGATCCTGACCGGCGTCATGCTGGCAGTGGCGCGCGCCGCGGGCGAAACCGCACCGTTGTTGTTTACTGCCTTGTTCAGCAACTACTGGATCTACCACGAGGGCAGCCTGGAGGTGATGAATCCGACGGCGTCGCTTGCGGTGCTGATCTACAACTTCTCCGGCATGCCCTTCGACAACCAGCTTGAGCTCGCATGGGCGGCCTCCCTGGTATTGGTGATGATTGTGCTGGTGGTGAATATTGTCAGCCGTATTTTCGGCAAGCCTAAGTATTGATAGCGGGAGCATCTGAATTTTGAACGTATCAACTGCGCAAATAGCCTCTCCGTTCGTCACCCAGGCGCCTGTGGTCATGGACTGCAAGCTCGACAAAATTTTCTACGGCAACTTCATGGCTGTACGTGACAGCCATGTGCCGATCGAGAAGAACAAGATCACCGGGTTCATCGGTCCTTCCGGTTGTGGCAAAAGCACCGTACTGCGCAGCCTGAATCGAATGAACGATCTGGTGAAGGGCTTTCGTTTCGAAGGGCACGTACACTTCCTCGGCCAGGATGTATATGGCAAAGGTGTTGATCCGGTGGTCGTGCGTCGCTATATCGGCATGGTATTTCAACAGCCGAATCCGTTCTCGATGAGCATTTTCGACAACGTCGCGTTTGGCCTGCGCCTCAATCGCTACAAGGGCGACCTGGGTGACCGCGTAAAGCATGCCTTGCAAGGCGCCGCGCTGTGGGATGAAGTCAAGGACAAGCTCAAGGTCAGCGGCCTGTCGTTGTCCGGCGGCCAGCAGCAACGGCTGTGTATCGCCCGTGCCATCGCCACCGAACCGGAAGTGCTGCTGCTCGATGAGCCTTGCTCGGCACTCGATCCGATCGCCACTCGTCGGGTCGAAGAGTTGATGGTCGAGTTGAAGAAGGACTACACCATCGCTCTGGTCACTCACAATATGCAGCAGGCAATCCGTGTCGCTGATACGACAGCGTTTTTCTCGGTGGATATTTCACAGGGCACACGCACTGGCTATCTGGTCGAGATGGGCCCCACGACCCAGATTTTCGGCAGTCCGCGCGAGCAAATGACCGGAGATTACATCAGCGGCAAGTTCAGCTGACCGACTCATCTACCGTTTCCCGGAATTGCCTATGTCTGCAACGCATCGCCTTGATCTGCTCGCAATTGAACGTGCCCTGCGTGAGGTACAGAGCCGTTTTGTCGAGCTCAGCCGTCATTTTACCGAGCCGCGCGATCCCTTGACGGATGAAGTGCTGCACAACGTGCTGGAAGGCTATGCCCTGATTGACGACTATGTCGCGCGTGGTGTGGACTTGTTTGACCTGCAGCAACTGAACCTGATGCTGGAGATCAACGCTACCGTACTCTGCGGCAAAGACCCGGTGCGCCGGCTGGAATACGCCCAGCACCTGGCGGCCACCGAGGAGCATTTTTTCAATGACGTGGAAGGTGGCATCAAGGATTTGTACAACTGGTACTGTAAGCACCGCGGTGAGTCGGTATGGAAGCGTGCAGCCGGTGTGTATGTGCGTATCCTCAGCAAACCGCAGTTGTTCATCGAGGGCAATCACCGCAGTGGCTCGCTCATCGTCAGCTATCTGCTGATGCGCGCAGGCCTGGCGCCGTTCGTGCTGACGCTGGAGAACGCCGAGGGTTATTTCAACCCTTCGTCGGTCATCCGCAACTCCGCCAAACATGGAGTCAAGGCGTTGTACGAATTGCCCAAGATCAAGAAAAAATATGCAGCATTCCTGGAAGATAAGGCCTCTGACCCGATGGAGTTTTTCCTGTGCGACACACCATTTCCCGCCTTGCAGGGGGGCCACTGATGGGAAGGTATCCAGTGCTCGAAAGCCTCAAGCAGGTATTCCAGCGCCCGCGCATACGGATTTCGTTCGACATCGACGACACGCTGGCCTGTCAACTGCACCACTGCGCCGTGGAGCGAAGCCGGCTGCCGGCATGTATTCATCGCTGGCTGGGTGAACCCTTGCGTGTGGGAACCCGCGCCTTGACTCGAGAGCTGCGTCGCCAGGGCTGCAGCGTCTGGGTCTACACCTCGTCTGGCCGCACGCCGTCCTACATCAGGCGTTGGCTGTTGCTGTATGGCATTCACGTCGACGGTGTGGTCAACAGCGTGCGGCATAACCAGGCCCTGACGGTGCATGGGCTGTCGAACGCGCCGTCGAAATTCCCGCCCGCGTTCGATATCGACTTGCATGTCGATGATTCCGAAGGTGTGCAGATCGAAGGTATCGATCACGGGTTTCGCGTGGTGGTCGTCGACCCGCAGGACCAGCACTGGGCGCAAAAGGTCTTGGATGCGGTGGCCGAGGTCCAGGCGCAACTGGCCAGGCAGCAGCCCCTCCGGTACAAGCACGTCTCGCGGCAACGCCCGGAAGTTTTTTCCTCCTGAAATCTGAGCGACATCGCTGGCCTTGTGGCTGAACGAGTCTCAGCCGGCGGATGGACGTGCCTACGATAGTGAAAATATGTGCTTTACCGTATATACGATTTTACGTATATTCGGTTTTCCATATATTAGTGCCGCTATCGTCGTGAGCACAGCCATTCGGAGGTCCCATGCTGGAAACCCTGACGCCACCGACCGTCTTCAAGTGTCTGGCTGACGAAACCCGTGCCCGCATGACGTTGCTGATCGCCAGAGAAGGGGAGCTGTGTGTCTGCGAACTGACCTGCGCACTCGACCAAAGCCAGCCGAAAATTTCCCGTCATCTTGCCCAGCTTCGTGCTTGCGGGCTTCTGATGGACCGCCGCCAAGGGCAGTGGATCTACTACCGACTGCACCCCGAGCTGCCCGAATGGGTGGCGTTGATGCTCAAAAACATCGTCGACGCCAATCAGGATTGGTTGAACACCAATGCCGCGCGTCTTGCCGATATGTGCGGCCGGCCCCAAAGCCCGGTCGCTTGTGTTTGATCCCTGCCTTTAACTGACTGGATTGTGTTTTATGTTGATCGCGGTTCTGATTTTTCTCGTCACCATTGTGCTGGTTATCTGGCAACCCAAAGGTTTGGGTGTCGGCTGGAGCGCGGCGCTTGGGGCCCTGGCGGCGCTCCTCGCAGGGGTAGTCAGCTTGTCCGATATCCCGGTGGTCTGGCATATCGTATGGAACGCCACTGCCACGTTCATCGCGGTCATCATCATCAGTTTGCTGTTGGATGAAGCGGGCTTTTTTGAGTGGGCGGCATTGCATGTGGCGCGATGGGGTGCCGGTAGCAGTCGCAAGTTGTTCGCCTTCATCATTCTGCTCGGGGCCGCTGTATCTGCGCTGTTTGCCAATGACGGCGCGGCCTTGATTCTGACCCCGATCGTTATCGCGATGCTGCTGGCACTGCGCTTTTCCCCTGCCGCGACACTGGCCTTCGTGATGGGGGCGGGGTTTATCGCGGACACGGCAAGCTTGCCGCTGGTGGTTTCCAACCTGGTCAACATCGTCTCTGCCGACTACTTCGACATCGGCTTCAGCGAGTACGCCTCGATCATGGTCCCGGTGAACCTGGTCAGCGTGGCGGCGACCCTGGCCATGTTGTTGTGGTTTTTCCGCAAAGACCTTCCACGTACTTACGACATTGATCAACTCAAGGCGCCTGTTGAGGCGATTCGCGACAGGGCCACGTTTATTGCTGGCTGGTGGGTGCTGGGTCTGTTGTTGTTGGGCTTTTTCGTGATCGAGCCCATGGGCGTGCCGGTCAGTGTCATCGCTGGCGTCTGCGCGTTGATTCTCTACCTGATCGCGGCGCGTGGGCATGTCATCTCGACACGCAAGGTTCTCAAGGAAGCCCCGTGGCAGGTGGTGGTGTTCTCGCTTGGCATGTACCTAGTGGTCTACGGTTTGCGCAACGCCGGCCTGACAGATTACCTGGCGCAACTGCTGAATGTGTTTGCAGGCTACGGTGTCTGGGGTGCGTCCCTGGGCACGGGCTTGCTCGCTGCCGGCCTGTCCTCGGTGATGAACAACATGCCCACCGTCCTGGTGGGTGCGCTCTCTATCCATTCTGCCGAGGTCAGTGGTGTCATTCAGCAAGCGATGATCTACGCCAACATCATCGGCTGTGACCTCGGCCCGAAAATCACCCCGATCGGCAGCCTGGCCACCTTGTTGTGGCTGCATGTGCTGGCGCGTAAAAACATCGTCATTACCTGGGGCTACTACTTTCGCACCGGCATTGTCCTGACGTTGCCCGTGCTACTTGTCACCCTTGCAGCCTTGGCCATCCGCCTGAGTTTCTGAACCGGAGATATTTGATGAAAGTCTTGTTCATGTGCACCCACAACAGCTGCCGCAGCATTTTGTCGGAAGCGGTCTTCAATCACTTGGCGCCCGCGGGCATGGAAGCGGTGAGCTCGGGGAGTTTTCCCAGTGGCAAGGTCAATCCCAAAGCGTTGAACACCCTGCAAGCGGCCGGCATTGGCATCGAAGGGTTGGCGAGCAAGGCTTCGGATGCGTTTGAAGGCTCGCCACCGGATATCGTCATCACGGTCTGCGATCGCGCGGCAGGGGAGGCCTGCCCAATATTTTTCGGCCCCGCTCTCAAGGCCCACTGGGGCCTGGCCGACCCATCCGAGGTGAGCGGCAGCGAGGAAGAGATCAACGCGGCCTTCCAGGCGACGCTGGCCAAGATCGATCAGCGGATTCGCGCTTTTACGTCCTTGCCTGTCGGGAAAATGAGTGTGGATGAACTCAAGGCGGCACTCGTCCATATCGGCACTCTTTAACCCCAGGGCACAAGGACACTGGAATGAACCAAATCTTGCCAAATATCCAGCCAGAGCTGCTGGATGCCCCCTCGCTGGAGCAGCTTGAACCTAAGGGCACGTTGCTTCACAAACCGCGGATTCTGCTGCTCTACGGCTCCACCCGTGAACGTTCGTTCAGCCGTTTGATGGTGCAGGAGGCGGCGCGTTTGCTGGAGCAGTTCGGCGCCGAAACGCGTATTTTCAATCCGTCCGGTTTGCCGTTGCCCGATGATGCGACCGATTCCCACGAGAAGGTCCGTGAGCTGCGCGAGCTGATGCAGTGGTCCGAGGGCCAGGTCTGGTGCTCGCCAGAGCGGCATGGCTCGATGAGCGCGGTGTTCAAGGCGCAAATCGACTGGGTGCCGTTGGCGCTGGGCGCTGTGCGTCCTACCCAGGGCAAGACGCTGGCGGTACTGCAGGTGTGTGGCGGTTCGCAATCTTTCAACGTGGTGAACCAGCTTCGCGTACTTGGGCGCTGGATGCGCATGTTCACCATCCCCAACCAATCATCGGTACCGAAGGCATTCCTGGAGTTTGACGATGGGGGCCGGATGAAACCGTCGTCCTATTACGACCGATTGGTTGATGTAATGGAGGAGTTGATGAAGTTCACATTGCTGCTGCGAGATCGGCAGGATTATCTGGTCGATCGGTACTCCGAGCGCAAGGAGTCAGCCGAGGCGCTGTCCAGCCGGGTCAACCAGCGCTCTATTTGAAGCAAGGGCTTGCATCTACACAGGGCCTGAAATGTGGGAGTGAGTTGCATCAGACCGTCTCGGGGTAATGTTCGACAGCCCCACAGTGATTTCACTTCACAGACAGTCGCGTGGGGTTGGGTGTACATATCCGTTGCTGCGGTTGTGGCTGATATTGGTTCCGCCCTTACGGCGGGTCACTTTGGAAAAGCCCCAAAGTAACCAAAGGGCTCTTGCCCCACCACTCGGCACCTCGCTCAGGCTCGGTGTGCCCGCAGTCAGGCATTGCTCCGTGGGCCCGCTGCCATCGGCCATCCATGGCCGAGGGCAGCTACCCCGGCATCCTGCCGGGGTGCCCACTGCGCAATACCTGCCTGCGGCCAGCGTGGTTTAACGGGGCGCCTCAGATCAAGATCAAGATCAAGATCACAATCAAAAGCCAGAGCAGATCAACAGACCGCTGACGTTGTCAGCGAATAAGGATGTAGAGGCAACAGCGCGTACGCTCACGATCAGGTCGGCTGTCAGGCCGCCTCGCTCTGTTTTTGATTTTGACTTTGATCTTAGGCGCCCCGTTAAACCACGCTGGCCGCAGGCTGATATTGATTTGGGGGGTAAACCGGCAGGACGCCGGTTTAGCCGCGCTGGGCCATGGATGGCCCATCGCGGCGGCCCCCCGAATCAATGTCGGACTGCGGGCACACCGAGCCTGAGCGAGGTGCCGAGTGGTGGGGCAAGAGCGCTTTGGTTACTTTCGCGCTTTTCGAAAGTGACTCGCTGTAAAAGCGAAACCAATAGCCGCCGTTACCGCAGCACCGGATATGCCCCCACTACCCCCCCCCAAAAAAACCGCCCTCTAAGTTGCGTAGATACCTATGTCTATTGGAACAGGCTCACAGGCACAGGCAGCGCTGCGCTCAAACCGTCGCTTGCGGCACAGCCTCCTGCGTACGTGGCTTACTCACCCACCTACTTGCCAGCAGGCCCAGCTCAAACAAAATCCACATCGGCACCGCCAGCATGGTTTGCGAAAACACATCCGGCGGGGTCAACAGCATGCCGACCACAAAGCAGCCGACGATGACGTATGGCCGGCTTTTTTGCAGGGTCTGCACATCGGTGACGCCGGCCCAGATCACCAGGAAGGTGGCCACCGGAATTTCAAAGGCCAGGCCGAACGCCAGCAACAGTGCGAGGATGAAGTCCAGGTACAGCGCGATATCAGTCATCATCGTCACACCGTCCGGTGTCACGCTGGTGAAGAAGCCGAACATCATCGGGAACACCAGGAAAAACGCAAACGCCATGCCGCCGTAGAACAGCAGCACGCTGACTGCCAGCAACCATGCGGCAATTCGCCGTTCCTGGCGATATACCGCCGGTGCGATCATGCCCCAGACCTGATGCAGCAACAGCGGCATGCTGATGAACAAGGCAAGCATCATGGTCAGCTTGAGCGGCGCCAGAAAGGGTGAGGTCACTCCGGTGGCGATCATGCTCGCACCGGCGGGCAAGAACTCGCGCAGCGGTTGGGAGACAAAACTGTACAGACGCTGGGCGAACGGAAACAGCGCGCAAAACACCAGGATAATGGCAAGCACGCAACGCACCAGGCGCGAGCGCAGTCGGGTCAAGTGGCCGGTCACGTCAAGCGGGCGGGCAGGCGAGGGCAGGTCGTTCATGGCGTGGGATGTCCAGAGGGAGCGCTGTTTTCGGGCTGGGAAACTGGCGTGTCGAGGCGGATGCCATCACGCAGTTGCTGTTCCAGTTGGCGCAATGGCGGATGCTCAAGGCCCTTTGACAGATACTCAGTGTCCAGTTCCTGGGTTACCTGGGCCTTGAGCATATTCATTGCGCGCTTGGCCCGACCCAACCACAGGCCGGCATTGCGCGCGGCAATTGGCAGGCGCTCGGGCCCCAGCACCAGCAGCGCCACGAGGCCGACCAGCAGCAGTTCGCTGAAGCCGATATCGAACATCAGAGTTTGCTTTCTGCGGATCGGTTGTGTGCAGCGTCCATCTCAAGGCTGGATTTCGCCGGGTCTGGCTGGGTGTTGGGTTCATTGCCCATTGAAGAGCGAAACCCCTTGATTGCTTCACCCACATCGGAGCCCAGCCCCTTGAGGCGTCGAGTGCCGAACAGCATGACCACGATCAGCAGCACGATGACCAGTTGCCAAATCCCTATACCACCCATACCGACACTCCAAGCCATTGATTTGAAATATGAAGGCGCAGTTTGCCGGGGCTTTATGACGCTGCGGTGACGATTTCGCATGATTTTTGTGAGTTGCCACGCAGCTGAAACATCCACTGTGTTGACTGTCGTCTGGTTCTTCAACGGTGGCGGTGCGCCAATGTACAGAAAGCGACAACAGGGGGCGGCGCTGTTGATGGTGCTGATGGCCCTGGCGATGCTGGCAGGCGGCATGGCCTGGATGGTCGAGCAGGGCCGCCAGCAGGTCGACAGTGTGCGCCTGGTGCAGCAACGCGTGCAGGCGCGGGCGATCGAGCGGGCTGCGCTGGCCTTTGCCGATCAGGCGCTGAGCGATCCACTGTGGCGCGCCAGCCCGCTGTTCTGGCAGGCCATGCGCGGGCAACCGTTGAGTTACGACTTCAAGGGCGGCAAGGCCAGTATCCGCATTCGCGACCTGCACACCTGCTTCAACGTCAACGCGCTGATCGGCCCTGAAGCCGAACGTGCGCAACGCCAGTTGGTGCATTTGCTTGGCTCGGACATGGCCGCCGAGCGCTTGGCCCAGACCCTGGCCGATTGGCTCGACGCCGACCAGCAAACGCGCCTGCAAGGTGCTGAAAGCAACGAGTACCTGCGCCAGTCGCCGCCGCGTCTGGCGGCTAACCAACCGATGCGCGATATCAGCGAACTGAACCTGCTGTCGGTCCCGGATGCTGTGCGATCGTTGCGTTATCGGCAGTTATGCAGCCTGGCCGAGACCTCGGGCTGGCGCCTTAATGCCAACGCACTGAGCCTGGATATGCTGCCGTTGCTGGACGCGCTGTATGAAGGGGAGATGTCACGTTCGCTGCTGACACGTTTGGTCAGCGCACGACCTGTCGGTGGTTATCGCGATGCCAACGACTTGCGCCAAGCCCTGGGTGCGCTGGATGACGCAATGTTCGAACGCTTGAGCGAAGGCTTGCAGCTCAACGGTGACCATTTCCTGCTGCAACTGGACATTGATCTGGACGGTCAGCGTTTTGGCAGCCAGTACCAGGTCGAAGCCTTGGGCGTGGTGAAGTGGCACGCCGGGGTGCCGGCGCAGGGCATGTTGCTGCGCTCGCGGGAGCCGGTTGTGGACTAGGCGGCCTTTTTGGGGGAGCGGTTTTTTTTGTTGGGGTTGGGTTGGGGTACATATCCGTTGCTGCGGTTATGGCGGCTATTGGTTTCGCCCTTACGGCGACTCACTTTTGGATAGAGCCCAAAAGTAAGCAAAAGGCTCTTGCCGGTATGACTCACCCACATGGGTTACAAATCAGTTCAAGCACATAGGTAACAGTTATTAACTGGCATGGTCGATTTCGCGAGGATCTGACCATGCCCTGGAAAGAGCTGAAACCTATGGACCTCAAAGTGATGTTCATCGCGGCGTATCTGTCTGAAGAGCACAGCTTTAGCCAGCTGTGTCAGGACTATCAGATCAGCCGAAAGACTGGCTATAAGTGGGTCGAACGCTATCAGCTAGAGGGGCCCAGTGGGCTCGATGAGCGTAGTCGGCGCCGGCACAACCAGACCTATGTGGTGCCGCTGGTTGTGAGGCAGGCAATCATTGAGTTTCGCTCTACTGGCGAAACGGTTCCGGGTCCTAAAAAGATTCAGAACGATCTGATGAAACGCTTTCCCGGACAGGATCCGCCTTCTAAAACGACCATCTACAACATCCTTAAGGCAGCGGACCTGATCACGTCTCGACCGTTGCGCCAGCGTGTCGCTGTCTATCCCAAGCCTTTGCGTAGGGCAGAATCGCCTAATCAACTCTTCAGCGCAGATTACAAAGGCCAATTTCTCACCGGAGCGGGTGTCTGGTGTTATCCGCTGACGATCATGGACCATGCCAGTCGCTTCTTGCTTGCCTGCGAGAGCATGGCTAACACCAATCTCAAGGAGACCCAGCAAACCTTCGAGCGCGTCTTTCGGGAGTATGGGATGCCTGAGCGCATCCGAACCGATAATGGCGTGCCGTTTGCGAGCACGGGGCGTGCGGGGTTGTCGCAGTTATCGATCTGGTGGCTACGCCTTGGGATTATTCCTGAGCGAATTGAGCCCGGTCGACCAGATCAAAATGGACGTCATGAGCGTATGCACCGGACATTGAAGAGTACGTTTCCCAAACCGCCGGCCATTGCCTGGGAGGCTCAGCAAAAACACTTTGATCGATTTATGCAGCACTACAATCACGAACGGGGACACGAGGCACTCGGCCAGAAAACCCCGGCGTCCTGCTATACCCCATCAACCCGAGCTTACCCGGAGAAACTACCGGAAATGGGGTATGCGAGCCATGTTGAGTGTTACCTGGCCGATGGTAGCGGAATCATTAATCGAGATGGTCTGCGGATATATGTGGGGAACCTGCTCAGGCATCAAACCATTGGAATGGAGATGATCAAAGACGGGGTATGGAATGTTATCTTCGGTCCGGTGATCCTCGGTCACGTCAATGCCCGGGACGCAAAAAACGGCTATGTTTCAATCAAAGTGTCACCTATGTGAATGCACTTTTTTGTAACCCATGTGGTTGTTCCGTACATGCCCCACCACTCGGTGCCTCGCTCAGGCTCGGCATGCCCGCAGTCCGACATTGATTCGGGGGGCCGCCGCGATGGGCCATCCATGGCCCAGCGCGGCTAAACCGGCGTCCTGCCGGTTTACCCCCCAAATCAATATCAGCCTGCGGCCAGCGTGGTTTAACGGGGCGCCTAAGATCAAAGTCAAAATCAAAAACAGAGCGAGGCGGCCTGACAGCCGACCTGATCGTGAGCGTACGCGCTGTTGCCTCTACATCCTTATTCGCTGACAACGTCAGCGGTCTGTTGATCTGCTCTGGCTCTGGCTCTGGCTTTTGATTGTGATCTTGATCTTGATCTTGATCTGAGGCGCCCCGTTAAACCACGCTGGCCGCAGGCAGGTATTGCGCAGTGGGCACCCCGGCAGGATGCCGGGGTAGCTGCCCTCGGCCATGGATGGCCGATGGCAGCGGGCCCACGGAGCAATGCCTGAGTGCGGGCACACCGAGCCTGAGCGAGGTGCCGAGTGGTGGGGCAAGAGCCCTTTGGTTACTTTGGGGCTTTTCCAAAGTGACCCGCCGTAAGGGCGGAACCAATAGCCGCCATAACCGCAGCAACGGATATGTACCCAAGCCAACCAAGCACCCGCCAGACAAGAGCAAGAGCTGCCACCCCAAAGCGTGACAGCTCTCCCAAGGCAATCAGCCGATCGCCAACTCTCCCCCGTCGGCCCGCTGGATCACTACGGTAGAAGCGCGCGGTCGCACGCTGCCCACGGTGACATCCGTAGCCACGTCGGTGGACGGCCAGTTATCCGGATGCTGGATGTTGACGAACACCGTCTTGTTGTCCGGAGTAAACGTCACCCCCGTCACTTCCGCACCGTTGGGCCCGACAAAGAAACGCCGCAGGTCCGCCTGGTTCTGCGCGTTGACCGGAACCTGCTTGCCCTGGGCATCGACCAGGTTGGTGGGGATCACCACCAGCATCTGGTCGTTGGTGTAGCTGGTGATGGTGGACTCGCCGTTGTCTGTCTGGATCCACAGCACCCCACGGCTGTCGAAGCTCATGCCGTCGGGGCTGGCGAACTGGTTCAACTCGGTCAGGCCCGAGCGGTTGAGGTCCGGGGTGCCAGCAGCGTTGGCGCCAAACACAAAAATGTCCCAGGTGAACGACACTTGGCTGTCGGCGTCGTGCCAGCGAATGATGTGCCCGTGCTTGTTCTTGACCCGCGGGTTGGCTGGGTTGGCCTCGGTGCGGCTGGTGTTGTTGGTAAGCGTCAGGTAGACATCGCCATTGAGCGGGTTGACCGAGGTCCACTCCGGGCGGTCCATGGGTGTTGCACCAACAGCGTCGGCTGCACCACGGGTGTTGAGGATGATCCCCGGCAGGTCAGTGAACTTTGCACCCAGTGTGCTGCCATCGATGGTGGGGCTGGCTACGTCGAGCAGCAGCCAATTGCCGCTGCCGTCGGCATTGAAGCGCGCCACATACAGCTTGCCGCTGTCCATGTACTTGGCACCGGTCGCCAGGCGATCGCTCGGGTTGGCATCGGCCGGGTCCCACAGTGCAGTGGAGACGAACTTGTACAGGTACTCGTTCTGCGAGTCGTCGCCGCTGTAGAACACTACCGGCTTGCCGGCGGCGGTCAGGCCGGGCCAGCAGCCTTCGTGGCGGAAACGACCGAGGGCGGTGCGTTTTACGGCGCGGGTCGAGGCGTTGTACGGATCGATTTCGACGATGTAGCCGTAGGTGCTGGCTTCATTGCGGTAGTCGTCGGTCGCGCTGGCGCCGGTTGGGGTCACGTTGAAACGGCTGAACTCGTCGGCCACCTCGCTCGGGTCGCCAGCGGCGCTCTCCCAGCGATAGTTGCCATTGCCGGTGCCTACGCCGATGCGCACCTGGTCTGCCGGCCGGTTGCCGCTTTTATTGACGAAAATCCCTGGCCAGTTTTCCTCGCAGGTGAGGTAGGTGCCCCACGGTGTATAGCCGTTGCCGCAGTTGTTGTTGGTGCCACGGGTCTGGGTGCCGGTTGGCGAGAACTTGGTCTTGACGTGTTCGGTGCCTTTTAGCGGGCCCGCCAGGTCCATGACGGTGGCAGTGGTGAAGCGGCGGTTCAGCGGGTCGTTTTCCATCACCTGCCAGCGGCCGTTGACCTTGCTCACACGCATCACACCGGCGCCGTGGGCGTTGATTTCCTTGCGCACTTCTTCGGCCGGGCGAATGCCATCGACCAGTGTCGGGCCAGCCGGGTGCAGCGCCGAGGCATCGATGTATTCGTGGTTGATGGCGATCAGGCCGTCAGTGGAGCTGCCATTGATCGGGAAGAAGTGCATGCCGTCGTGGTGCATGCCCACCGCGTTGGCCTGGTCGGTGGAGGTGTTGCTGCCATCGCTTTTCCAGGCGGCAGCGTTGCTGTTCAGCGGCGTGCCCCAAGGCGCCAGGACGTGGGCGGTGTATCCGGCAGCCACAGTGCAGGCGTCGGTGAGGGAGCCGGGGATCGATTTGAAGCCCAGTTTCAGCGCAGGCTTGGGCGGCGGAGTAGTTGGCGCGGGGTCGTCTGAACCGCCATCGCCGTCAAAGCAACCGGTCAGGCCGGTACCGGCAATCATGGCAATCGCGGCGCCGAGCCCGCCACGTACCACGCTACGACGGCTCAGGTAGGCGGTGAGTACCGATTCCATCGGTTCGTTGAGGCTCAGGTTGCGATTCTGTTTGTCGCCAGTCTCTCGACTCATTTCATCAGGTCCTTTGTAGATCACGATTGGTTTGAAAGGAGCCGGAACTGTAAGAGCCAAGTGTGATGATTCTTTGGCGGTTTTGTTAAAAATGTATTTAAGTTCATTTCTTTTATTTCTTTTTGTTACAAGAAAGAGCATTTCATGACTGTTAAAAAACTGCCATCAAACCGTCATTAATTGCCCCCCACTATGCCGCCCTTGTGCAGAGTCAGCTTCAAGGTGAGGGAACGATGGTTTCAATGGTGCGGCGCGATGTATTGGGATGGATGACGCTGGGTGCCTGTGCGCCCTGGCTTGCCGGCTGCTCCAGCCTGGGCGCTGCGGCGGGGCCGAACGACAGCCAGCCGGTGGACCTGTTGTATGTTGCCGACACCCTTGATGCACGTCAGCCAGGCCGCCCGGTGGTGCCCGCTACACGCTTGGGCCCGGCGACGCGGATCGGCCAGGCGCCCTGGATTACCGGAGCCAATGCGCATTTTCGTCAAGCCGATGGCAGCCAACTGGACGGCTTGCTCGATGCCTCGCTCAGTGACGGTGTGGAAACCGGTGGTTACGCCGTTCTCGGCGCAGTACTGCAACGTTTGCGTGATGAAGCAGGCCAGGACAACAGTCTGACCCTGGAAAACGGCCAGTGCTGGAACGGCAGTGGCCTGGCATACCTGACGCGAGGCCTGTCCGGGGTCCAGGGCAGTCAGTTGCTCGGCAGCGAGGTGCGGGTCAGCAGCGATGAACGTGTGCTCTGGCCGGAACAATGCCAAGGGTTGTATCAGCAATTCGGCCACCCGGTGCTCGGCGCCGGGCTCGCCACCGACAGCGCACAACGCCTGGCCACACCAGGCATGAGCCTGTTCCGGCGCGGCGGTGTGCGCATCGCAGTGGTCGGCATTACCGATCCTTATGCGCGCGATCAGAAAGCCTCCTTGAAACAATGGCTGCAGAGCCTGCAACCGGTGCTCGCCCAGGCCCGTGCCGAAGCTGATTTGGTGGTGGCGCTGGCAGACGTCGGCACCGGTCCGGGTTTCTGGCTGGCCGAGCGCATGAGCCAGGTCGACCTGGTGCTGTGTGCCCGCGGCCAGGATTTGTGGCCGCAACCGGTGGAGATCCTGCAAAGCTCGGGCAAGCGGGTACCGGTGGTACTGGGCGGAACCCGTGCCAGCGGCGCGTTTCGCATTCGCTGCCAGGCGCAGGCTGGCCAATGGCGTTTCGACGCGCGCTTCTACCCGGCCCAGGGGCATGTCCTGGACGCCGCCGGCCAGGCTCATGTCCAGCGCCTGCAACCGCGCTTGCAACAACAACGTGCCGCCCACGCCGGTTGGCTGGACCAGCCATTGGCCCGGGCCCCGGAAAACCTTTGGCGCCGCGATGTGCGCGGCGGCAGTTGGGATCGCCTGTTACATCAGGCTTTGGCCCAGCAGCCCGACAGCGCGGTGCTGTTGCCCGGGCTGCGCTATGACATTCCCTTGGCACGCGGCCAGATGATTACCCGCGAACACTTGATCAGCCTGAGCGCCAGCTACCCGGCGCCGGTGGTCGATGTGCCGGCGCAGCAGGTGCGCCAGGTGCTGGAGAACGCCGCCGAGCAACTGTTTGGCGAGCCGTTGCTGCTCGATAACAGCCAGGACCTGCCGCGCTGGCTCGGCCAACCCTGGCAAGTGACCTATAGCCCTGGCGGCAAGCGGGTCAGTGAATTCAAAGAGCCGGTCGGTACCTGTCGCACCTTCAGCCTGGGCTTTGCCGCCGAGGCCGGGCAACCGCTGTGGCAGCACGTGGAAGGCTGGTTGCGCGAACAGCCGACCGACTGGCAACTGGCGCCGTTGCAACTGCCTGAAGTGCGCTACGTGCAAGGGCATCCGGGATGGCATCCACGGAGCCTGATCAGTTGAGTCGTGCAGGCGTCCTGTTCAACCTCTTGCTGGTTACTCTTTTCGCGTGGCTGGCAGCGCGCTGTGTGCTGCAGCTTTGGCACGGTGTTACGCAGCCGGTTGCAGCGTACCCGACAGCAGCCCCGGTACCCGACCTGTTGAGTGGCCATTGGACGCCGCGTCAGGCACCGAGCAGCGACCTGCCGCTGACCACGCTCAAGCTCGATTATCTGGGCAGCCTCAAAGCCAATCAGTTGCGCGCCACCGTAGTGGTGCTGCGCTACCAGCAACAAGATCGCACGCTGACCCTGGGTCAGCGCCTGGCCCCCGGTATCGTCCTGCACGACATCGACGACCGCGGGCTGATTTTCGACAATCAAGGGCAACACGAGCGTATGCCGTGGCCGGCCCAGCGGCCGGTAATCGGCCTCAAGCGCCAGGAATGAACCGACTATGCACATGATCAACAAATGCCTGGGCCTGACGGCGCTGTGCCTGGCCTTGAACTTCAACCAGGCCCATGCCGAAGAAGAAACCGCGTTGTATGAGGTCAACTTCATCGACACCGAACTGACCGAGTTTATCGACAGCGTGTCGCGCATCACCAATACCACCTTCATCATCGACCCGCGGGTCAAGGGCAAGGTCACGGTGCGCAGCATCGAGATGCTGGGCAGTGAAGAGATTTACGACATCTTCCTCGCCCAGTTGCGCGCCCAGGGTTTTGCCGCCGTGGACTTGCCCAATGGCAGCGTGAAGATCGTGCCGGACCAGGCCGCGCGCCTGGAGCCGGTGCCGGTGGAGTCCTCGCGCCAGGACGAACAAACCAACGACGGCATGGCGACTCGGGTGTTCAGTGTGCGTAACGCTGCCAGCGAACAAATGCTCAATATCCTCAAGCCGCTGATCGACCCTCGGGTCGGGGTGATTACGCCTTACCCCTCGGCCAACCTGCTGGTGATCACTGACTGGCGCAGCAACCTGGACCGCATCGACAGCTTGTTGCTGCAACTGGACCAGGTCAGCCAGGAGCCCCTGGAAGTGCTGCCGCTGGTCAACGCCAGTGCCAATGACACGGCGCAATTGATGACGCGCCTGTTGGCCCGTGAGCAGGGCGCCGACAGTGCCCAGGTGATCGCCGACCCACGCAGCAATGCGTTGCTGGTACGCGGCAGTGCCGACAGCCGCCAGCGGGTGCGCGCGTTGCTCAAGCAACTGGATCAGCCGCAAAGTGCGTTGCGCAGTTCGAACACCGTGGTGATGTACTTGCGTCATGCCAACGCGGCCGAAGTGGTCAAGGTGCTACGCGGCCTGAGCCAGGACACGGTCGGTGCCGCCGATGGTGCCACCGCCGAAGGCGAGCAGAAACCGCTCGTTGCCAGCTCATCGGGCATTCGCATGGAGTCGGAGGAGGGCACCAACGCGGTGGTGATGGTCGGGCCGGACAGCGAAATCGCCGCCTACCGTACCATCGTCGAACAGCTGGACATTCGTCGTGCCCAAGTGGTGGTCGAGGCGATCATTGCCGAGGTCTCCGATACCCGTGCGCAGGAGCTGGGTGTGCAGTGGCTGTTCATGGGTAACTCATTTGGCGGTGGCGCAGTCAACTTCACCAACGGCGGCGCGAGCATTACCAGCGTGGCGGCGGCTGCCTCAAGCAATGACACCGCAGGCCTGAGCAAACTGCTGGCCAATGTGCCAGGCGTCACCGCAGGTGTCGGCAACCTCAACGGCGGCGGGCTGAACTTCCTCGCGCTGCTCAACGCGCTGAAAAGCGAAAGCGGCTTCAACCTGTTGTCGACCCCGACCTTGCTGACTCTGGACAATGCCGAAGCGTCGATCCTGGTGGGCCAGGAAGTGCCCTTCGTCACCGGCTCCGTGACGCAGAACAACACCAACCCCTACCAGACCATCGAGCGCAAGGAAGTGGGGATCAAGCTGCGGATCAAACCGCAGATCAACATCGACAACACGGTGCGCCTGGATATCGTCCAAGAGGTTTCCTCGATTGCCGACAGCACTGGCGCCAGCGATGTGATCACTAACAAGCGCGAGATCAAGACCAAGGTCATGGTCGAGGACAACGGCCTGGTGGTGCTCGGCGGGCTGATCGGTGACGAGGCCAAGAACAGTGATCAACGCGTGCCGCTGCTGGGTGATATCCCCTATCTGGGGCGGCTGTTTCGCTCTGACGTCAGCCAGCGCACCAAACAGAACCTGATGGTGTTCATCCGCCCGCGGATCATGCGCGACGGCGAAACCCTGGCCCATCTCAGCAGCGAGAAATACCGCAATCTCAAGGAAAACACGACGCTGGCGTTGCCGGCGATCTCCGACAGCAATGCGTTGCTGCAACTGTTTCCGGCCAGCCGCGAGCGCCTGGACGGGGGGATCTGGTGAGTACGTTGCTGCCTTATCGACTGGCGCGCCAGGCCGGAGTGGCACGCGCACCGGGCGCCGAGGGCTGGACCCTGTGGTTGCGTGAGGATGTGGACACCGATGCCTTGCAGGAAGTGTTACGTGTCCACGGCTTGCCGTCGGCGGTCGAACACCTGGACCCGGCCCAATACGAGTTGCGCCTGGGTGGCCTGTACCAGGCGGGCGAGTCAGCGACGGCGGCCTTGATTGAAGGAATCGGCGAGCAGGTTGACCTGGACAGCCTGATCAACGAATTGCCGCGCATCGAAGACTTGCTCGAAAGTGACAACGAAGCGCCGGTAATCCGCCTGATCAACGGGTTGTTTGCCGAGGCTTTGCGCTTGCGCGCTTCGGATATTCACATCGAGACCTTCGAGCAGAGCCTGGTGGTGCGCCTGCGCGTCGACGGCCATTTGCGCGAGATCCTGCGCCCACCCCGGGCCTTGTCGGCGATGCTGGTGTCGCGGATCAAAGTCATGGCGCGCCTGGATATCGCGGAAAAGCGTCAGCCTCAGGACGGGCGTATCACCCTGCGCTCGGGCGGTCGCGAGGTGGATATCCGCGTCTCGACCCTGCCTGGGATCCACGGCGAGCGGGTGGTAATGCGGGTGCTGGACAAGCAGGCCAACCTGTTGGACTTGCGCAACCTGGGCATGCCCGCCGAGGTCGAACAGGCTTTGCGTGCCTGTCTGTCGCGGCCCAACGGCATTCTGTTGAGCACCGGGCCCACGGGTTCGGGCAAGACCACCACGCTTTACGCCAGCCTCAATGCGCTGAATGACGGTTCGTGCAACATCCTTACCGTCGAAGACCCGGTGGAATATGCGATTACCGGCATCGGCCAGACTGCGATCAACCCGCGTGCCGGCATGACCTTCGCCAGTGGCCTGCGGGCGATTCTGCGCCAGGACCCGGACGTGATCATGCTCGGTGAAATCCGCGATCAGGAAACCGCACAGATCGCGGTGCAAGCCAGTCTTACCGGGCATTTGGTGCTCTCCACCCTGCACACCAACAGCGCGGTGGGCGCCGTGACCCGCCTGCGCGACATGGGCATCGAACCCTTCCTGATTGCTTCCAGCCTCAAGGGCGTGATGGCCCAGCGTTTGGTACGGCGCCTGTGTCATTGCGCGAAACCCGCGCCCTTGCAGCCTGCCGAGCGCCAGTTGTGGCCGGAGTTGGCGCAGCTTGAGCAGAGTTTTCATCCCCACGGCTGCGAAGACTGCCAGGGCAGCGGTTACAACGGGCGCATCGGGCTCTATGAGTTCATCACCCTGGATGCCGGGCTGATCGGCCTGCTGTACGACGGTGCCAGCGAAATGGCGATGCACGAATACCTCGCCGACAAACGCCAAAGCCTCACCGCCATGGCCACCGAATGCATGCGCCGTGGCGAAACCAGTCTTGAGCAAGTATTGCGCGCGGTGCGTGACTGATGCCGACTTATCGTTATCAGGCGTTGGATCTGCTCGGACGTCGCCGCAAAGCCAGTATCCAGGCGGAAAGCGAGCGTCATGCCCGCCAGTTGCTGCGCGAGCAGGGGCTGTTCGCCCGTGACTTGCAGGTGCAAAACGCCAGCCTCGCAAGCCCTCGCGGGCAACGCCTGAACCACGGGCAACTGTGCGAATTGACGCGCCAGTTGGCCACGTTATTGAGTGCTGGCATTCCCTTGGTGGATGCCTTGGCCACGTTGGAACGCCAACTGGCCGAACCGGCTATCCGCAACTTGCTGGTGGCGGTGCGTGGCGCACTGGGTGAGGGCTTGAGCCTGGCCCAGAGCTTGCGTCGCCAGGGCGGGCAGTTCAATACGCTGTATTGCGCACTGGTCGAGGCCGGCGAGCGCTCCGGCAAGCTGGCACCGGTGCTGGAACGCTTGGCCGAGCATCTGGAGCAAGTGCAGAAACAACGCCACAAGGCCCGCACCGCGTTGATCTATCCTGCGGTGCTGATTCTGGTATCGATGGCCGTGGTGATCGGCTTGATGACCTTTGTGGTGCCCAAGCTCACCGAACAATTCAGCCATACCGGCCAGAGCCTGCCGCTGATCACCCGGATATTGATCGGCGCCAGTGAAGGCTTGGTGATGCTCGGCCCGTGGTTACTGGCCCTGGCCTTGTTGTTGGCGCTGGTCGCCCGGTTCTTGCTGCGCCAGCCGGTCTGGCGCCTGCGTCGCGATAGCCTGGCGTTGCGCCTGCCACGCATCGGCGCGTTGCTGTCGGTGCTGGAAAGCGCACGGGTGTCGCGCAGCCTGGCGATTTTGCTGGGCAGCGGCGTGCCATTACTCGAGTCCCTCGAAGTGGCAACCGCCACCGTCGGCAACCGACAGATCCACCAAGCCCTGGAAGCGGTACGTGAACAGGTCGAAGGCGGCGTGACCCTGTTCCGTGCGTTGAGCGCCAGCGGGCATTTCCCGCCCATGCTGTTGAACATGGTCGCCAGTGGCGAGGCCAGCGGCACCTTGCCCGAT
Organism: Pseudomonas imrae; assembly: GCF_046352735.2. NCBI lineage: Bacteria > Pseudomonadati > Pseudomonadota > Gammaproteobacteria > Pseudomonadales > Pseudomonadaceae > Pseudomonas > Pseudomonas imrae. Next base: position 2,987,183 of record NZ_CP110853.2, on the reverse strand, counting down.
ATGCTCGAACGGGTCGCTGATAACCAGGAGCGCGGTTTTGCGCGTCAGGTCGATCTGCTGCTGGCGTTGTTCGAACCCCTGATGATTCTGCTGATGGGTGCGGTGGTGCTGTTCATCGTGCTGGCAGTGCTGCTGCCGATCATGCAACTCAACCAAGGCCTTAGCTTTTGAAAGTAGAGAACCTGAAAATGGAGATCCAAGCCATGCCTGGCAACCCTATGTCCAAGCGTCGTCAACGCGGTTTCACCCTGATGGAAATCATGGTGGTGATTTTTATCATCGGCCTGTTGATTGCCGTGGTCGCGCCCAGCGTGCTCGGCAGCCAGGACAAGGCCATGCGCCAAAAAGCCCTGGCTGACCTGGCGACGCTGGAGCAGGCGCTGGATATGTATCGGCTCGACAACTTGCGCTTTCCCAGCTCCGAACAAGGCTTGCGGGCCCTGACCAGCAAGCCGAGCACTGAGCCGTTGCCACGCAGTTGGCGCGCCGACGGCTACATTCGGCGCCTGCCGCAAGACCCGTGGGGCAATGACTATGGCTACCGCACGCCAGGCCAGCATGGCAGGGTGGACATCTTTTCCCTGGGCGCCGACGGCCAGGAAGGTGGCGAAGGCACCGACGCCGACATCGGTAGCTGGGACCTCTAGGCATGCAGCGCTGCCACGGGTTCTCACTCCTGGAAATGCTGGTGGTCTTGTTGATCGTCGGTTTGTTCAGTGCCCTGGGAGTGGCCTCGCTGGATGCCGGCCAGGCACCGATGCACCAGGCCTTGGCACAGCTGGCCAGTGAGGCCCGCAGCCAAGCGGCCGTGGCGCGGCACAGTGGGCAAGTATTGGGCTTGCGCTGGAACGGTCGGCAGCCGGAGTTCGTGCGCTGGCAGCCAGCGCGCGGCAGGCCGTCGTGGCAGGTCGAGTCGTCGGGCACCATGTCCTGGCCGGCCGGGCTGCAGCCTGATTGGCCGGTGAGCACCGCGCCGCAGGTGATGTTCACGCCCTCGGGTCTTGCCCGCCCGGTGGCGGTCACCTGGCGCTGGGCCGAAGGTCGCCAGCGCTGGCAATGGCGTGCGGACAACACGCTGCAGATTGCGACTCGGCCATGAAGCGCCAACAAGGGTTTACCTTGCTTGAAGTGATGGTCGCCCTGGGGATTGCCGCGCTGATGGCGGTGATGGTCAGTCAGTTGTTGCGCCAGCGCATCGCCACCCATCAAGCCGTCGCGCAACACCGTGTGGGCAGTTTGTGCGCGCGGGAGTTGGAGGCGCAGTTCGGCGTCGAACGCTATTGGCCGCAGATCAATGCAGTGGCCGGTGAACTGCGTCAGGGCCACACCACGTGTCACTGGCAATTGACGTTGGGCAACACCGGTGTCAACCGTTTGCGCCGAGGCGAGTTGTCATTGTTTGCCGACCCCGAGCAGCGCCAGCCATTGGGCCAATTCAGCCTGTTTCTGGTGCGCCCGTGAAGGCGGCGCAGCGCGGCTTGACCCTGATCGAGCTGTTGGTGGCGATGGCGCTGACCGCTGTCATCGGGATATTGCTGGCGGCGCTGGTCAATGGCTGGGTCAAAGTGCGCGAGCGTCTTGATGAGCCGGGTAGCGAACCTCAAGTGCTGGAGTTTTGCCTGGCCCTGGAGCGGCGTTTCGACGCTTTGGTGCTGCGCCAGTTGTATGAGCAACGCTTGCCGGAAAAGCTCGCCTGGCTGGATTGGCAGCCCGCGTCCGCGCAGTTGCAATGGGTCGCGCTGACGGCCTGGCCGCCCGCCGAAGCTCATTCGCGGGTGCAACGCCAGCGCCTGGTATTCGATGCCCGGCAAGCACGCTTGAGTGTCTTTACCTCGGCCGATCTGTATGCCGTCGGCAAACCGCGCTGGGAGCTCAACGAGTCACTGGCGCCAGTCGAGCGCGCGGTTTTCAGTTTTTACCAGGGCACGCGCTGGCTGGCCTTTCCTTCCACTGTGGCCGCCCAGCCCAATCGCGGCGTGCGGATCGAATTCGAGCATCATGGAGCACCTTATGTCTGTACTTTCGCCTTGCCGGATACCCAACCGTGAGTTGGCGTGCGGGCATGTTTGAGCGCTTGCGGGCCAAACCGCGCGAGTGGCTGCTGTTGCGTCCACCCGCCACTGCGGACGGTGTTTGGCAATGGATGCATTACGCCGCGCAACAGGTTCAAGCCAGCGGCACCTGGCCGCCGCCGACAACCTGCCTGCAACTGCCGGGCGCGCTGGTTATCCCCGCGCTGGCGTGTAGCCATTTTTGCCTGCCGGCGCCTCCTGGGCTCAAGCGTCATGAATGGCCGCAACTGTTCGAGGAGTACGCGCAACAGCCCGCCGAGGAGTTGCTGGTCAGTTGCCTGTCCCGTGAGGCCGGGCACCTTGAGTTGCTGGTGATGCAGCGCCAGCAGGTCCAGGACTGGCTGGTCGAATGTGCGGCGCTGGGCGTGCAGATCAGCCACGGTTGGGCGGAATTGCAGTTGTTGCCGCAACCTGCGCCCGGTTACGCGCTGAGCTGGCAGCGTGAACAACTGTTGTGCGTCAAGGCTTCTTCCCGCCAGTGGTTGATCTGGCCGCAGGTGCTGGGTGAACGCTTGCCCCAGGCCTGGCGTGAATTGTCCATCGAACCATTGACCGGAGACTGGCCATCGCGCCTGGCACGCCTGGAACAGGTGCCCTGCGTGTTGGAAGATGCGCGCCCGCTACGTACCCGCGTGCGTCGGACTTCTGTGCTGACCGGCGTACAGCGGCGTTTGCTGCTGGGGTGTGGGTTGCTGGCGGCCTGCTGGGGCGCAATCTATTTGCTGCAGATCGTACGTCAGCTTGACGATTGGCAAGCCCAGGTCAAGGCTGTGGCGGCGCCGGCCAACAACCTTTCCCAGGCGCGAGCCGCACTCGCGCGGCTGAACAACCAGACGACGGACTGGCGCGTGCGCCAGCAACAAGTGGCGAGTCTGGAGCAGGCACTCTCGACCTGGCTGCAACAGCAACCCGGATGGTTTGTCTCCAGTAACCGGTTTGACGGTCGAGTCTGGCGAGTGGGACTCAGCGGTAGCGGACCTCAACCGGCGACAGGCGAATGGCAAGCGATTGCCGAGGCGGCCGGTGCTCAGTGGCTTGAGGAGCCCCAAGGCCTGGCGACGGGTATGCAACTGAGTTTCGATTTGGGAGTGCAGCCATGAAAGCGCGGATGTTGGAGTATTTGAGCAACTTCAATCAACTGCCACCGCTGCGCCGTTATTGCGTGCTGGCAGGCTGGGCCATCGCACTGCTGTTATTACTGGTGTTGCTGACACGGCCGCTGCTGGCCGCCTGGCAGGACGCACGGCAATGGCAAGCGTTGGCGCAACAGGCCCGCACATTACCGCCGCCGGCGATATTCACCAGCGAGCAATGGCAGGCGCTGGCGGCGTCGCGCCAGTGGGTGCTGACCCATGTCGAACAGCAGGCGGGTCGCTGGCAGTTGCAAGGCGAACTGCCCGGTCCAGAGGCCCTGCGGCAACTGTTGCGTACCGTGCAGGATCAGGGTGGACGCCCGATGCAATGGAGCCTGGAGCAGGGCGCCCAAGGCTATGCCTTCAGCCTGGAAGTGGCGGATGGGGTGGCTCGGCCATGAAGCGCGCCATCGCGTGGGGGACGTTGGTATTTGCCTTGACCTTGCTGGCGCAATTGCCAGCGGCTTTTATCGTCCGGCAGATCAATTGGCCGTCTGGCTGGCAGCCCAATGGTGTCTCGGGCAGCCTGTGGAATGGTCATGCCAGTGAAGTCGGCGCGTTGGCACCGGTGCAATGGGCGGTCCGACCCTGGGCGCGGGAGGTGCAGGTGAATCTGGGCTTTCAACAGCGTATTTGGGAGCTGTCGATTCATGGCTGGCCCTGGAACTGGCAGGCACAGTTGGCGCCGCGTGCGGTCAGCGCCGTGGCGCCGCCAATGTTTGTACTTGATGGCGCGTGGGACGGGCGTTTGCAAGTCAATGGCGCCGGGGCCAACTGTCGCACGGCTGCAGGTGCGCTGGTGGGCGACGATCTGGCGCTGTTGAGCCCGTGGTTGCTTAATCTCGGCAGTACCCGGCTTGAGCTGCAATGCTCTGGCGGGCTGCGGTTGCTGGCGGACTTGCAGCTACCGGCCCAGCATCGATTCAAGATCAATGCGGATCTGCAGCGCCAGCGCCTGCAAATCGACGGGCAAGTGGAGGCGGGCGCTGCGGTGACGCCGTTACTGGTTCAGGCACGCTGGCTGCAAGCGTCGGAGCAGACCTTCAGCAAGGTGCTGGGTCGTCGTCACTGACGGTTCAACCAGCATTGATTATTTCTCCCACTGCTCCAGCAGTATCGAGACAAATTTCTCCGCCGCAGGAGACAGCGATGCGCCGCGTCGGTAAACCAGGCCCAGAGAACGATTCACCACCGGCTCGATCAACGGCACGCTGACCAGAGTTGGATGATCCACCGCCGGCATTGCCAGGCTGGGCATCGCCGATACCCCCAACCCCGCTTCGACCAGGCCCAGGGAAGTCGACAGGTGCTGCACTTCGTAGAACCACTGCGGACGCCAGCTCAAGCCGGACAGCGCGTGGTCGAGCAACATGCGGTTGCCGCTCAGGCGGCCGACCCCGATCAGGCGGTAGTTGCTCAGTTCCGACCAGGTTACCGAACTGCGTCCGGCGAGCTCATGATCGCGTCGGCACGCCAAGACAAAAGGCTCGTTGACCAATGGCACAAACTCGATATCGGGGTGCTGGCCGCTCATCATATTGATGCCGAAATCCGCTTCGCCACGCAGCACCGCTTCCAGCCCCTCGTTCGCACTGAGGTCAAGCAGGCGGATGCGGATTTGTGGGTAGCGTTCGTTATAGAGACGGATAACCGATGGCAGGAAGTAGAACGCGGCGGTGGGGATGCAGGCGAGGGTGACACGCCCGCTTTGGCGTTCCGCCAGCTCGCGGATATTGAGGATCGAGTCGTCGAAGTCGTCCAGCAACCGCCGCGCCTTGGGCAGGAAGTCGCGCCCCACGCTGGTCAGGCTGACTCGCCGGGTGGTGCGGTCCAGCAGCGCGGTACCCAAGCCTTCTTCGAGCTTTTTCATCCTCCGACTGAGGGCGGGCTGGGACAGGTGCAAGGCATCGGCAGCTTCGTGGAAACTACCGAGTTCGGCGATTTTAACGAAGGATCGAATGTCGTTCAGCTCATAATTCATCGTTTTTTCTCAGGCGCGCCAGTCCGGCAGGTTCATGTCGACTCTTTTGTAAAACGCAATAATAGCTCTGATATTTGCATTGGAAACAATTTTTAAAGCCTGCGACTCTTTCATCCAACACATCAATTACCCCGATTGATCCATAAGAGTCTGTAGTCATGCAACGAATTCCCTGTGTGTTAATGCGTGGAGGTACATCCAAGGGCCCGGTGTTTCTCGCCTGGGATTTGCCTGCCGCGATCGAGGAGCGTGACGAGCTGCTACTCAACCTGATGGGCTCCGGACATGAACTGGAAATCGACGGTATTGGCGGTGGCAGCCCGCAAACCAGCAAGGTGGCCATTGTGAGCCCTTCGCTGCACCCCGATGCGGACGTCGACTATCTGTTCGTCCAGGTTCTGGTGTCCCAGCGCCGCGTCGATACCGCGCCCAACTGCGGCAACATGCTGTGCGCGGTCGGCCCGTTCGCCATTGAGCAAGGACTGGTCAAGGCCTGCAGCAAAGCGACGCAGGTACGCATCCGCAACCTCAATACCGGGACGTTTATCAATGCCCAGGTACACACGCCCGATGGCAAGGTGAGCTATGAAGGCCAGACCGCCATTGATGGCGTACCAGGCACCGCAGCGCCGGTGCAACTGACCTTCCTGGATGCCGCAGGCAGCAAGACCGGCCAACTGTTCCCGACGGGGCGCCCCCAGGACCTGCTCGACGGCATTGCCGTGACCTGCATCGACATGGCGATGCCGATGATGATTGTCGAAGCAGGCCAACTGGGCAAACGCGGCGACGAAAGCCCGGCAGAACTGGATGCCGATAAAGAGTTCCTGTGTCGTCTGGAGTCCCTGCGCCTGCAAGCCGGCCTGGCCATGGGCCTGGGTGATGTCAGCGACATGGTCATTCCCAAGCCGGTATTGGTCTCGCCAGCGAAGGCGGGCGGCACGATTCAGGTGCGCTACTTCATGCCGCACAACTGCCATCGGGCCCTGGCCATTACCGGCTCTATCGGCCTGGCCACCGCGTGTGTGACCGACGGCAGCGTGGTCGCGCAACTGCTCGGCGGCGCCAGCGAGCCGCGTTTGCAGCAGGTGCGTATTGAGCATCCAAGTGGCGGCATCGACGTCGTGCTGTCTTATACCGGAGCCCGTGGCGAGACGATCCAGGCCTCGGTGGTACGTACAGCGCGCCGCTTGTTCGCAGGGTTTGTCTACGCCAGTGCCTCCAGGCGATTGGCCGGATGACTCGTGTCGCAGCAAGTAAATACCGCTGACGGCTCAAAGTAGGCTCGACACACACGCAATACATCATTAAAAACGTTCGCCAGTCACCCAAGCATGCCGCCTGGCGGATTCGGGGGCGTCGCGCCCGCGCGTCGGCCACGCTAATCATAAGAACAAGAGAACTGACCTATGCTCGCATTACTTGGCTTGGCCATGGTGGTGGTCTTTACCGTCCTGATAATGACCAAACGCTTGTCGCCGATTGTCGCGTTGACCGTGGTGCCCGTGGTATTTGCGGTGATTGGTGGCTTCGGCGGCAGCACTGGCAAGATGATGCTGGACGGCTTGAAAATGGTCGCGCCTTCAGCGGCGTTGTTACTGTTCGCGATTCTCTTCTTCGGCCTGATGATTGACGCCGGGCTGTTCGACCCGCTGATCCGCAAGATCCTCAAGCGCGTCAACGGCGACCCGATGAAAATCGCCATCGGCACAGCGTTGCTGTCATTGGTGGTAGCCCTGGACGGCGACGGCACCACCACCTACATGATCACCTGCGCGGCCATGCTGCCCCTGTATAAGCGCATCGGCATGAACCCGATGATCCTCGCGACGATTGCCATGCTTTCCTTGAGCATCATGAGTGGCATGACCCCTTGGGGTGGCCCCGCCACACGGGCAATTGCCGCGCTCGGGCTGGATGCGGGGGAGTACTTCATTCCATTGCTTCCGACCATGATCGGCGGTGCCGCCTGGGTAGTATTCAGCGCATTTTTGTTAGGCCGTGCCGAGCGCAAACGCATTGGTAACGTGCAACTGCACAGCGGTGGGGGGGATTGCTACATCGACGCGATTCTGGGCGAGACCCCGCACAAACGCCCGAAGCTTGCCTACCTGAACCTGTTGCTGGTGATTGTTGTAATGACCGCCCTGGTCATGGGCCTGGCGCATTCGGCGATTCTGTTCCTGATCGGCTTCGTGTTGGCGCTGATGATCAACTACCCGCAACTGGATATTCAAAAAGAACGCATCCTGGCGCACTCCGGCAATGCCATGACCGTGGTGCTGCTGGTGTTTGCCGCCGGGATCTTTGCCGGGATTTTCTCCGGGACCAAGATGGTCGACGCCCTGGCCCAGACCCTGGTCGATTGGATTCCACCGTCCTGGGGGCACCTGTTCCCGCTGGTGGTGGCGATCACCAGCATGCCGCTGACGTTCGTGCTGTCCAATGACGCGTATTACTTCGGCGTGGTGCCGATCCTCGCCAACGCCGCGGCGGCCTATGGCATCGATCCGGTGGAAATCGCGCGGGCTTCGATTCTCGGTCAACCCGTACACCTGATGAGCCCGCTCGTGGCCTCGACCCTGTTGCTGGTGGGAATGGTAGACCGTGATATCGGCGACTTTCAGAAGGCCACCGTCAAATGGGCGGTGCTGACTTCCCTGGTGATCACCGCGTTGGCTCTGCTCACGGGTGCCTTGACGCTGTTCTCCTGATTCACCGCTGACTTATCTCTGATCAGACTCGCGCGTCGCTGGCCGGCGCGGGGTTTTGTGCATCCCTGAAAACAACAATATGAGTAGTACGACATGAGCCACTTCTTGACGCGCGCAAGTCTTCTTCCGCTGCTGGGTGCGTTGCCGCTGGCACCGGCCGGGGCGAGTGATTTCATCGACGACAGCAAGTTGAAACTGCAACTGCGCAATGTGTATTTCAATGAGAACTTTCGTGATGAGCACGGTATGAGTGCGCGTGCGGCGAGAACCGCGAAAAGCGAGCGTACCGAGTGGGCCCAGGGTTTGCTGCTGGATTTTCAGTCGGGCTTTACCCCAGGGTTGCTTGGCTTTGGCGTTGATGCGCTGGGTCTGGTGGGAGTCAAGCTCGATTCAGGGCGAGGCCGCAGTGGCACCGGGTTGCTGCCGGTACACGATGACGGGCGCGCGGCCGATGAGTTTGCAAGCGCGGCAGTGGCGGCAAAGGTCAAGCTGGCCAAGACCACGCTCAAGTACGGCACTCTGTTACCGAAAAACCCGGTACTGATCTACAACGATGCACGCTTGTTGCCGCAGACCTATGAAGGCGGGCAACTGATCAGCAGCGACATCGACAACCTGACGCTGACAGGCGGGCGTCTGGAGCGCTTCAAGTTGCGCGACTCCAGCAATAGCGTCGCGATTGTGCCCGACGGTTATTCCGGCGAAAAAGGCGGCGATTTCACCTACGCCGGGGCCGATTACAAACTGGGCAAGAGCACTCGGCTGAGCTACTTCTATGGTGAGCTGGAGAACTTCTACCGCCAGCAATTGGCCGGTATCCAACACGACCTGACACTGGGCCAAGGCGTCCTGACCGCTGACCTGCGCTATTTCCGCAGCGAAGACGCAGGGCAGGCCTATGCCGCGAAGATTGATAACCACATGTACAGCGGGCTGCTGTCGTACGCGGTGGCGGGGCACACGTTTGGCGGCGGCTATCAACAATTGCGCGGTGACGCCGGGCTGCCCTATGTCAGCGGGGCGACGGTGTACTCATTCAGCAACGTGGGCATTGGCAAATTTATCGAAGAGGACGAGAGGACTTGGATGCTCAGCTACGCCTACGATTTCGCCCCGCTGGGTGTGCCCGGGTTGACGTTCATGACGCGTTATCTGAAAGGCAGTGATGGCAAGTCCAATAGCCCGATCAATGAGTCCGAGCGCGACACCGAGTTGGCGTACGTTGTGCCCCACGGCATGTTCAAAGGCGTTGGTGTGAAGCTGCGCAACTATGTCTACCGCTCGGACTTCGCGCGTGGGCGGGACAGCAACCGGCTTTATCTCACTTACGACATAGCCCTCTGGTAGCCAAACAGGTCGCCCTTCGTTTTACGCGGCGGGCGTATCCCGTTGCCGCTGATCGATTTTGTAGGAAAATTCCTAGCTGGTTGTGAACTTTATTAACGTAGCCCCCTCCTACGTGCGTTGCCTGCCTTGGCAATCCTGCTGCCCCAGCCAAGTGCCGCCCCGGCGCCGAATCTGCCAGCAGGGGATTTTCACAGGGATGCGGAATGAAAGTGCTTTCTCGGCCAAGGAAGTCTCTGGCCTGCTTCGGCTCGTCGCGTGTAGCTATCAAAAAATTGCCACTGGCGCATCACCGTTCATTGGTGGTGCTACTCGGTGCGTTCGGCAGTTTTGCGGTGTACGCCGCCGATCCGCCGGCGCCTGCCCAGCAATTGTTGTTGCAACAAGATCGCGAGAGAGCCTTGCGCGAGCAACTCGAGCCGGCCCCGGATGTACGCCTGGAACTACCACCGTCTTCCTCCAGGGGCGTGTTGCTTGAGAAGCGTGAAACTCCATGCTTTCTGATCCGCCAAGTCACTCTGAACGGCGAATTGGCCGAAGATTTTCAATGGGCGCTGCGCAGCGCCGATCCCCAGCACGACCCCGCCACCGGTCAGTGCCTGGGTGCCCAGGGCATCAACCTGACGATGAAACGCATCCAGAACGCGATCATCGAGCGCGGTTTTGTCACCACGCGTGTGCTCGCGCCGCCCCAGGACTTAAACAGCGGCGTGCTGCAATTGACCCTGATCCCCGGGCGTATTCACTCGATCCGCTTCGCCGAAGGCACCTCGCGGCGGGCCAATGCCTGGAACGCCGTACCTGCCAAGGCCGGTGACCTGCTCAACCTGCGCGATCTCGAGCAAGCCCTGGAAAACTTCAAGCGTGTGCCGACCGCAGAGGCCGATATTCAGATCGCCGCGGCCCAGGGCATGCACGCAAAACCTGGCGACAGCGATTTGGTCATCGCCTGGAAGCAGGCAATGCCGGTGCGCTTGAGCCTGTCGGTAGACGATTCAGGGACTGATGCGACGGGCAAATTCCTGGGCTCGACCTCGGTGTCACTGGACAACATGCTGAGCCTCAACGATCTGTTCTATGCCAGCTTCAACCACGACTTGGGCGGCGGAGACTCCGGTGATCGCGGCTCCAAGGGCCACACCCTGCATTACTCGGTGCCTTACGGTTACTGGTTGTTTGGCATCACCTCCAGCGAATACGACTATCACCAATCGGTTGCCGGGGCCAATCAGACCTATAACTACACCGGTGAAAGCAAAAACAATGAAGTCAGCGCCTCGCGCTTGCTGTACCGCGATGCCGTGCGCAAAACCACGCTCAAACTCAGTGGCTGGACCCGCACCTCGAAAAACTTTATCGACGACACAGAAATTGAAGTCCAGCGCCGCCGCATGGCGGGATGGGCGCTGGGCCTGAGTCATCGCGAGTTCATCGGCACTGCGACCCTCGATGTGAACGGCAGCTACCGGCGCGGCACTGGTGCGCGCAACGCCATCGCCGCGCCTGAAGAAGCACTTGACGAAGGCACTTCGCGCTCGCAGATCCTCAATGCCGACGCGCAGCTTTCCGTGCCGTTTGGTCTGGGCGCGCAACGCCTGCGCTACACCAGCTATTGGCGCGCGCAGTGGAACCGCACCGCATTGGTGGCGCAGGATCGTTTCTCGATTGGCGGGCGCTACAGCGTGCGCGGCTTTGACGGTGAGAACATCCTGTCGGCCGACCGTGGCTGGCTGGTGCGCAACGACCTGGGACTGGCGCTGGGCAACAGCGGCCAGGAGACTTACCTGGGCGTCGACTACGGCAAGGTCGGTGGGCCTTCGAGTCAATACCTCATCGGTGACCACCTGGCCGGTTATGTGGTGGGGCTGCGTGGCGGATACCGTCAACTGTCCTACGACGTGTTCGTCGGGCAGCCCATCAGCAAGCCCAAAGGCTTCGACACCGCGAGCACGACCGCAGGTTTCAGCCTGACGTGGTCGATGTGAGGAACTTGCATGCAACTCGATAACCTTGAGCTGTTGGCACCCGCGTTCAGTGAAGAACCCTGGAGTGAGGCCCATGCACTGGGCGCCGCCGTGTGGTTGTGGATGCATTCGCCGACCCATCGCGAAGCCCCGTTGCACACGCTGAACGCCTTGTTGCTACCGGCCATTGGCAATCGCCAGTTCGTGATCGGCAGCGAACACGGACGCCCGGTGTTCTACGCCGCCTGGGCCTGGTTCAGCGTCGAAGCCGAGCAGCGTTATCTGCAAAACCCTGCGATCACCCTCGCGCAGGAGGACTGGAACAGCGGCGATCGCTTGTGGTTCCTCGACTGGATTACACCCTTTGGTCACAGCGCCCGGCTTGCCCGCCTGGTGCAGCGCCATCTGTTTGCCGACAGCCGTTTCAGTGCCTTGTATCACCGGGGCAATGAACGCGGGTTGCGGATCCAGCATTTTCAAGGCGTGGGCCTGGCACCCACACGCAACGCCGACCTCACCCGCACCACGTAGCGCTCGTCGCTTTTCCAGGCTTTACAGGACACAGGGATCGTCATGAACAAGAACCTCTATCGGATCGTCTTCAATAAAGCGCGTGGCCTGCTGATGGTGGTGGCTGAAAACGTGCTGGGAAGCAAAAAATCCTCCGGCACGGGCACCCGTACCACGCCAAGCGCACAGGTCACGGTATTGACGTTGCGCCCGCTGCGGTTTTCGTTGATGGCAGCCCTTGGTTTGATCACATTGGCGTCGCCCCTGGCCTGGGCTGACATTGTGGCAGACCGTGGCGCGCCTGGAGGGCAGCAGCCGGTGGTCATCAACGCCGCCAACGGCGTGCCCCAGGTCAATATCCAGACCCCAAGTGCGGCAGGTGTGTCGCGTAACGCCTACAGCCAGTTCGACGTCAACGCGCAAGGCGCGATTCTGAACAACTCGCGTACCAACACCCAGACCCAACTCGGCGGCTGGATCGAGGGCAACGCGCATTTGGGTGCCGGCACCGCACGGGTGATCCTCAACGAGGTCAACAGCAGCAACCCCAGCCAACTGCGTGGTTATGTCGAAGTCGCCGGTGATCGTGCCCAGGTAGTGATTGCCAACCCTTCTGGGATTGCCTGTGACGGGTGCGGCTTTATCAACGCCGACCGTGCCACATTGACCAGCGCCAACGTGCAGATGCAAGACGGGCAGATCCAGGGCTACCGCGTGCAAGGCGGACGCGTGGTGATTTCCGGCAAGGGCCTGGATGCCTCGCAGACCGACTTTACCGACGTGATCGCGCGCTCGGTCGAGGTCAATGCCGGGGTCTGGGCCAAAGACCTGCGGGTTACCAGTGGCGCCAACCAGGTGAATGCCGATAACACCCAGGCCACGGCAATTGCCGGTACTGGCGAAAAACCCCAGGTGGCCATCGACGTCGCTCAATTGGGTGGCATGTATGCCGGCAAGATCAAGCTGGTGGGCACCGAAGCCGGAGTGGGCGTGCGCAACGCCGGGCAGATCGGTTCCAGTGCCGGTGACGTGGTGATCAGCGCCGATGGCCGACTGGGCAACAGTGGGCAAATCAGCAGCAGCCAGAACCTTCAAGTCGACAGCCAACTGGGCATCGACAACAACGGTTCGCTGTACAGCCAGGGCAACAGCACCTTGTCCACTCGCGGCGATATCCGCAATCAGGGCGTGATCGCCGCGCAACAGGACTTGACGCTGACGGCGCGGGATATCGACAACACCAGCAAGTCGCTGCTTGGCGCGGGCGTGGCGAGCGACGGCAAGGTGACCGGCAGTGGTTCGCTGCGCGCCGACGCGAACCAGACACTCAAGCACCAGGGGGCGGCGATTGCTGCTGGCGATATCCAACTGGCCGGCGCGCAACTGGACATGAAGGCCAGTGAGACTGCTGCGCGCAACGTCACCCTGACCGCACGCAGTGGCGCCGCCGACTTGAACGGTGCGACGCTGGACGCCGCGGGAACCCTGAATGCCTCGGTGAGCCAACGCCTGACTACCGATAACGCCAAGGTCAACGCCGGTCGTGTGCAAGTGACCGCCGCCAGCCTGTCCAACCACAAGGGTGAAATCGTCCAGGTGGGCAAAGACCAGACCTCGATTGCTGTCACTGGCGCTCTGGATAACAGCGAGGGGCGTATCGCCAGCAACGCGGTCGACCTCAGCCTGGCCGGCGCCACACTGTCCAACGCCAAAGGCAAGATCGAACATGCAGGCTCAGGCAAGCTGAGCATCCGCGGCCAGGCGCTGAACGGCACCGAAGGTTCGCTGCACAGCAACGGTCTGTTGCAGCTCACGGTGGCGGATGCGGTACTGGATGGCGCGACGACCCTGGCGCGGCAGATTCAAATCGACACTCATCAACTGTCCAACCGTCAGGGACAAATATTGCAGACCGGCGCGGGCACCTTGCGCATCACCGCCCAGGGTCTGCTCGACAACACCGCCGGCACCGTGGTCAGCGACAGCGACGTGACGCTGACCGCAGATCGGGTGCTCAACCAGGCAGGCTCGGTGCAGGCTGCGGTTACCGGCAACCTCGACGTCACGGCGTATACCCTGCTGGACAACACCGCAGGCAAACTGGCGTCGGCCAAGGGCACGCAACTGACTGCCGGGCAATTGCTCAACGCCCAGGGCAAGATTACTGCCGGCGACAGCCTCTCGCTCACGGGCGGGCAATTGAGCAACGACGGGGGCACGCTGGCGTCCAGCGGTGCGCTGAGCATCAACGCCAGTCAGTTGAGCAACCGCCAGGGCACGGTGGGCTCGGTCAACGGGCCGCTTGACCTGACTGTCAGTCAAGGCGCCTTCGATAACCGTGGCGGCACGGTACAGGCGCAGCAGCGTGTGGGCATTCTCAGCCAGGGCCTGCTCAATGACGACGGCTTGATCAATGGCGCGGCCCTGCGCCTGGACAGCAATGGCCAGGCGTTGTCCAACCAGCGCGGTGCGATCATAGGCGACGCTGCGGTGGAACTGCTCAGCGGTGAGTTGAACAACCAGGCCGGGCTGATCCAGGCCAAGGGCGCCATGAGCATTAATACCCATGGACACACCCTGGCCAACACCGACTCGGGCACCACCAACGGCATTCTAGGCCAGGCCGAGGTCAATCTCACAACCGGGGTGCTGAGCAACAGCGGCGGATTTGTCGGCAGTAAAGGTGATGTGGTTATCGAGGCCACTACGGTCGACAACCTCGCTGGCGGTGTACTGAGCAGTGAAAAGTCTCTATTGCTGACCAGCCAAGGCCTGGATAATCGTGGCGGCCAGTTGCAGAGCCTGGGCAATGCGCGCCTGGACATTGGTACCGGCCGCGTCGATAACCTCGGCGGCCTGCTGCGTGCCGGTGGCACCCTGACCGTGGGGGCAGGGCAGTTGGACAACCAGCAGACCCAGGGTGCCAATCAAGGCGTCGAGGGCCAGTCCCTGGACCTGAGCGTGGCGCAACTGCTCAATGGGGCGGGCGCCATTCGCGCCGACCAGACGCTGACGCTAAACGCCAGCGGGCAACTGGACAACAGCGCCGGGCTGATTTCCTCAAGCAAGCAATTGTCGATTCGCGCCGACCAGGCGTTGCTTAACCGCGGCGGTACCTTGATCGCCGGGGAAAACCTGGGCCTGAGCAGCGCCAGCCTGAGCGGCGACGGCAGCGTGCTGAGCCTGGGCGATGCGACTCTCAACCTGGGTTCGGGCCTGGTCAATACGGGCAAGCTGCAAGCCAACGGCGACCTTAACCTGAACCTGCAAGGCGCCCTCGATAACCAAGGCGCCGTGCAGGCCAGCAAGCATGTGCGCGTCTCCAGTGGCGTCATCGAGAACCGCGTCAACGGTGAGATCAGTGGCGCCCAGGTGACCCTGGATGTCGCTGACACTTTGACCAACCGTGGCCTGATCGACGCCCAGCTCACTCGGATCAATACCCAAGTGTTGAACAACCTGGGGAGCGGGCGTATCTACGGTGATCAAGTGTCGATTGATGCGCGTCAGTTGACCAATGATGTCGAGGATGGCCGTGCGTCAGTGATTGCGGCCCGTGGCCGACTGGACATAGGCGCCGGGACGATTCTCAACCGCGAGCACGCGATGCTGTTCAGTGCCGGTGACCTGTTCATCGGCGGTAGCCTGGATGCCAACGGCCTGGCCACGGGCCAGGCGACTCTGGTGCAGAACGCGAGTGCGAGCATCGAAGCGCTCGGTGCGCTGGGCCTCAATAGTGCAGAGTTGCGCAATACCAACGAGCACTTCAGCACCCACGTGGTAGAAGTCAGCCGCGAAGGGTTGCGAGAGTTCCAGCATACCGGCTCCCCCAATCGCTATCGCCCGGACCAGGTTTCGGTCTATCGAGATGAAGTCAGTCATTTGGCGAGCCCGGAAGGCCGTGCGGATAACTACAATCGTTATGACTTCACCCGCACTACGACCCAGACCCAGATCCTCACGTCGGACCCTGGGCAGATTCTCTCCGGCGGCTCGATGCTGTTGACTGCCAACTCGGTGTTCAACGATAAGAGCCGGATCATTGCCGGGGGCACGTTGACCGGCAATATCGGGGTCTTGCACAACACTGAAGTCACCGGGCAGCAGACAGTGACGGACAACGGCACTGTCAGCCATTTGTATCGTATTCACCGCAAGGGCCGTGATCGCCAGGGCACTTCGGTGTCGGCCTACAACCCGGCAGCGAGCGTGAGCGATATCTTTCTGCGCCCGACCCAGTATCAGGAAAACACCGCCCATGGTGGCAGTGGCTTGCAGGTCGGTGAACGGCTGACCAGCAGCGTCGATCAGGCCGCGGTGGGCGCGAGTGGCGCAGCGGTCAACGTGGGTAATGGCCGCACGCCTGGCCCGGTACTCGAAGTGCCTGCGCTGCAAGGTACCCAGGCCGGGGAAGTCGGCGAGTCGATCCGCACTGGCGGTATCGATGTACAGGTGCCGGACAACAGCCTGTTTCACCTCAATCCACAGGTGAACCCGGACTACTTGGTGGAAAGCGATCCGCGTTTCACCAGCTATCGCTCGTGGTTATCTTCCGATTACATGCTCGATCGGCTGCAACTTGATCCGGGCTTGACCCTGACACGCCTGGGGGATGGTTTCTACGAACAGAAGCTGATCCGCGAACAGATTGCCCAGCTTACCGGGCGGCGTTTCCTCGACGGTTACGCCAACGATGAAACCCAGTATCGCGCGTTGCTCGACAGTGCGTTGACCTACGCCGGCCAGTGGGACCTGGTGCCCGGAGTGGCGCTGAGTTCCGAGCAGATGGCACAGCTGACCAGCGACATAGTCTGGCTGGTTAAAAGGGATGTAAAACTGGCCGACGGCAGCACCACCCAGGCGTTAGTACCACAGGTCTATGTGCGGGTGCGCGACGGTGACCTGGATGGTTCCGGAGCCCTGATGGCGGGCAACGTGGTGGACCTGCAACTGCAAGGCGACCTGGTCAACAGCGGCACGATTGCCGGACGTAGTGTGCTGGCGATCTCTGCCGAGAATATCCAGAACCTGGGTGGCCGTCTGACCGGCGCCGATGTGCAGGTGCAGGCGCGCACCGACTTGAACAACCTCGGCGGCCTGATCGACGCCAGCACGCGCTTGAGCGCACTGGCTGGTCGAGATATCAACATGGTCTCCACTACCGGCGACACCGAAAGCACCCAGGGCCGTGCGACCCAGGTATCGCGGGTGGCCGGGCTGTTTGTCTCTGCGCCCACAGGTGAACTGGTGGCGAACGCTGGCCGCGATATCAACCTCAGTGCGGCACAAATCGTCAGCGCCGGCAAAGATGGCAAGACCACGGTTCTGGCCGGCAACAACATCAACCTGGGCACCGTCACCGAGACCCGTGAGCAAAGTGTGCAGTGGAACTCCAGCAACTGGCGCAGGGACGCCAGTCGCATCGATGCCGGCAGCGTTATCCAGGGCGAAGGCGAGGTGCGCCTGATCGCCGGCAATGACCTCAATTCCCGTGGTGCCAACGTCACCAGCGAGCAAGGTGCTGTGTTGGTTTCGGCAGGGCGCGACGTTAACTTGAGCACCAGCCAAAGCTACAACCATGTCGATGAGGCGCATAAAGTCACCGGCAGCAATAGCCTGTTTTCCAGCAAGACCACCACGACCCGCGACACCCTGACTGAAACCCGCACCCAGGCCAGTACCTTCAGCGGCGACACAACGCTGGTCAAGGCAGGCAATGACGTAAATGTGCGCGGCAGCAACGTGGTCTCCAGTAACGGCACCACGCTGGTGGCGGGGCATGATGTGAATGTGTTGGCCGACACTGATCTGCTCAGCGAGCAGCATTCCAAAGAGGTCAAGAAAAGCGGCCTGTTCAGTGGCGGCGCGATTGCGGTGACCATCGGTAGCCAGCAAAGCAGCAACAAAAACCGCACCGACAGCCAGGCGGCGGCGCCCAGCACCATTGGTTCGACTGACGGGAATGTCGCGATTGAAGCCGGCAATGCCTACCGCCAGGTCGGCAGCCAGGTCACGGCGCCCCAGGGCGATGTGGATATTGCAGCCAAGACTGTGCAGATCCTTGAAGCACGAAACCAGCAGCACATCACCCAGGAGAGCAAGTTCAAGCAGGGTGGCCTGACGATTACCATCACCAACCCCGTGATCGATGCCGTGCAGACTGCCCGAAGGATGAAAACCGCTTCCGAGCGCACTGACGATGGTCGCATGAAAACCCTGGCCCTGGTCAGCACCGCACTGGGCGCCGGCACCGGCTATATGCAGTATGCCGACGATCCAGCCATGGCTGGCGGAGTCAACATCAGTATTTCTGCTGGCGGCAGCAAGAGCGAAAGCAAAAGCGAGCAGACCGCCAGCATCGCGGCAGGCTCGACGGTCCTGGCCGGTGGTGACGTGAATATCACCGCCAGTGGCGCCGGCAAAGACAGCAACCTGACGGTACAAGGCAGCCAAATCACTGCCGGGCGCAATGCCAATCTCAAGGCGGACGGCGACATTGCCTTGCTGGCGGCGCAAAATACCACCGTGCAAAGCACCACCGAAAAAGGCAGCAACGCCAGCCTCGGCATCGGCATTGCCATCGGCAGCCAGCAAACCGGTATCAGCTTTAACGCCGGCGCTTCGCAGAGCCGAGGCAAGGGGGAGGGCGCTGATCTGGCCTGGACCAATACCCATGTGGACGCCGGCAATCAAGTCACGCTGCAGTCTGGCGGCGATACTCGGCTCAAGGGCGCGGTGGTCACCGGCAAGCAAGTCACTGCGGATGTGGGCGGCGATTTCAGTGTCGAAAGCCTGCAGGACAGCAGCACCTACAAGGCCAAGCAAACTACCCTCGGTGTCGGTGTGAGCATCTGCGTACCGCCGTTCTGCATTGGTTCCTCGAGCCTGAGCGTCACCCAGAGCAAGGGCATCCAGAAGGCCAACTATGAAAGTGTCGTCGAACAAAGCGGCATTCTGGCCGGCGACGATGGTTTTGAGGTTCGGGTCAAGGGCAATACCGACCTGGTAGGCGGCTTGATCGCCAGCAACGACAAGGCCATTGCCGATGGCAAGAACAGCCTGGACACCGGCTCGTTGACCACCTCTGATCTGCACAACAGCGCCAAGGCCAGTGCCGACAGCAGCGGTATCACCCTGAGCACCGATCTGGTTTCCCAAGGGATGTACGGCGCGGGCAAAGCCTTGATCGGCAATGCCATGGACGCCGGGAAGGCGAAGGATTCTTCCAGCGGTCGCACCTTGAGCGCGGTCAGCGGTGGCAACATCCTGATCACCGATGCTTATCGCCAGCAACTGTTGACCGGGCATGATGCCAGCCAGACCGTCGCCAGCTTGAACCGCGACACCGCCAACGCGCACCTCGCGGCGCAGCGCCAGGACCTGGAAAAACTGCAACGCACCGCCGAGGCTGAGCAGGCGATCAAGAATGAAACCTTCCGCCAGACGACGCAGTACAGCGATATCGCCTATAACACCATGTTCAAGAAAGACGCGCGCATGTTTGAACTGCTGCTGGATGCCGATGGCAAACCGCTGTTGGATGAACAAAAGAACCCGCGCCGCCGCGAGTTGAATGAGGAAGAAAGGCGCAATTTGAAGGCCAGCCCTGAAGGCATCGTTTACGTGGCCGACAACGGGATTTTCAACGACGAAGGCGCGGCTGCCAAATATGCGTACCAACATCGTGAAGTCGGGTCCACCAACCCGCAATATTTCCTCTGGTTCCCCGATACTGGCAACCTCGTGTCGGAGCTGATGGTCGCCGGTTACCAGCGGGTCATGGACAACGACTTCTGGGGCCTGACCAACTCCACCGAGGCCACGCGCCAATTGCAGCTCGATTATGGCAAGAAGGGCCTGCACCTCGATGGCCACAGCCGCGGCACCATGACTATCGGCAACGCCATGCAGTCGATCCTCAACCTGCCGGATGCCAGTGGCCTGTTGAGCAATACCACCCTGAAGTTCTTCGGCGCGGCCTATAACGTGTTCAAGGCCGACGAACAACTGAGCTCCCTGCAAAACCGTGACGCCGTCACCGATCAGGCCAAGCGTGAGCAAATGACCGTGGAATACCAGATCCATAACAATGACCCGGTCGGTACCTTGGGCATCATGGGCGGCAATCCGGGCACGGGCGGGGTTATTCCGCCCGATAGCAGCAAGCTCAAGGAGCTGCTGAACGTGTTCACCGGCGATACTACGGTGCACAGTTGCTATGGCGCCGGGGTCAAATCATGCACGCGCTACTGGACCGATTCGCCGGGCTCCCTTCCGGCTACGTTGCGAGTGCCCGATAAAAAATAAGGAGTGCCGTTATGTGGACAAAGACGCGCGTGGTTGCGCTGTTATTGCTGCCTTTTATCGCTGGGTGCTTCGCCAAGCCGTTTCAGCCGCCGCGTGCCGAATCGCAAATCTGGAAAAAGGCCGGCGCCAGCGAGGCAGATGTCGTCAGATCAATGCTGGCGTGCGGCGAACATGATGCCTCCGGCGTCGATCAGACAGCCAGCCTGGAGGTGCAAGCCGAACGCTTCGAATGCATGAAGCGTGCAGGCTATACCCGCAGCGATGGGTTCGACATGTGTGAAACGAACGCGCGACACAAGCTCAAGGCTTGCGGTACCGACCGCTGAGCCGCGTACAGTTTTGCCGCGCTCGTGAATAATGCTGATCAGTTAGTGATGCTCAAGATGGTGCAGACAAAATGTGGGAGCTGCACTTGTAGGATTTGCGTTCCTCAGCTGACTGGCATGATGCCTATTTTAAAGGAGCACAACCTGTGAAATATCCACTCTGCGCCGCGTTGCTGTTGACACTAAGCGGCTGCGTCACGATGTCGGGAGACTATGAAGTCACCGCCCAGGATGCTTCAGGTGTACCCATCACCCACCTGGGTAAATACATCGCCCATGGTCATAACATTTACCCGATACGCAACGCGTTCTGCCTGAACGCACCGGGCGCCACGGTAATCATCCGTGATCTGGCCACAGGCCAGGAACTGAGCGGCGAAAGCCCTTATCACTGCAGATGAAATCGACCACGAGGGATTCCATGAGAGCACTCCTGATAGCCGGCATGGTGCTAGCCGTCGGCGCCTGCGGCAATATCTCCAATATACGCGCCTACTCCACGAACTATGTCGAACCCACGGCAGGCGATACCGCACGCGTGCGGGTGATCACCAACGGCATGGTGCGCGGTGTACCGGGGCGTGACTGCGTGGATTGGCGCGAGCCGGGTTCGGGGGTAATGGCCTCGGCGGAATCGGGGTTCGCCGACCAGAACAATGGCCGCAGCCTGGGGATGCCTGTCAGCAACCGAGATGTCAAGGCCGAACAATTGGCGCGCACCGAGCTCAAGGTGCCCGCCGACAAGCCATTTACGGTGAATTTCCAGAGCGAGGGCAGTCGCTCCGGCGGTTACTCCTATAGCTGCCAGAAATCCCTGCATTTCACCCCCAAGGCTGGCCAGGATTATGAACTCATCCTGCTGGATTCGGGCCAGTGCCTGATGGCATTGCAACAGTTGAACCACGGCACCAAACCCGCCAGCGTGGCGCTCGAGAAGGCTGGGTTGTGTAATGCGCTGGATGCGTTTTAGCGGGGAAACAACTCAAAGCCTTTAAGGTCAACGGTTGCGCATCGCAATCGCGAGCAAGCCCCACATTTAGAGTCAGGCATTTCAGCAATAGACTATGCAGTACCGGGCAAAACCTGACGGGACTGCGCAGAAACATTTGTACACAGTCTGTTTTTAATTATGGTTGTACGACGTCGTACCTAGTGTGTTCGACTGCGCGGGTTATCACAAAAAAAATAATCGGAGATACCCCGCTATGACCAGCATCCCTTCGGCCGAAGGCCAGGCTGCGGCGCCCACGCAAAATCGCCTTACCCGCACATTCAAGCTGCTGGGGCCAGGCATCATCGCCGTACTCTCCTGGTTAGGCGCAGGTGATCTGATCACCTCATCGGTGGCTGGCGCCAACTATGGTTACGCCATGATGTGGGTGTTGGCCGTGTCTCTGCTCTTGAGATACCTGATCGTCAACATCATCGCGCGCTTCCAGTTGTGCAATAACCAAGGCATGACCATCCTGCAGGGTTATGCGCAACTGAACCCGTTTTTCGCCTGGTTCATGCTCGTCTATGCCTTGTTGATGGGGCATTTGATGAACGCCTATATGATCAAGGGCGCAGGTGAGTCGTTGGCGATGTTGCTGAAAATCGACCAGCCCTTGTTGTGTTCCTTTGCGGTGGTGCTGGCGGTGTGGATGCTGGTGGGCCGCAATATCTATTCGATGATCGAAGGCGTGATGAAGGTGCTGCTGGCAATCATGACCCTGGCGTTCATTGCCCTGGCGGTCATGTCCGGACCGGATGTGGTCGGTATCGTCAAAGGCACCATCGGTTTCAGCATTCCGCCTGATGAAGGGGTGCATGGCGCGCTGCTGGTGGCGGTGTCAGTGATTGGCGCCGTGGCTGGCTCGATTGCCAATTTCGTGCATCCGTATGTGATGCGCCAGAAGGGCTGGGTAGGCCCGCAACACAAGCGCATTCAACGTAACGATCTGCTGTTTGCGGTATTTGTCGGGATCGTTATCAACCTGGCGATCTGGATCGTCGGCGCGGAAATCCTGCGGCCCAACGGCATCGAAGTCAAAACCCTGAGCGACCTGGGCAAGGCGCTGGAAATCTACTTTGGCTCGATCGGTTGGTATGTCTTCTTTATCGGTGTATTCGCGACCCTGTTTGCGAGTATCTCCGGCAAAACCACTGCGTTCCCGATGCTGATTACCGACGCCTTCCAACACGTGCGGCCCAAGCGTCGCGATAAATACGGCAAAGAGTTCCACCATGACCCGATGCACAAATGGTTCATGCTGTTTATTCTCGTCACGCCGCTGATCTGGTCGTTGCCTGGCATGCCGGACTTCGTGACCCTGACCATTGGCGTCAGCGCGCTGAACATTATCGGTTTGCCGGTGATCTCCCTGGGCTTGCTGATCATGTCCAACCAGAAGTCGCTGCTGGACAAGCAGTACCGCAACAACCTCTTCGAGAACATCGCGTTGCTGTTTGCCACGGGCCTGGCGTTGTGGGTGGCGTTCCAACTGGGGGTAGATCTGTTTGCCTGACGCGTAACAGCCGGGCAGCGAACCTCAGGCCGATACCTCGCCGCGCAATGCAGCGAGCACCAGCGAGAACGCCGGCGTCGGCAGGCGGCGGCTGGGATAATAAAGGTGGTAGCCCGAGAAGCTCGGGCACCAGTCTTCCAGCACCCGCACCAGATCACCGGTCTCGATATGCGGCGCAAATTCCTCCTCGGGCAAGTAGGCGATGCCCAGTCCACTGAGCGCCGCCGCCGGAACGTGGGCGCTGGTGTTAAGGATCAGTTGGCCCGCCACGCGCACGTTAACCTTGCGTCCACGCCTTTCGAACTCCCAGGCATCCGTCCCACCCAAGGTCGGGAAGCGGATATCGATGCAGGTGTGCTGCACCAGGTCCTGGGGTTTTTTCGGCAGGGGATGACGGGCCAGATACGCTTTCGAGGCCACTGCGGCCATACGCACTGTAGAGCCGATCGGAACCGCAATCATGTCTTTGTCGACCGTCGCGCCGAAACGTATGCCTGCATCAAAGCGGTCGGCGACGATGTCCCGGAAACCATAGTTGATATCGAATTCGACCTTGATGTCCGGGTATTCCAGCAGCAACGGTGCCAGCCTGGGAAGCAGCAAGGTCCTGAGCACAAAATCGCCGCAGGTAATACGCACCGTGCCGGCTGGCTTCTGCGAGAGCTCGGTCAGGGCATCGAGCTCGAACTCGATCTCGTCCAGGCGATGACCAATGGTCTGCATCAGGCGCTCACCGGCGCTGGTGGGCGAAACACTGCGTGTCGTGCGCGTCAGCAACCTGATCTTCAAACGCTTTTCAAGCCCGGATACGGTCTGGCTGAGCGCGGACTGGGTCACCCCTAGCTGGGCTGCTGCGCGGGTAAAGCTGCCTTCTCTGGCGACCGTGATAAAAGCCAGGAGGTCATTCAGGTTATGGCGTGGCATTGCAAGTCATTCCAATTGATTGATTAGATTTTCTTATAAGTACAACAAGAGTTCATTAGATTATCAAACATACGGCGTGCCCGGATAATAGTGCAAGCCTTGACCGTACTGGTTGCCGTAACGGCAGCTTCAAAGGTCATTCCTTTCACTCCATCGGGAGCACGCGTCATGAAAAAGCTCGTTATGTTGCTTGGACTTCTATTGGCGTCGCACTCTGCATTGGGAGCAGATATGCGCAACGGCGCGGATAACTTCTACAAAAGTGACAAGGTCACAATGCAAAAAGTGACGTTCAAGAATCAGTACCAGATGAACACCGTAGGGAATCTGTTTGTGCCCAAGGGCCTTAGCGCGGAGAGGAAAAACCCGGCGATCATTGTCGGGCACCCCATGGGCGCGGTGAAAGAGCAGAGTTCGAACCTGTATGCGCAAAAGCTTGCGGAGCAGGGCTTCGTGACCCTGGCCATCGATCTTTCGTTCTGGGGCGACAGCGCGGGCCAGCCGCGCAATCTGGTGTCGCCGGAAATCTACGCGGAAGATTTCAGCGCCGCAGTGGATTACCTTGGTACACAGTCCTTGGTCGACCGCGACCGGATCGGTGTCCTGGGCATATGTGGCAGCGCAAGCTTCGTGATCAGCGCCGCCAAGATCGACCCACGGATGAAGGCCATCGCTACGGTCAGCATGTATGACATGGGTGCGGCCAATCGCAACGGTTTGACGCACTCGTTTAGTGTCGAGCAACGCAAGCAGGCGATTGCAGCGGCGGCTGATCAGCGTTACGTCGAGTTCATGGGGGGCGAAACCCGATACACCAGCGGCACGGTCCATGAGCTGACTGAAAAATCCAATGCTATCGAGCGTGAGTTCTACGATTTTTATCGCACACCGCGCGGCGAATTCACCCCCAAGGGCCAGTCACCTTTGCTCACCACGCATCCGACGCTGACCAGCAACGTCAAGTTCATGAACTTCTATCCGTTCAACGACATCGAGACCATATCGCCGCGCCCGATGTTGTTCATCACCGGTGAAAATGCCCATTCCCGTGAGTTCAGCGAGGAGGCCTACAAGCTGGCTGGCCAGCCCAAGGAGCTGGTGATCGTACCGGGTGCCGGGCATGTAGACCTTTACGACCGCACGCAGCTGATTCCATTTACCAAGTTGACCTCGTTCTTTCTGACCCACCTGAAATGAGCCAGATGACCAGTACTTCATTACCCGTTCAGACTACGAGCCGACAAGTCTGGGGCGCCGTGCTGGCAATGGCGCTGTGTGCCTTTGCCCTGGTGACGTCGGAGTTCCTGCCGGTCAGCTTGCTCACGCCTCTGGCCACTGATCTTGCGCTGAGCGAAGGGCAGGCGGGGCAGGCGATTTCCATCTCAGGAATCTTCGCCGTCATCACCAGTTTGTTTATTGCTTCAGTCATTCGCCGGCTTGACCGCCGTCCTGTGCTGCTTGGTCTGACAGCCTTGATGATCGCTTCGGGTACGCTGGTGGCCTTGGCCCCTAACTACACGACACTGATGATCGGTCGCGCCGTTCTGGGCATTGCAGTCGGTGGCAGTTGGTCAATGTCGACCGCCGTCATCATGCGCATTGCTCCCGAGCGCTTTGTGCCCAAAGCCATTGCCATGATCCAGGGCGGAACGGCTCTGGCCACCGCCATTGCTGCACCCATAGGCGCGTACATGGGTGGTCTGGTGGGCTGGCGAGGGGCGTTCTTTTGCGTAGTGCCCCTGGCCGCTGTGGCGCTCTGCTGGCAAGCACTGACCTTGCCGAGAATGCCCAGTGATCAGCGTGCCGGTTCGGCAATGCACGTGTTTCGGCTGCTGGGCAGTGTAAAGGTCGCGCTGGGGATGGCGGCTGTCGGGTGTGTGTTCATGGGGCAATTTGCGTTGTTCACCTACTTGCGTCCGTTTCTTGAGTCGGTGACCCGGGTTGACGTGTCTGCACTGTCGCTGTTGTTGCTGATTATCGGCATGTCAGGGTTGGTGGGGACGATGCTGGTCGGCTCGATACTGAACAAAAACCTGTACCGGGTCCTTATGGGCATCCCGCTGTTGATGTCGGGGATCGCCGTGGCGCTGCTGATCTATGGCGGTTCGATGGGGACTGTCGCGGTGTTGCTGGGCGGATGGGGCTTGATCGCAACGTGCGCACCGGTCGGCTGGTTTACCTGGCTGTCACGCACACTGCCTCACGATGCCGAGGCGGGAGGGGGCCTGATGGTGGCGGTGATTCAACTGGCGATTACCCTCGGCGCGACCGTGGGAGGGGTGCTGTATGACGGGATCGGCTATCAGGCAACCTTGATCGCCAGCGCCGCGTTTCTGCTGGTAGCGGCAGTGCTGGCGTGGATGGTTTCGCGCATTTCCTTGCCGCCGGCGACGGCAGGGTAATATCAAGCCTCGCCGGGGGTCGATAGCGCCTGGAATCGAGCGCTATCGAGGCAGAATCAATGCATGTGGTGGTGGTTGTCGGTGCTGCCCAGGCTGCGCGCGGATGCCTTGACTTCAATCGACTGCTTTTGACCCTTGGCGTTTTCCACGGTCAGGGTCAGCGGCACCTGGTCGCCTTCTTTGATCTGGCCCGTCAGGCTCATCAGCATGACGTGGTAACCCTCAGGGTCAAGCGTCACCACCTTGCCGGCTGGCAGGGCCACGGCATCGACCGGGCCCATGCGCATCACGTCGTCTTTCATGCTCATTTCATGAATCTGCACGTCTTTGGCCACTGGCGACTGGACGCTGAGCAATTTGCTGTCGCTGTCGGCGGTGAGGGTCATGAAGGCGCCGCTGGATGTCTGGCCCGGTACGGTGGCGCGCACCCAGGCGTCGCTGATTTGGACCTGGGCGCTGGCGTGGGCGGCAAGGCCCAGCAGGGACAGGCCCAGGGCAATGCGCTTGAGGTGTTGAACAGCAGTCATTAGCAGACCTCCATGACGGTGAGCAGATCTTCTGCGCACTCTTGGGCGTTAAGGGATGCCGACAGGCCCAGGCGCAGATTGCCGCGGGTGTCGAAGACAAAACTGGTAGCGGTATGAGACAGGGTGTAGGTGTCGCCAGCGGGGATCTTTTCATAAAAAATCCCGAACTCCTTGGCCGCCACCGCGACTTCTTGCGGTGTGCCATAGAGTGCTTCGAAGCTGGGGTCGAAGGCCTTGACGTAGGCATCGAGCACCTGGGGCGTGTCGCGCTCCGGGTCCAGCGTGATGAAGATCACTTGCATGATCTCGCCGTCACGGCCCATCAGTTTCTTGGCCTGGGCCATGCGTGCCAGGGTGGTAGGGCAGACGGCAGGGCATTGGGTAAAGCCGAAGAACACCACCGGCATCAAGCCCCGGAAGGAGCTCAGGGTGACGGTTTCGCCTGCGGTGTTCTTGAGCTTGAAGGTACGGCCCATGATCTTGTCGCTGAGATCCTTGCCATACCTGAAGTTCAGTTTGGGGCCGGTGTCACAACCGCTCAGCAGACCCAGGCCCAGCAGGCCCATGCCGGTGAGAACAGTGCGGCGGGAAAATAACGTACTCATGAAGTGTGCGTCCCGTGAAACGCCTGACGGTTGCGCATAACAGGTAAGTCAGGCCTTGAAAAGAGGCAAGCGAGAAGGGCAGGCAGCCTGCCGACCTCGATCACTCTTGATAATCTGCGACGTCCTGCCACAGGGGCGGTCGATACCATACCAGCCAAAGCTGCGGCGGGATCTGTGGCAAGCTGTCGCACGCCCAGGCTCGGCCCGATTCTAGTGTATGGGCTTGTGTGGGAGCAGGCTTGGTCGCGATGGCGGTATATCAGACACACATAAGGTGACTGACACACCGCCATCGCGACCAAGCCCACACATTTAGATCGGTGCATCGGGCTGATATTCGACAACTTTCAGGCAGTTGCGGGGTAGTGTTCGACAGCCTCACAATGGTTTTGCTTCACAAGCGCAAGACCTTGAAAGGGCAGCGCTTTCAAGGTTTCTGAAGAGCGTAGTCGCATGGCGTTGGGTTTGGGGTACATATCCGTTGCTGCGGTTGTGGCTGATATTGGTTTCGCCCTTACGGCGACTTACTTTGGAAAAGCCCCAAAGTAAGCAAAGGGCTCTTGCCCCACCACTCGGCACCTTGCTCAGGCTCGGTGTGCCCGCACTCAGGCATTGCTCCGTGGGCCCGCTGCCATCGGCCATCCATGGCCGAGGGCAGCTACCCCGGCATCCTGCCGGGGTGCCCACTGCGCAATACCTGCCTGCGGCCAGCGTGGTTTAACGGGGCGCCTCAGATCAAGATCAAGATCAAGATCACAATCAAAAGCCAGAGCCAGAGCCAGAGCAGATCAACAGACCGCTGACGTTGTCAGCGAATAAGGATGTAGAGGCAACAGCGCGTACGCTCACGATCAGGTCGGCTGTCAGGCCGCCTCGCTCTGTTTTTGATTTTGACTTTGATCTTAGGCGCCCCGTTAAACCACGCTGGCCGCAGGCTGATATTGATTTGGGGGGTAAACCGGCAGGACGCCGGTTTAGCCGCGCTGGGCCATGGATGGCCCATCGCGGCGGCCCCCCGAATCAATGTCGGACTGCGGGCATGCCGAGCCTGAGCGAGGCACCGAGTGGTGGGCATGTACGGAACAACCACATGGGTTACAAAAAAGTGCATTCACATAGGTGACACTTTGATTGAAACATAGCCGTTTTTTGCGTCCCGGGCATTGACGTGACCGAGGATCACCGGACCGAAGATAACATTCCATACCCCGTCTTTGATCATCTCCATTCCAATGGTTTGATGCCTGAGCAGGTTCCCCACATATATCCGCAGACCATCTCGATTAATGATTCCGCTACCATCGGCCAGGTAACACTCAACATGGCTCGCATACCCCATTTCCGGTAGTTTCTCCGGGTAAGCTCGGGTTGATGGGGTATAGCAGGACGCCGGGGTTTTCTGGCCGAGTGCCTCGTGTCCCCGTTCGTGATTGTAGTGCTGCATAAATCGATCAAAGTGTTTTTGCTGAGCCTCCCAGGCAATGGCCGGCGGTTTGGGAAACGTACTCTTCAATGTCCGGTGCATACGCTCATGACGTCCATTTTGATCTGGTCGACCGGGCTCAATTCGCTCAGGAATAATCCCAAGGCGTAGCCACCAGATCGATAACTGCGACAACCCCGCACGCCCCGTGCTCGCAAACGGCACGCCATTATCGGTTCGGATGCGCTCAGGCATCCCATACTCCCGAAAGACGCGCTCGAAGGTTTGCTGGGTCTCCTTGAGATTGGTGTTAGCCATGCTCTCGCAGGCAAGCAAGAAGCGACTGGCATGGTCCATGATCGTCAGCGGATAACACCAGACACCCGCTCCGGTGAGAAATTGGCCTTTGTAATCTGCGCTGAAGAGTTGATTAGGCGATTCTGCCCTACGCAAAGGCTTGGGATAGACAGCGACACGCTGGCGCAACGGTCGAGACGTGATCAGGTCCGCTGCCTTAAGGATGTTGTAGATGGTCGTTTTAGAAGGCGGATCCTGTCCGGGAAAGCGTTTCATCAGATCGTTCTGAATCTTTTTAGGACCCGGAACCGTTTCGCCAGTAGAGCGAAACTCAATGATTGCCTGCCTCACAACCAGCGGCACCACATAGGTCTGGTTGTGCCGGCGCCGACTACGCTCATCGAGCCCACTGGGCCCCTCTAGCTGATAGCGTTCGACCCACTTATAGCCAGTCTTTCGGCTGATCTGATAGTCCTGACACAGCTGGCTAAAGCTGTGCTCTTCAGACAGATACGCCGCGATGAACATCACTTTGAGGTCCATAGGTTTCAGCTCTTTCCAGGGCATGGTCAGATCCTCGCGAAATCGACCATGCCAGTTAATAACTGTTACCTATGTGCTTGAACTGATTTGTAACCCATGTGGGTGAGTCATACCGGCAAGAGCCTTTTGCTTACTTTTGGGCTCTATCCAAAAGTGAGTCGCCGTAAGGGCGAAACCAATAGCCGCCATAACCGCAGCAACGGATATGTACCCCAACCCCAACCCCAACCCCATGCGACTGTTTTCTCCTACAACCGGTAAAGCCCCGGCGCTTGAAAGCAAGGTTGATTCGCATCAAGGCAAAACCCCCACTCGCCAGGCACAATCACAGCATCAGGATCCGTCCCCGTGAGGCTTGAATGCTGTATCTCCTGTTCCTGCTGGCTCATCTGTTCGCTGCACTGGTGTTTATCGGCACGGTATTTTTCGAGGTGTTGATCCTTTCCAGCCTGCACAAACAATTGCCGGCCAGGGTCATGCTACTGGTGGAGCAGGGCATCGGCCAGCGCGCGAGGGCCTTGATGCCGTGGGTGCTGCTGGCGCTGTTTGGCGCCGGTATCGGCATGGTCTGGTTGCGCTATTTACCGGTGCTGGCCGCGCCTTCCAGCTCTTCGTTCGGCGCGCTACTGACCCTCAAGCTGATCCTGGCAGCCAGTGTGCTGATGCATTTTCTCCTGACCATAGGGCTGATGCGGCACGGCCGGGCCAGTGCGGCGTACCTGCGTTTCGTCCACCTCAGCCTGTTCTGCCATCTGGTCGCCATTGTGTTGCTGGCAAAAAGCATGTTCTACCTGACCTGGTAAGCGCTACCGGTCTGTTTCATGTCTTGTGTCATTGGGTCTTGATGCATATCAAGGTGCGTTGTCCGGTCGCACCGGACAATGGCACACCGTAGCCAGCCCCGGAGACCGCCATGCTCACCCTCATTCACCCCGCCCGCGAGTGGCGCCTGCGTCGTGACCAAGGCGTGCTGGATCAGGGCCAAGTGGACATCGGCAAGTTCCACGATGGTGTCGGTTCCCTGGACCTGTTGCGCGCATTGCGCGATAGCCGCCAGCGGCAAAGGCCCTTGGCGCTGAACCTGCAATGGCCGGCAGGCACGCCGCCCAATGACTATTTGCCGGCGCTGGAACGAGAGATACACCAAGTCGCGCGCCACCTGGGCAACCGTCAGCCGGTGGACCAGTTTCATTGGGCAGGTAGCACGCCGGCGATGGCCGAAGTGCAGGCGTTGATGGCATTCCTGCGCAGCCGCTTGCATTTTCTCGAGCATGACCAGGGCGACTACAGCATTGATCTTGATCCGCTGCAGACCGGCTGGGCCACCATGGGCCATCTGCGAGAGCTGGGTTTCAACCACATCAGCATCGGCGTGCCCGATGGTGGCGCCGGCGCCGCGCCTCTGGTGGCCGGTTATCAGGATCCGGCGCCTGTCCAGTCTCTGATCGACGCCGCACGAACGTTTGGTTTTCGCTCGGTGAATGTCGATCTGGGTTACGGCCATGCCTGGCAGACGCTCAGCAGCTTCGAATTGAAACTCGACAGCCTGATCGCCCTGGAGCCTGACCGCATGTGTGTGTTCGACTATGCCCAGGCACCCCGACGCTACCAGCATCAGGCGCCTCGCGCGCTGTCCGCGGATGCGGACAAAAACTCGATGCGCCGCATGGCCTTCCAACGGCTGGAAGTCGCCGGTTATCACTACATTGGCCTGGGCCAGTTCGTGCGGCCCGACGATGACCTGGCGCTGGCCCAGGAGCGTGGGGGGCTGAGTCGCAACTGCCAGGGATTCACCCGTCACGGTTATTGCGACCACATCGGCCTTGGCCTGGGCGCCATCAGCCAGATCGACGCCCTGTATGCGCAAAACGCTGAGGACCTGGCGATCTACCGTGAGCATCTGTGCAACGGCGGGTTGCCCACCACACGTGGCTGGCGCTGTGAGTCAGGTGACCAGATTCGCCAGCACGTCATGGAGCGCCTGGCCTGTGACATGGAGCTGGATATCCAGGCGCTGGAGCGTCGTTACGGGCTGAAGTTTTCGCGCTATTTCTCGGCGATCTGGCCGTTGCTCGAGCATCTGCACCATGACGGCCTGATCGATTTGTCCGAGCGTTTTCTCTGCGTGCTGCCGGCGGGCCGCCATCAGGTAGAAGCGCTTTGCGCGCTGTTTGACCGGGCCGGCAACGCTGTCCCTCCTTGCTCCAACGACGAGACAATCGACCATGAATGCGTTTGAGTTCAACCGGGCCCTGGTTCAGAAATACGACCGCCCGGGGCCGCGCTATACCTCATACCCGACCGCACCACAGTTTCATTCAACCTTTGCCCTGGATGACTACCAACAGGCGGTAGCCGCCAGTAACCAGGCAGCAATGCCCAAGCCATTGTCGGTGTACATCCATGTGCCGTTCTGCCAGAGCCTTTGCTACTACTGCGGCTGCCACAAAATCATCACGCGCAAGCCTCATCGCGCGGTGGAGTACTTAAGCTATCTCAAGCGTGAGATCCAGATGCAGGCGGCCTTGTTCGACCGCACCCGAGCACTGACCCAACTGCACCTGGGCGGGGGCACGCCGACTTACCTGGACGACGTGCAACTGGCCGAGTTAATGGTGTGCCTGGGTGAAGGCTTCAATCTGGACCGCAGTGAGCGCCATGAATTTTCCATCGAGGTTGATCCGCGCACCATCAGTGTCGAGCGGATCCACAACTTGCGCGCACTGGGCTTCAATCGCCTGAGTTTCGGCGTGCAGGACTTCGACCCCGAGGTGCAGGCGGCGGTCAATCGCGTGCAAAGTGAAGAGCAGATCCTGCAACTGGTGTCTGCCGCTCGCCAGGCGCGGTTCAAGTCGATCAGTGTCGACCTGATCTATGGCCTGCCGCTGCAGACCGTGGCCAGCTTCGACGTGACCCTGAGCAAACTGATCGCCCTGCGCCCGGATCGCGTGGCGGCCTACAGTTACGCGCATTTGCCCACGCAGATCCGCGCGCAGCGCATGATCCGACCGCAAGACATGCCGCCTCCCGAGCGCAAGCTGGAGCTGCTGGAACTGACTATTCGCCGCCTGACCGAGGCCGGTTACGTGTATATCGGCATGGATCACTTTGCCTTGCCCGACGACGAGCTGGCGCAAGCCCGTGCCAACGGCTCCTTGCAGCGTAACTTCCAAGGGTACTCGACCCATGCCGACTGCGACTTGATTGGCCTTGGCGTGTCGGCCATCGGCAAGGTGGGCGACAGTTACAGTCAGAGCGTCAAGGAGTTGTCCCAGTATTACGCGCGCATCGATGCTGGGTTGTTGCCGGTGCAGCGTGGTTATCGCCTGAATGCCGACGACGTGCTGCGCCGGGATGTGATCAACGGCCTGATGTGCCATGGGCGTATCGATTTCGCCTCGGTGGAGGCGGGGCATGACATTCGTTTTACCGAATATTTTGCCCAGGCATTGGCGCGGTTGGATGAGCAGGTGGCGGATGGGCTTTTGTGTATCGAGGAGGATGCGGTGCAACTATTGCCTCAAGGGCAATTGATGGTGCGCAGTGTGGCGATGGCGTTTGATGCGTATCTTGGCGGGGAGCAAAAGGGGCAGTTTTCTCGCACGGTCTGAGTCCGGGCTGGATCGACAGGTTCCCGGCGATCAATTGCTTGGCCATCGGCAACTCGAATGAACTGTCGGCGCTGTGCAGGCGCACCAGTTGCGTCGGCAGGTAGCGCACCACGCGGTGCGTGGCATTTGTCAGCGACAGCGTCTCGATCTCGTTGACTCGCTGGTGCAAGCGCACACACAACTTGCCCGGCAACGCGAAGGTCAGGCGGCTGTTGCTGTGCAGCAAGCGCATGTAGGTGGCGTTGGACAGGCGATACAACTGCGTGGGGCACACCGCTTCGGCGCATGCCACATAGTTGGGGGTGTCCATCAGCATCATCGCTTCGGCGAAGGTCTGCCGCTCGCCGATCACTTCAAAGACCTTCTCTTGGCCATCCGGGGTCAATCGGTAGATCTTCACTGCACCGGCGATCACGAAGTAAAACGCGTCGGCGGACTCGCCCTGGCGAAACAACGGCTCGCCTTTGTCAACGCTCAGCAAGTGACTGCTGGCCATCAACTCATCCATCTGCTCTTCATTCAACGGCTCGAACAAATGGTGGCTACGCAGGATCTGGTGATGAACGCGATGCAGGACCCTTGGCGCGTGCTTGGAGCAAGCCAGGGACGGGATCATACAAGCCACAACGACAGGCCACTGGCCGCCGCCATCATCGAACCGAGGATCACAAACCAGGCGAGGGGCTGGATGACGCTTTTCATGGAGTACTCCGTGGTGCAGGGTGCTAAAGGGATAACCGGGTAGAGCAAGAGCCGGGCCAGCAGGCAATACATGGCTTGGCGCCGCAAAAGGGTAAAAATGACCCAGCATTTTCGAGGTTGTTTTTACCCATGGATGGTCATTTTCACCAAACCCTCGGTAGGAGCGAGCTTGCTCGCGAAAACCCCAGACGCACCCCGTGTCGCCGGGATGCCGCGTTATCGTTGATGTGCTTCGCGAGCAAGCTCGCTCCTATACAGCTTTTGCCGATATCGGCGCGCGCCTTGCAACCCGGTTTGGGCAACGGCCCCAAGGATATTGCGCCAGCTCTTGATGCGGCTTGATCTGCGACAAGGGCCCGGCGCGGGCAATCCCGGATGATCGGGCCGGCAATGACTTTGAGGGGTAGCTGTATGCAAGTGCTGGATCGACGCAAGGCTATGTCGATTAACCCGCTGTTTCGTCTGGCTTTCCGGCCATTTTTCCTGGGTGGCTGCCTGTTGGCGCTGTTGGCGGTGCCGTTGTGGTTGCTGGCCCTGGCCGGCGCCAGCGGCACTTGGCAGCCGGCGGGCGGGTGGTTGGCCTGGCATCGGCATGAACTGTTATTCGGTTTCGCCTTGGCGATCATCGCAGGCTTCTTGCTCACGGCGGTGCAGACCTGGACCGGGCGTCCCGGCTTGAGCGGTACGCCATTGGCCGTATTGGCGGTGGTGTGGCTGGCTGCGCGGCTGGGGTGGCTGTTCAACCTGCCATGGCCGATGCTGGCGATGCTGGAACTGGCGTTTCCCCTGGCAGTCGCCGGGTTGATGGGCTGGACCCTGTGGCAGGTTCGGCAACGGCGTAATTACCCAATTGTGCTGGTGTTGCTGTTGCTGACCCTGGCCGATGGGTTGTCGCTGTTTGGTCTGCTGCGCGGTGATGAAGGCTGGCAGCGTCAGGCGGTGTTGACCGGGTTGTGGCTGGTGGCGGCCATGATGGGTCTGATCGGTGGCCGGGTAATTCCGTTTTTCACTCAGCGCGGCCTGGGCCGGACCGAAGCGGTACAAGCCTGGCCCTGGCTGGACCGTCTGTTGTTGGGCGGCTCGGCGTTGGTAGCGTTGCTGTATGCGGTCGGGTTGGCGCTGGTTGCCAGCACCTGGATTGGCCTGCTGTTCACGCTGCTGGGGCTTGGGCATCTACTGCGCCTGGTGCGCTGGCATGACCGGGGTTTGTGGCGCGTACCGTTGTTGTGGTCGCTGCACCTGGCTTATGCCTGGTTGGCGCTGGCGTGCCTGGGGATGGGGCTGTGGCATCTGGGTGTGCCGCTGAACCCGAGCCTGGCGGTGCATGCGCTGACGATAGGTGCGATGGGCGGATTGATCCTGGCGATGATTGCCCGTGTCAGCCTGGGTCATACCGGCCGTCCCCTGACGCCGCCGGCGGGCATGACCCTGGCGTTTGCGCTGCTGAACCTGGCGTGTCTGAGTCGGGTATTGCTGGTGCTGGTCTGGCCGTATGCCGGGTTGTGGCTGGCCGGCCTGTGCTGGACCCTGGGCCTGGGATTGTATGTATGGCGCTACGGGCCAATGTTGTGGCGGGCGCGGGTTGACGGCCATCCAGGCTAGGAGATCGAGAATGCTGTATTCGTGGTTACTGATCGTGCATTTGCTGGCAGCCATTGCGTTTATCGGCACGCTGTTCTTCGAGGTATTTATCTGGCACCGCGCCCGCGAAGAACTGGCCTGGTCGGCGCGACTCACCTCGGATCAGGCGATTGCCCGGCGCTCGCGAAAAGTACTGCATGGCGTGGTCGTGTTGTTGTATGGCGCCGGCATCGGGCTAGCCTGGCATTACCGTGGCGTGCTCGGCGCGCCTTGGGCCAGCCATTTCGCGGCGCTGCTGAGCCTCAAGATCCTGTTGGCGCTGAGCATCATCGGGCACTACTTGCTGTTGGCCTACTGGCTGGGCAAGCAGCACCTGGGACCGGTGCGGGCGATGTGGATACGGCGCAGCATCCTGGCACATATGCTGCTGATCGTGATTCTGGCCAAGTTGATGCTGCGCTGATGGTTGGGTAGGCGCGTGCGGTTCAGGCGGGCGATGTGAGTGCCCGTACAAACAACACGTCGTTCTCCAGATGAATATGCTCCAGCAGATCGCCGTGAAACTGCGCAAGCCCCCGATACAGTGTGCGCCAGGTGTTGCAGGCGTCGGCCGGTGGGGTGATCTGCTCGGTCAGCGCCAGCAGTTGTTCCAAAGCCTGGGCGTGTTGTTCATGTTCAAAACGCATCACCTGGATCGGCGGTGCGGCCTGGGACCCCATGCCCATCTGCAGCATCGGGAACAACACTTGTTCTTCCTTGAGCATGTGCCCCTCCAGCTCTTGCTCGATATCACGCAGCAAATCCGCCAGGCCGTTGGGGCAGTGCAAATGATGGCCGTGAACCTGTTCAACCCGGCTGGCCAGGCGGATCAATTCCGGCAATTGCTCGCGATGACGAGTGTGGTAGCGCTCCAGCAAGTGTTCGATCAGTTGGGCCAGGGGCAGGGTGTCGGCGGCGAAGGCGTTCATCGGGTTTCCTCACAGGTGAACAGATGAACTCGCACTGCATGACCTATGCCATCGCCAAGTCATTGAAAAAACTTGTTTATTTTTTTTGTGGTGGTCAGGAATACCCTGATGCTGCACGGTACAGCCGACCATACAAGGGTATCTATGACCATGCTGCGTGAAAGCCTGTCGGCCGATCTGATTGTCGAACTACCCAATGCGGTGCGCCTGCAACGGCTGGTGCAGACCCTGCGCGAATACTTCAACAGCGGCGCCGTGGGCCTGTTGCGCCTGGATGGCGCCGACAGCCTGCGCCCGGTGGCCACCGTGGGGCTGGTCCATGAAGCCTTGGGCCGACGCTTTGTGATTGCGCAACACCCGCGGTTGGCAGCGATCATGGCTTCTCGCGAGCCGACATGGTTCGAACCCGATAGTCGTCTGCCAGACCCTTACGATGGCTTGCTGGACAACCATGTCGGCGAGCCGCTGCCGGTGCATGACTGCATGGGCGTGAGTCTGTTTGTCGAAGGCCGGCCCTGGGGGGCGATCACCCTCGATGCGCTGCACGCCGGTACGTTTGATGCCAACGCCCGTGAGCAACTCAAGCGCTGCACCCTGCAAATCGAAGCCGCGGTGCGCGTAACCCGGCTGGAGCAGGAAAACCGCAGCCTGCGCTTGTCCCGTAGCAATGCAGGCAACGGTGTGCCCAGCGCCGAAGAGGCTGAGATCCTCGGCCAGAGCCCGGTATTGCATCAATTACTCAACGAACTGGATGTACTGGCCGAGTCGGATCTGCCGGTGCTGTTGCTGGGCGAGACCGGTGTCGGCAAGGAGCTGTTCGCCCGGCGCCTGCATCGATTGTCCCGCCGCAGCCACAAGCCGCTGATCCAGGTCAACTGTGCCGCGCTTCCGGAATCATTGGCCGAAAGCGAATTGTTCGGGCACGTCAAAGGCGCGTTCTCCGGCGCCACCAGTGATCGCGCCGGGCGCTTTGATGCGGCCAATGGCGGCACATTGTTTCTCGACGAGGTGGGCGAATTGCCGTTGAGTGTGCAAGCCAAGCTGCTGCGCACTTTGCAAAATGGCGAGATCCAGCGCCTGGGTGCCGACAAACCGTTGCATGTGGATGTGCGGATCATTGCGGCCACCAACCGCCATCTGCCCGACAGCATCCGCAATGGTCTTTTTCGTGCTGACTTGTACCATCGGCTTTCGGTGTACCCGGTGCCGATTCCGGCGTTGCGCGAGCGTGGCCAGGATGTGTTGCTGTTGGCTGGGCACTTTCTTGAACTCAACCGCGCCCGCCTTGGGCTGCGCGGCCTGCGCTTGTCACCGGCGGCCGAACAGGCGTTGCTCGGCTATGGCTGGCCAGGCAATGTGCGCGAGCTGGAGCATGTGATCAGCCGCGCCGCGTTGAAGCAACTGAGCCGTGGCGGCAACCGCAACCAGATCATGACCCTGGCTGCGCCATTACTGGACCTCGACAGTAGCAATGCTGCTGTGGCCCGAGCGCCGGTTGCTGAAATGCCTGAGATGGTTTTTCAAACCCTGGGCGAGGCGGTGGACGATTGCCAGCGCCAGAAGATTCGCCAGGCCTTGAGCCAGTGTGACGACAATTGGGCGAGTGCTGCCAGATTGCTGGGGGTGGACTCCAGCAACCTGCACAAACTGGCCCGGCGCCTGGGGCTCAAGTAAGCGCTGCGACGCCATGTCGCGGCGCACAGTTGATCGTGATCAAGGTGTGATGAGCTGCGGCTGAGCAGACTGTGGCGAACTGTCCGGAGGTTCGCCCCATGCCCCTTTCCCTGGCGCAGATGCGCCGCAACTACACCTTGTACGGCTTGCGGGACGACCTGGCGCAAGACGATCCCATCGCGCTGTTCGGCCAATGGCTGGAGCAGGCACGCAAAACCGAAGTGGCGCCCGTGGAAGCCAACAGCATGGCCCTGGCTACCGTGGACGCAGAAGGTCGCGCTCACTGTCGGATTCTGTTGCTCAAGGGGTTCAGCGATCAGGGCTTTACATTTTTCGGTCATTACCAGAGTGCCAAGGGCCAGGAACTGGCGAGCAACCCCCACGCCGCCATGACGTTCTTCTGGCCGGGCCTGGAACGCCAGGTACGAGTCGAAGGTACGGTTTCACAGCTGGCGCCGGCATTGTCCGATGAGTATTTCGACTCGCGCCCGTTGGCCAGCCAGGTGGGGGCCTGGGCTTCACCGCAAAGCCAGCCCCTGAGCCACCGCGCTGATCTGGAAAGCCGATTGCGCGAGGTCACCCAACGCTTCGCCGGACAACGTCCGTCACGCCCGCCGCAGTGGGGCGGCTATTGCCTGCAACCCGAGCGCGTGGAGTTCTGGCAAGGCCGCGCCGACCGTTTGCATGATCGCCTGGATTATCGACGGCATGACGGCGCCTGGCGGCGCAACCGCCTGGCGCCCTGAATCCGTTTGGAGGTACCTCCTCGGAGGAATAGGCCCGCCACGCTTTGCAGTGCAGGCTGGGCCATTGCTCATTTATCTCGGGATTTTCACCATGGCACATTTGACTCAACACACCTTCACTTCACTGAACATCGCTGTCCTGACCATCAGCGATACCCGCAGCCTTGACACCGACACCTCCGGGCAAACCCTCTGTGACCGACTGCAGGGCGCAGGTCATACGTTGATCGACCGCGCGCTGGTGGTGGATGACATTTACCAGATTCGCGCGCGCATTTCGCAATGGATCGCCGCCCCCCAAGTGCAAGTGATCCTGACCACCGGCGGCACTGGTTTTACTGCGCGGGATAACACGCCCCAAGCGGTGCTGCCGCTGCTGGACAAGCATGTCGAAGGTTTCGGCGAGTTGTTCCGCCAGGTGTCCCTGCAAGAGATTGGCATGTCCACCCTGCAATCCCGTGCGCTGGCCGGCATGAGCAACGGCGTGCTGGTGTGCTGCATGCCGGGCTCGCCGGGGGCCTGCCGTACCGGTTGGGACAAGATCCTGCTGGGGCAACTGGACAGCCGCACGGGCCCCTGCAACTTCGCCCCGCACCTCAAGCCCCAAGCGACGCAAGCACTGGAACCTTGTGAGGTGCGTGCATGAACACATCGGTCTGTGAAAGCGGTGAATTGCTCCCGGTGGACGAGGCCGTCGAACGCTTGCTGGCCCAGGCACCGTCACCGCCTGCCACGCAACAGGTGAAAACCGCGTTGGCGTTGGATCGGGTGTTGGCCAGCGATATTTTCTCTGCGGTAAACCTGCCGGCCTGGGACAACAGCGCCATGGACGGTTACGCATTGCGCGCTGCCGACCTGCCGGCAGAGGGCGGTTACTTGCGTCTGGCCGGGCGGATTGCTGCTGGTGAAGCAGCGGCCTGCGCGTTGGGCAGCGGGCAAACCATGCGGATCTTTACCGGCGCACCGCTGCCCGCGGGTGCGGATACCGTGGTGCCCCAGGAGCGTTGCCGGGTCTACGGCCAGCGCATCTGGTGCCCGCCCATGCGTGCCGGCGAACACGTGCGCAAACAGGGTGAAGAAGTGCTCCAGGGGGCCTTGCTGCTGGCAGCGGGCAAGCGCCTGCGGGCGCAGGAGTTGGGACTGCTGGCGGCGGCCGGATTGGCCCAGGTCAAGGTCTATCGCCCGCTGCGGGTGTGCCTGTTGAGCAGCGGCGATGAGCTGCGCGAACCGGGTGAGCACCTTGCACCGGGGCAGATCTACAACAGCAATCGCCATTGCCTGGCCGCGCTGCTGCAAGGCTGGGGTGTCGAGGTGCACGATTACGGGGTGATGGCTGATGAACTGGCGGTCAGCCGTGATGCGCTGACCCTGGCGTCCTCGGAGTGCGACCTGTTGCTGACTTCCGGTGGCGTCTCCGTGGGGGAAGAAGATCACCTCAAACAGGCGATCAAAGAGCTGGGGCACATTGACTTCTGGCGCCTGGCGATCCAGCCGGGCAAACCTTTGGCGTTTGGCGACGTGGCCGGCAAGCCGTGGATCGGTCTGCCGGGTAACCCGTCGGCGGCGCTGATCACCGCGCTGGTGGTGGTGCGTCCGTTCCTGCTGCGCGCCCAGGGCGTGACTGACGTCGCAACGCTGGCGGTGCGCTTGCCGGCCGGTTTCGAATGGACCCAACGCAACCGGCGCAGGCAATACCTGCGGGCGCGCCTGGTGGCGGGCAGCGATGGCCAGGCACACGTTGCGCTGCATCCCCGGCAAAGCTCGGCGATGTTGAGCGCCGCCTGCTGGGCCGATGGCCTGGCGGTGGTGGAGCGTGAGCAACTGATTGAGAAGGGCGCCCTGGTGGGTTTTCTGTCCTTTGCCCAATTGATGCACTAAAAGCTCTTTATGAGGATCAACCATGCAACTGGTTTGCCCGGCAGGGAACCTGCCTGCGCTTAAAGCCGCCGTGCGCCAAGGCGCCGATGCGGTGTATGTCGGTTTTCGCGACGATACCAACGCCCGGCATTTCGCCGGGTTGAACATGGATGACAAACAGTTCGACGGCGCCGTCGCCCACATCCGCCAGCATCAGCGCAAGCTGTATGTGGCGGTCAATACCTACCCGCAACCCAAGGGCTGGGATCGCTGGCGCCGCGCGGTGGACCGTGCTGCAGACCACGGCGTCGATGCGCTGATTGCCGGCGACCCGGGTGTGCTGCACTACGCCAGCACGCGCCATCCGCACCTGGCGTTGCACTTGTCGGTGCAGGGTTCGGCGACCCATGCCGCAGCGTTGCAGTTCTATGCCCAGCGCTACGGTATTCGCCGTGCGGTGCTGCCCCGGGTGCTGTCGCTGGCCCAGGTCAAGCAAGTTGCCGCCAGCAGTACGGTGCCGATTGAAGTGTTCGGTTTTGGCAGCCTGTGCATCATGGCCGAGGGGCGGTGCCATTTGTCTTCGTACATCACCGGTGAGTCACCGAACCTGTGCGGCGTCTGTTCGCCGGCCAAGGCCGTGCGCTGGAGCGAAGACGCCGACGGCCTGAGCGCCCGTCTCAGTGAAGTGCTGATCGACCGTTACACCCCGGACGAGCCCGCCGGCTACCCGACCCTGTGCAAGGGCCGCTTCATCGTAGACGGCAAGCGCTTCCACGCCCTGGAAGAGCCCACCAGCCTCGACACGCTCGACTTGTTGCCGGAACTGATCGCCATGGGCGTTGAAGCAGTGAAAATCGAAGGTCGGCAACGCAGCCCGGCCTACGTCGAGCAAGTCACCGGGGTTTGGCGCGCCGCATTGGACGCCCATCGCCGTGCGCCCCACAGCTTTGTGGTCAAGGACCACTGGCGCAAGGTGCTGGCCGGTTTATCCGAAGGCAGCCAGACCACCCTGGGCGCCTACCATCGATCATGGCAGTGAGGAGAACCACATGAAGCTCAGCCTGGGACCGGTGCTGTTTTATTGGGACAAGCAACAACTGGGGCAGTTTTACGCAGAGATGGCCAACCTGCCGCTGGACGTGATCTACCTCGGCGAAACCGTGTGCTCCAAGCGCCGGGCATTCAATCTGGATCAATGGTTGGGCCTGGGCCGCGAATTACAGGCGGGCAGCAATGTGCAAATCGTACTGTCGAGCCTGACCCTGATTGAAGCTGCCTCGGAACTGTCAAGCCTGCGTCGCCTGTGTGACAACGGCCAGGTGCTGGTAGAGGCCAACGACATGGGTGCGGTGCAATTGCTCGCCGAACGCAAGCTGCCGTTTGTGGGCGGTCCGGCGCTGAATCTCTATAACGGACATGCCCTGGTGCAGTTGCTCGATGCCGGAATGACGCGCTGGGTGCCACCGGTGGAGTGCTCGGCGGCGCTGGTGAGCGATGTGCTGGAGCACGTACGCGAACTGGGTCGTCCATTGCCGCAAGTGGAAATCTTCGCCTACGGGCATTTGCCCCTGGCGTATTCGGCGCGGTGCTTCACCGCCCGCGCGCAGAACCTGCCCAAGGATGATTGCCAATTCTGCTGCCTCAACTACCCGGAGGGCATGGCCCTGAGTAGTCAGGAAGGGCAGGCATTGTTTACCTTGAACGGCATCCAGACCATGTCGGCAGAGGTGACCAATCTACTGGCGGATTATCCAGGGTTGGTAAACTGCGGCGCGGACCTGCTGCGCCTGAGCCCGCGTGCGCAGGGCATGGTTGGTATCGTCGAAGCGTTCGACCGGGTACGCCAGGGCGCTATGCCGCCCGTGTATGTCGCAGGTTGCAATGGCTACTGGCATGGCCAGGCCGGGATGTTGCGGGTTGAGGAGGTTGGACTGTGTTGAGTCGCAAGCAATGGCTACTCAAGGGCGCCGACCGAGCCCTGCCGATGTTGCGCAAAGTGCCGTTTGTGGTGCAACGCCTGACCTTGCAACAGGCGCTCAACCGTTGCCTGGCGCAGCCTTTGCGCGAGGGAGGGTTTGAACTGCTGCGCGGCCGCTGGATGTGTTTGCGGATCCCGGACTTGGGGCTGCGCTGGTATTTGACCGTGGATCGAAACGAGCTGCGGATTGCGGAACAGGCAGAGGCGCAGGTAACCATCAGCGGCAACTGGCGCGAGTTTTTGTTGCTGGCCAGCCGGCAGGAAGATCCGGATACGCTGTTTTTTCGGCGGCGGTTGGTGATTGAGGGGGACACGGAGTTGGGGCTGGGGTTGAAGAACCTGATCGACAGCCTGGACCCGGACGTGTTGCCGGCTTGGCTGTGGCGCAACCTGGAGCGGGCAGGGAAGGGGGTGGCGGTGGGGTAGTTTTTGTAGCAGCGGGAATTGATCTGCTCGAGAACCGCCCCTCGCCCCTTGCGTTCCATCCCCGACAGCCTCTGTCACAAAAACGCCACGGCGCTGGGGCTCGCCACGCAAAACGGCTACTTTGAAAGATTCCAATAAAACAGAGTACCCAAGGATGAACTACCAACCCTTTACCCGAACCCTGATAACAACGGCGCTGGTCTTGACCTTCAGTGGTGTCCAGGCAGCGTCCCAGGCCCCGGTGGCCGGCGAAAACGGCATGGTCGTCACCGCCCAGCACCTGGCGACCCACGTTGGCGTCGATGTGCTCAAGGCCGGTGGCAACGCGGTGGATGCGGCAGTCGCCGTCGGTTACGCGCTGGCGGTGGTGTATCCGGCCGCAGGCAACCTGGGGGGTGGCGGGTTCATGACAGTACAACTGGCGGACGGGCGCAAGACCTTCCTCGACTTCCGCGAAAAGGCCCCATTGGCGTCCACGGCTGACATGTACCTGGACAAGGACGGCAATGTCATCGAAGGCCTGAGCGCCAAGGGCCACCTGTCGGTCGGTGTACCGGGCACGGTGTCGGGCATGGAAATGGCGCTGGGCAAATACGGCACTCTCAAGCGCGACCAGGTCATCGAACCGGCCATAAAACTGGCAGAAAACGGTTTTGTCCTCGACCAGGGCGATATCGACATGCTGCACGCGGCCACCGGTGAGTTCGAAAAAGACCAGGACATGCGCGCAATCTTCCTCAAGGACGGCAAGCCACTGCAGGTCGGCGAGAAACTGGTACAAAAGGACTTGGCAAAGACCCTGCGGGAAATCTCCGCCAAGGGCACGGACGGCTTCTACAAAGGCTGGGTCGCCAAGGCCATCGTCGACTCCAGCCAGGCAGGCAAGGGCATCATTGCCCAGGCTGACCTGGAAAAGTACCAGACCCGGGAACTGGCGCCCATCGAGTGCGACTACCGTGGCTACCATGTGATCTCGGCGCCACCACCGAGCTCGGGTGGCGTGGTGATCTGCCAGATCATGAACATCCTCGAAGGCTATCCGATGGCCGAGCTCGGCTACGGTTCGGCCCAGGGCCTGCACTACCAGATCGAGGCCATGCGCCACGCCTATGTTGACCGCAACAGCTACCTGGGCGACCCGGACTTCGTAAAGAACCCGCTGGATCATCTGCTGGACAAAAACTACGCGGCGAAACTGCGCGCGGCCATCGATCCGCAAAAAGCCGGTGATTCCCAGGCGATCAAGCCGGGCGTCTCGCCACATGAGGGCACCAACACCACCCACTATTCCATCGTCGATAAATGGGGCAACGCGGTCTCGGTGACCTACACCCTCAACGACTGGTTCGGTGCTGGCGTCATGGCCAGCAAGACCGGCGTGATCCTCAACGACGAAATGGACGACTTCACCGTCAAGGTCGGTGAGCCCAACATGTACGGCCTGATCCAGGGCGAGGCGAATGCCATCGCGCCGGGCAAGGCACCGCTGTCATCCATGAGCCCAACCATTGTCACCAAGGACGGCAAGGCCGTGATGGTCGTAGGCACGCCCGGTGGCAGCCGGATCATCACCGCCACCCTACAGACAATTCTCAATGTCATCGACTACAGGATGAACATCCAGGAAGCCGTTGACGCTCCGCGTTTCCACCAACAATGGATGCCCGAGAGCACCAACATAGAAACGTTCGCCTTGAGTCCAGACACCCAGAAAATCCTCGA
Organism: Pseudomonas imrae; assembly: GCF_046352735.2. Taxonomy (NCBI): domain Bacteria; kingdom Pseudomonadati; phylum Pseudomonadota; class Gammaproteobacteria; order Pseudomonadales; family Pseudomonadaceae; genus Pseudomonas; species Pseudomonas imrae. Next base: position 2,942,339 of record NZ_CP110853.2, on the reverse strand, counting down.
AAGCTGGGGCCATACGTTCGCCGGCCCGCAAGACGCCAACCATCTGGCGGCAATCCTGGTAGGCGCTCCGTCCCTGGAAGGCAAACCCGTGGGCAACAACCGCTTCTACGGCGCCAACGACCCACGACGCAACACCGGCCTGTCGCTGGGGTACTGAGCCCATGTACGGCGGGGGCAAGCACCTCCCGCCGTGTTGCAGCCAGAATATTTTTTGAAATCAAGGGGTTGCCAGCCCCGGCAAATGAGTACATAATTGCCGCCATCGAACGCATCGAGGCATTAAAAACCTTAATGTTTTCAATGAGATAGAGTAGAGGCAGGCATTACGTAGCCCACTCAAGTTTGTATGCGGTGGATGTCAGCAGTCAGGGCATCGATCGTTTGAGGCCGAGTAGCAAAATGGTTATGCAGCGGATTGCAAATCCGCCTACGCCGGTTCGATTCCGACCTCGGCCTCCACTCTTGAAAGCCCCGCAGCCATTGAGGTTGCGGGGCTTTTTTTGTGCTTGCGGATTGTGCTCGTCGGGACAATCCTGGGGCACCGAGACTGTTTGCATGTCCCAGGGCTGATCGGCAAAATCCGCAGCATGGCAACTATCGAGCAGCGTCCCAATGGAACATGGCGGACAAAGATCCGCAAAAAAGGATACCCGGCATTTTCGGCTTCGTTTGATATGAAAGCTGAGGCGTAACGGTGGGCTTCTGAAATCGAGGGGGATATGTCGCGCAAGCGCTTCGTCGATACCCGCGAGGCCGAAGCCACCACGGTTGCAAAGGCGCTTTGAGCGCTATGCGCGTGAAGTATCTGCGTAGAAGAGGGGGGCTCGCCAGGAGCTGACCCGGATAAAGACGTGGTCCGATGGCAAGTACGGAAGCAAGTCGCTGGCCGAACTTAGATAATCCGACCTGGCCGAGTACCGTGATGCTCGCCTGGCTGAGGGTACATCGACCAACACGGTGCGATTGTCTCTGGCCTTGATAAGCCACCTATACACAGTTGCCATCAAGGATTGGGGTATCGAAGGATTGAGCAACCCGGTTGCAAAACTGAGGATGCCCAAGGGTAGCCGAGAGCGTGACCGTCGGCCGACTGGCTTCGAATTGAAAGCAGTGTTGAAGGTCGCCGGTGAAATCCATGCTGAAATGCCGGTGATTATTGAGATCGCCGTGGAGACCGCAATGCGCCGCGGTGAACTGCTGACGCTTCGTCGCGAACACATCAGGGTAAGCATGTGCTGCTGGAGGACACCAAGAACGGAAGTCGCCGGCTGGTTCCGCTGTCGATCCGGTATATGCCGATGTACCAACGCCTTACTTCGGACACAGTTATTTCCTTCCGGGTCATGCTCGGGCGGTGGAGTGGGGGAGTTACGCGGATGAGGCGGAGAGGATCACAACCGATACGCTGGTGCCGGCGAATTCGTTGTTGTAGATCTGTGACCACTCATGCTTCAGGCCTGGCAGCACGTCTTTGCCTTTCGCGCTCGCCGGCAAAACTGCGACCAACCGCCCACCGAGCTTGAGCATCGATGCTGCGCGCTCAGTGTGAGCATGCCAGCGGCCTTCGCTGGCATGCTGATACACCTTTGTTATCACTCATATGACCTCAAGGTCATAAACGCGCCGATATTGGCGCTATCCCAGTCCTTGGGCTTGCAGGCGAAGAACTGGGTATTCCTCAATCAGGCTTCTTGATAAAAAGTAATTGTTTCTTTTAGCGAGGTTGAGAATTCATAGATCTCATCAAGCGAATTGATGGGGTGACGTGTTTCGACTTTGTCTTTGTCGAAAATACCTAGGTACTTTTGTCCGCGATTGAAGTGAAGTCTGGCGATAGGTTTTCGATTATTGTCATCCAGCAGTATGCCGAAATAGCTCTGAGTGTCTCTGCTAGCTATGCGTTTCGCGTCTATTACGGTCCGGACAATTGCTTTGATGATGTGAAAGCCTTCAAGTTCTTCCATCGTAGTCAGAATGCGATCTTCAGGGACCTCTGGCGTTTCTACCTGGTTTTCAGCCACGACCGATTCAGCGACTGTTGGAAAGGTGGCCCTGCTCATTGCTGACTTTAATCTGTCGTTGATTTGATCACTCAGGAACTGAGAAGCAGCCTTTCTGGTGAGCTGAGCAAATTGGTCTCGAACCTTTTGCGTGATCACTCCATCGTAGACGCGCGATGCAAAAAAACGAACGAAGTCATCATCAGGCTGAGAAAACTGCGTAGCCATTTCTTTTTTAATGTTCCCCACGTACTTCAGCTCGCCGGCCGCGTTGATGATCGACTCAACATCGAAAGCTGACTTTGTGAGCTTTTGGAGCTCTGGGATGATGTGCTCATCGATGTTGAGCAGGTCGATCTCTAGAAAGGGTTTCTCATCCATTTTGTTTGGGGCGTCCAGATCGGTATAGAACCGATAAAACCTGCCGTTTGTTAGGATGGAAATTCTTGCAGTGGTCACGTGAAAGTAGCGAAATAGCTGACTTGCATGATTGATATTGAGTGCTTCGCCAACCTTTTTCGTCTCGATCAGTATTTGGATCTGTCCGCCTTTTAGAATCGCGTAATCAATTTTCTCGCCTTTTTTAGTTCCGATATCACATATGTATTCAGGCACAACCTCGGACGGATCGAAGACGTCGTAGCCGAGCACTGTGTGGATGAACGGCATCACGAAAGCGGTCTTGGTTGCTTCCTCGGTCTGGATCGTTGACGCCAGCTGATTTACCTTCGCTGACATTGCGTTCAAGCGCTCTACAAAATCCATTTTTTTGCTCCGTTGCACGTTCACCCGATTGGGCTCGTAGAGGCGCAACGCTACTACGGCAGCTTCTCAGCCTGCTACTGGGTTTCCATCCACGCTGGATGCCTGGCCAGGGAGGCAGTATGTGGAACATCCGCATTCGATCCGAAGCTGCCTATCAGGAAAACCACAGAGACAATTCGGACATACGTAAAATTCAACAATAAGTTGATAATTCAACAATGTGTTGATATTTTTGTCGCCTTCGATAAATCACTTGAAGGCACCAATGAAGGTTTCCGAAGTATCACTAGCCGAGCGGCAGCTGATTCTTAACGTGCTTCACAGCACCCTCAAAATGCTCAGTAATGCTGTTGGTCTTCATACGGAGATCGTGTTGCATGACCTGATCAATCCGGAGCGATCCATCCTTGCCATCGCCAATGGTCATGTCACTGGAAGAAAAGTGGGCGGGTCAGTGTTGGGCGGCCCACGCCAGGACTTAGGGTTCAGCGCTGTCAGGCGCGCCATGGAAGATCACTCAAGCTCTGATCCCGTTGTGGTGGAGAGTTATCCGGCACTCGCGCCTGACGGCCGCCCGCTCCGCAGTTCCACCGTGGTGTATCGCGACAGTAGCGGGCAGCCTTTCGCTAGTCTGTGTATCAATTCCGACTTGAGCGGTGTTGCCGCCGCCCACGCCGTTCTCGGAGGACTTCTGGGGCTGGAAGGCGTTCCTGAGTCACGCGTCGATGAGCCGAGGGATATGGAGCAACTGATGGTGGAAATCATTCAGGTAGCTTGTCCCGGCGGTGTTGTAGGGATGAAAAAACCTCAAAAGCTTGAAGCTGTACGGCAAATGCAGGATCGCGGGGTATTCATCGTCAAAGGCGGGATTGAAAAAGCCGCTGCCGCGCTCGGCGTGACCCGATACACCATCTACAACTACCTGGAGCAGATCCGGGTTACAGACAACACTAGCGGGCAGGAATGATCAGAATGCAACTCGATATTTTCCAGGTGGACGCTTTCTCCTCTGAGGCTTTCGCCGGCAACCCGGCGGCGGTTTGTCCGCTGAAGGCCTGGTTGCCTGATGCGACGCTGCAAAAAATCGCCGCAGAGAACAACCTATCCGAGACTGCTTATGTTGTGCGTAACGGCGAGGTGTTCGAGTTGCGCTGGTTTACTCCTACGGTGGAAGTCGACTTGTGTGGTCACGCCACCCTGGCAGCAGCCTGGGTGCTGTTTGAACAGCTTGGTGAAAGCCGTGACATGCTGCGGTTTTCCACTCGCAGCGGTGAATTGCGAGTGCGCCGCGAAAGCGGGCGCTTGGCCATGGACTTCCCGGCCAAGCAGCCTAAAGCCGTAGCTGTCCCGCCAGGCCTTTTGCAAGCCTTGGGCCTAGAACGGATCGATGCGCTTTATCGCACAGATGATTACGTGGTAGTGGTCGAGGATGAAGCCATCATCGCCGGCCTCAATCCCGACTTCGTTGCACTGTCCGCTTTCGACGTGCGCGGTGTCGCGGTTACCGCGCCGAGTAGTCACTTCGATTTTGTCTCTCGTTGGTTCGGGCCTCGGGTGGGGGTGAATGAAGACCCGGTCACCGGCTCGGCCCACACCTCCCTGGCGCCATATTGGGCCAAGCGCTTGGGTAAGTGCGGGCTGAGTGCCGAGCAAGGTGGGGTGCGCAAGGGCCAGTTGCACTGCGAAGTCCTAGACAGCGACCGCGTCATTATCAGCGGCCACGGCGCGTTGTATCTACGCGGCACTATCTTTATCTGAGGTCAGTTTATTCAGGCGAACTTGCTCAACAGAGTGAATCACCACGGATTCTCTAGGCACGCTTGCCAATTGGGCCTGCCAGGAAAAGGCTCCGTTGATGGCATTCCATCCACGCTGGATGCCTGGCCAGGGAGACAGTATGTGGAGCATCCGCATTCAACTAAAAGGGATAATATTTGACTACCACATCACCTGCTCACACTCTGCGTGCGCTACCCGATCTTGATTACTATGACTGCAGGTCGGTTCTGCTCCCTGTTGACATCACCACTCTTGACGCTTGGAACATCATGACGGCTGAATCGGGACTGTTCATGCGGCTAGCTTTCCGAATGAGGGACGCTATTTCCTCGTTATTCGGTGTGAAGCGAATCGGCGGGTTCTCCGGCGCTAGGCGAGAGACAATACACACTGGAGAACTGCTGGATTTCTTTCTGGTGGAGCATAGCGCCCCCGACATGTTGGTTCTGACCGAACGTGACCGGCACCTAGATGTCATGATTTGCCTTTCGATAACAGCTCGTGTGCTCACAATCACATCATCAGTCGTAACGCATAACGTCTTTGGGCGCGCCTACATGTTGCCGGTAGGTCTCGTCCATAAGCTGATCATCAATAGTGATCTCAGGCGGCTGAAGCGAAAGCTTGAAGGACAGTAGGTTTTGGTTGTTTCGACTTTATCCCTGTGACCTCTCATGGCCGAAAGCTGGCCTCGAAATAGCCCAGCCCCGCGCTGGGCTTTTTGCATCTGAAGGGCATGCACACGCTGGAACTGGGTAAGCGTCTGGTCAATACGTCTTTCTGATCCTAACGCTTAGTGATCCGTCACACTCATTTGTCATCGCAAATGCGATCATGTAGAGCAGTAGGCTCAAGCCTGCACGCGACACAGCGATCCAACAAAGGGAAAAGCACATGACGACGTTCAATCACCAGGAGGGCCAGCACATTGAGATAGACCACGCGAGCCTCTACTATGAACAGCAAGGGAACAAGGACGGCCCTGTCTTGGTATTCCTCCACGGCGGTTTTGGTGACATCGAGACTTTTAATTCCATCACGCCCCGTTTGGGCCGGAACTACAGGTTGATCGGCATCGACAGCCGGGGCCAAGGAAAATCCACGCTTGGTCCATCACGACTGACCTATAAGCGCATCCAGCAGGATGTGGAGGCAGTGGTCAGGCACCTGGGGCTTGAGCATTTCAGCATTATCGGCCATAGCGATGGTGGCATAGCTGCACTGCGCATTGCCGCCGCCAACACTCTCCCGATAGACAAGCTGGTAACGATTGGCGCGCACTGGGCATTGAAGGCAGACGACCCAACGCGCGGCATTTATACAGAGGTAACAGGCGAGAGCTGGCGCGAGATGTTCCCGCACAGCTACGATAGTTATCAGGTCATGAATCCCGCACCAGATTTTGAGCGATTGGCAGTGGCGCTGCGGGCTCTTTGGCTCGATTCAGGCGCGGATGGCTACCCGAACGAAGCTGTGCGCAACATCACCGCCGATTTGCTGGTGGTCAGGGGCGACGAAGACATGCTTGTCTCGCGCACGAATGCAGTTGAACTCGCTGATCGGGTGCCAAACGCTAGGTTCTTGAATATTCCATTCGCGAATCACTCGCCCCAAGAAGATCGACCAGAATGGCTGATACCTGTCCTGGAGGCATTTCTGGCGGACTGATCGGTACTTCATCTTTTAGCGGTAAGCGTCCGACAAACCAAAGAGGGAGCGACATGCGGATTTTGATAGCGGCGGTAGCGGTGGCGATGCTGGCTGGCTGCACGTCATCCGCAACAGCTGTCCAGCATGCCGAGCCCGCTTCAGATACTCAGGCGTGCATGACGTACAGAGCTATGATGACCGCGCCGATGGAGCCAAGGGCTCACGCGCGGTTGAGATTGGCTTGCGAAAAATCTAGGTCAGTGAAGGCTATAGAGTAGAGGCACCAGGGTCGTCGGGGCTTAGCTGAAGCCCATATACCCGATATGCAAAAAAGCCCAACCCCGTGCTGGGTTTTTTGCATTTGGTGGTAGTAAAGCGTAAAGGCAGATTTGCCTTCAATACGTAAGGCCTCTAGGGCGGTTGGTGGGTAGCTCTATTGTCAGAAGCAGGCGTTCGCCCTGTCGCAGTCTGTAGGGGATGAATCGGTTAAAACCAGCCGTTTACCAGCGACAGTTATCGTACACTCCATAAGTGCGCCGGCCCGACAATTACTATGGTCATCGTGCGGGGAGGGGGAAATGCCGCTTCCCTCACTAACGTTATGATTCTTGGACGCCCTATGCGAATAAAACACCCAATCCTGCCCCTTGCCAAAGCCGCATTTGCCGCTGCTCTCAGGGCAGGCCATGGGCGTGTTATCCAACACATCGAGAGTCATGGGTCGAATGGGTTGGAAGACATGATCATCGAAGCGTGCATGACATGTCTTTCCTATGACCCTCAGTGCGAGGCAGAACGGGCACAGTGGCTGTTCTCGATTGTCGAGCGCGCGAAGCTGAATGCGAAGGTGTTGCAGGCTATCAAGGCGATGGAGAACACTCCACCGCCTGAGGAGCATAGCGATAGTGCTCAGCGGAGTGCGATATTGAAAGAGTTGGCTGCGTCAGGATCCGAAGACGCGAGACGTCTCTTGTATTCTTCCCTAGCGCTCTTTCCGAATACCACCAATGTGATTGGGGCCAATGAAATTATCGCGCTCGACGGCCTGGATGGCTTGATACATGTCGTCAGACATATGGGGCAGTGGTTGCAAGCTGATCCTGATTTTTGGATCGATGACTATCCCATCACACAATATGAGGCTTTCACAGGAGATAAAGGAGCACTTGCGGCATTGGAGCGTGAGGCCGCAGTTGATTCCGATATCGCAAACTATCTCGCGGGGATGCGCAAGACATGCGATAGCCGCGGCGGTCCTTCAGCCCACGTTGACTTCATGACCTTTACAGCCGATGAGGTCGTGGCCTATGTCAGAAAGAACCCAAAAGAGCAATGTTATTGGCTCAGGAGGTGGGGTTCCCAAGTTGAAGAAGATCAACGCGAGACGGTTTTCGTAGCGCTGCTGGCGTCAAAGGAGTCAGAGCATGTCAAGCGACTGCTCAGATGCTTCGGACAAACTGGCGTTCCACGATTCGACAGTCGATTGCTCCGATGGATTGACCATATCGACGCACAGGTTCAATGGGCGACTGTGGCGGCCTTGGCACCTGTGAAGCACGGAGAGCTGCGAAACGTTGCGAAGCGATTGATCGCTGATGGCAACATCGCTAACGGTATCGCACTACTGGTGAAGAACTTTCATGAGGGCGATTTTTCATTGTTCGTGGAACATCTGGCACAGCTTGATGACCCTGATGAAACACACCAAATCGTTGGGAAACTTCTCAACTTGTGCGAAGCGTATCCTGGCCACAAGGCGCTCGATTGCCTTCTCTACGTATATGAGTTTTCGCCATGTTCGACCTGTCGCAAGCGGGCCGTGAAGGCATTGATCGACACAAACACAGCTCCAGCTTGGGTGTTGGCAGAGTCGACATTCGACGCCGACCCCGAGACGCGAGCACTTGTCAGGGCAGACCGTTCCTTCACGTAGTCTTAGTACTTACGGGCAGGTTGGCAGAAAACAAGCTAGATCAATTTTAAAAGATTCGTCATCTAGCCAACTGCAACATTGGTACAGCGGATGACTGCGCGAAAGCGCCAGATAGAGACCAAAGGAATCGTTGCCACTGACTCGACTGCCGAGGATCGGCTTTAGGTGACTCAATCCTCAAATGGCAGCAGCGTCGTGCTGTATCAGAGACTGTCTTGAGCGCTTGGCTACGGTCGCGCGGTCATTGAGACGGCAGTTCGCGAGGGCCTTTGACGAACAAATAAATCAAGCCGCCTACGGGCGGTTCTTTCATGTCTGGAGAATGACGAGTAGGTGCCAAAGGCTCTGGTCCAGGCTCGCATGGCGGCTGGCATTCGGCGAGCGACTTTACGCAGTGAGGCGGGGAGGCCTGTGATGCCTTGGTTGGGTTTGCCAAGGCGCTCGCCACTCAACTGACTGCAGTTCATCGCGAACAATACGGGCTGCCCGGTCGTTGAACGGAAACTCAATGATTGCATTACTGCCGGGCTCAGTACTACGCGTGCAGCCACCAGTGGCATATTCAATATGTTTCCGTCTTGGCTGATGCATTCGGCACAACGCTTCGAAGGCGCAAGGCCGCGAATCTCCATAGCCTTCAACTTTGGCGCTTGAGATTTCGCTCGATCTGCACAAGGTTGCAGGATTTTTTGCTATGTTGCGGCATCACTTTTTAAAAAAACTGGTGTTATGAAACGTCCTGACCTTTCGCTCCTTTCAATCCTTTTATTAACGATGAGCCTGACATCCTGCAGCCTGTTGATGCCCGCAGGTAGCAAAGAGGCGTCACCTGCAACGGCCCAGTCGGAAAAAGCGCTTGTGCAGTTCGTGGCAAGAGGCAATGAGCCGTTCTGGTCAATCAAAACCAGTGCAGACACCTTGACCTGGAAAACCCCCGAAAACCCAAACGGGACAAAGCTCACGGCGCAACGTGCAACTTCTGGCGAGGGTGTTAAATACATGGGCAAGGACGGTGACAAAACGTTCATGTTGGAGGTGGTTGGCACGCCATGCATCGACACAATGTCCGGGCAATCTTTCGGGTACTCAGCCACCTGGGTGTATGCGGGCGACAGCAACGCCGGTTGCGCTGAACAAGTCGATAAATAACGCCCTTGCCGGTATCTAACCGCAGGCCACCTTAGTAGAGATTGCAGACCATGAGTACTCAACACAGCCCCGTTCCTCTGATTATCCTAGATGTACAGGACGCAATTGATCAGCCTGTCTGGGATGGCAAGAGCAATCCCGGTTACCTGGCGGCGATTCAGTGTCTTCTGGCGTATTGGAGGCTTAAAGGCTGGCCTGTCATGCACATAAAGCATGATGAGCAAGCACCAGCCTCGACCTATCACGTCCACGGCCCATGGAATGGCATCAAGCGAGAGGTTGCTCCTGTTGAGGGAGAGTTGGTGATTGTCAAACAACAGAACTGCGCCTTTATTGGTACTGAGTTGGATCAAGTTCTCAAGGGCATGCGGGTAGAGCGTTTCGTGTTAACGGGGGTAGTGATCCACAACAGTATGGATGCCACTGTTCGTGCCGGAAAAGCCCTCGGGTACCACATCATCCTGCCTTCTGATAGTACGACGGCTGTACCGGTTGTCAGCGCCGACGGAAAGTCTTGGGAGGCAGGGACGGTGCATGAACTGACCCTGGCAATCCTCAACGGCGAATATGCTGAAGTCATGACCTCGCAGGAGGTGATAGCGCTTGATATCGCTGGGTGTGCAGATGTTCATGCGGAATGAAATCGACGTCCAAACGAATAGCGGCGCCCATCGTGCACTGAATGCGTGACTGATAGAAGCGTTTGGGAAAGAGCGCTTCGTAGCGTATCGGCTGGTCCGTCTGGTCAAATCGCAGGCAAAGAAAAGCCCGCGATGGGGAGAGCGGGCTTAAAGGTGTTCACTTAGGAGCTGAGACCACCATAGGCGCTTGAGTGTGAAAGGGATGTGAAAGAGTTAGCCGAATGCACGCAGAGCCGAATATGTGCTTGACCAAAGTGTATCTCTCTATCTGTTGATAGCTGTACGGGGCGAGCCTGCGCTGAACACTCTAGTGTCAGGGCGACAATAATTCGCCTGGATGACGCCTCATGTTCATGTCCTCAAGCCTGCTTTCAGCCTTCGCACTGTTTGCCTTTGTATCTTCGATCACGCCTGGACCGAACAACACCATGTTACTGGCGTCAGGAGTGAACTTCGGATTCCGCCGTTCAATCCCGCATGCCATGGGAATCAGTGTGGGATTCATGGTGCTGGTGATTTCGGTCGGCCTGGGCCTGGGGGAGGTGTTCAAGGCACTGCCTTGGGCCTACACAGCGTTGCGCTATGTCGGGGCTGCCTATTTGTTGTACCTGGCGTGGAAGATCGCGACGTCCAGCCCTATGTCCGATGAAACCGAGGGCAAACGCAGCCCCATGACTTTCCTGGGCGCGGCAGTGTTTCAGTGGGTCAACCCCAAGGCCTGGGTCATGGCGTTGGGGGCTATCACCACCTATACGCCTGCGCAGGGTTACTTCACTAACGTGCTGGTGATCGCGGCAGTGTTTGCACTGATCAACCTGCCCAGCGTGTGCGTGTGGGCCGGGTTTGGTAGCGGCTTGCGCAGTGTGTTGCGTAACCCGCGCTGGCTGAGGCTCTTCAACTGGTCCATGGCTGCACTGCTGGTATTGTCTTTGTACCCGATGTTCTTTGCAGGTTGAAAAGGCCAAGCCTGTTTCAAACCGGTGAAACCGTGGCGAGCAAACCAATCGCAACGGTCAGCGCCAAAAAGCCGAACAGAAAAAATGCCATCTTAGCCATGGGGCCTCCGAAAGGTAGATGAACCGCAGGATAATTCCCGCCGGGCTCCACGAGTGCGTCGGGAGTGGCCCATTATCGGGGGTGGGAACTGTTCGGTACAGATTCAGGTGATCAAGAAAAAAGCGTATCAGATGCTCCTGCCACGCCGGTGCAGTGGGGTTTGACCTGATCCGCAGAGGTGCCAACCAGAGTTCTTGACCTAGCGCGGCAGGACAAATACCTTCTCTCGCGATCAGCAGAAAAGCAGGAAATATCCGGCTGTACTTCCAGTCCTGGTGATGAGCGCTGCAGGCACCTGGGTTCATGAGGCGAGGAGGGGGCTTCCAGGGCTCTGTCCGGCCGGCCAACCGTGAATGACGCGTAGATCACTGATCTGATGAGTTTTTTTCTTGGATGGGGGCCTGCGATAAATCTGAAAAAGACCGCCCGCAAACTTGCGCCGAGGGTCTTGGATCTATATATTCCCTAGCCTGTTGCGACGCTCAAGGGCTTTGATCTTGTGCTGCTTCATCGCGCTACCGCCCGAATGGCGAAACTGGTAGACGCATGGGACTTAAAATCCCCCGCCTGTAAGGGCGTCCCGGTTCGATTCCGGGTTCGGGCACCAATTAAAACAAGGACTTAGTAAAGTTTTCATGCTTGCTGGGTCCTTGATAATTTCCGCAATATTTTACTCCTTTCCGCAATTCACTTCGTCGGCGTGACTTTTTACCGATCCGTTTACGGATGTAGTTCTCTGTCATGACAACAGTTGTGTGCCCAAGCTGGTCCCTGGCTTGCAGGATATCCCCACTCGATTCCGCCTTGTCTGTGCCAGCTTTTGCGCGCAAGTCGCGCATCTGAAAATGAGCCTTTTCAACGCCGGCCGCTTTCCTTGCTGCATCAAATCTTCCGCGCAACATGCCTCATCATTCCTTGAAGTGGGCAAATAGAAGTGGCCGAATAATAGACAATCTAAAATCTTGCGCTAGCCTAAGAGTTCTCCTAGAGAGGAGATCAATTAACCAAAGGAATGAACCAATGAATAAGCCAGAATCCAAGTCGCAGTTGAAACACGGTCGTGTAATTTCCCCCGCTAGTCGTTCTGCTATTGCGACAGAACAAGGCCTCATACTTGACTGGGAGGCTAATGAAATGGAGGGAGGTAAGAACTTCCCATCGTTGACTGCTGGCCCATTCCCAAGACCTTATGAGACTGACAACGGGAGCCTGATGCCACCGACTGATGGTTATATCCTCAGTGGTAGTAAGACTGACTCCCGGGACTGCGTTAATTTCACTAATGAAGAAATGAGCCAAAAGCTAAATCGCCCATTTGCCTGGCCTCTGTTGGATGTTAACCCGGGCGAAACCTTTCGTGTTAAATGGGTATACACCATGCCTCACGTAACTCGGGGTTACAGTTGGTTTATCACCAAAGATGGTTGGGATCCTGAAAAACGTATCAGCCGCGCTCAGCTTGAACCAAAGTCCTTCTGCGATGATTTTTATACTCAGGTTCCCTACTATGAGCATACCGCCGAATTGAAGGCGAAGACTGAGCATGAAGTGAAACTGCCTACGGGTAAACAGGGACATCATGTCATTATTTTACTTTGGGTAGTTGCTGATACTGGCAATGCGTTCTATCAGGCGTTTGATGTAAATTTTAAATAAAGTTGAGTCATGTACAGCTCCTAGTATAATTCTGAAGGAATAGAATAATGCCTAAGATTGATTTTTCATTGTTAAAGTCAAAAGTAAGTGACTCAGCATCGTTAATGCCTAGCATTGCCAATAAAAAAATCCTTATGGGTTTTTGGCATAATTGGCCGGCTGGCCACAGTGACGGTTATCAAGGTGGGCAGTTTAGTAATCTAGAGTTGGTGGATGTACCCCAGGACTACAACGTTGTTGCTGTGGCTTTTATGAAAGGCGAGGGCATTCCTACGTTCAAGCCGCATAACCTCTCCGACGAAGAGTTTCGCCGCCAGGTAGGCGTGCTGAACAGCCAGGAAAGGGCTGTCTTGATCTCGTTGGGCGGCGCCGACGCTCATATCGAGTTGCACATTGGGGATGAACTACCTCTGGCGAATGAGATCATTCGTTTGGTTGAAACCTACGGCTTCGATGGGCTGGATATCGACCTTGAGCAAAGCGCCATTGATTTCGCTGATAACAAGACGGTGCTGCCTGCAGCCTTGAAGCTGGTGAAGGATCACTACAAGGATGAGGGGAAGCATTTCATCATCAGCATGGCGCCTGAGTTTCCCTATCTTAATCTTGGCGGCAAGTACATTGACTACATTCAGGCCCTTGAGGGGTACTACGATTTCATTGCGCCTCAATACTACAACCAAGGTGGCGATGGGATCTGGGTTCCAGAGGCCAATGGCGGTCAGGGGGCCTGGATTGCGCAGAACAATGATGCGATGAAAGAGGACTTTCTCTACTACCTGACCGAAAGCCTCGTAACGGGCACTAGGAACTACACCGCTATTCCCGCAGACAAATTCGTCATTGGCTTACCAGCCAACGTTGACGCTGCGGCTACAGGCTATGTGATTGATCCCGCTGCGGTGGTTAATGCGTTTAAACGTCTCGATTCTGCCGGTCACTCCATCAAAGGACTCATGACCTGGTCGACCAATTGGGACGATGGTGTTAGCAGGAACAATGTCCCCTACGGTGGGGAGTTCTACAATCGCTATGCCCCGTTGATTCACGGTGAGACAGGTATTGGTGACCGGCCAACGGCTCCCTCAAGTTTGTCCTCTGCGAGCGTGACTGAAACCAGCATGACCTTGAGTTGGAGGGCTTCAACCGGACCTCGTCCAATCGAGACATACACGCTGTATCGAAATGGGGCCCCAATAGGTCATACGGCGTCCTTGACGCTGGAAGACTCGGGTCTAACGCCGAACACCCAGTACAGCTACTTTGTCGCGGCAACAGACTCTTCGGGAAAAGAGTCGCTCCCCAGCAAGAGCCTGAGCGTTAGAACCGTTGGAGACATAACAGATCCAGAGTATCCCGAATGGCAATTGAACCACCGCTATAGCGAGAAGGACGGCGTGACTTACGAAGGCAATATGTACCTGTGCCTGCAAGAGCACACATCAAACTCAGGTTGGACACCACCAGTCGCCTTTACCCTTTGGTCGAAGGTTGCACTCAAACGACACGCTTAGAGCGGTATGCAAAGCCCGTCAGAAATGCCGGGTTTTTCTTTTTCATTTGAAGAATCGATTTTTCGATTTTGGAATCATGGCTTTGTGCAGGTCATGTTGCATGAGGAAAGTGCGCGCTCGGCCAGTGACACCAAGCTCTAGCTAATGGCACTTCCGGTTTACGAGCCGTTGTTCTGATAATCTGAATCGCCCCGGATTTTCTAGGCACGCTGCCAATTGGGCCTGGCAGGAAAAGGCTCAGTCGACGGCATTTTATCCATACTGGATGCCTGGACAGGTAGTTTAGTCACTGGGGATGGGTCAGGGTTTCGGCTCATCGGTTGCCTCTTGTGACATGCAAGTGTGGCCTATCAGAATAGTTATACAGCGTAGCAGTCGGCTTGCTTGATGAGATTGCGTTCGGTCGGCAGGACGCCTGAGGGAGGGTAAAATCAGCTTCAAAATAAAGGCAAGGGGTCACGCTCTATACGGTCTACAGAGGTGTTTTTTTGTCTTGGTTTCGGAATCAAATAACGCTACAGGACTAGGCCTGCTTGTATTTCGCTGTCGGATCGAAATTTGCCTACGCCGGTTCCATTCCGACCTCGGTCTCCACTCTTAAAACCCCCGTAGATTAACGTCTACGGGGGTTTTTATTGCCTGCTGAAAACTGTAGACGTACCAAAACACTGAAGTGAGCATACCAATACTTTCTATTTTGTCGGGTTGGCAATAGCTCCGGCCCGGACATAAGTTTTCTTGGTCGTCTGCTGTTTTGAGTAGCATCTACATGCGTTTACTGACACATATCACGCATTGACTAACATCAGTGGGCTAATAGATTGGCCGTGATCTTTGACAAGGTTATCTTCGATAACTATTTTACTGCTGGGGGAGATATAGTACTCGTTTGTCTTTGCTTGACCT
Organism: Pseudomonas imrae; assembly: GCF_046352735.2. NCBI lineage: Bacteria > Pseudomonadati > Pseudomonadota > Gammaproteobacteria > Pseudomonadales > Pseudomonadaceae > Pseudomonas > Pseudomonas imrae. The sequence goes on along the minus strand of NZ_CP110853.2, from coordinate 2,927,290 downwards.
TGTACGGCCATTAAATAGCCTCTTGAATCGCTACGCGACCACGTTTCGGTATTGCCTTGCTCTATTGTGTAATAGTCGTCACTACCGTCTTTGTGCCATGTGCCTACTGCAACTTTGATAAGTCCGCTTGCACCGTTTGTGATTGTGATAGCCATATTTACATTCCTTTTTGAATTTACATTCCATGAGTTGGCTCCCTATTTAGAATAAAGCTGCAGACTTGCCACTGCTACAGAGAATCTGTAGTTAGGTTAACTCGTTGGTAATTTCATATCCCATTGATACTGGAGGCGATAGATACTAGACTCCAGGGAAAATATAATTTTGTTAAGTGGTATATTGTTCTGCCTGCTACAGTCAAGCCTATAGACGGGTAAATGCAAGGTGCCATTGCCCTTCTAATGTGTCGATTCCGACGAGCGGTGAAATAGGTGTCTGAGATATTTGTTATTTCCTTATTCCCTTGAGTTCTTTCGTATAGGTCCGGCATCTGGGTATTCAGTCTGAAGTAAGTACTCTGACCGCAGGGTGATAGGTCTGTTATATCCCTGCGACGACCTATTGGTAGGGGCCTAGTAAGCAGAGGCTATTATGCTGAGGACGGTGCTTGACCTGGGTTGCTTTTCAGGCGGAATCTGTACATTGAATCTTTTGGTGTTTAACCAATAATCGGCTGCTCCAGGCCCACGCTGGTTGAGCGCTGTAGAGAAAAGTCTCAACCCGTGCTCGATGAGATTCTCGAGGCCGTTTCAGCCAGAGGGCGATCACCACAGGGAAATCCCATGAGCATCCATACCCGCACTAAACGAATGACGGTCCCGCAATTGGTCGCAATGAAGGGCCAGCAGAAAATCGTTTCCCTGACGGCGTATTCCAGCTCGATTGCCAAGTTGATCGACCCTATTGTCGATTTCATTCTAGTGGGTGATTCCACCGCTATGGTTGGCTATGGCCGGGCATCCACACTGAGCATGCAGCTTGAAGAAATCATCGGTCACACCCGTGCCGTGGTTGATAGCACGGGCCTGTCCTGTGTGATTGCCGATATGCCTTTTGGCAGCTATCAGGAGTCCAACGAGCAGGCCTTTCGCAACTGCGCCCAGGTTTTGGCGCGCACCGGTTGCGATGCCGTGAAGCTGGAAGCCAACAAGGCGCTGGCGGGAACCGTCGAGTTCCTGGTGGCGCGTGGTATTCCGGTCATGGCTCACATCGGGCTGATGCCGCAGTTTGTCAATGTAATGGGTGGGTTCAAGGCCCAGGGCCTGACGGCTGAAACAGGCGCGCTGATTGCCGAGGATGCGCGGGCCAATCTTGAGGCGGGTGCGTTCAGTCTGTTACTTGAAGGTGTGGCCGAAGGCGTGGCCCGGCAGATCACCCTGGATTCGAAAATGCCCACCATTGGCATTGGCGCCTCGCCAGCCTGCGACGGGCAGGTGCTGGTCACCGAGGATGTACTGGGCCTGGGCGGCGAGCAAATGCCGCGCTTCGTCAAACAATATGCCGATGTCGGTGCACAGATTCGCGAGGCTTGCCTGAATTTTGCCGAAGATGTGCGCCATGGCCGTTTTCCTGAAGCGCGCCATTGCTACGGGCTCTAGACCAGCCTAGCGCTCTGCGCCGATAGCCTGGGCCAGTTTCTCCAGGGCTTGGGGAACATCCTTGCTCCAGTCGAGCGTATAGCTCAGGCGCAAATGGTGTTTCCAGGCCTGCTGCTGGCTGAAGATTTCTCCGGGTGCGATGACGATATGCTGCCCCAGCAAGCGCTCGAACACCCGTCGCATGTCTACCGGGCGTGTGGCCTCGAGCCAGAAAGCTGCGCCGCCATGTGGGACGATCACCTGCAACTGGCCATCGGTATGCTCCTTGAGCAAGCTCTTCATGTGCGTCATGCGCTTGTGCAATACGCCTCGCAACCGCACCAGATGCTGGTCGACGCGCTTGGAGTTGAAGAGTTTGGCGATTGCTTTCTGGCGGATCGGCGACAGGCGAAACCCGCGCGCCAGAAATAGCCGCCGCAACTGCGGTTCATGCTGGCGACACAACACATACCCGTAAGGGGCTTCCGAACCGATGATTTTGTCGAAGGTCGAGAACACCAGCAGTCTGTCGGGGTCGGCAAAGTCACGATAACGCGAGGGTTCTGGCGAGAAGCACAACTGGCCATAGGTGTCGTTTTCAAATAGCCAGATAGTCCGCTCCGCCAGCCAGCGGCATATCTGTTGTTTATCCTGTGCCGGCATCAGGCCGCCCTGGGGAATGTTCACGGTTGACGACAGCACGGCCAGCCGGATGGGTTCACGCCTGAGCAGCTCCTCGAGTGCGGGCAGGTTGAAGCGGCCATCTGCGCCAAGGGGCATTTCGATCACGCGAATTTTCGCCGCCTGCAATTGGCGCAGAATCGCCCACGAGCATGGCGACTCCACCAGCGCCACAGTGCCTTCCAGGGCCAGGGCGCTGAGGGACAACTCCAGCACACTGTGCAGGTCCGAGCCGATATACACATGGCTGGCCTGCCAATAACAGTGAGTGGACCGGGTGTAGCGATCGGCCAATGCTGCGCGCAATTCGGGTTCGCCGAATGGTTGATAGAGCGGGGCAGGGGAACGTGGGTACTGGCGGGCCAGTTCGCGCTCCAGCATCAACAGCGGATTTTCCAACGACAACAGCATTGCCGGTGCATCGCTGCTCAGGGCCAGCATCCCCGGCTGGCGTGCGTTGGAGAACACGCTGTCGAGGAGGTTGGGCGAGCTTTCACTGGGTGAAGGGGCTGCTTGCGACTTGCTGAAGTAACCGAACTTGGGTTTGGCATAGATCCGCCCCTCGTCCTCGAGCAGCGAATAGGCGTACTTGGTTGTCGATACCGACACACTCAGGCGTTGGGCCAACTGCCGCAATGACGGCAGTCTTTGCTCATGCTCCGAAGGGACATTGTCGATCAGCTCGACGAGATAGCGGTACACAGCCTGATAGGCAAAGGACGCGTTTTTGGGAGTATTCATGCTCACTTGCCTCACTTCGTGATTGCCCACTGATCATCTGACCCGCAGTTCATCCATTGGATACGGATGAAAGCTGCCCGAAGTGTTTGGAGCACGCTTCGCAGCAGCAGCCACAGAAGCAGCACAAAGGCCGATAGTAGCGTGGAATCAGTCCTCGATAAAAACCTTCAGCGGTGGTTCATGCATCAGGAAGTTCTGGTGCGAGATGTTCCAGGCATAGGCGCCCGCCAAAGTGAATACCAGCAGGTCACCTATCGCGAGCTGCGCTACGGGTTGTTGGCGTGCAAGAACGTCTTTTGGTGTGCACAACTGGCCTACCAGGGTCACGGACTGATTGCTGATCTGTGCCGCTTGAGTACCTCGCAACACCGTGAACGGATGGTCGTGGCCTTGAGCCGCCGGGGTGCGAAAATGGTGGGTGCCGCCGCGTCCTATTGCAAAGAATTCCCCATGGCTGCTTTTGATGTCCAGCACCTGCATGACGTAGTAACCACAGGCAGCGCTGATGAAGCGGCCGATCTCGAAACGTACGCAGGTTGCGCCCATCTCATATTCATTGATCAACCCCTGCAAGCCCTGGCAAAACCTTGGCCAATCGAACGACTTCGTCGGGTCCTGATAGTTGATGCCCATTCCGCCGCCGACATTCAGCAGTGGCAGTTGCAGGTCATGGTCGGCGCACAATTGGCGGAAGGTCAGGAAGTAGCTGCGAATCAACTCAAGGTGTGCATCCACATCCAATTGGTGCGACAGCAGGTGGAAGTGCAAACCCTTGAGTTCCAGGGACGGTTCTTCGCGCAGGATTTGCAGAGCACTTGCCAGACCTTCCTCATCCAGGCCGAACGGCGTGGGTTTGCCGCCCATGACCAACCGACTCTGTGGTGCCTGGGCCAGCTTCAGGTTCAGCCGCAGCATTACCGGGGCTCGCACACCGCGTTCGCGGGCGATGCGTGCCAGGCTGCGCAATTCGGTCACGCTCTCCACATGAAACGCCGAAATGCGGTATTGCAGGGCAATCTCCAGTTCGCGATCAAGCTTGCCAGGGCCTCCGAAGATCAGCGGTTGGTCCGGGCATTGCTCGTGCAGCCACGCAAGCTCCCCGCCCGAGGCCGCCTCGAAACCATCCACCCATGGCGCCAGGGTCTTGAGTACCAAGGCTTCCGGATTGGCCTTGGCGGCGTAGAACAACTCGCAGTTTGCTGGCAGTACCTCACGCATTGCCTTTACGTGTCGTTCGAGGGCCGGCAGGTCGTAGACGTAGGCGCACAATGGTGCGTCGTGTTTGGTCTTGAGTTGCTCGATGTGCTGTATGACAGAGGCTGAAAGGTTCATGCACGTTTTCTCTTTTCAATCATCGCCAGTGGGCTGGGCAGCGAGGTGTAGCCTGCCTCGCGGTCGGCGCGCATCAACAGGCGCGTCAGGAAGTTTTCCTTGCTCGGGAAGGGCGCGCCGGCGCACAGCTCACGCAGTTGCTGCGGATGATCGAGGCGTGTGGATTGGGCGTGCAGCAGGTCGCCGATTCGCGCCCATAACTGTTGTTCCAGCAATTCGCTACCGTTGGCCAGATGGAACGTGGCTTCGCCGAGATTGTTCACCAGTGCGCAGTAAGCCACGCGCTGCCAGGCTTTTTGCGCGCTGTAGTACACCGAGCTGCGCGTGCGCTCGTCCAGCTCACTCAGGCGTGCGGCGGGCCAGATTTCCGGCACCAGCTTGGTGCCTTCCAGGTCGCGAATCCAGACCTGGGTAGGCAGGCCGTCTTTCGCGAAGCCAATCACCGTGTTCTGCAAGTGCGGCTCCAACACCACACCCTGACGGAACAGGCAATACAGCACGCCGCCGAGCATTTGGGCCGCGTACGCCTGCAGCCAGTTCAGCGTGGCCTGCTCAAGGGGCAGGCCGCTGTTGTCGGCATAGCGCTGTACTTGCTGGCGGCAGACACTGCGACCTTGCTGATCCCAGGTGAACAGCGCCATCGCCACTTGCGGCTGGTACTGCTGGCGATCGGCGAGGGACAGGTTCTCCCGATAAACGATACCGAAGCATTCGGTGACTTCGCGGGCCTCCTCCAGCGTACCCAGGGCGCTGAGGTCCAGGCTGGTGGCGCTGGGTTCCGGCATCAACACGAAGCCTGGCTGGTGTATTGCCAGCTCGCTCATGATCGGGCCGAGCAGGCGCGTCAGGGCGACGGCGCTGTCCAGTTCGTACCAGGCGTTCTTGCGCACGCAGTTGGTCAGGCGCACATGCATCGAGAACTTCATGAAATAGGGCAGTTGCGGATGGTAGAGCGTGCGCACCGACGATGTGGGGTACATGGCCTGGCCCAAGGGCCCGAGGTATTCGATCAAGCCTTGCTGTTGCGCACGCTGCACCAGCGGGTCGGCAAGTATGCGGGCGACTTCCCAGGGGTGGCACGGATAGGCGTCGTCGCGCCCGGACAACTGGCGCAGTGTGCTGCGCGGGTCTTCGCCTTGATGACGAACCAGCGTCGGATCGACCTTGAACCAGTGCAATTGAAAGTGCGCGCCGACTTCCGGTGAGCAGGCCAGCAAATCGTCATGGGAAATACCTTCGCGACTTTTCGGCGTCGGATGCAGGGCATGGCCCCACAGCTGATGCTGCTCGGATGCCAGCAGGCTGTCGGCTGCTTCGTTGGCCGGGCGTGAGTGACGCAGAAAAGTGCGGGTGATCTGTAGGCTGTTGGCCACCTGTTGCAACATCTCGCCGACACGCTCGGCGCCACTGAGAGGGGTGCAGAGCAAGCTCGCCAGTTCAAGGGCTTTCAGCGGGCGCCAACTCTGGTTGTTGCCTTTGAAATAAGGCGCGCTGCGGTAGTGGCAACGACCCAGGCGGCTGGCACGGTCGATGCGTACCACCAGGCGGCCGCTGGGCAGGCGAATGCTGATACAACGGCCATTGGCCTGGCGCAGGCTCATCGGCAGGTCCTGGGCTTGATAGTCCAGGTTGGCTTCGTTGCGGGGCAATGCGTATTCGCGCAGGTAGCAGTTGAGCAGGCACTCGATGGCATGTCGCTGAGCTTCGCCATCGAGGGCATGGTCATGCAGGGACAGGGTATTCAACGATGCGGTCTGGATTGCGAGCGTCATGCCGGTATCTCCCGGGAGGTCATCAATAGGGGGCGTGCGAGCACCATGGCTGCCATGGCCGCCAGGCATGCAACAAGAAACGGAGATGCGATGCCGAAGGACTGGCTGATCAGGGCGGCAGCCACACCGGCAGCGGTACCGGCCCATTTGCCGCTTGAGTCGAACCAGCCGAACAGGCGACCGGCGCTGCCTTTCTGGCTGCGCTGGCTCAGGCAGCGGTGCAGCCCGACAAAGCTGAGCAGCATGCCGGCTCCGCTGAGCAGACGCAGGATGAACAGCGGTTCGGCGTGTACGCTCCAGAACTGCAATGCGTTACTGATTGCCAGCAATGCCAGCCCATGCAACAGCAGGTTGCCCTGATGCTTCTGGACCCACGGCAAGGCCAGCAGGTAGACCAGATGCGGCAGGCTGTAGAGCACGCCGATCAAGGCGTCGTTGCCAATCCCCAACTGCTCGCCGAAGGGCATGAAGTAGGGGAAGGTGACGACCATGGCGAAGCTGAACAGAAACTGCACTGCCAGCAGCCGCGGCATGTCTTGCGGCAGTTCGCCCAATGCTTCCGCTTTTTTGCTCGCCAGCCCATGCTTGGGCGCGTCCTTGGGCAGTGGCAGGATGAGCACGAAGGCCAGCAGTGGTAGCCAGGCCAGATAGCGATACAGGTCCAGTCCCAGGCCTTGGGCAGTCAGCAGCCCCAGGAGGATTGGCCCACTGATCATCGCCAGGCGCGCCGAATACTGCGTCCAGTTCAGGGCGCGGGACAAGTCGCCGCCCTTGAACTGGGTCGACAGATAGGCGTTGGACGCTGCCATCGCGCCGCCGAAGGTGCCCTGGATGATCAGCGCCAGGACGAACACCGTCAGATTGGGACTGAAGCCTGCCAGCAGAAAACCCACGAACAGCCCGGCATGAGCCCGCAGCAACGACAGGCGGCAACCATTGCGATCGGCCCAACGCCCCCAGATCGGGGCCGCCAGTGCGGTGCATAAGGTTGGCAGGACGAACAGCACACCGATGGCCCAGCCAGGGGTGCCAGGTGCAAGATCGCTGAGAATGCGCGGCAGATACAACGGAATACCCAGAGCCGTGAAGGCCGACAGGTAATGCCCCAGCAGGACACTCGTGATCAGGCGTCGTTGCATGGCGCGTCCTCCAGCAGGAAGTTTGCCGCGCTGTAGCCATAAAATTTGTTGATATCGCTGGCACCGGAATGCGCCTTGCTGAACAGGCTGCCGGCGCTGAGCAGGTATTTCACCGGCAATTTCGCACTGTCGAGCAGCCATTGGCGCGCGTCATGACAATCGATGCCTTCGGCTTCGAGCTGTGCCAGGCAGGTCATGAAACGCCGGCGCAGCGTGCCGTACAGGCTGGAGCGAGTAGCCAGGCCCGCGGTGGCTATCGCTTCCAGGATTGCAACGATGTTCAGCTGCAAGGTAATGGTGCAGAACATTTCGGCCAGTGGCTGGCTGTTGTCGACACGAATGCGCTCATCCTGCAAGGCTGTCGCAGCATCAGCCAGGTCCGGGCGAGCATTGGCCAGGCGCTGCGGCCACAGGCGCGCGGCGTCGTTGTCCTTCATCAGCAGGCGCAATGGCTGGCCTTGTTCGAACATCAATACGGCGTTCTGCTGGTTGGCTTCCAGCGCGATGCCGTACTGCAGCCAGAGTCGCAGATGGACCTGCAGCAGCAGATCGAGATAGTCATCCAGCCAGTGTTGCAACGAACCTGCGTAGAAACGTTCGGCCAGTTGTTCGAGGAACAGGCGCCCGTCGGCAAGCGGGCTGGCCAATGCGGCGACAGGCACCAGCGTTACGTTCTCCAGGCCCATCGGGTACTGACGCACGATGTAGGCCAGGTGACGACTCTCGGCGGCATGCCCGCCGTGTTTTTCGTCAACGTGCAGATAGCGTGCGGCGAGCATCGGATCGCGCTCGCTCAAGGCCTGCAGGATGGTCTGGAACCGGTGGCCGTCGTACAGGGTGCTGGGCTTGATCAGGCGCAAATTGCGCGCACCGAGGGTGCTGACCAACAACGGCAGCTTGATGTGCCACTGCGGTTGATTGATGCAGACCACCGTGCGCACGGACAGCGTCGGCTCGACCTGTATGGCAGTGAGTGGCGCCTTGAGTGTGCCTTCAGGCATGCCGTGTTGCGCCAGTTCATCCCATGTCAGCGGGTGTACTGGCAGCAATGAATGGGTGTTTTGCAAGGCCGGTGGCAAGCCGATTTGTTCGAAGGTCGGCCAGTGTGGCGGCGGCGGGCTGGTCAAGCTCAGGGCATGGTTGGGAATCGCCAGCCAGTTGAGCTCGAAGCGCGGCGCGAACTCCGGCGCGTAGCCTTTGAGCGCGGTGGAATCGAAGCCACTTTTGGCACGGGCCGTCGGGTAGAACGGGTGATCCAGATAGCTCGCCAGTTGATCGATCTTCAGCAGCCGCTGCGACCAGTCCTGCAGGTCGATTGCCTCGCCCAGCGCAGGTGCATGTTCACGATATGCCTGATTGCACAGGGTCCGATGTTCGCTCGCGCAATCTGCTTCTTTCTGATATGCGGCGAACAGCGTCAGGCTTTCTTCGTCCAGGCCGTGGCTCAGGTGATCCAGCCAGAGCCGGTAGCCGCGTTGAAGCACAGCATTGCCTTGCGCCGATACTTTGATCCAGGCGTCGCACGTTCCGATCCAGTCTTGTAGTGGATACGCATTGGCCAACGGCAGCCAGAGTTCGTCGCCACCCAGATGGGCAATTCGCAACCAGTTTGCGGCGGGCGGGTGCGGCAAATGCTCGCTCAGTTCCTTGGGCAATCGACAAACCTGCCCCTGGCTGACAATTCCGCGGATGTCTTCGCGCAGGCAGCAATCGATGATGCGTCGAGCAATGAGCGCCTGATCCGCTGCGTCCGGATACTGGCTCATGCGATCACCCACTTCAGGTCGTCCAGGGTTGAATTCAGTTGTGCTTCAAGGCTCGCTTGATCCGGCGCGATCAGCCTCAGTACGCCGATGTAGTCCTTATTGGAGTGACTGATGGTCAGCGTGTCGCCGGCGTTGTGCAGCGCGCGGTAATCGCACCAATGGTCCTCGGTTTCAACATTGAAGCTGGCGCTGGCCTGGTTCAGGCACCCTGAGCGGTCGGCCACCAGATAATGGACGGTTGCCTGGGCTTGCGCGGGCTGCGCCTCGATCAGTGGTTGTCCCAGATGCAACGCGATGATGCGGTCGAACCAGCCCTGTGGCAGCAGGCGATCAAGCAGGAACTCGCGGCCATCGCCGATGCTGCGGTAGTTGATTTCAACCAGCACCGGGCCTTGGGCGGTCAGAATGAACTCGCTGTGGCAAACCCCGAAGTTGACCCCGAACGCTGCCACCTGAGCCAGTGCGGCGCTACGATGGGCGCGGCTGAGTTGCCCATCCCAGTGTGCGGCCAGCTCCACGAAATGCGGCGGTGGCGAGAGGGAGACGTCAAAGCCACCGACAGCTTGCAGGCTGCGCCCATCGCCCAGTGTCTCGAGGGTGAATAAAGGGCCCTCCATGTACGCTTCCAGTAACAGCGCCCGGTCCGGTTGTTGTTGCCAGAACTGCTCGCAGTAAACGGCCAGGTCGCCAGCGTTGTGACACAGTTTGACGTCCAGGCTGGCGACCCCCTCACGAGGCTTGGCAACCACCGGCCATGGTGCATCGTCCGGCACGCTGGAGTTGGCGGTAAGCACCTGGAACCATGGGCCGGGCAAGCCCAGGCGTTGCATGCGTTCGCGCATGGCGGCCTTGTTCTTCGCCGCATAGCACAGTCGCCAGTCCTTGCCAGGGCATTCGAATGCTTCGGCGACCAGTGCGGTTGCGGTCTGCAGGTGGTCACTGTTGGAGAACACCGCGACCGGGCGCAGGCCCTGGCCGTTGAGTGTCTCGATGACGGCCAGCGGGTTGAACACATCGCATTCGATAACGTGCAGCTCATCGGCTGATATGTGCGAGGTGGCGAGCAGGCGGCGGTGTTCCTGAGCGTGATCGGTGATCACCACGATTGGCAACCCGCGTTTGTGCGCGGCAGGCAGAAAACCCTCCAGGATGGCGGGGTGGGCGACGTGAGCAAGAATGACGAATGGGCGATGCATGGCAGTTTCCTGGGGGCAACAGTTGCCCGTCCCGTAGGATCGGGCAACTGATTGACAGGGGCGCAGGTGCGCGGTTTAGAAGCGGTAGTTGACGCCTAGGGTGAGCGAGCGCTCCGGCGCGGGTTGACGACCCCATGGGCTGGTGTCGATGCCGCGGAAGTAATACTGGCGGTTGAACAGGTTGCTGATGCCAACGGAGGTGGTCAGCAGGCTCTTGTCCGCCAGCTCGAACTCACGCTCAAGGGCTGTGTTCCAGACCCAGTAAGCAGGCAGTTTGCCTACGCTGGCATTGGCGTCTTCATTGCTGGAGTTGGCGGCGTCGGTGTAAGCGCTGCTGACATACAGCCCGTCGAGGTTGTAGGTCCAGTGCTCGGCAAAACGGTAACGACCGTCAACCGTGAACTGATTGCGCGAGGAGTACGGTACTTCGTTGTCCTTGAATGTGCCGTTGCGTTGCTTGGCATCGAGGTACGCATAGCTGGCGTGCAGATCCAGGTCAGGCAGGGCTTGCGGGGTCCAGAAAATCTCGCTCTCGAAGCCCTGGTGACGTGTACTGCCCAGGTTGTTGAAGCGGTCGGTCGTGGCGTTGTAGCTGATCTGGTCGTCGAAATCGATGCGGTACAGGTTGAAGTCGACACGCATGCCATCCCATGGGGTATAGCGCACACCGGTCTCGTAGTTCCACGCCAGCTCTGCACCGACATCGCCTTCCTTGACGATCTGCGTGACTTGCGGCGGGCGCAGGGACTTCTGGGCGTTGGCGTAGACGTACCAGGCGTCGGTGGCCTGATAACCCACGGTCAGGCCCGGCAGCCATTCTTCGGATTTGTTTTCGCGCGAGGCGCCGGTGATGCCGTCGCCGTAGTCCATGCGAGCGTTTTCGTAACGTACGCCGGGGGTGATGGTCAGGCGGCGATCGAGCAGGCTGATGGCGTTGCTGATGTAGAACGCGCGGGCATCGTCATCGAACTTCCAGTCACGGAACGGCGTCGTGACGCCGCTAGCCACGCTCTGGCGGTTGACCTTGTAGTCGATGCTTTCACTGACATAGCGGGCGCCCAGCAACCAGGTCTGGCCGACCGTGTCACCATCGATGGTGGCGCTGATGCGTGGCTCCGTGCCCCAGACTTTAAAGTCGCGTGGGCCGTCCTGTTTGGTCGCTGCCGTGCCGTCCGGGGTGAACGGCAGGCCGACCACGAAGTTGCGGTAACTGTTGTGGGCGAAGTTGGTCCAGCTGAACTCCACCGAGTCGAACGGCCCCATGGCGCCCAGGCGCTGGGTATAGGTGCCCCACACACGATCGGTGTCGCCCTCGAAGCGGTCCAGTGGACGCGTCGATTGGCGTGGATCGTTCTTGTAGTCCTTTGCGCTGAGCGCGCCAGCCAGGTCCATGTCGGCCTTGTAATGCTGGATGCCGAAGCTCAGGTCACGATCGTCGTCGATGTTCCATTGGCCGCGCAGGCGATAGTTCTGCACATCGGTATCGGAGTGTTCGCGCCCGTATTCGCCGCTCAGGGTGTTGACGTCCAGTTGCAGGCCGAAGTTGTCAGTCAGGTAGCCGCCGGTGCCCAGATAGCTGTCCCACAACTGGCGGCCGCCGGCGTTGAAGGTGATTTTTTCTTGCAGCGTGGTTTCCCATGTACGCGGAATCGGCTTGCTGATGAAGTTGATCACTCCACCCACGTTGTTCGGGCCGTATTGCACCGCAGCGCCCCCGCGCACGATATCAATCCGGTCGACGGTGGCCATCGTCATCGGAAACAACGACAGGCCAGTCTGGCCGTAGGGAGCCAGTGCCAGTGGTATGCCGTCGGATAACGCCTGAATCCGCCCGCTGCGACTCTCGTACAGACCGCGTACCGAGATCTGTGGCAAGGCGCCGGTGCCGGTCTCGTCGAAAATCTTGACCCCCGGTACCCGTTGCAGCGCGTCGTCCAGACCGCGGGTGCTAGCTTTTTTCAACGCACTTGCGTCGACGACGCTGCGGCTGCCGGCGTAGGTACGCACTTCCTGGTCGCTGGCGGTGCCAAGAACGTCACCCTGGATCACCAGGGGCGCCAGCTCCATGTCGCCGGACGGTGCGATGGACGAGGCACCGGCTTGTTCGGCCGCCATGGCGCCGTGGCAGATGCCGAGAGTAATCAGGCTGAGTGAAAAGTGTAGGGATGTTGTTATTTTCATTTGGGCTACGTTGGCTCGTTTTTTAGCTATTGGAGGGAGTTAAGGCGCGCTTTCAATGCGTTGTGCAACAAACCTCGGTCTTCACCGGCCAGGAAGCTTCGGACCCCGCGAGCGCGCCACAGCGTGTTCTGTTCAGTGGTGCGCGGGTTAGCGCAGAAGGGGATGGCGACCTGGGCGCATGCATCCGCCATGTCTTGCAGCATTTGCCAGACTTGGGGGTTGAGCGGGTCGGGCCCCAGGCCAAGATCGAGCGACAGGTCCAGTGCGCCTTCCATAATCATGCCGACGCCCGGCAGTTGCAGGATATCGCCCAGAGCGTCGACCCCGGCGCGGCTTTCGATCATGGGAATAATCGGCGTCTGGCGATTGGCCAGATCAATGTATTCGGGTAATGGCAGGCGTCCGAACCCGGTAATACGACCCCCGGTTATTCCGCGTTTACCCAAGGGTGGAAAGAACGCAGCTTCGATAGCGCGCTGAACTTGTTCGGCACTTTCGGCGCGTGACAGGACAATGGCCTCGATCCCGGCATCCAGCGCTCGACCAATCAGTTTCGCGTCTACTTGAGGTATGCGCAGCCACGGTGAAATACCCGCGCTTTCGCACGCACGGACGCAGTGCATGATGTCTTCTTCGGAGCGCAGCAGGTGTTCAAGGTCCAGAATCACGAAGTCATAGCCCGCAAACGCGAGCATTTCGCAAAGCATCGGTGAAGGTAGAGAGTTGAGCATGCCGTAGACGTTGTTCCCCGCTTGTAATCGGGAAAACACGGGAGAGGTTCGTATCACTGACGCATATCCTTCAGGCTGGATGCGCGCCAATAGTAATCATTCCCAATTATAAGTAAACATTTTTTGACACTTGATATTTGAAATTCGTGATGGCCCTCATAAAAAAACCGTTCCGGGGTTTTCTACCGGGGCACCGCCATTACTGACCTTGAGGCCTGTCATCCTGAAGCGCGTACCACGAGGCTTTTGATTCGACATAAACGTGTTTCTGCCAGGGCAACGTCACGGTTGTGTCCAGGGTGCCCAATGCAATCGAGATCCAGTCGGGGTAATCGCCGAGGCGGTTTGACCAGAACAGTGATGAACCGCACTGACCGCAGAACTGGCGCAGGATGCCTTCGGAAGAAGGGTACGACATAAGGCGGTCGGCGCCTTGAAGAAGGTGCAGGTCGGTACGACGCACGCTGGCGTAGCTGGCAAATGCAGCGCCATGGCTTTTACGGCATTGGCTGCAATGGCAATGAGAAACTGCTTGAAGGGGGGCGCTGAGCTGGTATTTAACGGCACCGCAAAGGCAACTGCCCAAGAGGGTATCGGTCATTTCAAGGCTCACCCTGGATTGGAGAAGGCATTCATTTAAACAGTGGCGATTGATGCTGTCGACTGGCCTTGATTGATAGATCGCAGGCTGTACAAACATCAGGCAAAAACTATATAGTGAGAAGCATTCCCATTAGTATCAAGTGAAGCTTACATGCACCACAACCACGTTGTCTCGCCAGTCGAACAGCTGTATGCGAGTCATCACGGTTGGCTTCGCGGTTGGCTGCACCGGCGATTGGGCCACAGTGCCGACGCTGAAGACTTGGCGCATGACACCTTCATCCGGTTGCTACGCTCGCAGCAGGATGTGTGCGAATTGCGCCAACCCATGGCGTTTCTTGCAGCGATTGCCAATGGCCTGTTGATCAACCGTTGGCGTCGTCAAGAGATCGAACGTGCTTATCTCGAGGCGTTGGCGGCACGGCCCGAAGTCGAGGAGCCCTCGCCCGAAGAGCGTTACTTGATGATCGAAACCTTGTTGCAACTCGACTCGCTGTTGGTCGGGTTATCGATGCGGGTGCGGCAGATTTTCTTTTTATCCCAGCTCGACGGTTTGACGTACCCGCAAATCGCCACTCAATTGGGCTTGACGGTAGCGCAAGTGCAGCGGGCGATGAGCAAGGCCTTCAGTGTTTGCTATGCGAGCCGTTTTGAATGAACGGTGCCTCGGTCGAGCCGAAAGTACGCGACGCCGCCATCGACTGGATTGTCAGGACGCAGTCCGGCGTCATGAATGCAACCGATCACCGGGCCTTGGAGCAATGGCGTCAAGCGAGCGCTGAGCATGAATACGCCTGGCAGCGCGTGCTCAGCTTGCCATTGCTGCTACAACCCGGAGCTGGTCTGTTGGCAGATACCACCGCACGCCGCGCCTTGGAGTCCGCCGGAACCGACCTGCAAGGTCGGCGGCAGATACTCAAGTGTTTGTTCGCTGCCGGACTGCTCGGCGGAACAGCTTGGCAAAGTGTAGACACCACTCTGGTGCGCGCAGCTTTCGCGAACTACCGTACCGGCACCGGGGAGAGACGCCGATGGGTGCTGGACGACGGCAGTACGCTGTGGTTGAACACGGCCAGTGCTGTGAATCTGGAGCTGACGGCGGACCAGCGCCACGTACAGTTGATAGAGGGTGAAGTGGCTCTTGATGCGCGAGCCGCTTCGCGACCTCTGCAAGTGATCACCCAGCATGCCGTGGTCTACACCCCTGAAGCGAATGTGCTGGTGCGGCAAGGCCCGCGTCATACCCAAGTGACGGTGTTGCGTGGTTTGGCGCACGTCAGTCCGCAAAACAGCCCTGTACCGCTGACGCTTGCAGCCGGTTGGCAAACCCGAATAGACAGCCTGGGTGCCAGCGCACCAAGACGCGTCGACCTGGTTGTGGCACAGGCTTGGCTGCGCGGTATTTTGCCGGCGGAACGCATGCGCCTGGATCTATTGCTGAGCGAACTGGCACGTTACCGCCCGGGGATTTTGCGTTGCAGCGAACAGGTCGCCGGTTTGCGTGTAACGGGGAGCTTTCAATTGGACGACATCGAGACGGCGCTGGCGTTGATTGCTCACACGCTACCCGTGCGTATCGAGCGACGTACCCGTTATTGGGTGACCGTGGTGCCCGCCTGAATATTTATTTTTGCCTGGACGATAGTTTTTCAAAAGTTGCTTGGCCTTTAGGAATAACCCATCGAAACAGGTGGGCCAAAACCTCTAGGAGCCCAACATGACTTCCCCATCAAGAGCCTTGTGTGCCCGCACGTTTGGTCGGCTTTTTATAAGTTTGCAATTGCTTTACGGTACGACCGTTTTTGCCGCAACCCAACAGCATTACGACATCGAGGCTGGCCCACTCGATCAGGCGCTCTCGCGATTTGGTGCGCAGGCGGGCATCAGCATGGCAGGCAGTTCTACGCTGACGTCTGGTAAAAGTACCCGGGGGTTGCAGGGCGATTTCAGTACACAAGCAGGCCTGACCCGCTTGTTGCGAGACACAGGCTTGAGCTTTCAACGTCAGGAGAATGGCAGTTTCAGCTTGTTTCAGACCGGTGGCGAAATTGTTCTGCCGGAGCAGCAAGTCACCGGCGAAAACCCTCAGAAAACGGTCTACTCGGCGCCACGTTCCTCGGTGTATATCTCCAGCGAAGATATGCAGCGCTATGGTGTGATTTCCCCCGCAGATCTTCTTAAAGGCCAGCCCGGCGTCCAGGTGGGCGACAGCCGAAATGGTGGTGGCCTTGACGTCAATATCCGGGGTATCCAGGGTCAGAGTCGTGTCGCGGTAACGGTCGATGGTTCGCAACAGGCGCTTGATGTCTATCGCGGCTATGCCGGCACTCAGCAGCGCAGCTATATCGACCCTGACCTGATCAGCGACATTACGATCGACAAGGGGCCGAGCCTGACCTCCAGCGCCATCGGCGGCTCGGTGAACATGCGCTCTCTGGGTATCGATGACATTTTGCGGGACAACAATACGATTGGGCTGCGCCTGAAGGGCGATTTCTGGAACAACGGTGTGGCTCCCGCTTCCCGTGATGCGCACTCCACCAGCGAGGATCTGACTGCGCAGCCGCACATGAAACGTGGCGGCCTGTTCGGCTCGAAGGCTGAGTCCGGTAGCGCCGCGTTTGCATATACCCATGACTTGTTTGATGTCGTGGCGGCTTATGCCCATCGCAACCAGGGCAACTACTTTACCGGCAAAAAGGGTCAGGATCGCTATCGCACATTCGACCGTTATGGCCGTGAAAACATGACGGTAGCAACTGCCTATAACGCGGGTGAGGAGGTGTTGAACTCATCGCTGGAAACTGAATCGTTCTTATTGAAAACGAGCCTGCGGCCAGCGGATGATCATACGCTGGACTTGGGTTATATCCGCTATGACGGACGTATTGGGGAAATCATGCCCTCAGACATTTTTCGTTTCGGCACGGGTGGCATCTATCAATATCCATTGGGCCGAGTCCAGATCAATACCTATACGGCCCGCTATAACTACCTTCCTGCGAACAACCCGCTGGTAGACCTCACGGCCAGCGTATGGATGACGGACGCTAAAACCAGCCAGTTGAGCGCGGTCCTGGCGCCGGCTTCGCAGGCCTATCGTTCGGACCGAAACTGGAGTCGGCAAGACAATCGACGCATTGGCGGTGACCTGCTGAACATCTCGCGATTTGATTCGGCCTATGGTGATTTCAAGCTGGATCTGGGCGGATCGTTCCAGCTGGAGGAGCTTCGCCCACAAAAAAGCGTGGTCACCACGCAGCACGACATCAACGCCAACCGCAGTCTGCGAGAGGGCTCGCGACAAGAGTTCAGCCTGAACGGCAAGCTGGAGTACAAACCGCTCGATAGCCTGACGTTGTGGGGAGGAGGTCGCTATCTCTACTACCGCACCAAGGATCATGTCCCGCACGCAACGGCGCAGTTGGAGGAGCGTGAGCTGCGCTATATCAGCGTCCAAAAGCCGGGGCACTACGGCAACATGATGTGGTTCCCCGACCAGAACGGGCAGTACACCGATGCCACGGACCCACGGCAAAACAACGGTATCGTGTTTGGCAACACCAACTTTCCCTTTGAAGGCGAGCGCTTTAATGACTTCGGTGCGACTGAGTCAAGGGTGTATGACTCTCAGGTCGGGACGGTAGTGAGCGGTTATGAATATTCCCCCAAGCAAAGCGAAAGCGGTGGCGCTTTTTCACCTGCGGTCGGCATCAACATTGAAGTAGCGCCAGATACCTTCGTCTATGCATCCTATACCCAGGGGCTGCGGATGCCCTCGTTGTTCGAAACCAGTCAAGGGGTGCTGCAGACCATGCCTGGCAAAGGTTTGAAGCCAGAACGCTCAAGCAACTGGGAGGTCGGTGCCAGCACGATGCACAAGGGCCTGTTGTTCGATAACGATTCGGCGGCGATCAAACTGACCTACTTCAACAACACGATCAAAAACTACATCACCCGCTATTACGATCCGAGCCCGGGATTGATGGGGCTGATGCGCTTCAGCAATACCGATAGTTTCAAAACTAGCGGCCTGGAGCTGCAATCGCGCTACGATGCGGGGCGGGTGTTTGCCGACTTGTCCTCCACCTACTATTTGAAAACCGAATCCTGCGACTCGGCTTTCGCGGCGCGATTGCGCGCAAGCTCCAACCCCTATCAGGACCTGAGCCGCACGCCGAACTGTACGCAGGGTAGCTTTATGGGGTCGTACACTAACACGCAGAATCCACCCCGGTTCGCCGGGAACCTGACTACGGGCCTACGCTTTTTTGACCAAACACTGACAGTCGGCGGGCGCGCTACCTACACCTCTGGTCCGACCGCCACGGCCAACAAGACTTGGCAGACTGGTGCAACCACCTCGCAGTTGGTCTATCACCAAGTGGCGTTGTTCGATTTATTTCTGAACTACAAGTTCATGGAACATACGAACCTCAGCGTTTCGCTACAGAACCTGACCGATCGCTACTACCTGGACCCGCTGGCACAGAGCTTTATGCCTGCGCCGGGCCGCACCTTGCGCATGGGGCTCGAGACCCGGTTCTAGGTTAAGGCTAGGGTTTACCTGGTAACTGTTCATACGCCGCGGTCATCACCTGCCAGGAATGCGCATCTGCCGGAATCAAATGCTCGATACGCAACGACGTCACGGTGATATCGAGCGGCATGCCGAAGGTGGTGAAGGTCGACAGGAAACTCAACTCGCCTTGTCGCGAGTTGACTCGGGTGAGTACCAGCGGTGGCAGTTCATCGGCCAGGGATGGCGGGCTTTGCGGCGCCGGCAGGCTTGCCAGCAGCGTAGCCAGGGCCGGGTTGCCCAGGGCCTCGCGGCTGGCGCGTTGCCAGGCGACGGTGCGGATCTCTTCAGCGTTGATCAAGTGGTCGCCCAGGCCTCCCGGCTGTAGCAGGGTCGTCAATAGATTCAATCCCGTCGCGGCGTCTGGGTTCAGCCCCACCAGATCAAACAGCACTTGGGTGCTGGCATTGGCGGCGAGTACTTCCCAGTGGCTGCCCAATACGATGGCCGGTGCCGGATTGTTGGCTTGCAGCACATGGCTGATCGCCTCCCGAATCGCCTCCATTGAGGCACATGCGAGCGGCGTGGCCTCGTAGCGCGGCGCGTATCCGGCGGCCAGGAACAGGCTGTTGGATTGCGCCAGCGGTACTTGCAGCGCCGTCAGCAGGTTATGCAGCGTACCTGGGCCGGGCTTGGCGCGGCCGGTTTCGATGCAACTGAGGTGACGCTGGGAAATCCCGGTGATCAGTGCCAGCTCCAGCTGGCTCAACTTGGCCTGGCGGCGCAACAACCGCAGTTGCGCGCCGGCGCTGGCGTCGGGGTGTGCCCGGGGGAAAGGTTGGCTGCTCATGGGTGGACTCTGGCAGGGCGAGGCGGAGGGCGTCGATGACCTCAGAGGTCATTGAGATGTCGAGGACGTTATCACTAATGTGCGCTTCGCCCAATCGTTGGTGCTGATCTCCAGGGAGGAGCATATGAACAGACCCTATATCGCCCTTGCCAGCCTGTCGGCTTTTTCGCTGTATACGCTGGGCACGATGCTCTCGGCCAACCAGTCGCTGATTGCCTTCGGCCTCGAGTTGATGTCGAGGCCGGACACGGCCCAAGTGGTGATTGATCTTTATTTGATGGCTGGCATGGCATGCGTATGGATGTACCAGGATGCCCGCGCCAAAGGCAGATCACTGATCCGCCTGCTGCCTTACTTTTTGCTGACGGCGGTCCTCGTCTCGATAGGGCCGCTGTTGTACATCGTGATCAATGGGTTTGGCCGTCATCCAGGTGGCCGGCAATGAGCTCCGTGCTGCATGTCTATGCAGGGTGTGTGCTGGTCTTGTTGTGCAAAATGTGGGCGGTCTCCTGTTACCAGGGCTTCTTGCGTATCAGGCGCCGTGCATTTACCAACCCTGAGGACGCGGGCTTCTTCCAGCGCGACGCACATCCCCAGGAGTTGCCACAGGTCAGCCGAGCGGCCAAGGCGTGGATCAATGATCTGGAAAACATTCCCTTGTTCTTCGTCCTGGGCGGGCTGTGCCTGGCGCTGGAGACCACAAGCGTTATCACGGCGTGGCTGTGTGCCGCGTTCACTGTTGCACGGGTGGTGCATACCGTGATGTACCTGGGCGGCCGACAACCGTGGCGCACGGTTGCCTATGGCGTGGGAATGATGTGCCTGCTGGGCATGGCAGGCATGGTCGGGTTCGAACTGTTGCCGGCGTTGGGAACGGCAGGGGCCTGACAGGTTTACCACACGATACTCAAGATCCATCCAATGCCAGCGCTTGCAGCCACCACTAACCAGGGGGGTAGCTTCCAGAACATCAACGCGACCAGTGCGAACAGGGCCAGGGCAAAGTCTTGCGGTTGCATAATTGCACTGGTCCAGACCGGCTGATACAGCGCTGCCAGCAACAGGCCGACCACCGCTGCGCTGACGCCGGCCAGTGCGGCCTGGGTACGCACACTGTGGCGCAACTGTTCCCAGAACGGCAGGGCGCCGAGGATCAACAAAAAGGACGGCAGGAAGATTGCCAACAAGCAGACGATGCCTGCTACCCAGCCGGAAGGGCTTGTAGTCATCGATGCGCCGAGGAAGGCGGCAAACGTAAACAAGGGGCCGGGCACGGCTTGCGCGGCCCCGTAGCCTGCGAGGAATATGTCATTGCCCACCCAACCTGTAGGCACTACTTCGGCTTGCAGCAATGGCAGCACCACGTGCCCGCCGCCGAAGACCAGCGATCCTGCCCGGTAGAAGGCGTCTACCATCGCCAGGGTCTGGCTGGGCAACCATTGGCTCAAAAGCGGCAGACCCACCAACAGCACCACGAACAGCAGCAACCACGCACTGCCGGCCCGCCGGCTGATGCTGATTGGCAGTGAATCGTGTTCGTGGCTTTGGGTGGGTTTGAACAGCAGCAGGCCGACAAGGCCTGCGGTGATGATCACGCTGACCTGCGCCCAGGCAGACGGCAGCAGTAACGCGACACAGGCGGCCATAAGCATGAGTGTCACTTTTGGCACGTCTGTACACAGGTTGCGTGCCATGCCCCAGACGGCTTGAGCAACCACGGCCACGGCGACGACTTTCAGGCCATGCAATACGCCCGGTGCGAAGGCCGTACCTTGTCCGGATATGCCCAGTGCAAACAGGATCAGCGCCATGGCCGAAGGCAGGGTAAAACCGACCCAGGCCGCAAATGCTCCGCTGTATCCAGCGCGTGACAGGCCCAGCGCAATACCGACCTGGCTGCTGGCGGGTCCCGGCAGGAATTGGCATAGCGCTACGAGGTCGGCATAGCTGCGCTCGCTCAACCAATGTCGTCGGGTGACGAATTCTTCGCGAAAGTACCCCAGATGGGCGATAGGCCCGCCAAAGGAGGTGAGCCCCAGCCGCAGGAATATCAGGAATACAGCCCATGGGCTGCTGCGCTGACGGGTATGAAACTGGGACATGTGTTTGCCTTCCTGGGGAAAGTAAGACCGGTTCGACAGGGCTCCTAGGATAATGGATTCTCGCTCATAGGAGCGTGGCCCGTTGCACGCCCACACCAGCAGCTTCATTCAAGGACTAGAATGCTTCGGTCACTACCCTTTTGGAGAGCCGAAATGATCCCCAAGACTACCCTTTGCCTCTGGTATGACGGCACAGCACTGGACGCCGCGATCTTTTATTCCAAGACCTTCCCGGACAGCGCGGTTATCGCTGTTCATCACGCCCCCGGTGACTATCCGGCGGGCAAGCAGGGTGACGTCCTGACGGTTGATTTCACTGTGATGGGCATTCCCTGCCTGGGTCTCAATGGCGGCCCGGCGTTCAAGCACAGCGAGGCTTTTTCGTTCCAGGTGGCCACCGATGACCAGGCCGAGACCGACCGCCTCTGGAACGCGATTATCGACAACGGCGGCGAGGCGAGCGCCTGCGGTTGGTGCCGGGACAAGTGGGGGCTGTCATGGCAAATCACCCCGCGAGTACTGACTGCCGCGTTTACCGACCCCGATCGCGCCGTAGCCAAGCGCGCTTTTGAGGCGATGATGACGATGACCAAAATCGACATTGCGGCTATCGAAGCGGTATTGAAA
Source organism: Pseudomonas imrae (assembly GCF_046352735.2). Lineage (NCBI taxonomy): Bacteria > Pseudomonadati > Pseudomonadota > Gammaproteobacteria > Pseudomonadales > Pseudomonadaceae > Pseudomonas > Pseudomonas imrae. Next base: position 2,905,473 of record NZ_CP110853.2, on the reverse strand, counting down.
AAGTGACACACCTTGGTAAAAGAGCATCGTCGACCCGTTGGCCAAAGCAAACGAATGAACATGGAATTGACGGCTGAAAGGTTGATCGAAATTGCAACGGCCAACCTGATAAATGCTGGCTCAGGATTCTACCGGGTGGCGAACAGGCCAACGGCGGGTGTTTTGTACGAGGGCGTATCAGGGCAATGCACCCGCGCGTTGTGTGATACCGGGTGACCGGCATCCTGTGTCACCCCGATATGTGATCTAAAAAACCGCATAAGTTAATGGGAATTAATATCAAGTAATAATTAATTCATGTATCTTGCCCGGCAAATTTCTGGCCGAGCGTTTTGCGCGCCTGGCGTTTTTCAAGGGCAAGTCATCGATGCGTCGGCTTATCGTTTCTCTGTGCGTCCTCCAGGCCTCTTCCTTTAACGTCTGGGCTGATCAGTCCCTGGCTGAACCGGGCACCTTGCAGTTGGAGGCCATCGACATTACCGGCGAGGAGCAAGTAGAAACCGCCTCTGGTCCGGTTACCGGCTACCACGCTACCCGTTCCGCAAGCGCCACCCGTACTGATACCTCGATCCATGAAACGCCGCAGTCGATTACCGTGGTACCGCGTGATGTGGTGCAAGATCTCGGTGCAACGCGCCTGCAGGATGCGCTCGATTATGCGGGCGGTGTGGGCCGGGCCAATAACTTCGGCGGGCAGGGCCTGACCACCTTCACGGTGCGCGGCTTCAGCACTGGGGAGTTCTACCGTAATGGCTTTGCGATCAACCGTGGCTACCCGAACATGCCGGATGCCAACACCATTGAACGCCTGGAAGTGCTGCGCGGGCCGGCCACTATGCTGTATGGCCGTGGTGATCCCGGTGGCACCTTCAACGTAGTGTCCAAGCAGCCCTTGGCCGAACGCACCGTGACCCTGGGCAGCCAGATCAATGATCAGGGCATGCGTCGCGGCACCCTCGACACATCGGGCCCATTGGATGAAGACGGGCGTTTTGCCTATCGCCTGAACCTGGTGGGTGAGGGCGGCGATACCTTTCGCGATCACGTCGAAACCGAGCGTTACGGCATCGCCCCGGTGTTGAGCTGGCAAGTAAACGACAGCACCCGCGTGATATTCGAGGGTGACTTCATGCGCAACAACCATCCCCTGGACCGAGGGCTGACGCGCTATGCGAACCAGCGCGGCACGGCCTCGCGCAGCACGTTCTTCGGTGAAAAGGACGTTGGCAAGTTACACAACGACAACAATGTGGCGCAGTTACGCTTCGAGCATTCGCTCAACGATAACTGGACCCTGGCCGGTGGCATGCAATGGCTTGACGGCACTTTGCAGGGCAACGCTGTCGAGGCCCAGAAGCTTGGCGCCGACGGCCGCACCCTGGAGCGCAACTTCAACTACCGCAAGCTGGAATGGACCGATCGCGACTACCAGATCAACCTTACCGGCAGATTTTCCACCGGTGCGTTTGAGCACACCTTGCTGACCGGTATCGAGTACGAGGATTATGACTACAAGTCGATCATCCAGCGTTCCGCCGCCGAGCCTGGAACGTACCCGATCGATATCTACGACCCGGTCTACGGCCAGGCGCGCCCGCCACTGACACGCACGCCGACCCATGACAAGGAAAACCTCAAGACCTACGCCGCCTTCATCCAGGATCAAGTGGCTCTGAGTGAGCGCCTGAAAGTTCTGGCTGGCGCGCGTTTGGAGCGGTTTGAGCATGACTATCAGACCTACGTGGCTGGCGCCAAGGGTTGGACTGCCAGCGATAACGCTGTTACCCCGCGCCTGGGGTTGATCTACGACCTGACCGACACGCTGGCGGTGTATGCCGATACTGCGCGCTCGTTCAAGCCCAACACTGGCGCCAGCAACCAGGGGCCCGGGTTCAAGCCGGAGAAAGGCAAGTCCTATGAAGTGGGGGTCAAGTGGCAAGCCCTGGATCGACAGTTGAGCGTTGATGCGGCGGTGTACCAGATTGAAAAAACCAACGTGCTGACCAAAGACCCGGCGAACCTGGACTTCAATATCGCCACCGGCGAGGTACACAGCCGAGGTTTTGATCTGAATGTGGCCGGCAACCTGACCCCTGAATGGCGGATGATCGGCGGTTATGCCTATGTGGATGCTGAAGTGGCCAAGGATAGCCAGGTCAAGTCGGGTACACGTTTGCTCAACATCCCGCGCAACAGCTTCAGCCTGTTGAACGTCTATGAGTTCCAGGACGGAGGTCTCAAGGGCCTCGGTTTGGGCCTGGGTGGCAAATACGTGTCTGAACGTGCCGGCGCGCAAACGGCCAGCGCGTTCTCGATGGACAGCTACACGGTGGTGGACTTGCTGGCGTTCTACAAGGTCAATGACAAGATTCGTCTCAACCTGGATGTGAAAAACCTGTTCGATGCCGATTACGAGGAAGGCGCCTTTGGTGGCACCTACGCTTATCCGGGGGCGCCACGTACGGTGCAGGCGGGTATTTCCTACACGCTGTGAGTTGATGGCTCCTGGGTCAGCCCTTTTCCCCTCACACCAGCCCTCTCCCCTTTGGGGCGAAGGCTAGTGTGAGGGGTGGTTCGCAAACCACATACAAAACCATCCCTTAATCCTTGCCCATGGCCTTGGCCAATACCCGCGAGACCTGGTCGGCAGAGTAGGGTTTGGCGAGGAACTCGAAACCGTCGTAGCCGCTCCTGGCCAGCTCTTCACTGTAGCCCGAGGTCAGGATCACCGGCAGGCCGGGCCTGCGTCGACGTAGCTCCCTGGCCAGCGCCACGCCACCAATGCCCGGCATGACGACGTCCGAGAAGACCCCGTCGAATGCCATGGCGTCCGGGCCGACCATTTCCAGTGCTTCTTCGGCATGGGTGGCCCAGACCGTCTGATAGCCCAGGTCCTGCAGGATCTGATTGGCGAAACGTCCGACTTCCAGGTTGTCTTCCACGATCAGAATACGTCGCCGTGCAGTGTTCGGCAGCGGCTCAAAAATCTCCTGGGTGAGATCGCCGGGCACTGCTGCAGTTTCTACCTGTGGCAGGTACAGGGTGAACACCGTGCCTTGGCCGACATTGCTGGCAACATCGACATTGCCTCCCGACTGCTTGGCAAACCCAAACACTTGAGATAGCCCGAGCCCCGTGCCCTTGCCGACTTTCTTGGTGGTAAAGAACGGTTCGAAAATACGCTCGAACGTTTCTGAAGGGATGCCGGTACCAGTGTCCGCAAGCGAGATCGAAACGAAGGCTTTTTGCGAGCCACCGTGCCCGCGTATGCATGGCAGCGCCTGGTCGCCATCCACTCGCAGCACCAGCGTGCCTTGGCCGTCCATGGCGTCCCGGGCATTGAGGGCGATGTTGATCAGCGCGGTTTCAAACTGGCAGGAGTCGGCACAGATGTAGTAGCAGCGCTCAGGCAATTGCACGTTTACATGGATGCGTGTGCCAGTGACTGTTTCCAGCATGTCGCCAATATTCTTGACCCGCTGGCCGGCATCGAATATTTGCGGGTTCAGCGGCTGGCGCCGTGCAAAGGCGAGCAGTTGGCTGGTCAACTTGCTGGCACGTTCCACGGTATCGGCCACGGCGTTTATGTAACGCTGGCGGCGCTCTTCGGACAAGTTGGGGGTGCGCAAGAAATCCACCGACGAACGAATGATCGTCAGCAAGTTGTTGAAGTCATGCGCCACGCCGCCCGTCAACTGGCCGATGGCTTCGAGCTTTTGTGATTGGCGCAATGCGGCTTCGGTCTGGGTCAATAGCGTGGTGCGTTCCACCACCCGTTGTTCCAGGGTTGCGTTCAAGTCCGCCAGCGCCGATAGACCTTCACGCACGATCGCATCGGCGCGTACCCGCTCGATGTGGGCCCAGGACCTTTCGGTGACCTCACCCAACAATGCGAGATCGTAGGACGACCATCGACGTGGCGCGCGGTCATGCATCGCCATCAGCGCGGTCAGCCGGCCAGACTTGATCAACGGCATACAAATCGTCGCGGTCACGCCCAAGGCCTGAAAAGTCGCGGCTTCCTCCGGGCTCAGTTCCTGCAGGTTGTTATGGATGATCAGCGGTTCGCCTGCCTGCAGGCGAGTGACTGCCAGTTGGCCGAAGTCGGACAGGCTGTAATGCCCAAGGATACTGGGTGAACCTTGGGCCGCCCAATTGCCGCGAATGGTGAAGCCATCTTCATCAGGCTCCATGTCCGCGTAGGCGCAGTTGGATAATTGCAGATGAGTGGCCAGGACCTGTGTCGTGACCGCCATGATGGTTGCCGGATCGGTGGCACTGGCGATCCCGCTGCTGATGGCATCCAGCACCGCCAGGCGGCGGGCCATGAACACCGCGTTGGTGGTTTCGGTCACCGTATCGAGCATTCCCACGACCTGGCCTTGAGAGTCGCGGATCGGGCTGTAGCAAAAGGTGAAATACGCCTGTTCCGGACCGCTGCCGCGTTCGACCACCAACGGAAAATCTTCAATGTAGGTGGCGCGCCCTTCAAAAGCTGCATCGGCGATGGGCCGGATGTGGTCCCAGGCTTCTCGCCAAATGGCATTGAAGGGCTGGCCCAGTGCTTCAGGCTTGTTGCCAAGGATGGGGACGAAGGCATCGTTGTACAGCGTGATCAGGCCTGGCCCCCAGACAATCGCCTGGGGAAAATGCGAGGCAAAGCTTAGCGCCACCGTGGTCTTGAGCACGTCCGGCCATTGCTCCAGCGGCCCGAGTGGCGTGTTCGCCCAGTCGTGGCACCGAACCCGTTCGGCCATATCACCGCAGCCTTGCAGCCAGTCTTTCATTCGCCCACTACCTTGTTTGTCCGAATCGCTTGTCCCTTGGTTACAGCAGGGTGCCAAGGTACAGACCCGGACAATCTTCGCCAGTTCAGCGCGATCGTCACTGGTGCTTATTGGCTACCCAACAATGCCGTCCAGTAGATCCCCGCATCGCTTTTCGGATCAGTTGCATAGGCGGCGCCCAGCTCCTGGAATTGTGGGTTCATCAGGTTGGCGCAATGGCCTGGGCTGGCCAGCCAGCCGTCGACGACCTTGCGCGGCGTGTCCAGGCCGGCGGCGATGTTTTCGCCGCTGTTTCTCGCGATGTAGCCCGCCAGTTCGGCGCGGTCGCCGGGGGTGCGGCCGTCACGATCCAAATGATCGAAGTAGTTTTTGTTGGCCATGTTGCGCGAGTGACCTTCGGCTGCGCTCGTCAATTGGGCATTCCAGGTCAGTGGCGTGGTGGCCGCGAAGGCTTGCGTGCCGCATTGGCGCGGTTGCTGGCGGGCGGCGTTGATCATTTCCAGCACTTGCTGGCCGGCAGCCTGTGAGTCGGCCAAGCCTCTGGTCAGTAGCGGCCGCGCGAGGACGATGCGCCAGTCCTGGCCATTATTGCTGACACCGATGTCGACAAACTGCGGGTCCAGCACCACCCGGCAGAAGCTTTCACGCACCGCTTTCATGGCTGACTGAGCATCTCGCGGGCCGGTCAGGCTGATGGCCTGCACGTTGACCATCGGATAGGCCGACTGTGCCAGCGCCTGCTGCAAGTCACCAATGCTATTGACGGGCAGCACCAGGCGGGGGTCAACCGCCAGCGGTGGCAATTCCTGGGAGCCCTGTTCACCGCAGCGTTGAACCTGGCTGCGGTACTGGTTGATCGAGTCGACCAATTGGCTTTCTTCGCTCGACGACGCCGTTGGGCAAAACACCAGACTGGCGGCCAGCGTCGTAACACCCATCATCAATGACAGAACGCGCATGGACGTTTCCCTTGAGCTTGAAAGTGCCCATGATGCGCGATGAGGGGGCATGGATGCACCCCCTGGTCGAGTTTTTGCTCAGTTCTTGAAGGCGGAGTGCTTGCGGCCCTGGTCACACAAGGCGAACACTACGACCAGCAACGAAGCAATGGCGAGGATGATCACCACACCGTCGGTGGATTGGGTCGACGAAGCCGCGACCATCGACAACGCACCCAGCGGAGCCAGGCCACCGGCGATCGCGGTGCCGATTTCGCGTCCGGTGCCGAAGCCTGACGAACGGGTCTGGGTCGGGAACTGACGACTCAGGAACGAGCCCTGGGGCGCGAACATCATCGGCGCGAGGATACCGGTGCCGACGCCGATGGCGATATAGATCATCAGGCTTTCACCGGTATTGAGCAGTGCCAGGAATGGATAGGCAAACAGCAATGACAGCACGCCACCGAGTACCAGCACAGTTTTGCTGCTCCATTTGTCACACAACCAGCCAAAGCAGGGCACGGCAACAATCGCAATCAGGCTGGCGATGGTCACCGACAGCGACGTGACATGCACATCGACACCTTTGAACTGTGTCAGGTAGGCCAGGGAAAAAGTCTTGAAAATGTAACTCAGCGCGTTGTAGCCAATGGCCACGAAAAACACCACGCCCAAGCCTTTGAGATCGTTCTTGAGCAAGGCTTTCAACGGCGAGACCTTGACCTTGGCCTGGGCGCTTTCCTTGTTCAATTCGTTGAACTGCGGGGTTTCCGGAATGCTGTTGCGCACCCACAAGCCGACACCGACCAGGGCAATGCTGCAAATGAACGGGATGCGCCAGCCGCCGGCCAGCAGGAATTCGTTGCCATTGATGGTCAGCAGGTAAACGGTCAGCGACGACAGCAATAGACCCAGGTTCAAGCCCAGGGCAGGCCAGGCGCCCTGGCTGCCGCGCTTGCCTTCCGAGGCGTGCTCATAAGAGGTGACGGCCGCGCCAGACAATTCGGCACCCGCGCCCAGGCCCTGGATGATTCGGACAAACACCAGGATGATCGGGGCCCAGATGCCGATGGAGGCATAGCTGGGGATCAGGCCGATCAGGGTGGTACACACACCCATCATGCAGAAGGTCAATACCAGCACATGTTTACGGCCGAACTTGTCGCCCAGGTAGCCAAACAGGATGCCGCCGAAGGGGCGCGCGATAAAGCCAATCGCAAAGGTCGAGAACGCCATCAGCGTCGCGGTCTTGGGGTCGCTGTTATCGAAGAAGATCTTCGAGAAGACAATCGCCGCCATGGTGGCGTAGAGGTAAAAGTCGTACCACTCCAGCATCGATCCAAAAATGGTTGCAGCGGCGACTTTGCGCAGGCGCTTTTTACTCTGGGCCGGCGTCTCTTGCGTGGCGTGATTGTGGGCTGTTGCCGTCATGCTGTACTTCCTTCTGAGTCATTATATTTATTGTCAAATCGACGCGCGCAGCACCCCGTCAGCCGTCTCCCAGCCATGGGGCTTGGCAGCCGGCTTCATCGCGAAGCCGGCTGGCCGGTAAAATCCATGCCGATCAGTTGGGCTTGAACATACGTTCGGCGATCATTTCGCCAATCGGGATCGCCGACGTAGCGGCAGGTGAGGGCGCGTTGCACACGTGAAGCATGCGTGGCGTCTGGGCGAACAGAAAATCGTGGACCAGCGTGCCGTCGCGCATCACTGCCTGGGCACGGATACCCGCTTCGTAGGGCAGCAGATCATCGATCTGCAGGGACGGGCAGTACTTGCGGCATTGCTCCAGGTAACCGGATTTGAACAGCGAGTTCTTCATCTCGACGCTCCCCGAGCCGAGGTTCTGCCAAATGGTTTTCCAGAAACCGGGGAAGCGCGCGTACTCGGCCACGTCCTTCCAGTTGACGGAAAATTTCTTGTAGTTTTCGCGCCCCAGCCCAAGTACCGCGTTTGGCCCGACAGTAACGCTGCCATCGATCATGCGCGTCAGATGCACCCCCAGGAACGGCAGCTCCGGGTCCGGGATTGGGTAGATCAAATGGTTGACGATGTTGTTTTTCGTCGCCGGCAAGCGGAAGTACTCGCCGCGAAACGGGATGATCTGATGATCAATGTCGATCCCGGCCAGGGTTGCCAGGCGGTCTGACTGCAAGCCGGCGCACACCACCAGGTGTCGGGCCTGCCAGGTGCTTTGGTGGGTGCTGATGCTGACCTTGTCGGTGTCTTCTTCAATCGCGCTAACGGTTTGCTCCAGGCGAATCTCACCGCCGCCGCTGCGGATGACACGGGCCATGGTTTCGCAGACCTGGCGGTAATCGACGATCCCCGTGGCATCGAGGAACAACCCGCCCATACCGACGATGTTGGGCTCGCGAGCGCGCAACTGATCGGCATCGAGGCGCTCGACCTGCATGCCGTTGAGCTGCGAGCGCGCATACAGCGCTTCCATCCTTTGCATTTCCAGCGGGGTGGACGCTACCAGCACCTTGCCGCACACCTGGAACGCAATGCCGTGTTCGCTGCAAAACTGCTTGGTGGCTGCCGCGCCACGCTTGCACAAGTCAGCCTTCAGGCTGCCCGGAGCGTAGTAGATACCTGCATGAATCACACCGCTGTTGTGGCCGGTCTGGTGCTTGGCCAGCAACGCTTCTTTCTCCAGGATCACCAGTGATGCGCCAGGTTGGCGTTTGAGCAATTCCATCGCTGTGGCCAAACCGACGATGCCACCGCCGATGATGCAAAAGTCATAAATCATTTGGTTGCCACCTAAATCGATACATTTCAGTCTGCTTATCAGGTTGTCAGACTAATGTTTTTGTTAAAAAAACGGCGCGCCCGCAGACGCGCTTATACGAATGGGGTCAATCAGTGTGTTGCCGGCAATTCCAATTGCAGACGCTTTGCCGCAGCGCGCAAGTGCGCCTCGGCTGTTGCTGCCGCTGCGTGGGCATCACCGTCGCAGATGGCCTGGTAAAGGGCTTCGTGCTCCTGGAGAGCATCCGTCGAACCGCTGGCAATCCGTGCCGAGTTTTCCCACGCAGTCTTGCGTGCGCTTGCCAGCTGGTTTCTGAGGAAGTCGTGGAAGGCGACGAAGTAGTCGTTCTTGCTGGCGTCGGCAATTGCCCGATGAAATTCAACGTCGGCAAGTGCAGCAGCTTCCAGGTCGGTACGTTTGTCGTGCATTTGCTGCAGCGCATGCTTCATGCGTTGCAAGTCACCCGCATCGCGACGACAGGCAGCAATCGAGGCTGCCTGGGTTTCGATCCACAGGCGCACTTCGAACATTTGCGCCAGGTCCGGTCGGCGACCATTGGTTTGCGGAAAGCGGAACACCGTACCTGCCGGCGTCTGCGAAATGAACGAGCCCAAGCCACGCCGTGCTGTCAATACACCGTCGGCCTTGAGTTGCGCTATCGCCTCGCGCACCACCGAGCGGCTGACATTCAACTGTTCAGCCAGCTGTTGTTCGGTAGGTAGTCGCGATTCAGGCGCCAGTTGCCCGTTGTCGATCTCGGCGCGAATAGCGTTGACGACACGCATCACAAGGGAGTCTGGGCGCTGGAGCTCAAGCATGGCAAAACCTTGGTAGTCAGGTTGTCAGACAATAGCCGTTGGGATTTTCCCTTGTCAAGGTGCCGATGGGGACAATGCGGTTTTCCTTTGGCAACCCATGGCCATTAGCACCAGCCCCAGTGATAGGCCAAAGGTGATGTGCAGGCCATTGCTCAGTGCCTCGGGTGGGGCGCGGTTGATATCACCGGTCTCCCAGGCAAACACCGCACCCAGTGCCCAGGCGCCGACAATCAGCCCCAGGTTACGTGAAAGGTTCAGCAGGCCGGCAATCACCCCGCGGCGGTCTGGCGCAAGGTCGCTCATTACCAAAGTGTTGTTCGCAGTCTGGAATTGGGCATAGCCGAGGGTGAGGATGGCCAGCGCACCGATATAACCGGCAGCGCCGGCCTGTTGTGGCAATAGTGCCAGTGCCAGGCAGCCGGCCAGCATCGCCAGCAAGCCGGCCAGGGTCATGGCCCGGCAGCCGAAACGCTCGGTCAAACGCCCCGCAGGCATGCCCGCCAATGCTGCAATGACGGGGCCGACAGCCATTGCCAAGCCCATCCAGGCCGGGCCAAGCCCCACGCCATGGCTCAGGTAGAACGGTCCGGCCACCAGGGTGGCCATCATCACCGCCATCACCAGTGTGCTCATGATCAGCGCCGCCTTGAGCGTCGGATTGCGCAATATTGCGCGTAGATCGAGCGCGGTTTGCCGTGACGGTGCGGGGTGTTTGTCGTGGCTCAGGGCGCGATAGGCGAGGGCAAGCGCCACGAGCCCCAGCGGTACCAGGCTCAGGAACACCGCGCGCCAACCGTACCCGGCAATCAATACACCGCCTGCTGCCGGCCCGGCAGCCGTGCCAACCGCCGACATGGTGCCCAGCAGCCCCATCACCCGGCCGGTGCGTTCCTTGGATACACTCTGGCCGATCAATGCCATCGCCATTGTCATCATCATTGCCGCGCCGAGTCCTTGGACCGCGCGGGCAGCAATCAGCTGCGCCAGGGAAGAGGCTGCGCCGCACAAGATGCAGGCGATGACGAACAGCAGCAAACCCGCGAGCAACAAACGGCGGTGGCCTATCCGATCTCCAAGACGGCCGACACTGACAATGACTGCGGTAATGGCCAGTAAGTAAGCCAGCACCACCCATTGCACCGATGAAAACGTTGCGTCGAACGTGATGGCCATTTCGGGCAGGCCGACGTTCGCAATACTGGTGCCCAAAGATGCCAGCAGCATGGTCAGCGACAGGCTGGCGATGGCGCTGCGCGGGGTCTTGGAGGTCATAACCGATTCCTGAGTGAAGCTGCTGCCCAACCGGCAGCTGTCAGAAATCTACGGCGTCGCCTAAGATGGCGGAAGACGCAACAGTTGCAGGTTATAGCTGCATCAAACGCCATCAGAGGACATGCCCGTGTCGAGCCCTGACTTCAACTTGCTGGTTACCCTCGACGTCCTGCTTGCCGAGGGCAGTGTCGCCCGCGCAGCCCAGCGCCTTGGGCTGAGCCCGTCGGCCATGAGCCGGGCATTGGCACGCCTGCGTGAAACCACGGGCGATCCGCTGCTGGTACGCGCTGGCCGTGGCTTGGTGCCAACACTGCGAGCCCAGCAACTGCGGGCACAGGTCAGCCAGTTGGTGCTGGACGCCCAAGCCGTATTGCGTCCGGCCCAGGCCATAGACCTTGCGCAGTTGACGCGTACTTTTGTCCTGCGCAGCAGTGAAGGCTTCGTCGAAAGTTTCGGTCCTGCGCTGATCGCCCGTGTGGCCGAACAGGCGCCGGGCGTGAAGCTGCACTTCGTATACAAGCCGGATGGGCAGGGCACGCCTTTGCGCGACGGCAGCGTTGATCTGGAAACCGGCGTGGTCGACAGTCACGCCAATCCCGAAGTGATGACTCAACTGCTGTTCCGTGACCGCTTTATCGGGGTTGTACGTAAGGATCACCCCCTTTGTCGCGGCGAAATCACCGCGCAGCGCTATGCCGCCGGCAAGCACATCTACGTGTCGCGTCGCGGTCGGGTTCGTGGGCAAATTGACGATGCGCTCGAGGCCCTGCAACTGACGCGTGAGGTAGCCACCATCGTCACTGGCTTCTCCACGGCGCTGGCCCTGGCGCATCGCACCGACCTGATCGCCAGCGTGCCGGAGCGTTATACCCAAGGCCTGCGCGAAGGCCTTTATAGCTTCGCCTTGCCGGTCGATTTGCCGCAGTTCAGTGTGGCGATGCTCTGGCATCCGCGATCAGATGCTGATCTGGCGCATCGTTGGTTACGCGGATGCCTGCGGGAGGTGTGTGCACAATGATTCAAAGGGTCTATCTGACGGGCGCCTCGGGTGCGGGTGTTACCACACTGGGCAAGGCTCTGGCGGCGGCGCTGCAACTGCCACATGTCGATGTGGACGATTACTACTGGTATGCCACGGACCCGCCCTACGTAAAAGCGCGATTGCCGGCAGAGCGCGTGGCTTTGCTTGGACAGGCGCTGGCTCGTGGACAATGGGTGCTGTCCGGCTCATTGGACGGTTGGGGTGATGAGCTGATCGTGGATGCGCAACAGGTGGTGTTGGTTGACACGCCGACACCGCTGCGAATCGAGCGCCTCAAGGATCGGGAGGCGGTGCGTTTTGGCGAGCGCGTTGCGCCCGGCGGCGACATGCATGCTGCACACCAAGCGTTTCTGGCATGGGCCGCAGGCTATGACAACGCTACATTCGCCGGGCGCAGTCGGCCCCGGCACGAGGCATGGTTTGCTCGGTTGAAGCATCCTGCGCAACGAGTCGATGGCAGTCGATGCGTCGAAGCGCTGCTGCAACAGGTACAATCTTTCCAGGCTTAATGCGAAATATCAGGAAACAGGAATTCGATGTACACCCTGACTCACTACACCTCCCCATGCCCCGAACCCATCAACAGCCAAATCCTGCAGTTGGTGGTCGACAATCTGACTGACATCAGCATGGTCGCAATCCCGGCGAGCAACCTGCTGTACAACATCTATCAATATGCGATTGGCTATGAAGTACACCTGTACCTTGAAGCGGTGGGCGGCTCCAAGGGCATTGCGGTGGAGTTGATCGTGGCACTGGACGAGCAGGATCCGGAAAAAGTCAGTGGCTTTTTACTGTACCTGCCGGTCAAGGATGATCCCCAGGCCTGCGGGGTTGCGTACATGGCTGTGGGGGCGGCCTATCGGCGCAAGGGCGTGGCGCGGGCCATGATGCAGGACATGCTCGGTCGTTATCCCCATGCCGAACTGACCTGCGCCGTAGAGAAGGTCCCGGTATTCGAATCCATGGGGTTCCAGGTGCGGGGTGTGCGCGGTACACAGGTGTTGATGAACACCCGCGACTACAGCACCGACGGTCTGATGGGCCTTTTGGATGTGGCATCGATCTACAGCTCGCTGGAGGTGCGGCAAATTCACACCTACCTGCTGCAAAAGCATGGCAAGCGGGCCATGATCGACGCAGAAAAACAGCGGGACCGTCATTTTGACCAGATGACCCGCAAGGCCCAGGCCTTTGTACAAGGGCGACAGGCATAGCCTTCAGCTCTTCAAGCGTGCGCCTCGCCGGACCATGGCCTTGATGGTCTCCAGCAGTTCTTCCTGGGCTTGCGCGGGGCTGATTTCATCGCTGGCCGCTGCATGGGACAGTGCCTCGGCCGCACCCAGCATGGCGCGCAGGCCGGCCAGCGAGATGTCGCCCGACGGGGCAAAGGGCGCGAGCACATCGCGGCACTTGACCATGAAAATCATCTCGTACTCGCGCTTGAGCGCCTCCAACTCCGGAGCCCCGTTCAAAGCGGCGATCACGCCCGGTATTTCGCGCCCCTGAAGCAGCACACATTCGACATAGGATGAAGCGATAACGCCGGCTCGACCTTCAAGGCTTGGCTCACTGGCCGCCAGGGCCTGCTCCAGAACCGTATTCTGACGTTCGTCAAAATCCTTGTACAACGCCGCGAGCAAGCCTGCGCGCGTGCTGAAGTGGTCGTACACCACCGGTTTAGTGACCCCCGCCATTTCTGCCAAACGACCCAGGGTCAGCGCTTCGGTGCCTTCTTCGCGAACCAACCTCCAGGCCCTGTCCAGCAGCTGGCGCAGGCGATCCTCCCGGGACAGGCGGCGACGAGGCACAGGTATTTCGGTGCTTGACATGCTTATATACCAAAAGTAACTTACTGATCGTAACTTAACTCAGCGTATCACTGGAGCATCCGTCATGCATGCGCTTATTGTTGTCGCCCATCACGATCCCCGTTCCTTGACGCACAGCCTGGCCGCGCAGGTCGCAGCCGGCGTTGCCAGCCAGGGAAACACCTCTGAAATCGCCGACCTGGCGGCTGAAGGTTTCGATCCACGGTTCACCCTTGCTGACCATGCCGTACACCGCGCTCGCGCCACACCACCCGCCGATGTCCAGGCGCAGCAGGCGCGCATCGACCGCGCCGACGCGCTGGTCTTGGTTTACCCGGTGTATTGGTGGTCCATGCCGGCCTTGCTCAAGGGCTGGATCGACCGGGTATTCAGCAATGGCTGGGCCCTGGAATACGACATGCAGACGGGCAGAACGATAAAGAAACTGGGGCGTCTGCGCGTGCATCTGCTGGGCGTGGGCGGAGCCGATGAAGGCACGTTCGAGCGCCACGGTTATACCAGCGCCATGCGGACCCAGATCGATCATGGGATCTTTGATTATTGCGGGGCGAAAGTGCTGAGTTCGCAACTGTTGCTGGAGTCCGAAGTGCGCACGCCCAAGGTCCATCTGGAGGCCGCGTGGCGAACAGGGCAGGGGATCTTTGCAGGTGCTGATGCAACAGAGGCGCTATCGGTCTAGTTTACAGCCGCAGATCAGGCGTCTCTGAACAGGTCATGGGCATCCAGCAAGCGATAGGCGATTTCCGGGCGGTTCTCCAGGCCTTTGCGGATTGCCGACGGAATCGATTGCCGGGTCTTGCGGCATAGCCCTGGCAATTCGTCGATAACGATTTGAATTCCGCGCATGCTTTTGACTTCGGTGTGACCGGGTGCGATGTGTACCCGGATACCCAGTTGCTGGTGCATCAGTTGCTGCATCCGCTCAAGGTCCGCCAGGCTCTGCACGTTTTCCAGGCGCTCCAGCAAGCGCTTTTCTTCCTGGCGGGTCAGTTGCAGGATGCGCTGGTCTGCGTTCGCGACCTCGAGCAGTTGCCGGCGTTCGCAGTCACAGACAGCAGGTGGGCAGGGTTGGCGAATTGTCATGATCACTCCCTCCCCACGTTGGCGCTGTGACTCAGTAGCTGAGCTGTACGCCGAGGCTGCCCAAGGCGTTCCAGTACTCAGGATAGGTCTTGCCCACGCAATCGGGGTCCTGGATTCTGATCCCCGAGATTTTCAGGCCTGCCAAGGCAAAGCACATGGCAATGCGGTGGTCGGCGTGGGTGTCGATCGACGCGTTGCACGAGCTGCCCGCGAGTGTCGGATCACTGGCCACCAGCAGATCGTCGCCTTCGATGTGCGCCAGGCCCGGACGGATTTCGTTGAGTCCGTCGTGCAGGGCCTGGACCCGGTCGCATTCCTTGACCCGCAGGTTGGCCAGCTCCGTGAAACGCACCGGGGTGTTGTTGAAGGCGGCAAGCACCGCGAGGGTTGGAATGGCGTCCTGCATTTGCGAACCAACGACGATGGATTGCATGTTCGGGAACTGTGCAATCACCGCCTGGGCCTTGGCATCGGGCTGGGTGAAATCTTGCGGGGCTACGCCCAGGTCGATCTTGCCGCCAGTGAGCACTTCTGCGGCCCAGAGGTAGGTTGCGGCGGAGGCATCGGGTTCGATCTGATAGTCGTGGGCGCTGTAGCCGGTAGGCGCTACGCGCCAGGTGCTGTCGTCAACCACCTCCACCTGGGCACCGAACGCGCGCATGCAGTCCAATGTCAGGTCGACGTAACCACGGGCACCGATATCTTTACCGGTCAGCGCTACTTCAATGGGTTTTTCGCCACAGGCGGCGAGCATCAACAGGGCCGAGACGTATTGGCTCGACAGGCCGCCGTCGATCTCGAAACGCCTGGCGTGGACTCGCCCGGTGCCATGCACTGTCACCGGGGGGCAACCGCTTGGGCTATCCACCTGGATACCGTTCTGGCCCAGGGTTTCCAGCAGCGGGCCGATAGGGCGCTTGTGCATGTACGTGTCGCCATCGAGCACTACAGTGCCTTGCACCGTCGCAACCGCTGCCGTGAGAAAACGCATCGCGGTGCCGGCATTGCCCAAAAACAGCGGTTGTTTCGGCAATTGCAACTGGCCTTGACCGGTCACGACAAAGGTCACGTCATCCGGCTCGTCAATGACCACGCCCATCTGCCGCAATGCCACGGACATATGCCGGGTGTCGTCGCTTTTAAGCGCCCCACTCAGGCGACTGGTGCCTTTGGCCAGGGCCGCGAGTAACAGGGCACGGTTGGTAATGGATTTGGAGCCGGGCGGTGCTACCTTGCCGTTCAATGGAAAATTAGGCGGCGTAACGGTCACGGTTTTCTGCGAACTCAAGGGACAAGGCTCCTGATAAGGCTGGAGTGGCTGGGAGTGGCCGGCTGGCGGAAACGAATAATCGACCAAACCACAGGGTATGGTCAAATGCCGTGGGAGCGCCGCTGTATCAGCGCTTGCTTGCCCAATAATCGTGCAAGGCCCTGGCTGCTGGCTCGATGGCTGCCACGCGTTGTTGGTGGGCTTGCACATCCAGGTCCGCTGGCAATTCGAAGTTGTCCTGTTCGGCGCACCAGGAGATGGTTTCCAGTTGGGCGGCCTGCTCGGCGGGCAGGGCTGGCCACTTACCTATGGCCGCGCCACGGATATAGCCAAAGCACCATTCTTCAGCCAGGGTCAGCGCTCGTCCCTGATGCTCGGTTTCTTCGAAGCGCGCCTTGAAGCTTTCGGCGTCCAGCGCTAGTTGACTGGCGAGAGTGTTCGTGTGGCGTATGCACAGTTCGAGGAATCGTTGGGCTTCGTCTATCTGTTCCCACTCAGGATTCCGCCCACCCCAGATCGCAGGGAACCATTCGCTTACGTCGACCTGTGTTGGGGACGAAACCAGCGCGGTGAAGTAACCATCGAGCTCGGCCAGGTTCAACACTGAATGATCTTCGCCGTACTTCAACAGGACTTCTTCGATGAACTCGAAATCGGCAGGGGCGAGGGCTTGGTCGTGCATGAAAAATTCCTTAGAGCGTCCAGCGCCGCTGATAAGGCGGCTAAAGCGTGGAGGATGGCGGGTGTGGGTGATTAAATCCAGCACCAGTGGCTCGTGCGGTTAATTAATCAACCTGATACACCGAGCTCAGGAAGGTAGGGCGATAGCGCCGGAGCTGGACTGAAATGGGTGGTATTGATACAGCCAGGTTTCAGATAGCGTCTCGTTTTCCAAGCGTAAAAACAGACGAAGCTCCACCGGGTCCTTGCCATCGACAATCAAGTCAAATTGAACACGCCAGTGACCCGCCACACCATGGGGCACAACTTCGGTAAATACCAGTGAGAAAGTCCCTCTTGACGCGGAAAGTACCGCCTGCGGTTGTATTCCCTTGGGCAGGTTTTCCAATGACTTACCTTTGAATTCTACGCTGAACTTGCGTACCCCTTTGGGTCGTGGTTTGCCTTGCTGTCCTCCATTGCCCAAGCGAGTAGCGACACAACGAGCCAACTCAGAGGGGTAGGGCTCGTCTGCCAGCCAATGCAGTCGGTACCGTAGGCGGTAAATATCGCCAGCTTCGGCAGGCTTCTTGGGGACCCACATGGCAACGATGTTGTCGTGGATTTCGTCGTCGGTAGGGATTTCCACTAACTGCACGCTGCCTTCTCCCCAATCACCGAGAGGTTCGACCCACAGGTTGGGGCGCCGCTCGTAATGCACGCCTTCCAGATAGTGGTTGAAATCTCTATCCCGTTGCTGCAGCCCGAATCCCTTGGGGTTATTGTCGCCGAATGCCGAAGCCATGGTGCGCGGGGGGTTGTTCAAGGGACGCCAGATGCGCTCACCACTTCCAGTCCAAAGGGCCAGCCCGTCGGAGTCATGCACTTCGGGGCGCCAATCGGCGGCGGTGGGCTTGGCCTTCTCACTGAACCAATACATCGAGGTGAGGGGCGCAACACCAAAACGACTCACACTCCTGCGCAAAAACAAGACGCTGTCGATATCCATGACCACACCTTTGGTGCGACTGATCACGAAACGATAGGCGCCACAGATGCTCGGGCCATCAAGCAAGGCGTAAAGCGTAACGCCCCGATTGTTATCATCCTTGGGTGTCTCGAACCAGAAGTGCGTGAAGTCAGGAAACTCTTCGGGCTTACCGGTCGCGTGCGCTACATCCAGCGCAATGCCCCGCGCTGAGAGGCCGTATTGGTAAAGCTCGCCGATTGCACGAAAATACGAGGCCCCCATAAAACCCACCCAATCGTTGTGCTTCCAATTTAGCGTCTTTTGATTGCCGACACGACTTTCCTGCAGGCGAAAACCTGCAAACCCACTCCCAGGTGGCAGGGAGTGGGCAGGGCTATCGGAAGGCTTGTCGAAGTAGGCCGCGTCGTAATTGAACTCTTGGGCAACGCCATTTGTAATAACGTACATCTTTACCGGCACCCGGAAAAAATTTCCCAGATGCACGAAGGTAATCGGATATCGCCCCAGCCCTGTGGCGAAAAGAGCTCGTTTTGGATCGAACATGATTTTAGCGTGGGCGTCATAGTCAATTTTCGACAGCACCCCCGCCAAGGCTGTCGATGGATAGAGGTAAGGTCGCTGTGCCGTGGCTTGCGTCAGTTCAATCAAGCCTTCAAATGAGAAGGGGGCAGGCGCGCCCATCATGGGGCGTTCATCTGCAATCGACTGGTTTTTTATACCTGATGAAGCCCACGCCACTCCCAGTGATGCAAGTGTCAAAAAATGGCGGCGTGTCAGCATGATTTTCTTCCGTGAACAATCCAAAAGAGAGATTCGGCACCTAGCTCTGCATGAGAATAAAAGCATGGGCAGGTTGCCCCTGAATCAAGCAAGCTCGCTACTGTGAAAGTTGACAGGTTTGACGGTTGTTTGAAGTTGATGGTTTTCGCCAGCGGACGGAAGTCAGTAAAAAAAGGAATAAAGTCAGATCGTATCGGTATAAGTAGTTATAAGAAAAATCGCTATGCTGCCGCCAGAAATCTATAAGGCCGCAGGTAGTTGCAATGGATGTAGGTAATTTTGGTTTTGTGGTGGCGGGCCTGATTGTTGGTTTTATCGTCGGTATGACCGGCGTTGGTGGGGGCTCGTTGATGACGCCTATCCTGTTGTGGTTTGGCATCAACCCGGCGACGGCCGTGGGCACTGACTTGTTGTACGCCGCCATTACCAAGGCCGGCGGGGTGCTGGTCCACGGCAAGAACAAGAACATTGACTGGACCATCACCGGCTGGCTGACCCTGGGCAGCGTCCCGGCGGTGTTGCTGACGCTATGGTTTCTCAAAAGCCTGCACACTGATCCCAGCGCCCTGAATGAGGTGATCAGGCAGGCATTGGGCGTGGTGTTGCTGCTGACGGCCTTGGCGATTTTGTTCAAGAAAAAGCTGCTGGCGTTCGCTCAGCGTCACGCTGGTGATCACTACCACATGAACCCGCGTAACCTGAACGGGTTGACTGTATTCACCGGGGCGATCCTAGGCACCATGGTGGCGCTGACGTCCATCGGTGCCGGCGCGCTGGGCACGGTGGCGTTGTTTATCCTTTATCCGTTTTTGGCCACCAGACGCCTGGTGGGCACCGAAATTGCGCACGCAGTCCCGTTGACGCTGGTCGCCGGCCTTGGCCATGCGAGCATGGGCAACATGGACTGGCAGTTACTGGGGTTCTTGCTGATGGGCTCGCTGCCGGGGATTTATGTGGGCAGCCACATGTCCGGCAGGGTTTCGGATGAATTGTTGCGCCCGTGTCTGGCGGTAATGTTGGGGTTGATCGGGTTCAAGTTGGCGTTTTGAGGATGGCCAAGATCAAAGGTGGGAGTTGTCGAGCGCAAGCGAGGCTACGATGACGGCGGTACTGCCGGCATCTACGTTGCCTGACACTCCGCTATCGCAGCCTCGCCAAGGAAGCCCCTTTACATCTCACTTACCTGAACCCAGCGTTCTTCACGCGCAGCAACCCGAATTGCCGTGGCCAACCGCTCCACTTCCCACGCTGCGGTAAAGTCTGTGCCGGTCGATCCCTGACCCGCCAGGGCCATGATCAGCTCCTGCACTTCCAGCGTCTTCAACTCGTTGTACCCCAACTGATGCCCGGCTGCGGGGCTGAACGCCGCGTAGCCAGGCTGAGCAGGGCCTGCGAGCAATCGTTGGAAACTGTCTTCGCCGGCGCGACACAGGCGCAGTTCATTCAAGCGTTCCTGATCGAAGGCCAGCGTCCCGTGTGTGCCGCTGATCTCGAAGTTCAGGTGATTCTTGTAGCCGCGCTTGAGCCAACTGCTGCTGACGGTACCACGTGCTCCGTTGGCAAAGCGCAGCAAGGCGTGGACCTGATCGTCCACCACGATCGAGCGCATTTCGGTGCTGCCCGGGCTGGCAGGGCGTTGGGTGTGAACGGTCTGGGTATCGGCGCAGACGCTTTGCACATCACCCACCAGGAACCTGGCCATGGACAGTAGATGGCTGCCCAGGTCCGCCAGTGCGCCACCGGCATGTTCCGCCTCGCAACGCCACGACCAGGGCGAAACGGGGTTGGCCATGAAGTCTTCGCTGAATTCGCCCTGGAAACTGATGATCTGCCCCAACTCGCCGCTTTCGATCAGTTGCCGGGCCAGGTCGATAATCGGGTTGTGCTGGTAGTTGTAGCCGACCCGGGTCACCACCCCGGCTGCGCTGGCGGCGCGGCGCATGGCATCGGCCTGTTCCAGGCTGACGGCCAATGGCTTTTCGCAATACACCGCCTTGCCTGCCGCAATCGCCGCCATGGCCATGGGGTAGTGCAGATGGTTGGGTGTGGTGATCGCTACAACGTCGACCTTGGGGTCGTTGATCAACGTTTGCCAGTCGCCATGGGCGGTGGCAAACCCCCAGGCCCAAGCGCAGCGTTGAGCGCGTTCGGTATCGGCGTCGGCCAGGGCCGCCAGCTTCAGGTCGAACGGCAATTCAAACACTGCTCGGGCATTGTTGAACGCCAGCGCGTGGGCGCGGCCCATGAAGCCTGTGCCGATCAGACCGACTCCGAGTTCTCGCATAACGATGGTCCTTTTGAATTGTTGTTTTCAGGATGCGAATTAATGGAATAAAAATTGCCAAAATTCAATAGATAGAATAAAAAATCGTTTGCGCGCAGTGCCCACTCATTACTTTGGCGAATGCAGCTATATTCAGCCAATGGGCAATTGGCCTTCAGTTAACAAAACATAACGTAGCGCTGATTGTCAGACGATTCGAAAGCCCGATAGGATGGCCCTGCCTCAAGAAGTGGCTCTAGGTTGCAGGTTTCAGGACAGTGTTCTGGCCCTTGAGAGCCCGGGAAGGCGATACGACCTAACAATAATAAATGGGAGAAAGGTCTATGAGTGAGCCTGTCATGGGTGTGGGTTTTTACCGCCCGCGAGCGTCGCGCAAAGTCGCGGTGCTGGTCACAGCGCTCTCGCTGATGGGGGCTGGTGTCTTTTCGACAATCGCCCAGGCCACAACCGGCACCGTTGCGTCAGTGTCTGCTATTGAGTCGGCCATGGCCGAAAAAAGCCTGATGATCGACGTCGTCCACGCCGGCAAACGCCTGGTTGCGGTGGGTGATCGCGGGCATATTCTCTATTCCGATGATCAGGGTGCCCATTGGACCCAGGCCAAGGTGCCCACCCGGCAATTGCTCACAGCGGTGTATTTCGTCGATGACCAGCGTGGCTGGGCCGTCGGACATGATGCGCAAATTCTCGCCAGTGCTGATGGTGGTGCAACCTGGACCCAACAATTCCAGGACCTCAAGCGCGAAGCGCCGTTGCTGGACATCCTGTTCAACGACGCCAATCACGGGTTCGCCGTTGGCGCCTACGGTGCGCTGATCGAGACCACGGACGCCGGCAAAACCTGGCAGGACATCAGCGATCGCCTGGACAACGAAGACCAATACCACCTCAACGCCATCGCCCGGGTAAAAGACGCCGGCCTGTTTATCGTCGGTGAGCAGGGCAGCATGTTTCGTTCCAGCGACGACGGGCAAACCTGGGAAAAACTCGAAGGCCCTTACGAGGGCTCGCTGTTTGGCGTTATCGGTACTGCTCAGCCCAGGACCCTGTTGGCCTACGGCCTGCGCGGCAATCTTTATCGTTCCACCGATTTCGGTGATACCTGGACCCCGGTGGAGCTGAAGGCTGCCCGTGGCGCCCTGGAGTTCGGCCTGTCGGGCGCGACACTGATGGGCGATGGCTCACTGGTGGTGGTGGGTCACGGCGGCAGCGTGGTGGTGAGCCAAGACGACGGCGTGACTTTCAGCGTGTACAACCGCGCGGACCGTATTTCGTTGTCGGCGGTGACGGCGGCAGGCAATGGCAACTTGATTCTGGTGGGGCAGGGCGGTGTTCGCGTTGCCGGTCCAACCGGCACTGAGCTGATCAAGTAAGCCAAGGCACAATAATAAGAAGGCGGGGATCTACATGAGTAGTCATCACAACGACAAGGCGACGTTTCTGGAACGCCTGATTTTCAATAACCGCCCGGCAGTGATTGTCATCTGCCTGGTGGTCAGCATCTTCCTGTTCTGGCAAGCGACGTTGATCCGGCCTTCTACCAGCTTCGAAAAAATGATCCCCCTCGATCATCCCTTCATTGTAAAGATGATGGAGCACCGCAATGACCTGGCGAACCTGGGCAACACGGTACGCATCTCGGTAGAGGCCAAGGACGGCGATATCTTCAGCAAGGAGTACATGGAGACCCTGCGTCAGATCAATGACGAAGTGTTCTACATCTCTGGCGTCGACCGCTCTGGCCTCAAGTCCTTGTGGAGCCCCAGCGTACGTTGGACAGAGGTGACCGAAGAGGGGTTTGCCGGTGGTGAAGTAATCCCCCAGAGCTACGATGGCTCGCCGGAGAGCCTCGATCAACTGCGCAACAACGTACTCAAGTCCGGGCAAGTAGGGCGGCTGGTTGCGAATAATTTCAAGTCGAGCATCGTCGACATTCCGCTGCTGGAGTCGTATCCGGACCCGCAGGACCAGGGCAAATTGTTAGCCCTGGACTACCAGAAATTTTCCCACGAACTTGAAGAAAAGATCCGCGACAAGTTCGAAGCGCAGAACCCTGATGTGAAGATCCATATCGTTGGTTTCGCCAAGAAAGTCGGCGACCTGATCGATGGCCTGATCATGGTGGTCCTGTTCTTCGGCATCGCGTTCGTCATTACGCTGGTGCTGCTGTACTGGTTCACCTGGTGTATCCGCAGCACCATCGCGGTGTTGATCACCACCCTGGTGGCGGTAGTCTGGCAACTGGGCCTGATGCACGCAGTGGGCTTTGGGTTGGACCCCTATTCGATGCTGGTGCCGTTCCTGATCTTCGCCATCGGTATTTCCCACGGCGTGCAGAAAATCAACGGTATCGCCCTGCAATCCAGTGATGCCGACAACGCGCTGACGGCTGCGCGCCGTACTTTCCGCCAATTGTTCCTGCCGGGGATGATCGCGATCCTGGCCGATGCCGTGGGCTTTATCACCCTGCTGATCATCGATATCGGGGTGATCCGCGAGTTGGCCATCGGCGCTTCCATTGGCGTGGCGGTGATTGTATTTACCAACCTGATTCTGCTGCCGGTCGCGATTTCCTACGTAGGCATCAGCAAACGCTCCATTGAACGTAGCAAAAGGGACGCGAACCGCGAGCATGCCTTCTGGCGCTTGTTGTCCAAGTTCGCCAGCCCCAAAGTGGCACCCGTCTCGGTGTTTCTTGCGCTGGTCGCCTTTGGTGGCGGCCTCTGGTACAGCCAGAACCTGAAGATCGGCGACCTCGACCAGGGCGCGCCGGAGTTGCGTCCCGACTCGCGCTACAACAAGGACAACAACTTTATCATCAGCAATTACTCCACCAGTTCCGACGTGCTGGTGGTGATGGTCAAGACCAAGGCCGAAGGTTGCTCGCGCTATGAAACGATGGCGCCTATCGACCAGTTGATGTGGAAGATGCAGAACACCGAGGGTGTGCAATCGGCGATTTCCCTGGTGACCGTGTCCAAGCAGATGATCAAGGGCATGAACGAGGGCAACCTGAAGTGGGAAACCCTGTCGCGCAACCCGGATGTACTCAACAGCTCGATCGCCCGCGCCGATGGCTTGTACAACAACAGCTGTTCCGTCGCGCCGGTACTGGTGTTCCTCAACGATCACAAGGCCGAAACCCTTGACCGCGCCGTACATGCGGTGCAGGAGTTCGCCAAGGAGAACAACAAGGACGGCTTGGAATTTATCCTCGCCGCTGGTAACGCCGGTATCGAAGCGGCCACCAATGAGGTGATCAAGGAGTCGGAGTTGATCATCCTGCTGCTGGTGTACCTGTGTGTGGCTACTATGTGCATGATCACCTTCCGTTCCTGGGCGGCGACCTTGTGCATCGTCTTGCCGCTGGTGCTGACCTCGGTGCTGGGCAACGCGCTGATGGCGTTCATGGGCATTGGTGTGAAGGTCGCGACCTTGCCGGTGGTGGCGCTGGGCGTGGGGATTGGCGTGGACTACGGCATTTACATCTACAGCCGCCTGGAAAGCTTCCTGCGTGCCGGCCTGCCGTTGCAGGAGGCTTACTACCAGACGCTGAAATCCACCGGTAAAGCGGTGCTGTTCACTGGCCTGTGCCTGGCCATCGGCGTGTGCACCTGGATCTTCTCGGCGATCAAGTTCCAGGCCGACATGGGCCTGATGCTCACCTTCATGTTGCTCTGGAACATGTTCGGCGCACTGTGGCTGCTGCCTGCGCTGGCACGGTTCCTGATCAAGCCCGAGAAGCTGGCGGGGCAGAAGGGCAACTCGTTGTTTGCCCACTGAGCCGAGCGTATCGGCAAGCGCCCGATGCCAAACATCGGGTGCTTGCGTTTTGGGCGACTTGTCAGCGCGGGCCGGAGGCTGGTGCGATGGTCAGGAACAGTTGATCCACAGGCGCTGTTATCAATGTGTAGAGGATCTTCCTGACCGGCTCGGCGCCAGGCACCTGTTGCTCACGCAAAGACGCCTGGACGTGCGCCTTGAGCAAATCCTTTTGCGTGTATTTGCGTTGTGCAGCCAGTTTCAGATGCGCCCGGGTGTAGTCGCTCGGTGAAGCATCGGCCGTTGCATAGTGAAAGTGTGCATACCACAGCACCACAGGCGGTTTCTGTGCCTTGTCGTACACGGCGTACTCGGTAAAGAAGTCGCCACTGAGGGTTGGCCGTTGCGGGTCTGCGCGGCTTGTCAGGTTGATATCGATTTCACCATGGCGCCATAGATAGTCGAGGCTTTCCTGAGTCGGCCATTGCTGTTTGTACGCGGCGCTACAGACTCGCTGGGCCTCGCGCTGCATGTCCCGGGCCTGGGCGCGGAACTCGTCGACCAAGCCTTTCGCCGAGGGCTTGTCGAGATGCCCGCGTGCGATTTCGTCGGCAATCTCGGTAAGTTTGGTGGCTAGCCCGGTAAGCGATTTATCCCAGTTGCCGGGGTCGATCGACTCTTGGGTCGCGGGTGAAGCCAGCAATGGCTGTTGGGCTTCGATCACCCGTTGAACATCGACACGCTCCTTGACCAGTCCTTGGCCAAGGGTTTTCAGCATCGTCAGTGGGCGCGTCGCGGTTGGCCCAGGCGCAGGCAGTTCGAGCGGTTCCAGGGTGCTTGCCCAGCCGTCTGCGCGCTGTTCGAAGGAGGCGATGGTATTTCCGCTGAGTTGGTCGACAATTTCATAGTGCTCGCCCCCTGATGCCGCGCTGGCAGGCTTGAGGTCGCCAATAAGATAGTGCTTGTGCTGGGTCTTGAACACTCGCTTTGTCGGCGCCTTGGGACGCAGGTCTTTAGACAATGGCAACTGCACCTGCAATTGTTCCTGGGCGCGCACTACCGTCTCCAGTTCGTCTGTTGCCAACTTGCGCGCGTACTGGAGACCTTCCAGCAGCCGCTCGCTAACGGGGTTGAGCCGGTTCGGGTTAAGGGTCCTGAGGGCGAGGAGGGCGCTCTCGTATTGACGATATTTATCGAGAACGCTCTCGTATACGTCACGTTGCTCGGCAAGCGAGTAGTCTGCGCTGCTGCGCACTTCGATGTGTGAAAACGCGGTATTGCCCAGGTCGGCCTGGTCCATGCGCTTGACGTAAAATGATTCTTGCGACGGTAGAGAACTGTCTATCACCACTGTGGCCCAAGAGAGTGGGATCAAGGTGCGCAGTTTCAGGTTTTCAGGAAAGAAGGCTTGTGGATAGACGATATCTTTCAAGAGTTCCTGGCGTACGCCACGCCCGCCTGCTGAAACCTGTTCCAACTGATCGAGGGTGTTCAGCATTGCCTGGGTGATGCCTGCAAGGCGTTCTATGCCATCGGCGAGTTCAACGGCCCTGGTGACATACTCGTTATAGAGCACAGAGTCGCCAAATAGCTTACCGATGTACATGCGTTCGCTCAGGGCGGTCATGGGCTCCCCGGTAAGCGTCATAAAGAGCGTCCTGACCCACGTAGCCTCATAGATGTGAAGGGCTGTCTGCTGGTCGAAAATCGTTTTCAGTATCTTTGGCAGCTCTTGGACGTGCGCCCCGGCGCCTGCGAATTTTTTCAACGCCTTACCGACTTCGACCAGTTCCAGGCGTACCGCCATTGTAGGTTCAAACTGCTTTTTCAGATTCTCCAGCAAAATCTCGTACTGGACCCGCAGTGTTGAGTAAGCCTGCATTGCCTGGAGGTGTCGCGCTTCCAGGGCGGGCCTTTTGTCATTGCTGACTTTTTGCAGGAGTTTCCAGATCAATGAGAGTTCAGTGGCTTTTTTCTTCAGGTCATCCCGTACGCTGGTCATCTGTTCCGCAGAGGCCGTATACGCCTCCATGCGGGGGACAATATCGGCGGAGAGCGCCTGCATCTGAGCAACGAGTTCCTCGGTCTTGCGCCGGTTCTCTTCCCGTAGCGCTTGCAGGCGCTTGGGGCCTCCGCCTGATAGTTTCAGCCCGCGGTCCAACGTCCAGTGACCGCTGCCGTCGGTTTTGAGCTTGATCCCGGGATGGTCCGGTTTCTCAGGATGAACGATATACACCTCGCTGAAGCCCGGAACGATTTTGACCTGAAAAAGCAGGCCTCCCACAGCGGCGTGCCAACGGTTGTCGATCTTGTACAGCCCCATCCACGGGCCTATTGCGACAGGTTGCGGCGTGGGCACGGGCCAGCGAACGTTGACCGACGTGAGTTTCTCCAGCAGGCGCGCGGCGGCGCTGTCGCTGGCCAGGGAGCGATCGAAGTCGAGCAAGGTTCTGCCTCCGCCCGGTGGTTCGGAGGGCACGCCGAATACGCCTCGCTTGATCGACGGGAGTGGGCCCTCGGCTTGATCGAC
This sequence comes from Pseudomonas imrae, assembly GCF_046352735.2. Taxonomy (NCBI): domain Bacteria; kingdom Pseudomonadati; phylum Pseudomonadota; class Gammaproteobacteria; order Pseudomonadales; family Pseudomonadaceae; genus Pseudomonas; species Pseudomonas imrae. The sequence goes on along the minus strand of NZ_CP110853.2, from coordinate 2,878,663 downwards.
GGGGCGCCTGAGGGGCAGACGAGCAAGTGCGCGGTCGAGACTGTCGTCCCCGCTTATGGGACGTTCCGCTTGGGTGGTACTCACGGCGTTGTGTACCAGCACCATGGCCGTATTGAGCAGCAAGTCGACCCATGCCAATTCCCGGGCAATCGGGTCGTTACTTTCCAGCGCCGGCAAATCCTGCGTCAGGCCTTGCACCAGTTGCACAAACCATCCTACCGTCGCCAACGGTCCACGCACCAGCATCAACAACGTGTTGAATCCCAGTTGCGCGCCTTCCAGAATCAAGGCCCAACGGCTTTCGGCATTGGAGGTCGATTCGCGGTCGGCCTGTTCCAGCAACTGCTGTGCCTCGCTGACAAACAGAAACTCCAATAGTGTGTTGTTGGCGAGCGCCAACAGGATTTCGTCGCCACACTCATCATTGGCACCGGCCAAAGTTGCAGGTTTCGGCACCTCGGGTAGTGGGTCGAACTCCGAGCCCACGCCGCCTATGCGCACGTAATGCGGCTGGGTAAACCCACCATTGCTGTAGACGGCCCTGGCACTGTCGGAGAGCCAAGCCAACACACTGTCCTGAAGCTCTCCCGGTTTAACGATGGCTGCCAGCAACCTGTCGCGGCTGGGAAACTCCAGCAGTGACTGGCGATACGCCGGGCGATACAGCAGGTGTGGCCCGGACTGCACGTTGCGAGGCTCGATGATGAACATGTTCAGCACCTTGTCCGCCTTGGCACCGGGCCTGCGTTGAAAGGCCAGGGGCCGCATGACGATCTCATCGTTGTTTACGTGGCGCTCGGCGTGGTTGGTTGCGACCACCGCACGGATGTATTGGAAGCCACGTTGAGTCAGGCCCGCTTCGTTTTTTATCTGGTGCTCCAACGCCTGGATCTTCAGTTGCACAGGGCGCTGGGCCACGAACTGGCGTTTGCGCTGTTCGGCATTCTCGGTCTCGCCCAGCAGCGCCTCGCGGATATAGGTTGGATAGTTGCGGCCGATATTGACGCGCTGAACCAGTTGCAGTACGTATTCGGGCGTCAACCAGGCTTCAATGGCTTGATCATCGGTGTCGCGCAGGGTCATGCGACCCTCGGGCTGGCCTGACAGATTTTTAAGGGCCAGGTCGACGAGACTCATTCGTACTTGCTCAACGTAGCCGCTTTGCAGCGTGCCCACGGGGACATGAAACGTCAGTTCCAGTTTGTCCGCTCGGTACTTCAAGCCATCTTCTTTGCACTCGCGCTTGCCATGAAGCGCGTCGTGACGATCCAGGCACAGTTGATGGTCCAAGTGGCTGGCGGCATAGGTACGGATATCCTCCAGATCCTCCAGCCAGGTTTTGCCGCCGGCGAGGCGTCGGGCGCTGGCTTGTTCGAGCAGGCATTGGCGCAAGGCGAAACGGTCGCTGGGGGATGCATTGCGCAACCAACTGGGCAGGGCGTCCTGGATCGAGGACAAAGTTTCACGGGGCACGGGGTGCGCCTGGTCCAGGTGGCGCGCCACGTCGGTGATCGATTCAAACAGCTTTTCCAGCTCGATCAGGGGCCTGGTGCCAGGAAGTTCTATCGCTGCGAGGTCGTCCAGTTGCTGGTTGAGGACTAATGCCGCCTGCACCTCGAAAATATTGCCGTCGGGTTCGTACAACTGCCAGGTAATGGTATCGGCCACGAAGCGTTGGGCCACGTCTCGGCTCCATGCTTGACCGAAGGTGTCCAGGTCGGCATAAGGTCGAACCTGCCCCGCAACGGAGCAGAGCAACACCTGCTTGCCCTCAACGACCAGTACATCGCTCGATTGCAGCGTGAGTCGGGTTTTTCCGCGAACCAACCGAGCCTGCGGAATGTAGGCGCGGATCGAGCTATCCGGCCAGGGTCGGTTGCTGCGGGTTTCTCGGGCGGGGTAGTCAGCCAATGCTGTGAGTTTTTGCAACGCGCGGGTATCAGCGGCGGATTGACGGATCGCCGAGGTACGCAACTGGCCCTGCAATATGCCGGCCAGCCACTGCCAGCGGCTGCCGCCAGCATCGCCTGCCTGGCCCCAGTAGGCAGTCAGCGCGTCTTGATAACCGATGAACAGGATCAGTGGCAGCTCGTGAATGATGCTGCTGATGACTGTCAGATCGTAGTCATGCGTACCATTGGACTGGAAAGTCAATCGGTTGCCGGAGGCATCACTCAAGTACGCATCAATACCCTGGCGCGACGATAAATCGGGAAAGCTGCCGGCTGCCAGGTGCTCCAGCGCTACGGTTAACAGTGGGTGCAGGTCGCGGCCACCGCGCTCACGCGGTAGCGCCAGGCGCAGGTCGGAGACCGGATGCGTCAGTGTTGGATATTTTTCTTTCAGGTTATCGGCCAGCATTTGCATAACGACCGAACGCAGGTTCGGGCGTGTGGAAAACTGAGCCTCAACGGCTTGTTTCAGAGGATTGGTAACCGTTGTTGGAGTGTTTGACATGGGGAGTCCTTTACGAGGAGGAAGATATGCCCTCGTAAAGTACTTTCCGTTGGGCGGCTGATGCGTTAGCCCGCTACCACCGCGTTGGGTGCTGGCACAAAAGTCGCCTATGATGGGCGCTTTCTCTTCAAGATGATTGCCACGTAATGACTGCCAACAACCTGACCACCACCCTGAGAAACAGCGATATGCTGATTATCGATGGGCTGCACGCCTTCGACTTCACTCTCGATAAAAACTTGATGATAGAAAGTATGGATGGCCGGGACCTCAAGCGTTGGACATTCAGTCCAGAGCAACTGGACGCCGCCACCTTTGATGAAAGCCTGCAGAGCTGGTTGATCGGCAACGAAGACGGTGAGCACCGCCTGGTCTGCTTGAGCGCAATCAAGGGCGACAATAACAACGATGAGGATCAAGCGGATGATGATGCGTAAATTCTGGCCCCTGCTGATGGCGGGCAGCGTCGGCGCGATGTCTGTGCAGGCGACGCCGGCCCAGACGTACGAGTTATTGGTGGGTAGTTACACCGCAGGCTCCAGTGAAGGTATCTACCGCCTGAAATTCGACAGCCGCTCCGGTCGGTTCAGTGGTCAGCCGGTGTTGGCCGCACAAACGCAGAATCCGTCCTGGCTGACTGTCTCCAAGGATCAGAAGCGCGTGTATGTAGTCAATGAAAATGGTCCGGGCCAGCAGGATCCCGTGGGGCGTGTCAGCAGCTATGAACTCAACCCGCAAACCTTTGAACTGACCTTGATCAACCAGGTACAAAGCCTGGGCAACGAACCAACACATTCGAGCAGCGCCAAGGATGAGCGTCACCTGTTCATTGCCAACTATTCGGTGCTCGAAGATCCGGGCGGCAGCCTGGCGGTGCTGCCAGTGGATGCCGAGGGCAAGCTTTCTGCCCCGGTGCAACTGAGCGGGCATCCGGCCAGCCGCGTCAATCCGCAGCGCCAGGCGTCCAATCATGTGCACTCGGTGGTGTCGTCGCCGGATGGCAAGTACGTGTTTGCCAATGACCTGGGAGCGGACAGGATCTTTGTCTACCATTACGATCCCAAGGCCAACCATGAGCTGCCGTTGACCCCGGCCGAGCCGTCCTTTGTGCAGCTGCCACCAGGGAGCGGGCCGCGTCACTTGCTGTTCAGCGCCGATGGCAAGCATGCCTGGCTGACCATGGAAATGAGCGCGCAGATCGCCGTGTTCGACTATCAGGACGGCAAACTGACCCAGCGACAGTTGGTGGACATGGCTGCCGGGCAACCGGTATCGGACAAGGCGGGCGCTGCGCTGCATGCGTCCAGCGATGGCAAGTTCCTCTATGTGAGCAATCGTGGTACTGCCAATCAGTTGCTGGTCTACAGCATTGATCCGAGGACTGCCCAACTGAACGAAATCCAGCGTCGCTCCGTCGAGGGCGATCATCCCCGTGAGTTCAGTCTGGACCCGAGTGGCAACTTCCTGCTGGTTGCCAACCAGAAAAGCAACGAAATCGTAGTGCTCGAACGCGATCCCAAGACCGGTCTGCTGGGTAAAACCACGCAGAAACTAGCGATCGACGCCCCGAGCGATCTCAAGTTCTTGCTGCGACAATAAGCCATAGGCCCCGCAGGTCGGGGCCTTACCTCTTCTATTAATGCCAGTGATAACAGCTACTGTTTCAAAGAATTTCAAGCACCAAGCCACCCAGGCGTAAGTTTGCTTCAAGGCTTTCACAAGCCATCAAGCCAACCATACGCAAGGGTTACCGACATGAACTTCAATCTCTTCTCGATCATTGCCGCCTCCGCCGTTTCTGCCACCGTAGCCCTACCTGTCAGTGCCAGTGTGGAAATCAGCAGCAAAAAATCCGGCAGCAGTGCCTACACCCAGAAATACCTGCAACAAAGCGCCAATTTCTATGCGGCGCTGGATCATAAAACCCAACACTGAGTTGAATTGAGCGACGGTCAAATGTGGGAGCTGGCTTGCCTGCGATAGCATCGCCTCGGTATGACTGATCCACCGAGTTGAATCCATCGCAGGCAAGCCAGCTCCCACATTTGATTGCGTTGGGCTCAGGTTTTTGCCATCACCGCGACAAACAGTGGCGATTCCAGGAAGCGCTGCAGCCAGGCCTGCAAGCGGTGATAGGGGGTTGTGGCAAACCACACTCGATCCACATGCGCGAACTGTCGCACAAACGGCGCCAGCGCCACGTCCGCCAGGCTCAAGTGATCGGCAAGCAAGTAGTCACGATCAGCCAGTAACCTCTCCAACGCCTGCAAGAACACTTCACCCTCAGCCCGATAAAACGCCATAGGCTGTTCGGGGTAACGCTCGGCGTACTTGTATCGATTCAAGTGATACTTGAAGCCCTGGTCATTTTCGGCAATCAACGCCAGCACCGCTGGATCGCCTTGCAACAACCAATCATCCGGATCGTGCTGCGCCAGCGCCCATTGCATGATCTCCAGGCTCTCTTCAATCACTTGCCCTTCAACGCTCAATACCGGCACCGTGCCCTTGGGCGACAGGGTCAACATTTCGGCCGGCTTGGCCTTGAGGCTCACCTCGACAATACGCACCGGCACCTGTGAGTAGCGCAGCGCCAGGCGTGCCCGCATGGCATAGGGGCAGCGGCGAAACGAATACAGCACCACCTCGCTCATTTGACCTCCAGGGTGCTTAAGCCATTACCCTGGCGCTTGACCTGAATCTGCACAGGAATCCGTTCATGCATTTCCTGTACATGGGAAATCACCGCGACTTTGCGTCCCTGTGCCTGCAAACCGTCCAATGCATCCATCGCCAATTGCAGCGACTCTGGATCGAGGCTGCCAAAACCTTCGTCGATAAACAGCGACTCGATCTTCAATGTACTGGAGGCCATCGATGCCAGCCCCAGGGCCAGCGCCAGGGACACCAGGAAGGTTTCGCCACCGGACAGCGAATGCACCGAGCGCAGTTCGTCACCCATTTCCGTATCCAGTACCAGCAAGCCGAGCATGCTGCCGCCGCGTTTGAGGCGGTAGCGCCGCACCAGTTGGCGCAGTTGCACGTTGGCATGGTGTACCAGCAGGTCGAGGTTGTAGGCCTGGGCGATCTTGCGGAAGGTGTCGCCGGTGGCCGAGCCGATCAGTGCATTGAGTCGGGCCCAGCGCTGCCATTCGTCGTAGGCCTTGTCGATCGCGAGCGTCAGAGACTGATTAGCGTCCTGGCGGCGCTGGTCTTCAGCCTGGCGGGCACGCAACTCGGCACAGGTTTTTTCGTCATCGTTCAGTTGGCCGTTGAGTTCGGTCAGCGCGTTGTCCAACTGCTCGGCATCCAGATTGCCATTGTGCTGGGCCTGGTGATCCTTGAGCCGCTGCTCGCGCTCATGCAACAGGACCTTGGCTTGCGCGACGGCTTTTTCGCCGTGCTGCAAACGCTGGCGCAACTCGCCGGCTTGCTGCTCGTCGACACTTAGCAGGCGTGCGAGGCCCTCGTCGTCAAGGTCCGGATGCAAAACGCGCCAGTCATGCAGGCGCAGCTCAAGTGCCTGTTGCTCGGTGTACAGTGCGAGTTGCCGCTCTTGGCGGGCCTTGAGGTCGGCGGCCAGTTGGATCAGTTGGTTATGAGTGTCCTGCAACTGCTGGCTGGCCTGGGCTTCGCTGCTGCGGGCCTGTTCGACGGACAGGTCGAGTTGCTGTTGCCAATGATCGGCACTGGCGTGTGTGCCCAACAGTTCGGCCAGCCTGGCCTGGGCGGCCTGTTGCTGAGTGTTCAACTCGACGAATTGCTGCACCAGCACCTCCAATTGCTGCTGGCGGTGCTGTTGGCGGTCCAGCTCTTTCTCGATGGTTTGCTGGCGCTGCTGATGCTCGGTCAGCTCTTCCTGCTGCTGACCGAGTTGTTCCAGGCGTTGGCTGATCTGCCGGTCGAGCTGCATGAACGTTGCAGCCGGCTCGTGGCGCAGGTCTTCGAGCATGTCAGCCGGCAGCAGGTCGGCAAAGGCGTTTAGCGCTTCTTCGCGGCGTTCGCGGTCGTTGGCCAGTTCTCGTTGCTGATCTACCAACTGTTGGCGGGCCAGTTGGCTGGCATCCTGGGCGACTTGCAGTTGTTGCTGCAGGCGGCCGGCGTTTTGTTGCAGGTTGAGCAGGGCGCCCTGGCGTTGTTCGTCCTGAGTGATGCTCTGGTTCAATTGGCTCAGGTGCTGACTCAGCCAGGCACTGCGTTTGGCGGCCTCCTGGTTGAACAACGTGGCTGACAGTGGGTGGGTTTCAAGACTGGGAGCCAGGGTCTGTTGTTCGGTTGCAACCTGCTGCTGCTGGCGCAATAGTTCTTTTTGCTGGGCGATCAACTCTCCCAGTTCGGTACGCAGCCCATCCATTTTATCCTTGAGCACATCGACGGCTTTGCGTGCACGGGTCACTTCATCTTCATCGTGACGCTCAAGGCTGACGATCAGCACATCAGTGGCGTGATACGGATGCTCGACGCTGCCACAAACGGGGCAAGGCTGATCAGGCTCCAATTGTTCGCGCAGGGTCTGCACATTAACGTCGCGTGCCAAGCGCTGGCGCTCCAGCAACTGCTGGATCACCGAGAGCGTGTGTTCGGCGATGGCAAGTTCTGCCTTGGCTTCGACGCCGATGCGGTTGAACTCTTCGCGCTGTTGCTTGGCCAACGACTGCTTCGCCACAAGGTCGTCATATCGGTCTTGCAGCTTTTGGCTGGTTTCCCATAGCCGCGCCAGTTCCTCGAAGGCGCGCTGTTGCTTGCGATTGTCCTTGAGCAGGCTGTCCAGTAACTGGATCTGCTCGGCGACCGCATGGGGTTCGGCTCCTGCCTCCTGGTAGAGCAAGTCCAGGGTGGTGCGTTGCTGCGTCCATTGCGCCAGGGCGAGCGCGGCCTGCTGTTCCAGCGCAGGTAATTCGGCCTGGCCCTTGTTCAGGCGATTGCCGATCAGCATCAGTTGTTGCAGACGGTCGCGGTACGCGCCCCAGGCTTCGCCCAACGGCGCCAGCGTAGCGCTTTGCTCCAGTTGCACGGCCAGTTGTTGCAGGCGTACGACGACTTGCTGTTGCCGTTCGTGCAGGGCGTTCAGAGCGGCCTGGCCTTCGGAACAGGATTTTTCCGCGAGCAGCTTTTGCTCGTCGCTCTGGCTCAGGTCACGGGTCAGGCGGGCGAGGTTGCTGTGCTCCTCGAAGGCCTGTCGCAGCAGCGGTGCAGCCTCGGCTTGGCGCTTCAACGCTGCGCCTAGGGCATCTTTTGCGCCGCCTTGCTGCTGTTGCAGTTGTGCCTGGCGTGCGCGCAGCGCAGCCTCTTGCTCAAGATGCTGGCGGATCTGCAGGGCCAGGGGCTGCAACTGTTGGGCCAGCTCGGCCTGGCGCGCGAAATGATGACGCTGCGGCGCCAGTTGCTCCAGGCGGTTCAAGTCCAGGCGTTGTGAGTCCTGGGCCTGCCAGTCCTGCTCGGCCTGTTGCAATTGCTCGGCGGCGCTGTGCTGGCGTTCTTGCCATTCGCCCAATTCCTTGAGCCAGGTGTGCTGCAGTTCAAGCTGCTTGAGCCGGGCTTGTCGGGCCTTGAGCTGTTGCTGGGCTTCGCCCAGTTGTTGATCCAGCTCGACGCGGGCCTCGGGAGCCAGCGGGGTGACGCCGGTGGCCTGGTCCTGCAGCAACTTGTGCGCTTCCTTGGCATCCTTGGCCTTGATGAATGCACGCTGGCCCAACTGGGTGTAGAGCGCTGTATCGGTGAGCTTTTCCAGCAGTTCGCTGCGCTCGTTGTCGTTGGCCTTGAGGAAGGCGCTGAACTCACTTTGCGCCAACAGCACCGCGCGGGTGAACTGCTCGAAATTCAAGCCCAGCGCCAGTTCCAGTTGGGCTTTGTATTCGGTTTTCTGGCTGGCCAGCAAGTGTTCGCTGTCCAGGTCGATCAGGCTCTGTCGACTGTTTTGCAGTTTGCCGCTGGCTTTGTCCCGTGCGCGATTGGCCTCCCAGCGCGCGCGGTAGCGACGGCCGCTGACGCCGACGAAATCCACTTCGGCATACCCGCCGCCCGTGCCGCGACGAATCAGGGTGCGTGGATCACCAATGGAAATATCGGTCTCGGCATCGGGCATTTTCGCCTGGCCGGTATCTCCCAACCGAGGCACGGCGCCAAACAGCGCCAGGCACAGGGCGTCGAGCAAGGTGCTTTTACCGGCGCCGGTCGGGCCGGTGATGGCGAACAGCCCGGCGCTGGCCAGGGGTTCGGCAGTAAAATCAATCTCAAAGGGCCCTGCCAGGGAAGCCAGGTTTTTCAGGCGAATGGCGAGGATTTTCATGATTGTTCTGCCTCCTGCTGCACTTCCTGGAGCAGCACGGCGAAATCCTTCAGGGTCTGTTCATCAACCTCATTGCCATAGCTTTCCAGCCAGGTACGGCTGAACAATTCCTGGGGCGTGAGTTGGTCCAGTTCGATCAACTGATCCTGCGTGTCGTCCTCGCGGCGACCCGCACCAGCGTATTCGGCGGCAATACGCACCAGTCGCACGGCCTTGCCCAGCAGGGCATTTTCCACTTGCTGGCGCAGGTCGGGTTGGGGTTCGTCGAGCCGCACCCGAACTTCCAGCCAGGGCTGGCGCTGGGTTTCTGCCAGCAGGTCGACGTCGGGTAAGTCCGCCAGTTGCTTGAGGATCTCGGCCAGGGGGGCGGCTTCCAGGCGCTGCAGGTTGACGGCGCGGGGGATCAGGTGGGTTTGGACGCTGACCAGGGTTTCACCGTCCAGCTGCACATCAAGAATCTGATGCTGGTAGTCGATTTCAGAGAACGACAGCGGGATTGGCGAGCCGCAGTAGCGAATCCGCTCTTCGCCATTGACCCGTTGTGGCTTGTGCAGATGCCCCAGGGCGACGTAACTGACGCTCGCATCGAACAAGCTGGCCGGCAGCGCCTCGGCGTTGCCGATAATCAGGCTGCGTTCGGAGTCTTCCGAGACCGAGCCACCCGCCATATGTGCATGACTGATTGCGATCAGCGCCTGGCCGGGTTGGCGTTTTGCATTGGCGGCGTCGATCAGCCACTCATGCACTTGGGCGATCCCGCGCAAATAATCATCGCCCAACTGCGCGCCGGTGACTTCTGCCGGTCGCAGGAACGGCAGCGCCAAGCACCAACCCACCACCGCACCGCTTTTGTCGGGGAGGGGAATCAGCAACCGCTCGACGTCCAGTTGCCCATCATCGAGCCACAACACGCGCCCCAGCGCATGTGTGCGCAGGCGGCGCATCAAGGGAGCGGGCAATTCGATGCGTGAGCCGGAGTCGTGGTTGCCGGCGATCATCACGATGGTCAGCTCGGGGGTTTGTTCGTGGGCATTGATGATGAAGTCGTACAGCCGCTCCTGCGCCTTGAGTGGCGGGTTGACGGTGTCGAAGATATCGCCGGCGATCAGCAGAACATCGGGGCGCTGCTGATGCAGTTGGCTCAGCAGCCAGTCGAGGAAACAGGCGTGTTCGAAGTCGCGTTCCTGGCCGTGGAGGTTTTGGCCAAGATGCCAGTCGGAGGTGTGAAACAGACGCAAGGCGGACTCCGTGGAGAAGATCAAAAGAGGGGGAGTTTACCTGTAAATGGCGGTTGACCGGAGGTTCTTGGCGGGCGGGCGCGGTCAACCCCAACCAATGCCTACTTGGGATACAAGGGCGGCAACCCAGCGTTATCGCCTGCAGAGTCCAGAGCCCGCTCGGTCATCGGGATAGCCTTCACCGCACGCCATATCTCCTCACCCTGCCAGAATTGCCCGGTCTCGCTATAAAGCGCGCCATTGAGCCCATCCAGCGCATCGGACAGCGGCACAAACCTCGCGGCCATTTCGGCCAGAGTCTCCGGTTGCTGCCTGGCCCATGCATCCAATGCCTGGCGTGTCGCCTGAGGATCGTTGGCCTGGCTGGCGCGCTTCAGATCGTCCAGCAATGTCCGTGGGCTCGGGCCGGATTGTGCGGCACGCAGCACCGCCGGTTGCGCCCGCGCACGCCACCACAGGCCGAACCCAAGCAGCGTGGTCAGGCCCAGAGTCAGGCTGCTGAGTTGCCAGATCCACAGACGCTCATTATCGGGCGCGGTGATGATGATCGGGGTTGCCGGGGTGTCCACTACCAGGCTGGGGTTGTTCGCCACCTGCAGGGTGCGGGCTGGCAGGCTGGTGCGTTCGAGTTGGTCTGCATGGGTGTTCCACCACACCACTTCCACCGCCGGCAACTCCAGGGCGCCGGCACGGTTGGGGACCAGGGCTTCACGGTCTTCGCGGCTGCCGATTACCCCGCGTTCGCTGTTCTGATTGCCCAGTACCGGCTGGTCTGGATAGCGCCGCAGGCCATTGACTTCGGTGCTGGGCAGCGGTGGCAACTGGGCGCTGGCCAGGCCCTCGGCCTTGAGGGTCAGGCTGCGGGTCAGGGAGTCGCCGACCTGGACCTGATCCGGCTCGGGGTTCCAGCTTTCACTCAAGCTCAAGCTGCGAGCCGGCAGCCAGGCGGCGTCCGCTGGATACAGGGCGGGCTTGGCCTTGACCGTGAGGGGGATTTGGGTGGAACTGACATGCAGCAGCTTGCCCGGTTTCGGAACTTGTGGCGCAGCGTCCTCGGCAGGGCGCGGTTCGACCATGGTCGCCGTGAATACCTGCGCGGGAATCGACAATTGGCCGCTGTGTTGCGGGTAGATTCCATAGCGCATTTCGATTACGCCATGGCGCACGCCGTTGATGACTTTCTCGTAGGTGCGCGAATCGCCCAGTTGCTCGACGCGGGCATCGGACAGTTGCGGTGGCGTCAGGTTGCTGTCGTCATACATCGCCACTGAGTGATAAATGCGCACGGTCAGCAACGCCTGGGCCTGAACATAGACGGTGTCCTGGTCGAGGCGGGTCTCGATGAATACCGGTGCCAACTGGTTGCCAGTGTCTTTATTGAGGGTTTGCAAGATCTGCAGGCTGATCGGTTGGGTCTTGAGCGCTCCCAGTTGCAGCGACGGGATAAGCACGGTGCCGCTTTGCCTGGGCAGCAGGGTGATGATCCAGCGGGTGGTGGCGTGATTATCCCCGTCCAGGGTCGTGAGCTGATTGATCTGTCGGGTGCCGCGTACTTCGAATTGCGGTTGCAGGGGCGTGAGGTCTGGCTTGCCGAATTGGGTGACGTCGTTGGACTCCAGCGTCAGCTCTACCGTTTCTCCAGAGTTGAGTTGGCTGCGGTCGACACTGGCTACGAGGTCGGCTGCCTGGGACTGACCGGCCCATATCGCGAGCATAAGAACGGCGCAAGTACAGCGGCTCATTGAATCTTGTCCTGATGTTGTTGCTGTTCGTACCAGAATTTGCGCCGCAGCAGCTCGCCGGGGTTGTCCGGGATCTGTCGCAGCCATTGTTCCATGGCCTGGCGGTGCTCATCGTCGAGGTCGTCGCCCGCCGGGCGCAAGGGTGGGGTGGTGGTTTGCTCGTCATCCAGTTCGCTGCCGGGGACTTCGTTGCTGCCGGCAGGCGGCGCGTCGGTCTGCGGCTGGTCTGTGCCTGCCTGGCCATCGCCAGCAGGCGATTGTTGAGCCGCGGTTGCTGGTGGCTCACCGTCGCCTGGTTGGGCAGTTTGGCCTGGCTGAGAGGTTTGGTCATCCTCGTTCGCAGCGGGCGGCTGCGATTCGGGTTCTTCCTGCAGCAGCTTCTGCACCAGGGCCAGGTTTTTCAGGGCCGGTTGCAGATCGGGCTGGGCCTCGAGCGCTTGCTCATAGGCGTCCAGCGCGGCTTCCAGCTCTCCCGACCGAGCCAGTGCGTTGCCGCGATTGTAGTGGGAGTAGGCGTCGATGCCTTCGGCGAACCGTTTGGCGGCTTCGCCATACTGACCGGCTTCATAGAGGGCCACGCCCTGCCATTGCCGGTTTTCGAAATGCTCGGCGGCTTCTGCGGGGCGTTTATGCTTGAGCAGGTACTGGCCCTGTTGGTCTGGACGCAGCCACAGGTCCTGCAAGTCAAAGGCGTAGCTCGGCTGCGGGGCTGCCAGCAGCAGCGGCAGGCAGAACAACCAGCCACGGCGCCCGGCACAGGCGGCAAGTAACAGCAATGGCAGTAGCAGCCAGTAACCCTGATCCGCCCACGTGTCCAGCTGCAGCAGTTGGCCGTCGTTGCGCAGGTTTTGCGGGCCATCCAGCACGCCAAGGCCGCGCAGGTCCTTGTCGTCCAGCCGGGCCTGGCGGTAGCGGCCACCCATTTCGCTGGCAAAAGCCTTGAGGGGAGGGCTGTCGAGGCGCGGTACCAGGATCGCGCCTTGTTCATCCTTGAGGAACTCGCCGTTCTCTTGAGTTACCGGTGTGCCCTCACGACTGCCGATGCCGAGGATCGACAGGCTCGGCGCCTGCCCTTGCAGCAAGAGGCGGATACTCTGGCGCTCTTGCTTGGACAACGACGAGCCGATCAACAGCAAGCGGCCTTGACCGAGGCCGCCGTGCTTGAGCAGCTCCAGGGCTTTTTCGACGGCCAGGTCGGCGCGGTGACCGGCCACGGGCATGATCGATGGGCGCAAGGCTTCCAGTAGGTTGCGGCTGGTAGCCAGATCATCGGATAACGGCACCAGCGTATGAGCGCTGCCCGCGTAGACAACGATGGCGGTTTGCGCGTCGCTGCGGGCCTGAAGCAGGTCAAACAGTTTGCGTCGCGCCTGTTCCAGCCGGTTGGGCGGGCTGTCGGTTGCGAGCATCTGCGGGGTCAGTTCCAGCAACACCACCAGCGGGTCTGCGGGCTTCTGGCTGAGTTGTTCGACCCGCTGCCAGCTCGGGCCAAGCAACGCCAGCACCGCCAGCAGCCAGGCCAGGGCCAATAACAGCCACGGTGATTTGCTTTCCCGACCGTTGCCGCCACTGAGCAGGGCGGCATGAAACGCGGGCGGCAGGATCATTTGCCAGCGCCCCACGCGTTTTTGCCGATGCCACAGTTGCCAGAGCAGCCAGCCAAGCACCGGCAGCAGCAATAGCCACCAAGGGCGGAACCAGTGAGGCCATAAAGCTATCATCGACGCCTCCGCAAACGCAGGCGTTCAAGACGTTGACGCCATTGCGGGTGTTGCTGCAGAAACTGCGCCCGGGTGGTGAGGCGGTTGAACAGGCGTTGCAGCGCGTTGTCCGGCCAGCGTTCCTGGATCACCAGCAGCATGCTGAGAATCAGTGCCAGGGCCAATGGGCCGCTGTAGAGTGCCTGGGCGGGACGGGCCCGGGTCGGTTGCTGGGTCACGGGCTCAAGCTGGTCAAGGGTTTCCTTGATATCTTGCAGTTCTTCGCCGTCACGGGCACGGAAGTAGCGACCGCCGCTGGCGTCGGCGATTGCCTTGAGTGCGGGCTCGTCGAGGTCCAGGCTCGGATTCAGGCCGAGCATGCCCAGAGTCCCGCTTTGTTCGGGCGCGGCGCCAATGCCGATGGGGTAGATTTTTACACCTTCTTCGGCGGCGAGGCGGGCGGCGGTCAGCGGGTCGATCGCGCCACCGTTGTTGGCGCCGTCAGTCACCAGGATCAATACCCTGCTCTGTGCCGGCCGTTGGCGCAAGCGCTTCAGCGCCAGGCCGATGGCATCGCCAATGGCCGTGTTTTTGCCGGCGATACCAATGCGTGCTTCATCCAGCCAGGTGCGCACGGTACGCCGGTCGAACGTCAGCGGCGCCTGTAGGTAGGCCTGGCTGCCAAACAGGATCAAGCCCACCCGGTCGCCTTCGCGGTTTTCCAGGAAGTCGCCGAGCAAGTGCTTGACCACGCTCAGGCGGCTGACGTCTTCGTCCTGCCAATGCATGTCGGGGAAATCCATGGAGCCGGACACATCGACTGCCACCAGCAGGTCCCGGCCGCTGGCGGCAATTGGCAACGGTTCGCCAAGCCATTCCGGGCGGGCGGCGGCACTGAGCAGCAGCAGCCACAGGACCACGAAGGGAGCCTGTTGGCGCCAGCCTGGCAGGTTGGCCCGAGCCCGGCGTCGTGCCAGGCCTTCCAGGTCTGCGAGGAAACTGACCTTCAGCGCAGGTTCGCCGCTGTCGGCGGCCGGCAGAATAACCCGCATCAGCCATGGCAATGGCAACAGGGCAAAGACCCACGGCCAGGCGAACTCAAACATGCTTGCGAATCCACGTGTCGACGGCCTGTGTGAGGCCGGCGATGGCCTTGTCGTCGAGTTTGCATTCAGGTTTGTAGGTGCCTTCCACCAGCACCATCCAGCGGGTCAGGCCGGCAGCCGGGCACCGGTTGTCGAGGAAGGCCAGCCATTTACGTCCATTGAGGGTGTGGCTCTGGCTGTATGGATAGTCGTTGCGGCACAGGCGCTTGAGCAGGCCGTTCAGTTGCTGCAGCCATGCGCCGGCAGGGGCGCCGTCGTAGGGTTTGGGCATCAGCGCCAGTTCCGCGAGGGCGGCGATACGCAGCGGGTCCAGTGGCTGCTCGGCGCGCGCGAGCGGGCGCCGGGCGGGCAGAAAGCGGCGCAGCGACCACAAACCCCAGATAACCAACGGGATAATCAGCAGTAAAAGCCACCAGCCCGGCGCAGGCGGCCAGAAGCCGATGGCCGGCGGGGCTATCAACGGTTGCAGTTGATCCAGGCTGTTCATTGCTTTCTGACCGGGCGCTGCGGGTTGAGGTATTCGCGCAGTTGTTCGACCATCTCGCTCTGAGTGCTCAAGGGCATCAGCAGCACCCGCAGTTTTTGCGCGAGTAGCTCCCAGCGGGTGATACGGGCTTCAGACTGGGCTTTATAAGCCTGGCGCAGATCGAAGTTCAGGGTGTCGAGTTCCAGCTGTGCCCCCCGCTCGGCGAAACGCAGCAACCCGGCGGCGGGCAAGGCATGATCCAGCGGATCGGAAACCGGCAACAACAGCAGGTCGCAGTGGCGTGCCAGCAGGCTCAGTTGCTGCTCGGCGCCCTCGCTGAGGGCACGTTCGTCGCAGATCACGATTACCAGGCTGCCAGGGCGCAGCACTTCGCGAGCACGGCGCAGGGCCATGCCGAGAGCGTCGGCTTCCGGGCGGCTTTCGGTGGTGAGGCTCTGGTTGACTCGTACCAGGCGGTTAAGCAATTGCAACAAGCTCTGCTTGCTGCGTCGGGGTTTGATTTCGTAGTGCTCGTTGTCGCCGAACACCAGGCCGCCGACCCGGTCGTTGTGCCCCAACGCGGCCCAACCGATCAGGCTCGCAGCCTGAGCTGCCAACACCGACTTGAACATCTGCCCGGAGCCGAAAAACAGCCGGCAGCTTTGTTCCACCATGATGAAAATCGGTCGTTCGCGTTCTTCGTGGAACAACTTGGTGTGGGGTTCCTGGGTCCGTGCGGTTACACGCCAGTCGATGGTGCGTACATCGTCGCCCGCTTGATAAACCCGCACCTGATCGAAGTCGACCCCGCGCCCGCGCAATTTCGAGTGGTGCAGGCCTATGAGTGGGCTGCGCTGGCTGGGCGTGGAAAAAAGCTGCACTTCCCGCACGCGATGACGCATCTCGATCAATTCGCTCAGGGTGACGCGGGTACCGGACTCGTCAGCGTTCATGGGGCTCAAGCGACGGCTACGACGTCGAGAATGCGTTGCACCACGCGGTCCTGGTCAATGCCGGCGGCTTCGGCTTCAAACGACAGAATGATTCGATGGCGCAGTACGTCGAACAGCACTGCCTGGATATCTTCCGGGCTGACAAAGTCGCGACCGGCCAGCCAGGCGTGAGCACGGGCACAACGGTCAAGTGCAATCGAGCCCCGAGGGCTAGCGCCATAAGCGATCCACTCGGCCATTTCGGTGTCGAACTTGGCAGGCGTTCGGGTGGCCATAACCAGTTGCACCAGGTATTCCTCCACGGCGTCGGCCATGTACAAACCGAGGATTTCCTTGCGCGCGGCAAAGATCGCCTGCTGACTGACGCGGCGCTCGGGCTTGGTTTCACCATTGAGGGCTTCGCCACGAGCCTGCTGCAGGATCCGTCGTTCGACCGTGGCGTCCGGGAAACCGATCTTGACATGCATCAGGAACCGGTCGAGCTGGGCTTCGGGCAGCGGGTAGGTGCCTTCCTGCTCAATAGGGTTTTGCGTGGCCATCACCAGAAACAGCGGCGACAGCTCGTACGTACTGCGCCCCACGCTCACCTGGCGCTCGGCCATGGCCTCCAGCAAGGCGGACTGCACTTTGGCCGGGGCGCGGTTGATCTCGTCCGCCAGTACCAGGTTGTGGAAGATCGGCCCTTGCTGAAACACGAAACTGCCGGTTTCCGGGCGATAGATTTCGGTGCCGGTGATGTCTGCGGGTAGCAAGTCAGGGGTGAACTGGATGCGATGGAACTGTGCCTCGATCCCTTCGGCAAGCTCTTTGATGGCTTTGGTCTTGGCCAGGCCCGGAGCCCCTTCAACCAGCATGTGTCCGTCGGCGAGCAGGGCAATGAGCAGGCGCTCGATGAGTTTTTCCTGACCGAGGATCTGCGTTGAAAGAAAGGTTCGCAGCGCAAGCAGCGCTTCACGATGTTCCATCGATGACGGTTCCTGGAGAGATGAGCCTGGGAATTGTGAAAACTGCCCAGGCCTGGGGTGCTTACTTTAATGCATTGGAGGGGCTGGCGACTAACGACGCGGGGGGTATTTTTTGGAGTTTGTGGGAAGGGGCTGAAGTTTTTGGCGTTGATGCAGGCCTCATCGCGGGCAAGCCCGCTCCCACATTTAGGATTGTGGCGCGTTCAAGTGTGGGAGCGGGCTTGCCCGCGATGGCGATTAGGCGCTATTCAGAGCTCGCGGATGTAGGTGCCGGTACCCTTGAGAATGTTCTGCAGGGTTTCTTCCACTTCGGCCAGATCCGACTCCGCCGTACCGTGGGTGATCTCCAGGCGGTCATTGCCATCCAGTGCGTCCTTGTCCACTGCGGCAATTTCCACCAGCAGAGTTGTCGCGCTCAGGGTGACCTTGAGTCCGTCCAGGGTTGATGGCTCGTAATCCCACGTCAGTTCCACCTCATCCTCATCCGGATAACGGGTCAGCATGAACATTTCGCCCTTGTTGCCGTGGCAGCAGAGCATGGCCATGTTGTCTTCTTCGTCATCGCACGGGTTGACGATCAGGTGGGCGGTGGTCAGTTGCATGGGAAATCCTGTCTGGGGGAGGGTGCAGCCGGGTAATTGTGCCATTGCGGCGGATTTTGTGCTGCCTTGTGTAGTGGGTATGACTTGATGGCATATATCAGTCACTTTCGGTACTCGACGATGCAGAAATGGCAGGTTTTGAGGTCGCTGCCTGTGGGTTGCCCAAGTAGCAACCCACAGGCAGCGTGCCGATGACCGAATATGTCGCAGCATCGCAAGCAGCCAACTTCCCACTCTCGCTAAGCTGCGCAACGGATGTGTCGCTACACCAGACTTTGACCTGCCCGTCGTTCCGTCGTCTGGAGCTGCGCACCCACTGGAAGTTGAATGTGACCTGACGGTCTTGTCCAGCTTCACCCACCTGTCACTCTGAATTCGTTATGGTAGACCCCGAACAGAGCTGACGGTCTCCCCGCAAGGGGATAACACGCGACGCTTCCATCAATAACAAGCCCAAGCGGAGTACCACAGATGGCGTTCTTCACCGCAGCCAGCAAGGCCGACTTCCAGCATCAACTGCAAGCGGCACTGGCGCAGCACATCAGTGAACAGGCACTGCCACAAGTGGCGCTGTTCGCTGAGCAATTCTTCGGCATCATTTCCCTGGACGAACTGACCCAGCGTCGAATGTCCGACCTGGCTGGTTGCACCCTGTCCGCCTGGCGCCTGCTTGAGCGCTTCGATCATGCCCAACCGCAAGTGCGGGTCTACAACCCCGATTACGAACGTCATGGTTGGCAATCGACCCACACCGCGGTCGAAGTGCTGCACCACGACCTGCCTTTTTTGGTGGACTCGGTGCGTACTGAGCTGAACCGCCGTGGCTACAGCATCCATACGCTGCAAACCACAGTACTCAGCGTGCGCCGCGGCAAGAAGGGCGAGTTGCTGGAAGTCCTGCCCAAGGGCACCGTGGGCGACGATACCCTGCAAGAGTCGCTGATGTACCTGGAGATCGACCGCTGCGCCAATGCCGCCGAGCTGAATGTCCTGAGCAAGGAACTCGAGCAGGTATTGGGTGAAGTGCGCGTCGCCGTGGCTGATTTCGAACCGATGAAGGCCAAGGTCCAGGACCTGCTGGCGGGTATCGACAACAGCCAGTTCGTTATCGAAGGCGAAGAAAAAGCCGAGATCAAGAGCTTCCTGGAATGGCTGGTGGGTAACCACTTCACCTTCTTAGGCTATGAAGAATTCGTGGTACGTGACGAGCAGGGTGGCGGCCATATCGAATATGACACCAGCTCCTTCCTCGGCCTGACCAAACTGCTGCGCGCCGGCCTCACTGCCGATGACCTGCGCATCGAAGACTACGCCGTCAATTACCTGCAAGAACCGACCGTGCTGTCGTTCGCCAAGGCTGCGCATCCAAGTCGTGTGCATCGCCCGGCTTATCCGGACTACGTGTCGATCCGCCAGATCGACGCCGACGGCAAGGTCATCAAGGAATGCCGCTTCATGGGCCTCTACACCTCTTCGGTGTATGGCGAAAGCGTTCGGGTCATTCCGTATATCCGGCGCAAGGTCGCGGAAATCGAACGCCGTTCGGGCTTCCAGGCCAAGGCTCACCTAGGCAAGGAACTGGCCCAGGTGGTCGAAGTCCTGCCACGTGACGATCTGTTCCAGACCCCGGTCGACGAGTTGTTCAGCACCGTAATGTCGATCGTGCAGATCCAGGAACGCAACAAGATCCGCGTGTTCCTGCGCAAAGACCCGTACGGTCGTTTCTGCTACTGCCTGGCCTATGTGCCGCGTGACATCTATTCCACCGAAGTGCGCCAGAAGATCCAGCAAGTGCTGATGGATCGCCTGAAGGCGTCGGACTGCGAGTTCTGGACGTTCTTCTCCGAATCCGTGCTGGCGCGTGTGCAGCTGATTTTGCGGGTCGATCCGAAGAACCGCCTGGACATCGATCCGGTGCTGCTGGAAAAAGAAGTGGTGCAGGCCTGCCGCAGCTGGCAGGACGATTACGCCAGCCTGGTCGTCGAAAGTTTTGGCGAAGCCCATGGCACCAACGTGCTGGCGGACTTCCCGAAAGGTTTCCCCGCAGGCTATCGCGAGCGCTTCGCTGCGCACTCGGCGGTGGTCGACATGCAGCACTTGTTGAACCTGACCGAAGCCAAGCCGCTGGTGATGAGCTTCTATCAGCCGCTGGGTCATGTGACCGGCCAGCAAGAACTGCACTGCAAGCTCTATCACGCCGACACGCCGCTGGCACTGTCCGACGTGTTGCCGATCCTGGAGAATCTTGGCCTGCGCGTACTGGGTGAGTTCCCGTATCGCCTGCGCCACGCCAACGGGCGTGAATTCTGGATCCATGACTTCGCGTTTACCGCCGCCGAAGGGCTGAACCTGGACATCCAGCAGCTTAACGACACGCTGCAGGATGCCTTCGTGCATATCGTCAACGGCGATGCCGAGAACGATGCGTTCAACCGTTTGGTGCTGACTGCCGGCCTGCCATGGCGCGATGTTGCGCTGCTGCGCGCCTATGCCCGCTACCTGAAGCAGATCCGCCTGGGCTTTGACCTGGGTTACATCGCCAGTACCCTGAACAACCACACCGACATCGCCCGCGAGTTGACCCGGTTGTTCAAGACGCGCTTCTATCTGGCGCGCAAATTGACCGCCGAAGACCTGGAAGACAAGCAGCAGCGTCTGGAGCAGGCGATCCTGACGGCACTGGACGATGTTCAGGTGCTCAACGAAGACCGTATCCTGCGGCGCTACCTGGACCTGATCAAGGCCACTTTGCGCACCAACTTCTACCAGACGGATACCAACGGCCAGAACAAGTCGTACTTCAGCTTCAAGTTCAACCCGCATGCGATTCCAGAGCTGCCCAAGCCGGTGCCGAAGTTTGAAATCTTCGTCTACTCCCCTCGCGTCGAAGGCGTGCACCTGCGTTTTGGTACCGTCGCCCGTGGTGGCCTGCGCTGGTCCGATCGCGAAGAAGACTTCCGTACCGAAGTCCTCGGCCTGGTAAAAGCCCAGCAAGTGAAGAACTCGGTGATTGTGCCAGTGGGCGCCAAGGGCGGCTTCCTGCCGCGTCGCCTGCCATTGGGCGGCAACCGCGACGAGATCGCGGCCGAGGGCATCGCCTGCTACCGCATCTTCATTTCCGGCCTGTTGGATATCACCGACAACCTGAAGGATGGCGCGCTGGTACCGCCAGCCAACGTCGTGCGTCATGACGACGATGATCCGTATCTGGTGGTTGCGGCCGACAAGGGCACTGCGACCTTCTCTGACATCGCCAACGGCATTGCCATCGACTACGGCTTCTGGTTGGGTGATGCGTTCGCTTCCGGTGGTTCTGCCGGTTACGACCACAAGAAAATGGGTATCACCGCCAAAGGCGCGTGGGTGGGTGTACAGCGCCACTTCCGCGAGCGCGGCATCAACGTCCAGGAAGACAGCATCACCGTGGTCGGCGTTGGCGACATGGCGGGCGACGTGTTCGGCAACGGCTTGTTGATGTCCGACAAGCTGCAACTGGTCGCAGCCTTCAACCACTTGCATATCTTCATCGATCCGAATCCGAACCCGGCCACCAGCTTCGTCGAGCGTCAACGTTTGTTTGACCTGCCGCGCTCAGCCTGGACCGATTACGACACCAGTATCATGTCCGAAGGCGGTGGTATCTTCTCGCGCAGCGCGAAGAGCATCGCAATCTCGCCACAAATGAAAGAACGCTTCGACATCCAGGCCGACAAGCTGACCCCGACCGAACTGCTGAATGCCTTGCTCAAGGCTCCGGTGGACCTGTTGTGGAACGGCGGTATCGGTACGTACGTCAAGGCCAGCACCGAAAGCCACGCCGATGTGGGCGACAAGGCCAACGACGCGCTGCGTGTCAACGGCAACGAGTTGCGCTGCAAGGTTGTGGGCGAGGGCGGTAACCTCGGCATGACCCAGCTGGGTCGTGTGGAGTTTGGCCTCAATGGCGGTGGCTCCAACACTGACTTTATCGACAACGCCGGTGGTGTGGATTGCTCCGACCACGAAGTGAACATCAAGATCCTGCTCAACGAAGTGGTGCAGGCCGGTGATATGACCGACAAGCAACGCAACCAGTTGCTGGCGAGCATGACCGATGAAGTCGGCCACCTGGTGTTGGGCAACAACTACAAGCAGACCCAGGCATTGTCGTTGGCCGCACGTCGTGCCTACGAACGCATCGCCGAATACAAGCGCCTGATGAGCGATCTGGAAGGCCGTGGCAAGCTGGACCGCGCCATCGAGTTCCTGCCGTCGGAAGATCAGCTCAACGAGCGGATTACGTCTGGCAAGGGACTGACCCGTCCGGAGTTGTCGGTGCTGATTTCCTACAGCAAGATCGACCTCAAGGAAGCGCTACTCAATTCCCTGGTGCCGGATGACGACTACCTGACCCGTGACATGGAGACCGCGTTCCCGCCGAGCCTGGTGGCCAAGTTCTCCGAAGCCATGCGTCGTCACCGTCTCAAGCGTGAAATCGTCAGCACCCAGATCGCCAACGATCTGGTCAACCACATGGGCATCACCTTCGTTCAGCGACTCAAGGAGTCCACCGGCATGAGCCCGGCGAACGTGGCGGGCGCTTATGTGATCGTGCGTGACATTTTCCATCTTCCACACTGGTTCCGTCAGATCGAGGCCCTGGATCACCAGGTGTCAGCTGAAGTGCAACTGGCGTTGATGGATGAGCTGATGCGCCTGGGCCGCCGTGCCACGCGCTGGTTCCTGCGTAGCCGTCGCAACGAACAGGATGCCGGGCGTGACGTCGCGCATTTCGGTCCGCACCTGGCAGCCTTGGGCCTCAAGCTCGACGAACTGTTGGAAGGCCCGACCCGTGAAGGTTGGCAGAATCGCTATCAAGCCTACACCGAGGCGGGTGTACCGGAATTGCTGGCACGCATGGTTGCCGGTACCACCCATCTGTACACCTTGTTGCCGATCATCGAAGCCGCCGACGTTACCGGCCAGAGCGCTGCAGACGTGGCTAAGGCCTACTTTGCCGTAGGCAGCGCGTTGGACTTGCCATGGTACCTGCAGCAGATCAGCGATCTGCCGGTGGGCAACAACTGGCAGGCCCAGGCCCGCGAAGCCTTCCGCGACGACGTGGACTGGCAGCAACGGGCTATCACGATCAAGGTCCTGCAAATGGCCGATGCCCCAGAAGACATGGAAGCCCGCGTGGCCCTGTGGCTTGAGCAGAACCTGGACATGGTCGAGCGTTGGCGCGCCATGATGGTAGAAATCCGCGCTGCGGTCGGTACGGATTACGCCATGTACGCGGTGGCCAACCGCGAGTTGCTGGACCTGGCGCTGAGCGGTCAATCGGTGCTGTAACTGGCCTGATCGAGCGTTAAAACAGAAAGCCCCGTATCGCGAGATACGGGGCTTTTTTGTGTGCAGTCAGACGATTGTGCCGGCCTCTGCGAGATCCATTACTGGGTCAAGGCGGCTTGCACTTGATCCAGATGCTGGCTCATCAAGGCAATGGCTGCGCTGGCATCCCTCTGCTCAAGGGCTACGACAATCGCCATCTGTCTCTGCCAATTGGCAGGGCGGTGCCCATGCTGCGCGAGGGCCAGCGATGTCAGCGGCACCAGACTGTTGAGAAACTGCGTCAGCGGCCCATTGCCTGCAATTGCTGCCAGTTGCAGATGAAACTCCCCCGACAGACGAATCGCCGCGCCCTGTTGATCGCGCTCGATACATTCTCTCTGGTGGGCAATCAGTTCGCGTAGTTGGCGCACCTGGGCCGGTTTTGCCAAGGTGCAAGCCAATTGCACTACGGTCACTTCCATCAACCGACGTGCTTCGAGAATATGCTGTAGCTGCCGGGCATCCGGCGCGGCCACCTGGGCGCGAAGATTGGGACGCAGGATGATCACCTGCTGCTCGGCCAGGCGCGCCAGCACCCGCCGGATTACGCTGCGGCTGACGCCAAAACTCTGCGCCAGGCTTTCTTCGGTAAAGCGGCTGGCCGGGACAATGCGCTGTTCGAGGATGGCGTCGAACAGACGTGGATAGATGTCATCCGCCGAAAGTTTGTTGCCAGCCACCAGTCGCATGGCGGGCGGGGCTGCGACAACAGTATTGCGTTGCAAGGCGTAGGCGGTCATGGCCTGTCTCCAATATCAGCTGCCGAGATGGTCGTCCGGGATGTTCAGGGCTACGCCCATGCGCCGGCCTTCCATCAGGATATGGCGACGCATTTCGGCGCTGGCCAGGGCGCTGTTCTTATTGCGAATGGCGCGTACTACGGCGTCGTTTTCCTGCAAACGTTCGGCCAGGTGCTCAGGTGAATTGCGCAGCACCTGGGCGCTCTGCTTGAGGGCATTACTGGTCTGCTGCACCACGTTCTGGAAGATCGGGTTTGAGGTCAGGGCAAAGAGTTCTTCGTGGAAGGCAATGTAGGCGTTCATGCCGGCTTCGCTATCGCCGGCGTCGAGCGCTTCGCGCATGTCCATCAGGGTCAGGCGCAGTTGTCCGACTTCCTTGCTGCTGATGGATTGGGCCACCAGGCCAACAATGAAAGGCTCCAGGGTATAGCGCAACTGCAGGATGTCTTCGAGACTGGCATCGGCCACGGCATCGCTGGCCTGGGGGTCGTTGACGCTGGTTTCCAGCACGACCACGCCTTTGCCGGGCATTGAGCGTACCAGCCCGAGGGTTTCCAGAACGATCACCGCTTCGCGCAGGCTCGGGCGGCTGATGCCCAGTTGTTCGGCCAGCTCGCGCTGCCCGGGCAACATTTCCCCGCGCCGCCACTGACCCTGCGCCAGAGCGGCGCGCAGTTTTTCTACGACTGAATTGACGACGGTTGATGTGGTGATCACGTCGATGTCTCCTTGATATTGCAAATTGCGACAATGCTCCAATGTGGCAGCAGGCAAGCCAGCTGCCACATTGGATAGATGTAGTCTCAGGTACGGCTAGAACTCCTGATGCGCCGGCGATACCGGCTTTTTCGCCTGGAAGGCATAGCCTTGCTGGCCACCTAAGACCTTGTTGGCGCGTTGGATATCAATGTCTTTTTCCCAGCGTGCAATGGCCACGGTTGCCACACAGTTACCGATCAGGTTGGTCAGCGCGCGGCCAATCCCCATGAACCAGTCCACCGCCAACACCAGCACCAGGCCCACCACCGGAATGGCCGGGATGGCGGTCAGTGTCGCCGCCAGAATCACCAGGGCCGACCCTGGAATGCCGTGGGCGCCCTTGGACGTGATCAGCGACACCAGCAAGATGGTCATCAAGTCGGTCATCGACAGCGGCGTTCCGGTGGCGTTGGCAATAAACACGATGGCCAGGGTCAGGTAGATGGAGAAACCGTCGAGGTTGAACGAGTAGCCGGTAGGAATCACCAGGCCCACTGTGGAACTGCCGATGCCCAGGTGCTCCAGTTTACGCATGATCTGTGGCAGTACGGCGTCGGAAGACGCGGTGCCCATCACGATCAGCAGTTCTTCGCGCAGGTATTTGAGCAGGGGCAGCATGCGCAGGCCCGACAAACGCATTACCAGGCCCAGGATCAGTGCGACAAACGCTATGCACGTGAGGTAGAACAGGCCCACCAGGCTGCCCAGGTGTTGCAGTGAGTCCAGGCCGTAGGTGCTAGTGGTAAAGGCAATGGCGCCGAACACGCCAATGGGGGCCAGGCGTACGATCATACCCATGATGCGGAAAATCACGTGACTCAGCTCATTGATCAGGCGCGAGATGCCGGAGGCCGCTTCGCCCACCAGGTTCAGTGCGCTGCCGAACAGCACGGAGAACAACAACACTTGCAGCACATTGTTGTCGGCAAAGGCGCCTACCACCGAGTTGGGGATCAAATCCATCATGAACTGGCTGGTGCCCTTGATGTGCTGGCCGCGGTCTGCCAGTTCATTGAGGCCGGCCGAAGAAAGTTGTTCCAGGTGGATATTGGCGCCGCTGCCGATACCGGTACTGAAGGCCAGGATCAGGCCAAGCACCAGGGCAATGGTGGTCAGCACTTCGAAGTAGATCACCGACTTGAGGCCGATGCGCCCGACTTTTTTCAAGTCTCCTGCGCCGGAGATACCGCTGACCACCACGCAAAATACAATCAGGCCAATCAGCATTTTGATCAGCTTGATAAAGCCGTCACCCAAGGGTTTGAGTTGTGAGGAAAATTCGGGAAGGGCCAAGCCGCAAACTATGCCAAGGATCAGGCCAATGACGACTTGCAGGAAAATCGAGCGCGAGCACCATCTGAGCATGGGAAGGATCTCTATTCGGCGCCTTGGTGGGTCCAAGGCTTAATTGTTGTGGTCTTACCGGTATGTCCAGTTCGGGGCCAGTCTAGCCAAGGTCTTTTTCAATTAACAAGCGAATATTTGGGATGCGGTATGCCCCGGTCTGACCAGTTGCTCGGTAACCGTGGTGCTTGAGGGGTTGGAGGGGGGTAAGGTTTTTTCGTTTATCATTCGGCGCTTGGCCAAAAGGTGAGTTATGGATCTTCCAGGACTGACAACGCACGAAGACGTTACCCGATGCACCTGGCGCCTCTCGGCACCGGAATACGCTCATTATCACGATCATGAGTGGGGCGTGCCGGTGGCCGACGATATCCAGTTGTTCGAGAAGATCTGCCTGGAAGGCTTCCAGGCGGGCATGGCGTGGATCACTATCCTGCGCAAGCGCGAGAACTTCCGGCGCGCATTCGAGGGCTTTGATTATCAACGGATTGCGCACTACACCGAGGAGGATATCCAGCGCTTGTTGCTCGACCCCGGCATCGTGCGAAACCGGGCGAAGATCGTTTCGGTGATCAACAATGCGCGGCGGGCGTGTGAACTGGTGAATGAAACCGGCTCGCTGGCAGCGTGGCTGTGGTCGTTCGAGCCCGCTGCCGACGAGCGTCCCAAGGTAGTCGACCTGGCCTGTTTGACGGCCAATCCCACCTCGGCGGCGTCGACGCGTTTGTCAAAGGCCTTGAAAAAACGCGGTTGGAGCTATGTCGGACCGACCACGATGTATGCCTTGATGCAGGCGATGGGCATGGTCAACGATCATCTGGAGGGTTGCATCTGCCGGCCAGAGATTGAACGCCGTCGCCAACGGTTCATTCGGCCGCGAGGCGCTGCAGGCGAATAGGTGTCGATGCCTAATGCGCCAGAGGGGTCAGCACTTGCGCGTCGTCATCCAATACCATCACCACCAACAACCTGGCCGGTTTGGTCTGGCTGGCATTGCTCGATTCGTAGTGTCGCGAGCCTGCCGGCTCGTAGAACGACTGGCCGGCCTTGTAGGTGATGGCGTTTTCATCGTTGACCCGTGAGGTGATCTCGCCTTCCAGCACGTACGCCACTGCCGTGCCCGTGTGGCTGTGGGGCACGGTAGCCTGGCCGGGAGCATAGTCTACGGTGAGCATGATGGTTTTCTTGCCCGCAACGTCGGTGAGGGCGTGTTCCTGGAGTACGCTGATTTTTTCCTGGTTGTAGACCGGGCCGTGGGCAAGGGTAGTGAAAGAGGCCAGCAGAAAGACGGTGCCGAGGAGCGCTTTCATAATGGGAGTCCCAGGTTGTTCAAGACCCCACCCACATTAGATCCCACATCCGCACTGACCAAGAGCCAATATGCAGGAAAACACCTTAGCCAATCTGCTGCAGAATATCGCGCACCTTATCCAGCGCCGGGTCGATGTCCAGGGTCTCGATGGCCCCGAAGCCGAACATCAAGCCTGTTTGTACCGGCACTTCATGAAAGAACAGCGCCAGGGGGTGTAGCCCTATATCGTCCTCGCGCGCCCGCTCGATAAGCAATTTGATGTCTATGGGTACCTTGCACAGCGCCGCCATATGAAAGCCCGCAACGGTAGGCACGGCGGTGAACCAGGGCGAAAGATCGCCGGCCAGGCGCGCGATAATCCGCTCCCGTCGCCCGGCGTATACCGTGTGACAGCGGCGGATGTGCTTGAGCAAATAGCCTTCGCTGATGAACTTGGCCAATGCCCACTGCGGCAAGGTAGAGGTATGTTGGTCTGTCAGTTGCTTGGCTTTGAGCACGGCGCCGAAGATGGCTGGCGGCAGTACCGCGTAGCCGAGGCGCAACTCGGGTAGCAGGGTTTTGGAGAAAGTGCCGACGTAGGTGACCACGCCTCGGGTGTCCATGCTTTGCAGGGAGTCGGTAGGCCGGCCCTCGTAGCGGAATTCGCTGTCGTAGTCATCCTCGATCACAATCGCGCCCAGCTCGATGGCCCGTGCCAGCAATGCTTCACGACGTGCTTGGCTCATGGGCATGCCCAAGGGGAACTGATGAGAGGGCGTCACATAAATCAATCGTGTGCCGTCGGGGATCAGCGCGACCTGCAGGCCTTGCTCGTCAACCGGCACGCTTGCCACCGTGGCGCCCATGGCTTTGAACATCAGTCGCGCTGGCGTGTAGCCTGGGTCTTCCATGGCCACGATGGTGCCCGGTTCCAGCACGACGCGGGCGATCAGATCGAGAGCCTGCTGGGCGCCGTTGGTCACCACGATATCGTCGTCCCGACATTTGACCCCACGGGAAAAGGCAATGTGCCCGGCGATAGCGCGGCGCAACGCCGG
Organism: Pseudomonas imrae; assembly: GCF_046352735.2. NCBI lineage: Bacteria > Pseudomonadati > Pseudomonadota > Gammaproteobacteria > Pseudomonadales > Pseudomonadaceae > Pseudomonas > Pseudomonas imrae. The sequence continues at coordinate 2,850,583 of NZ_CP110853.2, read as the reverse complement.
CAAGCCTTCGGGCTGGCTGTAGAACCCGCTGCTTTGGGCGATACGGCGCAAGGCGTCCTGGGTGCAGCGGCGCCATTCATCCTGTGGGAACTGGTTGCGGGTGGTGGCACCGCCGATAAAGTCACGACGCGGGCGGCTGTCTTGGTCGGGGTGGCCCAGGGGGGAGGGAAGGGCTTGCCATTTGGCCAGGGTACTGGCGCAGGCGAGGTCCGCTGCGCGTTGCAGCTGCCCAGTCTGTGTCGCCCAGGCATTGACGAACGTGCCTCGGCCAACCTTGCCGACCAGCAGGCCTTCGTAGGTCAGTACGGCATAGGTATCGGATACGGTCTTGCGTGAAACACCCAATCGCTCGGCGAGCAGGCGGCTGGGTGGCAGTTGCGCACCGGCCGCCAGGCGACCTGACTCGATAGCGCTGCGCAATTGCTGGTAAAGCTGTTCCGCCAGGTCCTTGCGGCCCTTGATAACGACGTGCAGTTCCATGGTTCATCCCGAGGCATTCAATCGCCTGCAAGGTTACCGCAAGTCGCCATGGCTGGAGCCCCTGGCGATCAGGACAGGAAGCCACCGTCCACGTTCAGCGACACGCCGGTGGTGTAGCTCGAAGCATCGCTGGCCAGGTACAGCACCGCGCCGGCCATTTCGTCCGGCGCGGCCACGCGCTTGAGTGGGATCTGTTGCAGGGCCATGTTCAGGATCGACTCGTTCTTGACCAGGGCCGAGGCGAACTTGGTGTCGGTCAGGCCCGGCAGCAGCGCATTGCAGCGAATACCGAACTGCGCGCATTCCTTGGCGAAGACCTTGGTCATGTTGATCACGGCAGCCTTGGTCACCGAGTAGATGCCCTGGAAGTGCCCAGGGGAAATACCGTTGATCGAGGCGACGTTGATAATGCTGCCGCCGCCGTTTTCACGCATCAGCTTGCCCGCTTCCACCGACATGAAAAAGTACCCGCGAATGTTCACGTCGACAGTTTTCTGGAACGCACCGAGGTCGGTGTCCAGCACGTTGCAGAATTGCGGGTTGGTGGCCGCGTTGTTGACCAGGATATCCAGGCGCCCGAATTGTTCGCGGATACCGGCGAATACCTCAGTGATCTGTGCCATCTCGCCAATGTGACAGGCAATGGCCGTCGCCTTGCCACCGGCAGCGATGATCGCGTCGGCGACGTGCTGGCAGCCATCGATCTTGCGGCTCGAAACGATCACATGCGCGCCTTGCTGGGCCAGCAGTTTGGCGATGGCTTCGCCGATACCACGGCTGGCGCCGGAAACAAAAGCGATTTTGCCGTCGAGGTCGAACAACTGAGTCTTGGACATGGTTTTTCCTTGTGAGGTCATAGCTCGAACGATCAGAGTGCGGATTTGCCGATGACATTCAGGCTCATCTGCTCCAGCAGCTTGTTCATCTGAATGAACGAGGCAAAGCGTTTGTCCTGGGTCTGGCCATGGAAGAAACGGTAGTAGATCTGCTGCACTATGCCGGCTAGGCGGAACAGGCCGTAGGTGTAGTAGAAGTCGAAATTGTCGATCTGGATGCCCGAGCGTTCGGCGTAGTAATCGACAAATTGACGCCGGGTGAGCATGCCGGGCGCGTTGCTTGGCTGGCGGCGCATCAATTGCACGGGGGCCGGGTCGTCGGCCTCGATCCAGTAGGCCAGGCTGTTGCCCAGGTCCATCAATGGATCCCCGAGTGTGGTCAGCTCCCAATCCAGCACGCCAATGATCTGCATCGGATTGTGCGGGTCGAGGATCACGTTGTCGAAGCGGTAGTCGTTGTGGACGATGCTTGGGGTCGGGTGATCGGCGGGCATCTTGTCGTTGAGCCAGGCGCGCACGGCTTCCCATTTCGGCGCATCCGGGGTCAAGGCTTTCTCGTAGCGCTCGCCCCATCCGCGGATCTGTCGAGCTACGTAGCCTTCGGGCTTGCCCAGGTCAGCGAGGCCGCAGGCGGCATAGTCGACCTGGTGCAGTTCGACGAACTTGTCGATAAAACTCTTGCACAGGGCTTCGGTCTTCGCAGCGTCCAGGCCCAGTTGCGGCGGTAGGTCCGAGCGCAGGATGATGCCCTTGACCCGCTCCATCACGTAGAACTCGGCGCCGATCACCGACTCGTCGGTGCAGTGCACATAGGCCTTGGGGCAGTACGCAAAGCCGTCCTGGAGTTGGTTGAGTATGCGAAATTCACGGCCCATGTCATGGGCGGACTTGGCTTTGTGGCCGAAGGGTGGGCGGCGCAGGACAAATTCCTGGTCGGGGTACTCCAGCAGGTAAGTCAGGTTTGAGGCGCCGCCCGGGAACTGGCTGATTCTGGCGGTGCCGTTCAGGCCCGGAATGTGGGCCTTGAGGTAGGGATCAATGAGACTGGCATCAAGTTCTTCGCCGGGGCGAATCTGAGTCGATTGGTCGTTGAGCGCCATGCTTATCCCTTCTGCTTATTCTTGAGGCCTTGGACTATTGGCTAATCTAATGCCCACGGCCGACCCGCGACAAGGTCGGGCCGGCTTAATAGGTTAGCGTGTTGGACGATGATCAGCGTGCCTGATCGGTCATTTATCGAGCGCTGGGTTACGCGGTGGCAACGCTACGGGGGTCAGTACCGGGAGGCCGGCGAAGTACGCCAGCAAGTTGTCCGCCACCCGCTGCACAGTGTCGTGGGCCGCTTCTGGCGAAAGGCCGGCGACATGCGGAGTCAGTACCGTGTTGGCGAGTGACTTGAGGGCGTCGGGTACGTTGGGCTCGTCGTCGAATACATCCAGCGCCGCGCCACCAATGCGTCGCTGCTCCAATGCACTGATCAGGTCCGCGGTGACGATCACACTGCCACGGGCGATGTTCACCAGGAAACCATTGGGGCCGAGAGCATCGAGGGTCTGCCGGTCGACTAGATGCCGGGTGCCAGCGCCGCCTGGGGTGGCGATGATCAGGAAGTCCGAGTTCCGGGCCAGCTCCAGCGGCGTCGAGCAGTAGGTGTAGTCGACATCGTTACGCGGTTGGCGGCTGTGGTAGCTGATCTGCATGTCAAAGCCCAGGGCTGCGCGCTTGGCGATGGCCATGCCGACGGCGCCCAGGCCCAGGATGCCTAATTGTTTGCCTGACAGGGAAGGGCGCATGACCTTGGGCCACTCACTGCGCCGCACGGCGGAATCGGCCTGGGGAATGCCCCGCACCAGTGCCAGCAGCATCGCCATGGCGTGGTCTGCCACCGAGGGCGCATTCACGCCGGCTCCGTTGGTGACAACGATGCCTCGATCGCTGGCGGCTTGCAGATCCACCTGTTCATAACCGGCACCTATCACGCAGATGATTTCCAGCGCCGGCAGGGCGGCAATCTCTTCGGCATACAGGCCCAAAGGACCACGGGTCAGTACTGCCTGGATCTGGCCGCCATGGTTATTGATCGCCTCACGGCGCTCGGTTGGTGTCGGCGCCAGGATCACATGAAAGCCGTTGCTCTCGATAATGGGCAGGTAATCATTGATGGTTTCAACCAGAACCAGAACAGTTGCAGGCATTCGAGGGCTCTTCCTTAAGGGTTGGGTGAAAGCGAGTATGCGGCATTTTTCAAGGCGGGTTGCTTACAGGCGAGGAAAAGTGCTGACGCATCACAGATACGCGGCATCCCGCCAGGGTGGCCCTTCAATATGACCATTCCTCAGCTAAGTCTTTGCTTATTCAAGTGAATCTTGGACAATCGCGCCCCTGTTACGGTCGTGGCGCTGCCTGTCAGGTTTTTCTGACTCGCCGCGATTGTACGAATGCGGAGAACCGAGCGGATGAATGATCAGGCCAATAGCGTCGATGAACGCTACGCAACGACACCTGTAATCCTCACTGGCTGGAGCCGCCAGGATACGACCTGGATGCTTGGCCTGTTTGGCACGGCGATTGGCGCCGGTACATTGTTTCTGCCCATCAATGCGGGCCTCGGCGGCTTCTGGCCGTTGCTGATGCTTGCGCTGCTGGCTTTCCCGATGACGTTCTACGCACACCGTGGCCTGACGCGCTTTGTCCTTTCGGGTCGCGCGGGTTCGGACATTACCGAGGTAGTCGAAGAGCATTTCGGGATCAAGGCCGGTGCGTTGATCACCTTGTTGTACTTCTTTGCGATATTCCCGATCCTGCTGATCTACAGCGTAGCCCTGACCAATACGGTGGGCAGCTTCATGCAGCATCAACTGCACATTGAGCCGCCGCCACGGGCGTTGCTCTCGTTTGTGCTGATCCTGGGGCTGCTGGCCGTCGTGCGTTGCGGCGAGCAAGTGATCGTCAAGGCCATGAGCCTGATGGTCTATCCGTTTATCGTTGCCTTGCTGTTTCTCGCGGTCTACCTGGTGCCGCACTGGAATGGTGGCATCCTTAGCACCGCGAGCACCTTGCCAGAGCCGTCGGCGTTGCTGCATACGCTGTGGCTGGCGATTCCGGTGATGGTGTTCTCGTTCAATCATTCGCCGATCATCTCGGCCTTTGCGGTCGACCAGAAGCGCCAGTACGGCGTCCATGCCGAAGAGCGTAGCTCGCAGATCCTGTCCCGCGCCCATTTGTTGATGGTCGCAATGGTGATGTTCTTTGTCTTCAGTTGCGTTCTGACGTTGTCGCCTGCGCAATTGGCGCAGGCCAAGGCACAGAATCTGTCGATCCTGTCTTACCTGGCCAACCACTTCGATAACCCGACCATCGCCTTTGCCGCGCCATTGATTGCTTTCGTGGCGATTGCCAAGTCGTTCCTGGGCCACTACATCGGTGCCAGCGAAGGCCTTAAAGGCCTGATCGTGAAGAGTGGCAAGCGACCTGGCGCCAAGGCCCTGGACCGCATGACTGCGGCATTCATGCTGATCGTCTGCTGGATCGTGGCGACGCTGAACCCGAGCATCCTGGGCATGATCGAGACCCTGGGCGGTCCGATCATTGCTTCGATCCTGTTCCTGATGCCGATGTACGCGATCCGCAAGGTCCCGGCCATGGCCAAGTACCGGGGGCAGGCATCTAATGTGTTCGTGACCCTGGTGGGTCTGGTGGCGATTTCTTCGCTGATTTACTCGCTGATTCCTTGATGCAGTAAGCCTCAGGGCCGTTGTAGGTCCTTAAGCTGATGTGAGTACGGCCGACTCTGCGCCCAACGCGTGTCGGCCGTTTTTCTGCCAGGCCGGAAAACTCAGCGCTACCACATGGTCCTTGTTTACCCGTTGCGGGGAGCCAAGGCGACTCAACTGCACACCGTTCTTCAGGAAGTAACGTTCCAGCGCCGGCGTGGTCACCGCGACCACCCGATCGGCACCCTGGCTCCAGGCATGGTGCAGGCTGTTCCACCACACCCGCATCGGCAACGTACCTTGCTCCAGGGCGCGCGCGGCAAAGCGCGACACTTCCCAGGTGTCACTGCTTCGCGGGCTTGGCTGGTCGCAGAGAAATCCGAAGACTTCCGACAGCAGATAAGGCTGGGTCGTTGGCAGCAATCGCGCACAGCCACAGACTTGGCGTTTGGCATTCAGGGCCAGGATATGGCGGGTGTCAGCTTGGTCGAACTGATCGAATTCGCGCTGGGGCGCTGCGTGGGTGGAGTCCAGTTGCCAGCCCAATTGCTGGATGAATACCTCGTATCGATAGCGGCCCAGGTCGTCCTCAAGTGCAGCAGACAGCTCATGGTGATGGCGGGTGATGATGCTGATCATAGGATGTCCTTATCGTGATCGGTGGGGTTTAGATCAGGCCCAGTGCGGCGGCGTAGGCCGCCGCCAGTGTCTTGTTGGCGGCCCCGAATTTCTTCTGGATGGCCTTGAGGTGAAAGTTGACGGTGTTGATGGAAATGGCAAGGATCAACGCGATTTCGCCTGAGCTTTTGCCATCAGCGGTCCACTGCAGGATTTCCCGCTCACGCTGGCTCAGATGCACCGATTCGCCGGAGCGTTCGCTATGGCCCAGGTCTTTCAAGCGCAATGTCGCCTGCTCGAGAATGCAGCGCAGGCGCAGTTGGATCTCATCGCTTTCCGCCAGGGAAATAGGCTCCTGGCGTCGGGCTACCGACAGTATCCGCAGTGAAAGGTCGTGACCGCGGATCGGCAGCGTGGCGCCGACGCACAAACCCCAGTCCCTCGCTTCCTGCCATAACTTCGGGCTTTTCTCGAAGAGCGCGTCGGTCCACAGCACCATCTCGGTAGATCGCAAGCCATTGAGGATGGACGGATCGACCGCGGCATAGTTTTGTTCCTCGTAATGCTCCAGCCAACTTTCGGGGTAAGAGCCGTAAATCTCGGTTTTCGGGCGGGTAAAAGGGGTCAGGTGGCGTACACCATAGGCGTAATACTCGAACCCCAGTTGCAACACTTCCCGCTCCATAAGTGCGAACACTTGTGTGCCTGCCTGTTGCTTGAGCATCTCGATCCGCAAGCGATTCCACCAGCGGATGAGGTCGTTTTCCTTCTCCATGGACAGTCGCCTCGAATCCTGGAACCTTTGGCAATCTAGCCCACGTGATGTTTCTGTCAAACTATTCCTGTTCATGTCGGACCGCTCTGGCACAGTCCTCTTGCCTGCAACCCTATGGTTTATGAGACTTGGCGAAGGTGAGGTATTGAATGACGTGCGTGGCATTGTTCAATGGCTTTGACTGCGGTTTCACAGGCTGGCGTATTGGCAGGCATCAGGCTGCTTGCCTGGCGACAGGCCGCTTGCAGACGGGCATCGTGCAGGAGGGATGAAATCGCACCTTGCAAGTCGTATTTGCCCAGCGGCAGCGCCATACGTATCCCACATCCCATGCGTACGAGTCGTTCGGCGTTATCAAACTGATCATGTGCGATCGGCAGAACGATCTGTGGGATACCAGCCGCCAGTGCCAGGCTCATGGCGCCGATCCCGCCGGGATGGACCAGGCCAGCCGTGCGAGGCAACAGCGAGCTCATCGGTAAAAACTGGCGCTGCAGCACCGTGGGCGGCAAGTCGGCGTTGATCGGTCGATCGCCGGTCAGGAAGATGCCGCGCGCGCCCATCCGGTGCAGCGCTGCCAGGGCATACTGATAGAACTGCTGGTCGAAATGTTCGGTTGAACCTTGGGTGAAGACAATCGGAGCCGGTCCGGCATCGAGAAACTCGCGGGTCTGCTCATCGAGCCCCAGCTTGCCGCCATCGAACAGTGCAAAGCCAGCCATGTGCAATGGCTGCGGCCAGTCCTGCTGCACAGGCGCAAACCATTCAGGGAACAGGCAAATCACCCCTTGAGGGGCGTGCATCCATTGACTGAAGATGTTTTTCACCGACCCCGGCAAGCCGTGTTTGCGGCGCAAGGCATTGATCTGTGGTGCGCAGGTACGGTCCAGGCTCAGGTATTCGATGCCTCGCCAGAGTAATTTGCGCATGCTCAACGGGAGTCGCTGCGGCACGTTGAACGTGGGGTGTACGGGCGGCAAATGCGCCGACAAAAGGGTTGAAGGGGATACCTGGACGGACAAGTATGGGAAACCGTACTTCTCGTGAGCGATGCGTGCGCCCAGCGCCCACAGCGAGCCGATGACCACGATATCGTCGTGGCGCTGGGCTTGCACATAGTCGTAGACCGGCTCCAGAAGGCCGGCGATGGCTTGCCACAGCACTGCAAAGGAAGTTTTCGGGTCCCACATCCGTGGATCTCCCATGGCGGCGCTATAGGTCGTCTCATCGCATAACGGCACGAAGGCCAGGCCGTGCGCTTCGATGGTGCGTTGGAAGGTCGGCATACTGCACAGGGTGACCTGATGGCCGCGCAAGGTCAGGGCGGCGCCCAGGCCGATAAAGGGAAAAACGTCACCGGCCGAGCCGATGGCAATCATGATTACTCGCATCATTCACATCCTTGCTGAAAAGTGCTCAGGCGAAGTTCAACTGCACTTGGTGCGCGGGCGATACGTAAAACGCCTCCGGCAGGGCGACGTGAGGCTTAAGCAAGTGGCCGAGCAGCGCGCGGTGAACACCGTTGGCCGCAGCCCTGGATTCCAGATCCAGAAAATGCCCACTGCTCTGGGCGGTAGAGAAGCTGCAGCGGCGGATGTACTGTTTGAAGCGCTGTACGTCCACGGCGCTGGTGTATTCGTCCCACGCACCGTTCAAGAAGTGCACATGGCTGTCGATCGTCGACAGTTGCGGCAGGTAAGCCCCTTCATTGAGCTTGAGTGCCTGCTCGATATGGAATCGCGCTTGATGCTGCTCGGCGTCGATCAGCAGCGTCATGTGCTGTTGATTGGCAGTCTTGAGTCGGGCCGGGAGGTGCTTGCCCAGCGTCTGGTTGAGTAGGTGACCGATACCTGCGTTGTCATTTCGAGCCATGAGAGCCTGGGCACCGGCGACGTAATCTCGCATCGGGGCATTGAGGCCGGGAGCGAAAGACATCACCACCGAGCTTTCGACCCTGACGGGTTTTTGGGCGAGGGCCAGCAGGGTTGACAAGCCACCCCAGGATGCAGAAACCAGGTGGTGGATGTTGAAGCGCTCGATTAATGTCAGCAGGATCTGCACTTCGTCGTCTTTGGTTACCAGACGCCGGTCCGGGTTATGGGCGCGGGAGTTCCCGGCGAACGGCAAGTCGAACAGCACCACGTTGAAATGCTCGGCCAGGCACTTGCTGGTACGGGCAAAGGCTGATGTCGTGGCCATGGCGCCATTGACCAGCAGAATGTTTTTTCTGTCGGCTGCGTCGCCGATCTGCTCCACCGACACTGCGTAATCCTTGAAGACCTTTCTGATCACGTATTGATTGCGCCACATAACACACCTCCATTAAGCACTTAAAAACGGGCGAAAACGCCCCTGCCGCTCGGGTTCAGGTGTCGAGGGCAAGGCTTAGCTGTTTTTTTATTAGAAGTAGTACGGCTTAGAGCGCGAAGTACATCCAAAGCAGGCAGATCCCATGGGGAATCACGGTGCAGAGAGTTTTAGTCTTCAAGGCGTTGGGGGACAACTACCTGATCTGGTAGGGGGCTGATGAAGTTCAACCGCCAGCCATTTTTTTCGTCCTGGAGTGGTTCTCCAGACATAAAAAAACGCCGCGAATCCTGCGATCCGCGGCGTTTCGATACCCGCTACATCAACACATCTTAGGCTTGCAGTACCGGGATGTTGGCGTTTGCAGCGCTTTCACGGAACTCGGCGATCTGGTCAAAACTCAGGTAGCGATAGACATCGCTGGCCATGGTGTTGATCTTCGCCGCGTACTCCATGTACTCCTCGACGGTCGGCAGGCGACCCAGGATGGAAGCTACCGACGCCAGCTCGGCCGAAGCCAGGTAGACGTTCGCGCCGTCACCCAGGCGGTTCGGGAAGTTACGGGTCGACGTCGACACAACGGTCGAGTTCGGTTCTACACGTGCCTGGTTACCCATGCACAGCGAGCAGCCCGGCATTTCCATGCGCGCGCCAGCCTTGCCGTAGATGCCGTAGTAGCCTTCTTCGGTCAGTTGGTGAGCGTCCATCTTGGTCGGCGGCGACAGCCACAGACGGGTTGGCAGCTGACCCTTGACCTGATCCAGCAGTTTGCCGGCAGCGCGGAAGTGACCGATGTTGGTCATGCACGAACCGATGAACACTTCGTCGATCTTCTCGCCAGCAACGCTGGACAGCAGACGGGCGTCGTCCGGATCGTTTGGCGCGCAGAGCACAGGCTCATTGATCTCGGCCAGGTCGATCTCGATCACTTCGGCGTATTCGGCGTCGGCGTCGGCCACCATCAGCTCCGGGTTGGCAACCCAGGCTTCCATCGCCTGGGCGCGACGCTCCAGGGTACGTGCATCGCCGTAGCCTTCGCCGATCATCCAGCGCAGCAGAGTGATGTTGGAGTTCAGGTACTCGGTGATGGACTCTTTCGACAGCTTGATGGTGCAACCGGCAGCCGAACGTTCGGCGGAGGCGTCGGACAGTTCAAACGCCTGCTCGATGCTCAGGTCGTCCAGGCCTTCGATTTCCAGGATGCGGCCGGAGAAGGCGTTTTTCTTGCCTTTCTTCTCTACGGTCAACAGGCCTTTCTGGATCGCGTAGTAAGGAATGGCATGCACCAGGTCGCGCAGGGTGATGCCGGGTTGCATTTTGCCTTTGAAGCGCACCAGGATCGATTCCGGCATGTCCAGTGGCATTACGCCAGTGGCGGCGGCAAAGGCTACCAGGCCGGAGCCGGCCGGGAACGAGATGCCCATCGGGAAGCGGGTGTGAGAGTCGCCACCGGTACCGACGGTGTCCGGCAGCAGCATGCGGTTCAGCCAGCTGTGGATGATGCCGTCGCCCGGACGCAGGGACACGCCGCCACGGGTCATGATGAAGTCAGGCAGGGTGTGGTGGGTGGTAACGTCGATCGGCTTTGGATAGGCCGCGGTGTGGCAGAAGGACTGCATCACCAGATCGGTAGAGAAGCCCAGGCACGCCAGGTCCTTGAGTTCGTCACGGGTCATTGGACCGGTGGTGTCCTGGGAGCCGACGGTGGTCATCTTCGGTTCGCAGTAGGTGCCGGGACGAACGCCTTTGCCTTCTGGCAGGCCGCACGCCTTGCCAACCATTTTCTGTGCCAGGGTGAAGCCTTTGCCGGTGTCGACAGGTGCTTCAGGCAGTTTGAACAGATCGGTAGGGCCCAGGCCCAGTTCAGCACGTGCCTTGTCGGTCAGGCCGCGACCGATGATCAGCGGGATGCGGCCGCCGGCGCGCACTTCGTCCAACAGCACCGGGGTCTTCATTTCGAAGGTAGTCAGGACCTCATCGGTGCCGTGTTTGCAGACTTTGCCAGCATGCGGGTACAGGTCGATCACATCGCCCATGTTCATGTTGGTAACGTCAAATTCGATCGGCAGGGCGCCGGCATCTTCCATGGTGTTGTAGAAGATTGGAGCGATCTTGCTGCCGAAGCAGAAGCCGCCAGCGCGCTTGTTCGGCACGTAAGGCACGTCGTCGCCGAAGAACCACAGCACCGAGTTGGTTGCCGATTTGCGCGACGAACCGGTACCGACCACGTCACCGACGTAGGCGATCGGGAAACCCTGGCCGCGCATTTCTTCGATCTGCTTCATCGGGCCGGTCTTGCCTTGCTCGTCCGGCACGATACCTTCGCGAGCCATTTTCAGCATGGCCAGGGCGTGCAGCGGGATGTCAGGGCGAGACCAGGCATCGGGAGCAGGGGACAGGTCGTCGGTGTTGGTTTCGCCAGTGACCTTGAATACGCGCAGGCTGATCTTGTCTGCCAGGGTAGGGCGGTTGCTGAACCACTCGCCGTCAGCCCAGGACTGGATCACGCCTTTGGCGTGTGCGTTGCCGTTCTTGGCTTTTTCGGCCACGTCATGGAACGCGTCGAACATCAGCAGGGTGTGCTTGAGTTGGGCAGCGGCGACAGGTGCAAGCTCGGCGGCGTCCAGCAGCTCGACCAACGTCACGATGTTATAGCCACCTTGCATGGTGCCCAGCAGCTCTACAGCGCGTTTCTTGTCGATCAGGGGGGAAGTGGCTTCGCCCTTGGCCAGGGCGGACAGGAAGCCGGCCTTGACGTAGGCAGCCTCGTCAACACCTGGGGGAATGCGGTTGGTGATCAGGTCAACGAGGAACTCTTCTTCACCAGCCGGGGGATTTTTCAGCAGCTCAATCAGGCCTGCGGTTTGTTCGGCATTAAGCGGCTGGGGAACGATACCCAGGGCTGCACGCTCTTCGATATGTTTGCGGTAGGCTTCAAGCACAGTTATTACCCTCATCAGTGGTCCCACGGGACGCTCATCCAGAAATGAACGGCACGCATGCGCTCGGGGGCTTTTTGGGCCGCAAAGCCAGCGCTGCCGGCATTCCTCACAGAAGCTGCTTTCAAAGTTTTACGCCTGCAGAACGGAGCTGATGAGGGTTGGCGCTGGTTATTGACCTACCGGGTTATAACCATCGCCAACACCGTTCTGAAGGAACGACTGTGCTCGTGACGCTTTGAAAACAGCTTCCAGCGGATTATTGGCGCCTTACAAGGCCGGGTGATTCTACGGCAAAAAAATTCTAAAGGTAAGTTGCCGCACCAAGTTTGCAGGGTGATGAAGATTAGACAAAGGGCTAACATGGCGCACTGTTTCGCTGATTTGCGTGTTGTTGCCATGTCCAACCAAACCATCAAGACCCCTTGCGTCGGCCTGTGCTCCACGGTTTACGGCGATCTCGTGTGTCGAGGGTGCAAGCGTTTTCACCATGAAGTCATCCAATGGAACGGCTATGGCGAGGAAGAGAAACGCGCCGTGTGGCTGCGTCTGGAGCAACTGCTGGTGCAGGTAATGGCCGGCAAACTGGAGGTTTTCGACCCCAAGACCCTGCGCAGCCAGCTGGAGCAACGCAAGATTCGCTTCGTGCCACACCAATCCGAATATTGTTGGGCCTACCAGTTGATCGCCCGCGGCGCTCGGGTCATTAACAATCTGGAGGCCTACGGCATGGTGTTGCTGCCGGAGTTTCGCGACTGGAGCCTGCCCGAACTGCGCGATGCCATTGACCGTGAGTTTTTTATCCTGTCCGAGGCACATTACCAGCGTTATATCGCGCCGGGGTTTCTAAAAGACGCGCTATCTGGCTGATGATGCAAATCAGAATGTGGGAGCGGGCTTGCTCGCGATAGCGGTGGGTCAGTCACGTAAATACCGGATGACACACCGCAATCGCGAGCAAGCCCGCTTTGTTCTTCATTGACTCAGGGTTTGGTTGCCAATTCCTGCAGCTTATCCATCAGGCCCTGGGGCTTGAGCACCAATACATCGCTTTCCACCGCATCCAGCACCACTTCCGCAGTATTGCCGATCAACGCCCCGGAAATTCCGGTGCGCGCTACCGTACCGATAATGGTCACCGCCGCCTGCCATTTATGGGCAGCATGGGGGATCAAGACGTCTGCCGGGCCCTCCTCGATATGCAAGTGGGCATCATCCACATCGAACTCGGCCTGGAACGCCTTGCACTGCTCGCGATAGCGCGCCTCGATGGTTTCCTTGAGCTGGAATACCGGGTCGGCGGCCGACAGCATGGGCGATGGATGGGCACTGATCACATGCAGTTGCGCCTTGGCCAGGCTGGCGATGTCGAAGCCATGGTCAATGATCGAGTTGTGCAGGGAACGGTGTTCGGTGTCGGTATTGCCCACATCGATGGCTGCCAGGATCACGCCGCCAGTCCACGGGGTCGAGGTCTTGACCAGCAACATCGCCGCAGGGCAATAACGCAGCAGTTTCCAGTCTGCCGGGGTCAGCAGGGCTTTTTTCAGCGGGCTGTCGGGAAAGTGCTGCTTGATCACCAGGCCACAGCCTTCGGCTTGCTGCACCTCGATGATGGTTTCATGCAGGCTGTCGTTCCAGGCCTGTTCGGTGGTGACGCTGTAGCCATCCTCCTGCAAGCCGGCCTTGAGCACACTTAACAGCGCCGAATGCTCGTGTTTCCTGTCACAGACCAGCAAATGCAGGTGTGCATCGGTGACCCCGGCGATCAATTTGGCGCGCTTGAGGGCCAGGCTTTCCGAATGTTCTGGTTCGATGACCACCAGGATACTGCGAATGGCTTGCATGGTCGGGATCTCCAGGAAAAGGGCTGTTGAACAACTATAGTTGCTGTCTGCCAGGCGTCATGTTGATGCACATCAAGCCCGGTGACTGGTGGTCTGCGGCACGGTCGGTATAATCGGCGGTCTTTTGTGATCCTTTGTCCGTGAGCCCGATGAACCTGCCCGAAATCCACGAATTCCTCGGCTGCCGTACGCCTGCTGCCTGGGTCCAGGCCGCGCTGGCCGATCAGCAGACCTTGTTGATCGACCATAAGAACTGCGAGTTCAAGGCTGCCAGCACCGCCCTGAGCCTGATCGCCAAGTATCACGGGCATGTCGACCTGATCAACATGATGTCGCGTCTCGCCCGGGAAGAGTTGGTGCACCACGAGCAGGTCATGCGCTTGATGAAAAAGCGCAAGGTGGAGCTGCGTCAGTTGTCCGCTGGGCGTTATGCCTCTGGACTGCGCAAAGTGGTACGCAACCACGAGCCGGTCAAGCTGGTGGACACCCTGGTGGTCGGCGCCTTTATCGAGGCGCGCAGTTGCGAGCGTTTCGAGGCGCTGGTACCGCATTTGGACGAAGAACTCGGCAAGTTCTATTTCGGCCTGCTTAAAAGCGAGGCGCGACATTTCCAGGGATACCTGAAACTGGCATACCAGTACGGGGACGCCAAAGACATTGCTCAGGTCATCGAGCGGGTGAGGGCGGCCGAGCAGGAGCTGATTGAATCAGTGGATGTTGAGTTCCGCTTTCACAGTGGCGTGCCAGCCTGAGGCGACGGCCACGCCGATCAGCGCAGTGGCTCCGGTCAGGAGCATGATCACCGTTTGGGTGCCCAGTGGCGCCGCCAGTACTGCAATCAACAGGCCCGCCAATGGTTGGGACAGGTTGTTGAGCAGGGTGATCACTCCCACCGTCTTGCCAAAATCCTGTGCCGGAATCACGCGCTGGCGAGTGCTGCGCATGTAGACGTTGAACATCTTGTCGAAGCCTGTGACTAGCAAAAACCCCAAGGTATACGTCCAGAGATCGGGACTGATCGCGGTGATCAGCGCCCCGACGGTAATCGTCAAGTACGACAGGCCGCCCAGTACTTTCAGGGACAGGGTGGAGCGTGCGAGATAAAGCAAAATCACGATAGTCACCACAGCGCCAGCGGCTTGCAACAAGGCGTAGGCATCCTTGTCGGCGGCGTATTGACCGGTGACCATCGCGGCAGACGTGGCCAGTGTCACACCAATGATCAGGTTCACGCCGGCAGCCAGGGCAATGATGCGCTTGAGCTCCGGCAGGGCGAGGATGTGCCTGAAGGCGATGCGTAGCGGTTGCAGCCAGATGTCCCGCTGTTGTTGAAAAGTCTCCAGGTTCACCGTGGTATTGCGCTGCCAGGCCCGCATTGCCAAGTCTGCCAGCACAAACAGCGCGGCGATCCCCAGTACCACCCAATGCCAGGCCCAGACTTGCAGCAGCAACGCCGCCAACAGCGGCCCCAGTACCAGGCCGCTCTGGTCGGCTATCTGCGAGTAGGAGAGTGTCCGGGCGTAGGTGTAGTGCTTGAAGACATGCGGCATCAGCACTTCACGGGCCATGATGCCTTGGGTGGTCAGTACACCGCACAGGGCTGAGAGCAGGATCAGCCAGGAGATACCGCCAAACAAGCCATAAAGTGCCATCGCCACCAGGCAGGCCAGCGCCCGGTACACTTGGCTGACGTGCAGGATGCGCACCGGCGAGAATTTATCGCACAGCGCTCCGCACACAGGAAAGGCTAAAAAGCGTGGCAATGACTCGACAAAGAACGCCAGCCCAGCCCAGGACACGCTGCCCGTGGTCTGGAATACGATCAATGGCACGATAAACAGTAGAATCTGGTCCGCCAGCCGGGACAGGAACAGAGAGATGAAAAAAGCCAGGTAATCCTTGCGCATACAGCTCCCTGTGGCTGCTGTTAAAGACTGCAGGCAATTTGTTAAAAACTCTTAAAAGCATGAAGCTTCCTCGATCAGCGAGAGCCAATGCTTTTGTCGATCAGCTTGCCACCTATAATGCCCGCACTTCAATCCACGTGCGCACACTGAGAATTTATGGAAAACCAGGGGCTTGGAAAGGTCTTGCTCGTTGAGGACGATGAGAAGCTGGCAGGATTGGTCGCACACTTTCTTTCGCAGCATGGGTTTGAGGTCCGAGTCGTGTACCGAGGCGACGAAGCCTTGGCGGTGTTCCTGGACTACAAGCCGAAGATCGTCGTGCTTGACCTGATGCTGCCAGGCCAGAGCGGCCTGCACGTGTGCCGCGAGATTCGTAATGTGTCCGATACGCCCATCGTCATTCTGACTGCCAAGGAAGACGATCTGGATCATATCCTCGGTCTGGAGTCCGGGGCCGACGATTACGTGATCAAGCCGATCAAGCCCCCGGTGCTGCTCGCACGCCTGCGGGCCCTGCAGCGACGTCAGCTCCCCGAGCCGACGGTGCGCGGTTCGTTGGAGTTTGGCCGCCTGGCCATTGATCGCAGTTGCCGAGGGGTGAGCCTGGGCGGTGAAAAGATCGACCTGACGACGATGGAGTTTGAACTGTTGTGGTTGCTGGCCAGCAGCGCCGGGAAAATTCTCTCCCGGGACGACATTCTCAATCGCATGCGCGGCATTGCCTTCGACGGGCTGAACCGCAGTGTCGATGTGTATATCAGCAAGCTGCGCGGCAAGCTCAATGACAACCCCCGTGAGCCGGTGTGCATCAAGACTATTTGGGGCAAGGGCTACCTATTCAACCCGTTTGCCTGGGAGGTCTAGATGCTGCGCCTGTATCTACGCCTCTATCTTTTCCTGGCACTGGGGTTAGCGGGGGCTATCTGGCTGGTCAACTATACCTACGATGAGTTACTTCCCGAAGCCAACGAAACCTATAACCGCGAAGCCATGCGTGGCCCGGCCTACGGTTTGGTCGAGCAACTGAGCCCGGTGATGGGGGATGCCCGTATCTTGCGCCTGGCCGAGTTGCAGCGCCATTACGGCCTGCGACTGGCATTGGTAGAGCGAGATGAGTTGTCCCTCGACGAACGCGAGAAAAAACTGCTGGCCGCAGGACAGTTGGTGGTACGTGGCGATTTCATGGAGTTCATTGCCAACATTGATGGTGGCCCACAGCTGTTGAATATCAAGCTGCCCGAGGAGCCCAAGTGGCTGTACGTCTGGGCCTACAGCCTGCTGGGCTTGTGCCTGGCGATCGTGCTGTATTTTTGGGTGCGCCCGCACTGGCGTGATCTGGAGCATATCCGTCTGGCAGCGCAACGCTTTGGCGACAATGACTTGAGCTCACGCATCCTGCTGCCGCGCCGCTCTACCGTGTGCGAGCTGGCAGGGCACTTCAACCAGATGGCCGAGCGCATCGAAAGCCTGATCGCCAATCAACGTGAATTGACCAACGCGGTGTCTCACGAGCTGCGAACCCCCATTGCGCGCTTGTCGTTCGAGCTGGATCAGCTCAAGCAGCAGGCAGATCCGCGCCAGAGCGGCGCGTTGATCAACGACATGTACGCAGACCTCGGCGAATTGGAGGAGATGGTCTCCGAACTGCTGACCTACGCCAGCCTGGAGCGGGGCGCGACTCAGGTCACGCGGGAAAACATCGAGGCCCACAGCTGGCTCGACAGCGTAATCGGCAGCGTGGCCCTGGAGGCCGAGGCGGCGGGCGTGCAATTGCTGCTGCGAACCTGTGATGTCGACTTCATACGCATTGAGCCGCGCTTTATGGCGCGTGCGGTGATCAACCTGCTGCGCAACGCGATTCGTTATGCCGACCGGCGCGTCGAGGTGTCGCTGGTCAAGTTCGGCAGTGGTTACGAAGTGCGGGTCTGCGATGATGGTCCGGGCGTACCGCTGGAGGGAAGGGCGAAGATCTTCCAGCCGTTCATGCGCCTGGACGCTAGTCGCGACCGCCGCACCGGTGGCTTTGGCCTGGGACTGGCGCTGGTGCAGCGGGTGTGCCAATGGCACGGCGGGCAAGTTGAGGTGCTGGATTCGGAATGGGGCGGTGCGTTGTTTCGGATGACGTGGGCGTATGACGAGTAAAGGCTCCCGCGCCGATGG
Source organism: Pseudomonas imrae (assembly GCF_046352735.2). Taxonomy (NCBI): domain Bacteria; kingdom Pseudomonadati; phylum Pseudomonadota; class Gammaproteobacteria; order Pseudomonadales; family Pseudomonadaceae; genus Pseudomonas; species Pseudomonas imrae. Next base: position 2,833,001 of record NZ_CP110853.2, on the reverse strand, counting down.
CGCGGGAGCGTTCAGTCAAAACGTGTACTTGAGCACTCCCATCACCGACGTCTGCAAACGCCGCTCGACAATCGGGCTCTTGCCCGCATCGCCCGAGAGATAGTGCATATCCAGCAGCGTTGTGAACTGTGTGTGTTCGCTGATGGGCAGGTTCCACGTCAGGTTCAGCCCACGACTGACCAGCCCGCCCTTGGCATCAAAGGCATGAAAGCGACTGCGCGTGGCCTGACCTGGCGTCACGCCATACCAGGTCTGTACATAGTTGCCGTCGCCAAAGCGGCTGTTGAGGCTGGCATCCAGGCTGCCGTAGTCACCTTTATACAGCAGGGTGCCGATGCTCAGTTCGAGGGAGGTAAACGCTTTGCCGCTGTCTTTTTTATCGTCCTGTTCAAGCGCATGCTCCAGGGTGGCGCCGAGAATGGCCGAACCCAGGGAATAGCTGGCGCTGATGCCCAACTGGGGCCGTGACTTGATTTCGCCCATGCCCTGGAGCCGATCGGAGCCCGCGTGCCCGCTCTTCTTCTTGTCCTTGCGCCCGGCGCTGGCGCCCACATAAGCACTGAAACTGGCTCTTTGCCCCTCGTAGCCCCAGCCCAGGCCTCGATCAGTGTCGAGAAAAATTCCCCAGGGGCTGATGACTTCGGCCCCCAGCAAGGGCGCAGTCATCCGTTCGTTGCTGCCGCTGTAACGAGGCAAATTGGCCACGCCGGCGCTGAGGCTGTATTGCCAGTCCTGCGCGGCCGCGGCGTGAGCCCAGGGGGCCAGGCACAGCGAAGTAACGCACAGATAGATCGTTTTAGAGCTCATGATGACCTTCGTTTGGGTTAGGAATGTATGGCGGGGCGCGGCGTTGGGCCTGGGTCCAGGCGATAGTCGGCAGTGCGACGGTTGGCACGGATACGCGAGGGTGACAGCGCAGGAATGGAGCATGACGAGCACCGCAGGATGGATGCTCGAATGCTAGGGAGGGGGACGAAGTGGGTCTTTGACAGTTTTGTCGAAAAACTGTCAAGGACTGTTAAGCGTGGGATGGCGGCACCAAGGCTGCAATCAGCGCCTGGATAGCCCGGCGTACGGTGTGAAGGAAGATCCAGGTGCTATTGGCGCAGGCGGCTGAACAACCGGATCAGTGATTCATGGCCTCCAGAATAGTGTGCGCCGCCTTTACGCGTTCGGCGTTGGGATAGTTCTTGTTGGCCAGGATCACAATGCCGATCTCCTTGCTCGGCACATACGCAACGTAGGCGCCAAAGCCACCGGTAGAGCCGGTTTTGTTGATCAGGGTATTGGCCCCCAAGGGGCGCGCCGGGGTTAGCCAATCGACCTTGTGGGGTTCCATGGCCATGGGCGTCGAGTTACCTGCGAGCAGGTCATCAAGCTTGACCGGGTACTCGTACATTTCCCAGCCGAGTCCCTGGGTGGTGTTGCCAACACGGTAGTAACCCGTGTGGGTCGCGGCGATGGCCTGTTGCAGCGGCTTCTCCAGGCCTGTCGGATTGATGTTCATGGCCACATAGTGGATGAGATCCGCAGGGCTGCTCTTGACCCCGTAGGCTTCGCCGTCAAGGGCGCCGGGCTCGACGCGCACGGGTTTGTCCTGCTTGTCGTAGCCTTGGGCGTAGAGGCCCATTTGCGTCTTGGGTACGTTCATATAGGTGTGTTTGAGCCCGAGCTTTGGCAGCAGGGTATTTTCCATCGCCTGGTTGAATGGCTGCTTCAGGCTTTGTGCTGCCAGGTAACCAAACAGGCCGAGGCTCGGGTTGGAGTAGAGGCGCTGGGCGCCAGGCTCGAAATCGGGCTTCCAGTGCTGGAAGTAGCGGATCATCTTGCTGCTGTCGTCCGCATCGCCTGGAAACTGTAATGGCAAGCCTCCCGCAGTATAAGTACCCAGATGCAGTACGCTGATGCGATCGAAAGAGCTGCCTCGCAACGCTGGCAGGTACTGGCTTGCGGGGGCTGACAAGTTCAGTTTGCCACAGGCCTTTGCATAGCCGGCGAGGGTTGCGGTGAAGGTTTTGCTGACGGAGCCGATCTCAAACAAAGTGTTTTCAGTAACCGGCTGCCGAGTGTCTTTTGACGATATACCGTAGTTAAAGTATTGGGCCTTGCCGTGTTGCACGATGGCCACCGACAGGCCGTGAATGCCCTGCTGTTGCATCAGCGGCAGGATCGTGGCGTCTACTGTCGGGCGAATGTCGGTGGCTGCCATGCAGTTGCCTGCACCCAGTAACAAGGCGAAGATTGTGGTGTTGCGCACATGTTGGTGCATGATGAGGTCGCTTCCATGAGGATGATCGGGTGTTACCGCTGCCTGCGCAGGCGTCGCAAATGTAGGCAGTCTGCCGGCCTCGGGCAAACGATGAAATCTTGCATCTATCATTAGAAAAATTTGGGTTAAGCCATGCTCCGTTCTCATTTGCCCCTCAACGCACTACGGGCTTTCGAAGCCGCGGCGCGCCATTTGAGCTTTACACGGGCAGCCATTGAATTATGTGTGACCCAGGCGGCGGTCAGCCATCAGGTCAAAAGCCTCGAGCTACAACTCAATGTCACACTTTTCAAGCGCCTGCCCCGTGGCCTGATGCTCACCAGTGAAGGTGAAACCCTGTTGCCGGTACTGCGTGAGACCTTTGACCGCATTGCCCAGACCCTTGGCCAGTTCGAAGGCGGGCATTACCGCGAAGTGCTGACTGTCGGCGCGGTAGGCACTTTCGCCGTGGGCTGGTTGTTACCGCGCCTGGTAGACTTTCAGGTGCGGTATCCCTTCATCGACCTGCGGTTGTCCACCCACAACAATCGTGTGGATGTGGCTGCCGAAGGGCTGGACTACGCGATCCGCTTTGGTGCCGGTGCCTGGCATGGAACCGAGGCCTGCCAATTGTTGGAAGCACCGCTCACCGCGCTATGTGCTGCGCATATAGCCGAGCAATTGCGCAGCCCCTCGGACCTTCTCAAGCACACTTTGCTACGGTCCTATCGCAGCGATGAGTGGACACAATGGTTTCAGGCGGCGGGCTTGCCTGCCGATACGCTGGTGCCACGCAGCATTGTGTTTGACTCCTCATTGGCGATGATGGAAGCCGCGTTGCAAGGCGTGGGAGTGGCATTGGCGCCTGCGCTGATGTTTTCGCGACACTTGGCCACGGACGTGATCCGGCAGCCGTTTGACGTGGGTATTACCACGGGGAGTTATTGGCTGACCCGTTTGCAGTCACGCGCCGAGACGCCCGCGATGCTGGCTTTCAAAGGCTGGTTACGAGAGCACTGTGAAGCTGCGGATTTACACCAGGTACTTACGAAACCAGCCTAGGGTCCTCTCCCACGCAAGGTTCGCGGCGGCTTCGTCGTAGCGGGGCGTGGAGTCGTTGTGAAAGCCGTGGTTGGCGCCCTTGTAGATAAACGCCTCATAGAGGGTGCCGGCCTCTTTCAACGCTCTTTCGTACGCCGGCCAACCCTCGTTGATCCGCGTATCCAGCTCGCCAAAGTGCAGCATTATCGGTGCCTTGATCCTGGGCACGTCCCTGGCTTCGGGCTGGCGTCCGTAAAACGATACGGCCGCGCCCAGTTCCGGATAAGCAACTGCTGCAGCGTTGGTCACGCCGCCGCCATAGCAAAAACCGGTGATGCCGACCTTTCCGGTGCTGGCGTCGTGGTGCATCAACCATTCGATGGCGGCGAAAAAATCGTTCATCAACTTGGCGGGGTCAACGGTTTTTTGCAGTTCCACACCTTTTTCATCGTTGCCAGGGTAGCCGCCGACCGACGTCAAGCCATCGGGGGCCAAAGCGACAAAGCCGGCCTTGGCCAGGCGCCGGGCAACGTCTTCGATGTAGGGGTTCAGGCCTCGGTTTTCATGAGCTACAACCACAGCGGGCAACTTGCCGCTGGCTGTGGCTGGCCGCACCAGATAGCCACGGACTTCACCGTTGCCCTTGGGTGAGGGGTAGGTGATGTACTCGGCGAGGATGTCCGGATCTGTAAACTTCACCTGTTCGGCCAAGGCGTAATCTGGGCTCAAGGCGGTCAGCAGCGCCGAGGCGGTCAGCCCGCCAAAGGTGAACAGCGCCGCACGGTCGAGAAACTCGCGTCGGTTGAGCTTACCGTGGGCATAGCCGTCGTAGAGTTCCAGCAGTTCAGGGGCAAAGTCTTTGGCGGTCAGGCGAGTCATCGGCAAGCTCCTCTACAGGTGGTGGCATTGAATGTAGACCATGCCTACGCCGGCCGACCATGGGCTGACGCTGCCAATTGTCCGGTGTCGACCCGCACGAAGATCGAGTCGCCAATCGCCGTCAGCACGTCACCGGCGTACACCTCGCAGACCACACGGCTCTTACGCCCGACTTCACCTTCGACCCTGGCCCGCAGCGTCAGTACTACGCCCATCGGTGTGGGCTTGATGAACTTGATGCCAAGGTTGCCGGTCACGCAGTCGATACGCGGCAGATCGCCGGGCTCGCGCTGTTCGGCGCGGTAGTGATAGGCCATGGCGGTCCAGTTTGAATGACAGTCCACCAGCATTGCGATCAACCCGCCGTAGACCAGATCTGGCCAGCCGCAGTACTTGGCGTCAGGCACATGCTCGGCAACGAGGTGGACACCGTCAGCGTCCCAGCGACTCTTGATGTGCAAGCCGTGGTGATTGCTGGCGCCGCAGCCATAACAGACACCTTCTGGTGCGGTGATGTCCTGCAAAGAAGCGGGGGGCATGGGTAATCCTTATTATTTTGGGTTCGGTCAACGAGCCTAATGGGCAGATCCTTATCGCGCAAACTTCTTCGCCCCGGCCACGCACGCAAGCACGGCCACAGTCACTGCCAGCATTCCCACACTGACCTGCTCGTGCAGCAAGGTTGCCGCCAGGGCCAGGCCGAAAAATGGTTGCAGCAGTTGCAGTTGGCCGACTGCGGCGATCCCGCCCTGGGCCAATCCGCGATACCAGAACACAAAACCGATCAACATGCTGAACAGCGATACATAGCCCAGGCTGAGCCACGCCGGCAGGCTGATACCTGAAAAAGAGGTGGGCGCCAGTATCACCGCTGATGGCAGTACCACCGGCAGCGATACTGCCAGCGCCCAGCAGATCACTTGCCAGCCGCCGAGGGTACGGGACAGCTTGGCGCCTTCGGCGTAACCGAGGCCGCAAACCAGCACCGCCAAGAGCATCAATAGGTCGCCCGCAGGTGCGGCGTTCAAGCCTTGGGACAACGCGTAACCCACCACCAACAGGCTACCGAGTAGCGAGAACAGCCAGAACACCGGGCGTGGCCGCTCGCCGCCACGCAGCACGCCAAACAACGCAGTGGCCAGGGGCAGCAGGCCGATAAACACAATGGAGTGGGCCGACGTGACGTATTGCAATGCGAGCGCCGTGAGCAGCGGGAAGCCAATGACCACACCGAGTGCGACGACCAGCAGCGGTGCCCATTGGCTACGGGTCGGGCGCTGTTGCTTGAACAACCTCAACAGGCACAGACCCAATAGTGCGGCAATGCTCGCCCTGGCCACGGTCAGGAACACCGGGTCGAACTCCAGCACGGCCAGGCGGGTGGCCGGCAAGGAACCGCTGAATATCAATACGCCGATAAAACCGTTGATCCAGCCACGATTGCCACGCGCGGCTGGGTTGCGCTGCGAGGTAGTTTCCATGAGATGTGCGCTCGAAAAGGATGGGTTGCGTCTCGCGCATCCTATGACTGAGAATCATGACAATCAAAAAATTGTCATGGATACGGTGCCTATGCCTCGCGCCCGCTACAAGACACTGGTGGATACATTTGCCCGGGATATTCGCTCAGGTAGCCTGGTGCCTGGCACTCGATTGCCGACGCATCGCCAGTTGGCGGCGACCCACAGGCTGGCGCTGGCTACGGCCAGTCGGGTGTACGCCGAGCTGGAGGCCATGGGGTTGGTCAGCGGCGAGACTGGGCGCGGGACGTTTGTGCGCGAGATTGCATTGTCGCCAGGGCAGGGCGTGGGGCAGATCGCGGTGGCGGCGGGCATGGTTGATCTGAATTTCAACTATCCCTCTTTGCCGGGCCAGGCTGAACTGTTACGCACGGCTCTGCGCCAGTTGGCTTTGTCCGGCGACCTGGAAGCCCTGTTGCGTTACCAACCCCATGCCGGCCGGCCCCATGAGCGCGCAACGGTGGCGCAGCATCTGTTGCACCGTGGGCTGACCGTGCAGGCCGAGCAGGTGTTGCTGGTCAGTGGCGCCCAGCATGGGTTGACGGTGGCGATGATGGCGCTACTCAAACCGGGTGATGTGGTGGCGGTGGATGCGTTGACCTATTCCGGCTTCAAGGTTCTGGCCGAGACCCTGCACCTTGAAATCGTCGCGGTGCCGGTCACGGCGACAGGGCCCGACCTGGCCTTTCTCGAACACCTGTGCCGCAAGCGTGCAGTACGTGCGGTGTACTGCATGCCGACTTTGCATAACCCATTGGGCTGGGTGTTGGATATCGAGCAGCGTCGGCAGATCGTCGCTATCGCCCGCCAGTATGAGTTGATGCTGATTGAGGACGCCGCCTACGCCTTCCTCGTCGAGCATGCGCCACCGCCCCTGGCCGAGCTGGCACCGGAGCGCACGGTGTACGTGGGTGGACTGTCCAAGAGTGTCGCCACCGGTCTGCGGGTAGGGTTCATCGCCGCGCCGGTTTGCTGGGTGCCGGCCCTGGAGCGCAGCATCATGGCAACCGTCTGGAACGCCCCCGGTGTCATGACGGCGATCGCTGTGGCCTGGATGGACGACGGCACGGTCCTGCAACTGGAAGCGCAAAAGCGCGAAGATGCCAAGGCTCGACAGGTCCTTGCAGGTGAAGTGCTGGCGGGGCTGGATTACCGCAGTCATCACGCCTCGTATTTCTTGTGGTTGCCGTTGGCGGAAGACGCGCGGGCCGATCAGATCACCATGGCGCTGGCGCGGGAAAATATATCGGTGTCCACCGCTGAACCGTTCTCGGTCTGCGCCCATGTGCCCCATGCGATTCGCCTGGCGCTGGGCTCGGTGGACAAGGCTGCGCTGCGCAAGGCCTTGGAGACAGTGAAGCGGGTAGTGGAGGCCTGCCAGGCAAGCCTGCGTTGATCTTGCTGTTGGGTTCTATCCAAAGTGAGTCGCCGTAAGGGCGAACCCAATAGCCGTCATAACCGCAGCAACGGATATGTCACCCATTCCCAACCCTCAAAGCCCTCGAAATGGCTGGCCCTTAGTAGTTGATCATGTGTTTCTTGGCGTGCCGGGTGGTTTCTCGATTCGCACCAGGATGATACGAACCGCCATGACGACCCCCAAGAGAACGGCAGCAAGGCCTGAAGTTTCCAGAGGAGTGGGTAGCCGGCCATGAAATAACAGGCCGAGCAGTGTTGCAAACAGCGATTCAAGCGCAATCAGTTGGCCACAAAGCACCATGGGAAGGCGTCGGGACGCTGCGTTCCAGGCCCAGGCCCCGATCAATGAAGACATGAGCGCGATCACAAGGCCCCACAGATAAAGCTGTCCTGCCACGCAAATACTAAAACCAAGGTGTGGCAACTTGAGAAGGTCCAAAGCCAGCACAATGGGTAACATGCAGCAGGCACCCAGCCCGGCTCCCGCCATCATCAGGCCTGTCCAGGCAGCGGTTGCATGGGCCGGGAGCTGGCTCAGAGCGCGTTGATTCAGTACGCTGAATGCGAGCCACAGGGCAACGGCGCTGATCGAGAAAAACAAACCCAACGGCCACGAACCGTCACCGGCCATGGGTTGATTGATACTGCTGATGTTCGACAGCACAAGCCCGACGCTCAGACACGCCAGCGGTAGCGCCAACCTGCGCCAGGGCAGGTTTTTTTTCGTGGCGTTGCCCAGCACTGCCAGCAACACCGGCACCATGCCAATAAACGCTGCTGTCAGAACAGGGCCGCCAAAGATTACCCCGGCGGCAATACACGTGCTGTACCCCAGGTAGCCAATCAGCCCCAGGCCTGCAGCGAGAACCTGTTGCTGACGAGGCAGGAGTCGTAATTGCCAGCGACAGCACACCATCACCGCCACGCCCAGCACACCTGCGATCAGAAAACGGATAATCATCAGGTCATAGATGCTGTAGGCGCCTGTCACGTAGGGTGCAACAAAGTTCAGCGCCCAGCTCAGGGTCGCGACCACGGCGAGCGTCACACCGGCGAAAATGTTTAAGTGAGTCGAGGTCATCCGGCCAATCCGTGAGGTGTTCAGCTTATGTTGCACAGCCTGCGGGATATGCTACAAACGAGTTCTCGGCCCTGGATGTATAACCTCTGATTATGAATACACTTGGGAAATCATTGCCGCCGCTTGCCAGTTTGTTGCCCTTTGAAGCAGCTGCTCGACTGGAGAGCTTTTCGAAGGCCGCGGATGAATTGCACATCACGCAGGCGGCAGTCAGTCGCCAGATCCGTGGCCTTGAAGACAATCTTGGCTTGAAGCTCTTTTGCCGGCGCAACCGCGCCGTCTTCCTGACTCAGGAAGGGCGTGAGTTGGGACGGGTAGTGAGTGCCGCGCTGCAAAGCGTCAGCGCCAGTGCAGTCTACCTTCGTGAGTCGCCTGGCAAAAACCGTGTGGTTTTGCTCTGCCAGTTGTGTGAGGCGTTCTACTGGTTGATGCCACGTCTGTCGACATTTCACCAGCTACACCCGCACATCGAGATTCAGGTGGCCACATCCACCCGACCGCTGGCCGAATTCAATGACCATTTCGATGTGGCCTTGCAAACTACTGGACGCCCCAGCGGACCACATGTTTTGGCATTCACCGCTGCAGATGAAGTGTTTCCGGTCTGCAGCCCTGATTATGTGAGTGCCCGGCAATCACTGAAGCTCAGCGAGCTTGACCTGCACAGGCTGTTACACCATCGCGCCACGCCACCTAACTTTATGGAATGGGATGACTGGTTGCAGGTGTTCGGGCAAACATTGACGGGCGGGCCTCAAAACCGTTTTTTTGACAGTTACCCCTTGATGCTTCAGGCCGCTGTGCAAGGACATGGCATTGCCATGGGCTGGCGCAGGACTACGGCAAAACTCATTGAAAATGGCGCGCTGGTAAGACCTTGCGCAGAAAGTGTCCCGTTACCCGATGCGATATCGGTTTTCAGGCAACAGGGCGGGAAAGACCGGCTTGAGGTGCGAGCGTTGATTGACTGGCTTGAACAGCAGTTACGCGGTGAATCTGATTTTTGCGGGTGACGGATTGATCAACGAGATCGCGTTCAGGCACATACCCGTGATATCTGGCGACGGATTTGTACAGCCGTCTGAAGTTTTTATACCTTCCTTCTACTGATTGCCAATCAAAGGAACAGACATGTCGGTCTACTCGATTACCCTGCCGTGTTTTGCCCAGATGCTGCGATCCTTGTCTGCACTTTTAGCCAAGGGTCAAACATGTGCCTCTGAGCGGGGCTACGATCCGCAGGTTCTGCTTGAAGCACGGCTTGCGCCGGATATGCACAACCTCGCCAGGCAAGTGCAGTACGCCTGCACTCAAGCGCAAGAGGCGGTTCAGCGGCTTACACAACAGCCGTTGGCATCACTGGCGACACCCACAAGTTTGCCTGCCGCCCAGGCGTTGATCGAGCAGACACTGACGGTGCTTGCTGCGGTGGGCCAGGCCCAAGTAGATGAAGGGGCGGAGCGCCAAATCATCATTGAGCTACCGGATGGCTTGACGTTCGAGATGACCGGAAATGAATACGCGGTGAATTGGGCTATCCCGCAGTTCTACTTCCACCTGGTCACGGCCTACAACATCCTGAGGCATAACGGCGTGCCGCTCGGTAAAGCCGATTATGTACAGCACATGTTTGCTTACCTGCGACAATAACTATGTTTGCCTATGCCCGATGCTGCTGTCGCAAACTGCTGCGCCGCTTTGTGATCAGTCCCGAAACGAATATCGCGCCATGACTACCATCTGGATTTCTGCAATGTCGGTGCGAAAAGGTAGTTCTGCCAAGGATTGAAAGCCATTTGCTGTGTAGAAACGCTGGGCGCCGATATTGGTCTTGAGCACTTCCAGCCAAAGAATCGACTCGTTGCGGTTCTGTGCCAGTTGATCAACGGCCGTCAGAAGTTGCTGCCCATAGCCTTTGCCCGCTGAGACTTGAGGAAGTAGATTTTTTGTAGTTCCGCGCCGACTTTTTTGCTGCCAGGCAGCGGCTTGGCCCAGTTTACTTTGGCAAACCCTACCGGGCGGGCGTCTTCGTCGTGCGCCAGCAACCAACAATGTTGCTCGGGCAGCTCCAGGGTTTTTTGCAGGGGGTGTATGCCGAAGTCTTTGTCCAGAAACGCCTGCATGCCCAATGGGCTCCAAATCGTGGCGAAATGCTCTGAATAGGTTTTGATGCCGATATCGTGCAATGCGCGAAGGTCATCGAGGCTGGCTTTTCTGATGGTGATCATTTTTGCTCCAGGTAGACGCTATGCCCCTATAACCTATTTGCGTGCGACGCTCGGTAGGCTCCGATTCCCTGCCCGGGTGTATGGTAACTCCTGGACTATCTCTGGAATAAGAGAGGTGACTATGAGTATTCCCATGTTGAACAAGATGCACCTCAATGGCTACGCCATCGTACGGGTCAATAGCGGTCCGTGGAGGGTGTGTACGCGCGACGATCGGCTGGCGTCGTTTGGCTCCCGTGAGCAGGCATTGGCCTATGCTGCGGCGTTGCCAGGGTACAAGGCTCACCCGACGGCGATTGCAAACGACAATTGAGCGTTGGCAACTGTCGAGTTTCAGCGACGCTGCAATGCAGGTGGATGGGGCTGTTCCCATCTGCCTGTAGCGTCCGGACGCGCTGGGTGCCGGGTATATCGATACCGATGCTTTTTTTGCCGTTCGAGCCGGTCCGGGACTAGGCGGCACTGGACGTTTTAGTGGATCATTCGCCACTCGTTGGCTGCGACCGAACCGCATTTGCCAGGAAGCCCTGATGTCTCTCGCTACGTTATTTGTATTTGTCATGATGAGCGCTGCAATTATTGCGATTCCGGGGCCGACAGTGTTGTTGGCATTGCAGAATGGAACGCGTCACGGATTACGGGCGGCGGCATGGGGCATGGGCGGCGCGGTGCTTGCCGATGCGCTGCTGGTCACTGCGGTGGCGTGCGGTCTGGGTCTGTTGCTCGCGGCCAGTGAGGGTTTGTTCCAGGTGCTGAAATGGTTTGGCTCGGCGTACCTGGTCTGGGTGGGCTGGCAGATGTTGCGTGCGCCGCAAGCGACGTTGCCAAGGGTTGGCGGGGGGAATGACCTGGGCCCTCGTTCGGCGAACATTTTCACCCGCAGCTTTCTGGTAGCGATCTCCAACCCCAAGGCCTTGCTGTTCATGTCGGCGTTCCTGCCGCAGTTTGTCGACAGCACTCAACCCCAACTGCCGCAATACGCGTGCCTGTTGCTGGCGCTGTGTGTATTGAATGTGGCGACCATGATGTTCTATGCCGTATGCGGGGCGCGCTTGTTGAGTCGTTTACGGCCGGCACACTTGCAGCATTTCAATCAAGGTGCAGGCGCCCTGTTAATCACGATGGGAGTGCTGCTGGCCGCCTACCGCCGTGCCCCGGCGTCTTGAAGTGGACGAATGACTCGTCGCAGCCCAGAAACCATGCGGCGTATAAACAAATCATGAAAAGGAATGAGTGATGAGCGTTGAAGTAGTTTGCCGGGAGGGTGGTTGCCGGTGTAATCGAGTTCGGTTCACCGTCAGTATGAAGCCGATTATCACCATGGCCTGTCATTGCACGGGCTGCCAGAAAATGTCCTCCAGCGCCTTCTCCCTCAGCGCGCTTGTACCTCAGGCAGGTTTTACCATCAATCAGGGCGAACCCGTGATCGGTGGGCTCCACGGTGCTGCGCGCCATTATTTCTGTGGGTACTGCATGAGTTGGCTATTTACACGCCCTCAAGGCATTGATGATCTGATCAACCTGCGGGCAACGATGCTGGACGACGCCAGTGACTATGTTCCATTCATGGAAACCTGGACCAGCGAGAAGTTGCCATGGGCATCCATACCGGCAATCCACAGCTTTGCGCAGCTGCCCGAATCTGAAGAATTCTTGCACCTGCTACAGGCTTACGCCGAGTTTGCGGCAGCGGCTGCCAATCGGTAAGTCGACGCCAGCCGCGCGATCTTGGCGTAATAGGCATGAGCGGCTATTGTTCTTGGTCTGGAGTACAGCCCAAAGGAGGGCGTCACCATGAACACCAGCGATTTACTGGAACAGTTGTTGCGAGCCGGTCAGGCCTCGATGTCACAACAGGGTGGATCGGCAGCACCCCAAGGCGGGGCAGGCGGGCTCGGTGGATTGGGTGGTTTGCTGGGCGGCTTGCTCCGTGGCGGCGGTTCTGGCGCTCCGGCATCGGGCGGTGGCGGACTTGGGGATTTGCTGGGTGGGCTGGGCGGGCTAGGCGGGATGCTCGGGGGTACAGCGGCAGGTGGCTCGACTCAAGGACGTGCCGGTGGTACCAACTATGCGGCCCTGGCGTCACTGGGCATGATGGCTTTCCAAGCGTATCAAGCCTGGCAGCGGCAACAGGCATCGGCGCCACAACAGGCGTTGCAGACGGTTGACCAACTATCCGGCGCGGCCGTCGAGGAGCACAGCCATGCAGTGTTGCGGGCATTTATCGCGGCGGCCAAGGCTGATGGACGGATTGATGAGCAGGAAACGCAAGTGATCAACGCCGAGATTAAGCGCCACACCGACGATCCGGACTTGCAGCAATGGCTGGACGCCGAAGTCGCCAAGCCATTGAGTGCAGCAGATTTTGCCGAGTACTCCCACGACCCGGCGATGGCCGCGGAGGTTTACCTGGCCAGCGTCATGCTGGTGGATGATCAGCAGGACGCTGAACGCAGTTATCTGGATGAACTGGCGGGCAAGCTGAAGATTGACCCCGAGCTGCAATTGCACCTTGAGCAACAGGCCAAAGGTGAGGCTGCCTGAGGTGGTGGCTTAAAACCGCAGCGTAGCCCCGGTCGTCATCCACTGGTTACGCTCTCCAACCAGGCTGCGCCCGATCAGCAGATCGACATCCAGGCGTTTGCCGACATGCAGTCGCGGCCCGGCCTGCCAGGCCTGGTCGCCACGCTGTTGACCGTAACGCTCAGCAACCAATGTCAATTGATCTGCCGCGTTGTATTCAAGCCCGGTGCCCCAGGTCAGGCGGTGGCTTTGTTCGCCGTCGTCATAGGCGTGGGCCCATCCGGCATTGAGGTTCAATCGCAGTGCGTCCAGAGGTTGCCAGGTTAGCGGGAGGTTCAAGTCCGCACCTTCGAAGGCATGCCGACGATTCACTGCAACATGCGCGGCGCCGGCCACGGCGATTTCGATACCTGCATCCTGCCAGGACCATAATGAGGCCTTGAACTGTGGGCTGACCTGAGTCTCGGCCCTATCGTCATCGAGGGCAGCCCCCCACTGCACCGTCGGTAATGTTTTGGACGTACAAGCGCTAGACAGCGTGGTGTGGTGCGTGGATGAGCCATGCCGATTGCGGGTGTACCAGGCGTCAACGTTGCATTCACCGGGGGCATTGAGCGCTCCATCGTCAACCACATACGGACCGCCGGCCGCAAAGGCCCGGGACAGCAGGCTGAGCAACAGGGCGCTGCCCAGGGTCGTGCCGATAAAGATCAAGTTCCGACGTAGCGCCCGTTGCCGTGAGGTCGGCAGGGACTTGAAGAGGGTGTTGGCTGTGTGCTTTTGCCGCTTGCGGTATTTGGCAAAGCCATCCGGGCGCAGCGTGGTGTATTTGTGCATGGGCTCATGCTCCAGAAAAAGATCAATCAATTGTCGATGGTCAGCACATGAATGCCACAGGCCTTAGCCTGGCTGACCAGTTCAGAGGTGTCCTCGCCGCCAGGCAGGGCGAGGATCACATCGGGGTGACTGTCGGCCAGCATGAACCGGTTGCGATGGCGCTCAGCATGCTTGCCGTGCCGCTGCCAGTTGGGTGGATAACGCACAACGTCCACTGCGGCTTCCCGGGCCCAGTCCTCCACGTCGCTGCCCAGGAACTGGTTGCCACCGTGGATCAGCACCTGCACCGGGTGCAGGCGGTGCCAGGCGTCCAGCACCCGGCGAGCCATCTTGGTATCGGCGTAATGACGACCTGCACAGATCAAGACGCGCATGGTGAGGTTTCCTTGTCTTGCCCAGGCACGGGTCATCGGATGATGGCCCGCGCCTGGTGGCTCAGTACCACTGCTTGAAGCGGCGGATGTAGAGGGTCTTCATCAGTTGTGCGACGCAGCAGTAGCTGATCAGAGTGCCGACCAGCCAAGGGAAGTACGCCAGAGGCAGCGGTTGCAGGCCCACCAGGGTGCCCAGGGGCGAGAAGGGCACGTAGATCCCCAGCACGATGACGATGCAGGTCATCATGAGTACCGGCCAGGCGGCAGTGCTCTGGAAGAATGGGATCTTGCGGGTGCGCAGCATATGCACCACCAGGGTCTGCGAAAGCAGCCCTTCGATGAACCAGCCGGACTGGAACAAGGTCTGCATTTCCACGCTGTTGGCCGAAAACACGTACCACATCAGTGCAAAGGTGGTGATGTCGAAGATCGACGAGGTCGGCCCGATCCAGATCATGAACCGCCCGATGTTCTTTGCATCCCATTTACGTGGCTTGGCCAGGTATTCCTTGTCCATCTTGTCCCAGGGCAAGGCCAACTGAGAGATGTCGTACATCAGGTTTTGCAGCAGCAGATGGATCGCCAGCATCGGCATGAACGGAATAAACGCACTGGCCACCAATACTGAGAACACGTTGCCGAAGTTGGAACTGGCGGTCATATTCAGGTACTTCATGATATTGCCGAAGGTTTCGCGTCCCTTGAGCACGCCTTCCTCCAGCACCATCAGGCTCTTTTCCAGCAGGATGATATCGGCCGATTCCTTGGCTATATCGGTGCCACTGTCCACTGAAATACCGACGTCGGCGTCGCGCAATGCCGGCGCATCGTTAATGCCATCACCCAGAAAGCCGACAGTATGCCCATTGGCCTGCAGCGCCTTGAGCACCCGGGACTTTTGCAGTGGGGTCAATTTGGCGAAGACTGTGCGTTCCTCGACCTGCCGCTTGAGGGTGGCATCGTCCATGGCTTCGATGTCCACACCCAATAGTGGCTCGCCGGGCTCCAGGCCGACCTGGCGGCAAATCGTGCGGGTGACCACGGCGTTGTCACCGGTGAGTACTTTGATAGCGACGCCGATTTCTTGCAGGGCGGCAATGGCAGGGCCGGCTGTTTCCTTCGGCGGATCGAGGAAGGTCAGCAAGCCCTGGATCACCAGGTTGCGCTCATCAGAGGCGGTGTATTGCTGGCGGGCCAGGGCCTTGGGAATGTTGCGTGTGGCAACCAGCAGTACCCGCATGCCGTCTTCGTTGTAGTCGTTGGCGATCGCCAGTAGTTGCTGGCGACGTTGCGCATCCAGCGAGACGGCGATTTTACCCTCCATGACATGGGTGCAAATGTTCAACATTTCCTCGACGGCACCTTTGCACACCAGCAAGTGATCGTCGTGGCTGTCCTTGAGCACAATTGACAGGCGTCGGCGCACGAAGTCGAAAGGCAACTCATCGACCTTGCTGTAGGCAAACGGCGCCTGGAAGTCGGGATTGTGCCGGGAGAACTCCAACACAGCCTGATCCATCAGGTTCTTCATGCCGCTCTGATGGTGGCTGTTGAGCCAGGCCAGGGACAGCACCGTGTCGTCCCGCTGACCTGAGGCATTGACGTGGTGGGCGAGGATGATTTTGTCCTGGGTCAGGGTGCCGGTCTTGTCGGTGCACAGCACGTCCATCGAGCCGAAGTTCTGGATCGCATTGAGTCGCTTGACCACTACCTTGCGCTTGGCCATGGCTGTGGCGCCTTTGGCCAGATTGGCGCTGACGATCATTGGCAGCATTTCCGGGGTCAGCCCAACAGCCACCGCCAGTGCAAACAGGAACGCATCGCTCCAGTCGCCTTTGGAGAAACCATTGAGGAAGAACACAATGGGCACCATCACCAACATGAAGCGAATCAGCAGCCAACTGACGCTGTTTACCCCACGGTCGAACGCAGTCTGCACCCGGGAGCCGACAATCGCCTTGGCCAGCGAGCCAAAATAGGTACGTGGCCCGGTAGCGACCACCACTGCCCGAGCCCGGCCACTGACGACGTTGGTGCCCATGAAGCAAATGTTCGGCAGCTCCAGCAGGTTGCCCTGGTCTGGCGCCTTGAAGGTCGCGGACTTTTGCGTGACATCGCCCAGGGTGTCGTACTTTTCCACGGGCAAGGCTTCCCCGGTCAGCACTGCCTGGCTGATGAACAGATCGCGCGACTCCATCAGGCGAATGTCGGCAGGGATCATGTCGCCGGCCGACAATTGCACGATATCGCCTGCCACCAGATCGCGCATCGGCACTTCACGCAACGTAGGTTGCGCGCCGACTTGTGTACGCCGCAGTACCGTTGCGGTGGTGCGAACCATGGCCTTCAAGGCTTCGGCGGATTTTGCCGAGCGATGTTCCTGCCAGAAGCGCAACAGGCTGCTCAGGAGAACCATGGTCATGATGATAATGACCTTGGTCAGTTCGGTTTCCTCGCCTGCACGCAGCGGCAGCCAGTAATCGGTGACGAAACTGATGGTGCCCAGAGTAAGCAGCACGTAGATGAACGGGTTGTTCAGGGCCTGGAGAAACTGCACGACGGCATGGGGTGGCTTGTCGTGGGCCACCTCGTTGTAGCCCTCGCGTTGCAGGCGGGCACTGGCGTCCAGTTCGGTCAGGCCTTCCTTGGTGGCCCTGACATTGGCGAGCGTGGCAGTGAGGCCATTGTGTGCTTCGCGGGCGGCTCGCATCGACAGTTTGGCGTCAGCCGCGGTGCGGTTTTTGTCAGGCAGCCGGGTGGTTTTTACTGCGCTCATTGTATGTGCTCCTGTCGCTTTTTTTCGACAAAACATACCTGTTACTTGCCTGGTGACAGGCGAGCGAAAGCATGCCGAGTCGCTGGTTCTGCGATCGGTTTGAATAAATTTTAATAACTTTTTATGGATGGGTTATTTAACAGGCGCGCAGCGAACTAGTACTGGATTAGTTCATAAGGAACACCAGTTAAATAATTAACCAATCATCAAGAAGTTGCGGTTTCCAGTCGGCTTGCGCCGCACGAGCGCTCAGGCAGCGGCTCAGCATCACACGCGTTCAGGCGAGCAGGCTGGAAACGTTTCGACTCTGAGGGTCTTGAGGGTCGGCGTGATCCCACTGCTGGACCAGATGGCCAGTATTGGGACACAGGCGCCAGTAGGCGTGGAGATGCACCAGGCTGATACGCGGGGAGGGGAAAATCAAGGCGGTGCGCGGTTGGGCAACACCCGGGAACTCACGACGCAGCCTGGCCTGCAGGGCCGTGGCCAGCCCATGCAGATCGGGTAAAACAAAGGTTTTGAACTTCATAACACACCTCCGGACCGGACTGGCGCCGGCGAAGGCAGTTACGTTGGAGCATCAAGCTCTAGCGCAGCTTACCCGGCCTGAAAGGCGAGTCCCGTCATTACTCTGGGTTTGGTGTCCGACTCGCGCATTCACGGTGAGCGGACAGCGACTAGATACTGTGTCCATTGGCTTCTTTTGTGAGATTTAAAAAGGCCTGATTTGCAGGCACGGGCAATCTACTCAAGCGTGCAGAAGTTGTCAATGTTTAACAACTTGATTGAGTGTTGGTTCAGAGTCTGTTCAGGTAAGCGAATCCCTTATATATATTCACACACTGCGTGCGGCCAAGAACGCCAGATAGATCAGTACCACACCACAAGATCCATAACTGAGACGCTGCCAAGTTGCCGATGCGTTTTTTCTCAATACATTTACCAAGGCCGCAGTCAGGAAGCACGACAGGACCGAAGCCAACATGAAACCGGCAAAGAACATCAGCGTCTGGCCGTGGCTCGGCGTGGCGCCGACAATGCCTGACAGCGCGCTGCCAAGGGCGCCCCAATAGACAATGTTTTTCGGGTTGGCCAACGAGATGGCTGCTCCGACCACCAGAGCATTGCGCCCGCTGCCCGCGGGAGCGTCGTCGGATTGCGGCAGGCGCCAGGCGTCCAGCAGGCTGCGTATCCCGAGCCAGGCCAGATACAGCGCGCAAACAGCGGTCAGCGGGACTCTTATCGCGTCGTGTTGAATCAGTAGTGCCATGCCGGTCAGGCCTATCACTGCCCACGTTGCATCACCTACCAATGAGCCGAACTGCACCAACAGTGCCGGGGTAAAGCCGTGCAACAGGCCGCGGCGCAGGGTCTCCGCCAGCACGGCGCCGGGGGACAGGCAAAACACAAAACCAAACACCAGGGCGGAAAAAAAGATCGTCAACATCGTCAAAACCTTTCAAGGGATGGCGGTAAGCCTGAGGCTTGGGAGGGCCGGTGTCTTGAGCAGTGCACGGAGCTGGTGGCGTGGTCGCGCTGGATCCAGCCGCTGCGATTGATCTGCGTCAAGGTTCCTGCGGTTGAGGCCAAGTGATTGAAATTAAAATGAAACATAGCTGTCGTAAATTGCTCGCTCTTGGTGAATAAGGAAGTACCCGCGTGACCCGTGCCACTCGAAACCTGCGCAAGACCCTCGACGCCGTTGCGGATAATAACGAAACCGCAGCCTTTGATCTGATGCGCGCGGTGGAAAAACTGGCTGATGAGGTATTGCGCCAGCGTTTGCTCAATACCATTCACCGCCTTAACCAAGACGCCCACGAACTGCGTGAAGCCCGCGACGCAGTGGAGCGGGTGTCGGTCAAACTGGCTTGAGCAACGTGCAATATCGTTCAAGACAACCCTTATTGGCGCTGGCATGCTTGTCGACTGTCTGTCGACGAGCCTGCTGTCTATGTCCGCCACCTTGCCTCATTACGCTTTCGCACGCGGTGCGATTGCAATTATTCCGCTGTCGTTAGCCTGTGGCCCATGGGGGCTGTTGGCCGGCTCCCTGGCGATTGACGCGCAATTTACTCCGCTGGAGAGTCAGGGCCTGTCGGCCATTGTGTTTGCCGGTGCCGCGCAGTTGGTAGCCATCGGGATGGTCAAGAGCGGCGCGAGCCTGATCGCTATTTTGCTGACGACCTTGCTGCTGACGTCTCAACATTTGCTCTATGGCATGCATCTGCGCCCGACGTTGTCGCCGCTCCCGGCGCGATGGCGCATGAGCCTTGGCTTTCTGTTGACTGACGAGTTCTTCGCGCTGGTCAGTCAGTACGACCGCCAGACCTTCAATCGCTGGTACGCCCTTGGGGTTGGCCTGACCTTCTACCTGATCTGGAATCTGTTTACCTTGGCCGGCATCGTGCTTGGCAAGAGCATTCCAAACCTGGACCAGTTGGGCCTGGAGTTTTCCATCGCTGCGACTTTTATCGCCTTGATCACGCCGGTGGTACGTGACGTGCCGAGCGTGGTCTGTGTCGCGGTTGCATTGCTGTTCTCGGTACTGCTCAGTTACTGGCACTGGGAGTCGGCGGTGGTGGTGTCGGGCCTGTTGGGGATGAGCGCAGGGTATGCCTGCAAACGGCTGGGGGTAGGGCAACCATGATTTTCGTGATGATTTTCGGCATGGGCCTGGCTGTGTTCTTCAACCGCTACCTATTCCTTGAGCCGCGCCTGCCGGTACGCCTCAATCGTGGCGCACGGGAGTTTCTTGGCTTCGCGGTGCCTGGCATGTTGACCGCCATTTGTGGCCCGATCATTTTCCTTTCCGAGCACAAGCTCAACTTGAGCCTGGGCAATCCATATCTGTTGGCCGGGGTAAGCGCAGTGGCGTTGATGTACTGGACCCGCAGTGTGCTGGTCACGGTGCTACTGAGCATGAGCCTGTTTTACCTGTTTCGCTGGGTGTTGTGATCGGTTATGGCGCGACTGGGTTGTGCCACTAAATGACTTTTTCCGGCGTGCCGCCTGTTGCGTTAAAACCAGTGGTACAGTCGCGGTTTTTCCCAAGGAAGCGATGGCATGCGGAAGGTGGTAATAGGCGCGTTGGTACTGGCGGCGTTGGGTGGCTGTGCCGGCTCGAAGATGAAAGAGGCGCGCGCTGGCGCACCCTATAAGACCCTGGCGTCAGATAAAGCGCCGCTGGTGGTCGCCCAGTGCATCCAGTTCGGCTGGCAAGACGAAGCGGTATTCGGCGTCGATGCCGGCGGTTTCATGGAGCCCGCGCAGGGCGGTGGCCACACGGTCTACACCACGGGCGGTGACTACTTCGTCGACGTGCGCAGCGCGGGTGCCGCGACTACGGTCAGCTACTACGCCATCGTGGACAACTGGGCTGCCAAACGCCGCCTGGCGGCACTGGCGACCTGTCTTTAAGACGCTACCTTAGATTTATTCAGAAATGCCCGGCGGACACACTGCCGGCGCTGTCTTACTATGCTCGTGCTTGCCTGGCATTGGCTCTTTACCAGTACACGGATGTCGAGGCGTAATGTCGGGCAAGCACCCTTTTCATCGCGGCATGTAACCCAGGTGCCAGCGCCGGGGGATCTTCAGCGACACCAGCCCCAGCAGTGCCGACAGCAGGCCGCTGACCAACAGCGCACGAATGCCCATTTGCTGCTCCAGCAAGGCACCGATCACTGCGCCGACAAACATCCCGGCCCAGGGAATCAGTTGTACGCGCCAGCCGTTACGGCGCTCCCCCAGTACCCAGCGCCCCAGCCCTCGCCCGAAGCGCGACAACGCGCCGGTCACGTAGGTGAGCCCAACGGGCAGGCCATTCACTTCTTCGACTGCCGCATTGAGCATGCCCATGGCGATGATCGCCGCCAGCAGCGCTGGCAACAGATCGTCCCACGGCCATGCGGCCGCGCCGCACAACAGCATGGCGATGCACAGCAACAGCGGTAGTGCATGTCGCTTGCTGGCGCGGCTGATGATCACCCCCAGGGCATTGCCGAGGATAAACGTGCCGACCAGCAGCGTCAGGCGTGCGCTCAGGCCGAGGTCGCCGTCACTGATGGCGACCGCCAGGCGCGTGGTGTTGCCGCTCATGAACGAGACAAAGTCACCGCTGGCCATAAACCCGATGGCATCGGTCATGCCTGCGAGTACCGACAGGCAGGCCACCAGCATCAGCCCGACACGGCCGCGCCATTTGTGACGTTGCAGCAGGGCTGCATTGGCCGCACGTTTGGGGGAGGAGGGCAGCATAGGGTCGGGCATCCTTGATGACGGCGGCAGCTAATGAAAATACAACAGGGTGGGCCTGTTAAGGAACGCAAATCCTATCGCCCAGCAAAACCTGTGTTGGCGTGGTCGAGCTCCCACCTTTGAGCAACGGGTCAGCATTAAGCAGGGTGGCTGCTTTATCCCAAGGCAGGCTGGTGCTGGTCATCGCCCTGACTCAGATGGCTCAACTCCCACAGTACGTCCAATACATGCTGTGTCGCTCGTTCGACATGTTCCTCACGATGGGCGATTCCCAGGTGGCGCCACAGTTCAGGTCGCAGTGGCCGCATGACGATTCTGCTGTCGGGCAAGGGCGTAGAGGCTTCATGGGGCAAAAGTGTCGCGCCGTAACCGGCAGCTACCAGGCTTTTGATTGCATCGTTGTAATTAAGCTGGATACGCGCAATCGGCTGTTCCCCTTCGCTGGCGAACCATTGTGAGGTCAGTCGCGAAAGTCGGGTGCTGCTGTCGTTGAGAATCAATGGCTGTGTGGCGAGCCAGCCGGGTGTAATGAACTCCGGGCAATCCCGGCGAGCCGGCAGAAAGGCCATGACCGGGTCCCGCCGCCACGGTTTAATCCGCAATCCCTTCATGGGCTGTTGCGGTAGCGCCACCAGCCCAATATCCAATGTGCCGTCGACGAGCTTTTTCAGGGTTTGCTGTGAGGTGAGCACCGAAACTTGCACGTCGATCGTGGGGTGGTATTGGCTCAATGTGTCCAGGGCTCGGGGCATCAACTGTGCAATCGCTCCCGTCGACGCCCCCAATCTCACACGCCCTGCCAGCCCCAGTACTTGACGCTGCACGTCGTCCAGCGCCTCTTGCGCATCGGCCAACAGCTGGCGTGCCCGCTCCACCAGCGTTTCGCCAATCGCTGAAGGCTGAACTCGCCCACGGGTACGCGATAGCAACAGGGCGCCGACACGAGCCTCCAGATCGGCGATATGTAAGCTGACCGTCGGCGGCGCCAGGTTGAGCAAGCTGGCGGCCTTGGCAAACGAGCCCAGGTCGGCGACGGCTACCAAGGTGCGCAAGCGGTCTAGGCTGATTTCCCGCATGAGTAACTCCTGATTCAGAAAAACTGAATGAAACAGTCCTGAAATTAAACTTTAACTATTGTACGGCTATGGGGAAGATCGCGGTTATTCAATCTTGCTGACGAGAACTTTGCATGACCACTCCCCTGATATTCATCGACGGCGACCAAGGCACTACCGGCCTGCAAATCCACCAGCGCCTGAGAGGTCGCCATGATCTGCAATTGGTCACACTCGCCGAGGAATACCGCAAAGATCCCCAGCGCCGCGCCGAAGCGATCAACGCCTGTGACATCGCCGTACTCTGTTTGCCTGACGACGCCGCTCGCGACGCGGTCGCCAGCATCCGAAACCCAGCAGTACGAGTGATCGATGCCAGTTCGGCGCACCGTACTCATCCGGACTGGACCTACGGTTTTGCGCAAATGAGCTCACGCCAGGCACAACGCATCGCAACGGCGCGGCGGGTGAGCAATCCTGGCTGTTATCCGACGGGCGCTGTTGGACTGCTGCGTCCGTTGCTGGAGGGCGGTTTGCTACCCAGGGATTACCCGGTCAGCATTCATGCAGTATCAGGCTATTCCGGCGGTGGGCGTGTTGCGGTCGAAAAGCACGAGGGTGAAGGGGCTTCCCAAGCGTGCGCATTTCAGATTTATGGATTGGGACTGATGCACAAGCATGTTCCGGAGATTCAACTGCATAGCGGCCTGACGCAGCGGCCTATGTTTGTCCCAGCCTACGGCGCGTTTCGCCAGGGCATCGTCCTGAGTGTACCGCTGGAACTACGCTTGCTGGCGCCCGGCACGGATGCGGCGCAGATACTGGCTTGCCTGGAACAGCACTACGCCGAGGCCGATCATGTTCAGGTCATGTCGGTGGCCGATGCAAGGGAGCTGGCGTACCTCGACCCACAATCGCTCAACGGGACGGACGATATGCGGCTGATGATGTTCGAAAATGCCGGCCAGGTTCTATTGGCCGCAGTGTTTGACAATCTGGGCAAGGGGGCTGCCGGCGCAGCCGTGCAGAACCTGGATTTGATGCTTGCAGGCGTCACTCGCTGCTCTGCTTAGCCAATTGCTCGGCCATCCAGTTCGAAAAGCTCCGTAGGTGAGTGACAAACTCTTTGCCCTGTATTTCATGACCGTTGGCGTGAGCCAGGAAGAACACCATCTGCGAACCTTTTGCCGGGAATTGCACGAGGAACAGCTCAATATGTTCTTCCAGCGTCCACGGCCACGCCAATGCGTGTTCCGGACGCAGGACCTGGGTCGAGCGGATCAGCTTACGCGATGCCTCCCGCTTCAGCCGCAGTTGCTGGGTCGGTGTTTCAGCTTGCTCAATGAGCGTCGCGTAGGCTGCCAGCTTGAGCTGGAAGTCACCGTTCACGGCCACGGCAATTTCGCGCGACGGCCAAAATCGCCCAAAGTGTCGGGCCAGGTCGTTGCCCCACAAATTGCGACAGTGATGTTTGAGCCAGTAGCCCCAGCTGTATAGATTTTCAGGGGCCAACACTTGCGATCGGCTGCCGACATCGAAGTCGATCTTGGAGACTGTCTTGTGTCGAGCCTGCAATTGCTGGCGAACAGTTTCAAGTGTCTGTGTTTCAAGCCCAGAGGGTGGATCGCGAAATACGAGAGTAAGGTCCAGATCGCAAACACCGGGCCGGGCCTCGCCCCGGGCAATGCTCCCGTACAGATAAACTCCGTCCAGAGTCGGCTGCACAAGCGCGAGCGTGGTGCATACATCGGCCAGCAGCACCTCAAACTCGGGCTGGAGGCTGGTCTCGGGCAGGGTGAGGATAAAACCGTCTTCATCAACACCCATGACAGGCAAACGGGTCATGAGGCCTTCCGGGGCTTAAGGGCGATGAACCATGATGACAAGCTCTTCATCCGGATGAGGAACGCAAAAGTGGCTGGTAATCAGGTCAAACTCGGCATCGGTTGCTGCAAAGTCGTGGTCGCCTTGCTGGTTGCGTGCGTGAAGCCGGGCACGGCAAGTGTCGTCACTCACCTCAAGCAAGTGCAGGCAATGCGCCGTGCGCGCGCTCAAGGCCAAGCCACGCAACCACGCGCGATCGGCAATGGTGTTGGCGGGAAAATCCAGCACTACGCAGACGCCAGACTCAAGCAGGTTGATCACCAACGGCCCCACCACACCACGAATTTTCTGTGCACACTGCAGGTAATCCGCTATCGAACGGATCTCTCCAGGGTAGAGCCGGGAGAGCCAGTGGTCTTCACTCAGCACAATCGCGGCGTGCTCAACCGCGAGGGTTTTGGCCAGTGTAGATTTGCCGGATGCGATCTTGCCGCACATCAGGTGCAGCGTGGACGTTGGCATAAGTGACAAGCTCCTTGTGTCGGCCCTGGATCATGAACGACGCAGACTGAAGGTGCAAAGACTGGACAATTGCGATCAGTTAGCCTTTTAGTTGGCGTGGTCGCCACCTTGAGGGCTTGCGCAGTTTTATTGCTCACAGAAACCAGGCGCTTACATAATTTGTAGCGTACACACGAAAATCCACGGCGCGCCGAAACACTCAAAATCAGGGACGATGATGCAACAAGTCAAGATTCAACAGATAACGGACCTGCCCCCACAGATCCTGGCCCTGGAAAAGGAGGCGGTTGGTGGCGGCTTCAGGTTTCTCACTCGCTTGATTGCCGAGTGGCACTCTGGAGCAAACCGCTTCGATGCACCCGGCGAGTGCCTCATGGCCGCGTATGTGAACCAGCAACTGGTCGCTATCGGAGGTCTTTCAATTGATCCATATGCTCAGACCAATACGGCAAGGCTGCGGCGGGTGTACGTTGCTGCTTCGTCAAGGAGGCAACACATCGGTCAGATGCTGGTAAATGCGCTGGTTGTACAGGCCGCTCTTCGCTTTGAGAACGTGCGTCTTAGCACCGATACATCCGAAGGAGATGCGTTTTACCTGCGCTGTGGCTTTACGCGAACAGAGGATGCCCAGGCCACCCATAATATGTTGCTGGCGGATATCTGACTCAGGCCGGGATCGGCCAGGCACCTGTCTTGAATCCCGGTTCTGGGTCGTATAACGACGGTCTCGACCGGCAATCCGAGTCAGAAGTAGCTCTTGAGACGAGCACCGGTCTTGTTCCAGCTCACTGATGACAGGGACCAGTCTGCGCGGTCAGAGTCGTGCAACAGTGGGAAAAACTGAGGCAATCCTGCGGCTGGGTGAGTTCGACGCTTGCCTGCCGCGCCTGACTCTCAACATATCGTCAGGCGCCAGCCATCCGCTTGCCAGCTCAGAACATGAGTGGGGTTGAGTGCTGCAAGAAATGCGGCGTCGTGGGATACCGCAATCATGGCACCGGTAAACCCTTGCAAGGCGTGTTCAAACGCAGTGATCGACTCCAGGTCCAAATGGTTTGTGGGCTCATCCAGCAGCAGTAATTGCGCCGGGGTTTCGCGCCACAGGGCGACGGCCATGGCTGCTTTCAGCCTTTCACCACCGCTGAGGTTGCCCACCGGTTGGGTGACGCGCCGCGCATCCAGTTGCAACAGCGCCAGCCGCGTGCGCAACTCGGCTTCGGCCAGTGGTGTGTTCAGCAGGTCGAGCTGTTCGACAATGGAATATCGATCGTCCAGCAGCGTCAGGTGTTGATCGATATAGGCGCAGGGGACGTGGACCGTGGATTCGCCGCTGATGGGTTGCCATTGGCCGGCAAGCACCTTGAGCAGGGTCGATTTGCCGCAACCGTTCGGCCCGTTTACTGCCATGCGCATCGGGCCGGTGAGGTTGAGGTTCAGGAAGGTGGCCGGTGCGCGCGGATCAAGCCAGGGAAGCTGGACGTCGATCAAGGACAGCACTTGCCGCCCGGCGGGTAGAGGAGGGCCGGGCAACGCCAGCAGAATGGGCGCATCCTCCACGACGCGTTCGTGGGCTGCTCGCACCCGTTCGTTCAATTGCTGCTTGTGTTGCAGGTGAGCGCTGCGCACGTTGCTGACGATTTCATTTGCGCTGCCCTTCCAACGTGCCTGGGTGAAGGCATCGACATTCGCGGTTTCTGCGTGTTTGCGTGCACGTGCTGCGTGGCGCTGGAGGTTGTCATGGTCTTTTTGCAGGCGCTGGCGTTCGCGACGACGCTCCAGGCGGGCGTGCTCCAGCACCGCGTGGGCCGCGTTTTGCTCGGCATCACGCTGGCGGCGGTAGTCGTCATAGTTGCCGCCGTAGACATGGGCGCCCAAGGATGACAGTTCGATGATCCGGCCCATTGTGTTGAGCAGTCGCCGGTCGTGGCTGACCACGATCAAGCCGCCGCGCCAATGCGCCAGTGCCGTCAGCAGCCAGTCGCGGCCCGCGCTGTCGAGGTGGTTGGTGGGTTCGTCGAGAATCATTAATTGCGGTTGCGCCAGCAGGGCGCCGATCAAGGCGATCCTGGCCAGTTGCCCACCGCTGAGCTGTTCGGCGGGCTGGTCGAACTCGATATCCGATAAACCGGCAGCGTCCAGTGCCTTGCGCAAGCGTTCGGCCAGGTCCCAGCGATCATCGATCAACTCCAGGTCATCGGGCTGAGCCTGCCCAGTCGCCAAGCGCTGCAGAGCGGCGAGGACCGTGGCGCAACCCATTAATTGCGCCACGGTTTGACGAGGCTTGGGGTCGATGATCTGGGGAACGTAGGCAATGTTGGCTGCGGATTTGATCGTGCCGCCGGAAGGTGTGAGTACACCGGCAATCAAACGCGCGAGCACACTTTTACCCATGCCGTTGCGCCCGACAATCGCGGTAGGTGTGTGATCGAAAGAGACGGTGAGGTCCTCCAGCAAAGTTTCGCCATTGGCAAACTGGAAACTCACGTGATGCAGGGAAACAAGTACGGGCAGCCGGTTGACGTCAGTCATCAGCACCTCCAGAACAATGTGGTACAAGCCAACAAGCACGCCGGGCGGCTCGTTGCGTTTACATGTTGGAAGGCTTAGTGATTCACGTCTGCGGTCATCCTGGGGGGCAGAAAGGATTGGCAGGGTAGCGCAACTGGCGGTTTTCCTACAAGCTCGCAGCCAGTCGTTCAAGAAACATTGCCAACCCTACCTCCTCGGTTTTCAAACCTTGGCGCGCTCGGGGTTTGGGCAGTTTCGCCAGCTCACCGAGGGTGAAGTGCTCGAGCACGGCCGGATGGATATAGCATTTGCGGCACACCGACGGCGTATTGCCCAACTGCCGGGCAACGTCCTTGACCATCTGGACCATGTGTTTTTTTGCGTCGGATTCCGGCTGCCAGGCCAATGCCCGCAGTACCGCCAACGCCTGGGCACTGCCGGCCCAGGTGCGGTAGTCCTTGGCGGTAAAGTCGGCGCCGGTAAGGCTGTGCAGGTAGGTGTTGACGTCGGTGGAACTGATCGTGCGCCGCTCGCCGTTCTCGTCCAGGTACTGGAATAGGTTCTGTCCCGGCAGTTCCAGGCAGCGCTTGAGGACATTGGCCAGTCGCCGGTCCTTGACGCTGACCTGATGCTCAATGCCGCTCTTGCCACGAAACTGGAACAGGATTTCACTGCCGTTGATGTCTACATGCCGGGTGCGCAGGGTGGTCAGCCCATAAGAGCGGTTGTCGCGCGCGTACTGGCTGTTGCCGACCCGAATCAGCGTAGCATCGAGCAGCAATATGACGGTTGCCAGGACCTTTTCCCGGCTCATGCCGCGTGTGGCGATCTGTGCTTGCAGCTGTTTGCGCAGTTTTGGCAATGCGTTGCCGAATGCCTGCAGGCGCGAATATTTGTCGCTGTCACGCACCTCTCGCCAGCGAGGATGATAACGGTACTGCTTGCGGCCTCGTGCATCGCGTCCGGTGGCTTGCAGATGGCCTTGCGGGTCGGCGCAGATCCAGACATCGGTGTAGGCCGGTGGGATGGCCAGGGCGTTGATGCGCTGGATTTCAGCGGCGTCGGTGACGCGCTGGCCGTTGGAGTTGAAATACTGGAATTTGCCCCGCGTTTTTTTACGGTGCAGGCCAGGTTGGGTGTCGTCGACGTAATGCAGGTCACGGGGCAGATCGGCGGGCAACGCAGCGTCGGGCATGGCACAAAATCCTGGGTGGCCAATCAGGCGGGTATGACTGATTGACCGTAACGGCGTGCGGGGGTGCCAATAAATTACGACCGATCAGGCCAGTACTGCCACCGCCTTGATCTGCGCCCATAACGCCTGTCCGGGATGCAACTGCAATTGATCCCGGGAGTAACGGGTAATGCGCGCCAGCAGCGGGGTGCCCGCAGCGTCGAGACGCACCAGCACATGGGCACTGTTATCGGCGGGTATCTCGTCGGTCACGGTGACGGGCAAGCGGTTGAGGATGCTGCTGTGCTCCTCGGGTTGCAGGCTGAGGCTGACATCCCGTGCCTGGACCTTGAAACGCAATTGTTTACCCAGGCCCAAGGGGCCGTGGGCCACGCGCATCTGTAGCGGGCTGTCGGGCAATTGCAGGGTAAGCAACTGGTAGTGGGAGTCGTGGGCGCTGACTGTACCGTTGATCACCACACCGGCCTCATCGCCCAGAGCCAGGGGCAAGTCAAGCCGGGCCAGGGTTGCGCCGATGGGGCCGCTGGCCAGGGCTTTGCCCTCGCCGAGCAAGACAATGTGATCGGCCAGGCGCGCCACTTCATCCTGAGCATGGCTGACGTAGAGCAGCGGAATCTGCAGTTGGTCGTGCAAGCGCTCCAGATACGGCAGGATTTCGCCTTTGCGTTTGCTGTCCAGCGCGGCCAGGGGCTCGTCCATCAACAGCAATTGCGGGCTGGTGAGCAAGGCACGGGCGATACCGACGCGCTGGCGCTCGCCACCGGACAAATGTTCGGGACGACGCTCCAGCAGGTGGCCGATGCCTAATAGTCCAGTGGCCTGCGCCATGTCGACCTGCCGTAACTTGCGGGGGATGCGCTTGAGCCCAAACTCCAGGTTGGCCTGTACCGACAAATGGGGAAACAGGCTGGCCTCTTGAAATACATAGCCAATGGCGCGTTTGTGTGGCGGCACAAACACATTATTGTGGCTGTCTTGCCAGACTTGATCGTTGATCTGCACGAAGCCGCTATCGGCCCGTTCCAATCCGGCGATGCAGCGCAGGCAAGTGGTCTTGCCAGAGCCGGAGTGCCCGTAGAAAGCCGTCACACCGCGGCCGGGCAATTGCAGGTCGACGTCCAGGGCAAACCCCGGATAGTTAAGTTGCAGGCGCAGTTCAATCATTCATCTCAACTCCAGCCGGCTCTGGTATTACGGCTGGAGTAGAGGGCCAGCAGCACCAGGAAAGAAAACACCACCATCGCCCCTGCAAGCCAATGGGCTTGCAGGTATTCCATGGCTTCGACGTGATCGTAGATCTGCACCGAGACCACCCGTGTTTTATCCGGGATATTGCCGCCGATCATCAACACTACGCCGAACTCGCCCACGGTATGTGCAAAGCCGAGAATAGACGCGGTAACAAAACCCGGACGGGCCAGGGGCAGGATCACACTGAAGAACGTGTCCCAAGGATTGGCGCGCAAAGTGGCAGCCACTTCCAGTGGCCGGGTACCTATCGCGCAGAACGCGTTCTGCAGCGGTTGCACCACGAACGGCATCGAGTAGATCACCGAACCAATCACCAATCCGGTAAAACTGAAGGTCAGTGTGCCCAGGCCCAGCCACTGGGTGAACTGGCCGAGATAGCCGTTGGGCCCCATGGTCAGCAGCAGGTAAAAGCCGATGACTGTCGGTGGCAATACCAGGGGCAAGGCGACTATCGCGCCAATCGGCCCGCGCCACCACGAGCGCGTGCGTGAAAGCCACAAGGCAATCGGTGTACCGATGATCAGCAGAATCACGGTGGTCAGCGACGCCAGTTTCAGGGTCAGCCAGATCGCGGACAAATCGGCACTGGATAGAGGCATTTACAGTTGGTAACCGTAGGATTTGATGATGGCAGCGGCCTTCGGTCCTTTGAGGTAGTCAACCAGCGCCTGGGCGGCCGGGTTGTCCTTGCCTGTGTTGAGGATCACGGCGTCCTGTTTGATTGGCTCATGCATCTGCCCGGGAACGATCCATGCCGAACCGCTGCTGACTTTGCCGTCCTTGTAGATCTGCGACAAGGCGACAAAGCCAAGTTCCGCATTGCCCGTGGACACGAACTGGTAGGCCTGGGTGATGTTCTGGCCTTCCACGATCTTGTCCTTGACCTGTTCGGTCAGCCCAAGCTTGGCCAACACCTGTGCGGCGGCGAGGCCATAGGGGGCAGTTTTCGGACTGGCAACCGACAAATGTCGAAAGGCGTTTTTTTTCAGTACCTCACCGTTGACGTCGACATAACCTGCCTTTGACGACCACAGCGCCAGGGTGCCGACGGCGTAGGTAAAGCGCGAACCCTTGATACTGGCGCCTTCGTTTTCGAGCTTTTGCGGGGTCGTATCGTCTGCGCTGAGGAATACCTCAAACGGTGCGCCGTTCTTGATCTGCGCGTAGAACTGCCCTGTAGCCCCGTAGGCTGCAACCAGTGTATGGCCGGTGTCTTTTTTGAAATCAGCGGCAATTGCCTGGATCGGCGCGGTGAAGTTGGCGGCTACCGCAACTTGGACCTCGTCGGCCTGGGCAGGGCCAAAGGAGAGCAGGGCGGCCAGGCTCGCAAAGGTGGCTGCCACACGATGGCGGCATAAAAGTGTGTGGATACCCATATCAAACAGCTCCGAGGCGTAGGCAGGAAGATAAAAGCGCTATGTATCGGAATATATAGCGCTAGGCCCTCGGCGGTACAGCACAAAGTTTCCCGGGTTATGCGTGTTTTCAGCTGTTCTTGAGTTTTTCCAGGGCTTGTTGCGCCAACGTTCGGGTCAGCTCATAGGTTGTCTGCTCCTTGCACAGGCGCAATGCCTGTCCCGACCATAAGCTGCTGAAGCCGGATGCATCCTTGGCCTTCAATGGCATCAAGGCGCCGCCGGACAGCGGGAATGCCGGAGCTTGCGCGTTGATTGGACCTAATTCACCCATGACCCGATTGATGATGCCCCGCGCCGGGCGCCCGGTGAACAGGTTGGTCAGTGCGGTCTCACTGGCCTGGGCATGGCGCAAGGCTATGCGATGCGGCGCTGTGACGCTGGCTTCTGGGGTAAACAGATAAGCCGTGCCGATCTGCACCGCCGATGCCCCGAGGGCAAATGCGGCGACGATACCGCGCGCATCACCAATGCCGCCGGCGGCGATCACCGGCACACTGACGGCATCGACAATCTGCGGCACCAGGGCCAGGGTGCCGATCTGGCTGTTGAGATCGGCTGTCAGGAACATCCCGCGATGGCCGCCGGCTTCATAGCCCATGGCGATGATCGCGTCGCAACCGTGCAGCTCCAGCCAGACAGCCTCTTCTACTGTAGTGGCGGATGACAACACCTTCGCCCCCGTAGCCTTGACGCGGTGCAGTAAGCTTTCCTCTGGCAGGCCGAAGTGAAAACTGACCACTTCAGGGCGAAACTCTTCCACCACTTCACAAGCCGCGTTGTCGAACGGTGCTCGGTTCGACACGGGTGTCGGCGCATCGAAATCGGCGCCCAGTTCACGGTAGTAGGGCTCCAACAGGTTTTTCCACTGACGATCACGCTCGGCGTCGACCGGTGGTGTCTGATGACAGAAGAAGTTGACGTTCAGCGGTCGCGTGGCGGCGTCATGCAAGACGCTCAGTGCTTCGCGCAGTTGCACGATGCTCAGGGCCGCGGCGGGCATTGAACCCAAGGCTCCGGCTCGGCTGGCGGCTATCACCATTGCGGTGCCGGTGGCGCCGGCCATGGGCGCCTGAATAATCGGCAGCTCGATGCCCAGCAGGTCAAGAATGCGAGTGTCTGGCCAGGTGCTCATGGGACGCGTCTCCAGTAGGGGGATTGCTTGCCTGCTATTTAGCAGAGGCTGAAGGCGTGCGGCCAGTGTGTTTTATTCACTGGACGAACCCGGGTTTTCATGCCGGGCATCATGCCGATGTGAACCTTCGCGCTCCAGCAACTGGCGCTTGCGTTCTACCCCCCAGCGGTATCCCGACAGTTCGCCATCGCTGCGTACCACCCGGTGACAGGGGATTGCCACCGCTAGACGGTTGGCTCCACACGCCTGGGCCACGGCGCGGAATGAGCCTGGTGCTCCGATCTGCCTGGCAATCTCTGCGTAACTGGCGGTACTGCCTGCAGGAATCTGCCGCAAGGCTTGCCAGACTCGTTCTTGAAACGCTGTACCGCGCAAATCCAGGGGCAGGTCCAGGCCCAATGCCGGGGTTTCGACAAAGCCGATGACCTGGGCGATCAGCTGTTCGAAGGCAGGGTCGGCTCCGATCAGATTGGCCTGGGGAAACTGATCCTGCAGGTCACGCAGCAATTTGTCCGGATCATCGCCCAGCAGAATCGCACACACACCGCGAGTGCTTTGTGCCACCGCGATGGCACCCAGGGAACACTGGCCGACGGCGAAACGGATGTCGCTATTGGTGCCTCCGGCTTTGTAGTCGCAAGGTTTCATCCCGAGCACCTGGTCGGCGGTTTCGTAGAAGCGGCTATTGGAATTGAAGCCGGCGCTGTATAGCGCATCCGTCACCGAGTGACTGTTCTTGAGGCGGCTACGCAGTTTGCGTGAGCGATGGGCGTTGGCGTACCCCTTGGGTGTCAAGCCGGTGACTGCCTTGAACGTGCGATGGAAGTAAAACGGGCTCAAGCCGGCGAGTGCGGCCAGCGCTTCAAGGCTGGGCACGTTCTCGGCGCGCTCGATATGCCTGCAGGAGGCCTCCACGATCTGGGCGTGGCGCTGCGCGACCTGGGTCTGATCCCCCGACGCGCGCTTGCTGGCACGGTAACCCGCCGCTTCGGCATGTTGCGGGGTGTCGAAGAACTCGACGTTTTCCGGGCGTGGTAAGCGTGAGGCGCTGCTGGGGCGGCAATAGACACCCGTGGTTTTCACGCCGTAGACGAATTGCAGATCGGCCTTGGCATCACGGGCGACGACGGCGGCCCAGCGTGGGTCTTGTTCGGTTGGATGAGGCGTTGTCATGGTCGCTTACTCTGGGGCGAATACGGCCAGATTAGCTCGGCAGTCTATTCACGGCACTCCGATGCTTGCGGTCAAATTCAGCCGGCCTTGCGAAAGGTCAGGTTGATGCGCTGCGCGCCCATTTGCGGATGCACGCCTTCCTTTATGGGCAGCACCCCATGGAAGCGCAACCGATCCACCCCGCCCCAGACCACCACGTCGCCATGGAACAGGGAGATCTTTTGCGTATTGTCATTGCGCTGGTGCCCACCGAACAGAAACACCGCCGGCAAGCCGAGGGACACCGAAACCACGGGTGATGCGTAGCTGCGTTCGTTCTTGTCCTGATGCAGGGACATTTTTGCTCCCGGCACATAACGGTTGATCAGACAGGCGTCGGGTTCGAAATGGCCGAACCCCGCTTCGGCTGCCGCAGTCACCGCCAGTTGGCGCAATACATCGGGCAGTGCGGGCCAGGGCTGCTGACTGTCAGGGTCCAGAGGGGTATAGCGATAGCCGGTGCGATCCGTGCTCCAGCCCAATTGGCCGCAACTGCTCAAGGCCGCTGACATGGTAAAGCCGCCCGGAGTGACCATTTTTCTAAAGGGCGATTGCGCCAGCACGCGTCTTAACTCAGGCAGCAGGCGCTCGACCCAGGGCAGGGCATAGCCTCTGAGGACGTAGGACTGTTCACCTATCTGTTTGTTAGACGTCAGTTGTTGCAGTGCGTCGCCGCTGAACAGATCTGCGATGGAGCCGGAAATCGGCTTGTTGAGCATCGTGAAAAATCACTCCGCAAAAAGTCCTGATACAGGCAGTTAACGCTGCTTTACAGCGCCTTGCTCACGTTGATGTCGGTGACTTCATCACTGGCATCGTGAATTTTCGCCAGTGCTTGCCTGGCCTCTTCGACGCTGGCGGACTGCAATTGCGCGAATTCGAAGCGTCGTTCGCCGTTGAGTTTGTACTTGATGACGTACTTGGTGGTTTGAGTCACGGTTTCTTCCTGTCGGCTGCGGTTGAACAATCAGCTCAGCTTGGAGTTGGTACGACGAACGATGCGGATCTTGTGGGACAAGGCCGGCTTGCGGGTGACGCTGATGGCCCGGCGGGTAACAACGTCGAGGGTGATATTCCAGAACCCGGTGCTGGGTGCGGTGATCTTGGCTGGAAATTTTTCGAACGCGCCGCCATGGTAGGTGTGGCGCCCGCCATTTTTGAAGCTGCGAAAGTTCGCATCGCTCATCAGGCGAATATTACAAGTTTGCGAGCACTCGATGACGACAATGTCTCCCTCATTGAGGTGTTCGCGCTGGTGAATGAATTTCATGGGGTGTCTCCAGAAGGCTTTTTCTGAAAAATCAGAACGATACGTAGGTTAATATGGAGTT
Organism: Pseudomonas imrae; assembly: GCF_046352735.2. NCBI lineage: Bacteria > Pseudomonadati > Pseudomonadota > Gammaproteobacteria > Pseudomonadales > Pseudomonadaceae > Pseudomonas > Pseudomonas imrae. The sequence continues at coordinate 2,798,367 of NZ_CP110853.2, read as the reverse complement.
TATCAGTCCCGGCGCGTTTATTATCGGGTCGTCTTCGACGTCTTCGACAATTTAAAACAGTTATTTCTCGAGTTATCAGGGATAAATCCTACATTGGCGGGAGAAAAACACCGTCCTCGCTGTCGTAGGGTCTTTATCGGAGGTTTTGTATGAAGTGGAGTGTATTGGTTCTGGCCCTGGCAGTAAGTGGATGTGCTTCGGTTTCAGACATCAAGCAGACGCCGCCAACGATGGCGGTCATCTCCGGGAAGAAGCCACAAGAGTATGCGGCGTGTGTGGTCCAGAAACTCTCGTCGACCCGTCGGCCGTCGCAGATCGAGCCGCAGAAGGAAGGTGTCCGGGTAATCGTGCCGCAGAAATTTTCTGCCGATCCGTCTGCCATTTTCGAGATCGAAAACCGGTCAAGCGGTAGTAGCATCAAGCTCTATGAGAGCATGTCCAATGTCCCGATTCGTCCAGGAGATGTGAAAAAAGCCGCGGAAGAGTGTATCTCCGGCTGATTCCACGGGCCTGCCCCACACCACTGAATCCGATTTAAGAAGCCTGGGCTGTGATTGCAGCACCAGGTTTTTTTTGCTCTGGAAAATTCCCGTTATTTTGTAGGGGCTTGTCGCTAAGAGTGCATTGTCCTACCATTTGCAGGCTTATTCCTTATAGGTCTAAGCATATAACTATAAAAAATGGAGTAGTGATGATGTCTCTGTACCGAGTACTGATGGGAGGTGCGCTGCTATTGATGCTGGGCACCGCACATGCACTGGAAGGAAAGAAAATCTTCGATGCGGGCGGCATGCAGCCTGGCGCGACAGCCTGCATGGCTTGTCACGGAGCTGACGGCCTGGGCTTGGCTGCCGCGGGCTTCCCACGTTTGGCGGGGCTGCCGGCAGGTTATTTGAGTAAACAACTGCAGGACTTCAGAGACGGTACGCGCACCAACCCGGTGATGCAGCCGTTGGCCAAGGCGCTGACAGACGAAGAAATCGCAGCCGTGACTCAGGTGCTGGCCGCAATGCCAGTGCCCGGGGCTGTCACGGCCTTTCGTAGTGCTCTCCCAGGCAGTCCTGCGCAGAAGCTCGCTTTGCAAGGCGCCTGGGATCGACAGATTCCCGCGTGTGTCAGTTGTCATGGTCCAGCAGGTGTGGGGGTTGGCGACGCGTTTCCGCCGCTGGCCGGCCAATCTGCCGCTTATCTGGCGGGCCAGCTCAGTGCCTGGCAGAGCGGGGCGCGGCGCAACGACCCGAATGATCTGATGGGGCATATCGCCAAATCCCTCACGCCTGAAGAAATACAGGGCGTCGCCAGCTATTTCGCCTCTCTTGGCGTTCGGGAGGTCAAGCCATGAAGCTATTAGCCGTTGTACCGTTACTGGGTTGGTTGATCGGCTCGCCCGCCTTGGCGACGACTATTGCCATGGAGGACCAGTCGCAGTTGCAGATGTCGACCGCAGCGCAGTCTGCGAATACACCGTTTCAGCCGCCCCACGAAAATGAGCTGCCAGACAATGCCTACGGCAAGTTGGTGATGCAAGGCTATGCGTTGTTTGTCGATACCAAGCGCCTGGCGCCAGACTTTGTCGGTAACGGCCTCAATTGCAGCAACTGCCACCTGGATCAAGGGCGGTTGCCCAATTCGTCACCGCTGTGGGGCGCATACCCAATGTACCCGGCCTATCGGAAAAAGAACGACAAGGTCAACACGTTCGCCGAACGCCTGCAAGGGTGCTTTCAGTTCAGCATGAACGGTGGCACACCGCCGGCAGCGGACAGTCATGAGATCACGGCGTTGTCGGTCTATGCCTATTGGCTGGCGAGTAAAGCGCCCTTGGGTGTGGAGCTGGCGGGGCGCGGGTATCCTGAAGTCCCGCAGCCGACCAAGGGCTATAACCTGGCCCAGGGGGCAGCGGTCTATAAAGATCAGTGTGCGCTATGCCACGGTGCAGAGGGGCAGGGACAGAAGGTCGGCGAGAGCTATGTCATGCCACCCTTGTGGGGCAAGGACTCATACAATTGGGGCGCGGGCATGCATCGCATCAATACCGCTGCGTCTTTCATCAAGCACAACATGCCGCTGGGCAAGGGCGGCAGCTTGACCGATCAGCAGGCGTGGGATGTGGCGGCATATGTCAATCGCCATGAGCGGCCGCAAGATCCGCGCCTGGTAGAGGGGTCGGTGGAGAAAACCCGGCTCAAGTTCCATGCCAATGACGGCGTGAACCTGTATGGGCAAACGGTAGATGGTGTGCTGATCGGCCAAGGCATCCGGTAAACTGTGCTCCAACCATACAAAATGCCGCTGAAGCCTCGGGTTTCAGCGGCATTGTTATTTTGGAGTATCACAATGAAGCGCGAACGCGTCAGAGAGCGGCATGCAGAGGGGCACATTTGCGCCACCCATGTGATTCAAAACCCGGCCAATTCAGGCGAATGGATCGTGTTTTTCAAGAAAAGCGCCGGGCGCAGCTTCTTCCTGGTGGATGAGCAGGACGAAGTCGAGTCCTTCCCGCGGCTGGATGACCTGATCGAGACTATCCGCGGCCTCGGTATCAAATTTGCCGAGATCCACCTGTAGTCAGCGATATTACTTGCAGACCACCACCACACTGCGGCCCTTGAAATTGCCGACGTCCGCGCCCAGCGTCTTGTCGCTTTCCTTCAAGACTGGCGTGCCCTCTGTACCGACAATGCGGTAACCGGTACCTGCGCAGGATGCATCGGCTTTCTCGTAGCAACTGGCCCAGGAATTGGCCTCGCCCGAGCAATCAATTGTGAGTCCCTGCTCGCCGTTTTTCAGGTAGATATCCGAGGTGGTGGTGCAGCCGGAGAGCGCCAGTACCGCAATCAGTGCCAGAGTCTTGTTCATGTGTGTGGTCGTCGTTTAAAGGTGCTGGAAAGGCGCTGACACTGTTGTGGGCGTTTGTAGCGAGATTATAGCGAACGGCCATCAAGGTACAGGCAAACACAAAAAAGCCCCGTTTAACGGGGCTTTATGCGCAAATGCAGCAGCTTATTTGCCTTTCGGCCTTTTGCTCGACGCGTGACCAGCTTCGTCCACGAACACTTCTGCTACCGCGATAGCCTGGCTTTCGCTCGCGAATGCCCCGGCAACACTGTCTCCGTGGAAATTGATCAGGTGCCAGCCGTCTGCTCGCTTGGTGATCAGGTAGCCGTTTACGCCTTTGGGTTCTGACATCTATTAACAATCTCGTGGTCTGGTTCAGGCAGGCATGATAACGCCAAATGCCATGGCTGAGCGCATGTTGTTGCAGGTCCGTGCTCTGTACTCAAAAGCGTGCTAAAACGACTGAAGCCCTTTTAAACCGAGACACCGTTTGTTTTCTCGTACCCTTGGTAAGGCCAATTGCAGGGTAGGCGGAACTAACGGCGACATTTTTTCTCTATGTTGACATCGCAACGCCAGCAGGACCCATTGTAAGGTGGCTGCGGCCTGATTAGACTGCGCCGAATTTCGTACGCACAGCCCTTTTAAGGACTCATATGATCAAGAAATGCTTGTTCCCAGCAGCCGGTTACGGTACTCGCTTCCTGCCAGCGACTAAAGCCATGCCCAAAGAGATGCTGCCGGTGGTAAACAAGCCACTGATCCAGTACGGCGTCGAAGAAGCACTGGATGCCGGCCTGAACGAAATTTCAATCGTGACCGGTCGCGGCAAGCGCGCCCTGGAAGATCACTTCGACATCAGCTACGAGCTGGAAAACCAGATCAAGGGCACCGACAAGGAAAAATACCTGGTCGGTATCCGCAAACTGCTCGACGAGTGCTCGTTCTCCTACACTCGCCAGACCCAAATGAAAGGCCTTGGCCACGCTATCCTGACCGGCCGTCCGTTGATCGGTGACGAACCCTTTGCGGTCGTGCTGGCGGACGACTTGTGCGTCAACCTCGAAGGCGACGGCGTATTGACCCAAATGGTCAAGCTTTACCAGAAGTACCGTTGCACGATCGTTGCGGTTCAAGAGGTCGACCCTCAAGAGACCAACAAATACGGCGTCATCGCCGGCGATGATATCGGCGATGGTCTGATCCGCGTGCGCGACATGGTTGAAAAGCCGGCGCCGGAAGATGCACCGTCGAACCTGGCGATCATTGGTCGTTATATCCTGACCCCGGATATCTTCAAGCTGATCGAAGAAACCGAGCCGGGCAAGGGGGGTGAAATCCAGATCACCGACGCCCTGATGAAGCAGGCCAAGGACGGCTGTGTCATTGCCTACAGATTCAAAGGCCGTCGTTTCGACTGCGGCGGCGCCGAAGGTTACATCGAGGCCACCAATTTCTGCTACGAGCACTTCTACAAGACTGGCAAGGCTTACTGATTCAGGTTTGCCGCCCGCTGTGAAAAAGCCACCTTCGGGTGGCTTTTTCATTATTCAGCTCCCTGTATGACCCGAGCTGTGTCAGCAGGTATGCTGATGTCCTGCCGAGGAGAGTGAAATGGCTTACGATTTTGATCTATATGTAATTGGCGCCGGTTCTGGCGGTGTGCGAGCAGCGCGGTTTGCGGCCGGGTTTGGGGCTAAAGTGGCCGTGGCTGAAAGCCGGTACTTGGGTGGTACCTGCGTCAACGTGGGCTGTGTGCCGAAGAAACTGCTGGTCTATGGAGCGCATTTTGCCGAAGACTTCGAGCAAGCTGGCGGCTTTGGCTGGTCCCTGGGTGAGGCGAACTTTGATTGGGCAACCCTGATCGCCAATAAGGATCGCGAGATCAATCGCCTCAATGGCATCTACCGCAACCTGCTGCTCGACAGCGGTGTCACCTTGCATGAGGGGCATGCACGGGTGACCGGCCCACATGCAGTGCAAATCAATGGCGAGAGTTTCACCGCCAGGCACATTCTGATTGCCACCGGCGGCTGGCCGCAGATTCCTGAAATCCCGGGGCGCGAACACGCTATTGGTTCCAACGAGGCGTTCTTCCTCAAAGAGCTACCCAAGCGCGTACTGGTGGTTGGCGGTGGTTATATTGCGGTGGAGTTCGCCGGGATCTTCCACGGCCTGGGTGCGAAAACTTCGTTGCTATATCGCGGTGATCTTTTCCTGCGCGGTTTTGATGGCGCGGTACGCAAGCATTTGCAGGAAGAGCTGACCAAGCGTGGCCTTGACCTGCAATTCAATGCGGATATTTCGCGTATCGAAAAGCAGGCCGATGGCAGTCTGAAAGCCACGCTGAAAGATGGCCGGGTATTGGAAGCCGATTGCGTGTTCTACGCCACGGGCCGGCGTCCGATGCTGGACAATCTGGGCCTGGAAAATACCAGCATCAAGCTTGATGAGCGTGGTTTTATCGAGGTTGACGACCTGTACCAGACCGCTGATACGTCAATCCTCGCCATTGGCGATGTCATTGGTCGCGTGCAGTTGACGCCGGTGGCCTTGGCGGAAGGCATGGCTGTCGCTCGCCGCCTGTTCAAGCCCGAACAGTATCGTCCGGTTGACTACGCGATGATTCCGACAGCGGTGTTCAGTCTGCCCAATATTGGTACGGTGGGCTTGAGCGAAGAGCAGGCGAGGGCTGATGGCTATAAGGTGCGGATTTTCGAGAGCCGTTTCCGCCCGATGAAACTGACCCTCACCGATTGCCAGGAGCGTACGCTGATGAAGTTGGTGGTCGATGCCGACACCGACAAGGTGCTGGGTTGTCATATGGTTGGGCCGGACGCGGGTGAAATCGTGCAGGGTCTCGCGATCGCCCTCAAGGCGGGCGCGACCAAGCAGGACTTTGACGAAACCATCGGCGTGCATCCGACGGCGGCCGAAGAGTTCGTCACCATGCGCACGCCTGTCTCGAGCTGATCAGGTAGGGTTGGGTGTTTCTGGCGGCGTCGCAACGACGGCCGCCAGGCGCAGTGCTTCGATACTGGCCTGGGCCTTGATCAGGTCTGTTTCCAGGGATTTGCTGAGCTGCTGGTGTTCGGCCAGTGCCTCCTGGCGTGCCTGGGTTTCCAGCAGGGCAACCCGCAGGCGCTCCTGAAGCAGGCTGCGTTCGGCATCGACCAGATTGAGTTGCTCGCCTAGCTGGCGCTGAGCCTCGCGGTCCTGGGTAAGCTGTGTCTGCAAGGTACTCAGTTCTTTGGAGGTGACACGATGCTCAATCAGCAGGCGCTCGTTATCGCGGTGCAATTGGGTAATTTCATCCTGGCGCACCATGGCGCTCTGCTGCGCCAGACGCAGTTCGGCCTGCACTTGCTGCAACTGACCCTCATGGCGTCGCTGCTCCTGCTCGCGTTGTTCCTTGATCGCGTTGCGGTAATGCTCCAGGGCATCACGTGCATGCAGGTGTTTCTCTTCCAATGAGCGAATCTGCTCGTCCTTGTCATTGATCCGCAGTTCGTAGTCGCTGCAGGCCTGGCTAAGCCCGGCATTTCGGGTTTGTTCCGTCTGCAGGCTGGAGAGGGTGCTTTGCAGCGTGGCGCTTTCCTCTTGCAGCGCGGTGGCCTGGATCTCGAACTGCTGTTTGAGTTGCGTATGGGCTTGTTCCAGCTCGTTCAGTTGCGCAAGTAGGGCGGCTTTGTCCTGCTCGAATTGCGCCAGGGCGCTATCAATCGGCTCCTGGGCCTTGTCTTTCAAGCGTTGGGCCAGCTTGCCCACCAGCTCCGCCAGCTCCTCGTCAAGCGGGGCTTGAGTGATGGATTGCCGGGATTCGCTCTCGTCCAGCTCCTTCAAGTACCGATGAATCGTGGTTTTCGAGCCGGTATTGCCCATTTCTATGCGCACTGCGTCGATGCTTGGGTTTTCGCCGCGGGCGATGATCGCCTGGCGGGCCGTCTGAACCACTGCTTTGTTAATGCCGCCGCGCGCCATGAAGTCTCCGTCGATTTAGTACTGTGGTACATGTTATGTATTTACGTACTATAACATGTGATTATATTTGTTTGAAATCATCATTTTACAGATGGGATATTGACGTATTATCCCGTGTCATATGTGTTTTCATCGAACCGCCGCCCTGTAGCCGTACACATGAGGTCATGTCATGAGCGAACTGGATCGTTATCTGAACGCCGCCACTCGCGAAAACACTCGCCGTAGCTACCGTGCGGCCATCGAGCACTTTGAAGTGGGTTGGGGTGGCTTCCTGCCCGCCACCAGTGACAGCGTGGCGCGCTATCTGGTGGCGTACGCCGGTGTGTTGGCAGTCAACACCCTGAAGCTGCGACTCTCAGCCCTGGCCCAGTGGCACACCAGCCAAGGATTTCCCGACCCAACCAAGACGCCTGTCGTGCGCAAGGTGCTCAAGGGGATTCGTGCCCTGCATCCCGCTCGGGAAAAGCAAGCGGAGCCATTGCAGCTGCAGCATCTGGAACAGGTAAATCAGTATCTGGGGCAGGAAGCCGATCAGGCTCGAAGCGCAGGAGACCGGCCACGGTGGCTGCGCGCCAGGCGTGACAGTGCCTTGATCCTGCTGGGCTTTTGGCGAGGGTTTCGCAGTGATGAGCTATGTCGTTTGCACATTGAGCACGTGCAAGCGAGGCCGGGGGAGGGAATTGCCATGTATTTGCCGCGCAGCAAAAGCGATCGCGAGAATCTCGGCAAGACCTACCAGACCCCGGCGCTCCTGCGCTTGTGTCCGGTCCAGGCCTATACCGAGTGGCTCGGCGCTTCGGCCCTGGTTCGTGGGCCGGTGTTTCGCGGCATCGATCGCTGGGGCAACCTCAGTGACGCGGGCTTGCATCCCAACAGTGTGATTCCGTTACTGCGCCAGGCACTGGAACGTGCAGGCATTGATGGCGAGCAATACACCAGCCATTCCCTGCGCCGGGGCTTCGCCACCTGGGCTCACCGCAGTGGTTGGGACATGAAGTCGTTGATGAGTTACGTCGGCTGGAAAGACATGAAATCGGCCATGCGCTACGTTGAAACGACGCCCTTTCTTGGGATGGCTCAGGCTGACGTCCCACTGATTTAAGAATCTTCTATTAATACAGTCGCCTGATAGGCAAAACCAATCGTGAGCATCAGGTTTGCCAATGAGCCATCGGAAGTCAGAGTCGGTAGGCTTCACTCATCAACTTACTAACCCCTGACGGAGAGTCAACGATGCCTATCATCAACAGCCAAGTAAAACCGTTCAAAGCAACCGCATTCAAAAACGGCGCTTTCGTCGATGTGTCGGATGCCGACCTGAAAGGCAAATGGTCTGTCGTATTCTTCTACCCAGCTGACTTTACTTTCGTTTGCCCAACCGAGCTGGAAGACCTGGCTGACAACTACGCCGAATTCCAGAAACTGGGCGTCGAAATCTACAGCGTGTCCACCGACACCCACTTTGCCCACGCTGCCTGGCACAACACCTCGCCAGCCATCGGCAAGATTCAATACACCATGATCGGCGACCCGACCCTGGCTATCTCCCGCAACTTTGACGTGCTGATCGAAGAAGCTGGCCTGGCAGACCGCGGTACCTTCGTGATCAACCCTGAAGGCCAGATCAAAATCGTTGAAATCAACGACGGCGGTGTAGGTCGTGACGCATCCGAGCTGCTGCGCAAGATCAAGGCTGCTCAGTACGTTGCTGCTCACCCAGGCGAAGTGTGCCCAGCCAAGTGGAAAGAAGGCGAGGCTACTTTGGCTCCGTCCCTGGACCTGGTCGGCAAGATCTAAGTCTGTGAAACGCTACAGGGCGGGCTTTACCGCACCTCAGTAAGCTGCACCGCCCTCAAAGACGCCCGGGCGAGATTCGCTCGGGCGTTTTTTTTCGACCGCAATAAACCGAATTAACAGGAAATCGCCCGTATGTTGGACGCCAATCTTAAAGCTCAGTTGAAGTCATACCTGGAACGGGTCACCCAGCCGATCGAGATCGTCGCCTCCCTTGACGACGGTGCGAAATCCCAGGAAATGCTTGCCTTGTTGCAGGACGTAATCAGCCTCACCACGCGGATTACCTTGCACACCGATGGCAATGACGCGCGTAAGCCGTCGTTCGCCATCAATCGCCCGGGTGCCGATATCAGCTTGCGTTTCGCCGGCATACCCATGGGTCATGAATTCACTTCGTTGGTGTTGGCGTTGCTGCAAGTTGGCGGCCATCCTTCGAAGGCCAGTGTCGAAGTGCTTGAACAGATCCGTCACCTCAAAGGTGAGTTCAATTTCGAAACCTACTTCTCGTTGTCCTGCCAGAACTGTCCGGACGTGGTCCAGGCGCTTAACCTGATGGCCGTACTTAACCCGAACATCCGCCACGTCGCCATCGACGGCGCGCTGTTCCAGGCCGAAGTCGATGATCGCCGCATCATGGCGGTGCCAAGCGTCTACCTCAACGGTGTGAGTTTCGGCCAGGGTCGCATGGGCCTGGAAGAAATCCTCGCCAAGCTCGACACCAGTGGTATCGAGAAACAGGCAGAGAAGATCAGCGCCAAGGCTGCCTTTGATGTGCTGGTGGTCGGCGGTGGCCCGGCCGGTGCATCGGCGGCGATCTATGCGGCGCGCAAAGGCATTCGTACCGGGGTTGCTGCCGAACGTTTCGGTGGGCAGGTGTTGGACACCATGGCGATCGAAAACTTTATCTCGGTCCAGGAGACCGAAGGGCCGAAGCTGGCCAGCGCCCTGGAAGAACACGTCAAGCAGTACGATGTCGACATCATGAATCTGCAGCGCGCAAGTGCGTTGATTCCGGCGAAGAATCCCGGTGAGTTGCACGAGATACGTTTTGAGAGCGGTGCAACGCTCAAGTCCAGCACTGTGATCCTGGCAACCGGCGCCCGCTGGCGTGAAATGGGCGTGCCCGGCGAGCAGCAATACAAGGCCAAGGGCGTGTGTTTCTGCCCCCATTGCGATGGTCCGCTGTTCAAGGGCAAACGCGTGGCGGTGATTGGTGGCGGCAACTCTGGCGTCGAGGCGGCGATTGACCTGGCAGGTATCGTCAGTCATGTCACTTTGCTTGAATTTGACAGTAAATTGCGCGCTGACGCGGTATTGCAGCGCAAGCTCTACAGCCTGCCTAACGTCAAGGTGATCACCAGCGCCCTGACCAGCGAGGTCAAAGGTGATGGCCAGAAGGTCACCGGTCTTGCCTACAAAGATCGGGACAGTGGTGAGTTCCATACTGTTGAACTTGAAGGCATCTTTGTGCAGATCGGCCTGCTGCCGAACACCGACTGGCTCAAGGGAAGCGTCGAGCTTTCGCCGCGGGGCGAGATCATTGTCGATGCTCGTGGTGAAACTTCGCTGCCAGGTGTGTTTGCCGCCGGCGACGTGACCACCGTGCCGTACAAGCAGATTGTGATTGCAGTAGGCGAGGGCGCGAAAGCTTCGCTCAGTGCCTTCGATCACCTGATCCGCAGCTCGGCGCCTGCATAACGCAGGTCTGAAAATAAAAAAACCCATGAGCGATCATGGGTTTTTTTTGCGTCACACTTACAGTGGCGCGGGTTGGATGATCTCGACCCAATAAGCGTCCGGGTCTTTGATAAATGCCAGGCTTTTCATACGCCCGTCAGTCAGGCGCTTCTGAAAGTCGCAGCCCAGGGATTCAAAGCGCGCGCAGGCGGCCACGATATCCGGCACCGAGATGCAGATATGACCAAAGCCACGTGGGTCTGTGTTGCCGTTGTGGTAGGCGAAGTCGGCATCGTTTTCGGTGCCGTGGTTGTGGGTCAGTTCCAGGATGCCCGGAATCGACTTCATCCATTGGGTGCGCTCGGCGGCGTCGGCTGGAATCTGTGCCTTGTCCACCAGGGCCAGGAAGTACAGGCTGAATTCGGCTTCAGGGAAGTCGCGTTTTTCTACCAGGGAGAACCCCAGGACGCGGGTGTAGAAGTCCAGCGATTTGGTGATGTCCTTTACCCGCAGCATGGTGTGGTTGAACACGAAGCTCGAGGTGGCGGTATCAGGTTGGGCGGTGACGCCCGGGAAGGTGTTCAATTCGTGCAGGCTCATGGGCCCTCCAGAAAAAAATGGGGCATACGCGACTCATTGCATGAGCGATCCGTTGGCGTGCGGCTGACCGGCATCCGTGCAGCCAGGCCATGATACGCAAGCCCTGAGTGCTGCGCCAAATGAAAAAGCCGACTCGCCCCTTGCGATTGCCGGTTGGACGGCCGCAAACTTTGTCGCTGGCAACTTGAGTGATTTTCGCAATGACCCGATCTCGCATTTCTTCCTTTGGCATCTTTTGCCTGTTGTTGGGCAGTACCGGTGTGTTGGCTGTCGACCCGCAAATCCATTGGCCCGCTGGGTGGCAGGTGGAGGAGGTTGTGCCAGATGGTGAATTGCCGAAGCAGCCTGCGCAGGTTTCCCGACAGCGCGCGATAAAAAACAATGAAAACGGCGCGACGTTGATGGTGATGGAGCTGACGCGTACACCCATTGAGGCAGGGCATAAAGTCAATTTGCAGGGTGTGATGCTGGAGATGCGCAAGTCCATCCAGAAGGATTTCGGGCGCACGGGCTATCAAAGTGTTTGCAACAAGATTCACCCCACAACTTTGAGTCGTCTTGAGGCGCTTGAAACAACCTGCGTCATCACCGAGAACGGCCGGCACGTATTGTCGCAAACATTGGTGGGGGCGCTTGATAGTGATACGGCCTATGTTTTTTCGTACGCCGGACAAGCCAAGGCTTACGAGGCCAGTAAGGATGAAGTGCGTTCGGTGCGTGAAAGCTTGAAACTTTAACCCTTCAGACTAATGCTTAGGTATGTTCTGTAGGTCACTGGGTTCAACTACGCATCATTATGGGTCGTCTGGATCGTGCACGATTACAACGTGAAATGTTATTTAAACTTCATGGGCAACAGCAAGTCCTTTGCATTTTTGTTCAGAATCGAAAATCGATCATAAAAAACCCCGCATCGGCGGGGTTTGTATGAACCAAATGATACTAGCCACGTAGCCACGAATCGACAGTGGCTGCGCCGTATTCTTCTTTCCAGGCTTTGAGGCCGCGGTGGTTGCCGCCTTTGGTTTCGATCAGTTCACCGGTATGCGGGTTGTGGTACACCTTGACCACGCGAGCGCGGCGCTGTTTTGGGGCCGCCGTTAGTTGAATACCCGACTTGCCCGGGTTTGGATCAAGGATTGCGATGATGTCGCGCAGGCTCTTGCCGTAGGTTTTCATCAAGCCTTGAAGTTTTTCTTCGAATTCAATCTCTTTCTTCAGGCCCGCATCATTTTTCAAGGATTCCAGCTGGGCAAGCTGTTCTTGAAGGGCCTTTTCTGCTGCGCGAAACTCGGCGAGTCTGGACAAAATATTTACTCCAATAGTGTATTTGGCTGATACCAACTGCAAATAAAGCTATAAGCCAAGAGCCATTAAGGTGACCCTCCTGCCAATTCTGCACAGGCAGGAAAAATTGTAGTAGTTAATTGCTCGAGAGTAAATCCTGAGTTTTGCAAACATAGCAATATTCCAATCGTATGACAGATGGTTAGTCAATGGCTACGCAGGCATCTAATGAACTCGTCTGCTGGCATTGGCCTGCCGAACAGGTAGCCTTGTAAGAAATCCACACCTTGTGTCGCAAGATACTGGCACTGCTCGGCAGTTTCGACACCCTCGGCGACGATACCCAAGTCCAGCTTGCCCGACAGTTCAATGATGCTGTCGAGTATATGGCGTGACAATGCATCCACTCCGATCATCGCCACAAAGCTCTGGTCGATTTTCAAGTAATCGACATTGAAGCTACGCAAGTACCCCAGGCTGGAGTGACCGGTGCCGAAGTCGTCAATTGCGATCATCACCCCCAGGCGATGCAGAGCCTCGAATAGCTCGCGGGTGATGTCGGTCGGTTCGATCAACTCGCGTTCGGTCAACTCCAGCACCAGCGTTACTTGGCCTGGGGGGAAGGCGGCGAGGAACTCCCGGCAGGCATCCACCAGTTCCAGGTCGTGACAGTGACTGGCGGCAATGTTGATACCTACATGAAAGCCCGCAATGAATGAGTCTGCATGGGGTGCCAGTTGAGCCGCAGTTTCGCGCATCAGGGCGCGTGTCATGGGGACGATCAACCCGGAGTGTTCTGCCAGCGGGATAAACAGATCGGGGCGTACAAGTCCCTCTCTGGGGTGCGCCCAGCGCATCAGCACTTCACAGCCGGCCCACTGATGTGTATCGCCGCGTACCACCGGCTGGAAGTAGGGAAGAAATTCATTGGCTTCCAACGCCCGGCGCAGTTCGTGGGTAGGGGCAGAGGAGCGTTTCTGCAACCAATGGGCCAATGCCCCTGCCAATACGCCGAAGAACACGATCAGGCTGAACAATGGTGGATAGCGCGCTTCCATATAACGCCACACTTCACCTTCAGGCATACCGGCTACGACGCGAAAGGCATAGTGCGAGGAAGCGAGTTGGTGGTGCGCGACGGGAAAGACAGGGGGGGCGGTGGTGTGGACTTTGCCATCGCCCCCCAACCAGTTGGGCCCGACTTGCAATACCAGTTCGGTGTAACGACTGATCAGGCGCAAGGCGTTTGTCAGGTGGTATCCATCAACCGAGGCAAAGGCGCCTTGATCGCCCTTTGTCAGCCGGTACACCAGCAGTGCGGTGTCGGGAGTCACCGGGTTGCCATTCATCAGCCACAGTCGACCGTCGACGTAGTCTTCGGGGTTGACCGGTGACACCTGACCATCGCCGAAAAGCGAACTGCAGTAAATGTTCTTCTGCCATGACAGGGTGGTTGCGCGCACGAACGGGCGACGTGTGACCTGTTCGCGCAGTGCCAGTGTTGTCGTGCTGTCACAAGGGCGGCCGGCCAGTGGCAATAGGGCTTGGGCGGCGAGTTCAGTATTATCGAGCATCAGGTCGAATTGGCGCACCGCTTCGATGGCGTTTTGTGCGGTGCTTTGCTCCAGGGTGCGCTCGGCCTGCCAATAAAGAATCGGCACCCCGAGCAAAATTGGCAATGCACCACTGATCAGTGTCAGCAAAGAGCGAGTCTTGCGTGTTCGTGGGCCGTTGACGGTCAGTGGCATTTGCGCAACCTGTAGCAGGGAAGGGCGAGGCTCTCGACTGCGGGCAGGCAGCGAGGCCATTCAAGAAAATGTGCTGGCATCGGCCATGATAGATGGCTGGACGGATCTGTGCGCGTGCGTGGTGTGATTGCGAGCGCGCTAAGTGACCTGCATCAAGCGCCGTTGCCATAATCCAGGCCGGTCGCCAGTTTGATAAACGCCAGAGTAGCGGGCGACGCCTGGCGCTGATCCAGTACCGCCAACCCTACTTGGCGCGTGATCGCCGGTTTCAGTGGCTTTATCAAATAGCTCGCCGGTTGTACGTCGGGCAGCGACAGTTGCGCGACAACGGTTACGCCGTCTCCACGCCGCACGGCGTCCAGCGTGCTGAGCAGTTGCGAGCAGCGGTAGCGAATATCTGGCTTGAGTCCGGCACCAACGAACAACCGCGATACCAGCTCCGACGACCCGGCTTCGGTCAGGATAAACGGGTCGCTGCATAGCGCCTTGAGACTGATATCCGGTTGATCGGCCAAAGGATGGCCGGTGGGCAGCAGCGCCACCATCTGATCTTCGATCAGAGCAAAGGTATCGAAGCGTTCTTCGGGCAACACCACAAACGCGACATCGATCCGCCGCTCCTCCAGCCACTGTACAACCTGGCGATCGGGACCTTCGTCGACATGCACCATGATCCCTGGATGCGCCTGGCGAAAACGCCGCAGGATCCTGGGCAGCAAGCGAATCGAGGACGTTGGGCCAAAGGAGCCAATGCGCAAGGTGCCGCGTTTCATGCCCCGGGCATCATCAGCTTCCTGTTGCAGAGTGTTGGCCAGCCCCAGCATCGTGCGGGCACGTAACACTAGTTGCTGACCAATATCGGTGAGCTCGATCAAGGCCTGGTGTCGATGGAACAGTTCGACGCCCAATTCCTGCTCCAGCGACTTGATCGCATGGGAGACCGCGGACTGGCTGATACCCAGTCGATTGGCTGCGCTGGTGAAACCTTGCAGTTGCGCAACCTGGGAGAAGATTTCCAATTGAGTAAGGGTCATGAGGTTTTACTCATTTTACGATGAGATGGCATTAGTAAAAGAATAAAGCAAACCCCACGTCGAATGCAGGAATATCATGCCCGGCCATATCATTGCCCTTACCGGCGAGCGCACGACTTACTTCAAGCTGGCGGCAGTCACCATGATCTGGGGCGGCACCTTTGTTGCGGGCCGCTTCCTGGCAGCAGACCTGGACCCCCTGGTGATTGCGAGCCTGCGTTTTGGCTTGGCCAGCCTGGCATTGTCGCTATTCATGGCCTTCGCCCGTATACCCCTGGTGTGTCCCGACCCAGCACAAATGGCCCGCTTGATGGTGCTGGGGTTGTTCGGGATATTCTTCTACAACCTGTGCTTTTTCTACGGCCTGCACTTTATCAACGCATCACGTGCTTCCTTGATTGTTGCGTTGAACCCGGCAGTGATTGGCCTGGCTTCCTGGTGGTTTTTCAAGGAGCGCCTGGGCCGTGGCAAAGTCTTGGGTATCGCGTTGTGCCTGGGCGGGGCCGGGGCGGTGATCGCCAGCCGCAATCCGCAAGTGCTGCAAGGCACGGCCGATGCCTGGGTCGGTGACCTGCTGATATTTGGCTGTGTCGTGAGCTGGGGCGTTTACTCGTTATGTTCGCGCTCGCTCAACCAGAGCCTGGGGCCATTGCAGACGGTAACGTGGTCGATCCTGCTGGGCACGCTGATGCTTGGGGTTGTTACCCTTGTGACGGGCAGGGTCACGGTTGAAGCCATGAGCGCTATTCGCTTGCCCCAGTTATTGGCACTGCTGTACCTCGGTGTGCTGGGTTCGGCCCTGGCCTATATCGGCTATTACGACGGTATTCGCCGTATTGGTGCGACCCGGGCTGGCGTGTTTATCGCCCTCAACCCGCTGACGGCGGTGGTCTGCGGTGCGCTGTTGCTTGGTGAACCCCTGACAGCCCCGATGTGCCTGGGCGGCGCGGTGATTTTGCTGGGCATTTATCTGTGCAACAAACCGCTTGCGCCGGGCAAGGCATAGGGATTTGATAAGGAATACGGACAAACGTGGTTACGCTGTGTAGAATCAGGTTACGCATACAAGAATAAGCGCTTGCCTTAACGCAAGCCTCGTCCGTCAGAGACGCCCGTAAGAGAATGATCCAACCATGAAGCTACTCGGGTTCCAACTCATCTACGGTGACTTCCTCGCCCGCAGCGTGCGGGGCATTTCCTGTGCGCCACCTTCCCACCTCATCCTTGCTGGCAATTAACCCGTTTAATTCTAAAAAGATGATGAGGCGCCAAATCATGGCAGATCTATACGAAAACCCAATGGGCCTGATGGGCTTTGAGTTCATTGAGTTCGCATCGCCAATCCCGGGCACCCTGGAGCCGATCTTCGAGATCATGGGCTTTACCAAGGTCGCGACCCACCGCTCCAAGAATGTGCACCTGTATCGCCAGGGCGCGATCAACCTGATCCTCAACAACGAACCCAACAGCGTGGCCTCGTACTTTGCCGCCGAGCATGGTCCGTCAGTGTGTGGCATGGCGTTCCGGGTCAAGGACTCACAAAAGGCCTACAACCTAGCGCTGGAACGTGGGGCCCAGCCGATCCACATTGAAACCGGCCCGATGGAGCTGAACCTGCCGGCGATCAAGGGGATTGGCGGCGCGCCGCTGTACCTGATCGACCGTTTCGGCGAAGGTAGCTCGATCTACGACATTGACTTTGTGTTCCTGGAAGGCGTGGACCGCAACCCAGTGGGTGCCGGCCTGAAGATCATCGACCACCTGACCCACAACGTGTATCGCGGACGCATGGCCTATTGGGCCAACTTCTACGAGAAGTTGTTCAACTTCCGTGAAATCCGTTACTTCGACATCAAGGGCGAATACACCGGCCTGACCTCCAAGGCCATGACTGCCCCGGACGGTATGATCCGTATCCCGCTGAACGAGGAGTCGTCCAAGGGTGCCGGCCAGATCGAAGAGTTCCTGATGCAGTTCAACGGTGAAGGCATCCAGCACGTGGCGTTCCTGACCGACGATCTGATCAAGACCTGGGATCAGTTGAAGGGTATCGGCATGCGCTTCATGACCGCGCCGCCGGACACCTACTATGAAATGCTCGAAGGGCGTCTGCCGAACCACGGCGAACCGGTCAGCGAGTTGCAAACGCGTGGTATCTTGCTGGACGGTGCGGCGAATTCCGAAGACAAGCGCCTGTTGCTGCAGATCTTCTCGGAAACCCTGATGGGGCCGGTGTTCTTCGAGTTTATCCAGCGCAAGGGTGATGACGGCTTCGGTGAAGGTAACTTCAAGGCGCTGTTTGAGTCCATCGAGCGTGACCAGGTGCGTCGTGGTGTGCTGACCGCTGACTGACCAAGGTTGCGACAAAACCAAAAGCCCGGTCGGGGAACGCCTCGACCGGGCTTTTTGATTGTTCGCAGTCAGGCTTTGCGTTGCCGCACCAGATGCTTGAAGCCTTCGAATACCAGCACCAGCACCGCCATCCAGATCGGGATATAGGTCAGCCACTCACCTGGCCCGATGCTTTCTCCCAGCAGCAAGGCCACGGCCAGCAACAGTACCGGCTCTACATAGCTGAGCAAGCCGAACAGGCTGAATGCCAGGAGTCGGCTGGCGATGATATAGCTCACCAGCGCGGCGGCACTGATCAGCCCCAGCATTGGAATCAGGGCGTACAGCGCTTTGTGGGTGTCCAGCACACCAAACCCCTGTTCACCGCTTTGTACAAACCACAGCGCCACTGGCAGCATCAGCGCCATATCGAGCCATAGCCCGCCCAAATGGTCGGTGGCCAGGCGTTTGCGCAGCACAAAGTAAAGCGGGTAACCGATGATCACCACCAGGGTCGCCCAGGAAAAGCCGCCAACCTGATACAGCTCGTTGAGCACGCCGGCGGCGGCAAAAAATACCGCGATCTGCTGCAACCGCGACAAACGCTCGCCGTATACCAGGCGTCCGGTCAGGACCATGGTCAGCGGCAGCAGGAAATACCCAAGGGACACGTCGAGGCTACGGCCGTTGAGCGGCGCCCACATAAATAGCCACAACTGCACAGCCAACAGCGCCGAAGACAGGACAATCCCGCCGATCAGCCGGGGCTTGCCCGCCACCAGCCGCACCAGCTCAAACACCCGCCGCCATTCACCGCTCAAGGCCATGAAGACCGTCATGCACGGTACGGTCAGCAGCATGCGCCAGCCAAAAATCTCCAAACCGCTCAACGGCGTGAGCAGGGAGGTGAAGTAATACATCACGGCAAATAACACCGAGGCCAATACCGATAGAGCAACACCTTTAGACACGCTGTCCTCGCGAAAACGACTGATACAAGAAGAAGGGGTAATTCGGATGGGAATATATTGCTTTTGCAGTGAGACGTTTGCTCTGTTTTACGGCATCTTATGAGAAAATTTCTCATGCCAAGGTGCGTCCGGATGCCCATTCAACCCCAATCGCCCCTCGATGCCTTCGACTTGGCGATTCTCAAGCAACTACAACAAGACAACACCACCGCGCTGCGAGTGATCGGCGACACGGTCAACCTGTCCACGGCAGCGGTGCAACGGCGAATCAAGCGCATGCAGCAGAACGGTGCGATCAGCGCGAATACGGCAGTGGTCAATCCAGAGGCGACAGGCAAGCCCATCACTATCTTGGTGGAGGTTCATGCAGAGCGAACCCACATTGAAGACCTTGATGTGCTCAAGGCCCAGATGTCAGTGCCGGCGGTCCAGCAGTGCTACTACGTGACCGGTGATGCGGATTTCATGTTGGTGGTCGTGGTCGAGACCATGAAGGCCTATGAAACCCTGGCTCGACAGCTATTTTATGAGAACCGCAATATCAAATGGTTTCGCAGCATCGTGGTGATGGACCGGGTCAAGGTCAGCCTGGACGTGCCGCTCGGCTGACAGGACATCAGCGACCGGATGCAGGAACCGGCGCGCCCCCACAAACGGTCGGCGCGCTATCAAGAACGGACGATCCGCCCCGAGACAAAATGCCCCACATCATTGAACCCTGGCGTCGAGGCGTGCCCCGGTGTGACCAGAGAGTCGATGAACGCTTCATCCTCGGCGGTGATTTCAACGTCCAGCGCCAGGGTGTAGGCGTCCCACTGTGCTTCGGTACGTGGCCCGACAATCGCTGAGCTGACCGCTGCGTTGTTCAGCACCCAGGCAATTGCAAATTCGACCATGCCCACCCCGCGCCCCTGGGTGTATTGCTGGATCTGCTGGGCAATACGCAGCGATTCCATGCGCCATTCGGTCTCCAGGATGCGCTTGTCCTGGCGTGCGGCACGGCTGCCGGCCTCAGGGCTGACATCGGGGGCGTACTTGCCGCTGAGCACGCCGCGGGCCAGCGGACTGTAAGGCACAACGCCCAAACCATACGCCGCAGCGGCAGTGATTTGCTCGATCTCGGCCTGGCGATTGACGATGTTGTACAGCGGTTGGCTGATGATCGGTTTATCCACCCCGAGGCGCTCGGCTACGCGGATCACTTCAGCAATGCGCCAGCCTCGGTAGTTGGACAGCCCCCAGTAACGAACCTTGCCTTGGCGAATCAAGTCGCCGATGGCCGATATGGTGACTTCCAGTGGTGTGTTGTGATCTTCCCGGTGCAGGTAGTAGATATCCAGATAGTCGGTATCCAGGCGCCCGAGGCTGGCCTCCAGGGCATTGAAAATCCGCTTGCGGCTCAAGCCACTGCGATTGGGCAGGCCGTCCCCGGGGCCAAAGCCGACTTTGGAAGCCACCACCCAGTCTGCGCGATGGCGAGTGATCGCTTCACCGACAATCTCCTCCGAGCGCCCGCCGGTGTAGACGTCAGCGGTGTCGATGAAGTTGATGCCCTGGTCCCAGGCTTTGTCGATGATGCGCAGCGAGTCTTCGGTGTTGGTCTGTTCGCCAAACATCATGCTGCCCAGGGTCAAGGCGCTGACCTTAAGCCCGGACTGGCCCAGTGTGCGATAAATCATGGAGAACTCCTCGGAAGGTACGACGGGTTCTATCCAATACCAGATCGCGAGGCTCTGGAACAGGCCTCGCGCGTGCATTGCAGTGATCGATAGGCCTATGCGCGCAACGTCCGGGTCATGCGCAACGCCAACACACTCCCGCCGACAATCACTGCCGCCAGCAGGTACAGCGCCAAATCGGTAGACCCGGTGGCATCCTTCACAAAACCCACCACATAGGGGCTGAGAAAGCCTGCCATCTGCCCCATCGAGTTGATCAGCGCCAAGCCACCGGCCGCCGCGCCGGCACTGAGCATGGCCGTCGGCACTGGCCAGAACATCGGCAGGCCGGTAAGGGCGCCCATGGTCGCGATGGTCAGGCCGAGGATGGCGATGGCGGGCGTGGTGGCGAAATTCACCGCAATCACCAGGCCGATCGCCCCCATCAACATCGGCACTACCAAATGCCAGCGTCGCTCCTTGCGCAAGTCCGCGGAGCGGCCCACCAGCAACATGAACACGGCGGCCAGCAGGTAGGGAATCGCACTGATCCAGCCGATCACCAGGTTGTCGGAGAAGCCCATGTTCTTGATGATTGATGGCAGCCAGAAGTTGATGGCATACACGCCGCTCTGGATACAGAAGTAGATCAGGCCGAACGCCCAGATTGCCGGGTTCTTGAACACCTGCAACAGCGAGTCGCTGGTGGTTTTTGGCTTGTTGGCCAGGTCTGTAGCCTGATCGGCTTCCAGCACCGAGCGCTCATGGGCACTGAGCCACTTGGCATTGGCAAAGCTGTCGCTGAGCAGGAAGTAGGCGAGGGCCCCCAGGATAACGGTGGGTACGCCTTGCAGCAGGAACATCCACTGCCAGCCCGCGAGCCCGCCTTGGCCTGCGGCAAAGTGGTTGAGGATCCAGCCGGAGAACGGACCGCCAAGCAAACCGGACACCGGGATCGCGGACATGAACAACGCCATGATCCGGCCTCGGCGGAACGTCGGGAACCACTGCGAGAGGTAAAGCACCACGCCAGGGAAGAACCCGGCCTCGGCGGCACCGGTAAACAGGCGCAGGGTGTAGAAATGGGTGGGCGTGGTGACGAACAGCAGGCAGGTGGACAACGTGCCCCAGGTGATCATCATCAACGCAATCCAGCGCCGTGGACCGAAGCGTGTCAGCGCCAGGTTGCTCGGCACGCCGCACAGCACATAGCCGATAAAGAAGATCCCGGCGCCAAGGCCGTATACGGTTTCGCTGAATTTCAAGGCGTCGAGCATCTGCAGCTTGGCAAAGCCGACATTGACGCGGTCCAGGTAATTGAACAGGTAACAGACGAAAATGAAGGGGATCAGGCGCAGGGTGATGCGCTTGTATACGGCGTTCTTGTCGTCTTCGTGGGCCAGGATGGCGGCGCTCTGTGACATGGCGTTCTCTCTATTATTATGATTTTTCGCGATGCGGGGGTAACGTTGATCGCCCCCAGAGTCTCGTCTACAGGACAGGGGTGTGTCTTTGTGCCCCTGCACAGCGATCCGCCATTTGCGCTGTGCCGTTGAACAAGCATTACTGCGCTCGTTTTCAAGGAATTTAACCCCATGTTCGAACTCGATCATGACTTGGCGCAGGATATCGTCGATCGAACGATGGCCATCCTGCCCTATAACGTCAACGTCATGGACAGCCAGGGCCTGATCCTTGGCAGCGGCGAGCCGGAGCGTATCAATACCCGTCATGAAGGCGCGCAGTTAGTGCTGGCCAACGGGCGCGT
The DNA here is from genome assembly GCF_046352735.2 of Pseudomonas imrae. Classification (NCBI taxonomy): domain Bacteria; kingdom Pseudomonadati; phylum Pseudomonadota; class Gammaproteobacteria; order Pseudomonadales; family Pseudomonadaceae; genus Pseudomonas; species Pseudomonas imrae. Next base: position 2,776,674 of record NZ_CP110853.2, on the reverse strand, counting down.
GGTGGAAATCGACGGGCCCACTGCCAGGCATCTCAAGGGTGTCGCGCCGGGGATCAATTTGCCGCTGTTCCATGATCAGCGGCTGATCGGCGTACTGGGTATCAGCGGCGAACCCGAACTGCTGCGTACCTACGCCCAACTGGTACGTATGACGGCGGAAATGCTCGTCAGCCAGCGCCATCAGCAGGCCGAACAGCAATGGCGGCGTCAGCGCAGCGACGATCTGCTGGCCTTGTTGCTGGCCGATGACAGTGATTCGCCACGCCTGGTGGACGAGGCCCGACAATTGGGGCTCAAACCGCAATTGATGCGCACGCCGTATCTGTTTGAACTGGGCCCCGGGCAGAGCGCAGAAGCGTTGGCCATGTGGTTGATGTCCCGCTATCCAGACAGTTGGTGCGTCAGTGGCGCGCCATTTTCCTTGTTGTGGTGCCGACCGGCTTCAGCCTCGATAGACAACCCGCGCCTGCTGGAGAAGCTCGATGGCTTGGGCTGGAAGATCCTGCGGGTCGCCGTCGGTGGGCAGGCTGACGGCCTGGCTGGACTGCGCCGTTGTTATCGACGGGTCGCCGACTTGCTCGCCTACGGGCGCGACATACTGCCGGATTCACGATTACTGACCCTCACACGCTATCGCCTGCCGGTCATGCTCTGGCGCCACCGCAACGATGATGCGCTCGATGAGTTGCTCAACCCATTACGCAAGGTCCTGGCCAAGGATAACAACGGTCAACTGCTGGCCACCCTGCGCAGTTGGTGCGAGCACGATGGTCAAAGCCAGGCCTGCGCCGACGCCCTGGGCATCCATCGCAACAGCCTTCGCTATCGCATGGAACGTATCGCCGAACTGAGCGGAGTCGACCCGTTGACCCTGGACGGAATGCTGGCGTTGTACTTGGGCGTGCAACTGTTGCCGCAGAACTGAGCATTGTAGAAATGAACAACAAATCTCGCTGGCACTTGTGCAATGGACAGGCGTTATTGCCAGTGGCAACTGGCAGCATGAGGGCATAAAAACGGAGAAAGCCCATGAAGATCATCATCGCCCCCGACTCGTTCAAGGACAGCCTGAGCGCCGAAGACGTGGCCGACGCCATTGCCCTGGGGCTGACCCAGGTCTGGCCCGATGCGCAACTGGTCAGGTGCCCGATGGCCGATGGCGGGGAAGGCACAGTGGCTTCGGTGCTTGCCGCTTGTGAGGGGCAGTTGCGCTGCCACCCAGTGCAGGGGCCTTTGGGCGCGACGGTACAGGCCCGCTGGGGCTGGTTGGCGGCAAGTCACACCGCGATCATCGAGATGGCCGAGGCCAGTGGCCTGCAACTGATTGCGCCGGGCAAGCGTGATGCCTGTGCCAGCAGCACTTACGGCACCGGCGAACTGATCCGCGCCGCGTTGGACGCTGGCGCGCGCCGCATCATTTTGGCCATAGGCGGCAGCGCCACCAACGACGGCGGCGCCGGTGCGATGCAGGCGCTCGGAGTGCAACTGTTTGATGCCCGGGATGCGGCACTGCCTCTCGGTGGCCTGGCCCTGAGTACGTTGGCGCGTCTGAGCCTCGAATCCCTGGACCCACGCCTGGCCGGGGTGCGCTTTGAGATCGCCGCCGACGTCGATAATCCCCTGTGCGGGCCCCATGGCGCTTCGGCGATATTTGGTCCGCAAAAGGGCGCCGATCACGGGCAGGTCGAGCAGTTGGATCATGCCCTCGGCCACTTTGCCGATCACTGTGCAAAGGTTTTGCCCAGGGACGTGCGCGATGAGCCCGGCAGCGGCGCGGCGGGCGGCCTGGGCTTTGCGGCCAAGGCATTTCTTGGCGCGCAGTTTCGCCCCGGAGTGGAGGTAGTCGCCGAACTGGTGGGGCTGGAAAGCGCAATCCACGGTGCCGACCTGGTGATCACCGGCGAAGGCCGTTTCGACGCGCAGACGCTGCGTGGCAAAACTCCGTTTGGCGTGGCACGGGTCGCCAAACGGCATGGCGTCCCGGTGATCGTGATTGCCGGCACCCTGGGCGACGGTTATGAACAGATGTACGCCCATGGTGTCGATGCAGCTTTTGCCTTGCCGGGCGGGCCGATGAGCCTGGAGCAGGCCTGCAGCGAGGCGCCGCGACTGTTGCGCGAGCGGGCTGCGGACATTGCCAGGGTGTGGCGATTGGCACGCCATTCCAGAGAATGACAGTTACTTGAAGTGTGCCCTACACTGGTCGGCCATGTGTCTTTCAAAGGATGAAACACAATGCCCGCACCTGAACCTGAAATCGTGATCCAGCGCTTTGCCGAAGCTCATCTGGACGGTATGAACGCGCTATACAACGAACCGGCCGTTTGCCGTCAGGTGCTGCAGATGCCCTTCCAATCGGTGGAGGTGTGGCGCAAACGCCTGGCAGACACCAACGAGCGGCTGATCAGGCTGGTGGCGTTGCACGGTGCCGAGGTGATTGGCAGCTGCACCCTGGAGCAATATTCCCGCAGCCGGCAAAGCCATATCGGCGGGATTGGCATGGGCGTCTCGGTAGCCTGGCAGGGCAGGGGTGTCGGCTCAAGGCTGCTGGGCGCAGCGCTGGAGGTGGCTGACAACTGGATGAACCTGCATCGGGTGGAGCTGACAGTGTATGTCGACAACGAACCGGCCCAGGCGCTGTACCGCAAGTTCGGTTTCAAGACCGAAGGCCGGCTGCGGGACTACGCGGTGCGTGACGGCATGTTTGTCGACGCCCTGACCATGGCCCGCCTGCGTCAGACGGCCTGATCGTCCAGGGCGAACGCCACCGCGGCTTGCGCATGCAACTCGGTGGTGTCCAACAACGGCAGGTCGCTGTGTTCGGGCTTGATCAGCAGGCCGATCTCGGTGCAGCCGAGGATGATGGCCTGGGCGCCACGGGCTGCCAGGGACTCGATAACCCGCTGGTAGACCTGACGCGAGGCGTCGCTGATCACCCCGACACACAACTCTTCATAAATGATCCGGTGCACGGCCTGGCGTTCGTGTTCGTCAGGTACCAGCACGGTCAGTCCCTGCACAGCCAGGCGCGCCTTGAGGAACTCCTGTTCCATGGTAAACGCGGTGCCCAACAAGCCCACGGTGAGGGTGTTCGCCTCGACGGCTGCCGCACCGGCTGCGTCGGCAATGTGCAGGAACGGAATCGACACCGCCGCTTCGATCTGCGGTGCCACCAAATGCATGGTGTTGGTACACAGCACGATGCACTCGGCACCACCGACTTGCAGGCGCTTCGCGGCATCTACCAGGATCTGCGCCGCGTCGTTCCAGCGCCCGGCATGCTGGGCCTGCTCCACAGGACCGAAATCCACGCTGTACATCAACAACTGCGCTGAGCGCAGCGGGCCGAGCTGGTCCCGGATGCGTTGGTTGATAATCCGGTAATACTCGGCGCTGGACTCCCAGCTCATGCCGCCGATAAGGCCAATGGTGCGCATGCGGTGCTCCTCGAGCAGGTGGGCGAGGGCATACCTTACCCAACTGGGGGCGTTAGTCATACGCACCGGTGTGGTATCTGCCATGATCATCGCTCGCAGTTTGGTTCACCCGAGGAACACCGCAATGGACGATGTAGAGCAATTGGGCGAGATGCTTCGTCATTACGCCGACAGCGAAGCGCACAAGCGTCAGCAGTTCGAGGTGCAGTCCGGGCACTGGGTGCAGAAAATCACCGAGTTGTTCGGGCAGATCGATCAGTGGCTTGAACCTGTCAAAAGGGTTGGCCTGCTGGAAGTTCAGCGAGAGGACTATGTGGCTTTCGGCCCCAGCGTGCCGCTGGAGACCTCGACTTTCAAGAGCGAGAAGTTGACGATCAATATTGCCGGCAAGCCGGTGGAGTTCGTGCCGGATGTGATGGGCGCTGGCGGCCTGATTTCCCTGTCGGTAATCGGTTTGACCGCTGCACGCTACGGCAGCGTTTCCCTGGTGCTGCTGCCGGGTAAAAGCGACTGGCTGTGGAAAAAAACCAACGGTCTGAAGGACCCGGATACCTTCGCCTTCGATGCCAACTTCCTGGCCGTGCAGTTGCAGAGCCTGATTCCCCGCGAACGAGGTTAAGCCGGTCAATCATGTGAAGGCGTGCGTGCCCCACATGAGGCTTTCATACAATGACGCTATTTTTCCAGAATTGGCTATACCTACAGCTAATGTTCCAAAAAACCACCGCCAGGAGTTTCATGATGAAGCCAGGGTTAATGATCAGCGCACTATGCATCGCCTCTATCGGCATGGTGGGGTGCGCGAGCAAAGTCACGCAGCCGGACGAATACTCCGGGTTTCTCTCGGATTACAGCCGGTTGAAGGAAGCCAAATCGCCGTCAGGCGTGGAAGTGATGCGCTGGATTGACCCCAAGCTGAACCTGAACCGCTACACGGCGGTATACATCGAGCCCACACAGTTTTTCCCAAAGCCTCAAGCTACCAGCAAAATCCCCGACACTACCCTGCAAGGCATCAGCAGCTACTACAACGAGGCGCTCAAGCGTGAACTGGTCAAATCGCTACCTCTGGCCAACGGACCGGGGCCGGGGGTGATTGTGGTGCGGGCAGCGATCACCGCAGTCAGCAGCAAGACCCAAGGCCTCAAGCCTTACGAGTTTATTCCTGTGGCGCTGGTGGCAGCAGCGGTCAGTACCGGTACTGGAATTCGCGACCAGGACACCACCCTTGCCACCGAAGCCCAGTTTCTGGACGGCAACAAAGTGATTGCCCAAGTGGTACGCAAAGGCACGGGCAAGCCGTTGCAGAACGACAGCCAGGTAATGCGAGCCGACGATGTGAAAAATGTCATCGACGGGTGGGCGCAGGATCTGCATCAGTCGTATTTGAAACTCAAGGACAAGTAGCTCCGAGCTGCAAAGCTCATCGTGCGAGAATGGTCTGGACCTTGTCCCGCAACTGATCGATGGAGAACGGCTTGCCAATCACATGCATGCCGTCAGGTACGTCGATGTTTTCTGCATAGCCGCTGGCAAACAGGATGGGCAAGGTCGGGCGTAACTCCCGCACCTTGGTCGCCAGTTGCTTGCCGTCCATGTCTGGCAGGCCGACATCGGTCATCATCAAGTCAATGGTTTGTTTACCGTCGTCAAAGAACTCAAGGGCAATTTCGGCATTTGCGGCTTCAATCACCTGATACTCCAGTTCCTCGAGGACATCGACGATCAACATGCGCACGATCGCGTCGTCTTCGACTACAAGGATGGTGGGGGAGGCTGCGGACATAATGAGGGTTCCCGAGAAGTAGAGTTACAGGTCTTTAGCCGTTGAAAGACCATGCTCTAGTGAGTCACGGCAATCCTGGCAAGTTCCCGAAGCAGGGCGGGTATTGTGCGGGGAATGGAGGCAAATGTCCCGTTCGCAACGATGCCGATGGACATCATGATGCAAGGCAGGCGCCATAGGAATTTCAGGATGCCCGACACCCAACTAGACGGGTACCGGGCAATTACATCAAGCTGAAACGACGGGGTTCGAGGGTCTTGGAATGGTTATAGGTGCTGAAAACAAACTACTGACGCCTTGGATACTTCCGGTTGCCTGCATCAAGTGCAGCTCGCTGAATTGCACGATGCCATAGCCGCTGGCTTTGTCGGCGGGCTGGAACAAATGACTGGTTTTACCGCTACTCAAGGCGCGCTCAATGCCATCGCGCATAGACGCCTGCGTAGGGAATTTGGCTAAACCAAGATTGGGGTCATAGTAGAACCAGGTTTTTTGACCGCCATCGACCACGGCTCCGGCAATGACGCCGTGCTTTGTGTTGCCGATGAGCAATGTTTTTGATGCCGTGGCTTTTTCCAGTTGTGAAATAATTTCCTCATAAGTGGCGGGGGTTGAGGACTGCCCTGCATAAAAGTTTTTTCGCAGCGTTTGCTGGAAGTTAGTCAAGTCCTGGCGAAATTTTTTGGTGTTGGCATGTTCGGGGTGTGCCATGGCCGTGAAGAAGTTCTCAATCAGAACCGCTTCTTTCTTCTCGTTGATAGCCATTGCCATCGCATTCGACAGGGCTGCACATTCGCCTCCAGACATTGGGTTTACCTGGCTGAGATAAAAACCCTGCGGCATGGGGGTTACTGAGCCGCCAGCGGCTCTGATTTCGTCGCTGAACTTTCTCGCGACCGACAGGTTTACCTCAATCGCTTTTCTTTCTATCTGCCTGAATAGAAAACCTATTTCCTCTGGCGTACGGTTTGGTGTCAATGCCAACTCCTCAAGTTGCTGCACATTCATTGTCGGTGAGTAATCGGCGATTGTATTTAGCGTGTTCGTGTCGTAACCGCTTTTAAATTGGTCAGGCGCTGTTAGCTTGGTGACTTCCAACTTTGTATTGAGGCGTTCCGGAAGTTCTTCCAGATTCTCTATCCGCCTGTACAAACTGCCCATTTCTTCGGGCGTGCGGCTGATTTCCAACGCAAGTTTTTTGAGCTGAGTCGTATCCAGCGCAGGTGAATAACCATGAATACTGGGTGGGCGGCTACTCTGATAACCACGTTCGTACGCCGCCCTATCTGCTTGATGTGCTGCATTGTGCGCAGCATTAAATTCTGTGGGGATATCGATATTGGGGCGCGCGGGTCTGAACCAACTGGCCAGCCATTCGCTGGCCGCGGCTGGGGTCGAAGCTTTGATCTCGCCATCAGCGGCTATGAGTTTCGGCGTAAAACCTTGAAGTGGCTGCCCGTACGGCTGCTGCTTGACGACATCGAAGCCATACCATTTACCGCCCTGAAGCACAGCGGCAGTTTCGATGGCCTGGTCAGCGATTGTGCAAGTGCCGGTTGCCGAAGCCTTGTAGCGCGTACTGGCTTGGATCAAGTCATAACTGCCGGATGCACCACGAAGCTGATTGACGCCGTTGTTAAGCACCGATAAACCTTCGCTGCCAACTTTACGTACGCCCTTGTAGAGCGACTGCGTTGCGGTTTTTGTCACCCTCGCCGCACCGACGAGCATATCGCCCACCCCATCCAATGGATTAAACGCGTTAAGAGTGCCGACACCGATGATTTTTCCTACCTGCAGCGCCTTGGCGCCTGCAGAAAGACCCGTTTGCGCAACCTTCGCGACTTTCGCCGCGGTGCCTACACCTGCTGTAAGAAAGCCAAAGGCATCCAGTGCCAGATCAAAGGCACCCTCGGCATAATTCCCATTTTTAAAGTTGACGATGGCTGATCGAAGCGGGACCAAATTCAGGAAAAAATCCGCAGCTTTCGATTCTATTTCTTGCTGTTTGTCATAGGAGGTCATGCCCTTGGCATGTTTGACAGCGTCTGCACCGTCGATATCAAGATGCTCCACGAACGCATTGGCGATGGACTGGCTCCGGGCGCTGGAAAAACTTGCAGGTGGCAGTGATGAGTCATTGCGGGCTTTTTGTGTGAGAGCTGCTGCCTCGACGGTAGTTGGCGTGAACTTTTCCAGCCGCTCTTCCTGGTTGGCATTACGCTCTCGCTTTCGCGTCAGTTCGTCAGGCCGCACTGGATGAATCGCACCTTTTGCCAAGTCAATTTCATAGACCTTTTCGTTATCTCCTTCCAGTACTTTCATCAGCAGATTAGTGTTTTTCTCAGTGAGGGCTTTAGAGGTGAAATCCATGCCCAGGGTATAAGTCTTCCGCTGATAAAACTCGAGTGCTCCCTGTTCAAGGCTTTTTCTGTCAGCCAATGGAAGTTGGCTGATCATGTGTTTCAAGGTTGTAGCAATACCCTTCTTGCGGGAGTCGATGGTTTGGCTGAATTGTTCGTTGAAGGCTGCGTTGACGCCTAGCTTGAGAGGCGCATTGATCGCGTCAATCGGAATGCGGGAGTCGCTGGTTTTCCACTGGGCGCCCGGCAACTCCATCATCGCGATATCCAACATCGAGTGCAGGCCGGCGGGTGGTCGACGTGGGTCGTAAAGTGGTTGAGCGTGGGGCTGCCTGTGGTCCTGAAACCTTAGTAGCTTTTCTTCAAAGGGCAGATTTTCACCAAATTGCTGCTTGAGCTTGGCCAGTGCGATTTCTTTACGGCTGGGTACTTCAGCGTTCAGCAAACCAGAGGCGGTGATCCGTTCATTCTGTTCTTGGGTGAACGTTGTTCTGATGCGTTCAAGTTCATTGTGGGTATAAGTGTCGCCTTGTTTGTGAGGAACAACGCCTTGGGCGACGGCCCAATCTATCAGGGCTGCTTTCTGTGCAGAGGCGGGCGCAGGATTGGCATTTTCACCAGCTGTGGCCATCACTTGCGCAAAGCTCATGTTCGCTACTGTTCCCGGCGCATCAGATTCTATCTTGGCGACCGCGATACATAAGTTGGCCCACGCCTGGCTACCAAAGGCGACAGCGGCAGGAATGTCTTTGACCAATAGCTGGGGAGCGGCCCTCATCAGCAGAAGGTGGCTCGCCAGCTTGGCGGTCTGTGCAGACGCTGTACCGTTCTTGACCAGGTGTTCGCTCAGCGCGGTGACTATTTCAGACGCCGGTTTGCCCCAGTACTGCGGCTTGGCCAAGTCAAACCCGGCAATACGGTTGCGGCTGGGAGACATGATCGAATCGTGATCCAGCCCTATCTGGATCGCGGCCAATGTGTAGTCGTTTCTGCTGTTGGGCGTAGAGATACCGCCTTGGCTGTTTTGGAGCGCAAGTCCCAGGGCCTGGCCCCGGGGGGAACTGATGAGCTTTTCCAGGGCAAGGGTGGGATTTTGCAAGTCGGACGCGGTCAAGTCACAGCCTGCAACCAAGTAGCCCAGCGCACCTTTACGTTCGTCGAGCATCGGCAGCCCTGGCAGGTTGGCGGTATTTTTATCTACCAGGGTACTGACCTGAAGCTGCTGGGAGGTGCTCAAGGGGATGGGCCAGGACAGGCCACCGCCGAAACTGCCCAATGGATGCGCCAATGCTCGCTGAGCCAAGGCCTGCGCCAGGTAACGCAGATGGTTCCGGTTTTTTGGCAGAGCCAGGCCACTTTCGATAATAACTGTTTCAAGGCTGGTCGATCCCAGGGGCCCGGTTTTAGTCGAGGGAAATGAAGAGTCCGGATGGACATTCATGCGCGTGGCTTTCAAGGAGGCCTGCACAGCCTTTTCATCGGCGTCCGAGGGCAATTGGCTGGCTGTTTCAATAAGCATCTGCGCCAGTCTCTGCAGGTTCTTCTGGTTGCCAAGCCCCTCCTTCAACGCAGGACTGCCGTTGTCGGTGATTTGGCTTTCGGGCACGACTGGCGGGCTATCGGCGTGGGATTGCACGGTTTGGGTCGCGCTGCTGGACGAAGTGGTTGCCATTGACGCTTGTAGACTGACCGGTTTCAACAGCACGGCGGGTAGCATGGGTTGCGAAGAAAGGGAAGAAATCATTGTATTAGACCTGTTCGCAGAGTCTGAATAAACGCCCTCTCAAGGGAGCTTCCCTGTACCCGAGGCGTGCGATTGGGTGTGTGCAAGCCGATCACACGTTCCACTTTTGCGCCCTCAGATCTGTCAGATTTTATGTGGGTGACACGATGTAAAAGCCGGGAACCGGTCGAGTTTATATGAAGCCTGTCGATGGTTTGACGCTTAGAAGATGTCAGAAACATAGCCGCTCCCCTCGACTTTGGGGCAAACTTCCGGCTTTTCCGCATTTGGCCAAGGCATGACCATGACTCCTGCGTCGTCAGTCGATGAGAACAGTTTTCGCAAACTCCTGAGCCGTAACGTCGGGTTGCCGCTCGGAGTCGGTGTACTCAGCGCGGTATTTTTCGTCTCCCTAATCACCTATTTGCTGTCTGTGATCCAGTGGGTCGAACACACCGATCGTGTGATCAACAACCTCAATGAAACCGCAAAACTGACCATCGACCTGGAAACGGGCATGCGTGGCTATCTGATCACGGGTGACGAGCACTTCCTCGATCCTTATGAAGTGGCCAAGCCGCGCATCGTCGCTGACCTGCGCGGTTTGCAGGAGTTGGTGGCGGATAATCCGCAGCAGGTCGAGCGCCTCAAGCGCCTGGAGTCGATGCAGGTTGAATGGAATGGTTATGCCCAGGAGATGATCAGGCTGCGCCGCGAGAACGGCGATTATCGCGGCGCGGTGCAGGCCGGGCGCGGCAAACGCCTGACGGACGAGATTCGCAGGGAATATGAGCAAGCGGTTGCGGTCGAGCAGCAGTTCCGGGTGGCCCGTAACGAGGAGGTCACCCGCACCACCGTCATCAGCGTCTCGCTCTACCTGCTGTTCATCCTCGGCCTGAGTGGCTTTCTGGCTTATGTGGGGCGGAAAAATCTTTTGACGCTGTCTGCCGATTACAGCGCCAACCTCGCCTCGCAGCAAAAGATCGCCAAACGCCTGGAACAGCAAGCCTGGCTGCGCAATGGCCAGACCGAACTGGCCGAACAGGTGCTCGGCCAGCCGACACTCAACCTGTTGGGGCGCAATATCTTGCAGTTCTTCGCCCAGTACATGGGCTCGGTGGTCGCGGCGTTATATGTGCGCGAGGAGCACGGTGGCCTCAAGCGCGTGGCGGCCTATGGTTTCTCCCGGGAGCAGGAGCAGCAGGAGCAGGCGATCTACAACGACGAAGGCCTGGTTAGTCAATCGGCCCGGCAAGACCGCTTGATTCGTCTGGATGATGTGCCGGTGGATTATTTCAAGGTCAGTTCCGGCCTGGGCGAAGGCACCACCCGCAGTGTGCTGATCGTGCCCACCAGTGACGACGGCCGGGTCAATGGCGTGGTCGAGCTGGGCTTTCTACGGCCCTTGGACGCGCGTGACGTAGAACTACTGGAGCTGATTGCCGACAATGTCGGCACCTCTATCGAAGCCGCGCGCTATCGACAGCGCTTGCAGGAAATGCTCGCCGAAACCCAGCAACTCAACGAAGAGCTGCAGGTGCAGCAGGAAGAACTGCGCACGGCCAATGAAGAACTGGAAGAGCAGTCCCGCATTCTCAAGGAGTCCCAGGCTCACCTGGAAACCCAGCAGGCTGAGCTTGAACAGACGAACGAGCAGTTGGCCGAACAGACCCAGACCCTCGCCGATCAGCGCGACGCCATGGACCAGAAGAATGTTGAACTCAATCGAGTGCAGATCGAACTGGAGGAGCGCGCCGACGAGCTGACGCGGTCCAGCAAATACAAGTCCGAATTCCTCGCCAACATGTCCCATGAGCTGCGCACGCCGCTCAACAGCTCATTGATCCTGGCCAAGTTGTTGGCCGAGAATCCTCAGGAAAACCTCAGTGCCGAACAGGTCAAGTTCGCCGAGTCGATCTATTCGGCGGGTAACGATTTACTCAACCTGATCAACGACATCCTCGACATCTCCAAGGTCGAGGCCGGAAAACTGGAGGTGCGCCCGGAAAATACCAGCGTGCCGCGCCTGATGGACGGCCTGCGCGGGATGTTTGAACCGCTGGCTGCCGACCGCAACCTGGCCTTCACGGTGACTGTGCAGGAAGACACGCCAACGATGCTGTTCACCGACCGCCAGCGCCTGGAGCAGATTCTCAAGAACCTGCTGTCGAACGCGGTCAAGTTCACCGAAAAAGGCCAGGTGAGTCTCACCGCCGTCCGCCAGCAGGACGAGGGCATCGCCTTCATTGTGCGTGACTCGGGAATCGGTATTGCCCCGGATCAACAGGCAAGCATTTTCGAGGCCTTCCGCCAGGCGGACGGCACGACCAATCGGCGTTATGGCGGCACCGGCCTGGGCTTATCGATCTCCCGTGACCTGGCGGCCTTGTTGGGAGGCTACATCAGCGTCACCAGCCAACCGGGCCAGGGCAGCACTTTTACGCTGGTTCTTCCGGAGCAATACGTGGAGCGCGATGACGACGCGGCGGTGGTCGAGCCGGTACGCACGTTGCCGGTCGCGCCGGCTGTAGTGCCGGCAAAGGTTTCGCCCATGCCGATAGTCGACGAAACCCTGATTCCGCGCTTTGCCGACGACCGCGACAAGGCGCCGTTCGCCACGCGTTGCATCCTGGTGGTGGAAGATGAGCCCAACTTTGCGCGCATCCTCTTTGACCTCGCGCATGAGCTGGGTTACCAGTGCCTGGTGGCCCATGGCGCAGACGAAGGCTACAACCTGGCGCAACAGTACATCCCCGATGCGATCCTGCTGGACATGCGCCTGCCGGACCATTCCGGCCTGACGGTATTGCAGCGCCTCAAGGAGCACGCCAACACCCGGCATATTCCGGTGCATGTAATTTCTGTCGAGGACCGCGTCGAAGCGGCCATGCACATGGGCGCCATTGGTTATGCGGTCAAACCCACGACCCGCGAAGAACTCAAGGATGTGTTCGCGCGTCTGGAGGCCAAGCTTACGCAGAAGGTCAAGCGCGTATTGCTGGTAGAGGACGATGATTTGCAACGTGACAGCATTGCCCGGCTGATCGGTGACGAGGATATCGAGATCACGGCCGTCGGCTTTGCCCAGGAAGCCCTGCAACTGCTGCGCAGTACGGTCTACGACTGCATGATTATCGACCTCAAGCTGCCGGACATGCTCGGCAACGAGTTGCTCAAGCGCATGGACACCGAAGATATCTGCTCGTTTCCGCCGGTCATTGTCTACACCGGGCGCAACCTGACCCGGGATGAAGAAGCCGAGCTGCGCAAGTACTCGCGTTCGATCATCATCAAGGGCGCTCGCTCACCCGAACGCCTGCTGGATGAGGTCACGCTGTTTCTGCACAAAGTCGAATCGCAGCTGTCCCATGAGCGTCAGAAGATGCTCAAGACCGCGCGCAGCCGCGACAAGGTGTTCGAGGGACGCAAGATCCTGTTGGTGGACGATGATGTGCGTAACATCTTTGCCCTCACCAGTGCCCTTGAACATAAAGGGGCGATTGTGGTTATCGGGCGTAATGGGCGCGAGGCAATCGACAAGCTTAACCAGGTCGAGGATATCGATTTGGTGCTGATGGACGTGATGATGCCGGAAATGGATGGTTACGAGGCTACCGCCTTGATCCGCCAGGACCCGCGCTGGCGCAAACTGCCGATCATTGCGGTAACGGCCAAGGCGATGAAGGATGACCAAGAGCGGTGCCTGCAAGCAGGTTCCAACGACTACCTGGCCAAGCCCATCGACCTTGATCGCCTGTTTTCACTGATTCGTGTGTGGCTCCCCAAGATGGAACGTATCTAATTGGAACGAAACGCTGATATCGAACTTCGCTTGTTGATCGAGGCGATTTACCTCAAGTACAGCTATGACTTTCGCGACTATTCGGGTGCGTCGGTCAAGCGCCGTGTGGCCCACGCCTTGACCCAGTTCGACTGCAAGACCATTTCTGCCTTGCAGGAGCGCGTGCTGCACGATCCGTCGGCGTTCCTGCAGTTGTTGCAGTTCCTGACCATTCCGGTCAGCGAAATGTTTCGCGATCCTTCGCATTTCCTGGCGATTCGCCAGGAAGTGGTCCCGCTGCTCAAGACCTATCCGTCGATCAAGGTCTGGATCGCCGGGTGCAGCACCGGCGAAGAGGTGTATTCCATGGCCATTCTGCTGCGCGAGGAAGGGCTGTTGGAACGTACGATCATCTACGCCACCGATATCAACCCAAGGTCCCTGGAAAAAGCCAAGCAAGGCATCTTCTCCCTGCAGAATATCCGCGCCTATACCCATAACTATCAGCAGGCCGGTGGCCAGCGTTCGTTTGCCGATTACTACACGGCTGCCTATGACCACGCGATTTTCGACAAGACCCTGCGCGAGAACATCACTTTCGCTGATCACAGCCTGGCAACCGATAGTGTATTTTCTGAAACTCAATTAATTTCATGTCGTAACGTGCTGATATATTTCAATAAAAAGTTGCAGGACAGGGCCTTCGGGTTATTTCATGAGTCGCTTTGCCACCGCGGCTTCCTAGTGCTGGGCAGCAAGGAAACCGTGGACTTTTCAGGCTATAGCAAGCATTTCGAGCCCTTGGTCAAGCAAGAACGGATCTTTCGAAAACTATGAGCGACGTCGTTGCCAGCGAGCTGTGCTTGCCCGGGATCAAAGCCGTAGTCATCGGCGCTTCGGCAGGCGGTGTCGAGGCATTGCTGAGTATTTTTGCTGCCTTGCGGGCGGGATTCGGCCTGCCGATCATTGTCGTCCTGCATTTGCCGGACGAGCGACACAGCCAGTTGGCAGAGGTCTTCTCCCGACGCGTGCCGATACTGGTCAAGGAGGCGCAGGACAAAGAGCTGATCCAGCCTGGCACCTTATACTTCGCCGGGCCTGGTTATCATTTGTCGGTTGAGCAGGACCGCAGCCTGTCATTGAGCCAGGAAGAGCGCGTGTACCATTCGCGTCCAGCCATTGATTATCTGTTCGCCTCGGCTGCCGATGCCTATGGCAGCGAGCTGCTGGCGATACTGCTGACCGGAGCCAATCAGGACGGAGCCCAGGGCTTGGCCGAAGTCAAACGCCGCGGTGGTACGACGGTGGTCCAGGACCCCGACGAAGCACGAATTGCGACCATGCCTCTGGCTGCCCTGGCGTTGCACACCCCCAACCACATTCTTACCTTGAGCCGCATTGGTGCATTGCTGGCTTCGCTGGAACCTTCCCCATGATAAGTACTGTCCAGGCCAAGCTGCTGATCGTCGACGATCTGCCGGAAAACCTGCTGGCCCTCGAGGCACTGATCAAGCGCGAGGATCGTCTGGTCTATAAGGCACTGAATGCCGACGAAGCCTTGTCGCTGTTGCTTGAGCACGAATTTGCCATAGCCATTCTCGACGTGCAGATGCCCGGCATGAACGGCTTTGAGCTGGCGGAAATGATGCGCGGCACGGAAAAGACCAAGAACATCCCCATCGTGTTTGTCAGCGCCGCCGGCCGCGAAATGAACTATGCCTTCAAAGGCTACGAGAGCGGGGCGGTGGACTTCCTGCACAAGCCGTTGGACATCCATGCGGTCAAAAGCAAGGTCAACGTCTTTGTGGAGCTGTATCGCCAGAGCGAAGCCATGAAACTGCAGCTCGAGGCGCTTGAGCGCAGCCGTCGCGAACAGGAAGCCTTGCTGACCAGGTTGCAGGCGACCCAGGCGCAACTGGAACAGGCGGTGCGCATGCGTGACGACTTTATGTCCATCGTCGCCCATGAGGTGCGTACGCCGCTTAACGGCCTGATCCTGGAAACCCAACTGCGCAAGATGCATTTGGCCCGCAATAACGCCAGCGCCTTTACCCTGGACAAGATGCACGCCATGGTCGACCGCGATGAGCGGCAGATCCAGAGCCTGATTCGCTTGATCGAAGACATGCTTGATGTGTCGCGCATCCGTACCGGCAAGTTGTCGATTCGCCCTACGCGCTTCGATCTGGCGCTGCTGGTGCGCAACCTGCTGGACAACTTCGCCCCTCAAGCGGCCGCTGCCGGTTCAACCATAGATTTTGTGGCTGAACAGCCGGTGGAAGGGCATTGGGACGAATTCAGGATCGAGCAGGTGGTGTCCAACCTCCTGACCAATGCCTTGCGTTATGGCGCCAAGAGCCCGGTAGATGTGCGTGTATACGCGGAGCATGGCGAGGCCCGGGTCGAGGTGCGAGACCGTGGAATTGGGATCAGCGAAGAGAATCAACAGCGGATCTTCCAACAATTCGAACGAGTTTGCGCCAACCATGCGGTCGCGGGCCTGGGCCTGGGGCTGTTCATTTCCGAGCAGATCGTCACCGCCCATGGCGGGAGCATCGAGGTCGAAAGCCGGGTGGGCGAGGGTGCTTTATTTCGGGTGTGCCTGCCTCTGGAGTCCGACGCGTGAAATCATACGTATATTCAACGCAACCTCTGCGTGACCTTATGGTCGTATCTGCAGCAATCGACCGAACAAAGGCTTCCCATGAGTGAAGATGCACAAGATGTTGTACTGATCGTCGAAGATGACGAATCGATCATGTTTGTGCTGGGTGAATACCTGGCAGGCCTGGGGTATCGGGTGTTGAAGGCGGTCGATGGGGAGCAGGCCTTCGAAATCCTCGCCAGCAAACCTCATCTGGACTTGATGGTCACTGACTATCGGCTGCCTGGCGGCATCTCCGGGGTGCAGATTGCTGAACCCGCACTGCTGTTGCGCCCGGAGCTCAAAGTCATCTTTATCAGCGGCTATCCACAAGAGATTCTCGACTGTAACAGCCCGATCACCCGTGATGCGCCGATTCTGGCCAAACCGTTTGATCTGGATACGTTGCAAGAGCATATACAGCGGTTGCTGGCTTGAGGGCGTCTGCTCTGAAGCGCATTTCCGAGACCCGGACACTTTCCCTGTGTCCGAGTGCAGGCACCGCAGCTTGACGTCAACGCAGACTAGCTAAGCCGCGTTAACCGAAGTGGCTGGAGCAGGTAACGGTTCTTTGTAGAGTGCTTCGAAAGCTGCGTTATCGTTCCCTGTCGTCTTTTTCCAGGAGTTATTGTACTCGGAGACCTTGAACTCAAGTTTATGAGGGTCCACGCTATGCGTCTTATACTGTTTGCCCAGTTTTTTATCATTGAATATTTTACTCATTTCAAGTTTCATGCTTTCCATGTTCTTGAACTTGATCAATCCGAAGTTGGGGTCGTAGAAAAAAAACGTTTTGTTTGCACCTTCAAATTTTACGCCTCCAGTCATCGCATGTCCTGGAAACTCTATCATGAATGTCTTTGAGGCTTGGGCACTGCCGAGTTCATCGATGAGAGAGAGGTAGGAAACCTGCTTTTGCGGTTGCAGGACGTGAAAAGCCGACGCACCGGTTACCTGGTCATGTAAATTACTCAATGTTTTCATAAAGCTCTGAGACGCAGGGGCTGCCGGGTACGCGGCGGCGGTATACATGTTATTGATTAAGTTTAGTTCCTTGCCTTCCGCCACCGCGGAGGCCATCGCCCTCGAAAGCCCTGCGCACTGCCCCCCGGAAAGTTGCGAGGTTAAAGCAAGATATGAAACCTGTGGCATAGGTATTAACGTGCTGACACTGGGATCAATCTTATTGTAAAGATTGCGTATGTGAGTAGCCCCTGCCTCAAAAGCTATATTTTCACGTTGCTTTACCAAGGCGCCTAATTGTTCTGATGTCAGGCTTTCATTTTTTGCCAAAGCCATTAGCTCCTCACTTTTCATCTTTTGGGAAAAGCCGGGAATGTCATGTACGTTGCCAGAGTTGTAACCCCGTTCGAAAGCGATTTTCTCAGTGCCATCCCGTTTTTTGTGAACGGCTGTGGCCCAGTCCCTTTCAATATCTATGGTTTTTTGACTCTTGGGGCTTGTGATGTTTTCCCATTTGGCGAGGTCCTGCGCACTGACACGCAGTGAGGGCGTGAAGTTGTCAAGGGGCTTTCCAAAGGGTTGGCTGGTAACGAAGTCATAGGAGTACCATTTTCCCCTCTCAAAAATAGCGGGTGCTTCCAAAATTTCATCATTGAGCTTAAAGGTGCCAACTGAGCTGGCCTCAAAGCGTTTACTGGCCGCCAGCAAGTCATAACTTTCAGCTGCCCCACTTATTTGCCTGATATTTTTGATGGCTGTATTACCCCCTCGAACCGTACCTCTCGCTAAGCCAACAACTACATCATCGAGCCCACTAACCGGATTGAGTGAGCCAATGGCAGCACGGCCCATAATCCTTGCGGCATGGGTCAATTTCTGGCCCGCCGAAGCACCCGCTTTTAAAGCTTTTGCACCCTTCGCCGCCGCCCCAACGCCTACGACAAAGCCAAATACATCGAGCGCCAGATCGACAAAACCCTCTCCAATATTGCCTTTTTGGAAGTTTTGAATGGCTGATCTGAGTGGGATCAGGTTCAGCATAAATTCTCTTGCTTTGAGATAAAAAGGCTCCTCGGTATCAAAGGTAGTGAGACCTTGTGCTTGATCTTTCAAGTCATTTAGGTTCATTTCCTCTACTAACGCGTCAGCAATGTATTGTGTTCTTTCGCTACTAAAGCTGTTAGGAGTAAGCCCGCGTGAATTACTTTCGGCAGCGATGTTCGCAGTGTAGTTTCCACGAGGGGTAATGGCTTGCAGTTCCGTATAAGGTCGATAGCCTCCATGGGATTTGACCCCTGTGATGAAATCTGAATCGAGCACAATGGGAGTTATGCTATTTTGTTTAAGATCTACCTTGTAATTTTTTTCCGTGCCGTTGAGTGTTGTATTGATCAGGAGTACATGTTCGCCGTATGAGTTGGTAGGCTCGCGCTTCTCGATTGTATGATGGGTAGTCAGTGATTTAGCAAGGCGAATACCTCCATACTCAAAACGTTTTCTATCCTCCAGAGGTAACTGCGAGATTAAAAGCTTTGTTTGGGTTGCAATGCTGTTTTCCATTTTCTTGAAATAGTCAGGCAGTTCCTTGTCAAAAACGGCCTGAATGTTTGGAAGTTCGTGGGCCCGCGCGTCAATACTATTGATATGCACGTCAGCACTTGAAGATGCCCAGCTAAAATCGCCGGGTGGATTGCCGAGAAACCCCTTCATATAGAGGTCGACTATCGAGTAAGGTCCAGGAAACTGTTTACCCACTGAATCAGGTGAAATACAGCGTTTCTCAAAGTCGATATGCTCCCCATAATGCGCTTTCAGGTACTTGAGCGCCAATTCACGGCGCGTGGGTATCGGTGTTTCCTGAGCTTGGGAAGCAGCACTCAGTTCGGCTACTTGAGTATTAAATGCGTCATGTACGGTGTTCATTTGCGCAGTGTCATACACATCCAGTGTATTCAAGGGAATCAGGCCGTTAGCAACGCCCCAGTCTTTGAGTGCATCCTGCTGGGCGTCATATTCGACCTGCCTGTCCGCAGCCGTGACCGGAGCCAGGGAAGCTCGAGCCATCACGTCACCAAAGGTCATGCCTGAGGTGGCGCCAGGTGCCTGGGCTTCTATTCGAGCCACGGCGGTGGTAAACGTGACCCAGGTATGAGAGCCATAGGTCACGCTCCTCGGAATATCTTTGACCAGAAAAGCGGGGGCCCGGAGCGATAACAGGATATAGGCCGCAAGACGGGCTAGCCGTGGTGACGCTTTTTTCTTGTCGATTAAGTGAATGATCAATTCTTCTACGGTGTCTGAAACCGGTTTGCCCCACTGTTCACTGCGGGCCAAATCAAATCCCCCTACGCCAGTTCTTACCGGGGCCAGGGTGCTGCCTTGAGTGGTTTCTCGGTCGAGGGAGGCGCCGATAGCCGCCAGTGTCCAGTCATCGATACTGGTATCTGTGGCAATTGCATCAAATTTGTTTTGCAGTGCCAAACCCAGAGCCTTGGCTTTAGGCGTATCCAGAAGGTTGTTGATCACTCTGCGAGGATTAGCCAAATCTCGAGGTTCCACCCGAAAACCCTGGCCCAGGTAGCCCAATACTTCTTTGTCGCTGTCGTAGTGGGTCAAGGTGGCAAGGCCAAGGGTATTCCCCAGGATGGCATAGCGTACGTTAAGGCGCTCTTGATCGGTCAACGGAATGGGCCAGGATAAGGCCCCTCCCAGATTGCCATGGAGTGCTTGGCCCGGCGTATCTTTTCTCAGGTATTCCCCAAGGTTCATGATCTCTAAAAAGCTCTTGGGTATATCCAGCCCGTTTGCCGTCAAATACTCTTTAAGGCTTGCGCTTGCACCGGGCACCAGGTTGTTACTCTGGCTGCAGGAAGAGTGCGGGGCGGGAGTGAAGTGGGTATTTTCCAGCGCAGAAAGAATGCCATTGTCCAGTTGCTCTTGTGCCAATTCTGGCGTCAAACGCTGCACACCGTAAATACTTTGTCTCTGTCGAGACTCAAGCTCATCGGCTAACTTGGCAATTGACGTTGCAACTGTCAACAATGGTGGAGTGGCCCTGCGACGATCGGAAACGTCTGCAAGTTTTCTTCTCCCTTGCTCCAGAAATGCCTCTGAGTGCTGGGAATCAATGTTGTTGAAGGTTTTGTGGGTTTCCAGTTTTAACGCTTGCTGCTCCAGCTTTTTTTTATCGTCATCGGTTAAAAGTGCGTGATGCTCGGTCGACACGTCTTCACGGTAAAACCTGGCTATTTCCGATAGTGTGGCGATGCTTTTTTGCCCTGCGCTAACACTGCCTCCTGAAGGGGCGAGTGCTTTGGCGGCACCTTTTAACATTGGCCATATCGGTGCGAGACTCTTACTTGCGTCATTCGCTACTTCAAAATGTTTTTTAACACCAGAAGCTGTGCAAGTGATAATCCCTAACGATTGATTGATGACAATATCCTTTGATAGATCCACGCGATTTTCGGCAGCCCACGCGTTGAAGTCTGGACTTTTTATTATGTTGTGAAGGTGTGTTCGCCACTGCCAAAACAGAGAGTCCTGCGGGGGAGTTTCAATGAATTCGAACGCTATAAAGTTGACGGCTAGATCCTCTTTTACACCCTCACGTAGTTTTCGTGCGTAAAGCTCAGCCAGTGTACTGTCACCCTGGGAGTAGGGTGTGTCATTGAGTATCGACTGGGAGGTGTGAGTGACGGCAGTCTCGACGCTGCGCATGGCAGAGCCTTGTGCAGATACTGGCAAATTATTGGAGGTCTGCGGGGAGGACTTGAGTTGGATAGAGTTAATAGTCATAGGATTACCGTCGAAATTGCGAAAGGCTTCCATTCAGCTGAATTTTCCTCGGCTAAACGGTAACTCTGCGTACCGAAATCAACGGGTCGGTTCCATTAGATAATGAGCGGTAACACTCTTGGCTCAGTGCCCGATCATCTCTCTTACTTTCGCTGTCAACAAATCAAACGTAAATGGCTTGGTGATCAATTGCATCCCAGGATCCAGAAAGCCTCCACGCACTGCTGCGTGCTCGGCATATCCGGTGATGAACAGCACCCTCAGGTCCGGCCGGATCTGCCGGGCGATCTCGGCTAACTGCCGACCGTTCATGCCCGGCAACCCCACATCGCTGATCAACAAGTCGATGCGCTGCTCGGATTGGATAATCGCAAGCGCACTGTCGGCGTCACTGGCCTGGACAAAGGCGTAACCCAATTCCCCCAGCACCTGGCTTACCAGCACCCTGACGGCGGGGTCGTCCTCGACGATCAGCACAGTCTCGCCAGTATTGGCATAGGGTAACAACGCAAGATCCAGCGCTTGATCAGCGATTACTTCGCCGGCAAAGCGCGGCAGGAACAGGCTGACGGTGGTGCCTTCACCAACCACACTGTGAATGCAAACATGACCGTGGGACTGGCGAGCGAAACCGTAGATCATTGACAGGCCCAAGCCGGTGCCCTGGCCGATGGGTTTGGTGGTGAAGAACGGATCAAATGCACGGCTGACAACGCTAGCGGGCATCCCACAGCCGGTGTCACTGACGCTCAGCTCCAGGTAGTCACCCGGCTGGAGCGTGCCGTAGGCTGCGGTAAAGACATTGTCCAGATGGCGATTGCTTGTCTCCACCACCAGTCGGCCTCCGTCGGGCATGGCGTCCCGGGCATTGAGGACAAGGTTGAGCAGGGCGCTCTCCAGTTGATTGGGGTCTGCTTCGGCGATCCATAGCTGGTCGCTCAGGCGCATCTGCAGCGTGGTGCTTTCATTGAGGCTGCGCTGCAGCAGTTCGCCCATGGACCTGACCAGGTCGTTGATCTGTACCGGCTTGGAGTCGAGCGATTGCCGGCGGGAAAACGCCAGCAAGCGGTGGGTCAGGCTGGCGGCGCGGTTGGCAGAGGTCACGCCCAGGTCAATCAGGCTATCGAGATCTTCCAGGCGCCCACGGGCGAGGCGCCGGCGCAGTAGCTCGAGGCTGCCGATAATGCCAGTGAGCATGTTGTTGAAGTCATGGGCGATACCGCCGGTCAACTGGCCGACAGCCTCCATTTTCTGTGATTGACGCAGAGCCTCTTCATTGTTGCGCAACTGGGTGGTGCGTTCTTCGACTTGCTGTTCGAGCGTTTCCAGGGTGCGCTGCAGGCGCAACTCGCTTTGGCTCAAGTCAATCAGGCGATCCCGCGCTTCGTATTGCCGACATCGCCCGCGCAGGGCGGTGGTCACCAGGCTGATCAGGGTAACCGGATGAAAGGGACGTTCCAGCAGAGTGATGTTGCCCAGTAGCGCACTCAAGCGCGACGAGCTGGTTTGTTCGCTACCACCATGCTGGGTCATCAATACAATAGGCAAATCCGACCAGGCCGGCTGTTGCTGCAAATAGTCGAGCAGCGGCTGCAGATCGACGCCGCGTAGCGCTTCGGCGGCGATGATCAACAGGCCGGCACCTTGCTCCAGGGTTTCACAGAGCATCGGCAGGTGGTTGGCAATAACTGCGCTGAAGCCCGCCTCGTTGAGCATTTGCGCCGCCAGAGTGCTGTCGCGTCCCAACGGCGCGAGGATGATTGCGCGTCCGTGGATGCCGGACAGATCACTCACAATCGCGGCTCCTTGAGCAGTGGCTGGCCGGCGCCCATGTAGGTCGGCACGCCACGCAGTACACCTTGGAACGATTCAAGTGGTTCGCCGACGGTCATGCCCTGAGTGCTGATACGGTATTCGCGAATGGTCGATTCATGGCTGCCGGTGCGTTTCTTGATGATGGAGATTGCCCGGCGCACCTTGCCCATTGCTTCGAAGTAGCGCAGCAGGATCACGGTATCGGCCAGGTACGTAATATCTACCGGTGCCTGCATGCTGTCGCCGATCAGCCCATGCTGGGCAACTGTCATGAAGGTCGCGACACCTTGGCGGTTGAGGTACAGCAGCAGCTCATGCATGTGCAGGATCAGCGCGTTCTCTTCAGGCATGGCCGCCTGGTAGCCGTTGATGCTGTCGATGACTACGGTCTTGATCCCGCCTTCGTTAACGTGGCGTCGCACACGGTGGGAGAACTCGCCGGGCGACAGTTCGGCCGCGTCGACCTGTTCGATGATCAGGTTGCCGCTGTGTTGCAAGGTCTGGAGGTCGATGCCCATTTTCTTCATGCGCTCGAACAATAGCCCCAGGTCTTCATCGAAAATGAACAATGCGGCTTTCTCGCCACGGGTCACGGCTGCGGCGGCGAAGATCAGCGAGATCAGTGATTTTCCGGTACCGGCAGGGCCAAGGATCAGCGAGCTGGAACCGGTCTCGATACCTCCGCCCAACAAGGCGTCCAGCTCGTTTATGCCGCTGCTCAACGTCTGCTGGATATAGCCGCTACGATGTTCAGCCGCCACAAGACGGGGGAATACATGGATGCCATCGCCCATGATGGTGAAATCATGAAAACCACCGCGGTATTTCTGACCCCGGTACTTCACCACTCGTACACGGCGACGTTCGGCGCCGTAGTTGGGGGTCAGTTCCTCCAGGCGGATCACACCGTGGGCCACGCTGTGCACGGTCTTGTCCAGGGCTTCGGTGGTCAGGTCGTCCAGCAGCAGGACTGTTGCGTCGTAGCGCACGAAATAGTGCTTGATCGCCAGGATCTGCCGGCGATAGCGCAACGAACTCTGCGCCAGCAGGCGAATCTCCGAAAGGCTATCGATCACCACGCGGGTGGGCTTGACACGTTCCACCACTTCGAAAATCTGCCGGGTGGCTTCGCCCAGCTCGAGGTCCGAGGAGTACAGCAGGCTCTGCTGGTGATCGGCATTGAGCAGATTCTCTGGCGGGGTCAATTCAAAGATATGGATGTTCTCATCCAGGTCCCAACCGTGGGATTTGGCACCCTGGCGCAATTCGCGCTCGGTTTCCGACAGGGTGATGTACAGCGAGCGTTCGCCTGCCTTGGCTCCATTCTGAAGAAAATGCAGGGCCACGGTGGTTTTACCGGTGCCGGGCTCGCCTTCAAGCAGGAACAGATGGCTGCGCGACAGCCCCCCGCAAAGAATGTCGTCGAGTCCTTCGATACCGGTTGCTGCTTTTGCTGTGAACAGCTCTTTGGATGTAGACAAGAAGTGCCCTCGGGTCACGAACAAATGGTGGATGCAGCCCAATTGGGTGCGCCATGTGTACTTGACCGTAGCGGCGTGCGACGGTTCACGTTTTTTATTGATGGCGGCAAGCGACTGGCGTTTGCGTTCGCCGGCGAGGCTTTCTACAAGCCCTGTTGCAACGCTGGATCATCCGGGTTCTGCTGCTCCAGTTGCGCCAATAACACCTGGACGTTCTGCAACTGGCCGCTTTCCTTCCAGTAATGCACCAGCAGCACCCGAGCCTTGCGATTTTGCGGGTAACGCTGGACGATTTCCTCCAGTTGACGTTGAGCGGCTTCCAGTTCCTGCTGGGCGTGCAGGGTGGTGGCCAGGTCGTAGCGATAATCCTGATTGTCCGGTTCAAGCTCCACGGCCTTGGACAAGCCGAGCAGCGCATATTCGCGCTCGCCGTGGTTCAGCAGCCACATACCGAGGGCATGTTGCAGGTAGGCCGACTCCGGGTACGCTTGTAACTGGCCGGCGAGTAATTGGCGCGAATCGTCGACCTTGCCTTGTTTATCCAGCAGCTCGATCTGCGCAACCACGGCTGGCAGGTTGTCGGGTTCCAGGCGCAAGGCCTGTTGCAGCGCGTTTTGTGCCTCTGGCAGGCGCGCGTTATGAATGTACAAGCGTGCCAGCTGAATCCAGGCTCCTGGCGTTTCGGGCTGACCCTTGAGCTGCTTTTCGAACTCGTCGAGGACGCGCTGCAGCGCGCCGAAATACAAACCCAGTACGTCAGGCGAAAGTCCCAGCAAGGCATTGGCGGCGGCAAACCGCACGCTCTGTTCGGAGTCTTCGAGTAATGGCCCTAGCAGCAAGGTACGCTGGCCGCTGGGCACCAGCCCGACGATGCTGCCAATGGCTGCCTGGCGTACCAGTGGAGCGCTGTTGGCCAAGTCCTTGTCCGCCAACTTCAGCGCCTGGGGGCTGGGGTAGTTGGGCAACTCGGCGTGCAGCGCAACTCGGCGGGTGTCGGACAAGTCCGCTCGCCCCAACTGTTGGTACAGCACCCGAGCAGCACCCGGCTCGCCGTTGCGGGCCTGTTTCAATGCCTTGGAGTAGCCGTGGGCGATGGCCTGGGGGATGGCCTCCTGGGATGAGCGATTGAAATACCAGACGATCAGCAGGATAAACAGCAGGGTACACAGGCCGATGAGGGAGTAACGGCGAGACTTTGACATGCAGGCGTCCGGAAGTGGGCAGCTATTACAAAGCCACCAGCTTCGGTCAGGCCAGTCGGTGTGTCAAACCCTTGGCACAGGGGGATAGGTGCCTATCCATCTTTCTGAATGGATGTTGGGTTGGCTGTCCAGGCGAAACCCACATCCTGCAGTCCTGCCTTTGGCACAACCACAGCCTTACCCCCCGTCACACTCCCTTGCTATAGTTCGGCCCTAATTTGCCGCCAGCCAGGGATTTCTGCCATGTCCGAATATCAAGCCTTTGTCGTCGAACTCAACGGCAACGTCGCCCATGTGCAGATCAATCGCCCGGAAAAGATCAACGCCATGAACGCGGCGTTCTGGAACGAGATCATTGATATCTTCCAATGGATCGAAGACACCGATGCGGTGCGCGCCGTGGTGCTCAGTGGCGCCGGCAAACATTTCTCCTCCGGCATCGACCTGATGATGCTGGCCTCGGTGGCCAATGAGTTCGGCAAGGATGTGGGGCGCAACGCACGCATGCTGCGGCGCAAGATCCTGCAGTTGCAAGCTTCTTTCAATGCCGTGGACAACTGCCGCAAACCGGTGCTCGCGGCGATCCAGGGCTACTGCATTGGCGGTGCCATCGACCTGATCAGTGCCTGCGACATGCGCTATGCCGCCGCCGACGCGCAATTCTCCATCAAGGAGATCGACATCGGCATGGCCGCCGATGTGGGCACCCTGCAACGCCTGCCGCGCATCATCGGCGATGGCATGTTGCGCGAACTGGCCTACACCGGGCGTACCTTCGGCGCCGAAGAGGCGCGTAGCATCGGCCTGGTCAATCGCATCTTTGCCGATCACGAAAGCCTGTTGGCCGGGGTAATGGAAATCGCCGGGCAAATCGCCGCCAAATCGCCGATCGCGGTGACAGGCACCAAGGCCATGATCAGCTACATGCGTGACCACTCAATCAATGACGGCCTGGAATACGTTGCCACCTGGAACGCAGCTATGTTGCAATCCAACGACCTGCGCGTGGCCATCGCGGCCCACATGAGCAAGCAGAAACCC
Organism: Pseudomonas imrae; assembly: GCF_046352735.2. NCBI lineage: Bacteria > Pseudomonadati > Pseudomonadota > Gammaproteobacteria > Pseudomonadales > Pseudomonadaceae > Pseudomonas > Pseudomonas imrae. Next base: position 2,750,640 of record NZ_CP110853.2, on the reverse strand, counting down.
GAATTTGTGGATTGAGTGAAATGACCCCAGGCTGGATTACCACGACGCTGCTGGACAACGAGACCCCTGGCGGCTGGGCCGTGGCCCGCAGCCGCGAAGGCTTCCTGCATGACGACAACGGGCCGCTGTTTCCCAGGGAGTGGCTCAAGCGCCAGGACCTTTCGGTACTGGCCGAGCACGGTATTGGCTACCTGGATGGCGAGCCGATGTATCTGCTGGAGCTCGATCGCCCTGGCGATGTGCAAGGCTGTCGCTGGCAGGGCCTGCGGGGCTTCATGCTGCAGGATGACCATCAACTTTACAAAGTCTTGGGGTATGCGGCACAAATCGGCACGTGGGCACGCGAACACCGGTTTTGCGGCAGTTGCGGCCAGGCGATGGTGCAGGTTCCCCGCGAACGCGCGATGTTTTGCCAGGCCTGCGATCTGCGCAGCTATCCGCGTATTTCACCGAGCATGATTGTGCTGATTACCCGAGGCGACGAGATACTGCTTGCACGCTCGCCGCGTTTTGTCACCGGCGTCTACAGCACCTTGGCCGGCTTTGCCGAGCCTGGTGAGTCTGCCGAAGATTGCTTGATCCGCGAAGTGCGAGAGGAAGTGCAGGTAGAGGTGAAGAACATCCAGTACATGGGCAGCCAGTGCTGGCCGTTCCCGCATTCGATGATGCTGGGGTTTCATGCCGAATACGCCGGTGGCGATATCGTGCCCCAGGCCGACGAGATCGAAGACGCGCAGTGGTTCAACATTCACCAACTGCCACCGCTGCCGGCGTCACGCTCGATTGCGCGCTACCTGATCGACCTCTACGTAGCGCGGCGCTTAGGCCACGCTGAACCAGTGCTGCCAGGCTAGGCGCACCGTCAGGCCCAATACCACCGTGATAAACACTGGGCGAATGAACTTGGCGCCGCCGCTGATCGCGCTGCGAGCGCCAAAGAAGGCGCCTACCATCACCGAAAAGCCCATGCACAGGCCGACGATCCAGTCGACCGAACCGTTGAAGATAAACACCGACAGCGCCGCCGCGTTGCTGACGAAGTTCATGCTGCGTGCCACGCCGCTGGCCTTGACCAGGTCGACGGGGTACATCAGCAGTGTGCTGACAGTCCAGAACGCCCCGGTACCCGGACCGGCCACACCGTCGTAGAAGCCCAGGCCGAAACCCTGGGTCGACTGCCATTTCTTCTTGATCGGCGCATCGGCATCCAGCGGTGCCTTGGGCGTACCGCCAAACAGCAGGTAAAGACCGCAGCCAAAGACAATCACCGGCAACATCTTGTTCAGCCATTCGGCCGGCAGGTAGTGAGCCACAACGGCTCCGGCCAGCGCGCCGACCAAGGTGCCGACAATGGCATGTACCCATTGGCGTGGATGAAACAGCTTGCGCCGGTAAAAGGTGAAACTGGCAGTGGCCGAGCCGAAAGTCGAACTCAACTTGTTGGTGCCCAGCACCATATGCGGCGGCATACCTGCGGTGAGCAGTGCCGGGGTGGTCAACAAACCGCCTCCGCCGGCGATGGCATCGATAAAACCGGCGACGAAGGCAACAACGGCCAGAATGGCCAGGGTAGTGAGGTCAACGCTGAGTTCAAAAGGCATGGAGGCGACTTATTTTCGGCGAGGCGCAGAAGGGCTGCGCGAAAGGCCGATAGCTTACCTATAACCAGATGTTACGGCGACTGTTGCGATGCGCCTTATTCCGCTGACGGTTGCAGGGTCAGGACTTCGTAGCCATCGGCCGTCACTGCCACCGTGTGTTCCCACTGCGCTGACAAGCTGTTGTCGCGTGTCACCACGGTCCAGCCGTCTTTGAGATCGCGGACCTTGGCACTGCCCTGGTTCAACATCGGCTCGATAGTGAAGACCATGCCTTCGCGCAATGTCATGCCCGTGCCGGGGCGGCCAAAGTGCAGGATTTGCGGTTCTTCATGCATCTCGCGCCCGATACCGTGGCCGCAATACTCACGTACCACGCTGTAACCATTGGCGTGCGCGTGGCGCTCGATAGCGTGCCCGATATCGCCCAGACGCGCGCCGGGCTTGACCTGGTGGATCCCGGCCCACATGGCTTCGAAGGTTTTTTCTACCAGGCGCCGCGCCTTGGGCGAGACCGCGCCGATCATGTACATCTTGCTGGAGTCGGCAATAAAGCCGCCTTTCTCCAGGGTGATATCGATGTTGACGATATCGCCATCCTTCAACACCGCCTTGGCGTCCGGCATGCCATGACACACCACCTCGTTGATCGAGGTGTTGATGGAGAAGGGATAATCGTACTGCCCGAGGCTGGCGGGGCGTGACTGCAGGTCGTTGCGGATGAATGCCTCGACGGCCCGGTCCAGCTCCAGAGTCGACTGGCCGGCAGCGACTTGACGGTCGAGCATCGTGAATACCTGCGCCAGCAGACGCCCGGCTTCACGCATCAGGGCAAGCTGTTGGGCATTCTTGATCATCGACCGCGCCCCCGGATCAGGTCGGGTTTGTCCAGCAGCAGTTTGTTGATCAGATCGTTGTAGCCCAGGTGCGGGTTGAGTTCGGCCAAAAGACCGATCTTGATCCAGAACTCTGCCTGGGCATTGATGGAACGATCCATGGCGGCACTGGCCAGACGGATTTGTTCATGCAGTTGATCGGTGATCTTGACGATGCCCATGAGCTTCACTGTGTAATTTGATATATGAATCGTATGCGTTTCATATAGCGATCGTAAAGACTTTCATGCTGAGTAAAGAGCCCTGAGTCGTACGGGTTTGCCATTGACTTGCCCCACACCGCCGGTTAGTTTTGCGTCATGACATTTCAAACCTATCGTTCCCAGCCAAGCATTATTACCGCCATTCCTCATTTGGCGGGATAGCACTTGGCTGTACCCAAGACCCGCCCTCGAGGCGGGTTTTGTTTTTCCGTCTCCCAGGCTCGGCACCACCCCAGGAGACACCCATGAGTACCCCGCACCGCCACGCTGCCGATCAGGACCTGCTCGAACGCTACGTCAAAATGATTCTTGCCGCGCCAGTCTATGACTTGGCGGTGCGCACTCCGTTACAAGCTGCGCCGGCACTGTCGGCATTGCTGGGCAACCAGCTCCTGCTAAAGCGCGAAGATTTGCAGCCGACCTTTTCCTTCAAGGTCCGCGGTGCCTACAACCGGCTGGTGCAGCTTGACGACGCGCAACGGCTAAGGGGCGTAATCACCGCTTCGGCGGGTAACCATGCCCAAGGCGTGGCGCTGGCAGCGCGTGAGCTGGGGATCAAGGCGACGATTGTCATGCCCAGTACGACACCGGAGTTGAAAGTACAAGGTGTACGCTCCCGAGGCGCCGATGCGGTGCTGCACGGCGCCAGCTTTCCCTTTGCGTTGGCCCACGCGCTGCAGTTGGCAGAGCAGTCGGGCAGCACCTTTGTTTCGCCGTTCGACGACCCGTATGTGATCGCCGGGCAAGGTACGGTGGCCATGGAGGTGTTACGTCAGCAACAGGGGACGCTGGACGCTATCTTTGTGCCGGTCGGCGGTGGCGGCTTGATCGCCGGCATTGCGGCCTACGTCAAGTATCTGCGTCCTGAGGTGCGCATCATCGGGGTAGAACCCGAAGGTTCCAGTTGTCTGCGGGCAGCCATGCAAGCTGGCGAGCGGGTTGTACTGCCCAGTGTCGACAGCTTCGCCGATGGTACAGCTGTCGCACAGATCGGCGCCTACGGTTTCGAGGTCTGCCGCCAGTATGTGGACGAGGTGATTACGGTCAGCAACGATGAGCTGTGCAGTGCAATCAAATTGATCTACGACGATACGCGCTCCATCACCGAGCCTTCAGGAGCCCTGGCGGTTGCGGGAGTTCGCGCCTATGTGGCGCGCACCCAGGTCCAGGGGCAAACGCTGGTCGCGATCAATTCAGGGGCCAATATCAACTTTGACAGTTTGCGTCATGTGGCCGAACGCGTGGCAGCGCAGGTGCCTGGGGCCGGCCATCCGACGGTTCTCGGTAACTGCGACCCTCAACCAAACCAAACTGCTTCCTACCAATCGGAAAAATCCTATACGAATGGCCACTCCCGGTTGTTAACGTCGCCGCCAGATTTGGCCTGACGGCGGACGTACCGGGAGTGGACCTTGCAACAAAAGATAGCGGCAGAATTTCTTGGGACCTTCTGGCTCACCTTCGGTGGCTGTGGCAGTGCAATCCTGACGGCGGTACTTGCTGGGCTCGGTGTTGGTTATACCGGCATAGCCCTGGCATTTGGCCTGGCGGTATTGACCATGTCCTACGCGGTGGGCGCTATCAGTGGTGCGCATTTCAACCCGGCCGTGACCATTGGTTTGTGGGTCGGCCGACGGCTGCCGGGGGCTGATGTGTTGCCTTACATCATTGCCCAGGTGGCCGGCGCGATGGTCGCTGCGGCGGTGCTGGCCTTGATCGCCAGTGGCCGGCCGGGCTTTGAAATGGGCACCTTCGCCGCCAATGGTTATGGCGAGCTGAGCCCAGGGCAGTACAGCATGCTGGCGGCGCTGGTGGTCGAGACGGTAGCGACGTTCTTTTTCGTGTTCATCATCATGCGTGTGACCGCTCCGGGTGCGGCGGCAGGCTTTGCGCCGATTGCCATCGGCCTGACACTGACCTTGATCCACCTGGTGGCGATTCCCGTCACCAACGCTTCGGTCAACCCCGCGCGTAGTACGGGGACGGCGCTGTTTTCCGGTAGCGCATACTTGGCGCAACTCTGGTTGTTCTGGCTGGCACCGCTGTTGGGCGCCGTGGCCGGGGCAATCGTGGCAAACGCCGTCAGGGCGCGATAACCCTGACGGCGTGGGCAGGTCAATCCAGTTGAGCACGATAAGGAAGATCCGGCCCGGTCTTGCTACAGGTCAAGGCTGCGGCACGAACCGCAAACTTGAGCAGGTCGTCGACCTGCTCCTTGTCAAGGCGCTGCAAACCCTCGACCGAGTCCAGTTGGTGTTCAGTTAGCCAGGCAATCAGTGCCGCCTGGAAGGTATCGCCGGCGCCGACGGTATCGGCCATTACCGCCTTGACTGCCGGTACTGACCAACTGCCATGCTGGTGGCTGAAGACTGTCGCACCATCGGCGCCACGGGTCAGGAATATCAACTGGCAACGGTGCTGCAGCCAGCCCTCGAGGACGTTTTCCGGCGCTTGCCCGGGGTAGAGCAGGTGCAGGTCTTCATCGCTGACCTTGATCAGGTCGGCGTGCTGTACCAGTTCGCCGACGCGCTGGCGCCATAATCCGATGTCCGGCTGCGGGTTCAGGCGCACGTTGGGGTCCAGGCTGATCAGGCGCTTGCCACTTTCCCGGCGGATCAGCGCCAGGAGCGTATCGGCAACCGGCTGCACCACCAGGGAGAACGAGCCAAAGTGCAGGCCGCGCACGTCATCGTCCAGTGTCGGCAGGTGTTCGAGCTGTAATTGTCTGTCTGCACAACCTTCGCCGCGAAAGCTGTATTGCGGTGAGCCGTTGGCGCCGACTGCGACCATCGCCAGCGTGGTGGGCGCCGCGAACTCGTGCAGATAACTTCCCTGCACGCCTTCAAACTTGAGCACCTGGCGCAGGCGCTGCCCCAGGTAGTCGCTGGACAGCCCGGTAAACAGCGCAGTCTCGATCCCCAGGCGGCGCAAGCCCACGGCGACGTTAAACGGCGAGCCGCCGGCTATGGCCTTGAAATTGACTCTCGATGCCTGCCCACCTGCATCGTCTTCACTGAAAATATCAAACAGCGCTTCGCCACACACCAGATACATAGTTATTCACTCTTAAGGGTTGCCACGTGCTGTTGATAGCGCTCATAGGCGTGTTGATAGGCGCTGACGCTGGTTGCCGACGGGCGCGTCAAGCTGCCTGCGTCGAGACTGACGCAGCGTGTGCACAGCGCCTGCAGGCTTTCTCCGGACTGACACCAGGCTGCCTGTATCGCCGCACCCAGGGCCGCCGCTTCGCTTTGCTCGGTACAGATCACCTCGGTGTTCATGATGTCCGCCACCATCTGGCGCCACACCAGGCTTTTCGAGCCACCGCCGATCAGCCGGATACTGTGGCTCTGCAAGCCGGTCTGGCGCAACAGGTCCAGGCCATAGCGCAAACCGAACGTCGTGCCCTCGACCACCGCACGACACAGGTTGGCGCGGGTCAGGTTGTTCATGGTCAGGCCATGCAGGCTGCCGGTGGCATGGGGCAGGGCGGGCACCCGCTCACCGTTGAGGAACGGCAGCATGCTCACCCCTTCAGCACCAATCGGTGCGTCGTTGACCTGGGCGTTGAACGCAGCCAGGTCCAGCTCGAACAAGTCGCGAATCACGCCGGTGGCATTGGTCAGGTTCATGGTGCAGATCAACGGCAGCCAGCCACCGCTCGAGGAGCAGAACGTTGCTACCGATGCTTGCGTGCTGATATTTGGTTGGTCGGCGAAAGCGTAGATGGTGCCCGACGACCCCAGGCTCATGGTGATCACTCCAGGGGTGATGTTGCCGGTGCCAATGGCCCCCATCATATTGTCGCCCCCTCCGCTGGAAACGATCGCATCGGGGTTGATCCCCAGGCGTTCGGCAATTGCTGGCAGCACCTTGCCCACCGCCTGGTCAGCCTCGATCAGTTGTGGCAGCGCCGCTTCCAGGCGCCCGCTGGCATCGATATGACGCAGCAATGGCAAGTCCCATTCACGGGTGCGCACATTGAAATAACCGGTGCCTGACGCGTCACCGTACTCGGCGCAAGCGCGCCCGGTCAGCCAATAATTGAGGTAGTCGTGGGGCAGGAGGATATGGGCAATGCGTGCAAAAACATCGGGGTGTTGCTCCAGGGTCCATAACAGCTTGGACACGGTGTAGCCCGGCGCAATGGCCACGCCCAGGCGCTCCACGGAGCCTTGCTCGCCGCCGAGATAGTGCAGCAGACGCAGGTTTTCAGCGCTGGTTTCGGTGTCGCACCAAAGCTTGGCGGGGCGCAAGACCTGGCCTTTTTCATCGAGCAACACCAGGCCGTGTTGTTGGCCTGAAACACCGATGGCGAGAATGTCCTGGCCGTCGACACCGGCTTGCTGCAGGGCGCGGTGTGTGGCTTCGGTAAACGCATCGAGCCATTCGTTGGTGTCTTGTTCGCGACGGCCATTGGCGCCGCTGAGCAGGCGATGGCTGGCGGCACCGAGGCCCAGGACTTTTCCGGTCAAGGTGTCGAGGACGATCGCCTTGGTGCCTTGGGTGCCGCAGTCGATGCCGAGGTAGAGGTTTTGCTGGGTCATGATGAGTTTGCTCAGCGTTGAAATCGATCCCTCTCCCCAAAGGGGCGAGAGGGCTGATTGGGGGATGTTGGTGGTTCACATTGACCTGAAAGAACACCGTGGAATCCATAATCGATGCGGTCTTTCAGGTCGCAATGTTTATCAGCACACCGTGGTTAATACCCGCTCCAATGTCTTGCTGACACCCTGATCGCGCAAGCTGGCATAGCAGCGCTCGAACGCTGCCACAAATCCGGGCGAGTTGGGAATAGCCGTACCGAAAATCTCTTCCACTCCCAACAAGCGCTGGCTGATCAACGCGTCATCGGCCACCAGCCCCTGACAAAACTCACCTCGCGGATCCGGGATCCGGTAGCTCACGCCATTTTCATCCACACCCTTGAGGTACAACGCCCAGGCCGCCACCACCAGCGCTGCCCGCTGGGTCTCGCGGCCGTCGGCAATCAAGCGGTTGATGGTCGGTACAGTGAATTTGGGAAACTTGGAGGAGCCATCGGAACAGACGCGCTCCAATTGGTCGGCAATTGCCTGGTTGGAGAAACGGTCCACCAGCGTCTGCTTGTAGTCCGTGAGGTCGATGCCGGGCACTGGCGCCAGGTTCGGCGTTACGTCCAGGTCCATATAGGCGCGCATGTACCTCACGAACAGGGGGTCGTTCATGGTCTCGTGGACAAACCGATAACCCTTGAGAAATCCCAGGTAGGTGAGGGCCAGGTGGCTGCCGTTGAGCAGGCCGATTTTCATCTCCTCGTAAGGCGATACGTCATCGGTGAATTGCACGCCGACCTTTTCCCAGGCGGGCCGCCCATTGACGAACTTGTCTTCCAGAACCCACTGCACAAAAGGCTCGCAGACCACCGGCCAGGCATCGTCAATGCCGTGTTCGTCATGCAGTTGCAGGCGATGGTCGATGCTGGTCATGGGAGTAATGCGATCGACCATTGCATTGGGAAAACTGACATTGGCCTTGATCCAGTCATGCAAGTCGGCGTCATACAACGCGGCAAATGCCAGCAAGGCCTTGCGGGTGACGGCACCGTTATGCGGCAGGTTATCGCAGGACATAACGGTGAACGCGGGTGTACCGGCGGCGCGGCGGCGAGTCAGGGCAGCACAGATAAAACCGAATACGGTTTTCGGTGCGCCAGGATGAGCGAGGTCATATTGAATCTGCGGCAGATGAGCCATGAATTCGCCGGTACTGTCGTCGATACAGTAGCCACCTTCGGTGATGGTCAGCGAGACGATGCGAATGTCCGGGCTGGCCAGTTTTTCGATCAGCGCCTGGGCGCCGTCTTCGGCCAATAGCATGGCGCTGATGGAGCCGATCACTCGAACTTCGGTGCCCTGGTTGTCACCCAGTTCGTACAAGGTAAACAGATAGTCCTGACCCGCGAGGTCGTCACGCGCCCTGCGGTCTTCAGCTCGCAGGCCAACACCGCAGATGCTCCAGTCCAGGTCCACGCCGGTGTTCATCAAGGCATCGGTGTAATACGCCTGGTGGGCGCGATGGAAACCGCCGACGCCGATATGCGCGATGCCCTGGCGCGTCTGGCCGGGCGCATAGCGTGGCAGTTGTACTTCTGGTGCCAGTTGCGTGAGATTTTGCTTGTTGAGTTTCATCGGACAGTTCTCGCGAAATCAGGCAGCAGCGCGCAGTGGACGGGCCACGGCGACGCCATCGGTATCGAACAGATGGCAATGCGCAGGGTTCAGGTGCAGGTTCAGGGTTTCGCCGTACTGACTGGCCATATCGCCACGAATGCGCATGGTCAGGGGCTCGCCGCTTGCGGTGACGACATGGCAAAAGGTGTCGCTGCCCAGTCGCTCGCCGACGTCGGCGGTAACGGTCAACGTGGTGTCGCCTGGAGCGGCGATTTCCAGGTGCTCCGGGCGAATGCCCAAAGTCACCGCGCTGCCCACGCTCAGGGTGGAACCGCTGAAGGGCAGGTTGATCAGGGTGCCGGCATCCAACTGCACTTCGCAGCCCTGGGGTTCAATCCGTGTGACTGCGCCCTTGAGAAAGCCCATTTTCGGCGTACCGAGAAAACCTGCGACAAACAGATTGGCTGGCTGGTGGTACAGCTCCAGGGGCGAGCCGACTTGTTCGATACGGCCACTGTTGAGCACCACCACCTTGTCGGCCAGGGTCATTGCTTCTACCTGGTCGTGGGTCACGTAGATCATGGTCGCTTGCAGCTCTTTGTGCAGGCGGGCCAGTTCCAGGCGCATCTGTACCCGCAGTGCCGCATCCAGGTTGGACAGCGGTTCGTCGAACAGGAAAATTTTCGGATTGCGCACAATGGCGCGGCCAATGGCCACACGCTGGCGCTGGCCGCCGGACAGCTGCTTGGGCTTGCGCTCCAGCAGCGGGCCGAGCTCCAGGATACGTGCCGCTTCACTGACTTTGCGCTCGACCACTTGCTTGTCGACGCCCGCCAGGTCGAGGGCAAACGACATGTTCTTGCGTACGCTCATGTGCGGGTACAAGGCGTAGGTCTGGAACACCATCGCCAGGTCGCGCTTGGCTGGCGTCACTTCGGTGATGTCGCGACCATCGAGTTCGATGGTGCCTTCAGTGACTTCTTCCAGGCCGGCGATCAGGCGCAGCAGGGTGGACTTGCCACAACCGGAAGGGCCGACGAAAACCACGAATTCCTTGTCGAGCACCTCAAGGTCAATGCCTTTGATGATGGAAAAGCCCTCGAAGCCTTTTTGCAGATTCTTGATTTTCAGGTTGGCCATGATGGGCCTCCACATTGAATTTTTTATAAGGCGGCGTTATTTCACTGCGCCGAAGGACAATCCGCGCACCAGCTGTTTCTGGCTGATCCAGCCGAAAATCAGAATCGGTGCGCAAGCCAGGGTCGACACAGCGGACAACTTGGCCCAGAACAAGCCTTCAGGGCTGGAGTAAGAGGCAATCAGCGCCGTCAGCGGCGCGGCGTTGGAGGAGGTCAGGTTCAGCGACCAGAAGGCTTCGTTCCAGCACAGGATCAGCGACAGCAATACGGTGGAGGCCAGGCCACCCTTGGCGATAGGCAACAGCACCCGGACCATTTCCTGCCATAAGGTGGCACCGTCCAGGCGTGCAGCCTCGAGGATGTCCTTGGGGATGTCCTTGAAGTAGGTGTAAATCATCCAGACCACGATCGGCAGGTTGATCAGGGTGTAGATAATGATCAGCGCGACCCGCGTATCCAGCAGGCCCATGCTCTTGGCGAGCAAGTAGATCGGCATCAGCACGCCCACCGGTGGCAACATCTTGGTCGATAGCATCCACAGCAGCGTGCCTTTGGTGCGCTGGGTTTCATAAAACGCCATGGAATAGGCCGCCGGTACCGCAATCAGCAGGCACAAGGCTGTGGCGCTGAAGGAAATCACCACCGAGTTCCAGGCGAAGCTGAAATAGTTGCTGCGTTCGTTGATGTGCAGGTAATTCTCCAGCGTCGGCGTGAAGATGAACTGCGGTGGCGTGGCGAATGCGTCGATTTCGGTCTTGAAGCTGGTGAGCACCATCCAGAAGATCGGGAAAAAGATCACGATCGCGATGGCCCAGGCCAGGGTGCCGAGCAGCAGGCTTTGCAGGCGGCGGGATTGTTGAAGGGTCATGGTGCGGGCCTCAAGGCTTGTCTGTCAGGTTTTTGCCGAGCATCCGCACGAGGATGATCGCCGCAATATTGGCAATGACCACGGCTATCAAACCGCCTGCCGAGGCCATGCCCACATCGAATTGCACCAGCGCCTGGTTGTAGATCAGGTAGGCGAGGTTGGTCGAGGCGTAGCCGGGGCCACCGTTGGTGGTGGTGAAGATTTCGGCGAACACCGAGAGCAGGAAGATGGTTTCGATCATCACCACCACCGCAATAGGACGGGCCAGATGCGGCAAGGTCAGGTGCCAGAAGATCGCGATGGGACCGGCACCGTCCAGGCGGGCGGCTTCTTTCTGTTCCTGGTCCAGGGACTGCATGGCCGTCATCAGGATCAGGATCGCGAAGGGTAGCCACTGCCAGGACACAATGATGATGATCGACAAGAGCGGGTAATGCGCCAGCCAGTCCACCGGTTGGGCGCCAAACAACTTCCATACGGCGGCCAGCACCCCGGAAACCGGATGGAAAATCAGGTTCTTCCAGATCAGCGCACCGACGGTGGGCATGATGAAGAACGGCGAAATCAACAGCACTCGCACCAGTCCGCGACCGAAGAATTCGCTGGCCTCAAGCAAGGCACTGATCAATACCCCCAGCACCACGCTGATCAACAGCACGCTGCCCACCAGCAGCAAGGTATTGGTCGCGCCCGGCAGGAACCCCGAGTCAGTGATGAAGTAATGGAAGTTTTCCAGGCCGACGAACTGGTTTTCGCCAGGGTAAAGCAGGTTGTAGCGGATCAGTGAAAAGTACAGGGTCATGCTCAGGGGCACGATCATCCACAGCAGCAACAAGGCTACCGAGGGGCTGACGAGGAACCAGCCGGGGTTGGCCAGACGGCTTTTGCCTGGCTTGTCCGGCACGACGGTTTGCACTTGGGCAGTGTTGGTATTCATAGGATCAGAACCAGTCAGGTACATGCAGAACGAGAGTCGGAGCGCGGTCAGTGTGGGAGGGAGCAAGCCCCCTCCCACATTTGACTATGGTGGGGTTGGGTTACTTGGGGTAGCCGGCCCGCTTCATTTCCCGCTCGGTGGTGGTCTGCGCGGCGGTGAGTGCTGCATCCACCGTCTGCTGGCCCGTCAACGCACCGGCGAAGAACTTGCCCACTTGGGTACCAATGGCCTGGAACTCAGGAATGGTCACCAACTGAATGCCGATATACGGCACCGGCTTGAGGGTCGGTTTGCTTGGGTCGGCGACCTTCAGCGATTCCAGGGTCACTTTGGCAAACGGCGCAGCCTTCATGTACTCCTCACTGTAGGTCGAGGTACGGGTACCTGGCGGTACGTTGGCAATCCCGTCGGTCTTGGCCACCAGTGCGCTGTACTCTTTGGAGGTAGCCCAGGCGCTGAATACCCTGGCGGCATCCTTGGACTTGGAACTGGCAGGGATCGCCAGGGACCAGGAGTACATCCAGGAGGTGCCTTTGTCAGTTTTTTCCTGCGGGGCGAAGGTGAAGCCGACATGTTCGGCAACCTTGCTCTGGGTCTTGTCGGTGACAAACGAGCCGGCGACGCTGGCATCGACCCAGATCGCGCACTTGCCGCTGTTGAACAGTGCCAGGTTTTCGTTGAACCCGTTGCTCGAGGCACCCGGCGGACCGGACTTTTTCATATTGTCGACGTAGAAGTTCAGCGCTTCTTTCCATTCGGGCCCGTTGAATTCGGGTTGCCATTTTTCATCGAACCAGCGCGCACCATAGCCGTTGGCCAAGGTGGTGATCAGCGCCATGTTCTCGCCCCAGCCAGCCTTGCCCCGCAGGCACAGGCCATACTGCTCCCTGGTCTTGTCGGTGAGTTTTTCAGCGAATTGGCCGATCTGCGTCCAGGTTGGGTGTTCGGGCATTGTCAGCCCAGCGCCCTTGAACAGATCGGTACGGTAATAGGTGATGGAGCTTTCGGCATAGAACGGCAGGGCATACAGCGTGCCTTTGACGGAAAGTCCGTCACGCACCGAGAGAAAAACGTCGTCCAGATCGTAGGATGCCGGCAAGTCTTTCATCGGCTCCAGCCAACCCTTGGCTCCCCAGAGTGCGGCTTCGTACATGCCGATGGTCAACACGTCGAACTGTCCGCCCTGGGTGGCGATGTCGGTAGTCAGGCGCTGGCGCAGGACGTTTTCTTCGAGTACTACCCAGTTCAACTTGATTTGCGGATGCTCGGCTTCGAAGGTTTCCGAAAGCTTTTGCATGCGAATCATGTCGCTGTTGTTGACGGTGGCAATGGTCAACGTTTGCGCGCCAAGGCTGACAGCGCTGAGGGTCATGCAGGTGCCGGCAAGCAGTGCTTTTGCTGTGAAGTTCATCGCGCACTCCGTTTCTGCGCCCGAAGGCGGCAGAAGGACAGTTATTGTTGTTGTGTCTTCCCTGGCAACTGGAAGAGTGTGCGTTGATTACAGCGTTCTAACGACGCGGTGACAAATCCTTGGGAACACTTGCGCTGATACTTTTTTGCACTGATTGGAGACCTGGCTGATTCGATCTGGTTGTGCGCTTGACATCGATGGGTAGCAAGCTCGCCCGGGTTCAGGCCAGGTTCTGCTCGGTCAGGCGTTGTACCGCCAGTCGACGGTAATGGGAGGGCGTCATGCCTTTGAGTTGCTGGAAGCGGCGGTTGAAGTTGGAAATGTTGTTGAAGCCGGACTCAAAGCACACGTCAGTGACCGCCTTGTTGCCATCGGCCAGTAATTCGCAGGATTTACTGATGCGCAGCCGATTGACGAACTCGATAAAGGTACGGCCGGTTGCCTGTTTGAATACCCGGGAAAAGTAGGTGGGCTTCATGCCCAGGTAGTCTGCTACCTCTTCCAGCGACAGTTCGCGGGCGTAGTGGGCGAAGATGTAATCCACCGCGCGGTTGGTACGGTCGATACTGTGTTCGTCCGCTACCTGCGGTGTGGTTGCGCCGGACAGCAACTGGTAGTCCTCGCAGGCAACCAGCACTTCCAGCAGGATCAGGAAATGCCCAAGCCGCGCCACGCCCCTGGCGTCCTCGATGCGTTGCATCAACGTCATTGCCTGGGCAATGGTGTGCTTGCAACGGAACTCGATACCGTACTTGGCCCGTTCCAGCAACGGCGTCAGGGCCTTGAGTTCACTGAATACCGGGATGGCGCTGTCAAACAACTCGTCGGTGAAATTCACCAGCATGTCGCGCTTGGGCACCACTTCATCCTCAGCCACCTGGCTGATCCAGTTGTGGGGCAGGTTGGGGCCAGTGAGAAAAAGGCTTTCGGGGTAGAAGTTGCCGATGTAATCGCCGATAAACACCTTGCCGGAGCTGGCGACGATCAAGTGCAGCTCGTATTCCTTGTGGAAATGCCAGCGCACCAGCGGGCAGGGGAAACCGTGCTGGCGATAGATGATGGACAGGCCGTTGTGGTCGTCCATCAGTTCGTAGGAAGGGTCGGTGATTCTCGCTGCTCGGGTCATGCTGCCGTCGCTTTTATTGTGGTTGCGCAAGCCATAATGCCTCCTTGCGTATTGCCTCGCCAACGCCTGAATTCAAAGCGCGCGGTTTTTCGCCTCGATCCACTGCGCCATATACTGGGTGCTTTTGTGTAAATGGTGACGCAGCATGCTGCCGGTGAAATTGGTGCGTCGGTGTTGGCTCAGTTCGCGACGGCATTGCTCCAGGCGTTGTACCAACTGAGCTCCATGGAGCGCAGGTGCATAGCGCTCGGCAAGTAGCTGGCGTCCGTTTTCCTGGGCCTGGGTCCAGGCTTGTGGGTCTTGATACAACGCCACAGCGGCATCGGCCAGGGCACTGGCGCTTTCGGCGATCAGCCCGGGCCAGGGCTGAGTGTCTGCCATACCTTCGGCCCCAATGGGTGTGGTGATATTCGGGGTTCCACAGAGCATGGCATCGGCCAGCTTGCCCTTGATTCCGGCGCCGAAGCGCAGCGGGGCCAGACATATGCGCGCCGCCGACATCACTTGCAAGGCATCCTCGGCCCAGTTCATCACATGGAAGCCCTGGGCGGGGTTATGCAGCGCCGTGGCCTTGGGCGGCGTATACGCGCCATAGATATGCAATCGGGCGCCGGGCAAGCGCTGGCGAATCAACGGCCAGACGCTGTTTTTCATCCATAACACGGCGTCCCAATTGGGCGCGTGACGAAAATTGCCGATGCTCAAGAAATGTGCGCGCTCCTCATACGGCGTAAACGCCGCGGTGGGCGCCTCGACCAGTAACGGAAACCAGTGGAGCAGGGCGGCCGGCACCTTGAAGTGTTCGGTCAGTAGCTGGATCTCGACATTGGAGATCATCAGGCTGATATCGCAACGGTAGATCGCCGCGATCTCGCGTTTGGCCAGGTCGGTCCCGGCCATCAACTGGAACTCTTCATGCAGTGCCGGGGTAAAGAGCGCCTGGAAATCATCGCAGTCGGGCTGGTTTTTCAAGTGTTCCTTGAGACGTTGCTGGCGCGCGTCCCGCAGGCTTTGCAAATCGGAGGTTTCCAGCACACGCAAGGCGTGTGGGCATTGTTGCTCCACGCGCCAGCCAAACTGTTCCTCCATCATGAAACGATCAAACAGCACGATATCCGGGGCCAACTCACGAATAAAGTCGTCAAAGCTGCTGCTATTGAGCTCAATAGTGCGTTCGTGAATGCCCAGGGCCGCTAAATCAGCCTTGTGCTCCCCGGTGGTCGCCGGGCTGCTGAAGGTAATGTCCCAGCCCTGGCGCAGAAAACAATCGAGAATCTGCATCATGTGCCCGCCCGCTGCCGAGGAGCGAGGTTCTGGCCAAACGTAACCGATGACCAGGATTTTGGTGGCGGGCTGACTCATCGAAAAGCGTTCCTTTAGTAAAGCTGGATAAGAAACCGCAATTTAACCACAGCAACCCATTCTCCCGGGTTGCCGACTTCGGTAAAAGAAACAGCAAGCTGGAGATGAGTCGGGACTCGTCAATACCCAACTCAGCTCCTGCCGTTGGCAGAGTGGTCAGTCTCGGACGAAGTCCATCACCCCCCTGATCATCTGCGCGTTGAAAACGCCCTTGCCAGAACCATCGATCAATTTGAAGGTGCCGTCGGCGTTGATATCCACGCCGACCGAGCTGGCTATCTCGACGTCCACACCGGGCTTGCTCAGGAGATCAAGGAGTGGTTTTTTACCGGCGTACTCTTGCCCCAGGACGACGGCCATACCCACTGTGCTGTCAGAGTTGACCCCCGCGACGAATATTATTTTCCCACCTGCATCCAAAGAGTCGCTCAATTGCTTCACGACCTGATTAGCGTCTTGATCCATCAAGCCGCCATCCAGGTTACTGCCTGTCAAATGCATCAAGGTGCGCTTTTCATAGATGCCGTCTTTCAAATCTGTCAGTACGGCCAGGGCGGAGCAGTCGGTCAGACTGCGTGTTGACAGTATCGAGCGCTCATCTTCAACCGTGTGGGAATACCCCATGAAAACTTCCACTTTCTGCGGTGGGGCTGTGACTGGCGTCTTCTCGAAGACTTTCCATTCGTGATCATGTGGGCGACGTATGTTTGGGTATTTTTCCAGAAACCAGTATCGGTCATTGGTGACTTTAAACTGTGAAACTGTACCGACCGGTGCCTTGACCGGCATCTTCAGGTGGTTTGATAGTTCTTGGGCGAACCCCGTTTGAGCGGACTTGCAACTGAGCAGCCTGACGCTGGTGGCGCCGGTTTTCTTCAGCAGTGGGGCGATCAGTTTGGCGAGTGATTCAGGCGTTTGGAATTGTGCACCGGCCAAGTCGCTTTTAAACGTCACGCCACCTTTGTCGCCATGCCCGACGATGTTCAGTCGCGTCTCTGTACCGTTCTTCGGTCCATCCAGGAAATACTCGAACTGAGAGTCGGCAGAAGCAGTAAATGCGACACTGTCAGCAATTTTCTCGGCATCGGACAGTCTTTTGAACGCTTGAAGTTCGGCCAGGCTGTACAGCTCTTTGGTGGTGTGGCGCACTGGCGTTTGAGAAAGCGGCTCATTTTTGGCAGGGCCGAAGCGCACAGGTCGGTAGTCGACTTTTATTTCTGTATAAACCGGGTGCTCGATACTTCCGATATTCACCTCAATCGGGGTGCCCTGTTGCTTGAAAACGTTGGCGAGAATGGGTTTTTTCGCCAAGTTGTTATCAAGCTCGACTTGCGCAAGCCGCTTTATATCCTCTTGGGAAAGGTGGGGGAATTTGGCTCTTTGGGTTTCCAATGACTTCTGGTAGACATCGGAAAGGGGCTCACCATTGGTGAACTCGGTAATGACTTGTCCTTCGAAACCTTTGACCGGTACCCCGGTGATCGAGTGCAACGTCGAGGCAAATGATTGCGAACCTCCGTGGCCGGAGTAGCAGAATAAGGCCCGGATATTTGCATAGTCCCGGATATCGACACCGCGGGCGAGGAGCTCGTTATAGATGTCTTCCGCAGAGTAACTCTCGCCACTCTCTCCTAGAATCCTTGAGGGTTGATCTGGCAAAGGTTCAACGGCATGGCCAAGGATATTGATACGCCTGGAGCCGTTGTAAAGGTCGACAAAGGTCTGAACATCGCCATCGATGGGGGTGACGCTTTCGATAGGCCCTCCCAGCCTAACCCGGTAGTTGGAAGGTGGGGCAGGTACAGGCTGGAGCGATAAAAGTCGACTCTCGGTCAGTTGGCCGGATGAACCAGTGCGGGGAGACGTCGTGGGTGAACGAGACTGAAAATGAGCCAGCACATTGGCGAAATTAAGTAACAGGTCTGCAGCGCCGGCTTCCTTCTTTCTCTTGTCATCGCCGCTCAATGTCTCAAGGTCATTCAAAATAACTTCAAGCTGCAGCGCCGTCCCAATAGCCGCGCCCGGACCGCGCATCACTGGTAGCACCGTGTTGAGCAGCAGATAACCGCCCTTTTTGAGGGAGGCCGAACGACTTTCTTCGTTGGACGTCGATTGTTCATCGGCCAGCGTCAAGAGGCTGTGTACATGGGACTCGTACAGGTGATCGGTCAACTGACCATCTTGCAGTTTCTGCTGCAGCATATCGGCAACCTTGAAATCATTGGTGGCCAACGGGTTTGCCGCAGCAGGGCTGGTGAAAATGCGACCGGTGTTGAAGCCGAAAATGATCAGGTTCGGGTGGAGAAAACCGTTGCCTGTGTAAATTGCGCGCGTTGTCTCGTCGGGAAACCAGGCCAAAATGTCTTGCTGTAATTTGCCCGGTTTCTGGATCGCCTCCAGCAATGCTTTGCGTGAGGAGAATTGCATCAACGGGGCATCGGAAATCATTGGGCGATAAAGAACGTGGGGCCCCTTGCTCAAATCCATGGGTTCGATCAGGTACATATCATCAACCACGTCGATCTTGCCCTCTGCCCTCCTGTCGAATGCCAAGGGCCTGATCGCAATTTCGTACCCATCAACCGTCTTTGCTCCGGGTTGAGGACTCATTATTTCCCTTACAAACTTGAACCCGGTCGAGTCCAGGCCATGCTCCCCTTTGGCTGCCATTTCAAGGGCCTTGATTTGTAAATCAATCGGTAGCTCTTGGGTAAACAACGACATTCTTTGAGCTTTAGTCGAGGGGGTGTCGAGCATTTCCCGTTTCAACAGTTCGCCGTAGCTTTTGCCAATATCAAGGTCCTGAACAATTTTCTTGAGGACACCTTCTTTTTCAAGTTTGGTTATCCGAACATTGCCCGGCTTATAAAAGACTTCAATCTGACCATCGGGCAGGCCTGAAACGTTTTGTAGAAGTACGTCGGTCAAGCTCATGGTTTTGCGTTCGATAAAACCGTTACTTAAAGTTCCCACCGGAACTTTGAAGACAACCTCCAGATCCTCGGCTGTATATAACCTGGGCGAAGGTAACGTGGCATTGAACTGTTCCAAGGCAAAGGAGCGGATATCCTTGATGCCACTGTTATATAGGCGACCATTATTGCGCTGTATATAACTGGCTACTTGTAATGTGAGGTCGCGCAGAACAAAGCGCTCGGCATCCCCCGCGGCTTCCATCCAGTCGGGCAATTTTTCCTCGGATTGGACGGTACCTTCCGCGGCTATAGCTGAGGAACTGAAAGACAGCATCTTGCCTAAATGCTGATTGATGATAATGCCAGCCTGCGCTGCAAATATATTGCCGGTCAGTGGCTTGTCGAATTGCAGGTTGGCTGCCGCCAATTCGTCCAAAGAGTCATAAGGGATGATTTTTCCGTTGGGTTCCAACAACAAGAAAGTTTCTGGCTTGCCTTCTCCAAGGCAATGAATCAGCAGGTTTGGCGTGGCTACTGGGTTTGTCCCTGTTTTCACCGAGTATACGTCGAGTCGCCCTGTATCCATGAGGTCTAGACGTGTAGAGGCTTCGGGATACCTCACCACCATGTCTACGGCTTCACGTTGTCTATCATCAAGCCCCGGCTGCTTTAATCCCGCAAGTTGCAGGTTTTCTCGCAAAAGATCGCCAAGCAAAGCCTTGCGGCTGCCGGTGTAGACACCACTGGCAGTATGCGCTTGGCCTGTCTGGTCTGAGGCCGGCTCCCCAAAGGCCGGTTGCTCCCAATACTTGCTCACCGCAACGGCGTAGTAATCATTGAGTAGTACCGGAAGTTCGAGCATTGCCAGCCTGATGGCCCCCATTGCTATATCAAGAGGTGCATCTGATGTGGGTTGGGTGGCGGTTGGAAGGCGAGGCTGGGTGTCGAAAAGTCTATTTTCATTGGTAAACTGAATGGATTGGTCGCCAGCAATACAAGACAAAGCAACTTGCATCAACGGGGTGCGTTTGTATTGCCCAGGATTATCCGGGTCAGGCTGGCCAAAGCTCAGATGGTTGCTGTCCAGGTTCAAGGTGCCGCCTGATCCCGACTCGATGGCAGCGTTCAAGCGATCCGTTATCAACGTATGCAAGTTTGGTTCATCAGCAAACAGACTCCTTACAATTTTGGTGGCGGGATCGACAGTTGGTTTTAACGCCGGTACTGCGGGGGCGATGGCCACGTTGGGGTCAACCGCAGTGGTAACGGTGACACGTGGTTTTGCAAAGCCTGGGTTTTCAAGGCGTTCGATGAGGGTGCGGCGTTTTTCCTGGAATGCACGGGAGCGCTCATCCGAGGGGGGATTACTCTTTCTCGCCGCGGCGAATCCCTCACTTATTAAACTCGAACATTGCTCCAGCGTTCCTTTTAGCCCCTCTGTTTTTGGAGGCTGTGCATAAAAATTCAAGATAGAGTTGACGTCATATAACGCACGCCCCTTCCAACGATCCCCTAAAGGATTGCGGACCGCTATTGTCGATCCGGCGGCGAGGCTTTTCGCCAAACTCACTATCTCGTGGGATACAGCTGACCAGCCAGACGCGTCGGTAGTTTTAAATACCCTCTTGGCGATATCGCCATTGGCGTCATGCGCGTCGCATAACAGGTCGCCGGTTTGCGGTGCGATGCTGATGCTCTCGAAAACAATGTTTTTCTCATTCACGAAGTCTAGAAAAGCGGGCGCGGTGAGGGCTCTATCAAGATCCTTGAGCACCAGTCCCATGGTCGACTCTTTTGACGGCAACTGAGCTAACCCTGATACCCCGAAGCGGCTACGCATTTCAGGCGCATGTTTGCTTCCCAGGATCAGGCTGGACATTTTTGCCTCTCTGCGATCGGCTTCGTCAATTCGGCTCGCCCATGTTTGGTTGCGCTGCGCCGGCAAAAGCCCCTCGGGCTCATTGGCGAGCATGTACGCAGTGCTTTCGATCGCGTCCTGTTGCCGCAACTGGATACGTTCGTACTCTGGCCTGAACGGAAACTCTTTTTTCCAATACCCAGTATGCAGGGCGGGAAAAGAATTAATAAGTTGCAGACAACCGATGAAGTAGAGGGTGTCGGCCTTTGTGTTGTTGTAGCTTGCGCTATAGAAATCGCCGATCAGCTCGTAACGGGTAGCGTGTTCTCCTGCATAAGCAATAAAGTTACTCTTTGGGGCCAAGTCTCGTGCGGCAGCCAGCACACCCGCAGATGCTTGCTCCCACCCAGGCGAATGGCTTCCGAACGTCGCGAGCTCACCACCGATTCTGCACTGCAGCGTATTTGTGGATAAGTCCAGGTTGAATACAGAGGTATCGATATTATGTGTCCGGGCATAGCTCGCGAAAGGCTCTTGCTTGAGGGCCAGAGTCAAGCGCCCCCATGCCTGCCCGAAAGTAGAGTAGGGGGGAATGTCGGAAACAATCCGGGCTGCTGGCGTGTCAGTTGCGCCTGGTTCGAGTGAAATCACCCGTTTCATCAGGGTGGCGGCGAATAATTTCGCCAAGTCTTCATCGCCCTGCTTGATCAGCTTTTCTGCATTTTTCTGCGCGTGGGCCGGGATGACAGGGGTCTCCATTGCGATGACATGCGGCACGTGGCGTCGGGCTCGCACCCGATTGGTCGATGTCGTCGCAGATTGATGGCTGTTGGATTCTGCCAGCAATTCGCCAATCAGCTCTGTATAGGTCTTTTGCGCATCTTTGGGACTGGGCTTATTCAACAGCTGGCGCACCTGCTCGTGCAGCCCGGTGTCGTCAACAGGGCGGGCGCAACGCCGAACGTGCTGTTGGATCTGTTCGGCCAGGCTGGGTTGGCCCGTTGTGGACGCCAGCCGTAGCAGGTATTCAACCTGGTTCAGGGCATCTGCCTGGTGACCCGATGCATAGCCCTCCAGGCCAGCGAAAAGTGATACCACGCGGGATGCTACTTGGTTGGAGTGCTCTGCCGCTGCACCGGTAGACCTAGCCGTGAGCGATAGGTGAGGTGTAGCTGCAGGTCCGGCAAGTCTCATGAAATTTCCTTCGAGCGTTGACTGACATAGTCGCCTTAGGCCAGAGGGCGAGTCCGAAGGGGTGGTGGGATTTTGGCGCTGGGCAGTTCCGGCTTGATGTAAAACAGGATGTGTGAGGCGGTTTTTTCACTGCATCGCCGTCCATGAGATTTTGCGCTCGGTTATAGGTGCTCACGCCACTTTGTGGTTAACTTCGGCCTCTCGAATTCGTTTAATCAAACCCAGCATAAGGATTCCGTTAATGGCTCAAGTCACTCTCCGTGGTAACCCAGTCCAGGTTGAAGGCCAATTGCCGCAGATCGGTACCCTGGCAGCAGACTTTTCCCTGACCGCCGGCGATCTGTCGGACGCATCCCTGGCCTCCTTCGCCGGCAAGCGCAAAGTGCTGAACATCTTCCCAAGCGTTGACACCCCGACATGCGCCACTTCGGTTCGCAAGTTCAACGCCCAGGCCAACGACCTGAGCAACACCGTGGTGTTGTGCATCTCCACTGACCTGCCATTCGCCCAGGCGCGTTTCTGCGGCGCCGAAGGTCTGGAAAACGTGAAGAACCTGTCGGACTTTCGTGACCCAGGGTTCGCTGTTGACTATGGTGTGGCCATTGCTGACGGTCCACTCAAGGGCCTGACTGCCCGCGCAGTAGTGGTACTGGACGAAAAAGACAAAGTGCTGCACAGCGAACTGGTCAGTGAAATCGGCCAAGAGCCAAACTACGACGCAGCCCTGGCGGTTTTGAAGTAATTACCCAGGCTCATAAGTGAACGCCGAACCCTTGTAGGCGCGAGCAAGCTCTCTCCTACATCTGGCAGTAACACGAATGATGCATGATTGCGGCCTGGACTAGTCCAGGCCGTTTTTATTTACGGTTCAGCGGCTTAGCCCGGAAGATATGACACTTGCAGTCTAAAAGTGAATGTTTGTAAATCCGAAGGTAAATAGCCGGTAAAGGCGCTTTTCTTAAGGCGCTCCAGTGCTTATCTTTCAGCCTCCCGAAAAAGAAGCTCTAGTCCCCAATGGTTGATCAATCCATGCAATCCTCCCCGCGTAAATCCCGCCGCTGGCTTTTAGCTTTGCTCGTTCTGTTGGTTATTGCCGGCCTGTGCTGGAAATTCTGGCCGGCAGGCACCGAGAGTAAAGAGCCGCCCGCCACTCGCACCGGCAAAACCGGGATGATGCGTCCAGGTTTCGGCGGTGCTGGCGGCCCGGTGCCGGTGCGTGTGGCACCTGCGATCCAGGGGGAGTTTGCGGTGTACTACAAGGCGCTGGGAACGGTGACGGCATTGAACACCATCAATGTGCGCAGCCGGGTAGGGGGAGAGTTGATCAAGATTGCCTTTGAGGAGGGGCAAATGGTCAAGGCGGGGGACCTGTTGGCAGAAATCGATCCACGCAGTTACCAGAATGCCTTGCTTCAGGCTCAAGGTACGCTGCTGCAGAACCAGGCCCAATTGAAGAACGCCCAGGTCGACCTTGAGCGCTATCGTGGCCTTTATGCACAGGACAGCATCGCCAAGCAAACCCTGGACACCGCGGCCGCGTTGGTCATGCAGTACCAAGGCACAGTCAAGACCAACCAGGGCGCGGTCGACGATGCCAAACTCAATCTTGAATTCACCAAGATCCGCGCGCCGATTGCCGGTCGCGTGGGCCTGCGCCAACTGGACGTGGGCAACCTGGTCGCGGCCAATGACACCACCGCCCTGGCCGTGATCACCCAGACCCAACCCATCAATGTTGCCTTCACCCTTCCGGAAAACGCCTTGCAAACCGTACTGGCTCGTTATCGCAGCGGTAACAAGCTACCGGTACAAGCCTGGGACCGTGGCGATGTGAAACTGCAAGCGACTGGCGTCTTGCAGAGCCTGGACAACCAGATCGACGTCACTACCGGCACCCTGAAATTCAAGGCGCGCTTCGATAATCAGGACCAAGTGCTGTTCCCCAACCAGTTCGTCAATGTGCGCCTGTTGGCCGACACCTTGAAGAACGTGGTGCTGGCGCCGTCGGCTGCTATCCAGTTCGGCAACAACGGCACGTTTGCCTACGCCCTGGACGGTGGCAACAAAGTCAAGATTCGCCAGTTGGTGATTGGTGACACCGACGGCGAGAATACGGTGATCAAGGAAGGTCTCGCCGCCGGCGACCGTGTGGTGCTGGAGGGCACCGACCGCTTGAAGGATGGGACCGAGGTGGAGGTGGTCAACGACAGTACTGAGGTGCCCACTACGCCGGCCGAGCACCTGCAGGGCAAGCCTGGGGCCAAGGATGACGACGGCTCGACGGCCGACAAGGCGCAAAAGGCCAGCGCATGAACCTCTCAAGGCTGTTCATCCTCAGGCCTGTCGCCACCACCTTGAGCATGCTGGCCATCGTCCTGGCCGGCCTGATTGCCTACCGATTGTTGCCGGTTTCGGCATTGCCCCAGGTAGATTACCCGACCATTCGGGTCATGACCCTATACCCAGGCGCCAGCCCGGACGTCATGACCAGTGCGGTGACCGCGCCCCTGGAGCGCCAGTTCGGGCAAATGCCCGGGCTGACACAGATGGCATCCACCAGTTCCGGCGGCGCCTCGGTGTTGACCCTGCGTTTCAATCTTGACGTCAACATGGACGTCGCCGAACAGCAGGTCCAGGCCGCCATCAACGCCGCCAGCAACCTGTTGCCCAATGACCTGCCGGCGCCACCGGTATACAACAAGGTCAACCCGGCCGATACGCCGGTACTGACCCTGGCCATTACCTCCAAGACCATGCTGCTGCCCAAGCTCAACGACCTGGTCGACACCCGCATGGCGCAGAAAATTGCCCAGATCAGCGGTGTCGGCATGGTCAGCATTGCCGGGGGGCAGCGCCAGGCAGTACGCATCAAGGTCAACCCCGAGGCCCTGGCGGCCAACGGCCTGAACCTGTCGGATGTGCGTGCACTGATCGCCGCATCCAACGTCAACCAGCCCAAGGGCAACTTCGACGGCCCTACCCGTGTTTCGATGCTCGACGCCAATGACCAACTGGTCTCGCCCGAGCAGTACGCCGAACTGATCCTGGCCTACAACAACGGCGCGCCGCTGCGCCTCAAGGATGTCGCGCAGATCGTCGACGGCGCAGAAAATGAACGCCTCGCGGCCTGGGCCAATGAAAACCAGGCGGTGCTGCTGAACATTCAGCGCCAGCCCGGGGCCAACGTCATCGAGGTGGTAGACCGCATCAAGGCATTGTTGCCCAGCATCACCGACAACCTGCCGGCAGGCCTGGATGTGATGGTGCTTACCGACCGTACCCAGACCATCCGTGCCTCGGTTACTGACGTGCAACACGAACTGCTGATCGCCATAGCCCTGGTGGTGATGGTGACGTTCCTGTTCCTGCGCCGCTTCAGCGCCACGATCATCCCGTCAATCGCCGTGCCGCTGTCGCTGGTGGGCACGTTTGGCGTGATGTACCTGGCAGGTTTTTCCATCAATAACCTGACGCTGATGGCCCTGACCATCGCCACCGGCTTTGTGGTGGATGACGCCATCGTCATGCTGGAGAACATTTCCCGCTATATCGAGGAAGGCGAGACGCCGATGGCGGCGGCGCTCAAGGGCGCCAAACAGATCGGCTTTACCCTGGTTTCCCTGACCCTTTCGTTGATCGCGGTGCTGATTCCGCTGCTGTTCATGGCTGATGTGGTAGGGCGGTTGTTCCGCGAGTTCGCTATTACCCTGGCGGTGGCGATCCTGATTTCCCTGGTGGTTTCCCTGACGCTGACGCCGATGATGTGCGCGCGTTTGCTCAAGCGTGAGCCAAAGGAGCATGAACAGGGACGTTTCTACAAGGCCAGCGGCGCCTGGATCGACTGGCTGATTGCGACCTACGGTCGCCAGCTGCAATGGGTGCTCAAGCACCAGCCGCTGACATTGCTGGTGGCCATCGCCACACTGGGCCTGACCGTCGTGTTGTACATGGTTGTACCCAAGGGGTTCTTCCCGGTGCAGGACACCGGCGTGATCCAGGGCATTTCCGAGGCGCCACAATCGATCTCGTTTACCGCGATGAGTCAGCGTCAGCAAGAACTGGCGAAGATCATCCTCGAAGATCCTGCAGTCCAAAGCCTGTCTTCCTATATCGGAGTGGACGGCGACAACGCGACCCTCAACAGCGGCCGGCTGTTGATCAACCTCAAGCCACACAGGGAGCGTGATCTGAGCGCCACCCAGGTGATCAGCCGCCTGCAGCCCGAGTTGGACAAACTGGTGGGCATCCGCCTGTTCATGCAGCCGGTGCAGGACCTGACCATTGAAGATCGTGTCAGCCGCACGCAGTACCAATTCAGCATGTCCTCGCCCGATGCCGACCTGCTGGCACTGTGGAGCGGCAAGCTGGTGCAGGCCTTGAGCCAGCTGCCAGAACTGACCGATGTGGCCAGTGACCTGCAGGATAAAGGCTTGCAGGTGTATATGGTGATCGACCGTGACGCCGCCTCGCGCCTGGGCGTGTCGGTTGCGAACATCACCGACGCGTTGTATGACGCATTCGGCCAGCGGCAGATCTCTACCATTTATACCCAGGCCAGCCAGTACCGCGTGGTATTGCAGGCTCAGGCCGGGGAAACCCTGGGACCGGATGCCCTGAACCAGATCCACGTCAAGACTACCGACGGTGGCCAGGTTCGCTTGTCGAGCCTGGCGCGCATCGAACAGCGCCAGGCGCAGTTGGCGATCGCCCATATCGGCCAGTTCCCGGCAGTGATGATGTCATTCAATCTGGCGCCGGGTGTGGCCCTGGGCACGGGTGTCGAACTGATCAACCAGACCCAGCAGGATATCGGCATGCCGGTCGGAGTGCAGACCCAGTTCCAGGGCGCAGCCCAGGCTTTCGAGGCATCGCTGTCGAGCACCTTGCTGCTGATCCTGGCGGCGGTAGTGACCATGTACATCGTGCTGGGCGTGCTCTACGAGAGCTACATCCATCCGATCACGATCCTTTCGACCCTGCCATCGGCGGCGGTGGGGGCCTTGCTTGCGTTACTGCTCAGTGGCAATGACTTGGGAATGATCGCCATTATCGGCATCATCCTGCTGATTGGTATCGTCAAGAAAAACGCGATCATGATGATCGATTTTGCCCTGGATGCCGAACGCAACCAGGGCCTGGATCCGCAGACCGCGATCTATCAGGCAGCGTTGCTGCGCTTTCGGCCCATCCTGATGACCACCCTGGCCGCGCTGTTTGGTGCGGTGCCCCTGATGCTCGCCACGGGTTCCGGTGCCGAGTTGCGTCAACCGCTGGGCCTGGTAATGGTCGGCGGCTTGCTGTTGAGCCAGGTGCTGACGCTGTTTACCACGCCGGTGATCTACCTGTACTTCGACCGCCTTGGCCGCCGCTGGCGCAAAACGCCGCAAACGCCGGAGCCGGTTGAGCCATGAACCTGTCCGGACCGTTTATACGTCGGCCGGTAGCGACCATGCTGCTGAGCCTGGCCATCATGCTGCTGGGGGGTGTCAGTTTCAATCTGCTGCCAGTGTCACCGTTGCCACAAATCGACTTCCCGGTGATCGTGGTCTCCGCCAGCTTGCCCGGCGCCAGTCCCGAGGTAATGGCGTCCAGCGTGGCCACGCCGCTGGAGCGCTCCTTTGGCTCGATTGCCGGGGTTACCACCCTCAGCAGTTCGTCCAGCCAGGGATCGACCCGAGTGATCCTCGCGTTTGACTCCGACCGCGATATCAATGGCGCGGCGCGAGAAGTACAGGCGGCTATCAATGCCTCGCGCAATCTGTTGCCCAGCGGCATGCGCAGCATGCCGACCTACAAGAAGATCAATCCGTCCCAGGCACCGATCATGGTGCTGTCGCTGACGTCGGACGTATTGCCCAAGGGCCAGCTCTATGACCTGGCCTCGACTATCTTGTCCCAGAGCCTGTCCCAGGTGCCCGGCGTTGGCGAAGTGCAGATCGGTGGCAGTTCGTTGCCGGCGGTACGCATCGCCCTTGAACCCAAGGCGCTGGAGCAATACGGCGTGGCCCTGGATGAGGTACGTGACACGATTGCCAATGCCAACGTGCGCCGGCCCAAGGGCTCGGTGGAGGACGGCCAGCGCAATTGGCAGATCCAGGCCAATGACCAGTTGGAAAAAGCCAAGGACTATGAGCCGCTGTTGATCCGTTACCAGGATGGCGCCGCATTGCGCCTCAGTGACGTAGCCAAGATCAGCGACGGTGTTGAAGATCGCTACAACAGCGGCTTCTTCAACAATGATTCAGCGGTATTGCTGGTGATCAACCGCCAGTCTGGCGCCAACATCATCGAGACCGTGAAGCAGATCAAGGCCCAGTTGCCGGCGTTGCAGGCGGTATTGCCGTCCAGCGTCAAGCTCAATCTGGCCATGGACCGTTCGCCAGTCATCACCGCCACGCTGCATGAAGCGGAAATGACCCTGTTGATCGCCGTCGCCCTGGTGATCCTGGTGGTGTACCTGTTTCTCGGCAACTTTCGTGCTTCGCTGATTCCTACACTGGCAGTGCCTGTGTCCCTGGTGGGCACCTTTGCGATCATGTACCTGTACGGGTTTTCCCTGAATAACCTGTCGCTGATGGCGCTGATCCTGGCCACCGGGCTGGTGGTGGACGATGCGATCGTGGTGCTGGAAAACATTTCCCGGCATATTGATGACGGAATCGCACCGATGAAAGCGGCTTACCTGGGGGCCAAGGAGGTCGGATTCACCCTGCTGTCGATGAACGTGTCGCTGGTGGCGGTGTTCCTGTCGATCCTGTTCATGGGCGGGATCGTCACCAGCCTGTTCCGTGAATTTTCCATCACTCTGGCCGCGGCAATAATCGTGTCGCTGGTGGTCTCGCTGACCCTGACCCCAATGCTTTGCGCGCGTTGGCTCAAGCCCCATGTCAAAGGTCAGGAAACCGGGTTGCAGCGCTGGAGCAACAAGGTCAACGAGCACATGGTGGCCGGCTACGCCCGCAGCCTTGATTGGGTGCTCAAGCACAAACGCCTGACTTTGCTCAGCCTGTTTGTCACCGTCGGGGTGAACATCGCGTTGTACGTGGTGGTACCAAAGACCTTTATGCCGCAACAGGACACCGGACAGTTGATCGGCTTTGTGCGCGGCGATGACGGTTTGTCATTCACGGTCATGCAGCCGAAGATGGAGATCTTCCGCAAGGCAGTGCTGCAAGATCCTGCCGTCGAAAGCGTGGCGGGCTTTATTGGTGGCAGCAACGGTACCAACAACGCGGTGATGCTGGTACGCCTGAAACCGATCAAGGAGCGCAAGCTCTCCGCCCAGGCGGTGATTGAGCGCCTGCGCAAAAGTGTGCCGCCGGTGCCCGGTGGCCGCCTGATGCTGATGGCCGACCAGGACCTGCAATTTGGTGGCGGTCGCGACCAAACCTCCTCGCAATACTCTTATATCCTGCAGAGCGGCGACCTGGCGGCCCTGCGCCTGTGGTATCCAAAAGTCGTCGCCGCCTTGCGTGAACTGCCGGAGCTGACGGCCATCGATGCGCGTGAAGGCCGTGGCGCGCAGCAAGTCACGCTGGTGGTCGACCGCGACCAGGCCAAGCGCCTCGGCGTGGATATGGATATGGTCACCTCGGTGCTGAACAACGCCTACAGCCAGCGGCAGATTTCCACGATCTACGACAGCCTGAACCAATACCAGGTGGTGATGGAGGTCAATCCGAAATACGCCCAGGACCCGATCACCCTCAATCAGGTTCAAGTGATTACCGCAGACGGCGCACGGATACCCCTGTCAACCATCGCGCACTACGAAAACAGCCTGGCGGACGATCGTGTCAGCCACGAAGGCCAATTTGCCTCGGAAGACATTGCTTTTGATATGTCGCCCGGCGTAACGGTGGAGCAGGGCACCGCCGCCATCGAGCGCGCCATTGCCAAGGTCGGCTTGCCGGAAGATGTGATTGCCAAGATGGCCGGTACCGCCGATGCCTTCGCCGCCACTCAGAAAAGCCAGCCGTTCATGATCCTGGGTGCGCTGATGGCGGTGTATCTGGTGTTGGGGATTCTCTATGAGAGCTATATCCACCCGTTGACCATCCTCTCGACCCTGCCGTCGGCCGGTGTCGGCGCATTGCTGTCGATTTATGTACTGGGCGGCGAGTTCAGCCTGATTTCCCTGTTGGGCCTGTTCCTGCTGATTGGCGTGGTCAAGAAAAACGCCATCCTGATGATTGACCTTGCCTTGCAACTGGAGCGCAAGGAGGGCATGGAGCCGCTGGAGTCGATTCGCAGTGCCTGCCTGCTGCGATTGCGGCCGATCCTGATGACCACCCTGGCGGCGATCCTCGGTGCCTTGCCGTTGTTGCTCAGTACCGCAGAGGGCGCGGAAATGCGCCAGCCCCTGGGCCTGACAATCATCGGCGGGCTGGTGTTCAGCCAGATCCTGACCCTTTACACCACTCCGGTGGTCTACCTCTATCTCGACCGCCTGCGCCACCGTTTCAACGGCTGGCGCGGCGTGCGTACCGATGCTGCCCTGGACACTGCGCTATGACTGACTCAACGCTGCCCCCTGTAGACGCAAGCTTGCTCGCGAAAAACCTGAGGACGTCTCGGGGCGCCGGACTTCCCGCGTCATCGTTGGCGATTCTTGCGAGCAAGCTCGCGCCTGCAGCCGGGGTAGTACTTCTCGGGCTACTACTGAGTGCCTGTGCCGTCGGCCCGGATTACGAACGTGTGCAGGTGAGCGAACCTGTGCAGTACAAGGAGGCGCAGGGCTGGCGTCAGGCCACCCCCAGCGACGCCCTGGCCCGTGGCGCCTGGTGGGAGCTGTACGGCGACGCCCAACTCAATGACCTAGTGGCCAGGCTAAACAACGCCAACCAGACTGTGGCCCAGGCCGAAGCCCGTTATCGCCAGGCCCAGGCCACCGCGCGCAGCTCTCGCGGGGCGTTTTATCCAAGCGTCGACCTGAGTGTCGGGAAAACCCGGGCCAGCCAGGGCACTGGCAGCAGCAGCGCCAGCTTGAGCAGTTCCAGCAGCGGTATTCGCGACACCCTCAATGCCCAGTTGGGGGTCAGTTGGGAAGCAGATATCTGGGGTAAATTGCGCCGGGGCCTGGAGGCCAGCGAAGCCAATGCCGAAGCCAGCGCCGCGGACCTTGCCGCCATGCGCCTGAGCCAGCAGTCGGAGCTGGTGCAGAACTACCTGCAGTTACGCGTGATGGACGAGCAGACCCGGCTGCTGCAAGCCACCATCGAGGCTTACCAGCGTTCGCTGACCATGACACAAAACCAGTACCGCGCAGGCGTTTCCGGCAAGGATGCAGTGGCCCAGGCCCAGACCCAGCTCAAAACCACCCAGGCCAGCCTGATCGACCTGATCTGGCAGCGGGCACAACTGGAAAACGCGATTGCGGTACTGATCGGCATCCCACCAGCCCATTTTGAGCTGGCCGTGAGCAAGGACATCCCCCGCCTGCCGCAGATCCCGGCCAGCCTGCCATCGCAGCTGCTCGAACGTCGACCGGACATCGCCTCGGCGGAGCGCTCGGTGATTGCCGCGAACGCCAATATCGGCGTGGCCAAAACCGCCTATTATCCGGACCTGACCCTGAGCCTGGCCGGTGGTTATTCAAGCAGCGCCTATGAAGACTGGATCAGCCTGCCAAACCGCTTCTGGTCGGTGGGGCCCAAACTGGCGATGACCTTGTTCGATGGCGGCCAACGTTCGGCCGAAGTCGATCGGGCCGAGGCATCCTATGATGAAACCGTGGCCAAGTATCGCCAGACGGTATTGGATGGCTTCCGGGAAGTGGAAAACTACATGGTTCAACTCAAGGTCCTGGAAGACGAGGCTGGCGTAAGCAACGAGGCGCTGGAGTCGGCTCGCGAGTCCCTGCGCCTGACCCAGAACCAATACAAGGCCGGGATGATCGCCTACCTTGATGTAGTGAACGTGCAGGCGACAGCGTTGAGCAATGAACGTACCGTGCTGACGCTGCTGCAAACCCGACTGGTGGCGAGCGTGCAATTGATCGCTGCCCTGGGTGGTGGTTGGGATGGGAAGATGCAGCCTGACGAGAAACCATAACCGCGGTTTGCACTTGCCCTGGGTCGTCTAGACTGAGGGCGGTAGCTACGGGACGGGGTAGGTGGCATTTTGATAATTTTCAGGCTTCCGAGAATTATTCTCGCTACAATCGCGACCTTTCCCCACGGCACGGACGCTCTTCGAGCCGTTAGTATCGAGAAGTCCAATGCTCACCGGTAGTTACTCCCCTGCGCTGGTTGTTATTTCCCTGTTTGTGGCAATCCTTGCGTCCTATACCGCCTTGGACTTGACCGGGCGCATCGCCACGGCAAAAGGGCGCGCGGTGTACCTGTGGATGGCCGGCGGTGCGTTGGCCATGGGGGTTGGCGTCTGGTCGATGCACTTTATCGGCATGTTAGCGTTCCGCCTGCCGATTGCCCTGGGGTACGACATCGGCATCACCGCGCTGTCGCTATTGATCGCGGTCCTTTCCTGCGGTTTCGCCCTGTGGCTGGTCAGTCAGCCGCGCTTGCCGATGTGGCAACTGGGGTTTGGCGCACTCGTCATGGGGGCAGGCATCAGCTCCATGCACTACACCGGCATGGCCGCCTTGCGCATGACACCCGGCATCGACTATGACCCGACCTTGTTTGGTGCGTCCTTGCTGATCGCCGTCGGCGCCTCGGCCGCTGCGCTATGGATCGCCTTTAACCTGCGGCGCAATACCCCCTATGTGCGCCTGGCCCGATCCGGGGCTGCGGTGATCATGGGCGTGGCGATTGTCGGCATGCATTACACCGGGATGGCCGCTGCACGCTTTGCCGATGGTAGTTTTTGTGGCGCAATCGTGAACGGTTTGAGTGGCAGCGGTCTGGATATTCTGGTGCTGATCACCACGTTGGCAGTGCTGGTCATCGCGTTATTGACCTCATTGCTGGACGCGCGCCTGGAAGCACGCACCGCCGTGCTGGCTGATTCTCTGAGCCAGGCCAACGAGGAACTCATCCACCTGGCCCTGCACGATACGTTGACCGGCCTGCCAAACCGTACGTTGCTCTCGGATCGCATCCAGCAGGCGACGCAGTGGGCTACTGAACAGGATGGTTGTTTTGCCCTGATGTTTATCGACCTTGATGGCTTTAAACCAGTCAACGACGCCTTTGGTCATCATATGGGCGACCAACTGCTGCGTGAGGTGGGGCTGCGCCTTCGCGAAGACCTGCGCAGCCAGGACACCCTGGCCAGGATCGGTGGTGACGAATTTGTATTGCTGGTGCAGCTGCATTCGCCCGATGACGCGGTCCGCCTCGCGGCACGTCAGGTTGGCCTGATCAATCAAGTCTTCCGGGTGGCCGAGCAGGAGTTGAATATTTCTGCCAGCATCGGCATTGCGTTGTTTCCGGGCAATGGCGTAACCCCCCAGGAATTACTGATGAACGCCGATGCGGCGATGTATCACGCCAAAAGCATGGGCAAGAACGGTTATAGTTTTTTTGATGTGTCGATGAACACCAACGCGCGCAAGCAACTGCAACTGTTGCAAGACCTGCGCAATGCCTTGGAGCACCGGCAGCTCAAACTCTATTACCAGCCAAAGTTCGATGCAGGCAGCGGCCAGCCGGTCGGCGCCGAAGCCCTGCTGCGTTGGGAGCACCCCCAGCATGGGCTGTTGATGCCGGACAAATTCATTGAACTGGCGGAAAAAACCGGGTTGATCATTCCCATCGGCGAATGGGTGCTTGATGAGGCATGCCGCCAGATGCAAGTCTGGTATGCTCAGGGTTATAAGAGCTGGCGTATTGCCGTGAACCTTTCGGCCTTGCAGTTTTGCCATGCTGGGTTGGTCAAGAGTGTTGCCGACGCGTTGGAACGTCATCAATTGCCGCCCAACAGCCTGACCCTTGAGATCACCGAAACCACGGCAATGAGCAATGCCGACGCAAGCATGACCGTGTTGCAAAAACTATCGGACATGGGCGTCGACCTGTCCATCGACGACTTCGGCACCGGCTATTCGAGCCTGATGTACCTCAAGCGCTTGCCGGCCAATGAGCTAAAAATCGATCGTGGTTTTGTCCGTGACCTGGAGCACGATAGCGATGACGCGGCTATCGTCTCGGCCATCGTCGCGCTGGGGCAGGCCCTGGGCTTGCGAATTGTGGCCGAAGGTGTGGAAACCGATGTGCAGCAGAATTTCCTGACGCGCTTGGGGTGTGACTCTCTCCAGGGATATCTACTGGGGCACCCGTTGCCGGCCGAGGATTTCATGCTCGAAATCTGTCGTGAACGTTCATTGTCGAGCACTAAGTAACAGTCCTTTCACAACCTGGAAAGGACTGGCACCAAATAACCATGATTGAGGGACAACCTTTGTTGAGCGATACCTGTCAATTCTGACAGTAGAACCCATGTTTGCCGCGTTGTAGCCTTTGATTTGCAAGGACTTGCAAATCAAAGGCGCAAAAGTCGAGGGACATGATGACTACGAATCCAGGCGGGTTTATGCCGGTCAATGCCATGCAGCAGGCGCGTGCTTTCCACGCCAGCGTGGTACTTGCGGATGAAGGGCTCCTGGTTATTGGCGGTAGCGATGCAAGGGTGCACCAGAACTATCGACTTTATGATTCATTCCTGAACTGGATGTTTCCCAGGCATTGGGAAGCGCGACTCCCTGGCCGGGGTGCAGTGGCTGGCGTGGAGCGGTTTGATCCACGCACCGGACTCTGGCGGCAGGTTGCGCCCCTGGCACAGCCTCGAACCGGCTGCGGGGCGGTGCTGCTGGCCTCAGGCCAAGTGCTGGCGGTAGGGGGCAGTGGTAACGGCCAATCATACGCAAGTGCCTTGCTTTATGACCTGGCGGGTGACCAGTGGACATCGACCGGCGCGTTGGCGTTTCCACGCTTCGGTCACAGCACTACGCTGTTGCCGTCGGGTGAAGTACTCGTCGCGGGGGGCAACAACCTGCAATCGAGCGGTGGCCAAGTGCAGGACAGCGCAGAACGTTATGACCCTGCCACCGGAAAGTGGCGCCTGGCGACGGTGCTGCCGGTTGATTGCATGGATCACACCGCGACTCGCTTGCCCACGGGGAAAATCCTCGTGATCGGGGGCTACTCGGGACGTAAAAATGCTGCCCTGACGCAGGTTTCAATATATGACCCATCGGACGATTGCTGGCATGCAGTCCGCCCCTTGCCACAACCGCGCATGCAGCACACCGCGACTTTGCTGGAGAACGGTCGTCTATTGGTTGCCG
The DNA here is from genome assembly GCF_046352735.2 of Pseudomonas imrae. Lineage (NCBI taxonomy): Bacteria > Pseudomonadati > Pseudomonadota > Gammaproteobacteria > Pseudomonadales > Pseudomonadaceae > Pseudomonas > Pseudomonas imrae. The sequence goes on along the minus strand of NZ_CP110853.2, from coordinate 2,715,732 downwards.
GCGGCAGTGCAGAACCGTTCGGTGTAGCTCAGGACGTCGCGTTTATCTACGACCCGGGCGCCAATACCTGGTCTTCCACGCAAATGATGGTGCCACGCAAAGGCCACAGTGCTACGCGCCTGCTGACAGGAGAGGTGCTGATGGTCGGTGACAGCTCAATCGCCAACCCGCAAAACGCCCAGAGCGCAGAGTTGTTTCTCCCGTCATCGAACCAATGGTCGCTGACAGGGGAGTTGTATGATGGCCGCTACGGCCACAGTGCTGCGTGCCTGAGTAACGGGCATGTCCTGGTCGCAGGTGGGTATAGGCCGGTGCCTCACCCCGCGCCATTGAATAGAGTGGAGCAGTACCAGTCCAGTGTGCTGGCAGGTGATATGACAGGGCGTTGATGTGGATCCATGCAAAACAGGGCGGTCGCGGGTATTCTTGGATCCAACCGTTTTGAGGTCCACCAGGAGACAACACCCATGGAAAAAGTCGTCATCATCACCGGTGGCAGTCGTGGGATCGGCGCCGCCACCGCGTTGTTGGCCGCCCGTCAGGGCTATCGCATCTGCATCAACTTCCAGTCTGACGAAGAGGCCGCTCACAGTGTGCTGGCGCAAGTGCGCGCACTTGGCGCCCAAGCCATCGCGGTACGTGCCGATGTCAGCATCGAAGATGAAGTGATCAGTCTGTTCAACCGTGTGGATTCCGAACTGGGCAGGGTCACGGCACTGGTCAACAATGCAGGCACCGTCGGCCACAAGTCGCGGGTCGATGAAATGTCCGAGTTCCGCATCCTGAAAATCATCAAAACCAATGTCCTTGGCCCAATCCTGTGTGCCAAGCACGCAGTGCTGCGCATGTCGCCCAGGTATGGCGGACAAGGCGGCAGCATCGTCAATGTCTCGTCGGTGGCCTCGCGCCTCGGCTCACCGGGCGAGTACGTCGACTATGCGGCGTCCAAAGGTGCGCTGGACACCTTCACCATCGGCTTGTCGAAGGAAGTGGCGGGCGAGGGCATTCGCGTCAATGGGGTACGTCCTGGCTACATCTACACCGACTTTCATGCCCTGAGTGGTGACCCGGACCGGGTCAGCAAGTTGGAATCGGGCATCCCCATGGCCCGTGGTGGGCGTCCGGACGAAGTGGCTGAAGCGATTGTCTGGCTGCTGTCGGACAAGGCTTCGTACTCCACCGGGACGTTCATCGACTTGGGTGGTGGGCGTTAATCAAGTCGGCAGATTGCGCAGCGCTGAATAACCCGCTGCGGAAAACTGCTTGAGCAAATGGGCTTCCGAGTTTTCCTGAGTGGTGTACCCATAGTTAGAAAAACCTTCAACAACACCGCTGCGTTCCTGACTGCCGTCAAGCGTGCGCTCATCTACGTTATCGATAAACCGCAGCACCTGGTCCAGGTTGTATGCGGCGTCGGCACGGGACTCCGGGCTTGCATTGGCAGCGGTCCAGTCACCTACGTGCATTTTGAGGTTGTCACCCACCTCATAATGGTCGCAAGTACCCAAAAAATGCGTGAGCGTAGAACTCTGCTCAATAATTCGCTCGGCTGAACGATGATCGCCAGCAGGGCGTCCCAACGGACCCGTTTCAGCCATGTTACGTACTTGCTGTTGTTCCGTCATACGCATGTAGTGCGGCGGGAGGGGCAATGGTTTCGGGGCGCTGGGCAACAGGCTCAAATTGCTTCGTAGAAAAGCGATACTCACGAATGACCTCTGATGCTAACCGGCGTGGGGGAGGGCAACTCCTTACGTGAGAAGTGCCAGTTTTGAGTGGCTCGGCAGCAGCTTTGGTTCCGAACCAATCAATGAGGTTACCCTCAGAACGAGCGCACGATACGCCCCAATGTCTCCATCGCCTTTTCACTGGCTTCATCCCAGGGGCTGCCGTAGTTCAGGCGGATACAGTTGCCGAATCGCTGGGTCGGCGAAAAGATCGGCCCCGGTGCGATGCTGATGCCTTGGGCCAACGCCATCTGGAACAGTTTCAGCGAATCGGTTTGCCCTGGCAGTTCCAGCCACAGGAAGTAGCCGCCGGCAGGCTGGCTCACGCGGGTTTGCGCAGGAAAGTAACGGGCAATGGCGGCCAGCATTGAACGTTGTTGTTCTTCCAGCGCATCGCGCAGTTTACGCAGGTGGCGGTCGTAACCGCCGTGTTGCAGGTAGTCGGCAATCGCCGCCTGGGCGGGCATCGAGGCGCATAACGAGGTCATCAGCTTCAGCCTTTCGATCTTTGTCGCATAGCGTCCCGCCGCCACCCACCCAATGCGGTACCCGGGTGCCAGGCTCTTGGCGAAGGAACCGCAATGCATCACCAGGCCTTCGGTATCAAAGGCCTTGGCCGGTTTTGGGGCCTGTTGCCCGTAGTACAGTTCGGCGTACACATCGTCTTCAATCAACGGCACCTGGTGCTCACGCAGCAACTGCACCAGCTCCTGCTTTTTTGCCTCGGGCATGGTTGCCCCCATGGGGTTATGGAAACTGGTCATGCACCAGCAGGCCTTGATCGGGTAACGCGCAAGGCTTTGGGCCAGCACTTGAAGGTCAAGACCATCACGGGGGTGCACGGGGATTTCCACCGCCTTGAGTTTCAAGCGCTCGAGCACTTGCAGACAGGCATAAAACGCCGGGGCTTCGATGGCCACCAGGTCGCCCGGTTCTGTCACGGCCTGCAGGCACAGGTTCAGGGCTTCCAGGGCACCGTTGGTAATCAGCAGCTCTTCCATCGGCAGCATCAGGCCGCCGACCATATAGCGCAGGGCAATCTGCCGGCGCAGTTGCGGGTTACCCGGCGACATGTCGGTGACGACCATGCGCGGGTCCATCTCCCGGCTGGCGGTGGCCAGGGAACGCGCCAGTCGCTGCAGCGGAAACAGCGTCGGGCTGGGGAAGGCAGAGCCAAACGGTACGGTCTGCGGATCCTTGATCGAATCGAGCACTGAAAACACCAGTTCACTGACGTCGACTTCAGTGGTCTCGTGAACATGAGTACTCACTGCAGGCTCAGAAAACGGGCTTGGGGCGTGGGTATTGACGAAATAGCCGGAGCGCGGTCGGGCGCGAATCAACCCACGGCGCTCCAGCAGGTAGTAAGCCTGGAACACCGTGGACGGGCTGACGCCATAGGTCTGGCTGGCATAACGCACCGACGGCACCCGCTGGCCAGGGCCCAGGACGCCGGAGCGGATCAGTTCTGCGATGTCTTCGGCGAATTTTTCGTAGCGTTTCATCAAGGGCCTAGTGCAGTGGGTAATGTTTGCCAATCCAAACCGCAGCGTTGTATCAGCGATTCAACGGTGCCACAAACCGGCTGTTGGCGACGCTGTAAATACCGGGTTGATCGGTGTCTGTCACCTTGAAGCTTATGGTTTGCGAACTGCTGGAGGGTTTGTCCGCCGTCATCGCGACGGATACCGGTACATCTGTTATTTCGCCGGGCGCCAGGCTGATCCGGGTCTTGCCCTGGAGCTGGAAGCCGTCACCGTCTACCAGCTCCAGGCGGTAATCCTGACGCTGCTGGGTCTTGTTGATGACCTTGAGGCTATAGATATTCTCGATCAAACCTTCGCTGTTCTCGCGAAACATTCCGCGATCCTTGGTGACATCCAGCGACACCATCGGGCGTTCGACCAATGCCACCACCAACGCGCCGATCATCACCAGCAGCACCGCACTGTAGCCGATCAGCCGGGGCCGTAGCAGTTGCGTCCTGCCACCTTGCAGCTGATGTTCGCTGGTGTAGCTCACCAGCCCGCGGGCATAACCCATTTTATCCATGATCGAGTCGCAGGCATCGATGCAGGCCGCGCAGCCGATGCACTCCATTTGCAAGCCATCGCGGATGTCGATGCCGGTGGGGCAGACTTGCACGCACAGATAGCAATCAATGCAGTCACCGAGGCCGGCGTCGGTCGGGTTCACGTCACGTTTGCGTGGCCCGCGACGTTCGCCCCGGGCAGCGTCATAGGAGATGGTCAGGGTGTCCTTGTCGAACATCACACTCTGGAACCGCGCATACGGGCACATGTGCATGCACACCGCTTCGCGCAGCCAGCCGGCATTGACGTAGGTGGCTCCTGTGAAAAACAGCACCCAGAACAGGCTGATGCCGCCCATTTGCCAGGTCAGCAACTCTTCGGCCAAAGGCCGGATCGGTGTGAAGTAGCCCACAAACGTCAGCCCGGTGAGGATGCTGATCGCCATCCAAAGGGAATGCTTGGCCGAACGCCTGAGTAGCTTGTTGATGCTCCACGGTGCCGCCTGCAGCTTGATCCGCTGGTTGCGTTCGCCTTCGGTGACTTTCTCACACCACATGAATAGCCAGGTAAACGAGCTTTGCGGGCAGGTGTAGCCGCACCACACCCGGCCAGCGAACACGGTGATCGCAAACAGGCCAAACGCGCAGATGATCAACAGCGCCGACAACAGAATGAAGTCCTGGGGCCAGAAGGTCGCGCCAAAAATGTGGAACTTGCTTTCAGCCAGGTCCCATAACACAGCCTGGCGACCACCCCAGTTCAACCACACGGTGCCGAAAAAAGCCAGGAACAAGAAGCCGGCGCCGCTTACGCGCAAGGTACGGTACAAACCGGTGAAACTGCGGGTATGAATCAGGTTGTCGCTGGACTTGGCCTTCACCTTCTTTGGGTGTGCAGGCTCGAATGTCTCTACTAATCGGACGGGGATTTTATCGCTCATGGTCTTTCGCTCATCAGCCTCCATCAGGCGGATGAACTATGGGCTGTCATCTGTTTGCATAACAGACTCAGGTAAAACCATAAAAAGCGGATCAGATGGGACTCTGACCCGCCGCTGCGACAATGTGCTGCACCCCGCGCGCCGGGACGCCCGTATCTGGATCAAGCCACCCGGGGCTGTGCTGATCCAGATCAATCAGATCACCGAATCACCTTCGCTGGCCTTGAGGTGCTTGCGGCCATCGGTAGCACCTGCAACGGTCAACGCATCGGCTTCGACCTCGGTGATGTAGATCCGCTGACCGTCGAGTTCAACCGCCGACATGGATTTTTCGCTGTCGGTAATGACCGTCAACGTGGCGGCCGCACGGCTGGTTTCCTGGCCGTTGTCGTCGATCTTGAAGTAGCACGTCTGGTTTTCGATGCGTACAGGCATGGTGTTCTCCTCGCCTTGTGGGCCTATACCTTAGGAGGACGGCAGTGCGGTGATGGTTCGGGGCAACTGACTGGCGGTCGCTGCTGTCCATCCTTTATTCCCCCCTGAAAGGACTGCTCCATGGACGCCTGGTGGCATGAAGTCTGGCAAACCCTGCAAGCCGAATTCAACGGTATCGGCGATGCACAACAAGTGACCCAAATTACCCTGCGCCTGCTGTTCGCGGCGCTGCTGGGCGGCATCCTGGGCTTTGAGCGCGAACACAAAGGCAAGGCCGCCGGCGTGCGCACCCATATGCTGGTGGCGATGGGGGCGGCGTTGTTTGTGCTGGTGCCGCAGATATCCGGCGCCGAGGCCGATGCAATGAGCCGGGTGGTCCAGGGGGTGATTGCCGGTATCGGCTTTCTGGGGGCGGGGACCATTCTCAAGGGCAAAGCGCAAGATGCAGAAGAAAACGTCAAGGGGCTGACCACCGCCGCTGGCCTCTGGATGACCGCCGCCATTGGGGTGGCGGCGGGGATGGGCAAGGAGTCGACAGCCGTATTGAGTACGGTATTGGCGCTGGTGGTGTTCAGCGTGATGCCGAGGATCGTCCGGCTTTTCGAAAAACCCTGATCGATATTTCAGACAATTATTGGTGGCATGGTTGTGGGCGGTTCTTCAACCGGTGGTGGCTCGTTGCCGGGCGGTTCCTGGTCGGGAATCGGCTCAGGCTCCGTCGGCGGCAATGTCGGTTTGTCTATGTTGGGATCAGGGGGTTCAGGCGGGATCGGGATATTCATCGGTGTGGCCTCCTTTGTGCTTGGTTGTATCGGTGGACAACCTGCATGGCCAATTGATTCCCGCTCAATGGCGGTACATCCACCTGAACTTTTGCGCCGCAAGCGGGCTCGGACCTTATGCAACCCGGCTCGGGAAGAGCCAGGCTGTTGCGCAATTACGATCAAGCAAAAGAGCGTCCTTGGGGCGTAGAGGTGATGCTCGATGACTGCTGAATTTTTGCAACACCCACTACCGGAACTAAACGATTCAACCTCGCTCTTGCCGTTGTCTAAAGCGCTTTTGATGCCCAGGATCGCCATTGAGGACACCATGCCGGTGATCGACGGCGGTGAATTTGCGGTCAAGGCGGTGGAGGGCGAGCGAGTCCACGTCACCAGTAAAGTATTCGCCGATGGTCACGACCAATTGGCGGTGCGGGTGCGCTGGCGCTCCATTACGCATGAGCACTGGCACAGTGTGGCAATGAACGAGCTGGGCAATAACGCGTGGGAATGTGCTTTTACCGTGACTGTGCAGGGCCCGCATCAGTATTGCGTCGAGGCGTGGGTCGATCAGTTCGCCAGTTTCTGCTACGAACTGGGCAAGAAACACATGGCCGGTGTGCCCGTCAGCCTGGAACTGCAGGAAGGCCGCAACCAGATACAGCAGGCTGCCGAGCGCAGCGAGGGTGAGTTGCGCGAGCGTTTGCTGCTATTGCATCAGCAAGTGTCGGGCCTGCTGGAAACCGAGCAAGTCGCGCGGTTCCTGCACAAGGACAGTGCAGGCCTGATGGCCGAGGCCGACCTGCGCCCTTATTTGAGCACCAGTGCGATTTACCCCATCGATGTGGAGCGTCAACAGGCTCTGTTCGCCAGTTGGTACGAGCTTTTCCCACGCTCGGTCACCGATGATCCCGCGCGCCACGGCACGTTCAACGACGTGCATTCGCGGTTGGCGATGATTCATGACATGGGCTTTGATGTGCTGTACTTCCCGCCGATTCACCCCATCGGCCGCAGCCACCGCAAGGGCAAGAACAACGCCCTGAACGCAGGCCCCGATGATCCAGGCAGCCCCTACGCGATTGGCAGCGAGGAGGGCGGCCATGACGCCATTCACTCCCAATTGGGCAGCCGTGAAGATTTCCGGCGCCTGGTCGCTGCGGCCGCAGATCATGGCCTGGAAGTCGCCCTGGACTTTGCGATCCAGTGCTCCCAGGACCATCCCTGGCTCACGCAGCATCCCGGTTGGTTCAACTGGCGGCCGGACGGCACCATCAAATATGCCGAGAACCCGCCGAAAAAATATCAGGACATTGTCAACGTCGACTTCTATGCCGCCGATGCGATCCCCAGCCTGTGGATCGAGCTGCGGGATATCGTCATCGGGTGGGTCAAGGAGGGCGTCAAGACGTTCCGCGTCGATAACCCTCACACCAAGCCACTGCCATTCTGGCAATGGTTGATCAGTGACGTGCGCGCCAGCCATCCCGAGGTGATCTTCCTCGCCGAAGCCTTTACCACGCCCGCGATGATGGCTCGCCTGGGCAAGGTCGGTTATTCCCAGAGCTATACCTATTTCACTTGGCGCAACACCAAGTCCGAGCTCAGTGAATACCTGACGCAACTCAACCAGTCGCCATGGCGCGAGTGCTATCGACCGAACTTTTTCGTCAATACGCCGGATATCAACCCCGGTTTCCTGCATGGTTCGGGGCGTGCCGGCTTTCTGATCCGTGCTGCGCTGGCAACCATGGGCTCCGGGCTGTGGGGCATGTATTCGGGCTTTGAACTGTGTGAATCCGCGCCGGTTCCCGGCAAGGAAGAGTACCTGGACTCGGAAAAGTACGAGCTACGGCCCCGAGACTTCACCGCTGCCGGCAACATCATTGCCGAAATCGCCCAGCTCAACCGCATTCGTCGACAGAACCCGGCCCTGCAGACGCATCTGGGGCTCACGCTCTACAACGCCTGGAACGACAACATCCTGTACTTCGGCAAACGCAGTGAGGACGGCAGCAACTTCATTCTAGTGGCCGTGAGCCTTGATCCTTTCAACGCCCAGGAGGCGCACTTCGAACTGCCGCTCTGGGAGATGGGGCTGCCCGATGACGCCCAGACCCAAGGCGAAGACTTGATGAACGGCCACCGCTGGACCTGGTACGGCAAGACGCAGTTCATGCGCATCGAACCATGGCACCAGCCGTTCGGGATCTGGCGAATCAGCACGTCCTGACCCGCGTCTTTAGCCAGACCGGGCAAGGGTTTTTCAGAATTTTCAGGAGTTACCCCATGGCGAAGAAGCCCAAGGCTGCCACCTTTATCAAAGACCCGCTCTGGTACAAGGACGCGGTGATCTATCAAGTTCACGTCAAATCCTATTTCGACTCCAACAACGACGGTATCGGTGACTTTCCGGGCCTGATCGCCAAGCTTGACTACATTGCCGACCTTGGCGTGAACACCATCTGGCTGCTGCCGTTCTACCCCTCGCCACGGCGTGACGATGGTTATGACATCGCCGAATACCGAGGTGTACACAGCGACTACGGCACCATGGCCGACGCCAAGCGCTTTATCGCAGAAGCCCATAAACGCGGACTGCGTGTGATCACCGAGCTGGTGATCAATCACACTTCCGACCAGCACCCCTGGTTCCAGCGGGCCCGCAAGGCCAAGCCCGGCTCCAGTGCACGAGACTTCTACGTGTGGTCCGATGACGACCAGAAGTACGATGGCACGCGGATTATTTTTCTCGACACCGAGAAATCCAACTGGACCTGGGATCCGGTCGCCGGCCAGTATTTCTGGCATCGCTTTTATTCCCACCAACCGGACCTGAACTTCGACAACCCGCAAGTCATGAAAGCCGTATTGTCGGTAATGCGCTACTGGCTGGACATGGGCATCGACGGCCTGCGCCTGGACGCTATCCCGTACCTGATCGAGCGCGATGGCACCAACAACGAAAACCTGCCGGAAACCCACGACGTCCTCAAGCAGATCCGCGCCGAGATCGACGCCAACTACCCGGATCGCATGCTGCTGGCCGAAGCCAACCAGTGGCCGGAAGATACCCAGCTGTATTTTGGTGACAAAAAGGGCGATGACGGGGATGAATGCCACATGGCCTTCCACTTCCCGCTGATGCCACGCATGTATATGGCCCTGGCCCAGGAAGACCGCTTCCCGATCACCGATATCCTGCGCCAGACCCCGGAAATCCCGGCCAATTGCCAGTGGGCGATATTTTTGCGTAACCACGATGAGTTGACCCTGGAGATGGTCACCGACAAGGAGCGCGATTACCTGTGGAACTACTACGCCGCCGACCGTCGTGCGCGCATCAACCTGGGCATTCGCCGGCGCCTGGCGCCGTTGATGGAACGAGACCGACGCCGCATCGAGTTGCTCAATAGCCTGTTGCTGTCGATGCCGGGTACACCGACCCTGTATTACGGCGATGAGATCGGCATGGGTGACAACATTTACCTGGGGGATCGCGATGGCGTACGTACGCCCATGCAGTGGTCGATCGATCGCAACGGCGGCTTCTCCCGCGCCGACCCGGCCAGCCTGGTACTGCCGCCGATCATGGACCCGCTCTACGGCTACCAGTCGGTCAACGTCGAAACCCAGACACAGGACCCGCACTCGTTGTTGAACTGGACCCGGCGCATGCTGGCGATTCGCAAACAATCCAAGGCGTTCGGGCGTGGCAGCCTGAAAATGCTGTCGCCCAGCAACCGACGCATTCTGGCGTATACCCGCGAGTACACCGGCGCCGACGGCAAGCAGGAAATAATTCTGTGCGTGGCCAACGTGTCGCGTACCGCCCAGGCGGCCGAGCTGGACCTGTCAGCGTTTGCCGGCATGGTCCCGGTGGAAATGCTCGGCGGCAATGCATTTCCGCCCATCGGCCAGTTGAATTTCTTGCTGACGCTGGCGCCTTACGGTTTCTATTGGTTCGTGCTTGCCGCAGAAAACCAGATGCCCAGTTGGCACGTGGAACCTGCACAGAGCATCCCGGACTTCACCACTCTGGTGCTGAAAAAGCGCCTTGAGGAATTGCTTGAAGCCCCATGTCGCACCACGCTGGAGCAAACCTCGCTACCGGTATGGTTGCCCAAGCGCCGCTGGTTTGCCGGCAAGGATTCGACCATCGACAGCGTTCATATCGCGTATGGCGTGCGTTTTGGCGACCCGCAGCACCCGGTATTGCTCAGTGAACTCGAAGTCAGCAGCGGTGGGCAGGTGAGCCGCTATCAATTGCCGTTCGGCCTGCTCGGCGAAGACCAATTTACCAGCGCCTTGCCCCAGCAATTGGCCCTGGCGCGTGTGCGGCGTGTGCGTCAGGTCGGTTTGATCACCGATGCCTTCAGTCTCGACACCTTTGTGCGCGAAGTCATCCAGGCGATGCAGGCTAACACCGTGCTCAACTCCAGCGACGGCGATATTCACTTCGAGCCAACCGCGCAGTTGGCCCAATGGCTACCTGCCGAGGAGTTGCAGGTGCGTTACCTGGCAGCCGAGCAGTCCAACAGCTCGGTGGTGATCGGCGAAAGCCTGGTGCTCAAGCTGATCCGCAAGATCAGCACAGGCGTACACCCGGAACTGGAAATGAGCGCCTATCTGACCGCTGCCGGCTATGCGCATATTTCGCCGCTGCTGGGCTCGGTGGTTCGCCGCGATGCCGAAGGGCAGGACAATTTGCTGATGATTGCCCAGGGCTACCTGAGCAACCAGGGCGATGCCTGGGCCTGGACCCAGAACAACCTGGAACGGGCGATTCGTGACGAATTGGCCGAGGCGATTTCCGAGCAGGAGCAACACTACAACGCCCTCGGCGAACTGGCGGATTTCGCCGCGCTGTTGGGGCAACGCCTGGGCGAAATGCACCAGGTGCTGGCCGTGCCTACCGACAATCCGGACTTTGCGCCGCAGGTGACATCGGTCAAGGACAGCCAGGCCCTGGCCAAACAGGTCGCAGCCCAACTGGATCAGGCCTTGCACTTGCTCAAGCAGCACCAAAGCACCTTGAGTCGGGCAGACCAGTCGTTGGTCAGTGAGCTACTGGCGCAGAAAAAAATCATCGCCAGCCACGTCCAGGCACTGGCCAAGGCCACCGTCGGTGGCTGGCGCATCCGTGTGCATGGCGATTTGCACCTGGGCCAGGTGCTGGTGGTCAAGGGCGATGCCTACCTGATCGACTTTGAAGGCGAGCCGGCGCGCGCCCTGCATGAACGTCGAGGCAAGCACAGCCCGTACAAGGATGTGACCGGCGTGCTGCGCTCGTTCGATTACGCCGCGGCGCTGGCCCTGAATGTGCAAGGCCAGGGGCTGGATCATTCGCCCGAAGCCAATGCTGCACGGCAGCGGGTCGCCGATCGCTACGTAAGCGAAGCACGCCAGGCGTTTATTCAGGCGTATCAAGAGGCTACGACTACACTTGCGCATGATTGGCAGGATGCCAATGGGCCTGATGCCGCGCTTGCGTTGTTCAGCCTGGAGAAGGCCGCGTACGAGGTGGCCTATGAAGCGGAAAATCGTCCTGCCTGGTTGCCGGTACCCTTGAGAGGGTTGCACGACTTGCTCAGTGGCTTGAAAACACCGCCCAAAACTGCACGCGGAGGGGAAACGTCATGAGTTTTACGCATAATGAACCGCTGCAGCCAACATTGACCGTAATGCCGGCGCCCAAGGACATCGATGCACTGGTGCGTGCCGAGCACCCGGATCCGTTCGCGATCCTGGGGCCGCACGATGATGAGCAGGGCGGTCAGTTTATCCGCGCCTTCCTGCCAGAAGCCCTAAGTGTCGAAGTGCTGGCGCGCGACAGCGGCGAGCTGATTGGCCGCCTCGACACCACGCCGGTGCCGGGACTGTTTGTCGGGCAATTCGCCACACGCCAGCAATACCTGCTGAAAATCCAATGGGCCGGGGGCGAGCAGGTTACCGAAGATCCCTACAGCTTCAGCCAATTGCTGCTGGGGGAGATGGATCTGTACCTGTTTGCCGAAGGCAACCACCGTGACCTGAGCAGTTGCCTGGGCGCCCAGTTGACCCATGTGGACGGCGTTCAGGGTGTGCGCTTTGCCGTATGGGCACCCAATGCCCGACGCGTCTCGGTCGTCGCAGACTTCAATATCTGGGACGGCCGCCGCCATCCGATGCGCCTGCGTCACCCCGCGGGCGTGTGGGAGATATTTATTCCACGGCTGCAACCGGGCGCGGCCTACAAATACGAAATTCTCGGCGCCCACGGCATTCTGCCTCTCAAGGCCGACCCCATGGCCCTGGCTACTCAGTTGCCACCCGACACCGCCTCGAAAGTCGCCGCACCGTTACAGATCGACTGGCAGGACGATGCCTGGATGCAGGCCCGTGGCGAACGCCAGCAACCCGCTGCGCCCCTGTCGATCTATGAACTGCACGTCGGTTCATGGCAATGCGAGCTGGACGAGGCGGGCGAAGTGTCCCGTCAGTACGGCTGGCACGAGTTGGCGCAAAGGCTGATTCCTTATGTACAGGAGTTGGGCTTCACGCATATAGAACTGATGCCGATCATGGAACACCCGTTCGGCGGTTCCTGGGGTTATCAGTTGTTGTCGCAGTTTGCCCCCAGCGCGCGCTATGGCTCGCCAGATGACTTTGCTGCTTTCGTCAACGCCTGCCATCAGGCCGATATCGGGGTGATTCTCGACTGGGTTCCGGCGCATTTCCCCACCGACACCCATGGCCTGGCGCAATTTGACGGTACGGCGCTTTACGAATACGGCAACCCGCTGGAAGGCTTCCACCAGGACTGGGACACGCTGATCTACAACCTGGGGCGTACCGAAGTCCATGGGTTCATGCTGGCCTCGGCGCTGCACTGGTTGAAACACTTCCACATCGACGGCCTGCGGGTAGATGCCGTGGCATCGATGCTGTATCGCGACTATTCACGCGAGGCCGGCCAATGGGTGCCCAATCGCCACGGCGGCCGGGAGAACCTGGAGGCCATCGACTTCCTGCGTCATCTCAACGACGTCGTGGCTTTGGAGGCCCCCGGCGCGCTGGTGATTGCCGAAGAGTCCACCGCCTGGCCCGGCGTCAGCCAAAGCACCCAGCAGGGCGGGCTGGGCTTCGACTACAAGTGGAACATGGGCTGGATGCACGATTCGCTGCACTACATCCAGCAAGACCCGGTGTACCGCGCCCATCATCACAGTGAGTTGAGCTTTGGCCTGGTGTACGCCTGGTCCGAGCGCTTCATCCTGCCGATTTCCCACGACGAAGTCGTCCATGGCAAGCATTCGCTGATCGATAAGATGCCGGGCGACCGTTGGCAGAAATTCGCCAACCTGCGCGCCTATCTGAGTTTTATGTGGATGCATCCGGGCAAGAAGCTGCTGTTCATGGGGTGCGAGTTCGGCCAGTGGCGCGAGTGGAATCACGACCAGCAACTGGACTGGTACCTGCTGCAATACCCGGAACACCGGGGCGTACAGAAACTGGTGGGCGACCTTAACCGCTTGTACCGCGAAGAGCCGGCGTTGCACGACCAGGACGATGCACCGCAGGGCTTCCAGTGGCTGATTGGCGACGACGCCATCAATAGCGTCTATGCCTGGCTGCGCTGGAGCAAGGAGGGCAGGCCAGTGTTGGTGGTGGCCAACTTTACGCCGGTGCCGCGCAAAGCCTACAAGGTCGGTGTACCGTTTGCCGGACACTGGCGCGAGGTGATCAACAGCGATGCCGATACCTATGCCGGCTCCAACTATGGCAATGGCGGCGAGGTCTTTACCCTCGACGAACCCAGCCATGGGCAGCCGGTATCACTGTCCCTCGACCTGCCGCCGTTGGGCGTGCTGATCTTGCGGCCTGCCTTGAATTGAACTGCACCCCGTAGCAGCTACCGAGCCCAGGCTCGGCAGCTGCTACGGGAACCCTCATTAGAACTCGCCCCTGACACCCAGCGTGAATTCACGCGCATCCAACGCGTTGCTGTCCAGGTTGCTGTTGTAACCCGCTTCGCCATACACGCTGAAGACTTTGGATACTTGCCAGCTAGCCCCGACCTTGAGGCCCAGCGTGGTGGATTTCTGCTCGGTATCAATGTCAGTGACATCATTGAAACTGACACGATTGGTTCCGGATGAGGCGTGCCAGACGTTCGCTCGCAAATAGGGCTGGAACGGCCTGTCAGCGAGCATATAGTCGCCGCGCAGGCGAACGCCAAGTCGAGTAGTGATGGCGGTATCGGCAGAAAATTTCACATCGGAAATCCCGTCATTGCGGCTATCCAGCGAGGTCTGGTTGCCGATCACTTGCAGTTGGGGCTCCAGTTCCCAGCGTTGGGAGACGCGCCACGGCACACCTATTTCAACGGAGGCCAGCACGTCGTGGCCTTCGGTCTTGAGCTTGAGCCCCCGGTCGGACTCACTGTTGCCGTCCAGGCGCGAGCCCATCAGCACCGCATCCACATACCAGCCATAGGGATCAATCAGCGTCCAATACACGCCGACGCTATCGCTGCGCAAAGTGGTTTTGCCGCTATCCAACTGCTGCCAGCCACGGTTGAAACCATCAATTGTGCCCTTCAGACGGCTATGGCCGACAAAGAAACCGACGCGTTGGGTCTGGCCATTGTCAGTGGTCCAGGCGTATAGATCGCTACCCACCTGAAACCCGTTCAGCGAGCTGTCCAGCCGCGGACTGACTGTGCCTGCATAGCTCTGGCGACTGCTGTTGCCATAGACCCGGCCCCAACCGGCGGGCAATGAACCGGTACTTCGCTGCTGGCTCTGGTCTCCCATGCGTTCGTGATAGGTGCCCAGCGCCGCCTGGACCATTTGCTGTACGGCAGGAAAGAATACCGAGTAGTTGGGCACTTCCGGGCGATAGAGGACAATCGGCTGCGCGCTGGGAACCGCGGTGGGCAACCCGATCGGGGCGCCCTCGGCGGGAACCGGCACGGGCACAGGCGGGCCCTGCGGGTCAGTCGGCGGGGCCGCTGCGATGGTTGAACGAAGATACCAGTGCTCTGCAGTGCCATCGGTGACACCGCCTTTGAACAAGAAGTACTCGAAAGCGCCAGCGGACATGGAGCCACCACCCAGCCTGAACGCCTCGGGTCTGCCCATCGCACCATTGCGCGCTTCGACCACCTGGATCCCGTTGCTCAGGGTTTCGGCGCCCGGCCCGCTCAGATTGGTGATACTGAGCGTCGTGTTACCTTGCACAGTGCCCTTGTTTACCACCAGCTTGTCGCTGGGCGAGCCGTCGTCGCCCAATACGCTTTGCAACGCAATCTGGCCGTTATTGCCGTTGTAGTTGCCGTTGACTGTCAGGCTGTCGGTGGCACTGGCTGGGCCGGTGGTCATGTCGATCAGCCCACTGTTGTTCAATACCGCCGACTGATCGGTGGAAAAGGCGCTAATACTGCCTTGGTTGACCAGCAAGACGCTGGTTTTATCGATGGACAGGCTTCCGGTGCGCGTTACGCTGTCGCCCAGCTTGAAGTCGCCTCCCAGGGTCAGTTGCGATCTGTCTGCCAGTTTTACGTTTTCCCAGTTGATGTAACGGCCCGGTGAGGCTGAGCGGGTATTGTTGAAGGTCAAGGTGTCATCGCCATCTCCCCCGTCCAGCGTAGGGGTGGACGCCATCACACTTTCACTGAGCCCTGTCAACAGGGCCTCATCATTGCCCGCAGCCATCAAGATGGGCGAGCGGATCGTTCCTGCAGCCTCCCACACAAACCTGTCATTGCCTGGGCCGGCACGGATCTCGCCGGCGACTTCACCGCCCGTGATAGTGATGCTGTCATCGCCACCGCTGACGCTGATATTGCCACCGATCCTGCCGTCTGACATGACGATGGTATCGGTGTCAAAACCTGTGACCAGATTGCCAACAATTTCGCCACCGGACATTCTGAAGATGTTTTTATCCAGCTTCATATCCACCCGACCGATGCGGCCACCGCTCATTTGCGCCACATCACCGTCTTCAAAGGCTCCAAGGATTTCCCCGCCCAGCATCCAAAACGTATCCCGGTTATCGCCTTGGTAAAGGGATGCGATGGTCCCTCCGGTCATGAAGAAATCGTCGATACCATTGCCCTGCAGGATCCGGCCGGCGCGACCGCCCGTGAAGCGCACTGTGTCGTCACCATCGCCAAGGTCAACCACACCCGTGATTTCACCAGATGCTTGTTCAAGCCGGTCCCGGCCCGCACCGAACGTGACGTTGCCGTCAATACGTCCGCTGCCTGCGGCGGGGAGTGTCAGTGTGTTATTGCCATCGGTGTCGTTCAGGCCCGGACTGGTCCCACTGTCGCAGGTGTAGCGGGTATCTCCTGGCATGGACGCCAGCGTGCAACTGGCCTGGGAGACAAGCGGCCAACCGGCGAGTATCAATGCCGAACCGATGGTAATCCCCAAGCACATCAACGGTGATAACCGTGCGCTCATGATCATCCTTCCTTTTGGATAAGGGCCACAGCAACACAGCGCGCGATACGGATCAGGAGGGACTACAGGTTTCCTATCTCGGAAAACATCGACCAATGCAATGAGTTGGCATGGCTTTCTCGACTGCACCTCAAGATATGCAGCACCTGATCCACGTTAGCAACAGCCTGCGACGGCCGCCACTGTCAGAATTCACAGGTACAAGCAAGTCAAGTAGCCACTACACAAACACAATCTCATAGGGATCACGCATCCGTTCCAGCAACACCGGCGGCAACATCGGCGCCAGGCAAATCTGCGGGTCGCCGGCCAATTGGCTGGCATAGGCGTAGGCGGCATGGCGTTTGCGCGCCACCTGCCGGGTTTCGAGGTGGATCTTGCGGGCCCGCGACCAGGGTATGCGCGTTGCGTCGCGGGCGGGCCAGTGCCAGGCCCAGATGGGCATTTCCAGCAAGCGTACGCCCATCAACGCGCAGGCACTGGCAGCGGCGCGGCCGACCGCATCGTGATCATCGTTCCCATCGGTACGCCAAGTGCTCAGTACGACGTCACCGGTTTGCAGGTAACGCGCGATAAACTGGCTCAATTGCTGCTCGCGCACCGCCAGGGCACTATCGGCGAAGCCGCCGCGCAGCCACTTCAAGCTGTGCAGGGGCATTCCCAGGCGGCGCAGGGCCTCAGCACTTTCCTGGGCGCGAAACACACTCAAGCGCTTGGGCGGCCACAGGCTGGAGCCGGGGTGGCTGGCACTACCATCGGTGACGGAAATCAATTGCAGCGGATAGTCGAGACTGGACAGCAATTGCAGGAGGCCGCCGCATGCCACGACCTCATCGCCTGGGTGAGGGGCGACTACCACGACGCGTGCGCCGGGAGGTATGAGTGTCGAGAGTTCAACGTGTGGAACTTGCGCCAATTGGGCCGCGCTGTTCCAGATTTGCGCGGGACCGCCGCTCATGGCAGTGGGCTTGATCATTGCTACATCCTTGTCTGAAGGGTGCTCGGTCGTACCCGTTGCCGAGACGACTCTGGTTGCTACGCAAACGTCACTGCTTGCGTGACACGACGGCGCTCCGAATCCTGGGTTGCCGCGCAAGAGTATTGACCATAGGTGCGATATCGTCGCGCCTTTACCAGCCGATACAGCGCTTTTTTCAGGAAACCTGCGTCAGGCTCCTCAGATAATCGCCAAAACCTCCCTGCACGCGGCAATCCAGGCGGCCACTGGTCGTTACCTGGGGTGTGTGGCTCCAGGCAATGGTGGCACCACAACGCTCCAGTTGCCGTACCAATAACACGTCCTCATGACAGGCCAAGGGTTCAAATCCACCGGCACGTATGTAGGCCCCCGCACTGAACCCCAGATTGGCGCCATGGATGTGCCGGTGCCCCTCGCAGGCTTGATAGGCCTGCTCGTAGCGCGCTTGTGCGCTGCAACCAAAGTCCTCGCTCCAGGCGTCGACTTCAACCGTCCCACACACCGCATCCACTTCCAGGGCCAGTTGGGCCACCAGCCAGTCGGGCGCCACCCGGCTGTCGGCATCGGTACAGGAAATCCAGCGCGCGCCGTTATTGAGCAAGTGCCGGGCACCGATGCCACGTACCTGTCCGACATTGCGTGCCTGCACGCAAAGACTCTGCACTTGATAATCCTGGGCAATGGCGGCACTGCGATCGGTGCAACTGTCCAGGACCACCAGAATCTGCACTTCTTCGCCCAGCAACGCTGGGTGATTCGCCGCCACAATGGCGGCCTCGAGACACTCGGGCAATAGCGCTTCTTCGTTGTGTGCCGGTATCAGGATGCCAATCATCGCAGGCCCTCGAGCGTCGCGACCGAGGCGCTTTGGTGACCCCACAGGTCCAGCAGAAAATCTTTGTCGTGCAAATGCGCCTGGCCAGCCATGCCCAGTTGCTGTTCCAGCAGTGCATGCACTTGTTCGGCGGTGAGCGGGCAACCTTCGATAGGCCCTCGCCAATGACAGGCCAGTACCTGGCCGTCATCCGTCAGCGAAGCTTTGGCACGATCAAGCAGGGCGCATAGATCGTCATGGTCCAGGTAGTAGCACCATTCGCTGAGCACGATAAGGTCAAACGAACCATCAGGCCATTCCTGCGGCAGGCGACTTTGTTGCACATCCACGTGTGGGAACGCCTGCAAGCGCGCTCGAGCCAGGGCCACCGCCGCCGCCGCTGTGTCGCAACATAAGAGGCGATCACAGCGCATCGCCAGCGCGGCACTCAGCTCGCCATTGGCGCAACCGGGTTCGAAAATCGAAAGATAGTGTGGGCGTGTCAGCACTGCCAGGGTCAGCGCGCGTTTGCGTTGCTCATACCAGCGTTGGCGGAAGGCCCACGGGTCATCATTGTCGCTGAACAACTGGTCGAAATAGGCGGTAGCGACACTCATAGGAAAACCACCTCGAAAGGGCGCAACAGACGCTCAATGACGTATGGCGCCAGCACCGCAGGCAAGCCAATCTGTGGATCACCTTCCAACTGGCTGGCGAAAGCGTGCATGGCGTGACGCTTGCGCGCGATGGCCTCGGCAGTCAGCTCAATCTTGTACGCGCGGTGCCAGGGCACACGGTGATCTTCGGGCGTTGCCCAGTGCCAGGTCCATACCGGCAACTCGACCAGCCGCGCACCGACCGCCAGTGCGGCCTTGGCACTGGCCCGGCCGACAGCTTCATGATCGCAGTGACCGTCCTCGCGCCAGGTGGTGAACAGCACATCGGTGGGCTTGAGATGACGCTGGATAAAATCCTCCAATTCGTCCTCCTGTGCTGCTACCTGACTGTCGGCAAAACCGGCGCGCAGCCATTTCAGGCTGTGCAGTGGCAAACCCAGGCGGTGCAGGGCCTGGGCCGACTCTTGGGGACGGACCACCCTCAGGCGTTGCACCGGCCAACGGCGTGAGCCGGGATGACTGGCGCTGCCATCGGTCACGGAGATCAATTGCAAGGGACGGCCCAGCGCCGCCAGGTTTTGCAACAAACCGCCGCAACCGAGGACTTCATCGTCGGGATGAGGCGCGATGATCACGGCGCGACTACCTGGCGGAACAAGGCCTGCGACACTGATCACAGGCAGCTTGGCCAGGCGGGTTGAACCCTCCCACAGGCGCTGCGGCGTACCTCGGCCGACAATCGGATTGGCTTTCATAATGCCCACGCCTCGTTGGTCTGTCGGGCCAGTTGCTGACCCAGGGCTGCCAGGTCACGCTCGGCGTGGCTCTGGCGCAGATACACCGGCAGGTCCGCAATCAAGCGGGCGAAATGCCGATCCTTGCAATAAGGCCCAGCCCCCAATGCGCGGCCTGCATGCCAGATCACCTGTTCTGCTGCTGCCTCGACAACAGCACGCGCCCGGCGTGCCAGCAGTTGCGCATCGGCCTGTGGATACCGGTCAATTTCCTCGGCGCAATCACACAAGACGGCCGCCGCGGCATAGAGGGCCGTGTCCACTGCGCCCAGATGCGCCAGCGCATGTGGCTCTTCGCGGCGGGTGCAGTGCTCGCGCAAGACGTCTGCCAGGGAGCGAGCCGCGCCATACCAGCACGCCGCGATGCCGACCCCGCCGTGCCAGAATCCAGGGCGCTGCAAATAGTCGCCGGGGTGGCCCACTGCCACACCGCTGGCGCCGGTGAACAGCACCTCGACACTGGCCGTGGCCCCCATGCCAACCGCTTCCCAGCCTTCGCCCGTGACCACGACGCCTGCTTGATCCATGGGTACCGCAATCAGTTGCTGGCGACCCTGTTCATCCCAAGCGGTCAGCAGTCCGTGGCTGACCACGGCGGCACCTGAACACCAGGCCTTGCGCCCCTCGAGCACCCAGCGCTCGCCCATGGGTTTGACCCGGACCCGCGCCGTGGGCGGTTCAGCGGCCCACATGCCCCAGGTGCTGCCCGCCGGTGAAGCGGGGCCGCCGAGTTCGGCCATGATTGCAAGCGCATCGGTGTGGCCTTCAAACAACTTGCACAGCCCCAGATCGTGACCGGCCACCTGCGCCAATTGGCTGAATCGCTGCAACGTCTGCCCGCCACCGGGCAGGGGCAATTGATCCAGACCTTGTCGCACCATTGTCGTCAGGGTTTGCCCGAGGCTTTCGGTATCCGCAGATGTCTGGCGATCAAGCTGCAAAAATGCGTGCAGCGCCATTTCACACCTCGTCTTCCTGTTGCAGTTCGAACAGCAGCAACGAGCGGTTCGTCACCGCATATTCGTGCTCGAAATCAAAGCGTTCCTGACCCCGTACAGCCGTTTGGTTGGTATCGACCAGGCAGGTCCAGAAACCACCGTCCGGTACCGGCGGCAGACGGAAGTTGACGACGTCGTGATGCGCGTTCACCACCAGCAACAGCGTGGCATCCGCACCGGGGCGGCGGATGCCGGTTTCCTGGGCGCGACCGTCAAGCAACATGCCCAGGCACCGACCGTTACTGTCGTGCCATTGCTCGGTGCTCATCTCGTTACCATCCGGCGCCAGCCAGGTCACATCTTTAACGCCGATGTCTTCGTTGTAGTCGCCTACAAGGAAGCGGCCACGGCGCAGGATCGGATAAGCCTGGCGCAACTTGATCAGACGCTTGACGAACTGCAGCAGGGCCTTGCCGTCGTCATCCAGATCCCAGTTGACCCAGCCGATCTCGCTGTCCTGGCAGTAAGCGTTGTTGTTGCCATGCTGCGTACGGGCGAACTCGTCACCGGCCACCAACATCGGCGTGCCCTGGGCCAGTAACAGCGTGGCGAACAGATTGCGCATCTGGCGCAGGCGCAGTGCGTTGATTTCAGGATCATCTGTAGGCCCTTCGACACCGCAATTCCACGACAGATTGTTGTTGCTGCCGTCCTGGTTGTTCTCGTCGTTGGCTTCGTTGTGTTTGTCGTTGTAGGACACCAGGTCATGGAGGGTGAAACCATCATGGGCGGTGATGAAGTTCACTGAGCTGTAAGGCCTGCGCCCGCGCTGGTTGAACATCTCGCCAGAGGCGGTCATGCGCCCGGCGAAATCCGCCAGTTGGCCGTCGTCGCCTTTCCAGAACGCACGCACGGTGTCGCGGAAACGGTCGTTCCATTCCACCCAGCCCGGTGGGAAGTTGCCCACTTGATAACCGCCGGGGCCGCAGTCCCAAGGCTCGGCGATCATTTTCACCTGACGCAGAACCGGGTCCTGGCGGCAGGCCACGAGGAAACTGTGACGTTCGTCGAAACCTTCGTGATAACGGCCAAGAATCGTCGCCAGATCGAAGCGGAAGCCGTCGACGTGCATCTCGCTGGCCCAGTAGCGCAGGGAGTCGGTGACCATTTGCAGCACGCACGGGTGACTCAGGTCCAGGGTGTTGCCGGTGCCGGAATCGTTGATGTAATAGCGTTTGTCGTCGGGCATCAGCCGGTAGTAAGAGGCGTTGTCAATGCCACGCATGGAGAGTGTCGGGCCTTGCTCGTTGCCCTCGGCGGTGTGGTTGTAGACCACATCCAGAATCACCTCCAGCCTGGCCTCGTGCAGGTGCGCGACCATCTCCTTGAACTCGGCAATCTTGCCGCTGGCCAGGTAACGCGGGTCGGGGGCGAAAAAGGCAATGCTGTTGTAGCCCCAATAGTTGGTCATGCCTTTTTGCAGCAGATGCTGGTCGTTGACGAAGGCGTGGACCGGCAGCAGTTCGACCGAGGACACGCCCAACTGGCGGATATGCTTGAGCACATCGTCGACCATCAGCCCGGCGCAGGTGCCGCGTGCCACCTCCGGGACCGAAGGGTGGCGCATGGTGAAGCCACGTAAATGGGTTTCGTAGATGATGGTGCGATCCCACGGCGTGCGCACCGGCAAGTCGTTGCCCCAGGTGTGCGCCGGGTCGATGACTTTGCTTTTGGGCACGAAGGGCGCGCTGTCACGTTCGTCAAAACTGAGGTCGGCATCAGGATGGCCGATGGTGTAGCCGAACAATGCTTCGGACCACTTCAATTCGCCCACCAGTTGTTTGGCGTAGGGATCGATCAGCAGTTTGTTGTGGTTGAAGCGGTGACCGTTGGCTGGATCGTAGGGGCCGTATACGCGATAGCCGTAGATCATGCCGGGGTGGGCGTCGGGCAGGTAGCCGTGGAAGGTTTCGTCGGTGTATTCGGGCAGTTCGATACGCTCCAGCTCGATTTCACCGGTGTCGTCGAACAGGCACAGTTCGACCTTGGTGGCGTTGGCCGAGAACAAGGCGAAATTGACGCCCAGGCCATCCCAGGTGGCGCCCAGGGGGAAGGGCAAACCTTCACGAATCCGCGACGGCTCGGTATCGGCCGTCGATTGGGTTTTATCGGGTTTGCTCATGGTGTTGCTCCTGCAAATATGAGTTACCCGTGGCAACTGTCGAGCCCTGGCGGGGCTGGGTCAGGCCGGGCGCTGAACGCAGCCCCGGCTCGACAGCTGCTACGGGGTGTACAGCTTTCGGTTGCGGTAGCTACGGGGTGTACGGTTGTTGGTGTCGTTTCAGCTGGCAGGCTTGCGAGGCGCCCTGGTTTTTTTTGCCACCGCAGGCTTCTGCGCCGCCGCTGTAGCGGTTGGCCTGGGCTTTGGCTTGGCTTTCGCGGCGGCTTTGGTCTTGCTTGGCGCCAACGCCTCAGCCTCTGCCAACTTGCGGGCCATCTCCCAATGACGAGCCTCCTGGCCTTCAGGTTTGCCCTCGGACTCCCAGATCTGATACGCGAATTCACGAACGCGCTTGTCTTCGGTACTCATCGCAATGCTCCTCGAGAAAATTTCAGCTTTCTTGGCCATCAGGATTAATGAATATATTCACCGGGGCATCCCCCAGAGCCACACTGACCATCAGCTCCTTGTTGGGTGTGACTGCGCTTGTGCGCAAAAGTCCCTTCCAGTCTTGCAGCGTGGCGGCGAACGGCAGTTTGATCCGGGTATCGCCCCAGATTTGCGCATCGACCCGGGGTCGGGCGCTGTTTCCAAGCAAGCCATGGACCCAGCGCGGTACCACCACCAGCAGCCTCTTGCCCTGATATTCGCGGCAGAAGGCGACGATCCGTTCGGCGTGTTTGCCCACCACCTCAAGCGGTTCATAGCTACCTCTGGCGAACAACGCCGGGTGGGCCCTGCGCAGGTTCAACGCCTCGCCGATCAAGGCCTGTTTGATGCGCCCGTCACGCCAATGCTCAAGCAGGGCTTCAGTCTCGCCTGATGCTTGCAAACCCCGTTGCCGGGCCATGAAATCCACTGGTCGGCGATTGTCCGGATCCACCAGGCTCAAGTCCCAGAACTCGGCGCCCTGATACAAGTCAGGTACGCCCGGCACGGTGATACGCAGCAAGGATTGCGCCAGCCCGTTGAGTGCCCCGGCGGGTGCGATGGACTGGGCTGCGCGTCCCAGCGCAGTGCGTAGCGCCAAACCTGAACCATCCAGCAACAAGCGACCGAGGAACGCCTCGACGCCTTGCTCGTAAACTTCGTTGGGTGCGCTCCAACTGCTATGCAGCTTGGCCTCGCGCAGGGCCTTTTGCTGCCATTGCCAGAGCCGCTGGTTATAGTCGCCACGCGCAGTTGCGTCGAGGTCCGGATCCAGCGGCCAACTGCCCAGCAACACCTGATAGAGAATCAACTCATCGCCGGCCGACGGCGTGGCTTTATCACTGCGCAAAGGCGCAGCTAGCCTGCGCCAGTGCATGATTTGTTTGATGTACCAGTGGGCGCATTCGCTGAGCACGGCCAGACGCGCGCGGCTGTCCTCGCCACGTTTGTGGTCATGGGTGGCGGTGGCCAGCAGGTTGTCCGGGAACGTTTGCAAGCGTTGCTGGTTGACGGCGTGAAAGTCCGCCAGGGATGCGCTGAACTGTTCGGTGTTAAACCCGACATCGTTGCGCGACAGCAGTATGGCCGAACGATAAAACGCGGTGTCTTCCACCGCCTTGGCTGCGGCCGGTGAAGTCAGTTGCTGAAAACGCACGCAGGCATGCTTGAGCATCTTGCGCTCGCGCCCCAACGGCCGTTCGCGCCAGGGTTTGCCGCCAAGCCACTGCTCAAGATAATCGAGTACCGGCCAGTCGCCTTCGTTCAGGGTGCTGCGGGCACCGGCCAGAGCCTGCAGGAAAAAACCGTCGTCTCGTTCGCTACGTCCCAGGGCACTGATATAGGTGCGATACACCGGGAAGTGCACAATCAGCTCCTGCAAGGCGCGGCGAATCGCGCCCAGGGTCAGGTCGCGACTCATCACGTCGTTGCGGGCCACTTGCAGGAGGGCCTGGGCGACGCTTTCGAAGTCTCCGGCGAGGGAACCATTGAGGATTTGCTGGCGGGCTTGCCAGGCTTCTTCGATAAACGCGCTGGGGCGCTCGGCCTGGCTGGTCCAGAGTTGTGCCAGCGGCGCAAAGCCCTGTGGATCATGCTGCAGCAAGGACAATTGGTTCATGAACTCGTAGCCGGTGGTGCCATCCACGTTCCAGTTTTCACGCAGGGTTTCGCCCTCGCCGAGGATCTTTTCGACGAAGATCGGCAAATGCCGCCGAGGCGACAACGCGTCAACCCGACGCCGCAGCTTGCGGCAGTAACCTCGCGGATCCGCCAGGCCGTCGATATGATCGATGCGCAGGCCATCGATCAAGCCTTCGCTGATCAGTTGGAAGATCTTGCTGTGGGTCGCTTCGAACACTGTCGCCCGCTCGACCCGCAGGCCACCCAATTCGTTAACGTCGAAAAAGCGTCGCCAGTTGATGTCATCGGCCGCCGTGCGCCAACTGGCCAGGCGGTAGTTTTGTTGCTCGAGTAATTGATGCAAGCGGGCAAAGCCCTCAGGCTGCCGCGAGTCGAACAGCGCCAGAACGGCATCGATAGCACTACGTATCGCCGGGTCACGGGCCAGTTCGGCCAGCGCCTGCTGCAGACCTCGCGCCTGGGCATAGGCATCGGCTTGATAGGCGAGGACACTGAAACGGTCGGCCAGGTCTTTGAGGGAAGTTACGGCGCGCAAGATGTCGCCGTAATCACTGGGGCAGATCGGGAAGCGATGCTCATAGTGTTCGACAAAAAAACTGCCGTGCTGCGCATCGAAACGCAAGGGCAGGGCGCCGCTTTGCAACGCCTCGCCGTAATCGCTGCCCAAGAACGGCATCAGCAATTGGCCTTTGAGCAGCGGGTCCGGGGAGTGCCATTGGATATCGAAGAATTCGCTGTAGGGGCTCAGGCGGCCCCACGCCAGCAAATCCAGCCACCAAGGGTTGTCGCTGCCGCCGACTGCCATATGGTTGGAGACGATATCGAGGATCAAGCCCATGTCGTGCTGACGCAGCGCGTGTACCAGCCGACGCAGGGCGGGTTCGCCGCCCAGCTGCGGGTTGACGGTGGTCGGATCGACGACATCGTAGCCATGCATGGAACCGGCGCGGGCGCGTAGTAACGGTGAGGCGTACACATGGCTGATGCCCAGTGCCGCAAAGTAGGGCACCAGGGGCACCGCATCGTCGAGGGTAAAGCCTTTGTGAAATTGCAGCCGCTGAGTGGCGCGCAGGGGTATTGCGTTCATCGGTCACGCTCGCTGGCTTGTTGGCGGGCTACCGCCAGCAGTTCAAGACGCCGGGCGGCATTTTCATCGTCAAGCAAGGACGCAGCTTCGTCCGGCAAGCGCCGGCGCCAGTTGGGATGGATGTCGGTGGTGCCGGGCAGGTTGGCTTGCTCCTCGACTCCCAGTGCATCCTCCAGGGGCAGCAGCACCAGCGGTGCGCGGGTGTGGCCCAGGTAACGCACGCTGGCATCGAGCATATGCTCGGTTTCGCTGCGCACTTCATCGCGGAAATTCTGCGGATCCTGGCGTAATGCCCGGCGCAGTGACTCGCGCTCACGCAATCGGTGCTCGCTCCACTGCTCGACTGTCGGCGCATCGATAAGCCCCAGTTGAATATTCCAGTCGATGTCGCGGCTGTGCCACCAGCCATTGAGTGTCGGCAGATCATGGGTGCTGGTGGTGGCCAGGGCGTTGTCAGGCCAATCGAGGATCGGTGTGAATTGGCCGCCGTGGTCTTGCTCGAACAACAGCACGCGCATCCCGAGCATCGCGCGTGCGATCAGCTTGTCACGTAGGCCATCGGGCACGGTGCCAAGGTCTTCACCAAGAACGATGGCCTGGTGACGGCTGGACTCCAGCGCCAGCAACCGAAGCAGGTCGTCCACCGGGTAATACAAATAGGCGCCGTCCCTGGGAGAAGCGTCTTTGGGGATCACCCATAGCCGCTGCAGGCCCATGACATGGTCAATGCGCAAGCCGCCGGCATGGGCGAGGTTGGCCCGCAGCATCTCGATAAAGGCACGAAAACCATGGCGTCTGAGACCTTCGGGGGAGAACGCGGAGATGCCCCAGCCTTGCCCGGCGCGGTTGAGAATGTCCGGCGGTGCGCCCACGGTCAGCTCGGCGAGCAGTTCATCCTGACGACTCCAGGCCTGGCTGCCGGCGCCATCGGCCCCCACGGCCAGATCGGCAATCAAACCCACGCCCATACCGGCACCGCGTGCTGCTTGTTGAGCACGCTCCAGACAGCGTGCGATCAGCCATTGGCTGAAAGCATAAAAAGCAATCTCTTCAATATGCTCTTCGGCGAACTGCCGCAGTTCCGGGCTTTCGGGGTTACGCCAGGCTTGGGGCCAGTCACGCCAGTCGAGGCTTTCACCGTTGGCAGTCTGGCGGGCTTGCAGTGCCTCGAAGCGGCAGTGGTTTTCCAGGGCTTCACCGCCGGCCTGGCGAAAGCTGAGGAAATCGGCATGTTGCGGGTGATCCCCGGCACGAAAGTCCTCAAACAGCGCCCGCAGCAGCCGTTGCTTGGCTTTCGCGGCAGCGGGCCAGTCGATCAGGCTTTGTTGTTCAAGCTCTTGCAACTCATCCGCCAGCCCGGTGGAGTCAATCGCGTCGCGCAATGCCCGCTCCCCCAGGATGCAACCGGGTGAGGCGTACAAGCTGTTAAGAAACAGCCGGCTGGAGGGCGAGTAGGGGCTATAGCGTTCGGTGTCGGCGCTGAACATCGCGTGCATCGGGCTGATCGCCAGGGCGTCGGCACCTCGTTCAGCCGCCGCACGGGCCAGTTGTTCCAAGGCCTGGGTGTCACCGAAGCCACCGTCACCACTGCGGCGCAGGGCATACAACTGGGCGCTCAGGCCCCACGCGCGCGGGGTCTGGCAGTCCACGGCGTCGGCCACGCTGTAGCAACGGCGCGGTGCCACCGCTAGGGTGAACTGCTGGTCGGCGATGTGTACACGGTGATAACCCACGGGAAGATCACCCGTGAGCGCCGCATCGGCATTCAGTTCAAGGGTCAGGACCTTGCCATTTTCCAGATCCAGCCGGCAAGGCGTACCCGGCGTGAAATAGCGTGCCAGATCCAGGGGAGTATCGATGTCTACGCTGAGTAACGGTGGCAGATGCTTGTCTTGCAGCATCCGTTCCAGGTCTTGCAGGCTGGCGGCGATAGCCTCATCGGTGTCTGCAGGATGGCCCAGGCCTTTGAGAACGGCGCGCAGGGCGTCGGAACTGACATGCTGCAGATGGCCGTTCGCGTCGATCCAATCGACCGCCAGCCCGGCACGGCTGGCAAGTATTTCCAATTGCGCGTCGCTCAAGAGTGCTCTCCAACAGATGATGAGGTGTCGCCCGGGGTCAGACTGACGCGGGCGCAGAAGGGCGTGAGTAAGGCGTGGTCGGTATCGCTGGCAAACAAGAGGTGGGAGCCAACCGGATGCTTGAAGGTGGCCTGACTGAGGTTGAGGTCGATCTGCAGCACCTCGCCATTGCCCAGGCGCCAGCGCGCGGATACCGCACCCGGCCCCAGAACCTGGGCACCGAGAGCCATGCTGCCGGGAAGGTGCGGCACGATATGACGCTGGCGCAGCCTCAGCAGTTGCCGGTAGAGCTCGGTGTGCGGGTTCTCGGTAAAGGTGGGTGTCGACTGGTGGAAGGTTGATTCGGCATTGGGGTCCGGAATCCGCTCACGTCGCTCGGGGTCCTGGAACGCGGCAAACTCGGAAAATTCGTTGCGCCTGCCTTCACGCACTGCCTCGGCCAGTTCACCGTGATGATCGGTGAAGAACAGGAAAGGTTCGCTTGCGTTGACTTCGTCGCCCATGAACATCAGCGGAATCATCGGCGACATCAGCAGCAGGGTGGTGGCCGCCCTGAGTGCTTCGGGTGAGCAGAGTTGGTGCAGACGCTCGCCCAGGGCGCGATTGCCGATTTGATCATGGTTCTGCAAGAACAATACAAAGGCACTGGGCGGCAAATGCCCACTGCGCTCGCCGCGTGCGTGCCCATGGCGTGTGGGATGGCCCTGGTAGACGAAGCCCTCGCTCAGGCAGCGCGCGAGCTTGGCGGTGGGGTCTTCGGCAAAATCGCGGTAGTAGGCATCTGTCTCGCCGGTCAGCAGCACATGCAGGGCATTGTGGCCATCGTCGTTCCACTGGGCATCGAAATCTTCCTCCAGTAGATTGGCCTGGTTGAACTCATTCTCCAGCACCAGCCAGACATGGCGGGCAGGGTCCACCTGCTGGCGTACGCGATGCGCCAGTTCCTTGAGGAACTGTGGGTTGTCGATGGCATGCACTGCATCCAGGCGCAGCCCGTCAAAACGGTATTCGAGCAGCCACATCAATGCGTTATCGAGGAAAAAGTCGCGTACTTCGCGGCGATCGAAGTCGATGCCAGCCCCCCAGGGTGTATGCACGTCTTCGCGGAAAAAGCCTTTGGCGTACTGACCCAGGTAGTTGCCGTCGGGGCCAAAGTGGTTGTAGACCACATCCAGGATGACTGCGAGACCCAGCTCATGGGCGCGGTCGATCAGTTGCTTTAGTTGTTCGCCAGAGCCATAGGTTGCGTGCGGTGCGTAGGGCAGCACGCCGTCGTAGCCCCAATTGCGCTCGCCGGGAAACTGCGCCAGGGGCATCAGTTCAATCGCCGTGACGCCCAACTCGGCCAGGCGCGGCAGGTGCTTCTCGACTTGCGAATAACCGCCTAACGCACCCACATGCAGTTCGTAGATCACCGCCTGGTGCCAAGGGCGGCCTTGCCAATGCTCGTGCCGCCATTGATAGGCGAGCGGGTCGACCACCAGGCTCCAGCCATGCACATCAAGCGCCTGTGCCCTGGACGCCGGGTCTGGCACATCTCGCTTGCCGTCTATGTTGTAGCGATAGCGAGTGCCCGCAAGGCACGGTAGTTCGACGACAAACCAACCATCTGCCTGGGGCAGCATGGCCACTGACGCTCCCTCCTGTAATTCAACGCTGACAGAAAATGCATCAGGCGCCCACAAAGCGAAACGGGTATGTTCCGCGTCCAGCATCGTTGCGCCGTGGGGCCATGTTTCCAGAGTCCGTAACGGCATTAGGTATGACCTCGTCAGAATTTTCCGATTGTTACCCGCGCGTTGGCTACCAGTTGTTCATACAGTTCGGCATAGGGTTCGACTGCCTGGCACCAGTTGAAGGGCGCGCTCATGGCCCGGCAACGCATGGCGTTGAGCAGGCCGGGGTAGGCAAATACCTTGAATGCCCGGGCCAGGGCGGCTTCGTAGCTTGACACCGTGGACTCGTTGAACAGGAACCCGGTGACGCCATCTTCAATGGTGTCTGCCAGGCCGCCGGTATTGCGGGCTACGGGCAGCGAACCAAACCGCTGGGCGTACATCTGGCTCAAGCCGCAAGGTTCATAACGCGATGGCATCAGCAAAAAGTCGCTGCCGGCGAACATGCGCCGGGCATCGGTTTCATTGAAGCCAATGCGTACACCGATACGCCCGGGAAAACGCAGGGCCAGGGCCCGCATCGACTGCTCTTCTTCGGGTTCGCCACGACCGATGATTGCGATCTGGCCACCGTTTTCGACGATATAGCTGGACACGGCCTCAGTCAGGTCCAGGCCTTTCTGGTACACCAGCCGCGAGACCACGGCAAACAGCGGGCCGCTGGAAGGGTCAAGACCGAACAGCTCGCGCACCTGGGCGGCGTTGACGGCTTTGCCCTCCCAGTCACCGATATTGAACGGGTGGGCCAGGTGCGGATCAGTGGACGACTCCCAGCTTTCGTCGATGCCATTGGGGATCCCGCTGAGCAGGCCCTGCTGGGTCTTGCTGGCCAGGAATCCATCCAGGCCGCAGCCGAATTCGGCGGTGGTGATTTCCCGAGCGTACGTGGCGCTGACCGTGGTGATGTGACTGGAATAGGCCATGCCGGCCTTGAGGAACGACATCTTGCCGTAGAACTCCATACCTTCCTGCTGCAAGGCGTGTTCAGGAATCCCCAGTTCCGGGCACGAGCCCAGGCTGACCACGCCCTGATAGGCAAGGTTATGAATCGTGAACAACGTCGGGGTGCGCGACCCACGCCAGTGCATGTAGGCCGGTGCCAGGCCGGCTGGCCAGTCATGGGCATGCACCAGGTCCGGGCACCAATGGATCTGCGCCAGATTAGCGGCCATGTCGGCAGCGGCCAGGCCCAGGCGTGCGAAGCGAATATGGTTGTCGGGCCAGTCACGCCCGTTATTGGCACCATAGGGCGTGCCTTCGCGCTCGTAGAGCTCGGGACAGATCAGTACATAGATGACCAGGCCGTCCTTGAGATCCATACGCCCGATCTTGCAAGGAGGCAGTGCGGCATGGCCACCCAGTTCGCCGATGATATGGATCGGGTTGTCGCTTTCCAGGACCTGCGGGTAACCGGGGATCAGCACCCGCACATCGTGCAGATGACCCATGGCCCGTGGCAGGGCAGCGGAAACATCGCCAAGGCCGCCGGTTTTCACCAGATCGGCGAATTCGGAGGTGACAAACAGCACTTTTTTACGATTTGGGTTGGGAGACGAGGTTGGCCGCACCGTGCCGGGAAGGTCGGCCAACGATGTTGGCTCACCTGCTGGCTGACTGAAACACACTCCTTGGTTATCTAAAGCGGCACTGATCATAAATCTCTCCCATGTATTGTTCAGCTGACGACCTGGCGCCATCAGTCAGGGTGACTGCATCCTGCAGCCATGCGCGCGAGCACTACACAGACTGGCAAGCCTTATGCCAGTTGCATTGGAGTCTGAAGTTGAATGGATAGACGGGCGTTTTACGGGGGCCGTCAACGCTCCTCTCACTCTAAACCTGACCTGCGGCGCAATTGAAAAGTTTAGAATTTTTGCGGGGCTTTTGTTCTGAAGGGGACCCATCGGTCATGAGTCTAGGCCAAAACCCCGAGCCCGCATGGCGTGTAGGGATATTTTGCAGGACAAAAAAAATATGGCGACTGTGAGTTTGGGTATATGGATGGCCGCACTGTCTTGGGGGGGGCATTTTTCAGGCTTGCGGGTGAGCTGTTCGTGCCGGGGCTTTTGAGGTTTTTGAGAGGTCGGGTGCAGTGGGTTGGGGTTGGGTGTACATATCCGTTGCTGCGGTTGTGGCTGATATGGGTTCCGCCCTTACGGCGGGTCACTTTGGAAAAGCCCCAAAGTAACCAAAGGGCTCTTGCCCCACCACTCGGCACCTCGCTCAGGCTCGGTGTGCCCGCAGTCAGGCATTGCTCCGTGGGCCCGCTGCCATCGGCCATCCATGGCCGAGGGCAGCTACCCCGGCATCCTGCCGGGGTGCCCACTGCGCAATACCTGCCTGCGGCCAGCGTGGTTTAACGGGGCGCCTCAGATCAAGATCAAGATCAAGATCACAATCAAAAGCCAGAGCCAGAGCCAGAGCAGATCAACAGACCGCTGACGTTGTCAGCGAATAAGGATGTAGAGGCAACAGCGCGTACGCTCACGATCAGGTCGGCTGTCAGGCCGCCTCGCTCTGTTTTTGATTTTGACTTTGATCTTAGGCGCCCCGTTAAACCACGCTGGCCGCAGTCCGATATTGATTTGGGGGGTAAACCGGCAGGACGCCGGTTTAGCCGCGCTGGGCCATGGATGGCCCATCGCGGCGGCCCCCCGAATCAATGTCGGACTGCGGGCATGCCGAGCCTGAGCGAGGTACCGAGTGGTGGGGCAAGAGCCTTTTGCTTACTTTTGGGCTCTATCCAAAAGTGAGTCGCCGTAAGGGCGAAACCCATATCAGCCACAACCGCAGCAACGGATATGTACACCCCAACCCCAACCACTCCTAGACCTTGAAAGAGCCCGCTGTTAGTGCGCACGGATGCCCCGCAGAGACCATGCCGCCCAATAACGGTGCACCCGCAAGGCACTCGTCATGGCAGCAGCCAAAATCCTACTTAATGTAATCTGTCACGATGCAAAATCCTTATATAACAATCATATATAAAATAAATATGATGTTAAATGTAATGGAGACCCCCTCATGTAACCAACGCTAGCCCAGCACACGCACAACCGACCCGCCGGCCCAGGCCCGAATATCTTCGATCATCTGTGTATAGAACTGTCGATAGTTCTGCGCACTGACATAACCCACATGGGGCGTGGCCAACACATTGGGTAGTCGGCGAAAGGGATGCTCGGTGGGCAGTGGCTCCTGATCGAACACATCCAGCGCCGCCCCCGCCAGGCGTCCTTCGGTCAGCGCATCAATCAACGCCTGCTCATCGACGATAGCCCCGCGTGCGGTGTTCACCAGCCATGCGCTCGGCTTCATCCAGCCCAGCGCCTCGGCATTTACCAGGCCTCGGCTGCGATCGCTCAGTACCAGATGAATCGACAACACGTCCGCCTGTTCAAACAATTCCCGCTTGCTGACCCAGGTCACGCCTGACGCTTGCGCACGTTCTGGCGTCAGGTTTTCACTCCAGGCGATCACCCGCATTCCGAACACTTGGCCGAACTGGGCAATCCGCTGGCCGATGCTGCCCAGCCCGAGGATGCCCAGCGTGTTGCCGTGCAGATCGCCCCCCAGGCCTTGCTGCCAATGACCAGCGCGCAGCGAATTGGCTTCGGCCAGCAGGTTGCGGGTGGAGGCCATGATTAACGCCCAAGTCAACTCCGGCGCGGCCTGTTTATAGCTGTCAGTGCCACAGACCTGAATGCCCAGGGCCTTGGCCGCCGCGATATCAATCGCGGCATTGCGCATTCCGCCGGTTACCAGCAACTTCAGGGCTGGCAGCCCGGCCAGCAGCGCCCGGTCGAACACGGTCCGCTCGCGCATCACGCAGATAACCTCAAAGTTCAGCAGGCGCTGGATCAACGTGGCGGTGTCGGCGGGGTAGTCATGGAGGAAATGCACCGTGCCAATAGCTTGCAGTGCGGACCAATCCGCTGCGCCATGGGCCACTTTCTGCCAATCATCAAGGACCGCGATTCGCACCGACATACCGAACACCTCGCAAAAATACCGACCAGTTAAGTAACGCAATCCTACAAGCGCAGCAAAACCAGTGTGGGAGTTGCCTCGGCAGGCTCCCACATTGATTTTCGCCATATCGAGCATCGCCTTCGCTTAAAGGCTCTTCACCACTTTTGCAGCCCTTGCAGCAGCGCTTTGTGAAACTTCGCCGGCTCTTCCATCTGTGGCGCATGGCCCAGGCCTGGGAATTCTACCAACGTCGAATGGGGAATCAGCTTGGCCGCCTGTTTGCCCAACACCTCGTAATGACCAAGCTTGGCCTTGACCGCTGGTGGGGCGATATCGCTACTGATGGCAGTGGTATCACTGGTGCCGATCAACAGCAGCGTCGGTACCTGTAAGTCCTTGAATTCGTAATAAACCGGTTGGGTGAAGATCATGTCGTAAATCAGTGCCGAGTTCCACGCGACCTGTTTTTGCCCGGCCCCTTTGTTCATGCCTACCAGCATTTCGATCCAGCGCTCGTACTCGGGCTTCCAGCGGCCACCGTAGTAGGTGCTGCGCTGGTATTTGCGCACGCCTTCGGCAGACATGTTCAGCTCACGCTCGTACCACTGGTCCACGGTGCGATAAGGCACGCCAAGGGATTTCCAGTCTTCCAGGCCGATAGGGTTGACCATCACCAGTTGTTCCGTCTGTTCCGGGTAGAGCAGCGCGTAGCGGGTGGCGAGCATGCCGCCGGTGGAATGGCCGAGGATCGTGGTTTTTTGAATACCGAGCTTTTCCAGCAGTTGGTGGGTATTGATTGCCAATTGCTGGAAGCTGTACTGGTAGTGGTCGGGCTTGCTGGAAGTGCAGAACCCAATCTGGTCGGGCGTGATGACGCGGTATCCGGCCTCGCTCAACGATTTGATCGAGGCCTCCCAGGTGGCACCACAGAAATTCTTGCCGTGCATCAGCACCACGACGCGGCCGTTGGCCTTGCCTTTGGCGGGCACATCCATATAGCCCATTTGCAATGACTTGCCTTGGGACTGGAAGTTGAAATGCTCCACCGGATAAGGATATTGAAAGCCCTGCAGTTCGGGACCGTAGGTAGGGCCATCGGTAGCGGCCAGGGAGGAAAAGGAAAGGGTGGCCAGCAGGCCGGTGAGGCAAAATGCGCGAGCTAGAGGCATCGGAAAGCTCCAGGGGGGATGGCTGGATGCTGTGTCGGTTGGATTAAGCGTTGATTAACGATCAGATCCACTGCAGGGTCAACATCACCAATACGGCATAACGGGAGGCCTTGGCCAGGCTGACGATCAGCAAGAAGCGCCACAATGGCTCACGCATGACCCCAGCTACCAGCGTCAGCGGGTCGCCGATGATGGGCACCCAGCTAAGCAGCAATGACCAATGCCCCCAGCGCTGATAATGACTGCGGGTCTTTTCCAGCTGTGCTGAACTGAGTGGAAACCAGCGGCGTGCCCTGAAATGTTCGACCGAGCGCCCCAACAGCCAATTGACCAGCGAACCGAGGACATTGCCCAGCGTCGCGATTGCCAGCAACCACCACAGCGAGTAGTCGCCACTGAGCAGCAGGGCCACCAGTACTGCCTCCGATTGCAGCGGCAACAGGGTCGCAGCGCCAAAGGCACTGATAAACAGCCCGGTGTAACCGGCGAGCATCAATCAATGTGCCGGATAGTCAGCCACCACCACGTCTTTGCCGTCACGGGTCAAGCCGATGACTTGATAGGCATCGCTCATTCCGTCCATTTCCATACCGGGCGAACCCATGGGCATGCCCGGGGCTGCGATGCCCAGCAGGTCGTCCCGTTTGCGCAAGGCCATTACCTGATCGGCAGGTACATGACCTTCGACGAATTTGCCATCAATCACCGCGGTATGGCAGGACGCCAGTCGTGGGGTGACCCCCAGCCGTTGCTTGACCGCACTCATGTCCGCTTCAACATGGTCGTTGACCTTGAAGCCATTGCTTTGCAGGTGGCTGATCCACTTCTTGCAGCAACCGCAGTTGGCATCACGGTGTACGTCGATAGGGATCAAGTCGGCGGCCTGGGCCAGCGAACTGATGAGCAGCGCTGAAAGCACGGTGATGCGCAGGGTGTTTTTCATAGCAATTTCTATCCATTACGGAACGCAGAGAAGCGCATTCTCCGCGCTTTCAGGCCGTGGGCGAGATGGTTTTGTTTCAAAATTATACGGAAGTTCGACAGCGCCGAAACTCATGAAGCTTAGCGTCGGGCGACTGTCGGCAAACTGAAGGGGAGATGACAGTTTTGTCAGCTCAGGATGCTTCCAGATGTTGCTTGAGTTGGTCCAGCGCCTGGTTCGACAGCTCAATCATGCGCTTGTGCAGGGTGGGAAGTTGCAACTCGGTCCCGTAGCTGAGTACACGTTTGAACAAAGTCCCGCTGCCTTGGGGTTCAAGCAGATAGTGGATGCTGCCGTTGACGGCCTGCGAGGTGAATACGGTTTTGAACTCCTGGTGTGGAGTGGCCACCTGCACCCTGTAGCTCATGGGCATGCGTACACCCAGCAAATTGATAGTCTCGGTGAAGCGGTGACCGGCAGCGAGTGTGCCGATCGTACCGGTATCGGCGCTTAGGGACGTCGGATGCCACTCGTGCCAGCGATCCGGCTGAGTCACGTAGTCGTAGACTGCCTCCATGGAAGCCTGGATATAGCGTTGCTGACTGATTAGCTCGAGGTGAGCAGGGTGTTCAACGGCATTCATGAAACACCTACTGTGTGGCAGGGAACAGACAGTCAGAATAGTCGGGCTCCGGAACAACGCACGGGTGTCTCCAGGCTTTTTTCAGCCCAGATCGAAGCCGTTTTATAGCTGATAGTTCTTCAGCTCCCTGGCAATCACCATCCGTTGAATCTCGCTGGTCCCTTCATAGATCTGGGTTATGCGTGCATCACGGTAATAGCGCTCAACCGGGTAATCCTCCAGGTAGCCGTAGCCACCATGGATCTGCATCGCCGAAGAACAGACCTTTTCCGCCATTTCCGAGGCGAACAGCTTGGCCTGGGAGGCTTCCGACAGACACGGTTTTCCGGCACTGCGCAGGCGCGCTGCATGCAGGATCAGCAAACGCGCGGCATTGAGCCGGGTCTGCATGTCTGCCAGCAAATTGGCCACGCTTTGGTGCTCGATGATGGCCTTGTCAAACTGCACCCGGTCACGGGCATAGGCCAGTGCTGCTTCAAAGGCCGCGCGGGCAATGCCCAGCGCCTGGGCGGCAATGCCAATGCGGCCTCCTTCCAGGTTGGACAGGGCAATGGCCAGGCCCTTGCCGCGCTCGCCCAGCAGATTGGCTTCGGGCACGCTGCATTGGCTGAGGGTAACGGCGCAGGTATCCGAGGCACGAATGCCCATTTTGTGTTCGGTGCGATCCACAGTGAAGCCAGGGGTATCGGTAGGCACCAGGAACGCTGAAATACCTTTTTTGCCCAACTCTGGATCGGTCACGGCAAATACAATCGCCAGTTTGGCCCGCTTACCGTTGCTGACAAACTGCTTGGCGCCGTTGATCACCCATTGGCCGTCGCGCAGTTCGGCGCGGGTGCGCAGGTTATGCGCTTCGGAGCCTGCCTGGGGTTCGGTCAGGCAGAAGCAGCCAATGGCCTGCCCACTGGCGAGTTCTGCCAGCCAGGTTTCTTTCTGGGCTTGTGTGCCGTAGTTGAGGATCGGGCCGCAACCCACTGAATTATGGATACTCATCAATGCACCCGTAGCGCCGTCACCGGCGGAAATTTCCTCCACGGCCAGCGCATAGGCGACATAGTCTACGTAGGTACCGCCCCATTCTTCCGGCACCACCATGCCCAGCAGGCCCAACTCACCCATCTTTGCAACCAGGGCATCATCGATCCAGCCGGCTTTTTCCCAGGCTTGGGCGTGAGGGGCTATTTCGCCACGGGCGAAGTCGCGGGCCATGTCGCGAATCATGACCTGTTCTTCTGTAAATTCAATATCTTGCATGGCTTAGTTCCCGCTCTGCTGGAAGTCGCTGAAGAAGCTTTCGACGTGCTTGGCATCCAGTGCCTGTAGCTCTGATAGATTCCAACGAGGTTTTTTGTCCTTGTCGATCAGCAGGGCGCGCACACCTTCGATCAGATCGCCACGGGCAAACCACTGTCGATCCAGGTGCAACTCCAGGGCAAAACAGTCCTCCAGCGCCAGTTGACGTCCACGGCGCAGCATCTGCAAGGTAACGGCCATGGCCAGCGGTGAGCGGGTGTGCATCAGTTGTGCGGTACTCATCGCCCAATCATGACTATCGGCAACGGTCACGGCCTGTAGTTGCCCGACTATGGCCGGGATATCCGGCAGCGCAAAAAAATGGTCTATCGCTGTACGCAAGAGGGCCAAGGGGGCGTCGGGTAATTGCTGCTGCCCCAGCTTGGCCAGTACGCCCTGGAGGTCCTTGAGCGGCGTGTCTAGCCACTGCAGGTGATCCAGTTTCTCGTCGAGTTGGCTGAGCCGCTCGCTGTCCAGGTACCAGTCGGCCAACCCGCAGTACAGTGCGTCGGCGGCACGGATCTGCACGCCGGTGACCCCCAGATAGGTTCCCAGTTCGCCAGGGACCCGCGACAGGAAATAACTGCCCCCCACATCCGGGAAATAGCCGATGGCCACTTCCGGCATCGCCAGACGGCTGCGTTCGGTGACGACCCGCAGGTCCGCGCCCTGGACCAGCCCCATGCCGCCGCCCAGGACAAAACCGTCCATCAGCGCCAGGACGGGCTTGGAATAATGATGAATCATCAGGTCGAGGGCGTATTCCTCGACGAAGAAATCCTCATGCAGGCTATCGCCATTTTTGAAACTGTCGTAGAGCGAGCGGATATCCCCCCCGGCGCAGAACGCCTTTTCGCCCGCGCCGCGCAGCACCACGGCATATACCTGGGGATCCGCGGCCCAGGCACGCAGGTACCCGGCGAGGCTGCGCACCATGTCCAGGGTGATGGCGTTGAGACCAGCAGGGCGATTGAGGGTGAGGTGCCCGATGTGGTTGCGCACTTGGGCAAGGACATTGTCCTGAACGGAGACGGCGCTGCATGTCGCCTGCGTTGGAACTTGAGCAGTCATCTATAACTCCCTGCTTTTATTGTTCTTTATCAAAATGTTCGCGGACGAACCATTTCCCGATCCTAGCAGTGCAAATTTGCCCATTACAAGCCGGAATCGTGCAGGTCATCTTTGCATTTATGCAGGGAGTCGCTCGATAAAGTACGCTTTAGACACGCCCGGCCAGCACTTGGCCGATGCTGCGGCGGCGAGCATGATCTTCTGCGATGTGGATCAGTTGTTCCAGTTCGGTGGGCGTGACATCGAAAAACTGCTCCATCTGCGCCAGGGCTTGTTCCAGGTCGACAGCAGTAATCTTCGGATCAACCTCTTGGGGACGAGGTGCAACCAGTACCGTTGGCTCGCTTGCGCCTTTGGGGTAACGGGTGCGTGTCAGGTTGTTGTAGGCCAGGGCCGTGAGCAGCAACGTACCAGCGCCGAGCATGACCGGACCGACTTCCAGCCAACCCAGGGCGATCGTCGCCGGATCGGCCAGCACCAGCGTCATTGCCAGGCCACCCGATGGCGGATGCAGGCAGCGTAGCCAGCACATCAGGATCAGCGCCATGCCGGCAGCAAGGCAGGCACTTTCCAGGGTACGTCCCAGTACCCTGGCCACCAGCAGCGCAACAACACTGGCGCACAGGTAGCTGCCGATAATCGACCATGGCTGGGCCAGGGCGCCGGATGACACGGCAAACAATAGGACTGCCGACGCGCCCAAAGGGCCCAGCAGATGCAGGGCGACTTCCAGGCCGAACACTTGGGCACAAAGCCAGATACTGAACAGGGTGCCCAGGGCCATGCCAATCGCGGCACGGCTCCATTCGGCGGGGCGGGTATTGATGGCAGCGGGTAACCAGCGAGCGAGCATTGCAAGAAAATCCAATCTGAAAATCGGGCAAAAAAAAGGGCTCTTCGGTTTCCCGTAAGCCCTTCGAAAGTTCCTGCATTTGGGGGAGGAACCGGCGCAGTTTGCCGACCAATCAATCTGATTGCCAATGCATATTAATGCAGCTTAAGTGCAGTAATTTTGCATAGACAACGGCTTAATCCCCCAGTCGCGTCAGCTGAGCGACGGGCGTACTGACCTTGCCCAGTACGCGCTCCTGATTCTCGGCATTGACCAGCAGCTTGTGTACATTTTCCCGCACCAACGGGTCATTGGCCAACGGCCCCTTGAGCGCGACAAGGGCATCGCGCAGTTCCATCAGTCGATCCAGGGGCGGGACCGGTATATAGCCGACATTGACACGCTCGCTGGATACGGGCATCGGGAATACGGAGGCAGGCGTTTGCTCATCAGACACTGGGTATTCCTTTGCAAAAGAGACATGCCCTGGATAGCTTGGCTTGAGCCAGCGCCCAGCTGTCTACGCGTTGAGCAGTGGTGTGGGTGGTAATTAAGTAACTCAAGTTGCGAGCCGAGTTTACCGTTGGCCCTCGAGAGCCGAAAGAGGCGCTCATACAGGCCGTTACGGATACTGCCGTAGGAGCTTTCTCAATGCCCCTCGAGAGAAGGCCGTGCGCGACGACAAGGTAGGCCTAAGCCTCGAGCAAGCGCGGGACCCACTGCTGCTGCGGCATCGGCAAGGTGCACGATGCGCCGCGGCCCATCGGGAAATACTGGA
Source organism: Pseudomonas imrae (assembly GCF_046352735.2). Taxonomy (NCBI): domain Bacteria; kingdom Pseudomonadati; phylum Pseudomonadota; class Gammaproteobacteria; order Pseudomonadales; family Pseudomonadaceae; genus Pseudomonas; species Pseudomonas imrae. Next base: position 2,675,422 of record NZ_CP110853.2, on the reverse strand, counting down.
AACCCTTGCGCGCCAGGCGCTCGGTGTCGTACAGGTTGCGCCCGTCGAAAATCACCGGAGCCTTGAGGCGTTGTTGCAGCAGGTTGAAATCCGGCGCCTTGAATTGCTGCCATTCAGTGCAGATGATCAGGGCATCGGCGCCGCCCAGTGTCGATTCCGGCGTGCCCATCAGCATCAGTCGTGGGTCATCGCCGTACAGGCGCTGGGTTTCCTGCATGGCTTCGGGGTCGAACGCGCGAACGTTGGCGCCCGCGGCCCACAGCGACTCCATCAACGCACGGCTGGGTGCGTCGCGCATGTCATCGGTATTAGGCTTGAATGCCAGGCCCCACAAGGCGAATGTCTTGCCGCGCAGCTCGCCCTTGTAGAAGGCCTTGACCCGCTCGAACAGTTTGCTTTTCTGCCGCTGGTTGATGGCTTCCACTGCCTCCAGTAGGTCGCTGGAGCAATTGGCCTGCTTGGCGCTGTGAATCAAGGCGCGCATGTCCTTGGGAAAACACGAACCACCGTAACCGCAGCCTGGGTAGATGAAGTGGTAGCCGATTCGCGAGTCGGCGCCGATCCCCAGGCGCACCGATTCGATATCGGCCCCTAGATGTTCTGCCAATTCGGCGATCTGGTTGATGAAGCTGATCTTGGTTGCCAGCATGCAGTTGGCGGCATACTTGGTCAGTTCGGCGCTGCGCAAGTCCATGAAGATAATGCGGTCGTGGTTGCGGTTGAACGGCGCATATAGATCACGCATCACGTCGCGCACTTCCTCACGCTCACAGCCGATGATGATCCGGTCCGGCCGGCGGCAATCGGTCACCGCAGAACCTTCCTTGAGAAACTCTGGATTGGAGACGATATCGAACACCAGCGTGCGGCCAGAGCGGCGCAGTGCGTCGTCGATATGGACCCGCAGGCTGTCGCCGGTGCCCACCGGCACGGTGGATTTCTCCACCAGGATCACCGGCTGGACCCGATGGCGGGCCACTGCATCGCCCACCGAGAAGACATATTTCAAGTCCGCCGAACCGTCTTCGTCCGACGGGGTACCGACGGCGATAAACAGGACTTCGCCATGCTCCACTGCAAGCTTTTCGTCACAGGTGAACGTCAGTCGGCCGCTTTCCAGGTTCTCCTTGACCAGGCTGGCAAGCCCTGGCTCGAAAATGCTCACGTGCCCCTGTTGTAACAGATGCACCTTGTCTGCATCGATGTCCATGCAAATGACATCGTGGCCGACCTCAGCCAGTACGGTAGCCTGTACCAGTCCAACATAACCACTACCAAATACGCTGATTTTCATGGGGTTTTCCTCTGGCGGGTGGTGCTGATGCGACGGGAGTTGATCGTCAGGACGCCGAAGATGACGAGTGCCACCCCCAAGGTTCTGGACAGCGACAAGTGCTCGTTGAAAACCGGCAGGCCGGCGGCCAGCAGGTACACCAGGGCATAGCTGAAGCTCAGCAGCGAATAGGCGCGCCCCAGCGGCAAATGCTGCAGTGCGCCGAGCCAGCAGAGCATCGACAGGGCATAGGCGAAAATGGCCAGGGTCACGCCGCCAAGAGCGACCAGGTCCAGGGTGCCGTTATCAACGGTGGCCATCCAGTCGGCAGGAAGTGGCAGGCGGGTCATGCTCCAACGCATACCCAGTTGGGCGGCGCTGACCAACGTCACGCTGCCCAGCGCCAGGATAAAGCCGCGCACTCGGCTCATGCTTCGACTCCCAGCAGCACCACACCGGTGATAATCAGCACAACGCCTGCCCAGTGCCGACGATCAACCGCCTCGTGAAACACAAAGCGCGCCACCAGGGTGATCAGGACAAAGTTCAGGCTCAGCATGGGGTAGGCGATGCCGACCTCCAGGCGTTGCAATACCAGCAGCCATACCAGCAGGCCCAAGCCAAGGCACATCAGCGCCGACCACAGCCAGGGTGTGCGCAGTTTCATGCGCCAGCCGCCGGGCTGGCCGCGCCAGCCTTCGACTGCACATTTCTGCGAGACCTGCCCCAGGCAGGTCAGCAGGCAGGCGGCCAATAGCAGGAGGAGGGTGATCACGGCAGCACCTGTGGGAAGATCAGAATTACTGTATTGCCTTGCTCATAACGCTTGGCGTCCTTGGGCAGGCGATTGAGTTCCATGCGTGCATAGTCGCCCTTGACCCGCATTACGACGCCAACCGAGCCCTTTTGACGAGCCTTGGCCAGCCATTTCTGGACCTGCGGGATATCGACACGGCGGTAGGCGGTGTCTGGAAGGGCGATACCGTATTTCACTTCACCGACAGTGTTGTACAAAATGATTTCCGGACGTCCCAGTCTCCAGGACAAGGCCGAAGCGGCCCCCAGGTCATTGCTCAGCAAGGCTGAGGCCTGCTGCAGCTCGGGGACATGATCGATGATCAGTTGGTCCGGCGTCTTGTTGTACACCACCGAATGGGGCAAGGCTGCGGGTACCAGCGCCACCAGCAGCCAACTACCCACCGCCGGCGCAGCCCACAGGTGCAAAGGCCGTATGGCGTGCAACAGGTTGGCGAGAATCCAGCCCAGCAGCACGATAAACACCAGCACCAGGCTGAGCAGTTCCTCGTGGTACGAGTACAGCGGCTTCTTCAACTGCAAATAGACTATGGCCACCAAGCCCAGCACGCCAAGAGCCAGGTTTAGCCAGCCATTGACCTGCAATGTCCGTCCGCGAGCCTCGGCCAGTTTGTTCGTCAGGGTGTTGCCCATCAACAGGGCCAGGGGCAGCAGGCATGGCAGGATGTAAGCGGGCAGCTTGCCCTTGCTCAGACTGAAGAACGCCAGGGGCATCAGCAGCCACAACAGCACAAACCCGGTCTTTTGCGCGCGCTTTTCCTGCCAGGCCTGTTTCAGGGTAGAGGGCAGCAAGGCGACCCACGGCAAGCTGAACGCTGCCAGCAAGGGCAAGTAGTACCACCAGGGGGCATCGTGCTGGGCATCTTCACCGGCAAATCGTTGGATGTGTTCATGCCAGAAAAAGAAGCGCCAGTAATCAGGCTCCTGGGCATGCACCATCAAGGCCCAAGGCAGGCTCACGACAATCGCCACGGTAACCGCCACCCATCCATGGGTCAGCAGCTCTCGCGCACGCTTTTGCCAGATCATATAGGGCAGGGCGATCAACACCGGCAGCAACCACGCCAAAAAGCCCTTGGTCATGAACCCCATGGCACAGGCCAGGCCGAGCAAGGCCCATGACCACCACCGGGCGCGTCGAGTGTGGCTGTCAAGGCACAACCACAAGGCCAGGCCGCTGAGGTTGACCCAAAAGGTGAACTGCGGGTCAAGGTTGGCATACCCCCCCGACCCCGCGATGCTGATAAAACTCATGTACAGCACGCTGCTGACCAGGCTCTTGCGCGGGTCGTTCCACAAGCGCCGGGACGTGAAGTACACCAGCAGAATACTCAGCCCCGTCGCCAACGCCGAAGCAAAACGCACGCCGAACAGGTTCTGTCCGAAAATGGCCTGGCCCAGGGCGATCATCCAGTAACCGGCCACCGGCTTCTCGAAATAGCGGATCCCCATGAAGTGCGGGGATGCCCATTTGCCGGTCAGCAGCATTTCCTGGCCGATCTGCGCATAACGGGTCTCATCGGGTATCCACAAGCCATGAGTCGCCATCGGTGCCAGGTAGCATAAGCCAAAGACCAACAAGAGCAGGGGCAGGGTCCAACGCCGAATCATGCCTTTTGCACTCCCAGCCAGCCTTCGCGGCCACTGAGCACGCCGCGAGTCAGGTGCGCCAGGGGCAATGTTGCCAGTTGCGCCGGCAACAGATTGCCCAGGGGCTGGAAATCGATGCCGCGCTGCCCGGCCTGGGCCAGCAGCTGGCGAAAATCATTGGCCATCAGAATCCCTTCCACTTCTGCGTGGATCGTATAGACGTTGAATGTCGATTCGGTGAATCGGTCGAGAATGAACCTATTGAAGTCCTTGGCCGCCACCTGTGGCCCCACCACTTCATCGAAGGTTGGCAGGTTCACCGGTATCTGCGGTGTGCCGGCGCTGCCATCGGCCAGGATCGGACGGAACAGGCTATCGCCGCGGCAATCACTGTTGTAACGCAAGTCGAATCCTTGTTTGGCCTGCACCACGCGCTCATCGGCCCGCCAACCGGCTGCGGCAGAACAGTCGACAGGCTCGCCCAGGATATCGCTCAAGGTATCGACGCCACGGCGGATCTGTTCTACCAACCGGGCCTGGCTCCAATGTCCGGCGTTGGCTTGCCAGCCATGGTGATCCCATGCGTGCAGGCCCACCTCATGCCCGGCGACCCTGGCCTGGCGCATCAGGTGCCCCAGGTCGCGGCCGATGGGTTTGCCCGGCCACGCGGTACCCGCCAGCAGAATGTCCCAGCCATACAGCCCAGGCGCATTCGAGCGCAGCATCTTGCTCAGGAACTGCGGGCGGATCAGGCGCCACAAGTGGCGCCCCATGTTGTCTGGCCCGACGCTGAAGAAGAACGTCGCCTTGATCCCGGCCTCATCGAGCAATTCCAACAACCGCGGCACACCTTCGCGGGTGCCCCGATAGGTGTCGACGTCGATGCGCAAACCCACCTTCATTAATGGGTTTCTTTGCTGGATTGCGCGATTTCCAGCATCGCTTCACGCAGGAAGAAATCCAGGGTATTGCCAATGGTTTCGTGCATTTGCACGCTAGGTTCCCAGTCCAGCAGGCGCTTGGCGTTGGCAATGCTTGGCTTGCGGTGCACCACGTCCTGGTAGCCGTCCCCATAGAACGCCTTGCTTTCGACATCGCGAAAACCGGCGAACGGTGGGAAGTTATCGCGTAACGGGTGGGCCTCGAACTGACGCAACAGTTCCTCGCCCAGCTGGCGGATGCTCGCTTCGTTGTCCGGGTTGCCGATGTTGATGATCTGACCGTCACAGACGCCGTTTTCGTTATCAATGATGCGCGCCAGGGCTTCGATGCCGTCGGCGATATCAGTGAAACAGCGCTTCTGTTCGCCACCATCGAATAGACGGATCGGCGTGCCTTCCACCAAGTTGAGGATCAACTGGGTAATGGCGCGGGAGCTGCCGATACGTGCGGAGTCCAGGCGATCCAGACGCGGGCCCATCCAGTTGAAAGGACGGAACAGGGTAAACTTCAGGCCCTTGACGCCATAGGCCCAGATCACTCGATCGAGCAGTTGCTTGGAAACCGAGTAGATCCAACGCTGCTTGTTGATCGGCCCGACCACCAGGTTGGAGGTGTCTTCATCGAAGTTCTGGTCCTGGCACATGCCATACACTTCGGAAGTCGAGGGGAAGATCACACGTTTGTCGTACTTGACGCAGTAACGAACCAGTTTCAGGTTTTCTTCGAAGTCCAGTTCGAACACACGCAACGGATTGCGGGTGTATTCGATCGGGGTGGCGATGGCCACCAGCGGCAGGACAACGTCACACTTCTTGATGTGATACTCGATCCACTCCGAGTGGATGCTGATATCGCCTTCCACATAATGGAAGTTGGGGTGGCTGCGCAGACGCTCGATGGCGTCGGAACCAATGTCCAGGCCGTAGACTTCATAGCGGTCGTCACGCAGCAAGCGTTCGGACAGGTGATTGCCGATAAAACCGTTCACCCCCAGGATCAATACCCGGGTACGACGCGGCTTGCGACCCGATTCGGCGCCACGCAGCAACGAACCGTCCACCAGGCCGAGCTCGTCAGCCAGGGCCGCACCGGCCAGGTACAAGCCATTGTCGTTGCGCTGGCCAAAGTTGATCACCAGCGAGTCTTCACCACAGGCAATGCGCAACGGGTCCACGCTGATCACGCGGCCAGGCGCCTGGCCGCTATTGCCCTTGACGACTTCGGCGCTCCAGACAATCAGCTTGTGTTCGCCGACCGAGCAAAACGCCCCCGGGTACGGCTGAGTCACGGCGCGGACCAGATTGAACAGCTCTTCAGCCGGTTTTTTCCATTCCAGCTTGCCGTCGGCAGCGGTGCGGCGACCGAAGCAGGTGGCCTGGCTTTCGTCCTGGGCGGTTTCCGCCAGGGTACCCTGGGCCAGTTGCGGCAGCGCATCGCTCAGCAGGTGACGAGCAGCTTCGCACAGCTTGGCGTGCAGGCTCAGGCCTGTGTCGCTGCGTTCGATACTGACCTTCTGCTGGGCCAGAATCGCGCCCGCGTCGGCACGCTCGACCATGCGGTGCAGCGTCACGCCGGTTTCGGTTTCGCCATTGACCAGGACCCAGTTGGCCGGTGCGCGGCCACGATATTTTGGCAGTAGCGAACCGTGCAGGTTGAACCCGCCTTTAGCGGCAGTGGCCAGCAGGGCCTCGCTCAACAGGTTGCGGTAGTAGAACGAGAAAATGAAGTCTGGCTTGAGCTTGGCAACACGCTCGACCCACAGCGGGTGGTTGGCATCCTCCGGTGCATGCACCGCAATGCCCTTGCGGGCGCACAGTTGGGCAACGGAGCCGTAGAACGCATTTTCCTTGGGGTCATCGGCATGGGTGAACACGGCAGCGATGTCGTAGCCCGCGGTGAGCAGGGCTTCGATGCCTGCACAGCCAATATCGTGATAAGCAAAGACAACAGCTTTTGGATTCATGACGAAACCTGATCGGAAGGTAAAGAAGGAGTACGGGCGCAAGGCAGGCCGTCAACCATGACCACAGGGACGGGGGCGGCGGGCTCGTTACGCAGCACTTTCTCAATGAAGAAGCGTGGGCGTGCGCGCACATCGCTGTACATGCGCCCCAGGTATTCGCCCAACAGGCCCATGCCGATGAATTGGCCCCCGGTGAACACAAACAGCACGGCGAACAGCACAAACAGACCGTCGCCGGCCCAGTCGGCACCGAAGGCCAGGCGCAGGACAATCAGTGAGAAGGCGAAAAGCATACCCAGCGCGGCAAGGCTGAAACCGACAATGCTCAACAGCCGCAAGGGCGTGGTGGTCATGCAAGTGAGCAGGTCGAACATCAGGCTGATCAGGCGCATGGCGCTGTATTTGGACTCACCGTGTTCACGCTCGGCGTGATGAACAGGGATCTCTGTGGTGTGACGGGCGAAGCTGTTGGCCAGGATCGGAATAAAGGTGCTGCGTTCACGACACGCCAGCATCGCGTCGACAATGGTGCGACGGTAGGCGCGCAACATACAGCCGTAGTCACTCATGGCCACGCCGGTGGAGCGCTGTACCGCCAGGTTGATCAACCGTGAGGGCCAGCGGCGAAAGGCCGAGTCCTGGCGATTGTTGCGCACCGTGGCGACAACATCGAAACCCAGGGCGGCTTGCTCTACCAGGCGCGGGATTTCTTCCGGCGGGTTTTGCAGGTCAGCGTCAAGGGTAATCACCACATCGCCCCGGCATTGCTCGAAACCGGCCATGATTGCTGCGTGCTGGCCGTAGTTGCGGTTGAGGATCACCGCCACCACGTGGCTACCGGGCTCGAGCGCGACATCTTCGAGCAACTGCGCTGAGCGGTCGCGGCTACCGTCATCCACCAGGATGATTTCGTATTCATACGCCAACTGCTCGCACGCAGCCCGAGTGCGACGCAGCAGTTCAGGCAGGCTCTGTTCTTCGTTGTAGACCGGAATAACGATCGACACACAATGAATAGGGTAGGGTTTCAAAGATTCATGCCTCGGATTAGAACAACTTGGCGCGTGCAGACGACAACAGTCAATGATTGAAAGTTCGGGCACCAGAGATGCTTTGAGTAAACACTGGAGCGGTCAAAGATAAAGCATAATCAACGGGTTAGTCTGCAGATCATGATTTATGTTCAAGCCCTGCGTTCAAGATTAAGCGCAAAAATGTAGAACGAGTATGAAAGGCCGATGAAAAACTCGTTTATTTGGTACGCAGACAGCAAGTGTTCAGATAAACATTAGGAAGGATAACCTTTTGGTTATGTAGCCCTCATCCCCGTGTTGTCTATCAAGCAATTAAGCCGAATACAGCCTGGTTGTTGGCCTGTGCAGCGAAAGCCACAAAGCCCTCGGTTTGGTGCAAAGGACTGACCTGCGCTAGACTCGACGCTCGCTAAACCCATAAATACCCCGGCTAAACAGAGGCTTAGCCCAGGAATTTAATCCCAAGGCTGATCTATTTTGACTGAGATTCACCGCAATCCCCTCACGCTTTATCTTTCGCGGCTGGCGCCCTCAAGCCAGTTGACCATGCGCTACGTGCTGCAAGACGCAGCCGACCGCCTGGGGTACGAGGAAGTTAACCTGGAGGATATCGACTGGCATCTGCTGCAGCCCGAGCACGTGATGGCACTGGTGGCAGTGCTAAGGGAAGACGGCTACGCACCCAATACCTCGTCGCTGTATGTCAATGCTGTGCGTGGCGTCATGAACGAAGCCTGGCGCATGAGCCTGATCAGCCAGGACCATTTGTTGAAGATGCGCTCGGTCAAGGCTACGCCTGGCACCCGCCTGAGCCAGGGCCGCAACCTGCGGCGCACATTGATTCGCGAGTTGATGGCGGTCTGCGCCGCCGACCCGCGCCCCCAGGGCCTGCGCGATGCGGCGGTGATCGGTATTCTGTATGGCTCGGGGATGCGCAAGTCAGAGTCGGTCAACCTTGACCTGGCCCAGGTCAACTTCCAGGAACGCAGCTTGAATGTGATCGGCAAGGGCAACAAGGAGTTGATCAAGTACGCTCCAGCCTGGGCCTTTGCCAAATTAGAGGCATGGTTGGCGTTTCGCCGCGCGCAGTTGAAGGAGGGGGAGGTGGACGACGGCTTCCTGTTCAACCGAATCCGCCGGGGTAGTCATATCACCCGCGAGCGCATCACCAAGCACGCAATCTACTACATCGCCCGCCAACGCGGCGAGCAAGTGGGCGTGAAGATCATGCCCCACGATTTCCGGCGTTCGTTTATCACGCGGGTGATTGAAGAGCATGATTTGTCTATCGCGCAGAAGTTGGCGCATCACACCAATATCCAGACCACGGCCAGCTATGACATGCGTGATGACAACGAGCGGCGGCGGGCGGTGGATCGGTTTGATCTTTAAGGCGCCCATGTAGGAGCGCGGGGGGGCGCCTACACGGGGCCGGAACGCCGTCGCGAAAAAACAGAATTATAGAATCGGCTTACCCCCCGTCACTGAATACCGAGCCCCCGATATGTAGCTGCCTTCATCCGAGGCCAGCAACACATAAATCGGCGCCACTTCCACCGGTTGTCCCGGACGGCCCAGCGGCGTCTGGCTGCCGAAGCTCTGCACTTCTTCATCGGGCATGGTCGATACGATCAAGGGCGTCCAAATCGGCCCCGGCGCCACGCTATTGACGCGAATCCCCTGGCTGCCGAGCATCTGCGCCAGCCCACCGGTGAAGTTGGCGATCGCGCCCTTGGTGGTCGCATAAGCCAGCAGGGTCGGCTTGGGCATGTCCGAGTTGACCGAACTGGTGTTGATGATCGATCCGCCAACTGGCATATGGGGCAGGGCGGCCTTGCAGATGCGAAACATCGCTGTGATGTTGATATCGAAGGTCCTGACCCATTCCTCGTCCGAAATCTGCTCGAGCGTCTCGTGGCTCATCTGGAAAGCCGCGTTGTTTACCAGTACGTCGATCCGCCCGAACTGTTCGACAGTCTTGTCGACAATCGCCTGGCACTTGGCTTTTTGCGCGATGTCTCCCGGCAGCAGTAAACACTGGCGACCGGCTTCCTCCACCCAGCGCGCGGTCTCTTGCGCGTCTTCGTGCTCATCCAGGTAGGCGATTGCCACATCGGCACCTTCACGGGCAAAGGCAATGGCCACGGCGCGCCCGATTCCACTGTCAGCACCGGTGATCAGCGCGATCTTGTCGGCCAGCCGACCGGACCCACGGTAGCTCTGCTCACCGCAGTCAGGATAGGGATCCATGTTCTTTTGCAAACCGGGGACTTGCTGGGCCTGGGAAAGAAAAGGAGGGCGTGGGTAGTCATTCATCATGAGTCTCCATCAATCACAGTGGGTTAATGGATTAGTGATTTTGCCTGTGACGATAGTTGGAAAAAATTGGCGGCCACCCCGACGAATGGCACTGCGGATCTTTTGTACATGGCTTTTCAGATAAAGATTGAATTATCACACAAAATGTTATTTAAATAACAAAACAAGAGCGTCGCGACCCATCTGGTCGTGCCCGCAACAAGGTGAAAAGCAATGAGCAAGATCGCAGTCATCGGCAGCAATATGGTGGATTTGATCACCTACATCGAGCGCATGCCAGCCCAGGGCGAAACCCTCGAAGCGCCTGGCTTTGCCCTCGGGTGTGGGGGCAAGGGTGCCAACCAGGCGGTGGCTGCGGCCAAGCTGGGTGGCGAGGTGCTGATGCTGAGCAAAGTCGGTGACGACATGTTCGCCGACAACACCCTGGCCAACTTCCAGCGCTTTGGCATCGACACACGCCATGTGCAACGGGTGCCCGGAGTTTCCAGTGGCGTGGCGCCGATTTTCGTCCAGGCGAACTCCCACAACAGCATTCTGATCGTCAAGGGCGCCAACGCACATTTGCTGCCGGCCGATATCGACGCAGCCGCCACTGACTTGCGCGCTTGCTCGCTGATCGTGCTGCAACTGGAGATCAACCTGGCGACGGTGTACTACGCCATCGAGTTCGGCCGCACGCACAGCATCCCGGTCCTGCTGAACCCGGCACCGGCGTTGGCCGGCTTGAGTGCCGAGCACCTGGCCCAGCTGGATTTCCTGGTACCCAACGAATCGGAACTGGCGTTGATCACCGGGCAAGTCGTCGACTCGGCGGACGCGGCACGCGTGGCCGCACGCACCCTGGTGGCCAGCGGGATCCGCCACGTCATCGTCACCCTTGGCCAGGCAGGCGCGTTGTATGTGGGCGAGGAGGGCGAGTTCCAGGTCGAAGGCCTGCGCGTGGCGGCCCGGGATACCACGGGCGCCGGGGATGCGTTTATCGGCTGCTTTGTCCGGCACTGGAGCCGTGATGGCGACATTCGCCAGGCCATGCAACAGGCAGTGGCTTATTCCGCGTGCTCGGTCATGGGCCTGGGAACCCAGACGTCCTACCCAGACCGCGAAACCTTCGCACGTTTCCAGCAACAGTCGTAACCCCCAATCCAGCCCGGAGAACAATAATGAACAAACCTGCGCTGCAACAGACACCCGATGGCTTCTACCTCAATCGCACGCCCTGGTTCGCCTTTATCTTGCTGTGCAGCATTTTTGCGCTGTGGGCAGCGGCCGCGAGCATGAATGATGTGTTGATCGCACACTTCAAAAAAGCCTTTATGCTCAGCGATTTCCAGACGGCATTCGTACAGTCGGCGTTTTACCTGGGCTACTTCTTCGTGGCGATTCCGGCGGCGATGGTGGTACGCCGGTTCAGCTACAAAAGCACGATCCTGATCGGCTTGTTGCTGTACATGCTCGGTTGTCTGCTGTTCTTCCCGGCGGCGTCCACGGCCAAGTACGGCATGTTCCTGCTGGCGCTGTTTGTGATTGCCGCAGGCCTGTCGTTCCTGGAAACCGCGTGCAACACCTACTCGACGCTGATGGGCCCACGGGAAACCGGGACCCGGCGCCTGAACATCTCCCAGACCTTCCACCCGTTTGGTGCGATGGCCGGGGTGTACGTCGGCAGCTTCGTGATGTTCAAGGAGACCGACGCCACCACCGAGCAACTGGCGCAAATGAGTGCGTCGGATGCGGCCATCCAACAATTGCAGATGATCCAGTCAACGTTGATCCCTTACAAATGGATGATCGTGGTGCTGGTGTTGATGTTCATTCTGATCGCCATCACGCGTTTCCCTGCGTGCAAGGGCAACCAAAAAGTCGACAGCAAGCGCAGCAGCCTGGGTGAAAGCCTTGGTCGGCTGTGGCGCAATCCGCGTTTCACCTTCGGCGTGCTGGCGCAGTTCCTCTACGTTGGCGCCCAGGTAGGCGTGTGGAGTTTTACCATTCGCCTGGCGATGCAAATGGGTGGGATGAGCGAACGCAGTGCCTCGTGGTTCCTGCTGACTACGTTTGCTGCCTATTTTGTCGGTAAGCTGATTGCCAACCTGCTGATGCGCCGCCTGCACCCGGCCAAAGTCCTGGCGATATATGGGGTGCTGTGTATTGTGCTGCTGGCTTATACCATTCTGGTGCCGAATATCTCGGCGGTGTACGCAGCGGTAGGCGTGAGTATTTTCCTCGGCCCGTGCTGGCCGACCATCTATGGCCTGACCATCGACGGCCTGGGCGAGGACACCGGCGTCGGCGGCTCGCTGTTGGTGATGAGTATCGTCGGCGGCGGGGTGATCCCGATCTTCCAGGGGCTGCTGTCGGACGCCACCGGCGGCAACATGCAACTGGCCTACAGTGTGCCGCTGCTGTGCTTTATCGTGATTGTGATGTATGCCCTCAAATGCCTGCGTCAGTCGAGCGAACAGCCCGCAGGTGCGGCGGCGGTCGCCTCATGATCACGCGCATCCCGCTGTATCGGGCGCTCTTCGATGAGCAGGAAAAAGTGCTGCTGCAATCGGCGCACTTCAAGGTCAGCGCCTGGGTTTACCCCTCTGGCGTATTGGCCTTGGGCCTGGAGAACAGCCGCGGCCGACTGGTGGTGTTGCCGTATCAGGGGCAAATGATCTGGTCGGCGGTATTCGATGGTTGCGACCTGACCATGACCAACCTGTTCGAGCAGCCAAGGCCGAGCCCGACGGTGATCGGCACCTACGGCTGCTTCATGTTCCACAGCGGCCTGCTGCGCAACGGCTGCCCGGCGCCTGCGGATGATCATGCGTTGCACGGCGAAATGCCGTGCGCAACGATGGACAGCGCCTGGCTGGAGATCGGCGAAGGGTTCCTGCGCCTGGGCGGCGAGCATGAGTATGCCCAGGGTTTCGGCGACCGTTATCGAGCTGAGCCCTGCGTGACGCTGCATGCAGGGTCCGCGCTGTTCGACATCGCCATGAACGTGCGCAATCTTGCCGGCAAGCCCATGGACCTGATGTACATGGCGCATATGAACTACGCCTACGTCGAAGACGCGCGCTTGGTCGAACCGTTCGGCATGCAGCGTCTGCGCTTGCGCAGCAGCGTACCGGACCACGTCAAGCCGACTCCGGCGTGGAGTGCCTACATGGCGCAACTGGCCGAACATCCTGGGCAGTTGGCGACTCTGGACCAGCCCGAGCTGTACGACCCGGAAATTGTATTTTTCTTCGACGACGTAGGCACCGATGCCCAGGGACAGGCGCACTTTCTGCTGGAACACCCCAATGGCGCGGCGTTCTACACGCGCTATCGGCCTGAGCAGTTCGAACATGCGGCCCGTTGGATCCTGTACAACCCGGATCAGCAAGTGGCGGCGTTTGTCTTGCCGTCAACCTGTGAGCCAGAGGGTTACGCCGCCGAAATGGCCAAGGGCAATGTGCGCTCCCTGGCGGCTGGCGCCAGCGCCGCGTTCAGCGTGACCACCGGTTACTTGAGCGCTCCGGAGCGCCGGGCATTACTGGGCTAAACCAGCAATTGCGCGCCGCAGGCTTTGATAGCGTCCTGATACAGGCGGGGGATTTTCTTGTCGCTGACCACGTACTGGAAGTCTTCCAGCGTGGCGAAGTGAGCGGTGCGCACCGTGTCGAACTTGCTGAAGTCCGCCAACAAGACCCGCTGGCGGGCCTGGCGCAGGACCTTTTGCTTGACCTGTACTTCATTGAAGTTGAAACAGGTGACACCCAATGCCTGGCTGACCCCGGCGGCGGAAACAAAGGCCCAGGTCAATCGCACGCCGTCGAGGATGCTGCTTTCCGCGGTGCTTTCAAAAACCTGGTTCTGGCGGTGGAAGGTGCCACCGCACATCACGATGTGGCAGTTGGGTTTGTTATACAGCTTGAGCAGTACGTTCAACGAGCTGCACACCGCCGTGAACTCCAGTTCGTCGGGCAGAAAATCGATGACAAACGGCGTGGTGGTGCCGCAGTCGAAAAACACCGTATCACCCGGTTGGATCAGGCCTGCGGCAAGTTTGCCGATCCGGCGCTTTTCTTCGACGTGACGGGTGTCCTGGTCCGCCACACGATAATCGCCGGCGTCACTGCCCACACGAGTGATGTAGCCGCCCAACAGGCGCAGATGCTCGCTGAAGTGGTTCAGGTCGCGGCGCAAGGTCATCTCGGAAACCTCCAGCAGCGCCGCCATTTCCCGCAGGTGAATAGCGCTCTGGTCTTGCAGGGCTTGCTGGATAAGCTTGAGTCGCTCGGCTTTTTTACTGTCCACGGGCATTCCAGGGCTTGATTAATGATGTTATATAAGTAACATTAAATGTGATTATTGTAACGTATTTGTGCGTACACCCGTACGGCTACGCACGACCATTGGCAACATACAGGCAAGGGCACGCTAAATGAAGAATCTTCAACCCGCAGCATTGGCCAGCTACATCGATCACACCCTGCTGGCACCGGATGCTTCCCGCGAGCAAGTTCGTACGTTGTGTGAAGAAGCCATGGCGCATGGCTTCTATTCGGTATGCCTGAACTCCGCGCAGGTGCCCTATGCCGCGTCATGCCTGACAGATGCGACGGTAGTGATTTGCGCGGTGATTGGCTTCCCCCTGGGCGCCGGCTTGAGCGACACCAAGGCGTTTGAAGCCCGACGCGCTATTGAAGCCGGCGCGCGCGAGATCGACATGGTGCTCAATATCGGCTGGCTGAAAGACGGTTTGCTGGACCTGGTGCGTGACGATATCGCCCTGGTGCATCAGGCCTGTGCTGCCGTGCCGTTGAAAGTCATCCTGGAAACCTGCCTGCTTACCGATGAACAGAAGGTCCAGGCCTGTGAAATCTGTCGGGAACTGGGCGTCGCGTTCGTCAAGACTTCTACGGGGTTCAGCCGCAGCGGCGCAACGCTCGAAGACGTGGCGCTGATGCGCAAGGTCGTGGGTGAGGGCGTGGGAGTCAAGGCCTCTGGCGGGGTGCGCGATTACCCGACGGCGGTAGCCATGATTGAAGCTGGGGCCACACGGCTGGGCAGTAGCTCCGGTATCGCGATTATCGGCGCAGGCATGACTGACGGCACTGGCTATTAGTGGCAGCATTGCGGCGCGCCGTGGCAATGAGCCGTGTCCCAGCCATTAAAAAAAGCCGGCCTTAGCCCCAGATAACATGATTTTTCACCCGTCCACTCCCTGCTTATAGTCGTCTCGGCCCACTCAAAAACACAGCCGTGTTTCATTGATACGAGACGACCCGTTTATGGACATCAAACAACAAGCCGCTTCACACCCCGAGGCCGCAATCGGCACTCGCGTAGTCTGGGGAGGCGAGCAAGTCCAGCATCCCTATAACGCAACTCAAACCCCGATTGTCGCCAGCGCCGCCTACGGTTACGACGACATCGACAAGTGGTACGACGTCGCCCTCGGCAAAGAGCCAGGTTTTATCTACAGCCGAATGAGCAACCCTACGGTCGCGGTGCTGGAGAATAAGCTCTGTGAGCTTGAGCGTGCAGAATCGGCCGTGGCCTTCAGCACCGGCATGGCCGCCATCAGCGGCGTGCTGCATACCTTTCTGTCCCACGGACAGCGTGTGGTGTCTACCCGTGACAGCTACGGCGGAACCAACAAGATTTTCGAGGAGTTCCTGCCGCGCATGGGCGTGGATGTGATGCTCTGCGATACCGCAGACATGGACGCGCTGGAGCGCGAAATCGCCAAGGGCTGCAACGTCCTGTATCTGGAAACCCCTACCAATCCAACATTGAAAATCGTCGATATCCGGCGTCTCGTCGCCGCGGCCAAGCGGGTCGGCGCGTTGGTGATTGCGGACAATACCTTCGCCACGCCGCTGAACCAGAACCCTCTGGCACTGGGCGTGGATGTGGTGGTGCATAGCGCGACCAAGTTTCTCTCCGGGCATGGCGATGTGCTTGGAGGAGTGGTGTGCGGCGCCGAGTCGCTGATGGCTCAAGTGCGTCATTACCGCGAGATCAATGGCGCGTCGCTGGACCCGTTCTCGGCTTACCTGATCATCCGGGGTATCAAGACCCTGGCGTTGCGTCTTCGCCAGCAACAGGCGAGTGCGCAACTATTGGCCGAATATCTGTGTACCGAGCCGATGGTGGAGACGGTGAACTATCCGGGGCTGCCTCAACATCCAGGGCATGCCATCGCATGTTCGCAAATGAGCGGTTTTGGCGCCATCGCAAGCTTTGTGCTGGTCGGCGGCATGCCTACCGTGACGCGCCTGCTGCCGCTGCTCAAGTACGCGCACCGTGCAGGTAACCTGGGCGCGGTTGAAACCATCTATGGGCCGGCCCGTACCACCAGCCACGTTGAGAACACCCTGGAAGAACGCCAGGCGCTGGGCATTTGCGAAGGATTGGTCAGGGTATCTGTCGGTATCGAGGATGCAGCGGATCTACTGGCTGACCTGCAGCAGGCGTTTGCAGCAATACGCAGCCAACCAGGCCAGGCGGGCCTTCACG
Source organism: Pseudomonas imrae (assembly GCF_046352735.2). NCBI lineage: Bacteria > Pseudomonadati > Pseudomonadota > Gammaproteobacteria > Pseudomonadales > Pseudomonadaceae > Pseudomonas > Pseudomonas imrae. The sequence goes on along the minus strand of NZ_CP110853.2, from coordinate 2,658,990 downwards.
TCCTCAGCGCCCAACGCCCCATTGAGGTAAGTGCCTGAAGTCGGGCCGGGATTTCGATACCGTCACGAAAGCCCTTCATGAAGAGAAAAAATAATAACAATCCTGTGACAACTTCCTTGTACGGCTGAACAGTCGATTACACGGCATTTGTCCGCGCATTTCATGAGAGTTCAATTATGTCCTCGCAGATAGATAACCCATCCGAACAAAGTACTTATTTCAAGAAGGAAATGCAGACCCGCCATATCGTGATGCTGGCCCTGGGAGGGGTGATCGGCACAGGGTTATTCCTGACCTCTGGCTACACCGTCAACCAGGCGGGACCGCTCGGCGCGGTGATTGCGTACATCATCGGTGCGGTGATGGTGTACCTGGTCATGGTTTGCCTCGGTGAACTGGCGGTGCAGATGCCGGAAACCGGCTCCTTCAGCAGCTACGCCACGCGATACCTGGGCCCCGGCACGGGCTACACCGTGGCCTGGCTGTACTGGCTGACCTGGGCGGTAGCGATTGGTTCTGAATTTACCGCCGCAGGCATCCTGATGGTGCGCTGGTTTCCCGACACCCCGGTGTGGATCTGGAGTGCGCTGTTTGCCGGTGCGGTGTTTCTAAGCAATGTGGTGTCGGTACGTTTGTTTGCCGAAACCGAGTTCTGGCTGTCGCTGATCAAAGTGCTGACGGTCATCACCTTTATCGTGATCGGCGGCGGAGCCATCTGCGGTATTTTCGAGGTACAAAACCTGCAGGGTGCCGGGCTTTCGAACTTCACCCGGGAAGGACTTTTCCCGACTGGGTTCCTGCCGATTGCCATGACCCTGCTCGCGGTGTCGTTCGCTTTTTCCGGGACCGAGCTGATCGGCATTGCGGCCGGTGAAGCGCAGGACCCACAGACCAGCGTGCCCAAGGCGATCCGCACGACGGTGGTACGTTTGGCGCTGTTCTTCGTGGGCACGATTTTCGTTCTCGCCACCTTGCTGCCACGCGAGCAAGCGGGGTTGGTAGAAAGCCCGTTCGTGATGGTGTTCGAGCTGATCGGCATCCCGTACTCCGCTGACATCATGAACTTCGTGATCCTGACTGCACTGATCTCCGCCGCCAACTCCGGGCTGTACGCGGCTTCACGCATGCTCTGGACCCTGAGTGACCAGGGCCACATGCCCAAGCGCTACGCCCGGCTTTCAAGGCGCGGCACCCCGGTGAATGCCATCGTGCTGAGCATGGCCGGTGCCGTGGCTTCGTTGCTGAGCAGCGTGCTGGCACCGGATACGGTGTACTTGGCACTGGTGTCTATTTCCGGCCTGGCAGTGGTCGTGGTGTGGATGAGTATTGCAGCGAGCCAGATCGCTTTTCGCCGTCACTACGTGGCCAATGGTGGGCGGGTTGAAGACTTGCACTTCCGGGTTCGCGGTTATCCGTGGGTGCCGATCGGTGCAATATTGTGCTGTCTGCTGGCCTGTGTGGGGATCGCTTTTGACCCCGAGCAGCGTGTGGCGCTGTATTTCGGCCTGCCTTTTATTGCCTGGTGCTACTTCGTTTACTGGGTCACGCGAAACAAGCGCGCAGAACGCTTGGCGCTGGCCGCGCATTCCTCTGGCACCGCGTGATATCTCAGGCAATGATGACGCACAGATAACGTCCCGATGAGGTTGCGCCGATGAGTCAGAAGTCACTACCCCCCTTGAACTGGTTGAGGGCTTTCGAAGTATCGGCGCGCTACCTGAACTTTACCCATGCGGCGGACGAGCTGCACCTCACCCAGGGTGCGGTGAGCCAGCAGATACGCCAGCTGGAAAGCCATCTTGGGGTGGCGCTGTTCAAGCGCCTGCCGCGCGGCCTGGGCATGACCGAAGAAGGGCAGTCCTATCTGCCGGTCGTGCAGGACGCCATCAGTCGCCTGGCTGTCGGCACCAACGAAATTTTCGGCCAGCACAATCGAAGACACGTGAAGGTCCGTGGCAGCCTGTCCTTTCTGCATTACTGGCTGGCCCCGCGCCTGGCAGATTTTTGCCGGGAATACCCACACATCGATATCCGCTACATCAGCAATCTCTGGGTCAAGGAGCCAGACGGCGAAGACGACCTGGAGATTCGCTGGGGCTACGGACAGTGGTCGGGGCTGCACGCCCAGCGCTTGACCTGGGACCTGCTGCAGCCGGTGTGTTCCCCCGCGCTGATGGCCCGTTCGCCGATCCTTGAGCCAGCGGACCTGGCCCATCACTCTTTGCTACATGTGCTGGGGTACGAGGAGGGTTGGGGCTATTGGTTGAAGCGCATCGGTGCCGACAACATCGATTATTCCCGTGGCCTGCAGTTCGACACGCTGATTTCTACCATTCGCATGGCAGAACTGGGGCAGGGCGTCGCGCTGGCGCGCTCCTCGGTGGTCGAGGACTTGCTCAAGAATGGGCAACTGGTGGCGCCGTTCAACCATCGGATCGAGGCCAGCGAATCGTTTTACCTGGTGCATGAGCAGGGCGAGGCGCTATCGCCCGACGCCGTACTTTTTTCTACCTGGCTGGTGGCTCAGGCCCATCGGCTGTGGTGATACCTATCTGGAGTGATCATGCATTACGTAAGCACACGCGGCGGTGACGAGCAGGCGGATTTTCGCAGTGTCGTGCTGTCCGGGCTCGCCAAAAATGGGGGTTTGTACGTCCCGGCCAGCTTGCCGGTGTTCACCGAGAAACAGATCAGTAGCTGGTCATGGCTGCCGTTCGATGAGCTGGTATGGCGGATAATCTCGCCCTTTGTCGGCGCCTCCTTGCAGGAAAACACCCTGCGTACGCTACTCAGTGACAGCTACCAGGCGTTCAGGCACCGTGCAATCACGCCGCTTGAGCAGATTGGCCACAACGAGTGGATCCTTCAACTTTTTCATGGCCCGACTCAGTCTTCAAAGGATTTCGCCGCACAATTGCAGGCGCGCCTGGTCGCGCATTTCCTGGATGAGGTCGGCAAGCAGGCCTGGGTAGTCGGAGCGACTAACGGTGATACCGGCCTCGCAGCGCTTGCTGCGTTTGAGCATTGCCCGACCACCCGCATGGCAATTGTGTACCCGCGCAACGGGCTCGCCCCCGAGCAATTGGCTGCCTTGCTGGCGGCCGACCCACAACGGGTTCAGCTGTTTGCGGTCGATGGGAATTTTGACGATTGCCAGACGCTGGTCTCGCGGCTGTTGCGTGAGTGGCCGCTGGACGACGTGATACCGGTCTGCTTCAACTCGACCAATTGGATCGGCGTGCTGGCGCAGATCGTTTTCTACTTTCATGCGGCCCTGCAACTGGGCGCTGGTTCGCGTCCGGTAGGGTTCAGCGTGCCTGCCGCCAGCTCGGCCGAAATCTATGCCGGCTACATTGCGCAGAAAATGGGTTTGCCGATCAATCAAGTGATCATTTCCACCAACAGCAATGACGCTTTGCACCAGTTTTTCCATCGTAATCGCTACTGTACCCAGGCGAGTAATCGAACGCTTTCACCGTCGATGGATTTTTCGTTGTACTCCAACCTGGAACGCTTCATCTGGGAGATCTATCAACACGATGGTCACGCGACCAAGGCGCTGATGGAGCATTTCGAGCGTTATGGCGAGTTGAGCATCGGTAACGCGCAATGGCTGCGCGCCCGGGTCTTGTTCGACTCTTACTCGGTAGACGAATCGCAAGTACGTGATGAAGTGGTGGAGTTGTTTCGCCAGACCGGGTCGGCCATTGATCCTCATACGGCGGTCGGCGTCCTGGCTGGCCGGCTTCACCGGCGCAGCCTGGGCGCGCCGATGGTCACTTTCGGGCAGATTGCACCGGCCAAGTCGGCGGCGCTATTGGCCGAACTGGGTGTGTGGCCGGCAGGCGCTGCGCAGGCTGTCGAACCGGGCGCGCAAGCGGCGTACCTGGCCAAAGCGGATCTGGGCGGGCTGTGCCAAGCCTTGTGCGCGGCGCAGCAGAGGTTCGTATGAAACGCATCCTGGACCCGCTGGACGAGCGCATCCTGGCCGAACTCACCGCGAACGCGCGAATCTCGCACATCGAGCTGGGCGCCAAGATCAACCTCTCGCGCAATGCGGTACGCCAGCGCATCGAGCGCCTTGAGCGCGATGGTGCGATCCAGGGTTATACCGTGCGCCTGGGCGAGTCCCGGCGGCCCGGGTCGCTGATCAGTGCGGTGATCTTCGTCTACCGCTACGACCGTATGCGTGGCGAAGAAGTATTAGGCGCGCTGCGCAGTATTCCCGAGGTCGTGCAATGCGAAGTGCTCAGCGGCGAGTTCGATTTGATGCTCAGGGTCAATGCCGCCACTCCCGAGCGCGTGCACCTGGTCTGGAAGGAAATCGCCGCGATGCCCGGGGTGGAAAACACCGTGACCTCGTTCGTCCTTTCTGCCGAGTTCTGAAAACCACGGACATGGGCAAAACGCCCAACTAATACAGCATTTTGCCATATACAACTGCCAAGGCCCGGCACCTAGGATGTTCCTATCGAACAACATCAAAAAAAGGAACAGCTTCATGACCGAATACAAAATTGCCTTGGTAGGTTTTGGTGGCGTCAATCGTGGCTTCGCCCAACTGGTCGCTGATCACAACGCTGAGTGGAAAGTAGCCCTGGGGTTCAGCGTCAGGATTGTCGGTGTCACGGATTTGTTCCTCGGCTCCATCGTGGACAAAGACGGCCTGGATGCAAAACAGCTGGTTGCATTGCCGACCGAGAAAGGCGCCTTTGCGCAATTGCCAGGCGGTAACGCCGAGGCCTTCAATGAAACCGTGATCAAGCATTCCGGCGCAGATATTATCGCCGAGGCCACGTTCACCAACCCGGTGGACGGCGAACCCGCCACCACGTTCTGCCGCTGGGCCCTGGAAAGCGGGATCCATGTCGTAACCACCAACAAGGGACCGGTTGCGCTGCACGGTGCCGAACTCAAGGCGTTGGCGCGGCGCAATAACGTCGCTTTCGAATACGAAGGTGCGGTCATGAGTGGTACGCCCGTGATCCGCCTCGCCAGGCAGGCGCTGGCCGGGTCCAACATTCTGGGCTTTGAAGGCATCTTGAACGGCACCTCCAATTACGTGCTCACCCAGATGAAAAACGGCCTGACATTCAATGAAGCTGTCACCCAGGCGCAGCAGCTTGGCTACGCCGAGGCAGATCCGAGCGCCGATGTGGAAGGCTTCGACGTGCGGCTCAAAGTAGTGATTCTGGCCAACGAACTGTTGGATGCGCGCTTGAATGTCAGCGATGTCACATGCTCGGGCATCAGCAACATCACCGCGCAAGATATCGCCCAGGCCACGGCTGATGGCGCGAGCTGGAAACTGATTGGCTGCGCCGAGCGTGACGTGCAGGGTTCGGTGCGGGCCAGTGTCGAGGCGCGCCTGTTGCCAGGTACACATCCTCTGGCCGGGATTGGCGGCGCCATCAATGCCGTGTCCTTTCACAGCGAACTGCTTGGCGCAGTGACGGTATCGGGCCCGGGAGCAGGGCGTATCGAAACGGCGTTTGCCTTGCTTTCGGACATCGTCGCCATCCACACCGTCTACGGCAAATAAGAGGAGAGCCATCATGAGCGTAGCCAGCATCGCCAGTATCCCGCGCGTGGAAACCCGACAGATTGATGTGTTCAGCCCCTTCGACGGTCGCCTGGTAGGCAGTGTTCCTTGCCTGGACGCCAGCGCAGTGCCCGCTTTGCTGGAACGTGCGCGAATCGGTGTTCTTGAAAGTGCAGCACTGCCTCGGCACCTGCGCGCAAGTATCCTGGAAGAGGCTGCGCGACGTGTAGCGCTTGAATCCGAGGCGTTCGCCCGGCTCATTGTCGCCGAGGCCGGCAAAACTCTGCGACAAGCCGAAAAGGAAGTGAAGCGGTGTATCAACACACTGAAACTGTCGGCCGAGGAAGCGCGGCGTAACGCCGGAGAAGTGATTCCCTTCGACGCCTATGAAGGCTCGGAGTCGCGCCAAGGCTGGTTCACGCGAGAACCGTTGGGGCTCATCGTAGCCATCACGCCTTACAACGACCCGCTGAACCTGGTCGCCCATAAACTCGGCCCAGCCATCGCCGGCGGCAATGCGTTGATCCTGAAACCTTCGGAACTGGCCCCTTTATCTGCACTCAAACTGGTGGAGTGCCTGCTACAAGCAGGCTTGCCGCCTAACGTTGTCACACCTGCGACCGGCGGCGTGGAATTGGGCCGGGCGCTGGTGGCGATTCGTGAAGTACGGATGATTTCCTTTACCGGCGGTTTCGCCACCGGCGAGGCCATTGCACACAGCGCCGGGTTGAAGAAGCTGGCTATGGACCTGGGCGGCAATGCACCGGTATTGGTGCTGGAGGATTGCGATCTTGAATCGACGGTGGAGTCCTGCGTATCCGGAGCGTTCTGGGCGGCAGGGCAAAACTGCATCGGTACGCAGCGCATCCTGGTCCAGCGTTCACTGTATGAAGATTTCCGCGACCGTTTCGTCTGCCAGGCCCGCGCGTTGGTAGTAGGCGACCCTGATCTGCGTGCTACCGATGTTGGCCCGATGATCAGCGAACAGGCCGCGCGCAATACCGAGCATTGGGTGAACGAGGCTCTGGGGGAGGGCGCCACACTCTTGTGCGGGAACCATCGCCAGGGCGCCAGTTATGCACCGACAGTGCTTGAAGATGTGCGGCACAGCAGCAAAGTCTGGCAACAGGAAGTGTTTGCGCCGGTGGTCATCCTTGAGCCTTTCGATCATCTGGATGACGCGGTGGCGCTGGCCAATGCCACCGAATACAGCCTCCATGCAGGCCTGTTCACCCAGGACATTGCCAAGGCACTGAAACTGGCAAGACAGATTGAAGCGGGTGGCGTGATGATCAACGACTCTTCCGATTATCGCTTCGACGCCATGCCATTCGGTGGTTTCAAATACGGAAGCCTCGGGCGTGAAGGCGTGCGGTTTGCCTACGAGGACATGACGCAACCCAAGGTGGTGTGCATCAACGATGTGGGGTGAGCTGGTTGTGCAAGGGTGATAACTAAACTAAATATCCATTTAGTTTAGTTATTCTTATTGGTTATCAGTAAGGAGGAGGGTAGCTCATTAGATGAACAAGGGTTCGTTCATCCGTGTCAGTTATCTTTCAAGCATGTACGTTATCTTTCAGGGCAGGTAAATCAGTTACTCTCTGACAGCGCGTGTAATCGGTAACAAGCTACGTTTTCCGTGGCCTGTAGCCGTTTTCCCTTCAAATATCTGGAGCAAGGAAGCTATGATTCGTGAAAATTTGCCAAGTCTTCGCGTTGTTGAAGAAGCGCGAGAATACTTAAAATCTGCACAGCTTATCGAGCGACATGCCCGAAACGGCGACTTCGGCCTGTTCTGGCCAGCGGCATTGAATGCTGGATTAGCGTGCGAGCTTTATCTCAAATCATTTCTTGTCGAGCTTGATCCTAATCACCCTGGAGATAGAGAAGATCCCGAAGGGTATCTGAAGTTGATAAGCGGCCTGCCAAACGACAAGCACGATCTGCGGGCTCTCTATAAGGCAATTCTTCCAGAACTGGCTGAGCAACTGCGTCAAATCTCGAACCGTCTTTCACCTGGCTTTCCGCTCGAGGATAGAATCCAAGCATGCTCAAAACTTTTCGTCGAAACTCGCTACACGTACGAGGCCAGGTCCGCTCAAAGGTTTGATGACGAGGTGTTTGAACTGGCGCCGCATCTGGATCAGGTGCTGGAAGAAATGACTCGTCGACCAGTCAGCAGTTGATTATCAGGGTTTTGATTTTCGCGTCCGCGAAAACGTCACTGTGAGCCAGTGCCAAGCTGCAAATCTGACCACCCAGAGCCCCCAGCTCCGTATAGGACGGTTCGCATAATGTATATTATGTTAAATTACCTATTACAAGTTAGCTATCCCTCGTTCGCAGCTGACGCCTCGAAAGCTAGATGCTGTATCGCTGCTCAACCTCGGCGACATCAGCATGCATGACTTTCTAGCTACATTTGATCATCAAACTCAAAAGTCGCTGGTTTAGGGGAGACTGTCCGCGTCAGACAGCCTCCGGCCAAAACCTTACTTGCCTTCAGTCAACGCGTTGTAGCTGGTGAACAGGTTGCGGTAATCCGGGATGTGATTGGAGAACAGGGTTCCCAGACCTTCGATATCGTTGCGCCAATCGCGATGCAGCTCGCAGGCCAGGCCAAACCAGGTCATCAGTTGCGCGCCGTTGGCTGACATACGGGCCCAGGCCGATTGTTGGGTCAGTTCGTTGAAGGTGCCGGAGGCATCGGTCACCACAAATACGTCATAACCTTCCGCCAGGGCCGACAGCGCCGGGAACGCCACGCATACTTCTGTCACTACGCCGGCGATAATCAGTTGCTTCTTGCCAGTGGCCTTGATGGCCTTGACGAAGTCTTCGTTGTCCCAGGCGTTGATCTGACCAGGACGGGCAATATACGGGGCATCCGGGAACAGTGCCTTGAGCTCGGGTACCAGCGGGCCGTTAGGGCCGGTTTCAAAGCTGGTGGTGAGGATGGTTGGCAGCTTGAAGTACTTGGCCAGGTCAGCCAGGGCCATCACATTGTTCTTGAACTTGTCGGGCTCGATATCGCGGACCAGTGACAGCAAGCCGGCTTGATGGTCAACCAACAATACGGCTGCCTGGTCTTTGTCCAGACGAGTGTAGGGTGTAGACATCATGAATCTCCTGATAAGCGAAACACGCCTTTATGGCTTGTACGGGGAAAGGTCCATTGCGCTGGAGGCCGTCGACAGGCAGTGCACCACCCTCCTCCAGCACGGCTAATAGGATCAATTCACTTTAGCCATCACTCTAGGTGTTCGGTAGTGGTTGGATTAAGCTTCACCATCTCAAAAATGGAACGATACGCATGTTTGACCTCAATGAACTCTTCCTCTACGCCAAAGTGGTTGAGCATGGCGGCTTCGCGCCTGCCGGTCGGGCGCTCAACATGCCGAAGTCGACGTTAAGCCGCAGAGTCAGCCAGCTTGAATCAAGGCTTGGGGTGCGCTTGATACAGCGTTCCACGCGTCAGTTTCAGGTCACCGACATTGGCCAGGCGTATTACCGGCACTGTGTTGCGATGACCGCTGAGGCCGAATCGGCCGAGGACGTGATCGCATTCAACAAGTCAGAACCGCGCGGGGTGATTCGCATGAGTTGCACCACCCCGCTGCTCACTTACTGGGTTGCGCCAATGCTCGGGCAGTTCATGGCGCAATGCCCCAACGTCGAGCTCAACGTGAAGAGTTTCAACCGCAAGGTCGATGTCATCAGCGAAGGCTATGACGTTGCTTTGAGCCTGTGCTTTCCACCGCTGGAAAGCAGCGAACTGGTTATGAAGGTGCTCGCCAGGAGCCCGCAGGTATTGGTGGCGAGTGCGCTGTTTTTACAGCAACATCCGCTGCCGGGTTTACCCGCCGACCTGTCAGATTTGCCCACGATCAGTTGGGGCAATCCGATGCTTCAGTACGTCTGGAGGTTGACCGGCCCAGGAGGCGTGACGGCAGAGGTTTCCCACACGCCACGACTGATCAGCGATGACATGGCCACGCTGAAACATGCCCTGCTATCGGGAGTGGGGATCGCCAATCTGCCTTTAGTCGTGGTGAAGGATGAGATTGCCAAGGGCCAACTGGTGGTCCTGCTTCCCGAGTGGCAGCCAACCGAAGGCGTTATCACTGCGGTTTTCCCGTCAAGGCGTGGGTTGTTGCCCTCGGTACGGACGCTGATCGACTTTTTGGCAGACTCTTTCGAAACTGCACATTCTCGTTACCCGCTGTAATTTTCCTCGCTTTGTTGAATCGTCAACATGCCGCTGTTTTTTAGGTTTTAGGAAAAGTCTGAATCCGGTAATGAACTGAGCTCGATAGCCTTCACAAAATTTAAGTGAGGAAATCCCCATGCTGACTTCGAGCCATTCACTACCCAATTTGCACATCGACAGTCGCGCTCAGGAATTGTCAACAACTGGCAATGTTTGCGAAAAAAAATCTGCCTTATCTAATTCCGGTATCTTTGCATACAACACTTGCACAGCAACACTTTCCAAGGTCGATGACGTTACCCAGCGGCTGTCACAAGAACAACCTTGCTCGTTAAACGGCAGTGCATTGGAATTGTTGAGTCTTGCGCTGGTGAACGATAAAAACTGGCCCGCCGATGTGGCCCTGGCCTGGAAACATGACACTGATACGAAGCCATATATAGCGTTTGTCCCTCGTGAAGAGAAACGCTGGATTGATGCCGAGAAGCTAACCGAGGGCCAACAAGAACACAGTATTGAGATATGCCACGATGGCCAGGATAACTACTCAGCGACAAAGTCCGGAGAAACGTGGGAGGCCAGCGGCAAAGATGCATTTTTTAAAGTCATGCTGGCCATCAGCGATGGCGTATCTGTAGAGGTGATCAGTGATAAACAAGCCGCTGCGTTTCGGAAGGAAGTGGCGAACAGTACCATTGAGCAGCGCACAATGCTGGGGGCGCAGTGGAAAGAAGGTTTCCAGGAGTCTCTCAAGCTCGATAGTGCCAGTGCTATCGCCTCTGACAGAAATATGGCTCACAGTATGAGTGGCGCACCAATCACCGTGGAGCGAAACCCCCAGTGGATCAATCCAGAGACAAGACCTGCGTGTAAATACTCCCCGGTTAAAGTAAGCGATTTACCGCAGAAAAATGCCCTAACAAACATCCGGGAAGAGACGACAAAAAGCATGCAGGCGGTTCTTGATAACCGAATTTCCACCTGCAGGGAGCTCGCCATGGAACGGGGAACACCCAGCGCTGGCAGTTGGTTTTCATTTATCAGAGGTGCGCAGTTACATCAACCCCAGCTGAATAAACGGACGGTTCCGGCAATTGTCCTCAGTGGTGGGAGTGCCAGCAAACTCACGGCGGATCTGAGCAAGGACTACAGCCTGGCGTGGCACCCGAAAAACATGAGGAACGAGCCCGTCTATCTTCTCGTTCATAAAATGGATTACCCAACCTATGCCTCGACGATGAAAGAGACACTGGAAAAATATCCAAATCTGCACCTCATTGGTTGGGATGGCGGGAAGTTGACCGGGTTTGGCGCTGCGCGAGCATCGGCAATAGCCTTTGCCGACTCCCTGGCGTATCGACCTGAACGAGTCATGATGATTGACCAGGATGTTGTAAAGACCGAGCAGACCCGGCATACCCATCCAGCAGTACGGGCTAAAGTGGCAAATCTGCACCAGACAACCAATCAGCCGGTTGTCGGTTACGGCATTGGTTATCCATCACGACAGTCCTCTCCCCCGCCTTTTGGAGAAACACTCCCACCTGATCCATCGTCGGATCTGAACGGACCTGCCGAGCAGTTTGTCTCAATCACGGCACCATTCCGTAAGCAATGGGAGGACGGTATTTACCCTCCGTACATGGTCGCAGGTGGCGAAGACATGTTGATGAGCAAACAACTCGGCTTGAGTAAGAATGGCCGCAATGTAGCTTTGCCGGAACACAGGATTATCAAAAAAGAGTTGAAGGGCCCCGCAGACACACCGAATGTTTACTGGAATGAAGGCCGCACCCAGACCCTGAAGGCACTCTTTGAGGCGGAAAAAAATACGTTGGTGGAGTTTGAAAACCAAAAAATGAGCCTGGACGACCTGATGCATAAGTTCGTAGAGAATGGATGGATTGATTCACACCCAAGCGTTGAATCCTACAATACTTCGGCCTGTGTCATTGAGCGCATTATCTTGCGGCTGAATAATGAACTCAATAAATCGGCGATCCAAAAATAGCGACTAGCTTCCCGTTGAAAGCTGTTAGCCGGCAGGGCCTGCTCGCGAAACAAGAGTTTCAGTCAACTTCAATGTTTAGACAGATCGCGAACAGCCCCGCTCCCGCCTGGACTATGGCGGTTGCAGCGCCGGCGTGTAACCACGTCATTGATGTTTCATTACCGCAAGGCGCTTCGTGCTTAACTGCGAGCCCTACCCATCGGCTGCTTTGATCCCAACATCTTAGTGATTAAACTGCCCGGCTTATTGGATGACATCACCTTCTTCACCTCATCATCAGGAGCCCCCATGGCCAATCAAGACCTCGCCTTTACCCCCGATCTCGATCCGGACTCGATTTCCTCCGACGTCGTCGGCTTCAACGGCATTCTGGTGTCCACGCAGATCCCCACCCGCGCCGATGGCAGCCTGGAACTGGGGGATATCACCCTGCAAAGTGAATGCACCCTGCAAGCCCTCAAGGTTGCCCTCGAACGCGCCGGCAGTTCCATGGACCGGGTCATGCACTTGACGATCTACCTGACGGACATGGCCGACCGCGCCGCCTTCAATGAGGTTTACAAACGTTTCTTCGCAAAACCCTGGCCGGTGCGTGCCGCGGTGGGTGTCGCAGCGCTGGCGGTTGAAGGCATGCGTGTTGAAGTCACCGCGATGGCGGCCAAGGGCTAAGTCAGCCGCCATTGGGCATCCAGCGGGTGCCGGCCAGGCCATTCACGGCTACAATGCGCGCCTCGACCGTGACAAGCCTGACTAAAAAAACTATGTCCTTGCCCAAGCATCATCTGGAATTGCTCAGCCCTGCCCGCGATGTCGCCATCGCGCGCGAGGCTATTCTTCATGGCGCCGATGCCGTGTACATCGGCGGCCCAAGCTTTGGTGCGCGCCACAATGCCTGCAACGAAGTCAGCGATATCGCGCAATTGGTGGAGTTCGCCCGCCGTTACCACGCCCGGGTCTTCACCACCATCAATACGATCCTGCACGACAATGAGCTGGAGCCGGCCCGCAAGCTGATCCACCAGCTCTACGACGCCGGGGTCGACGCGTTGATCGTCCAGGACCTGGGGGTGATGGAGCTGGATATTCCGCCCATCGAGCTGCACGCCAGTACCCAGACCGACATCCGCACCCTGGCCCGGGCGAAGTTCCTCGATCAGGCCGGTTTCTCCCAACTGGTGCTGGCCCGCGAGCTGAACCTGCAGGAAATTCGTGCCATTGCCGATGAAACCGATGCTGCCATCGAATTCTTCATCCACGGCGCGTTGTGCGTGGCGTTTTCCGGCCAGTGCAATATCTCTCATGCCCAGAACGGCCGCAGTGCCAACCGTGGCGATTGCTCCCAGGCCTGCCGCCTGCCCTACACCCTCAAGGATGACCAGGGACGCGTAGTCGCGTTCGAAAAACACCTGCTATCGATGAAAGACAACAACCAGAGCGCCAACCTGCGTGCCCTGGTTGATGCCGGCGTGCGCTCCTTCAAGATCGAGGGCCGCTACAAGGACATGGGCTACGTCAAGAACATCACTGCCTATTACCGACAGCGCCTGGACGACATCCTCGAGGACCGCCCGGACCTTGCCCGCGCTTCCAGCGGACGGACCGCGCACTTCTTCCTGCCAGACCCGGAAAAGACCTTCCACCGTGGCAGCACCGACTACTTTGTCAGTGACCGCAAGATCGACATTGGTGCCTTCGATACGCCGACGTTCACCGGCCTGCCGGTTGGCGTGGTGGAGAAAGTCGGCAAACGCGATATGCAGGTAGTGACGCACGAACCGCTGTCCAACGGCGACGGCTTGAATGTGCTGGTCAAACGTGAGGTGGTCGGCTTTCGCGCAAACATTGCCGAAGCCCGGGGTGAATTCGAAGAAGACGGCGAAAAACGCTACCGCTACCGCGTCGAACCCAACGAGATGCCGGGTGGGCTGTATAACCTCAAGCCGAGTCATCCACTCAATCGCAACCTGGATCACAACTGGCAGCAAGCGTTACTCAAGACCTCGGCCGAACGCCGGATTGGCCTGTCCTGGCTGGCGAGCCTGCGCGAGGACTGCCTGGAACTGACCGCCACCAGTGAGGAAGGCGTGAGCGTCAGCACCACCCTGCCCGGCCCGTTTGGTATCGCCAACAAGCCAGAGCAGGCCCTGGAGCAATTGCACGATCTGCTGGGCCAACTGGGTACCACCCAATACCACGCCACGACTATCGAACTGGATGCACCGCAGGCGTACTTCATTCCCAACTCGCAGCTCAAGGCCTTGCGTCGCGACGTTATCGAAGCACTGACTGGCGCTCGAATCCAGGCACATCCTCGCGGCGGGCGCAAAGCTGAAACCTCACCGCCGCCGGTGTACCCCGAATCGCATCTGTCGTTCCTGGCCAACGTCTACAACCAGAAGGCCCGTGACTTCTATCACCGTCATGGGGTCAAGCTGATCGACGCGGCCTACGAGGCCCACGAAGAAACCGGCGAGGTACCGGTGATGATCACCAAGCACTGCCTGCGCTTCTCCTTCAACCTGTGCCCCAAACAGGCCAAAGGCGTCACGGGCGTGCGTACCAAGGTGGCACCGATGCAACTGATCCAGGGTGACGAAGTGCTGACCCTGAAGTTCGACTGCAAGCCCTGCGAGATGCACGTCATTGGCAGGATCAAGGGTCATATCCTTGATTTGCCATTACCGGGCAGTGGTGTGCAGCAGGTGGTGGGGCATATCAGCCCGGCCGACTTGCTCAAGACCATTCCTCGCGGCACGCACTAGCCGTTCCCGCACGCGGCGCCCGGCGCCGCGTGCGTGTCAAGCGCCCTGAGCCCGGCCATCGGGCTTGAGGCGCCACCACCATCCGCGCTGCAACCCCGCCGCTGCCAGCAGAATCGCCGCCACACCCAGCCATTGCGTCCAGCCCAAACGATGCCCATAGGCAATCCAGTCGACCAGAATCGCGGCAATCGGATAGATAAACGACAGTGCGCCGGTCATAGCCGTCGGCAACTTCTGGATCGCGCCGTAGAGCAACACGTACATCAAGCCGGTATGCACCACACCCAGCGTCAGCAATGCCGCCCAGGCCTCGAAGGGCGCGGATAGACTCTGCCACGAGACCAGCGGTGCCAGCAGCACGGCTCCGGTCGTCACCTGAATCAATGCCATCAGGTGCGGTGGCACTGCCTTCAAACGCTTGATGATCAGCGCCGCAATCGCATACAAAAACGCGGCACCCATTGCCAGCGCCACGCCCAGTAGATACTGGTCACCGCTGTTTTGCTGCTCGCCATGGGCAGTCACAATCGCCAGCATTCCCAAAAAGGCAACGCTCAGCCATGCGAGTTTTTGCACGGTGA
Organism: Pseudomonas imrae; assembly: GCF_046352735.2. Taxonomy (NCBI): domain Bacteria; kingdom Pseudomonadati; phylum Pseudomonadota; class Gammaproteobacteria; order Pseudomonadales; family Pseudomonadaceae; genus Pseudomonas; species Pseudomonas imrae. Next base: position 2,643,881 of record NZ_CP110853.2, on the reverse strand, counting down.
TCTTTTCACCGAGAAATAGCGCAGCGAGCATGACCAACATGAACGGCTGCACGTTGTAGACTGCCGTACTGATCGCGATCGATGCCTTGGCATAAGAAGCGAACAGCAACAGCCAGTTGCCTACGATGGCCACGCCACTGAGCACCGCCCATCCAAGTGTCGAATAGCTCACCAGATCGACCCGCAGATAGCCCAGCAGCCAGCACACCAGTAACAGGGTCAGGGCGCCGATGACGCAGCGCCAGAACACCACCTCGATTACCGGCACGCGGGATACCAACACAAACCAGCCGATCGTGCCTGAGATCAGCATGGCGCCGACCATTTCCCACGACCCGCGACGCATGGATTTGTCCATAGTTGAGCTCCTCGAATGAGGCTAAATTATGGCAATCTGCATCACTCAGGCTCCAGCGTCTAAAAAAGGCAAAGAGCTGCTATTACCTTTTCTTATTAGGCAAAGTTGCACATTCACTACAGGGGATAGTCATGATTGACGTTATCGACCAGCAATTGATTGCGGCCTTGATGGAGGATTCACGACGGTCGCTCAAAACCCTGGCGGGCATTACCGGCCTGTCCTCGCCCAGTGTCAGTGAGCGACTGCGGCGACTCGAAGAGCGTGGGGTGCTCAAGGGCTATACCGTCGATATCGACCCCAAACACTTCGGTTATCTGCTGCAGGCCATTGTGCGCATCCGCCCCCTGCCCGGCCAATTGCAGGAAGTGGAGCGCCAGATCCAGGCGATCCCGGAGTTTACCGAGTGCGACAAAGTGACGGGCGACGACTGTTTCATCGCGCGGCTGCACGTACGTACCATGGATCACCTGGATACACTGCTGGACCGGCTCAACAGCTACGCCGAAACCAATACCGCAATTGTCAAGAAAACCCCGGTCAAGCGCAGGCTGCCGCCGTTGGCCGAGTAAGGCAATTGCCGCTCAGGGCTCGGGGTCATCCGGATCCTGAAGTGGTACCTCAGCGTCGTCCATCAGCGAACCTGGGTCTTCATTGCCTGGGTCATTGATGGGTTCCTCTTCAGGCTGGGTATGCATGCTCACCTCCTCTAGCCGCCCTGGGTATCAATATCGGCATCTGTCTCGGGCTTGGGTTCACGCTCGGGCTTGAAATCCGGGCTGAACTCGTTGTCCTTGGCTACCGGGTCGGCATCCGCCCTGGGGTCCTTGGGTGCGGCAGCGCCAGTGTCTGCAGGTGGAACCTGGCGCGTATGCAGGTCTTGGTTGTCCTTCGCGTTCATGTGTACCTCTTTGCAGCTGAATCAATACGCACATGCGTAAGGTTAAGGTCGCACCGGGCAAGCCGAAGTTCAGTCAAATGGGGCGCGGCTGATCAATGGTCATCCGCCGGGGTTGTCCACCTGGATATACACCGAGAACGCCCCCAGTACGATCCAGAACACCATGAACAGCCAGGGCGTGCGCACCGAGAACAGCAGGGACTTGCGATACCCTTTGTGGGACGACTCGGTTTCACAGAACAGCGGCGACTCATCGTAGGCCAGACCCATCATAGGTTCGCTGCGCAACAGCTCGCTTTGCTTGAAATGCCAATGGTCAATGATGTCATAGGCCGCACGAATGCCCGGCCAGGCATTCAGTGAGCTGAGCACCCCAAGCAGTGCCAGAAACAGCGGCACCACTAGCGTGAACAACTTGCCCCACTCCGGGTTGAGATTGCCCATGCCCGAAACAAAGGCAATCACCAGGAACGATTGCGCCGTCAGATAGGCGTCGGTGCGGTTGGCCAGGATGCTGGTTTCGTATTGGATTTCACGACGGTAGAAATCCAGACGCTCCTTGGGTGAGCCAAATATCCTCGCGTTGTATTCAGCGTGTTCGCTCAGCGCCGACTCGGGGTTCTGTGGAGAAATAATCCTGGGCACAAGCGGTGATCCTCGCAGCACTTAATTCCCTTAGAAGAATCTGCCTGGTCCTAAGTTCAAGTAGGTTGGCTGCACCATCCTGACGCAGTGGTCGCACCGTGCATGCACCGCACTTGAGCATGACGGGCCGATAAGCCGCCCCCATAGGCGGTTTACCCTGCAAAAAACGGTTTAGGCACAGGCATTGCTTTAGTCCTGCCGGTGCCTACCTGCCAAGGTCAATACAGGAGTAATCGTTACCCCCCTGACCCAGAGCCGACTCCACAAGAAAGTAAGGACCAGGCCTGCTGGCGCCCAACGCCACGGGCTCATAAAAAATGCGTTTTCTAAAGCGGCAGTGCCAACCCATGGTTTTTTCACGGCACTGACAGGGTAATTGGAATGGCTCGATCTTTCTTTGATGAGATGAATGACGCAAATGGTATCTGCCGTGCGCACTACCAGGACTTCTGCAACTGGCTGGCCAATACGCCGCCGGAACTGCTGGCACAGCGCCGCCGTGAGGCCGACCTGCTGTTTCACCGGGCAGGCATCACCTTCACCTTGTACGGTGACGAACACGACACCGAACGCCTGATCCCCTTTGACATCATTCCCCGCAGCATTCCCGCCAGCGAATGGAGCATCATCGAGCGCGGGTGCATCCAGCGTGTCAATGCCTTGAACATGTTTCTGGCCGACATCTACCACGATCAACGCATTATCAAGGCCGGGATCATTCCCGCCGATCAGATCCTGGGCAATGAGGGTTATCAGAAGGCCATGCTCGGGCTGGACCTGCACCGCGATATCTATTCCCACATCTCCGGGGTCGATCTGGTACGCGATGGCGACGGTACTTACTACGTTCTTGAAGATAACCTGCGCACCCCAAGCGGTGTGAGCTACATGCTCGAAGACCGCAAAATGATGATGCGCCTGTTCCCGGAGGTGTTCGCCAGGCAACGTATCGCCCCAGTGGACCATTACCCCAACCTCCTGCTCAAGACCCTGAAAAGCGCCAGCCGCCTGGACAACCCCAACGTCGTGGTACTGACACCGGGGCGTTTCAACAGTGCGTTCTTTGAACACGCGTTCCTGGCCCGGGAAATGGGCGTGGAACTGGTGGAAGGTGCCGACCTGTTCGTCCACGACCTGAAAGTATTCATGCGCACCACCGATGGCCCGAAAGCCGTGGACGTGATCTACCGCCGCATCGACGACGCGTTCCTCGATCCCATGGTCTTCAACCCAGAATCAATGCTCGGCGTCCCTGGCCTGGTAGCCGCCTATTGCGCCGGCAACGTGGTGCTGGCCAATGCCATCGGTACCGGTGTGGCCGACGATAAATCCATCTATCCCTATGTACCGCAGATGATCCGCTTCTATCTGGACGAAGAACCCATCTTGCAAAACGTACCCACGTTCCAGTGCCGCAAACCGGACGAACTCTCCCACGTGCTGGCGCACTTGCCGGAACTGGTGGTCAAGGAAACCCAAGGCTCCGGAGGCTACGGCATGCTGGTGGGCCCGGCGGCCAGCGCCGCCGAAATCGAGGACTTCCGCCAGCGCATCAAGGCGCGCCCCCACGCCTACATCGCCCAGCCCACCTTGAGCCTGTCGACCTGCCCGACCTTTGTCGAAAACGGAATCGCGCCCCGCCACATCGATTTGCGACCGTTTGTGCTATCGGGCAAGGAAACCCGGCTGGTGCCTGGAGGCCTGACCCGTGTTGCACTGCGCGAAGGTTCATTGATTGTCAACTCGTCGCAAGGCGGCGGAACCAAGGACACCTGGGTGGTGGAGGGCTGAGTATGCTGAGTAGAACCGCCGCAGATCTGTATTGGATGTCGCGTTATCTGGAACGTGCGGAAAACCTGGCGCGTATGCTGGAAGTCAGTTACTCGCTATCGCTGATGCCCCAGGCCGGGCGCAGCGATGGCCTCGACGAACTGGCGATGTCGTTGCTCAGCAGCGGCACCCTCGACAGCTACCTGGAGCGCCATCGGGAACTGGACGCCGAGCGCATGCTGCACTTCTTCGCCTTGGACGCAGCCAACCCGGCGAGCATCTATAACTGCCTGCGCGCCGCCCGTGGCAACGCCCATGCAGTACGCGGGCGGATCACCGCCGACATGTGGGAGAACCTCAACGCCACCTGGCTGGAGATGCGCAGCATCGCCACAGGCGGCCTGGCGCGCCATGGCATCAGCCACTTCTGTGACTGGGTCAAGCAGCGTTCGCACCTGTTCCGTGGTGCCACCGCAGGCACCATCATGCGCAATGACGCCTATCGCTTCATTCGCCTGGGCACTTTTGTCGAACGGGCTGACAACACCTTGCGCCTACTGGATGCGCGCTACGAGATGTTCGGCGAAGAGTCCGAAGAAGTCAGCGACCTTTCGGCCCGGGGCTATTACCAATGGAGCGCCCTGCTCCGTGCCTTGTCATCGTTTGAAGCCTACACCGAGCTGTATCCCAATGCGCTGAATGCCCGGTCCGTGTCGGAACTGCTGTTGTTGCGCAGCGACGTTCCCCGCTCGCTGCACGCCTGTATCGAAGAGTTGAGCCATATCCTGGCCGACTTGCCGGGCAGCTACGGCCGTGCTGCACAACGCCTGGCCGCCGAGTTTGAAGCGCGGCTGCGCTATACCGGGATTGACGAGATTCTGGAAGAAGGCCTGCACACCCGGCTGACGGCGTTCATCGACACGGTGCGTGAGCTGGCACAGGCGATTCACAGCTCTTATCTGGAAGTGGTCTGAGTCGCAGCCCTGTAGAAGCGAGCTTGCTCGCGAAAAACCTCAACGATAACGCGTACATCAGGATAAACGCGGCGCTTTGGAGTTCTTCGCGAGCAAACTCGCTCTTACAGGGGAGGCATTCACTGACCACCAGCGTGGCAACAACTGCCTGACTTTACTCTCGGCAAAGCGATCGTCGATCAGCATTACCGTGCCCCGGTCCTGTTGGGTGCGAATCACTCGGCCCGCAGCCTGTACCACCTTCTGGATCCCCGGGTACAGGTAGGTATAGTCATAACCGGCGCCAAAGATCGCCGCCATGCGCTGCTTGATCTGTTCATTGACCGGGTTCAACTGCGCCAGGCCCAGGGTGGCAATGAACGCACCGATCAGGCGCGCACCTGGCAGGTCGATACCTTCACCGAACGCTCCGCCCAACACGGCAAAGCCCACACCCTGGCTGTGCTGGGTGAATTGGTCGAGGAAGGCCTGACGTTCGGCTTCGGCCATGCCTCGCGCTTGATGCCACAGCGGAATATGGGGATAGCGCTCAGCCAGTAACTGCGCCACTTGCTGCAAGTAATCGAAGCTGCTGAAAAACGCCAGGTAGTTACCTGGCTGGCGCTGGAACTGCTCGGCGATCAACTCGACAATGGGCGCCAGGGACGCTTGGCGGTGCACAAAACGCGTGGATATCCGCTCGACGATGTGTACCTGCAATTGTTCTGCGTGGAACGGCGACTCGACGTCGATCCAGGCCGTGTTCGCCGGCAGTCCAAGTAAATCAGTGTAGTAATGCCGGGGGCTCAAGGTCGCGGAAAACAGCGCGCTGCTGCGGGCCGCCGTCAGCCGCGGCCGAAGGAACTCGGCAGGCACGACATTGCGCAGGCACAGGCGCGAAAAGCGGCGTTTGGCGAGTGGGTCTCGTTGGGTGATGTCAAAAATGAACTGCTCGTTGAACAGCTCTGCCACCTTTGAAAACTGCAACGCATCAAAGTAGAAGCGTTGCAGCTCACCACCCAGCGCCTGGGGATGGTCGTTGAAATATTCGCCCATGGCGCCAGTACACAGCGCCAAGGCTTGCAGCAGTTTTTCCGGTTTGTCCCCATAGGCCTGATACGGCGCGATCTGCTCCTTGTGCAAGGCATTCCATTCGCGGTTCAAGCGCTGCAACGGCTTTTGCAAAGGCTCTGGCGCGGTGGCCCGCAAGGCCTTGAGGGCGTGCTGGTCCAGCTCGGCGCTGTACATCGAGCGGCCACGTTCCACCAGGTTATGGGCTTCATCCACCAGCACCGCGACACGCCACTGGTTGAGCTGGGCCAAGCCAAACAGCATCGCGCTGAAATCAAAGTAATAGTTATAGTCGGCGACCACCATGTCGGCCCAGCGCGCCATTTCCTGGCTCAGGTAGTACGGGCACACCTGGTGGGCCAGGGCTACTTCTCGAAGCCGACGCTGATCGAGCAGGCGCACTTTGTCCGCAGCTTCACGGGCTGCCGGCAGGCGATCATAGAAGCCTTTGGCCAAGGGGCAGGAATCGCCGTGACACGCCTTGTCGAGGTGTTCGCAGGCCTTGTCCCGCGCCACCAGTTCCAGCACCCGCAGGGTCAAATCCGCACGGCTGTCGTGTAGCACCTGCACGGCGTCCAGGGCCAGTTTTCGCCCGGGGGTTTTCGCGGTAAGAAAGAACACCTTGTCCAACTGCTGGGGCGCCATGGACTTGAGTAGGGGAAAGATCGTGCCGATGGTTTTACCGATGCCGGTGGGCGCCTGTGCCATCAGGCAGCGCCCGGTGCTGGCGGCCTTGTACACCGATTCGGCAAGCGCCCGTTGGCCTGGGCGGAAGTCGTCATGGGGAAAAGCCAGGGCCTGGACCGCTGCGTCACGGGCCTGGCGTTGGCGCATCTGCTGCGCGGCCCAGCCAAGAAACAACGCACACTGCTGATTGAAGAACCCCTCCAGTTCACCGGCCCGGCAGGTCTGGCTGACCAGGGTTTCACGCTCGCTGACAATGTCGAAATACACCAGCGCCAGGATGATCTCGGCAAGGCCCAGCTTCTGGCACATCAACCAGCCATACACCTTGACCTGGGCCCAGTGCAATTGCCTGTGGTTGGCGGGCTGGGCTTCAAGGTCGCCACGGTAGGTCTTGATCTCCTCCAGTTGATTGCGCTCAGGGTCATAGCCATCTGCACGGCCCCTGACGGTCAACTGCAGATAGTTGCCCTCCAACGTTACCTCGTTCTGGTAGTGGGCGCTGCGCCGGGCAGCCACGGTACGGTGGCCGACAATCCCTTCCTGAGCGCTGGGTGAGGGAGTGAAACGCAGGTCGAGATCACCGACCTTGGCGGTGAACTCACACAATGCGCGTACCGCGACGGTGTAGCTCAAGCCCCCTGCTCCGCCCAGCGCACGTAGCAGACCGTGACTGGCATCTGATGCACGCCACAAAACTCCAGCCAGCGCAGTTGGTTGTCTTGCAAGCGATCGCCGGGGCCTTTGACTTCGATCATGCGGTAGCTCTTTTGCGCAGGCCAGAACTGGATCAGGTCCGGCATCCCTGCACGATTGGCGCGAATATCCAGCAACAGGCGGGCGAACCAGTGCCGCAAATGCTCGGCGGGCAAGCAGTCGAGAGCCTGGTCGAGCAGCTCTTCATTCAACACGTTCCAGAACACGAACGGCGACTGGATACCCCACTTCTGGGCATAGCGCTGGCGAATGGTGGTCTTGTAGCGTTCGTCCTGCAGTTCATCCAGGCAGGCGGCGAACAGTTCGGCTCGACGTTGATGGAAGTCTTCGCTGTGCAAATCCACCGGGCCACGCTGGAAAGGGTGAAAAAATGCCCCTGGCAACGGCGCGAAAATCGCCGGCCAGCACAACAGCCCGAACAGCGAATTGATCAGGCCATTCTCGACGTAATGCACCGGTGCGTCTGCCTCGCTCAGGTGCTGTTGGACGCAAGACTCCACGGCTGCCAGCGGCTGCGGGAATGGCAACTCCAGATCCAGGCGCAGGATCTTGCACGGCTTTGGCTTGGGCACGGCGGGCTCGCCCAGCCTGCGGCGCAGCCGGGGTAGCACCCGCAACAGATGCTGTTGCTCGGCCGCGCTGTGGGGGGCGGCTTGTGCCTGCAGCGCCAGGGTCATCGCCTGGGCAAAGTCTTCCCGACGCTCCAGTACCCGGATCAGGCGCGCCCGCGCACCGGGATAAGAACAGTCTCGATAGATCACTTCGGCCAGGCCCAGCTCGGCTATCCGCTCACAATGCTGGCCGACTTGAAACAACAGCTTGGCGCGGCGCTGCTCCAGCCATGGGTTATCGGTGTCCAGCGCGGCGATTTGCTCCAGCACGCCATGCAGTGAGTCACCGGCCTCGAACGCCTGCTGGCATTGATGGAGAAACACCAGCCCGTAAATATCGTCACGGCTGCGCAGCCCACGGGACTCGGCGCAGAACTCGACTTTTTCGTAGGCATAGATACCCAGGTCCGCCAGCACGAACTCCGACCAGTCCTGGTACAGGTTGCCGAAGAACATCAGGCGCAGCCGATCACACAGGTCCATGATCGTCAGGCTGTAGAGCGGCTCTTCAAGTTGCGGGCACCATTGCTGGAAACTGCGCGGTTCAGCGAACTGCGCCGCCAGCAGCGGCAGCCAGTCGGCTTTCTTGCCTTTGCGTTGCTCGATCCAAGGTTCGAAAGCCGCGAGGACTTCGCCTTTGTTCAGCAACGCAAACAGCTCTGCAAACGTGAGCAAGCCCTGCTCTTGGACCCAGCCGTGTTCCAGCAAGGGAATAACCGCTGCCTGGGTCGGACCGATCTCGCCATACGCCAGCTTGCCAGCCCGAAAGTGTCGGCCCTTGCGCATGACCATGCGTACCAGCAAGGCCTGGGCGGCTTGCGGCAACAGGTCGAATTGCCGAATGAAATGCTGCTCCTCGCGGTCCAGCAAATCGGCATAGCGCTGCCCTAGCCAATCAAGAACTTGGCGGAAGTTATGCAGGTAATAGAAAGGGTCTTCCAGGGGATTGGACATTGCAGGCACTTGATCAAACACTGGTTATGCATACAGATTGCCGTTCCTGACCAGCCGTTGCAATCGGTAATAGATCAATGGCTCACGCAACTTTTTGCATAAAAGTGATCAGATGCTGGGCAATCGCGTAACATTTATGGCCCGCCGCCGCTCAGGCGCGGGCTTTTGAAGAGTGAAGGTAAGGGTAAATGAACATGAAACACTTGGGGCTGCCACTGGTTGCACTCACTTTTCTGGTTTTGGCCGGTTGCTCGACGCCGACCGTCGTGACGTTACAGAACGGTACCCAGTACTTGACCAAGGACACGCCGAACGCCAAGACGCCGGACGGTTTCTACGAGTTCACCGATATCGCTGGCAAGCGCGTACGGGTCAAGGCTGCCGATGTCGCGACCGTGATCAAGGAATAAAAGCGCTCCAGTGACAGAGGGCCGAATCGCTTCGACAATTCGGCCCTCTGTCTGTCAGGCAATGGTGATGCTGTTCGCAGACAGGCTATCTAACCCTATCCCCACCAGCGTCACTGAATCGGCGCCGAAGCTGAGCACTGTATCGCTCCCTACCGCCTTGGCGTGTTCGAGGTAGTCATACTGCCCGCCTACACCGTCCACCCCCATAAATACCAGCTTGTCCGTCGATTGATAGCCCAGGACCCGGTCCTGGCCAAACTGCCCGTTGAACAACAAGGTATTGCCGCCGCCACTCAGGTGCAGCAAGTCATTGCCCTCGCCACCGACAAGCACATCATTGCCTTTGCCGCCGATCAGTTGGTCATTGCCATCCAGGCCAAACAGCCACTGCCCGTTGTCGCCAGCCTTGAGCAGGTTGTCGCCGGCATCGCCCTGGGCCGACGAGGCATAGGCTGTGAGGTGCTTGCCCGCCAGCAAGCCCTGGTCGGTGACGGTGTGGGTCACGTTCTTGCTGAAAAAGATCAGGCTGCTTTCCTTGCTCACCAGAGCGCCTATATCGCGAGTCATGCTGACACCGCCATGCTCATCACGAATGTACAAAGTGCCGGCGCCGTCATTGGCCACTTCCACGCTTTTGAGCGACTGCTGCAGGTCCAGGGTGTTGAAACCCGAGCCGCCGAGCAGGATGTTGTAGCCGCCGCTGTCGCGGAAGGTGTCATTGCCGGCACGACCTTCCAGGTAGTCGTTGCCCCTGCCGCCCAGGATCAGGTCATTACTGTCAGTACCGATGATGAAGGTGCTGCCATGGTGGGTCTCGGCGTTGCGGTTGAGGTCCTGGACCCAGGTGGTGGCACGCGCCGGGTCTGACAGGTTGGCGACAATGATCGTCGAATCGCGGGTGGTCAGTTCATAGAACCCGGACTCGAGAATGCGCGTCATGCCATCACCGTAGCCGGTGGGCAGATGCGAGACCCAGGTCGGCAAGTTGAGGATCGAGAACGGCAGTACATTCCACAGCGACGAGGCGTAGTGATCGTTGAAACTGACGATGTTATCCGCGCTGGATTCATGCGGCTGGTCGTGTACGCCAATGGACGCCAGCGTGAACGATGAGCCGTCCAGGGCACGGTACACCGGGTCGTTTTCATAACCGATGTTCAACACCTTGTCGCTGGCACTCTGGGTCGGTGAGGCATAGGCCACATAGTTGGCATCCTGGTAGAAGCCCGACCAGGTACTGTCGCTCAAGTCTGCCATGCTGTTCACGGCCAGGCCTCCAAGACTGTGACCGCTGACCAGCACATCCTGGCCGCTCAAGCCCTGGGCACTGGCATATTCGGCAACCTTGCCAAGCAAGGTGCCGAAGGCTTCGCCCGAGTAGTTTTTGGCATAGTCCTGCGGGCCGAAGGCGGCCAATAGATCATTGATCACATCACCGATCGAGTCGGTGATCAGTGTTTCCCTGGGGCCCGAAGTCCCGCGAAAGGCGATGCCGATTTCCAGTAGTTTGCCGGCTTCGTCGTACTTGCCCAGCACTTCCACCTGCGCACTGGTATAACCCGGTTTCTCTCCAAAAAAAGTGCCTCGACCATCGACCTGGCCAGCGTAATCCAGGGTGCTGGCACTGATCGGCGTCCAGCCGGCCTTTTGCACCGCTTCCAGGGCGGCCTTTTCCGAGTCGGGGTTCCAGGGAATTCCCGGGATCACGCCTTGAGAATCAGTACTGCCAATCAGCGCCTGCACCAAAGTCGCTGGCAACCCAAGGCCCAGGCCGTTGTGTTGATAGCCTGCGGCAAAGCCGTTGTCCAGGTTGTGATAGGAGTACATCGTGATCGCCATGGCATCGGCGAATAGTGCTTGGGAAGCCTCGGCTCCGAGGTTTTTGTAGTCATAGACACCCATGGTATTGCCTCTCTTTTGTTGGAATTGTCGAGAAAGCCAAAACGGTTGGAGTGCGCTGGATGTGGGAGCACCCGGCTCCCACATGTTCCTGTATGGCTAAAGACCTGGCATCAGAACGCCCAATCCAGGCTCAAGCCCACCCCGTGAATTTTCTCCTTGCTGGCCAGCAGCCCGTTGTAGTCAAAGTTCAGCCGTGCGTCCTTGCTCAACGCCAGGCTGACCCGCGCGCCCACCAGTGCCGCGTCGCGCACCATCGGCGAACTTTCTACCGCAAAGGTGGTGCCGCCGGAGGCAAAGGCCAGGTGTTGCTCGGAATCAGTCGAGCTGAGGTTGTGCTGCCAGCCCAGGGTGCCGGAAACGTCCAATTGCTGGTGATCCGTAACATTGAAGGTCTTCAATGCCCGCACGCCCAAAGTACTGAGGACCAGATCGCGGTTGTCATCAGCACTTTTGAGCGCCGCGGCATCCCCCTTCTCGGTGAAGCCGTCGGTAGCCAGGTGGATGTAGGCCAGGTTGGCGAAAGGCTCAAGCGCCAGTGCTTGCAGATTCACGCGGTACGCCGCTTCGGTGAACACTTGGGTGGTGCCGGCGTCGACCTTGGCTTTCTGCTTGCCGGACACGCTGCCATATTGCAGGTCGCGTTTTATGTCCGCGCGATGCCAGCTGTAGGTGGCGCCGCCGCTCAAGCGCCAGGCACCGATCTCATGGCCGGCATAGGCGCCGAAGTGATAGCTGTCCACCGCGGCCCGGGAATGGGTGCCACTGCCCATGTTCAGGGAGGTGTCGCTGTAACCGGCGATCAGGCCCAGGCGGGTATTTTCGTCCAGCGCCCCATCAACACCTGCCAGCATGCCGCCGATGGAGGTGGTGTAGCCCGCCGTATCACTGCGGCTATCGGTCTTGCCCCAGGCACCCAGCGCCTTGACCCAAACGTTGCCACGGCTGTCGACGGTTTGAGTGGACGTGCCCATTTCGCCTTGCTGCAAGCGTTCACCCACGGCCTCACGCAGATAGCGACTGTCGTTGATCAGCGCAGTTTCCAGCGCCGGGTAGATCTCCCCGCTCAACTGTTGAAATGCCCCTTGGGCCGAGGCCGCATCGGGAGCCAGCAGCAGGCTCTCATAGACGCCATTACCGGCACCTAATTGTTCGGCAGCAGCTGCCACGGAGCGCTGGTTGTCGGTGGCCGCGATACTGGCGAAGCTGTTGCCGTTACGCCCGACATCCAGTTGCACGCCGTTGGCCGCGTAGTTGAGCGTGCCTCCCAGGAACAGATAGTTGGGCAACACCGCACCGAAAGTGCCCGTGACGCCACCCGCTGCCTGCAAAATGTCGTATTGACGGCCGATCAGGCTTTGCACTTGGGACTGGCTGAGCAGCGTCGAGCTGTTTTCCAGCGCCAGGGTTACATCGCCGCCATTGAGCGTGGCCTTGCCGCCGGCGACGATACGGTCGCTGGCACTGCTCGACAATTGCACTGCATAAGTAGAACCGGCATCGAAGCGCACATCCCCGGCAACGTTCAAGGTGCCGATGGAGTTGCCCGGCGCCACGGTACCGCCGCTTCTCGCGTTAAGCGAACCCACGGTCCCGGACCCGCCCAGCACGCCGCTGCTGGCGACCGTGACTGCCGAGATCAACGAACCATTGACCGCCAACAGGCCCTGGTTGACCAGGGTCGGCCCGCTGTAAGTGTTGTTGCCCGTCAGTACCAGCGAACCGATGCCTTGCTTGGTCAGGCCACCGTGACCGGAAATATCGTTGCTCCACACATCCAGGCCGCAATGCACGTCGGTACACAGGCGCTGGGTCGGTTTGCCAGCGTCAACCACGGCGCCAATACCTGGCAAGTCCGCGACAAACTGGCCGCTGCCATAGGCACCGTCGATTCGAAACTGGGGCGCAATATCCTCGGCGGTGACCAACATCCCCGGCCCGTTCACCGCTTTGCCCAGATTGATCATGCCCCAGCCGTACAACGCGTCGATGCCCGGCGCGCCGAGGTCGGTGGCCGTGGTTTTCAGCACGCTGGCAACCTGCTCGCCACTCATGTACGGGAATCGTTCCATCAATACGGCCGCTGCCCCTGCCACATGGGGGGCGGCCATTGATGTGCCGCTTTTATTGGCCCACCCCAGGTTCATGTTGTCCACCGTGGTGCCGACCATTACTGAACTGAAAATGGCGCTTCCCGGTGCCGATACGCAGAAGCTGGCCGCATAACCGCAACGGGACGAGAAGGTACTGATGACGTAAGGGTCGGTACTGCTGGTGTCGGGGTTGCGCTGCAACGCTGCCACGGACAACCAATTAGGTGCGATCTCGGGCACGAAATAAGCCAGGCCGGAAATCGCATCCGGGTTGTTCAGGTTGTAATCGTTGCCGGCGGCAAAAATGGTCAGCGCACCGCTGCGCGCCGCATCGATTGCGCCCTGGTAAGCGCCGCCCGCAGCCGTACCCAGTAAGGGTTTGATCTGGTCGAACTGAGCCTGGGCATCACTGAGGCCGAAATGGGGAAATGCCGGATCCTTGCCACCCTGGGCAAACTGCTCGCCGATCCCGATGCCCCAACTGTTGTTGATAATGCGCGCGCCGTTGGCCACCAGACTGTTCCACCCGGCCTGGTAGACCGCGCCGTCGTTGCCCAGGATGATTCCGTCCTCCGGGCCCGGATCGCCGTTCTCGGCACTGAGGATCTGCGCGTTATAGGCCACACCGTGCATCGGCCCGCCATTGCGGTCACCCGCGGCAATGCCACCCACATGCGTACCGTGATCGCCGAGCTTGCCGTTGGAGCCCTGGGTCGGTGTGCCGTCGTAGCGAAAGGCATCACCGGCCTTCACCGGGATATAGGGGTCGGTGTATTGGCGGATGCCCTCGGTGACAAGGGTCACCACTTTGCCGGGGCTGGAGAACTCCGGGTGCAAGGCGTACACGGGTTGATCGAAGATCCCCAGCTTCACACCCTTGCCGGTGTAGCCGGCGGCATAGGCAACATCGGCATTTACTGCGCCCAACCCCCAGTCGGCCTTGAACTCATCGCTGCGCCAACTGGCGACATCCCCAAGCTTGCCGGTTTCCACGTAGGGTGCGGCCTGGGCGGTTCCCAGGCTTGCCAGGCAACACAGCAACGCGCCGTATGGCACGCGGCTCAAAGCCTTGAGCGGGTAGCCCGGGCCTGTTGGGATGGCGGTTTGAAACCCTCGTCGTTTTGCGTTCACGGTGACCGTCCTTAGTTTTGTTGCGTTTGTTGTTCTTGTGGGCATCTGCACCCCGTCATCAACGCTGCGCAGGACCAAACGCCTCGTCCACCTTGGCCAAGTCGGTGTCGCGCAGGTTGCCGGCGTAGTAATGCAATTTGGTCCAGGCCATCAGGTAGTCGTAGCGCGCCCGAGCCAGGTCGCGGCGAGTGCTGAACAATTGCTGTTCGGCGTTGAGTGCGTCGAGGTTGACCCGTTCGCCCCCGAGGATGCTCTGTCTGGTCGACACCACCAGCGCTTGCGCCGAAGCCAGGGCTTTCTGATAGGCCCGCAGCTTGCTCACGCCCGACAGGCAGGCGCTGAACTGACGGCGCAGTTCGATCAGGGTCTCGCGGGTTTTGCCTTCCAGCTCATACTCGGCCTGTTCCATCGCACGGCTGGCCTGGCGGGTGGAGGCAGACACGCCACCTCCGGCATACAACGGCAGGCTGACTTCGATACCGATGGTGTTGGTGTCGTAACGTTGGTTGTAGGTATTGCCGCTGTCGGACTCTTGCTGGCGCGAACTGGCGTAAGCGGTAACGGTGGGCAAATGCCCGGCACGGTTGCGCGCAATTTCCTGGCGCGCCACTTCCACGGCCTGGCGCTGAGAGGCCAGCGTCGGGTTGTTGGCGATCGCCAACTCATGCCAGCTGTCGTAATTGGCCGGCGCCAGGGTGAAGGCCGCAAAATCTTCATTCAGCGGTGCCAGATCAGCGATGTCGACACTCGGTACACCGAGCAAGGCCCCCAACTCCCTGAGCGACGCGTCCTGTTCGTCCAACGCCTGGATTTCCTCGGCGATAGCCAATTCATAGCGGGACTCGGCCTCCAGAATGTCGGTGCGTGTGCCCTCGCCTTGCTCAAACAAGTGCTGGTTCTGCTGGAACTGCTGCTCAAAGGCTTTTTTCTTGGCGCGCGCAATATCGATCTGATCCTGGGCAAACAGCGCCTCGGTGTAATAGGTCAACACGCGCACCAGCAGCGCCTGGCTCTTGTCACGAAAACTCTCGTCGGCAAACAGTGCCTGCGCCACACCTTTGCGGTAGCTGGCATAGGCTTCGTAGTCAAACAACGGTTGTTGCAGGGTGAACGTGGAGCCGTAGCTGTTGTAGTTGCGATCGTCGTGATAATTGCCACCACGCCCATCGGGCAAGGTGGCCTGGGAGTTGTTGCGGCCCTTGTTGTAGTTGTACGACAGCCTGGGCAATAACCCGGCGCGGCCAATAATGCGATTTTCCAGGCCGGCATCACGTTCCTTGACGGCGCCGAGGAATACCGGGTCGTTACGCAATGCCTGTTCGTAGACATCGAACGGCCCCATGGCCGCCTGGGCGCTGCTGCAACCGAGCAACACCGCCACCAACAGCTGTCTGTGAAAACTCAAAGCCATGCTCATTCCTCGGTCAACGCAGAGCCGGCGCGATCCAGCAACGGCTTGAACAGGTAATTGAGCAGCGAGCGCTCGCCGGTACGCACAAACATTTCGGCGGGCATTCCCGGCTTGATCACCAGGCCCTGCAGTGTTGCCAGGGCCTGGTCACTGACCGAGGTACGCAGCACGTAATACGGCGCGCCGGTTTTCTCATCGAGCATCTGGTCGGCGGAAATCAGGCTCACCTGCCCCGGCACCCGTGGCGTACGGCTCTGGTTGAAGGCGGTGAAGAGAATATCTACCGGCAACTGGGTGCCGACCTTATCCACCAGGTTGACTGGCAGATGCCCCTCCACTTCCAGGCGCGTGCCTTGAGGCACTATTTCCAGCAAGGTTTCCCCGGCACGCACCACTGCGCCTTCGGTATGCACGCTGAGGTTGACCGCGATACCGTCCGCCGGGGCATTGATTTCGCTGTGCTGCAAATCGAAACCGGCCGATGTCAGTTGCTGCTCCAGGGTCAAGCTGCGCAATTGCGCATCGGCCAGTTGGCTGCGCACTTCCTTCTGGTATTCCTCGCTGTGTTGCTGCAGCTTCAAGCGCGACTCGAGGATGCCCTGCTCGATGCGCCCGCTTTCACCGCTGTTCTGCGCCAGATCCTGCTGCACCTGGGACAGTTGACGTTGATATTCGAGCAGACGATTACGCGGGATATAGCCGTTGTCGGCCAGGGGTTGCAGGTTGTTCAACTGATCACGCAGCGATTGCGCCTGTGCGTTCAGGTCGCTGCGGGCCCGGCGCATACCGTTGAGCTGGGCATTCGCGCCCTCGATACTGGCGCGGATCCCCGCTTGCTCACGGGCAAAGGCTTCGCGGCGACTGCTGAACAATTGGCGCTGGCCTTCAAGCACCAGCGCCAGGGCCGGATCAGGGTTGCTGCTCAGTTCGGTGGGGAACGTGATGCCCGCCAGGTTATCGCGCTCGCTCTGCCAACGGGCGACGCTGGCCCAGGCCATCCGGTACTGGGCTTGCAGCGAGTGGACGTCCGCCTGGTTTTGCGTCTGGTCAAGCCGAAACAATGGCTGGCCCTGCTTCACCACCTCGCCTTCGCGCACCAGAATCCGGCTCACCACTCCGGGGCTCAACGTTTGTACTGCTTTACGCTTGCCAGACACCACCACCGTGCCCTGCACAGTAACCCCCTGATCCAGCGGCGCAAGGCTGGCCCACAGGAAAAAACCACCGGCGCCGACTACAGTCAGCAGCCAGCCCATCCGGGCAAAGAAGCGCGCATCACGTTCCCCGTGGACCGGCTCAAGTTGAAGACTGCTGTCGATGCTCATTGGCCTGGGTTCCTTGCGGCGGGATACTGACGGCTCAGGCTGACACCGGCCTTTTCGCGAGGCGGCTCCTGCTGCCCCGACAGCGCTTTGAGTACTTCCTGGCTGGGGCCGAACGCCTGCAGGCGGCCTTCGTTGAGCACCAGTAACTTGTCGGCCTGGGCCAGGGCCGAAGAGCGATGTGTGACCAGGATCACGCTGCTGCCCTGGGCTTTCATCTGCATGATGGCGCTGGCCAGCGCGGCCTCGCCGACGGTGTCGAGGTTAGAGTTAGGCTCGTCGAGAACGATCAGGCGTGGCCCGCCATACAGCGCCCGCGCCAGGGCGACCCGTTGTTTCTGGCCACCGGACAGGCCGCTACCGTCATCCCCCAGCACCGTGTCATAGCCCTGCGGCAGGCGCAGGATCAGATCGTGAACGCCCGCTTGCCGCGCGGCCTGCACCACGCGCTCGGGATCGGCTTCGCGAAAGCGCGCGATGTTGTCGGCGATGCTGCCGCTGAACAGCTCGATGTCCTGAGGTAAATAGCCGATGTGCGGTCCCAGGTCGTCGCGGTCCCAACGATGAATATCTGCCCCGTCCAGGCGCACCGTGCCAGCCAGCGCCGGCCACACCCCCACCAGCACCCGGGCAAGTGTCGACTTGCCCGAGCCGGAAGCACCCAGCACGCCGAGCACCTCGCCCGGCGCCAGGCTGAAGCTGACCTGTTGCAAGGTAGCGACCCGCCGACCGGGCGGCCCGGCACTGACCTGCTCGAAGCTCACCTGCCCCTTGGGCGCTGGCAACGCCATGGCTTCTGCCGATGGCGGGAATTCCTGCAACAGGCCGTCCAGGCGTTGATAGGCGAGCTTGGCCGAACTCCATTGTTTCCACACCGCGATCAATTGATCGATAGGGCTGAGCACCCGGCCCATCAGGATCGTGCCGGCGATCATCATTCCGGCCGTCATCTGGCCCTTGATCACCAACAAGGCCCCCAGGCCCAGCACCAGCGACTGCAGGCACAGGCGCAGGGACTTGCTCAAGGAGCTGATCACTGAACCGGTGTCACTGGCCTGGTTCTGCAAGCCGAGAAACCGTGAATGCACCTGGAACCAGCGGTTGCGCAGCGCTCCCAGCATGCCCATGGCCTGAATCGTCTCGGCGTTATGCAAGTGGCTGGTCGCCAGTTGCGTTGACTGCTGGGAATAGCTACTCGCTTCGCGCAAGGGCTTTTTGGTCAGGTATTCGTTCAGGCAGGCCAAGGCGATCAGCAACACCGCGCCTGCACTGGCCAGCACGCCGAGCCAGACATTGAACAAAAAGATCACTGCCAGGTAGATCGGGAACCACGGGGCATCAAAGAAGGCGAACAACGCGGGACCGGTGAGGAACTGACGGATGTGGGTCAAGTCCCCCAGGGACTGCCCGGCATGCCCTTCGCCCCGTTGCAGATTGCGCTCGAACGCGGCCTTGTAGACCTTGAGATTGAAACGCCGCTCCAACTGGCTGCCGATGCGGATCACGATGAAGCTGCGCACCACTTCCAATGCGCCGATAAAGGCGAAGAAACCCACCACCATCAACGTCAACATCACCAGCGTGGTTTCGTTCTGCGACGACAATACCCGGTCGTAAACTTGCAGCATGTAAATAGACGGCACCAGCATCAGCATATTGATTAGTGCCGTAAAGAAACCGACGCTGACCAGGATACTTTTGTAATCGCCAAGGGCCTTGAACAAGGGTGCAGCGGGAGTGGTCTTCGCCATGTTGCTTAATCTTCCCTAAGCTGAGACGCGCACAATAGTCTGCCGGACAGCCCTGTTCAGGAGCCGGCAACTACTACAATTGCGTAAAACTGACAGACTCGAATTCAAAGTGACTCTTCGGTCACTGGTTATAACGATATAACTGTTTTGTTATTTATGGTGCGCGCTGCAATACAAGTTCAACGCCCAAGTGGCTGCGACCTTTATATTCATCTTCTTTGAGTCGATTCAAGTGGGTAATGCCAGTGCCTTCGGCATTCATCAGCCATATCCCGTCGGGTGTGGGCAACCAGGTAATGGGTTTATCCCCCAGCCATTGTTCGGCGCAATCGACATCACCGCCCAGTGCATTGGCAGCTTCAATCAGGTCCAGCCCACAGACCTGCTCTTGCCGGTGCAATTGCCAATGCCCGGCCAATTGTGCGGCGCTGGGTAAAACGAGACTGCTTGCCATTGCGTTGGCTCCTGCCGACACGAGCAATGCCTGGATCAAACAGGCGATTGCATTGCGATATTTGTTCATCACCATTACCCGTTTACGGGGGTGTTGCAAGGAGAGAGCAGCGCCGGGGCGCCGCTCTCCTTAGGCCTGGATCAAGCCACGATGTCGCTGAACCCTGCCTGGCCAACGGTGGTGACGAGGAAATCCGCCATGCCGTGCCCGGAGAAGTCCACCGCCAGGGTGCCCAGGTTAGTGCCCGAGGCATAGCTGAGCACTGCATCGCCGGCCGCGCCGGTGAACGCATTGACGAAGTTCAGGCCCGCCCCGTTGGTGATCCCGGTCAGGTCGATCTTGTCCGATCCCGAAGTGAAGTCGAGGATCTGATCAGCCGTGCCGGGCTTGGAATCCGAGCTGGCACCGAACACAAAGGTATCCGAGCCCGCGCCGCCCCACAGTTTGTCGGCGCCGCCGCCGCCGTAGATCAGATCGCTGCCGGCCCCGCCCTTGAGGGTGTTGGCCGCAGCATTGCCGATCAGCAGATCATTGCCGGAGCCACCGAAGGCGTTTTCGACCGTCACGCCCTGGGCAATGGAAACGTTGCCCACCAGGCCACCAACATCAGAGAGCGAGGTCTCATTCAGGTTGATTTTCTGGTTTTGGGTGAAACCGGAGAAGTCCAGGGTGTCATTGCCGCCACCGTCCCATACCGAGAACACCAGCTTGTCGGCGTTGGAGCTGGCGCTGAGGAAATCACGCCCGGTGTTGGAGTTGAAGCCGTAGGTGGTGTCACCGGCGCGTGTGTTGTAATTGGCGCCGTAGAGCTGCTGGATCGCGGCGATATCGTCGATCAGCGGCCCCGATGCATAGGCCCCGACCCCACCCTTGGTGAAGTTCTGGTCGGTGTTGCTTTCGCCCCAGTAACTCATGACGCTGTAGCCGCGCGTGTCCTGTCCATAATCCGCGTCGGCGTAGGAAGGGTTGCCGGTCCCGGCGTTGTAATCGCCAGGGTGCGCCAGGCCCAGGGTATGGCCGATCTCGTGGGTCAGGGTCTGGCGACCGTAATTGTTCAGGTCTGGATTGACGTTGGCCGTATAGCTTCTGTTGGTCAGGTACCAGGAGGAGCCATCCAGGCCACTCATGTTGTACTTTTCATTGGTGCCCGGCAGATAGGCAAAAGCCGCCGCGCCATCCTGGCCCGCGCTGTAGTTGCCGAACGTCATGTGCCCGTCGCCGCCAGAGGCTCGCTCGGTAAACGTCACGTTGGCCACATCGGCCCAGGATTGCATGGCCAGCACCGCCTGGCCTTTTTGTACGCTGCTGAACTGGCTGAACCCGGAGATGCCATGTTTGTTCATGGTCGCCGAGGAGGCCGAGGTCAGGAAGGTGTAGGTAAGATCGATCCTGCCGTTGCCGTCCACGTCCCGATACGCCGCGTTATCGCGCAGTAGATGGTCCGCTGCCTCATCGACGGAAAAGGACGGTTTGCCATTGACTGTAAGATCGCCGCCGCGGTCATACAAATGGCTGAAGCTATCGATCTGCGCATAAGCGGTACTTGCCTGAGCCGCCGATACGATAGCTTTCTCTTTAACTTTCGACATAAACGTACTTCCTTGTTTGCAAGTGGAAAAGTTTTTGTCCGATAGCAACGCTCTCTGGCGAGATCGCCCTATCATTCGCCTCTTATGAAGGCGAAAGAAAACTGACACAATTTGAAATCACCCGTCCAGCAGTTTTTTACATTAAAAAGTGCGGCGAACGAATAATTCCAGCAAACATTGGAAAGCTGCCTATATATTCCTCATTATTGGCCCGCGTGACGGCAAGACCTTTATTTAAATATTAAATAACCCTAAAGCCCCAAGTGTTAAGTACCTCACACTTCGAGCTTTAATGGATCCAATATATTGAGAGGGTATCACTTACAAAGTGCCACCGTGTCATTAGCGTAGTTGGGTTTGTTATTTAACTATTAATGACAGCTGTCAACTGATGAACCGGTGTGCCAGCCCGTCCGACGTAATGCGTCAAGCAAGGTGCGTGGATCCAGCCCCGGCACCAGGACCCCGTCCTCGGTATGCATGTCCTCTCCAGCCAGGATTGCATTGATGATCGCCTCCTCCACCGCTTGCGCCGCCGCGCTGAACAGCGGCGAAATATGATCGTTGTTGACCATGCTCAGCGGCGTGCTCAGGGGTAAATTCTTGCGCCCATAATCTGCGGGCGGTAAATCCCGGTTGCCCGTGGCAAATGCCAGGAACAGATCGCCGCTCGAATCTTCGGTCCCGCCGCCGGTGCGAGCGATGCCGATGGACGCCCGCTGCGCCAGGCGCCGGCACTGGTGGGGCAGCAACGGTGCGTCAGTCGCAATGATCACCACGATGGAGCCCATGCCCGGCGTCCCGCGCTCGGCGAACGGTGAAGGAATTTCCATCAAGTGTCGGCCCACCGGGTAGCCATCGACCCGCAACTCCTCGCGCTTGCCATGATTGGCCTGTACCAGCACCCCGACGGTCCAGCCGCCCTGCTCCGCCGGCAATTTGCGCGATGCGCTGCCGATGCCGCCCTTGAATTCATGGCAGATCATTCCGGTGCCACCCCCTACAGCCCCCTCCGAAACCGGCCCCGACTCGGCGCTGTTCAAAGCCTGGAGTACGTGTTGCGGACCAACGTGCTGGCCCCAGATGTCATTGAGCAGGCCGTCGTAGGTTTCCATCACCACCGGCATACACCAATACACCGCCGGATCCGCCAGTTGTTCGCGCTCCAGCGCAATCAGCGTATCGCGCACGATGCCGACGCTGTGGGTATTGGTGATCGCCAACGGCGTAGTCAGCAAGCCGGCCTCGGCAATCCATTCCAGGCCGGTGGCGTCTCCGTTGCCGTTGAGTACGTGATAACCGGCAAAACACGGTTGGTGCCGCGCCGCGCCTGCGCGGGGCTGGATCACCGTCACTCCGGTGCGGACTTGCTTGCCCTCGACCTGCTCCCTGACTGTGCTGTGGCCGACCCGCACACCTGGAACATCGGTAATTGCATTCAATGCGCCGGGTGTACCCAGCCCCAGCGTGATCCCCAATTGACGTGCACGCATAACCACTCCTCACAGTTTCTGAAACGCCGGGCTTGTCCGGCCGCTGATGCAATACAGGATCACCGACAGGGCCAGCAGGCCGACGATGATCATGATGTCCCTGACAGAAGCTTCCAGGAACAAGGTAAACAGCAGATAGCCGGCTCCCGCGATGGCCAGCAATGCCGGAAGCGGCCAGAGCGGCATGCGATAAGGATGCTCGCGATCACGCAGCAGCACCCGGCTCATCAACGCGCTCAGCGCCACCACCAGGTACACCAGAATAATCAGCAGCACACTGAAGGAAGTCAGGTCCGCCAGGTTGGAGCTAAAGCTGAGCAACGCCGAAGGTACCGCCAGGAACAAGGTGGCCAGCCACGGCGAATCCCAGCGCGGGTGTATCCGGGTAAAAAGTCGGTTGATGGTCGGTATCCACAGCGCATCACGACCGCTGCTGAACACCACGCGACCGATCTGGATAACGATAGCGACAATGGCATTGAATACTGACAGGAAGATCCCGGCGCTGACCAATCGTGAAAGGGTTTCGTTGCCATGGCTGGTCAGCAGGTAGCCGATGGGGTCGGGGCTGCTGATCATTTCGCTCAACGACGGCGCACCGATCAATAGCGCAGTGATGGGCACCAGTTCGATCACGACCACCAGCCCCAGCGACCACAACACTGCCTTGGGTACACCTCTGCCACCACATTTCATGTCCTCGGCCAGCAACACCGCCGAGCCGTAGCCGTTGAACGAGAACAGACCAATACCGATGGCGCCGATCACCAGGGCCCAGGGCGCCAGGTGCAAGACTCCGTTTTCGACGATCTGGGGTTGCAACAACACGCTGACGGGCTGCACCGGGTTGCCGAAGCCGATAAACACGATCACCAGCAAGGCTGCGACTTCCAATAGCAGGCAGGTTCCGGTGATCCATGCGTTGAGCTTGATATTCAAAATGCCCAGAGCGTAACTGCAGACCACGATCACCAGGGCCACGGTTTGTGAGTCAAATTGCGTGCCCAAGGCATTATTGAGGTAAGTCGCCGCGCCGGTCGCCAACACCGGCGGGATGAACAGCAGCATTACCAGCACGGTCAGGAACGTCGCATACCCGGCCATGCCGCCAAACACGCGCTTGGTGTACACATACTCACCGCCAGCGCTGTTGTGGGCGCGGCCCAGTTCTGCGTAACAAAAGGCGAACATCAGGGCGAGCAGCCCAGCCATCACGAACGCCAGGAACACCCCGCTGCCCGCTTGCTGGATTGCAAACGGGGCGATGACAAATACGGAACTGGCCGGGGTCACCGCAGATACGGTGATGGCTACGACATCGAACACACTCAAGGTAGGTTTCAACACACCATCGGGCGCAGGTGAAGCACTCATATCGTTATCCTCTTGTTTATTCTTGGTTTGAGGCAGAAACGAAAAAGGGATGCGGTGCGGGTAATGCGGGTATGTTTCCCGCTGACTGTCACGCAAACTAAGCCTTGCCAGGGCCCAGGCCAATTCCCCTATTGGAGTACTCCCCTTGACGGCATCCGGTAAAAGCCGAACCCTTGCCCGAGATTTTCACCATCGGAGCATCGTCCATGAGCCTGTTCAGCGATATCGGCATGCATGCAGGCCTGGGCCGTACCGTGGCGCAGATCGGCACTGAGCGCTTCTGGAAGCAACTGGTGCTTTTGCTGCACCAGAACCTCGCGTTCGATAACGCCCTGGCGATCTTCTATCCTCTTGACGGACCACCCCAGGCATTGGAGGAATACGACGCGCAACCGAGCAGCAAGCCCGCGTCGATGCTGATTTATCTCAATGGGTTGTACCTGCTGGACCCGTTTTACCAGGCCTGTCGCGAAGGCTACGCCAGTGGCGTGTATCGCCTTGAGGAAGTAGCGCCGGACCATTTTCGCCAGAGTGAGTACTTCCTCAACTACTTCCATGACAATGTGCTTGAAGATGAGCTGCAGTTCATCCTGCAACTGCCAGGCGCGGGTACTTTGTCGCTGTCATTGGGGATGCAACGGCCGTTCAGCGCGGATGAAGCTGGCCTGATGACGCTAGTGGCCGCGTGGGTAGTGCCCTTGATGCAACAGCATTGGCAGCAGAGCACATGGCGCGCACCGGCCAGCAACGCGATGGCCAGCCAGATCCGCGATGCATTGAGTCATTTTGGCAGCGGCGTGCTGTCGGATCGCGAACTGGAAATCGCTCGCCTGGTATTGCGCGGTTTCTCTTCCAAAGCCATGGCCGAACGGCTGAACATCTCGCCGGACACGGTCAAGGTTCACCGTCGGCATCTGTACGCCAAGTTGGATATCTCATCACAGCCGGAGTTGTTTTCGCTGTTTATTCAGTCGTTGGGCCATGACTTGGATAACCCATGACGATAATTGTTGTATTGATTCAAATGAGCCGAGAGGTCATCCCATGGAATTTCAGAGACTGTCGAGCCATAAAGTATGGCTCGACAGGGTAAGTGGACGCCGCCGAGTGCTTTGCAATCAAGCTATTCCATTAATTTCAAAATCCACCTTTATGATATAGCGTTTTTCTTCAGGACCTATTGCGAGCGCATGAACCCTTCCATGAATCCGGCAACCCCGCTGGCCAGCCTGCGCCGCCATGCAGCGGTGTCGGGGTTGGCCAGGATCTGGTCTTCGTGGACAAAGCTGCGAATCATCGCGTTATAGCCCAGCCAGCGACAGGGTTCAGGCTCCCAGGCCTTGAGGGCGCTCAATCCCGCGTCGTTGAATACCCACGGTTGCTGGATAAGCGTTGTTTCGCGACCCAGGATCAGGTCCGCCAGCGTCCGCCCGCCCAGGTTGCTGGCGCCGACACCTTCACCGCCGTAGCCGCCAGACAAGGCGATGCCGTTTTGCCGGTCGCACAGCATGTGTGGCCGAAAGCGCCGCGACATACCCAGGTTGCCGCCCCACGAGTGGGTGATGCGCACGTGCTGCAGTTGAGGGAACAACTCACTGAACAGATAGCGGCGCAACTGCACTTCGCTGTCAGTCAGGTCGAAGTTATGCCGCAGCCTGCCGGCAAACTGATAACCGCCACGGGCGCCAAACACCAGGCGGTTGTCAACGGTGCGCTGGCCATAGGTGACCTGGCGGCTGCTCTCCCCAAAAGCCTGCCCGTGACTCAAGCCGATTTCCTCCCAGGTACCGGCCGGCAATGGCTCGGTGGCGACGATCAGGCTCTGTACCGGCAACTGATAGCGGCCCAACGGGGCCAGGGTCGGTGCATAGCCCTCGACGGCCGGCACCACCCAGGCCGCGCGAACCTGGGCTTTGTCGGTGCGCAAGCTGCCGGGTTGCCAGTGAGTGACCGGGCTGTTTTCATGGATCTTCACGCCCATGCCCTCGACGATCCGCGCCAGGCCGCGCACGAGCCTGGCGGGATGAATCGTTGCGACATGGGGGGCGTAGATGCCGCCATACGGTTTGGCGATACGAATCTGCTCCGCCAACTGCGCGGGGCTCAGCCAGCGATAATCGTCTTCGGTGAGGCCCTGGGCGTGCAGCTTGGCGAGATATTGGCGCAGGCTGCTTTCCTGCTCGGGATACCGCGCAGCGCAGTACAGCGCCCCGCCCTTGCGAAAATCGCAATCGAGGCCTTCACGCTCAAGGACACGCGCCACCTCGTCGGGGATGCCGTGCAGCAAATCGAATGAGGCACGCCGTTGTTCCGGCGTCAGGCCGGCGAGCAAGCGGTCTTCGCCCAACAGATTGCCCATCAACCAGCCGCCGTTACGGCCTGACGCCCCAAACCCCGCAGTGTGAGCCTCGATAATGACGATGTTCAACGCAGGAGCGTGGCACTTGAGGTAATAGGCGGTCCACAGCCCGGTAAAGCCCGCGCCAATAATGGCCACGTCAACATCCAGGTCGTGCTCCAGGGATGAGCGCGCCACCAGCGGCTCTTCCAGTTGCTCCATCCATAAACTGATATTGCGCCATGCCGGCATGCCGAACTCCACCATCCTGCGTCGATGGGGCGATCCTAGTACCTGGTCTCAGGTGCCGTCTTGCGCGCGTGCCCGCACAGAAATTTGTTTGACGTAGGCCTTGGGCGTCAACCCCGTGTGTTGGCGAAAACAGCTGTAGAACGCCGACAACGAATTAAAACCAGCGGCAAACGCCAGCTCATCAATACGAATCGGCGGCGTGGCGCTGTCCAGTGCTGCCAGAAGATGCTGCAGGCGAGCCTGGTTGACGTAGCGGTAAAAGCTCTGCCCCAGCACCTGGTTCAACAGGTAGGAAATCTGGTTTCGGCTATAGCCACACTCCCTGGCTACCCGCTGCAGGTTCAGTTCCGGGTCCAGATAGGGTTGCAGGCCCTGGAAATATTGCTGCAAGTCATTGGCCAGGTAGCTCAATTGCTGGGGCGACAAGCCCAGCCGGCTGACGGTCGGACGTGTAGCCTGGGGCCGGGCACGACTTGCGGGCTGCTCATGTACCAGCGAAGCATATTCATTGACCCGCCAGATCAGGCCGTCACGCACGGTGATCGCTTCGCTGGTACGAAATGAAACCAGGCCCTGACCACCACGCAAGGTCACGCGGTACTGAATGAACGCGGTATCGCCATCGGTGCGGATGCGGTCGGTATGCTCAATGGCCTCATCGGGATCGCGAGGCATGCTGGCACGCAAATACTCGCGCAGCTCATCGAAACCTACTACGCGGTTTTGAAAGAAGTCGTGGTACTGGATATCGGGATGGTAGTGCGCGATGACTCCATCCAGGTCCCGGCGCTTCCAGCACAAGTGATGACTCAGGACCACCTCGCCGGTGGCTTGGCTCTGTTGGGAGGTGTCGTGCGCAGGGGCTTGGGGCATACAACGCTCAGGGACGGATAAAAACCTGAGCTTGCCCAACTTTACGCAGTGCTTCAATGCCAAAGTGATGGCGCCTACTAATGGCCTTTTGCCCAGCTGGAGGCAAGATATGACCCACGTCAGATTAATCGAAAAGAACTGCCGAACGGCGAGTAAAACACTGATGCGTAGTGCGAATGAGTGCTAATTTTAATCTTTCACGGCCAGGACCACTGTCGGACCTGGCACCCTTGCCGCGAGCTAAAGGAAGCGCTCAATGAACAAGGTGAGCAACATGAACAAAGTGACGTTCCCCAATGCATGCCAACTGATGCGCTGGCATTTTCACCCAATAGGCTTTGAGGGGCGCATGGATGCCCCGGCCAGCATGATCGCGCGATTGTTTGACCGGCAAAGCGGTGAAACCCTGATCGCCATCGCGGGCATTCCGTGCGCCACGGTGATGAATGCCAGCGATGTCGAACGAATCATCGAGGCGATCGAGGACGAACTGGAGTCCTTTGTGCCACCTGTATCGCTGCGGGCCTGAGTCCGCCTCGGTAGAAGCGAACCTGTTCGCTTCTACCCCTTCGTTATTGCGCGCTGATCGTCAAAAAACGGCTTGTCTCTGGCAACACGGTCAGACGCTTTGTGTGCGTTCACACCCGCCTCTTGCCCTTCGACATACCAGTAGCAATGGCTGACCGCCCGGGTAATACCCACATAGGCCAGGCGCAATACTTCATCCCGCTGGGCATTGTCATAAGGTTCAGCGTCTGCATCCTTG
Source organism: Pseudomonas imrae (assembly GCF_046352735.2). Lineage (NCBI taxonomy): Bacteria > Pseudomonadati > Pseudomonadota > Gammaproteobacteria > Pseudomonadales > Pseudomonadaceae > Pseudomonas > Pseudomonas imrae. The sequence continues at coordinate 2,616,061 of NZ_CP110853.2, read as the reverse complement.
CCGAGGCCTGCCATGCGGTAAACCTGATTCTTGTAGGGTGAACGGGTCAAATGCTGGCAATCCCCCAACAGAAACACCGCATCGGCCTGCAACCCCTTGGCACTGTGGAACGTCAGTTGTTTGAGTCTTCGCGCTGTGGGCGGCAGACTGGATTCAGCGCTTATTACAGACTGAATATGCTCTTGAATCAGTAGCTTATCGCTACTTTTTCGATACAGCATTAATACGGTTTCGCCATTCTCATAGTGCGTCACCAACTGTTGCGCCAGGGCGACATCGTCCCGCTCGCGAACACTGACCGGTACCAAAGCCTTTGCGCTACCGCTGGCCTTGGCCTTTTTGCCGCTGATTGCCGGTGCGGACTTAACGATATGCTCGGCCGCATCGATGATGTGCTGATGGCTGCGGTAGTTCTCGCCCAGCATCACTCGGGTGGTGCCCGGTGATGGAAACTCCTTGGTGAACTCCATGAAGTACTTGGGCGAGCTGCCGCGCCAACCGTAGATCGATTGCCAGTCATCCCCGACACACAACAGCGAGGAATGCTGGGCACCCCGTCCCACGTGCATGGCCGGCCCGCGACTGCGGATCTCTCGCAGGCTGGCGCGGATCCACGAGACGATCTGTGGCGATACATCCTGGAACTCATCGATCATCAGGTGTGACATAGGCCGCAGCAAACCGTCGCCGAGCAGCTTGAGGTTTTCCGGGGTGTTTTCGCCGAACAGCGAGAACATTCGGTTATACGTCATGATCGGTGGCGACTGGTCCAGCAGGTGATCCTCCAGGGCCTTCCAGTAAATACTCAGGGCCTCGAAGAACAGACGGTCCGGATCGTCCTGGGCAAAACTCATTTGGCCAACGGCGTGGGGTACATCCAGGCCGAGGTTTTCGATAAACCCGGCGGCCATCACAAAACTGTCCAGCAACGGCGCTGAAGCCAGCTCGCCCTTGACCTTGTAATCGAAGCCTGGCCCGGCCGTCGCGTCTCCCGCAAGGCTACTTGCAACGCGTCTTGATGAATCATAATTATCAAGCCATATCAGTGGCTTACGACAGAAAGCTTGAAACAGCGTACGTTTGACCGCCGCCTCCGCACGAACCGTGAGCTTGGCACCGGGACGCACCATTCGAGCATCCTCCCGAGGGTCAAAACCCAGTACGACCCAAGCGTCCAGCGCGGCGATGTAACCATGGCAATGGAACTGCGCGCCGTTGATCTCCACGGTCTGGCGGTTGGGTGCAATGCCCTTGATTGGCCAGGCACCGGCGCGCAACCACAGGTCTTCAATCACATCACACAGGTCTTCGTCACGCTTGGCCGCCAGCTCGGTCACGGCTACCCGTTTCTGCACATCTGGATGGTCGCGTTCCAGCTCCTTGAGCTGCAGGGCATGGCGCGCCAGGGGCGCGATCAGTTCGCGAAAGCGTGGATGGCTGGCGTACAGGTGGTGATAACAGGCATTGAGCTGCTGGCGCTGTGTGTCGTTGATACGTAGTTCGAACGGGTTGCTGTCGCCTTCGTCATCGCCATGGCCCGTACGAGCATTGAGGTTTTCAAAGGCTTGCAGCCGCTCGAGACCGGGCAGGCTGCGCACCATGGGCAGGATGCGCGAGTGAAAGGTGCGCACCACCGCCTGTGCTTCTTGCAAACCAAGAGGTTGGCCCCAAAGGTTGAGGATCTGCATGAGCTTGTTGACGAAGTCCTTGCGCGACTCACGGGTGAAAGTCACCACGGTCATCGAGCTCAACTCAAAGCCCAGATAGTGAGTCAACAAAAGGATACGCAGCACCAGAGAAGTCGACTTGCCGGCGCCGGCGCCCGCAATGACCGAGGTCGAGGGCGTATCGCTGAAGATCATTTTCCACTGGGCGCTGCTCGGTTGGGCATGCGCCGGCAGCAGGCGCGCTACATCGGCCTTGACGCGCTTCTTCAAGTCGGCGCTCAACGGCAAGCGCCAATCGTCGAACAGGCTATCGTCGATACCCGGCGCGCGGTGTTCATCGCTGCGAAAGTCACGGATCAACAGTACCTGGCGCCCCTCTTCGATGCCGTCCGCCTTGCCTTCCCGGTAGCCATATTCCACACCCGCCTCATGGCCACTGCGAAAGCCATCAGCCTGGCCATGCAGCCAGGAAAACCGGTGCTGGGCGCGCAGGCGCGTCAAGCCGTGGCCGAAAAAGCGCGCGGCGAGTCGTTTCAACAAGGGCATTTCGGCCAGAGGCCGCAGTTCGGGAGGCAGATCGGGGGTGTGTTGCGGCACGCGGACTCCTGCGATGCTTGGCTCGGACAAGAGCGCTATGGTCGCCGGAATCTTCCGCCAGTTCCAGCCAATTGCTTTGCGCTCATGCAGTTAGGCGATGAAGTGAAGATGCAGTCTAGGTTTGAGGGGACCGGCAGAGCACCATCTCTATGGCGAGGATGGTGCCCGATACCCGAATAACTATTTTGCGGTGATGGCGCTATCTACCAACACTTGCGCCTCTTCCACCAGGCGCTTGAGGTGATCCTCGCCGATAAAGCTCTCGGCATAAATCTTGTAGATATCCTCGGTGCCGGATGGCCGTGCAGCGAACCAGCCGTTTTCAGTCATGACCTTCAGCCCGCCGATCGCCTGATCATTACCCGGTGCATGGCTGAGGATCTGCTGAATGCTCTCCCCGGCCAATTGGGTGGATGTAACCTGCTCCGGCGCCAGCTTGCCCAACAGGGCCTTCTGCGCAGGCGTGGCCTTGGCATCGACGCGAATGGCAAACGGCTCGCCCAGCGCATCCGTCAGCCCACGGTAGATCTGGCTTGGATCCTGGCCCTTGCGCGAGGTCATTTCCGCGGCCAACAGGGCGGGGATCAAGCCGTCCTTGTCGGTACTCCAAACACTGCCGTCCTTGCGCAGGAACGAGGCGCCAGCGCTTTCTTCGCCACCGAACCCCAGGGAACCCTCGAACAACCCATCGGCAAACCACTTGAAGCCCACCGGCACTTCGTACAGTCGGCGACCGATACGCGCGGCAACACGATCGATCAGGCCACTGCTGACCACCGTCTTACCGACGGCGGCATCGGCGCGCCAACCTGCACGGTTCTGAAACAGGTAATCGATGGACACCGCCAAATAGTTGTTCGGCGCCAACAGGCCACCGGATGGCGTGACAATGCCATGGCGGTCGTGGTCCGGGTCACAGGCGAACGCGACGTCAAAGCGTTCCTTGAGACCGATCAAACCCTGCATGGCATAGCTGGAGGACGGGTCCATGCGAATCTGGCCATCCCAGTCGACGCTCATGAAACGGAACGTCGCATCGACTTCGGTGTTCACCACCTCCAGGTTCAGACGGTAATGCTCGGCAGTGGCCGACCAATAGCGCACCCCTGCTCCGCCCAGCGGATCAACGCCCAGGCGCAGGTCCGCGCTGCGGATGGCGTCCATGTCGATGACATTGACAAGGTCGGCGACGTAACTGTTGAGATAGTCATGGCGATGCGTGGTGTCAGCCTTCAGCGCCTGGGCGTAAGTCATGCGCTTGACCCCCGCGAGCCTGGCGGCCAGCAGTTCGTTGGCCTTGGCTTCGATCCATTTGGTGACATGGGTATCCGCCGGGCCACCGTTGGGTGGGTTGTACTTGTAGCCGCCGCTTTGCGGCGGGTTGTGCGACGGCGTAATCACAATGCCATCCGCCAGGCCGCTGGTACGGCCACGGTTGTAGCAAATGATGGCATGGGAGATTGCCGGTGTCGGGGTGTACTCGTCGCCTTCGGCGAGCATCACATGCACGCCGTTGGCCGCCAGCACTTCCAATGCACTGGCGCCCGCCGGTGTCGACAGCGCATGGGTGTCCAGGCCGACGAACAACGGGCCGTTGATGCCCTGGGCTTCACGGTACAGGCAAATGGCCTGGCTGATAGCCAATACGTGCCATTCGTTGAAACTCAAGTCAAAGGAGCTGCCACGGTGGCCCGAAGTACCAAAGGCTACGCGCTGGGTAGAGATCGCTGCATCAGGCTGGCCGGTGTAATAGGCCGTCACCAGTCGCGGGATATCCACCAACAACTGGGTTGGCGCCGGTTTGCCCGCAAAAGGACTGAGAGTCATGCAAAAACCTCTGGAAATAGAAGGATTCGTAAAAGAATTGCAGTTTACTGAGAGTTCGACCACCAAGCGATGTTATCTATCCTACAACAACAGACGATTCCTCCCATGCAACTCGATTTAGCCGATCCGCCCGTACTTGAGCGCCTCGGCCAACGCTTCCATCACCCGATCAAGCGAGTGATTGCCATTGAAAACATGACTCAAACGCAAGTGCTGCGGATAAAGGCCGCTGACGCTGAACAGCTCTCCCGGCGCGATGACCACCTGCCGGGCAAGCAGGTGCTCGAATACCCGGCGCATGTCCACAGTCTGGGTCGAGCACAGCCAGAAAGTGGCCCCAGCCTGGGGCATGGAATAGCTTAAACGGGCGCCCAAATATCGTTGCAGGTACCCATCCATCAATATTGCTTGCTCCTTGAGCAATGTACGTAACGCGCGCAAATGTTGATCAAGACGACCGTTCTGGTAAAGCCGGGCAATCGCGCGCTGGCGGATCGGTGACAAACGAAACGCCCGCAGCAGGAACTGACGCTGCAAGGGCGCGCTCAAGTGCCTTGATAGCAGATACCCGTAAGGCGCCTCTGGCCCGATGAACTTCTCGAACGTGGAAAACACCAATAGCCGCCCCGGGTTCACCAGGTCCCGCAGAAAGTGGGTGGACGGGTCGAACACCAGCTCGCCATGAATGTCGTTTTCCAGCAACCAACATCCCTGCTGCTCCAGGAGTCGCGCGGCGTGCGGGCGCTCCTGCGGTGGCAGGCTGGCGGTCGATGAGAACAAGGCCAGATGCACTGACTCGGTGCGCAGCAAGTGCTCAAGCTGCATCAAATCAAGCTTGCCGCTTTCGTCACAAGGAGACTCGATCACACGCACGCCAGCGTCTCGCAGCAATCGCAGGATGAGCCAATCACAGGGCGATTCCACCAGAACGGCAGCACCTTTGAGTCCCAGCACTTCAATCAGAATCTCCAGAACACCCCTCAGGTCAGCGCCGACATAAACATCATCGGCCTGCCAGCAGCGCGTCGCAGATTGGGTATAGCGGGCCGCCAGCGCGGTGCGCAATTCCCAGATACCACAAGGCTGGGAATAGGGCTGCAGCTGAAGCGGATGCCGGCGTAGCAGTTCACGCTCCAATTGCAACAAGGACGCGTCCAGCGAAAGCAGCTGCGCGGGCTCATCGGCGCTGAGTACTTGCATTCCGGGCCTTCGGGTGCCGGCATAGAGGCGTTCGAGTAAGTCTGCGTCGGTGCAGTACGAAGCTGGCGCGGACACGGGCAATGCGTAGTACCCCGATTTGGCAACCGAGTACACCCTACCCTCCTTTTCCAGCAAGGAATACGCGTATTGAACGGTCGAAATCGACACATTCAGACGCTCTGCCAAGTGCCGCAGGGAGGGCAGTTTGACCCGTACGTCCGGGCTGACCTCGTTGATCAAGTCAATCATGTAGCGATAGACCGCCTGGTAGGCAAAATCTGCCTGCTTGCCCGATCTCATGAGCGCTGCTGCCCGAGCGAACCATTCACTCCCCGGCCCCTCAGCGCCCCTGGCCCCTGGATTGATCGTGAGGTCTACACGGTTCGTCGGTCGGCAAAGAGGTGCGATAGAGATGCTGCAAAAGCTCCAGCGGTAATCCACTGGTATGCACCACCCACTGCTGGATCATCTCGGCACCGGGCTTGCCCTGCAGGACTTTATGCAACTCCGGTAACGCCACCAACATGCCGGGATGGCAGCGCCGCAAGAATACTTCGAGTTTTTGACCTTGCTGGAGAAATGGCGAATACAGCAGACAGACCAGTTGGGCCTCTTCAAGGTTGTAAAACTCTCGGGCATAAGTGGCGGCCAGCATGCGCCCCTCCTTCGTGCCAACCTGAATGCTCGACAACTCCAGGATCTGTTTGCCATACAAAAAGGCAATGGCCTTCTCGGCGAAACTCATCGCTCCTTGCCGGTAATCGCCCCCCCGCAACACCTCGGCTTGCAACCCACGCAAGTGCGCGGTCAACAGCGGGTTGGCGTACGCAGGACGGCTGAATCGAAAGGCGAAGGCATCGGGCTTATAGCCCATGAAATCGTTCAACAGGTGCCTGGCGATCCTGTTGGTGTTGCCCGCCAAATCAGCAATGCCGATGTAGGCAAGGCGGCGATCATGCTCTTTGGATGTTGAAAGAGGCGACTGGTAGTGCGGGCCATAAATTTCGTGATAATAAGCCGCACGGCGCTCATCCATATCCGCGAATAACGCACTGAGCGAGATTGGCCGGACCCCACGATCTTCACTAATCACCCCCCGGGTAGTTCTCTTCAGCCACGCCAGGTATCGGTTCTGCTTGCGCGGCGAATCGCTGCTGACCAAGGCGTGCACCCCGCCATTGCACGAGGTGACGCGTTGATAGAAGTCCCCCAGGGACAGATAGCCGTCGTTGCACAGGCTGGCGCAGATATCCCCATCATTTTTATGCCCGATCATCAGCATGTTGCGCCGACTGGCATCCTGGGCAGCAACACAAACCGGGCGCAGATGATTGAACGGCAACACCTCCTGGTTTTCCACCGTCAGCAACTCGACCCTTGGGTCGTCATAGAGAAACAATGCGCTATAACCACGGTGAATGTTATCGAGCACCGTTTGTGTCATGCCGACATGTCGCAAAGTGGCGACCCGCAGTTGGAAGCTCTTCGGTGCACGCCCAGCGATGCTTAACTGTGCCGCCCGCAAAAACGCCAATGTATAACTACTGCCTTTGCCTGCGCCGTGGACGAGCAGGACTTTATACTCACCAATATGTTCAATACCGCCTGCCGCCACAATTAACCGCTGAATCAATAATTGAAGTACTGTGCGCTCCTCCCGGGAAAAGTGCCCCAGCAAGCGCTGCAAGACTTGTTGATAAACATAGTTCATGGCTTGTTCGTGAATAGCGCTCATAGTCTTGTTACCTGAGATTAACGATCCGTTTCCGACAAACTTTCACTTAGGCTTGCCCGAATTATTTCTTATGCAGAGAACGCCTATTGCGACACGGTCCCGCATTCCAAGTATCCGTACCGCACAACAGACGATAGCTGGAACGCACGACGGCAAAACCCTGAAAACCAGGCGGGGAACTCGGGCCTTGACGTGTCCATGCCACCTTTCGCACTCCTAGGAAAAGTCCTACAGCTCCCTACCCCTTTCGAGCACGAAACTTAAAGAGGACTCCGACACATATACCGTCTAAAGCAAATAGACAGTTTTTTCGATTACTGAAAACTTCCAACGAAATCCCCTCTAAGGTCGACTCATGCAGATCAGCATTAGTTACGGTGCGCCATAAAACGAGCGCGAGTGTGTCCCTTCAGTGCTCAGTCCCTGAGATGAAAGTGGCCCTGCAATTATCGGCACTTGAATAATGATTAAAAGATACAGAGCCGGCACGAAAACCAGTGCAGATTGTTATCCACGGGCAAAAGTCTGCGCCCATGCAAAACGCCGCCGCTCTGGGATCCAGGGCGGCGACGGCATCAGGAGCAGGAATTGAAGGGGGGAACCCGAAGTTACATTCCTAGGACTTGCGTAGGTTCAGTCCTTCTAAATGGCGTATTAGCCTCACGAGGAGCGTAAGAAAAATACCCATTTACGAACATTCCCACAGATCAAACAGCTTCGACCTGCAACGCAACCCGCTCACGACATGGGCATTCGTCCATATAACGATGGGCCTGGACGAACTCGCCGAAGGGAAACACTCGCGTCTTGAGCGGCACCAAGACACGGTCCGCAGTCAATTGATTGATGTCACGCAAGGCACGTTGCAGCGCGACCTGGTCCTGGATGATGCCCAGCTCCGGCTTGCCGGTGAAATTGCCGATGCAGTGCACAAAAAACTGAATATTCTTCTGAAACGCCGCACAGGCCGGGAAAGGCGTCTGGTTGCCGCCCTGCAAGCCATAAAGTACCAGGCTGCCGCGCGGTGCCAGGACATCGCCGAGCAGCGACATCTGCGGACCACCCAGGCCGTCAAACACCACATCGACACCACGATTGTCGGTGAACTTGTTGATCTGCATCAGCAAGTCCTGCTCTTCGGTGACAATGACCTTCTCGGCCCCCAGGGATAGCAGGTATTCGCGCTCGTCAGCCGTTTTGGTTGCCGCAATCACCCGCGCACCCAGTGCCTTGCCCAACTGTACGAACGAGGGGCCGGCGCAGTGGCTGGCGTCGGTCACCAAGGCGAACTGGCCGGGTTTGACCCGGGCCAGATCCATATAGGCAAAGTAGGCAATCAGCAATGGCGTGTAATGCACACTCGCTTGCACCGGGCTCAGGACGTCCGGGTAACGAGTCAAGGCCGAACGGGGCAAAACGATCTGTTCGCCATATACCGGGTAATCATTGGGGCTTTCGGCCGGGAAACTGGCGACCTTGTCGCCTACGGCCAGGTCATCGACCCCATCCCCCACCGCGATCACTACGCCTGCCATTTCATGACCCAGGCCTGACGGCAGGCGTGCATGGGAGGACGCCAGGTTCTGGCGCCAGAGAATATCGTACCAACTGATGCCAATCGCCTCGACGCGCACCTGCACTTCGCCCGGTGCGGGCAACGTGGCTTCATGCTCTTCGCATTTGAGCACCTCGGCCGGACCAAACTTGTGAAAACGGATCGTGCGGGACATCGCAAACCTCGCCAAAATAACCTCTAATGCCATGAACTCTATCTGGGCTTTCCGGGCAAGACCACCGGTCAGCGTTAATAGTCGACATGTCTGTCATTGATTCGCACCTTCGGAAATTACCGCCGGCAACGTAGGAAAACTGAATTAGCCGGTGCAGAGTACCAGCCTTTCCCCGTAAGATTCATGCTGGCCATTGTTCTTATGTGGCCGCTCTCGTCAAGTTTGCTGACGCCGCCTGGGACACAAGATGAACCGTAACGACCTGCGACGTGTCGACCTCAATCTGTTGATCGTATTCGAAACCTTGATGCATGAGCGCAGCGTGACCCGCGCCGCCGAGAAATTGTTCCTTGGCCAGCCAGCCATCAGCGCCGCATTGTCACGCCTTCGCGGATTGTTCGATGACCCGCTGTTTGTGCGCACCGGGCGCAGCATGGAGCCCTCCGCCCGGGCGGTGGAAATCTTCGCCCTGCTCTCCCCGGCACTGGATTCAATCTCCACCGCCGTCAGCCGTGCCGCCGAGTTTGACCCGGCGACCAGCACTGCGGTGTTTCGCATCGGCCTTTCGGATGATGTGGAATTCGCCTTGTTGCCCCAATTGCTCAAGCGCCTACGCGCCGAAGCGCCGGGCATCGTATTGGTGGTACGTCGCGTCAACTACATCTTGATGCCGGGCCTGCTGGCCTCCGGGGAAATTTCCATTGGCGTCAGCTATACCACCGACCTGCCGGCCAACGCCAAGCGCAAGGTCTTGCGTCGCAGCCTGCCCAAAATGCTGCGCGCAGACACCATGCCCGGCGCCCTGAGCCTGGATGACTTCTGCGCCCGTCCCCACGCCCTGGTCTCGTTTGCCGGTGACCTGAGCGGTTTCATTGATGAAGAACTGGAAAAACTCGACCGCAAACGCCATGTGGTGCTGGCTGTCCCACAGTTCAACGGGCTGGGGACACTGCTGGCAGGCACCGATATCCTCGCCACCGTCCCGGACTATACCGCCGAAGCCCTGACCGCCGCCGGCGGCCTGCGCGCCGAAGACCCACCCTTGCCAGTGCGCACCTTTGAACTGCACATGGCATGGCGCGGATCCCAGGACAATGATCCGGGCGAGCGGTGGTTGCGGTCGCGGATTCAGATGTTCTTTGGCGACCCTGAGAGTCTTTGATTCAAGCCGTCGCACACTTAAACGCTGGATGACCGGGCACTCACAACGGCCCGCAAAAGAGCTGCAGGCACTGCTGCTGAGCCAGATGGGTGGCGACCAGCAAGGTACGCCAACCCTCAAGGTCATATGACAGCACCTGCCACACCAGCCACAGCCACAGGTAGCTGAGTTGGAACACTACCCAGGTCAATCCTGGCTATCCACGGCGGTCAAGCATGGCGATTATCCGTACCGTCCATGACACGACGGGCTTTGGCGACCGTGTCTGCGGCCAGGCGTCCTTGCTCCACCAGTGCCTGCAGAGCCGTCAGGCAGATCGCCTGGCTGTCCACCTCGAAGTAACGCCGCAGGGCTCGCCGGGTGTCTGAACAGCCGAAGCCATCCGTGCCCAGCACCTTGAACGGCGCACTGACATAGGGAGCGATGAGTTGCGCATAGGCCCTGACATAGTCCGTCGCCGCCACGACCGGCGCGGACCCGCCCAGGCATTGCTCGACATGTCCCAGTGTCGTCTGCGCACCCGCCAGACGCGCGTATTGGGCAGACCTGGCATCGCGTTCAAGCTCGCTGAAACTGGTGACACTCCAGACCTGCACCGTCACGCCCCATTGCTCGCGCAGCCGGTTCGCCGCCGCCAGCACTTCATTGAGGATCGCGCCGCTTCCAAGCAGGCGCACCAACGGTGCGTCCGACCCGGCGTCCAGTGTGTCGAGCAGGTACATGCCCTTGATCACATCCGCCTCGGCACCATCCGGCAGCGACCGTTGCAGGTAATTTTCATTGGTCACGGTGAGGTAGTAAAAGACGTCCTCCTGGGCGGTCAGCATGCACTTGAGCCCATGGTCCACAATCACTGCCAATTCACCGGCAAACGCCGGGTCGTAGGCTCGGCAGTTGGGCACGGTCGCCGCGACAACATGGCTTGAACCGTCTTGATGCTGCAACCCCTCCCCGGCCAGGGTCGTGCGCCCTGACGTCGCCCCGATCAGAAAGCCGCGGGTGCGCTGGTCAGCCGCGGCCCAGATCAAGTCGGCAACACGCTGGAAGCCGAACATGGAATAGAAAATGTACACCGGCAGCATCGCCATGCCGTGGGTGCTGTAGGCGGTACCTGCTGCGATCCATGAAGACATCGCCCCAGCCTCGGTGATGCCTTCCTCAAGGATCTGACCATCGCGAGCCTCGCGGTACGACACGATAGAATCCTTGTCCTCGGGTATATAAAGTTGGCCCTGGGGCGAATAGATACCGTACTTGTGGAAGAGATTGGCCATGCCGAACGTGCGCGCCTCGTCGGCTACAATCGGCACGATGCGCTCGCCTAACACCGAGGCCTTGAGCAATGTGCCCAACATGCGCACGAATGCCAGGGTGGTGGACATCGGTTTGCTTTCCCCCACTGATGCAAAGCCTGCGAACTCACTGGCCGCCGGCGTTTCCAAAGGCACTGCAACGCTGCTGCGGCTCGGTAGGTAGCCGTGGAGGGCCTGGCGGCGGCTGTGCAGGTAGCGCATCACAGGGCTGTCGGCTTCAGGCTTGAACAACCGAGCAGCATGAACATCCTCGTCGCTCAGGGGCAGCGCGAAGCGGTCGCGGAACGCCAACAGCGCCTCAGCGTCGAGCTGTTTCTGCTGGTGCGCGATCATCTTGCCTTGCCCCCAGCGCCCCATGCCATGGCCCTTCTCGGTTTTGGCCAGGATCACCGTCGGGCGGCCCTTGCAGGCCAGCGCGGCGGTGTAGGCGGCGTGAATCTTCAAGGGGTCGTGGCCGCCGCGGCGCATTTGCTCCAGCTGGTGGTCATCCAGGTGCGCGACCTTCTCCAGCAACCGTGGGTGCCGGGCGAAAAAGCGTTGACGCCTGCCCGCGCCGTCCAATGTGGAGAGCGACTGGTATTCACCATCGACGGTGATGTCCAGGTAATGCTGGAGCACGCGATCATGGTCTTGGTCGAGCAGTGCATCCCACTCGCTGCCCCACAGCACTTTGACCACGTTCCAGCCGGCCCCTAGAAACTGCGCCTCAAGCTCTTCAATCACTTTGCCGTTGCCACGCACCGGGCCGTCGAGGCGCTGCAGATTGCAGTTGATCACGAAGGTCAGATTGTCGAGCCCTTCACGTGCCGCCAGGCCCAGCGCCGCGAGCGATTCAGGCTCGTCCATCTCGCCGTCGCCGAAAAAGCCCCAGACGTGGCGTGTCGACGATGGGCTCAGGTGACGATGCTCCAGGTAGCGCATAAAGCGGGCCTGGTAGATGGCGCTGATCGGCCCCAACCCCATGGAACCGGTTGGGAATTGCCAGAAATCAGGCATTGACCATGGGTGGGGGTAGGAACACAGGCCCTCACCGCCGGCTTCGCGCCGGTAGTTGGCCAGTTGGCGCTCGCTCAAGCGGCCTTCGAGGAAAGCGCGCGCATAAATGCCCGGCGCCGAATGCGCCTGGAAGAACACCAGATCATTGGTTTCACCGCTGGGCCCGGCGCGGAAGAAGTGATTGAAGCCCACCTCGAACAGGTCGGCCGCCGACGCGTAGCTGGCAATGTGACCACCCAACTCGCCATGACGGCGGTTGGCCTGGACCACCATAGCCATGGCGTTCCAGCGGACCCATCCCGCCAACTGGCGCTCCAGTTCCAGGTCACCGCTAAAGTGTCCCTGCTCACTGTGATGAAGCGTGTTGCAGTAAGCGGTGCGCAATGTGGTAGACGCTGCTATGCCGCAACGCCCGGCCTGCTTGATCAGGCGCTGCAACAAGTAGCGCCCGCGCGCCACTCCAACGTGGTGCACGACGCCATCAAAGGCGTCCAGCCATTCCTTGGTTTCCTCGGGGTCGACGTCAACGGGAAGCTGCAGCGCAACACCCAGCTGCACGCCCCCAAGTCTGGCATCCATTGTCATGTTGATAGGCTCCGAAAAATTCAAAGTAGCGCGTCGGCACCCGGTTCCGGCGAGTGCTCAGCCGACCGCTCAGGTCACCAGGCCACCGTCCACCACCATGACCTGGCCGGTCACGTAGGCCGCGTCCTGCGACAACAGAAAAGCCACCACCTTGGCCACCTCTTGCGCGGTGCCGAAGCGACGCATGGGGATGCGGTTTTCCATTTCTGCCACCCGTCGCTCGTTAAGCTTGCGTGTCATATCGGTGTCGATGAACCCAGGTGCGACAACATTGAGACGCACGCCACGGGCGGCAAATTCGACTGCCATTGAGCGCGTCATACCGATCAAACCCGCCTTGCTCGCGCAATAGTTGGCCTGCCCAGGGACGCCGATCAGCCCGGAAATCGAGGCCATGTTCACCACCGCACCAAAGCCCTGTTCGACGAACAGCGGCAACACCGCCTTGCAGGCATGAAATGCGCTGTCGAGGTTGCTGCCGATCACGCTGTGCCACTGTTCGGCGCTCATGGCCAACGCACTGCGGTCCTGGGTGATACCGGCGTTATTGACCAAACCCTCGAGGGCGCCAAAGTGCGCCACGCAACGCTTTACCGCCTGCTCGATAGCATTGGCATCACGCCCGTCGGCGCGCACCGGCAGCACCCGGTCGGTACCGAGGGAGGCCGCCAATTGTTCGGCCTGATCCGCATTACTGAGGTAGGTGAAACACACGTTCAGGCCACGTGCCACCAGGTCTTCGACTACCGCGGCACCCAGCCCGCGTGAACCGCCGGTTACCAGAACCGTGCGCATTGGGCTACCGGCCTCGTTGGATTTATCGGTCATGGACGCGCCTCCCTGGCAGGTGTTTCGAAGGAAAAGATCTTTCCGGGGTTGAGAATATTGTGCGGGTCCAGCGTGCGCTTGATCGCGCGCATCATCTCGACGGCGCCTGCACCTGCCTGGTCGACCAGGTAGCCTTGCTTGTGCAGCCCGATACCATGTTCGCCGGTGCAGGTGCCCGAGAGCCGAATGGCCCGTGCCACCAGCCGATCGTTCAGTGACTCGGCCAATGCCCTTTGCTGAGGGTCGTCAGGGTCAATCAAGTAGCCGAAGTGGAAATTCCCGTCCCCCACATGCCCCACCAGGAAATACGGCAGGCCCGTCGCGTCGACTTCAGCGATGGACTCAAGCAGGCATTCGGCGAGGCGGCTGATTGGCACGCAAGTGTCGGTGCTGATTGCGCGGCAGCCGGGCTGCGATTGAATCGCGGCAAAATAGGCATGGTGCCGGGCCGTCCATAGCCGCCGACGCGCCTCGACGCTGGTCGCCCACTCAAACGCCTGGCCGCCCCACTCGCCAGCAATCTCTTCCACGGCCTGCGCTTGCTCACGCACACCCAGTTCGCTGCCATGGAACTCCATCAACAGCATCGGCGTCTGCGGCAGTTCCAGTTTGCTGTGCACATTGACCATGCGCACGGTGTTGGCGTCGATCAGCTCGATTCGCGCCACGGCGATACCGGATTGGATGACCTGGATCGCCACGTTCACCGCCTGGTCGATGCTGTCGAACGAACACACCGCAGCGCAGATCGACTCCGGCACCGGGTGCAGGCGCAACGTGATCTCACTGATGATGCCCAGGGTACCTTCGCTGCCAACCATCAAATGGGTAAGGTCATACCCGGCACTGCTTTTTTTCGCGCGGGTACCGGTACGGATAACATCGCCGCCAGCGGTGACCACTTGCAGGGCCAGCACATTCTCTTTCATCGTGCCGTAGCGCACGGCATTGGTCCCGCTGGCACTCGTGGCGCACATGCCACCGATGGACGCATCGGCACCCGGGTCGATGGGAAAGAACAGACCGGTACTTTTCAAGGCTTTTTCAAGCTGGCGGCGGGTCACGCCCGGCTGCACGGTGACGCTCATGTCTTCGGCATGGATCGCCAGGATCTGGTTCATCTGGCTCAGGTCAAGGCTGATGCCGCCCTGCACCGCCAGCAGATGGCCTTCGACCGACGATCCGGCACCGTAAGCGATCAGCGGTACGCGGTGAGCGGCCACCAAGCGCACGGTGTCAACGATGTCCTCGGTGCTGCGGGCAAACACCACGGCCTGGGGCAACGGCGCATCGACATACGCCGATTCGTCGCGGCCATGCTGCTCACGTATGGCCGTAACGGTCGAACAGCGCTCATCGAAACGTGCCGCGAGTGCCTCGATCAGCTCGGCCGGCGCTTCACGCAGTACCGTGCAGGTAAAGGTCTGGGCGAGTTGGGTCATGTCACTTCCTTATAGAATGCGCGGCATACTTGACGCTGCGCGCCCAGGCCGACTACCTCGGCCTCGACCACATCGCCGTCGCGCAGAAACGGCTGGTCTGGTCGCCCCAATGCCATGCCGCCCGGGCTTCCGGTGAGGATCACGTCGCCAGGGTGCAGGGTCATGAAGCGGCTGAGGTAATGAATCAGGTGATGCACGTCGAAGATCATGTCCTCGCTGCTGTCACGCTGCATGACCTCGCCATTGACCCGGCAGATCAATTCCAACGACTGGGGCGACGGCACCTCATCGGCCGTCACCAGGTACGGTCCCAGCGGGGCAAACCCATCGAATGACTTGCCCTTGATCCATTGCCCGCCCCGTTCCAATAACCAACTGCGTTCGGACAGGTCATTGGCGGTGCAGTAACCCAGGATGCAGGCGGCCGCGTCAGCGGGCGTGGCCAGGTACTGGACCCGACGCCCGATGACCACACCCAACTCCACCTCCCAGTCGGTCTTGTCGCCGTCGAGCGGCAGCACCAGGTCATCGAACGGGCCTCCCAACGCATGCACCGATTTGCTCGACACAATCGGCTCTTCCGGCACCGCCATTCCGGCCTCCCGGGCATGCCGGTGGTAGTTCAGGCCGATCGACAGGATCTGCCCCGGCCGCAATGCCGGGCCGATGCGTTCGTGCTCGATATGAACCTGCGGCAGTTGCGCCCATTCCAGCGTGAAGCGCCGCGACAGCGCCTCCATTGCCACCACGGCCAGCGCTGCCCCGGTCCAGTCATCGACCCAAGTACTGAGGTCCCGAACCGAGCCATCGACGCCGACTGCGCAGGGGCGCTCGCGCCCCGGTGCACCGACCCTCAGCAGGCGCATGACAGCGCCTTGCGTGGATTGAGGAAACGTTCGAAAAACGCCGTTTCCTCATCGCTCATGGTGCGCGGGTAGCGCCCCTCGTAATTGAATGGCGCCATGGTGGTCGCTGCCAGGGCGCACAACGTGTCGCCGTCGCGCACTTCATACTCGATCGTTACGGCGGCGGCACGAACTTCTGAGACCCACATATGGATGGCCACGGGTTCGTGGCGGTGGACCAGCGGGCGCTTGTACTCGATCGCATGCCTGACCACCACGGAGCCGCCGCTGAAGAAGGCATCGCCCTGCTCCGCGCCCAGGCGCCAGATGAAGTCCACCCGCGCTTCCTCCAGCAAGCGCAGGAACGAAACATTGTTGACCACCCCATACACGTCCATGTCGGACCAACGGACGGGGCATTGATAAATGTGTACGGACATGGAGGTCTCCGCAGTGGCCGAAGGGGCAACGCGTGCGCTGGCGGTATCAGTCGACATTGGCGCGCACCTGTTTGCAGAACGCCTGGATGTAGTCGTCCTGAGCGATGGGCGCGCGCAGCAACTCAGGGGACAGGGCAAAACCGTCGATCAGGGTCGTCACGTGTGGGCGCAGGGCTGCGCACTGTTGGTCGATCCGACCTGGCAGCGACAGGGCTTGGCCGGCGTCGATAAGCTCATGTGCCAGGAACCAAGCGGCGTCACGCTGCAGAAGATTAAGGCCATAAAGTGATGCCAGGCCATTGAGCGCCGCTTTGGCCTCGTCATGCTGCGCATGCAGCGAGGCACTCCAGAGTTGCTCCAGGGCCACACGTTCACCGCGCAGACGCGCAAGCTCCAGACCGGGATTCATGGCGTCGTTCCACACCTCGAAATAGCCGCGCTCGTCAGCGTTCATCTCCTCGCGAACGGTCAGCCACAGCTGGTATTCGCGAAAGGCGATAGCCGCGATCAACCACTCTGGCTCGGCCAGACGCCGCGCTGGGGCCGGGCGCAGCGGCAACGGACCTTGCCAGGCCTGGGCGAGCAGTTGGCCGGCGACGGTGGCGAGCAGCACCAGGTTGTCACCTTCGGCCGTCACCAAACCTTGCAGCAGGGAACCGTAATCGGCGATGCGGTTAACGCTGAAAATACCTTGTGCACCACAGCGCTCGCGGCACTCGGCGATAACGGCGGTTGCATCCCAGGTGGCCAGTGCCTTGGTGATGTTGATCAGGCTGACGACATCGGCAGCCGGCTCAGCTGTATTGGCCAGGAAACGTGCCTTGGCTTCATTGAGCAGCAGCGTCATCGCATAGGTGCTGGCCAGTGCCGAGAACATCGCACGCTGGTAGCTGCGGTATTCGATGACCGGCATGTCGTTGGTCCCGGGGGCGTTGGTCAGCCGCTGCTGGCCATAGCGCAACGCGATGTACAGGCTCGCGCGACTTGCGCCCTGGGCGGCACTGGCGACGCACAAACGGCCTGGCACGATCCGCGACATGGCGCGCAGGAAGCGTGACCGGGCGTTGCCCGCGCCGAGGACAAAGCTGCCGTCTTCAGCGAAGTAGCCCATGTCGCCGTGCAGCAGACTGCTACGCGGTACACGCACGTTGTCGAACCAGGTCAGGCCGTTGTCCAGCCCTTGCACCGGCTTCTCGGGGCACAAGGCCGCGCGGATACCAGGGCATAAGCCCTCTTCAGTGGACAGCCTGATCAGGAACGGAAATACGCCGTGATCCTTGCCTTCGATTTTCAAGCGCGCCATCACGGTCGCGACTTTGGGGATATCGCCGAACCCGCTATAGGACATGTACTTTTGCGCGCTGGCACTGGGCGTATTGAGCGTAAACGTCTGGCTATGGCGGTCATACACGGCCTCGGTCTGCAACGCCGCGACGTTATTCCCAAAACCCAGTTCGGTCGCCATGTAGGGGCCGAATGAGGTCAGTTCGTCCAGCGCCTCGGTGAACCCCGCGATGTCGGGACGGCCCTGGGCATGATCGAATACCGTGCCCAGGCACAGGTTGTAGTGGACCATCAGCAGCGAGAAGCTGGCAACGTCCAGCAGGCTTGGCCATTCCGCAAGGGCAAACAGCCGACGCGGGTTGGCCAGAATCTGCAGCGGGCGTTCGAGCGCCGCGTGTACATGGCGGCTGCGGGCATAGGCCAACCGTCCGGCCTGCTCCATGTTCAGGTCCGGCTGCGGGTCGAAGATCGGGTCGAGCAGCACGTCGCGAATGCTCTGGTGATGGCTCTCGAACGTGCCGGCGAATAGCAGGTCGCGCAGTTCGTCGCGCGCCGAGGGGGCGACAGTTCCCGGGATGCTTGGAT
The DNA here is from genome assembly GCF_046352735.2 of Pseudomonas imrae. NCBI lineage: Bacteria > Pseudomonadati > Pseudomonadota > Gammaproteobacteria > Pseudomonadales > Pseudomonadaceae > Pseudomonas > Pseudomonas imrae. Next base: position 2,597,825 of record NZ_CP110853.2, on the reverse strand, counting down.
GAGTCATGACATGTCCTGTGCAATGAGCGGCGAGGTCTCAGGCGGCGAACACCAGTGAGACATTCTGGCCGCCAAATCCGAACGAATTGGAAAGCGCCACCTTGATTGGCTGCGCGCGCGCCTGGCCCTGGACCAGGTCAACGGCTATCTGCGGGTCGGGATTGCGCAAGTTGGCCGTCGGCGGCACAAGGCCGTGCTCGAGCGCGAGCAAGGTGTAGGCCGCCTCGATAGCACCGGCGGCACCCAGCAGATGCCCGGTGACACCTTTGGTCGAACTGACCAGCATGCGAGCACCGAACACCTCGGCGATGGCGTGCGACTCGATCACGTCGTTGCCCGGCGTCGACGTGCCATGGGCGTTGACGTAATCCACGGCGCTGGCTTCGATACCGGCGTCGCGCAGCGCTGCCTGCATGGCTAAACGGGCACCGAGTCCCTGGGGATGGGGCGTGGTGACGTGATGCGCATCTGCCGACGCGCCATAACCGAGCAGACGCCCGCGGGCGTGCGCACCTCGGGCCCGGGCATGCGCTTCGGACTCAAGGACGAACATCCCGGCGCCTTCACCGATGACGAAGCCGTCGCGCGCGGCATCGAACGGGCGCGATGCACCGACGGCATCGGTGTTGCGCGACAACGCGCGCATCTTGGCAAACGCGGAAACATACAGCGGTGTAATCGGGGCTTCCGCACCGCCGGCCACCACGATGTCGCATATCCCACGGTTGATCAGGTCCTTGGCCATGCCCAGCGCCGAAGCCCCCGACGCACACGCCGAACACGGAGCCAGACACGGACCACGCGCGCCCAGCTCAATGGCAACCTGTCCGGCGGCCATGTTCAGCAGGCCCATGGGCAGGGTCAGCGAGGACACATCGTCAGGCCCTTCGGCGAGCAACACGGCGTGCTGCTGCTCCAGGGTGGCGGTGCCCCCTGCGCCAGAACCGATGATCACCGCCACACGGCTCTCATCTTTCCAACTGCAGGCCTCGAGACCGGCATCCGCCAGGGCCTGGCGCGCCGCCAGCAAGGCGAACTGCGCATAACGGTCCCACTGCCAGGGGTTCTTGACGCCCAGCAAGGCGCTGTCAAAACTCGGCACGCGGCACGAGATCTCCACCGGCATCGCTTCGAGGGTCTTGTCCGGCGCGGCCGTGGCTTCACCTGCCACCACCCGCTGCCAGTTCGCCTCAAGGCCGATGCCGGCGGGTGTGACCAGGCCGATACCGGTCACAACCACCGCTTCGGCGGCCATTACGCCTTACCGTTGGCCAGCGCCAGAACGTCACCGACAGTGGCGACCTCCGACAGCTGTGCATCGCTGATCTGTACACCGAGTTTTTTTCTCAGCAACTGGGCCAGGTCGACCTGCGACAGCGAGTCGAAACCCAGGTCCTCAAGGGAGGCATCAGGGACGATACGGCTTTCTTCGATGTTGAAACGCGCGGCAATGGCTTGGGCGATCGCTTCGTTACTTACGGTCATCACATGACTCCTGTTGTGTGGAACTGTAGGTTGGGAAAAGTCTGAATCAGTCCTGCCACTCGCTGTTGCGGGTAGTCAGTTGCGGCCAGCGCAGTACGGTCGAGCCCCACGAGAGGCCCGCGCCGAATGCACTCACCAACACACGTTGACCGGCCTTGAGGTCGCCGCGCAGGGCCAGGTCGTTGAGCAGCAGCGGGATGGAGGCCGTCAGCGTGTTGCCCAGGCGCTGGATATTCACCGCCACCTTCTCTGCGGGCAGGCCCAGCTCGAAAGCCACGGACTGCAGGATGCGCACATTGGCCTGATGACCGACGAACCAATCGATCTGGTCCATCGACCAGTGCGAGCGGTCCAGCACGCTCTGGGCCGATGTGGACATGCGTGCAACGGCCTGCTCATAGACCGCGCGACCGTCCATGTGCAGATAGAAATCACCCGGCGCTACCCCCTCATGGCCCAGCCCGGCGCTGGCCGAACGTTGCCGCGAGCCGCCGGCGGGAATTGCCAGCAAATCCGAACGGGCACCGTCGCTGCCGAGGTCGAAGCAACCGAGGGCACCGGCTTCATGCGCCTCGCCACGGCGCAGGACCACCGCACCGGCACCGTCACCAAAGATCGGCCGGGTGGCGCGGTCTTGCGGGTTGACGAAGGTGGTAAAAGCTTCCGCACCGATCAGCAGCACACTGTCGGCGATACCTGCGGCAATCAGGCCGGAAGCAGTGGCCAGCCCATACACAAAGCCACTGCAGGCAGAGGTGATGTCATAGGCGGCGATGTCACCCAGGCCCAGCGCCGACGCCACTTCCGGTGCTACCGCCGGGCAGATGCGCTCGGGCGAGGTGGTCGCGACCACCACCGCCTGCACCGCCCGCCCCTCTGCCGAGGCGAGTGCCCGGGCGCCGGCCTTGATTGCCAGGTCGAGCATGCTCAGTCCGTCACTGACCATTCGGCGCTCACGGATGCCAGTGCGCGACTCTATCCATTCGGGCGTGGTATCCAGCCCGCTGGAAATTTGCTGATTGTCAATTATCTGAGGCGGAAGGCAGCCTCCCAGGCCACACAAGATCACAGTCACGATCAACTCCCTTGATTTAACGATGGTTCAGATGGCGGGCGGTGTCGCGCCAGGCCCTACGTCACTTCCTGACGCGGGGCACGGCCCAGCGACCAACCAAAATTCATGCCCGCCGCCGCCAGCAGGATCGCGCTCGCGCCAAGCACTTGCAGGCCGCTGAGCGGATGGGCGAAGGCAACCCAGTCGACCAGGATGGCGACGATCGGATAGATGAACGACAGTGCGCCGACCAGCGCCGTGGGGATTTTCTGGATGGCGCTGTAAAGCAGGGTCGACATGAGCCCGGTATGGACCACGCCGATAATGATCAAGTATGTCCAGGCGCCCTCGACCGTATCGACCCTGCTGAAATCCACGAACGGGGCAAGGACCAGCACACCTACCACCATCTGGATCAGCACGATCAGGTGCGCGGGCAAGTCCTTGAGGCGCTTGGTGATCGCCGCCGCCACGGCATAGAAGAAGGCCGAAGCCAGGGCGAGGCAGACGCCGAGCAAGTAGTCGGTGGCAGTGGACTGTCCACTGCCCTTGGCGGACACGATCAACATCAGCCCGGCGAAGGCCAACAGCAGCCAGCCAACCTTAACGGCGCTGAGGCGTTCAGCGAAAAACAGCACACCCAGACCGACCAGCATGAACGGTTGAACGTGGTAGACCACCGTGGCAATGGCGATAGAGGAATGTTTGTAAGCACTGAACAGCAGCACCCAGTTGAGGATCAGCGCCACCCCGCCCAGGCACACCAGAATGAACTGCCGGGCGGTGATCAGGGACCGGCGCAGCACCCCAAGCACCAGGCACGCGACCAGCATCGCCAGGGCCCCGAACAAACAACGCCAGAACACCACAGCCTCCGGGGCCTGCCCCGACATAATGACGAACCAGCCTACCGTGCCGGAGATGACCATGGCCGAGATCATTTCGAGTGTCCCACGGGTTTGCGACTTCATCACTCACTGCTTCCTTGCCGCCGACATTGCCGTAACCTAAGCCGCTATTCGCGGACGCTGTCTCGGCAAAACGAACCTTATAATGAATTAATGACCACTATAATGAACACTGCGCCAAAGAGCGTCAACCTAGTTAAGGATGATTTATAAAACAAATGAACGACATAACGAACATTTTTCCGAAAAACAACCCGAGCCGAATCGATCTGCTGGCGCTTTCAATCAAACGCGAACGCTTGGCCGCAGGACTTTCCTTGACCGAGCTGGCGAAGCGCGCCGGGGTGGCTAAGTCGACCTTGTCTCAATTGGAGTCAGGAATCGGTAACCCCAGCATCGAAACCTTGTGGTCGCTGGCGATGGCAATGGGTTTGCAAGTCACCCGGTTCTTCGAGCAACCCCAACAGCCGTTGCGGGTGATTCGCGCCAACGAGGGCATGACCGCCTATGCCGAGACTGCCAATTACGCAGCGACACTGCTTGCCGATTGCCAGGCGGGAGTACAGCGCGACATCTACCGGCTCAAGGTGCAGCCCGGCGAAGTTCGGCTGTCTCAGCCTCACCCAACGGGAACCGTAGAGCACGTAGTGCTGTGCAGCGGCAGCGCCCATATTGGCCCGGCGACTGGGCCTGTATTGCTGAATGCCGGCGACTACATCAGCTACCTGGCGAATGTGCCTCACGTGTTCGAAGCACTTGAGGCGGACACCACAGCGGTGATGGTGATAGAGCATTCCTGAGGTAGGCGCCATTTTTCGCTCGCTCGTGTATCACGAGCGACCTTGGGGCAACATTGGGGGCATATTTGAAATTTTTATGCCTGAAAATGTTGTTCTAGAGCGTAGTCAAAATGTTCTTTGGCGACCCTGAGAGTCTTTAGGCGTCGTCGGATAGGCGGTTCAGTTGATCATTTCTGCCTTTCCACAAACCATGGAGCTCCATTCACTTCCAGTGGATTGCTACATTGTGTAGGTTTTTAAGAACCATCAGGAAATGGCTCAGGTCACTCAGATCAAGACGCTAATCAATGCTGAGCAGAAGATGATTGGCTGGGATTTGATCTTCAAGGTTGAACGATTAAAAAGTTGCTCCTGCCCACTCGAAAACGGTCCTATCATGCAGTGTGATCCCCCGGCCAGACAGGGGATCTACTTCTTCAAAAGAAGCCATAGCTGCCGCTCGAAGTAACGCGGCACAAACTCTACAAGCGCTGGGCTATTTGTAGTGCCCTACTGCTGCACTTGCCTTTGCAGGTGTCGGTACCCTGCCGCCTGAATGAAATCGGCCAAATGGCAAATCGCTCCGTTGGCGGCCCAGAATCCGTCTTTGACTTCATCAAGGATGATCGAGCTCATGATGATCCGCTCGTCGCCCGCCGCTCGCGACCGGCTTACCGCTTGATGCAAACGCTGTACATAGTCGCTTCGCATGGCCTCATTCAGCACGCCCTCGGGAACCTTGACCTGCACAATACAGGGGGTGACTTGAGCGCTGACATCTACCGCGCCGCAGGTCCAGGATCCGGAAGCCACTTCCTCAATGAGAGTCCAGCACAGGCTCCTTTGACGAGGGTCGTTGCCGATTTGCTCGACCGCAACGGCCACTTTCGTAATCTCGTCGCAAAGCAGTGCCCGTTGTTCGCAGGTAAAAGAACCTTGCGGCACCTTGATCAGGATATTTGGCATATCGTTAAACGCTCGATGAAATGGAAGCGTTATTAAGCCTGCCTTGAGACACTGCAACCAGCGACCGATTCGACATCTTTCGGGCATAATCAGCCAATGAATGACTTCACGATTTTAGTAACTCATGACGCCTTTGCCTCCAGTGTCGCGCTGACGCTCGATATCCTTTCGACGGCCGCCGTGCTCGCCCGGCGAATGGGTACTGCTATTCCTCGCTGGCAGGTCTGCGGGGTGAGCACGGAGTGCGTGACGCTCGGCCACGGTATGCACATTGCGGTTCAGCCTCTGGCCACTAGGTCCGATGACCGCTCTTGCTGGATAATCCCTGGCATCGGGGTAGCTGACGCTCTCATGATCGAGCACCGATTACAGCAAGCGGATATTGCTCTGCTAGTGCCGGCATTACGCGCGCATGTACAGGCCGGGGGCAATGTAGCCGCATCGTGTTCTGCTGTGTTCGTACTGCAGGCCGCGAACCTGCTCGCGGGGCACAGTGTCACCACTTCCTGGTGGTTGGCACCCTTGCTCCAACAGAAAGCCCCTGAATGCCAGGTAGATGCCGATCGCATGGTAATCCTCGACCCGCCGTTGACTACCGCGGGTGCAGCGCTGGGTCAAAGCGATCTGATGTTGCATCTTCTGCGAAGCAGATTTTCTCCTGCATTAGCAGATGCCGTTGCACGGGCGCTACTGATAGATGGTCGGCAACTGCAGTCACCCTTTATGGTTCCGGCAATGATGGCTCAGGGTAACGAATTGATCGCACGATTGACGGCTCATATTGAAGCCTCGCTACCGACCATTATCAGCGTCAGCACACTCGCATCCGACTTTGGCCTGTCAGAACGAACCTTATCCCGACACATCAACAAGGCTACCGGTAATAGCCCATTACGGCTGATCCAGCGAGTCCAGGCCAATAAAGCCCGGGAGTTGCTGGCAAACAGTAAATATTCAATTGACACCATTGCCGAACACGTTGGATACAGAGATGCCACATCCCTGCGGCGACTGATGAAAAGAATGCTGAACGCCACACCACGACAATTGCGTTAACTGCTGCGACGTCCTTATTTTCAATTCAGTTATCCATTTGGGAGCGCGACTCAGACAAACCAATATACTTGGCCCATCGCTGAATAACCTCAGGCGATGGCGACGCTAAACGTTCTGCTTCCCCCCCTTATCAGGAAAAGGTTATCCATGACTGGGTTCAGTCCGGCCGTTAAGCAGCCCCTTGAAATGACAGTCAAGCCCTGCGCTTAGAGCAATACTCCATAATGAGCCGAGTAACCGCTGCCAAAATTGCCTGATCCGCGTCAGGCGAGGTGAACAACCGACATTGCGCATCCGGCAATTCCGGCAACCCTTGCTCTACCCCAATGACCGCCAACCCGTGCCCCAGCTGACTGAGAGGCATGGGCGCGACCGCGAAGCCTGACAGGGCTGCCGCGCGCAACCCGGCGATGCTGCTGCACAACATCGCCGTGCGTTGGGAGATTCCCGCCTGCGCCAGCCTCGTCAGCGCGGCCTCGCGATAGGGGCACGGCTCGGGAAACAAGGCCAGCGGCAATGGCGTTGGTAAACGGGCGACGGGTTGCGCCGACCAGGCCCACACCAGCGGCTCTTGCCATAGCAACAGCCCCGTTTCGCTGGTTTCGCAAAGCGAACCGATGACCACCTCCAGATGCCCTTGCTTCATCAGCGCCAATAACGTCCCCGGAATGTTCACCTGCACCTCGATCTCCATCCCGGGGTACTGCGCTGCGAAATCCTGAACAGTGCGCAGTAATCGAGACTCGACAAAATCTTCGGACACCCCAATCCGCAATCGCCCGTGAAACGGCGTGCGTGTCAGGTCTGTCCAGGCATCACGGTTCAGCGCGAGGATCGTGCGCGCATAAGAGACCAGGCGCTCGCCATCGGCCGTCAGTTGCTGGGAACGGGTGGTGCGCATCAACAGGGGTTTACCAATCTGTTCTTCCAATCGCCGCACATGGCCACTGACTGCCGACTGAGTCAGGTGCAGCTTCTGGGCCGCACGGCTGAAGCCCTCTTCATCGACGACGGTGACAAATGTCTTGAGCAGCAGAGCATCGAACATAGTTTTATACGTGATTAATCCAGCAAGAATTTACGATTTATATTTCAAATACAACTATGTTGCAATACTCCCTCCTACGCTGCCTCCCCATCACTCAAGGTGTGTCATGACAACTCTTCTCCATATTCAGTGTTCTCCACGCAAGCAGCGTTCGGCTTCCCTTGAAGTCGCCCGCAGCTTCATTGCGCGTTATCAAGCAAATACCCCGGAAACCAAAATCATCACCCTTGACCTCTGGAACCTGGCTCTGCCGGAATTTGATGATGTGGCCATGGAGGCCAAATACGCCGGGCTCAATGGCACGCCGTTGACCCCGGCACAACAAGACGCCTGGAACACGTTAAAAGAGTTGGCAAGTCACCTGCACCGTGCGGATGTACTCGTGATGTCCGTACCGCTGTGGAATTTCAGCATCCCGTACAAACTCAAGCACTTCATCGACCTGGTTTCGCAGAAAGACATCCTGTTCAGCGTTGACCCGGAACGCGGTCTGGAAGGTATGCTGCACAACAAACTCGCCGTGGTGATGTACGCGCGCGGCCTGGACTTTTCGGCGCAATCGATCACTCCGGCGGAGCGCTTCGACTTCCAGAAACCCTACGTGGAAGCCTGGCTGAAATTTATCGGCGTCACGGATGTGCATTCGGTGATTGTGGAGAAAACCATCCTGGGGGAAGACGTTGATCGGCACGCGCGTGAGGCAGCGACTCAGCAGGCCAGGAACCTGGCAGACAGTTTGTCGCTGACGCTTCAGGTGCCCCTGCTGCACATCGACCCATTACAAACCGAAATACCTGAATAGCCACAACCCTCCCACACCCACCGCCAGCGTCATAACAGTATTGCGAGTCTGCCAGGTGAGCCAGGCCATTCACGACAGCTTATTTGACCAGCGTAATGGGTATATCTGAGAGCTGAATTACTTTGGCCGCGACAGATCCCAAAAAGATTCCCGCCAAAAAACCGTTCCCATGTGAACCCAATATGATGGTGTCACAATCTATGGTTTGCGAGATAGCCACGATTCTGCTGGCTGCATCACCTTGTAAGGTGTGGAGAGTGAATGCAATCCCTTCTTGCTTCAGAAGCTCCACAACCGTGTGTGAGTCCTCAGCACTTTTATCACCGTAGTAGCGATCGACTTCATCTTCGCTCATGTCGTGAGCTACTCGAGTGGGTAAAAGTGGCTGCACATTCACCAAATGTACCTCAACGCTCCCGCCGAGTAGTCCACCCTCCTGAATCAGCCCGATAAGGTAACGCACTGCGCGTTCCGAATGCTCGGAACCATCGACAGCTACCAGTATTTTATGCATTTCCAGATCCTCTTTCAGTCAGATGAAGGTGCTTGTCGTTCAGGAATGGGCCGTTCGCGATTCATTCTATTCGGACAAGCGGATTCGAATCTGTTTTTCAATCTCGATGATTGCAAAGAGCGCAACGCCAACCCCAATAATCAGCAGGCCATCAACGAACGGGATAGCCTCCGTTGCAAACACCCTTTGCAGCGGTGGCGCATACGTGATCGCAAACTGAGCAAAGATGACCAGCGCCACGATCATCCACACAACCTTGGTGCCACGAATGCCCTTCCAGGTAAGTGAAGTACTATAGATATTGCGAATGAAGAACAAATGGAATATTTCCATTACAACTAGCGTGTTTACCGCAATGGTTCGGGCTAACTCCACGGAGTAACCACGCTCGAGCGCATACGAAAAAACGCCATAGACACCACAGAGGAACAGAATAGAAACCAGCGTCATATGCCAAACTAGTGCACCGTTTATAAGTGGTTCTTTGCGTGACCGGGGTGGTTTGAGCATAGTGGTTTCTTCAGTAGGCTCGAATGCGAGTGCGACGCCAAGTGTCACTGCAGTAATCAGATTGATCCACAGAATCTGTATCGGAGTCACCGGCAACGTAATGCCGAGTAGCAGAGCCACAATGATAGTCATGGTTTCGCCAGCGTTGGTGGGCAGCGTCCAACTCAACACTTTCTTGATGTTGTCATAGACCGTCCGGCCTTCGCGAACTGCCGCCACGATGGAGGCGAAGTTGTCATCTGCCAGCACCAGATCCGCAGCTTCCTTGGCCGCTTCGCACCCTTTTCCTCCCATAGCGATACCCGCGTCGGCGCGTTTTAATGCAGGAGCATCGTTGACGCCATCGCCGGTCATGGCCACTGTCATACCATTCGATTGCAGCGCCATCACCAACCGGAGCTTATGCTCAGGGCTAGTGCGTGCAAAAATGTTGACGTGTTTTATTGCCTCTTTGAGAACAGCGTCATCCATGGAGTCCAACTCCACACCGGTCAGCACCTTGTCGGGGTTTTGCAGGCCAATCTGCCGACCGATAGCCACAGCAGTTCCGCCGTGATCGCCAGTGATCATTTTTACGACAATGCCTGCAGCCTGGCATTGCTGAACGGCCTTTATCGTCTCGGGTCTAGGTGGGTCGATCAGTCCGACCAAGCCCAGCAGGGTTAACCGTCCTTGTACGTCCCCAAACGCCAGCACAGTGTGTTCGGGTGCAACTGATCTAACCGCAAACGCCAATACACGCTGCCCCTTGGCAGCAATGGCGTTTGCCTGTTCGTGCCAGTAAACCGCATTGAGCGGTTCAACTCCGCCAGCGTTTACGTATTGCTGGGTGCTCATGGCCAAGATCTGCTCTGGCGCGCCTTTCACATAGATTAAGGCCTGTCGATCGTGGCTGTGATGCAGTGTCGCCATAAAGCGGTGTTTCGGGTCAAACGGAATGGCATCGGTGCGGGGCCAGACTCGATGATCTTCAGCAATATCGATTCCGCTCTTTCCGGAAAATGCCAACAAGGCACCCTCCATCGGATCACCCTCTACCCTCCATAAATCTTCATGCAGGTGCAGTACAGCATCGTTGCACAGACCCGCTGCCCTCCCCAACTCCGCTAACGCGGGGCTAGTCGATATGTCGACTAACTGGTCCCCAACGCTGATGCATCCCGTTGGTTTGTAGCCAGTGCCATTGACAGTGAAGTTGAGGCCGTTCGTCACTACCGACGCCACCATCATTTCGTTGCGGGTGAGTGTGCCGGTCTTGTCAGTACAGATGACAGATACCGAGCCTAGGGTTTCAATGGCCGGCAGGCGACGCACGATGGCGTTGCGGCGAGCCATTGCCCGGACGCCGACAGCCAGCGTGATGGTAAGGACGGCGGGCAGCCCTTCAGGGATCGCCGCTACAGACATCCCGACCACGACCATGAAGATATCGGGGAAGGCGTAGTGCCCGACATAATGACCGAACACAAGTAGAAGACCGCCGACTAACAAGATCAAGATCGTCAGCCAACGCGCAAATATGTTCATTTGCTGCACCAGCGGAGTGGTCAGCGTTTCTACTCCGGCAAGCAGCGTACTGATGCGTCCGATTTCAGCCGCTGCTGCGGTCGCAACGACGACCCCAGTTGCTTGCCCGCAAGTCACAAGCGTACCGCTGAACGCCATGCAAGTCCGATCACCCAGGGCTGCGTCAAGGGTTACTGGTACGGTATTTTTTTCTACTGGTACGGATTCACCGGTGAGAATTGCTTCTTGAATTTGTAGTCTGTTCGCGTGCAGCAGGCGTAAGTCTGCAGGGACTTTATCTCCCGCCTCCAGCAGTACGATATCGCCCGGCACCAGCTCCTCGCCCACAATACTTAAGCGTTCGCCTGCCCGAATCACGGCGGCGTGCGGTGACAGCATCTGCCGGATAGCGTCCATGGCTTTTTCCGCTTTGCCTTCCTGGACATAGCCAATGATTGCGTTGGCAATAACCACCGCAAGAATCACCACCGTATCCCACAGATGTTGCAACATCGCAGTAATTACCGCAGATCCTAAAAGCACATAAATCAGAATGTTATGAAATTGCAGCAAGAATCGCAGCCACGCAGGTCGCCGTGCTGCTTCTGGCAAGCGATTGAAACCAGTGCGGTCAAGCCGGACTTGAACTTCGGCAGTCTCCAGCCCGACACGCTCATTGACCTCAAGCAGGTTCGTCACTTGCTCTGCAGGCACTGAGTGCCAAGCCACCGAATGCAGGGAGATGGGTGTTTGCTCATTAGCCACGTCGATCACCTGCTTGATCAATGAATATCTCCTGTGGGAACAGCTCAACTGAAACGGGCTGAGGTGGTCATGAGCGGGCATGGCTATATCAGAATGCTGAAAACTCGCTCGTCGCTTTTACATTCTCTCCGTCTTCTAGCTGATACGAACTAAAATATCTGTGCAACCGGCCGTTAAATGCCTATTGACTTACATCAAGTTGTTCGCCGTTAGTAGTGTGACAAGATATTTTACCGAACAACCTATTCGTCGCTCTAAAGTTCTGTGATGACACCAGCATCCCAGTGTTATTTTTCAGGAAGCTCTATCTGTTGAGCATTCAGCGGTCAATGTCTTACCCCGTCACCGAGCCCTAACCAGCTCCCCACACCGTCGTATCGGTATCACCTTCGCAACCAAACAAGCGCAGATTCGCAAGCGCGGCGCAGCGGCTGAAGTCGGTGATGATTCGCTACTGAGCCCAACCTCGATATTTTTCGATTTTCATGTGACGGCTTTTGCAGCTCTGGCGATCAAACAACGCTAGAGTATTTGCTGTCTCACATAAGGAATTGACAGATGTTCATTGGACGACTCGCCGAACTGACCGGCTGCACCCCGAAAGCCATTCGACTGTACGAGCAAATGGGCCTGATCAACGAGCCGGCGCGTGAGGGGCGGTATCGCCTCTACAACGCTCATCACTTGGAAATCGTCCACCTCATACGCAAGGCGCAAATGGCCGGGTTCAAGCTGGCCGAGATGAACCCGCTGATTGCGGCAAAAAACAAACTGAAGTCATTTCCGCTGGCGTTGGCCAACCAGGCCGTCGACGACAAGCGCCGCCAGGTCCAGGACAGGATCGCCGAACTGCAGGCGCTTGATCTTCACTTGATTGAACTCAAAAGCGAGATGAACTCAATGTTTGCGCCTCGCCCTGTGGCGGGTTTTCATAAGGTTGATGCGCTTGTCTGTACAGATAAGCAAACGCTTGCCTTAAAGCCACTTCAGGCGGCCGGGGGTTGAAGCCCAACTCATGTTTCGCCTTGGTGATGTTGTATTCCTGCGCCACGTTGTGAAACAGGCGCACTTGGCTCAAGAGCAGTTGGGCGGGCTTGCCAACTAATTGCGCCCAGCGCTCCTGGAGCCAGGCCACGCTCAGCAATAACCAGCGTGGCGCTGAGACAGGCTGGCGATACCCGGGAGCTTGGGTGTTGGCGGCCTCGATCAAATCGCTGAGTGGCGACGAACGCTCATTGGCCAGGATATAGCGCTGCCCCGGCCGGCCCTTTTCGGCAGCGAGTATCATCCCTTCGGCCACATCGCGAACATCCACAAAGTTGAAGCGAAACCCCGGATCAAACGGCATCTGCCGCTGCCGAACCGATTGAAGAAATCCCATGGTATCCGTGAGGTAGCCGGCATTGGGGCCAACCATCGCCGAAGGCAATACCGACACCATGCTCAACCCCAATGCCTCCGCGCACTGCCAGGCCACCTGCTCGGAGAGAATCTTCGATTTGTAGTAGGCGTTTTCGCTTTCCGTATTCCAGTGCGCCTCATCCAGCGCGGTACCATCATGGCCGACGGCGGCCACCGAACTGACGTAGACAACACGCTGCACACCCGCCCGAGAAGCGGCCTCCAGCACACGTCGCGTACCCTGGATATTCGGCTCGACAATCTCGGCCTGCGGGTTGCGAGCCCAGTGCTTGAACACGGCGGCCACTTGAAACAGCACCTCCACGCCTTCCAGCGCCTTATCCAGCGCCGCACGGTCCAGCAACTCGGCATACACCAACTCGCAGTCCAGCCCGGCAAAGGGTGTGTTGTTACAAATGTCACGAACCCCGGCTCGAACCCGATAGCCCTGATTGAGCAGCGCTCGCGTCAAGGTGTTGCCCAAATGGCCGTTGGCGCCCGTCACCAGACATAAACCTTTCACAGGAACTCCTTGTTGGCAGCGCGCCAGAGTGGACGCTGAAAAAAAGCATACGAGGTGTCCCATGGGACAGAGTCAAGTAGCCATTGGCACGTTGGTTTCAGTTTTAGATTTTAGTATCACGGAAACATCTAGACACATTTATAGTGAGTATTAAGCAAAACATTATCTGGGGGACAGTTATGACACGAACGTTCCAAGTTAAAAAAAACACCATATAAACCGCGGCCTTAATCATCTGTCCCTAAGGACAGATGACACGATTTTAAAGCAAAAACATTTCGAAGCACTCTTGTTGAGTTAAGTAACGCGCACTGATAGCATTTCGACACCGCTGAAATATTACGCTTTTGACTGATCACGCATGGACGCTTCAATGACGCTGAACAAACAACTTCTCCCTCATCATCACCTTCCCGGTGAGGATTTGAAAAACCTGAGCCACGGCAGAAATCGGTTTATCTCATACACCGCCGTCATCACGTCATACCACTACGCCCACCTCTAGCTTAATTACGAAACTCCACAGTTCAATAGAGCACCGATGCACGTATTCTCCGACCTGTAATCCGTGCGCAGACTTTATCGATACACATAATAATATTAGAGCTAGTTCTAAGGCGCCCCCATGCTCAAATCAATCATATTCTCAGCATCCTTGCTGCCTATGCTGGTGCTCGCTGGAGAACTCACCTCGGACTCAAGAGTTTCGTATCAGACGGCTGAAAACATAGCTGAGGGTAAACTTTCAAAGTCTGAAACACGCTTCTACAACTCGCTGTCCTACGAGACCGAGTCAGAAGCTCGGCTGTTCCTCTCCACCCGCCTGCGCTGGAACATGAGCGGCCAACTTGAACCCGGCGAACCGGACCAGACGGCACTTTCACCGATCAACGATGGGCGCAAAATTTACGACAACTACCCTTTTCAGTTCGACCTGCGTGAACTCTATTACCGACAGGCATTTGGCCAGGAAGGCACCCTGACCCTGGGCAAGCAACAAGTGGTCTGGGGGCAGGCAGATGGGGTGACGGTGCTGGATATCGTCAACCCGATGAACTACCGCGAATTCATTCTCGAAGACTCGGAGGAAGCCCGCATTCCGACGTGGATGGCCAATATCGTCGTGCCTGTCGGCCCATTCGATATGCAGGTGTTATGGATTCCCGACCAGACCTACACCGACTTTCCCAATTACAATGAAGGTGAATTTGCCATTCGTTCACGGCGACTGATCCCCGCAGCCCCCGCCGGACTCAGCCTGCCGGTACAACGACAGCGCGCCGAGCGGCCAGACCGGCCGATAAAGGACTCCGACGTGGGCATTGCCCTCACGTCCAGCGTCGACTCCTGGGATTTTTCCCTGAACTACATGTATCACTACAACGACGCGCCCTTCTTTGAAACGCAAATGGTCATGACAGGCACAGGCCCGGTGATCAATGTTCGCGAACGCTATGAAAGAACCCACACGTTCGGCGGTAGTGCCAGTACTTCAATCGGCGACTATGTATTACGCGGCGAATTGGCCCATGCGACCCAGCGCTCAGTCATCGACTATGACCCGAGCAGCAAAGATGGACGCTTCCAAACCAACGACACCAGTTACGTGCTCGGGCTTGATTATTATGGTTTCACCGAAAGTGTCGTCAGTGTGCAGTTCTATCAAAGTATCCTGGGCGAAACCACGGATTATCTGCCGCGTAAAAAAGTCGATAATATAATGACGTTCCTTTATCGAAAGGACCTGCGTCATCAACGCGACAGTTTTGAAGCCCGCTGGTTCACCAACAATAACGACGGCGACGGACTATTTCGACTGCAATACGCCTCTAAACTGACCGAAAGTATTAAGGGCACTATTGGCCTGGATGTGTTTTACGGAGACCGCAATGGTGTATTCGGACAATTCGAGAATAACGACCGCATTCAAGTAAAACTCGACTTCTACTTCTAACACCTAACGGCCAACGTCCCCAAACATACTTGGGAAAGACTGCCTGCGAGAATAAAAAATGCTGACCATCAATCATTCATTCAGCCATGCACTTGACAACAACACTGCGCGATGGACGTTCGCAGACACACAGCAGTCGTACAGCATTGAAGCACTGGGTTTGCTGGTGGATAAGTGCGCCGCAAAACTGGCAGCTCACGGTTTTCAGGAACAGGATCGCGTCGGCTTGATCCTCAATAACAGTATCGAATTGGTCGGCTACCTGATGGCGTGCTGGCGATTGAACCTGGTCGCCGTCCCACTGCGGACCAAGTCCGGTAAATATGTGAATTACTCGGATTTCCTATCCGGGTGCAATCAGTCGTGCAGCTTCCAATTGCTGTTGTGCGACAAGGCGATCAGCAACGACGACATCGCGCTGTGGCGCACGGAAACCGGGCTGAATATTCAATCGGAACCGACATTCGACCCACCTGCCCTGCCCTCCGCGCCGGCCGTGGCCGTGGCCACGCCTCAGGACATGGCGATCATTCAGTTCTCGTCGGGCAGCACCGGCTTCCCCAAAGGCGTGATTGTGACCCACGCCATGATCATCAATCAGCTCCAGCACATCGAGCACACCCACACCACCAGTCGCCATGGCGTCAGCGTGCGAAGCAGCGCCTCGTGGACGCCGATCCACCACGATATGGGCCTGTTCACCGGTGTGCTGTTCCCGTTGTTCCGCGGCTGCAACCATCTGCTCGCCACCCCGGATTACTTCATGCGCAATCCGGCCCGCTGGTTCAAGCTGTTGTCTGAACATCAGGTCGATCTGAGCTTTATCACCAACTCTGCACTGGTTGCAGCACTGCGTACGGTTAAGCGCTTGTACGACAATGAACACGTCGACCTGTCTCGCCTGCACCTCTACATCTCGGCAGAAAAAATCAGTGCCCTGGTACTCAGGAAAGTGCAGGAGCGCTTCGCCCCGCTCAAACTCGCCCCGGAGCATATCCACTCCGCCTATGGCATGGCGGAAAACAGCCTTGGCGCCAGCGCGAGCAAACGGGGCACGCTGAAGATCCTCGCAGTCACCCTCGGCGCCGATGGGGAGGTGCGCCTGGCAAACGAAACCGACGAAACCCGCATTGAGCTGGTCTCCTCTGGTGAAGCTAACCGTCACCACGTGATCAGCGTGCGGGATGCCAACGATCAGCCTCTGCCGGATCTCAAGCTCGGTGAAATCAATATCGAGAGCGACTGCCTGACACCGGGTTATTTGAATATGCCTGAGGCAACCTTCGCCAAGCTCAAGGACGGTCGCCTGCGTACCGGTGATCTGGGGTTCATGCATGAGCAGGAGCTGTATTTCTACTCGCGCCAAGATGATTTGATCGTGATTGGCGGCAAGAACATCATCCCCGAGGACATCGAGGAGACCATCGAAGGTTTTGACTTTGTACGCCCCTCCGGCAGTGCGCTGCTGTCGATCGAAAACGCCCATACCGGTTTGATGGAGCTGCACTTGGTGCTTGAGGGCGACGCCAACGACACCGGCAGTGAGCTGGCCAGAAAACAACAAACCCTGACCCTGGCCGTGCTCGACATCCACGACGCGCTGTTGAACCGCGTGCATTTCTGCCCCAAGGGCAGCATCGAAAAAACCTCGAGCGGAAAAAAACGCCGGCGTGTCATTCGCCAACGCTTGATCGACAAGCAACTGGTGCCTTTTCAGCCTGCTGCCACTGGGCTTGAGCCTCACGCTATTTCACATGGAGAAGTGACCTGATGAACTCCCCCGCTGCTGATGTACTGGATTACACCCCACCGCCTTTGTCATCCGTCACGCGAGACGCCGTTGGTGATTGGATTTTCCGCTGGCTGCTTGATCGCGACTACAGCGAGAACCTGTCGATGTCGATTGATACGCCGTTTTCCGAGGTGGGCATGACCTCCATGGACGCCGTGGAACTCGCTGCCGAGCTGTCCCTGGTATCCAAAGTGCCGCTGGACTCGACGATTGCCTGGCATTACCCGACGCCCGGTGAACTAGCAGGTTATGTGGCTGACACGGCAAAGGCCGGCTCGCCTGCGACGCAGCCATCACGCCCGATGGCCGAGCCTGCCGTCGACAAGGCCGGTCTGGGGCAGATGGATGAACAGGCAATGATGACATTGCTCGAGAATTTGCTCGGCGCCAAAAGCCCGACTACCCGCAGTTGACCGTCCCAAGCGGCGCGCCTGGCGCCGCTCAAGACCTGCACAAGCTCTAAAAACCCCTGCACGACTGGCGGCCAGTGCGGCACGCCGGTCAGCCCGTGGCCAGGATTTGGCGATGCGCACCGCTTTTTAATCACCCTGTTGCGGGTGAAGACTAACTTCTTGAGATCAAACCAATGAAATCGACAGACTCTAAACCCATGGGAATCAAGGAGCTTCTGGAAAATTCTGTCTGCGAAATCCTCAATCTCAGGCGGCAAGTCCAGCACCTGCAATCGAACCTGGATGAACCGATCGCCATCGTCGGCATCGGCTGCCGGTTCCCGGGCGGCGCGACAACACCGCAAGCCTTCTGGCAGCAGTTGAAGAACGGCGACTGCGCCGTGCGCAATATCAGCAATGAGCGCTGGTCATCGGACGATTACTTCCATCAGGACGCCAGCATGCCCGGGAAGATCTACAGCCAGCACGGCGGCCTACTGGACAACATCGATCACTTCGACGCCCAACTGTTCAAATTGCCGACCCACGAAGCCAACCTGATGGACCCACAGCAGCGCCAACTGCTGATGGTCTGCTGGGAAGCATTGCGCGATGCGAACCAGAACCTCGATGAGTTAAAAGGTAGCAAGACCGGGGTGTTCCTTGGTATGAGCACCAACGACTATGCGCGCCTGGCCATCGACCCGCTGGCCCCGAGCCTTATCGACGCCTATGCGTGCCTGGGCAATGCCCAGAGTGTGGCGGCAGGCCGTGTGTCGTACCTGTTTGGTTTCCACGGGCCGACACTGGCCCTGGACACCTCATGTTCGTCCTCGCTGCTCTGCGTGCACCTGGCCTGCGACAGCTTGCGCAAAGGCGAGTCGAGTATGGCGTTGGCCGGCGGGGTGAATGTAATTCTCGGGCCGGAAAACAGCATCGGTCTGTCGCGCATGCAGGCCTTGTCCCGCCAGGGACTGTGCCGCACCTTTGATGCCGAGGCCGACGGCTACGTGCGCGGTGAAGGTTGCGGTGTCGTCGTGCTTAAGACACTGACTCAGGCACGCCTGGATAACGATCATATCTACGCGGTGATCCGTGGCTCGGCGGTCAACCATGATGGCGCCAGCAACGGCCTGACGGCACCCAACGGACGCATGCAGCAGGCCGTGATCGAAGCGGCACTCAAAGAGGCCCGGGTCAGCCCCGAGCACATTCATTATGTCGAGACCCACGGGACCGGCACGCCCCTGGGCGACCCGATTGAGGCCAATGCGCTACTGCGCGCATTACGCCGGGACTTAGCGGGCGTGCCACTGCTGATTGGCTCGGTGAAGACCAATATCGGTCACCTGGAGTCGGCAGCCGGCATCGCGGCATTGATCAAGTTGACGCTCTCGCTCAAGCACAACCTAATCGTGCCGCACCTGCACTTTTCCACGCCCAACCCTCATATCAATTGGGCCGCAAACAACCTGGTGGTGCCTACCCGGAGCCAGGCCTGGCCACACCCGGACACGCCCCATTACGCCGGCGTCAGTGCATTTGGTTTAAGCGGCACCAATGTCCACATGATCCTGTCTTCGGCGGATGATGATGGCCGGTCGGACGCGCCCGAAACCAGCCCCGGCGTGCTCAGTTTTACGGCCTCTTCGGCGCAGACGCTCGCGCTCACTGCTACTCGCTGGCAAACCTACCTGCGCGACACCGAGCACGCATTTACCGACGTCTGCCTCGCCAGTAATCGCTACCGGCAATCGTCGACACACCGCTTGGCGGTGGTGGCGGACAGCGCACAGGACGCCAGCCAATTGCTCGCCCGATTTGTCGCCGGCGAGTGCCCGTCCGCGATTTATCAGGGTGTCACGCCAGACAAACCCAGCGCCCCGAGCCTGATGTTTTCCGGCCAAGGCGCGCAATACACCGGCATGGGCGAGCAGTTGTACGCCAGCCAGGCGGTGTTTCGAGAAGCCCTGGATCAGTGCGATGCGCTCTATCGGCTGGAAGTCGGCCATGGCATTAAAGATGTGCTGTGGGGAAGCCGCGCGGCAGAATTGGCGGAGACCCATTACACCCAACCGGCGATTTTCTGCCTTCAATATGCCTTGACCCGCCTCTGGGCCAGCCTGGGCGTCACCCCGGCTGCGGTGATCGGCCACAGCCTGGGCGAATATGCAGCAGCTTGCGCCGCTGGGGTATTTTCCCTGGAGGACGGGCTCAAGCTGATTATCCAGCGCGGCCAGTTAATGACCGCCCTCACCGCCCCCGGCGCCATGCTGGCGGTGCAGACCGAGCGCCACGCCCTCGAGCAACTGCTGGTACCGTTTGCCGATCAGGTCTCGATTGCCGCGCAGAACAGCTGCAATGACCTGGTGATCTCCGGCCAAGCCTCGGCGATCACCCAGATAAAACACCAGCTCGATGAACAAGGCGTTCGCAATACGTCCCTGGCGGTTTCGCGGGCGTTTCACAGCACGTTGATGCAACCGATGCTCGAAGCGTTTGCCCAGGTGGCCGAGCAGGTTCGCTACAACGCGCCAACGCTGCCGTTCTATTCGACAGTGCTCGGGCGGCGCGTCGACCATGAGCTGTGCCACGCTCACTACTGGGTCCGTCAGATCGCCGCGCCCGTGGAGTTCCATGCCGCCCTCCAGGCACTGCTGGCGGAACAACCGCACCTGCTGCTGGAAGTCGGCCCGAGTGCCACGCTGACCGATCTTGCCCGACGCGAACGGGCCCCTGACGATACGCGCGCGCTGCTCGCTTCGCTGCACAAGGGCCACGACGACAACCGCATGCTGCGCAAAAACCTCGCGCAACTCTACGTCCATGGTGTGCTGCTCACCCTCTCCCCCCTAGGTGACGTGCGCAAGCTGGCGCTGCCGTTTGAAGCGCTGGACGAAAAACCCTACTGGTTTGAAGGCGGCGCAAAACCTACGGTCAAACGCCGCGAAGCCTCGGCGACGGCGACACCTACCGAGCTGCAACTGTGCGTCCATCGCCAATGGCACCCCACCGGCAACTTCCGTGAACATCGACAGCCCTTGAACGGCCGTTGGCTGCTGGTGTGCGACGCCCCAGACTTGATCGAAGCGCTGCAGCACCGCGCGTTCACCCACGTGCTCGGCAGCGAACTCGCAACGCTCGACCGCTTCACAGGCGCGCCATTCGATGCCGTCCTATACGTTAGCACCTCGGCCAGAATCGATGCCGGGCCGGCCGCCGTCGAGCATATCCAGGATTTCGTCACCCTCGGCACACGCCTATGCGCCGCGCCGTACCTGGCGCCGAATGCCCGTTTCGTCGTCGCCCATTACAACTCAAGCCCTGAGGCCCGTTTGATTCACAGCACCAGCGTCGGGATGTTCAAGACCCTGGCGCAAGAGTTCACGCACCTGCGGTTCAGTCAGGTCGACGTGCAGCCCGGCCCATCATTGGCTGAAGACGCTTTGCGCCTGCTGGACTGGCTGGCAGCCCCCACCAGCGCCGCGGTTCCGTTTGAAGTGCGCCTTGAAGCCGATTACGCCTACGAATGTCGCCTCGTGGACGTGGCATCTGCACATACGACGCCCCTGGATATTCGGGCCGACCGCAGCTACTTGATCACCGGCGGCCTGGGTGCCCTTGGTCTGGAGATTGCCCAGGGCCTGGCGGCCCAAGGCGCCGGCCAGTTGCTGCTGGTTTCCCGCCGCAGCGCGCTGGACGCCGCCCAACAGGCCATCGTCGACCGCCTGCGCGCACAAGGCTGCGATGTCAGGACCCTGTCTATGGACATCGCCGACAGAGCTGCCCTGGCCGGGTTGATCGCCGAGTGCGGGCAGACCCTGTTGCCGCTGACCGGCGTCATCCACACCGCCGGCACACTCAATGACTGCCGGGTTGACGGCCTCAGCCACGCTGCACTGGCAGCGATACTGGCGCCCAAGGTCGCGCCCGCCTGGTACCTGCATGAGCTCACCGCTCACCTGGCACTGGATTGCTTCGCACTGTTTTCGTCAGTGTCCGCCGTGTTTGGCAACTACGCCCAAGGGCCGTATTGCGCCGGCAACAGCTTCCTGGATGAGCTGGCGGCCTTTCGCAATGCGCAAGGAAGAGTCGCTACCAGCTACGCCTGGGGCCCATGGGCCGGTGCCGGCATGGCCAGCACCGATGCGATCACCGCCGCCGCACTGGCGGCCCAGGGCCTGGGCCTGATCACACCTGCCGACGGGCTGAAGGCGTTCTTCACGCTGCTGTCCGGGCCACACCACAATCCGCTGGTGCTCGCTCTGCGCCAGGACGCCCTGGCCGCGTTCCAGCACAGCCCCTCCAGTCCCGCCCTGATGAGGCTCTACAGCCAGTCAACCGGCAACGCGCCGGCGCCTTCGATCGAGCCGGCGGCACAACCTCCGTTGCGTACCTACGTTGACAGAATGCACCCCCTGCCCCCGAGCATCGCGATTGAGCGTCTATTGCGCGAGAGCATCGCCGAAGTTTCCGGCAGCCAAGAAGGCGAGCATTACAACGTCGACGCGCCGCTGATCGAAATGGGCCTGGACTCCTTGATGGCGGTGCAACTGCGCAATCGGCTATCGACCCTGACCGGCGAAACATTGCCGGTGAGCTTGCTGTTCGATTATCCAAGCCTGGGACAACTCACCGATTACCTGCTGTCATTGCTCAAGGAGCGCAGCCCGCAAACCGTCGAGGCCGGCGCCGCCGCGGATGCCTGTGCACCTGCGCGACAGGACATCGCGATTATCGGTATGGGCTGTCGCTACCCAGGTGGCGTGACCGACCCGGCGTCGTTCTGGTCGATGCTGGTGGAAGGGACCGACGGGGTTGGCGAAGTCGGCAATACGCGCTGGAACAGCGCGGAGTACTTTGATGCAGACCCTGATGCCCCCGGCAAAATGTACAGCCGATGGGGAGGTCTGCTCGATGATGTCGCTGGCTTCGATAACAGCTTTTTCAATATCAGCAGCCAGGAAGCCATCAGCATGGATCCCCAGCAGCGGCTGTTGCTGGAAGTCGGCTGGGAGGCATTGGAGCACGCAGGCGTACTGCCTTCGACGGTGGAAAAAGGCGGGATTTTTGTCGGCTGCGGCCCCAATGAGTACAGCCACATCCTCAATGCCCCGGGTGCTCCAGAGACCAGCGCGTACTTCGCCACGGGCAATTCAATCAGCGTGAATGCCGGTCGCCTGGCCTATTTTCTCGGCTGGGAAGGCCCCGCCATTGCCATCGATACGGCCTGCTCATCCAGCCTGGTCAGCGTGGCCCTCGCCTGCCAGAGCCTGCGCAGTGGCGAGTGCACTGTGGCTCTGGCGGGCGGTGTGAACCTGACACTGTCCCCCCACACCAACGTGGCGCTGTCCAAGGCTCGCATGCTGTCCCATGACGGTCGCTGCAAAACCTTCGATCAAGCCGCCGACGGCTATGTGCGCTCCGAGGGTTGCGGCCTGGTATTACTCAAGCCGCTGGACGACGCGCTGCGCGATGGCGACAACGTGCTGGGCGTGATCAAAGGCAGCAGTGTCAATCAGGATGGACGAAGCCAAGGGCTCACCGCCCCCAATGGCCCGGCACAGGAACGTGTGATGCGCGCCGCCCTGGCCAACGCGGGCGTCGCGCCGCACTCCGTGCAATACCTGGAAGCCCATGGCACAGGGACGCCGCTGGGCGACCCGATCGAAATGCGCTCCATCGAAGCCGTCTATGGGCAGCGGGCGGACCTCACCCCCCTGTATGTCGGTTCGGTCAAGACCAACATCGGTCACACCGAAGCCGCCGCAGGCGTGGCCAGCCTGATCAAGCTGGCGTTGATGCTGCAACACGGCACCATTGCGCGCAACTTGCACATGAACCAGCTCAACCAGCATTTCAGCGCAAATATCCTGGGCGACACCCCCAGCGTCGTGGTCGCCGACCAACTGCGCCCATGGCCGGCGCACGTACCCGCCATTGGCGCGGTCAGTTCGTTCGGCTTCAGCGGAACCAACGCCCATCTGGTGCTTGCCCAAGGGTCCGCTGCGCCCGTCGGGCTGCCAGCCGAGCAAGACGACCGGCCCTACTTGCTAGCGCTTTCCGCGCGCACCCCGAACGCATTGGCCGCGCTCAAAGCCAAGTACGTCCAGTGGCTGCAGAACAGCGAAGTGGACCTTGCCAGCCTGTGCTACAGCGCCAGTACCACGCGCGCGCACTTCGAGATCCGCCAGGCGTACGTCGCGACGACGTCCCAGCAATTGTGCGAGCAACTGCTCGCCCCCTCGCCGCAGCCACCTCTACCCGACCTGCGCAGTACAACGGGTACCGCGTTCCTGTTCACGGGTCAAGGCAGCCAGTACCTGGGCATGGGGCGAACGCTCTACGCCCAGGAACCGACGTTCAAACAGGCGCTGGATGAATGCGTTGCACTCATGCAGCCATTACTGCACGGCTCGATCCTGGACGTGATGTGGGCAGCCGATGCGCGTCAGTTGAACGATACCTACTACACCCAGCCGGCACTGTTCGCCCTGCAATATGCCTTGGGCAAACAATGGATGGCGTGGGGCGTCATGCCTGCTTATGTGCTAGGGCATAGCGTGGGTGAATACGCGGCGGCCTGCCTGGGCGGCGTGATGTCGCTTGAGGATGGCGTTCTCCTGATCTGTGCCAGGGCCAGGCTGATGGTCGAGCACTGTGAGAAGGGTTCGATGCTGGTGGTGCATGCTGACCACGCGACCACGCTGGGTCTGCTCGATACCCTGGGTGACGTCACCCACACTCTGGCAATCGGTGCGCATAACGGCCCGGCGAACACGGTAGTCTCGGGGTGCTCGCAGGCCATGCAGCGCCTGATCGCTCTGTGCGCCGAACGTGACGTAGACGCCCAATCGCTGCGCGTCTCCCACGGTTTCCATTCACCGCTGATGGCGCCCATGCTGGAGGCGTTCCGCGCTGTGGCAGAGGGCATTGCGTTCCAACCATCGTCTATCCCCTTTGTATCCACCGTCACCGGCACCGTGCTGCAGGACGAGTACGCCTGCGCTGACTACTGGGTCCGCCACGTCCAGGCCCCTGTGCTGCTCGATGCGGCGCTCCAGACCCTGCAAGCCCTGCAGCCACTGGCCGGGCTGGAAATCGGGCCGTCCACCCAGTTTATCGGGATGGCCAGGCGCTGCCTCAACGACTCCAGCATCTGCTGGTTGTCGTCCTTCAAGGCAAAAACCTGTGATCGCCAACAGATGCTGGATGCTCTCGCGCAGCTGTATATCCGCCAGCTCACACCGAGGTGGCCGCAACTGTTTGCCCAGCAACGCATCTGGCCGCGCCTCACTCTGCCGACCTATGCCTTTGAGCACCGGCCGTTCTGGCCCAAGCACGACGGCCAGCAGCTGTACCCATCGCGCCAGCCCAACAGCCAGGCGCAACTCCCCGACCTGCCCAAACTGGGGCAAAAGACCACCAGTGCCACTGGCGACGTGATTTATCAACTCGGTTTTGGCGGTGAGACGCCCTTCCCGATCAATGACCACCAGCTCTACGGCACCACAGTTATTGCCGGCGCCACCCATTTGGCAATGTCCGCGCTGATTGCCGAGGACCTCAGGATTGCTCTCGGATACGAACTCAGCGATGTCACCTTTCCCGGTGCCATGGTGTTCGCGCCAGATGAAGTCAAAAGTTTCCAGTACATCGTTTCGCGCCAGGAGGGCGTTGTCGATATCGCCGGCTATAGCCGTACCAAAGACACTGACGGTGCCTGGCAACATAACTTCGCCTGCACCCTGGCTGCGGCAAGCCCGGCGAAGGCGGTTGCCATTGACCCGCAGTCCCTTGTCCAAGGCCTGGATCAGCAACTGGATGGGCCGGCGTTCTACCGCGAAATGGCGGCGGCCGGTTACGAGCTCAATGGTTGTTTCCGCTGGGTGGAACAGATCTGGCGACGCCCGGGTGAAGCCTTGTCGCGCCTACGTAAACCGGGCAGCCTGGAGCAAGGCTACGTCGTTGCGCCGGGGTTGATGGACGCATTCTTCCAAACCACCGCGGCGGCCTCCTATGAGGCGCAGTTCAGCCTGGCGGGACGCGATACCCTCTACATCCCTTTCGCAATCGACACGCTTGAGGTGCTCCAGCAGGTTAAGGGCCCGCTCTGGTGCCACGTGGTATGCCTGTCTCCTGCGCCCCTGAGCCCCGACGATGCCGCCCTTGAGGCCTACAGTCATCGGGTCAGCGTATACGACCAGCAAGGCCGGCCGGTGGTGGTCGTGGAGGCGCTGCGCAGCAAGCGGGCGCCCAGGTCGGTGCTGATCGATTCGCTCAATCAACAACGCTCACTGGCCTATCAGCTCGACTGGGTGCCGGCTGTCGCGCCTGTCGAATCAGCGCGCCCGATATCGACGGCGGCCAACCCGCTGTGGGTGATCCTGGCGGACAACCACGGACACGCCCCGGACCTGCAACAGCGCTTGCAGCACCTTGGCAAACGGGTGCTGTGTCTGAGCGCCGACGTCGACGGTGAGCTTGACTGCCACGCAGGTTTTGAACTCGCGGCGTTGCCCGGGAGCCTGGCAGCCGTGATTGATCCGTGGGCCCAGGGGCAACTGATCGAGCACGTCATCGACTTGCAAGGCTTGAGCCATCCGGCAGCCAGCCAGGAGAACCTGGCGGAACAACAACGTGCCTTACTCCTGCCCATCCTGGCGCTGCAGCAGTATTGCCTGGGTACCGGAGCGGAGCCGGACTGGACCTTTGCCGTCAGCGGCACACCGTTCATCACGGACCAGCCGCCCCTGCCTGCCATGCTGCGAGGCCTGAGCAACGTCATGGGTGAAGAACACCCTCAGGCGCGCAGCCGGCATATCGACCTGGGCGCGAGCACCCCACTTGAGCGCATCGACCACCTGTTGGCCGAACTGGCTGTGGCGGATGACGAGCGCACCGTTCGCTACATCGACGGTTCCCGTCAGGTCGCGCGGCTGGCACACATGTCCCTCGACACCGACACGGCGCAATCTGCCGCGTTCAGCGCCGACCGCACGTACTTGATCACCGGTGGGCTGGGCGCCATCGGGCTGAGCCTGGCCGACCTGATCATCGAGCGCGGTGGTCGCCACCTGGTGTTGGTGGCGCGCAGCGTCAACACCCAAGCGCTGGCACCGTACCTCGAGCGTTGGCAGGCACTGGATGTTTCGGTAGTGATCAAGCCCTGCGATATCGGCGCACGCGACCAGATCACGCAATTGCTGGACGAGATCGACCGTACCTTACCCGCCCTCGATGGTGTGTTTCATTGCGCGGGGGTCTTGCGCGATGGTTTGCTGGGCGCCCAGTCATGGGAGGACTTCCACGCACCGCTGCCCGCCAAGGTCGACGGCGCCTGGTGGTTGCACCTGGCAACACGGGAACGGGAGTTGCGCTGGTTTGTGCTGTTTTCTTCCGCCGCAACTGTGTTTGGCTCACCGGGCCAGGGCAACTATGCCGCGGCCAACGCATTCCTCGATCAACTGGCACTCGACCGGCGTACTCAGGGCCTCGCCGGGCTCAGCGTCAACTGGGGACCGTGGGACGGACAAGGCATGGCGCACAGCGTCGCACGCCAGGCCAACTTCCAACGTGCCCCAGGCATCGGCCTGCTGTCGCCTCGCCGTGCCCTGGAGATGTTGTTGAGCCTGGCCGGCACCACGCAGGCCAACCCGACCGTTATCGATATCGACTGGAGCCAGGTCCACGTATCGATCAGCGAAGGTGCACAGCGCTCCACCCTGGCCAACCTCATCCGAAAGCCCGTCAGTGAAAGCGCGTACCTGGCGCAACTGAGCGTGCTGCGCAGCGACTGCGACGACCTTACGCCCCCCGAGCGCCAGGCCTATATCGAGCAATTCGTGCTGCGGGTGGCCCGGGACATCATGGCCCTCAACGAGCGCCAACTACTGGACGTCAACGAGCCCTTGCAATCGGAAGGCCTGGACTCGCTGATGGCGCTGGAACTGCGTAACAAACTGGCGGGCATCGTGGGCAGAAAATTGCCTGCCACGCTGCTGTTCGACTACCCGACCGTTCGCAGCATGAGCACCTTCATTATTGAGCAGTTGTACCCCGTCACCGAGGACGCGCGCGTCCTCACCCCACCACCACCCTCCGCCGGCCCCGTGCACGAAGTACACGACAACTTCAACCACCTGACCGACGAAGAACTCATCGCCCTCCTGGCGGATGAAGCACTTTGAGCCGACACGCACGCGAAAAGGGAATGCCAGCATGACGCAACACAACGATAGCCGCGCGCTCATGGAGAGCGCGCTGAAGAAAATCAACCGGCTCAACGGTGACATCAAGGCACTGGACGACCGTGCGCACGAACCCATCGCCATTGTCGGCATTGGCTGTCGCTATCCGGGCGCCGATGAAGGCGTCGAGCAGTTCTGGCGCAATCTGTGCGACGGAGTGGACAGCGTGTCGCCGCTCACCGACCAGCGCTGGAACCAGCAGCGCTTCTTCGATCCACAGGCGCCACGGCCGGGTAAAACCTATTCGCCCAATGCCGGGCTGCTCGCCGATGTGCTGCGTTTCGACGCACAGCTCTTCGGCATCACGCCCCGTGAAGCCGAATGCATGGACCCGCAACAACGCACCCTGCTCGAAGTTACCTGGCAGGCCCTCGAAGATGCCGGCATGCCACCCGACAGAGTGCGCGGCGCGAATGCCGGGGTGTTTACCGGCATCATGAACAAAGACCATTCCGATTTGCTGGTGCGGCATTTGAGCCTCGATGAAATCGCGGCGCATATGAATGCCGGCAATCATGAAAGCGTGCACTCCGGTCGCGTGTCCTACACGTTCGACTTCAAGGGCCCGTGCCTCACCCTCAATACCGCCTGCTCGTCTTCGCTGGTCACGGTGCACCTGGCCTGTCAGAGCCTGCGCCTGGACGAGTGTGATTTCGCCCTGGCCGGTGGCTGCAATGTGATCCTCGCGCCGACCACCTCGGTGGCCCAGTCGCAGGCCATGATGCATTCGCCGCAAGGCCTGTGTAAGGCCTTCGACGCGTCGGCCAATGGATATGTACGCGCCGAAGGCTGTGGGGTGGTGGTACTCAAGCGCCTGTCTCGGGCGGTTGCGGACGGCGATCATATCTACGCCCTGATTCGTGGTTCGGCGGTCAATCAGGATGGCCTGAGCCAGGGCATCATGGCCCCGAACGGCCCCTCCCAGGTGCGGGTCATTCGCAGCGCCTTGGCGAATGCCCGGGTCAACCCCAAGGACGTCGGTTATGTCGAGGCTCACGGCACCGGCACCAAGCTCGGCGACCCCATCGAACTGCAATCCCTGGGCGCCGTCTATGGCCGTGCGGCGGGGCGTGACACCGCGCTGCGCGTCGGCTCCCTCAAGACCAATATCGGCCACAGCGAATCAGCGGCCGGGGTCGCGGGCATCATCAAGGTTGCCAAAGCCCTGCAGCAAGGCGAAATCCCGCCGCAGTTGCACTTCAATTGCGTGAACCCGTTTGTCGATCTCGATGAAGAGAACATCGCCATCTGCACCGACCGCCAGGCGTGGCCGCCCGGCACCAGCGCCTCTCGCCTGGCCGCGGTCAGCTCATTCGGCTTCAGCGGTACTAATGCGCACATCATCATGGAGTCGTACAGCCCGTTGCCGAGCACACCGTCCAGCGTGGAACAGCGGCCTCATCTGTTGTTCATCAGTGCTCGGGAAACGCTCGCGCTCGACACGTATGCATCGCGACTACTCGCATTCCTGGAAAGCAGCGATGAGCAGGCACTGACCGACATCTGCTACTCGCAAAACGGCGGGCGACGTCAGTTCGAACAGCGGATTGCCGTGAGCGGCAACAACCGCGCTGAGCTGATCCACATGTTGCGACACGCCCTGGATCGCCCACGCAGTGCCACGCAGCCGATAGAAGGGGCAGGCCAGGTCGGCTGGGTCATCGGCGTGCTCAGTGCTTCGGACCGGGAGCGCTATCACGCCTTGCGCCAGAGCAGCCTGGCGTTTCAATGCGCCTACACCGAATGCATCGAGACCATCGGACGAACCCTGGCGATCGACCTCGATGCCCCGGAGCTGAATCCGCAGGCACAGCGCTTGGCCGATGCGGCACTATTTTATGGTCACACCATAATGTGGCGCTCATTTGGCGTGCAGCCACGCTGGATCGTCGCCCACAGCACCATGCAGGGAATGGCCGCAGTGATTGCTGGCAACCTGTCCTTAGACAAGGCCCTGCAGCGCATTGCCGCCGCATCCGAGCAGGCCGACGCTTGTGCCTATGTGTATCGCCCCGGCCACGACCGCGCACTGCCCTACGCCGCACGCGGGTTGCTGGAACAGGCGCTCGAACGCGAGCCCGTACAGACCGTGATTGCCCTGGGATCACTCGACAGCTCACTGTGGGACCAACCGGATGGTGCACACGCCGCACAGCCTATCTGGACCACCATCGCGACCACGCTCGCCGGTTTGTACGAAGCCGGCGCACCGATCGTTCCGGCGGCCTGGGACACTCATGCGCAACGGCGCAAGCTGCCATTGCCCACCTATGTTTTCCAGGGCAGCCGTTATTGGCTCAAGCAACTGGATGCCTTGAACGACCACACGCTGGAGCGCAGTACCGCATCGCCCACCCCCGAAGCGTTGGCAGCACCGGCCGGCATGACCACCCGCGACTACATGAAGTACCTGATTCGGCACCTGGCCAAGATGGAAGACAAACCCTTGGATGAGGAAAGCCTGCTGATTGACGACATCGGTTTCGACTCACTGATGCTGGCAGAGCTGCGCACGCGCATCGAACGGGCATACCCCAACGCCGGCAAGGTGTCCCTGGAACTCTTGCACACCCAGAAACTCGGGTTGCTGCTGGACTTCGTTGAACAAAACGCCGGCACGGACACAGCGCAGCCGGCCATGCCGCAGGCCACCCATGAGCTGGACGTCGCGATCGGCTGGCTGACGCACTGGAACAGTTCGAGGTGCCACCGCGAGCCCCGGCGTATGGACAAGCGCCATGTGCATAAGTCCAGCGAAAGCAACGTACTGCTCGGCGACATGGCGGCCATTGACGATACCGGCTGGTACGCCGCCGAGCTGTTCCACGACGCGAACCACCCGTTCTTCTACGAGCACGCCCAGGATCACATTCCCGGGCTGTACCTGATTGAGGCCGCACGCCAATTCGGCATCGCCTGCACACACGTGTTCCAGGGTGTCCCCCGCGAGTTTCCGTTCGTGCTGGATGACATGCGTATTCGCTTCGACAGCTTTGCCGAGCATGACGCACCGGTTTACCTGCTGGCCCAGTACACCGACCTGATGTTCAAGAACGGGTACCTGCACCGCAGCCACAGCCACTGCCACATCGTTCAGAACGGCGTGGTACTGGGCACGATTGAAGGCCGCGGGCTGATTTTGCCACCCGCCGACTACCAGGCCGTTCGCGCGCTGGAAACCACCCATTAACGCATTCCCCGGAGGGATCATTTGTGCCTGATCAAACGCAAGGTAAACCCGTCGTCGCCGTCTTCGATTTTGACCGCACGCTCACCAACCGCCACACCTTCTGGCGTTTTCTGCGCCGGCTGATAGGCGGTCCACGCTTCACGCTGGTCGCCATCAGCCTCATCCCCACGGCCGTGCTCCTGGCACTCAGGATCATCCCCTTGATGGCCGCCCGTGAAGTGATGATTCGCCGCTGCATGACCGGCATCAGTGCCGAGCGCTACCGCGCCCTGGGTGTGCTGTTCGCACAGCAGGACATTCCTGGTTGGCTGAACCCCGAGGCGCTCGCTCGCCTGAAATGGCACCAGGCCCAAGGGCACCGCTGCCTGCTGGTGAGCAACTCGGCGGATGTGTACCTGGAACCTTGGGGTAAAGCGGCAGGCTTCGACGCCACCAGCGGTTCACGCTTCAAGGAACGTGACGGTCGGCTGACCGGAGAGCTGGATGGTCCGCACTGCCAGGCCGAGGAAAAAGTCATCCGCGTGCGGCAGATTCTCGGAAACCCCCAGGACTACGTGATTCATGCCTACGGCGACAGTGAGGGTGATCGCAACCTCCTGGAGATGGCCGAGTACCCCTATTACCGTTCGTTTGCACAGCCAGTTCAGTGACCAGGGAGGTCCGAAATGAGCCACACAGCCAATACTGCTACACCCGTATTGATCGTCGGCGCAGGCCCGGTAGGGTTACTGATGGGCTTGCAATTGCAGCGCTATGGCATCGCACATCGACTGATCGACAAGCGCCTGCAACGTCAGTCGTTCTCCAAAGCCTTCGCCATTCATTCGCGGTCTATGGAGGTGCTGGAAGACCTGGGCTTGCTGGAGCCGTTGCTGGCGCGTGCCGTGCGGGTCGAGCAGATGAATATCTACAGCAATCGCAAACGCTTGATTACCTATGACCTCGGTCAACTCGACGTGCCCTACCCCTTCACGGCCAGCATTCCCCAGAACAGCGTCGAGGACATCCTCGAGCAGCGTTACCTGGCCTTGGGTGGCCATGTAGAGCGCGGCCTGGAACTCTACAACCTGGTGCAACATGAACAGGCCGCGTACGCCACGCTGGTGGATCAGCACGGCCAGCAACAAGAACTGGAGTGCAGTTGGCTGGTGGGCTGCGATGGCGGCACGAGCCACGTCAGAAAGCTTGCGGGCATTGCCTTTGACGGCGGCGCTTACCCACGGCCGTACATCATTGCCGACGGCACGTTGTCGTGGCCCGGTGACAATCGCAGCGGGCATGTTTTCACCTCAGGCGATGGCTACATGATGCTGTTCCCTCTGCCCGACGGCAGGCACCGGGTGGTGATCGATTGTGAGGATGTGACCCTGACGACGGAAGACCTCAGCATCGAGCAGGTCAATGCCCGGTTGCATGAGCGCGGCTTCAACGACATCAGCCTGGCTGATCCGGTGTGGCTGTCGGTGACGACGTTTCAACACCGCCTCGCGGCGCAGTATCGCCTCGGCCGCGTATTTCTCGCTGGCGATGCCTGCCATGTGCATAGTCCGATTGGCGGGCAAGGGCTCAACACCGGGCTGCAGGACGCCTACAACTTGTCGTGGAAGATCGCCCATGTGCTCACGGCGCGTGCGCGCCCGGCCTTGCTGGACAGTTATCAAGTCGAGCGGCGCCCCGTCGCGCAGACAGTGTTGAAAAACACCAACCAGCAAATGCGCATGCTCAACCTGAAGAATCCGCTGCTGCGTTGGCTGCGCGACACTTTCGTCCCGCACCTGGCGACGACCCGGCGCTTTCAGGCGCGGATCATGAAACAGGCCACCGGCTTCCAGATCGACTACGCAACCGCCTCCACGGCACAGCACAGCAGCGGCCCTGCCACCGGCCAGCGCATGCCTGACGGCGTGATCGCCGGTACCGCCGCCGGCGGCCGGCGCGTATTCGACCTGCTCAAGGGCACTCATTTCTGCGCGCTGGTGTTCGAACCGCGCTCCGCCGCCAGCGCCTCACAGCTGGAACAACTGAGCCGGGCCCTGTGCGCCCAGATGCGTCATACGAACTTCCTGCAGGCGTACTTGCTGGGCGGTCCCACCACGGTAGCCCTGGCACCACCCCATGGTTTTACCTCGACGTATGCCATCGAGGATGCGTTGCGCGAGCAACTGGGCGTCGAGGATGGCGGGCTGTTTCTGGTTCGACCCGATGGTTACCTGGCTCTGCGCTGCGAGCTCTCGCAGGTTGAGCAATTGAAGGAGTACTTCCAGGAGTTCTATCCCTCGCCCGCCCATGCCGAACCGCGTGATGACATTCGCGCCACGCAACCGATCATCGGTTGATTGGCCCCTCTCATGCCCACACTTACGACTCAAACAAGGAACCGTGCTGTGACGTCCCTTTCCCTGCGCTACGCCAACTTCATATTGAGGCACAAGAAGGCCACCCTCGGGCTTCTGGTCCTGACCACCCTGTTTTTCTGCCTGCAGTTGCTGTCCCTACAAGTAAACCCGTCGCTGTTCTTGCTTGGCAAAGACTTCAAGGGCCGGGTCTTGATGGCCGAGGCGCGCAACCACTTCAGCGGTTCGGGTGAACAGATCCTGGTGGGCGTGGTGACCCAGCAGCCGTCTATTTTCAATCCGGACTCGCTGGCAACCATCAAGACGCTGACCCAGCAATTCTCCAAATTGACACTCATCGACGAGGACGACAGCGAACAACTCCAGGCCGCAGCCGTGGATGCACAAAGCAAAGGCCTGGTGGACCACATTCTGCTGGGAGGCTTGAATGCGCAAGACAAAGCCAGCCTGAAAGAGCTGTCGGCGTATCTGGCGACACTCCAGGATTGCCCGCAAAGCACCAAGGACTATGTGGCGGACCTTATCGTGCGGGTCGCCCCCGTGGTTAAGGTGCGCAGCCTCGCTGATGTCGAGAATATCGAGTTGGACGGCGACGCCCTGGATGTCCACGACCTGATGGTCGAGGTGCCTTCGGACCCGCAGGCACTGAACAAACTGTCGGAAGAAGTCTTCGGCAACACGATGTTCAGTAACTCACTGATCTCGCCCAAGGGCAAAGCCTCCATGATTCAAGTCGAACTGGCGGTGGACGAAGAGGACTCGCGCAATTTGCAGCGCGCGTATGTGGAGATCCTCAGGCAGGTCAATGAAATCGCCTCCGAAGACTCCTTCCATATCGGCGGCACCGCCACGTACTACGCGGCGATCACCGATATCGTCGAGAAGGACAACAACAAGTTCCTGCCCTTTGTCGTGCTGGTCATTTCGCTGTTGCTGTATATAAGTTTCCGTCGTTGGCAAGGCGTCTGGATACCGTTGCTGATCTCGATCCTTTCGCTGATCTGGACCATGGGCCTGGTGAGTTTGACCGGCTACAAGCTCAACATCATCACCAACATGATCCCAGTGTTTATCATCTCGATTGCGGTGGCGGACTCCATCCACTTCATCACCGCCTATTACGAGCGTGTGGTCGAGAGCGATTCGGAAACCGCCATTCGCGGCACGATGGACTACCTGTTGATCCCCATGGGCATCTGGTCGTTCACGACGTTTGTCGGCTTTATCGCCATGGCATTTACCAACCTGACATTCATCCAGGAATTCGGCATTTTCGTTGCCATCGGCGTGGCGTTTGCGTTTGTCATCACCGTCACCCTGCTGCCGGCGATGTTGCCGTACTTGAAGTTGCCCAAGCAACAGATCCGTCAAAGCAACGATAACGGTTTCATGCTGCTGGTGGATCGCTTCAGTAACCTGTCCAACCGCCTGTCTCGCAAAAGCCCCTGGCCTTTGTTGAGCCTGAGCCTGGTAATGCTGGTGGGCGCGACCTACATGAGCTTGCAGGTGCGGGTGGATAACGAAAATATCTCGTCGTTCTCCAAGTCGACGGCGGTGCGCCAGGACAACGACGTGCTCAACCAACACTTTGGCGGTACGGTGCCGGTGTCGATCTGGCTGAAATCCGACACCCCGGACATGGTCAAGCGTCCTGACTTTATCCAAGCCCTGCGTTTGATCGAACAACGGCTCAAGAGCCACACCCAAATCGGTTACACGATTTCACCCGTCGACTACTTGAACCGGATCAATGAAGTGATGGCCGACGACTCCGTCGCGCAACTGCCTCCCGGCGCATCGGAGGAGCTGATCTCGCAATACTTCCTGCTCTACGAGTTCGGCAACGGCAGCGAGATCAAGGACGTTGTGGACTACACCTACAGCAGCGCCCGCATCATCGGCATGGCCTATACCGACCGTGGTACGACCTGGGAAGCAATCATTGCCGATGTGCGTGACTACGCCACTACCGTGCTGCCCAAAGGTGTGACTCTGGAAGTGTTCGGCACCGGGGAACTTCAAGCTAGCAACATCCCCGAGATCGTCAAGAGCCAGGTCTACAGCTTTGTGTTCTCGTTCGTCCTGATTGCCTCGATGATGATTGCGATTTTCCGTTCGCTGAAATTCGGCATGGTCAGCATGGTCCCGATGATCTTTACGCTGACCTTCATTGGCGCACTGATGCATGCCTTCGATATTCCGATGGATATCGGCACCGCGATGATTTGCGGCATCTGTTTCGGGGTTGGCGTGGACTACACGATCCACTTCCTCACGGTCTACCTGAGCAATTCGAAAGAACCGGGAACCGACCATGAAGAGGTCCTGAGCAAAACCGTCAACGAAGTGGCGCGCCCGATCATGATCAACTCACTGTCGCTGGCGTGCGGCTTCGCCATCCTGTGCCTGTCGAACTATGCGGCCATCGTCAACCTGGGCCTGCTGACGGCCGTGTCTATGGTGGCCTGTGCCGTCTTCACGCTGATTCTGATCCCGGCCACCTTGAGGGTCGTGGTCACGTTCGTGCCCGTCACACATGCGCCAGGAACATTTGAGCCCACCCCCCAGTAACCCACGGGCGATGTTCATCGTATCAGCGGCTATCAGGACCTATTGATGAAGCAAACATTTGTATCTTTTACCGAGAAACCCTCATCGGGCCCGGTGTTGCTGTGCTTCGGACCGGCCGGGTGCGGTGCAAGCTTCTACCGGCGCTGGGCGAAACAGCTCGACTCGACCATCAAGGTACTGGCCATTCAACTGCCTGGTCGCGAGAGCCGTTACCGAGAGCAGCGGCCGACGGATTTTTCGGCGGTGGTGGAACACCTGGCCGACGCCATCCAGCAACATCTGCCTGGGGATTATTCCATCTTCGGTCATAGCCTGGGCGGCGCGCTGGGGTTTGCGGTCAGCCAGGCGCTGGAGCAGCGCCATGGCCGTCCGGCGAAAACCGTCATCATCTCGGCACGCACGGTACCGGATGAGACCCACCTGAGCGATATAGACCCAGAATCGTCCAACGCGCAGTTGACCGAGTTCCTGATGTCCCTGGGCTGCCTGCCGCCTCAACTGGCGGCCGACGCGCAAGCCATGGCGGTGTACCTGCCGATCATTCGCGATGACTTACGCTTGAACGTCAATGCACAGCGTCATGGGTTTGGCCAGATCAGCTCGCGGGTGGTGGCTCTCTCGGGCGAGTCGGACCTGTTGGCAACACCTGCGCAAATGCGGCGCTGGTCTGAACACACCCAGCGGGATTTCACCTTGCATACCTGCCAGGGCGGGCACTTTTTCATCCTCGAACAACAACCCGACATCGTCGGTTTGTTGAGCCGGATCGTCGATGGCCACGACCACCTCCCCGCGCAGCGCGCACTCACCGGACACGCCCATTGAACAACATGAAACGAACCGCCTGGGTCGCAGGCGCCAACGGCCAAGTGGGCAGTGAATGCGTCGCCTTGCTGTGCAACGACGCGCGATATGAGCGGGTGCTGGGGCTGGTACGACACCCGACGGCCTTTGCCCACCCGACCTACCAGGAAAAAGTCATCGACTTTGACAACTTGCCAGCTGCCACCGAATGGGGGCCGTGCGATGACCTCTACATAGCCCTGGGGCAATCGAGCAAGGACAAGGCGTTGTTCTTCAAAGTCGATTGCCAATACCCCGTCGAACTGGCGCTTCATGCCCAGCGTCATGGCGCCAAGCAGGTCGGTTATGTTTCGACCCTGGGCGCGAACCTGCACGCGCAAAACGACTATTTCCAAGTCAAGGCACAGGCAGAAACCGAACTCTGCCAGCTGGGGTTTGAAAGCTGTTGCTTCGTGCGCCCGTCAATGACGTACGGAAACAAGGATAACCGCCGCCCGCTTCAACGCCTGAGTCGCTATATCGACCACGGTTTGGGTTGGGCCTTCCTCGGCCCGTTGAAAAAATACCGCCCTGTGTCGGCCGTCTCGGTGGCCGCCAGCCTGATAGAAGCCTTGAACAGCCAGGTACTCGGTAACCGCCCCATAGAGTCCAATGAAATAAACCGCTGCGTCGCCTGAACAGTGTGCAGCCCCACTTTTTTGCCAAATGGAATGGTACTTCGATGAAAAAACTCAGCCTTATCGCATTGATCCTGAGCGCAGCAGCCTCCTCTGCCTTTGCCCAGACCTATACCGCCGAGCAGATCATGCTGCTCAACGAAGACTCCCGAAAAAGCCTGACAGAGACCAGCGACGTCTTTATTAAAATGACCGATGCCCAAGGCAACACGCGCGAACGCACGTTGAAGCTGAGGATTGACGACGGCGACAAAGCCGCGCGCAAATCCTACCTGGAGTTTGTAGAACCCAAAGATGTCAAAGGCACACGTGTGCTGGCCCTGGAGAAATCCAATGCCGACGAAGACCCGGACCGCTGGATCTACCTGCCGGCCTTACGCAAAGTACGGCGCATTGCCGGGGCCGACCAGACCCAAAGCTTCGTGGGAACCGACTTCACCTATGAAGACATGTCGATCACCGATGGCGTGGTAGGCGTCAAACATCACACCTACAAACTGCTAAAAGAAGAAACGATCAAGGACAACAGCGGCGTCGAGCGCAAATGCTGGGTCGTCGAGGCGATTCCCACCACCAAGAAGCAGATTGAGCAAGGCTTGTACGGCAAGCGGATCATTTGGGTCGAACAGCAGTACTACACTGCGATCCAGGAACATTATTACAATAAGGCGGGCGAGTTCTTCAAAGTCCGCACCAGCTCGGACATCCGCCAATTCCCTGCGGCAGGCGGCACCCTCGAGTGGCGACCTAATCTCTTCTCGATGAAAAATCTCGAAACCGGGCACAGCACTCAGGTTCGCTTCGAACAGGTCCTGGATCAGCCGATTGACGCGAAGATATTCACCCGGCGCTTCATGGAAATCGGCCTGTAACCCTCGGGCCTGCATCAGGTTCGTAACCCACAGCGCCGTGTCGGTCCAGAAACAGGTTTGCGCCTGTTTCAGTCTCAAAACGCCCGATGCACCGCATCGGGCGTTTTGTACTTCTGGGATAAGTGCGGCCGCTCCCCGTTGTCGGTCGCGTACTACCGCCTGGGCTATGAGCAGCGCAATCGCCGAGGCCCATACCTTTTTCACCACCCGCGAAGCCCTGCTCGAAAGTCTCAGCCTATCGGCCACCCGGTGCGACAAGAACGCCGACAGCGCTGTATCCGAAGAGGAAGTGTATCTGCTGTTGGGCACCCATCCTGGCCGGCAATGGAGTATTTGGCTGACCCAGCGCATGCGCGATTACCTGAAGGCCAAGCAGCTCAACCTGATCTACGTCACCAGCGGCGACGAGGCCAAGGTGGTGCGCTTGTACAACGCCACCCCGTTCGCCTAGACAAGAGCGATCTGAATTCGGGCTGGCTGGGCCTGGAGATGGATGACCGGGAAGTGTCCAATACCTTAAGCGATCACAGCGCGGGGGAGTTCACCATGTTTAACTCCCAGGGATGGTTTCACTTCGCCGGTAGATCTTCGTCTTTCGACGAACCGGTATCAGCCAAGTGTGTCTGGCTTTTCAAAGACCTGAAAGGACTGGCTCTTACAATCCGACGCGTTCACTTGCATCAATACCCAGTTTTAATATTGCCACTGCCCAGCAAAATCCGTAGTGACACCCGCCACGGGCACCGACGGCACAAGGTAAAGTAGGTAAAAAACCATCCAGAACCGAGGTGTGCAGTGGCGTCCTATTCCTTGCGTCAGTTGAAGTACTTCGTCACCACCGTCGAATGTGGCAGTGTCGCTGAAGCGTCGCGCAAGCTGTACATCGCGCAGCCATCGATCGCCACGGCGGTCAAGGGCCTGGAAGACTCTTTCGGTGTGCAATTGCTTATCCGCCATCACGCCCAGGGCGTTTCGTTGACCCCTGCAGGTGCGCGTTTCTATCGCAAGGCGCAGGAACTGCTGCGCATGGCCCGGGAGTTCGAGCAGAACGCCCTGGCCGACAACGATGTGGTCAGTGGGCAGATCGATATCGGTTGCTTCGAGACGGTCGCCCCGCTCTACCTGCCGCGGCTGATCGCCGGTTTTCGCCAACGGTTCCCTGGCGTGGAAATTCGCTTGCAAGACGGCGAGCAACAGGAGCTGGTGCAAGGGTTGACCGGGGGGCGTTTTGATCTGGCGATTTTCTATCAGCACGATCTGGACAGCACCATCGAGACGGAAGCATTGATGGCGCCACAACGGCCCTACGCGTTGTTGCCGGCAAGTCATCGGTTTGCTGGTCAGGCCGAAGTGTCATTGCGCGACCTGGCGCTGGAGCCCATGATTCTGCTGGACGTACAACCCAGCCGCACCTATTTCGTAAGCATCTTCGAGGAACTGGGCCTGACGCCGAACATTGTGTTCAGCTCCCCCTCCATCGAGATGGTGCGCGGCATGGTGGGCCAGGAATTCGGTTTTGCGGTGCTGGTCACCCGACCGCATTCAACATGCACCTACGATGGGCAGCAAGTGGTGTGCGTCAACATCGCCGAAGATGTGACCGGTTCGGCGCTGGTGGCGGGCTGGCTCAAGCGTACGCACCTGACCAAGCCGGCGCAGTTGTTCGTGGATTACTGCAAGGAGCAATTTACCCAATGGCTGGTATGAATGCGGCACCAGAACCACACCGGGCGTCGCAGCTGTCAAGCCTGGCCAACGCTCGGCAGCTGCGACACCCGGTGTGGTGCTCTGTTTAGTCAGCGAGCAGCCCAGGCATTGAAGCGCTGTTCCAGCTCCTCGCCATGGTCAACCCAGAACTCGGCATCCACCGCCCGCCCCTGAGCCAGGTTGGCCTCGGCGGTGGGCAGTTGATCGCGCACGGTAGCCGGCAGCAACGCCAGGGTCTGGCGATGCACGGGGCCGTAAGGGATGTTTTGCGAGAACACTTTCTGGGTTTGCGGCTGGCTGGCAAAGGCAATGAACTTCTCGGCCAGGGCCTTGTTTGGCGTGCCTTTGACCACGGCCCAGTATTCGGGGTCGTACAGGCTTTGCGGCCATACGATACTCAGTTTCACCCCTTCCTTCTGCGCCGATGCGATGCGCCCGTTGTAGGCGGCACTCATCACCACATCCCCTGCCACCAGCCACTGCGCTGGCTGGGCACCCGCCTCCCACCACTGGATGTTCGGCTTGATCTGGTCAAGCTTGGCGAATGCTCGCGACACCCCTTGCGGCGTGCTCAACACCTTATATAAGTCCTCAGGCGTGACGCCGTCGGCCAGCAAGGCAATTTCCAGGGTGTACTTGGCACCCTTGCGCAGACCACGCTTGCCCGGGTACTCGGCAACATTCCAGACGTCAGCCCAGGATTTTGGCGCGCGGCTCAGCTTGCTCTGGTCATAAGCCAGCACCATCGACCAGACATAAGTAGCCACGCCGCACTCGGTGAGGGTTCCCGGCACAAAATCAGCCGAATCACCCATGGCCGTCAGGTCGAGCTTTTCGAACAGCCCCTCCTCACAACCGCGCAACAGCTCGGGGCTTTCCACTTCGACCACGTCCCAGCTGGTGTGTCCGGCCAACACCATGGCCTTGATCTTCGAGAGTTCGCCGTTGTATTCGCCGGCCACAATGCTTCCCGCACCGCTGGCGTTAAAGGGTTGAAAGTAGGCCTTGTCCTGGGCCTGCTTGGTGGCGCCGCCGAAGGAAATCACGGTCAGGCTTTGTGGCGCGGCCAGCACGCTGGTACTCAGCAACGCCAGGGCACACGCAATAGTGCAACGCAAGGATCTGGACATGAAGCGTTCCTCGAAAAGCCGGCTCGCCCGCACGAGCCGGCGACGGGACTCAGAGGCGACCGTAAGCGCGGGCGGTGCGATCTACAGCAATACGGGTCTTGTCGACCAGTTCATTGATGTCGGCATGGCTGGCCACCAGCGCCGGCGCCATGATCATCCGGCCCAGGGTCGAGCGGATGATCAGGCCTTCCTCGAAGCCAAAGGTGCGGCATTGCCACGCCATCTCGTTTTCATTGGCAAAGCGCTTGCGGCTGTCCTTGTCTTCGGCAAATTGCAGCGCCGCCACCATCCCGGCGCCCTGGATTTCGCCGATCAGCGGGTGAGCGCCGAAAACTTCGCGCAGGCAACCCTGCAGATACGGGCCGGTGTCGCTCTTGACCTGGGCGACAATGCCTTCATCGCGCAAAGCCTTGAGGTTGGCGATCGCCACCGCCGCCGCAACCGGGTGCCCGGAATAGGTCAGGCCATGGGCGAACACCCCGCCCTGCTCCACCAATACCTCTGCCATGCGCTTGGACAGGATCAGCCCACCCATAGGGATGTAGCCGCTGGTCAGGCCCTTGGCGATGGACAAGGTGTCAGGCTCGAAACCGAAGTATTCGTGGGCGAACCATTCACCGGTACGCCCGAAACCACCGATAACTTCATCGGCACACAACAGCACGTCGTACTGGCGGCAGATACGCTGGATTTGCGGCCAGTAGCTCTCTGGCGGAAAAATCATGCCGCCAGCGCCCTGGAACGGTTCGGCCACGAACGCCGCGACATTCTCGGCGCCCAGCTCCAGAATTTTCTCCTCCAGTTGCCGGGCG
The DNA here is from genome assembly GCF_046352735.2 of Pseudomonas imrae. Taxonomy (NCBI): domain Bacteria; kingdom Pseudomonadati; phylum Pseudomonadota; class Gammaproteobacteria; order Pseudomonadales; family Pseudomonadaceae; genus Pseudomonas; species Pseudomonas imrae. The sequence goes on along the minus strand of NZ_CP110853.2, from coordinate 2,556,003 downwards.
GCGCGCAGCCCGAATTCGGCGGGCGTCAGGTCGCCTTCGTGGGCGAACCAGTACGGCTCATCGATATGCGCCACATCCGGGATCACTCCGCCCATTTCATGCATGAACTTCATGCCGCCAAGGGCCGAGGCGCCCAGGGTCGAGCCGTGGTAGCCATTCCAGCGACCGATCATGATTTTCTTCTGCGGTTTACCGAGGATCTGCCAGTAACGACGCACCGTGCGGATCAATACTTCATTGGCCTCGGAGCCGGAGTTGGTATAGATGGCGTGGCTGTAGTGGTCCGGCAGCAGGCTGAATAGCAGTTCCGAAAGCTCCACCACCGCCGGATGGGTGGTGTGGAAGAACATGTTGTAGTACGGCAGTTGTTCCAGTTGGCGGCTGGCCGCGGCGGCCAGGTCCTGGCGGCCATATCCCAGATTGGTACACCACAGGCCGGACATGCCGTCCAGGTAACGCTTGCCATCGTTATCCCACAACGCCAGGCCTTCGCCGCGAACGATCACCCGAGGCCCTTCGGCGTTGAGAGCCTTCTGGTCGAGAAACGCATGGATATGGTGCGCCGCGTCCAGCGCCTGATATTCGCGGGTGCTGCGGGTTGCGTTGAGTGAGGCTTTCATTGCAGGTCTCCTTGCTTATTGATCTTGTCGCAATGGGTGCCCGATACAGCCGCCAGCGGCTCGGGCTTGAACAGAGGTTTGCGCATGACACACTTGACCCACACCACCGCGATCAGCGAAACAATGCCCAGCACCACGCCGGCACTGGCAAAGATCGGAACAGTCATGTCGGGGCTTGGGGATACATGCCAGATCGCAAAGAGCATGCCGGCGATGCCAAACAGCTGCGGCAACGGGTAGAACGGCGTACGAAATGGCCGATGCACATCGGGATAACGCCGGCGCAAAGCGATCACATTAATGTGGGTGATGATGTAGGCCAGCAGCCAGGCCAGCGCCGCAGCCAATAACAGCAGATTGATCGCGCCGGGGTTGTCATGCATCAGCAGCAACGGCAGGCCGGTCACCGCCGCGACGAACAACACCGCAACCCAAGGCGCACCGCTGCGCTTGCCCTGCAGTTTGAATACCCCAAACGCCTGGCCGTTACGGGCCATGCCCAGCAACATGCGCGGGATGGCCGCCAGTGAGCTGTTCAGCGTACTGCAGGTCGCAGTGATCGCCGCCGTCACCAGAAACACCTGCCCCGCTTCGCCGAACACTGTGGTGGCGAACAGATAATGCGGCAAGCCGTTGCTGGCCAGTTCCGCCTGCGGAACCGTCAGCAAGGCGCCCAGGCAGTACAGGCAAATGATCACGAAGATCACCGTCAGGCCGATCATCATCGAGGCCGGGATGTTGCGCTCCGGACGCTGGGTTTCCTCCACCAGTGGGCAAACGAACTCCGCGCCGACAAAGCCCCAGACAGCCATCGCAGCCAGGGCGATCACCCCCAGGCCCATCGGGTTCCAACCGGAAGCCGCCACCAGGGTCGAGACGCTGCTGGCGCCCTCGCTGGTCAACGCTCCCAGGCCCATCACCAGCAACATCACCGTCATCACCAGCGCCAGCACCGTCTGCAGGCGCGAAAAAATGTCGATGTTGAACAGGTTGAGTACGGTGAACAGGCACAGCACGCCCAGCGCGACGCTCAATGGCGGCATCGAGTGGGGGTAGACCTTGTCGATGATGAACTCCATCAGCAGCAGTTCCGCCGACAGGGCGAACATCGCCACCACCACATACCCGGAGAACGTCGCCAGGATAGCCGGGAACTGGCCGATGGCGACTTCGGTGTAGCTGCTCAGGCTACCGGCGCGCGGGATCATCAACGCCAGTTCGGAAAATGAACAGGCGTAACTGAGTGCCAACAGCCACGCCAGGGCCAGCGGTATGACAAAGCCCATGCCGGCGATCCCGACGCCCTGCAGCATCAGCACCATGACGCCCTGGGACACCACCAGGCCGACGGCCACCGCCAACAGGGCGCTCAGGCCCAGGCGTCGGCGCGAGCCCACCGGGGCAGGAGTAACGTTTTGCAGCGGCACGCTTGAGGAACTGTCCATCGGTTGCTCCGTTTTCTTGTTTTAAGGGAGAACAAATCGATTACGGGTGAAGCCTGTGGGATAGCCGTCAGCTACGCAGCTGGATCCAGGTGGTTTTCAATTGGGTGTATTTATCGAATGCATGCAGTGACAGATCGCGACCGAACCCCGACTGTTTGCCCCCGCCAAAGGGCACCGTAACGTCCAGCGCGTCCACGGTATTCACCGACACCGTGCCCGCGTTGAGGCGTCGCGCCACGCGGTGGGCGCGGTTCAGGTCATCGGTCCACAGCGATGCAGCCAGGCCGTAGATATGCTCATTGGCCATGGCGATCGCCTGTTCCTCGTCATCGAACACGCTGACCGCCAGAACCGGCCCGAACACTTCTTCGCGCGCCAACTGCATCCCTGCATGCACCTGGGTGAAAATCGTCGGTTCGATAAAGTTGCTCGACCCATCGATGCGCAACTGCCGACCACCGCAAGCCAGGCTCGCGCCTTCAGCCTCGGCCTGTTGGATGTAGCCCATGATTCGCGCGGTCTGTCGGGCATCGACAATCGCCCCGGCGCGGCTCGACGGATCCAGTGGATTACCCGGCTGCCACAGGCGCGCCTGGGCGATCAGGCGCTCGACGAATTCATCGTGAATCGAGCGCTGCACCAGCAACCGCGAGTTGGCCGAGCACACTTCGCCCTGGTTGAAGAAGATCCCGAACGCGGCTTTTTGCGCCGCCAGGTCCAGGTCCTGGCAATCGGCAAACACCAGGTTCGGGCTCTTGCCGCCGCACTCCAGCCAAACCTGCTTGAGATTCGATTGCGCTGCGTATTGCATAAAGTACTTGCCGACTTGGGTCGAGCCGGTGAACACCAGTGAGTCGACATCCGGGTGCAAGCCCAGCGCCCGCCCCGCCTGCTCTCCCCGCCCCGGTACGACATTCAGCACGCCCGGCGGCAACCCCGCTTCCAGGGCCAGTTCGGCCAGGCGCAGGGCAGAAAACGGTGACTGCTCGGCAGGCTTGAGCACCACGCTGTTGCCGGCGGCCAGCGCCGGGGCGAGTTTCCAGGCGGCCATGTCCAAGGGGAAATTCCAGGGCACCACCGCTGCGATCACTCCCAGTGGAACCCGGGTAATCGTGGCCAGGACATTGGCGGCCGAGGGCGCGACCTGATCGTAGAGTTTGTCCAGGCTTTCGCCGTACCAGGCGAACACATGGGCAGCGCCCGGCACATCGATGTTCCAGGCATCCATTACCGGCTTGCCCATGCTCAGGGAGTCCAGCAGCGCCAGTTCCTCACGGTGCTCCAGCATCAATTGCGACAGGCGCAACAGCACGGCCTTGCGCTCGATGGGTGCCATGCGCGCCCAAGGGCCTTGTTCGAAAGCCTTGCGGGCACTGGCCACGGCAAGGTCGACTTCCCGGTCGCCGCAGGCCGCTACATGTGCCAGGCATTTGCCGGTGGCCGGGTTGATCACTTCCAGTCGCGTGCCGTCGGCTGCCTGGCGAGGCTCTCCGTCGATCAACGCGCTGTCGCGCAGGCGCAACTGTGCCGCTCGGGTTTTCCACTGATTGAAATCGTTCACTGCAAGTTCCTTGGGTCAGAGGTCGCTGGGTTCACTGAGGTAAATCGCCAGGCGATCCATCAAGCGGTCGCACGCCGCCATTTGTTCAACGCCCACGTATTCATCGGGTTTGTGCCCCTGGTCCATGCTGCCGGGGCCACAGACCACCGTCGGTACGCCGGCCTGATGAAACAGGCCACCTTCGGTACCAAACGCCACGGTGCCGAACGCATCACTGCCGCATAGCCGGGCAATCAGACGCGCGGCGTCGCTGTCGGGCGCGGTTGCGAGGCCCGGATAGGCCGACAGCGGCTCAAAATCAATCGCCGTGTCGGCTTGCACCGCACGCATGCCCGGCAGCAGCGTCTGCTCGGCGTAGTCCTGCAATTGCTCGACGACGTTTTGCGCGGTGAAATCCGGCAAGGCCCGCACCTCGAAATCGAAACGGCAATCGGCGGGCACGATATTCAGCGCCGTACCGCCCGTAATCACCCCCACCTGCACCGTCGAATACGCGGGATCAAAGCGCGGGTCATGTCGCGATGGGGCCGCCAGGTCTGCACCGATCTCGGCGAGGCGACCGATCAAGCGGGCCGCCTGTTCGATGGCATTCACCCCATAAGGCGCGTAAGCCGAATGGCAGGCCGCGCCTTTGACATGGCAGCGCATCGCCAATTTGCCCTTATGACCTAGCACCGGTTGCAGCAGGGTCGGTTCACCAATCAGGCACAGTGCTGGTTGGGGAATGCGCTGGGGCAGCAACGCCAACAGACTGCGTACGCCCAGGCAGCCGACTTCTTCGTCATAGGAAAACGCCAGGTGTACCGGCCGGCGCAGCGGGCTGGCGAGGAATATCGGCACGGCGGCCAACACCGAAGCCAGGTAGCCCTTCATGTCTGCAGTGCCGCGCCCGAACAATTTGCCCTGTGCCTCACTCAGGCAAAACGGTTCGACCGTCCAGGCCTGTCCATCCACCGGCACCACATCGGTATGCCCCGACAACACCACGCCGCCGGCTACCTGCGGGCCGATGCTCGCCAGCAGGTTGGCCTTGGTCCGCTCAGGGTTGTAGATCAATTCGCAATCCACACCCAGGCCTTGCAAATAGTCACGCACGAACTCGATCAGCGATAGATTCGAGTCGCGACTGACCGTGGCGAAACTCACCAGCCTGGCCAGCAGTGCGCGGCTGCGCAATTCACTCATCGCCCGGTACTCCATAGCGAGGCGCCAGGGTCGGGTTCAAGGCACGGGTCAGGTAATCCTGCAGTTGCGGTTCGTAGGCAAGCCACAGCTCCTGCAGTTGGCCAATCGGGTTTTGCTCAGCCCAGTCCACCCGCAGATCGACAATCGGCCACGTCAGGTCATCGACTACCGACAGCGCCGCCGAATGGACCGCCCCGGCTTCACCGCCGGCGCCCTGCCCGGCCTGCAGCGCGCTCAGCAGGCGCGCTGCAAGGCAACCTTCGCTGCGCTCGAAGGCCCCGACCATCGCGGTGATCACCCCGACATCGGCCAATAGATTGCCGGCCGCCACGCACTGCTCACCGGCCAGCGCGTGGTGACTGCCCAGGGCCTGGCTGCCGCTGAAAACAGCGGTGTGGCCCTGCGCATCCACCACTGCCACCTGGCGATACTGGCTATAGCCGTTGCGTGCCAGGGCGCGATCCATGGCTGTTTGTGCGGCGAGCCCGCCGGCCAGTTCGTCGAGGATCTGTGGGCCAAGGGCCGGCAGCGTGATGTTCTGGCTGGCTACAGCGCCGACACCGGCCCGTAGCCAGGGGCAGCGGGCACCCACGGCAATGCTTGAGGAGCTGATTGCTATGCCCAACTGGCCGGTTTCGGCGCAGCGTCCGACAATTGAAAATGTCATGACCAGCTCCTTATTCGGGAATTACCGCAATCACGTCGATTTCCATCAGCCACTGCGGCTGACCGAGCGCGCTGACCACCAGCCCGGTGGAAATCGGAAACACACCCTTGAGCCATTTACCCACCTCCTGGTACACCGGCTCGCGGTAGCGCGGGTCGATCAGGTACGTGGTGGTCTTGACGATGTGGCTCAAGTCGCTGCCGGCCTCCTCCAGCAATTGCTTGACGTTGCGCATCGCCTGTTCGGCCTGGGCGCGCGGGTCGCCAAGGCCCACCAACTGGCCGTTGAAATCTGTGCCGACCTGGCCACGTACATAGACGGTGTTGCCAGCGCGCACGGCCTGGCACAGATCGTTGTCCAGCGCCTGGTTGGGGTAGGTTTGCTTGGTGTTGAACATGCGGATGCGTGTATGAGTAGGCATCAACGGACTCCCATCAGGTTGTGGTTCTTGGCCGGTTGCGCTTGGCGGGTGTCGCGCTCGCATAACTGCTCGCCGGCGTCCTGGTAGGCCAGATAGGTACGCTGCTTGGCGATGTGATCGCCAATGTGCCTGGCGTCATGCCAGACGCCCCAGATAAACGCCGAACCGCGCCGTGACAGCCATGGCAGGCCAACGAAGTACACCCCCGGTTCGCTGGATACACCGCGCTGGTGCCGCGGTTTGCCGTTGGCATCGAGGGCGTCGACTTTCAGCCAGCTGTAATCCACCGAATAACCAGTGGCCCAGATGATGGTGGCTACGCCGGCCTTGAGCAGGTCCAGTTCAAGGAGCGGTTGCGTCAGGCATTGTGGGTCGGGCAGCAACTCGCGCGCTGCGGGTTCGAGGGGCAGATCCAGGCCATTGCGGGCGACATAGGCATCGGCCGCGTCCAGCAGCGCCAGGTAGTTTTCGTCGCCGCGAGCAATGTTCTCGGCCAGGTTGGACTCGAATGTCACCACGCCACCGTTGAACGCCTTGGTCAGGCCCACCAGCGTGACGCCTTCATGGGCCAGCCGCCGGAAATCCACGGTATGCCCGCCCCGCGCACCGCTTACGGCAATGGTCACGTGCTCCTTGCCCGGCTGGACCGCTTCGGCATCCCATTCGCCGAGCACCCCCAGCCACCAGCAGAAGTCACGTTTGCGATAGGCCCGTGGCGGACGGTCATGGGCGCCCACAGAGAGATACACCTGCTTGCCGGCGCGCTGCAGTTCATCGGCGATCTGTACCCCTGAGGACCCTGCTCCCACCACCAGCACCGCGCCCTCGGGCAACTGTTGCGGGTTGCGATATTGAGCGGAGTGCATCTGGGTAATGCCCGGCAGATCCGGTGCGATCGGCGGAATCACCGGCCGCTGAAACGGCCCGGTGGCAACTACCACATGCAAGGCCTCGATCAGGCCTTCGCTGGTTGCTACGGTGAAGCCCGGACGACCGCTGTTACGCTGTACATTCTTGACCTCCACGCCAACGCGGATCGGCGCATTGAATTTGCTGGCATAGGCCTCGAAATAATCCGCCACCTGATCCTTCGTTGCGAAGGCATCGGGTGCCAGCCCCTCGAACTCCAGCCCCGGGAAACGGTCATGCCAGGCCGGACCGTTAGCTACCAGGGAATCCCAACGCGCCGTACGCCAGGCTTCGGCAATGCGGTTGCGCTCCAGCACCAGATGCGGCACCCCTTGCCTGCTCAAATGCTCACTCATGGCCACGCCGGCCTGGCCGGCACCTATAACTAGCGTGTCTATCTGTACTGTTTCAACGGGCATGTCTGTGCACTTCCGACAGTGGGTTCAATTCAGGCCGGCATGGCGCCGCCTCGGGTTGTGGTGTTTTTGTTGTTCTGCGGTTGCGGCTATCGAACGGCGGTGTCGAGGCGATTGTGTTGGCAGGCGGGAATTTGCGAAACGAGGGTTTTTATCGTTGCGGGGAAGGAAAAAACTGCATGCGCCTGAGCGGCGCGTGTCAGTGGGCCAAGACGAGAGGCGTGGTACTGCAAGACATGTGTTTGTAACTACTGAGCCGCGGCTGCCTGAAGCGTGTGGGCAAGCTCAATAAAACTGTCGGCGTGCCAGTCCCATTGCTGGGCATCTGCCGCGTCCGGCGCAGGCGCTGCGCCATACTCCAGCGGACGATCGACATACGCAGTCATCAAGCCGCATGCCCTGGCCGCCGCGAGATCCCGGTGGTGACACGCCACCAGGCACAGTTGCTCAGGCGCCAGGCCCAGGGCCTTGACCGTGGTCAGGTAGGCGACAGGGTCCGGTTTATAGGTTTGCGCGAACTCCGCCCCCAAAAGCGCATCCCATTGCAAACCGTTATAGCGGTTCATCGCGATCATCAACTGCACATTGGCGTTCGACAACGTCACGACGGGAAAGCGGCGGCGCAACCGGGCCAGACCTTCAACCACATCCGGCCAGGGGTCCAGGCGGCGCCAAGCATGGGCAACGTGCCACAACTCGCCAGGGTCAATCCGGCTGATATCCGCACCATAGGCTGTCAGCACCTTCTGCAGAGTCTCGTGATGCAACGTATCGAGGACCACGAAACCACGCTGGCCGCTGATGCATTCGCCCATGGCTTGTGGGTACAACTCGCGCCATTGCAATGCAAACATCGCTGGGTCCACCGATGGCAAATAGGTGGACAGAAAGGTGCGGGTTTCACGGGCAATACTCGAATGCCAGTCAACCACGGTACCGAAGACGTCGAATGCCAAGGCCTTGGGGAGGGTCATTGGGTGATTCCTCAGGTTATTGGTGACGTTGTGCCCGTCACGGGATCACGCTGATCACAACTTTACCTTTTGCCCTGCCCTTATCGACATACGCCAGAGCCTCTGCCGCGGACTCCAGAGCAAACGTGCGATCAACCACAGGCTTGATCACGCCGGACTCGATAAGGGCGGTGATCTCGTGCAATTGGCTGCCGCTGGCCCGCATGAAAACAAAACTGTAGTTGATTGCGTGCTTGCGCGCCTTGCTGCGGATGCCATGGCTCAACAGGCCCATGGCCTGCCTCAGCACCCAGGACAGCCCCTGCTCCCGGGCAAACTGCGGGGTCGGGGGTCCGGAGATGGAAATCAGCTGCCCGCCAGGCTTGAGGACTTTGAGAGATTTGGCCAGTACGTCCGAGCCCAGGCTGTTCAACACGACATCGTAATCGTGCAGCAGCGTTTCGAAGTGCTGCTGTGTGTAGTCGATCACCAGATCAGCACCCAACGCCTTGACCCACTCGACATTGCGGGTGCTGGTGGTGGTGGCCACGAAAGCGCCCAAGTGCTTGGCGAGCTGGATAGCGATTGTTCCAACACCGCCGGAGCCCGCATGAATCAGTACCTTCTGGCCTTTTTCCAGCTTGGCGGTCTGTACCAACACCTGCCAGGCGGTCAGGCTGACCAGAGGAAGCGAAGCAGCCTGCACCATATCGACATTCACCGGTTTGAGCGCGAGAGCGTCTTCCTTCGCGCACGCCAATTCGGCGAAGGTGCCGATACGGGTTTCGTGTACCCGCCCATAGACCTCATCACCGGCCTTGAAACGCCGAACCCCGGCGCCCACCCGTACGACCACGCCAGCCAGGTCGTTGCCCAGCACCAAGGGAAAGGTATAAGGCAGGATCAGCTTGAACTCGCCGCTTCTGATCTTGGAGTCCAACACGTTGATACTGGCGGCGTATACCTGGATCAATACCTCGTCGTCACCGACTTCTGGTGGCGGTAAGTGGCCAATGCGGCCAGTGTCCTTATAACGCTCGATGAAAAATGCCTTCATGGTTTGGCTCATTCAATGGTGGTTTGCCGAGGCAGGATGCAGTACCCATTAGCGACACTACTGTCGTTGATTGTTCTCGACGCGCTGATCGCGGGAGTACACGACTATGATGATAGTCGTAATCTTAATCGTCAATATTTTTGATTACGATTGACATCTATATATTGAGAGCATAACCGTTGCTGCATTGTCAGGCAGCAAAATGAGAGCTGTTTTCTGAGGGGATGGTTTTTTTGTCTGGCTTGAGAACCGCCCCTCACCCTAGCCCCTCTTGGGAGAGGGTTAGGTGTACATCGGTATCTCATCCTATTGCGACGTAAAAACCCGCAAAATCGCCGGGCCGCCGGCCGCTGCCTTACAACGGCGCCGGCTGCACGTCCTTGAACGTCAGCCCTTGGCTGCCCGTTACCTGCCAGGGGCTGGCATCGCCGGCCTCGCTGAACACCACGTCGTCAAAATGCGAATCCTTGAGGCCATCCAAGCGCGCCTTGGCCGGTCCCTTGAAGCGTACCCGCTCGAAAACCAACCCCTGGTGGTAAGCGTTTGCGCGGCTGTCACCCTTGACCTCAATGGCCGCGCCCTGGGCATTTTCGACGCTGACATCGCTCACCCGGATGTCCTTGAATTGCCCAGGTACGGTGGACCGCTTGTAGTCGAGCTTGGCGTTCGGGTCGTTGTAGTCGAGGGTGAAGATGAAGGCCTGTTTGACGGTGTTGCGGATCGCCGAATCACGAAAGGTCACATTCCGTGCACCACCGTCCATGAAGTTGGTGCTCTTCATGCGCAGGCCCGCATCGGTGCCATCGGAGACGTTGTCTTCGGCAAGGATGTTCTGGATCCAGGCCCCGGTGTGGCTGCCGGCGACCACCATGCCGTGACCCTTGCGAAAGTAGTTGTTGAAGATCCAGGCGTCTTCCTGGGGTTTCTGACGCACCGCATCTGCACCGGTGCCTGCGGCAAAATTAACGCAGTCGTCCCCGGTGTCGAAGAAGTTATTGAACACCAGCGCTCCCTTGCTGTTGGCAAACTCGATGCCGTCACCGTTATTGGCGTCGTAAGTCTTGTGGCTGGTGTTGGCCATGACCACGTTTTCGGTCTCCAGGTTCATGATCCCGTGGAACGCCGGGTTCAGCACGGTGAAGCCGCCATAGAACACGTTTTTCACATCGCGCAGGGTAATCAGTGACGAACGCATCTGCCCGTAGGCATCCTTGACGTTCATGCCGCGCGCCACCGCTTGCTCAACCTGGGCCCTGGCCAGAATGCCGTCCTGCAGATAACGGGTGTTATCGCTGGGCAGATAGAACGGCAGCGCCTGCCCACGCTCGTCGGTCACATCGGCCTGACGCTTCCAGCCATTACCGTCGATCACGCCCTTGCCGACGATGCGGATGTTCTCGAACCGCTGGTGTTTGCGCGGATCGCGCGGCAAGGCATTGATCAGTGAGGCCGGGCGCACGGTGCTGGAATACGGGTATTGAATGTAGCCCGCCAGCGGATAGTCTTCGGCACGCTCGGAACCCAGCAGCGTCGCACCTTCGGCGATTTCCAGGGTCATGTTGCTTTTGAGGTACAGCGCGCCGCTTTTATAGATGCCCTGGGGCAACAGCACTTTGCAGCCCGGCGTGCAGGCGTCGATGGTGCTCTGGATGGCCTGGGTATCCAGGCTGCTGCCGTCGCCCTTGGCACCGTATTGCTTGACGTCGAACACCGCAGCAGCAGGCGTGGTGCGCTGCACCAGCGCAGCGCTGTCGGCAGACTCGCGACCATCGGCGCCTACCGAACGCACGGTGAAGCGGTACTGGGTATCCGGCTTCAGCCCTTGAGCGGTATAGCTGTGGATCCCGATGCGGTAATGGAAGTTGGCGGTGTCTTGCTCGTAGAAACGGTCGATGTACGGTTTGGCCGGCGACACTTGATCGCTGTTGGCATTGGCGCTGCCCAGCAGTGTGCCGTTGGCGTAGACCCGGTAATCGGTAATTGCGCGATGATCCGCAGGTTTTTCCCAGACCAGGATGATCTCCTGATCGTCAAACGCCAGCGTCGGCACTTGCAGTTGCGTCGGAGGTTGCAGCGCCCAGGCCGGCAGGCTGACGCCCAGTGCCAGTACTGAAGCCAGGCGCAGGCACACAGCAGTCGTTGAATAAGGCATTTTTGTTTTCCTTGTTTTTGCCTGAAATCGTACCGGGGGGCTACGCCTGCAACCCGGTTTCCTCGAGGTATTGGCTGCGGTTGACGAAGGTTTCGCGGGGCATTTGCCGTACATCCATGGATACCGCCTCGACCTCGGGCAGCAACTGCACCAGCGCGGCGACGGTAGCGCTGGCAAGGCTGCGCTGTTGCTCGGCGCTGCGCCCGGCGAACAGATAGAGCGCGACGTGGATAAAGTCATCCTGAGTCGCACCGCAACGGTAATGCTCGAAACCCTGCAAGCGCACCTTGATATCCCCCGGTTTGAACAGGCCAAACCCGTCAAGGGTATCGTGTACGGCGGCCAGCAGTGCCTGCTCGCCAACGCGGTTCGCCAGGGGTGCGGAACAATCGATAATGCAATGGGGCATGTTTGATTCCCTCTTCGGCAAATCAGCAAGTGGTGGTGTTGGCGGGGGGCTTGCCGTATCGCCAACACACCACAGCAGGTTGTCCATCCTTGTGTTTCAGCTGACCCTTTCGCGTTGCGACTCGCGACTGAAGTCTCGGCTGGCCTGTACCAGCATCTGCGTGTAGGCATGGCTAGCGCAGTCCTGGCTGAGTGCCTGGCTGTCGAGCAGCTCAACGATCTTGCCCTGCTGCATCACCGCCACCCGGTCGCACAGGTGTGTCACCACGCCGAGGTCGTGGGTCACCATCAGGTACGTCAGCTTTTCGCGTTGGCGCAGGTCAGCCAGCAGGTTGAGGATTTCGGCCTGTACCGAGACGTCCAGGGCCGAGGTCGGCTCATCGAGCAGCAACACCCGTGGTTCAAGAATCAACGCCCGGGCAATCGCAACCCGCTGGCGCTGCCCTCCCGACAGCTGATGCGGATAGCGAAAGCGGAAACTGTCGTTCAAGCCGACCTTGAGCAGGATCTCGTTGATCCGATCATCCTTGTCCTCTACGGCGTGGATAACCAGCGGTTCGCGCAGGGCGGTGTCGACGGTGTGGCGTGGATGCAGCGAGCCGTACGGGTCCTGGAAAACCATTTGTACCTGGCGAAAATGCGCCTTGGAGAGCTTGTGTTGCAGAGGCGCGCCGGCAATGCTCAGCTCGCCGTGCCAGTGTCGATATTGACCGGCCAGGCAGCGCAGCACAGTAGTCTTGCCCGAACCGGACTCCCCCACCAGGCCAAAGGACTCGCCGTCGGCCACGCTGAGACTGACATCGTGCAGCACCTGGTTGGCCGTGGGGCCAGTGCCGAAACTCAGGTTAAGTGCATGGGCTTGGATCATGGGCATGGTCAATTCCTCAGCAGGTCAGCCACAACGGATCGCGCTGCAGCACCGGCAGCCGTTCGCGACGGTTATCCATGCTTGGCAACGCGGCCAGCAGGCCACGGGTATAGGGATGTTCGGCGTACTGCAAGTCACAGGCAGCCAGGGACTCGACCACACGCCCGGCATACATCACCAACACGCGATCGCAGTAGTTGCGCACCAGGTTGAGGTCGTGACTGACGAAAATCAGCCCCAGTTCCTGTTGCTCGACCAGCTCCTCCAGCACGCTCAACACCTGTTGGCGCACCGAGACGTCGAGAGCCGAAGTCGGCTCGTCGGCGATGATCACTTCGGGTTTGGTGATTACCATCATCGCGATCATGATGCGCTGCCCCATCCCGCCGGAAACTTCGTGGGGGTACAGGTTATAGACCCGCCGCGGGTCGCGGATGTGCACCTTTTCCAGCATTTGCATGACACGCTCGCGGGCCTCGCTGCGGCTGGCCTTGTGATGCGCCAGGTAGGCCTCGGCGATCTGGTCGCCGACCTTGACCACCGGGTTGAGCGAGTACTTGGGGTCTTGCATGATCATCGAGATACGCTGGCCACGAATCTTCTGCATGGCTTTTTCACTGGCCGACAGCAGATCGACTTCACCGAACTGCATGGCCCTGGCGCTGACTTTCGCGCTGGCCGGATGCAGCTTGAGCAAGCTGCGCCCCACCGTCGACTTGCCCGACCCGGACTCGCCGACAATCGCCAGCTTTTCACGGCCCAGGGTGAACGACACGTCACGCACCGCATGGGTTTCTTTCTGGCCGCTGACGAAGCGCACATCGAGCCCTTCGACCTTCAATTTAATGACAGACATGGAGCCTCCGGTTACTCGCTACGCGGATCGAGAATGTCCCGCAGGCCGTCGCCCAACAGGTTGAATGCCAGGCTGACCAACATGATCGCGGCCCCCGGAACGGCTACCAGCCACCAACACTCGAGCATGTAGCGTCGCCCCGTGGAAATCATCGCGCCCCACTCCGGCAGCGGTGCCTGGGCACCCAGGCCAAGAAAGCCCAGGGCAGCGGCGGTAAGGATGATGCCGGCCATATTCATGGTCAGGCGGATGATCACCGACGACAGGCACATGGGCACAATGTGCCGCAGGATGATGCGCGACGACGATGCGCCCTGCAGCTCTACTGCGACCACAAAGTCCGCTTTGCGCAAGGACAGGGTTTCCGCCCGTGCCAGGCGTGCAATCGGTGGCCAGGAGGTCAAGGCAATTGCGACCACCGCATGCTCCAGCCCAGGACCGAGGGCAGCGATGAAGGCCAGCGCCAGCACCAGGCTGGGAAACGAAATGAAGATGTCGGTCAGGCGCATGAACACCGTGTCGACGATGCCGCCGTAGTAGCCGGACACCGTGCCGATAAACAGGCCGATAGGGCCGACGATCACCGTTACCAGCGCAATGATGTAGAGAGTGATGCGCGAGCCGTAAACCAGACGGCTGAAAATATCCCGGCCATATTCGTCAGTGCCAAACCAATGGGCCGCACCCGGAGCCTGCAAGGCATTGGCGAGGTTCTGTGCCACCGGGTCGTGGGTAGCGATCCATGGCGCGAACGCCGCCACCACGATCAGCAGCGTCGCGACCAGCAGCCCGGCCAGGGTCATGGGGTTACGCAACAGATGGCGCAGCACACGCAGGCCGTTCTTGCACAAGGCATCGAAACTGGACCCGGGTGTGCGGTCAACCTGCCGCTTGGCGGTGGACTCGGTAGAAGACATGTTGGCAATCATTGGCATGTTCTCGGGTTGAAATGGAAATCACCCGGCGCTTGCTAGCGCCAGGTCGCAGTCAGCGTTGCTTGTGCACACCCAGGTAACGGGTGGCCAGCGCGTCATCGCCGTCAAAGCCCTTGACGTCCGCGGCGCTGACCACGGTGTCGGTCATCTGCGAGATCATCATGATCGGGCCGATCTGCTGGTCGTAGATCTTCTGCGCCTGGTGATACAGGTTCAGGCGCTGGGTGCTGTCACGCTCCTGCCCGGCCTTGTCGATCAAGGTGTTGAGTTGCGGGTTGAAGAACGAAGCGCGCCAGCCCTGGAAGTTCGGCAGGCCGGCGTCGTCGCTGTTATTGGGGTTATAGGCAAAGGTACGCAGGCTGAAATACGGGTGCGGATAACGCTCGGCGCCCCGGGCCACGATGATCTCGAAGTTGCGCGCACGCATTGCGCCGTACACCTGGTTGCCGGTGCCGGTGACGATAGAGGCTTTGATGCCGCCTTCGGCGAGGGTCGATTGCAGACGTGCCGCGATATCAATGAACGGTGGTTCGGACAGCGTTCGGATGGTAGTGGTGAAACCTTGTGGGTAACCCGCCTCGGCCAGGAGTTTTTTCGCCTTGGCCACATCCATGTGATAACCGGGATCAGGCAGGCGCGCCTGCAGGCCCAATTGCATCGGCTGTTGGTTGAGCGTGCCGTAATATGGCATCACTTGTTGGTCCAGTCCCTTGTAGTCAATCAGGTTGCGCACCGCCTCACGCACCAGGGGCTTGGCAAACTCAGGCTGCTTCATGCTCATGGCTACGTAATACATGGTGCCGCGCTGCAAGGACTGCACCTGCAGTTTGTCCGAGCCGTCGATGGCCCGTATATCCGGCGCCGCCATGCCGTAGGCCAGGTCCAGGTCGCCACGCTCGAGCATCAGACGCAGTGACTGCGATTCGGTCATGTGCCTTACCACCACACGCTTGAGCTTGGCCGCACCCGCCCAGTAGCCGTCAAATCGGGTCAGCAACAGCGAGTCGTTGGCACTCCATTTGGTCAGCACAAACGGGCCGCTGCCAGCTTCATTGGTCACCAGCCAGGCAGCGCCCAGGTCGCCGTTTTTCTCGTGGGCCAGAACCGTCTTGCGGTCCACCACCACCGCGCTTGGCGAAATCGCCAGGGAATCCACCAGCAGCAATGGGTCCATGACTTGCGGTAGATCGACGACCAGGGTGTGGGCATCGGTAGCGCGGATCAGCGCCTGGATATTGTCGACGCTGTAGCCGTAGGCCTTCCAGGTCGTGGCCAAGCCGTAGTTGAGTTTCATCACGCGATACAGCGACCAGGCGACATCCTCGGCGGTCAGCGGATTGCCGGAGTGGAACTTCACGTCCTGGCGCAAATGAAAGGTCACCTGCTTGCCGTCTTCGCTGATTGCCCAGCGTTCGGCCAACTGTGGCAAGTGCTTTTCCGGGTTGTTGTTGTCGCGCTTGATCAAGGTGTCGTAGAGATTGGCGTTGACGCCCGAGGCATCCAGGCCCGGGGCGTTGGCCGGATCGATGGAAAACAGGTTGACCATGCTCATGCCGACGATCAACTGATCGGCCGGGGTCTTGGCGTGCGCCGCTGTCACCGGGCCCAGCGCCAGGACGGCGGCCAGCAGACTCATGTGCAGTGTGGAGAAAGTGGGCTTCATTGAAAAATTCCTTCTTTTTATAGTTTTATCGTTGCGCCTGCCGACGAGGTTTAACGGGTGCGCGGATCCAACACCTTGTACAAGGCATCGCTGATCAAGTTGAGCGCGACAAAAATCAAGCCGATGACCAACACACACCCCATCACCGCGTTCATATCACCGAGCATCAGGCTGCTGGTCAGGTACTGGCCAAACCCGGGCCAGGCAAACACCGTCTCGATCAGCACTGCACCTTCGAGCAACGACCCGTAGGCCAGTGCCACCACGGTCAGCAATTGCACGAGGATGTTGCGAAAGGCATGCCCCCACACCACTTGCCGACGGGACAGCCCTTTGACGCGGGCGGTGATGATGTACTCCTGGGACAGTTGCTCCAGCATGAAGCTGCGGGTCATGCGGCTGATGTAGGCCACCGAGTTCAGGCCCAGGATCAGCGCTGGCAGTACGATATGCCGCAGGGCGCTGGCAAAGGCGTCCCAGTCCCGCGCCAACGTCGAGTCGATTAGCAGCAGACCGGTGACTTGCGGCACCATGCCGTCATACGCCAGGTCGATACGCCCCGCCCCGCCGGCCCAGCCGAGCCAGGCGTAGAACACCAGCAGGCCCATCATGCCCAGCCAGAAGATCGGCGTGGAGTAACCGAACAAGGTGATGACACGCGCCACGTGATCGCCCAATCGCCCTTGATTGCTGGCCGCGCAAACCCCCAGCGGCAAGCCGATCACGATCCCGAACAAAATCGCCAGCGTCGCCAGTTCAATGGTCGCCGGGAACACCCGCAGGATGTCATCGAGCACGGGGTGGCCGGTCAATAGCGCGTTGCCGAAATCGCCATGCAACAAGTCGTTGAGGTACAGACCGAACTGGGTCCAGATCGGTTTGTCCAGGCCCATGGCCTGGTAGACCTGATCATAAGTGGAACTGTCCGCGTCCGGCCCGACCACCGCCAATACGGGATCCAGCGGCATGACCCGGCCAATCACAAAAGTCAGCGCCAGCAGGCCGAGCAAGGTTACCAGTACGGTACTGGCGCGCCGCGCGGTGTTGGATACACGAGCCCCCAACACAGAGGCAGTCGAAACAAACATAGTGAGCTCCTGGTAAAACGGTCAGAGATGCACGTGTACAGCCCGGTCGGGTCAGCGCTTCTTGTAGACATCCTTGTAGCGGGTAGTCGCCGCCGTATGGCCCTGGAAGTCGGTTACATCGCCATAGACCAGCACCGTATCGGTCATCTGCGAAACCGGCAGGATCGCCCCCACCTGCTGGTCGAGTTGCGTCTGGATTTCGCGGTACTGGGCCAACTGTTTGCCGGCGTCGGGTTCGACTTCGGCGCGTTCGATCAACTGGTTCAACTCGGGGCTGTAGAACGAGGTTCGCCAACCCTGGAAGTTGCTCAGCTTGGCTTCGTCGCGATTGTCGGGGTTGTAGACCAGCGTGCGCAGGCTTGAATGCGGGTGACGTTCCGCCCCGCCGCCGCCCCGCCCGACGATGATGTCGAAGTTGCGCTCCCGCATCGCCCCGTAGATCTGGTTGCCGGTGCCGGTGACGATGCTCGCCTCGATTCCGGCCTGGGCCAGGGTCGATTGCAGGTTGGCGGCAATATTGATAAACGGCGGCTCAGCCAGCACGCGAATGTTGGTCTTGAAGCCACTCGGGTAACCGGCCTCGGCCAGGAGTTTTTTTGCCTGCGCGACGTCCAGGCGATAACCCGGATCGGGCAGGCGCGCGGCCAGGCCCAGCGGCAACGGGCGTTGATTGATCAGGCCGTAGTGCGGCATCACGGTTTGATTGATGCCTTGATAATCGATCAACGAACGCACTGCCTGGCGCACCCGGGCGTCAGCGAACATCGGTTGTTTTACGCTCAAGGCCACGTAGTACAGCGTGCCGCGTTGCAGCGTCTGGGTACGCACCTTGTCGTTGTTTTGCAGGGCCTGGATATCCGGCGCGGACATGCCCTTGGCGATATCCAGGTCGCCGCGCTCGATCATCAGGCGCAGCGACTGGGACTCGGTCATGTTGCGCATGACGATGCGCTTGAGCTTCGCCTGGCCGCCCCAATAACCGTCGAACCGGGTCATCAGGATCACATCGTTGGCGCGCCAGTCATTGAGCACAAACGCACCGCTGCCGGCTGCATGGGTGACCAGCCAGGCGGCGCCCATGTCGTTGTTTTTCTGGTGTTCGAGAACCTTTTTGCGATCGAGGATGAACGCGCTGGGCGAAGTCGCCAGGGTATTGAGCACCAGCAGCGGGTCGGTTGGGCGTGGCAACTCGATGACAAAGGTATTGGCGTCGGTGGCGCGCATGTAGCGCTCGACGTTATCGGCGCTGAAGCCATAGGCCTTCCACGTCGAAGCCAGCGCCAGATTGAGCTTGAGCACCCGCTGCAGCGACCAGGCGACATCTTCGGCACTCAATGGGTTGCCGGACTGGAACTGCACACCGGAGCGCAGATTGAAGGTCAGGGTCTTGCGGTCATCGCTGACCTGCCAGCGCTCGGCCAGGGCCGGCACCAGGCGATCCGGCTGTTTGACATCCTGCACCAGCAGCATGTCATAGAGATTGGCGTTGACCTCCGACACATCCAGGCCCGTGGCGGCCGCCGGGTCCAGGGACAACAGGTTGATCATGCTCATGCCGACGATCAGTTGGTCGGCCGGGGTTTTGGCATAGGCAACCGGCACGATGCCCACTGCCAATGTAGCCGCAAAAACCCGCGCACAAAGCGAAGGAAGAATATTCATAGCGAGAGTGCCTTTCTTATATTTATAGGGCTCTCGGATAACCCGGCATGCACCGGGTCGCCCGCGCACAAATCAAAAACTGTTGAGGGTGTGAGTCTCGATAAAGTCGAAATCGATATCTTCGCCCAGGCCCGGCTGGTCGGACAGGTGAACAAAACCGTCCTTGTCCATCGGGTCCACCAGGCGCTTGAGGTATGCCGGTACCTCGTCGTAATCCAGGTAGGGATGCAGCAATCCGCGTTCGTACCAGGTGCAGTTCTTGATCGCACCGACCACCGCCAGATTGGCTGCGCCGTTGCCATGGATTTCGCAATCCATGCCAAACGCCTCAGCCATGTGCGCGACTTTCAGGCACGGCGCAATCCCGCCGACCCCGGCCACGCCGGCGCGCAGAATATCGCAGACGTCGTTCTTCACCCAGCTGGCGCGACTCAGGTGTTTGCCGGCCAGGGTTTCCGGGCCCAGCACCGGGATATCCAACTGGTTCGCCAGCCACCCATAAGACTCGGCGGACTCTTCCATCATCGGCTCCTCGAACCAGGCGAAGTCCAGTTTCTCCAGTTCGCGACCGATATACAGCGCGTCGGTACGGCTGTACCAGTGGTAACCGTCGAGCATCAGTGCGATGTCCGGGCCAACGGCCTCACGCACGGCGGCACAGGCCTTGACGTCAATGCGCGGGCTCGGCGCGAAAGACACCGGCGGCATCCACGTGTGCAGCTTGATGGCCTTGTAGCCGCGCTCAACCAGAGTCTGGGCAAAGCGCCCGTAGTCTTCAGGAGTGGCCAGGCCGCCCGGCAGTTCGTCACCGCACATCGTCGAACCGTAGGCCGGGACCTTGTCGCGAAAACCGCCGATCAACTTGTGTACCGGCACGCCCAGCTTGCGCCCGGCCCAATCCCACAATGCTTGCTCGACCAGCGCCAGGGCGCGGTCGGTCAGTTGGCTGGCGCTGCCGCGCTGCCAATGTGCCAGGTCCTGCCAGATTTTTTCGCGGTCATGGGCGTTCTGCCCCACCAGCACCTTGCGCACAAAACCATCGAGCACATAAGGACGAATCAATTCCGGGGCGCCGAATGCGAAGCCTTCAGTGCCATCTTCGGTCTGGATCCGCAGCAAAGCCATCTTGGCCTGGGTGACATCACCAGGGTGCGCGTGGCCAGCGCTGTCCACCGCGCGGCGGGTCGGATAAGAAAAAACCTGGACGTTGACTGCTGTGATTCTCATGGATGTCTTTAGCCTTTTTATTGGATTTGTGACGATAGCGTCGGCTGCTGAGAATGATCATAAGTCATCGTACAACATTTTAAAAGACACTCGTGAAAACCTTGAATCTCTCAATAAATCCCAGAATTCCTAGATAATACGGCCCTGAAAGAGATAACGAACAAATAACCTATCCGTACGCAGACAAGCATTCAGCGGCGATATATATGTCTAATTGTTTCAAATGTACCCAAGCACCGTAGACATGTTGTCTTGTTGTACGATAACGTATTTCTAGCGCTCTAATGAGAAACAACCTCAACAAAAAGCGCCGCCGCACTGTTCGACACTCCCAACAAAAACAATAAAAGAAGACACCATGAACAACACCCTACGTACGCTCATTACCGTCGCGGTCATCGGCCTGCCCTTTTGTGCCAGCGCCGATTCCGCCAGCATCAACTACCGCCACCAGTTCACCGAAAGCGACAGCATCCACGCCGACCGGGTCAAGCTGAGCTATCGCATGGACAATGGGCTGGGGTTCGAGGGAGAGCTCAAATACCGCACCGCCGGTGATCGGGAGGATGTCGCCTACGACAACATCATCAACAACGGTCACGAGCTCACCGTCAGTTACAACTACAAGCTCAGCCCCCGATCGACGCTGACCCCGGCGTTCCAGATGGACAGCTCGAAGGACTCGACCAGCTACAAGTTCGGTCTCAAGTATCACTACAAGATCAACGACGCGTTCTACGTGGCCACCCGCTACCGAATGGATGCGAAGAAGCTGGATCGCGACCAGATCAACGAAGACCTGCCCGATCGCGCCAAGGACAACCAGAACACCCATCGTGTCGAAGGCTGGCTCGGCTACACGCCGGCCAGCAAGTGGGCGTATGAGTATCAGTACATCTATTTCAAGACGGACTACATTCGCTACGACAACGAGAAGAGCGATTACGAACAGAACCTGAGCGTCAAATACAAGCTGACGAAACAATGGGTGCCGTTCATGGAAGTCGGCGATATCAAAGTCAACTCCACCACCGACGACCGCCAGGCCCGCTGGCGTCTTGGGGTCCAGTACAACTTCATGTAGGCCAGCCCCAGGCCTGGCGATCGCGCATCGTTCGCCAGGATGGCGCCCGTCTTCGCATCATCAAACCCGAGTAATGGAAAACCCGACCATGACGTCTTCGCAAAAACCGTTTAACCGCATCCTGCTGACCGGCGCCGCTGGAGGCCTGGGGCAGATCCTCAGGGAAACCTTGCAGGCCCATGCCACGATCATCCGTTCAACCGACATAAGCCCGATGACGCCGAGTCGCGGTGCTCATGATGAAGTCATCAGTTGCAACCTGGCAGACAAGGCCGGTGTCGACGCCCTGGCCCGGGACGTCGATGTGATAGTTCACCTGGGAGGGATTTCGGTTGAGCGCGCGTTTGAAGAGATTCTTGAGGCGAATATTCGCGGCACCTTTCATATCTATGAGGCGGCGCGCAAAAATGCGATCAAGCGCGTGGTTTTCGCCAGCTCCAACCACGTCACCGGCTTCTACCCGCAGGATGTGGAGCTGGACGCCCATGTTCCTCGCCGTCCAGACGGCTATTACGCGTTGTCGAAAGCCTATGGAGAAGACCTCGCGGCCTTTTACTTTCACCGCTACGGCATCGAAACCGTCAGCCTGCGTATCGGCTCGTCCTTCCCGCAGCCGCGCAACCAGCGCATGCTCGCGACCTGGTTGAGCCACGCGGACCTTGATCGGCTGGTGGTCCGTGCGCTATTGGCCCGTGATGTCGGCCACAGCGTGGTCTATGGAGTTTCGGCCAACCGTGACCGGTGGTGGAGTAACCGTCATGCCGAGCATCTGGGTTTTGTCCCGCTGGATAGTTCAGAAGCGTTTCGAGCACAGATCGAACGCCAGCCCAAGCCTGCGACCGACGACCCCGACAACTTGTTTCAAGGTGGCGCCTTTACCGCCGCCGGGCCGTTCGGCGATTGACTCAACTGCCTCGAACCACGTCCACTGCCTCATAAGCGCGCCGCATGCGCTCGCGACTATTGGACAGATGCAGGCGCATGGCGGCACGTGCCGCGTCGGCATCACGCCGGGCGATCGCGTCGTAGATATCCTCGTGCTCGCGGCTCAAGCGTTCCAGATAAGGTTCCTTGTTGTCATTCACCAGGCGGGTGGAATGCACGCGGGTGCGCGGGATGATGCTGACCCCAAGATGCAACATGATGTCAGTGAAGTAGCGATTGCCCGTGGCCAGGGCGATTTGCTGATGAAAGCGAAAGTCTGAAGCCACGGCGTATTCGACGCTGACCATCCGCGAGTTGAGTGCGTCCAGCGAATCGCGCATCACCTGCAACTGCTCCTGCGTCCGCCGCGCACAGGCCAGGCCTGCAGCCTCTACCTCGAGGCTGATGCGCAACTCCAGAACGGCCAGCACATCATTCAGCGTCACAATGCTGCCAGGGTTAATGCGAAAGCCGCTTGGCCCGGGCACATCACGCACAAAGGTACCGATGCCATGCCGTGTTTCCACCAGCCCCGCCGCCTGCAGGCGAGAAATCGCCTCACGCACCACCGTGCGGCTGACCCCATGCTCTTCCATGACTTCTGACTCGGTCGGCAGCTTGGTGGCGCACGCAAGCTCGCCATCATGAATACGCCGGGACAGTTCGGTGACCAACTCCTCAGTCAGGCTGCGGTGCTTGTGGCGAGCGCGGGGATGGGCGTTCTGATGGTCCATCAAGAGCGGTTATCTCAGTGTGTCGAATGAATCGCAATCATAGCTCATGTAGTTGTACGACAACATTGTTTCGACCCGGGCCACGGCCGCTCCCAACTTGCAGCGGCCTTCCATTCCGTCATTCGAGCTCCAGGAGTACAGATACCCCCACTAGCCATATAGCTCCACCCAACATAATCATTGTTACGATTTGCAACCGAAGCTTAAGGCGCCGAGGAAAGTTTTCGAGATCGATGGGGTCCAGATCACCGAGCCGGATATATGCCTTCGGCATCGTGATCATTCCGGCGATTTTTGCGATCTCCAAGAGGGACCAAATCCACCCCCGTTTTCCCAGGCTCGTACCCCAAATATAGATGTAACGACTGTTTTTCAGCGCCTCCTTGATAGCCTCCATGTGACGGTGACTCAGGTACAAACTGTATGCAGAGCCCGTGATGGCAAGCAGAAATGGGCCTGCCAAAATCCAGATGGCTAGCCAGGATCTCCAAAACTCCTCCGCTGTCATGGCAGTGTTTTCTCGTATAACTTTTCTCCTAATCGTTCGCCACCCATACCGCCGTAAGTCGTACCCACCCATGCGCCAGTCCCTACTATGGCTGCGACGCAGGCAACACCACCGAGACCTGTAGAAACACCAAGTGCCAGGCAAATCGGACCACTTGCATAACTGGCTGCCCATCCGCCCAAAGCACCACCTGCGGTAGACAAGCCGAACTTACCCCCTTCAGTAAACTTCACTCTCTCACAAGCCTCCCCGGAATCCTCATTACACACCTGCTCAATCGCCAGCAACGACGACACCCCACCCACCCCAATTCCGATATACCCGCCAGTCTTCATGTACTTCTGCGCACGACCGATCGCCTCCACATGCCCGGCATACCCCGGAATCTGCCCCGGCGCACCCGCCTTGTCCCAGTGATGCACCAGGCCACGACTGGAAGGTTTGAGGAGTGTTTCAATCTGGAGCGTAATCATCTAGTCATCTGAACTTCAGCAGTACAGCTACGGCGGCCATCCAGGCCAAGGAGGAGAGGATCATGGTCATATTTATGATCAGGTGCCGTTTCAAGTAAGGAGGGAAGTGTTCTACATCGACAGGATCTACATCCCCCATATGGATATACGCCCTCGACCACACAACCATCCCGGCGATTTTCGCTATTTCCAGAAGGGACAAAATCAAACCTCGTTTTCCCAGGCTTGGCCCCCAAAGATAAATATAACGGCTGTTTTTCAAGGCCTCCTTCATGGCGTCCATGTGACGGTGGCTAAGGTACAAACTGTATGCAAGGCCCGCAGCTGCAAGCAGACTCGGGCCGCCGGTAAAAATAATCGCTAGCCAGGGAGACCACGTGTCGATATTCATCACGGTTGAGTAACCTCGTAGACTTTCTCACCCATGTATTCGCCACCCATCCCACCGAGCGTTGTACCCACCCAAGCGCCAGTCCCAACTAAGGCCGCCACACACACAACCCCTCCTAACCCCGTAGAAACGCCAAGCGCCACGCAGATCGGCCCACTGACAAGCTCGCCTGCCCATCCACCCGCAGCACCACCTGCAGTAGCCCCACCAAACTTCCCCCCTTCCGTAAACCTGACCCTCGTACAAGCCTCCCCAGAATCCCCATTACACACCTGCTCAATCGCCAGCAACGACGACACCCCACCCACCCCAATTCCGATATACCCGCCAGTCTTCATGTACTTCTGCGCACGACCGATCGCCTCGACGTGACCGGCATACCCCGGAATCTGCCCCGGCGCACCCGCCTTGTCCCAGTGATGCACCAGGCTCTTGCTGGAAATGCCCAGCGCCGTTTTCAACTTCGGGTGATCGCCGAAGGTTGTCTGGCCACGCAGCCGGGTGGAGTTCAACAGGTGGGCATCCAGTTGTTTGAGCAGGTGCTGGCGATCGGCGAAGAATTGCGCTGATTTGAGATGACCGTGTCGGCGATAGTTTTCCTGATGCAGGCGCTCCATGGCCTGGAGCGTGTCGCGCAGGTTGGCCAGGTGCTTTTCCATCATCACGGCGCTGACGCCCAGCCAGGTCGAGCTCTGGCCGGAAAAGCTGGCGATTTCGGCAGCGTGCCGATGCAGGAAGTCAGCTTCCTCTGGCGTGAGGGGCGCAAGGGTTGCCTCGACTTGCTGGGCGGCCTGCATCAGCTGTGCTTCCTGGTAGGTACAGGAAGTGTTTCGGGGATCGCCGAGCACGATCATCGAGCCGGCTTTTACATCGCCAATCTTCGGGTTGAGCGCGTAAAACTTGCGCATCACACTGGGATCAGGCACAGGAAAAAGCATGGCCTCCAGTGCTTCGCGGGGCATGCTTTTGGAGGGCACGTAGAAGCCCGGTTCCTCGCCTTGCACGTCCGTAAACGTGTCGGGTGTCGGGTTGCGTGGAGGGGTGTAGGAAGACTGAGGCGGCGCAACCGGGCGCCGGGTTGACGGAGCCGGTTCAGGCGCGCGCCTGCTGGATTGCAATGAATAACCTTGATTGCTGTAGCTGACGGTGAATACCGACGGAATCAGCTGGGCCCGACACGGGCAACTGCTGAAGCTGTCCAGCGTGCCAGCCATATGCCGGCCATGACTGCTTATATGGGAAATGCCGCCGAGAATCGTATAAGCCTGCCCGTTCTGTCCACAGGTGACCCGGTCGCCTTCGCACGCATGAAGCAGGCCATAGAGACTGACCCTGTTGTCGCCCTCCAGAACTTCGCCACCGCAGCTGGTTTTGTCACCTAGCCCAATGAAATAGCCTTTATTCATCCGTGCGTCTCTCCAGTTCATGCGGCGTAAGCCAATTAGCGGAACTGGAGATGAAACGACGGGGGACGCCCCGTCACAAGCCTGCGGGCTGGGTTGTCAGTGACGAAAA
This sequence comes from Pseudomonas imrae, assembly GCF_046352735.2. NCBI lineage: Bacteria > Pseudomonadati > Pseudomonadota > Gammaproteobacteria > Pseudomonadales > Pseudomonadaceae > Pseudomonas > Pseudomonas imrae. The sequence continues at coordinate 2,530,281 of NZ_CP110853.2, read as the reverse complement.
GGAAGCGTCCCCCAAGGAAAAACCAGATGTCCTACAGTGCAGTCTTAATGAGTGAATACTCCATCGGCCCCTTTGCAATAGTCCTTTGTCATCAACGACATTGATAGCCCCCTAACTAAACCCCCATACTAGAGGGCTTCGTCGCCGCTTATATCATTCCGGATGATAGTTACCTTTGGTTCATTCGATTCGTGAGATAGCCCTGCGCCGAGCATGATCCGCCCATCTCAAATACATTGGCGGATGCACCTCATGGAACAGTCACTCAAACATTTGCGCTATCCACTGGCCATTTTGGCCGTGATGGTGATGAGCGCATGCGGCAAGACCCCTGACCAAGCGGCCGCCATGCCAGCCAGTAAAGTCAGCGTTGCCAAGGTCCTGGAACAGCCCGTCAATGAGTGGGATGAGTTCACCGGTCGCCTGGAAGCTCCGGAAACCGTGCAGATTCGTCCGCGCGTGTCCGGCCAGATCGATCAGGTTGCGTTCACCGAAGGCGCGCTGGTCAAGAAAGGCGACCTGCTGTTCCAGATCGACCCGCGCCCGTTCCAGGCCGAAGTGCGTCGCCTCGAAGCCCAGTTGGCGCAAACCCGGGCTGCCGCCAACCGCAGCGATAACGAAGCCAAGCGCGGCGAACGCCTGCGCCAGAGCAACGCAATCTCCGCCGAGCTGGCCGATTCACGTACCACTGCAGCCCAGGAAGCCCGCGCGGCTGTCGCCGGGATCCAGGCGCAATTGGACCTGGCCAAGTTGAACCTGAGCTTCACTCGCGTCACTTCCCCCATCAGTGGTCGTGTCAGCCGTGCCGATATCACCGCCGGCAACCTGGTGACAGCCGATGTGACCGAACTGACCAGCGTGGTTTCCACCGATAAAGTCTATGCGTACTTCGATGCCGATGAACGCGTGTACCTCAAGTACACCGAACTGGCGCGCCAGGGTCGCCGTGGCGCGACGACCCCGGTGTACCTGGGCTTGTCCAACGAAACCGGCAACCCGCACCTGGGCCAGATGAATTTCGTCGACAACCAGGTCAACCCGGCAACGGGCACCATCCGTGGACGCGCGGTGTTTGATAACGCTGACGGGCGCTTCACCCCCGGCCTTTACGCACGCCTGAAACTGGTGGGCAGTGGTACCTACTCTGCGGTGTTGATCACCGACGAAGCTGTCGGCACCGACCTGGGCAAGAAGTTCGTGCTGGTGATGGATGGCGACAACAAGTCCGCCTATCGCGCCGTAGAGCTGGGTCCGAAAATCGAAGGTTTGCGTATCGTGCGCAGCGGCTTGAACAAAGACGACACGATTATCGTCAAGGGCCTGCAGCGGGTGCGTCCGGGTTCGCCGGTGACACCTGAAACCATTCCGATGGCCAGCAAGGAAACGCTCGCCGCCCTTGCACAACAACGACAAGCACTTGAAGCCAGCAACCTGGAGCAAGTGGCGCCGGACAAAACCGCGCCCAAGCTCGCCAGCGTCGCGACTCCACGCGGTTAAGGGATTACACACCAGATGAATTTTTCCAAGTTCTTCATTTCGCGGCCGATCTTCGCAGCAGTGCTTTCACTGTTGATCCTGATCGCTGGCGCGATTTCACTGTTCCAGTTGCCGATCAGTGAATACCCGGAAGTGGTGCCGCCGACCGTAGTGGTACGCGCCAACTTCCCCGGCGCCAACCCCAAGGTCATCGGCGAAACCGTGGCCGCACCGCTGGAGCAAGCCATCACCGGCGTCGAGAACATGCTCTACATGTCCTCGCAGTCGACGGCCGACGGCAAGATCACCCTGACCATCACCTTCGCCCTGGGTACCGACCTGGATAACGCGCAGGTGCAGGTCCAGAACCGTGTGACCCGCACCCAACCCAAGTTGCCGGAAGAAGTGACGCGCATCGGTATTACCGTGGACAAGGCCTCTCCGGACTTGACCATGGTGGTGCACTTGACCTCGCCGGACCAACGCTACGACATGCTCTACCTGTCCAACTACGCCATCCTCAATATCAAGGATGAGTTGGCACGCCTGGGCGGTGTCGGTGATGTGCAACTGTTCGGCATGGGCGACTACTCGCTGCGCGTATGGCTGGACCCGAACAAGACCGCTTCGCGCAACCTGACCGCCACCGACGTGGTGACCGCAATTCGCGAGCAAAACCGCCAGGTGGCCGCCGGTGCCCTGGGTGCGCCGCCTGCACCGAGCGCCACCAGCTTCCAGCTGTCGGTCAATACCCAAGGGCGCCTGGTCACTGAGGAAGAGTTCGAGAACATCATTATCCGCTCAGGCGATAACGGTGAAATCACTCGCCTCAAAGACATTGCGCGGGTGGAGTTGGGCTCCAGCCAGTACGCCTTGCGCTCGTTGCTCAATAACCAGCCGGCGGTAGCAATCCCGATTTTCCAACGCCCAGGTTCCAACGCCATCGAGATCTCCAACGAGGTTCGCGACAAGATGGCCGAGTTGAAGAAGAGCTTCCCCGAAGGCATGGATTTCAGCATTGTCTATGACCCGACGATCTTTGTGCGCGGCTCCATCGAGGCCGTGGTGCATACGTTGTTCGAAGCGTTGATCCTGGTGGTACTGGTGGTGATCCTGTTCCTGCAAACCTGGCGCGCCTCGATCATTCCGTTGGTGGCGGTGCCGGTATCGTTGATCGGTACCTTTGCGGTGATGCACTTGTTCGGCTTCTCGCTGAACGCGTTGTCGCTGTTCGGCCTGGTGCTGGCCATCGGGATCGTGGTCGATGACGCCATCGTGGTAGTGGAAAACGTCGAGCGTAATATCGAGCTGGGCCTGGAGCCGTTCCCGGCCACCGAAAAAGCCATGAGCGAAGTGACCGGCCCGATCATCGCCACGGCGCTGGTGCTGTGTGCGGTGTTTATCCCCGCCGCGTTTATCAGCGGCCTGACCGGGCAGTTCTACAAACAGTTCGCCTTGACCATTGCGATTTCCACGGTGATCTCGGCTTTCAACTCGCTGACCTTGTCGCCCGCCCTGGCTGCCGTGTTGCTACGCAGCCATGACGCGCCGAAGGACCGCTTCTCCAAAATACTCGACAAGCTGTTCGGTGCCTGGCTGTTCCGTCCGTTCAACCGCTTCTTCGAGCGTGCCAGTGGTGGCTATGTCAGCACCGTGCGCCGGGTGATTCGCGGCAGCGGCATCGCGCTGTTCCTGTACGCCGGCTTGATGGTGCTGACCTGGTTCGGTTTTGCCCACACTCCGACCGGCTTCGTACCGGCCCAGGACAAGCAATACCTGGTGGCCTTCGCCCAACTACCGGATGCCGCCAGCCTGGACCGTACCGAAGACGTGATCAAGCGCATGTCCGACATTGCCCTGAAACAGCCGGGCGTGGATAGCGCCGTGGCCTTCCCCGGCCTGTCGATCAACGGTTTCACCAACAGCCCCAACAGCGGCATCGTGTTCGTGACCTTGAAGCCGTTCAACGAGCGTAAAGACCCAAGCATGTCTGCCGGTGCGATTGCCGGTGCCTTGAATGGCAAGTACGCCGATATCCAGGAAGCCTATATGGCGATCTTCCCGCCGCCGCCGGTACAGGGCCTGGGCACCATCGGTGGGTTCCGCCTGCAAGTCGAGGACCGTGGCAACCTGGGTTATGAAGAGCTGTACAAGGAAGTGCAGAACGTCATCGCCAAGAGCCATAACGTGCCGGAACTGTTTGGCCTGTTCACCAGCTACACGGTCAACGTGCCCCAGGTCGATGCAGCGATCGACCGCGAAAAAGCCAAGACTCACGGTGTGGCGATCAGCGATATTTTCGACACCCTGCAGATCTACCTGGGCTCGTTGTACGCCAACGACTTCAACCGCTTTGGACGTACTTACCAGGTCAACGTGCAGGCCGAGCAGCAGTTCCGTCTGGACGAAGACCAGATCGGCCAGCTCAAAGTACGCAACAACAAAGGCGAGATGATCCCGCTGGCGACCTTTATCAAGGTCAGCGACACCTCGGGGCCGGACCGCGTGATGCACTACAACGGTTTTATCACCGCCGAAATCAACGGTAACGCAGCACCTGGCTATAGCTCCGGCCAGGCTGAGGCGGCGATTGAAAAACTGTTGAAGGAAGAGCTGCCCAACGGCATGACCTACGAGTGGACCGACCTGACCTATCAGCAAATCCTCTCGGGCAATACCGCGCTGTTCGTGTTCCCGCTCTGCGTACTGCTGGCGTTCCTGGTACTGGCCGCCCAATACGAAAGCTGGAGCCTGCCGCTGGCGGTGATCCTGATCGTACCGATGACCCTGCTGTCGGCGATTACCGGGGTGATCCTGTCCGGTGGCGACAACAACATCTTCACCCAGATCGGCTTGATCGTACTGGTGGGGCTTGCCTGTAAGAACGCGATCCTGATCGTGGAGTTTGCCAAGGATAAACAGCAGGAAGGTCTCGACCCGCTGGCAGCGGTACTGGAAGCCTGCCGTCTGCGTCTACGGCCGATCCTGATGACCTCGTTCGCCTTCATCATGGGTGTGGTGCCCCTGGTGTTCTCCAGCGGTGCCGGTGCCGAGATGCGCCATGCCATGGGCGTGGCGGTGTTCTCCGGGATGATCGGGGTGACGTTCTTCGGCCTGCTGCTGACACCTGTGTTCTATGTACTGATCCGTCGTTATGTCGAGCGCAGCGAAGCACGCAAAGCGGCCAAGGCCTTGAAGCTGGAGACACAGCAATGAGTGTGAAAGTGTTCCTGCCGAGCCTGCTGGTACTGGCGCTGAGCGCCTGTGCCGTGGGCCCCGACTACCAGAGTCAAACCCCGGAGGCGGCCAATATCACGGCCGCCGCCGACGCCAAACAGTATGACCACGCCCGGTTTGAAGGTATCTGGTGGCAGCAGTTCGAGGACCCGACCCTTAACCAGTTGGTGACTCAATCTCTGCAAGGTAACCGTGACTTGCGCGTGGCATTCGCCCGCCTGCGTGCAGCCCGGGCGATCCGCGATGACGCCAGCAATGACGCCATGCCGACCATTACCAGTCGCGCCAGCAGCGATTTGGCCAAGGGCCAGATACCCGGCCAGACCACGCGCCGGGTCAACAGCGAGCGCTACGACCTGGGCCTGGACATGGCGTGGGAGCTGGACCTGTTCGGCCGTATCCAGCGCAACCTGGAAGCCAGCGACGCCGACCAGCAAGCCGCCGAAGCCGACCTCTATCAACTGCAAGTCACGATGATTGCTGAACTGGTGGACGCTTACGGGCAACTGCGGGGTGCGCAGCTGCGAGAAAAAATCGCCCTGGCCAACCTGAAGAACCAGCAGGATTCGCGCACCATCACCGAGAGCCTGCGTGACGCCGGCGTCGGCGATCAACTCGATGTGGTGCGCGCCGACGCGCGCCTCGCCGCCGTTGAAGCCAGCGTACCGCAACTGCAAGCCGAACAAGTGCGCGAGCGTAACCGCATTGCCACCCTCCTCGGCCAGCGCCCGGACAAACTGACCGTAGACCTGAGCCCGGCTAACCTGCCGGCGATCGCCAAGGCCTTGCCGATTGGTGACCCCGGGCAATTGCTGCAACGTCGCCCGGACATTCTCAGTGCCGAGCGAAAACTGGCCGCTGCCACCGCGCGCATCGGCGTGGCGAAGGCCGACCTGTTTCCACGGGTCAGTCTCAGCGGGTTCCTGGGCTTTACCGCCGGGCGGGGTTCACAGATCGGCTCTTCGGCCGCCAATGCCTGGGCCCTGGGCCCGAGCATTACCTGGGCCGCCTTCGACCTGGGCAGCGTGCGGGCACGCTTGCGCGGCGCCGATGCCGAAGCCGATGGCGCCCTGGCGACCTATGAGCAACAAGTACTGCTGGCCCTGGAAGAATCGGAAAACGCCTTTAGCGACTACGGCAAACGTCAGCAACGCCTGGTGTCGCTGATTCGCCAGAGCGAATCCAGTCGCGCCGCTGCAGACCTGGCGCAAATTCGCTACCGCGAAGGCACTGTGGACTTCCTCGTACTGCTCGACGCCCAGCGTGAGCGCCTGGCCGCCGAAGATACCCAGGCCCAGGCCGAAGTAGACCTGTATCGCGGCATCGTGGCGATCTACAAGGCATTGGGCGGTGGCTGGCAGCCAGACACAGTGGTCGCCAGCAGCAAGTGAGGTAAAAGAGCTCCTTTGGTTGGTCGCATCCAGCCAATTTTTAGCCCCGTGGTCCATTCGGTCACGGGGCTTTTTTTGGCTTTATTGCCAGCGAAAGACGCTTTGCACCAGATCAACGACGTGCTGGCTGGCATTGCGATTGGCGGCGGTTTGTGCCGCAGGCATACGCTCGAAGACCGCCACGATGTCACCGGTCCGCTGATTACGTGCGATCAGAAAAGGAGGCATCTGTCGCGTCGCTGCTTCTCGTTTGGTGATGACCTTGACCGGTACGGTGTCCCTGATCACCCCGCCGCCGGCCTTATCCAGGGCAGCCGTGATCGCTGCTATGTTTCTGTTATACAGCGCTCGATTGTTTTTGGCCTGGTCCAGCAGCGCGACACCAAACATCGTGGAGTCAGCATTGTGGCCTCGCGCAACGTCGGGATGTTTGGCGAACAGACTGAGAGAGCCATCTTCCACTTCATCGCCTGGGTAGTTGAAGTCTTCAACTCGCGTCGACTTGCCCAGGTTCAACAAGTCAGCAATATCTTCCCGCGCGCCTCGCAACTTGGCGGCGTACACGAAATCTTCATCAGCGGGCATACCATGGCTCACCTCATGGATCAGCGTGTTGGCCAAGGCATCATCGCTGTTGCCCATGTCTCGATACACCTCCATCGCACCGTCGTCACTGACCTCCAGATACTGGGTGTCTACTTGCCCTGCGGCGTACTTTTTATAAGCCGAAGGATCAAGTTGTGCTATCCAGCCGCCCTCGCCTTCACCCGCAATGAAGCGGATATTCTTGAGTTCCAAGCGATCCAGATCGGTTTGCATTTCAAGTTGCTTGCTTTTGAATCCCTGAACGGTGGCATCGGAATCAGAGCCAAAGAAGATTTTACAGACTTGCCTGGAATCTTCCCGATGCGCTGGGTCGGCAATGGTGCGGATGGCTTGGCTGAGCCGACTGCGTGCAATCGGGAGTGCACGCTCAACAGCTTGTCGGCTTTGCTCAGCCGTGGACAGCACAGCGGTCATGCCCGTCACTATCTTCGGCGGACTGGGGGCTGGCGAATCGAGGGTCTTGGCTGGCGCACTGGGCTGCGCCTCCACCAACTCTCTTTTAATTTGCAATGGTTTGTCCCTGGGCGTTGCTCGCGCCGGCACCCTGTGCGCACTGGCAGCATGCCGAAGCCTATGTTCACGAATCTCGGATGGCGACAACGTTGCCGCGTTGGGCGTGGCTGCCTGAGCAACTTTGTTGCGCCCATGCGACAGAATGTGCCCACCTTCAATAAACTCTTTTGGATCGGAGGATCCGTAAGGATTAAAGGCCGTTTCTGCCGACCGCAGATTTGAAAAGTCCTTGTACTTTATGATCGCGTTGTCACTGGCTGTTTGATAAGCCTTCATCAGTGCCGGCTCCGGCAAAAACATCGGTTTGGTGAGCGTGGGCAGTCCTGAGTTTGCGAACTGTGGAGCCGTCAGATCAATAGCGTACGTGGTTCCCTTGTAATTACCGATAGGAAAAAAATGATTCCTGACCTCATTTGGGTTACGCGATACCCAGATGCGCATGGCGCGGTACCGGACTTTTTCGAATCCCTGGTCCACCATGAACTTGCCGACAATTTCGGACGCAACGGCACACTGCCCCGACGGTTTGGAAAAGGCTTCGGCCAGTGCGTCATTGTTGCGAAATTCATCCATGAACCCGCGCATGTGCGGTGGAATTTCACGAGAGGGGTTCGCTTCGATCTGCCGAAATGGCTCGACGCGTGTATCAACTGGCTGGCTGGAATCCGGCGGCTGATGGCTATTGGCGCTCGTTCGCGAAGGAGCCCGCTGCGCAGCCCCTGCAGAGCCGGTTAACGGAGGGTTTTCGATAATTGCTATCGGCGTCAGTTGCTGTTCGGCTGTTCTTGTCAGCGCATTGAATACGTGATTGTTGGTGTCCTGAAGCTGCGCAATAGAGTAAAGAACCCTGGCCAGTGGATCGTTATTTTTCGCGTAGGGTTGAATGTTCCGGGTCAAGGCAAATAGCCACTCGGCTCGAGTCAGTGCATTTGATTGGCCCGCAGCGTACGGGGCAGCGAGCATTTTCTGGTAATAGCCGTGGGCAATATCAGAACCCATCAGTGGCCCAACACCACTTGGGCGAAAGTTACTGGCGGGCTGAATATCGAACGTGGAAGTCAGGGCGCTATGAATGTCATCCACAATATTCGCGCGACTAAGATCCGCCCCTTGATACTGCTCAATAATCTGGCGAAGACGCCCTTCGGGCAATTTGACCTGACTGGACGCGGCCACCCACGACGCTGCAGCATGCTGAGGGTTGCCTATAGCCCTGGTGGTTTGAATAACAGGTGGGTGCGACCGCAATTGATCCAAGGCCTTGCTGGTCTGGGTCAACCGATTGAGGTCGGATTTAAGCTTGGTCCTGGCTCGAAAGGTCTCTACATATGCTTTGCCCCACTCGTAATGCTGTCTGGGGGCACCTGCACTGTCCATTTCCAGATTGTTGACCACCGATCCTGTGACCGCAGCCTCGCTGGTTTTTTCAGACAGCTTCCTGCCGACCGGAGAGTCAAGCGCTTGCGCCGACACACGGGCAACCTTGCCCGCATCGCTTAGTTTACTCCACCTCTGCGCTTGCTCTGCAACAGGCGCCGTCCCCTTTACGACGCTACTGCCTGCTGGCACACGGTTGATAGCCACTCGCGGTGCGCCGCCCACTCTGGGAAAAGGCTTGTTTGCAATCGCTGGCATCTTTACATAGGGGGTAGCACCGCCGGTTCTTCGGGCGATGAAGTCCCTGACTATTTGAGGCAAAGTGGCCTTTATTGTGCTTTTTGCGAAACGGTGATAGCCAATTTTTGAAGCAAAGCTGTCCACCGCTTTCGCGGTTTGGGCAGCGTTCCCGAGCCCGCCAATGGCTACTGGCGCGCCTACCATGACCGCGCTGGTTATCAGGGACGTCATGGCTTGTTTGTTGGCGGCATCACGCTCGGTTGGGTCGTCGGTTACTTGGCCCTGTATTGCGCTTAGCCCCGCACCAGCGGCGTTGATCACGGCAGGTGCTGCAAATGCGGCGGCTCTTGATAGAAACGACCCAGTGCCGGGGGCCAGCATCATGCCCGAGTAGCTGTATAAGTCGAATAACGCTTTGCCGACACGCAGTCCCTCAAGCCCGAACTGCTCCCAATCGGTGAAGATCAGCGTATCAATGTCCGAACGCACGCGCTCCATCGAGGCGTCGAACAAACCGGTACCGAGGCTTTCCAGGTTTTCTTTCGACTCAAAAGCAATGGGTTTGCCACTGACTTTTCCGCCGTGATCGCCCATGCCGATAAATGCGTTTTTTGCGTTCTTTGTTCTGGTGACATCAAATGCAGCGGGATTTCTTTCCAGTTTGACTTGTTCGATCTTGGGTAACTTTACGCGTATCCACTCTCGAAATTTTTTATCGCTGGGATAGTTCGGTATAACTTCTTTTTCTCGATAACCAAAATTAGAATAATGATTTATCTTTTTACCAATATAGAAATAAGCATCATCGTCCACACTGCACAGAACTGCTGTTTGACCGTGAGTAACAGCAAATACCCCATTTACCGCCGCACCATGGAATGTCACGGTAGAAGCCTTTGCATCCCCCTTGAGGAAATCCGTCATCAGCTTATGGCCCGGATGAGAGACCGGGGTGGCCTCCAGATAGTTGCGCGCAGCGTTTAAAACTCTTTTCTGATAGAACTCAAGCGAATTCTCTTTCAGCTCTGGGCGTTTTAAATAAGCATCAAATTCTGACTCCAGCTGATTCTTTATGGAGCTCTTATCTATGAAGTCAACCAGTTGCTCATGCTCAACTCCCACCACTTTGAAGCTGCGCCCTAACGCATCCTTCATCAGACTTAATTCGCGTTCGTGAATACCGGTAGCTACTTGATAAAGTGGAAACGACTTGCTCTTTTTGACCGACGCGGTGATTTGCCAGTTAGGGTTTGCCGATTGCGCCTCCTCATAATCAACTCGAATCAAACTCTCGGGTTTCAGATTCGTCGGTTTACCGGTTTCTTTTTCATAACGTTTAATCTGCTCGCTGACAATCTCATCGAGACGCCCGGCAGGGATCAGAATTGGCGAATAAAGTTGCTCCATCCATTTGAATGCCCGACTCACCGTCTCGCTCATCTGCTTTGACAACTGGGGCGCATACACGAGCTCCAATAGGGCTGCATGGCGCTCCAGGTCGGAGGAGATCGCCTGAGCCAACTCTTGATCACTGACTGAGTCGGCGATATCCGCGGCCTGGCGGATCAAGGATCCAAACGTCTGCGTCCCGCTGGGAGTCAACTCGTTCATGACCGCAAGCATTTGCCGGGCTTTGTCCGAAGGCTCGTCGATACTGGATGTATCTCGCCGATCCCGCGAATGCACCGTGTCCAGATAGTTTTGCAGGGCTTCTCCGATCGTTTCCTCTGGCTTGCCAGGCAGAGGTGTATCCAGGGCAATCTCGACCTGCCTTTCCAGGAGAGTGAGGTCACGCTCATGGGAAGGTATTGGCGGTTCATCCAGGGCTGGGGATGGCGGTAGATTCCAGGCACTGTACGTGTTGCTTATCACCCCCAAAGCAGCCAGTGCGCCGACGGTAATTACCGGATGCTGCTCGATCGCATTGCCAACACGCTGCGCCGCCAAGGCGCCCGTCATCACCAGCCATCCTCTTAGCGCGACGGCCATGGACTGCAACTGCTCGGTAAACTCCTCGCTCGCGATGCGCTCTGTTGTGGGGCGGTACACGCCGTTGCTCAACGCCTGCAAACTGACAGTTTCGGCATGACGGCCCTGCCCGACCATGTCTTTTAACAGGACAACAACTTCCTTCAGGTCCGCGCCCTCGGCACTTGGCAGACTTAGCAACTTATCGATGCGGCTCAAAAGTTCCCGGGCGTCTGAGGCGAACTGTTGGACCCACGAACTGCCAACTGCTGCGCAGGCTTGAGTGGTTTGCGGCGGTTTATCGAGGGCAATTGCTTCATTTGTCGCCCAGGCCTGGCGTTCATCCTCAGCAAACATTTTTGACCGGTTCTCATAGAGCCGGTTGGGCCGAGTACCGAATTCCCCACGGTAGAGGTCTTGCGCAGCACGGGCAGCCCCGCGGATGTCATCGCCTGCTTGCTGAAGCCCTAGATAAGTCGTCAGGTTGAACAACGGCATCAGGGGTTCGGCGTCTTTCGCAAAGTCCTGTCCGATGCTAATGGCCAAGCCGAACTTTGCTGCCTCATAGCGTTCCTTGAAGCGCTCAACCTGAGGCTTTAGCTCAGCTGCGAGAGCGTCAGGAAGGCTTTCAAGGGTCTGTTCTGCTGCCATCAGTTGATCGCTCATCTGCGCCAAGGCTTCTGCCGTGGCCAGTGGAACGTAGCGCTGGTTCAGTTGCGTCAAGCGTTCTTCTGCCGCCCATTTCTTTTGCATGGCGCAGTTCGGAACGTGTCCTGGTTGGTGGCCAGAGCCAGCCATTTGCACGCGCACCAACAGGTCCTTGAGCTTTTGAGCAGTACTTAGCGGATGTTGACGTACATCCTCATAGCCGGCGTGCAATTGGTGACGCTGAAGTTCCTCCGAGGTTCGCTTGATATCGCGCCGCAGTTGCGCCAATTCGGCCTGAATCGAAGGTTGTGCTGCGCTGTTGTTGACGCTCGACACCGCTCCACTGACGGGGCTCAAGTGACGACGGGCGAGATTATCCGACGGGCGATAATCTTTTACGGTATCAGCATAGAGGCAATCCAATGGCATTTCGGCACTCTTCATTACGGAAAAAGTGCTTCCAGCTTATAGTTCACATCATCGCCACCTATAGGAAGTTTCCTATATTGCTGCCGACTGTTTCGACAACCGAGGTCGTTGAGAGTCGAATGGCGGTCTTTCAAGAATTGGCGGCCAGCCAGAAGCCCCATCACCTTTGAAGTAACAATTGAGTCGAAGAGAGTTATTGGTCGAAAAGAAGCAGCAAGCTTCATAACAGTTTGTAAATTTATTTTACTATAAAACTAGTTACACTATTAAGCTTTGTTTCGCTTGTTATGTAAGAGCAGTATTGGCCGCGCTATCAGAATTAGCGCAGGGAGGCGTAGTCAACCTATTGGAGTTAATATGTTCAAGTCTCTCTCTGTGCCTAACCTGCCGACTCATATGGCAAGTGCAAACCATGCGCCTTTCCATGCTCCAGCTACTGCGAGCTTTGCCGCCTCTTATCCAAAGGATGAATTCAAACCCGTCCCAAACAATATTCATATGGTGTGGGTTGGTTCCGAGCCAGGAAAAGTACAAGAGCAATATCTTCGTCAGTGGGCAAAAATGAACCCCAGCCATACCGTCATGCTGTGGGTGGATTCCCTTCAGTTCAAGGCCTACGCCACCAACAAACTGGCACAGCAAAGAGCGCAGGATATTTACCCCGACTATCAATCGGAAAGACCTATGCGTGGCTTATTCAGCCAACTCAAGGTGGCAATGCAAGCCCCGGTCAATACCGAGCATTTACCTAGCAGTAAAGTTGCAAAGCTGCAAGTAATCAGTGAGTTGAACAAGGCGCTTTCCACTTCTGACAACAAACAACTTAAAGCGTTATTGCTTCCCGACGGCGGAAAAGTCAATCCAGACAATGCCACGGCGGTACTCAATGCATTTGCCAGGTATGCCGCTCGTACCGACGACAAGTTCTACCAGGCAGAAGCCGTGATTTTGGATCAGACGACGAAGTCCTGGGATCGCTATGCCAATAAGCCTTCCCGTGACACGACTACCCTGGATGCATTGCACGAGCGATTCGGCGACCTGAAAAACGTCCAGATCCGAGACCTGAGCGATCCCTCGGATATCCGCTTGAAGAACCGGGATGTGTATCAACATGAAATCATGGGCCGCAACGGTGGCTATGCGGCCGCTTCTGACGTCGCGCGTTATGAAATCGTCGAGCAGTACGGCGGCACCTATACGGACATCGATTTGGAGAGCACTCGGTCTCTCGACGGAGCGTTGAATGCTCACCCCGACCTTATGTTGATTGGCATGGCCGAAGGCAAGAATGAAGCCAGCGGCAGCAAAACCCCTTATTTTGCCAACGCCTTGTTTTCCGCCCACCCCGGGAGCGAGATGATTTCAAGACTGGTAAAAAACATCGGCAACGAATACCGCTGCATGAAAGGCAATGAATACACGGGCGATCGCTATTTTAGCCGCCCGAACAAAAGCACCATCGAAACCACCGGCCCCAATGCATTGCGGGCTCATGTCGACAGGGTCATACAAGAGGCCAAGGGACGGCCGGACTTGACCCGCAATGACGCCGCGTCCCTGGCGCAAAGGATCTGGGACGTGGATCAGCCGCAGAATGAGGAGTTCTGGGAAGTGATGGATTCGCACTTCAGGTTCCCGGATAACTTCGTCAACTTTGAAACGCAGGAGCAGCAAAACAGCTCGACCAAGGCCATGGCCGGAGGACCCGCTCTGGCGTTGAAATCGACCCAAGGGTGAATGGTTAAACCTTCGCAATACTGGTCACCCGAGGTTGACTCAACAACCCTCAGTTGCAGCACATCCGGAGTCTGATTTGGGACTTCGGATTTTTGATGTCTATTGCTCAGGATTCGAGCCCAGTCCTGCAGGTTGTCGAGCGGCCACTCTTACGTGAAGTGTGCGCCTTAGACGTCGTTGAGAATCAAACTGCGGTAATGCCCGGGATTGGAACCCGACCACTTGCGAAAAGCCTTGTAGAACGAACTCACATCGGCAAAACCCAACCGGCTGGCGATATCACCAAAACTGATGTCCGGCTCGGCCAGCCAGACAATGGCCAATTCCTTGCGCACGCTGTCCTTGAGGCCCTGGTAAGTCTGACCCTCTTCGGCCAGGCGTCGGCGCAATGTAGAGGCAGACATGCACAGGCTGTTGGCCAGGCCTTCGGTTTCCGGCCAACTGCCGGCGGGCATCTGGCGCAAGTCTTTTTTGATACGGGTAGCGAGACTGTCAGGGTCCCGGTACTTGACCAGGATATTGGCCGGCGCATGTGCCAGGAAGCGTTTGAGCTCAGCGGGGCTGCGCTTGATCGCCAGGTCGAGGCAATCGGCGGAGAAAATCATCCGTGTGCGTGGTCGATCAAAACGTAGGTTGTCGGAAAACATCACCTGATAATCATCACAGAACGCCGGTTGCGAACAGCGCAGTTCAATGGCCAGGATCGGGATACGCCGGCCTGCCAGCCAGCAGGCGACGCCGTGGACGATCATCCAATAGCAAAAATAGGTAAAAGCACGCCGAGGTTCGGTTTCGGGTTCCAGCAACACGATTTCCGCCAGGCTTTGCTGGCGCACCAGTTGTGCCGGCATGCGTTCAAGCATCAACGACAAGAAGTCCAGACCCATTTCAAGGGCCGTGCCCAGGCTTGGCTGGGCCATGGAGGTGCGGCAAAGGAACGCCAGGCTGCCGGATTTGAGCTTGCGCGGGTCCATGCCGAAAAACTCATCATCACTGCGCCACGCCAGCAACCGCCACAGCCGTGCGTAGGCCATGGCCGCAACCCGGGCCGACGGCTGCTCCAGCAACGCCGGGTCAATGCCAACCTTGATCAGCGCTTCCCGGGTCGCCGCCCCCGGAGCGCAACTCTGCAACAGCGCTTCACGTACCAGGTGGATGGAGATGGTGTCTTTTTCCGACATTGGCGGCAGCTCGATCTTGTTCTTCTGTGTGGTCGATCATTGTAGGAGCCAGATGGCCAGTGCGAAAGGCCGACGCCGGCAAGGTTCAGGGGCATCGGCTCTGGCTATTGAAAGCCCTGTTCAGCTGCCGTTCAGCAAACGCCAATAAATATCATTTGGGAATACGTATCACCATGTTACAACTTAGCTCCCTATCTAATTTGTCATCGGTGCCCAATGCTCGTTCCATTTCTGATCATGTTGCGCGAAGGGATTGAGGCGGCACTGATCGTTGGCATTATCGCCAGTTACCTGCAACAGACCGGGCGCGGCCAATGGATGCCCGCGGTATGGATCGGGGTCTTTCTCGCCGCCGCCCTGGCGCTGCTGGTGGGGGGCGGCCTGGAGTTGATGAGTGCCGAGTTCCCGCAAAAACAGCAGGAGCTGTTTGAGGGCATCGTCGGTCTGGTAGCCGTGGGCATTCTCAGCTCCATGGTGTTCTGGATGCGCAAGGTGGCGCGATCGATCAAACATTCCCTGCACCAATCCCTCGAATACGCGCTGGCCGGCCCCAGGCATCAGGTCCTCGGCCTGATTGCCATGGCGTTTTTCGCCGTAGCCCGGGAAGGCCTGGAAACCGTGTTCTTCCTGCTCGCGGTGTTCCAGCAGAGCGAAGGCCCCGGCGCACCCATCGGTGCCGTGCTGGGGCTGGCCCTGGCGATCGTCATTGGCTGGCTGATCTATAGCGCCAGCATGCGCCTGAACCTCGGCGCGTTCTTCCGTTGGACCGGGCTGTTCATCCTCGTGGTCGCCGCCGGCATTCTCGCCAACTCGGTGCAGGCCTTGCACGAGGCCGGCGTGTGGAACCATCTGCAAAACGTCTTGTTCGACTTCAGTGCCACGTTGCCCATGGACAGTTCGCTGGGCTCAGTGCTGGCGGGCATGTTCGGTTATCAGGAGGCGCCGACAGTCAGCACCTTGGGGGCGTATCTGATTTACCTGGTGGTCGCTCTGGTGATGTTCTTGCTGCCAGCGGCACCCGCCCCCCGCTCAACTTCCTCCGTTTGCAACCCGTAAGGACTGCCACTTGCCCAGCCAATCCCCTCAACCGTCCTCGCCTCCTCGCGCCTTGCGCTGGGCGTTGGCCGGCTCGGTGGTCGTGATGATCGCCGCGGCGGGCCTTTTCTACTATGCCTCGCAACTGGCCGCCGCCAAGCGCCAGGCCAATCACAGCGAAATAACCGTGACCATTCACGCTCACAACTGCGAGCCCGATGCCTTGGTCGTACCGGCGGGCCGAGCCAGCTTTCGCATCATCAACCGTTCGGACCGGGCAGTGGAGTGGGAAATCCTCGATGGCGTGCTGGTGGTTGAAGAACGCGAAAACATCGCGCCAGGCTTGAGCCAAGTGATCAACGCCAACCTGCTGCCCGGCGACTACGCCATTACCTGCGGCTTGTTGAACAACCCACGTGGCACCTTGCATGTAACGCCGACGGCAGCATCCGAAGCCCAGGCGAAAGCCAAGCCATCGATGGTCGCCTTTATCGGGCCACTGTCGGAGTTCCGTGTGTACCTGAGCCGCCAGGGCAGCACGCTGATTAATGCGGTCAACGCCCTTGAACAGGCAATAGAAGCCGGTGACCTGCAGCAGGCCCAGGCGCTTTATCTGCCTGCCCGCGAGGCATACCAGCGTCTGGCTCCGGCCTCCCAGCGCCTGGCCTTGCTGGACAACACCATCAACGCCCGCGCCGACTACTACGAAAAACGCGAGCAAGACCCGGCGTTCGGCGGCTTCCACCGCCTCGAATATGGCCTGTTCGAGCAACGCAATCTCGACGGTTTGATACCCGTCGCTCAGCAATTGCTCTCCAACGTCACACGCCTCAAGCAACAACTGCTGGCCCAGCCACTGCCCCCTGAGCAGTTGGTGAACATCCTGGTGCGCAATCTCAGCAACCTGGCAGACGTGCGCGCCGCCAGCGGTGAGGAAGAGCGTTATAGCCACCTTGACCTCAATGGCTTCGCCGCCAATCTGCAAGTGACCCGCAAGGTGGTTGATCTGATGCGCCCGCTGCTGAGCACGTCGGCTGCCGGCCTGTTACCCGAGATTTCCAGCGCGATGGATGCACTCGACACCCTGCTCGGCACCTTGAAGGTCGACAACCACTACAGCACCTATGACAGCGTTACCGTCGCTCAGCGTCAGCAGATCGCCAACAAGGCCAAGGCTCTGGCCGTTGTACTCGATGGAATCGACCCAGCCCTAGGCCTTACCGGCCTGAAGTGAAGACGTTCAAACCTATGAGTGATTCAGCGCAATTTGATCTACAGCGTCGTCGTGTCTTGCTGGGGATGGCTGCCACCGGCGCCGCAATAGCGGGCAGCAGCCTCAGTTGCCCGGCGATGGCGGCAAATGCCGCCCAAGTCACTGCCGCGCCGAGCAGCGAAAAAACCCGGGGCCACCACGCCTTCCATGGCACGCACCAAAGCGGAATCGTCACCCCGCGTCCGGCTTGCGGCATGCTGGTGGCCTTCGACGTGTTGGCCGGTGACCGCGATGACCTGGAACGACTGTTTCGCACACTCAACGAGCGCATCGGCTTTTTGATGACCGGCGGTGTGGTGCCGCAGGTGGACCCGAAACTGCCTCCTACCGACTCCGGAATTCTCGGCCCGGTGGTGTCGCCGGACAACTTGACTGTCACCGTCTCGGTCGGCGAGTCGCTATTTGATCAACGTTTCGGCCTGACCGGCGCCAAGCCCAAGCACCTGAGCCGCATGCTCGGATTCCCTAACGACGCCCTTGACCCTGCACAGTGTCACGGCGACTTGAGCCTGCAGTTTTGTGCGAACACCCCGGACACCAATATCCACGCCCTGCGCGATATCGTGAAAAACCTGCCGGACCTGTTGCTGGTGCGCTGGAAGCAGGAAGGCAGCGTGCCGCCCCAGGCCCCTGCCCGCCCCGGTACACCGGCGCAAAGCGCACGCAACTTTCTGGGCTTTCGCGATGGCTCGGCCAACCCGGACTCCAATGACAATCAAGCGATGGAGCAAATTGTCTGGGTCCGCCGCGGCAGCGACGAACCCGCCTGGGCGGCCAATGGCAGCTATCAGGCGGTACGGATCATCCGCAACTTCGTCGAGCGCTGGGACCGTACGCCCCTGCAAGAACAGGAAAGCATCATCGGCCGGATCAAAGCCAGTGGCGCGCCCATGGATGGTCATCACGAAACCCAGGTCCCGGACTACAGCCAGGACCCCCACGGCAAGCTGACCAAGCTCGATGCGCATATCCGCCTGGCCAACCCGCGCACCCCACAGTCACAGGCCAATCTGATCCTGCGCCGGCCGTTCAATTACTCCAATGGGGTCAACAAAAACGGTCAGCTGGATATGGGGCTGTTATTCATTTGCTACCAGGCGGACCTGGAGAAAGGCTTTATCAGCGTGCAGACCCGACTCAACGGCGAGCCGCTGGAGGAGTACCTCAAGCCGGTAGGCGGCGGGTATTTCTTTAGCTTGCCGGGCGTTACCGGACCACAGGATTTCCTCGGCCGCACGCTGCTGGAAGCGACCCAGCCGCAGACCACAACCAAGGCGTGAATCTCCCAGACGGAAACCATCCCATGAAAAAAACCACTATCGCGTTGTCGTTGCTACTGACCTCCGTCGCACAGGCGGCCCTGGCCACGCCCGCGCCGCTGGATCTGGTCGGACCGGTCTCGGACTACAAGATCTATGTGACTGACAAAATCGATGAGCTGGTGATCCAGACCCAGGTCTTCACCTTCGCGGTGAAACAAGGCGACCTGGCCACTGCCAGAAAGCTGTATGCGCCGACCCGGGTCTACTATGAGTCTATCGAGCCGATCGCCGAGCTGTTCAGCGACCTGGATGCCTCCATCGATTCGCGCGTCGACGATCACGAAAAAGGCGTCGATGCCGAGGACTTTACCGGCTTCCACCGCCTCGAATACAGCCTGTTCTCCGAGAACACCACCCAAGGCCTGGATGCCCTCGCCGACGGTTTGAACAAAGATGTCAAAGACCTGCAAACCCGTGTCGCCAACCTGACATTCCCACCGGAGAAAGTCGTCGGCGGTGCCGCCGCGTTGCTGGAGGAAATTGCCGCCACCAAGATTTCCGGCGAGGAAGACCGTTACAGTCATACCGATCTGTATGATTTCCAGGGCAATATTGACGGCGCGAAAAAAATCGTCGACCTGTTTCGCGGACAGATCGAGCAACAAGACAAGGTGTTCCTGGCCAAGGTCGATAAAAATTTCGCCACCGTGGACACGATCCTGGCCAAGTACCACACCGCTGATGGCGGCTTTGAAACCTATGACAAGGTCAAGAAAAACGACCGCAAGGCGCTGGTGGGCCCGGTCAATACCTTGGCCGAAGACCTGTCGACTCTGCGGGGCAAGCTGGGCTTGAACTGATCCCGGCGATGATCACGGGCGAGTCATACCCGGGATCACCTGTTTGCCGGCTGTACATTTTCATCAGTCCCGCTAATCTCGCTATCGGTTTGGTCGTCTTACCTATAACGTTCAATCGACACCCACTCACGGAAGATTCCCATGCCCAATTCGATCGCCGGCGTCGAACCTGCCTTGACCGCCCCGGCCTCGTTCAACCTGCGTCCGCTGCTGATCGCCAACATGGCCTGCACCATGGCAATGATGGCTTTTGTTTCGCTGATCGGCCCCATCGCAAGGGTTCTCGGGCTGGCGACCTGGCAGGCAGGCGCTGCGGTAACCATATCCGGGGTGATCTGGATGCTGCTGGCCCGGCCTTGGGGCCAGGCCAGCGATCGTCTCGGTCGGCGCCGGGTTTTGTTGCTCGGTACAGGCGGCTTCACCTTGGCTTACTGGGCGTTGTGCGTGTTTATAGATGTGTCGTTGCAGGTGCTGCCCTCGGCCATGCTGGCATTTATCGGGTTGATTCTAGGACGCGGCCTGATCGGCGTGTTCTATGCGGCGATTCCGGTGGGTGGCTACGCGCTGATTGCCGACAATATCGAGCCTGGGCATCGCGCCAAGGCCATGGCGTCGCTGGGAGCCGCAAACGCCTGCGGCCTGGTGCTGGGCCCGGCCATCGCCGCGCTGCTGGCGCGCTACAGCCTGAGCCTACCGTTTTACGCAATGGCATTGCTGCCGATGGCCGGCTTTTTGGTGCTGCTGAAAAAACTGCCGCGCCAGGAACTGCACCTCAAGCAACCCCCGAAAGCAGTGAACCTGTCGGACCCGCGCTTGCGGCGGCCACTGGTGGTGGCGTTTGTCGCGATGCTATGTGTGTCGATTGCCCAGATCACCGTGGGCTTCTTCGCATTGGACCGCCTGCAGATGACCCCGGCCGACGCTGCGCAAACGGCCGGGATTGCCCTGACAATGGTTGGCCTGGCGTTGATCTGCTCGCAGCTGTTGGTGCGCAAGCTGGAGTGGCCACCCCTGCGGATGATTCGTGTCGGTGCCGTCGTCTCGGCCCTGGGGTTTGCCGGCAGCATGTTCGCCGACACGGCGTGGATCCTGTGGCTGTGTTTCTTTGTCTCGGCAGCCGGGATGGGCTGGATCTTCCCGTCCTTCGCAGCACTGGCGGCCAATGCCGTAGAAGCTTCGGAGCAAGGCGCGACGGCAGGTTCGGTAGGTGCGGCCCAGGGGTTCGGGGTGGTGATCGGGCCTCTGGCCGCAACCTTGATCTATGCCATCGAGCCGCGCCTGCCGTATCTAGTGGCCGCCGCCCTGCTGTTGCTCGTCGCCTGCTGGCCTGCGGCGCGCAACAGCGCCGCGTCTTAGAGGATCCGGTACAACAAGCGTTCGATGCGTACCCGGCTGACGCGCCGCAGAAACTTGCCGACCGCTGGCGGATAATCCACCAGCGTCTGTAACTGCTGGTAGCCTTCGATTCGCGTGGAGTGCCGAAAAATCTCCACAAGCTCAGCGCGCCGCGGCTCCAGCCACTGCCCCTTGGGGTCGTCGATCAGCAAGGCATTTTCCAGGTCCAGGCGAAATGCCCGCGGGTTGATATTGCTGCCGGTGAGCAAGGTATAGCGCTGGTCAATCCACATGCCCTTGAGGTGGTAGGTGTTATCACCGTCGTGCCACAGGTGCAGGTTCAATTGACCGCTGTCGATCATCCGCTGATGCCGCCGGGCAAAACGCCGCAGGCTGATCTCGTAGAGGTACGGTAGCGCAGCGATTACCTTGAAGGGCTCGCTGGGGGGAATGTAGAAATCGTTGGCCGTCTTGTCGCCGACAATGATGTCGATCTTCACCCCGCGCGCCAGGGCGCGATTGATTTCGCGGGTGACGGCCAACGGCAGGTTGAAATACGGCGTGCAGATGGTCAGTTGTTGCTGGGCGCTGGCAATCAGTTCACAGATCACCCGACTCAGCGGGTTGTTCTTGCCCACCCCCAGCAACGGGCTGACTGACAGTCCGCCATTTGCGAGCTGGCCCGCGCTGGTGTCATACGCCGCGTGCTTGAGGCGGCTGCGCAGGTCACCGATGTCATTGCGCAAGCTGCGAGTGCTGGGCAGGTTTGGCAGGTCCAGGCGGTGCACCGCCTTCGACGCGACCAGCCCATGCTCCACCAGGTGCTGCATCGAGTCAGCCAATGGCTGGCTGTGAATCAGGTGGTAGCGGTCGAAACGGTACTTGTCGAACTTGTGCAGGTACACATTGTTCAGGCTGGCGCCGCTGTACAGCACACTGTCATCGATCACGAATCCCTTGAGGTGCAATACGCCAAACAATTCGCGGGTCTGCACCGGCACGCCGTACACCGGCACGCTGCTGCCATGACTTTGGGTCATGGCCTGATACCAGGCGCTGTTTCCCGGTTGCTTGCCTGCACCAATCAGCCCGCGCTGGGCCCGCAGCCAGTCGACCACCACCACGATATCCAGCTCGGGCCGGGCGGCCTTGGCCGCATGCAGGGCATCGAAGATTTCCTGGCCGGCCTCGTCGTGTTGCAAATACAACGCAATGATGTAAATGCGCTGGGTCGCCTGGGCGATTTTTTCCAGCAGGCAACGGCGAAACTCGGCGGCCCCGTTGAGCACGTCGATGGCGTCGGTAGTAAGAGGAAAACCGCGCAGCTTGGGTAACAGGGAGCGTTTGAAGAACGACGGCATAGGGCTCGCAGTGGGTCGAATCCGAAGAGCTCACGAGCTTACACCATGGACGTGCACAGGTCTTCCCACCGACCACTGAAAAATAATTTCTTGACCAAGAAGAATGATCGTTCTACTTTTGAAAAATGAACGAAATGAACAGTAATGAAACCTGCGACATTATCTTGGACGTTGCCGAAAAGCTGATCTACAGAAGCGGCATAGCTGCTACCGGTATGGATCGACTGGTAAAAACCGCTGGCGTCTCCAGGAAGAGTATTTACCGTTACTTTGCCAACAAGGACGAGTTGGTTATCGCCGCCCTTCAACGGCGCGATCAACGCTGGATGCAATGGCTACAAACCGAAGTCGAGCGTAACCAGAGCACCGGCGAACGCCTGCTCGGGCTGTTTACCGCGCTCAAGGCCTGGTTCGGCTCCAAGGACTTTCGCGGCTGTGCATTCATCAACACCAGTGGCGAAACCGGCGACCCGCATGACCCTGTACGGCTGTTGGCCAAGGCCCATAAACAAAAACTGTTCGAATACCTGCTGCAACTATGCAAAGCACATGGCTGTGTCGCTGCAGAACAACAGGCCGCGCAGTTGCTGATCCTGATCGATGGTGCCATCACCGTTGCATTCGTCACGGGCGATGCAAGCGCTGCGGATAATGCGCAAGCCATGGCACGAACTTTATTGGCGCTGTGATTGCAACACCGCAAGTTCAAACCTTAACTTTTTCAGGAGTCGACCTATGTCATCCAAGGCTGAAGTCCGCCCGCCCGTTCCGCCGTTTACGCTCGAGTCGGCCATTGAAAAAATTCGTCTGGCCGAAGATGGTTGGAACTCCAGGGACCCGCAACGTGTGTCCCTGGCCTACACACTTGACACGACATGGCGCAACCGCACTGAATTTGCCCACAACCGCGCCGAGGCCAAGGCTTTTCTTGCCCGCAAATGGGCCAGGGAGTTGGAGTATCGACTGATCAAAGAGCTGTGGGCGTTCACGGGCAATCGCATTGCCGTGCGTTATGCCTACGAATGGCACGACGATTCCGGTAACTGGTTCCGCTCCTATGGCAATGAAAACTGGGAGTTTGACGAGGACGGTTTGATGTCCCGCCGCCATGCCTGCATCAATGACATGCCGATCAAAGCCAGCGAGCGCAAGTTCCACTGGCCACTTGGGCGGCGCCCGGATGACCATCCGGGGCTATCCGAGCTGGGCTTGTAATGGTAGTCACGCTGCAAACTGAAGGGTTGTGTTGATCTGGAGTGGGGGGTTCTTGTGGTTTGAACCCCCCTCGGCGCCGCTATCTGCCCCTCAATCCTGATTCAACCCAACCCGATACAACACCCCATTCTCTTCGTCCGTCAGCACATACAAATAGCCATCCGGTCCCTGCCGTACATCGCGAATGCGAGCTTTCAACCCAGCCAGCAATCTCTCCTCATGCACCACCTTGTCGCCATCAAATTGCAGGCGAATCAGTTCCTGGCTGGCCAGGGCGCCGATAAAAACACTGTGTTGCCAAGGGCTGAAACGGTCAGCGTCATAGAACGCCATGCCGCTGATGGCCGGTGACTTCTCCCATACATGATGCGGTGCCACGGTGCCCTCGACGCTCTTGCCCTGGGCCTCTGGAATCGCCAGCAAGGAATAGTTGATGCCGTGAGTCGCCAATGGCCAACCATAGTTTTTGCCACGCTCGATGATGTTGATTTCATCACCGCCGCGCGGGCCGTGTTCGTGTTCCCACAAAGTACCCGTCCACGGGTTCAGCGCAGCGCCCTGGGGGTTGCGCTGGCCGTAGGACCAGATCTCGGGCCGGACCCCTTCCTGGCCGACAAAGGGATTATCATCCGGCACTCGACCGTCGGCGAAGATGCGCACGACTTTACCCTGCAGCTTGTCCAAGTCCTGGGCTGTTGGCCGGTCGTTGTTTTCCCCCAGGGTCACAAACAGATAACCGTCGCGGTCAAACACCAACCGCGAACCGAAGTGATTGCCCGTCGACAGCTTCGGCTCCTGCCGCAGGATGACCTGAAAGTCCTCAAGACTGCTCAAATCTTTGCTAAGCCGTCCTCGACCGACTGCCGTGCCAGCCGTGCCGCCCTTACCGCCGCCTTCGGCGTAGGACAGATAGACCCATCGGTCCTGCCTGAAACTCGGCGACAACACCACATCCAGCAAACCGCCCTGCCCCTTGGCCCAGACTTGCGGCACCCCATTCAAAGGCGTTGAAAGCTTGCCGTCCGGGCTGACGACCCGCAGGTCACCAGGACGCTCAGTCACCAAAAAACCCTGGTTATCCGGTAGAAACGCTAGCGCCCAAGGGTTTTTCAAACCTTTGGCCACCGGAGTTACCGTCACGCTGCCCTGTTCGCTGGGAAACTGCTGGGTGTCGGCAGCAAACACCGAGGGTGTCAGCGCAAGCAAGGTGCCGGCGCAAAGTGTCGCCAAAAGCGTTTTACGTAGAAACATACCGTGGGTTTCCTTGTTGGGTTTCAGCCATAACCGTCATCAGGGTCGACGATTGCCGTTGGCGTCACGGGTGGGGGGCGATGGCTGGGTAGCCGGCTGCGCAGGCGTCGTATTGCGCTGCGGATAGCGATTACCGATGCCACCGTTTTCCAGGGTTGGCGGCCGCGGAACGGGCGCGGTATAGATGCCGGGAACACTAGGCGTATTGGGTTTGGTGCCCTGCATGCTATTGGGGTTGGCCCGGTGAATCGGGCTGTTGTAAGGGGTGTTATTACTGGGCAGATTCTGTGCCTGGGCCAGAGCGCTCAACGTCAGGCCGAACGTCAACAGGACAAGATGGTGTATAGGAGCATTCATGACAAACCTCTCTGAGGCGAGCAGTACTTGCTTTCGATAGCACGCTACGCCCTGGGTTCGAGTTTGGTAACTAAATAGTTTCTGATCAGGTGTAACACGACTTTTCAATGACCGTGAAATGCCGGATTCCGGTCAGCCGATGACAGAAACTTTTCTCAAGGCCGGCAGGTCACCTGCACAACTATCCCTACAGCAGGTGATCCTATGCCACGCGCCATATGGAAAGGTGCAATCAGTTTCGGCTTGGCCCATATCCCGGCTTCGTTGTTGAGGGCACCTGAAGGCATCGAGGGCGAGCAGTTTTTCCAGAAACATGCCGAGCGTTTGGCGATCCCCATTATCAAGCAGCTGGACCCTGGGCATGCGCGCCTGATCGTGCCACTGGCGCGCAGAGACAACTGGGAAACGGTAAAGGCTTTCAGCAAAGCCTTTGCCCAGTTCATGACGCAGCAGTTGCCGGAGCTTTACCGCCACTTCCGGGCCAAAAAAACGGCGGGGCAAGATCTTTATCGATTATCTGCGCAATGGGCGCGGAGCCAGTACGGTCGCGGCCTACTCGGTGTGGGTCCGGCCTGGCTTGCCGGTGTCCGTGCCGGTCAGCAGGGATGAACTGAGCGAGCTGCGCGGGGCACAGCAGTGGAACATCGACAACCTGCAAGAGCGCGTGCAGCACCTGCAGGAAGATCCATGGGCGGGCTATGCCAATCGGCAGTGGATCAGCAAGAAGCTGTGGGAACGACTGGGAGCGCATCCTCCAGAGTGATGCGCTCGGTCGGCTGGCTCAAATAAGCAGGAAAACTGCTGCCAGGCCGGCAAAGATCGCCCATTTCTCCAGGTAATAGCGCGTGCGATTGCGCTTTTTCAGCTCTTTGCCCCGCAGACGGATTTTGTACAGCCGGGTGAAAGCTCGATTCAAGCCACCGGTCTTGTCTCCGGCATCATTGGGCGAACCCGCCGCCGCCATCACGTTCCGACTGAACCAGCGATTGAACACAGCGGCCCAGCGGTACTTCATTGGACGTTCGATGTCGCAGAACAGGATGATGCGATTGTGCTGGGTAGTGTTTTCGGCATAGTGGATATAAGTCTCATCGAACATCACCGCCTCACCGTCGCGCCAGTAATAATTCTCGCCATCCACGTTGATGTAGCAACCCGGATCATTAGGCGTATCCAGCCCCAGATGGTAGCGATAGGAGCCGGCATACGGATCACGATGGCGAACCAGTCTTGAACCCGGCGGCAACTCGGCAAACATCGCTGCCTTGATCGAGCCGATGCTCTGCACCAGTTCGGTCGTACGCGGGCACAACTTCATGGCGGAAGGATGGCTGTCGCCGTACCACTTCAGGTAAAAACGCTTCCAGCCTGACTTGAAAAACGAGTTGAAACCCACGTCGTTGTATTGGTCCGAGCGTTTGATCTCCCCCGCCCGCATCAAATTCTGGCCTTCCTGGCGAATCTCTTCCCAGTGCTCCTGCAATGGACTCAAGTCGGGAAAGTCGCTGGGAGAAAGGTACGGTCGGCTGGGCAGCCTGGAAAACAGGTAAAGAAAGCAATTGATGGGGGCCAGGAAGGTGGAGTGATCGCTTAACTGGCGACCCAGCTTATGTCTCACCCGGCCACGCAGGTGTACATACGCAATGGAGACAAGGTAGAGAGCAACAATGATGAGTTTCAAGGGAATTCGTCACATGTCAGAAGAGTACAGGCTGCTCCTGCGGGGCCAACAAGACCGAGGATATTAAGCAGCGCCTGAAATCACAATTCGTCAACAGGCGACACGACGAGCGTGGCAAACCCGCAGATCGTGGCCAATGGCTTTTATTTTAGCCACAGCTTGTAACAAAAGGTTAAGCAAATATTGTTAAAAGGTGTCAGCGATGGACATGTCGGGCTGCGATGCAGCCCGCAAAGGTTACAGCGAGGGTGTGGCTTGAGCCCTTCAGGTCAACGGTTCATCATCCTTGCGTTCGCGCCGGGACAAGCGCTGATCCCCTTGGGATGAAAAGGACGAGGCGTCACGATGGATCAGCGCAAAATGGCGAATCAACGCCGCCAGTATCCCGAGCGCCAACCCGGCCACCAGGCTCAGTGCAACCACCTGGATTTTTCTCGGTTTGATCGGGCTCAGTGGCTCCTGAGCCCGACGATCGATCGTCACCAGTTGCAAGTTGCTCATATCGATATTCAGCCCACGCAGGCGTGCAACCTCGGCCCGCAGCGGCTCGACATCCTGCAGGAAAATATCTTCATTGCCGCGCTTGTTCAGCACCTCGACCTCACGGTTGACCTCCAGCAACTGCAACTCTTTGCTGATTTCAGCGACGCGACTGTTAGTGAAATCGTCACTGGTACGGCGCTGCAGTGCAACACGTTCAGCCTCGAGAGCCTCGGTCCCCAGGAAATACAAGGGGATCTGCTGGTTGGTCACCTCGGTACGCATGACTTGGCCGGAACCGCTACGCCCGGCGTCCGCCATGGCCGAAGGGGTTGTCGGATTCTCTATGCCCATGGATTTGGCAATCGAAATCGCTTCGGCCAGCTCTGCCAAGCGATTGGAGCGCTCCATTTTCATCTGCATGCGCAACGCCTTGAGCTCGTCCTCAAGCCGCGCCCGCTTGAGCTTGTCGCCCTCCAGCAAGGTGGCGACCTTCGACTCCTTGCCCGTTTCGTAATTGGAACGGGCGGCGTCGATCTTACCTTTGAGTTCCGCGAGCCGGTTATTGACGATCACTTTAAGGTCGGCACCAACCTGCTCGCGCTCTGCGGCAATGGCGTAGTCGACAAAGCCGTTGAGAATCGCGACGCCATTGATGTCGGCGGGATATTGCAATTCCAGGCGTATGTGACTGCTGGGCGAGTCAGTGTCTTTTGAGGTGGGCAGGACCAGATTGATAGCGTTGCGATTGAAAGCCTCGAAGCTTTGTTCGAGACTACGCCCCGGTCTCTGGAACGCCTCGAACAATCCCTGGTTGGCCTTGAAGAAGTTCAACCGGGCTTCATACGAATCCAGTTGCGAGCCCACTTTGGCCAGCGCATCGGCCGGTGGCAACTTATAGACTTCGGAACGGTTCAGGGCATCCAGCTCGTTGATCGCAGCCGGGCGCAAGACACTGCTGACCTGATAGACGCGCGGTGCCAATAATGCGTAGCCAACTCCCACGAGACCCGCAAAAACCGTACAGCCAATGACCAGTTTTTTTTGCCGCCAGACAGAGTGAAACAGTTCAAACAAATCAAATTCGTCTGATGCCGCATTAGCGTGAGACTGGGGAGTTCTATTCAAAATGGGCACACCCTTAGATAGCGGACACTGATTGTCCAATACACTGTGGATCCTGAAACTAAATAAAATAACCGGGACAACGCTCTGCGCACGGCAGATGCACGCGAGTCAACGTTCATCCGACCGTTCAGGCCAGGGAAAAATCCCTACAGCTCAAAGATAGTTTTCTTTCTGACACATAGGCGTCATTTATCGCCTTCAGGAGCGTAGACCACTTGGGGGGCTGCGTAACTCTTGCGCCATGCCACAATTGCTGCGCGCGCTCATGTCACCCATTACCGAAAAGGAATTTCCCATGGCCTGCCCCACCAATCACCCAGAACACTGCCCTGGCGATCAAGATCGACAGAACCTGCAAGGTACGTGGGAACAGACCGCACTGGAAGACAGCGGCATCAACAACCCTCCAGACGCGCACACCGCTCCGGGCGCGCTGACCACCATCAGCGGCGACCAGTTTCGGGTCGTGACGCCAAATGGCGAGGTGCTATTGGCGGGCAGCTTCACGCTGGATGCCAGCACCACGCCCAAAACCATTGTCTGGATCGATTCGATGGGCAGCGACGCCGGCAAACAACTGCCCGCAAGTTACATCCTCGAGGGTGACCACTTCAGGTTTATCGCTGCAGACGAGGGTATGCCAAGGCCACTACGGTTCAGCACCGGACCCGGGCAAACCATGCGTACTTTTATTCGCAGGCGGTGATCCGTTCGGATAAGCATTTTTGCGACAGGATTTTCACAAGCCCTTCACCTTTGGCGCTATAGGGTGAAGCCTACTCCTCAAGTGAATCCCTTGGCCTGCCTCCCCAGCAGGCTTTTTTTTGCCCGATCATCCTTCAAACCGATTCTTTGACCGCCGTTAGCGTGTAGCACATGGGCAATTGTGCGGGCTGATTTTCATATTGGTCGTACAGGTCTTCACGGTTGGAGTGCGGGTATTCGCGCAAATGAGTGATCCGCAGGCCCGCCGCGATGGCTGCGTTGACGATGTCTCCCAGCGTATGCACGAACCAATAAGAAGTCGCCACCGAGTTCTTGGTTTCGCCCTGGTAAGTAAGTGCCTGTTGCAGAACAAATGGCTCGCGCCGGAAGTATGAACTGGACGGCAACATCGGGTTGGCCGCCTCGGGGTCGAAAACCTCAAGCAACGGATGGGTCTCGTAAATTACCAGCGTCGCGCCGGCCTTCAGCGTGTTGGCGATACAAGCCATAGCCTGTGCGACATCCGGCATCCAGTTCAGCACCCCAATCGTGATCAACGCCATGTCAAAGCGACCATAGAGCAGATCAGGCAATTGATGAATGTCGGTTTCGATAAATTCAGGCGAATGGGGTGATAAGCTCGCCAGCTCTCTGGCTTGCTGCAAAAAGGCCGCGGATTGATCCACACCCACTACGTGGGATGCCCCGAGACTATAAAGCGACAAACATTCGCGACCATTATTGCAACCCAGTTGCACTACATTCTTTCCCTGGACGCCAACCTGCCGCAGCAACGCTGTAAGCGTCGAATCCAGGCAGGAAAACTCCGGTTTTGCGACACTATCGAGCAAGGTTTGCCAGGTGTCGTTGCCCCGATGGTATGCGGCGGATTCGTTCCAGGCATCTCTGTTGCTTGAAACCACGTGTTGAGCTGAGAGCTTGTCCATTGTGTCTCCTGACGGGCGGACGGGCACAGGCTATAGAAGGAGTTCGCCCCGCACCAACAGCCTCGTCGTCCTTGAGCTGGTAAAGAGCCATCACTGCAGGGCGAACGATGCAAACTTAGGCCACGGCAATGAGATGTTCAACTGTCAACAACGTGAAAGAACAGAAAACCTGACCGAACGCAAAACTATCGCTGCAATTTCGTGAATTTTATCGGGCTTTTCCTGCAACCCACTCAACAATGCCAACCCGCCCAGCCGACACCGCCTCCCTGGCATACAACTCACGCCTCACATATGGGACAACGCGCGCCAAATTCCAGCATGCACCCCATATTTTCCGCTCAGCGACTGGGCCTTACGCCCCAAAGTCGCTGTCCAAGCATGCCCGTCGGCCCTGATCCACATCGGTCCAGGCCCAGCGATCATCTGTTCGTGGCCGCCCGCTGCGGCGAGGTTCATAGAAAATGTCTGCAACCAAATCCCAGATCGCTCATGGAGGCCAATATTGACGGGCTTCGCTCTCCGGCCACAATAGCCCGAACTATTCGCATGCCGGTAACTCTGGTGACATCCACCACAACATGGTGCAGTTGCAGATTCATATGTGTGATTTTTTTGCATGTACTGAATATGCGCGGCCGCCTAGTCAAGGTAGCGCTCTCGCAGCTTGGTCATCTGACACCTCGATATGGCGAGCACTCTCGCCTGAATGGATGTCCGGTTTCATTAGACCACTACATCTAAGTAATCCGCTGGGTGTAGTAGTTGTCATTCGGTCCCGGCTGAAACCGCATATTACGTACAAAATCCACTAGCGGTTTCACGTTGTGCCTGACGCTTTCTTGAGAAATACTCTCCAGGCGCTGCTCGATCCTCAAGTAGGTGTCTTCCATCATCGTTAGCGCAGTATCAAATACACCTGCGCGACCAAACTCCTGAATAATTTGACTCTTTTGCTCCATAGTTCTCTTGCCTTTAAGTAAAGGCCTATCCGCCAAAATCATTAAAAATGATTTGGGGCCACCCTCCAGGTCCGGCGCAAAGCCTTTCTTTTCGAAGTGTGGAACATAGTTGATGTCACAATAGTCATTGACATAGCGATAGTAAACCCCCAATTCAAGCAATAGTTCCTTAAGTCCTATATGCACATGCTCCTTCAATGGACTCAAGGATTGGCATGCGGTCAAGAGAAATACAAATAAACAGCTCGTATTGGTCTGCGCAATGAATCGATACTGTTCCAGCGTCGGCAACGTATCCCCATCACTGAACTTCGCATCGAGATGCTGTCCCACATGCAGAGACTCAAGAGCAGCCAACGCGGCCCGAACAACCTCCATATTGTTCAAGGAGGTAAGGCGCTCAAGGCCATGAAGGTAGCCGTACATACCTGAAATGAGCGCAACACCTGGTCCATATTTGGCCCACACCGAAGCAACGCCACGGCGAACGAGATCGCCGTCAAGCAGATCATCATGTATCAATGAGGACAGGTTGATATGCTCTATGGCATCACACAGTACGTGAGTTTGCGTAGCGGGTAAATTATAGAGTGCTGAAAGCGCCCAAGCGAGTTCCGTGCGGACCTTTTTTCCTCCAGATTTTTCCTGGTACTCAAACGGCTCGCGCCATTGAGCTTTAGCCTGGGCTTGATAGCTGGCATCAAACTTTAGAGCGGTATTAATCATTCTCCTAGCCTCGCTGGATATCGTGACTTATGAGTGTGAGTTTTGACCTGAATGAAAGACCAGAACAAGCAACGGCCGGCACTGCTTACAGTGTCGGCGGTTTAATGGTAGCCGCCTCACAAAAAGACGAATCAATATCCGTTATATCTTTTCCTGCTAATCTCAATAAAACAATATTATAAGAAAAACTTGAAAAGCCTTCCATGCTTTGTAAGATGTTCATCTCGCACAAACAGAACAGTTAAGTTTCGTTGAAGTAGATGCTCTTCGCTAATGCGAAGCAAGGGGAGTGCCGAGATAACGCTAGAACCCCACTGGAGGATTCATAATGGTTTGATTTGTATAAATTTTATCTTCATTGACGAAGTATGCTGACGGATAGACCGACTCTTCACTGGGTAAATGACATGGAGCCATCACAACTCATGACCACGGAACATCATCATGCCAATACGCCCTTTCAACTCCCCCAAGCTTTGCAGGAAGCTACATACCCACTGAGTCCTTACACCGATGAAGCGGAGCAGCACACCCGGCTGTGGCTCAAGAATATTGGTCTGGAATCCACAGCCCACGCGACCCATCAGCAGGACATTTACTCTCCCGGACAATATGCCGGCTTCATGTGGAACGATGCACCTCGAGAAACATTGTTTGTTCTGTCTGATTTAACAGGCTGGTTTAGTTGTCAGGACGACCTCGCGGACGAGGAATGCGAGGATCCTGATGCCCTGGAGCGCCATATCCGGGGAGTCTATGATGCTGCTTTTGTCTACCGCAGTAGGCCACAGGGCCCTCTAGCCACAGGCCTGGCGGATATCATCCGACGTGCCGCCCGCCTGATGCCACCACAGTGGAAAGAGCGAGTGGCAGAGCAATATGCAACCTACCTCAAGCCGTGCGTGACGGCCCTGATGCACCGTATCAATCACACCCAGCCTGGCGTCGAGGGTTATGACAGCCTCTGGCGTAGCGCGGGCGGCTTTCAGGTGTGCGTTGAGTTCACCTACTTCGCGCTGAATATTCACCTGCCCTCATCGCTTTACTACAGCCAACCCTGGCAGGAACTGAATACTCTGGTCCTCAACCATCTCAAAGCAGTCAACGACTTGCTCTCATTCCCCATCATGGAAAACCCGGATGAAGATATCTATAACCTCCTGACCCATCTCAGGCATACCAAAGGTTATTCACCAGAACGTGCGGCCAGTGAGGTGTCACGGCGTATCGAGGCCTGGACTGAAGACTACACAAACGCCCAAAGACTGCTACCAGAACGTCTTGCACTGTATGGCTATGACGAGCGCTCCAGGGAACAGGCTCAACTTTGCGCCCAAGCCATGAGCAACCTTTTTCGCGGCAATATCGCCTGGCATCTTACAGTGCCGCGCTATCGCGAAATTCGTTTCAAAGGATAGTCACGGGTCACTCTACAAGACGACGGGAATAGGACGGCCCACGTCTGTCGCGGGATTGCCCTAGGGGAAGTGGTGGAGCGAACGAAAACGGGCGCAGGCCGGTGCGTTTTGTTGAATGACCGCGCCATGCACGCCTTAAAATTTGCCGGGGAATATGCAGGGCGTCGGAAAAATGGCAAAGGAAAGGTGCTAGAAACTCCTTTCATTTTCCCGCCTTCAAAGAACTCGGAGTACGTGAAACAGACATCTGACCTGCATAAACAATGGATTCCGACACTAAAGGCTCTGAACATCCGTCGTCGTCCGCCATACAACTGTCGTCACACCTATGCGACAATATGCATTATGTCTGGCATGAACCCCGCCTTCATTTCCCAGCAGCTCGGCCATAGTGTGCAGATGCTGCTCTCGACTTATGCGCGTTGGATCAACTCAAGCTCGGACTGAAGCGAAATGGAAAAGCTTCAGATTGGTCCCAAATTGGTCCCGGCTCAAATAAGCGCACCCCAAGCTATTGATAGGTAAAGTAATTGATCTCCACAGCTAACATCACCATGCAGTTCGGCGCCAAGCCGCTCTTTGAGAACGTCTCGGTCAAGTTCGGCGCCGGTAACCGTTATGGTTTGATCGGTGCCAACGGTTGCGGCAAGTCGACCTTCATGAAAATCCTCGGTGGCGACCTGGATCCGTCCGGTGGACAGGTCATGCTGGAGCCGAACGTGCGCTTGGGCAAGCTGCGCCAGGATCAGTTCGCCTACGAAGAATTCAACGTCATCGACACCGTGATCATGGGTCACGAAGAGCTGTGGAAGGTCAAGGCCGAGCGCGACCGTATCTACTCGCTGCCGGAGATGAGCGAAGAAGACGGCATGGCCGTCGCCGAGCTGGAAACCGAGTTCGCCGAAATGGACGGCTACACCGCCGAATCCCGTGCCGGTGAGCTGCTGTTGGGCCTGGGCATTCCCCTGGAGCAACATTTCGGGCCGATGAGCGAAGTGTCGCCAGGCTGGAAGCTGCGCGTGCTGCTGGCGCAGGCATTGTTTTCCGATCCGGAAGTGCTGCTGCTCGACGAGCCGACCAACCACCTGGACATCAATACCATTCGCTGGCTGGAAAATATCCTGACCCAGCGTAACAGCCTGATGATCATCATCTCTCACGACCGTCACTTCCTGAACAGCGTCTGCACCCATATGGCCGACCTGGATTACGGTGAGTTGCGTCTGTTCCCAGGCAACTACGACGAGTACATGACCGTGGCGACCCAGTCCCGCGAGCAACTGCTGTCGGACAACGCCAAAAAGAAAGCGCAGATCTCCGAGCTGCAGTCCTTTGTCAGCCGCTTCTCGGCCAACGCCTCGAAAGCCAAGCAGGCTACTTCCCGTGCCAAGGCGATCGACAAGATCCAGCTGGCCGAGGTCAAACCTTCGAGCCGTGTGAGCCCATTCATCCGCTTCGAACAGACCAAAAAACTGCACCGCCAGGCGGTCATCGTCGATCGCATGGCCAAAGGCTTCGACGGCAAGCCACTGTTCAAGGACTTCAGCTTCCAGGTTGAAGCTGGCGAGCGCGTCGCGATCATCGGCCCGAACGGTATTGGCAAGACCACCCTGCTGCGCACCCTGGTCAACGAACTGACGCCGGATGCCGGCACCGTCAAGTGGACCGACGCGGCGGAACTGGGCTACTACGCCCAGGACCATGCTCACGACTTCGAAGACGACGTCACGCTGTTCGACTGGATGGGCCAGTGGGCTCAGGGCGAGCAGGTTATCCGTGGCACTCTGGGTCGCATGCTGTTCTCCAACGATGAGATCCTCAAGTCGGTCAAGGTTATCTCCGGTGGTGAGCAAGGTCGCATGCTGTTCGGCAAGCTGATCCTGCAAAAGCCCAACGTGCTGATCATGGACGAACCGACCAACCACTTGGACATGGAATCTATCGAAGCGCTGAACCTGGCGCTGGAAAACTATCCGGGCACGCTGATCTTCGTCAGCCACGACCGTGAGTTCGTATCGTCCCTGGCTACCCGCATCATTGAATTGAGCCCAAGTGGCGTAATCGACTTCAGCGGTACCTATGACGACTACCTGCGCAGCCAGGGCGTGGTGATTTAAGAGCAGTATCGTGTCGTGAGCAGCAAGCAAAAGCCCCGTCCGATGTGACGGGGCTTTTTGCTTTATCAGCCAGGCCAATCTGCGGTGTTTTTCGACTTGGCGCGGGCAATCGCCGGGCTCAAGCGCCGGGCCTAGCGGCCAGGCGTCTGCCCGATGCCGTGGTTCGGCTGGCCAAGGGCATGCCTGAAAAAAAGCCCGGCCTCGGAGATCAGGTTGCGGTGAATACCGGCGCGATCAACACCCTCTGCGTCCGTACCCAGCATCGGCATCGCCGCCAAGGCCTGGCGTCTTCGGCCGCACCAATACGGTAGGCGCCTATCTGGCTGACGTGTTCGCGCCCCGTGGATGGGTAGAACGCGATGGCTTTATCGGCGGTGAGTCAAGCGGGTCGAGAAAGCTCATTCGGTGATAGCCCACGCTCCAATGGGGGGGCGGTGCTGGCGCGGCATGCGCGGAGACAAGGCCGCCAAGCAGGCAGACAAACAGCAGGCCTGCATTTCGCATCAGAAAGGTCATGCTCAATGCACTCAGGCCCAGGCAACTTGGCTTTGGACGGCATAAGCCAGGCCAGACTCACCCTTTCAAAACAAAAAAACTCCGTATTCCGCGGCTTTATTGCCACCAGAATACAGAGCTTTGACGTCTCGAATCAGACAGATATCGAACCTCGGTGAAACTTACATCCTACTTATGCCGCAATGAACAACTGGTCGCTGATCATCGCATCCGCTTCGTTGAGTGCCTTGCTGCGCATTTCGTCACCGTAAGCCAGGCCATGGGCGCGGACGAACTCTACGTCGGTGATCCCGAGAAAACCCAGCAGTACTTTCAGATAGTCCTCATGGGCAACGCCCGTTGGCTGGCCCACGTGCAAGCCGCCAGCAGTGGAGACCACGATCACTTTCTTGTTGCCGCACAAGCCTTGCGGGCCGGCTTCGGTGTAGCGGAAGGTCTGGCCGGCGACGGCGATCCGGTCAATCCAGGCTTTGAGCTGGGTAGGAATAGTGAAGTTGTACATCGGCGCGGCCAGTACTACGGCGTCAGCGGCGAGAAACTCTGCCAGGGTCGAGGCGCTCAGGTCTGCTTCGTGCGTCTGCACGGCATCACGCAGCTCGGCGGCGGTGCCCAGCGCTCCCAGGGTCACGCCAGAGAAATGGTTGATGCCTTCACTGGCGAGGTCGCGATAAATCACTTCCACGCCCGGCTCGGCTGCTTGCCAGGCTTTGACCACCTTGGCGCTCAACTGACGGGATGCAGAGTTGTCGCCGAGAATGCTGGAATCAATATGCAAGAGTTTCATGTGGGATCTCCAAGTGAGGATCGCCACCGGCGATCTAATGGCGGCCATCCTACCGATCAATCCAATAGCCGATTAGCCAGCTAAAATGCGATAGTTCGTCCCACTGACAGGACAATAGGCGCACTCATGCAAGACCTTAATGACCTCTACTATTTTGCCAAGGTGGTGGAAGCCGGTGGTTTCGCCGCCGCCGGGCGCCTGCTGGGCGTGCCCAAGTCGCGACTGTCGCGACGTATTGCCGAGCTGGAAGAGCGTCTTGGCGCCCGCCTGCTACAACGAACCACCCGCCAGTTGACCTTGACCGCTGTCGGCGAGCGCTATCTGGGGCATTGCCAGGCGATGTTGCTCGAAGCGGAGATGGCGGACGAAGCCGTCGTCAATATGTCCAGCGAGCCACGGGGCCGCTTGCGGGTCAGTTGCCCGGTGGGCCTGGCTCACGAAATCCTGCCAACAATGGTTGCGCAGTTTCTTTCCAATTATCCCCAGGTGCAGTTGGAGATGATGCTGGTCAATCGGCGCGTCGACCTGGTGGCCGAAGGCGTCGATGTTGCACTGCGAGTGCGGGAATTGGGGGATGAAGACCCGCTGCTGGTAACGAGACGCCTGCGCCAGGCCCGCACGGCGCTGGTTGCCCATCCTGAACTAGTGCGCGGCAGGCAGATCAAGACCCTGGACGACCTCAGGCAACTGCCGGTACTCGGCGCACTGGAGGCCGATCGCCTGGTTCACCTGCGCTTGCTTGACCCTGAGGGCGACAGCCGGGATCTGGTGATGGAGGCGCGCCTGGGCACCGATGACTTCCTGGTGCGCAAAGCCAGCGTCCTCGCCGGCCTGGGCTTTACCATGCTGCCAATGATGTATTGCGAGCAGGAACTGCAAAGCGGCCAGCTGGTGCAACTGTTACCCGACTGGTCATTACCCGGCGGTTGGCTGCAGGCGGTTTACCCGCACCGGCGCGGTGTTTCGCCGGCGATACGTGCCTGGATTGACTTCCTCGCGCATGCCTTTGATAACTGCGGAGACCGGCTGCTATGAGTGCCAGCAAGATGTCTGAAGAAGACGTCGCCCACTTCTGCCTGGGGTTGCCCGGTGCGCGTGAGGATTACAAGTGGGGCGGCGTGCGCGTGTTCTCGATAGCGGGAAACAAGATGTTTGCCTTGCAGAACCTGCGGGGCGATTCCCTGGCGTTCAAGGTCGACAAGGAACTGTTTCTCGGCCATGTGGACCGCCCGGGAATCCACCCAGCACCGTATCTGGCACGGGCCCAGTGGATCATCATGCAGACGCCTTATCCGCTGGGCGGTGAAGAGTTGCGCGAGTTGTTGCAGCGCTCCCATCAACTGGTGGTGGCCAAACTGCCCAAACGCACGCAGATCGGGCTCAGGCTAGAACATTGAGAGCAGCGTGCCACCGAGAAACAGTTGATCGATCCAGAAGACCTGGTGCAGCAACACGATCGCCCAGAACACCATCTGGTAGGAGACCTTGCGTGTCTTGTGGCGAAACACTTGTTGCGCCACCAGCCCACCCGGCCAGCCGCCGGCCAGTTCCAGGGCGTGGAGGACTTTCTCTGGCGTACGCCAGCTGTCGCTCTGGGCCTTGCGCTTGTCACTCCAATACAGCAAAAACGTGAGCACACTGACAATCCCATAGGCCGTCAGCGGGATCAACGACGTCCCGCGATACCCGAGCAGCGCCGTGCCGAACAACGGCACGGCACACAACAGCACAAACACCAGCACCTTGAAGCGCAGATGCTGGATAGCATTTTCGTTCATGCTCATCATCCCTCGGCCGCCGTCCAGTCAATCCAGCCGAACTGCCAGGTGGCAAGGATCAACAAGCCGAAGGCAATGCGGTACCAGGCAAAAGCGGCATAGCTGTGGCTGGCGATGAACTTGAGCAAGCCCCGGACAGCGATCATTGCGAAGATGAACGAGGTCACAAAGCCGACGGCAAACACCGGCAGATCCGCTGGTTGGAACAGGTCGCCATACTTGTAGCCCGAATACACCGCCGCACCGACCATCGTCGGCATCGCCAGGAAGAACGAAAACTCCGTCGCGGTCTTGCGCGACAGGCCGAACAACAGGCCGCCAATGATGGTCGAGCCAGAACGTGAAGTCCCTGGGATCATCGCCAGGCATTGAGCAAAGCCCACTTTCAACGCGTCTTTCCAGGTGATGTCATCGACGCTTTGAGCATGGACTTCATGCTCGCGGCGTTCGGCCCACAACATGACCACACCACCCACCACCAGCGCCGTGGCCACGGTGATCGGGTTAAACAGATATTCGTGGATCAGGTCGGCAAAAATCACCCCCAGCACTACCGCCGGCATAAAGGCAATCAGCAGGTTGGTCGTAAAGCGCTGGGCGTTACGCTGGGTGGGCAACCCCACCACCACGTCGATGATCTTGCGTCGAAACTCCCAGACCACCGCCAGAATGGCGCCCAGTTGAATGATGATGTTGAATGCCATGGCGCGCTCGCCACCGAAGTTGAGCAAGTCGGCGACGATGATCTGGTGACCGGTACTGGAGATCGGCAAAAACTCCGTCAGCCCTTCGACAACTCCAAGTATCAATGCCTGAAAGGCGGTCCAAAGATCCATTATTCCCCCAAAAGGTCATGCGTCAGCATGCCTCGTTGATATTTTTTCGATGTTCACTAACGATGAGCACGCTCAGGAATCAGCGCGCAGGATCAAGGCTGGACTGCAAAAATTTCGTGAAAAATCAGGCAGGGCTCAGGTTTTTTGATTCCGGGCCGAAAGCCTATCAGACAAGCCCGAATTTCGCTTTGCGTTATCACTGGCCCAGCAACGCGACACCAAAAATATAAGAACGCGGAGTGACAAGACAATGAACAGTTTGCGCAATATGTCGATCAGCCGGCGCCTTTGGTTGATCCTGATAGTCGCCGTGTTGATGTTGCTTACCCTGGGTTTGCTGATGCTCAAGCAGATCCACAATGACCTGTACCAGGCCAAGAGCCAGCAGACCCGGCATGTCGTGGAAACCGCCAGTGGGATTCTGAATTTTTATCACAACCTCGAAACCACCGGCGTACTTACCCGTGACGCAGCCCAGAAACAAGCCTTGGGCGTAGTGCGCGGGCTGCGTTATGACCTCGATGACTATTTCTGGATCAATGACCTGACACCAGTAATGATCATGCACCCGGCCAACCCCAAACTCGATGGCCAAAATCTCTCGGCCATTCGTGATCCGGACGGCTTTGCGGTGTTCAACGAATTTGTCAGCCTGGCCAAGGCCCAGGGCGCTGGCATGGTCGACTATCGCTGGCCCAAACCCGGCGCGGATGCGCCCGTGGCGAAAACCTCCTATATCCAGCTGTTCAAGCCTTGGGGCTGGATCATCGGCTCCGGCGTGTATGTCGATGATGTGCAGGCTGAGTTTCGTATCCAGATGTGGAAGGCCTCGATTATTGGTCTCGGCATTGCCCTGATCATGACCCTGCTGGTGGTCCTGATCGCCCGCAGTATCGTGCGCCCGCTGCAAGAAGCAGTGAATGCCATGGCCAACATCGCCAGCGGCGAGAGTGATCTGACACGCAGTCTAGATACTCACGGCCAGGACGAAGTCACCCAACTGTCCCGCCACTTCAACAGCTTCACCGCCAAGTTGCGCAGCGTGGTCAGCCAGTTGCAGACCTGCGCCAATGCCTTGGGCCAATCATCGACGGAGCTGGGCAGCAATGCCAGCCAGGCCCATGCTCGCAGCCAGCAGCAGTCCCAGCAGATGGAGTTGGTGGCCACCGCGATCAATGAAGTGACCTACGGCGTGCAGGACGTCGCAAAAAATGCCGAACATGCGGCCAGTGAAATGCGCGACGCCCAGGCCCAGGCCGAACAAGGCCAGGTCAATATCGATGGCAGCCTGCAGCAGATCGACTCGCTGTCCGCCACCATCACTCAGGCAGTGGAGGTGATCCGTACCCTCTCCAGCGAAAGCACACAAATTGGTGGTGTACTCGAAGTGATCCGCTCGATTGCCGACCAGACCAACCTGCTGGCACTCAACGCTGCCATCGAAGCCGCCCGGGCCGGCGAACAAGGCCGGGGTTTTGCCGTGGTGGCTGACGAAGTGCGGCTGCTGGCCCAACGTACACAAAAGTCCACCGCCGAAATCCAGAGCATGATCGAGCGCCTGCAAGGTCATTCCGAAGCCGCAGTCAAGGTGATCAGCGATAGCCACCAGGCCTCGCAACTGACCATTGAGCAAGCGGGCCAGGCGGGTGCCAGCCTCACTGCCATCGGTCAGGCCTTGCGCAACCTCAACGGCCTGAATGCCTCGATTGCGAGCGCCACCCTGCAACAGGCGCATGTGGTCGAAGACATCAATCAGAACGTGACCCAGGCAGCCGGCCTGTCCCAGAGCACCGCGCTGGCGGCGCAACAATCGAGCGCGGCCAGCGATCATTTGAAGGACTTGAGCGAAGAACTGAACGGTTTGCTACGCCAGTTCAAGGTTTGATCGCCGGGGCGTCACACGCTAATCGTTGCAAGATTTTGTCCGGGCGGTTGGTTACAATCGCCCTCCTCTTCGACTCTTCCAAGGAATCCCATGTCCGGGCTTGAACTGTTTGCCGCCGTGCTGGGGGTGATTGCCGTCTGGCTGACGGTCAAGCAGAACCCCTGGTGCTGGCCCATCGGTCTGGTCATGGTGTTGCTGTACACTTGGATTTTCTTCGAAGTAAAGCTGTATTCCGACATGCTGCTGCAAGTGATCTATGCCGCTCTGCAAGTCTATGGCTGGTGGCAGTGGACGCGTGCCGGCGAGGTCCGGCAGGGCCGCGAAGTCACCAGTCTCAGCACTCCATCCATACTGCTGAGCCTCGGTGTCGGGGCAATGGGCAGCCTGATGCTGGGCGCCGCCATGGCGCACTGGACTGACGCGGCACAACCCTGGCTCGACGCGGCGTTGACCGGTTTCAGCCTGGTGGCACAAATGTGGATGGCGCAAAAACGCGTGCAATGCTGGCCGTTATGGATCGTCGTCGATGTGATTTTTGTCGGCCTGTTCCTCTACAAAGGCCTGTACCTCACAGCCGCACTCTATGCCCTGTTCACGGTGATTGCGGTGCAAGGCTGGCGTGCATGGCACGCAGATCCGGCACTGCGCACATGAAGGTCTTGGTGATGGCCGGCCCCGAGTCCAGCGGTAAAAGCTGGCTGGCCGAACAGTTGCAGGCGCACTTCGGTGCGGTGTTGGTGGGTGAGTACGTCAGGTATTTCATCGACCATTTCCAGCGCGATACCACTTTGGCAGATATCCCCGACATAGCCCGAGGCCAGTTGGCCTGGGAAGATGCAGGCCGCGCCCGTGAGCCCGAGCTGCTGATCCTCGATACCAACCTGCTGACCAATAAACTGTGGAGCCTGACGCTGTTTGGTGACGCGCCCCATTGGCTGGACGAGGAGTTGCTCGCACGTCGCTACGACTTGCATCTACTGTTGTCCCCGGACGGTATCGCCTGGACGGCGGACGGGCAGCGTTGCCAGCCGGAGTTGGCAGACCGCAGGGCGTTCTTTGCAGCTTCCAAGGACTGGCTGGAGCGTCATCAACAGCCATTCCGGGTGATTGGCGGGGATTGGCAAGCCCGGCATGACCAGGCTTTTGCAGCGGTAGAGGCACTTCTGGGCTCCTGACACCGATCCGTGCAGGCGCGAGCCTTGCTCGCCCCTACAATGGGTAGCCTTATTCTTCGCTGATCACTTGCACCTGATACTGCGGGTCGGCCGTGATCTGTTGCTCGGTAAAGGGTAGCGGGCTGAGTTTCTTCCGGGAGAACGCCTGGGTCTGGTCCTTCGAGTACGCTGAAGCCGGGTCGCTGGAGAGCGAGAACGCCAGCACGCCTTCGGCTTTCGGACCGTTGTCATCGAACGTGACGATCTGCACGTAGCTGCTGCCGCTGACTACCTCACGCTTGCCATCGCTCCTGGGTACGCTTTGCATGGCGTTATAGATCCCCAGTTCCTGCGGCCCGCCATGGATCGGCGTATTGCCCGACACCTGGATGTCGCCCCAGCGCATGCCCTCTTTGATTCCCAGTTGCCTGACCTGTGCTGCTGTCGCCAGCAACGCCTCGCGCAGCGCCTTGGCTACCGGTGCTCGTTCGATGGCCAAGCCTCGTGGAGTGGTCTGTGCCAGCGCGGGGTCGAACGCAACCCGCCACAGTTCTGGTACGCCTCGCAGTCGCTGCTGCAGATTGATGAAATGCACCAGGCCGAGCCCACTGTCGAGGTTGGCTTTCTGATCCCAGGCCTTGAGGCTCGCGCAGACAGGCTTCAATGCCGCATCGGCGGTTGCCTCACAAAATCTCAGTACGTCCGGCATAACCTGAGCGGCCAGATACACTTGGTTATCCATGACCATATTCTGTAGGTCCGCAACCGTGATCGACTGTTTGGCCAGGTCCTGCAAGCGCTGCAAGGCAAAGCGCGTACGCGGCCCCAATGGCAGTTGTTCCTGGCTGATCAACGGGGAAAAGCCGACCAACGGCGCCTTGGGGTTCGCCAGCCAGGCCGAGTCATTGGAATGCTGTACATAGTCTTTGCGTTCCAGTTGCGGCAACTGGCCTGCGGCAAAAATACCGGCCTGGGCCGCACGCGGATCAACATCCCAGGCACAAGCGCCATGGGCACCGTCGAGCACTATGATTTCCAGGCCAGCCCGTGGATCACTGCATTGTTCAAGCTTCTCAGCGCTGACGTTGGGCACAACCGAATGATTCATGTACAGGCTTTGCCCTTGATCGTCGGCCACCAGGGTGTTGACCCACGGGATGCCTTGCAGTGTATGCACCGAGGTCTGCAGCTCCTTGAGACTGCCGGCGCGATTCATTGCGTACCATTGCTGCAGCACACGATCATTGCCCAGGTTGGCGTCACGCAAGCTGAACGCGTATTGCCCATCCCAATCGAGTTTGCCCGGCCATTGCACCACTGGGCCGAACTGCGAACTGTACAGCGTATGAGATTGCGTTGAGGTGCTGCCGTCCGCACCTTTGACCTGTACTGAAACCCGGGTTTTGTTCATGGGGACCGATTTACCGTCCACCAGGTAACGGGTCGGGTCCTTCGGATCAAGGGTCAAGCGATAGAGGGTGAAATGCTTGGATGTGTCGACGGTGTGGGTCCATGCCACATGCTGATTGAAGCCGATGTTGATTAACGGAAGCCCAGGTAATGCAGCTCCCATCACGTCCAGTTGGCCAGGGATCGTCAGGTGCATCTGATAAAAGCGCATGCCACCGATCCATGGGAAATGGGGATTGGCCAGTAACATGCCACGCCCGTTGAACGAGCGCTCGCCGCCCACCGCCACGGCGTTACTGCCGCGATCCAGGGCAAAGCGTTGCTGATGCAGTGCCGCCATCTCGAAGGCCCTGGCATCTGGTTGTGCTTTCGCTGCGAGCTGCGGCGGTGCTGCTCCGACCAACGCCTCGGCAAACTGCCCGACGCCTCCTTCGACCAACAGCCT
Organism: Pseudomonas imrae; assembly: GCF_046352735.2. NCBI lineage: Bacteria > Pseudomonadati > Pseudomonadota > Gammaproteobacteria > Pseudomonadales > Pseudomonadaceae > Pseudomonas > Pseudomonas imrae. The sequence continues at coordinate 2,486,554 of NZ_CP110853.2, read as the reverse complement.
GCGGGTAAGCTTGACCAGATCCTGCGTATTGATCGGGCGCACCCACGCTCCCTGGCATTGCACTGGCAGCCCTTGGGCGCTGCGTTCGCTCAAGGAGCGGTTGTATCCGGCCACATAGCCTTTAATGCGCTGCTGCATTTGCGGGGATTGCGCGCTCCAGAACGCCGCGACGGCTTCCGGCGTATTGAGCCAGGTAAAAAATACATCGCTGGTGAGGTTGTTGCGCTCTTCCAGGGTCGATTGTTGTGCGCCGAAATACTTGGCGCGCTCGCCGTTCACCGTGACCACTTCATTGGCCAGCAAGCACAGGTTGTCCTGTGCATAGGCATAACCGATGCCATATCCCAGGCCGAGCTCATTGCTGGCGCGAATGTGCGGGATACCAAAACTGGTGCGGCGAATTTCTGCCGTCGCCTCGCCCACCTGGGCCTCGCTCGCCTGCCGCGCACATCCCGACAAACTCAACCCCAGTAATACGCCCGCCACGCAAGCCCTGGACAACCGGTTAAAAATAATCACGCACACCCCATTATCAAGCCACATTAAACGCCCAAGGCGAGGCCGACCTGCGAATGCCTGCCCATTGTTAGAGACGAAAAAAAACCGCTGGATTTAGTAGCGGTGACGTTGTTGCTGGGCATCCAGAATGGGCCAAGGCTGTGACTGAGAAAATTTATACGCATTCGACTTCATGATTTTCGCCGCTCATACGTCTTATTACTTAACAGCGCCCTCATTTTCCTGATCAGGCTCTGATAAGGAGTTTTTGCATGTACAACCCGCAACTGCCCACGGACGGTCACTCTATGGCACATGACGCCGCTTTCAGCTCGGGAACCCCAGCCTTCGGCAAGCCACCCGAGCACCAGGGCAACCAACGCATTCGATATTTGCTGAAGTGTTTTGGGCTGCGCACCAGCCTGATTCGCCTGAAGGTCATCGATGCCCTGCTCACCGCCGCCGACAACGGTCGCTCACTGGGCGTACGTGGCGTACACAGCCATTTGCTGGACCTGGGCATCCCGTTATCGTTCCTCAGCGTACGCGAGGTGCTCAAGCGCCTGTGCAGCGAAGGCTTGATCACCCTCAACAGCGACAAAAGCTACAGCCTCCATGAAGAGGCTGCGAAGGTACTGGCCTCTGACGCCTGACTCAGAGGTTGGGCTTGACCTTGCGGCGCATGATGCCGTTGATCACCACCACGATCACCGCCACGGCAATGGCGATGTACTGGAATGTTTTCTCACTGATGGCCCCGGCGTTCTGCAGATAGGACAAGCCAAACATCGTTCCCAGGACCACCAGGGAAATCAGAATCGAGTAAATCAAGCGTTGTTTCTGGGTCATGACGGGTTCCTGCACCTGAAAAATGTATCCACTGGGTAATCCTCAGCACCCCGGCACCAGCCCAATTGCAGGAATGGTCCGAGTTGGCCGGGGTGTCATGTTACAGGCGATGAATAATTTTGGCTTGTCCTGCGCCCGATTGGCTATCAAGTTGCGGGGGAACGTGCGCATGCGCCGTCGAATCACATCGCTGGTTCCCCCTGATATTGCCCAGGTCGCTTATTGGTCCTTGAAGGCTGGCTGGCGCTTGGCCACGAACGCGGCCATGCCTTCCTTCTGGTCCTGGGTGGCAAAGGCCGCATGGAACACCCGGCGCTCAAAGCGCACACCTTCGGACAGGCTGACCTCAAAGGCACGGTTGACGCTTTCCTTGACCATCATGCTGATAGGCACCGATTTGCTGGCGATCAGCGCCGCGACCTTCAGCGCTTCTTCCAGCAGTTCGTCTGCCGGCACGATCCGCGCAACGATGCCACATCGCTCGGCTTCCACTGCATCGATAAAGCGCCCGGTCAGGCACATTTCCATGGCCTTGGCCTTGCCGACCGCACGCGTCAGGCGCTGGGTGCCGCCCATTCCCGGTAGTACACCGAGGTTGACTTCCGGCTGGCCGAACCTGGCGTTGTCACCGGCCAGGATGAAGTCGCACATCAGCGCCAGCTCACAGCCGCCGCCCAAGGCGAACCCGTTGACCGCGGCAATGATCGGCTTGCGTCGATTGGCCACGCGGTCGCTGTCGCTGAACAAATCGTCCAGGTAGATCTGCGGGTAGGTCAACTCGGCCATTTCCTTGATGTCGGCGCCGGCCGCAAAGGCTTTTTTCGAGCCAGTCAACACCACACAACCAATCTCGGGGTTGGCTTCCAGGCTGTCCAGGGCGTGATTGACCTCACTGACCAGTTGCGCGTTCAAGGCGTTCAGCGCCTCAGGCCGATTAAGGGTGATCAGCCCGACGCGGCCTTGGACTTCCAGCAAAATGGTTTCGTAACTCATCGATCCGTTCCTCTTCAAAGATTGCGCGAAATGACCATGCGCTGAATATCGCTGGTCCCTTCATAAATCTGGCAGACCCGCACATCGCGGTAGATCCGCTCCAGCGGAAAGTCACTCAGGTAACCGTAACCGCCCAGGGTTTGCAAGGCAGCCGAACAGACTTTCTCTGCCATTTCCGAGGCGAACAGCTTGGCCATCGACGCTTCTACCAACGCAGGTTTACCACTGTCGCGCAGAGCCGCGGCGTAATGCACCATCTGGCGGGCAACAGCGATCTGGGTGGCCATGTCTGCAAGGCGAAAGGCCACGGCCTGGTGCTCGATCAAGGCCTTGCCAAAACTCTCGCGTTCGCGAGCGTAATCACGTGCTGCCTCGAATGCCGCACGCGCCATGCCCACCGATTGCGAAGCAATGCCAACGCGACCACCTTCCAGGTTGGCCAGGGCAATCCGGTAGCCTTCGCCCTCCTCTCCCAGACGGTTGGCGACCGGTACCTTCACATCCTCAAACAGGATCTGGCAGGTGTCGGAGGCATGCTGGCCGAGTTTGTCTTCAACCCGCGCCACCTTGTAGCCCGGCGAGTCGGTTGGCACGATAAACGCGCTGATCCCGCGCTTGCCGGCGGCAGGGTCGGTGACGGCAAATACGATTACGACCCCGGCGTTCTGCCCTGAGGTGATGAATTGTTTGCAGCCGTTGAGGATGTAGTGGTCACCCGCCAGGCGGGCGCGGGTTTTCAGGCTGCTGGCGTCGGAGCCGGCCTGGGGTTCGGTCAGGGCAAAGGCGCCGAGCATGGCACCGCTGGCCAGGGGCTTGAGGAACTGTTCCTTTTGCTGATCGTTACCGAACTTGAGGATCGGCACACAACCCACCGAGTTGTGCACGCTCATGATGGTCGAACAGGCACCGTCGCCAGCTGCTATTTCCTCCAGGGCCATGGCATAGGCCAGGTAGCCGGTATCGCAACCGCCCCACCGTTCTGGAACCAGCATGCCGAAGAAACCCAGTTCAGCCATTTCAGTCACCGCTTCCCTGGGGAAGCGGTGATCACGATCCCACTCGGCCGCGAACGGTTTGAGCCGCTCCTGGGCAAATTGCCGGGCCGCTTCGCTGATTTGCAGTTGTTCGTCATTGGGGAGCATAAACGGCCTCTAGGATAAAAAGCTTAATACAGGCATTCAACGGCCATCGCCGTGGCTTCACCACCGCCGATGCAAATGGCTGCAACACCACGCTTGAGGCCTCTCTGGCGCAGGGCCGAGAGCAGCGTCACCAGAATACGCGCGCCGGATGCACCAATCGGATGCCCCAGCGCGCAAGCGCCACCGTGGACATTGACCTTGTCATGGGGGATCTGCAGCTTGCTCATCGTCACCAGGCTGACCACCGCGAACGCTTCATTGATCTCGAACAGGTCTACCTCGCCCAATTGCCAACCGGTCTTGCTCAACAGTTTGCGAATTGCCCCCACCGGCGCCACCGGAAACAGACCCGGCTCATCGGCAAATGCAGCGTGCCCGTGAATCACCGCCAAAGGCTTGAGGCCGCGCTTTTGCGCTTGGCTCTGGCGCATCAGCAGCAACGCCGCCGCGCCGTCCGAGATCGAACTGGAGTTGGCCGCCGTGACGGTCCCACCCTGGCGGAACGCCGGCTTCAGGCTGGCAATCTTGTCGAGCCGGGCCTTGGGCGGCTGCTCGTCATCGATAATGGTTTTCTGCTCCTTGCCGACGGTGACCTGGACCGGGACGATCTCGGCACTGAAATTGCCCTCCTTGATCGCCTGCTGGGCGCGAGTCAGGGACGCGATGGCAAAGGTGTCCTGTGCTTCACGACTGAACCCGTTATGTTCGGCGCAGTCCTCGGCAAAGGTGCCCATCAGGCGGCCTTTGTCATATGCATCTTCCAGGCCGTCGAGGAACATATGGTCAAGCACTCGACCATGCCCCATGCGGTAGCCGCTGCGCGCACGGTCCAGCAGGTATGGCGCATTGGACATGCTTTCCATGCCACCGGCGATCACCACGTCGACACTGCCAGCCAACAGCGAATCGTGGGCAAGGATCGTCGCTTCCATCCCCGAGCCGCACATCTTGTTGAGGGTGGTGCAGCGAGTCGATTTGTCCAGCCCGGCGCCCAGGGCTGCCTGCCGTGCGGGCGCCTGGCCGAGGCCTGCAGGCAACACGCAACCGAATAGCACTTCATCCACCGCGTCGTGGGCGATGCCGGCGCGCTCGACCGCGGCGCGAATCGCTGCAGCGCCCAATTGCGGCGCGGTCAGGCCCGACAGTTCACCCTGAAAACCGCCCATGGGGGTGCGCACGGCACTGACGATAACTATCGGATCGTGGTTCTGAGTCATGACAATTGCTCCTTACTTGGCCGCCATGCGCAAGGCGCCGTCAAGACGGATCACCTCACCATTGAGCATGCTGTTTTCAATAATATGGCGGGCCAGCGCTGCGTATTCGGTCGGTTTGCCCAGGCGTGGAGGGAATGGCACGCCGGCAGCCAGCGACTCGCGGACTTGTGGGGTCATTCCCGCCATCATCGGGGTTTCGAATATGCCGGGGGCGATGGTCATCACTCGAATGCCGAAGCGCGCCAGTTCCCGGGCGGCGGGCAAGGTCAGGCTGGCAATCGCGCCTTTGGAGGCCGCATATGCGGCCTGGCCGATCTGGCCGTCGAACGCCGCGACCGACGCGGTGTTGATGATCACGCCGCGCTCGCCATCGGCGTCGGCCTCGCTTTCGGCAATGGCGGCGGCGGCCAGGCGCAGCAAATTGAAGCTGCCGATCAGGTTGACATTAATGACTTGGGCAAAGCTGGCCAAAGCGTGCGGCCCCTCTTTACCAAGAATTTTTTCGCCTCGTACCACACCCGCACAGTTGATCAACCCGTGCAAACCGCCAAACGCAGCTACGGTAGCCTGCACCGCTGCCTCAGCGGCTGCTTCCTGACTGATATCAGCCACCACGCTACGGGCCTGATCGCCCAGCTTATTCGCCTGAGCGGCAACCGCGTCGGCATTCAGATCCACCAGCATCACTTTGGCGCCAGCGGCCACCAACATTTCGGCAGTGGCCGCACCGAGGCCGGACGCCCCTCCACTGACCAGAAAAACCTTGTTCTCAATCTGCATCACTGTTTCCTTGAAATGGGGTCACGCCGTGGTTGCGGCAGCAAGCGCGGCCTGGACCTTGGCAATTTCCTGATTACGCAAAATAAAACGCTGCAACTTGCCACTCGGAGTCTTGGGCAAGTCACTGACAAATTCGATCTCGCGCGGATAGGCGTGGGCCGCCAGGCGCTTGCGCACATGCTGGCGCAGCTCTTCGGCAAGCTGCGGGTCGGCGCGGTATTGCCCGCTGATCACCACGAATGCCTTGACCAGCTCGGTACGCTGCGCATCCGGCTTGCCGACGACAGCGGCTTCGATCACCGCCGGGTGCTCCACCAGCGCACTTTCCACGTCAAACGGACCAACGCGATAACCGGAGGTCGTGATCACATCATCGCTGCGCCCGACAAAACTGATGCTGCCATCGGGGTTCAATTCCACGGTGTCGCCGCTGAGGTAGTACTTGCCAACGAACGCCTTGGTCTTGACCCCTTCGTAGCCTGCAAACCAGCACATCGGCGACTGCTCGCGGTCGATGGCAAGGATGCCAGGCTGGCCGGCGGGTAATTCCTGATAGTCGTCGTCGAGGACCACAATGCGATGACCCGGCGAGGCAAACCCGGCGGAGCCCACATGCACCGGGTGGCCCAGGCCATGGTGGTTGCACAACACCATGCCCAGCTCGGTCTGGCCGTAGTGGTCGTGGATGACCACGCCCAGGTTATCGGCGAACCAGCGGATCACTTCCGGGTTCAACGGCTCGCCGGCACTGCTGACAATCCGCAGCTTGCCCTTGATCGAGCGGGCAAACTGCTCGCCACCGGCAATCAACAAGCGATAGGCGGTTGGCGAACCGGTGAGGTTGGTAATCGCGTATTTATTGATGACGCGGCAAGTGCTTTCGAGGGTGAAAGGCCCATCGTAGAAGGTAATCGGATGCCCCATGGAAAGCGGTCCGGTCACGCCAAAGTAGATGCCATAGGCCCAGCCTGGGTCGGCCACGTTCCAGAATGCGTCTTCGGGGCGCAAGTCCACCGCATCGCGGGTGTAGCTCTGGAACGCCACCATCGCCTTGAGCGGCACCGACAGGGCTTTTGAAGGGCCGGTGGTGCCCGATGTAAACATCAGCAGGAATGGATCATCGGCTCCCAGCAGCACAGGGTCGCAGACGTTGGAATAATTCGCCAGTTCGGCCCAGAAGCTGTAGTCGCCCTGCACAATGCCCTCACCCTTGGGCCCCGCGACGGTGACAATCATCGGGCAATCGGCTACTTCCACGAGTTTGCCGCGGTTTACATCATCGGTGACCACCAGCACCGCACCCGAGCTGCTCAGGCGATGCTCGATGGCCTTGGGTCCGAATGCGGTGAACAATGGCTGGTAGACCGCACCGATGCGCCAGGTCGCAAGTACCACCACCAGCAACTCGGCGGTACGCGGCAACAGGCCCGCGACCTTGTCGCCACGCTTGACGCCCTGGGCCAGGAGAAAGTTGGCAAAGCGCGCGGCCTGGTCCTGCAACTCACAGAAAGTGGCGGTGGCGCTGCTGCCATCCTTGCCCTCCCAGAACAACGCTATACGGCCCGGCAAGGCATGGCGGTCACAGCATTCGACGCAGGCATTGAGCCCCTGCAGGTTGCCGGCCAGCGCGGCGTCAACGGTTTGCTGATAGTTGAACTGGGTAGTGGCAGTCGAGTAATCACGCATCGCTTCAAATCCCTCTGTCTTTTTATTTTCAGGATGGGCTACGTAAACCGATGAAATAGTCGCTCCAGAGCGCTCGGTGGACAATGGTCAAAGCCTTCAACATGCCTGACTGGTTTGGCCAATGGCAGCCAGGCATCTACATGGCGCATGATGTTTTCAGGCCTGGCTTGAGAGTCGCTACTCCCAAAAAATCGCCCCTGAAGTTGCGTAGATACCAATGCCAAGAGGGAAAAGGAAGCCGACAACGTGTACTGATGGATACGGGTCGTTCGGCCCGCTACACCTTCTGGCTCGGCAACCACAATCGAAACCGCGCCCCGCCCAACGACGAGGCCTGCGCCGTCAACGTGCCACCCTGCGCCTCCAGCGCTCGCCGGCTGATCGCCAAACCCAGGCCAAACCCGCCGGTTGAACGATCACGGCTGCGATCCAGCCGATAGAACGGCTCGAAGATCCGCTCGCGCTGCTCTTCTGGAATCCCGATACCATCATCGTCAACCCAGATCTCACACCCCTTGGCACACACCTTGACCCCCACCTGGATACGTCGCTCGCAATAGCGCGTGGCATTGCGCAACAGGTTCTGCAAGGCCCGGGCGGTGAGGCGCGGATCAAGGGCGAAGCGCTCCACGGAGCAGTCCAGCGCCACATCGATGACGATCTCGGGGTTCTCCAGCTCGTCGTCGACACTGCCCAGGACGCTGTCGATAAACTCATCGAGCACCACTTCCACCTGTTCAGGTAACTGCGCCGGGTTTTGCAGGCGGCTGTAGGACAGCAGCTCCAGCACCAGGTCATCCAGCTCGCGAATATGCGCCACCAGCCCTTGCAGGCGTTCACGACTGGCCACCGGCAAGTCTTCGGAAAGCGCCAGGGCCAGGCCAAAGTCCAGGCGCGTCAACGGCGTGCGCAACTCATGGGACACTGCGTTAAGCAAGTCCCGTTGCTGGTTGAGCAGCTTTTCGATGTCATTGGCCATAGTGTCGAACACCGCCGCCAGACTTCCGATGTTAGAGCTGGCAGGAATCTGCGTACGTGCATCCAGGTTGCCACGCCCCAGTTGCGCGGCCGTCATCTTGAGCCGCTCCAGATCACGCCAGTGGGGCCTGAGCCACACCAGCAGACCCGCGAGCAATGCCGCGCCGATCAGTACATTCATGCTCCAGTACAACAGGTTCATGTCCATAGGGTCTGGCGGGATAGTCATCTTCACCGCCAACTGCGGGTTGAGCGGCGAACTGACTTCTTCCATCCAGCCCCACTCCCCCAGGCGAATGACTGATCTGCCCTGCTCCAGCAACCGCTCTTCGGCCGGCGTATAGCTCGCATCCTGGCGATGCAGCAACTGCACCTTCAACGGCGCAAATTCCGCAGCCAACTGGTCGGTGACCTGCGACCACTGCTCCACCGGAACGCTGTGGTATTGCTTGACGATGAGCGCCTGCAAGCCACGGGACTGTTCGACGTTGTAATCCATGTAGCGCTGATGGAAGACCTGGATAATGCCCTTGGGGATCAGGTAGATCGCCGCGCTGTAGGTCACGATAGTCAGCAGATAGAGACGAATGAGAACCCGGAACATCGTCTCAGCATTCCCACTCGGAGCGGCTGAACAAGTAGCCCTTGCCCCAGACGGTCTTGATTTTGCGCGCCTCGCCGGCATGATCGTCGAACTTGCGCCGCAGCTTTGAAATCGCCACGTCGACCGAACGATCGGTGCCATTGAACTCAATGCCCCGCAGGCGTTGCAGGATCTGATCGCGGCTGAGGACTTCGCCTGCATGGCGTGCCAGCACCACCAACAGGTTGTATTCGCCACTGGACAGTTCTACCGCCTGGTCACGCCAGGTGACCGTGCGTTCTGACAAGTCGATGCACAGGTTGCCGATCAGTATCTGGTCGTTGGCCACTTGCGGCTCGGTGAGACTGCTGCGCCGCAACAGCGTGCGCACCCGCGCCAGAAGCACGCGCGGCTCGCAGGGTTTGGTCACGTAGTCGTCGGCGCCCATTTCCAGGCCCAGCACCTGATCGTGGCTGTCATCGCGCGCCGTGAGCATCAGGATCGGCAGGCCAGCCGAATCCGCCCGCAGCAACCGGCACACTTGCAGGCCGTCGAGCCCCGGCAGCATCAGGTCGAGGATCACCAGGTCAGGCGGATTGAGCCTGGCCCGCTCCCGGACATGGTCGCCGCGACTGAGCACACTGACGTGATAGCCATTGCGCTCAAGGTAACTGGCAATCAACTCGGAAAGTGCGGCGTCGTCTTCGACCAGGAGGATGTTGGGCATGGTGTTTCCAAAGGGTGCGGTTTTCGGTGTGGTACGGCTTGGCGGCTATAGAGGATATACGTGCGCGCCGCAGCGTGCGCCGTACCTTACATTTCTTCACACACGCCCTACACAGCTTCACAGCACCTCAGCCTGGGCGTGCGTAGGATGCGCCAGTCAATATTGGGATAAGAGCATGTCGAAGAATCTGTTTGCGCCGTTTTGCCTGCTGACACTGACACTGGCCTTGAGTGCGTGTGGCAACTCAGATGACGCTGTGGAAATGCCGCTGGCCAAAGTGCGCATCGAAACCCTGGAAGCCAAGCCTCTGTCCATCAGCACCGAGCTGAGCGGGCGCATCGCCGCCCCGCGCATTGCCGAAGTACGCGCACGGGTGGCCGGCGTGGTGTTGGAGCGGGTATTCAGCGAAGGGCATGATGTCAAACAGGGCGACGTGCTGTTTCGCATCGACCCGGCGCCGTTCAAGGCCGACCTGGACAGCGCCCAGGCCAATTTGCGCAAAGCCCAGGCCAATGCCTTCCAGGCCAGGCTGCAAGAACAGCGCTATAGCCAGTTGGTGGAAGGAAACGCCATCAGTGCCCAGGACTACGACAACGCACGTGCGGCCGCCCGACAAACCGCCGCCGACGTGGCGGCCAATCAGGCTGCCGTGCAGCGCGCCCGGCTCAACCTCGGCTATGCGACTGTGACCGCGCCCATTTCCGGGCGTATTGGCCGGGCACTCGTGACCGAAGGCGCACTGGTGGGCCAGAACGAGACCACCCCGTTGGCGGTGATTCAGCAACTGGACCCGATCCACGCCGACCTCACCCAGTCCACCCGCGAACTGAATGACTTGCGCCGCGCCTTTCGCGCAGGGCATTTGAAACAGATCGGTCAGGACCAGGCCAAGGCCACGCTGATCCAGGATGACGGCAGTCTTTACCCGTTGCCGGGCAAACTGTTGTTCGCGGAAATTTCCGTAGATCCCGGCACCGGGCAAATCAACTTGCGCAGCGAGTTCCCCAACCCGGACCTTGATCTGCTGCCCGGCAGCTTTATCCGCGTGCGCCTGGAGCAGGCCGTCGACCAGCAGGGCCTTAGCGTGCCGCAACGGGCCATCAGCCGCGACAGTGCCGGCATTCCCATGGTGTTGCTGCTCGACGCCGAGCAAAACGTCATCCAGCAGCCGGTGGAACTCGGCTCGGCGGTCAATGACCGCTGGATCGTCAACAGCGGCCTCAAGGCCGGCGACCGTATCGTCGTCGAAGGCCTGCAACACGCGCGCCCCGGTGAGAAAGTGCAAGTCGATGCCAGCCCCGAGTCCATCGCCCAGGCGCCTGGCCAGTAACCAAAGGGATAGGAAACAATGCCGCAGTTCTTTATTGACCGCCCGATCTTCGCCTGGGTGGTCGCTCTGTTTATCCTGCTGGCCGGCGCCATGGCCATCCCGCAGTTGCCGGTGGCCCAGTACCCTGACGTCGCGCCGCCGAAGGTCGAAATCTACGCCACCTACCCGGGGGCTTCGGCCCAGACCCTGGACGAAAGCGTGGTCAGCTTGATCGAGCAAGAGCTCAACGGCGCTGATCACCTGTTGTATTTCGAATCCCAGAGCAGCCTCGGCAGCGCGACCATCACGGCGACTTTCCAGCCGGGCACCAACCCGGAAATGGCTCAGGTCGATGTACAGAACCGCCTCAAGGCCGTTGAGCCGCGCTTGCCGCAAGCGGTGACCCAGCAGGGTTTGCAAGTGGAGAAAGTCTCCGCCGGTTTTCTGTTGCTGGTGACCCTGACCTCCAGTGACGGCGCCCTCGACGACGTAGCCCTCAGCGATTACCTGGCGCGCAACGTGATGAACGAGCTCAAACGCCTTGACGGCGTGGGCAAGGCGCAGCTCTATGGCGCTGAACGAGCGATGCGGATCTGGATCGACCCGCAGAAACTGATTGGTTTCAGCCTGACCCCGGCGGACGTCAACGCCGCGATAGCCGCACAGAACGCCCAGGTCTCGGCAGGCAGCATTGGCGACTTGCCGGGCAGCAATACCCAGGAAATCACCGCGTCGATTCTGGTCAAGGGTCAGTTGTCGACGCCTGCCGAGTTCGCCGACATTGTGCTCAAGGCCAACCCGGACGGCTCTACCGTGCGTATCGGCGATGTAGCGCGTGTCGAAATCGGCAGCCAGGAGTACCAGTTTTCCACGCGTTTGAACGGCAAGCCGTCCACGGCGGTCAGCGTGCAGCTGTCGCCGGGGGCCAATGCGTTGAACACCGCGACGCTGGTGCGGGCGAAGATGGATGAACTGTCTCGCTACTTCCCGGCCAACGTGGAGTACAAAATCCCGTATGACACCTCGCCTTTCGTCAAGGTCTCGATCACCAAAGTGGTCTACACCCTGGGCGAAGCGATGCTGCTGGTGTTTGCGGTGATGTTCCTGTTCCTGCAGAACATCCGCTACACCTTGATCCCGACGCTGGTGGTGCCGATTGCATTGATGGGCACCTTCGCCACCATGTTGCTGCTGGGATTTTCGATCAACGTGCTGACCATGTTCGGCATGGTATTGGCCATCGGCATCCTGGTGGACGATGCGATCGTGGTGGTGGAGAACGTCGAACGGATCATGGTCACTGAAGGCCTTTCGCCCAAGGAAGCGACGCGCAAGGCCATGGGGCAGATTACCGGGGCGATTATCGGCATTACCCTGGTGCTGGTGGCGGTGTTTCTGCCGATGGCGTTCATGTCGGGGTCGGTGGGTGTGATCTACCAGCAGTTCTCGTTGTCGATGGCGACTTCGATCCTGTTCTCGGCATTTCTCGCCCTGACCCTGACACCGGCGTTGTGCGCAACGTTGCTCAAGCCGATTGCCAAGGGCGAGCACCATGCCAAAGGCGGTTTCTTTGGCTGGTTCAACCGGCGCTTTGATCAGTTCAACGACCGCTATGAAGGCTGGGTGGCCTATGCGCTCAAGCGCAGCGGGCGCTACCTGCTGATCTATCTGGTGTTGCTGGTGGGCCTGGGGCTGTTGTTCAGTCGCCTGCCCTCCTCGTTCCTGCCGGTTGAGGACCAGGGTTACACCATCACCGATATCCAACTGCCGCCGGGTGCGAGCAAGAACCGCACAGTGCAGGTCGCCGAACAGATCGAGGCCCACAACGCGAGCGAACCTGGTGTGGGTGATACGACGATGATCATGGGCTTCAGTTTCTCAGGCTCAGGGCAAAACGCCGCGCTGGCCTTCACCACGCTCAAGGACTGGTCCGAGCGTGGCAGTGACGACTCGGCAGCGGCCATCGCCGACCGCGCGACCATGGCCTTTACCGAGCTCAAGGACGCGATTGCCTATGCCATCCTGCCGCCTCCGGTGGATGGTCTGGGCACCTCCAGCGGCTTTGAGTTCCGCCTGCAAGACCGTGGCGGCGTTGGCCACGCAGCATTGATGAGCGCACGCACCGAGTTGCTGGCCGCGGCTGAAAAGAGCCCGATCCTCGCCAACGTGCGCGAAAGTGCCCTGGCCGAAGCCCCGCAAGTACAGCTTGAGGTTGACCGCAAGCAAGCCAACGCCTTGGGCGTGTCATTTGCCGATGTCGGCAATATCCTGTCCTCGGCGATTGGCTCGGCCTACATCAATGACTTTCCCAATCAGGGACGCATGCAGCGGGTGGTGGTACAGGCCGAAGGCGATCAGCGCAGTCAGGTCGAAGACCTGATGAAGATCCATGTGCGCAACAACGCCGGGAAAATGGTGCCGTTATCAGCCTTCGTCCAGGCCCGCTGGATCCAGGGCCCCGCGCAGTTGACTCGCTATAACGGTTACCCGGCCATCGCGATTTCCGGTGAAGCGGCGCCAGGCCACAGCACCGGCGAGGCCATGGAGGAAGTCCAGCGCCTGGTCAGCCAGTTGCCGGCCGGCCTCGGCCAGGAATGGACCGGGTTGTCGTTGCAGGAGCGTCTATCCGGCGCCCAGGCACCGCTGTTGCTGGTGCTGTCGCTGCTGATCGTATTCCTGTGCCTGGCTGCACTGTATGAGAGCTGGTCGATCCCCACCTCGGTGCTGCTGGTGGTGCCGCTGGGGGTGTTGGGCGCGGTGCTGGCAGTGTCTTTGCGCGGCATGCCCAACGATGTGTTTTTCAAGGTGGGCCTGATCACCATCATTGGCCTGTCGGCGAAAAACGCGATCCTGATCATCGAGTTCGCCAAGGACCTCTATGACCAGGGCGAGGACCTGATCGACGCAACGTTGAAAGCCGCGCGCCTGCGCCTGCGCCCGATCATCATGACGTCGCTGGCGTTTATCCTCGGCGTGGTGCCGTTGGCAATTGCCACCGGAGCCAGTTCGGCGAGCCAGCAAGCCATTGGCACCGGCGTGATTGGCGGGATGATCACCGCGACATTGGCGATAGTGTTTGTACCGGTGTTTTTTGTGGTGGTGATGAAGTTGGTGCGTAGAGGCAGCAGTAAGCTTTAAGCTGCAAGCTGCAAGCTGCAAGAAAGAGCCGGTAGCCTGTGACTTGCAGCTTGTAGCTCACCTACCGCTTGCCGCGCACATCCGCGCAACCTATGGTGCTTGCACAGCCTAACCGTGTGAGCACCATGCCTTTCCTCGCCCGTACCCACCCCCGCCTCTCCGCCGCTGCCACCCTGGGCCTGGCGGTGGGCATCCTGGCTCCTGCGGACTCAATCCTCAGCAAAATCCTCATCGGTTGGAACACCGAAGTGGTGCTGGGACAATCGCTGGTCGGTTTTCTCACCGCGATTCTGGGCTTTTCGATCAATATCGCCGCCGGGCTGTTCAATTGATGCGGCACAAAGCTTCCAGACGCTGGATTGATCTGGCTCAAGAAACCGAGGCAGGCATCGAGACCCTGCGGGAAGACAGGACGGGGCTCCCACCATTGATCTTCACGACTTGTACTGAATGCCTGCTTTACTGGCCGGCGTTAGCCGCATCAGGTTGATTTTCTCAAAAACCTTGAAAAGACAGGTTTTTAGTCCGACTGTCGCGCGTAGTCCTACAAAATATTGACTGCCTTCCTACTTTAGTGTTTCCTGAAACCGGTTTCAGCTGTTGCACAACCGCACGCTGTTGCCGTTAAACCTATAAAAAGAAGGTCGACAGCCGTGAACAGTTTTTCCGCCGCCCAGCGCCGCCGCGTGACCATGCTTGATGTGGCCGAACGCGCCGGCGTATCCAAAGCCAGCGTGTCGCGTTTTATCGGCGATGACCGTGCGCTGCTTTCCGACGCTACCGCCCTGCGCATCGAACAGGCCATTGACCAGTTGGGCTACCGTCCCAATCAAATGGCACGTGGCTTGAAGCGCGGGCGTACGCGCCTGATCGGCATGCTTGTGGCCGATATCCGCAACCCCTATTCGATTGCCGTGATGCATGGCGTGGAAACCGCCTGCCGCAAGCACGGCTACAGCCTGGTGGTGTGCAACACCGACCGCGATGACGAGCAGGAGCGCCAGCACCTGGCGGCGTTGCGCGCCTACAACATCGAAGGGCTGATCGTGAACACCCTAGGTCATCACCTGGATCAACTGCTGGAACTGCAGCAGGAAATGCCGATGGTGCTGGTGGATCGCAAGGTCGACGCACTGCATAGCGACCTGGTAGGCCTGGATAACCGGGTAGCCGTATCGATGGCACTCGATCACCTTGAACAAAAAGGCTATCGCGATCTGTTGCTGATCAGCGAAGCGGCTGATGGCACCAGCTCGCGACTGGAGCGAATGGACAGTTTCAAGGCCCAGATCGAACGTCGCAAGGCCCTGCGTGGCGCTGTACTGGAAATCGGGCCCGACCTGCACGCTCGCGTGCAAGCCTTTCTTGACGCTGACACTGCGGGTCCCAAAGCCCTGTTTTGCGCCAATGGCATCGCCACGCTGGCTTGCACGGCTGTCCTGCGCGAGTTGGGCTGTGCATTGTTCGAGGACATCGGCCTGATTGCCCTCGATGACCTGGACTGGTACCCGCTGGTGGGAAGCGGCATTACCGCCCTCGCCCAGCCGACGGACGCTATCGGCGCCAGCGCATTTGACTGTCTGCTCCAGCGTTTGCGCGGCGATTCAGAGCCGGCGCGCACCTTGGATTTCCTGCCACAACTGATCGTCCGAGGCTCCACCCAGTCGCTACACAAATAGGCCATTGGGTTGGAACACATCGCCATTTACGACAAAAAATGAAACCGGTTTCAGAGGTCAATAACAATGCACAAATACCCCGTTTCCATCAGCCTCTCCAGCTACGGCGCCGACCTGATCCGCCAACGTGGCCAATTAAGCTTCGCCGCGCTATTGGCCGCCGCTGGCGCCCGGCGTATCGAGTGGCGCGAAGAACTGTTGACCAGCGAGCAGCCTGCTGAACTGGCACAGGCCGCCGCCGAGCACGGGTTGGAATGTGTTTTTTCATCGCCATTGGAACTATGGGTCGCCGGGCGCTCGCAACCCAATGCCCAACTGGCCGACACCCTGGACCGTGCCCTGGCCTTCGGTGCTCGCTGGCTGAAGGTCTCCCTGGGTTATTTCACCGACACCAACGACCTGCACAGCCTCAGCGCCCTGCTCAACCGCCACCCCGTTGGCCTGCTGGTGGAGAACGATCAGACCCTGCACGGTGGACGTATCGAACCCATGCAGCGCTTCTTCGACGAGGCCGAACGATTGGCAGTGCCAGTCAAAATGACCTTCGACATCGGCAACTGGCAATGGCAGGACCAATCAGCCCTGACGGCGGCACGGCTGCTGGGGCGTTATGTCGACTATCTGCACTGCAAGGCCGTGGCCCGGCGGGCAGACGGCAAGCTGGTGGCCCTGCCGCCGAGCGCCACCGACCTGCATCTGTGGGAACAATTACTGCGCCATATGCCCCAAGGTATCAGTCGGGCCGTGGAGTTTCCGTTGCAAGGCGAAGACCTGCTCGAGGTCACCGCACGGCAGGTCTGCGCCCTCGCCAGCCTCGGCCAACCCCGTTTGGAGAACGCTCATGTCTGAGATCGATATTCTGTCGTTCGGTGAAACCATGGCGATGTTTGTCGCCGAGCAAACCGGCGACCTGGCCCACGTCGAGCATTTTGAAAAGCGTATTGCCGGCGCTGACAGCAATGTAGCCATCGGCTTATCGCGCCTGGGTTTCAATGTCGCCTGGCTGAGCCGGGTCGGCAATGACTCATTGGGCCGTTTCGTGGTCGACACCCTTGAACGTGAAGGCCTGGATTGCCGGCATGTGGCGATCGACCCGCTGCATCCGACTGGCTTTCAGCTCAAGTCCAGGGAAGAAACCGGCGACGACCCACACGTGGAATATTTCCGACGTGGCTCTGCCGCCAGTCACTTGTCGTGCGCAGCGATCCACCCCGAACTCCTGCAAGCACGGCATTTGCACGCTACCGGTATTCCGCCGGCCTTATCGGATACCACCGCGCAGCTGTCTCGCCAATTGATGACGCAGATGCGCGAAGCTGGGCGCAGCGTGTCGTTCGATCCCAACCTGCGCCCGTCACTGTGGGACAACGAGCAGCGCATGGTCCGTGAAATCAACGCCCTCGCCTGCCTGGCGCACTGGGTCTTGCCGGGTTTGAGCGAAGGCCGACTGCTGACCGGCTTCGAAGACCCGGCGGATATCGCCGCGTTTTATCTCGATCAGGGTGTTGAAGCCGTGGCGATCAAGCTCGGGCCACATGGCGCTTATTACCGTACCCAACTGGACCAGGGCTTTGTTGGCGCGGTACCGGTGGCCAATGTGGTGGATACCGTGGGGGCCGGCGATGGTTTCGCGGTGGGCTTGATCAGCGCCCTGCTGGAGAACCTTAGCTTTGCCCAGGCCGTACAGCGCGCCAACTGGATCGGCAGCCGCGCGGTGCAGAGTCGTGGCGATATGGAAGGTTTGCCATTGCGTACCGATCTTGCGTCGCTGCAAAAAGCTGGCTGACCCCAACCGAAACCCCGTTACCTGTTGCCACAACTACAACAAGCTCAGGAGCCTCCTTATGCAAACGCCGAAACTCGCCACCCGCCGTTGGTGGTACATCATGCCGATTGTCTTTATCACCTACAGCCTGGCGTATCTGGACCGCGCCAACTATGGCTTTGCCGCAGCCTCGGGCATGGCCGAAGACCTGATGATCACGCCGGGCATGTCATCGCTGCTTGGCGCGCTGTTCTTCCTTGGCTACTTCTTCTTCCAGGTGCCGGGCGCGATCTATGCCCAGAAGCGCAGTGTGAAGAAGCTGATTTTTGTCAGCCTGATCCTCTGGGGCGGCTTGGCGACGCTGACCGGCGTGGTCTCCAACGCCTACATGCTAATCGTGATCCGCTTCATGTTGGGCGTGGTAGAAGCCGCGGTGATGCCGGCGATGCTGGTGTACCTGTGCCACTGGTTCACCCGCGCCGAGCGCTCGCGCGCCAATACGTTTCTGATCCTCGGCAACCCGGTAACCATGTTGTGGATGTCGGTGGTGTCGGGCTATCTGGTGCAGCATTACAGTTGGCGCTGGATGTTCATCATCGAAGGCCTGCCGGCGGTGTTCTGGGCCTTTATCTGGTGGCGCCTGGCCGATGATCGCCCGAGCGATGCCAAATGGCTCAACGTGCAAGAGAAGCAGGACCTGGAAACCGCCCTGGCCGCCGAGCAGGTAGGGCTCAAGGCGGTAAAAAACTACGCTGAAGCCTTTCGCTCGCCCAAGGTGATCATCCTCGCCCTGCAGTTCTTCTGCTGGAGCATCGGGGTCTATGGCTTTGTGTTGTGGTTGCCGTCGATCCTCAAGAGCGGCTTGCAGATGGACATGGTCGAGGCTGGCTGGTTGTCGGCCCTGCCTTATCTGGCAGCCGTGATCGCGATGCTAGCGGTGTCCTGGGGCTCGGACAAACTGCAAAAGCGCAAACGCTTTGTGTGGCCGCCGTTGCTGATCGCCTCCGTCGCCTTTTATGGCTCGTACCTGCTGGGTGCCGAACACTTCTGGTGGTCATACACACTGTTGGTCATCGCCGGGGCCTGCATGTATGCGCCCTACGGACCATTTTTTGCGATCGTCCCGGAGATCCTGCCAGCCAACGTCGCCGGTGGCGCCATGGCCCTGATCAACAGCATGGGCGCCCTGGGCTCGTTTGGTGGTTCCTATCTGGTGGGCTATCTGAACAGCAGCACCGGATCACCCGGCGCCTCCTACCTATTGATGAGCGGCGCGTTGCTGGTGTCGGTGGTCTTGACAATATTTCTTAAACCCAATGCCGATGAGCGGTCACAGCCAGCACCGTTGCGCGCCCTTGATTTACAGGTAAAAAACCCATGAAAAAGCATGTCGTGCTGTACAAAAAGCTCTCCGCACCACTGATGGCTCGCCTGCATGGACAGGTGAATGTGACGCTGATCGAGTCGCTGGATGAAGGCGGCCTGGCGCAGTTGCGCGACGCGTTGCCCAGCGCCCAGGGGTTGCTGGGTGCCAGCTTGCGCCTGGACGCCAAACTGCTGGACCTGGCGCCCCGCCTGGAAGCGGTCGCCAGCGTTTCGGTGGGTGTCGACAACTACGACATTGACTACTTGACTCGACGCGCCATCCTGCTCAGCAACACACCGGACGTGCTCACCGAAACCACGGCCGACACCGGCTTCGCATTGATCCTGGCAACGGCCCGGCGAGTGGTGGAGCTGGCCAACATGGTGCGCGCCGGCAACTGGAACCAGAATATCGGCCCGCTGCACTTCGGCAGTGACGTCCACGGCAAGACCTTGGGCATCATCGGTATGGGCCGCATTGGTGAGGCCCTGGCCCAACGCGGGCATTTTGGTTTCGGCATGCCGGTGATCTATCACAGCCAATCGCCCAAGCCTGCGGTGGAGCAGCGGTTCGGCGCCGGTTATCGCAGCTTGCCCGACTTGCTCGAGCAAGCCGACTTTGTCTGCCTTACGCTGCCCTTGACCGCGCAGACCCAGGGTTTGATCGGCGCCAGGGAGTTCGCGCAGATGGGTCCGGAAACCATCTTCATCAACATTTCCAGGGGCAAGGTGGTGGACGAAGCGGCGCTGGTGCAGGCCCTGCAACAACGCACCATCCGCGCGGCGGGGCTGGATGTGTTTGAACGTGAGCCATTGAACCAGGACTCAGCTCTGCTGCGTCTGAACAACGTGGTGGCGACGCCGCACATCGGCTCCGCGACCCATGAAACCCGCGAAGCCATGGCGCGGTGTGCGGTGGACAATCTGTTGGCGGCCCTGGCGGGAACACGACCGCAGAATCTGGTGAACGAATCGGCCTGGCAGCCTTGATCCAGCACCGCGCGGATTAAGGGCAGCTCGAACAGGCCGGAGTGTTTTCTCGGCCTGCGGCTCGAAAGCCGGAAAAATATACTGTCACACTTCTGACCGTCGCCGCTTTCTGGCATCCTGCGCCTCCATTTTCTGACCCGAGCACGTATTTTGTCTGACGCTCAAGCCCCTCGCCCCCGCTATAAGTCCGACCTGATTTATGGTCTGGAAGATCGTCCGCACTTTAGCGCGGCGATTTTTGCCGCGTTGCAGCATGTGCTCGCCAGCTTTGTCGGGATCATCACACCCACGCTGATCGTCGGCGGCGTGCTGGGCCTGGAAAGCGAAGTACCTTACCTCGTAAGCATGGCGTTGTTTGTCTCGGGCCTGGGTACATTTGTCCAGGCGCGGCGCTTCGGCCCGGTGGGTTCGGGTCTGCTGTGCCTGCAAGGCACCAGTTTTTCGTTTATCAGTGTGATTCTCAGCGCCGGTTTCATGGTCAAGGCCCGGGGCGGCGGCACCGATGAAATTCTCTCGACCATCTTTGGCATCTGTTTCTTCGCAGCGTTTATCGAAGTGGTACTCAGCCAGTTCATCGGCAAGCTGCGCAAGCTGATCACCCCGGTGGTCACCGGCACCATCATTACCCTGATGGGCTTGTCGCTGATCAAGGTGGCCGTCACCGACATGGCCGGTGGCTATGGCGCCAGCGACCTTGGCGCAGCCGGCAATATGGGGCTTGCGGCATTGGTATTGCTGACGATCGTGGTACTTAATCGCTTCAACAACCCATTCCTGCGCCTGGGCTCGATTGTCATCGGCCTGACCCTGGGTTTCGTGGTTGCCTGGTGGCTGGGCCGGGTAGATCTGGCTGCATTGCCTCAAGTGCCGCTGGTCAGCGTGCCCGTCCCGTTCAAGTACGGGTTTTCGTTTGATTGGGTGGCGTTTATCCCGGTGGCGGTGATTTTCCTGATTTCACCCCTGGAGGCCGCAGGCGACCTGACGGCCAACTCAATGATTTCCCAGCAGCCAGTCAAGGGGCCGCTGTACATCAAGCGCATAAAGTCTGGCCTGCTGGCCGACGGCTTGAATTCGGTCATGGCAGCCACGTTCAACAGCCTGCCGATGGTGACCTTCGCCCAGAACAACGGGGTGATCCAGTTGACCGGCGTGGCCAGCCGCTACGTGGCATATTTCATCGCCGCCCTGCTGGTGCTGCTGGGACTGTTCCCGATGATCGGCGCGGTTTTGCAACTGATGCCCAAACCGGTGCTGGGCGGGGCAACCCTGATCATGTTCGGCACAGTCGCGGTGGCCGGGATCAAAATCCTCGCCGAAGCCGGCCTGCATCGTCGCAACGTGTTGATCGTGGCCATCTCATTGGGGATGGGCCTGGGCGTTGCAGCGGTGCCGGAAGTCTTGCGCGAACTGCCCAAGGCGCTGCACAACATCTTTGAATCGCCGATTACGGTCGGCGCGTTCTGTGCGATCCTGCTGAACATATTCCTGCCTGAAGAGTTCATAGAGCTGGAAGAAGATGAATTTGAGCCGGAAGCCTCGACCCTCAAAGTGATGCAGGACCCGGACGCCACCCAATAGGACACCTTATGCGCAGACTGATCGGCCTGACCTTGTCCCTGGTATTGCTCAGCCTGAGCGCCTGTGCACTGTTCCCCAATCGCGACCCGGTGAACATCAACGTTGTGGGGATCGAACCGCTGCAAAGCCAGGAGCTGGAGGTACGCTTCGCGGTCAAGCTGCGTGTACAGAACCCCAACGAAACAGCGATCGACTACAACGGCGTGGCCCTGGACCTGGAGGTCAATGGGCGGCCACTGGCCTCCGGCGTCAGCGACCAGCAAGGCTCCATCCCGCGATTCTCCGAAGCGGTCCTGATGGTGCCTGTGAGCGTTTCTGCGTTTTCGGTGTTGCGTCAGACCCTGGGCCTGAGCCAGACCCAGAGTTTGAACAACTTGCCCTACGTGCTGCGTGGCAAGTTGGCGGGCGGGCTGTTCGGCACCATGCGCTTTGTCGACCGTGGCACGCTGGACCTGCCCAACACCGTCACTTGGTGAAACAGATGGAGGGTCCTACCCCATGGACGCGCTACCGACGCTCTATACCGAACGCCTGATTCTGCGCCCGCTGACCCTGGACGATGCCGAAGGGATCCAGCAACAGTTTGCTCACTGGGAGGTGGTGCGTTACCTCAACGCCCTTGTACCTTGGCCCTACCCGGCCGATGGCGCCCGCACCTATCTGGAAAATATTGCACTGCCCGCCATTGCCCAGGGCCGCGAATGGCATTGGTCGATTCGTCTCAAGCAAGCGCCGGAGCAATTGATCGGCAACGTGAGCTTGATGGACGAACAGGATAACAATCGAGGCTTCTGGCTCGGCCCGCAATGGCAAGGTCAGGGCTTGATGGCTGAAGCCAGCGAGGCGGTCACCGAGTATTGGTTCAGCGTGCTCAAACGACCGTTGATGCGGGTGCCCAAGGCAGCACCGAACCGGGCGTCGCGGCGGATATCCGAAAAAGCCGGAATGCGCTTGATCCGGCGTGAGGAGGGACTGTTTGTGGAGGGGGCTTTCCCGAAGGATATCTGGGAAATGACCCGCGAAGCGTGGCTCGCCAGGCGATAAACCGCACGCTTGGCCAGCCCCTTTGGTTACCCGCCAGGTTTTTACTTGTTGGCCGCCATCAAGCGATTGACTTCACTGCGCACCATGTTGGCAAACTCCGGGGGCGACATGCCATCCAGTTCCGAGCGCACCCATTCCGCCCATTTGCCCTTGCGCTTGGAGCGCTCGCCAAACAATCGCGCGCCCTCACCCTTGGCTTTACCCAGGTTGCTTTGCCACAAGTCGTACAGGCGGGACTTTTCATCTTCAAGCGCTGCGCGCTCGGCGAGGGGTTTGTTGGCCAGATTGAAACTCATGTGGAATTACCTGCTACACAAATAGGTGACATCTTACACTGTAGGTCGAAAGGTCCGAATCCGGATTTTTGTTGCGCGGGTAATTGTCAAAAATAACCTGCAACTTTTGCCGACCTTTCCGACTCCATTGTTCATTGCCCACCACCAGCCAAGGAACTATTCAATGGCCCGTAAAACTTCCGCACAAGCTGTCGAAGAACAAATCAAGGATCAGGCGTTCAGCGAACTCCAGGCACTGATCGAGGAGTCCGACAAACTGCTAAAAAGCAGCGCGTCGCTGATAGGGGAAGAAGGCGAAACCCTGCGTGAGCAGGTAGCGTTGAAGCTCAAGCAGGCCCTGGATTCGGTGTCCAGCGTACGTGAGCGCAGCAAGCCAGTAGTGGATGCCACCGAACACTACATCGGCGGCCACCCATGGCAGACGGTCGCGATCAGCGCAGGCTTTGGCCTGGTGGTCGGCCTGTTGCTGGGCCGTCGCAACTGACAGCTGCCTTCGCAGAGGCGGGTCGCCCGCTTCTGCGATTATTCGTGTGCCAGCATCTGCAACCGCTCCAGTTCTTCCCGATCGATAACGATCCCCTCCTTTTCGGACTTGGCCCTTGCCCGATGGCGACGCTCGCCCGGCAAGCGTTTCAACCCTGAGGCATGCATCTGCCGCACCAGTTCCTGGCTGCGTTTGGCAAAGTCCTGCCCGGCGCTTTTAGCGGGGTCAATCACGATCAGCAACTGCCCGGTCCAGGGTGTCTTGGCGCCTGGGTGATTGGACCAGTCGAACTCGAAGGAAAAGTTACCGCCGGTCAAGGCTGCGGCCAACAGTTCAACCATCATCGACAACGCCGAACCCTTGTGCCCCCCGAACGGCAACAGCGCGCCACCTTCAAGGATGGCCTTGGGGTCCTCGGTCGGCTGGCCCAGGCTGTCGACGCCGGTGCCTGGCGGTACACGCTCGCCTTTGCGTGCGGCAATCTGCACGTCACCATGGGCGATGGCACTGGTGGCCAGGTCAAACACAATCGGCATTCCATCGGCGCACGGAGCAGCAAAGGCGATGGGGTTGGTGCCGAACAAGGGGCGGTGGGCGCCGTGAGGTACCACGCACGTCATGCTGTTGACGACGCTGAGGGCTACCAGCCCTTCATCGGCGAAGGGCTCGACATCCGGCCATAGCGCCGCGAAGTGATGGGAGTTACGAATAGCCAACACCGCGATTCCCGCGCTGCGCGCCTTCTCGACCAGCAATGGACGTGCGGCAGCGAGTGCCGGCTGGGCAAAACCATTGCCTGCATCGACCCGCACAAAACCAGCAGCAACGTCCTCGACCACCGGCAGCGCCGCACCGTCAACCCAGCCGCTATCGAGTGTCGACACATAACCTGGAATACGAAACACCCCATGGCTGTGGGCGCCATCGCGTTCGGCACTTGCACAGTTGTGCGCGAGAATGGCCGCCACCTCTGGTGAGGTGCCATGCCTGATGAATACCTGTTCCAGCAATGCCACCAAATCGGTGAAGGCGAGAGACTGCGCGGACATTTGAAGCTCCGTTTTTATGATTGGAGGGGCAACAAAAATAGACATTCAGACGTCGATTAAACAACCCATTGCGTATCCGCTGTCAACCTGCGTTTAACTCGATATTGGCCCCCGGCAAGGCGTCAGTGCGCCTCTACTCTGCCGATCCGTACATCATGGCGGGACGCCCCGGAACGCTCTGCTTTGTCGATGCGGGGGCCTGGGCAGGTCCCCGGCGAGGTTGATCAGTCTTTCTGGTCGCGCAGGATATTGCCCGACGCGCCGTCGATTCGAGCCTCGTAGACCACACCGTCAGATTTGCGGCCCTTGATCTCCCAGTAACCATTGTCGTCTGCTTCAGCCTGGTAGACCTCAACATAGCCAGCCTTGGTCTTGGCCGTCTCGATGGCCTTTTCAATGGTGATCCAGCCAGCGCCCGGCTTGTCGGCAAGAGCAGCACCAGCACCGAACAGCGCCGCAGTGGTGAGCATTACAGCGAGGGTTTTCTTCAGCATTTTTATGACTCCGTTGTAGAGAATGGCTTTCAGATCCAGAATTTTAGGGTGTCTTGCCCCCTAATTAGTTCCACATTGATGCTCATACGCCATTATCGCTGTTCTCGGCGCCCTGTCTGGAAGGTTAGAATGTAGGAAATCAGGAACAGAAAATGAAAGAGCAGTCCCTATCAGAAGTCGAATATGACGCTATCACCGATGCCGCCGCGCACTGGTGTATGCGCCTGCACGCTTTTGATTGCACGGCTGCCGAGCGTCAGGCGTTTGAGCAATGGCACGACGCTCATCCCCTGCACGCCTTCGAATACGCGGCCATGCTGGAGATCTGGGATGTGGCTGATCATTTGCCACGTAGTGAAGCGGTCGCGCCGCCGGTCCCTCTCCCCCGCCCCGGACGCTGGCGCAACTACGCATTAGCCACCGCGATATCACTGGTGGCGATACCGTTGGCAGCATTCATCGGTTGGGAAGCGGGTTGGGTACCCAGTTCGTATGAGCATTACGCCGCGCAAGACAGTTTGCGCAAGGTACAACTAGCTGACGGCAGCCAAGTAGAACTGAACGTGGGCACCGACCTCGTCTACAGCAACTATAAGGACGAACGACGGCTCACCCTGAAAAAAGGTGAAGCGTTCTTCAATGTCAGTCATGACGCTGAACACCCGTTCGTGGTGCGCGCTGGCAAGGGCCAGATCCGTGTCACGGGCACCCAGTTCAACGTCTGGAAATATGAAGATCGCGTGCGGGTCATGCTGCTGGAAGGCTCGGTGAACATTACCGGCAATGCCAGCCAAAGCGGGCTCAGCCTGACCCCGGGCATGCAAGCCACCTACCACCGCGGTAACGCACTTCCACGCGTTACCCCATTCGCTCCCGAAGACGGGGCGCTGGCATGGCGGACAGGCAAGTTGATTCTTGACGATCTGGCCCTGGCAGATGCTCTACCGCTGATCAACCGCTACCTGAGCAAACCAGTCATGCTCGCGGATACTGCAACGGGCGCCATACGCATCGGCGGAATCTACGATGTCCAGGAAGTCTCCCATCTCGTCTCCTCCTTGCCCAAGGTCCTGCCGGTCTACCTGACCCGCAACCAGAACGGCAACACGGTACTTAACTCAATACCGGGCAAAGCCCTCAAGCCCTGAGCCGAGCACTGCCTGGCGTGCGGTCTGCGCCTGCTCGCCCCCTTTCCGATCTGTCCGATTCTGAAACACTCATCTCGCCTCGACAGGCCTGCTGCATCGGGTCAGTTGATTTTTCATGGATTGTGTTTCACAACTGAAACAGCGTTGACACTCCCCTACATCCATACCGACCGGGGCTGGCTTGCGCCGGGTGTTTCACCCTTGAAACACCTCAATCAACATTGGTCCGGTGGTATCTCCCAAATTCTTGAATAAATAGAGTTTTTAAAAAGCGGCACGGCTTCTGCTCTATTCCTGGCAACGCTGTTTAGGGTCAGCGTTAAAACAAGGAATGATGCCGTGGCAACTCTCGATTCAGGTTTGTTGAGCCGACTGCTGATCAGCTGTGTACTCAGCACCAGTGTGAGCGTTCCTGTTTCCGCGCAGGACGGCGTCATCGTCACCGGGCGCAACGTCCAAGGCTTTCACGTGGGACGCCCGGCCTTCGCTCCTGATCCCTATCCCGCCACCGCCAATGCCAACCCCGCCAAGCAGATTCTGCGCGCCACCGGGGGTGAACTCAGCGACAAGGAATTTGCAGGTGTCAGCAGCGGCTCCAGTATCACTCGCGCGATCCTGCCAAACGGCGATCTCCCTGCTTTAAGCAACACCCTGGGCAACCACTCGGCCGGCCTGGGCACCGGCGGGGCCGCCGGTCACGGCAGTGGCAGCAACCTGGGGGGCCAGATCAGCGGCCAGATCGAACGCGGCATGGCGCCCTTGCATAACATCGGCAACATGATGGGGGTTGGCCAATGACACGCCCATGGCTGGTCCTCGCCGTGCTGGGTTGCTCGCCAGCCGTGGCCGATCACGGTAGCGACGCCGTAATCAATCACTCAGGCCAACAGTACACCGGCGTGATTTCGGTCAACCAGGCCGCCGGCAATCAGCAACAACAGATCAATAGCCGGACCATCACCGTCAGCGGACAGTCCAGAGGTCTACTCACCCAGAAACTCGACGGCAAGGTCGACCCTTCCCTGAATGCCAACGCGGCGATCCAGGGCAGCTCTTTCAGCAATGGCAACGGTGTGCTGGGTGTCAACCAGTCGGCCGGAGCCAGCAACCAGATGATCAATGCCGTGCGGATCAGCATCAACCCTGGCCCGCAAAGCATCGATGACAGCGCGCTCTCACAGCAGAACGTGACGCTGTTACCAAACTCCGGTTCCACCTCTACCACTGGCAGCCGCCAGGTCGTTACCAGCGACCAGGCCTTCACCGGCAGCCGTGGAGTGGTACAGGTGAATCAGAGTGCAGGGGTGGGGAACCGCATGGCTAACACCCTGGGCATCACTATCAAGTAACCCCTTGATAGGTGTTCGTCAGACCGTACCAACACTTAACCAACAAATCAGAAGCAAGGAGATACACCATGAAACCTACAATGGCCCTCAAACCACTGGTTTTCGCTCTCGCTGCGCTCATGGCTGTTGCTGCACAGGCGGGTCCCGCCGAAAAATGGAAACCAACCCCTGTAGTCACTGGCACCGTGGCTGCCGTTGTCACAGACACCCAAGTCAGCGAAGACAACACATTCGACGACACCCAGACCACCAACAATGCGTCGGCCAACGGCTCGCTGAACGGCAGCAACGGTAACCTGGGCGGCAACGTGGCTGCGGGCTCGGGCAACCAGCAAGATAACGCTGCGGCAATTACCAGCAGCGCCGACGATGCTGCATCGGTATTCGCCGTAGCCGACATCTACCAGGGTAGCGAAAACAACCAGTTCGACAGTAAAGGCGCGCAGAACAACGCTTCGCTGAACAACTCGGCCAATAACAGCTCCGGCAACGTCGGGGTCAACGCTGCTGCCGGCCAAGGCAACCAGCAGAAAAACAACCTGGCTATCGTGACGGCTGACGGCAACAACGTCGCTGCTGCCTCGAACACCGAGCAGGTGTCGCTGGACAATGAGTTCCTGAATGCCGCGGCCAGCAAGCATGGCTATGGCCAACCTCAGTATGTGGTCAACAACGCCAGTCTGAACAACTCAGGCAACAACGCCAGCGGCAACATCGGCATCAATGTGGCCTCAGGCCAAGGCAACCAGCAAAGCAATACCCTCACCCTGGGCAGCGGCTGCACCGTCTGCGCAGCGGGCAGCAACGTACGCTTCTGATGCAATGGGGCCTTGGCGACAAGGCCCTTTTTCATACCCGTGCCCAACAGGTCATTCGATCATGCGCCTTGCGACCTTCACACTCTTGCTGTTACTCGCCAGCCCTTCGTGGGCGGGGCAAATGGCGATTGCCGCGATGCCCGGTGGTGCAGTGATCTTCAAGAAGGTCCAGAGCCTGCGTGAACACAGGTTCACCAACCTGGTGGAGCAGAAAACCGATTTCAGCTGTGGTGCTGCGGCACTCGCAACCGTCCTGCGCCAGGCCTACTGGCTGGACGTCGACGAAGAACACATCATCAAAGGCATGTTGATCAACGCTGACCAGAACCTGGTGCGCACCCAGGGTTTCTCCATGTTGGACATGAAGCGCTATCTCGAAAGCATCGGCATGCGCGCAAGGGGCTACAAGATCGGGCCAGACACGCTGGCCACGGTGAAAATCCCGGTCGTGGTCTTGCTGGAAATTCGCGGCTACAAACACTTCGTGGTGATGCAGCGCGCCGATAAAGATTGGGTCTATATCGGCGACCCGGTACTGGGTAACAAACGCTATACGCGTGACGATTTCGTCAAGGGTTGGAATGGTGTGGTATTCGCGGTTCTGGGAGAGGGCTACGACAAGAACAACGCCCTGCTCGATCCGCCAAACCCGCTGACCGCCAGGCACCGCCTGAATGAGTTCAAGCCCGTGGGCGACTCGGAACTGATGGAGTTCGGTTTCATCCAGAGCGATTTTTTCTAGGGCGAACAAGGAGCAGGACGCTTCAGGAGCAGATGATGAACACTTTCCGTTGGCT
Source organism: Pseudomonas imrae (assembly GCF_046352735.2). NCBI lineage: Bacteria > Pseudomonadati > Pseudomonadota > Gammaproteobacteria > Pseudomonadales > Pseudomonadaceae > Pseudomonas > Pseudomonas imrae. The sequence goes on along the minus strand of NZ_CP110853.2, from coordinate 2,457,798 downwards.
GACGGCCATGTGCCTGGCAGCCGCGCTGCCCGCTTACGCTTCCTCGGCGTTCAAGCCGATCGAAATGAACGACTCGCAATTGGCTGAGCTTCGCGGGCGCTTCGTGATGCCGGGGCGGATTGTGAGTTTCGGCCTGGTCATGAGCACCACGTGGACTAACGCGGCCGGCGATACCAGCACGGTGGCGGCCAACATGCACATCGATGCTTCCACCGTCACCCCGCAATTCTATGTCCAGACCACCAGCACTGCTGGCACAGGCACCAGTCGCCCCACCGGCTCCGGCACGGTGATCGGCGGCGCGGGCCTGGGCAGCGGCAAGGGCGTCACGCAAAGCGTACGGGCGGCAGGTGATGGCAACTCGGCCTACAACAATGTGGGCATCAACGTCACCGAAAACGGCCTGGCCCCGGCCAACCTGATGCAATCGGGGCAGGTGCTGGTGGCTGGCGGGTCCATTGCCGGTAACAGTGCTGCCGGCAGGGTCAGTATTTCGGCTAACCATGGGGGCCTGCAGATGGCAATCCAGGCCAACGGCAACCAGGGCAACGCAGTGCAGCAAATCGGCGGCGGCAACGTGCTGCAGGGCACGGTTTTGCAAGGCAACGGCAACTTCGTCAACAACATGACACAGCTCAACGTAGTGCTTGGCAGCAACACCCTGAACAACGCCGCGCTGAACTGCAACCTGGATCAACTCAAAGGCCTGCGCGCCCCTGGTTACTGATCTGTGTTGCCCCTCGACACTTACGCCTTGGAAAAGGACGGCCTATTTCATGCATCGTTCGTTATCGCTCCGTGCGGTTGTCTGCTTAAGTGCGCTCTTGCCTGCGAGTGTGTTGTACGCGGCGCCTGGCACCGACATCGAAAACCTCAAGCAGGAACTGCTGGACCTGAAGCAGCGCTATGACGCGCAGCAAAAAGCTTTGGCGGTGCTGGAGCAACGGGTACGTCAGGTTGAAGACCAACCTGCGACGCCTGCCCCCAGGCGCCTGGCAAAATCGCCAGCCGACTTCAAAAAAGGCGGGAGCACGCTAGCAACTGCCAGCAGTCCGGGGGCTGCGGCGGGCGGCAGCTCTTATGGGAAAGCTCTCAAGGATGACTCAGCCCCGGCGCAAAGTGTCAGCAACTTATACGATGAGGCCAGCGGATTCTTTGGCAGTGGCAGGTTCAGTGTTGAAACAGGTATTACCTATGCCCGTTACGATGCTCGGCAGCTGACCCTCAATGGTTTTCTGGCGTTGGACTCGATTTTCCTGGGCAATATCAACCTGGACCGTATCAAGGCAGACAACTGGACGTTTGACCTGACCGGACGCTACAACCTCGATAATCGCTGGCAGTTCGACGTCAACGTACCGCTGGTGTACCGCGAGTCGACCTATCAGTCAGGCGGCGCCAATGGCGGCGATCCACAAGCGACCTCCGAAGAATCGGTAAGCCGTGACCCTTCACTTGGCGATGTCAATGTCGGGATTGCCTACAAATTCCTCGACGAGTCGCCAAGCATGCCAGACGCCGTAGTCTCGGTACGGGTCAAGGCCCCGACCGGCAAAGAACCTTTCGGCATCAAGCTGGTGCGCTCGACCGCCAACGACAACCTGTATGTGCCGGAAAACCTGCCGACCGGCAACGGTGTATGGTCGATTACGCCAGGTATTTCGCTGGTCAAGACGTTCGACCCGGCGGTGTTGTTCGGCTCGATTTCCTACACCCACAACTTCGAGGGCTCGTTTGATGACATCAGCAGCGACATCAACCAGAAAGTCGGCGGCAAGGTACGCCTGGGCAACAGCTTCCAGATAGGCGCCGGCGTAGCCTTCGCCTTGAACGAGCGGATGAGCATGTCGTTTTCGGTGTCCGACCTGATTCAACGCAAGAGCAGACTCAAGCCCGATGGCGGCGACTGGCAATCGATTGTTTCCAGCGACGCCAACGCTGGCTACTTCAATGTCGGCATGACCATTTCCGCCAGCGAAAACCTGACCATCGTCCCCAATCTGGCAATTGGCATGACCGATGACGCACCTGACTTTACGTTCAGCCTGAAATTCCCGTATTACTTCTAGAGCAAACAAACCTAGCGGATCTGGTGCTTGTGCAGTAACCGGTAGAATGTCGGCCGGGAAACCCCAAGCATGCGCGCGGCGACACTCAGGTTGTCGCTGTGCCGGTGGAGTACATCACACAGAGCCTGCCGTTCTGCACGGTACTTATAATCCTCCAGTGTCGCCATTGGCAGTGCGGTTGCCTGCTCGGTTTGCAAGCCGAGGTCGGCGGCTTCGATCTGGCGCCCTTCGGCCAGCACCAGGCCCCTGCGCACACGGTTGGCCAGCTCCCGGACGTTACCTGGCCATCCATGCTTACCCATGGCGTCCAGCGCATCTTCCGTGAAGCTGCGAGGCCGACGCCCGGTTTCCTGGCTGTAAACCCGCGAAAAATGATTGGCCAGCATGCCGATGTCGCCATGCCGCTCGCGCAGGGGCACGGTCATGACTTGCAGGACATTGAGCCGGTAATACAAGTCTTCCCGGAACAAACCCTTCTCGATAGCCGCCTCCAGGTTCACGTGAGTCGCAGCCAACACCCGTACATCCACCGGTATTGGCTGGCTGCTGCCAACACGCTCGATCTGTTTTTCCTGGAGAAAGCGCAGCAGGTTGGCCTGCAACTCCATTGGCAGGTCGCCAATTTCGTCAAGAAACAAAGTGCCGCCATGTGCCGTTTCGATACGTCCGACCTTGCGTTGATGGGCGCCGGTGAACGCGCCCTTTTCATGCCCGAAGAGTTCGGACTGAATCAAATGCTCGGGAATGGCCCCACAGTTGATTGCGATAAAAGGCTTGGCATGACGTTGAGATTGTCGGTGCAGGGTCTTGGCGACCAACTCCTTGCCAGTGCCGCTGTCACCGCGAATCAGGATCGGCGATTCGGTCGGGGCCAGCTTTGCCAGCAGCTTGCGCAGTTCACGGATCGGCCGGCTGTCACCCAGCAGTTCGTGCTCCGGCTCGTTTACTTGCGCCGCGACCTTGCCGCGCAGACGCGCCATGCCAAACGCCCTGCCCAGCGTCACTTGCACGCGCGACACATCAAACGGCAAGGTATGAAAGTCAAAAAACCATTCGCAGACAAAGTCACCAACATTCTGCAGGCGCAATACCTCAGGACTCAACACCGCGATCCATTCCGTGCCGCTGCGGCTGATCAGTTCCTTGACGGCTTCCGGCCGCTCCAGATGAAACGGTTGCAAGCGCAACAAGCCCACGTCGCAGATGCCATGTCCTACCGCATCCAGCGCACCGCTGGAGACGTCCCATCCAGCGGCCCTCAATCTCGGTAATAGCCGATGACAATCATCACAAGGCTCGACCACGAGCAAGCGGCGCGGCGCAGTTGTCTCAAGCATGACTCTTCCTTGGCGTCAAAATTGTAAAATTATTTAGAAACAACAGCTTGGAATGACTGCCTACAACCCTAGCAAAATATTGACGACCCCCTTGTACCATTTTGCGATAAGCACGTTATTTGAATAGGCTTTTATTCGCCCCTTGCGCTGAATTGCCGCAGCCATATCTTTCAGGCAGCTTTCAAAAGCGCGCCTGACATGACGTTAATCACGAAAGTTTGAAAATTGTTGCTCTAAGATGTGACCCGTACCGTGCCTTCGTGCATCAGTACAAGTACGAGCCGAACGGTAAGCCCAACCGACGGCACATCATTTGATTGGGCATTTAGAGAGAAGACCCCATGAACGCCCCGCTCCGCATCAACGAAGCTCTTTTGATCGCAGACCGTGCATTTCAGCCCTTTCAGTGCGTGGCCTGGCACGACGGTAACGGCGCCCTGTCGCTTTCCGTCATCGACCGCACCAACACCCGTATCGGCAGCAAGCAACTGTCCTCCAGTACTTATAGCGACCCGGCACAGCTTGAAGGATTGTTGCTGGAAGTGCGTGCCGAACTTGATAAAGAAGGTCATCAGTTGCAGTCCTGGGCAATGCCCAAGTAACTATTCGCCGTTACTTGATGATCAACGTTATCGATCAACTGTTCGACAAGAGCGATTACCAAGTCGCGGTAGTGGTCATTGCATCTAGATGCATGTTTATCCTGAATCGATAAAGTGGCGAACGATGTAACTCGTTCGCCACAGTCATGAGCACATTCTTATCGAGCCGACAGGATAAACCGCTCAATGGCCTCTGCCACACCGTCCTCGACATTGCTGCCGGTAACTATCTGGGCTGCACGCTTGACCACTTCTTCAGCCTGCCCCATGGCAATCGATAATCCGGCGACGTGAAACATTGCCGGGTCGTTGCCGCCGTCACCAATGGCCGCGGTCTGTTTCATCGGCACCCCCAGGTGCGCAGCGATGGTGGCCAGTGCTTCACCTTTGTTGGCTTTCATCGCCGTCACATCCAGATAGACCGGTTGTGAACGGGAAGCCTGAGCGAGCCCTTCGACCCTTGGTTGTAATTGCGCCTCCAGCTCGATCAGCAACTGGGCGTTGAGGCTGGCAGCGACGATCTTGTCGATGCACGCAAGAAATGGCTCGAAACTTTCGACCACGACAGGTGCGTAGCCTAAGCCATGTTGTTCGCGTGCAACCATCGGGCCTGTTGGGTCACGCAACAACCAGTCGCCCCCGGCAAATACCCAGGTTTCAACCTCGGGATGTGCCGAAAACAACGCCAGGGCAATCAACGCCGCGTCCATCGGTAAATGGTGGGCCACCAGAATGCTGCCGTCCGGGTTGACGATAGTGCCGCCATTGAACCCAGCCGTAGGCACATCGACCCCCAGCGCTTCGATCTGCTGCAGCATGGCTTTGGGGGGACGCCCGGTGGCCAGGCTGAAAAACACTCCGGCCTCGCGCAATGCGTGCACCGAGTCAATGGTGCGCTGGCTGAGGCTGTGATCCGGCAGCAGCAACGTACCGTCCATATCACTCAACAGAAAACGGATGGGATGAATCGTCTCGTCACTCATCCGAGGCTATGCCAGGTACGACCATCGCGGGCCAGCAAAGCGTCTGCCGCCGCCGGACCATCTTCGCCAGCCTTATAGGCTTCAATCCCATTGTCTTCCTTCCACGCATCGAGGAACGGTTGCACTGCACGCCAGCCGTTTTCGATGTTATCGGCGCGCTGGAACAACGTCTGGTCGCCGCTCAGGCAGTCGTAGATCAGTGTTTCGTAGCCGGTCGATGGTTGCATTTCAAAAAAGTCCTTGTAGGCAAACCCCAGTTCGATATTGGCCATATCGAGGGTCGGCCCGGGTTTTTTCGCCAGCAAATCGAACCACATGCCTTCGTTGGGCTGGATCTGGATCTTCAGGTAGGTGGGCTTGAGCGCATCCACCTCCGTATCGCGGAACTGCGCATAGGGCGCGGGCTTGAAACAAATGATGATTTCCGTGTCGCGAATGCTCATGCGCTTGCCGGTACGCAGATAGAACGGCACGCCAACCCAGCGCCAGTTGTCGATCATCACTTTCAAGGCAACGAAAGTTTCGGTAGTGCTGTCGGGGGCGACGTTGGCTTCTTCACGGTAACCCGGCAATGATTTCCCGCCAATTTCACCTGCGCTGTACTGCCCCCGGACCGAGTTGGCCCGCGCATCCTCCACCGACCAGGGACGCACCGCACCGATCACCTTGGCCTTTTCCCCCCGCACCGCATCGGCGCCAAAGGCAGCTGGCGGTTCCATGGCAATCATTGCCAATAATTGGAACAGGTGGTTGGGCACCATGTCGCGCAAGGTGCCTGTTGTTTCGAAAAAACTGCCACGGGTTTCGACGCCGACGGTTTCGGCGGCGGTGATTTGTACGTGGTCAATGTAGTGATTGTTCCAGAACGCTTCGAACAGCACGTTGGAAAAACGGCTGATCAAAATGTTCTGCACCGTTTCCTTGCCCAGGTAATGGTCGATTCGGTAGATCTGCTTTTCCGTCATGACCTTGAGCAGGCAGGCGTTCAAGGCCTGGGCGGTGGCAAGGTCGGAGCCAAACGGCTTTTCGATCACCACACGGCGGAAGGCCTCAGGGCTTTCGTCCAGCAGATTGGCGCGCCCCAGGCGCTGCACCACCTCACTGAAGAAGCGTGGCGCGGTGGCCAGGTAGAACACCGCATTGCCGGTACCGCTCGCGGCGATTTTTTTGCCGATATCGGCATAAGTCGCGTCGTCGAGAAAGTCGCCCTGTACGTAGCTGATGCCCTTGGCCAGTTGGGCCCACAATTGCGGGTCCAGGGTATTTTGGGCATTGCCTTTGCTCTTGCTGGCAGCCTCCGCGCGGATGAACTCTTCGAGTTTCTTGGCGAAGTCGGCATCGCTGATAGCGTTATGGTCCACGCCAACGATGCGCAGGCCATTCCCCAGCAGGCCATCGCGGCTCAGGTTATACAGCGCCGGCATAAGCAGGCGCTTGACCAGGTCGCCATGGGCGCCAAACAGAAACAAAGTGGTCGATGGAGTGGGTTCGGCCTTGGGTTTCCTGCCGTTTACGGTCATTTTTTGGAAGTCTCCACGTGTCCACCAAAGCCAAACCGCATGGCTGAGAGCAGCTTGTCACCGTAGGTGCTTTGCTGACGCGAGCGGAAACGCGCAAACAACGAGTTGGACAGCACCGGTACCGGAACCGATTGCTCCATGGCGGCCTCGATGGTCCAGCGCCCTTCGCCGCTGTCGGCCACGGAGCCTGAATAACCGTCGAGCTTCGGATCGGTGGCCAGGGCATCGGCCGTCAGGTCGAGCAGCCAGGACGACACTACGCTGCCGCGACGCCATACTTCGGCGATGTCAGCCACGTTCAGGTCGAAACGTTGATCTTGCGGCAGATTCTCCGAGTTTTTGGTCTTGAGGATGTCAAAACCCTCGGCAAAGGCCTGCATCATTCCGTACTCGATGCCGTTGTGGATCATCTTGACGAAGTGCCCGGAACCGGCAGGGCCTGCATGAATGTAGCCACGCTCGGCGCGATCATCGGTAGCGGTACGGTCCTTGGTGCGCGGGATATCGCCCAGGCCTGGCGCCAGGCTGGCGAAGATCGGGTCCAGATGCTTGACCGTCTCGGCGTCACCACCAATCATCATGCAATAGCCGCGTTCCAGGCCCCAGACACCGCCGGATGTGCCGACGTCGATATAGTGCAGGCCTTTTTCCGCGAGGGCCTTGCCCCGGCGTACGTCATCCTTATAGAAAGTGTTGCCGCCGTCGATAATCACATCGCCGGGTTCCATCAGTTCGCTTAATTCCTGAATCGTGGTTTCGGTGGGATCGCCCGCCGGCAACATGACCCAGACCGCCCGCGGCTTTTGCAGCCCGGCAACCAGGGCTGGCAGGTCGACGACGCCGGTGGCACCCTCTTCACTCAAACCTTTGACGAATGCTTCATTGCGGTCAAAAACCACAGTGGTATGCCCATTGAGCATCAAGCGGCGCGCAATATTCCCGCCCATGCGGCCTAGTCCGATAATCCCCAGTTGCATGTGTTGATGCTCCTAACTACAAATAAAAAGTGTGCGACAGTTTATAGCGCAATGAGGCTAATGAGTGATTAGTCCGACGCCAATCGCGCGAGTTTCATGACAAAAAAAGGCCATCATTTCACCATCAACCCAAGAAAAGTCACAGCGACCATGAAAAATAAAAAAGTTCCATTGTGCCAAAAAAGAAATCAGAATTGGCCCGACTGTTGCCCAGAGCTTCGACTCAAGCGCTCTGGCACCGCGACACACCGGCAATTTGCGAGGTAAGCAATGAGCACTGCACAGATGACACGCCCACAGACCCTCTACGTCACCATCCTGCGTGATGAGCTGCGTCAGTTGAAAGACGAACGCGACCAACTGCAACAGGAAGTGATGCGTCTACGTGCGCATTTGCAGGGCCAGCTTGCTCAATCAACAGGTGCAGTACCTGCGGTCTGCTGAAGTACAGGCAAAATCTTCGACAACTCTCACAAACTTTTCACACGTTCTTACCGATAATCCCGCGCGACAAGGCTGCCCATTGCATGGGTGGCCTCGATTGCGTGCAGTCAATGCGCAAATTCTGGGAAAATTATCAGGTGGGAACGCTGGATGGCGATGTTTAAACGCAGCAGTAAGTCTGCGAAAGGATTTGATTGGGCCGGCCTCGGCTGGATGTTCCTGTTTTTCTGGTACTTCTCGGGGATTACGCAACTGCTGATCCAACTGACCGGCACCTCCGGCTTCAGTGGGTTTCGCCAGGCTTTCTTCATGAGCGCCTTGTGGCTTGCGCCAATGCTGCTGTTTCCGCGGCGCAGCCGCCTGCTGGCAGGGCTGATCGGCGTAGTGCTGTGGGCATGCTCCATGGCCAGCCTGGGCTACTTCTTCATTTACCAGCAGGAGTTTTCCCAAAGCGTCATCTTCATCATGTTCGAGTCGAACATCTCTGAAGCTGGCGAATACGCCACCCAGTACTTTGCCTGGTGGATAGTCCTGGCATTCATTGCCCATACGGCCTTGGCGATATTCCTGTGGACGCGCCTGCGCCCGGTCTACCTGCCGCGCGGCCAGGCGATGCTGGCGGCTGCAGCCATTGTGGTCGCAGTTATCGGCTACCCGCTGGTCAAGCAAATCGCCAAAAGCGAGACCATGGAGCTGGCCATCGACCGCTTCGAAACCCGTATCGAGCCGGCCGTTCCATGGCAGATGATCGTCGCCTACCGTCGCTACACCGAACAACTGGACAACATGCAGGGGATGCTGGACAACGTCAGCAAGATTCCGCCCCTGACCAACCTCAAGGACAGTACCGCTGGCCAGCCCTCGACGCTGGTGCTGGTGATCGGTGAATCGACCAACCGCCAGCGCATGAGCCTCTATGGCTACCCGCGCAATACCACTCCGGAGCTGGACAAGCTACGCAGCCAACTGGATGTGTTCGATAACGTCATCACCCCGCGGCCTTACACAATCGAAGCGTTGCAGCAGGTGCTGACGTTTGCCGACGAAGACAACCCCGACCTTTATCTCAAGACGCCGTCGATTGTCAGCGTGATGAAACAAGCCGGCTACAAGACCTTCTGGATCACTAACCAGCAGACCATGACCAAGCGCAACACCATGCTGACAACGTTTTCCGAACAGGCTGACGAGCAGGTGTACCTGAACAACAACCGCAACCAGAACGCCCGCCAATATGACGGTGATGTGCTGGAACCGTTCTCCAAGGCCATGGCCGACACTGCCGAGCGCAAGTTCATCGTTGTGCATTTGCTGGGCACGCACATGAGCTACCAGTATCGCTACCCATCGACGTTCGACAAATTCACCGATCGCCAAGGCGTGCCGGACGGCGTGCGTGACGACCAGTTGCCGACCTATAACAGCTACGACAACGCGGTGCTTTACAACGATTTTGTGGTGTCGAGCCTGATCAAGGATTACGCCAAGAACGACCCCAACGGCTTCCTGATGTACCTTTCCGACCACGGCGAAGACGTGTTTGACTCGGCAGGCCACAGCACCCTGGGCCGCAATGAAGGCAAGCCGACGGCGCCGATGTACACCATTCCGTTCATGACGTGGGCCTCGCCAAAATGGCGGGAAACCCATAACTGGAACGTTCAGGGCGATCTGCAGCGCCCCTACAGCAGCTCGCAGTTGATTCACACCTGGGCTGACATGGCCGGCCTGAGCTTCGACGAGCTGGACCATCGCCGCAGCCTGGTCAGTGACAGCTTCAAACCGCGCCCCCTGCTGATTGGCAATCCTTATGAACGCCAACAGAAAGCCCTGATCGATTTCAGCCTGATAAAACCCAAGATCAACCCGGGCGACATGGTAGCCAAGTAACTCCTGCAGGCCCGGGTTTCACACGCGCAAAGCGCTGTGACCCGGGTTTTTGCATCATAAAGATAACAATTATTCTCGTTTATAGCTAAAGATCCCCTCCTCCTTTCGTCTTTGTGCCAATGGCATTTTTTCATTGACGACAAGGAGTTCGCCGCGATGTTCGCGCCTGTTACCCGTTCCATGACTTTGACTCTCGGGCTTTTCAGCGTTGTGCTGAGCATGAATCTGCAGGCGGAAAACGCCTCCGAACAGCCCAAAACACCCGCCCAAGCCTTGGAACTAGGCACCACCAGCGTCACCGCCCAGGGGCTGGGCACCACCACCGAAAATAGCGGCACCTACACCACAGGAGCGATGAGTACCGCTACCAAGTTGAATCTGTCGATCAAGGAAACCCCGCAGTCGGTGTCTGTCATCACCCGACAACAGATGGATGATTTTCACCTCGATACCCTGACTGAAGCCATGCGCCAGACCACCGGCATTGTCGTGCAGCACACCGACTCGGACCGTGTCGGGTATTCCGCCCGTGGTTACTCCATCAACAACTTCCAGATCGATGGCATGCTCAACACGTTCGGCCGCATGAAGACCGATGCCGACACCATCATTTACGACCGTATTGAAGTGGTGCGCGGCGCAACCGGGCTTACGACCGGCGCAGGTGATCCCTCGGCCACGATCAATATGGTGCGCAAACGCCCGACAGCCCAATGGCAGGCGAAAACCGGTGTCAGCGGCGCATCCCATGATAACTATTACAGCTACGTGGACGTCGGCGGCCCGCTGGCATTCGAGGGACGGCTGCGTGGACGCGCAGTCATTGCCTATCGCGACAGCAAGTCATTTCGGGACAACTACGCCCAGCAACGCGAGGTGGGCTACGGCATCCTCGAAGCAGACCTGACAGATGACACCGTTCTGGCCGTGGGCTACGACTATCAGAACAAACATGTCCAAGGCACCTCCTGGGGCACTCTGCCGTACTGGAACAGCAACGGAGGCAAGGCCAAGCTGCCCCGCTCCGCCAACCTGGCGGCCGACTGGAGTTCGTGGCCGCTTGAGGACAAGATCGCCTTTGCCACACTGGACCACCGACTGGCCGATGACTGGCGCCTGAAAGCCGCGTATACCCATCGCCAAAGCGACACCGACGGCAAGGTGTATTACGGCGGCGCCGGATTTCCCAGTGACGACCGCAGCGGCATGATGGCCTGGACCAGCCACATGATTGGCGAAACCAAGATGGACGTGGTGGATTTGAACCTGGCGGGCTCTTATTCCTTGCTGGGACGCGAGCATGAACTGATGGTCGGCTATGGCGAAGCCGAGCTCAAGTCGTCATCGCCCCTGGTGCTCAGAGGCAAGACTGCGGCGGGATACACCACTATCGATGACTGGAAACACATGGGTGGGATCGGCAAGTTTCCCGACACAGTCACCGGCCTGAAAAGCGAAGAAGGCAGTACCCGGCAAAAGGCCGGCTATTTGGCGACACGCCTGAGCCTGACCGATCGCTTGCATGCGGTGCTGGGCAGCCGCTATGGCAGTTGGGAAATCCAGAGCAAGGCCTACAGCTATAAAAGCGCTGACAAACAGACCATCAGTAAAACCGGCCAGACCCACAATGACATGTGGACCCCTTACGCAGGCTTGCTGTACGACCTGACTCCGGAGTACACGGTCTATGCCAGCTATACAGACATTTTCAAACCTCAGTCTGAACGCGACAGCAGCAAGAAATACCTGGAGCCAGTCGTGGGCAGCAACTATGAGGTGGGGGTCAAGGGCAGCCTGTTAGACGAGCGTCTGAATATTGCTGCAGCCTATTTCTGGAGCAAGCAGGACAACGTGGCGGAGCTGGATGACTTGGCCCCACCCGATCCCAAGACCAATGAACAGTTCTACAAGTCCGGCGGCAAGGGCAACAAGGTCAACGGCTTTGAAGTAGAGATGTCGGGCGAAATCCTACCGGACTGGAACCTCACCGCCGGCTACACCTATACCCATTCGCTCAATGGCAACAAACAACGCAACCGTACCGATGAGCCGATGAACCTGCTGCGTGTATCAACAGCCTATAAGCTGCCCGGCGAATGGCGTGCCCTGACCGTAGGCGGTGCGGTCAACTGGCAGAGTGATTTCTATGAGTTCACTAACCGCCCTGTCGGGGGAGGAGCGCGAGATAACGACGGCAACCTTGTCACCGAGAGCGCCAGGATCAGCCAGCAGGCGTACACCGTAGTGAATGTGATGTCCCGCTACCAGTTTGACCAGCACCTTTCTGCGTCGCTGAACGTCAATAACCTTTTCGATAAAAAGTATTACGAGCGCGTAGGCTTTTATAATGGCGTTTATTGGGGTGACCCACGTTCGGTCACCCTCGCCCTGGATTGGAAGCTTTAATTCAATCTGCGCAGCATCAATCCAAAGTTAACAACCCCGTTAACTTTGGACTCGCAGGCGTTAACTCCCACTTAATAAAATTCCTACAGACTCTTCCCATAAATCTGATCAAGGACGGTACAGATACCGATCACATTTACTGGAAATACACGCAATGAAATTATCGACATTGATGCTTGCTGCTGTGATGAGCCTGACCTCTGCTGCTGCTTTCGCCGAGGGCGGCGCGGAGCGTGTGAAGGAGTATTACAACAACTTCAGCTTCATCCAGGAAAAAACCCACGGCAGTACCGAACAGACCGCCGCTAGCGACGCCAAGCCGGCGGATGCCGACACCGCTGAACCCGCGAGCGATAGCCAGGGTTCGAGCTAACGCAATTCGTACTACCCTGCGCCATTCCGCTCTGATGGCGAAGGTCTACTTGGCGCCCGCTATCGGGCGCCTTTTTTATATCTGGAAATTAATCCGTCAGGATTAAACTTGCTTCAAATTATTACAAGTAACAGATCACGACGCATTGTTAGTGCCAACGGCGCGCTGTTAATCCTTGAGAGTTAAAGCGGTTTACTCCAGAACAACATACGGCCATGGGCAGTATCAAAGACCGCATCGTCAAAACCGAACTTGCGGTAAGCCCCCTGGGCTGCCGCGTTGCCCTCCAATACTTCCAGGGTGATCTTGCAGCACCCACGCTGGCGAGCGATTTCTTCGACTTTCTGCAGCATTTTCTGACTCAGCCCCAAGCCACGAAACTTATCCATGACCGCCACATCGTGGACATTGACCAATGGGCGACAGGCAAAGGTCGAGAAACCTTCGAAGCAATTCACCAACCCGGCCGGCTCACCGCCGACAAAGGCCAGAACACTGAAAGCGTGGGGCCGCTTGGCCAATTCAGCAGGTAATTGTTGCAGGAGGTCCGCTGGCAAGCCCTGGCCACCGCCCATTGGATCCTGTGCGTAATGGTTAAGCACCAGGCCAACGGCCTCGGCATGTACCGGGTTGCTGTAGCTAGCTTGCAGCACCAATATTTCTGCGGCTTCCATTTCCTTCCTCGATAACAGCTGTGTGGGGATTGCCTCCCCCGGGCCCCCGATTGTAAGCGCGGCGCAGGCTTTAGATGAAGGAGATTAACTACATCTTGCTGAAGGAAAACAGCATCAGGCACGGCACACGCGAACGGACCCAACAGTCATGACTGACCGAAGCGCTGCAACTGCATCTCCTGCAAACGGCTGAGCGTACGGCGAAATGCGAAGTCCAGGTAACCTTCGGTGTAAAGCGCGGTCAAGGGCACCCGCGCCTCGATGAACAGCGGCACTTTACGGTCGTAGCATTCGTCGACCAAGGCAATGAAACGCCGCACACTATCGTCATGGATGGATAACTCCGGTAGCTCACGGTCCCCCGCTTCCACCCGCAGGGCCCCATCCTCGGTACCACGGGCAATTCGTCCAGGGCGTTTCTGCGCGCTCAGGTTGGGTACGTCTCCCAACACAATGGCGGTGTAGCGATCGCACAGTCGCATGAAATCCATCGCCGACAGCGCTTGCTCACACAAGTCGGCGTAGCGACACCACAATACCGTCTCGCAGGCTTTGACGACCACTATGACGCGGGAGCCAACAGCGATGGGGACATCACTACAGGGTTGCCCCTGGCTCAATTGCTCAAACACCTGCGCCAGTGCGCCAGGCTGATCGACCCAGTAGCGCTGCTGCGCCAACCCAGGATGCAAGCGATGATCTTCCCCGCCATCGACAGCGACCACCTGCATATGCGCCTTGAGCGCTTGGAGAGCTGGCAAGAACCGTTCGCGATTGAAGCCGTCGCCATACAACTGGTCCGGCGGTTGGTTAGAGGTGCAGACCATCACCACCCCTTCCTCGAACATCACCTGAAACAAGCGCCCCAGAATGATTGCGTCACCGATGTCATTGACGAACAGCTCGTCGAAACACAGTACGCGCAGCTCTTGACTCAACTCACGTGCAAGGGCCTGCAGCGGGTCCGCAGTGCCGGTCAATTGGAACGAGCGCTGATGCACCCAGCCCATGAAATGATGGAAATGCTGACGCCGCGCAGGTACTCGCAGGCTTTGGTGGAACTGATCCATCAGCCAGGTCTTGCCACGGCCCACCGGCCCCCACAGATAAACCCCGCAGACATTCACGCCTCCTTGGTGCAAAGCCTGGTGACAATCCTGCAAGGCTTGCACCGCCTGAAGCTGCGCATCGTCGGCAACGAAACCATGATCAGTGAGGGCAAATTGGTATGCGGCGAGTGGCGAGTCGAAAGTCATGCCGGGCAGTATGCCATGATCGCCCCACGCCACAGATAAACTGCTATAGGGAAATATCCAGGCGCACTATCTGGCCTAGCTCATTGAGACGGAATGTATAGCGCAGCTCCAGCGGGCTTCCGGGAAAACTGCCGCTGACCAGGTTGTTCACCAACACCTTTCCGGTGCGCTGCTGGACGTCCAGTACCTGGACCTTCGGCTGGTATCGACGCCCAGTATCTTCCATCCAGCGGGCTATCGCCGCCCTGCCGACTTGATGCTGGCCCTCATCGAAGACATTGGCTTCTTCGGCAAAACAATCAACCACCACCGATACATCGCCAGCATTGGCCGCCGCGATATAAGTCGCAATGGACGGGGCCAACTGAGAGGTGGGTTTGGGCATGGTGATAACTCCTTGTTAGTAATTTCTGGAGCCATCCTAAAACAGTGCCGTGTCAGTTCTTGTCAGGAGTGAACAGCGCGGATTCATTCTGTTCCATCAATGTGCGCCATTCGCGCAACCAATCACTGCGCCGTCCTGGATAGCGCTCTCCCTGTTCCCTGGCGGCGGCGATCCGGTCGGTGCGAAAGGTCCGATAGGCGCCGCGCAACTCGCACCACGCCACAATCACTCTCGCTTCATTGAGAAAGCCTAGGGCCAATGGCCAGATCAGACGTTGGCTGGGCGTTTGAGTAACATCCGAGTAATCGATATGCAGCTTGGCCTGGCTACGAATCGCCAGGCGAAACACATTGAGTGGCACCGTATTGCGTGGGTATCCGTAACCCGCCGGCCCTGGCAGCAATGTCGGGTTGTGCAAGGCATCTCGGGCGCTGGGATCAAGCACTGCGGCGATTTTTGCCAACGCACTAGCAGCGGCCTGGTTCAAGACCTCATCGCCCCGTTGATCGACGTAACGCAAGCCCAACACTATGGCTTCAGTTTCGTCGGCGTTGAGCATTAACGGCGGCAGAAACAGCCCACTGCGTAACACATAACCGATCCCGGCCTCACCATGGATCGGGGCTCCCAACGCCGACAGCTCAGCGATATCCCGATAGAGCGTGCGTTCGGAAACTTCCAGTTCTGCTGCAAGCACGGCAGCGGTTACCGGGCGTTTCTTACCCCGCAAAACTTGCAACAAGGTCAGTAGACGAGTGGTTCGCGACACATTCATCACGCTTGAACGGTGGGAAGTTTCGCAGCTTATCAGAGGGTAGTGTCAGAAAGTGTCAGGAGCCCGACGCTGTGTGCAGCCGAGCGCAGACACGCGTTCATGATCAAGTTCAGCAGCGGCGGCTTGCCTGTTGCAGGCAAACCGCCGCCCGAGCCATTACGCCAGGCTTTTGCTGACCACTTCAAACACATCGCTGGACAGCTCACCCGAACCACGGATGCGCTCCAATTCGGCCCTCATCAATGCCTGACGGGCGCTGTCGTACTTGCGCCAGCGGGTCAGCGGGGCCAACTGTCGCGATGCGATCTGCGGATTGAGAGCATTGAGTTCGATCACCAGATCCGCCAGGAAACGATAGCCCGAGCCATCGGCGGCGTGGAAGTTGATCAGGTTCTGCCCGGCAAACGCACCGATCAGCGCACGTACCTTGTTCGGGTTCTTGAGGGTGAAGGCCGGGTGTTGCATCAGTGCCTTGACGCGCTCAAGCCCGCCCGGCAACACACTGCCGGCCTGGACACTGAACCACTGGTCCATCACCAACGGGTTGTCCTTGAAGTTCTCGGCGAACACCGCCAGCGCCTTGGCCTTTTGCTCTTCGAACGGCGAATTGACCAGCACTGCCAGCGCTGTCAGGCGCTCGGTCATGTTGTCGCAGGCATCGAACTGTTCGAGGGTCGCGGCCAGCACCTCAGGTTTGCCGCTGAGCATCAGGTAAGACAGCGCGATGTTCTGCAAGGCGCGGCGCGCGAAATGCTCGGCGCTTGCCACGTACGGTGTGTCGCGCGACAGGTCGCGATTGGCCTGGTAACGCAGCCAGAGGCCTTCGAACAGGTTGTCGGCCAATTGCTTGCGTGCAAACTCGCGGGCGGTGTGGATGGCGTCGACATCGGCCACTTCGCTGATCTCTGCCAGATAGGCCTCGCCCGGCAGCGACAGCATTTCCGCAACCATGGCCTGATCCAGGCTTTCGTCACTCAATACACTGCGCAATGCCGTGATCAAGCGTTGGTCCAGCACCAAGGTCTTATTCTGCTGATACTGGGCGATCAGTTCCTGCAATACCTGCACCGACAGTTGCTGACCCGCCTCCCAGCGATTGAAACCATCGCTGTCGTGCTGCATCAGGAACATCAACTGGTCGCGGCTGTAGGGAAAGCTCAGTTTCACCGGCGCCGAGAAGCCACGCAGCAGCGAAGGCATTGGCTGCTCGGCAATATCGACAAAGGTAAACGTCTGTTCGGCCTCGGTCACCGACAGGACGCGCGACGTACCCACCGCCGTTGCTTCGCCAGCCAGACGCAGCGGCATGTCGCTGCCTTTGCTGTCCAGCAGGCCAAGTTCGACCGGAATCACGAACGGCAGCTTTTCCAGCTTGTCCGGAGTTTGCGGGCAGCTCTGGCTGAAGGTGAGGCTGTAGGTCTTTGCCGCAGCGTCGTAGGACTCGCTTACCGCCAGGCGTGGCGTGCCGGCCTGGCTATACCAGCGCTTGAATTGCGTCAGGTCGGCGCCGTTGGCGTCTTCCATGGCCTTGATAAAGTCGTCACAGGTCACGGCCTGGCCGTCGTGGCGCTCAAAGTACAGGTCGCTGCCTTTGCGGAAACCTTCGGCGCCGAGCAAGGTGTGGATCATGCCAACGACTTCCGAACCCTTTTCGTACACGGTCAGGGTGTAGAAGTTGGAAATCTCGATAAAGCTGTCCGGGCGCACTGCGTGGGCCATCGGACCGGCGTCTTCGGCGAACTGGTGGGTACGCAGGTAGGCCACATCCTGGATGCGCTTGACAGTGGCCGAGTTCATGTCAGCAGAAAAACCCGAGTCACGGAACACCGTGAAACCTTCCTTGAGCGACAACTGGAACCAGTCGCGGCAGGTCACGCGATTGCCCGACCAGTTATGAAAGTACTCGTGAGCGACGATGGCTTCGACCCGCTGGTGCGCGGCGTCGGTAGCGGTTTCGGCCCGGGCCAGCACGGCGCTGGAGTTGAAGATATTAAGGCCCTTGTTCTCCATCGCCCCCATGTTGAAGTCATTGACCGCAACGATCATGAAGATGTCCAGGTCGTACTCGCGACCATAGACTTCTTCATCCCAGCGCATGGACTTTTTCAGGCTGTTCATGGCGTGCTGGCACTTGTCGATATTTTCCGGCTCGACGTAGATGCGCAAAGCCACGGTGCGCTGAGTCATGGTGGTGAAGGTGTCTTCAACGCACCACAAGTCACCGGCTACCAGGGCAAACAGGTAGGCCGGTTTCTTGAACGGGTCCTCCCAGGTCGCCCAGTGCCGGCCGTCTTCGCCAGGCCCGCTGGCAATCGGGTTGCCGTTGGACAGCAGCACCGGGTAGCTATGCTGCTCGGCGATAACCGTGGTGGTGAACGTGCTCATCACGTCCGGGCGGTCCAGGTAATAGGTGATCTTGCGAAAGCCTTCGGCCTCGCACTGGGTACAGAACATGCTGCCGGATTTGTACAGGCCTTCCAGGGCGGTGTTGGTTTCTGGATGGATCTTGACGCTGGTATCCAGGGTAAAACTGGCGCTGGTTGGCTGCAAGGTCAGTTGGCTAGCGGTCAGTTGGTAGTCGCTGCTCGTCAGTTCCTGGTCGCCCAGGCTGACGGACAGCAACTCCAACTGCTGGCCGTCCAGTACCAGCGGAGGCAGGCCGGTGCCACGCTCGGGATTGCGGCGCATTACCAGCTGCGCGTGGACCAGGCTGTGGTCCTCGAACAACTCGAAGGTCAGGTGCGTCTCGTCGATCAGGTACTCGGGGGCCTGATAGTCCTTCAGGTAAATCATCTTCGGTTGTTCGGTGCGCATGCGTCGAATCCTTCTACTGATGCACGGCGAGCTGGTAAGCCGTGTATTTACGAATGTTGATAACGCCAGTGTCGAAGATCAGGTATTGGCCCTTGATCCCCAGCAGCGTGCCTTCGGCAATCGGGTTCTTGTCTAGGTTGAAGCTGACAATCTTGGCCGGATATTGCTCCACCGGATAGCGGATTTCGAGCGGTTCGATGTCCGTTACCGCTTGGATGGCCTGTAGGCCAAAGCGTTCCTGTAATTGCAGCAAGCCGTCGGCGCAGGAGGCGAACAATTCGTCGCGCACCTGCTTGAGGTCCACGGCCTGCGCGTCACCCTTGAGCAGCGCACGCCAGTTGGTTTTGTCGGCCACCTGGCTGCGCAACACATCCTCGACAAAACCTGACTGCTGGCGGGTGGCTACGCGCATGATCGGCAAGGCCTGGCTCGCGCCCTGATCCAGCCAGCGGGTCGGTAACTGGGTGGCACGGGTGATGCCGACCTTGATCCCCGAGGAGTTGGCCAGGTACACCACATGATCGGTCATGCAGAACGTTTCACCCCAGGCCGGGTCGCGACAGGTGCCCGCATCGAAATGGCAGCGCTCGGGGCTCATGATGCACAGGTCGCACTGGGCCAGCTTGGTCATGCACGGGTAGCAATAACCCTGGCTGAAACTGGTCTTGGTCTTGCGTCCGCAATGGGTGCAGTGGATTGCCCCCAGGTACTCCAGGCGCACGGTCGTACCGATCAGCGGATTGACCGGCACCTCGGTATCACCCAGGCGAAAAGCATATTGCACGGTCGGCGAACCCAGTTGCGCCGACATCTTGCTGACTGCACCACGGCCAATCTCAATCAATGGATGGCATCCGACTTGAACAGGATGTTTTCCACAGGAGTCGACTTCGATTGGCACTCCTGGGGGCCCATGTAACCCGTACGCTGGTCTTCGGGCAGGTTCTGCAGTTCCCACGCGATCATCGCTTGCAGGGACAGTTCGCGCTGCTCGGCGGTGAGCTTGCGCCCGTCGGACCATTTGCCGATTTCCACGGCGAGCTTGAGGCTCTGGTAAATATCCGGCGTGATGTTTTCAATCATTTCAGCAAAAGAGGACATAAGACTCTTCCTTAACCTAATAGGTAATATTCAAGAAGCCCGTTTGCGCCGGCCGTACAGCCCGCCCAGCAAACCGGTAACGCAACCGACCACCAAGCCGCCGACATGGGCCGCGTTGGCGATTTCGCCGAAGCCGATCATCGAGACCAGCCCCGACAGGCAAAGCAACAGCCATACCAGCATCATCACCAGTACCCCACGGGGCAAACGATACGCCGGGTTTGGGGCCAGCATCTGGTAGATCCAGCAATGCCCCAGAAGGCCATACAACACACCGGACAAACCGCCAAACAGACCGGGGCCGCCGAACGTGTATTGCGCATAGTTGGAAGCCAGACTGAACAGCAGTGTCAGGCCAAGCAGATTGATACTGCCCTGGCGCGACTCGATACGTCGCCCCAGTTCCCAGTACCACATGCCATTCATCGCCAGGTGCAGGATGCCGAAGTGAATCAGCATCGGTGTGACCAGGCGCCACCACTGCCCGGCTGCCAGGCTGTCGGCCAACGGCGTGAAATACAGGTATTCGCCAGCGACGCGGAACTGCAAGAACGTCAACCAACTCATGGTTTGCAGGTTGTCGCCCAGCATCGTTACCGCACCGACGATCAGGCTCAACAGCAAGACCCCGGCAGTCAAAGGGCTGTGCCGCAGTTGCTGGACAAAACCGGGGCGCTTAGGGACCTGTTCCTGGGGGATGTCCAACTGCTGGTCCGGGTCTCCGGCGGGGAAACGTTGATATAACGTACGCACGTCATCGCTGATGGCGTCGGGAACCCACAATACCTGCTCGCCCGCTTCTTCACTGACGCGATGGGGCACCTGCATGCGCTGCAGGAGTTTGACAAAGCCGCCGAGATCCACATTCAGTGGCAAACGCAATACAGCTACGGTACTCATGTGATGACCTCCGGGCGCTCGACATCCACCCAGACGAACTTGCCTGGGTCGAGGCGGGTTTCCTGATCCAGGCGATAGGCAACCAGCTTGCCGTACAGCACCGCGCTGTAATCAAGGCAAGCCAGGTTCGGGCGGATCGGCGCCGGTTTGCCGCTGCGCCAGTAGTGCCCGACAAACAACAAGGGTTCATCGACGCCGTAACGCAGCAGGGAGTTCTTTTCGCTGGACGACAAGGGCGTGCGCGCCACCGGGTCGGGCAAGGCGTCAGGCTGGAAGACGATATCACCGTAGGTTTTCGGGTCGTCTTCCCAAAACTTGGTGCGAAAGAATGAACGCGTCAGGCCGTCACCACCAGTCAGCGTCAAGCCATCCGGCAGGCGCATGTCTGTGCCTCGCAGCAAACGATCAAACGCATTGCAGGCAAAACTGCCCGGCACAGCGGCGGCTTGCAGGAAGTGCCGATCGATGCAGCCATCGGTGAACGTCGTGCGCAAAGGTTCGATGAAACTGTCGTCCCAACACGCATGCACCACGCGAAAACGCCCGGCATCGACAAACAGCGGCATGCCGTAGAACCAGCCAAGAAAGTCTTGCCAATCGCCCGGATGGTGTTCGAACTGCGTCAGGGTTTCCTGGATCAGTCGCGCGTGACGCGGGGTGTGCTCGCGCACAAACTGCTTGCCGCTGCCCGGCGGCGCAGGCGTGGTCCAGCCGAGGGCATTGAACTCATGGTTGCCCATAATGCACAGCGCCTGGCCGGCTTCGGCCATGTCATGGACGATATGCAGCGCCTCGCGGATACGCGGGCCGCGGTCGATAATATCGCCGAGGAACACCGCCATTCGTGAAGGGTGGCGCCAGGTGCCGCCTTGCTTGTGGTAGCCCATTTGGTCGAGCAAGTGCTCAAGGGTATGAGCACAACCATGCACGTCACCAATCAGGTCGTAGCTACGCGCGGGATCGAGCATCAGTCGCCTCCACCCCCCAAGCGGCTGCCCCAGCCCAGCTTGGTTCGGCACACTTCGTAGTAGTTGTGGTCCAGCGGATGGATCAGCCGCAGCTTCTGCGCTTTTTTACTCACCGTGATGGTGTCACCGGGAGCGCAGGTGAAGTGGTTCTGCCCGTCACAGGAGACTTGCGGGTAGATCTGCATGTCTTTGGACACCACGATTTTCAGTTCACTGTTGCCGTCAACCACGATGGGCCTGCTGGACAACATATGGGGATACATCGGCACGATCACAATGGCGTCGAGCTTGGGATGCATGATCGGGCCGCCCGCCGACAACGCGTACGCCGTCGAGCCTGTAGGCGTGGCGACGATCAGGCCGTCGGCCTTCTGGCTGCAGACGAACTGGCCGTCGATATACAGTTCGAACTCGATCATCCGCGTCGACTTGCCAGGGTGCAGCACCACATCGTTGAGGGCATCCCCCTGGCCGATGGCTTCACCGTGGCGACGCACTTCGGCCTGCAACAGGAAGCGGTTTTCCACCAGGTAATGGCCATCAAGGACCTTGGCCACTTCGACTTCCAGCTCATCCGGGCGGATATCCGTGAGAAAACCCAGGCTGCCCCGGTTGATCCCCAGCACCGGAACGTTGTGACGCGCCAGGGCACGGGCCGCGCCCAGCAGGCTGCCGTCCCCCCCCACCACTATGACCATATCGCACACTTCACCGAGCATCTTGCGCGACGAGGTCTGCAGGCCGTGGCCCGGCAGAATCTCGGCAATGGTGTCTTCGAGGATCACATGCAGGTGGCGCTCGAGCAGAAACTTTTTCAGCCGGCGGACGGTGTCCAGCACCTGGGTACTGCCCAGGCGACCGATGATGCCGATATTGCGAAATTGCTCCATGGGGCTCCTGCGGGGTTTGGGGTCTGGCAAAAAGAACGATTATGGGCGAAAGCCGGCATTAGACAAAATCCTTTGTGCCCCAGAGGCCCAGACGACAACGGTTATCAATGCCGCAGGCCATCACGCGATTCCGCGTAAACGGCTATGCTCGCAGCATGACTTTGTTCCCTGACTTGCAGCACCTGCCCCGCCAGTTGCGCCACCCCGAGGTGCGCGATCTGGCGTGGGTGATCATTGCCCCGCCGATGCTTGCGCAAACGCCCTGGCCGCAGCGTCATCCGCTGGCGGGCACTGACTGGGCCCGGGCGCCCGATCAACTGGAGCACTGGCTCAGGCAACTGGACCACGACAGTCACGTCTTGCTGCAGTGGTTGAGCCAGGCACGGACCCGGCGTTTAGGCCTGTATTACGAGCGCTTGTGGCAATTTGCGGTGCAGCATGCACCGGGTGTCGTGTTGCTGGCGGCCAACCTGCCTATCCGCCAGGACCGCCACACCCTGGGTGAACTGGACTTGCTGTTACGCGATCGTGACGGCGTGCATCATCTGGAACTGGCGATCAAACTCTACCTCGGCCCCCAGGATGGTGGAGGCCTGGACCCCGCCCGGTGGCTGGGCCCGGGGTGCCATGATCGCCTGGACCGCAAGCTCGCCCATCTGACCCGGCACCAGTTGCCGATTTCCGCCCGCCCGGAAAGCCGTGAAGTGTTGGCGGCGCTGGATATCCAGCAGTTCGATGCGCAGCTCTGGCTGGGTGGGTACTTGCTGTATCCCTGGCCCGGTCACACCGAGCCGCCGCTTGGCGCCCATCCGCAGCATTTGCGCGGGTGTTGGTTGCATCAGCGTGATTGGCCGAACTTTGCCAGAGATCGCCCACCAGGTCGCTGGCAACCCCTGCCCCGGCATGCCTGGCTGGCCCCGGCGCATTACCCGGCGGATGAGGTATGGAGTGATGAGCGGATGCGCGGGTGGCTGGCGGAGCTTGATCCGATGGCACCAGCGCAGTTGTTGGTGCGCCTGGTTCCGGAGGGTGAAGACTGGGAGGAAGCTGAGCGACTGTTCCTGGTAGCGGACCTATGGCCGAATGTACCGGGAGCGGGTTGAACCCGAACATTTAGGAGCGAGGGGGCGCCCAGCCGTTGCTCGCGAAAACGCCCGGCTCGCCTCGGTGTGCCAGACTTCCTGCGTCATCGTTGACGATCTTCGCGAGCAAGCTCGCTCCTACAGCGTGTCGATATGCCGGTAGTCGATTTGCAGCCCTTGCGCAAGTGCCTTCCCCTTGCCGAGCTTGATGGCCCCACGCTCGATATCCACCAACAACCCAGGACAATCCAACTGTGGCAATCGGCAAATATTCTTCAGACGACCATCGGTCACCACCAGCAACCGTTGCTGCTCCGCCGGATAGCGTTTACGCCGTGCTACCAGCCAGTTCGCGGCCTCAGCCAATGCCGCCAGCAACGGAGTGCCACCACCAGCGCCCAGCCCGTCCAGCCACTCCGCCAAACCTTTGGCCGCCTTCAATCCCTGCACCTGCCATTTGGGCGCGTGCCCGCTGACCGTCAACAGCGCCATCCGCGCGCGCTGGCGATAGGCATCGTCAAACACCTGCGCCAGCAAACCCTTGGCATCGCTCAATGCCTGATGACGGCGGGTAGACGCCGAGGCATCGACAATCACCAACCATAGCTCATGGACCGAACGGCAACGCAGTCGATATATCAGGTCATCCCGGCGTTGCGGACGCCCGCCCAGCAAGGTGCCTGGCCAGTTGATCGAACCTTCGGGAGTGCTACGCGCCCGTCCCTGCCTGCCCTTGTCCAATCGGCCCGCCTTGGGCCGGGCATCCGCCCCCGTGTCAGGTCGAGGACGAATGCCTAGGGCTTTTTTGGCCAGTTGGGCACCTCTCGCCGGGCGCCCATCGGTAACGCAGGTGCCGGCATTTCACCCCACTGGCCTTGATCTTGCTCTTGCGCCCGGTTTACAGGTGGCGCCGACTGCCCTGTTGCCGGCGGGATCGCGGGGGAGGATTGCTCATGGCGTCGGTGACGCAAGGCAAATTCCGCTACCGCGTCGATATCCTCTGCGGTTATCGCTGTCGCACCGCGCCACGCAGCATGAGCACGCGCGCCGCGCAGCCAGACCAAATCCGCCCGCAACCCATCGACGCCAGCGGCGAAACAACGTTCGGTAATCTGCGCCAACGCCTGATCATCCAGCGCAATGCTTTCCAGCACTGCGCGAGCCTGGGTACAACGCTCGCGCAGCGCTGCCTGTTGAGCCGCCCATTGCGCGCAGAAGCCATGTGCATCGCTGTCGAAATCCAACCGCCTACGGATAATTTGCCCACGCTCGGTGGGCAAGGTCCGGCCGCTCAAGGCCACGTTGAAACCAAAGCGATCAAGCAACTGCGGGCGTAACTCGCCCTCTTCGGGGTTCATCGTGCCAATCAGCACGAAACGCGCCGAGTGTCGGTGGGATATACCGTCGCGCTCGATCAGATTGGTGCCGCTGGCGGCCACGTCCAGCAACAGGTCCACCAGGTGATCGGGCAACAGATTGACTTCATCGACGTACAGCACGCCGCCATCAGCCTTGGCCAGTACACCGGGGGAAAACTGCGCGCGACCTTCGGCCAGCGCCGCGTCAAGATCCAGCGTGCCTACCAGGCGCTCTTCGGTGGCGCCCAGCGGCAAGGTGACAAACTGTCCGCTGGCCAGCAGATCCGCCAGGCCCCGGGCCAATGTTGATTTGGCCATGCCCCGCGGGCCTTCGATCAACACGCCACCGATCTTCGGGTCAATGGCCGTGAGGCACAGGGCCAGCTTCAGGTCGTCGGCGCCCACTACGGCAGACAGTGGAAAATGAGGTGTGTCGTTCATTGCTGGGTCTCAGTCGGTAATGCCAGTCAGTTAGGTGAAACACCTGTGGGAGCGGGCTTGCTCGCGAAAGCGGTGTGCCAGGCAATATCAATGTTGGCTGTTACACCGTCTTCGCGAACAAGCCCGCTCCCACAGGTTCCGCTGCTTAGCTGAGCGGCACTAGTCTCAGTGGGTTGCTTTTTTGTGGCGAGGCAGATGGACCGCCCCAAAGAAGAGAGGGGATGATTCGAAGTCTCAACCCTCCTCCTCTATATCCAACAACAGATTCTCCAATGCCTCGCGATACGCCCCCGGCTCCTGCCACATACCCCGTTGCTGGGCCTCCAACATCCGTTCAGTCATATCGCGCAAAGCATCGGGATTGTGCTGCTGCACAAACGCGCGGGTGTCGGGGTCCAGTAGATAGGCATCGGCCAGCAACGCATATTGATGATCGTCGATCAGCGCGGTTGTGGCATCGAATGCAAACAGATTGTCCACCGTCGCCGCCATCTCGAACGCACCTTTATAGCCATGGCGCTTGACCCCTTCAATCCACTTGGGGTTGGCCGCCCGGGAGCGGATCACTCGGTTCAACTCTTCCTTGAGCGTACGAATCTTCGGCAAATCGGGCTGGCTATGATCGCCATGGTAACTGGCGACCTGTGTGCCGCTCAGGGTTTCCACGGCGGCGAGCATGCCGCCCTGGAATTGATAGTAGTCATTGGAGTCGAGCAGGTCGTGCTCACGATTGTCCTGGTTCTGCAACACCGCTTGCACCTGGCTCAAGCGCTGGGTGAACTGTTCGCGCGCGGCGGTGCCTTCGTCGGCGCCGCCATAGGCGTAGGCGCCCCAGTTCAGGTAGACCTGCGCCAGATCCTCGCGACTTTGCCACAGGCGCCCATCGATCGCGCCCTGCACACCAGCGCCATAAGCGCCGGGCTTGGCCCCGAAAATCCGCCAGCCCGCCTGCTTCGCCGCTATCTCGTCATCCACTCCGGACAGGCGCAAGGCCTCGCGCTCGCTGCGCACCTTGGCCGCCAGCGGATTCATCTCATCCGGCTCGTCCAATGCCGCCACTGCCTGTACTGCCGCATCGAACAAACGAATGAGGTTGGCAAACGCATCGCGAAAGAAACCCGACACCCTCAAGGTGACATCTACCCGTGGGCGGTCCAGAAGACTCAGCGGCAGGATCTCGAAGTCATCCACACGCTGACTGCCAGTGGCCCACACCGGACGCACCCCCATCAACGCCATGGCCTGGGCGATGTCATCACCGCCGGTACGCATGGTGGCCGTGCCCCACACCGACAAACCCAGTTGACGCAGGTGGTCGCCGTGGTCTTGCAGGTGCCGCTCCAGGATCAGGCTTGCCGATTGGAAGCCAATGCGCCAGGCGGTAGTGGTCGGCAGGTTGCGCACGTCCACCGAGAAAAAGTTACGCCCGGTAGGTAACACATCCAGGCGACCACGGCTTGGCGCGCCACTGGGGCCGGCCGGTACAAAGCACCCAGCCAGCGCATCCAGCAAACCGTGCATTTCTGCCTGACCGCAAGCGTCCAGACGAGGCGCGACAACGCATCGCAAGTTTTCGATCATGGCCTTGACGTCTTGCCAGCCGGGCTCGTCGAGCTGCTCGACGGCGCCTTCCAGGCTGCTCTCTATCAAGCGCGCGGCGTACAGCTCCAGGCGCTCGCGGGTGTCGCCAGCCGTGCGCCATAGTTGGGAGTCAATGCTCTGCAACGCCTCGGGGCGACGCCCGGTCCAGGGTTCGGACAACGCGCAATCCAGCGGGTCGAATCCCAACCCGAAGGCCTTGGCCAACACCCGTAACAGACTGGCTTGAGGACCACGGCCATCACCACGAGGAATGCGCAGCAGCGCCAGCAAGGTGTCGATGCGCAGTCGACCTGCTGGGGACTCGCCAAAGACATGCAAGCCATCGCGGATCTGCGATTCCTTCAAATCGCAAAGGTAGGTGTCCAGGCGCGGCAGCCAGATGGCCGCGTCGGCATCGCTATTGAGGCCCGCGTCCAGCATCAACTCCTGGTCGATACGGGTTTCGCGTACCAGTTGCAGAATATTTTTTTGCAGCTCCCTGGCGCGTCGTGGGTCGAGCAACTGCGCTTCGTAGTACTCGTCAGCCAACAGTTCCAGGTCGCGCAACGGCCCGTAGGTTTCTGCGCGGGTCAGGGGCGGCATCAGGTGATCGATAATCACTGCTTGGGTACGGCGCTTGGCCTGGGCGCCTTCGCCTGGATCATTGACGATAAACGGATAGATATTGGGCAATGGGCCGAGCAACGCATCCGGCCAGCAGTTCTCGGAGAGACCAACGCCCTTGCCCGGCAACCACTCCAGATTGCCGTGCTTACCGACATGAATTACTGCATGGGCACCGTAGGTCTGGCGCAACCAGAAGTAGAACGCCAGGTAGGCGTGAGGAGGCACCAGGTCCGGGTCGTGATACACCGCACTGGCGTCCACCTGATACCCACGTGCCGGCTGGATCCCGACAAAGGTCAGGCCAAGGCGCAGACCGGCAATCATCAAGCGGCCGTCGCGGAACATCGGGTCCTGATCGGGCGCCCCCCAGCGTTCCGACACAGCATGGCGATTGGCTTCGGGCAACCGATTGAGCAGGGTCTCGTAGTCAGCCAGTGCCAGGCTTTGATGGCAAGGGCGCAGGTCCAGGCTGTCTGGATCATTGGTCACGCCACCCAACAGCGCATGAATCAACGCCGTGCCGCTTTCCGGCAATGTCTCGGGCAGCGGATACCCTTGGGCTCGCATCGCACACAGGATATTCAAGGCAGCGGCCGGGGTATCCAGGCCTACACCGTTGCCAATGCGACCGTCACGGGTCGGGTAGTTGGCAAGAATCAGCGCAATGCGTTTTTGCCCATTCGGCACCTGTGCCAGTTCAACCCAGCGCCGCGCCAGCTCGGCAACAAAGTCCATGCGTTCCGGCGCTGCCCGGTAGCACACCACGTCGGACTGGCTGCGCTCGCTGCGCCAGGCAAGGTCCTTGAAGCTGATGGGCCGACTGATGATGCGCCCATCCAGCTCCGGCAAGGCGATGTGCATCGCCAGGTCACGGGGCCCAAGACCTTGCTCGCTGGCTTGCCAACCGGGTTGGTTGTCCTGGGCGCAAATCGCCTGAATCACTGGAACATTGCGGCGAAACGGGCGCAAGTGCGGGGCTTCGGGGCTGGACTGGGCAAAACCGGTGGTATTGAGGATTACCGCGGCACCAGCCTCATCCAGCGTGTCCTCCACCACTGCAAGGCAGCCGGGCTCTTTCAGGCTGGCCACGGCGATTGGCAATGGATTAAGCCCCGCAGCCTGCAGGCGCTGGCAAAACACATCGATAAAACCGGTATTGGCTGCCTGCAAATGCGAGCGGTAGAACAGCACCGCAGCGACTGGCCGGCCAGGTTGCCAGACTGCTTGCCAATCGGTGAGTTCGGCATGGGCTGTGTGCGGATGATAAATCGCCGTTCGCGGCAGGGATTGCGGCTCGCTCCAGGGATAATCGCGACCCAATTGGCCAGTTGCCAGGCAATTGTAGAAATTCAACGCGTTACCCAGGCCACCCTGGCGCAAGAACTGCCACAAGCGATCACGGGTCTCAATGCCGACGGTACTCAGGCTGCTGAGTTCCGGGTCGGGCCGATCATCTCCGGGCACCAGAATCAGTTGCACGCCCTGCTCTGCCAACTCTGCCAAGCGCTGAATGCCATAGCGCCAATAGCCGATGCCGCCATGCAACGAAATCAGGATCACCTTGGCGTGCCGCAGCACCTCATCGAAATACAGGTCAACGGAGGCATGGTTCTGCACCTGCATCGGGTTGGCCAGGCGCAGGCTCGGGTAGTCCTCGGGCAACTGCCGTGCGGCTTCGGCCAGCAGCGCCAGGCTCGAGTCGCCGCTGCACAGGATCACCAGGTCGGCAGGGGTTTGCCCAAGGTCGGCGATGTTGTCATCGGCAACGAAGCCGCCGGGCTGGGTCCTGAGCAGGTGCATGGGTCAGACGCTTAGGGCAGCGCGCAGTTGCGCTTCGAGACCCGCAGCATCCAGCTCCTGACCGATCAGCACCAGGCGCGTGATACGCGCTTCATCGGCACTCCAGGCGCGGTCGAAATGCTTGTCGAAACGCGTGCCAACCCCCTGGATCAGCAGGCGCATCGGTTTGCCGGGGATCGCGGCGAAACCTTTGACACGCAGGATGCCGTGTTGCACCACCAATTGCGTCAGGGCATCGAGCAGCAAGGCTTCGTCGGCCTGGGGCAAGTCGATGGAAATCGAGTCGAAGGCGTCGTGATCATGATCTTCTTCACCTTCGTGATGACTATCGTGATGGCTGTGGCGGGCGTCGATATGTTCTTCAGAACCGGCGCCAAGGCCGATCAAGACATCCAGGGGCAGCCGACCGCTACTGGCTTCGATGACTTTTACCGCTGGCGGCAGCTCTTGCGCCACTTCCAGGCGCACCTGGGCCAGGTCCTCGGGGCTGATCAAATCGGTTTTGTTGAGAATCACCAGATCTGCGCTGGCCAATTGGTCGGCAAACAACTCGTGCAGTGGCGACTCATGGTCCAGGTTCGGGTCCAGCTTGCGCTGGGCATCGACCTGATCCGGGAACGCCGCAAAAGTGCCAGCGGCGACTGCCGGGCTGTCAACCACGGTGATCACCGCGTCAACCGTGCAGGCGCTGCGAATCTCAGGCCATTGGAAAGCCTGGACCAGAGGTTTTGGCAGGGCCAGGCCCGAGGTTTCGATCAGGATATGGTCGAGGTCGCCACGTCGTGCCACCAATTCACGCATGACCGGAAAGAACTCTTCCTGGACGGTGCAACACAGGCAGCCATTGGCCAACTCGTAGACCCGACCGCTGGCCTCCTCTTCGGTACAGCCGATGGAGCACTGCTTGAGGATTTCGCCGTCGATGCCCAGTTCGCCGAATTCATTGACGATGACCGCGATGCGGCGGCCTTGCGCATTATCCAGCATGTGGCGCAGCAAGGTGGTTTTGCCCGAACCGAGGAAACCGGTGACGATGGTAACGGGGAGTTTGGCCAGTGTTTTCATCGAATGCCCTTAAATGCCCTTAAGGGCGGGCGTACGGGACGACTGGCCCTGCGGCGCGGCGCAAGGGCAGATTTCGTCACCGGATCACCCCGCCCGGTTGAAATGGAAAATCAGTTGCGAGGCAGGTCTCCTGGCTTGGGGCTTGCCGGCCTTTGAACCGGCGCTGACTGCGCCTTCCCGCCGTTTTTTGGCAGTGGCGTGGCAGTCAGAAAAACCCTTTACAGTTGCGGGGGCAGCCGCGGCATTGACCGCGTTCCCTTCTTAGCTTCGACCTGGGCCGAAGAACCTCGAAGGTGCAAGGCTACAGGGGCTCGGTCAATTTGACTACCGTCACTGGACCATGCTCTCCTACACATCTTGTTTCGGGTGCCCTTCACAGGGTGAAACGGGAAACCGGTAAATCCTGGGCTTTTTTCAAAGCCCGCGACCAGTCCGGTGCTGCCCCCGCAACGGTAAGCGAGTGAAGCGTCAGATCCACTGTGCCAGCGGCATGGGAAGGTGACGCTTGTCGGGATAACTCTTTCAAGAGCCCCCTCGCAAGCCCGGAGACCGGCCCGATCATTCCAATAACAAACCCGCGGTGGGCGGGCGCTGTTCTGAACCCTGCGTGCCCTGCTCGCGGGGTTTGCATGCGCTCGTTTCACCCTGTCACTCGAAAGGGACGCGCCATGTCGATCACCAGCAGCACCTCGCACACCGCCAGCAGCAGCACCACCTTGAGCCAACGCCTGAGCGCCGCCATTGGTGCGTCGATCCTCGGTGTGTGCCTGGTGTACTTCGCCGGGTTCTCCCATATCGAGGCCGTTCATAACGCTGCCCACGATACGCGCCACAGCGCTGCCTTCCCGTGCCATTGAGACCTGCCGACATGATTAAGCGAATCGCTCAAACTGCCGGTTTTACCGGCCTGCTGGCCGCGTTGTTGCTGACTTTGCTACAAAGCTTGTGGGTCGCCCCGCTGATAATCCAGGCGGAATCCTTCGAGAGCGCCCCGGCCACCACCGAGATGCATGAGCACGCCGCAGACGCTGGCGCCCACAGCCACGACGCCGAAGCCTGGGCCCCGGAAGACGGCTGGCAACGCGTGCTGTCCACCACCGGCGGCAATCTGGTGGTCGCCGTGGGCTTTGCACTGATGCTCGCCGGCCTCTACACCCTGCGCGCGCCGACCCGTACGGCCCAGGGCCTGCTCTGGGGCCTGGCCGGCTACGCCACGTTTGTGTTGGCACCGACCCTGGGCCTGCCGCCAGAGTTGCCCGGCACGGCTGCTGCGGACCTGGCGCAACGGCAAATCTGGTGGATCAGCACTGCGGCGTCTACTGCCGCCGGTATCGCGCTGATCGTGTTTGGTCGCAATTGGCTGCTGAAACTCCTTGGTGTGGCGATTCTGGCAGTCCCCCATGTAATTGGTGCACCGCAACCACTGGTGCATTCGATGCTGGCTCCCGAAGCCCTGGAGACCCAGTTCAAGATCGCATCGCAGCTGACCAACGTGGTGTTCTGGCTGGCCCTGGGGCTGATCAGCGCCTGGCTGTTTCGACGCAACCGCGACGACCAGTATTCGGTATGACAACGGACAACACGGTGCCGACCCTGGTGGTCGGCCTGGGTTGCCAACGCGACTGCGCGGCCGACACGATGCTCGCACTGTTTCACGCAGCCTTGGTTGCCGGGGGTATAGATCCCTGGCGTATCACCGCGCTTGCCAGCATCGATCACAAGCGTAATGAGCCGGGGCTGCTTGCACTGGCCAACGCTCTGCAACTGCCCTTGCAGTTCTTCAGCGCCGAACAACTGGCCGCTTACGAACCCCGCTTGAGCCACCGGTCGGCACTCGCATTTGCCCATACCGGCTGCTACGGGGTCGCAGAAAGTGCTGCCCTGGCCCTGGCCGAACACTTGTCCCAGAGCCCTGCTCGGCTGCTGATCACCCGGCAAAAAAACTCACAGGCAACCTTTGCCTTGGCGTGTGCCAGCTGAACGCCCGATAATCCCTTCCTTGATCATGAGCAATCTTCATCTGCGACCTTGCTCGCGCGCTTTTCCACAGGAATCCATCCATGACCGTCTTCTTCATTGGTGCGGGCCCCGGCGACCCCGAACTGATTACCGTCAAAGGCCAACGACTGATCCGCAGTTGCCCGGTAATCATCTACGCCGGTTCCCTGGTACCTGCCGCTGTACTGGAGGGGCATCAGGCGGCGCAGGTGATCAACAGCGCCGAGCTGCACCTGGAACAGATCATTGAATTGATCAAAAGCGCGCATGAAAAAGGCCACGATGTGGCGCGAGTGCATTCCGGCGACCCAAGCTTGTATGGCGCTATTGGCGAGCAGATCCGTCACTTGCGCGAGTTGGGGATTCCCTTCCAGATCATTCCGGGAGTCACCGCGGTAGCTGCCTGCGCGGCCTTGCTGGAAAGCGAGCTGACTTTGCCGGATATCGCTCAAAGCGTGATTCTGACCCGGTATGCCGATAAAACCACAATGCCCGCCGGTGAAGACTTCGACAGCCTGGCGCGCCATGGCACGACCATGGCGATTCATCTGGGAGTCAACCATCTGGAGAAGATCGTCGCCGAGTTGTTGCCGCACTACGGAACGGATTGCCCGATTGCCGTGGTACATCGCGCGACGTGGCCGGATCAGGATTGGGTGGTGGGGACGCTGAGTAATATAGCTGGGAAGGTTGCAGCCAAAGGCTTCAGGCGTACGGCGTTGATTGTGGTGGGCCGGGTATTGGCCAGTGACAGTTTCAGCGAGTCTTCGCTGTACCGGGCCGGGCATGCCCATCTTTACCGACCCTAACAATCCGCATCAAATAACGGACACAATAAATTGATTTAAATAGAAATTTAACAGTTTTGGAACGGGCTTGCTCGCGAAGACGGTGTGTCAGGCGCTGGATAATAGACTGATGGACCGCCTTCGCGAGCAAGCCCGCTCCCACAGTGAATCTTCTTTGTTAGATAGATAGCGCAAGCTACTGAATTACAAATATAAAAAACGGCGCTCACGAGCGCCGTTTTTTGTTTGCAGCGAACACCTTACTCAGTAGTAGGCGTTTTCTTTCTGCGTGTGGTCGGTCACGTCACGTACACCCTTGAGCTCGGGAATACGCTCCAGCAGCGTGCGCTCGATACCTTCACGCAAGGTCACATCGGCCTGGCCGCAGCCTTGGCAACCGCCGCCAAATTTCAGCACCGCAATGCCGTCATCGACCACGTCGATCAAGCTGACCTGGCCACCGTGGCTGGCCAGCCCCGGGTTGATCTCGGTCTGCAGGTAATAATTGATCCGCTCGTTGATCGGGCTGTCGGCGTTGACGTTCGGCACTTTGGCGTTGGGCGCCTTGATGGTCAGTTGGCCACCCATACGGTCG
The DNA here is from genome assembly GCF_046352735.2 of Pseudomonas imrae. Taxonomy (NCBI): domain Bacteria; kingdom Pseudomonadati; phylum Pseudomonadota; class Gammaproteobacteria; order Pseudomonadales; family Pseudomonadaceae; genus Pseudomonas; species Pseudomonas imrae. The sequence continues at coordinate 2,424,099 of NZ_CP110853.2, read as the reverse complement.
GTGGCGTAATCGACCACCGCATCGTCAAGAAAGGCTTCGCTGAACGCGTCTATATAAGCAGTGAAGCTCTTGAGCCCCAGCGCGGTGTCTTCAGGTTTCTCTTCGCCCGGCTTGCAATAGGCAATGCACGTCTCTGCGTACTGGGTGCCAGGCTGGGTGATAAAGACGCGGATGCCGATGCCTGGGGTGTTCTGCTTGGACAGCAGATCAGCCAGGTAATCGTGGGCGGCGTCGGTAATGGTTATGGCAGTCATGGAAACTCCTCACAGGCTTGCCGGCAGTTTACGCCAATCCTTGGGATGGCACAAAGTCCTAGTATTTTTGTCGGGAAAGGCCGACGGCCACAATCAAAGGTTTTCATAGCGATTCATATCCAACACACCCTCTTCCACCGGCCTCGTTTCACGGATGTATTGCGACAGGTCGTGGAAGTAGTGCCAGAACCGCGGATTGCTGCGGCGAATCCCCCAGCGCTCGACAATACGTTCGAAGCCCTTGGCATCCCTGGCCAACTCCATGTCTGCGACGAACTCGGGCACGTCCTCGGCCGGAATATTGAAGATAAAGTTCGGGTAACTGCTGAGCACACCGGGATAGATCGTCACAGTGTCCAGCCCCGGCTGATAGCGATAGGCCTCGCCCAGCATGAACGCCACATTGCTATGGGCCCGGTTACGCAACAGGCTATACACCTCCCGCTTGCCGCCACGGGTTTCGATACGCAGCATGGTAGCTTCCGGCAACTGCTCAATGACCTTGAGCCCAGCCGCAGGCCTGGAGGTCAGGCGGCTCAGGGCCTGTTCGGCATAGCGCAGCGCCGGGTCGATACCCGGCCGCGAACAATACGCACTGATACAGCGGTTGATCGGGTCCGGGCTGGCGTTCAGAGGGCCGGACCGGGCAAGCAACTGCCTGGCGAAATCACGCTTGGGGTCGCCATCCTGCAGTGTCAGCCCGGTGGGCTTGTCATCGTCGATGGCTTCGTAATCCAGCCACAACTTGACCTTGCCACTGTTCTGGTACCAGTCATCGAGAAATCCTTCGCGGGAATCGGCTGGCATCAGGCGCAGGAAGTTCTGTTCGGCGCCGTTACGGATCAGGTCGAAATACAGCCGGGTCTGGGCCTGGTGAGAGACGTTGCCGAACACATCAAAGTTGACCGCCAACTGATAGTAAGTGCGCTCCAGCAACGGATAGTCGAACAGCCACATCGTTTGCGGCACTTCACCCACTAGGCCCTTGGTGACCGAGGCGCTGTCGAAATGACGGAAGATGCTCAACAGTGCATTGTCATTGCCCATCCACAGGCTCGACCAATCGGGCGTGGGCAGATCGGCGTAGTTATCCCGGCGCAAGGCTTCGTATTGGTTGCGTTTGTCGCGGTAGGCCAGCCACAGGCTCAGCACGCTGCCCACGTCATCATTCTGCCCCGGCATTGCCAGCAATGGCGTGGCCTGGCCGCGGTAACGCGCATCGGTAACGTACAAGTCGTGATCCGGGTCCTGGAACAGGGTCCAGAAGTTATCGCGAATCACGTCCGTGGCAATCTGTCCGCGGCACACCGGCCCGCGAATAAAGGTGCGCACGAAGTACTCGGCGTTATCGAGCATGAATTGGTAGCGCGCCTTGGCCGGGATCGCCTCAAAGGTCTCGAACGGGTTGGCCCGGCGCCCCGGCCCGTACCCCGGCAGTGCTGCGACTTGCCAGTCGCCGCTATAGAACAGCGACTTGACCCGCGCCATTTTCTCGGCGCCGAACGGGTACGTGATATGGGTCTTGTGGACGATCACCCCTTGTACCGGCCACAACCGGTAGTAAACCTGGGTGCCCGGATCGTCATTGGGGCGACGGGTATTGATCAGGTCGATAGGTTGCCCACTAGGTGTACGCGAACGTACCCACTGGAAGAAATGCCCCGATTCACCGCCCTCGAAATAGATATGCGCCAGGTACAGATGCTCGTACAACCAGCGCGCCACCAGGCTTTCCCTGGCGCCTGGCTGGTTGAGCAGGTCTTCCCATTGCTGCACCTGCAAGGCTTCCTTCGCGCTGGGCGCCAGGCTTTGTTCATCAATCGGTGCGCCAGAGGCCAGCCATCGCTGCAAGGTCTGGTATTGCTGGTCAGTCAGACCCGTGACCGCCAGGGGCATGCCTTCCGTGGGATGGGCACCGGCATATGCCGCGAACTCTCCCGGTAGCGGACACATGTTTTGCCGATTCAGGCCCAGCACAATCTCCTCGGGCAACTTGGCATTAGGCACCAGCGGCGTGCTATGCCCCAGTTCCAGCATGCGCGCCATCAAGGCAGCTTGGCTGTCTTGGGCGTCCAGCACCGAATGAAAGCCCTTCTGTTGCCAAGCCGCTTTGCCAAACGCGTCATAGAACAAGCGCGTAGTCGGCGCTGCCTGGCTGCGCTCGCCGTCATACACCGGCATTTTGCTCGCCCCGCGCGCCGCGCCCTCGCCACTGCCCAGGTTAAGCTGGCAGGCCGAGTCATAGCACGCGTGGCAGGCCACACATTTCTCAGTGAAAATAGGCTGTATATCACGGGTGTAGGAAATCGCCGGGGCGCTACCTTGTGCCTGTGCAGAACTAGCCATCAACGCCAGGGCAGCGCTGATGATGAGGCGAAATGACATGTATCCGGTCCCGATTCGATGGGTGCGCTGAAAAGTGCGGCGATTCTACCGGGCCATGCCCCCATCCAACATGAACGATATTCATGCAAAACCCGAACATGCTCCAATAGCGCACAGGTTTGCTATGATCCATGCCCTCCGTAATGCCTGACCAGAGTAGCCCCATGTCCGATCGTAGTGCGCGTCTGCAAGCCCTTCATAAAGCCCTCAAGGAACGCATCCTGATCCTCGACGGCGGGATGGGCACGATGATCCAGAGCTACAAGCTGGAGGAACAGGACTACCGTGGCAAACGCTTTGCCGACTGGCCAAGCGACGTCAAGGGCAACAATGACCTGTTGCTGCTCAGCCGCCCGGACGTCATCGCCTCTATAGAAAAAGCCTACCTGGATGCCGGCGCCGATATTCTCGAAACCAACACCTTCAACGCCACCCAAGTGTCCCAGGCTGACTACGGCATGGAGTCACTGGCCTACGAACTGAACGTAGAAGGCGCACGCGTTGCCCGCAAAGTGGCCGACGCAAAAACCCTGGAAACCCCGAACAAGCCACGTTTTGTCGCCGGCGTCCTGGGCCCGACCAGCCGCACCTGCTCGCTGTCTCCCGACGTGAACAACCCCGGCTATCGCAACGTCACCTTCGATGAACTGGTGGAGAACTACACCGAAGCCACCAAAGGCCTGATCGAAGGCGGCGCGGACTTGATCCTCATCGAAACCATCTTCGACACCCTGAATGCCAAGGCCGCGATCTTCGCCGTGCAAGGCGTGTATGAAGAACTGGGCTTCGAGTTGCCGATCATGATTTCCGGCACCATCACTGACGCCTCTGGCCGCACCCTGTCGGGCCAGACCACTGAAGCATTCTGGAACTCCATCGCCCATGCCAAACCGATCTCCGTCGGTTTGAACTGCGCGCTCGGTGCCAGCGAACTGCGGCCGTACCTGGAAGAACTCTCCAACAAAGCCGACACCTATGTCTCGGCGCACCCGAATGCCGGCCTGCCCAACGAATTCGGCGAGTACGACGAGTTGCCCTCGCAAACCGCCAAGGTCATCGAGGAGTTCGCCCAGAGCGGCTTTCTCAATATCGTTGGTGGGTGCTGCGGCACTACCCCAGGCCACATCGAGGCGATTGCCAACGCTGTCGCCGGCTATGCACCGCGGCCGATCCCCGACATCCCCAAGGCCTGCCGCCTGTCGGGCCTGGAGCCATTCACCATCGATCGCCAGTCGTTGTTCGTCAACGTCGGCGAACGCACGAATATCACCGGCTCCGCCAGGTTCGCCCGGTTGATCCGTGAAGACAACTACACCGAAGCCCTGGAAGTCGCCTTGCAGCAGGTGGAAGCCGGCGCGCAGGTGATCGACATCAACATGGACGAGGGCATGCTCGATTCGAAGAAGGCCATGGTGACCTTCCTCAATCTGATTGCCGGCGAACCGGATATCTCCCGCGTACCGATCATGATCGACTCCTCCAAGTGGGAAGTGATCGAGGCTGGCCTCAAGTGCATCCAGGGCAAGGGCATCGTCAACTCCATCAGCATGAAGGAAGGCGTCGAGCAGTTCATTCACCACGCCAAACTGTGCAAGCGCTACGGTGCCGCCGTGGTGGTGATGGCCTTCGACGAAGCCGGCCAGGCCGACACCGAAGCGCGCAAGAAAGAAATCTGCAAACGCTCCTACGACATCCTGGTCAATGAAGTCGGGTTCCCGCCGCAAGACATCATCTTCGACCCGAACATTTTCGCGGTCGCCACCGGTATCGAAGAGCACAACAACTATGCGGTCGATTTCATCAACGCCTGTGCCTATATCCGCGACGAACTGCCGTATGCGCTGACATCGGGCGGCGTGTCCAACGTGTCGTTCTCGTTCCGTGGCAACAATCCGGTACGCGAGGCGATCCACTCGGTGTTCCTGCTGTATGCGATCCGCAACGGCCTGACCATGGGTATCGTCAACGCAGGCCAACTGGAGATCTACGACCAGATCCCCGCCGAGCTGCGCGATGCCGTGGAAGATGTGGTGCTCAACCGTACCCCGGAAGGCACCGACGCACTGCTCGCCATCGCTGACAAGTACAAGGGCGATGGCAGCGTCAAGGAAGCCGAGACCGAGGAATGGCGCAGCTGGGACGTCAACAAGCGTCTGGAACACGCGCTGGTCAAGGGCATTACGACGCATATCGTTGAAGACACCGAAGAATCCCGGCAGTCGTTCGCCCGCCCGATTGAGGTAATCGAAGGCCCGCTGATGTCCGGCATGAACATCGTTGGCGACCTGTTCGGCGCCGGCAAGATGTTTCTGCCTCAGGTGGTGAAATCCGCCCGGGTAATGAAACAGGCCGTGGCTCATCTGATTCCGTTTATCGAACTGGAAAAAGGTGACAAACCGGAAGCCAAGGGCAAGATCCTGATGGCCACGGTCAAGGGTGACGTACATGACATCGGCAAGAACATTGTCGGCGTGGTGCTGGGTTGCAACGGCTATGACATCGTCGACCTCGGGGTGATGGTGCCGGCGGAGAAGATCCTGCAGGTGGCCAAGGAGCAGAAGTGCGACATTATTGGCCTGTCCGGTCTGATCACGCCGTCGCTGGATGAGATGGTGCACGTGGCCCGCGAGATGCAGCGCCAGGATTTCCACCTGCCACTGATGATCGGTGGCGCCACGACCTCCAAGGCCCATACGGCGGTGAAGATCGAGCCCAAGTACAGCAACGACGCGGTGATCTACGTCACCGACGCTTCACGCGCCGTGGGCGTGGCAACGCAGTTGCTGTCCAAGGAGTTGAAGGCCGGCTTCGTCGAGAAAACCCGCCTGGAATACATTGACGTGCGCGAACGCACCGCCAACCGTAGCGCCCGCACCGAGCGCTTGAGCTACGCGGCGGCGATCGCCAAGAAACCGCAGTTCGACTGGAGCAGCTACACACCAGTCAAGCCGACCTTCACCGGCGCCAGAGTGCTGGACAATATCGACCTCAACGTCTTGGCCGAGTACATCGACTGGACGCCGTTCTTCATCTCCTGGGACCTGGCCGGCAAGTACCCACGCATCCTCGAGGACGAGGTGGTGGGTGAAGCCGCCACCGCGCTATACAAGGACGCGCGGGAAATGCTGAGCAAGCTGATCGATGAAAAACTCATCAGCGCTCGCGCCGTATTCGGCTTCTGGCCGGCCAGTCAGGTGCAGGACGACGACCTGGAAGTGTATGGCGACGATGGCCAGCCATTGGCACGCTTGCATCACCTGCGCCAGCAGATCATCAAGACCGACGGCAAGCCGAACTTCTCCCTGGCCGACTTCGTCGCACCCAAGGACAGCGGCGTAACCGACTACATCGGCGGCTTCATCACCACCGCCGGCATCGGCGCCGAAGAAGTGGCCAAGGCTTATCAGGACGCGGGTGACGACTACAACTCGATCATGGTCAAGGCCTTGGCCGACCGCCTGGCCGAAGCCTGCGCCGAATGGCTGCACCAGCAAGTGCGTAAGGATTACTGGGGTTATGCCCAGGACGAGGCGCTGGATAACGACGCGTTGATCAAGGAGCAATACAGTGGCATCCGCCCTGCTCCAGGCTACCCGGCCTGCCCGGATCACACCGAGAAAGGCACCCTATTCAAACTGCTGGACCCTGAAGCCCGCGAGATGCAGCCAGGCCGCAGCGGGGTGTTCCTGACCGAACACTACGCGATGTTCCCCGCGGCGGCCGTCAGTGGTTGGTACTTCGCCCATCCGCAGGCGCAATATTTTGCCGTGGGCAAGGTCGACAAGGATCAGGTGGCAAGCTATACGGCCCGCAAGCAACAGGAGTTGGAGGTGAGCGAGCGCTGGCTGGCTCCGAACCTGGGTTACGACAACTGATCCCTGCGCCCGACAGCCGACCAGGCTTTGTGAACGAACTCCTGCCTATGCAGGAGCGAGGGCGCTCGATCCTCACTCTTGCAGAAGCTCACCAGGAAATTGGCTATGCTGTCCTAACACACCTTGCAACGAGGGATGTATGGACGATCCAGTCGACAACAAGCCACCGACCTTTTGGCAAATGCTCCACAGCGTGATGGCCGCGGCATTTGGCGTGCAAAGCGGAAAAAATCGCGCCAGGGACTTTACCCACGGCAAGCCCAGCCACTTTGTGGTGCTGGGCATCCTGTTTACGGCAATCTTCGCCTTGACCCTGTTTGGCATCGTCAAGCTGGTGTTGCACCTGGCTGGAATCTAGTCGCTTACTCCAACAAGAGCTTCAGTCTGAAGGGATAGTTATAGGTGTCAGGCTTGCCCACGGCCGACAGCGCACGGAAGTCGACGCCATCGCCCTCCCGGCTACGCATGTCCAGCAAACGCCGTGCCTGACGCTCATCAATCAGCTGAAACAACGATACCTGCCGCTCGCGTTCGCCATGCCGCTCGATGTCCACGCCCTTGGCGTCATCATGCAGCAGCACCATCGCCCAGCCACCGACGGTGAAATGCCCTGCCACCAAGGCACTGACCCGCCCGTCGAGGCGTGCTTGAAGTACCTCGGGCGAGCTGTTGAGCGCACTGAACAACACATCCTTGCCAGGCACACGACCATTGCCGTGCAATGCCTGCATGGCGCCTAGGGCCATTTCATCATTGGCCGACCAGACAAGCGTTGTTTGCGGGTAACGCTTGAACAACTGGGTAGCCTGGTCAAACGCGCGCTTGCGGGCCCATTCACCGTAGACCAGTTGACGCAGGTGAACTTCAGGATGCTCTCGCAGGGCGCGGTGCAAGCCCTGCTCGCGCAGTTGCGCGGCTGGCGTGTTTTTAGCCCCGGAGAACGCCAGCAAATCAATACTCCCTCCGGGTTCAATCGGGCCGCGCTGGCGCAGCAACTCCTTGAGCATCAAGTAGCCCGCCTCCTCATCATTGGCAGTAATGCTGCCCAGCCAGTCCGGGTATTTGCCTGCATTCAACAGTTGCGCCTGATCGCGCGTCAGGGCGTTGTTGACGATCAGTAGCTTGACTCCGCTGTTTTGAGACAAGCGCATGATCTGCGGTGCGATGTACTGCTCGTTGACCAGCACCAGATAGTCCGGGCGCTGCGGCCCCAGGAGCGCATCGCGCGCCTGCTGGAGGGTGTTCTGCGGGTCACGCTCGGAATAGCGCACGCGCAGATCCAGACCAAGGTCCTTGGCCGCAGCCTGCATGAATTGCGCGTAACTGACCCAGAAGGTTTCAGTGGAAGAGCCCGGGTTGAGAAATACCACTGACGTGGCGTGGGCCATCGACCCAAACATTATCCCCAGCCACCAGAGACACCCGCAAAAAACCTTACGCATTGCTGCCCGAGCCTCGATAATTGACTGTCCAGTGTAGTGGCAATGCGCCCTTTAAGCTGGGCTATTTGCCAACTGTCGGACAATCGAGGATCGGTTAGTTCCGTTACTGGTGACTGACCCAGAACACGGCGGTTGAAACCACCAAGACAATCAGGAAGAAAATGGCCCACGCGTCCACGGTACTGTCGTTTTTCCGGGCTTTGGTTGGATTGCTCATCGCATCGCCTCTTGTCGGTTTTATCGGTGATTGCATTAAGACTCGACCACAGTAAAGTCCATGGTTGACCTCATGACAAATGTGGGTATGCCAATAATCAGTCTCATTAGTCGATTTGGTTCTTTACATATACTCAAACATCACTTTTGCGCATAAACGCAAACTGGTATCGTGCGCCGGCTCCGTTGGGAGTGCGCGGCCGTGCGCGCGGATTTGCCGAGAACAGGACCTATATGTACGTATACGACGAATACGATCAGCGCATCATCGAGGACCGCGTCAAGCAGTTCCGTGATCAGACCCGACGCTATCTGGCAGGCGAGCTGAGCGAGGAAGAGTTCCGCCCTCTGCGCCTGCAAAATGGCCTTTATGTTCAGCGCTTTGCGCCGATGCTGCGGGTTGCCGTGCCCTATGGCCAACTCACTTCGCGCCAGACGCGAATGATGGCCAGGATTGCCCGGGACTTCGACAAAGGCTACGCCCACATCAGTACCCGCCAGAACGTACAGTTCAACTGGCCGGCACTGGAGGACGTGCCGGATATCCTGGCAGAGCTCGCTACCGTGCAGATGCATGCAATTCAGACCAGCGGTAACTGCCTGCGCAATGTGACCACCGACCAATTCGCCGGCGTTGCGGCCGATGAACTGATCGACCCGCGCCCTTGGTGTGAAATCGTCCGCCAGTGGACTACTTTTCACCCGGAATTCGCCTACCTGCCGCGTAAGTTCAAGATCGCCATCAATGGCTCGACCTCGGACCGCGCAGCCATCGAAGTCCACGACATCGGCCTGGAGCCGGTCTACAACGCCGCTGGCGAACTGGGCTTCCGTGTATTGGTAGGTGGCGGCCTGGGCCGTACGCCAGTGGTCGGCGCCTTCATCAACGAGTTTCTGCCGTGGCAGGACCTGTTGAGCTACCTCGATGCGATCCTGCGGGTCTACAACCGCTACGGTCGACGTGACAACAAGTACAAGGCGCGGATCAAGATCCTGGTCAAAGCCCTGACGCCTGAGGTTTTTGCCCAGAAGGTCGATGCCGAAATGGAGCACCTGCGCGGCGGCCAGACCACTCTGACCGAAGCCGAAGTACATCGTGTTGCCAAACACTTCGTCGATCCGGACTACAAGGCCCTGAGCAATCTGGACGCCGAGTTCGCCGAGCTCGAGCAGCAGCACCCCGGCTTTGCTCGCTGGCGTGCACGCAACACCCTGGCCCACAAAAAGCCAGGCTATGTGGCCGTGACCCTGTCGCTCAAGCCTACCGGTGTTGCACCGGGCGATATCACTGACAAGCAATTGGACGCGGTTGCCGACCTGGCCGAGCGCTACAGCTTCGGTCAACTGCGCACCTCCCATGAGCAGAACATCATTCTGGCCGATGTTGAACAGCGCCAGTTGTTCACCCTGTGGGGCGAATTGCGCGAAGGCGGTTTCGCAACGCCGAACATCGGCCTGTTGACCGACATTATCTGCTGCCCGGGTGGCGACTTCTGCTCCCTGGCCAACGCCAAATCGATCCCGATCGCCGAATCGATCCAGCGCCGCTTCGACGACCTGGATTATCTGTTCGATATCGGCGAACTGGACCTGAACATCTCTGGCTGCATGAACGCCTGTGGCCACCACCACGTCGGCCACATCGGTATTCTCGGAGTGGACAAGAAAGGCGAAGAATTCTACCAAGTGTCCCTGGGCGGCAGCGCCAGCCGCGATGCGAGCCTGGGCAAGATCCTGGGCCCCTCGTTCGCCCAGGAAGCCATGCCCGAGGTGATCGGCAAGTTGATCGACGTGTATGTCGAGCAGCGCACCGAAGATGAGCGTTTCATCGATACCTACCAGCGCATCGGCATTGACCTGTTCAAGGAGCGCGTCTATGCAGCGAATCATTAAGAACAACGAAGTCCTCGACGAAACCTGGCACCTGCTACCCAAGGACGCGAGCTTCGACGGCATTTCCAATTGCGACGACCTGATCGTCCCGTTGGCGTTATGGCGCGAACACTCCCACGCCCTCAAGGCCCGCGACGGCGGCCTGGGTGTGTGGCTGGATGCCGATGAAGAAGCCGAGGAAATCGGTGATGACGTGGAACACTTCCAGGTTATCGCCCTGAACTTCCCGGCGTTTACCGACGGTCGCAACTACTCCAACGCAAGATTGCTGCGTGACCGTTATGCGTACAAGGGTGAATTGCGGGCGATTGGCGATGTACTGCGTGACCAACTGTTCTACCTGCGTCGCTGCGGCTTTGATGCATTTGCATTGCGCGCCGACAAAGACCCGTATGAAGCACTGGAAAGCCTGAAGGATTTCTCGGTGACCTACCAGGCTGCGACGGATGAGCCGCTGCCGCTGTTTCGTCGTCGCTGAGTCTTAGCGATCGAGTAGGAGGCGGATTTACATCCGCCGTCCTCTCACACCACCGTACGTACGGTTCCGTATACGGCGGTTCAGGTTATGCGGCTAAGCCGGTTTATCGTATCCAGTATCGAGACCAGACCAAGGCTGTCCCATAGTTTCTTCGGCAACGCCTGATTCACATGTGACGCTCCCGAGTTCCACCATGGGCCTCGCCCATTGAACGCGGACTTGCAAGCGCGGGCTTCGTTGAGCCCTAGTCGCATCAAGTTGCGCGCCCTCGTAGAGGGCTGCTTCCATTGGCGCCAGATGACGCAGCGAAGTTTATGTCGCACCCAGCCGTCCAGTGCCTCAAGGGGTCGCTTGCTCTGACTTAGCTTGAAGTAGCCCGCCCAGCCACGCAAAACGGGATTTATCCGCTCGATGGTGTTTGCCATCTTGCTGCCCCGCGCACCGCGCAGCAGGTCTCTGAGTCGGTCGCGCAAGCGACCCAGACTCATCGTCGCCACTCTTAGCCTCGGCTGTTGGTGCCAGCTCATCCCGTACCCTAGGTAGTCACACACCCATGGCCTTGCTACTCGGCTCTTGTCCCGGTTCAGCGTCAGTTTCAGACATGGCCCCGCCGTTCCAATTCGCAGTCGAGTTCGTTGAGCAGGATATTCGACAGCAACGGCGAGAGCGGGCCGCCTTGCGGCGTCCCTTCCTGTCGTCGGCTGACGATCCCGCCCGACATCACCCCGGCTTCGAGATAACGGCGGATCAGCTTAAGTACTTGCTTATCTTCAATATGACGCTGCACATGGGCCATCAGGATGTCGTGGTTAACTCGATCAAAGAACTTTTCCAGATCAAGTTCCACGCACCAGCGGTGACCCGCAGCCACATGGGCGCGGGCGGTTTCAATGGCTTGGTGGGTGCTCCTGTTTGGACGCAAGCCGTAGCTGTAATCCGAGAACAGGGGATCGAAGATCGGCGTGAGCTGTTGCAGCAGAGCCTGTTGGATCAGGCGATCCACGACGCTGGGGATACCCAGCTGTCTTGTGCCGCCTTTGGGCTTGGGGATTTCGACGGCGCGTACACCTTGTGGGTGATACTCGCCGGCCAGCAGCCTCGCCTTGAGGGTTGGCCAATACTGTTCCACGTAGCCAGCCAATTCGTCGACCGTCATGTCATCAGCACCCGGCGCTCCCTTGTTGCTGACCACGCGCTGATACTCACGCCGAAGGTTAGCCGGTGCAAGCACCCGCTCCATCAGCGTGTCCGGCTCCGCTTTCGTCCACGTCACAGACGCCGCCGATGTCTGCGCACTGCCAGCCGTCATCCTCGGATTCTGTCCGGGACTTGGGATTACAGTTCTCCTGCGGAGAAGTTTCTGCTTTTTCGACATTCGACGAGACTCTGGCGCCTACTGGCGGCATAACCTGTTCGGCCCTTGGTGGCGTGGTATTCGCCACTTACTACGGCTTCGGCTGACTTCTGCACGCTCATCCCGTCGCCTCATGACGCTCGGTAGCACAATGGCAAACGTGCAGATCTCCCAGGATAATTCGCGCGACCTTCCTGCTTATGCCTGTCGGATCTACGTCGCAGCGTTCCGTGCAAGTATTGGGCTTTGACGATTATGGCCGTCTTACCCCGCTACGCCGCCTCATCCGCTTCCTGTTCGTCAGGCCAGCATTTTGCCTCGGGCTTCCTTCAGATTCGCAGTCACCCGCGACACCCTTACCTCTGGCTAACACTTCCCCTTGCCGGGTGTGTAGAGGACTTTCACCTCCGAGTCACCGCGCGGCCACCACAGCCAAGCTGGTTGCGCTTACGCGCAACGCGCCATGCCTGGCGCACCATCAAAAAGCCCTGGCATGCCAGGGCTTTTTTGTGAGTGCCGCCCCGCTGATGATCATCGGCAACCTATTCAGCGCCTGCCCACCGCTATCGCGGCCTCGCAGGAACTCGACGGCTCCCACAGGGGATCGGCTGTTGGTTGGATTGAATACTTAATGACCAGCAGCAATTGCTGCTGTAAGGCGTTTTGGTACCCGGGCAAAGGCAATTAGATATGTAAAAATCAAATTACCTCTCCTCTAAGATCCTTTTTGATGACGGAGGAACAACCGTGTGCAACGGCATTACGATGAAAAAAGTCAACTCTGAGCCAGCCGAAAAAATCAAAAAACATTTCTCAATATTTCAACGCGAAGGCCCTTAACAGCCAGACCCAAAAACATCAGCTCATAAAAACAATAACTTATATCCCCCTTAGGACCAATGCGTAGGAAGTCGTAGGAGTGGTCCGACTAATTTTTTCTTGCAAAGATATAATGCATATCTATTTTATAAATCGTGAGGAAGTCAATATATTGGTCAATATAAGGCAGATATACTTGCTCAGCGATTACTGGAGAATCAAAAGGTAATCGAAGCTATGTCCGTTATATCTGAAATAACGTCCAGTAGGCAACTAGCAAAGTTAGCCACGGGAGCAGATTTAATCATCTGTTGTGCTGATAACCCCAAAGGAGCTATTCAGAATTATGTAGCTAACGCGGCAGTAAAAGCAGGCACATCGGCGCTGTTTGGTGCCGTTGGTATTAACAACGGTATACTTGGGCCACTTCTTAAAGATAGATCTTCATTTCAGGCTTATCTACGATGGATTAGAGAGGTACACAGCGTTTGTAAAAAAATAATTATTCCTGCACGGTTTCCATCCAATGGAATAACGAATTCGATTATTGCTAACCTTATAGCTTGGGAGGCTTTTCAGCATTCAACAAAAATGGGGCCCTCAAAGATAGATGCATGCACCTTAAACCTAAATCTCAATTCGTTTGAATTTACAAAAAAAACAGGTCTTCAAATAAAAATGAATGCATTAGAATTTTTCAAAAACAAGAACGACAACTTATATTATTCCTTGTCAATATTTATGAATTTGGATGTTCAGAGAAGTTTATTTGTGCTTTACTTGCTACAACTTGGTATCACACAAGGAGAGATAGGTATCCTTCAATCTTTTTTATTTTTTTCTTCCGTAGCATTAGAAATTCCATCTGGTTTACTCGCAGATCGATATGGTCGTAAATGTTCTCTAATAATCGGTTTTTTAGGGTTGTGCATAAGCGGTGTTGGATTTTTGTTATTTTCATCTTTTATTCCTTTCGCAATTATATTTTGCCTGTTCGGTGCAAGTCTTGCTATGGGCTCTGGTTCAGACAGGGCATTATTGTATGACAACTTACTTGCTGAACATCGAACTGAAGATTACCCTAAAATATTATCACGCGCCCGTGCCATTGGTGCGGTGTCATTAGGTTTATCCATGCTTCTTGGCGGTGTATTACAAGAGACTTGGTCTTGGAACATTGTTTATATTTTTTTTGCAATATCAAAATTTCTTGGAGCTGTTATTGTAACATTTATTCCCGAAATCAATCTCCCGCCTATTTCACTGAACCCCAATAAGAGAAGTGACATGAGCGATAAAAAAGCAGAGGGGATTTTCACTTTGCTAATTAATTTTTTCCGCTCTAAAAAAGGCGCTTTTCTTATACCTTTATTTATTGGATATGCTTTATTCGAGCTTTCAACGATCCCTCTGTTTATCTATGGCCAGCCATTTTTTTCCATGCAGGGCTTAGAGGTGCCTATGATTGCTGGTATTTATGCTGCCGTTGAAGCTATATCAGCGGGAATGTTCATAGTCGCTGGTTTTATTTGTTCTAGACTCTCCCTCAGCATAATTGCTTTCAGCACTACTATTGTTGTTACTTTTTTTCTTTTCATTTCATCATTGAACATTGGAACAATCACCTCAATTGCAACATTTCTTCTAATCATGTCGCTCCCCGCTATATATGAGACCTCGTATGAAACGTATATCCATGAGAATGTTGAGTCACGTATCCGAGCATCTTGCCTCTCTGTTGCAAATCTAGTCAATTCAGTTATTATTGGCATATCCTATACTGTTTTCGGCGGATTGTTAGATATATATGGCTTCTCATCAACCTTGATTATAGTTGCAGCCTTCTGTTTTGTTGGTTTATTTGGCGTGAGCACAACACTTCTATTAGGCGGACAAAAAACCAATCTAAAAAAACAAGAAACTTGAATCGCCCCAGGTTTTCTAGCCACTTTCCAGGCTCACTGCGTCGTGCTTTCAAACTCTGCTCGGTGACAGCTGATTGTTGAAACCATGGCGTCATTTTTGGTTGTAAAACATCTCAATCTAATCGTAAGCGCGCCATAAATCCCCTCTATTCAAAAAAGCGAAGCGCTATTTCTCGTGCTTGATATCCCCCGCCCGTACGTCTTTGATCGGCAAGAGCAGGTACAGCGAGATATTCCAACGTCGTCCATTATCGGTGACCACGGTGACGCGCTTGCGGTTGATTTCAGCTTGGTATGTGGACTTTATGGCGCGCTTACAGACGAACTGCGCTAAAGCCTCTCCCTGACGCAATCTTCACATTAAAGGCGGAGCATTCGCCGTGATCGAACTGTCACCTATTGATCAGCAGTTTTTAACCTCACTGACGATTGGAGTTCTTCATGGCGAAAATCACCTTGGCCCAGCAATTGGCCACGACCCTTGAGCAGGCAGGCATCAAGCGTATCTGGGGCTTGACCGGCGACAGCCTCAACGGCCTCACCGATTCCCTGCGAACCATGGACAGTATCGAGTGGATGCACGTGCGCCATGAGGAGGTCGCAGCCTTCGCCGCAGGCGCCGAAGCGGCGGCCACCGGCGAGCTGACGGTGTGCGCCGGCAGCTGCGGGCCGGGCAACCTGCACTTGATCAATGGCCTGTTCGACTGTCATCGCAACCATGTGCCCGTGCTGGCGATTGCCGCGCAGATTCCGTCCTCGGAGATCGGCCTCAACTACTTCCAGGAAACCCATCCCCAGGAGCTGTTCAAGGAGTGCAGCCACTTTATTGAGCTGGTGACCAACCCCGAGCAAATGCCCCATGTGCTGCACCGCGCCATGCGCTCGGCGATCCTCAATCGCGGCGTCGCGGTGGTGGTAATTCCGGGCGACGTCTCGCTGCTGGAAGTGGAAGACAAGCTCAAGCCCTGGCCCGCTCTGCACGCGCCGCGCACCTTGCCTGCTGAACAGGACCTGCAACGCTTGACCGAGATCCTTGAAAGCAGCCAGAAAACCACCCTGCTCTGCGGCAGCGGTTGTGTCGGTGCGCATGACCAAGTGGTCGCCCTGGCCGACGCACTCGGTGCACCTGTGGTACATGCCCTGCGCGGTAAGGAACATGTGGAGTGGGATAACCCTTTCGACGTAGGTATGACCGGCCTGATCGGCTTCAGCTCGGGCTACCATGCCATGCTCAACTGCGACACCTTGATCATGCTGGGTACAGATTTCCCCTATCGGCAGTTCTACCCCACTGACGCAAAAATCATTCAGGTCGACCGCAACCCCCAAGCCCTTGGCCGTCGCGCCACCCTGGACCTGGGGATCGCTGCGGACGTCAGCGAGACGCTTCAAGCACTGTTACCACGCCTGACCCGCAAGGCTGATCGCAGCTTTCTGGAATCGTCCCTCAAACACCACGCAAAAGCCCGACAAGGCCTGGACGACCTGGCCCAACCTTCGAAGGCCGATCGGCCGATTCACCCGCAGTACGTAACCCGTTTGCTCAGCGAGTTGGCGGACGACGACGCGATCTTCACCGCCGATGTCGGTTCGCCAACCGTGTGGGCAGCGCGCTATCTGAAAATGAACGGCCGGCGGCGGCTGATCGGCTCCTTCAATCACGGCTCCATGGCCAACGCCATGCCCCAGGCTATCGGCGCCCAGGCAGCCTTTCCCGGACGCCAGGTCATATCGCTCTCAGGCGATGGCGGTTTCAGCATGTTGATGGGCGATTTCATTTCCCTGGCGCAATTGAAGTTGCCGGTAAAAGTCATCGTCTACGACAACGCCTCACTGGGCTTCGTCGCCATGGAGATGAAGGCCGCCGGCTACCTGGACACCGGTACCGAGCTGAAAAACCCGGACTTTGCCGCCATGTCCAACGCCATGGGCATTCTCGGGATACGCGTTGAGCAATCCGAAGACCTGGAGCCCGCTTTACGTCGAGCCCTGGCCCATGACGGCCCGGTATTGGTAGATGTGGTAACGGCCACCCAGGAACTGGCCATGCCGCCAAGCATCAAGCTGGAACAGGCCAAAGGGTTCAGCCTGTACATGCTCAAAGCCGTGATGAGCGGCCGCGGGGATGAGGTGATTGAACTGGCGCGGACCAACTGGTTCAGATAGCCGCACTTGAGTCACCTGTAGACGCAAGCGCCTACAGGTGACTGGTCTTTCAGCCCTTCTGCTTTTCCACCCACTTGCCGTAGGCATCGATAAACGCTTGCAGGAACGGCTTGGTCCTCTCCGAGACATTCCCGCTCTCGTCAAACACATTGCCTGCGCCACCCAGATAGGCTTCGGGTTGCTGCATGCAGGCCACATCAAGAAACACCAACGACTGACGCAAATGGTGATTGGCGCCAAAACCGCCAATGGCTCCTGGCGATACGCTGATGATCGCACCAGGCTTGCCACTCCAGGCGCTCTGGCCGTATGGACGGGAACCAACGTCGATCGCATTTTTCAAAGGTGCCGGGACCGAACGGTTGTATTCGGGGGTCACGAACAGCACTGCGTCGCACATATTCAGCTGTTGACGGAACGCACTGTAGGCAGCTGGTGCCGTTTGCCCATCAATGTCTTCGTTATACAGCGGCAATTCGCCGATCTCGATAATCTTCAGGTTGAGGTTGCCAGGTGCCATCGCCGCCAACGCCAGGGCGACCTTGCGGTTGATCGACTCTTTTCTCAAGCTGCCAACCAGTACGGCGATCTCGTAGACCTTACTCATGGAGTTTTTCCGACTTCTGGATAAAGGAGTGTGTAGTTATAGAGAATTCGTCACGCTATCACCAGCAGGCCCGAACCGCCCCGAAGCATTTTCCTGATATAAACCGATACAGAAGCCATCTGAAAAAAGTAATCGAATAGTATTTTTTTCATGTAGGTAAACTACCCCGCTCAACGACGGTCTACAGAACCGCAAATCGGTGTTTATCCAGAGGTTCTAAACAGATGGCAGCAGTACTTGTTGGACAATTCCATGCCCGAGACGCCGAAGGTCGCGTTTACTCCGTGCATGAATTCCAGGAATCCACCCCGACGCTTGATGGTTTGGCCGGGGCGGCCCCTATCACTTCCTACAAGCTGGCCATTGGTGACCGTGTAGAAAAACTGGAAGGCGATGAGTTCAAGCTGATTCAATCGGGCACTATCATCGTCCGTGAATCAGTAACCACTCTGGCGTCATAACCTGATGCCTCGGCAGAAGCCTTATGCACGGACTTGAGTTAGGATTCAAACCTTGAATTCCTCACCTGCCGGACATGGACTTCACCCATGCGTTTACGTCATATCGAAGTAATTCAAGCCATTTTGCAGACCGGACACCTCGGCACCGCTGCCGAATGGTTGCAACTGGCCGTGCCCGATGTTGACGCGATTCTCAAGGATGCTGAACAACAGTTGGGGTTCATGCTGTTTGCCAGCGTCCGGGGCAGGCTCCAACCCACCCGTGAGGCCCTCGAGCTGCAAAGCGGCATCACTCGTCTCTACGAAGTCCTGGAGCCGGTACAACGCCTGGCCAGCAGCCTGAAAAGCCATCATGCGCCACCGCTGCGCATCCTCTGCACTGCCCCGCTGGCCCATCAGTTGCTGCCGCAAAGCATCGCCGCACTGCGTCGGCGCTTCCAAGACACACCCTGTAACCTGTCAAGCCAGGCGACACGGGATATCGTGAAGAGCCTGTTGCTGGGCGAAGCTGACCTGGGCCTTAGCCTGCATGATCCCGAGCATCCACAAATAACCAGCACGGCACTGACACAGGGCAAATTGCAATTGCTGGCGCCCCACGGCTGGCTCAAGCCTCGACAGAAATACAGTGCGCTGCAAGAGCTGGCGGGCCAGTCGATGATCGGCCTGGAGGGCCAGGATCCGCTAAGCCTGCTGCTGGCAAGCAAGCTGCAAGCCTTGCGTCCAGCACCGGTCATCCAGACACGGGTTCAGACCTACCAGATGATGCGCAGCCTGGTGGAGGCCGGTGAAGGTCTGGCAATCGTCGATCCGTTCACCGCCAGCGGCGCACGGGAGGCCGGACTGGATACGTGCCCGCTGTCGCCTCCTGTGGTGGTGAGCTTGTATGCCCTGACACCCAGGGACAGCACCACCACGCCAGCACTGAATACCCTGGTGGAAATCATCACGCACAAAGCCGAAACCTTACTGGCGGGCACTGCTTCTTGAGTTGATCAGGCGTCTTGCAGCTCTGACTTGAACATGCGGTACCAGAAAATCGCCACCTCCAACGTCTGCGGGTCGATCCCGCGATAACGCAGGTGGTCGATCCCACCCAGCACATAACCGCATCGCTCATACAGGCGGCATGCGCCAAGGTTGTTGTTCTGGGTTTCCAGCATCATGCCGGGCAGGTTTTTCTTGCGGCTCCAGAACTGCGCCACGTCCAACAACGCCCTGGCCACGCCATGTCGCCGTGCGGGAACGGCCACGGCCAACTCATCGACATGGGCAAAACCGTTCCAATTGGTGCTGACAACGATATGACCGACGGGACGATCATCCAGATAGGCCATAAATACTGCGCTATCTTCAGCGCCCCGATAGCTGGCGAATTCTTGCGGATCAATGCCATAGCACTTGCGATACGACGGGACATGTTGCACAGCCCACTGATCGACACGCCTTTCCAGCTCCGGCGCGCCATAGGCACTGACTTCAAAGCTGAAATCGTTGCCCCAGACGTAGGCGTCAAATCCCTCGTCAGCGACTCGCACACTAAGCCCTGGGTACTTCGGATTCATGACAGCTTGCATAACTTTCCTTAAGACTTGATGCAATCAACGGTGTAGCAACGACCATCACCGTGGTCCTCGCGTTGCAGCCCATGAACGTCGGCGACAAAACCGGGGAAGTTGCTATCGAACTCCCGGGCAAATGCCAGGTAGTCGATGATCGAACGCGTCGACTCGGTAAAACGCTCCCCTGGCATGATCAACGGAATACCTGGCGGATAAGGCACCAGCATCACGGCTGCGATACGCCCTTGCAAGGCATCGATACAAACGGCCTCGACCTCACCGCGTACCAGTTGGTCATAGGCATCGGCGGGCTTCATCGCAACCTCGGGCAATACGGTGTACATGCGCTTGAGGTGTTTGGCCGTGGCATTGCTGCGATAGCAGCCGTGCAACTGGTCGCACAAGTCTTGCAAACCCATGCCCTGATAGCGCGCCGGACCGTGTTGAAACACTGACGGTAAACAGCTGGCCAAACTTGCGTTGGCGTCATAATTGCGCTTGAACTCCAGCAATTCGGTCAGCAGGGTACTCCACTTGCCTTTGGTGATTCCCATGGAAAACAGCACCAGGAACGAATACAGGCCGGTTTTTTCCACCACCAGGCCACGCTCCCAGAGAAACTTGCTGACCACAGCAGCCGGGATTCCGCAATCACTCAAGGCCCCGCCGGCGGTCAGGCCGGGCATCACCAGCGTCACCTTGATCGGATCGAGTAACACGTAGTCTTCGGCGACATCGCCAAAACCATGCCAATCGGCTTGCGGTTGCAACAACCAGTCGCTGGTTGCAACCCTTTCGATGCCCGCCACCGAGGGCGGTTGCCAGATGGAGAACCACCAGTCTTCAGCGGCGATATGTTGGCGCAAGTTGGCCAGGGCGCGCCGAAAGCTCAAGGCCTCATCGAACATTTCCTGGAGCAGCGAGCGCCCTGCCGGCCCCTCCATCATTGCCGATGCAACATCCAGAGACGCAATGATGCTGTATTGCGGCGAGGTGGAGATATGCATCATGAAAGCTTCATTGAAGCGATCGCGGTCCAACTGCCGAGCACCACCATCCTGCACATGAATCATCGAGGCCTGGCTGAACGCCGCCAGCAGCTTATGCGTGGAGTGCGTGGTAAACACTAGAGGGCTGTCGACGGTGCGCGAGGTGCCCATGCCGTAGCGTCCTGCAAAAAACTCGTGGAACGCCGCATAGGCGTACCAGGCCTCGTCGAAGTGCAATACTTCGACACTGTTACCCAGTTGCTGCTTGATCAGTTCGGCGTTGTAACACAGGCCGTCGTAGGTGGAGTTGGTGACCACGGCCAACTTAACCTTGGGCTCGCGCCCACGAGTCAATGGGCTGGCATCGATTTTCGCGCGAATCGATTCACGACTGAACTCAGTCAGCGGAATCGGGCCGATGATCCCCAACTCGTTACGTTCCGGGCACAGATACAACGGTATGGCGCCGGTCATGATGATCGAGTGCAGAACCGACTTGTGGCAGTTACGGTCCACCAACACCAGATCATCGCGCCCGACCATTGAGTGCCAGACAATCTTGTTGGCGGTCGAGGTGCCATTGATCACGAAGAAGGTATGATCAGCCCCAAAGTTGCGGGCGGCACGCGCCTCGGCTTCGGCCAACGGGCCAGTGTGATCCAGCAGCGACCCCAGCTCCGGCACCGACACCGACAAATCCGAACGCAAGGTGTTTTCGCCAAAGAATTGATGAAACGCCTGCCCGATCGGGCTTTTGCGGTAAGCCACGCCGCCGCCGTGCCCGGGTGTGTGCCAGGAGTAATTGGAGTCCGCCGTATGCTGCACCAGCGCTTTGAAAAATGGCGGCAATAGGCCGTCCAGGTATGTTCGTGCTGCACGCGCAACCTGCCGGGCCAGGAATGGCACGGTGTCTTCGAACAAATAGAGAATACCGCGCAATTGATTGAGTTCGCTCATGGCATCGGCCGGAGCATTTTCCAGGGTGACTTGCTCGCCAAGCGCAAAGATAGGGAGATTTGGCGCGCGCATCCGCGCCAAGCGGATCAGCTCGACCATATTTTGCAGCAGATGGGTATTTACCCCCGCACCTTCGGCGGCAATCAGCATGCAGGCCAAGCCATGATGAGTCGAAGCCACTAAACGGCCTTCGGCGTAGTCCACGGCTGAAAATATACTGAAGCCTTCTTGCTCCAACTCTTGGGCTATGCCCCGGACCCGATCACCGGCAACGGTGTCAGCCTTGATGTCGCGATGCACGATCAGGATGGGAAACTTCAGGTCTTTATACATGGGAGCCAGTATCCTGAGGGCGATCTACTCAGGGTAGAAGCTCGGGACCGTTGTAGCGAATGAAGATTGAAGCAGTAAGCGGCCACGCCTCTTACTGGGTCAATTGGCTCCACAACGCCGGCGCGCCCGCGGACTTGGCAATGGCCTCAAGACGCGCGGCGTGCTCGGCCATGTCCTGTTCGCTGGCACGGATGATCGCCGTGGGCTTGCGGTCGACCGGCAGGCGCCGGATTTCCGAAGGTCGATTACCCGAACCTTCCGCCGAACCGTTGCCATCGGAAGCGTTACCAGCCAGGGACAGGCTGGTCTGGCCGCCGGTCATGGTCAGGTAAACGTCGGCCAGAATCTCGGAGTCGAGCAAAGCTCCGTGCAGTTCACGACCGGAGTTGTCGACGCCATAGCGTTTGCAAAGAGCGTCGAGGCTGTTGCGCTGGCCGGGGTGCCGTTCGCGGGCCATCATCAGGGTGTCGAGAATGGTGCAGTGGCGGGTGATATCAGCCCGGTCCGACTGCCCCATCAAGGCGAATTCATTATTGATGAAGCCGACGTCAAACGCCGCGTTATGAATGATCAGCTGCGCGCCTTCGATAAAGGCGAAAAACTCATCGGCGACTTCAGCGAAACGCGGCTTGCCCACCAGAAACTCGTTGGTAATGCCGTGGACGCCAATGGCGCCTTCATCACTTTCGCGGTCCGGCTGCAAGTACACGTGAAAATGGCGACCAGTCAGGCGGCGGCCTATCAGTTCGACACAACCAATTTCAATGATCCGGTGGCCATCGGTCACCGGCATGCCGGTGGTTTCGGTATCGAGTACAACAGATCGGATGGCCATCAGGGCTCAGCTCTCAACGGTGTGGTGTGTTTCAAGGGGCAGGATATTAACACGCTCTCCAAGCGAAGCGACCCATGGTGCAACACTGGAGGTATTGCCCCACAGTTTTTTACAAGCTTTAGCAAACCAGTCGCAGTTTGCTACAGGGAGCCTTGCTAGCCTTCGCGGCTCTTTCTGATAGGGAATACCCGGTTTATGTACAACCCGAAATGGCTCCTCGCCCTTTGCCTGTTCGGCCTTGCGAATGCCCAGGCCACCAGTTTCGTCATGACCACCGACGCGCTGGTCAGCCTGTCCATGAGCGCCTCTAAAGGTACCAGCAGCAGCTTGAGGGATGACAAGGTGGTGCTAGCGGCAAAAACCGACGCGGCAGCGTTTGTCGCCAGCCAGGGTGAGATACGCAGTGTTCAACTGGAGGCGGCGTTCCAGCATATCCGCCGCACCCTCCCGGACTCGCGGGATACGGACGAACAACTCGCCCGTGCGATACTGATCCTGTAACAGCTGCAGCGGCGTCAGAAAGGGTCAGCTCTGTTTATAGCCGCGCACTTCGTCCACGCCCCGGTTGGCTAGCTGGTCAGCCCGCTCGTTGCCGGGATGGCCGATATGCCCACGTACCCATTTCCAGGTGATGTTGTGGCGATTGCATTGCTCGTCGAGCAACTGCCATAGGTCGGCGTTCTTGACCGGTTCCTTGGCGGCGGTTTTCCAACCGCGCTTTTTCCAGTTGACCATCCATTCATTGATGCCTTTCATGACGTATTGGGAGTCGGTAACCAACAACACATCACAACGACGCTTGAGTTCTTCCAGGCCACGAATGGCCCCCATCAACTCCATGCGATTATTTGTCGTGTTGGCTTCACCACCCCACAACTCCTTCTCCACGCCCTTGCAAATCAGCAAGGCGCCCCAGCCGCCGGGCCCTGGATTGCCTTTGCAGGCGCCATCGGTGAAGAGTTCTACACTATCGATCATTGCGCTATCCATCAAAGCGGGCTGCCGGCAATCGACCGGCGAAGCCCGAGGCCGGAAAACCAGGCCTGAATTCTAAAGAGTGCCTTATTGCTCGGCGGGCCGGCGATTGACCTTGGCCAACGGCATCGGCACCAACTTGCTTATCGGTTCGCGCCGTACCTGGCTCACTGGTCGTAGCCCCACCACAATCTTGCGCGCCACCAACAAATAAAAACCGCCACCAGACAACTGCCAGGTTCCTGCCCTGCGCTCCCAGCCTGCCAGGCGGCCTTGCCACTTGCTCGAGGCAAGCGGCGGACGATAGCACCCGAAGCGGCGTTTCTCCAGCGCGAAGCCCAGTAGGTTCAACCAGTCACCGACCCGTGATGGCGAGATACAACGAGCCTGGCCCAACCCGTCATGAGCGAAGACGTGGCGCAGGCCCCATGTGCTCCAGGGGTTGATTCCAACAATCAGCAAATGGCCACCAGGGCGCACGCTGCTAGCCGCCTCGCGCAGCAAACCGTGGGGCGACAGGCAGAAATCCAGGCCGTGCTGCAGCACCACCACATCGGCGGCATGTTCGCTCAACGGCCAGGCCTGTTCCTCGCAGACAATTTCCACTCCCGGCAACGGCGCGCCCAGCCGTACGTTACGCTGCACTTGAGGTGCAGACGGTGGGGTTTGGGCCGAAGGGCCGTAATGCACCAGATAGCCACCGAAGAAGCGCCCAAGCTCATCCTCAAGCATGCCCCGCTCTTCTTCCAGCAGAAATTGCCCGATCGGCCCATTCAGCCAATCGCGGGCAGCACCGATGAGGGCCAGCCACTCGGGATCGGCCTGGGCGAACGCTTTATCAGTCATTGCATTCTCCAAACGCGCCAAGACGTTCTAAGATGCACCAATGTGTTCCGCTTGGCGAATAGAAGAATGATACAGATCAGTGCCCTGCCCGCCTTCACCGATAACTACATCTGGTTGTTACAAGACCATCGCAGCCATCGTTGTGCTGTCGTCGATCCAGGTGACGCTGCACCGGTGCTCAAATGGCTTGAACAGCATTCGGACTGGATCCTCGGTGACATCCTGATTACGCACCACCATCACGATCATGTAGGCGGCGTGGCACTGCTCAAGGCAAAAAACCCGCATGCCAATGTCTACGGCCCTGCTCTTGAGACAATTCCGGCCCGTGACATAGCGCTGAAGGATAACGATCGTATCCAAGTGTTTGGCTGGGAGTTCGAAGTGCTTGCGGTGCCCGGCCATACCTTGGGACACATAGCTTATTACCGTCATGGCTTGCTGTTCTGTGGCGACACCTTGTTCGCTGCCGGTTGCGGGCGCTTGTTCGAAGGCACGCCAGAACAAATGTACGCATCGCTGGAGCGCCTCGCTACATTACCCGAGGACACGCTGGTTTACTGCACTCACGAATACACACAAAGCAACCTGAAATTTGCCCAGGCAGTCGAACCGGCCAATCATCATATCAGCGAACGGGTGGAGAAAGTCGCCCAGCTCAGGGCTGATGGCAAGATGACCCTGCCGTCGACGCTTGCGCTGGAAAAACTCACAAACCCTTTTTTACGCACCGCCGAAACATCCGTTAAACAAAAAGCGGACGAATGGAGTGACCAGGACAATCGCTCCGGGAGTGCGGTTTTTGCTGCCTTGCGATCGTGGAAAGATACGTTCTAATGAGACAGCTTCTGATACTGATTTTCTGAATGGTTGACCGCGACCTACGCGCTTTCTAGAATCGCCCGACATTTTTGCCCGGAACTAACTTCCAGCCAATGTCGTCATCTATTCGTAAATCCAATCATTCAGACGCATTGACCCGCCTGGCCCAAGCCATTGCGGTGGCAGCCTGCGCAACTCTGGCGGGCTGCCAATCAACCAACCACCCTGCACAATCCATCGTGCAACCCAAACCCAACCTGGCTGTAAAGATCAAGCAGAAACCCCTTTGGCTGTCAGAAAAGCCAAGCCCGCTGGTACCGCAGGATGTCTGGGAACGCATGCGCCAGGGCTTCCAGCTGCAGGGCGACGTAGGCGTCAACCCGCGCATCGAGCAACAACGCCTGTGGTTTGCCAGCAATCCGTCTTTCCTGGAGAACGCCGGAGAACGCGGCAGCCTCTACATTCACTACATCGTCGAGCGCCTCGAAGAGCGCAACATGCCCCTGGAGCTGGCGCTGCTGCCAGTGATTGAAAGTGCCTACAACCCGATGGCCTATTCGCGCAGCGATGCAGTCGGTTTGTGGCAGTTCATTCCTTCCACCGGGCGCTATTTCAATCTGCGCCAGACCCGCGCCTACGACGGCAGGCGCGATATCACCGCCTCGACCACCGCTGCACTGGACTACCTGACTCGTCTGCATGACATGTTTAACGGCGACTGGTTGCTGGCACTGGCAGCTTATAACGCCGGCGAAGGTACCGTCAGCCGAGCTATCGAGCGCAACGAGAAACTGGGTTTGCCGACCGACTACTGGAACCTGCCCCTGCCGCAGGAAACCCGTGACTACGTGCCCAAGTTCCTGGCACTGTCCCAAGTAGTCCTGGCACCCGAGGCATACGGTATCAACCTGAACCCGATTGCCAACCAACCGTATTTCGAAATGGTGGAAGTCAAGCAAAGCATGGACCTGTCACGGGTCGCGGCGCTGGCAGAAATCGACGAAGACGAGTTGTTCCAGCTCAACCCGGCGTTCAAGCAGCGCACCACTCTGGACGGCCCCCAGCATTTGCTGGTACCCACCTCCAAAGCACAGTTGCTGGCCAGCAGCCTGTCATCGATGAACCGCGAGGAGCTGTTGAGCCTGCGGCCGAAAAAGCCGGTGTTCGACGAGGTTGAACACCAGGCCGTGGCTGGGCGCTCGCGTACCTACAAGGTCAAGAGCGGCGATAACCTGACGCTGATCGCCAAGGCCAACAAGGTCTCGGTACACGACCTGCAACGCTGGAACAAGCTCAATGGCCAGGCCTTAAAAGTCGGCCAGGCGCTGGTGATGCAGGATACGCGCAAGGCTGCACGCAAGAAGCCGATGCGGTACAAGGTCAAGAAAGGCGACTCGCTGTACATGGTGGCCAAGCGCTTCAATGTCGAGATGCAACATCTCAAGCGCTGGAACCCACGCACGAGCAAGGCCTTGAAGCCTGGGCAAATGCTGGTGGTTTCCGGGCCCAGGTAGACAATACCTTTTCGGGGCGACTTTGTGGTGGCGAGCTCGTCTGTCGCCACCCAAAGCCCGCCGCGACATTGTTTTCCCGCCGCTTTCAATAGTCTTTTTCCAAGCGGAACAAGCTGTTACTGTACCGATCATAAAGCCCAAGCTGCCTGGATCGGATCTCTGACTTGAAGCGTTCCCTCCTTCTACTAATAAACCTGGCCTTGAGCTTTTGCGCGAATGCGAGCATCACCGAAAACCACGGTTATGCGCAGTTCGGCACGCTCAAGTATCCGGCAAAATTCACCCACTTCGAGTGGGCAAACCCCGCGGCGCCCAAAGGCGGCACCCTGCGGGTAATGGCCTTTGGTACGTTCGACACCCTCAATCCTTATACCTTCAAGGGCTCAAGCCCGGTCTCGACCGCAAACTTCCTTCAATATGGCGTCAACGAGCTCAACGAGCCGCTGATGGTCGGCACCGGCCAGTATGCCCCCTCCGGCGACGAACCAACCTCCAGTTATGGTCTGATCGCACAATCGGTGGAGTACAGCGAGGACCGCAGCTGGGTGGTGTTCAACCTTCGTCCGGAAGCGCACTTCCATGATGGCAAGCCCATCACTGCTTACGACGTGGCGTTTTCCTATCGTACGTTGCTCACCGAAGGTCATCCGCAATACCGCACCAACCTGCAGGAAGTGGCGCGGGTGGACATTCTCAATCGTCAACGGATCCGTTTTGTATTCAAGCGCGCCGGCAATCCGTTGCTGATACTGCGATTGGGCGAGTTGCCGGTATTACCCCAGCACTATTGGAAGAACCGCGACTTCAAAGCCACCACCTTCGAGCCGCCACTGGGCAGCGGGCCGTACCGGATCAGCAAGGTAGAGCCAGGTCGGCAATTGGTGTTGGAGCGGGTCAAGGATTACTGGGGCAAGGACCTTGCGGTCAATCGGGGCTTTTATAACTTCAACAAGGTCGAAGTTGAATTCTACCGCGACAGCGCCGTGGCCTTCGAGGCATTCAAGGCTGGCGAGTTCGACATCTACATCGAGCACCAGGCCAAGAATTGGAGTAACAGCTATAACTTCCCGGCGGTCAATCGAGGCGAAGTGATCAAGGCGCAGATCCACCATCAGATACCGACCCAGAGCCAGGGCCTGTTCATGAACAGCCGGCGCGCCGCCTTTAGCCAAACCAAGGTGCGCGAGGCCCTGGGGTTGATGTTCGATTTCGAGTGGACCAATCGCACGCTCTTCAGCAGCAGCTATACGCGTAGCTTGAGCTACTACCCCAATAGCGAGTTCGCCGCCAGTGGCCTTGCGACAGGCCACGAGTGGCTGAAACTCTCGCCTTATCGAGAGCAACTGCCAGCCAGCCTCTTTACCCAAGCCTTCAGCCTGCCGCAGACCGATGGGCGGGGCATCCCCAGGGAAACCATGCGCCGAGCCCTCGGCCTGCTGGCCGAAAGCGGCTGGAAGCTATCCGGCCAACGCCTGCTCAATAACGACGGGCAACCATTGCGCTTCGAGATTTTGCTGGTCAATCCAAACCTGGAGCGCATCCTGCAACCTTATGTCGAAAACCTGGCGAGCATCGGCATCGACGCCCGCTTGCGCACAGTTGATCGGGCACAGTACAAACAGCGCCTCGACCAGTTCGACTTCGACATGATCCTCATGACACTCAACCAGACCTTGAGCCCGGGACTTGAGCAGTGGCAATACTTCCACTCCAGCCAGGCCGGGATCAAGGGCAGCAAAAATTACGCGGGCATCGCCAATCCGGTGGTCGATCACCTGCTGGAACAATTACTGGCCGCCCAGACCCGTGACGAGCAAGTCGCAGCAGGCCGGGCCCTGGACCGGGTACTGCTCTGGCAGCACTACATTATCCCCAATTGGTACCTTGACTATCATCGCCTGGCGTACCGTAATCGGTTCGCCTTCATCACCACGCCGCCCTACAACCTGGGTCTGCGCGCATGGTGGCTGAAAGCTTCGGAGAAAGCCCAATGAAGCCTTTGCGTACTGCGATTATCAGTGGCTTGTTCTTTTGCGCGGCTGCCAACGCCGCACCGCAGCATGCCTTGACCCTCTACGACGAACCACCCAAGTACCCCGCTAACTTCAAGCATGTCGACTATGTGAACCCCAACGCGCCCAAGGGCGGGACTTTTCGTGAATCGGCGATGGGCGGCTTTGACAGCCTCAATCCGTTTATCAGCAAAGGCGTGCCAGCCGATAATATCGGCTTGATCTACGACACCCTGGCCCAGCAAGGCCTGGACGAGCCCATCACCGAATACGGTTTGATCGCCGGCAAGATCGAGAAAGCCCCCGATAACAGCTGGGTGCGTTTCTACCTGCGGCCAGAAGCCCGCTTCAATGATGGCCACCCGGTACGCGCCGAGGACGTGGTGTTCACTTTCAAGACCCTGATCACCCAAGGCTCGCCGATCTACCGCACCTACTATGGCGACGTCGAAGACGTGGTGGCCGAAGATCCTTTGCGGGTGTTATTCAAGTTCAATAACACCAATAACCGTGAGTTGCCGCTGATTCTCGGTCAGTTGCCAGTGCTGCCCAAACACTGGTGGGCCGGACGCGACTTCTCCAAGGGAAACCTGGAGATCCCCCTGGGCAGTGGCCCGTACAAAGTGGTCGAGGTCAAGCCAGGACGCTCGATTCGTTATGAGCGGGTCAAGGATTACTGGGGCAAAGACCTGCCGATCAACAAAGGACTGTACAACTTCGATTACCGGGTGACCGATTATTATCGTGACAACACCGTCGCCCTCGAGGCGTTAAAGGCTGGCCAATTCGATTTCTGGCAGGAGATCAGCGCAAAAAACTGGGCCAATGCCTACAACGTCCCGGCTGTGGCCGAAGGTCGCCTGATCAAGGAAGAAATTCCCAACGGCAATCCCACCGGGATGCAGGGTTTTGTGTTCAATATCCGCAAGCCGGTGTTTCAAGACGTGCGGGTGCGCAAGGCCATCAGCCTGCTGATGGACTTTGAATGGACCAACAAGCAACTGTTCAACGGCGCCTACACCCGAACCCGCAGCTATTTCGAAAACTCGGACATGGCTGCTACCGGCCTGCCCGGACCTGACGAGCTGGCGATTCTCGAACCGCTGCGCGACAAAATCCCGCCTGCGGTCTTCAATGAAGCATTCGAACCTTCGAAGACCGATGCCAGCGGCATGATCCGCACACAGCAACGCGAAGCCTACCAATTGCTGCAGGACGCCGGCTGGCACATCGTCGATGACAAGATGGTCGACGCCACCGGCAAACCGGTGACCATTGAGTTTCTGCTGGCCCAGACCGAGTTCGAACGCATCCTGCTGCCATTCAAGCGCAACCTGGCGGACCTGGGCATCAATCTGGAGATTCGCCGGGTCGACGTCTCGCAGTACATCAATCGCTTGCGCTCCCGGGATTTCGACATGCTGGTCGGCAGTTTTCCGCAATCGTCGTCCCCGGGAAACGAACAACGTGAATTCTGGAAATCCTCCAGCGCCGACAACCCCGGCAGCCGCAACTACATCGGCCTCAAGGACCCGGCCATCGACCAATTGGTGGAAGAGTTGATCGACGCCGACTCACGCAAAAGCCTCGTGGCCCACGCCAAGGCCCTGGACCGTGTGTTGCAGTTCGGCTATTACGTGATCCCCAACTGGCATATCAAGACCTACCGCGTGGCCTATTGGGACCACCTGGGTCACCCGAAAGTCCCTCCGCGCTATGACGTAGGCATCTCCACCTGGTGGATAAAGCCCGAGAAGGCGCCGGCGGTGACAGCGGAAACCGACATCACAGCCGATCCGGCGAGCGGAGGCGACTGACATGCTGGCCTATATTTTTCGCCGACTGCTACTGATCATTCCTACGCTGCTGGGCATCCTGCTGATCAATTTTGTGATTATCCAGGCCGCGCCCGGCGGCCCGGTGGAGCAGATGATCGCCAAGCTGGAAGGCTTTGAAGGCGCCACCAGCCGCATTGCCGGCGGCGGCGCGGAAGTGTCGGTAGCGGGCTCCAGCTACCGCGGCGCCCAAGGCCTGGACCCGGCGCTGGTCAAGGAAATCGAGAAGATGTACGGCTTCGACAAGTCGGCGCCGGAACGCTTGTGGATCATGATCAAGAACTACGCACAGCTGGATTTTGGCAACAGCTTCTTTCGCGATGCCAAGGTCATCGACCTGATCAAGGAAAAGATGCCCGTGTCCATTTCCCTCGGGTTATGGAGCACCCTGATCATGTACCTTGTGTCGATTCCGCTGGGCATCGCCAAAGCCACGCGGCATGGCAGCCACTTCGACGTGTGGACCAGTTCGGCGATTATCGTCGGCTATGCGATTCCGGCGTTTCTATTTGCGATCCTGTTGATCGTGGTATTTGCCGGCGGCAGCTACTTTGACTGGTTCCCACTGCGCGGCCTGACGTCCAACAACTTCGATGAGTTGAGCGCTGGCGGAAAAATCCTCGACTATTTCTGGCACTTGGCGCTGCCCGTCACGGCCCTGGTGATCGGTAACTTCGCGACCATGACGCTGTTGACCAAAAACAGCTTCCTCGACGAGATCAACAAGCAATACGTGATCACCGCCAAGGCCAAGGGCCTGACCAACCACCGTGTGCTTTACGGCCATGTGTTTCGCAACGCCATGTTGTTGGTGATCGCCGGATTCCCCTCAGCCTTTATTGGCATCTTCTTCACTGGCTCGCTGCTGGTCGAAGTGATTTTCTCCCTCGATGGCCTGGGCCTGATGAGTTTTGAAGCGGCGATCAATCGTGACTACCCGGTGGTGTTCGGGACTCTGTTTATCTTCACCCTGCTGGGGCTGGTGGTGAAACTGATCGGGGACCTCACCTACACCCTGGTAGACCCACGCATCGACTTTGAAAGCCGGGAGCATTGAGATGAATCTATCCCCCCTCAATCGCCGCCGTTTCGAACGCTTCAAGGCCAACAAGCGTGGCTGGTGGTCACTGTGGCTGTTTTTGATCCTGTTTGGCCTCAGCCTTGGCGCCGAGCTGATTGCCAACGACAAACCATTGGCCGTGCATTACGACGGTGAGTGGTACTTCCCGGCGCTCAAGCGGTATCCGGAAACCACCTTCGGCGGCGAGTTCCCCCTGGAAGCCAACTACAAGAGCCCATACATCCGTGAACTGCTCAAGGCCAAAGATGCCTGGACGCTGTGGGCGCCGATTCCGTTCAGCTACCAGAGCATCAACTACGACCTGAAAGTGCCAGCGCCTGCCCCACCTTCGGCCGACAACCTGTTGGGCACCGATGACCAGGCGCGGGATGTATTGGCGCGAGTGATCTATGGTTTTCGCGTTTCAGTGTTGTTTGCGCTGACGTTGACCGTACTGAGTTCGATCATCGGCGTTGCGGCCGGGGCGCTGCAGGGCTTCTATGGTGGCTGGGTAGACCTGGCAGGCCAGCGCTTCCTGGAAATCTGGTCCGGCTTGCCAGTGCTGTACTTGCTGATCATTCTCGCCAGCTTCGTGCAGCCCAATTTCTGGTGGCTGCTGGGGATCATGCTGCTGTTTTCCTGGATGAGCCTGGTGGACGTGGTCCGCGCCGAGTTCCTGCGTGGGCGCAATCTGGAATATGTACGCGCAGCCCGGGCCCTCGGTATGCAGAACGGTGCGATCATGTTCCGCCATATTTTGCCCAACGCCATGGTTTCGACCATGACGTTCATGCCGTTCATTCTGACCGGCGCCATCGGCACCCTGACCGCCTTGGACTTTCTTGGCTTTGGCTTGCCGGCCGGCTCGCCGTCACTGGGTGAACTGGTGGCCCAGGGCAAATCCAACCTGCAGGCGCCTTGGCTGGGGATCAGCGCTTTCGCGGTGCTGGCAATCATGTTGAGCCTGCTGGTGTTTATCGGCGAGTCCGCTCGCGATGCCTTCGACCCGAGGAAATGAGATGAATCAGGACAATCTGATCGAAGTCCGCGACCTCAGCGTCGAGTTCGTCACCGGCGAGCACAGTCAGTGTGTAGTCGAGCGCATCAGCTTCGATATCAAGCGCGGCGAAACCCTGGCCCTGGTGGGCGAAAGCGGCTCGGGAAAATCGGTGACCGCGCACTCGATCCTGCGCTTGCTGCCCTATCCGCTGGCTCGTCACCCATCCGGGACGATCCAGTACGCCGGCAAGGATTTGCTGACACTCAAGGAGAAGTCCTTGCGGCATATTCGCGGCAACCGCATTGCGATGATTTTCCAGGAGCCGATGACCTCGTTGAACCCGCTGCACTCCATCGAGAAGCAGATCAACGAGGTCCTTGGCCTGCACAAGGGCTTGAGCGGCAAAATCGCTACCCGCCGCACCCTGGAACTGCTGGAGCTGGTGGGTATCCCCGAACCGCACAAACGCCTCAAGGCGCTGCCCCATGAACTGTCCGGAGGCCAGCGCCAACGTGTGATGATCGCCATGGCCCTGGCGAACGAACCGGAGCTGTTGATCGCAGACGAGCCCACCACGGCCCTGGACGTTACGGTGCAGTTGAAGATTCTCGAACTGCTCAAAGAACTGCAGGCCCGCCTGGGCATGGCGCTGTTGTTGATCAGCCATGACCTGAACCTGGTCCGGCGTATCGCCCACCAGGTGTGCGTGATGCAGCGTGGCTGTATCGTCGAGCAGGCATCCTGTGAAGAACTGTTCCGCGCACCGCAGCATCCCTACACTCAGGAACTGCTGGCCGCCGAGCCCAGCGGCGGCCCCGTCGACAATCTGGTCGGCCCGCCGCTGCTGGAAGTCGACGACCTGAAAGTCTGGTTCCCGATCAAGAAAGGTTTCCTGCGCAGCACCGTCGATCACGTCAAGGCCGTGGATGGCATCAATTTCAGCCTGCCCCAGGGCCAGACCCTGGGTATCGTCGGTGAAAGCGGTTCCGGCAAGTCGACCCTGGGCCTGGCGATCTTGCGCTTGATTGGCAGCAAGGGCGGGATTCGTTTTGAAGGCCATCAACTTGATCGCCTGAGTCAACAGCAAGTGCGACCCCTGCGCCGGGAAATGCAGGTAGTGTTCCAGGACCCCTTCGGCAGCCTCAGCCCGCGCATGTGCGTCAGCGAGATCGTCGGCGAAGGGTTGCGGATCCACAAGATCGGTACTGCGGTCGAGCAAGAACAAGCGATTATCGCAGCGCTCAACGAGGTCGGGCTGGACCCGGAATCCCGCCACCGCTATCCCCACGAGTTCTCCGGCGGCCAACGCCAGCGCATCGCCATCGCCCGCGCACTGGTGCTCAAGCCACGCCTGATCCTGCTCGACGAGCCCACCTCGGCCCTCGACCGTACGGTGCAACGCCAGGTGGTAGAGCTGCTGCGCCAGTTACAGGCCAAGTACAACCTGACCTATCTGTTCATCAGCCACGACTTGGCGGTGGTCAAGGCATTGAGTCACCAGTTGATGGTGGTCAAGCAGGGACAGGTGGTGGAGCAAGGGGACGCAAAGTCGATTTTCGCCGCCCCCCGGCACGCCTATACCCGGCAATTGCTGGAGGCGGCGTTTTTAGTCCCGGCCGCCGAGGCTACCTGAATCTTTGGGAGACGCAGCTATCTATACATCGCCAGGGGGGGGTGTTGGACATATCCGTGACTGCAGCAACGGATGCACATACCCGACTCGCCCCCCCAGCCACAAACACATCAACCACCCCACAGAAAAGCAAACCAATATCATTTGCACTGCACTCGACCCTTTGCTTTAATCGCGACCAATTCCCATTCACGCCAAGGCTTCAATGCCGGATGGACATCGTGTCGACCGCCCCTACTCCCTTCAGCCAGCTTTACGGCGCCCATCATTCATGGCTGCTGGGGCTGTTGCGCAGGCGCCTGAGCAATCGTTGGGATGCCGCCGACCTGGCGCAAGACACGTTCATCCGCGTACTCAAGCGCCCACCGGCGCACGCTGATGAAGTGGGCGAGCGCTCCTACTTGGCTACCATCGCCCGGGGCTTGTGTATTGATCATTGGCGGCGTCGGCAACTGGAACAAGCCTGGTTGCAAAGCCTTGCCGAGCGTCCTGCAGCAGTCCAACCATCCATTGAACAGCGGGCGATCATCGTTGAAACCCTCTACGAGGTGGATGCCATGCTCACGCGCCTGCCGCGCAACGTTCGCCAAGCCTTCCTGCTGGCACAACTGCACGGCATGCCCTACAAGCAAATCGCCGTTCAACTTGGCGTGTGCGAGCGCATGGTGAAAAAATACATGGCCCAGGCGCTGCTGCACTGCGCAGTGCTGGAAGCCGAGCTCGATGGACTGCTGGTGCAATGAACGCCAGCGGAAAACTCAGCCATGCCAGCCTGCAACAAGCCGCGCAGTGGTATGTGCGCTTGCAGGATCAACAAGGCTGCGCCCGGTCACGCCAACTGTGGCAAGCGTGGCTGGGGCTGAGCCCTGAACATGCTGCCGCGTGGGACTACGTCGAGCGAGTCAGCCAGCGCTTTATGCCGCTGGCCGCAGAACCCCATGGCGCCGAGCGCGCGTTACGCAGTTCGCGACGCCAGACGCTCAAGACCCTGTTGGTACTGTGCTCAGGTACGGCACTGGCCTGGGGCGCATGGCGTGAAACTGCGCTGCCGCAGTGGGTAGGCGGCTGGACGGCCGACTACACCACGGCCAGCGGCGAGATCCGCGACGCGCTGTTGGCGGACGGCAGTCGTGTGTGGCTCAACGCATTAAGTGCATTGGATGTTCGTTTCGACGACCGCCAACGCCTGGTGCACCTGCGCTTTGGCGAAGTGTTGATCGACACGGCCACTGACCTCAGGCCGTTTCTGATGGACACTGAACACGGGCGGTTGCGCGCTCTGGGCACTCGTTTCAGTGTGCTGCAAAACACCCACGACACACTCCTCAATGTGTACGAAGGCCGGGTTGAAGTGCGCACCGCCAACCATCAACACACGCGGATCATCGAAACCGGGCAGCAAGCACTCTTCACCCGCGACGGTTTCAACACCACCTCACGTGCCAGCGCAACCCGAGAGGCCTGGAGCCGTGGCGTGCTATTGGCCGACAACCTGCCCTTGGGTCAGTTGATTGGTGAGTTGGACCGATATCGGCCCGGCCACCTGGGCTGTGACCCAGCAATCGTCCATTTGCCAGTGATGGGTTCATTTCCCCTTACAGACAGCGAACATGCCCTGCGCCTGCTGGAAGCGGCCTTACCCATACGGGTAGAAAAACTCATGCCGTGGTGGGTGACTGTCGGGCCAAAACCAACTGCCATATAAAAATCTTCATACCCGGTTCCCTTTTCCAACGTTCGTCCGGTTAACCCAGCAGACGCTTTCATAATTCGCCGAACGACTCGATCAAAAGGGCACCTTCCCATGCTGCAACCCGTTGCTTTTGCCGTGCGCCCATTGGCGCTGGCCATCACCGCTACCCTGCTCTGCCTGGGTTCACTGAGTGCGCGCGCAACTGAAGCACCCTCGACCCAGCAAGCCACGCGCAATTACAACATTGGCGCCGGTTCGCTGGTCAGCGTGCTGAACCGCTTCGCCGAGCAGTCGGGAATTTTCATCGCCGGCCACAACAGCCTCGCTGCCGGCAAGACCAGCCCAGGCCTCAATGGCAACTACACAGCAGCAGCCGGGCTGCAACACCTGCTGCAAGGCAGTGGCCTGCAGGCCTTGTCGCAAGGCGATAACGGTTACGTGCTGGAGTTGGCACCTCTGCAAACCGGTGCTCTCGAGCTGGGCGCGACGACAATCTCCGGCTTGGGCCTTGGTGCCACCACTGAGGACAGTCGCTCCTACACCACCGGATCGATGTCGTCAGCTACCGGCCTGCCACTGTCGATCCGCGAGACGCCGCAGTCAGTCACCGTCATCACACGCCAGCAAATGGACGACCAGGGTTCCAACAACATCGCCGACACCCTGCGCCGGGCGCCAGGAGTCAGCGTGCAGAACTACGACAGCGAGCGTTGGGAGTTTTCCAGCCGTGGCCTGCCGATCACCAACTTTCAGTACGACGGCGTCAACTCGACCTATGACGGTGTATATGACTACGGCACCACCAGCACCGACATGGCCGTGTATGACCACCTGGAGATCATCAAGGGTTCTTCAGGCCTGATGACCGGTTCGGGCGACCCTTCGGCCACCGTCAACCTGATCCGCAAGAAACCAACCAGGGAGTTCAAAGCCTCGATTACCGGCACCGCAGGCTCCTGGGACAACTACCGCACCGAAGGCGATATTTCCGGATCCTTGACTGAAACGGGCAATGTGCGCGGGCGGTTCGTCGGCGTGTATCAGGATCGCGCCTCCTACCTGGACCATTACCAGCACACCAAGGACATTGCCTACGGCATTATTGAAGCCGATATCACCGACGACACATTGCTGACCTTCGGCATCGACCAACAAGACACGCGCTCGCGTGGCGCCAGTTGGACGGGCTTCCCGATGTACTTCAGCAACGGCAACCGCACCAACTTTTCGCGCTCGTTCAATCCTGCCGCCGACTGGAGCCGTCGCGACTTCCAGAACCAGACCATATTCGCCTCGGTGCAACAAAAACTGGCCAACGACTGGTCGCTCAAAGTCAGCCTGGACCGCAAGCGCAGCCAACACGACACCCTGCTCGCCTCCGCCAGTGGCGGCAATCCGGACCAGGTCAGCGGCGAAGGCATGTACATGTTCATGGGCAAGTACAAGGGCGATCAGGTCCAGAATACCCTCGACGCCAACCTCAGTGGCCCGTTCAGCCTGCTAGGCCGTGAACATGAGTTGGTCATGGGTTTCATGGCAACCCGCTCGAAGCAAGACATACCGATGTACGGCTCGATCTACCCACCTGTCGGCGGCAGTATCCACGACTGGCACGGCGAGTACCCGAAACCGAACATTCCCCGCAGTGGCCAGAACGATATTGTGCAGCGCCAGACGGGTGCTTATCTGGCGACACGCCTGAAGCCCACCGATGACCTGTCGGTGATCCTCGGTACGCGAGTGAGTAATTTCAGCAACAACGACACCACGGACTTCTACGACCCCGCGACAACCGATAACCGCACCAGCTACAAACAGACCGGCGTGGTCACACCCTATGCGGGTGTCGTCTACGACCTCAACGATGTCTGGTCGGTTTACACCAGCTACACCAAAATCTACCGA
Source organism: Pseudomonas imrae (assembly GCF_046352735.2). NCBI lineage: Bacteria > Pseudomonadati > Pseudomonadota > Gammaproteobacteria > Pseudomonadales > Pseudomonadaceae > Pseudomonas > Pseudomonas imrae. The sequence goes on along the minus strand of NZ_CP110853.2, from coordinate 2,386,253 downwards.
CCGCAAAACAGCAAGGATGCCGAGCGCAAGCTACTCGACCCGATTGAAGGTGATACCTACGAGGCCGGGCTCAAGGCAGCGCTTTTCGATGGTCGCTTGAATGCCAGTTTTGCCGCGTTCCGCATCGAGCAGGACAATGTTGCCCAGTACGTTTCAGGCTTTGAAAACGAATCGATCTATCGCCCCATTGCAGGGGCGACCACCAAAGGCTTTGAAGCAGAGTTGGCCGGTGAAGTGCTGGACGGCTGGAACGTCTCGGCCGGCTACACCTACCAACATACCCGCGATGCCAACGACGACTACGTCTACAGCTCGGTGCTGCAAACCACCACGCCGCAGCAAGTGGTGCGCCTGTTCAACTCGTATCGCTTGCCGGGCGCGTGGCACAACCTGACCCTGGGCGCCGGCGTGAACTGGCAGAGCGAATTCTTTGGCAACGTATTCCAGCCCAACCCAGACGATACGGTCAACTTCGGCCAGTACGCGCGCATCACCCAGGACAGCTATTACCTTGTGGACCTGATGGCGCGCTACCGCTTCAACGAACACTTGAGCACGACGCTGAATGTAAAGAATGCCCTCGACAAAAAGTACTACACCGGCCTCGGCAATTTCGGTACCGGATTTTATGGAGAACCACGCAGCCTGCAATTGGCAGCGCGCTGGGACTTCTAAGCCGGGAAGCTGGGTCAATCACCGGTCGCCAGCTGTCGGCGGCCGGTTTTTATGCAATCATCGGGGCCCCGTAAGTTGCTCGGAGAGGGGCATCATGTTGCTGCCGGACCCAGCTGCTCCACGCTTCTGGCGTGATGAGCGCCTGCCATTCATCGAGGCGCGAACCATCGCCGATGGGCGCAAGGTCTGCTACGCGCTTCACGCCCACGAGCATTTCTCGATCGGCGCGATCACCGCTGGGCAGAGCTTGTACATTCATGGTTCAGAGACCTTTCGGATCAGAGCCGGCACCGTGGTGCTGATGAACCCTGGCGATGTACATGCCTGCAATCCCATTGATGACCAGCCCTGGTCCTATCACATGCTGTACATCGAAACCCGGTGGCTGACCGATTTGCAGCACCAGCTGGGGTTTGCCGACGAGCTGGATTTTCGCCGCTTCGACACCACGCACACCGATGATCCCGTTCTGTTTTGCGGCTTGCTGGAGTTGTACGAGACCCTGGTGGACGGCAATGCCGAGTACTTGCACAAGCAAAGCACGGTCGTGAGTTTTTTCAGTGAAGTGCAATCGCGCCTGAACCCGGCAGCCGACGCAGGCCGAGAGGTCAACCACAAGCTGGAGCGCGCCGCCGATTACATCCGCGAACATTGCACCGAGGCACTGAAACTGGAAGACATCTGCCAGGCGGCGCAGTTGTCGCCGTCGTATTTGATCCGCGCATTCAAGCAATCCTACGGGATGACGCCTCATGCATTCGTGGTCAACCAGCGCATCCAGTTTGCCCGTGCCCAACTGCGCAGCGGCAAGCTGATTGCCGACGTGGCACTGGCCGCCGGATTCGCCGACCAGGCGCATTTCCAGCGGGCGTTCAAGCAACACCTGGCCGCCACGCCGGGGCAGTATCGCGGCTGAGTCAGGTCAGCAGCAGATACACCACGCTGATCACCAACAGCAGTGCCATCACCCGGTTGAACAGGCGCATGCCACGGGCATTGCTCAGGTAGCGACGAAAGAACGTACCGACATACGCCCAGCACGCCACAGACAGATAACACACCACCAGATACACCGCCGCCAACTGCCAGACACGCTCCGCTTCGCCCTGCGCGGCGAATAGCCCCATGCCCGCGACACAGGCCAGCCAGGCCTTGGGGTTGAGCCATTGCATGATCGCGCCATACAGCATCGACGGCGCCACCGCAGCGCCCTGTGCATTGAGTTGACCGTCATCGATTGCCAGCTTGTAGGCCATGTACAGTAAAAACGCGACACCGCTCCATTGAATGCCTTGGGTCAGCACCGGCCAGCGCACCAGCAACTCATGCAAGCCCAGGCCGATCAACACCAGCAGCAAGGTAAAACCCAATGCTGCCCCGGCGACGTGTTTCTGGCTGGCGGCAAAACCAAAGCGTGCCCCGGTGCTCAGGGCGACGACATTGACCGGGCCCGGCGTGATGGAGGTTGCCAGGGCGAAGGCAGCCATGGACATGATCAAACTCATTGCACTTCCCTTTTGTAGTGACAGGTGGGTCATGGCCTGTACGCTACGTGGTGGCAGCACTCACGTATTGAAGAAAATGCCCCTTTGTTCCGATGTCGTTTATTTGCGTCGGCCTGGGCGCGCGGTTACTCCCCCGTCATACGCTCCAGGCTATTGCTCAAATGCAGCCACATTGCCGCCCGAGCGGCATCCGGATCCTGGCGGCGGATGGCCTTGAGAATCGCCTCGTGCTCAAGATTCGCCAATTGCCCCAGCTTCATCAGATCGGCATCGCCGCGCTCCTGTGCATTGATCCGGGTACGTGGGATCACCGAGTGCCCCAGGTGATAGATCACATCAGTGAAATAGGTGTTCCCGGTAGCCTGGGCAATCAGGCGATGAAAGCGTACGTCCGGCTCCACACTGCTGTCGTTGTTGGCCAGCGAGTCCTGGTAATCGTCCAGCGCCTGGCGCATCTGCAGCAATTGCTGATCGGTGCGGCGCATTGCCGCCAACGCCGCCGCCTGGGTTTCCAGGCCCATGCGCAGCTCAAGAATCCCGCGCACGCTGACGGCAGTGTCATGGGTCAGATGCAACCCGCGGCGCTCGTCGCGCTCCAGCACAAAGCTGCCCACACCGTGCCGGGTTTCGACCAGTCCTGCAGCCTGCAGCTTGGAGATCGCTTCGCGCACCACCGTGCGACTGACGCCGTACTCGGCAACGATGGTGGATTCTGACGGCAGTTTTTCACCCGCCACCATCTGTCCGAGCAAAATACGCTGGGTCAGCGCCGTGACAATGTCATGGGCCAGACCCGGCGAGCGCTTGCGTTGCAGGGAAGCAGTGTCGTCGTTCATGAAATTTTCCGCTCAGGTGATCGCTCCTATCTTAGCACCCAGTGCTACGGAAAATGCTTGCCAACTTGTATGACAACACTTCACAAATCGATTTCAATAATGGATGCAAGATCAGGGAAAACCCGTAGCCGTCGAAAAAAAACTGCCTTAAAGCCCAGGCAGTACAGAGAGCATGAAAAAAATCGTTCCCCACGCCTCTCCTATTGCGTCTTCTAAAAATCAAGTTGTATGATGTCTATCAAGTTGCCAGGCATCTCCTGCCAATCAGGCTATTCCCCGCACAACAATAAATCAGTGGGAGTTCTACCCCGTGAATCCTCAAACCCCTGCCACAACTGCGCCTGCCATCGACCCGGTTCTGGTGCGCGCAATCCAAAAGGTCAAGCGTCATGTGCTGCCACTTTTTGTGATCATGTTCATCGTCAATTACATCGACCGCGTCAATATCGGCTTTGTACGCACACACATGGAGCACGATCTGGGCATCGGTGCGGCGGCCTACGGCTTCGGCGCCGGACTGTTTTTTATCGGCTATGCGCTGTTTGAAGTGCCCTCCAACATGCTTTTGCAAAAAGTCGGCGCGCGTATCTGGCTGACACGAATCATGTTCACCTGGGGCATCACCGCGACCCTGATGGCGTTTATCCAGAACGAAACCCACTTCTACATCCTGCGTTTTTTGCTGGGTGTCGCAGAGGCCGGATTTTTCCCCGGGGTGATCTACTACTTCACTCGCTGGCTGCCAGGTGTCGAGCGCGGCAAGGCCATTGCGATCTTTCTCAGCGGTTCGGCCATCGCCTCGCTGATTTCCGGGCCGCTTTCCGGCCTGCTGCTGCAAATCACCGGCATGGGCCTGCATGGCTGGCAGTGGATGTTCATCATCGAGGGCATGGCCTCGGTCTTGCTCTGCGGGTTCGTGTGGTACTGGCTGGACTCCAGCCCCCACGATGCCAAATGGCTCAGCCGGGAAGAACAGGACGCGCTGGTCAATGAAATCGCGCGTGAGCAACAGGCGCGCGACGCAGCCATCACGGTCAAGCCAACGCTGGGCAAGCTGCTCAAGGACCGCCAGATCATGCTGTTCTGTGCGCTGTATTTCTGCATCCAGTTGACCATCTATGCCGCCACCTTCTGGCTGCCGAGCATCATCAAGAAAATGGGCGACTTGAGCGACATCCAGGTGGGTTTCTACAACTCGATTCCCTGGCTGATCTCGATCATCGCCATGTATGCCTTTGCCACCCTGGCGGGCAAATTCAAGTTCCAGCAGGCCTGGGTCGCCGTCGCCTTGTTGATTGCCGCCGCCGGGATGTTCCTCTCTACCACGGGCGGGCCGATCTTTGCGTTTATCGCCATCTGTTTTGCGGCGATTGGCTTCAAGTCCGCATCCGCGCTGTTCTGGCCGATCCCGCAAGGCTATCTGGACGCGCGCATCGCGGCCGCCGTGATCGCGCTGATCAACTCCATCGGCAACCTCGGCGGTTTTGTCGCGCCGACCACCTTTGGTTTTCTGGAGCAGACCACCGGGTCGATCCAGGGCGGCTTGTATGGTCTGGCCGGCACCTCGGTGATCGCCGCAATCCTGGTGTTTTTTGCCAAGACCCTGCCCGGTTCGCCCAACCCCAGCGTGCTGCAACCCGCCCCCGCCTTGAGCAAGTAAGGAACAAACCATGAACACAGAACATCAGCACCACAGCCGCAACGCTCCGGTCGTGACCCACCTGGAAGTGATTCCGGTGGCTGGCCATGACAGTATGTTGCTCAACCTCAGCGGCGCCCATGGGCCGTTTTTCACCCGCAACATCGTGATCCTCAAGGACAGTGCCGGGCATATCGGCGTGGGCGAAGTCCCCGGTGGCGAGCGTATCCGCGAGACCCTGGAAGACGCACGCTGCCTGGTGATCGGCAAACCCATCGGCGAGTACCAGAGCATTCTCAACGCCATGCGCCGCACCTTCGCCGCCCGCGATGCTGGCGGGCGCGGCCTGCAAACCTTTGACCTGCGCATCACCATTCACGCCGTCACCGCCATGGAAGCCGCGTTGCTGGACCTGCTGGGCCAGTTCCTGGAGGTGCCGGTAGCGGCACTCCTGGGTGAAGGCCAGCAACGTGATGCGGTGAAGATGCTGGGCTACCTGTTTTATATCGGTGATCGCCAGAAAACCGACCTGGCCTATCGCAGCGAAGCCGATGCCGATGACTGGTTCCGCCTGCGTCATGAGCCGGCCATCACCCCCGAGGCCATTGTGCGCCTGGCTGAAGCGGCCAAGGCCAAATACGGTTTCAACGACTTCAAACTCAAGGGCGGCGTCTTGCAGGGTGCTGAAGAGATCGAAGCGGTCACGGCACTGGCAGAATGCTTCCCTGATGCGCGTATCACCCTGGACCCCAATGGTGCCTGGTCGTTGAAAGAAGCCATCGCTCTGTGCCGCGACCAGCATCATGTCCTGGCCTACGCCGAAGACCCGTGCGGCGCGGAGAACGGCTATTCGGGACGTGAGGTGATGGCAGAGTTCCGGCGCGCCACCGGTTTGCCGACCGCGACCAATATGATCGCAACCGACTGGCGGGAAATGGGGCATGCCATCCAGTTGCAGTCGGTGGATATTCCCTTGGCCGACCCGCACTTCTGGACGATGCAAGGCTCGGTTCGGGTCGCACAGATGTGCCATGAGTGGGGCCTGACCTGGGGCTCCCACTCCAACAATCACTTTGATATTTCCCTGGCGATGTTCACTCAGGTTGCCGCTGCCGCGCCGGGCGAGATTACCGCGATCGACACCCACTGGATCTGGCAGGATGGCCAACGCTTGACCAAGGCCCCGCTGCAGATCGTCGACGGTCATGTCCGGGTGCCGGCCAAACCCGGCCTGGGGGTGGATATCGACATGGATGCGGTGGCCCACGCCCACGAACTCTATAAAGGCATGGGCCTGGGCGCGCGCAATGACAGTGTGGCCATGCAGTTCATGATTCCCGGCTGGACCTTCGATAACAAGCGACCGTGCCTGGTGCGCTAGTTCACCGAAACTTATCGAGCGCTTGAGTCAAAGCGCTCAACATCCTGGGCCGATCAGTCTGGACAGGGCTGATCAGCACAATATCCCGGCCATACCGATCAGCGCCCAATTGCTCCACGGCACATTGCTTGGCCCAGCGCTCGATCCCGGACCAATAAGGTACCAGGCTCACTCCAAGCCCTTCACTCACCAGCATGGCGATGGTTTCCAGGGCATCCAGATCCACCAATGCCGTGGGCTGCAGCCCATTGTCGGCCAGGTAGCGCTGGGCATGACGTCCACCCCACGAGTCGGGATCGTAACGGATATAAGGGCGGGTCTTGAGCTGGGTCATCACGTTATCTGCAGATTTTTCCTGGGACAGGAAAACCAGCGGCTCCTTTCGCAGCGCGTGCCGGTGCAGCGCTTTTGGCAATTCGAAAGGTGGCGCCACCAGGATCGCCGCATCCAACTCACCGGCAAGCAGCGCCTGATACAGCGAGCGTGAGGTGCCAGGCACAATGACCGGTTTGAGGGCGGGCGCCAATCGGGTCATGGTCCGCAACACGTCGGGCAGCAAGCCGGTCAATACGGTCGAGATGGCGCCTATTTTCAACACGCCGGTCAGCCCTTCGACATCGACATCGCCGGCGAGCAATGCAACCTCGCGCACAATGCTTTTAGCCCTGGGCAGCAACGCAATACACGCCTCGCTGGGCTTGGCCGTGTGACCGACCCGCGACAGCAGCTCAAAACCCAGTTGCCGTTCAAGCGCGAGTATTCGCTGGCTGATCGCTGCTGCTGTCAGCCCCTCCACCCGCGCCGCATGCGCGATGGAGCCGCACTCCACCACCGTGATCAGGCTTTTCAGATATCGCGTATCCATAAGTAATTCTTTTTATGATCGCAAAAATTACATGCTATCTCTTTGCATAAAATCCGCACAAGCTGCCTGCGAGCCCTTAACTTCCGACTTCAGGAGCAGGCGATGCAGTCGATTTTCCATCTGGCGTTCCATGTTCGCGATCTACAGGCGTCACGGCGCTTCTACTGTGACTTGCTCGGCTGCACGGCCGGACGAAGCACGGACACGTGGTTAGATATCAACTTTTTCGGACATCAATTATCGCTGCATCTGGGCGAACCTTTCGCGGTGAGCAATACCGGCAAGGTCGGTGAGCATCTGGTGCCAATGCCTCACCTGGGAGTGATATTGAATATGGCTGACTGGGTTGTTTTAAAAGACCGCCTGGTCGAGGCACGCCTGCCGTTTGTGCTCGCACCTTCCATTCGTTTTGCGGGCGAGCCGGGTGAACAGGCCACTATGTTTTTCCGCGACCCGTGCGGCAATCCTATCGAGATAAAAGGCTTCGCTGATCTGGCAGCGGTTTACGCGGTTTAATATTTATAAATCCAGGGAACGGCACCGGGCCTTCCGACTTCATCAAGTTCTGGATGGCATTTGGGTTGCCACAGGTCAATATTCCCCTGGTGCGTGATGCAGGGGCGCTTCCCGTCGGGCTGCAAATGATCGGGATCTTCAGGAACGACAGCACGCTGTTGCAGGCTGCCACCCAAGTGGATATCGCGCTGAGAAACGCCGGTTCCTCAAGCGCAGGATGTCGATGAAGGTTACCGGATCGCTCTGTCAGCAGCGACCGGAGCGCAGTCGGCCAAAGTGGCCTTGAGCAGGCGCAGTTCCAAATATTGCAGCAGCATGATGGTCTTGCCGTCGACAATTTCCCCGCGCGCTACCATGGCGATTGCCTCGTCAAAGTCCAGTTCCAGGACCTCGATGTCTTCGCCCTCCTCCGCCAACCCGCCGCCATTGTTCACGCGGTCGCCGGGCTGATACTCACCAATGAAAAAATGAACGCGCTCGGTGACGGAGCCAGGGCTCATGAACGCCGAATAGACTTTCTCTACGTGGCCGACCCGGTACCCGGTTTCTTCCTCGGCCTCCAGGCGAATGCGCTCCTCGGGGCTGGCGTTATCCAGCAGGCCGGCGGCGGTTTCGATCAGGTAGCCGTGGTAATCGTTGACGAAAGTCGGCATGCGGAACTGACGAATCAACAGGACCGTACGATGTTCAGTGTTGTACAGCAGAATAGTTGCGCCGTTGCCGCGGTCATACACCTCGCGGGCCTGGGCTTGCCAACTGCCGTCGCGCCGACGCAGCTCGAAGCTGTACTTCTTCAGCAGGTACCAGTTGTCCGAGAGCAGTTCCTCGGAGTGGATACGTACAGGGCTGTGGTCCATGGGCTGTCCTTGATCGTGGAGGCAGGAGCATGTCGGCGTCGGCCTGCCAGCGTCAAGTCAGGTGTTTCAGTCAGTAGAAACTCGCCGCGATACTTTGCAGACAATCGACAATGACAAGCGTGCGAGTGATCCCCCGGTTCCCCTATCGGCAGAACACCATTCGTAAAACTGAAATCCGGCACCGGTTTTGCCAAAGCGTGTCAAGCGTAAGCCAAGCTTATCAGGGACTTAAGCAGCAGCTGATCAAATATTGACCTGCTGCTAAATCGCCATCCCTGTCGGACCCGCGCCGGGTTATCCACAGAGATACCCACGGTTTCCGTGGACAACTCTTTTCACATTGCCAGGGTCCTTTATCCGGGAAAGCCCGACTAATCCAAACCTTTTGCCACCGTGCGCATCGACTTGATCAATGCCGACGCTGCCAAATGAGTGGATGCCGAAGTCATGGAATGCAAGGCCAATGGCTGGACGCTGATTACCTCGCGCAACCCGGGCGATCTTCCGGCATTCAACCAGGCGATGGCCAAGGCATAGGCATCGAGCGGACATACCAACCAATATCCTCCCAGCTTGTGCAAGGATGGGAAACTCAGCGCTCGCCGGGCTCAGTCTTGGCCATTGCCTTGGGTCCGGTGATAGCCCACAGGATCAACCCCAACAGTGGCACAAACACGATCACCACCATCCAGAGCATCTTGTTTTCGGAGCGGCTTGCGCTGCGCAATACACAGTTGATCGCCCAAAGCTCCACCAGAACCAGCAACGCGGCCAGAACGATCCAGATGTATTCAATTTGCATGGTTCACCTCCTGAGGTCTTATGCCTTAGGTCAAGCAATTGGCGTGAGGGTTCAGTCCAATCGCAGGTAGGCACACACGGAGGCGTTTCACGATATAGGGGCCGCAAAGGGCCGATAGCCAGGTTCTCAGTTGGCCCGCGCCACCTTGTCCGTGGCAATTGGCGGCCCGATACCCCAATCGCCATGCAGGTACCAATCCTCACCGATCATTTCTGCCGGGTGCATGGTACGTTCGGCGCCATTGCCACAGGCAAGCTCGGCGGTCGCGCAGTAGCGATCACAGCCCCAACAGATACGTTCGGGGTGTTTGGGGTTCAGCGCAAACGGCTTGGCCATGCTCGGTACTCCATACAAGCAAACAGTGCTCTGAGCCTACTGCCAGCCGTCGCCGGTAGCCTTGATCGCGGTCAAGATCGGCTGGGTAAACGCACGCATTCAGTGGTGATCACGCAAAAACCATCAGCCTCGTAAAACAAAGGCCGGGAACAACCCGCGCATTTTTTCCCACAACTCAGGCAGCAACGCTTGTGCCGAAACACTCGGCAACTGCTCGTCGAGCATGCGTGCCGTACGCACCAGTTGCACAGCGAAACGCTTGACGCCACGTTCGTGTAAACGCTGAGCCAGCAACAGCAGGCGTTGTGGGTCGATCAGGTGCCAATGCACCGTGGTGCGGCACTCATAGTCGACGCCGCTGCGCAGCAGCAGATCCAGGCTGCGCCAGTTGGCTTTGCCGCTGTCCTTGACCTGGGTGATCCGTTGGCAATCCTCGGCCAGGGACTTGACATCGAACCCCACCCAATCGGCGTGGGCCAGGCCGTTGGCAAAGCCGGCTGGCTTGATCCCGGCACTGTGCAGGCCAATGCGAAAGCCCATCTGGCGCACTTCATCCATAGCCGCCGGCAAACCTTCCTGCAACGTGGGCTCGCCACCGCTGAAGACCACGGCATCGAGCAGGTCCTGACGGCGTTGCAGAAACAGCAAGACTCGACGCCAGTCCACCTCTGCGCTGCCGCGTGGCGGAATCAGGTCCGGGTTATGGCAATATCGGCAACGCCAGGCACAACCCTGGCAAAACAGCACGCAGGCAAGCATGCCGGGATAGTCAAGGGTGGTCAGGGGCACCAGGCCCCCGACCCGTAGCGCTCGACTCATTGGCGTCCGGCCGCAGCCGCGCTTTCGGTAAAGTGCGCCCGCTCACGGTGCTCCGACTGTTTGCCGGGGTTGAAGGCCGACACCGGGCGGTGATAGCCCATCACGCGGGTCCAGACTTCACAGCGTTGGCGTTCGAGGGTCTTGGTGGTATTCATGGGGTTGTCACTCCTTGGGATGGAAAACCGCTGGTCAATGCGTCGCGCCCTGGCTCTGCTGTTGCAGCAACAAGGCTTCATCACACTTGGGACAGAATTCATGCTCGCCCGCCAGGTAGCCATGGACCGGGCAGATGGAAAAGGTCGGCGTCACCGTCAAGTACGGCAAGCGGAACCGCCCCAACGCCTTGCGCACCAGTTGCTTGCAGGCCTGGGTCGAAGAGATTTTTTCAGCCATGTACAGGTGCAACACGGTGCCGCCGGTGTATTTGCATTGCAGCTCGTCTTGCAGCTCCAACGCCTCGAACGGGTCTTCGGTGTAACCCACCGGCAGTTGCGATGAGTTGGTGTAATAAGGCGCCTCGTGGCTGCCGGCCTGCAGGATCCCGGGGAAACGCTTGCGGTCTTCCTTGGCGAACCGGTAGGTGGTGCCCTCGGCCGGCGTGGCTTCGAGGTTGTACAGGTGGCCGGTTTCTTCCTGAAAACGCAGCAAGGTGGCGCGTACGTGGTCCAGCAGTTTCAAGGCATACTCACGCCCTGTCGCGGTGTGCATGCCTTGTTCGTCACCGGTGAAATTGCGCAGCATCTCGTGCATGCCATTGAGGCCGATGGTGGAGAAGTGATTACGCAAGGTGCCCAGATAACGTTTGGTATAGGGATACAGGCCGGCGTCCATATGGTGCTGGATCACTTTGCGCTTGACCTCCAGGCTCTCCATTGCCAATTCCATCAGGTGATCCAGGCGTTGCAGCAAGCCACTGGTGTCGCCCTTGAACAGGTAACCCAGGCGCGCGCAGTTGATGGTCACCACCCCCAGCGAGCCGGTCTGCTCCGCCGAACCAAACAACCCACCACCGCGCTTGAGTAACTCGCGCACGTCCAGTTGCAGACGGCAGCACATCGAGCGCACCTGGTTGGGTTGCATATCGGAGTTGAGGAAGTTCTGGAAATACGGCAAGCCATAGCGGGCCGTCATTTCGAACAGTCGATCGGCGTTTTCGCTGTCCCACGGGAAGTCATGGGTGATGTTGTAGGTCGGGATCGGGAAGGTAAACACCCGCCCCTTGGCATCGCCCGCTTGCATCACCTCGATGTAGGCGCGGTTGATCAACTCCATTTCCGCTTGCAGGTCGCCATAGGCGAAGGGCATTTCCTCGCCACCGACGATGGGAATCTGTTCACGCAGATCTTCCGGGCATACCCAATCGAAGGTCAGGTTGGTGAAGGGTGTCTGGGTACCCCAGCGCGACGGCACGTTGAGGTTGTAGATAAACTCCTGCAGCGCCTGGCGAATCTCGGGGTAGGCCAATTGGTCCTTGCGCACAAATGGCGCCAGGTAGGTGTCGAAAGAACTGAACGCCTGGGCACCGGCCCATTCGTTCTGCAGGGTGCCGAGAAAGTTGACCATCTGCCCCAGGGCGCTGCCCAAATGCTTGGGCGGCCCGGCCTCGACCCTTCCTGGCACCCCATTGAGGCCTTCGTGCAACAACATGCGCAAAGACCATCCCGCGCAATAACCGGCGAGCATGTCCAGGTCATGGATATGCAGGTCTGCCTCGCGATGTGCCTGGCCGATTTCCTGGCTGTAGACCTCATCCAGCCAATAATTGGCCGTGACCTTGCCCGACACATTGAGCACCAGCCCGCCCAGGGAATAGCCCTGGTTGGCATTGGCCTGCACCCGCCAGTCTTTGCGATCGAGGTATTCGTTCATCGAGGTGGCGACTTCCACCAGTGTCTTGCGATTCCGTCGCAGGCGACCGTGCTGCTCGCGATAGACGATGTAGGCACGCATCGCCAGGAAGTAGCCCGCGTCCATCAACACCCGCTCGACGCTGTCCTGGATCTGCTCGACATCCAACCGGGTTATCCCACTCAAACGAGCCAGCACCGCACCCAATAGCAGGTCGACGTCGGCCTCCTGGTAATCGCCTGTGGCATTCCCGGCCGCGATCAGCGCCTGACGGATCTTCTCGGCGTCGAAGGCGACCAAGCTGCCATCGCGCTTGTGTAGACGGGTACTGACCAGCGGGTTTGAGGTGATCTGCATGGGGACTCCAAACACTACATATAGTTATATAAATCATCTAAAATACAATATGCAGTGATGGTACGCAGTGAATGGTGCGTAGCAATTGATCAGAGTCAAGTTTGCAAACGCAATCCAAATGTGGGGCTCGACAGCTCCCACATTGATATTTGTCTATCTTGAATGGTGCGTTAAGCCTCACCCCCCACTCATGTTCATGAACCGCACCACCTGCACCTCGCCCTCCCCCGTAAAATCATGCCGCACCGGCTTGCCTCGCAGTGCCTTGTGCAACGCCTCCACCAACGGCCGGTCATCCAGCGGATAACGCCTGACCAACCCACGAAAATCCACCGCATTGTCCTGCCCCAGACACAGCAGCAACTGCCCTTCCACCGTCATCCGCACCCGATTGCAGCTTGCGCAGAAGTTGTGGGAGTTGGGCGAGATAAAGCCGATGCGCGTCTGTGGATGCTTGGCCAGGCGCACATAGCGCGCCGGCCCTCCGCTGTTTTCGGTGCTGTCGATCAGCCCATGGTATGACCCAATCAACGCGCGCACCTGGTCGCTGGAACAGAACGTCTCGCCCCGCGAGCGCCCGACATCTCCCAGCGGCATTTCTTCGATAAAACTGATATCGATGCCCTGGTCGATGGCGTACTGCACCAGCGCCGGCACTTCATCGAAGTTGCGTCCCTTCATCACCACGCAGTTAAGCTTGACCCGTTCAAACCCAGCATCCCGTGCCGCTTCGATGCCGTTCAGCACCTGGCGCAGGTTGCCGTTGCGCGTGATGGCATGAAAGCGTTCGGCATCGAGGCTGTCGAGGCTGATGTTCATGCGCTTGACCCCGGCATCCACCAACGGCCGGGCCAGGCGCGCCAGTTGTGAACCGTTGCTGGTCATCACCAGTTCGCGCAGGCCAGGCAAGGCCGCGATGTTGCGGCACAAGTCGACGATGCCCGGACGAATCAGCGGCTCGCCGCCGGTCAGGCGAATCTTGCGTACGCCCTGGCTGACGAACAGCGCCGCCAGCCGATGCAACTCTTCAAGCGTCAAAACCTGCTGGCGTGGCAGGAAGGTCATGTTTTTCGCCATGCAGTACACACAGCGAAAATCACACCGATCCGTCACCGACAGCCGCAAGTAGTCAATGGAGCGGCCCACACCATCTACCAGGTGCATGTCACTGCACCAACGGCGAGTCGGCGCCCTGCAAGGCGATGCCGCGAACGTCGGCCGCGCCGATCAGGGTCTGCAGGTATTGCACCAGCGCCTTCTGCCACACGCCCTGCTGCAACTGGGTGCGAATTGCAGTTGCCACCGCCTCGTAAGGCAGCGCCTGGCCTTCGATGCGTTGGTCGACACTGATCACGTGCCAGCCATAACGGCTTTCAAGCGGTTTGTTGGCCAGGCCCGGCGCCAGGGTGAACAACTGGCGCTCCAACTCTGGCACCGTCTGGCCCTTGCTGACCTGCCCCAACGATCCTCCCTGGGCTTTTGACGGGCAGGCCGAGTACTTGAGGGCCAGCTCGGCAAAGCTGCCGGGAGATTCATCCAGGGCCAGCAACAACACCTCGGCCTGGGAGTGGGCCTGATGGCGTGCCTCGGCGTCATCCGGCGCGCACTCCAGCAGAATGTGTCGCACCGCCAGCAGTGGTGCGCTGTGGAAGCGCCCGCGATTGCTTTCGAAGTAGCGCACACAGGTCGCCTCGTCACACTCCGGCACCTTGACCTCGCGCTCCAGCAACAAGCGCGTGGCCGCTTCCTCTTCGTTCTCGCCGGCCGCAACGTCCAGCAACAGTCCCAATTCACCAATCCGCTGCTGCAACAGCTCGCGGATCACCAGCGCTCGCGCGGCAAGGAACACCGCCTCTTCACGGCTCTCGGCCGGGTGATACTGCAGCTCCTGGGCCATCGTCTGCGCGTCGATCAGCACTCCGTTGACGCTGACAATCGGCCACTCCTGTTCGCTGCTGGCGATCAATTGCGGCTCGGCCGGCACTTCGATTTCCACTGCCGGCGCTTGCGTTGAAGCACTGCAACCGCCACCACCATTCCCGCCACCACATCCGCATCCTGAAGTCATGACGTTCTCCTCACTTCTGCCGCACGATTTGATAACGACGCCCCAGGTACCAGATCGGCGCGCTGACCATATGCACCAGACGGGTAAACGGGAACAACACAAACAGAGTCAGGCCCAAGGCCACGTGGGCCTTGTAGATCAGGCTCACCGGGGCAATCGATGCGGCGGCTTCCACCGGGCGCAGCAACACCACGTTTTGCGCCCAGTCCGCCAGCATCACCATCACCGAGCCATCCATATGGCCGGTGGAGGCAACGATGGTCAACAAGCCAAGCAGCAACTGCGCCAGCAGCACCAGCAGAATCAGGATGTCCGACGGGCTCGAGGTGGCCCGTACCCGAGGGTCGGTGAGGCGGCGGTTGACCAGCATCAGCAAGCCCACCAGGCACAGCAGGCCGAAGAAACCACCAGAGACCATCGCCAACAACTGTTTGTTCTCGGTGCTGATCACATGGTGATAGACCGACGCCGGTGTCAGCAGCCCGACAAAATGCCCAGCCAGCACGAACAGCACGCCGATATGGAAGAAGTTGCTCGCCACCCGCATTCCGCGGTTGTTCAGCATCTGGCTGGAGCCGGCCTTCCAGGTGTACTGGGACAGGTCAAAGCGTGCCCAACTGCCCAATAGGCAGATCGCCAGGGCGACATACGGATACACACCAAATATCAGCAAATTCCACTTAGACATTACCCACCTCCTTGGCTGGCGCAGCAGCCAGCCCATCATGCTGAAAATCCACCCAGTGCAACGGCACCGCGCTTTCTTCGCGGGCCTTGCCCGGCGCGCTGGGCATGGCACTGCAACGGTCCTGCTGTTCGGCCTGCATAAAGTCCACGGCTTCTTCTTCCCAGACCTTGTCCAGGGCTTCGAGGGAATCGTCGCGAACCTCGGCAGCCACTTGCTCGCGCAGCTGGGCAATCGCCTGGTGCGGCTCCGCGCCACTGATCTGCAACAGCGCGCGGAAACAGCTGGCATAGGCGCTTTCGCGCTCATCCAGGCGCGCCGCCAGCAGCGCCAGCAAATGCGCCACATCCGCCAGGCCTTCGCGGGCCTCGATGTCTTCACGGGTGGACAAGAACTCCAGGTACAGCGGGATATAGTCCGGCAGCTCCTTGACGCCGATGGCAAAACCGGCTTCCTGGTACTGGGCCATCATGTCGACCATGGCCTGGCCGCGATCACGGGATTCGCCATGCACGTGTTCGAACAACAGCAGCGACAGCGAACGGCCACGGCCAAACAACGCGCCGTAATGTTCCTGGCCGTCCATCAGGTCGTTGCCGCAGATCAGTTCCAGCAGTTCGAACAACGCACCGCGCTGCTTGGGGCTGATTTCCCGCGACTCGATGATCGCTTTTTCCAACTCGTCGCGACCGCTCACCAGGGTCTCGGTGGGGTAGTCCAGCAACAGCGAAATCACTTTGAGAATACGCATGGCTCAGTCCTCCCAGATCTGTACGGTTTTCAGCACGTCGCGGCGGTTGGCCTTCTTGGCGCCGAACATGTTGGTGTCAGAGCTGCCACTGCAACCACTGCCAAAGCTGAAACCACAGCCGGAACGCTCGGCGAACGCGTCGCTCATGGCGTCTTCACGGTGCGCGCTTGGCACCACGAAACGGTCTTCGTAGTTGGCAATCGCCAGGTAGCGGTACATCTCTTCCACCTGCTGCACATTCAGGCCGACGTCCTCGAGCACTTGCAGGTCTTCGACGCCGTCCACTTGCTGGGAACGTTTGAAGGCGCGCATCGCCAGCAGGCGCTTAAGCGCACGCTTGACCGGTTTTTCGTCGCCGGCGGTCAGCATGTTTGCCAGGTAGCGCAGCGGAATACGCAAGCTGTCGACATCCGGGATCACCCCGTTCATGCCCACGGTGCCAGCGGCGGCGGCGTTCTGGATCGGTGAAAGTGGCGGCACGTACCAGACCATCGGCAAGGTGCGGTATTCCGGGTGCAGCGGCAGCGCGAGTTTCCAGTCCACAGCCATTTTGTACACCGGCGAACGCTGGGCTGAGTCGATCACCGACTGCGGCACACCATCGGCCAGGGCCTGGCGAATCACCGCCGGGTCGTTGGGGTCGAGGAAGATTTCCAGCTGTTTTTCGTACAGGTCATGCTCATTCGCGGTGCTGGCGACCTCGGCGATGCGGTCGGCGTCATACAGCAGCACGCCGAGGTAGCGGATCCGGCCCACGCAGGTTTCCGCGCAAACAGTCGGCATCCCGGCCTCGATACGTGGGTAGCAGAAGATGCACTTCTCGGATTTGCCGCTTTTCCAGTTGAAGTAAATCTTCTTGTACGGGCAGCCGCTGATGCACATGCGCCAGCCACGGCATTTTTCCTGATCGATCAGCACAATGCCGTCTTCTTCGCGCTTGTAGATCGCGCCGCTGGGGCACGACGCCGCACAGGCCGGGTTCAGGCAGTGCTCGCACAGGCGCGGCAGGTACATCATGAAGGTGTTTTCGTACTCGCCGTAAATGTCGGCCTGGATCTGGTCGAAGTTCTTGTCCTTGCGGCGCTTGGCGAATTCGGTGCCAAGAATCTCTTCCCAGTTCGGGCCCCACTCGATCTTTTCCATGCGCTTGCCAGACACCAGCGAACGCGGGCGTGCGGTGGGTTGGTGTTCGCCCAGAGGCGCGGTGTGCAAGTGCTGGTAATCGAAGTCGAACGGCTCGTAGTAGTCGTCCAGGCTCGGCAGGTCGGGGTTGGCGAAGATATTCGCCAGCACCCGGAACTTGCCGCCGATGCGCGGGTTGATCGAGCCGTTGGCATTGCGCACCCAGCCACCCTTCCACTTGTCCTGGTTTTCCCACTCCTTGGGGTAGCCGATACCAGGCTTGGACTCGACGTTGTTGAACCACGCGTATTCCATGCCTTCACGGCTGGTCCAGACGTTTTTGCAGGTAATGGAGCAGGTGTGGCAGCCGATGCACTTGTCCAGGTTCAGGACCATGCCGATTTGTGAGCGAATCTTCATCTCAGTTCTCCTCGATATCGGTCGGCAGTGGACGCGGCAAGTCATCGCCGGTGGAACCATCAAGCCAGTCGACCTTGGCCATCTTGCGCACCACGACGAATTCATCGCGGTTGCAACCAACCGTGCCGTAATAGTTGAAACCATAGGCCTGCTGGGCATAGCCGCCGATCATGTGGGTCGGCTTGAGCACCACGCGGGTCACCGAGTTGTGGTGGCCGCCACGGGTCTTGGTGGTTTCGGAACCGGGCACGTTCACGATGCGCTCCTGGGCGTGGTACATCATCACCATGCCTTCCTTGACCCGCTGGCTGACCACCGCACGGGCAGTCAGGGCGCCGTTGACGTTGAAGCATTCGATCCAGTCGTTGTCCTCGATCCCGGCGCGCTTGGCGTCGATCTCCGAGAGCCACACAATCGGGCCGCCACGGCTCAGGGTGAGCATCAGCAGGTTGTCGCTGTAGGTGCTGTGGATGCCCCATTTCTGGTGCGGGGTGATCCAGTTCAGCACGATTTCGGTCTCGCCATTGCTGCGCTTGCCCTTCACGCCTTCGATGGTGCGGGTGTTGACCGGTGGCCGGTAGCTCATCAACTGCTCGCCGAACGCCTGCATCCACGGGTGATCCTGATAGAACTGCTGGCGACCGGTGATGGTGCGCCATGGGATGTTTTCATGGACGTTGGTGTAGCCGGCGTTGTAGCTCACGTGTTCGTCTTCCAGGCCAGACCAGGTCGGGCTGGAAATGATCTTGCGCGGCTGCGCCTGGATATCGTGGAAACGAATGGCTTCATGGGCCTTGGAAATCGCCAGGTGGCTGTGGTCGATGCCGGTGAATTCCGACAGTGCCGCCCAGGCCTTGAGCGCGACCTTGCCGTTGGTTTCCGGGGCCAGGGACAGGATCACCTCGGCCGCATCGATGGCCGTGTCGATTTTTGGCCGGCCGTGGCTGATGCCCGCGTCATTTTCGTGGTGGTTCAGCTCGCCAAGAAACTCAACCTCTTCATCAGTGTTCCAGTTGATGCCTTTGCCGCCATTGCCGAGTTTTTCCAGCAGCGGCCCCAGGGAACTGAACTGCTTGTAGATGTTCGGGTAGTCGCGCTCCACCACCGCCATGTTCGGCGCATTCTTGCCCGGTTGCGGTGCCACGCCGGCGCTTTTCCAGTCGGTGCCGCCAAAGGGTTGCGCCAGCTCGCCAACGCTGTCATGCATCAGCGGCACGGTGACCAGGTCTTTTTCGACACCCAGGTGCCCGACCGACATGGCCGAGAACGCCTTGGCGATACCCTTGTAGATTTCCCAGTCGGAACGCGACTCCCATGCCGGATCAATCGCCGCCGACAGCGGGTGGATGAACGGGTGCATGTCCGAGGTGTTCATGTCGTCTTTTTCGTACCAGGTAGCGGTCGGCAGGACGATGTCGGAATACACGCACGTCGAGGACATGCGAAAGTCCAGGGTGGTCACCAGGTCGAGTTTGCCGATGGCGCCGTCTTCAACCCATTCGGCCTCGGTCGGCTTGCACTCGCTGCTGTGGCCAATGTCTTCGTTCATCACCCCGTTCTTGGTGCCCAGCAGATACTTGAGCATGTACTCATGGCCTTTACCGGAAGAACCCAGCAGGTTGGAGCGCCAGATAAACATGTTGCGCGGGAAGTTCACCGGGTTGTCCGGCTGCTCGCAGGCAAAGCGCAGGCTGCCGTCCTGCCAGGACTTGACCACGTAGTCTTTTGGGTCCATGCCCGCGGCAGCGGCGTCGCGACAGATATGCAACGGGTTGGTGTTCAGCTGTGGGGCGCTCGGCAACCAGCCGGCGCGCTCGGCGCGGATGTTGTAGTCCAGCGCATGCTCGGGGAACTGCGACTTGTCGGCCAGCGGCGAGAGGATGTCGTGCATGCTCATCTTCTCGTGGCGCCACTGCGAGCTATGGCCGTAGAAGAAACTGGTGCCGTTCATCTGGCGTGGCGGACGATTCCAGTCCAGGCCGAACGCCAGGGGCAGCCAGCCGCACTGCGGACGCAGTTTTTCCTGGCCCACGTAATGCGCCCATCCGCCACCGGTCTGGCCGACGCAACCGCAGAGCATGAGCATATTGATCAGCCCGCGGTAGTTCATGTCCATGTGGTACCAGTGGTTCATCGCCGCGCCGACAATGATCATCGAACGCCCACGGGTCTTGTCGGCGTTATCGGCAAACTCACGGGCGATCTGGATGGCTTTCTCGCGGCTGACACCGGTGATCGCTTCCTGCCAGGCCGGAGTACCCGGTACGCTGGCGTCGTCGTAGTCCTTGGCCACGTTGCTGCCGCCCAGGCCACGGTCGATGGCCAGGTTGGCGGCGGACAGGTCAAATACCGTGGCGACTTTAGCCACGCTGCCATCAGCCAGGGTCACGCTGTGCACCGGCACCCGGCGAAACTGCACGGCATCGCCAGCCACGTGCTGGAAATGCTCGTGGGATTGGCCGGCAAAATACGGGAACGCCACTTCGGCAACGTCGTCGCCGATCAGGCTGAGCTTGAGGTCGATCTCACGCCCTTCGCCGCCCTCTTTCGCCAGAATGTTCCACTTGCCCTTCTCGCCCCAGCGGTAGCCGATGGAACCTTGGGGTGAGACCAATTCGCCGCTCTCGTCGAGGGCAATGGTTTTCCATTCCGGGTTGTTGTCTTGGCCCAGGTTGCCGGTCAGATCGCTGGCGCGCAGGAAGCGGTCGGGCTGGAAGCCTGCGCCCGGCGCGGTGCCGAGCATCGGCTTGAGCATCACCAGCACCGGCAAGTCGGTGAAGCGCTTGGCGTAATCGGTGAAATACGCACTCGGCTTATCCAGGTGAAATTCCTTGAAGATCACGTGGTTGAAAGCTTGGGCCAGCGCAGCGTCGGTGCCCTGCTTGGGGTTTAGCCACAGGTCGGTGAGCTTGGCCACTTCCGAATAGTCGGGCGTGATCGCCACGGTCTTGGTGCCCTTGTAGCGCACCTCGGTGAAGAAGTGCGCGTCTGGGGTACGGGTCTGCGGGACGTTGGAGCCCCAGGCAATGATGTAGTTGGAGTTGTACCAGTCAGCCGACTCCGGTACGTCGGTCTGCTCGCCCCAGACCATTGGCGAAGCCGGTGGCAGGTCGCAGTACCAGTCGTAGAAGCTCAGGCACACGCCGCCGATCAGCGACAGGTAACGCGAACCGGCTGCGTAACTGACCATCGACATGGCCGGGATCGGCGAGAAGCCGACGATACGGTCGGGGCCGTATTGCTTGATGGTGTAGACGTTGGAGGCGGCGATGATCTCGTTGACTTCATCCCAGTTGGAGCGGATGAAGCCACCCATGCCGCGCTTGCTCTTGTAGGAGTCGGCCTTGGCTTTGTCCTCGACGATACTGGCCCACGCCTCGACCGGCGACAGGGTCAGGCGCGCCTCGCGCCACAGCTTGAGCAGCGGCTTGCGGATTTTCGGGTACTTGAGGCGGTTGGCGCTGTAGATATACCAGCTGTAGCTCGCCCCACGCGGGCAGCCGCGCGGCTCGTGGTTGGGCAAGTCGTTGCGGGTGCGCGGATAGTCGGTCTGCTGGGTTTCCCACGTGATCAGGCCATTCTTCACGTAGATCTTCCACGAGCAGGAACCGGTGCAGTTCACCCCGTGGGTGGAACGCACGATCTTGTCGTACTGCCAGCGCGAACGGTAGACGTTCTCCCAGTCGCGGGACTCTTTGCGGGTCTCGCCGTGACCTTCAGAGAATTCGTCTTGCTTGCGATTAAAGAACCGCAGTTGATCGAGTAGATGACTCATGGTGCTTTCCTCTCAGGCTTGCTGCGGGGTTCTGTGCCCCGCCCACGCAAGGTTTGAATTCGGGGTCGACTCAGCAGGGGGTCTCGGCGCCTTTGCGCGCATACCACCACCAGGTCACGACAATGCAGCTCAGGTAGAAGCCGACGAACATGTAGAAGGCCAGTGCCGGGCTGCCGGTGTAGGCCATGGACGAGCCAAAGGTCTTGGGAATGAAGAACGCACCGAAGGCGCCCATCGCCGAGCTGAAGCCCAGCACTGCCGCAGACTCCTTGCTGGCGTCCTTGAGGGCTTGCTCACGCACGGCGGCGGGTTTGCCGGCGCTGGCTTTTTCATGCTGAGTGCGGAAGATCACCGGGATCATGCGAAAGGTCGAACCGTTGCCTACGCCGGTGGTGATGAACAGCAGCATGAACATGCCAAGGAAACCGTAGAAGTTGCCGCCCTGCCCGTTCGCTGGCAGAAAATGCAGCACACCGAACACCATCACGATCATCAACACGAAGTTCCACAAGGTCACCCGCGCACCGCCCAGCCTGTCTGCCAGCCAACCGCCCAAAGGCCGGACCAGGGCGCCGACCAGCGGGCCGAGAAAGGCGAACTTGAGGGCGATCACGTCCGGGAACGAGGTTTTGATCAGCAGTGGGAACGCCGCCGAGAAACCGATGAACGAGCCGAAAGTTGCCAGGTACAACCAGCACATCAGCCAGTTGTGCTTGCGCTTGAAGATCACCGCCTGCTCGCTGAACGAAGCACGAGCGCTGGACAGATCATTCATGCCGAACCAGGCGAATACGGTCACGGCAACGATGAACGGCACCCAGATGAAACCGGCGTTCTGCAGCCACAGTTGGCTGCCGTCCTCCAGGGTTTGCGGCTGGCCGCCCAGCAGGCCGAACACACCGAAGGTAATCACTAGCGGCACGCAAAACTGCATCACCGACACGCCCAGGTTACCCAGGCCGGCGTTCAGGCCCAAAGCCGTGCCTTGCTGGGACTTGGGATAGAAGAAGCTGATATTGGACATGCTGGAGGCGAAGTTGCCGCCGCCGAAACCGCACAGCAGCGCGATCAGCACGAATACGCTGTAAGGCGTGCCAGGGTCCTGCACCGCAAAACCCATCCACAGCGATGGGATCAACAACGAGGCCGTACTCAAGGCAGTCCAGCGACGCCCGCCGAAGATCGGCACCATGAACGAGTAGAACACCCGCAAGGTGGCGCCGGACAATCCGGGCAAGGCGGCCAGCCAGAACAGTTGGTCGGTGGTAAAGCGGAAGCCGATGGCGTTCAGGCGCACGATCACCGTGCTCCAGACCATCCATACAGCGAAAGCCAACAACAGCGCCGGAATCGAGATCCACAGGTTGCGGGTGGCGGTCTGTTTGCCGCTGGCACCCCAGAACGCCGGGTCTTCAGGGCGCCAGTCGTGGATCACCGGGCCCGAAACGGGCTTTTGCGCGATAGTCATGCGGATTCTCCTTGGAGAGACTGGGCCGCCGGGGCCTTGCCCATCAGCGGCTGCTTGCGGATTTCACTGAAGTACATCCAGGCCAGGGACACCCAGACCACGCCGTACATCAACATGAAGCAGGAGGAGCGCACGCCGGTGAGGTCCACCAGGGCGCCAAACATAATCGGCAGCACGAAGCCCCCGAGACCGCCGGCCAGGCCGACGATGCCCGACACCGCACCCATGTTTTGCGGGTAGTCGTTGGCGATGTACTTGAACACCGAGGCTTTGCCGAACGCGAAGGCGATGCCCATCACAAACAGCAACACGGTGAACAGCGTGGCGTTGAGGCCGATATGCAAATCCAGCGGACCATTGACGGTCATGACCTGCAGTTGGGTCTGCGGGTAGCTGAGCAGAAACAGGCAGATCCAGCTCACCCACAGCACCCACCAGGTCACGCTTTGCGCGCCCCAGCGGTCGGACATCCAGCCACCCACCGCACGCAGCACGCCACCGGGCAGGGAAAAACACGCGGCCAGCAGCGCTGCACTTTGCAGGCTGAAACCGTATTCCTGTACGTAGTACTTGGTCGCCCACAGCGCCAGGGCCACATAGCCGCCGAACACAATCGAGTAGTACTGGCAATAGCGCCACACGGCCGGGTCCTTGAGGCACAGCAGTTGCTCGCGCAAGGTGGCGCCGCCGGCACTGCGATGGGCCTTGTTTTCGCTGGTGAGGAACCAGAAAAGCAGCGCGGTGATAAACAGGATCGCGCTGAACACCTTGGGCACCAGGTGCCAGGTGCCGAGGGCAATCAGAGCTGGGGCAAGGAATTTGGTTACTGCCGCGCCGGCGTTGCCAGCGCCGAATACGCCCATGGCAAAGCCCTGGTTGTCTTTGTCGAACCATTTTGCGACGTAGGCGATACCCACCGAGAACGAGCCGCCGGCCAGGCCGACAAACAACCCCAGCACCAGGAACTGCCAGAAGGCGGTGGCGTAGGTGATCAGGTACAGCGGCAACACGCAGGTCAGCATCAATACAAAGAACACAATGCGCCCACCGAAGCGGTCGGTCAGCAGACCCAGTGGCAGACGCACCAGGGAACCGGTCAACACCGGAGTTGCGGCCAGCAGGCCGAATTGGGTTTCGTTGAGTTGCAAAAGCTCTTTGATCGGCACGCCGAGTACGGCGAACATCATCCAGACCATAAAGCAGACGGTGAAGGCCAGTGTACTCATGCCCAGCACGAGGCCTTGTTTTACACGGGGTTGAGTCACGGTTTGCGCTCCCAGAAGTGAATCCATGGGCGCAGGTTAGGGGCGCAGTCCTTGCACAACTTGACTCAGGTCAACGTCCGCCATGGGGGTATTGGCCTATGCTTGGCCCCACTACCTCTAAGGAGGTAGGCCAAAAAACAAGAGAAAACCTTTATTTATCAATGGATTGATCTCTTGTGCCGGCCTTTTCCCGTGGGCGGGTTCGTCGGCAACTCTTTAGAGGTAGTGCGCCAGGGATTGCATCATCCAATGCTGTTGTCCGTGCCCGGTGCCGCCATGCTGCTGTTTATTGCTCTTCGATTACGCCGTGATGCTTGACTGGCTGCGCAGCTCCCTGCCCGCTCGCGCCGGCCTCGCGGTGATCCTGATTGCGATCCTGGCGCTGGCCAGTTCCTTGAGCGCCGGTCTGATTGCCTGGTTCAGCCAGGGTGACGGCGCGGCGATCAATACCGCTGGCTCCGTGCGCATGGAGACTTACCACCTGAGCTGGAAAATCGCCGCCAACGCCGAGGAGGCTGAGATTCAGGCGATCACCCAAAGCCTGCAAAAACGCCTGGACAGCCAGTCCCTCAAGGCAGTGCTGGAAGACGGCCCCCACAGCGCCCTGCAACAGAGCTATCGGCAGATCCAGCAGCACTGGAACGAACAACTGCGCCCGGCCATCGAGCGCGGCGACGGTGCGTTTTTCCGCGACCGCGCGCCAGCGTTTGTCGAGCAGCTCAATAAATTCGTCAGCCTGCTGCAGCAGCAGAGCGAACATAAACAAAGCTGGCAGCAACTGATCCAGGGCCTGGCGCTGTTCAGCACGCTGATCATCCTGCTGGTCGGCCTGTATGAACTGCAGTACGGCGTGGTCACGCCCTTGAAGGAGTTGGTGGACGCCACCCGGCGTTTTCGCGATGGCGACTATAAGACGCGGGTCAATCACCGCTCACAGGATGAACTGGGCCAGTTGGCGCTGAGTTTCAACGCCCTGGCCGAAACCATCGAAGAATCACACCGCACCCTGGAACGCCAGGTGCAGCACAAGACCCTTAACCTGCAACAGGCCAACGCCGCGCTCGAACTGCTGTACGAGAGCAGCCGCAGCCTGGCCACGCGCCTGGCCAACGCCGAAGGTCTGGATGAATTGATCCGGCGCTTCCAGAAACGCCTTCCGGGCCTGCGTCTGTCGTTGTGCCTGCAGGGTCACTTCCTGGCGCCTGCGCAGCAAATGCTCGCACTACATGGCGAGAACAGCCGCAACGTTTGCGCCATTGGCGATTGCGCCACCTGCGAGCGGCATCACGTCGCCCCGCCACAGGTGTTCAGCATCAGCAACCAGGGCGCGGAACTGGGGGAACTCAAGGCACATTTTATCGACGGGCATGCGCCCCAGGACTGGGAAAAACAACTGATCCAGGCCCTGGCCAACCTGATCGGCACCTCGCTGTCCCTCAAGCGCCAGCGCGAACAGGACCACCGTCTGTTGCTGCTGGACGAGCGCACCATCATCGCCCGTGAACTGCACGACTCCCTGGCCCAGGCATTGTCGTACATGAAGCTGCAAGTCAGTCGCATGCAGACCTTGCTGCGCCGTGGCGAGCCTGCGCAAACCCTGGAGACCGTCACCGGCGAACTGCGCGAAGGCCTGAACAATGCCTATCGGCAATTGCGCGAATTGCTCACCACATTTCGCCTGCAAATTCACGATGCAGGGCTGGTGCAAGAACTCAAGGACACTGCCGAGGAGTTCTCCCGGCGCGGCGAATTCCAGGTGCATCTGCAGGTCGATGCCCTGGCCTTTCAGTTGTCGGCCAGCGAACAGATTCATCTGCTGCAAATCACCCGTGAAGCCCTGTCCAACTGCCTGCGCCACGCCCACGCGCAAAACGCCTGGCTGCAACTGCGCCAGAACGGCGAGAGCGTGAACTTGAGCATCGAAGACGATGGTCGCGGCTTCAGTGGTGCAGTGGATCAGCGCGAACACCACGGCCTGACCATCATGGACGAACGCGCGCGCAGCCTGCGCGGCCAGCTCGATATCTCGTCGCGCGAGCCCCAGGGCACCCGGGTGCAATTGCTGTTTCGCCCGGAATTCCTCGGGCACTCCCTACAAGAAGGTAGCCCGTCATGAACACCCCACAGCCGCATCGCATCCTGCTGGTAGACGACCACCCGATGATGCGCCACGGCATGCGCCAGATGTTCGAACTGGAAGACGATCTGCAAGTGGTCGGCGAAGCCGGCAACGGTGCAGAAGCCCTGGAGCAGATCGAGTCGCTGCAACCGGACCTGGTGCTGCTGGACAACAACATGCCGCAGATGAACGGCCTGGAAACCTTGCGCCGCCTGCGAGCCATGGCGTATGGCGGCAAGGTGCTGCTGTTTACGGTGTCGGATGCCGAGGATGATATCCGGGATGCCCTGCGCCTGGACGCCAACGGTTATTTGCTCAAGGACATGGAGCCGGAGTTGCTGATTCAGTACATCCGCGACGCTCTCCACGGCGCGCTGGTGATCAGCCCTGGCCTGACGCGTGTGCTGGCCCAGGCGTTGCGTTCACCTCAGCCCCATGCCGGCATCGAGCTGACCGAGCGTGAGCGGCAGGTACTCAAGACCATTGCTGGCGGGTACAGCAACAAAGTCATAGGGCACAAGTTGGGGATTACGGAAGGCACGGTGAAAGTGCATGTGAAGAATCTCCTGCACAAACTGGGGTTGCGCTCACGGGTGGAAGCGGCGGTTTGGGCCATGGAGCATTTGCGGCAGGTTTCTTGAGGTTTGGGGAAGCGGTGTGTATGCGTTGTCACGGCCCTCATCGGTTCCACTTTGCTGGAAGATCTTCATCTCTTCACGATCAGTGTCAGGCCAATACAACTTCTCCTGGAAAGGCTCGGCATTAAGGGCCAGCCCTTTCAAGAACTTTGAAGACACAGGTATATGGCAAAACCACCAGAAGCCGTGACCGCAGCAACGCACATGTACCTCCAACGAGGCATAGCCCGCACCACGCCCAGGTCCTACCATGGACGCGAGCGGAGGTACGCCATGCTGACCCATCCATCCATTGTTTTAACCCTGCGCCGGCATCATCTGTTCAGCCCATTGCCGGAAAAAATCTTCCAGGATGTGTGCAGCCTGGCCAATCTCAAGCGCCTGCCTGGCCACACGACCCTGGTGCATCAGGGTGATTCCGCCACGCGCTTTTTCCTCTTGATCAGCGGCCAGATCAAACTGCACCGCGTCACCGGCGAAGGCCAGGAGCATCTGGTAGAAGTCATCTGCCCTGGCCAGACCTTTGCCGAAGCCTTGCTATTCAGCCAGGCCAAGGCTTATCCGGTCAGCGCGACGGCCCTCAAGGACAGCGTGCTGGTGAGCATCGAGGGGCATCACTATCGCAAGGCCCTGGAGGACCAGCCGCAAATCTGCCTGGCGATCCTGGGGACCATGAGCCTCCACCTGCATCAACGACTCAAGGACATCGACACCCTGACCCTGGCCAATGCCAGCCGCAGGGTGATCAACTTTCTGTTCCAGGAGCGCGACGCCGTCAGCGGTGACGTGGTATTGCAAGTGCCCAAGCGTCTGGTGGCATCAAAACTGGGGATTCAACCGGAGACATTTTCACGCATCCTCCATCGGCTGGTGGAAAGCCGGTTGATCGAGGTACAGCGGCGCACGATCAGGATTGTGTCGCTGGAACAACTGATGGCCTACCAGGCCGGCTGACAATCAGCACTGGTGTACGGGGTGTATGGGGTTAGAATCAGCCTCATTTGTCGCCAGCCTTCCTGACACGAGCGCCCTCATGAGCTTTGATTTCGATACGATCCATCCCCGTTTCGGCACCGGCAGCACCAAATGGAGTCGCTACCCCGAAGACGTCCTGCCGATGTGGATTGCCGACATGGACATCGCTGCACCAGAGGCGATCCTTAAGGTGCTGCACCAGCGCCTGGACCAGCAGATGCTCGGCTACAGCGTGGCTCGCCCACAGGTGCGCGAAGCGATTGTGGCCGATCTATGGAACAAGTACGCCTGGCGCGTGCAACCCGATGAATTGCTGTTCCTGCCCGGCGTAGAACCAGGCTTCAACATGGCCTTGAACGCGTTTGTCGCGCCAGGCCAGTCGGTGGTCTTGCAGACGCCCAACTATGCGCCGTTGCGCCATGCGGCGGGCAACTGGGATTTACCGAAGATCGAGGTACCGTTCGAGCTGAACGACCAGGGCGAGTACCTGACGCCGCTGCCGGCCTTGCGCCAGGCATTGAAAGGCGCAGGCGCCCTGCTGCTGAGCAACCCCCACAACCCGATCGGCAAGGTGTTCCCTCGCGAAGAATTGCTCGCCGTGGCCACCGAATGCCTTGCGCATGGCGCGCTGATCATTTCCGATGAAATTCACGCCGAGCTGTGTTTTGACGGTCGCCGGCATATCCCTACGGCATCGCTGAGCCCGGAGATTGCCCGGCGCACCATTACTCTGATGTCGGCGAGCAAGGCTTACAACGTGGCAGGCTTGAAAACCTGTTTTGCGGTGATTCAGGACCCGGATATTCGCGAGCGCTTCAACAAGGCTCGCCGTGGCATGGTCGACAGCGTCAGCCCGCTGGGGCTGGAAGCCACTTGGGCGGCCTACAGCCAATGCGGCGAATGGCTGCAGGCGCTGGTGGCATACCTGCAAGGCAATCGCGACTATCTGCTGGATGCGGTGCGCAACCGCTTGCCGGGCGTGGTGATGCATGCCCCTCAAGGCACCTACCTGGCCTGGCTGGACTGCAGCGCACTGGGGCTCAGCGACCCGCAGCAGTTCTTCTTGAAGCAGGCCAAGGTCGGCTTGAGTGCCGGCGTGGAATTTGGCGATGACAGCCAGCAGTTCGTGCGCTTGAATTTCGGCTGCCCGAGGGCACTGCTCGAGGAAGGGATTGCGCGCATGGAGCGCAGTTTGCTCAACCGCTGAAGGCGCCGCGCACTGATCGTTCCCACGTGTCGGGGAACGACCAGGCCACCCGCGGCGTCGATCAGAAACCTATCGTCGCCGAGACCAGCCAGGTGCGCGGTGTCGACAGGGTCAAGCCTGGGGCGCTGTCGCTGGAGGTGGCGGCCGAAGCCCAATAGGTGGTGTTCAGTACGTTCTCCACGGTGGCGCGCAGAGTGACCGGCTTTTCGTTCAGCTTGAAGCTGTAGCGTGCGCCCAGGTCGTAGCGTTCCCAGTCGTCGATTTTCTGCTGGTTGGCGGCGTCCAGGTATTGCGCACCGGTGTGAATGGCACGGGCGGTCAGGGTCAAGCCTTGCAGGCGTTCGACGTCCCATTCGGCGCCTAGATTGACGTTGGCCACTGGAGCGCCGGTGCCGCGCTTGCCATCCGTCAGGCCTTGGGCAGTCTTGGTTTGCTCGCTGTCGAGCAGCATCACACCGCCCAGCAAACGCAGGCCTTTGGCGGGTTCCCCAAACACGTTCAACTCCACACCTTGGTTTCGCAGCTCGCCATTGGGCTTGAAGAACCCCTCGGCATCGATGCCATAGGCCGGCTGCTTGATCTGGAACACACTGGCGCTCATGCCGAAGTTGCCCATGTCGTACTTGGCGCCGACTTCCACCTGCTTGCTCTTGGTCGGCGGGAAGATCGCGTTCTCGTTGCGTACCCCGCTCGAAGGCGCGGTTTCACCCTGGCTCAAGCCTTCCATGTAGTTGGTGTACAAAGACAGTTGCTCGGTGACTTTCACCACCAGCCCCAGAGCCGGCGAGGTGGCTTGCTCGTCGTACTGCGGCTGATCTTTCACGCCATTGCTCCAGGACGTCACTTGTACCTTTTGCAAGCGTGCGCCGAGTGTCAGCAAGACACGGTCATCCAGAAAGCTCAGGGTGTCCGCCAGGGCCAGGCTGGTGAAGCGGTTTTCGGTGTGGGTACTGGTGTCCCAGCGCACCGCCTGGCCTGGATGGGGCAACTCGACCGGGTTGTAGAGGTTGCTCTTGCCGGGGGTATAGCGCTCGCCGGCGTTGTCGAAATCCATATTGAAACGGTTGAGGCTGACGTTGATCGTGTGCCCTATCGGCCCGGTGTTGAACCAACTGCGGGCACCAACCGTGACGGTCTTGACGTCTTCATCGCGCCGAAAACTGCGCGGCACCACGGTGAAGTCACCGTTGCTCTGGGTCGCCTGCACACCATGGCGCAGGAAGCCATAGTTGCCTTTGCGCGCCCCTGCAGCGGCGTAGACCATTAATGAATCGCTGACATCGAACTCACCACGAAGCGCGCCAAAGGTGTCCTTGGTATGGGAGGTGGTCCAGGACTGGGCGAAATTGTCACGGATATCGCGGGCCTTGGGCATCACACTGCCCCTGGCAACTTCAACCCGTTCCTGCGGGGCGTCGGCCGTGCGCTCCTGACGGCCCAGGTCAAGGGACAGGCGCACGCGCTCCTTGCGAAAATCCAGGCCGATCACGCTCATCTCCCGATCAACCTTCTGGTGATCCCACTCGGTATCACCGGACTGCTTCACGCCGTTGAAACGCACGCCAAACTGCTGTTCATCACCAAAGCGTCGACCGATGTCCACTGCCCCGCCGAATTGCCCGGCCGAGGCATAGCTGCCGGTGAACTCGGTCAGCGGTGCATCTGCTGCGCGCTTGGGCTCGATGTTGATACCGCCACCCACACTGCCACGGGGCGCGATGCCACCGAGCAGCGCGCCGGGCCCCTTGAGAATATCGACCCGTTCGACCATTTCCATGTCGATGGCATACGTCGGTAGCACGCCATATAGGCCGCCGTAAGACACATCACTGTTAAACAGACTGAAGCCGCGCACGGAGAACTGCTCAAACCGCCCGCCCGCCGGGTTGGTAATGCGCACTGACGGATCGCTGGCGACCATTTCACCGAGGGTGCGGGCCTGAAGGTTTTTCACTGCTTTAGCGGTGTAGGACGTGAGGTTGAAAGGCGTATCCATGAAGTCGCCCTCCCCCAACAGGCCTTGGGCGCCTTTGCGGGTGACTTGATCACCGGCATAGGTTTCGGCGACCGGTGTGGTGCTGGCACCGAGAATCGAGGTCGCCGGTAGCTGATACGTGCCGCTTTGCGGAGCAGGGATCAGGGTATAAGCGCGATTGCCCAGCGCCTGCAGCTGCAGGCCGGAGCCCTGCAGCAGACGAGCGAAACCTTCCTCGACGGCAAAATTACCGGAAATACCGGTGCTGCGAAGGCCGCTGACCAGCGCCGGGTCCACCGACAGATTGACCCCGGCCAGCCCGGCGAAGCGGGTCAAGGCACTGTCCAGGCTACCCGCCGGCACCTGGAAGCTGCGCCGGGCCGCGTCCTCGGCCCAGCTCACAGGAATACACAACGGGCTGGCACTCAGGCTCAGCAACAGACTCAAACGCAGCAATGATGGCGGGACGACGGGCATTAAAAGGCTCTCTGTTTTCGTTCACTTGCCTTGGATGACAGGCGAAGCGAAAAAAAGGGACAGTACTAAGGCTAAATGCCGTCAGTTAAGGGCCACAAATCCTACAGGCGCAGCAGAACAGTGTGGGAGCTGTCTCGCTCCGCGAGGCTCGACAGCTCCCACATTTGATTTTCGCCATCTTGAGCATCGCCTTCCCTTGACTGATCAGCATCAGCCCTCAGGCCAGTTTTCTGCGCGGCGCCAATGTCACCCAGTACCGGGTGCGCGCATGCACCTCCAGCGCCAGGCTCGAGGCCAACAAGTCCAGGATGCGGTCGGTGTCTTCCAGGCGGTAACTGCCAGTGACGCGCAAGGTTTCCAGGCTCGGGTCCCAGCGCAGGACGCCAGGGCGATAGCGTGCCAATTCGCGCAGAAAGTCGCCCAACCGCTGGTTCCGAGCAGTCAACACCCCGTCGCGCCAACCTAATTGCAAGACATCAAACCTGATCGATGCGCCAAGCCCCGTTGCCTGCAGGCGCGCTTGTTGCCCGGCGCGTAACAGGCTGCTGTGCCCGCGCAGGTCGAACACTTGCACGCTTCCCTTGAGCACGGACACCTGGCAACCCTCGGCCAACTGGCGCACGCAGACCTCAGCCTGGCTGGCAATCACCTGGCCATAGCGCGTCTGCACCGTCAACGGGGCAGCGCCTGGGACCGTCAGCGCCAACTCGCCATCCAGCAAGCGTAGGCTGCGCCGACCCAGGTCCACATCCACGGCGCTGGCCGTGTTCAACTGCAGTTGGCTGCCGTCTGCCAACGGCACCCGTTTGCGCTCGCCCGTGGCGGTATGCAGGTCGGCACGCCAGACGTCGAGGGGCAACTGGCGGCCGAGCAACCACACCGAGGGTATCAATGCCGCCACGCCGAGTGCGCGCTTGAGTACCGCGCGACGCCCCGGTTGCGGCCGGTCAAGGCTGGCCAGCGCCAGGGTGGATGGCAAATCGGCAAAGCGCTGGCGCAACAGCTGCGCTTTCTGCCAGGCCTGTTCGTGTTGCGGGTGGTTGTCGCGCCATTGCTGCAAGCCCGCGTGATCGCGTTCGGTGGCACAGCCAGACTCGAGCAACGCCAACCACTGCGCCGCCGCCCGGGCGACATCCGGTGCGGTGCGGCTCACAGCTCCACCAACAGGCAATGTTCATAGGCCTGGGCCATATAGCGCTTGACCGTGCGCTCGCAGACCTTGAGCCGCTCGGCAATCGCTCGATAACCCAGGCCTTCCAGCTGGCTCCAGAGAAATGCCCGACGTACCGCCGGCGGCAAGCCATCAAGCAGTTCATCCAACGCTTGCAGGGTTTCCAGTAACAACCAGCGCTGCTCGGGAGACGGTACGCAGTCTTGCGGCAAACGCGCCAGGGCATTCAGGTAGGCCTGCTCCAGGCTGCGACGTTGGTGGAAATTGACCAGCAGACGCTTGCCCACTGTCACCAGATAAGCCCGGGGCTCCTGCAGGTCGGGAATCGGCTGGGCACTGGCCAGTACACGCAAGAACGTATCCTGGCTGAGGTCAGCCGCATCCCAGGCATTGCCCAAGCGCCGTCGCAGCCAGTTTTCCAGCCAACTGCGGTGGTCGCGATATAACGTATGCAGGCTGCTGGGCTCTGTGGCGGGCGTTGGCGATACGGCATCAGTCATACAAGCAAACCCTGCGCGGCGCGAGTGAGTCTCAAATGAGATTCATTCTATTTAATATCCCGGCGCCGTACCATGTTCTTTTTCAACCGATGCCTTGCCACGTCGTTATTAACCCCGTTCAGCATCCTGCAAAATCAGATCCGCGCCCTTCTCCGCTACCATCAGCACCGCCGCATGAGTATTGCCTGAAGTGACATTCGGGAAGATTGATGCATCGACAATCCGCAGGCCCTCGATCCCATGCACCTTCAAGCGCTTGTCTACCACCGAGACCTGCGGATCCGAGCCCATGGCGCAGGATCCGCACAGGTGGTAGATCGAACCGCTGTTCTCGCGAAAGTACTGCAGCATTTGCTCGTCACTTTCCACCGCGGTCCCAGGCAAGACTTCAGCCACGGTAATGCCCTTGAGTGCCGGCGCCTGCATGATCTTGCGCATCAATCGGCTGCCCTGGATCACCTCATCGATGTCTTTTTGGGTGCTCAGGTAGTTGGGATCGATCAAGGCGGCATCCCGCGGATTCCTCGATGCGATACGAATAGTCCCCCGGCTGGTAGGCCGGCACGGGTTAAAGCACAACAGAAAGCCTGAATATGGCTCGGGCTTGAGGCTGGCCTTGTTGTTTTTCGGGATCTGGTACGACAGCGGGTTGAAGTACAGCTGCAGGTTGGGATGCGCCTGCGCGTCGTTGCCACGGAAAAAACCGCCCGCCTGGTTGACACTCATGGCCAGGGCTCCCTTACGGGTCAGCAGGTACTTGAGGCCCAGTTTGAATTGGCCGAACAACGAGCTGAGCTCATCGTTCAGGGTCGGGATATTGGCTTTGTAGTAATAGCTGACGCACAGGTGATCCTGCAGATTCTCCCCCACCGCCGGCAGGTGCTTGACCAACGGGATGTGGTGCTCGGCCAACAGCTGTTGGTCGGCAACACCCGACAGTTGCAGGATCTTCGGCGTATCCACCGCACCGGCACACAGGATCACTTCCTTGCGTGCAGTAAAGGTGCGTGCCACGCCACGTTGGGTGATGGCGACGCCAGTAGCGCGTTGCTGATCGTCAAACAGCACACGGTCCACCAACGCATAGTGCTCCAACGTCAGGTTCGTGCGGCTCAACGCCGGATGCAGGTGGGCAAAGCTGCTGGAACAACGCTGTCCGTTACGGGTATTGACGTCATAGAGGCCCGCGCCTTCAAAGTCCGGCCCATTGAAGTCGTCGCTTTGGCCATAGCCCAGCTGTTCACACCCCTGGAGAAACACGTCACAGATCGCGTGGGTCTGGCCTCTCATCGGCGTAATGCTGATGGGACCGCTGCCGCCGTGATACGGGGTGTCACCCAGCGGGTGGGTTTCCAGCTTGCGGAAGTACGGCAGCACCTCGTCAAAGCCCCAGCCATCATTGCCATTGGCGGCCCAGTCGTCGAAATCATGAGCCTGGCCGCGCACGTAAATCATTGCGTTGATCGAACCGGAACCGCCCTGCACTTTGCCACGCGGGGCATAGATGGCACGGTCGGCCAGTTGTTTTTGCGGCTGGCTGTAATACATCCAGTTGAAGGTCGGGTTGTAATACATTTTGGCGAAGCCGACCGGAATCTTGAACCACCAGGAACTGTCTTTACCGCCGGCCTCCAGCAACAATACCGAATACTCGCCCGATGCGGAGAGTCGGTTGGCCAGGATGCAGCCTGCGGCGCCAGCGCCCGCAATGATGTAGTCGTAAGTCATGCACAGTTACCGCGTAAGTCGTTTTACAAAGCCCGCCCGTGACCGGACGGGGCAGCTCATCAGCCCTTGGCGGGCGAGGTGTCTTTGACGTCGACCGGAGCAGGCGCCATTTGCAAGTGCAGGCGCCCGCCGGTATACGGCGAATGTCGACGGACTACTTCCATGTTCAACTCCACCCCAAGGCCCGGCTCGGTTGACGGGATGATGTAGCCGTCTTCCCATTGCAACGGTTTGGTCAGCACTTGGGCGTGGAACCCGCCCCAGGTCATGATGCTTTCCTGAATCAGGAAATTCGGCGTGCACGTCGCCAGTTGGAAACTCGCCGCGGCGCCAATCGGGCCGTTGTACAGATGCGGTGCAATTTGTGCGTAGTACGCCTCGGCCATGCTGGCGATCTTCTTGGCCTCGAGCAGGCCGCCGCAGCGGGCCACGTTCATCTGCAAGATGGACGCACCGCCGGCCTGCAACAGCTTGAAAAATTCGTACTTGGTGGTCAGCCGTTCACCGGTGGCAATCGGAATACTGGTCTTGGCTGCGACTTGCGCCATGGCGTCCTCCTGGCCTGGCGGCACAGGCTCTTCAAACCACAGCGGATCGTACTTTTCCAGACGTTTGGCCAGGCGAATCGCTGACGACGGCACCATCTGCCCATGCGTCCCGAACAGCAGGTCGCATTTGTCACCCACCGCTTCGCGGATCTTGCGACAGAAGGTTTCGCAGCGTTCCAGCACTTCAAGGGAAATCTGATGACCCGAATACGCGGTGTAAGGGCCTGCCGGGTCGAACTTCACCGCAGTGAAGCCCTTGTTCATGTTTTCAATCGCGCATTCGGCAGCCAGATCCGGGTCGTCGTAGTCGTACTCACCCTGGCTGTTGACCGGGTACAGGTAGGTGTAGGAACGCAGGCGCTCATTCACTTTGCCGCCGAGCAATTCGTACACCGGCTTGTTCGCGGCCTTGCCGATGATGTCCCAGCAAGCCATTTCCAGGCCGCTGACCACGCCCATCATTGTCAAGTCCGGGCGTTGGGTGAAACCACTGGAATAGGCCTGGCGGAAGAAGCGCTCGATATGGTGCGGGTCATGGTTGAGCAGATAGCGTTCAAACACGTCTTCAATGATCGGCAGCATGGCCTTGGGGCCAAACGTAGCGGCGTAGATTTCGCCGACCCCCTCAATGCCGCAGTCAGTCTTGAGCTTGACGAATAGCCAGTACATGCCGCCGATGTGTGGAGGCGGCACGGCAACGATATGGGTTTCAAGGGCGACGATTTTCATCTCAGGCACCTGTCTGGTTCAGTTTTTTACGATTGATTCTGGCGCGCAGGGCCAGGGCCGCGAGGGTCCCGAGCACGCCGATAAAGGCGATGTAGCCGAAGTACAAGTTGTAACCGACCGCACCTGGATAGGTTTCGGTGAGGTAGCCGTTGATCAGCGGGATAAAGGTGTCGGGCAGGTAACCCACCACCGAGACGATGCCGATGGCCAAGCCGGTGATCCGCAGCGGGATCTCACAGCTGTCGAGGATTGCCCAGTACAAGCCGCGAATGGCATAGGTCAGCAGGCCGATAAAAATCACCGTGCCAATCAACAAGCCGAGGCTGTTGAACCCCGGGAACACAATCAAGCCGACCATCGCCAGGGTCACGAGTGCCAAGGCGACGACCAGTACCGAAATATTCGAGAACTTGTCCCCCAGCCAGCCACCGCCGATACCGCCAATGGGCCGCATCCAAAGCTTGATGGTGGTGATGGTGCCAGCCATCACGGCGGTCATGCCGCTGCCTTGCAAGTAGTCGGAAAAACTATAGGTGGCCCAGAACATGTGATAGCCGCAGAACACAATGGCCGTCACCAGCCACAGTTCGGGGATTTTCATCAGCGTCTTGAGGTCGGTGATCAGGTTGAACGTGCCCTCTTGCACTGGCGCGGCTTCTTGCATGGACTTCGGGTCCTTGATCAGCACCAGCACGCAGCCGATTGCGATACACACCACCGAATACAGATACACCACCTGCTTGAAACCTTCGGCCGCCGATTGGCTGCGGGTCTCGGTGGCGTAAGCGAACAAACCCAGCGCAACCGTCGCGAGCAAGGCCTCCACCAGGCCTCGGCCACCGTCAAGAATGCCAAAGAAACGGCCCTGCTCGCTCCGGTGGGCAATCATCTTCACGCGCTTGAGCACCGATGCCCAAAAAGTCAGGCCTGTGGTCAGGCCCCAGCAACCGAAGATGATCATCAAGCCGGTCATCGACGGCACCGTGGAGTACCACAGGCCAAGTACACCCGTGGCCACCAGCGAGAAGAAGATCAGGAAACGCGGCGGCAGGCGATCCGCCAACCAGCCGCTGGGCAGGTAGCTGAGCAAGAAGATCGTGCCCAGCATCGAGTACAGATAGCCCAGTTCAGTGTGGCTGATCTGGAATACATCGAGCATCGTGGTCTGGTAGACCTGGCGCAGATAGAGAATCGGGTAGATCGCCCCGGCGGCCAGTACCAGCAACATCAATTGGAAATAGCGACTGGCGGTGTCGTGGGGGGCCGCAGACGCGGCGTCAAAACCCTGGGCAACAGGTGCAGGCTTGGACATGTTCGAGACCTCGGGCACCCGATATCCGGGGCCCTGATAATTGTTGTTATAGAGGCAGCGGCAAGTGCCAGGCTACAAGCGGCAAGTAAACCTTGCGCGTCATAACCTGCAACAGGCAGCTTGAAACGTGTAGCGGTGACCCTAATACTTCATGACCACCAAGCGGGTCTGGGTGAATTCGAGCATGCCGTGCTTACCGTCATCACCGCCCAGGCCCGAGCGTTTCCAGCCGGCATGGAAACCCTGATAGGGATCGGCCGGCGTACGATTGACGTACAACTCTCCGGCTTCGATGGCGTTGGCGACTTTCATCGCCGTGCGGTAGTTTTCGGTGTAGAGCACCGATGCCAAGCCAAACTGGTGGTCATTGGCCATGGCCAGCGCTTCGTCGATATCGTGGTACTTGAGCACCGGCAGCACAGGGCCAAAGATTTCTTCCTGGATGATTTCCATGTCCTGGCGGCAACCACTGAGCAGCGTCGGCGGATAGAAATGACCCGAGCCTTGGGGCAGCACACCGCCCGTTTCCAGCACAGCGCCTGCCGCCACCGCGCGTTCAACCATCGCATGGATATTCCCACGGGAACTGGCGTTGACCAGCGGGCCCATCAGCCCGGCATCCGTGGCGCGATCGCCATATTTCACCGCACTGATCTTGGCCTTGAGCAGGGCCAGGAACTGGTCGTGGACGCTTGCCTGGACGTAGACCCGCTCCACCGCCGTGCACAACTGGCCGCAATGGGTGGTCTTGGACGCTACGATAGCGCTGGCGGCGGCTTCCAGATCAGCGTCGGCCTCAATAATCGCAGGGGTCTTGCCTCCCAACTCCAGGGATGGTTTGGCGATATTGGTCTTGCAGTAATCCAGCACGATACGCCCGGCGTTGACACTGCCTGTCAGGGTGATCAGCCCGACCGCCTTGTGGGTACACAGCGTGGCAGCCGTGGCGTGGTCCATGGTCAGGATGTTGATCACGCCCGCCGGCATACCCGATTGCACCACCGCCCGGGCGATTGCGAAGGCCGACAGCGGCGTGTTGTTGCTGGGGCGAACGACTACGGTATTGCCCGCAATCAACGCCGGGGCGATCTTGCGCAGCAGGGTGTAGACCGGGTAATTGAACGGGATCAGGCAGGCGACGACACCAATGGGTTCGCGTTGCAAAAACAGATTCTCGTCAGGTGTATCGCTGGGGATGATTTCACCTTCGATACGGCGCGCCCATTCAGCGTGATAACGCGTGATCTGCGCGGCATAACGGGCTTCGTTGCTGGCGTCATCGAGGCTTTTGCCTGACTCGCTGGCCAGCGCTGCGCCGATGGTTTCGGCGCAGCCTTGCAGTGCATCAGCGAGGGCGCGCAGGTGCTCGGCGCGCTCGATGCTGGTGAGTTTGCCCCAGGCTTTCTGGGCGACGGCTGCAGCGGTGACCGCGGCGACCGCTTCTTGCGCGGTGGCCGCAGCGACCTGGCCGATCAGGGCTTCTGTGGCCGGGTTGTAAACGTCGATCCTCGCGCTGCTTGCAGGGTCGACAAACTGACCATTGAGAAAATTGCGCTCGATTTGCATTGGTTTCGCCCATCGTTGTTGTTATCCGAGTGACGTGCAGTCTTGTCATCGGCCAACGGCGGGACAAACGATTTATTAAGCGCAGTAACATTCATAAAACGCAGGTTAGTCGCCAAATGCTGCAGTAGATGGCTCCAATTGGCGCTGCGCCAACCAGATTTCTTCCTGCAGCCACTGGCTGAATATCTGCAATTGCGGCATCTCGGCCTGCTCCGGACGCGTCACCAACCAATAGGACTGGTGCCCCTCCACATGCACGTTGAGTACCTGGGTCAACTGCCCACTGGCCAGTTCTGGGGCCACCATGTGCCAATCGGCGATGGTGATCCCCAGGCCGTCAATTGCGGCACGAATCGCCAGGTCCAACAGGTCGAACTCATACCCGCTCTGAGTATCTACGCCGGTGATGCGGGCCGCATCCAGCCAGTGTTTCCAGGTGAGGTAGCGCTGATCCTCATTGGCCAATACGTGCAAGAGGGTCATGCGCTCAAGGTCGATGCCTTGCTCCCCGCACTCGCGGGCATATAACGATGGCGCACACACCGCAATGTGCCGCTCGTGAATCAGCAAGGCGCTGTCCAGGCCATCCCATTCACCGTTGCCAAAGCGAATGGCGCAGTCCAGGGTACTGGTTTCTCCCAGGCTGTCCTGCAACCGCGTAGTGATACTCAGCTCCAGCTCCGGATGTTGCTCGCGCAGACGCCCCAGGCGCGGCATC
Organism: Pseudomonas imrae; assembly: GCF_046352735.2. Taxonomy (NCBI): domain Bacteria; kingdom Pseudomonadati; phylum Pseudomonadota; class Gammaproteobacteria; order Pseudomonadales; family Pseudomonadaceae; genus Pseudomonas; species Pseudomonas imrae. Next base: position 2,346,600 of record NZ_CP110853.2, on the reverse strand, counting down.
AGCCAGCGTGAAGTGAACGTCGGCGGTGCATTGATGTGCAGCCGGTTGGAATGGGTTTTCTGTTGGATGCTGCGCACCGTCAATTCGATTTTATCGAATGACTGATGCAAGGCCCGCAGCAATACCCGACCCGCGCTGGTCAGTTCCAGGTGATGATGGCGACGCTCCAGCAGACTTTCACCCAACTGCTCCTCTAGCTGGCGTACCTGGCGGCTGACCGCACTTTGGGTGACATTCAGCCGTTCGGCGGCGCGGGTGAAACTGCCAGTGCTCCCCGCCACTTCGAAAGCCTTGAGGGCGTTGAGACCAGGCATTTTGCGTTTCATGGACAAGACTCGAAAGCGACTGACAAAGTGGCAAGCATCCCACGAACCTGCGGGCGATGCCTATCATCGTCGCTCAGTAACATGCATTTGAAGAAGGTTTGATCCCTATTTTTATCGTTTGTCGCCCCTACTTCCATGACCAAGACTTGCGGCATCTCTAATAAAAATAACCGAGAGCTGCCCTATGTCCTTGCCCGCGTCCCTGCGTCTTAAATCCACCTGCGCGGCTCTGCTCTGCACCCTGGCGGCACCAGCCATGGCCATCCAGGTGACCGACAACCTTGATCTGGGGGGCGCCATTCGTGCCCGTTGGGACGTTGATCCCGACCGTGACATCCAGAAGTTCGGCCTCGACACGGTATTCCTCAGTGCCCAATACACGTCCGACACCTGGATCGGTGAGGCCCAATACCGTTTCTACGGCCGTTCATACCCCTACCAATACACCAAGGACTACGGCGATATCCAGTTCGCCAAGCTGGCGTGGGTCGGCTACAAATTCAACCCCGACCAGCAGGTCCAGGTCGGCCTGAACCAAGTACCGTTTGGATTGGCACCGTTATTCGGCAGCACCTTCTACGAAACCCTGGGCAACGTCATTGGCCTGGAAGATGTACAGCAAGTTGGCGCCAAGTACATTCAGCAGCGCGGCGACTGGAATCTCCAGGCCGGCTACTACCTGCGCCCGGCGTGGCAAGGCAAAGGCACCAGTAAAGGCGTGACGTATTCCAGCGGCGTATCCGGGGCCGACAGTTATGTAGCCGACGGCAGCGACAATCAGGAGCGCAACACCGTCGTAGTACGCGTGGCCAAGATGCTGGAGCTGGGCTCATGGCAATCGGAGGTGGGAGTGTCGGGCCTCACCTCCACCCTGGAAAACAGGGACACCGGCAATGACGGCCGGCGCAATGCTGTGGCCGTGCATTACAGTGGCAAGCAGGGTCCTTGGGGTGTGCAATTGCAGGCTGCGCGCCAACAGATGTCACCGCGCAATGCCGGTTCCTCCGAGGTGGTGACACTGGGCGGGTATGACGGCACTTACAATGTCGCCAGTCGCGGCAACTTGTATGTGGCCGATCTGAGTTATGACATTGACGCAAAGTACCTGTTCGGCCAGATCAGCGGCGTGAAGCTGTACGCCAACTACAGTGCGTTCGACAAGTCCGCTGATGCGTTCAAGACCTCCCAGCGGATGATCCTCGGCACGTCGTTCTCCTTCAACAAATTGTGGATTGCCACGGAATGGCTGATCGGCAAGAACGACCCGTATATCGGAGGCAGCAGCTACGCGCAAAGCCTGGCGGCTGGTGGCAGTAATCAGTGGGAGAACCAGTTGTACATGAATGTCGGGTATTACTTCTGACCTGGGCATCGGCAAGCCCATACCTCACTCAAAAGCCCGCGCGGCAGTGTTCTTGTCCCTCGAAGATGCGTTTGGCATCTTCCAGAGGGGCGGCGCGGATCGCTAGCGTATCCATTCCCCGGACCTGCCTTGTGCGTTGACCATCGCCAAAACACACCATATAGTGTGCCCACAATCAAAAACCACCACTACATAGTGTGCAAAATGCTTTTAGGCCGACCATACTATGCGCAGCATTTCAATGCCTGAAGCCTGCAAAACCATACATTTTTTGGACGGAGTGACCAGCCCTCACAAACCGTCGGAACAGATCAGGAAGGAGTATTTTCAATGCTGAGTTGGGATGAAGTCGACAACGAAGACACCGGTGCAGCGGTGATCAAGGGCGCCAACGCCGGCCACGCCACCGAAGCCAACATGGACCGCCTCGACGGTGCCGGCGCTGCCGCCGCCATCGAAGCCCGCGCCGTCACCGCCAGTGACTCCGCCGCCATCGTTCGCGCCAAGGCCGCCCTCGACAAACTCGACGTCGCCGAAGGCCTGGCCGAGCTCGAAGGCGCGTCCGCCCGCGTCGCCGTCGACGAAAAACGCATGATCAACTGCCGCGCCGACCTCAACCAACTCGTGCCTTTCAAGTACGACTGGGCCTGGCAGAAGTACCTCGACGGCTGCGCCAACCACTGGATGCCGCAAGAGGTCAACATGACCGCCGACATCGCCCTGTGGAAAAACCCCGAAGGCCTGACCGATGACGAACGTCGCATCGTCATGCGCAACCTGGGCTTCTTCTCCACCGCCGACTCGCTGGTTGCCAACAACCTGGTCCTGGCCGTGTACCGCCTGATCACCAACCCGGAGTGCCGCCAGTACATCCTGCGCCAGGCCTTCGAAGAAGCGATCCACACCCACGCCTACCAGTACTGCATCGAATCGTTGGCCATGGATGAAGGCGAGATCTTCAACATGTACCACGAGATCCCGTCGGTCGCGAAAAAAGCCGCCTGGGGCCTGAAATACACCCGCTCGATCTCCGATCCGAAGTTCGAGACCGGCACCGTCGACACCGACAAAGAGCTGCTGCGCAACCTGGTCGCCTACTACTGCGTGCTCGAAGGCATCTTCTTCTACTGCGGCTTCACCCAGATCCTGTCCATGGGTCGACGCAACAAAATGACCGGCGTCGCCGAGCAGTTCCAGTACATCCTGCGCGACGAGTCGATGCACCTGAACTTCGGTATCGATGTGATCAACCAGATCAAGATCGAAAACCCACACCTGTGGGATGCCGAGATGAAAGAAGAAGCGACCCAGATGATCCTGCAGGGTACCCAACTGGAAATCGAATACGCCCGCGACACCATGCCGCGCGGCGTGTTGGGCATGAACGCGGCGATGATGGAGGACTACCTCAAGTTCATCGCCAACCGTCGCCTGTCGCAGATCGGTTTGAAGGAAGAGTACCCAGGAACCACTAACCCGTTCCCATGGATGAGCGAGATCATGGACTTGAAGAAAGAGAAGAACTTCTTCGAGACGCGGGTGATCGAGTATCAGACCGGTGGTGCGCTCAGCTGGGATTGATGCGGGCCCATAGACCGCCCAGGCAGCGGTCTATGGGAACCGCTCAGTTCGACACTTGCTCCAGGAAGATCAGCTGCAACGGCTCCTTGAGAAGATCATCCGCCGTTGCGGCGAAGCGCTTGAAGTACGGCATCGCAAAATGCGTATCGAGTGCCGCCTGGTCCTTGAACGCCTCACGCATATAGAACGTGCCGGGCTCATCGCGCAGTTCAAACAACACATAGTCCAGGTTGCCAGGCTCGGTGCGCGTGGGTTCAACCAGGGCCAGCAGGCCTTCCTTGAGCGCCTGCTCCTTGCCCGGCCTGGCCTTGAGCACAGCAATGGATACCAATGGTTTGTGCATGACAGTCACTCCGGTAGTGGTAAGGGACGGATGCTGGCTTGCACATCCGGTGATCAACAGTGCAAACAGCCATAAACCCAGCGGCCTGATTGACGTTTTCATGCAAAGCCCTCGAGGACGATCTTGCCCCGCGCCTTGCCACTCTCCACCAGGGCATGGGCGTTGCGCATGTTGGCCGCATTGATGGCGCCAAAATGGGCGCCGAGGGTAGTTTGCAAAACGCCCTCGTCAACCAGCCGGGCGATGCGGTTGAGCAGGTGATGTTGTTCGATCATGTCCGGCGTTTCGAACAGCGAGCGGGTGAACATCAGCTCCCAATGCAGGGACAAGGACTTGAGTTTGAGTGGCATCACATCCAGGCTGCGCGGATCATCGATCACCCCCAGGCGTCCCTGTGGGCGCAGGACCTCAACCAATTGCGCCAAGTGTTCTTCGGTGTGCGTCAGGCTGGCGACATGACTGACGGCATCGATCCCCAGAGCCTGCAATTGCGCGAGCATCGGTTGGCGATGGTCGATCACATGATCAGCGCCCATGCGTTTGACCCAGTCTGCGGTTTCCGGGCGCGAAGCGGTACCGATCACGGTCATGCCGGTCAGCTCGCGGGCCAATTGGATCAGCATGGAGCCAACACCACCGGCGGCGCCAACAATCAGCAGGACATCACCATCACCTGTATCTTCGACAACGCCAAGGCGATCGAACAGCAACTCCCAGGCGGTGATCGAAGTGAGCGGCAAGGCGGCTGCATGGGCGGCATCCAGCGTATGAGGTCGATGCCCGACAATTCGTTCATCGACCACCTGGAATTCGCTGTAGCTGCCCGCACGGGTAAGCGAGCCGGCGTAGTACACCTTGTCACCCGGCTTGAACAGCGTGACGTCGGGACCGACCTCGCGAACGATACCTGCGGCGTCCCACCCGAGTATTTTCGGCTCCCTGGCAAACGTGCCAGCACGGACCTTGGTATCCACCGGATTGACCGCCACCGCTTCGACTTCAACCAGCAGATCCCTGCGGCCGGGGGTGGGCAAAGCAATGTTCACATCTTGCAGAGAGCACGGATCGTCGATAGGCAGACCGTGTTGGGTAAAGCTGATGGCTTTCATGGTGACTCGCTTGTGATGAGGGCTGCGCGCATCTTTGCCGTTTCAGGAACAAAGAAAAATCAACACAATGCAGCAACACTTTCACTGCAGGAATGAAAATGATCCGAATCGATGATCTGGGCCTGTTTCTGCGCAGTGCCGCCCTGGGCAGCTTCACGGCAGCTGCGGTCGAGGCCGATTTGCTGCCGGGACAGGTCGCCGCCGCCATCAAGCGGCTGGAGCGCGAGTTGCAGGTAAGGTTGTTTACCCGCACGACCCGCAGCCTGCGCTTGAGCGCCGAAGGCGAGCGCTATTTGCCCACCGCCCAGGCGGTGCTGGAAAGCCTCAGGCAAGGCGAAGAGAACCTGCGCGGTGAAAATGCGCCTTTGCGCGGGACGTTGCAGATTGCCGCGCCGTCTGACCTGGGGCGCAATGTCCTGTTGCCCTGGCTGACGGAGTTTCGCCACCTGCACCCTGAGCTGACGTTGCGTTTGTTCCTGTCAGATCAGGTAAGCAATCTGTTTCGCGACCCCGTGGACGTCGCGATTCGCTATGGATTGAACGTGGACGCCAACTACATCGCCCTGCCCCTGGCTCCCAAGAACCGCCGCGTGCTGATCGCGTCACCCAACTACCTGGCGCGCCATGGCACGCCTGTCGTCCCCGCAGATTTACTGGATCACGCCTGCCTGCTGTACCTGCAAAACGGTCGAATTCATGATCGCTGGCAGTTGGGCACGCACACCGTGCAAGTCGCCGGACCGCTGTTCAGCGACGACGCCGATGTGGTTCGGCGCTGGGCGTTGGCAGGTGAAGGGATCGCCTACAAGTGCTGGCTGGATGTCAGCGCCGACGTCAAGGCAGGACACCTTGTGCGGTTGTTGCCCGATTACCCAGGCGATGTGTATCCGTTGAGCTTCGCCTGCCCACACAGGGGCCAGGTTTCCCGTGCTGTTACCCAGTTGCACCAGTGGTTGAGCCAGCGTTTCAACGCCATGAACCCTCTTGTCGCGGATTAAAAGCAGCCCTATCCATGCCAGATCAAACCATCAAGACGCCCTGCGTCGGCTTGTGCTCCACTGTTTATGGCGACCTGGTCTGCCGGGGTTGCAAGCGTTATCACCATGAAGTCATCCGGTGGAATGGCTACAGTGCGGACGAAAAGCAAGCCGTCTGGCTGCGCCTCGAGCAGTTGCTGGTGCAGGTCATGACCAGCAAGCTGGAGGTGATCGACACCCTGCGCCTGCGCCAACAGCTGGAAGCCCGCAAAATCCGCTTTATGCCGCAGCAGTCGCCGTATTGCTGGGCGTACCAGTTGATTGCGCGAGGTGCGCGGATGATTTCAAACCTGCAGGCTTATGGGCTGGCGCTGTTACCCGAGTTCCGCGAACGCCCCCTGGCCGATCTGCGCGATGCGATCGACCGGGAGTTCTTCCTGCTGTCAGAGGCGCATTACCAGCGCTATATCGCCCCCGATTTTCTGCGCGATGCATTTGACCCCGGACTGATCGCCAGCACCCGCGCATGAAGGTTGTAGCAGGCGAGGTCATTGGGTCCAGGACGCAGCGCGCTCCCTTTGCAGGCCATAGCGCTCGATTGCCTGCTCACATACCTGGCGATCCAGGCTTCCCTGCGCCACCAGCGCCGTCAAGGCAGCAAGCACAATGTGGTAGCGGTCCACCTCGAAGAAATCCCGCAGTGCCGCACGCGTATCACTTCGGCCGAAGCCGTCGGTGCCGAGCACGGTATAGCTTGAGTCCAGGTACGACGCGATCATCTGCGGCACCGCCCGTACGTAGTCGCTAACGGCAATCACCGGTGCGCCCTTGGGCAGGCAATGCCCCAGATGACTGCAACGCGCGGTGTCCTGGGGATGCAGGCGATTCCAGCGCTCCACTTCGCGTGCGTCGCGGGCCAGTTCGCTGAAACTGGTGACGCTGAACACCGAGCCTGACACCTGCCAATCCTCTGCCAACAGTTGCGCAGCGGCCTGGACCTCGCGCAGTGGCGCGCCGGACCCGAGCAGGCGTACCTGAGCATCGGCGGCACCTTCAAGACGGTACATACCTTGGATGACGGCTTCTTCCACGCCCTCGGGCAACGTTGGCTGTGGGTAGTTCTCGTTCATCAGGGTCACATAGTAGAACTCGTCGACATCGTGCTCCAGCATCTGGCGCATGCCATGGTCGAGGATCACCGCAAATTCGCCGGCGAATGCTGGATCGTAGGCACGGCAGTTGGGCACGGTGGAGGCCATCAGGTGGCTGCTGCCGTCCTGATGCTGCAAGCCTTCGCCACCCAAAGTCGTACGGCCCGCCGTGGCGCCCAGCAGGAAACCACGGGCACGCTGATCAGCAGCGGCCCAGATCAGGTCGCCGACCCGCTGGAAGCCGAACATCGAGTAGTAGATATAGAACGGCAGCATCCGCAGACCGTGTACCGAGTAACTGGTTGCCGCCGCCACCCAGGAGCTGATGGCGCTGGCCTCGCTGATGCCCTCCTCAAGAATCTGCCCATCGGTGGCTTCGCGATAACTGAGGATGGAACCGATGTCTTCCGGTTCATATTGCTGGCCGACGCTGGAGTAAATGCCGATCTGCTTGAACAGGTTGGCCATGCCAAAGGTACGCGCCTCGTCCGCCACGATCGGCACGATGCGCGGGCCAAGGGCCTTGTCCTTGAGCAAGTTGCTGAGCATGCGCACAAAAGCCATGGTGGTGGACATTTCCTTGCCTTCGGCCAGGGTGGCGAAACCGGCATAACCGGCCATGGCCGGCACGCCGACAGGTTCGGCGTGCTGCCCGCGACTCGGCACGTAGCCTCCCAGGGCCGCGCGACGCTGGTGCAGGTAGCGCATTTCGGCGCTGTCATCGGACGGTTTATAGAAGCTCAAGGATTCGGCCTGCTCGTCCGTCAGCGGCAACTGGAAACGGTTGCGAAAGGCAATCAGTGCCTCGCGGTCGAGTTTCTTCTGCTGGTGTGTGGTCATCTTGCCCTGCCCTGCGTCACCCATGCCGAAACCCTTTTTGGTCTGGGCCAGAATCACCGTGGGCCTGCCTTTTTCCCGGCGGGCAGCGTGATAGGCGGCGTGGATCTTCACCATGTCATGGCCGCCGCGCTTGAGACGGTCGATCTGCTCGTCGCTCAAACCAGCCACCAACTTGGCAAGCGACTCATCCTGGCCGAAGAAGTGCTCGCGGTTGTAGGCGCCGTCCTTGGCGGCAAAGGTCTGGAATTGCCCATCCACGGTGCTGGACAAGGTGCGGACAAGGGCGCCGTCAGCGTCCTTCGCCAGCAGCGCGTCCCAGTCAGAGCCCCATACAAGCTTGATCACGTTCCAGCCTGCACCGGCGAACAACGCTTGCAGCTCATCGATAATCCGGCCATTGCCGCGCACCGGCCCATCGAGCCGCTGCAGGTTGCAGTTGACCACCCAGGTCAGGTTGTCCAGGCCTTCCCGCGCGGCCAGGGTCAGGGCGGACATGCTTTCCGGCTCATCCATTTCGCCGTCGCCAAACACGCCCCACACATGACGCTCGCTGGTGTCCTGCAAGCCACGGTGTTGCAGGTAACGCATAAAGCGCGCCTGGAAAATCGAGCTGATCGGGCCAATGCCCATGGAACCGGTGGGGAACTGCCAGAAATCAGGCATCAACCAGGGATGGGGATAGCTCGACAAGCCCCGGGCGCCGGCCTTGAGCGCACCGAGTTCCTGGCGGTAGTGGGCCAGATCGTGCTCAGTCAAACGCCCTTCCAGAAAGGCCCGGGCGTAAATGCCCGGGGCGCTGTGGGGTTGATAGAACACCAGGTCGCCGCCACTCTGGCCCTGGCGGGCTCGGAAGAAATGATTGAACCCCACTTCAAACAAGTCGGCGGCACTGGCGTAGCTGGCGATATGCCCACCCAGTTCACCGTAGGCCTGGTTGGCCCGCACCACCATGGCCAGGGCGTTCCAGCGCATCACCGAGGCCAGGCGCTCTTCGGTGGCCAGGTCGCCCGGGAAATGTGGCTGCTGGTCCACGCCGATGGTGTTGATGTAGGGCGTGCCATGACGCGGTTTCCAGCCAATACGCGATGTGCTGCCGGCCCGCGCCAACATATCGAGGATCTCCCGGGCACGCTCGGGTCCGGCGTTGGACACCAGCGACGCCAAGGCATCGCGCCATTCGTCCAGCTCTTGTTGGTCCTTTGCTGTGTGATTCACTGCGTTGGCGAAACCGTTCATAAGAACCTCCGGGCTTTTTTTCAGTTTATGTGCGCACCAAAGGATTTTTTGACTGTTATCAATCGAAAACCAACTGATTTTGAGCACAAAACACCTCAAGAAAGGCGTATTTAAAGCACGTTGTGCTCCATCAACCTGAAACCCCACGATTGTGTTTAAAATGCCGCCCGCTTAAACGACTGACGCTGCCCGATGACCCCAGACGCCCTCGCCACCCTCGACGCCCATTTACTCGCCGCCCTGCGCGCCGTTCCCTCGGAGACCCGCCGCCTGTTTCACGGCCGCGGCCGTTGCTGGCCGGGCCTGGAACAGTTGACCGTCGATTGGTTACAAGGCGTGGTGCTGGTCTCATTGTTCAAGGAACCGCAAGCCGCGCACTTGCACGCGTTGGAACAGCAGTTGGCGCACCTCGCCACCACCGACGAATGGCAACAGTCCGGCGCCCATACGCTGGCGTTGCAGCATCGCTATTTGCCGCAAAGCACCACTCAATGGCTGGTGGGCGAGGCGATCGACCAATTGATCATCACCGAAAGCGGCCTGCGCTATTGCATCGACCTGGGCAAAAAGCAGAACAGCGGGCTGTTCCTCGATATGCGCTACGGTCGCAATTGGGTGCGTGAGCATGCCCAGGGCACACGGGTGCTGAACCTGTTTGCCTACACCTGCGGCTTTTCCGTCGCGGCCATCGAAGGCGGGGCCGAACAAGTGGTCAACCTGGACATGGCCCGTGGCGCCTTGAGCCGTGGGCGTGACAACCATCGCCTCAATGACCATGACCTGGGCAAGGTCAGCTTCCTGGCCCATGACCTGTTCAAGTCATGGGCCAAAGTGAGCAACTGCGGCCCCTATGACCTGGTGATCATTGATCCGCCCTCGTTTCAAAAAGGCAGCTTCCTGCTGACCAAGGATTACCAGCGGGTGCTGCGTCGCCTGCCTGACCTGCTGAGGCCGCGAGGCACGGTGTTGGCCTGCATGAACGATCCGGCGTTCGGCCAGGACTTCCTGATTGACAGCGTCACCCGCGAAGCCCCTGGCCTGCGCTTTGAACAACGCCTGGAAAACCCGCCCGAATTTCCTGACATCGACCCACAAAGCGGTCTCAAGGCGCTGGTGTTCCGTCAAGTCTGATGCCGAATCGTCCTACGCTTGCTACGCTAATCGTAACGCCGGGCTGGTGAACCTTATTCCCTGCTTTCCGGTCGATACTTGCAACCCCTGGCCAGATTCGACGGCCTTCTGCCGTCGGCTGCCCTGTTTCACCTTTTGGAGAACGCCCCTGTGATATCGACCCTGCATGTAGCCAGACTCAAAGCCTGGGGCGCCCACGGCTTTACCGCCACAGGCGTGGTCCTGGCCTTCCTGGCTACCCTGGCCCTGCTGGAAAACCAACCCAAGGCGTGCCTGTTGTGGCTTGGCCTCGCGCTGGTGGTGGACGGAGTGGACGGCTCACTGGCGCGCCGTGTGAATGTACAGACGGTGTTGCCCAGCTTTGATGGTTCGGTACTGGATCTGGTGATCGATTACCTGACCTATGTGTTCATCCCGGCCTTGTTTATCTACCGTTATATCGACCTGCCGGACTTCACCCACCTGTTCACGGTGTCGGTGATCCTGGTGTCTTCGCTGTTCTGCTTTTGCAATGTGAACATGAAGAGCAAGGACAACTACTTCCAGGGCTTCCCTGCGGCCTGGAACGTAGTGGCGCTGTGCGTGTACATCATTGACCCACCCGCCTGGGTGACCCTGGCGACGGTGATTGGCCTGGCGCTGTTGACAGTGACACCGATGAAGTTCCTGCATCCTTTCCGGGTCAAGCGCTTTATGCCGATCAACATTGCGGTGACCACGGCTTGGTTGTTGTGCAGCTTGTTGTTGGTGATCGACCATCCCTATACCAATAGGTTGACCATGGGGTTGTGGTTGTTGATGTCGGCGTATTTCCTGGGGATTTGTATCTGGCGCACGGCGGTGGAGTGGTTGGATAAGCCGCGTCAGTCGTAGTTGGATTGGGCGCACCTAGATCCAAATGTGGGAGCGAGCAAGCCCCCCCACATTTAGGCACAGGTGCGTCAGGCTTGACGCAACGCCCGCCTCAACACCTTGCCCACCGTAGTCTTGGGCAGCTCCTGGGTACGAAACTCCACAAACCTGGGCACTTTGTATCCGGTCAAATACTCCCGGCAATGTACGAGCAATTGCTCCTGGGTCAGGCTCGGGTCCCTGCGCACCACGATGATTTTCACCTTTTCCCCGCTGATGCCATCTTCCACACCAATCGCCGCCACTTCTGCCACGCCCGGATGCATGGCCACCACGTCTTCGATTTCATTGGGATACACATTGAAACCGGAGACCAGGATCATGTCTTTCTTGCGGTCCACCAGGCGCATGAAGCCCTGCTCGTTCATCACCCCGATATCGCCCGTGGAAAACCATCCCTCGGCATCCAGTACCTCGGCGGTTTCCTTGGGGCGTTTCCAGTAGCCTTTCATCACCTGCGGGCCTCGCACCTGCAGTTCGCCCTGCTCGCCCACGTCGGCCAGTTCGCCGTCCTCACGGATAAAACGCACCCAGGTCGACGGCAATGGCACGCCGATACTGCCGGTGAACTCCATCTCACGCATGCGTGAAATGTCGATGGGGCTGATGCTCACCACGGGCGAGCACTCCGTAAGGCCATAACCCTCGATAATCGGCAGGCCGGTGACCTCTTTCCAGCGCTTGGCCACCGCTGTATGGGTCGCCATGCCGCCAGCGATTACCAGGCGCAGCTCGGAAAAATCCCGCGCGCAGAACTCTTTGTTCTCCAGCAGGCCATTAAACAGCGTGTTGACCCCGGCGATGCCATTGAACCGCTCCTTGCGCAGAATCATCTGCACGCGCTTCACGTCTCGTGGGTTGGCGATCAGGATGTTGCGCCCACCCAGGCACATGAACATCAGGCAGTTCACAGTCAGGGAAAAGATGTGGTACAGCGGCAACAGGGTGACGTTGGTTTCCTGCTGGTTCTGGTCCAGTTGATCGCCGACCCAGGCCTTGGCCTGCAGCAGGTTGGCGATGATATTGCGATGGCTGAGCATCACTCCTTTCGCATCGCCGGTGGTACCTCCGGTGTATTGCAGGAACGCCAGCTCCTCGCGCTCCAGCGGCACTGGCATGTAAGTCTGGGCCCTGCCCTGTTTGAGCACGGTATTGAAACGCTGCGCACCCGGCAGATTGAAACGTGGCACCTGTTTTTGCACGCTACGCAGGATGAAGTTCATTGCCGCACCCTTGAACATGCCGAGCAAGTCGCCGATGGCGGCGACCACGATGCGCTTGACCGTGCTACCCGCCACGATTTTTTCCAGGGTGTGGGCGAAATTCTCGAAGATCACCACCGTCTCGGCACCGCTGTCCTTGAGCAAGTGCTTGAGTTCATGGGAGGTGTACAGCGGGTTGACGTTGACCACCACCGCACCGGCCAGAATGGTGCCCAGCAGGCAGATCGGATACTGCAGGCAATTGGGCATCATCAGCGCCACGCGGTCGCCCTTGCGCACGCCCTGGGCCTGGAGCCAGGCGGCGAAGGCGATGCCTTGGACTTGCCAGTCGGCGTAGGTCATTTCGGTGCCAATGCTGACGTAAGCCACGCGGTCGCGATACTTGTGCAAGTGCTCGAGGAACACCTCGCGCAAGGACGGGTAGTCCTCGATCCCCGCGTCGATGTCAGTGGGCACGCCGGGCAGGTAGGCGTTCAACCAGATGCGTTCTGCTTGGTCCAGGCTTACAGCGTTCATGGCAGTCTCCTTGTTGTTGTTTTTGTACCGCTACTTCTCGACGATGGCAGTGATACCCAACCCGCCAGCGGCGCAGATGGATATCAGGCCGCGCCCGCCACCGCGCTGGTGGATGGCCTTGGCCAGCGCCGCCAGTTGCCGCCCGCCGGTGGCGGCAAACGGATGACCGCAGCCTAGCGAGCCGCCGTTGATGTTCATTTTTGCGCGGTCGATGCTACCCAATGGTGCTTCGAGCCCCAGCCGATCACGGCAGTAATCCACATCTTCCCAGGCCTTGAGGGTGCACAGCACCTGAGCGGCGAAGGCTTCATGGATTTCGAACAGGTCAAAATCATCGAGGCTCAAGCCTTCGCGCTTGAGCATGCGCGGCACCGCATAGGCCGGGGCCATCAGCAGACCTTCGCTGCCATCGACGAAATTCACCGCGGCGGTCTCGCCCGTGCGCAGATAGGCCAATACCGGAAGACCACGGGCCGCGGCCCAGTCTTCGCTGGCCAGCAACACTACCGAAGCGCCATCGGTCAGGGGTGTGCAATTACCAGCCGTGAGGGTGCCGCCCTGGCGGTCGTAGGCCGGGGACAGGCTGGCGAGTTTCTCCAGGCTGGCATCGGCGCGCAGGTTGTTGTCGCGGGCCAGGCCGCGATAAGGGCTGATCAAATCGTCGAAGAATCCCTCCTCGTACGCCGCATTCAGCCGCTGGTGGCTGGTCAGGGTCAATTCGTCCTGGGCCAGGCGCTTGATCTGCCAGCGCCTGGCCATTTCCTCGCAGTGCTCGCCCATCGACAAACCAGTGCGTGGTTCGCCGTTACGGGGCAACAGCGGTTTGAACAACATCGACGGTCGCACCGCCAACAGGCTGCGCAGTTTGTTGGCGGTGCCTTTGGCGCGATTGGCAGCCAGCAGCGTACGGCGCAGGGACTCGTTGATGCCGATGGGCGCGTCGGAAGTGGTGTCCACTCCCCCGGCGACCCCCACGTCAATCTGACCAAGAGCGATTTTATTGGCCACCAGCAAGGCCGCTTCCAGGCCGGTGCCACAGGCTTGCTGCAGGTCGTAGGCCGGGGTTTCGGCAGACAAGGTGGTGGACAACAGTGATTCACGTGCCAGGTTGAAATCCCGCGAATGCTTGATCACCGCACCGGCAGCGAACTCACCCAGGCGCACGCCGTGAAGGTTGTAACGGTCAACCAGGCCCTGCAGCGCGGCCACCAGCAGGTCCTGATTGCTGTCGTGGGCATACACCGTATTGGAACGGGCAAATGGAATGCGATTGCCGCCGACAATCGCCACGCGGCGGGTCGGGGCGGGACTGAAGCTGTAGTCACTCATGGACGACTCTCATCAAAGCGCGACGGCCAGACAAACAAGCCGCGCATGTGGGGTTTGTCACCGGCAAGGTTGCGCACTTCGAACGCGCGCTCCGGCCCCGCCCCGGGGGCGCTCCAGAGGGCGACCTGGCCGGGCAGGAAGATCGGTAACTTGAAGTCGCAATGGGCCTGGGCCACGTCCAGCCCGCCCGGCGGTTGCTGGGCGGCCAGTGCGCGGCCCAGGGTCCACATGCCATGGGCGATGGCACGACGAAAGCCAAACAGGCGCGCGCCGATCAACGAGGTATGGATCGGGTTGTAGTCGCCCGAAACCTTGGCAAATCGTCGCCCCAGATCAGCAGGCAGCGCCCAGCGCTGCGTGCGCAGCAGGCCCTCGTCCGGCAATGACAGGCTGTCACCCCATGGCTCGCCCACTGGACCGACGACATCGCGGCGCAAATACAGACTGTCACTTTCCCACGTCAGCTCGCCCGCGCTGTAGGCACGGGTGGCAATACTCAGGGCCTGGCCCTTGGGATGGGCAACCCAACGTTCGGCGTATACCTCCAGGCGCAAGGCCTGGCCGGCTTCCAGGCGTCGATGCTGATGAATGCGATTGGCCAGATGCACCATGCCGGTGGCCGGGTAGGGAAAACTCGGCCGGGTCAGCAACATCAGGTGCAGGGGGAACGCCAGCACATGGGGATAGCACAACGGCACGCCTTGCTCGCGACGAAAACCGCAGACCCGGCCGTATGTGGCAATCGCCTCGGCTGAAAGCTCCACCGCCCCACGCACCAGCCGCTCCCTGGGCAGCGCGGGCGCGCCCTCGAGCACGGGCTTGCGCAGTGCCAGCACTCCGTCCAGCAATAACCGGTTGCGCGATGGCGGTGGATCGATGATTTGGGTCACATAGTCCATGCTCAGGCTCCCAACAGGCTTTGGCCGCAGACCCGTACCACTTGGCCATTGACTGCGCCCGAGGCCGGATGGGCCAGCCAGGCGATGGTTTCGGCGACGTCCACAGGCTGCCCACCCTGGGACAGGGAGTTCATCCGCCGCCCCGCTTCACGAATCATCAGCGGAATCTTTGCCGTCATCTGCGTCTCGATAAACCCCGGTGCCACTGCGTTGACCGTGACCTGCTGCACCGCCGCCAGCGGGGCCAGGCCTTGCACCAAACCAATCACGCCGGCCTTGGAAGTTGCGTAGTTACTCTGTCCCAGGTTGCCGGCGATTCCAGAGATCGACGACACACACACAATTCGCCCGCCTGGGTTGACCCCCTGCCCTTGCAGCAAAGCCGTGCTGAGCTGTAACGGCGCTTCAAGGTTAACCGCCAACACGCTGCGCCACGCCGCTTCGCTCATCTTCGCGATGGTTTTGTCACGGGTAATCCCGGCGTTGTGGACCACCACGTCAAACGCCCCGTGTTCGCGGATATGCGCCTGCACCTGCGCGACGGCATCGGGCGCGGTGATATCCAGCGCCAATGCCGTGCCGCCGACCTGTCGCGCGGCCTGTTGCAGTGACTCCAGCGCCTGGGGCACGTCGACACAGACCACGTGCGCACCGTCTCGGGCCAGTACTTGCGCAATAGACAGGCCGATGCCACGGGACGCCCCGGTAACCAGGGCGCGGCGACCCTTGAGCGGCAGCCCCCAATCAATGTCCGGCACCTCATCAACGGGTTTTTCCAGGCGTACCACTTGCCCCGACACGTAAGCCGAACGTTGCGACAGGAAGAAACGCAGGCTGCTTTCCAGTACGTTTTCAGCGCCCGGCGCAACGTAGATCAATTGCACGGTGATCGCCCGGCGCAACTCCTTGGCCAGAGAGCGCACCAGGCCTTCCAGGGCACGCTGGGCGATAGTCTGGGACAAGTCGCTGCAATGCTCGGGCGCTGTGCCCAACACCACGACCCGCGCGTGTGGTGCCAAACGCCTGGCGTTGGTGTGGAAGAATTCGTACAGCTCATCCAGTTGCTTGAGATCGACAATCTCACTGGCATCAAACACCGCCCCCTGGACCTTGACGGTGGACGGCGCCTTGATCGTCGCCGGTTGCGCTGTCACGGTATCCGTGGCGCGGAATATGCGTTGCACTTCAGCCGCCAGGCGCCCTGCCCCCGCTACGATTACCGGGTTGGCCAGACCGCTTTGCTGGCGCTGCAGACGCAACGGTTGCGCAAGCCCGACAGTCTTGGCGAACCAATGCCCCCAGGGTGAGTTGACGAAAGTCAGATAACGGTCGCTCATAGGTAATCCTGCTGCATTTTTGCAGGCTCGGGCGTACGCGCGAAAACCTCAAGCATGATGCGACCAGGCGTAATAAACGCGGCGCTCTTGAGTCCTTCGCGAGCACGCTCGCGCCTACGATTGAAGGGTCAATTGACCGGCGCGTTCTCGTCCTGGCTGGTCCGGCGTTTGCTCGCTGGCTTAGCCACCTGATCCAGCGCCTGCTGGCGCTGCTGCAATGCTTGCAGCAGCCCGAAGTCCTGGGGGAAGTCGTCGACCTGGATACCGTGGTCGGCGTATTCCACGTAGCGCGCCAGCAAGGCCTCCTCGTCGTCGCTGATCAGATCCTGCGCCCGCGCCTTGACACGCCAGGCAGTGAACGCCGTGCCGGAGATCGGCATCGGCTCGATCAGGCCTTGTTTGCTTGCGCCTTTAAGCCGTACTTCGATCAGTTCCACCTGCGGCAGCAAGCGGAATGCCAGCTCGCCGTAGGCCAGCTTGTCGATTTCCGGCCTTGGTATGTAGGAATTGGCCAACAGACGGTCGCGACTTTCTCCCGGGGTCTGTACCAGCTCCGCCACCTGGGCCAGCAAACGGTCCGATGGCTTGCGCTGCGGGATACCAAACGCAAAGCTCACGCGACGAATCACCGTCGCAGCGGCTTTTGACGGGTAGTTATCGAGCACTTCGGCCAGGGCTTCATGGGCCCGCAACAGAGCGTCCTGGGCCGACCAGTGCACCAGCGGCAAGTCGGCCTGGGGCCGGCCATCGTCTTCGAAGCGTTTGAGCACACAAGACAGAATGTACAACTGGGACAGGATGTCACCCAACCGCCCGGTAATGCTTTCCTTGCGCTTGAGCGCCCCGCCCAGCACGCCCATGGAAATATCGGAAATCAACGCCAGCACCACCGACAGGCGATTGGCCTGGCGGTAGTAGGACGCCAGCGCAGGGTCGGTCTTGCCCGGCACGGAAATCAGGCGCCCGCCGGTCAGCGAATGCACGGCTGCACGTACGGTATTGGCCAGCACAAAACTCAGGTGGCCAAACATTGCGCTGTCGAAATCCACCAGCGCTTTGCGCCCGTCAGTGTTGCGCGCCGCTTCCATTTCGCGGAATACATACGGATGGCAGCGGATCAGCCCCTGGCCGTAGATGATCAGGCAACGGGTCATGATGTTCGCGCCTTCCACCGTGATGGCGATGGGGCTTTGCTGGTAGGCGCGGGCAAGAAAGTTGTTTGGCCCCATGCAGATTCCCTTGCCGGCGACGATGTCCATGCCGTCGTTGACAATGATCCGCGCGCGTTCGGTGACGTGGTATTTGGCAATGGCAGAAATAACCGACGGTTTCTCGCCGGCATCCAGGGACGCCACCGAGACCTTGCGTACCGCGTCGCAGGCGTACAGATGCCCGGCCATGCGGGCCAAGGGTGCTTGCACACCTTCGAATTTGCCGATGGGCAAGCCGAATTGCTTGCGCATCGCCGCATAGGCAGTGGTACCGCGCACCGCCACCTTGCCCAGACCGACGTTGGCCGAAGGCAGGGAAATCGCGCGGCCGGCCGCCAGGCATTCCATCAACATGCGCCAGCCATTGCCTACTTGCGCTCGGCCACCGATCACCCATTCCAACGGAATGAACACGTCTTTGCCCTGGGTCGGGCCGTTCTGGAACACCGCGTTGAGCGGCCAGTGCCGACGGCCGCTCTGCACGCCGGGATGGGAGGTGGGAATCAGCGCGCAGGTGATGCCCAGGGAGCCCGGCGGGCCCAACAGGCCATTCGGGTCTTCGGCACGAAAGGCCAGGCCGAGGACAGTAGCGATAGGCCCCAGGGTGATGTAACGCTTGTCCCAGGTCACGCTGAAACCCAGGGTTTCCTGGCCTTCGTGCATGCCTTTGCAAACGATGCCCAGATCGGGAATGGCCCCGGCGTCGGAGCCGGCGTACGGGCTGGTCAGGGCGAAACACGGGATGTCTTCGCCGCGGGCCAGGCGTGGCAGGTAATAGTTGCGCTGGGCGTCGGTGCCGTAGTGCAGCAGCAGTTCAGCCGGGCCGAGGGAATTGGGCACCATCACCGATATCGCTGCCGCCGAACAACGGGTCGACAGCTTCATGACCACTTGCGAATGGGCATAGTGCGAGAAGCCTTTGCCACCGTATTGCTTGGGAATGATCATCCCCAGGAAACCCGCTTCCTTGGTGTACTGCCAGCCTTCGGGGGACATGTCTTGCCAGACCTGGGTGGTTTCCCAGTCGTTGGCGATGTCGCAGAGGGTTTCCACTTCGTTGTCGAGGAACGCCTGTTCTTCAGCGCTCAAACTTGCAGGCGCCGCTTGCAGCAAGCGTTCCCAGCGGGGCTTGCCGCTGAACAGCTCGGCGTCCCACCACACGGTGCCGGACTCGATGGCCGCCCGTTCGGTGTCGGACATCGCCGGCATGATCGTGCGAAACAGGCTTAATGCCTTGCTGGTCAGCAACGCTCGGCGCAGGGGCTTGAGTGTCAGCAACAACGCTGGCAGCAGCACCAGTACGGCCGCGACGCCTGTCCCAAGACCTGCCACCGCGCCAGACAAATAGCCAGCCACCACCCAGACCAGGCCAGCACCAAGCCAAAACGTGGCAGCGGCTTGTCGATACGCCAGGGTGATCGCCGCAGCGAATCCCGCCAATAACCAGATAACCATGGAGATACCTCGACTCAATTCAGGTACGACACTCAGGCGAGCAGATCGCAATGACCTGCGGTTTAACGCCACACTACAAACTTGAAAAGATAAATTCAAATTTTGTTTTGAAATTTTTATTTAATACTTTGCCGAAACAATTTGCGGCTGAACAGGTCAGCCGGGTTGAGCAGTCAAAGGGGTTCAGAGTGTCCCAGCTCGTGGCGAGGGGCCTTCCCCCTCACCACCTTTTCAAACAGCTCAGAAGGCGTAAGTAGCGGACAGGCTGACCACTTCGCCCTTGGCCTCGGACTTGCCATCCAGCGATGCAGCACCCAGACGGTCGACGTTCTTGGTCTTGAGCTTGACGGTTTCCACGAACTGCCGTGAATAGGCACCGTCGATACTCAACCCTGGGATCGCGCGAATGTTGTAGCCGAAGCCGAGGGACGCGAACGTCCGATCGCCATCCGGGATACGCGGGTCACGGGTGGAGTTGCGGGTCGGCGTCTGGTCGAAGGCCACACCGGCGCGCACGGTGAAGTCATCGGTAAGCCTGTAGTCGCCACCGAAGGAGTACATCCAGGTGTTCTTGTAGTTATACGGAATCGACACAATGGTGTTGCCTTCGGACTTCAAGGTCAGCGCCTTGAACGACGACCATTGGGTCCAGGTGGCACTGACGCCCAAGGTCAGGCGATCAGAGAACTGGTGTACCCAGTCCAGGGACGCGTTGGCTGGAATGTCCAGTTGTGTCGAGGCATCGGCGCCACCGGGGTATAGTTTCAGGCCAGGATAGGCCAGCTCGACCAGCGTCTTGCCATCCTGCACAGGGATCGTCATTACCCCGTCCGATGTTGGATCTGCGTAGACGTTGTATTTACCTTCCAGCTTGTTCTTGATCTTGGCGTGGTAATTCAGGCCAATGGTGTCCTGCAACGTAGGCTTCCAAGTGACACCGGCAAACCAGCCCAGCGAGTTATTGTCGACCTTGACCCGCATCAAGGCATGGCCCTGGCCTGCGGGAAACGGAATGTTGCCCAAGTCCGGCGACTGCGCAGCGGCGGCATAGAGATCGACGTTCTGGCTCACGAACCCTTTGGTGTGCTGAAGAATAGCGCCACCGCCCACGGAAAATTGGTCATTGACCTTGAATGACAGCGAACCGGTCAGGCCAACGGTTTCGATTCGGGTATCCACCGCGAAGTCCCGACCTTTCCAGTCGGAATCCCAAGTGGTACGGGCCCCCATTGGCACCACCTGGCTGAGACCAAAGGCAAAACGGTCGTTAATCGGGATAACCATGAATCCGGTCGGTATATAGGCTTCGAATCCGCCTTGACCGCCGTCACCAGTACGGGGTGTCGAGCTGAGGCCCGTGCTGGGATCGAAGACCGTGTTGGATGCCGGATTGCCCGCGTAGTCATACGCGGATCCTTTGTATTTGATGTCAATGTTTGCGTAATTGATGGTGAACTGCGAGATGGTCTTGTCAATGAACGCCATGGCAGCCGGGTTGTTAAAGGCTGCTGACGGGTCGTTCTTGAACATCGAACCACCACCGAACGCCCGCCCCCAGCCGGCGGTATTCGCTGTCGGAGCCATGAAACCGCCCGCCTGGACCGGGCCTGTTGTCGCCAGCAGCCCACCCAGTAATGCCAGGCCGAAGAACGCTTGCGCCTGCTGTTTCTTATTGCTCATGCTCCACTCCTTATTATTTTTGTCCGTTACGGTCGGTCGAACCGATGCGGTTTACCTCAACAGGCGCCTCTTGCGAGGCGCCTGCACTTCAGGGGTGATCTGCCCTTTGCTCTACAGAATCAATGGCTCAAGGAGCCAGGCTCAAACCCGGTGCCTTGACGCTCAAGGATTGGACGGCGCAACTGCCGGACAGCGCTTGATTCGACGCAGTCAGCATCTTGGTCGCCTGATTCCAGGCTACGGTGATCGTGCCTGCGCCACAGTTGGATGCCGGGAACGCTACCGTCCAACCCACGTTCGTCACGTTCCCCGCACCGATGCCGGTACTTGGAGCAAAGCTGGTAGCGGTCAATACCCAGCCTGGAGCCGGGATGCTTTTCAGTTTGGGCAAACCGCACAGGCCACCGCCGGTGAGGTTTGCCGAAGTGATGGTGGCAACGCCGCCGGTGACGGTCCCGCCGAAGGTGATGCCGCAGGTGACAGGAGCCCCGAAGGAAGACGGCGACGTCACCACAATGGTGCCCGGGTCAGTCGTGAACGCACCATTCGGGGTGATCGACGCCGCACTGGCCATTGAGGCCGCACCAAAGCACATCGCAAAAGAAGTTGCACAAACGAGGGTTTTCAAGCTTTTCATTGTTTTTCCTCACATGTATGGCGAGTCATATCGCCGGGGGTAATGGCCATGATCGAGAGGTCACGGTGAAACTGCAGAACTTCCCTTTCCAGCCAAATCTCAATTCAACTACCGCGATAACTTCGTGTATTTATTCGACGACTTTGAATGTCGGCGGCATCTTGATTGATACCGACTTGATCGTGCAGTCTTCACCGATGGGGACATTGGCCGCCTCTAACTTGCCGGTGGCGTTATCCCATGTACCTTCGGCGGTCGATGGGCCGCACTTGCCACCCAGGCCGAAGGCATGCACGTCGACACTGATCTTCGACATCGAGCCACTTTTTGTGTCCTTGGCCACTAATATCCAGGGCAAGTTGATTGCCTCGACCCGGCTGCATTTAAGGCCACCATCGAATTCAACTTTGTCGACATTGACTGACGAACCATCCACGGCGACTTTGCCGGCAACCTTGATGGTGCAATCGGCGCTGATCAGGGCGCCCTTGGAAAAGCTGATCGGGCCCTGGGCCGTGAAGGCACTGCCCGCAGGCTCGATACGCGCCGCCTGAGCCTGGTGATAGGCAATAAGACCCAGCGCAGCAAGCACGATATGGGTCGTGAACTTGGCAGGAGTTTGCATGGTGTACGTCCTTCCCTTAGTTTTATTTTTGTTCGGGTCAAACAACTTTCTTGCAATGTCGGCAGCGCTCGAAACGGTAAATCGTGGGCGAGAAAATCCTGCGCGATATACAAATCCCGAGCCTGCCATACAACATCTTAATCACATTAGAACTTGCTGGTATTTCCGTACTTTTCCAACATCTGCAAACGCTTTGGCGGATGAATATTGGCCAGCGTTACATCTCCCGAATAATGCCTGAGTACGCGATGATCCATGCGCCGTCGCCACAAGTAAGGGACGTACGCCCAGACAATCATGCTGGCATAGCCATAAGGCAGTTGCGGTGACTCATCAAAGTGGCGCAGTGACTGATAACTGCGCGTCGGGTTGGCGTGGTGATCGGAATGACGCTGCAACTGGAACAGAAAGATATTGGTGACAATCCGGTTGCTGTTCCATGAGTGCCGCGGCGAGCAACGTTCATAACGCCCGTTGGGCAACTTCTGGCGCTGCAGGCCGTAGTGTTCGACATAGTTCACCACTTCCAGCAGCGAAAAACCGTAGATCCCCTGGATCAACAGAAACGGAACCACCGCCATCCCCAGCCACGCAATCATCGCGCCCCACAACACCACGCTGTACATCCAGGCGCTGAGCACACCGTTCTTCCAATGCCACACCGGCAAACCGAGTTTGCGCAGGCGTTCACGCTCAAGGTTCCAGGCCGAACGGGCACTGAACCAGACCGAACGCGGCAGGAAGGCCCAAAAGCTTTCCCCCAGCCTTGAACTGGCCGGATCTTCAGGCGTGGCCACACGTACATGGTGACCACGGTTGTGTTCGGTGTAGAAGTGGCCGTAGAAAGTCGGCGCCAGGGTGATCTTCGCCAATACGATTTCCAGCAGGCGCGGTTTGTGACCCAACTCATGGGCGGTGTTGATGGCAATGCCGGTGGCAGCCCCGGTAGACATGGCCATGCCCAGGTAGGTAAACCAACTGACTTCACCATGCAGTTGAGTGCGTGCGGTGATGTAACTGGCGGTCTGCGCAACCCAGCCCGACGGATCGAGGGCGGCGGTGAGCTGCAGCAGGCCGCCACTGATGATCCAGTCGATGCCACTGGCTGCCAGCCAACCGGTGATTACCAGCGAGCAAATCACCAAAAGCACCCCGGTGTAGACGATCCAGCGGTAATACTTCTGCGACTCCAGGCCGCTGACCGCTGATTCCGGAGGGTTGCTGACGTCTTCACCCAACAGGCCATCGATCAAGGGAATCAGGCCGAAGATCACCAGCACGCCAACCCACCACAGCGTTTGGACGCCAGTGGTAATGGCCAGGGCGCCAGACAGCAGAGGGGTTGCCAGCGGCATGATGCCGAGCCACCAGAGGTGCCGCTTGCTATCGGTCCATACGTGAGGTGCGGCCAGCGTCTGGTTCATGGCAGCCACCTTGCGGCAGGGACAGCGAAGTTCGAAGTCGGGGTGATACAAGTCATCAGCCAGCTCAGGGAGCTCTGATCGGCGTTGAGGAGCAGGTATGCGATAAAAGGCGTTTTTTTCATTATTTTATTCGCTCTTAGGCATTTCAAAAATCATTTCAAAATAAATATTGAAATATTTTTTTAAATAAATAACGCGTAATCGGTAGGTCGTCAACTACTTTTTCGAGGCCTTTTTCACGTGACCGTACAGTCTGTTTTCCAGCACTTGAGTCAGGTGTCTAGGGCAAGCGTCACGAGGTCTCGACCACGCTTTACGGGCCATGCTTATTTGCTCGCCAACGCAAAAGGCGGGTGCAATATGGTGGCGGTCGGTATCGGTCGGGCGCGCTTGGCGATCTGCTCCACCACTCCCGCCACACGCTCGGTAGCGGTAATCGGCAACATATGCCCCCTGCCCTCGACCAGTTGCAGCTTTAACCCGGGCACCTTGTCTGCCAGCGCCTGGCCGTGTCTGCGAAAGTCCAGTACCCGGTCCTGGGAGCCATAGATCAAGCCGATAGGCAGTCGCAGCTGCCCATAGCGCTTGACCATATCGGGCAGGTAATCGTTGACCAGGGAGATTTCGGTGGAAGCTGCATAGAAGTTATCGGGGCGCATTCCCAGCATACCGCCGCCACGCGTCGCGAAGTCCGCCGGCGCCGGATCGGGGGCAAACACGCCCTTGACCACCGAGGCACTGGTCAGCATGCCCAGTGGCACTGTCAGCGTGCGCGACACCCAGCGGCGCAACCATCCAGGGCGTACCGCCAACGAGAGAAACACCAATGGCAACATGCGCTGGGGGTGGGTCAAGGGTGCCACCAGGATCAATCCCGAAACCGCGTGAGGATGATCCAGTGCCAGGGCCAGGGAAATCGCTCCGCCCAGGGAGTGCCCCAGAACCAGCGGCTGCCCCAGGTCCAGGGTACGGATAACCGTGGCGATTTGCCGGGCCTGGCTGGGCAGGTCCGCGCCGCTTTCCTTCCCCCGGGTGGAGTATCCGGAGCCTGGCCGATCCAGGGTGATCACGCGAAACTGCTCGCGCAGTTGCGCAGACAAGGCATAGGTCAGGTTTCGACTACTGCCCATCAGGCCATGGATCATCACCAGGGGCGGGCCCTTGCCTTCGTCTACATAATGAAAGCGCTCGCCATCGACCTCCACAAAGCGCCCATTGATCGGTACCGCAGCTTCGATACGCCGCGTCATCCAGGCGCTCACGCCCCACAAGACTGCACTTGCGCCAACAAATATTCCCGCAGCGACAACCCATTCGACAGCCATAGCTCGGTCCTCTGCTTTCCCTGCTGCTGGCGGCCTGACCGGAATTGGTCCAGACCTCAGCCATCGTCCACCCTTGGACCTTAACTGCCTGCTTGAGGTGCGCGTCCGTCGGACAGTTCGCACATAAGCAACAGGTGGGTAGCGTAGGCGATATTTTCAGGTAGATTATTTAAAATCTTTTTTAAAATAATTAATTCAATTTTTCTTTGCAATGGTGTTCTATCTAAAAACCAAAACAAAAACAGGAGCACATCCGATGTCACAACCTGTAAGGCGCAGAACGTCAGCGAGGGACAACCCATGAATGCCTCTATGCCCCCATCCCGCCCGGCGGATTCAGTCGACATAGCGATCATCGGTTCCGGTTTCGCCGGGCTGTGCATGGCGATCAAGCTCAAGGAAGCCGGGCTTGATGACTTCTTTATTGCCGAACAGGCCGACACCCTGGGCGGCACCTGGCGCGACAACCACTACCCCGGCTGTGCCTGCGACGTGCAGTCCCACGTGTATTCGTTCTCGTTCGCCCCCAATCCACACTGGACCCGCCAATTTGCGCCCCAGGCCGAGATTCGCGCCTACCTGGAGCGATGCGCCGATGACTACGGGTTGGCGCCATTCCTGTGCTATGGAATGGGACTCGAACGGGCAGTGTTCGATGAACAATCCCAGCGCTGGCAACTGAGTTTCAACAATGGCCGCCACGTCAGCGCGCGGGTGCTGGTGTCCGGCATGGGCGGCCTGTCGCGCCCGGCACTGCCGGATATCCCGGGGCTTGCATCGTTCAAGGGCAAACGCTTCCATTCCCAGCAGTGGGACCACGACTATTCGTTGAAAGGCAAACGCGTTGCGGTGATTGGCACCGGCGCCAGCGCCATCCAATTCGTACCGCAGATTGCCCCGCAGGTGGCGCACCTGGATCTTTTCCAGCGCACCCCACCATGGATCATGCCCAAGCCGGACCGGCCGATATCGCCCATCGAACGGTGGGCCTTCAAGCACCTGCCCTTCACTCAACGCCTGGTCCGTGGCGCATTTTACTGGGCACTGGAAGGTCGCGTGGTGGGCTTCGCCCTGCATCCGCGCCTGATGAAAATGGTGCAGAAAATCGCCGTGCGCCACCTGCACAGGCAAGTGGCACGCCCTTCCCTGCGCAAAGTCCTGACCCCGGACTACACCATCGGCTGCAAGCGTGTGTTGATATCCAACGACTACTACCCGGCGCTGTCGCGCAGCAATGTGCAGGTGGTCACCGAGAGTGTATTGCGCATCGAGGCCGATGGCGTGATCACCGCCGATGGCATCAAGCATCCCGCCGACTGCCTGATCTTCGGTACAGGGTTCCAGGCCACCGATCCCCTGCCCCGCGACTGCATCATCGGCCGCAACGGCGTGGACCTCATGGACACCTGGCGCGATGGCGCGCACGCCTACCTGGGCACCACAGTGCCGGGTTATCCGAACCTGTTCCTGATCGTCGGGCCCAATACGGGGCTGGGCCATAACTCGATGATTCTGATGATCGAGGCACAAGTCACCTACATCCTTCACGCACTGCAACAGATGCGTCGCCAGCGCATCGCCACCGTGGACGTCAAGCCTGCGGTGGAAAGCACCTACAACCAACAACTGCAGGACAAGCTCAAGCGCACCATCTGGTCCACCGGCGGTTGCCAGAGCTGGTACCTCGACCCGCGAACCGGCAAGAACACCACGTTGTGGCCGGGCTCGACGTGGCGTTTCAAGCAGGTCACGCGCCATTTCGCGCTCAAGGATTACCTGACCACGCCGGCAGCGATCGACTCGGCACCACAGCGGATCACTGCGCCCCACATCACTACAGAAGGCAGCCTGTCATGAATTCATTCAACGGCCGCGTGGCGGCTATTACCGGCGCGGCTTCAGGCATGGGGCACGCCCTGGCACTGGCCTTGGCGCGAGAGGGTTGCCATCTGGCCCTGGCGGATACAAATACCCAGGGCCTGGAACAGACGGTGCAACTGATCAACAGCTCGACCCTGGCCCCGGTGCGTATCACCTCCCGCTCGCTGGATGTTGCCGACCGCCAGGCCATGGAAGAGTGGGCGGCCACCTGCGCGGCTGAACACGGCCAGGTCAACCTGATCTTCAACAATGCCGGCGTCGCCTTGTCGAGTACGGTCGAAGGCGTGGACTACGCCGACCTGGAGTGGATTGTCGGCATCAATTTCTGGGGTGTGGTCCACGGCACCAAAGCATTCCTGCCTTACCTCAAGGCCAGCGGCGATGGACACGTGATCAACACTTCCAGCGTGTTCGGCCTGTTTGCCCAGCCCGGCATGAGCGGTTACAACGCCACCAAATTCGCCGTGCGCGGGTTCACCGAGTCCCTGCGCCAGGAACTGGACTTGCAGCGTTGTGGCGTCTCGGCCACCTGCGTCCATCCCGGCGGGATTCGCACCGACATCTGCCGCAGCAGCCGAATTGACGCAAACATGACCGGCTTTCTGATCCATAGCGAACAACAGGCCCGGGCCGACTTTGAAAAACTCTTCATCACCGACGCCGGCCAGGCGGCGAAGGTGATTCTGCAAGGGGTGCGCAAAAACAAACGCCGCGTGCTGATCGGCCGCGATGCTTACGCCCTGGACTTGCTCGCGCGCTGTATGCCCGCCGCCTATCAAGCGCTGGTGGTGTTCGCCAGCAAGCGCATGGCGCCAAAAAGAGCCAAGGCACCGGCTCTGGAAGCCACCGATGAACAACGTCTCTGAACAGGAGTAGCCAACATGCTGCCCATTCGCCGTGACCTGCGTTTTACCCTGTCTGCCGACCGCATCAAGAACTGGCATGAACAAGGGCCGTTTATCACGCACTTCTTCAACGCCTTGTCGCTGCTGTTTCCCCAGGGCGAATTGTTCTTCATGGACAGCGTGCGGCACTACCGCAAACGTATCGAGGACCCGGAACTGAAGAAGCAAGTCCAGGGCTTCATCGGTCAAGAAGCCATGCACAGCCGGGAACATGTCGTCTACAACGACCTGCTGCAAGCCGCCGGACTGCCGGCTCACACCCTGGATCGGCGCTTGAAGACCATTCTTGACCTGCAAAAGCAGCACTTGCCCGCATCCTTCAACCTGGCAGTGACCATTGCGCTGGAACATTACACGGCCATGCTCGCGGAAATCCTGCTTAGTGACCCGTCACGTTTTGGTGACTCGATCAAGGGCTATCAGCAAATGTGGTACTGGCATGCCCTTGAGGAAACCGAACACAAGGCCGTGGCCTTTGATGTCTGGAACAGCGTGATCAAGCCAGGGCCCAAGCGTTATCTGCTGCGTACCGGGACCATGTTGTTTACCACCGCACTGTTCTGGCTGGTGGTGTTTGATTTTCACGTGCGCCTGCTGTTCGCGGACCGCCGCGCGGGCGGGCACCTTAAAGGGTTCTGGCGGATGCTCAAGTTCCTCTATGGACCCAAGGGGGTGTTCCCGCGCATGGCGCTGCCTTGGTTGCATTATTTCAAGCCCGGCTTTCACCCCTGGGATCACGACAACCGGGCACGCCTGGAGCGGATTGACGGGTTGATCGAAGACATCGAACGCACCAATGGACTCACCAGGTAACAGCCAACGGGGGGCGCAGGCCTGCTACCCCCCAACCCCTTGCGCCACCTTGCGCTCGCGTTCGCGCACAAAGCCTTGCAACGCATCCCCCGGCAAGGCTTTGCTGAAATACCATCCCTGGATAATCAACTCCGTGTCCGACTGCAGGAAGGCCAACTGCTGCGCCGTCTCGACACCTTCGACCACGACCCCCAGGTTGAGCGCTTCACAAAAACGCAGCATGCCGGTCAGCACTTGCGCGCCCTTGGGATCGTGCTGGGCCACCACGAAGCTGCGGTCGATCTTGATGAAGTCCACCGGAAACTGATGCAAGTAACTGAGCGCCGAAAAGCCCGTGCCGAAATCATCGATATAGACCTTGGCGCCGATGGCTTGCAGCTTTTCGATCATCTGCCGTGTGACCTGAATATCCCCCACTAACGCATCTTCGGTGATCTCCACCGAGATCTGCCCCTGAGCCCGGGAAAGAATCTGCACCAGCCGGTCGCCATAGGCCGGCGTGGTCAGGGTCGCACTGGAAATGTTGATAGTCATCGGTAATGAGAAACCGGCCTTTTTCCACCGTTGATATTGACGTACCGCCTGGGATGCCACCCATAAATCGACATCCGGCATCAGCCTGGCCTGTGCCAGCCATTGCAGGAACTCCCAGGGCGAATGCACTGTTCCATGGCTGTCCCGTGCCCGCATCAAGGCTTCGCAGCCGGTACACAAGCCCGTCAAGGTAGAGACCTGGGGCTGAAACTCCAGGTAAAACTCATAGTCGCTGATCTGCTGGATCCGGCTCAGCTCCCTGGCCTGGCGGACCAGGGCCTTGTGGGAGGCCAGCACCGGATCAAGTTCCAGCAGGCGCCCCTTCTCTTCCAGACCGCGAAACGTCATGTCGAAAGACTTGAGGTATACCGTACTTCCCTCCATGGCCTGGCGCTGGATGGCCCGTACGTAGGGGGCATAAACCAGGATTCCGACCCCCAGCAGGGCCAGTTGCAGGATCACGGCCGTCCAGTCGCCGGTACTCAAATAGGCGTTGAGCAGCACCGGCGCGGTAAATGGCACGCTGACCACCGCTGGCGATACCCAACCGGCCTGGACCACGATCAAAGCCAGCAGCGTATTGGCGACCGGAACCAACAAGAAGGGGATGAACAGGCGCGGGTTAAGGATGATCGGCAAGCCAAACAACAGCACCTCACTGACATTGAACAGCGACAGCGGCAAGCTTGCCATCGCCAGCAGACGCATCGGCCGGTTCCTGGAGAACAGCAGGATCGCCAGGAGCAAAGCCAGGGAGCCACCTGAGCCGCCAATAAACGCAAAACATCCCAGCAAGCCGCTGTTCAAGATGTACTTGATCGGCTCACCGGCCGCCTGGGCCGCGCCATTGAGTGCTACAGCGTGATCCAGCACATCGAACAACGGCTGGATCGCGTATGTGCCATGAATGCCAAAGAACCACAGCAGCGAATTGATTGCCGCGATGAACACCCCGCTGCCATAAGGCGTCTGCAGCGCGTCCAGCATCAACGGCCCCTGGAATTGCGCCACGTGGGGGATTTGCAACAGTAACGACAACCCCATCACCAATAGCAGTGCGGTGATCACCCCCGGCACTACCATGTTGATGGTGCCCTTGAGGTTGTGTACCACCAGGTCCTCGCTGACCAGCCGGGTCCAGCGGCGTCGATGCAACCAGGCAATCGCCGGGACGTTGATCAGCGGCGAAGCAATGGCAATGAACAAGATGAAGGTTGCGGATGCCCGAGGGTAGTCACGCAAGATGAAGATCGCGATGACCACATGGGCCAGGCATAGAAACGCCACGGGCAACTGCGGCAAACGGTGCTGGATCGCCAGCATATAGCCAATCGACGCCGCGACCAGTAATGGGATCACTGAGCTGATCTTGCCATGCAGGCCTGCCAGGAGCGCCACGACCTGCGGGTCGAACCCCAGCAACCGTGCGCATTCGGACAAGATCAGGAACCCAGCCGACACCAGCAGACATGGCAAAATCCACAACAATCCTTCACGGATGGCCCGTAGCGACTCGGTACTGGCCAACGCCGCCAGCCGTTGAGTGAGGAAGAGTTTGAACAGCGTTTGCGCCATGCCTTATCCCTCAGCCGCTTCGCGTCCTTATCCAGGGAGCCCCTCGGAATAACGCCTGGGCCATTGCGCCCAAAGCTACACGGCAAGACAGCGCAAGTGGAAGCATTTTGCCAAGATCGGCGTCGGTTGCGCAGAGATTCTCTGCTTGCCCCTGCCCGTAATACCAGCAACTGGCCACGTCATGGTGTAATCTTGCTCGCCCTTTCCCTACGGTTGCCAAACCGAAAATCCGATATCGAAGTGACTCGATTCGTACAACTCAAGGAGAACCACTGAATATGCAAGGCCGTCTTTCCAATCGCGCCAAACCGTTGTTTTTTACCGTGGCGCTCTGGTTGTGCGGGGTCGCCGTACTGTTTCTGGCCAAGGCAACAATCGAGTCAATCGGCGGGCCCATCAGCAAAACCTGGATTGACCTGGCGCTGGTGCTCACCGCTTATCTGTTTTTTTTCCTGCTTGATCCGCTGCAGCACTGGATTTCCAATCAGTTGAGCAAGCGTGCCAGGCGCAAGAGCCGGTCCCGACAAACCTCGGTTTGAGGCTTACCGGCATTTCATCATGGAGTAGCGTCTTGTCTGAACCTGGCGAAGCCCACCAGCATGCCCTGGATATCTTTCTGCAACAGCGCCCTGACTTGCGTGCCGAGCTGCAGACGCTGAACCCGCTGGCAGCGCAAGCCAAGAAAGAAACCATGGAGCAATACCGCGCCGAGCGCCTGCACGAGGCCTTTGAAGCAGAGGCCGAGCGCCTTGGGCTGTTTGCCTGGGAACTGACCCTGCAACTGGTCGCACGCTCGCCCGAGGAGTTCCAGGCGCGGCGCCTCGAAGTCCACAAGGAGGTCGCCCAGATGGCAGGCCTGAGCTGGGATGCGTACTGCCAGCTCCACGGACTAGCAGAGTGACGGTCTAGCCAACACTGAACCAGCGGGGAACCAGCTTTGGCAATTCGTCGTCAAGCCGCTGGCGCAAGCGCCCCGTCAGAAATGCAAACCCACCTCAACCCGGCTCATGATCGAGCAACGCTTGAACGCTGCCCGCACGTGCATTGAGCATCTTGCCCAGATGGCTGGCCACTGATGCCGCGATGCAGTCCTGCGGGCTGCGCCCATCCAGTGAATATGTCGTGCCGGCAAGACGCTCGAAAAGGCTGCAATATCGGGTCATGTCATTGATGGGTTTCTTGGGGGCTACCGAACCTTCTTTAGCCATGGCGCTAATCCTTTTCGTGGCTAGACAACTTATTCAAGTACCGCTTCGAGATCGAAGAGGCACAGCTTGCGATGGACATCTTCCTTGTGTTCACGCATGCCATTGCCTTGGGTAATATGTCGCAACAGCACCAAATTTTCAGCGGGCACTTTATCCAGCCTATCGCTGTTCAGCAAGTAGCCAAATGTCAGTTAAGGAGCTTCCTACAAGAATAATTATAGTTCCACAACAACTGATATAGCGCCGATCATAAAAACCAGAAAACCTTAACAAATAAATAGTTACGTAGATATCCTTGAAAAAGCCTTCAAACCAGGAGCCCTGGGTTTTAATCTACAAAACCCAATAGGCTTCGCAACTAACCGCACATATATGTACTACTAATCTCATAAACTAAGATCTGTTTTTTTGCACTACCCTGTTATTGGCAATATCACCACTGAGGCGACTTCATTTATCAGGCAAGGAAACCTGTCATGCCAGGGTCCGGGACGTCGAGTTCTGATGATTGACACAGTCGGGTTCCTGATCGCGCGTTACACCATTGCCAGCGGATGCTTGCGCTTGGGGGCGCCGAACACGCGATCAATGGCTTCCAGGTCGTGCTCATCAAGAACGACTTTGGCCGCGGCAGCGTTCAGCCGTACATGCTCAGGGGTTACTGCCTTGGGAATCGCAATCACGCCTGGCTGGCGCAGTACCCATGCCAGGGAGACCTGGGCCGGCGTCACGTCGTGACGCTGGGCGATCTGCTTGAGGGTAGGACTGGACAGCAACTCACCGCCCTGGGCGATTGGGCAGTACGCCATCAACGGCAGGTGGTGTTGCTGCCACCACGGCAACAGATCGAATTCGATACCGCGCTCCTGGATGTTGTACAGCACCTGATTGGTTGCGCAGGCCGGCGAAGCCAGTTCCTGGAGATCCGCCACGTCGAAGTTGGACACTCCCCAGCGCCCGATCTTGCCGGCCTCGCGCAGACGCTCGAATGCCTCAACCGTTTCTTCAAGGGGGTATTGCCCGCGCCAGTGCAAGAGGTACAAATCGATGCGCTCGGTACCCAGGCGCTGCAGGCTGGCATCGCAAGCACGGGGCACACCTTTGTGGCTGGCGTTATGAGGGTAAACCTTGCTGACCAGAAACACCCGGTCCCGTCGCCCGCGTATCGCCTCCCCGACAACCTCTTCGGCACCTCCCTCGCCGTACATTTCTGCGGTGTCGATCAAGGTCATGCCTTCGTCGATGCCCAATTGCAGCGCCGCTACCTCCGCGCCGCGCTGCGCCGGGTTTTCCCCCATGCGCCAGGTGCCCTGGCCGATGACAGGAACCGGGGTGCCCGCCAGATCAATGGTGCGCATACCAACCTCCAGATGAGTGTGGATTTGATAGTGTGGCATTCACAGGGCGAGGCTGCATGCAGACTTGCTCCCCTCCTCCCGGAAGGCACTCGGGCTAAGCCCTGTCCATCGTTTGAATGCCCGGCGAAAACTGCGTACGTCGCTGTAGCCAACCTCTTCGGTGATGCGCTCGATGGACAACCCAGGGTTTGCCAGCAAGCCCATGGTCCGCGCGCGGCGCACTTGCTCCAGCAACGCTTCGAACGTTAACCCGTGTTCGGTCAAGCGTCGTCGCAGCGTACGCCCGCTCATGTTCAAGTCACTGGCGATCTTCTCCAGTTGACTACCTTGCAAGTCCCTGGAAATGGCCCGTTCTACCGCCTGGATCAAGTCGAGCTTTTGGTGCAGATGGGCGCTTTCCAATTCCAGCAATTCCAGGGCCTGACGCAGTGCCAGGGCATGATGATTCGGTAATCTGCGCTCCAGCCAGTGCGGGGCCAGAATCATGCGGTTATGCAGGCAACCAAAGCCAACGTTGTCACCGAACAACCGGCGGTACTCATCGGCATACGTGGGTGCCGCGTGCATGAACTCCATGCGCAAGGGCATGAAATCCTGCCCCACCAGTGTCCGACCGTAGACCATAAGGCTGGCGAAGAATTCTTCGGCGGCGAACACCTGGACCTCGGCGTAGGGCAATAGACAATCGATGTCGACACACACTTGGTGCGCATCTTCATGGATGCGCGAGGTGGCGATGCCGCCGCAAGCCTGTTGATGCCGCTCACCGATGGTAAAGGCATCGCGCAATGTCTCGCACAATGAAATGACATGCCCCAGCAAGCCCAGGGTGCCCAGTACGTTCTGGTTGCCGACACACAACCCCAACCCCTGGCCAGGCAGCACCTTAAGGGCGCGCTGGATCATCGCCACTGCCTGGCGATAGGAAATACGCTGGGATGGGTCATCCAGGTCCGCCAGCATAAATCCCAGGCCACGGCACAGGGACGGGGCGTTAGCGCCTTTCTGTGCAACGACGTGCCCCAGGGTTTGCAGGAGAAACGGCGAGACCAGAGCCACTTCATAGTGCGAATCAACGGCTTTGCTGTGCATGGATCTTCCATTCCCGACTGAGTACTTCAGCTCTTGTTTTAGAAACATCCCGACAATCATAGGCCCTTGCAAGGATCGCCGCACTCTGAACTGAAACTGTCCGCCAAAGCCCCCTATCTGTCCGCCAATACCCTGCCATGCAAGACGCCAAGCGCTTATTTCTATGGGCCAGGCTCTCGTGGAGCCGACGATGCATAAATCCAACAATAATAATGGGCACAGCCATGAATCCGAACCGCGTGTTCCACCCGCTGTATCTTGCCTTGATGGCGCTTACCAGCCTGCCGGCCCTTGCCACGGAAGGCGGCGTGGACAATATCGGCACTGGCACCGACGGTTTCTACATCTTGCCGCTGGATGTCAACAACCTGCCGGACCACATGTTCGCCTTCAATCTCTACTACAACCATTACGAAGCCAAAAAGCTGAACATCAGCTCCCTGGGCGGCAAAGTGCCAGAAGTGAAGATCCAGTCCGATGCGATCATTCCGCGCCTGGACTACCTCAGTCCGGTGCGCGTGCTTGGCGGGAGGCTGGGCGGCTACATCGCCCAGCCGTATATCAAGCAACAAGTGGCGCTGTTCGGTATGTCCGATCAGCGCGAAAGCATGGGTGATACGACCGTTGCACCGATCATTCTGTGGGACATGGGTAAAAACCTGACGCTCGCCGCCGCAGTGGAAATCACCCTGCCGACCGGCGAATACGATGCCACGCGCCTGGCCAATACGAGCAATAACTTCTACACCTACAAGCCGCTGTTTTCCGCGACCTGGCTACCCAACGAACGCACTGAGCTATCGATCAAGACCACCTACAGCTTCAACAAGGAAAACCACGACACCGACTACCGTTCAGGGCAGATTTTTCACTTCGACTACTCCGCCAGCTACAAGCTGACCGACACCCTGAGCCTGGGCCTGAATGGCTACTACCTCAAGCAAACCACCGACGATAAACAATATGGGCGCACCGTCACCGATGTCTTTGGCCAGGAGGTCAACGATGGCGTGCGGGGCCAAGTGTTTGCCATCGGGCCGGCGGTATATTTCACCTTCCTCGAGTACGCCAGCGCAGAGATTCGGTGGGCCAAGGAATTTGATGTGGAGAACCGGCCTGAAGGCGACATGCTATGGGCGAAACTGACAATTCCGTTTGCACTGTAGACACGCTCAAGGGGGGAGCCGATTGGCTCCCACTCATGAATAAACCGGCCATGACTCAACGATCTTGCCACCTCGCACCGCCAGCAGATCGCCGAACTGCAACAGCACCGACTCGCTCTGGGTAGGCCGCAGAAAAACCTGGTCTTCCACCCCCAGCCCCACCGATGGCGAGCCATTGACCATCTCCTGATTGGAGCTGCGACCATACAAAGAGTTGCTTCGAAGCCCGGCCGGTGACTCGAACTCGGCCATCCAGTTGCCGCCATAGATAAAGTAGGTGGCGCGCAGGTTACGGTCCCACCACGAGAGCAGTCGCGACTTGTCATCGAGTGCCGGGATATTCACCGCACCGGTGCTTTTCAGCACTGGCGTGGCGATGTAAACCGCTGGCACATGGTCGCCAAGGGCGGGTAAATCGTAATGCGTCGGCTTGAGCAAGCCGGTGCCCACCGATACCTCGCTGCTCAGTTGTTCTTGTTCATGTATTCGGTAGCTGGGGCTGCCAGCCGTGTTGAGTGTCAGCCCGTCGTGCCACAACGGCGCGAAATGCCGGCGGGTATAGTCAACACAGCCCTGGTAGCGCTGCATGACTTTGTCGAACAGCGCCTGGGGCGAGCCAAGAATTCCCGGCACACCCATGCCGACGAAGGGGTCGTAGCCCATGAAACCGGCAAACTCCAGATGCTGTGGATGTGCGCTGACCAATCCGAGCATTTGCCCCAACACCCTGTTGTCGCTGACGCCGCCGCGATGCAGCCCCACATCCAGTTCGATATTGACCCGCAAGCGCGTACCCAATCCCTGGGCCAGCGCCAGGTATTGTTGCAGCCGCTCGGGTGTATCGAGCAACCATTGCAACTGGCGCGCAGGATCGAACGCGCCCTTGTGACTTTGATAAAACAGTTCGGCAGAACGCACCGGAAGCGGTTTGCCCAGCAGGATGTCGGCCTGTGGAAACAGCAGCGCATCATGATTCAGAAACGGTTGATGGAAGGACATCAGCCGCTGCGTGCCGGCACGCTTGGCGATATAGGCCAGCAGACCCGGTGACGGCAGGGACTTCTCCACCAGGCGCAAATGCTTGCCGCCACGTTGGACCGATTGCATCACCACATCGATGTTGTGATCCAAGCGATCCAGGTCGATCACTATCACCGGGCGCATTGGCCCATGGGCCTTGAGTTCCCGGTTCAACCGACTGAAATACTCACCGTAGGGCGCGCCCCGCTCGGCGGGACGCAACATCGCTGCGCCCGCCGCCAGCACGGCGCCGGCCCCTAAGGTGCCGAACATAAAGTTGCGACGATTCATCCGGCAACTCCCAGTATTGATGACAGGTGCGCGTTAAGGAATTTCCCACCAGGATCGAGAGCCTGGCGCACCCGTGCAAATTCGTTCCAACGTGGATACAACGCCTCCAGGCTGCGAGCATTTAGGGTGTGCAACTTGCCCCAGTGAGGCCGACCGGCGTATTTCCAGAAGATCGGCTCCACCGCCGCGAAGAAGTTGTGATGGTCCATGGTGTAGTGTTGGTGTACCGAAATCGCGCAGCTATCGCGCCCCTCGAACATGCTCAAGGGGATGTCATCTGCCTTGACGTAGCGGTACTCGATGGGAAACCAGGTGCGCAGGTCCTTGTCACGGATCAACTTGAGAATCTCACGCAAGCAGGCCGGCCCGTGTTCGGCGGGAACCGAATATTCCATCTCATTGAAGCGCACATTGCGTACGTTGGCGTAGACCTGGAACGACTCGGCCACCCGGTCTTCAAAGCTTGCGAAATGGCGCAGGCCGTTAAGCAATGTACGCCGCGTCTCGGGAAAATCGCTGACGTACTTGTCGAGATTTTCGATGATCGACACAAACTCGTTACCGCTCCCCTGCGCGGGGTCAGTGACTGGGGTTTGGGGGTCGGTGGTTTCGTTCAGGGCAATGGACAAGGCGTAGTCGGAATGCGTCACCACCAGCATTTCCCAATGTTGATTGGCCCGGGTGTTGGTTTCGATGTCTTCCAGCAGCTCTTCGGTCCTGGCGATCCACTGGCGCTCGCGCAGGCGATACGGCGTACGATTTTGCAGGCGAACCTGGGTGGTCACCCCGAGCGCGCCCAGGGATACCCGCGCGGCATTGAAGACCTCGCCATGGTGCTGAGCGTCACAATCAAGCACCTCGCCCTGGGCGTTCACCAACTGCAACCCGCAAACCAGCCCGGAGTACGAGGTAAAACCCACGCCTGTGCCGTGGGTCGAGGTAGCTATCGCGCCCGCCAGCGTCTGGTAATCGATATCCGCCATGTTCGGCAGCGCCTGGCCAATTTCCTTGAGCACCGGTCCCATGCGTGACATCGGCGTACCAGCACCGAAGGTGGCTTGCAGGCTGGCGCTATCGTGATCAAGCAAGCCGTTGAAAAAACTCAAGGACAGCAATGTACCGTCAGTGGGCACCAGGGCACTGAACGAATGACCGGAACCCACGGGCCGGATCTGCCCCGGCGCCTGACGGACCACCTGTACCAACTCGTCGAGATCCTTGGGCGCCAACCGTGCCAGAGGCAGGCAACTCTGCGCCCCCGACCAGTTGCGCCACGGGATCAGCCTCGGTGCCCGGGCCAATTGCGCCAATAAAGGATTACTGGCCAGGGCCAGGAATGTGCCGGCTATCGCCGAGCGTTGCAGCAGTTGCCGCCGTGAAAGCGCCATCACCTACTCCACTATTCCGATTGGCCGTGAAGGCCGGCCATAAAGCTGATCAGGGCCATGAACTGTTCCTCGGAACACTGCATGCATTGCCCCATGGGCGGCATGCCGTTGTAGCCGTTGATTGTGTGATCCAGCAGCGTGTCCATGCCTTGGGCAATACGCGGGCTCCAGGCCGAGACATCACCGGTCAGAGGCGCGCCGGCTGTCGGGTTGGCGTGGCAGAGCTTGCAACTGGTGTCATAGATCCGGGCCAGGTCCACATCGCGTGGCATGCCACTGACAGCCGTGGCACGTTCGGGGGGAGGTTGCGGCGCGTCGTCACAGCCGGTCAACAGGCTGTGCAGGGCAAGCAGTAAAGCAATGCGACGGCAGGACGTTGACCACATGGCCACTCTCTCTTCTCAGGCTATGGAAAGCTGGTTCCACACTAAGGCAGCAGTGGTACGACGTTGAGGGTATTGGGGGACAAAAAGGGGGGCTTGGGCGGACACAACCCAGTGCAGGAACGGCCCCACACTGGGCTCAATACACCCTCAAGAAAGCGCGGCTAACCTTGAAACCCTGCGCGTCACGCTTGAATCTGGCGCGACCGTCGAGGGTGTGACGGACCCTATTCCAACGCGCATAGCCTTCAAGCTGAAGGAGTACTCAACATTTTCACCACGTTCGGTCGCAACTGCGGATCCTCGGGCAAACGCAGTCCAAAGCTGTTTTCCAGCAGTGCGAGCAATTGATCCGCATCCTCAATGGAGCGTTTTTCGCTGTCTCGACCCAGATAATGGACAGCGTAGTTACCGTTATTCAAGGTACGGCGCAGGCCAGGGCCGATCAGCGCGACTTTCAACTGCCCGAGAAAC
Organism: Pseudomonas imrae; assembly: GCF_046352735.2. NCBI lineage: Bacteria > Pseudomonadati > Pseudomonadota > Gammaproteobacteria > Pseudomonadales > Pseudomonadaceae > Pseudomonas > Pseudomonas imrae. The sequence goes on along the minus strand of NZ_CP110853.2, from coordinate 2,307,882 downwards.
GGCGACTCGGGATGAGTACACACATACCAGTTGCCGATCTCGTAATCGAAGTGCGCCTGCATTTGCAGGTCAAACACATAAAGCCCGCGCCATTCCCCGCCGACTTGCGCCCACAACGTGTAACTGCCCTCCTTCACGGTCAAGCGATAAGGCTCATGAGGCGTGGCCTGGGGTTGCTCGTTATCCAATTGCAACGGACTGCTGGGCACCATGCCGCCAAAGCCGACGTCGGTTATGTAACGCACGCCGTCCAGTGTCACCAGGCTCAGGCGATGGGTGCGCGGCGTGAGTGCATCAGGCGGGCCGCCCATTATCACGCGGCCGGTGATGCCGCGCGCCTCGAAACCCAGCTCCTGCAGCAGAGCCAGAAACATCTGGTTCAGTTCGTAGCAATAGCCGCCGCGCCCGTCCAACAGGACCTTTTGCTCGACGCTGGGCAAATCGATAGGCACCGGTAAACGCAATAGGCTTGAGAGCGTTTCGAAGGCGAAGGTGCTGACATGACGCAACTGCAGCTCTGCCAGGGTTTGCAGGGTCGGGGGCGGCGGCGCGTCGTACCCCAGGCGTTGCAGGTACAGACGGCTGTGGGTCAGACGTGGAGAATCCTGAGACATGGCGCAATCCTTGAGCGCTGGGCGAAGGCAATACTAATACCCGGAACCAGGTTTGTTGCCAATTGTGATCTGGATCAACTGAACACCTGGTTGCGCTACAAACTTTCTGAACCTTTCTGAACCCTATCGAATCCATTTCATATCAACACAGGGAGTCGATATGAGTACCGCAACGATCTACACCATCCACTACCGACTGCACGGCGAAGACAAATCCTTCGTGGTGCGGGCCGAAGTGATGAACAATGCTGAAGCATGGCACTGGGCCAGCTGCGATGCAGGTGTTGCTCACGTTGGTCGCATCGGCCGGCCCGGCCATGAGCGCACCAAGAAAACCACGCGACCGTGGGCGGAAAAATACGGTATTACCGATGTGACATGGGTTGCACCCAAGCGCTTTGGCGAGTGAGTGAATATGTCCTGCAGGGCGTTCGCATCGAACGCCCTGCAGGTTTTTTATCAAGGTTTCAAATTACCCAAGGGGTCATAGGGAGTTTTGGGGGCGGGCGCCTTGTGCTTTTCCTTATCCAGCGGCGCAATCGCCGGGCCTACCGGATCGACCTGCGGGTCAGCCACATCCGGGGAGTCTGGATCGAATCCCAACTCGTCGCGGTCAGTGGCATGCTCTGACGAATGCGGGCCGTCAGGCTTTTCAGAATGTTCAGTCATACCAATCTCCTGGGCTCGTCGCGTCGTCAAAGCACACGGGCCTTATCGTGTAGATGCTCAAGATTCTCGTCCACCTGCTCTCGCTCACGCTTGACCGGGTCGTTGGGGCGATTGGCATCGTTATCGCGCTCCACCTCCCCCGGCATGATGGGTTCGTCGGGGTTGTCGGTGCCGGGTTGCTGCTGATAGCAAGTCATGGCCTACCTCACTTGAATATCCATTGCACACAGGTGTTAGAGAAAACCCCGGCGGCCATCGTTCAACTTGAGTGCCGGGTGGTCTGATCGACTTTCTCACTACAGCCGTAAACCATGAGAAGATGCCGCGCGGTTCAATGCCCCTACTTCCTTCATGGAGACTGCACCCCGGATGTTCGAGATCAAACCTTTCGATCCGCAAGCCTATCGCCGACAGACCCGCCGCAGCACCATGCTCGTCGCGGTGATATTCGTGGCCCTGGCCATGCTGCTGTCGAGCCTGGCAGTGATGCTGTTTGGCGAACCCGGCGGCGATAACTTTCGCTTCAACGTCGGCGGCGTTCTGGCTGGCGTGGTGCTGACCGTGGCACTGGTGCGCGGCCCGTTCTGGTCCCAGGCATGGCTGGCGCCTGCGGTATACGGCTGGCAACTCAAGCGCAACCTGATGCGCGTGACCAACCTCATGCACAAGGTGAATGAACAGGTCCAGGCCAACGACCCGTCAGCGATCAAGCTGTTGCGTTTCTACCACCTGGGCCTGACTCAAATGCATGAACTGGACGCCAATTCCAGCGCCCAGGCGCAACTGGTACGGGACATGGATGCGCACAAGGCAAAGATGCAAGCACTGGGGATCGAACTGGAGCAGCCACGCCTGGACCCGGCGTGGCTGGAAGCGGTAAAAGGCCGTTGAGCAGCGTTCAGCCCGCCAACAAGGCACCCAGGTCCAGTCGTCCGTCCTTGAGTGGCGGGCACCAGTAATAGCCGCCGGTCAACGGTTTACTGATGCGATACAGCCCATCGACGATCCCGTCCTCCAGACCGCTCATGCGTCGCAGTTGAGCTTCAAACGCGTCAAAGGAGTGCCCGAATGCGAGGAACATAAGCCCCGCCTGGCCATTTTCTGCCCATGGCATGGAGCGGCGTACAACAAAAGCTTTGGGGCTGAAGCTTTCCTGGGCGGTACGCTTGACGTGGGCGGACTCCGGGGCGTCGTCCAGTTCTTCGTTATCGCCGTGGCGGCGACCAATGATGTGATCACGCTCCTGGGCAGGCAGCGCGGCGAAACCGTCCAGATCATGCTGCCATTGCTGGATCGCGGCGAAGCTGGCGCCACTTGCCCCTACTGCTGCTTCAATTGCAGCATCGTCGTGGGGGTTTTCGGTGCCGTCTTCATAGTCAGTCAGGTCGAAACCGGTCTTGTAGCGAAAGCCTTCGGTCATCTGCACCAGGCGAAAGGCCGGCGCCAGGACTTTTTCCATGGCCCGGCTGCGCATCAGCAGTTCACCACGGTCCTCGCCGTGCAGCCAGCACCACAATGCCTGCTGGGTGGACGGATTATCGGCGCCCGGACCGCTCACGTGGGGAAAGCTGCGCAGCCCATCGACCTGCACACCCAGGGCATTGACCAGCGGCTCACCGAAACCCACCACCACTGCCGAATCGGCCCACTGCACAAGCGCATCGAGCGCAGCAGGTACGGCGTCAATGGACGCGACGGCAAAAAACAGATGGCGTGCCTGCAAAGGCACCGGTGCAGCAAGAATGCCCGGCTGGTACTGACTCATGTGAACTCCTTCAAGTAAGCCCGGCAGTTTACCCGGCGAGCGCCGCTGTGCGTAGTGGATAACGCGTAAGCCTTGCAACAGAGCCCTTGGATGGAGGAATCTCTAACCCAAGCTGCGCAATCACTCCAGGGGAAGTCACATGACCACCGATCTCTTGTTTGCCAATCTGTTTCCCACCGCCAACGACATTCCCGAACAATTCCGACTCCCGGCCCCGATCGAACAGCGTGACTATCTGGTGGACGGCCAACTACGCACATGGGACGGTCCCTTGGCCCAAGTACGCAGCCCGGTGCAGCTGAAGGGGCCGGACGGCGACACGCCGGTGATCATCGGCAGCACGCCGCTGCTGGATGCCGACACCGCCCTGACCGCCCTCGATGCCGCCGTACGCGCCTATGATCGCGGCCAGGGCCAATGGCCGACGATGCGTGTGGTTGAACGTATCCAGCATGTCGAAGCCTTTTTGCGGCGCATGCGCGAACAGCGCGATGGCGTGGTGAAACTGCTGATGTGGGAAATCGGCAAAAATCTCAAGGACTCGCAAAAAGAGTTCGACCGTACCTGCGACTACATCACCGACACCATAAACGCCCTCAAGGAGCTGGACCGCCGCTCCAGTCGCTTCGAGCTGGAACAGGACACCCTTGGGCAAATCCGCCGCGTGCCGCTGGGTGTGGCGTTGTGCATGGGCCCTTACAACTACCCGCTCAATGAAACCTTCACCACCCTGATTCCAGCGCTGATCATGGGCAACACCGTGGTATTCAAGCCCGCCAAACTCGGGGTGCTGTTGATCCGCCCGTTGCTGGAGGCGTTTCGCGACAGCTTCCCGGCCGGCGTGATAAACGTGATCTATGGCAGTGGCCGCGAAACCGTCAGCGCGCTGATGGCCAGCGGCAAGATCGATATCTTCGCGTTTATCGGCACCAACAAAGCCGCCAGCGACCTGAAAAAGCTGCACCCGCGCCCTCACCGCCTGCGCGCGGCCCTGGGGCTGGATGCGAAGAATCCGGGGATTGTATTGCCCGAGGTAGACCTGGATAACGCAGTCAACGAGGCGGTCACCGGATCGCTGTCGTTCAACGGCCAGCGCTGCACAGCGTTGAAAATCCTCTTCGTGCATGAGGATGTAGTCGCAAGCTTTATCGAAAAATTCAACCACAAGCTGGCGACGCTCAAGCCCGGCATGCCTTGGGAGGACGGTGTCTCCCTGACCCCCCTGCCAGAGCCCGGCAAGGTCGACTACCTGCATGCCCTGGTGGCCGACGCCCAGGCCCACGGTGCCAGCGTGATGAACACCAACGGCGGCGCCAGTCGCGGTTCGTTTTTCTACCCGGCAGTGCTCTACCCGGTGAGTCCGCAGATGCGGGTCTACCATGAGGAGCAGTTCGGTCCTGTGGTACCGATCGTGCCCTACCGCGACCTGGATACAGTGATCGACTACGTGCTGGAGTCGGATTTCGGCCAGCAACTGAGCATCTTCGGCATCAACCCAGTGGAAGTCGGGCGCCTGGTGGATACCTTCGCCAATCAGGTCGGCCGGATCAATATCAATGCCCAATGCCAGCGCGGGCCGGACACTTTCCCGTTCAACGGGCGCAAGAACTCGGCCGAAGGCACGTTGTCAGTGCATGACGCCTTGCGCGTGTTCTCGATCCGCACCCTGGTTGCTACCAAGTTCCAGGAAAACAACAAGGACTTGATCAGCGACATCATTCGGGATCGCGCTTCGAGCTTTTTGACCACGGACTATATTTTCTGACATCGCACCTACTGTAGGCGCGAGGGGGATGCCTTGACCCATGAAGTTTCTGCCTGCTGTACGCCTGCACCCTTTTGCCCGGCGCTTGTTGCGCCCACTACTGGATCCCTATCGCCGCTACCGCCACGCCAGGTTGATCCATGCGATCCGTGTTTCCATCGGTTTGCTGGCAACCATCCTGTTGACCACTGGCCTCAATGTGCCCCATGGCGAGTGGGCCTCAGTGACCATGCTGGTTGTGATCGGCGGTTTGCAGCACCACGGCAATATCGGCAAGAAATCCGTCGAGCGCGCCTATGGCACGCTGATCGGAGCCAGCGTCGGCCTGGCGCTGGTCGCCCAACAGGCCTACCTGGGCGTGCCGCTATTGACGTACCTGCTGATGTCCGTGGTCTGTGGGTTCTTTTCCTACCACGCCATCGGCAAGGGTGGGTATACCGCGCTGCTGTCGGGGATCACCGTGTTCATCGTCGCCGGCCATGGTGACAACCCGCTGTCCGATGGCTTGTGGCGCACTGTCGACATTCTGATCGGCATCGCCCTGGCCCTGGCATTTTCCTTCGCCCTACCGCTGTACGCCGTATATTCCTGGCGCTACAACCTGGCCAGTGCACTGCGCGATTGCGCCACAACCTACAACCGGATCATCAGTGGCCAATCGGTGACCGATGACGAGCACCTCAAACTGCTCAACCGTTTGAACGCAGCGATGCTGCAACTGCGCTCGTTGATGCCTTCGGTATCCAAGGAAGTGCGGATCTCCATGACGGAGCTGGACTCGATTCAGCGGCACTTGCGCATGTGCATCAGCACTCTGGAGATCCTGGGTAACACGCGCCCCGATCCTCGGGATGAACAGGCGATGGCACGGATGCAAGTGGCGCTCAAGGCCGAGCATCGGCAAATTCGGGTGCAGTTGATCGCAATGGCCCGGGCGTTGCAGTCGGGGGCGACCGAACGTCTGGAACGTGCCAGCACTGTGCCAGTCACCGAAACGGTCATGGAAACGCCCGTCCACAGCGCACTGGATGGTTATCGTCTGTTGACGTTGCAGCTGGCAGTGAACGTGGACGCAATGCGCGGTCGATTGGCTAAAAGTGCCGGCAGGTGGAAGATTTAGGCGCGATAACAAATTTGCTGCAATACATACAACTTCTCTTACATTTTTTTCACGCTTTGTTCACATCCCCAGCCGTACTGTGAAGCCTCATCCGTTACAAACGCTTCACATCAAGCCCGCCGCCCCAGCGGGCTTTTTTTTGCCTGGGTTTTGGCGGATTGGTTAACGGCTGGCGGGGATAAAGCATGCAACAGCACCTGGCCGGCTCGTTGCGAGCCGGCCAGATTATCAGCGAACCATCTTGCTGGGGGCCGGTGCCGGGGCTTGTTCACGAATCGCACGCTGGGTATCCAGCACCCGTGCCAGGGCCGTTTCGGCTTCGGGGCTTTGCTGAGGGACACGAATGGCCGCCGAGACCAGGGTAATCAGCTTGGCCATGACTTCGGCGTCAGTGGCCGGGCGGCCCAAGCTCATGGAGTTCATCAGCAAGCGCAGTTCGGTGCCGGCCATGACCCCAGAGATCGCCTTGAGGGCAAACTGCAGGCGCACGCCCAGCTCATTGCGTGGCAGGTCCGGCAAGGCCAGCGCGAAGGCTTCGAAAAAACGCTGGAACACCGGCTGGTAATGAACCTTGAGGTACTCCTGGATAAACGGTGAAGTATCGCTGTAGACCCGCCCCAGGAAGCGAATGAATGAGCGGCCTTCCCCACTTGAAGGGTCGCTGCGCTCCAGGCCCATGGCCGGCGCGAACAGCACGCCAAGCAAGGTGTCGCAGTCCAGCGGGCCATCGGATTCGGCCTCGCAACGCGCAAGCAACTCGAGGCGCTGCTCGTTGAGCGGCTCCAGGCGTTGCATCAACAGGGTTTTCATCAGGGAATCCTTGTCCCCGAAGTGGTAATTCACCGCCGCAAGATTGACCTGGGCCTTCTCGGTAATCTGGCGCAGTAGAACGGCGTCATAGCCGTACTTTATGAAAAGAGCCTCTGTCGCATCCAGCAATCGAGTCTTGGTAACGTTTGGAGCGCTGAGTTTCTTCGCGACCATAAAAGTTCCACGGCGGAATGTTGTTTTAAAAAAAAATTTGATTTTTTATACCGGGGCCGCTGATCGAAAGCAAGTAGTGACACAGCGCCATACTATCCAAAGGCCCTGCCGAACGGCTTGTCGACGCCTTTTCAGGGCTGGAATCATGGTTTTTCGTGCCAGGATCTTCCTGCGCGAAAAAGCGCAAACCGCTCTATCTCTGTGGCTGGCGAAGCCTGTTGATCAAGGTTACTATTCAAACAATGTTTTAAAAAACAAGAATAAAAACCAACTGTTGGCAACCGTCTGGCGCCCCCTGAACTTGTAACAAGAATATTCAGGAAGACCGACGGATCGCCGTAGCGCAAGGCGTAGTCATGATGACCAGCACCCCAACGCTCCCAGGCTTTATTTCCCTGCAAGGCATCGGCAAGAGTTATCGACTGGCCGGACAGCACCTGGCAATTCTCAATGACGTCAGCCTGTCGATCAGCAGTGGCGACAGTTGCGGCATTCTCGGCGCCTCCGGTTCGGGTAAAAGCACCCTGCTCAATATTCTCGGCCTGCTCGACTTGCCCGACTGCGGAGCGTACTGCTTTGCCGGCCATGACATTTTCAACGCAACCCCCGATCAGCTCGCCGCGATCCGCAACCAGCAGATCGGCTTCGTGTTCCAGAGCTTCAACCTGCTGCCGCGTCTCAGTGCGCTGGACAATGTCGCCCTGCCCCTGAGTTACCGGGGTGTCTCGCGCCATGACTCGGTAGAGCGCGCCCTGCACATGCTTGATCAAGTCGGCCTGGCCGAGCGCGCCCATCATCGCCCCGCCGATCTTTCCGGCGGCCAGCGCCAACGGGTGGCGATTGCCAGGGCATTGGTGGGGGCGCCGTCAGTGATTCTCGCCGATGAGCCCACCGGCAACCTCGATAGCCACACCGCCCAGGAAATCATGGACCTGCTGCTGGCCCTCAACCGCGAGCAACACGTCACGCTGATTATCGTCACCCATGATCCACACATTGCCGAACGCCTGAATCGCAAGATCCTGGTACGCAATGGCGTCGTGCAAGAGGCCCCACGCCTATGAGCCTGCGGGTCGAACAGAGCCTGAGCCAATTGCTGCACGAGGCATTCGTCAGCCTGCGGACCCTGGGCAAGCGTTCGGTCCTCGCGTTACTGGGAATCGTGATCGGTAGCTCATCGGTGGTGGCGCTGATCAATATCGGCCACAACGCCGCCGAAGATGCCGCGATGATTTTCAAGGACATGGGCACCGACACCCTGGTGGCGCAGTTCCCACCCAAAAGCAACAGCAACGCGGCGAGGCCTGCCAGCCTGGATCTGCAAGCGGTGCGTGACGCCGTACCGCAAATTACCCATATCGGCGCCATTACCCTGTTCAGTGGCCCGGTGGTATTTCAAGGCCACACCACCAACGCCAGCCTGGTGGGCAGCACTCCCGACCTCAAGGACGCCATGCGCCTGTCGCTGCGTGCTGGCCGGTTCCTGTCCGAATTCGATGATGCACAAACCTATGCGGTGGTGGGCGAACACATCGCCCAGGCGTTGAGCGCACCGGGTAACCCGCTGCAGTTGGGCGATCGCGTGCGGATTAATGATTACCTGTTCCAGGTCATCGGCATTCTCCACAACCAGCCACGGGCGATGCTGATTCCGGTGCAAGCCAACGACTCGCTGTTCATTCCTGCGCCGGGCATGCGTCGCATCTCTTCGACGCCACAGGTCGGCAGCGTGGTGATTCGCGCCGCCGCCGGCCAGGACATGGAGCGCGTCGCCGCTCAAGCCGCTGCAGCATTGCGGGCACAGTTCACCGAACATGACGTCGACATCCAGGTGCCGCAACAAATGATCGATGGCATGACCCGCCAGAGTCGCACCTTTGCCTACCTGTTATTGGCCCTGGGCGCCATCTCGCTGGTGGGCGGTGGCGTCGGGGTGATGAACGTGATGCTGATGAACGTCTCTGAGCGGCGCCGGGAAATCGGGATTCGCATGGCCCTTGGCGCACGCCAGCGCGACATCCGCAACCTGTTCCTGCTCGAAGCGGTGACCCTGACCGCCGTCGGTGCGTTATGCGGGGCAGTGCTGGGCATGAGCGCCGCTTACCTCTATGCCTGGCTCTCTGGCTGGCAATTTTCCATGGCCGTCGCCGCCTTGCCGCTGGGCGTGGGCAGTACCTTGTTGGTGGGGTTGTTTTTCGGCATTTACCCGGCCATCTCGGCATCACGGCTACAACCCGTGGAGGCCCTGCGTGATGAATAAATCGCTGCTGTTGCTCCTCACCCTGGCAAGCCTGCCCAGCCTCGGCGCAGATGTGGTGATCCGCCCATCGGCGCCGACCATCACCCGCAGCAGCTATGAGCGCAGCGTATCGCTCAACGCTCAGGTCACCACGTTGACCCTGGGTGACGCCGTGTACCTTGGGCTGCGCAACAATCCCGGCATCCGCAGCGCCTACCTGCAGCGCGTGGCGCAGAAGTTTGACCTGCGGGTGGCTGAAGATACATTCAACCCCAAGCTGATGCTCAACAGTTATTACCGCAGCACCCAGGGCTCCGAAGATCGTGCACGCAACGCCAACCTGGCACCCGCCGCGACCCTGCTGGGAGAGTATGGGACCCAGCTGAGCATGGCCTGGACCCAGCAGTTGAACAATGCCGATCGTGCCGGACGCTATCGTAGCGACGGCCTGGACCTGGCAATCATCCAGCCGCTGATGCGCGGTGCCGGCTGGGACGCCACCACTGCACCGCTGCGCCTGTCGCGCCTGGCGGAACAGGCCAACCGGCTTAACCTCAAGGCAAACGTGGCACAGACCATCAGCCAGATTATTGCCAACTACCGTGAGTTATTGCGTGCCCAGGAGCAACTGAGCATCAGCCAGGAGGCACTCAAGCGCTCCACTGCCTTACTGGACGTGAACAAGGCACTGATCGATGCCGGGCGCATGGCCGAGTTTGAAATCGTGCAGACCGAAGCCGACATCGCCACCCAGCAATTAAGTGTCGAGGAAGCCCAGAACCAACTGGATATCAGTCGCCTGGCACTCTTGCGCCTGTTGGCACTGGACCTGTCGACACCGATCCGCGCCACCGAAGCCCTGGAGGCCTCGCGCATGGACATCGATAAGCGCCAGGCCTTCAACCTGGCCCAGAACCAGCAGCCGGAATACCTCGCCACACTGCTCGGCAGCCAGCAGGCCGATCTCAATCTGGTGGTGGCCAAGGATTCCGGGCGCTGGCAGGTCAACCTGGTGGCCGGCGCCAACCAGGTGCGTGCCGCCACCAACAACCAGACCGGCAACACCCATGACCGACGCTGGGACAGCTATACCGGGATCCAGCTGCAGATTCCGATTGGCGACATCAGTACCCGGCAGGCCGAGGTGCGCGCGCGGGTGAATGTGGAGAACCAGGCCATTCTCATCGCGGACGCACGCCAGGAACTGGAGCGCAACGTCAACAACGTGGTGCGCGACCTCGGCACTCGCTGGCGCCAGTATGAAATCGCCCAGCGCGCGGTTGAACTGTCCAGGCGCAAGATCGACATTGAGCGCGACAAACTCAGCGCCGGACGCTCCACTAACTTCCAGGTGCTGAGCTTCGAAGCCGACCTGCGTAACGCCGAAAATTCGCGCCTCAATGCGTTGATTGCCTATTTGAATGCTCAGACCCAGCTCGACCTGACCCTGGGCATGACACTGGAAAGCTGGGAAATCGCCCTCAATGACTACTAATCGAAAACGCCTGCTGGGTGCTGGTTTGCTGGTGCTGCTGGGGTGCGCCGGGATCGTGCTGGTCAACCTCCAAAACCCTGGCACCGAACCTACCATCGGCACTGCCGAGCAATGGCTGGCGGTGAAGAACGATCCGCTGGTGCATCAAATCGGCCTGGTGGGCAAGATCGAACCTGACACCACCATCACCCTCACCGCACCGTTCGACGGCAACGTGCTGGACAATCTGGTGCAGCAGGGGCAACGGGTCGAGGCCGGCCAAGTGCTGCTGCGCATGGACCCGGCGACGCTCGAAGTGCAATTGCGCGATGCGCTTTCGGCCCAACTCAAGGCCCGTCGCACGGTGCAGGAGATGCAAGACTGGGACAGCGGCCAGCAAGTCAGTCGTGCCCGACGCAGCCTGCGTACCGCGCAAATGGCTACCGACAATACCCAGCGCAAACTCACCGAAAGCGAAAACCTCTTCAAACGCGGGATCATCCCGCGCAATGAACTGGACGACCTCAAGCAGCAGTCCAGGCAGCAACAGCTGGACTTGGCAGCGGCGCGCAGTGAACTGCAACAGACCCTGGAGCAAGGCAAAGGTGAGTATCGCCAGATCGCCGACATGGAGCTGACCAACGCTACAGTGAAATATGAGGCCTTGCGCACCCTGCTCGATGGCAAGGAAGTCAAAGCACCCTTCTCCGGCATCATCGTCCCGGGGCCGGGTAGCAACGGGCCGCAGGGTTCAGGCAGCAACAACGCGCCAGTGCAGGCCGGCAGCAAGGTCAACCAGGGCCAGGTTCTGTTCGGACTGGCCAATATCGAACGCCTGAAAATCATCGCCAATGTCTCTGAGCTGGATATCAACCAGCTGCATCAAGGCCAGGCTGTGGAAGTCATGGGAGACGGTTTCGACGGCGAACGCCTGAACGGTTCGGTAAGCGTGGTCAGCGGGCTGGCCATCTCCAGCGATAGCCAGGGTAGTGCGCAATTTCCGGTGACATTGTCGATCCCCACGCTTACACCGCAGCAGTTGCAAAAGGTTCGCCTGGGCATGAGCGCCAGGTTGACCATCGTCACATACAGCAATGACCAGGCCATCGTGGTCCCGGCCCAGGCGATTCGCCGCAATGGGAATGGCATGAGCGTGGAGTATCGGGCGGCGATGGATAAGCCAGTGGAGCGAGTGCCCGTGACCACTGGCCAGTCCACGGCGGCGGGCGTCGAAGTGTTTGGACTCAAGCCAGGCTTTGTGAAGACTGACTATTGAAAGCATGTCTCAGGGTGCCAGCCTTCCCCAAAGATGGGTGGACTTGTGTGGGAGCGGGCTTGCTCGCGATGGCGCAGAGTCAGTCAAAGCAGTCACGGCTGGCCCACCGCAATCGCGAGCAAGCCCGCTCCCACATTTGCACGCATGCGCTCCCCCTGGTGCCTGCAAAATCAGGTCGTCCTCACCAATCGCGCCGCCAACGCTTTGGCCTGTAGCGCCACGTCCGTCACCGCCGTGCTTTCCCACCACACTCCCCGCAACGGTGGCCCCATGGCGAACAGTCGCTGGCTGGCAAGACCCTGCGCATCCACAACCGCTCCGGATACATCCGCAGCGATCCCCAACGCCAGCGGCCCGGGCTGCACCAGGCCACGCGCCAATAATTGCTGCGGCAATGGCCGGGCCACTCGGCGCCAGTCGTATTCAATGCCGCTGGAATTGATCAACGCAGCGCCGCGAACCAATGTCGTGTGCTGCTCACCACGACGACGCAGGCGCAGAATGACGTCACCGTTTTGCGAAGGCTCCAGTCCCTGAAACGAGGCAGCCTGGATACGCAACCGCCCTTCCCCGTGCAGTCGCGCCACCAACTCGGCACTCAAGGGCGGCGAGCGGTGATGGTGACTTTCCCACCAGGGCCGTACATGGCGCACGAACTGACGCTTATGCCGCTCACTGGCCTGGCTCCACAACCGCCCGATGTGCGCACGTACGGTGTCCAGCGGCGCCTGCCAGTCGATACCCTGATGCACCGCACACCGGCATTGCCGGCGCACTTCCCGCAGCAATTGCCGGGGGCTGCACAGGCTCTGGTCTTCGGCCAGGAAATCTACCCAGGCCGGCGGCTGGCGGCGCACATGGGGCAGCAGGCCATGGCGCGAGAAGACTTCGATGGGACCGCGATGACCGGCCTGATCCAGCGACACCACCGCATCCACCATGGTCAGGCCGGAACCGATGATCAGCACCGTCGATTGCGGGTCCAATTGACGCATCGCGCTCACGTCCCAAGGGTCGACGGCGGCTGCGTTCAGTCCGCTGGAGGCAGTCTGCGGCGTGCGCGCCGCCGGGAACATGCCAGTGGCCAACACCGCAAACTCGCCGCGCAGCCACTGGCCGTCGCTCAACGTGAGCAAGGTCGAAGACACCTGCACCTGCAAATCGATCACTTCGGCACGGATATGTTCGACACTGGACGTCGACTGCGCCTTAGCCTCAGCCAGGCGCTGTTGCGCATACAGGCCAAACATCCCCCGCGGCACAAACAGTTCGCTGACGGGCACGTGCTGTTGGTCTGACTCCGGCCAGCCACCGGCCGCGATGTAGGCGGTCAACCATTGGGTCAAGTCGTCGGCGTTGTCCGGGTCGACACTCATGCGCGCCGCATTGCCGTTAAGGGTGTGGCCCAGTTCCACTGCGCTATAGGCTTCACCACGCCCCAGTTCTGCACGCGGCTCGATCACCAGAACCCGTCGCGTACCAGGCAAGCGCAGCAGCTGCACCGCCAGCATCGTACCGCTCAAGCCGCCCCCGACGATCAGCACATCAGCGTTACGGATGGCGCCGTTCACCTGTGCCCGCTCGGTTTCACTCATGAAAATGCGCCCTTACTGTGTGCCCAAGTAAATATCGTGTAAATCGCCCCGCGCCAGCAACCCGGCGGCTGTGCCACTGAGAACTATGCCCCAGTATCCAGCACCTGAGCCTGGGACGCATAGTCGAGCGCCAGACAGCCCCGCATCAAGGGTTGTGCCCGACACCATTCGTCGGGCCCTGCGAACATCTGATTAAACTCCCACCTCGCCACACACCTCTTAGTTAAACACCCGATCGCTTTCGTTCCGGGTGCGCTGCGTCAACGACGTCAACTCGCCTGCCGGCGTAAAACTGAGGGATCAGTACGGGGTCAGCATCATGAATAACTTAGGGTTGTCGATACTTGAATTAAGGTGCCTGATCGAAAAGGCCTTCCTCCCGGACCGCTGTATCTGCGAATGCCCCGACGGCAAGACCCTGCATCTTGAACTGAGCAGTTTCGCTCAGCCGACGGTGCCTACGTGGGTTACCAGTATTCCCATCAGCGATCTGGATTCTTTTCGGGTTGTGGCCGATTTGATTGCCAAGGCACGCTACGAACTGACCTGCGCGCACGCCCAACCAGCCGCTCGCCAGCCTGCCAGTCGATATTGACGTCAGGCTGGTCAGTGGGCTGTGTTTAACCGGGACGAGGATTTATACCCAACCGCCGTCGACGATAAAGTTCTGCGCAGAGCACATCGCCGACACATCAGAGGCCAGGAACAGCGCCATATTGGCAATATGCTCGGGTTGCACACTGCCGGGCAGGCACTGACTGCGACGGATCAACTCACGTGCCGTGTCATCGACCCACAGCGCCAGTTGTTTTTCAGTCATTACCCAGCCGGGAACCAAAGTGTTGACGCGGATATGCCAAGGTCCCAGTTCCCGTGCCAGGCCCCGGGTCATGCCGTGGGTCGCCGCTTTGCTCGCGGCGTACACCGGATAGCCGCCCGAAGCCATCATCCAGCCAATCGATCCCAGGTTGATGATCGCGCCCTGCCCCGCCGCTTTCATCATCGGCACTACCGCCTGACTGGCAAAAAAAGCGTGCTTGAGATTGACGCCAATCAGCTTCTCGAACATTTCCCCGTCAATTTCCTCAAGGGTGTGCCGGACATCATTGGCCGCGTTGTTGACCAGCACGGTGATCGGCCCCAGCGTGCGCGCCAGGTGCGCGATTGCAGCCTGATAGGCGCGCTCATCGGTGATATCGCAGTGTACAAATTCAACGCCATGGCCCTGGGCGGATAACTGCCCAGCCAGGTGTTCACCCGGCGCCTTGGCCAGGTCGACGAATCCGACCTTTGCACCCTGTTGTGCAAAGGCGCGCACCAGCGCTTCGCCGATGCCCGAGGCGCCACCGGAAACCAATACGGTTTTACCTTTCAGATCGGCATACACCGCCTGAGTGCCTGCCACCTTTTCATTATTCATACAATGCTCACCCATCCAATTAGTCTTATTTTATATTGCAAAAAAGCCTTTAACCGCTATAGATTTGCAGTGCAATCACACTATATCTGCAAATTAGTAGAACTATTCCATCAAAACAACAAAAGGAAGTTCAACCATGCCGCAATCCCGACACCTGCTTTCCAGCCTGGGCCTGGCCCTGGCGATGGCCAGCCTCGGCGCCCAGGCCGCTGGTCTGTCCAGCGAACACAAACCTTTCGGCAAAACCAACGATGGCACACCCATCGAACAATACGTGCTGCGTAACGGCAATGGCATGCAAGCCACGGTCATTACCTACGGCGGCGTCCTGCAATCATTGATCGTGCCGGATAAAAACGGCCAGCTCGACGATGTGGTCCTGGGTTTTGACGATGTACAGGGCTATCAGAGTGGAACGGCCTTTTTCGGGGCAACCATTGGCCGCTTTGGCAACCGCTTGGCCAAAGGCGCCTTCGAGCTGGACGGCAAACGCTACCAGGTACCGCTCAACGATGGCCCGAACTCGCTGCATGGCGGCGCCCAAGGCTTCGACAAACGCGTTTGGCAGGCCGAACCGATCAAGAGCCAGGACTCGGTAGGCGTGACGCTCAGCTACCTGTCCAAAGACGGCGAGATGGGCTTTCCAGGCAATCTCAAGACTCAGGTCACTTACCTTCTCAACGATAAAAACGAGCTGCACATCAACTACGCCGCCAGCACCGACAAACCGACGGTGCTCAACCTCACCAACCACAGCTACTTCAACCTCGCCGGCGCAGGTAACGGCGATGTGCTCAAACAGCTTGCGACCTTGCATGCCAGCCATTACACGCCAGTCAACAGTACCTTGATTCCCACCGGCGAACTGGCCCCGGTCGCCGGTACACCGATGGACTTCCTCAAACCCACCGCCATCGGCAAACACATCAAGGAAGATCACCCCCAGCTAAAATTCGCCGAGCCGAAACAAGGTGGTTTTGACTTCAACTGGGTCCTGGACGCCAAGGGCGACGTCAGCCAACTGGCCGCCGAGGTACATGATCCGCAATCGGGGCGCCGTTTGCAGCTCTACACCAGCGAGCCGGGTGTGCAGTTCTACACCAGCAACTTCCTGGATGGTTCGGTCAAGGGCAAGGCCGGCAAGACCTATAACCACTGGAGCGCGTTTACCCTCGAAACCCAGCATTACCCTGACGCGCCGAACCAGCCGAACTTCCCTTCGACTCGCCTGGATCCGGGGCAGGTTTATACCCAGAACACGGTGTTCAAGTTTTCCACTGACTGATCTTTTGGGCACGGCAAAAGAGATCTATCGGGTGTAAGCACCCCAAATGTGGGAGCGGGCTTGCTCGCTCCCACATGCATCAGCGCTGCTTCATCCTGTCGATTATCACCGCCAGCAGCAGGATCGAACCGCGAATTACATATTGGTAGAAGGTGTCGATGTTCTTCAGGTTCATCGCATTCTCGATAATCGCCAGGATCAACACCCCGGCAATCACATGACGGATCATGCCGATACCACCACTGAGCGATACCCCGCCCAGCACGCAGGCCGAAATCACCGTCAACTCGAAGCCCTGGCCGATCATCGGCTGGCCCGAGGTCATGCGTGAAGCCAGGATCACTCCGGCCAATGCGCCAATCACGCCGTGGACGGCAAAGATGATGATCTTGGTGCGATCGACATTCACCCCCGCCAGCAGCGCCGCTTCCTGGTTGCCACCGATAGCCATGGTGTTGCGCCCGTAGGTGGTGTAGTTCAACAACCAACCGAAAAACATGAAGCACACAATGGTGATCAGGATCGGCACCGGCACGCCCAGCAACTGCCCGTTGCCAAATACAAAGAACTGCTCCTGGGACACTCCGACCGCCTTGCCATCGGCAAAGATGTAAGCCAGGCCACGCACGATCTGCATGGTCGCCAGCGTGGTGATCAAGGCGTTGACTCGCAGCTTGGCGATCACGATTCCGTTGATCAGCCCAACGACGAGGCCCATCAACAATGCCGCGCCGATCCCCAGCATGACGCTGTCGGTATCGCGCATCACGATCGCCGCCACCACCCCGGCACAAGCAATCACCGAGCCGACTGACAAGTCGAAATGCCCTGATGCCAGGCAATACAACATCGTGCAGGCTGCGATGCCGACAGTGGAGATTGCCAGGCCCAGCCCGCGCATGTTCAGCGGCGACAGGAAGTTATCAACGAGCAACGCACAGAGTAAAAAAATCACCGCGGCGGCCATCAGCATCGCCCAATTGTCGAGCACGCCGCGCAGGTCCAAGGGTTTGCGCATCGTCGGCAACCCATTGTTTTGACTTGTCATATTCACCTCTTCAGTTCGCCAGGCCGTCGGCACGTTGGCTCGGCAAAGCCAGTTGCAGCAGATTGGATTCGGTTGCGTGTTCGCGGTTTTTTTCGCCGCGCATCGCGCCTTCGCACAGCACCAGGACGCGGTCGCTGATGCCCATCACTTCCATCAAGTCGCTGGACACCACAATCACCGCAATGCCGCTGGCGGCCAGGTTATGGATGATCTGGTAGATCTCGGCCTTGGCGCCGATGTCGATCCCCCGGGTCGGTTCGTCGAGCAGCAGCACTTTCATCGGCATCGACAGCCAGCGCCCCAGGATCGCTTTCTGTTGATTGCCGCCCGACAGGTACATGATTTTCTGCGCCGCAGTCGGGGTTTTGACTTTCATGGCTTTGATCTGCTGGCAGGCGTTGGCCTTTTCCCAGCCATCACGCAGCAGCCAGCCAAAGGCCGAATGCCTGCCACGGGCACTGATATTGATGTTTTCAGCCACGCTGGACAGCGGGATGATGCCTTCCTTCTTGCGGTCTTCCGGGCACAGCAGCACCCCGGCGGCGATGGCATCGCGCGGTGAGCGCAGGTGCAGTTGTTCGCCACACAGCTCCAACTGGCCGGCAGTGCGGCGCTCCAATCCGCTCAACAGCCGAAACAGCTCGGTGCGCCCTGCGCCTACCAGCCCGAACAAGCCGAGAATCTCACCCTTGCGCACCTGGAAACTGAGCGGTTCGCGCAAGCCCGGCCCCAGCAGGCCTTCGACCTTGAGCGCCACTTCGCCGTGCTCGCGCGCGCGGTAGTCGTAGATATCCTGGATATCACGCCCCACCATGCAGGTGACCAGTTGGTCGTGGGTCAGCGTGCTCATGTCGTCAAAGGTGCGCACGTAGCGGCCGTCCTTGAACACCGTCACCGCGTCGCAGATGCGGAACACTTCTTCCATGCGATGGGAGACATACAGCACCACTTTGCCCTCGTCACGCAGGCGCGCGATGATTGCCATCAAGCGGTCGATCTCGCGGGCCGACAGGCTGCTGGTGGGTTCGTCGAAGGCGATCACATGGGCGCCACGGGACAACGCCTTGGCGATTTCCACCAGTTGGCGCTGGCCCAGGGACAGGCGGCCCAGCTTCTCTTGCGGGTCGATTTCATCGGCCAGGCCCTTGAGGCAGGCCAGTGCCTGCTGGCGCAGCACGCCGCGGTTGACCACGCCGAACCGCGACGGCAGATGCCCCAGGAACAGGTTTTCGGCAACGGTCATTTCCGGCACCAGGTGCAGTTCCTGATGAATCACCGCGACGCCACTGGCAATGCTGTCGGCGGCGCACTTGAAGGCCATGGTCTGCGCGCCGATCTGCAGCGTGCCGCTGCTCGGGATGTAGGCACCGCCGAGGATTTTCAACAGCGTCGACTTGCCCGCGCCGTTTTCCCCCATCAGCGCGTGTACCTGCCCAGGGTGTGCGCTGAAATGGATGCCATCCAGCGCCTTGACCCCCGGAAAGGTCTTGCCGATGCCGTTGAAACACAGGCTGGCAGCGGTCATTTCCACAGCCCGATCTTGCTCAATTCTTCCTTGAAGTTGTCGCGGGTGATCAGCGTCACTTCGTCCATCGCCGTGTATTTCGGCGGCTCGGTGCCTTTGGTGACCCAGTCGAACATCATCTTCGCGGTGTCATAACCCTCGATGTGCGGGCTTGGCAGCATCGAGCCGAAGAACCCGCTGTTGGCTTTCTTCAGCTCGCCGATAGCGTCGGTGCCGTTGATGCCGATCCCAATCACGTTGGCCGCGGCAAAGCCTGCACTTTCCGTGGCGCGCACGCCGCCGAGCACGGTGTTGTCGTTCATGCCGCCGATAATCAGGTTTTTCGCACCGCTGGGCAGCTTGACCAGCGCCGAGTTGGTGGCGTCCATGCTGCCCGGCACATCCAGGGTCTTGAGGGCCGCAGTGAGGATATGGTCTTCAGGAATGCCGGCTTCCTTGAGGGCCTGGATCGAGCCGTCGGTGCGTTTTTTGCCAGTGTCCAGTTCGTTGAAGGTGTTGATCACCGCGTAGGTGTCCTTCCAGTCCCAGCCACGTTTCTGCGCTTCGCCAGCCATCGCGGCGCCTTGCTTCTGGCCGACTTCAAAAGCGGCCATGCCCAGGTACGGCACGTCTTCCATGAAGTTGCCCTTGGCATCGACGAAGCGATCATCCACCGCCATCACTTTCAAGCCGTTGAGCTTGGCCTTGGTGACGATGGCCGGGCCCAGGGACACGTCCGGCGGACAAATCACAAAACCCTTGGCGCCGTTGGCGGCCAGGCTGTCGATGGCCGACAGGGTTTTCTCGCCATCCGGCACGGCGATCTTGATCACGGTAAAACCATGCTCCCTGCCGGCCTTTTCGGCGAAGGCCCATTCGGTCTGGAACCAAGGTTCTTCGGCCTGTTTGACCAAGAAGCCGATTTTCACTTCTTCGGCGAGTGCGAATGTGCTGAGGCCGCTTAGCACGACGGCAGCGGCGCAGCACAGCGTACGGATAGCACGACGACGATTCATAGGGTGACTCCTTGTTGTTGTTTTTCTAAGGCAGAGTGGGTTATCCGGCAAAGCGATGGCAGGCTTTGCCGGGTATATCGACTTCGATGGCCAGCACCGCGCCGTCCAGCGGATGATTCAGTGGGCTGGCGGCGCTGGTGATGTACAGGGTGGTGAGATCCGGGCCGCCAAATACGCAACTGGTCGGGCGGCTGACTGGCAGTTCGATCACGCGATCGACTGCACCTTCAGGGCTCAGGCGCAGCAAACAACTGCCGTCCCAGCGCGCGTTCCAGATATAGCCCTCGACGTCCATCGCTGAACCATCCGGGCCGCCACGCCCATGCGGCCCGAACCACACCTTGGCGGGGCCCAGCTGACCATCGGTCTGGATCGGGTACCGGTACAGCGTGCCGTCGAGGCTATCGCCAAAATGCACATGGGTCGCCTCGTCGTTCCAAAGCAAGGTATTGGGAATGCCCAGCCCTTGTAGCAAGCGGGTGACCCGCGCATCGGGGTCCACACGAAACAAGCCACCGCAACGACGAAGCACGGGTAAATCTTCCCCATGCTCACCGATATTGTTCTGCATGGTGCCCAGCCACAATCGGCCCAGGGCATCGCAGCGGGCTTCATTGCCGCGATTGCCGGGTTGCGGATCGGCCACGCACAGCAAAGTCAAGCGTGGCGCCTGTGGCTCGCTGGCCAAGTCGAGGCGATACACGCCGCTGCTCATGGTCAGCAGCGCATCGCCGCTGGCACACGGGATGAACGCCGACGCATGCTCCGGCAAATGCCAGGCCTGCAGCCTGTCGCCGGTCAGGCGCAGGGCCTGTTTGCCGGCGATGTCTACCCAATACAGGGCCTGACTGGGCACGTCCCAGAAAGGCCCTTCGCCCAATTGCGCACGGTGTGCGGTGACGGCGTTACACGACATGAAGCCTCCTGGATTGTTGTTGTTCTCAGGTATGCGCTTTCAGGCAGGAAGATCGCGCGCCCTACAACGCTTCGCGCGATGGCACGCCATCCACCAGCCGCTGGATGCGCAATGGGTTGGCGTTTTTCAACGCATCCGGCAGCAGGCTGTCGGGGTAATTCTGGAAGCACACCGGACGCAGGAAACGGTCGATGGCCAGCGTGCCCACCGAAGTGCCACGGGCATCGGAAGTCGCCGGATACGGGCCGCCGTGGACCATCGAGTCGCACACTTCGACACCGGTCGGATAACCGTTGAGCAGGATGCGACCGACCTTGTGCTCGAGCAAGGGCGTGAGCTCGGCAAATTGCGCGAGGTCCGAAGGTTCACCAATGATGGTTGCCGTCAGTTGGCCGTGCAGGCCGTGCAAGGCGGCACTGAGTTGCGCCTGGTCGGCGACCTCGACAAACACGGTGGCCGGGCCGAATACCTCTTCTTGCAGCACTTGATCGGCATTGATCAGCAAGCTCGCGTCGGCCTTGAACAGTTGTGGCTGTGCCTGATTGCCCGCTTGAGCATTGCCGGCCAGATGCTCGATGCCAGGGTGCGCCGCAAGTTTCTCAAGGCCCTTGCCATAGCTGCTCAGGGTGCCAGCGTTGAGCATGGTTTGTGGCGGCTGGTCCCCCATCAGTTGCGCCACCTCCTGGGTGAACGCCGTGAACTGCGGCGAAGCAATGCCGATCACCAGGCCAGGATTGGTGCAGAACTGACCGCAACCCTGTACCACCGAGGCCGTCAGGTCGCGGGCCACCGTTTGCGCCCGCGCCTGCAGCGCCTGCGGCAGCACGATGACCGGGTTGATGCTGGACATCTCGGCAAACACCGGGATCGGTTGC
Source organism: Pseudomonas imrae (assembly GCF_046352735.2). NCBI lineage: Bacteria > Pseudomonadati > Pseudomonadota > Gammaproteobacteria > Pseudomonadales > Pseudomonadaceae > Pseudomonas > Pseudomonas imrae. The sequence goes on along the minus strand of NZ_CP110853.2, from coordinate 2,286,317 downwards.
GGGCGTGCCGCCGCCATGTCGCACAAGGCGCGCCCGCCTTTGAGCGAACCGGTGAAACCGACCGCCTGGATCGCGGGATGCTTGACCAGCGTCTCACCGACGCCGCCACCGAAGATCATGTTGAACACACCATCCGGCATGCCGGTAGTCTGCGCCGCACGCAGGATGGCATCGGCCACCTGCTCAGCCGTCGCCATGTGCCCACCGTGGGCCTTGAATACCACCGGGCAGCCCGCCGCCAGCGCCGCGGCCGTGTCGCCACCCGCCGTGGAAAAGGCCAGGGGAAAGTTGCTGGCGCCGAACACCGCCACCGGGCCCAGGCCAATGCGGTATTGGCGCAGGTCGGGACGCGGCAGCGGTTGACGCTCGGGCAATGCCTTGTCGATGCGCGCCCCGTAGAAGTCCCCACGACGCAGCACGGTTGCGAACAGACGCATCTGGCCGCTGGTACGTCCACGCTCACCCTTGATACGCGCGGCGGGCAGCGCGGTTTCGCGGCAAACCAGCTCGACGAAATCGTCGCCCAGCGCGTCCAGCTCATCCGCCACCGCATCCAGAAACTGTGCGCGTCGCTGGGCACTCAGGGCCCGATAGACCGGGTACGCGACGGCAGCAGCCTTGGCCGCCGCATCCACTTCCTGCAGGGTGGCCTGATAGAACAGCTGCGGCAAGGCCTCACCGGTATTGGCATCGACGCTGTGCAGCGTGACGCTACCCTTGGCACTGCGCTGGCCGCCGATATAGTTGTGGCCGAGAAACTGGGACATGTAGCTCTCCTTAAAGCGGAATGACGTTACCGGGTTCGAACACTGCGTCGACAGAGTCGATACCATTGATCAGGGGTGCACCGAATTGAGCCTGGCTGATCTCGAACACATCCCCCGGCTGGGTACGTATGCCGTCGGCGAATGACAGAGTGGCTGTGCCAAAGAAGTGAATGTGTACATCGCCCGGTTTGAGGAACTGAGCGTATTTGAAATGGTGGTACTCGAGGTTTTCCAGGCTATGGCACATGTTGGCTTCGCCACTGAGGAATTCGTTCTCCCAGATCACCTGGCCGTTGCGCAAGATCCGGCTGGTACCGGCCAGGTGCTGGGGCAGATCGCCAACCCGCAACTCAGGGCCATAGCTGCAACTGCGCAACTTGGAATGGGCCAGGTACAGGTAATTCTTGCGTTCCATCACGTGATCGGAAAACTCGTTACCCACCGCAAACCCCAGGCGATATGGCTTGCCATCGTGACCGATGACATACAAGCCACCGATCTCCGGTTCTTCGCCTGCGTCCTCGGCAAATGGCGGCACCGGGAAGGATTGGCCTGGCCGCACGACAATGCTCCCGTCGCCCTTGTAGAACCACTCCGGTTGTACGCCGACCTGGCCGGACGCCGGTTTACCGCCCTCCACGCCCCACTTGAAGATACGCATAGTGTCAGTCATTGCGCTGTCGTCACCGGCCTGCTGGTGCATTTTGTCACGTGCCGAGGCGCTGCCCAGATGAGTAAGTCCGGTGCCGCTGACCAGCATATGCGCCGGGTCCGGGTGATCCAGCGGCGCCAGGATTTTCAAGGCTGCCAGCAGTTGCGCGTAGTCGTGGCTTTCACCCAGGCCAAGGGTCTGGACTTGCTGCTGCAAATCGACACCCGCCTCGATGGCCGCCAGCGCCAGCTCGCGTGTAGTGTGGGCGTGCTGCACTTCGTGTACCCGCATGCCCTCGACCACGCCTACCCGACGCTCGCCGTTATTCAATTCAAACTGAACTAAACGCATGAATCTTCTCCTGATAACCGATTAAGTCCGCGTTGCGCCGCGGGCACTGGCAGCGAACTGCTCGGCCGGCAGCGCGTGCTTGCGCTCCAACAACCGATACACCACGCCGGTCAGCAACAAACCGAACACCATCACGCAAGACAGAAAGTACAAGCCCGAGGCCAGGTTGCCGGTGTATTCCTTGAGCGCACCGATCACGAACGGGCCGATATAGCCACCCAGGTTGCCCACCGAATTGATCAACGCAATGCCCGCCGCCGCACTGGCGCCGGCAAAGAAACGCCCGGGCAAGGTCCAGAACACCGCCGTGCAGGAAAACAACGCGAACGCCACCAGGCACAGCGCTGCCAACTGCAGCACCGGCACCGTCAGCCAGGCGCTGAGGAACAGGCCGATCGCGCCCAACACGTACAGCACCGCCAAGTGTCCGTAGCGATCATTCAGGCGGTCGGAGCTGCGCGGGATGATCAGCAACCCGACAATCCCGAAGATATACGGCACCGACGAGACAAACCCGGTGGTCAGGTCGCTGCCGCCAAATTGCTTGATCAAGGTCGGCAGCCACAGGCCCAGGCCGTAGATACTCAAGGTCACCGGCAGATAGAACAGCGCCAACAGCAGCACGCGTTTGTCCTTGAGGGCATGCAGCGGGTTGCCGTGACGGGTCTGGCCGTAGGCCTGCAGGTCTTTGCTCAATTCACCGGCCAACCAATCCTTCTCGGACTGGTTCATCCATTTGACCTGTTGCGGGCCATCCGGCAGGTAACGCAGCACCGGCCAGGTCAACAGGATCGCCGGGGTGCCGATCACGATAAACAACCACTGCCAGCCGTGCAGGCCAAGAATCCCGTCCATACCCAGCAAGCCGCCGGACACGGGACCTGTGATCATCATCGCAATGGGCTGGGACAGAATGAACAGGCCGAGGATCTTGCCGCGATGGCGCACCGGGAACCATTGGGTGATGTAGTAGAGCACGCCCGGAAAGAACCCGGCTTCTGCCGCACCGAGCAGAAAGCGCATCACATAGAAACTGTGAGGCCCCTGGACGAATGCCATGCCGATGGTAATCGCCCCCCAGGTAACCATGATCCGCGCGAACCAGCGACGTGCGCCGAAGCGGTCGAGCATCAGATTGCTGGGAATTTCGAACAGAAAGTAGCCAATGAAAAACAGGCCGGCGCCCAGACCATAGGCGGCGTCACCAATGCCGACATCGGCGCCCATGTGCAACTTGGCAAAACCCACGGCGGAGCGGTCCACGTAGGCGATCAGGTACAGCAGGATCAGGAAGGGAATCAGTTTCAGCGTGATGCGCCGTATAAGCCGCAGTTCCTCGCTCATGGGGGTCGATCTCCGATTGTTGTTTTTATAGAAGCTCGGGGGACGCCTCTCGCGGAAAACCGCCAGGGTCATGCCTCAGTTAGACCGACTATATAGTAGTACTATTTACTAAACAACACTTCCAAAGTGAAGATTTTGCGCTTATGTTTAGCCTTGTAGAGAACATATAGTCATACAATAAGAGAAGCGATCATGCCTGATAAAAAGCCCACCCTTCGCTCCGCCCAGTGGTTTGGTACCGCCGACAAAAACGGCTTCATGTACCGCAGCTGGATGAAGAACCAGGGGATTGCCGACCACCAGTTCCATGGCAAGCCGATTATCGGCATCTGCAACACCTGGTCGGAGCTGACGCCCTGCAACGCGCACTTTCGCCAGATTGCCGAGCATGTGAAACGCGGTGTGATCGAGGCCGGCGGCTTTCCCGTGGAGTTTCCGGTGTTCTCCAACGGTGAATCGAACCTGCGCCCCACCGCCATGCTCACCCGCAATCTGGCCAGCATGGATGTCGAGGAAGCCATTCGCGGCAATCCGATTGATGGCGTGGTGTTGCTGACCGGCTGCGACAAAACCACCCCGGCGCTGCTGATGGGCGCTGCCAGTTGCGACGTACCGGCCATCGTCGTCACTGGCGGGCCGATGCTCAACGGCAAGCACAAGGGCCAGGACATCGGCTCGGGCACCGTGGTCTGGCAGCTCAGCGAGCAGGTCAAGGCCGGCACCATTACCCTGGATGATTTCCTCGCGGCCGAAGGCGGTATGTCGCGCTCGGCGGGCACCTGCAACACCATGGGCACCGCCTCGACCATGGCGTGCATGGCCGAAGCACTGGGCACTTCCCTGCCCCACAACGCGGCGATCCCGGCGGTGGATGCGCGGCGTTATGTGCTGGCGCACATGTCCGGCATGCGCGCGGTAGAGATGGTGCGCGAAGACTTGAAGCTGTCGAAGATTCTCACTAAAGAAGCCTTTGAAAACGCGATACGCGTGAACGCCGCCATCGGCGGTTCGACTAACGCAGTGATTCACTTGAAGGCCATCGCCGGGCGTATCGGCGTCGAACTCGACCTGGATGACTGGACCCGCATCGGTCGCGGCATGCCGACCATCGTCGACCTGCAGCCGTCCGGACGCTTCCTGATGGAAGAGTTCTACTATGCAGGCGGACTGCCCGCCGTACTGCGCCGCCTGGGCGAAGCCAACCTGATCCCCCATCCTGATGCACTCACCGTCAACGGCAAGTCCCTGGGCGAGAACACCAAGGACTCGCCGATCTACGGCCAGGACGAAGTGATCCGCACCCTCGACAACCCGATCCGCGCCGATGGCGGCATTTGCGTGCTGCGTGGCAACCTGGCGCCGCTGGGTGCGGTGCTCAAGCCGTCAGCGGCCAGTGCGCAACTGATGCAACATCGCGGGCGCGCCGTGGTGTTCGAAAACTTCGACATGTACAAGGCGCGCATCAACGACCCGGACCTGGACGTCGACGCCAACTCGATCCTGGTCATGAAAAACTGTGGCCCCAAGGGTTATCCCGGCATGGCTGAAGTCGGCAACATGGGCCTGCCGGCCAAACTGCTGGCGCAGGGTGTGACCGACATGGTGCGCATCTCTGACGCACGCATGAGCGGCACGGCCTATGGCACCGTGGTGCTGCATGTCGCTCCGGAAGCCGCAGCCGGCGGGCCGCTGGCCACAGTGAAGGAAGGCGACTGGATTGAACTCGACTGCGCCAACGGACGCCTGCACCTGGACATCCCGGCTGCGGAACTGGCAGCGCGCATGGCGGATTTGCCACCGCCACAGAAACTGATCGTGGGCGGCTATCGCCAGCTGTATATCGACCATGTGCTGCAGGCTGACCAAGGCTGCGACTTCGATTTCCTGGTCGGTTGCCGTGGCGCCGAAGTCCCGCGTCATTCCCACTGACAGTGCCGGGAGCAATGCTATGATGCGCCGTATTTCGTCAGAGTAACCTCCCAGTTATGGATCACCAGCCGCCCAAGCCACGCAAGAGCATGCACGCCCAGATCGTTCAGGACCTGGGCATGCACATTGTCTCCGGACGCTTCAAGCCGGAAGAACGATTGCCCATGGAGGCGACACTGTGCGAAGAGTACAAAGTCAGCCGCTCGGTGCTACGCGAAGCGACCCGGGTGCTGAGCGCCAAGGGGCTGGTGTATTCCAAGCCACGGGTGGGCGCGGTGGTACGCCCGCGATTGAAGTGGCACTTGCTCGACCCAGACGTGTTGTCGTGGCTGATGCAGTCCACGCCTCACAGCGAATTCTTCAACACCCTGGCCGGGGTGCGCCGCATCCTCGAGCCGGAAATCGCCGCGATGGCCGCTACCACGGCGACCGACGCGGACATCGGCATCATCGAACAAGCCTATCTGGCCATGGAAACCGCGCAGACCCACGACAAACTGCTGCAGGCCGACCTGGATTTCCACCGGGCAATCGCCGACGCGACCCGCAATGACTTGCTCGCGTATATGTGCAACATGCTGTCGTTGCCGCTACGCGAGTCGATCAACATCACTAACCGCCGCCCCGACAGCCAGCGCCTCAGCCTGCCCCGGCACAAGGCGATCCTCACCGCCATCAAGAACCGCGACGCACTGGGCGCGCGGCATGCTTCGCTGGTGCAGTTGGACGACACCCGTGTAGCGCTGGATACGGTAATGAATGTGCTGACGCCGCTGTAGTGAAGCGGCGTCGACCCGAACCTCTTACTCGGTCACACCCGCCATCTGCTCAGGTGCAGGCTGCGCGCTGATCGGCGCGTTGAGCAGCAGGAAGTACGCCAGGGCCGAGCACAGCGCCACCACCGCGCTGATCATAAACGCGGTATTGAACGAACCTGAATACTGGATGCTGAAGCCGGTGACAATCGGCGCAACGGAGCCTGCGATGTAGCCGCCGAAGTTCTGGATCGAGCCGAACGAGGCCACCCGGCGGCTGTCGACGATGGTATTGACGATCATCCAGGCCGTGGCGCTGGCCATGTTGATGCTGAACAGCGCCAGGCACAGCAGGATGACGCAGCCGGTAAGACTGGTGACCTGTGACAGCGGCAAGGTGAAGAATGCAGCCAGCACCAGGCCCGTGATCACACTGAACTTGCGGCTGCCAAGGATGCTCATGCCACGGCGCACCAACATGTCGCAGAAGCGCCCGGCGACGATGGTGCCCACTGCGCCGAAGCCATAGGCCAGCGACACCAGCCAAGCGGTTTTATACAGATTCATGCCATGCTCGCGCTCGAAGTAACCGGGCAACCAGGTCAGGTGCAGCCACAGCATGTAGATCACGCCCATGAAGCCCAGCACCGCACCCCAGGTACTGCGGTGCTTGAACAGGTCGAACCAGCCGGCGAAGTAAGACACCTTCGGTGCCTGCGGGTCGGGCGCTTGCACTTGGAGCGACTGCGCGGTCGGCAACGGTTTGCCCTCAGCCGCGAGCTCGGCCAGGTACTGCGCCTTGCTCTTGTAGAAGGCCAGCCAGCACACGGCCAGGACAATACCGATCGCCCCGGTAATGATGAACATCCCACGCCAGCCGAAGTTGACCATGAACAGCGTCAGCAAGGGCGGCGCCAGGCATGGGCCCAGGCAGGTCGACGACCACACGACCCCGGTCGGCGTACCGCGCTCGTTGGCATCGAACCATTCGGACAGGGCCTTGGCCGCCGAGGGGAACATCGGTGCCTCGCCAATCCCCAGCAACACGCGCAGGCCCATGAAGCCGGCAAAGCTGTTGACCATGCCGAACGCCGACTGAGCCACCGACCAGGCCAGCAATGAGCCGCCCAAGACGATCTTGCTGCCCAGGCGGTCGATGATCAGGCCCATCGGCAACTGCGCAAAGGCATAGGCGACGGAGAAGGCAGACAACAGAATGCCCATCTGCGAAGGGCTGATCATCATGTCTTTCTGGATCGAGGTATTGGCAATCGACAGCGCGCTACGGTCCAGGTAGTTGACGATGCCGATCAATAGCAGGAAGACAACGGTGATGTTCTGATACTTCTTCAGTGCGTTCATCTGATGGCCTTTATTATTGTTATTCAGCGGTTTCAATGCACGGAAGGTCCTTCAACCGGTGCCACACTCATCCTTGGGGTATGGCAAAAAATCAGGGCTGGCGCGCCGTCACTGCCGCATCGAGCAGGCCACGCCGACTCAGGCTGTCAATCAACGAGCGCAGGCCGAAGTCCCACTGCGGTGCCTGGTCGCTGGTGGTCACACGGTTGCACAAGATACCGAGCTGGGCATTGCTGATGGACACCACATCGCCCAGCTTGTGGGTGAAACCGTTACCCGGCTGGTCGCGGTCCTGCTTGGGGGCAAACAGGGTGCCGAGAAACAGGACCAGGCCGTCGGGATATTGATGATTTTCGTTGAGCGTCTGCTGAACCAGGTCGAGCGGGTCGCGACTGATCTGGCGCATGGAACTGCGGCCTTCAAGGATGAAACCGTCCTGGCCTTCGACACGCAGGTCCACCTGTGCATTGCGCACGTCATCCAGGTTGAAGGTCTCGTCGAACAGGCGCAGCAACGGCCCTAGCGAGGTGGAAGCGTTATTGTCCTTGGCCTTGGACAGCAGCAAGGCGCTGCGCCCTTCGAAGTCGCGCAGGTTGACGTCGTTGCCGAGCATGGCCCCTTGAATGCTGCCATTGCTCGACACCGCCAGCACCACTTCCGGTTCCGGGTTGTTCCAGCTCGACTTGGGGTGAATGCCAATATCGGCGCCGTGGCCGACCGCTGACAGAGGCTGGGCCTTGGTGAAGATTTCGGCGTCCGGACCGATGCCCACTTCCAGGTATTGGGACCACAGGCCCTGCTCCACCAAGACCTTGCGCAAGGCTTCGGCCTGAGCCGAGCCCGGGACGATTTGCGAAAGGTCGGCACCAATACGGCTGGCCAGGGTGTCGCGGATCGCGTCGGCCTTGGCCGGATCGCCCTTGGCCTGCTCTTCGACCACGCGCTCCAGCAGGCTGGCGGCGAAGGTCACGCCAGCGGCCTTGACCGCTTGCAGGTCAATCGGCGCCAGCAGCCAAGGCAAGTTTTCGTCGCGCAGGCTTGGGTCACTATTGCCCAGCAACGCAGGCAGCTCGATCAGGGCCTGGTTCAATGGCAGTGCACGCAGGTACGCGACCGGGTCAGCTACTTCAAGCAAGGCCGAGACCGTCGCCACATGGGCGCTGATATCGTGCACGGCACCGGCCTTGACCAGCACCACTGCCGGCCCCTGGCCAGGCAACCAGACTCGTCCGACCCAACTGCCGGTATTGAATACCTCGGCGTTGTTACTCAACTGCAGCGGTGTCAGTACGCTCGATTGGTTTGTCATGTCTGTACTCTTGTTGTCGTTGTCAGTCATTGAGAAAGTGCTGGCAGCTGCAACTGCCCGGCGGTCTGGTTGAGTTCATCGACCACCCTCTGCGACAGGCCCACACCTTCGAGCAGCACACGGGTCACCACTTGGGCGACCTCGGCGTCGGCCCCGGCTTTTTCGAACAACTGCTCGAGGAACGTGGTGAGCGTTTGTACGTCGTAGCGTTGGCCTTCAGTCATGCTCACTGCTCCGTCATCAATCCAAGGCCGCTGCGCTGAACGTGCCATTCACCAAGCGCTGGATACCCAGCGGATTGGCATCCTGCAAGGCCTCTGGCAGCCATGCATCGGGCAGATTCTGGTAGCACACCGGGCGCAGGAAACGATCGATTGCCAGGGTGCCGACCGAGGTTCCCCGTGCATCCGAAGTCGCCGGGTACGGGCCGCCATGGACCATCGCATCACAAACTTCCACGCCAGTCGGGTAGCCATTGAGCAGCACCCGGCCGACCTTCACTTCCAGCACCTCGAACAGTTGGCCGTACGTCGCCAGGTCTTCCTCGTCAGCCAGCAACGTGGCGGTGAGTTGGCCGTGCAAGGCATTGACGGCAGCCAACAGCTCGGCGTGATCCGCCACTTCTACCACCACCGTGCACGGGCCGAAGACTTCCTCCTGAAGCAGCTCATCCTGTTCCAGCAGCAGGCTGACATCTGCCTTGAACATCTGGGGTTGAGCCTGTTTGCCTGATTGCGCCAGGCCACTGAGCCGAGTGATGCCAGGGTGCGCCAGCAATTTATCCAGGCCTTGGCCATAGCTGTGCAACGTGCCGGCATTGAGCATGGTTTGCGGCGCCTGCTCGGCCATACAGCCCGCCAGTTGCTCGACAAACGCACTGAACGCTGGCGAGCGGATACCCAGCACCAGGCCTGGGTTAGTGCAAAACTGACCGCAGCCCTGCACCACCGACGCGCACAATTGCCTGGCCAGTTGCGCACTGCGCTTGGCCAGCGCTTGCGGCAGTACCAGCACCGGGTTGATGCTCGACATCTCGGCAAACACCGGAATCGGTTGCGCGCGGGCCGCAGCCATATCGCACAGGGCGCGACCGCCTTTGAGCGAACCGGTGAAGCCCACAGCCTGAATACCCGGATGGGTGACCAGCGCAGCACCGACTCCAGCACCAAAGATCATGCTGAACACACCGGCCGGCATACCGCTGCGCTCGGCCGCACGAATCACCGCCTGCGCCACCTGCTCGGCAGTGCCCATATGGCCGCTGTGAGCCTTGAACACCACTGGGCATCCGGCAGCCAGTGCGGCGGCGGTATCACCACCGGCGGTGGAAAACGCCAGGGGGAAATTGCTCGCGCCAAACACCGCCACCGGGCCAACACCAATGCGGTACTGACGCAGGTCCGGACGTGGCAACGGCGCGCGGTCGGGTAATGCCCGATCGATACGGGCGCCGTAGAAATCGCCACGTCGCAGGACCTTGGCAAACAAGCGCATCTGGCCGCTGGTGCGAGCGCGCTCGCCAACGATCCGTGCGCTGGGCAGCGCGGTTTCCCGGCAAGTCAGGGCAATGAAGTCCTCACCCAGGCCGTCGAGCTCATCGGCGATGGCGTCAAGAAACTGCGCCCGCCGCTCTGCCGACATTCGGCGAAACGATGGGAACGCCGAACTGGCCGCTGCCACGGCGTTATCGACTTCCGCCAGGGTTGCCTGATGGAAGGCGCCAGGCAGGCGCTCACCAGTTTGCGCGTCGACGCTGTAGACCAGGGTGTCGCCCAGCGCGCTGCGCTGGCCGGCAATAAAGTTGTATCCGCTGAAATTCATGTGCTTTCGCCTCGTCAAGGTTGCAGGGCTGTCAATCAGGTCACGGCACCTATCTGCCAGGGCACAAACTCGTTCTGCCCATAGCCGTGCTGCTCGCTCTTGCTACGCTCGCCCGAGGCGATGCGCAGCATGTGTTCAAAGATGTAGGCACCGCGCTCTTCGATGCTGGTGGTGCCTTCGGCGATGCCACCGCAGTTGACGTCCATGTCTTCGAACTGGTGCTCGAATACCCGGTTATTGGTGGCCAACTTGATTGACGGTGCCGGGGCGCAGCCGTAGGCCGAACCGCGACCGGTGGTGAACGCAATCAAATTGGCACCGCCCGCGACCTGGCCGGTGGCCGAAACCGGGTCGTAGCCAGGCGTGTCCATGAATACCAAGCCCTTGGCACGGATCGGTTGCGCATACTCGTACACTTCCACCAGGTTGCTGGAACCAGCCTTGGCTACCGCGCCCAGGGACTTTTCAAGGATCGTGGTCAGGCCGCCGGCCTTATTGCCGGCCGAGGGGTTGTTGTTCAACGCGGCGTTCATGCGCCGGCAGTAGTCTTCCCACCAATGAATGCGCGCAATGAGTTTTTCCCCCACCTGCTGGCTTACGGCGCGGCGCGTAAGCAAGTGCTCGGCGCCGTAGATCTCCGGGGTTTCTGACAGGATCGCCGTGCCGCCCGCGGCTACCAGGCGGTCAACGGCATTGCCCAGCGCCGGGTTGGCGGTGATGCCGGAGTAGCCATCGGAGCCACCGCATTGCAAGCCGACAACCAGGTGGCGGGCGCTCACTGGCTCGCGTTTGACCTGATTGGCCTTGGCCAGCAGCGCATTGACCTGCTCGATGCCCTTGGCGATGGCCTTGGAGGTACCACCGATGCCTTGAATAGAAAGGGTGTGCAGTTGATCACTGGTTTGCAGTTGCTGGGTTTGCAACAGGCTTTCGATCTGGTTGGTTTCACAGCCCAGGCCAATGATCAGTACAGCGGCAAAGTTGGGATGCACGGCGTAGCCGCCCAAGGTACGCCGCAGCAGGCCCAGGGATTCGCCGTCGGGATCGACTGCGCAGCCAGCGCCGTGGGTCAGCGCCACCACGCCGTCGATGTTTGGATAAGCGGCCAGCGCCTGGGGATGAATGTCCCGGCGAAAGTGGTCGGCCACGGCGCGGGCCACGGTTGCCGAGCAGTTCACCGAGGTGAGGATGCCGATGTAGTTGCGGGTCGCGACCCGGCCATCGGCGCGCACGATTCCCTGGAAGAACGCTTCGCTGCTCGGCATAGGGTGAGCATCGATGCCGAAAGCGTAGTCACGCGTGAATTCACCCATCTCGACATTGTGCACATGCACATGCTCACCGGCCTCGATGAGCTGCGAGGCAAAACCGATGATCTGGCCGTAACGACGCAGTGGCTGGCCCGGCTCTACGCGCTGGGTGGCGACTTTGTGCCCGGAAGGTATCGACTGGCGCACGGTGATTGCTTCGGCTTCCAGGCGCAGGCCTTCGGGCAGGGCCTGGCGTGCAATCAGTACATTGTCCAGAAGGTTGAGGCGGATCACGGCAGGGGCGCCGTTGCGGGTGCTGGCGATCAGTTGCATGGGACCTCTCACGGCGGGTGCGGCTGACTTCTTGTTATGGCAACGCCCGCTGTAGACCGGGCGAATCTGCAATAACTGTAAGGAGCCTGGCGTTACATTCCCAATGAGATGATCCGATCAGTTGATAACCCTGGGTTATCAGCAAAGCAGATATCGTGGTTTTTATAAATCAGATCTCGGCCTCAAATGTGGAGCGGGCTTGCTTGCGATAGCGGTGTGTCAGTCACCGGATAGATTGGCTGACACACCGCTATCGCGAGCAAGCCCGCTCCCACACAAGCCTACATTTGCGTCATGACAGCAGCCCCATCTACCCGATTCGCTTCAAGGCAAAGTCCAGCAAGATGTCCACAAACTCTGCGGCAGTTGCGCTCAATGGCTCGTCCTTGCGGGTTATCACCCCATATTCCAACGGTGCCAACTGCAGAGGGCTGTTGAGTTCCCTGAATTGGCCACTGCTCAATTGCGCCGCCACCATCGAGCGGGGCAGCATGGCGATCATCGGCCCCGACTGCAGCAAATGCAGGAACATCGGCATCGAGATGGTGTTGACGCTGTCCACCGGCGTGGCAATCCCGGCGATTCGGAATGCCTGCTCCAGGCGTTCGCGCAGCGGCGTGCCGACCGGGTACAGCACCCATGGCCAATCACCCAGTACGTCCAACGGCGTGCAGTCCTGCGCGAGCAACGGGTGTTCGCTGTTTACCACCAGGCAGAACGGTTCCGGCTCCAACGGCTGGAAATCGAAAAGCTGGCTGAAGCGCGCTTCAGTGAAGCGGCCGATCATCAAGTCGAGCTTGTTCTGCTCCAGCATCAGCAGCAGGTGGTCGCTGGACTGCTCCACCACCTCGATCGACAACAGAGGGCTGCGAGCCTTGATCGTCGCAATGGCCTGGGGCAACACCACCGAGGTTGCCGCGAAAATTCCGCCGACCTTGAGAAAACCGTGACCGCCCTTGCGCAAGCGGTTGACCTGATCGACAAACTGCGCGGATTCGGCCAGCGCCCCTTGCGCATAACGCACCACGTGCTCGCCCAACTCGGTGGGCGGCATGCTGCGCGGCAGGCGCTCGAACAGGGCAAAGCCGAACTGTTGCTCCAGGTCGCGCAGCATCTTGCTCAAGGCCGGCTGGCTGAGGTTCATGCGCGTGGCAGTAACGTGCATGTTGCGCGTGCGCGCCAGGGTATCGATCAGCACCAGGTGCTTGAAGCGGATCCAGTTGCAGAAACTGGAATGGGTAATATCGGTCGTCATCTACTGACTGCCTCTTGCAGATACCGGCCCATGGTTATTGGGCCCGCAGGTAGTGAAGCAACGTGTCCAGCGCCACCGAGCGGGGGCGCGAGCGCAGGGTCAACAAACCCAGGTTGACCATCGAAATCGGCAGCTCCACCGGCAAAATGGAGACCATTTGGTAACGCGCATAATGCTCGGCCACGTCATTGGGCACCACTGCAATCATGTCCGAGGCCTCGAGCATGACGGTGGTTGCCAGAATGGAAGCGGTCTCGACGATGTCCAGCGACTGCACCATGCCAGCAGCCTGCAAGGCATTTTCCACCCGGCGACGCATCGGGCTGCCCATGGGGTGCAGGATCCAGGTCAGGTCGACCAGGTCTGCCAGCTCAAGCACCGAAGCACTGGCCAAGGGATGCCCGGCGCGGGCGATCACGCGCATATGTTCATCGCCGTCGAGCAACTCGATGTTCAACTCCTGGCTGTCGCTCTGGTCCGGCAGGCGCCCTACCACCACGTCGAAATCCCCGCGCAACAATGAAGGCAACAAGGTGTCACTGGTGCCGACCTCCAGGGAAATCCGCACTTTGGGATGGTCGCGCTTGTAGGCCAGCACCGCCTGGGTCAACAGCCGGGGCACCGGGCCCATGACGCTACCGACACGCACCAGCCCAAGCGCACCGCGGGCCAGCTCGGCGATTTGCGCCTGGGCATGCTCGAACTCATGCAGGGCGCCCTGGGCGTAACGGATCATCACCTCACCGTACAGCGTGGGCTGCATGCCACGCGGCAAGCGTTCGAACAGGCGCACGCCGAGGCGTTCTTCCAGTTGCTGCAACAACAGGCTCGCCGCAGGTTGCGTGGTGTGCATCGCGGCGGCAGCGCGGCGTAGGTTGGCGAACTCACCCAGCGCATTCAACAAGGTGATCTGTCGACTGGAGATTTTCAATGTGCCCAGGCTGGCGGGCACTGGTGCAGTGTTTTCGCGAGGCTTAGACATATCAAATCCGATATCACTACTTAGGAAATCGCGATTATGCCTGTATCACTCATCAACCTACAGTCATGGCTCCGAAGTGGTCACAGAGAACAAGAGCTGCCATGAGCATACGAATTACCCACCTGAGCGTTCGCGATATTCGCTTCCCCACCTCCCTTTCGCTGGACGGCTCGGATGCGATGAACAGCGCGCCCGACTACTCGGCCTCGTATGTGGTGCTGCATACCGACACCACGGGGCTGGAAGGCCACGGACTGACCTTCACCATCGGCCGGGGCAACGAGATCTGCGTCGCCGCCGTGCAATCCCTGGCACCGTTGATCGTGGACCTGACCCTGGAAGAAATCGTCGCCGACATGGGCGCTTTCTGGCACCGTTTCACCGTCGGTGACAGCCAGTTGCGCTGGCTTGGCCCGGAAAAAGGTGTGATCCACCTGGCGACAGCGGCCATCGTCAACGCTGTCTGGGACCTGTGGGCCAAGCACGACGGCAAACCGGTGTGGAAACTGCTGGCCGACATGACGCCCGAGCAATTGGTGCGCTGCCTGGACTTCAGCTACGTCACCGATGTACTGACCCCGGAGGAAGCGATCGCCTTGCTGCGCCGCCAGGCACCGGGCAAAGCCCAGCGTGAAGCGCAGATGCTGCGCGAGGGCTATCCCGGATACACCACCGCGCCCGGCTGGTTGGGGTACAGCGAAGAGAAAATGCGCCAATTGGCCCGCGAAGCGATCGAGGACGGCTGGACCCATATCAAACAGAAAATCGGCGCCAACCTTGAGGACGATATCCGGCGTGCGAGCATCCTGCGCGACGAAATCGGCTGGGAGCGCACCTTGATGATGGACGCCAACCAGGTCTGGAGCGTGGACGAATCAGTGGCGAACATGCGTCGCCTGGCTGAATTTGAACCGTTGTGGATTGAAGAACCGACCAGCCCCGATGACATCCTCGGCCATGCCACGATCCGCCAGCGTATCGCGCCGATTGGCGTGGCCACCGGCGAGCACTGTCACAACCGGGTAATGTTCAAGCAGATGTTCCAGGCTGGCGCGCTGGATTTCTGCCAGTTGGACGCCGCACGCCTGGGTGGCCTCAACGAAGTGTTGATCGTGTTGCTGATGGCCGCCAAGTACGACGTGCCAGTCTGCCCCCATGGCGGCGGCGTGGGCCTGTGTGAGTACGTGCAGAACATTGCACTGTTCGACTACATCGCCGTCTCGGCGTCGTTGCACAACCGCGTGCTGGAATACGTCGACCACCTGCACGAACACTTCCTCGATCCGGTGGTTATCCGTCGCGGCCGCTACATGCCGCCGCAGCGTCCGGGCTACAGCATCGAAATGCACGCCGAAACCCTGGAGCGCTACCAGTATCCCAACGGCGCCGTGTGGCTCGATATCAATCGCGCCTGACCTTGCACCGCAGCGTTCCGCACCCGGTGCGGCGCGCTGCCGACATCTTTGACGGGGAAACAACAATGACAATCCTCAATACTGCGACAGCGGCCTCTGCGCCTGCTGTTTCTGCCGATCAACGCCTGAACCGGCTGCTGCTGCGCAAGCTGATGCCATTGCTGATCGTGGTCTACGTGATGAGCTTTCTGGACCGCACCAACATTGCCCTGGCCAAGGCCAGCATGGGCATCGACCTGGGGCTGTCCGCAGCGGCCTACGGCCTGGGTGCGGGCCTGTTCTTCCTGACCTATGCACTGGCTGAAGTGCCCAGCAACCTGATCATGCAGCGGGTCGGTGCAAGGTTCTGGATTACCCGCATCATGATTACCTGGGGCCTGCTGTCGGCAGGCATGGCTTTCGTCCAGGGCGAAACGTCGTTCTACATCATGCGCCTGTTGCTCGGGGTGGCCGAAGCGGGCCTGTTTCCCGGGGTCATGCTGTACCTGACCTACTGGTTCGACCGCGAGCAACGCGCACGTGCCACCGGTTATTTTTTGCTTGGGGTGTGCCTGGCCAACATTCTCAGCGGGCCACTGGGCGGTGCCTTGCTTGAACTCGATGGCGTGCTGGGCTGGCATGGCTGGCAGTGGTTGTTTGTGATCGAAGGCCTTCCAGCGGTTGCCCTGGCCTATGTGGTGTGGAAAAAACTGCCGGACGGGCCCTCCTCCGCGCCCTGGCTGTCGGCGGCCGACGCGCAGGACATCCAGCGACGCTTGGATGCCGAAAAAGCTGGCGCGCCGCAACAAAGCCGATTGGCCCAGATGTTTCGCGACAAGCAGATCTGGCTGGCGATCGCGGTGTATTTCGTGCACCAGATCACGATCTACACGGTGATTTTTTTCCTGCCCGGGATCATCGGTACCTACGCGGCCTTGTCCCCGTTGCAGATCGGCCTGCTTACCTCAGTGCCCTGGATTGCCGCCGCCATCGGCGCGGCAACACTCCCACGCCTGGCCACCTCACCAGGTCGGTGCCGCGCGCTGCTGTTCTTTGGTTTGTTGACCATGGCCGCCGGATTGCTGCTGGCCTCGCTGTCCAACTCGTTCATCGGCCTGCTCGGGTTCTCGTTGACCGCATTGATGCTCTTCGTGGTGCAGTCGATCATTTTCGTCTTCCCATCGAGCCGCCTGACAGGCAACGCCCTGGCAGCGGGTCTGGCGTTCGTGACCACCTGCGGCCTGCTCGGCGGCTTTGTCGGCCCGACCGTCATGGGGCTGATCGAACAAACCACCGGCAACACCCGCAATGGCCTGTGGCTGATCGCGGCGATGCTGGTGGTGGCCGCCATGCTCAGCACCCGCCTGCGCCAGGGACAGGAATCGGTAGACCAGCCACAGCAAAGCGCGGCCCAAGCCCGGGCTTGATGCATTTGAACCATGGAGCGGTCGTCACCCGGAGCACAGAGACTGCGCCGGGTGACGACCGCTGATCCCCTATTCTGCTGATTCGCTGAAAAGCGTTTGACCTTGCCATGCTGGCAAACCGGATATTGCCCGCACGCAATGATCCAAGCCATCAAGACGAGGAATGAACGCCATGGATATCAAGCATCTTTCAGCGGGCAACGCAGCAGCGACCGGGATTGCACCCCAGGCGCCGATCAAGGGCGTGTTTGCCCTGCCGGGTATCAGCGAGAAAGTTACTGCCCAGTTGATCCTGCAGGACACCGGCCCGCTTGAGCGCGAGTTGCTGATCGCGTTTACCGACAAGGCCACCGGCCAACCCATCAAGCAGTTCGACGAGGAGCTTACCCAGCAACTCCATGTACTGGCGACCGACGACGGTCTCACCCGCTTCATCCACGAACACGCCCGCAAGGCCGAGCCGGATGGGCGCTTCAAGGTGAAGATGAGTTTTCCCGCGAACGGCACCTACTACGTCTACGCCGATGCGGTGCCAACAGGGCTTGGCCAACAGGTTGTGCGCTTCGAGGTAGCAGTAGGCGTTGCCACAGGCCCGACCGAACCACAACATGCGCCCGTTGCCCTGGCAAGCGGATCCGACGGACCTTATACGGTCACCCTGGAGCCCTCGGCGTTGCAAGCCGCCACCGAGAGCATGATGCCCATGACGGTGCTCAAGAACGGCAAGCCGGCAACGGATCTGGGGCTTTATCTTGGCGTGGCAGCCCATGCCGTGTTCATCGGCACCGAAGACCTTGCCTATGTTCACGCCCACGCCATGGCGGCGCACGCAGGCCCAGGCGCCCATGCCTCGCAAGAATCCCATGACGCTCCTGCGCTCCCCCCCGCCAGCCTGATGCTCCATGTAACACCGCCCCATGCAGGACGCTATGCACTGTGGATCCAGTTCAAAGGCGGTGATCAGATACGTACCGTACCGTTCACTGTAGAGGTTCAGCCAGCATCGCCTAAGTGCTGCCGTTGAAGCATAAACCCGGGACCACCGGCCGCTACACGAACACGGTTCATCGCAACAATGTACTAACTGGTTACTTATGTTGCTAAAATCGCGCCTTTGCCCTCTCTCACTCGAGTCCTTTCGATATGAAACGAGCATCGCGCGCCGCTGGCGTCTCTAGATTCTTACTGCTGGGCCTGGGCGTGATCATCGCCCTGCTCGGCGTGGCCCTGGCTGTTGGCGGGGCAAAACTTGTCAGCCTGGGTGGGTCGCTGTACTTCGTGATCGGCGGCTTGGCGATGGCCATCTCCGGCCTGCTGATTGCACAGCGCAAACCTGCTGGTGCCTGGTTGTTCGCGGGTTTCCTGATCGGCACCGCCGTGTGGGCGGTAGCGGATGTGGGCCTGGTGTTCTGGCCACTGTTTTCGCGACTGTTCATGTTCGCGGTGATCGGCCTGGCGGTGGCGTTGGTATATCCGCTGCTCTCCCCGAATACGAGGCGCAGCGCCTATGGCATCGCGGGTGTGCTGGCGGTGGTGCTGGCTGTTGCAGCGGGCAATATGTTTGTCGCCCATCCCAGTGTTGCCCCCACCGGCAATGGCCCAGGCTTGACGCCCGTGGCCCCGGCCGATGCGCAGAAAGACTGGGCGCACTACGGCAATACCGAAGGTGGCAGCCGCTTTGCCGCGCTGGATCAGATCAACCGGGACAACATCGACGCACTCAAGGTCGCCTGGACCTATCGCACCGGTGACGTGGCCATCAGCGACGGCAACGGCGCGGAGGATCAACTGACGCCGCTGCAGATTGGCAACAAGGTCTTCATCTGTACGCCTCACAACAACCTGATCGCGCTGGATGCCGACACCGGCAAAGAGCTATGGAAGAACCCGATCAACGCCAAGTCAGCCGTGTGGCAGCGCTGCCGGGGTATGGCGTATTTCGACGCCAGCGCGCCGCTTGCCCAGCCGGCCCAGCCCAATAGTTCGCCAATCATTACAGCAGGCGTTGCGGCTGGCGCCCAGTGCCAGCGCCGCCTACTGACCAACACCATCGACGCGCGGCTGATCGCAGTCGATGCCGACACCGGTGAGTTCTGCCAGGACTTCGGCAACCACGGCCAAGTGGATTTGAAAGCCGGGTTGGGCAATGTCCCGGACAGCTATTACCAGTTGTCCTCGGCGCCCTTGATCGCCGGCACCACAGTGGTGGTTGGCGGGCGCGTGGCCGATAACGTTCAGGCCGATATGCCTGGCGGTGTGATCCGCGGCTTTGATGTCATCAGCGGGGAAATGCGCTGGGCGTTCGACCCGGGCAACCCGCAGGACAAGCATGCGCCCGCAGCCGAAGGCACCTATGTGCGCAGCACGCCCAACAGCTGGGCGCCGATGTCCTACGATCCGTTGACCAATACCGTGTTTGTGCCCATGGGCAGCTCGTCCACCGATATCTACGGCGTCGAGCGCACGGCGCTGGACCACAAGTACGGCGCCTCGGTGCTGGCACTGGATGCTTCCAGCGGCGCAGAAAAATGGGTCTACCAAACGGTCCACAACGACCTGTGGGACTTCGACCTGCCGATGCAACCAAGCCTGATCGACTTCCCCCAGGCAGACGGCAAGAGCGTGCCCGCCGTGGTGATTGGCACCAAGGCCGGGCAGATATTTGTCCTCGACCGCACCACCGGAAAACCCTTGACGCCGGTCGAAGAAGTGCCGGTCACGGCTGCAGACATTCCCAACGAACCCTACTCACCGACCCAACCCAGATCCGTCGGCATGCCACAGATCGGTGCGCAGACATTGACCGAATCAGACATGTGGGGCGCCACGCCGTATGACCAGTTGCTGTGCCGCATCGACTTCAAGCAAATGCGCTATGAGGGCCTGTACACGGCACCGGGTACCGATAAATCGTTGAGCTTTCCAGGTTCACTGGGTGGCATGAACTGGGGCAGTATTTCTACCGACCCGGTGAATGGCTTCATCTTTGTCAATGACATGCGCCTTGGCCTGTGGATCCAGATGATCCCCTCGCAAAACACGGCTCAGGCCGCGTCCGGTGGTGAAGCGCTGAACACCGGGATGGGCGCGGTGCCACTCAAGGGCACGCCGTATGCGGTGAACAAAAACCGCTTCCTGTCGGTAGCCGGCATTCCGTGCCAGGCACCGCCGTTCGGCACGCTGACCGCCATCGACATGAAGACCCAGAAGATTGCCTGGCAAGTGCCGGTCGGTACGGTTGAAGACACCGGGCCATTGGGTGTTCGCATGCACCTGCCGATCAAGATCGGCTTGCCCACCCTCGGCGGCACCCTGGCGACCCAGGGCGGCCTGATCTTTATCGCCGGCACCCAGGATTTCTACCTGCGCGCCTTCAACAGCGGCAACGGCGAAGAAATCTGGAAAGCTCGCCTGCCGGTGGGCAGCCAAGGTGGCCCGATGACGTACGTGTCGCCCAAAACGGGCAAGCAATACATCGTCGTAACGGCCGGCGGTGCCCGCCAATCGACCGACCGTGGCGACTACGTGATCGCCTACGCCCTGCCCTGAGCCCTCTGCCATCTTGATCAAAAGGCAGGGCGCTCGATAGACAGCGTTTCCCTGCCGGTGGGTGATGCAGGGAAACGGTCTTGGTATCCTGTGTCTTCACACCCTGTGGACATGCGTTTGTGAAGATCGACCCGTCATTTATCCTCCACGAGACCGAGCACTGGCTGCTAAACCATCATCTGGGCTCGGCGCTACCGGGTTACTTGATGCTGGGGGCAAAAGAGAATATCCACTCGCTGGCGGATCTGTCCGAACCTGCCCTGGCAGAACTGGGCGGCCTGCTGGCCAAAACCCAGCGCATCATGGAAGCGCAATTGCAGCCCAAGTGGCTGTACATCAGTCGTTTTGGCCACATGCCGGGCTTCCCGCTGCACTTTCACTTCATCCCGGTGTACCACTGGGTCGAAACGCTGTTCTGGCAGGACGAGCGTTATCGCCTCTTGGAAACCTTCGCCTCATCCGCTACCTGTCAAACGCTGACAGATGGTGCCGAGCTGACGCTGTTCATCTGGCGGGAGTTCGGTGAGAGCGCCACACCGCCGGCCCCTCAAGGCCCATCGGTGCAGGTGGTGATCGAACGCTTGCGCGAGGCCTTTGCCAACCCTGGCCCTCTCCCTCTGGGGAGAGGGCCAGGGTGAGGGGCTTTACGACAGGCGTTTAACCATCGGAACACACGCCAACTGCAGCCCCGTCGGTGAATGGTAGATCGATTGCTCGCCACCCTCGTAGCCACAGCGGCGATAAAAATCGACGGCGTTCAGCGTCGCATCCAGCACCACCTCGCCGATGCCCGACTCTAGCGCCAGGTGCTCAAGGTGGTCGAGGATTTTTTTACCGAAGCCGCGTCCGATGAACCCCGGCAGCACAAACAGTGCGCCGATTTCATTGTGATCCAGGTCCAGCATGCCGGTGGCGACCGGTTCGCCGTCAATGCAGCCCAGGTAAAACGGTTTATCCAGCAAC
Organism: Pseudomonas imrae; assembly: GCF_046352735.2. Taxonomy (NCBI): domain Bacteria; kingdom Pseudomonadati; phylum Pseudomonadota; class Gammaproteobacteria; order Pseudomonadales; family Pseudomonadaceae; genus Pseudomonas; species Pseudomonas imrae. The sequence goes on along the minus strand of NZ_CP110853.2, from coordinate 2,264,874 downwards.
GCGCTATAGCCGTCCTCGGCCGAGCCTCGGGTCCAGATCATCATCTGCTCGGCGGTGTAGGCGCCGATGCATTGGCTGCGAATTGCCTGCAGGCGTATATCGAATGCGGCCGGGCCGTCGTCGGGGGTAGCTCGTCTGATCTGCAGCATTGTTATCTCCATGAATAAACCGCGTTGTCCGTGACCTCAAGGTGCCATTAGCCCATTTGTGCTAATCGACCCTTGCTTTTGCCGGCGCTATATTTCCCGCCAATCCCAATGCTCGCTCAAGCACGGCAAGCCCGCTGTGCGAGGGACTGTTGCGCGTGAAAAACCATAACAACCCCAAGGAAGAAGCACCATGAAACTGCAAGTCTCCTTTACTCGCCTCACCCTGCTCGGCGCCTTGATGATCGGTGTCGCCGGTTGCAGCAACATCAAGCCCAGCGAAGACCACCTCAAGACGCTCTCGGAAACCAACCTGGGCGAGCCGGTCAAGCACATCTCCAATGTGCGCAGCGATTCCATGCAAACCTACTACGTCGCCACTACCGCCTCCGGCGTCTACAACTGCCAGGTACCCAGCGGCGCCAGCGGCGGAATCATGGCAGTGGGCAGTTTTGGCCTGATGAAACCCAGCGCCCTTTGCCAGGCCAAGGGCGCCAAGGGCGGCCAACTGACGCCGTTCATGCAATAGGCATTCGTGCCGTTGTCGGGCGCTGGCTGAGGTCACGCAGGGTCGCCCGCAGCTCCGTGGGACGCACCGGTTTGGAGAGGATCGCGATCTGGCGATCATGCAACGCCGCCTGGATTTTCTCCACATCGTGCCCGGTGAGAATCAACGCCGGGACCGCCTCGCCGCGCTGCTGGCGCAGTTGGTCAATGCACTCGATGCCGGTAGCGTGATTGCCCAGGTCGTAGTCGGCGACGATGATATCGCAGGCACTGACCAAATCCCGCCCGCTTGACTCGGCCTGCACTTCACAACCCCAGCGCTCCAGCAATGCCTGGGTGGCCAGCAGCACATTATGGTCATCTTCCACCAGGCACACTTTCAAGCCGGTCAGCAGCCCGGCCTGGCGCGCCTCGCCGCGTTGGACCGGTTGCCGGGAAGGCGTTGCCAGCGTCAGGCCCTGCAGGCTGACCGAAGTGCCATGGCCGAGTCGTGAGCGCAATAGCACCTGCATATTCATCAACTGCCCAAGGCGCTTGACGATGGACAAGCCCAGGCCGACGCCTTCAACGTCCTTGTCGCGCAATTGCCGCACCCGATAGAACTCCTCGAACACTTTGGACAAATGTTCCTCGGCAATCCCCCGGCCCTGATCATGAATCTGCACCACCACACCGTCCGCACGCTTGCGCACGCCCATCAGCACCGGTCGTTGCGCGCCATATTTGAAGCAGTTGGAAAGTACATTTTGCACCATGGTCGACAGCAACGCCGGATCCACCTGTACCCAATGGGCACACGGGCGCAACCGCAGTTCCACCCCGGCCCAGCGTGCGGCTTCGGCGTTCTGGTGCACCAGGTCGGCAAGCAACTCACCCAGGTTCACCACCTGGTATTTGGGCAGCAGCCGGCCATTATCCAGGGTGTAGAGATCGAGGATGGAACGGAACAATTGCGACACGTTGAGCAGCGAACGGTCGATATTGTCCACCAGCCGCCGCTCCTCGTCCCCCAGCCGCGCCTCGCGCAAACAGGCAGTGAACAGACCGATGGAGTGGATCGGCTGGCGCAGGTCATGGCTGGCCTGAGCCAGGAACCGGGATTTTTCCAGGTTGGCGGCAATCGCTTCTTCGGACGCCTTGCGCGTGCGCTCCAGCAGCAAATGTGCGTAGACCGGAATCACCGTGCTGGTGATCATCAGCATCAGCACCATAAACGGATGCGCCTGCCACAAGGGCGTCAGCCGATAAACAATCAACAGTGCCAGCAACGCCAGCGCCGTAGCTATCGCCAGGTAGCGCGAGCCATAGCGCATGCCATTGCCCAGATTGACCCAGACCATCACCGCATACAGCGGCAGTGCCGCTTCGCCGCCCACGATCAGGCCAAACGAGGTGCCGGTGTAGTCGTGGATCATCCCGAATATTCGTCGCGCCGGGTAATGCCCCGGCCAACGGGCGATGATCTGGCGCAACACGATAGACGCCAGCAGGAACACGCCAATATAAATGATCACCGGCAGGTAGCGGTCAATCGACTGCCCCGGCAAAAAACCCAGCACACTGATGTACACAATGGCGCAGGCCGCGACCACAATACGCAGGTTGGCCTGGTCGAGTTCGGCATCTTTCTCGAACTTCATGGGTAACATCCTTGTGCGTCAATCATGATATCCATCACACCCTGCAGCAGCCTGCGAACGGGGTGTTAAAGTAACACGCTACGCAACAACCTGGCCCAGGGAGGCGCACACCATGACATGCCGGATCATCATAGCCGACGATCACCCGATGTTTCGCGAAGGCATGCTGCGCACCGTGCAACGCCTGCTGCCCGAGGCTGCGGTGGAACAGGCCGGTGACCTGGGCACAGTACTCGATCTGATCAGGAGCGAGCCTGAAGTCGATACCCTGATCCTCGACCTGCGCTTCCCCGGCTTGACCGGCATGCACCAACTGGCAGAACTGCGCCAGCAACTGCGCCGCACGACCTTGATTATCGTGTCGATGGTCGACGACCCGGCGCTGATCGAACAGGTCATGCAGATTGGCGTCGATGGTTTCATCGGCAAGAATATCGCTCCCGAGGAAATCGGCCAGGCGCTGCTCGCTATCCGCCAGGGCGAAGTGCTGGTCAAGTTCGCGCCGTCGGGGCTATTGCCGCTGGACACCAATGCCCTGACAGCTCGCCAGCAAGAGGTGTTGCGCCTGATCGCCCAAGGCAAGACCAACAAGGAAATTGCCAAAGTGCTGGATATCTCGCCATTTACCGTGCGGATCCATGTTTCGTCGCTGTTGCGCAGCTTGAATGTTCCATCGCGGGCCGCGGCGGCAGTCAAGTATTCGGGAGAAGCTTAGGCGCGTGGCTACCGCAGGGAAAAGTCCGGCCCGTAGCAGACTGGCGAGCGCCCATCGTCCCGGCGGTCCAACTCTTCTTCCAGCCATTGAGCGAGTACCACGGCATTGTTCGCCTGAGGGTCGTGTGCCGCATAGACCAGCGTCAGCGTCCCGACCTGGGCGATATCCAGCAGGTCGCAAGCACATTTGCATTGGATCATGACGATAGCCTCATGCGTTCATAACCGGTTGGGCATGGCGTTACCAACTCCCCGAAGCCCCGCCTCCGCCACTGGAACCGCCACCACCGGAAAACCCACCACCGGAACTGGAGCTTGAGCTTGAGCTTGAGCTAGAACTGCTGCCTGAACCGGAGCCGGAACCGCCCGCCCCCTGGCTAAAGATAAATAATGCCGCGAACGAACTGATCGGCACCGCAAACAACCAACCATCACGGCCCAACTCCAGTAAATGGCCCGCCGCCGCATACACCCCCAGCACCGCCGCCAACTGAAAGAAAAACGCCACACGACTGTGTTTCCAGGCGCCTTTCATGACCGCGAACAGAATCAGGTACAGCCCCAGCACTACCAACCCCGCCAGCGGCCACGCCAGCCAGTTGATAAAGGACACCTCCATCAGGTAACGGTCGACCAGCGCCAACCCGGTGCCATACCCAATCAACCCCAGTACGAAGTAGAGAGCACCTTTGGCCTGCCACAACACCCCGAACAACCCGCCGCCAATCAACATGAAAAATGGCATGGCCATCAAGTAGATCGGCCAACTCCTTCCAGTGGCCGCAGCCAGTATCGTCAACAACACCGTCAACCCAGCGAAAGCAAACAGGGCGCGTCGCCAATGCAACTTGCCCGAGGCCAGCAGCACGCCGCCGACCGAACCTGCGATCAGTGCGAGCAATACCACGTAGACCTGGATCGTCTCCGTCGTCTCGCTCACTGCCGGCAAATCACCGCCCTCTACGAGCAAAACCAAGTCATCCACCGCTAGTTGCACACCGCCGGTGTGGTCGCCCTGGCGGAAGGCGGGGGTGACATGCTCTTCGATGATGCGGTGGGTCAGCAGGTCGGTGACCACGCCTTCCAGGCCGTAGCCGACTTCGATGCGTACAAGCCGGTCGTCCTTGGCCACCAGCAACAGGATGCCGTCGTCGATGCCCTTGCGCCCCAGTTTCCAGGCGCGGAACAATTGGTTGGTGAAGTCTTCAAGAGTGGCGTCGCCGATGCTCGGCAGCAACAGCACCGCGATCTGCGCACCCTTGCGCTGTTCCAGCTCGGCAAGCTGGGCGGTCAAGCGGGCCTTGGCGGCCGAGTCGAGGGTGTTCGTCAGATCGATTACCCGCTGGTTTAACGGAACGGGCACCAGCGCCGATGGCAACGCTTGGGCATGGGCCAGGACAGCAAATACGCTGACAAAAAACATGGCCAACAGGCCCAAATGGGTGTGCCTGAACAAAGTCCGCATGCTGGCTACCTGAAGTCACATCCTGAAGTGGCAGACTTTACCCTATCTGCCCTATCTGCCCTATGGCGTGTGACCCGGTGGCCATGACTCTCTAGACTGGGCCACACATCGTCATGCCTTGTTTGACGTCGCCCCCTGCGCCCGGCCGTCACCCGGGAGGACGGCGCGATTGTGCAGGTCAACCAGTGTTTCAAGCTCGACCTGCGTCATCGCGCCGGACACACCGTCACCATCCTGCTCAACGCCGTCAAACGTCAGCATGCCGGCGGCGTATTCCATGATTTGGCGTTGTTCGGCACGAACGACCGCGACAAGTACGAGCGCGAACTGCTCAATGCACGCAAGATGGCCGAAGCCTTGCTGCTGGAAAAACCGCTGCCGAAACTGCGCTCCAGCAAACCCAGGCCGAGCTCAACCTGGCCTACGTCAAGGCCCAGCGCCGGGCACTGTTTGCCGAGCAGATGGTCGCCATTGTTTATCGTCAGGGAAATCGCCAAGGCCCATGGCGGCGATGTGTCGGTAAGTTCAAGCCGGCTCGGCGGTACGACCTTGGAGGTGCGCTTCGCGCCCTGCCGTCAAGGGTAGGCCAGCGTTACCAGATAAGCGCCTGAGTGCAGCGGTTTTCCGGTGGCATCGCTCAAGGTGAATTGCCGATTGAAGTAACGGCCATCACCAGTCGTTTCGAGCACCAGCTTCATGTTTACCACAGAGCCATCAGGCTTGCTGACCGCGTGAACCGGCTCCACGCTGCGGGCGCTGACAGTGGCCGCACGGGCGAACGACGGGCAACCGCTGAACGTCAGGCTCGAACCGGCTCTGCGGTTCGCCTGGCATGCCGGCTCGACGATACTGCCTTGAAAGTGAATGACACCAGTACCCACGGGGGTTTCTGCCAGTGAACTGGTGCTTACGAGGGCGAAAAGTACGCTGATACCAACTGCTGGACGTTGAATGATCATGATGGCCGCTCCTGGGTGTGTGATAACCCTGTCGGCAAGTCTAGGCAATTTCTTTAGCTTTTAAGAATTTTCTGATTGCAGTTTTAAAAAGCACCACCCGAAATGCAATCAAGGGAAGACTGGTGGCGCGGCTGTATCGCAAAAGTTATGGAGCGCACACCCTGCAAGCGCAGCTCCCACATTTGATTTTCGCTATCTTGAGCATCGCCTTCACTTGACTCCAAGGCCTACAAAACCATGCCCAATGCCTTCAATAGGGCCGGATCCCGCCCGTAGATATCTGGCGCATACAATAAAGCCCCCTGGCTATCGACCTGCACCGTCCAATACCCCAGCAACACCGACACCGGCCTGGACAGCCTGAACTCATGGGTAACCCCGGTGGCCAACAACTCCTCGGTACGCGCGCGCTCCGCCGGGCTCACCAGCAAATCACGCAGCAACAGCGGCTGCTCGACCCGCACACACCCTGAACTGAAGGCCCGTGGGCCTTTACTGAAAAGCGGTTGGCTCGGTGTGTCGTGCAGATAAACCGAAAATGGGTTGGGGAACCGCAACACAATCCTGCCCAGCGGATTGCGCGGACCGGCGTCCTGGCGCAGCAGAATATTGCCGGGATGCGACCAATCGACCTGTTCGGGGCTGAGCGGGCGGCCCTCGCTGTCCAGCACTTGCAGGTTCTGCTGGCGCAGGTACTCCGGGTTCAAACGAATGGCCGGCAGCTTGTCTTCACGCATGATGGTCGGCGGAATGGTCCAGGTCGGATTGAGGGTCAACCGCGTGATGCGTGATTTGAGCAACGGTGTCTGCCGTTCGGCGCGACCGACCTGCAAGCGGGTCTGCCAAACGGGTACCCCGCCTTGGTAAACGCTCAACTGGGCAGCGGCAACATTGACCAGGATACCGTCGGGTTCCAGGTCCTGGGCCAACCAGCGAAAGCGTTCCAGGTTGGCCCGCAATTGCTCACGGCGTACCTGCGGGCTGACGTTGAGCTCGCTCACGGTGCCCGGGCCGAGCACGCCATCGGCTTGCAGGGAATGGCTGGCCTGGAAACTCTTCACCGCCGACACCAACTCATTGCCGTAGTGGTTGCCGGCATCCTTGGGCAGGCTCGCCAGGTAACCACCACTGAGCAAGCGCCGGGCCAGCTCCGGTACCCGAGGATCTTCGCGCCCCGGGCGCAACAGCGGCCCGCTGGCGATCATGCCCCACTGCGCCAGAGGCTGTTGGCGCTGCGTGGCATAGACCGTACGCAGGCTGCGATACAGCGCCGCGCTCGGCCTGGCCTGGTCGAACCCCGCCGCCATGTCCCCAAGCCCCGCACCTGCCAGCGCCAGCACTTGCATGGCCGGGTCCTGGCTCGGTGGCTGGGAATGCCACAGCGGCTCGAAATGCGCTTGTTGCAAACGGCCGTAATGCAACTCATGCAAGGCCTGGAGGTACTGGTGGCTGGTGGCGAAGTCGCTGCACAGCACATTGTCGCTGGTTGCCGCGTCGGGCAGCCGGTAGTGCGCGGGGTCCAGGCCATCGTCAGCCAACAGTTGCAACTGCGCGGCCAATGCCTGGCGGCGTGCAGCGTCCGACCATAGGGCAACATTGCCCTGCTGCTGGTAAAACTGTTGCAAGCGCTGCTCGGCCGGTGCGTCCCATTGCGCAGTTAAACCGGGGCAAACGCTCGACAACTGCGCAAGAGCCAGCTGTACTGGGTTTGGCGGGTCAACCTGCACCTCGTCGGCCATTGCGACCAATGGCACTACGAGCAAGCACAGGCTCAAGTAACATGCGTGTTTTTTGAACAATGACTTAGCTCCAATCCACGGCGGAGATGCTCGATAAATGTTGAACCCTTACTGCCGACTCGGGCTGTTCGCCGCCACCCTGGCCGCGTTCTGCACGGGTGCCTTCGCAGAAAATGCACCACCTCATGTCTTGTATAGCAGCCTCGCGCGCTCGGCTCCAGAACTCAATCCCAACGTACTGAAAAGCGCCCTCAGTGCGATGCAATGCGCCGTCAGCAATGGTCAGGAACGCTCCGAACGCCTGGCCGTGATCGATTACTCGCAACCGTCCACCGCTCGTCGCCTGTGGATTTTCGACTTGCGCAAAAAGAAACTGGTGTTGCGCGACCTGGTGGCCCATGGGCAAAACTCCGGGGAAAACTTCGCTACTCAGTTCTCCAATCGAGAAGGCAGCTACCAATCCAGCCTGGGCTTGTTCCGCACCCAGGAAAGCTACGACGGCGCCCATGGCTACTCGTTGCGCATGGATGGCCTGGAGCCGGGCTTCAATGATCTGGCCCGCGATCGTGCGATCGTGATCCACGCCGCCGATTACGTCAGCCCGCTGTGGAGCAAACGCCAGGGCCGTATCGGGCGCAGCCAGGGCTGCCCCGCCGTGCGCCCGCAAGTGGCGCGCCAGGTAGTGGACAAGCTCAAGGATGGCCAGTTCATGTTCTCCTGGTATCCCGATCAGCGCTGGTTGAAATCCTCGACCTATCTCAACTGCAAGCCACGCCAGATCGCCAGCGCCGGTTGAGGTAGTATCTGGCAGGCCAAGCCTGATCAGAGAGAGACCTTCACATGCTTTTGCAGCAATCTACGTGGATCGAGATAGGACAGTTCCTCGAACGCAGCCGCACGGTGGTGATCCCCATCGGTTCCAACGAGCAACACGGCCCTACCGGTCTGCTGGGGACCGACTGGATGTGTCCGGAAATCATCGCCCATGAGGCGCAAAAAAACGCTGACATCCTGATTGGCCCTACCTTCAATATCGGCATGGCTCAGCATCACCTTGGGTTCCCTGGCACCATTTCCCTGCGCCCTTCCACGTTCATCGCCGCCATCGGCGACTGGACGCGTTCGCTCGCGGTCCACGGCTTTGAGAAAATCCTGTTCCTCAACGGCCATGGCGGCAATATCGCGACCATTGAAGCGGCATTTTCCGAGCTATACGCCGAAGCCAGCTTCGCCCGGCGACCGGCCGGCTTCGCCTTGAAACTGTGCAACTGGTGGGACCTGGAAGGCGTCAATGACCTGGCTCGCGCGCAGTTCCCGACAGGGCATGGCAGTCACGCCACACCGTCGGAAATCGCGATCACCCAATGGGCCTACCCGGACTCGATCAAGACCGCGCAGTACTCACCCCAGATTGCCCCCTCCGGCCCGATTCGCGAGGCCCTCGATTTCCGAGCCCGTCATCCGGACGGCCGCATGGGCTCGGACCCGGCGCTGGCGACACCGCAAAAAGGTGGAGAATTAGTGGCACTGGCGGCCAACGGACTGGTGAAAGCGGTGGATGCGTTCAGTCGCGAGGCCATCCCGGCCTGACGTTTACGAGGCCTCGGGCGCAGAAACCGAACTTGCGCCCTCTGGTGGTGACTATTATTTATAGCCGTTGCATCGCACCGCCCAAGACCCACAAAACGATAAGGATCAATCCATGAAGCCTCACCAGAAAACCTTCGACCGCATCCGCGAAGCCGTCCTGCCGGAGTTCCGCGAGCGTGTAGACACCTATCTGGTCGACTATGAGACGGTCTTGCAAAACCCCGCCACCGCTCCAGATCAGAGAGCGGCCACGATGCAACAACTGCGCGGCTATTTGCGCGGCCTGAACACGACCCGAGTGCTGGGCATGGCGGACTGGGAAGACCTCGATCGTCGGGTGGAGGAAATCGTGAAGGCTACAAATCCGGCCGTGGCTGGTTGATCCACGCCTGGACCGATGGCCGTTGCCATACACGCTGGGCATATTCCACCAGCGGCGTGGGCACCGGATCGCCGTTGAGGATCAATCGGTTGAGCATCACCGCCAGGTCCACGTCAGCGATTGACCACTGATCGAACAGGTACTCGCGCCCGCCGGCCAACAGCAACTGCGCAGCGTCCACTAACTTGCGGGCCGCCAATTGGGCCGCTGGCGACAACGGCGCGTACTGGACCCCGTAAAACACCACCAACGTGGAGCGCTCCTGGCGAATCGGCAACAGATCGCTGCGCAACCACGCCTGGACCTGCCGCGCCCGTGCGCGTTGACTGAGCGCTGGCGGGTAGAGCGCAACCTGCGGGAACACCTCATCCAGATACTCGGTGATCGCCGAGGACTCGGACAACGCAAAGTCGCCGTGCTCCAGCGTCGGCACCCTTTGGGTCAGAGAAAGACCGGCATAGTTTTTTGACTGGTTCTCCAGAGCGTCGAGGTCCAGCGTACGCACCTCGAACGGCAAACTCTTTTCCCGCAGCGCGACGAACACTGACATGGCGTAGGGGCTGGTGAACTGGGCGTCTACATACAAGCGCAGCGGATGATTGCTCACGGCATGACCTCCTTGGGTGAGCCTTCACGCTACGAGATGCCGCGCGATAAATACAATCGCGCTTTTTCATGGGGCCATTCCGGGCTGGAATACGACAGGCCCAGGCTTATCCGGAAAACCCTCCGCCCTTGAGAAATGCCTGTTCCTCATCGCTGGTAACCCTGCCCAGCACCGCGTTGCGATGGGGAAAGCGACCGAAACGCTCGATGATCTCGGCATGCTCCCTGGCCCACTTGTAGGTGTCGGCGTCCAACTGCTGGTTCAACGCCAACGAGCGTTGCTGATCCTCAGGGTTTTCCGAGTGCTCGAACGGCAGATAACAAAATGCGCGCAAGGCAGGATCGATCGCTTGATCCAGGCCAGCGGCCACCATACGACTCGCATAGGCTCGGGCCAGCGGGTCGGTGGCGAACATATGCGCAGTGCCGCGAAATGAGTTGCGTGGGTATTGATCGAGCAGAATCAGCAGCGCCAGGGCACCTTGTGGCTCATCCATCCAATGTTCCAGTTCGCCCCGGGCGGCTTGAAAATGCGCGACGTGAAAGGTCTGGCGAAACTGGTCATCGAAGGCCTGGTCTTTCTTGAACCAACGCGCCGGCCCGGCTAAGGTCCAGAACGCAATGACCGCCTCGGGAGCGACGCCCTCCACCGCAGGCCTGGACGAACCCGACAAATCGGCTTGCGCCACCGCCACGGCACGCCGCAAGCCGCTGTTGACAGCCCCCTCGAACCCGTTTTCGAGCATCCCTGCGATCCCGGCAGCGCTGACGTTCTTATAAGCCTTCAAGGTCTCCAGCAACTCGCTGAAACCACGCTGTTCATCGATCAACTGACTGGCCTGCAGCACTCCATTGACCGCACGTCGTGCCAGCGCTTCGGGCAGCCCTCGTGCCAGGGCATCGTTGTACAGCGCCTGCGCCAGCAGCGCCGGGTAGGAAGGCCCGGTGCCCGACAGGCCGGTCAGGTAGTTGAGGTGCTCTTCGCTGGCCACTTCATCTGCCTCGCCGCAAGTTTCGAAGAGCTGTTGTACGTAGGCCCTGGCAGCGTCGTCGACCGTCGGGCTGGCCAGCCACGGCGTGTAGGAGCGGCAGATTTCCATGGCTGCATTGGGCATCGCACGTACGACCTGGCGGCTGCCCGTCAGTTGCTGAATCTGCTCGAGAGAGACACCGGCCACCAGGGAAATCAACAGGCGCTCGCCCACGGCGATACGCACGTCGCATAAATCCTCAGGCCTGACCGAAAGAATCACCACCTCGCTGTGGTCCACCAATCGCTGATTGTCGTCGGTCACAGTCACATCGCCCAGCGCACCATGAGGCTCGCCAAGCCGGCCTGAACGATTGGACAGCATCAATGACCCTGCCTGCACAAAACCACTGTCCACCAAGGCTGTCGCGATTGAGCGACCGAGCCAGCCGGTGCCGCCAATGATGCCGATTGAGCCGTGCATGGAAATCTCCACTGTTGGTAAAGTCGATGCCCCTACCCTAACCCTGGCACCACCGTGTCGCAAATCCGCTGTCGCCGTGCTGCCTTTGCCAGGCAGCACGGCTCATCATGATGTTATAAGATAACCGCCCCTATCCACTTCTATCCCGACGACTTTCTGCCATGAGTGATGCTGTTCCCGCTGGCCGCCTGCGCCAACGCCTGTTATCCATCGATGCCTTGAGAGGCCTGGTGATCCTGTTCATGTTGCTGGACCACGTGCGCGAAACCTTCCTGTTGCACCGTCAGGTCAGCGATCCAATGGACATCGCTGCAACTGAGCCTGCATTGTTTTTCAGCCGCACCCTCGCCCACTTGTGTGCACCAGTGTTCGTATTGCTGACCGGCCTTTCGGCGTATCTGTATGGCGAGAAATACCAGGGACGCGGCGATGTCTCGGCATTTTTGTTCAAGCGTGGGTTGTTTTTGGTCGTGCTGGAATTCACCTTGGTGAACTTTGCCTGGACCTTCCAGTTGCCACCCGGCGTGATCTACATGCAGGTGATCTGGGCGATTGGCGTGAGCATGATCGCCCTCGCCGCCCTGGTCTGGTTGCCGCGTCCACTGCTGATCGGCTTGGCACTGGTGATCATCTGCGGGCATAACCTGCTTGATGACCTGCACGTTGCAGCTGGCTCGGCAATGCATATTCCGTGGACGATTTTGCATGAGCGCAGCTGGATCGAAGTCAGCGACAGCCTGCGCCTGCGCACGACCTATCCGGTGCTGCCGTGGATCGGCGTGATTGCCCTGGGCTATGCGCTCGGCCCGTGGTTCAGCGGGGCGATGCCCGCCGTGGTGCGCCAGCGCTACTTGTTGATTGCCGGTGCGGGCGCAGTGCTCGGTTTCATCCTGCTGCGCTTGATCAACGGTTACGGCGAAGCACCGTGGCACACCTACGACAACGGCGTACAGACACTGATGAGTTTCTTCAACATCACCAAATACCCACCTTCACTGTTGTTTCTGGCGTTGACGCTGGGTGTGGGGCTGTTATTGCTGTTGGCTTTGGAGCGCGTCGGGCACTCACGCTGGATAAGTACGCTGGCAGTGTTCGGCGCGGCGCCGATGTTTTTCTACCTGCTGCATTTGTATGTGTTGAAAGTATTGTATGTGGTGGGCATGGCACTGTTTGGCCTGAACCAGGGCACTCACTTTGGCTTCGACAGCGTGGGAGCCGTGTGGCTGGTGGCACTGTTGCTGCCCCTGGCGTTGTACCTGCCGGTGCGCTGGTTTGCCGGGCTGAAGGCGCGGCGACGGGATATCGCGTGGCTTAAATACCTCTGATCGCGAGGACCAGGACTGTGGGAGTGGCTTGCCCGCCATTACGGTGTATCAGTTAGCGATTGAGTGACTGACACACCGCCATCGCGAGCACGCCCACAGGCTTGGGTATTTGCCGTTACGCCAATTCAGCACGCAATTGCCGCGCCGCCTTGACCATATGGATCAACGCCGCTTCAGTCTCAGGCCAGCCGCGGGTTTTCAGGCCGCAATCAGGATTGACCCATAACCGTTCGGCGGGGATGCGTTGTGCGGCCTTGCGCAGCAGGTTGACCATCTGCGCAGCTTCCGGCACTCGTGGCGAGTGGATGTCATAGACGCCCGGGCCAATGTCGTTCGGGTAAGCAAAGGCTTCAAATGCATCCAGCAGCTCCATATCCGAACGCGAGGTTTCGATGGTGATCACGTCGGCATCCATCGCCGCAATGGACTCGATCACGTCATTGAACTCGCTGTAGCACATGTGGGTGTGGATCTGCGTGTGATCCTGCACGCCGCTGGCACACAGTCGAAACACTTCGGTGGCCCAATCCAGGTAGGCCTGCCACTGGGCCTGGCGCAACGGCAAGCCTTCACGAAACGCGGCTTCGTCGATCTGCACGATCTTGATGCCGGCAGCTTCCAGGTCCTGTACTTCGTCACGGATCGCCAAAGCCAATTGCCGGGCCTGCACTTCGCGGCTCACATCCTCACGGGGGAACGACCACATCAACAGGGTGACCGGGCCGGTGAGCATGCCCTTCATCACCTTGTCGGTCAGGCCCTGGGCATAACGGATCCACTCCACCGTCATGGCTTTGGGGCGGCTCAAGTCACCGAAGATCACCGCCGGCTTCACGCAACGGGAACCGTAGCTCTGTACCCAGCCAAAACGGGTGAACGCGTAGCCATCCAATTGCTCGGCAAAATACTCGACCATGTCGTTACGCTCGGCTTCGCCGTGTACCAGCACGTCCAGGCCGAGGTTTTCCTGCACTTGCACCGCGTGACGAATCTCGCTGTGCATGGCCTCCACGTACTCGGCTTCGCTCAACTTGCCGGCCTTATAGGATTGGCGCGCCAGGCGGATAGAGGCAGTTTGCGGGAACGAGCCGATGGTGGTGGTGGGGAACAGCGGCAGGTTCAGTCCCGCGCGCTGAAGCTCGATACGCCGGGCAAACGGCGACTGACGCTGGCTGTCACTGGCGGTGATTGCCGCGACCCGCGCTTGCACCGCAGGCTTGTGGATGCGCGGCGATGCCGCACGCGTCGCTTGCACGGCACGGCTTTGGGCAAGTTTGGCGAGCACGTTGGGCGCCTGCGGCTGGTTCACTGCCTGGGCCAGGATGGCGACTTCCTCGCATTTCTGTACGGCGAAGGCCAGCCAGCTCTTGAGTTCGGCGTCGAGCTGGTCTTCGCGCCCCAGATCAACCGGGCAGTGCAACAACGAGCAGGAAGGCGCAACCCACAACCGCTCACCCAGGCGCTCATGGGCATGCTGCACCGTTGCCAGCGCCTGCTCCAGGTCGCAGCGCCAAACGTTACGACCATTGACCACACCCAGGGACAGCACCTTATAGGCAGGCAAACGGTCGAGAATCGTCGGGTATTGCTCGCCAGCGCGGACCAGATCAATGTGCAGGCCATCCACCGGAAGGTTGGCCGCCAGGCCGAGGTTCTCTTCCAGGCCACCAAAATAGGTGGCCAGCAGTTTTTTCAGCGGGTCGCGCTGGATCTGGTTGTAGGCCCGTTCAAACGCATTTTTCCAAGCCTGCGGCAAGTCGAGCACCAGGATTGGCTCATCAATCTGCACCCACTCCACACCCAATTCAGCCAGACGCTGAAAAATCTGCCCGTACAGCGGCAGCAGGCGATCAAGCAACTCGAGCTTGTCGAAATCAGTGCCCTTGGCCTTGCCCAGCCACAGGTAAGTCAACGGTCCGATTACCACTGGTTTGACCGTATGGCCCAACTCGCGGGCTTCCTGGACCTCTTCGAACAGTTGGTCCCATCCCAGGTGGAACTGCTGGTCGACGCTGAATTCGGGCACCAGATAGTGATAGTTGGTATCAAACCACTTGGTCATTTCCTGGGCGTGCGCCCCGCCGCAGCAGGGGTCGCTGACCCCACGGGCCATGCCGAACAACGTGTGCAACGTGGCATGGCCATCGGCCGGGCGAAAGCGCTCGGGAATCACGCCGAACATCAAGGAATGGGTCAGTACCTGGTCATACCAGGCGAAATCACCGACAGGCAGCAGCTCGATACCGGCGTCTCTCTGCAACGCCCAATGTGCCTTGCGCAGTTCACGGCCCACCGCACGCAGGCCGGCTTCGTCGAGTTCGCCCTTCCAGAACGCTTCCTGCGCTTTTTTCAGTTCACGATCGCGTCCAATGCGCGGAAATCCGAGGGAATGAGCGACAGCCATGACAAAAAACTCCAATGCGTTGAGATGGGAGCTATTGTCGGCAGCAGGTCACAATGAGACAAACTCATTTTATTTTAGATGATCAAGAGATTCGCTCATGTTATGGGCACGGAGGCACGACTCAAGCGATGCCCCACGACCGTCACACTGACCCATTACCCTCAAACACCGAGCACGCAAAATCCGCTGACTAACCTTTCGATCCTGCCCAAGTGCGGGCACAATGCGTGTCCTTTTTTGGCAGGCTCCGCCACAGGCTCTGAAAAATGATCAAGACACCGTATTACCTCATCGACAAGCAGAAGCTTCTGGTCAACATGCAGAAGATTGCCTACGTGCGCGAGCAGTCCGGGGCCAAGGCCCTGCTGGCACTCAAGTGCTTCGGCACCTGGTCGGTGTTTGACCTGATGCAGCAGTACATGGACGGCACCACCTCCTCTTCCTTGTATGAGCTCAAGCTCGGTCGCCAGAAGTTCGCAGGCGAGACCCATGCCTATAGCGTTGCCTGGGCCGACGACGAAATCGAAGAGATGCTCGACAACTGCGACAAGATCATCTTCAACTCCATCGGTCAGCTACAACGCTTTGCCGAGGCGTCCGAAGGCAAGGTCCGTGGCCTGCGCGTCAACCCGCAAGTGAGCAGCTCCGATTACCTGCTGGCCGACCCGGCGCGTCCGTTCAGCCGCCTGGGCGAATGGGACCCGGTGAAGGTTGGAGAGGTTATCGAGCAGATTTCCGGCTTCATGTTCCACAACAACTGTGAGAACGGTGATTTCGGCCTGTTCGACAAGATGTTGGGCACTATCGAAGAACGCTTCGGCCACCTGCTGCATAAAGTCGAATGGGTCAGCCTGGGTGGCGGTATTCATTTCACTGGCGAAGGGTATGACGTCGACGCTTTCTGCGCGCGACTCAAGGCGTTCTCGCAAAAGTACGGCGTGCAGGTGTATCTGGAACCCGGCGAAGCGGCGATCACCAACAGCGCATCCCTGGAAGTCACTGTGCTCGACACGCTCTACAACGGTAAAAACCTCGCCGTGGTAGACAGCTCCATCGAAGCCCACCTGCTGGACCTGCTGATCTATCGCCTGAATGCCAAGCTGGCGCCGAGCGACGGTGAGCACACCTACATGGTGTGCGGCAAATCCTGCCTGGCAGGCGACATTTTCGGTGAGTACCAATTTGATCGTCCGCTGGCCATCGGCGATCGGCTGTCGTTCATCGACACCGCAGGCTACACCATGGTCAAGAAAAACTGGTTCAACGGCCTGAAAATGCCGTCCATCGTAGTGAAACAACTCGACGGTACAGTCGAAGTGGTTCGTGAGTTTGGCTTCGAAGACTACCTGTCCAGCCTTTCGTAAGCTGGCAGATAAAGGAGAGATAAAGAAATTGAAAAAGAACGTTCTTATCATTGGTGCAGGAGGTGTCGCCAAGGTGGTGGCCCACAAGTGCGCGCAGCACAACGACGAACTCGGTCGTATTGCTATCGCGTCGCGCAACATCTCCAAATGCCAGGCCATCATCGACAGCGTCAAGGCCAAGGGTAGCCTCAAGCAACCCGCACAAATCCAGGCTTTCGCCCTGAACGCACTTGACGTTGAAGCAACCAAGGCGCTGATCCGCGAGACCGAATCACAGATCGTGATCAACGTCGGTTCCGCGTTCCTCAACATGTCGGTGCTGCGTGCGTGCATCGATACTGGCGTGGCTTACCTGGACACCGCCATCCACGAAGAACCGGGCAAGGTCTGCGAGACCCCGCCGTGGTACGGCAACTATGAGTGGAACCACCTCGAAGAATGCAAGCAGAAGAACATCACTGCGATCCTCGGCGTGGGTTTTGACCCAGGTGTCGTCAACGCCTACGCGGCGCTGGCGCAACAACAGCATTTTGACCGTATTGATTCGATCGATATTCTCGACGTCAATGCCGGCTCCCATGGCAAATATTTCGCCACCAATTTCGACCCGGAAATCAACTTCCGCGAATTCACCGGGCAGGTGTGGAGCTGGCAGAACAGCCAGTGGACCAGCAACACCATGTTCGAAGTCAAACGTACTGACGACCTGCCGGTAGTCGGTTCGCAGAACCTGTACCTGACCGGCCACGACGAAGTGCACTCGCTGTCGAAAAACCTCGACGTGCCCAACGTGCGTTTCTGGATGAGCTTCGGCGAGCACTACATCAATGTGTTCACCGTGCTGAAAAACCTCGGCCTGCTCTCCGAGAAACCGGTCACCACCGCCGAAGGCCTGGAAGTCGTGCCGTTGAAACTGGTCAAGGCCGTGCTGCCCGACCCGTCTTCGCTGGCGCCGGGCTACACCGGCAAGACCTGCATCGGCGACCTGGTCAAGGGCACCAAGAATGGCCAGCCGCGCGAACTGTTCATCTACAACGTGGCCGACCACGAAGACGCCTTCGCCGAAACCGACAGCCAGGGCATTTCCTACACCGCTGGCGTTCCTCCAGTGGCTGCAGCCCTGTTGGTCGCCCGTGGCGAGTGGGATGTGCAACGCATGGCCAACGTTGAAGAACTGCCGGCCGAGCCGTTCCTCAAGGCACTGGATGTGATGGGCCTGCCGACTCGTATCAAAGACGAGCACGGCGATCGTCCATGGGATGCTATCGCCTGATAGCCGCCTGAAAGCAAGATGCGCCCAGAGCGGGCGCATCTTGTTGTTGAACGTTCACGGCAGCAGCATCAAGCTGCGCCAGATCACTTTGGGCTCAGGTAACGCTCAGCCACTTCTCCTTGGCGCAACTGCGCAAGCAAACCCTGACGAGACGCCTCAAGCGCGTCCCAACGTTGCCCATCATGCAGCGGCGGAATGGTCACCAGCTCACGTCGATCAAAGCCCACCAGCGCAGCGTCGACCAGATCTGCGACTTCCATCACCTCAGGCAGCGTATTGATGTCGATGCCCGAGCGTTCCCAGATCTCCGTGCGCGTGGCCGCTGGCAGCACCGCTTGGACATAGATGCCCTTGGGTGACAACTCCAGGCTCATGCCTTGGGACAGGAACTGCACGAAGGCCTTGGTCGCACCGTAGACAGTCATGCCCAGCTCCGGCGCCAGGCCCACCACCGAGCCGATATTGACGATCGCGCCCTCGCCCGCCTGCGCCAGCCGCGGCGCAATCGCGCTGGCCAGGCGTGCCAGTGCGGTGGTGTTGAGGGCGATCAATTGCTCGAGGCTGGCCGGGGTCTGCGCCAGGAAATGACCGGTCTGGGCCATGCCCGCGTTGTTGATCAGGATGCCGATTTTCGCATCTTCACGCAGCCGTGCTTCCACTGTTTCCAAGCCTATCGACTGGGTCAGATCAGCCTGGAGCACATCCACAGCCACGCCATGCTGGCGACGCAGACCCGCCGCCAGCACGTCCAATCGCGCTTTGTCGCGAGCCACCAGGACCAGGTCGTGGCCGCGTGCCGCGAAGCGATCAGCATAGACAGCGCCAATGCCGCTGGAAGCGCCGGTGATAAGAACAGCTGCGAAAGTCGTCATGTAAGTGCTCTCTTGCGGGGTAAAACAGGCTGCAACAAGCGGCCTGTCGAAGGGGTGAATTTATGATGACGATCATAATCTAAGCAGTCAAGGATTTTGATGACGAATATAATCAATGTATGCTGCGCGCTTGCAGATTGCTGTCAGCCAAGAGGTAGATACAGATGAGGGTCACCAAAGCCCAGGCCCAGGCCAACCGGGCACATATCGTCGAGACAGCGGCCCGCTTGTTTCGCGAACGCGGTTATGACGGCGTGGGCGTAGCCGACCTGATGGCGGCCGCAGGCTTCACCCATGGCGGGTTCTACAAGCACTTCAAGTCCAAGGCCGACTTGATGGCCGAAGCGGCAGCCTGTGGGTTTGCACAGTCGATGCAAGCGTCCGCTGACAGCGACCCAGCCAGCTTTGTCGAACACTACCTGTCCCGTGAACACCGCGACGAACCCGGTGCCGGCTGCACCCTCGCCGCGCTGGGCGGTGACGCCGCGCGGCAATCAGAGAACGTCAAGGCGACCTTTGCCATCGGGATCGAACGCATGCTGGCGGACCTGGCAACCGCCCAAACATCACTGGACGAAGCCGAGCAACGCGAACTGCGCTCGGTGAGAATCCAGTGCATGGCACAAATGATGGGGGCGCTGATGCTGTCCCGCGCCTGCCCGGATGACTCGCCGCTGGCGGATGAGATACTTGAGGTGTGTCGTACGCGGGTTCTTGCACAACTGGCCTAATCCAGATTGCGCGCCGAGTTGCTCAACGCCCGCGAACATTGCAACAAGGCTGGCGCCAGTTGCCGCTCGGCATCCGCCTGGCTCCAGCGACTGGTGGGCGCCACCACGTGTACCGCGGCTACCGGGCGCCCATTGGCCCCGAGCACGGGCGCGCCGATCGTCATATCCCCGAGAAACAACTCCTGGGTATTGACTGCATAACCCTGTTCACGCACAGCGTGCAACGACTCCATGATCTGCCCCACGTCAGTCAAGGTATGGCTGGTGTGGACCACCCTTTGGCTGCGTTCTATAAGCCCCAACGCCTCATCCTGCGGCAACGCGCTCAAGTAAGCCCTTCCAGATGCCGTGCAATACATCGGCACCCGAGAGCCAATCGGCATATGCACCGGCACAAATCCGGAACTGACAAAACGCGCAATGTAGGTCATGTCGTAACCGGCAGGTTCGGTCAGGCACGACGTCTCGCCGGTCAGCCGCGTCAATTCGGAGAGAAACGGATTGGCTACCTCAATCAATGAATGGGCATCCAGATAACTGAAGCCCAACTCCAGCACCCGTGGTGTGAGTTGGTAATGCCGCGTGCGCGAGTGTTTCCGAAGGTAACCCAGGCTTTCCAGCGTAAAAACCATGCGCTGGGCCGAGCTTTTGGTCATCCCGGCGGCATCTGCCACCTCTGCAAGGCTCATGCTGCGGCGCTGCGCGCTGAATGCCTTGAGCACCGACAGGCCTTTTTCCAGGGATTGGTTGTGCAGACTGTTGCGTTCTTCAGACATGACGGACTCGCGGTCAGGGCGATCAGATATGCGGATTATTTCTACACCAAACTGCAAAAATAGGCCACAAAATATCGCATATCGATACGAATGGTTCATTTTAGAAAATTTAATACATCAATATCGATTTATAACAATCGAAATGGCACAGAGCTTGCGTTTTCATCCAGAGCCGCTTGGCGGCGCTGACTATCCGTTTTCCTTCTGGAGTAACCCGATGAACAGTCTGTCACCTCTGTTTCGCCGTTTCGCACTCAGTGTCTGCGTGACGCTTTGCGCTTCCCTTGCGCACGCCGATGGTGCCCCCTCGTACAAAGTCGGTGCGACAGCCAGCGGTTCACCGTTCACCTTCCTCGACATCAAGAGCAATAGCATTCAGGGCGTGATGGTCGACGTCGCCCAGGCGGTGGGCAAGGCCGGTGGGTTCAGCAGCGAGATCCAACAGACCAACTTCGCCGCACTGATCCCTTCGCTTACCTCAGGCAAACTGGACTTCATTTCCGCCGGCATGCTCAAAACCGCGGAGCGCGCCCAGGTGGTGGACTTCAGCGCTCCGGTCTATGCCTACGGCGAAGGCTTGATCATCAAGGCCGATGACGACGCGCAGTACCCGGACCTCAGTTCCTTGAAGGGCCAGGTGGTGGGCGTGCAGGCCGGTACCATTTTCTACGACCAACTCAACAAGCTGGGGATTTTCCAGGAGATCCGCACTTACGACTCCATTGCCGAGATGGTTCGCGACTTGTCCCTGGGCCGCATCAAGGCCGCTGTAGGCGATCAGCCAGTGGTGGCGTACCAGATCAACCAGAAGCTGTTCAAAGGTGTGAAGCTGGCCGCCGATTACCAGCCAGTCAATGTGGGCGATGTATGCCTTGTAGTACGCAAGGGCGACAGCGAAACCCTGGCCCGGCTGAACCAGGCCATCGCCGGCATCAAGGCTGACGGTACCCTCGCAGCCATCCTCAAGAAGTGGGGACTTGCTGCCCAGGTGACCCCATGAACCCGGCAGAATTTCTGCAGAACGCCCAGGATTTTTTGCCGATCCTGCTTCAGGGGGCGTGGGTAACCATCCAGATCACCGTGCTGTCGTTCCTGCTCAGCAGCGGGATCGGCCTGGTCCTGGCGTTGCTCAAACTCTCGCCGATCCGTGCGCTGTCATGGGCGGCGAGCACGGTGATCAACGTCATTCGCGGCCTGCCGATCATTGTCCAGCTGTTCTACATCTACTTTGTCCTGCCGGAAATGGGCATTCACCTCACTGCATTCCAGGCGGGTGTGATCGGCATGGGCATCGCCTACTCGGCGTACCAGGCCGAGAACTTTCGCACTGGCATCATCGCCGTCGAACAAGGCCAGCGCGAAGCCGCCGAAGCCCTGGGCATGCGTTCGTTCCTGATGATGCGCCGGGTGGTGCTGCCCCAGGCGTTTCGCATCTCGCTGCCGCCTTATGGCAACACCTTGGTGATGATGCTCAAGGACTCCTCACTGGTGTCGACCATCACCGTCGCCGAAATGACCCGACAGGGCCAACTGATTGCCTCGTCGACGTTCGAGAACATGACCGTCTACACCTTGGTCGCCCTACTCTACCTGCTGATGAGTCTGCCACTGGTGTATGGCCTGCGTCGTATGGAACAGCACCTGAGCCGGAGGAAAAAAGCATGATCAAGGTTCATCAGTTGCAAAAACACTACGGCACTCACCGCGTGCTGCACGGCGTCGACCTGGATGTGGCCAAGGGCGAAGTGGTGTGCCTGATTGGTCCTTCGGGCTCGGGTAAATCCACCCTGCTGCGTTGCATCAATGCCCTGGAAGCCTACGACGGCGGCGTCATCAGTGCATTCGGTGAAACCGTGCAGCGCAGCAGCAAAACCGTGCATGCCCTGCGCAGCCGGATGGGCATGGTGTTCCAGCGCTTCAACCTGTTCCCCCATCGCACGGTGCTGGAGAACGTCATGGAGGGCCCCGTGTACGTCAAGGGCGAACCCGCCGCCCAAGTACGCGAAGAGGCCTTGGCCCTGCTGGAGAAAGTCGGCTTGTCGGTCAAGGCCGATGCCTATCCCGAACAACTGTCCGGCGGCCAGCAACAGAGGGTCGCCATCGCCCGCGCCCTGGCGATGAAACCCGACGCCATGCTGTTTGACGAGCCTACTTCGGCACTCGACCCGGAACTGGTGGGCGATGTGCTGGAGGTGATGCGCACCCTCGCCGACGAAGGCATGACCATGATCATCGTCACCCATGAAATGGGCTTCGCCCGCGAAGTTGCTGACCGTGTGTGCTTCCTGCATGGCGGCTACATAGTGGAAAGTGGTCCTGCCGAACAAGTGCTGGGCAATCCGCAACATCCGCGCACCCAGGACTTTTTGCGCCGCGTGCTGCACCCCACCGCCAGCACACGGAGCCAGCCATGAGCAGCATGCCCTCATTATGGGCGGCCACGGCGCCGTCGATTACCGCAACGCCTGCGCTGAGCGAATCACTGAGTGTCGATGTCGCCATCGTCGGCGCCGGCTATACCGGTTTGTCCACGGCCTTGCACCTGGCAGAGCGCGGCGCCAGCGTGTGTGTACTGGAAGCCCGCGAGCCGGGCTGGGGTGCGTCGGGGCGCAACGGTGGGCAGGTCAACCCGACACTCAAGCATGACCCCGATGAACTGGTGCGACTGTACGGCGCTGCACACGCTGAGCCACTGATTGAAACCGTGTCGGGGTCGGCTGACCTGGTATTCAACCTGATCGAACGCCACCGCATCGATTGTGCGCCCGTGCGCAAAGGCTGGATGCAAGTGTCGTACTGCGAAAAAGGCGTTGCCGGTTTGCACGCACGGGCAGACCAGTGGGCGCGGCGGGGGGTGCCGGTACAACGCCTGGACGCCCGTGCCGTCGCCGCCCGCATGGGCAGTGAAGCGTTTGCCGGCGGCTGGATCGATGGCCGCGCCGGTGCTATTCAACCGCTGGCCTATGCCCGGGGTTTGGTAAGCGCGGCGCAGGCGGCCGGAGTGCGCGTACACGGCCGAAGCCCGGTCACCGGCTTGCAACGCCAAGGCAGCGGCTGGCAACTGCAGACCGCCGGTGGTCCACAGGTCACAGCGGATCAGGTGGTGTTGGCCACGAACGGCTACAGCGGCGATCTGTGGCCCGGCATGGCGCAGAGTGTCCTGGCAGCCAACAGTTTTATCGTCGCCACAAAGCCATTGAGTGGGCACGCGGCGCAGAGCATTTTGCCAGGGCAGGAAACGGTTTCCACCTCCCAACGCCTGCTGCTGTACTTTCGCAAAGATGCCTACGGTCGCTTGTTGATGGGCGGACGCGGCCTGTTCGACGATCCGACCGGGCCTGCGGATTTTGCGCACCTGGAGCGCTCGCTGGCGCTGTTGTTCCCGCAGTTGGGCGCCCTGGAATTTGAGTACCGCTGGGCGGGCCGGATCGCGATTACCCGGGACTTTATGCCCCACGTTCACGAGCCCGCACCCGGCCTGACCCTGGCACTGGGCTGCAACGGGCGCGGCATTGCACTGTGTACCAGCCTCGGGCAGCAACTGGCCGGGCGGCTGTGTGACCGCCACTCCCCGTTCGCCTATCCGGTAACCGCGTTGCAACGCCTGCCCATGCATGGGTTGCAGCGCATCTACATTGGCGCGGGAGTGGCGTGGTATAGCTTGCTGGACCGGTTGAACGTGAACTGACATCCCCTTGAAGGCAGCCCTTTCAAGGTCTATGGAAAGCCAAGCCTCACCCTTGCCCTCTCCTCACCGGGGAGAGGGGACCGACCGATCCATGCCGTTAAAACACCGACCAGCCAATCCGTTCGCTCAACAGCTCCAGCGCCTTCATCCCCGCCAACGAATTGCCCGCCGCATTCAGCTCTGGCGACCACACGCACACGGTAAATTGCCCCGGCACCACAGCCACGATCCCGCCGCCGACGCCGCTCTTGCCCGGTAACCCGACGCGGTAAGCGAAATTCCCGGCTTCGTCATACAACCCGCTGGTGGCCATGATCGAGTTGACTTGCTTGGTCTGTCGCGCGCTCAGGATCTGCTCGCCGCTATGGGTGCATACCCCTTCGTTGGCCAGAAAACAGAAAGCCTTGGCCAGGTCCAGGCAACTCATCTGCAATGCGCAATAGTTGAAATAACTGTGCAGCACCGCATCCACATCATTGTGAAAGTTGCCGAAGGATTTCATCAGGTAAGCCATGGCCGCATTGCGCGCGCCGTGCTGGGCTTCCGATTCGGCGACGACGCTGTTGACCAGCACCTGCGGGTTACCCGATAAGCGCCGGACAAAGTCGCGCATGGACAGGATCGGCACGGCAAAACGCGATTGGTTGATGTCGCAGATCACCAGGGCACCGGCATTGATAAAGGGGTTGCGCGGGCGGCCGCGCTCGAACTCCAACTGCACCATCGAGTTGAACGGCTGCCCGGAAGGCTCATGACCCAGGCGTTGCCAGATGGCCTCGCCGGAATGCTCGATCGCCTGGACCAGGCTGAAGACCTTGGAAATGCTCTGCACCGAGAACAGCGTATGGGCATCGCCTGCACAATAAAATGCACCGTCGTTGCCGTAGACCGCGATCCCCAACTGCTGGGCCGGTACATCAGCCAAGGCCGGAATGTAGTCAGCGACTTTGCCCTGGCCGATCAAGGGACGAACTTCGTCGAGGATCGACTCCAGCAACGCCTGCATATGTAGTCCTGTCATGGTTGAAAATAGGCAGTGATAAAAGGGCGGGGAGGATACCTGAAATCACCACCCCGCTCGCCATTGTGAGCGACGACACGGACCGAATCATGGGCTGGCAACTGTTATTTCCAACAGCAGGCGCATTCGGGCCCAGACTCTAACTTGCGAGTTGCACAACAATGCCGTTCAGCAGCCGCTGATCAGCTTTTCACGCAGGAACTCCACCAACGCCTGCACCGGTCGCGAACTTTGTCGATGCTGGGGGTATACCGCCGAAAGCGTCAGCGGTTCGGGGGCAAATGCTTCCAGCAACGTCACCAGTCGGCCTTCTTGCAACGCGTTGGCGACGATAAAGGTCGGCAGGTAGGTTACGCCCAACCCGGCGATGGCCGTGTCTCGCAACAACTCACCGTTGTTGACCCGCATGCGCCCGCTGACATTCAGGTGCTGCACCTTGCCATTGACCTGAAAGCGCCACTGCACCTGGCGGCTATGGCCGTATGGCAGGCATTGATGCCCGGCCAGATCTTCAGGCGCAAGCGGCGTACCGTGTTCAGCCAGATACGCGGGGCTCGCGCAATAGACTCGCGGGATACTGGCGATGCGGCGCGCGATCAGGGTCGAGTCCTCCAGGGTGCCGATGCGCAGCACCAGGTCGTAACCCTCGCTGATCAAGTCGACCGGGCGATCGCTCAAGTCCACTTCCACCGAGACGTGCGGATACCGTTGCAGGAACAACGGCAACAGGCAGCCAAGATGCGCCATGGCAAACGACAGCGGCGCGCTCAGGCGAATCGTGCCCCGAGGCTCGCTGTTTTGCCCACTGATGCCCTGCTCTACTTGCTCGACGTCACTGAGCAGGCGCAAGGCGGACTCGTAATAACTCTGGCCCAGCGGCGTAACGTCCAGGCGCCGCGTGGAGCGATTGAGCAGGCGTACGCCCAGGCGATCTTCGAGCTGGATCAGGCGGCGGCTGACAAATTGCTTGGACAGGCCCAACTGCTCGGCAGCAGCGGTAAAGCTGCCGGATTCCATGACCTGGCAGAACAGGCGCATGTCTTCAAAGGGGTTCATTGTCGCTTCTCGGTGGACATTTCGCTGTTTTATAGCTGCTCGGTCGCCCCGGCACAAACAGTTATCAAAAAGAATTCATGCCCACATCAAGCGGACGCCTGCGCTAGCGAAAACCGTCAACCATAAAGAGACAGTCATTCGCCTTTCATCTTCTTAATCGACCTGGTGAAAACCATTAACCTTCTTCTCAACCCAGGAGCCCTGCATACCGCAGCCCCGCTCCCCTTGAGGAGAAGACACCATGCTGACCCTTCGCAATGCACACGAACGTGGCGCCGCCGATCACGGCTGGCTGAAGTCGTCCCATACTTTTTCCTTCGCCAACTACTGGAACCCGAATGAACAGGGCTTTTCGGACCTGTTGGTGATCAACGATGACCGGGTCGCCGCCGGCAAGGGTTTCGGCCAGCACCCGCATCGCGACATGGAAATCTTCTCGTATGTGCTCGAAGGCGCGCTGGAACACAAGGACACCCTGGGCACCGGCTCGGTGATCCGTCCCGGCGATGTGCAACTGATGAGTGCCGGCAGCGGCGTGGCCCACAGTGAGTTCAACCACAGCCAGACGCATGGCGTGCACTTCCTGCAGATCTGGCTGGTGCCGAACGTGACCGGGGCACAGCCACGCTATCAACAGGAGCACTTCAGCGAGGCCCGGAAACGTGGACGCCTACAGTTGATCATCTCAGCGGACGGCGCCGAAGGCTCCCTCAATGTGCGTCAGGATGCGCGGGTCTATGCCGGGCTGTTCAACGGCAACGAAGCCGCCACCCTGGCCCTGGCACCGGCACGCTACGCCTACATTCATGTGGCGCGGGGCAGCGTCGAGGTCAATGGCCAGCGCCTGGGCGAAGGCGACGGCGCACGGGTGCGCAACGAGCGGGAAATCCGCTTGAGCGGCGGGCAAAACGCTGAGGTGCTGGTGTTCGACCTGCGCCCCAATGACCTGCCGCAGATGCCTTAAAGTGTCGCCGAAGGTGGTTCTGATCGGCAGCTGGAAAACCGTGTCTGATCCAACATAGTCCGCGCGCCCCCAAACCGGCTTGATCAGCCGGTTTTTTTCGTCTGGCACCCGATAATCCAACCCCACCGTCGCAGGTGATTGCAGCGACCCTCGCGCAAAAGGTAGTATTGAGAACGATTCACAATACCGTCCGAGAAAGTCGACCCGTGCAACCACCGTCAATCCGCAAGCTGGGCTTCTTTTTCAACGACCACCATCGTTGGCTGCTGCAACATATCCAGCGACGCGTGCGCAACCATGCGGACGCCGAAGACACTGCCGCCGACACCTTTTGCCAGATGCTGGCCGCACGAGTCGATCCCGACAGCATCGAGCAGCCCCGCGCCTACCTCTCCACCATCGCCCGTCGATTGATTTTCGACCGCTACCGTCGCAGTCGCCTGGAAACCGCGTACCTGGAACGTCTCGCCGCTGCCCCCGACGCCGTGTCACCCTCCCCCGAGGAACAGCTGCAACTGATCCAGGCCCTGGTGGCGATCGACCGCGCCCTCGACGGCCTGCCGCTGATCGTCAAGGCCACGTTTCTGTACAGCCAACTGGACGGCATGAGCTACGTGGCGATTGCACGCAAACTGGAGCTGTCGGAACGTACCGTCAGCCGCTACATGAAACAGGCGCTGCGCCAGTGCTACCTCAGTGAGTTGGCACCATGAGCAAAACACGTCTGGACCCGATCAGCGAGCAGGCCATCGACTGGATGGTACGCCTGCGTGCCGATCAACCGGATGCGCGCTTGCAAGAGCGCTTCAATGCGTGGTTGAACATGGACCCCGCCCATGCCCAGGCCTGGGCCCGGTTACAGGAGCGCCTGGGTGGTTCATGGAATACCCTGCGCACCCTGGATAAACGCCTGCCCGGCGAGGCCCGCCAAGTATTGCTGCAACCCCAAGGCTCACGGCGTGATGTGTTGCGCACCATCGGCGGCCTTGGCCTGTTGGGTGGTGGACTGTGGCTGGCCGCCCGCAGCCCTTTGGCAGATCGCGTGCTGGCCGACCTGCATACTGCGCGCGGCCAGCGCGAAACCTTCACCCTGGCCGACGGCAGCCGCTTGAGCCTGAACGCCGACAGTGCCGTGGATGTGCAATTCGACGTACGTCAGCGCGTGGTGATCCTGCGCCACGGTGAACTGGTGATCCAGGTCGCGAGCGATCCACAACGGCCATTGCGTGTACGCACCGCACACGGCGAAATCCAGGCGCTGGGCACGCGTTTTCTGCTGGCCCAGGCGCCGGATGCCACGCGCCTGGTGGTGTTGGAGCACTCGGTGCAAGCGACGCTGGCGGGCGGTATGCGACGCATCGTGCGGGAAGGCCAATCGGTACTGCTTTATACCGACCGGATCGTTGCAGTAGAGGGCGATCAACGCTATCGCAGTGACTGGCTCGGCGGACACCTCAACGTCCTGGACGATTCACTCGACCAGGTGGTCGCCGCCCTGCGCCCCTACAGCCGTGGTTTTGTACGAGTTTCACCGCAAGTGAGCAATTTGCGCGTCCAGGGTGTTTTCCCCCTGGACGATCCGGACCGCGCCCTGAATGCACTGGCCGAAACCCTGCCGATCCGCATCGAGCGCTTCAGCCCCTGGTTGACGCTGATCAGCGCCAAATAGGCGAATAGCAGCTTTTTTATGCAAATCACTCTTATTTGTGTCCGGTTTTTGTTTTTCGGCCCACCTATCTCCTGATACATCCACACCTTCAGGAGAATGCTGTGATTAACCGTTGGCCCCATGCCCTATCTGTCGCCGTTGCCCTTGCTACCCTGGCGAGCCCTGCCCTGGCACAGGCGCAAAACCTGTCTTTCAACCTGCCGGCAGGCCCGTTGGCCAATACGCTGAATGCGATTGCCAGCCAAAGTGGGCGGATAGTGTCCCTGGAGCCTGCGCTGGTGCAGGGCAAGCTGGCGCCTGCGGTGATTGGCCAGATGTCGGTCGAACAAGCCATGGACGGCGCACTGCAGGGCAGCGGTTTGCAGTTGCGTATCACCGGGCAAGGCAACTTCAGCGTCGAACCGCGCATCGACAACGGCTCCGCCCTGCAACTGGGTGTCACCTCCATCACTGAACACAGCGTCGATCCCACCACCACCGAAGGTTCCGGCTCCTACGCGGCGCAGGCGGTGAGCATCGGCAAAAGCAGCCACAGCCTCAAGGAAATCCCTCAGTCAGTCACCGTGATGACCCGCAAGCAAATGGACGATCAGGGCCTGGTCGATCTCAAGGACGCCGCCAACCAGACCACCGGCCTGGTCGGCGTGCAAGGCGTGGGCAAGGGCATGATTCTTACCTCGCGGGGCTTTCAGATCGACGACTGGCAGTACGACGGCGTGCCGATTCCGCGCAACACCTATGCCCTGGGTAACTGGGCAACCCAGGACCTGATTTTCTTCGACCGCCTGGAAGTGCTGCGCGGTGCGTCCGGTTTGCTCCAGGGCACCGGCAGCCCCGGCGGCGCGATCAACCTGGTACGCAAGCGCGGGCAGGCGGCACCCACCGTCAGCCTGACCGCCAAGGCCGGCAGTTGGGATCATTACGGCCTGCAACTGGACGCTGGCGGTCCGCTGAACCAGAGCGGCACAATCCGCGGGCGTATGGTCGCGGACGAAGATCAAAGCGATTCGTTTATCGACTACGAATGGAGCAAGACCCACTCGCTGTACGGTGCCCTGGACTTCGACCTGCAGGAAGACACCACCCTGGGCCTGGCCGTCAGTCGTACCAACGCCGAGTCGCGGCCAATGCTGCGGGGGTTGCCGCGTTACGCCAACGGTGATCCGATTGACCTGTCACGATCGACCTTCACCGGCTCACGCTGGAACCACTCGCAGATCGACGTCACAACCCTGTATGCCGACCTGGAGCACCGCTTCAACGACGACTGGAAACTCAAGGTCGGCGCCGTGCGCATGAGCGAAGAAAACACCGCCACCCACCAGCGCGTCCAGAGTACCGGTGCAGGCATCAACGCTGACGGCACCGGTTTGACGTATGCCGACTGGTACACCGACTTCGACTCTACCAAGGCGGGCCTGGACATGAACCTCACCGGGCATTTCGAGGCCCTTTCCATGGCGCAGGAAATCACCATTGGTGGCAACTACTCCAAGTTCACTTCCGACGACGTCATTGCGCGGACGTTCAACGCCAGCACCGATAACATCTTCGACATTGATCACAACCGCCCCGAAATCAGTTACGAAAGCCTGATGAACACCCCGGGCGGCAGTGCAACACCGAGCAAATACGACATCCGCCAAAAAGGCCTCTATGGCAGCTGGCGCGTCACGCCCATCGACCCGTTGACGCTGGTGCTCGGCGCTCGTGTCAGTTGGTATGACTACAGCTACACCTCCTCGAGCATCAAGGCAGTGACCCATGCCACCACGGTCAACGGGCCCAGTACCACGAACGAAACCGGTGAAGTCACGCCCTATGCCGGGATCGTCTACGACTTGAACCGTGAATGGGCGGTGTACGCCAGCTATACCGACGTGTTCGAGCCACAAACCCAACGCAACCTCAGCGGTGCGGTGGTCAAGCCAGTGATTGGCAGCAATTACGAGGTCGGCCTCAAAGGCCAATTGCTCGACGGCAGGGTCAATACGTCCCTGGCATTGTTCCGCTACGACCAGGAAAACCGCGCCATCACCGACTATTCCCTGGGCGAAATCTGTGGCGGCACCAACTGCGCCGTTGGCTCTGGCAAAGTGCGCAGCCAAGGCCTGGAAGCGGAAATCAGCGGCGAAGTATTGAGCGGCCTGCAACTGTTTGCCGGTTACACCTACAACACCACCAAGTTCCTCGAAGACCCGGAAAACAAGGGTCGTGTATTCAGCACCTGGACGCCCAAGCATATGTTGCGGGTGTGGAGCGACTATCAATTCACCGGCGACTGGAGCCAGGTCAGCGCCGGGCTGGGCTTTACTTCCCAGAGCCACACCCTGGGTTATGAGAGCACCTATGACGTGGCCGGCTACACCGTATGGAATGCGCGATTGGCCTATCAGTTGACGCCAGAGGTGGGCCTGGCAATGAATGCCAACAACCTGTTCGACAAGACCTACTACGCGTCCGGCTACAACCAATTGAATGGCAACAACTTCTATGGCGATCCACGCAACGTGATGTTCAGCGTGAAGTACACGCCGCAGTTCTGAAATGCGGCAAACCGAAGCTGTTTTGATATGAGGTCGATGGTTTGTGCATGACTTGAGAGCCTCCTCACCCTAGCCCTCTCCCCTTTGGGGAGAGGGCTAGGGTGGCTACCTCAAACAAAACAGCTCTCCAATTTGCCGGGCGAAAGCGCGGCCCAACCAGAATCAGCGCCCCCCACCCTGCCCAAACCGATAGATCGCCAAGCAGTAAATCCCCAGGGCCATGACCGCCAAGCCCCCGCCTGCCGCCCCAATCCAGGCAAACCCGAAGTGCCCCCCCACCCAACTCCCCAACAGGGCGCCACCACCAATCCCGATGTTGTAGATCCCGGAAAACATCGCCATCGCCACATCCGTCGCATCCGGCGCCAGCACCAGCACTTTCGACTGCAGCGCCAGGCCAAATGCCATAATCGCCATGCCCCAGAACACACTCAAACCCACCAGATACGAAACATCTCCACTGAGCGGCAACAACAACGCCAGGCACAGCGCCAGCACCGAAACGGCAATGATCAGAAAACGATAGGGATTGAAACGATGCAACAAACTGAACAGCAGTGAACCAATGATGCCCGCGCCACCAAACACCAGCAGCACCAGGGTCACGATATTCCCGCCCAAGCCCGCGACGCGTTCGACGAAGGGCTCGATGTAGCTGTAGGCCGTGAACTGCGCCGTCACCACCAGCGCCGTCAGCACATACAGCGCCACCAGCGCCGGGCGCTTGAACAGCAGCGGCAGGCTGCGTAGCGAGCCCGAGTTCTGGCTCGGCAGCAACGGCAGGGTCCGCGCCAGCCAAAATACCAATGCGGCGGCAAACGCGGCGATCACGATAAACGTGGTACGCCAGCCCATGGCCTCACCCAACAAGCGCCCCAGCGGAATCCCCAATACCATCGCCAGCGACGTACCAGTAGCGAGCAGTCCGAGGGCCTGGACCTGC
The DNA here is from genome assembly GCF_046352735.2 of Pseudomonas imrae. NCBI lineage: Bacteria > Pseudomonadati > Pseudomonadota > Gammaproteobacteria > Pseudomonadales > Pseudomonadaceae > Pseudomonas > Pseudomonas imrae. Next base: position 2,233,040 of record NZ_CP110853.2, on the reverse strand, counting down.
TTGCCCTCCGGCGCCAGGCGCACGGCCAGCGAGGCGGTGATGGACCAGAACAATGCGTGGGACAGTGCAATCCCGATCCGGCTGATCATCAACAGGCCAAAGCTGTTGGCCACGCTCGACAGCACATGGCTGGCGATAAACATGCCGAACAGCACAATCAGTAGCTTGCGCCGTTCGACGTTGCGGGTCAGCAACATCACTGGCAGCGACGTCAGCGACACCACCCAGGCATAGATGGTCAGCATCAGCCCGACATTGGCAATCGGCATATCGAAGCTGGCGCCAATGGCGCTGAGCAAGCCGACGGGGACAAATTCGGTGGTGTTGAAGACAAAGGCCGCCAGCGCGAGGGCGATGACCGGTTGCCAGTTGGCCTGAGGTGTTGCGGCGGGTGTACTCATTGACGGGTCGCTTTACTCGATGGCGCGCCGGTCCTTGGGGCCCGATGCCAGCTTTGGAGCAGCGCGCAAAAATAGTAACACGATGGTTCAGGGATCGACGTGTGCCATCAACTCGGGAACGCTCTCCGGCCGTCGGGCATAGCGCTGGGCCAATACCGCGCACACCATCAGTTGGATCTGATGGAACAGCATCAACGGCAGGATCAACACGCCCATGGTGCTGCCGGCAAATAACACCTGAGCCATCGGCACGCCCGTGGCCAGGCTTTTCTTGGAGCCGCAGAACAGGATAGTGATGCGGTCTGCCTGGTTAAAACCACAAACCTTGCCCAACACCGCAGAGGCCACCAGCACCAATGCCAGCAATACACAGCAGGCCACCACCAGGCCACCCAGCTCCCACAACGGGATCTGGTGCCAGATGCCCTCGTTGACGGCTTCACTGAAGGCGCCATAGACCACCAGCAGAATCGACCCCTGATCGACAAATTTCAGCCAGTTCTTGTTGCGCCCGACCCACGCACCGATCCAGCGACGGGCAATTTGCCCGGCAATGAACGGCAGTAGCAACTGCACGCTGATCTTCAGGATCGCATCGAGGGTGGAGGCGCCATCGCCATGCACGTTGAGCAGCAACGTCACCAGCAACGGCGTAAGGAAGATGCCGAACAGGCTGGAGGCCGCCGCGCTGCAGATCGCCGCCGGAATATTGCCACGGGCCAGGGACGTAAAGGCAATCGCCGATTGCACCGTGGCCGGCAACGCACAAAGGTAAAGCATGCCCATGTACAGGTCTTTGCCGATCATTGGTGACAGCAACGGTTTGAGCGCCAGCCCCAGCAGTGGGAACAGCACAAACGTCAGGCTGAACACCAGCAGGTGCAAGCGCCAATGGCCGGCCCCGGCGACGATGGCCTGGCGCGAGAGCTTGGCACCGTGCAGGAAAAACAGCAGGCCGATGGCCAGGTTGGTCACCCAGCCGAAGGCCACGGCCGTCTGGCCGCTGGCGGGCAGCAGCGAGGCGAGGACTACCGTGGCAATCAAGATCAGGGTGAAGTTGTCGGGCAAAAAACGAGGGCGGGTCATGGGCTGGTTTTCCAGGGGTTGCCAAGAGCGTCGTGCCGACTCTAACGTAACCGCCTATTACCGACTAACGCCAACGAGCCAGTAAATGCCGCCAAAAGGACATGAAAAGGCCGTTCGCCGCACAATTCCCGGGCTGTCCAGCCTGCCACGCCCGGTATATGGCCGCACCGAATCCCTGCCCAACCGCGCCTTGACCCGCCGGCACAGCCACCCATGGGTGCAGTTGTCGTACGCGATTTGCGGAGTACTGGAAATCCAGACCAGCGCCGGACGTTTTGTCGCGCCCCCCCAGCGCGCGGTGTGGATCCCGGCGGGGATGCCACACAAGGTGTTCAGCTCGCCACATACCGAGATGCGCAGCCTGTATCTCGATTGCAGCGTCACCGGCTGGGCGGCCGATCGTTGCCAGGTGCTGGCGGTGAGCGCCTTGCTGCGCGAACTGATTAGCCGTTTCAGCGAACTGCCGGTGGCGTATGCCGAAGACGGACCGGATGGCCGCCTGGCCCAGGTTCTGCTGGACCAATTGGCAGCCGCGCCGCAGGTGGACCTGATGCTGCCGCTGCCCCATGACACGCGCTTGCGGCAGATTTATCGCAGCTTGAGCCTGCATCCGGAGCAGTCGACCACCCTGGGGCAATGGAGCCAGAAACTGGGGGTCAGTGAAAAGACCTTGAGCCGGCTGTTCCTGAGCGACACCGGCCTGACCTTCCGCACCTGGCGCCAGCGCCTGCGATTACTGGGCGCCCTGCCCGCCCTGGAGCGCGGCGAGCGAGTGACTGACGTCGCACTGGGTTGCGGCTACGAGTCGATATCGGCGTTTATTGCTGCGTTTCGCCAGCAGTTCGACGCCACTCCAGGGGAGTTTTTCCGTTGAGCCGGGCGGCTGGCTAGCGTTGTTGCATCGAATTCCATGCCGCCTCGGCCAGGAGATCACGATGAACGTGAAGATCGCCTAGGTTTTTGCAAAGGGTTTGGCAGTACCGAACCCTATCGGGCGGCTCGTGCCTGCGGGCCTTGACCCAGTCTTTGCAACCCGGTTGCCCTCTTGGCTGGTAGTATTGCGCGCTTTGAAAGCCAGCCGTAAACCTTTGAGGAAACACACCGTGAGTACTGACGCCAAAATGACCGGGGACCTGTTCGAAGTGGACAAGCGCCTGTCGCTCAAGCCCGTGGTGGACTTCAACCACTATCTGCTGGCGTCTTTCGGCGATGGCCCTTGCACCTGTGTGCGCTGTATTGCCAGCACAGGTGACGAGAGCGGTTATACGTATCAGCACACCTTCAACTTCCAGGGCCAGGTGACCCATCGCCGCTTTGCATTGACCGCTGGCAGCGATGTGCTGGCGATGTTGAAGAAAGCCTGGCTGTCCTACACCAAGGCGGAACTGCCCGGCAACGGTGATCTGGCGCTGGATACGGTGAAGGAATTTGTCGAGCCGCAGTTGCACAAGCGCTTGTTGCCGCTGTTACTGGCCAGCGGCATGGTCAAGGACGTCGACGGTGCGTTGCAGATTCAGGCAGTGGTAGCCTGAGCCTCGTCGGGCAAACGCACATTGCACATGCCCTATATACCGCTGACGTTAGTCAGCGAATAAGGATGTAAAGGCAACAGCGCATACGCTCACGATCAGGTCGGCTGTCAGGCCGCCTCGCTCTGTTTTGATTTTGACTTTGATCTTAGGCGCCCCGTTAAACCACGCTGGCCGCAGTCCGAGCCTGAGCGAGGCACCGAGTGGTGGGGCAAGAGCCTTTTGCTTACTTTTGGGCTCTATCCAAAAGTGAGTCGCCGTAAGGGCGAAACCAATAGTCGCCACAACCGCAGCAACGGATATGCCCCCCAACCCCACCCCCTTAAAACCCTTGAAAGGGCCACCTGTCAGGCCAAAACTCATGCTTGCTCGGTGCGCATCAAAACGGCAAATACACGGGATTCGTTGTACGTGACAAGCTCCATCATCGTGCAATTCCAACAGTCACCGCTCTGCGCCAAACCACTCGCGCCGTTCCTCGAATGTATTGAGCACCATCGCCACGATCATCTGCACCTCCTGCGGGTGCGCGGTCTCGGCGTTGACCGCCATCCATACCTGGCGCTGCATGTCTTCGGCAAACAATCCGGGCAAGGCCGTCAAGCCGCGGTCGAAACAACTCATGTAGCGCGGCAGCAAGCCAATGCACGCGCTGCAGCGAATCATCTCCAGCATCAACGGATACGCCTCTACCTGCACCACCCCAGCCAAGCGTTGCTCCACCAACCGGTTCCATGGCTGCAATGCATCCACCAGCCGGTCGGGCTGCCATTGCACCAACATATAGTCCGCCAGGTCGTCGACAGTGTCCGGACGGGCCGCCAACCGCGAATAGCGCTTGGCAATATGCGGCAGGTAATCCAGGCGCGCCAGGGCGTGCGGTGGATGCGTGACAAAGCCAGGCCCAGGTTGCGGCGAATCGACGCCCGCCAGCCACAGCACGACGTCCGCCTCGACCATCTGCAACGCAAACGGGCTGTCGATGGACACAATATCCAGTCGCACGCTGGCGTTGCGGCGCAGCAGCGCGATCAAGTCGCGGCCCAATATGTCATGCAGGATCGACTCGGCCACCGCCAGGCGAATCAACGGCTGCTCCTGTACTGGCAAGCGCCGCTCACGGGCCAGGGTAATCAGCCGGGCCTGCAACTGCTGGCCATCACGGCTCAGGGCCAGGACACTGCCTTGATAGCTGAACAATGAACGGTGCATCCGCTCTTCAAGCTGCGCCAGGCGCTTGCGCAACAGCGTGGCCTTGATATTCAGGCTACGCGCTGCCTGCATGAAGCAGCCGCAACGAGCACTGGCCAGGAAATACCGCACCACGTCCGCATCGATGGAGGCCGCCAGGGCCAGCCAGGCCTCTCGCGGCTCTCCAGGCGAACGGTACGGCGCCATACCTTGGGGTGCGGCGGGCTCGAGATAATCCATGCGAAACTCCCTGTCTGATGGGTCTATGCATCCATGCGCGCCGTCGTTGGCTACTCCAGCACTTTGTTCAACTCGGCGCCGTCGATGCTCAAGGTGGCGGTATTAAGCATGCCTTCCAAGTAGGCCTTGGCGATCTGTTCCTGGCGTTGCGCACGCAGGGCTTGCGTTAGGCGCTCGCGCAGTTCGTCAAGGCTGGCGGTGCGCGCCGGTTGCTGCTCGGTGACTTTGAGTACGTGGAACCCGGCTTCACTCTGTATCGCGTCCGAGACGGCTCCCGGCTTGAGACGCGAGACCACGGCACGCACCTGCGGCATCAATTGCTGCAAAGGTTGCAGGCCGGAATCGCCACCGCGTCGGGCCGTGCCTTCGTCCTGGGAATACTGGCTGGCCAAGGCGGCGAACTCAGCCGGCGCGGCCTGGGCCCTGCGACTCAATTCCTGGGCCTGGCGGCGCACCGACTCGGCGCTTTGTGGATTATTGACCGCCAGGAAAATCTGGCTGACCCGGTACAACGCTGGCGTCATCCACTGCGCCTTGCCACTGTCATAAGCCTGCTGCAATTCGGCGGCGCTGGGGTAATCGGCCGGCACCTGGCTGACCGACAGCATGTAGTCGCGAAATACAATCTGCTCGGTGGCCGCACGGGTTTGCTCCTCCACCTCCGGGCGTTGGCGCCAACCCTGGGCGTCGGCCTGTTCCAGCACAGCCTTTTGTGCCAGGCGCGAGCGGATCCAGGTTTCCAGGGCACCACGGTTGCCCCGCAGTTGCTCGCGCGACTCGACCGGCAGGGCCGCCAGCAATGCCTTGAGTTCCGGCAAGGCCACTTGCTGGTTGCCCAAGCGCGCTACCGCCGGGCCTTCTGGCACCATCGCAGCCGCTGGTTGCTGGGCCGCGACCGGGTCACTGCCCGGTCGCAGACTCAACCCCACCGCCACCACCAAAAGCGCCAGCGCACCGGCGCCGACCATCAGGGTTGGCTTTTTCACAGGGCTGGTGCCTCCTCGTGGGTATCCACCGCCGGCGCTGCCTCGGGCTGGGCCTGAAGTTGCGCGGCGGTCTGGCTGTACTCACGCAGGTAGACGATAAACTCCTGCAGCAACCGATCCCACAACTCCAGTTGGCTGCGCAGATGAAGCGCCCCAACGCCGGCCACCACCACGTCCATTTCCATCAGCAGGAACTCACCCTGCAATGACAGGCGGGCGAAACGTCGCGACGCATTCCACACTTGCGCCAGGCCTTCCGGCAACTGACCCTGGACCCGCAGCGCGCAACTATAGGTGAAGTCTACATAGCTGCCCTGCTCCGCCGCCGGGTTGCCGAAACGCACTGCAAAGCCGATACCCTGGCTGGCGCTGAGCAACTGCACAATACCGTTTTGCTCGGTCTGATTGACCCGGTAGCCGGCCTCCTGCAGCAGTTCGGTCAGGCTCTGGGTGGTCACGCTGGTAATCAATTGGCTCATGCTCGTCTCTTCCTTGTTGATCAGTGGTTGATCGCCGCCTGGGGCGCATCAAAACGGCTTTTGTACAGCTCGTCGCCAAAGCCCTGAGCCAGTTCTTCGAACTTGACCCGCGCGCCGCTGGCGAAGGGTTGGCGAATGCTCATCACCTCGGCCACATCGATTTTTTCGTAGGCTGCCAGCAGTTCCCGGGCCACGCCGTACATCTGTTGATTCTTGGCTGAACATTGCTGCACTTGTGTGTCACGCTCGGTTAATTGCGCCTGCAGACGTGCCCGCTCAGTCTCTTTGCCTCGTGCCAGCACCAGCAGTTCTTCATAGGCCTTCTTGAACTTGCCGGTCTGTTCGGCGCTGGCCGCCACCTGGGCCTGGGCCTGGCTGTGCAACGCTTGTTGCTGGCCGACCAGTTGCTCGGCCACCCCTCGGGTCTTGTCCAACTCGGCCGTCAATTGCTTGATCTGCGCCTGGGCTTGCTTGGCCTGGTTTTCGGCGGCAGTCCGCGCGGCGCTGGCCTGGGCCTGCTCGCTTTGCAGCGCCTGCAACTGCGCGGTGGTGCTGCGCAGTTGGGTACGCAGGCGCTCTTCCATGCCTTCGGCCGAAACGCCCGTGGCGCTAAGGCTGGCGATGACTAGCAGCAGGCCGCCAATTCGCGTGTTCATGGCTATTCTCCCGGCGCGTCAGAAGCGCGTGTTGAGTTCCAGTTGCATGACATCGACTTCGAACGGCGCGCCATAGACTTCCGAGGCGCTCAGCCAACGGGCGCTGGCGTAGATGTTCTTGTCGATGCCGTAGTTGCCGCCAATGAAGTAGCCCTTGGCATTGGTACCGCCCAGGTGGAATGACGAGTCATTGAAGCCGTCCGGCAAGGCATCGGGCTGGATGTACTTGTAGCCGGCCAACAGGTTCCAGTCGCCGGCCTTCTTCATTTCCAGTGCGCTGCCGAGGGTGAACTGCACCATCAGCGCATTGGCGCCGCTTTCGAACTCGCCGTTGCGGTTGATGTTGTTGACGATCTCGCCTTCGCTGCGCTTGAGCATTTCACCCTTGTCGTAGGCCAGGTTGTGAATGAAGTTGGTCTGGCTGCGCAGCTTGAGGTCTTCGGGCAACTCGCTGTCCCAGACCAGGTTCAGGTCCAGCACATCGAACTTGGACGCCAGGCCCACGTACTGCGGTTGCGGAGTCAGGCCCGGAGTTGCCGGGTTGGCGCTGATGTTGCGCAGCAGGAACACACTGTTGCCCTTCTGCATGAAGGCCACGCGCGAACCGTCGGTGTCACAGCCAGGCTGGCCGGCCCACGGCGAGCAAGGGCTGGAGCGCTGGCCTTCGATATCGTCGAAACGGTAGTACGCCAACGCGCCCTTGAGGCTGTTGCTGCGGTTGATCTTCCAGTTGGCGCCGATCTGCCCGCCAAACAACCATTTGTTGTCGCTTTCTTCCTTGTCGAAGCCGTTGCTGCTGGCGCTGTCGGAACTGTATTCCACCGGGAACGCTCCGAGGGTGCCGAACACCCCCCATTCGTTATTCAGCGAATGGTTGAAGATCGCTGCCACACCGTCGAAGTTGAGGTCGCCCGAATACATCATGTCGGTGGAGTAGAACGGGTTGGCAATCCGCCCGCCCGTCAGGGTCAGGTCCTGGGTGGCCTTCCAGCTCAGATAGCCCTGGTCAAGCCAAATGTCTTTCTTGCCAAAACCACCGCCCAACGTCTGGGTGGTGGACACCGGGTTGTTGTCGGAGCCGGTGCCGATACGAATGCCGGCGGTCCATTGCGGCGAGATGAGCGCCTTCATGCCCAAGCGGGCGCGCAGGCGGAACAGGTGCTCGCGGTCTTCGCGGGTATTGAGCAACGGCGGCAGCCGGGTGTTGGTGTCTTTATTGACATCGTATGGGCCGTTTTCGTTGAGCTTGGCGTAGTCGACGATTTCGTTGCTGTTATTGCCCGAGAAATAGCGCGATTCGTCCCGCAGGCGAATGTCGCCGTCGAAGCTGATGCGCGATACCCAATCGGGGAACGTGTTGGGCTGGGCCCAGTTTTCCTGCTTGGCAGTAGCCATGACTTCGGCCTTGACCTGATCGCGAATCTGATCGCGCACCGCTGCCGGTACGTATTGCACCCGCACATCCCCCGGTGCAGCGGCCGGACCGGCCGCCACCGCCGTCGCGGTATTGGCCTGGCGTGCCTGCACCGCTTCCTTTTCGGCCTGGGCGATCAGCCCTTCGGCCTGTTCCTGCTTGAGCACACCTTGCTGCACCAGCAAGCGGATCAGGTTGATCGTGGCATTTTCCGAAGGCGCGGCCGGGGCGGCCGTTGCCTGGCCGACCAGGGTCGCGATGACCATGCCGACCGCCAGGGTCAATCGATTCACGTGGGAAATCATCTGCACACAACTCCTGTAGAAAACTGCAAAAAGGGTTCGATCAATCCGGGCGTCGGCCCTTGAGTGACAGGCGCACCGGCAAGGTCAGGGACGCCGGTGTGCGTTCTTTCAAACGCGGTGTGGCACGCAGTGCAGCCAACACCTGGTCGTCGGTTTCGGCATCGCCGCTGGACTTCACCAATTCGGCGCGTGTCACCTGGCCATCGGCGCTGAGCCACACATCGGCCTGTACCGCGTAGGCCTTCTTGCGCAACTGTGGGTCTTCACGCAGCAAGCGCTGGAACACGCCGGCCAGGTATTGCTTGAACGTGCCCGTGCCCAGCCCGCCACCGCCAGAACCAGCCATGCCGCCGCCTTTGCCGGCACCGACGTTGAAGCCGTCGTTACCGGCCTGGGCGTCACCGTCGATCTGCATCGGGTTGGCCAGGTCCTCGGCAGGACTTGGCGGCGCCTCTTCCTCGGGCTTGACCTCCTCCGGCGCAGGTGTCGGCTCCGGCTCGGGGATTGTTTCTTCAACCTGCGGCTCTGGCTCCTTGGGTGGTTCCGGGGGCGGCGGCGGTGGTGGCGGCAACGGAATGATCATCGGCACCTTGGGCGCTTCACGGCGCACGCCACTCATGTCATTGGCCCATTGCCAGAGAAACCAGGCGGCCACCGCGCCCAGCAACAGGCCTGCGCCCCACTTCAGCGGGCGCAAGGGTGACTTCTTCACAGGCGTTGGCGGGATCGGCATTTGTGCAGTCATGACTCAGCCCTGGCTCGGTTTGCCGGTGACCAGCCCGACCTGGGACAGCTCCAGCCGACGCAGCAAATCGAGAACCTCGATCACTTTCTGGTACTGCACCGTGGCATCCCCACGCACGATCACCGGGAATTGCGGGTTCAGTGCTTTCTCGATGCGCAGGCGCTCCTCCAACTCACCGAGGGTCACCGGGTAGGCATCAAGGAATACCTGGCCGCCATCGTTGACCGAGATGGCCTTGGTCTTGGCCTCGGACAGCGACACCGCCGCGCTGGCCTTGGGCAGGTTGATCTGGATACCCGAGACCTGGGCAGTGGCGGTGAGGATAAACATCACCAGCACCACCATCAGCACGTCCACCAGAGGCGTGATATTGATACTGTCTACGGCGGCGTCATCGTCATCGTCGTGGGAAGTATTTACAGAAGCCATGACGTTGCTCCTCAGGCCGGTACGTTGGCGTGATGGGCGCGGCGATGGGCCGCTTCACTGGACTGGCTCTCGCCGTGCATTTCTGCCAGGCGCGTGATGAACTCATCGACGAACACCCGCATATCGGCACTGACTTCCTTGTTGCGCGTGATCAGGCGGTTGTAGCCGAACAGCGCAGGGATCGCGACGAACAGGCCCATGGCCGTCGCCAGCAAGGCTGCCGCCATGCCCGGCGCAATTGCGTTGATGTTGACGTCGCCGGCCATAGCCGTGCCGAGGAACACCACCATGATCCCCAGCACCGTGCCCAACAGACCGATGTAGGGGCCGCCGGCAATTGCGTTGGACAGGGTCGAGAGTTTGGAGCTGAGCATCTGGTTTTCGCGGGTGCGCACGCCATCCATCGAGCAACGAATGGCTTCGATGGTCGCCGCCGAGACCGACGAGGTATCCGCGCCTTGGGCACGCCGAGTGCGAATCTCCTGGACCGCCACCCGATACAGGCGCCACAACGAAGAGTGGGTCAAGCGTTCGGCCAGCATCTGGTCGTCGTAGTACATTTCCAGGCGCGTGCCGATCTGGGAAAATTGCTCGCGAAAGACCTCGTTGGCACTGCTGACGCGACTGACCATGCGGTTTTTGCGGACCATGATGACCCACGACTGGATCATCATCCCCACCAGCACCAGGATGATGACCCAGGCATCTATCGGCACCGCCTTGAGCAGGAAGCCCAGGCTGCCGAAACCAAAGCCCGACTGTTCTTCATCCACGCCATAGGCCACCAGCTTTGACTCCGCGCCCTGGGCATTGGCATCGGCCAGCAACAGGCTGGCGGGACGGGCCACCTTGGACAGGCGCAGTTCATCCATCGCCCCGGCAAACGGCACATAGCCGCTGGCAGCCTCAGGCAAATCGGCACCGATGAGCAACTGTGAATTGAACGCCGGCATGGCCAGCGCCAGGCTCGCGGCCTCGCGGCCGTTGACGTACAGCGTCACGCTGTTGCCTGCGGCGGTAAAGGCCAGGTGTTGCCATTGGCCGGGGTTCAACGGTTGAGTCGAGACTGCGCGCTGGCCGTCGATCTCCACAAACGGCGTGCCCTCGCCCAGGCCCAGCAGCAGGCTGCTGGCACCCTCACGACGGGCCAGGACCACCTGCTCGCCGCCAGCCTGATCCACACGCAGCCAGGCACTGAAGGTAAACGCCCCCGTGGCGCTGTGCTGCAACGACGGGCTGGCGGGCAGCACCAATGGTTCACCGCTGAACTGCAAGGCACGCCCGATAACCCCGTCGATGCTCGCGCCGGTGGCGTTCAGGGCAGTATTGCCGTAGGCCGTGGTGTCACGGGCCGGTGTGCCGTTGGCACCTTCGAAATGATAGAGCGCGGTGTAGTCGGGATCGAAAGTCAGTTGGCCGTTAGCCGTGGCCGGGGCTTTCTGGTTGCCGTAGTACATCCACAGGTCCTGGCGCTGGGCACCTTCGACCTTGGGCACGTCGACCCAAATCAGGGCCATGCCCATCAACGGATCGAAGCTCTCGATCTGGTGATTGAACACGGTCTTGTCATCGGCGCTGACAAAACGCAGGTCGCTACCGTCATCCTTGACCCCATCGAAGCTGAAGTTGCCGGTGTGCAGGCGTATCAGCAACGCCGTGCGCCCCAGCGCCTGATTGATCGCGGCACCTTGAGGCGTGGTGTCTACCGAGATTTGTTTGCGGTAGTGCCAGTCGTCCTGCCACCAGGCGTGGGCGGTGGCCGGGAGCGCGAAGCCCAGGCAAATCAACAGGCTCAGAAATAGGCGTTGCATGTGAAAGGTTCTCCGGAAAAAAGGGTCAGAAAGTCGCCTGCACACTGAAGTGCAATCGCGAGTCCTGTTTCTGGGTGTTCGGTCCTTCGAGCAGCGGGTAGCCCCAATCCAGACTGCCGGACAGCCACTTGCTCAAACTGGCGCGGGTACCCAGGCCGACGCTGGCCAGGCTGTATTCGTCTTCCTGCTCGGGCAGTGGGTCGTGCAGGCGCAGGCGCGCACCTTCGGCGAACGCATAAAAACGCCACTCCTGCACATAACTGCCGAGAAACCTGGCCAGGGATGGCGTGCGCAGCTCCTGGGACAACAGGTAGCCTTCGTCCCCGGTGCGTTCGGCAGCCAGGTAACCGCGGATCGAAGTGGCGCCACCGGCCGAATACTGCTCGTTGGAAACCAACGGCCCCGACGCCAGTTGGAAGCCGGCCTTGGACGCCGACTGCCAGTCGCCCTTGAAGGTGTAGGTGTAATTCAGATCGCCCTTGAGCGCGGCAAAACTGGCGCTGGCATTCCAACGCTTGGTGCTGAATTCTTCATCATCGCTGCCATAGCCAAAAAAGGCGCGGGTGCCTACCACCAGATTCAGGCCCAGGCCCAGTTGTGACTGCTCGGTATAGCGATAACCGTTGTAGCCAAAGGTCAGTGGTGCGTACTTGAGCGGGACTTGATCGCTGCTGCCCCCGAACCGCAGGGTTTCATCGAAGTCCTTGAAGTCCACGCCTACCGACAACGAGTTGGCCCAGTTGCCGCTGGTCGGCAGGTTGTAGATTGCCGAGATACCGTAGGAATGCCCCTTGCCCAACACGTTGCTGCCGCCGATGGTGGCGATGTTGCTGTCGGACTGGTAACCGGACAACTGCAAGGTCCAGCGCTCGTTGAGCGGCGCGCTGTAGGAACCCGACCAGACCTTGGCGTTTTCACTGTCCTGGGGCGCAGTGAAATACGTCAGGGAGACGCTGTGGCCCAATTGCCACAGGTTGTCGTAACCCAGGGTGGCGACACTGCGCAGCTTCTCGGTGTCGGCGCTGTAATCGTTGTTCAGGCCAAGACTGGCATGCCAGGGATTCTGGTCCTCGACTTGCAAGTCCACGTCCATGGTCCCGGGACGCTGGCCTTCGCGCACCAACGGTGTGACTTGGCGTCCGGCACCACGATTGAGGCCGGCGAGCTGGTTTTGCACGCTGGCAAAATCCGGCACCGCGCCCTCTTTGAGCGCCGGCACTTCTTCGCGGATTTCCACCGGTGAATAATGCTTGGCCCCCACTACCCGCACGCGGCCGACTTTGGTTTCACTGACTTGCAGATAGACGATGCCGTCATCGACTTTCTGCTCCGGCAACTCGACAAACACCGACTGATAACCGCGCGCCTGATAGATCTTCTGCAAGGCATCGCGGGCGCCCTCGATATCCGTCAGGGTCTTTTGCGGGCCAAGGAACGGGTACACCGCTTCCTCGATGGCCCGTGCATCGAGCACGGTATTGCCGCGCACAAAGTACTCGTTGACGTCTACCCGCCGCACCGAGGCATCGGGTTCCCCACCCGCCTCCTCGGCCAACACCGGTTGCGCCAGCGCGCCCAGTGTCAACCAGCACAGCGCCAGCGTTTTTTTGAACAGATGCTCCACACCGCCCCCTGGTTTACTGAAAATGTCCGCCTTCACTGTCTGCACAGCGTTCGGCCCACTCAATTGCTGGATGTCGAGGTGTTGGCATGCCGTGCCAGCCAGGTGTGCAACAAGGCAAAGTTCAAGGAGAACTCCGGCATGTGCAGCAAGGCGCCACAGAACACTTCACCGATGATTTTCTGGATCAACTGCACCGCACGCGGGTTGTTCAAAAGCGTGGCGATGTCGCGTTGCAGGACGTGAATACCCCAGACGCGCTGGTTCAGGTCCAGGCCGACGAACCAGCGGAACAGCAGGTTGTAGTTGAGTTGCTCATGTAGCTGCTGTTCGCTGGGGACCGAGTAGAGCAATTGCAGCAGCAGGATTTGCAGCACAGTGCGCGGGGCAATCAACATTCCGGGCTCGGCATCGAGGGCCTGGAGCAGGTCACGGTGCTGGTCGAGTACGTCGTCGATTTGCGGACGCAGCAGCATCAGGGAATGACCGGCCGGGATGTAGCTGGACACTTCTTTCAAGGCGCCTTGCCAGTCGTCCTGGGAAACGATCCAGACCCAGGGTGCGCCATAGCGATAGACCGAGACCGGCTTCTTGCGAGCGGCTTCGACGATCTTTGACAGGCGCTGGTCGAGCTCCTGCATGCCCACTTTCGAGTAGCGTTCCATAGTCCCCATCCGTACTGACCCCTGCACCTTGCTGCCGGCTGAAAAATCGCTTTGCGGCGTCCTTGAGCGCGTTACATAGCCAAGACGGGAGGGGCTGGGGACTACCGAACTTTTGTCACAAAAGCTTCATTCGTTGGGGGCGTTTTTTGGGTGGGTTGTATAGCGGTTGTGGCTGATGCTGGTTTTGCTCTTACGCTAATGTGGGCGCACCACGATCTAAATGTGGGAGTGGGCTTGCTCACGATTGTGGTGTGTCAGTCACTGAATGATTTTCTGATCCCTTGCACTCGCGAGCCCACATTTAGATCGGTGCATCAGGCCGTCGCGGGGGGATGTTCGACAGCCCCACAATGGTTTTACTTCACAAGCGGAAGACCTTGAAAGGCCAGCGCTTTCAAGGTCTCTGAAGAACGTAGTCGCATGGGGTTGGGGTTGGGGTTGGGGTTGGGGTTGGGGTTGGGGTACATATCCGTGGCTGCGGTTATGGCCTCCTTTGGTTTCGCCCTTACGGCGACTCACTTTTGGATAGAGCCCAAAAGTAAGCAAAAGGCTCTTGCCCCACCACTCGGTGCCTCGCTCAGGCTCGGCATGCCCGCAGTCCGACATTGATTCGGGGGGCCGCCGCGATGGGCCATCCATGGCCCAGCGCGGCTAAACCGGCGTCCTGCCGGTTTACCCCCCAAATCAATATCGGACTGCGGCCAGCGTGGTTTAACGGGGCGCCTAAGATCAAAGTCAAAATCAAAACAGAGCGAGGCAGCCTGACAGCCGACCTGATCGTGAGCGTATGCGCTGTTGCCTTTACATCCTTATTCGCTGACAACGTCAGCGGTCTGTTGATCTGCTCTGGCTCTGGCTCTGGCTTTTGATTGTGATCTTGATCTTGATCTTGATCTGAGGCGCCCCGTTAAACCACGCTGGCCGCAGGCAGGTATTGCGCAGTGGGCACCCCGGCAGGATGCCGGGGTAGCTGCCCCCGGCCATGGATGGCCGATGGCAGCGGGCCCACGGAGCAATGCCTGACTGCGGGCACACCGAGCCTGAGCGAGGTGCCGAGTGGTGGGGCAAGAGCCTTTTGCTTACTTTTGGGCTCTATCCAAAAGTGAGTCGCCGTAAGGGCGAAACCAAAGGAGGCCATAACCGCAGCCACGGATATGCCCCCCCTCCCCGAAAACCCCATCCAAAAACTGACCACCCCAAAACTCGCTACAACGAGAGGTTCTTTTTCACCCTACAAACTAATCTGCCGCCGCTCCTCATCCGTCAATTGCGCCTTGGCCTGTTCACTCAAAACCCCCGCGCCCAACACCTGGACCGGACTGTCCGGGTTATACGCCGGAGCCCTGCGAGCCTCTTCCTGACCACGCTGCACCGGTTCGGAACCAAACCCCAGCACCTCGACCGTGACAACTGACGCCCTGCCCTGGCGCGCCGCCGCCTGCTGGTTACGCGCCGCGTCCTCTGCCGCCTGGGACGCCGCCGCCCCCGCCGCGCTGGCGGAACTCATGGCCCCGGTATTCACCGCCGCCGTCACCGGCACGCCAGAAGATTTGCCCTGGGTCTGGATGTTTGTTGCGTTGACTACCCGCAAGGCGGCGATGTTGATGTTGCCCGAGACACGAATCCCCGCCTCGCCCGCATCGATGGTGCCCAGCGGCGCGATCAGGTCTATGTCTCCTGCCGGCACTTCCGGGATCGGGTTCAACGTCGCAATCCCCGCACCGGTACTCGGCACCGCCGGCGATAGCGTGACGTTGCCCCAGTTGTCATAGACACGCTTGGGCGGCGTGTACACCACGGTGGTCTTGGAACCGCGACCGGCGTTGATGTCACCCTCGCCGGACCAACCCATGATCGAGCCGCCGAAGGTGGTCATGATGCGGCTCTGGCCGAGCAGGATGCTGCCCAGGGAGTACAGCTGAATGTCGCCCGTGCCCTGGGTAATGACACCCGCCGAAGCCGGGGGCGCCACACCTTCGATACCAAAGGTCTGGCTACCTCCAGGGGTGAGCATCTGGATCGAGCCGCCGAAGTTGGTGTGTACACCTGCCCCGCCAAACATGCGGATATCGCCCTGGTAGGTGATGGTGTTGCCAGCCACATCTTTCTCCGGGAACAGCGCGGCAATCGCTGCCCGGCCACGGGCATAACTGCCTTGCCGTACACCGTCGACCTCGTTGTACTCACGCCCGCCCGCCTCCAGTTCGGCGAAGTACACCTCACGGGCAAACACCCGTTGCTGCTCGGCCGGCAATTGCATGAAGTAAGCCACAGCCTGCGCGCTGTCACCGGCAAACCCGAAGCGCTCGGTCAACCACGCCAGCAGTTCGTTTTCATAGGTCTTGGCCACTTTGGCGCCCGAAACCGACAATGGTTCACCCACCGCAATCTGGTTGGCCGGGTCGAGGTAAGCCGCCGCAAAGCGCTGGTAGTCCGCACCGTTGGCGCCTACACCGGCCTGCATGACGATGCTTGCGCCTGGACGCAAGTCGCCGGCGATGATCGGGCCGATACTGGTCACGCTGACCTTGTCGTCCATCACGATGTTGCGCCCGGCCGTGACCTCCAGCGCACCTGGGCCTGCGATGTTGAAGCTGCTGTAGATAATGTCGCGCCCGGCGGAAACGATGGAGATGTCGGTGGCGTTGTTGTGGACGAACAGGTTGCCCGTGGCAAGCACGCCCGGATTGATCTCGCCATTGTCATTGGGGTTGGCACCGCTGCTGACGATATCGCGCCCGGCCATCATCCATACCGGCCGGCTGCCTTCGTACCAGGTCTCGCCGGCATGAGGCACGTTGATGTTGTTGTAGCCGATGATCCGGCCGCTGCTGACGCCCACCAGATCCCCGACCAGGGCATAGAAACGTGAAGGATCAGCCGTATTGCTCAACGGCTCAGAGGCTGAGCCCGGGCCGAAAGCGAACAATGACAGTCCCTGATTGCCGTACGTGTTGTAGTTGCCCGTGCTGGACGTGTTGCCGTAGCTCTGCACGCCGAGAGTGGCAACAATAGCCGGATTCCATGGAGTGGCCATGCTGCTCGGCGCAGAACCGGACTGGGTGACGGTAAAACCACCGGCGTAAATCGAGTCCTGCGCCAGGAACTGCAATTGCCCGTTTTTGCCAGGGGCCAGCAGTAGCGGGTAGCTGTAGCTGGGGGAATCACGGAGCGTGGCGGCCTTGCCGTAGTAAAGGCTGCCACTGGCCGCAGTCGCCCTGACGATCGATGGATAGACCACCGCCAAATCCGTGCTAGTCGTAGCACCAACAAAAGGCGTCAGGTTGCCGCCTTCGGCATATAGGTCGATGGCGGTGTTTGGGGTCCACAAGGTAAACCAGCTGCTGGAGCCGCCATCCACACCGTCACGGCTGAAGGCCGAGCGGTTGTACTGGCGCACACGCCCGGCATCTTCAACCGTCTGCAGCACCAGGTCGCCCAAGGAATGCAAGCTGAACGTGGAATCACCTGCCACCAGGGTCAGCCCACCTGTCGGCGTACTGCGGTTGGAACGCAGAGGCTCTACCGCCCGGACCTCTCCGGGGACCTGGTTAGTGGTGCTGTACTGCAAGTCGATACGCCCGATGCTGGCGGCCTGCACTTGCACATTGCCGCGAGTATTCACCAGCACGCCATTACGACTGTCGGGAACCTCTGTGGCGGTGACAGGATTGAGCGCACCCCTGACGCGCACCCGCATGTCACCGCCACCGGTGAGTTGCAGGCTGCCATCACTGCTTACCCGACCGGTGCTGCCGACTGCCAGCACCAGGCCCTGGGTACGTTTGTTGGTGACATCCCCAACGAAATTCGGAATTTTCAACGAACCCGCATCGCCGCCCACGTTTACATCCAGGTCACCGCCACCCAAGGTGCCGAAACCGGTGAAGCCAATCAGGTTATCAGCGGCGATGTTGGTGTAGGTGCCAAAGTTGATCCACCACGCCGTGGGCTGGGCCTGCCCCCCGGTTGCAAAATTGCCACTGCCCTGGCGCCACAACCAGTTGCCGACATCGGCCGTATTACTACCCCCATCAAAGGGGTCGGGGCGCGAAGGGACTGAGAGGCCACCGATATCCAGGTGGCCTCTCAGGTTGCCACCCACGTTCAGCGTCAGGTTACCGCCCGCCTCCGGGTACCAGGCGCGGTACAGGCTCTCGCTGCCACCGTTGACGAACTGTTCGAAGTAGCTGTTCGGATCTTTAAGCACCGTGGTGCCACCTGCCAAGGCCCGAGGCTGGTTGAAAGGGTCACCCGCCTGCGTACTGGTGGACGAAGTGCCCGCCGTGTACACGCCGTACGTCGAGTTCACACTCAGGTTGCCAGCGCTCAGCAATTGCAGGTCACCGGTACCGGTACGGACTACGCTGAAAAGCGAGTTTGAGGGGGTCGGTGCGTATTCCTTGCCGCCCGAGGCAACACAGTGCGACGGCGTACTCTGGCAATATTGCGCCACTGTCTGGCCTGTCATCTCCAGCATCCAGGCGTCATCCATTGCACTTCCGGCTTCAACAATAACCCCTTGGCCAGCGAGTTCATCGGCAGCCTGCTGGCTCCAGGCAAAGGCCGCTTTGGCCGAACAGTATTCCGGACTTGAGCTGCAGAAATCGGCAACCGAACCCAGGCCAAACTCATCAAGGATCGACTGATCGACCGGGTCACCTTCCTTGACTTCCACACCGTTATTGGCAAGGTCTTGGACCGCATAAGCGGTCCATACCAGCACACCTTTGGGCGGCAACTCCTTGGCGAACATGCCGTAGTGGCTGTCGGCCAAGCGCAGCGTGCCGCTGCTCGGATGAGGCTGGAGCAGGCGATTGTCCGCAGCCTCGGTGTCAGCCCCCGCGACCAGACGCAATGACCAGGATTGCGAGCCTTCGGCCAGCATCGGCGCAATGGCCCAGAGTTTCCCCTGGCGCCCGGCCACTTCAGGGCGTAACTCGACCGAATCCACCCCACCCACCAGCTTGACGTCGGTGCCGATCGGAATCAGGGCGCCACGTGCCAGGGCGATATTGCCATCCAGGGTGACGACATTCTGGCTGCCGTCCAGAGCCCCGCTCAAGCCAGGCAACGGCACGCCTTTGGGCCAGGTCATCGCTTCCAGTTGGGTGGCCTGGCTCAGCAAGGTGCCGGCTTCCAGTTGCGCACCGGCTTGCAGGGTATACGGTTGGTTCAACAGCGTACCGGCCGCCAATAACACATCGCCCGAAGCATCCAGTACCGCTGCCGCGAGCACGGTGCCTGCAGGCAAGGTCAGGTCCTGGCCCAGCGTTGCCCGTGTCGGCAGGCGGGTGCCGGCCACTACGGTCATGCCTTTGATCGGCAAATCGTAGTTCAGCACCGAGCCGCCTATGTAGGTAGTGCCATCGGCCAAGACCACACCACTGCCTGGAACGATGATCTCGCCGCCGGCGAAGTCCTGGCCCGCCAACAACAGCCAGCCCTTGTCATTCATCGTTTCCGGTGGCGGCGAGAAGCCGTCGTTGATGCTGCCATAGATGTTCAGGTCCCCGCCGGCCCGCAAGGTCAGGCTGCCGGACTCGCCCGAGCCATACACCGAGGTTTTCTGTGTGTTGCGGTTGAGGCTGGCGTAGCGATAACCGGAAAGGTCGATATCACCCTGCACCACCAGGTCGCCGTCCGGGGTCTTGCTGATGATCTCCACGCCCGGGCGCAGGTGGAAGGCGTCGGCGTAAGTGGCGTTGTTCAAACCGGCCAGCTTATTGCTCAACAGGTGGGTGTTTTGCAATGCAGCGTTGATAAACGCCGTGCTCAACACGTGCTTGCCATCCAGATACGCCTGGTCGATGACCTGGTACGGCCTGCCGCTGGCGGTCGGGTCGGTCATCAGCGGCGCATCGTCGTAAGTCGCCATGCCGTTGAGGGTGATCGCACGCGCACCTTTGATCGTCAGGTTGCCTGGTGCATCAATGGCGATGTCATTGTTGTCGATGCGCGGCGCGTTCAATTCCAGGGTGCCGCGATGGCGTCCGTCATTGCCTGCTGTGCCCGCTGTGCCATGGCGCAGGTCGATGGTCGCGCCATCGGCCAGGGTCAGTTGCCCGGTGCCGGAACCCAGTACCACCATCGCCCGGTTCGGTGAGTCGATGATCTTGCCATAGCTGTCGATCCGCACTTGGCTGCCGTGGGCATCCAGCACCGCGCTGCCGTCCAGGGTCAGGCCTTTTTTGCCGGCCAGGTTGATGCTGCCGACGCGCTCACCACTGGCATCCACCAACCCGCTGACGCGCAGGCTGCCGTTGTCGACCGAGACGTTGATGGTGTTGGCCTTGAGGCCATTGCCGATGGTCAGGTCGCCTTGCTTGAGCTGGAAGCTGCGCGCGCCGAACACTTCGCCTTCGTTCAGGCGCTGGTTGAATGCGGCAAACTGCTGATCCAACGAGCCACTGGCGCCCAGGCGCTGAGCCTGGATTTGCACGATGCCACCTTGATACGGCACATAGGTACCACCAGCGTTGTAATAACCGCTGCTGCCTCCCAGGATCTTGCCTTGCAGGTCAACCATCCCACTCGCCGCATTCACCGCCACGGCGCGCAGTTTGCCGCCCTGGTTGTACTTGGCCGACAGGTCGATGGTCGAGCCCGCCGCCTGCCGGATATTGCCATTGCGGCTGTCGAGCAGCACATCGCCGCCAGCGCCGTATTTAGTGATGTCGTTGAACACCACGGCGCGACCGGCCACGTCGATCAACGCGTCATCGGCCAGCATTACATCGTCAGCGGCTTGCAGTGTGACCTTGCCGCTCGGCAGCACCACGGCGGTGGCCAAGCGAATGGTTTGACCTTTGAACGACAGTTCGCCGCCATAGCCTGCAACCGCACCATGGGTGCCGGCAGCCCCTGCAACATCAATCGTGCCGCCAGCGGTGATGCGGTTCAGCGAGCCGCCTTCACCGCTCATCAGCGGCGTCACGATGTTGAGGTTACCGCCACTGTAGGCAAAACCTGTGACCGGGTCATACGCGCCCTGGCGTTGATACACCGACAGGCTGCCTTTGTGGTTGGCCGTTATTCGCTCGCGGGCATTCAGGTTGACGTTGCTAAAACCCAGTACCAGGCGGTCAAAGACCGTGTTGGGATCGCGCTGGGCAAAAGCCCCATAACCGAACTCGATACGCTCGGCATTGATATCCAGGCGCCCGTTGCCATTGCCGGCGCCGTTAGCGATAACTGCACCCGGCGCGCCTATGGCGCCTTGCCAGATCAGGTTGGCGGTGTGAATGGTCGCCACATCATCGGCATTGCCCGAACCGTAGATCGCCGGCGTCGCCAGCACCAGATTGCTCAGCAACGACTTGCCAGTCACCGAATCATAGGTATCAAGGGTGGTGGTGCCGTAGAAGTTGAACGCCTGGCCGGCCGACAGTTGCAGGGTCTCCAGCGCCGGAGCACCCGACTGGGTGTCTCCGCGCATCAAACGTTCAAGCACTTGCTGGTTGAGGGTCAGGCCTGATGGCAGCACATTGCGTGCGGCAGCATCGGCCAGCCCCGCCGCGCTGCCGACGTTGATATTGCTCAGCGCCAGCGCCAGGTGGCGAGTGCCGTAGCGCACCTGGTCGTCCAGTTGCAGGTCTTTGTCGGTCGCCGCGACAATACTGCCCTCGGAATAGATCGTGGTCTGCCCCGAGCAATTGCCGCTCGGGCACACGCCAATCCTGATACCGCCCGAGGGCTCACCGTAGAGGTTTACGTAAGGCAGTACATTGAGCAGGCCGTTGGACACGGCCAGCATGCTCGGCACACCCTGGTAAACAAAACCATCACGCGCGTCATAGATCGCCGCACCGCGCCCCAGGGTACTGATCGACGCGCCCTGCTCAACCACGATGTCGCCACGGCCCGATACCATGATCACTTCCGGTGCCGACAGGATCGCACCGCTGCGCAGGGTGACCCCATATCCAGGGACATTGCTACCAAAGGGGAACTTGATGAGATTGCCGTTACGGCCATATTCCACTTGGGGCAAACCACCGATCATGAGGCGTTTGGCGCCCAGGTTATTAAGGCTTTGGGCGGTGAGGGTCAGGCCCTCGTAGGCTTGCAAGGGGCTGTCGGCATCAACGATCTGGGTGTCTCGGCTCTCGGCAGTGTCACCGCCCAGGTTGATCACCCCCACGGTGCCGCCGTAGCCGCCTTTGGCTGCTTCAAAGTTGCCGATGCCCTGGAACGAGAACGTATCCTTGCCCCCGCCGCCGTTAAACCCCAGCTTGAGAGTCTTGGCGTCCACCTCCAGCATCGGTCGTGGCACACCGAGCCTGATAGCGTCGGCGATGGCGAACTGGGCGTAGCTGGTTTCGTTGTACTGGGAGTAGCGGCGCAGGGTGTCGGCCGAGGTCAGAATCACCTGGCTGTTGACGCTGTTGTGAATGCCTGTGTTGACAATCGACAGATGCCCGGCCGTCGACCACGAACCGTTGCGCATCAGCGTGGTCGTGCTGTCGCTGCCCTGGGCGGCGAGCCCGTTGATCTCCACCCGGAAGGCCCCAGGTTTCAAGGCGTAGGTGGACGGCATCAAGGTGTAGGTGCCTGCCGGCAAGCCCGGAACGCCGGCGCCGATGGTGATCTGCTGGCCTACCAGCGGGGTACTGGCGCCGGCTTCGCCAGCCACCGGCGCATAGCCTGGTTGAACACCCGGCACGATGGCATAGACCGGGTTGGTGCTCAGCCCCGGCAGAGTGAAACCGTCATTGGTCCCGAACTGCACCAGCGGGTTGAAACGCGCATCGGTAGAACCGCCGCGCCCGGAAATAAAGCCGGCACCCAGCAATTCGCCGCCACCGGAAAGGTCCAGCGTGGCGTCGGGCAATACGTCCACCGACTTGCCGCCCAGAATCACCCCGACCGACAGTTCTCCACCGTTGGTAGCTCCGATCCCGCCCTGCCCGGTAAAGACCACGGTCTTGCCGTTATAGCGATAAACCTGGCCATCCACGGTGCCGCCATACGGCAGTACCAGGCCCTTGGCGCTGACCGAGGTCAGGCTGCCGGGCAGCAATTCAATCTTGGTGCTGCCCAGGTTGCCGAGTTCGATCAACCCCAGCGGCGCACGCAACACACCGCCCTGCTTGATGGTGTAAGCGCCCAGTTGCAGACGCCCGAACACCGAGTCCGGTGCAACGCCGTTATCATCGCCGACCTTCTCAATCGTCAGGGTGCGAGTCGGGTCGAAGATCAGTTGATTGCCGTTGTTGCCAAGGCTGCCTACCAGCACTTGGGCCTTGATCTCGGAGCCCGGGTAGATGCGCGCGGCGCGCAGGGTCATGTCCCCCGCCGAACTCAAGACGGTGCTGAAACCACTGGGTGTATTGCCGCCATCGCTCCCGGCGAGAAAGCGCAGGTCGCCGCTGCTGTTGAGCCGGACCTGATCGAAGCCCTGATCAGCCCCAAAGGCGAAGCGGTCGCGGATGTCCAGCAAGTCGCTGTCGACGGTCAACAAGCCCTGGCTGCGGAACGTCGGCGAGGTATCGCCGATGTACGCACGGGTCCACGCTTCCATCCCGGGTTTGTCCGGCTCAAGCAAACCGCTGAGGAGCACATGCGGGGCACTGAGATTGATCCGCGAAGTCGGGGTCGCATTGCGGGTCAGGCCAATACCGCCTGAATACAGCTGCAGGCTTTGCCCCATGTGCAGCGAGGCATCGCCGTCGAGGTTCAACCCCCCCCGCACCAGCAATGTCAGGTTGTCAAACCCCCCGGCCTGGATTTGGTCGATCCCGAGTGCGCCATGCCCGTAGATCAACGAGTCTGCCGCCGCTTCTGCACTGTCGGGCAAGGCGTTGGCTTGATGCTGCTGACTGATAACCAGTTCACGTAACGGCAGCACACGGTCTTTGACGTGCAGCTTCAAGTAATACGGCGACTCGAGTGCCAGCGCCAGACGCCCGCCTGCCGCTGCGACGCCACCGGCATTAGCCACGAAGCTGCCGTCCAGGTACAGGCCGTTGTTGGACGCGAACGCAATATCGCCACCGTTGCTGGCCACCAGCGTGCGGCCTTGGCCCGGTACATCGAGCAGCGCCTGGCTGCCGGATGCGTCCAGGCGTGCGCCTTCGCGCACCACTACAAACAGGTCGCTGGCCTTGGCAATGCCGGTGACCAGATCGATATCACCACCGACCGTGATCTTGCCGCCATTGCGTACCTGGCCATACACACCGCCACGATTGTCGACAGCGGTCACGGCCCGTGAGGCCACGTCAATCACTGCCTGTTCGCCGATCCAGATCGAACGGCCATGGCCGTTGCCTTCCACTTGTGTGGAGTCGCTGTTGCTCAAGCCCGCGAGGCTCACATTGCCGCCCCAGGCGTTGAGCGTGCCGTCGACGGTCAATTGGCCGATGCTGCGCAGGTTGATCGCCTGGCCGGGGTCGACATTAATCACCGCGCCTTTGCCTACCATCAGGGCGGTGGTCGCGGCCAGCGCGCCTGAGGCGGTCATGGTACCGGCGTTGAGGTTCAGACTGGCGCCACGGCGTTGCGTCAACAGGCCTTTGACGGCGTCCTCTTGATACAGCGGGGGTGCCCAGCGCTGCAGCGCCGTGGTCGGATCGCTGCCGCTTGGGGTGGACAGCGCCTGTTCGCCCAAGCGGTAGACCGGCATGGACACATCGACCTGGCTGCCGTCAGTGACCAGCAGCCCTTCGTTGCCGGTAATGTCGTAAGCCGAGAAGCCCTTGTTGAAGAAGTCCCCTGCCAGGTGCAGGGTGTCGTCGCTCGGCGCAGTGGCGTTATCGCCGACCTGCACCTTGCGCGCCTGTATGGCCAGCGTGCCGCCGCCGTTGACACCATAACCGCGAATCTCGCTGCCCAGTTCCAGCGCGTTCAAGGCCGCCAGGGTCGCACTGCCGCCCTTGCCACCGATAACCTTGCCGTCCAGGCCAATGGTGGCCCCGGAGGACACGTCCACCACACTGCCTGCCGCCAACTGCAGGTCGCCGGTGCTGCGCAGCGACACCTTGCCGCCGTTCAGATACGCCGCGCTGGCGTTGTTGACGCCATCCTGCGCCAGGTTGCTCCAGCGCCCAGAGGTGTCCAGCTTGACCCCTTCGGCCACATTGACCCAGGCCTGGGTACCCGCGGTTGGCAACAGGTACACATCGCCGACGGCCATGCTGCGATCTCTGTCGGGCTGGTTAAGCAAGTTGCCCGCGTTGAGGCTGCCACCGTTCGCAGTCAGATTGGCGTTGACCGCCACCCGAGGCGCAAACAGAGTGATGTCGCCACCATCGGCTACTTTAAGCGCGCCGTTGACGTTGATCTGTTGCGTGGCGGCACCTTTGATCGCGCCCAGTTCGAAGCCATTGAGTTGGTCGCTGTCAAGAATCACCTTGCCCTGACGGTCAGCGGGCAAGGCCGTGTCCAGGTCCAGGCCATCGGCGAGCTTTTGCGCACCGGACTCGAACAGAATCTCGCCGGTCACAGGGTTCAGGTTGTAGCGTAAGGTGCCGGTGTTTTTATTGAACACCGGTGCGTAGCTGCCGATGATCAGTTGCGCACGTTGCGCCGCAGCCTTTTGCGACTGTTGATAGCCATCGATGTTGATAATCGGAGTGTTGATCTGACGATCGCCCTGGAACACGTCGCTGATCAATCGGCCTTCAAGTACCGCACTGGTGGTGCCAATCACCAGCTTGCCCGCATCGCGGCCTACGGTATAACCCGCCTCGTAGCGCTGTTGCGCGGCAATCAGCGGGTTGTAGTAATAGTCGGTACGGCCCCAGCGTACGCTGGTGTCTTCATAGCCCTTGTAGAAACCCGAGTAGAGAATGTCCCCCGGCGCCCTGGACAATCCATACAGACGACCATCAGGACCCTTGAGCCAGCTTTGCCGAATATAGCCGTCCTGCACGTCAATCGTACCGCCCGACAGGTTGAACCGGGCGCCCTGTTCGGTCACCACCTCTTGGCCGGTAAACGTCAACGTGCCGCCCTGGGCCATCCACTCGCCTACGGTATGAGCCTGGGTGCCGAGGTAACCGCCGACCTCCAGCAAGCCACCAGCGGTGTACCAGCGATCGGTGGCGTAACCATTGGTGCCCGCAGGCACAAACACCAGGTCACGCAGATCAACCCATACATCGTTGTTGATCAGTTGGCCACCTTCACGGTTGACCGGCGCATCACGCTGCTCGTTACCCTGGACGTTGATCTTGATGTTATTGGATTCCATCGACACCTTGACGCCAATCGCGCCGGACACATCGATCATCGCGCCGTCACGCACCAGGCTGCGCTGGCCGGCCGTGACTGCGACCTGGCCGCCGGTGGCCAAGGTGATCGAACCGTCCTTGAACTCCACGGTGCCGCCGCTGACGACCTCTACCCGGGACTGGTCGATACGGTCACTGACCGTGCTCAGGTTGTTGAACCGCCCGGTGGCCATATTGACCGAGTCAGGGCGGCCATCGAGGTTGATCAGGCCGTTGTCGCGCTGGCTGTTAAGCGCGGTGTTGCCGGTGTTGTCGAGGAGGATTGCAGTGGTGCTGCCCTGCCCCAAGGTCACGCTGCCCGTGGTATCGGTAACTGAGTTGAGCAGGTGGATCGTGCCTCGGCTGTCCACCGAGGTGCTGGCCAGGGCCACACCGTTTTGCTGCACCTGGTGCCCGGTCAAGGTGATATCACCGGTGGAAGCCAATATCAGCCCATCGTTGCTCACCTTGCCCGCACTGCTGTCCGGCTTGAGGCTGGTCGCTACTTCGTTGCCGCGGGTGGTGGAACCCTGGTTACCCGAAGTCCCTACGCCACGGCGAATGTAAAAGCTGTCGCCAGCGGCCAGGGTGGTCTGGCCCTTGGCCGTGATGATCGTGCCGGCGTTCTCGACCTCAGAACCCAACAGCAAGGCGTAGCCGCCGGAGTCGGTGGAAAGCGTCGGGTTGTGGGTCTGGATCAGCGCGCCACGCTGCACCTGGACCTTGCCCGCGGCATCGGTAAAGGTCGGCTGCGAGCCGTTGATATCGACGTAAATCCCGCGCTGGGTGAACTGCTCATCGGTGATGTCGGCGGCGGCGGCCACCAGGTTGCGCACGTTGACCTGGCTGGTGCCGCTGAAGACCACGCCGTTACGGTTCATGATCATCACCGTACCGGCGCCGGTGACCTGGCCCTGGATCTCGCTGGGGCGTGCGTTGGGATCGTTGACCCGGTTGAGCAAGGCCCAGTTGGACTGCTGCTGGAAATCGACGGTGGTGTTGCGCCCGACGTTGAACGTCTCCCAGTTGAGGATCGCCTTGTCGGCAGTCTGCTCGATGGTCACCTTGGTCTTGCCGCCGGACTGACTTTGGGTCGGTCCTTTGGCATTGGCCCAACCTTGGGTCAGGCTGTTGTCGACCTGCAGGCCCCCTTTACCGAGGCCATCGGGAATATTCGAAACCTGGCCAAGCGCGGCCTGCCGGCCAGCCGCCTGGGCCGCCTGTTGGGCTGCAATCGCCGCGACGCTGGTGTTCAACGTGCTGATGGAGCGTGCCAACTGCTGGTTGACCTTCACCTGTTGATTCAACGCCGGAATCCCCGGCACCTGCCCACCGCCAAAACGTGCCGCCGTGGCTGCCCGGGAGGCGCCCTTGTCGGCAAACCAGCCGGAACTGAACGCCGCCGAAGCTGCATGGGCGTTGCCCGCCACCATCAACAAGGCAATGGCCTGGGCCAGCGGCTTGAGACGCAGGACTGTCTGGGCACGTGGCGCCCGAGCATTCAGGTTAACCGGTGGTTTGCAGCGGACCATCAGAAATCTTCCTTATTTGTAATCGCCCGGGGGCAAGACACGCTCATGTATGAGGGTTAGGCAGTTGGCGAGGGGCGGGACTGAACTTCTGTCATCGAAAGTTCATATGGGGCTGTTAGCGCAAAAAAAATCAGCAACGGCACAGGCCGTTGCTGATCGGTGTTGCGAGGTCGTTGGACGCTTGGGTTACAGCGGACGACCAATACCGTTGCAGATGTTGGACTTGCCGATGCTCAGGTTGCTGGTAGCGGTGAGGAACGTGTCGTTGATGGCGGTTTTCCAGGTGTTTGGCAGTGGCACGAAGCGGTTGTTGCGGATGGCCGCATCGTTGCTGCTGAAGGCGCTGGTGTTGTAGTGACGGGTAAAGAACGTGCGGACCTGGGAAGTCTGGTTAGCGTTGGCGTAGCACTGGCTGAATACCACGTTGGTGAAGCCCAGGATTGGGTAACCGGTGGTTGGGTAGGCGACTACGCTTGGGTCGGTAGAGCTGGCGGCGGCAGCAAACACTGGAACCCAGGCATTTGGCAGGGCGCGGTTGGTGGCAGACGGTACCGGTATCACGTTGATTGCCGCCGACACGTTGGCTGGGGCAGGCGAAACACCGGCAACGGTTGCAACTTTGGTGGCGTCATCCAGACCGGCCAGAGTAGCTGCAGCGTAATCCGGGCTCATGTAAGTGATGCGACCCTGGGCAGCGTTCAACGTGCTCATTACACCAGCGCTGGTGTCGGTGAAAAAGCCACCGGCCGGGTTGGCTTGTTGCAATGGGTTGAGTGCGCCAGCTGGCAAGCCGCCGGAGAAGCTGCTGCCGAAAGCCTGAGTCACGGCAAATTTACCGCCCTCCAGGGTCTCGCTGCACTTGGCGTTCAGGAAGCGCGTGAACAGTTCGGTGGTGCCACTGTTCTCTTTGCGGTAAATGACGGTGATCGGGCCGGTGCGGCCGGAGTCAGGAATCAGGTCCCAGGTGGTCAAGCGACCCGAGAACACGCCGCACAGATCGTTGACACTGAGGTTGACTTTCTTGCCTGCCAGACCGGTCTTGTTGAACGGAATGGCAACCGAAGTGGCCACCGAAGGCACCTGGATCAGCGGCCCCCAGGCTGCGCCATGGGCAGTCACGTAAGTGCTCAGTTCGGCTGAGGACAGCTTGGAATCGCTACCGGCCCAGTGCACGTTCTTGGGAGTGACAGTGGCGTCCAGCTTGCCGTAGTTGTTGGTCAGAAACGCCGCTTTGCCGTTGCCGCTGCCCACGCCGATGTATGGGGCGAAACCGGCAGTCAGAACCCCGGCAGTCTGGTACAGAGGCTGTGGCAAGGTGGCGCCGCCGCCGTTGACGTCAGCCATTGCAGCCTGGGCCGAGCACAGTGCAGCGAGGGTCAAGGAAACCGTGAGTACGTTGCGCTTAAACATGAAGAAGCTCCTTTCGTCGTGTTCATACGTTGAGGTAGATGGTTCTTGCATGACGCTATGGCGCTCGGTTCTCACGCCTTGAACCAGAGGGTTTGCGAGATGAGGCCATGACCCACAAGCTCGCAATTTCCGATGACAGATGTAGGAAAAAACCTCGGGAGGAACACCTTGATTTTTAAAAAAATTCTCGGGTGTTTCGGCAATGATTCTGGTGTGTTTCGGCACAGGTGACAGAGGGATTTCAGGCGCCAGGAGCTGGAGGTACTACGGGCTGTGCGTCGTGCCTGCAAAGATGACGGAATGAGGAACCCGAGGTTGGGCGGTGGGGGCTTGGGTTGCGTGATTACACATTTTTATTTTCTGCAAATACCGCTCCCACATTTTCAGATGGTTCAGGTCACCAACTGGTTGATTTCGATAATCGGCAACAGCACCGCCATCACAATCACCAGCACCACGGCCCCCATCACCACGATCATCAGCGGCTCAAGCAAGGCCGTCATGCCCATGGCACGGCGCTCGATATCCCGCGACAGGGTTTGCGCGGCGCGCTCGAGCATCGGTGGCAGGGACCCGGTTTTTTCGCCGCTGGCGATCAGGTGGATCAACACCGGCGGGAATACTTTCTCCACCGCCAACGCCGGCGCGAGGTTGACGCCTTCACGTACCTTGGCCGTGGCATCGCTCACGCTCTGGCTCAGACGGTCGTTGGACAGGGTCTGGCGCGCCGCTTCCAGGGCGCGCAACAGCGGCACACCGGCGGCCCCGAGGATGGCCAGGGTCGAGGCGAAACGCGCGGTATTGAGCCCCAATACAAAACGCCCGATCAGCGGCAGGCGCAGTACCCGCGAGTGCCAGTTCATGCGTGCCACAGAGTTGCGCAGGTACAGGCGCCAGCTCCAGAAGCCCGCCACGATTGCGGCAAAACACAGCCATCCCCAAGCGCGGATAAAGTCACTGGCATTGAGCATCGCCAACGTCAGCCCCGGCAGGTCCTGGCGCGCCTGGGAAAACGCGCTGACCACCTGGGGCACCACGTAGCTGAGCAGGAAAATCACAATGCCGATGGACACCAACCCCACCACCCCCGGATAGATAAACGCAGTGAGGATCTTACCCCGCAGGTTATTGCGCTCCTCGATGTAGTCGGCCAGGCGCTCCATGACCTGGGCCAGATCGCCCGACTCCTCCCCCGCCGCAATCAAAGCCCGGTAGATTGACGGAAAATCCCGCGGCCGCGCCGCCAGCGCATCGGCCAGGCGCATGCCACCGCGCACATCGGCACGCACGCCGCTCAAAGTCTGCGCGATGTGCTTTTTTTCGGCCTGCTCGACCGTGGCGCTCAGGGCCGCCTCCAACGGCAGGCTCGCCCCCAGCAGGCTTGCCAACTGCCGCGTGGCCCAGGCCAGATCGTTATCCGACAGCTTGGCGCTGAACACACCGCCGCCCACCGCTGTGTTGGGGCTGCCTTCGATTTGCACCAGTAACGCCGTCAGGCCCCGGCTGCGCAGGCTGGTAAACGCCGCGCTCTGACTGTCGGCTTCCAGGTGCCCGGATTCCAGTTTGCCGGTGGCATCGGCGGCTTCGTAGCGATAGCGATTCATCAGGCGTCCCGTGTTACGCGCAGGATTTCTTCGGGGGCGGTGGCGCCGCTGCGCACCCAGCGTTCGCCGTCTTCGCGCATGCTGAACATGCCGGCACGGCGTGCGGCGGCTCTCAAGTCCTGCTCGCCGGCGCCTTGATGGATCAGACCGCGCAGGTCATCGTCGATGCAGAACAGCTCATGAATCCCGGTGCGCCCGCTGTAGCCGACCTGGTTGCACTGCGCACACCCAACAGGCCGCCAGGTGCCCGGCGCCGCCGGGTCTTGCTGCTTGCAGTGCGGGCACAGGCGGCGCACCAGGCGCTGGGCCAAGACGCCGAGCAAGGAGGACGCCAGCAGGAATGGTTCGACGCCCATGTCGATCAGCCGGTTGACCGCTGAAACGGCATCGTTGGTATGCAGGGTGGCAAGTACCAGGTGACCGGTGAGCGAGGCTTGCACGGCGATCTGGGCGGTTTCCAGGTCGCGGATTTCACCGATCATAATGATGTCCGGGTCCTGGCGCAGGATCGCCCGCAGGGCCAGGGCGAAGGTCATGTCGATCTTGGCGTTGACCTGGATCTGGCTGATACCCGGCAGGTCGTACTCCACCGGGTCTTCGACCGTAAGAATGTTGCTGGTGCTGGCGTCCAGCCGGGCCAGGGCGGCGTAGAGGCTGGTGGTCTTGCCGCTGCCCGTGGGTCCGGTGACCAGCACGATGCCATGGGGTTGGCGGATCAGGGTGTCGAGTTTGCCCAGCACGTCGGGGTCCATGCCGAGGGTTTCCAGTTGCAGGCGCCCGGCCTGTTTGTCCAGCAGGCGCATCACCACGCGCTCGCCGTGGCCGGTGGGCACGGTGGACACGCGGATATCGATGGGGCGACCGGCTACGCGCAGGGCGATGCGGCCGTCCTGGGGCAGGCGTTTTTCGGCGATGTCGAGTTGGGCCATGATTTTGATCCGCGAGACCAGGGCGCCGTGGAGGGCCTTGCGCGGCGACACCACGTCGCGCAGGGTGCCGTCGACGCGGTAGCGCACCACGGAGTGGGTTTCGAAGGGCTCGATGTGAATGTCGCTGGCTTCGTCACGGGCGGCCTGGGTGAGCAAGGCGTTGATCATGCGGATCACCGGGGCACCGTCCTGGGTGTCGAGCAAGTCGGTGATTTCGGGGATGTCTTGCATCAGGCGGTCGAGGTCGACTTCGTTTTCGGCGGCGCCCACCACGGCGGCGGCGCTGCCGGTGTCGGCGTAGGCACTGGCGAGAAGGCCGTCGAGTTCGTCGTCGCGTACGTGTTCGATAGGGGCATCGCCGAATTGGCGCTGGACTTCGCTGATGGACCATCCGGGGGTGGAGGGGCAGATGGTCAGGGTGGGGCCTTGTGCTCCAGGGTGAAGGAGGATGCGTTGGGATTTGGCCCAGGCGTAGGGGAGCAGGCTCATGGCTGTGTCCGTTGTTTTGTGTCCATATCCATTCCTTCAGTCATGACTGACATGGGTTCCGCTCTTACAGCGGACTACCGCCCGGTTTGAATGGTGTAGAGCAAAAGCAAAGACAAACAAGGTCCAAATGTGGGAGCGGGTTTGCTCGCGAAGGTCGTTAACGATGATGCTGGCATCCTGATTGAACGCGGCGCTTTCAGATTTTTCGCGAGCAAGCTCGCTCCTGCACAAGAGCGGCTTTTGATTTTGATCTGCAGGCCCCGTCAACCACGATGGCCGCAAGCAGGCCCGGTGTAGCGGGTAAACCGGCACCGAGTGATGGGGCCAAGACCTTTTGGTCACTTCTGGGGCGTTTGCCAGAAGTGACCCGCTGTAAGCGCGCGCCCCTGAGTGGCCGTTACCGCAGCAACGGATATACCCCCAATCCACCCCCGCCATCACCGCGGCACCGCCCGAATCACCGCCCGAGGCATCTGCTCCCCAGGAATGGCCTTCTCCACCGAAGGCAGTTGCGGCGCCTGCACATCTGGCATCGCCCAGCTACGCTCCGGCTGCAACCCACCCTGAGCCCGACGCATAAAGTCATAGCGATTGAGCGTAATACTGCGCCCCGCCTCACTGTCACGAATGATGTAAGGCCGCAAAAACACCATCAAGTTCGTCTTGCTCACACTGCGCGCTTCGTTCCTGAACAACGCCCCCAACCCAGGAATATCCGACAACCACGGCACCGCATCATTGCTCTGGGTGTAGCCGTCCTGCAGCAGCCCGCCCAACACCATGATCTGCCCGTCATCCAACAGGATGCTGGTATCAATCGCCCGCTTGTTGGTCACCGTTCCCGCTTCCACCGACGCCCGCGCATCCACGCTGCTGACCTCCTGGTAGATATCCAGCTTCACCGTGCCGCCCTCGGAAATCTGCGGGCGTACGTTGAGCTTGAGCCCGACCTCTTCACGCTGCACCGTCTGGAACGGGT
This sequence comes from Pseudomonas imrae, assembly GCF_046352735.2. Lineage (NCBI taxonomy): Bacteria > Pseudomonadati > Pseudomonadota > Gammaproteobacteria > Pseudomonadales > Pseudomonadaceae > Pseudomonas > Pseudomonas imrae. Next base: position 2,200,324 of record NZ_CP110853.2, on the reverse strand, counting down.
TGTTACTGGTACCTCCGCCACCGGTCACATAACTACCAGTGACGAAAGGAATGGTCTGGCCGACAAAGATGCTCGCCGCTTCGTTGTCCAGGGTCAGCAGGTTGGGCGTCGACAGCACATTGGTTCCGCCCTTGCTCTTCAGCGCCCGGGCCAGGACCTTGAGGTCCAGCACCTTGCCGATCCCCGGAATATCCACCGTGCCGTCCACCAGGCCGATGTTCAGGCCCTTGGGCAGCACATCGATGCTGGTCTTGCTGGCAGGCGTGCCATTGAGGCCGCTACCGCCGAGGTTGACCCCGCCAAAACCACCCTTGCCCCCCAGGTTCCCGGCTTGCCATTGCACGCCGAACTCACTGGCATCGTCCTCTCCCACTTCGACGATCAGGCTTTCGATCACCACCTGGGCACGGCGCTGGTCGAGCATGTCGATGACTTCCCGCAGGTTGCGGTACAACGGCTCCGGCGCGGAAATCAGCAAGGTGTTGGTGGTAGCGTCAGCCTGGATCGTCACGCCGCCGGCGCTGAACGCCGTGTTCTGATCATCGGCTGCATGGCTCGCGCCGCTGCTGGTGTCCTGGCCAAAACCGCTGGGCTGTACGCCATTGCCGGCAGGCGTGCCGCTGCTGTTCTGGGAACTGCCTTGCCCGTTGGCACCCGCTGCGCCCATGGCGCTCAACTTGGAACGCGCGTTGTCGCTCACGCCACTCTCGCTTTCGCCGGTCAGCATGCCCCGCAGCGACTGGGCCAGCTTGCCGGCCTGGGCGTTGCGCAGGTACACCACGTGCATGTTGCTGGGGTTGCTCTGGGCGTTGTCGAGTTTGTAGATCAGGTTACGCGCCAGCTCCGTGCGCTCTGGACTGCCGGTGCGGATAATGATCGAGTTGGAGCGCGGGTCGCCGATCACGTTGATTTTCTGGGTCTGGTCGCCGCCCTGGGTTTCCAGCAGTTCGGCAACCATCGCCGCGATATCCACGGCGATGCCGTTCTGCACCGGCACCACGTCGGTGTCGATGGCGCTCGGTGTGTCGATGCCGTCGATGATCTGCGCCACCCGCGCCAGGTTTTCCGCGTAGTCAGTGATGACGATACTGTTATTGCCGGGGTAGGCGTTGATCGGGTTGTTGGGTGACACAATCGGGCGCAGCACCGGGATCAGGTTCACCGCGTTCTCGTATTGCAGGCGGAAGGTGCGGGTCTGCATGCCATTACCGCTGGGGTTGGCCGCGTTGTAGATCGGCCCCCCCAGTAGTTTGGCATCGGCCTCCGGCACCACCTGGGCGACGCCGCTGACGTCCACCACACTAAAGCCCTGCATGCGCAGCGCCGCCAGCAACATGTCATAGGCCTGATGCGCCGGGACCTGGCCTTCACTGACCAGGGTCAAGTTGCCTTTTACCCGGGGGTCCACCAGAAACTGTTGGCCGGTGGCTCGGGACAAGGCCCGCACCACGGCCTGGATATCGGCCTCGACAAAGTTAAGTTGCACCGGCTGATCACCCAGCGGGTTGCGCACTTTACCAGGCGCGGCGGCGTGGCCGCGGGCGCGATGGGTGATCGGGTGCTGCACCGGGGGGCGCTGGACGATTTCACGCTGGCGGTCCAGCAGCGCATCGCCACTGCGACGGGTGTCGGCCAGGGGCTGCCCCAGCTCGCTGTCCACCAGCAAGGGCAGCGGAGTCGGCGACTGGGTGTTGCTGCAGGCACTGAGCGCCAGCAACAGCAATGGCGCGACTTGCCGAAACGGCGCCGGATGGGGCAATGACCACTTCATGAAGCTTCCTTAGCGCCAGGCGCCTGATCCATGCGAACGGTCCCGGACAAATGGCCGGCCGGGTTTTCAACGACGTCGCCGGCACGCTGCAAACGCGCTTCGGACACCTCCAGGAAAAATGCACGCGGGTTGGCCACTAACCAGCTCACCACGGCATCCGCCGGGGCCTTGTCAAAGGTCAGGCGCCAGCCGCCGGGTTCCAGCGCCTGCAACTGGTAAAGGCCCTGCAGGCCGGAGCTGTCGAGGCTCTGGCGCAGGGCGGCTTGCAGATCCTGCCCGGTGCCCACGGCGGCACCCATTGCAACGCCCTGCAATAACACTTGCAAGGTATCGGCCTGGGTGCGCAGCTTGGGCGTCTCGACCTGCCAGTATTCGATCTGTTTCAGCGCTGGCGCAATCAGCAGCAACCACACCAGCATCCCTGCCAGTACCGCCGTCCCGCCGCCCAGCAGGCGTTTTTCCCGCGGCGCCAAGCCAATCCAGACGCCCCGGAACTGTCCATGCAGGCGCTGGTAAGTAGCCGTTACGCGCTTATTCATGGTCGGCTCCAGGGTTCGATGGACCGTCGACCAGGTCGGCAAGCGGCTCGATGATCCACTCCTGTGCATCGCGTCGCGCCGTGAAGCCGGCCTGGGCCAGCGCCGCTTGCCATTCGCCTTCGGCGGCCGGGCTGCGACTGTCGGCCAACAGATTCAGGTGCAGGCGGCCTTGCTCGAAACTCAAGGTTTCGACACTGCCGACCATGAATGGCATGGTGTTGCCCGCCAGTTGCAACAGGCTGCTGAGGCCCTGGCTGGTGTCGGCGGTACCGTTCTGGCGTGCGGTCAACTGCTGGCGAGCCTGCTGCAAGGGGTTGAGAATCACCGGCAACTCGGGAAAGGCTTGCTTGACCTGGGCCACCATTCGCGCCTTGAGCTGCTGACCCTCGTTTACCTGACGCGCTGCATACAGGTTCAGGCCCAAGGTCCAGACCGTCATGGCCAATACCGATAACCCGAGCGCTCGCCCCCAGCCCGCACTACCCGCAACAGTGCGCTTGAGCCGCGCGTGCAAGCCCCAACCAGGCACCGCACCCTGCCAGCGCTCCGGGGCAGCACTTTGCACCTGATGCAAATCCACGCCGCCGCTGAGCAGCGCCTGCAACGCTTGCTCACCCAACGGATGCATATCCGCCTGCTGCAGGCTTTGGCGCACCAGCAAATGCCCCTCGATACAGACAACTGTCAAGCGCCCGGCAGGCGGTACGGGCAAAGCGTAGGGCGCCGGGTACAGGCCGCGCAGATTGATATGCGCCAGGGTCAGAATCCGCTGCAAATGTTCCAGACGGACTTTAGGCAGCCAGCCCACTTGGACCTGCCCGTTGCTTTCACGGGGTCCATGGACAACCTGCATCTGCTCCAACGGGCCAAGGATCAACGCCTGGGCGGCACAGGCCACGGCGGCAGCCACCTTGGCCGGCGGCAATTGCGGCAATTGCAGGCTGGTGAGCAAGCTGTCCCGTGGGTGCAGGAAGCACTCGGCCGTCAGAGCTTTATGACCTTTGCCTAACTGCACGAGACTGGCCTGGCCTTCGCGGCTGACCTGGCCGGCGCGGTCCAGCCAGGCAAACTGCACCGGGCTTTCGACACTCAGTTGTTCCAGCGGCGGCAAGGCAATCCGCAGGCGAGTCATGCGCCCACCCGCCACCAGATAACTCGGGGCTGCCGGTCTTCGGGGCGATGCAACAGCGCATCGCCCCTGACTCGGCGTTGCTCGCGGCGGGCCTGGCCCTGCCAGCGAAACCATTCGCTGGTGATGCCCACTTGCACCGTATCCACCGCAACCTGGGGCATACGCAGGCGGTTGACGAAATCCCCGCGATTGATGAACCAGCGTCCGCTGTCCCGCTCGGCCACCAATGCCTGGGCCTGAGACAGACTGAGCCCCGGCACCACCGCGCTAAGCACTTGGGCACTGGCGGTATTGCCGTTGACCCAGGTATTGCCCGGCAGCACGCTGACGAAGTTGGCCATGCGCTTGAGCACGCGCGGCTCCAGGCCCTTGATACCGGCCAGGTCATCCAGGCTGCGCAGCATCGGGTATCTGGCCGGGAGTATGTCACCACCGACGTCAGGCGATGAGGCGACTGGCGGCGCCGTGCGCAGATCATAGGAGGCAATCACACGCTGGCTGATGCGACGGCTGACCTGGGGGTCGATGCCGATCAACTGGCACAGGCGCTGGAAGTTCTGCAGTTGCGTGGCGTCCGACATCTGTTCTGTCACCAGGTTGCGCAGATTGAACTTGCCTTGCTCGTCGTCCATCTGCCCTTCGACAGTACCGCCAAAAGGCTGCGCCCACGGCTGATCGAGACGGGTCAGCACATCCTTCTGCCGCGCCTCCCATAACTGTTCGCGGCTCGCCTGCAGCCCGCCCTGCAACAACCAGTTGCCCTGCACCCGCAGTTGCTCGGCCTCAAGGCTGCGGGTGAAGACGGTTTGCCGGGTAAGCATCGCACCTGCCATCACCGCCACCACGGCGGCGATCAGCAAGGCACTGATAATCGCCATGCCGCGCTGCTTCGCCGCAATGGGCGAATGCCTGTTCATGGCGCGCCTTACAACTGCCAGGAGCCGATATCGGCATTGACGCCGTCACCATCCGGTTCGCCATCGGCGCCCAGGGAGAACACATCGACCTCGCCGTTGGCCCCCGGGTTCAGGTAGTGATAAGGGCGGCCCCAAGGGTCATTGGGCAAGCGCTCGAGGTAGGCGCGCCAGTTGGTATTTTTCGCCTCATTCGGGCGTTCTGCCAACACCTTCAAGCCCTGGGTCATGTTCGGATAGCTGCCGTGGTCCAGGCGATAGAGCTTGAGCGCCTGCATCAAGCCGCCGATGTCTTGTTTGGCAGCGGTAGCCCGGGCCTGGTCCGGGCGATCGAGCACCTTGGGCACGACCATCGCGGCGAGAATCCCGAGAATGACCACCACCACCATGATCTCGATCAAGGTGAAGCCACGCTGGCCAGCAGGGCCTCGCGACAGGGACTTGAAGTGCGCGATATCCATCTCGACGTTCCTTGGCTTGAGTGCTTTTCGTCGCGCAGTGTTGCAAGACTACATGTCAGGCGTATTGAAAATCCTCGGGAGCTTTGGTCGCCAATCGGTCAAGTCCAAAGGCTAGTCTGCGGGCCTGTTTCCCGGCATCGAGTAGACCATGCGCGGCCGCCGCAAGAGCGAAGGTTTCACCCTGATTGAGGTGCTGGTAGCCCTGGCGATTATCGCGGTGGCCATGGCGGCGGCCGTGCGTGTGGCCGGGTTGATGACCCAGAGCAACGGCCTGCTGCGAGACAAATCCATAGCATTGCTGGCGGCCCAGAGTCGCTTGGCCCAAGTGCGCCTGGACGGGAGCGTGAAACCCGGGCGCCGAACCTTCGAGTGCGATCAGGGCCGGCTGAAGCTGCGCTGTGAACAAGTGATCGGCATAACCGCCGGTGGCCGCCTGTTCAAGGTCAACGTGCAAGTGCTGGACGCTACCCGCGAGGCGCCGCCCTTGGCGCAACTGGAGACATTGGTCGCGCGCGCGCAACCGCAACAGAAGCAGGTTACGGCCCAGTGAGCACAGGCAAGGCCGGCGCGTCGGGCAGTTTGTCGAGCTTCACCCGTTGCTGTTCGCCACCGCGCTCGATCACCACCGCATCGCCCTCGATGGCTGCCAGCCGCATGCCGGGGCCCAGGCGCTCGCCGGGCAGGAAACTGCGCGGTGGGCCGTCGTTGAGGCTGAGGATCGCCACCGCCCCCTGGGCGCCGGCCAATACGCCAGACACCTTTATTTGCACGGCCGCCGGAACATTGGAGAACCACTGCAAGGCTGGATTATCGCTGCGGGCGGCCAATGCCTGGGGCACCACCGCAGGGGTATGGGATTGGGCGGATGTCAGCAATAACGGCGTCCAGATGACGACGCCGGCCAACGTCGTCACCAAGGCCAGGGCCTGGATGCCATGGACGAGAGATAAACGATCGGTGAATGCCATGGGTGGGACCTCCTGTTTGTCCGTCTCGACAGCCTACAGGGCAATTCTCACGGTTTTATTTCACCGGTTCATGCTTTGGGAGCAACCATGATTCGACGCCGACAACAGGGCTTCACCTTGATTGAGTTGATGGTGGTACTGGTGATCATCGGCATCGCCAGTGCGGCTATCAGCCTGAGCATCAAGCCAGACCCGTTGCACCTGTTGCGCAAGGATGCCGAGCGCCTGAGCCAATTGCTGCAAATAGCCCAGGCAGAGGCCCGCGCGGATGGCCGCGCCATCGTCTGGCGGGCAAATGCCAAGGGGTTTGGTTTCAGTCGCACGGGCGACAATGGCGTGGACGTTGATGGCTTCGACAGCGACTCGCAACTGCGCCCGCGAGCCTGGGAAAACACGCCGATGCAGGTGAGCATCGAACCTGGGCAAACCCTGATATTGAATGCCGAATGGATCAACCCGCCGCTGCGTATCATGCTGTCGGACGGACAGCACCGCATCAGCGTGCAACGAGATACCGCCGGCGTATTGCAAGTGGTGAACCCATGAAATATCCACAGCAGGGCTTTACGCTGATCGAAGTGATGGTGGCGATCATGCTGATGGCCGTGGTCAGCCTGATCGCCTGGCGTGGCCTGGACAGCGTGACCCGCGCCGATGCCCATTTGCAGGCCAGCACCGAGCAGACGCAGGCGCTGCTGCGCGCGCTGAACCAGTTGCAACTGGACGTCAGCCTGCGGGCGGGAGTGGAACTGGCGCCTCCACCCGGCGAGAACCAACCGCCGTCGCCTGACGCGCTGGCTGCGGTGACCGTGCGCAGTTCCGACAGCAAGGGTTTTGATCTGCAGTTGATCCGCAGCGCGCCGATCCCCGGTGACGGTCTGCAAAGGGTGCGCTGGTGGCTCAAGGGGCAGACCTTGTATCGCGCCGGCGCTGCAGCTCGGGATCGTTTTCCGCTGCCTGCGCCCAAGGCGGGGGTTGCGGTACTTGATCAGGTCAGTGACCTGCAAGTACGGGTCTGGGATAACGACAAAGGCTGGCGGCAGTTGAGCGGTAATCGCCAGGAAAACCCGGTGGGGATGGAAATCACCCTGGTACGCCAGACGCCCCAGGGCGTGGAGCACTATCGGCAGGTGCTGGGACCGCTGGACTGATGCCAGGCCTGACGCGCTTCAGTCCACCTAGCTGAGCAACACCACTCCTCCTGGCAGCTCGGTACATTTGGCCCCATAGGCATCGCGGATCAGCAACGCCACACCCGCCAATTGCTGCAGGCTGAACCGCGCCTGCACACGCCGGCTGCCCAGCTCGCGATTAAGCAATACCAACATCCCCGGACGATAACGGTTGATTTCGTCAATCACCGTATCGAGTGGCGCGTTGTTGAACACCAGCACTTGATCGCGCCAGGCAACGACCGCCTGGGCGTCCACCGCCACAGACTCGCCCAGGCCCGCAGCGTCATAGGTCAGTTGGCGACCGCCCTCCAGTTGCACGCTTCGCCCAGCCACCCGGACCGCAAGCGCACCTTCGATACAGGTCACGCATACGCTGTGATCGGTATTACGCACGTTGAACCGGGCCTGAGTCGCACTCAACCAGCCCGCACCCGCCTGGACCGTCAGGGGTTGCGCCACGCGAGCGAGCACTTCGACCTCGCCTTCGAGCAGCTCGATCCCCTGCTCGCGTCGGCTGATCCGGGTTCGGGTATTGAGTTCCAGGCTGATACCGTCGCGCAGTTCGATCCGCCGCTGTTCGCCCACCTCGGTCCGGTAATCGGCCGTCAGTCCGGCCACACCACCAGGAACCAACTGCACCATGAACAAGGCGGCCGACGCAGCAACCGCCCCGCCCAGAAAGGCACGCCGCCCAAAATGCCGCGGTGCCTGCAGTTGCCCGGCTGCCGGGGCCAATTGTTGCCACAGTACCTTGGCCTCTTCGAACGCCCGCGCATGCTCCGGGCTCTGGGCACACCAATGGCGCAAGGCCTTGGCGTCAGCCACCGTGGCCTGGCCCGAGGTCAGCAGCACCAGCCAGTCACGGGCTTCGCTGCGCAGTCGGCTGTGGGGCGTATCCCGGGTGGAGGGAAAGTTAAAGATGTTCAAGCGCACGGGTACTCACGGATTGTCAGGGACTCATCACTAAGACGGTTTTCCGGCCCCGGGACCGAACCTCTGGATGACTTTTCTTTCCAGGCGCAGGGCGCAGTGCCCCAGGGCGGCCTTGATTTCCTTCTCGACCATGCGCGTGGAGATGCCGAACCGCTGGCTGATTTCCAGGTGCGGCGCCTCTTCCAGGCGTGCAGCGATGAGGATTTTGCGACGCCGCGCCGGCAGTTCGTAGAGGGCTTTGAGCAAGGATTGGATATCTTTCTGGCCGCCTACCACACGGGACGGATCCTGGGCTTCGTCGCCGGTTTGCAGCAGCTCTTCGATTTCGCTGCCGGTCAATAGCCGCGCATCGGCCTGGCGCCGGTCGGCGGCGATGTTCAGGGCCATGCGGTACAGGTAGGCATTGGGCTGTTGCAGGTTCGGCGGCATGTCCATGCGATCGACCCGCAGATAAGTCTCGTGCAGCACATCGTTGGCCAGGTCGTCGGAGCCCAGGCGCTTGCGCAGGCGTACCTTGAAGTCGTCATAAGACGCCAGGAACAAACTGACCATCGGACTGTACCCGGTTTTTTTCATGCCCCCTGGGCTCCTTCCCGTACTGTGCATTCCATGGGTTTTCCTGTGGGACCGGGCGTTAACAGCAAGGTGAACGGCGAGCGCAGCGAACTGGGCGCCGGACGGTCCACCCGGGTAGTAGCGAGGCTGCGCACCAGGGCCTCGTCGCGCTGGGCATCGCCCGTGGAGCTGACCAGACGGCTGTACTCGATCAACCCGTTTCGGTTGATCCAGACCTGCACCAGCGCGCGAAAACTGCCCGGACGGGTCAGGGGCGATCGACACAGGCTGGATTCGACGGCCTGCTGCAAGGCCATGGCATAACTGCGGTTGACTCGCGCCGCACTGCGCGGCGTCAGCCCTTGGTTGGCGACCAGCCGGCTGACTTGCGGCTCCTGCAAGGTAAACGCATCACTGCGAGCATAACGCGCCATCAGACCACTCCCTGTCAGCAACAGGCTCAAGGCTTGCTGGGCGCTATAGCGCCCGTGTACCCCAATCGAACGCCGCCCCAGGGTCAGCTCGCGGTCCACCAGCACCGCCATCCCGGTTGCACGACTAAAGGCTTCCAGGGCTGACGCAAGGTCCTGCGCCGGCAATTGCAGCCTCAACAACCGCGGCTCATCGGTCTGCACCGCAGAGGCCGCCCATACCACGTCCGACACCATCCAGGCCAACAGCAGGCCCAGGCAGCAGCGCGTGCGCTTCCAAGCCCACTCCTGACCCCCTGCTCTGCATTGCTGCACGGCTGACGTGTCCTGGGAAAAGCGTCATCCTGAAGCCACTTTATGAACCTGATGTTACGGTGATAGCAAAAAAAACATCACGGTTCTGCCCAGCCCGACGGGCTAGACTTGCAGGCCACACCGGGCCACTTATCCAGGCCCGCCAGGAGGCTGCGATGAAAGCGTTTGCAATTTTTCTGTTGTGCCTGGGCATGCCGTTGGCCGTAAACGCCGACGACGCGCCAGCCGGGTGTGTCGAAGCCGAGGTCGGCGGCTACAAGTCCCCCGACTACGCCTGCCTGAGCCAGCAGATGAGCAATAACCCGCAGGGAACCAAGGCGGCGCAGAAGAACCGGCAAGCGCAGACAGTCGAGGTCCATAAACGCGCGCCACACCAGATCGGCCTCTCGACTCCGGCCGCAACCGGTGTGCGGATGGGCAATACATTCGGCAATTCGGTCACGCCACAGCGACCATGACACGCAGCAATAAACCGTAGCCGATAGGAATCTGCCGGGAGTTTTGCCAGAATGCGCAACTTGGAAACATTCGCATTCGCAGGAACCTCCCATGCACGCCCCTCATTCAATCCCCGTTACGCGTCGCATTCTGGCCGTCGAGGATGACCCTGTGCTCGCCGCCCACCTGGACAACCATCTGAGCCAACGGGGATTCGAGGTCACCCTGCGCCACACCGGCGCAGAAATCGTCGACCTGGTGCGCCGCAACACATTCGACCTGATCCTGATGGATATCATGCTGCCCGGCAGCAGCGGCCTGGAGGTTCTCGCGCAATTGCGCCCCCACTACCGCGTACCGGTAATCCTGATGTCGGCCCTGGGCGCCGAACAGGATCGCATCACCGGTTTCAGCCAGGGCGCCGATGACTACTTGCCCAAGCCTTTCAGCATGCAGGAGATGGACGTGCGTATCGACGCGATCCTGCGCCGCGTGGCTTATGAACATGAAGCGCCGGGCAGGCAGAGCAACGTCGATCCACAACTGATGTTTGACGAGCAGCGCGCCGATGTCAGCCTGGAGGGGCACTGGGCCGACCTCACGACCACCGAATACCGGGTACTGCAAACCCTGGTCGCACATGTGGATGAGGTGCTGAGCAAGGCCTTTCTCTATCAACAGGTCATGCACCGTGCCTACTCGCGGCATGACCGCAGCCTGGATATGCATGTCAGCCGCATCCGGCGCAAGCTGCAGGCGATCGGCTACACCGCCGGACGCGTGGAAACGGTCAGGAGCACCGGCTATATGCTGACGCGACTGGCGCCATGAGGCTGCCCCACCGTCATTCGCTGTTGTGGAAGTTGACGGGCGTGCTGGCGGTGTTTTGCCTGTTGGTGGTCAGCCTGCAAGTCGACCTGAGCCAGCGTCTCTACCACGCTAGCGCCCATCTACCCGCACCGACCCGGCAAATCCTGCAGGAATACGCGCGCCAGGCTGAAATCGCCTGGCGCGAGCGCGGCGCGGCGGGCGTTGATGAGTTCCTGCGCGACTTGCGTGAGCGCGAGCAGGTCTGGGCAGTGGTGGTCAACGAGCGACACGCATCGCTGTCATCCGTTGCATTGAGTGATGCGCAGCGGCTGAGGCTGGATTTCGTACGCGATATCAGCGGATGGCTGGGGCGTCCCGGAGGCCAGCCCACCTTATATGTGCCGTTCAGCGACAACACCTCGCGCCTGGTGATGGAACTGCCGCTGCACCTCGACCCACGCAAACACCTGGGCCTGTGGAACATGTTGCTGCAACAGGTATTGCCAGCGCTCCTGGCCTTGCTGTTTGGCGCGCTGCTGTACCGGGTGCTGATCTCGCCGCTGGTGATCCTGCGGCGCCAGGCCAACGCCTTGAGCGCCGGCGACCTGGCCTCGCGGGTCGGCCCTGGCGTCACCCGGCGCCGCGATGAACTGGGCGAACTGGCCCGGGCGTTCGACCATATGGCCGAACGCCTGGAAAGTACCGTGGTGCTGCAACGCCGCTTGTTGCGCGATTTATCCCACGAATTGCGCACGCCGTTGAGCCGCCTGCGCGTGGCCGGTGAGCGCGAGCCCGACGCAAGCGCCTTGCGCCAGCGCCTGGAGCGTGAAGTGCAAGGCATGGAGCGGCTGATCGGTGACGCCCTGGAGCTGGTGTGGCTGGACACCGAACGCCCGGCCATGCCGGTTGAAGCGGTAGACATGGAATCGCTGTGGGACCTGTTGCGTGAAGATGCCTGTTTTGAAAGCGGTTGGCCGAGCGAGCGCCTGCCCTGCCACTTGCCGCCTGACTGCTGCGTGCTGGGCAACCTGAATGGCCTGGCCCAGGCCCTGGAAAATATCCTGCGCAACGCCATCCGTCATTCTCCGCCAGAGGGTGTGGTGCGCCTGTCCGGCTCCCGGGACGGCGATTACTGGCACCTGCGCATTGAGGATCAGGGCCCTGGTATCAAACCCGACCAGTTGCAGCAGATCTTCCTGCCATTCACCCGGCTCAACGTCGCGCGACCGGGCGGCGACGGTTATGGCCTGGGCCTGTCAATTACCCGCAGCATTGTGCAACTGCAAGGTGGCGAAATATGGGCAGAAAACACCTTCCCCGGGCTGCGCCTGAATCTGCGGCTCAAAGTGTATAAGTTGTAAATTGCGTTTACTCTCATATGAGAATCACTAGCATTGGCGCCATGAATTTCTACTGACAACTCGATTTCCTGTGAGAGCGGGCTTGCTCGCTCCCACAAGGGGGGTTGTGTTGTCTGATCTGGCCCTGATGAGCCCACCATGAAAAACAAATCCCCTGCCTGGCCGACACTTTCGCGCACTGTCGCCGCGCTGATCGGTGGCTACCTGTTTACCTATGCATTTACCGCCGCCCTGGCGCGCCTGTTGCCGATGGACAAGGTCGATGCCCTGGTGGTCGCCAGCCTGCCCTCCTTCCTGGTCTATACCCTGGCCATCCTCTGGGCTTTTGGCTGTCGCAGCGCCCGTCGTGCATGGGCTGGAGTGGGATTGGCATTGCCGCTGTCGGCGATTGGTTTCTGGCCACAGTGGCACCAGGTGCTGGGATGAAGCACAAGACCTTGACCCAGGCCATGTCCTGGCTGCACACCTGGAGCGGCCTGATCTTTGGCTGGCTGCTGTTTGCGATTTTCCTCACCGGCACCGTGGCGGTATTCGACAAGGAAATCGACGGTTGGATGCGCCCCGAAATCCCTGCTTCGAACCTGTCACAAAGCGCCGCGGCGCAGCAAGCGCTTGATTACCTGAGCCGCGAGCATCCGCAGGCCCGGACCTGGAATATCGGCCTGCCTGGCGAGCGTTCAGACACCTTGAGTGTTTCGGCCGGCGAACAGCGCCGTGGCGGCGGCAAGCCCCTGGACCCGCAGACCGGCGAACTCTTGCAGGTACGCGAAACCGCGGGGGGCGGGTTTTTCTTCCGCTTCCACTTCACTCTCAACCTGCCGCGCAACCTGGGGATCTGGATCGTCGGTCTGGCCGCGATGGCGATGCTGGTGGCGCTGCTCAGCGGTATCGTGATTCACAAGAAGTTCTTCAAGGAGTTCTTCACCTTCCGCCCCGCCAAGGGCCAACGCTCCTGGCTCGACGCACACAATGCGACGGCGGTGCTGGTGTTGCCGTTCCACCTGATGATCACCTATACCGGGCTGGTGATTTTCTACCTGATCTACATGCCGGCGGCGGTGGACGCCTTGTTCGATGGCGAGCGTGAAAACCTCGGCCGGGCGTTACGCGGCGCACCAGCCGAGCATCAGGTTCGGGGTGAGCGCAATAAACCCGCAGAGCCAAGCCAGCCGGCACCATTGACCGCCCTCGGGCCGCTGCTGGCCGAAGCCGAGCGGCTGATGGGACCGGTGGCGGGCCTGTCGATCCAGAACCCGGGCCGCAGCGACGCGCGTATCGAGGCGCGCCCGGTGTTGGGAAACCGGATTGAACTGACCAAGGGCCAGAGCATGCTGTTTGACGGGGTCAGCGGCGAAGTCCTGCGCCCACCGGCAGTCAGCCGCCCGAGCCTGCTGACGCAAAAAGTCATGGCCGGCCTGCACTTTGCCCAGTTCGGTGGCTATCCGATGCGCTGGCTGTACTTCGTCTGCGGCCTGGCCAGTTGCGCGATGCTGGCGACCGGCGTGGTGCTGTTCACCGTCAAGCGGCGCCGACGTCATGATGGCGAGGGCGCTCTCGGCGCCCTGCTCTACCACGCTGCCGAGCGCCTCAACGTGGCCGTGGTCGCCGGCCTGATGGTCGCTTGCGTGGCTTTTCTGTGGGCCAATCGCCTGCTGCCGGTGGAGCTGGCCCAGCGTGGAGGCTGGGAAGTGCGGGTGTTCTTCCTGGTGTGGCTGCTGAGCCTGGGTCACGCTATCGTCCGCCCCTGGCGCTGTGCCTGGCGCGAACAACTCGGCCTGGCTGCCGTGCTGTGCATCACCTTGCCGGCACTGAACCTGCTGGGTGGCAGCCTGGGGGATTACCTCTACCTGGAACTCACCTGCATGGCCCTCGGCGTGTTATTGGCCTGGCCATGCGTGAAGCTTTGCCGACCGCTCAAGACACAGGCTGGCCGTCGCGCGACTGCACAGCCTGTCGTGGAGGCCAACTGAGATGGCGATGACTGCGGCTTTGTTGCTGGCCTGCGCGGGGATGCTGGGACTGTGCCTGGGGTTGGAGCGCCATTACAAACAAGCCTGGCGACGGCTGCCGCACAGATTCGTGCGTCGCAGCCTGCGTGTGATGGGTTGGCTGATGCTGGCAGCCAGCTTTGGCGTATGCGTGCAGATTTGGGACTGGGCGATGGGGCCGGTGGCCTGGCTCGGACTGATCTCCCTGGGAGGATTGGGGGTGGCCTTACTGCTGCCGTATGGGGTACGGAGCTGAGGAGCCGCCGGCCGCAACGGCCTGGCGAACCTGGGGCACCGGGTTCAACCACTGCAGAAGCTCACGATGGACCTGAGGCGCCAGCAGTTGGTGATCGGCCATCCATTGGTCGTTGAACACCGTGTCCAGGTACTTCTCGCCGCCATCGCATACCAGGGCCACGATCACGCTTTGGGGGGGGGCGCGAAGTGCTTCACGCAAGGCCTGGTAAATAACCCCGCCTGCCGAACCACCCACCAGCAGACCATGGAAGCGGGCAAGATGACGCGCCGTTTCAAACGCCTGGGTATCGCTGACCCGAACCCCCTTGTCAATCAGCGCATAGTCCACCAAGGCACCGATTTCGGCGCCTTCGGGGGTGCCGGTACCAGACTGGTGGTACGGCGCCCCCGGCCCACCGAAGATGACCGAACCACAGGGCTCGACCCCTATCACCTGCAAACCGGGGACGTGCGATTTCAACGCGCGCGCGCTGCCACATAACGAACCGCCGGTACCGACTGCGCCCACCAGATAGTGAATCTCGCTTCCCAATACCTCGCGTAATTCATCCGCCAGGGCTACGTAGCCATTCGCGTTGGCCGGGTTATGGTGCTGGCGCGTCCAGTAGGCGCCCTTCTCGACCGCGATACGCTCGGCGGTGGCATCGCGGTCGGCGGTACTCAGCCCACCGCCGGGGTCGCCCACTCGCACCAGGTGTGCGCCAAATGCCTGCATCGTCCGCAGTTTGTCGGGGCTGGCGTGCTCGTCGACCACGGCGGTGAAGCGATAGCCGCGCTCTGCGGCGATCAATGCCAGGCCCAGGCCGGTATTGCCCGAAGTCGACTCGACGATCCAGCCTCCCGGCTTGAGCTGCCCGCTGGCTTCCGCTTCATCGACCATCTGCCGCGCCATGCGGATCTTGGCAGTGCCGGTGGGATTGAACTGCTCCAGTTTGAGCAACACACAGGTGCCATTTTGCGTAACGCACAATTTGAGCAGCGGCGTACCGCCAATCAATTCAGACAGGTTGGACTTGATCATGACGACCTCTGGGCAGGGGAAAACACGGCAACGGCGCGCTGCAGGCTAGCGAGGAAGCACTCGTTCTGTGGCTCGAGGCCGATGGATACGCGGATGAAACGGGTGTACCCCGGCTCACGCCACGCCTTGACGATGATGCCGTCCTTGAGCAGCTCTTCGACCACTTGGAGGGCATTGCAACCGGTATCGACAAACAGGAAGTTGGCCTGGGACGGCGCCACTCGAAACCCGGCCGCACGCAGCGCCTGGCTCAAGCGCTGGCGCTCGGTGATTACGAATGCGCGGCTGCGGGCCACATGCGCACAGTCGAGCAACGCCGCGCGCGCCGCGTCCTGGGCCAGTTGGTTGACGTTGTAAGGGGTTCGCACCCGGTGCAAGGCCTCGATCAGGCGTGCATCGCTGGCAATGCCATAACCGACCCGCAGCCCGGCAAGCCCATAGGCCTTGGAAAAAGTGCGCAGCACGATCCACGGCCGTGACTGGGCAGCAAGAATCGCCAGGGCGTCGGCGCTGTCCTCGGTGAACTCGAAGTACGCTTCGTCGATCACCAGCAATGTGTCCGGGCGAGCCGCCGCGACCAACGCGCTCAGTTGCGCAGTGGACAAGCTGGTGCCCACCGGGTTGGACGGTGTGCTCAGCATCAGCATTTTCGCCGGCAATGCCAGCGCCTTGGCCCAAGCGTCCAGGTTGAAGCTGAAGTCATCATTGAGCGGCACTTTGTCGACCTGGGCACCCATCATCAACGGCAGGCTTTCATGCAGGCTGAAACAGGGTTGCTGGGTGACAACCCGGTCCGCAGGATCAAGAAGTGCCAGGCACAGCAGTTCCAGGATGTTCTCCGAGCCATTGCCGAGGACGAGCCGCGATGGATCGACATCCAAACGCTCCCCCAGCAGTTGCCTGAGTGCCTGGCCGGTAGGGTCGGGATAACGTTCCAACCCCTGCCCGCCGTGACCGGCAATCACCTGGGCCGCTGCCGGCGAGATACCCAGCGGGTTTTCGCAGTTGGACAATTTGGCTACCGCATGGACGCCGGGCCGAAGCGCCACTTGTTGCGCATCGGCGCCGGGGTCATACAGTGGCAGGCGCCGGATATTCGGGCGAATCAGCGCCTCGATTATCGATGGAACGTGCTCGGGTTTCATGGAACAGCTCCTTGTCCGGGTTCTACGAGAGCGCAATGGCGTCCGCGCGGTTAAGAGCCTTGAGTTGGCGTTCAAAAGACACAACCAACAACAGCGCCGTGGCCGCCAGCCCGATGGCCAGCCCGGCCCAGATGCCAAAGATTCCGTACGGGCAGATAATGCCCAGCAACCAGGCGGCCGGCAGCCCGACCAACCAATAACCGAACAGCGAAATGCGCAACGGCCCGGCGGTGTCTCCGATCCCGCGCAAAATGCCATTGCCGATGTTCTGGCTGGCGTCGAAAATCTGCAGCACGATGGCAATCAATAACCCGGTGCTCGCCAGTTGCACGGCGTTGAGGTTGTTGGCGTGCTCGACGCTGATAAACAGAGCGACCACCTGTTCGGGCACCAGTGCATAGGGAATGGCGAACAGCAACATGGTCGCCAGCCCCAGCAGCAGACCAAGACGCCCCAGTTGCCGGGCGCGCTGATAGTGCCCCGTGCCACAGGCCTCACTGATATGGATCGAGGCGGCATGGGAGATCCCCGCCGAGAACATGAATACGATGTAGATGATCTGGTTGAGGATGGTTTGCGCCGCCAACGCCTCCATTCCTAAAGTACCGATCAGCAGCGTCAGCACACTGAAGAAACCGGCTTCACTGGCATAGGTTCCGGCAATCGGCAGCCCCAGTTTCCACACGGCCTTGATGGCCTGGGGCGAAAAGCTCAACTGCGACAACACGAAATAGCCGCAAAGCCTGCGGTTGGTCAGCACCACCCCCAGGAACATCAGGAACGACAGCAGGAACACCACTGCACTGGTGATCGCCACGCCGATAAACCCATACGCCGGCACGCCAAATTTACCGAACACCAGCACGTAGTTCAGTGCCGCCGTCAGCAAGATCGAAATCAAGGTGATCGCCAACAACGGCCCTGGGTATTTCAGGCCGACGGTAAAGTGGCGCAACGCCTGGAACCACAGGCACGGCAACAGGCCGGGCGCAATGATCAGCAGGAAATCCATGGCGTCGGCGACTACCGTCTCGTCCTGGCCAAGCCAGGTCAATGGCTGACGCAAAGCCAGGAGCAGGAGCATGAACCCCAGGCCGCTGACCGTCGCCCACACCAGGCCAGCCACCAGCAGCGCTCGCACCTGGGCCTCATCGCCTCGTGCATTGGCCTGGGCCACCAGGTTACTGACGCCTGTCACCAACCCGGTCCCGGTGGTGCGCAATTGGTTGAACAGCGCAATGGCCAGGCCGCCGGCTGCCAATTCCCTGGCCCCCAGGGCACCCAGCACCACAATGTCGATGGTGGTGAGGGCCACGTACGCCAGATTGGTCAATATCAGTGGCAACGCCAACAACAGGAGTGACGCGCTGTCTGTCTTCCAGTTGAGCTTTTGAGCCTCGTTCAAGCCGACCATAGGTTGACCCTCTGCCCACGGTTTTGCGCCAGTGCGCGATCGGCCATCAAGCGGCCCAGGGCAACATCGGTCACCACCATCCCGCTGTTATAGGCAAACACCACATCGTCGGGGTGACGTCGCGCGGGGGCCAGGCCGAGGAGAATATCCGGCAGCTCTGCATCCACGTCGGGCAGGCTACCGTCGGCGGCCGCGAGATCGGCGCTGGTAACCTGCATTTGCGCGGTATCAGTGGCGATACGATAGTCGGCACCATGCAGCACGTCGGCGTCCACGCCATAACCCACGAGCACGGCGACGGCACCGGGCTTGAGCCAGGAGCGTTGCACCTGTTGCCTTGCCGACAGCCCGGCGACCCCAAGGATGATGTCAGCCTCGGCAGCCGCGCGCGGCAGGTCGTCGACCACGATCACCTCGCGCTGTGGGTGGTGTTTGCGCAAGTTGTCGCTGACCGCGCGCAAGCCATCGGCGTAGTGGCCGTAGACATACAGGCGCTCCAGGTCGGGCAGCGCCGCCAACAGCATCGGCAGCGCGACCTGCCCTTGTACGCCCGTGCCCACCACCAGCGCACTGCGGGCGTCGGGGCACGCCGCCCGAGCCATCAGCGCCGAGGTGGCCGACGTGCGCAGCGGGCCGAGCTTGACCACGTCCATCAAGGCAATCGGTCGGCCGGTGCGGTCATCACACAAAAAGATGAACGAATGAAACTGATAGGCGCCGCGTGTGCGCTGCGGGTCATGTTCATAGACCACCTTGAAGCCCACGGTGTGGCTCGCCCCGTCACGGCCGACCATCGAATAACTGATGGAGTGGCGGTCCTGGGGTTCGACGATGGTCTTCAGCGGGTTTTGCGAATCACCGCTGCGCAGGGCCTTGTAGGCCTGTTCGACCACTTGCAGCACTTCGCGATAGCTGACCCCCAGATCTTCGAGCGCCGCCTGGGGCAGCACCCACAGATCGGCGGCGGCAGCTTTGGTTGGACTGTTCACTCATGATTCCTTATTCGATGGTTTGAACGCTCAAGCCAGGTTGTCCAGCTTCCAGTGGAAGTGCTGGTCGCGCAGTTCCACCGCGACTTTTTGAGGCAACGCGACCTCGTGAAACGGCGATTCGTTGGAGTCCATCTGATACCCGGCGGTGTTGAGATAGATAAGCAAGTCACCGGGCAGGATCGGGCGGTCGAAGGCGACCTTGCGCCAGGTCAACAGGTCGGATTCCAGGCAGGTAGCACCGCCGATGCACGCGACAAAAGGCGCCAATGGCCTGGGTGATGTCGCCACCAGCAACGGGTCGGGCAGAAACTCGCTGTTGAACCATTGTTCAGAGAGGTTGAAGCTGCTGCCCTCGACCGTGACCAGCGCATATCCTTCGCTGGCACTGCGGTCCTTCACGCCCTGGACCCGGAACACGCTGACGCCGGCCTGGTCCAGCAGTGCACGACCGGGCTCGATAATCAGGCGCACGTCATGGTTACTGGCCTTCTGGGCCAGGGTCAGCCCGGGTCCGACGGGGCTTGCGAGGATGTCATCGAGCACCTCGGCACCTGCGCGCAACGCGCCGTAGGGATAGAAGCCGGCGAAATCCTTGCCCCCGTGAAACAGTTCGGGGTATTGCTCGTCCATAAAAACCTGCCACTGCTCTGGATCCATGTAGCGCACGGCAAATCCACCGCCCAGATTGACTGAGCGGCAGCCTTCCAGATCGCTGGCCAGGCACAGGTCGATCAACTGATTGGCGACCTGGGCGCGCTGCTGGGTGTCGTAACCACTCAAGTGAAACGAAAATCCCTCCAGTTCCAGCGTCACGCTGTGTTGCCGGCAGAACGCCAGGGCCTGCTCGCACTCCTGGGTATTCAGGCCAAAACGGCTGCCGGGCTGCATCTGCGGCAGGCAGCGCAGCAGCAGGCGCGCAGTTTGCCGGCGTGATTGCGCCAGCGCGTGCAAGCGATGCAGTTCGTCCAGGGAGTCGACCGCCACCAGGCAGTGGTGAGCCAGGCACAGCTTGAGCAGTTGATCGGTTTTGCGCGGGCCTGATACGCCAATATCGGTTCCGGCCACACCAGCGCCCAAGGCTTTTTGCAGTTCGCCAACGCTGGCCACGTCAACACCAATGCCTTTAAGGGCGCACGCTTTGATAAAGCAGCCGGCCTTGTTGGCCTTTTTTGCAAACAACAGGCTGCCGGCGACCTGGGCCCGGACGAAACTGCGCTGGAACGCCTCGACATTGGCACTGAAGACCGCCGGGCATACCAGATGCAGCGGCGATCCCAGGCCGTTGACCAGCTCGGTCAGGCTGCGCTGGTGTTGGTTCAGCAAGCGGTCGACCCAAGGGTGCCGCAGGCCGGGCAACGAACTGGAGTGTGTCATCGACTAATCCCTGTCAGCAGATTGAAGGTACGGTCAGAACTCGAACTTGGCCGAGAGAAACACTTCACGCTCGCGCCCCACGTCCAGCCCGCCCTGGTAATAAGCGCTGGCGTAGTAGTATTTGTTGGTCAGGTTCTTGCCGTGCAGGCGATAGGTCACTGGGGTATCCGCTAGCCTTGCGCGGTAGCTGACACCGGCGTCCAACAAGGTGTAGCTGGGGATATAGCCGCTGTTCTGCGGGTCCACCGGACGGCTGCCGACATAACTCAGCGTGCTGTCCACCGACAACCCGGGAACGGCAGGTACGCTGTAGAGCGCGCCAACTGCGCCCTTCCATTTCGGCACGCTTTCAGTGCGCTTGCCGGCGACGGTCACGTCATCCACATCTTCGAGGCGGGTGGCCAGGTAGGTGGCGTTGGCGGTGAGGGTCAAGGCCTCGGTGACGCGATTGCTCAACGTCAGTTCGGCGCCACGATGGTGGTATTCGCCATTATTGACATACAGGTTGTCGGTATTCAGGTAACTGGCCTTGCGGCGAATATCGAACAGCGCCAGGCCAAGGTTGAGCTGTTGGTTGAGATCGACCTTGAGGCCGATTTCGTATTGCTGGGATTCGATGGCATCCGTGGGTTGGTTGGCATTGACCGCGTTGTGGGGGGCGTAGTCGCCTTTTTCAAAGCCACGGGAATAGCTGACGTAGGTCATCACGCTTTCCCATGGCCGGTAGATCAGCGCAGCACTGGGCACGAACACATTGTGGCTTTGTGCAGGCGCATTAGCGGAAAGTTGCTCGGCGCGGTACCAGATGTAGCGCCCGCCGAGCATGACCTGGAACTGTTCGTTGAGGGAAATCAGGTCGCTGGCAAAGACCGAGGTTTCCTTGATGCTGGAGACAAAATCAGTCGCAAGCTGCGGGCCAAAATGCCATTTCTTCGGGTTGACCGGGTGACGGATATTGCCCACCGACACGTCGCCTACGCTGATGCCCGGTGTGTTGCTGTCCACCGAATCCCAGAACGGGCTCACATCCTTGAATTGCTTGTAGCCTGTGCCGAAGAACACATCGTGGTAAATGTCGCCGGTGGCAAACTTGCCGGCCAGGTACGACTGCAATGACCAGGTGCTGAACACCTCGCCGCGGGATACGTAGAAGTCGGCAGAGCCAATATCGCCATTGGGCTTGATACCAAATAGATCGTTGTAGCCGCCGTGACGTTCGACCCGCGAATAATTGCCCTGGGTGACGGAGGTCCAGTTGTCGTTGAGTTCGTACTCGAACTTGGCATCCAGGTTGGCGCCTTCGGTCTGGTGACGAAACCAGGAGCCGGTCAACAGATCCCGGCGATTTACCTTGGGCGGCAACACATAGCTGGAAGGGTCCAGTTGATTGGCACGGCCACTCTGGTCGGCACGCAGCAACGGATCGGCAACCGTGGATTTACGCGACCAATCGGCGTTGAGCTGCAATAGCGCGCGGTCGCTCAGGCGAAAGTCAGTGGCCAGGCCAATGAACTTGCGTTCCATGTCGCGGGCGTGATCGTAGTCGCCATTTTTTTCATAGCCGGCATTGAGGCGGTAGCCAAAGGCGCCTTCGTTGAACGAGTCGCTGGTATCAATGGCCACGTAGCGGCCCAGAAGAGAGGAGCCTTGCACGGTGACGTCCAGCAACGGTTCAAGCGTGGGCCGCTTGAGGATGTAGTTGATGGTGCCGCCCGGCGAGTTGAAGCCATAGAGAAAGCCCGATGGGCCCTTGAGTACATCAATGCGCTCGATGTTTTCCAGGGGCACATCGTGATGCGGAGCCAGTGTCAGACCGTCGCGGCGGATCGTGTTGAAATTGTCCATGGCAAAACCGCGCAGGCGCAAGTTGTCAAAGCCGCTGCCACCTGAGGCGCTGAGTACCGAGGAATCAAGACTCAAG
The DNA here is from genome assembly GCF_046352735.2 of Pseudomonas imrae. Classification (NCBI taxonomy): domain Bacteria; kingdom Pseudomonadati; phylum Pseudomonadota; class Gammaproteobacteria; order Pseudomonadales; family Pseudomonadaceae; genus Pseudomonas; species Pseudomonas imrae. The sequence continues at coordinate 2,178,408 of NZ_CP110853.2, read as the reverse complement.
ACATCGACCGCAGTACGCGCCGAGGTGTTGGCAATGGTCTTGGCGCTGTAGCTCTGGATTGCCAAGGGGATTTCCATGGTGTCCTTGGCGCCGAAACCACCGGCATTGACCTCCAGCGCTTTATTGAGCGGTGCACTGATCCGTGTGGCTTCAAGCTCGGTAACCGACTCGTCGCGATCATCTGCCAGGGCGCTGGGCAAACCCGTGAGAGAGGAAATTAACCCCGCCGCCAGCAACGTTGAAAACCTGGGGGACATCCCGTGCAACTGGTTCATCAGCAATCCCTTGATCCGAGAAAGAAGTAAGCCGATCTCAGCTTCAATGCATGAGAATCGTTATCAAGAGATACAATATAACATTATGTTTGAATTGCCAATCGCACAATCATTCAATACCCGGTGGCGGGCTGCATTTAACGTCAGCGCTCGATCTTTCATTACATGAGCGCCTGCAATGTCCGACCTGACGGCTTCATCCCCCTACACTGCGATCAACTTTTCCCAGAAGTACGCCCTGTTCAGCGAACAATGGACGCCGAAAGTCATCGCCCAGATGAACGACTATCAATTTAAGGTGGTAAAGATCGAAGGCGACTTCATCTGGCACAGCCATGCCGATACCGATGAGACTTTTATCGTCCTGGACGGCACGCTGCGCATTGATTTTCGTGACAGTGCCGTGACGATCAATCAAGGCGAGATGTTTGTGGTGCCCAAGGGCGTCGAGCACAAGCCGTATGCGCAAAAGGAGGTGAAGTTGTTGCTGGTCGAACCCTGCGGGGTGCTGAACACCGGCGACCAGGGTGGGGAACGGACCATGAGCAACGATGTGTGGATCTAGATCACCACATTGCGCACAAAACGCACGGCCACGTCCCCATCATTGCGATAGACATGTGGCAAGTGGCTGGCAAACATGAAGAACTCGCCGCTGCCGACGAGCGTTTCGAGATCCGCCACTACCAGGGTCAGGCAACCTTCGAAGACAAATAACTGCACGCTCCAACTTTCCGGGTCGGGGTCCGGGCAATACGCGTCGCCGGGCTCCAGGCGCCACTCCCACAGCTCGACTTCACGCCGGGCGGTGGCCTTGGCCAGTAACACGGCCTTGCTGCCATCCACCTCGCCAGCCCAGGCCAACTCGTTGATGCGACTGGAGTCGCGGGCGTCCGGCGCCTGGATCAAGTCGCTGAACGCTACGTCGAGGGCTTCGGCCACGCGGTCGAGGGTCGTCAGGCTGACATTTTTTTCACCCCCCTCGATGGCCACCAGCATGCGTCGACTGACGCCGGATTTTTCGGCCAGCGCCGTCTGGCTCAACCCGGCGCCGTGGCGCAGGCCGCGGACGTTCTGACTGACATGCTGCAGTACGGAAGCTCGTTGCGGATTATCTTTGTGCACTATATTGCTCACTTGGTCGTCTTGCGCAGTATACTGCCCAGCTGCGGCGCATTGTGCGTTCCGCGCCTTTCCCATGCAAGACCAGGGCACCCATGAATACCTCGAACTCCTCGTTTTTCTTGCGCTTGAGCAAAGCCGAATGCGTGCTGGTGCTGATCACTATGATATGGGGCGGCACCTTTATTCTGGTGCAACATGCCATGAACGTCAGCGGGCCGATGTTTTTTGTCGGCCTGCGCTTTGCAGCAGCGGCGCTGGTGGTGGGTGCGCTTTCGTTGCGCACCCTGCGCGACCTGACCCTGCTTGAATTAAAGGCTGGCTGCTTTATCGGCACCGCCATCCTGTTCGGCTATGGCTTGCAGACCATCGGCCTGCAGACGATTCTCAGCAGCCAGTCGGCGTTCATCACTGCGCTCTATGTACCTTTCGTACCGTTGTTACAGTGGCTGGTAATGGGACAGCGCCCCGGCTTGATGCCAAGCATCGGCATCATGCTGGCGTTCGGCGGCCTGATGCTGCTGACGGGACCAGCCGGTGCATCGCTGAATTTCAGCCCTGGCGAGATCGCGACCTTGATCGGCGCGATTGCGATTGCCGCCGAAATCATCCTGATCAGCGCCTACGCAGGCCAAGTGAATATCCGCCGGGTGACCTTTGTGCAACTGGTCACGGCATCGCTCTTGGCGTTCTTGATGGTGGTGCCCATGGGCGAGGCACTGCCGGGGTTTTCCTGGTTGCTGCTACTCACCACCGTAGGGTTGGGGTTGAGCAGTGCAGTGATCCAACTGGCGATGAACTGGGCCCAGAAAAGCGTCTCGCCGACCCGCGCCACCCTGATCTATGCCGGTGAACCGGTGTGGGCCGGGGTCATCGGGCGCATTGCCGGCGAACGGTTCCCCCCGTTTGCCATGTTCGGCGCAGCGCTGATTGTGTTGGCGGTGATTGTCAGTGAGATGAAGAGAGGCAGCACAAAAGTGGTCGATACAGAAGGCTCGGTAGAACAGAACTCCCAGGGCTGATTTTTAAGCGGCAAGAGGCAAGAAATACATGCCGGCTCTTCACCTGCAGCTTGCAGCTTGTAGCTTGTAGCTGCTTCTCTTGTAGGATCCTGCCACAGGTTGACGTTTGGTGATCGTGAATCCGGCACGTATGATGCATCCCAAATCACCGCAGATTAGAAGCCTATGTCCCTGATAGTTCTACTGCTTCTGCCTTTCATCGGCAGCTGTCTGGCGGCCCTGCTGCCGCATAACGCCCGTAACACCGAATCGCTGTTGGCCGGCCTCGTGGCTTTGGCCGGCACTGTGCAAGTCGCGCTGCTGTACCCGCAGATCGCCGACGGCGGCGTGATACGCGAAGAGTTCTTGTGGCTGCCAAGCCTGGGCCTGAACTTCGTCCTGCGCCTGGATGGCTTCGCCTGGCTGTTCTCCATGCTGGTGCTGGGCATTGGTAGCCTGGTGTCGCTGTACGCCCGTTATTACATGTCCCCGGACGACCCGGTACCGCGTTTTTTCGCGTTTTTCCTGGCCTTCATGGGCGCGATGCTGGGCCTGGTGATTTCCGGCAACTTGATCCAGATCGTGTTTTTCTGGGAACTGACCAGCCTGTTCTCGTTCCTGTTGATCGGTTACTGGCACCACCGCTCCGACGCGCGCCGTGGCGCCTATATGGCGCTGATGGTGACTGGCGCGGGCGGTCTGTGCTTGCTGGCGGGGGTAATGCTGCTCGGCCATGTCGTCGGCAGTTACGATCTGGACCAGGTGCTTGCCGCCGGCGACCAGATCCGTGCCCACTCCCTGTATCCCATCCTGTTGGCGTTGATCCTGATCGGCGCCCTGAGTAAAAGCGCACAATTCCCCTTTCACTTCTGGCTCCCCCATGCCATGGCCGCGCCGACGCCAGTCTCGGCCTACCTGCACTCGGCGACGATGGTGAAAGCCGGCGTGTTCCTGCTGGCCCGCCTGTGGCCCTCGCTGTCGGGCAGCGAAGAGTGGTTCTGGATTGTCGGTGGCGCCGGGGCCATGACCCTGCTGCTTGGGGCATATTGCGCGATGTTCCAGAACGACCTCAAGGGCCTGCTGGCCTACTCCACCATCAGCCACCTTGGGCTGATCACCCTGTTATTGGGCCTCAACAGCCCGCTGGCCGCCGTCGCGGCGGTATTTCATATCCTCAACCACGCGACCTTCAAGGCCTCGCTGTTCATGGCCGCTGGCATCATCGACCACGAAAGCGGAACCCGGGATATCCGCAAGCTCAGCGGCCTGGTCCGGCTGATTCCGTTTACCGCCACCCTGGCCATGGTCGCCAGTGCCTCCATGGCAGGAGTGCCGCTGCTCAACGGGTTCCTGTCCAAGGAGATGTTCTTCGCCGAAACGGTGTTCATCTCATCGACACAATGGGTAGAAATTGCCTTGCCGGTGATCGCCACTATCGCCGGCACCTTCAGCATTGCCTATGCCTTGCGTTTCACTGTGGACGTGTTCTTCGGCCCGGCCGCCACCGACCTGCCGCATACCCCGCACGAACCACCACGCTGGATGCGTGCGCCGGTGGAGCTACTGGTATTCACCTGCCTGCTGGTGGGGATCTTCCCGGCCCAGGTCGTAGGTTCGATCCTCGCTGCTGCCGCGCTGCCCGTCGTCGGTGGCGCGCTTCCCGAGTACAGCCTGGCGATCTGGCACGGCTGGAATGCGCCCATGATCATGAGCCTGGTGGCCATGTCCGGCGGTGTGGTGCTGTACCTGCTGCTGCGCAAGCAACTCAAGCGCGGGCGCTTCAAGTACCCGCCGATCATCAGCTACTTCAATGGCAAACGCATGTTCGAGCGCTGCCTGGTGGTGATGATGCGTGGTGCGCGCAGGATCGAGAAACGCGTCAGCACCAAGCGCTTGCAGACACAGCTGTTCTTGCTGGTACTGGCGGCCGTGGTCGCCGGGATGATCCCGATGCTCGACAGCGGCCTGAGCTGGGGCGACCGACCGAAGATTCCGGGCTCCATCGTGTTTGTGACCCTGTGGCTGCTGGCAATTGCCTGCGCCCTGGGCGCCGCCTGGCAAGCCAAGTATCACCGATTGGCGGCCCTGACCATGGTCAGCGTTTGCGGCCTGATGACCTGCGTCACGTTTGTCTGGTTCTCCGCGCCCGACCTGGCGCTGACCCAACTGGCGGTCGAGGTAGTGACCACGGTGCTGATCCTGCTGGGCCTGCGCTGGCTGCCACGGCGGATCGAAGAGGTCTCGCCACTGCCCAGTTCGTTGCGCAAGGCGCGCATCCGCCGCTTGCGGGACTTGCTGTTGTCCACCGTGGTCGGTGGCGGCATGGCGTTGCTGTCATACGCAATGCTGACGCGCCAGACGCCCAACGATATCTCATCGTTCTACCTGAGCCGCGCCCTGCCTGAAGGTGGCGGCAGCAATGTGGTGAACGTGATGCTGGTGGACTTCCGCGGTTTTGACACCCTGGGCGAAATCACCGTATTGGGCGCCGTGGCGCTGACCGTCTATGCCCTGCTGCGACGTTTTCGTCCACCCAAGGAAAGCATGCAACTTCCTGCACAGCAGCGACTCCTGGCGCCGGATGTGGACACCGACCTGGTCAACCCGCGCCAGGCCAGCGACACCGCCCTGGGCTTCATGATGGTGCCGGCGGTGCTGGTACGCCTGTTACTGCCGATTGCCCTGGTCGTGTCGTTCTACTTGTTCCTGCGCGGTCACAACCAGCCGGGCGGTGGCTTTGTTGCCGGTCTGGTGATGTCGGTGGCGTTTATCCTGCAATACATGGTCGCCGGTACTCAGTGGGTCGAAGCCCAGATGAGTCTGCGACCGATGCGCTGGATGGGCTTCGGCCTGCTGTCAGCAACGTTGACCGGCTTGGGCGCGCTGTTCGCAGGCTATCCGTTCCTGACCACCCATACCGTGCATCTCACCTTGCCGGTGCTGGGTGACCTGCATATCGCCAGCGCATTGTTCTTCGACGTCGGCGTGTACGCCATGGTGGTCGGTTCGACCCTGCTGATCCTCACCGCCCTGGGTCACCAATCGGTACGGGCCCATAAACCCAGCAGCCAGGCGAAAGCCGCTGCAACGCCAGAAGGAGCTGCCTGATGGAAGAAGTCATTGCAATTGCGATTGGAGTCCTGGCGGCCTCCGGCGTCTGGCTGGCATTGCGACCACGGACCTTCCAGGTGGTGATGGGCCTGTGCCTGCTGTCCTATGGGGTCAACTTGTTCATCTTCAGCATGGGTAGCCTGTTTATCGGCAAGGAACCGATCATCAAGGACGGTGTGCCTCAGGACTTGCTCAACTACACCGATCCCCTGCCCCAGGCCCTGGTGCTGACAGCGATTGTGATCAGCTTCGCCATGACCGCGTTGTTTCTGGTGGTGTTGCTGGCGTCCCGCGGGCTGACCGGCACTGACCATGTGGACGGTCGGGAGCCCAAGGAATGAGCTGGATGAATCAACTGATCATTGCACCGATCCTGCTGCCGTTGCTGACCGCCGGACTGATGCTGATGCTGGGCGAAAAGCACCGCCCGCTCAAGGCCCGGATCAACCTGTTCTCGAGCATGCTTGGCCTGGGTATCGCCGTACTGATGCTGTACTGGACGCAAAAAGGCGGTCCCGGCTCCATCGGCGTGTATCTGCCGGGTAACTGGCAGGTCCCGTTCGGTATCGTGCTGGTGGTGGACCAACTGTCCGCGCTGATGCTGGTACTGACCGGGATCATCGGCGTCAGCGCCCTGCTGTTTGCCATGGCTCGTTGGGATCGTGCGGGTAGCAGCTTCCATGCACTGTTCCAGATCCAGTTGATGGGTCTTTATGGCGCCTTCCTGACCGCCGACCTGTTCAACCTGTTTGTGTTTTTCGAAGTGCTGCTGGCGGCATCCTATGGCCTGATGCTGCATGGCTCGGGCCGGGCACGGGTATCCTCGGGGCTGCATTACATTTCGATCAACCTGCTGGCCTCATCGCTGTTTCTGATCGGTGCGGCGCTGATCTATGGCGTCACCGGGACGCTGAACTTCGCCGACCTGGCGCTGAAAGTCCCGCTGGTGCCCGAGGCCGATCGTGGCCTGCTGCACGCGGGGGCGGCGATTCTGGCCACGGCGTTCCTGGCCAAGGCCGGGATGTGGCCGCTGAACTTCTGGCTGGCACCGGCCTACTCTTCGGCCAGCGCACCCGTGGCTGCGATGTTCGCCATCATGACCAAGGTCGGCGTGTACACCGTGCTGCGCCTGTCGACCTTGCTGTTCTCCGGCCAGGCGGGGGCTTCGGCGTACTTTGGCGGCGACTGGCTGATCTACGGCGGCATGGCAACCATCACCTGCGCTGCCCTGGCGATGCTCGCCGCCCAACGCCTGGAACGCATGGCCAGCCTGAGCATACTGGTGTCGGCCGGGATTCTGCTGGCAGCAGTGGGTTTCGCCCAGCCAAGCCTCACCGCCGGGGCGCTGTTCTATCTGGTCAGTTCCACCCTGGCGTTGAGCGCGCTGTTTCTGCTGGCCGAACTGATCGAACGTTCGCGCTCGGCCAACGAACTGCCGCTGGACGAAGACATCGAAGCCTTGGCCAAGACCGTGGAATCCCTGAACCCACCCAAGGGCACCAACCTGGACGATGAGCAAAAAGCGGTGGTCGGCCAGGTCATTCCGTGGACGGTCGCCTTCCTGGGCTTGAGCTTCATTGCCTGCGCATTGCTGATTATCGGCATGCCACCGCTTTCCGGGTTTATCGGCAAACTCAGCCTGCTCAGCGCCCTGATCAATCCGATGGGGCTGGGCAATGCCGTCGACACGCCTATCCGTCCGGCAGCCTGGGGGCTGGTGGCACTGTTGATTCTTTCCGGACTGGCCTCGCTGATTGCCTTTGCCCGACTCGGCATCCAGCGCTTCTGGACTCCGGAGGAGCGTCCCTCGCCGCTGCTGCGACGCTTTGAGTGCATACCGATCTTCATCCTGCTCGGTCTCGCCATCGGCCTGACCGTGAAGGCCCAGACCCTGCTGCAATTTACCCAGGACACCGCCACCAGCCTCGACAACCCGGAGCACTACGTGATGGCCGTCATGGCCACCCGGCCTGTACCGAGCCCCGAAGCCAAGGCCGCTGCAGTGGAGGTGCAACCATGAAGCGCTTGTTCCCGGCCCCGTGGCTGTCATTGGCCTTGTGGATGTTGTGGCTGCTGCTGAACCTGTCCATCAGTCCCGGCAACCTGCTGCTGGGGGCAATCCTGGGTTTCCTGGCACCGTTGATGATGGCTCCGCTGCGCCCGCTGCCGATCCGTATCCGTCGGCCCGGCGTGATCATCAGCCTGTTTTTCCTGGTGGGTCGCGATGTGCTCGTCTCGAACCTGCAAGTGGCCTGGAGCGTGCTGACATGCGGGTCGCGCCCACCCCGCTCGCGGTTCATCAAGATCCCCCTGGACCTGCGGGACGCCAACGGCCTGGCAGCCCTGTCGATGATCACCACCGTCATCCCCGGCACCATCTGGTCGGAATTGGCCCTGGACCGCAGCATCCTGTTATTGCACGTGTTTGATTTGGAGGATGAAGTGCAGTTTATCGAACATTTCAAGCATGCCTACGAACAGCCCCTGATGGAGATCTTCGAATGAGCGCCCTGCTCTCCAATGCGATCCTGTTCAGCCTGTTTGTGTTTTCCCTGGCGATGGTGCTGACCCTGGCGCGTTTGTTCAAAGGCCCGTCGGCTCAGGACCGGGTATTGGCACTGGATTACCTGTATATCCTGGCGATGTTGATGATGCTGGTACTGGGTATTCGCTATGCCAGCGACACCTACTTTGAAGCGGCGCTGCTGATCGCACTGTTCGGCTTTGTCGGCTCGTTCGCCCTGGCCAAATTCCTGCTGCGCGGGGAGGTAATCGAATGATCAATATCAGTGAGCTGCCGCTGTGGGTGGAAATCCTCGTGGCCGTGCTGCTGGTGCTCAGCAGCCTGTTTGCGCTGATCGGTGCGATAGGGTTGTTGCGGATGCGCGATTTTTTCCAGCGCATGCATCCACCAGCACTGGCGTCGACCCTGGGTGCATGGTGCGTGGCGCTGGCGTCGATTATCTACTTCTCGACACTCAAGTCCGGGCCCGTACTGCACGGCTGGTTGATTCCGATCCTGCTGTCGATCACCGTGCCGGTCACAACACTGCTGCTGGCGCGCACCGCGTTGTTCCGCAAGCGCATGGCGGGAGATGATGTGCCGGCGGAAGTCAGTAGTCGCAGGCCACAGGATGAGCAGTGATCCTGGGAGGTGGTCAGGCCGGGAACCTTAGGCCCAAGCCACCACCAACAACCCCGCACCCAACACCAGGCACAGTGGCGAATAGAAAAACGTATCCAGCCTGGCAAACCGTGACCCGCCGACTTTCTTGAAAAACCCCACCAGTTCCGAATCACCAATCGCCCGCGCAAACATGATCAAGGCAATGGCGCTTATCCCCCACTGCAGGGCCTGATGGCCCACCGGGTCGAAATACAACCCGGCGCGCAGGCATACCAACAACGCGATCACTACCAGGCCCACGGCTACCAACGATGTACCCAGTGCCGAGGGCTTGAACGCAGGCCGCGGCCCTCGGCCGAATTCCCCAGGCAACTGGGGAATGACAGCGGTACTGCCGAACTTGCCCCCCGCCGCCCAATACACATGCACCATGCTGATAAACGCAAAGACGCCGACAATCCACCGCGCAATGATAAAGCTCATGGCTGGAACCCTTATAAAAAGTCCGGGACAGGATAGTCCCTGTGAGATTTTTTGCAGGTATTTCGTCGGCAGCTGGTGCTAAAGTGCCGCCCTATGAAACTCGCCCGTGCCGACCGCTCGTTGATTGCCTGGATGCTTTATTGCTGCGTCCTGTTCAACGTATTCGCCTGCAGTATTGGTCATGGGCAGATGATCGGCATGCAGCTCAACGGCATTGGAGGCCAGTTCTGCTCAGTAGACCCGCGCACCCAGGCGCCGGCGCCCGTAAACACTACGGATGAGTCGCTGCCAACGCTCTCCAAGGCGTTCGGCTGTCCGCTGTGTTCCAGCGGCGGCATGGGACCAGCGCTCAATTCCAGCCTCAATGTCGCAGTCATGTCGCAGCCGCAGGCCCCGCCAATGGCGGTGTTGCTCGCAGCCGACATTCCCGCCCGCCTCACCTGGCCTGCGGCTAATCCGCGCGCCCCTCCCGCCTACGCCTGATACCTGCGTTTTCTGATCTGCACCCACATCGCTGCCCAAAGGATTACGGGCGGTTTTGCGTTGCGTTCAAACCATGTTTTTCAGGATTCAACACATGAAACATTTACCTTTGTTAGCGGGCCTGTTCGGCTGCCTGCCTTTTAGCGCCTGGGCGATTGAGCTGGCGCCCACGACTATTGACGGCCAATCTTCCAGCGAGCCAGGCCTGGCCCTGGATCAATCCAGTGGCATGGCTTCGCGCCTGGGCCTGAGCGTGCGGGAAACCCCGGCCTCCATCAGTATTGCCAAGCGCAACGACATCGAGCGCCGTGGCGCCAAGACCTTCCAGGATGCGCTCAATACCTTGCCTGGGGTCAACGCCACTGCGCCGCCGGGGTTTGGCGGTTTTATCTCCTATCGCGGCTTTACCAGCAGCCAGATTACCCAGATGTTCAATGGCATCAACGTTGCTGCAGGGCTGACGCGGCCGGTGGACGCGTGGATGTACGACCGCGTGGAACTGGTAGGCGGCCCCTCCTCGCTGATCAATGGTGCCGGCTCCGTTGGCGGTTCGCTGAACTATGTGACGAAGCTGGCCACCCGCGAGGAGCAGGCCGCCGAGGGCCGGCTCAGCTACGGCAGCTACGACACCGCCGGCATCGCATTCGGCCTGAACCACGCCCTGACCGAGCCCGCAGCCGAGGTCCAGCATTACGCGCGCCTGGATGTCAGTCGCAACACCAATCACAGCTACATCGACCGCCAGCAGCGCGAAGCCTGGAGCGTGGCCTTTTCCCTGCTCAGCGACCTGACGCCCGACCTGTCGCACACCCTGGCCCTGGAGTATCAGGACGAACACGAAGACAGCCCGTACTGGGGCACACCGGTACTCAACCCCAAGGGCGGCGAGTTGAAGATCGACAAACACAACCGCTTCAACAATTACAACGTCGCGGACGGTCGCTATGAGCAGCGCACGATCTGGGCGCGCTCGATCATCGACTACCGGATCGACGATCGCACCAGCCTGCGCAACACCCTTTATCACCTGGACAGCCAGCGCGACTACCGCAACCTGGAAACCTATCAATACAACGCCGACAACAGCCTGGTGAACCGTTCGACGGCTTATCAGGTCCGCCATCAAGGCGAGCAGAACGGCAATCAGTTCGAGTTGCGCCATGAAAATACACTGTTCGGCCTGGCGACCACCTGGTCCGCAGGGTTCGAGTACAAGGTCAACAGCACCACCAACAGCCCGTTGAACGTATCAGGCAAAAGCACGGTAGACCCGCACCACTACGATCCAGGGCACTTCTACGACATTCCCCAGACCCGGCCGGGGTTTATCAAGGACAAGACCAACGAGGTGACCACCCAGGCCCTGTTCGTGGAAAACCACTTGAGCCTCACCGACAAGCTCTCGCTGCTCAGCGGCCTGCGCTACGACGCAATCGAGCTGGACGTGACCAACCACCGCATGGCGACCGCGAGCAATCCCCGGCATTCAACGCGCCGCTGGGAGCCCACGACCGGACGGATCGGCCTGACCTACCAGTTCATTCCAACCGCCAATATCTACGTGCAATACAGCACGGCCGCCGAACAGCCGACCACAACCACGCAGGTGTTCGACGTTTCCACCGGCAAGCAATGGGAAGTGGGCAGCAAGTTCGACTATCTCGAGGGCCGCGGCTCGGCCACCGTCGCGGCCTACCGGATCGAGCGCAAGGATTTTGCCGTGACCGATCCACAGGACCCGACCCGCAGCATTCCGGTAGGCGCGCAGTCGTCCAGGGGGATTGAACTGGCCAGTTCGTTGCAGGTTACCCCAAGGCTTTTGGCAGAAGGCAACTTCGCCTGGGTCGATGCAGAGTACGACGACTTCAATGAGAAAATCGCCAACGGTGCAGTGGTGTCGCGCAAAGGCAATACACCGACCAACGTGCCCAAACGTGTTGCCAATCTGTGGCTGACCTATGATTTTTCATCCGACTGGCAAGGCGGCGTGGATGCGCGCTACGTCGCCTCGGTGTACGCCGATAACGCCAATACCCTGACAGTGCCGGCCTACGCCCTGTACGGCACATTTGTGACCTACAAGGTGGACCAGCATACGTCGGTGACGGGCCGGGTACGCAACCTGACCAATGAGGTGTATGCGCAATTCGCCCATGTGTCGCCGGCGTATTACCTGGGATCGCCGAGGACATTCGAGGTGGCGGTACAAAGCCGGTTCTGACACGAAAACTGTCTTGCAAGGGTAAGCTCCCACCCCTTGCTCGACAGCTGCTACAGGGGGCTGGCCTTATTTGAGGCTGGCCTCGACCTTTCGTGCCACATCATCGGGCAACCAGGCTTTCCACACCTGTGGATGCTCCTTGAGGAATGCCTGCGCCACTTCACGCGGCGCGGTGTGTTTTTCGCTCATGCTCGCAAGGGCCTGGTTCAGCGGCTCAATCGGAAAATCCACTTTCTCGAAGAACTGGGCAATCTGCGGATACTGCTGCTGGAATGGGGTGGACACGCCAATGCTCAGCTTCGAGGCCAGGGAACGTGTGGGTTTCGGCGCTGGGTGTTCGGGGTCGGTCAGGGTTTTCCAGGCCTCGGCGTCAAACGGTGGCTCTTGCAACTGAACCAGCTTGTAGCGCCCCATCAAGGGCGTAGGCGACCAGTAGTAAAAGAGGATCGGCTTGCCACGACGGATCGACGAGGCGATTTCGGCATCCAGCGCAGCACCTGAACCGCTGCGAAAGTTCACGTAGCTATCGTCTAGCCCATAGGCCTTGAGTTTCTGTTTGTTGACCACTTCCGAAGTCCAGCCGATGGGGCTGTTGAGAAAACGCCCCTTGGTCGGTGCTTCCGGGTCCTTGAACACATCCTTGTAGCGTGCCAGGTCCTGCACACTGCGCAGTTGGGGCGCCAGCGGCTCGATGCCCCTGGCCAGGTCGCCCTTGATCACATACTCCGGCACCCACCAACCCTCGGTAGCACCCTTGACGGTATCGCCCAGGCCCACCACCTTGCCTTCAGCCTCGGCCTTGACCCATACCGGACTGCGCCCCGCCCACTCTTCCCCGATCACCTGGATATCGTTTTTTGCCAGGGCCGTCTCAAGGGTGATGGTGGTGCCAGGCAAGGTGTCGGTGGGCACGCCATAGCCTTTTTCGACTATAAACCGCAAAACTTCGGTGATCAGGCTGCCACTTTCCCAGTTGAGGTCGGCAAAATGAATCGGCGCCTGGGCGGCGGACACCGATGATGGCATGGTTGTCAGACCTAGGGTCATGAGGGACGCCAACAACAGCGCTCGAATTGCTTGCATGCCTTGCACCTCGCGTTCGCACAGCCATAGCGGATGGCTTTGCTGTCATACCGCGAAGCCTCTGAATACTTAAGTCCATGCAACTGTAGTAGAGGTTCCGCAGAACCGGGCAAACCCCGGTGGTTACGGCAGGTTGTCCAAGCGCTGCAGTTCCCGACGCACCATGCTTGCAAATTCGGCAGGTCGAAGTTCATACAGTTGGCTGGCCACCCAATTCAACCAGGCACCTTGCAGATCGCTTTTACGAGCAAGTAGTTCGGCGGCCTTGGCCTGGGCATCCGGCAAGTTACGCTGGTGAAACTGTGCGCGGCTTACAGCCATTACTCACTGGCCTTGAACGTTACCAGTTCGCCCTTGCGCCATTTGGCGGCCTTGCCGGTTACGGCCTTGAGGGTCTTGGTCAGGCCTTCCTGCAGTTGTTCAGTGGCCGCGAAGACCAGCATGACACTGTGGCCTTCCTTGAACACAATCCCCTGGCCCTGCGTGGAAGATACAAAGGCGTAGTCCCCAAGACCGTAGACGCTCAACTTGATGTCGCGAAACTTGAGTTCGAACCTGCCACCTTCGCGACTGGGCAATACTGCCGCGCGAAAATGATCGCCAACCTTGAGTTCAAGCCGGGGTTTGTCATCGACTACCAGCGCTGTTTCGGTATCGATTTCGGCAATGTAAATGCCTTCAGGCGTTTGTTCAGTGATGTAAACGAAACGAGATTGAAACTGCTTGACCAACTTTGCGCGCAAATCACCCAGCACGAACAATGCGTGCATATCCAGATTACTGACTGCCAAGGAAACGCCCCCATATCTAAAAAGGCGCTGCCCGCCCAGGCAGGCAGCACGAATAAGGCCAATACGGCACCCAACACCGAACACACTGAAGAAGATCGACCCGCAGCATCACACGCTCATGAAGACGAGCCGGACCTTGTGCAGGATCGTCACGCGCCGCAGGAAATCACAGGTTTAACGGCCAGAGAATACCGGACACGCCACTTCAGAGAATAACCCATTTGAAAATGAAGTTTTCCGACAACAAAAACAAAAAAAACACCTTGGATGGAACCAGATGTCGAAGACTGACGACAATATTAAAACAGCAACATGGCTGAAAACCACTCGAAATACTGCAAGCGGGTCACCAGGACAGACCGACAGGAGCTGCACATGCAAAAACTTCAACGCCAGCCTGAACCTTGCCTTTCCATCTCCTCACACCTCGAGGACGCTGCATTCTACAGCCTGAACATCAATGACAGGTGCCTGCATTCGGCCTTGTACCGAGTGATTCCTGCCGGCAAAAACTTTTTCCATATCCTGGAAGTCCCCAGCGGTCGGATCAAAGGCTTTCGCAGCGGTCACAACCAAGCCTGCGCCCTGGCCAAGGAGTTGGAAGCGATCTTGTATACCGCAGCCGGCTGAACCGACGATAGTAGAACTTTTCGTCATATCAATGACGTTACTGCGCCCCCCAAAAGGCAACAGCTGCCATACTGGCCTATCCAATGAGGCTTACCCGCCTGGGAAAGGCTTTGTTTGCGCAACCACCTCCAAGGGAAGGCCATACGTGACGGAATTTGATATAGGCGAGTTTTTCATCCATGGCGATGCCAGGGAAGTAGACGGTGAATTTCAAGCGGTCATCGTGATGCGCGCCAAGCCGCCACTGACCACAGTCACCCTGCATCAGGTAGAGAAAGACCGCTGGTTCAAAACCGTGGAGGCCGCCTCGGTCGCGGCAAAAGAAGCCGCCATGGCGCTCAAGGCTGCCGTGGACTCCGGGGCACTGACTTCCTGACGGGCAAAGCGCGACGATTGAATTGAACTACGCCGCGCCATAGCTCTCCCAGCCATATCGATCATCAGTTCACATGGAGAACGGTATGGACACGATCAATCCAACGCTGCAAACCCTGTTCGATCAACTGGGCCTGGACTCAAGCCAGGAAGGCATTGAACGGTTTACCGCCAAACATCGCCTGCCCGACGACGTAAAGCTGATCGATGCACCGTTCTGGTCCGCTCAACAAGCGAGCTTCCTTAAAGAAAAGCTGCGTGAAGATGCTCAGTGGGCGCCAGTGGTCGATGACCTCAACGTGCGGCTGCACGATTCTCCTGAAACTTGATTCGATGCGGGCGGGCCGGCGGTCGGTGATACAACACCTTCCGCCAGGTGGCCCTCGACACGCAGCCCTCGCCTCTTTTCAACCAGCTGTGCGACAGCGCCGCGTCGCAGGCGTGGCGGGAGCTTCAACCTATCAAGCTTGGCGCTGATGCTTGTCGATTTGCTCGTGACGCTCTTGTGCTTCGATGCAGTACTTGGTGGTCGGGCTGATCAGCAGACGCTTGAGGCCGATCGGCTCGCCGCTGTCGTCGCACCAACCGAAAGAATCATCCTTGATGCGACCCAGGGCTTGTTCCAGTTGTGGCAGCATGCGCTGGTCACGGTCGATGGCATTGACCAGCCAGGTACGCTCTTCTTCAACTGAAGCGGCGTCAGCCGGGTCAGCCGGGGTGTCCAGGCTTTCAATGGCGATGCGGTTCAGCTCAATGCGCTCGTGGTGTTCCACTTTCATGTCTTGCAGCAACTGCTCGAAAAAAGCGTGCTGTTCGGCATTCATGTAGTCATCCGCCGGCATGGCCAGCAACTTTTCCTTTGTCATTGATTTCTCTATAAAAAATACGTGCATTAAGGCGAATAAGGGAGCGTTCCGGCCGACCCTTGCAGGTCTCGGAAAGGCGCCGTCCATTCCAAGCGCCACCCGGCACTCAATTTACGAGGGGCGGCAGTCTACGGCTGACTTGAGGGCACAGCAACTGAAATGACAGGCAATTTGTCCGACATTCCCCCAATAGGCACCAGGACGGGCTTGGCAGGTGGTCATCGGAGTGCTTTTATAGCAGGAAATTCAATAAAGCAGCTATAAGCCGCAAGCTGCAAGCGACAAGATGTAAGGCTCGTCGTGCTTGCAGCTTGCGGCTTATAGCTTGCAGCGTATGACTCAGCCCCCTCAGCGCTTGAGTTTGCGCTTGTTGCGGTATTGGTCGATCACTACTGCGACCACGATAATCAGCCCTTTGATGATGTCTTGGATATAGGCATCCACACCCACAAACGTAAACCCGCTGGCCATCACCCCAAGAATCAGCGCGCCGATGACCGTACCTGTGATGCGCCCTACTCCGCCTGCCAGGCTGGTACCACCGATCACTGCCGCGGCAATCGCGTCGAGTTCATAAGACATGCCCATCCCGGCCTGCCCGGTCGCCGCCCGTGCCGAGGCCACCACGCCCGCCAACCCGGCCAGCAAGCCGGCAATGCTGTAGACAATGATCAAGTGCCGCTTGACGTTGATGCCCGAAGTTCGCGCCGCCTGCATGTTGCCGCCGATGGCATAGGTGTATTTGCCGTACTTGGTATAGCGCAGCGCGATATGGAAGATCACCGCTACCACCAGGAAGATAATCACTGGCATTGCACCGTGGCCGATGGCCGTATAGGAATCCGAGAGCATGCTCACCGGTTGGCCTTCGGTGTAATAGCGAGCCAGGCCACGGGCCGAAACCATCATGCCCAGGGTGGCAATGAATGGTGGGATACCGGTAATGGCAATAATACTGCCGTTGATCGCGCCCGCCAGTAGCCCTACGCCCAACCCCACCACCACCGGAATCCATACCGGCAAGTCGGTCAGGGATGGAAACACCGCTCGCGAAAAGTCTGACGTTTGCGCCAGGCTGGCGGCGATCATTGCCGACAACGCGAGTACCGAGCCTGAAGACAGGTCGATGCCCGTCGTGATGATGACCTGCGTCACGCCAATTGCCAGGAGGCCGATGATCGATACCTGCAAAATCATCAACACCAGGCGCTGGGAGTTCATCAGGAAGCTCTGGTCACGAACGATCCAGCCAAACAGTTCGAATACCAGACCTATGCCAATCAGTACCAGGAAAATGCTCAACTCGGTGGGCAAACGTCTGCGACTTTTGCTGGGCGCCGTGTCGGGCTTCTTTTCCTCGGATTTCTTTCCCTCTGGTTTGCTTTCCAGTATCGCGTTCATAACCACTCACCTTTTATTCCGTGGCACCAACCGTTATCCGGCCGACGCTTTTTTATTCGTTAGTGGACCGCCGTCATACCGGAAGCCAGTTGCATGACCTTTTCCTGGGTTGCGTCGGCACGGTCCAGGGTGCCCATCAGGTCGCCCTCGTGCATCACCATCACCCGGTCGCTCATACCCAACACTTCCGGCAGTTCCGAAGAAATCATGATCACCGCCATGCCCTCGCTGGCCAGCAATGAGATCAACCGGTAGATCTCGGCCTTGGCCCCCACGTCGATGCCGCGGGTGGGTTCATCGAGGATCAGCAGGCGTGGATTGGTCATCAACCAGCGCGCCAACAAGGCCTTTTGCTGGTTGCCGCCGGACAAGGTGTCGATGCACTGCTCAAGAGACGGGGTTTTTACCCGCAGCTTCTTGCACATGTCTTCGCACAGCGCCCGCAGGGCTTTCTGCCGGATAAAGCCGTTGCCCAAATAATGCGGCAGTACGGCAATCTCCATGTTCTCCACCACCGACAGACAGGGGAACAACCCACTGAGCTTGCGGTCCTCGGTCAACAGCGCAAAGCCCTTCTCGATCGCCATCTGCGGATCAGTGATGCGCACCGTCTGGCCGTCGAGCCGGATCTCGCCGCCGGAGCTTGGGGTAATGCCAAAAATGGTCTCGGCGACGTTGGTTCGCCCCGAGCCCATGAGCCCGGCAATACCGAGGATTTCCCCGGCGTGCAGGTCAAACGAAACGCCCTGGAACACGCCGTCCAGGCGCAAGTCACGCACCGATAACAAGACCTCGCCGATGGGTTTGTCCCGCACCGGGAACAACTGGCTCAGCTCGCGGCCCACCATCATCGAGATCAGGCTGTCGCTGTTCATGCTGTCGGCCCGTTGCAGGCCGATATAGACGCCGTCGCGGAACACCGCCACTTCATCGGCTATGGTGAACACTTCATTCATTTTATGCGTGATATA
The DNA here is from genome assembly GCF_046352735.2 of Pseudomonas imrae. Taxonomy (NCBI): domain Bacteria; kingdom Pseudomonadati; phylum Pseudomonadota; class Gammaproteobacteria; order Pseudomonadales; family Pseudomonadaceae; genus Pseudomonas; species Pseudomonas imrae. The sequence goes on along the minus strand of NZ_CP110853.2, from coordinate 2,160,468 downwards.
GATGATGCCTTTGCCTTGGGCCTTGAGGTCGGCAATGATCGAGAACAGGTGGGCCACTTCCTTGTCGGTGATGGCCGAAGTCGGTTCGTCCATGATCAACACGTCGGAATCGTAAGACACCGCCTTGGCAATCTCGACCATCTGCCGTTCGGCAATGCTCAGATTGCCGACATGTTCTTCAGGGTCCAGATTTATCCGCAGCCGCGCCAGCAACTCGGCGGTGCAACGATGCATCTCCCGGTGACTGACCATACCCAGCCCATTGAGCTGTTCGCGACCGATCCAGATGTTCTCGGCGATGCTCATGTGGGGCATCAGGTTGAGTTCCTGGTGGATCATCGCGATCCCGGACTGCAGCGCCACCAGAGGTGTGTCGAACACCACCGGTTTGCCCCGCAAGCGAATTTCACCGGCATCGGGTTGATAAATGCCGGCGATGATTTTCATCAACGTCGACTTGCCTGCGCCGTTCTCACCCATCAACGCCAGCACCGAACCGGGCCGTACCCGCAGTTGCACATCGTCCAGGGCCACGACGCCAGGGAAACCTTTGCTGATGTTGACGATTTCCAGCAGGTAGGGTTCTTCCAGCGCCTGGGGCTGGGTACCGGAAGGCTGCGAAGCAATCGCTTGAGCGAGCATAAAAAGGTACTCCATCAGAGGAGCGACCATGGCCGCCCCTCTGGCTTATTGTTGTTTTGAAGGGCTACTTGAAGTCTTTGACGTTGTCCGGGGTGATCAACTTGAATGGCACCACCACGTTCTGCTCGACGGGCTCGTTGCGCGCCATCTTGCGCGCCGCTTCCACCGAACCGATCGCCTGGCCCTTGGCATCCTGGAACACCGAGACAGTCATCTCGCCCTTGGTAATGGCGTTCAAACCATCCGGCGTACCGTCGATACCGCCGATCAGCACGGTGCCCGACTTGACCCCGGCGGTCTTCAACGCCATTGCCGCGCCGATAGCCATTTCATCGTTGTTGGCAATGACCGCATTGAACTCACGGCCTTGGGTCAACCAGTCATTTACCAGCGTCATGCCCTTGTCGCGCAGCCAGATGCCGGTCTGTTCCTGCTCGATCTCGATATCCGGATACTTGGCCAGGATTTCCTTGACGCCTTTGGTGCGATTGGTCGTGGAGTTGTTCGCCAGGTCACCCAACAAAATGACGACCTTGCCCTTGCCACCGAGCTTGTCGGCGAGGTATTGCATCTGCAGTTTGCCGGCCTCGACATCTTCGGAAAATACCGCCACCACCCCCTTGGGCAGCTTGGCCTGATCCGGTCGACGGTTGACGTAGACCAACGGAATGCCCGCCTCGGTCGCGGCTTTGGTGATTCTCGCGGTGGAGGCCGTGTCCACCGGGTTGACCACCATGGCATCGACTTTCTGGCTGATGAAGTTCTCGACCTGGCTCAGTTGCTTGACCACGTCGGCGCGGGCGTCTTCGAACTGCAGCTGTACACCATCACCCTCGGGGTAGGACTTGGCTTGCTTGTCCATGTCTTCACGCAGGTAAGTCAGGAAGGTGTCATCGAACTGCGACATGCTGACGCCCACCTTGATATCGGCGGCCGTGGCGATACCGCTGGCGAGCATCATAGCCAGGGCCAGTGAGGCAAAACGGAGCTGGGTCTTCATGAACGGTATGTCTCCAGTTTCTTGTTGGTTTTTTGGACGTAGCGTTTATCAGAGCGGCGCTTGCAGCCGAACGATCGGTGCGCCGGGGATGCAGCACACCAGGGCGCCCTTGTTTTCGACGCACAGCACATTGAGGAAAGAGAAATAGAACGGCCGTGCGCGGGGTATGGCGCCAAGCGCAGAGGCGTAACGGAAGAGGTGCAGTACAGCGTTAAAGATTTTCATCTGACGGTACCTGGTTGTTTTTTATCTTGTTTTTGTTGAGCCTCCGCTCACTGCCTCGATGGCAGATCCGGACAGCACTTTAGCAACCTGAGGATGACTTTATTGGAAAATATTTTCCATATCAACAGATTTTAGAATTTTATTCTATTTTGCCGTCATAACTCTCAACAGAGGCCATTTCCACGACCTGCTGACGCTGCGCACTGAGCCGTGCAGCATCCAGTACACGCGTGGTTTCCCGGGCATCACGGGCATCCACCGGCAAGGGGCCGTTGCCTTGTATAGCGATTAACAACTGGCTGTAAAACTGATTCCAGCAACCCTTCTGTGTAGGTATGCGCTCACGCTCTGGCCCTTGTTCAAACCAGCCCCAGCGTCGGTGCTCCTCAGCCCCCCAGTGCTCGCCTTCGGTTTTCGGGGTCTTGCCTGCCATCAGTGCTTCTTCCTGGCCATCCAGTCCTTCGACGGTATAGCAACCCGCCGTACCACTGATGCGAAATCGCGGGCCCTGGCTGTTTTGCAAGGCGCTGCCCCACAGGTGCGAAATCACACCGCTGTCGTGGGTCAGCGACACGAAGAAGCCGTGATCGACACTGGGGTGTTCGGCGCTGTACTGCAATTGCGCAAAGACCCGAGCCACGGGGCCAAACAGTTGTATGGCCTGGTCTACCAGATGGCTGCCCAGATCCCGCAGGAAACCGCCACCACTGGCATTGCCCACGGCTGCCGGGCTGTAGCGCTCCACCCGCGACTCAAAGCGGGTAATGCTGCCCAAGGCGCCCGCCTCGATCAATTTGCGCAAGGTCAGGTAATCCGAATCCCAGCGTCGATTTTGATACACGCTGAGCAACACACCTTGACGCTCGGCGGCGATGATCAACGCATCCGCCTGGGCGGCATTGCTGGCGAAAGGTTTATCGCTGACCACCGCGACACCATGCTCAATGGCTTCCAGCACCAGGGCCGGGCGACCTTTGAGCGTGGTGGAAATTACCAACACGTCAACGCCGGACTCGACAATCTGGCCGATGGAATCAAACGCCTGGATTCCCGGATGATCGTTCGCCAATTGCTCGCGACGCTCGGGCGACCGCGTCACCACGCCGACAAAGGTCGCGCCAGGCAGGGTCGCAATCAACGGCGCATGGAAAAAACGACCGCCGTGGCCGTAACCGACAAGTCCGATTCGCATCGGTCGACTCCTTATGTAAAGCAGCGGTTCAGTCGTAGAAATGCGGCCGCGGCGCCAACCCAATCTTGACGATCTGCCCGCTGCCTTGCGCTTCGATACACGCATCGGCCGCCACCGCTGCCGCATAACCATCCCAAGCCGACGGCCCGCCCACTTGCCCGACGCGCACACCATCAATGAAGGCTTGCAGCTCGACGTCATAGGCGCCGATAAAGCGATCTTTCCAGTCCATCAGAATTGCATTCGACAATTTGGCCTCGCTGCGCAATTGCACCTGGGACGGTTCCGGCAGCCTGGCGATGCCGGTTTCCCCCACCACCTCGCATTGAATGTCATAGCCGTATTGGCAGTTCACAAACACTTCCACGTCAATGCGAGTGCCTTTTGCGGTTTCCAACAGAACGATCTGCGGATCGCGCAGGTGCGCCAGTGCCTTGCTGGTCTTGCGTGGGAATACCACTTGCACCGACACGTAGTCGTCGTTGAGCAACCAGCGCAACACGTCCAGTTCATGGATCAGGGTGTCGGTGATCGCCATGTCCGTCTTGTAGTTCTCACCCACCCTCGGGTTGCGGTGCGCGCAGTGCAGCATCAGTGGTTCACCGATCTGGCCGCTGTCGATCACGCGCTTCAGGGCGCGATAGCCCTCGTCATACGGGCGCATGAAGCCTACTTGCACCAAGCGCTTGCCATGGGCGAGTTCGGCTTCCACGATTTTGCGGCAGCCGTCGGCAGTGACAGCCAGGGGTTTTTCGCAGAACACCGGTTTGCCAGCGGCGATGGCGGCCAGTACGAACTCCTCGTGACTTGGCCCCCAGGACGTGACCAGCACCGCTTCGACTTGCGGCGAGTTGATCAACGCATGGCCGTGGGGATAGACCTCGGCGGCAATCTGCAGATCCGCCACCACTTTGGCGGCCTGCTCAAGGTTGATATCGGTGACCGCAACCACCTGGCTATTGAGCAACGTCTGACTGCACCGACGAATATGATCCTGGCCAATCGCGCCAGTACCGATAACACCCAACTTCAAAGACATGTAGACGCTCCTCTGGTCATTAGTACTGCCGGGCCTTGGCCAGGCGTTCGTTCAGTTGTTTGGCGGCCGCATTCGTGCGCGCGCTGGTGGACACTTGCGCCACCCCTACGCGCCACCAGGACAGGTAGCCGTGAATCATGGTCTTGGGCAGCACCTTGATATCGATCAGCGTCGATACGGTTTGCCTGCGCGCATCGGCCAGCGCCGCGTGCAACTGCTCCACAGTGCTGACCTTGTAGGTCTTGCAGCCATAGGCCGCCGCACTCATGGCGAAATCCACCGGCACCAGACCACCGTCGAGCTTGCCGCTTTCGGGGTTGCGAAAGCGGAACTCGGTGCCAAAGCTGTCCATGCCGTTGCCCATTTGCAGGTTGTTGATGCAACCGAAGGCCATGTTGTCCAGCAGCACCACGTTGATCTTGCGCCGCTCCTGGATCGAGGTCGCCAATTCCGAATGCAGCATCATGTATGAGCCATCGCCGACCAATGCGTAGACTTCACGGTCTGGCTCAGCCAGCTTGACCCCCAGCGCGGCGTTGATCTCATACCCCATGCACGAATAACCGTACTCCACGTGATAGGTATTGACGCCCTTGCTGCGCCAGCTGCGTTGCAGGTCGCCGGGCAGACTGCCCGCAGCGGCAACGATCACCGCGTCGTCGGCCAATGTGTGGTTGAGCACACCCAACACCCGGCTTTGGGTCAGGCACGAACCGGTCAGCTCGATAAACTCGCGCAGCACCGCCGGGTCCATGTGGTCGTTGATTTCCGGGACGAAATGCTCGCCCTGATATTCGATTCGATTCAGGCGCTCCACCTCGGCATCCAGCTGCGCCTTGGCTTCCCTTGGCTGCTCGCCCCAACCGGACCGGTAGTCCGACAGCGCGCTGGTCAATGCCTGCAACGCTGCCTGCGCATCGGCCAGCAGTTGTACACCGTCGAGTTTCAAGGCATCGAATGGGCAGATGTTGATGTTGAGAAACTGCACGTCGGGATGCTGGAACAATGATTTCGACGAGGTCGTGAAGTCGGTATAGCGCGTGCCGATGCCGATGATCAGGTCCGCATCCCTGGCCAGCAGATTGGCGGCCAGGCAACCGGTTTCACCGATACCGCCGACATTCAGCGGGTGACTGGAAAGCACCGCACTCTTGCCCGCCTGGGTTTCGGCAAACGGAATATGAAATTTTTCGGCAAAAGCTTGCAACGCCGCATTGGCGCCGGAGTATTTGACCCCACCGCCGCAAATGATCAGCGGTTTGCGCTTGCCCTTGAAGGCGGCCACCGCATCACCGAGCACGGCCTCGGTAGCCGGGCGGCGGTCGATACGGTGTACGCGTTTTTGCAGGAAATAGTCGGGATAGTCCCAGGCCTCACCCTGCACATCCTGCGGCAAGGCCAGGGTTACGGCACCTGTTTCGGCCGGGTCGGTGAGCACGCGCATGGCATGGATCGCCGCACTCATCAACTGCTCGGGGCGATTGATGCGATCCCAGTATTTACTCACGGCACGAAATGCGTCGTTGGTGCTGATGCTCAGGTCATGGAACTGCTCGATCTGTTGCAGCACCGGATCAGGCTGGCGACTGGCGTAGACGTCGCCGGGCAACAACAGCAACGGAATGCGGTTGGCAGTCGCCGTGGCCGCCGCGGTAAGCATATTCGCCGCGCCAGGGCCGACCGAGGCCGTACAAGCGTAGATCTTGCGGCGCAGGTGCTGCTTGGCAAAACCAATCGCCGCGTGGGCCATGCCCTGCTCGTTGCGGCCCTGGTGTACCACCAGGTCACCTGCATCCTGTTCCAGAGCCTGGCCCAGGCCCAGCACATTGCCGTGGCCGAAGATGGTGAACACCCCGGCGACGAACTTGCTTTGCACGCCGTCGACTTCGATGTACTGGTTATCCAGAAACTTCACCAGGGCCTGGGCCATGGTCAATCGTGTGGTAGTCATGACTTGCCCCTTACTTGGCCGTCGGCATGCTGAACTCTGGACCCTTGGCAATGCTGTCGGGCCAGCGCTGCATCACGCTCTTGTAGCGACTGTAGAAACGAATACCTTCTTCGCCATAGGCATGGTGGTCGCCAAACAGCGAGCGTTTCCAGCCGCCGAACGAATGCCAGGCCATCGGCACCGGAATCGGCACATTGATGCCGACCATGCCCACCTTGATATTGCGGGCAAAGGCCCGTGCGATACCGCCGTCGCTGGTGAAACACGAAACGCCGTTGCCGAATTCATGGGCGTTGATCAACGCCACGGCACTGGCGAAATCCGCCACCCGCACGATGCCCAGCACCGGGCCGAAAATTTCCTGCTGGTAAATGCTCATGTCCGTGGTGACGTTATCGAACAACGTGGCGCCGACGAAAAAACCACTCTCGGCTCCCGGTACCTTGAAGCCGCGCCCGTCGACAATCAGTTTCGCCCCCTGGGCCACGCCTTCGCCGATAAAGCCTTCGACCTTGGCCTTGTGCTCTGCCGTCACCAGCGGGCCCATTTCGCTGTCCTTGTGCATACCGTTGCCGACCTTGAGCTGGTCGATGCGCGGCAGCAGTTTTTCGATCAGCTTGTCGCCGACATCACCGACCACCACGGCAATCGAAATCGCCATGCAGCGCTCGCCGGCCGATCCATAGGCTGCGCCGATCAGGGCGTCAGCCGCCTGGTCGAGGTCGGCATCGGGCATTACGATCATATGGTTTTTGGCCCCACCCAGCGCCTGCACGCGCTTGCCGCGCTGGGTCGCCTGCTGGTGAATGTACTCGGCAATCGGCGTCGAGCCGACGAACGAAATCGCCTCTACGTCCGGGTGCTGCAGCAGGCCATCCACGGCACTTTTATCGCCTTGGACCACATTGAACACGCCATCGGGCAAGCCAGCCTCGGTCAGCAGGCGTGCCATCAGCAAACTGGCGGACGGATCGCGCTCGGATGGCTTGAGAATGAAGCAGTTACCGGTGGCCAACGCCAGTGGAATCATCCACAAGGGCACCATCACCGGGAAGTTGAACGGGGTGACACCCGCGCATACACCCAAGGGCTGGCGCAGGTTCCAGTTGTCGATGCCACCGCCGATGTTGTCGCTGAAATCGGTTTTCAGCAGGTTGGGCGCACCACAGGCATATTCGACGATCTCGATGCCGCGGGTGACTTCACCCTTGGCGTCGGAAAAAACCTTGCCGTGTTCGCGGCTGATGATTTCGGCCAACTCGTCATGGTGCTGATCGAGCAACTCCTTGAACTTGAACAACACCCGTGAGCGTCGCAGGGACGATTGCTCGGACCACGCCGGAAACGCTTTCAGCGCCGCGGCCACGGCCTCATCGACGGTTTGCTGGCTGGCCAGGCCAACCCGCGCCTGCACCTGGCCGGTGGCCGGATTGAACACATTACTGAAGCGTTCGCTGACGCTGTCCTGCACCTGGCCGTTGATGTAATGGCCGATTACCGGGGCATTGCTCATTGTTCTTGTTCTCCGAAGTCGTTAAAGGTCCAGCAGCCAGCTGTGCTGTGGATCGTTATGGAAATGCCAGGCACGCTTGGGGCCGGCCATCACGTTCAGGTAATACGACTCATAGCCATAAGGCACGCTGACCGGGTGATAACCCTTGGGCACAACCACAAGGTCACTGTTTTCCACGGCCATGGCCTGGTCGATACTGCGGTCGTCGGTGTAGACGCGCTGGAATACGAAGCCCTGGGGCGGGTTGACCTGGTGGTAATAGGTTTCCTCGAGAAAACTCTGGTGCGGCAGGTCGTCGGTGTCGTGTTTGTGAGGTGGATAGCTGGATGAGTGGCCGGAAGGCGTGCGCACCTCCACCACCAGCAGTGAATGCGCCGGTTCGCTGTCCGGCAGGATGTCGCACACATAGCGGGTATTGGCGCCTTTGCCGCGCACGCTGCGCTTGCACTGTTCGGGACGGATCAGGCGCGGGGCGAGGCCGCCCTCAGTTGAACCCGGTGCGGCGCACACGGCAATCTGCACATCGCTCAAGGCGCTGACCTGGGCGTTGCTGCCCGGTGGTAAGTAAGCTGCAAAGGGTGACTTATCTTCAAATACCGACTGGCGATCGCCCAGGTTCTGCCAACTGAAGCCTTCGCCCTCGATGTTGACCCGCCCACTGAGCAAGACCAGGCACAACTCCTGGTCACCGGCGCGCACAGGCAAGGTCTCACCAAGGCTTAGCCGGTACGCAGCGAAGCCTACGTATTCCAGGCGGCCGGCTTCCAGGGCCACCATGGTTTGACCGCGCGGGCGGCTTTTGACTAGCAGACTCATTGCCCTGTCCTCTCGTCAAGAAGCGCACGCAATGTGTCGTAGCCTTTTTTCGCATAGACATAGCTGGGCGCCACCGCAGGGTCCTGCTCAGCTTCGACCACCAGCCAGCCTTGATAATCGGCAGCCAGCAGCACGTCCAGCAGCGCGGCGAAATCGATATCGCCATCACCCGGCACGGTAAAGGTGCCGTTGACGATGCAGTCGGGGAAACTCCACATCTGGTTGCGCGCCAGTTGCACCACGGGCTTGCGCACATCCTTGAAGTGCACATGGCAGATACGCTTCAAGTGTTTGCGCAACACTTCGACGGGCTCGCCGCCGCCCATGTAGCAGTGGCCCGAATCAAACAGCAGGCCGACTTCCGGGCCAGTGAGGCTCATCAGTGTGTCGATGTCTTGCGGCGACTCGACGTAGGCGCCCATATGGTGGTGGTACGCCAGGCGCACACCTTGGGACAGCGTGAAGCGCGCCAGCTCGGTAAGTTTGTCGGCATACGCTTGCCAAGCCTGCTCACTGTGAAAACGCGGGCGCTCGATCAGGCGAATGGGTGAGCCCTGGATCGAATCGGCGACTTCACCGTAGACCAGTACCGTCGCGCCGTTTTCCTTGAGCAGTTGCACGTGACTGGCGATGGCGTCGATTTCTTCAGCCACCGAACGCCGGGCCAGGCGGCTGGAGTACCAGCCGGACACCAACGCCAGCTCGTAAGGGCGCAGCACATCGCCTACGCCCTTGGCATCCTTGGGAAACTTGCCGTTGAGTTCAAAGCCTTCGTAACCGATTTCCTTGCCTTCGCTCAACGCAGTGCTCAGCGGTGTTTCGCCGCCCAGCGCCGGCAGGTCGTCGTTGCTCCAGGAAATCGGGTTGATGCCAATACGGATTGCGGGCATGGCTGCACCTTTTATTGTTTTCTACAGATTAACTAGAGATCACTTGGATCTGCTTTATGTGGAAGCCGGGCTTGCCCGCGATGCAGACGATTCGGTCTGTCAGTAGCGTCGCGTTGATGCCATCGCAGGCAAGCCAGCCCCCACATTTGATTGCACGGCATTTAGCTTCGGGAACTGCGCCAGGCATCGATCAACTGTTCGAAGGTACCCTGGACTTGCTGGATCAGCACTTCGTCATCGATCTCCCCCGCCATCCACGCCCGGCTCGGTTCCTGGAAGATCGTGCGACCGACAGCAAACCCACGACAGGTCTGGCTCTGGCTGGCTTGCTGGAACCCCTGCGCCAGGTTCTGTGGCGAGGCATTGAGGCCCAGCAGCACCACGCCTCGGCAATAGGGGTCGCGCGCCTGGATCAGTTCGTCGAGCTTTTGCCAGTCTGCGGCGGACTGTGCCTCGATCTTCCACCACGCCGGGTAGATGCCCAGGTTGTACAGGCGCTTGAGGCTGCGATAGAGCACGTCAGGGTAAGTCGAGGGGTGATCCTTGGGCGGGATGATTTCCAGCAGCAGTTCATGGCCGCTGACCAATGACGCTTCGTACAAGGCCTTGATCTGGGCTTCCTGCTCCAGGCGCAGCAGCGGTTCGTCGTCGGGGTGAAATTGCACCAGGCACTTGATGATCTGCTCCCTGGGCCAGGCAATCAGGTTGCTACCCACTGAGCGACCATGCTCGAACGCCAAGGGCCGCGAGCCCTGGACCTCAACCGGACGGGCGATCCACCAACCGCGACCCGTCGCGTCGTTGAGAGCATCCTGGCCGAAGCGCTGGTCTGCCAGCAAGCCGACATCGGCCTCGATGCCCAGCTCCTGCAATTTATGTTCGACGCGTTCCACCGCCTGGATGAACAACTGCTTGATGGCGCTGATGCGCGCTGGGTCCTGGCCACCTTTTTGCGCCAGCTCCAGCAACTGCCAGCGATGGTCGAAGGCGAATACAAACAGCTGCTTCCAACTCTTGCGTGGCACGCTGACCTGATGCAGGCGTTGCAGCACAACGTCCTGGTCCGGCCGGGTGATAGGTACCGGGCTGTTGAACAGGTACTCCAGCTCGGCCGGCGTCGGCATGGCAGGTGCGCAGGCGTGGCGCGACACCACCAGAGCGCCACAGGCGTTGGCCAGTTGGCTGCAACGCTCATCACTGGCCTCGTTCAACCAGCCACTGAGAAAGCCTGACATGAACGCATCGCCAGCCCCCAGCACATTGAGCACCTCGACACGCACGCCGGGGTAGATTGCGCCATCTTCCAGACGAGCCGGAATGGCACCGTGGATTACCGTGCAGCCTTGCGGGCCAAGCTTGACGACCAGAGTCGCCGGTGTCAGGCGCCGTACCGTGCGCAACGCGGTGAGCAGGTCTTCGCTGCCGCCGGCAATCAGGAATTCTTCTTCGGTGCCGACGATCAGGTCAAAACGCCCAAGGATGCCCTGCACATGTTGGCTGACGCTCTGATCGGCGACAAAACGGGTCTCGCCGTCCGCCTTGCCGGCCAAACCCCAAAGCACTGGGCGATAGTCGATGTCCAGCACGCGCCGGACATTATGCTTTTGAGCATACTCCAGCGCCTGGACGCTGGCCTGGTACACGCCGTCGGTGGAAAAATGCGTGCCGGTGATCAGCAGGGCTTTGCTGGAGGCGATAAAGGTTTCGCTGATGTCTTCGGCACGCAGCGCCATGTCGGCGCAGTTTTCGCGATAGAACACCAGCGGAAAGGTCTCGCGATCCTTCAGGCCCAGCAGGACCATGGCGGTCAAGCGCTGCGGATCGACCTGGATGCTGCTGACATCGCAGCCTTCGCGAGCCAGGGACTCCACAAGGAAGCGCCCCATATGGTCATCGCCGACACGAGTCAACATGGCCGACTTGAGCCCCAGGCGAGCGGTGCCGAACGCGATATTGGCAGAGGATCCACCCAGGTACTTGGCAAAGCTCGAGACGTCCTCCAACCGCGCCCCCACCTGTTGGGAGTAAAGGTCGACGCCCAGGCGCCCGAGGCAAATAAGATCCAATTGACGCCCATTGGCAAAACGAGTCTGGCCCATGCTGGCTCCTGTTATTTTTATCAGCCTGCGCCTGCCGTCTTAGAGACAGCGACGCTCTTGGTGGATGCAGACTAAAACGTCCGCTCGCACCAATCAATATTTATTCTATAAATATTTTCAGTGGAATTAATTTTCCATTAGGCTTCCATACAGGCGATTTTGCGCCCCTGCATCGTTTCAGTAGCGGCGTGGGCCGGGATGCCGGGGTATTTTCTTGCGCCTACGCTGTAGACTGGCATCCGTAAGCCGTGGGTACTCCAAGAGTGTGTGCATGCTCGACCGCTGCTACGCGATACCGCTTTATGCCCGTTAGAACACGCCAGAAGGATTTTTCATGCCCCGTACCGATCAGCAGGCCAGCCCCGAGAACGCTCCGGAAAATGATCTCGCCAGCCCTCCGATCAATGCCGAGCGTCTGCTGCAGTTGATCACTGACGAGTACGAAAGCCTGCCGCGCCAGCTCAAGCGTATCGCCAGCTACATGAGCCAGCAGAGCGATCGGATCATGGTCGACCGCATCAGCGACATCGCCCGGGAATGCGAGGTGCATCCGTCGGCCATCGTGCGTTTCTCCCAACGTTTCGGCTTTAGTGGTTTCAGTGAGATGCAGGCACTGTTTCGCGAGGCGTATACCCACAAGACCACGCCCGTACAAAACTACCAGCAGCGCATCCGCAGCATGATCGCCAACAAGTCGCAGAAAGCCAGCGGTGGTGACCTGGCCCGGGAATGTGTGAATGCCACGCTGTCGGGCATCGAGCGCCTCGGACTGGAGTTGGACGACGCCGCTTTCGACAAAGCTGTGGATCTTGTGGTCAACGCCGACAACATCTACGTGGTGGGCGTGCGCCGCTCCTTCGCCGTGGCCGACTACCTGGTCTATAACCTGCAACACACCAACAAGCGCATTCATCTGGTCTCCGGTCTGGGCGGCAGCTACCGCGAGCAGATGCGCAGCGTGAGGGCCAATGATCTGGTAATCGCTATCAGCTTTACCCCCTATGGCAAGGAAACCCAGCATTGCCTGCGAATTGCCCAGCATCACCAGGCGAAAACCCTGATCATCACCGACAGCAACCTGTCGCCCCTGGCCAAGCGGGCAAACACAGTGTTGCTAGTCAATGAGGGGTCGTCGTTCGCGTTCCGCTCGTTGAGTGCAACCCTGTGCCTGTGCCAGGCGTTGTTTATCGCCGTGGCGTATCGACTGGAGCTGAAGGTGGATGAAATTCACGAGCAGGCGGGGTTTGACGACTGACACCGCGCCCACCAGCGGGAGCAGGAACATGAAGTTTTTTTTAGGAAGCCTTCGCACGTTTCTTGGCAAAATGCGAAGGCTTCAGTGTGAACCGCTCACCAGGTATTGTTTATGACCCGCATTTTGACCATCGAAGACGATGCCGTAACGGCCCGCGAGATCGTCGCCGAGCTCAGTAGCCATGGGCTGGACGTGGACTGGGTGGATAACGGCCGCGAAGGCCTGGCTCGGGCGGTAAGCGGCGACTACGACCTGATCACCCTCGACCGCATGCTTCCCGAACTCGATGGCCTGGCGATCGTCACCACCTTGCGCACGGTTGGCGTGTCGACACCGATCCTGATGATCAGCGCGCTTTCCGATGTCGACGAGCGGGTGCGCGGACTGCGGGCCGGTGGCGATGACTATCTGACCAAACCCTTTGCCTCCGACGAAATGGCCGCCCGGGTCGAGGTGCTGCTGCGCCGCAACAGGACGGTCAAGGAACGGGATACCGCGCTGCGAGTAGCCGACCTGGAGTTAAACCTGATCAGCCGCGAAGCCAGGCGCGCCGAACAGCACTTGAACCTGTTACCCACGGAGTACAAGTTGCTGGAGTTCCTGATGCGCAATACCGGGCAGATCCTCTCGCGGATGATGATTTTCGAGGAAGTCTGGGGTTATCACTTCGACCCGGGCACCAACCTGATCGACGTCCATATCGGCCGCCTGCGCAAGAAAATCGACCCTCCGGGCCTGGCACCGCTGATTCGTACGGTACGAGGTTCGGGTTATGTCATTGCTGAACCCCTCTAAAGGCTGGCGCTCTTCCAGCAGTCGTTTGCTCGCGCTCTACAGCACGCTGTTCGTGGCCTGGAGCTGTATCCTCATGGGAGTGCTGTACTACGAAGTTTCAGGTTACCTGAGCAACCTCTCCCGCCATTCTCTCCTGCAACGCCAGCATCTGTTCCAGCGCTTTGAAGGCGAGCAACTGGTGGAAGCCCTGACCACCAGCATGACCTTCGATATGAAGGGCGTCGACGCCTACGGCCTGTTCGACGAGCAGTTGCGCCCACTCAGCGGGCCAATCTTGCACGTACCCGCGCAGTTGCCGCTCGATGGGCGCATCCACGCCCTGGACCACTGCATCGAGTCCAACGACCCGACGTTGCCCCGCGACAGTTGCGATGCCGTGGCCACGCACACTGCGGACGGGCGCTGGCTGATTCTGGTCCGGGAAAACGGTTCGCTGTTCGGCGTCACCCGGATCATTTTGCACGCGCTGTTGTGGGCGCTGTCGCTGACCATCATCCCTGGCATCGCCGGCTGGCATTTGCTGCGCAGGCGCCCCCTTCAACGGATTCGCGGGATCCAGGCCAGCGCCGAGGCAATCGTCGCCGGTGACCTGACCCATCGCCTGCCCTTGTCCAACCGGCGTGACGAACTGGACATGCTGGCGGCCATCGTCAACGCCATGCTCGATCGCATCGAAAAACTGATGAACGAGGTCAAGGGCGTGTGCGACAGCATCGCCCACGATCTACGCACGCCGTTAACCCGCTTGAGGGCGCAGTTATACCGCATCAAACAGCAGGCTGTTGACGGTTCGCCCCATGCCCTGCAACTGGATGAAGTGATTAGCGAAACCGATACCCTGATGGCGCGTTTTCGCGGTTTGCTGCGCATTTCCGAACTGGAGGATCATCAGCGCCGCTCCGGTTTCCTGAGGCTTGATCCGCTGCCTTTGCTGCGTGAACTCCATGACTTCTACCTGCCCCTGGCGGAAGAAGGCGAGCTGCAGTTGTTGTTGCAAGTGCCCGAATCTCTGCCATGGATTACCGGGGACCGGGCGCTGCTGTTCGAGGCGCTGGCCAACCTGCTGAGCAATTCGATCAAGTTCACCCCACCGGGTGGCGAGGTAATTTTGCTGGGCGTCAACGATGCCGGCAGCACACGCATCGAAGTGCTCGATTCCGGGCCGGGCATTCCACAAGCCGAACGTGCGGCGGTGTTCCAGCGCTTTTACCGGATCGATGAGAGCGATCAGCAGGGCGGCTTTGGTCTCGGCCTGTCGATTGTTGCGGCGATCATCAACCTGCATGGTTTCATGCTGACAGTGGGCACCAGCGAACGCGGGGGAGCGCGGCTGGTGCTGGAGTGTCGGCAACAGTTGATGCCGCAGGCCTGAGGGCGGGGTCAGGTCGGGAAGTTGCCGCGTAGCGCCTCCAGTCCGCCGCTATATACACCGGCAAACAGTTGCTCCACCGCCGCGTCCGTCACCCCCGCTTGCGGGGTAAACACGCCGGACCAGGTAACCTTTGCCGAGCTGTCCGTCAACGCTTCTACCTGCAAGGTCGCAAGGTACGCGCTTACCGGAAACGGCGACTCTTCGATGGTGTAGCTGTAAGTGCGTGCCAGGTTATCGAAGGCCTGCAAGCGCTCCACAATCACCCCACCGTCGGCAGCCTGCAGATGGCGCAGGCGCCCGCCTTCACTGGGCTCGCTCCTGGCAATAAGAGGTAGCCAGTCCGGCAGCGAATTGAAGCCGCCAACCAGTTGCCAGACCTGATCGGCCGATACCGGTATTTCAATCACAGAAAATGCTGTAGCCACGTCAAGCCTCCAGGAAAATCGTCGGGATAAAACTGTGTGTACCGCGATGGATCTGCCTCATCGCAACCCTGATCAGGCGCCACCATTTACCAAGGCCCGTTGAGCCAGGCGCGCCACGGCCAGATCCACGTCTACCCGCCCGCATTCATCGTCCTCAAGGAACCAGGCGGCGGATAACCCGGCGTGGGCCATGACCCATTGCAACAGACGCTGGCGGGTCAACCCGGCGGCTTGGGCGATGACATCGATCTGTCGCTTGAAGCGCGCCGGGTTGGCACACGTGGGCAGGTCAGGATTGCAAATCAGGTTGGCATAGTCATAGCCCCGCTCGCCCATCACCCGCTTAGGGTCGATGGCCCGCCAGCCCCGTGGGCCGAAATCGAGGATATTGTCGTGGTGGACGTCGCCATGCAGTACCACGACCTCCTGTGGAGTTGCCAACAAACTGCGCGCGGTCGCTGCACAGTCAAGGAACAACCCACCCTGTTGTTCAGCGGCGGCCCACAGCGACTGGAACCAGCGCTCCAGCGACAGCAATCCTTCGGGCGGGGACGGACGCGGCGCGTGCAAGCGCGCGACCGTGGCGCAGGCGATGAGGCTGGCGTCGTCGTCGCGTCCATCGAGGGCCATTTGCATCAGGGAACCCGGGCCGGTGGCCCGCTCCATCACCAGCGCCGGGCCGTCATAGGCAAACACTCGCGCAGCGCCCTCACCCGCCCACCAACTCATCAGTCGCCCACCCATGGCTTCTTCCGGTGTGTGAGCGATTTTCAACATCGCCGGTTCGCCCTGCCAGCGCACTGGTAGCAGATGGCTGCCGCACGTGATGATGGCCTGGCCGTCCGGCGTCAGCTTCCAGCACTGCAGATAGTGATCGAACATTACCAACTCTCTGTCTATGACACTGCAGGATGCCACAGGTAAGTCGAAGTGTTTCTGACTAAAAACAGATACCTTTCGTCCCCGCTCGGATGGCTGGGGATACTACGCGGGCGTGGGTTATCAATGCTGCCCTACAGTCCATCAATGCAAGACAAGGGAGCTGGCATGCCAGCCCCCATTTTGCGTCTAGCCGTGGGCCGCCTTGGCGCACTCACAGCCGGTTGCCGAAGCGCATGGCTCGCCATGTGCATGCTGATCGGCGCAACCCTGGCAGCAATAGCCCTTGCCGTCTTTATGCACAGCGTTTTGCCCCAGGATACAATTGCAATGCGGGCAGGCACAGGTTGGATCTGACATGTTCAGACTCCTTTTGATGGTCGTCCCGGTGCGGCGGACGCCGACACCTTAAGCAGTGACCCCAGGCAAACCGACAAGGTTCAACCGCGGCAGGCCGCCTGACGGCTATTGCTGCGGTACATGAAGACCAACGCCAGGGCCAGACACAACATCGCCACAATACGGCTGCCGGACAGTTCGATGGACGGGTTGCCCAGCCAGCCGAAGTTGTCGATCAACATGCCCATGGCCAACTGGCCGACAATCACCGCGACTGTCGCCACCGCCGTGCCCACAACCGGGACTGCGCCGACCATGACGATCATGTACACCACGCCAAACAGGGATCCGGTCAATTGCCACTTGGGCACCTGCAACAGACTGACGGCTTGGGCCGGCTCGAAGAACAGAATCAGCAACCCGGTCACCAACGCACCCACTGCAAAAGTCAGCAGACTGCTGCGCAGCACCCCGACCGTCTGCCCCAGACGGCCATTGACTGCCGCCTGCACGCTCAAGACGGCTCCTGCTGCCACTACCAATACCAACAAAACAAGCAGATTCATCGTCTTAACCCCGTGCCATCAAAACCAGCGCTGCCACAATCAGCAGCAGCGCGATCCAGCGTTCGCCGTTGACCCGCTTGCGCGCGGTGCCAAACCAACCAAAGTGGTCGATCAGTACGCTCTTGCCGACCTGGCCAGAGAGAATGGCGATCATGGTCATGGCAATTCCGATATGGGGTGTGGCCAGGGTCAGTACCACCACATACATTGGCCCCAGGAAGCCGCCGATCAACTGCCAGCGCGGTAGTTCGGTCAATGCCGGCCCCTTCTGCGGGCCACTCAACAGCAACAGCAAAAGCAGGATTGCACTGCCGACGCCGAAGATGCTCAGGGTGGCCCATAAGTGCCCGACCTGCTCACCCAGGGGCCCAAGTAGCCCGGCCTCTACCGATAGCCCCATGCCTGCCAGAATCACCAGGGGCAGAAGTAACAGCCCAAGCAGGTTTTTCGGTTTGCCCGGCACTTGCGCCGCCGTATCAAGGGAAGAAGTTTGCATACACCACCTGCATTTCAGAGAAGAACAATGGCGGGCATTATCCGATGGTGTTGCTGTGCGATAAATGGCAGCATGCGGATAACACTTTTGCGCAACACGCACAGCATGGAGTCTTTATGCAGGGCTTGAACGAGTTGAGCTTCAAGGCACTGCGCTTGTTTGTCGCGGTGCTGGATTGCGGTAGCTTCTCTGAAGTCGCTCGCCGTGAAGGTTTGGCACCCTCTTCCATTTCCCGGCAGATCCAGCTGATGGAGCAGGCGTTGAGCCAACAATTGCTCTATCGCCACACCCGCGCCGTAAGCCCCACTGAAGCCGGGCGCTTGCTCGGCCATCATGCGCGGGTGATGTTGCAGCAACTGGAAGAAGCCGGGCAGGCCCTGCAGGAACAGGAAAGCGAACCCAGCGGCCTGGTGCGAATCAATGCGCCGATGGTCTTCGGTCAGCGTCACCTGTCACCTTGGCTGGCAGAGTTGTGCCAGCGTTACCCCAAACTGCAGCTGGATATCCAACAAACCGACACCTTCGTCGATCCGTTGCAAGAAGGCGCGGACTTGTTGTTTCGCATTGGCGTACTCAACGACTCCGGCATGCAGGCGCGCATTTTCGCCCCCCAGCGCTTCTGCATCGCCGCCAGCCCCCAGTACCTGGCACGCTACGGCACGCCGCGCCATCCGGATGAGTTGGCCAACCATCAATGCCTGGCCTACAAAGGCGTGAACGGCCAGCAGCGCTGGTTCTTTCGCAGCGGCCAGGCCGATTGGACACCCTACTCCGTCAAGGGCCCCATCACCGGCAATCACGCCGACACATTGGCGCGGGCCGCCGAGCAAGGCCTGGGTTTTGTGGTGTTCCCTTCGTGGCTGATTGGCGAAAGCCTGCGTGCAGGCACCTTGCAGGCTGTATTGCGCGACTACGAAGTGGCAACCACTCTGGAGCCCCAACAGATCGCCGCTTTATGGCCCGGCAGTCGGCGTTTGTCGGTAAAGGTGCGCACGGTCATCGATTACTTTGTCGAAAAGTTCGGCACCGTGCCGTACTGGGATCGCTGAGTCAGAACAGGCCGACCAACCCGGTATTCGCCTTGCGGATGCAGTCTCAAGAACAGCAATCGGACGCGACCGTGCGCATCACCGTATCCCGGGGCAGGTCAAACGCCTCGACAACCTGCACCACCAGGTCCATTTCCTGATTCTGCGCCTCACGCTCCAGGCGCTGGCGAATCACGCCGAGCACCAGCACTGCCAGGGTGGTGATGGAATACGCCGGCCCGGAGAAGGCCCGCACCCCGCTCACCAGCAGCATCGCCGCCGCCAATGCCTGGCCCACCACTGGGATCGCAGTGGCCGCACCTCGACGCAGGATAAAGCCGGTCAAGCCCGCCAACGCCGTGCCACTCAAAGCGGTGGTCGCCGTGCGCCCGACATCGAAGCGATTGAAGAAACCTTGTTCCTTCTGCGCCGCAGCCTTGAGTTCGGCCTCAAAAGCCTGGCGGTCCGCCAGGCTGAGCTTGTCCTTGTACTGCTCGACCAGCCGCTCGGCGACCTGCGCCTCGAGATCCGCCAGAGCTACTTTGTCGAGGGGGTCGTCAAACTTGATCCCCACTCGCTGCGCCACATCCTGGGCCATTTGCCGGTAGCTGACGCCATGGCCGCGCGCCAGATTCATAAAGGTATCACCGCCCATGCGCTGCAACTCGACGGCCAACTTCAGCGGTTCGCGCACGCTGGCATCAATCGTCGCACTGCGTTTTTGCGCGATCAATTCGGCGAGGAACTTCAACTCTTCCGGTCGTGCCTGCACCAGCAACGGGAACAGGTCCACATCATCTTCGGCGAAACGCACTTCGCTGCTGCGCTGATCGGCGCGGATCATGCCGCGCCGCTCCTGCAACAGGTCGGTGTATTGCACCACGGTTTTCAACTGTGGCCAGTAGGCAGCGTGGTCGAAGGTGGCCAGATGCACGTTTGCCACCTTAGCCTTGAGCGCCGGGGTCACGGGGATCGCATACCGGCCGATGCAACGCTCGCTGTCAGGCTTGAGCGCCAGCGCCCAGTCCTTGCTGGAGTGACAATTGATCACCCGCCCCTTGAGAGGTGCCGAGACTTCGTCCCATGGGCTGGAAGTACAGATCGCACCGCCCATCAACAGCAGATTGTTCAATGGCAACTCGTGGGCTGTTTCAGGGCTGGCCAGCAGGCTCTTGACCAGAATCCGCGCGCCCAGGGAGTGGCCTATCAGGTTGATCCGCTGCACCTCGATGGATTCGCGATGCAGATAATCGGCCAATTCAGGCAAAAGGCTCTTGGCCACTTCGTCGACCCGCGCCTCGACACTTTTGTAGTGATCGAGGAAATAACCAATCGCCTTGCCCAGGCCAATCGTCGTCGCGCCCAAAGTGCCGCCGCCGAGCATTGAGCCGATCACATCCTTGAACGGCGCAAACAGGTTCTCCAGGAAATGCCCCGCCGGCCAGAACAGCATCAGGTTGGTCGAGCCTTCGATGCTCGCCAGTTGCTGCTTGAAGTTGCCCAACTGTTGCTGATTGAAAAAGGCCGAATAGCCGTGGACATAGAGATTGAGCACTTCCCCCTGAGGCTCGCCGCACAGGACGAACGTGGGCTTGCGAGTGCGGTGCATTTCCTCCCACTGGTGCTGCATGAGGCGGTGACTCCGAGTGACGGTGGGCAGCGATAGTAGCAAAGGGGGCGGGCTTTGGGTGATCCACACGACGAGCCTCGCTCACAGCAAAAAATTCAGATTCCCCAACGCAAAAAAGCGCTCTAATAGCGTCCTGTCGATTCGATACAAGATCCTGGAGTAAGCGATGCCCCATGAAGGCAACCTATTACAAGCAGCAGTGGTTTTCCTGTTTGCTGCCGTACTCACCGTGCCCCTGGCCAAGCGTCTGCAACTGGGGGCCGTGCTGGGCTATCTACTGGCCGGAGTCATCATCGGCCCTTCGGTGCTGGGGCTGGTGGGCAACCCGCAAAGTGTTGCGCAGTTTTCCGAACTGGGTGTGGTGTTGCTGTTGTTCATCATTGGCCTGGAGCTGTCGCCAAAACGCCTGTGGGTGATGCGCAAGGCCGTGTTTGGCGTGGGTCTGGCCCAGGTAGTGTCGACCGCTGTGGTGATGGGCGCCGTAGCCCTCTGGGCATTTGGCCAATCGTGGAACAGTGCCATCGTGCTCGGCCTGGGCCTGGCGCTGTCTTCCACCGCCTTCGGCCTGCAAAGCCTGGCTGAACGCAAGGAGCTGAACAGCCCTCACGGGCGCCTGGCCTTCGCCATTTTACTGTTCCAGGACATCGCGGCCATCCCGCTGATCGCTATGGTGCCGCTGCTGGCTGGCAGCGACCACACCACCACTGCCGCCCAGGACCTGAACCATGGGTTGCAGGTATTGGGCAGTATCGTGGTGGTGATCATCGGCGGGCGTTACCTGCTGCGGCCGGTATTTCGCATCGTCGCCAAAACCGGTCTGCGCGAAGTGTCTACCGCCACCGCCCTGCTGGTGGTGATCGGTACGGCCTGGCTGATGGAGCTGGTGGGCGTGTCCATGGCCCTTGGCGCATTCCTCGCAGGCTTGCTGTTGGCCGACTCGGAGTACCGCCACGAACTGGAATCGCAGATCGAGCCATTCAAAGGCTTGTTGCTGGGGCTGTTTTTTATCAGCGTCGGCATGAGCGCCAATATCAGCCTGTTGTTCAGCTCACCCTTCGTGGTATTGGGGCTGACGTTATTGCTGATCGGCATTAAATTGCCATTGCTGTACGGCGTCGGCCAGATGGTCGGCGAGTTGAACCGCGAAAGCGCGCTGCGTCTGGGCGTGGTACTGGCAGCCGGTGGTGAGTTCGCCTTTGTAGTGTTCAAGATCGGACGGGATCAGGGTCTGTTCGAGCCCCATCTGTATGACATGCTGGTGCTGACCATCACCTTGTCGATGGCCCTGACACCGTTGCTGTTGCTGTTGTGCCCGAAACTGTTCAAGGCCAAGGCCAAGCCCGTGGAGGTACCAGAAGAGTACCGTGCCATCGAAAGTGATGCGCCGCGGGTAGTCATCGCCGGGATGGGCCGCATGGGGCAGATCGTGGCGCGGATCCTGCGGGCGCAGAACATCTCGTTTATCGCTCTCGACACCTCCGTGGAAACCATCGAACTGACCCGCAGTTTCGGCGGCATGCCGGTGTTCTATGGCGATCCCCAGCGTCCGGAAATCCTGCATGCGGCGAAAGTCGATCAGGCAGAGTATTTCGTGATTGCCATGGATGATCCCGAGATCAACATCAAGACCGCCGAATTGGTGCGCAACCTCTACCCGCACATGAAGATCATCGCGCGCGCGCGCAACCGCCAGCACGTGCATCGCCTGGTTGATCTGGACGCGTCACCGGTGCGCGAAACGTTCTATTCCAGCCTGGAGATGAGCCGGCAGACCCTGGTCGGTCTCGGCCTGAGCCAAGCCCAGGCCGACGCACGGATCAATCGCTTCAAGCATCACGACCTGCAATTGCTGACGGCGCAGCACGCGGTCTACGACGACGCGGCCAAAGTGATGCAATCGGCCCAGGAATCCCGCGCAGAACTGGCGCGCTTGTTTGAACTGGACCGTCTCGAGGAAGAGTCCGGCAAGGCCTAAGGCTCATCCCTTCCAAGGGTCTTTGAAGAACCAGTCGCATTTGACTGTCTGTGAAGTGAAATAATTGCGGGGGTGTCGAGAGTTAGCTTTTCAAAGACCTTGAAAGAGCTGGGCCGGAGGCTGGGAAGTGAACGAATTTGCGAATTTTCTGACAGAATACTTCGCAAATTCGTTCTTTTCCGGAGAGTTTCATGGCCATCCTCAGCAAAACCGCGGCCTTCCTGACCCTTACGCTGGCCGTCGGGTTCGGCGTCAGCCAAGGGGTCTGGGCAGCCAAACCCACCGCGCAAGAAACCGCGACCCAGGCCATCTCCACCCTGGACGGCAAGTTCACTTTCAACCTGCCAGCAGCCTATGTCGCCGAGACCCTGTCCACGGGTGACGAAGCTCATGGCACGGCTGGCACACGCGGCACTATGTACACCAACCAGGCCGGCAAAAGTGTAGTGATCGTGGCCGAGACCGTGCGCAATGACGGCATCACCATCCAGGACAATGACCCACAATTTCTCGATGGCGCCGTCGCCGGCTTCGTTAAGGACCAAAGCGCGGCGTTGCCTGACTTCAAGAAGCAGAACGAGCAAAAGCTGACCGTCAAAGGCCTGGGCCTGCGCCAGGTGGACAGCACTGCAACCATGGGCGGCGGTGAGACGCTGAACTCGACCTTCCTTGCCGGTTCAGGCAATCGCTTGCTGGTGATCCAGGCCATTTCCCGCGCCGACGATACGAAAGGCCACGGTCTGATGGTGAAGCAGATTACCGGTAGAAAACGCCCCTAAGGCTTGCGCAACAAATAAGTGTCCATGATCCATCCATTGGCCTGGCGCGCGGCCTTGCGCACGCGCTCGATGTCCGCGGCCACTTCGGCAACCTTGCCGCTGATCAGAATCTCGTCTGGCGTGCCCAGGTAAGCGCCCCAGTAGATGTCCAGGTCCTGATCGGCAACACTGCGGTACGAGTCTTCGGCATCAAGCATCACTACCAGCGTATCGGCATCACTGACCTGCCCCGCAGCCAACCGCCGCCCGGTGGTGATTTCAATGGAGCGCCCGATACGGTTCAGCGCCACCTTATGCTGGGCAGCCAGCGCCTGGACGCTGGTGATGCCGGGAATGACCTCGAATTCGAACGCGCAATTCCCGCTGGCGAGAATCGCCTGCAAGATGCGAATGGTGCTGTCATACAGCGCCGGATCACCCCACGCCAGAAAGGCACCTGTTTCCCCGTCGGCCATTTGCTCGTTGATCATCCGCTCAAACGTCTGTTGCTTGTCCCGATTGAGGTCCTGGACAGCCGTGGTGTAGTCGATTTCGCCGCGAACCCGCTCGGGGCAATCGGCTTCGACGAATCGATAAACATGCTCGGCGCTGATATAGGTGGCGCAGATTTCCCGGCGCAGGTCGATCAGCTTGTCCTTGCTCTTGCCCTTGTCCATCAGGAAAAACACATCGGTACGGTTCAGCGCCTTCACCGCCTGCATCGTGATGTAGTCAGGGTTGCCGGCGCCAATGCCGATGATCAGGATTTTCTTCATGACGGTGTTCTCAATGCGGGGGGCGGATTCTGCCATGTTCGCGCAGCTCAGGTCTCGCGTGTTTGCAGGCGCAATCGCCATATATGGTTGAAACGCAGCTCGGTGCAAGACAGCGGATCCACATCGATCATGTTGAACTGCGCGAGCGGGCACTGCATGACATGCACCAATGCAGCGCGGATGATAAAGGGGTGAGTGACCGCCAGCACATGCCCCGGCGTACGCTCCAGCGACTGCAACCAAAGGCCCACTCGCTCGGCCAGTTGCGCCAGCGATTCGCCGCCATGGGGCGCTGCCGCAGGGTCCGTCAACCAGGCCTGCAATGCTTCGGGCTCCGTCTGCTGGATCTGCTCAATGGCTACTCCACGCCAGCGTCCAAGGTCGCAGTCACGCAACGCCTCCTCAACCTCTGCCTCGCGGCTGAACAACGTTGCCGTCTGCCGGGTCCGGGCTTCTGGCCCACACAGCACCCGTGGCACGCGCTTGAACCGCGAAGCCAATGACTGTGGCGCACTCTGCCAGTCCATTTGCAACGGTTCATCAAGTGCAAAACAACCACGTTTTTGAGCACGGGTGCCGGCATGACAAATGAGGGTCAAACGGATGGCTTGCATCTTCAGTCGCTCAGATTCCAGCAGGGAAATAACGTAACCGGCAAAGCGGCCTCAATATGTTACAGGGATCTGGGCTCATGCTGCCGAGCGGGCCAGGTAAAGCACCTCATACCCGATCCCCGGGTGCTGGAGGTCCAACGCCTTGGCCGAAAGAGTAATACGCACCAGTTTCCAGGCTTGCACATCCAGCGCCAGAAACACTGCAACGTTATCGTCACCACTCGCCACCAACTGGTTGCGTGCGGTTTCGTCCGCCATGACCTGGGCCCGATCTGCGCCCGGCGCCAACGACCACTCTTCACGGTACAAACTCAAGGCATTTTGCGCAGGACCGCGTTGCACATCCAGTGGCACCCAGCATTCGATGTAGGGCCGACCAAAACTGTCGAGAACCTTCTGAAAGCGCTCACCCATCAGGAAATCAGCAGCGGCCGACGAGTTGGACCACAGGTAAATCGAGGCATAAAGGTTGCCCATCTGCTGACCCTCTGCCCGTTCCTGGATGATAAACGCCTTGAACAGCAAGCCGTCGGTGTGATCCCAAAGCGGGCCGAGTCGGGTGGCACGCTGGCGGATGAGGCTCATGTCGTAATCGGCGGGCAGGCGGTGGGAATACTGTTTGGCGATCATCAGGTTGCTCCTGCTCAAGGTAAGACGTGAGCTTGTGCAACCCTTATGATTTCAGCAAGATATCACTCAATATACTTATGATAAGAATATGAAATGACTGATACCCTCAAACCCCTCGACATCGACACGGTACAGGCCTTTGTACGGGTGGCCGATTTCGCCAGCTTTACCCGGGCGGCCCAAGTACTGGATACCTCACAGGCAGCGATCAGCCTCAAGCTCAAACGTCTTGAGGAACGCCTCGGTTATCGCTTGCTGGAGCGCACGCCGCGACATGTACGGCTGTCACCTCAAGGTGAACACTTCATCATAGCCGCCCGCGCCTTGCTCAACGCCCACGAGCGTGCACTGGGGAGCATGAGCCAAAACGCCCCGCGGCGCCTGGTAATCGGTATCAGCGATCATGTCGCCGGAGCTGACCTGCCGTTGTGGCTCAGCCGCTTGGCAGCCTACGATCCGCTGATGATCCTGGAGGTTCGGATAGCCTCCTCCCGTGATTTGATCGCAGCCTTTGATCGCAATGAACTGGACGCCGTTATCGTGCGTAACGAAGGTGCCCGCCAGGACGGCGAAGTTCTGGTGGTGGAACGCTTCGGCTGGTTTGCGTCCCCAACCTGGCACCATACACCGGGGACGCCATTGCGCATGGCAACCATGGCCGCGCCTTGCGGCGTGCGCCAATTGGCGGTGCGAGCACTGGAGGAGGCGAAAATCGACTGGGTCGAGGTGTTTGTCGGCGGCGGCGTGATGTCCGTTGGAGCAGCCGTCAGCGCCGGCTTGGGCATTGCCGCCCTCGCCCGCCGTGTTGCGCCGGCAGGCGCCGTGGAGGTCAGTGAGTCTTTTGGATTACCGAGGCTGCCGGTCAGCGAAGTGGTGCTGTATAGCCGGATCAGCGACGAGCGCTCCAGGGAAACACTGCGCGCACTGAGTGCGACCTTCAGAGGCGTGCTGGAGCGCTGAGTCACTGTCATTGGTATTCCGAAACATTGCGATCTTGCTCCCACCACTCGTGACACCGGGTCAGTCCCTTGATGACTCAGCGGTGCTTTTCGATGAATACCGGGCAGGTGCTGTCTATCGCAGATCGGTCAAGCCTTGCGGCCAATGGGCGCGATCCGCGCAGGGCTGCGAGCCAACTCCCGCAGCCACGGCAAGACTCGCAAGCCATACGCGGTGGAAGGCGGATCGATGATATCCATAAAGTGTTCAAGCGTGACGCCGTCCGGAGAGCCAGGCAAACGCACCAGGGCCGACTGCGACAACCTGTTATGCGGCCCTAGATCCTTATCGTCATAGACCAGCACGTGACGCACCCGCGGGTGCCGTTGCAACACCCGCCCTTCGCCAGCGGCCAGGCCGGCATTGATGATCAGCACATCGAATGGCTCGGCCGGAATATCGATGAGGATCCGCACTTCTTCAAAGCTCTGCACAGGCACAATGCGGTGGTAGCCCAGCTGGTTGAGCATTTTTTCGATATACAGCCGTTGCAGGTGCTGTTCATCGGCGACCAGGATGGTCAATGCTGCATTTGGCATGGTAAGCCCTGGACGAGCATCGCTCGCGAAAGGAAAAGAGAGGCCTACTTTTCCAGACATATCCCGATGACAAAATCAGTATTGTTCCCAACTGGCGTAGGAGTTGTCCCAAACAGGCCGAGACATCCTCCCATGCCGCCAAATCATTCAACCCTGGTTGCAATAGTCCACGAGGGTTTGATGCAAGGCTTCGATGGCCGCGCCCATCTCCTGCGCTGCCGTGGCCAATGCTCGAATGTCGCGTTGCTCACACGCCGACTCCAGTGCATCGCAGCAACTTTCCAATGCCCGGGCATCAACAAGGCGCGCCCCGCCTCTGGTTCTGTGAGCCAGATTATGCAGGCCGGCGTAGTCCTTTTTATCCAGCAGTGTTGCCAACTGCGAACGGTCTGTTTCCAGGCTTTCGAGCAACGGCGCGAGCAACTCCTTGATCGCGTCGATGTTGGCACCGGTCAACTTCATCAATCGGCTCAGGTCGATCCCTTCAACTGGCTGTGGCGCCACCGGCTCGCGGACTGAGGGTATCGCGCTACGTGACGCCAGCGCGGTATGCAAGTCCTCGAGACCGGTGGGTTTGAACAAGCAGCCGTTCATACCGGCCTGCAGGCAGCGCTCAGTTTCTTCCGGCTGGGCGTTAGCGGTAAACCCCAGCAATAAACAGGGTGGCAACCCACGGGCATGTTCATCGGCACGAATCTCACGGGCCAATTCATACCCGTTCTTGAGCGGCATATTGCAGTCGGTGATCACCCCGTCGAAGCGCTCGGAACGCCATCGCGCCAGCCCCTGTACGCCATCCTCGGCCGTACTGATGCGGTGCCCCAAGAAACTCAGTTGCCGGGCAAGCAATAGACGGTTGGCAGGATAGTCGTCCACTACAAGGATGTTCAGCGCATGGGCTGGCGGCGCGTCCAAAGGTGCAGGTGGGGCCCGGCCAGAGGTCGAATCGGCCACTGCCAGGGCCAGCGTCACGTCCACCCTGGTGCCTTGGCCCAATGAACTTCTCAATTTCAACTGACCACCCATCATCTCGCACAGGCTGCGACTGATCACCAGCCCCAGGCCGGAACCGCTGCGAGCCGACTGCTCCGTATTACGCCCCTGGACGAACGGGTTGAACAGGTGCTTCTGGTCCTCGTCGCTGATGCCAATGCCCGTGTCCTCCACCACCAGGCGCAAGCTCAGGTAACCATTGGCGGCAGCGGGCGAACCACTGGCGCTCAATCGGACCTGCCCGTTGGCCGTGAACTTGATGGCATTGCTCAACAGATTGGAGACCACCTGTTTGAACCGCAGCGGATCGATCAACACATACCGGTCGATCAATGGCTCAAGCTCCACCCGCAGCGTCAGCCCCTTGGCCCGTGCCAATCCTTCGAAGATCCGCGCCACGGACGCCAGCAACTCATGCAGGTTCGAAGGCTCCAGTGTCAAAGACAGGTGCCCGGATTCAATGCGGGCGATGTCGAGAATATCGCCAATCAATTCCAGCATGCCCCGAGACGCGTCGGAGGCCACTTCCAGCGCATCGTGATCGATCCGCCCCTGCTCGGCATTCTTCAAGGCCAGTTCGATCATGCCGATCACCGCGTTCATGGGCGTGCGGATCTCATGGCTCATGGTCGCCAGGAACGTGGTCTTGGCACGGTTGGCGGAGTCAGCGTCTTCCTTGGCCGCTTGCAATTGCCCAAGCAGATTCTGGCGCTCGCTCACATCCACCCAGCCGGCGATCATGCCCACGACTTTGTCGTCGCCATCACGGTACGGCAGCATCCAGTGGTAGATGGTCAGGGTCAGACCGCCCGGCACCTTGAGCACACGGTCGTGAATCTGCGGTTCGCCCCGCTCCATCAGTTGCAGGTAGTCCTCATGGTAGGACTGGGCCTGGGGAAGATTACCGGTATCGGTCTGGATCACTGTCTTGCCGATGACCTCTTCGAGCTTGAACCCGAAGACATCGAGGTAAGCACTGTTGCACGCCATCAGCCGCCCCATGCGGTCACGTACGTAAATCGGGTGAGGTGTGCCGTCGATCAATACGCTCATGAAGCGCATCTGGTCGCTCAATGCGCGTTCGGCCTCGGTTCGCTTGCGAATCAGGCTGCGCAGGTAAATCGCCCAGCCCAGAGTGACCAGCAGCAACAGCGCTGCCAGCGCAAAACCCTGGATGATGGTGCTGCGATGCCTCAGCCAATAGCTGTCGTCGATCACCACATCACTACGCCACTGACTGGCCAACTCATCCATTTCCTGCGGGGAAATGCTCAACAACGCCTTGTCCAGGATCGAGTACAACTCCAACTGGCTGCGGTTGACCCCAAAGGATACCCATGCCGGCTGGGAGCCGACGGTGCTGGTCACCCGCAGGCGATTGCGGTATTCGTGATCGATGATATAGCGGGCCATGACCAGCGCGTTGACCGCTGCGTCAACTTCACCATTGGCCACCATCGCCAGGCCCTGGGCAGTGTTGTCCACGTCCACGAACACAATATTGGGATAATCCCGGGCGATGCTGTCACGAAGGGCGTTGCCGCCGATCAGCGCCAGGCGTTTACCTGCCATATCCTCAAGGGTACTCACTGCGTTTTTTTCGTTGCGAGTGACCAGCACGAAGGGGCTGGTCAGGTACGGTCGGGTAAAGCGGATTTTGTCTTCACGCTCTGTACTGGGCGTAACCACCGCAACCATATCGATGTCGCCCGCACTTACCTGATCGACCTGAAGCGGCAGCGAATTGCCGCGCACCACATCGAACTTCAAGCCTGTACGCAAACTGATCTGGGCCAGTACATCGGCAGTCATGCCGACGAACTGCCCTCTCTGGTTGAACAATGACAGCGGCAGGAGTTTGTCGACGACCGCAACCTTTATCCTTGGATGCTTGTTCAACCAGCGCTGCTCGCTGGTGCTGAAACGCAAGCGTTCCTTGCCGGCGAAGCCGAGATTACCGGCACTCCAGCGCCGCAGGATTTCCATCTGCTCGCTGGCCGGGATGGCCGCCAGTGCAGCATTGATAATACGCAGCAGACGTTCATTATCACGCACCAGCGCAAAGGCGAACGGATTGACCTCCATGCTCGAAAAGTCAGCCATACGCACATTGTTGAGATAGTTTTTGGTTATCAGGTAGTTGGCACTGATCGCATCGCCCAGATAGACATCCGCCTGGCCGAACGCCACGGCGCCGACCGCCTCGATCGTCGAGGGAAAAAGTTGCAGTGACGCCCCGGGATAAAATGCCGCCACCGCCTCGGGCTGCATGTAGTGATAAAGCATGGCAAGTCGCTTGCCAGCAAGATCACCCGTCAAGACTTGGTTTTCACCAACGCGCGTCACCAGGGTCGGCTGATCATTGGCATAGGAACGCGATAGGATCAGTTCTCGGTCGGACGCCTCGTACCCATTGGCCGAACCCAGGAAGTCCACCTCGCCGCGCTTGAGTGCCGCAATGACCTCGTCTCGATGGCTATAGCGGCGCACCTGGACCTTGACGTTCAATAACTGAGCGAGCAGTGCGGCGTAATCGGCCGTGATGCCTTGGAACTCATCGTTATTATTTACCAGATCGAATGGCGGGTACTCGGGAGTAGAGATCCCCAACGACAAAATGCGTCGCTCATGCAACCATCGCAAATCCGACTCATCGAGCTTGATAGTCTGTTTTTCGAGATGGGAGTGGCCCAGCAAACGCAACGACTGTGACTCGCCATGAGCCACATTTACCGTGAGTGACAGGCCCGCCAGGCAGATCGCCGCAAGCCACTTTCCCAGAAGCGCCGGCATGTCAGATCAGATGGTTGCGCTGAGCGAACTTGGACAAATGTACGACAGATGACATGCGCAGTTTTTCCTTCAACCGGGTCTTATAAGTGCTGATGGTCTTGTGACTCAGCAGCATGTCTTCGGAAATTTCCTTGTTGCCCAAACCCAATGCCAACTTTTGCAGCACCGTCAACTCCCGGTCTGAAAGAGCATCCACCAGTTGCTGCTCGGTAGTCTGCAAGTCATCCCGGCGTACAGAGCTGGTGGGCAGGCTGGGAAAGCAGCTGTAGTTGGACATGACCGCCTTTATGGCCTTTTCCAACTCATCCAGTTCACCTGTTTTCGAGACAAAGCCCATTGCACCGGCACGCATGCAGCGTGTCGAAAAGAACACTGCCAAGTAAGAGGTCAGCACCAGAATCTTGCACGGCAGGCCAAGCGCCTTGACTCGGTTGATGACCTCCAGCCCGCCCAGTTTGGGCATCGCCAGATCCAGGATAATCAGGTCTGGTCGCTCTTCCCTGGCGATCTGCACCGCATCAGCGCCATTGCCAGCCTGAAAAATCTCCTCAAAACCTTCCTTCTTCAGCAGGTATTGGACGGTTGCACGAATGAACGGATGGTCATCCACTATTAACGCTTTGCTCATGCGACTCCCCTGGGAAAGCACCACGACTGGTTGATTGCATTACTGGCGGCTCACCGGTTCGTCAAGACGCCAATACCCTTACACATCACACAAAGCCCGGATACCTGTGAGAAATCACAGTTCCGACGAGCGGTATTACCTACCGGCAACGACGAAAATGAACCTGACCCTGCAGGTTAAACAGCAGCACCGTCACGTGTGACTAGCCCCAACAGCGCAACATTAACAATGCAAGGATGTCGGGACCGAAGGGAGAATCCGATCTATTTGTAGGATTAATCCTCATCTAAATATAGACATCAAACGCCGTCCAGGCCGGGAGACTCGCCGGCGCCGCCCCGGTTCATTCGGTGGTGCTGGGGCTCCAGAAGGCCTGAACTACCAGGCTCGAACGGGAGATCCGCGCCACCAGCGCATCCAGTTCGTCACCGTCGACCGAGGTTGCCGCCAGCATGGCCTCGATCTCGATTTCTTCATTGCCGAAGGAACGTACGTCGACATCACTGGCCGGGTAGTTGCATCGCGCCAGCTCCGCTTCCAACAAAGCCAGCACGGCTTTCTGCTGGGTACGAAGGGCGATCACATAGAGAATATTGGTGACCTCGGCGGAAACCACGTCCAGGGGTTGGCGATTGATGTTATTGACGATTGGCCGCAACAAGGTGTTGGCCGCCAGCACAAACAGCGTGCCCAGCAACGCTTCCAAGACCAGGTCGGCACCGGCACAGGCGCCCACGCCCGCCGAAGCCCACAGCGTGGCGGCGGTGTTGAGCCCGCGCACATTGCCTTCCTCGCGCATGATGACCCCGGCACCGAGAAAACCGATGCCGGACACCACGTACGCCACCACCCGTACCGCGCCGTCGGCGCCGCCGAGACGGTTGGCCATGTCGACAAAAATCGCCGCGCCCACCGCGACCAGCACGTTGGTGCGCAGCCCCGCCGTGCGCTGGCGATACTGGCGCTCATAGCCGATCAACCCACCCAGGATAAATGCGGCACTCAGGCTGACCAAGGTGTCGATCAAGGAGGCGAGGTTAATGTTGTTGATTGCTTGCATGAAAAATATCCCTTCGTAACCTGCAGAGTCCACAGCAGGCTTGCCCGATAAAGCGACACCAGAATTGGGATCACGGGCTGTTGGGCATCAAACAAGGGGGAACTTCGGCACAGAACCAGGGTTGGCTGCTACCGGAATGCCGCTTCTCGCTGTATCGGCGAGACAACGGCAGGAGAAATGCGCGTTATCTTGCCGAGAATGTGCCGCGGGCCGTGATAGGCCGACAACTGTGACTCGAACAAGTACCCATCGAGGGGCTCCGCTATTGATGAAAACGCGCGCAGTTTACGTGGGGGTTTAGGGGGAGTAAATCGTCGGGAAGATTCTGGACGTGGAATAAGATGTTTCTTCAGGAAGGGTTCAGGCTAGGCCGAGACAAGAGACAGCAACACCTTCGTTGTAGGAGCGAGCGTGCTCACGAAAGACCCGAGCACGCCTCGGAGTGCCGGATTCCCCGCATCATCGTTAATGACCTTCGCAAGCAAGCCCGCTCCTACAGAAACAGAAGTCCAGTCGGCTGAAGCCGTGACCGCAGTTCTCAGCTTGCCGTAGCCAGCAACACATCACCTACCGAGCGCCCCTGCCCGCGGCTGCGGTCATGCTCATGCAGCGACGCAGCAATCTCATCCGCCCGAATCGGCAGGACCGACAACAACGTATCACTCAAGCCATGACTCGCCTGGCTGAAGCCCTGCATGTAAATACCCGCCTTGCAACGGTCATCCGTCACCACGCGATAATCGCGAGTCACTTCAAAGTCGCCCATATACGTCTGCAGCGGCGCCAACAACTGGCGATGCATCTGACGCTCATACCCGGTGGCCAGCACCACCGCGTCGTAATGGTTGACTACCGTTTCACCGGTGGCGTTATGGCGCACCGCCAACTCGATACCCAGCGCCCCGGCGCTGGCTTTCTCCACCGTGGTCAATGTCCGGAACGCATGGCGGGCAATACCGGAGACTTTCTGGCGATAGAAGATCCCGTAGATACGCTCGATCAGATCCAGGTCCACCACCGAATAGTTGGTGTTGTGGTACTCGTTGACCAGGCGCTGGCGTTCGCTGCTGGCTTGCTGGAAGACCAGGTCGGTGAACTCCGGGGAAAATACTTCGTTGACGAACGGGCTGTCATCGGCCGGTTTGAGAGCCGAACCGCGCAGGATCATGTCCACCTGCACCGAGGGGAAGCTGTCATTGAGGTCGATAAAGGCCTCGGCTGCGCTCTGCCCGCCCCCGATGATCGCGACGCGCATTGGCTTGCCTTCGACACACGGCTGCTGGGCCATGCGCGCCAGGTATTGGGAATGGTGGAACACCCGCCCGTCGTCCTTGAGTGCCTTGAACGCCTCGGGAATCCGCGGCGTACCGCCGGCACTGACGACCACCGAGCGTGCGGTACGGACCAGTTGTTCGCCATGGGCATCGCGGGAAATCACCCGCAGGGCCTCGACCTGTTGCTGATGCAGGATCGGCTCGATCGCCAGCACTTCCTCGCCGTAGCGGCTTTGCTCGGTGAACTGCCCGGCCACCCAACGCAGGTAGTCGTTGTACTCCATGCGGCACGGGTAAAACGTACCCAGGTTGATGAAGTCCACCAGGCGCCCGTGGGCCTTGAGGTAGTTGACGAAAGAATAAGGGCTGGTGGGATTGCGCAGGGTCACCAGGTCCTTGAGGAAGGAAATCTGCAACTCACTCTGGCTCACCAGGGTGTTGCCGTGCCAGCGGTAGTCGGCCTGCTTGTCGAGAAACAGCACATCCAGTTTGCCCTGGGCTTTCTCGCGTTCTTGCAGGGCGATGGCCAACGCCAGGTTCGAAGGGCCGAAACCGATCCCGATCAGGTCGTGAACCGCGGGCGATGCAATTGCCTGTGTCATTCCAGTGTCCTCTGGATAAGCCCCGTGGCTTTGGGGCGAAAAGCCTCAGCGACCTGCTGAACAACAGGTCATGTGTTGATAGGAAACGAGGACAATGAAAAGAAATTTAAGCCAGCCGTTTTATTCAGTGACGGTCCCACTCGCGCATCCGTACCCGGCAATGCTTCATCGCGTTGACGATGTGTTTCTCCACCACGCTGCGCGAAACATTCAGGCGCTCGGCGATTTGAGGATGGGTCAGGCCTTCGACTTTGCGCAGCAGGAAACTGTCACGGCATGCCGGCGACAACTCGGCAAGGGCGCGCCCGAGCATGTCCAGGCGTTGGTGGTGATCCAGGCTGACTTGGGGCGAGGGGCTGAAGAAGCGCTCTTCGGTATCCAGCACCTCCAGCGACTCGACCTGGCGCAAGGTGTTGCGTCGATGGCCGTCAATCACCAGGTTCAAGGCCGTACGATAAAGAAAGGCGCGAGGTTGTTCGATCGGCGTATCGCTGGCGCGCTCCAACACTCGGACATAGGCGTCATGCACCACATCCTCGGCCACCTGACGGTTGCCCAGCTTGGCGTTGAGGAAACATACCAACTCGCGATAGTAGCTTTCCAACATGACTCCCGACCGTATTTTTAACGGCTTATGACCCTTGAGTGCGAAGAGAACCGACGAGGATATAGAGTGATGGCAGTTTGAACCAGTGTAATTTATAGTAATTCTCATATAGATTTAAAGACGACTTATACCTGTAGTCCCCGGCCTGTATTTCCGCGAGCTGTAACTGCATATGTAAACACCTAAATTTCAGGACAAACCTCTCGTTTACCTGACAGCTCCCCCGCTTCTGTCGTCTCTCGACAGCCCTCATATCCGCCGCCTGATGCGCGCGATTGAGCCGCGGCCCGATCTTTCCTGGCTGGAAACCGTGCATGAAACGTCCTCCCACCGCCCGACGCGCCTTGCTTGTCATCGCCGCCCTGGCCCCCGTTATTGCTGTCGCGGCCTGGCAGATTCTGCCGTCGGGGCGGGAAAATCTAGCGACCGTCACCGTTACCCGGGGCGATATCGAAAGCAGCGTCACCGCCCTGGGCACCCTGCAACCAAGGCGCTATGTGGACGTCGGCGCCCAAGCGTCCGGACAGATCCAGAAAATCCACGTCGAAGCCGGCGATATGGTCAAGGAAGGCCAATTGCTGGTGGAAATCGATCCATCGACACAAAAGGCCAAACTGGACGCCAGTCGCTACGCCATCGAGAACTTACAGGCCCAATTGCAGGAGCAACGGGCACAGCATGCGTTGGCGCGCCAGAAATACCAGCGTCAGCAGCGCCTGGTGGCCGGCAACGCCACCCGCGAGGAAGACGTGCAAACCGCCAAGGCCGAACTGAGCGCCACCCAGGCGCGGGTCGACATGTTCCAGGCGCAGATCCGCCAGGCCCGGGCCAGTCTGCGCAGCGATGAAGCCGAACTGGGCTATACGCGCATCTATGCGCCGATGAGTGGCACAGTGGTTGCCGTGGACGCCCGCGAAGGCCAGACCCTCAACGCCCAGCAACAGACACCGTTGATCCTGCGAATCGCCAAACTGTCGCCGATGACGGTGTGGGCGGAAGTTTCAGAGGCAGATATCGGCCATGTCAAACCGGGGATGCACGCTTATTTCACTACCCTCAGTGGTGGCAATCGACGCTGGACCAGTACCGTGCGCCAGATCCTGCCCGTGCCTCCCAAGCCCCTCAATGAAACCAGCCAGGGTGGCGGCAGCCCCAGTAGCTCCGGGAAAAGCGGCAGTGGCCGGGTAGTGCTTTATACGGTGCTGCTGGACGTCGATAACGCCGACAACGCGCTGATGGCAGAGATGACCACCCAGGTATTTTTCGTCGCCAGCCAGGTCAAGAATGCCCTGACCGCCCCGGTTGCCGCCCTGCAAGGCTCCTCCGGCATTGATCAACAGGTCGCTCGGGTCGTGGCCAAAAACGGCAGCATCGAAACCCGCCAGGTCCGCCTGGGCATCAGTGACCGCTTGCGCGTCCAGGTGCTCGAGGGCCTGGACGAAGGTGATCACCTGCTGATCGGCCCGGCTGATGGCAGCGGAGGTTGAATGTCGGCGCCACTGATCGAACTCAAGGGCATTCGCAAATCCTACGGAGGCGGTGAAACGCCGCAGGTCGACGTGCTTCGCGGTATCGACCTGTCGATCCATGCGGGCGAATTCCTGGCGATTGTCGGGGCTTCCGGGTCCGGCAAATCCACACTGATGAACATCCTTGGCTGCCTCGACCGCCCAAGCGAGGGCGACTACCTGTTTGCCGGGCAAAACGTCGCCCACCTGGGTAGCGACGAGCTGGCCTGGCTGCGCCGCGAAGCGTTCGGCTTTGTGTTTCAGGGCTATCACTTGATCCCGTCCGGCTCGGCCCAGGAGAACGTCGAAATGCCGGCGATTTATGCCGGCATGAGCGCCAGTGAACGTCACGCCCGCGCCAGCGCATTGTTGACGCGCCTTGGGCTGGCGGGACGCACCGACAACCGCCCGCACCAGCTTTCCGGCGGCCAACAGCAACGGGTTTCGATTGCACGCGCCTTGATGAACGGCGGCCATATCATCCTCGCCGACGAACCGACCGGCGCCCTCGACAGCCACAGCGGCGCCGAGGTCATGACACTGCTGGACGAACTGGCGAGCCAGGGTCATGTCGTCATTCTCATCACCCACGACCGCGAAGTGGCGGCGCGCGCCAAGCGCATCATCGAAATCCGCGACGGCTTGATCATCAGCGATACCGCAGACACCCCCTCCGAGATCACCACCCTCGACACCCGCGCCCTGCAAGCAGTGGACCTGCGCCAACGCCTGGCTGACGGTGCCGAGCACAACGGCGCCTGGAAAGCCGAGCTGCTGGACGCTGTGCAAGCGGCCTGGCGCGTCATGTGGGTCAACCGGTTCCGCACGGCACTGACGCTGCTGGGGATCATCATCGGGGTCGCCTCCGTGGTGGTGATGCTTGCCGTGGGCGAAGGCAGCAAGCGCCAGGTAATGGCACAAATGGGCGCCTTCGGCTCAAACATTCTCTACGTCAGTGGTTCGGCGCCCAACCCGCGTACACCGCCCGGCATCATCACCCTGGACGATGTCGCGGCCCTGGCCGCCCTGCCGCAGGTTCAACGCATCATGCCAGTGAATGGCGCGGACGCCGGGGTACGCTTCGCCAATGTCGACCACCTCGCTTATGTGGGAGGTAACGACACCAACTTCCCGGCGATTTTCAACTGGCCGGTGGTCGAAGGCAGCTACTTCACCCAGGCCGACGAGCGTGCCGCCGCTACCGTGGCGGTGATCGGCAAGAAAGTGCGCGACACGCTGTTTACCAATGGCAGCGACCCGATCGGCCAGTACATCCTGATTGAAAACGTGCCATTCCAGGTGGTGGGGGTGCTCGCGGAAAAAGGTGCCAGCTCCGGCGACAAGGACAGTGACAACCGCATTGCCATCCCTTATTCGGCGGCCAGCGTGCGCTTGTTCGGCACCTATAACCCTGAATATGTGGTGATCGCCGCTGCCGATGCGCGCAAGGTCCACGACGCCGAAAAGGCTATCGACCAGTTGCTGCTGCGCCTGCACAACGGCAAGCGCGACTACGACCTGACCAACAACGCCGCCATGATCCAGGCCGAAGCGCGGACCCAGAACACCCTGTCGCTGATGCTCGGCGCCATCGCTGCCATTTCATTGCTGGTGGGAGGCATCGGCGTGATGAATATCATGTTGATGACCGTACGCGAGCGCACCCGGGAAATCGGCATCCGCATGGCCACCGGCGCGCGACAGCGCGACATCCTGCGCCAGTTCCTCACAGAGGCGGTGATGTTGTCGGTGGTCGGCGGCGTGACAGGCATCGGCCTGGCCCTGCTGGTGGGTGGCGCGCTGCTGCTCAGTGACGTGGCGGTGGCCTTTTCCCCGGCCTCGGCCCTCGGCGCCTTTGCGTGCGCGTTGGTCACCGGAGTTATCTTCGGCTTTATGCCGGCTCGCAAAGCGGCTCGCCTTGACCCCGTCACGGCCCTTACCAGTGAATGAACACGCGATGAAAGCCACCTTGACCCTGATTGCCGCCAGCGTCTTGCTGTCGGCTTGCACCAGCCCTGCCCCGCGCCCCGACAGCGGCCTGCAGCCACCCACTAACTGGGATGCATCACAGGATTCGGCCAGCCTGGCAGACAATCGACAATGGTGGACGGCATTTGCCAGCCCGCAACTCAACCGCCTGATCGAGCAGGCCCGTATCGGCAGCCACGACCTGGCCGGCGCCATGGCCCGTGTACGCCAGGCCCAGGCCAGCGCGGTGATCGCCGGCGCGCCACTGCTGCCGGAACTCAAGGCCGGGCTGAATGCCAACCACCAGAAACTGCTGGGCGGCAACGGCTACCGCCAACTGAGTGCCGACAACGATAATCGCGCGGTGGATTACTTCGATGCGAACCTGACCGCCAGTTACGAAATCGACTTCTGGGGCGGCAAGCGCGCCAGTCGCGACAGTGCGCTGCAGGATGTGCGAGCCAGCGAGTTCGACCAAGCGACTGTCGAACTGACCCTGCTCAGTGGCGTCGCGACCCTCTATACACAGGTGCTGGCGCTGGATGAGCAACTACGCATCGCCGAACTCAACCTGGCTAACGCGCAAAGCGTGTTGAACCTGGTGCAGACCCGGCATGACGCGGGTTCCGCCACTACCCTTGAACTGGCTCAGCAAAAAAGCCTGGTCGCAGCGCAGCAACGACAACTGCCCAGGGTGCAGCAGCAGACCCGCGAGGCCCGTATCAGCCTGGCCACCCTGCTGGGCCAACCGGTCCAGGAACTGGTCCTGAGCCCGCAGCCCTTTGCCAGCCTGACCTGGCCGACGATTGCCGCCGGCGTGCCCAGCCAGTTGCTGAGTCGGCGCCCAGACATCGCCAGTGCCGAAGCCAGGCTGGCGGCAGCCCAGGCCGACATCACCGTCGCACGTGGGGCCATGTTGCCCAGCGTCACTCTCACCGCCAACCTGGGATCGGGTGCAAACCAGGCCGCAGACCTGTTGCGCAGCCCGTTCTACAACCTCACGGGCGGGCTGCTTGCGCCGATCTTCAACCATGGCCGCCTCGCCGCCGAACGTGACAAAGCCACTGCGCGCCAGGAGGAACTGTTGCACAGCTATCGCGGCACCATCATCCAGGGTTTCGCCGACGTGGAATCCGCCCTGAGCAGCATTCGCGGACTGGATGAGCAACGTCAGTGGCAGACCGAGGAACTGGAAGAGGCGCAAAGTGCATTTCGCATCGCACAAAACCGCTACCAGGCAGGCGCAGAAGACCTGCTCACGGTTCTGGAAACCCAGCGCACGCTATATGCCGCGCAAGACTTGAACGTACAACTGCGCCAGGCCCGCCTCAGCGCGAGCATCGCTTTGTATAAAGCCTTGGGCGGTGGCTGGCGGGTGTACTGAGCGTCAGGCTCGGCCAAGAATCGCCCCTCAAGGTTTTCACCCGGCTGGCACCCCCTAGTCCCCAACCTTCAAGTGCCGCGCATACCAAGGCCTGCGAGGCACTTTGCGGAACAGGTCGGCGAGCTTTTTGTCATCCGTGCCGAAGGTGATACGCAACGCCAGCTTCATGGTCTCCGGGTCCATTTCCACCGTTTTGCCCATCTGCAGCCCAGGCGTCGTGCTACAGCCATGAGTCACCGGCCCCAGCCAGGGATCACCGATTTCTACCCAGCGACCAGGCGCGAACCAGGGAATCCCGTTGACCCGCAAACGCGTGACTTCGCCCGGATGAAAGCGTTCATGGGCCCGAAACCAGTCTTCGATGCGGTCATCGATCCAGCCGTGGAAATGCCAGAACACCGGGTTTACATGGGACGAAAACGGATCGCCGAGAAAGTCGTTTTCGGCCACGTACCAACGGGGTGAAAAGTCATCCAGTTCGCGCGCCAGCGGCACCGGGGCGCCGTTGGACGGATCGCGAGGCACCGACGCCCAGCGCATGTGCAGCCAGTCGTGCAGGCCCAGTTCGATTTCCGAACCAAACTGCCCCAGGGTCAAGCGCGACAAATACCGCGAATCGCTGTAGCGCGCCTCCCAGACCCGAAAGTTGCCGTGAAACGTGTCCGCCTGCTTGATGTCACTGATCCAGCGGGTGAAGGCGTCGTCGTCCGCAGCCGTCCAGGTCGGTGGCAACGCAAAGCCGTCATGATTATCAAAATATCGCGCAAACCCCACACGATCACGCTCGAGCTCCGGTTGCGGCAGTGGAAACCGTGGCCAGGAAGGCAAGTCCTGCAGAGACCGCGCGGTGGCGAGCATATGGCGATGCATGAAGAAAAAATCGATGCCCGAGCCATTGCGGTCCTTGCGCACTCCGCGGGCGTCACGCTCCTTGTCCCTGGGGCCAGGCTGCCAGCCAATACCGCGCAAGGCGTCGCGCTTGTCCTCGGGCAGGGTGTGCCATTTATCCCGGGAGGCATGCCACAGCTGGTGAAACAAGCGGTGCTCCGGGGAGATCAGCCATGCGAGCAATGCCTGATTCAAACCAATGCGCTGGCGTGCTTCGGGAAACAAACGCTTGGTGGCGACAAAACGGTGGTCTTCGACGGGTAACGACAAGGGGCGATCAAGTCGCGAAACCTGGCCACTGAGAGTACCGCTGCCCGCATTGCCGAACTCGGCCCAGACTTCATCAAGCGTCATGCTGAACTCATAGATCGGCGTCGGTACACCCTCGACGGTACGCAGCAACCGCCAATAGTGTTGCGGTTCGCCGGGTTCGGCCAGATCGCCCGACACGTGGTAGAGCGGCTCGCCTGCGCCCTGCAATACTTCATCATGATCCAGGTAGCCGATCAGCCCGCGCCCCTTGGAGGCAATATCCAGAAAAACCGTCAACCCCTGCAGGGGCAGGCCATCCAGACCCGCGTCACGCCCTTCGAAACGAATATCCCAGATGCCACGCAAGCGATTGGCCAACTGCTGGCCGGTTGTGTCGGCCAGTTCTACGGACGCCTCGCCGGGCGTCACGGGTTCCTCCTCCCGGGTCAAATGGCGGTGCGCATAATAAGCCGCCGGCACCGCCGCACCCGTCAACGCCAGACCTGCAATAAACCCACGCCGCGAAATCGTCATTGCCCTACCTGTTTGAGCCATGGAGCAGGCCTTATCCAAGCTAATACGTTTCCCATGCCGGCAAATTTAGCCATCTGCTGCCCCAAGGCCCGCCCACCCTGCACGGATCATTTGCCGACACACTCCAAGGCCTAAATTTGCCGCCAGGCCAATCGTTCTTCCCAGATAGCGAAGGCCCTGTGCCTGTGCCTCGACCGCGAACCTGACTGAGATGGCAATGACAAAACCACGTTCGAAAAAAGCCCTGCTGATCGGCTTGCCCCTGGCCGTCGCACTCACAGTGGGCGCAGGCTTCCTGGCCTGGGAGTTCGGCTTCGGAACCACCCCCGGATACCCGCTCAAGCTGCTCAAACAAGCCGATGAGCTGCAGGACCGGATCATCTCCTTCGACAGCCATATCACCATTCCCCTGGACTTCGGCACCGAAGGCCGGGAAGCCGACAAGGACGGCCCAGGGGAATTCGACCTGGCCAAGGCGGCACGCGGGCGCTTGTCGGCAGCCGCACTGACCATCTTCGGCTGGCCCGAACTGTGGAACGGGCCCAACGCGCCTCACAAACCCACTGCCGGTTTTGTCGACGAAGCCCGCAACCAACAGGAAGTGCGCTTCAAGATCATCAGCGCGATGGTCCGCGATTACCCCAACCAAGTGGCAATCGCCTATACCCCGGATGACATGCGGCGCCTGCATGGCGAGGGCAAGTTTGCGATCTTTATCAGCATGCTCAATGCCTACCCGCTGGGCCACGACCTCAATCAGCTGGATTTCTGGGCGGCGCGGGGCATGCGCATGTTCGGCTTCAGCTACGTAGGCAACAACGACTGGGCCGACTCTTCGCGCCCGCTGCCGTTTTTCAACGACTCGCCCGATGCCCTCGATGGGCTCTCGGAGATTGGCAGGCAGGCCGTGCAGCGCTTAAACGACCTGGGGGTGATCATCGACGTCTCGCAGATGTCGAGCAAAGCCCTGGCACAAGTGGCGCACCTGAGTCGCACGCCGTTGGTGGCGTCCCATTCGGCGCCCCAGGCGATGGTGGATATACCGCGCAATCTCAGCGACAAGGAACTGCAACTGATCAAGCAGAGCGGTGGCGTGGTGCAGGTGGTGGGGTTTTCGGCGTACTTGCGGCCGTTGACCCAAGCCACTCAAGACAAGCTCAACACCTTGCGCAGCCGATTTGACCTGCCACCGCTGCCCAACCTGGCCATGGCCCTGATGCCAGGCGACCCGATCATCGCGGCCTGGCCCGAACAGAAGTTCGGGGAGTACGCCCAGGCGCTGTACGCCATCCTCGACGAAGAACCCAAGGCCACCCTCAAGGACCTGGGCGATGCCATTGACTACACCGTGAGGAAAATCGGTATCGACCATGTCGGCATTGCCTCGGACTTCAATGACGGCGGCGGCATCAAGGGTTGGAAGGATGTCAGCGAAGTGCGCAACGTCACTGCCGAGCTGCTGCAGCGCGGCTACTCCGAAGCCGACATCGCCAAATTATGGGGCGGCAACTTCCTGCGGGTCTGGGAGCAAGTGCAGAAGGCCGCCAAACCCTAGCCCGTTTTTTCTTCCAAGAGGTTTGTCATGACGAGTCAATTACTACATCCGCCCCGAGGTCCTCGCACCCGATTGTTGCTCGCACTGGTTTTGGCCGGCCTGTGTGGCTCGGGCGCCGCCCAGGCCAGCGCCGCAGCACCGGCACCCGGCAAGGTGTTCAAGGACTGCAAGGACTGCCCGGAAATGGTCGTGCTGCCCACCGGCACGTTCACCATGGGCACGCCGGAGGACGAAGCCGGCCGGCAACCCGATGAAGGCCCGATGCATGAGGTGACGTTCAGCAAACCTTTCGCCATCAGCCGCTTTCAAGTGTTGGCCGGCGAATGGGACGCCTATATCCGCGACACCGGTTATGTCATGCCCGACGGCGACACCCGTCCCGGCCGCGAATGCAAGGCCGGGAAGCCGCGCTACCCGCTGACACCCAGGCAGCCAGCGGTATGCATGGATTTCGCCGAGGCCAATGCCTACATTGCCTGGCTGTCGAAGAAAACCGGCAAGGCCTATCGCATGGTCAGCGAATCGATCCGTGAATATGCAGCCCGGGCCGGCAGCAGAGGGCCTTTCCCCTTCCCGTTCGATGAGGGCAAGGAATACAGCATCGCCAAGCACGCCAATACCTATGGCGCCTCCGACGGTTACAACTACACCTCGCCAGCCGGTAGCTTCCCGCCTAACGCATTCGGGGTGTATGACATGCACGGCAATGTCTATGAGTGGGTCGCCGATTGCGCCCACCGTGATTATGTCGGCGCCCCCACAGACGGCAGTCCGTGGCTGGAAGCCGATTGCAAACTGCAACAGATTCGCGGCAACGACTATGGCGAGGCGCCGATTTTCTCACGCTCGGGCAACCGCAACGATCTGTTCCCGGGCGAGCGCGGCGATTGGGTCGGCTTTCGCGTCGTGCGCGACCTTTAAGCAACCTGGCTGGGGCGACCGCCGCCTGGCGGTCGGCCTTAAATTAGCGCGCGCCAAAGTCGTTCTTACTGAACAGGCCCCGGCGCCCGTAACCCACCCCTACGCCTCCCTACCCCTCGTTGAACTGAAGCGGAACCATGCCCATGACCAACACCTCACGCGGAGCCCTCAGTGAACTGTTTGGCCTGCTCAAGCCTTTCTGGCCCATCGTGGCCGTTTCGATTGCCCTGGGCATGGTCGGGGGCCTGAGCGTCACCGCCCTGTTGGCCACCATCAACAACGCCCTGCATACCGAGGGCAGCCTCACCCAAGGGGCCATGCTGGGCTTCGCCGGCCTGTGCCTGCTGGCGCTGCTGAGTGCAATCTTCTCCGACATCGGTACCAACTACGTCGGGCAAAACATCATCGCCCGGCTGCGCAAGGAGCTGGGCGAAAAAGTTCTCGCCGCACCGATTGACCAGATCGAGCGCTATCGCAGCCATCGACTGATCCCGGTCCTGACCCACGACGTCGATACCATCAGCGACTTTGCCTTCGCCTTCGCGCCGCTGGCGATTTCCATGACCGTCACCCTGGGCTGCCTCGGCTATCTGGCGATGCTGTCATGGCCGATGTTCGTATTGATGCTGGTGGCGATTGCCATCGGGACCGTGGCCCAGTTCATCGCCCAGGCCAGCGGTGGCCGTGGCTTCGAAGCGGCCCGCGAAGCCGAGGACGATCTGCAGAAGAGCTACCACGCCATCGCCGAAGGGGCCAAGGAGTTGCGGATCCACCGCCCGCGTCGGCATCGCATGTTTGTCCACGGCGTGCAGGCCACCGCCGACTTCATCTGCAAAACGCAGATCCGCGCCATCAACA
Organism: Pseudomonas imrae; assembly: GCF_046352735.2. Lineage (NCBI taxonomy): Bacteria > Pseudomonadati > Pseudomonadota > Gammaproteobacteria > Pseudomonadales > Pseudomonadaceae > Pseudomonas > Pseudomonas imrae. The sequence continues at coordinate 2,116,200 of NZ_CP110853.2, read as the reverse complement.
CGTTTGTCATCGCCAAGACCTTCGGTTCGATGCTGTTTTTCGTGGTCATTGGCCTGGCCTTGGTCATGCAGGCGTTCTGGCCGACCGGCGACAAGGCGGTGATGAGCGGTTTTGTGTTGATCCTGCTGTACATGAAAGGCCCGCTGGAACACTTGATCGGCACCCTGCCCATCGTCAGCCGCGCGCGCATTGCCTTCCGCCGTATCGCGCAATTGTCGGAACAGTTTTCATCGCCGGAACCGCACTTGCTGCTCAGCCCCGGCGTGGCCAAGCCGGCGCCGGTGCAAAGCCTGGAACTGTCGAATGTGTCCTACGGCTTCGCCCCGGTCGAAGGCAGCGAGCCGTTCATCCTTGGGCCGGTCAACCTGCGGATCGAGCAAGGCGACATCATTTTTATCGTCGGCGAAAACGGTTGCGGCAAGACCACGCTGATCAAGTTGCTGCTGGGCCTTTACCCGCCTCAACAGGGTGAAATTCGCCTCAATGGCCAGCCCGTGAGCGCCGTCAGCCGCGATGATTATCGCCAGCTGTTCACTACCATTTTTGCCGACTACTACCTGTTTGACGATGTGGTGCAAGGCGACCAGCAGATTCCCGCCGATGCCAACAAGTACCTGCAACGCCTGGAAATTGCCCATAAAGTGAGCGTGCGTGACGGCAGCTTTACCACCACCGACCTGTCCACCGGCCAGCGCAAGCGCCTGGCACTGATCAATGCCTGGCTGGAAGAACGCCCGGTACTGGTGTTTGATGAATGGGCCGCAGACCAGGATCCGACCTTCCGGCGAATTTTTTATACCGAACTGTTGCCGGACCTCAAGCGCCTGGGCAAAACCATCATTGTGATCTCCCACGACGACCGCTACTTCGACGTGGCGGACCAACTGGTGCGGATGAAAAATGGCAAGGTCACGGCTGAGCTGGTGACGGCCTGAAAAACAAGTGTGCGATTTTTTCCGGTTTTGTTGCACAGGTGCGTCTCACTACCAATAGCAATGAGAACCACTCCCAACATTAACTACAACGAGCCCTTCGGATGTCGCCACTTCACCGCTTAACTCCCCTGGCATCACTGGTCATGCGCTGCACGCTGAACCTGAAGACCCTGCCCCGCCTGTCGCTGCTGGTGGCACTGCCGTTCGCCGCACAGGTGCAGGCGCAAACGATCAGTTTCGCCATACCCGCACAACCGATGACCAGCGCACTCCAGGCTTTTGGCCAGCAAAGCAAACTGCAGGTGCTGTACAACCCACAGGACCTGCAAGGACTGAACAGCACAGCGCTCAATTCAAACCTGTCGCCCACAGCCGCATTGGCCGTGTTGCTGGGGGGTACCGGCCTGAGCTTCAGCATGCAGGACGAAACCCTGGTGCTGGTCTCCAAGCGCGATAACGCAGCCGGGCTGGAGCTGGGCGCCACCACTATCAGCGGCTTCAACAGCGACAGCGGCACCACCGAAGGCACACATGCCTACAGCGCCGGCAAGTCAGCCACCGCCACCAAGTTGCCGATGTCACTGCGCGAGACCCCGCAATCGGTGACGGTGGTCACGCGCCAGCGCATGAACGACCAGGGGATGAAGAACCTTGATGACGTGATGCAGAACGCCACCGGTATCACCGTGGTCAAGAACGGCGCCGAACGTTCGTTGTACATGTCACGCGGGCAACAGGTCGATAGCTTGCAGATTGACGGCATTCCCACCAACTTCGCCAACGCCTACTCCATGGACGCCCTTGCCAAACCGACCACCGATATTTATGACCGGGTCGAAATCGTCCGTGGTGCCACCGGCCTGATGGAGGGCGCCGGTAACCCGTCTGCCTCCATCAACATGGTGCGCAAGCGCCCCACCGCCACGCCCCAGGCATTGATCGAAACTTCGGTTGGTTCGTGGGACGACTACAAGACCATGGTTGACCTGTCGTCCCCACTGAACGAGGAAGGCACGATCCGTGGACGTACCGTGCTGACCTACAACAATGCCAATAGCTATCTGGACACGGCTAAAAAAGAAAATCAGGTGTTCTACAGCATCATCGAAGCTGACCTAACTGAAAACACCATGGCCACCTTGGGTTTTACCTACCAGAAGGATCGCAACTCCGGCTACGACTGGTCCGGCCTGCCTACTCGGGCTAACGGCAGTTTCTACCCACTGTCCCGTTCCACCTCGCTCACCGGCAAGTGGAACCATCTGGACAAGCACAACACCACAGTCTTCGCCGACGTACAGCACTACTTCGACAACGACTGGAAACTGGTGGTGGCGGCCAACCAAACCTGGGCGAAATCGGACTTTCTCGGCAACTTCACCCAGCGGGTGGCCGGCACCACTGATAGTTTCAGGCTACAACCGCGCCACTTCCGCTATAACGACACTCAGACTGGGGTGGATACTTATCTTTCCGGTCCATTCCAGTTACTGGGCAAACAACATGATTTCGTTATAGGCAGCAACGTGCGGGTCGATGACTTTGATTATCACGGCGGCAACGACACCACCTATAACTACGTTTTCGATATCAACGACCCTGGATCATTCGATCCACCTAAACCGACGGCATTGAATGTCGCCAAGTGGAAGTACAACCAGACTCAAAAACAAGCTGGGGTTTATGCAGCAGGCCGTTTCAGCTTGACTGACTCAACCAAATTGATTCTGGGTAGCCGCGTCAGTTGGTACAAATCCAACAGCCTGGTCAAGGGATCTGAATTCACCAAAAACGGTGAAGTGACGCCCTACGCCGGTCTGGTCCAGGAGTTAAACGAAAACTTCTCTGCGTACGCCAGCTACACCGAGATATTCAAACCTCAGAACAACCTCGACGCGAGCGGTACCGCCCTCAAGCCCATGACCGGTTCCAACTATGAGCTGGGACTCAAGGGCGAGTTTCTCGACAAGCGTCTGACCACTGCCATTGCCCTGTTCCAGTCGGATCAGACCGGACGCGCCGAGGCATTGAGTGATGCCGAGGCCGAGACCGTCTGCCCGAACGGCTGCTATCGCGCATCAGAAAAGGTCCGCAATCGCGGTATTGATCTTGAGATCAACGGCGCGTTGACCGCCGATTGGAACGTGTCCGGTGGCTATACCTATACCCAGTCCAAGTACATTGCTGGCGCACAGAAGGGCGATGATTACTCTGCCTCGGCTCCCCGACACCTGTTCAAAATCGCCACTGACTATCGTCTACCGGGCGTTCTTAACAAAACGCGCGTGGGTGGTAGCGTCATTACCCAAAGCAAGATGACTCAGACGGAAGTCGGCGAAGACTACAAGATCCAGCAAGGAGGCTATACCCTGACCAACTTGCACGCGATTTACGAGATCAATAAAAATCTCGAAGTGCAGTACAACCTGGATAACGTCTTCGACAAAAAGTACATCCAGACTACCGGCAACCCGAACTACTGGAACGTCTACGGCGAACCCCGCAACTTCAACCTGGCCTTACGCGCCAAGTTCTAAGCCAAAAAAACCGGGTGCGCAATGCACCCGGTCTTGTTTCAACTCGCTTACTTCAAATACGCCTTCAACGCCTGCGCAATCATCTGCTGGGCATCCTGCGCCTCGTCGACCAGCGCATCCATGCGCAAAAAGTCATGGATCATGCCCGCAAATACCTCTACGTCCACCGCCACGCCAGCCTCGCGCAGGCGTGCGGCGTAGGCCTGGCCTTCATCGTGCAGCGGATCACACTCGGCCAGCACCAGTAACGCCGGTGCGGCTTGCGGGTTGATAGTGGCCAGCAACGGTGAAAAGCGCGGATCCAGGCGATCCTCTGTGCTGCGCTGGTAATGCTGGTAGAACCACTGCAACGTCTGCGCCTCCAACAAATGCCCACTGGCGTAGCGCACAGTGGACGCGGTGCTGGCGCTGGCGTCGGTCACCGGATAGATCAGCACTTGCACCCGTGGTTGCTCAGGTGCCTCACAACCGTTGGCAACCACCGTCGCCAGGCTGCCGCCGACGCTGTCACCGCCGATGGCCAATCGGCTGCCATCGATCCCCAACCCCGCCGCCTGCTTGCGCAGCCAATGCCAGGCATCCTCGGCGTCCTCCACGGCAGTGGGGAAGCGCCATTGCGGCGCCAGGCGATACGCCACCGACACCACCACGCACTCGGCCAACTCGGCCAATGCCCGGCACAGTGCATCATGGGAATCGAGGCTGCCCACCACATAGCCGCCGCCGTGAAAATACAGCAGCGCGGGTTGCGGCGTGTCCGGGCTGGGGCTGCGGCGGCTGTACAAGCGCGCAGGCAGTTCGCTGCCGTCACGTACTGGCAAGGTCAGTTCCTCGACGTGTTCCACTTCGTCACTGGCGAAGCTCATTTGTTGCGAGGATTGATCAAATGCAATTCGCGCCTCCTCCGGGGTCGAGGCGTGCATCGAGACCGTCTTGCCTTCGGCACGGGCCTGGTTGACCAATTTGAGGTAAGCGGCGATATCAGGATTCAAAGGCATGAACAACAACTCCAGGCCGGTGCGCGTCGTACGCCACCGGCCGTTTGCAGGTTAAAAAGGGCTCAGCCGGGCACGCCACACGTGTCCAGCGCCGCCAGGGCGCGTTGCAGCGAGCGGACAAGCGTCTCGTCACGCGGGATTTCAAAATGCCCGCAACGCAACACGCTTGCGTCGCTCAAAGGCTGAGCGATCTGCGACGCCAACGCCTGGCATTCAGCTTCGCGCCCAGGTGTCCACCAACTCATTGGCGCCACCGTGACTGGCGTGCAGCCTTGCAGCTGTATCGACAACGCCTTGAGACGCCGCGCGACCATAAACACGTTGGTCAGCTCCTCCCCGCCCAGCGCCGCATAAGCCGATGCACCGGGTTCCTGGCTGGCGACCTGGGCCATCGCGCTATCCATCACACTGCGGATCGCTTGCGCGCTCTCGAGAGCGAGCACCGTGTCCATGCGCACACTGGGCAACAGCACGTGCAGGAACTGCTGTAGATCCTCCTGCCAGTCATCGGACTCGACACGTGCCATTGGCACAAAGCTGTCCACCAAGCCGACAAATGCCACGCGCTGGCCCTGGCGTTCCAGCTCCGCCGCCATCAACAACGCGAGGGTGCCGCCCAGCGACCAGCCCGCCAGGTGATACGGTCCATGAGGTTGTTTGAGGCGTACGTCAGCGACGTAATCCCTGGCCATGCTCTGCAGGGATTCATCGCGCCACGTTGGGTCGAGCAAGGTGCGGTTGCCGATCGCGATCACCTGGCGTTGGCCGTTGAGCTGCTTGGCCAGCGGTTCATAATCAAACACGGTGCCAAAGCCGGCATGCACGCAGAACAACGGCAGGTTCTGCGCGACCTCGCTGTTGAGCGCCAGCAGCGACGACGGCGCGGATGGCTCGGGCGCCTGGCTGGCGGTGAGCTGTGCAATGGTCGGCTTCTGCACCAGGTCGCGCAGTTTCAGGCGCAAGCCCTGGGACTGCAGGCCACGGGCCTTGGCCACCACTTGCAGGCTGAGGATCGAGTCGCCACCCAGCTCGAAGAAACTGTCGTGGATTCCGACTTGCGGCACCTTGAGCACCTTCTGCCAGATCTCGGCCAGTGCGCGCTCCAGTTCGGTTCGCGGGGCGACGTAGGCCTGGCTGCCAGGCATCGCGTCCGGCGCGGGCAAGCCCTTGCGATCCAGCTTGCCGTTGGGGGTCAGTGGCAGGCGCTCCAACACCACCAGATGGGTGGGCACCATATAATCGGGCAGGCTCTGCTTGAGGTATTCGCGCAAGCGCTCGCACAACTGTTGCGGCGCGATCAGTTCGTCAGTCTGCACCACATAGGCTGCCAGTTGCTTGCCACTGCCACCGTCCCTGGCAACCACAACGGCCTCGGCCACGCCTTCGGCCTGAAGCAGTCGCGCTTCGATTTCCCCCAGCTCGATGCGAAAACCACGGATTTTTACCTGATTGTCCACACGGCCCAGGTAGTCAAAGACACCATCGGGCCGCTGGCGCACCAGGTCCCCGGTGCGATACAGGCGCGCGCCATCGAGGCTGAACGGGTCGGCGACAAAACGTTCGGCGGTTTGCCCGGCGCGGTCCAGATAACCCCTGGCCAGCCCTTCGCCCCCCAAGTACAACTCCCCCGCCACACCAGCCGGTAGCGGGTTGAGGTCCTGATCGAGGACATATGCATGGCGCTCACCGACGCAGCTGCCGATGGGCGCGTAGGCTGCCCCGCACTCGGTTTGCGCCGAAGCCTTCCAGAGCAGTGGCGTAACCACGGTTTCGGTCGGCCCATATCCATTGATGATGAATTGCGGCTTGAGCGTACGCCGGGCCAAGTCGTAGCTGGCCTGCGGTACCGCATCGCCGCCAAAGCAATAGATCCGCACCGCCGGCGGGTTGCCATCCACTTCGGCATGCTCGGCCAACTGCTGCAGGTACACCGGCGGGAACGCTGCAACCGTCACGCCGTGGCGATGCATGGCCTGATAGGTCTGCTCCGGCGTCCACAAGCTGTCATCGCGTAACAGCAGACGGCCGCCATGGGACAGGGTTGTCAACCAGCGTTCATGGGCGCCGTCGAAGGCGAACGACATAAAATGCAGTTCGCAATCCTGCGAGCTCATGCCGTAACGCTCGCCGATCGCCTGGCAGTGCATCGCCAACGGACCGTGACTCACCGCCACGCCCTTGGGCTGGCCACTGGAGCCGGAGGTGTAGATCACATAGGCCAGGTTGTCGGCCTGCACGCCACTGACCGGCGCGGTCTGCGGCAGGTCGCGCAGGTCCAGGCTATCGAGCGCCAGTACCGGCAACAACGGCGGCACCGGCAATTGCGGCAAGGTCATGGTATCTGTGAGCAACAGCGCAATACCCGAGTCCTGCATCAAGTAGCTCAAGCGTTCGCGGGGATAGTGCGTGTCCAGTGGCACATAGGCGCCACCGGCCTTGAGCACCGCCAACAACGCGACAATCAGTTCAGCGTTTCGAGGCAAGGCGACGCCGACGCGCACTTCAGGCCCGACACCGCGTGCAATCAGGCCATGGGCCAAGGCATTGGCACGGGCCTCCAGCAGGCAAAAACTCATCTGCCGTTCACCGAACAGCAGCGCATCCTGCTGGCCCTGCTCGCCGGCCCAGTGGGCGATGCGTTCATGGATCAGCGGCAGCGCCGGCGCCGGCAGGCGAGCGGCACGCGGCGCCACATATGCGCTCGGCAGGCCGATTTCACCCAACGGCCGCGCCGCGTCGCTGGCCAATTGCAGCAACAAGCCTTCCATGTCCTGGCGCAGCACCTGCACCGCCGACTCAAGGAAATGCTCGCGCAGGAACATGTATTCGATCACCAGGCCCTCCTCCAGCGTGACCATCAGGTCCATCGGGAAGTTGGTCAGGCCGGCGCTGTCCATCTCGCCAAACCGCAGGGACTCGCCGCTCCATTCGCGCAAGGTGCGGTCCACCGGCTGGTTTTCGAAGACGATGATGCTGTCGAACAACGATTGGCCGTTGCGCCCGGACCAGCGCTGGATGTCGGTCAAAGGCGTGTATTCATACTCGCGCATCTGCAAGTTGTAGCGCTGCAAGTCGCGCAGCCATTGGCCAACGCTTTGTCCAGGCTCGATGGACTGAATCACCGGCAACGTATTGATAAACAACCCGAGGATCTGCTCGGACTGCGCAAGGCTTGCCGGGCGACCGGCCATGGTCGCGCCAAAGGTCACGCTGCGCTGACCGCTGTAGCGGCTCAGTAACAAGGCCCAGGCGCCCTGCACCAAGGTGTTGAGGGTAATTTGCTGGGTGCGGGCAAAGGCTTTGAGCTGCTCGGTGCGCGATGCGTCCAGACGCGTGTACAGCGCCTGGTGCCCTCGCCCTTCACCACTGGCCACGGCGTCGGCAAGGTACGTCGGCTCATCGAGCAGCGCCAGTTGCCGGCGCCAGAAACCTTCGGCGCTGACCGGGTCCTGCGCATCCAACCAACCGATGTAGTGATGGTACGGCACGGGCGGTGGCAGGGTCTGGCCCGCATAGTGCGCCAACAGCTCGCCCATCAACGCCGAAGTGCTCCAGCCATCGATCAGAATATGGTGATAGGTCCAGATCAACTGGTAACTGTCTTGCCCCAGGCGCACCAGCACAATGCGCTGCAAAGGTGCCGACTCCAGCGCAAAACCACGCTCGCGCTCGGCATCGGCCAACGCTTGCAGGCGCTGCGCGCAACAGTCCTGGTCACGCCAATCCAACTCGCTCAACGGAACCGGCAAGTCCTTGAGCACAAATTGCAGCGGCTCTTCCAGGTCCTGCCACAGGAAACCGGTGCGCAACACCGAATGCCGCTGGCAGACCGCTGCCCAAGCCTTGATGAAACGTGCACTGTCGAGGCCGTGGACATCAATACTCAACTGGTTGACGTACATGTCGTCCTGAGGCGCGTTGAGCCCCAGGAACAACATGCCCTGCTGCATTGGAGACAGGCGGTACAGGTGCTCCACCTGGGCGTGCGGCAAAGGCAGCGCCAGGCGTTGCGCATCGCTCAAGCCATGCAGCACCCGCGCCACTGGCGTGGCCGCGGCATCCTCAGGCAGGGCGACCGTGCAGCACGCTGCCAGTTGTTCGATGGTCGGCTGCTCGAACAGGTCCTTGGGGCTGATTTGCAACCCGGCCTGGCGTGCGCGGCTGACCACCTGAATCGAAATGATCGAATCGCCACCCAAGGCAAAGAAGTTATCGGTGACACCGACTTGCTCCAGGCCCAGCACCGCCTGCCAGATATCCACCAGAGTACGCTGGGTGGTGTCACATGGCGCCTGATAGCTGGCCTGCAGCGCAGAGGAATCCACCGCCGGCAAGGCCTTGCGGTCCAGCTTGCCGTTGGGGCTCAAGGGCATTTTCGCCAGCAGCAGGGTCTGGCTTGGCACCATGTAGTCGGGCAAACCGCGCAGCAACTGTTCGCTCAAGTGCTGGTGAAACTCAACCTGGCCCCCCGGGTTACCCAACAGTTGTTCATCGTTGGGCACCACGTAGGCCACCAGTCGCTTGCCGCCTTTGACGTCCACCGCCAATACCACCGCCTCACGCACGCCTGGCTGCTCCAGCAGACGTGATTCAATCTCACCCAACTCGATACGCAAACCGCGGATTTTCACCTGATGATCGCTGCGCCCCAGGTAATCGATCACGCCATCCGGGCGGTGACGACACAGGTCGCCGGTGCGATACAAACGCTCGCCGGGCACAAAAGGACTGGCGACGAAACGCTCCGCCGTCAGCCCCCCACGCCGGTGATAACCGCGCGCCAGGCCGACGCCCGCCAGGTACAACTCGCCCGTGACCCCGACCGCAACCGGCGCCAGCTCGGCGTCGAGGATGTAGGTGCGCAGGTTGGCGATCGGCTCGCCAATCGGCACATTGCTGGCGTTTTCGCTGCGACAGGTCCAGTGCGTCACGTCGATCGCCGCTTCGGTGGGGCCATACAGGTTGTACAGCCTGGAGGCCGGCAAGCGCGCGAAGACCTGCTGTTGTGTATCCAGCGCCAGTGCCTCGCCGCTGCACACAATGCGCTGCAAACTGCTGCAACGCTCCACGGCCGGGTCTTGCAAAAACGCCTGGAGCATCGAGGGTACAAAATGCAAGGTGGTTACTTGGTGAGTGACGATCAACTCGATCAACTTCGCCGGATCACGGTGATCACCGGGCGCCGCCATCAGCAACCGCGCACCAGTGATCAATGGCCAGAAGAATTCCCAGACCGATACGTCGAAACTGAAAGGGGTCTTCTGCAAGACGCAATCAGCACCTTGCAAGCCATAGGCCTGCTGCATCCAATACAAACGGTTGCTCAGCGCCACATGGCGGTTGCCCGCGCCTTTGGGCTGGCCGGTGGAGCCGGAGGTATAGATCACGTAGGCGAGATTCTGCGGGTCTACATGTACATCAGGATTACCGGGGTCGACATCGCTGTCACCGTCCGGCAACTCATCGAGCAACAGTGCCTGTAGCCCCTGCGTCAATGGCAGTCGTTGTACCACTGTGCCCTGGGTCAACAGCAGCGCGACGCCGCTGTCTTCGAGCATGTAGGCCAAACGCTCGCGGGGGTAATCAGGGTCCAGCGGCACATAAGCGCCGCCGGCCTTGAGGATCGCCAGCAAGCCGACCACCATCTCCACACTGCGTTCCATGGCAATGCCGACCAGCACATCCGGGCCAACCTTGCGGTCGATCAGGCGCTGGCTCAAACGGTTGGCCTGCGCATTCAACTGAAGGTACGTCAGTTGCTGCGCACCAGACACCAGTGCGATTGCCTGCGGCGTGCGTTCGACCTGGGCTTCAAACAGCTTGTGCACCGCATATTCGTGAGGGTAGCGGACGTCAGTGGCGTTCCAGGTTTCCACCAGTTGCTGACGCTCACCGACCTCCAGAATCGCGATTTCGCCCAGCGGGCAATCACCGGCTTCGCTCATCTGCAGCAGCAGGTGTTCGAGCTGGCCGCACAGCCGCTCGATGGCCTGGGCGCTGAAGTACCGGCAGTTGTAGCTCATCTGCAACGACAGCACCTGGCCAAGGTTGACCGCCAGGGTCAAGGGATAGTTGGTCTGCTCGTGGACGCTGACGTCACCGAAGCTCAAGCCTTCCGGCTGGCCCTGGCGCAGGACCTCGGAGACCGGGTAGTTCTCGAACACCAGCAAGGTGTCGAACAACGCGCCGCCTTCCAGGCCAGACCAGCGCTGGATGTCGAACAGCGCCGAGTGTTCGTGCTCGCGCAACGCCAGATTGGTGTCCTGGACTTGCTGCAACCAGGCGCTCAAACGCTGTTCGGGATGCAGGCTGGCAATCACCGGCAAGGTGTTGATGAACAGGCCGATCTGCTGCTCCACGCCTTTGAGGTCCGCCGGCCGACCAGCCACGGTGGCACCAAAGGCCACGGTGTCCTTGCCGGTGTAACGCTGCAGGATCAATAGCCACGCCGCTTGCACCAGGGTGTTGAGCGTGACTTTCTGCTGCCGGGCGAAGCTGGACAGACGTTGGGTCTGGGCTTCATCCAGCAGTCTTGCATGCTCACCGGAGCGGTGTTCGTCGTCCGCTTCGTGGGCAATCGCCCTGGCCAGATGCGTGGGTTCGGTAAGATTCGCCAACTGTTCTTTCCAGAAACGCTCACTGGCGCCACTGTCCTGGCGTTGCAGCCAGGCGATGTAGTCACGGAAGCGACCCGGCTGGCGCACCACGCTTTGGCTGCAATAGTGCTGGAGCACTTCGCCGAGCAACTGCGAGTTGCTCCAGCCATCCATCAGCACGTGGTGGTTGGTGTAAATCAGCTGATACCGCGAAGCCTCGGTGCGCACCAGCACCAGACGCAACAGCGGTGCGCGTACCAGATCAAAGCCTTGCTGGCGCTCGCCACGTGCCAGTTCATCCAGCGCGGATTCAAGCTGCGGGTGGTCGCGCCAATCGTGAACCGTAAAGGGCACCTGGGCATGCTTGTACACCACTTGTACCGGCCGCTCGAAGGCGCCTTGCCAGAGGAAGCCGGTGCGCAGGATGTCATGGCTGTCGAGCATGGCCTGCCAGGCCTGGCGGAAGCGCTCGGGGTCCAATCCGTCGACATCCAGGCGCAGTTGGTTGATGTAATGGCCCTGCTCCTGCTCGTACAGGCTATGGAACAACATGCCCTGCTGCATGGGCGAAAGCGGGTAAATGTCTTCGATCTGCGCGGCGGCCATCGGCAGGCTGTCCAGTTGCGCCTGCTCCAGGCGCACCAGGTTGAAGTCGCTGGGCGTCACGCCTTGCCCGGCGCCCTGGCAGCAATGTTCGATCACGGCCTGCAACTGCGTGGCGTAGTCATCGGCCAGACGCTGCACCAGGCGCGGGTCGAAGCGCTGGTCGCTGAATGTCCAGTTCAAACTCAGTTCGCCAGCGAATACCTGGCCGTTGAGGGTCAGCCAGTTACCCAGCGGGGCGTGGGGGCTGTGGTCTGCACCGGCGTCTTCCGAGGCCGGTACGAACAGCGCGCCCTGGGCGTCATCGAAACTGCCGTCGAATTGCCCCAGGTAGTTGAAGGTAATCCGGGGCACCGGCAGTGCGCCAACGGCCTGGCGGGTGGCGTCATCGGCCAGGTAGCGCAACACACCGAACCCGATGCCCTTGTCGGGAATTGCGCGCAGTTGTTCCTTGATCTGCTTGATCGAATCTGCGATCTGCAACCCAGGCGTCAGGTTGACCGGGAACACACTGGTAAACCAGCCCACGGTACGCGTCAGGTCGATCTCATCGAACAGCGTTTCGCGGCCATGGCCCTCCAGTTGAATCAACGTCGAAGGCTGCCCTGTCCACTGGCAGATAACCTGCGCCAAGGCGCTCAGCAACAAGTCATTGACCTGGGTCCGGTACGCCGCCGGCGCGCCTTGCAGCAGGCGTTCGGTGAGACCTTGATCCAGACGGGTCTGCACCGTGTGGGTTTGCCCCTGGCGTGGAACGCTATCTACGTCGCGGCACGGCAGATCTGGCGACGCATCCTGCAAGCGTGCCTGCCAGGCTTGCAACTGAGCCGCTTGCTGCGGCTGATGCGCGTATTGTTGCAGGCGCTCGGCCCAATGCCGATAGGCGCTGGTCTTGGCCGGCAGACTGCATGGCTGGCCCTTGAGTGCCTGCTGATAGGCGCTTTGTAAATCATCAAAAATGATTCGCCAGGACACCCCGTCGACCACCAGATGGTGAATGATCAACAGCAAGCGTTGGCTACCATCGCCCAGGGTCGCCAACACCGCCCGCAATAACGGCCCGTGTTCAAGGTCGAGACTGGCCTGGGCTTCGTTGCCCAAGGCTTGCAGTTCGCTGACCTGATTGAGCGTGGCCTGCCACAGCAGCCCGTCGGTATCGACCTCATGCCCACGGTAGCTGGCCCGCCACGTGCCCTGTTCCAGAACAAAGTTCAAACGCAACGCGTCGTGATGCCGGATCAACGCCGCCAACGCCTGCCTCAGTGGCTCGACCGCCAGGGGTTCGATTGGCCTGAGCAGTACCGACTGGTTCCAGTGATGCCGCCCGGGAATATCGGTTTCGAAAAACTCCTGCTGCACCGGCAACAAGGGCGACGCACCGATCACCGGGCCCTGGTCAATGACCTGGGCAGCGGCGCCTGTCTGCGCGACACCCGCCAGCCCCTGGACCGTCTGGTAGAGAAACAGGTCCTTGGGAGTAAAGCGAATGCCCGCCTGGCGCGCGCGGCTGACCACTTGGATAGAAATAATCGAGTCGCCGCCCAACTCGAAGAAGTTGTCGGTCAGACCCACCCGCTCCAGCTTGAGCACCGTTTGCCAGATGCCGGCAATCGCCTGTTCCAGCTCGCTGCGCGGCGCCACATAGTGCTGTTGTTGCTGGGTGGAGAAGTCGGGTTTGGGCAGGCCCTTGCGGTCCAGCTTGCCATTGGGCGTCAATGGAAACTGCGCCAGGAACATCACCTGCGCCGGCACCATGTAGTCGGGCAGCAGGCTTTTCAGTTGGCTGCGCAAAGCTTCGCCCAGACCGTCATGCCCCAGGCCTTCGCGTGCGATTACATAGGCCACCAGTTGCTTGCCGGACAGGCCGTCCTGGGCGATCACTACGGCATCCGCCACGTCGTCCAGGGCCTGCAAACGCGATTCGACTTCGCCCAACTCGATGCGAAACCCACGGATCTTGACTTGGTTATCGATACGCCCGAGGTAGTCGAAAGTGCCATCGGCACGCTGACACACCAGGTCGCCCGTGCGGTACAGACGCCCGCCGGATCGGTCGAACGGGTCGGCGACAAAGCGCTCGGCAGTCGCTGCCGGACGATCCAGGTAACCCCGGGCCAGGCCTTCGCCACCCAGGTACAACTCGCCTTTGGCCCCGGCCGGCAGCAGATTGAGGTCGGCATCCAGCACACAGGCGCGGCGCCGGCCGATCCGGCTGCCGATCGGTGCATAGGCGGCGTCGCAGCTATCTTCCGGGCCGGCTTTCCAGATCAGCGGGGTGACCACGGTTTCCGTCGGGCCGTAACCGTTGATGATATGCGCGGGTTTGAGGGTGTGCTTGACCAGCTCGAAGCTGGCATGAGGCACCGCATCCCCGCCAAAGCAGTAGATCCGTACCGCCGGCGGGTTGCCCTGGACCAGGGCGTGTTCGGCCAATTGCTGCAAGTAAACCGGCGGGAACGCCGCGACAGTCACCCCATGCCGGTGCATCTGTTGGTAGGTCTGCTCCGGCGTCCACAGACTGTCGTCGCGGATCAACAGGCGCGAACCATGGGTCAGCGCCGTCAACCAACGCTCATGGGCTCCGTCGAAGGCAAACGACATAAAGTGCAGTTCGCAATCGTCGGGGGTCATTGCATAGCGTTCGCCAATCGCCACGCAATGCATGGCCAACGGGCCATGGGCGACCGCGACGCCCTTGGGCTGCCCGGTGGAGCCCGAGGTGTAGATCACGTACGCCAGGTTATCCGCTGCAAGCTCGACTCGCGGCGCATTGCTCGCAAAAACCTGGACATCGAGCTGATCGAGCGCCAGCACCGCTACACCGTCAGGCACCGGCAATTGCGCTTGCAGCTGTGAATCACTGATCAGCAAAGCAATACGCGCGTCGCGCATCAGGTATTCCAGGCGTTCGCGCGGATATTGCACATCCAGTGGCACATAGGCGCCCCCGGCCTTGAGCACCGCCAGCAGCGCCACAATCAGGTTTTCGCTGCGGGGCAAGGCGATACCGACCCGCACTTCCGGGCCCACTCCCTGGGCGATCAGCGCGTGGGCCAGGCGATTGGCACGCTCGTCGAGTTGTTGAAAGGTCACTCGACGCTCATCGAAGATCAGGGCAATGGCGTGGGGCATGGTCAACGCCTGCCGCGTGATCCGTTCATGCACCCACGGCAAGGGCGCGGTCTGCTCCGGCAGCCAATCGCGCAGCAGCGCTTGTTGTTCCTGACGCCCCAACATCGGCAACTGCGCGATGGCGCACTGCGGATCGGCGACCAACCCGTGCAACAAATTGAGCCAGTGCGCGGCCATGCGCTCGGCAGTGGCTGCGTCGAACAAGTCGGTGGCGTAGATCAGCGTGGCGGCCAGGCCTTGAGGGCCTTCCACGGTATCGAGGGTCAAGTCCAGGTGCGCGGTGCGAACATCCCATTCCAGCGCTTCAACCTGCAGGTCAAAGTGCTCGGCGCGCGCGTCCTGCTTGAGCGTTTGATGGTTGTACATCACCTGGAACAGCGGACTGTGGCTCAGGCTGCGTTCCGGTTGCAGCGCTTCTACCAGTTGCTCGAACGGCAAGTCCTGATAATCCTGGGCCTGCAACGCCGTGTCCTTGACCTGTAGCAACAGGCTGAGGAACGGCGTGCTGCCTTGCACTTGCGCCTTGAGCACCTGGGTGTTGACGAAAAACCCGATCAGTCCTTCAGATTCGACACGGTTACGGTTGGCCACTGGCACGCCGACCCGGATGTCCGGCTGGCCGCTGTAGCGATACAACAGCGCCTGGAAGGAGGCCAGCAGCACCATGAACAAACTGGCGTTGTGCTGTTGCGCCAGGCGCTTGAGACGCTCGGCCAACGCGGTTTCCAGGGCGATGTCCAGGCGCGCGCCACGGTGGCTCTGCACCGCCGGGCGCGCATAGTCGGTGGGCAGTTCCAGCACCGGCTGGTGATCACCCAGTTGCGCGGTCCAGTACGCCAACTGGCGTTCGCGCTCACCGGCTTCCATCCAGCGCCGCTGCCAGATCGCGTAGTCGGCATATTGGATCGGCAACGCCGGCAACTGCAGTGCCCGGCCTTGGCTGGCGGCGGTATAACAGGCGATCAACTCGTCGACCATCAGGCCCATGGACCAGCCATCGGAGACGATGTGGTGCTGGGTGATCACCAGCACATGCTCTGCCTCGCCGAGGCTGATCAGCTTGACCCGCATCAGTGGCCCCTCGAGCAAGTCGAACGGGCGCCGCGTTTCTTCATCCACCGCCTGGCGAATTCGCGCCAGGCGCATTGCAGGATCGTCGCCAAGCGCCAGCGATGTTTGCTCGATGAACACCTCGCCAGCCGGGTGTATTACCTGATGAACCTTGTCCTGATCATCGCAGAACGTGGTGCGCAACGGCTCGTGCCGGGCCACCAACTGATTGAAGCTGGCTTGCAACGCCTGCAGGTCCAGCGGGCCTTGCAGGCGCAGGGCGCGGGGGATGTGGTAGGCGCTGCTGTCGGGTTCCAGTTGCCAGAGGAACCATTGCCGCTCCTGGGCAAAGGACAGCGGCACCTGCTCGAAGCTGGCGCGGGTCTGGGGAATCGGCAGATTGGCCGGCGAGATTCCTTCCTCGAGCATTTTTTGCAAGTACACCTTGCGCTTTTCCAGCGGCAAAAGGATGAAGCGTCCAGCAATTTTCAGTGCAGCCGCGTTATCGTCCATCATGCTTCATCCACCTCATCCAACAAACTTTCCAAACGACTCAACCGGGAGGCATCCAACCGCGCTACGGGGACCTCCAGGTGTTCGACAAATTCACCCAAGGTGCTGAACCTGAAAATCAACTGCGCACTGGCCTTGATCCCGTGCTCCAGTTGCAGGCGCGACAGCACGCCCATCACCAGCAATGAATGCCCGCCCAGTTCGAAGAAACTGTCACCGAGCCCTACCCGCTCCACTTGCAGGACGTGTTGCCAGATCAGGGCGACTTGTTGCTGCAGCTCGGTCTGCGGCGCAACGTAGGCCGCGCGCAGCACGCTCAGGTCGGGTAACGGCAAGGCCTGGCGATCCAACTTGCCGTTGGCGGTCAGCGGCAGTTTTTCCAGGGCGACCACGTGGGCCACCACCATGTGCTCGGGCAACCGCTCGCGCAGCCAGCTGATTACAGCTTCGCGCAGCGTTGCCTGGGCAGCAGGTGCCAGGTCATCTGT
The DNA here is from genome assembly GCF_046352735.2 of Pseudomonas imrae. NCBI lineage: Bacteria > Pseudomonadati > Pseudomonadota > Gammaproteobacteria > Pseudomonadales > Pseudomonadaceae > Pseudomonas > Pseudomonas imrae. The sequence goes on along the minus strand of NZ_CP110853.2, from coordinate 2,099,348 downwards.
GTGACGCGGTACGACGTAGGCCACCAACTGTTTGCCGTGGCTGCCTTCACGGGCGATCACCACGGCGTCGTCAAGGCATTGCAGGCCGCGCAGGCACGCGCCGACTTCGCCGGGCTCCACCCGAAACCCACGGATCTTCACCTGGTCGTCGATCCGTCCATGGCTGTCGATCCGCTCGCCACGGATGCCCATGCGGTCACCGCTACGGTACAAACGCTCGCCTGCGGCGCCAAAGGGGTCGGGCACGAAGCGTTCGGCAGTCAAGGCCGGCAGCCCCAGATAACCTTGCGCCAGGCAGGCACCGCCGATGTACAGCTCACCCAATACGCCGGGCGCGACGGGCTCAACGTCTGCATCGACCAGGTGTAGCCGCACATTGGCCAAGGGTTGGCCCAACGGCACGGGTTCGTCGAGTGCCAAGGTCGGCACCAGCCCGGCCAATACGCCGACGCTGGCCTCGGTAGGGCCGTAGTGGTTGAACACCTGGCAATCGGGCGCCAGGGTGCGTATCTGATTCAACAAGGTCGGTGGACAAGCCTCGCCGCCCAGCACCAGGCACCGGCGCGGCAACGCATGCGCCGGGTTGCCGGCCTTGAGCAGGGACTCGAGATGGGATGCAACCACCTTGATCGCGTCCACTTCGTGCCTGTGCAGGTACTCGGCGCAGGCATTGGCGTCCATCGCCCGCTCCGGGTCGATGATATGCAGGGTACGCCCGGCACACAGCGCGCCGAACAACACGGTGTAGCCCAGATCGGCAGCGACGGTGGACACCAGCGCCATGCTGCGGATTTCGCCCATCGGCAACAGGCCATGAACCGACTGCACGTAGTCCACCAGCGCCGCGCCACTGACCACCACGCCCTTGGGCTTGCCGGTGGAGCCGGAGGTGTAGATGACATAGGCTGGCATCTGACCGTGGTAAGTCACCGTGCGCAAAGGTATCTCGCTGTGCGCTTCAGCGCTTTGCACACTCAGGGTACGAATCGACGGCGGGCATTCGAGCGCTTGCAATAACTCGCCGGGAGCGATCAGCAGGTCTGCCCGGCTGTCTTGCAACAAGCCGGCCAGACGCTGGTGCTGGACATGGGGATCGAGTGGCAGGAACGCCGCGCCTGCGCGCAGCGCGGCCAGCATCGCGACGACAAACGCCACGCCGCGTTCGACGGCGATCGCCACCAGGCTCCCCGGCCCGACCTCCATCGCCTGCAGGTGCCGCGCCATGGACTCGACACGCTGATTCAACTGCCGATAGGTGAGCTGTTCTTCACCACAAACCAGTGCCAGGGCTTGCGGCACGCGCTCGGCCTGGTGCTGGAACATGCGCTGCACGCTATCTTCCATTTGCGCAGTGCGTGAAGGACCGGTAAGCAGCGCCTGGATCTGCTGGCGGGTCGCTGCATCGCCCAAGGCGACCCGGCCCACGGGCTGCTCGGCATCGCTGGCAAACGCCTGGAGCAAGCGTTGCCAATCCTGCAGTTGCCGTTCGGCAGTGCAGGCGTCGAACAAGTCGGCGTTGTAGATCCAGGACACCCCGATGCCATCCGGCGTTTCGCTGGTTTCCAGGGTCAGGTCGAACTTCGCCGCGCTGTCATCGCCCACCAAGACTTCAACCGCAAGGCCCGCCGGCAACGAACCAAAACCTGTGGCGACCTGCGCTTGGTGGTTGAACATCACTTGAAACAACGGGCTGTGGCTTAGGTTGCGCTGCGGCTGCAAGGCTTCGACCAGTTGCTCGAACGGTAGGTCCTGATACTCCTGGGCCTGCAGGGCATGGTGCTTGACCTGTTGCAGCAGCTCGGCAAATGAGCGATGCCCTTCTACGTCGGCTTTCAACACTTGGGTATTGACGAAAAAGCCGATCAAACGCTCGACTTCAATGCGATGACGGTTGGCCACGGGCACCCCGACGCGGATATCCGCCTGGCCGCTGTAGCGGTGCAGCAATACCTGGAACGACGCCAGCAACAACATGAACAGGGTCACGCCCTGCTCCTGGGCCAGGCGCTTGAGGTCGGCACTCAGTCTGGCATCCAGCAGCAGGTCGCGCCGGGCACCGTGCTGGCTCTGGATGGCCGGGCGCGGGCGATCAGTGGGCAGTTGCAGCACCGGCTGCTCGGTGCCCAAGTGCTGGGTCCAGTAGGCCAACTGGCGCTCACGCTCGCCCGCCGCCATCCATTGGCGCTGCCAGGCCGCGTAGTCGGCATATTGGATCGCCAGCGCCGGCCACTGGATCGGGCGTGCGGCGCAACATGCCTGATAACCGGCCAGCCATTCTTCGACCATGATCTGCATCGACCAGGCGTCCGTGGCGATATGGTGCTGGGTCAACACCAGCACATGCTCATGCGCTCCCAGGCACAACAGTTCGACCCGCAGCAACGGCCCGTGTTCGAGGTCGAATGGCCGCCGCACCTGCTCCTGGACAAAGGCCATGACGGCCGTATCGTCAACCGTGCGCCCGGTCCAGTCATGCGGCGTGATCGCGACGCCGGCATCGGCAGCTATTACTTGCAATGCCCCGCCGGGCGCCTGGACAAAGGTGGTACGCAGCGGCTCATGGCGGGCCACCAGCGCATTCAGACTGTCCTGCAGCGCTTCGACATTCAACGGCCCACGCAGGCGTAACGCCCGTGGCAAATGATAGGCCGAGCTGTCCGGCTGCAATTGCCACAGGAACCACTGGCGTTCCTGCGCAAAAGACACGCTCAAAGGCTGGTCGCGGGCCACAGTTTGCATGACGGGCGCGCTATCGCTGCCACGCTGGCCGACACTTGAGGCAAAAGCCTGGAGCGTACTGTGCTCGAACAGATCACGCAGCGGCACCGTGCGCCCCAGATCATGGCGTACCCGGGACATCACCTGGGTTGCCAACAAGGAGTGGCCGCCCAGTTCAAAAAAGTCATCGTTGAGCCCGACTCGCGAGACCTTCAGCACCTGCTCCCAGATCGTCGCCAGTTGCGCCTGCAATAGCGTGTGCGGCGCTGCATAAGCGACCTGCAGTTGGCCGACATCCAATGCCGGCAATGCCTTGCGATCCAGCTTGCCGTTCGGCGTCAGGGGCATCGCTGCCACAAAGACAAGATGCGCCGGCACCATGTAGTCGGCCAGGGTGCATTTGAGCCAGGCCTTGAGCTGCTCACGCACTGCCAACTGAGTGGATGCATCGGTCTGCGGCAGGCCAGCCTGGTGCGACACAATGTAGGCGACCAACTGATCGCCAGTGGCCGTCGAGACTGCAACCACCGCGGCTTCACGTACCCGCTCACTGGCCAGCAGACGGGCTTCGATCTCGCCCAACTCAATGCGAAAACCGCGGATCTTGACCTGGTGGTCGAGCCGGCCAAGGTATTCAATGACGCCATCGACGCGGTAGCGCGTCAGGTCGCCGGTGCGGTACAGCCTGGCGCCCGGCGCCCCGTAGGGATCGGGCACAAAACGTTCGGCCGTGAGGGCGGGCCGCTGGTGGTAACCGCGCGCCAGGCCTTCGCCACCGATCAGCAACTCGCCGCTGGCGCCCAGCGGCATCGGGGCGAAATCCGCACCGACAATAAACAGCGTGGTGTTGGCCACCGCACGCCCCAGGTAAGGCACTGGCTGCTGTTCGCTGATCGCGTGGCAAGCCGACCAGATCGTGGTTTCAGTGGGGCCGTAGAGGTTCCACACCGGACCGACAGCCTGCAACATCCGTGCGGCCAGTGCCTGGGGCAAGGCTTCGCCGCCACACAGCGCCTTGCAGCCCTTGAGGCAGCCGCTGTGCTCATGGTCCAGCAACATACGCCAAGTGGAAGGCGTGGCTTGCAGTGCGGTCACCGCGTGTTCCACCACCAGCGCCAGGATAGCTTGCGGGTCTTGGGCAACGTCCTGGCCGGCCAGCACGATGGTCGCGCCCTGTACCAGTGGCAAGTAGATTTCCAGGGCAAAGATGTCGAAGCAAAAGGTGGTCAGCGACAAAAGGCGATCACTGGCCGCCAGGCCAGGCCGTTGCGCCATGCTTTGCACAAAATTACTCAAGCCGCCGTGGCGCACCATGACGCCCTTGGGCTTGCCGGTGGAACCCGAGGTGTAGATCACGTAGGCCAGGTCGTCAGCCGACACCGGTACTTGCGGGTCCGGCAGATCCACAGATACCGGCTGCTGGTCGAGCAATAACAAACGCAGCCCCGGCTGGCTGGCAAAACGCGGTGTCAGCGGCGCCTGGGTCAACAGCAGATCGATGCCACTGTCTGCAATCATGTAGTCCAGTCGTGCCTGTGGATACGCCGGATCCAGCGGCACATAGGCGCCACCGGCCTTGAGCACCGCCAACAGACCCACCACCATATCGACACTGCGATCGACCGCGATCCCCACCAGCACGCCCGGCGCCACGCCTTGTGCGATCAAGGTGTGGGCCAGGTGGTTGGCACGGGCTTGCAGAGCCTGGTAGCTCAGGGATTGCCCCGCCACCGTCAACGCCACGGCCTCGGGGGTGCGGCGCGCCTGGTCGGCAATCTGCTGGTGAACGGCCTTGGCAGGCAAGGGCGTCGTGGGCGGGTTCCATTCGTGGACGATGCGCTGGCGCTCCAGCGTATCCAGCAGCGGTAAATCATCGATACGCTGTCGAGAGTCGGCAACGATGCCATGCAGCAGGTTCAACCAATGGCCCTGCAAGCGGGCAATGGTCGCAGCCTCGAACAGATCGGTGGCAAACACCAGTGAAGCGCTAAGGCCGTCACGGGTTTCGTAGGTTTCCAGGGTCAGGTCGAATTGCGCGGCGTGGTGCGCGACGCTCATGTTTTCAATCAGCAAACCCGGCAATTGCGCCACCACCGGGCTCGAGCGCTCCAGCCCCTGGTGGTTGTACATCACCTGGAACAATGGGCTATGGCTCAGGCTGCGCTCCGGCTGGAGCAGCTCCACCAACTGCTCGAACGGCAGATCCTGATACTCCTGGGCCTGCAGCGCGGTTTGCTTGACCTGTTGCAAAAACCCGGCAAAGGATGCGTGGCCGTCGACCTGGGCTTTCAATACTTGAGTGTTGACGAAGAAACCGATCAAACGCTCCGTCTCGGCGCGGCTACGGTTCGCCACCGCGACGCCGATGCGCACGTCTTGCTGGCCGCTGTAGCGATACATCAGCACCTGCAACGATGCCAGCAACAGCATGTACAACGTCACGCCTTCACGCTGGGCAAGGTTTTTCAGGCCTGCGGCCAATGCCGAGGGCAATGCGCTGTCGAGCCGCGCGCCGCCATAGCTGCGGGCAGCCGGGCGCGGGAAATCGGCAGGCAATTGCAGCACCGGCTGCTCGCCCCCAAGTTGCTTGCGCCAATAGGCTTGCTGTCGCTCGCGCTCGCCAGCTTGCATCCAGTTGCGCTGCCACAGGCCATAGTCCGCGTACTGAATCGCCAGTGGGGGCAAGGTGGCCGGTTTGCCGTGCTGGAAACCGGCGTATAGCTGGATCAGCTCTTCGACCATGATCTGCATCGACCAGCCATCGGAGACGATGTGATGCTGCACCAGCACCAGCACATGCTCATCCGGCCTCAGACGCAGCAACTTGACCCGTAGCAACGGCCCACATGTCAGATCGAAGGCCTGCTGGGTAGCGCCGCTAATCAGCGCGCGCAACGCCTCTTCGGACAGCGACCGGGCGCTGACATCCTGTAGCTCGATGCTCAATGACACCTGCTCGGCGATGCGCTGCACCACGCGACCGGCGTCTTCGGCAAACGTGGTGCGCAACGGCTCATGCCGGGCGATCAGGGCATTGAAGGCCGATTCGAGGGCCGGCACATCCAGCGATCCCTGCAGGCGCAGGACCGACGACATGTTGTAGGCGGTACTTTCAGGCTCCAGTTGCCAGAGAAACCATAAACGTTCCTGTGCGTAGGACAACAGCAGCGGCTCTGAGGCATCTCGCTTGAAAATCGGCGCAATCGCAAACAGATTGATGCCTTTTTTTCCAAGCAGAACGGCGAGGGCTTTTCTTTCTGTCAAAGAAAGCGTTCCCACCGACTCGATTAACTTTTGCACGCCGCAGTCCTCACTAGGAAATCAGATTTTCAAGCTCATCTGCAGATAGACGTTTGAGGGCGGCCAAGGATTTAGCCAACTCGTCCTGCAGCGGCTGGACATCGGATTGCAATAAGCGCACTTGCTGGACAAAATCGCCGAGCGTGCTGGTTACGAACAGGGTTTTGAGGGGAACGTCGAGATTCATCGCGGTGCGGATCTGCATCATCATTTGCGTGGCCAGCAACGAATGGCCGCCCAACTCAAAAAAATCATCGCTCAGTCCCACCTGTTCCACGCCCAGCAGCCGCTGCCAGATGTCGGCGATCTGGCACTCCAAATCATCCAGGGGCGCCAGGTAATCGCGGCGTCCACGGGCCGCCTCCGGTACCGGCAAGGCCTTGCGTTCAAGTTTGCCATTGGGGCCGACGGGCAGCGCACTGAGCAGCATGATCTGGGCAGGTACCATGTAGTCCGGCAGACCCTGGCGCAACTGCGCGCGAATGGTCTCCAGCCAGGCGTGTTGGGTATTGGCATCTGCTTCAGCCAAGTGACAGTCCGAGGGCACGACATAGCCCACCAACTGCAAGCCACCGGCGCCCTGCACCGCCAGCACCACCGCTTCGCGCACGCTGTCTTGTTCCAGCAAGCGCGCTTCGATCTCGCCCAACTCGATGCGCAGGCCGCGCAATTTCACCTGATGATCGATACGACCCCGGTATTCGATGACCCCATCAGCGCGCTGGCACACCAGGTCGCCCGTGCGGTACAGGCGCGTACCCGGCACAAACGGGCTGGCGACAAAACGCTCGGCCGTGAGCCCTGCGCGGCGGTGATAACCCCGCGCCAGGCCTTCGCCCCCCAGGTACAACTCTCCCACCACACCGACCGGCACCAAGGCCAGGTCCGCGCTCAGTACGTAGGTCTGCACATTGCCGATCGGCTGGCCAATCGGCACGCTGTCGCGGCCTTCGTCGCGGCAGGTCCAGTGGGTCACGTCAATCGCCGCCTCGGTCGGCCCGTAGAGGTTGTAGAGTCCGGCACCGGGCAGCTTGGCGAACACTTGCTGCTGGGCATCCACCTGCAAGGCTTCGCCGCTGCACACAATGCGCGTCAGGCTGCGGCATTCGCTGACCTGCGGGTCCTGCAAGAACACCTGCAACATCGATGGCACAAAGTGCAGCGTGGTAACGCGCTGTACGTTGATCAAGCGCACCAGTTTTGCCGGCTCGCGGTGATCACCGGGAGCCGCCACCACCAAGCGGGCGCCGACCATCAGTGGCCAGAAAAACTCCCACACCGACACATCGAAACTGAACGGGGTCTTCTGCAGCACTGCATCGTCCGGCGTCAGCTCATAGGCCTGTTGCATCCAGCACAGGCGGTTGGTCAGGGCTTTATGGCGGTTGCCAGCGCCCTTGGGCTTGCCGGTCGAGCCGGAGGTGTAGATCACGTAGGCGAGGTTTTCCGGCGACAGCACGACATCTGGATTGGCCGTGGAAAACGTCGCGTCGCCCGGTTCGTCCAGGCACAAGGTCTTCAGGGCAGCGGGCAGCGTCAGCGATGCCAGTACAGAACGCTGGCTCAGCAGCAGACCGATGGCGCTGTCCTCGATCATGTAGGCCAGGCGTTCGCTTGGGTAATCGGGGTCCAGCGGCACATAGGCGCCACCGGCCTTGAGCACCGCCAGCAGGCCGATGACCATTTCCAGGCTGCGTTCCAGTGCCAGGCCCACCAGCACGTCCGGGCCAACGCCGAGGCCGATCAGTTGATGTGCCAGTTGGTTGGCGCGCCGGTCCATTTCTCGGTAGCTCAGTTGAGTGTCGCCAAACACCAGCGCAGCTGCCTCGGGGGTGCGCCGCACCTGATCCTCGATCAGCTGATGAACGCAGCGTTCGAGGGGGTATGGCGTGGCGCTGGCGTTCCAGTCGCGTTCCTGCAACTGTTGCGCGTCGGGTTCCAGCAACGGCAGATCACCGAGGGTTTGCCCTGGGTTGGCGACCACCGCCTGTAGCAGGTTGAGCCAGTGTCGACTCAGGCGTCCGACGGTGGCGGGCTCGAACAAGTCAGTGGCGTAGGTCAGGGTCGCCGCCAAGCCCTGCTCGTCCAGAAGCTCGCTGACGTCCAGAGTCAGGTCGAACTGCGCCCAGGCTTGCGGCCGCGTGATCCCCTGGACCTGCAAGCCCCCTACCCCAACGCCTTCGGCTCGCGTCTGTTGCTGATGGTTGTACATCACCTGGAACAGTGGGCTGTAGCTCAGGTTGCGCTGGGGGTGCAGTGCCTCCACCAGTTGTTCGAAGGGCAAATCCTGATGTACCTGGGCCTCTTGCGCGACGCGGCCCACTCGCTGCAGAAACTGCTCGAACGGCACACTACCGTCGACATCCACCTTGAGCACCTGAGTGTTCACGAAGAAACCGATCAGCCCTTCGGTTTCCAGGCGATTGCGGTTGGCGGTGGGCACGCCGACGCGAATATCCTTCTGCCCGCTATAGCGGTACAGCAGCACCTGAAACATACCCAGCAGCAACGTAAACAGCGAGACACCCTCACGCTGCGCCAAACTGCGCAGGCTTTCGGTCAATGCTGCCGGCACACTGAAGTCGAAGCTGGCCCCCCGATAGCTCTGCACCGCCGGCCGCGCATGGTCCGTCGGCAAGGCCAGCACCGACGATTCCCCCGCCAATTGTTGCTGCCAATATGCCAACTGCCGGTCACGCTCGCCGGCGTCCAGCCACTGGCGCTGCCATTGGGCGTAGTCGATGTATTGAATGGGCAAGGCCGGCAGGTTCGCCGTCCGTTTCTCAAGACCTGCGCGATAGTATTCGAGCAGTTCTCGCACCATGACTGCCATCGACCAACCATCGGTGATGATGTGATGTACAGTCACCGCCAGCACGTGATCGTCCTGCCCCAGCTCAAGCAGGCGCACCCGGATCAACGGCCCCCGGCTCAGATCGAAGACCCAGTCGGCTTCGGCAGCCAGGCACTGTTCGATGGCTTGCTCGGGTGTACTGGCGGTCACGCCTTGGCTATCGATCTGAATAAGGGTTGATTCAGCCGGCTCGACACGCTGGAAAACCTGGCCATTTTCCTCGACGAATACCGTACGCAAGCTGGCATGACGCGCCGCCAGCCGATTGAAGCTGTCGGCCAGAAGTGCAGCGTCCAGAGGACCACGCAGGCGCAAGGCCGAACAGATGTTGTAGGCACTGCTGCGTGGTTCCAGTTGCCAGAGAAACCACTGGCGCTGTTGCGCATGGGACAGCGCCAACGCGCCTGTTTCCTTGGCGGGCAGGATCGGCAAGCGCGCCACGTTCACGCCGGACTGGGCCAGTTTGCTGAACAGTTGCTGGCGCTTGTGGCCGTCCAGGCCCTTGATTCGCTCAAGCATTTCCTCAGAGCGCAACGGGTCGGGCTTAAGCATTGTGGTTCTCCAATTCATCAAGGGCGTCGAAGATCAGGTCGAATTCAAGGGCCGACCCCGCCCCTGCCGCTGCGTGCAGATGGGCTGCCAGGTCTTCAAACTTGCGCAGGTCGTAGAACGTCTTGAGCGCCAGCTCCACACCCAGGGCACTGCGCACCCGGGACTGAAGCATGACCAGTTGCAAGGAGTGCCCGCCCAGTTCGAAGAAATCATCGTCCAAGCCAATCTGTTCAAGACCGAGGACGTCCTTCCACAACTCAGCCAACTCATGCTCGAACTGCGTGACAGGCACTCGGTGGACCGACCGCTGCAAAGCGTCGGGCGCTGGCAAAGCCTTGCGCTCGAGCTTGCCGTTGGGGCTCAGTGGCAAGGCGGCCAATAGCAGCAAGTGGCTGGGCAACATGTAGTCCGGCAGACTGACGCTGAGCCGCGCCTTGAGTTCGTCGCGCCAGGCCGACTGTGCCGAAGGCGATGCCAGCAACAGTTCTGCGCGCACCGGCACCACATAGCCCACCAGTTGCAAGCCACCGGCGCCCTGCACCGCCAGCACCACCGCTTCGCGCACGCTGTCTTGTTCCAGCAAGCGTGCCTCGATCTCCCCCAACTCGATGCGCAGGCCGCGCAATTTCACTTGATGATCGATACGACCCCGGTATTCGATGACCCCATCAGCGCGCTGGCACACCAGGTCGCCCGTGCGGTACAGGCGCGTACCCGGCACAAACGGGCTGGCGACAAAACGCTCGGCCGTGAGCCCTGCGCGGCGGTGATAACCCCGCGCCAGGCCTTCGCCCCCCAGGTACAACTCTCCCACCACACCGACCGGCACCAAGGCCAGGTCCGCGCTCAGTACGTAGGTCTGCACATTGCCGATCGGCTGGCCAATCGGCACGCTGTCGCGGCCTTCGTCGCGGCAGGTCCAGTGGGTCACGTCAATCGCCGCCTCGGTCGGCCCGTAGAGGTTGTAAAGCCCCGCACCGGGCAGCTTGGCGAACACTTGCTGCTGGGCATCCACCTGCAAGGCTTCGCCGCTGCACACAATGCGCGTCAGGCTGCGGCATTCGCTGACCTGCGGGTCCTGCAAGAACACCTGCAACATCGATGGCACAAAGTGCAGCGTGGTAACGCGCTGTACGTTGATCAAGCGCACCAGTTTTGCCGGCTCGCGGTGATCACCGGGAGCCGCCACCACCAAGCGGGCGCCGACCATCAGTGGCCAGAAAAACTCCCACACCGACACATCGAAACTGAACGGGGTCTTCTGCAGCACTGCATCGTCCGGCGTCAGCTCATAGGCCTGTTGCATCCAGCACAGGCGGTTGGTCAGGGCTTTATGGCGGTTGCCAGCGCCCTTGGGCTTGCCGGTCGAGCCGGAGGTGTAGATCACGTAGGCGAGGTTTTCCGGCGACAGCACGACATCTGGATTGGCCGTGGAAAACGTCGCGTCGCCCGGTTCGTCCAGGCACAAGGTCTTCAGGGCAGCGGGCAGCGTCAGCGATGCCAGTACCGAACGCTGGCTCAGCAGCAGGCCGATGGCGCTGTCCTCGATCATGTAGGCCAGGCGTTCGCTTGGGTAATCGGGGTCCAGCGGCACATAGGCGCCACCGGCCTTGAGCACCGCCAGCAGGCCGATGACCATTTCCAGGCTGCGTTCCAGTGCCAGGCCCACCAGCACGTCCGGGCCAACGCCGAGGCCGATCAGTTGATGTGCCAGTTGGTTGGCGCGCCGGTCCATTTCTCGGTAGCTCAGTTGAGTGTCGCCAAACACCAGCGCAGCTGCCTCGGGGGTGCGCCGCACCTGATCCTCGATCAGCTGATGAACGCAGCGTTCGAGGGGGTATGGTGTGGCGCTGGCATTCCACTCGTGTACCAGCACTTGCCGTTGCTCCTGGCTCAACAGGCTCAGTTCGCCCAGAGTGCGTTCGCCACGAATGCACAACTGCTCTAGCAGGGAACGCAAGTAGCCATCTATTGCCTCGATGGTCGAGGCCCTGAAGTAACGGGTGTCGAAGTTGTAATGCAGTGCCAGGCTTGCGCCCAGGGTCACGCCGAGGGTCAACGGGTAGTTGGTCTGGTCATGGTTGGCCACCGGACCAAACACCAGCCCCGCTGGCGCGCCCTGCTCGAGGGCCGCTGAAACCGGATAGTTCTCGAACACCAGCAAGGTGTCGAACAACGCATCGCCGCTGTGGCCGGCCCAGCGCTGTATATCGAACAACGCCGTATGCTCGTGCTCGCGCAATACCAGGCTTTGTGCCTGGACCGCTTGCAGCCATTGGCCGACGGTGTATTGCGGCTTGGGCTCGGCCACCACCGGCAGGGTATTGATGAACAATCCCAACTGCTGTTCGATACCGGCAAGGTCCGCCGGGCGACCGGCTACGGTCGAACCGAAGACCACCGCGTCGTGACCGGTGCAGCGCTGCAGCAGCAACAGCCACGCGGCTTGCACCACGGTATTGAGGGTGACTTTATGCTGACGGGCAAAGGCGTCCAGATTACGCGTGTGTTCCGGCGTCAAACCTTGCAGGAACAGGCCATGACCCGCCTGCTCGGTGAGCGGCATCACCTGCCCCAGTGCCGGGGCCAGCAGCGTAGGCTCTTGCAGCTCGGCCAGATGGGTCTTCCAGAAGGTCTCATCCCGAGTCACATCCTGGCGCTGCAACCACTGGATATAGTCGCGGAAACGCCCCACCGGCGCAGTCGCAGGTTGGCCGCTATAGCGTTGCAGCACTTCACCGAGTAACTGCGCGCTGCTCCAGCCGTCCATCAAAATATGGTGGTTGGTAAAGACCAGATGATGACGCTGGGGCGCGACCTGGATCAGGGCCAGGCGCAACAGTCCCGGCTGGTCCAGCTCAAAACCCCGGGCGCGATCAACCTCGACAAAGTGCGCCAGCGCCGAAGATAAATCAGCCCGTCCTTGCCAGTCATGGCAGGTAAGCGTCAACGCCAGTTGGCGGTGGATGACTTGCAGGGGGCTGTCCAGTTCGCCCTGCCAGAGAAACCTGCAGCGCAAGATGTCGTGCGCGTCCACGCAGGCTTGCCACGCAGACTTGAAACGCTCCACATCCAGGCCATCGACATCCACGCACAGCTGATTGATGTACGTGCCGTCGTCCTGCTCGTACAGGCTGTGAAACAGCATGCCCTGCTGCATGGGCGACAACGGGTAGATGTCCTCGATGTTCGAGGGCGTGTCCAGCGCGTCGAGCTGTGTTTGATCCAGGCCCGACAAAGGCATGTCCGATGGTGTGATCCCCGCCTGTTGCAGATCGCAGCAATGCTCGATCAACGCCTGCAACGCGGCGTGATAGTCATCGGCCAGACGCTGGATCGTTGCGGTGGCGAACATGTCGCGGCTGAAGGTCCAGCGCAGTTCCAGCTCACCTTCGTACACCTGTCCTTCAATGGACAGCCAGTTGTCCAGCGGTGCATCGACGCTTTGCTCGGCGCCCGCGCTTTCCCCGGCCGGTGCAAACAATGCCCCCTGGCCGGCATCGAAACTGCCATCGAACTGGCCCAGGTAGTTGAAGGTAATCCGCGGCTGCGCCAGCGCCTTGAGCATGCGCCGGTTCGCTACGCTGCCCTGGTAGCGCAACACCCCGAAACCGATACCCTTGCGGGGAACGGCCCGCAGTTGCTCTTTGATCTGCTTGATGGACGCCGGCAACGAAGCCGCCGGGGTGAGCTTTACCGGGAACAGGCTGGTGAACCAGCCCACGCTGCGGCTCAAGTCGATGTCGTCGAACAGCTCTTCACGGCCATGGCCTTCAAGCTGGATCAGGGTATTCGCATGACCGGTCCAGTGGTTCGTGACCTGAGCCAATGCAGTCAAGAGCAGGTCATTGACCTGGGTGCGGTAGGCCGCGGGGGCATCTTGCAGCAAACGACGGGTCAGCTGTGGCTCCAGACGGCAGCGCACGACCTGGGCATGGCGACTTTGCAGGCTGCCCCGAGGGTTTTCACAAGGCAAGTCGACCTCGGCGCCCTGTAGCTGTGCGGTCCAGTACGCCAGTTCATGCTCCACCGTTTCCCGACGGGCATAGGCGTGCAAGCGCTCGCTCCAGGCTTTGAACGAACTGGTCTTGGCCGGCAGACATACGGGCTGGCCCTGTACTAGCTGCTGATAGGCCCGCTGCAAGTCCTCCAGCAAGATCCGCCAGGACACGCCATCGACCACCAGATGATGGATCACCAGCAACAAGCGCTGGCTACCATCGGCCAGACTCACCAGCACCCCACGCACCAGGCCATGTTGCAGGTCGAGACTGGCCTGGGCCTCAAGCCACAAGCTCGGCAGTTCATCAGCTGTGCCTGCCTGCACCTGCCATAACAGGTCATCGGCCAGGGTCTCTGCCTTGGCCAACGCGCCTACCCACCCGTCAGGGCCTTCGTGGAAACGTGCCCGCAGGTTGTCGTGATGGTTGATCAGCGCCGCCAACGCCTGGGTCAAGACCTCGACACGCAGGGGTTCGACCGGGCGCAACAGCACTGCCTGGTTCCAGTGGTGCCGTTGCGGTACTGGGCTTGCAAAAAACCACTGCTGGATCGGTGACAACGGCAACGCTCCAGTCACCGGTCCTTGATCCACGGTAAAGCCCTGGCCACTGTGACGCGCGACACCGGCCAGCGCCTTGACGGTCTGATGGACAAACACGTCGCGGGACGTCAGGTTGATACCCGCCTGACGAGCACGGCTGACCACCTGGATGGAGATAATCGAGTCGCCGCCCAACTCGAAGAAATTGTCGTTCAGGCCAACCTGCTGCAGCTTGAGCACGTCCTGCCAGATCCCGGCGATCTGCTGCTCCAGCACGGTGCCCGGGGCGACGTAGCACTGCTGCGCCAGGCTGGCATCAGGAAGCGGCAGCGCCTTGCGGTCGAGTTTGCCATTTGGGCTCAACGGCAATGCGTCGAGAAACAGCAGGTGTGCCGGAATCATGTAGTCGGGCAGATGCTCGGCAAGCCGCGCGCGGATCGTTTCGCGCAGCGCTGCAGCCGACGTCTGGACCAGCACCGGGTTGGCTGCCACCGCATAGCCGACCAATTGCAGGCCGCCAGCTCCGGGTTGCGCCAGGACAACCGCGTCACGTACGTCGTCCAACTCCAGCAACCGCGCCTCGATTTCGCCCAGTTCGATGCGAAAGCCACGGATTTTCACTTGATGATCGAGGCGACCAACGTATTCGAGAATGCCTTCGTTATTGAAGCGCGCCAGATCACCGGTGCGATACAGCCGTGCACCCGAACCGTTGAAGGGGTCCGGGATAAATCGTTCGGCACTCAGCGCCCCACGGCCGAAATAACCACGGGCCAGCAACTCGCCACCGATCACCAACTCTCCTACGACGCCAATCGGCGCCGGCAGGCCGTTATCGTCCAACACCTGTACGCTACGACCTGGCAACGGGCGGCCGATGGGCAGGGTCAACGGTACTGCGCGGCGGCCTTTGACATAGTCGGTGCAATCGAGGGTAGTCGTGGTGACAGTCGCTTCGGTCGGCCCATAAGTGTTGAGTAAACGGACATGGGCCAGCCCCGCCTGACGCCAGGCCAATACGCCTTCCGGGGGCATCGCCTCGCCACCGCTGTGGACCTGGCGCAGCGCGCCATAATCACGTGCCCCTGCGCCGGCAAACTCCTTGGCCAGCATGTTCCAGTAGGCCGTGGTCAAGTCCATGATGCTGATCCGCTGTTCGATCAACTGGCGGTACAAGGTTTCACTGTCCCAAACCTCGTTGCCACGCAGTACCACCGAAGCTCCGCAGATCAATGCAGGGTAAAGCTGCTCGACGAAACCGTCGAAGTTGAACGTAGAGAACTGCAACACCCGATCCACAGCGCTCAACCCCATATATTCCAGGGACACATAGGTGTGCTTGCTCAAGGCAGCGTGACTGATACCGACACCTTTGGGCCGACCGGTTGAGCCCGAGGTAAACATTACATAGGCGAGGTTTTCACCCTCGATGACACGATCCGGGTCGTGGCTGTCAGTGTGGCGCCAGTCCGCATCCTGATCCAGGCACAGGCATTGCACCGAATCGGGTATCGGCAAGCGGTTCAACACACTCGACTGAGTCAGCACCAACGCGCAGGCGCTGTCTTCAATCATGCACAGCAAGCGATCGGCAGGGTATTGAGGATCCAGCGGCACATAACCGCCCCCCGCCTTGAGCACCGCCAACAGGCCGACCGCCATGCCCAGCCCGCGCTCCACGGCGATGCCCACCAGCACTTCCGGCCCGACGCCGTGTACCAGCAAATGATGAGCCAGGCGGTTGGCTCGGCTGTTGAGTTCGCCATAGCTCAGGACGTGGCCGTCGAAGATCAGTGCCACCGCATCTGGTGTGCGAGCCACTTGTTGCTCGAACAATTGGTGCACGCAGCAATGGCTCGGATAGGCCATATCGTGACGGCCCCACTGCGCCACCACCTGACGGTATTCGTCAGCCCCCAGCAACGGTATTTCCCCTACCCTTGCGGCTGGATCTTCCACCAGGCAACGCAGCACACGGTTCCAGTGCTGCGCCAGGCGCTGGATCGACTCGGGCTCGAACAGATCTGTCGCGTAGGTGAATGCGCCGTGCAATTGCCCGGCCTTTTCATAGGTGTCCAGGCTTAAATCAAATTGGGTGCTGCGGCTCTCCCACTCGATCACGTTCAGCGCCAGGCCACCCTTGAGGGTCAGCGCCGTGACGTCCGCAACTTCTGGCTGATGGTTGTACATCACCTGAAACAGCGGGTTGTAGCTCAGGCTTCGTTCAAGCTTGAGGGCATCGACCAGGCGCTCGAATGGCAGGTCCTGATGGGATTGCGCGCCCAGGGCAGCCTCTTTGACTATCGCCAGCAGTTGCTGCACCGAGGTTTGCCCGTCAAAGGGCAGGCGCAACACCTGGGTGTTGACGAAAAAACCAATCAGCCCTTCGATTTCATTGCGGTTGCGGTTGGCGATAGGCACGCCGATACGCAAGTCCTCTTGCCCGGTGTAGCGCTGCAGGAGGATGGCGAAAGAGCCCAGCAGCAGCATGAACAGTGTCACGCCCTGTTGCCGGGCGACGTTGCGCAACTGATCGGTCAAGCCTGCGTCCAGAGCCAGCTCATGGCGCCTGCCCCGGTAGCTGGGGATAGCCGGCCGGGCATGATCTGCCGGCAACTCCAGCACCGGGTGCTCGTCCCCCAATTGCGCCAGCCAGTAATCCAGCTGGCGCTGTTGCTCGCCAGCTTCAAGCCAGCGACGCTGCCACAGGGCGTAGTCACTGTACTGAATCGCCAGCGCAGGCATATCCAGGGTGGTCAAGCCGTCATGAGCATCGTAGAAACGGCAGAACTCCTCGATCAGTACATTCATTGACCAGCCGTCAGACACAATATGGTGCAAGGTCAGCAGCAATACATGCTCCTGGTCTGCCAGCTTGAGCAAGCGCACCCACAGCAAGGGCCCATTGGCCAAATCAAAAGGGCGCAACGATTGCTCTTCGACCTCCAACAGCACCTGGGACTCGCGCTCCTCGGCCGGCAAACCGCTCAGGTCCACGCGTTCGATATTTACCCCGCGCTGCGCCGGAACCTGCCGGAGGCTGTCATCGGCCTGCTGCACAAACACCGTGCGCAAGGTTTCATGGCGCTCGACCAGGCTGACAAATGCTTGCTCAAGCGCCTGCTCATTCAACCGGCCCGTCAGGCGTACGGCACTGGGCAGGTTGTAGGCACCGCTCTGTGGGTCCAATTGCCAAAGAAACCACATGCGCTGCTGGGCATAGGACAACGCCTGACGGTCCTCGGCCTCTACCTGGGCCGGGATCGGAAAGCGTGAGAAGTCGATCCCTTCCTTTTGCAGCGCCTGGAGAAACATCTGGCGTTTTTCCAGGGGCAGTCCGATAAACCGGCGAGCAAGTTTCAAGGAGTCTTCAGCGTTCATTTCTTGGGATCCGGAGCAATAGGCAGGAAGCACAAAGGCACGTCGTCCCTATAAAACGAATCCAGGCGAGAAAAATTAGCGGGCGGCAGGTGTCATGAAGCGTTACATCAAAGCCGGGAAGAGCACACGAAGGCGGCCTATCATTGACGAACCACACCATTTGCAACTACATTTAGTTACACGCAGGGAACGCCGTGTCCAAAAATGAAAAGCTGCTCGCCAAACTGCTCAATCCGCAGATGGCATTTACTTGGACCGAACTCGTGACGCTGTTGCGTTGGCTGGGCTACAGACAAATCGAAGGGGCTGGTAGCCGCGTCAAGTTCGACATTGGCGACCCCAGTGCAATGATCACCTTGCACAAGCCCCACCCTGGCAATGAACTCAGACACTACATTCGGCGCCAAATCATCGAACAGTTGGAATCAGGAGGCTTGATTCAGTGAGCAACCAGTTGAAACACAAAGGCTACATCGGCTCGATAGAAGCCAGCATCGAAGACAACTGCCTCTTCGGAAAGCTGCTGTTCATCCGTGCCCTGGTCAGTTATGAAGGGCAGACTGTGGCGCAGTTGGAAAGCGCGTTTCGCGAAGCCGTCGAGGACTACCTCAACACCTGCCAGACACTTGGCCAGACACCCGAAAAACCGTGCAAGGGTTCGTTCAACGTCCGGGTCGGCCACGACCTGCATTTGGCCGCCGCCCTGGCGGCGACCCGCAAGAAGGTCACACTCAACGACCTGACGCGCCAGGCGTTGAATGAGTTCCTGTTACATCATGCCCCGGACAGTCACCCCGTAACGGGTTGACTCACACACTTCTCTTCCAGGCGCCGATACCCCGACAGCGCTGATACCAACACCACTGCACCCGCCGCCAGCGCCACCCAGAACCCACTGGGGGCGCCAAAGCGATCAATCATCCAGCCGGAACCCGCGGCGCCGATCGCCACGCCGATGCTCAGGCCTGTGATCAGCCAGGTCATGCCCTCGGTAAGGCGACTGGCCGGGACAACACGCTCCACCAGGGCCATGGATACGATCAGTGTCGGGGCGAAGAACAGCCCGGAAATGAACACCGCCAGCGATAGCCCGAGGATATCGGCTACCAGCAACAAGGGCAGCGTGGTCAGGGCCGTGGCCAAGCCACAGAACAGAAACTGGCGGGGTAACGGCATTTTCAACGTGAGGGTGCCGAATGCCAGGCCCGCCAGGCACGAGCCAATGGCATACACCGACAGCACGATGCTTGCGGCAGCCGGCTGGCCCTGATGTTCGGCAAATGCAACGCTGACCACATCCACAACGCCCACAATAGTGCCCATGGCCATCAGCAGGATCATCAGCACCAATAGCGACGGTGAGGCGATCAGCCAGCGGCCATGCTGATCGTGATGGGTGTAGATAGGCGGCTCGGTGTCTTTTTGCAGGACGAACGCAGTCACTCCCACCGCCAGCAATATCGCCCCCACCAACGGACCGGCTTCTGGGAACAGCAACACACACAACCCCACAGACAGCGGCGGGCCGAGGATAAAGCACACCTCATCGAGTACCGACTCCAGGGCAAATGCGGTTTGCAGGCGCGGCTGGCCCCGGTACAACTCGGTCCAGCGCGCCCGTACCATGGCCGACATACTGGGCATGCAGCCAGCCAGGGCGGCGAATATAAACAGCGTCCAGTCCGGCGCTTCGAGGCGCGTGCAGAGCAGCAGCAGCAACAGCGCTGCGCCACCAACGATGGCTGCCACCGGTAACACGCGACCCTGCCCATAACGATCGACCAGTCGCGAAACCTGAGGCGCACAAAAGGCGGTGGCCAAGGCAAAAGTCGCCGCGACCGCTCCTGCCAGCGCATAGCTGCCGCGCACTTGGGACAGCATGGTGATCAGCCCTATTCCCGTCATCGAGATGGGCATGCGCGCAAGCATGCCCGCCGACACAAAAGCCCTGGATCCTGGCGCCTGGAACAACTCGGCGTAAGGGTTTGCCATGATGCATACCTCTTCCTGAGCGCCCTGGCAGTTGCTATCTCGTGCTATCAGGGCAAAATATATACGGTGCGTATGTGGCAGATCATGCTTAACATACGCAGCGTATGTCAATCACTCACCCGCTTATTTGCGAGCATTACCCATGACCCGAGCCCGCGCCGACATGATCGAAGACACCCGCGCCCGCCTGATCGCCAGCGCCCGTCACGCCTTCGCCACGCAAGGCTACGCCCATACCTCGATGGATGACTTCACCGCCCGCGCCGGCCTGACACGTGGGGCGTTGTATCACCATTTCGGTGACAAGAAAGGTTTGCTCGGCGCAGTGGTTGCGCAGCTCGATGGTGAAATGGATGCGCGCCTGCAACAGATTACAGAGCAGGCAGACGAGCCCTGGAGCGGCTTTTGCGAACGCTGTCGCGCTTATCTGCGCATGGCCCAGGATCCGGAAATCCGGCGCATTGTGTTGCAAGATGCACCGGCTGTACTCGGGGACGCCGCTTCAGCCAACCAACAGCTGTGCATCGACTCGCTGCGCCAGTTGCTCGACACGCTGATGCAGGCCGAAATCATCGAACCCGCGCCCAGCCAGGCCCTTGCGCGCCTGATCAATGGCAGCCTGGTGGACGCTGCATTGTGGATTGCCCGTGACGAACAACCGGGCGAGCGCCTGGAACAGGCGCTGCAAGGCCTGGAGTTATTGCTTCGCGGCTTGAAACACCCAGGCTGATCACGTACGCCGCAACAACAACGCCGCCACCGCACAGATCAACAGCGCCACGCACGCCAGGAAAAATGCATCACTGTAGGCCATCAGAAATGCCTGGTGACGAATGCCCTGGTCAAGCAACCCCAACACCTGCTGGTGATCCGGCAGTTGCTCCTCCAACACTCCGGCACCGGGCAGGTGTTGTTGCATGGCCGGTGCAAAAATCGTCACGGACTCGCCAATCCGCGCCGAATGCACCTGTTCACGCACCACCACCAGTTGCGCCAGCAATGCCGTGCCGACGGCGCCACCGAGGTTGCGCAGCATCGAGAACACCGCCGACGCCGAGCCGGACTCGGCCTTCGCCAGGCCATGCACGGCCAGCACCGACAGCGCCACCATGATCAGCGGCTGGCCAATGCCGCGCACCACTATCGAGGGGACAATCACATTGCTCGCACTGTCCGCCGACAGATGCGCGCCCATCCAGCAGCCCAGGGCCATAATCGCAAAGCCTGAAGCCACCAGCATCTTGGCACTGAGCCATTTCATCAGGCGGGGCAGGAACGGCGCCAGAACCAGTTGCACCAAGCCGTAGGCAATCAGGCTGAAGCCAATTTCGCTGGCGTTGTATCCCTGCATCTGGGACAGGTAGTTGGGAACCAGGAACACCAGCCCGTAGGTACTGGCACCAAAGATAAACATCGCCACGCTGGCCACGCCAAAATTGTAATGACCCAGCAGCCGCAGATTGATAAAACCTTGGGTGCCCCAGAGTTGCCGGCTGATAAAGCCGACCAGGCCGATCAGCGCCGCCACGCTCATCCAGACAATAAAGGGCGAGCCGAACCAATCCTTGCGCCCGCCCTCCTCCAGCACAATCTGCAAAGCACCCAAGCCCAGAACCATGCAGCCGATACCGAGCCAGTCGCCCTGGCGCAAAAGCCCAAGGTTCATCGGTTGCCGATCAATCGACCAGGCCACGGCAGCCAGCAGGGCAATGCCGGGAAACAGTTGCAAGTAGAAAATCCAGCGCCACGAATAGACATCGGTCAGCCAGCCACCGATGGATGGCCCTGCCGCCTGTGCGACGCTGTTGGCCAGGCTGAACAGGGCCATGCCCAAGGGGATCTTGCTGGCGGGCATTTCGGTGATGATCAATTGGAACGACAACGGGATCAGTACCGCCCCCGCGGCACCTTGAATGACCCGGATGATGATCATGACTTGCAGGTTCGGCGCCATCGAGCAAGCCACCGAAGCCACCAGGAATACCGCAGAACCCCACAGCATCACCTGGCGCAGGGAGAACACCTGCACCAGCCACGCCGTGAGGGGGATCATGATGATCTCTGCCACCAGGTAGGCGGTGGAAATCCATGACCCCTCTTCAAACGTGGCCCCCAGCGCGCCTTCGATTTCCGGGAGCGCGGCGCTGGTGACATGCACATTCATGCCCGCCATGAAGCAGCCGAACAGGCCGCCGATCACCGCCACCCAGGCGCGAAACGACATCGTCGATGCGTGGTCATCAGCCGCCATGAGCAGGCCCCTTACGGATGTCGGAACGCGTATCGACCGTAGCAATCACTGACATCCCCGGCAGGATCCGCGCAGCGTTGGATTCATCCGGTACCAGGCGGATCTTTACCGGGAAACGCTGGACGATCTTGGTGAAGTTGCCGGTGGCGTTGTCCGGCGGCAGCAGCGCAAACACAGCGCCGGAACCGGGAGCGATACTCTCTACCTGACCGCGCCAGTGCTGGCCGGTGAAGCTGTCCACGGCGATGTCCACTGCCTGGCCCGGCGCCATGTGCTGCAACTGGGTCTCCTTGTAGTTGGCAATGACGTAGGCCTGTTCCACGGGCACCACCGCCAGCAGTGGCAAGCCAGGCATTACGTACTGCTGGCGACGCACCTGGCGCTGGCCCACCACGCCATCGAACGGTGCGCGAATCGCCGTGTCGTTCAGCGCATTTTGCGCCAGGGCCAGGTTCGCCCGGGCTTCACTCACTCCCGCCTGGGACTCGACGATCCGCGCCTGGACCTGCTGCCGACGCGCCTGCAACACTTTCCACTGCGCCTGTTGTCGAGCCACATGGGCGCGGGCCTCGATGACAGCTGCCTGCGCCTTGGCCTGGCTGGCACTCACCGTTTCCAGGTGTTGGGTGGTCGCGACCTGCTGGGCCACCAGTTCGCGATAACGCAGGTAATCCAGGCGTGCCCGTTGGGCCTCTGCCTGGCTGCTGTTCAACGCGGCCTGGGCCTGGGCGATACGCTGTTGCTGTTCACTCAACCGCGCATCGAGGGTGTGCAAACTGAACTGGCGGGCCGTTGCCGCCGCCTCGGCCTGTTGCAGACGAGCCTGGGTGCTGCGTACACGCTCGATAAAATCGCGATCATCGATGCACACCAACACATCCCCGCGCTTCACCGGTTGGTTGTCTTCCACCAGCACCTTTGCCACATACCCGGCAATGCGCGGGCTGATCGCCACCCAGTCGGCGCGCACATAAGCATCATCGGTCTCTTCAAGAAATCGCCCCAACTGCCACCAATGCACGGCGAACACCAGCAGCCCTGACAAGATGGCGAGCGCAGCGGCCGCCAGGAGTGTACGGCGATGCCGCTGCATCAAGGTGGGTACAGGTTGCAAGATGAGCGGTTCAACAGCCTGATTCATGGCTTGGCTCCGAGGATGGCAAGAGGTGAAGGAACGGTTTGATCATTGCGCTGCCAGCCGCCACCCAACGCCTGGAACAGGTCGATCTGACGGTTGAGCAGACGCAGGTCGGCCTGGGCCAGAGTGGCTTGCAGGCTGACCAGGCTGCGCTCGCTGTCCAGCAGCTGCAGGGCATCAAGGGCTCCGGCCCGAAAGCTTCGAGCGGCCAGATCAAAGGCTTGGCGGCTGTGGTCCAAAGCCGCTTCAAGGGTCTGGCGACGTTGCTGCTCGCCCTGGTACAGCGCCAGGGATTGCTCAACCTGTTTGAGTGCGTTGAGCACCGTGCCGTCAAACCGAGCCAGTGCCTCACGTGCCTCGGCACGGCGTTGGTCCACCTGCGCCAGCGCAACATTACGGTTTGGAAAGCGCCAGGACACCAGCGGCCCTATGGAATAAACCAGCGCGTGACTGTCTCCCAGTTTGCCCAGGCTACTGGCGGATGATCCCAGCAACGCACCAAACGTCACCCGTGGATACAACTCGCTGCGCGCTACACCAATGGCCAGCGTAGCGGCTTGCAACTGGCGCTCGGCCCGGCGGATATCGGCACGCCGCTGCACCAGCGCCCAGCCATCGCCCACGGGCAACGCTGCCTGCAATTGCGGCGTTTGCATGCAGCTTTGCTGGCTTATCCGATCCGCAGGCAAACCGCTGAGGACGGCCAGTTCGTACAACGCTGCCTGGCGGTGGGCAACAAACATCGGCAACGGCGCCCGGGTTTCCTCCAGCAATCCGTTCAGGCGTGCCAGGTCCAGCGCTGTCGCCGCGCCGGCGCGTTGTAATTTGCGGGTGACGGCCACCTGCTCTTCCAGTACCTGCACCGAGCGGCGCTGCACCTGGGCAGCGAACCCATAGACACACGCCTGGCCATAAGCCCGGGTCGTTTGCGCGGCCACCGTCACCCGCCACTCATCTTGCAGCGCGCGTGCAGCATCGGCGTCGGCCCGGGCAGCAGCTAGGCGATAACGCATCTCACCCCACAGATCCAGGGTGTAGCTCAGGGAAAACTCCGGGGCATGGCTCCACTCGGCACCGGCACGTTGCCCGCTGGCCTGGGCCAGGGTCTGATCGTCACGACTGCGACCGTAGTCCAGGCCATACGCCAGAGTGGTCGAGGGCTGACGCTGTGCGTCGACTTGATTCAGGCGGGCGAGCAAGACGTCAACATGAGCAGCCGCCGCTTCAAGGTCTTTGTTGTGGGCCAGGGCGTGCTCCACCAGCGCGTCCAATTGCGGGTCGCGGTAAAGTTGCCACCAGCGCACAAGCAACGCTTGGCCCGGGGACTCGCTGGGCAACTGCGCCACCACCTGTGCCTTCAATGGCGAAGACAGCTCGCCAGGCACACTGTTGCATCCTGTGAGCGCGCCCAGCAGCGCAGCGGTCATCAACCTCCGATTGAGGTTTGGACCGCTACGCATGATCACGCTCAGTAGGTGTAGAACGCTATTGGGGAGGTGAACTACAAGACTGGGCATCACAAGGCTCGCTCAAGAATAAGCCTTGCAGATTAGTCAGCCAGCGTGGCGGATTCGCTCGCGCCAAGGCCATGTGTCGTCGCCAAATGGACAATAGGGTTACTTGAAGCAACATCAGGCCCCGGGCCGAAAGTGACTCGGCGGATATCCCAGCGAACGACGAAACATCGCACTGAACGCGCTCGGGCTCTGGTAACCGTGCTCCAGGGCGACTTCCAGGATCGACACACCCTGGGCCAAAAGTTTCAGACTCAGCGCCAACCGAGCACGCTTGCGCCACTCGCCGAAGCTCATGCCCAGTTCGCGCTGGAAGATCCGGCTCAGGGTCCGGGCGCTGACGTTCAGCGTTTCGGCCCAGGATTCCAGGCTGCTGTCATCCGCCGGGTTGCGGATAAATTGCGTACACAGCTTGGCCAACCGCACCTCACCGGGAACCGGCACATGCATGGCAACCACCGGCGCGGCGAGCAGCTCCATGCGGATCAACTCCAGCATGGCCTGCAGGCGCGAGTTGTCGAGCTGGTCGACAATCCGGGTGGTGGCGACAATCAACTCCCGCAGCAAGGCCGAGACTTCAATCACCTGACACGTACGCCCCAGGCTCGGCTCGACTTCCGGCATCAGAAATAGCGTGCGCATGTGCACCTCCCCAGCCATGCGGATTTCATGGGGCGTACCGGCTGGCACCCACAACGCATGCCCGGACGGCACCAGCCAACTGCCCTGGGCCGTACTGACCACCATGACCCCGGAAACCCCGTGAATCAGTTGGGCCTGGGCATGACAGTGGGGATTGATCACTTCGTCATTACGGTAATTGTCGGCGTAGGCTTCAAGCCAGGGCCGGGGCGCAGTTGTCATGAGGGGAGCATCCCAGATCGTTCAAGCTGCGATTCTAGCGAAAAGCCCGGTGGCGCAAACGATAGATATAGACAGCCATCGTCGCATTCCAGACAAGTGATGAACTTGTGCCACGGGCTGTCAGTCAGTTGCTTGGGCAACGCACTTTGCTAATTGGCGGCGGCACAGGCCTTTATCCGGAGTTCCAGCACAATGGTTGATCTGAAAAACGAACCTCAAAGCGCGATTGGTGCCCACGGCATTATTGGTGATATGCGCAGCGCCGCACTGGTCAACGACCAGGGCAGCATCGATTTTTTCTGCTGGCCGGAATTCGACAGCCCGTCGATCTTTTGCGCGCTGCTGGACTCCCCCGCCGCCGGGGTATTTCAGTTGACCCCGGACCTGCCCCTGGCTCGCCGGGAACAGATTTACCTGCCAGACACCAATGTCCTGCAAACCCGCTGGCTGAGCGATGAGGCAGTGGTGGAAGTCACCGACCTGCTGAGTATCAGTGATGATGTCGACGACCTGCCGCTGCTGATACGGCGAGTGCGGGTGATCAGCGGAAAAGCCACTCTGCATATGCGCTGCGCGGTGCGTCACGACTACGCGCGAGCGCCGACCCGCGCCATGGCGGACAACAGTGATGTATGTTTTTCGGCACCGGGCCAACCGGGCCTGCGCCTGGCCAGCAGCCATGCCATGATCATTGAAGACGACGCCGCAATTGCGCAATTGAGCCTGGAACAAGACCAGGGTGCCGAATTTGTCCTCGGCGGGCTCGACGACAGCCGCGTCGAAAGCCGCGGCACTGACTTATGCCTGGCGCGCACCTTGACGTACTGGCGCAGCTGGCTGGCCCAGTCCAACTACCGTGGCCGCTGGCGGGAAATGGTCAACCGTTCGGCGCTGGCCTTGAAGCTGCTGACCTCGCGCAAACACGGTGCGATTCTCGCCGCCGCGACTTTCGGCCTGCCGGAAACGCCCGGTGGCGAACGTAACTGGGACTATCGCTACACCTGGATCCGCGACGCGTCATTTACCGTCTACGCCTTCATGCGCCTGGGCTTTGTCCACGAAGCCAACGACTACATGCGTTGGCTGCGAGGACGGGTGAGCGACTGCCGCGGCCAGCCGATGAAAATCAACATTCTGTACGGGATCGATGGCCGCCAGGACTTGCCAGAGATCGAACTGAACCACCTCAGCGGCCACGGCGGCGCACAGCCGGTGCGCATCGGTAACGGCGCCTTCGATCAGATACAACTGGATATCTTCGGCGAACTGATGGACGCGGTGTACCTGGTCAACAAGTACGGCGAAGCCATCTCCCACGAGGGTTGGAAACATACCGTGGAGGTGGTGGACCAAGTGTGCGTGAGCTGGGACCAAAAAGACGTAGGTATCTGGGAAATGCGTGGCGAGTCGCATCACTTCCTGCACTCGCGGCTGATGTGCTGGGTCGCCCTGGACCGCGCCATCCGCCTGGCCTCCAAACGTTCATTGCCGGCTCCGTTCGCACGCTGGGACCAGACCCGCCAGGCGATTTACGCAGACATCTGGAGCAACTTCTGGAATGAAGAACGCGGACACTTCGTGCAGCATATCGGCAGCACCAACCTCGACGGTTCAATGCTGTTGATGCCGCTGGTACGCTTCGTCGCGGCCACCGATCCACGCTGGCTGTCGACCCTGGAAGCGATTCAGAAAACCCTGGTACGCGACGGAATGGTCTACCGATACCGCAACGACGACAGCCAGATCGACGGGTTGCAAGGCACCGAGGGCGCATTCACTGCCTGCTCCTTCTGGTACGTCGAATGCCTGGCCCGCGCCGGTCAAGTGGAAAAGGCTCACCTGGAATTCGAACAACTGCTGCGCTACGCCAACCCGCTGGGGCTGTATGCCGAAGAGTTTGACGGGCAGGCACGACACTTGGGCAATACGCCACAGGCGTTAAGCCATTTGGCGCTGATCAGCGCGGCGACGTTTCTGGATCGCAAGTTGAGTGGCGAGAAGACGGTCTGGCAACCTTGAAACAGGGCGTGCACACTAGGGCCCCGCTTCGACTGCTGCAAGGATTGCAATGGGTCCCTTCCTCATCCATTTGCCCCACTGGCGCCTCTATGCCCTGCAGGGCAAGTGCATTGACTTGCGCCAACCGGGTGATGTGACATGACGCCCTTTCCGGTCCTGCATACCGAACGTTTGTGCCTTAGAGAATTGATCGCCAGCGATGCTGCGAGCCTGCTGGAGATTTATCGTAATGCCGAAGCCATGCGCTGGTTCGGTGTGGATCCCATGACCGAGCTTTCTCAAGCCCAGGCACTGATAGACACTTTCTCTCAATGGCGGGCCCAGGCCAATCCCGGTACACGCTGGGGACTTGAACATGAAGGAAAGTTGCTCGGCAGCTGCGGGCTGTACAAGTGGAATCGGGCCTGGAACAGCTGCTCCCTGGCCTGTGAGCTCGCGCCCTCGGCCTGGGGCAAGGGCCTGATGAGCGAGGCGCTGCGAGCCGTGCTCGGCTGGGGGTTTGCGCAGATGCAACTGCATCGTATCGAAGCCTTGGTACACCCGCAGAACCTGGCCTCCCAAGCGCTGCTGAACCGGCTGGGCTTCACTGCAGAAGGCGTACTGCGCGACGCGGGATTCTGGGGTGGCAGTTATCAGGACCTGCAAGTCTTTTCGCTGCTTTCCCACGAATACGAACCTGCATCGCCCCAGGTCTCGGGCTAAAGTCCAGGTCCACTGCTGTCAGCCAATCACCGCGCCTTCGTTCGATAACCCGGATGTGGGGCCGACGATGGGGTCGGCCACAACATTCCTCAAGAAGCCCCGCAGGCCACGCTTGCGGCGCTGTTCGAGCAGACTGGGATCGGCGCCGAAAACCGCTCACGATAAACCTGCGGCGTTACCGACAGGGCCCGCAGGAAACTACGGCGCATGGTTTCTTCGCTGCCAAAGCCACATTGCGTGGCGATGCGCTTGATCGCCACAGTGCTGTCCGCCAGTTGACGACGTGCGGTTTCCACGCGAATCAACTCCACGGCCCGTGCCGGGGTCTGGCCGGTTTCGGCGCGGTAATGGCGCACAAAACTGCGCTCGCTCATGCCGCACTGCGCCGCCAGGGTCGGGATGCTCAGGTCCAGGTTGAGGTTTTCGGCGATCCAGGCATGCAATTCACTGAAACGGCTGCCGCCCTTTTGCAATGACAGGGTCACGCTGAATTGCGATTGCCCGCCGGGGCGCTTGAGAAACACCACCAGATGCCGCGCTACATCCAGGGCCACCGTACGACCAAGGTCTTCTTCCACCAGGGCCAGGCACAAATCGATGCCGGCAGTGACGCCCGCCGAGGTCCAGACCTTACCCTGGCGAATAAAGATCGGGTTGGCTTCGACCTGAAGCCTGGGGTACCTGCGAGCCAACTCTTCGCAGCGGGTCCAATGGGTCACCACCCGACAGCCATCCAACAGGCCACTGGCGGCCAGCAAGAAAGCGCCGGTACATACCGACGTCGTGCGCCGTGAACGGGCGGCCTTGTGCCTGACCCAATCCACCAGATCCGGATCCTCGGCGGCGCCGTACACGCCCCAACCTCCGGCAACCACCAGGGTATCGCATGCTGTATCGACCGTGGGCAGCGGCTCTGCCAGCAGGGCCAGCCCGGCGGAAGTCATTACCGGCTCGGCCTGGGCCGCGATCACATTCACCGCATAGGGCAACGACAAACCTTGCTGGCGCGCCAGATCGTTGGCCGAGGCGAACACTTGCAACGGCCCGGTGACGTCAAGGACCTGCACATTGGGAAAGGCGAGCACGTGAACGATTCTTGGCATGATTGGCGTAATACGTGGGGTAAATGGCGTATGCGCCAAAGCCTAGGCCCCTAGAGTGGAGCCGTCCATCATTTTCCAGGAGTTTCACCATGACCTTGCACATCGGCTTCCTGTTGTTTCCGGGCATCCAGCAACTGGACCTTACCGGCCCTTACGACGTACTTGCGTCATTGCCGGATGTGAAACTGCATCTGATCTGTAAAGGCCTGGAACCCGTCACTTCCAGTACCGGCCTGGTCTTGTGCCCCACCATTACCTACGACGAATGCCCGACACTGGATGTGATCTGCGTGCCGGGTGGCTCGGGGGTCGGGCCGCTGATGGAAGATGAGCAGACCCTGGACTTTCTCAACGCGCAATCACTGACCGCACGCTATGTGACTTCAGTGTGTACCGGCTCGCTGGTGCTCGGGGCGGCCGGGTTGCTGCGAGGGCGCCGAGCGACCACCCATTGGGCCTATCACGACCTGCTGGAGACGCTGGGAGCCATTCCGGTGCAGGGCCGCGTGGTGCGTGACGCAAATCTGTTCACCGGCGGCGGAATCACGGCGGGGATAGATTTCGCCCTGACCCTGGCGGCCGAGCTATACAGCGAAGCCGCCGCGCAATTGGTACAACTGCAGCTTGAGTACGCGCCGGCCCCGCCGTTCAACGCCGGCCGACCAGGCACCGCGCCGGCCCATGTGCTGCGAGAAGCCAACAAGCGCACCGCCGAATCGCGCCAGTCCCGCCGGGAAATCACGGCGCGGGCGGCTGCACGGCTGGGGTGAAACGCCGGTCAAGGCGCACAGACTAAAATATCGGTGATTGCTCAATCCCACGGGCCATGGCTAGAATGCGAACCGTTATCAGTTAAGACTCCTGCGCCAGGATGCCCATGTCGAGCGATCACCCACTGGATCACGCCGCAATCGGCCAGCTCTACCAGGCCCACAATGCCTGGCTGCGCGGCTGGCTGAACCGGCGCACGGGCTGCCGCGAGCATGCCGCCGACCTGGCTCAGGAAACCTTTGTGCGCCTGCTCAATAGCCGCAGGCAACAGGCCTTGCTGCAACCTCGGGCTTACCTGAGCAGCATCGCCCGCAGCCTGATGATCGACCAGTATCGCCGCCGCGAACTAGAGCGCGCCTACCTCGACAGCCTGACGCATTTCCCCGAATACGAAGTGCCATCGCAAGAAACCCGCTGCCTGATTCTCGACAGCCTGGAACGCATCGACCGCCTGCTCGATCAGCTCAAGCCACGCGTGCGCGAGGCGTTCTTGCTGGCGCAATTGGACGGCTTGACCTGCTCGCAAATCGCCCTGCGCCTGGGTGTTTCCAAGGCCACTGTGGAGCGCGACCTGGCCAAGGCACTGCATGCCTGTTATCGGTTGCGTTATGCCGGACTCTGAACAACATTCCCTCGACCCGCATCGGGTGGAGCAGGCCATCCAATGGATGATCACGCTGCGCTTCAATACCGCCGACGATGCCAACGCCGCTGTCTTTGAGCGCTGGCTGGCCAGCGACCCGCAGAACGCATGTGCCTGGGAGCGGGTCGCGGCGATGAGCGATGATTTCAGTCAACTGCCGGCACAACTGGGCCGCCGCACCTTGGACGGGGCACGCCGACGCATCGGTCGTCGTGAAAGCTTGAAACTGCTGGGGCTTTGCGCCGGTGCCGCCGGGCTGACCTGGCTGGGCCGCGACTACACGCCCCTGCCCGGCCTGCTGGCCGAATACCGCACCACCCTGGGCGAGCGACGCTGGGTCGATTTGCATGACGGCAGCCGTATCCAGCTCAACAGCGCCAGCGCCATCGATACCGCGTTCGATGTGCACCGGCGCCTGGTCCAACTGCGCCAAGGTGAAATCCTGATCAATACCGGACCGGACCGCGACACCGCGCGACCATTCTGGGTACAGACCCACAACGGTTACCTGCGCGCACTCGGTACGCATTTTGTGGTGCGTGAAGAACCCCAAGGCACGTTGCTCGCAGTACGACAAGGCCGCGTCGCCGTGTTTGCCAATGATTCGGCCAGCCACCCACGCCAGATCTTGAACCCCGGCGAGGCCGTGCTGTTCACTGCCGGCAGTATCCGCACGCCGGTGCCCAGCGGCCTCGACCCCTGGGCCTGGAGCGACGGCGTGATCAGCGCACATAACATGCGCCTGGACGCCTTTCTCGCCGAACTGGGCCGCTACCGCAATGGTCTGCTGCGCTGCAGTGAAGCGGTAGCCGGCTTGCGCGTGTCAGGCACTTACCAACTGGACGACACCGATCAGGTGTTGAACCTGGTCGCCCGCACATTACCGGTAAGCGTCACGTATCGCAGTCGATATTGGGTGACGGTAGCGCCTCGCGATGCGGCGTGAAAAATAAATGAGGTGAATTCTCATTGTCATTCGACCTGTAAGGAAAGGCCGATCAACAGGCCCGTTCAACCCACTTCCTTCAGGAGCAACCCGCGGTCATGCAAGCGTTCCCTTCTATGCGTTCACCCCTCAGGCAAGCCATCAACGCCACCCTGCTCGGCGTCTGCCTGGCGGGCGCTACCCTGCCCATTCGCGTCCATGCCCAGGAACCGCTCGATGAGCGCCAGGCGCGTGACTGGAATATCGCCGCCGGCTCGCTGGCCGGTGCCCTCGATCAATTTGCCCGCCAGGCCGGCATCAGCCTGTCCTATGACGCGGGCAGCGTGGCCGGCAAAAACAGCCCGGGCCTCAACGGCACACTTGACCGCCAGCAGGCACTGAGCCGCTTGCTCCAAGGCCAGGGCCTGCAAGCCCAGCGCCAGGGCAACAACACCTGGTTGCTGCTGCCCCAGGCGGTAGACAGCGGCGTACTTAACCTCGGCGCCACCACCGTTACCGGTCAGCGCCTGGGCGCCACTAGTGAAGGTAGCGGTTCCTATACCACCGGCGCGGTGACCATCGGCAAAGGCGAACACAGCCTGCGCAGAACCCCGCAATCGGTGAGCGTAATGACCCGCAAACTGATGAATGACCAGAACATCACCACCATTGACCAATTGCTGGAACGCACACCCGGGATCACCACCTACGAGTCGCCCATGGGCGGCAAATACTTCTATTCCCGTGGCTTCAAGATGCTTGGCCAGTACCAGTACGACGGCGTACCACTGGACATCGGCAAGGACTACGTACAGGCGGACAGTTTCAGCGCGAACATGGCGATCTATGACCGCGTAGAAGTCCTCAAGGGGGCCGCCGGCATGCTCAAGGGCGCGGGCACCGCCAGTGGCGCGGTGAACTTCGTACGCAAGCGGCCCCAGCACACACCCACCACCAGTCTCGCGCTCTCGGCCGGCACCTGGGATAACTACCGCGCCGAAGTCGACACCGGCGGCCCGCTCAATGACAGCGGTACGGTGCGTGGCCGCGCGGCGGTCAGCCAGCAGAAGCGCGGTTCCTACATGGACGTTGACAAGCGTCAGGAGCAGGCGTTTTACGGCGCGCTGGACGTCGATTTGACGCCCGATACCACGCTCGGCCTGGGCGCCAGCCATGAAGATGTCGACGCCACACCCTGCTGGGGTGGCCTACCGCGCTACAGCGATGGCAAGAGCATCGGCCTGAGCCGCTCCAGCTGCCTGGGCCAGTCCTGGAACGACTGGCAAAGCCGCCGCACCACGTTATTTGCCGACCTGACCCATCACTTCAACGAGGACTGGAAACTCAAGGTCGGTGCCGTCCACAGTCGCAACCTGCAAGACATCAAATACGCCGCCAGCGAAGGGACCGTGGCCTATGGCGACCCAGCGCCGAGCTCCACCAGCTACGCCGCCCTGCTTGACTACGACCATAAGGACTACGGCCTGGATGCATATATCGACGGCACATTCGAAGCCTTTGGTCTGACCCATGAACTGATCCTCGGCGCCAACGGCAGCCGTGGCAGCCAGGACGATATCTACGCGATCCGCAACCTGCCCCAGCGTCAAAACCCTTATCAGCCCGATCATCACTTCCCGGAACCGGCCGACGGGACATTCTGGCCAAATATGTACCGTGGCGGCACCGCCAAGGAAACCGCTACCCAGTACGGCACCTACGCCACCTTGCGCCTGCGCCTGGCCGAGCCGTTGATGTTGATTCTCGGCAGCCGCGTGAGCTGGTACGACAACCGTCGCCAGTCCCACAACCTGGCCTGGGGCGAGTGGAGCGATCAAGATGCTCGCACCAAGGAAACCGGGGTCGTCACGCCGTTTGCAGCGCTGATCTACGACCTCAATGAAAACCTGTCGGTCTACACCAGCTACGCCGATATCTTCCAGCCGCAAAGCTCCTACGCCACGACGAGCGGCGCGGCCCTCAAGCCAAAGATAGGCGACAACTACGAGCTGGGGATCAAGGGCGAATGGTTCGATGGGCGCCTCAACAGCTCCCTGGCATTGTTCCGTGCCATCGAGAAAAACGCTGCCGAAACCGACTTCACCACACGCTGCGGCACCTCCGCCGACGGCTATTGCTACACCGATGGCGGCAAGGTCCGCGCCCAAGGTGTCGAAGCGGAAATAAGCGGCGAACTGCTCGAACGCCTGCAAGTGTTCGGCGGCTATACCTACACGCAAACCAAGCATCTGAAGAACATCAACAGCGACAACGTGGGCGCTGTGTCCAACAGTTATGTACCGCGACATATGTTCAGGCTCTGGAGCGACTACCAACTGGACGGTGCCCTGTCCAAATGGACTGTAGGCGCCGGGGTCAACGCCCAGAGCAGTAACTACAGAATCCAGAACATCAAGCTGGAGCAGGCCGGCTATGCAGTGTGGAGCTCGCGCCTGGCTTATCGGGTCGATGACACCTCGACCGTGGCACTCAACGGCAACAACCTGTTCGACAAAAACTATTACCAGACCGTGGGCACCGCGAGCTGGGGTAATTTCTACGCAGAGCCACGTAACTTCACCGTGAGTGTGAAGGGCAACTTTTAAACCTCGTCCGATCCTCGAATATCACTGGGAGCGAGGCGCCCGCTTCGCTCCTGCGATCGATTTGCCCAGCCAGAAAACCATCCGTCCCCCGCCGTTCCCCCCCTGAGCGCCTGTCCGTGCCGGTCAAAAAATCATTCGCTGCCTGACGGGAAACCGCTTCTGTTGTTCCTGCACGTCTAAAAACCCTCAACCATTCTCGATAAATCTGAAATGCCGGCTTTAAATGTCAACATAACGTCACCCTAAGAGTATCTTATGAACCATAGCGTCGACAGATCGCAACAAAAGCCAATATATTGACGACGGCTCAGGAGTGAGCCATTGTTTAGCCATTACCTCGCAAATCCTGCAGTAGACAGGCAATTGCGTTTTACCCAGCAACAGCAACAGTGCTGGTGGTGCCTTGAGGGATGATTTATGCGTGGGAAGTCGTCAGTCGATAGCCTGTTTCTGACTCGCACTGGTTTTGTCGAGTTTTTTGTCATGTTCGTCAAATTGCTGCACGGCCTGACGGCTGTCTTGCCGGCAACGATCCTGTTGTTTTATCCCGACCCGGTCGCCCAGGAGATGCGTGGCCATTACCTTGGCCTGCTGCTGTTTTTTGCGTTCCTGACGGTTATTTTGTTCCAGGCTCTGGAAGTTTACTCCGACGACCTGTTCAGCAATCGCTTGCGCTTTCGCGTGATGCTGGTGGCCTGGGTCTCGGCGTTTTGCATCTTGTTGTTCATGTACCAGATCCTGCAGCTGTTTCCACAGTTGAGCCCGCGCAACCTGTTGTTCTGGTTTTGCGTAAGCCTGGCGCTGTTTGGCGTCGAGCGGATACTGATGCTGCGCCTGTATGGCCACTTGATGAAGAACGGAAAATTCCTCCAGCGCACAGTCATCCTCGGTTTTACCGACACCGCGATACACGTGGCCGAACACCTGTCGCGCAACAGTGATATCCGCTCCGGGCTGATCGGTTTTATTGACGACCGTACCGCACGTATCCCCAATGAGCTGAGCAGCCTGCCTCTGCTGGGCAATACTCGTGAACTGGAAAACCTGATCCGTAGCGAGCAGGTCAACCAAGTCATGATCACCCTGCCCTGGGCCGCCGAACAGCGCATCAACGGGCTGGTCAAGCGCCTGCGCCAGCTGTCGGTCAACGTGATGCTGGTGCCGGACATGGCCGCTTTGCGCTATGGCCACAACCGTATCACCGACGTCGGCGGCATCCTGATGTTCAATACCTCGCAGCTGCCGCTGCGGGGCTGGTCGCCATTTATCAAGCGCTGTGAAGACCTGCTGCTGGCGGGCACGGCCCTGCTGTTGCTGTCACCGATCATGCTGGTGACCGCCCTGGCCATCAAGCTCGACTCCAAGGGCCCGGTGCTGTTTCGCCAGAAGCGCTTTGGCTACAACGACAACCTGATCCGGGTGTTCAAGTTCCGCTCGATGTACGTCGAGCAGACCGATCTTGATGCCGAACGCCAGACCACGCGCCTGGACCCGCGCATCACCCGTGTTGGCCGGTTCATTCGCAAGACCAGCATTGATGAACTGCCGCAACTGTTCAATGTGTTGCTGGGCAATATGTCGATTGTTGGCCCGCGGCCCCACGCCACAGCGACCAAAGCCGCCGGGATTCCGTTCGAGGAAGCGGTCAGCGAATACAGTTCGCGGCACCGGGTCAAGCCAGGTATCACCGGCTGGGCGCAGATCAATGGTTACCGCGGCGAAACCGACACCTTGTTCAAAATCCAGAAACGGGTCGAATACGACCTCGAATACATCGCCAAATGGTCGGTGTGGCTGGACCTCTACATCGTTTTCATGACGATCCCGGCCGTCCTGTCCACCAAGGAAGCTTACTGATGAATACCCTCAGCGGATTGATTCCGTGCATCATTTCCGGGGGGTCGGGCACGCGGCTGTGGCCAGTGTCCCGACAAAACATGCCCAAGCCTTTCATGCGCATGCGTGATGACCAGAGCTTGCTGCAGAAGACCTTTCTGCGCGCAGCCAGTCTGCCAGGGGTGCAGAGCGTGTTGACGGTGACCAACCGCGACCTGCTGTTTCGCACCCTGGATGACTACCGCGGGGTCAATACCACGCAACTGGCGCTGGATCTGTTGCTGGAACCGTTCGGGCGCAACACCGCTGCCGCCATCGCGGTCGCGGCCCTGCATGTGCAAGAGCATTTCGGTGGCGACGCGCTGTTGCTGGTGATGCCCGCCGACCACCTGATTGTGGATGAGCAAGCATTTGCACAAGCCGTGGCACAGGCCCGTGATCTTGCCGGGCGTGGCTATCTCGTGACCTTCGGGATCCAGCCCGACAGGCCCGAGACCGGCTTTGGCTACATCGAACAAGGTGACGCCCTGCCCCAGGGTTTCCAGGTAAAACGCTTCGTCGAAAAACCTGACCTGGCCACCGCCCAAGGGTATCTGGATGGCGGCAGGCACCTGTGGAATGCCGGGATGTTCTGCTTCAAGGCCGACACCCTGCTGCAAGAACTGGCCGGCCACGCTCCCGCCGTGCTGGAAGCCGCCGTTGCGGCCCTTGAACACAGCCAGACCCTGAAAAACACCAACTGCCGTCAGCGGGAGCTGAGCGCCAAAGGTTTCGGCACCGCGCCGGATATCTCCATTGACGTGGCGCTGATGGAAAAGTCCGCCCAGGTCGCCGTCGTGCCCTGTGACATCGGCTGGAGCGATATCGGCTCCTGGGAAGCCCTGCGCCAGCTCACTCCCAGTGACGACAAGGGTAACCAGATAAACGGCGAGGCGATCCTGCACGACGTCCACAACTGTTATATCGACTCGCCCAAGCGTGTTCTGGGCGCGGTGGGGGTCAGCAACCTGATCATTGTCGACACCCCCGATGCGATCCTGATTGCCGACGCCAACCGCAGCCAGGATGTGCGGCACATCGTCGCCGAACTCAAGCGCCAGAACCATCCGGCGTTCAGCCTGCACCGCACCGTTACGCGTCCCTGGGGCACCTACACCGTGCTGGAGGAAAGCACCCGGTTCAAGATCAAGCGCATCGTGGTCAAGCCCAACGCCTCGCTGTCCCTGCAGATGCACCATCACCGCAGCGAACACTGGGTCGTGGTCAGCGGTGCGGCGCTGATCACCAATGGCGACCGGGAAATCCTGCTTAACATGAACGAGTCCACCTACATTCCCGCCGGCCACAAACATCGCCTGACCAACCCCGGCATCATCGAACTGGTGATGATCGAAGTGCAGAGCGGCGAGTACCTGGGCGAGGACGACATCGTGCGGTTTGACGACATCTACGGTCGTGGGCCGACGAACGCAGAGCCAAGCGAGCCGAAAAGCTGATGCACACCTCGCTGATCATCCCCACCCGCAATGCGGCCAGCCACCTGGATCGACTGCTGCCGGCATTGCGC
Source organism: Pseudomonas imrae (assembly GCF_046352735.2). NCBI lineage: Bacteria > Pseudomonadati > Pseudomonadota > Gammaproteobacteria > Pseudomonadales > Pseudomonadaceae > Pseudomonas > Pseudomonas imrae. Next base: position 2,062,069 of record NZ_CP110853.2, on the reverse strand, counting down.
ATGCAGACCTTGCAGCCGAACGAAATACTGGTCATCGACAGCGCGTCGAGCGATGACACCGTGGCGCGCTTTCGCGAGTTTGGCGCGCGAGTGCATGTGATCGCAGCCAAGGGCTTCAACCACGGCGGCACCCGGCGCCTGGCCAGCGAGCTGGTCGGCGGCGACGCCTTGATCGTGATGACACAGGACGCGATTCCCGCAACACCCGATACTTTCGCCAACCTGATCAACGAATTGCAACTCGATCCACTCAATGGCGTGGCCTACGGCCGGCAATTGCCGCACCCCGGCGCTGGCGTACTCGGCGCGCAATCGCGGCACTTCAATTATCCGCCCCAGAGTTGCACCAAGCGCCTGGCCGATGCGCCAGTGCTGGGGATCAAGACCTGCTTCAGCTCTGACTCGTTTTCCGTGTACCGACGCACGGCCCTGCAAGCCGTGGGTGGTTTCCCTGTCGACGTGATCGGCAGCGAGGACGCCTACGTGGCTGCGCGCATGTTGCTGGCGGGCCTCACGGTGCGCTATGCCGCCAGCGCCCAAGTCTATCACTCCCACGATTACCGCCTGATGGAAGAGTTTCATCGCTACTTCGACATCGGTGTGTTCTACGGCCGCGAGACGTGGATCCGCCATGCGTTTGGCGACATCGGCGGTGAAGGTAAACGTTATGTACTGGCCGAACTGCGCGCGTTGCGCCAGGCCCACGCCCTGCACCGAGCACCTGAAGTTGTGGTGCGCAGTGCCTTTAAATTGCTGGGCTATCGCCTCGGCCACCTTGAACGCTACTTGCCCAACTCGCTCAAGCAGCGCCTGGGCATGTTTTCCACTTACTGGACTTGAGCTGTCATGAAGACTCCCAACCGACGTTACCGTCTTACCCTGCTCGGCCTCTTGAGCGCCTCAATCTGGCTGGCCGGCTGTTCGACCCCTGCGCGGGTGCCGCTTCCTGATAACGATACGCTCAAGGCCGGCCACCAGGCAGCGCTGACCCTGGCCGACCTGCCGCCGCCGCAGGTATTGATTCAGAGCGGTGATCTGCTGCGCATCGTGCGTGATGCCCAGGAGCCCGCCGCAGCCGATGACATGACGGTGTTTCCGGTACGGCCCGACGGCGTGATCTCGATGCCCAATATCGGGCGCATCAAGGCCGCGCTGCGCACACCGGAAGACCTGGGCAAGGAAATCACCGACAAGTACAAGCGCATCTACCGCGAACCTGCGGTGACGGTGAACATCGCCAGCGCGCCGAGCAACAAAGTGTTCATCGGTGGCGCAGTGCCGAACCCGGCGTTTTTCGATCTGGCGGGCTCGGTCAGTGTGGAGCAGGCATTGCTCAGTTCCGGCGGGGTATTGCCGACCGCCGACAGCTCCAACATTGCGTTGCTGCGTACCGGCGCCGATGGCAAGTACAAGATGTACTTCGTCAACCTGGAAAGCATGTTGACCAACCCCAACCACCCTCGTGTGGCGTTGCAGCGCGGGGATTTGATCTATGTGCCGCAATCGACGATCGGTGCCACGGTGGAAGCGGTGGATTTGTATTTCACGCGGCTGTTTCCGATCAACAAGGGCATCGGTGTGGGCTTGAACTATGACCTCAACGACAGTGGTGTGAAGAACAGCGGCAACACCATTCACAACTACCCACCCGTCAACGCAGGCCAATGATTATGCAGCGGGATTCTTGTCACTCGAACCAACCGTTCCCGTCTGGCTTAAACCACATATTCAATGGAGTGATCCTGTGATCGAAATCCGCTCTCTACGCGACCTGCTGCGGTTGTTCTTCATCTTCCGCCGCGAGTTCAAACTGGCCGTGATCACCACCATTGTGGTCGCCGTGCTGGGTGCCTTCCTGTTGCCGGCGCGCTATGAGTCAGACGCACGCTTGCTGGTCAAGCCAGGACGCGACAACACCACATTGCCCATCGAGGCTACCAATCGCCAGACCCTGATTGCGCCGAGCACCCAGCACGATCCGATCGTCGACGAGGAAAAAATGCTCACCGGCCGGCCGATCGTGCACATCGTTGCCGAGCGTTACCTGGCCATGGCTTCCGAACCGCCACAGGGGTTCTGGAAAGTCACCAAGTTCTACATTAAAAAAGCCATTGGCGAAGTGCTCGACCTGGTGCGCAGCGTACTGCAATTTGTCGGTCTGGCCGAGAAGCAAAGCCCGTTGGAGCGCCTGGCAACCAAGCTGGAAAAGAACTTCGAAGCCGGCCATGAACCCGGCTCTTCGGTGATCGAGATTTCTTTCACCTGGGACGACCCGGTGATCGCACAAAAAGTTGTCGAGACCTGGGTCGATGCCTACCTGGAAGAACGTGCGCGGATTCTCGGGCGCAAGAGCCTGCATACCTTCTATGAAACCGAAGGGGCCAAGGTGGCCAGCACCATCCAGGGCCTTAAAGAGCAACTGCAAGGCCGCTTGAAGCAGATCGACTCCATCAGCGTCGAAGCGCGCCTGAAAAACCTGACCAGCCAGATCGACCGCGTCACCGACGCCAAGGTTTCTGCGCAAAACCAGGTGTCGGGGATCCGTAGCTTTCTGGTCAACGCCAGCCAGCAGATCAAAAATCAGCCCGCCGAAGTGGTGACTGCCCGGGAAACCAGCCTCAACCCGACGCAACTGGATCTCAAGCGCCAGCTCAATACGCTGCAAGTCGAGCGCGCACGCCTGCTGCGCACTTACTTGCCGGGTACGCCGCAGGTCAACCAGATCGAACAGAATATTCGTGACCTGCAAGCCCTCAGCGCACAGGAAGCCACACGCCTTGAACGTTCGCAAAACACTGCGCCCAACAGCCTGGTGCTCAACGTCAAGCAGCAAGTGATCGACGCCCAGTTGCAAGAGCGCAAACTGATCGGGGAAATCGAAAACTACGACAAGGTTCTCGATACCCTGCGCACCGAGCGTGACCGGGTCATGACCGAGGAACCCGAGCTGAACCGCCTGACCCAGCAACTGCGCACCGCCGAAAAAAGCTATGCGCTGTACTCGCAAAACCTCGAACAGGCACGTATCGACCACGAGCTGGACAGCAGCCAGATCAGCAACATTGCCCTGATCGAACACGCCACCCTGAACCCGGCGCGAGTATTTCCCAAGAGCCTGCTGATTTTACTGTTCACCCTGCCTGCCGGCCTGGCCGTAGGCTTGCTGACCATTTACGTGCTGTACCTGCTGGACCAACGCATCCACGATGGTACGCGGTTGCAGGAGATGTTCCAGGTGCCACTGTGGAGCAGCATCCCGGACGTGCAAGACGCCACGCCGGCTGCCGTCACCGCGAGTATTTATCGCCTGTACAGCTTGCTGCCCCTTGATCGCATCGCCAGCGAGGGATTTGCCCTGGGCCTTATCTCGGCGCGTCACGGCGAAGGCGTGAGCTTTATCGTCGAGCAGCTCAAGCGACTCCTGGAGGAGCGCGGCCATCGCGTCTCGGTCAATGGTGCCGAAGCGCCGAAGGCGGGTGAAGTGTTGCTGCTGGACGCTTCTGCCCTGTCCTCCAACTCGCAGGCATTCTTGATGCTGCGCCGGGCCGAGCAGATTGTGCTGGTGATCGAAGCCCGTACCAGCACCGTGCCGACCATCGAAAATGCCTTGTCGCTGCTGAACACGGCGTTTGGCAAGGTGGACGGCGTGATCCTCAACCGTCGCCGCTTTGAAGTGCCGGCCAAGGTCTTGGCCCGACTCAGTAGCTGGCGCGGGGCGGCCTGATGCGCATTGCGTTGCTGGCACCGTTGCCACCGGAGCAGACCGGTATCGCCGACTACGCAGCGCACCTGTGCAATGCGTTGCGCGCACTGGGTCTTGAGGTGGTCACTCCGTTACAAGGGTGCCAGGACCTGGCCGAGCAGCTACGACGCTTGCATGCTTTTGACTGGCGCAGCGTCGACCTGGTGCACGCTGAACTGGGCGGCGGTCGCTTCGGCGAGTTCCAGGCCCTGGAATACTTGCGCCAGGCCCAACCGCAGTTGCCGTTGACGGCCACCGTACATGATCCGGAGCGCCTGATCTGGCGACGTACCAAGCTGTTTTTCCCGCTGACCCTGCTGGAGCGCCTGCCCCACCCCCTACCCCAGGCTGCGGCATTGCTGGCGGATCCGTTGACCCTGCATGAAGAACGACGCCTGGCCAAAGGTATGCGCCGCCTGATCACCCTTACCCGCCTGGGCGGCGATTGCCTGCGCCAGCGCATGAACCTGCGGCCCGAGCAAGTGGCAGTGATCGCCCACGGCAACCTGCCCATTGCTGCGCAGGCCTTGCCGCCGCTGGCGCCGTTGCGCCTGCTGTACTTCGGTTTTATCTACCGCGGCAAGGGTATTGAGGATTTGCTCCAGGCACTGGCCCGCTCCCTGGCCGCCCACCCGCAATGTCGTGCCCAGGTACGCCTGACACTGGCCGGCGGCACTGCGCCGGAAATGACCTTCGACCCGGCCGATAACTACCTCGATGGCCTGCGCCGGCAAATCCACACCCTGCAACTGAGCGACATCGTGGACTGGCAACTGAACCTGCCTTCCAACGACATCCCTCACACCATCCAGGCGCACCACGTGATGGTCTTGCCCTACCGTGAATCGAAAAAACTCGGTTTCCTCGGCCAGATGCGCGGTACCAGTGGTGCGCTGTCCTGGGCCAATGCGTGTGGGCGCGGGGTGATCACCTCCAACGCCCGCGCATTTGCCGAGGAGGTGGCCGCCGGCAATGGCGTCACCTATCAGCAGGGCGATATCGACTCATTGAGCGAGGCCTTGAACCGCTTGATGCTCGATCCACAACAGGCCCGGCAGTGGGCCGGGCACGCCGCCGAGATCGGCCGGCAACGCCAGTGGGACAACACAGCGCAACGTTTCGCCGAATTGTTCCGGGACGTCTGCAAGGAGCCTTTGTAATGATCATTTCACCGACTCGCCCGATGTTGCGCTACGCGCCTTTGGTGGCGGCGCTGGCCGTCTGCGGCGCCCTGCTGCTGAGCGAAAAGGTCGACGCGGAGCCTGTGAACCTGGCACCCGCGCGTACGGTTGTGTGGCGTGACTTCCTGGGAGTGAACGCGCACTTTCTGTGGTTCAAGCCCGAGCAATACCGCAAGCAGATCAAGCAGTATCAAAAGCTCGGGTTGGATTGGGTGCGTGTCGACCTGCATTGGGATCGCCTCGAGCCCAAGGAGCAGGATTACCAACTGAGCACCTTCGATGAACTGGACCGGACCCTCACTGCCGAAAACATTCGTTCGGTGTTCTACCTGGTCGGTTCCGCGCCCTTTATCACGACAGCGCCCAAGGGCGTGCCGTTCCAGGATCAGTACCGCCCACGGGACGCCAGGAGCTACGCCCTGCGCCTGGCGCTGCTTGCCAAGCGCTATCCGAATATCGACGCCTGGCAAGTGTGGAACGAACAGAACCTGCCCAACAACTGGCGCCCTGCGGTCAATGCCAAGGAGTACGGACAGTTGTTGCTGGCCAGTCACCAGGCCTTGAATATCGCCGCTCCGGGCAAGCTGCAGGTCATGGGTGGCATGGCGTACTACAGCCAGATGCCGCCCCGGGGCAAGACCCTGATGTTTGAAGCCCTCGGCGCGCTGGGTGTCCAGACGTTGGGCATGGTCGCGGCCTATCATCCCTACTCGATGACCCCGGAAACCGACGAACCAGGCAAGAACGAAGTGCTGCTGCGCGGTGATCAGCTCAACGCCACGTTGCATAACGCCGGTGTCAAGAACGTATGGGCGACCGAGTGGGGCTGGTCCAGCTACGCCGGCCCCAAGGAGATGCAAGATCTGATCGGCACACACGGCCAGGCCGACTACACCCTGCGCCGCCTGGCCCTGATGGCTTCCCAGGATTACCAGAAGATTTTCCTGTTCGCCCTTTCCGATCTCGACGAACGCGCCTCTGCCCGCGACCAGCACTACGGTTTGCTGGATCTCAACGGCGAAGCGAAACCGGTATACACCGCCCTCGCCCGCTTCCTGCAGATCACCGGCCCCACCCTCAAGCCCGGCGCTACGCCGAGGCTGGAGGAGGTTCCCGCCACCTTCTACAGCGTTGCCTGGACCCGCACCGACGGTAAACGGCTGTTGATGTACTGGAGCGCCAAAGGCACAAGCGTCCATTTGCCCGAGGTAAAAAACGCCGAATTGCTCGACCCGTTGGCCGGCGCCCGGCAATCCCTGGACAACTACAACGGTATTCGCCCCGTGGTGAAACCGAGTTTGCAGATACTGGTGTGGTAGCACGCCCAGGCATGGAGAGTTGCACGTGAGAATCCTGTGGATTGTGCCTTATCTGCCGTGGCCCATGACCAGCGGCGGCAAGACCCGGCAGTATCATTTGCTGAGGACCTTGAGTGAGCGCGGGCATCACATCACGCTGCTGGTGCAATCGAAAACCGCGGCTGACGCGTCGGTGCATGCTGCCCTCGAGCCCCTGCTGGAGCGGCTGATCGTGGTACCACGTCGCCCGCTCAAACACCCTATGACCTTGCTCGCAGGCCTGTTCGCACCCTGGCCGCTGCTGACCACGGTCAACGGTCTGTCGACGCCCTTGCAACTGCGCTTTGCCGAACTGTTGAGCCAGACCTGGGATGTGATTCAAGTGGAGCATAGCTACAGCCTGCAACCGTTCCTGCAAACCCTGCGGCAACAGCACCGGGATTTCGTGCTCACCGAACACAATCTGGAATCCAGCCTGGGCGGCGCCACCTATGACCGTTTCCCACGATGGGCCGGTCTGTTTGTGCAGTACGATCAATGGCGCTGCCGGCTGTGGGAACGCAAGGCGTTCGAGGCCGCCAACCATGTCATCGCCGTTACCCAGGCGGATGCACAAGCCATGCATACCATCACCACGACGCCGGTCAGCGTCGTGGTCAATGGCGTCGACAGTCGGGCCTTTGGCGACGTCAACGCCGACCCAGGCAGCCAGCGCCTGCTCTTTGTCGGCAACTACGAATACGCGCCGAACCTGGACGCAGTGGAGTGGATGCTCGACGAGATTTTCCCCAGGGTCTGGTTGCAAAAACCTGGCGCCCGCCTGGCCATCGCCGGATACGGTTTGCCCGAGCACTGGCGCAGTCGCTGGCCGGACGCGCGCATCGAATGGCTGGGTTTTGTGCCAGACCTGACCGCCCTGCAACGTCGCTGCGCGGGGTTTGTCGCCGCGTTGCGCCATGGTGGCGGCTCCAAGCTCAAGGTGCTGGAGGCGATGGCCGCCGGGCTGCCACTGGTGAGCACCGCCCAAGGTGTGTCCGGGCTCGCCGTACAGACACAAAAACACTATTTGCCGGGCGAAAGTACTGAGGCCCTGGCCGAGGCCGTTGTCCTCCTGCTGGGGCAACCGGTGATGGCACGTCAACTGGCCGATGCCGCACGTGACTATGTGCGCAACTATCACGACTGGGCGGTGGCCGGTAACGAACTGGAGCAGATCTACCGCGCCTTGCCCACCCATCAGGAGCCTCAAATATGCGCGTAGCCCTGGATTATCGCCCCGCTACCGTGGCGCCGTCGTCGGGTATCGCCCGCCAGGTCAAGGCCCTGGAGCAAGCCCTGCGCACCCTCGACGACACCCAAGTGTTGCTGTTCAGCGAGGCGCCACTGGATCATCCGCAGCGCGAAACTGCGGTTTGCCCGGCATGGGCCAGCCCGCTGGAAGGCTTGCAGCGCCCCCAGGTGCGACTGCGTTTCGAACGTGGATTCTTGCCCCGGGCGATCCGCGAGGAGCGTATCGACCTGTACATCGCAACCGCGAACATGGGCCTGCCCCTGGGCCATAAACCCGCCGGAACCCGTTACGTGCTGGTGCTGCACGATCTGTTTCAACTGACCCATCGGAACTTCCATCGCTCCAGGCTCAAGGCCATGGCCTATCGCTTGATCGACGGGGCTTCGATTGCCTGGTCCGTATGGCGGGCCGACCGCGTGTGGTGCCCGTCGCAGTTTTCCTGCGATGAAGCGACGCGGCTTTTTCCGTGGGCGCGGGCCAAGCTCCGGGTGCTGCACAATCTGGTACCGGCGTTCAGCGAGGCGCCACAAGCACTGCCCGAAGGCGTGCCGTCGCGTTACTGGCTGGTAGTGGGCACTCGCGAGCCGCGCAAGAACATCGAGTTTTTTCTCCGGCAATGGCAGGCCAGCCGCGCCAACAACCCCAACGTGCCAGACCTGGTGCTGGTAGGCCACGCCAGTGACGTGCCCGCACCGCTGGGCGAGCTGGCCGGGCTACATTGGTGCAACGGTTTGTCGGATGGTCAACTGCACGCGCTCTATCATCACACGGCGTGTTTGTGGCAACCCTCTTATGCCGAGGGGTTTGGCCTGCCGGTGGTAGAAGCCCTGAGTGCCGGTACGCCAGTGGCGGTCGCACGCGGGTCGGCGCTGGATGAAATCGCACCGCCCATGGCCGCGCGCTTTGATCCCCATGACGCGGAGCAACTGCAAAAGGTCATGGCGTCGCTGGCAGCGCCTGGGATCAAGGTTGATCCTGAACCACAACGTGCATGGGCCCGACGATTCGCCGAGCCGGCCTATCGCCTGCGCCTGGATACTTTGCTCAAGGAATTGAATCGCTGATGCTGCCAGGAAAACTCGTTAGTCTGCTCCTGGGCCTGGTGTTCGGTGTTTTGCTGCTGGCATTACCGCCGATGAAGGTCCTGATGGTCGTGGCCGGTGTTGGCGTGGCCCTAACCTTGGTCCGCAAACCGCTGTGGGGCTTGCTGATTTTCGCCGTCCTGGCCACCAGTATTCCTTACACCACCCTGCAACTGGGGATCCGTACCACCGTCAGCGAGGCGGTATTGGGACTGACCTGGGTCGGGGTATTCTGGCAGTCGTTTATTGGCAAGACCCGCGGTTTCTTGCTATGGCGCCCGACCGAGCGGGCGCTGATGTGGCTGATGCTGTTCAGTACGATTCCCTTTATCTGGGGCATGATCGTCATTCAGGCCGAAGGCAACGGACCGGTGAACTGGGTGCGCTGGCTGATGAACCTGTCGCTGCTGTTTATGGTGCCGCTGCTGCTGCGCACTGAGGCCGACCGCGACAAAGTGGTGATTGCCCTGCTGCTGGGCAACCTGGCAATGCTGCTGTTGTCGATCTTCATGTTTCTCAAGACACGCAACGCGATGTCGATGATCGATATCCTCACCGACCTCAAATACGCCCACCCAGAAGCAGTAAAAGACATCTTCTCCGCCAACTACAAGCGCATGGCCTCGCCCTGGGTCCACCCGAACCTGACCGGTGGTGTACTGGTGCTGTTTATCCCGTTGGCGCTGTTTTATGGCTGGACCCGTACCGGTTGGCGCCGAGCCTTGGGCCTGGCGGTGGCGGTGCTGGGTTGTGCGGGCCTGCTGTTGAGTATCTCTCGCGGGGCAATCGTTGCCCTGGCGCTGGTGCTGATCTGGCTGGCCTACAAGCGCGTGCCCAACAGTGGGCGAATCATTGGCATCGGTGCCGCGTTCGCCGTGGCCCTGGTGATGTTCTATCCGCCGCTGCAGGACCGTTTGATGACTATGTTCTCGGCGACCAACGCGAGTACTGAAATCCGTTTCGAGGAGTACGCGCGCTTTCCTGAAGTCATGGCGCGTTATCCATTGGGGATCGGCTTCAAGGTCGACCCACCGGTGCCTGGCAGCGGTCTGCTGGGGATTTCCAACCTGTGGCTGAACTTCATCTACAAGGTCGGCATCCCGGGGATGCTGCTGTTTATAACGGTCACCGTGTTGTGGTGGCGTGAAGTCCGGCCGCTGGGCCAGGTGCGCGAAGTCACCGCTGATAACGCCCTGTGGCTGGGCTGTGTGTGTGGCGTGATGGCGGCGCTGCTGACCGGGATTTTCGACCACTACTTCAGTTTTACCTTTGTGTTGATTGCCTTGTTCTGGCTGTTGATGGGCATCAGCCTGCAACAGGTTCGCCGGAACCCGACCATTACCGCGCCTGTTGCTGTTTCCGTGCCGAAGGATAACCAACCATGAAACACCGCACGCTGCATTCCCCTGATCTGCGCGACAGACTGCCGGCCTTGGCCAGTGAAATAGGTGTGAGCCTGGAAGAGTTGCAGGAAGCCCTGGACTGGTGCCTGGCCCATGATGTGATTTTCGAAGAGGGCGAAGGCGAAAACAAACGCTTCTGGATGAGCTCCATCGATCTGGAACCGACCCTTTCGCAGCCGGTGGCGCGCCGTTTGTTCCGTCGCATGAAACAGGACATTCCCGCCAGGCTCCTGCCCCGCTACGGCAAAAACTGGGAAACCCTCAAGGATCGCTGGCAAAGTGCCTGGGACATGGCCTACAACATCCTGATCAATAAGATCCCCAGCCACCATGTACGCGTGGCGTGGCTGCGTTTGGGAGGCGCGAAAATCGGCAAGGGCAGCAGCTTGTGGCGTAATACCGAAGTGCTGGGTATCCACAATCTGGTCATCGGTGACGATACGGTGATCGGCTGGCATTGCCAGGTCGACGCACGCGCCGGACTGGTGATCGGCAACCACGTGGCGATTGCCTCTCATGTGCTGATCATCGCCGGCAGCCACGATTTGCAGGCGCCGGAATTCTGGTCGATTTCCGCAGCGATCTACATCGACGATTACGTGTGGATCGGCAGCCGCGCGTTGATCGGCTTTGGCACCCGCCTGGGCTATGGCTCGGTGGTGACTGCCAACACCGTGGTCGGTAAAACAGTGGCACCTTACAAAATCATTGGCGGCACCGGCGCCAAAGTCATGGGCGAGCGCGCCCACGATCTGAACTATAAGGTGGGTGGCAAGGGCCTGTTCACCCTGTTCCATTAATGTTTGGCAGCACCCTGTGGCTGACCCTGGCGACACTCGCCGGGCTGGTGGCAGGTTTTGCCCGCGAATGGCTGCTGGTGGCAGCCTGGGGGGCAGGTAGCCGTAGCGACAGTTTTCTGGTGGCGGTGTTTTTGCCCGAGGCGCTGCGCATGACCCTGGCCGCAGGCTTGCTCGCCGCCGCCGCCCTGCCCCTGTACCAACAACGCGATTCACAGCGCCAGCAAGCGTGGTTGGCCAGCCTGTCGCCGCGCCTGCTGGGCGTGGGCCTCGCGCTGTTTGCCTTGTTGGCGTTAGGCGCACCGCTGTGGGTACGCCTGATCGGCCCCGGGCTGGACCCCGCCGCCCAGGACCAGGCGGCTGCCAACCTGCGCTGGCTGGCGGCCTGCGCGCCAGGGCTGGTAATGCATGGCTTGTTGAGTATTCCCCTGCAGGCGCGCCAGCGCTTTGTGCTGCCGGGGCTGGGTTCGTTGCTGTTCAACTTGCCACCGGTGCTGTACCTGTTTATCCGAGGCGCCTCCAGCGACAACACTGAACTGGCGATGAGTTTTTTTGCCGGCAGCCTGCTGATGTGCCTGCCTTTGCTGGCACCGGTCTGGGCATTCGGCTGGCGGCCATGGCAAATCAAGGGTGATGCCCAGGCCGGGCGCGAGTTGCTGGGGCGAATCGGTCCGTTGCTCGCCAGCAACGCCGCCAGCCAGGGTCTGGCGTTGCTCGAACGACTGATCGCCAGCTACCTGGGCGAAGGGGCCGTCACCTGGGTCAACCTGGCACGCAAGCTGATCAATCTGCCGCTGATTGCACTGATGAGCCTCAACCAGGTGCTGCTGGGCATGATGAGCGCAGAACACGGCCAACAACGCCTGGCCCTGCTGCGCCGTGGCATGGACGCGGCGACGCTGCTGAGCCTGCCCGCGGCCCTCGGACTGGTCGGGGCCAGCCCAGTGCTGATCCATCTGCTGATGCCCGGGCAAAGCGCCGACGGTCCACTGCCTGCCCTGCTCGCCTGGTTTGCCACGCCGTTGGTGTTCGGCGCCTGGAATGCCATGCTCGCCCGCTACGCGTACGCCGGCGGCGATACCCGCCTGCCGCTCAGGTGCGAACTGCTGGGGAGCGTGGTCAATGCAGGGTTACTGGTATTGCTGGGGTATGGGTTCGGTCTGCCGGGGATTGCGTTGGCTGCATTGGGGGGAGTGGTTGTCACCAATGTGCTGCTGATGCAACGCCAGCAACTGCTCGGCCAACTGAGTTGGCTCCTGCAGTGGGGTTTGAGTGTGTTGCTGCTTGGAGGAGCGGCCCTGGTCCTGCATCCACTGCACAACGATGGCTGGCAACTGGGGCTGAGTACTCTGGCGAGCGCGCTGGTACTGTTGGGATTGGGAGCGTGGCTCAAGCCGTGGAAACAGTGAGGTGCTCCCCTCGCGCCAATCGGCTCAATCGTTCAATTGTTGAGGTTGCTTACCGGTTTTGGCAGTTGCCTTGCCGGGCGCCGGTGCAGCAGGCTCTGGCTCGACAGTCGCGCCGGCTTCTTTTTCAGCCATTGGCATCTTGTCGACGGCAGCGAAAAACTCTGCAAGATCAAGGGTATCGGGGGGTACGGTTTTCTCGACTTTCTTCTCGCCGTCCTTGCCCACCAGAATCACTTTGGTGCCGGCACTGGCGCCCAGTTTCAGTGCACGGATCAACGCGTTGGTGTCCTGGGCGCCGAGGTCTTTGCCGTCACGCTGTCCAACGGTGCCGATGTTGGTGTAGTTCACGGTATAGAGCACCATGTTGCGCTCGTTGAATTTTTGCTTGTTTGCAGCCTCTTCAAGGTCTTGCTTGAGCTTGACCTGTGTCGGGTCGATGGAACTGGGGGCAATGACGATCAGCGGGCGGAACTTGCCCTGATCTTGCTCCAGTGGCCCACGGTTATCCGCAGCCAACAACGGCCCCGTAAACGCCATCAAGGTAGCCAGGGTCAGCGACCGGATGAGCATGCGTACCTCCTTTTTAATTCCATGCAGGGTTCTTGAGTTTCATGTCTGCGACAATCAAATTCAAGGATGATTCCTACACGACTTTCAGAAAGATTAGGCCACGAGCCCCGAGACGCAAGGGCTTGAGTGATAACAGGCTCATTGTTTCTTTTGATTGCCGCAACCCAAGCGGCGATAAACAGACGCCCCATCAACATTGAGAACAGGCTGGCATAGATCAGGCGGACTCTTGCGGCCAGTTCGGCCAGTGCCAGGCGAATACCGGTGCCACCTGCGGATCGGCATCAATTCGCGCCAGCGCTTGGGCAAACTCCGGTCGGGCTTGCTCCAGCACGGCCCGCGCCCCATCCCAGCGGGATACCGCCGCCGCCATGATGCCCAGGGCATTCGGCCCTGCCTGTGGCGACAACAATTGCCCGGCAAACTGATCGGCAAACATCTGCCAAACCCGGTGCAAGTGTTTTCGGGTACCGTTGGCCAGGCGCGCCTGTAGCTGCTCATCCTCGCTGTCGAGCCAGCGTTGTGGATAGTCGATGATGCTGATCGCCGAATAACAGTTGGCCGCGATGTACACCAGGCCGCGAATGACTTGGGCCGGGTATTCAGGCAGCAAGTCGGACTTGGGGAACTGAAGCCCCAAATGAATCAGGATCGCCGCGCTTTCGGTCAACACGCTGCCGTCAGGCAATTGCAGCGTCGGGATTTGCTTGAGGGGATTGATTTGCGCCAATGCCACCATGCTGGCTGGGTCTCCCCAGGGGCTGGCGTCAATCTGGCGCCACTGCACGCCGCAGCGTTGCAGGGCAATTTCGATGATGCATGCGCCAGAGTTCCGGGTGCCGTAGAGCGTATACATGGGGTGCTCCTCCTTGAAGTCATGGACCTGAGTGAAGCGTCTTGGGGCCCTTAAAACAAGCCCATTTGCCCACCGACCAGGGTGCCGAAATCGTCGTTCACAAATGGCAGAATCGCATCGGCCACCGGCTGTAGCTGGCGGCTGACGTAATGGTCGTAGTCAATCGGCGCCTGGCGCACTTCCAGGGGTTCAGGGCCGTTGACGGTGATCACATAGTGAATCCAGCCACCGTTCTGGTACTGCCGTGGACGCCCCTGGCGTACGTTGTACTCATCCGCCAGCCGCGCTGCGCGCACATGAGGCGGGACGTTGCGCTCGTAATCATTCAACTGGCGGCGCAGGCGTTTGCGGTAGATCAGCAGGTCATCGAGTTCACCGCCGAGGGTACGACGCACGTAATCGCGCACATAATCCTGATGCGGCTGGCGGCGGAAGATGCGCTGATACAGCTCCTGCTGGAACTGACGGGCTAGCGGCGACCAATCGCTGCGCACGGTTTCCAGGCCTTTGTAGACCATGTCCTCACGGCCATCCACCCGGACGACCAGGCCCGCATAGCGCTTCTTGCTGCCCTCCTCCGCGCCACGGATGGTCGGCATCAGGAAGCGACTGAAATGGGTCTCGTACTGCAGCTCCAACGCGCTTTGCAGACCGTACGCCGTGCGCAGGTGCTCGCGCCACCATTGGTTGACGTGTTGTACCAGGCTCTGGCCGATCCGCGCGGCCTGCTCTTGGGAATGCGCGCTGCCGAGCCAGACGAAGGTGGAATCGGTGTCGCCATAGATCACTTCATACCCCTGGGCTTCGACCAACTCGCGGGTCTGGCGCATGATCTGGTGACCACGCATGGTGATCGACGATGCCAGGCGGGTATCGAAGAACCGGCAACCGCTGGAACCAAGCACGCCGTAGAAGGCGTTCATAATGATTTTCAGGGCCTGGGACAAAGGTGCGTTATGTTCGCGCTTGGCCACTTCACGCCCCTCGGAGATCCGCGCAACGATAGACGGCAGGCAATGCCGGGTACGGGAAAAACGCGCACCGCGAAAGCCTTCCACCGACTCGCTGTTATCGGGGTGACGCAACCCTTCGATCAGGCCCACCGGGTCAATCAGGAAACTGCGGATAATGGATGGATAGAGACTTTTGTAATCGAGCACCAGCACCGACTCATACAGACCGGGCCGCGAATCCATGACAAAACCACCAGGGCTGGCCTGGGGTGGCTTGTCTCCCAGGTTCGGCGCAACGAAGCCCTGGCGGTGCATCAATGGCATATACAAGTGGGTGAAGGCCGCCACCGAACCGCCATTGCGATCCGCCGGCAAACCGGTGACGCTGGCGCGCTCCAGAAGGAACTTGAGCAACTCGGTCTTTTCGAAAATCCGTGTCACCAACTCGCAGTCCTTGAGGTTGTAGCGCGCCAGGGCGGGCTTGTCCTCGGCGAACATGCGGTTGATTTCATCCATGCGTTGGTACGGTGTGGAGATGTCCTTGCCTTCGCCCAGCAGAGTCTGCGCGACGTTCTCCAGGCTGAAGGATTCGAAACTCCAGGTCGCAGAGCGCAGGGCTTCGATGCCGTCGATGATCAGACGTCCGGCAGCGGCTGCGAAGTAGTGTTTGCGGCTGCCATGTTCGCGCCAGGCCATCGGCTCTGTGCCACGCCCAAGCATGAGCGGCACGTTGAGGCGCTGGGCATGTTCGTGGAGCACGCGCAGGTCGAACTGCACCACATTCCAGCCGATGATTGCATCAGGGTCGTGAAGGGCGAGCCATTGGTTGAGGCATTCGAGCAATTGGGCGCGGGTTTCGCAGTAGTCGAGTTTGAAGTCCACTGCGTCGGTTTTGTTGGCCGGCCCGAGCATGTAAACCTGACGCTCGCCGCAGCCTTGCAGGGCAATGGAGTAGAGATCGCCCTGGGCGGTAGTCTCGATGTCCAGGGACACCAGTTTTAACGGCGGGCGGTAGTCGGGCGCAGGTTTCATCTGCGCCTCCAGCAAGGCGCCGGTTGCGTCGGGTGTACCGTCGAACCAAACGGGCGCGGTGATGAAGCGTTCCATCATGTAGCGCTCGGGCGGGCGCACGTCACCCTCGTAGACATCAACACCGGCGGCGCGCAGGCGCTTTTCCACATCCATAGCCTGGCGGTGCTGGCGGGTATACAGGCCCAGCACCGGGCGGTGATGGAAATCGCACAATTGCAACGCACGCAACTCGATGTCGCGCTCGCCCTTGAGCAGCCAATCCAGCGGCTTGCGATGGGCCTCAGGGATAAACATCACCGAGGTCTGCACGGGTAGGCGAATAAACCTCGGACCACGGTCGGTGGCCAGCCAGAAACTCACCTCCGTGCCCGTCGGGGTATCGCGCCAATGCCGGGTCAGGACAAAACCCTGCTGTAAATCCACCGTACTGCACCTCAGGAATCGCGTTCAGGGCGCGATTCTACTCCGTTCGCCATGCCCCCGGGCGCGACCGACGAAATGGATTGACGCCTTCCTCCTCAGGATTCCTGGCCATTGTTCCAAAGCCGGACCAACTCTATGGGCGCCAGATCTTCGGGTATCTGCAACATCAGTTGATCATCCAGGCGAATGCGCACTTCAATCTGATAGAAACGCCGGTCGCCCTGCCCCGCCTGCGACGAGTCCAGGGGCAGGCAGACTTCGATGACATTCAGAATCTGCTGGCGCTGGTCGAGATCACATTGCGCAAAGTCGATTTGCCGCGGACGGCTCAATGCCTGAATCGCTGCCACGCCGCCCTGGCGGGAAAGCTTGACGGTGGCCTCGTTACCCAGGGGTGGCAGGGTTTTCATCGCTTGTTCCTCCTTTGAGTCGTATTCCCACCTGCGCCCATGCTTGCTGTACCGAATCGGCCTGGGTGCTGCCGAAGCGCTGCCGGGCATTATCGACCGTCAGCTTGGCAAAACCTTGAAAATCCGCATCATTGTCCAGGCGCTTGTCACACAACGTGTCGTACCAGATCTGCCCGGCCTGCTCCCACGCAAAACCACCCAAAGCCTTGGCGGCCAGGTAGAACGCGCGATTGGGTATGCCGGAGTTCAGGTGCACACCACCGTTGTCATCCTGGGTGACGATAAAGTCGCGCATATGCGCTGGTTGTGGGTCTTTACCCAGCAGCGGATCGTCATAGGCAGTACCGGGGTCGGACATCGAGCGTAGCGCCTTGCCCTTGACCTTGTCCGTCAACAAATCCGCACCGATCAACCAGTCAGCTTGATCAGCAGTGTGTTTGCGCACGTATTGCCGGGTGAGCACGCCGAACACGTCGGAAATCGACTCATTGAGCGCGCCGGACTGGTTGCGATAAACCAGCCCCGCTTCGCTCTCGATGATGCCGTGGGCCAGCTCGTGAGCGACTACGTCAAGGGCGCGGGTAAAACGCTGGAAAATCTCGCCATCGCCATCACCGAAGACCATTTGCGCGCCATTCCAGAAAGCATTTTCATAGCCATCGCCGTAGTGCACGGTCCCCGCCAGGGCAAAGCCACGGTTGTCGATGGAATCACGCTTGTAGACGGTCCAAAAAAAGTCGTGGGTCGCGCCCAATGCATCGTAGGCTTCGTCCACTGCAGGATCGCCGCTGGCTCGTTGCTCCTCGCTGCGCACCAGAGTGCCAGGCAATTGGGTCAGGTTCTGGGCATCGTAAATATGACGCTGCAACGTGCCTGGCTTGGACGACTTGGCTATCGGAGGCTGCCCTGGCTGTGAGATCCCGGCTTGCAACTGGCGGACGTGAGTCAGGGTATGCAGGGCTCGCGAGCGTTGCCACTCGGAGCCATGATCAATCAGACGATGAAGAATATAAGGAGGAATGAAGCCTTGATAATCGCGCGGGCTTGGCATGGGCAGCTCCCTGGCAAACTGAGACCGTTACTGTTGTGATTCAGTCTGGTGCCAGAGGTTCGCTTTGACTAGTATCGAATGTGCGCACTGGACCAAGGTTTTTGGCAGGTATCGGTTTCAAACGTGAGGTTTGTCCGACTTATTGCCGGGAGCCGCGTACTGCGCTTTCAGATGGCCTTGCTGGTCCAGCAACCAGGCGTCCATGATCTGCCGCACCACCGGGCCTGCCACACGGCCACCGGCTTCGCCGTTTTCGATCATCACCGAAATCACAATCCGGGGTTGCTCCGCCGGTGCAAACCCCACGAACAATGCGTTGTCTCGATTGCGCTCCGCGGTCTTCAGGCGGTTGTATCGCTCACCCTGCTTGATCGCTACCACCTGTGCGGTACCGCTCTTACCGGCAATTCGATACTGCGCACCCGCAGCCGCTGCACGGGCAATCCCCCGCGGGTCATGCATCACCATTTGCATACCATGGCTGACCTGCTCCCAATCCTGCGGGTCCTTGAGGACAATATTGGGCATGGGGTTTTGATCCATCGGCGCTACGCCGTCGACACTCTTGGCCAGGTGCGGACGGTTCCACACACCTTTGTTGGCAATCAGTGCCGTGGCTTGGGCCAATTGCAATGGCGTAACCTGCATGTAGCCTTGGCCAATACCGAGAATCACGGTTTCTCCGGGAAACCAGGGCTGGCGCCTTGTGGCACGTTTCCAGGCTTGCGACGGCATCAAGCCTGCTGACTCTTCGAACATATCCAGGGAAACCTTCTGCCCAAGGCCAAACTCAGCCATGTAGTCGTGCAGGCGATCAATCCCCAACTTGTGGGCCAGGTCGTAAAAGTAAGTGTCATTGGAGCGCATGATCGCGGCGTCCATATCAACCCAACCGTCGCCACTGTGGTTCCAGTTACGGTACTTGTGATCGAAATCCGGGAGCTGATAGTAACCGGGGTCAAACACGCGGGTACGCGCGGTGACAACGCCGCTATCGAGGCCGGCGATGGCCACTTCCGGCTTGATCGTCGAACCTGGCGCGTAGAGCCCGCGCAGCACCCGGTTGAACAACGGCCGGTCGATGGAGTCGCGCAATGCAGCATATTCCTTGAAACTGATGCCAGTGACGAACAAGTTCGGGTCAAAGCTCGGCTTGCTGACCATAGCCAGAACCTCACCGGTCTTCGGATCAAGGGCAACGATTGAGCCACGGCGATTACCCAGGGCCTCTTCGGCAGCTTCCTGAAGTTTTACATCCAGACTGAGGACAATATTTTTCCCGGGGATCGGGTCAGTATGCTTGAGCACTCGCAAGACCCGGCCTTGGGCGTTTGTCTCAACTTCTTCGTAACCGACGTGGCCATGCAGCTGTGACTCGTAGAAACGCTCAATACCTGTCTTGCCGATCGATTGAGTGCCACGGTATTCCACCGAGTCCAGCTCCTGGGATTCCTTTTCGTTGATGCGTCCAACGTAGCCGATAGAGTGCGCAAAGTGCGCGCCCAGTGGATAGTGGCGAACGAATTGAGGCTCCACATCAACGCCCGGCAGGCGGAACTCATTAACAGCCAGTACGGCAATTTGCTCTTCGGTCAGTTGGTAAAACAGCGTAACAGGGACAAATGGATGCCGTGCCTGCTTCAACGCCTTATCGAACAACGCACGTTCTTCCCTGGGTAGATGCAGGAGAGCAACGATGGCGTCCAACTCTTGCCCAAGATCGGAGGTGCGCTCGCGCGTTATGGTCAAGTTGTAGCTGGGACGGTTATCGGCCAGCAGCACCCCATTTCGGTCATAAATCAGTCCGCGTGCAGGAGTGATGGGTAAGACATGAACTCGATTGTTTTCCGAGATAGTGGAGTGGTAGTCAAACTCCACCACTTGCAGAAAGTACATTCGCACTACCAAGGCGCACGTAATGCATAGCACGAATATTGCGCAGGCCAGCAGGCGCTTATTGACCAGACGGTGTTCTTTCTCGTGATCTTTAATAGGAATAGGAGCGGGCATTTCTACAGCATCTCGTTGAACGGTGAGGATGCCGCGTCCTGCGGTTGAACGACCAGTCCTTGGAAAAGGAGCTGCACCATACCAAAAATACTGAAATACCTTGCATCAATTTTCTTATGCAGCTATTTATTTTGGGCAGGAAATATTGCAAAGGGTACGCCCTGCTCGTAAGGCTAGCGGCTTGAAGGCAACCGCCGCACTTTTCGACCGTCCAAAACAAAACCCCATCTGCTTTCGCAAATGGGGTTTCGGAATTTAATCTTGACGATGACCTACTCTCACATGGGGAAACCCCACACTACCATCGGCGATGCATCGTTTCACTACTGAGTTCGGGATGGGATCAGGTGGTTCCAATGCTCTATGGTCGTCAAGAAATTCGGGTACTGAGTCGTGACCAGATGGCCTCGCTTCAGCAAATTGGGTATGTGACAGCGTTCGGTGTTTTGTGAGCGCAAACTTTCGGTTTGTATCGTCTTCACACACCGCAATCTGATGCTCTTTCGAGTACTCAAATTGCTTGGGTGTTATATGGTCAAGCCTCACGGGCAATTAGTATTGGTTAGCTCAACGCCTCACAGCGCTTACACACCCAACCTATCAACGTCGTAGTCTTCGACGGCCCTTCAGGGAACTCAAGGTTCCAGTGAGATCTCATCTTGAGGCTAGTTTCCCGCTTAGATGCTTTCAGCGGTTATCTATTCCGAACATAGCTACCCGGCAATGCCACTGGCGTGACAACCGGAACACCAGAGGTTCGTCCACTCCGGTCCTCTCGTACTAGGAGCAGCCCCTCTCAAATCTCAAACGTCCACGGCAGATAGGGACCGAACTGTCTCACGACGTTCTAAACCCAGCTCGCGTACCACTTTAAATGGCGAACAGCCATACCCTTGGGACCGGCTTCAGCCCCAGGATGTGATGAGCCGACATCGAGGTGCCAAACACCGCCGTCGATATGAACTCTTGGGCGGTATCAGCCTGTTATCCCCGGAGTACCTTTTATCCGTTGAGCGATGGCCCTTCCATACAGAACCACCGGATCACTAAGACCTACTTTCGTACCTGCTCGACGTGTCTGTCTCGCAGTCAAGCGCGCTTTTGCCTTTATACTCTACGACCGATTTCCGACCGGTCTGAGCGCACCTTCGTACTCCTCCGTTACTCTTTAGGAGGAGACCGCCCCAGTCAAACTACCCACCATACACTGTCCTCGATCCGGATAACGGACCTGAGTTAGAACCTCAAAGTTGCCAGGGTGGTATTTCAAGGTTGGCTCCACGCGAACTGGCGTCCACGCTTCAAAGCCTCCCACCTATCCTACACAAGCAAATTCAAAGTCCAGTGCAAAGCTATAGTAAAGGTTCACGGGGTCTTTCCGTCTAGCCGCGGATACACTGCATCTTCACAGCGATTTCAATTTCACTGAGTCTCGGGTGGAGACAGCGCCGCCATCGTTACGCCATTCGTGCAGGTCGGAACTTACCCGACAAGGAATTTCGCTACCTTAGGACCGTTATAGTTACGGCCGCCGTTTACCGGGGCTTCGATCAAGAGCTTCGCGTTAGCTAACCCCATCAATTAACCTTCCGGCACCGGGCAGGCGTCACACCCTATACGTCCACTTTCGTGTTTGCAGAGTGCTGTGTTTTTAATAAACAGTCGCAGCGGCCTGGTATCTTCGACCGGCATGAGCTTACGGAGCAAGTCCTTCACCCTCACCGGCGCACCTTCTCCCGAAGTTACGGTGCCATTTTGCCTAGTTCCTTCACCCGAGTTCTCTCAAGCGCCTTGGTATTCTCTACCCAACCACCTGTGTCGGTTTGGGGTACGGTTCCTGGTTACCTGAAGCTTAGAAGCTTTTCTTGGAAGCATGGCATCAACCACTTCGTCATCTAAAAGATGACTCGTCATCAGCTCTCGGCCTTAGAATCCCGGATTTACCTAAGATTCCAGCCTACCACCTTAAACTTGGACAACCAACGCCAAGCTGGCCTAGCCTTCTCCGTCCCTCCATCGCAATAACCAGAAGTACAGGAATATTAACCTGTTTTCCATCGACTACGCTTTTCAGCCTCGCCTTAGGGACCGACTAACCCTGCGTCGATTAACGTTGCGCAGGAAACCTTGGTCTTTCGGCGTGGGTGTTTTTCACACCCATTGTCGTTACTCATGTCAGCATTCGCACTTCTGATACCTCCAGCAAGCTTCTCAACTCACCTTCACAGGCTTACAGAACGCTCCTCTACCGCATCATCCTAAGATGATACCCGTAGCTTCGGTGTATGGTTTGAGCCCCGTTACATCTTCCGCGCAGGCCGACTCGACTAGTGAGCTATTACGCTTTCTTTAAAGGGTGGCTGCTTCTAAGCCAACCTCCTAGCTGTCTAAGCCTTCCCACATCGTTTCCCACTTAACCATAACTTTGGGACCTTAGCTGACGGTCTGGGTTGTTTCCCTTTTCACGACGGACGTTAGCACCCGCCGTGTGTCTCCCATGCTCGGCACTTGTAGGTATTCGGAGTTTGCATCGGTTTGGTAAGTCGGGATGACCCCCTAGCCGAAACAGTGCTCTACCCCCTACAGTGATACATGAGGCGCTACCTAAATAGCTTTCGAGGAGAACCAGCTATCTCCGAGCTTGATTAGCCTTTCACTCCGATCCACAGGTCATCCGCTAACTTTTCAACGGTAGTCGGTTCGGTCCTCCAGTTAGTGTTACCCAACCTTCAACCTGCCCATGGATAGATCGCCCGGTTTCGGGTCTATTCCCAGCGACTAGACGCCCTATTAAGACTCGCTTTCGCTACGCCTCCCCTATTCGGTTAAGCTCGCCACTGAAAATAAGTCGCTGACCCATTATACAAAAGGTACGCAGTCACCCAACAAAGTGGGCTCCCACTGCTTGTACGCATACGGTTTCAGGATCTATTTCACTCCCCTCTCCGGGGTTCTTTTCGCCTTTCCCTCACGGTACTAGTTCACTATCGGTCAGTCAGTAGTATTTAGCCTTGGAGGATGGTCCCCCCATATTCAGACAAAGTTTCTCGTGCTCCGTCCTACTCGATTTCATGACTAAGAGATTTTCGCGTACAGGGCTATCACCCACTATGGCCGCACTTTCCAGAGCGTTCCGCTAATCTCAAAACCACTTAAGGGCTAGTCCCCGTTCGCTCGCCACTACTAAGGGAATCTCGGTTGATTTCTTTTCCTCAGGGTACTTAGATGTTTCAGTTCCCCTGGTTCGCCTCTTGCACCTATGTATTCAGTACAAGATAACCATCTTATGATGGCTGGGTTCCCCCATTCAGACATCTCCGGATCAAAGTCTGTTTGCCGACTCCCCGAAGCTTTTCGCAGGCTACCACGTCTTTCATCGCCTCTGACTGCCAAGGCATCCACCGTATGCGCTTCTTCACTTGACCATATAACCCCAAGCAATCTGGTTATACTGTGAAGACAACATTCGCCGAAAATTCGCAATTACTCACAAATTTTACCTTAGCCTGATCCGTTACCAGTGAAAGTAACGTCCAGTCTATCTTTCTATCACATACCCAAATTTTTAAAGAACGAACTAGTCAAAGACTAGAAATCAACATTCACCATCATCACAATGGAATGCTCATTTCTAAGCTTTATACCGACAGAAGCAGTAGTGGTGGAGCCAAACGGGATCGAACCGTTGACCTCCTGCGTGCAAGGCAGGCGCTCTCCCAGCTGAGCTATGGCCCCGTATTTCTACAGGCGTTTCCCACACAAAATTGGTGGGTCTGGGCAGATTCGAACTGCCGACCTCACCCTTATCAGGGGTGCGCTCTAACCAACTGAGCTACAGACCCAATTTTGATGCGTTACGCAATCAAACTTGAAGCTTGTAGCTTAAAGCTTGAAGCTGCTTCTATCGTCTTCTTCAATGAATCAAGCAATTCGTGTGGGAACTTATGGAGCAGCTGATGTCGTCGATTAAGGAGGTGATCCAGCCGCAGGTTCCCCTACGGCTACCTTGTTACGACTTCACCCCAGTCATGAATCACACCGTGGTAACCGTCCTCCCGAAGGTTAGACTAGCTACTTCTGGTGCAACCCACTCCCATGGTGTGACGGGCGGTGTGTACAAGGCCCGGGAACGTATTCACCGCGACATTCTGATTCGCGATTACTAGCGATTCCGACTTCACGCAGTCGAGTTGCAGACTGCGATCCGGACTACGATCGGTTTTGTGGGATTAGCTCCACCTCGCGGCTTGGCAACCCTCTGTACCGACCATTGTAGCACGTGTGTAGCCCAGGCCGTAAGGGCCATGATGACTTGACGTCATCCCCACCTTCCTCCGGTTTGTCACCGGCAGTCTCCTTAGAGTGCCCACCATGACGTGCTGGTAACTAAGGACAAGGGTTGCGCTCGTTACGGGACTTAACCCAACATCTCACGACACGAGCTGACGACAGCCATGCAGCACCTGTCTCAATGTTCCCGAAGGCACCAATCTATCTCTAGAAAGTTCATTGGATGTCAAGGCCTGGTAAGGTTCTTCGCGTTGCTTCGAATTAAACCACATGCTCCACCGCTTGTGCGGGCCCCCGTCAATTCATTTGAGTTTTAACCTTGCGGCCGTACTCCCCAGGCGGTCAACTTAATGCGTTAGCTGCGCCACTAAGAGCTCAAGGCTCCCAACGGCTAGTTGACATCGTTTACGGCGTGGACTACCAGGGTATCTAATCCTGTTTGCTCCCCACGCTTTCGCACCTCAGTGTCAGTATCAGTCCAGGTGGTCGCCTTCGCCACTGGTGTTCCTTCCTATATCTACGCATTTCACCGCTACACAGGAAATTCCACCACCCTCTACCATACTCTAGTCAGTCAGTTTTGAATGCAGTTCCCAGGTTGAGCCCGGGGATTTCACATCCAACTTAACAAACCACCTACGCGCGCTTTACGCCCAGTAATTCCGATTAACGCTTGCACCCTCTGTATTACCGCGGCTGCTGGCACAGAGTTAGCCGGTGCTTATTCTGTCGGTAACGTCAAAATTGCAGAGTATTAATCTACAACCCTTCCTCCCAACTTAAAGTGCTTTACAATCCGAAGACCTTCTTCACACACGCGGCATGGCTGGATCAGGCTTTCGCCCATTGTCCAATATTCCCCACTGCTGCCTCCCGTAGGAGTCTGGACCGTGTCTCAGTTCCAGTGTGACTGATCATCCTCTCAGACCAGTTACGGATCGTCGCCTTGGTGAGCCATTACCCCACCAACTAGCTAATCCGACCTAGGCTCATCTGATAGCGCAAGGCCCGAAGGTCCCCTGCTTTCTCCCGTAGGACGTATGCGGTATTAGCGTCCGTTTCCGAACGTTATCCCCCACTACCAGGCAGATTCCTAGGCATTACTCACCCGTCCGCCGCTCTCAAGAGAAGCAAGCTTCTCTCTACCGCTCGACTTGCATGTGTTAGGCCTGCCGCCAGCGTTCAATCTGAGCCATGATCAAACTCTTCAGTTCAAACATCTTTGGGTTTTTAAGAAACCCTAAACTTGGCTCAGCAATCGTTGGTTACATCTTTGATTTCTCGCGGAGTAACTTGTGATGCTGATAATCTTGTTGACTATCAGTCTGACTCCACAAGCACCCACACGAATTGCTTGATTCAGTTGTTAAAGAGCGGTTGGTTAAGATCTTTCGTCTCAACCGAGGCGCGCATTCTACAGCAGCCTCTGTTGCTGTCAAGCGGTTATTTTAAGAAGTTTTCAAAGTTTCCTCTGCAACTTCAACCACTTGCGCTTCCGATCTCTCGTTAGCGGGAGGCGAATTCTACAGCGTTACACGCTGCTGTCAACACCTCTTTTTCTCCGCTTTCGACCGAGAAGATCGAACCGTTAATAGAGCCAAACAACCTTGCTCTACCAACTCCTTCCAGGCTTCGATGATCTGAAGCAGGTCGCTGTCGAATTCCGCATAACTCTTTGTTTACCAAGGAGTTTTCCGTTTCGACTGCGCCGGAAGTGGGGCGAATTATAGACAGATATAAATCGCCGTCAACAGTTAATTCCCTTTTTCCATCGAAACATCGTAAAGATACCCGTTATAGAAAGAACGCCCTTCGAACTGAGCAATATATTGCTCAGCATCGGCGACTTGAGCATCATAGACACCTCTGCCTCCTTATATGAACCCGGACGAACACCCAATGACCACTTCACCCCGCAGCATGGCCTCGGCATTGTTTCCTGTCGGCTTGCTGCTGATTGCCATGGCCTCCATACAATCAGGCGCCTCCTTGGCCAAAAGCATGTTCCCTATTGTTGGTGCCCAGGGCACTACTACGCTGCGGCTGATTTTCGCGAGCATCATCATGCTGCTTCTATTGCGCCCATGGCGCGCTAAGCTCACCGCCAGTTCGTTGCGTACGGTAATCGTGTACGGGATGGCGCTCGGCGGCATGAACTTCCTCTTCTATATGTCGTTACGCACCGTTCCGCTGGGTATTGCGGTTGCCCTTGAGTTCACCGGCCCACTGGCTGTCGCTATCTACGCTTCACGGCGCGCCGTGGACTTTCTCTGGATAGCGTTGGCCGTCGTTGGCCTGCTGCTGTTGATACCTGTGGGAGAAACCAGCAAAGGTATCGACCTGACAGGTGCGGCCTATGCATTAGGCGCGGGTATCTGTTGGGCACTCTATATCCTGTTTGGACAAAAAGCCGGGGCGGACAATGGCGTTCAGACCGCCGCTCTTGGCGTTATGATCGCCGCTCTGTTTGTCGCGCCTATCGGAATAGTCCATGCCGGCGCCGCGTTACTGACGCCTTCGCTGATTCCCATCGCCATTGGTGTCGCAATCCTTTCCACCGCCCTCCCCTACACTTTGGAGATGGTTGCGCTGACCCGCCTGCCTGCCCGCACGTTTGGCACACTGATGAGCGTAGAGCCTGCGTTCGGTGCGCTTTCCGGTCTGTTTTTCCTGCAGGAGTACCTATCAATGGCGCAGTGGCTCGCCATCGCCTGCATTATTCTGGCCTCAGTGGGCGCGACCTTAACTATGCGCAGCGAATCAAAGCCAATGGTCGCAGCCGATTGATTCCGGATTTAACGTAGCTCTGGCATTTGCCGCTCAATTAGGCCATGTTTAGGCTGTAACTCAGTGCCAGTCATGGAAATTTTCGAATAGGGACATCCAAGAACGCTACATTCGAGAGCGAGCAAAGCCAACGTGGCGCGGTCACGCGACCAGGGCTATTAAGGATGGTAATGAAGCGAATTTTGATAATGCTTGTCGTGGTCGCCCTTGCCGGTTGCGCCGCGACCACCAAGACAGAAGTTAAACGCGGAAAGAAAGGGTTGCATATCAACTGCTCTGGCCTGTCTTCCTCCTGGGACAAGTGCTACACCAGTGCAGCCAGCTCATGCGGCAAAAAAGGCTATAAAGTCATTGCCAAGTCGGGGGACAACACAGAAGAGCCAGGGGATTATCCTTTCGGCCTGAATCCCGCCGGTTATACGAGCCGCAGCATGATCGTCATCTGCAAGTAAGCCACGTGCGGGTCAATGATCGGCAATCTGCCGACTGAGCTCTTGATAACTGGATGAGAGCACCTGCGCCTGAACCTGTGGATCGACCAACATTCTAGCGACTACCAGCGCACCAACGCACTGGGACAGAATTGCCCACGCCAGACTGTCACTTTCCAAAGTACGGGCCCAATTGGCGTGCAGCTGACAGATCCACGTCTGTGCGTGTTCACGCACGACAACATCCGAACGCGCAATCTCCGCCCCCATGCTCGGCAACGCACAGCCAGTTGCCGCATGTTCCACATGAGCCATGCTCAGATAGAACTTCAGGCAACGGTCCAACCGTTCACGACTTTGCGCATCCCCTGCGCCCAGCCGCTCAAGGCTCTGGCTCAACTCCCGCTCGATGATTGAACCGAACAGCTCGTCCTTGGAAGAAAAGTGGCTGTAAAAGGCGCCACCACTAAGCCCAATGGCCTTCATCAAACCATCCACGCCGACGCTG
Organism: Pseudomonas imrae; assembly: GCF_046352735.2. Classification (NCBI taxonomy): domain Bacteria; kingdom Pseudomonadati; phylum Pseudomonadota; class Gammaproteobacteria; order Pseudomonadales; family Pseudomonadaceae; genus Pseudomonas; species Pseudomonas imrae. Next base: position 2,034,545 of record NZ_CP110853.2, on the reverse strand, counting down.
GCAAATCCTTGCGTCTTTGCAAGGGCTGCACTGCTCTGCAAAAGCCTTTCCCTAGTCTGTTGCTTGTGGCTGATCGAATAACGCATCACCTCTCCTCTGGAATTCACAACCTTGACGTTCAACGAATCGTAGCATAACGTTCGTTTAGTTAACGATCGTTTACCAAAAGGTTGATCCAATGACTGACAATAAGAAAATCGTACTGGTGGTCGGCGCAGGCGATGCCACAGGCGGCGCGATTGCCAAACGTTTTGCCAGTGAAGGTTATGTGGCCTGCGTCACACGGCGCAGTGCCGATAAGCTGCAACCTCTGGTAGAAAGCATTCAGTCTGCTGGCGGCGATGCTTACGGCTTTGCCTGCGATGCACGCAAAGAAGACCAGGTTATCGCCTTGATAGAGAGGATCGAGAGCGAACTGGGGCCCATCGAAGCATTTGTTTTCAACATCGGTGCGAATGTGCCTTGCAGTATTCTGGAAGAAACCGCGCGCAAGTACTTCAAGATTTGGGAGATGGCCTGCTTCTCAGGCTTCTTGAATGCCCGTGAAGTGGCAAAACGGATGGTGACTCGCCAACGGGGGACGATCCTGTTTACCGGTGCAACCGCCGGGTTACGTGGCGCGGCCGGCTTTGCTGCATTCGCCGGTGCCAAACATGGGATTCGTGCCCTGGCTCAAAGTATGGCGCGAGAACTGGGCCCCTTGAACATCCATGTTGCACACGTGGTAGTAGACGGCGCCATCGACACCGACTTCATCCGCGATAACTTCCCGCAAAAATACGCCCTCAAGGATCTCGACGGCATTCTCGACCCCCAGCATATTGCTGAAAGCTACTGGTATCTGCACAGCCAACCTAGGGACGCCTGGACGTTCGAGCTGGACCTACGCCCTTGGAGCGAGCAGTGGTAAGCACTCCCCATAATAATAAGCAGCGAGCCCAACCATGAATAAAACCCTGGATTTCTATTTCGACCTCGGCAGCCCCACCACTTACCTGGCTTATACCCAGCTTCCGGGTATCTGCGCTGACACCGACAGCCTGTTGGTGTACCAACCGATGTTGCTGGGAGGCGTATTCAAGGCCACAGGCAATGCCTCTCCGATAACGATTCCTGCAAAAGGCCGATACATGCTTCAAGACCTGGAGCGCTATGCCCGGCGTTACGATGTACCACTCAAGTTCAATCCACACTTCCCTATCAACACTCTATTGCTGATGCGTGCTGTCACTGCCATTCAACTACGCCAGCCGGAACGCTTTGTCGATTTTATCGACTGCCTGTTTCGGGCGATCTGGGTCGATGGGCGCCATCTCGGTGATCCTGCAGTGGTGGCTGACGTCCTTGTCGAACACCGTTTTGACCCTGCCCAGGTGCTGGAATGGAGCAATGCCGAGAACGTGAAGATCGCGCTCAAGGAAACGACCGAGCAAGCCATTCGGCGCGGAGTGTTCGGTGCGCCCAGCATGTTTGTCGGCAATAAACTGTTCTTCGGCCAGGACCGCCTGGACTTTGTACGCGCAGCCCTGAGTTAGGCAGCACAGGGTGAGCCCAGTGCTGCCGGCCTTTAGATAGCCGCCGTACGGACCTGCAACCACTCCAGAGCAGCCCCGCCGAGCAACGGACTCAGACGCTCACACACTTGCGCGTGGTAATCGTTGAACCACTGCCGTTCCTCGACCGTCAACAACGACGGTATCAGGCAACGGGTATCGATTGGACACAAGGTGAGGGTTTCAAACGCGAGAAACTCGCCGAACTCAGTCGTGCCGGCTTCACGGTTCATTGCCAGGTTCTCGATACGCACTCCCCAGCGACCCGGTCGGTAGGTACCCGGCTCGATGGAAGTAATCATCCCAGGCTGCATGGCCGTTTGTGGTGCCGCAGCTGCCTGATAGGCGATTACCTGCGGGCCTTCATGCACATTGAGAAAGTACCCGACACCATGACCTGTGCCATGGCCGTAGTCCACCCCTTGCGCCCAGATAGGCGCACGGGCGATTGCGTCCAGCAAGGGTGAGAGGATACCTCTGGGGAAATGCGCGCGGGACAGAGCAATGACACCTTTGAGTACCCGTGTGCAATCGCGCTTTTGTTCATCGGTCGGCGTGCCGATAGGCACCATGCGGGTGATATCGGTGGTGCCACCCAGATACTGGCCGCCCGAATCGATCAGCAACAAACCATTGCCTTCGATCACTGCATGCTCTTCTTGCGTAGCGTGATAATGCGGCATCGCACCATTGGCATTGAATGCGGCAATGGTGTTGAAGCTCAGCGACACATAACCCGGCCTACGCTCGCGTGCGGCGCTCAGGCGCTCATCGATAGTCAACTCAGTAATGCGCTCACGACCCAAAGCCCCCTCCAGCCAAGCGAAGAATTCGCACAGCGCCGCACCATCCTGCTCCATGGCCTGCCGAATGTGTTCAGCATCCGCCTGGCTTTTGCGGGACTTGGCCAATGTGGTTGGGTTGAGCCCTTCGATCAGTTTGACGCCGCTGGCCAGGTTATTCAGCAACCCGGCTGTCACCCGCGCAGGATCGACTTGCAGGCTGTCGCCAACGGGAACCTCACGCAAGGCTGCAGCCATTTCGCTATAGTCGCGCAACGTTACGCCATCCAGCTCCAACACCTCGCGCAACTCGATGTCGACCTTTTCCAGGGCAACAAACAGCGTCGCTTGCTGCTGGGTGATCAGGGCGAAAGACACAAATACCGGATTGAACGAAACATCTGCACCACGCAGATTGAACAGCCAGGCGATATCGTCCAGGGTTGCGATGAAGTGCCAGTCGGCCCCCTTCTCTTTCAAGCTCTCGCGCAGAGCAGCCAATTTCTCGACCCGGCTGACCGTGGCTTGTGGCGGCAAATGCTGATAGACCGGCTGGCTCGGTAACGCCGGACGGTCGTGCCAGGCTTCGTTGAGCAAATCGATATCAGTGCGCAGGCGAGCACCCCGCGCTTCCAGCTTGCCGCCCAAGGTACGTGCGGACGCCACGGCCATCACCGCGCCATCGACCGCCACTACACCACCTTCCGGAGTTTGCTCGCCCAGCCACTCCAATGGCCCTGGTTGGCCCGGCTGCAGTTTCACCAACTCGATGCCGCTGCCCTTGAGTTCCTTTGTCGCCTGTTCCCAGTACCGGCTGTCCGCCCAGACTCCAGCGAAATCTGCAGTGACAATCAACGTGCCCACCGAGCCATGAAACCCGGACAACCACTGCCGCCCCTGCCAGTAACCCGGCAAGTATTCGGACAAGTGCGGATCAGCCGATGGAACCAGCAGGGCATGAACCCCTTCCCGATTCATCAACTCGCGGATGCGCACAATGCGCTGGGGAACCGTTCCATGGGTCAAGGGCTGCGTACTCATTATTTCTCCTGCTAACCACTAATAATTGTTATGCACTGCGAACAACCCAATCACACTGCCCAAAAGGCCGGCGCACTAGCCAAGGCGGTCCTGATCAACTGTACAGTTTGATCAACATCCTCCTCGGTCGTAAAGCGTCCCAGACTCAAGCGGATGGTGCGGGCCGCGTCGCGCGCGTCATGGCCCAAAGCTAGAAGCACATGGGAAGGCGTGTTGCTCGCCGAATTGCACGCGGAAGTGGACGAAAACGCAATACTGCTGCTCAACGCCGCCAGATTGAACTCACCTTCGCTGAAAGTCAGGCTCAGAGTATGAGGAATACGCTGCGTGGCGCTACCGTTAAGACGCACGCCGGGGATGCTCAGCAATTGCTCAAGCAAACGCTGGCGCAAAGCGATAATAACCCTCGACTCTTCAGCAAAGGATTCCCCAGCCAATGCAAAGGCGCTGCCCATGCCGGCAATCTGGTGGGTCGCCAAGGTGCCGGAGCGCAAGCCGCCTTCATGACCACCACCGTGTATTTGCGCCAGTACCTTTTGCTGCGCTCGCGGCCCGACATACAACGCACCGATGCCTTTTGGACCGTAGAGTTTATGCGCTGAGAACGACATCAGGTCCACCGGCCAGCGGGCCAGGTCAATGACCACCTTACCCACCCCTTGTGCTGCGTCCACGTGCAATAACGCGCCATGTTCACGGACACGCGTACCGATGGCCGGAATGTCGTTCAACGTGCCAAGTTCGTTGTTGACCAGCATCAACGACACAAGAAAGGTATCTTCACGCAGTGCCTCGTTGAGCGCTTCGACGCTGATCAACCCTTCTGCGTCGGGGACCAGGTACGTGACAGCAATGCCGGCTTTCTGCAACTGTCGAGCGGTATCGAGGGTGGCCTTGTGTTCGATCTGGCTGGTGATGATATGCCCGCCACTGACACCCCGCGCCTGGGCCACACCTTTGATCGCAAGGTTGTTGGACTCGGTAGCACCGGAGGTCCAGACAATCTGTTGCGCCTGCGCGCCCACCAATTGCGCAACCTGGCTCCGCGCCTGCTCAACCGTTTGCCGTGCCTGTTGGCCGAACGCATGGGCGCTGGACGCAGGGTTACCAAAATTGGCGTTGAAACCGAGGCATTCGACCATGACCCGGATGACCCGCTCATCCACTGGAGTGGTGGCGGCATAATCAAAATACAGAGGACGTTTATTCATGACAGTGAGGACTCGCAGAGCATGTTCCCGAGAGCAGTGTCCCAGGGGCAGCGACCAGAAGAGAGGTTGTCTGATTTACCTGATCGAATGCCGTTAAAGAAGACCACTTTTCCTAAAAGTGCGTAGGAACGCTCCTGGAATTCAGCTTAACAGGCTCGGCGAAAGGGTTGGAAAACAAAAAACCCGCCGTTCCTGCGAGGGAACGGCGGGCTCGGCGATACCAACTGCAGCCTTAGCTGGGACGTCCCTGTAGCGTCACACTATGCTCGGCATTCATTTCGCCTCTGCGATCAAAACCAAAAGGCTGCTGTGGCTGGGCAGTCAACTGCGCCTTCTGCTGATGATATTCCTCAAACGACAGACCGCGGCGGTTCAATGCCTCCATCGCCAATTGCCGGCTTTCTTCGGCAGAGTACGGCCGCAGCTCGGGCGCAGGATGCGTCGCACAACCGGCGAGGACAGAGGCGGCAAGCAACAGCGAAATGGCGAGTAAACGGTTCATGGCGAAGGTCCTGCGAAACGTGCTGAAGTCAATGAGCACAGGCTACTGCAGCCCTGTCGCAATGAAAAATCATCCTCCGTGATAGTCGCTATCAGCAATGCCAGCACATGCAACCCGAACGGGCATCCCCGCTATCGGTTCAGGCTGCATTGCAGGGCGTTGTCATGGCTGCGCTCAATGCTGCGCAGCACCTGGAACGAGCCGAAGGTGACGGCGCTCGCTTGATGGGCGCTGATCAACCGCCAAAAACCTTGTCCCTCCTGCTCGAAACGCCTGAAAGCCGCCTCACCATCTTCACGGGACAGCCACTGCAGGTAGTTCAGCACCCGTCGCCCATCATCACTGACCTGCACACTGGCACTGAGAAATCCCGCATGCCCCTGGGCCAGGCGCTCAGTCTGCTCGGACAGCGCCAACACCAAGGCAAACTGCTGCCTGGGTTCTATATGAAATTCGATCATTTGGGTAAAACCACGACTTTTCGCTAATTCATGCATGAAGACTCCCCACTTACCGTAAGTGCAATCTTTCGATCCAATGCCTCGCAAGGTAAAACCTCAAGTTAAGTAGAGGTCAAGATTTTTCGGGCTTCTGTTTATTGCTGTCAGCTCTCGCAAAAAACTGACGGTCGTCGGTTACCCGTAAGCAGACAAACCCGTGGCCTATAGTGAAAAGGCCGGCAAAACGGCGCCCTCTACAACAACCTGAGGAGACCGAAATGAGCGTGAAACCCATCCCCGAGGGCTACCACAGCCTCACGCCTTACCTGGGCATCGAAAAAGCGGCTGAAGCTATCGACTTCTACATGGCAGCTTTCGATGCCAGACAGATCATGCGTCTGGACATGCCCGACGGAAAAGTCGGCCATGCCGAACTGCGAATTGGCGACTCGGCAATCATGTTGGCCTCGCCTTGTGACCAAATGGCCTTCGGCAGTCCCGGAAAAGAACTGCCCAGCGTCGGCTTGCATTTGTATGTACAAGACGTGGACAAGCAGTACGAGCAAGCGATCGCGGCCGGAGGCACGGTAATTTCAGAACCCAAGGATCAGTTTTATGGCGACCGCTCAGGGACGCTGAAAGATCCTTTCGGGCACGTGTGGTTCCTCGCCACGCATATAGAGGATCTGACGGAAGAACAGATCCGCCAGCGCGCAGAAGCGATGTTCCAGCCGGGCGCACCAGACGCATAACGTTATCTGACGCCCTTCAAGGAGCTGTTGAGAGGCTGCGCCTCTTCAGCTCCTGCATTGGATTGTGCGGCCAAAAAAATGCAGACGACGCCCGCAAATGCGCATCTGAAACATTTGCTTTCATTTATCGCTTAGGGTTTTTTGATTCTCATCCGTCTTAACTTAGATACAGCCTGTCGCGTAAGCAAAAGCTACGACTGGCCTTTTTCGGGCCTGCATTGCCCCCCTCCGATCAAGACCCTCATTAATATGTCGAAGAAGTCACGCTCCAAACTCTGGTTTCTTGTACATAGCTGGCTGGCGCTGCCCATCTGGTTCTTCGTACTGATCGTTTGCGTCACCGGCACCCTGGCGGTGGTCAGCCAGGAAATTGTCTGGCTGGCCAACCCCGAAATGCGCGCCAGCAAACCGTCGGACGATGCCCAGCCCCTGAGCTATGACCAGGTCATCGCCGCCATCAATCGCGCCGAACCCAAAGCAATCGTCGAAGCCCTGAGTCGTCCGGATGAATCGCATTTTGCCCTCGACGTTGATATCAGCTACCCCGACGGACGCTCCGTGACGGTGTATGTCAACCCTTACACCGGGGTGATCCAGGGCGTCAGCCCAGCGTTCAACTTTCAAGCCTTCACCCGCGCCCTCCATGGTTGGTGGCTGGTGCCCTTCACCAATGGCTATAGCTGGGGCTGGTACCTGGTGTCTTTCCTCGGGCTGCCGATGCTCGCGTCATTGGTCACCGGGCTGGTGGTCTACAAACGCTTCTGGAAAGGTTTCTTCAAGCCCACCCTGCGTTTCAACCACGGTGCGCGGATCTTCTGGGGTGATTTCCACCGCCTGAGCGGTATCTGGTCGATCTGGTTTATCGCAGTCATTTCGATCACCGGGACCTGGTTCATGATCCAGGCGATCCTGGGAGACAATCAGATCACCATTTCCAGCCAGCCAGTGGTCCCGGTGATTGCCCGGGACAAGGTGCCGATGTCCAGTCCCGGCGTGCCGGCGCCGATGATCCCCCTGGACGATGCCATCAACATTGCCACCCAACGTATTCCAGGGCTTGAAGCCAGCTTCGTCAGCCTGCCGAGTAACGCTTATAGCCACTTACGCATCGGTGGACGTGGCTGGTACCCGCTGATGTTCCAGACAGCCGAAATCAATCCATACAATGGTGAGATCGCTGCCTCGCACTTGCTGTCCGACCGCTCCGGCCTTGAGTTTGTCACCGAGTCCATGCGCCCGCTGCACACCGGTGACTTTGGCGGACTCTGGATCAAATTGATCTGGTTCTTCTTCGGCCTGCTGTTAAGCATGATGGTCTTGAGCGGCTTGCTGATCTGGAGCAAGCGCACTGCCCTGGCCACCCTGCATGCTCTCAAGCGCAGTGCCAAGGAACCACGCAAGAGCACCACGCCTCGCCCCATTGCCGTCATGCAAGCTGAAACCTCGGAGGGCAAGTAAATGAGCAAGGCCATCCCCGTTCAACCGCCCTCGCCCCTGCGTGTCTTTTGGCTTAAATGGCGTTTCCATATCAATATCCTGCTGTTGCTGGTACCGCTGGGCTTCATGCCCAAGTACTTTGCCGACGCTGCTCTGTTTCGCGGTGACAGCGGCTTGGGCGAGCGCGAGATCGGTGAGGTACAAGTCGGCCCATGGAGCATCAGACTGGCCGAGTTGCGTAACGAGGGGCCCAGCCCCAACCCGGCGGGCCCGATGAAATTTTTCAACGCGGCCCTGTGCGACACCTGCGCCGACCATGTCAAGGCTACCTACCTGCGCATTGGCAAGCCGCGCAGCCTGCGCGCTGCTGGCGTGATTTTCTTCGGTACCGCATACCGTATGGGCGCGGCCTTGCCGATACCTGAACGCACCTCGCCCGACGCTGAACTGTGGATCACCATGGAGGGCTGGGACGGCAGCATGCAACAGGCGTCCATTCCCTTGAGCCAGGCCTCGCCTGCCACGATTGCCTGGCTGAACAAGCAAGGAGTTAAACCATGACTTTCACGCACCTGACCCGCGCCTGCGCCGCACTGATCCTCTGCGCGGGCGTGAGCACCTATGCCGTAGCCCACAACCCGATGTGCGAATGCAAGGAAATCCCCGGCGAGCAAATCCAGTGCACCGGCGGCTTCTCCGACGGCAGCGGCGCACCCGGCGTGACCCTGGATGTAATCGGCTACGACGAAACCATCCTGGTACCCGGCAAACTGGGCGAAGACTCGACATTGACCTTCAAGAAACCGGCAGCCGAATTCTACGTGCTGTTTGATGCCGGCCCTGGCCACGTTGTCGAGATCGACCAAGCGGATATCCAGCCCCAATGACTGCTGCCACTCGAGGAACTACGCACATCGTCCGACCGGCCGGCGCCGGTCACGAGACCCTCTACGTGTTGCTGCTGTGCCTGATCATCCTGGCCGTCGCCGGCACGGTGGTGGCCTTGCATGGCGAAACCCAGGAAGTCCACGCCGTTGCCAGTCATGAACTGGACGCACGCCGTGACCTGAACGCTGCCGAGCAAGGCATCTATGCCGATCTGCGGGTAACCCTGGATGAAATCCAGCTGCTCCAGCAGGAGCAAAACGCCCTGCCGACACCAGCCCAACTGGCCGAAGAAGGTTTTGCACCCTTCGCCCAGGACGCCAGCTCGGTCAGCCGTGGCGGCCATCAGTGGCTCTTGCTGGAGCCCTCGTCTTACCTGGGCGTGAGCCAGGCAATAGAGACCAGCGGCTCCCTGCTGATGCGCGTGAGCGGTGCCGAACCGGACATCTGGCTCAATCGGCGCCCCAACCTCGCCGCGCCGACCGACCTTGCCGACCAGGCATTGATTGATGCCGGCTGGCAACAGGTCGTAGCGCAATTCGACGCTGGCGTCACCCGCCAGCATCGCCACTGAATTCACGCCGTATCCGAGAGAAGACCGAGTCCCTATGTCTATTTCATCTCCCCTGTTACGCCTGCTGCTGGTGGGTTTGTTCAGCCTGTTGCTGGCACCACTGGCCAATGCCGAGGCAAGCAAGCGCCTGCGCATAGGTATCACTCTGCATCCGTACTACAGCTACGTGACCAATATCGTCGGCGACAAAGCCGATGTGATACCGCTGATTCCAGCCGGCTTCAACCCTCACGCCTACGAGCCTCGGGCCGAAGACATCAAGCGCATCGGCGGGCTGGACGTGGTTGTACTCAACGGCGTTGGCCACGATGACTTTGCCGACCGCATGATTGCCACCAGCGAGCGCCCGGATATCCCGGTGATCGAAGCCAATGCCAATGTGCCGCTGCTGGCGGCTACCGGCAATGCCGCACGTGGCGCTGGCAAGGTAGTCAATCCGCACACGTTTCTGTCGATCAGCGCGTCCATCGCCCAGGTCAACAACATCGCCCGAGAACTGGGCAAGCTTGACCCGGACAACGCCAAGGTCTACACCCAGAACGCGCGGGCCTATGGCAAGCGCTTGCGGCAGATGCGCGCCGCAGCCCTGGCCAAGCTCACCAGCGCGCCGAACGCGGATCTGCGTGTAGCGACGGTACACGCCGCCTATGACTACCTGCTGCGCGAATTTGGCCTGGAAGTCACGGCCGTGGTGGAGCCCGCCCATGGTATCGAGCCCAGCCCGAGCCAACTGAAGAAGACCATCGACCAGCTACGCGAGCTGGACGTCAAGGTGATTTTCTCGGAGATGGATTTTCCGTCCAGCTACGTCGATACCATCCAACGTGAGTCCGGAGTCAAGCTGTACCCGCTGTCTCATATTTCCTACGGTGAATACAGCGCGGAAAAGTACGAAGTTGAAATGACCAATAACCTCAACACCGTGGTTCGCGCGATCCAGGAGTCCGGGGCATGACGGCGGCCGAACAACTGCATGTGGCCAGCATTGGCCCGACCATCGAGTTCAACAAGATCTCGCTGACCCTTGGCCGTACCGCGATCCTCGACACCGTGAGTCTCCAGGTCCAGCCGGGCAGCATCCACGCATTGGTCGGCCCCAACGGCGGCGGCAAAAGCTCGCTGATCAAGACGCTGCTGGGGCAAACGCCGCACCAGGGGCAACTCAGCCTGCATTGGCCGGACACGCCGGGCACCATCGGCTATGTCCCCCAGGCGCTGGAGTTCGATCGCGGCCTGCCGATGACCGTCGATGACTTCATGGCTGCCATGTGCCAGCGCCGCCCGGCCTTTCTCGGCTTGTCCCGGCACTACGCCGGCTCGATTGGCGAAGCGCTGGAGCGGGTTGGCATGCAGGACAAGCGCAAGCGCCGCATGGGTGCTCTGTCTGGCGGCGAGCGGCAACGTGTATTGCTGGCCCAGGGCCTGATCCCGGCGCCACAGTTGCTGGTGCTCGACGAACCAATGTCAGCGCTCGACGAAGCCGGGATCCAGGTGTTCGAACGCCTGCTCAACGACTGGCGGCAAAGCGGCATCACTGTGCTGTGGATCGAGCACGACCTGGAAGCCGTCGGCCGCCTGGCGGACCGGGTAACCGGCTTGAACCGTCGCGTATTGTTTGACGCCACACCCAGGGAGGCACTGACGCCAGATCGTTTGCTGACGCTGTTTTCCACCCACCCAAGGAGCACAGCCCAATGAGCTATGAAGCCTTTCGCTTGATGGTCCAGGGCTGGGCTTCTTCCGGCTATCTGCCAGAAGCCCTGGCCTATGGGTTTGTGGTCAACGCCTTGCTCGCCGGCCTGCTGATAGGTCCGGTGCTGGGCGGCTTGGGCACGTTGGTGGTGGTCAAGCGCTTTGCGTTCTTTTCCGAAGCCGTCGGCCATGCCGCACTCACCGGTGTGGCCGTGGGCATTCTGCTGGGGGAACCCTACACCGGGCCCTATGGCAGCCTGTTCGGCTACTGCCTGCTGTTCGGCATCCTGCTCAATTACCTGCGCAACCGCACCGGCCTGGCACCCGATACGCTGATCGGCGTATTCCTTTCGGTGTCATTGGCATTGGGTGCCAGCCTACTGCTGATCCTGGCGGGCAAGATCAACGTCCACATCCTCGAGAACGTCTTGTTCGGCTCGGTACTCACGGTCAATGGCAACGACTTGCTGGTGCTGGCGGTTGTCGGTTCGTTGGTGATGGCGCTGGCGTTGCCACTGTACAACCGCATCATGCTCGCCAGCTTCAACCCACAACTGGCCGCTGTACGCGGCGTCGCGGTAAAGACCCTGGATTATCTGTTCGTGATCCTGGTGACCCTGATTACCGTGGCTGCCGTGAAGGTAATCGGCGCGATTCTGGTGGGTGCCCTGCTGGTAATCCCGGCCGCTGCCGCGCGTTTGCTGAGCCAGTCGCTCAAGGGTTTTTTCTGGATTTCGGTGGTGATCGCCACCCTCAGCACTTTGTGCGGGATTCTGCTGCCGATCATCTTTGACCTGCCCATTCCGTCCGGCGCCGCGATCATTCTGGTCGCCGGCATCGCCTTCGCCCTTGCCGCCATCGCGCGCGGCACGGTCCCCAGCCTGAAAGGGAATCTCGGATAATGCACCCTGTCTTACGTCCCCTGGCCCTGGCCATCGCCTGCCTGATCAGCACCCCGCTGCTGGCGGGCGACAATATCAAACCGCTGCCCGTCACCGGCAACCAAGGGATAGGCCAGGCCGACCTGCCCAAGGCCAAGTCAGTCAACCCGGTGAAAGTCCTGGCGGCCTTGCCGGTGACCTACGGGCTGGCCGAACATCTGCTCAAAGACACCGACGTCCGGCTTGAACGCGCTGCGCCCGCCAACTTGCCGGGCTCGCGCCAGACCTCCTATTTCACCGGTCGCGGCGCAGCGGCCCTGCACACCCTGGCCCTGGACGCCGACGCTACTGTCGGCCTGCGCTCGATCTGGCCGGATGACCCGCTGTACCCGGTGGCCCGCCGCAGCAATATCCGCATCGTTGAAGTAGACGCCGCCCGGCCGGTGGACGGCGCCCTGCCGGGGATCGCCCTGCAACCTGGCGCTATCGATGGGCTCAATAGCCAACCCTGGCAGTCAAGCAACAACCTGGGACGCATGGCCGACGTGATGGCTGCCGACCTGTCACGCCTGGCGCCCGGCGCCAAGGCGCAAATCGACAGCAACCTGGCGAGCCTCAAGCAACGCTTGCTCAAGCTCAGTGCCGACAGCGAAGCACGCCTGGCCAAGGCCGATAACTTGAGCGTGGTGAGCCTGAGCGATCATTTCGGCTATTTGGTCAGTGGGCTGAATCTGGAACTGGTCAGCACTGACGCACGGCCTGACACCGAATGGAGCGCTGAAGCACTCCAGGTGTTGACCGCCAGTTTGAAAGACAACGACGTGGCGCTGGTGCTGCACCATCGTCAACCGACTGAGGCGGTGAAAGCGGCGGTCAGCGCGGGCGATGCCAAATTGCTGGTGCTGGGTACCGACGGCGCGGACCCGTTGGCGGAACTGGAGGAAAATGTGGATACACTGATCAAGGCCCTGACCTTGTAGAAACCCAGCCACGTCTGCAGGAGCGAGCTTGCTCGCGAAGAACGCCAACGATAACGCGTGTATTCAGGATAAACGCGGCACATTTGAGTTTTTCGCGAGCAAGCTCGCTCCTGCATTATAGAAGGGCCTTGGTTGTTTCAGCCCTGGTCAGCCCGCCGCCATCTTCTGGCGCAAGCTCAGCGGTCGCATATCGGTCCATACCTCTTCGATGTAAGCCAGGCACTCTTTCTTCATCCCGCTTTTACCCACCGTACGCCAGCCTTCCGGCACGGCCTTGTAGTCCGGCCAGATGGAATATTGCTCTTCATGGTTGACCACTACCTGAAACAGGATGTCTTCGCGGTCGAATACTGAGGTCATTGCGCTTCTCCGTCACTCAAAGGCTGGCCGCGCACCACGCGCGGCACTGATGTAGTAGGAACGTACAAGGGCTGGGAAAAATTACAGGCTGGCCACAGCTGCCGCCATGGCCCGACCAAAGATCTGCGCGACCCGGTCGATTTCCACGGCAGTGATTACCAGCGGTGGCAAAAAGCGCACGACGCCGCCATGGCGCCCGCCCAACTCCAGGATCAACCCGCGCTTGAGGCATTCACGCTGAACCAATGGCGCCAACTGCCGGTGGACCGGTGGATGGCCCTGGGCGTCGGGCGTACCGTCAGGATCCACCAACTCCACACCCAGCATCAGACCGCGGCCACGAATATCACCCAGTTGCGGGAAGTCGCGCTGCAAAATGCACAGGTGTTCGCCCAACCGCTCGCCCATGGCCGCCGCGTGTGCCGCAACGTCGTGATCCTTGAGATAACGCATCACCGCCGAACCTGCCGCCATCGCCATTTGATTGCCACGGAAAGTCCCGGCGTGGGCGCCCGGCAGCCAGGTATCAAGCCAGTCGCGATACACCACTACCGCCAGCGGCAGGCTGCCGCCGATGGCTTTGGACAGCACCACCACGTCCGGGACAATGCCCGCATGCTCGAAGGCAAACATCTTGCCGGTACGCGCAAAACCGCTCTGGATCTCATCGACAATCAACGCAACGCCAGCTTGCTCGGTAATCCGCCGCAGCCCACGCAACCAGTCGAGATCCGCCGGTATCACACCACCTTCACCCTGCACGACTTCGACAATCACTGCCGCCGGCAACAGCACCCCGGCCTCAGGATCATTCAGCAGGTTTTGCAGATAATGCAGGTTTACCTTGACCCCTTCCGAACCGCCCAGGCCGAACGGGCAACGATAGTCGTAGGGAAATGGCAGAAATTGCACACCATTGGCAAGCAAGGCACCCAGGGGCTTTTTCGGTCCCAGGCTGCCCATCAGGCTCAATGCGCCCTGGCTCATGCCATGATAACCGCCCTGGAACGACAGAACCGTGCTGCGACCGGTAGCGGTGCGTACCAACTTCAACGCCGCTTCCACCGCATCGGTACCCGTGGGGCCACAAAACTGGATTTTCGCCTCCCGTGCAAGCTTTTCGGGCAACAGACCGAACAGGTCCTGGACGAAGCGGTCCTTGACCGGCGTGGTCAGGTCCAGGGTATGCAAGGGCAACTCATCGAGTAGCACCTGCTGGATCGCTTCGATGACCACCGGGTGGTTATGCCCCAGGGCCAAGGTTCCGGCGCCGGCCAGGCAGTCGATAAAACGCCGGCCTTCGATGTCCTCGACGTAAATACCCTTGGCCCGTTTGAGGGCCAGGGGAATACGCCGAGGGTAGCTGCGCGCATTGGACTCCTGCTGGCGTTGACGGGCCAGCAGCGGTGATTCATTGAACTCATAAAGCGTTTCGACGGGTGCCGGGCTGGCCGGAACCTGAAAATCTTCGATATGGCTGGTAGCGACTGACATCTCTCGATCCCTCAATACGCTGATGATAGTGACCAAACTGCCAACCCGTTGGCGTCTGGCCCCAGGAGGGCATGCGCACGGATTTCCTGTTCTGGAAACGCTTCAGCGGCTTGAGGATTTACACCGCGGGTCGCTAAAAGCCAGCGAATACCCCGTCACTCGGCAGCGCAGGTGTACTTCTCATTCAGGGCATACAAAATTGCGCAGGTTTCGACATCCAGTTGCCCGCTAAAGTCATCAGGCCGGAAATGCATCTGGAACGCCCGGACCCGCTGGCGGAAAGCCTGACGATTTTTTGCCGGCGCATAACCGTAGCGTTGGAATGCGCGCTCGATTTCCACTTCTACTGGCAAGCCCATCCTGAACCGGCGCTGATAAGCGGCTTTGGTGGCCTCGTCGAACCAGGCTCCGATACCCGCCTCGAACAGGCAGCGCCATGGCAGCCGAGGGCCAGGGTCGCTTTTGCGTGCATAGGCCACGTCCGAATGGCCGAGAATGTCAGTGGCGCCAACCTGTGGATAGCGACGACAGATGTCACGGATCAGGGCAATCAAGGCTTCGATTTGCTCCGCGCCGTAGGGCGCAAAGGTAAACACTCCACCCTCATCACGGGCCAGATTGACGATTTCGATGCCGATCGAGCGGCTATTGAGATCATCCTGCCCTGCCCAATAGCTGCTGCCGGCATGCCAGGCGCGCTGGCGCTCGTCCACCAGCCGAAACACGCGCAGCTCGTCATAACCGGCGGCTTTGTAGCTTGGCTCACAAGGATCGGGAAGCAGGTAATGCGCGCTGACCCCATGCTGGGTCAAGGTTCGCAGGGATGAAGCAAACGGTGCGGCGGTGTAATGCACGATCACCTGGCGCACGGCTTCGCCATTACGCTCATTGAAGTCTTTTGCAGAGTAAGTGGTATCGATGACCAACATGGCGCTGTCCTTTTCAACACAGGCTGAGTCATTCAGCCGGTAAACCTTCAAACCCAAAAAAATACCGTCACCCCTATGGAGGGTGGCGGTATCTATGTGGTGCTGCAGGTAACCGAAGATTCAGCGACGCAAAGGCATACCCAGATCGACCCGCAGACCGTCTGCCTGGCTGTCGAACCGCAATGAACAGGAACAGCGCTGTACGATCGCCTGCACAATGGCCAGGCCCAGGCCACAACCGGCGCTGTTGCCGTTGCGCCAGAAGCGTTGGGTCAGGTGTTGCAGGTCTTCGCTGGAAATCGGCTCGCCATGATCACGTACGCGGAACACCACCTGATCGCCTGTGCTGAACACACTCAGCTCCACCCGTGTGTCGTCCGGGGTATGGCGCAAGGCGTTATCCAGCAGATTGCGCAAGGCGGCAACCGCCAGCCCCACCGGCATTTCTACCGGAGTCTGGGGCAGGTTGTCGGGCAGGATCAGGTCGATTCGTCGATTGTCCCCGGCATTGGCGTCTTGAATGGCCAGGCTCGCCACTTGTTCGGCGCTCGATTGCAAGCCGTCATCAAATGACAGGCTGCCCTCCACCCTCGCCAACAACAGCAGCTGTTCCAAGGTGCGATGCAAGCGATCAGCACCTTCCTCGGCGTGAGCCAGGGATTGGTCACGAGCCGCACCGTCTGTCATGCGTGCCACCTGCAGGTGAGTCTTGATCGCCGTCAGCGGGCTGCGCAATTCGTGGGCCGCGTCGCCAGTCAAACGGCGCTCACGTTCGATGGTCTTGGCAATGCGTTGCAGCAGTTGGTTCTGGGTGTCGAGCAGCGGCTTGAGCTCACTGGGCAAAGGGTGAATCTGCAACGGCTCAAGGGAATCGGCACTGCGACGCATCAGCGCATCACGCATCCTGTTGAGCGGCACCAGGCTCTGACCGATCCCCAGCCACAGCAGGCACAGGCAGCCCAGCAACGCAACACCCACCGGCACCGAAGCCGCCAGCAGGATCGACATATTCAAGGCCTCGCGCTCCACTTGACGATCCGCCGTGGTGATAAACAAATCCCCACGGGCCAGGGTAAAACTGCGCCATGCAGCACCGTCGATGAGCTGGTCGCGAAAACCGCTTTGCCGGGACTCCAACCCCTGGTCCGGAGTGGTATGGCTTCGAGCCAGGATTTCGCCCCGCAGGGAACTGACCTGGCACGCCATGCCACCAGGCACATTCAGTTGTTCTGCACCAAAGCGCTTACCTTCGCCCACACTCGCCAGGCCAGGCATCTGCTCCATCAGCCCCGCCACCATGCGTGCCGATGCCACCAGGCGCTGATCCAGGGAAAACATCATCTGGTTACGCAGGTCGTTGAGCATCCAGGCCGCCGCCAGCACCCAGATCAAGACAAAAGCGGCGCCCAGCTTGAAGGTCAGCCGCAGACGCAGGCTCATCACGGGGCATCCTCTGCACTGCCTGCCGGGCCCAAGCGATAGCCGAGCCCACGCACAGTCTCGACGATGCCATTGCCCAACTTGCGCCGAAGATGATGGATATGGACGTTCAAGGCGTTGCTTTCCAACTCATCGTTGAAACCGTAGACGCTGTCCTTGAGCTGTTCGCTGGACAGCACCCGGCCCTTGTTATGCAACAACGCTTGCAGCAGCGCCTGCTCGCGGCGGGACAGGTCCACCGACTGACCGCCCAGCAAGGTTTCGCGGCTGCTGGGGTCATAGCTCAGCAGTCCATGTTCGATCAGGTTGACACTGCGCCCAGCGACGCGGCGCAACAAGGTTTGCAAGCGCGCAGCCAGCTCTCGCAGGTCGAAGGGTTTGAGCAGGTAGTCGTCAGCACCGGCTTGCAGGCCATCGACCCGGTTGGTCACCGAATCCCGCGCCGTAAGGATCAGCACCGGGATTTCCAGCCCCGCGCTGCGCTGTTGCTGCAACAGCTTGAGGCCGTCTTCATCCGGCAGGCCAAGGTCGAGAACCATGATGTCAAACTCCGCCGCCTTGAGCATCGCCCTGGCAGCCGCCGCCGTGCCGACGCGCTCGACCGTGAAGCCCTGTGCGCCGAGGCCGGCAACAATGCCGCTGGCGATCAGTTCATCGTCTTCACAGACCAGTACATGCATGGTGGACCCTTCGCAAAAGTGCTGATTTAAAAGAGCGTGGATTAAGCACGCATTATGCCGTTAAAAGATGCACGTCCAGATACTCCCTACACTTTAGAATAGCGCGGTTAATCATCGGTTAATCAGCGCCACACATTGTGTGCCCCACTTGCATCGAACTAAGGCTTGATCATGCGGCATCTGTTTATCTTTCTGCTGGTATTGTTCGCGGGATTCGCCCAGGCCTCGCCTGGCAATCCTTTCGAGACCAAACCCGACTTCCTCCCGGTGGGCAAGGCCTTCACCTTTACCTCCGAACGCCTGGCCTCCGGTGAAACCCAACTGTATTGGCAAATTGCCGATGGCTATTACCTGTACCAACAACGCATGAAATTCGACGGTCTGGCCGAAAAACCAACATTGCCAGAAGGTGAAGCCCATAGCGATGAGTTCTTTGGCGAGCAGCAAGTGTATCGCCAGGGCCTGGAAGTGAAGATTCCCGCTGATGCCACCGGACAGATCAAGCTGGGTTGGCAGGGCTGCGCGGATGCAGGGCTGTGCTATCCACCGCAATCGATCACCGTGGACCTAGGCGGCAACCCTGCTGTCGCGGCCACGACCCAAGCCCAGGACCAAAGCCTGGCCAGTGGCCTGCAACAGCGCAGCCTGGGTTGGAGCCTGCTGGTGTTCTTCGGCCTGGGGTTGTTGCTAGCCTTCGCTCCTTGTTCGCTGCCAATGTTGCCGATCCTCGCCGGGTTGGTGGTGGGCAGCGGCGCCAGCCCACGGCGCGGCTTTGCCTTGGCCACCAGCTATGTCGTGTGCATGGCCTTGGTGTATGCGGCCCTCGGTGTGCTGGCTGCGCTATTGGGCGGCAACCTTGCCGCGTGGTTGCAGACCCCATGGATTCTCGGCAGCTTCGCCGCACTCTTTGTGATCCTGTCCCTGCCGATGTTCGGTTTTTTCGAGTTGCAATTGCCGGCATTCCTGCGTGATCGCCTGGACAATGTCAGTCGTCAGCAAAATGGCGGCAGCCTGGTCGGTGCCGGCGTGCTCGGGGCCTTGTCCGGCCTACTGGTGGGGCCGTGCATGACCGCGCCCCTGGCGGGTGCCTTGCTGTACATCGCGCAAAGCGGCAACGCCCTGCACGGCGGACTGATCCTGTTTGCCATGGGTATCGGTATCGGCGTGCCATTGCTGCTGCTGGTCACCGTAGGCAATCGCTTCCTGCCCAAACCCGGCACCTGGATGAATGTGCTCAAGGGCGTCTTCGGCTTCCTGTTCCTCGCCACCGCGGTTTTGATGATTCGCCCCGTGGTCGGCGAAAGCCTGTGGCTTGGTTTGTGGGGCGTGCTGGCGTTGGTCATGGCCTATTGCGGCTGGAGCCTGGCCCGTGAGGCTGGCCTCGCCGCCAGGGTATTGGGCGCCGCTTCCCTGGTCCTGGGCCTGTGGGGAAGCATTCTGATGATCGGTGCGGCAGGCGGCAGCGAGGACTTGTGGCAGCCGTTGAAGGTCTACGGCGGCTCGCCAGTCGCCGGCGTCGTAACCGCCCACGACGCCTTTATCACTCTCAATAGCCCGGCAGAACTGCAAAACCAACTCGACAGCGCCAAGGCCCAGGGCCAATGGGTCCTGCTGGACTACTACGCCGACTGGTGCGTGTCCTGCAAGATCATGGAAAAACAGGTGTTCGGCAAACCTGAAGTGATGAATGCCCTGAAAGACGTGCGCCTGCTGCGCCTGGACGTCACCGCCGACAACGCTGCCAGCCGTGAACTGCTGGGGCGCTACAAGGTGCCGGGCCCGCCCAGCTTTGTCTGGATCGGCCCCGACGGTGAAGAGCGACGCAGCCAGCGCATCACCGGCGAAGTAAACGCCGAGGCCTTCCTGCAACGCTGGAACCAGACCCGGGACGCCCTCTGATGCTGACGCTGACCATTGGCACCTTTGCCATCGCGCTGAATCACTTGCTGCTGATCAGCGCGCTGATCCTCGCCACGTTGGTAGGCTGGCGCGTGGCCAAGCGCGGCGGCGAGAACCCGGAATCAGTGCTGTTCAGCCTGTTTCTGCTGGGCATGCTCAGTGCGCGGATCAGTTTCGTGCTGATGTATTGGGCCTATTACCGTGACGACCCGTTGCAGATCGTTGACCTGCGTGACGGTGGTTTCTTGGTCTGGCCCGGCGTCATCGCCCTGCTGCTCGGCGCAATAGTGTGGGGCTGGCGTCGTCCGGCCCTGCGCAAGCCATTGAGCGCGGGCGTCATTGTTGGCCTGACTTTCTGGGCGATGACCAGTCTCTCCTTGAACCTCTACGAAAAAGGCACGCGCCTGCCGGACATTGCCCTGCGCAATGCCGATGGCGAAACCGTGCAGTTGGCCGATTATCAAGGCGGTCCCTTGGTGATCAACCTGTGGGCCACGTGGTGCCCGCCGTGCCGGCGGGAAATGCCGGTACTGGAGAATGCCCAGAAGCAACGCCCCGATGTGACATTCCTGTTCGTCAACCAGGCTGAAAGCATGCAAAGCGTCAGCACCTACCTGGCGACCCAGGGATTGAACCTGGACAACATATTGTTCGACGCCAGTGGCCGCCTCGGCCAGGCCGTCGGTTCGATGGCGCTGCCGACAACGTTGTTCTATGAACCCGACGGCCGGCTGATCAACAGCCATCTGGGTGAGCTGTCCCAAGCCAGCCTGGCCCGCGCCATGGAATATTTCGAGCCCACGGATACGACCGCCGCCAAGCCGGCCCCCACAAGGAAACCATTATGCCCCGCCTCCGCCACCTGCTGAGCCTGCTGCCACTGGCCCTCGCCACCCCTCTGGCCCACGCCGAAGAATGGCCGGCACCGATCAAGCAGATCGAAGCCAAGGGTGCCAAGATCGTCGGCAGCTTCAATGCTCCCGGCGGCCTCAAGGGCTACGCCGCGCAATACCAGAACCGCGGCATGGCGCTGTACCTGACCGCCGACGGCCAGCACGTTATCGCCGGCAACCTGTACGACGCCAAGGGCAATGATCTGAGCACCGCCCCTCTGGAAAAACTGGTGTACGCACCAATGGCCAAGGAAATCTGGGCCAAGATGGAGCAAAGCAGCTGGATCCAGGACGGCGACAAGAACGCGCCACGCACCGTCTACCTGTTCAGCGATCCCAATTGCCCGTACTGCAACATGTTCTGGGAACAGGCACGCCCATGGGTGAAAGCCGGCAAGGTGCAGTTGCGCCACATCATGGTCGGGATCATTCGCGAAGACAGTCCGGGCAAATCGGCGGCGCTGCTGGCCAGCCAAGACCCGGCACAAGCCCTGCAAGAGCATGAATCGGCGGGCAAAGGCAGCAAGCTAAAGGCGCTGAGCAGCATTCCCGCCGAAATCCAGGCCAAACTCGATGCCAATATGAAGCTGATGGATGAGTTGGAGTTGTCCGCAACACCAGCGATCTTCTATCTGGATGACAAAGGCCAGTTGCAGCAACAACAAGGTGCGCCGTCGCCGGACAAACTGGTGAAGATTCTCGGAATCAAATAACCGACGATGAACAAAAATGCCCGACAAAGCGGCAACTCTGTTCATCCAAGGAAAAATGCCGCATACCCTGAAATGGGAAAGCGGCATTTTTCTTGGAGCTAACCATAGAATCAGAAATCAAAAGTATCCGGCCAATGCCTGAAGTGAACAACATTGCGACAAAGCGGACATTTATTGATAACGCTCTTAAATCTCCATGATCAGAAAATCATCCATGAGGTAGTCATTGCCTGTTCTGCGCGCATCCTCCTCATGACTGTAGACCTCCAACAGCACCGCCGTGGCATCGGCTACAAATATGAAGCTGAGGGTATACCAATTCAGATCAATGAGTTCCTTGATATCCGTCTGCCGCACGGAATTCTTGCGTAGCGATAACTTAGGTGTCGGATTTGCACCGTTATAACGACGAACCCGAACAGAGAATTGATATTGACGACCATATTCAAGATCGCTGAATGTCCTTTGCACGATAGGCCCGATATTACGAGCCGAATACGTGTAATTTTTCAGCGCAAATCCATCTGCTTGTGGCTCAAGGCTCAGATCCCTTGAATCGGGGGCCCCTGAACCTCGGGTCCATCCTCGCCAGTCACGATTATCGAAATTGGTCAGATCTTTGTAGGGCTTTGTGATTTCCAACGTCAACAAAGGAAACTCGATCGCCTCACTTTCATGCGTGCTGCCATCGGTTGTGACCTTACACGTAAAGGTCAAAGCACTGCTGTCCTCCAACAACTCAAGCTCAGCGCGTTTCAAGATACCCGCAAGCCCTGCGTTTACCTCATCAACCGTGACGACTTTGCCCAAATACACATTGATCGTGTAAGCGTCTCCATTTTCCAACTTCCCGCTACCCCGCAGCCAGACGCGCTGCCCGACCAAGGCAAACCACCAGGCACTCTCGTAGTTTTCATCATAGACGGTGATATCGGCATCACCGTCGAAAGTCCGCAAATCCAGAATCCCGTTAGTCGCCTGTGGCACCACCAGCATCGGCAAACGCACGGGCTCGCTGATGTTCAATGCAAGCAACTTCGAAGTCGCCAACTTGCAGGCGCTGCTCACGGTGTAACTGATCAGGATCGTTTTGCCCGCCCCATGAATCACCGCTTCACGGGAGACAGCGAAATCAACATAACCGGGGTCGCTGTTGCCTGGTTTCGGGGCCAGCAGCAAGCTGCTACCGTCCGCCTTGACCCACTGCACATTGATCGTATGATGCGGGCTGATTCGCTCATACGCCACCCGCACGGTCAGGCCATGGCGGGCGTTCCAGATCGTCAGGTCCGCCCCCACTGCTTCGCGAACCGTGGGTGCACCGAGCACCAGGTCTTCATGGACGATCCCCAAGCTCAACACCGGGAATGCCTTCGCACTGGCCTTGTCCGCCAGGCCATTGAAGTTCACTGCAAAATGCACCTGGAAGGGTCTGCAATCGGCTAGCCGTTGCAGTTCTTCACGAGGCAAGGGTGTATTGACACCGCTGGCCAGCCATTGCGCGGAAACGGGCTCGCCCTCCAGCACCTCAAAGCTGTATGCAGTGCCGTCCTCCAATTCACCCGTCACCCATAACCAACAAGCTTGTTCCAGCTCGATGTAAGGCCACCGAATAACAGCAGCGTCCGCATCCCCGGAGAAGGTATTGAGATCCAGCGTTTTTCCGGTGGCCTGTTCCACCGTCGGCGTGGGCAAGCCACTGATATCGAGAACGTTCACCACCCCTGGCGGAGACAGCCAAGGGCCTGTGCCGTTGTAGCTGACTGTGTAACTCAAGGTAATCGGCGCACCAAAATTGGCGCTGATGGCCGAGGCTGGCACGGGGAACTCCAGGCGGATTTCACCTTCCTGAACCGTGCGACATTCCAGAGCCGGTGAACCCCGCCCGGGTGTTCCCTCGAACTTAGGGCAAACAATGTCACCTTTGTACATCCCGTTATAAACGATGACAATATGCCCACCATTCACCGTGTTCACCGGGTTGACACACCATCCCTCGGTACCACATTCCACCGCTTCCTTAAGGTGCGGTGGTGGCAGATCCAAGGCCGGGTCCACTCGCAACAGTGTGGTAGTACGCAAGTGAAAATCCTGGGCATTGATCGGCAGCGGGTTCTCATGCGCCGGGTCATCGGGCTTAGGGAGTAAGGGCGCCGTCTGGTCCCAGATGACGCCCATATGGGTGGTCAGGGCTGAATAGTCCGCCCGGCGCGACATCCAGCCACGGGACAACTTGAATTCAAACACGTGCTCTGGATCCGTCTCGGCAGACGTGACCACATGATCGAATGCTACCCAGGTGAATTGATAGGGCACCTGATGCTGGTCGCCCGCCACGGTCACAAACAACCGCTGCCCAGCCTGGATCATAGGCCACGCCTTGACGCGAATGGTTTCATCGCCTTGGAACGTGTGCATGTCCAACCACCAGGTGTTCCACTCCAGTTCCGAGTGCACAAACACCGGCAGCGCCCCCTGGAGGTCCGCTTCCCGAATATGCTGGATCTCCAGCTCCAGCACCAAGGATTGTCGGAGTTGGCCGCCCTGCGTCGCGGTATACCAGATCAGCACGGTGTGCCCGATGCAGGTACTCACATATTCCCAGGGAATATCCACCTCGACACTGCCATCGGCCCCACCCGTGGTCTGGATCGGCTCGAAGACCGGCAAGTCGCTGCCACCGCCTTCGGTTTTCTTGATTCCCCAGTACAGAGTGATCGGCGTACTGCCCATACCATCAAAGGCGATAGTCGCCTTGGTGCCCGCTTTCGCATCGATGGGGTACAGCACGCTGTTGTTGGCCGCGTACTCGATAATCGGATAAGGCAGCTCAGCCACGTCGCCCGATCGGGGCGCTGAAGCGCGAGCCGCTCTCGAAGAAGAGACGCTTTGCGCGGGTATTTTTTTAGCCATGATAAGACCTCCTGTCCGGCGATAGATAACCACTTCGCCCACGTGTGCAGACGAGAAACTCCGGTTATCTATCGCTCAATCCGACAGGCTTGCCTACTGTCAAAATTGGCAGTTCTGCTGGAAAATCGCGATTTCTCCGACCGACGGTTAGCTCACATCCCCTCCAGCTCCGCCATCAAATTACTCAACCGATCCACCGCCCCAGCACTGATCTCACTGGCCGCCAGGCCGTCGATATACTCGGCCAACTCTTCCACCGTGCTGCACTCGAACATCGCCCGCAGCGGCACATCCCGCTGCAAGGTCTTCTGTACCCGCGACGCAATCTGCGTGGCCAGCAACGAATGCCCGCCCAGTTCGAAGAAGTTGTCCCTGACCCCGACCCGCTCCACCTTCAGCACTTCGGTCCAGATCTCAGCCAGCGTCTGCTCCAGCGCGTTGCGCGGCGCCAGGTAGTCCTGGCTGTGCGACTGGCCGATCTCCAGGGCCGGCAATGCGTTGCGGTCGAGCTTGCCGTTGGCGTTCAACGGCAGGCGCTCCAGCCATAGCCAATGCAGCGGCACCATGTATTCCGGCAGTTCGACACGCAGCCTTTGCTTGATGCGGTCCAGATGCTCGCCGGGGTTGAGGCTGGTATCGGCCGCAACCAGATAACCGACCAAATGCTTGCCATTGACACCGTCCTGTACACCCACCGCCGCATCGCGTATTTGCGGTTGCTCGTGCAGACGGGCTTCGATTTCCCCCAGCTCGATGCGATAGCCGCGAATCTTCACCTGATGGTCGATACGCCCGACATACTCCAACACACCATCGCTGCGTCGACGTGCCAGGTCGCCGGTGCGGTACAGACGCGCGCCAGCGACACCAAACGGATCAGGTACGAAGACTGGAGCAGTGCGCAGTGGATCACTGACGTAACCGCGGCCGACACCGATACCCGCCACGCACAGCTCGCCGATGGCACCTTGCGGCACCAGCTCCAGCGCGCCATCAAGCAGGTACAAACGGTTGTTGTCAGTGGGCGTGCCAATCGGCAGATACGTACCGCGGGTAGACGCCTGATCGACGCGAAAAAACGCCACGTCATCCGAGCATTCCGCCGGGCCATAGGCATTGACCAAGCCAATGTCCGGGTAACGCAGCAACCATTGGTGCGCCAGCTCCGGCGGCATCGCTTCACCGGTGGGCAGCATCCAGCGCAGGCCATCAAGGCCGATGCGCTCTTGCGCCAACATGCCCTGGATCAGCGACGGCACACTCTCCAGCACGGTAATGCCCTGGACCTGGACATGCGCCAGCAAGCCTTGCGGGTCATGGGCGATACTGTTTGGCACGATGTCCACCCGAGCGCCGAACAGCGGTGCAGCGAGAAATTGCCAGACCGAAATGTCGAAGCTTTGCGAAGCGGTCTGGGCGATCACATCGTGCTCGCTCAATTGCAGGTACGGCACCTTGCTCAACTGGTTATTGAGCATGCCACGTTGCTCCACCATCACGCCCTTGGGCTGGCCGGTGGAGCCCGAGGTGTAGATCACATAGGCGAGGTTGTCCGGGGCGCTGTAGATCCCGGGATTGTCGTGCGACCCAGCCACGTCTTCCCACACCAGCAACTTGGGCCTGCCAACGCAGGAGAATTCGTCCAGCAATGCCAGGGCCTGCCCGTGACAGGCTTGGGTACATACCAGCAACGGCGTACGGCTCAAGTCAATGATCCGGCTCAAACGCTGGTTCGGCAGGCCAGGGTCCAGCGGCAGATAGCCGGCGCCGGCCTTGAAGCTACCGATGATCATGCCGAGCAAATCGAGACTGCGCTCGGCCAGCAACGCCACGGGCTGGTCCAGCCTGACGCCCGCTGCGATCAAGGCATGCCCCAGGCCATTGCTATGACGGTTGAGCTCGGCATATGTCCATTGCCGGTCCAGGCAACTGGCCGCGATGCGCTGTGGATGCTCGGCCACCTGCGCTTCAAACAGCTCGACATAGCTACGCTGCAGCGGGTAGTCACGCTCGCTCCGGTTGCAACCGTCCACCAGGAACTGACGCTCCTGCATACCGATCAGTGGCAGCTCGGCCATGTCGCCATGAAAACCCTCGACCAGCGCCAACAGCAGGCGCTTGAACTCACCGAGCATGCCTTGCACGGTGCTTTCGTCGAAGTAGCGCTGGTCGTAGGAGAGGTGCAGGCCCAGATCATCGCCGGGATAGCATACGGCCGTCAGCGGGAAGTTGGTGTGGGTACGTCCAGAATCCGATGTGGCGTTCAGGCTTTGCGCCCGGTCCAGTACCGACACGTGCACCGGAGCGTTCTCAAACACAAACAGGCTGTCAAACAGCGGTTGGCCCTTGGACAGCTCGCTATGTTCCTGGATCGTCACCAGCGGCAGGTATTCGTACTCACGCAATTGCATATTGCTGTCGAGCAGACCATTCAACCACTGGCGCACGCTGCAGCGCTGGCCGTCCTGCGGCAGCTTGACCCGCAGGGCGATGCTGTTGATAAACAAGCCGACGGTATGCTGCATCTGCGGCATATCCACCGGACGCCCGGCCACGGTGACGCCGAACAGCACGTCACGCTCACCGCTCAAGCGGCGCAGCACCAATGCCCATGCAGCCTGGGCGAAAGTGTTGACGGTCAGTTGATGAGCCTGCGCCAACTCGCGCAATCGCGCGCCTTCGCGCACATCCAGACGGGTGTAGCAATCACCCACCAGCATGCCGCCACTGCCACCTGCATGTTCGCGCAGGAACGGCCTGTCACTGGGGATTGGTGTAGTGCGCTCGAAACCCTGCAGGTTCTGTTGCCACCACTGCCGCGCCTCGGCCAGGTTCTGGCGTTGCAGCCAGGCGATGTAGTCGCGGTAGCGCGGCGGCGCGGCCAGTTGCGCTTCGCGGCCTTCGCCGAGCGCCATGTAGATGTCGAAGAAATCATTCATCAGCAATGAGCGGCACCAGGCATCGATCAGAATGTGGTGGTTGCTCATCATGAACCAGTAGCGTGCCGCACCGACCCGGATCAGGCGCAGGTGAAATGGCGCCTGATTAAGCAGGTCGAAGCCAGCTTCACGCTCGGCTTTGAGCAACGCTTGCAGGCGCGGCTCCTGCTCGGCCTCGGGAGCGTTGCTCCAGTCCAGGTACTCGATCGGCGTGCTTGCGGGCTTATGGATCACTTGCAACATGTCTTCGCCAACGTTCCAGCAAAACGATGCGCGCAAGGCTTCGTGACGGGCGATCACCGCTTGCCAGGCCTGGGCGAAACGCTCGGGGTCCAGCTCGCTGTTGATGCGGTAGCGGTCCTGCATGTAGTAGAGGCCCGTACCTGGCTCCAGCAGGGTGTGCAGCAGCAGACCCTCTTGCATCGGTGTCAGCGGGTAGACATCTTCGATGGCACTGGCCGGTACCGGCAGCGCATCGAGTTGCGCCTGGGTCAGGCGGGCCAACGGGAAGTCGGACGGTGTGAGGCCACCAGAGGTATCCTTGAGGCAGTGTGCGATCAGGCTTTGCAGCTCGGCCAGATAGTTCTCGGCAAGGGCACGAATGGTGGATTCGTCATGACGTTCGCGACTGAAAGTCCAGCGCAGTTCCAGTTCACCGCCATACACCTGGCTGTCCACGCTCAGTGCATTGGGCATCGGCGCGTCCGGATCATGGGCCTGGCCTGCGGGTTCATCCAGCGGATGGAACAGCGCATCGGTACCAAAGCTCTGGTCGAACTGGCCTAGGTAATTGAAGGTGATACCGGCGCCAGGCAATGCTGCCATGGTTTGCTTGCACAGGTCGTCCGCGAGGTAGCGCAGCACCCCGTAGCCCAGGCCTTTGTGGGGCACGCCGCGCAGTTGCTCCTTTATCGCCTTGATCGAATCGCCCTGCTCCGCCAACGGGGTCAGCCGTAGCGGATATGCACTGGTGAACCAGCCGACGCTACGGGTCAGGTCGATCTCATCGAACAGGGTTTCGCGGCCATGGCCTTCCAGTTGAATCAACGCCGATGTATGCCCGCTCCAGCGACACAACACACGAGCCAAGGCGGTCAACAACAGGTCGTTGACCTGAGTGCGATAGGCACTCGGCGCCTGTTGCAGCAATTGACGGGTGTGCTCGGCGTCCAGGCGTACGCTGAGCGTCTCGGCGTCGCGATTGCGCAGTGAGCCTTGCGGACGATCCACCGGCAGCTCCACCGCCGGACCCGCCAACTGGTGCTGCCACACACTCAACTCTTCGCGCAGGGATTCACTGCCGGCATAGGCCTGCAGACGTGTGGCCCAGTCACGTAGCGCACTGGTCTTGGCCGGCAGGCTGACCGACTGACCATCACTGAGTTGGCGATAAACGTTCTGCACATCTTCCAGCAATACGCGCCACGACACGCCGTCCACCACCAAGTGATGGATCACAATCAGCAGCCGTTGCTGACCTTCAGAACCGTCCACCAGCAAGGCGCGCAGCAGCGGGCCGTGCTCCAGATCGAGGCTGCGCTGGGTGTCGGTGAACAGCGCCGTGCATTGGTCCATATCGCGCACCTGCGCCTGCATCAGCACGCCGCCCTGGGGCACGGCCAAATGCTCGGCGTGCCACTTGGCGTCCCGTTGAGTGAAGCTCAGGCGCAGGCCATCGTGATGTTCCAGCACCGCCAGCAGCGCTTGCTCCAGACGATGGGGGTCCAGCAATTGCAGCGGTTTGAGTAGCAGGGCCTGGTTCCAGTGCTGACGCGCTGGAATGTCGGTGTCGAAGAACCAGTGCTGAATCGGCGTAAGACCCGAGCTGCCGGTGAGCACGCCTTGCTCGGCTGTCACCTGTTCGCTGCGACTGGCGACCGTCGCCAAGGCTTGTACAGTCTGGTGCTGGAACAGGTCGCGGGGGCTGAAATGAATCCCGGCCTGGCGCGCACGGCTGACCACCTGGATCGACAGGATCGAGTCGCCACCCAGCTCAAAGAAGTTATCGTCCAGGCCGACTTGCTGCACGTTCAATACCGCGCACCAGATCGCTGCCAGTGTTTGCTCAAGCTCGTTGCGTGGCGCCACGTACTGTTGACGATTGGCTTCAGGATCTGGCTCCGGCAAGGCGCGACGGTCGAGCTTGCCGTTGGCGGTCAGTGGCATCGCGTCCAGTATGATCAAATGGGCGGGCACCATGTAGTCCGGCAGTTGCGCCTTGAGGTGCGCCTTCAGCGCTTCGTGCAAAGCGCCGTGGTCTGCGTCGCTGACCAGGTAGGCCACCAGTTGTTTGCCGCTGGGTGAGTCCAGCGCCAGCACCACCGTTTCACGCACGGCTTCGTGTTCCAACAGGCGGGTTTCGATTTCGCCCAGTTCGATACGGAAGCCCCGGATCTTCACTTGATGGTCGATACGCCCCATGTACTCCACCAGGCCGTCAGCACGCTGGCGCACCAAGTCGCCGGTGCGGTACAGGCGGCCACCGTTGCTAGCAAACGGGTCAGCGACAAAACGCTCCGCGGTCATACCCGGACGTTCGTGGTAACCCTGGGCCAGACCGGCGCCGCCGATATACAACTCGCCGGTTGCACCTTGCGGCACCAGCGCCAGGTCGGCGTCCAGAATACAGGCCACGCGCTCACCGATAATGCTGCCGATCGGCACACTGCCCGCGCCCTCCTCCAGTTGCTCCGGCGCCAGGCTGGCCAGTGGCATCACCACGGTTTCGGTCGGGCCGTAGGCGTTGAAAAACACCTGTGGCTGGAAGGCTGCGCGAATGCGTTGCAGGTGCTCGCCGGTCAGCGCCTCACCACCGGTGATGCACATGCGCACCGGCAGGATTTGCTTCTGGGTTGCCAGCCATTGCGCCAGCTGGCTGCCGTAGCTCGGGGTAAAGCCGAGGACATTGATGCGATGGGTGCGGATCAGCCCACAGATTTCTTCGGCATCCCATTGGCCCTGGGCGCGCAGTACCACATGCGCGCCACTGAGCAGCGGCACCAGCAAGCGTTCGGTGGCCGCATCAAAGTTGATTGAATAGAAGTGCAATTCGCAATCATCGGAGCGCATGCCGAAGCGCTTGATCACGGCCTGGCAATGCATGGCGATTTCACCGTGGGACACCACCACGCCTTTGGGTTTGCCGGTGGAGCCGGAGGTGTAGATCAGGTACGCCTGGTGTTGCGCCAGGCTGATAAACGGCAACTCATCGGCCGGGTAGTTCGCCAGCACCGGCGAGTCCTTTTCCAGGCACCAGCAGGCCACCGTTGCCGGCAGTTCACCGAGGGCTTCGAACATCGCCGCGTCGCTGAGCAGCAAACCGATGCCGCTGTCGTCGATCATGTAATGCAGGCGGTCCAGCGGGTATTCCGGGTCCAGCGGCACATAAGCGCCACCGGCCTTGAGGATCGCCAGCAGACCGATGACCATTTCCAGGGAGCGCGGCAGCGCCAGGCCGACCCGTACCTGCGGGCCCACGCCGCGTTCGCGCAACATTCGCGCCAGGCGATTGGCGCGGTCGTCGAGTTCACGGTAGCTGAGGGTAACGCCTGCAAACGTCAGGGCCGGGGCGTCAGGACGATCAAGTGCCTGTTGGCTGAACAGTTGATGGATGCACTGGTCGAGGCGATGCTCACCAGCTTCAATCCCCAGGCTGTCGCGCAACGTATGTTGCTCAGTGGCGGTCAGCAACGGCAGTTCACTGAGGCGTTGCATGGGGTCTGCGATCAACGCTTGCAGCAGGTTGCACCAATGCTCGGCCATGCGCGCAATGCGCGGTTCGTCGAACAGATCAGTGCTGTAGGTCAGGCAGCAACCCAGGTGCTGATCGAGGTCCGTGACTTCCAGATTGAGGTCGAATTTGGTCGCGCGGGCGTCGTTGGCCAGATACTCCACGCTCATGCCGGCGAGCTGGCGGCGTTGCTGGAACTCCCAGCGCTGCACGTTGCACATCACTTGGAACAACGGGTTGTACGCGGCGCTGCGTGGCGGCTGCAGGGCTTCCACCAGGTGATCGAACGGCAGGTCCTGATGGGACTGGCCCTCGATCACGGTGTGACGCACTTGCTCGAACAGCTCGCCGACACTCATCTGCCCGTTGAGTTGGCAACGCAGGACCTGAGTGTTGAGAAAAGCACCGATCAGCCCTTCACTTTCCGGGCGAATACGGTTGGCCACCGGCGCGCCAATGCGCAGGTCGGTCTGGCCGCTGTAGCGGTAGAGCAGCACCGCCAGGGTTGCGGTCATGGTCATGAACAACGTCAGGCCGCGTTCGGCATTGAACGTGCGCACGCGGGCAGCGAGTTCATCACTCAGGTTAAAGCGATACAACCCTCCCTGATGGCTTTGCACTGCCGGGCGTGGACGGTCGCTCGGCAACTCGAGCAAGGGGTGCTCGTTGCCCAGTTGCGCGGTCCAGTACTCCAGCTGGCGCTGGCGCTCGCCGGATTCCATCCATTGACGTTGCCACACGCTGTAGTCCAGGTATTGCACCGGCAACGGGGCCAGAGGCGATTCGCGTTCGTCGATAAAAGCTTCGTACAGGGCGCTGAGTTCGCGGGCAAAGATGTCCATGGCCCAGCCTTCGGTCACGATGTGGTGCAGGGTCAGCACCAGGTAGTGCTCCTGCTCACCGGCCTTGACCAGGCATGCGCGCAGCAACGGGCCGGTTTCCAGGTTGAATGGGGTATGGGCTTCACGGTCGGCCAGTTGCTGCAGGCGCTGCTGGCGAGCGGCTGGGTGCAGGGTGGAAAAATCCTGCCAATCCATGCGTATGCCAGTTTGCGCGGCGACCTTCTGCCGGGCCACGCCATCGACGCTCGGGAATGTGGTACGCAGGGTTTCGTGACGCATGATCAAGGCTTGCAATGCTGACTCGAAGCGCCCGATATCCAGCACCCCACACAGGCGTGCCATGCCGCCGACGTTATACGCCGGGCTGTCCGGTTCCATCTGCCAGAGGAACCACATGCGTTGCTGGGAATAGGACAGCGGCACCGGCTGGCTGCGGTCGACCTTGCCGATCACAGCTTGCTGATTGCGTTGCCCGGCAGCCTGGATCAGGCGTATTTGTTCAACAAAATCGCCCAGTTCGCTGGCTTCAAACAAGGTACGCAGCGGCAATTCCACATCACAGGCCTGGCGGGTGCGGGAGATGATTTGCGTGGCCAGCAGCGAGTGACCACCCAACGCGAAGAAATCGTCCCGCAGCCCGACGCGCGCAAGGCCCAGCACTTCACGCCAGATGCCGGCGATCTGTCGTTGCAGTGCCGTCTGTGGCTCGACATGTTCGCGCACCTGCCACACAGGTTCCGGCAAGGCACGACGATCCAGTTTGCCGCTGGGGCTCAGGGGCATGCCGTCCAGGCGCATCAACTGCGCAGGCACCATATATTCCGGCAACTCGGCAGCCAGGGAGTGTTTTACCGCCTGTTCGTCCAGCTTACCGTCGGCCGTGTAATAGCCGATCAACTGAGCACCGGCGGCAGTATCGCGCACCAGTACCACGGCCTGGCCGATACCTTCGCAGGCCAGCAAGCGCGCTTCGATTTCTTGCGGCTCAACCCTGAAACCACGCAACTTGACCTGCTGATCCAGACGGCCCAGGTACTCCAATACCCCGTCGGCACTCCAGCGCACGCGGTCACCGGTACGATACAGGCGTGTGCCCGCTGCGCCCGATGGATCGGCGACAAAGCGCTCTGCGGTCAGCCCGGCACGCCCCAGATAACCCCGCGCCAGCCCTGTGCCGCCGATACACAGCTCACCGGGCACGCCGTTTGGCAGTGAGTTGAGCTGCTCGTCGAGCACCCGGCAAATCACGTTCCCCAACGGTCGACCAATCGGCGAGCGCTCGCCATCGTGCGCCTGGCAGTGCCAATGAGTGACGTTGATTGCGGTTTCGGTCGGGCCATAACGGTTGTGCAATTGCACCGCTGGCAGCAGCGCCAACACCCGATTGCGCAACTCGGCGGGCAAGGCTTCACCGCCCGAGAACAGGCGCCGCAGACTCGTGCATTCGGCCACCTGCGGCTCATCGATAAACAGCTGCAACAACGGCGGTACAAAGTGCAGTGTGGTCACGCCATGTGCCTGCACCAACTGCGCGATACGATGCGGGTCGCGATGCTCGCCGGGGCCGGCCAGGACCAGGCGGCAGCCGATGATCAGCGGCCAGAAACACTCCCACACTGAAACGTCGAAACTGATGGGCGCCTTTTGCATCAGCACATCGGTTTCATCCAGTTGATAGGTAGCCTGCATCCATTGCAGACGTTCGGCCAGCGCCGCATGGGTAATACCGACGCCCTTGGGTTGGCCGGTGGAGCCAGAGGTGTAGATCACATAGGCAAGGTTATCGCCATCCAGGTGCAACCCCGGCGCCTGGGCCGGCCAGTTATCGAGCTTGAGGCTGTCCATGGCAATCATGCAGACGCCATCGGCAACCGGCAGTTGTTCCAACAATGAAGATTGCGTCAACAGCAGCTGCACGCCGCTGTCCCTGAGCATGTAGGCCAGGCGTTCGCGTGGGTAATCGGGGTCCAGCGGCACATAGGCGCCCCCGGCCTTGAGGATGGCCAACAGGCCGATCAACAACTGCGGCGAACGTTCGGCGGCAATCGCCACGCATACATCCGGGCCGACGCCCTTGTCTCGCAGGTAATGGGCCAGGCGATTGGCCTGGGTGTGCAGTTGCGCAAAGGTCAGAGTCCCGTCCTGCCAGATCAGCGCAGTGCGTTCAGAGGACTGCCGGTTGAGTTGCTCCGGCAGCCAGGCTTGTGCGGGCGGGCACTCTGCCTGGCCCCATTGAAGTTGCCGGGCCTGCTCCTCGGCGCTCAGCAGGTTCAAATCGCCAATGGCCTGTTGCGGCTGCGCGCAGACGGCGTGCAGCAGGTTGATGAAGTGCTGGGCCAGACGCTCGATGGTGGCGGCGTCGAACAGTTCGTCGGCGTAGTCGAAGGCCAGGCTAAGGCGTGCGTTGCGGTCTTCCTCGCTGTGCAGTTGCAGGTCGAACTTGGCTTCGCGGCTGTGCCACGGCAACTCTTCCGCCAACAGGCCCGGCAAGCGGCGCAAGGCGCCCAGGTCTCGTTGCTGGTGGTTGAACATAACCTGGAACAAGCCGTGCTCACGGGCGTTCGGCAAGGCTTCCAGCAATTGCTCGAACGGCAAGTCCTGATGCGCTTGTGCGCCCAACGCCGCCTGTCGGGTCGCCGCCAGTAGTTCACTGAACGGCAGGCGCCCGTCCAGTTCAGCGCACATCACCTGCGTATTGATAAAGAAACCGATCAAGCCCTGGGTTTCGTGACGCGGGCGGTTGGCGTTGGGTACGCCGATACGGATGTCACGCTGGCCGCTGTAGCGATGCAGCAAACTGTGGAACGCTGCCAGCAACAGCATGAAGGGCGTGGCTTCATGGGCCTGGGCGGTCTGGCGGATCGCTTCACCGAGGCTCGCATCCAGGCGCACGCTGTAACGTGATGCGCTGCGCCGCTGCTGCGCCGAGCGCGGATGATCGGTGGCCAGGCTCAAGGTCGGATGCTCATTACCCAACTGCTGCTTCCAATAGGCCAACTGCCGCTGTCCTTCGCCTTCGTCCAGCCACTGACGCTGCCAACTGCCGTAATCGGCGTATTGCAGGGCCAGGGGCGGCAATTCAACGCTCTGGCCCTGGGAAGCTGCGGCGTACAGGCGCGCGAATTCATCGATCAGCACATTCAGTGACCAACCGTCGGCGATGATGTGGTGCATCGTCACCAGCAGTTGATGATCCTCGTCGCCCAGGCGCACTAGCGTGACCCTGAACAGGTTGCCTTTCTCCAGATCGAAGCAGGTGCAGGCTTGATCTTCCCGGGCTTGTAGGGCGCGGGCTTCACGCTCGACGATTGGCAAATCACTAAAGTCGATGACCTGCAGATCAACCTCGCGGCGGGCGTCCACCCGCTGGAACGCCTGGCCATCACGCTCATAGAAGCGCGTGCGCAGGGCTTCATGACGCTGGATCAACTGCTCGAAGCTACTGCGCACGGCCTCTTCATCCAGTTCGCCGCGCAGGCGCAAAGCGCCGGGGATGGTATAGGCATTGCTCTGCGGGTCGAGCTGCCAGGTAATCCACAGCCGGTTTTGTGCCAACGATTGCGGCAGTTCTTGCTGACGCGAGAGCATATGGATCGCGCCTTGTGCCACGCCTCCATCCTGCTGCAATTTCCCGACGCTGGCGGCAAAAGCGGCCAGTGTCGGGGCTTCGAACAACAGCCGCAGGTTGAGCTCAAGGCCCAGGGCTTCGCGCAGGTGAGCTACCACCTGGGTGGCGCTGATGGAGTTGCCCCCCAACAGGAAAAAGTGATCGTCGGCGGCAACGCTTGCCACCTGCAACTGTTCGCACCAGATCGCGGCGATCTGGCTTTGCAATGCGCTTTCCTGGGTTGCGCAGCCTGCCTGCACACTCAAGCCCGGGAACTGCGCATAGCTGTCGAGGCTGCCATCGGCCAGGCGATTGCGGCAGGCAGAGCGCTGGACTTTGCCGCTGGAGGTTTTTGGCAGCGCACCGGGGTTGAGTAACACCACCACGCACGGCGCCTCTTGATAGGCCTCGGCCACCGCTTGGCGAATGGCCTTGATCAGGGCTTCAGGCGCCAGGGTTTTCTGCACGCTGCGGCCGATTTCCGCCGCAATGCCAATACCTTCCAGGCCCTGGTGGTTGACGGCAAACGCCGCGACCCGGCCCTTGCGCACCACCTCGACTTCACGTTCGATGGTTTGTTCGATGTCCTGGGGATACAGATTGTGCCCGCGCACGATCAACAGGTCTTTCAGACGCCCGGTAATGAACACTTCGCCATTGCGGATAAAGCCCAAGTCCCCAGTACGCAGCCAGGTGCGGCCCTGATGCTGGACGAAGGTGTTGGCGCTCGCTTCGGGGTTGCGCCAATAGCCATGGGCGATACTCGGGCCGCTGGCCCAGATTTCACCGACGGTGCTGTCTGCCAGCTCGCCCAGCGTCTGGGGATCGGCAATCAGCACCGCATGGTCCGGTTGGCTGGTGCCGCAACTCATGATCGCACTGCCCTGCCCAGGCTCGGCACGGTTGGCCGCCAGGGCCCGGTCGTCCAGGCGCAAGGTCGAGATACCCTGGCCACGGGTGCCACCGGCAACGAACAAGGTCGCTTCGGCGAGGCCGTAGGAGGCGAAGAAATTGTTCGGGGTAAACCCGCAACAGGCGAACTTTTCGGCGAAACGTTCCAGTGTGTCCAGGCGGATCGGTTCGGAGCCGGAATAGGCCACGCGCCAACGGCTCAAGTCCAGGCGCTCGAGCGCCGAATCACTGACTCGCTCGCTGCACAGGCGGTAGGCAAAGTCCGGGCCGCCGCTGATGGTGCCGCCGTATTGGCTGATCGCTTCCAGCCAGCGCAGCGGTCGCCCAAGGAAATACGCCGGCGACATCAATACGCAAGGCACACCACTGAAAATCGGCTGCAACAGACCGCCGATCAAGCCCATGTCGTGGTACAGCGGCAACCAGCTGACGATCACGTCGTCCGGGTTCAGGTCGATGCCAAAACCACGGCGGATCAGCAGTTCGTTGGCCACCAGGTTACCGTGGGTGACTTGCACGCCCTTGGGCAAGGCGGTGGAGCCGGAGGTGTATTGCAAAAAGGCAATATCATCGCCCTCAAGCTTCGGCACGCGCCAGCCGTCAGCAATCGCGTTATTCAAATCGTCGACACACAGTAACGGCGGCGCTTGATCCATCTGCGCCAGTGAGTCACGCAAGTCCGTGCTGGTCAGCAAGAGTCGCGGCTGGGCATCGGTAATGATCGACAGCAACCGCTCCTGATGGTGGCGCCGGGTGGACTCCGGCGGATAAGCCGGCACCGCAATTACGCCCGCATACAGACAGCCAAAAAATGCCGCAACGTAGTCTGGCCCGCTGGGAAACAACAGCACTGCACGGTCGCCAAAGTCAGCCGAAGCCTGCAACGCAGCGGCAATGGTACGGGCGCGCAGGTCCAGGTCACGATAGCTGAGCACGACGTTTTGCTCGCCAGACTCGGCCAAAAAGCGCAGGGCCACTTGGTCCGGGGTCTGCGCGGCACGCTGTTGCAGGGACTGGACCAGCGTGCTGGGAAGTTCGAAGGCGTCCATCATGAAAGGTTCCTGCCTGAAATCGGCTTACGGGGAAATCGGGGATAGAAAGTAAATGCGCGTGCAGGCGCCGGGCAGATCAGCCGGCAGCCAGGGCCAACCGCCGTGCCGCACCATGACGCCAGCGGGTCAGGTGTTCGTCGCAATAGCGGCGCAGACAACGCAGCAGTGCGCTCTCTTGTTGCACCAGGTAGAAGTGGTGTCCGTCAAACATGTCCAGGGAGAAACCACTGGCGGTATCTTCCTGCCAGTCGAGCAACTCGTCGGCACGCACACTGTCCTGTTTGCCGCCAAACACATGGATCGGCATCGACAGCGGTTGGCGCTCGCCATATTCGAAGCTGCCGCACAGCAGGAAATCGGCGCGCAGGATCGGCAGCATCAGTTGCATGAGTTCATGATTGTCCAGTGCGTCTTCTGCGGTGCCCTTGAGGTCACGCAACCGCTCGATCAACTGCGCGTCGGTTTTTTCGATGGCGTACTCACTGACATCCCGTCGCGCCGGACCTGCGGTGGCCGATGCAAACAGCGCCAGCGGTTGCGGCAAGCCCCGTTCACGCAGGGCATGGGCCAACTCGAACGCCAGCAATCCACCCAGGCTGTGACCGAACAGGGCGTACGGTGTGTCGAGTTCGGCGCCGATCTCGTGCGCCAACTGCGCCGCCAAGACGTTGATATCGCGCTGCAGTGGCTCATCCATACGCATGCCACGCCCCGGCAATTCCAGCGGGCATACCTGCAACCAGTCCGGTAACGCGCGGCGCCAGCGACTGTAGAACATGGCGCTGGCGCCGGAATACGGTAAGCAAAACAGGCGCAATCGGGTCGACGTGCTCATCTCAAACCACCCCTGCCTGGAACACGCTGCTTTCGCGATAGAAACCCATGTCGTCCTCCTCCGGGTGCAAATCCTTGGCCGGCAGCTTGCCCGGCCTGTCACCAATGGAAACGGATGGCAAGGGCAAATAATTAGTCGTGCGATCGGAGTCCGACCACAAAGAGATGCGCCTCACAGTTCACACCTGCAAACATGATTACTTCGCTTTCTCAATTGACAACAATTATCATTAAGAATAATTTGTTGCCCGATGTGTAGGAGGACTCAGCACGGATGCCCTCCACTAACCTTATTTGCAGCAAGGTGATTTCCATGACGGAACAAGTCTTCACAAGCAGGTGCGACTCGCCACTCCTCCAAGCCTTCGTTGACAACCGCCTGATCCTGGTCAAGATCGCAGCACGCATTACCGGCTGCCGCTCTCGAGCCGAAGATGTTGTGCAAGACGCCTACTTCAGGCTGCAATCTGCCCCGCAGATCACCTCATCGTTCAAGGCCCAGCTCAGTTACCTGTTCCAGATCGTGCGCAACCTGGCCATCGACCACTACCGCAAGCAGGCGCTTGAACTCAAATACTCCGGGACCGAAGAGGAAGGCTTGAATGTGGTTATCCACGGTGCGTCACCGGAAACTTCGCATATCAACTTTTCCACCCTGGAAAACATCGCAGACGCCCTGACCGAACTGCCAAAACGAACACGCTATGCGTTCGAGATGTACCGTCTGCACGGCGTGCCGCAAAAGGACATCGCCAAGGAACTGGGGGTCTCGCCAACCCTGGTGAACTTTATGATCCGGGATGCTCTCGTGCACTGTCGCAAGGTTTCAGGGACTCATAGCGACACGTTTGCGCGACGCGTCTGAACCCGCCGCTGAAGCAGGTTTTGCGGTGGCGGGCCCAGGGGTTGCCGCCACTGCACACCGCCCCTCCTACGCCAGCCCACATCGCTCAAAAAAGCGCTCGCGTCCCAGAATCATCAGCGCCGCACGCTTATGCGGAAAATCGAATTCTTTCTCGCAGTGAAAACACTGGTTCTGCATATAGCTGATCATCCTGGCGTTGTCGGCACGCGGCTCGGCCACCACACGCTGGGTACGCGGGTCATCGAGAAACAGATAGTGCACCAGCGCCGACAACCAACTGGCGACCTTATGTGGTCCTCGGTGATGCTCCTCCCCCACCAGCATGTGAATGCCACGGTCATAGTCGCCCGCGTCATAGAACGGCGCGATCCGATCTTCCTTGGCCCAGTAAGCCTCGAAATAGGCGAACGGCTCATCATCGAAACAGCCGATCAACGTCAGGCTATGGGGATCAGCGTCCAATTTGCCCAGGTACTCGCGATGCTGTTCAAGGCTGCCGCTCTCCTGCCAGAAGTTCGCCACCCGAGTGCTGTTCTGCCAGCGATTGAAGCGCGCCAGGTCAACCTCGACTTCAAGGGTGCGCAAAGACACCCAGGCACCCAGGCGCGCGTCAAAACGACGATAGACTTCGCCACGGGGCTTGGGTGCGCGAACCGGGTGACGCTTGCCCGTGCTGATGACCATCTGCTGCGGGTAGCTGCCGCTCAAGGGCTGGCTCAACCAGGGCTGCGGCAGTTGCCAGAACAGCGTGCGCTCGCAGAGGAACTGGCCAGCAACCCCAGTGGCTAGCAGCAAGCCACTGCGCAAGGCATCGTCAGGAGCGTGCGCGAGGTGCCACGTCAGTTGCTGGCATTCGGGCTGCCTGGCGAACAACCAGTAACAGGCCGCCCACACGGCACGTGCGGCAGGCACCTGTTGCGGTGCCAGCAAATGCAGATGCAGCGTCTCACCGCGCTCCAGGCGTAGGTGTAACAGGGGCTGTCCTTCAAGGGTCAGCGTCAGGCGGTTATCGCTTTCGTCCGCGTTTAGCACGGGCCCCGTGGGAAGCGGCAGGATGGACAAGTCATTGAGATTGGACATGAAGGAGGCTCACAGGATTCGTCTACGGTTAAACGAAGTGACGTGAGCCAGCAGAAAAAATTTAAGCCACTGTGATCCCGCTCATGGCGCAACGGTCGCTGGCTTGACGATGATCCTGCGCAATTGGCCGTTGCCGCGCAGGCCCGCGAGCAAATCGGCGCGGCCCCGGGCAAAGCTGTCTAGTCGGACTTGAGGACCAACAACAGCGCCTCATCGGCCAATTGCTCCAGGGTCATGCTGCCTTGGGCGCGGAACCAGGTGGTGGTCCAGGACAACGCTCCCGTGAGGAAACGCCGGGTGATAAATACATCACCCTTGATGTAGCCGGCTTGCTTGGCTTCACCGAGCACCTGCAGCCAGATGTCTTCATACACATCACGCAACGCCAGGACCTGGGCCTGACCTTCGGCCGACAGCGAGCGCCATTCGTACACCAACACCGCCATCGCCTCGCCACTGCCGCCCATGATCGACTGCAATTCGCAGCGAATCAGCGCCAGCACCCGCTCACGCACATTGCCGGCCTCGGCCAGGGAAGCGCGCATCATCGCGGTGTTGTAGTGAATGGTTTCCTCCATCACTGCCCGCAGGATTTCGTCCTTGCTCTTGAAGTGGTGAAAAATACTCCCGGACTGAATCCCCACCGCGCTGGCCAGATCGCGCACCGTGGTGCGTTCAAAACCTTTATTGCGAAACAGGTGAGCTGCGGTTTGCAACAACTTGCCCCGCGCACTCTCGGGGTCGGTCAGTTGCCCGCCGTCCACCATGCTGCGCATTACCAGCAGGGCTTTTTGCTCATCCATGGGGCTCTCCTCAACTACGTTGGTTGCGTCATGGCCGGCAATTTAGGCCGTGGCAGCCACCCAAGCAAGCGCTTGGGTAAAAGTTGCGTGTGGAGTTTACAAACCAAGCGCTTGCTTGGTAGTCTCGCTGGCAGGGTTTTCAGAGAAGGACTTCTCATGAACAAGACCGTTCGTATCGGCTGCGCCAGCGCATTCTGGGGCGATACCTGTACCGCCGCCGCTCAGTTGGTAAAGGGCGGCGCCCTGGATTACCTGGTGTTCGATTACCTGGCGGAAGTCACCATGTCGATTCTCGCCGGGGCGCGGATGAAAGATCCCCAGGCCGGCTACGCCACGGACTTCATCGAAGTGCTTGGGCCACTGCTGGGCGAGATCCAGCGCCAGGGAATCCGCGTGATCAGCAACGCCGGTGGCGTCAACCCCACGGCCTGTGCAGCGGCGCTGCAAGCCGCCTGCGATCAGGCGCGGATCCCGCTGAAAATCGCCGTGCTGCTCGGCGATGACCTGCAACCGCAGGCCAGGCGACTGCAAGACGTAACCGATATGTTCAGCGGTGCCCCCCTGCCGCCAATGTGCGTATCGATCAATGCCTACCTCGGCGCACCGGGCATCGTCCAGGCCCTGCAGATGGGCGCCGATATCGTGATCACCGGCCGCGTGGTCGACAGCGCAGTGGTCAGTGCAGCCTTGGTGCATGAGTTCGATTGGTCATGGCAAGACTACGATCACCTGGCCCAAGCCGCACTGGCCGGGCATATCATTGAATGTGGCGCGCAATGTACCGGCGGCAATTTCACCGACTGGCAAGAGGTACCCGACTACGAGCACATCGGCTTTCCGATCGTCGAGGTGGCGGCCGATGGGCAATTCGTCGTGTCTAAAGTCGACGGCAGCGGCGGGCTGATCAGCGAACTGAGCGTTGCCGAGCAACTGCTGTATGAGATCGGCGATCCCCGCGCTTATCTGCTGCCAGATGTGATCTGTGACTTCAGCCAGGTCAAGCTACGACAACAAGGCAAGAACCAGGTGCGCCTGCACGGCGCCAAAGGCCTGCCACCGACCGCACAATACAAGGTCAGCGCCACCTACCTGGATGGTTTTCGCTGCACCGCCAGTTGCCTGCTGGCCGGCATCGACGCAGTGGCCAAGGCCGAACGGGTCGGTCAGGCGATCATCAACAAGACCTCGCAATTGTTCAGCCAGCGCGACTGGGCGCCCTATACCGAGGTCAATCTCGAACTGCTGGGCAGCGAAGCCACTTACGGCCCGCACGCCCGACGCCAGGATTGCCGTGAAGTGGTGCTCAAGCTAGCGGTGCGCCATCCCGATAAAAAAGCACTGGTGCTGTTCGCCCGGGAGATCGCCCAGGCGGCCACCGGCATGGCGCCAGGCTTGACCGGCATTGTCGGTGGCAGGCCAACCGTGTACCCGCTGATACGCCTGTTTTCATTCCTGATCGACAAGAGCGCCTGTGCGCTGAGCGTCGATTTTCAAGGCCAGCGCCACCCCTGCGCGCTTGCGCCGACGATGCCCCTGGGTACACCGCAAGCGCCAATTGAACCGCCCCGCCCCGAAGGCCACGCCGACGCCAGCGTAGCGCTGGTGAAACTGGCCGTGGCGCGCGCCGGCGACAAGGGCAACCACAGCAATATCGGGGTAATCGCGCGTCAACCCGACTACCTGCCATGGATTGCCGAAGCCCTGACGCCTGAAGTGATCGTCGACTGGATGCGCCACGCTCTCGACCCGATCCATGGACGTGTAGAGCGTTGGTACCTACCCGGCAGCCACAGCCTGAATTTCCTCCTGGAAAACGCTCTGGGCGGCGGCGGGATCGCCAGCCTGCGTATCGATCCCCAAGGCAAAGCGTTTGCCCAGCAACTGCTGGAGATTCCCATTGCGGTGCCGCAACACCTCGCTGATCAACTTAAATAAAGGACGCACGCCGTGGCCTTCGACTCGATCTTCAAAGCCGACCTGTTCCAGGGGCAGACCATCATCGTCACCGGCGGCGGTAGCGGTATCGGCCGCTGCACCGCTCACGAACTGGCGGCGCTCGGCGCCCATGTGGCGCTGGTCGGACGCAAGCCTGAAAAGCTGCAAACCGTCGCCCGGGAAATCGCCGAAGACGGCGGCCACGCCACTTGGCAGGCCTGCGACATTCGCGATGAGGAAGCGGTAAAAGCCCTGGTCCGCCACATCATCGAGGCACACGGGCCGATCCATGGACTGGTGAACAATGCGGGCGGCCAATACCCCTCGCCCCTGGCGTCGATCAATCAGAAAGGCTTTGAGACAGTGCTGCGCACCAACCTGATAGGCGGTTTCCTGATGGCGCGGGAAGTGTTCAACCAATCAATGAATAAACACGGCGGCGCCGTGGTCAACATGCTTGCCGACATGTGGGGCGGCATGCCCGGCATGGGGCACTCGGGTGCAGCGCGTTCGGGCATGGACAATTTCACCAAGACTGCTGCATTCGAATGGGGTTACGCCGGGGTGCGGGTCAATGCGGTGGCGCCGGGCTGGATCGCTTCCAGTGGCATGGACACCTATGAAGGCGCGTTCAAGGCAGTGATCCCTACCCTGCGCGAACATGTGCCGCTCAAGCGCATCGGCACCGAATCGGAAGTCAGCGCGGCGATTGTCTTTCTGCTCAGCCCTGCTGCCGCATTCATCAGCGGCAGCACCTTGCGCATCGACGGTGCCGCCAGCCTCGGCAGCCGCGCCTGGCCGCTGCACAAGGCGCAACCGCCCAGCCCTTCCTTCAACGGCTTTCACCGGGCATACCTGCCGGATGTACTCAAGGAAGAGGATTAAGGCATGCCGGTCATCGACTCACAACTCGACACCCACAGTCCGCAATTTGCCCGTAACCGCGAAGTCATGCTCACGGCCATCGACCAACTGCGCCAGCTGGAGCAGAACCTGTTAAGCAAGGCCGCCGAAGCCAAGGACAAGTTCGACAAACGCGGCCAGCTACTACCCCGCGAACGTCTGAATCTGCTGCTGGACCCCGGCGCGCCGTTTCTCGAACTGGCAAGCCTGGCCGGCTACAAACTGCATGACGACAAGGACGGCAGCGCCGCCGGCGGCGGACTGATCGCCGGTATCGGCTATGTCTGCGGCGTGCGCATGTTGGTGGTGGCCA
This sequence comes from Pseudomonas imrae, assembly GCF_046352735.2. Lineage (NCBI taxonomy): Bacteria > Pseudomonadati > Pseudomonadota > Gammaproteobacteria > Pseudomonadales > Pseudomonadaceae > Pseudomonas > Pseudomonas imrae. Next base: position 1,990,679 of record NZ_CP110853.2, on the reverse strand, counting down.
ACAACAGCGCGATCAAGGGCGGAACCATTTCGCCGTCGGGCCTGAAGAAATCCCTGCGCCTGCAACAGATCGCCATGGAAAACAAACTGCCGGTGGTGACCCTGGCGGAGAGCGGCGGCGCCAATCTCAATTATGCGGCAGAGATTTTCGTCGAAGGCGCGCGCAGTTTTGCCAACCAGGCGCGCATGTCGGCCATGGGCCTGCCGCAGATCACCGTGGTACACGGCTCAGCCACCGCCGGCGGTGCCTACCAGCCGGGGCTCTCGGATTACGTGGTGGTGGTGCGCGGTAAGGCCAAGCTGTTTCTCGCCGGCCCTCCGTTGCTCAAGGCAGCCACCGGCGAGGTGGCAACAGATGAAGAACTCGGCGGCGCCCAGATGCATGCACAAGTCGCAGGCACCGCCGAATACCTGGCGGAAAATGACGCCGATGGCGTGCGCATCGTCCGCGAGATTGTCAGCCTGTTGCCGTGGAATGAGCAACGGCTGCTCAAACCTGCCCGGGCCTACGCCGAGCCGCTGTATCCGATTGAACAAGTGCTGGGATTGATCCCCGACGATCCGAAAAAACCTTATGACGTACGGGAAATCATCGCTCGCATTGCGGACGCGTCCAACTTCCTGGAATTCAAAAATGAGTTCGATCCACACACGATCTGCGGCCACTTGCACATCCAGGGTCGAGCCTGCGGTTTCATCGGCAACAATGGACCAATCACACCCAAGGGTGCGAGCAAGGCGGCGCAGTTTATCCAGCTGTGCGACCAGAGCCAGACACCCTTGCTGTTTTTCCACAACACCACCGGATTCATGGTCGGCACCGAATCGGAACAGCAAGGCGTGATCAAGCACGGCGCCAAGATGATCCAGGCCGTGGCCAATGCCCGCGTGCCCAAGCTCACCCTGGTCATCGGTGGCTCTTATGGCGCCGGTAACTACGCCATGTGCGGCCGGGGCCTGGACCCGCGCTTCATCTTCGCCTGGCCTAACAGCCGCACGGCGGTAATGGGCGGTGCACAGGCCGGCAAGGTGCTGCGGATCGTTACCGAGGCCAAGCAATTGAAAGACGGCCTGGTGCCCGACCCCAAGATGCTCGACATGCTGGAGCAGGTCACCGCACAGAAACTCGACAGCCAGTCCAGCGCACTGTATGGCAGCGCCAACCTGTGGGACGACGGGCTGATTGATCCACGGGACACCCGCACGCTGCTGGGTTACCTGCTGGATATCTGCCAGGAAGCGCAGGTGCGGCAATTGCAACCCAACAGCTTCGGCGCGGCACGCTTCTAACGTTTTGAGGAGAACAATAAGAATGATCTTTACCCAGGAACATGAAGCACTGCGCCGCACTGTTCGCGCCTTTGTCGAGCATGAGATCAACCCTCATGTCGAGGCATGGGAGAAAGCCGGGCGTTTTCCGATCCACGAGGTTTTCCGCAAGGCCGGCGACCTCGGCCTGCTGGGCATTTCCAAGCCGGAACAATTCGGCGGCATGGGCCTGGACTACAGCTATTCGATTGTCGCCGCGGAAGAGTTCGGCACCATTCGTTGCGGTGGGATCCCGATGTCCATCGGCGTGCAGACCGACATGTGCACCCCAGCCCTGGCGCGCTTCGGCTCGGATGAACTGCGCGATGAATTCCTGCGCCCCGCCATCACCGGCGAACAGGTGGGCTGCATCGGCGTTTCGGAAACCGGTGCCGGCTCTGACGTGGCCGGCCTGAAAACCCACGCCCGCAAAGACGCCGGCGACTACGTGATCAACGGCAGCAAAATGTGGATCACCAACTCGCCCAGCGCCGACTTTATCTGCCTGCTGGCCAATACCTCGGACGACAAACCGCACATCAATAAATCGCTGATCATGGTGCCGATGAACACGCCGGGCGTGAGCGTCAGCGCGCCGCTGGAGAAGCTGGGCATGCACAGCTCGGAGACCGCCCAGGTGTTCTTCGATGACGTGCGCGTACCCCAGCGCAACCGCATCGGCCATGAAGGCGCGGGGTTCATGATGCAGATGTTGCAGTTCCAGGAGGAACGGCTGTTCGGCGCCGCCAATATGATCAAGGGACTGGAGTATTGCATCGACAGCACGATCGAGTACTGCAGGCAGCGCCAGACCTTCGGCAAGGCGTTGATCGACAACCAGGTAATCCACTTTCGCCTGGCCGAATTGTCCACCGAAGTCGAATGTCTGCGGGCGCTGGTTTATCAGGCCACCGAGCAGTACATCAAGGGCCAGGACGTGACACGCCTGGCCTCGATGGCCAAGCTCAAGGCCGGACGCCTGGGGCGGGAAGTCAGCGACAGTTGCCTGCAATATTGGGGTGGCATGGGCTTTATGTGGGACAACCCGGTGGCCCGGGCCTATCGCGATGTGCGGTTGGTATCGATTGGCGGCGGTGCCGATGAAATCATGCTGGGAATCATCTGCAAATTGATGGGCACACTGCCGGGGAAAAAGTCGTGATCAACACTGAGACGCTGTTGCTGCAACCCCACAACGGCGTGCTGCATATCACCCTCAACCGTCCCCAGAGCCGCAACGCTATGAGCTTGCAGATGGTCAACGAACTGCGAGCGGTACTGGCGGATGTCGCTTGCGACGACCAGGTCCGTGCGCTGGTGCTCAGTGGTGCTGGCGGGCACTTCTCGGCGGGCGGCGATGTGAAGGACATGAGCAGCGCCGGGAGCCTGGAAGCATTGCGCGACCTGAACCGGATCTTCGGGACGTTGTTGCAAGAGGTCGAAGCGCTGCCGCAGGTAGTGATTGTGGTGCTGCAGGGCGCGGTGCTGGGAGGTGGTTTTGGCCTGGCGTGTGTCAGTGATATCGCGTTGGCAGATCATCAGGCGCAGTTCGGCTTGCCCGAGACCGGTCTCGGTCTGCTCCCGGCGCAGATTGCGCCGTTTGTGGTCAAGCGCATCGGCCTGACGCAGGCCCGGCGCCTGGCGTTGACTGCGGCACGATTTGACGGAATCGAGGCGCAGCGCCTGGGGCTGGTGCATTTTGTCGAGCATGATGCGCAGGGCTTGGCCGAACGCCTGGATGAGGTGTTGGGGCAGGTGTTGCGTTGTGCGCCTGGAGCCAATGCGCGGACCAAGGCGTTGTTGCTGGGAAGTGTCGGACAACCCCTGGGGCCGGTGCTGGATCAGGCAGCGCAGTGGTTTGCCGAGGCCGTGGCTGGGGAAGAAGGGATTGAGGGGACTCAGGCTTTTGTGCAGAAGCGTAAGCCGCGATGGGCAGGCTGAGCAGTGGCCCCGTAGCAGCTGTCGAGCGCCAGCAAGGCTGCATGCCCTAGATTTTTCTCCACCCTCGTTACCGCGAAAACGGATATGCACATCATCAAACAAAGGGGTTCCCCATTGCCCACCTTCCAAAAAGTCCTGATCGCCAATCGCGGTGAAATTGCCTGCCGCATCCAGCGTACCGCGCAAGCCCTGGGCTACCGCACCGTAGCGGTGTACAGCGAAGCCGACGCCGACGCGCTGCATGTACAGATGGCCGACGAAGCCGTAAACATCGGCCCGGCTCCTGTCCAGCGTTCCTACCTGAACATCCCGGCGATCCTCGAAGCCGCCCGCCTCACTGGCGCCGATGCGGTCCATCCCGGCTACGGCTTCCTCTCGGAAAACGCCGAGTTCGCCAACGCCTGCACCGCTGCCGGACGGGTATTTATCGGCCCCAGTGCCGAAGCCATCGAACTGATGGGCAGCAAGCGCCTGTCGAAAATCGCCATGCTCAACGCCGGTGTACCCTGCATCGCCGGCTATCAGGGCGGCGCGCAGGACGACGCCACACTGCAACAGGAAGCCGAACGTATCGGCTACCCACTGATGATCAAGGCCAGCGCTGGCGGCGGTGGACGCGGCATGCGTCTGGTCCACAGCAGCGAACATCTGGCGGAACAACTGCGCACCGCGCGCTCCGAGGCGATGAATGCCTTTGGCAGCGACGAACTGATTCTCGAGCAGGCGCTGATCCAGGCGCGCCACGTCGAGGTGCAACTGTTCGGCGATACCCATGGCAATCTGATCTACCTCGGCGAACGGGATTGTTCCGTGCAGCGACGCCACCAGAAAGTCATCGAAGAAGCGCCCTGCCCGATCATGACCGAGTCTCTGCGCCAGGCTATGGGCGAAGCGGCGATCAAGGCCGGGCGTGCAGTCAATTATGTCGGTGCCGGCACCGTGGAGTTTTTGCTGGACAAGAACGGCCGGTTTTATTTCCTGGAAATGAACACCCGCCTGCAAGTGGAGCACCCGGTAACCGAACTGATCACGGGCCTGGACCTGGTGGACTGGCAACTGCAAATCGCCGCCGGCCTGCCCCTGCCCTTGCGCCAGGAACAGGTAACGCTCAACGGCCATGCCATGCAAGTGCGACTCTACGCCGAAGATCCGGCCCGGTTTTTTTTGCCGCAGACCGGCGATGTGCTGCGCTGGGAGCCGGGTACCGACGTGCGAATCGACCATGGGATATGTGAGGGCCAGCGGATCAGCCCGTTCTACGATCCGATGCTGGGCAAGATCATCGCCCACGGTGCGACCCGTGAAGAGGCGCGGCGCAAATTGCTGCGGGCCGTGGAAGACTGCGTATTACTGGGGGTCACCAGCAATCAGCGGTTACTGGCTGATTTGCTCAAGCATCCGCGCTTCGTCGCGGCTGATTTCGATACCGGATTTATCGGTGAGCACTTCAGCGAGATTGCCGCCCCACAGATAACGAACGAACAACTGGCCCTGGCCGCCGCGCTGTTTTACCGGCACAGCGCCCAGGCACATCACCCCGTGTTGTCCGGATGGCGCAACAACGCCAGCGTGCCCGGCATTTACCGCCTGGGCGTCGGCGATGACATCACCGAAGTGAGTCTCTGCGTATTGGCGAACAATCACATGCAAGTCGCCGATGTCGACATTCGCGACCTCGACACCGATGGGCGCTGGGCCACCCTGACCCTCAATGGCGTTCGCCGCCGGGTAGCTTATAACCTGCAAGGTACGCAACTCTGGCTGTTCAATGCCGGGGCCAGCCTGTGTGTAACCAACCGTACGCAAATCGTCGCCAGCCCCCAGGCCCAGGCCAGCAATGGCACGGTAAAGGCGCCGATGGACGGGGCGATTGCGCTGGTGCAGGTACGCGAAGGTGATTCTGTGAGCAAAGGCCAATTGTTGCTGGTGCTCGAAGCGATGAAAATGGAACACCCGCTCAAAGCCGGGATCGATGGAGTGGTCAAACTGATTCAGGTGTCCACTGGCGATCAAGTGCGCAATCGCCAGGTGTTGCTGGTGATTGAGTAACCTGCGGGCGGAACTACCAGGCTTGACTACGCTCTATCCCCATCAGAAAGGGAAGAGTACGGGAACCTGCGATGCCTCATTGGCTGATTATTGATCTTGAAGCCACAACGGATGAAGGCGGCTGGCCCGTGACCGAGATGGAAATCATCGAGATCGGCGCAAGCCTGGTCAACCGCCAAGGCCACGAGCTGGACCACTTCCAGCGTTTCGTACGGCCCTTGCGCCGTCCCTTGTTGGCGCCGTTCTGCCGCCAGTTGACGCACATCAGCCAGGCTAACATCGATGGCGCTGCGCCGTTGACCGAGGTCTGGCCGTTGTTCGAGCGCTGGCTGGGCCAGCATCAACCGCGCCTGGAAGGTTGGGCCAGTTGGGGCGACTACGACCGCCAGCAACTGGAGATCGAGTGGCAACGCCATGGCCTGAGCAGCGTTCTGGGCCATACCCCTCATGTGAACCTCAAGCAACGCTTCGCCAAGGCCAGGCGCCTTGACAAGCCTGTAGGGCTCAACGGTGCGCTACAACTGGCGGGAATGCAGTTCAACGGCCAACAACACCGGGCATTGCAAGATGCACGCAATACAGCGCGGCTGCTGCCGTTGATTTTGCCCGTATAGAAGGCATACTGGCCGACCTTTCCTGCCCCTTTCTTCGAGGATTCATCCATGTTCAAAGTCAATGAGTACTTCGACGGCACCGTCAAGTCGATCGCTTTTGGCACTACCGAAGGCCCCGCGACCATCGGCGTCATGGCCCCGGGTGAATACGAATTCGGCACTGCCCAGCGTGAAATCATGCATGTGGTATCTGGCGCCCTGACCGTCAAGCTGCCAGGCGTGGACAGTTGGGAAACGTTCGAAGCCGGCAGCCAGTTCAAGGTGCCCGCCGACAGCAAGTTCCAGTTGAAAGTCGCGGTAGATACCGCTTACCTGTGTGAATACCGCAGCTAAGGCTTTCCCCGAGCAAAAAAATGCCCGCCTCCAATGAGGCGGGCATTTTTTTGTGCGATCGGTTACTCGAGGATTGTCAGCGGCATGCCGACTTCGAGTCGCCCCGCACCCTCGTTGACCAGGTTCTGGCCAAACAGAATGTCACCGTCCTGTTCACGGAACGTCTTGAGTGTGGTCAAGGGCTCGCGGTCTTCACTGCGCTCTCCGGTTCGCGGATCAATGGTGGTCAGGACGCAGCGCGCGCAGGACTTGACTACCCGAAACTCCACCTCGCCGATGCGCACCCGCTTCCAGCGGTCCTCGGCAAAAGGCTCACTGCCTTCGATCACCAGATTGGGACGAAAGCGCAGCATTTCCATAGGTCGGCCGATACGCCTCGACAGATCCTCGAGGGAGCCCTGGCCGATCAGCAACAACGGAAAGCCGTCGGCAAAGGCCACTTTGTCGTCATCCCTGCCGTAGCCCGCCGCCGTAGTGCGCGCCCGCTCCAGCGGCACGTGTACCAGGCGCGTGGGTTTGCCGATGAAATCACTGACCCAGGATGCGGCAGCGTCACCGGCATCCGGAACCCGTAACGTGTCGCGCCAGATAGTGACACCGCGCAGATTGGCGTCAGCGCCGGGCAATGGCACATCCAGTGCAGGGAAGCCTTCGGCGCTCAAAGTCAGGCCGCCGCCGGCATTCCAAAGTGCCGACAGTTGGCTCATCTGCGCCACGGCACGCTGGGTCAGGAAGCGTCCGCTGGCTTCGTCCACCAGCATCCAGCGTCGATCCCCCTCCAGCCCGAGCTTATCGAGGCCGATATGCTGCAAGGCTTCACTCCTGCCCGACTTCAAAGGGTACCGGTACAACGCGCTGAGACGCAGCATGAGCGAGCTTTCCTGTGAGCAAAAAACAACACCCTATACGAGCCCTTGCAGAGAATCAAAAGATCAGGCCGGCACTTTATCCAGCAACAGGCGCTCACGCACCACGTCAACCAGCTTGTCCGGCTGGAATTTGGAGAGGAAGTTGTCACAACCGACCTTCTTCACCATCGAGTCGTTGAAGCTGCCCGATAACGATGTATGCAGCACCACATAGAGGCTACGCAGGCGCGGGTCGTTGCGGATCTCGGTGGTGAGGCGATAACCGTCCATCTCGGGCATTTCGGCGTCGGTGAAGATCATCAACAACTTATCGGTCATCACCTCGCCGCTGTCCGCCCAGCCCTTGAGCATTTTCAAGGCCTTGAGGCCGTCACTGGCGATGTGCATCTTCACCCCCAATTGCCCCAGCGTGTCGCGCAATTGCGACAGCGCGACATTGGAGTCATCCACCAGCAGCACTTCGCGGCCGCGAGCGCGTTCCAGTACAGGGTCTTCGAGTTTTTCACGGGAAACCTTGGCGTTGTAGGGCACGATTTCCGCCAGGACTTTCTCCACGTCGATAATCTCCACCAACTGGTCGTCGACCTTGCTGATGGCCGTCAGGTAATGCTGGCGCCCGGCGCTGGCCGGCGGTGGCAGGATCGCTTCCCAATTCATGTTGACGATACGATCCACGCTCCCCACCAGGAACGCCTGCACCGAGCGGTTGTACTCTGTGACTATGATGGTGCTGCCAGGACCCGGCACCAATGGCCGCATGCCGATAGCCTGGGACAGGTCGATGACCGGCAACGTCTGGCCACGCAAGTTGACCACCCCACACACGAAAGGATGACGCTGGGGCATCAGCGTCAGCTTGGGCAATTGCAGGACTTCCTGCACCTTGAACACATTGATCGCGAACAACTGCCGCCCGGCCAGGCGAAACATGAGGATCTCCAGGCGATTCTCACCCACCAATTGCGTGCGTTGATCTACCGTGTCGAGAATGCCGGCCATTAAGGACTCCTGGTTGCGCTAAAGGGTTTTGCTGCTCTCTGATGGAGGTTATCGGCGGCAAATGCCAGACCTTGACCGTGCGTAAGATGCCACGCAAACGCATTGATGTCATACTGACATCATGTTTTACTGGCTTCGGTTCTATCCAATCTCGACAGCGCTCGGTGACCAGTAAATCGTTGTGTGGTTCCGCGACGTAAGGGATTCCCCTAGCCGCAATCAGGCCCAACCTGATATTCGCGATATCCAATAGCCATTAATGTGACGCCATTCTCATTGCATGAATGGAGTCAGGCTTTTGTTTGCTATCGCAAGCCCACGGCCAACAGGCCTTCCAGGCACTTACGCCGTGGCAATCAATGTTAAGCCAATACCCCTCGATAGTTCACTTGCCCCCAGGATTACTCGTCGCGGCGCCTATCACCAAAATAAAATTCCTACGGGAAAATCAGAAACGAACTACAGATTCTGGTCATATTTCAGCGGTAGCTTAAAGCCCTTGGCCCGGTGCGATATCTCATCATCTGACCGTATGTTGTGGAGACTTTCATGATGAACGACGGTAAAGAGTGGCAAGACACACTTCCCGCATTCCTCCTAGAGGCTGAGATGCTGCTGGCCAAGTCTGAAGAGTGCTTGAGTCACCTGCACCTGATCCGCAACGATAACGACGCCATAGAGTGCATGAAAAACAGCCTGACCAAGTTAGCGGAAAAGGCCGACGCCATGGCGTTGGGCGCCATCAGCACCCTCTCCAGACACATCCAGGGCTTGATCAACAACGCCCAAAGTCCCTTGCAACTGCACGATGAGGCTCTGAATGCCTTGCACGACTGCCTGACATTGGTCGCCTGGCAGTTGGAGTTGATCGACGCCAGAACCGGCAAACTCAGCCTCGACGACAGCGAACAAACCACCTTGATTGCGGCCGCCGCCCAGCTGATTCCGCAAAAAACCTTTGGCTATCTGTCTCGACAATCGCTGCCCCACGCATCTTGATGCCTGAAGATCAGATGTACATTGTCCACGGCTGCTCTGAGCAGACTTGCCTTCAGCCAGTCCCCGCTCATTAGAAACCTGACAAGAACAGCGCCAGGCGACCCGTAATAATGGTTAGTGATACGATGCCGCGCTTAAGTGGCTGAACTTCATGATGCAAGCAAACGTGAAAAGCACCGCCAACCCACATCATGTCAACCCTGATCGGGATCATGCCCCGCAAGTGTTTTCCAAACAGAGCCCGGCCAGCCTCCGTGACCGACCTACCCGCAGCGAACATCCATTGGCTCCATCCGCTATGTACGCCAAGCTCCAGTCTTTCATTGCAAAGTCCGTGTCCCGAAGCAATGCATGCTGGATGACACTCGGCCTGTCGAGCAGCGCGACGCTGGCCAGCCTGTGGGTGTTCCTACACACTGCCCCGCTGCCAATCATTGTGCTGATACTCAACCTGGCGACACTGCTCGCTATCGGCTTGCAGCAGTGGCGGTCGCGCAAATCCATCAAGTTCCAGCCTCGGGAGCTGGCCGAACGACTGCTGCAGGTCCAGGAAAACGAGCGCCATCGCCTCAGTCGCGAATTGCACGATGACATCGGCCAACTGCTGACTGCCGCGAAGCTGCAAAGCGACTGGCTCAAGCGCCGCTTGCCGGAAGAACTGCAAGACCACTGCGTCTTATTGTGCGGCACCTTGAACGAAACCCTGGCCAAGGTGCGGGACGTGTCCGCCATTCTCAATCCCCGGCAACTGACCAGCCTGGGCCTGGAAGCGAGCCTACGAGCGCACCTGCTCAAGACGCTGGAACATACGCCAGTGCATTGGAGCCTGGAATGCCAGCAACGCCTGGATGGAATTGCCGAAGAAATAGCCGTCGCGACCTTTCGCATTACCCAGGAAGCGGTGACCAACATGCTGCGTCACGCGCAGGCACATAACCTGCTGGTGCGCCTGCAACGTCTGCCCCAGGGCCTGTCGCTGTTTATCAGCGATGACGGCCAGGGGTTTTCGCCCGTCATCAACCCTGGCCTGGAAGGGCAGCAGGGCATGGCGGGCATGTCCGAGCGAGTCGACCAACTGGGAGGCACTTTGTCCGTCAAGAGCCAAGCGGGCAAAGGGACACGGATCGAAGCGCTTTTCCCCTGGGCGCCACGCGCCGTCGAAAGGGCCAGCCCCCATAAGGTTCCACAGTGACCTGCAACTTACTCCTGGTGGATGACCATGCCTTGATCCGGGCCGGCGTACGTGCGCTGGTCATGGATCTTCCCGGCTATACAGTGATTGGCGAAGCCGATGATGGTGCGCAGGTACTGGAGCAATTCGAAGCGTTGCGGCCGGATATCGTCCTGCTGGATTTGTCGATGAAGCACACAGGCGGCCTGGACGCCCTGCAACAACTCAAGCACGCCTATCCCAAAAGCAAAGTGTTGATCCTGTCGATGCACACCGACCCGCAATTGATCATGCGCGCCCTGGAGTCAGGTGCTCACGGCTACCTGCTCAAGGACACTACCGCCAACGAGCTGGAACACGCCCTGCAGGCATTGCGCAATAACGAGCGTTACCTGAGCCCCGCGATAGCCCATACGGTAATCAACCAAGCGCTGATCCGAACTCAAGCCACGACCTCGACGCCCTTGCCTCGCCACAACCTGACGCCACGCCAGCTGGAGATTCTGCGCCTGATCGTGCGCGGCAAGTCCACCCGGGAGATTGCCAACGGGCTGGGCCTGAGCATCAAGACTGTGGAAGCCCATCGCTCACAAATCATGAAGCGCTTGCAGATCTTCGACGTCGCCGGCCTTGTGTTGTTTGCCGTACGCGAGCAAATCATCAGTCTGGACGATTAGCCAGCAACGGTGAACCGACCGGCAAATGGACCCACAATGCACCGGCCAACACTTCAAAACGCAGGTCATCGCCCTTGAGCGGCTCACCGTCAAGGTTGATATTCAAGCCTTCGGCAACCTTGATTTCCACCCACGGCAGTCGCGCGCGGACGAACAGGTTGTCCAGCCCCCAACCGTCAGTCATCAAGCTGCGCAGTGTGCCGACCACTTCCTGGGGGGCCGGCAAAATGCTGATATCCAGCAAGCCATCGTCCGCCATGGCACCGGGGCATAATTCATGACCGCCACCGGCCTGACGACCATTGCCGATGCCCAAGGCCAGCAAGTCGCCGCGCCAATGGAAATCCGGGCCCTGCAATTCACCGTAAGCTGCATGTAGTTCACTGAATCGCGACAAGCCGGTAAACAGATAGGCCGCCCCGCCGAGCACTTTTTTCAGATCCTCGGACGTGTTGGCGGTGACCTGGCTGCCAAAACCGCCAGTGGCCATGTTCAGGAAAACCTGCCCGCCCACCTGCCCCAGATCGATGGCGCGCGCCGGAACGTCGAGCAACGCCAGAGCCTGATCCGGCTCCAACGGCACGCCCGCGGCACGCGCGAAGTCATTGGCGGTGCCCAGTGGCATCAGCACCAGGCTGGCGTCGGTCCTGGCGAGCGCCATGGCCTCGGCCACATCGCGCAGGGTACCGTCGCCACCACCGGCGATCAGCCGCGTGTATCCGGCCTCCAGTGCCTCGCCCACCAGCCGCTGGGCATCACCGCCCTCCCACGTCACCCGCACTGCCAGATCCCAGCCCTGCTCACGCTTGCCTCGCACGGCGGCCCGGACATCTTCGTTGAGGGCCTGTTTGCCGTGCAGAATCAACAATGCCTTGGGCTTGCTCATGGGTGAAGCTCCTATCATTCATGGGGACCTGAGGAATGTGGACCTTCCAGAACGGAAAAAAAGCCATTGCCGGTGAATTAATTCATCAGCCCAGCAATTCGCTCAAGGGAATGAAGTTGACACGATCACCCTCGTTCAACGTAGTACCTTCCAACACTTCCACCAGCCCCTCAGCCCACGCGGCGCTGCGCAGCACGCCGGAGCTCTGGTTGTGGTAGATAATCGCTCGCCCGTGTTCCAGGCGCCCGCGCAGATATTCACGACGGCTGCCCGCCTTGGGCCAGACAAATCCCGCCGGCACCTCGAAGCGCAGTGGCTGCACCGCCTCGACGCCCTGGCGCCGCAACAGATATGGCCGGGCGAGCAAGGCGAACGTCACCAGGGTGGACGCCGGGTTGCCCGGCAAGCCGATCACCGGCACACCTTGGAAATGACCGAACGTCAGTGGCTTGCCAGGCTTGATCGCCAACTTCCACAACGCCAGCTCGCCCTCCTCGCGCAACGCAACGCCGAGAAAGTCAGCCTCGCCCACCGAAACACCGCCAGTGGACAAAATCAGGTCCACTGAACCCAATGCCGCCAGCCGTGTACGGGTCTGCTGCAGATCGTCCGGCAGGATGCCGGCGTCTATCACCTCACAACCGAGGCGCTCCAGCCAACTGCAAAGCACGCGGCGATTACTGTTATAGATCTGCCCCGGGCCCAGCGGCAGGCCCGGCTCGACCAGTTCATCACCGGTAGACAATACGGCCACACGGGCGCGCCGCACCACCTCCAACTGAGCGCATCCCAGGGAAGCGGCAAGGCCCAATTCGATCGGACCGAGTCGCGTTCCCAAGGGCAAGACTTCTTCGCCGACCGTGGTTTCCTGGCCTTGGGGCCGAATGTTCTGACCCACACGCAACGCTTGGCTAAAATGCACCCGCTGATCCGCCTGGACCTCGACGTTTTCCTGCATTTCCACGCAGTCGGCACCCGGTGGCACCGGCGCGCCGGTAAAGATTCGCGCGCAGGTACCCGCCACCAGCGGCTCTGGCGCAACTCCCGCGAAAATACGTTGGCTTACCACCAGTGGCTCGCCCGTCCAATCGGCCAGCCGCAGCGCGTAACCGTCCATGGCACTGTTGGGCCATGGCGGCAGATCGAGTGTGGATACCAGCGCTCGAGCCAATACACGGCCCTCGCAGGTAGCCAGCGGCAAGCGTTCCTGCTCGCGGATCGGAGTAGCTCCGGCCAACGCCAGCAAGCGCTCGAGGGCATCTTCCAGCGGCATCAGTGCGCCGCTCTTGCCGGGCTTATCCACGGGATTCACACGGTGCGGCCTGCTTGAGATGCGCGACGAAATTGCACGGGCGATGGCGCGCATCCAGTTGCTCGGCGAGAATCCCGTCCCAACCGGTGCGCACAGCATTGGTGGAGCCCGGCAGGCAGCACACCAGGGTACCGTTGGCCAACCCGGCCAGCGCTCGCGATTGCACGGTGGAGGTGCCAATATCGGCCACCGAGATTTGCCGGAACAGTTCGCCAAAGCCGTCCACTTGCTTGTCCAGCAAACAACTGACGGCTTCCGGTGTGCTGTCACGGCCGGTGAAGCCGGTGCCACCTGTGATCAACACCACCTGCACCACGTCCTCGGCGATCCAGTGGGCAACTTGCGCGCGGATTTTGTAGAGATCGTCTTTGAGCAATACCCGCTCGGCCAGGTGATGACCGGCAGCAAGCAGACGGTCGACGAAGACCTGTCCGGAGGTATCGGTTTGCAGGGTGCGAGTGTCGCTGACGGTCAGTACAGCAATATTCAAGGGTACGAAAGGCACATCAGCCTTGGCTTTCATGGCTTGGTCCGGTTGTCGAAGGAACAGTCCGATGTTATATCACAGCCCCCTATTTCACTGCCGCAGCGGAGCCGTCATGCCACTCAATTGTTCCACCTTGCCTTGCTCGGTCCTGCTGCTGGCCGGCGGTCGCGGCCAGCGCATGGGCGGTCAGGACAAAGGCCTGCTCGACTGGCAAGGGCAACCGCTGATTGCCCACCTGCATCGACTGGTACGCCCATGGACGGATGACCTGATCATCTCCTGCAACCGCAACCAGCCACAGTACGCTGCCTATGCAGACCGCTTGGTCGGCGATGACAGCCCCGACTTTCCAGGTCCGCTGGCGGGCATTCGAGCCGGGTTGGCGGTAGCTCGCCATGCGCATCTGCTGGTGCTGCCCTGCGATGTGCCGCAAGTCGATACAGGGCTGTTGAACGCCATGCTCGAGCAAGCACAACAGCATCCACAGGTGCCCTTGATGCTACGTCACGGTGACTTCTGGGAGCCCTTGCTCTGCGTCATACCGACACAGCTGGGAGCGCAGATTGAAAACGCCTGGCTGGCTGGAACGCGCAGCCCGCGGCAAATCCTGCTGGATCTGGGCGCCCAGGCCCTGGTTTGCCCCGCAAATGACCCGCGGCTGGACAATTTCAACACACCAGAGTTGTTGCACCCCCGACCCAGCGTGTCAGAATGAGCCTTGAACAAGGAACTTTGCGCGCGTTCTATACGTCACAAGGTCGGTAATCAAAACAGTATTCTCTCGGAGACAGACTCATGACCCAACGGACCATCGCCGCTTTCATGCTTGCACTGGGCCTCGCTACCCTTGCCGGTTGCGCTTCGCCAACAGTGATCACCCTGAATGACGGTCGCGAAATCCAGGCTGTCGATACCCCTCAGTTCGACGAAGACTCCGGCTTCTACGAATTCGAACAACTTGATGGCAAGCGCACCCGGATCAACAAGGATCAGGTTCGCACCGTTAAAGACCTGTAAGTCTTAGCGCCAGATACAACGAAGCCCGCTTTTGAGCGGGCTTCGTTGTATCTGGCGCCTGGAAACCCTCACCACTCAAGGGCGATCTCACTGTTGAACCGGCGCTCGACCCCACTCACCGGATCGATGAAGCGCACGCCCTGGGCCAGTAGCTTGAGCGGGTTGGCATAATCGTCCTTGGCGTCCTGAATGACCTCGGGGTAGAACGGATCGTTGCAGATACTGGCCCCCAACGCCGTCATATGCACCCGCAACTGATGCTTCTTGCCGGTCACCGGAAACAGCCCATAGCGCCATAGATCACCATTGCGTTCCCGGACCTGCACCGCCGTTTCCGTGTTGCTGGCGCCAGCCACTTCCTGCATGCGGAAGAAGGGTTCGCCGTCCACCAGGCGACTTTTGTGCACCAGGGGAAAGCTCAGGCCTGGCAGCGCGGGTGCAATGGCTTCGTAGAACTTGTCGATCCGACGAGTCGGGAACAGCTGCTGATACGCAGAACGCGTCTGGGGGTTGGCGGAAAACAGCACCAGCCCCGCGGTGTGACGATCGATGCGATGCAGAGGCACCAAGGCCGGGTTATCCATGCGTCGGATCAGGCGCCGCAACAAGGTTTGTTCAACATACTCACCGGCAGGTGTGACCGGCAAAAAGTGCGGTTTGTCCGCAACCACCAGATGCTCGTCGGCATACAGGATTGTCTCCTGTACCGGGATCGTTTTTTCATCCGGGACTTCGCGAAAGTAATGGATGCGCAGGCCTTCCTTGTAGGCCAGATCCACGGTAATTGGCTGGCCGTGGCCGTCGAGCACTCGGCCACGGGCAATACGGTCCAGCCATTGTTCACGGCCAATGGCGCGAAAGTGTGCGCACAAGCAATCCAGTACCGTCGCCCAGGGGCCAGGCGGCAGGTACAAGGTGCTAGCCTGGTTCTGCGAAGCGGAAAAACCAGTATCGGACATACGAATGCTCAAAACCTGAAAGTACAGGTGAGCATTATCTCCCATGAGCGCGCGCCAAGCCTGGAAAATCTCAAGCCTTGGCCAATTCGGCCCGCAGCAGTGGCGACCCGTTGGCAGCCTCGGTGTATTCCTTGAGCCAGCGCAGCACATCCACTGCCTCCCAGCGACCGGGATCGTATAACGCGTACAACAAGCCTTGGTAGCCGACCACATCCAATTGCCGGTGGTACCCGGCACGCTGGAACAGTGCCTCGATTTCCGCAAAGCAGGTATTGAAATGCACTTTGTTGAACGGCGTCTTGCCTTCCGTGACCAGGCCATCGCGGCGCAGCTCAGTCACCGCGTCCCCCACCACATCGGCGGACATGCGATTGACGCTGCTTTTCAGTTGTTCGACATTCACCACGGGCGTTCCCTCTCACTCAATCACTGTACAACCATACAGTAACCGAATAATCAGAAACCTTCCATTGGAATAGCACTAGCCTGAAAGAAAGCCGACCACTTGCCTGGTATCAAAAGGCCAGCTCAGTTCGGCTCCCGTATCCACCCGGCGCAGCACCGGAATACGCAGCCCATAGGTTTCGAACAGGGCTTCAGATTCGGCAATGTCCACCAACTCCACCAGCAACCCATGCTCGACCAACGGCATGAGTTCTTCTTCAGCGACTTCACAGAGATGGCAACCCAGGGTGCCGAACAGTTGACATTCAGGAGGCATGATGAACAAACCGAATCAGAAACCGGTGTTCATTCTAGGCCGCCGGAAAAACCTCGTCGAGTCATGACAAACACCTGATGCAGATCAGCATGACCTATAACTCATTCAGCGATTCTCGCGACCTTTTGCCGCAACACCCCCAACGGAGATGTTTGTGTTTGCCAACCTGCTGATCATTCTTGCCTCATCCCTGGTGGTCATCGCGCTGTTCCGCCGGCTGCAACTGCCCCCTGTGCTCGGCTACCTGTGCGTGGGGCTCGCCGTCGGGCCAACTGCCCTTGACTGGGTCAACGACAGTGAAGACCTGCCAGACCTCGCCGAACTGGGGGTGGTGTTTCTGCTGTTCTCCCTGGGCCTGGAGTTTTCCCTGAGCAAAATGCTTGCCTTGCGCCGAGTGGTGTTTGGCCTGGGCAGTCTACAAGTGCTGTGTTGTGGATTGCTGCTGGGAGGTTTGCTAGTACTCATGGGCCTATCGCTCAACACAGCCCTGCTACTGGGCGCCGGGTTGGCGCTATCGTCGACCGCCATTGTCAGCAAAGAGCTGACCAGCCTCGGGGAGATTTTCAGCAGCCACGGCCAGAATGCGATCGGCGTACTGTTGTTTCAGGACGTGGTGGCGGTACTGTTGTTGACGCTGGTTCCGGTGTTCGCCGGCAGCAGTGATCAAGCCTGGTATTGGGCATTGCCCGTGACCCTGGGCAAGACCGTGCTGCTGTTTTTGGGGTTGCTGCTGGCCAGCCGTTGGTTGTTGCCACGCCTGTTTCATGAAGTGGCCGCTTCCCATTCGGCAGAACTGTTTGTGCTGCTGGCCCTGGTAATCGTGCTGCTCACGGCGTGGCTGACGCATCTGCTGGGTCTGTCCCCTGCCCTGGGGGCGTTCCTGGCAGGCATGTTATTGGGAGAAAGCCACTACCGGCATCAGATCGAAGCAGATATACGGCCCTTCCGCGACATTCTGCTGGGGCTGTTTTTTGTCAGTATCGGCATGCTGATCGACTTGCAATTGTTCCTCAGCCACAGCCTGCAGATTCTCGGCCTGACCCTTGCCTTGATACTGATCAAGGGCGGTATCGTCGCCCTGCTGGTCAAGCTGCGCGGCAGTGACCGTGAAACTGCCTGGCGCAGCGGCCTGGCGTTGGCTCAAGGGGGTGAATTCTGTTTCGCGCTAATGGCGCAGATGCAGCTGAACAACCTGCTGCCCGCCGAGAACAGCAGCATGCTGCTGGCGGCGACCTTCTGCTCGATGCTGCTGACTCCGTTATTACTCAGGGCCGCTCCCGGTATCGCCCGGCGCCTGCACCGCAAACCCAACCAGCAAGTCCAACTGGAAGAAATCACCGCCCTCAACGCCGAGCTGCGAGGACATGTATTGATCTGCGGCTATGGCCGGGTGGGCCAGGCCATTGGGCGTTTCCTGCGCAGCGAACAACATGCCTTCATTGCCCTGGACGACGACCCGGAGCGGGTCCGGGAAGCCACCACCGAAGACAGCAGCGTGCATTATGGCGATTGTCGTCGTGGCGAGCTGCTCAGTGCGGTGGGACTCGAACGGGCACGCTTGTTGGTAATTGCCGTGGACAACACTGATGTGGCCCTGGCGATACTCAAGGAAGCACGACGTATCAACCACAAAGTACCGATCCTGGTGCGTACCCGCGACGACAGCCAACTGACCGAACTGAAAGCCGCCGGGGCCAGCGAAGTGGTGCCCGAGTTGCTGGAGTCCAGCCTGATGCTCGCCTCACATGCGCTGATCATGTTGGGGTTGCCAGACCAGCAAGTACGCAACCGGGTCGACGAGGTCAGGCACAACCGCTACCGCTTGCTCCACGGTTTCTACCAGAAGACCAACACCGACCGAGACGGCCCCATCAATCCTGACTGACAGCGCCGATCTTGTGGATCGACAAGTCCGCGCCGTAGTACTCCTCTTCCTGATTCAAGCGCAAGCCACAGATATGTTTGATCAGGCCATACACCAATAAACCACCAGCCAGGGCGACGACAACTCCCAGCGCGGTGCCGATCAACTGGCTGATCAGGCTCACGCCACCCAGCCCACCCAAGGCGCTCTGCCCGAAAATCCCACAGGCAATCCCGCCCCATACACCGCACAAGCCGTGCAGCGGCCATACGCCCAGCACATCATCAATCTTCCATTGATTCTGGGCAGCGATGAAGCACCAGACGAACAAGGCTCCAGCGACGACACCAGTCACCAGGGCGCCTACGGGGTGCATGAGGTCGGAACCTGCACAAATCGCGACCAGGCCGGCCAACGGACCATTGTGCAAAAAGCCAGGGTCATTACGCCCGATTACCAGCGCTGCCACGGTACCGCCAACCATTGCCATCAACGAGTTGACCGCCACCAACCCGCTCACCCCGGACAAGGTCTGCGCGCTCATTACGTTGAACCCGAACCAGCCGACGATCAATATCCACGAGCCCAATGCGAGGAACGGAATACTCGATGGGGCGAACGCCACCAGGCGCCCGTCCCGATAACGTCCCTGGCGCGGCCCGAGTAACAACACGGCCGCCAGTGCCAGCCATCCGCCCATGGCATGCACCACCACAGAGCCGGCAAAATCATGGAACGTGGCGCCAAAGTTTGCCAGTAACCAGCCTTGCAGCCCGAAATTGCCGTTCCACACAATGCCTTCGAAAAACGGGTAGATGAACGCCACGATCAATGCGGTGGCAAACAGCTGTGGAGCAAACCGCGCACGCTCGGCAATGCCACCGGAGATAATCGCCGGGATGGCCGCCGCGAAGGTCAACAGGAAAAAAAACTTCACCAGGCCATAGCCATGGTCGGCACTAAGCACCGCAGCCGGCTGCATGAAACTGACGCCGTAAGAGATCCAATAGCCTATAAAGAAATAGGCCAGGGTCGAAACGGCAAAGTCACTGAGGATCTTCGACAGTGCGTTGACCTGGTTTTTCTGCCTGACAGTACCGACCTCCAGAAACGCGAAGCCGGCATGCATGGCCAACACCATCACGGCGCCGATCAGAATAAACAGGGTATTGGAACTGTGGATCAGCGTGTCCACCGCACTTTGCACATTTTCCATGGAGTTGGCAGACCTGCAATTTAGGAAAAAGCACCAAGACAGATCATTGGCCGCATGCCGCGCACTAAATTGGCGCCGACGGTTGCACGCGATTGAAGGGGTATGAACCGCTTTAACGCAGCGCAAGCAATGACTACCGGGTTTTTTCACGAGTTTTAGTTATTTAGGGTAAGGTTTTTCATGGCCTTCGCCGAAACCGCCCAGATTCAGCGCAAGCCCCGGGGCTCGCGCACCAAGGCAAAGCAAAAGCTGTACCAGACAATTGCAGTGAACCTTCACCGATACCGGTGACTCGAAACCAAAACCATTGAAAGCACCAGACAGCCACCCACGGAGATAACCATGGCCAGCAAAACGGCAAAGACTGCTCAAGAGATATTGATGGAAGACTTCCAGACCCTGGTCAGCGATACCGAGAAGCTATTGGACGATACCGCGGTATTGGCCGGTGACCAGGCCGATGAACTGCGTACCAAAATTCACGACAGCCTGCTCAAGGCCCGGGAAACCCTGCAACTGACTGAGGACTCCTTGCGCGAACGCGGCAAAGCCGCAGTCACCGCTACCGAAGACTATGTCCAGGCCAATCCGTGGCAGTCCGTCGGCATCGCAGCCGGTGTCGGGTTTCTGATTGGCCTGTTGGCCACAAGGCGCTAATCATGGCTATCGGTGAATCCGGCTCCTCCTCGGGCCCAAGTTCTTCATCGCGGCGCCTGGGCGCAGCTGTTCTGGGGCTGCTGCACAGCCATGTCGAGTTGTTCGGCATTGAGTTGCAGGAACAAAAAGCACGCACCGTCAGCCTGCTGTTGTTCGCCGGCCTGGCACTGGTGTTTGCCCTGTTACTGTTGGTGGGATTATCGGCGCTGGTGATGATTCTCGTGTGGGATACCTATCGCCTGACCGGGATCATCAGCCTATGTGTTTTCTATGTGCTCGCCGCAGCCTTCTGTGGGTTGCGCTTGAAGGCCGCGGTGTTCGATGAGTCCACACCGTTCCATGCCACGCTCGAAGAGCTGGCCAATGATCGGGAGCGCTTGCTGCCATGAGTACGACTGAACTGCCGCAGACCAACTCCCGGCGGGAAATGCGCAAGGCGTTGATTCGCTTGCGCATGGAAATGCACCGCCAGGAAATTCGCCATGAGTCGCAGCAAATGTTGCTGCCGCTGCAAAAGGTGAGAAACCTGGGCCAAAGCTGGCATGAGGGGTTTGGCATCAAACATGCGCCGCTGTGGGGCGTTGCGGCCGTGACGCTGCTAGGGTTCTTTACCGGCAAAGGAGCCAAGGGAGGAAGCCTGAGCACCATGACCCGCCTGGTACGACTCAGTGCCGGCCTCATTCCCTTGATCAAGCTGGCCATGCAGGGGGCTGCTCGCAAGCCCTGATCGATGCTGGCTGTTGGGAGGAGTCAAGCCTGGCTTCCTCATTGAGGGGCCGGTTTTTTTCATGCCGACCATTCGTACGTCGCTCAATCGACGATGCTCCACTGCAAGGCAATTCTTCGACAACGGTCAGCGTTTACTGTTAATCAATATTGACGCCGTTGGCTTGCGGTTTTTTGCTTGCTCCCGGCAGGCTGAACCGGGAAGCTGAAGGCTGTCATTTACCGCATGGAGAGACCACGCCTTGGATTGGCCCACCCTGCTTACCCGCGAACGTCTCGGGAAATCCCTGCATAGCCCGCAAGAACTGGGGCGCAGCCCCTTTCATAAAGACCATGACCGGATCATCTTCTCTGGTGCCTTCCGCCGCCTGGGCCGCAAGACCCAGGTACATCCGGTCACGAGCAACGACCATATCCATACCCGACTGACCCACTCCCTGGAGGTCAGCTGCGTCGGCCGGTCGCTGGGGATGCGTGTCGGCGAAACCATTCGCAGCGCCCTGCCCGACTGGTGCGACCCCAGCGACCTAGGCATGGTAGTGCAATCGGCCTGCCTGGCCCACGACATCGGCAACCCGCCGTTCGGCCATTCCGGTGAAGACGCGATTCGCCACTGGTTCCAACAAGCCTCAGGTCGTGGCTGGCTGGATGACATGAACAGCGCCGAACGCAATGACTTCCTTAACTTCGAAGGCAACGCCCAGGGTTTTCGCGTGCTGACACAGCTGGAATACCACCAGTTCGATGGCGGCACTCGCCTGACCTACGCGACCCTTGGCACGTACCTGAAGTACCCCTGGACCGCCCGCCATGCCGACTCCCTGGGTTACAAGAAACACAAGTTCGGCTGCTACCAGAGCGAACTGCCGATCCTTGAGCAAATCGCCCAAAAATTAGGGCTGCCGCAACTCGAGGAGCAACGGTGGGCGCGTCATCCCCTGGTTTACTTGATGGAGGCTGCTGATGATATCTGCTACGCCCTGATCGATCTGGAAGACGGCCTGGAGATGGATCTGCTGGAATATGCGGAAGTCGAATCGCTGCTATTGAATCTGGTGGGTGACGATTTGCCGGAGACGTATCGCCAACTCGGCCCCCTGGATTCCCGGCGACGCAAGCTGGCGATCCTGCGTGGCAAGGCCATCGAACATCTGACCAATGCCGCCGCACGCGCCTTCGTCGAACAGCAGCCAGCCTTGCTCGCCGGCACCTTGCAAGGCGATCTGGTCGAGCATATGCATGGCCCCGCCAAGCGTTGCGTACTCAATGCCAAAGACATGGCGCGCAAGAAGATCTTCCAGGACAAACGCAAGACCCTCCATGAAATCGGCGCCTATACCACCCTGGAAATTCTCCTGAACGCCTTCTGCGGTGCAGCCTTGGAGCAACATGGTGGCCGCACACCGTCCTTCAAGAACAGAAGGATCCTGGATTTGCTGGGCAACAGCGCGCCACATCCGGATTGGCCGCTTCACCGCTCATTCATGCGAATGATCGACTTCATCGCGGGCATGACTGACAGCTATGCCAGCGAAATGGCACGTGAGATGACCGGGCGTTCACATTCGCAATAAGCGACAACTCTGCCAGCTTGCGCTGGCAGAGCATTCATCTCAAGGAAACTGCCTACACAGGGACCAGAGCAAACTGATCGCCCATCCCAGATTCTCGATAAATAATTACCAGAATATTCACCGAGTTCTTATCTACTGTTGCGCTTAGCTCCTACATACCTACAACTCAACGCAGGGTCGACACCTGGCTCACAGGCCCACCCCATGCAGATCCAGGCTGGAATCCTTCCAGCATGCGCTCCCCCCACGGAACTTCCTATGCTCGAACAACAACTGCGCATCTTGCTGGTGGAGGATCACCCTTTTCAACTTCTGGCTATCCAAAGCCTGCTCAACAGCTTCGGCTTCAATCAATTGACGCCCACTGAAAATGCCGAGCAGGCGATCAGACTGATGGCAAAAACTGATATCCCATTCGATATCATGCTTTGCGATCAATGCCTACCCGACATGACCGGGCTCGCATTGGTGGAAATAGCCAGTCGCGCAGGGTTTATCAAACACGCCATATTATTAAGCGGGCTACCCGCCACAGAACTGGAAGCCCTGAAAACTCAAGCGCTGGAAAGCAACATACCGTTACTGGGTTACTTGGCAAAACCACTGGACAAGGAAACATGGACCCAAATGGTACGTATGTCCGGGCTCGCACGGGACAACCAACCACTCTTTGAAAACGAGCATTATTCCAACAGAAGTGGCTGACATCCTCCTGTTAGATTTCATACTACGTTACCTAAACTCCACGTAGGAAATTAAACACGAGGCGATACGAAATATCAAACTTAACGAAACCACAGCACTACCAACTCCACGTTCATAACCCTCCGCCCAGCAAACTCTTACACCGCAACCAAGAATGCCTTGGCAGAAGGTAGTCCGACACCCTATTTTATGTGGGATTTTTCCTGTTTTGTACCTGCCCAGCCTTCCCTTCATGCTCCTACCCTGCCTTCTGAGCTAATGTGCGCGCTTATTTACATCTGCGTGGAATTGGATCATGAACTCAGTTTTTATTATCGACGATCATCCTGTTATCCGACTAGCAATACGAATGTTACTGGAACACGAAGGCTACAAAGTAGTTGGCGAAACCGACAATGGCTGCGATGCAATACAGATGGTCCGCGAATGCCTTCCAGACCTTATAATTCTTGATATCAGCATTCCGAAACTCGATGGCCTGGAAGTACTTTGCAGATTCAATGCAATGAGTACGCCGATGAAAACCCTGGTTCTCACAGCCCAATCTCCAACGCTGTTCGCCACACGTTGCATGCGATCCGGTGCCGACGGCTATGTTTGCAAAGAGGGTGACTTGAGTGAGCTTCTGAGTGCCATAAGGGCAGTTCTATCTGGATACAACTACTTCCCAAGCCAGGCGTTGAATACCAGCAACCCTGAAGAAGGTTGCAACGAAGAGCTTGAACTTTTCAGGTCTGTCAATGATCGGGAATTAATGGTTTTGCAACTTTTTGCACAAGGGCGCACAAACAAGGAAATCGCCAAAGGTATGTTCCTCAGCAACAAGACCGTGAGCACTTACAAAAAGAGACTAATGCAAAAACTAAAAGCAAAGTCCTTGGTAGAACTTATCGAGATGGCAAAACGCAACGCGTTAGTGTGAGAGACCGGATGTCAAGGCATTTAAAGTACTATTTAATCATATTAAGTACCGGCCTGTGTTTGAGTACTTTAGTGTCAGCCACCCAAACCACTCCAGAACGTTACTCGCTGCTGAGTCGTATAAGCAATGCTCCACTGGCTACTACACTGAACCAGACACAGCACCAATGGCTGCAAAACAAACGGGAACTGGTGCTGGGAACATCGGCCCCCGACTACGCGCCGTTCGACGTGACCGTCAGCGGCCGTGACTATGAGGGCATCACCGCCGATTACGCCGGCATCATTGCGAAGACCCTCGCACTGCCCGTCAACGTAGTGCGCTACCCGTCGAGAGAAGCCGCGATCGAGGCACTGGAAGCGGGAGATATCGACATACTGGGGACCGCCAACGGCTTCGAGGCTGTAAATCCCAACATCGTCCTATCGAGACCTTATGCCGTAGACCAGCCTGTGCTGGTCACTCGCGAAGGAGAAAATACTCCACTCAATAACGGACTTGCCGACATCCGGCTAAGCCTTGTCTACCATTACCTACCCTTGGCGGAAGTCGAAACGCTTTATCCAGACGCCATTATCCAGACTTATCCGTCCTCTCAAAACGCGCTGAATGCCGTGGCTTTCGACCAAGCCGACGTATTTCTCGGCGATACCATTTCCACCCACTATATGATCAACAAGGGTTATCTGAAAAACATCCGGATGGCCAATTTCGGCGAGCATGAGGCCTATGGTTTCAGCTTTGCAGTACATCGCAACCAACAAGTCCTGCTTAGCGTCATCAACTCGATTCTGTCCGGCGTTACAACCAATGATCGTGAAAGTATCTCCAAGCGATGGAGCGCCGGTAGTGACATCTTGTTGACCGACCAGAAGCTGAAACTGAACCTGCGAGAGGAGCGCTGGCTCAAGCAGCACCCCGTGGTGAAAGTCGTGATCAATGAAACCTTCGCACCACTGACCTTTCTGGATACAAATGGTCGTTTGCGTGGCATCACTGCCGATCTTCTGGAGTTGATCCGACTACGTACCGGGTTGCGCTTCGAGGTGCAAAACACTCGCAGCGTCAGCGAAATGATCGAGCAAATCGAAGCCGGTGATGCAGATATGATCGCGGCAATCCTCCCCAGCCCAGCAAGGGAAACCAGGCTGAATTTCAGCCGGCCCTATCTGGAAAACTCTTTTGTCTTGCTGTCACGCAAAGAGCCTGGCACGCCTTCAAGCCTGGAGCAATTGGCCGGTAAACGCCTAGCGGTTACCGAAGGAAATCCTCTGATAAGTTATCTGCAGCGCGAGTTTCCGCAGATCATCCTCGTGGAAGTCAGCGACACCTTCAAGGCAACAGAAATGTTAGCCCGCGAGCAAGTGGACGGTGCCGTAAACTCGCTGGTAATCGCCAATTATTTCATCTCCTCACACGTGTTCCAGGACAAGTTGCAGATCAGTTCCAGTATCGGCACTCAACTCGCATCCTTTTCATTAGCAACCTCTCGCGGCGCCACCGAACTGAACTCGATCCTCGACAAGGCACTGCTGAGTATCGCCCCCGATGAGCTAGGGGTCATCAACAGTCGCTGGCGTGGTTACGCGGCGGCGCCCGACAGTTACTGGCGCAACTATCACCGGCTGATTTTCCAAATCATCATGGGCGCCGGGCTCCTGTTGCTGACTTCATTGGCCTGGAATGCCTATATGCGCAGGCAGATCAAACAACGCCAGATGGCAGAACGTGCGCTTAACGACCAATATGAATTCATGCGCGCCTTGGTCAACGAAACGCCTCACCCCATCTACGTGCGTGACTGCGACGGCTTGCTCCAGATCTGCAATGACAGCTACCTGCAGGTTTTCGACGTCAAGCGTGAGGACGTGATTGGCAAGTGCATCACTCAGATGGGCCTGGACATTGATTCGGAAGCCAAGCAATACCACGCCGATTACCAGCGGGTGGTGAAAGAAGGCAGCTCCCTGATCCTCGATCGGCCACTGCACATCCATGGGCAGAAGTTGACGATTTATCACTGGATCCTGCCGTATCGCAATTCCCTCGGCGAGGTCCAGGGCATTATCGGCGGCTGGATCGATATCAGCGAGCGACGACAACTGTTCGATGAGCTGCGCGCTGCCAAAGATCGCGCAGATGAAGCCAATCGTGCCAAAAGTACGTTTTTGGCAACCATGAGCCATGAAATCCGTACGCCGATGAATGCGGTCATCGGCATGCTTGAACTGACGCTCAAGCGCGCCGATCATG
Organism: Pseudomonas imrae; assembly: GCF_046352735.2. NCBI lineage: Bacteria > Pseudomonadati > Pseudomonadota > Gammaproteobacteria > Pseudomonadales > Pseudomonadaceae > Pseudomonas > Pseudomonas imrae. The sequence continues at coordinate 1,964,421 of NZ_CP110853.2, read as the reverse complement.
AAGGATTGGATCGCCCGGCCATCGAAGTTGCCTACAACTCCGCTAGAGATTTGCTGGAGTTGATCGGCGATATCCTGGATATCGCGCGGATCGAATCCGGTCGCTTAAGCCTGGCACCAGAACGTGTCAACCTGCGGGAGTTGATCGAGTCGGTGATACGCGTTTTCGATGGCTTGGCGCGCCAGAAAAGCTTGCGATTGCTGCTGGAGTTCAATTCCGGCGTCAGCGAAAGCGATGTGCAGATAGATCCCCTGCGCTTCAAACAGATTCTGTCCAACCTGGTAAGCAATGCCATCAAGTTCACCGAACAGGGCGTAGTGAGGATCAAGGTGGACGTCCTTTCCACCCTGCAGCCACAACAAATCGAAATGAAGCTGGTGGTCGAAGACACAGGAATCGGCATCAGCCGCAATGATCAGCAGCGGCTGTTCGAACCGTTCTCCCAAGCCGACAACGCCGGGCACCTGGGCAGAAGCGGCGCGGGCCTTGGACTGGTGATCTGTCGCAGCCTGTGCGAAATGATGGGCGGGGAACTGACGCTCAGCAGCGTGCCTAGCATCGGTACCGAGGTTTTTGTCTCACTCAAGTTGACCAGTCTGCCGCCTGCCCAGTCTTTGATCGAGTTGCAGCCGGCGGCCCAGAATGCAGCGGTGCTGAGCGTACTGGTGGTGGATGACCACCCTGCCAACCGCTTGCTCATGTGCCAGCAACTGGGTTTCCTGGGCCATCAATTTACCGCTGTCCAGCACGGCGCAGCGGGTTTCCAGGCGTGGCGCCAGGCACACTTCGACCTGATCATCGCCGACTGCAACATGCCGATCATGAACGGCTATGAGTTGGCTCGCTCGATTCGCGAGCATGAACAACGGGAAAATCTCGAGCCTTGTATCATCTTGGGCTTTACCGCCAATGCCCAACCAGAAGAAAGGCAACGTTGCAAAGACGCCGGCATGAATGATTGCCTGTTCAAGCCCATCAGCCTCACGATGCTGGAGCGCCACCTGGCCGACATCACCCCCAAGCCGCCCTGCGAACTCTTCGAGTTCGGCAACCTGAATGCTCTTACTGGCGGTGATCCCTTGCTAAGCCAGCGACTGCTGGGAGAACTGCTCAAAAGCAGTCGTCATGACCGCGAAGAGCTGATGTCAATACTGGAACAAGGCTCGCGCCAAGACCTCATCGATCAAGCCCACAAGATCAAAGGCGCCGCCAGGATCGTCCAGGCTCGCAGCTTGGCAGAGCAGTGCGAAATCCTGGAGCAGGCTGGCGAGGGCGTCGAACAACCGCAAATCGACGCTTGGGTCAAATCCATCGAAAAAACCATGCTGGAACTTGAACGCACCCTGAAAATGCAACTGGACCACCCACCGTCACACTGAGAACCACCTGGTATTCGTCCGAGCGCCCGAACAGCGGGCGCTCGTGTACGCCAGCTGTATTCAGCAATCAGTCAAGCGCAGGAAAATCGCTGCCAGGTGCTCGATACCTACCTGATCTTCTGATGTAAAACGCGCCAGTTTCGGACTGTCCAGGTCAAGCACCCCCACCAACTTCCCATCCTTGATCAACGGGACAACCAGTTCGCTGTTGGATGCGCTGTCACACGCAATATGTCCGGAAAACGCATGAACATCTTCCACTCGTTGAGTTTGCCGCGTAGCCGCGGCAGCCCCGCAAACGCCTCGGCCAAAGGGGATTCGCACACAGGCGACCTGCCCTTGGAACGGTCCGAGAACCAGCTCTTCGTCACGATTAAGATAGAAGCCCGCCCAGTTCAAATCATCGAGCTGATTGAACAGAAACGCAGAAAACTGCGCCGCGTTGGCAATGAAATCCCGTTCATCAGCCAGCAAGGATTCGAGCTGCGCACATAGCATCGCGTACCCATCGAGGCCCATACCGGCCTGCCGCAAATCGATCATGCCTGACGCTCCAGTAGTTTCAGGCCCACCCAATAGCGGGCGAACTGATAGGCACAACGACCGTTTCGATTTCCCCGCCCCGTGGCCCAACGCACCGCAAGGATGTCCAGATCCTCATCCCGCTGCCATTGCAGGCCAGCCTTGCTCGCCAGTTCGCCGATCCAATGCTCGACCACGTCGAGGAAATGCCCCTGGCTGAACGGATAGAACGACAACCACAACCCAAAACGGTCGGACAGGGCAATCTTGTCTTCTACTGCTTCGCTTGGATGGAGCTCGCCATCCACCCTCTTCCAGTTCTCATTGTCACTCTGGTTTTCCGGGACCAGGTGGCGACGGTTGGAAGTAGCGTACAGCAGAACGTTTTCCGGAGCCTGTTCCAAAGAGCCATCGAGTACACTTTTAAGAACCCGATAATCGCTCTCGCCGGCCTCGAAGGACAGATCATCGCAGAACAACACAAAGCGTTGCGGCAAAGTGACCAATTGCTCAACTACCCGCGGCAAATCCGCCAGGTGATCACGCTCGATCTCGATCAGCCGCAGACCCGCCCTGGCATGCTGCGCCAGCAAGGCGCGCACCAGCGAGGATTTACCGGTACCTCGCGAGCCCCAGAGCAACGCATGGTTGGCCGGTAACCCGTCGAGAAATTGCTGGGTATTGCGCGCCAATTGTTCACGTTGTTTGTCTACACCGATCAAATCGGACAAACGCATGTCCAGACTGACCTGCAGTGGCAACAAAAAACCGCTGCGACCTTCACGCTGCCAACGGGCCGCAAGGCAGTGTTCCCAATCAATGGCTTGGCGGGGGGCAGGCAACAACGGTTCCAGACGAGCGAGCACCGCATCGGCCCGTTCAAGAAAGGCATTCAATCGAGAATCCACGACTATTCCTCTGGCAAGTTCTTGTAAAAGATGGCGTATTGGCAACCTGACGCAGCCCCGAGGGCCGCACCTGAATAAATCGACTCACGCCGGACAAGGCCGATGCTGTGGATGTTCAGCTATGCTTGCCGGGCGAAAGGAAACGTAAAGTGGTTCAGCACTCGATGGATATCAAGTTCGCCCACCGCTTGTCTTATAAACAAGCCAGACTGACTGTGCTGGTCGGTTTCGTGCTGGGAACCTTGCTCAGTTTGATCCAAATCGGCATCGATTATGCCAGCGAAGACGCGTCTATCAACCGTGAAATACGCTCCCTGATTGAAATCAGCCATAACCCCGCTTCACGCATTGCCTACAACATCGACGCGGAGCTGGCCCAGGAGTTGACACGCGGCCTGCTGCACTCTCCCGCTATCACCCGTGCGCAACTGATCGATAACACCGGCATGGTCCTGGCTGACGTTGCTCGCCCGCGCCAGGAAAGCAGCTACCGTTCCATCAGTGATTTCTTGTTCGGGGCCAACCGTCAGTTCGAAGACCGGCTTTATCTCACGCCTATGCCTGGCGAGCCCTTGGGCGTCTTGCGCCTGGATGTAGACACCTACACGTTCGGAAGCCGCTTCCTGCATCGTGCCGAGATAACCCTGTTCAATGGGTTTGCCCGCAGCCTGCTCCTGATAGTCATTTTATTGGGGTTGTTCTACGTGATGCTCACGCAACCGCTGGTGCGAATCATCCGTGAACTGAGTACTTATGGCGCCCACAACGGCTCGCGCAACCGCCTGGAGTGCCCGCCGGGGCACGCGCATGATGAAATCGGCGTACTGGTCAGTGTTGCCAACCAGCAATTCGAAAATATGGACACCGAAATACAGCAGCGGCGTCAAGCTGAAGACCGCCTGACTGAATACCTCGGGCAACTGGAAAATATTGTTTCGACACGCACGACCGAACTCAAGGCGATCAACCATCGATTAAGCCAGTCCAACAAAGAGTTGGAGGCGGCGAAGATGATGGCCTTGGGCATGGCTCAGGCCCGGGCCGCTTTCCTGGCCAACATGAGCCACGAAATCCGTACCCCACTCAATGGCTTGCTGGGGATGATCGCCCTTTCCCTGGACAGCCCGCTCAATACCGAACAACGGCAACAGCTTTCAATTGCCCACGACTCCGGCAAAGTCCTGGTGGAACTGCTCAACGACATCCTCGACCTGTCCAAGTTCGATGCCGGCCAGTTGGAACTGGAGAGCATCCCGTTCGACCTCGGTTCATTGGTGGAGGACACTGCCAACCTGCTCTCGCAAAACGCCGCACCGAGTGTCGAACTGACCTGTCTGATCGCCCCGGGGTTTCCCGCCCAAGTCATCGGTGATCCGACTCGAGTCAGGCAGATCGTCAGCAACCTGCTGTCCAACGCCTTGAAGTTCACCCGCTTCGGCCGGGTCGATGTACGCCTCGGCATGCATCAGGGCGGTGTGCGCATCGAAGTGTGCGATACCGGCATCGGGATTGCGCAGGAGGCTCAGGTGAAGATTTTCCAACCCTTCACCCAGGCCGGCGCCGGCATTACACGACAGTTTGGCGGGACTGGCCTGGGCCTTGCCCTGACTCATAACCTTTGCGAAGCCATGTGCGGCCGCCTCAGTATCAGTTCGCAGGTGGGATTTGGCAGCCAATTCTGCGCCGACCTGCCATTGCCGGCCTGTACCCCGGCCGTGGAATTAAACCCTCTGACAGGCGAAGTGGCAGTGATTACCGGGACCAGCAGTGGCCTGGCAGAATTGGTGAACTTGTTGTTGCCCGCCTGGGGCTTGAACCCGCGTTGCTACACTATCGATGACGACCTGAGCAGACTCACTCCCGACCTGTTGATTGCCGACTGCCCTGAGTGCCTGTTCCAACTGCGGCCAGCCATCGACGCCCCGATTTTGTTGGTCACGGCCTATGGCAACTTCATGCCTAGCGAAGAGGTGGCCGCCCTCGCCCCGCTGCAGCAGCAGGCACGTCCACTGAGCCGCAATGCGCTGTATCAGATACTGCAGCGCACTTTGCGCGCCGGCACCGACACCGTGCTTGACCTTACCCAACTGGAAAGCGGCCCAATCGCCTACCGGGCCCGAGTCCTGCTGGTGGAGGACAACCTGGTCAACCAATTGGTTGCCAAAGGTATGCTGGGCAAGCTCGGCTGCGAAGTAATCGTGGCAGCTCACGGTGGCGAGGCGCTGAAATTGCTGGAGGGACAGCGTTTCGACATGGTGTTGATGGACTGCAACATGCCGGTCATGGATGGCTACGAGGCGAGCCGGCAAATTCGCCGCAGCGGTCGCTGGCCTGAGCTGCCAATTGTAGCGCTGACTGCCAACGCCCAGTCCGAAGAGCGGGAACGTTGCCGGGCAGCGGGCATGAACGACTATCTGGCCAAGCCATTTCATCGGGAAGAACTTAATGCCCTACTCGACCTTTGGGTACCGATTACGTCAAGTCTCTGAGTTGCCTGAGCAACTGATCCAGATCTCGGCGCAACGCCTGAGCCTGACTCAGGTCCACGCCACTGTCACACAACAAGCGGGCCTTTAGCGGCAGGACGTGCTCACGCAGCTCTATGCCCGCTTGTGTGAGACTCAAATGCACCTCGCGTTCATCACTGGTGCCACGTTGCCGCCTGATCAATGCCAACTGCTCGAGACGCTTGAGCAGCGGTGTAAGCGTGCCGGAATCGAGCAATAGCTGCGTCCCCAAGGCCTTGACCGTGGGCTGCGCAGTGGCCGTCTCCTGCCATTGCCACAACACCAGCATTACCAGATATTGCGGATAGGTCAGGCCCAATTGTTCCAGCATCGGTTTATAAGCACGCGTTACCGCCCGCGAGGCAGCGTACAGTTTGAAGCACAACTGATTATCGAGAACCAGGGACTGAGTGTTCATTTGAGTAGCGCTTCAATCTCTCGGGTCAGTTCCTGTGGCTTGGTGGTCGGGGCAAAACGCGTGACCAGTTGTCCATCGTGGCCGATCAAGAACTTGGTGAAATTCCACTTGATGCCCTTGGAGCCCAACAACCCCGGAGCCCGTTGTTTCAATTGCACAAACAATGGGTGAGCAGCATCACCGTTGACATCGATTTTTTTGAACAGTGGAAAGCTCACGCCGAAATTCAGCTCGCAAAACTCGGAAATAGCGCCTTCGCTACCCGGCTCCTGTTTGCCAAACTGATTACATGGAAAGCCCAGCACCACCAGGCCTTGATCCTTGTACTGCTGCCAGAGCTGTTCCAGCCCCTTGTACTGCGGGGTGAATCCACATTTGCTGGCGGTATTGACCACCAGAATTGCCTTGCCGGCAAAGTCCGCCAAGGTCTTTTGCTCGCCCTTGATAGTGGTGCAGGGAATAGTCAGCAGGTTGTCGCTCATGACGGCGTCTCGAAACGCAAAGATGTAAAAACATAGCGAGCAATTAAATTGTGTGCAATTTAATTGATTGCGCTGATACCCCGGTATAACTCTTCACGACAGGAGCGAGCTGGCTCGCCCCCGCGCAAGGTGATCGGCTAGCGCGGTACCAGATCCAGGCACACCGAGTTGATGCAGTAACGCAAACCTGTCGGCGGCGGACCATCTGGAAAGACATGCCCCAGGTGTGCATCGCATTTGGCACAGGTGACTTCGGTGCGAATCATGCCGTGGCTGACATCACGGATTTCGATCATTGCGTTATCGGCAATCGGCTCGTAGAAGCTGGGCCAGCCACAACCGGCATCAAACTTGGTTTTTGAATCGAATAATGGCTCATTGCAGCAAATGCAATGGTAGAGACCATCGGTAGTAGTGGCGTTGTACTTTCCAGAAAACGGCCGTTCGGTGCCTTTGAGACGGCACACCTGATACTGCGCCGGATCCAGCATGTCCTGCCATTCTTGAAGGGTTTTCTGCAGCTTATCCATCGATACACCTCGGCAACTGAAAAAGCCTGATCTGTGTCTTTTCCAGGGATCAGGCGGCACGTATGATTGCGCCTCTGTCAAACTGCCAGTCTGGCACCCGCGTTATCGGCATTCAAACGTATTTATGGGGCAAGCCAACGCAGGATTCCCGGCACTGTCATCTACACTCCGTCCGGATCGTTCATTTTCAGGATCACATCGCCATGCAGGTCAGCAAATCGAACAAGCTCGCCAACGTCTGCTATGACATTCGCGGCCCAGTGCTCAAGCACGCCAAGCGCCTGGAAGAGGAAGGCCATCGCATCCTCAAGCTGAATATCGGCAACCCGGCGCCCTTTGGTTTCGAGGCGCCGGACGAAATTCTCCAGGATGTGATCCGCAACCTGCCCACCGCCCAGGGCTATAGCGACTCCAAAGGCTTGTTCAGCGCACGCAAGGCGGTGATGCAGTACTACCAGCAAAAACAGGTAGAAGGTATCGGCATCGAAGACATCTACCTGGGCAACGGCGTATCCGAGCTGATTGTGATGGCCATGCAGGCCCTGCTCAATAACGGCGACGAAGTGTTGGTGCCTGCCCCCGATTATCCGCTCTGGACTGCCGCCGTGACCCTGGCGGGCGGCCATCCCGTGCATTACCTATGCGACGAGCAAGCCAACTGGTGGCCGGACCTGGCAGACATCAAAGCCAAGATCACACCCAATACCAAGGCCCTGGTGATCATCAATCCGAACAACCCTACCGGCGCCGTGTATTCCCGGGAAGTGCTGCAGGGGATGCTGGAACTGGCTCGCCAACACAATCTGGTGGTGTTCTCCGACGAGATCTACGACAAGATCCTGTATGACGACGCCGTGCATATCTGCACTGCCTCCCTGGCACCGGACCTGCTGTGCCTGACGTTCAATGGCCTGTCCAAATCCTACCGGGTCGCGGGCTTCCGCTCCGGTTGGGTTGCGATCTCTGGCCCCAAGCATAACGCCCAGAGCTATATCGAAGGCATCGACATGCTCGCCAATATGCGCCTGTGTGCCAACGTGCCAAGCCAGCACGCGATCCAGACCGCCCTCGGCGGATACCAGAGCATCAATGACTTGGTGCTGCCAGCAGGTCGCCTGCTGGAACAGCGCAACCGCACCTGGGAACTGCTCAACGACATTCCCGGCGTCAGTTGCGTCAAGCCCATGGGGGCGCTGTATGCCTTTCCACGGATCGACCCGAAGATATGCCCGATCCATAACGATGAGAAATTCGTACTCGACCTGCTGCTCTCGGAAAAACTGCTGGTGGTCCAGGGCACGGCGTTCAACTGGCCATGGCCCGACCACTTCCGCGTGGTGACCTTGCCACGAGTGGACGACCTGGACATGGCCATCGGTCGCATTGGCAACTTCCTGAAGTCTTATCGCCAGTAACGGCTTTTCGGCTGTACGACCTGCATCAGGTCGTACAGCGATTATCTGGCAACACATCCGCGGCCGGACCTCTACCGCCCCCTGCAAAGACTCTGCTTCATCACCCCGCTCCCGGCACATCCCTGCAATCACGGGCCGCAAAGGCTACCGCGCAGTAATTTTCATCTGTCTGCAAGCTCGGAAAAGCCCTTCAAGGCTCTGCGCTCATGCTGTAGGACACAGTTTGAAATAGTCGCCCGGTTGAATAGCCCAGTGCCGCACCTTATATACCCCGCAGTACGCGACATATTTAGCATGAGGAGAATTCTACAACCATGATGCGCATCCTGCTGTTCTTGGCCACTAACCTGGCGGTCGTGCTGATTGCCAGCATCACCCTGAGCCTTTTTGGCTTCAACGGGTTCATGGCGGCCAACGGGGTTGATCTGAACCTTAATCAGCTGCTGGTTTTCTGTGCGGTCTTTGGTTTTGCCGGCTCGATTTTCTCGCTGTTCATCTCCAAGTGGATGGCGAAAATGAGCACCAGTACCCAGATCATCACCCAACCGCGCACCCGCCATGAGCAATGGTTGCTGCAGACCGTCGAGCAATTGTCTCGCGAAGCCGGGATCAAGATGCCCGAGGTCGGGATTTTTCCGGCCTATGAAGCCAACGCATTTGCCACCGGCTGGAACAAGAACGATGCTCTCGTTGCCGTCAGCCAGGGTTTGCTGGAACGCTTCTCGCCCGATGAAGTGAAGGCCGTACTGGCTCACGAAATTGGTCACGTGGCTAACGGTGACATGGTCACCCTGGCACTGGTGCAAGGCGTGGTGAACACCTTCGTAATGTTCTTCGCGCGGATCATCGGCAACTTCGTCGACAAGGTGATCTTCAAGAACGAAGGCGGCCAGGGTATCGCTTACTACGTGGCGACCATCTTTGCCGAACTGGTCTTGGGCTTCCTCGCCAGCTCCATCGTGATGTGGTTCTCGCGCAAACGGGAGTTTCGTGCCGACGAAGCCGGTGCCCAATTGGCCGGTACCAATGCCATGATCGGCGCCTTGCAACGCTTGCGCTCCGAACAGGGATTGCCGGTGCATATGCCCGACACACTGAATGCCTTCGGCATCAACGGTGGTGTCAAGCAAGGCCTGGCCCGGATGTTCATGAGTCACCCGCCGCTGGAAGAGCGTATCGACGCACTGCGTCGTCGCGGCTGATCCAGGGCAGCAACGAAAAGGGGCGATCGAATCGCCCCTTTTTCGTGGGCGCCGTTTACGCTCTGATTAACTGGTAAACCCGCTCCTCAAGCCGTCTGGCGCCCGCCTGAACGAACTTGGGACTCTCCTCCAGAATATCGCGCCGCTCCAGTGTACTCAGACGCCAGTGCGCCCCCAGCAGTGTCTGCACCTCGACATCGTCCACCGCAAACGGCGGACCAGCCTTCTGCCCTTGGTCATAATCCAGAGTGATCAACAGGCCACTGCTGCCTTGAACGAACAATGCGTTCAAATGGCCGGCATATTGCTCGCGCATCGACTTCGGTAAGGCGATCAGCGCCGCCCGGTCATACAGTGCGGTGCAACCTGCCACATCATCGGCAGTCAATGTGAAAAAGTCCCCGCACCACAACTCGACCGCTCCCGCCTGATAGACCTTGAATGCGCCTCGCTGACTGATGCTCGCGGTCAGCCTTTGCTCGCAGAAAAACTCTTCAACGGCCTTCTGCGACAGCTCGACACCCACCACCCGATGCCCCTGATTGGCCAACCACATCAAGTCCAGGCTTTTGCCGCACAACGGCACCAGCACCCTTGCGTCATGCGCAAGCGCCAGGCTCGGCCAGTACCGTTGCAGGTACGGGTTTACCTCTGGCAGGTGAAAGCCAATCTGATTATGTGCCCAGCGCTCATGCCAAAACGTGGAATCCATGATTCCCCCTGAAAATTCGATCAAATAACACTAAAACTTATATTGGATTTAGATCAGTGATCCGATTGAAGATGGCCCCATCTTAACCTTGAGGAGCCTGCTCATGCTGCCCAGCCTGTATATCTCCCACGGATCGCCCATGCTTGCGCTCCAACCCGGCGCCAGCGGGCCCGCACTTAAGCGCCTTGCCGCCGAGTTGCCTCGACCCAAGGCGATTGTGGTGATGTCTGCCCACTGGGAAAGCCAGGAACTGCTGGTCAGTGGCAGCCCTGCGCCCGAGACCTGGCACGACTTCGGCGGTTTCCCGCGAGAATTGTATGCTGTGCAGTATCCAGCCCCAGGCAATCCAAAACTGGCACAACAGATTATCGAGTTGCTCGCAGCCAATGACCTGAAAGCGCGTATCGATGATCAGCGCCCTTTTGACCATGGCACCTGGGTGCCCCTGTCGTTGATGTACCCGAGCGCCGATATTCCGGTGGTGCAAATATCGCTTCCCAGCCATTTGGGTCCAGCCCCGCCCGTGCGAATCGGGCACGCCCTTGCCGGCCTGCGCGGGCAAGGCGTGCTGCTGGCTGGCTCAGGCAGTATTACCCACAACCTGGCGGAACTGGATTGGCAGGCCGGCACGGACAGCGTTGAGCCCTGGGCACAGGACTTTCGTGATTGGATAGTCGACAGGCTGACCGCTGGGGATGAAGCCGCATTGCACGACTACCGACGACAGGCGCCTCATGCAGCACGCAACCACCCCAGCGATGAGCACTTACTGCCCCTGTATTTCGCACGCGGCGCGGGGCGGGTGTTCAGCGTTGCACATCAAGGATTCACCCTCGGCGCGCTAGGCATGGACATCTATCGTTTCGACTGACCCCGGTATTAAGACAAAAAAAATCCCCGAACCAGTCGGGGATTTTTTATGGACGATCAATCAGCTCAAGAGCCGATCAATCTTCGCGATAGCGACGCAGCTTGAGCTGTTTGCCGGCAACGCGGGTGTCCTTCAGCTTGGTCAGCAGTTTTTCCAGGCCATCTTCCGGCAGCTCGACCAAGGAGAAGCTGTCACGTACCTGGATACGACCGATCGCTTCACGTGCCAGGCCACCCTCATTGAGGATAGCGCCCAGCAGGTTCTTGGCGGCGATGCCATCACGCGCGCCCAGCGCGGTACGGCAGCGAGCACGACCTTCGGCCAATGGAATCGGAGCACGACGCTCGCGGTCACCACGGTCCGGACGGTCGCCGGAACGCTCTGGACGATCACCGCGCGGAGCGTTGTTCGGTACCAGTGGGCGTTCTTTCTCGATGGCTGCCAGCGTCAGCGCCTGACCATTGGTGGCCTTGCGCAGCAAGGCAGCAGCCAGGGCACGCGGGGTGCAACCGATATCGGCGGTCAGGCGATCCAGCAGATCGCCATGAGTCGCTTCAGCGTCAGCTACCAGCGGCGACAGGCTGTTGGTCAGCTTTTTGATGCGCGCATCGAGAACAGCCTGGGCATCCGGCAGACGGACTTCGGCAACCTTCTGACCGGTTACACGCTCGATCACTTGCAGCATGCGGCGCTCACGTGGAGTGACCAGCAGCAGTGCACGACCTTCGCGGCCCGCACGGCCGGTACGGCCGATACGGTGAACGTAGGACTCAGGATCGTAAGGCATGTCAACGTTGAACACGTGGGTGATACGTGGGACGTCAAGACCACGGGCAGCAACGTCGGTCGCCACAACGATGTCCAGGCGGCCATCCTTGAGGGAGTCGATCACGCGCTCACGTTGGTTCTGGGCAATGTCACCGTTCAGCGCAGCGGCTTTGTAGCCCTTGGCTTCCAGGGCACTGGCCAGGTCCAGGGTCGCTTGCTTGGTGCGCACGAACATGATCAGGGCATCGAAGTCTTCGACTTCCAGCAGACTCAATACAGCGGAGGTCTTCTGGTCAGCGTGAACCAACAGGTGAGCCTGTTCGATCGCGGTAACGGTCTGAGTCTTGGTCTGGATCTTTACGTGTTGCGGATCGCGCAGATGGCGCTCTGCAATGGCACGGATCGACTGTGGCAGGGTGGCCGAGAACAATACGGTCTGACGGGTCGGTGGCAGTGCCTTGAAGATGACTTCCAGGTCATCCATGAAGCCCAGCTTCAACATTTCGTCGGCTTCGTCCAGAACCAGGTGGTTCACGGTCGACAACACTTTCTCGTCACGACGCAGGTGGTCGCACAGACGGCCCGGGGTGGCGACAACGATCTGTGCGCCATTACGGATCGCTTTCAGTTGCGGGCCCATAGGTGCGCCGCCGTAAACGGCCACAACAGTAACGCCCGGCATTTGCTTGGCGTAGGTTTCGAAAGCGGTTGCTACTTGCAGCGCCAACTCGCGGGTTGGCGCCAGGATCAGGGCTTGCGGCTCGCGCTTGGCAGGATCGATGCAATGCAGGATAGGCAAAGCGAACGCGGCGGTTTTACCGGTACCGGTTTGCGCCTGGCCAATCATGTCCTGGCCGGCCATGATGATCGGGATCGATTGCTGCTGAATAGCCGAAGGTTCTTCGTAGCCAGTCGCGATGACAGCTGCAAGAATGTTCGGGTTAAGATTAAAAGCGGCGAAGCCGCCGGTTTCCTGGGTCATGGGTCTGCCTCTAAGTGCATCCGCAAAGACCCATGCTCCAAAGCTGCGCATGCCGTGTTGAGACTCAAGAGTCGCCCTGGCTGCTTTGTCGGCGGGGATTTGCGAAAACGAATGAATGAAAAAGATTCGTCAAGGGAGAGTCCGCTGTGCGGACGAGCAGCCGAAGCTGACTTCGGGGAATTGCGCTACCTAAACGCGGCCCGGTTAAAGGCCGGCGCGCACTATACCGGAAATCCCTGAAAAAGGGAGCTTTTTTTATCGAAAAACACCATTCAACTGCTCTGTGTCACAGGCTTTGCGCTTCCTTGCAAGAGCGTCTATTTTTCAAAGGCCCGGCCCTGTTGGTCATGACGCTTAAACGCTTCACCTTTTGCAGCGGGCCCTTCGGTCCGAAACTGCCCTTCGCGCCTGAGGACACCGCCATGATTCACGCCAATAGCAGCCGCGTCAGCCGTGAACAGCAAGGACATGTGCTGCTGCTGGGACTCGATCGCGTGGCCAAGCGCAATGCCTTCGACCTGGACCTGCTCAACGAACTGAGCCTGGCCTATGGCGAATTTGATCGCAATGACGAGGCCCGCGTGGCGGTGGTGTTCGGCCATGGCGATCACTTCACCGCCGGCCTTGACCTGGCTAATGTCGCCCATACCATGGCCCAAGGCTGGCAACCACCGCTGGGCGGTTGCGATCCCTGGGGCGTGTTTGCAGGGCCACGGGTCAGCAAACCGGTGATCGTCGCCGTTCAGGGTTATTGCCTGACCATTGGTATCGAGCTGATGCTGGCTGCGGATATCAACCTGTGTGCCAGCAATACGCGATTTGCCCAGATGGAAGTGCAGCGCGGGATCTTTCCCTTCGGCGGTGCGACCCTTCGCTTCCATCAGATCGCTGGCTGGGGCAATGCAATGCGCTGGCTCCTGACCGGCGACGAGTTTGATGCCCATGAAGCTCTGCGCCTGGGCCTGGTGCAGGAGGTCATGGCCAGCGAAGACCTGCTGCCCCGCGCCCTGGAACTGGCCAACCGCATTGCACGCCAGGCGCCGCTGGGCGTGCAGGCCACCCTGATGTCGGCACGCCAGGCGCGCATGGAAGGCGAAACCGTGGCGGCCGCCGCATTGCCGTCGATGGTGGATAAATTGCTTAACAGCGAGGATGCCAAGGAAGGCGTGCGGGCGATGATCGAGAAGCGGCCGGGGGTGTTCAAAGGTATATGAATACCCTGATTTGACCGCATTCCTACAGGATGCACGCGGTCAAATGTGGGAGCGGGCTTGCTCGCGAAAGCGTCGGTACAGACGCCTAGGTCGCCGGCCGAATCGCCTTGATCAGCGGCTGCAACGAATAGCCCAAACGCGGTGCCAAGGCTTCGGCACGAGCGGACAGCGCCCCCAGGTCCAATGCCTGGTCCAGCTCCGAAGGCACCAGCAAGATCACATTGCCCTCCTTCACTGGCAGCTCCCAGTAATGCCGGTGATACAGCCCGCGCAACAAGGCTGCCCCCAAGGGTTTGCCATCGTCAGTGGCCCACTGATTGATGACCAGCCAACCGCCGCAGTTGAGCTTTTTCTGACAGTTCTCCAGAAATGCCCAGGCCAAATGACCGACTCCCGGCCCGACGTCGGTATACAGGTCGACGAAAATCAAGTCCGCTGGCTCCGCCGTCTCCAGCAACTCCAGCGCATCGCCGACGCGGATATACAGGCGCGGATCATCATCGAGCCCCAGATATTCGATGGCCAGGCGTGGCACATCCGGGCGCAACTCGATGGCTTCGACATCTTCCAGGGGCAGGAACTTGAGGCAGGCCTGGGTCAGCGTCCCGGCACCCAAGCCGAGAAACAGCGCGCTTTCAGGCTGCTCATGACACAGCGCGCCGATCAACATGGCACGGGTGTAGTCGTACTCCAGCCAGCTCGGATCGGCGGTGAACACACAACTTTGCTCGATGGCATCACCAAATTCGAGAAACCGGTAATCGGCCACTTCCAGTACACGGATCATGCCAAAATCATCGTGGACCTCGGCCAGCAGGCGCTCGACGCGCTCCTCTGTCATCACTACTCCTAACGTTGCGGCACGGCAAAGGCGCGATTGTCGGCCAACTGGCGACAACAGGTCACGCACTAATTGCTGATAATATTGGCGCCCGACCGCCAACCAACCAATCGAGTTCATGATGAGCCAACCCTGGAGCCCCGACAGCTGGCGCACCCTGCCGGTCCAGCAACAACCCCAGTACCCCGATCCCGCGCATTTGCTGCAAGTGGAGCAGAATCTGGCCAGCTACCCACCCCTGGTATTTGCCGGAGAGGCCCGTGAACTGCGCCGTCAGTTTGCCGAGGTGACCCAGGGTCGTGCGTTCCTGCTGCAGGGCGGCGATTGCGCCGAAAGTTTCGCCGAGTTCTCGGCAGCAAAGATCCGCGACACCTTCAAGGTGCTGCTGCAAATGGCGATCGTGATGACCTTCGCTGCCGGTTGCCCGGTGGTAAAGGTCGGGCGCATGGCCGGCCAGTTTGCCAAGCCGCGCTCGTCCAATGATGAAACCATCGGTGGCATTACGCTGCCGGCGTACCGCGGCGACATCGTCAACGGCATCGGCTTCGACGAAAAAAGCCGGGTGCCGGATCCCGACCGCCTGCTGCAGTCCTATCACCAGTCCACCGCCACCCTGAACCTGCTGCGGGCTTTTGCCCAGGGCGGTTTTGCCGACCTGCATCAGGTCCATAAGTGGAACCTGGACTTTATCGCCAACTCCGCCCTGGCCGAGAAGTACAGCCAACTGGCGGATCGTATCGATGAGACCCTGGCGTTCATGCGCGCCTGTGGCATGGACAGCTCGCCACAATTACGTGAAACCAGCTTCTTCACCGCCCACGAAGCCCTGCTGCTCAATTACGAGCAAGCGTTCGTGCGCCGTGACAGCCTGACCAATGATTACTACGACTGCTCGGCCCACATGCTGTGGATCGGCGACCGCACCCGCCAACTCGATGGCGCCCATGTCGAGTTCCTGCGGGGCGTCAACAACCCGATCGGGGTCAAGGTCGGTCCGAGCATGAACCCGGACGACCTGATTCGCCTGATCGATATCCTCAACCCGGATAACGACCCCGGCCGCCTGAACCTGATTGCGCGCATGGGCGCCAACAAGGTTGGCGATCACCTGCCTGAGCTGATTCGCGCCGTACAGCGCGAAGGCAAGCAAGTGCTGTGGAGCAGCGATCCGATGCATGGCAATACAATCAAAGCCAGCAGCGGCTACAAGACCCGCGACTTCGCGCAGATCCTTGCTGAGGTGAAGGAATTCTTCCAGGTGCATGAAGCCGAAGGGACCTACGCCGGCGGGATTCATATCGAGATGACCGGACAGAACGTCACCGAATGCATCGGCGGCGCGCGACCGATCACCGAAGACGGGCTTTCAGACCGCTACCACACCCATTGCGATCCGCGGATGAATGCCGATCAGTCGCTGGAGTTGGCGTTCCTGATCGCCGAGACACTGAAACAAGTCAAACGCTAAACAACAGTGCCGCCCGCAACCGGGCGGCACTGGGCCGCAGGCAATTGAGCCGAACCTGTTCAAGCCCCAGCCAATCGGCCATTTGCCGCAGACTCAGAGCCAGCGCCTGCATCCCCTGCTCATCCAGGCCCGGCTCCTCCTCATGCACCGCATGCACCGCCAGACGCCCCGAAGCCCGCTCGGCGCGCAAGTCGACCCGCGCGACAATCCGCTCGTTGTGCAGAAACGGCAATACGTAGTAGCCGTACACCCGTTTGTCTTGCGGGGTATAGATTTCCAGTCGATAGCGAAAGTCGAACAGACGCTCGGTACGGCTACGCTCCCAGATCAGCGAGTCAAACGGTGACAGCAACGCGCTGGCCGACACCTTGCGCGGGATTTTCGGTTCGGGCACACAATAAGCCATCTGCCTCCAACCCTGGACCTGACAGGTGAGCAACTGGCCGTCCTCGACCAGTTCAGCCAGGCGCTCACGGCTATCCAGAGGGTCCAGTCGAAAGTAATCGCGCAAATCCTTTTCAGTGCCCACGCCTGTCGCCGTCGCAGCGTGCAGCAACAATCCGCGCTGTGCCTCGGCTTCACTGAGAGGCGCCTGCTGCAGAATCGCAGCGGGGATAACCCGCTCCGGCAAGTCATACAGCCGTTCGAAGCCACGCCGCCCGGCGACTGTCACCAAACCTGCGGCAAACAGCCATTCCAGGGCATGCTTCTCATCGCTCCAGTCCCACCAGGGCCCGGCCCGCTCTTCACGGGTCGACAGGCTGCCGGCGCCCAATGCGCCCTGTTGCTCGACGATGTCCAGCACCCGGCGAATAGTGGACTGTTGCTCACGACCGAAACGCGCCATTTGTTGATATATACCTCGCCCCTCACTGGCGCGCTGCATACGCCAACGCATCAATGGGTAGAGCGTGATCGGCAACAACGAAGCCTCATGCCCCCAATACTCGAACAGCGAGCGTTTGCGTCCCAGGCTCCAGGCCGCCTGCTCAAGAATGAGCGGGGAGTAACTGCCCAGACGGGAAAACAGCGGCAAGTAGTGCGAACGCACCACGGCATTGACCGAATCGATCTGCAATACACCCAGCCGATCAATCAAGCGATTGACCTGCGCTGCCTTGACCTGCGCCGGCGGCTGGCGCCCATTGAAGCCTTGTGCGACCAGCGCCAGGCGCCGCGCCTGCTTGAGGGAAAGGGACAGTTCGGCGGGCATGTGCATCTCCTTTGTGTGCTCGCAAACTACCTGACTACCCTAGTTGTTGTGTAGCGCGATTTCGTCATTTACCCAGCGGGTCACTCCAGAAGTGCCGGTGACGTTCACGCTCGACATCTGCACGAGTCAGTCCGATGTCCTTGAGTGACTCATCCGTCATGCTTGCCAGAAACTGACGCTCGCAATGCAATGCATACCAACGGGACAGCCGCTGAAACAGCCTGGGAAACGGCCGTTTAATCATCAACACATAACCTCTTTGACCTTTCATCATCTCGCCCTCCAGTGGGGATGACTGAAGTCTGTGCCTGGCGCTATGATCAATCCAACGAATGTTTCTTATGAAATACATCTTGGAGATTGATCAATTGCCCAGCTACCCGAGCATCGACACCGAAGTGCTGCGTACCTTCGTCGCTATCGCCGATCAGGGTGGCTTCACCCGCGCCGGCGAACAAGTCAACCGCACGCAGTCGGCAGTGAGCATGCAGATGAAGCGCCTGGAAGAAGACGTGCTGCAACGCAAGCTGTTCGAGCGCGATGGCCGGCAAGTCAAACTCACGCCGGAGGGCCAGGTGCTGCTGGGGTATGCGCGACGCATCCTGAAGCTGCACAGTGAGGTGTTCAATACGCTGCGCGAGCCGCATATGATCGGGCTGGTGCGAATCGGTACCCCGGACGATTACGTAATGCGATTTCTACCGGGCATCCTCAAGCGCTTTTCCAAGGCCTACCCACTGATCCAGATTGAAATGCACTGCGAGGCGTCTCCCATATTGATGCAGCGCCGAGACCTCGACCTGACCGTAGTCAGCCGCGCCCAAGGCGATGACATCGGCGAGCTGCTACGTCTTGAACGGATGGCCTGGGCCGCGTCTACATGCTTTTGCCTGGATGAGCACACCACCCTGCCCCTGGCCATTTCAGGCATGGACAGTTTTTGCACCCAATGGGCCCGCGCCGCGCTGGACGCCCAAGGCCGGGAATATCGCCTGGCCTATCACAGCTCCAACGGTGCCGCGATCCAGGCGGTGGTCGGCGCTGGCCTGGCGGTGACGGTCAGCATGGAGAGCCTGGTGAACGAAGAGCTGCGGGTCTTGGGGCCAGCCGAAGGTTTCCCGCCCTTGCCTTCGGTCAACCTGCGCCTGCTGCGCAATCCACACACCACTTCGCCCATCACCGAGTGCCTGGCGGACTACATCATCGAAGGCTTTAAACTTTAAAGGTCAGCATCGCCGCACACACCACCAGAAAGCCGCAGAACAGGCCACGTAGCAACCGTTCGGGCAAGGCGTGGGCCACCTTTACCCCCCAACTGATACTCAGCAGGCCGCCGGCGGCCAGGGGCAATCCGATCAGCCAGTCCACCTCCTGATGCCAGGCATACGTTACCAAGGTGACGCCGGTGCTGGGCAACGCCAGTGCCAGGGACAAACCCTGGGCCACCACCTGGCTGGTGCCGAAAATGCTGGTCAGGACCGGCGTCGCAACCACTGCCCCCCCTACACCGAACAAGCCGCCCATCGATCCCGATACCGCACCCAGCACTCCAAGCCATGGCCAGGAATAACGCATCTGCGCCGAAGGCGGCGCATTGCTGGTGAACATGCGCACCAGATTGTAGGCCGATAACGTGAGCAGAAACGCAATAAAGCCGATACGCATGACACCAGCATCGATGCCCACCGCCCAAATTGATCCCAACCAGGCGAAGCAAAAACCCATCAGCCCCAGCGGCAAAGCGTGACGCAACTCAATACGATTACGTTGGTGGTAACGCCACAGCGCAAGCATCACATTCGGCACCACCATCACCAGCGCCGTGCCCTGGGCAATTTGCTGGTCCAAGCCGAACATAACACCCAACACCGGGATGGCAATCAAGCCGCCACCAATGCCGAACAAGCCTCCGACCGTGCCCAACGCCACACCCAGCACCAGGTACATCGCCATATCAACCACTACGTCTTGCTCCATTACCCAATCCTTGCATGCTACGCCGCCAGGTCTGGCGCGCAAATGCACAGCAACGCACAATGGCTATGCCAATTTCGCACAAGCGCAGGCCTTATGAATCCCAACTTCTTGACCGACCAGCTCGGATTATTTCTGGATGTGCTAGAGACGGGCAGTTTTTCCGCGGCCTCGCGACGCCATCCGCTAACACCTTCGGCCGTGGCCCGGCGCATTGATAGCCTGGAAAACTCCGTAGGCAGCCGGCTGTTTATGCGCAGCACTCACGCGGTCGTTCCTACACCCGCAGGGCTGGCCTTTGCCGAACGGGCGCGGCGGATCGTTCGCGAACTGCAACTGGCCCGGGCCGAAGCGGTGTCCTTGAGTCATGCGCCTGAGGGCCTGATTCGCGTGGACGCCCCTGCTGCGTTTGGCCGGCGCCACCTGGCGCCAGCTATCGCGGATTTTCTCAACGTGTATCCAGGCCTGGACGTACATCTGCACTTGATCGACAGCTTTGTCGACATGCAAGGCGAACATTTGGGCAAGGTTGACCTGGTATTGCGCGCGGGGCATATCGTCGATAGCCGCCTGATTGCCACCCCGCTGGCCAGTATCGTGCGCATCGCCTGCGCCAGCCCGGCATACCTCAAAAGCCGCGGCACACCGACCCATCCCAGCCAGTTGGATGAACACGACGGACTCGACTGGGAAGGCCTGGCTCCAATGTTTGCCTGGCGCTTCGAGCTGGATGGACGCAAGAACACCTTCCGTCCGCGGCGAATCCGCATGAGTGCCAATAATGCCGAGGCCCTGTTGTCTGGTGCCCTGGCCGGATTGGGCGTCGCCCATCTGCCCACGTGGTTGGCCAGCGAGCATTTGGTACGCGGCGAACTGGTGCCCTTATTCTGCGAAAACGGCTTGCCAAGTGCAGAAACGGCGGGCATTTATGCACTGCGCCTTGAGCAGCACGCCAATGCGCGCAGCCGATTACTGCTGGAATACCTCAAGGCCCGCTTCAGCCCCGTTCCACCCTGGGATCTGGCTTTGCAAGGCGGCTTGGGCTGACATCAGCCAAAACGCATCCTGCGGTAAAAACAACGCCCACAAAAAGCCCGACACAGTGGTCGGGCTTTTTGCGTGTCGGTAACGCCAGAGTTACTTCTTGGCGCGACCTTTGTACGAACCACCTTCACGGGTGTCGATCTCGATCAGGTCGCCGATTTCGATAAAGTCAGCCACTTGCAGCTCGGTACCGTTAGCCAGTTTGGCAGGCTTCATCACCTTGCCCGAAGTGTCGCCACGAGCGGAACCTTCGGTGTAGTCAACCTTACGCACAATAGTGGTCGGCAGCTCTACGGAAACCAGGCGCTCTTCGAAGAAAATAGCTTCGCAAACGTCGGTCATGCCTTCTTCGATGAACGGCAGAACGGCTTCGATATCTTCAGCGTTCAGCTCGTACATGGTGTAGTCGGTGGTGTCCATGAACGTGTAGGTGTCGCCGCTGATGAACGACAGGGTCGCTTCTTTGCGGTCGAGGATCACATCGTCCAGTTTGTCATCGGCGCTGTAGACGATCTCGGTCTTGTAACCGGTCAGCAGGTTCTTCAGCTTGGTCTTCATGATTGCGCTGTTACGACCAGACTTGGTGAACTCAGCTTTCTGAACCAGCCAAGGGTCGTTTTCGAGACGGATCACTGTACCGGGTTTCAGTTCTTTACCAGTTTTCATTGCGAATATCCGAAATTTGGATGGGATTTACAAAAATCAAGGTCGCGTATCATATCCAATTTCCGTAAAGCTGTACCAGCGTCGTTGCAAGATCTGCCTGCAAGCCTTGTTCCAAACACCATTCTTCGGCGTGCCTGGTCATCTCCGGCCAGTGTTCAAGCAGCATTGTCCAGCTTTTGGCCATGTCGCCGTCGGCGTTCCAGGCTTGCCAAAGGGCAATCAGCGCGGCTTTCGCGGCCGGGGACAAACCTTCGGTGTACAGGCCGAGGAAGGCGTCGAGCTTGTCCAGATGAATGTCTTCGTCCTGGCGGTAGATGTGCCATAACAGTGGGCGCCCGGCCCATTGCGCACGCACAAAGGAATCTTCGCCGCGCACCGCGTTGAAGTCACAGCACCACAAGAGGCGGTCGTATTGCTCCTGACGCACGAAAGGCAGCACCTGCACGGTCAAGGTGCCTCGCTGGTGCACGTCACCCACGGCCAGCACCTCGACTTCCAGCCAACGCTGTACGTCACCGAGAATGCGCCCGTGAGGCACCAACAAATGCGTGACCTGCCTGTCCGCAGCCAACACATCCAACCAACTGGCCAGCCCGGCGTTTTCGTAGGCAAACAGCGATATCAATCGTGCGCCGGCCGGGGGAAACACGCCCAGCGATTGAAGGAATTGCTGCTGGGCCTCAGGGTCCAGTTGAAACGCCTGACGCCGCTCAATCAACCCTGACTCCCTCAATAAGCCCCCCGTTCCTGGCTGGAACCCCGGAAAAAAGAAGTACTTTTGCACGCCCTTGAACTTCACCGAGGGCAAGCCATGACAGCCGACCACCCAACCCTCGGCGCTCAAGTAGTCCAGGTTCATCCACAACGGCGGGCGCTTGCGCTGCGCCATGGCCTCCATGTAGTCATGGGGCAACTGACAGGCAAATGCAGCAATCACCACATCCGCAGACTTCGTAGCTACCCAGTCCCGAGGCCAGTGACGCACGTCCACGCCCTCTTGCCATTGCTGCGACACCTGCACATCCACTTCAGGGCACATGCGCTCGAATGCCCGCAAATCATCAACCCACAGACGTACCGTGCAGGCGTGTTCCGCCGCCAGTTGCCGGGCCAGGCGCCAAGTCACGCCGATGTCGCCGAAGTTATCCACGACGCTGCAAAAAATATCCCAGCGGACTTTCATTCCGGGCTCCAACATTCAAAGGCTCGATTGTCCGCATAAATACGGCCATACAGAAGAGTTGATAAGGATTATTCTGCGAAGCAGCTATGCGACAATCAAAATACCCCTGGCGAAAAAACCGAGCCAATGTCCTGCAATCTTGCGACTGATCAAATAGCCCTCCATGAATAAACACGCCGTCCACCAATTGATCCTGGAAAAACTCGTCGCCGATCTCGATATCGCCCAGCGCGCCGCGCAAACCGCCTACGAAACCGCGACCCACGAAGAGAACATCGCCGAAAACAAATACGACACCCTGGGCCTGGAAGCATCTTATCTCGCTGCCGGGCAAGCCAGGCGGGTCGAGGAAATCAGACAGTCGCTGCTACGCTGCGAGACCTTGAACCTGCACCCCTACGATGATCAACGTGGCATTGAGGTAGGTTCGCTATTGGGGCTCGAGGATGAGCACGGTCGCCAGCAGTGGCTGTTTCTTGCGCCGGATGCCGCGGGCTTGAAAGTGGATGTGGTCGGGCAACCAGTGACCGTCATCACCCCTCGCTCACCGCTGGGCAAAAGCCTGCTGGGCAAGTTCGAAGGGGATGAAGTGGAGATTGTGGTGGCCGGCGCTCGGCAACAGTTTGCTGTTACCGAGGTCAAGTAAGCCGATCAGTGAACGGGTAGTTCAACACCGTCGAACAGTTCTTCCAGCTCTTGCTTGTTGTGGCACTGGATGGCTTTGGCCATGACTTCGCGGGTCAAGTGCGGGGCGAATTTCTCGATGAAATCGCACATGAATCCACGCAAGAAGGTGCCACGTCGGAAACCGATCTTGGTTATGCTCGATTCAAACAGCTCACTGGCGTCCAATACCACAAGGTCGCTGTCAAGCTTGGTATCGACCGCCATCTTGGCCACGATGCCGACGCCCAGGCCCAGGCGCACATAGGTTTTGATCACGTCGGCATCCGCTGCGGTGAACACTACCTTAGGCGTCAGCCCCCGATGACTGAACGCTTCGTCCAGCTTGGAGCGGCCGGTGAAGCCAAACACGTAGGTCACGATCGGGTATTCCGCCAAGGCTTCGAGTGTCAGCTTGGGCAGCTTGGCCAGCGGGTGCCCCTGGGGAACCACCACGCAGCGATTCCAGCGGTAGCACGGCATCATCACCAGGTCACCGAACAGCTCCAGGGCTTCGGTGGCAATAGCGAAGTCGACGGTACCGTCCGCGGCCATCTCGGCGATCTGCATCGGTGAGCCCTGGTGCATGTGCAAGGCCACGTCCGGATATTGCTTGATAAACCCGCTGATTACCGGCGGCAGTGCATAACGAGCCTGGGTGTGCGTGGTCGCAATCGACAAGGTGCCCTTTTTTTCGTTGGAGAATTCCTGGGCAATCTGCTTGATGCTCTCGACCTTGCGCAAGATCTCCCCGGCAGTGGTGATGATGCGCTCACCTGCGGGCGTGACGCGGGTCAGGTGTTTGCCACTGCGGGCGAATACTTCGACACCCAACTCGTCTTCGAGCAGGCGGATCTGCTTGCTGATACCAGGTTGCGAGGTATAGAGGCTTTGGGCCGTGGCGGAAACGTTGAGGTCGTGGTGCGCCACTTCCCAGATGTAGCGCAATTGTTGAAGCTTCATATGTATCCCTCAAAGCAGATAGACGCCACGGGTATCAGCGACGATATATAACTATATTAAAGGTGCAAGGCACAAATCTAGAACTTTTTATCATCCCCGCTCATCACGCGCCATCGCCCCGCCGACGCTGCAATAAAGGCACCAGATACACCGGCACCGTGGCCAACTGCAACACCCGAGCGGCGGTACGTCCCAGCGGGGTCGCGAGACCTGAGCCCTGGCTATGACTACCTACGATCAATAAATCCACCGAGAGTTTCTGCGCCTGGGCAAGAATCGCCTGGGCGGGATCCCCTTGGATCACCCGCACCGAACGAATCAACTGCAGGTCCTGCTCCCCATCTGCCAACTCTTCACGAAAACTGTCCAGCACGCGCTGCTCGATACCTGCCATCACCCTGCTCAGCCCCTGAGCCTGCCAGTCATTGAGCGCCTCATCATCAAGATAGCTTTGCAGCACGGATTCGGCGAACAAGCCGATCGGCTCGACGACATGAACCACATACAGATCAGCCTTGAAGGTTCGCGCCATCGCCAGTGCATGCTGCATCACATAAGGCGCATACACACCGAGGTCAGTGGCGTAGAGCATCGAGCGAATCATAGAACCTCCTGGTAGGCCAGGATGGCGGGGATTGC
This sequence comes from Pseudomonas imrae, assembly GCF_046352735.2. Classification (NCBI taxonomy): domain Bacteria; kingdom Pseudomonadati; phylum Pseudomonadota; class Gammaproteobacteria; order Pseudomonadales; family Pseudomonadaceae; genus Pseudomonas; species Pseudomonas imrae. The sequence goes on along the minus strand of NZ_CP110853.2, from coordinate 1,939,857 downwards.
TTCAGCTTAGCAGCGCCTTCGAAAGTTCAATGACCTCAAGGGACCTGGATTTTCGGTTCATTGCTGATACCGTGAGGCACGTGCCCGGTGGCCACGACTTCCCTGGCTTTCTCGCAGTGGCCAGCCTGGTCGTCAAAAAACACATCGGCGGCGAACGCCTCGAGAAACGCCGACTTTTCCAGCCCGCCCAAAAACAGTGACTCATCCAGACGGATGTCCCACTCACGCAGGGTACGAATCACACGTTCGTGGGACGGCGCCGAGCGGGCCGTCACCAGCGCCGTGCGGATCGGGCAAGCCTCATCGGGAAATTCACGCTGCAACAGATTGAGGGCCGCCAGAAACCCCTTGAATGGCCCTCCACGCAAAGGTTCACGGGCAGACTGCCGTTCGCTGGCCTGAAACGCTTCCAGGCCGCCAGACTGATAGATACGCTCTGACTCGTCGGAAAAGAGCACCGCGTCGCCATCGAAGGCAATCCGCAGCTCGGCACTGCTAGCCCGACGGGCGCCGCCAGACAGAATAGTCGCTGCAGCAAACCCGGCATCCAGGGCGCTGCGCACATCTTCTGCGTGAGTGGAAAGAAACAGATGACAACCGAACGCCGCCAGATAAGGGTAAGGGCTACGCCCACCGACGAACGCGGCACGCGAGATATCCAGGTCGTAATGCTGGATCGAGTTGAATACGCGCAAGCCGGTGTCGGCGCTGTTACGCGACACCAGCACGACTTCGACCCGCGCGCGCCCCAGGCTCGCATTGAGGCTCAGGAGCTTTTTGACCAAGGGAAAAGCGTCACCCGGCTCAAGGATTTCCTCCTCGTGATCAATCTGGTACTTGCGATACGTCTCGACACCTTCGGCCAGATAGACCTTATGGCTTTCGCTCAAGTCAAACAGCGCCCGCGAGGAAATCGCCAGCACCAGTTTGTCGCTCATTCCTTTCGCCATGCTCGCTCCTCAGCGGTTGCGCCGATCGATAAAACTCAAGGCGTGGTACAACGCCTGCATTCGCGGTAATTCACAACCCGCCGCCCTGGCGGCAGCCAAAGGACGGGCATAGATTGCTGCCAGCTCCAGTGGGCGTTTGTGCAAGTGATCGTGATACATACTTGGCCAATAATCAGTCAGTTGCTCGGTCATGCTGAACATCTGCTCGGCATAACTGGCGGCAATTTCATGGCCGCATGCCTTGGCCCCCTGTACGACTTCAGCCATCAGGGCCTGAATCATTTCACGACTCGACTCATCAGCCATCAACGCCGTAGTGCCCGCGCCAAGCAATACCGATAGCCCGTTGTACGGCACATTCCACACCAACTTGTGCCAGCGCGCTTGATGCAGGTTGGGCATGGCCTGGGAATCAATCCCGGCCTGCTGGAAGAGCGCGGCCCCCTCCTCCACAATAGCCTGCCGGCGAGCCTCGTCATTGGCGGCACGGCCACTGTGGTAGCCAAGGTTGACCCTGCCCATCGCCTGATGCTCGACAACACCAGGTGCGCCGCGATGAACGCAGATATAACAAAGCCCACCCAGCAAATGCAGTGAATCAGGCAAGTGTTCCCTCAAGCTGTCTTCGACATCCAGTCCATTTTGCAACAACACCACCTTGGCATCCGGGGCAGCGGCTCGGGCAATGGTCGGCGCAAGTTCGACGTTACCGGTGGTTTTGGTCCCCACTAGCAACCAATCGCATGGCGGCATGTCCGCTACACAGGCATAAGCCTGGACGGGATTCAGGCTAACTGCGCCATGCACCGTGCTATTGAGTTGTAATCCACGCTGGCTGACCACCTGGAACTCACTGCGCAGCAAGAAATGCACATCGAAGCCGGCCTGCGCCAGCATCAGCCCGTAAAAACCACCGATGGCACCGGTCCCGATAATGCCGATACGTGGCGTGTGGCCTGCTGTATCCGTCATGACAACTCCCCTGGTTCTCGTTCAAACACCGCAGGCACACTATCAGGCCACGCGACAACGGGCGCAATTGCCCATTGTCGAGCGGGCTTGTTACGCGCTAAGGTTCGGCACCCCCGCTGCATTTAAATCATGCTGTGCTCCGCCGCACGGGGATCGCTGGCGGCCGGCACCCGTGACCCTGACGAGTAACACGATGGCTGATTTACCGATCAACGACCTAAACGTCGAATCCAACGAGACCCTGATCACGCCCGATCAGCTCAAGCGCGAGATCCCTTTGAGCGACGCTGCCCTGCAGACCGTCACCAAGGGCCGCGAAGTCATTCGTGACATCCTCGACGGCACCGACCATCGCCTGTTCGTGGTGATCGGCCCTTGCTCTATCCACGACCTGAAGGCTGCCCACGAGTACGCCGAGCGTCTCAAGGTGCTGGCCGCAGAAGTGTCCGACACCTTGTATCTGGTGATGCGTGTCTACTTCGAGAAGCCACGGACCACCGTTGGCTGGAAAGGCTTGATCAACGATCCTTACCTGGACGACTCTTTCAAGATTCAGGACGGCTTGCACATCGGTCGTCAGCTACTGCTGGACCTGGCGGAAATGGGGTTGCCGACAGCAACCGAGGCCCTCGACCCGATTTCCCCGCAGTACCTGCAAGACCTGATCAGTTGGTCGGCCATTGGCGCACGTACCACCGAATCGCAAACCCACCGGGAAATGGCCTCTGGCCTGTCCTCGGCGGTAGGCTTCAAGAACGGCACCGATGGTGGCCTGACGGTCGCTATCAATGCCCTGCAGTCGGTCTCCAGCCCGCACCGCTTCCTGGGGATCAACCAGGAAGGTGGCGTCTCCATCGTCACCACCAAAGGCAACGCCTATGGCCACGTGGTACTGCGCGGCGGCAACGGCAAGCCCAACTATGACTCGGTCAGCGTTGCTCTGTGCGAACAGGCCCTGGCAAAGGCGAAGATCAAGCCAAACATCATGGTCGATTGCAGCCACGCCAACTCCAACAAAGACCCGGCGCTGCAACCGCTGGTGATGGAGAACGTTGCCAATCAGATCCTGGAAGGCAACCAGTCGATCATCGGCCTGATGGTCGAAAGCCACTTGAACTGGGGCTGCCAGGCTATTCCAAAGGATCTGGCAGACCTGCAGTACGGTGTGTCGATCACCGATGCGTGCATTGACTGGTCCGCTACCGAGACCACCCTGCGCAGCATGCATGCCAAGCTCAAGGACGTATTGCCCAAGCGCAAACGCACCTGACTGCAAGCTACGCACACAAAAACGCCGGGCTAGCCCGGCGTTTTTTATGAGCGCTGAATCAGTTCATAGCTTTGCGGCATGGCGCTGATGGCGCTCCATGTAGCGTTCGACATAGGAGCAGGACGGGATCACCGTGTAACCCATCTCCTCGGCGTATTGCAACGCCTGCTCGGTCAGCGCAGCGGCAATGCCACGCCCACGCAGGGCATTGGGCACAAACGTGCGATAGATATCCAGGGTCTGCTTGCCCAGGTCCATATAGGTCAGATAAGCACGATGACCGTCCACATTGGTCTCGAACTGATGACCAGCCTGGTCATGGTGGATGGACAACGCCTCGCTCATCACTACTCCTCGCGGGTCTAGGTTTCTGACCCCTACCTTACCGATGTTTTTCCGGCGAAGGAACATCTACGCCACCCGTGCCGGGTTTCGACAACGAGAAAAGCCTTACAGCGCTTACGACCAGCATGTAGGAATAGTAGGCGCCAATCCTGCGATTGCTCAAGACGCACTCGTCATTCTGCATGGCTGGCGAACATAGAAAGGGCCAATCGAACATCCTGAAGTCGATGGCCTGAACATTGCCGGCAGTTGAAGCATGAGACGAACAATCGTTCTTAAAGTCACCGCGACATGCATAAAAGATACCGTCAGCTGAAAAGACAAGCTGAACAATAGTGCCCGTATGGATATATAAACTGACGCAGGTTTACAACGCTTAACACTTGCCCACTGGCGCTTTCAGCGCTGGATCCAATCTTCGGCGACACCCCAATAGCTGGATGTTTTTTATACGAACTCGCTAAAGATGAGCCAAAAAAAGATCCGGCAAAAGAATTTTTTTTGCTTCTTGCGCTACGTCAGTTTACTTACTACAAGTAATGGGTAGTATGTACGCCGGCTATTAGCTCACTCTGAGCAAGTAGCCATTAAATAGAAAGTCCTTGAAGGGGAACACGATGAACAACGTTCTGAAATTCTCTGCTCTGGCTCTGGCCGCAGTTCTGGCTACCGGTTGCAGCAGCGTATCCAAAGAAACCGAAGCTCGTCTGACTGCAACTGAAGACGCAGCAGCTCGCTCCCAGGCCCGTGCAGACGAAGCCTACCGCAAAGCTGATGAAGCTCTGGCTGCTGCTCAAAAAGCACAACAGACTGCTGACGAAGCTAACGAGCGTGCTCTGCGCATGCTGGAAAAAGCTAGCCGCAAGTAATAATCCCTTGGGATTGTTATCAAGCCGATCCATTCTTGGATCGGCTTTTTTATGCCCGGACGATAGTGCAGGTTGAATGCAGGAGCTGGCTTGCCAGCGAGAACTGCAAGGCCCGCACTCATTCCAGGCAAACCAGCGTCATCGTTGACGGCCATCGCCGGCCAACCGGCCCCTACAGGTCGAGCGGAGTAGTGCTGATCATCGCTGCCTCGCCGGGCACTCCGATCTCCGCTGGCAAACCATCTTCCGCCGCAACTACGTCTCGCACTTCGTCCCAATTAATCCTCAGGTTGTTGGTCAGGTCTTCACGTTTGAGCATCGCGTTGATCACTGCCGTGTGCTTGTCGACCACCGAAGGGGTGCCGTCATCGTTCAGTGGCGCATGCGCCTCCAGATAGACCTTGCCGCCACTCATGCCGAACTTGTAGGCCTCATTGATGATCCGCACTGGCGTACCCACCGGCACCATATCCGCCAACTCCAGCACATTCTGGTTGAACATGCGGAAGCAACCGTGGCTGGTCCGCGTACCGATACCAAACTTTTTGTTGGATCCGTGGATCAGGTAGCCCGGCGTACCCAAGGTAAACTTGAACGGCCCCAAAGGGTTGTCGGGGCCGGCCGGGACCACATTGGGTAACGGATCACCATCAGCAGCGTGCTCAGCCTTGATCGAGGCCGGAGGTGTCCAGGTAGGGTTCGGCGTCTTGGCAATGATGCTGGTATGTGCAATCGGCGAGCCCCAGCCCTCACGACCGATCCCAAGGGGGAAGGTATAAACCACACTCTGGCCCTTGGGGTAGTAATACAACCGGTACTCAGCCAGATTGATCACGATGCCTTCACGTGGCCCCGGCGGCAGGATGAAACGGGTCGGCAGCACAATCTTAGCCCCGGTGCCTGGCAGCCAAGCATCGACACCCGGGTTGGCCGCAACCATCTCCGAATAACCCAGGTCGTAGGTCGTTCCCAGGTCAGCAAAGGTATCTTCATACTTGGCGGCGATCTCCTGGACCTGACCGACAATGTCTTCACCCGGTGGCGGCATGGGCAACTGCAAGGCTGCAACAGGACCGGCTGCACACAGTGCAGCGAGAGACAGGCAACGGGTGACGGCAGGGAGGCGCGACAACATCCGGAAAATCCTTCGCAGATCGACGGGTAGTAGAAATTCGATTGTACACGGGAGCCCGACGGGCACCACACTCAAAGCTCGAAGCGCAACTCCGGCCAGATCGGCGGCGTACCACGTTTTTGCGATTCGAGAATCGCACGGCACAGGGGGCACAGGCGCTGATCCTGGAAGATCGAGCGGTCCACCGACGACCAGCGCGGCTGGGCGGGCAGCAACGTGCCACAGAGCGTACGGTCGATGGAACCGCCAAGCTCTAGCTGGCGCGTTACCAGATGCACTCGCACTTCCTGGCAGGCGAACAGATCCAGCTGCTCGTCTGGCTCGATCAGTTGGTAGGCAAACAAGGACCAGGCAGGACGCGACGACATCGGGGGCTCCAAATCGGGGGCGCCACCTTAGCCGAAAGACCGCTGCTAGAAAAGCGTCATAGCAGCGGTTTCAGTGTCGGCCAGACATTTTCCAGCAACTTGCTCTGTGCGCCGAGTGCCGGGTGGATGCCATCGGCTTGCATCATCTCGGGATGACCACCGATTCCCTCAAGGAAAAACGGCACCAGCGGAACCTCTTTTTCCTTGGACAGGGTGACAAATACCTTGGCAAATGCGCGGGTGTAGCGCGAACCATAATTAGGTGGCAATTGCATGCCCAGCAACAGCACCTTGGCACCGCTGGCCTTGGAGCGATCAATCATCGACGCAAGATTTTGTTGCAATTGCGCAGGCGGCTGGCCACGAAGGCCGTCATTGCCGCCCAGCTCGATGATCACCACCTCGGGTTTGTGCTCTGCAAGTGCCGCCGGCAGCCGCGCCAGGCCTCCGGCACTGGTGTCGCCACTGATGGAGGCATTGACCACTTTATCGTCAAAACCCTCGAGCTTGAGCCGTTGTTCCAAGAGCGCCACCCACCCGCTACGGGTATCCAGGCCGAAACCGGCACTGATACTATCGCCAACGATCAGGACTGTACCCGCCGCTGCGCCCTGGGCCACGCACATCAAGGCCAGGCCAGCACTCAAAAACCACATTCGCATCGGATTCTCCATGGGCGCAAGCATTCTCACCGCGCGGAACCTTAGCAAAGTGGTTCCCAGCGCGGAAGGTGAACTGACTATCCTGCACGAACTGAGCCTGGAACTGAACAAGGGCGATAGCCTGGCTATCGTCGGTAGCTCCGGTTCCGGAAAATCCACCCTTCTTGGCCTGCTGGCCGGCCTTGACCTGCCCAGCAGCGGTGAAGTGACACTCGCAGGGCAAGCCCTGAGCATTCTGGACGAGGACCAGCGAGCGCGAATCAGGGCCGAGCACGTCGGTTTTGTATTTCAATCCTTCCAATTGCTGGACAGCCTCAATGCCTTGGAGAACGTCATGCTGCCGCTGGAGCTGGACGGCCGCAAGGACGCCCGCGAACGTGCCCGGCATCTGCTGGAGCGCGTAGGCCTGGGCCAGCGCCTGACCCATTCGCCGCGCCAGCTTTCCGGTGGCGAACAGCAACGCGTCGCCATTGCCAGGGCGTTTGCCGCCGAGCCGGACGTGCTGTTTGCCGATGAACCAACGGGCAACCTCGACAGCCATACCGGCGAACGCATCAGCGACCTGTTGTTCGAACTCAACAAAGAGAACGGCACGACCCTGGTGCTGGTGACCCATGACGAGCGTCTGGCCCATCGCTGCCGCCGCCTGATCCGCCTTGAAGCCGGCCTGATGGTCGCGCCACTGGAGCCTTGATGGCACGTTTGCCGCTGTTACGCCTGATCAGCCTTGCACTTCGTCAATTACTGCGCGATGCCCGTGCCGGTGAGTTGCGCGTGCTGTTCTTTGCTTTACTGGTGGCCGTGGCAGCCAGCACTGCCATCGGGTATTTCGGCGCTCGCCTCAATGGCGCGATGTTGATGCGTGCCACCGAGTTCCTCGGCGCCGATCTTGTGCTCGAAGGCAGCTCTCCTGCCCGGCCCGAGCAAATAAAAAGCGGCACCGACCTGGGGCTCGAACATGCCCGTGTCGTAGAGTTTTCCAGCGTCATTGCCACCGACAACGGCATTCAGCTTTCAAGTATCAAGGCAGTCAACGAGCAGTACCCGTTGCGCGGCGAACTGAAAAGCGCCATCGAACCCTTCGCCGAAGAAACACCGGGAGGCGGCCCAAAACCGGGAGAAGCCTGGGTCGAGGCGCGACTGCTGACAGCGCTGGAGCTGAAAATCGGCGACAGCATCGATGTCGGCATGAAGAGCCTGCGCATGACTCGTGTTCTTACCTATGAACCTGATCGTGCCGGCAACCTCTACAGCCTGACGCCCAGGGTGATGATCAATCTGGCCGACCTCGAGGCCACCGGAGTGGTCCAACCCGGCAGCCGCGTCAGTTACCGCGAGCTGTGGCGCGGGCCGCCAGCCAGCCCCGTCCTGCAAATCTACCGCGACCTGATCGAACCGAACCTGGCTGCCAACCAGCGCCTGCAAGACGCCCGGGACGGCAACCAGCAAATCGGCGGTGCCCTGGGCAAGGCCGAGCGTTATCTGAACATGGCCAGCCTGGTGGCGGTGTTGCTGTCCGGCGTGGCCGTCGCCCTATCAGCGAATCGCTTTGCCAGCCGGCGCTTTGATGCGAGCGCCCTGCTGCGTTGCCTCGGGTTGTCCCGGCGGGAAACCATGTTGTTGTTCAGCCTGCAACTGACCGTTCTGGGCCTGCTGGCCAGTCTTGCCGGAGCGGTGCTGGGGTGGCTGGCGCAACTGGGGCTGTTTTATCTGTTGCACGACCTGCTGCCGACAGACGTTCCCCCTGGCGGGTTGTTGCCCGCAGTCGCCGGAATCGGTACCGGCCTGGTGGCGCTCGCAGGTTTTGCCTTGCCGCCTCTGGCCGCGCTGGGCCGCGTACCGCCGCTGCGAGTATTGCGTCGCGACTTGCTGCCGATTCCCTCCAGTACATGGATGGTCTACGGCATGGCGCTGCTTGCCTTGGGGCTGATCATGTGGCGCTTGAGCCTGGACCTGTTGTTGACGTTCGCCCTGCTGGGAGGCGGCATAATTGCGGCCCTGGTATTGGGCGGCCTGCTGCTTCTGCTGTTGCAGAGCCTGCGCCGCTTACTCGCCCGGGCCTCCTTGCCTTGGCGCCTGGGACTGGGTCAGTTGCTGCGCCACCCACTGGCGGCGGCCGGCCAGTCCCTGGCCTTTGGCCTGATCCTGTTGTCCATGGGCTTGATTGCCTTACTGCGCGGGGAGTTGCTGGACACTTGGCAAAACCAGTTACCCAAGGACGCACCCAACTATTTCGCCCTGAACATCCTGCCGGCAGACAAAGACGCTTTTGGTGCCCGGCTACTTGAGTTGCAAGCGCAGGCGGCCCCTCTGTACCCGGTAGTACCGGGACGCCTGATCAGCATCAACGATGAGCCGGTGCAGGACATTGTCAGCAAGGACTCCAGTGGCGACCGTGCGACACAACGGGATTTAAGCCTGACCTGGGCCGCCAACCTGCCGCCGGGCAACAGCCTGACATCGGGAGAGTGGTGGCCGGATCAACCGAGCGATGGCATCCCCGGCGTCTCGGTAGAAACCAAGGTCGCCGACAGCCTGAAACTCAAGCTAAATGACCACATGGTCTTCACCGTTGGCGGGGAAACCCGAGAGGCTCGAGTCACCAGCCTGAGAGAAATCAATTGGGATAACTTCCAGCCCAACTTCTTCATGATCTTCCAGCCCGGCACGCTGAAAGACCTCCCGACCACGTACCTGACCAGCTTCTATCTGGCAGCCGGGCATGACCAGCAGATCGTCGATCTGTCCAGGGCCTTCCCTGCAGTAACCATCTTGCAGGTGGAAGCCCTGCTGGCTCAACTGCGCAGCATTCTTGCCCAGGTCACGCTGGCCGTGGAATACGTACTGTTGTTTGTGCTGGCAGCGGGCATGGCGGTGCTGTTCTCAGGGCTGCAAGCCACGCTGGACGAGCGCATTCGCCAAGGCGCGCTACTGCGTGCGCTGGGTGCGGAACGCAAGTTGCTGGTCAAGGCACGCCGAATTGAGTTTGGGCTGCTGGGAGCGGTCAGCGGACTGCTGGCCGCGCTGGGAACAGAGTTGGTGACCCTGGTGCTTTACCGCTATGCCTTCGACCTGGACTGGCATCCTCATCCCTGGCTGCTGGTACTCCCAATCATCGGTGCGATGCTGATCGGTGGCGCCGGGGTATTCGGCACTCGTCGCGCCTTGAATGCCAGCCCTCTTACCGTCTTGCGCGAAGGCTGAGCCAACAGCGGCCCGCCGGTTTCACGCCGCGCGGGCTTTACTTCACATACTCAATGCTGGTGATCCACCAACACACCTCGCCACCGGGGGTCTGGACGATCGCTTCGTCGTCCACCTCCTTGCGCAACAATGCCCTTGCCATGGGCGAGTCGATGGAGATGTAGTCCATACGTTCATAAATTTCGTCATAGCCAACGATACGAAAGCGCTTGGTCTCGCCTTGCTCGTTTTCGATCACCACCCAAGCGCCAAAGAATACTTTGCCTTCCTGCTCCGGCATGTATTCAACCACGCGCATATCCTCAAGACGCTTGCGCAGATAACGTACCCGACGATCAATCTCGCGCAGCAGCTTCTTGTTGTACTGGTAATCGGCGTTCTCGCTCCGGTCACCCAGCGATGCGGCCCAAGTTACTTTACGCGTCGTGTCAGGACGCTTTTCACGCCATAGATAATCAAGCTCTTTCTTGAGCGCGTCATGACCTTCTTTGGTTATCAGCTTGGTACTCAAAAGCTTCGCATCCCCGGAAAATTATAAACAGTTGCGACCTCCAGCAGGTGCGCACTGACCACCCGGCTCCGATCGCTGGAGCCCGATGATAAATGAACACGGGAAAGTCGCCACACTCGAGAATAACGCCGAGACAGCCAAATGATTGATCTTTTTTCAATCGGATGCTGATGATCCCAAGGGGCCGCACTCCTGCTTACGATCAATCACAACGCCAGCCAATGTGCCATCGAGACGAAAAAGCAGGTCCTTCAGACTGTCCCTGATCTTTGAAACTTGAGCCAGCCCCGCCGATAACTGTTCTTGCTTTTGGAGAGCCTCCAGATCATGCGCCTGCAGCCGAAAAGATTCATTCTCCAGTTGCCGAGCCCAGTCCTCCAGACGACGCTGCTCGGCCTGTTGTACCTGCGTATCACGGCCCAGTGCCTCTTCACGACCACTCAAGGACCGGGCCAACTGCTGTAGCGCAGCGTCCTGATCAATCGTTTGCCGGTTTGACTGTTCTAAAGCGGCCTTTTCCTTCTGCAATTGGCCACGCAGTTGCTCAAGCTCCGCCTGTTGCTTGATGACCGCGAGTTTCTCCTGCGTCAACTCCTGAGCCAACCGGGCGAGGTTGGTCAGCGTATTGTCTACGTCAAACAGGGAAGCCTGGTCTTCTTTGATAGACGCTAATGGCTTGTCAGGTTCTGGAGAACACGCCTGATCTTCACCGACAGGTTGCAGTGGCACATTGATCACAGGCGCCATCGAAGGCTCAAGCGATGCGGTCGGCATATTTTTTTCATCAGGCAGCGCCTCGGCTCCCCCACTCATCGGCACTTGCGGTTCCTCAAGCAATGCCACCGTTTCAGATTCAGGGCGACTTTCGGTCTTGATGGGCGACACCATTTTGGAAGAAAAGCGTATAGAGGGAACAATCAACTCCGAGCTTTCAATGGCCGGCAAACCGATAACCGATGTTCCCAGGCTGATCAGCTTCATCACCAATGCCTTCTTGATCATCAAAGAGTGGTGATCTTCTGGCCGTGCAGGCGGCAACTTGCAGCCTTTCAAATCTATAAAGTGATACGGCACTTGAGGCTCTGCGACATTTCCATCCTTGGTCCCGGTCGCGGCAGCCAGAGTCAGGATTTGCTTGAAGACACGCATCGCTACCTGCAGGTCATCCTTGGAATCAATACCTCCAAGAAAATACCTCTCTGACTTTTTACGCAACGCCGCGATATACACCCGGGCACTTCCAGGTTCCATCTCTTCGTCCAGACTATACGCCAGGTAATTCGATGAAAGTTGTGGAACGGCAAAACAGCACAACAATGCACCATTGACCGGGGCGTCATGGCCGGATTGCTCAAGAACAAGGGTACGTAGAAGCATCATGAATTCGGGCTCCGTGACAGCAATACTTGAATGCACAAAATTTATAAATAGAAGATGCTAGAGCTTCAAGAACGAAGCAATTGTCTCAGGCAATGATCGAACAACGTGTAGGACTTACCTTATTCACCAATTTCAACGTTCCCTAAATCCCCCATTGAACGTACCATTTTTTTACAAACCAGTACCGGGACTACTCGAGACGCTCGCCAACACAGTGAGCATTGGCAAACTTATCAAGTAGAAAACACAATGATCGAGATATCAAATCTAACAAAGAGAATTAGCCAGGCATTCGCCATCCATGATTTGACGTTCCGTGTCGAGCCCGGGGAGTGCGTAGGACTTTTCGGATATGACGGCGCAGGTAAAAGCACGCTAATCAAGCTACTGGCAGGATCGATCCAGCGCTCTTCAGGCAACATAAAAATATGTGGAATTGATATCTACACGCAACCGCTGAACGCAAAAAAAATAATAGGCTATCAACCAGACTCCGCGCTTAGCCATAGCACCATGACCGTTAAAGGGTTCCTTAATTTTATTGCTGAAGTCCGTGGGTTCCGGGGAATGGATAAGCGCAAAATGGTTGACCGGGCCGTCACACGCCTGGAACTTTGGCCAGCGCTGAAATCACCGGTGCAAACACTACCTCCAGGATTAAGACGCAAAGTGGCACTTGCCCAAGCCATTCTTCACGATCCCAAGTTGCTATTGCTCGATGAGCCTACTGACGGCCTCGATGCGTCGCAAAAACACAAGATCAGAATGCTCATCAAGTCCCTGGCGCAAGAAATGACGGTCATAACGGCCTCCCGAAATCCTGAGGAGCTGTCCGGCGTATATAGCCGCGCGCTAGTCATTGGTGATGGGCGCCTGCTGGCAGACGTTCCACTGCAGGAGTTGCAACGCAGCTCACGCCACTATCAAGCGGTCACACTGGCAGCCGATGAACCCTTGGATTTGCTGGCCCTGGCGGTATTGCCCGGCGTAGCAGGCATTGAAGAAGACCGGGTCTCCCCAGGCAGCGTCACAGTACTCGCTATGCCGGGTCAGATCATTTATCCACATATCAACACCTTAATTGCCAACCGCCGTTGGAAAATCAACTCGTTGACCTTGGAACCCGGGCGGCTGAGCGATGTAATCCACCACCTGAGCCAGGAGACAGCCAAATGAAACTTCTTCCGGCGATCTTCAAGCGTCAGCTCATTAGTTACTTCTCCCTGCCGATAACGTATCTCTGCATCGTGACGTTCTTGATAGCCAACGCGGCACTTGGCTTCTACGCTGGAAATTTTCTTGCGAAAGACGAAACCGATTTAAGTGCATTTTTCCAGCACCACCCCTGGCTTTACCTTGCGTTCATTCCCGCCATTTGCGTACACCTTTGGTCAGATGAACATATAGAGGGTGCGCAAGACTTCTTCAGCGCCCTTCCCGTATCTGCATTTGAATTGACGTCGGGAAAGTTCATGGCCGCATGGATGGTATGTGGACTCACACTATTATCAACTTTCCCAACACTCGTCATACTTAAGTATTTGGGCACGCCAGATGATGGCATCATCATCGCTCAATACCTTGGAAGCTGGCTATTGTCAGGGGTTTACCTTTCTGTGGGTTGTTTTATCTGTGTAGTGACACGCAACAGATTGATCATCTTTAGCAGCACCATGGGACTCCTGTTGGCCACCAGTATTTTATTCTCAATCATTGACGCACTGGATCACCAAATACCAATTTTCATCGTTGACAGCTTGATGACTCTTAGCCCATCGACGCGGTTCGACACGATCACTTCAGGGCTCCTGACTTCACACGACATATTATACTTCGCAAGTATGATCCTTGCTTTTCTCACCGCGACAAGCGTCACGTTAAATTTCAGACACGGTTGAGCGGAATATTCCAATGAAGAACCCTATACGCTTTGGCATGACGTTAGCCGTCATCATCTTGCTCTTTCTCGCTTTTAATCTGGTATGGGCGCTGAAGCTTCCAAAGCTGAGGCTGGACCTATCAAGCAATAAAACCCATTCATTATCTGCTTCAACTACAGCATTGCTCACCACACTTGAAAGCCCTGTGGACCTCTATTTTTTCAACTCAAACAACTATCTACAAAAAAGACTGGACCTGAAAAAATACAGCGAACGCGTGACCACCCTGCTCAAAGCATATGAGAATGCGGCAAAAGGCAAGATCAATCTCCATCTGATTGATCCTGCACCGTTTTCGGAAGATGCATACAAGGCTGGTTTACTGGGTCTGGATGACAAACACGGTTTCTTTGGCCTGGTTGGCACCCGTGTAAATCAGGAACCACAGCGAATAGAGTGGTTCGCCCCCGAGCGAGAGGCATTTTTGGAATATGAAATCAGCCGGTTGATTCACAACGTCGTGCGCCAGAGCCAACCGGTGATCGGCTTGATATCCACACTGCCGATGGATAGCCATCGGGACGAACGCACCCAGCAAGCGGTACCCGCGTGGCAATTACTGCAAGAGATCCGTCAGCAGTTCAACCTGATGAGCCTTGCTCAGGACAGCCAGCACATCCCAGAGCATGTAAAGACCCTGATGGTCGTTCATTCCAGCCAACTTCCCGAAAAAACGTTGATTGCAATAGAGCAATTCGTACTGGGAGGAGGCAAATTGCTGATGTTTATCGACCCCCTAAGCGAGTGGAACTCAACCATTGCAACGCCCTCTTCTCTTTCCAGCCTCAAAGGCTTGCTGGCAGCGTGGGGTGTGCAGATACCGATGAACAAAGCCGTGGCTGACAGCCTATACGCAACATCAGCCATCCTGAGCAGTGGACAATCTCCCGTACAGCATCCAGGAGCCCTCACGCTTCCCAGAGAAGCATTGGCGCAAAACGATATCAGTACCATGAAGTTGCAAAACGTCAGGTTGCTGAGTTCAGGAGCGTTCAAACCACTCAAAAAAAGCCGCACCACGTTCACTCCCTTGCTCCATAGTTCTGACCGGGCGGCGCTGTTTGATATTGAACGCCTCACCCAACCAGCCAGCTTCGACTCATTGATCCGCGACGCGGCAGCCCAAGCCCAGCATCATGTGCTAGCAGCCCGCATTCAGGGCCCTGCGTATTCCGCCTTTGCCGAAGTTATCGACGGGCAGAAACGTCCCTTGCACAACGCTGCCAATATTCACGTAGTGGTGGTTGCTGACACCGATCTACTCAGTGATCGCGTCTGGAACTCAGCACGAAGCAACAACGGGCAAAAAACTGTTCGCTCGGATAACGCAACCTTCGTCTTGAACATACTCGACAACCTATCTGCCCCCGATACCCTGATAAATGTCGGCGCCCACGCAAGTATTCACGGCCCTGCAACACCGTTGGACAGGTTGCGCGCAGATGCTGGCAAGGCCTATCGGGAAAAGGCCGGCCTTCTGGAACAGCGCCTGATTCAGACGGAAAAAGAGTGGCAGTCACTGACCTCATCTACCTCGTCATTTGGGACTCAAGCGACTACTTCCAACACCTTGCTGCAAGCGCTCAATAAAGAGCGTTTGCGCTTGCCCATGGAACTCCACGCATTGAAAAACGAGACCTTCCGGCAAGTTCGCCAGTTCGAAATCAGGGTAGAACTGCTCACCATCGTGGCTATGCCAGTGATCGTGAGTCTGCTTGGACTGGGCGTTTTCCTGATGCGCAGACGTCGTCGACATACGCCTGCAGCGGCATTCTATTGATCCCCCTTCTCAGCGACGGGTGATCAGGCCCTGGCGCGCAACACGGGTCAGGTGCTGGATGAACTCGCCAGCATCCGCAGCGCTAGGCGCCTGAATCACTGCCAGATCGAAACTGTCCGTGGCGAAGCGGGCAAGGGATTCTCCGTCCTCGACAAACTGGATCAGAAATGCCGAAGGACGACCGGTTCGACGAGGCCAGCCATCCAGATAACGCAACAGCGTCGGCTGGTGCTTGCCACCAAGGAGAATCTTCGGATTGCGCTGAGTGAGGCCCGCGGTGATCGGGGCCAGGCGTACAAGAGGTCGTAGTGCATTCATCGTGTCGTGTCTCTGCCTCAAAAGTCTGCGGGCAGGTGAGAGGCAACACCGAACCAGCGCTTTAGCGGTATTTCGAAACCTGGGCCAGGCTTCTGTCGGGACTGCAATGAGTCTCCTGTGGCGCCCCGCAATTAGCTGTTTAAATCGGCGCATGGTCAGCATCCTAGAGAAGCAGACCGGGCAGTGTCAAGAATCCCGTACAACGAAAAGGCCCGCACGAGGCGGGCCTTTGAAAGAAGGTTGCGGCCAACTCAATCGGCTATGGCTCGGTCGGCAGACAATTTGCCAGCACCTTCGAACAACACCGCAACACAACCACCCAACAGTGCCAGGGCAAACTCATAACCGTTGTTCGCCATGAACAAACCGTGGCTGATATGCACCGAGAAAATCGCAACCAGCGAGACGATTGCCAATCCCAAGGCTGCAGGTCGTACCAGCAGGCCTATGATCAATGCCAGCCCGGCGAAAAACTCAGTCCCGCCCGACAGCAATGCCATCAAGGTGCCTGGCGCCAAGCCGATGCTTTCCATCCACTGCGCCGTACCCGCCAGGCCACCGCCGCCAAACCAGCCAAAGAGTTTCTGCGAACCGTGGGCGGCGAAGATGATACCGACAAAAATTCGCAATACCGTCAAGCCATAGCCGGCACGCGTGGACAGAACGTTTTTGATCAATGGGCTCATGCGGATAATCCTTTTCAAGTTAGGAGATGGTTGGCCGCTATATTAATCAGTTTAAACAATGATTAAAGTGGAAAAAAGCCGTTATTAAAATCGAATTTATCGATCATTTTCGTAAGGCGGTTTTTGTCACTGGCGGCTCCAGAGTGTCTCTTTCGCGATCGAACGCCAGATAATACTTGTTGACGCTATTAACATAGCTGACGACGCCCATTCCCACCTGCTCCATGGCGATACGCTCGACCTGAAAGAACCACTGATTGGGGTTCAAGCCCCTGCGTCGCGCCTCCGCACGCATGCCTTGCACCCGTTCGGGCCCCATGTTGTAAGCCGCAAGCACAAAGGCCATGCGTTCGCGCTCGTTAAGCTTGGGGCTGGCGAAAAACTTGCGGCGAATCATTGCCAGATAGCGCGCAGCGGCCTGGACATTACTGTCCAGAGACTGGATGTTACTGACCCCCACCCGTCGAGCAGCCGACGGCGTAATCTGCATCAGGCCCGTAGGTGCTTTCCCGCTTTTCGCGCCGGGATTGAGCGATGACTCCTTGAAAGCCAGTGCTGCCAGGTTCAACCAATCCATGCCTTGTTCGCGAGCATGCTTTTGCAATACCGGGCGCAGCTTCTCCAGACGCTGGCGATCAACCCGCGCCAATGGGTAGCGCACGCGATAGAGGCGACGGTAGATACGCTGAAATCCCACGTCCTGGTCGGACGGCGTCTTGTAGGTTTTCAGGAAACGATCAATGCTCGCCCGCAACATCGAGGCATCCTGACGTACAAACCAGTACTCATCGCCTGGCTCGCTGATTATCACCTGTCGATCGAAGCGCAACTTGGGCAGGACTTTCGACCAGCGCTCGGCAATCGGGCGCTCAACGATGGTCAGGTTGAAGATCCCGGCGTGGACCATTTCCAGCACATCTTCCACCGCAAGGCTGGGGTCCACCCACTCCACCTTGACGGGCGGCAGCTTGCGCAACGCCAGCTTCTGGTTGATCTGGTTCACCGCCTCCCCCGCCACGCTGCCTGTCGTCAGCGCCAAGGTACGTCCAGACAACTGCTCCAGGCGGGTATAACGGCGTCCGCCCTTGTGGCCCACCAGCCAAAGAGGCACGTTACTGACAATCGGATCACTGCTGGCGATCTTGTGCACCGTCGTCACATCGAGTAATTCGCCGGGAGCCACCAAGTCAGCTTCTCCACGGGCCAGTGCGCCGAGCAACTGGTCCTTGGCTTTGGGGATGACCTTGAAGCGGATTTCCTGCCCGGCACGGGCGCGGCTGTTCAGATATTGCTCGAAGGCACGCAGGCGACGGTATTCCACACCTATAGCCTCGCCCCGGACTTCGCCGGAGCTGTTGCGGCTCTGATTGACCAGCACACGCAAGGTTCGGCTGCCGCGGATTTCCGCCAGATCTCGCACCTTTCCGGGCTTGATCACTTCCAACGGTCCATCCAGGCGTGCCACCGCCGTCATGGGCAGCAACATCAGGCACGACATGAGCAACGCCGAGGGTCGAATCATCCGCTCTCCGGAAAGAAACTGCCCATTGCACCGCAAATAACGAGACATTGGGGAACAGAGCGCTGTGAGCGCAAGCTTTGGACACAAAAGTAGCACAGCCTTGCCCCATGGACCGACCGCCGTACCACTTTCGAGCTTTAAAGACAGCTATAACTCGTTGTAGTTCTTTGTTTTTCTTATAATTCTACAGCTCTGATATGCTTTCCGACCGCAGGCGGAGGTAGCACCATGCAACTCATTGATATTGGCGTCAACCTGACCAACCCCAGTTTTGACGACAAACATCAGGCCGTACTCGACCGCGCCTACGCCGCCGGGGTCAGCCAGTTGATACTCACCGGTACCAGCCTCGAGGGCAGCGAACAGGCGCTGGAGCTGTGCCAGCAATGGGATGAAAGTACTCAGCGGTTATTCTCCACTGCCGGTATTCATCCCCACTCTGCCAGTGACTGGAACGGCGATAGCGACCGGCGCTTACGCCAGTTGCTCAACGAGCGCCGTGTCCGAGCGGTCGGCGAATGCGGGTTGGACTTCAACCGCGATTTTTCGCCACGCCCGCAGCAGGAAAGAGTTCTCGAGGCGCATCTGGCCTTGGCCGTCGAACTCCAGTTACCGGTATTTCTTCACGAACGAGACGCCAATCAGCGCCTGCTGGAAATCCTGCGGGACTACCGTGATCACCTGCCCGCCGCTGTGGTGCACTGCTTCACCGGCGAACAGCGCGCACTGTTCAGCTACCTGGACCTGGACCTGCATATTGGTATTACCGGCTGGATCTGTGACGAGCGGCGCGGGACGCATCTGCATCCACTTGTCAGGGAAATCCCCCAGGGTCGCCTGATGTTGGAAAGCGATGCGCCATACTTGCTGCCGCGCACCTTGCGCCCGAAACCGAAAAATGGCCGTAATGAACCCGCCTATTTGTCGGAAGTCTTGCGCGAGGTAGCGTTGCACCGAGAAGAAAGCATGGAAGAGCTGGCGCAACACAGCACCGCTTGTGCCCGGGCATTCTTTGGGTTGCCACTACCGCATTGACGCGGCTTTTGACCCACATCAACACGTTCTTGATGAATAGCGGCACAATAGTGGCACCTTGCCAATGCTGTTTCCGCTATCAGAGAAAACCTTCCATGGGTGCCTGGCTTAGCAATATCTCGCTGAAGTACAAATTCTGGGCCGTGAATGCGGTCGCCTTCATCACCACCTTGCTCCTGGTGCTGTACGCCGTGCAGCTCGAACAACAGGCCCGCAGCCACGCCTCCCAAGCCTCGGCGCAAGCCCAGGCAAGACTGCTCGCGTCCTGGCCAGCCGGGCAACCGCTGCCCAAGGGCGAACACTGGCTGACTTATGCCCGCGGCCAAACTCCCCAGTCAGCAGAGCACGACCTGTCAGCCTTGAACAGCGCCAGCGGCTGGGTCGAGTTCAGCCATATGCCGTTGTTCGGTGAAAACCCGTTGATGGGCGCCGAAGTGCTCATGCGCCCAGACGAGCAACAGGTCGCGGTATTGGCTTATGGGCCAAGCCTGACCCAGGTCTTCTCCGAGCGGTTTGCCAACTACGCGGTGGCGGTATTGATCCTGATGCTGGCGATGCTTTGTGCCTCGCAGTTGCTGATCCGTTTTCTGCTCAGCCAGCTCAACACCTTGAAAGACGTCATGCTGCACGTGGAAAAAACCGGCGACCTGTCGGCCCGCGTACCTCTGGCGTGCAAGGACGAAGTCGGGCAGATGGCAAATGCGTTCAACGCCATGCAGGCAGGCTATCAACGGGTGGTCAACACCGTAGCACGCACCGCCAGGCAATTGGATGAGGGGGCTGCACGCCTGGCCAGCAGCATGAACGAGGTTCAGCACGGCATGCTCGGCCAGCAAAGCGAGACCGATCAGGCCGCTACCGCCATCAACGAGATGACCGCTACCGTACATCACATTGCCCAGCATGCCGGCGCAACCCGCGACCTGTCCCAGACAGCAGACACTTTGGCCGGTAGTGGCCAGGAAGTGGTAAGCCGGGTACAGCGCTCGATCGCCGGGTTATCCACCGGTGTGCAACAGACAGCCGAGATGATCCAGAAGCTCGCCGAGGACAGCCAGAAAATCAACGGCGTGGTCAGCGTCATCCATAGCATCGCCGAACAAACCAACCTCCTGGCCCTCAACGCCGCCATCGAAGCAGCCCGCGCTGGCGAAATGGGCCGGGGTTTTGCGGTAGTTGCCGACGAAGTGCGCAACCTGGCCAAGCGGGTGCAAAGCTCTACCGATGAAATCACCCGCATGGTCTCCGCCCTGCAGGCCGGCACCCGTGATGCGGTGGACTTTATGCAGGAAAGCTCCTTCAAGGCGGACGACTGTGTGCAGCAGGCCCAGGAAGCCGGTGCCTCACTCATGGAAATCACCAGCGCCGTAGCGCAGATGCGCGAGAGCAACACACAGATTGCCGTCGCCGCCGAACAGCAAAGTCATGTCGCCGAAGAGATGAACCGTGCGGTGGTGAGCATTCGTGATGTCACTGAAAACACCGTGCAACAAACCGTGGACTCCGCGACCACCAGCAATGAACTGGCGACCTTGGCTGGCGAGTTGAACAAAGCGATCGGGCAACTGAAGCTGTGAAAGCCTTTGACCGGGAAGCCGGGGCCTTGCCTTAAGCCATGGAGCCCTGGCGAGACAGCTTCTAGGGCGGTTTTGCTGCGCATGTAGGATTTGCGTTCCGTAACTGACCGGCTTCAGGCAATCGAGGCACACTAAAAACCTATCCCATCCATAGCCAACCCCAATTCGCCCCCTTCCCTCCCCCGGCCTAAACTTTGTCCATCACGTTTCAACGGACAGAGGATTCATCATCATGGGCAAACGTCATCCCGATCTCCCCGCCTGGCAATGGCGCGCCTACCCGCAGAACCATCAGCACCCGACCAACCTGGTGTTGCACCTGATTGCCGTGCCACTGTTCATCATCGGTTTTCTGTTGATTGTGTCCGGGGTGTTCAGCCTGAGTCTGGCCAGTGCTGCCATTGGCGTGGTCGGCGTGCTCGCCGGCCTGACGCTGCAACGTCACGGCCATAGTCTGGAATCCCAGGCCAGCGAGCCGTTCAGTGATCGTAAAGACGCAGTGCAGCGGTTGGTGGTCGAGCAGTTTTGACTTTTCCACTCTTTGTCCTGAGCGGTGGTTGGTGGCAGGCCTGGCTCCAGCGTCATCGGCGCTGACATTCGATCAGGCAAACACCACGACAGTCTGGCGACTGATAGCGATCAGTTGGCCGTCAGGACTCCATAGCGCGGCAGCTGCATGACCGTACCCATCACGGGCATGCTCTATCTCGACGTGGTATTGGCACCAGTCCAGCGTAGTCAGTGACACCAATGGCTGGATGAACTCAATGGTCCAGGTCAATGTGCTGCCAGGCGCCGGTTTTTTCAGGTGTGGCAGCAAGGCTGGCGGCCAGGCGTCTACCAACGCGAGGATATGCGCCTCGGTAAGTGGCTCTTCTTTCACGTCCCCGCGCAAGCGCACCCAGCCACCCATGTCCCGGGATTTGTTACCGGTGAAAGGCAGGCCGCCCACGCTCCAGCGCATCG
Organism: Pseudomonas imrae; assembly: GCF_046352735.2. Classification (NCBI taxonomy): domain Bacteria; kingdom Pseudomonadati; phylum Pseudomonadota; class Gammaproteobacteria; order Pseudomonadales; family Pseudomonadaceae; genus Pseudomonas; species Pseudomonas imrae. The sequence goes on along the minus strand of NZ_CP110853.2, from coordinate 1,918,367 downwards.
CCAGATGACGCATGAACTCTGGCGTCACGCCTTTGATATAAGGCAGCTCCTGGCACTCGCCCCAATGTTTGAATGACGGCGCAGGCGTTGCTTGCACGTCGATTTCCGAGCTGCGTGAAGCGCCAAAGCTGGCTTGCACCAATGTCATCACTTCGCCGTTTTGCACGACCCGCCCGAGCAACTGACTGACCGCCTTACCCTCGCGCAATACTTCGACTTGGTAACTGGCAGAAACGTCTGGTGCCACTGGCCCGACAAAAGTAATGGCCAATGAGCGCAATGGGCGGTCATCCGGCACTTGTGCGCGCAGGGCTTCGTATTGCAAGGCGGCAACCAGGCCGCCAAATGTGGCACGTCCCTGAGCCCACTCAGCCGGAATCGTCACGTCCAACGGAGTGCTACGGGCAGCATCGAGCAAATCACTAAAGCGCATGGCGACCTCACATCAAGAAAATCGATTGAGGGATCTTACCCAGCGCGCCCATCAGACACAGCACTTATTCCGGCCAAATACCCGGACAGATAAGCCGCCGAGTCCGCTGGCCTCAGAAGCACTGCGCTGCAAGCTTATGCAAAACCCGATCAGCCTTGCCTTCTGCTTGGGCCATGGTGCGATGCCAAACCGCAACACAGGGCTGCAGGTCCGCCTGATGCTCGGCCTGAGCCAACCACTGCCAGTGATCATGCCAGTCCCCCAGCGCCCCCTGCGCAGACTTGAGGCGGGACATCGCCTTGGCAGGCAGCTTCCCCAGTCGCGGATAAGCCTCGGCAGCGTAACGCACGCGCTTGATCAGCAGGCGCAACCGGTGGCGGTCGTGATCGGGGTCATGCAATGCGGCATCGAGCTTCTGCCATTGTTTGGCCAAGCGCTTTTCGATGCGCACACGTAAACCCTTGAGCAGTTTTTGATGCTGGGACGCGCGGATAAATCGGGGGAAGGCAGCCAGGATCAGCAGTAACTGCGCCAACTCCGGACTTTGAGCGACCTCGCGGTAGGCCTGTGGCTGTTGACGCATACGCCGCGTAGCCGCTTGGTGGTAGCCATGTTGCTGGAGGTGGGCCGCCAACACTTCGCGGTCCCGCAACGGCGTGGTGAGTTGGCCGACTGCGCTGGCGGCAGCCCCAAGCTGCTCGACACCGGGTAAATCGCGCAAGGGCCGCAACAGGCTGCGCAGTCGCCGCACGGTAGTACGCAAATCGTGCAAGGCCTCATCATCCGTGACTGCGCCAAGACGTGCCTGGCAACTCAACAAACCGACTTCCAGACCGATGATCTGAGCGACTAACTGATCCACCAACGCCGACATACTGCTTCCCCTGTCAAACAACATTGAGGCACAAGTGAACCCTTGCCCCAAAACCACCTTAACGGTTATCGCTCGCTGGCATCTGACCCGGATCAACGGCCTGCGCGGGATTCACGAATATAGAAGCGGGCCTTTTCGGCCTTGTTGGCACAGCCTTCAAACGCTTCGAACTGTTGCTGCGTCTTGGCACCGGTCAACAAAGACAAGGCCTTGGAGTAACTGACAGTACCGGCAAAACCTTCGGCCTTAGCCAGGTCCAGCTCATGCCAGGCGGCATCCAATTGGCTGCCACAGCTGTCGCGATAGGCAGTTTTACCGGCACAACCGGCCAGGGCCAACACGATCACAGGCACACACATCCAGGCTTTCATCAATGACACCTCAAGAAAAAGAAAAACAGTCGTGGGATGTAGACGTTGCCTACATCAAAAAGTGCCTTCTTGCACTGCCTGAAATGCACAGTACCAATTGCCAGAGCATACCCGAGCAAACAACTCGGCTTGGAAAATAATCGCTTTCGTCAATTGGGATTGAAGCTGCTCCCGTGATGGGTGCATTGTGGACGTCTGTCTGGCGAAGGATCGAGTTATGAAAAAACGGGTTGCATTGGTCCTGGGCTCCGGGGGCGCGCGGGGTTATGCCCATATCGGAGTGATCGAAGAGATCGAAAGGCGTGGCTACGACATCGCGTGTGTCGCCGGTTGCTCGATGGGCGCGGTGGTCGGAGGGGTCTATGCCGCCGGCAAACTTCCGGACTATCGAAACTGGATCGAAAGCCTGGACTACCTGGATGTGTTGCGACTAGTGGATGTCAGCTTTCGCCTGGGGGCGATACGCGGTGAAAAGGTTTTCGGACAGATCCGCAAGATCGTCGGCGAAATCAACATCGAAGAGCTGCGAATCCCCTATACGGCTGTCGCCACGGACCTGACCAATCAGCAGGAGATCTGGTTCCAGGAAGGCTGTCTGCATCAGGCGATGCGGGCCTCGGCGGCAATTCCCAGCCTGTTCACCCCCGTGATGCAAGGCAACCGCATGCTGGTGGACGGCGGCCTGTTGAATCCGCTGCCGATCGTGCCCGTGGTGTCGAGCCATTGCGACCTGATTATCGCAGTCAACCTCAACGCTACCAATCAGAAACACTACAAACTGCCAGTGATCCAACGCCCGCCGGCGTTCAAAAGTCGTTTCGACAATCTGGTGCAATCTTTGGGCGCGCATCTCCCGTTTCGCCGCAAACAAGCCGAGCAGCTGTTGCTGCTGGAACAAGAGGCCCTGCAGGCCCAGGCTGCCGACATCAATCCATGGCCGGAAGGCGCCGACCCTGAAGCCCAGCAACCTGCCGCCGCCCCACAAGAAGCCGGCACCCCCAAGTCGGCTACCGGTTCATTCATCATCGACAACGTGGGACCTGCCTCGCTGCTGGACTTGATCAACCAGAGCTTCGAGGTGATGCAAACGTCATTGGCGCAGTACAAGATTGCGGGCTACCCGCCGGATATTCTCATCAACGTGCCCAAGCGGGTATGCCGGTTTTTCGAGTTCTACAAGGCGCCGGAGTTGATCGCACTGGGACGTGAGATTGCCAGCGATACGTTGGATCGGTATGAGAGTGAGCAGTCGTAGACGCCCCTGACAGATAGCCAGTGTCTGTCAGGCCGGCGCACCCAACAATCGATACCCTACCCCCGCCTCGGTCACGATAAACCGTGGCTGCGCCGGATCGTCCGCCAGTTTCTGGCGCAAATGTCCCACCACGATCCGCAGGTAATGGCTGTCTTCGGTATGGGTCGGCCCCCAAATATCCTTGAGCAATTGTTGCTGGGTAATCACTCGTCCGGGATGACGCGCCAGTTGCGCCAGCACCGCATACTCCTTGCGGGTCAGCGCCACTTCGGCACCGTCCAGCGAGACCCGGCGATAGGCCAGGTCCACGGTCAGCGGGCCGAAGCACAATGCGGCCTCCTGGGCCTCGCCGGCCGGCGCCTGGCGTAGCAGGGCTCGTATCCGGGCGAGAAACTCCTGGATACCGAAAGGTTTGGTCACGTAATCATTGGCGCCACCGTCCAGTGCCTGAACCTTCTGCTCTTCGTTGGCGCGTACCGACAACACCAGTACCGGCACCGTCGACCATTCGCGAAATTCGCGCAGCACTTGTTGCCCATCGATGTCCGGCAGGCCAAGGTCTAGCACCAGCAGGTCCGGTTTGTTCAGCGCAGCCTGGGCCAGTCCTTCATTGCCGCTTGCGGCTTCAATCACTTTATAGCCCTGGGAAGCCAGGCTGATGCGCAAGAATTTGCGGATCTGCGGCTCGTCATCAATGACCAAAATCGTCGCAGTCTGGCTCATGGTGTTCCATCAAAATCGGTGAAAAAAGAGAGTAGCGCAACTGAGGTCAAGGTTCACTTTCCAGGTCAGGTTGAGCCGGCAGCGGCAAGAACAGTGTGATGCTGGTACCTCGACCGCCAATCCCCTCGGCCACGCTGATATGCCCGCCATGGGCGCCGACCATTCCCTGGCAGATTGCCAGGCCCAGGCCAGTGCCTTGCCCGCCACGATCGCCCCTGGCAGCGGTGTAGAACATGTCGAAAATCTTCGCCCGCTCGTCCTCGGGAATGCCCGGGCCCTCGTCGCTGACAGAAAAAAACAGCTGCTGATCAGTCACGCCAGCGCTTAATTGCAGATGGCCGTGAGGCGGGGAAAACCGCGCAGCGTTTTCCAGCACATTGACCAGCGCCTGTTCGATCAGGGCCGCATGCACATACAGTAACGGCAGTTCGGCCGGTACATCGGTGCTCACTTGCAACGGCGTCAACACCGCGCGCAAACGGCCGAGGGCACTGCCGACAATATCACCGGGAGATACCCAATCGCGCGCCAGTTTCAAGGCGCCGTGGCCGAGACGGGTCATGTCCAGCAGGTTCTGGATGTAGCGATCCAGCCGCTCGGCTTCGTCACGGGTGCCTTCGAGCAACTCCTGGCGATCGGCCAGGGGAATCGCCTCCCCCAGGGCCAGCAAGCTGTCTATGCTGCCGCGCATGGAGGTCAGCGGCGTGCGCAAGTCATGGGACACTGACGCCAGCAACGCACTGCGCAGCTGTTCGGTTTCGCCGTGCAGGCGCGCCGCCTCCAGGTCCTGGGCCAACTGCGCGCGCGCCAGCGCCTGGGCCAACGGTTGGCTCAAGGCAGTGAGCAAGCGACGGCGCTGGCCGCTCAACTCCAGGCCGCTCTTGGGGCTGACACCGAGCAAGCCCAAGGGCCCATCCTCGCCGGACAACGGCCACCACCACCAACGCCCCAGTGGCAGTGTCCCGGTGCCTACCCCCGCTGGCTGGTCATGCTGCCAGGCCCAGTCGGCGGCGGCGCTTTCGGCTTCGGTAAAGGTGATTGGGCCACCCGTCTCGACCTTCCAGGCGCCCTGCCCATCACGATTGACCAGGCACAGCTGCAGGTCACTCCAACCTTGCAGGTGATGGGCCGCAGCACTGATCACCGCCTGGCGATCCGTGGCGGCGGTAAGTTTGCGCGACAGATCGAGCAGTTCGCTGGTTTCTTCCTGCGTGTCACGCAGAGCCTGCAGTTGCCGGCGCTGGCGAGCCGCCAGATTGCCGGTCAACGCGGCCATCAGCAGGAAGAACACCAGTGTCAGCACATCTTCCTCACGCTGGATGGCGAAGGAGAAATTCGGTGGAATAAACAGGAAATCATAAGTCAGAAACGATAACGCCGCGCAGGCCAGCGCAGGCCCCAGGCTACTGCGCACGGCCACCAGCAGCACGGCAGCGAGAAATACCAAGGAGATATTGGGTAATGCCAGAAGGCTCGATACTCCCCAGGCCAAGGCACTGGCGAGAACCGTTGCCAGCACCGCCAGACCATAGTCGAACCAAACAAGGCCACGCATATCGGGCAAACGCGGTGGCGCCGGAGCATCGTCGCTGTCGAGCACGTTGATTTCCAGGCCTCGCGCATTGCGCAACAACCGCGCCGCGAGCCCCCCGCCAAACAGTCGGCGCCGCCAGCGGGGGCGGGACTGTCCGACCAATACCAGGCTCGCACGGCGCTCGGCGGCGTGCTGGATAAGGGTCTTGGCCACCTCGCCGGCACGCAGCAACACCACTTCGCCCCCAAGGCGCTCTGCCAATTGCTGGGCGTTTTGCAGGCGCAGACGTGATTGCTCGTCGCGCACGCGACCGTTGTCGACATGCACCAGGCTCCAGGGCAGATGCCGACGCTGGGCCACGCGACTGGCATGGCGTACCAACCGCTCGGCCTGGGCATCACCATCGATCCCAACCAACAGCCGCCCACGCACTGTCGGTACGACCTGGCCAAGTTGGCGATAGCCCTGGGCCAAATCATCATCGACGTGAGCGGCGGCGGTTTGCATCGCCAACTCCCGCAGAGCCATGAGATTGGTCTGGGTGAAGAATGCATCAATGGCTGCGCGAGCCTGCTCCGGTACGTAGACCTTGCCATCGCGCAAGCGCTCCAACAGCTCACGGGATGGCAGGTCGATCAACAGCAGTTCATCTGCCTCCTGCAGCACCCAATCAGGCAAGGTTTCACGCACTTGCACACCGGTAATGCCCCGCACCTGATCGTTGAGGCTTTCCAGGTGTTGGACGTTGACCGTCGTGAACACATTGATGCCGGCGGCGAGCAGTTCCTGAATGTCCTGCCAGCGCTTTTCATGGCGGCTGCCGGGTGCGTTGCTGTGAGCCAGTTCGTCCACCAGCACCAGCGTGGGTTTGGCGGCGAGCAAGCCGTCGAGGTCCATCTCCTCCAACATCACGCCTCGGTATTCGCAGCGCAGCAAAGGCTGCTGCACCAAGCCACCCAGCAAGGCCTCGGTTTCGGCGCGAGCATGGGTTTCGACCACACCGGCAACTACCTTGACGCCTTGGCGCAACTGGCTGTGGGCGGCCTGGAGCATGGCGTAAGTCTTGCCCACACCCGGGGCGGCGCCGAGAAACACTTTTAGTCGGCCACGGCCATTGCGGGACAGATCGGCTAACAGGGCATCGGCGCGGCCGGAGTTGCTCATGAGGTCAGTCTTCTTTCAGTGATCAATATAAAGAACAGGCTACCGCCATCACGGCGGTGCTGTGGCCTACAGCTTTTCCAGCGCCATGTTCAGCGCCAGCACATTCACTACCGGCGGCCCAACCAGCGGGCTTTCGATGTGTGCGTCCATCAGTCGTTCCAGGGCCGACACCGATAGATGCCGCGCCGCAGCCACACGCGCCAGTTGATAGGCAATCGCTTGCGGAGGCAAGTGTGGATCAAGGCCGCTGCCAGAAGTCGTCAACAGCGCCAGCGGCACCGGGCCCTGGCCTGGAACCTGCAATTTACCGGCGTCTTCGAACACCCGCGTCGCCAGTGCCGGGTTGCTGGGCCCCAAGTTGCTGGCACTGCTGGAAACAGTCGCATAAGCACCTGCCGACGGCCGCGGGTGGAACCAGCCGTCACCGGTAAAATCCTGGGCGATCAGGCTGGAGCCTCGCACCTTGCCATCGGCATCGCGCACCAGGCTGCCATTGGCCTGTTCGGGGAAAGCCACCTGGGCAACACCGGTCACCACCAAAGGGTACGCCACACCGGTGATCAGGCTCATCAACACCAGTAGGCTCAAGGCCGGGCGGATCATCTTGGTCATCATCAAATCCTCAAAGAAAACACGTCACTGAGTGCCGCAGCCCAACGACTGCGGCATCGCTTCAAACCAGGTGCAACGCAGTCAATAGCATGTCAATCGCCTTGATCCCCACGAACGGCACCACAATCCCACCAACGCCATAGATCAACAGGTTGCGCCGCAGCAACGCCGAAGCGCTCGCTGCCTGCACCCGCACACCCCGCAGGGCCAGCGGAATCAGCACCACGATGATCAAGGCATTGAACACGATGGCCGAGAGGATCGCGCTCTGGGGACTACTCAGGTGCATCACATTGAGCACGCCCAGTTGCGGGTAGATCGAAGCGAACAGCGCCGGCAGGATGGCGAAGTACTTGGCCACGTCGTTGGCAATAGAGAACGTGGTCAGCGCACCTCGAGTCACCAGCAACTCCTTGCCGACCTGTACCACGTCCAGCAGCTTGGTAGGGTCGCTATCGAGATCGACCATGTTTGCCGCCTCGCGAGCCGCTTGCGTACCGTCATTCATCGCCATGCCGACGTCTGCCTGAGCCAGTGCCGGCGCGTCGTTGGCGCCGTCGCCGCACATGGCCACCAGGCGTCCGTCATTCTGTTCAAGGCGAATACGCGCCAGCTTTTTCTCGGGCGTGGCTTCGGCCAGTACATCGTCAACGCCCGCCTCGGCGGCGATGGCAGCGGCGGTCAACGGGTTGTCGCCCGTCACCATCACCGTGCGGATCCCCAGCTTGCGCAGTTCGGCGAAACGTTCGCGAATACCGGGCTTGACCACATCCTTGAGGTGAATCGCACCGAGCAGCTTGCCGTCGGCACACACCAGCAGTGGCGTGCCACCACTCTGGGCAATCTTGTCGATTTCCCTGTACAGCACCGGCAGCAAGTCGTGACGTTGCATGCCGATAAACGCCAGCACCGAGTCGACGGCGCCTTTACGCAATACGCGCCCCTGATAATCGACACCGGACAAACGTGTCTCAGCACTGAACGGCACGCCGGTCAGCTCCTCGGCAGCCGGCTCGTTTTGCGGATGCAACGCACGCAGGTACTCGACGATGGATTTGCCTTCGGCGGTGTCGTCCGCCAGAGAAGCCAGCAACGCACCTTCGGCCAGTTCCTTGCCGCTGACGCCTGGGGCTGCGTACACCGCCGCGCACCGGCGATTACCAAAGGTGATGGTGCCGGTCTTGTCCAGCAGCAGTACATGCACGTCACCCGCCGCTTCCACTGCGCGGCCGGACTTGGCGATCACGTTGAGGCGCACCAGACGGTCCATGCCGGCAATGCCGATGGCCGACAACAGACCGCCAATGGTGGTAGGAATCAGCGTCACCAGCAGGGCGACCAAAAACACCAGCGGCAGGCTGCCATTGGCGAAGTACGCGAACGGCTGCAAGGTCACCACTACTAACAGGAAGATCAAGGTCAGGCCGATCAGCAGGATATCCAGCGCCACTTCATTGGGGGTCTTCTGGCGCTTGGCCCCTTCTACCAGGGCGATCATCCGGTCCAGGGTCGACTCGCCCGGGTTGGCAGTGATGCGGATCAGCAGCCAGTCCGACACCAGGCGGGTATTGCCGGTGACGGCCGAGCGATCACCACCGGACTCGCGAATCACTGGCGCCGACTCGCCGGTAATCGCCGCTTCGTTGACTGCGGCAATGCCCTCTATGACTTCGCCGTCACCGGGGATCATTTCCCCGGCGGCGACCCGCACCACATCGCCTTTGCGCAGGCTGGTGGCAGGCACTGTCTTGAAGCTGCCATCTGCCTCTTTTCGCTGGGCATTGAGGCCATCACTGCCGGCCTTGAGGCTATCGGCACGGGCCTTGCCACGCCCCTCTGCCAACGCTTCGGCGAAGTTGGCGAACAGCACCGTAAACCACAGCCATAACGCGATTTGCACAGCGACGAAGGTGGACACGGCGGCATCAGGTATAAAGCACAGCACGGTGGTGAACACCGCAGTCAGCTCCACCACCAGCATCACAGGCGAGCGTTTCAACTGTCGTGGGTCCAGCTTGACGAAAGCCTGGACCAGCGCCGGGCGCCACAGGGCCGAGATTGCGGTTTTGGCCGGCTCCTGGGTGTTGACCGGTGCGGCATTTTTTACAGGCATATTCATGTTCATATCCCTTTTTTAGAAACCCATGCTCAGGTGTTCCGCGATAGGTCCCAATGCCAGTGTCGGCAAGAAGGTCAGGCCGCCCACCAGCAAGATGGTCACGGTCAACAGGGTCACGAACAGCGGTCCATGGGTCGGAAAGCTGTTCTGGCTGACAGGTGCACTCTTCTTCATCGCCAGGCTGCCGGCCAGGGCCAGTACCGGGAGGATGTAGCCAAAACGACCGATCAACATGCCCAGGCCCTGCATCAGGTTGTGAAAGGGCGTGTTGGCACCAAAGCCGCCGAATGCCGAACCGTTGTTGGCGCCGGCGGAGGTGTAGGCGTAAAGCAACTGGCTAAAACCGTGGGGACCAGGGTTGCTGATCGCAGCCGCAGGGCCTGGCAGGCTGGCGGCGATAGCGCCGAGCACCAGCACGGCTACCGGCATGACCAGCAGCGTCACCACCAGCAGTTGCACTTCCCTGGCCTGGAGCTTCTTGCCCAGGTATTCCGGTGTACGACCGATCATCAGGCCGGCGAGAAACACCGCGATCAGCACATTGAGCAACATGCCGTACATCCCGGCACCGACGCCGCCGAAGATCACTTCGCCGACCATCATATTGACCAGCGCCACCATTCCACTGAGGGGGCTGAGGCTGTCCTGCATGCCGTTGACCGAGCCATTGGACGCCGCCGTGGTAGTCACCGACCACAGCACGGTGCCGGTAGTACCGAAGCGGGCTTCCTTACCCTCCAACGGTGCAACCTGCTCGACAGCGGGGTTGTCCAGGGTCGGATTGGGCTGGTATTCGGACCAGAGCGACACCGAGCCCCCGATCAGGAACAGTGCGAGCATGCAGCCGAGAATCGCACGGCTCTGGCGCAGGTCTTTGACGTAATGGCCAAACGTGAACACCAGAGCAGCCGGGATCAGGATGATCGAAGCCACCTCAAACAAATTGGACCAGGCCGTCGGGTCTTCGAATGGATGCGCCGAGTTGACGCCAAAGAAGCCGCCGCCGTTGGTGCCCAATTGCTTGATCGCGATCTGGCTGGCTGCCGGCCCCAACGGAATCAGTTGATCCGCGCCCTGCATCGTCAGTGCATTCACGTAATGGGCAAAGGTCTGGGGTACGCCCTGCCAGACCAGAAACAACGCCAGCACCAGGCACAGTGGCAACAGCCCATAAAGGGTGGCACGGGTCATGTCGACCCAGAAGTTGCCCAGTGTGCTTGCCGATTTGCGACCAATCCCGCGGCACAAAGCAACAAGGACAGCCAGGCCGGTGGCCGCACTGACAAAATTCTGCACGGTAAGACCGACCATCTGGCTGAAGTAGCTCAGGGACGCCTCACCGCTGTAGGACTGCCAGTTGGTATTGGTGATAAAGCTGACGGCAGTGTTGAAGGCCTGCGTCCACTCCATGCCCGGCAGTTGCTGCGGGTTGAGGGGCAATGAGCCCTGCAGCAGCAGGATCGAGAACAACAGCACAAAGCCTGCAAGGTTGAAGACCAGCAAGGCCAAGGCATACTTCTGCCAACTTTGCTCCTGTTGTGCATCAACTCCCGACAGGCGCAAACAGACACGCTCGACCGGCCCGAGCACAGGCGTCAGCCAGGTGCGCTGCCCCTCCATCACCTTGTAGTAGAACCGTCCCAGAAAGGGCGCCGGAACCAGCACTACGGCAAAAAAGGCGATGACCAGCCAATAGTCATAACTGTGCATAGCCGCTCCTAGTTCCGATCTGCGCGTAGCAGCGCAACCAGCAGGTAAATGAACAGCGCCACGGCCAATAGCAGTGACACCCCGTCCAGAATGCTCATGGAAGTTTCTCCGTCGTACGGCGAGTGCCGCGTGTAGGAGGATTGTCCGCAGGAGTGGCGTAAAGGAACGAGAGCGAGTAGGCAGTCGGAGCGTAAAATCGGCGTAAAGAGTGGGTTTATGCGGGGTTTATGTGGCTAGAACGTCCTGCGAGGCAGAACGGGCCTACAATGGAACGACTGACGAAGCCCGTTACTCAAAGCTGATAGTGCTGTGGGAAATCCTCCCCACGGCAGTCGGCCTCAAGGAGAGCCCTATGCCCTGGTATGCCTGGTTAATCATGGCCGTCGCTATCGGTTCGATTGTCGGTGGTTTGATGATGTTGCGCGACAGCGCCCACAAAGTGGAACTGACCGATGAGCAACGCAAGCGCGTAGCCGAACGCAACGCGCAAGCGGATGCCAAAGATGCACAGGACCGCTGACTGATCATCTACTCCCAATCTGCTTTCGCGATATGCAGGCCGTGCTGGCCGTCGTAGGCAGCACGCTCTGGCGAATTCCATCCCTTCAGCAGGTCATCCTCCAGTCGATAGATCTCTATTCCCAACGGCCGGCAAACGCTGAGGGGGTCCTGCGCATCAGGGCCCCACATCGGCAACGACAAATCCCCCCCCGGACAGGTCGATAGTGCGCACAGCACATCGATCTCAGCGAAGAACTCGAGGTAGTCACCTTGCTGCGCCGGACACGCTTTCATGAAGTACATGTCATCGTGGTTAAGGCCCGTGCACTGGAAAATGTTCAGCACGTCATGCACATCAAACTCGGTCAGCCCGTGAGGCAGCACCGCGCGAGTCAGGTTCGAGTGGCAGTGATGATGAAAGTCCTCCCCGGTAAGCATCTTGTTCACGTAGGGATCGCAACGAGTTCCCAACAGGTCGTGCAATCGTGCGCCGTGCTCATCGATTCCATAACCAGCCAGACTGTCATCGGTAATCGTCAGCAGCGGGCGCAGGAACGGCAGGTTTGACCACAGCCGATCATGGGTTGTGACATGCGCGCCCTGTAACTGTCGGGTACGCGCCGCCCACAGCCGCTCGCGCGGATCGTTGGCATTCCACACGTTAAAATCCCCCACCTGCGGGCCTACCGGGGTAGTCACTCGGAACACATGGCCAGCCGGGACTTTCCATGCCCTGCCAGTCCTTATCGGGACTTCGAATTGCTCAATCAGCGTGCGTCGCTCAGCCTCGTCGCGAACCCGTTCATAGAACGCCTTGTCGACCTGCAACGCTGAACCTTTGCTGACTTGATAAGCCGCTGGGTAGTCTTTGTACATGGTGCAATGCTCCAATTAACGGTGGGTTGCGAGTCGGCAACGGGCTTTCGTGATTGTTCGACAATCTTTGCGGTACATAATCACTATTCATGCCAAACAGCAAAGGAGCCGCGATAAATCTCGCGACTTTGTAAAGAGCCGGGAATCCGCACAAAAGCTTGGTTAATATGGCGTGATGTATCGGAGGGTGCCATCAATGCGCTATTCGCAAGATCACAAAGCTCAAACCCACCAGCGCATCATCAAGGAGGCCTCTGTCCGATTTCGCCGCGACGGCATCGGCGCCACCGGCCTGCAGCCCCTGATGAAAGCCCTGAGTCTCACCCATGGTGGGTTCTACGCCCATTTCAAATCCAAGGACGAACTGGTGGAAGAGGCCTTGCAAGCCGCCGCCGAAGAGCTGGACGCCCATTGCGCGGCGCTGTTCAGCCAGCAACGACCGCTGGAAGCATTTATCGACAGTTATCTATCCGAATGGCACCGGACATCACCGGCCCACGGCTGCCCATTACCCACCATGTCCTCGGAACTGGGGCAACACGGGCGGCAGAGCCCCACCACCGATGCGATACTGGCTGCAAGACTCACCCAAATCGAAGCCGCGCTCGACAATACAAATGCGCAGGAGCAAAGTTTGGTCATGATGTCGACCTTGGTAGGCGCGCTAGTGTTGGCGAGAAGCGTAAAAAACCCTGGTTTGGCAACGCGGATTCTTGAGGTAGTGAGCGGGCATCTGAAAACCCTGGGCGAAAAAAAGACCGGTCAATAACCGGTCTTCTTTTTGCCTGCCTTTTGCCCTACCTGATTTCCAGACGGTCGCGATTCTTCTCCAGAAGCGACTTGCCAATCCCCTTCACCTCCAGCAACTCATCCACCGCCGTGAAAGAACCATTGGACTCCCGATAAGCGATGATTGCCTTCGCCTTGGCCGCGCCGATGCCGAACAGATCCCGCTGCAGGGTTTGCGCATCAGCCGAGTTGAGATTTACCTTGGAAGTGGATTGCTCGGCTTTGACCATCTGGGCCGCGACCGGCGATGAGGCCTCTGGTTTTACAGAAGGGGCGGCTGTGGCAGCGAGGGAAAAACTGGTGAGAACGGCAAACACCAGGGAGGAAAAACAGGATCTACGCATTTGAAAACGCTCCATGACATCGATGAGTAAAGCAGCTTTCCGAAGCTGCTTTTCAAACTTAGGCGATGTGCCGGGATAGTCAAAAGTGGGTGAGTTACAGCATATGAATATCCGTACCCGACCCTGTCGCGGCGGATAATCCTTGGGCAGTGGACCTCAAGGTTCGAGACGACGCTGCTGGTGAAACCAGTCGACGATTTCACCATCCGGACTGTAGCCACTGACTGTTTCACGCAGCAATTGGCGAACGCGGGGATAGTCATTCTGATCCACAGCAGCAAGAAGCTCAGTCAACTTGCCTTTGAGCACATCCCACGCAAAATGATCTTCGTTAGCCCGCATGATCATCGGATGCTGGGTAGCAGCCACGTTGTCGCCAATCAGTAACTCCTCGTAGAGCTTTTCTCCAGGACGCAGTCCGGAGAACTCGATCGCGATGTCACCATGGGGATTCTTGTCAGAACGAACACTCAAGCCAGACAGGTGGACCATCTTCTCGGCCAGTTCGACAATCTTTACCGGCTCCCCCATATCCAGCACGAAAACATCCCCGCCCAGGCCCATGGAACCGGCTTGGATTACCAGTTGGGCGGCTTCCGGAATGGTCATGAAGTATCGGGTGATCTTCGGATGAGTGACCGTCAACGGGCCACCCGACTTGATCTGCTTGTGAAATAGCGGAATCACTGAACCGGAAGACCCCAGTACATTGCCGAAGCGAACCATGGTGAAGCGTGTTTTGTTGACCCGCGATACGTTCGACTGATCACCGAACAGTACAGGCGCCAGTTCGCGGCTAAGGGCTTGAAGCGTCAATTCCGCAAGGCGCTTGGTGCTGCCCATGACATTGGTAGGACGGACAGCCTTATCAGTGGAAATCAGCACGAAGTTGGCCACGCCCGTCTGCAAGGCAGCTTGAGCTGTGTTCAGCGTCCCGATCACGTTGTTCAACACACCTTCGGCGATGTTGTGCTCAACCATCGGCACATGCTTGTAAGCGGCTGCATGGTAGACAGTGTTGATGCCCCAGGTTTTCATGACGCTTTCAAGCTTGGACTGATTGCGTACAGAGCCCAGTATCGGCAGTAACTTTACGGACAGCGACTCACGCGTAACACGTTGCTCAAGCTCCGATAGGATGCTGTAGAGATTGAACTCGCTGTGTTCGAACAACAGGAGCGTGGTCGGACGCAGGGCGAGAATCTGCCGGCACAGTTCAGACCCTATGGACCCCCCGGCTCCGGTTACCAGAACGTTCTGGCCCTTGATGCAATGCTCCAGTAGCTCACCCTGGGCAGGCACTGTGTCGCGTCCCAAAAGGTCGGCGATGTCCACTTCCTGAATGTCATCCACCTTGACCCGGCCACTGGCCAGGTCCATGAAACCTGGAACGCTTCGTACGTGAAGTGGAAAACCCTCAAGGAAACCGAGAATTTCCCGACGGCGGCCGCGATTGGAAGACGGGATTGCCAACAGGATTTCCTGGGCACCGGTGACATCGATCATGCGCTGGATATGCTTGGGTTTGTACACCTGCAAACCTGAAATAACACGATCGGAGATACTGGAGTCATCATCGATGAAGGCCACCGGACGCATCACTCGGCCCATCCTCAGTGCAGCAACTAGTTGGTTACCAGCAGCTCCCGCGCCGTAAATGGCCACTCGTGGAAGACCATCTTCACGACTGGTAAAAGGCACATGCTGCGCTGCCGCAAACCAATCTCCCAGAAAGTACTGGCGCATGGCCAGACGCAGGCCACCCACCATGATCAGGCTAAGCCACCAATAGTTGAAAATAATCGAGCGCGGAACGACGCTCTGGTGATTGCTATACCAATACACCAACACGCCCAGAATGAGGGATGAAAGGCTGACCGCCTTGATGATCGCGATGAGAGCATCGTTGCCGAAATACCGCATTACCGCTCGGTACATTCCGAAACGGATAAACAACGGTATAGCCACTATCGGGGCAGCGAGAAACAACCAGAAGTGAACACGAACGGGGTTAACCATTTCGTCCAGTCCAAGCCTTACGACGAACGCAAGCCATAAAGCCGCCCAAACCATGAAGACGTCGGTACCGACTTGAATCAGCCGTTTTTTGCGACGTGGCAGCCCCACCAAAAATGCTCGCAATCTGTTCATAGTCCCTTCACTCACCTCAGACTCACCCCAAAGCTTATTCAACGCAGCTATTCTACGTTTTTAAACACATCAGTACTCACAGAAAACAAACCCTTTGGGAGATTAGTTAATCTTCAGCCTTTTCCAGTGCACCGGCCTGAAACTTTATCGCGAGAATAACGAGTGGCAAATACGCCACTACCACAGCTGACGCGCCATCAAGCCCAAGATAGACAACACATAAAGCGATGGGCAGTAGCCACAGAGAATTTATACATGCAACTGCCAATGTAACCGGTAAATGGCGGCCAAAGCGCCTGCTGGCAAATTGATATGCATGGCTGCGATGCGCTTCATATACTTTATCTCCACGTACAAGACGTCGGATCAATGTAAATGTCGCATCAACGACAAATACGCCAAGCAGGATCAGCCAAGCCCATAATAACTGCGAAGACGCCCAGGCGGCCTGAATCGAAAGTACACCCAATATGATTCCCAGAAAACCACTGCCCGCATCGCCCATGAAGATACGTGCCGGGGGGAAATTCCAGAACAAAAACCCCGCCACGGCTGCCGCCAGTAGCATCGGGAGCCAGATCAAACCTTCAAATCCCGCCAACCAATAAAGTAAACATGCCCCCAGGCACACGCAAATAGCTTCGACACTGGCGATCCCATCGATGCCATCCATGAAGTTATACAGATTAAGCATCCATACAAGATATAGAACGGCCAAAAATTGCCCCAACCAACTCAGGTAAACAGCCATGCCAAAAAAAGTGATTGGCGGCAACCCGCCCAACCAGAACAGAGCCCAACCCGCAGCGAAAAAGTGGCCGAGCAACCGCCACCTTGCGGCTATATGGCCGTGATCATCCATGAAACCAATCAAAGCGACCAAGGCACCGGCACCGCCCAATGCAACCGCTGCGGATAGTGGAGCAAGCCCGGCCATTAATAATAAAGGAAGGGTAAAAAGAAACGTCAGTACGATCGACACTCCGCCACCACGAGGGGTGGGTACGGTATGTGAACTGCGCGCATTTGGCACATCAATGATACTTTTAGCCAACGCATACCGGCGTAACGCGGCGGTCAAGATGAAAGACACGAACACAGCAACGAGTATCAACCACCAACTAATCATTATTTTTCAGTTCCATATAATACGAGGCGGCTATTTTTAACGCGTGATCAACTGAAACTGGCGGCGTCCAGGATAACAATGACCGCGTTTTATCAATATCAACCTGTAAAGAGCCACAAAGTCGTTGAGACAATGACTTTTTACCGAGAAGGCGGGCACCAATACTCAACAAAACCCCGGGCACCGGAAGTAGACGGGCCTTCCTGTTCAGCGCTGTCGCCATTCGGTGCAACAACTGAGTCGTAGATAGATCTTCACCATCACTGACCAGAAACGTTTGATTGGCTGCCGAAGGGTGAGTGACCGTGGTGATGATAAGGTCGACGAGATTATCCAGCGCCACCAGACTACGGCGGTTGGAGATAGCACCGAACGGAAGTGGAATACCTTTATCCAACCAGCGCATCATACTCAAAAAGTTGGCCTTGACCCCAGGCCCATACACCAATACTGGCCGGATGATCACGACCTCCAAGCCACTGGCAATAGCCAAGTCTCGCAGCCCCGCTTCCGCCTCCATCTTGGATACACCGTAAGGATCTGCCGGCGCGGGAACATCTTGTGCCGTGTATGGAGAGCCGGGAACAGTACCCTCGCCGTTGACCTTGATGGAACTTATAAAGATGAACCTGCGGACTCCCGCCGCCACGGCCTGGCGCGCCAGATTCAATGTGCCTTCGACGTTGACCTTGCGAAAAGCGACAAGAGGATCGGTCTCCAGGTCATTCATCACATGAACGCGCGCTGCAGCATGCACAACCACGTCAACGCTTGAAAGTGCTTCAGACCAATCAGTCTCGAAGGAAAGGTCACCGACATTAACGAGTTTCACCGCGTCGGTATGCGCAGCATTATTGCCACGTACGGTCCCGGTTACGAGAAAGTTATCATTTTGCGCCAAGGTCTCTACCAATCGCTTGCCTACAAACCCTGAAGCACCGGTGACGAGTACATGCATCAATAATTACCCCAAGAGCAACGTTCACACCGCAATTGCAGTAGCGCCTCATTAACCGACAGGATATGCCGGACCAACGTATTAAAGCACCAACCGATCAATATAAGCGGCCATTTCATTGACAATCATCGACTGAGTAAAATCAGTATGTGCCCGCTTGCGCGCCTCTTCGGCAAGAGAAACTCGCAATTCGCCATCTGAATAAAGCCTTGCCATGGCTTCGCTGATCTCATCGATGGCGCCGGGCTTATGGAGAAGGCCTGTCATGCCCTCTTGAACTGCATCGCTCAACCCATATATTCGAGAAGCAATCGCGGGTAAACCGACACCTGCGGCCTGGATAGTCGCCAAACTGAATCCTTCGCGATAGCTCGGTAAACTGAAAATATCGGCAGCGGCCATATAGGCCTCGGGGTTATTGGTAAATCCAACCCGGTGAACTCGTCCCTTGAACGTTGAACTCAGCTCGGTTACCACCTCCTCCACACCATCTTCATCAGGACCCACTATCAACAGATGAGCATTTGGGCAGGTCATTGCGATATGCGTAAAAGCCTGTGCCAAATCCACGATACCTTTGGCATAGGTCAGTCGTGCCATGAATAGAAAAACCAGCGCCGATTCATTCAGACCCAACTCTTGCCTGATTTTTTTTCGCGCCATCGGATCCGGTTTGAAACGAGCCAAGTCCACGCCACTGATCGAGCCCTTTCCCAGCACTTCGATTTTTTCCGGTCTTACGACTTCTTCTTCAATCAGAAATGCTCGTTGTGATGGGCTGTCCGCGAGCAGGTGAGTTGCAGAAAACGCAAGAAGCTGGTCAAGCTTTTTCAGAGCAAATCTGGAAAACCCTTGCTTGGTATACCAGACCTGTCCTGTGAATATATGAACACGCCGTGGGACCCGCGCCAAATACCCGGCAAGCATTGTCAGGAGACCTGACTTGGGCATAATTGAAAGTACACAGTCGAATTTTTCAGAACCGAAAATCTTGAACAGCTTTATCAACGATACCAAGTCACTAAATACTGAGACCTTACGCTGTATCGGAAGCGGTATAAATTTTATACGCCTATCCAGAAAGCGATAAACTTCCTCAGCTTCAGCGTTGGTCATTACCGTGACACTGTAGGTTTCTGCCAGCTTATTAATGTGCTCTACCATGAATACTTTCAAAGCAACAGGCACAGTAGCAACCACACATATTCTTTTCAGTTTAGTCATTGTTTGCCACAGCTTTAGATTTTGATTTTCTGAGGAATTGGTCCAGCAATTCAGGCATCGCACTCGGTATGGATTGCTGAAACTCAAACCCAAGCTCTCGTTTTAGCTTAGCCGAACTGTAGCTTGTACGTTTTACAAGTTCATCTATCCGCTCGTTCGTCAACGGCAGCTTGATGAGAGGGGAAACAAGCCTGACCAGCAGGCGCAGTATGCGTTCAGGGACCTTCAATATGGGCTTCGATACACTGTAGACATCTGCAATGGACTCAATGACCTCGGAAAGCGGACAGTCATTGGACAAGATGAATATCTCTCCTCTTGCCTTAACGTGTGTAGCGCACAAAATCAACGCCCTGACCACGTCATTCACATGTACATAGGTCGACAGCGCTTGTTTAGACCCGATATAAAAGAACAGACCTTTGCGAACCATAGCCGCCAGCTGAAAAAAAGATTGGTTCGGCATGTTCGCACCAATTACGATCGAAGGACGTAAAATAGTGTAAGTAAATCGAGGTTCGATTTTCGAGAAACTGACTACCAACTCATCCGAAATAGTCTTTGTAACCTCGTACTCACCCACTGGGGCGGGTGAAAACCCTTCATCAACAACAGTCTGGCTGGTGGCTGTGCGCCTACCATAGGCCCCCGTACTGCTCAACTGAACCCAGTGAAAACCTTGTCCAGTCCGATTGATTTTTTCACTCACAGCCTTAAGAAGATTACCGGTTCCATGAACATGCAGGTCATACATCAAGTCAGTGTTTTTTATTTCTCCGGCACAGTGAAATAAAACATCACAATCCTCAATGAAACTCAGAAGTGGCTCACCCCCTTCAAGCAAATCACCAGCAGTCACCACCAATCCCGGGGCCTGCGCGCGGTCTGTTCGAGAAAGCATTTTGACTGCATAGCCCTGGCTCAGCAAAGCAGTACAAAGAGGGCCACCGATGAACCCAGTGCCGCCTGTTATGCAAACTTTCATAGGCTACTCCCGGACGGAATTAGAAGCTGAGACGCTGATTGCATCAGTGCCACGGCACTGGATTTATCCCATTCAAAAAAGCCAGGAGTTCTCATTGAGCTATCACTCGCCAAAAAACGCGTTGAGCTGATAAGGCATAAAGGGTGACGGCCCCTGGCCTGCTTCAGATGTGAAATTCCTGTAACTGCTCACGGCGGCAAGCAAGCCGGCCAATAAAAAGACAACCTTGATGGCGCGATCAAAGTCTAATCGGCACCTGTTATAGGTAAGCAATATTGCAAGTGGAAATGCGAAGGAAATGAGATCCAAGAACCGTAACCCAGCATACGAAATGCTAGAAATACCCCAGAAAACCACTGTAAAACCACCACCAAGGAAAGCGAGTTTCAGTTTTTCAATATTAGGCAGCCTCGACAGCATGACACCCAATACAAGCACCAAAAGCACCACGACCTTCCCCAGGCCTGAAAACGGGCTAGGTGATTCAGAAACTTGATATGAGAGCAGCTTTGCAAAAAAGTAATCACTATTGATACTGAAAATCACCAACACTAGCGCACTCGCGACAGGCACAACCAAAATATTGGATGCCTTTACCCAGCGAGCTTGCGAAGCCCATATGAATACTAAGGAGACAAGCGAAGAATAGTGGAAAATCAGTGCCGAGAGTGCAAGCACTACACCTGACGCGTTATTAAGCCTTCTTATTTTTTGCACCGCTAGTAGCAGTAACATTGCTGCAATACCAATCCTCAAACCGTTCATGGTGTATTGATAAACAAATGCAGGCAGCATATAAGAAAGCAGCAAGAATTTTTCATTCTTATCAGAACGAAACAGGTATATAAACATCACCAGAAATATGGCAGCACTGACAAGCCTTACGGCAACTGAAGCCGAGCCTGTCAACGTCACGAGCGACCAACTTAAAAAAACAAAGCCTGGCTCCATCCCCGTCCAGGACAGCCCTTGCATCAACTGGCCGACGAGAAATTCGTAGGTATTCGTATCCGTACCCACGGAACCGCGAAAAACTGAAAGAAACAAAAAAAACAACATTGCAATAGCCGCAAACAGGCGGGTTCTATAGCCCGATAGCGAAGTCAGAAAAAGTGTGACAAGCAAAATGATCCAGCCAGTTATATAAATCATTGCGGACCACTACTATAGCGTATCTTTAGTGCACGGCGAACATACCGTACCAAAGACCAGGCCTTTAGAGCACAGCTATGAACACGCCCAATCTTGCGCTTCTCACGCATCGCACTGTATACACCCAGTTCGCCTTTTTCCATTTTCCATAGATGGCTGCTCAACCCCGCAGCTCCATAGAGTGGCTTATGGCAGAAAGTCAAAGGCTGATCCATCGAATAGCATTTCAGACCTGAACAGCACAGCTCGCACCAAAGCTCGTAGTCTTCACAAAACCGCTTGCTTTCGGGAAACCTGAAGGTAAGTTCTCGCCTCAACATAATTGAGGGTGTAGAAAAATGATTGGAGATTAACAAACGCTTCTTGATAACCTCAGTGAATTTTACGTCACCGTGCCCATATAATGTACGGACTTCGCTGGACGCTACGTCAATCATGAGACCTTTCTGCCCAGTCAGAACCGCTTCCGGATTACGCTCCATCCAATCGTACTGCAGTTCAATTTTGTTATGATGCCAACTATCATCCGAATCGAGAAACGCCACATAACGTTGAGTCGCCATATCCCAGCCCTTGTTCCTCGCGGTACCGGGGCCGGAATTCACTGCCAAAGAACCAACCTTAATCCAGCCCTTGGAATACTCAGCAGCCAGTTCATATAAAAAACTCAATGTATCGTCAGGACTGGAATCGTCAATTAAAATAACTTCAGCTGGCCGTAGTGACTGTAGATAAACAGACTCAAGCGCACGCCGTATTGTACTTTTACAACAATAGCACGGAATAACAACACTCACGCGAGCGACGCTTGGTTCTTGATCAGAGTATCCATTAGCCATTCAGCACTTCCAGCCCTATATACCAACAATCCCCACATTGAAGCGAAGGTTATATACCACCAACCTATCGACCAATACTTTGCTTAATGTAATCCAACGTCATAAGTAACTCCTTGATTTTTTCAACACTAAGCAATTCTGTATTATGCGAAGTGTAATCGTCGATGGCGTTCGCCTCGACGTGCCCTTCTATAATGAACTTGTCGTAGTTCAGATCGCGATTGTCAGCGGGAATACGATAGTATCGCCCCATGTCCTTGGCCTTAGCCATTTCCTCACGAGAAACCAGCGACTCGTAAAGTTTCTCGCCATGGCGAGTACCAATGATATTTACCTGCGCATCACTCGAAAATAGCTCTTTCAATGCAGTGGTGAGTTCACCGATAGTACTGGCCGGTGCTTTCTGGACAAATATGTCTCCCTGCTCTCCGTGCTCGAATGCATGAAGTACCAGGTCGACAGAGTCCTCCAGACTCATCAGGAACCGAGTCATTTTAGGGTCGGTAACAGTCAACGGAACGCCAGCCTTGATCTTCTCGACAAAAAGAGGAATAACCGATCCACGTGATGCCATTACGTTTCCATAACGAGTCGCACAAAAGACGGGGCCGCCTTCCCGAACCGTTCTCGACTTGGCAATCAGAATCTTCTCGCCCATTGCCTTTGAAATACCCATTGCATTGATAGGGTATACAGCCTTATCCGTACTCAACAATACGACACGCTTGACATCATTATCGATGGCAGCATTCAGGACGTTCTCAGTTCCTGTGACGTTTGTCAGTACCGCTTCCATCGGGTAAAACTCACAGGACGGGACCTGCTTTAGCGCTGCCGCGTGAAAAACATAGTCAACACCCGCCATGGCGCGGTTTATACTTTCATAATTTCTTACATCGCCAATATAGAACTTGACCTTCGGATTATTTAAAGCAATCCGCATATCCTCTTGCTTTTTTTCATCTCGACTAAATACGATAATCTCTTTGACATCCGTATTCAGAAATCGATTCAAGACAGTATTACCAAAAGAGCCGGTCCCGCCCGTTATCATCAAAACCTTATTATCAAACATAACCACACCCGGAAATTGATTAAATTAAAGATGCTTTACGCATATTAGCTACCAGTGCATGCCATGAGGGCGGGTTGTACCCCACTTCAGAGCGAAACCGTGTAGAGTCCAACGAGCGGTCTATTACAAAAGAAGGATCAGCAGTCAGAGTAATGTTCTTCTCATACTCTTTCGCCACCATCTCCAACAAAGAAAACTTGTCTATCGGATCAGCGGAAACGTGATACAGACCATAAATATCACTACGCGGAATAACGTAATCACTGATCACGTTTGCCAGCTCATCCGTGGGTAAGCCTGAAAATATGGCCTTCGAATAACCTTTGACAGCCCCCTGCTGCGCTAGAAACCAATCAAGCAGTGAATTAGCCGAGTTCAATTCACGACCTATAATCGAAGTGCGCAGAGTAATTGCATACCTGGATTCTGTTACTTCGCCGATGTATTTCGACTTCCCATAAAGATCTTCAGCATCCGAAACATCCGACTCCAGATAGTTACCTTTAATCCCAGAAAATACACAGTCGGTGCTTATTTGAATCAATCTAGCACCGGTCAGTTCGCAGAGTTTCAAAAGCCTGTGCGGCAGTAAAGAGTTTATCGGAAGCGTCGCGAGCGGATCTTTTGCGCTGGAAAACTGCTTAATCAACCCCACACAGTTGATCACTACCTCTGGCTTAACTTTAACGAACAATTCTGTTAACTCGTCAGCATTCAAAACGTCGACGTTTGAAATCAGGCGAGTCTGCTGCTCAGCCGCAAAATATTTCATGCCCGCCGCGCTGCGCATCGTCCCCGATGTGTCGTAACGGGAGTCACGATCGAGCCGTTTGAAAACCGCGCTGCCCAACATTCCTGTTACACCCAGGATCAATACTTTCATCGCAACCTCTTCAAACTCGTTAATTCTCGAGTGTCGACATCATTTAAACTGTAATAGGCTGCCTCGAAACACATAAGCACCCGCTGCTATAATTGCCACCACGCACGCGGCCTCGAAACTCAGCGCGACATACACGTTGAGTATAGACATTGCCACCCATTGCGCAAAATAGCAGACCAGCATGCATATCAGTGTCGACATGACTACCAAACGAACAAGCTCGAAGTTTATTTTCTTCAGGAACGCAAACTTTCTCGCCAGCAACATAAAAGTCAAAACAACTGAAAATATATTATAGATCAACCACATATAAGCCCCCCCGGCCACTCCAAACTTATCAACCATCATTGGCATCAATAAGAGCGCAATGGGTATCCAAGCCAGATTCAACCGCAGGGAGATATGAGTCCATTTAGCCGCCAACTGCAGAGCAAACGGCACAATCAATATCGATTGAAGAGCGGTACCCACCAGCAACACAGGTAAAACAGACGCGATGCTGCCAGCCAACTCCGCAGGGAAAAGCAGCGCGATTGGACGCTCACCAAAATAATAAGCCGAGACGCATAGCACCACCATCAAAAATGTTATGCCAGAGCATGCCGCGCGAAAGACACTTGCCACTCTGCTTTCATCAGCCGAGTTGAGATTGATTGAAAATCGCGGAAAAAGTACGGAATTCAATGCTGACGAGAAGATGTAGGGTAGCCCCGCCAACGTGCTTGCCAGGGAATAAGCGGCATAGTCGGAAAGTTCAACACTACCACTTAAATATAACTTATCGTATTGAACCACGAAAATTGAAGTTATGGAGATCAGCAGAACACTCCGACTAAACGCCCACCCTTTTTTCAGGTAAATAAATCTAGGTGAGATTGAGGACAGCACACCACGAAATTCTCTCGCAACAATAAAAAGCAGGGAAAGTACATAGACTATTTGGATAAAAACCTGGATCAAGAAGTAGGTTTGTATATTACGCCACTCCGGAATGGCCAACAACAGCAACAAAACACCGATAGTCCTTGCCAAAGAGTAAGGTATATAGACAAGATTAAGTTGGACTTGTCGCTCACGACCAACGAATACGCCCTGCAAAATCAGTATAGGCAAGTTTAGACCTATAAATAGGGCTATACAGATCAAGGAATACTTAACCTGATGGGCTGACAACTCTGCAAAGTTTAGCCATTTCCCTACGATGAAATCTGACAGCAGAATAATCAGGCCTGACAAACTTAAGCCCAAGACTGCAAAAAAACACAGGTACGTAACAATCAGAGAGCCTGAAGATAAAGAAAAGCGCACTTTTGCTCGATGCTCACGCCCCTTACGCCAGGCGAGTTGCTGGATCACATTACTCGTCAGCCCACCTTCAAACACCATCATTACCATCACGACGGTCGAGAAAAAGCCTATCAGGCCCACCGCTTCTGTACCCAGCAGACTGGAAAGCAAAGGCAGCGCTGCTATGCTGGCTAACGCATAAACAAATCGCCCGGAAAAGCTGGCGAACAATAAAGATTTGAGGCTACTTTGCTTATTCACACCAGGCCCGCCGTCATTTTTCAAGGATCGGCAGGTCCACTAACCGAGTAAACAACGAATCGCCATTTAACTTATGCTCAAGATTCTGATCAAGCTTGTCTCTAGCTTGGCTAACGTCATTGACGACAGCGACCACTTCCGCGCCGTTACTAGGGCCGGGCCTTAATATTCTTTTTAGCTTCGCCAGAACATATCGACCGCCCACCGAAACAAGCTCCCCTAGCAAACTCACCGTTCCAACGCCGGTGGCGCGATGGGAGGCTGCTTTGCGCCATGCGCGGAAGGTTTCGCGAGCGTAGTCTGGATGGTGAAAAAAGCACAAGGCGTAGAGACGCGCCAGGTTATACCCTTCGGTGGTTTCACGCTGCTCCAGCGTCTCCCAGGCAGCATGCCCCCAAACTGTTTCAACACTGAAAAAGCGAGGCATGACGTCTGGCCAATTAAGGTTCTTGAACGGCGCCAGATGTGGGTCTTTTTCAAGCCCTCCTTTATGCTTGCCCGTAGCACTTCGACCACTGTTACTGCCGCCACCGCCACCGGGCATAGTGAATGGGAAATCCAGCAGATAATACTCACCACCTTCCAGACACAGGGATACAGCAGCCGACATATCTGGACTGGTACCGTAAAGCAGCGTGCCATTGTGCGCTGTGATCGTCTCCAGCAACGCTCGAGAAACTAAACCGTGATAGAGTTTTGGCATTCCGTCTGTACCTTGGAATGCGCCAGCCTTGGCAACCGCGAGCATGTCCCTAACGTCATACTTCGCTAAAGACAAATCGAAGGATGACAGGTAAATACGTCCTGCATGCGCCGAGCCGTAGTTTTTGGTTTTGAAGTCAGGCCAGTAGTAGGAAGCCTTGACCTTTGGCGTGATCAACTTTATGCCGTTTATCTTTGCAAACTTGGTGACGTCAACTATATAGCTGGAAACTGTGTCATCGTCACCGATCAAGCAGACGTATTCGCCAATCGCAAGTTTTAACGCTTTTTCATGGTTTTCGGTCATCGAGAGCCGTTCAGCCCAATGCACATAAGTTAGTCGCGGATCTTTCTGAGCCTCAGCCCAGGCGGCCAGTTCACACGCGTCATTGCTTGTATCGTGGACAACCACTTGAATCTCATCCGAAGAGATACTCAGCAGGCTTCCAACGCAAGAAATTGCATATTTCGACCGATTATGAGTGGCAATTACAATGGAAAGCAGACAGTCACTCATTCAAACACCCATATAATCGTACATGCTTCAAAAATCACAACACGCTGTACCTGCCCGAGCATCATCGCTACTGTGAGCCCCAGATACTCATGAAAGTTCTTTTAACTCATCCCCGGCCCTCGTCTGCGGAAGAATCAATAGGCCATCAATCCGCTGACAAATTGAAGATTTTTACCTAACCAAAAAAATAGACCAGATGTTGCAACCTTACATCAAGCGGGCTGCCGCTGACAATTTTGCCAATCAGGTAGAAGCAAAAGGCATAACACGCTCCGACTCTATGACCCCATGATTGGCGATTGGTTTCTGGCCGGGCTGCAAAACAGCGCCCATTCTGACCAGCATCTGATTTAGAGAAAGAGCTTGAGATGACTACTGCAAGCTCTAGGCAGGCCGCAGCGATAGCAGAACGCTATTGATTTGATATTTAGCTGTAAATATGTGAGCGACAACTATGGGAGTAGTGTCGATAACCCATGCCAGAACCTACATTTCCGGTCCCTGATGAATTGACTGAAGATAAAAAGAATTACTTTCCAGAAGGACTCCAGTATAAAAACTGGTGGCGAGACATCAGAAGTCCATCAAGCAACGACAGGCATCTTCCCGCCCTCTCAGCGCGATTTCGGCAGCCGATCAGGACGCCTACTTCGCTTGGCCAACAAGCCCAGGAGCGGCCCGAGCAGCATCCCTACGATCAATGCCAACGTCACGAACACCGAAACCGGCATCTGCGGTGTACTCCACCCCAGGAACGCTAATGCGACACCCTGCTGGTTTTCCAGTACGAACGCCAGGATCGCCAGTACAACGACCAAGACGATCAGCACCAAGACAACGCGCTTGACCCCACGCATAAACTTCTCCTATTCCAAAAAAACTCAGACGCCCTCTTCTTCGTCTTCGTTCACCCGATCCCGCAATTCTTTGCCCGGCTTAAAGTGAGGAACAAATTTCCCATCAAGGCTGACGGACTGCCCGGTTTTCGGGTTGCGACCAACGCGGGGAGCACGGTAATGCAGAGAGAAGCTGCCAAAGCCGCGAATTTCGATTCGATCGCCAGTCGCCAGGCACTGAGACATTTGTTCGAGCATAGTCTTGATGGCCAGCTCGACATCCTTCGATGAGAGCAGCCCTTGATGGGTGACAATTCGTTCGATCAACTCCGACTTCGTCATATTTTTCCCTTCTTTTTCAAGCAGCTAGGAAAAGCGATCCGAAGGTTTTAGCATGACCTGACGAATTTGAACAGCCTGTCCCTTGACTTATCTTGCATAACTAATAGGCCAGCGGCAAAGAACACGAATTCCAAAGGCGCAGCGCAGAATAGCGAAGGCGCCGTTTCGTTACAAAAGCACTGGCAGAGCCGAGGCAGAATGATTCAAGCCTGTAGCGGCGCTCACATGGCCAGGAAGGCCTCGCTGCTCAGTAATGTCGCAGGCTCAAATTTCAGGCACAAAAAAGGGCAACCGAAGTCGCCCTTTTTCTATGGTCCAGCAGAACTTAGTTCTGTTTTTCCATTTGTGCACGCAGCAGGTCACCCAGAGTGGTCGGACCCGAAGCAATGTCAGAAGTCGCTGGCTTATCGCGCAGGCTCTGGATAGCTTCTTTCTCTTCGATCTCGTCTTTCGACTTGATGGAGAGTTGGATCACGCGGCTCTTGCGGTCAACGCTGATGATCTTAGCTTCTACTTCCTGGCCTTCTTTCAGAACGTTACGCGCGTCTTCAACGCGGTCACGGCTGATTTCGGAGGC
This sequence comes from Pseudomonas imrae, assembly GCF_046352735.2. Taxonomy (NCBI): domain Bacteria; kingdom Pseudomonadati; phylum Pseudomonadota; class Gammaproteobacteria; order Pseudomonadales; family Pseudomonadaceae; genus Pseudomonas; species Pseudomonas imrae. The sequence continues at coordinate 1,890,144 of NZ_CP110853.2, read as the reverse complement.
TTTCAGAGTCGCTTCGATATCGTCGGCCAGAGTGATGATGGCGCCTTTAGCGTCAACTTCCTTCACGATGCCTTTAACGATTGCACCTTTGTCGTTCTCTTGAACGTACTCGGAGAACGGATCGCTTTCCAGTTGCTTGATACCCAGGGAGATGCGCTCACGCTCTGGGTCAACCGACAGGATAACGGTGTCCAGTTCGTCGCCCTTCTTGAAGCGACGAACAGCTTCTTCGCCCACTTCGTTCCAGGAGATGTCGGACAGGTGAACCAAGCCGTCGATGCCACCGTCCAGACCAATGAAGATACCGAAATCGGTGATCGACTTGATGGTGCCGGAGATTTTATCGCCCTTGTTGAACTGGCCAGAGAAATCTTCCCATGGGTTGGATTTGCACTGCTTGATGCCGAGGGAGATGCGACGACGCTCTTCGTCGATGTCCAGAACCATGACTTCCACTTCGTCGCCGACTTGTACGACTTTCGAAGGGTGGATGTTCTTGTTGGTCCAGTCCATTTCGGAAACGTGTACCAGGCCTTCCACGCCTTCTTCCAGCTCTGCGAAGCAGCCGTAGTCGGTCAGGTTGGTTACGCGCGCGGTAACGCGAGTGCTTTCTGGGTAACGAGCCTTGATAGCGACCCATGGATCTTCGCCCAGCTGCTTCAAGCCCAGGGAGACACGGTTGCGCTCACGATCGTACTTCAGAACCTTGACATCGATCTCGTCGCCAACATTGACGATTTCGGAAGGATGCTTGATACGCTTCCAAGCCATGTCGGTAATGTGCAGCAAGCCATCGACACCACCCAGATCGACGAATGCGCCGTAATCGGTGAGGTTCTTGACGATACCTTTGACTTGTTGGCCTTCCTGCAGGGATTCCAGCAGAGCTTCACGCTCGGCGGAGTTTTCTGCTTCCAGGACGCTGCGACGGGAAACGACAACGTTGTTGCGCTTCTGGTCGAGCTTGATGACCTTGAATTCGAGTTCCTTGCCTTCCAGGTGCGTGGTGTCGCGCACTGGACGAACGTCGACCAAAGAACCTGGCAGGAACGCACGGATGCCGTTAACGTCGACAGTGAAGCCGCCTTTAACCTTACCGTTGATAACGCCCTTGACCACTTCTTCAGCTGCGAAGGCTGCTTCGAGAACAATCCAGCATTCAGCGCGCTTGGCTTTTTCACGGGACAGCTTGGTTTCACCGAAACCGTCTTCAACCGAGTCCAGAGCAACGTGAACTTCGTCACCGACATTGATTGTCAGATCACCAGCATCGTTGTAGAACTGTTCCAGCGGGATCAGAGCTTCAGACTTCAGACCAGCGTGAACGGTTACCCAGCGAGCTTGGTAATCGATATCAACGATAACACCGGTGATGATGGAGCCTGCCTGAAGGTTCAGGGTTTTTAGGCTTTCTTCAAAGAGTTCCGCAAAGCTTTCGCTCATTTTAATTCCTGTTGATAAGGGCGAAGAATACGCCCATCTCCACACCCCAGACGGTGTGGGTCAGTTTCAATTAAAAGAAGCACCACAGGACTATGACTGGTCCCCCGCGGTCTTCTTGGTCACCCGGCGATGTCGCGAATGGCGATCTCGCTCATGATGCGTTCCAGCACCTGCTCGATGGACAGCTCCGTGGAATCCAGCTGTATGGCATCAGCCGCCGGCTTGAGCGGGGCTACTGCGCGCTGGGTATCACGCTCATCGCGTGCACGGATCTCATCTAGCAGACTCGACAGACTAACACCTTCGACTTTGCCCTTCAACTGCAAGTAACGGCGGCGAGCACGCTCCTCGGCGCTGGCGGTCAGGAAGATCTTCAGTGGAGCGTCGGGAAATACTACCGTGCCCATGTCGCGGCCATCAGCCACCAGGCCCGGCGGCTCCTGAAACGCCCGCTGACGCTGCAACAAGGCGTCGCGCACAGCGGGCAGTGCGGCAACCTGGGACGCCCAGGAACCGACTTGTTCGTTGCGCAGATCATCCGTCACATCATCGCCTTCGAGGATGATGCGCTGGGGATGACCTTCAGTCGCGCCAACGAATTGCACATCAAGGTGCGCCGCCAGCAGCTTCAGGGATTCTTCATTGGTCAGGTCGACGCTATGGTTGCGGGCGGCAAATGCCAGCAGGCGGTACAGCGCGCCCGAATCCAGCAGATTCCAGCCCAGGCGCTTGGCCAGGATGCCGGCGATCGTGCCTTTGCCCGAGCCGCTTGGCCCGTCGATGGTTATCACCGGTGCTTTGATATTCACAATTGAGCCTCTTGGGCAACACGGATGCCGACATGGGCACACAGTGTCAGAAAATTCGGAAAAGACGTGGCAACATTGGCGCAGTCACGGATACGAATCGGCGCAGCCGCCCTTAGGGAAGCAACGCTGAAAGCCATGGCAATCCGATGATCGCCATGGGCATGAACCTCACCGCCACCGATCAGCCCGCCGTCAATGATAATCCCATCAGGGGTCGGCTCACACTTCACTCCCAGCCCCGCCAGACCATCAGCCATGACCTGGATACGGTCAGATTCCTTTACACGCAGCTCCGCAGCACCACGCAGCACGGTTCGCCCTTCGGCACAGGCCGCCGCAATAAACAGCACCGGGAATTCATCAATCGCCAACGGCACCAGCGCTTCGGGAATTTCGACCCCCTTGAGTGCGGCCGCCCGCACCCGCAGGTCAGCCACTGGCTCACCGCCGACTTCGCGCTGGTTTTCCAGGGTGATATCCGCGCCCATCAACCGCAGGATATCGATCACCCCGGTACGTGTCGGATTGACGCCGACATGCTCGAGCAACAACTCGGAACCCTCGGCAATCGACGCGGCTACCAGGAAGAAAGCCGAAGAGGAAATATCACCCGGCACTTCAATATGAGTGGCGGTCAACGCATGACCGGACTCCACCGACGCTGTCGCACCCTGCACGGTCACCGGATACCCAAAGCCGCGCAACATGCGTTCGGTGTGGTCACGGGTTGGCGCAGGCTCGCTCACCGACGTCTTGCCCTTGGCGTACAGCCCAGCCAGCAACAGGCAGGATTTGACCTGGGCACTGGCCATCGGCATGGCGTAAGTCAGGCCTTTCAACGATTGGCCGCCACGGATGGTCAGCGGCGGGCGCCCTTCCGGACCCGTTTCGATCACTGCGCCCATCTCGCCCAAAGGCAGGGCCACGCGATTCATCGGACGCCCGGACAACGACACGTCGCCGGTCAACACGCTGTCGAAGCTTTGCGCCGCCAGCAAGCCAGACAACAAACGCATCGAGGTGCCGGAGTTACCCAAGTAAATAGGCCCCGGCGCCGGTTTCAAGCCATGCAAACCCACACCATGAATGGTCACGCGCCCATGGTGCGGACCCTCAATCACCACGCCCATGTCGCGAAATGCCTGCAAGGTCGCCAGGGCATCTTCGCCCTCAAGGAACCCTTCGATCTCGGTTACACCCTCGGCCAACGAGCCCAGCATGATCGACCGATGAGAGATCGACTTATCACCTGGCACCCGGATACGCCCGCTCAAACGTCCGCCCGGTTTGGCCAGGAAGGTCAGGTCGTCAGCGTCCACAGCGGTTTCCATATAGGCCCGGCGAGCCAGGATCTTGCTGAAATGCTCACGCGCAACCCGCGCACGGGTGAACACGCCCAATAATTGATGACCATCCCCGGCATCGACCGCATCACGCAAGGCGTCGAGGTCGCTGCGGAAGGTGTCCAGGGTGCGTAACACTGCTTCGCGGTTGGCCAGAAATATGTCGTGCCACATCACCGGATCGCTGCCGGCAATCCGCGTGAAATCGCGGAAGCCACCGGCAGCGTAACGGAAAATCTCGAGGTTCTCGTTGCGTTTGGCCAACGAATCGACAAGGCCAAATGCCAGTAAATGCGGCAGGTGACTGGTCGCCGCCAGCACCTCGTCGTGGCGCTCAACCTGCATATGCTCGACATCCGCGCCCAACTCGCGCCACAGACGATCGACTACCGCCAGCGCAGCCGAATCGGTTTGCGCAAGCGGCGTCAGGATGACTTTATGGCGACGGAATAGCTGCGCATTGGACGCCTCTACCCCGCTCTGCTCGGAACCGGCAATCGGATGGCCTGGCACGAATCGCGCAGGCATGCCGCCAAAGGCCAATTGCGCCGCGCGCACCACATTGCCCTTGGCGCTGCCGACATCCGTCAGGATCGCCTGACCCAGGTCCATGCCAGCCAGCACGGCGAGCAATTTCTCCATGGCCAGGATCGGCACGGCGAGCTGGATCACGTCCGCACCCTGACAGGCAAGCGCCAGGTCCGCTTCACAGCGATCCACCACACCCAACTCAACCGCCAACTCGCGCGACTGCGGGTCCAGGTCCACACCGACCACTTCGCCACACAGACCGCTTTCACGCAGGCCTTTGGCGAAGGAGCCACCGATCAAGCCGAGACCAACCACCACTAGGCGACCGATCATAGGCACAGCAGGTTGCAATGCAGTGACATCAACCACGAGCCAGAACCTTGGCCAGCGCCTCCAGGAAGCGGTTGTTTTCAGCCGGCAAGCCGATGGTGATGCGCAGATGGTTCGGCATGCCATAGTTGGCCACCGGCCGCACGATCACGCCTTCGCGCAGCAGACCCTGGAACACAAGGGCAGCCACTTGTCCAAGGTCGACGCAGATGAAGTTGCCCTTGGACGGAATCCAGCCCAGGCCTAACTCGCGGAAGCCTTCCTGCAATTGCAACATGCCGCTTTCGTTGATGCGACGCCCCTCCTCCAGGTACTCGGCATCCTTCACTGCCGCACAGGCCGCTGCCAGGGCCAGGCTGTTGACATTGAACGGTTGGCGTACACGGTTCAGAACGTCAGCGACCACCGCGGAGGACAAGCCGTAGCCGACCCGCAACGACGCCAGGCCATAGGCCTTGGAGAAGGTGCGCGATACCAGCAGGTTCGGGTAGGCCGCCAGGAAGTCCAGGCCGTCCGGCAGGTCGCTGCCTTCGGCGTATTCTATGTAGGCTTCATCCAATACCACCAACACGTGCTCCGGTACGCCTTGCAGGAAGTCGTCCAGAGCTTGCGCGTCGAACCAGGTACCAGTCGGATTGTTCGGATTGGCGATGAAGATCACGCGGGTCTGTGCGTCGATCGCCGCCAGCATCGCTGGCAGGTCGTGCCCCCAATCCTTGGCTGGAATAACCCGTGCATCGGCACCGACAGCCTGGGTAACGATGGGATAGACCGCAAACGCGTGCTCGCTGAACACTGCATTCAAACCCGGCGCCAGGTAGGCACGGCCGACCAGCTCGAGAATATCGTTGGACCCATTACCCAGGGTCACCTGGCTCAGCTCGACTCGGCATTTTTGCGCCAGCAGCGACTTGAGGGCAAAGCCGTTGCCATCGGGATAACGGGTCAGCTCGGCCAGCTCTTCACGAATCGCCGCAAGCACTTTAGGGCTAGGACCCAGCGGGTTTTCGTTACTCGCCAGTTTGACGATTCTGGACGGGTCCAGATTCAACTCGCGCGCCAGCTCGTCCACAGGCTTGCCCGGGACGTAAGGCGACAGTTGTTGCACGCCCGGCTGAGCCAGAGCGAGGAAGTTGCCACTCATGTTAACGCCTCACAAAACCGCTTTCGGGTAAGAGCCCAGCACCTTGAGTGCCACGGCTTCCTGACTGATTTTCTCAAGCACACCTTTGACCAATGGGTCGCGGTGATGGCCGATGAAGTCGATAAAGAACACGTAAGTCCATTTACCGCTGCGCGATGGACGAGTCTCGATGCGCGTCAGGTCAATCCCATTGTCGTGAAACGGCACCAGCAGCTCATGTAGCGCGCCGGGCTTGTTGCTCATGGAAACGATAATCGAGGTCTTGTCGTCGCCGGTTGGGGGCACTTCCTGGCTGCCGATCATCAAGAAGCGCGTGGAGTTGTCCGGGCGGTCCTCGATTTTCTCGGCAAGGCGCGTCAAGCCATACAGGCCCGCCGCCATATCACCGGCGATGGCCGCCGAATTCCACTCGCCCTTGACCCGCTTGGCCGCCTCGGCGTTGCTGGAAACCGCCACGCGCTCGACGTTCGGGTAATGGGCGTCCAGCCACTTGCGGCACTGGGCCAGGGACTGGGCGTGGGAGTAGATGCGACTGATGCTGTCGGTCTTGGTGTTTTCGCCCACCAGCAAATGGTGGTGGATGCGCAGCTCGACTTCGCCACAGATGACCATGTCGTGCTCAAGAAAGCTGTCCAGCGTGTGGTTGACCGCACCTTCGGTGGAGTTTTCCACCGGCACCACGCCAAAATTCACCGCACCTGCCGCCACTTCGCGGAACACCTCGTCGATTGCCGCCATCGGCTTGCTGATCACTGCGTGGCCGAAGTGCTTCATGGCTGCCGCCTGGGTAAAGGTGCCTTCAGGGCCGAGGTAGGCCACTTTCAACGGCTGTTCCAGCGCCAGGCACGAGGACATGATTTCACGGAACAACCGCGCCATCTCTTCGTTGCCCAGCGGGCCCTTGTTGCGCTCCATCACGCGCTTGAGTACCTGGGCTTCACGCTCGGGACGGTAGAACACCGGCACTTCGCCTTCCGCCAGGGAAGCCATTTTCACGCGTGCCACTTCCTGGGCGCACCGCGCGCGCTCACTGATCAGCTCCAGGACTTTCTCGTCCAGACTGTCAATGCGCACACGCAGGGCCTTGAGTTCTTGCTCAGACATTAGCCGTGTTCCTTTTCGAACTCTGCCATGTAAGCCACCAACGCATTGATGGCGTTGATATCGACCGCGTTGTAGATCGAAGCACGCATGCCACCCACCGAGCGATGGCCCTTGAGGTTCAACAGGCCACGCTCATCGGCGCCTGCCAGGAATGGCTTGTCCAGGCGGTCGTCAGCCAGGCGGAACGGCACGTTCATCCACGAGCGGTCGGTGAGGTTGATCGGGTTGCTGTACAGGCCGCTGGCGTCGATGAAGTTGTACAGGGTGCGCTTCTTCTCTTCGTTGCGCTTGCCCATGGCTGCCACGCCGCCCTGTTCTTTCAGCCACTCGAACACCAGGCCCGACAGGTACCAGGCGAATGCCGGCGGGGTGTTGTACATCGAGCCGTTGTCGGCCGCGACCTTGTAGTTGAGCATGGTCGGACACAGCGAACGGGCGCGACCCAGCAGGTCTTCGCGGATGATATTGACCAGAATGCCGCTCGGGCCGATGTTCTTCTGCGCGCCGGCGTAGATCATGCCGTATTTGGACACGTCGATCGGGCGCGAGAGGATGTCCGAGGACATGTCGCACACCAGTGGCACGTCACCTACTTGCGGCACCCAATCAAATTCCAGGCCACCGATGGTTTCGTTCGCGACGTAGTGAACGTAGGCTGCGTCCTTGGACAGCGTCCACTCGTTCTGACCGGGAATGGCAAAGTAGTCGTAGGGCTTGGCGGTGCCTGCCACGTTGACATGCCCGTAGCGCGAGGCCTCTTCAATGGCCTTCTGCCCCCAGATACCGGTGTCGATATAGTCGGCCGTGCCGTTTTCCGGCAGCAGGTTCAGCGGGATCTGGGCGAACTGCTGGCTGGCGCCGCCTTGCAGGAACAGCACTTTGTAATCGGATGGGATGTCCAGCAAGTCACGCAGGTCCTGCTCAGCCTTGGTGGCGATGGATACAAACTCATCGCTGCGATGGCTCATCTCCATCACGGAGAGGCCTTTGCCATGCCAGTCGAGGAGTTCACCCTGCGCGCGCTGCAGGACTGCTTCAGGAAGCGCCGCGGGACCGGCACAGAAGTTATAGGCTCTCTTGCTCACATCCAATCTCACTCTGATTTGGTGGTAGTCACGCAAACATATCAGCCGACACTGGATCCAGTGTGGGAGCGGGCTTGCTCGCGAAGGCGGCGTGTCAGTCAACACATCTGGCGACTGACTCTCCGCCTTCGCGAGCAAGCCCGCTCCCACAAGAGGTCTCCATCGTTGTCGATATTTCCATCCGGACAAACAACAAGGGGGCGAATCTTCATCCGCCCCCTGTGTGTCCGCTTATTCCTGCGGTTCTTCTTCGTCTGCGGCCGCATCGAGGGTTGGCTCGTCGACGTTATCATCGCCTGCTGCGATTACCTCGCCATCGAAACCTTCACCTTCAAGCTCCTCGCCTTCAACTTCCGAAGGCTCCTGGACACGCTCCAGGCCGACCAGTTTTTCGTCCTTGGCCAGCTTGATCAAGGTCACGCCCTGGGTGTTACGGCCCAGGCTCGACACTTCAGCCACACGAGTACGTACCAGGGTGCCCTGGTCGGAAATCAGCATGATTTCCTCGCCATCGAGCACCTGGACCGCGCCAACCAGACGGCCATTGCGATCGTTGCTGACCATGGCAATAACACCTTGACCGCCACGCTTGTACTCCGGGAACTCGCTGATGGCCGTACGCTTGCCATAACCACGCTCGGAAGCAGTCAGGATCTGACTGCCTTCTTCCGGGATCAGCATCGAAATCAGCTTCTGCCCTTCTGGCAGGCGCATACCGCGCACACCGCGGGCGGTACGGCCCATGGCGCGAACATCGGACTCCTTGAAGCGCGTGACCTTGCCGCCGTCGGAGAACAGCATCACTTCACGCTCACCATCAGTGATCGCGGCGGAGATCAGTACATCGCCTTCGTCCAGCTCAAGGGCGATCAGGCCCACACTGCGCTGACGGCTGAAGGACTCCAGCGGAGTCTTCTTCACGGTGCCTTTGGCGGTAGCCATGAAGATGAAATGACCTTCGGTGTATTCCTCGACCGGCAGCATAGTGGTGATGTATTCATCACTGTCCAGCGGCAGCAGGTTGACCAGCGGACGACCACGAGCGGCGCGTGACGCTTCCGGAATTTCGTAGGTTTTGAGCCAGTACACCTTGCCCTTGCTGGAGAACAGCAGCAGCGTGGTGTGGCTGTTGGCAACCAGCAGGTGAGCGATGTAGTCCTCATCCTTCACGCCGGTAGCCGATTTACCTTTACCACCGCGACGCTGGGCCTGGTACGCAGCCAATGGCTGGGTCTTGGCATAGCCACCGTGGGAGATGGTCACCACGCGCTCTTCTTCCGGGATCATGTCACCCAGGGTCAGGTCGAGGCGGGCATCAAGGATTTCGGTGCGGCGCACATCGCCGTATTCGGCGCGGATCACTTCCAGTTCTTCGCGGATCACTTCCATCAGGCGCACGGCACTGCTGAGGATGCGGATCAACTCACCGATCTGGTTGAGAATCTCCTGATACTCGGCCAGCAGCTTCTCGTGCTCCAGGCCGGTCAAACGGTGCAGACGCAGCTCAAGGATTGCCTGGGCCTGCTCCGGCGACAGGAAATACTTGCCTTCACGCAGGCCGTATTGTGGATCCAGAGTCTCCGGACGGCACGAATCGGCGCCGGCACGCTCAACCATCGCCACTACGGCGCTGGATTCCCACGGCATCTTGATCAGCGCTTCCTTGGCTTCCGACGGAGTCGGTGAAGCCTTGATCAGCGCGATCACCGGATCGATGTTCGACAGCGCCACCGCCTGGCCTTCCAGGATATGGCCGCGTTCGCGGGCCTTGCGCAGTTCGAACACGGTACGACGGGTGACCACTTCGCGACGGTGACGTACGAAGGCTTCCAGCAGATCCTTGAGGTTCAGGATACGAGGGCGGCCATCGATCAGTGCCACAACGTTGATACCAAACACGCTTTGCAGCTGAGTCTGGGCGTAGAGGTTGTTGAGGATAACCTCAGGCACTTCGCCACGACGCAGCTCGATCACCACGCGCATGCCGTCTTTGTCGGACTCGTCGCGCAGTTCGGTGATGCCTTCGAGCTTCTTCTCTTTAACCAGCTCGGCGATCTTCTCGATCAGACGCGCCTTGTTCAACTGGTACGGGAGTTCGGTGATGACGATCTGCTGGCGACCACCGACTTTGTCGATGTCTTCGATCATCGAGCGGGCACGCATGTAGATGCGGCCGCGACCGGTGCGGTAGGCTTCGATGATGCCGGCGCGACCATTGATGATCGCGGCGGTCGGGAAGTCCGGACCAGGGATATATTGCATCAGCTCATCGACAGTCAGCTCAGGGTTGTCGATGAGTGCCAGGCAACCGTCGATGACTTCACCGAGGTTGTGTGGCGGGATGTTGGTGGCCATGCCCACGGCGATGCCGCTGGAGCCGTTGACCAACAAGTTCGGGATCCTGGTCGGCATGACCGCCGGGATCATTTCGGTACCGTCGTAGTTCGGCACCCAGTCCACGGTTTCTTTATGCAGGTCGGCCAGCAGCTCGTGCGCCAGCTTGGTCATGCGTACTTCGGTGTATCGCATGGCCGCGGCGTTGTCGCCATCGACCGAACCGAAGTTACCCTGGCCGTCTACCAGCAGGTAGCGCAGGGAAAACGGCTGGGCCATCCGAACGATGGTGTCGTACACCGCAGTGTCGCCGTGAGGGTGATACTTACCGATCACGTCACCGACAACACGGGCAGATTTCTTGTACGGCTTGTTCCAGTCGTTACCCAGCTCGCTCATCGCGAACAGCACACGCCGATGCACGGGCTTCAAGCCATCGCGCGCATCAGGCAGTGCCCGCCCGACAATTACGCTCATTGCGTAGTCGAGGTAGGACTGCTTCAGCTCGTCTTCGATATTGACCGGGAGGATTTCTTTGGCCAGTTCGCCCATGAGAAGCCTGATTCCTTTTTCGGGTGAAACCTCGTCACATCCATATGGGACGAACGAAGCTCGCCGCTGCCGGCATGATGCCTAGCAACGACTTACGACAAATCAACGAGTTATGACACGGATCTGCGCATTAAGGGCCGCCCCTTGGGGTGACCCTGGAAACCGCCGGATGGTACCACAATCGCCGCCACGCACCTATCCCCCTGATGCGCATGGAACGTAGTAAGTTGACGAATGACAGGCTTGGTGGCGACGAGAAGGGGCTCAGGGTCGACTGCCCGTTAAATTGGCGGCTGGTTTTGTCGAGCCGGGACGAAGCCAGTGCTCAACTCCATACCGTATTCGGTGCCATGGGTGTGCGTACCGTGGAAGTCGATAACGCCATATCGACCTGAACGTCGCCCGAAGGCCTGGAGTACCAAAACCTGTCGACCGGAAACGTGATCGCAGTCGCCTGCCCAGGCTTGGCATCCCTGATTTTCACACCAAATGCGCCAGTAAGCTCCGTGAGGCCCGGCACCCCGGAGGACGTGCTCATATGGTCAGACCCAACCCACGCCACCCACTTTCCGTCGTCGAGGGTGCGATATGTTTCAATTTGTCGAACAGCGAAATAGTTCATTTCCTCAAGTCGCGTGGACATTTCTATGTGGGCAGCCATGGTGTGCGGGTCCCTGTGCAAGGTCAAAGCATCATCATCCAGGCCGCGCACGCGAATCCCACAGCTTCTGGCCTTCGCCGCCACGATATGCCGTGAATCACTAGAGTTTCGAGCAGCGGTTATCGGTGCCGCGGTGGCATGGCTGCCCTCTATGTAGAGCGTGCGAACGCCTCGATCGTAAAGCACCTGCATCTTCTCTTGGAGGAAGGTGATACTGGCGGCTTGGTTATGCACCTCCCCAAGCACCATGCCATCCGCCTTGGCAAACACCTGCTCAATCAGATCATCCAGGGTTGCCGAGGGTGCCAGTGAGAGCGGCTCAGGCCTTCGCGGCTTAACGACACTCTTGTAGAAGCGCTGCCAATCCCTTTTAAACCAGGCGCTATGGAAGATACCGGTCGATTCCGGCAGATCAAAAGCCAGATGCTTTCCATCCCTATAGTCGACAGACGACAAAAACTCCTCTCCAGGCAGGTCCGCGGCCGACCTTGAACTTCCTCCCCCTCCACCCCGAAGCGCCACAGGGCGCCATTGGCCATATCCGCCATATTGCAGAACGCCGACCTCGATACGGCTGCGTCCATCAATGATGCTTACCGTCAGCTCGTCGCCTTCATACAGCTTGAAATCACCTTTGATCCGATACACCGCCGCCTGCCCATCAGCGCTCAGCGGACGAATCAGGTAGTCGCCGGCTGCGGTGCGGTAAATTCCTTTGCTGTTGGGCTCCAGCCCTCGCAACAGCGCAACCGCCTCATCCTGCGGCACCGCCGCGCTGCGCCACCCTGGCGGGACAAACGAGGTCAGCGCCAGTGGTGCGGGAACCTCGAAGAGCGCCGAAGGAGCCGTTACCGTCGAGCTCGCCGCAAAAGGAGAGACGGGCAAGGGCTTGACCCCCAGAACGGGCTGGCCGATGACATCACCTACCACTTCCATGCTCACCACACGCCTGGCGCCAGGTCCCCGGCGCAGGACCAGCCCAGGAATAACCAGCCCCCGGGTACGAAATGTGCGGACCATGTTGTGTGAAAGGCGCCGCCAGATTCCCAGGGCCCCTGTTGCCCAATGCGCTGCCCAAGGGAACATGTCCAATAAATTCCCAGCCACCTCAATCCCGAACATCACCTTGTTGAAGGTGGACTGGCGGGCGACTTGCGCGTTGCTCACCGAGCCTCGATCGGCCAACTCCATCTGCCGCATGACTTGCATGTAATACATACCGTGCAGCAAGGATGCCAGGCAGGGTACGAGACTGATTTTCATCATCGGCAGTCCAGCCGGGTCAGGCCCGATTGGTGGCAGTACTGACACGATGGTTTTGAGAAAGACAGAGTCAGTCAGCAATAACCGCATTTCTTGAGTGAGCCACGGTGCGCGTGCAATGCCCTCGCCTTTGACCACAATCCGCTGCATCAGGTACGCCCGCCATGCCGGGCCGCTCAGCAGTGCCAGCAACGCTGCCTCGTCAGGCAGCTCACGTAGATTCATGCCATCCGGCGCATCGGGTGCGTAGAGTATCCTTTGCGCATCTTCATCCGTGCAGATGACGAGAAGCCCCAGCACCAACTGACCTCCGCCAACTTCAGGGGCCTCTTTGGGCGTACCCAGCACCAGAAAGTTCGCAACCACGGCCTTGCCTTCCACCAGAGGCCTGCTCTGCGGCGCCCAGGATGCCAGCACGGCGCTAACCCATTGCTCTCCGCGTTTGCGGGCCGGGTCATCGGCCAAAGGGGTTTGGTAAACAGCCGGGTTAAGACGGGCGAGTTGTGCCTCATATTCCAGAGTAGCGCCCTGAGCCGACATCCAGGCTTGTGCCCGTTGTTCGGCTTCCTGCGACTGGGCGGGCGGCGCGAATTTTATCTTGAGCACTCCTGATCGGTAGCTGTCACCGACATTGATGTCCTTGACCCACTGCTCAAGCCGCTCCCGCGACAGCACCAACGCCTCACCGCTGCTACTAAACACCCGGCTGCCATCTGCGTAGTTCAGTGGTGCCTCGAGGGTTTCACGGGAGGTCCAGGAAAGACTCTGATGCCAGGGCTCGACGTTTTTCAAGGCCAGCTCAGTCAGACTCACCCGCTCCACATAGCTTCGCTCAACCGGTTGCGTTACGCCTGGCGCAGGCGAGTAAGTCAGTCTTACGTGCTCGGTTTTGACAACCACCACTTTGTCCGGGTCGATCCGTTGCGCGGCGCTGGCGGGCAGGCCTTTGGACTGAAGGAATGTCTGCAGCTTGTTACGCAGAGCTTGCCGCGCATACTCGGCGAGGCTTGGGATCCCCTCAAGCCAAACGGCCAACTGGCGATTTTTGTTTTGCGCAGCCAGCTCCAAGCGCTGCAACACCCGCCGTGCATCCGCAGCCAGCGCTTTTTGCCAGGCAGGCAAGGCTTGGTCCTCCAGGCGCCGGTTACGTGCCACAAACGCGCCCGCGATATCCAGTTGAGGGGCCAGGTCAATCCGCTGATCCGGCACGCCAACCTGCAACAGTTCAGCGCTGGCAAGCAGCGAGTTCAGTTCCTGCTGCTGCATTGTCAACAAGGAATGAATGCTATCCGCGACAAAATCGCAGGCTACCTCGGTCAGTTCGAGGCGCTCGGATTCCCCCCACATCCCGGCCCATACAGTTCGCACCTTCACCGGCAGGCTGCGAGCAAGCAAGACGCCGGGCGGCCCCGCTTGATTGAGACGCTGAATGATTGCGCCGTATAAAGCGGCGCGATCGGCGTACTCTTCAAACCCATCGCCGGGCGTCCACAGAATCAGCGGCGTTCTGTGAGCTCTCTGTGCGTTGCCACTCAGAATGAACACACCCGCGAATCGAGTACCGTCAGCCAGCGACAAGGCGTAAACCTGCGGGCGCGGCGTACCGCGATACGCTAATTCCCGCGCAGCGTGGGTGGGGTACTGCAAGAAGCGGTCAATCAATGCCCTGCTCAACGGCTGCAATGTGCCATCCAGTGCCCGCAATGCCGCTTCGATAGCCAGCGCCTGCTTACGAGCGCGAATCAACAGTTCACACCGTAGCCCTTGATTCCCCTGGCGGGCGTTCCAGAACTCGCTAATCAAGGTCGGCAATTGAGCTCTCAGCGCCGCAACCAGATCGTTCAGCGTACCGATCGGATGGAGCTTGTATTGATCATTCAAGCTGTCGGGCTCAACATAAAAAGCCCCATCGCTATGCAGGTTCTGATTGACGGCATCTTCCTGACTCGCCAGCAATTGCGTCAACAGCGCTTCCAGCGTTTCGCTGGACTGAAATTGCTGTACTCCCTGTTCATCGACATGCGAGCGAGTGAAGTAAATTTCTGTCGGACGGATCTGCTCAGCGACCGCACCAAACATCTTCTTGAGTTGCAGCTGAAAAAAACGCTCCACCTGCGGCTTACCCGCCAGCAACTTGGCGATTAGCGTATTGAGGGCACCCATCTGGCGCACAAGGTTTTTTTGCTGATCTTCCAGCGACACACCCACTACGGGCAGGACCGGCAGAGTGTCGGGACGAAGCGGCCTGCTGGCCAGATCTCTGGGCAACCCTTGCGCCAGGGCCAATACCGCCGAAAGGCGAACGCTCACATCGGGTTCGAGCGCCTCCAGCACCGTGATCAGGTTGCTTTGCTGCTGCGCCAACTGCTCATTCAGCACCCGCTCCATCAAAGACTCTGCCGCCTCGGGGAAAAGCCTGACAGCGACCCAAACCGCGCGTCCCGCTCGGCGCAGGGCGAGCGCCCGGTCAAAATCCGCAACCGCGACATTGCCCAAAATTCCGTCACGGCCCCCATCAGTGATCCACCGTAAGCTCAGTTCATTGAGCATCTCGGAATACGATACAAATTCCTCCAGACCTCGCTGCGGCGTATACAACAACACGGGGTTCAGGCTGTTTAGTCCGCCGGTGGTCAACATGAAGGCGGCGGTCAAATCAATATCCGCATCTGCCCCTTTGATCGCCAGACGATACAGGCCCATTGCAGGACTTTCGGGTAGCTCGGACGTATCCGGCTGAATCAGAGCCCGTACGAGCTCCAATCCATGCGCAGTGATGCCTTGAGTCGAATCCGCAAGGTTATCGGCCCTGCGCAGTGCCGCCTCCCAGGCCAACGCATCGCAGCGATGTTGCAGCAAAACTTCGCGCCGGGTGCGGCTGCTATCCGCAACGGCAGGTGCACGCCAGAACTCACTCAGGCGCAGCCGGTAACGCTCTGACAAGCGCGTGAGACATTCACTCACCACGCCCTCGAAGCGTTGCGACTCAATATCGACTAGCACGCCATCAGCGGTGCAAAAAGCCAGTATTTGAGCACCCACAGGAGCTCGCCCGCTGGTCAATGCCTGTTGAAACAACTGTGTCAACGACTGCTGCGGCGCACCCGTCACCGATTCACTCGATAGGTAAACCGTATCCGGATCGATATTTTGGCCACTGAATGTGCTGGAAAACGCCTGCCTGAACAACTCCTCAGCCAGCAGCGCCGGGCTCGGTTGCCGGGCCAGCAGCTCCTGGCCGGCAGCAATCGCTTGTTGCAACTGCCCCAGTTGCCAAGCACGAGTGGGCGGCGGCAAGACCCCCATCAAATCAATGGCATCAATCGGGGAAACAGCTAATGAGGTAGACGTGTTGGTAGACATTGGCAAGTACCCTGAAAACGTGCAAGGGGTCACTCGCAGCTGCGATCAGATGCAAAGTGAGAGTTCCCCTAGCCTGCCAAACAGGCTCACTCGACGTGCTCTACACTTGTCTCACTCCTGGGACGCCGAAGAAAAAACAGCCGGCACAGCGCCCTTCAGTGCAATCGCTTACGACACATCAACTTCGCCAGCTTGACGGTGTCCGGCCGTTCGACCACACCTTTTTCGGTCACGATCACGTCAATCAGGTCGGCCGGGGTCACATCAAACACCGGATTGTAGGCACTCACATCGGCAGCGAAGCGCTGGTCAGCCACTTCCAGTAACTCGCTTGCATCCCGCTCTTCCAGAGCGACGTCATCACCAGTGACCATCATCAAGTCGAGGGTCGAGCTTGGCGCCACCACCATAAAGCGCACACCATGGTGCATGGCGCATACCGCCAACTGATAAGTGCCGATCTTGCTGATCACATCACCATTGGCCGCAATACAATCCGCACCAACGACTACCCACGTCACACCCTTGGTCTTGAGGATATGCGCGCCGGCCGAGTCGGTATTCACAGTGACCGGGATGCCCTCGCCCGCCAACTCCCAGGCAGTCAGCCGAGAACCTTGCAGCCATGGGCGGGTTTCGTTGACATAGACTTGCTCGACCAAACCTTCCAGGAAAGCGGCACGAATCACACCGAGTGCCGTGCCGATACCGCCCGTCGCCAAGGCACCTGCGTTGCCGTGGGTCAGAATCGCCTGAGCGTTGCCCTGGTGCTTGCGAATCCGCTCAACGCCCAACTGGGCCATAACCAGATTGGCTTCCCGGTCGCTTTCATGGATAGCAATAGCTTCTGCCTCCAGCGCCGCCAGCGGATCGGCGTGCTTCTTGACGCGGTCCAGGCGGTCGCGCATGCGCTTGAGGGCCCAAAACAGATTCGACGCAGTGGGACGGGTATCGGCCAGTAGTGCGTAGTCCTCTTCCCACGCAGCCTGCCAGTCACCACCTTCAGCGATGCGTTCACGGGCGGCAAGCACCAGGCCATAAGCCGCGCAGATGCCGAGGGCTGGAGCACCACGCACCACCATCGTGCGAATGGCCGCAGCCACTTCGTCAGCCGTGGAGCAGGCCACCCAGCTTTCCCGGGACGGCAAGACGCGCTGATCAAGCAGGTGCAGCGTGTCATCACGCCAATCGATGGCCTTCACCTTCTCCGCAGCCAACAGTCGGTCGCGCATCCCTCACCCCGCACTCATAAACAAAAGCCGCCGATTATAGCGATCCGCCAGCCGGGGCGCTCGGGTATACTTCGCCCTTCCTTAATAACAGCCTCGGACGACGCTTGCGATGACACCACCCGCCGCCCCGCTCGACTTATTGCTACTGCCCACCTGGCTGGTACCGGTCGAGCCGGCCGGGGTCGTGCTCAAGGAACACGGCCTGGGTATCCGTGACGGACGCATTGCCTTTATCGGACCACGCACCCACGCCCTGAAACTGGCGGCAACCGAGGTGCGGGAACTGCCCGGAATGTTGCTCAGCCCGGGCCTGGTCAACGCCCACGGCCACGCTGCCATGACACTGTTTCGTGGCCTGGCGGACGATCTGCCCTTGATGAACTGGCTCGAAAATCACATATGGCCTGCCGAAGCCAAGTGGGTGGATGAAACCTTCGTCCGTGACGGCACCGACCTGGCGATCGCCGAGCAGCTCAAAGGTGGCATTACCTGTTTTTCGGACATGTATTTCTTTGCGAAAGTTGCCAGCGAACGGGTACATAACAGCGGCATCCGTGCACAGATCGCCATCCCGATCCTGGACTTTCCGATTCCGGGCGCCAGCAGTGCCGACGAGGCGATTCGCCAGGGCATCGAGTTGTTTGGCGACCTCAAGCACCACCCACGCATCAATATCGCGTTCGGGCCGCACGCGCCGTATACCGTCAGCGATGAAAACCTGGAGAAAGTGCGGGTGATCGCCGAGGAACTGGACGCCGCGATTCACATGCATGTCCACGAAACCGCCTTCGAAGTGCAGCAATCACTGGAGCATCGCGGTGAGCGCCCACTGGCACGTCTTGGCCGCCTGGGTTTGCTGGGACCGCGCTTCCAGGCGGTTCACATGACTCAAATCAGCGACGAAGACCTGACCTTGCTGGTAGAAAGCAACAGTAGCGTCATTCACTGCCCGGAATCGAACCTGAAACTGGCCAGCGGTTTCTGCCCAGTGGAGCGCCTGTGGCAGGCCGGCGTCAATGTAGCAGTAGGCACCGACGGCGCCGCCAGTAACAATGACCTCGACCTGCTGGGCGAAACCCGAACCGCCGCCTTGCTCGCCAAGGCCGTCGCCGGCTCGGCCGCCGCCCTGGATGCCCATCGCGCACTGCGCATGGCCACCCTCAACGGAGCCAGGGCCTTGGGCCAGGAAAGCGAAATCGGTTCCCTGGAAATCGGCAAGGCCGCAGACATAGTGGCGTTCGATTTGTCGGGCTTGGCGCAACAACCGATCTATGATCCCGTCTCGCAGCTTATATATGCCACCGGACGCGATTGTGTAAAACACCTTTGGGTCGATGGCAAGCAATTGCTCGACGACCGGCAACTGACTCGCCTGGATGAGCAACAGTTGTGCGCCACGGCCATCGCCTGGGGCCAACGCATCAGCGGTCACACCGAATAACGCCGCCCCTGAGCCACGCCTCATGACCGGCAAACCGCTTTATCAGATTTAGAGGATGATCCATGAGCAACGTCGACCACGCTGAAATCGCCAAATTCGAAGCCCTGGCCCATCGTTGGTGGGACCGCGAAAGCGAGTTCAAACCCCTGCACGATATCAACCCATTGCGCGTCAACTGGATCGACGAGCGCGTCAACCTGGCCGGCAAAAAGGTGCTGGACGTCGGATGCGGCGGCGGCATTCTCAGCGAAGCCATGGCCCTGCGCGGCGCAACCGTAATGGGTATCGACATGGGTGAAGCACCGCTGGCGGTAGCTCAACTGCATCAGCTCGAATCCGGCGTGAGCGTCGAATACCGGCAGATCACTGCCGAAGGGTTGGCTGAAGAAATGCCCGAGCAGTTCGACGTGGTCACTTGCCTTGAAATGCTTGAACACGTGCCGGACCCATCGTCGGTGATCCGCGCCTGCTTCCGTATGGTAAAGCCCGGCGGCCAAGTGTTCTTCTCTACCATCAACCGCAATCCGAAGGCCTACCTGTTCGCGATCATCGGTGCCGAATACATCATGAAGCTGCTGCCTCGTGGCACCCATGACTTCAAGAAATTCATCCGCCCCTCCGAACTGGGTGCCTGGAGCCGCCAGGCCGGGCTGACCGTCAAGGACATCATCGGTTTGACCTACAACCCGCTGACCAAGCATTACAAGCTGGCCAGCGACGTTGACGTCAACTACATGATCCAGACCTTGCGCGAGGAATAAACCGGTGAAGTTGAAAGCAGTTCTCTTCGACATGGACGGTACCCTGCTGGACACCGCGCCGGACTTTATCGCCATCTGCCAGGCCATGCGTACTGATCGCGGGCTGGCGCCGATCGACGACAAACATATCCGTGATGAAATTTCCGGTGGCGCCAAGGCCATGGTTGCCGCGACCTTCTCGATGGATCCCGAATCCCCTGGCTTTGAAGAACTGCGCCAGGAGTTCCTGGAGCGCTACCTCAAAGGCTGCGCAATCCACAGCAAATTGTTCGACGGCATGGGCGAACTGTTGGCCGACATCGAGAAATCCAAGCTGATCTGGGGCGTGGTCACCAACAAGCCATTGCGCTTTGCCGAACCGATAATGCAGCAGTTAGGCCTGGCCGAACGCTCGGCATTGTTGATCTGCCCGGATCACGTGAAAAACAGTAAACCGGACCCCGAACCACTGATCCTGGCCTGCAAGCTGCTCGACCTTGACCCGGCCAGCGTACTGTTCGTAGGCGATGACCTGCGCGATATCGAGTCAGGACGTGACGCTGGCACCCGCACCGCTGCGGTAACCTACGGTTATATTCATCCGGACGACAATCCGCGCCACTGGGGTGCCGATGTGGTAGTGGATCACCCGCTGGAGTTGCGCAAGGTACTGGATAACGCGCTGTGCCGTTGCTGATTGCTGGGCGGTGAAGATCCAGAAATGTGGGCGCTGCACAGAGACTCAAGCCAGGTATTTGCAACCTGTTTAGTTTTATCGAGGATGTTTATGTTTGATTACTCCGCACACCCTGAATTGCTCAAGGGCCGAACCATCCTGGTCACCGGTGCCGGTCGCGGAATTGGCGCGGCTGCGGCAAAGACCTATGCAGCTCACGGTGCCACGGTGCTCCTGCTGGGCAAGACCGAAGCCAATCTGGCTCAGGTCTACGACGAAATCGAAGCCGCCGGCCACCCGCAACCCGTGGTTATCCCGTTCAACCTGGAGACCGCCCTGCCCCACCAGTACGATGAGCTGGCGGCGATGATCGAAAAAGAATTCGGTCATCTCGACGGGTTGCTGCACAACGCTTCGATCATTGGCCCACGCACGCCGATCGAACAACTGTCCGGCGAAAACTTCATGCGCGTGATGCACGTCAACGTCAACGCGATGTTCATGCTGACCGCTACGTTGCTGCCATTGCTCAAGCTGTCTCAAGATGCCTCGGTGGTATTCACCTCCAGCAGTGTGGGACGCAAGGGTCGCGCCTATTGGGGAGCCTACGGGGTTTCGAAATTTGCCACCGAGGGACTGATGCAAACCCTGGCCGACGAGCTCGACACGGTTGCTGCCGTACGCGCCAACAGCATCAACCCCGGCGCCACACGCACCAGCATGCGTGCGCAGGCTTACCCAGGGGAAAACCCTGGCAACAACCCGCTGCCTGAAGACATCATGCCGGTGTACCTGTACCTGATGGGCCCGGACAGCACCGGGATCAATGGCCAGGCATTCGACGCACAGTAGCCGTAACGCACTCGATACTGGCGGGGCAGACACCACCCCGCCAGTGTCTTATCAGGCCTCGCTGGTTTCCAGAACGTGTCGCTCGTGAGCGATCGGCGCCTTTTCCAGCTGCATGCATCGTTCCAGGAACAGGTACATGTAGTCGTAGCTTTTGCAGACTGCCTGGCGCAGCTCTACCTGCAGGGCCTTGCTCGGGTTCGTCCCGGCCAGGGTGCAAATGATTTCCAACGCCTCCCATGGATGGGCGTCATCGTACTGGGCATGCATTTTCAGCCATTTCATCGCCCGCTTGCGATCTTCCTCGGGGAAGGCCGCGGCATAGACACCTGTCGAGCACACCACGGCCGACCACTCCCCAGTGGCGCCTTCGATAGCATAGTTGGTGGCTGCAATGGCAACGATCAGAGAATCCGCCGAACTGGTGTGCCAGCACCAATGGCTCAGTGCATGCAACTCGGGCGGAACGTCCTGTGCCTGCAGCTCTTCCAGGCTGACCCCATGGGCGCGCGCCCAATGTACCCAGTAGTCGGCGTGATTGAGCTCCACGCGAATATTGCGCATCAACCAGCGCCGCGCCATATCCTCCCCTGGATGGCGGGAAAACTTGGTCTTGGCGAGGTTTTGTGCCATGTACAACGCAAACTGTTCAACCACCGGCCACCCGCCAATCAGGTAGTGGCGCATGGTCTTGGCGCTGAGCTTGTTATCGCGCATACGCTGGTACAGTTCGTGTTCGACAACTCGACGCTTGCTCTCGCTACAGTCCTGGATCAGTTGCTGAGCCCAGGCGGGGTAACTTGAGGCATCCATGAGCGGACCGGTTCTGTTGAATGTGTCGATCACTGTAGGGCTCCTTTTGATGTGTGATATGTACAGACCAGCAAATGTTTCAGCGGAACGTGCCAGGCGCCCTGAATAACAGAGGCTGCGGCCGCACAGGTCGACACTGCAAACTATCAAAGGTAAACAATTGCGGACGCTCGATCAGGTAGCCCTGAGCGTAATCCACGCCAATCTCAAGCAAGGCCTGCTCAATCTGCGGCGTTTCAACAAATTCGGCAATTGTACGTTTACCCATGACATGGCCAATGTGATTGATCACTTCGACCATTGCGCGGTTAATCGGGTCGTCCAGCATATCCTTTACGAAACTTCCATCGATCTTCAAGAAGTCTACAGGTAAATGTTTAAGATATGCGAATGAAGACATTCCGGCGCAGAAGTCATCCAGCGAAAACTGACAACCTAAGCCTTTGAGCTCATTGATAAAACGAATTGCACTGCCCAAGTTTGAAATTGCACTGGTTTCGGTAATTTCAAAACAAATCATTTCTGCTGGAATATTGTAAGCAACGAATCTGTCACGTAAAAAACCGAGAAACTCATCATCGCCGATAGTTATTCCTGACAGATTTATCGCACATACCGCCATAGGCCGGCCTGGGCGCTCGAACATGCACTTGGCGATGACTTTAAATACATTCTCTACAACCCAGCGGTCCAATGACGTCATTAACCCATAACGCTCGGCAGCCGGAATAAAACTGTCAGGCAAGATAATCCGCCCCGCCTCATCTTGCAGGCGCAGCAGAATCTCAATGTGTCCATTGCCCTGCTCGGTATGCCCCAGAGGAGCGATTTCCTGGGCGTACAGACAGAACCGATTCTCTTCCAAGGCGATGTGCAGGCGCTGCACCCAGGCCATCTCACCGAAACGCAAAGACAGCTCCGAGTCATCGGAGTGATAGACCTGCACCCGGTTGCGGCCCTTTTCCTTGGCCATGTAGCAGGCCATGTCGGCAGCCCGCAGCGATGCTTCCAGCGTCGTCGGGGATTGCGCGATATGCACCAGGCCAATACTGACGGTGGTGACGAAAGGCCGTCCCTTCCACACAAAGTGCAGGCTTTGCACGGTATGGCGCAAGCTCTCGGCGATTTTCTCGGCTGCCGGGGCTGGGCAGTTCTTCAGCAAAATGCCGAACTCATCACCTCCAAGGCGAGCCAGGGTGTCACTTTCGCGAAGATCGGACTGCAACAGGGCGCAGATATGCCGCAACAGCTCATCGCCCGCGGCATGCCCACAGGTGTCATTGACCAACTTGAACTGGTCCAGGTCCAGGAACATCAACGCGTGCTGGCCGCCATGCTGGCGTCCGACGTTGTGCAAAACCTGCTCCAGGCGATATTCGAACTCGCGGCGGTTGGCCAGGCCGGTCAGTGCATCGTGGGACGCCTGCCAGGACAGATTGGCAATGTACTGTCGTTCCTGGGTCATATCGTGCAATACCAGCACCGTGCCGCTGATCTTGCCGGCACTGCGGATCGGCGCGCCAACCAAGGTCACGGCCACCGTGCTGCCATCGACCCGCTGGATCAACCTCGAATGCTCACTGCCCCCATAGAGGTTGCCGGCAAGAATGTGCTCGATCAGCATAAACCCGTAGGACTGGGCATTTTCATCCAGCAAATTGAACAACGCATCCAGCGGCAACCCCTGGGCCTGAGCCGCCTTCCAATGGGTCAGGGCCTCGGCCGCAGGGTTCATATAAGTGATGGCTCCCTCGACATCCGTGCTGATGACCCCATCACCAATAGACTCTAACGTAATCTGCGCCCGCTCCTTTTCCAGTTCCAGGGCATCGGCAAAAGCGCGCCGTTGAGTCAGCAGCTTGTGGGTACGCCACAGCGCCAGCACGATCAAGCCCAGCGCCGTGGCCAGGTTGGTCAACAGCAGCAGACGCAGAATGACCCGCGACCCCTCGCCCAGGGCATCACTGAAAGCCTTGGCAGCCGGCGTTACACCATCATTGATGGCAAAGATGCGCGCCTTCCAGCGTTTCACATCACCCTCGGCTACCTGATTGCCAATGATTGCCCGGTGCATCTCATGCGCCAGGTCATCCAACTGCACCAGGTAGGCATCCCCCACCGCCCACCATTCGATGGCCTTTTCCAGATAACTGAAGTGGCGAAAGTTGAGGTACAGCCAGATCAGGCTGGAGACATCATCACTATGGTTGCCGCCCTTGAGAATACTCAGACGTGCGGCGGCAAGGTCTGGCGTCGGACGATTCAGAGCGGTCCGTAGTTCGTGTCCACCGTGGGGCACGGCGATGGCGTTCTGGTATTTGAGGAAAGTGGCTTCGTCGCGACTGTCTGCGTACAGCGTCAGGTAGTAGATGGCATCTTTCTGGCCCTTGGACCACAGACTCTCGCCAGCCACATACCCGCGCACCGCCGAGAGCATATAGAGGCTGACGCCCCCCAATAACGCCTGGAACAGCACGACGGCGATAAATGGCCAGACGATGCCCAACAACCGTGGCGTCGCGAAAATCCGCTTTTGCTTCATGAGGTCCCTTGCACATGCACAGCCAAAATACGCACGCGAATCAAACACGCCCCTGAGAGCACAGCCTAGGCTATATCACCGCACTTGTTGCAGATGTCCGTAAAGTTTTGCATACAACCCGCCATCGGCGATCAACTGCTGGTGGTCACCATCTTCGGCGATATGACCGCCATCAAATACCAGTACTCGATCAGCTTGTTTTACCGCCGACAGCCGGTGGGCGATGATCAGAGTAGTGCGACCACTGAGAAACCGCGTCAATGCCTGGTGCAGGTTGTACTCGGTGGCCGCATCGAGGGCAGATGTCGCTTCATCGAGTATGACAACCTTGGGCTCGGCCAACACCATGCGGGCAATGGCCAGACGCTGACGCTGCCCACCGGAAAAACGCACCCCGGAACGCCCTACCACACTGTCCAGGCCCAAAGGCAAAGCCTTGACGGTAGCATCCAGTTGGGCGATTTCCAGTGCCTGCCAGCAGGCCTGATCGCTGCGATCACGGCCCATGGTCAGGTTGGCGCGCACGGTATCGTTGAACAAGGCCGGATGCTGCAACACCACTGCAACGTTTTCACGGATCGTTGCCAGTCCGATTTCCTGCTGGGTTGCACCACCGAAACGGATGGCGCCCGACTGCGGCGTATAAAGCCCCAGCAACAGTTGCACCAGGGTACTTTTACCGCCGCCACTGGCTCCGACAATCGCCACTTTCTCACCCGGCGCAATATCCAGGTCGAGTTGGTCGAGCACCCGATCTTCACCGTACCCGAAACTCAGGCCGCGAACTTCGATCCCCACCGTCTCTCTCCCGGCAAAAGGGTCGGTTTCGCCCGCGTATTGCGGCTCGTCGGCCCGGGCCAGCAGTTCGTTGATCCGCGTCAGCGCGCCACCTGCCGCGTAGTAGGCGTATTGCAGGTTCAGCAACTGCTCCACCGGACCGATCATGAACCACAGGTAACTGAACACCGCGAGCATCTGCCCGATGGACAGGTCGGAAAACAGCACCGTAAGCATTGCTGCCGCCCGGAAGATGTCGATTCCAAACTGGAACAGCAAGCCGCTGGCGCGACTGGAAGCATCGCTTTTCCATTGTGAGTTGACCGCAAAATCCCGTACTTCCTGGGCTCGGTGCCCCAGCCGTCCGAGGAAAAAACCTTGGCGGTTGCCCGCTCGGACTTCCTGGATGGCATCAAGGGTTTCGGTCAGGGCCTGGGTAAACCGTGACGTACTGTCGTTTTCCAGCTTTTTCAGATGTTTGACACGTTTGCCCAACTGTACCGTGGCGTAGATCACCAATGGGTTGAACAACAGGATCAACAACGCCAGTTGCCAATGCATCCACATCAGAATCGCGGAAGTGCCCACCAAGGTCAGCATAGCCACCAGGAAACGGCTCAGGGTTTCACCGACAAACTTATCCAGCGTATCCAGATCGGTCACCAGATGAGTCGTCACGGTACCGCTGCCCAAGCTTTCGTACTCGCCCAGGGAAATTCGCTTGAGGCGCTCGATCAACCGCACGCGAATACGGTAGACAATATCCTTGGCCAACTGCGCAAACAGCCGGGCCTGCAATACGTTGAACACCAGGGCACCGCAACGTAGCACCAGGGTGAGAAACAGCATCAGGCCAATATAGCCAGCGGCCGTCTGCCAGCCCAGCGGCAGCGCATGGTTCATCACCTTCAGCGCAGCGTCGCCGTGGCCCAGCAGCACTTCATCCACCAGCAACGGCAACAGCAGGGGAATCGGCACGCTGCAAAGGGTCGCGAGTACGGCGACACCATTGGCGACCCACAGGGATTTTTTGTGGCGCAGGGCCAGACGCCGAATCTCCGCCCAGGTCAGCCGATCGACACGCCGGGCCTGTTCAGCAGGCTGATCAGGCACAGGCGGCGCGCTCCAGCCAGCGACCGAGCAAAGGCGCCAGCTCGGACAGCGGCTGGTAGCCGTTGGTCAACAAGGCCAACTGGCCATTACGCTCGGCCAGCAATGTAGGAAAACCAGCCACGCCCAGGTCCTGGACCCAGGTGAAGTCAGCAGCAGTGGCTGCGTGCTGGTCGGCGCGATCAAACGCTTCGGCAAATTCGATGCGCGGTATGCCAGCCTGTTCGGCCAACTCCACCAACACGCTGGCGTGGGTCACGTCGCGGCCCTCGACATAAAACGCACGCTGGATCAGCCCCAGCAGCCTCCAGGCACAATCCGGCGCCAGGTCGCGGGCGGTGACAATGGCACGACACGCAGGCTCGGTGTCGTAGACAAAACCTTCAGGCAGAGCGCCTTCGCGGTTGAACGGCTGGCCGGTGGCGTCAGTGACTGCCTGCCAGTGCTCTAGGATATAGCGTCGGGTCGTCGGCTCCAGGGCTGCACCACTGCCGGTGCGCAAGCCGCCCACCACTAGGTGCAGCTCGACGCCGGCGGCCTGCGCCTGCTCCATAAGTGCCTTGGCCACCGGTGCGAAGCCCCAGCACCAGGAACACATGGGATCCATTACATAGAGCAGGCGCGCGGACATGGCTCAGGCCTCGGAAGATGATTGCTTGTAGTTGTAGCCAATTGGGTGCGGCATGTTGCGGGCCTTGGCCAGTTCAATCTGCTTCTGGCGGTCGATCGCGCTGCGGCGGGTTTTCTCGGAGAGCTTATCCCAGCAATGCGGGCAACTGATGCCGGCCACATAATGCTCGGACGCCCGGTCTTCGACGCTGATGGGTGTACGGCAGGCATGACATTGATCGTAGTCGCCTTCACTCAAGTCGTGACGCACGGTGACACGATTATCGAAGACAAAGCAGTCGCCCTGCCATTTGGTTTCTTCCTGAGGCACCTCCTCAAGGTACTTCAAGATCCCGCCCTTGAGGTGATACACCTCGCCGAATCCCTCGCCGAGCATATAGCTCGAGGCCTTTTCACAGCGAATGCCACCGGTGCAGAACATGGCGACTTTCTTGTGCCTGGTCGGGTCGAAATTGGCTTTTATGTAGTCGGGAAATTCGCGAAAACTGGTGGTCTTCGGATCAACAGCACCTTCAAAGGTGCCGATCGACACTTCGTAGTCGTTGCGGGTATCGATCAACAGCACTTCAGGATCGCTGATCAACGCATTCCAGTCTTTCGGGTCGACGTAGGTACCGACCTTTTTGTTCGGGTCGACGCCTTCGACGCCCAGGGTCACGATCTCTTTCTTGAGCTTGACCTTGGTACGGTAGAACGGCTGCTCGTCGCAATACGACTCTTTGTGATCGAGGTCGACCATGCGTGGATCGTTCTTGAGCCAGGCGATCAAGCCATCAATGCCTTCACGGCTACCGGAAACGGTACCGTTGATGCCTTCTTCGGCGATCAGCAAGGTGCCTTTGATGCCGTTGTCGACCATTGCCTTGAGCAGCGGCTCGCGCAGGGCGACGTAATCTTCGAGGGTGACGAACTTATACAGTGCCGCCACGACAATCGGGTGTGTCATGGGTATCTCTCCAGGTGGCTACCCTCGTAAGGGGTGAACCGGATGCAAAAAAACGCGCCAGCCAAGTGGCGCGCCACGGATTCTAGCAAAACTACGGCGCGATAACATCGACACTGCGGCGCTGATATTTCCCCATCGCCATCGCGGCATTGGCTGACCCCGGCCCTGGCAACTTGCGTGATAGCGTCTTTCGTCGCCCATCGGATGTACCTGTGGGCTCTCTGGAAGGTCGTTAATATGGATATTTTAAGCAGTCCCTTACTACTCAATCTGATAGCGAACCCCGTCACGCCAGGCCGTGGAAAAGTTGACTTCAAGACTGCTCTGGTTAAGTTGGGTATCACCTCGATATTCGACATTGTCGAGATGCCCAGAGCCGACTTCGCTCAGAGGCTGAATGAACTCAACGATGACAACAGCGCCCAGGCCTACGACAACGCCTTGGTCTATGCCACCCAACTGCAGTGGTTGTACGAACATCAATCGCTGTCATCCACCCAAGCCCCGCCGCCGCGCAGTAAACGCGATCTGGAATCGACCTACGCCACCACGTTTGAGGAGAACTGGGGGAGCATCTGCGCGCCCGACGCCATCGCGGCTATCGACTCTCCCGCGGCCTATCTTCGAGCGCTGGTTCTTTTTGCCCGGCAAGTGGAGGCAAATGGCAAGGGATCGCTGGCAAAAGTCACGCTGAAGGAACGCCGCCCGGATTTGGACGAACTGCAGATCGATCAGGAAAGCACCTTCAGCCAGCGCCCGCTGTTGTCGATCATCGACACTATTCTGCGTCAGCACATCGCCACAGCACGCCCAAATCAACATATCAATACACTGCTCAGTACACACTACTACCCCTACGTGCTGCCGTACAACGTCCACCACCATCAGTGTTGCCTGGGGTTGCCAGGGACCCTGCACAGCCTGGGGGAGTTGAACTATCGAATCAGTAAAAGATTACCGTTCGACGCAACCGCCTGTGCAAAATATGGCACGGTAAAAGCATTCAACTTTGATGTGCAGTGCTTGTTAAGCGGGTTAAGTCCGGAACAGCAACAAGTCTTGAAAAGCCCAGCGCTAAACGGGGAATCACTGTTTCGAATACACTACAACTGGCCCCAGCCTCCTGACACCCAGGCAAAAAAAGGCTCCCCCAAAAAGGTTGCCGACTTCCTGCAATGCACGGGTTTGAACAGCACACAGCTTCAGGCACTTTTGGCAGAAGGCAGCTTCGCCCCCCACGCCTCGCCTTCGACAGCAGGGCAAACATTGCGAGCGTATGGGGCACGCTACGTCAACGGCGATACCAGCGCGGCCAGCAGCGGTACCGGCATTGCCATGACATTGGATTACCCCGCTGGCAAAGCCCCGAACCTGAAAGACACCACCGAAGAGCGATTCGACCGAATGCAACGGATGATCCGTCTGCAACAGTGGGCCGATATACCTTTCGCCGAATTGGATACCCTGATCGTCAGCGCAATGGCGCATGAGAGCCAGCCCAACACCACGCCTCCGATCAGTCACAACACGTTGCGTACACTGGGCATCTATCGTTACCTCAGTCAGCGTTACGCGTTAACACCGCTCGAATTTTGCGCGCTATTGCATCGCATGCCGGTGCAAGCCAGCGTCAAAGAGCAGCCGTTGTTCGATCAAGTGTTCAATCGCACACTGTTTTCCAAGCAGCCGCTGCCCCTGGACAACAAGCCCTTCGATGCGCAAACCCGTCAGCAGCTCTGCGCAGCACTTGAACTGAGTGATACGCCGCACTCGTTGCAACTGTTGATCGAGGCGACGCCTCGACCTGTTCACAGAGATCTCACGACCTTCTCGTCTATCTACCGGCAGGCGCGCATCGCCCGATTATTCGGTATGACTGTGCTGCATTGCACGCAGTTGGCCGAGATAGTCGGAGCATCCCTGGTTACGCCCACATTGCGTTCAGAGGCGGACACGGTGGACTTTCTCGATATTCTGATGCAACTGGACTGGGTGATCACCTGGCTGAAAGACAGTAACAGCAGCGTAGCGCAATTGCGCAGGCAACTGCTGCTGGAGCCTGTTCACGAGAGTCCAGCGCTCAAGCGATGGGGCGACCTGCTGCTTGAGCAACCAGACTCCACACTGACAAAGCAGGATCTCACCTCGTTTATTGCGCAGCTTCTGGACGGTAGAACGTCGACCGCCCACACCACCGAACTCCGCAGGCACTACACAACAGCCCACGAGAACGCTTTCCAAACCACAGGGAAGTGGCCCGCGTCCAAGCACTTGATCCTGCTCGCCCCGGACATTGCAACGCTCTTGTCGTTACCCATCGACACTACGTCACTGGATCAATTGTTACTCAACCCGCATTGGCTGGACAGCGCCCAGCCACCTACGGCGCGGGTTGAACTGAGCCTGGGCACGCTTTACCTGCTGCAGAGCTTGCGGTCCTGCTGCGACACGTACGGCCTGGCGGAGGACAGCCTCTTGGAATACTTCCAGCACGCCAACGCCCCTCTAAAAGAGCCGCCTGAAACCCTCAATACTCAGTTATCCCAATGGCTGGGCTGGAGCGAAAAAGAACTTAAGGTATGGGCCGACACGTTGCCATCCAGGACGGTCACCGCCATGGACCAACTGGACTGGATCATTCGATGCCGACAAGCCTGCACCGTGACCGGGCTTTCCAGCCAAACCCTGCTCGACGCCAGCGAACTGAATACCAGCAGCACCTTCGACGCCTGGAAGTCTCTGGGCGAAGCCGTCATCGCCAAACACCACTAATTTTATTTCAACGACCGGACTCAAGGAATGACTATGTCTGAGACCATCGATCGACACCTCAATGAAGCCCTGCGTGACGCCATGCTCGGCTACTACATGGCCCACGGCATCAGCGAAACCCTCAAAAAAACGATTCGCACGCCCAATGACCTGTACAACCATTGGTTACTCGACGTACAAGTCAGCCAAATGGTGCCCAGCAGCCCCGTGGCCAGCGCAATCACCAGTGTGCAGCACTACATCAACCGAATTGAATCAGGGCTCGAACCGGGTTATGAAACCCAAGGTATGTCAGCCGACGAGTCCCTGGCCTGGCGCGAGTTCCTGCAGACCTATCCACTGTGGAGTGCCAGCCAGCAACTGCGCTATCACCCCGCTGACTACCTGGACCCCACCCTACGCCAGGACAAAAGCGAGAGCTTCCTGCAGTTGGAGAACGACCTTAGCCAGTACCGGATTCAACCCGACACCGTATTGAACGCCGTGCAAAGTTATCTGTCTCGGTTCGAAGAAATCGCCAACATCCAAACCCTCAATGGCTACATTGACGGGGATGCAGGGCAGTTGACTGACAGCACGTATTACTTCGTCGGTAAATCCAGTACCGACGACACTTACTACTGGCGCTCACTGGATCTATCGAAACGCTCCACCCTGAAGCCCGACACGCCTGCGGCGGTGGCTTGGACTGACTGGAAAAAAATCAACCTGACCTTTTCCGCCGACACAGCAGCCCACAGCATTCGCCCGGTCTTTTTCAACAATCGGCTATTCATCGTTTGGGCCGAGACCATACAACCTTTACCTTCCAGCCTATTTACATCACATACAAACGACGCTGCCCAAAACCCAAGTGAAAACGAAAAAAAACGTCAGGCAGAATGGCGGATCAGTCGGTATGTAAAATTTCGCCTGTGCTTTGCATACAGAAAAGTGGATGGCTCCTGGAGCCTGCCACGCACCGCCCTTGAGGAACTCTGCGTCTTCCGTAGTTTGAATGCACTCACACCCGAGCAACTCAAAAACGTCACGCAGACCGTAGCCGTAGTGGATACCCGATCGCCCCCTACGCTGTTCATGGGCATGATGGCCACCCAGTTGGACTCCGACAGCAACCAACAGGCCAGGTTTTTTCAAGCCGTCAGTGTCGATCAATCGCTGGACATCAAAATAGTCGCTGCAGCCGGCAGCCCCGGCAGGTATACCGTCCCGCCAAACGTAGATCTCGCGCGGCTATACGCAGTACTTACGACCCTGTTCGCCCCCAAATCCATCCAAGCGGGTCTTCAAGCCCCCTTAGGGGGAGGGCCCGACAGATACAATTATTTTTCCGAACCCTTACTACCCCAATTTGCCCATCAATACTTCACGCTATTTCTCGACTACAACAAAGACAACTTACAGTTCAAGACCAGAACACAGAACGGGAAATCGATAACTCTGACTGATGAAACCCCCTCACACGCCGATGAAAAAAAGTGGAACTTCGAATCAAAAAGTGCGGCTATAGAGAATGCAAAAACCATCACCTCCACCTATGATCCGGCCACTAAAGAGATTATTTTCACCTCAAAGATAACGTCCGACTTCCTACCGTCCTATAGCATCAAACTTTCAAGCAAAACACCTTATATCCCACCTGAACTCGAAGGCAGCTTGCAGGCTGAGTATAGCAATTCGCTGCTCTCCATTATCCTGACCAGTGCACCTGAGCTGAGTGATTCTAACACCTCCGAGATTAAACTTGGCGAGCGCTCAATGATCAGAATACACCAACTAGTGCAGCCCTCCGGAAACTTCTCACATCACACGTTATTCTTCAAAAACCTCCTGAGTGGCGACGCTTTCCCCAATGCTATTCATGACGAAAACTCTATTCTTTTGACACTCGAGTCGAGAAAACCTGATGGATATATCGAGTTCTCCCTGGAAGGAAAATTCATCAACAAACATGCGTTCACTCACCTGATCACTCACGCGGACAGAATGAAGCTCGTCATCGACCGCTACAGCGGCTATAGCCTTCCCGGCGACCTGTCTTCAAGCAAAAAATTGCACTTCGAAAACGCCATGACTGGCGAAAACATGGAAGTTTCCACACCCAGTATCCGCTTCTACAAACACGTCATCATGCAGTCCAAATTGCCGGACGTCGCAACCCCGCAAGCCATCAACAACAGCACTGCCCGTATCCTCAACTTTACCGACACAGAACACGAAAGCCTGGCGGGGGCGCTTCTCGAGCTGAAGACTGGCAACGTCGCGACTGCACGGATCAAAATTCCCGAAACATCATCACTGCAGTCCATCACTGTTATCCATGGGGTCATTGCCCTAGAAAGCCACGAGGAAACCGGCGTTAAAAACCTCGGTCACGCACTCAAGGCCGTCACCTGTGCGATCGAGGAGCAAAGCAGTGACGCGCCGACTTACGCCCCTTGCATCAAGCAAGAGCCTCGAGAGTCCGGTGGTACAACCCAATTCATTGATTTTTCCGCCAGTTCCACCCCAAAGCTTCCGGCGATTCACCTGAATACCGACTTAGCCGGAGAACTGGTGAAGATCACCGACGCCAGCCTCGAACCACTGTTTTCATACGCGGCTCAGAACGGGACAGAACCGGCAAAAGCTGGAAATTCGCCGCCTGGATTTCCCGACTTCCAGAGTGCACAAGGCAAATATTTGCGCGAACTGTATCTCTACCTGCCCTGGACAATCGCCCATCGCTTGAACCAGGAGCAACAGTACGCCCATGCCGAGACTTGGTTGCATTATCTGTTCGACCCTCGCCACGAGCAAACCTGGAAGCTCAGCCTACTTGACCCAAAAAACCGAGAACTCAGCTACGCCTGCCACAGCCCTGTAGAACCGCATTACCTGGCCCTCAGTTTCCCGACCTACCTTCGCAAAGCCCTGTATCACCTTTATGTAGATATCCTGATCAATCGGGGGGATGCGGCCTATCGACTGTCTACCCCCGACAGCCTGGCCGAAGCCAAACTTTGGTACATCCGGGCGCAAAGCTTGCTGGGCACCCGCCCGTCAACCACCCGCGCCGACGTCTGGGTTCCACTGTCGCTGGAGTCGCTGCTCAAGCCCTCCTCCGAGGCGATACGCCAGTTAGAGCACACGCAGGCCAGCCAACTTTCCCAACACTGTAAAAACGCTAAACAACAACCTTGGTTCAGTAACAATCCCTACTTCCACCGCCCGTTGAATACGCACCTGGTCGCTCGTTGGGACATGCTGGAGAGTCGACTACACGGGCTGCGCCATCATCTTGATATTACCGGCAAGCCGATGCGCCGCTCCCTCTTCGCTGCCCCTTTGCCACCGTCTGCACTATTGACGCGGCGTGCGCAGGGCACCTCTGCTCTGGCGACACTTTCCCTTTCGCCACTAACTGAAGTGGGGCACTATCGTTTCCAGGTCATATTCGGGCATGCCCTGGGTGCCGTGGAGAGCCTGCTACAGTTCGGCACTACATTGCTTTCGCTCATCGAACGCAAAGAACAGGCGCAACACCTTGAGCTGCAACAGCAACATGCCTGGGAGTTGGCGGAGTTGGTAGTCACCCAACAGACCCAGGCTTTGATCATTGATGAAAAGAATAAAGAAGCACTCCACCGAAGCCGTGCAATCATCCAAGGTCGACTGGACTTCCTGGCGCAACAACTCAAAGAAGGGATCAGCGCCAATGAAAGATTGGCCGGTCAACACTATGTAGAAAGCGCCGATTACGAACTCGCGGCGGCCATCGCGGGGGCGGGTGCCGGGCTCGCCATGCTGGCACCGAACATTTTTGGCACCTCCGTCGGAGGGGTGCGCCTGGAGGGCCCGTTTTATACAATACAAGCCATTGCCCAAGGTCAGGCCAACACCGCGCGCGCCAACGGTAACGACCTTGACCGGACCGAGCTGTTCAAGCGGCGGGCCCAGGAGTGGACACACGCCCATCAACAGGCGCACCTGGAACTGGGGCAGATCGATACGCTGCTGCTGGTACACACCGAGCAGGAAAAAGCGACTCACCTGCAACTGCGCAACGCCCGCACCGCATTGGCCCAAACCAAAGCCTCCTATCAATTGCTCGGCAGGCGCTTTACCACTGCACAGCTTTATCAATGGCTCAATGCGAAGCTGAGCACGTTTTATTACGCGCTGTATGACAACGCCCAATCCCTATGCCTCGCCGCCGAAGCCTGTTGGCAATATGAAACCGCCATTGACCGGGAGTTTTTTCAAAGCGATGCCTGGCATAACGCCTCCCGGGGGCTGCTGAGCGCTGAAACGCTGAAGCTGAACCTGACAAAAATGAACACGGCGTACCTGCAACACACCCCCCGCGAGTTGGAAATAACAAAAACCGTGTCTTTGCGCCATCGCTTGGTGGAGTGCTCCGTCGCGACCTCAATCATGGGCGCGGCCGCTACTGCCACCAAGACATGGGAAGAGCATAAGGCAGACCTGGTAAAAACCGGCACCGTGGATTTTGCCCTGAGCAAAGCCTTGCTGGATGAGGACTATCCCGGTCACACGCTGCGCCGGATCAAATACATCAGCGTCTCGCTGCCCGCAACATTGGGGCCATATGAAGACATCAGGGCGACATTGATCCAAACCCGCAGTGAAATAGAAAGGCCTGACGCTTCACCCAAGGTAGACCTACGGGTACACCAGCAAATCGCACTCTCGAGTGGCCTTGATGACAGCGGCCTTTTTACGCTCAGGTTCGACAGCAACGACCGCTACTTGCCCTTTGAGTACACGGGTGCCATTTCCAAATGGACCCTGGCGTTTCCCAACCCAGCCAAGCAAAAAGCAGTGCTCGAATCGATCAACGACATCGTCATCCATTTGCGCTACACCGCCAGGGCGACGCCTCAAACAGGGGGCAGAACATGAGTAGCGACACTCCCGACTTGCAGATCAACCCTCCGTCCCTGCCCAAAGGCGGCGGTGCCATTCAGGGAACTGGCAAGGGCTGGGGCAATGTCGGCGCAAGCGGCACGGCAACCTTTGAAATCCCCTTGCCGATTTCTCCCGCAAGAGGCTATGCGCCGGCCATGGCGCTGACTTACCACAGCACGGCGGGGAACGGCCCGTTCGGACTCGGCTGGACGGTCCCCCTGAGCGCCATCAGCCGGCGCACGTCCAAAGGCGTGCCCACCTATACGGCACAAGACGAGTTCATCGGGCCTGACACGCAAATCTGGTTGCCCGAGCGCAACGCAAGGGGTGCATCTGTCAGTCGCTCATCCACCGTATCGGATACGGTCTATAGCGTGACTCGTTACTTCCCGAGGATCGAAAGCAGCTTCGACGTCATCGAACACTGGCTATCACCAATCGATACGGCGGGCTTCTGGCTGATACAAGGTGCAGATGGTAACCAGCATTTCTATGGAAAAACCCCATTGGCCCGCATCGCCGATCCGGATCGTCCCCACGCCGTAGCGCAATGGTTACTACAGGAAAGCCTGAGTGCTCACGGCGAGCACATCTACTACCACTACAAAAAAGAAACCGACACCGCACGCTACCCACGCGATTGCCGTGCCCAGCATTATCTGGAACGGGTCTGCTACGGCAACTTTTCAGCGCGCAAGAAAGAGCAGTTGTATCTCTGGAAGACCGATGACAAGCCGGACATGGGCTGGCACTTTCAGTTGCTGTTCGATTATGGCGGGCCTGCCCTGGAGTTGGATAAACAGCCCGATTATGCGCAGCCTCGACCCTGGAGTTTACGACGTGACCCCTGCTCGGATTTTTCCTTCGGCTTTGAGCTACGCACCCTGCGTCTGTGCACGCAGGTTTTAATGTATCACCACTTTCCCGATGTCCCGCAAATGGGCGCCGATCCCATTCTGGTCAAGCGTTTGCTGCTGGAGTACAACCGAAGTAGCAGTATCAACCTGCTGAGTGCGGTTCATGAACAGGGCTTCGACAGCTCGGGCAAGAGCCAAGGCCGTCCGCCCCTGGAGTGCCTCTATCAATCAAGCCGGCTCAAGTCGGACCCTGGCCGCTATCAGGCACTCGGATCATTGCCGGGACTCAATGACGGCTATCGTTATCAACTGGTGGATCTGTATGGCGAAGGGATCCCTGGGATCCTGTATCGCAGTGACAAAAGCTGGTATTACCGGGAGCCACTCAGGGACGAGTCAGCCTTGAACAGCGACAACGTGATCTACGGTGCGGCGCGAGAGTTGTCGCGGGTGCCCGTCGCCGACAGTACCCGCCCTATCCACCAGGCATTGACTGACCTGGAAGGCGATGGACGGTTGGATTGGCTGGTCGCCCACCCTGGCATGAACGGCTTTTTCAGCCTGGACGAACAACACGATTGGTCGGCCTTCACCCCCTTCGATGCGTTTCCGACAGAGTTTTTCCATGCCCAGGGTGTGCTAGCCGACTTGATGGGGGCCGGGCGTCATGACTTCGCCATGATCGGCCCGCGCAGCGTACGCCTATACGCCAATCGCCAGAAGTCCGGTTTCGCACCCGCGATCGAGGTCCCCCATCCGATAGGCGATACGTTGCCGACCATCTCTTCCTCGCCTGACGAACTGGTAGCCTTCAGCGACGTGCTCGCCACTGGGCAACAGCATCTGGTCCGCATCCGCCACAACGAAGTGAAATGCTGGCCAAACCTGGGCCAGGGACGTTTCGCCAAGGGCTTTGTCATGGCCACATTGCCGTTCTCACATCACACATTCAAGGCGCAAAATGTATTGCTCGCCGACCTGGCAGGCACCGGTGCCAACGACTTGCTGTACCTGACTGCCGAGCACGTGTGGATTTTCCTCAATAAAGCTGGCAATGGCTTCGAGACCGCCCCTATCAAGCTGCCGTGGCCGACAGGCATCGTGCATGACGACCACTGCCAGGTCAGCCTTGTCGACGTACAGGGCCTGGGCTGCCCCAGCCTGATCCTGAGCGCGGCGCACCAGTCTTCCATTCACTGGCGCTATGACTTTTTCAACAGCAAGCCCGGGATGTTGATACGCACCCATAACAACATGGGAGCCCAGACATCAATCCAGTATCGCAGCAGCGCGCAAGAGTGGCTGGATGAAAAGCGCCAGCTCAATGCCGACGGCCAGTCGGCCATCAGTCACTTGCCTTTCGCAATCCATCTGGTGAGCCAACAAACACAACAGGACGAGATTACCGGCAACCGACTCACGCACCACGTACGTTATCGTCATGGCTATTACGATCGGGTAGACCGGGAGTTCCGTGGCTTCGGGCTGCTGCTGCAAACCGACACCGAAAACAGCAATGGCGAACAACGCGATAACGGTTTCAGCGCCCCGGTCCTGAACAAGACCTGGTTTCATACTGGGCAATTTGTCAACACGCCGACCCCAGGCGCCAGTACACACGATGCGCATGCCAAGACGCTGGGCAGCACGCTTGTAAGCAAGCACAGGGTTGTCGCGCCGGCCAATCCCCTCGACCATCACGACGACTTGATTGGCGAACCTACCCCTGCCCTCATGCGCCAGGTCGCACGGGCACTGAGCGGGGCGGTGCTGCGAGTGGAGGTCATGGCCGCCGATCCGCATTCAGGCACTGTTCCCTATTCAGTACAGGTGCATCGCTATAGGGTCCGTGAGTTGGCACCGATAAGTGCCCATACAGCCGATGCCAGGCTTCTGCCATTGCCGCTGGAGTCCATCAGCTATCGATATGAAAGCGTGGCAGACGATCCCGTCTGCCAGCATCAGATCAATCTACGCTGGGATGCCTATGGGTGTCTGGTACATGGCCTCACCATTCATTATGCCCGTCGTACTACCCCGGATGACGCACCGCCCGCCGTTTTGGCAGGTGACCATGAGCAGCGATGGTGGCGCGACACCCATGACAGCGCACAGCAGTCGTATTACCTGAGCGAAACGTTGACGCAGTACATTCACCTGGAGGAGTCAACGCGCTGGCGCCTGGCCCTGCCGTATCGCCAACGAAGCAATGCGCTGGTGCTGGGCAAGTCACCTGCTGCTGGCGGGTTGAGCCTTGCACAAATCACCTATGAGACGTTCATCGATCTCCAAAATGGCCCTTTGGCGCCAGGTGCTACCCGTGAACTCATCGGTTTGTCGGTCCAGCACTACCGTGAACCCGGTGGCCATGGCCTAACCCTGGCACCAGGCGCCGCGACCCTCGAGGCCTTGACCGATTACCTGGAAACCGCAGAACTGGACGAACAGGCCCTGGCTGTCTACAAGGACATACCGGTAATGCCCAACCAACCCGCGGTTGACTTGGTACAAAAGCTCAAGGACAGCGGCTATCACACCTTGAACCGGTTTTTCCTGTTTGCGGGTGAGACGGCGACCAAGGAAAACAGCCTGTGGTCCATCCGACGTTACTTTCCCCAATATGGAAATGCCACACAGTTCTATCGGCTAAAGACACTGCGGGCGACCCAGGCGCACGGTAAAATAACGATTACCTATGACCCCTACTGGCTACAAATCATCAGTGTAAAACTGCCCGACGGGTGTCTGACCAAAGCCGAATATGACTATCGATTACTGCTGCCCAGGAATGTTGTCGGCCCCAATGGCAATGTTCAAGAAGCGCTTTATGACGGATTTGGACAGTTGCTCGCCAGCACCTTCTACGGCCATGAACAGGACGTAAAAGTGGGCTTCGCCGCCCTGGCTGACTACAACCTGCCGGAGGCTGTAACCCCTGCCGCAGCCATTAAGGACGCCAAAAGCCTTCTGCAGAAGATGGCCAGTGCCCACTGCTACGACGCCTTCAGTTGGATGGGTGCCATCGATAAAGCCCAGGTGAAACCAGAGTGGATTACCAAAGGCTATCTTCTTCCCGGCGGATATATCCGGATGACCACTCGGTTGCGCCTGAACAATAGCTCCCAATCACTCAACAATAACGAAAAAGCACTCAAGGCCTTGATCGACAAGGCCAGCCGAGTGCCGGTGCATGGCCTCATGATGCAAGCCGACCGATACCCGGACGACACCGAACAACAGATCCGTCTGACACTGACCTGTTGGGACGGCTTTGGCCGTACTTTGCAGAGCAAACAGAAAACCGAGCCGGGCCCTGCCAATGCGGTGGACGAACAGGGCAACCTGCTGGTCGAGGATAAACCTGACTCCGCTGCCCAAGCCCAGAAAAAACAACTGCGCCAGGTAGAGGCCGATCCCCGCTGGCGAGTCAGCGAGCGTGTCGAATACAACAACAAGGGCTTGATCATTCGTGTGTACCGCCCCTACTTTGCCGACAGACACGGCTACGTCAACGACCAGTCCCTGCGCGAGCTGGGTTACAGCGACCGGCAGTTCTACGACCCTCTCGGACGCCCTACCCGCACTCTTACTGCCGCCGGCTTCATGAGGCGTAATACCTATTGGGCCTGGTATACAGTTAATGAGGATGAAAACGATACCTACGAAGACGTAAATCTTTTACAAGAGTCGCCGCCCCACTGACCCTTATTGAAAAGGCCGTCACCGAGTACCCGTGACGGCCTGGGGTTTTGCAGCAACAAAGGGTGCTTTACGCGGTGTTGCAGATCGACATTAGAGCCGTGTAACCCGGGGTCGCGACCAGCTCGACACCAGGTTCGAATACCCCTCCCTCGCCCCCTGTACGAGGAACCCGCGAAATTCAGTGAGCGCCGAAGTAACGCCACGTGCAACCATCACAAAGGTACGCGTCAACGCACGTTGCCCTGCCATGGGCAAGCCGGTTATGTGGACGACCAATGCCTCAATGGCCGTCGAGGCCCAGTACCCCCAAACCTGACTGAGCATCCTGCTCAGGCCGCCATGCATCATCGCTTCTGGGTCAGGAAACTGCAGGGTTTCACCATGAGCATCGGCGACGGCTGTTGCATGACCGCTACGAATCAGCGTACCCGCCGCCGCGTCGTAGGCCTCTACAAAGGGTGTGACATTCGGCACCAGAGGCAAAGGCACGTCCTCTCCGAATAACGTGTTGCCAATAGTCGCGACCGCATAGGCCGCCGTCGCCCCGGAGGTTCTTGCAACTCTGCCCCGCAGGGGCGTCGTCCCCCAGGAGTAACCACTGCCATGCCCGCGAATAACCTGCTGGATCAGTTCTCTGGAGAATGATCGCACGTGCCCAGCCAACCGCAGCCGCGCAACAGGGTCCCAGCCTTCCTCGGTTTGCGGATGCAGGGACTGTGCATGCCCGGCATAACCCGCTCCCGCCACCCCCCCCGCTATCAGCCCGATCAGTGGCGCATAGCGCGTCCAACGACCGGCGATCCCCGTACTCATATGGATGACAGCCAGTGCATCCAGCGCCGCGACGCTATAGCGCAAGGCCTGGTTGCCGGCCGCTGTCGGTGCGATGTTGCCAAAAATCGCCACGTCGATGACCGCCGCGATGGCGTTGGCCAAATATGTCGACAAACCATCGCGAATCGCTGCCGAACCGGCCGCTTGTATCCGACTAGCGATACGGGAAGGAATTGTGCGCAGTCGCCTGAACAGGGAAACGTGCGTGGGCGTTGAAGTTGCCAACCCCTGGTCATCAGTCTGGGTGACTGGGTTACCGCCGACCATTGCATACAGGTTCAACCCGTCAATGTCGCTAGCCGGGTCAGGACTGATCCAGCGGCATAACCAGGGCGCATAGTACCTAAAGCCATAGTAATAAAGCCCACTGGTATCGCGTTCCTTCCCCGAATAACGAATGAATTTGTAATCCGCCTCGCTGGCATTTTTGGCCGCCCACCACGCGGTGCCGCCATAGGGGTAGTAACTCTCATGGCTGATGCGTTGCGCCTGCTCGTCCAATTCCAGAGTATTGCTACCCAACTGGTCCGTCAGCCCAAAACGAATCTGCGCTGGCTGAACAACCCCAGAAGGATGACGATCCCATTGCAGCACCCGCACGGTGGTAGTGCCGACAGCCAGGTTGAGTACGTTCAGTTGTTCGCCAGTGGCGCTGTCATGGCGGATTTCCAGCCCCGGCAGGTACCGCACCTCGGCCGTATGGATGCGCCCACTGGCCTTGAACAACCGACGTTTGCGTATTCGCTGCCCTGCGGCGTCGTACTCGTAGCGCTCCTCATCATCGCCCTCACCCTGGCGCGCTATCTGGATCAGGTGCGTCAATTGATTGCGCACACCCCACTCCATCCGGCTGACACCCTCCAGGACCTGAAGATTGCCGCAGCGATCATAACCCTCCCCCAATCCCGGCGCAGCCGCACCATCAACCTCAGGCAAAAAATGATTGCTGTGCGCACCCACGGTCATTGTGCGGGTGTAACCGACCCCACTACTCGGCACATGACGCAGTTGAAGCAGATTTCCGGCCTGATCATAGCGAAAGTGCTGGGTGTAACGACGCCAGACACTGTCGTCAGTCGAACCGAACGTCACCAAACCCGGTAACGCAGGACGGCCGCTGTTGCCGGCAGTTTCCCGTCCGCTGGCCTTGATCAGTCGAGACAACGTGTCGTACTCATAAGTACTGGCGGCACCCACCCGGGTGTTGCGCGACCATTGCGTCACCTGCTCCCGATCTTCGATCCGCACGATATTGCCGACGCGGTCATAGTCGTATTCGAGGTCTTGCAACTGCCCCCCATCCCCTGGAAGCTGAGCTGTCAACTTTCGCAGACGGCCATCCAATGGGTGATAGTGCAAAGTACACACGACGCCATTTGCAGCGCGTTCGCGCAGCAAATGCCCCGCCGCGTTGTACCGGTGCTGATCCACCAGGCACTTGCGCACGCCGCCTTTGGGTAACAGGAAAACACTCGCCGATTGGCCGTCGACTCCATAGTCGTACTCAACGCGATTGCCCTTGGCATCGGTGTGATGCAAGCACTCACCGAGCGCGTTAAACCCGGCGGTCGTGGCAAAACCTTCAGGTTCCAGGCGCGCGTCTCGTTGCTCCTCTGGCTGTGGCCAATCCAACACTGGCGCCACCTGTCGAAAACGCCGGGTCTGCAGCGCGACTTCTCCATGAATCCCATAGCGTTCATGGAACACACTGCCGCCGCCATCATCATGTCGGATGACCCGACCACAGCGATTGAGTGCCGCCTCTGCAACCGAATAAACGCCGTACCCAAGACGCTCGACACATTGGGGTTGCGCGTCACCGGCTGCCTGTTCGAACACAGCCACCACTCGCAGATACTGGTCATAACGATGAGCCTGGTGGGAGCCGCGTCCATCCCAGACGTCCAGCACCTGCCCAGCCCCCCCGGGCAGCATTAACTGCCAGCCCGCATCCACGCTGTCCGTGCGCAAGGCTTGACCGCCAAGGCTGT
Source organism: Pseudomonas imrae (assembly GCF_046352735.2). Classification (NCBI taxonomy): domain Bacteria; kingdom Pseudomonadati; phylum Pseudomonadota; class Gammaproteobacteria; order Pseudomonadales; family Pseudomonadaceae; genus Pseudomonas; species Pseudomonas imrae. Next base: position 1,847,359 of record NZ_CP110853.2, on the reverse strand, counting down.
AGACCGTGCGTTGATTGGGGAGCGTCGCAGGCTGCGAACGCTGCAATTGGAACAAACGTGGGTCCCACTGCTCGATCATCAAGCCGGTACTGCCATACACCTGCCGGCGAATGTGCGGCTGGGGAGGGTCCGATACTGTAGAGCGGTGATAGTCGACATTACGCACAATCAACCCGCGAGGATCGTGCGCCACCAGCGAAGGGGTGAATTTATGGAAGGAACTGGACATGGTTTCGTGATCATCATTTATGAAATGGTCATCAAAGCCTATGGCTCGGTTCGCGCTAAAGAGCGGTAGTAGTGGAGCGTTTTCTGTATCCAGATGCTGGGGGGTCATCTCGGCCCGTCTGCAAGGGTCGAGACCTCAAGGTCAGCGACGCGCCCTTCTTGCCGGAGCACGCCCCCCCTTCGGTTGGTAGCGGGCCCACTGGCTGGTGTGGCTTTCCCAGGGTGCTTCAACCCGTTGGTGATTTTTGTAGAAAACCACCTTGCCGGACAATTGCGTCCGATGACGATAGAGCCAGCGCAGTTCCGAGGCAGTAGCAGACCGTTGCGATTTATTGATCACGCGATCCAGGTCCAGGTAGTCAAGGACAAAATGAACCACTGCAGTGCTCTGGGTGCTCGTCAAGGTCACCAGAGAAGACTTACTGCTGCGACTGATCAATTTTTGCTGGATTTTCCGCAGTCCCTCACCAATATATTGGCCGGCAGTCTTCTCGACTGAATAATCACCAGAAGCCAGATCAGCAACGAATCTTCTCGAGAACTGCTGGTTGTAGAAGGTTGCCGTACAGCCTGAGTACTTCGAAGCAACCCCCTCATAGAACCGCCGCGCACTCGCCGAAATTTGATCACGCAGCCCTTGCTTGAGTTCTTGGACGGTTCGCTGGGATGCATTGGGACCTTGCGCTTCCAAGTCTCTGAAATCGTCTGGCAGCTCTTTGCGGAAACTGGCGAACGCACGGGCGCTGGTCCCCAGCTCGGCCGTCCACCGTTCCACGTCTGCCCCAGAGAAATAGGCAGCCATCAGGTCACCGCGCCCACTGAGCTTGGACCAGAAACTCCGGTAACCCTGCACGGCTTCGGACAAACCGAAGATCATATCCCCTCGACTGGGTTGGAACTGCTCGCCAAACGTCGCCTGCGCACCAGCGACATCCATGAATCGTATGGGGTTGCCCAGAGTCATCGCATACAAATTGAGACCGTCGGTATCCCCCAATGGATCCGGACTGATCCAGCGCTGCAACCAGGGTGCGTAATAACGCAGTCCGTAGTAATACAACCCCGTGGCATCGCGCTCCTTGCCTGAGTATCGGCGAATCTTGTAGTTCGCCTGAACCGTATTGCCGGTTGCCCACCACGCCGTTGAGCCATAAGGATAGTAATGTTCTTGGCTCAACAATCGCGCCTGCTCGTCCAATTCCAATGAACTGCTGTTGAGGTGGTCAAGGATGCTGAATTGCATCTGGTCAGGGATCACATCACGTGGACGACCCAGCTCCCATTGCCATACGGTAACGCGCCCGTTGCCCGTTTCAATTTCCAACACATTCAAGCGCTTTCCCTGAGATGTATGCACTTGCAAACCAGGTAAGTAATGGACCTGCTGGGTGTGTGGTTTGCCGGCGACCTGGTTGCTTGTGATCTTCAGCGCCCGCTGTGCCTGACTATCGTAGGTATAGTTTTCCACATCAGAATCCCCCTCCTCACGCCGTACCTGGGTTGCGTGAGTCAACTGGTTACGGACGCTCCAGCCTAACTGCTGCCCTCCACCCAAGGTTCGTTGATTGCCATTGGCATCAAAGGCAGTCTCCAGCAAGGCCCGCGCATCGGAGCCAACCGACAAGGCACGGTTACTGCCCGCCGCCACGCTCATTTGCCGGGTGTAACCCGTCCCGCTGCTTGGCACGTGCTGAAGACGCACCAGGTTACCGCCTGCATCATAGGAGTAATGCTGGGTGTAATTGCGCCACAGTCCGTCATCCACTGCACCGAACGTCACTCGCCCTGGACCATATTGCCCATAGGTAGCAAGGGAGTTTTCACGACCGGTAGCCTGGGCCAACTGATACAGAGTGTCGTACTGATAACGGCTGACCGCATCAATCCGGGCATTGCTATGCCATTGAGTCGGCTGGGCCAGATCGCTGATTTCAAGGATGTTGCCTACCGGATCGTATGCATACACCAGGTCCTGCAAAGGTTTTTTGTTCTCGCCCTTGCGATGAACCGTCAACTGCAGCAGACGAGCATCTTGAGCGGCGTATTTCGCCACTCTGATCACATCATTGCCCGACTGCTCCGACTCTACTTGTCCATTGGCGTCGTACACACACTGGTTCATCAATACCTTGCGCACGCCGCCCTTGAGGGTCAGAGCAACCTCCGTCAGCCATCCCGACTGCCCATAGCACCAATGTTGACGATTGTTCTTGGCGTCGGTTTGCTCAAGCAGAGCACCCAGTGCATCGTAGCGCCAAGCAGTGGTATAGGCCTGGCTATCCAACTGTTGATCTTGCTCTTCATTGCTCGACGTCCAATCCACAGGCGAAGTTTGCGTGCGCAACTGCCGGGTTTGCCTAAGTACGCTCTGATCGACTCCATATTCATCCAGCAGTAAAACCCCGGCCGGGTCTGCATGCCGAATCAGTCGACCACATCGATTGCCAGCCGCCTCTGCGGGTACAGCCTCGGCGTACGTCAACCGTTCGACACAACGCAGCTGCGGATCTTGCGCAGCTTGTTCGAACACCGCTATCGGGCGTAGCGAACCGTCGTATCGTTGCTCTTGATGAGCTTGACGTGAATCCCAGGTATGCAAAAGTTGCCCCGCCTGACCGCGTAACATCAGGCGCCAGCCGGCATCGGCGCTCTCGGTACGCACGACCTGACCTGAGAGACTATAAATTCCCGATTGCGACGCAACGCCCGTCACGCCCAATGCGAACTGACGTGGATCCCACTGCTCAAGCAAAAAGCCACTGGCTCCGAAAACCTGGCGGTTGACACGTGTTTGGGGATTATCCGTCACGCCCGTGCGGTGGTATTGCACGGTGCGTAGCACCAACCCGCGAGGGTCAAAAGCTTGCAAGGAGGGTGTATTACGATGGAGAGAGCTAGACATGACCTCATGACCTGATTTGCACTATGGTCGAAAAAGCCTAGATATCCGTCCTTTGGAAAGGGGGTATTGCGAAGGTATTTTATGTGTCCGGATACTGAAAACGAATACAGGCATCAGCTTCGGATGGGGTGGCGTGTTGAGGGGTTCCACCGATTAAGCATCGATCGAACCCCGCACACTCTCTCAATGCCCGCCGGCGCAGGTCGGCGAGGCCGGGGCTGCGTCGATTTGCGCCCACTCATCAGGCGTGTAGGTATGTAGCGCCAGCGCATGAAACTCGCTCATCAATTCCCCCAGGGTGGCGTAGACCTTCTGGTGACGCTTGACGCGATTAAGCCCTTCGAACTGCTGGCTGACCAGCACCGCCTTGAAGTGGGTCTGCAACCCACGGCTGTGCATATGGCTTTCATCCAGCACACTCAGGTGTTCCGGGCCCAATGCCGCCAGCGCGGTCTCGATGCGTTGTTGCATGATCATTGCAGGCTCCACTTACTTCTTCGCAGGGGCTGCGGATTTTTGGGCCGGGGCCAACTCGTTGGTCATGTCTTCGAGCAACTTGTTCACCACCGGTACCGCGCTTTCCAGCTTGGCTTGGGTCAATTGGGCCGATTGCTGGGTCAACTGCGGCATTTTCTCCAGGACTTTCTTGCCCAGGGGCGACTTGTAGAACGCTACCAGTTCCTTGAGTTCGGATTCGCTGAAGTTGCTGGTGTAGAGCTTGACCATGTCAGGCTTGAGCTTTTTCCAGCCGATAGCCTGGTCCAGGGCGGCGTTGGCCTTGGCCTGATAGGTATCGAGTACGGTTTGCTTTGCGGCAGGCGCCTTGGTCTGTTCGAAACGCTGGGCGAACATTTGCTGCACTTGCATGTACACAGGGGTACCCAGCTTGTCAGCATGGGCCAGGGTAAGGAAGGCTTCGGCACTGGCGTTGTGGCTGGCGGTATCGGCAAGAACCTGGCCGCTGGCACATACCAGAGCAACCGCGGTACAGATGGCACGAAGACGAGTCATCGAGTTTCCTTTTCTAGCAGGCGAGGTAAGACCCCAAGGGCGACCATTCTGCGCCTAAAAAACGCCGGCACTCAACCCCACCCCTTGCAGGGCCTGGTTTTGCGAGGGCTCAGGATACAAAGCGGCCGATGAAAGGTATTCGATGGAACCCCTCTGCCCCATCAGAGCCTAAACTGCGCTGACCGACTTAAGGAGAGTCCTCGCGATGAACCGTATCGAAACCGATAGCCTGGGAGACGTACAAGTCCCGGATGACGCTTACTGGGGTGCACAAACCCAGCGTTCGCTGGTCAATTTCGCCATTGGCGAGCAACGCATGCCGCTGGCAGTGCTGCACGCCCTGGCCCTGATCAAGAAAGCCGCCGCGCGGGTCAATGACCGTAATGGCGACCTGCCTGCCGACATCGCCCGGTTGATCGAGCAAGCCGCCGATGAAGTACTCGAGGGCCAGCACGATGACCAGTTCCCGCTGGTGGTCTGGCAGACCGGAAGCGGCACCCAAAGCAACATGAACGCCAACGAGGTGATCGCCGGGCGGGCCAACGAACTGTCAGGCCAGCCGCGTGGCGGCAAGAGCCCGGTCCACCCCAACGACCACGTCAACCGCTCCCAAAGCTCCAACGACTGCTTCCCTACCGCCATGAGCATTGCCGCTGTACAAGCGGTACATGAGCAGCTACTGCCGGCGCTCCGCGAGCTGTCAGGGGGCTTGGCCGAACTGTCGGCACGCCATGCGAAACTGGTGAAGACCGGTCGCACCCACATGATGGACGCGACGCCGATCACCTTTGGCCAGGAAGTCTCGGCGTTCATCGCGCAACTGGATTACGCCGAACGGGCGATCCGCAGCGCTCTTCCCGCGGTATGCGAACTGGCCCAAGGTGGTACAGCCGTGGGTACAGGGCTCAACTCACCCCACGGTTTCGGCGAGGCGATGGCGGCGGAAATCGCTGCACTGTCGGGTCTGCCGTTTGTCACCGCGCCCAACAAGTTTGCCGCGCTGTCGGGCCATGAGCCGCTGACTACCCTGTCCGGCGCCCTGAAAACCCTGGCCGTGGCCTTGATGAAAATCGCCAACGACCTGCGCCTGCTGGGCTCGGGCCCGCGCACTGGATTGGCTGAAGTCAAGTTGCCCGCCAACGAGCCGGGCAGTTCGATCATGCCCGGCAAGGTCAACCCGACCCAATGCGAAGCGCTGTCGATGCTGGCTTGCCAGGTGATGGGCAATGACGTGACCATCGGCTTTGCCGCAAGCCAGGGGCATTTGCAGTTGAACGTGTACAAGCCGGTGATCATCCACAACCTGCTGGAATCGATCCGCCTGCTGGCCGACGGGTGCCGCAACTTCCAGGAACACTGCATCGCCGGCCTCGAACCGGATGCCGAGCAGATGGCACAACACCTGGAGCGCGGCCTAATGCTGGTGACCGCACTGAACCCGCACATCGGCTATGACAAGTCGGCGGAGATTGCCAAGAAAGCCTACGCCGAAGGCCTGACCCTACGGCAGGCGGCGCTGGACCTCGGCTACCTCACCGACGCTGAGTTCGATCAGTGGGTACGCCCGCAAAACATGCTCGAAGCCGGTCACTGAGACAGCACCCGTGCTCGCCGGGCCTTGAGCCCGGCGAACAACGATGGTGCCAGCGCTATCATCGCCGACCCCAGTACCACCAATACCGCACCGCCATAACCCAGGCCGTTGATTTGCTCGGCCTGCACATAGTCAGGCCAGAACCAGGCCGCGACAGCCACCGCCACGAAGGTCACCAACGGCGTCAGCGCCAGGGTCGCGCTCACCCGCGATGCTTCCCAATGGGCCAGCGCCTCGGCAAAGGCACCGTAGGCAATCAACGTATTGAAACAACAGGCCAGTAACAGCCAGCCCTGCAACGGGCTCAGTTGCAGCGCCTCCATGGGATGGGCCCAAGGTGTCAACAACACGGCGCAGGACAGGTAGATCACCATCATCACTTGCAGCGAATTCCACACGGTCAGCAATTGCTTCTGTCCCAAGGCGTAGAGCACCCAGATGGTAGTGGCGAGCAGAATCGTCAGCACCCCGGACGTATAGGCCCCCAGGGACGTCAACAGCTCTGCCAGGCGCTGGTTGAAGAACAGCGCAAAACCGACAATCAGCACCAGCAGGCCTGCGCCCTGCCCCAGGCTGAAGCGCTCCTTGAATACAAAGACGCTGGCAATCATCAAAAAGATCGGTCCCATCTGCACCACCAGTTGCGCAGTGCCTGGGCTCAATAGTTTCAGCCCCACCAGATACAGCACGTAGTTGCCCACCAGGCCACACACCGCCATCGCCACCAGCCAGCCGCCCCGTGGACCGAGAGCCCGCGGGTCGGGTAGGCGCCTTACGGCCGCGAGGTAGACGAACAGAAAACTGCCGGCAACCATCAGGCGAAACCAGGTTACGGTGATCGGATCCATCACCTGCAGCACCTGCTTGAGCTTGATCGGCAAAATGCCCCAGAGCAGCGCGGTCAGGAGGGTCAGCGATAAACCGTAGACCCAGCGGCCAGAAGAGATGTGCATGAGCGCCCCAGAAAGCCAGAGTAGGTGGATCGGGCATTCTAGGGGCAAGTGAATGACTTGGGCTACGCCGCAGTTCAATTGTATGGCTTGCCTGCGATGGCCATAGGCGCCTACGCAACTTTGGGGCATATCCGTTGCTGCGGCTATGGCGGTGTATCAGTGGACTCATTCGGAGCTGACCCACCGCCATCGCAGGCAAGCCCACATTGACCTGGCTTCTGCGATGAAACCTAGCGTACGGCTTCGAAAAGGCCAGTGGCGCCCATCCCTCCGCCCACGCACATGGTGACGATGCCGTAGCGCAGGTTACGCCGTTGCAACTCACGCACCAGATGCCCGACCTGCCGCGAACCGGTCATGCCGAACGGGTGACCAATGGAAATCGAGCCTCCGTTGACATTGTATTTGGCGTTATCAATCTCCAACCGATCACGCGCATACAAACACTGGGAAGCAAACGCTTCGTTCAGTTCCCACAAATCGATATCCGCCACCTGCAAGCCACGCGCCTTGAGCAGCCTGGGCACCGAGAACACCGGCCCGATGCCCATCTCGTCCGGCTCGCAGCCGGCCACGGTAAACCCACGGAAAAACGCCTTGGGCTTGAGCCCCAACTCCAGGGCTTTTTCCAGGCTCATCACCAACGTCATCGATGCACCATCGGACAGCTGCGACGAGTTGCCCGCCGTCACCGAACCATCTTCGGCAAACACCGGCTTCAATCCGGCCAGGCTGGCCAAGGTTGTGTCAGGACGATTGCAGTCGTCCCGATCTACCACCCCATCGAGGATCTGCACTTCACCGCTGTTCTTGTCCTCAACTTTGTACTTGACCGCCATCGGCACGATTTCATCGTCGAACAAGCCGTCGGCCTGAGCCTGTGCCGTGCGTTGCTGGCTCTGCAGGGCATACAAATCCTGTTCTTCACGGCTGACGTTATAACGGCGAGCGACGATTTCGGCGGTCTGGCCCATGGGGAAGTAGATGCCCGGCACCTGTTCCTTGAGGAGCGGGTTGATCAGGTTGTCGGTGTTGACGCTTTTCATGGTCAGGCTGATGGACTCGACGCCACCGGCAACGATGATGTCGCTGCACCCCGATGCGATCTGGTTGGCCGCAATCGCAATCGCCTGCAAGCCCGACGAGCAAAAGCGGTTGAGGGTCATGCCAGCCGTGCCGGTGCCCAGGCGCGAAAGCACCGCCACATTGCGCCCGATGTTGTAGCCCTGGGCACCTTCGTTGGAACCGGCACCGACAATGCAATCCTCGACGCTGGCCGGGTCGATCCCGCTGCGTGCCAGCAGGGCATTGACGCAATGCGCCGCCATGTCATCGGGACGGGTCTGGTTGAACTTGCCGCGAAAGGACTTGGCCAGGCCGGTTCGTACGCTGTCGACGATCACTACTTCACGCATGGGCTACCTCGATCTTGTCGTTGTTGGGAGATGGATCGAGGATAGATCCACGCCTGCCCGACTGCGATGATCATTCACCCGGCATATAGGCCTACTTCTTCTTGCCTTTCTTATCGTGTTTGTCGGACTTGTCGAACGCCGTCTCCAGCGCCCGATTGATCGTGCGCAGCACCTTGACTCGCGCCCAGCGTTTGTCATTGGCCTCCACCAGGGTCCAGGACGCTACTTCGGTGCTGGTGCGGTCGACCATATCGCCCACCGCAGCCCGATAGGCGTCCCACTTGTCGCGGTTGCGCCAGTCGTCCTCGGTGATCTTGAAACGTTTGAAGGGAATTTCCTCCCGGGCCTGGAAGCGCTCCAACTGGGTCTGCTTGTCGATGGCCAGCCAGAACTTGACCACGATCACACCGGCGTCTTGCAGTTGTTCTTCAAAATCGTTGATTTCACCGTAGGCGCGCATCCAGTCGGCGGGCGAGCAGAACCCTTCGATCCGCTCCACCAATACCCGGCCGTACCAGGAACGGTCGAACACGGTAAACATGCCCCGCCCCGGAATCTGCCGCCAGAAACGCCACAAGTAAGGCTGGGCCCGTTCGTCTTCGGTCGGCGCAGCAATCGGTACGATGTGATATTGGCGCGGGTCCAGCGCGGCCGCCACACGGCGAATCGCTCCGCCCTTGCCGGCCGCATCGTTACCCTCGAACACCGTGACCAAGGCATGCTTGCGCATGCGCTTGTCGCGCATCAAGCCAGACAAACGGGCCTGCTCAGTAATCAGTTGTTCTTCGTAATCATCTTTATCAAGGCGCTGGCTCATGTCCAGGCTGTCCAGCAGGCTCTTTTTATCCACGGAGGCCAGCAACGGTGCTGGTTTCATCCCGCTGGCCTTGCCCTTCGGGACCTTCAAGGCGTTTTGCAGGCCTTCAAGCAGGATTTTGCCGACAGTCAGCCCACGATAGTTTGGATCGACACCTTCAACCACATGCCAAGGCGCGTAGTCACGGCTGGTGCGACGCAATACGCGCTCGCCGAAATGCACGAACTTGTCATAGGTCTCGGACTGCTGCCAGTCCAAAGGGCTGATGCGCCAGCTGTGCAGCGGGTCGTCTGCCAGCGCTTTGAGCCGCGCCTTCATTTGCTTCTTGGACAGGTGGAACCAGAATTTGAAGATCAACGCGCCTTCGTCGCAGAGCATCTTCTCCAGGCGCTCGGCGCCGGCGATGGCCTGGTCGAGCCGTGCATCCTTGATGCGCCCGTGCACCCGACCTTGCAGCATCTGGCTGTACCAATTGCCGAAAAACACGCCCATGCGACCTTTCGCCGGCAACTGGCGCCAATAACGCCAGGCCGGTGGGCGGGCCAGTTCTTCGTCGGTTTGCTGGTCGAAGGTACGCACCTCAATCAGGCGCGGGTCCATCCACTCGTTAAGCAGCTTGACCGTCTCGCCCTTGCCCGCGCCTTCAACGCCGTTGATCAGGACGATCACCGGGAAGCGCTTCTGTTGTTGCAGTTCGTACTGCGCTTCCAACAGTGCTTCGCGCAGGGCCGGGACTTCGGCGTCATAGGTGTCTTTGTCAATGGCGTGACCGATTTCGGCAGATTCGAACATGAGCGGCTCCGTAGCAGGTTTGAGCAAGACTAGCGGATCGGACAGAACGCGCGGCAGGAAATTGCACCTGCCCTTGCCGTGGGTCAATTCAAAGCCTGTTGATCGGCTAGAATGGCCGCCTTGCCTTTGCCTGTTTTTATTTTTATGAGCCGCCCATGAAACCCGTGCCCCACGCCCAGCTTGACTGGGATGAACAAGGTCGCCCGCATTCGCGGGTGTTCGACGACGTGTATTTTTCCGACAAGTCGGGGCTTGAAGAAACCCGCTATGTGTTTCTTGAACAGAACCGCTTGCAGGAACGCTTCGCGGCCCTGCCAGCGGGCGGCAGGCTGGTGATCGGCGAAACCGGCTTCGGCACCGGGCTGAATTTCCTGTGCGCCTGGCAATTGTTCGAACAACACGCAGTGGCCGACGCGCGACTGCATTTTGTCAGCGTGGAGAAATACCCGCTGAGCCATACCGACCTGCAACGGGCACTGGCCCTCTGGCCGCAACTCAAGCCATTTGCCGATCAGTTACTGGGGCAATACATCGCCATCCATGAGGGTTTCCAACGCATCGAACTGGACAGCGGTCGCGTGACCTTGACCCTGCTGATCGGCGACGCCCTGGAGCAGCTGCCGCAACTGGATGCGCAGGTTGACGCCTGGTTTCTCGACGGCTTCGCCCCGGCCAAAAACCCCGACATGTGGACTGCCGAACTGTTTGCCGAACTGGCGCGCCTGGCCGCGCCGGGCTCGACGCTCAGCACCTTCACCAGCACCGGCTGGGTGCGTCGGCTGCTCAACGCCGCCGGCTTCAAGATGAAGCGCACACCAGGCATCGGCCACAAATGGGAGATCCTGCGCGGTGAATACCTCGGCTGGCCCGAGCAAACGCCAAGGCCGGCGACCGCCGCGCCCTGGTTCGCCCGGCCTGCGCCGCACGCTGGCGAGCGTCACGCCCTGGTCATCGGTGGCGGGCTGGCCGGTTGCGCCACCGCCCACAGCCTGGCGGCCCGTGGCTGGAGGGTTAGCCTGCTGGAGCGCCACACGGACTTGGCCCAGGAGGCTTCCGGCAATCCCCAGGGAGTGCTGTACCTCAAGCTGTCGGCCCACGGCACCGCACTGTCACAACTGATTCTCAGCGGTTTTGGCTACACCCGGCGCCTGCTTGAACATTTGCAGCGCGGTGTCGATTGGGACGCTTGCGGCGTGCTGCAATTGGCGTTCAATGCCAAGGAGGCCGAGCGCCAGGCGCAACTTGCGCAAGCCTTCGCCCCGGACCTGTTGCGGCAAGTCGACGCCGAGCAGGCACAAGCCTGCGCCAATGTACCGCTGGACCAGGGTGGGCTGTTCTTTCCCGAAGGCGGTTGGGTCCACCCTCCGGCGTTATGCGCCTGGCAAGCTCACCACCCGTTGATCGAAAGATGCCTGCATCAGGAGGCGCTCACGTTGCAACGGGTCGACGGCCAATGGCAGGCCTGGGACGCCGAAAAGCAATTGGCTAGCGCACCGGTGGTGGTACTGGCCGGTGCCGCCGAGATCAAGCGGTTCCCCTTCAGCGCCGCGCTGCCGCTCAAACGCATTCGCGGGCAAATCACCCGCTTGCCGCACACCGCCCAAAGCCAACAATTGAGCACGGTGGTCTGCGCACAAGGTTATGTCGCCCCCGCGCGCCTGGGCGAACATACCCTGGGCGCCAGCTTCGATTTCCATAGCAACGATTTGACCCCAACCCTGGCCGAGCATGCCGAAAACCTGGCCATGCTGCGGGAAATTTCCAGCGCGCTGCTGCAGGCGCTGCATGCCGATGGCGTGCCGCTTGAAACCTTAGAGGGCCGCGCCGCTTTCCGCTGCACCAGCCCCGACTACCTGCCGATTGTCGGACCGCTGGCCGAGGCGTCGGCCTTTGCCACAGCGTACGGCGTACTCGCCAGGGATGCCCGTCAAGTACCCGATACGCCTTGCCCCTGGCTGGAGGGCGTGTACATCAACAGCGGCCATGGCTCACGCGGCTTGATCACCGCCCCGTTGGCGGCGCAGTTACTGGTGGCGTGGCTGGATAACGAGCCGTTGCCCCTACCCGCCACCGTCGCCCACGCCTGCCATCCCAATCGCTTTGCCTTGCGCGAACTGATTCGCGGCAAATCACGCAAAGACTTTTGAGGCGTGGCTAAGGCAGTTCGCAGAGCTCTGGTGCGCAACACCGTGCCCGGAGCCGTCCAGGCTCGCGGCTCGACAAACCGAATTAACGTGGGGTTCGCGCCCATTTAAACCTTCTTTGATCGTGCTTGAATAATCGCGTTCGACGATAAACCGAATGTCCCACGAGAAAGGTTTGAATAGCTGTTGGGAAGGCCAGGCTAACGACCCGGACTTTGCCGCCCGCCTTGACGTATGTAGCACCACCCAAGGGCCGCACTGACCGTCGACGCCTATCGGGGCAAGTTTTATTGAACGATCAGCTCGCACATCACTCGAAAAAACCGGACTGCTTACGACGGCGCGCTCTGATTGTGGATTTTGCGCTGGAAGGAACGGGCGAAAATCAGAGCTGTACGCCCGCTCCGAAACAGGGCCGCAGCGCTACTGGATGCTGCACGTGATCAGCTCACCCACACAGGTTGAGCTGAATAGGCTGGACATGCTGAAGACCGGTACAAATACGGTACCGACACTCGGTAGTAGCGCCAAGGCCCGGCCAAGACAAGGGCTTTAGCACAATGTGCGGATTAGCTGGCGAGTTACGCTTTGATCATCAACCTGCCGACCTGGCAGCCGTGGAACGCATCACCCATCACCTCGCCCCGCGTGGCCCAGACGCCTGGGGCTTTCACGCTCAAGGGCCGATTGCCCTCGGCCATCGGCGCCTGAAAATCATGGACCTGTCGGACGGTTCTGCCCAGCCGATGGTCGATGCCCAACTGGGCCTGTCCCTGGCCTTCAACGGCGCGATCTACAACTTCCCAGAACTGCGCGCCGAACTCGAAGCATTGGGTTATGCCTTCTATTCCGGCGGTGACACCGAGGTGCTGCTCAAGGGCTATCACGCCTGGGGCGAAGCGTTGCTGCCCAAGCTCAATGGCATGTTCGCCTTCGCCATCTGGGAGCGTGATGCCAAGCGCCTGTTCATCGCCCGTGACCGCCTGGGTGTCAAGCCGTTATACCTTTCGCGTACCGGCCAACGTCTGCGCTTTGCCTCGGCGTTGCCGGCGCTGCTCAAGGGCGGCGATATCAACCCGATCCTGGACCCCGTGGCACTCAATCACTATTTGAACTTCCACGCCGTGGTGCCTGCGCCGCGTACCTTGCTGGCAGGTATCGAAAAGCTGCCGCCGGCAAACTGGATGCGCATCGACGCGGAGGGCAACACCGAGCAGAAAACCTGGTGGACCCTGCCCTACGGCCCACACGAGGACGAGCAGCACCTCACCCTGCAAGACTGGACCGACCGCGTACTGGACAGCACCCGCGAAGCCGTGGCGATTCGTCAACGTGCCGCCGTGGATGTGGGCGTGTTGCTCTCCGGCGGCGTCGATTCGAGCATGCTCGTGGGCTTGCTGCGGGAAGTCGGCGTACAAGATTTGTCGACCTTCTCCATCGGTTTTGAGGATGCCGGTGGCGAGCGTGGCGACGAGTTCCAGTATTCCGACTTGATCGCCAGACACTACGGCACGCACCACCACCAATTGCGCATCGCCGAAAGCGAGATCATCGAGCAACTGCCGGCGGCATTCCGCGCCATGAGCGAGCCCATGGTCAGTCACGACTGCATCGCCTTCTACCTGCTGTCGCGGGAAGTGGCCAAGCACTGCAAAGTGGTGCAAAGCGGCCAAGGTGCCGACGAGCTGTTCGCCGGGTACCACTGGTACCCGCAAGTAGACGGCGCGAGCGACCCGTACGCCGCCTACCGCGAGGCGTTTTTCGACCGCAGCTACGACGACTACGCCGCCACTGTCGCACCGCAATGGCTGACCGCCAATGACGCCGCCGGTGACTTTGTGCGCGAGCACTTTGCAATGCCGGGTGCAGACGCCGCCGTGGACAAGGCCCTGCGCCTGGACAGCACGGTGATGCTGGTGGACGACCCGGTCAAGCGAGTGGATAACATGACCATGGCCTGGGGCCTGGAAGCGCGGACGCCGTTTCTCGACTACCGCCTGGTGGAACTGTCGGCCCGTGTGCCGGGCAAATTCAAATTGCCCGACGGCGGCAAACAAGTGCTCAAGGAAGCCGCGCGCCGGGTGATCCCAAGCGAAGTCATCGACCGCAAGAAAGGCTACTTCCCGGTGCCGGGCCTCAAGCACTTGCAAGGTGACACCCTTGACTGGGTGCGGGACCTGCTATTGGACCCGAGCCAGGATCGCGGCCTGTTCAACCCGGCCATGCTCGATCGCCTGCTCACAGACCCGCAAGGCCAATTGACCCCGCTACGGGGCTCCAAACTGTGGCAGTTGGCGGCACTGAACCTGTGGCTCAGCGAACAAGGAATCTGATCGATGAAACCTCATGCCACAGCGTATAGCCAACGCTTGCTGCGCGGCCAGTCGCCGTCCTACGAACGCCTGCAGGCCCGCTTGGCCGAAGATGGCAGTGAGCTGAGCCCTGCATCGGTTGCCGTGCATTGCGGCTGGGGCCGTTTGTTGATCGGTCACACATTCTGCGACCCGGCAAGCCTGGCCAGGGAGTTGCTCAACGAGCAGCCCGGGGAGCGTGACATCGCGCTCTATGTGGCAGCACCGCAACAGATTCTGGGGATTGATCCACAACAGCTGTTCCTGGATCCGTCCGACACGCTGCGGCTGTGGTTCAGCGACTATCGTCCAGCCACCCGGGTGTTTCGCGGCTTTCGCATTCGGCGGGTGCAGAGCGATGCAGATTGGCAGGCCGTCAATCATCTTTACCAGGGACGCGGCATGCTGCCTGTCACGCCGGCCCTGCTGACCCCCCGTCATCAGGGCGGCCCGGTGTACTGGCTGGCCGAGGACGAGGACAGCGGCGCGGTGATCGGCAGCGTGATGGGTCTCAATCACCAGAAGGCATTTCACGATCCGGAAAACGGTTGCAGCCTCTGGTGCCTGGCAGTCGACCCGCAATGCAGTCGTCCGGGCGTGGGTGAGGTGTTGGTGCGCCATCTGATCGAACACTTCATGAGCCGAGGCTTGAGCTATCTGGACCTGTCGGTGTTGCACGACAATCGCCAGGCAAAAAACCTCTACGCCAAACTGGGTTTTCGAGCACTGACCACGTTCGCTATCAAGCGCAAGAACGGCATCAATCAGCCGCTGTTCCTCGGGCCTGGGCCCCAGGCGGGATTCAATCCCTATGCACGAATCATTGTCGAGGAAGCCCATCGGCGCGGCATCGATGTGCATGTGGACGATGCCGATACCGGCCTCTTCACTTTGAGTCACGGCGGTCGCCGGGTGCGCTGCCGCGAGTCACTGAGCGATCTGACCAGCTCTATCAGCATGACCCTGTGCCAGGACAAAAGCCTGACCCATAAAGTGCTCAAGGCCGCCGGGCTTAATCTGCCGGCCCAGCAACTGGCCGCCAGCGCAGACGACAACCTGGAGTTCCTCGACGAACACCGGCGCGTGGTGGTCAAGCCGTTGGATGGCGAACAAGGCCAGGGCGTGGCGGTGGACTTGCACAGCATCAAAGAGGTGCAAGACGCTATCGAGGCGGCCCGCCAGTTCGATAGCCGAGTGCTGCTGGAAAGCTTTCATGAAGGCCTGGACTTGCGCATCGTGGTGATCGGTTTCGAGGTGGTCGCCGCCGCAATACGCCGGCCGGCCGAGGTGATTGGCGACGGCCAGCACACTATCGGCGCACTGATCGAAGCCCAGAGCCGACGACGACAGGCCGCGACCGACGGCGAAAGCAAAATCCCGTTGGACCACGAGACCGAGCGCACCTTGCAGGCGGCTGGCTACGACTACGCCAGCATCCTGCCCCAAGGCGAGCTTCTGGCCGTGCGACGCACCGCCAATCTGCACACGGGTGGCTGCCTGGAGGATGTCACCGAAATCCTTCACCCCACGCTGGTGGACGCCGCCGTGCGCGCTGCCCGAGCGCTGGACATCCCCATGGTTGGCCTGGACCTGATGGTGCGGGCCGCCGATCAACCGGAATACGTGTTTATCGAAGCCAATGAACGGGCCGGGTTGGCCAACCATGAGCCACAGCCGACGGCAGAAAAATTTGTGGATTTGTTGTTTCCCCACAGTCAGCCGACCGCTCAATAACTCCCGCGCAAGTCGCGATCCCATTAGGGTCAGAGGCTTGCCAACATTAATTGCCCAGGAGTTTCCATGACCCGAACCATTCCAGAACCGGACCTCGCCTACCTGCAAAAAGTGCTGTTGGAAATGCTCGCCATCCCCAGCCCCACCGGGTTTACCGACACCATCGTGCGCTACGTCGCCGAACGCCTTGAAGAGCTGGGTATTCCTTTTGAAATGACCCGCCGCGGCACCATTCGCGCCACACTCAAGGGCCAGAAAAACAGCCCCGACCGTGCTGTCTCGGCGCACCTGGACACCATCGGCGCCGCTGTGCGCGCAATCAAGGACAACGGCCGCCTGACCCTCGCACCGGTAGGCTGCTGGTCCAGCCGCTTTGCCGAAGGCAGCCGCGTCAGCCTGTTTACCGACAGCGGCGTGATTCGCGGCAGCGTGCTGCCGTTGATGGCCTCCGGGCACGCGTTCAACACGGCAGTGGATGAAATGCCCATCAGTTGGGACCATATCGAACTGCGCCTGGACGCCTATTGCGCCACGCGCGCCGATTGCGATTCCCTGGGGATCAGCATCGGTGACTACGTCGCCTTCGATCCGCTACCGGAATTTACCGAAAGCGGCCACATCAGCGCCCGTCATCTGGACGATAAAGCCGGTGTCGCCGCTCTACTGGCGGCACTCAAGGCCATTGTCGACAGCGGCGAAACCTTGCTGATCGACTGTCATCCGTTGTTCACCATTACCGAAGAAACCGGCAGCGGTGCGGCTGCGGCACTGCCGTGGGACGTCAGTGAATTCGTGGGTATCGACATTGCTCCGGTCGCCCCCGGCCAACACTCCAGCGAACATGCGGTGAGCGTGGCCATGCAGGATTCCGGTGGCCCCTACGACTATCACTTGTCCCGTCACCTGCTGCGCCTGGCCGCGGATAACGAACTGCCGGTTCGCCGCGACCTGTTTCGCTATTACTTCAGCGATGCACATTCTGCCGTGACGGCCGGCCACGATATCCGCACCGCGCTGCTGGCATTCGGTTGCGACGCCACCCATGGTTATGAGCGTACCCACATCGACAGCCTGGCCGCCTTGAGTCGCCTGCTGGGGGCATACATCCTCAGCCCGCCAGTATTTGCCAGCGATGCACAACCAGCCCAGGGCTCCCTGGACCGTTTCAGTCATCAATTGGAGCATGAGACACAGATGGAGAGCGATACACGCGTCCCGTCCGTGGACAGTCTGGTGGGTCACAAAACCTGAAGCTGGCAACAATGGTCCCGGCGCAGTAGCATCGCCGGGATTAACCCCATGAGGCTTGTATGCTGATTCCCTACGACGCGCTTGAAGTCGACACCCTGACCCGCCTCATCGAAGACTTCGTGACCCGTGACGGCACTGATAACGGCGATGACACACCTCTGGAAACCCGCGTATTGCGTGTGCGCCAGGCACTGACCAAGGGCCAGGCCCTGATCGTTTTCGACCCCGAGAGCGAGCAATGCCAGTTGATGCTCAAGCACGATGTACCCAAGCACCTGTTTGACTAAGGATTGGGCACCGGCGCAGTCGTTGCGGGAGCCCTTTGATAGACCTCCGCCCGATATACCTTGATCCCGCTCCGTGCTTGCACACCGAGCTTGACCTGCGTGCTGTTTACCTCCAGGACTTTCAAGGTGATGTGATCACCAATGGCAATGATTTCGCCTACCGCACGGCTTAATACCAGCATGACGCTTGTCCTTTGAAAGTTAACGGACTTTGACCATGCCCCCTGGCCTGGGGCCCATCAATGCCACACCGACAAAACAGACTGATCCCACCAGCATGGGTTAACTTTGCTGACAGACAAATTTCATTTCACCCTGAAAGACACCCAGAATTTAAACACTTTGTTCAGGCTCTTCCCGACTGAGCCTTTGCGCGCATTTTGTCTGACATGCTGGTCATTTCGTCGTAAAGCAACTGCGGATTCTTCTGTTTCAGGGCCCAGGCCATCCGCCCCTGCTCATGGGGCAGAATCATGAATTCGCCCGCGGCGACCCGCTGATAGATGTAATCGGCAATATCGGCGGCGCTGATGGGGGAACTCTCCAGTAGCTTGCCGACCTGGGCCTTCATTGCCGGTGTCGGGCCACGGAAAGAATCCAGCAGATTGGTCTGGAAGAATGACGGACAGACGACATGCACGCCGATCTCCTGCTGCTTGAGCTCCACTAACAGGCTCTCCGACAGTGCAACCACGCCAGCCTTCGCCACGTTGTAATTGCTCATGGCCGGACCTTGCATCAGAGCAGCCATGGAAGCGATGTTGATGATCCGCCCCCGGCTTTTTTCCAGCAGCCCCAGGAACGCCTTGCAGCCCTTGACCACGCCCATCAGGTTGATTGCGATCTGCCAATCCCAGTCTTCGAGGGACAGTTCACTGAAAAATCCGCCCGATGCCACGCCAGCGTTATTGACGATCACATCAATGCCACCGAGCTTGACCTCACAGGCCTGGGCAAACGCGGTGAGCTGGCTGTAGTCGCGTACGTCGCAACGCTGGACAAACCCATCGCCACCGGCCTCGCGCACCAGCCTGAGGGTTTCTTGCAATCCCGGCTCGCTCACATCCGACAAGGCCAACTGCCAGCCTTCACGGGCCCAGCGCAGCGCGATTTCGCGACCCAGGCCGGACCCGGCGCCAGTGATCATCATGCGATTTTGCATAGCAAATGCCTTGTGGTTCAGGGAAGAAGTAGTCGCCAGTGTAGCGAAGGTCATTGAGCCATCGGTGCACCATCAAACTGCTGAATGCCCCAGGCAAACCAACGGCTGGGTCGAATATCGCGACTTTGGCGAAGTTCAATGTTTTTTAAACTAAGCAGGCGCCACGCGGATAACTAAAAAGAAATAAGCGACTGGCCAAAATGCTTTAAAAAATACTGAATCTTTTGCTCCACGCACCAGTCGGATTTATTAAGGCAGCCGTAATTATCGGCTTGCAACTGGACCATCAGGTCTTTTTAGAAGACGAACAAGGAAAACACGCCATGACGCTCATTCTGATCATTGTCCTGATTCTGCTGCTGGTCGGCGGTTTGCCAGTGTTCCCACACTCCCGTAACTGGGGCTATGGGCCATCGGGCATTCTCGGTACGGTATTGGTTGTGCTGTTGATCTTGTTGTTGCTTGGCAAGATATAAAACCGCAGGCTTGTTCTTGCAGTAGCCGCCAAGTACGAAAAAAATGCAAAAAAAGAGGCCTTCTTCAAGGCCTCTTTTTTATTGACTTGCTTACTTAGTCCGGCATGCCGTCCACGACACCTGCGGTGTTGTCCAACAGGCTCTTGGTCGCCGTCTGCAGGAAGGCTTCGAGTTTCTGCTTGAGCGCCGCCTCGTCGGCCGACTCAGGAATCACCTTGCCGGTCGGGTTGGCGCCCAATTCGTACTGCCACAATTTCGGCGGCATTTCCTTGGGCAGTACCAACACACGATCAGCGGTGAGCAAGGCCACGGTCTGATCGCTGCCCGAAGGTTTGATCACGCCAAAGCCCTTGTCGCCTTCCGGCAAGTTGAGCAGGTCACGACCCCAGCATTGATGACGGGTTTCACCGCCCAGGCGCCCCATGATGGTCGGCACGATGTCGATCTGCGTCCCCACGGTGTGGTCGCGCACGCCGAACTTGTCTTGCACTCCTGGTGCGATCAGCAGCATAGGCACGTTGAAGCGGCCCAGGTCCATTTCGGTGATCTGCTGCTCATTGCCAAAGCCATGGTCACCGACGATCACAAACAGGGTGTCCTTGAAATACGCCTCCTTGCGGGCCTTCTCAAAGAACTGGCCCAGCGCCCAGTCGGAGTAGCGCATCGCCGTCAAATGCTCGTTGAGGCTGCCACGATCAGTCACGGGCTCAACCGGCAATGGCGTCGGCAAGGCATATGGCGTGTGGTTGGACAGGGTCTGCAGCAACGCATAGAACGGCTTGCCGTTCTCACGCGCCTTCAGCTCGACCAGACCACGATCGAACATGTCCTGGTCGGACACGCCCCACGTCGGGTCGGAGAACACCGGATCAACGAAGTCGTTGCGGCCGATGAAGTTGGTCATACCCTGATTGCTGAAGAAGCCTGACTGGTTGTCCCAGGCAAAATCGCCGTTGTAGACATACACATCGTCAAAATCACGGGCACTGAGCAATTGCGGCAAGCCCGACAGTTTATGGCTGCCTTCGGGCGTCTGCATCAGGTATTCGAAACCCGGCAGGTTCGGGAAGCAGGCCATGGTGGCGAACATACCCTGGTGGGTATGGGTGCCGTTGGAGAAGAAACGGTCGAACAGCAGGCCTTCCTTCGTCAACTGGTCAAAGTACGGCGTGATATTGCCCGGACGGCCCAGCGCACCCACCGAGTGGCCAGCGAAGCTTTCCATCAGGATCACGACGACGTTCTTGATCGGCAGGGTCTTGTCGGCCGGCGGCGTGAAGTCACGACGCACGGCAGCGGTATCGGCATCCACCAGCTTTTCGTCGGGCATTACCAACATATCGCGCACGGTCTGGGTCGCCAGCGGCTGTTCCTGCGTGGCCTTCCAGACGTTGGTGCGGTGCTCGGAAAAACGCGCCTTTGCGGCGCCGATCAGCGACAGGGTACCGTTGAGGCCCAACTGGTTGGCGAAGATCGAATCGGTGGTATAGACATCACCCCAGCGCAGCGGCGGGCCTTGGCGCAAGGTGCCACGGGCGGCTACCACAGCGATCAGCAGACACACCACGAACACCGCGATACGGCTGTACCACGGGGCTACTTGGCGGGTGCCGATGGTGCCGCCACTGAACGGGCCACGAGGCCGGGTCGCGCGATCTGCGCCCTTGAAGGCCATGCTCAGGATCAAGGTGCCCACCGCCCAGGCCAATAGGTAGCGAACCACCGGGAAACCGTACCAGAGCATGCTCATGACGGTACTCGGGTCTTCCTTGACGTATTGGAAGACCAGGCCATTGAGACGCTGGTGGAACTCACGGTAGAAATCCATCTCCATCAAGCCCAGGAAAAGGGCAATGCTGGAAACCACAGTCAGCCAGAGGCGGAAGAACCCACGGGCAGCCATGGCCCGCACGCTGAACAGTGCCAGGATCAGCGGAATGCTCAGGTACACCACCAGGCGCAAGTCAAGGCGCAGGCCGTTGGCGAACGCTTCGAGGAAGGTCGAGGCCGGGGTGTCGAGGATCATCTCGCGGTTGTACACCAGCAGCGCCAGGCGCAACAGCGAGAGCATCACCATCATGACCAGTGCACAAAGCAGCGTATACGCCAGATGGGATTTGACGGTCGGTTGCAGCAGGCGAGCTTTAGCATCTCGCTGCTGATTCAGGGCGTCCGGGTTTGCCATGTCGTTTTAGGACCCATTGGAAGTTGAAGTTGCGAAAATAATGCAGCGCTATCCTGCCCGGGCCTGATCAGGCATTGGCAGGATCGTGAGTAACGCGGTGGGCAAATGGTGCCCGATCAACGCCAGCAACGCCATTGATTACTCAGGATCGAGGCCCGCCCGCTGCTGTAGAGGCAGTTTTCAGCGCCTAGGCGGCAAATAAGCCGGCGAATTGTCTTGGATCAAGTGTGAAAATTTCGTGCAGCGAATATCTCGATACACAAATAACGCGACAGCCCTTATTGTTGAAGCCGGCCCGTCGTCCTGGATTGTCTCGCATGTTTTATCGCTATCACCCAAGCCCCCTTGGCTCGCTGCTTGTGGCGGGGGATGAACAGGGCCTGCGTGCGCTGTACATGGATCCCCATCAGCAGCATGCCCAAACCCAATGGGTACCGGCCACCCTGCAGTTGGACGAGGTGTGCCGCCAACTGGACGAGTACTTCGCGCGCAAACGGGAGGTCTTCGATCTACCGTTGGCACCGGTAGGCACACCGTTCCAGCAAAACGTATGGAAAACCCTGCTGTTGATCCCTTACGGACGCACCTGGACGTATGGGGAACAGGCCCGGCACCTGGCCAACCCCAAGGCGATCCGTGCGGTGGGCACCGCCAACGGCGCCAATCCGATTTCCATCATTATTCCCTGCCATCGTGTGGTGGGCAGCAATGGAACGCTGGTGGGATATGGCGGCGGGATCGAGAACAAGTTGAAGTTGCTTGAGCTGGAGGGCAGTTGGTTGATTTGAACAACGCAACCGCCGTAGCCAGAAAGTCCTGACCGGCAATCCTGTGCTTAGATCCGCACATTGCCCCGTGGTCCGGCAATTGCCCAGATAATCAGGCCCAACACCGGTAGCAGCAGGATCAGCAGGATCCAGAGCACCTTGGCACCGGTGCCCGCGCCGCTCTTGAAGACATTGATGATCGCCCAGATATCCAGCGCCAGGATGATCAACCCGATCAAACCATTAAATGTCGAACCCATGGTGTCGCTCCTAAGTGAAGGTTTGCCTGCTTAGGATAGTCAGGCCCTGGCGAGGGTTCCGTTTTATTTCATACATGAATCGCTACGCGCAGTGCCTCCAGGGACGGCGCGGCGTGGATACCCACCTGAGCGCATAACTCCAGCACGCGTGGCACATCATTGCCGTAGACCAAAACCGCCTGGATTTCATCATCGAGCAAATGGCTGAAGTTCATCAGCGAATAGCCGCCGTTTTCCCGGTTCATGGCACTCAGTTGAATCTGGATGCGGTTGAGCGCCGTCAACGCCTCCGTCTTCGCCAACTGCTTGGGCTTGAGGTTGAATGTCACGTCGGGGCCGAACGAGGCGACGATCTGCGCGAACAGGTCCTGATAAGTGTCTGCCTGGAACAGCACGGTCGGCGGCAAGCTGCCTACGACGACCCACTCACCCAGCGGGATTGGGAAGCTGTCGTCGTAGTTGATGTCCGGGTTGGCCGTCAGAAACCCCTCGGCATCGGCGTAGGCTTGAGCCGCTTCGTCGGCGATCTGCGCAACCTCCTCGTCGCCCATGACCCCTGCGCTGATTTTGCCGATAAGTTCGATGAGTGCAGTTTTCATGGAGGGGATTCCTGTGGCCGGGCTGATTTTCGAGGGCGCAAAGCCTACACCAGTTTTTGCAACTGCGCCGCCGTGTCCACCGCGCCCATGGTTTGGGCGGCCACCAGCGCGGTCACACCCTGGGCATCCATCGCCTTGGGATCGGCGCCTGCGCTGATCAGGTAGTCCACCATCTCGGTGCGGTTGAACATCGCCGCCATCATCAATGCAGTACGGCCGTCGGATGATGCGCCTTCAATCTGGGCACCACCGGCGATCAACGCCTTGACCACGTCGAGGCTGCCTTTGAAAGCCGCGCCGGCAATCGGCAGTTGGTTCTTGTCGTTGGCGATCTGCGGATCTGCCTTGAATTCGAGCAGCACTTTCACCGCCTCGACGTGGCCATGGTAGGCCGACAGCATCAGCAAGGTATCGCCGTTGTGGTTACGCAGGTTGGGCGGCAAGCCCTTGGCCAGCAACGCTGCAAGCATCGCAGCATCGCCCCTGCGCGCGACGTCGAACACCTGCTCGGCAAATTCGGCGGCTTCGTCGGGAGTCATTTGTTTGGCTTGGTCTGACATGAGGGGCTCCTGTTCTGATGCTTCGTAAGGCGCCCAGTCTCACGAGGGAGTTCCCCCCTGTCATGTCTTTTTTCCGAAAACCTGCAATAGTCAAAATCAATAGCGGTACTTGCCGCCCTGGATTTCAGCCACCAGTTGGCTGGTCACCGGAACGTAACTGTCAGCCCCCGGCAACCATGCATAGACTGGGTCCTCACCGGTCTTTTCAGGGTCAAACGCTTGCTCCTTGAGCTTCACCTTCTGGTACTTGAAGGTGCCTGTGGTTTCCATTTTCACCTTGATCCGCAAAAACAAGGGTACGGCATAGGTGGGCAGCTGGCTCTGGGCAAACTGCAGCAGTTCACGCATGTCCAGGGATGCCAGAGACTCGGTTGGAGTAATCGCAGCCATGCCGGCTCGCCCGTTGGTGTTATTGATTTGCACACCATAGGCCACCACTTCGCAAATCTGCGGATGTTGCAGCAGGAAATTTTCCACCTCAGTGGTGGAGACGTTTTCGCCTTTCCAGCGATAGGTATCGCCCAGCCGATCGACAAATTGCGCATGCCCAAAACCGATGCTACGCAGCAGGTCCCCGGTGTTGAAATAACGGTCCCCCTTCTCGAACACGTCGCTCAAGACCACCTTGCGGTTTTTTTCAGGGTCGGTGTAGCCATCAAACGGGGCCTTGTCGTCGATACGCGCCAGCAACAGACCCTGCCCCCCCTTCTGTACTTCGCGCATAAAACCGTTGCTGCCACGTATTGGCTCGCAGGTGTCATGGGCGTAGTCCACCAGCGCCCAGTGCATCAGGGAAAAGCCGATGGTGTTATCGAAATTCAGGACATTGGTGAAGCCGATATTGCCGTCACTGGCAGCATACAACTCGCAGACATGGTCGACACCGAAGCGCTCCTTGAATTGCGTCCATATCCCGGGGCGCAAGCCATTGCCAATCATTTTGACAACCCGGTTAGCCCGGTCGCGCGCAGTGGGCGGCTGGTCGATCAGGTAGCGGCACAACTCGCCCACATAGCCGACGGTCGTTGCGTTGAATTTGCGCACGTCATCCCAGAACCGGCTGGCGCTGAACCTGCGACGGATGGCAAAGCCCGAGGCTCCGGCGATTGCCGCTCCCCAGCACACACACAAGCCAGTGGCGTGATACAGCGGCAACGTGCAATAGACGACGTCCTCTGGGCCCATGTCCAAGGCAATGATGCCGAAACTGGCCGAAGACTTCATCCAGCGGCCATGCTTGAACACACCGGCCTTAGGCAACCCGGTGGTGCCGGAGGTATAGATGTAGAAGCAAGGATCATTGAAATAGATTTGCTGGCTACTGACAGGGTTGTCCACCGAGCCCGCCGCGCTCGCCGCCATAAGATCGACATAACCCTGCGGCGCGGGAGTCGGCGACTGGTCGGCAACAAACCAGGTGCGCCGGGAATCGATCACCACCTGGTCACGCACCGCCGTGTAGGCGTCGACCAATTCGGCGCCCACCACTATCGCCACCGGGCTCACCAGATTGAGGCTATGAACCAGCACCGCCTGAGTTTGCGCTGTGTTGAGCATCGCGCAGATGCCACCAAGCTTGGCCACTGCCAACACGCTGAGCAGCAGTTCGGGACGGTTTTCGATGAACAGTGCGACCACGTCGCCCTTGGCAACCCCCTGTTCGTGCAGATAATGGGCGATACGGTTGGCTTGCTGATTGGCCTGTCGATAGCTGAGCACCGTGTCGCCATACAGCAACGCAGGGCCTTCCGGATTACGCAGGACTGCTTGCTCGAAGCTCCAGGCCAGCCCGCATGGCTGATGGGGGTCGGTGATATTGGCGACGCGCATACCCCGGACCAATCGTGGCAAGGCCCTGACAATGGTCGGTACCTTACGCAGCATCATGCTCCAGGTAATCATCTCGCTTTGCTGGTGATTCATGTGCAGCCGTCCTTTTTCTTATTATTCGTATGATCCGTGAGCGTCCAACCGGCGTAGGAGCGATAACACACGCCTTGCAGGAAAATACGCCAGCCATTCTTTGGCTGTACACGCAGGATTTGAAAAGTTTTGTATCCCGGCCTTCCGTTGCAAGCATCGGCGGTGAACAACGCAAAATGCAGGATGCACGATGGCCATTCATGCAAATTGCACGAATTCGTAAATGCGGTTTTTTTATAACTTATTGATTTAAAAGAATTTTGTATAAAGCAGGATACTGGCACAATCACTGCACCTATCACTTCACGCTGCCCAACTTGAGCCAATGGAGTTGATAGACATGAGCTTGATCCAAGATAAATTTGCCTCTGTATTCTCCAACTACGACGTTACCACCCAAGCCCGTCCGGACGGTGGCATCCTGCTCACCTTGCGTAACAGCGAAGGCAAGCAGGTCAAGCGTTCGATTTCTTATCAGCAACTGCACACGGCCGACCAATTGACTTGGGTCATCAGCGCCATCCGTCGTGACTTGGCCGAACAGGCCAGCGATTTGCCACAGATTTCGATGCTGCAAAGCCAGAACCGCTTCGCCCTGCCGACCTACCATTCGGTATAAACACAGGCTCCAAACAAACGGGCCGTGATGCAAGGCGCATCACGGCCCGTTTTTGTTATCTGCACAAACCTCGCTTGATCGCCTCTCCCGCCGCCTGGACGCGATTGTTGACTTGCAACTTGCCGTAGATGTTGCGCAGATGAAACTTTACTGTGGCCTGCGAAATGGAACGGATGCGGCTGATCTCCCACACAGTCTTACCCTCGGCGGCCCAGCGCAGGACTTCCAGTTCTTTGGCACTCAATGGTTTATTCGCCAATAAGCGGCGCGTGGAACTGGCGGCAACCCGCCCTCCCGCCGGCAGCGGGCTGCCCTCTCGTGTACAGATTGATCCGGTTGCGCTGGACTGCTCATTCATCTCTCCCTCTCTTATTGGTTTGAGCTGTCAACATTCGGACTGCTGACCGCTGGGTACACGTTGAGAAAAAGAGTTACACAAAGCTCGCACTTAACAAATCAGTCGCCAGACAAATAGCTTGAGCTTACGAGGAGACGAGTCATTTCCTACAAAGCTACTCCGTCTTGTCCCAGTGATGCACCAGGCTCTTGCTGGAAATACCCAGCGCCGTTTTCAACTTCGGGTGATCGCCGAAAGTTGTCTGGCCACGCAGGCGGGTGGAGTTCAAGAGATGGGCGTCCAGCTGTTTGAGCAGGTGCTGGCGATCGGCGAAGAATTGCGCTGACTTGAGGGATCAGGCACAGGAAAAAGCATGGCCTCCAGTGCTTCGCGGGGCATGCTTTTGGAGGGCACGTAGAAGCCCGGTTCCTCGCCTTGCACGTCCGTAAACGTGAATGGCGCCGGGTTGTTTGGTGGGGTGTAGGAAGTCGTCGCTACCGGGCGGCTGGCTTGGGTTGGCGGAGCCGGCTCAGCGGCACGTCCGGTTGATTGCGATGAATAACCTTGATTGCTGTAGCTGACGGTGAATACCGACGGAATCAATTGGGCCCGACACGGGCAACTGCTGAAGCTGTCCAGCGTGCCAGCCATATGCCGGCCATGACTGCTTATATGGGAAATGCCGCCGAGAATCGTATACGCCTGCCCGTTCTTTCCACAGGTGACCCGGTCTCCTTCGCACGCATGAAGCAGGCCATAGAGACTGACCCTGTTGTCACCCTCCAGGACTTCGCCACCGCAGGTGGTTTTGTCACCCCGGCCAATGAAATACCCTGTATCCATCCGTGCGTCTCTCCAGTTCGCAAGCCAATTAGCGGAACGGGAGATGAAACGAAGGGGGACGCGCCCGTCACAAACCCACGGGCTGGGTTGTCAGTAACGAAAAGGAAGCGTCTCCCAGGTAAAAACCCGATGTCCTACTGCGCTGTCTTACCAGGTATCGATTTGCTGGGTACGACTGCAGAACCTTCAGTCATCCAGACCCGGGAATACCGCCGCAATAGGTTCGCCCGTGACGCTTGGCACTGTCCCCTGCCGGGTATTGAACATACGTAACGTCATGAAGTGCGGGTTCTGGCCTATATCGAACCAATGCGGCGTCCCCGCCGGGATGACCAGCAGATCGTTTCGCTCACACCGCACGGCGTATACATAATCGTCCAGATGCAGGGTAAACAGACCTTGGCCAGCGATGACAAGGCGCACATGGTCTTCGCTGTAGCAGTGTTCGACGAGGTTCTGCGTGCGCAATTGGGCTTTGTGTGGGTGATCGCAGGTGACACTGGACAATTCAACATCCGCGTAGCCCAGAGCCTTGATCTGCGATTGGTAAGCCGCGATCAGTTCAGCCTCGCTGGCACCCTTGTCCAGCGCAGTAGCGGGCTGCCAGCGTTCGAAGCGTACACCGAGCGCGGCCAGGGTCGAGGCAATATCCTCGACGTGAGTCAGGACCTTGTTCGGGGTGTCAGGTGAAGCGACGCCATAGACGGCTACATAACTCATTGGACGGTTCCTTGGTTCTGCTCTTGCAATCGAAGGCCGATGATAATGGCCGCGGCCAATGCGGCGAGGCTGGCAATACTGAAGGTCAGGGTGGGCCCCAGCAGGTTCCAGCTATAACCGGAATAAAGTGCACCCAGAGCGCCGCCAGTACCGGCCAACGCGGCATATAACGCCTGGCCCTGACCTTGCTGGCGGTCGCCGAAACTGCGCTGTACAAAGGCAATCGCCGCCGCATGGAAACTGCCGAAGGTCGCCGCGTGCAATACCTGCGCCAGCAGCAACACCCAGAAAAACTCGGCAAATGATCCGAGCAGCAGCCAGCGCAATGCGGCCAGCAGGAAACTGGCCATCAGTACCCGGCGCACCGAGAACCGGGCCAGCAGGCGGCTCATGGCCAGGAACATCAGGACTTCCGCCACCACCCCCAGTGCCCACAACAGGCCGATCACGCCTCGGCTGTAACCGAGGTTTTCCAGGTGCAGGGTCAGGAAGGTGTAATACGGGCCATGGCTCATTTGCATCAGTGCGACACAGGCATAAAACGCCAGCACGCCAGGGCTGCGCAACTGCCGCAAAAAGCCATCGCTGGCCGGGCGATCGCCTTGGGGGGCCGGCAGGGCGTTGGGCACCCACAGGCTGGCACCGATAATGCCAGCCATGATCAGGACGATCGCCACCGGGTAGATATCCAGGCTCAACGCTTCGAACAGACGACCCAAGGCCACCACCGCAAGAATGAAGCCGACGGAGCCCCACAGGCGAATCTGGCTATAGCGCGAGGTCTGGCCTTGCAGGTGCGCCAGGGTAATCACTTCGAACTGGGGCAATACCGCGTGCCAGAAAAACGCGTGCAAAGCCATCACCAGTGCCAGCCAGGCATAGCTTTGGCCGAAGAAGATCAGCGAAAAGCTCAATAAAGTGCTTACCGCGCCAAACCGCACGATGGCCAGGCGCCGGCCGGTGTAGTCTCCCAACCAGCCCCAGATATTGGGAGCCACACAGCGCATCAGCATGGGGATGGCCACGAGCTCACCAATACGCGCGCTGGAGAAACCCAAGTGATGGAAATACAGCGCCAGGAACGGCGCCGTAGCCCCCAACAGGGCGAAATAGAACAAGTAGAAGCTGGAAAGTCGCCAGTACGGAACGCTTGGCACCCTCGTCAGACCGTCACAACTGGCCCAGCACCGGCGTAGTCACACGCACATCGGCATTTTGCCCACGATGGCGCAACAGGTGATCCATCAACACGATAGCCATCATTGCTTCGGCAATCGGCGTGGCACGGATGCCGACGCACGGGTCATGGCGGCCCTTGGTGATCACGTCCACCGGGTTGCCGTGGATATCAATCGAACGTCCCGGCGTGGTGATGCTGGATGTAGGCTTGAGGGCCAGGTGCGCAACAATTGGCTGGCCGGAGGAAATCCCGCCCAGGATCCCGCCTGCGTTGTTGCTGACAAAACCTTGCGGAGTCAGCTCATCACGGTGCTCGGTGCCGCGCTGGGCGACACAGGCAAAGCCGGCGCCGATTTCCACGCCCTTGACCGCGTTGATGCTCATCAGCGCATGGGCCAGCTCGGCATCCAGGCGGTCGAAGATCGGCTCGCCCAGGCCGGGCATCACCCCTTCGGCGACCACGGTAATCTTGGCGCCGACCGAATCCTGGTCACGGCGCAACTGGTCCATGTAGGCTTCCAACTCCGGCACTTTATCCGGGTCAGGGCTGAAGAAGGCGTTGTCTTGCACGCTGTCCCAGGTCTTGAACGGGATTTCGATCGGGCCCAACTGACTCATGTAGCCGCGAATGACGATGCCCTGGGTCGCCAGGTATTTCTTGGCTATGGCACCGGCAGCCACGCGCATCGCGGTTTCCCGCGCCGAGCTGCGGCCTCCGCCACGGTAGTCGCGCTCACCGTACTTGTGGTGGTAGGTGTAATCGGCGTGGGCGGGACGGAACAAGTCCTTGATCGCAGAGTAATCCTTGGACTTCTGGTCGGTATTGCGAATCAACAGGCCGATGGCGCAACCCGTGGTGCGGCCTTCGAAAACGCCGGAAAGGATTTCGACTTCGTCGGGTTCCTGGCGCTGGGTAGTGTGGCGACTGGTGCCGGGCTTGCGACGGTCCAGGTCACGTTGCAGATCCTCCAGCGACAGCTCGAGGCCCGGCGGGCAGCCGTCGACAATGGCGACCAACGCCGGACCATGGCTTTCGCCAGCGGTGGTGACAGTGAACAGCTTGCCGTAGGTATTGCCGGACATGCAGGGCGCTCCGTGAAATCAGTTGAATCAACTCAACCGCGATAACTAAGCTGGCCAGTATACGCAGGCTAACCGAGTAGTTCATCCTCGAAACCTTACCGGTAGACATTGGTCCAACCGGCACTTCCCTGATGATGGCGCGATGATGCTTCGAGTTTTGCTGCTTACCTTCACCTTGTTCTGCGCCGTGGCCCATGCCGCGTCGCCTATCGTGCTGCAACGCCCCATCAGCCTGGACACCGGCAACGGCAAGTTGTTTGGCTCATTACTGTTGCCCAAATCCGACGACCCGGTACCGGTGGTGCTGATCATTGCCGGCTCGGGCCCCACCGATCGCAACGGTAACAGTGCCGACGGCGCCCGTAACGACAGCCTCAAACGCCTGGCCTGGGTACTCGCCAGGCACAACATCGCCAGCGTGCGCTACGACAAGCGCGGCGTGGCTGCGAGCCTTGCGGCCACGCCTGACGAACGCAACCTGACGCTGGATGCCTATGTCGCCGACGCCGTCGCCTGGGGCAAGTTGCTCAAGGCTGATTCGCGCCTGGGGCCATTAATTGTGCTGGGCCACAGCGAGGGAGCCCTGGTCGCGGCCCTCGCCGCCCCGCAACTCAATCCGGCAGGGGTCGTGTCCCTGTCCGGCAGCGCCCGCCCCGTGGATCAGGTGATTCGCCAACAACTGGCCGATCACCTGCCGTCGGCCCTGTTGTTGCGCAGCAACCAGATTCTAGATCAGCTCAAGGCTGGCAACGTCGATACCGATGTGCCCGCTCCTCTTGAAAGTATTTTCCGCCCCAGTGTGCAGCCCTACCTGATCAGCCTGTTTCGCGCCGACCCTTCGGCAGCGTTTGCCAGACTGACGATGCCGGCGCTGATCATCCAGGGCAGCCACGACCTGCAAGTGGGTGTCGCCGATGCCCGCAAGCTCAAGGCGGCCAAGCCAGATGCCGAGCTGACGGTGATTGCCGGCATGAACCACGTCATGCGGATCGTGCCCAACGATGTGAAACAGCAACTGAGTTCCTACAACAATCCGCAATTGCCTCTCGCGGCCCAGTTGGGTGCCCGCCTGGTTCGCTTTATCGACGGGCTTGGCCACCGTTAACTTCGTCAAGCCAGCGTTTACCCTCCAGTCCTGAAGAAAACGGCCGATAAGCACAAGGTCGACAGCAAAAAGCCTGTCGGCTCGCAAGGTTTGGACAGGATCGCGCCGAATGACGAACACCGATGCAACACCGCAATCTCCCCCCGAAACAGAAGAGGCTGCGTCGGCCGCCTTGCCGTGGGCGGAGGTTCAGGCTGAACACTTCAAGATGCTGCGCCTGGCGCCCTTGACCACTGACCGCACCACCGGCGCACGTCCGCTGCGTTTTGTGCAGTTCGGTTATGCCGAACGCAACAACAAGGACCACAGCCTGTTGCGCATGGTCATCCAACTGCCCGGTCAACGGGTGCGGCGCGAACAGAATCAATTGGATATCCACGTCGACCACGCCACTGGCCGCGTACATTTCGGCCCGGGCAACAGCCTGGAGATTGAGCCGGCAAACCGAGGCCTGGGGCGCTTCCTCGTGGCCCAGGGCGCCGCGTGGGCGAAAAAGAAGTGGTCGCACTATCGCGTCGATGGGGTCGATCTGGCGAACAAAGACGCGTTGAATGAATCCACGCGGCTACGCCGTGATCATTTCCTGCGGATCCAGGGTTTCGATGTGGCTTATGCCGATGTCCAGCATTTGAAAGGCCATGTGCAGCCGGGCAAGGTCAGCGATGTGCTGGATAGCTGGAACACCGAAAAGGTGCAATTCGTGGAAATCCTCGAAGCCGCGCAGATGCTGCAACAGGCTGAGCAGAACCTGGCGGAACAAGAGGTGAAACTGCGTAACGAGGAAGAAAAAGTCATCAAGTTCAAGCGCGAGGACAGCGGGTTGCGCTTTACCATTACCTGCCTGGTGGCATTTACCGTGTTTCAGGCCGGGTTATTGATCTGGATTGCCACGCACCGCTGAAAGCCCCCTTCCCTGCAGGAGCGAGCTTGCTCGCGAAGCCCGCTAACCAATGACGCGAAAAACCTGGCACCTTGCGGCATCCTCAGGTTTTTCGCGAGCAAGCTCGCTCCTGCATAATGAGCTTGCGGCACCGGCCAACCCCACTCAAACCCGAGAAGCAAACACCGCCTGATGCGCCCGGCACTGCTCCGCCGTCAGCATGAATACCCCATGCCCACCACGCTGGAAGTCCAGCCAGGCAAAATCCACTTCCGGATAAAGCGCTTCCACGTGAACCTGGCTGTTGCCCACTTCGACAATCAACAGCCCCTTCTGCGTCAAATGCTCGGCCGCCTCGGCCAGCATCCGCCGCACCAGGTTCAAGCCATCATCCCCGCACGCCAGGCCCAGCTCCGGCTCATGCTGGTATTCATCAGGCATGTCGGCAAAGTCTTCGGCATCGACATAGGGCGGATTGGAGACGATCAAGTCAAAGCGCTGCCCCGGCAAGCCATCAAAGCCATCACCCTGGACGGTATAGACCCGCTCGTCGACGCCATGGCGCTCAATATTCTGATTGGCCACCTCCAACGCTTCGAAAGACAGGTCCGCCAGCACCACTTCGGCCTCCTGGAACTCGTAGGCACAGGCAATACCGATGCATCCGGAACCGGTACACAGGTCCAGGATCCGCGCAGGTGGTGCGCCCAACCAGGGCTCAAAGCGGTTTTCGATCAATTCGCCGATGGGCGAGCGCGGAATCAGTACCCGCTCATCGACGATGAACGACATGCCACAGAACCAGGCCTCGCCCAACAGGTAGGCGGTGGGTATACGTTCCTCGATGCGGCGCTTGAGCAAACGTTGCAGGTTGACTAACTCATTGTCTTCAAGATTGCAGTCCAAGTAGCTGTCGGCAATTTCCCAAGGCAAGTGCAAGGCACCGAGCACCAATTGCCGGGCTTCGTCCCAGGCATTGTCGGTGCCATGGCCAAAAAACAGGTCTTCCCCATGGAAACGGCTGACAGCCCAACGGATATGGTCGCGCAAGGTGCGCAGGCGAGAAGTGATCACGGGGCTAGCTCCTGGAAAAAACGACTGGCAATTCTAACAGCCTTCAGCTGTACGGACGATGTACGAAAACACCTTTGCCTTGCGTCGGATTGCATCCGCTTTAGGTATTTCCAGCTACACATGCGACCCTCTTGACACCGCTGTAGGCCAACAACGGCGTACCTTACGTTAGTAGCGATTCACAGAACCGCTCAGCCAGAGGACAATGTCGCAAAAGCCCCACTCACAGGAGCCCCAGAATGTCCGTTCCAAAGACGATGTTTCAACTCAGCGGTCGTGGTTACGCGCCGGCCAATTTGAGCCATGCGACCCTTGTGATCATCGATGCCCAGAAAGAATACTTGAGCGGCCCCCTTGCCTTGTCAGGCATGGACGCCGCCGTGGAAAACATCAGGCAATTGACCTTCGCCGCACGTAATGCAAGTCGTCCGATCGTCCACGTGCATCACCTGGGCACCGTCGGCGGCCTGTTCGACCCGCAAGGTGAACGCGGTGCGTTCATTCCAGGCCTGGAGCCTGTGGGTGACGAAACCATCATCGGCAAGTTGCTGCCCAGCGCCTTCCACGGTACTACTCTGGAAAAGCGCCTGCAGGACCTGGGCTCACTGGACCTGATCGTCTGCGGTTTCATGAGCCACTCCAGCGTCAGCACCACGGTGCGGGCGGCGAAGAACCTAGGTTTCCGCTGCACTCTGGTGGAAGACGCCTGCGCTACGCGGGATTTGCCTTACAAGGGCGGCATCCTCAGTGCCGAACAGGTACAGCAAACCGAAATGGCCATCATGGCTGACAACTTCGCCACGCTCGCGCTGACCAAAGATCTGATCTGATCGCCCTTGCGATGAGCGGCGTCGCTACCGGCAGGCCCCGCTCATCCGTAAAAGCCTGTCATTTACCGCAATTGCCTCCCCGTCAGGAACAAGTTGTTTATCTTCCGGTCGAAGGGCCGATACCCTGGAGGAAAGGTCGGAATGAAGATATCCGATGGTTTTGACGCTCGTCGCTTGCGCCCCAAAGGCCAGAGCAATTGGCGTCTGCGCCTGGGCGCGTGCTTTGCCGCGCTGCTGGCACTGTTTGGCGTGCTACTGGCATTGGCCGGTATGATCGGCCTGTTTGGGCTCTCGCCCGCCCTTGGCGAACTGAATGCCAGCCCCGCCGGCTCTGCAACACTGCTGCTGATCGGGCTGTTGACCCTATGGTTCGGCGTGTGGTTGTGGCGCCGTTGCCGGCGCCGCATGCGCGAGCCGTTGGCACTGAACATTGCCTCGCACCTGATGAAAAAGCACGATTGATGCAGCCCTGATAGCGTTTTGTCCCGCATTGAGCGCCACGTTTTGGGTAAACTGCCCGCCCTTCGCGGAGGCTGACATGCAAGACGACGATTTTTCCCTGTTCAAGAACGAGCTTCGCGGCGTCAAGCCGATCAAGCACGACCGCGCCGACACCGGCAAACCCAAGAGCGACCGCGCGCAGCTCGCCAAGCTGCGCCAGGCGGCCACGCTGCGCACTGACGCCACTACGGTAGACGGCCTGTCGGACCAGTTCGTCATCGATGTCGGCCCCGAGGATGAACTGATGTGGGCCCGCGACGGGGTCCAGGAAAGCCAGCTGCGCAAACTCAAATCTGGCCAGATCCCCTTCGAAGGCAGCCTCGACCTGCACGGCATGAATGTGGAAAAGGCCCGGGAAACCCTCTGGGCGTTTCTCGCTGAAGCTACCCAGTTCGAAATCCGCTGCGTGCGCGTCACCCATGGCAAGGCGGTACGCCTGGACGGCAAGCGACCGATGATCAAGAGCCACGTCAATACCTGGCTGCGCCAGCACGCCCAGGTGCTCGGGTTTACCTCTTGCCAGCCGCGTCATGGCGGCGCCGGCGCGGTCTACGTGATGCTCAAGCGCACCATGCTCGAAGGCCGTGACGAGTAACAAGGCCATCGTCAGGCTTGCAGCGATGTGCCGGCCACCGTACCCTTGCGCTTTGCGAAAATCCCACAGGTAGTTTCATGTCCCTGGAACAGAATTACACGGCGATCCTCGGCCAGCTCGGCGAGGACGTTTCCCGCGAGGGCCTGCTCGACACGCCAAAACGTGCCGCCAAGGCGATGCAGTATCTTTGCCGCGGCTATGAGCAGACTCTGGAAGAGGTCACCAACGGTGCCCTGTTCAGCTCCGATAACAGCGAAATGGTGCTGGTCAAGGACATCGAGTTGTACTCGCTGTGCGAACACCACCTGCTGCCTTTCATCGGCAAGGCCCACGTGGCGTATATCCCAAGCGGCAAGGTCCTGGGCCTGTCGAAGGTCGCGCGTATCGTCGACATGTATGCCCGTCGCCTGCAGATCCAGGAAAACCTCAGTCGCCAGATCGCCGACGCAGTGATGCAAGTCACCGGCGCCCTCGGCGTTGCCGTGGTGATCGAGGCCAAGCACATGTGCATGATGATGCGCGGTGTAGAGAAGCAAAACTCATCGATGATCACGTCGGTGATGCTCGGTGAGTTCCGCGAAAACGCGGCAACCCGCAGCGAGTTCCTCAGCCTGATCAAGTAACGGCTGCCTGGATAAAACCGGCGTTCATCGCCGGTTTTTTTTCGCCTGCGCAAAATCAGGTAAGCTGCCGCCCCTTCTGTCATGGGCAAGAGGTTTCAGCCATGTTCGTCAAAGCACTTCGAGTGGGCCTCGGCCAAGTCATCATCGCCGCCGATTTCATCACCCGCCCGCGCAAAAAGCAGCGCCCTGCCGAGCAACAGGCGCAGGTGAACGCGGCAGCCAAGGACTTGACCCTGTATCAATTCCACGCCTGTCCCTTCTGCGTGAAGACCCGCCGCACCCTGCATCGCTTGAATGTGCCGGTGGCGTTGAAGGACGCCAAGAACAATGCACAGGATCGCCAGGCTCTGCTTGAGCAAGGCGGCAAGATCAAAGTGCCCTGCCTGCGTATCGACGAAAATGGCCAGACCACCTGGATGTACGACTCCAAGGTGATCATCGACTATCTGGACAAGCGCTTCGCGGCAATCTGAAATCCCCGCGCCTTGATCAATCGAGCATCGCCACGTGTTTCGGGTGGCTGGCTACCCGTTCGAGCCAAGCCCGTACCGCCGGATACGGGCTCAGGTCAAATCCCCCTTCGTGGGCCACATGGGTGTAGGCATACAGCGCAATGTCGGCAATGGAGTACTGCTCACCCACCAGGTAAGGCGTGGCTTGCAGCTGTCGCTCCATGACCTTCAAGGCCTTGTAGCCGCCCTTGTGGGTGGTCTTGTATTCCTCCAGCCGATCTTCTGGCATCCCCAGATAGAACTGAATAAACCGCGCCACGGCGATATACGGCTCATGGCTGTACTGCTCGAAAAACTGCCACTGCAACACTTGCGTACGCAGGCGCGGTTCGCTGGGCAGGAATTCGCTGCCGTCGGCGAGGAAGTTGAGGATCGCATTGGACTCCCACAGGCAGGTGCCGTCTTCGAGCTCCAGCACCGGGATTTTGCCGTTGGGGTTCTTTGCCAGAAACTCGGCAGTCTGGGTGTCGCCCTTCAAAATATCGACATCCACCCACTGATACGGGATGTTCAGCAGGTTAAGCATCAACTTGACCTTGTAGCAGTTGCCCGAACGGTAATCGCCATAAACCTTGTACATGGGGCTCCCCTTATGCCGCTTGCGCGAGCTGTGCTTGACGGATAACCGTCGCGAGACGCTCGAGACCTTCGTCCAGGCGCGCTGGATCGATGTGGCTGAAATTGAGCCGCAAGTGACCGTGATGCTGATCCGGTTCGCAAAAGAACGGCTCCCCGGGCATGAACGCGACATCCTGATCGAGCGCTTGAGCCAATAAAGTGCGGGTGTCCAAGGGGTGTTTCAAGGTCAGCCAGAAGAATAATCCGCCCTGGGGTACCTGCCAGTCGGCCAGTTCACTGAAATGACGCTCCAGCGCTGACTGGAATCCATCGCGACGCGCCCGATAGAAACTGCGCAGTTGCGCGAGGTGGCGCTGATATTTTTCGCTGCCGATCCACTGCATCGCCTGCCATTGGCCAACGCGGTTGGTGTGCAGGTCTGCCGACTGTTTGAGCTTGAGCAGATGCGGGAACACGTCCGGGCTGGCGATCAGGTAGCCAACGCGCAGCCCAGGCAGCAGCGTCTTGGACACCGTGCCGGTGTAGATCCAACTGGCAGTACGCAAGCGGCTGGCAATCGGCCGGGCACTGGCGCCATCGAAGCTCAGTTCGCGGTAGGGTTCGTCTTCGATCAGGGTCACCCCGAACTCATCCAGCAAGGCTGCCACCGCGTCGCGCTTGGCTTCGCTGTAGCGCACGCCAGAGGGATTCTGAAAGGTCGGGATCAGGTAGATAAACGCGGGGCTGTGCCGTTCCAGGTTACGGCGCAGCGCCGCCAGGTCCGGGCCATCGGCTTCAAGTTCGACGCTCAGGCAATCCGCGCCAAACAACTGAAATATCTGTAATGCCGCCAGGTAGGTCGGGCCTTCCAGAAGAATCTGCGTGCCTTGATCGATATACAACTTGGCAGCCAGATCCAGGGTTTGCTGGGAACCGCTGACCACCAGCACCTGGCTGGCCTCACAAGCAATCCCTAACGCCTGCGCCTCGGCCGCCAGCAACTCACGCAATTGCGGCTCGCCCTCACTCATGCCGTATTGGCCGATGTTAACCGGCATCGCCTGCCAGTCCAGCTCCGGCAGCATGGCCTCGGCGGGCAAGCCACCGGCAAACGACATCACCTGCGGACGCTGCGCCGCGGCAAGAATTTCACGGATCAAGGAGCTTTTAAGGCGCGAAACACGTTCAGAGAAAGCCATGGGGGTCACCGGTAGCAAAGCCAAGGGAAAATACGTCAAACTAGTTGACCGAAATTACGATGCCTTGAGCAGATACGTCAATATGCTTGACCTTAAAAACCAAACCTCCCAACAAGCGGCCATGGAAGCATTCTTCTTTGGCTATCAAGCCTTCACCGCCAAGGCTGACGAAATGCTCGAACGGCGCGGCTTGAGTCGCGTGCATCAACGCATTGTTTTTTTCATCGCCCGCTACCCGGCCCTGAGCGTCAAGCAATTGCTGGAACTGCTCGGTGTAAGCAAGCAGGCACTGAACATGCCGCTACGCCAATTGCAGCAAATGCACCTGGTCAACAGCGTCGCCTGCGCCAACGACAAGCGTAAACGCCTGCTGGAACTGACCGAAGAAGGGCTGCGTTTCGAGCAATCCCTGCGCCGAGAGCAAGTGAAACTGTTGCAGCGGGCTTTTACCGAAGCTGGCGAGCAGGCAGTGAATGGCTGGCTGGCAGTCAACAAGGCATTGACGTTGCCGTGATGTAGCCTTCCATCTTTTTTGCACACATAATCGAAAACATTAATTGCTTTATTTGTATACAAAAGCATAATTCGCTTCATGCGAGTTCCTGACCTAATAGTCAACAAACCCGCTGGTACCTCAAAGCGCCGCTGCCCACTCTCTGTGCCCGGCGCTGGAAATAACAATAAAACTCTTGAGGAGTACTTGCTGTGGAAAGCCGCAAATCCGAAGCCCCGCTGGACCTCGCGCCGCCGAGCCTCACCCCCACCAAGCACGGCTGGCTGGAACGCCTGTTCAAACTGAGTTTGCATGGCACCACAGTGAAAACCGAGCTGATCGCCGGCCTCACGACCTTTATCACCATGGCCTACATCATCTTCGTCAACCCCAACATCATGGCCGACGCCGGCATCGATCACGGTGCAGCTTTTGTCGCCACCTGCATCGCCGCCGCACTGGGCTGTCTGTTGATGGGCCTGTATGCCAACTGGCCCGTAGGCCTGGCGCCGGGCATGGGCCTGAACGCATTTTTTACCTACACCGTGGTCGGCACCATGGGCTACACCTGGGAAACGGCGCTGGGTGCGGTATTTGTCTCGGGTGTGTTGTTCATGATCCTGACGTTGTCGCGTATCCGTGAGTGGCTGCTCAACAGCATTCCGGTAAGCCTGCGCCATGCCATGGGCGCA
Source organism: Pseudomonas imrae (assembly GCF_046352735.2). NCBI lineage: Bacteria > Pseudomonadati > Pseudomonadota > Gammaproteobacteria > Pseudomonadales > Pseudomonadaceae > Pseudomonas > Pseudomonas imrae. Next base: position 1,808,105 of record NZ_CP110853.2, on the reverse strand, counting down.
GGGGTCGGCCTGTTTCTCGGGGTGATCGGCCTGAAAACCGCCGGCATCATCGTTGACAGCCCGGCCACCTTGATCAAGCTTGGCTCCCTGCATGAACCTGCCCCACTGTTGGCGGCGGTGTGTTTCCTGCTGATCGCGATCCTCAGCTACCACCGCGTGTTCGGCGCCATCCTGATCAGTATCATCGCCGTGACGCTGGCCGGCTGGGGCCTGGGCCTGGTGCAATATCAGGGCATCCTCGCCACGCCGCCGAGCCTGGCGCCGACCTGGATGGCAATGGATGTGATGGGTGTGTTCAACGTCAGCATGATCAGCGTAGTGTTTGCGTTTCTGTTCGTGCACATGTTTGACACTGCCGGCACCCTGATGGGCGTCGCCCAACGGGCGGGCCTGGTAAACCCGGACGGCAAGATTGAAAACTTGTCCCGGGCCTTGAAGGCCGACAGTACCTCCAGTGTATTCGGTGCCATGGTCGGTGTTCCTCCCGTTACCAGTTACGTGGAAAGCGCGGCCGGCGTCGCCGCCGGCGGTCGTACCGGACTGACGGCCGTGACCGTGGGCGTACTGTTTGTGGCGGCGATGTTTTTCGCGCCGTTGGCTGGCATGATTCCCGCTTACGCCACCGCCGGCGCGCTGATTTATGTAGCGATGTTGATGATGAGCAGCATGGCGCATATCGAATGGGATGACGCCACCGACACCATCCCGGCGATTGTCACCATGATCATGATGCCGCTGACCTTTTCAGTGGCGGACGGCATCGCCCTGGGCTTTATCACCTATGTGGCGCTGAAGGCCGGCACCGGCAAATACAAGGAAATTTCCGTCAGCCTGTGGGTGCTGTGTGCAATTTTCATCGCCAAGTTTATCTTCCTGTAACCCGGGATCCGGCGAAAACCGCCTCGCCTTCGGGCGGGGCTTTTGCATGAATGGAGGAATGTAATGAGCGTGGAAACCTGGCTGCTGTTCAGCGGCGCTGCACTGGTGGTGATCCTGATTCCAGGCCCGCTGTCCCTGCTGATGATCAGCAACAGCTTGAACTATGGCCTGCGCCGTTCGTATCCGGCGTTTCTTGGCGGCGTATTTGCCTCGATCTGCCTGCTGAGTGCCTCGGCCCTTGGACTGGGCGCCTTGTTACTGGCTTCGGAGCAACTGTTCAGCGCATTGAAGATCGTCGGTGCTCTGTATTTGTTCTACCTTGCCTGGCAAAGCTGGCAGCAATCGCGGCAGCCGAGCCATGCCGTAGAGGTCCCGCAAGCCGCCCCGGTACCGCGTTTTCGCACATTGTTCGGGCGGGCGTTCGTGCTGGGCGCCAGCAACCCCAAGGACATCCTGTTCTTCGCCGCCTTCCTGCCGCAGTTTCTCAGCAGCCAGCAACCCTTCCTCCCGCAATTGCTGATCATGATCGCTACCTGGACCGTCCTTGATCTGCTGTGCAAGCTGGCTTACGGCCTCAGCGCCCACGGGGCGGCTCGGTACTTGCGCAGCGGCAAGGGCCAAAGCTGGTTCAACCGTATCAGCGCCGGGTTGTTTAGCGGTGCCGGCGCGGCCTCGTTGCTCAGTCGCTGAAGCTACGCCCAGGGCTGACCTCCCAGTAGGCAGACGAAAAAAAGCCCGCAGTGTGAGCGGGCGAAACCAACGAAGAGCTTGGGGGTGTGAAGCGAGGTGACGACTCAGCTACCGCGATAAGTGGAGTAGCTGTAAGGCGAAATCAGCAGGGGCACGTGGTAATGATCCTGTTGGGCACTGATGCCAAAGCGCAGTACCACCACGTCGAGAAAGGCCGGCTCCGGCAATTGCACACCACGGGCACGGTAGTAATCACCGGCACTGAACTGCAATTGGTAGACACCGCTGCGGTAGTCATCACCCTGCAGCAGCGGCGCGTCGCAACGCCCGTCGCTGTTGGTCAGGGCGCTGGCGACCAGCTCCAATTGCTCGCCTTCGACGCGGTACAGCCGCACCTGGATGGCGCTGCCGGGGCAGCCGTGCGCAGCATCCAAAACGTGTGTAGTCAAACGTCCCATGGCGTCCAAGCGCCTCCCGAAGTCAGTAGAAGAGAAATCCGCACTTTTTCAGGGCATCGAAAAAGCCGGCGATGCTCGATTAAGACACTTTTCAAAAAAATTGTACACAATAAATTCAACATCCACTTCTATCAGCTTCCGACCAGGAGCGAGATTGCTCGCGAAAATCGCCAACGCTTGCGCAGTGCATCAGGTTTACCACAGCGCACTTACGCTTCGCGCGAGCAAGCTCGCTCTTACAACAAGCGCACGCGCAAAGGATAGATTCAGCGCAGGTCCTTATTTTGATTTAGTTGACCAATAAGGCAGGTTTCTTGCAACCCTATGTAAACCGACCGCTCAGAAAAATTGCAGAAATACAGGCTTACAAAGTGACCAACAAGTTGTATACAATCAGCTCATCGCTGTGACGTCACCCAGTCTTTCCACTGGCCGCCACGCACTAGCTACCACGAACAAGAAGGAAGACTGCAGTGAGCGCTGACTACCCACGCGACCTGATCGGTTACGGCAGTAACCCTCCTCACCCTCACTGGCCGGGCAAGGCGCGCATCGCCTTGTCGTTCGTACTCAACTACGAAGAAGGCGGTGAGCGCAATATCCTGCACGGCGACAAAGAGTCGGAAGCCTTCCTTTCGGAAATGGTCTCGGCCCAACCGCTGCAAGGCGAGCGCAACATGAGCATGGAGTCGCTGTACGAATACGGCAGCCGCGCGGGGGTCTGGCGCATCCTCAAGCTGTTCAGGGAGTTCGACATTCCGTTGACCATCTTTGCCGTGGCCATGGCTGCCCAGCGCCATCCAGATGTGATCCGTGCGATGGTCGCCGCCGGTCACGAGATCTGCAGCCACGGCTACCGCTGGATCGACTACCAATACATGGACGAGGCCCAGGAGCGCGAGCACATGCTCGAAGCCATCCGCATCCTCACCGAGCTGACCGGCGAGCGCCCGCTTGGCTGGTACACCGGGCGCACCGGCCCGAATACGCGACGGCTGGTGATGGAGGAAGGCGGTTTCCTGTATGACTGCGATACCTACGACGACGACCTGCCCTATTGGGAACCCAACAACCCGACCGGCAAGCCGCACCTGGTGATCCCCTACACCCTGGACACCAACGACATGCGCTTCACCCAGGTCCAGGGTTTCAACAAGGGCGACGATTTTTTCGAGTACCTCAAGGATGCGTTCGACGTGCTGTACGCCGAAGGCGCCGACGCCCCGAAAATGCTTTCTATCGGTTTGCACTGCCGCCTGATAGGCCGCCCGGCACGCCTGGCTGCGCTCAAGCGCTTTATCGAATACGCCAAGGGCCATGAACAGGTGTGGTTCACCCGCCGCGTCGACATTGCCCGCCACTGGCATGAAACCCACCCATTCCAGGGAGCCGCCAAGTGACCGCTTTCCAGACCGTCAAACCCTCGACCTTGAGCCGCGATGCGTTTGTCGTCGCCTTCGCCGATATCTACGAACACTCGCCATGGGTGGCCGAAAAGGCCTTCGACCTGGGCCAGGATGCCTCGATCGACCAGATCGAAACCCTGCACCAGCGCATGAGCGATATCCTGTTGAGTGCTGATCATCAGAGCCAGCTGGCCCTGATCAACGCTCACCCGGACCTGGCCGGCAAAGCCGCCGTCCAGGGCCAACTGACCGAAGCCAGCACCAACGAACAAGCGGGCGCCGGTATCCACCAATGCACGGCCGAAGAGTTTTCTCGCTTCACCGAGCTGAACGACGCCTACAAGGCCAAGTTCAAGTTTCCCTTCATCATGGCGGTAAAAGGCAGCAACCGGCATCAGATCCTTGCAGCGTTTGAAACGCGCATCCACAACTCGATCGACACCGAGTTCAAATGCGCGCTGGCAGAGATCAACAAGATCGCGTTGTTCCGATTACTGACCCTCTAAACGACCATCCCCAGCCACTCTATCCAAGGCAGACAAGAAGAATGAAAGCGCAACCCGTACCTTTCGAGAAGTTCGTCAACCTGGCCGATGCCCGCCTGGGCACCAAGATCATCTCTGTGACCGATGACTGGTTCGCCGACGCCAACCGCCTGTTCCAGCCGACCCCGGCCGTGTGGAAGGAGGGCGTGTTCGATGACAACGGCAAGTGGATGGACGGCTGGGAGTCACGCCGCAAGCGCTTCGAAGGCTACGACAGCGCGGTGATCCGCCTGGGCGTGCCCGGCTCGATCAAAGGCGTGGACATCGACACTTCATTCTTCACAGGCAACTTCCCGCCATCGGCGTCCCTGGAAGGCTGCTTCCTGGCCGAGGGCGAACCGACTGAAAACACCCAGTGGGTCGAAGTGCTGTCTGCCGTCGAGTTGCAGGGCAACAGCCATCACTTCCATGAGATCAACAACGACCAGGCGTTCAGCCACCTGCGCTTCAACATCTACCCGGATGGTGGCGTGGCCCGCCTGCGCGTGTACGGCATTCCGTTCCGTGACTGGTCGGCTGTAGGCGACAACGAGCAGATCGACCTGGCCTCCTCACTCAATGGCGGTCGCGCCCTGGCGTGCTCCGACGAACACTTCGGGCGCATGGGCAACATCCTCAACCCGGGCCGTGGCATCAATATGGGCGATGGCTGGGAAACTGCCCGCCGTCGCACGCCAGGCAACGACTGGGTGATCGTCGCCCTGGGTCACGCCGGCGAAATCGAAAAGGTCATCGTCGACACCCTGCACTTCAAGGGCAACTACCCGGACACCTGCTCGATCCAGGGCGCGTTCGTCAAAGGCGGCACCGACAGCCAGATCGAAACCCAATCGCTGTTCTGGCGGGAACTGTTGCCTGCGCAGAAGCTGGAAATGCACGCCGAACACACCTTCGCCGAGCAGATCAAGGCACTGGGCCCGATTACCCACATCCGCCTGAACGTGTTCCCGGATGGTGGCGTGAGCCGCTTGCGGGTCCTCGGTAAAGTTTCGAAGTAAGCGGTGATGTCATTCGCGAGCAAGCCCGCTCCCACATTTAAAATGTATTCCCCTGTGGGAGTGGGCTTGCTCACGAAGGCGTCAGAACTAACAACACAGCATTCGGATAAGAAGACAGCCATGCGCACACTGATGATCGAACCCTTGACCAAAGAAGCCTTCGCGCCTTTCGGAGACGTTATCGAAACCGATGGCAGCGATCACTTCATGATCAACAACGGTTCGACCATGCGTTTTCACAAACTGGCAACGGTCGAGACCGCCACGCCAGAGGACAACGCCATCATCAGCATCTTCCGCGCCGACGCGCAGGACATGCCGTTGACCGTGTGCATGCTGGAGCGACACCCGCTGGGCAGCCAGGCTTTCATTCCGCTGCTCGGCAACCCCTTTCTGATCGTGGTCGCGCCACTTGGCGATGTACCTGTATCAGGCTTGGTCCGCGCCTTCGTCACCAACGGCAGGCAGGGCATCAATTACCATCGCGGCGTCTGGCACCATCCGGTGCTGACGATCGAAAAGCGGGATGACTTCCTGGTGGTTGATCGCAGTGGCACAGGCAATAACTGCGATGAGCATTTTTTCAAAGAGGATGAGCGGTTGATCCTCGCCCCCCACCAATAAGAGAAGGTCCGATCACCCGACAACAAGGGTGACGGGCGAGAGGTAAAGACTGTGGAAGCACATCTGTTGGAATGGCTGAACCTGAGCGTGCGCTGGGTTCACATGATCACTGGCGTCGCCTGGATCGGCGCTTCTTTCTACTTTGTCTGGCTGGAAAACAACCTTAATCGCGTCAACCCCAAGAACGGCCTGGCCGGTGACTTGTGGGCAATCCACGGTGGCGGTATCTACCACCTGGAAAAATACAAACTGGCCCCGCCGACCATGCCGGACAACCTGCATTGGTTCAAATGGGAAGCCTATTTCACCTGGATGTCGGGCGTCGCGCTGCTGTGCGTGGTGTTCTACCTCAACCCGACGCTGTACCTGCTCGCCCCCGGTAGCAGTCTCAGCGGCACCGAAGGTGTCTTGCTGGGCATCGGCTCGCTGTTTGCCGGCTGGTTCATCTACTCCTTTCTCTGTGATTCGGCCCTGGGCAAACGCCCTGCCCTGCTCGGCTTGATCCTGTTCGTGCTGTTGATTGCAGCGGCCTATGGCTTCAGCAAAGTGTTCAGTGGCCGTGGTGCATACCTGCACGTGGGCGCCGTGATCGGCACCATCATGGTGGGTAACGTATTTCGCATCATCATGCCGGCCCAGCGTGCGCTGGTGGCAGCTATCGCGGAAAACCGCACGCCTGATCCGGCGCTGCCGGCCAAGGGTCTGCTGCGTTCACGCCACAACAACTACTTCACCTTGCCCGTGCTGTTCATCATGATCAGCAACCACTTCCCGAGCACCTACGGCAGCCAATACAACTGGTTGATCCTGGCCGGGATCGCGGTGGCGGCGGTGTTGGTACGTCATTACTTCAACACCCGTCATGACAGCCAGAAATACGCGTGGACGTTGCCCGTCGGCGCCCTGGCGATGATTTGCCTGGCCTATGTCACAGGTCCCAAGCCTGTGGCGACGGCACCGGATGTGGCCAAGGCGCCTGCCGCCATCGAGTACCAGCCCTTGCCGGAAACCGCATTGGGCGGTGGCCTGAAACCTGCTGCACCCGCAACGCCCGCGCCGGCCGCCGAACCGGCACCGGCCCAGGCATCGACGGACTTCGGCAAGGTTCACAGCGTGATCGAAGAACGTTGCACCGTGTGCCATTCGGCCAAGCCCACCAGCCCGCTGTTCAGTACTGCGCCTGGCGGAGTGGTGTTTGATACGCCCGCTCAGATCCAGCAACAGGCGGCGCGGATTCAAGCCCAGGCGGTCGCGACCCAGATCATGCCGCTGGGCAACATCACCCAGATGACCCAGCAGGAACGGGACTTGATTGGCAGCTGGATCACCCAGGGGGCACGTACCAACTGACTGATCGAAATGTGGGAGATTGTGTGGGAGCGGGCTTGCTCCCACAGGGTCCGCTGGTGCTTTGAAGAATGAGCTCCACCTGGCAATTGAATGCCAAACAACACAAAAATAAAAAAGATCCGAGGTGTTGCATGTCCGAGTTAGCCGAACCGCAGATTCCTGCCGCACCCGCCATGGCGCGGCTCCCCCTGCTGCAACTCATCCTGGTAGGCCTGCAACACGTATTGCTGATGTACGGTGGTGCTGTGGCAGTGCCCCTGATCATCGGCCAGGCCGCAGGCTTGAGCCGTGAAGAAATCGCCTTCCTGATCAACGCCGACTTGCTGGTCGCCGGGATCGCCACCATTGTGCAATCCCTGGGCATCGGCCCGGTGGGCATCCGGATGCCGGTGATGATGGGCGCCAGTTTTGCCGCCGTCGGCAGCATGGTGGCCATGGCGGGAATGCCGGGGATCGGCCTGCAAGGGATCTTCGGTGCGACTATCGCCGCCGGCTTCTTTGGCATCGTGATAGCGCCGTTCATGTCCAAGGTGGTGCGCTTCTTTCCGCCCCTGGTGACCGGAACAGTGATCACGGCCATCGGTCTTTCGCTGTTCCCAGTGGCGGTGAACTGGGCCGGCGGCGGTGCTACCGCCGTGCAGTTTGGCTCGCCTATCTACCTGGCCATCGCGGCCCTGGTCCTCGCGACCATTTTGTTGATCAATCGCTTCATGCACGGTTTCTGGGTCAATATTTCGGTGCTGATCGGCATGGCCCTGGGCTATGCCTTGTGCGGGTTGCTCGGCATGGTCGATCTCGGCGGCCTGGCACAGGCGCCTTGGGTGCAAGTAGTTACGCCGTTGCATTTCGGCATGCCGAAGTTCGAGTTGGCGCCGATCCTGTCGATGTGCCTGGTGGTGGTGATCATTTTTGTCGAGTCCACCGGCATGTTCCTGGCCCTGGGCAAGATCACAGGCCAAGAGGTCAGCCCAAGGATGCTGCGACGCGGCCTGCTGTGTGATGCCGGTGCGTCATTCTTCGCAGGGTTCTTCAATACCTTTACCCACTCCTCTTTCGCACAGAACATCGGCCTGGTGCAGATGACCGGCGTGCGCTGTCGCTCGGTGACCATCGCGGCCGGGGGTTTCCTGATCATCCTCAGCCTGCTGCCCAAGGCAGCCTTCCTGGTCGCCTCGATTCCTCCTGCGGTGCTCGGCGGCGCAGCCATCGCCATGTTCGGCATGGTAGCCGCGACCGGAATCAAGATCCTCCAGGAAGCCGACATCGCCGACCGTCGCAACCAACTGCTGGTGGCGGTGAGTATCGGAATGGGCTTGATTCCGGTGGTGCGTCCTGAGTTTTTCGCCCAACTGCCGCTATGGATGAGTCCGATCACCCATAGCGGCATCGCCATGGCGACCATCAGCGCGTTGTCGCTGAACCTGTTGTTCAACATTCTGGGCGGTGCCGAACGCGCGGCCGCCACGGCACACGTTCACCAGCATTGATTCAGAAAACCGCTCACCCGGCGTCACAACAACAATAAGAACGATCAGGGAGCAACACCATGCACGCCATCCACCCGGGGCCGGCTCCAGGCCGCGCCCCATTCTCGCCCCAGGCGCTCTGTAACAGCGCACTTGAGCACAGGCTTGGGAGCCAGTATTCTCCGCGCCCGCTCAAATCAACTCAAAAAAAAACAGCGAATGTAAAACCTGACTTTAAGGCCAACTTACCCCGGCCCACGGTCAGCCGACACGGCACGCAAAAAAGCCTTGGATTCGACTGCGTTTATCGCAGCCGGCGGGGTTTTTTTGGCTTTTTTTATGCCTTGGCGCAGCTCTTGCTAAAAGCACTAAAGCTGACCGAACAGACGATTTTTGCTGCACCTCAAAAAGCGCCAACCCAGAGCGCTTTGTTTAGAAGAAAAACACAAAACTTTAACTCGGGAGCAACCGAATGAAACGTACCGTGAACAGCCTGATACTCGCCGGTTCCCTGTTGGCCGGGGGCCAGGCGCTGGCCGAAGATCTGCTGCAGTGGCAGAACAACAGCCTGACCTACTTGTGGGGCAAGAACTTCACTGTTAACCCACAGATCCAACAAACCGTCACGTTCGAGCACGCCGATGCCTGGAAGTACGGCGACAACTTCTTCTTCTTCGACCGCATCTTTTATAACGGCAAGGAAGATGGCAACGTTGGCCCCAATACCTACTACGGCGAGTTCAGTCCACGACTGTCATTTGGCAAGATCCTTGATAAGGATTTGGCTTTCGGACCGATCAAAGACGTATTGCTGGCATTCACTTACGAGTTCGGCGAAGGCGATAACGAGTCCTACCTGGTGGGCCCGGCCTTTGACCTGGCAATCCCTGGTTTCGACTACTTCCAGTTGAACTTCTACCAGCGCCATACCGAAGGCAATCGCCCGGGTGACGGCGTGTGGCAGATCACTCCGGTCTGGTCGTACACCATTCCCGTCGGCAACTCCGATGTGCTGATCGACGGCTTTATGGATTGGGTAGTGGATAACGATAAAAACGCCCGAGGTACGTCCCACGCCAACTTGCACTTCAACCCACAGGTCAAATATGACTTGGGCAAGGCGATGAACTGGGGCGACAAGCAATTGTATGTCGGTTTCGAATACGACTACTGGAAGAACAAGTATGGGATTGAAGACTCGGGCGCGTTCAAGACCACCCAGGATACGGCGAGCTTTTTGCTCAAGTATCACTTCTAACGGCTGAATGTTTGAAGCTAAGCCAGGCCGAGGAATCGTGATAGCTCCTCGCGCTTGGCCAATGCATCGTGCCGGCCCAACTCAATCAACTCGCTGCAATATCCCGCCTCGAACAACAGATAGCTGAGCACCCCCGCCCCGCTGGTCTTGGTCGCCCCCGGCCCACGCAAAAACAAACGCAACGCCGCCGGCAACTCCTGACGATGACGGGCCGCTATTTCATCGATGGGCTGGCTTGGCGCAATCACCAACACGTCCACCGGCGAAATCCCCCGCGTGGCGCTATCGACCGGTTGCAGGTGACTGAACTGGTTCAGACGTTCGAGCAACTCGATATCGCTTTCCAGGCTGTCAATGAACGTACTGTTGAGCATATGCCCACCGATCTGCGCCAGGGTTGGCTCCTGGCCGGTGTACGTGCGCTGAAGCGGTGCAGAAGGATCCACAGATCGCGGGTTACCACTGACACCGACCACCAGCACGCGGGTGGCACCCAGATGCAAGGCAGGACTGATGGGCGCCGATTGCCGCACGGCGCCATCGCCGAAATACTCCTGATCGAGTTTGACCGGGGCAAACAACAGGGGAATCGCGGAACTGGCCAACAGATGCTCCACGGTCAATGCAGTGGGCAAGCCAATGCGGCGATGACGCAACCAGGCGTCAATGGTGCCGCCGCCTTGATAAAAGGTCACAGCTTGCCCGGACTCATAGCCAAAAGCGGTGACGGCCACTGCGTGCAAGTGTTTGTGGCGGATAGCTTCGTCGATCCCTTCGAGGTGCAACTTGTCTTGCAGCAGATCGCGCAGCGGCGAGCTGTCGAGCAATGCAACCGGGACCGGTGAACCCAGCCCCAGCAAGCTGCGTGTCAGGAAGCGGCTGGCCTGGCGGATCACGCCTGGCCAATCGCTGCGCAGCACCAGGTGGCTGCGAAAGCCCTGCCAGAACGTCGTGAGCCGCTGGATCGACGCGCTGAAATCCATGGCACCACTGGCCAGGCTCACTGCATTGATTGCTCCGGCCGAGGTGCCGACGATTACCGGAAATGGGTTGGGCGCACCCGGTGGCAGCAGCTCGGCAATCGCCGCCAGAACGCCCACCTGATAGGCCGCTCGCGCCCCGCCGCCGGAAAGAATCAAGCCTGTGACCGGTTCAGCTGGGTGCATTGCATCACTCCATGTGGGATTGGGTCGCGCCGTCAGCGGCGTTTTTCGTACAGTTTGGGTTCGCCCGGTGGCCGGCTCTTGAAGCGGCGATGGGTCCACAAGTATTGCTCTGGACATTCACGGACCGAGGCTTCCACCCATTGATTGATACGCAGGCAATCGATTTCGTCGGTTTCGCCGGGGAAATCGCTCAAGGCTGGATGAATCACCAGGCGGTAACCGCTGCCATCCGCCAGGCGCTCCTGGGTAAACGGCACGACCAGGGCCTTGCCCAAGCGGGCAAATTTGCTGGTGGCGGTGACCGTGGCCGCTTGAATCCCGAACAACGGCACAAAAATGCTCTGCTTGGCACCGTAATCCTGATCCGGCGCATACCAGATGGCCCGACCGGCACGCAGCAGCTTGAGCATACCGCGCACGTCTTCACGCTCTATAGCCAGGGAGTCGAGGTTGTGCCGTTCGCGGCCACGCCGCTGGATGAAGTCGAACAGCAGGTTGCCGTGCTCACGGTACATCCCATCGATAGTGTGCTTCTGCCCCAGCAGGGCAGCACCGATTTCCAGGGTCGTAAAATGCAGGGCCATGAGAATCACGCCCTTGCCCTCCAATTGCGCCTGCTTGAGGTGCTCCAGGCCTTCGACATGGGCCAGGCGTGCCAACCGAGGCTTGGACCACCACCAGCTCATGGCCATTTCAAAGAAGGCGATGCCGGTGGAAGCAAAGTTTTCCTTGAGCAAATGTTTACGCTCCCGGGCAGACTTTTCCGGGAAGCACAGTTGCAGATTTCGCTCGGCAATACGTCGACGATCACCGGCCACCCGGTACATAAACGCCCCCAGGACGCGGCCAATCCCCAGCAAAACCCGGTATGGCAACTGCACGATCAGCCACAGCAAACCGAGTCCCAGCCATAGCAGCCAGAAACGCGGGTGAAAAAATACAGCTCGAAAACGCGGGCGATCCATTACAGATTCCGGTAAAGACAAGGGCCGCGCATTCTACAACGGTTCGACTCGGCTTGCGGCTAGCAGATGTTCTCGTTATAAGTCTCGACACTTTTCGTGACAAGCCGCTTTGCCGACCATGAGCCAAACTGAATCGCTAGACCAAGATCCCGTGTTCCAGCTGAAGGGCAGCATGCTCGCCATTACCGTGCTGGAACTGGCGCGCAACGACCTCGACGCCCTGGACCGCCAGCTCGCCGCCAAGGTTGCACTGGCGCCGAATTTCTTCAACAACGCCCCGCTGGTGCTGGCCCTCGACAAATTACCCGCAGGCCAGGGTGCCATCGACCTGCCTGGCTTGATGCGTGTGTGCCGCCAGCATGGCCTGCGTACCCTGGCCATTCGCGCCAGCCGTATTGAAGATATTGCGGCCGCCATCGCCATTGAACTGCCAGTACTGCCTCCGTCCGGCGCTCGCGAGCGCACGCTGGATCCGACGGACGGCGAAACGAAGAAAAAACCGGAGAAACCGCCGGAACCGACGATCAAGCCGACAAAGATCATCACCTCGCCCGTACGCGGCGGACAGCAGATTTACGCCCAGGGCGGCGACCTTGTAGTGGTTGCTCCGGTCAGTCCCGGCGCGGAACTTCTCGCCGATGGCAACATCCATGTATACGGCCCGATGCGCGGACGTGCATTGGCCGGTATCAAGGGCGATACCAAGGCACGTATTTTTTGCCAGCAATTAACCGCTGAATTAGTGTCCATCGCAGGCCAGTACAAGGTTTCGGAAGATTTGCGCCGCGATCCGCTGTGGGGGGCCGGGGTACAAGTCAGCCTGTCGGGCGATGTGTTGAACATCATCCGTCTTTAACGGATACTGCCGCATTTTCCAAGCATCTCTAGACTCTGATAGCACAGCGAAACCGGCAAGACTTGTGTAGGAATATTTGAATTTGGAGCTTTCCCTTACGGAAGGAACATTTTTTTCCTACGAAGACTGTCCGCCTGCAGCGAGTTTCAAGAGATGTTTTTCAGGGACTGAAAGGTCCTTTTTCCTTAGGGGTGAAACACCTTGGCCAAGATTCTCGTGGTTACATCCGGCAAGGGTGGTGTGGGTAAGACCACCACCAGCGCCGCTATCGGTACCGGTCTCGCTCTGCGCGGCCACAAGACAGTCATCGTCGACTTCGACGTTGGCTTGCGTAACCTTGACCTGATCATGGGCTGCGAACGCCGCGTGGTGTATGACTTCGTCAACGTGGTCAATGGTGAAGCCAACCTGCAGCAGGCCCTGATCAAGGACAAGCGCCTTGAGAACCTGTACGTGCTGGCCGCCAGCCAGACCCGCGACAAAGACGCACTGACCAAAGAAGGCGTGGGTAAAGTCCTGGCCGAACTCAAGGAAACCTTTGAGTACGTGGTGTGCGACTCCCCGGCGGGTATCGAAACCGGTGCTCACCTGGCCATGTACTACGCCGACGAAGCTATCGTAGTGACCAACCCGGAAGTTTCCTCGGTGCGTGACTCGGATCGCATGCTGGGCCTGTTGGCCAGTAAATCCCAGCGCGCCGAGAAGGGCGAAGACCCGATCAAGGAACACCTGCTGCTGACCCGCTACAACCCTGAGCGCGTCAGCAATGGCGAAATGCTTGGTGTTGAAGACGTCAAGGATATTCTGGCAGTGACCCTGCTGGGTGTGATTCCGGAATCCCAGGCGGTCCTGAAGGCCTCCAACCAGGGCGTACCGGTGATTCTTGACGACCAGAGCGACGCCGGCCAGGCGTACAGCGATGCAGTCGATCGCTTGCTGGGCAAGACCGTGGAACATCGCTTCCTCGATGTTAAGAAGAAGGGATTCTTCGAGCGTATCTTTGGAGGCAACTAAATAATGAAATTTCTCGACTTCTTTCGTGCCAGCAAAAAGCCAAGTACCGCGTCGGTAGCGAAAGAGCGTCTACAGATCATCGTGGCGCATGAACGCGGCCAACGCAGCACCCCGGACTACCTGCCGGCCTTGCAAAAGGAGCTGGTGGAGGTGATCCGCAAGTACGTCAATATCGGTAACGATGACGTGCATGTCGCCCTGGAAAATGACGGCAGCTGCTCGATTCTGGAACTCAATATCACCCTGCCTGATCGTTGATCGAACAGGTAGTCGCCACGGCGGCTGCGCTATCTGGCCTTTCTGCAGGAACGAGCTTGCTCGCGAAGAACCTGAGGACACTGCGTTTATCCTGAATGAACGCGCTGCCCTTGAGTTTTTCGCGAGCAAGCTCGCTCCTACAGAGGGTGTTTAGCGCAGCCGCCGTTGGCGTTTGTTACGAGGCTGTTTAATGCCGCTGTCCAACATCCATATTCTTCACCAGGACGCTGCCGTCCTGGTGGTGAACAAGCCTACCCTGCTGCTGTCGGTGCCTGGTCGTGCCGACGACAACAAGGACTGCCTGATCACGCGCCTGCAGGAAAACGGCTACCCCGAAGCCCGCATCGTCCATCGTCTGGACTGGGAAACTTCGGGCATCATTTTGCTGGCCAGGGACGCTGATACCCATCGTGAACTGTCGCGCCAGTTCCACGACCGCGAAACCGAAAAGGCCTATGTCGCCTTATGCTGGGGCCAGCCGACGCTCGACAGCGGCAGTATCGACCTGCCACTGCGCTACGATCCACCCACCAAGCCGCGTCACGTGGTGGACCACGAGTTCGGCAAGCACGCCCTGACCTTCTGGAAAGTGCTGGAGCGTTGCGGCGACTGGTGCCGGGTTGAGTTGACGCCAATTACCGGGCGCTCGCACCAGTTGCGCGTGCATATGTTGTCCATCGGTCATCCGTTGCTGGGCGACGGTTTGTATGCCCACGAACAGGCCCTGGCTGCCTGGCCGCGCTTGTGCCTGCATGCGAGCATGTTGAGCTTCACCCATCCCCAGAGCGGCGAACGCTTGCGTTTCGAGTGTCCCGCCCCGTTCTAAAGTTGAAAACAGCTAAATGTGTGTGCGGGCTTGCTCGCACACACTCGATCTGCGTCACTTCTCGCCACGGAGCCAAACCAATACGGTAAACTGCGCGCATTGCTGTCTGGAGCTATTTATGCGCGAAGCGTTGAACCAAGGCCTGATCGACTTCCTCAAGGCCTCTCCCACCCCCTTTCATGCCACAGCTGCCCTCGCCCAGCGCCTGGAAGCAGCCGGTTTCCAGCGCCTCGACGAGCGCGATACCTGGACCACCGAGGCCAACGGTCGTTACTACGTCACCCGCAACGACTCCTCGATCATTGCCTTCAAGCTCGGCCGCCACGCTCCACTGCAAGACGGCATTCGTTTGGTGGGTGCCCATACCGACAGCCCGTGCCTGCGCGTCAAGCCGCAACCGGAACTGCAACGCCAGGGTTTCTGGCAACTGGGCGTGGAAGTCTACGGCGGCGCGTTGCTTGCACCGTGGTTCGACCGCGACTTGTCACTGGCGGGCCGTGTGACCTTCCGGCGCGACGGCAAGGTCGAAAGCCAGTTGATCGACTTCAAGCTGCCTATCGCCACCATCCCCAACCTGGCCATCCACCTGAACCGTGAAGCCAATCAGGGCTGGGCGATCAATGCCCAGACCGAACTGCCACCAATCCTCGCGCAGTTTGCCGGCGATGAGCGGGTGGACTTTCGTGCGGTGCTCACCGACCAACTGGCTCGCGAGCATGGCCTGAATGCCGATGTGGTGCTCGACTATGAACTGAGCTTCTACGACACCCAGGATGCTGCCGTTATCGGTTTGCACGGCGACTTTATTGCCGGTGCGCGCCTGGACAACCTGCTGTCATGCTATGCGGGCCTGCAAGCCTTGCTCACCAGCGATACCGACGAGACCTGCGTATTGGTCTGCAATGACCACGAAGAAGTCGGCTCCTGCTCGGCCTGCGGTGCCGACGGCCCGATGCTGGAACAAACCCTGCGCCGCCTGTTGCCTGAAGGTGATGAGTTCGTGCGCACCATTCAGAAGTCACTGCTGGTGTCCGCGGACAATGCCCACGGTATCCACCCCAACTACGCCGATAAACACGACGCCAATCACGGCCCCAAACTCAATGCCGGGCCTGTGATCAAGGTCAACAGCAACCAGCGCTACGCCACCAATAGCGAAACCGCCGGGTTCTTCCGCCATCTGTGCATGGCCGAAGAAGTCCCGGTGCAGAGTTTCGTAGTGCGCAGCGACATGGGCTGCGGCTCGACCATCGGCCCGATCACCGCCAGCCACCTGGGCGTACGCACCGTGGACATCGGCCTGCCGACCTTCGCCATGCACTCGATTCGCGAACTGTGCGGCAGCCATGACCTCACGCACCTTGTAAAGGTGCTGAGCGCGTTCTATGCGAGTCGCGATTTGCCCTGACCGCGGCGGGTCCCAGACCCGCTGCGTCTACATCTGACATACATCAAAGCAGCCGTCGCCAAAGCGGCCTAGACTTGGCTTATCCCCAACGACAAGGCCGTCACCTTATGATCTCCATGTCCGCATTCCACTCCATGCTCATCCCTATCCTCATCGGCATGATCCTGTTGGCCGTCGGATTCAACTTCCGCGACAAGAACCTCGGCGTATTCGGGATGTGGATCGGTATGCTGCTGATCCTCGCAACGGTGGTCTACAAGATCCTCGCCAAGCTGGCTGAATAGCCAATTGCACTCGCATTGGGAATAACGGCCTCGTACACTCGGTCAATTCGTCGTTTCCAAGGTTGACCGCCTCGTGTTTTCCCGTTTTTTTACCCTGTCGTATTACCTGTTCGCCTGTCTGTTGATCTTGCTGCCGATCGCTCCCGCACAAGCCGTCGGCCTGCCCGGCATGCTGGGCGGCTCCAGCAAGGCCCAACCCCAGGCCGATGTTCCTTTGGGCCAGTCACTGGATGAAGTGATCAAGACCCTGGAGAACGACCAGCAGCGCACGCAACTGCTGAGCGACTTGAAAAAACTGCGCGAAGCCACGCAAAAAGCCCAGCCAGTGGCAGAACAAGGCGTGCTTGGCCTGATCGGCGGCACCCTGGCGAGCCTGGAACAGCAGTTTTCCGGCGCTGACAGCCCACTGGGCCGCTGGTCCAGCGAGTTCGACCAGGCCAAGGGAGAGTTCAATGCCTTGATGCTTCCCGCCAGCGAATGGCTGCCCATTATCTTTGGCTTTGCGATGATCCTGGCACTCTGGAGCCTGCTGGCTGCGGCGCTGATCTGGCTCAGCCACCGGCTGCGCGAACGCTTCGGGCTGCCCGAAGAGCTGCCGCAACACCCACGGACCTGGGACATGCTGCGCTTCGCCCTGCGCAAGCTGGGCCCCTGGCTGATCGCCCTGGTGATCACCGTCTACTTGAGTTACGCACTCCCTTCCTCCCTGGGCAAATCCCTGGCCATGGTGCTCGCCTACGCGTTGGTGGTCGGTACCTGCTTCTCGGCAATCTGCGTGATTGCGTTCTCGCTGCTCGACGGCCCGCATCGACACCGGGCCTTGTACATCCTGCGCCGCCAGGCCTTTCGTCCGCTGTGGCTGATCGGCAGCTTCGCCGCCTTCGGCGAGGCCTTGAGCGACCCTCGCATGATGCAAAGCCTGGGCCTGCACCTTGCGCATACCGCCGCGACGTTCGCCAATGTGATGGCCGCGTTGTCCACCGGCGTGTTTGTCCTGCGCTTTCGCCGGCCCATCGCACACTTGATACGCAATCAGCCGCTGTCGCGCCGCCTGACCCGTCGTGCCCTGAGCGATACCATCGAAGTCGTCGGTTCGTTCTGGTACTTGCCGGCGCTGTTGCTGGTCGGCATCTCTCTATTTGCCACTTTTGTTTCGGCGGGCGATACCAGCACAGCGTTACGCCAATCATTGCTGTGCACCGTGTTGCTGGTGCTGTGCATGGTGATCAACGGCCTCGTGCGCCGTCACTCACTCAAGCCCCAGCGCGGGCACAAGCGCCACGCGCTGTATTCCGAGCGCTTGAAGAGTTTCATCTACACCCTCGCCCACTTGCTGGTCTGGGCCGTGTTTATCGAACTGGGCCTGCGTGTCTGGGGCCTGTCGCTGATTCGCTTTATCGAAGGCGAGGGCCACGAAGTCGGCGTCAAGCTGCTCGGGCTCGGCGGTACGTTGCTGTTTTCCTGGCTGATCTGGATCCTTGCCGACACGGCCATCCACCACGCTCTCACCCGCTCGCGCAAAGGCCTGGCCAACGCGCGGGCGCAGACCATGATGCCGTTGATTCGCAACGTGCTATTTGTGACGATCTTCATCATTGCCGCCATCGTCGCGCTGGCGAATATGGGCATGAACGTCACGCCACTGCTGGCCGGTGCCGGTGTAATCGGCCTGGCTATCGGTTTCGGTGCCCAGTCGCTGGTAGCGGATTTGATCACCGGCCTGTTCATCATCATCGAAGACTCCCTGGCCATCGACGACTATGTCGATGTCGGCGGCCACCTCGGCACCGTCGAAGGGCTGACGATCCGCACCGTTCGCCTGCGGGACATCGACGGAATCGTGCATACGATTCCGTTCAGCGAGATCAAGAGCATCAAAAACTATTCCCGGGAATTCGGCTATGCGATTTTCCGTGTTGCGGTGCCCGCCAGCATGGACATCGACGAGGCAATCAAACTGATGCGCGAAGTTGGGCAGAAAATGCGCGCCGATCCGCTGCAGCGTCGCAATATCTGGTCGCCACTGGAGTTCCAGGGGGTAGAAAGCTTCGAGTCCGGCAACGCCATCCTGCGCGCGCGCTTCAAGACGGCGCCGATCAAGCAGTGGGAAGTGTCGCGGGCGTTCAATCTATCTCTCAAGCGTCATATGGATGAAGCCGGCATGGACTTGGCGACGCCGCGCCTGAGCGTGCAAGTGGTAACAGCGTCCGCAGGTGCTCAAGAGAAAGAATAGCGCTGCCCGGACGACACGAAGATCAACAATAATAATCATGGAGAAGCCCCTATGCGGTTAACCGGTCTTAAACACCAATGGGTATTTGGTCTGTTGTGCGGCGTCGCCAGCAGTACAATCATCGCCGCCAGCAGCGGCCAGGACCACGCCCGTGAAGAAATCGCTGCACAGGCGAAAATCATCGAGCCAACCCTGCTGGAAACCCGTCGTGATATCCACGCCCATCCTGAACTGGGCAATACCGAAAAGCACACCGCCGACCTGGTCGCCAGGCAATTGCGGGAGATGGGCCTGGAGGTAAAAACCGGCGTTGCACGCACCGGCGTGGTGGCCATCCTCAAAGGTGCGTTGCCCGGCCCGACCGTGGCCCTGCGCGCGGATATGGACGCACTGCCGGTCAAGGAAGTCTCCGACCTGCCCTTTGCCTCGAAAGCCAAAGGCGTTTATCTGGGCAAGGAAGTGGACGTGATGCACGCCTGCGGCCACGACGCCCATACCGCCATTTTGCTGAGCACCGCAAAAATCCTCAGCGGTATGCGCGACCGCTTGCCGGGCACCGTCGTGTTCTACTTCCAGCCTGCCGAAGAAGGCCCGAGCGACTTCATTCCCGATGGCAAAAACACCTGGGGCGCGAAGATGATGGTGCAGGAAGGCGTGATGAAATCGCCCAAGCCAGACGCGGTCTTCGGCCTGCATGTCTGGGCTGGCATACCCGCCGGGCAGATCGCCTATCGTGCAGGGCCGACGCTGGCCAGTTCCGACGACCTGCGCATCAAAATCCTCGGTAAACAGACCCACGCCGGCCGGCCATGGGATGGCATCGATCCAATTACGGTAGGCGCGCAAACCATTGTCGGCCTGCAAACCGTGGTCAGTCGTCGCACCGACATTTCATCGTTCCCCTCCGTGGTGAGCATCGGCACCATCAATGGCGGTACTCGCTACAACATCATTCCCGAGTCTGTGGACATGAGTGGAACCATTCGATCCTACGACTATGGCATCCGCCAGAAACTGCACGCGGATGTGCGCCAGACCGTCGAGAAGATTGCTGAAAGCGGTGGCGCGAAGGCCGAGGTGACGATCATTGAAAAGTACGACCCAACCATCAATAACCCGGCGCTGACCGAGAAGATGCTGCCAAGCCTGCAGTGGGCAGCCAACGGTGATGTGAAACAAGGACCGTTGGTGGGTGGAGCTGAGGATTTTTCGTTTTATGCCAAGGAGGCGCCTGGCTTGTTCGTGTTTCTGGGGGTGACCCCGCGGGACCAGGAAATGAGCAAGGCGGCGCCCAATC
Organism: Pseudomonas imrae; assembly: GCF_046352735.2. Lineage (NCBI taxonomy): Bacteria > Pseudomonadati > Pseudomonadota > Gammaproteobacteria > Pseudomonadales > Pseudomonadaceae > Pseudomonas > Pseudomonas imrae. The sequence continues at coordinate 1,788,124 of NZ_CP110853.2, read as the reverse complement.
ACAATCCGGGGTTCTTTGTGGATGAGTCGGCGTTGGTCGTGGGAGTCAGGACCCTGGCTTCGCTGGCTACAGATTATCTGTATGCCAGCGCGCAACCTTGAGGCCTTGCCCGACCGCTAAACCACATCCACCCCAACATGAATGGCGTCGTGTCGCCAGAACTCCAGATCGCAATCGATCAGCCGTTCATGTTGGTCGTAATTGACCCGGGCGATCCGCAGCCCGGGGCTGCCCACCGAGACTTTCAATGCCGCCGCCGCCTCCATCTGCAATGAAGTCGGCACAATTTCGAACCGCACCCGCCCGTAGTGCAGGTCGTACTTGCGCGCATACAACTCGGTCATCGACTGATTCAGGTCACAATCCAAAATCCCCGGAAAATACTGCGGGTTGAGGTAGTGCTCGACATACAGCACCAGCCGGCCGTCTATCCGTCGACCCCGGCAGATCTGGATCACGCTGGACAGTGCTGGCAGTTGCAACCATGCGCAGACGGCTGCCGACGCCGGCTGCAGGCGCGCCGAGATCACTTCGGTAGACGGCACCCGGCCTTGAGCGCTGACCATGGCGTGAAAGTGACTGCGTTGCATCAAGTTGTAGGCCAGCCGGGGTGGCGAGACAAACCAGCCACGGCGCTCCTCACGATAAATCTGGCCCTGTGCCTCCAGTTGCAACAAGGCTTCGCGCACGGTAATGCGGGTAGTGCCGAACAACTCGCTGAGCTTGCGCTCGGCGGGCAACTTGCTGGTGGCGCTCAGCAACCCATGGTCGATTTGTTCCTGCAACGCCAGGCCAATGGCTGTCACCGCTTTGGTTGCTTCATCACGCATCAACGTTACCTATTTGGACTAGTCCAGCACTGTCTGGGTGCGCAAGACGCCCCTCGGATGAGCGGTTGCCGGAGCCTGCAAGCCTAGACATTGCACATGACCGACAGATGACAACGCCTCCCCGGGCGCTGCCACACAACCTGCAAGACATCGGCCAAGTCCAGCAATTCCGGGGATTCGAGCATGGTCTACGCTTACCCGGCAACCGCCTGCCCAGACGTGCAAAAAACGACATCGACACGAAACTGTCATCCAGCGCGCCTAAATTGGCTCGTGTATTGCTGACCTAGACCAATACCAACCGCGCCATCAAAGAACGCAGCGTTGAAAACGCCCAAAGGAGCTTCGGATGAAACAGCTTTTCCTGGCATCACTGTTAGGTTCGACTATCGCCATGTGCACCGCCGCCATGGCGGCTGATACCGATTTGAAAACCCTGGAAGCCGCCGCCAAGGCGGAAGGCGCCGTCAATAGCGTCGGCATGCCCGATGACTGGGCCAACTGGCGAGGTACCTGGGAAGACCTCGCGTCCAAGTACGGCCTCAAGCACATCGACACCGATATGAGTTCCGCCCAGGAAATCGCCAAGTTCGCTGCGGAAAAAGACAACGCCAGCGCCGACATCGGTGACGTGGGCGCAGCCTTCGGCCCGATTGCAGTGAAACAGGGCGTGGTCCAGCCGTACAAGCCGAGCACCTGGGAGCAGATTCCGAACTGGGCGAAGGATAAAGACGGCAACTGGGCGCTGGCCTACACCGGGACCATCGCCTTCATCGTCAACAAAAAGCTGCTGCACGGCTCCGAAGTCCCGACCAAGTGGGCAGACCTGAAAACCGGTAAATACAAGGTTTCCATCGGTGACGTGAGCACTGCAGCCCAAGCGGCCAACGGGGTACTTGCCGCTGCACTGGCCAACGGCGGGGATGAGAAAAACGTCCAGCCCGCGCTGCTGATGTTCGCCGACATCGCCAAGCAGGGGCGTATTTCCCTGGCCAACCCGACCATCGCCACCATGGAAAAAGGTGAAGTGGAAGTCGGCGTGGTCTGGGATTTCAACGGCCTGAGCTACAAGGCCAAGATGGCCAACCCGGACGACTACGTAGTCCTGATCCCCTCGGACGGCTCGGTGATTTCCGGCTACACCACCATCATCAACAAATACGCCAAGCACCCCAACGCAGCCAAGCTGACCCGCGAGTACATCTTCAGCGACGCAGGCCAGATCAACCTGGCCAAGGGCAATGCACGGCCGATTCGTGCCGAGCACCTGACCTTGCCGCCAGAGGTGCAAGCCAAGCTGCTGCCCAACGAGCAATACAAGAACGTGACGCCGATCAAGGATGCCGACGCGTGGGAGAAAACCTCCAAGGCGCTGCCGCAGAAGTGGCAGGAAGAAGTCATCATCAACATGCAGTAAGGCATTAACCCACATTGGAACGCCTCTGGAGTTCCAATGTGGGAGCGGGCTTGCTCGCGATAGCGGACGGTCAGTTGAAGCATCTGTATCTGATCCACCGCTATCGCGAGCAAGCCCGCTCCCACACTTTTGACCCCGTTCTTCCGATGACTTTTAATCAGGCCTATTGTTGCGGAGCCTTACCCCCATGAAACACAACGTCATCCTTGTGGTGCTCGACGGCCTCAACTACGAGGTTGCGCGGCACGCCATGGGGCACCTGCAGGCGTATGTCTGTACAGGACGCGCAGCGCTCTACAAGCTGGAATGTGAACTGCCAGCCCTGTCGCGCCCCTTGTACGAATGCATCCTCACCGGCGTCCCTCCTATTGAAAGCGGGATCGTCCACAATCAGGTTGCACGCTTGTCCAACCAGCGCAGTATTTTCCATTACGCCACAGAGGCAGGCTTGACCACTGCGGCGGCGGCCTACCATTGGGTCAGCGAGCTGTATAACCGCTCGCCGTTCATCGCGGCCCGCGATCGTCATACCGACGATGGGACACTGGCGATCCAGCACGGCCATTTCTACTGGAGTGATCATTACCCGGACGCGCACCTGTTTGCCGACGCAGAAAGCCTGCGACTCAAGCACGCACCCAACTTCCTGGTGGTACACCCGATGAATATTGACGACGCCGGCCACAAGCACGGCCTCGACACCCCGCAATATCGCAACAGCGCCCGCTCGGCCGACATCATCCTCGCCGACTATCTGCAGGGCTGGCTCGACGCCGGTTATCAGGTACTGGTGACAGCCGACCACGGCATGAACAACGACCGCTCCCACAACGGCCTGCTGCCAGAAGAACGTGAAGTGCCGCTGTTTGTGCTGGGGGAAGCCTTCAGCCTCGACCCCGGAGCCCGCCCAAAACAAACTGAAATCTGCGGCACCGTCTGCGCCCTGCTTGGCGTTGCCCACGACAAACCTGTCTGCCGGGAGCTGTTGAAGTGAGTTCCATGATCCGTGGTAAATGGCTGGCGGCCTTGTGCCTGGTGCCCTTCGCCGTATTCTTTATCGTGTTTCAAGTCGCGCCGCTGCTGTGGGTGATGGTCAACAGCCTGCAAACCGAAGAGTTCGGCTGGGGCCTTGAGAACTTCACCAAAATCTTCAGTTCGAAGTTCTATCGGCAGGCGATCCAGCACAGTCTCGAGATCAGTTTCTACTCCAGCGTGTTCGGCATCATCATTTCCATATTGGGCAGCTACTCCCTGCGCAAGGTGGATTCGCCACTGCGCAATTTCGTCACTGCCTTCGCCAACATGACCAGCAACTTCTCCGGCGTACCCCTGGCCTTTGCCTTCATCATCCTGCTGGGGTTCAACGGCAGCATTACCTTGATGCTCAAGCAGGCCGGGATCATTCAGGACTTCAACCTGTACTCCAAGACCGGCCTGATCATTCTGTACACCTACTTCCAGATTCCTCTCGGCGTCTTGCTGCTCTACCCGGCGTTCGATGCATTGCGCGAAGACTGGCGCGAATCTGCAGCGCTGCTGGGCGCCAGCGGTTGGCAGTTCTGGCGGCATATCGGCCTACCAGTGCTGACCCCGGCGCTGCTGGGCACTTTCGTGATCCTGTTGGCCAATGCGCTGGGCGCCTATGCCACCGTCTACGCGCTGACCACCGGTAATTTTAACGTGCTGCCGATCCGGATTGCCGCGATGGTCTCCGGCGATATCTCCCTGGACCCGAACATGGCAAGTGCCCTGGCGGTGATCCTGGTGGCGCTGATGACGGTGGTCACCGTGGTTCATCAACTGCTGCTCAAGAGGAGCTACCATGTCTCGCGCTGAAACCAGCCAGGCCGCCCTCTACCATCGGGTAGTGGTGTTCCTGTTGTTTGCCATCCTGGTGCTGCCGCTGATTGGCACCCTGGTGTATTCGATCGCCAGCAGCTGGTCGGCGACAATCCTGCCTTCAGGCTTTACCTTCAAATGGTATGTGCAACTGTGGAGCGACCCGCGCTTCCTGCATGCCTTTGGCCAGTCGTTGCTGGTGTGTGTCGGCGCGCTGATCCTCTCGGTGGTATTGATCCTGCCACTGTTGTTTGTGGTGCATTACCACTTCCCCAGGCTCGATGCGCTGATGAATATCCTGATCCTGCTGCCCTTTGCGGTACCGCCAGTGGTGTCGTCAGTGGGCCTGCTGCAGTTATATGGCTCCGGGCCGCTGGCGATGGTCGGTACACCGTGGATTCTGATCGGCTGCTACTTCACCGTGGCGTTGCCGTTCATGTACCGGGCGATCACCAACAACCTGCAAGCCATCAACCTGCGCGACCTGATGGACGCCGCCCAACTGCTCGGCGCCAGCACCTTTCAGGCAGCGTTCCTGGTGGTGTTGCCGAACCTGCGCAAGGGCTTGATGGTGGCGCTGCTGCTGTCGTTCTCGTTTCTGTTCGGCGAGTTCGTGTTTGCCAACATCCTCGTCGGCACACGCTACGAGACCTTGCAGGTGTACCTCAACAACATGCGCAACAGCAGCGGCCATTTCACCAGCGCCGTGGTCATCTCCTATTTCCTCTTTGTACTGCTGCTCACCTGGGCTGCCAATCTCTTGAACAAGGACAAAAGCCAATGAGCTTCGTCAGCGTCCAGCACCTGCAAAAAAGCTACACCGGCACCCCGGTGTTCAGTGACATCAACTGCGAAGTCGCCAAGGGCGAGTTCGTCACCCTGCTCGGCCCGTCGGGCTGCGGCAAGTCCACGCTGCTGCGTTGCATCGCCGGGCTGACGTCGGTAGACAGCGGCCAGATCCTCTTGGATGGCCAGGACATCGTACCGCTGAGCCCACAAAAACGGCATATCGGCATGGTGTTCCAAAGCTATGCGCTGTTCCCCAACATGACCGTGGAACAGAACGTCGCCTTTGGCCTGCGCATGCAGAAAGTCAACGCCGATGACAGCCACAAGCGGGTACAGGAGGTGCTGCAACTGGTGGAGCTCAAGGACCTGGCGGGTCGTTATCCGCACCAGATGTCCGGCGGTCAATGTCAGCGCGTCGCGCTCGCCCGCTCCCTGGTGACTCGCCCGCGCCTGCTATTGCTCGATGAGCCACTGTCGGCGCTGGATGCGCGGATTCGCAAACACTTGCGTGAACAGATCCGCCAGATCCAGCGCGAATTGGGACTGACAACCATTTTTGTGACCCATGATCAGGAAGAGGCCCTGACCATGTCCGACCGCATTTTCTTGATGAACCAGGGCCGGATCGTGCAGAGCGGCGACGCCGAAACCCTCTACACGGCGCCGGTGGATGCCTTTGCCGCGGGGTTTATCGGCAACTACAATCTGCTGGATGCCGACAAGGCCAGCAAGCTGTTGCAACGCCCCGTCAGCGGACGTATCGCCATTCGCCCGGAAGCCATCGAGCTCAGTCGCCATGGCGAGCTGGATGCCCTGGTACGTAGCCACAGCCTATTGGGCAACGTGATTCGTTACCGTATCGAAGCCCGGGGCGTGGAGCTGGTGGTGGACGTGCTCAATCGCTCGGCCGACGACTTGCATGCGGACGGCCAGCGCCTGGCACTTTCTATCGATCCCGCCGCGCTGTGTGAGGTAGCCTGAGGTTATTGGGTTTTATTGAGGAAAAATGACTGATGGCATTGGTAATCTTTGATCTGGACGACACCCTGATCCATGGCGACTGCGCCACGCTCTGGGCTGAGCAGATGGGGCGTTTGGGCTGGGTCGATCCTGAATCGTTCATGCGCAGGAACACTGAACTTATGGACGCGTACAGCCGGGGCGAGCTGGCCATGGAGGACTACATGGACTTCAGCCTGGAGCCGATGATCGGCCGCAAGCCGGCAGAAATCGAGCATCTGGTGGAGCCGTGGGTCGAGGACATTATCGAACCGTTGATCTATAGCGAGGCTACCAAGACCATTGCCCGGCACCGCAAGAACGGGGACCGGATCCTGGTGATCTCGGCTTCGGGCACTCATCTGGTCAAGCCGATTGCGACGCGGATCGGCATTGATGAAGTGCTGGGGATTGAGCTGGATGTCGCTCACGACGAGTACAGCGGCAAGACCGTTGGCGTACTGACTTACCGTGAAGGCAAGATCACCCGCCTGCTTGAATGGCTGGAACAACAAGGCGAAACCCTGGAGGGTGCGTATTTCTATTCCGACTCACGCAATGACTTGCCGTTGCTGCTCAAGGTCGATCATCCGCAAGTGGTGAATCCTGATCCAGTACTGCGCGAACATGCGCAAAAGGCCGGTTGGCCGATCCACCAGTGGACCTGACGCCCCTTTTTTGAACTCAAACCCAATCAAATGTGGGAGCGGGCTTGCTCGCTCCCACATTTTTGATCCGGTTCAACTTGGAATCGTAGTCAGGTCAGCGTCTCGTCGATTACCAGCACCAGTTTCCCGGAAATCTGGTTAGTGGCGAGTTCGGCGAAGGCTGCCTCGGCATCCAGGATCGGGAAGGTCTTGGCCAACTGTGGGCTCAACCGCCCTTCCGCAAACAGCGGCCATACCTGTTGCCCCAAATCACTGAGCAGGTCCGCCTTGAACTGCTCATCACGGCTGCGCAAGGTCGAACCCAGCAGTTGCACACGTTTGGCCAGCACTTGCGCCAGGTCCAATTGCGCATCGCGTCCGCCCATCAAGCCGATTAACACCCAGCGACCATCCAGCGCTATCAGCTTGAGGTTCTGTGCGGCGTAACTGCCGCCCACCGGGTCGAGAATGACATCGAATGGCCCAAAATCGCGCAGCGCATCAATACCGTCGGTACGTACCACTCCTCCTTGGGCACCTAGCGCCTCACAGTACGCCAGGCGTTCTGCCGAACCGACACTGACCCAGCAGGGACTACCAAATGCCTTGCACAGCTGGATCGCCGCAGAACCCACGCCACTGGCGCCAGCATGCAACAGCACCTTCTCGCCTGGCTTGAGCGCCGCCAGTTGGAACACATTCAACCAGGCGGTGCTGTACACCTCGGGCAAAGCCGCCGCCTCGGCCAGGGACAAGCCTTCGGGCACTGGCAACACGTGACGCGCATCGACGACCACTTCTTCGGCCATACCGCCGCCCGCCAACAGTGCGCATACCCGATCACCCACCTGCCAGGAAGAACCGGCCCCTACTTCGCTGATCACTCCGGAACACTCCAGGCCCAGGACATGACTCGCACCGGCCGGTGGCGGATAGAGCCCCGCACGCTGTAATAAATCGGCCCGATTCAATCCCGCTGCCGCCACACGAATGCGAACTTGGCCTACATCACATGTAGGACTTGGCTCTTCGAGCCACTCCACATGACCGTCAACGCCTTGCAATGCTTTCACAGTGCCTCCATAGTGAGTCTGGACTGAGCCCGTTGCTGTTGCGTCGGGCTTTTTGCATTATGCGACCGGCCCACATGGAACCGGCGACTTCAAAGACGGCCTAATATGCGTTATCAATTGCCCCCGCGTCGAATCAGCATGAAGCATTTGTTCCCCAGCACCGCCCTCGCTCTTTTCATTGGTCTCGGCCTGACGTCGACCAATACGTTCGCAGCCAACAGCTGGGACAAACTTCAGCCTGATCGCGACGAGGTGATAGCCAGCCTTAACGTCGTCGAGTTACTCAAGCGCCACCATTACAGCAAGCCGCCACTGGACGATGCACGTTCGGTGATCATCTATGACAGCTACCTCAAGCTGCTGGATCCCTCGCGTAGCTACTTCATGGCAAGCGATGTCGCCGAGTTCGACAAGTGGAAGACGCAGTTCGACGACCTCCTCAAGAGCGGCGACCTGCAACCTGGCTTCACCATCTACAAGCGCTACCTGGACCGCGTCAAGGCGCGCCTGGACTTCGCCTTGGGCGAACTTGGCAAAGGCGTCGACAAGCTCGACTTCACCCAGAAGGAAACCTTGCTGGTCGATCGCAAGGACGCCCCATGGCTGACCAGCACTGCCGCCCTGGATGACCTGTGGCGCAAACGTGTCAAGGATGAAGTGCTGCGTCTGAAGATAGCCGGCAAAGAGCCCAAGGCGATCCAGGAACTGTTGACCAAGCGCTACAAGAATCAACTGGCACGCTTGAACCAGACCCGCGCTGAAGACATCTTCCAGGCCTACATCAATACCTTCGCGATGTCCTACGATCCGCACACCAATTATCTGTCGCCAGATAACGCGGAAAATTTCGATATCAACATGAGTCTATCCCTGGAAGGCATCGGTGCCGTCCTGCAAAGCGACAATGACCAGGTCAAGATCGTGCGCCTGGTACCGGCTGGCCCTGCGGACAAGACCAAGCAAGTCGCCCCGGCGGACAAGATCATCGGCGTGGCCCAGGCCGACAAAGAAATGGTCGACGTGGTCGGCTGGCGCCTGGACGAAGTGGTCAAGCTGATCCGTGGGCCCAAAGGCAGCGTGGTGCGCCTGGAAGTGATTCCGCACACCAATGCACCGAACGACCAGACCAGCAAAGTCGTGTCTATCACTCGTGAAGCGGTGAAGCTGGAAGACCAAGCGGTGAAGAAGTCAGTGCTCAACCTCAAGCAGGATGGCAAGGACTACAAGCTGGGCGTCATTGAAATCCCGGCCTTCTACCTCGATTTCAAGGCGTTCCGTGCCGGCGACCCCGACTACAAGAGCACCACTCGCGACGTCAAGAAGCTGCTGACTGAACTGCAGAAAGAGAAAGTAAATGGCGTCGTCATCGACCTGCGCAACAACGGTGGCGGCTCGTTGCAGGAAGCCACCGAACTGACCAGCCTGTTTATCGACAAAGGCCCGACCGTCCTGGTGCGCAACGCAGATGGCCGCGTGGATGTACTGGAAGACGAAAACCGCGGCGCCTTCTACAAAGGGCCGATGGCACTGCTGGTCAACCGTCTCTCGGCCTCGGCCTCGGAGATCTTCGCCGGTGCGATGCAGGACTATCACCGCGCGCTGATCGTCGGCGGGCAGACCTTCGGCAAAGGCACCGTGCAGACCATTCAGCCACTCAATCATGGTGAGCTGAAACTGACCCTGGCCAAATTCTACCGGGTTTCCGGACAGAGCACCCAGCATCAGGGCGTGCTGCCGGACATCGATTTCCCATCACTCATCGACACCAAGGAAATCGGCGAAAGCGCCCTGCCCGAAGCCATGCCGTGGGATACAATCCGCCCGGCCATCAAGCCTGCGTCGGACCCGTTCAAACCGTACCTGGCCCAGCTCAAGGACAACCATGACGCGCGCTCCGCCAAGGATGCCGAGTTCGTGTTTATCCGCGACAAGCTGGCCTTGGCGACGAAGCTGATGGCCGAGAAAACCGTCAGCCTCAATGAAGTGGATCGTCGTGCGCAGCACACCAGCATCGAGAATCAACAGCTTGCCCTGGAAAACACCCGCCGCAAGGCCAAAGGTGAAGACCCGCTCAAAGAGCTGAAGAAAGAAGATGAAGATGCGCTGCCTACCGAGCCGGAAAAGACCAAGCCGGAAGATGATGCCTACCTGAGCGAGACCGGGCGGATTCTGTTGGACTACCTAAAGATCAGCAAGACGGTAGCCAAGCAGTAGCCGATGGCAGTTTGATGTGATCGCAGGCAGATCATCAAATAGAGATCACTCTCGTGAAAAAAGACCGGTCGCCCCAGGCACCGGTCTTTTTTTCGATACCAAGAACGCCATGGCCGAACATCTGAACGATTCTGGCGAGGCTATTTCGGCCTGCGGTTATGGTCCGGATCGCGCCCGACCTGTGGCGATCAGAGTTGTTCCAGGCGGATCTGCGCGAGCGGGTGTCCGGCCTTGGCAGCGATTCTCCACCAGCGCGCGGCCTCTACCGGGTCTGGCGCCTTGCCCAGGCTACCCGCCAGGCTCAATACGCCAATCTGATACGCGGCTTTGCCGTCGCCAGCCTGCGCCGCCAGGCGCAGCAACCGTACGCCCTCTTCGCGAGCACCCAGGCCTTGGCCGCGAAAGGTCAGGATATGCCCGTAGAAGCTCTGCGCTGGCACATGACCGAGGTTGGCCATGCGTGCGAACTGACCCTCCAGCCAGCGCCAACCCCACGCTTGGTGCATCAACCAGGACCAGTGAAATAATTTGCGTGCCAGCCAGTAGCCGGCATGCGCCTTGAGTTTCCAGAACATGTCAGGCCTGCACTGTTTCAGGGTATTCATACTCAAAAACCCGGACCACTTCCGAGGCATGCCACGACGCGGCAGCCACGCCATCGGAGGGCCCGCAAAAGCGTCCAAGGCGCTCGACACACTCAAAAAAACCCGTGCGGGGCAAGCGGCTGGCCCCTTGGCTGATCACCAAAGAACTGCGCAATGGCTGATCGGCCTTGGCATCCAGGGCCGCCAGATGCTCCAGTGCAGCCGTCAGGGTTTGCATGGCCGGTGTTGGAAACTGCAGGCGCTCCAACAATGCGCGATAAGTCAAAAGGTGTCGCTGGCGCCGCGCCTGATCAAGTTCGTTGAGCAATCCATCCCAATGTTGACGGCTGATGCGCACGCTCACATGTCTTCCCTCCAACCGGCGATTCCCAATTCCCAGGCCAGACTGCGGCGAATAGCAGCATCCGGCTGGCGCTCGCCACTTTCAATCAGCCCCAGGTAAGACGGGCTGATGCCCACAGTACGCGATAGCGCTTCGATAGCCAGGCCCTTGGCTTCACGCAAGTTGCGCAGGTGCGCCAGTGGGCGAAAATCCTGCCCGGAAGCGGCGTCGGGTGTGCTTGAAGAAGGCATCGGCGCCTGTTGCTGTAGGCCGGCAGCTTTTAACAGCGCCTCGTATTGAGCCCATTGCAGAACCGCGTATTCGGGCTCGCCGTCCCGTGAAATTATTTGAATATCCATGACTGCCCCGTAGGATTACAGCACTTACTCAGTAAGTACTTTCCTTAGGAGTGTAATCCTAACAGTCCTGAAGAGCGCAGCGGGATAGTTGGCTGTTCAGTTTTTTTTCAGGTTTTCCTCCTGCAAAAGCTCAGGCGTGGCAGGCAAGCGCTCCACCACCACTAGTTTTTCCGGGCTCTGACGTTCACGCCAGACACGAAAAGCACTGAGTTCGCCATCCAGGGTTTTCATGATCCAAGCCAGTACGGCAATGTCGTCCAGCATGCCGAACATCGGCAGAAAGTCTGGGATCGCATCGATCGGGCTGAGGAAGTACATCAGGCCTGCCACCACCGACACCAGTGCCTTGGGGCTGATCGCACGGTACTCGCCGCGCCAGTATGCCAGGCACAAGGCCTGGAGCAGTTTCAGATCATCCTTGAGCTTACCCAACCGGCCACCTTGGCTGGAGCCTTTGGCAGCGACCGCGAACAATAACGTCGGCAAGCGACCGCGACCGATCAAGCGTGCGGCCAAGGGTAGGAAACGGGCGAAATTCCAGGGTGCTTTCATCATCACTCCAGTTCCAGGCAAGAGAAAAGGTTATCCACACAACTTGTGGATAACCTTGTGAACAGAGCGCATTTTCACGGCTGAAAGCCCCGTTTTACAAGGGCCACAGTCAGATCGGGCGTTTTTTGCGCACATAAAAAAAACCCAAGATTTCATTGACTTGGGGAGCATCTGCGGCTAACCGCGCCCAACTTCCCATCTGACTGCTCTAAGTCGCAGGGGTTCGTTTGGATTTGCACAGGCTCGCAGCAGATACCGGCAAATCCATCATCCAGATACAACAACGCCCCGTCGAGACGGGGCGCTGCGTGTTCAGATGCCGCTTACTTGGCAGCCGGTGCTTCCGGTGCTTCTGGAGCCTCAGCCTTGGCCGGGTCCTTGATAGCCAGCAGCTCCAGGTCGAACACCAGCACGGAATTGGCTGGAATCGCCGGGCTCGGGCTCTGGGCGCCGTAGGCCAGGTCAGACGGGATGTACAGCTTGTACTTTTCGCCGACGTGCATCAGTTGCAGGCCTTCGACCCAACCCGGAATCACGCCGCTGACCGGCAGGTCAATCGGGCTACCGCGATCCACGGAGCTGTCAAAGGTAGTGCCGTTAGTCAGCTTGCCGGTGTAGTGCACAGTCACTACGTCAGTCGGCTTTGGCTGGGCGCCGTCGGCTTTCTTCACGACTTCGTACTGCAGGCCCGAAGCGGTAGTGACGACACCTGCTTTCTTGCCGTTTTCTTCAAGGAATTTCTTGCCGGCAGTTGCCGACTCTTCACTCAGCTTGGTCATACGTTCTTCGGCACGCTTTTGCAGTGCGGCGAACGCCTCGACCAGCTCGTCATCCTTGAGCTTCTGCTCTTTCTTGCCGACGGCATCTTCAATGCCCTGGGCAACCGCTTTGGAGTCCAGGTCGTCCATGCCTTCCTGGGCCAGACTCTTGCCCATGTTCAGGCCGATACCGTAGGAAGCTTTCTGCGCCGGGGTTTTCAGCTCTACGCTGGTCTGCGAATCACAACCCGCAAGTACCAGGCTAACCAGGGCCACCGCCGCCGCCAACCGATGCTGTTTCATGCTATTTCCTTGTTCATGCGCCAAAAGGGCATTCGAATAAAGTCGCGAGCTTATCAGGCGGCCACGACCAATGGCTACCGGCATGTGAGCAGGAAATATCTGATAAGTTCACGTGTTTAAAAGCATTTTCATCTGTTTCAGGGCCTGCGAGCGGACAGCATGAGCGCTGAAATCGGCGCAATACACCGATCATGGCCACTTGCCGCATACTGTACGCAATGGCATAAGAACCAAACAACTCGACAAGGATAGTTATCTTGCGCACTTTTTCCCGTGTATTACTCCTGCTCGCGGCATTGCTGGCACTGATCCTGGCCGTGGTGCTCTATTACACCGTCAACCCGAAACTGCCCGACTACGTGCCTGTCCAGCAGGTGCATTACCAGGATCAGTGGAGCGCCACCGATCGCCAGACCTATTACTTCACGCCGCAGGGCACACAAGTCAAGGGCTTGCGCTATGAGTGGTTCACCGCCCTGGAACTGCCGTTTAACGAACAGCGTTTTGCCACGCCCGCGTACCTGGCGCGCTTCGGTTTTCTGGTGGACCCCGGACAACAGGCCACGCCCCTGAACCCCGGTAACCTGCCAGTGGGCTTTACCCGACATAAAAACCCGGGCAGCAATGAGCAGTTTCTCGACATCACCTGCGCCGCCTGCCACACCGGCGAGCTGCGCTTCAACGGTCAGGCCCTGCGCATCGACGGCGGCGCAGCCCAACATGTGCTGCCTTCCAGCGTACCGACCTTGCGTGGCGGAAGTTTCGGACAGGCCTTGGTAGCCAGCCTCGCCGCCACTTACTACAACCCCTGGAAGTTCAAGCGCTTTGCCCGCAATGTGCTGGGAGATCAGTACGAGACCCAGTACGATCAATTGCGCCAGGACTTCAAGACGTCCCTGGATACCTTTCTCAAGGTCGCCTGGAATGACACACACCGCGGCCTCTACCCCACTGAAGAAGGCCCGGGCCGCACCGATGCATTCGGCCGCATTGCCAATGCAAGTTTTGGTGACGCCATTTCTCCCGACAACTACCGTGTTGCCAACGCGCCAGTGGATTACCCGCAACTGTGGGACATGTGGACATTCGATTGGGTGCAATGGAACGGCTCGGCCCAGCAGCCGATGGCCCGCAATATCGGGGAAGCGCTCGGCGTTGGTGCGACCCTGGCCTTTTTCGACAGCGCCGGCCAACCGCTCAAGGGTGATGCGCGCTATCCATCCAGCGTGCGCGTTCGCGACCTGAACCTCATTGAGGAAACCCTGCAACGGCTCAAGCCACCCACCTGGCCTGAAGAACTGTTCGGCGCCATCGACAAACCTTTGGCTGCACAAGGCCGCACCCTGTTCAGTGAAAACTGCGCCGGTTGCCACGTACCTGCCGTCACGCAAGAAAACGGCCGCCTGGTGCAACAACTGAAAATGCTCCCGGTGGAGGTAATCGGCACCGATCCCGGCAGTGCCAATAACATTGCAGATCATCGCTACGACCTCAGCGCACTGCAGTGGGATACTGCAGAGCTGGCGCAGTTGAACGTCGAGCTGCACCCGACGCCCACTGAGCCTCTGGACCTGCGCAACCTGTCGGTGGCCAAGGGCCTGGCCTACGTCACCGCGTTCGTCGAAGAACACGCCTATCGCGCCGCTGGCGTGACCCCGGCTGAGCGCCCTCGACTGGACGGATTCGGCTTGCCTATTGGTGTACTCGAACAGCGGGCCTACAAGGCTCGCCCGCTGGCCGGCGTATGGGCCACACCGCCGTTCCTGCACAACGGCTCGGTGCCAACGATCTATCAGTTGCTCTCGCCTCAGGATGAGCGCAGTCGCACCTTCTATAAAGGCACCTTCGATTACGACCCGAGTCATTTAGGCTATCGCACTGAAGCCTTTAAAAACGCATTCCAGTTCGATACCAGCATCACCGGCAACCACAATAGCGGCCACGAATTCCGTGCCGGCAAGCGTGGCAACGGGGTTATTGGTCGCGAGCTTGCACCGCAGGAGCGCTGGGCGCTGCTGGAATACTTGAAAGTACTGGGCGGCCCACTGGAGCAACAACTGCCATGACCTCCCCTCTTCGCCAAAAGGATCGTTCAATGCTCGCTCGACTGTGGCTGCGCCTTGGCGCATTTTTCGGCAAAACCCTGTTGTGGCTAATCGGCCTTGGTTTACTTGGCTGGTTGCTTTCCACACTGTGGTTCGCCTGGCGCCACAGCGGACCGGTCTCGCCGAACGAGCAGATTCCTGCGGGGGAAGCTGCAATGACCCAAGGCATCATTCAAACCGCCGTACGCATCGTCGATCAGCACCGTGAGGGCACCCGCTACCTGCGTGATGCCCATGCCAAGGCCCATGGCTGCGTAAAGGCCGAAGTCAGCGTACTGGCGGATCTCGACCCGGCGTTGCGTCAGGGGGTGTTTGCCGAACCGGGCAAGACCTGGCAGGCGATGATGCGCCTGTCCAACGGCAATGCCTATCCGCAATTCGACAGCATCCGCGATGCTCGTGGCATGGCGATCAAGCTGCTGGCCGTGCCGGGCAAGCAACTGCTGGCCGATCAGCAGGCGCGTACGGAACAGGACTTTGTGATGTTCAGTCACCCGAACTTTTTCGTCAGTGATGTGGCTGAGTATGCCCAGAACGTCGGCGCCCAGGCCGATGGCAAGAAGGTGATGGCATTCTTCCCGAGCATCGATCCGCGCAGTTGGCAGGTGCGGCATTTGTTTATCGCCCTGGCAACCCTGGCGCCAGCGCCGGCCAGCCCGACACAGACCACCTACTTTTCGGTATCGCCCTACAAGTTCGGCGCGGCCAATGCCAAATTCCGTGTCGCACCAGACCCACAAGGCTGCCCGCACTATGACTTGCCGCAGCAGAATCAGGCGCTGCCGAATTTCTTGCGCAGCGCCTTGAGCCAGCAATTGTCCACCGACCGCGTGGATGCCTGCTTTGTACTGCAGATCCAGCGCCAGGACCCGCAGAAGTACATGCCCATCGAGGACACCAGCATCGAGTGGAAGGAAAGCGACGCGCCGTACGAAACCGTGGCCCGTGTGCGCATTCCCGCGCAGGATTTTGATACCCCGGCGCAGAACCTGGCGTGTGACAACCAGTCGTTCAACCCTTGGTTCGGTATCGAAGAGCATCGGCCAATCGGCGGGATCAACCGCCTGCGCAAGGCGGTGTACGAGGCCGTCAGCGACTATCGCCATAGCCATAATGCGCAGCAGTGATCAGGCCCGCCGTCACGGAATGGCGGGCACAAAAAAGCCCGCTATATAAGCGGGCTTTGCGTGGCGACCTGGCGTTCAGCGTTCCAGATAACCGAATATGGCGCAGCGGACGGGACTCGAACCCGCGACCCCCGGCGTGACAGGCCGGTATTCTAACCGACTGAACTACCGCTGCGCGTAACACATCAAGCGAATGGTGGGTGATGACGGGATCGAACCGCCGACCCTCTGCTTGTAAGGCAGATGCTCTCCCAGCTGAGCTAATCACCCTTCACTTTCGGTGTGGGCCGCATCATATACGAAAAAATCGCAATGTGTTGATTTAAATGCATTTTATTAAAAATAAATTTTTGCGCGCCCCAAGCACGCACGAAGCACACGCTTCTGGCGCTCAAACGCGACTCTATTGCGCTACCCGGCCACAGGCATGACAATTAAAAACCTTTCTCAATAACGCCCAGATCACACCGATACCTGTGGAGCGTGGGCTAGCAGGACATCCACAACAACTCACACAAGGGCTATGAAGAGTTTTCCCAGCAAGCCTACTGGCTGGTGGACCTGATGAGCCGCTATCAGATCAGCAAGAACGGGTCGGCGACGCTTAATCTCAATAATATTTTCGACAAGTCCTACAACACCAACATCGGCTTCTACAACTCCGCTGCTTACGGCGAGCCACGCAATGTCATGGTGAGTACATGCTGGAATTTCTAAACGCCCAATAAAAATGCCCCCGACTATTGGAAATAGTTCGGGGGCATTTTTATGAGTACCCAGGTATTTTGACAAAACCCAGACAGCAAAAAGCCCGCTCGATGAGCAGGCTTTTTGTGGTGACCTGGCGTTCAGCGTTCCAGATAACCGAATATGGCGCAGCGGACGGGACTCGAACCCGCGACCCCCGGCGTGACAGGCCGGTATTCTAACCGACTGAACTACCGCTGCGCGTAACACATCAAGCGAATGGTGGGTGATGACGGGATCGAACCGCCGACCCTCTGCTTGTAAGGCAGATGCTCTCCCAGCTGAGCTAATCACCCTTCACTTTCGGTGTGGCGCGCATTCTACGGAGCGGCCCAACCTCTGGCAAGCACTTTCTTAAATCTTTTTTTTCAGGCCTTCCAATGGCTTAGGCGGGGTTGGCCTCAGACGCTACGAAGAGAATAATGCCCCCCTTTGTGTAAAGGAGAGACTCACCCCATGTGGTTCAAGAACCTGCTTATCTATCGCCTGACCCAAGATCTGCCTGTTGATGCCGAGGCGCTGGAAACTGCAATGGCCACCAAACCGGCGCGCCCTTGTGCAAGCCAGGAGTTGACCACTTACGGTTTCGTCGCCCCGTTCGGTAAAGGTGAAGACGCGCCACTGGTACACGTCAGCGGCGATTTCCTGCTGATCGCCGCACGCAAGGAAGAACGTATCCTGCCGGGCAGCGTTGTGCGTGACGCGGTGAAGGAAAAGGTCGAGGAGATCGAGGCCGAGCAAATGCGCAAGGTCTATAAAAAGGAACGCGACCAGATCAAGGACGAAATCATCCAGGCGTTCCTGCCTCGTGCCTTTATCCGTCGCTCGTCGACCTTCGCTGCCATCGCGCCGAAACAGGGCCTGATCCTGGTCAATTCGGCCAGCCCCAAGCGCGCCGAAGACTTGTTGTCGACCCTGCGCGAAGTGATTGGCACCCTGCCCGTGCGTCCACTGACCGTAAAAACCGCGCCGACAGCGATCATGACTGACTGGGTGACCACGCAAAAACCAGCCGATGACTTCTTCGTGCTCGACGAGTGCGAGTTGCGCGACACCCACGAAGACGGCGGCATTGTGCGCTGCAAGCGCCAGGACCTGACCGGCGAAGAAATCCAGCTGCACCTGACCACCGGCAAAGTCGTGACCCAGCTATCCCTGGCCTGGCAGGACAAGTTGTCCTTCATGCTCGACGATAAAATGACAGTCAAGCGTCTGAAATTCGAAGACCTGCTGCAAGACCAGGCCGAACAGGACGGCGGCGACGAGGCCCTGGGCCAATTGGATGCCAGCTTTACTCTGATGATGCTGACATTTGGAGACTTCTTGCCGGCGCTAATCGAAGCCCTGGGCGGCGAAGAAACCCCACAAGGCATTTAAGCCTGGCGAAGATCAAAAATGTAGGAACGGGCTTGCTCGCGATTGCAGTGAATCAGCTTGCACATGTGTTGATTGACACACCGCAATCGCGAGCAAGCCCGCCCCCACATTTTGATCCAGTGCTCACCCGACTACCTCTCTAATAATAAGGACATTCCCATGCGCGCACTCGCCGCCTTGAGCCGCTTCGTCGGCAATACCTTCGCCTACTGGGTGCTGATATTTGCCGTGCTCGCCTTCCTGCAGCCCAGCTGGTTTATCGGCCTGAAAGGTGCCATCGTCCCGCTGTTGGGGCTGGTGATGTTCGGCATGGGGCTGACCCTCAAGCTTGCAGATTTCGCGGAGGTTGCCCGCCATCCATGGCGAGTGGCCCTGGGCGTGGTCGCACAATTTGTGATCATGCCGTGCGTGGCCTGGCTACTGTGCCAGGCCTTCAACCTGCCTGCGGAAATTGCCGTGGGCGTGATTCTGGTCGGTTGCTGCCCAAGCGGCACCTCATCCAATGTCATGACCTGGCTGGGCCGTGGCGACTTGGCGCTGTCGGTGGCCATCTCCTCGATCACCACCCTCCTTGCCCCGTTTCTGACGCCCGCGCTGATCTGGATGCTGGCCTCGGCCTGGTTGCCGGTATCGTTCATGGAACTGTTCTGGTCAATCCTGCAGATGGTGTTGCTACCCATTGTGCTCGGTGTATTGGCACAACGCCTGCTGGGTGAACGCGTACGCCATGCCGTCGAGGTGCTGCCGCTGGTTTCAGTGGTCAGCATCGTAATCATCGTCGCGGCCGTGGTAGCTGCGAGCCAGGCGAAAATCGCCGAGTCAGGCCTGCTGATCATGGCCGTGGTAATGCTGCACAACAGCTTTGGTTACCTGCTCGGTTACCTCACTGCTCGTGTATTCAGGCTGCCGATGCCGCAGCGCAAGTCCTTGGCGCTGGAAGTCGGCATGCAGAACTCGGGGCTGGGCGCCGCCCTGGCGAGTGCGCACTTTTCGCCACTGGCGGCCGTGCCCAGCGCGCTGTTCAGCGTCTGGCACAATATTTCGGGAGCATTGCTGTCCACGTACTTCCGGCGCATGAGCGAGAAAGAAGACCGTGACCTGCTGGCCCGATCACGCCCGGACTGACACCTGAAGCTTGATCGCACGCAGGATTTTGGGCACTCTGACGAACTTCGCGGGGACGACCCCGCGACTCGATCGAGTGCCTATCCGGGGACGACCCCATCCACTGATGGAGACATCATGTCCTGGATCATTCTGTTTTTTGCCGGCCTGTTTGAAATCGGCTGGGCCGTCGGCCTGAAATACACCGATGGCTTCAGCAAGCCCCTGCCTACCGCACTGACGATTGGCGCCATGGCTATCAGCCTTGGTCTGTTGGGGCTGGCAATGAAGGAGTTGCCGCTGGGCACCGCCTATGCCATCTGGACCGGAGTCGGTGCAGTGGGCACGGTGATCGCCGGGATCATTCTGTTCGGCGAGTCCATGGCGTTGTTCCGCCTGGCCAGTGTGGCGTTGATCATTTGCGGGCTGGTTGGACTCAAGATCAGCACTTAAGTTGTTTTCAGCGCCTTTGCGGGCTGGGGCCCGGACATGCCTCCCCAGCCCCATTGCCTGCAATGAAGCCAAACGCTAGCGGACACTCCCTCGCAACCCCCCCACCACCCCCTGCAACTGCGCAGGCGTCGCAGCCTCGAGCGCTATCGGCTCGCCCGCCACCAGCGTCACCCGCGACCAGATGCGGTGAAAGAACCCCTTGTTCGGATCCCGACTGAAAAAGCTTCCCCACAGGCCTTGCAACGCCAAAGGAATCACCGGCACCGGCGTTTCTTCGAGGATGCGTGTCACACCCCCACGGAACTCATCGATCTCACCATCGGCAGTCAGCTTGCCTTCCGGGAAAATGCATACCAGCTCGCCCTCTTTCAGGTACTGGGCGATCCTGGTGAAAGCCTGCTCATAAATCTGAATATCTTCGTTGCGCCCGGCAATCGGGATCGTGCCAGCGGTACGGAAGATAAAGTTGAGCACCGGCAAACGGTAAATTTTGTAATACATCACAAAGCGAATCGGCCGACGCACTGCGCCGCCAATCAGCAACGCATCGACAAACGAAACATGGTTGCACACCAGCAACGCCGCGCCTTCGTCCGGGATGTTTTCCAAATTACGGTGCTGCACGCGGTACATGGAATGGCTGAGCAGCCAGATCATGAAGCGCATGGTGAATTCGGGAACAATCTTGAAGATGTAGGTGTTGACCGCAATGTTGAGCAACGACACCACCAGGAACAGCTCGGGGATCGACAGCTTGGCCATGCTCAGCAGCACAATCGAGACAATTGCCGAGACCACCATGAACAGCGCATTCAGAATATTGTTTGCAGCAATCACCCGCGCCCGCTCGTTTTCGGCGGTCCGCGACTGGATCAGCGCGTACAACGGCACAATATAGAAGCCGCCGAACACCCCAAGACCAAGGATATCCAGCAACACCCACCATGCCTGGCCATAACCGAGCACGGCGAGCCAGTCATTGGCCTGCACGTTCTGCGCAAAGCTGCCCGAATGCCACCACAACAGCAGGCCGAACACGGTGAGCCCGAACGAGCCAAAGGGCACGAGGCCGATTTCTACCTTGCGTCCGGAAAGCTTCTCGCAGAGCATCGAACCGAGGGCGATACCTACCGAGAACACCGTGAGGATCAAGGTAACCACGGTCTCGTCGCCGTACATCCACTCCTTGGCATACGCCGGGATCTGTGTCAGGTAGATCGCACCGACAAACCAGAACCACGAGTTGCCGACAATCGAACGCGACACAGCCGGCGTCTGGCCCAGACCCAGGCGCAAGGTGGCCCAGGACTGGCTGAAGATATTCCAGTTCAAGCGCATCTGGGGAGTCGAGGCCGCCGCGCGCGGAATGCCGCGACTGGCCAGGTAACCCAACACCGCGATACCGACTATGGCGCCGGACACCAGCGGTGCGTAATGGGTGGAAGACATCATGATGCCAGCACCAATGGTCCCGGCCAGGATCGCCAGGAAAGTGCCCATTTCCACCAGGCCGTTGCCGCCCACCAATTCATCTTCACGCAATGCCTGCGGCATGATCGAATACTTCACCGGGCCAAACAACGCAGAGTGGGTGCCCATGGCAAACAGCGCCAACAGCATCAACTCAAGGTGGTTGGTCATGAAGCCCACGGCGCCGACGGCCATGATCACGATCTCACCCAGCTTGATCGCGCGAATCAATGCATCCTTGTTGAATTTCTCACCAAACTGCCCGGCCAGGGCCGAAAACAGAAAGAACGGCAAAATAAACAGCAAAGCGCACACGTTGACCCAGATCGAACGGTCACCTTCAATGGCCAACTTGTAGAGAATGGCCAGGATCAACGACTGCTTGAAGATATTGTCGTTGAACGCACCCAGTGCCTGAGTAATGAAAAACGGCAGGAAACGCCGTTTGCGCAGCAAGGTGAATTGCGAGGGATGGCTCATCGTCCGTGTTCCTGCGTGGCCTGGAGGTTGTTATGGATTTTCCGGCCACGACTTTACCTAATCCTGATTACTTATTCCCTAAACCTGCAATGCAAGGTGAAACAAACAGCTCGCCTTTGTAGGCACCTTGCACTGTGCGCCTGGCGACAATCAGCCACATCACGGCCAGGGCGGCGACCAGCACACTGCCAGCAACGCTGAAAAACGCCAGGTGCAAAGTACTTCCCAATTTCAAGGTGGTCAGGGCATACACCCCCAGCGGGAAGGTAAACCCCCACCAGCCCAGATTGAAGGGAATGCCCGTGCGCAGGTAACGCAGCGTGATCAGCACTGCGATCAACATCCACCACAGGCCCAGCCCCCAAAGGGTTATGCCGGCGACCAGCCCCAAGCCTTGGGCAATTTCACCAATACCAACAAAACCATTGGCGGCGAAGATCAGCGGTGCGTCATTGCCCAACAGCAACATGCCAAGGGCACCGGTGCCAATCGGGCCGAGGGCCAACCAACTCGAGGCAGCCATATTGGCGTGGGGCAGTTTATGCAAGGCCATGCGCAACATCAGGATTGTCAGGATGCTGAACGCCACCGGCAGGGAAAACGCCCAAAGCACGTAGCTGGTAACCAGCATCACCAATTGCGAATGCGCGTCGGCCAGATGCGGCGCCAGCAACCCCCCGCTGGCGGCAGCGACTTCGGCGGCCACGACCGGCAACAGCCAGACGGCAGTCATCTGGTCGATGCTGTGTTCCTGGCGAGTGAACATCATGTACGGGATCAATACCCCGCAAGCCAGCGACATGGCCACGTCCAGCCACCACAAGACCTCAGCCAGTTGCACTACGCCATCGCCCCAGCGCGGCAGGCCGAACAGCAGCAGTCCATTGATAATGGTTGCCAGACCCATGGGAATGGTGCCAAAGAACATCGAAACCGTAGAGTGCCCGAAGATCCGCCGCGCCTCGTGGAAAAACATCACCCAGCGCGCGGTGTACAGAGCACTGAACAACCCAAACAGCAAGACTGTCAGCAGCCACAGTCCTTGCGCGATGAGGTGTACGCCCGGCAGGTCGATGGGCAACTGGGCCAAGGCCAGGGCCAATACCCCGGTGCCCATGGTGACCGCGAACCAGTTCGGGGTGAATTGACGAATCACTTCCCGGGGGCTGACCAGATGGCTGAACGGTTTGTAGGGGTTGGTGATGCTATTGGGGCACGTCATGGCTAACTCCTCTTCCTCGTATGAGGTTGAGACCATGATAGAAGCAAATCGAATATCTATATAACGGGTAATTTCTCTATAAGTTATCTATTTTGCTTATATAGAGTTATTCGCTGCCTTCTGATTCAACCACCAGAATCCGCGCCACTCCCTGCGGGTGGGCCACATGTTCGGTGCCTGCACCGGCGTAGAAAATGTCGCCGCTGTTCAGTTGCGCGCTGTGCTCGATGCCGTTCTCACGGTAGTGCATCTGTACCTGGCCATCGAGCACCACAAACACTTCCTGCCCATCGTTGATGTGCCAGCGGTACGGTTGGTCAGTCCAGTGCAAGCGGGTGGTGATCCCATTCATATTGGCAATATCCAGCGCTTCCCAGGCACGGCTGCCGGTGAATTCCTTGCTGCGGATTATCTTCATGGGTGGATCTCGATCAGGCTCGACAAGATGGTCGATAGTACTGGCTCAACTGCGCGACGTCGCCCTGCGCCTGCCAGCATCCTGCAGGTTCAAGCCGATCAAGGCACCGAGCGCTAACACAATCAGCACCGCGCCATAGCCATCAGTGGTGGCGATCAAGCCAAAGCTGCGGGTCAGATTGCCCGCCAACAGGGTGGGCAGGCAGAACGCCAGGTAACTCAACACATAGAATGCCGACATCAAGCCCGCACGCTCGTGGGGCAACGCCAGCGGTACGACACTGCGCAAGGCGCCGAGAAAACCGGCGCCGAATCCGCTACCGGCTATCAAGGTTGCGAAGAAAAACAACGTCAGGCTGCCGGTGTGAACGGCAACCAGGATCAGCGCGACACCCATCGCCAGCAGCCTCGCCCCCAGACGCAAGACTTTGTCCGCCGGCTGATGGCGCAAGCTGAAAATCATCAGCGCACCACTTAGCGTCAGCACCGCAACCAATGCGCCACCGACCAGATTGGAGGTCGATCCGGTTGCGGCCCGCACCAGCGAAGGCGCCAAAGACAGGTAAAAACCTCCCATCGCCCAGACCGCGATATCCACCGGTAACGATAACCACAGGGCACGACGCGCCTGGGACGGCACATGCAAGGTCGGCCGAAGCGAGGCAAGCGCCCCTGGGATACGACTCACACTTTCCGGCAGGCGCCAGACGTAGACGCCTTGCACGAGCATCAAGGCAAACAGTGCACCGTAGACCAACTGGGTAGGCAACGGTGCAAACTCCACCAGCAAACTGCTGCCCATCGCGCCACATGCCATGCCCAGCAACGGCGTAAGGCTATTGACCAGCGGCCCCTGCTGGCGGTCAATATCGAGCAGCGCAGCGCCCAGCACGGCAGTCGCCATACCCGTGGCAAACCCTTGCAAGGTCCTGGCAGCGATCAACCAGGCGACGCTGTCGGCGTTGATAAACAGCAGCATGGCAATCATCTCCAGCACCAATGCGACAAAGATCACTGGCTTGCGCCCCAGATGATCGGACAGCGAGCCGACTGTCAGCAACGCCATCAACAGACTCAAGGCGTAAACGCCAAAAATCAGGGTCAGGGTACCGGAGGAAAAGTGCAGGCCTTCCTGATAAAGGTGATACAAGGGCGTCGGCGCGCTGGAGGCAGCGAGGAAGGTCAGCAAGGTGATCGCCAGGAACACCAGGCTGAAACGCCGAGAGGTAATGCTGGACATGGGCAAACTCCGCTAAAGCTAATATTTTGCTTTTGTGAAGTGTGCTACCACTGCCAGCTTAAAGCAAATTCTTTGTGTTAAGGTCGCAGCATGGCAATAAAAGAAGGCCTTCGCCCGGGGGGCCGCAGCGCCCGGGTCCAGGAATCAGTGCATACGGCGGTACGCGAACTGCTGCAGGAGCAGGAACGAGCCAGTATCACCGTGCCGCAAATCGCCACGCGCGCGGGTGTCACACCCTCCACTATCTATCGGCGCTGGGGCGACCTTGCGGCCCTGCTCGCGGACGTCGCGCTGGCACGCCTGCGGCCCGACAGCGAACCGGCCGACACCGGCAGCCTGCGGGGCGACCTGCAAGCCTGGGCCGAGCAATACCTGGACGAGATGAGTTCGGAACCGGGGCGCAATATGATGCGCGACGTGCAATGCAGCCAGACGCCGGGATACTGCGTGACAATCCTTGGCGGGCAGTTGCAGGCCATCCTGGATCGCTATGCCGACAGCGCCGGGCCCCTCCCCAGCGTCGAGCACCTGATCAACCTGCTGGCGGCGCCGACGGTGTTCAGGGTTCTGTTCTCGACAGCGCCGTTGAGTGTGGAGGAGTTGCATCAGCTTATAGAGCTGGCGCTGGCCCCCTCGCTCCCCAATCCAAGCAGCTAGCTAAGCGAAGGCAATGCTCAAGATGGCGAAAATCAAATGTGGGAGCTGTCTCGCCCTGCGAGACAGCTCCCACACTGGTTTGCCGCACTTGTGGGAGACCGTTTTTTTCAAGGCACAATCAAGTCCGCATCCCGCGCCCACTCACCAGCAATCGCGCGCAACCGATGTACAACACTACGGTGGCCACTAGCATGAAAGTGATCGCCACGCTGATTCTGATATCCGACACCCCCAGGATCCCGTAACGAAACGCATTGACCATGTGCAGCACCGGGTTGGCCAGCGAGACCGTCTGCCAGAATGGCGGCAGCAATGTAATGGAGTAGAACACCCCGCCCAGGTAGGTCAACGGCGTGAGTACAAATGTCGGGATGATGGAGATGTCATCAAAGTTGCGCGCAAAAACCGCGTTGATGAACCCCAGCAGCGAAAAGATGGTTGCCGTCAGCACCACCACCAGAATGGTCACGCCCAGGTGATGCACCTGCAACTCGGTGAAGAACATCGACAGGATCGTCACGATCACCCCGACCATCAAGCCGCGCAGCACGCCACCCAAGGTGTAGCCGATCAGAATGGTGTGGGGCGACACGGGCGACACCATCAATTCCTCTATGGAACGCTGGAATTTGCTGCCGAAGAAACTCGACACCACGTTACCGTAGGAGTTGGTGATCACCGACATCATGATCAGGCCAGGCACGATATATTCCATATAGGTGAAACCACCCATATCGCCAATCTGCCGGCCAATCAGGTTACCGAAAATCACAAAGTACAGAACCATGGTGATCGCCGGTGGCAGCAGGGTTTGCGGCCAGATCCGGGTAAAGCGCTTCACTTCGCGGTAGACAATGGTTTGCAGCGCAACGAGGTTGGGTTGCAGTTCGGAACTCATACCGCCACCTTCGCCAGATTTTTCTCCACCAGGGACACGAATAACTCCTCGAGGCGATTGGTTTTGTTGCGCAAGCTCAACACTTCGATGTTCTGGGTTGCCAACTGAGCGAACAGCGCGGTAATGCCGACGGCTTTGTCCACCTGAACCTCCAGGGTATGACTGTTCACCAGCCGACTCGGGTAACCGAGCAATTGCGGTGGTACCGACAAATTGTTTTTCAAGTCCAACAGGAACGTCTCGACATGCAACTGGCCGAGCAAGTTACGCATACTGGTATTTTCGACAATGACGCCGTGGTCGATGATGCCAATGTTGCGGCACAGCTGCTCAGCCTCCTCCAGATAGTGGGTAGTGAGGATAATGGTGATGCCCTTTTCATTCAGCTCGGTGAGAAAGGACCACATTGAGCGTCGCAACTCTATGTCCACACCCGCAGTCGGTTCGTCGAGAATCAGCAAGCGCGGTTCGTGCACCAACGCACGGGCGATCATCAACCGACGCTTCATGCCGCCGGACAGAGAGCGTGAAGGCACGTCGCGCTTGTCCCACAGGCCCAGTTGCGTGAGGTATTGCTCGGCGCGGTCCTTGGCAACCTTCGGCGGGATGCCGTAATAGCCCGCTTGGGTCACGACGATATCGAAGGTCTTTTCAAACTGGTTGAAATTGAACTCCTGGGGCACCACGCCAATGCTGCGCTTGAGCGCGGCCGGGGATTTGTCCAGGTCGTGACCAAAGATATTCACGGTGCCGCTGGTCTTGTTGACCAGAGTCGAAAGAATGCCGATGGTGGTGGATTTTCCGGCGCCGTTGGGACCGAGCAAGGCGAAAAAATCACCTTCGGCGACATCCAGATCGATACCACTCAAGGCCTGGAAACCGTTGCCGTACGTTTTGGTTAACTGCCGGATGGACAGAGCGGAACTCATATCGGATTACGCACCAAGAAGAAGGGAGAGATGAAGTAGATAAGGGCGCGTCGCATCAAATGCAACGGCGCCGCATGGTAGGCATGGTGCTGGCCCGCGCCGCACAAGTACAGTCACCTGTATTAATAGTCAGTATTAAGTCAACGCGGTCATAACCGCCTTGCGGTAGGCTGCACGTTGTTGCAAACGTCGATACCAGGCCTCTAGCGCGGGCATTGCAGGGCGCTCGATGGGCATCTCGAACCAGGCGTAGATAAAGCTGCCCAAGGGGATATCACCCATGCCGATCTCGGCGCCGGACAGATATGGCTGCGTGGACAGGGTCTGCTCGACTGTCTGCAACACCTCGATGCAAGCTTGGCGGCCGGCGTGGATGGCGTCCCAGTTCTGCTTCTCGGCGGGAGTACGCAACACCCCCCAGAATACGGTTTTGAAGGGCTCGGCGAAGGTCGAGGTGGTCCAGTCCATCCACTTTTCCGCATTGGCCCGGGCCTTCAAGTCGCTCGGATACCAACCCGATTCCTGCTTGGCGCACAGATAACGCACGATGGTATTGGATTCCCACAGCACGAAGTCGCCGTCCTCGATCATCGGCACCCGGCCATTGGGGTTCAACGCGCGATATTGTGGGGTATCGACCACACCAAAAGCCCCGCCCGCATCAATTGCCTCATAGTCCAGGCCAAGTTCCTCGGCGCACCACAGGGCTTTCCTGACGTTTGACGAATTTTTACGACCCCAGATCTTCAGCATGACCGCTCCCCGATGGATGAATGCCGGGGCAGCATACGCCGGTTCAGCCGCGGCTTAAATCGTCCTGCATATCCCCCAGCAGTTGCGGCATCTGTTCGCCAAACAGGTGCGGGTAACATTTTTCCAGGTGAGCGAAGAAAAATTCTTCAGGCACATCGGCAAATTGCCCGTGGTCCACCACGTACTCCATGGAGCGCTGGCCCTTGCGGTTGAACGGGTGGAAAACACTGTCGTTGATCCCATCAAAATCCAGTGGTGGCACATCGAATAACTCGCACAGTTGCTGGTTGAACGCCGGAGTGGCCTTGACCCAATGGCCCTGCAAATACAACTCGGTGTAGCCGTGCATGGCGAACACGTCACTTTTGAGCAGCTCAATCAAACGCGGGGTCGACAAGTGATTACGCACATCGGCCAGGCCAATGCGTGACGGTATGCCGCAATGCCGGGCACAAGCGGCCAGCAATGTGGCCTTGGGCACGCAATAACTCTGGCCTGCGGCCAACGCGTAGCTGGCACTGAGGGTCTGCGGATCCCGACTGAAGGTGTATGGGTTGTAGCGCACCGCCTCACGCACGGCGTAATAGAGGCTGACTGCCTGGTCACGCGGGTCGAGGCTAAAACCACGATGTTGTTCAGCGAACTCCACCACCGCAGGGTGGTCACTATCGATGAAGCGGCTGGGACGCAAGTACGCTTTCATGGGGACTTTCTCCGAGGCGGACCTGAAGTCTAACCACAGGTCCGGCCCTGGGATAACGACGATTCGGCCAAATGTCGGCGCCTCACGCCTATGACTGAATCGTACTTCCCGGCACAACACGTAACACCCTCGGCACGCGCTTTTTCGGATGCCGACTAAGCTTTGAGGGTGTTTTGCCCCTGGTTTCGGAGGAATGAATATGCTGTTGTTGTGGATACTGGTTCTGGTGCTTGCCATTGCCTACCTGGCACACCGCCGCACCGCGCCCCTGCCTGCCCTGGGTGTGGTGGCCGTCTTCCTGCTGGCGATGGGCGCCTTCAGCCATGCACCGGGCTGGCTGCTGCTGGTTTTCTGGATATTGCTGGTGATGGTCGCCGCGCCACTGTTACTACCGGACCTGCGTCGCCGGTATTTCACCGCACCGCTGTTTACCTGGTTCCAGAAAGTATTGCCACCGATGTCCGAGACCGAGCGCGACGCAATCGACGCCGGTACCGTCTGGTGGGACGGCGAGCTGTTCAGCGGTCGCCCCGACTGGGACAAACTGTTGGCCTATCCCAAGGCGCAACTGACCGAAGAGGAACAGGCGTTTATCGACGGCCCCACCGAAGAACTGTGCGCCATGGTCACGGACTGGGAAATTGGCCAGGCCATGGACCTTCCGCCCGCGGCCTGGGAGCACATCAAACAACATGGCTTCTTCGCCCTGATCATTCCCAAGGAGTTTGGCGGCAAGGGCTTCTCCGCCTACGCCCACTCCCAGGTCGCGATGAAACTGGCGACCCGCAGCGGCGACCTTGCCTCCACCGTGATGGTCCCCAACTCGCTGGGCCCGGCCGAATTGCTGCTGCATTACGGCACCGATGAACAACGTAATCACTACCTTCCGCGCCTGGCCCGTGGCGACGATATCCCGTGCTTTGCCCTTACCGGCCCGCTGGCGGGTTCCGATGCCGGCGCCATGCCCGACACCGGCGTGATCTGCAAAGGGGAATGGGAAGGCAAGGAAACCCTCGGCCTGCGCCTGAACTGGGAAAAGCGCTATATCACCCTTGGCCCGGTAGCTACCTTGCTGGGCCTGGCCTTCAAGGCCTACGACCCTGATCATCTGTTGAGCGATGAAGAAGACCTAGGCATCAGCCTGGCGCTGATCCCCACCGACACACCTGGAGTGGAAATCGGCCGTCGTCACCTGCCATTGGGTGCGGCGTTCATGAACGGCCCCAACTCGGGCAAGGACGTGTTCATTCCGCTGGATTTCCTGATCGGCGGCCAGGACATGCTCGGCAAGGGCTGGATGATGTTGATGAACTGCCTGTCTGTCGGCCGTTCGATCTCTCTGCCCGCAGTGGGTACCGGCGCAGCCAAGTTCACCAGCCTGGTGACCGGCCAATACGCTCAGGTACGCGAACAGTTCAACGTGCCGCTGTCGGCATTCGAAGGCATCCAGGAAGCACTGGCACGCATTGGCGGCAACGCCTGGCTGATGGATAGCGCACGGATACTCACCGCCAATGCCGTTGACCTCGGGGAAAAACCCTCGGTGCTTTCGGCAATCCTCAAGTACCACCTGACCGAGCGCGGCCGCGAGTGCATCAGCCACGCAATGGATGTACACGGCGGCAAAGGCATCATCATGGGGCCCAATAACTACCTGGGTCGCAGTTGGCAAGGGGCGCCGATTTTCATCACCGTGGAAGGCGCAAATATCCTGTCGCGCAACCTGATGATCTTCGGCCAGGGGGCTATTCGCTGCCATCCCTTTGTTCTCAAGGAAATGGCACTGGCCGGTCGTGAAGATCATGACCAGGCCCTCAAGGAGTTCGATGGCCTGCTGTTGCAGCACATCGGTTTTGCCGTCAGCAACGCCGCCAGCACCCTGATCTTGAACCTCGGCCTGGGACATTTCGAAAAAGCCCCGGGCAACCGCCTCAGCCAAGGTTACTTCCGCGCCCTCAACCGCCAGGCCGCTGCATTTGCGTTGCTGGCCGACCTGAGCATGATGCTGCTGGGTGGCGAATTGAAGCGTCGGGAACGCCTGTCGGCACGGCTGGGCGATGTGCTCAGCCATATGTACCTGGCCTCGGCGGCACTCAAGCGCTACCACGACCTTGATTCCCCTGAGCATTTGGAGCCGCTGTTTGCCTGGGCCATGGAAGAAAGCCTGGGCCAGTCGGAACGGGCGCTGGATGAACTGCTCGACAATTTCCCCAACAAGGTGCTGGGTTGCCTGTTGCGAGTGATCGTGTTCCCGTTCGGTCGTCGCCACAAAGGCCCTTCCGATGCGCTGGATGCCGAAGTCGCGGCGGTGATTGGCCGTGCCAAGGGCGATCCGACCCTCGAAGCGTTGTTGGCCGGTTGCTATCGCCCACAATCGGCCGAGGACCCGGTGGGCGCATTGCAACATGCCTACGATCTGCTGGGCGCAAGCCATCCACTGCAGAAAAAACTCCACGGCGCCCTCAAGAGCGGCCAGGTCAAACCGAACGCCGGGGAAAACGCCATCGACGCCGCACTGCAGGCAGGCGCACTGCAGCCGGCCGAGGCGCAGACGCTACATGATGCTGAGTCGGCGCGGCGCAAGGTGATTGATGTGGATGATTTCAGCAAGGAGGAACTCGCCCAAGCGCCAGGTAGAGTCCGCTGAACCCGGCGGTCATATAAAAACGGGCGCGGGAGTTATATACTCCCGCGCCCGTTTTTGCTTTTGAGGACTTATCTCGTGTCCAACGTCGTTGCCGATCATCTCGTCTTGCTCGACCACCTGCGCAGTATCCTGGTTGCCGTCGGCGAAGCCGAGCAGGTTCCCGAGGAAAGCCACTCGCTGTTCCTGGAACGCTTTGATGAGCTGCGCGCCCTGCTGCCTATCGACCCTATCGAAAGCCAGTATCTGGGCCAGGACCTGATGAGCCAGGTCATCCTGCGCTACCCGCAGATTGCTCACCTGGTACCTCGCGACCTACTGTGGTTCTTTGGCGGTGATTGCCTGCACTTTATGCCAGACGAAGAGCTGGATCTGTACCAAGCTCTGGAAGAACGCCGCTATGAAGCCGAGCAGAACGACGAACCGTTCGACTGGAATCAGGAAAAGCAACTACTGTCCATGCCCGACGACCAGTCCAAGCACTGATTTCATGCAGGAGCTGGCTTGCCGGCTCCTGCCTGTCGACGCAATGTCGGCTCTTTCGCCATACACTCCACCAGATAATCAATAAACACCCGCAACTTGGGTGGCAGATACCGCGTAGGCGAATGCAGCAACCAGGCATCGCCGTGGTATGAAGCAATAAAGTCCCACTCAGGTAACACCTGCACCAATCTTCCAGCGTCCAACGCATGTCGCGCTGTAAAGTACGGCAAGCTAGCTATCCCCACATCCTGCAACACCGCATCCAGCCGAACACCAGTATGGTTGGCCGCATAGCGCCCGCGCACCCCGACAGCCACCGACTTGCCATCCTGACGAAATTTCCAGCGCGCATCGCCCGGCGTCTCACCCAGATAAATGCAACTGTGCTCCAAAAGGTCCCGGGGGTGCCCAGGCGTACCGTGCCCAGCCAGATAATGCGGGGTGGCGCAGAGCAGGTGTTCGACAGGCAGCAACTGCCGACCCACCAAGCCCGGCGGCGGACTGTCGGTGATGCGGATACTCAGGTCGACGTTGTCATCGATCATATCCACATGCCGGTCTTCCAGGATCAAATGCACATCCACCTTGGGATAGCGCCGCAAGAACTCCGGCATATGCGGATGCACCACAAACCGCCCCACCGCCTTGGGCACGCTGACCCGCACCAGACCTTCGGCTTCATGGGTGTACTGACCGCTGATTTCCATCACCGAGCGCGCCGCATTAACCATCTCCTGACAGCGCCGCAAGACCTCTTCACCGCCTTCACTCAGGCGCAACTTGCGAGTGGTGCGTTGCAGCAAACGAGTGGCCAGGGCTTTTTCCAGGCGCGAGATACTGCGGCTCACAGCGGACGGTGACGCCCCCAATTGGCGCGCGGCCTCAGAGAAGCTGCCGGTTTCCACCACCTTGACGAAAATCGCCATCTCGTTCAGCAACGGCAAAGGAAGATTGATGCTCATAGTGCACAAGTCCATTGAATTCTCAGTGGATTATCACCCATTAACGCACTACTTATACTGGCAGACAGAACTTTGGATGGATGTAGATAATGACCGAGCGCCTGTTTTTCACCCATGACCACCTGACTGCCGATGTCGAGGTGCTGGAATGCACGCCCTCTGACGAGCTATTTGCAGTAGTACTGCAATCAACCCCCTTTCATCCTCAGGGCGGCGGCCAGCCATCCGACACCGGTTGGCTGGGAGCCAGCCAAATGCTGAAAGTTGTACAGGAAGCCGACCGAATCGTGCATTACGTCGACCAGCCGCTCAAGCTTGGTACGACGCAGGCGCGTGTCGACGGCACGCGTCGAGCCCTGCATACCCGCCTGCATTCCGCTGGACATTTGATCGGCAATGCCGGGGAAAGCCTGGGCTGGATGCCAATCAAGGCCCACCATTGGCCAGGCGAAGGCAAGATCACGTTTGTGCGCGGGGAGTCAGCGCAAACCATCGATGCGGGCGTATTGCAGCGCCAGGTCAATCAATGGATCAACGCAGATTTACCTCGGCATATGCTGCTGGACGGCAACACACGGAAAATTGGCTTCGGTGAACTGCCGGCCTATGCCTGTGGTGGCACTCATGTGCAGACCCTGGCGCAGGTGGGCGAAATCAGCATTCTCGCCCTATCGGAGAAAAAGGGAGCGCTGTCGGTGCGCTACACCATTGATTGAGCCCTCGCTCATAAATGCTAGACGCAGGTTTTGCTTGCAAGCGACGTTTTGATGCTTGCATCGGCAATACACACCCCATGCCCTCCCCTCTGCTTCCTGGCTGGTGATAATGTGTGGAGATGTTTCTGACATATAAATCAGAAGCCTCCACAAACTATCTGCGAAGGAATGCCAACAACTATGGATTTTTCACTCAAGCACCTGGCCGCCGCAACCCTGATGGTCGCCAGCCTGTCGGCGTTTACGGCCCCTGCCTTTGCCAATATCACACCGCAACAAAGCGCGACCATCCTCAAGACTTTCGATGACGCATCGGTCAAGGACTTCCGTGCATTCCTCGCCAACCTGGCCAAGAGCGACGTAGCCAAAACCGCCGGTCTCGGTCCAGCAATCAAGACCTTCCTTGATAAGCAGGCGCTTTCAACTGAACAACGGAACGAAATCCATCGCCTGCTCGGCCTTTATGCACGGGTGAAGTATGGCGCCGCTGCGACCGAGACCTTGCGTGAACTGGTGGCCATCCCGACTTTCCAGGTTGAAGGCCTGGCCCAACACGACAATCCTGAATTCATCAAGATCGCCGACAAGATCAAGGACCTCGCCCAGTCTTTTAACCTGAACTTTCGCAACGTCGATAACCGCGTCTATGAAATTTCCCTGGAAAGCACCGGCGACCAGGTAGTTGGCATTCACGCCCATGCCGATGTGGTTCCGGTGACACCTGAAAATTGGGTGCTGGCTGATGGCACCAAACTTGATCCTTTCAAGGTCACGTTGATCGGTGACCGCATGTATGGCCGTGGCACCGAGGATGACAAGAACGGCATTGTAGTGACGCTGTATGCCATGAAGGTCATCAAGGAAGAAAACCTGCCGCTGGCGAGAAACTTCAAGCTGCTGGTGGACACCACCGAAGAAACCACCGGTGCCGCCATCCCTTATTACTTTGAACGCAACCCCACGCCGAGCTACAACCTGGCCCTGGACGGCGGCTACCCGGTGGTGATTGCCGAAAAAGGCTATGGCACCGTCATGGCGAGCTTTACCAAGCGCAAGGCAGAGGGCGAAGGTGCCGAAATCATCTCAATGACCGGTGGCCTGGCAACCAACCAGATCCCATCGGCTTCGGTGGCTATGCTGCGCAGTGCCAAGCCCGCCGAATTGGCCACCGACCTGCAAAAGGCCGGTGCTGCCTACGCCAGGGCCAACGGTGCTGATTTCAAGGTGCAAGCCAAAGTAGTCGGCGAGGAGGTCAAGCTGACAGTGACCGGTGTCTCCGCCCACTCCTCCGACCCCGAATCGGGCATCAACCCGGTAGCCAGGATGCTCGACCTCATCAACAGCCTGGACGGTAAAGTGGCACTTAAACGCAACGAAATTACCGATGCGGCCCGCTACGCTGCAGACAACTGGGGCCTGGACTACCTCGGTGGCAAGCTGGGCGTAGGTTTCTCGGATGCCTTTATGGGACCGCTGACTGCCTCCCTGACATTTGTCGGCATGGATGAAAAAGCCTTCAAGCTGGCGGTCAACCTGCGGGTGCCGAAAGGCAAGTCACCAGAAGTACTCAAGAAGGAAATCGCCGACAAGCTCACGGCCTGGAGCAACAAGACCCATATCGCGCCGACCTTCGACTACTCGATCGCCGAGCCGATGTACCGCAACCCAGAGGGGGAATGGGTCAAGGCGTTGCTGGCGGTGGCCACGGAAAACCTGGGCATGGAACACAAGTTCGGCACCTCGGCCGGCGCAACATCAGTGCATGAACTGCCCAACGGCGTGCAGTTTGGCCTGGCCCGGCCTGAAGCAAAGTACACCGGGCATACCGATAATGAGTTCAAGACTGTCGAGCAATTTCTGCTGGATCTGCAGATCGTGACTGAGATGATGGGACGTATCGGGCAATTGCCGAAACTCTGATCAGGATGTCTGGACCCGCGTTGCAGGCGGGTCCAGCCCCCCACCCACAAATCGCCGGCAAACAAAAACGCCGCTCATTACTGAGCGGCGTTTTTATTGAATATGGAGCGGGAAACGAGACTCGAACTCGCGACCCCGACCTTGGCAAGGTCGTGCTCTACCAACTGAGCTATTCCCGCAATGGCGTCCCCTAGGGGACTCGAACCCCTGTTACCGCCGTGAAAGGGCGGTGTCCTAGGCCACTAGACGAAGGGGACACGCTAACTGAAACACATGGTGTGTATTCCAGTGCCCAGACCCTAGCCCGAAGACTTGGTCCTGGTTTCACTCAGTGTCGCCCGAAAGCAACACTGCTTAAATTTGGAGCGGGAAACGAGACTCGAACTCGCGACCCCGACCTTGGCAAGGTCGTGCTCTACCAACTGAGCTATTCCCGCAATGGCGTCCCCTAGGGGACTCGAACCCCTGTTACCGCCGTGAAAGGGCGGTGTCCTAGGCCACTAGACGAAGGGGACACACGTACAACATTCACTACTTACCGCGTTTCGCTGTGTGCTTTACGCTGTAAGTGGCGCGCATTCTATGGATGGATTGAAAGGTCGTCAACCCCCAAGGATAAATTTATTTAAATCAATGACTTCGCCCTGCTTTAACAGCGCGGGCGGGGTTTCTCGCGATACAGGGTTTGGCGCCTATATTCTGGCACCCGACAAGGCGCTATAGTTCGCACCAGCAGATGATGGCAATGTGCATCTACAGAGGAACGCCTACTTATATATAGGGGAAAGACTGCTCAACTCGTCGAACAGTCCTATCCGCCACATGCCTCAATCACTACACTTTAACGCCCCCCCCATAAAGAGGTCACACCGGTGACACCACTCATGATCACCCTGCTGGTAGTAACCGGGATCGTAATATTGATCGCCATTGGCTACATGAACCATGTGGTGGAAAACAATAAACTGGAAAAGGCCCGAGCTCAGATCGAGCTCAACGACCGGTTACGCCGCTGTGGCGAGATCACCGAAACCTTCCCCGGCCAGCTGATGACTCCGGCACTCAAATTGCT
This sequence comes from Pseudomonas imrae, assembly GCF_046352735.2. Classification (NCBI taxonomy): domain Bacteria; kingdom Pseudomonadati; phylum Pseudomonadota; class Gammaproteobacteria; order Pseudomonadales; family Pseudomonadaceae; genus Pseudomonas; species Pseudomonas imrae. The sequence goes on along the minus strand of NZ_CP110853.2, from coordinate 1,751,935 downwards.
GCTGACGCGTCTGGAATTGAACGTCAACCAGCGCATGCTTCACCTCAATAAATCCAGCGCGACTCTCAAGGCGCGTATCGCGGAACTTGAGGCGCTGATCGGCCAGGGTGAATCAATTCCGGTAAACAACCCGCCCGGCCCGATCCAGACCGAAGCCAAGGCCAAGGATGTGCGTTTTCTGTTAGAGGCGCTTCACGGTCAGGTAACTCGTGCAGCCCAGGACGGCTTCTTGCCGAACAATGAAGCCAAGTACTGGATCAAGGAGATTCGCCACCTGCTGGTGCTGCTGCACATCGAATTTTTCAACAACCTCGGCCAGCACGCCTTGCAACAGACTCAACCCGGCCAGGCGCGCCTGGCGTTCGAACGCGGCGTGCAATATCTGCGCAAACAGCCAGAACCTGCGGCATACAGCCAACAGTTGCGAGCGCTGGAAGCACAGTTGGCCCGTGCCAATGCCATGGTGCTGACCAATAGCCAGCCGGTCGCGGACGAGGTCAATGAGTTGACCGAAGGTTTAAAAGTCGTGGATGCGGACGCCGACTGGAAAAAGAAAGCCATTTACGACTGATCCCTTCCCGCCTTGCCTACGGGCGTAGATACTTTGCGCCCGAGCCATCACTTTGCATCTATCCCTTGGCGCGCAACTCGCGTAAAAAAGTGCACTTCCTTCTGTTAACGAAAGAGGCCCGCTATGCCCTTCGTCGTCATTGATGATCAACCACTGCATTACCTGGACCAAGGCCACGGCCCAGCGGTCCTGCTTGGCTCAAGTTATCTGTGGGACGGCAATATGTGGGCGCCGCAGATAGAGGCCCTGTCGCAACAGTACCGAGTAATTGTTCCCGAGCTTTGGGGCCATGGCGAATCAGGTCAGTTACCTACCTCCGTGCAATCCCTTGACGACCTCGCACGCCAGGCCCTGGCCCTGCTGGACCATCTGGACATCGCACACATCAATCTGGTGGGCTTATCGGTCGGTGGCATGTGGGCCGCACGCCTGGCGTTGCAAGTTCCTGAGCGGATCAACAGCTTGGTGCTGATGGACACCTATCTCGGTGCAGAACCCGAGGCGGCCCGCCAATATTACTTCTCGCTGCTCAAGATGATCGAGGATGCGGGCGCCATCCCCGAGTCGTTGCTGGATGTGATCGCCCCCATCTTCTTCCGCCCATGCATCGATCGCGAGTCCGCGCTGTATCAGGATTTTCGCCAGGCGTTGCAGAACTTTTCCAAAGAACGCCTGCTACAAAGCATCGTCCCTCTTGGACGACTGATCTTTAGCCGCACCAATATTCTGGATCAACTGCCACACTTGGACGCGAACACCACCTTGGTGATGTGCGGTGAGCATGACAAGCCACGACCACCCGCCGAGGCCCGGGAAATGGCCGACCTCATCGGCTGTTCATTGAAATTGATCCCCGACGCGGGCCATATTTCCTGCCGGGAAAACCCTGACTTCGTCAATGAGGCACTGCTCACTTTCCTGGTCAATCACGCCTGATCAAAGACGACAGCGCCCCACCGACCATTCCATACCAGGCCCTTGGCCTGGGTCAGTTCGACGGACTCGTCGAACACCTAGCGGTAGGCGTCGAGGGGCGTAACTTCAGCAAACCACTGCTGAGCGAGGACATGCCTTTGAGGCTTTTGAATCGATGGCCGATGGTTTGCAGTAATCACAAGCCCGGTATCCATGCCGCGAGATTCGCAACCGCAAGCCAGGCACACAAGACGTCAGCCCCCGTTAATGGCAAAAACTATATCTGCGTCGCTTTCAAAATGGTGGACTCGATCCTGCAGGGCCCATGGCCCGGAACAGCGCCTGCGCGCGCCGATCACCGGCATACGCTACATTGATCCGCTGCCAATCACTGCGCTCGCCCGTCGGGCTGAACAAGGCGCCAGGCGAAAGCAGGACCCCGAGCCGACGAGCATGGGCATGCAGTGTCGAACGCTCCTCCACACCTGGCCTCGCCCAAAGAAACATCCCCCCCGCCGGCACGGCAAAAACCTCCCACTCTTCGTCCTCCAGCAGTTGCAAGGTCGTCGCCATTTCTACGCTCAATCGCCGACGCAAACGCTGGACCCATTTGCGATAAGTGCCATTGGCCAGAAGCGTAGCCACCACGGCTTCGGCAAAGCGCGATGTGCCCATGCCAGTCAACGTCTTGACCTTGACCAGTTGCGCAATGGTGGCCTCGTTGGCGGTGAGATAGCCGACCCGCAGCGCGCTGCTCAGCGTCTTGGAAAAACTCGCGACGTAGATAACCCTATCGTCATGCGGCAAGGCGGCCAGCCGGGTACACGACGCATGTTGCAGGTCTCCGTAGACATCTTCCTCGATGATCAGGAAATCCCGCGCATGCGCCAGTTGCAGCAAACGCTCCGCCACCAACAATGAAAGGCTGGTGCCGGTCGGGTTGTGGTAAAGACTGTTGATGAACAGGCATTTGGGATGATGAATTGCCAGCAACGCTTCCAGGACCTGCAGATCCGGTCCACTGCGTGTCCTGGGCACCTCCAGCAACTTGACCCCGTGAAAGGTCAGCAAACTATAAAGATTGCCGTAGCCTGGGCTTTCGATCACGACCGTATCGCCGGCCTTGAGGAGCGTGCGTATCAACAAGTCCAGGGCATGACTGGCACCGTGAGTCGTCAGAATGCGGTCGACGCTGGAAGCCACTTGGATCTGGGTCAGGCGCTTGAGCAATTGCTCGCGCAACACTGGCAACCCAAGAGGCGTGCTGTAGTTGAATACCCCGGCAATGTCGGTACGGGTAATTTCACGAATCGCATAACTGATGTCGTCGTTCTCGCGCCAGGAGTCCGGCAACCATCCACATCCCAGCTTCAACTCGCCCAACGGACTATCGGTAAACACGCCCCAGTCCCGCTCCGCACCTTCATACCATTGGCATTCCGTGGCCGGGCCGCTGACAGCAGGCTGCGCCGCGACGAAAAAAACCGAACCGTGCCTTGAGGCTAACAGCCCTTCGGCCACCATTCGATCGAACGCCTCGATAACGCTGGACTGGCTGAGCAAATTGTCATGGGCCAACTGCCGGATGGAAGGCAGGCGTGTTCCAGGACTGACTCCACTTTCCCGAATCCACGCGGCCACCGCGCTGACAATCTGCTGAACCACCGGGATCAGGGCTTGCCGATTGATCTCCAAATCCATGAGCCATCCCCTTTTAACTGTTTGGCATTTAACTCAAACCAGTTAAGCACAGATGCCCCTGAAGACCTTGCCCATAATTTTATTAAAGCTTTGATTTTATTGAGTTTTTTACCTATTGAAACACAATGGATCGAGGCATCTGGCCATCTGCGGAAAGGTCTCACAGACTTCCAAAAGGCTTTCTGAATGCTGTTGGGCATCAGGTCCTAGATGGCCGTCGCACCACCGTCCACCGCCAGGGCGTGACCGGTGGTGAACGCCGCACCATCGCAACATAAGTAAAGGACCGCACTGGCAATTTCCTCGACCTTGCCGATACGCCCGACCGGGTGCATGGCGGCGGCAAAATCCGCCTTGCGCGGATCGGCTTCATGGGCTCGGCGGAACATATCGGTATCGATCACCGCCGGGCATACGGCATTGACGCGAATCTTCTTTTTCGCGTACTCAATCGCCGCCGACTTGGTCAAGCCAATTACCGCGTGCTTGGAGGCTGCATAAATACTCATCTTCGGTGCTGCGCCCAATCCTGCCACCGATGCCGTGTTGACGATGGCCCCGCCACCCTGGGCCAACAACAGTGGCAACTGGTATTTCATGCACAACCACACACCCTTGACGTTAACCCCCATGATGGCGTCGAACTCATCCAACGTGCCGTCCGCCAGCTTGCCTTTCTCGATTTCAATTCCGGCATTGTTGAACGCATAGTCCAACCGACCATAGACGGCGATCACCCGCTGCATCAGGTGCTGTACATCCGCTTCTTCGGTAACGTTACACCTTACGAACACAGCGCTGCCGCCCGCCCGGTGGATCAACGCGACCGTTTCCTCGCCGCCCACCATGTCCAGGTCGGCGACTACTACCTTCAAACCTTCATTAGCAAATGCCAGTGCCGTAGCGCGGCCAATACCTGCTGCGGCACCCGTCACCAGGGCAACCTGGCCGGAAAACGTCATACTCATGCTTATGTCCCTGGATGTTGAATCGTCGGCCCAGCATAGCCAGCGCGCACAACCGAACGTCAGCACTATCAAAAGGCCAGTTAGGCTTTCATGCGCCACAGTGATAAGTGTGTCGACCGCACTATCAATCCAGCCTATCGACAAGCATTCGCACTCATCGATCAAGCTTGCTCCCCGCGTCGGGAGGGGCTATCACTCTAGGCTCATTTATCCAGAGTCGCTGCCATGACTGCCCAGACCAATCGCCAATTTCTTCTCGCCAAACGCCCGGTCGGCGCGGCCACGCGGGATACATTCAGCTATCAGGAAGTGCCGGTGGGCGCCGTTCAGGACGGCCAGATCCTGGTACGCAACGAGTATTTGTCCCTCGACCCGGCCATGCGTGGCTGGATGAATGAAGGCAAGTCCTATATCCCACCCGTGGGCATCGGCGAAGTCATGCGCGCACTGGGCGTCGGACAGGTTATCGCTTCGAACAACCCGAAATTCAACGTGGGCGATTACGTCAACGGCGCGTTGGGCGTGCAGGACTACTTCCTGGGCGAGCCCCGTGGTTTCTATATGGTCGATCCCAAACTGGCACCGCTGCCGCTTTATCTGTCGGCGCTGGGCATGACCGGAATGACCGCCTACTTTGCCCTGCTCGATACCGGCGCGCCGAAAGCTGGGGAAACCGTGGTGATTTCCGGCGCTGCCGGCGCAGTGGGCAGCATCGCCGGGCAGATCGCCAAGATCAAAGGCTGTCGAGTTGTGGGCATTGCCGGAGGAGCCGACAAATGCAGGTTTTTGCTCGATGAGCTGGGGTTTGACGCGGCCATCGACTACAAAAGCGAAGACGTGGCGACCGGCCTCAAGCGCGAGTGCCCGAAAGGCGTAGACGTGTACTTCGATAACGTTGGCGGTGACATTCTCGACGCCGTACTGAACCGTCTGGCCTTGAAGGCACGGGTGGTGATCTGCGGCGCCATCAGCCAATACAACAACAAGGAAGCCGTGAAAGGGCCGTCCAATTATTTGTCACTGCTGGTCAACCGGGCGCGCATGGAAGGGTTTGTGGTGATGGATCACGCCGCGAACTTTGCGGCAGCCGGGCAGGAGATGGCTGGCTGGATGGCTCAGGGCAAGCTCAAGAGCAAGGAAGATATTGTCCAGGGGCTGGAGACGTTCCCGGAAACGCTGATGAAACTGTTCAACGGCGAGAACTTTGGCAAGTTGGTGTTGAAAGTCAGCTAAGCCTGTGGGGGGGGGCCGGTGAACCGCCCCCCACACCAGATCAGGCGATCTGGGCAACTACCGCCGCCAACGCCTTGGCCGGATCGGCCGCCTGACTGATCGGGCGGCCGATAACCAGGTAATCGGAGCCTGCATCCAACGCCTGGCGTGGCGTCAGGATCCGTCGCTGGTCATCCTGGGCGCTGCCCGCCGGGCGAATTCCCGGTGTCACCAATTGCAGCGACGGGTGGGCAGCCTTCAACGCCTGGGCTTCCAGCGCCGAACATACCAGGCCATCCAGGCCGGCCTTCTGCGCCAGGGCCGCCAGGCGCAGCACTTGTTCCTGCGGCTCGATATCCAGGCCGATCCCGGCCAGGTCTTCACGTTCCATGCTGGTCAGCACGGTCACGCCGATCAGCAACGGCTTGGGACCGCTGCGCTGCTCCAGCACTTCGCGGCAGGCCGACATCATGCGCAGACCACCGGAACAATGCACGTTGACCATCCACACGCCCATCTCGGCTGCAGCCTTGACCGCCATCGCGGTGGTGTTGGGGATGTCATGGAATTTCAGGTCGAGGAATACTTCGAAGCCTTTGTCACGCAAGGTGCCCACAATTTCGGCGGCGCAACTGGTGAACAGCTCCTTGCCGACCTTGACCCGGCAAAGCTTGGGGTCCAACTGGTCAGCCAGCTTCAGTGCGGCGTCACGGGTGGGGTAATCCAGGGCGACGATGATAGGAGTCTGGCAGACGGACATTGGAATGGGCTCTCTGGCAAGTCGAAATCGGCGCGGATTGTAGCGCAAGCAGCGCCCTTGCGGGATCCGATGATCAGTAAATCGTCAGGATCCGCGGATTTTGTCCGCGCCTGGGGCGGCTACCCCACCTCATCTTCCCGTCGCACCTGAGCCTGGCTGGCGCTCCAATCAGTCAACAGACTATAAGCCACCGCCAACAATGTCGGCCCGATAAACAACCCGATGAAGCCGAACGCAATCAACCCACCGAATACCCCAAGCAATACGATCACCAGCGGCAGGTTACCACCACGACTGATCAGATAAGGCTTGAGCACGTTGTCCACGCCGCTGATGATGAAGGTCCCCCAGACACCGAGGAACACCGCATAGGTGTAATCGCCCTTGAACACCAGCCAAGCCGTGGCAGGAATCCACACCAGCGGTGGTCCCATGGGTATCAGGCTCAACAGAAAAGTGACGACCCCCAACACCAGGGCCCCCGGCACGCCGGCAATCAGGAAACCGACCAGCGCCAGCAATGCCTGGGCCGCTGCCGTACCAATCACACCGTTGACCACCCGCTGCACCGTACCGGCAACCAGTTCGATGTAGTATCCGGCACGGTCGCCGATCAACCGTTCCAGCAACCGATGGACGAACATCGCCAGACGCGGCCCGTCCCGGTAGAAAAAGAACACGAACACCAAACTCAGGGTCAGTTCCAGAATGCCGCCGCCAATCTGCGCGCTACGCGCCAGCAACCAGTTGCCGACCTGTCCCAGATAGGGCTTGATCGTGACCATCAAGGCGGCGCCCTGCTGATCGATGCTGTCCCACATGCCCAACAGGCGCTCGCCGACAAAGGGAATGGACCCCAACCAGGTTGGTGCCTGAGGCAAGCCATCGACCTGGATATCCTTGATCAACGCCACGGCGTCACGCACATGGTCCGCCAGGTTGAACCCCAGCCACACCAGCGGCACAGCCACCAACAGCATCCACCCCAGCGTCAGGATCCCCGCTGCCAGGGATTCACGGCCACCCAGCGTACGGGTCAGCAGACGCATCAGTGGCCAACTGGCAAACGCCAGCACCGCGCCCCAGAACAGCGCCGACCAGAACGGCGCCATCACCCAGAAGCTGGCACCAAACAGCACCAGGAGCAGGATCTGCACCAGCAGGCGATCGTTGTTGAGCATGTGGTCTCTCGAGAAAAAGTCGTTAGGAGCAGAGTTTAGGCGAACGGCGCGGGTCCGCTCGCCCTGGAGTAGTCAGCGAATCAATTGCAGGCGCAAACCCTTGGCTTCGGAAGCAATGGTTTCCAGCCGCGCAGCTCGTACGCCCTTGCCGATCAAGCCCTCACGCCAGGTTTCAGCATTTGGCCCGGTCAAACTGACCCGCAAAGTGGTATCCAGGTTCAACCCGCGGGAGATCAGCGTGAGCCAGGTGGGGTCAAGCTCGCCGCCCAGATTGGGAAAATCCAGCTCGCCGGTGCTTTTCAGTTCACGCAACAGCGTGGCAGACGTAGGCAGCAATACCGGCATGGGGGTGCTGGCATCCAGTTGCTCGACATGCAGATATGCCCGGCGATTGCCCCTGGTGATGCCATACAGTGCAACCAAGGAGTTGTCCTGTGGCGCGGCGAGGCGTAGCAGCAGGAACTCCTGCTGGCCGTCGGCGCCCACCAGCTTGGCACTGCCCAGCACATCGTTGGCCCACAGGCTGCTTTCGCCGCAATCACGGGCCTGGCACCAGAACAACAGTTGCGCACCCTGCTCTTGCAGCGCCTCACGCGTGGCCTTGAAGGCAGCGCTGGAGGTATGTTCGACAGGCAGTTCGTAGGTAATGCCAGTAACCTGGCCGCGAGCAGTGGCTTGGCCGTCATAGCGCAACTTGCCGCTGATCTTGCGGATCGCCCCCATCGGGTAGATGCGTTCCTTGTCTTCGGCCGGGCGGTAATCGACGATTTGTGCATCAACCGGACGAGTTACGGACGGAAGATCCTGGCTCCCCGGCAAGTCTGCGGCAAACACCAACGGGCTAAAACAGCACAGCCCCAGAAAACGGATAACGCCTTTGGTCCTGATCATCGGATGGATGCGCCTGGGCCGTTGGATGCCTTCACATTGTTCAGATTGCTCATGGTTGACTCCCTTTCAATCCGCCCAGCCTCGGCAGTTGATCGCCCCAAGTCAAGGCGTGGTGAAAAACCGATTGAAACAGTCTGCAACAAGCATGGCGCCCGACTCGTCGTTAAGGTGTAAATGATGGCCACCAGCAAGCGTCGCTACCGAAAAAGGCAGTTGGGAAAGCAATTCGGAATGTTTCGCCAGCATGCCGTCTTCTGCGACTACCAATTGCGTCGGGCAGGCGACCCGCCGCACGAAAGCCATGGCCTGCTCTTGCGTCAAGCGCATCGGCGAGGCCAGGGTCAAGCGACTGTCGCTGCGCCAGGTGTAGCCACCCGGTACTGGCATCAAGCCCCGCTGTGCCAGCAGTTCGGCGGCTTCACGGCTGACCGCCACGACGCCCTTCATCCGCGCCTCCACAGCCCGGTCGAGAGTGCCATACACCGGTTTGCGCTTGTACTGCAGGCTCAGTTGCGCCTGCAGCGCCATGCCCAGGCGCTCGGCCGCATTCTCGCCGGTGTCGGTTGGCGGGATCAGGCCATCGATCAATCCCAGATGCGTCACGCGTTCGGGCAAGGCGCCGGCCAGCACCAGGGAAACAATGGCGCCAAGGGAATGCCCAAGTAATGCGAAACGTTTCAAGCCCAGCTGTTCGGCGACTTGCAGTACATCGTGGACATAATCCCACAGGGCATAACCCGCCCCTGCGGGTCGATGGGCCGAATGACCGTGGCCCGCCATGTCCAGGGCAATAATGCGCAAGCCGTGCAGTTTCGGCGCCAGCCGCGCAAAGCTGTTGGCGTTGTCCAGCCAGCCATGCAGGGCGATCACCGGCAAGCCATCTTCAGGCCCGAACAGATGTGCGGCCAATTCAATATGCGGCAGGCTGAGGCGCACCTCTTCAACGTGGCTGATCATGCGCAACTACGCTCACGCTCGCGGGCTTCCCAGCGACTGAACAGATTCTTGATCAAGGTCGCGGTGTCTTGCGGGCGCTCGAGGGGAAACATATGGCCGCCGGGCATGGTCAGCATTTCACCCAGAGGCAGGCGCGCAACGCTGCTGGCATGGTGACGCATCACCACCCGGCTTTGTCGGCCACGCACTACTGCCAACGGCACTTTCAGTTGCCGGGCATGACCAGGACTGGTGTGCGGTACGCCCCGGTAGATGCTGATTTCGGTCGCAGGATCAAAACGCAGGCGCAGGCGATCGCCCACCTGATGCAAACCGTGTTGCAGGTAGGCTTCCAGGCATTGCGGATCAAAACCGCGAAACAGCGACTTACCCGAAAAGTAATGACGTGCGGCGTCCATGTCGATGAACTCTTCACGACGCCCGAGGGTCCGGCCTGCCGGCGTCAGGCGGTCGATAAAACCAAGCCGCTTGGCGGCGCGAATCACCCAGCGATCCGCCAGCGTCAACACCGGTGAGTCAAGCATGACCACGCCGCGGTACAGTTGTGGGCAACGCAGAGCTGCATGCAGATGCAACACGCCTCCCAATGAGTGCCCGACGCCCCACACCGGTACAGGCTGCTGCTCAAGGTGGTAGATCAGTTCATCCACCAGGTTCTGCCAATTGTCATCCACCGGAAACCTCGGGTCATGACCGTGCAGCGGCAGGTGCGCCACCGCATATTCCGGGGCGAGGGCATCGAATAATTTGCCGTAGGTCGCCGAGGGAAAGCCATTGGCATGCGTGAAAAACACCTGTTGCGACATAACCCGTCCATCATTGAAAACAGAAGTGGATTGTCCCCACGCTTGGCCGCAACAGCAATGACTGTAACTGCCAGGAATGATGACACTCACGCCACGCCTATCGCGCCGGCGGGCTCTCGCCCAGAGGCACCACGGCCATGGTCAGGCGTGATATGCAACTGGGCTTGCCCGCGTCGCTGGTCAGGCGGATATCCCAGACATGCGTCGTGCGCCCGATATGGACGGCCCTGGCCACCGCCGTCACCCGCCCTGAACGCAAGCCGCGCAGGTGGTTGGCGTTTATTTCCAGGCCCACGCAATAGAACTTGCTGGGGTCGATGCACAGGTAACTGGCCATGGAACCGACGGTTTCGGCCAGTACCACCGAGGCGCCGCCGTGCAACAACCCGTAGGGCTGATGCGTGCGATGGTCGATCACCATGCTGGCTGTCAGTGATTCGTCGTCAAACCCTTCAAAACGAATATCCAGCACTTCACCAATGGTGTTTTTCTGGACCGCATTCAATTGCTCAATATCGGGAACGGTGCGCCACAGACTCATTGCAGTGTCCTTATTGATTTTATCGGGCGCTCAATCCTGCCACAGCACGACCTCGGAACGCTCGCTCCAGGCTTGGAACTGTGCACCGTATTTTGATTCGATCACGTTGCGCTTGATCTTCAATGTAGGCGTCAAGAACCCGTTCTCCACCGCCCAGCTGTCTTTTACCACTACCAGTTGGTGCAAGCGCTCATGTTTATCCAGCACCTGATTGACCTCCTCCAGCAAGCGTTCCAGGCTAGCCTGCAATGAAGCGCGAGCTGCCCCGGCGGCCTCTTGCATACCCACCGCAGAAAGCACACACAAGCCCATCGGGGCGCTCAAGCCATCGCCGACCACACATACCTGCTCGATCCGACCGTGCTCGGCCAAGCGGTTTTCGATGGGGGCCGGTGCGACATACTTGCCTTTGCTGGTCTTGAAGATTTCCTTGAGGCGCCCAGTCAACCGCAGACGGCCATCGCTATCTTGCTCGCCCTTGTCGCCGGTGCGCAGGAAACCGTCGTCGGTAATCGTCTCGGCGGTTTTCTGTGGGTCCTTGAAGTAACCGAGCATGGTCGCACCGCTACGGACCTGGACTTCGCCGTTTGGATCGATCCGCACCTCGACCTGCGGACACGGCAGGCCGATCCAGCCGATTTTCTGCTGTCCAGGGCGACAGATATGCGAATAACCGCAGCTTTCCGTCATGCCATAAACCTCCAGTACATCCAGACCCAGGCGCGAGTACCAGCGCAATAGCGCCTCGGGCACCGGTGCTGCTCCCGAAAGCGCTACGCGTAGTGCGTCCAGCCCCAGCCCGGCAAGCACCTTGCGCCCTATCCGCTTGCCGATAAAAGGCAGGCGCAACAGCCTTTCCAGGCGTTCTTGCGGGATTTTGCCGTAGACGCCCATCTGGAACTTGGTCCAGATCCGCGGAACGCCAAACAAAGCCGTCGGCCGTGCGCGCCGCAGGTCGATGAGGAAGGTGTCGAGGCTTTCGGCGAAAAACACCGTTTGTCCGGTATAGATCGAAGCCATTTCCACAAACATGCGCTCGGCAACATGGCACAGCGGCAAGTAGGACAGCAGGCGATCCCCTTCGCCCAAACCAAACAACTCAGTGCCCCGGGTGGCGGCGAACCCCAGCGTGGCGAAACTGTGCATGACCCCTTTTGGTAAACCGGTGGTGCCCGAGGTGTAGATGATGGTGGCCAGGTCTGAAGCCGCAGGCGCAGGATCATCCTGGATCGGGGAACAGGTTTGCAGATCGGCCCACGTAAAATCGAACGCGCCCTCCGGGCATAGTGGCAGGCTGATGGTCGGCAGCCCGGCTTTTACTCCGGGAGCCATGGCCGGCCAATCGTCGAGTTTGCCGACAAACACCAGAACCGCTTCGGAATGCTCCAGCACGTGGGCAACCGACTCGGCGGTGAGATTGGGATACAGCGGCACAGAAACATGCCCAGCCATCCAGATCGCCAGGTCGGCAATGATCCAGTGCGCGCAGTTCTTCGAGATCAGGGCTATGTGCGAACCCTGGGGCAGCTCCTGCGCTCGTAGCCAATGAGCGGCGCAACGGGCCTGGTGCCCGACCTCGCCCCAGGTGAGGGTCTGCACCTGGCCCCCGCCCGTAGGTTGAACCAGAAACGGTTGGCGCGGATGCCGCGCTTCACGCTCGAAGAAAGCCTGCAACGGCAAACGAAAAGCGACAGACATGGGACGCGCTCCTGTGCGTGCTGAGGATAGCCAACCAAGCACTTGCTCGGGTGACTATTCCATGCACAAAGGAGCACTGCAAGAGCTGGCTGGCACTACCTTGACCAAATGTGTGGGCTTGCTCGCGATAGCAGCCTTAAGCGCTACGAATACCTGAGCGCATACGCCGGCTCAATCTTGGCCGCGCGATACGCCGGATAAATCGTCGCCAAAAAGCTCAGTACAAAGCCGGCACTGCAAATCAACAGCACATCCCCGCCCTGCAACTCCGAAGGCAGGTTGCTGACGAAGTACACGTCCGAGCTGAAGATGTGCTGCCCGGTCACGCGTTCCACCCAGCCCACCAGCTCACTGACATTCAGCGCGGCAATCACACCAAGCACGCCGCCAATCAAGGTGCCGACAACCCCGATCACCGTGCCCTGAACCATGAAGATCGCCATGATCTGGCGTGGTGTCGCGCCGATGGTGCGCAAGATCGCAATATCTGCCCCCTTGTCGTTCACCACCATGATCAACGTGGCAATGATATTGAACGCAGCGACGGCGACGATCATCAGCAGAAGCAAGCCGATCATGGTCTTTTCCATCTTCATGGCACTGAACAGGCTGCCTTGGGTGTGCGTCCAGTCGTCCGCCTTGTAGGCCGCTCCCAGGGCAGTGGCGATGTCCGCCGAAACCTTGGGCGCCGCGTACAGATCCTTCACCGCCAGGCGCACGCTTTGTACCTGGTTCGGCTGCCAATGCAGCATGTGTGCAGCATCGGCCACATGGATCAAAGCCATCGAACCATCCAGCTCCGCACCGACCTTGAACACACCCACCACATTCAAGCGCTGCATACGCGGCGTGATGCCACCCGGGGCACTGCTGATCTCAGGAACGATCAACGTCAGTTTGTCACCGACATTCAAGCGGAAGCGACGGGCCGTGATTTCACCGATCACCACGCCGAACTCACCCGGCTGCAGATTCTCCAACTGCCCCTGGACAATATGCTGGGCGACGATGGACACCTTGCCTTCCTGGGCCGGATCGATACCGCTGATCTGGATCGGCTGCATCGCTCCTTTATAAGACAACATGCCTTCCATTTCGGTGAACGGCACGGCGGCCGTCACTTCTGGATTTTTCAGCGCGGCGGCGGCCACAGGCTGCCAATCGCTGATCGGGTTGACGCCGACGATGGTCGCGTGAGGCACCATGCCGAGAATGCGTGAGCTCATTTCCCGCTGGAACCCGTTCATCACCGACAACACCACGATCATCGCCAACACGCCGAGGGCGAGGCCGATCATCGAGGTCATCGAGATAAACGAAACAAAACGGTTGCGGCGCTTGGCGCGGGTATAGCGCGTGCCGATGAAAATCGATAACGGTCTGAACATTCGCGGGCACCGTTGAAAAAATGGAAAACCCGACGTCCGGCGTCGGGCTTGAAACAGGTCAGATGGCGACCAGATGACCTTCCTGCAGGTGCAACACGCGGTCCATCTGCCGGGCCATGCTCATGTCATGGGTCACCACCAGGAACGCGGTGCGCATCTGGGTGCTCAGCTCCAGCATCAAGTCCTTGATGCCTTGGGCGGTATGGGAGTCGAGGTTGCCAGTGGGCTCGTCGAGCATCACCAGGCCTGGATTGTTGACCAGAGCACGGGCGATCGCCACGCGCTGGCGCTCACCACCGGACAGTTCCGCCGGTTTGTGCTCTAGACGATGACCGAGCCCGACCCGCTCCAGCAGCGCCGTGGCACGTTGACGGGCCTCGGGAATCGCGGTCTTGCCGATCAACAGCGGCATGCAGACGTTTTCCAGCGCCGTGAACTCCGGCAGCAGATGGTGAAACTGGTACACAAAGCCCAGGGAACGGTTGCGCAACTGGCCGCGCGCGCGCTCGTTCAAGGCCGACAGCTCTTCACCGGCCAGCCACACACTGCCCTGGGACGGCGTATCGAGGCCGCCCAACAGGTTAAGCAAGGTACTTTTGCCAGAACCGGAACTGCCGACGATGGCAACGCGCTCGCCCGGGTGCAGCTCCAGCTGCAGATTGGAAAGCACCACCACGGATTCCGGGCCTTCCTCGTAGGATTTGCCCAGGTTGCGGCAGCTCAGGATTGCTTTTTCACTCATGCCCGATTCACTCATAACGTAAAGCCTGCGCTGGCTGGGTACGTGCCGCGCGCCAGGCTGGATATAGGGTGGCAAGGAAACTCAGGACCAGCGCGGCGCCGCCGACCATCAACACGTCCTGGCTCTGCACCTGGGACGGCAAGTAGTCGATGAAATAGACATCCGCGTTGAGAAACTTGTGGCCGATCAGCGCTTCAAGACCGGCAATGGCAGCACTGACGTTCAGCGCGGCGAGAATGCCCACCGCAGTGCCGATCAGGGTACCAACCACGCCAATCACGGTGCCCTGTACCATAAAGATCGCCATGATCTGCCCCGGCGTGGCGCCAAGGGTGCGCAGGATTGCGATATCGCCCTTTTTGTCATTCACCACCATCACCAGAGTGGAGATGATGTTGAATGCCGCCACCGCGACAATCAGCAGCAATAACAGACCGATCATGGCTTTTTCCATGCGGATGGCCTGGTACAGGTTGCCGTGGGTGCGTGTCCAGTCGCGGGCGTAATACTGGCTTTCACCCAAATGCTGGGCGATTTCCCAGGAGGTGCGTGGTGCGTCGAACAGGTCGTTGAATTTCAGACGCAGGCCTTGTACCTGATCCGGCTTCCAGCGGTGCAGGCGGGCCAGGTCGGTGAGGTTGGTCAGGCCGAGGAAGCCGTCGATCTCGCCTGCGCCGACATGAAAGATGCCCACCACGGTAAAGCGCTTCATGCGCGGAAACATGCCGGCCGGGGTCACGGTGACTTCCGGCGCGACGAAGGTCAGCTTGTCGCCAATGCCCACGCCCAGCTTGGCCGCAGCCCGATCGCCAATGACGATGCCAAAGCTGCCGGGCGACAAGTTGTCCAGTTTGCCCTGCTGCATGAACTGATCAATGATCGAGACCTTGCGCTCCTGAGCCGGGTCGATGGCGTTGAGCAGGACTTTCTGCACCTTGCCATCGTGGGTCAACAGCCCCTGCATCTGGGTGAACGGCGCAACCGCCAGGACCTTGGGGTTCTGCTTGACCTTATCGGCCAGGCTTTGCCAGTCGCCGAGCGGTTCGCCCGACTCGATAGTCGCGTGGGGCACCATGCCCAGCACGCGGGTGCGCATTTCATGATCGAAGCCGTTCATCACCGAAAGCACCACGATCATCACGACAACACCAAGGGCGAGTCCGATCATGGAGGTCAAGGAAATGAACGACACAAAATGATTGCGACGCTTTGCACGGGTATAACGCGTGCCGATAAATACGAAGAGAGGTCTGAACATGTCGGGGCTTGTTCGGAGGAAAAGAAGACGTCCCTGTGGCGGGGTCTGGTAAGCAGCTTTACACTCAGACCATTACCGCAACCCGGGGTTCGCCATGACGACATTAGATGAAGAAGATCGCCGCGAATACTACCGTATCGACGACATGATCGCACTTCAAATCAGCAGCCTGTCGGTGGCGCAGGCCATGGGCAAGGAAGTGTTGCTGGATGATTCCCCGCTGTTCAACCTGCTCAGTGAATTACACCTGAGTGAATTTGAATCCCAGCACCTGCTGCGCCAGATCGGCGAACGCGATCGTACCCTTGCCGCCTTCCTCAAAGTGCAGAACAAACGCATGGATCTGCTCAGCCAGGTCATGGCCCACAGCCTCCTAGGCGAGATCGGCACGCCGCAGCCGGTGGTCATTTCCGAAGGCGGTATCGACTTCCAGCACCCTGCGATGCTGTCTCCCGGTTCCCACCTGGCGATCAAGCTGGTGCTGATGCCCCAGGCGCTGGGCCTGCTGCTGCGTGCCAAAGTCACGCATTGCGAACTGAAGGCTGACGGTTTTGACGTCTGCACCGAGTTTGAATCCATGACTGATGCCCAACGCCAACTGCTGGCACGCTACATTTTGCAGAAACAGGCCCAGGAACGACGCCTGGCCTTGGAACAAAGCGACGGCCAAGACACCTGAATTCGTATTTATCCAGCCAGAAAACCTGGCGCAAGGAGCAACTGTGACCCTGATTTATGGCCACCGCGGCGCTAAAGGCGAAGCACCGGAAAACACCCTGACCAGCTTCCAGCAGTGCCTCAAGCACGGCGTACGCCGCTGCGAGCTGGACTTGCACCTGTCCATGGACGGTGAGCTGATGGTCATCCACGATCCGACCCTCAAGCGCACTGCCGATCGACGCGCCAAGGTGGTGGAATACAACGCTGCCGACCTGGTGAGGATGGATGCGCGCAAAGGCGGTCCCGGCTGGATCACGCCCTGCCCGATCCCGCGCCTGGAAGAACTGTTCGAAAAGTGCGACTTCGATCACTGGCAACTGGAAGTCAAAAGCGCTTCACGCACTCGCGCCGCGACCACCGTGCTGGCGATTCGGGAAATGGCCGTGCGGTTCGGCATCATGGACAAGATCACTGTGACCTCCAGCTCGCGGGAAGTTCTGAAAGCAGCACTGGAGCTGACACCAGACCTGTCTCGGGGGCTGGTGGCGGAATATGCCTGGCTCGACCCACTGAAGGTCGCGCAAAACTATGGCTGTGAGATTCTGGCGTTGAACTGGA
This sequence comes from Pseudomonas imrae, assembly GCF_046352735.2. Taxonomy (NCBI): domain Bacteria; kingdom Pseudomonadati; phylum Pseudomonadota; class Gammaproteobacteria; order Pseudomonadales; family Pseudomonadaceae; genus Pseudomonas; species Pseudomonas imrae. The sequence goes on along the minus strand of NZ_CP110853.2, from coordinate 1,735,068 downwards.
CGCTGTGTACCCCCGAGCGCCTGGAAAAAGCCCAGCGCCAGGGTTTGCACGTATCGGTGTGGACAGTCAACGAACCCGCGCTGATGCGCAGGCTCGCCGACTTCGGCGTAGATAGCCTGATTACAGACTTTCCCGGTTTGGCCACTGCCACCCTCGGGAATTACTGAAATCGGTCTCCCCGGCCGGCTCAGGCCACCGGCCGGAGCCGCTCAAAAAAGCCGGTTGAGGCCGTCGTAGGCGGCTACCCGATAGGCTTCGGCCATGGTCGGGTAGTTGAACGTGGTGTTGACAAAATACTTGAGGGTATTTTGCTCGCCCGGCTGGTTCATGATCGCCTGGCCAATGTGCACGATCTCCGAAGCCTGGTAGCCGAAGCAATGTACACCGAGGACTTCCAGGGTCTCGCGATGGAACAGAATCTTCAGCATGCCCTGGGGCTCACCGGCAATCTGCGCACGCGCCATGCTCTTGAAGAACGCCTTGCCCACTTCGTAAGGCACCTTGGCCTTGGTCAGCTCGTTCTCGTTCTTGCCGATGGAGCTGATCTCGGGAATCGTGTAGATCCCGGTCGGCACATCGTTGACGTAGCGCCAGCTGCCATTGTCGACGATGCTGCCAGCAGCCGAACGCCCCTGGTCATGGGCGGCACTGGCCAGGCTGGGCCAGCCAATGACGTCACCGGCACCGTAGATATTGGTGACGCAAGTGCGGTAGTTCTCATCGACTTCGATCTGGCCACGGCTGTTGACCTTGACCCCGATGTTTTCCATGCCCAGCTTGTCAGTGTTGCCGGTACGACCATTGCACCAGAGCAAGGCATCGGCCTTGATCTTCTTGCCGGACTTGAGGTGCAGGATCACACCATTGTCCAGGCCTTCAACGCGGTCATATTCTTCGTTGTGGCGCACGGTGATGTTGTTGTTGCTGAAGTGGTAGCTCAACGCCTGGGAGATTTCCGAGTCGAGGAAGCTCAGCAACTGGTCGCGGTTATCCACCAATTCCACCAATACACCCAGGCCACTGAAGATCGAGGCGTATTCACAGCCAATCACGCCGGCGCCGTAGATGATCAGTTTGCGCGGGGTGTGGCCCAGGCTGAGAATAGTGTCGCTATCGTAGATACGCGGGTGGTGGAAATCGATATCAGCCGGGCGATAAGGCCGCGAACCAGTGGCGATGATGATGTGCTTGGCCACCAGCTTCTCGACCACGCCATTGGCGCAGACCACCTCGACGGTTTGCTCGTCGGCGAAGCTGCCGGTGCCGAAGAACAGGTCGACGCGGTTACGGGCGTAGTAGCCGGTACGCGAGGCGACTTGCTTGGAAATGACTTTCTCGGCGCTTTTGAGTACGTCCGGAAACGAGAACCAGCGTGGCTCACCAATGGCCCGGAACATCGGGTTGGTGTTGAACTGCATGATCTGGCGCACCGAGTGACGCAAGGCCTTGGACGGGATGGTGCCCAGGTGGGTGCAGTTACCGCCGACCTGGCGGCGGCTATCGACCATCGCCACCTTGCGCCCTGCTTTGGCGGCGTTCATCGCCGCACCTTCTCCAGCCGGGCCGGAACCCAGTACCACCACGTCGTAGTTGTAGACAGCCATGCGTACTCCTCAGAACAGGCCAGGACGCACGGTTGGGCGCCTGGCTAAATCATGCCGCGGCCAGCGGTCATGAAGGATCAAATAGGCTCATGTGTGTGAGCCGGGGCACAGTCTATAGAACGCTCAACGCCGCGCACATTAACCCTTGGTCGCGTCGTAGGCCAGTTTTGCCTTTACTACATAGTAATTGTTACGGCTTGGCCGCCGTCAGCTGCTCGAACACCTTGTTACTGCGTGTGACGAAAGCACTCCCCTCACGCATCACAAAAAACACCGCGATCCGGTGTTCTTCTGCGTAGTTCCAACCCTCTTCAGGCCCCAGCACCAACAGCAAGGTCGACAACCCATCTGCCATCAATGCCGAAGGAGCCAACACCGTGACCGACGCCAACTGATGGGTGATCGGCGCCCCGCTGCGGGCATCGAGGGTATGGGAATAGCGGCGACCATCCTGCTGGAAATAATTGCGATAGTCACCTGAAGTAGACACGCCGAAACCGTCCACCGCGATAATACGCTCGGCTACCTGCTGATCGTCGCGGGGTTCTTCAAGACCTACGCGCCAGGGCGCCCCGTCGGGTTTACGCCCGGCAGCCTTGAGCTCCCCGGTCACTTCGACCAGGTACCGGTCAATACCCAACTGCTCTAGCCGTTCGGCGATTCGATCCACCGTGTGACCGGCGGCGATGCTGTTGAAGTCCACCTGGACGGCCGCATCCTTGCACAACTGGCTGCCCGCGATCCGCAGGTGCTGGTGACCGACGCGCAGGCGCGCCTGGGCCAACGCCATGGGCTCCGGTATTTTTATCTCCCGCGCCTGCGGGCCGAACCCCCACAGGTTCAGCAGCGGCTCGACGGTCAGGTCAAACGCCCCGCCGCTGGCCTGGGACAACTGTTCGCCGGTCCGTACCAAGTGCAGGATCGGTTCGGGCATCGGCCGGCAACTGTTGGCCGGCAGGTCGTTGAAATGTTCGATATCGGAATCGCTGCGATAGGTCGACATCTGCCGGTCGACCTCGCCAAGAATGCTCTGCACCTGCGGCTGCAAATCACTGGTGGCCGGCGTGCCGGGATTGCGGACATATTTGATCGAATAGGTGCTGCCCATGGTCTGGCCGCCAAAAGCTTCCAGGGACTCACTGGCGCCGCAGCCCCCCAGCATCCCCAGCACAGCCCCCACCACGGCGTATCGCAAACCGCCCATAAGACACACAACCTTATCGCTGTTGAAACTGAATGAAGCCGCACTCAAGCATATTTCCGAGCGGACCATTATGCGGCATGTCGCCGCCTGACGCGGGTTGAGCAGGCTCGAAAAAATAGCCAGCTTGCTAACGGTTTTTCTTGCTTCGCTCTTATCTATACACATATGGTTACAAAAATCTTGAACGCCACCACGCGCCCAGATCTGTAGCACGGACGAACACCAAGCAGGGATTTCCAACACGATAGCCAGTTGAGTAAATGACATGTCCAGCACTACGGGCAAAGGCAAGGCGATCTTTCGCGTTGTCAGCGGTAACTTCCTCGAAATGTTCGATTTCATGGTCTATGGCTTCTACGCCACGGCCATCGCCAAGACCTTCTTCCCTGCCGACAGCGCCTTTGCGTCCCTGATGCTGTCCCTTGCGACCTTTGGAGCCGGGTTCCTCATGCGCCCGCTTGGAGCGATTTTCCTCGGTGCCTACATCGACCGCCACGGCCGTAAAAAAGGCCTGGTAATCACCCTAGTCATGATGGCCGCGGGTACGGTCCTGATCGCTTGCGTTCCCGGCTACGCCACTCTGGGGGTGGCCGCACCGCTGATTGTACTGTTTGGTCGCTTACTGCAAGGCTTTTCTGCAGGTGTCGAGCTGGGCGGGGTCTCGGTGTACCTGGCGGAGATCGCTACACCGGGACGCAAGGGGTTTTTCGTCAGTTGGCAGTCCGCCAGTCAACAAGCCGCGGTGGTGTTCGCCGGCCTGTTGGGTGTATGCCTGAATCACTGGCTGAGCCCCGAAGAAATGGGTGAGTGGGGCTGGCGCGTGCCGTTCCTGATCGGTTGCCTGATTGTGCCCGTGATCTTCGTGATTCGCCGCTCCCTGGAAGAAACCCCTGAATTCCAGGCGCGTAAACATCGCCCTACCCTGCAGGAAATCATCCGCTCTATCGGTCAAAACTTCGGCATCGTCCTGGCCGGCATGGCGCTGGTGGTGATGACTACCGTGTCGTTCTACCTGATCACCGCCTACACCCCGACCTTCGGCAAGGCCGAGCTGCACCTGTCAGACCTGGATGCACTACTGGTCACCGTGTGCATCGGCCTGTCGAACTTCTTTTGGCTGCCGGTGATGGGCGCGGTGTCTGACAAAGTTGGCCGCAAGCCCCTACTGCTGGGAGCGACCATTCTGGCGATCCTGACGGCGTATCCGGCCCTGTCATGGCTGGTGGCCAATCCGAGCTTCAGCCATCTGCTGATCGTCGAACTGTGGCTGTCATTCCTCTATGGCTCGTATAACGGTGCCATGGTAGTAGCCCTGACCGAGATTATGCCGTTGGAAGTGCGCACCACCGGCTTCTCCCTGGCCTACAGCCTGGCGACCGCGACCTTTGGTGGCTTTACCCCGGCGGCCTGCACCTACCTGATCCATGTGCTGGATAACAAGGCCGCGCCGGGAATCTGGCTCAGCGGTGCGGCGGTGCTGGGGCTGGTGGCAACCTTGGTGCTGTTCAAAGGCAATCGGCATGCACTGCGCACGGCGCAGGCCTCGGTGGTTGGCGGCACCTGATAGATTGCCAATCGCGAGCAGGCCGCCCCCACATTTGACCGCATTCCAAGGACGTACTCGATCACATGTGGGAGCGGGCTTGCTCGCGATGAGGCCTTCAAACCCAACACAAAATTCCCAGGTACAAAAAAGCCCCGAACCAGTCGGGGCTTTTTCATTCAACGCTGTGGCTTAGCGCGGAAACGCAGGTGGGTTGACCCCAGCCATGTCTTCCATCACGCGAACTACCTGGCAGCTGTAGCCGAACTCGTTGTCGTACCAAACGTACAGTACAACGCGGTTGTCCTGGGTAATGGTCGCTTCCGCGTCCACCACACCGGCGTGGCGCGAGCCAACGAAGTCGGTGGAAACCACTTCCTGGGAATTGACGTAGTCGATTTGCTTGTGCAGGTCGGAGTGCAGCGCCATGTAGCGCAGGTACTCGTTCATCTCTTCACGGGTGGCGGCTTTCTCAAGGTTGAGGTTGAGAATGGCCATCGACACGTTCGGCGTCGGCACACGAATCGCGTTGCCGGTCAGCTTGCCGGCCAGCTCAGGCAAGGCCTTGGCAGCAGCGGTGGCAGCACCGGTCTCGGTGATCACCATGTTCAGCGCGGCGCTGCGGCCACGGCGATCGCCCTTGTGGAAGTTGTCGATCAGGTTCTGGTCGTTGGTGTACGAGTGAACGGTTTCAACGTGGCCGTTGACGATGCCGAACTTGTCATTCACTGCCTTGAGCACCGGCACGATAGCGTTGGTGGTGCAGGAGGCAGCGGACACGATCTTGTCGTCAGCGGTGATTTCAGCGTGGTTGATGCCGTGAACGATGTTCTTGAGCTTGCCCTTGCCAGGCGCAGTCAATACAACGCGGTCGATACCCGGGCAGGCCAGGTGCTGGCCCAGGCCGTCGGCATCACGCCATACGCCGGTGTTATCCACCAGCAGGGCGTTCTGGATGCCGTACCGGGTGTAATCCACCTCGGTCGGGTTCTTCGCGTAGATCACCTGGATCAGGTTGCCGTTGGCGGTGATGGTGTTGTTTTCTTCGTCAATGGTAATGGTGCCATTGAACGAACCGTGCACCGAGTCACGACGCAGCAGGCTGGCGCGCTTGGTCAGGTCATTCTCGGCGCCTTTGCGCACGACAATGGCACGTAGGCGCAGGCCGTCGCCGCCACCGGTTTTCTCGATCAGGATGCGCGCCAGCAGACGGCCGATACGACCGAAACCGTAGAGGACGACGTCGGTGCCTTTACGCGCGGCAGCATTTTGCTGGCCAACCACGTCAGCCATTTCTTCGCGCACGAACTGCTCGGCGGTACGGCCATTGCCTTCATTGCGGAATTTGTAGGCCAGCTTGCCCAGGTCTACCGAAGCCGCGCCGAGCTTGAGCTCGCTCATGGCCTTGAGCAGTGGGAATGTTTCGTGGACGGAGAGTTCGCTGTCGTCGGCAGAGCGGTGGCGAGCAAAGCGATGAGCCTTGAGAATCGCGATGACTGACTGGTTGATCAGGCTGCGGCCATAGATCGAGCTAACCACATTGTTATTGCGGTAAAGCTGGCCGATAAGCGGAATCATCGCTTCTGCGAGTGCTTCACGGTCGATCCATTCACCAAGACACTGGTCGGGCTTCTGAGTCACGGGAACCTTCCACATGTAGGGGCTGAAAAAAGGGGCTACATTATGCCGCCCGACCGCCCCCCAAGCAATGCGCGAACCGCAACAAAACCCCTTGCAAAAAAAAACAACCGCGCCGCAGGCCAGTAAATACGCGGCTTGCAGAACACCCTCCAGAGAATGCCGCCCACGACTTGTCCGTAACCCTCCGAAATATACATGCATTTGGGCACTACATATTGAGTCAGAACCCGGCTTTGTTTGTCTTAGCCACTACATTTCCTACAAACCGCATTAGACACAGTCAGCAACTGACAGGCGGCACTCCGGGCCGTTACAATTACCGACTTTGTCGCAACGCTGGAGCTCAAACATCCGTGCCCGTCCTGCGTCTACCGCTACTCCCTGCCGAAGCAGGTAAACAGCATTGGGGCAACTTGCCCGGTGCCGCCCTGAGCCTGGCCATCGCCGAGGCTGCCAGCGCAGCCAAGCGCTTTACCCTGCTGCTGACCGCCGACAGCCAAAGCGCTGAACGACTGGAGCAGGAGCTGAGCTTCTTCGCCCCCGATTTGCCGGTACTGCATTTTCCGGACTGGGAAACCCTGCCCTACGATCTGTTCTCGCCGCATCAGGACATCATCTCCCAGCGCATCGCCAGCCTGTACCGCCTGCCGGAACTCGCCCATGGTGTGCTGGTAGTGCCGATCACCACCGCCCTGCACCGCCTGGCACCGACCAAGTTCCTGCTGGGCAGCAGCCTGGTGCTGGATATCGGCCAGAAGCTCGACGTGGAACAAATGCGCACGCGCCTTGAAGCCAGCGGCTACCGTTGTGTCGACACGGTGTACGAGCACGGCGAGTTCGCAGTGCGTGGGGCGCTGATCGATCTGTTCCCGATGGGCAGCAAACTGCCTTATCGGATCGACCTGTTCGATGACGAAATCGAAACCCTGCGCACCTTCGATCCGGAAAACCAGCGTTCCATCGACAAGGTCGAGTCGGTCAAGCTGCTGCCAGCCCGGGAATTCCCGCTGCAAAAAGACGCAGTGACGCGCTTCAAGGCGCGCTTTCGCGAGCGTTTTGACGTGGACTTCCGTCGCTGCCCGATCTTTCAAGACCTGAGCAGCGGGATTACACCGGCCGGTATCGAGTACTACCTGCCGCTGTTCTTCGATGAAACCTCGACCCTATTCGATTACCTACCCCAGGACACCCAAGTGTTCTCCCTGCCCGGCATCGAGCAGGCGGCGGAGAACTTCTGGAACGATGTGCGAAACCGCTATGAAGAGCGTCGCGTCGACCCGGCCCGCCCTTTATTGCCGCCCGCGGAATTGTTCCTGCCGGTGGAAGACTGCTTCGCCCGCCTGAAAAACTGGCCGCGCGTAGTCGCCAGCCAGCAGGACGTGGAAACCGGTGTTGGCCGTGAGCGTTTCCCCGCACAAGCGCTGCCAGACCTGGCGATCCAGGCCAAGGCCAACCAACCACTGGAAGCGCTCTCCAACTTCCTCGGCGACTTCCCTGGCCGCGTGCTGTTCACTGCCGAATCCGCCGGCCGCCGCGAAGTGCTGCTGGAACTGCTCGAACGCCTGAAACTGCGGCCCAAAACCGTAGACAGTTGGCCAGACTTTGTCGCCAGCAAGGATCGGCTGGCGATCACTATTGCACCGCTGGACGAAGGCCTGGTACTGAACGACCCGGCCCTGGCGCTGATAGCCGAAAGCCCGCTGTTCGGTCAACGCGTGATGCAGCGCAGACGTCGGGAAAAGCGCGCCGACGCCAACAACGATGCGGTAATCAAGAACCTCACCGAACTGCGCGAAGGCGCGCCGGTAGTGCATATCGACCACGGTGTCGGGCGTTACCTGGGGTTGGCGACTCTAGAGATCGATAACCAGACCGCCGAATTCCTCACCATGGAATACGCCGAGGGCGCGAAGCTCTACGTACCCGTGGCCAACCTGCACCTGATCGCCCGCTACACCGGCAGCGACGATGCCCTGGCGCCGCTACACCGCCTGGGCTCCGAAACCTGGCAGAAAGCCAAGCGCAAAGCCGCAGAGCAGGTGCGTGACGTGGCCGCCGAACTGCTCGACATCTATGCCCGGCGTGCCGCTCGCGAGGGCTACGCCTTCGCCGATCCGAAGGCCGACTACGCGACGTTCAGCGCCGGCTTCGCCTTTGAAGAAACCCCGGACCAGCAAACCACCATCGACGCCGTGCGCGCCGACATGCTGGCGCCCAAACCGATGGACCGCCTGGTCTGCGGCGACGTGGGCTTCGGCAAGACCGAAGTGGCGATGCGCGCAGCCTTCATTGCGGTGCACGGCGGTCGCCAGGTGGCGATTCTCGTCCCCACCACCCTGCTCGCCCAGCAGCACTACAACAGCTTTCGTGACCGCTTTGCCGATTGGCCGGTGACTGTGGAAGTGATGAGCCGCTTCAAGTCCGCCAAGGAGGTCAACGCAGCGGTCGCTGACTTGGCAGAAGGCAAGATCGACATCGTGATCGGCACCCACAAACTGCTGTCGGACGATGTAAAGATCAAGAACCTGGGCCTGGTGATCATCGACGAAGAACATCGCTTTGGCGTGCGCCAGAAAGAACAGCTCAAGGCCCTGCGCAGTGAGGTCGACATCCTGACCCTCACCGCCACGCCGATCCCACGCACGCTGAACATGGCGGTGTCTGGCATGCGCGACCTGTCGATCATTGCCACGCCGCCCGCGCGGCGCCTGTCGGTGCGCACCTTCGTCATGGAGCAGAACAAAAGCACGGTCAAGGAAGCGTTGCTGCGGGAGCTGCTGCGAGGCGGGCAGGTTTATTACCTGCACAACGACGTCAAGACCATCGAGAAATGCGCCGCCGACCTGGCCGAACTAGTGCCGGAAGCACGGATCGCCATCGGCCACGGGCAGATGCGCGAACGCGAACTCGAGCAGGTGATGAGCGACTTCTACCACAAGCGTTTCAACGTGCTGATCGCCTCGACCATCATCGAAACCGGCATCGACGTGCCAAGCGCCAACACCATTATCATCGAGCGGGCCGACAAGTTCGGCCTGGCGCAGTTACACCAGTTGCGCGGCCGGGTCGGGCGCAGCCACCACCAGGCGTATGCGTATTTACTCACACCGCCGCGCCAGCAGATCACCTCCGACGCCGAAAAGCGTCTGGAAGCTATCGCCAACACCCAGGACCTGGGGGCAGGCTTCGTGCTGGCCACCAACGACCTTGAAATCCGTGGTGCCGGCGAACTGCTGGGGGACGGCCAGAGCGGGCAGATCCAGGCGGTCGGCTTCACGCTGTACATGGAAATGCTCGAGCGCGCGGTGAAAGCCATCCGCAAGGGCGAACAACCGAACCTTGACCAACCGCTGGGCGGTGGCCCGGAAATCAACCTGCGCTTGCCGGCGTTGATTCCCGAAGACTACTTGCCGGACGTTCATGCGCGACTGATCTTGTATAAGCGCATCGCCTCAGCCACCGACGAAGAAGGCCTCAAGGACCTGCAAGTGGAGATGATCGACCGCTTCGGCCTGCTACCGGAACCGACCAAGAACCTGGTACGCCTGACGCTGCTCAAATTGCAGGCCGAGCAACTGGGCATCAAGAAAGTCGATGCCGGCCCCCAGGGTGGACGCATCGAGTTTGAAGCGCAGACCCCCGTGGATCCGCTGGTATTGATCAAGCTGATTCAGGGCCAACCTAATCGCTACAAGTTCGAAGGCGCAACGCTGTTCAAATTCATGGTGCCAATGGAACGCGCCGAAGAACGCTTTAATACATTGGAGGCGCTGTTTGAGCGCCTCATCCCGAAAACTGCCTGAAGGACGCCCCATGCGCCTGCTTCGTATCCTGAGTCTGTTGTTGGTGGTCGCTGCACCTTCGGCATTTGCCGACAGCCTCTATCAGGTGGAGATGATCCTGATCCGCCAGAATGCGGAGCCGGTGATCAACAGCCGCCCGGCCCCGGAAGACTGGGATGTCGGGGCGCCACGCCAGGGCAGCGAAAAGCCCAGCCCGCCACGCCTGAACAACATCGTCGAAAAACTTCGGGCCAACAGCGACTACACCGTGCTGCTGCACAAAGCCTGGGAGCAGAACCTCGGCGAGCAGTCGGTCAAGATAAGAGTCACCGACGGCCAGGAGCAATACAGCCAATTCCCTATCGAAGGCGTGCTGAACCTGCAACTGGGGCGCTTCACTAATATCGATGCCGATTTCTGGATCAACCGGTTCGACGACAACGGCAGCATCGTTGCCAGCGAGCATTTGAGCCAGAAAGACGTGCGCACCAAGAACAACCAGCTCAACTACCTGGACGGCGGCCACTTGGCCCTGCTGATCAAGGTCACCTCCTTGACCGCCAAACCGCCCAGCGCGCCACCGCTCGACCTTCAGGACTGACATAGCGCCATGCCCCTGCCGTCGTCGCTGACCAAGCCCCTGGCGCCTTCATGGGCCAACCGTTTCAAAGAGCAAAGCCTTGAGCGCGGTCGACGCTACGCTCTGGAAAACCGCGTACGGATTGTCGAGTCCGGTGACAGCACCATTATTGCCAGTTGCGAAGGCTCGGGGTCCAATGTCTATCGCCAGACGATCACCCTGCGCGAGTCGGCCAAGGGCATGTTGATCCTGGTGGACAGTCGCTGTAGCTGCCCCGTACATACCAATTGCAAGCACATCGCGGCAGTACTGCTCAAGGTCCAGGAAACCCTGGCCTACCCCGCAGCCGCCAAGGATGCCGAGTTGCTGGAGAAGCTGCAGGCAGTGCTGGACAACCGCGTGGCACTGCCGCAAGTGATCCTCGATGATGTTCAGCCCATCCCGCGCCTATGGCTGGCGAGCATCGAGTTCAGCGCCTTTGAGCCGCGTAACGGCAAGATGCAGCGTTACATCCAACACCGGGCTGCGCTGTCCTTCAACTATCAGGGTAACTACGTCAGCGGCCATAAGAACGCAGACATTATTGTGCGCGAGGAAACCCGGAGCCTGCGGGTCAAGCGGCACCCCGAAACCGAACAACGGTTTCGTGAACGGCTAAGACTGCTAGGTTTCAAGATTGCCACCCGCCAGAGCAAGGCCCTGCCGGAAAGCGCTGGCGAATTGTTTGAGATGGTCAACGACAGCGCCTGGCTGAACTTCACCCTCAACGCCTCGCCCACATTGCGCGACGAAGGCTGGGAATTACAGATTGACGAGGATTTCGGCTTCGACTTGAGCCCTGTCGATGACTGGTACGCCAGCGTCGAGGAGTCAGCAGAACGCGACTGGTTCGACCTGGAGCTTGGCATCATCGTCAACGGCCAACGGCTGAGCCTGCTGCCGATCCTGCTGAACCTGATGCGCTCCCACACCGAAATCCTCAACCCGGAAAAGCTCGCCCGCCGCCGCGATGACGAACTGATCCTGGTTCATATTCCCGGCCTGCCAAATGACGGCCACGGCCCGCTGCAGGTTGCACTGCCCTATGGACGACTGAAACCGGTGCTTGCGACCCTTGGCGAGTTCTACCTGCAAGAACCGGGCACCACTGCCCTGCGCCTGGCCAAGGCCGACGCGATCCGCCTCAATCCGCTGGAAGACCTGCCACTGCAATGGGAAGGTGGCGAACAGATCCGCAACTTTGCCCAACGCCTGCGCAATATCAAGAATTTCAGCGCCGTCGCACCCGCGGGCCTGAACGCTACCTTGCGCCCTTATCAACTCGAAGGCCTGAGCTGGATGCAATCATTGCGACAGCTTGAAGTGGGCGGGATTCTTGCGGACGACATGGGCCTGGGCAAGACCCTGCAAACCCTGGCGCATATTCTCAGCGAAAAAATCGCCGGGCGCCTGGATCGCCCCTGCATGGTGGTGATGCCCACCAGCCTGATCCCCAACTGGCTTGACGAAGCGGCGCACTTCACGCCACAGCTCAAGGTCCTTGCGCTGTATGGTGCCGGGCGCAAGAAGCATTTTGCCGAACTGCACAATTACGACCTGCTGCTGACCACCTATGCACTGCTGCCCAAAGACGTCGAAACTCTCGCCGCGCTGCCGCTGCATGTCCTGATCCTGGATGAAGCCCAATACATCAAGAACCCCACCAGCAAGGCCGCACAGGCTGCCCGCGAGCTGAATGCCCGCCAGCGCCTGTGCCTGAGTGGTACGCCGCTGGAAAACCACTTGGGCGAACTCTGGTCGCTTTTCCACTTCCTGCTGCCAGGCTGGCTGGGGGACGTGAAAAACTTCAACCGCGACTACCGCGTCCCCATCGAAAAACGCGGCAGCGAAGTGCGATTGCAACACCTCAATGCTCGGATCAAGCCATTCCTGTTGCGCCGTACCAAGGAAGAGGTAGCGACCGAACTGCCGCCCAAGACGGAAATTATCCACTGGGTCGACCTCAACGAAGCCCAGCGCGACGTATACGAAACCATGCGCCTGGCAATGGACAAGAAGGTCCGCGACGAGATCACTCGCAAGGGCGTGGCCCGTAGCCAGATCATTATCCTGGAAGCATTGCTCAAGTTGCGACAGGTCTGTTGCGACCTGCGACTGGTGAACGACGCCAACCTGCCTGCACGCGGCAGCAGTTCCGGCAAGCTCGATAGCTTGATGGAGATGCTTGAAGAGTTATTTGCCGAGGGTCGCAGGATACTGCTGTTTTCCCAGTTCACTTCCATGCTCGGCCTGATTGAGGCCGAGCTGAAAAAACGCGGTGTCGCCTACGCGCTATTGACCGGCCAGACCCGGGATCGGCGCACACCGGTTAGAGATTTCCAAAGCGGTAAGCTGCAGATTTTTCTGATCAGCCTGAAGGCTGGTGGCGTAGGGCTGAACCTGACAGAAGCAGACACGGTGATCCACTACGACCCCTGGTGGAACCCGGCCACGGAAAACCAGGCCACTGACCGTGCGTATCGCATTGGCCAGGAGAAACCGGTGTTCGTCTACAAAATGATTGCCCGGGGTACAGTGGAAGAAAAGATTCAGGCACTACAGCAAGAAAAGTCTGACCTTGCTGCAGGCGTACTGGATGGCCGTACCACCGGAGATTGGAAGCTGGGCAATGACGACATAGAAGCGCTATTTGCCCCGCTGCCCAACAAGCAGGAAAAAAGGTAACCCCTAAATACGCGGGTCGTCACTCGATCAATTGAGCCTCGCGCAACGCGCCAAGGGCCGCCAGCCAACGTGGATCCTGCTTGTAATCCGTTGAAGCAATGGCTTGCCCGCGCATCCGCGCGATGCGCGCCGATGGCGTGACCTTCATCCGTTGCGCAGCAGTCAGCGCCAATTCAGCGGCCGCGCGGTCGTTGCACACCAATCCCATGTCACATCCCGCCGTCAAGGCAGCTTCAATACGACTGGCAGCGTCCCCCACCACATGCGCACCAGCCATGGACAGGTCATCGCTGAAAATCACCCCGTCGAACTGCAATTCGCCACGCAGGATGTCCTGCAACCAACGACGCGAAAACCCCGCGGGCTTGTTGTCGACCTGCGGGTAAATGACATGAGCCGGCATCACCGCCGCCAACTGCTTGCTCAACCGAGCGAACGGCACCAGATCATTGGCGCGGATCTGCTCCAGGCTGCGCTCATCATTGGGAATCGCGACGTGGGAGTCTGCCTCGGCCCAGCCATGACCCGGAAAATGCTTGCCGGTAGCCGCCATGCCCGCGCCATTCATGCCACGGATAAAAGCTCCAGCCAATAACGCGGCACGCTCGGGATCACCTTCAAACGACCGGGTGCCCACGACGGCGCTACGCTGAAAATCCAGATCCAGTACCGGGGCAAAGCTCAAATCCAGGCCTGCAGCCAGCACTTCCGTGGCCATGACCCAGCCACATTGCTCGGCCAGGAATTCGGCGTTCGGGTTGTCTGCCAGGGCGCGCATGGCCGGCAAGCGCACGAAACCCTGGCGCAGGCGCTGAACCCGCCCGCCTTCCTGATCGACTGCCAGTAGCAGATCCGGGCGCACGGCACGAATGGCGGCGCTCAATTCACGCACCTGGCGCGGGTGTTCGATATTGCGCGCAAAAATGATCAGCCCACCCACTTCAGGTTGACGCAACAAGTGGCGATCTTCAGCCGTCAACCAGGTACCGGCCACGTCTACCATCAAAGAGCCTTGCAGGACAGCAGTCATAAACTTTCCTTAAATAACGCGCGCAACCCGTCGCACCACCAGGGTCTGGCCTGGCACTGAATGTTCAAAAGAACGACGGGGTGTGGGATAAACATTTGGAATCGGCATGGGCGGCTAGCTTAGCGGATGCAAGCAGTCACGCCCACCCGCAAACAGTTAAACCTTGGCCGCGGCAGGCACCGACTTGCTGCGTGGGCGTAACTGCGCGGCAGCCATTGCCTGATCGGTAACACCTGTTTCAGCGCGCATCCCTGCAGCCAGGAACGGCACCATCAGGCGCATGACCTGCTCGATCGAAGTGTTGACGCCAAAATCGGTTTCGGCAATCGCCCGCAAAGCCTTGATCCCGGACATGCTGAACGCTGCCGCACCAAGCATGAAATGCACGCGCCAGAACAGTTCGATCGGAGGAATACGCGGGGCGGCCTCATTGACCAGCAACATGTAGCGGCGGAACACTTTGCCGTACATATCCTCCAGATAACGTCGCAGGTGGCCCTGGCTCTGGCTGAAGGCCAGGCCGAGCAGGCGCATGAAGATAGACAGGTCATTGCCACTGCGCGGCTGCACCACCAACGCCTGCTCGACCAGGATTTCCAGCAGGTCCTCCAGGCTCGGTTTAATGTCGGGCTTGGCTTGGCGACGTTCCAGCTCACGATCGAGACTGACACAAAAAGGCCCCAGGAAACGTGAGAACACCGCCTGGATCAAAGCCTTTTTTGAACCGAAATGGTAGTTCACTGCAGCAAGATTGACCCCAGCCTTGCTAGTGATCAGCCGCAATGAAGTTTCAGCAAATCCTTTTTCCGCGAACAACTGCTCGGCAGCATCGAGAATGCGTTCAACGGTTTCCGACTGGGCCATGGCTACTCCGCCTGACAAACACTTGTTTGAAACATACGTTTCACAATGTGTAATGTCAAGCCTGCGGGGCCGTTTTCCGGCTGGGTAGTCACTTGTGCGCCGCTTATTTAATCACATCTTCGAGAGGATGTAGGCAGCGCTGTTCCAGGCGTTTTGGAGACTGGCAGATGACCGTCTGGCGGCGTCAAGGAAAACGGTGATTGCCAAGCGCGATTCACTGTATATAATCCCAGTCACTGTATAAAAAGACAGAGCGATCAACATGCTAAAACTGACGCCACGCCAAGCTGAGATTCTCGCTTTTATCAAGCGCTGCCTCGACGATAACGGCTATCCGCCAACCCGCGCCGAAATTGCCTTGGAGCTGGGTTTCAAATCCCCCAACGCTGCCGAAGAACACCTGAAGGCCCTTGCCCGCAAAGGGGCAATCGAAATGACGCCAGGGGCTTCCCGAGGCATTCGTATTCCGGGCTTCGAGGCCAAGGCCGACGAATCGACACTGCCCATCATCGGTCGTGTTGCCGCCGGCGCCCCCATCCTGGCACAACAACACGTCGAGGAATCCTGCAACATCAACCCGACGTTCTTTCACCCTCGCGCCGATTACCTGCTACGGGTCCACGGCATGAGCATGAAGGATGTCGGCATCTTTGACGGCGACCTACTGGCCGTGCATACCACGCGCGAAGCCCGCAATGGCCAGATCGTCGTTGCGCGTATCGGTGACGAAGTGACAGTCAAACGCTTCAAGCGCGAAGGCAGCAAGGTCTGGCTCCTGGCCGAAAACCCAGAGTTCGCACCAATTGAAGTGAACCTGAAAGACCAGGATTTGGTGATCGAAGGCTTGAGTGTCGGCGTTATTCGCCGCTAACGGAGGCATCATGCAGTTCCCACACGCCCAGCAACACACACAATTGCCACTGTTCGAGGCCTTCTTGGCCCAGCCGCTGGCTCCCAGCCTCAAGGAAACGGTTGAATCCCCGTGGATCAACGACCCCGAGGTATTCAGTGAATTGTCGTTGCGCGGCGCTGCCGGGAACTGCCTGAGCTTGCTGGCCCCCATTCTTCGCGAACTGAGCCAGGAACAGGATGCTCGGTGGCTGACCCTGATAGCACCACCGTCAAGCCTGACCCAGACCTGGCTGCGAGATGCAGGCTTGAACCGCGAGCGCATCCTGCTGCTGCAACCTCGAGGCACTCAGAGCGCACAACAATTGGCGTGCGAAGCCTTGCGTCTGGGGCGTAGCCACACAGTAGTCAGTTGGCTGAACCCGTTGAACCCAACAGCCAAGCAGCAATTGATCAGCGCTGCTCGCACAGGCGATGCACAAAGCTTGAACATTCGATTGGGATAAGTCTGGAGCAACGCGCAATGCGTATCCGGGCACCGCTTACAGACCGTCCGATTGCAGCCCTGACGCTTAGTCAGTGCCTGCGATGGACGCAAGGCTTCTACAGAATTGAGAAGCCGATTTTGTAACCTTAACCTTGCAAAAAACCGACAAACGGACTCAGTGAAGTACGCGCGGGCCATCGTCTTTCTCTGGCTCGCCTTCGGCAAGGCGCCCTGCCATCTGCACACCAACGCTCAACATGGCCTTTGCCACTTCCACATGCTGGCCTTGCAGGAATGCTTTAGCGTCATCAGAAAAGTCCAAAGTCACCAGAGAACCCTCGTCCTCAGCCCTGCGCAGCTCAATTCGGCCGTCAGGCAATTCAACAATTTCCAGAAAGGACGTTGGCATAAAAATCTGTTCTCCACGAAAGCGCGGGATTATATCAGTCTTGTGGCGAGTGGGCTTGCCACAGTAAGCGTCAGCGTCCTTGTTCGATGATCATCGGCCGCTCAGCACTCGTTCAACCCTTCCCGAAACCGAAGCGCCAGTTTCTTCAACTCCTGACGCCAGCTTTCCATATCCTCACGACTCAACGGCTTTGGCTCGTCCTGCGCCATTGAAACCGCCACGATCAGCGGCTGAGTTACATCGCCCTTGGGAACATGAGGCACGCGTGGCGGCTGGAACATGTCGCTATGTGCCTTGAGCAGGCGCGCCACCCAGCTGTCGGGGCTCTGGGCCATTTCCACCAGTTCGGCCAATTCAGGGATGGCCATGGTCTCCAGCACTTCGCGGGCAATGATCATTTCCGCACGCGCCGCGCCGGCCTGAGGCAAGCGATAGAACCCGGCGATTTCATGACACAGGCCGAGTAAGGCGCCATACAAATGGAACAACGCTGCTTCACGCCCTGCCTGGACCAGAGCGATAGCATTCATCTCCTTCCCGTCCTCGGCACGACCAAGGGCTTCCAGGGACAAACCCGCGAAATAGATCTTCTGATTGGTACGGGTATAGAGTTCGTTGGCCATAACGGCAATCTCCACAACGAATAGGCGTGATGCTGGCGACTCTGCAGGCGCGAGCTTGCTCGCGCCTGCAGGTGCAGGTTAGCGGATCAAGCGCCCTGGCGCTTGTCCTCGACCTTCCACTTGCTTCCATCGTAGAACGCCTTCCAGCCCGTAGGCTTGCCATCCACCTCGGTCTGCACGTATTGCTCTTTGGTCTTGCGACTGTAACGGATCACGGCCGGACGACCATCGGGGTCCTTCTTCGGCGCTTCGCAAAGGAAGTGATACTTAGGATCAATTTCGTCCTTGTGCGGCACGATCTCCAGCACCAACGGCGCACGTGTCTCGCGATTTTTCGGAAACTGGCTGGCAGCCAGGAACAGGCCAGAAGCGCCATCACGCAGGATGTAAGTATCGTTGACCTTCTCGCACTTGAGTTCCGGCATCTTCACCGGATCCATCTTCGGCGGCGCCGCATCACCGCTTTTCAGCAGTTTGCGAGTGTTCTTGCACGTCGGGTTAGTGCAACCGAAGAACTTGCCGAATCGACCCGTCTTGAGCTGCATCTCACTGCCACACTTGTCGCATTCCAGGCTCGGACCTTCGTAGCCCTTGATACGGTAAGTGCCTTCTTCGATCTCGTAGCCGTTGCAATCGGGGTTGTTACCGCAGATGTGCAGCTTGTGCTTCTCGTCCAGCAGGTAGGCATCCATCGCCGTGCTGCAGATCGGGCAACGATGCTTGCCACGCAGTACCAGCGACTCGGACTCCCCCTCGTCATCGGCCGCAATTTCATCGCCCGGCACCAGGTTGACGGTTGCCTTGCAGCGCTCTTTCGGTGGCAGGCTGTAACCCGAACAACCCAGGAACACACCGGTAGACGCGGTACGGATCTGCATAGGACGACCGCAAGTCAGGCACGGAATATCCGTCATCACTGGCTGGTTGGCCCGCATGCCGCTCTCGGGGCTCTCCGCCACTTCGAGTTTTTTCTTGAAGTCGCCGTAGAACTCGTCGAGCACGTTTTTCCAGTCGCGCTCGCCTTGAGCCACGTCATCGAGGTTCTCTTCCATACCGGCGGTGAAGCCGTAGTCCATCAGGTTGGAGAAACTCTCGGACAAACGTTCAGTGACGATATCGCCCATCTTTTCCGAATAGAAACGCCGGTTGTGCAGCGCCACGTAGCCGCGATCCTGGATGGTGGAAATAATCGCAGCGTACGTCGAAGGACGACCGATACCACGCTTTTCCATTTCCTTGACCAGACTGGCTTCCGAATAACGCGCCGGCGGCTTGGTGAAGTGCTGGGACGGGTCGAGCTTGATCAACTTCAACACATCGCCCTGGGCCATGTCCGGCAGCACATCGTCATCGCCAGGCTTAGCGATTTGCGGCATCACACGGGTGTAGCCATCGAACTTGAGGATGCGGCCCTTGGCGCGCAGCTCGAAGTCCCCGGCACCGACACTGACGGTGGTGGACAGGTATTGCGCCGGCAGCATCTGGCAGGCCAGGAACTGGCGCCAGATCAGCTCGTAGAGGCGCTCAGCGTCGCGCTCCATGCCACTGAGCTTGCTTGGCTCGGTATTGGCGTCGGACGGTCGAATTGCTTCGTGAGCCTCTTGCGCGCCTTCCTTGCTGCTGTAGACGTTCGGGGATTCCGGCAGGTATTTCTTGCCGAACTCACTTTCAATATAGGTACGCGCCATCGCCACCGCATCCACCGAAAGGTTGGTAGAGTCGGTACGCATGTAAGTGATGTAGCCCGCTTCGTACAAACGCTGGGCCATCATCATGGTCTTCTTCACCCCGAACCCCAGGCGATTGCTGGCAGCCTGTTGCAAGGTGGAGGTGATGAACGGCGCTGACGGCTTGCTGCTGGTAGGCTTGTCTTCGCGCTTGATGATGCTGTAGCTGGAAGCCTTGAGCTTTTCCAGCGCAGCCATGGCCTGGGCTTCGTTGAGCGGCTTGAAGGCTTCGCCGTTCTCACGGGCCACGTCAAAGCGCACGGTTGCGCCCTTGGCTGTGCCGAGGTCGGCGTGGACTTCCCAATATTCTTCAGGGTTGAACGCACGAATCTCACGCTCACGCTCTACCACCAACTTCACCGCGACCGATTGCACCCGGCCGGCGGACAGGCCGCGGGCAATCTTCGCCCACAGCAGTGGCGAAACCATGTAGCCCACAACGCGATCGAGGAAGCGCCGCGCCTGCTGGGCGTTGACGCGATCAATATCCAGCTCGCCCGGCTTGGAGAAGGCTTCCTGGATGGCTTTCTTGGTGATTTCGTTGAACACCACGCGCTTGTAGCGGCTGTCATCACCACCAATGGCTTCCCGCAGGTGCCAGGCAATGGCTTCCCCTTCGCGGTCCAAGTCCGTTGCGAGATAGATGGTGTCAGCATCCTTGGCGAGCCGGCGCAGCTCTTCGATGACCTTTTCCTTGCCCGGCAGGATCTCGTACTTGGCTTTCCAGCCATGATCAGGATCGACACCCATGCGCGAGACCAACTGCTTGCGGGCTTTCTCTTTTGGCGAGAGCACCGGGCCTTCGCCCGCAGCGGCCTTGCCACGCTTGGCGGCAGGCTCCTTGCTGGCACTCGCCGAGCCGCTCGTGGGCAAGTCGCGGATATGGCCGATACTCGACTTCACCACGTACTCGTTGCCCAAGTACTTGTTGATGGTCTTGGCCTTAGCCGGGGATTCCACAATGACCAGCGATTTGCCCATGGATCGGAAAATTCCTGAATTCGAGAAGTGAAAGGCGGTTGGCGCCTGACGCGGCAACGCTATATATAGTGGCAACAGAGTGAGGTCAAGCGCAGCATCCTGCGCGACCTGCCGTTATTGCCCTGAAAAAAGACTGGGTTCGGCCTGGATCAAAGCAAAGCGCGGGACCTGTTCGCCGTCAACCTCGACGGTCTCCAGGAACATACTCAAGGGACGCACCCAAAAGCCGTAATCACCATACAGTGCTTGGTAAAACACCACTTGCTCTTCGGTCTCGGAATGCCGCGCCACGTTAAAAACGCGGTACTGCGGACCTTTATAATGCTGGTAGAGCCCGGGTTCGACTTTCATGCTCTGGCTCCTCACAAATCTTGTTAAAAAAAATATAAAAAAAACCCAAAAAACAAAAACCGGGGCACTGGGCCCCGGCTTCCATCAACCCAACGCTTAAACGCGTTCGAAGACGGTGGAGATGCCTTGGCCCAAGCCAATGCACATGGTAGCTACCCCGAGGTTGCCGCCATTTTGCTTCATCACGTTGAGCAACGTGCCGGAGATACGTGCACCGGAGCACCCGAATGGGTGGCCCAGGGCAATCGCGCCGCCGTGCAGGTTAACCTTCTCATTCATCTTGTCGAGTACTTTCAAATCTTTCAGCACGGGCAAGGCCTGTGCGGCGAAAGCTTCGTTGAGTTCGAAGAAGTCGATATCGGAGATGCTCAGGCCCGCGCGCTTCAAGGCTTTTTGTGTCGCCGGTACTGGACCATAGCCCATGATCGCCGGGTCCACACCCGCTACGGCCATGGAACGGATCACCGCCAGAGGCTGGATCCCCAGGTCCTGGGCGCGCTGAGCCGACATCACGATCATGCACGAAGCGCCGTCGGTGATTTGCGACGAAGTACCGGCTGTCACGGTGCCACCCTTTGGATTGAACGCCGGCTTGAGGGCCGCCAGGCTTTCCAGGGTGGTATCCGGACGAATGGTTTCGTCGTAGTCGAACAGTTTCAGGAAACCGTTCTCGTCGTAACCGTTCATCGGGATGATCTCATCCTTGAACTTCCCTTCCAGGGTCGCCTTGTGGGCAAGCTGGTGGGAGCGCAGGCCGAAGGCGTCCTGGGCTTCACGAGTGATGCCGTGCATCTTGCCAAGCATTTCCGCAGTCAGGCCCATCATGCCCGAGGCTTTCGCCGCGTACAGGGACATGTGCGGGTTCGGATCGACGCCATGCATCATGCTGACGTGGCCCATGTGCTCCACACCACCGACCACGAACACATCACCGTTGCCGGTCATGATCGCCTGGGCAGCAGTGTGCAACGCGCTCATGGACGAACCACACAACCGGCTGACGGTCTGGCCGGCAGCGGTGTGCGGGATCTGGGTCATCAGCGACGCCATGCGCGCGATGTTCCAGCCCTGCTCCAGGGTCTGGTTCACACACCCCCAGATCACGTCCTCGACTTCGTTCGGGTCGACCTTGACGTTGCGCTCCAGCAGTTTGCTGATCAAGTGTGCCGACATGTCCTCGGCGCGGGTGTTGCGGTGCATGCCGCCCTTGGAGCGGCCCATCGGAGTACGACCGAAGTCGACAATCACGACGTCTCTTGGATTCAAGCTCATAAATATTCTCGCTCTAGTCGTTTGGGCGCTTAACCGAAGAAGCTCTGACCGTTCTTGGCCATCTCACGCAGCTTCGCGGTCGGGTGGTACAGCGGGCCCAAATCAGCGTATTGATCAGCCAGGGCAACGAACTCGGCCACACCGATGGAATCGATATAACGCAACGCACCGCCACGGAATGGAGGGAAACCAATACCGTAGACCAGGCCCATATCGGCTTCGGCAGCGGTTTCAACGATGCCGTCTTCCAGGCAACGTACAGTTTCCAGGCACAGTGCGATCATCATCCAGTTGATGATGTCCTCGTCGGACACCTCACGCTGCTCGTAGACGATTGGCGCGAGGACCTCGTGCACAGACGGGTCGGCAACTTTCTTCTGCTTGCCCTTCTTGTCGGTCTCGTAGGCGTAGAAACCCTTGCCATTCTTCTGGCCCAGGCGCTTGGCTTCGTAGAGCGCGTCGACAGCCGAACGGCGGTCGTCTTTCATGCGGTCCGGGAAACCTTCAGCCATTACGTCACGGCCGTGATGGCCAGTGTCGATACCGACCACGTCCATCAGGTACGCCGGGCCCATTGGCCAGCCGAATTTTTCCATGACCTTATCGATGCGCACAAAGTCCACACCAGCGCTCACCAGCTTGGCGAAACCGCCGAAGTACGGGAACAGCACGCGGTTGACCAAAAAGCCCGGGCAGTCGTTGACCACAATAGGGTTCTTGCCCATTTTCTTGGCGTAGGCCACGGTGGTGGCAACGGCCAGCTCGCTGGACTTCTCGCCACGGATCACTTCCACCAGCGGCATCATGTGCACCGGGTTGAAGAAGTGCATGCCGACGAAGTTTTCCGGACGCTTGAGGGCCTTGGCCAGCAACGTGATGGAAATGGTCGAGGTGTTGGACGCCAGAATGGTGTCTTCCTTGACCTGAGCTTCGACTTCAGCCAATACCGCCTGCTTGACCTTCGGATTCTCGACAACCGCTTCGACCACCAGGTCGACGTGACCGAAATCACCGTAGGACAGCGTAGGACGAATACCGTTAAGCACTTCAGCCATTTTTGCAGCGGTCATGCGACCTTTATCAACGCGGCCCACCAGCAGTTTTGCGGCTTCCGCCAGGCCCTGCTCGATCCCGTGTTCGTTGATGTCTTTCATCAGGATCGGCGTGCCTTTGGACGCCGACTGATAGGCGATACCGCCACCCATGATACCGGCGCCGAGTACGGCGGCCTGTTTCACTTCCTTGGCGATTTCGTCATAGGCCTTGGCCTTTTTCTTCAGTTCCTGATCGTTCAGGAACAAGCCGATCAGGCTCTGGGCAGCCGAGGTTTTCGCCAATTTGACGAAGCCTGCAGCTTCCACTTCCAGGGCTTTGTCGCGACCGAAGTTAGCAGCCTTCTGGATGGTCTTGATCGCTTCGACCGGCGCCGGGTAGTTCGGGCCGGCCTGGCCAGCCACAAAACCCTTGGCGGTTTCGAACGACATCATTTGTTCGATGGCGTTGAGCTTGAGCTTTTCCAGCTTCGGCTGACGCTTGGCCTTGTAGTCAAACTCGCCGCTGATGGCGCCTTTGACCAGGCTCAATGCGGCTTCAGCGAGCTTCTCGGGCGCCACTACTGCGTCGACAGCGCCGACTTTCAGCGCGTCTTCAGCAGCGTTTTCCTTACCGGCGGCGATCCACTCAATGGCGTTGTCGGCACCAATGATGCGCGGCAGGCGCACGGTACCGCCGAAGCCTGGGTAGATGCCCAGCTTGACTTCCGGCAGGCCGACTTTCGCAGTGCTGGCCATGATGCGGAAATCTGCGGCCAGGCACATTTCCAGACCGCCGCCCAGCGCGATGCCATTGATCGCGGCAACGGTCGGTACGTTGAGGTCTTCGAAGTCGCTGAAAATCTTGTTGGCTTCGAGGTTGCCAGCCACCAGCTCGGCATCGGGCAGCTTGAAGTTGTCGACGAATTCAGTGATGTCGGCGCCGACGATAAACACGTCCTTGCCGCTGGAGACGATCACACCTTTGATCGATGCATCAGCCTTGATGGTATCTACAGCCTGACGCAATTCGTTCAGGGTTAGACGGTTGAACTTGTTGACGGACTCACCCTTGAGGTCGAATTTCAATTCGACGATGCCACTTTCAAGAGCCTTAACCGTGATGGCTTTACCTTCGTAAATCATCAACTGATCTCCACGATATGGAAGCTAAACAGTACACGTCGAGCGCAGGCCTCAGCGTAGACACTGACGTTACCGTCGATGCTAACGCTAATTCGCCAGGCACACCCGCCAACGCGATAGTCGGGATTCTGTACGAACAGTCTGAAAGACAAACGCTCAATTCATACGCCCGTTTGATTTGGGTACGCCACCTTCATCCAATTGACGACAATTGTCAATCGCTCGCAAGAGCCGTAAAAACGCGACTTTGCAGTCACTTCGCAACCGCGATGGCAGATCAATATGCGGGCATTCACAGAATCAATAATCAGAGAATTACTAAGAAGGCTATACGGGCGACGGGCACCCGGCCTGGCTTTTCGGTAGGAGTGAGCCAGCTCGCTGCTACGATGGGATTGTGTCAGGCCAGCGCCTTGAGCAACGCATTGATAGCCTGCAAGTCATTCGCATCACCCTTCTCTCCCCAGCACAAAGCGATCATTTGCCTGTCCGCCTCGACCTTGTAGACATTGGCCGGCAGCGTTGAAAAATGCGGCAACAACTTTTCATCAACACACACCTCCTGCCATTGGTTGACCCACACCCCTGGCTTCAACTGCCAATAACTCCAGGTCGAAGGTTTGTTCCCGCGGCGTGGTCGATGGTACTGCGCACAGGGGCTGGGCGGCTCTTGCTGGAGCCAGTGCGGCCACTCCTGGGGCGTCAGCTGCATGGCCAGGCCGATACGGCGGGCTTCCATGCGCAGCGCCATGCGCCCGCTCTGATGGCGCGATGGGCGCAGCCATGCCAGGGGGCTCAGGACCACTACAAGGATTGACACCACTATCCAGACCGTCATATGTGTACTCCCGAATTTGTAGATGAGCGGATTTGACCTGACGCAACCCCATCCGCCTCAAAGCAGCCATACTGAACTTATTGCAGTCCCCTGGAGGAACGCCTCATGTCATACGAACATATTCTGGTCGCCGTGGACCTGACCGAAGAGTGCGATCCGGTGATCAAGCGCGCTCGGGCATTTGCCGTCGCCAGCGGCGCCAAACTGTCGCTGGTGCATATTGTCGAGCCAATGGCCATGGCCTTTGGCGGCGACGTCCCCATGGACCTTTCCCAGTTGCAACAACAACAGTTTGACCAGGCCAAAGAGCGCCTGGACCGCTTGATCGTCAAATACCCCGAGGTGATCAAGGAAAACTCTCACCTCACTTACGGCCAGCCGCGCCAGGAAATCCATCACCTGGCCAAGGAACAGAACTGCGACCTGATCGTGGTTGGCAGCCATGGCCGCCATGGCCTGGCGTTGCTGCTGGGCTCCACCGCCAACGATGTATTGCACGGTGCGCCTTGCGATGTGCTGGCGGTGAAGCTAGTGAAGAATACTTAAGAACACTGGAGACCCCTGTGGGAGCGGGCCTGCTCGCGAAAGCGGTGTATCAGTCGCCAGATGCATCAACTGACAGACCGCTTTCGCGAGCAAGCCCGCTCCCACATTTGAAACGGTATTTCATATAAAAAGCCCGGTGTTCATCCACATGAACACCGGGCTTTTTAATGCTCTGGAATCACTCAGGCATCCAGCTCGGCCCAACGTTCAACCAGCGCATCCAGCTCTTTGTTCAACTGTTCAAGGGACGCAATGACCTTCGCGGTTTCCGCCCCAGGACGCAGATAGAACCCCGCGTCCGCCATTTCAGCCTCAACGGCGGCGATCTGCTTTTCCTTGGCGTCGATATCGCCCGGCAAGGCTTCCAGCTCACGCTGCAGCTTGTAGCTGAGTTTCTTCTTGGCAGCCGGAGCAGCGTCCTGGGCAGGCGCAGCGGCCGCAACCGGTGTAACCACCGCAGAATTCAAGTCGGCCTTGCCGGACTTGCTTTCGGTCACGCCCAACAGGCGCGGCGAGCCGCCCTGACGCAGCCAGTCCTGATAACCACCGACGTACTCGCGAACCTTGCCTTCGCCTTCGAAGACCAGCGTGCTGGTGACCACGTTATCGAGGAATGCCCGGTCGTGACTGACCATCAGCACGGTGCCATTGAAGGTCAGCAAGACCTCTTCGAGCAGCTCGAGGGTTTCCACATCCAGGTCGTTGGTCGGTTCGTCGAGCACCAGCAGGTTGGCTGGCTTGCTGAACAGCTTGGCCAACAACAGGCGCGCACGCTCACCGCCAGACAGCGCCTTGACCGGGGTGCGGGCACGCTGCGGGCTGAACAGGAAGTCACCCAGATAGCTCAGCACATGACGGCTCTGGCCATCGATATCGATGAAATCGCGGCCTTCGGCAACGTTGTCGATGACGGTTTTTTCCAGGTCCAACTGGTGACGCAACTGGTCGAAGTAGGCCACGTCAATGCGCGTCCCCTCCTCCACGGTGCCGCTGGTCGGTTGCAGACCGCTGAGCATCAGCTTGAGCAAAGTGGTTTTGCCGGTACCGTTGGCACCCAGCAGGCCGATGCGATCGCCGCGCTGCAGGACCATGGAGAAGTCCTTGATCAAGAACGGACCATCCGGGTGATGGAAGCTGACATTCTCCAGCACCATGACCTGCTTGCCCGACTTGTCGGCCGTATCGAGTTGGATATTGGCCTTGCCGGTACGCTCGCGACGCTCGCTGCGCTCAACGCGCAGGGCCTTGAGTGCACGCACGCGGCCTTCGTTACGGGTGCGACGGGCCTTGATACCCTGGCGGATCCAGACCTCTTCCTGAGCCAGTTTTTTATCAAACAGTGCATTCGCGGTTTCTTCGGCAGCCAGAGCGGCTTCCTTATGCACCAGGAAGCTGGCGTAGTCGCCGTTCCAGTCGATCAGGCCGCCACGATCCAGTTCCAGGATGCGGGTGGCCAGGTTTTGCAGGAAGGAACGGTCGTGCGTGATAAACAGCACGGCGCCCTGGAAGTCCTTGAGGGCTTCTTCCAGCCAGGCGATTGCACCGATATCCAGGTGGTTGGTCGGCTCATCGAGCAACAGCAGGTCCGGTTCGGAAACCAGGGCCTGGGCCAGCAGGACGCGACGACGCCAGCCGCCGGACAATTCGGCGAGGGTTTTGTCGGCCGGCAGCTGCAGGCGACTCAAGGTACTGTCGACCAGTTGCTGCAAGCGCCAGCCATCACGGGCTTCGAGGTCTTGCTGGACATGCATCAGCTTGTCCAGGTCGGCATCGGTGACGATGTTCTGGCTCAGGTGATGGTATTGGGCGAGCAACGCGCCGACACCGTCCAGGCCTTCGGCGACCACGTCGAACACAGTCCGTCCGTCGGCCACTGGCAATTCTTGCGGTAATTCGCCGATCTTGAGGCCGGGCGCGCGCCATACAGAGCCTTCATCGGGCTTCTGATCGCCTTTTACCAGCTTCATCATGCTGGATTTGCCAGTGCCGTTGCGGCCGATGATGCACACCCGCTCACCACGGGCGATCTGCCAGGACACCTTGTCCAACAACGGCATAGCGCCGAAAGCAAGGGACACATCGCTGAATTTGAGCAGGGTCATGAGCTTCTCCAAAAACCGGGCGCGCATTCTACCTGAGTTGGGGGCTGAAGCGGCCGGCATTTTCACCTGCGACACGTTCTGAAGGACATTTCCCAATAACTTGAACGAAGCACCTGGCAAAGCTTTCACCGGTCACTGGCAAAAGGCTAAGCTAGGGACAATCAGTGTCGACCCGCGTCGGCACTAGTCCTGATTTCTTTGCACGGACGTCTCATGCGCAGTCGCCTTTTCAGTTTCTTATCTTGCCTGCTTCTTTCTACCACCGCCGTTCAAAGCGCCCAGGCCGTGGATTTGACCACCCAACGTCAATATTACGATCAAGCCAAGCGCGCGCTGGCCAAGGGCGATACCGGGCCCTACATGCAATACAGCAGCGCGCTGGCAGATTATCCGCTGACGCCGTACCTGGCGTATGACGAACTCACCGCCCGCCTGAAGTCCGCCAGCAATCAGGAAATCGAACAGTTCCTGGCCAAACATGGCGACCTGCCCCAGGCCAACTGGATGAAACTGCGCTGGTTACGCTGGCTGGCCGAGCGCGGCGACTGGCAGACCTTCGAAAAATACTACGATGCCAATCTCAACTTCACAGAACTGGACTGCCTCCACGGTCAATATCAGTTGAGCCACAACCTCAAGGCCGAGGGCTACGCCAGCGCCGAAAAACTGTGGCAGACGGGCAAATCCCAACCGGCTGCCTGCGATGCACTGTTCGCCCAGTGGTCCGCGGCGGGCCAACTGACTGAACAGAAACGCTGGCAGCGCACCAAACTGGCTGCCGAGGCCCGCAACTATGCGCTGGCCAACAGCCTGGTCAAAACCTTGAGCACCCTTGCCCCCCAAGGTCGCCTGATGGTCGATGTCGCGCAAAAGCCAGATTTGCTGAGCAACCCGGCCCGCTTCCAGCCTGCCTCCGAGGCCATGTCCGACGCGGTCGGCCTGGGTCTTCGCCGCCTGGCACGCCAGAACCCGGAAAAAGCCATGGCGTTGCTGGACGGTTACGCCGCCAGCATGCACTTCTCCCGTGACGAAAAGGTTTCCATTGCCCGAGAGATCGGCTTGACCCTGGCGCGACGCTTCGACCCGCGCGCGCTGGACGTAATGACCAAATACGACCCGGAACTGCAAGACAACACGGTCTCCGAATGGCGCATGCGCCTGCTGTTACGCCTGGCACGCTGGGAAGACGCCTATCAACTGACCCGCAAGCTGCCCCAGGACCTGGCCACCACCAGCCGGTGGCGCTACTGGCAGGCCCGCGCCCTGGAACTGGCTGAACCCAAGAACCCCCAGCCTTTGGTGCTATACAAGGACCTGGCCCGCGAGCGCGATTTCTATGGCTTTCTGGCGGCAGATCGCTCCCAGGCCCCGTACCAACTGAATAATCGCCCCTTGGTGATGAGCCAGACGCTGATCAAAAAAGTACGCAACACACCCGGTGTGCGGCGCGCCCTGGAGTTCTACGCTCGTGGCCAGATCGTTGATGGGCGTCGCGAGTGGTACCACGTCAGCCGTCACTTCAACCGTGACGAAATGGTCGCCCAGGCCAAACTCGCCTACGACATGAAATGGTATTTCCCGGCGATCCGTACCATCAGCCAGGCGAAGTACTGGGACGACCTGGATATTCGCTTCCCCATGGCCCATCGCGACACACTGGTGCGGGAAGCCAAGGTACGTGGCCTGCATTCCAGCTGGGTATTCGCCATCACTCGTCAGGAAAGCGCCTTCATGGACGACGCCCGTTCTGGCGTAGGCGCCAGCGGCCTGATGCAACTGATGCCCGCCACCGCCAAGGAAACCGCACGCAAGTTCAGCATCCCGCTGGCTTCGCCCCGCCAGGTGCTGGACCCGGACACAAACATCCGACTCGGGGCCGCGTACCTGAGCCAGGTCCATAGCCAGTTCAATGGCAACCGCGTCCTCGCTTCCGCTGCCTACAATGCCGGCCCCGGCCGCGTACGCCAATGGCTGCGGGGTGCCGACCACCTGAGTTTCGATGTGTGGGTAGAAAGCATTCCTTTCGACGAAACTCGGCAATATGTGCAGAACGTGCTGTCTTATTCGGTCATCTATGGCCAGAAGCTCAACTCACCACAACCACTGGTGGACTGGCATGAACGCTACTTCGATGATCAGTAGCAGAGGGGCAGCCGCAAGCTACAAGCTTGAAGCTTGAAGCTTGCGACTTGCAGCTTAAGCCCCATCATGCCCATCGCTGAACTGCAGCGCCGCCAGCCGTGCATATAAAGGATTGCTGGCAATCAACTGCTGATGAGTGCCCACGGCCACCACTTTCCCCTGATCCATCACCGCGATCCGGTCGGCGTTTTTCACCGTGGCCAGGCGATGGGCAATCACCAGCGTGGTACGCCCCTGCATCAATTGCGGCAGCGCCTGCTGGATCAGGTGCTCACTCTGGGCATCAAGGGCACTGGTGGCCTCATCCAGCAGCAGGATCGGTGCATCCACCAGCAACGCCCGGGCAATCGCCAGACGCTGGCGCTGCCCACCAGAGAGGCCAGTGCCGCCATCGCCCAGGTGCGTGCGATAACCGTCAGGCATTTGCAGGATAAAGTCATGTGCATGGGCGATACGCGCCGCCGCCTCGACTTCGGCAAAAGTGGCCGTCGGGTTGCCGTAACGAATGTTCTCCTCGACGCTGCCAAAAAACAGCGCCGGGCTCTGGGAGACGAGCGCGTAGCAGCGGCGCGCGTCCAGCGGGTCCAGCGCGGTCAATGGCTGGCCTTCCAACAGGATGCGACCTTGTTGTGGATCATAGAACCGCAGCAATAGGTCGAAGATCGTTGATTTTCCAGCACCGGACGGCCCGACCAAGGCCAGGGTTTCGCCAGCCTTGATGGTCAGGTCCAGGCCGTCGATGGCATATCGGTCGGGCCGCGACGGATAGGAAAAACGCAGGTCCTGCAGCTCCAGCCGACCACTGATTCGCTCAGGTAGTGTGACCAACCCACTGGCAGGTGCCTGGATTTCATTGCTCGACTGCAGCAGTTCGGCAATTCGCTCCGCCGCGCCAGCCGCTCGCTGCAACTCGCCAATCACTTCGCTCAACGTGCCGAAGGCGCTGCCGACAATCAGGCTGTAAAACACAAAGGCCGCCAGCTCGCCCCCGGAAATACGCCCGGCAATCACATCCATGCCCCCAACCCAAAGCATCACACCCACAGCGCCCAGCACCAGCATGATCACCAGGGTAATCAGCCAGGCTCGCTGGACGATGCGTTTGCGAGCAGTGGCGAACGCCTCTTCCACCGTGATGGCGAATCGCTGCTCATCCTGCATCTGATGGTTGTAGGCCTGCACAGTCTTGATCTGGCCGAGAGTCTCGGAAACATAACTGCCGACATCGGCAATACGATCCTGGCTCAGCCGCGACAAGCTACGCACG
Source organism: Pseudomonas imrae (assembly GCF_046352735.2). Classification (NCBI taxonomy): domain Bacteria; kingdom Pseudomonadati; phylum Pseudomonadota; class Gammaproteobacteria; order Pseudomonadales; family Pseudomonadaceae; genus Pseudomonas; species Pseudomonas imrae. The sequence continues at coordinate 1,704,325 of NZ_CP110853.2, read as the reverse complement.
CGCCTGCCGAAAACTAGGATCGGTGCCAGGACCAATGGCAACGCCACCACGACAATGCTGGTGAGCTTGGGATTGGTTATAAACAGCAGCACCACACCACCGATCACCATCAGTGCATTGCGCAGGAACAACGACAGCGAAGAACCGATGACCGACTGCAACAAGGTGGTGTCGGCGGTCAATCGCGACTGGATCTCGGAACTGCGATTGTTTTCGTAGAATCCCGGGTGCAGGTAGATCAGGTGGTTGAATACTTGACGGCGAATATCCGCGACACAGCGCTCGCCGATCCACGATACCAGGTAAAAGCGGGTAAACGTCCCCACCGCCAAGCCCAGAACCAGCACCATGAACAGGCCTATGGACTGGTTGAGCAGGTGCGGTGACTGGGTCATGAAACCTTGATCGACCAATAAACGGATCCCCTGGCCCATGGACAAGGTAATGCCTGCGGTGACAATCAGTGCCAACAAGGCACCCAAAGCCTGCCAGCGATAAGGGGCAATAAAGCGACCGGCCAGGCGAATGGCGCGGCGTTGACGGGCAGAGAGCATGGAAACATCACCTGATTGGATACAGCCTCAAGCCTACACCGCAATCGGACAGGACTTGGGCAAATCATAATGAGTCGGGTTAATTATGCCCGGCGTGGTCGGGCCCTAGAGGTTATCGTTCTAAAGTGCAACTGGAAATCCAGCGGGATTTCTGCTGGACTGTGCGCTCGAACCGTTGATCGTGTAAGGAGTTGTAATAGCTCGGTCACGCGGGGGAGTTAAAGTAGGAACACAACCTGATGAGGAGACAGGCATGTCCTTGCAAACCAGCAGCACTGACAAAGTTGAAGTAATCCGCCAGCAGCAGGCATTACCTTGCTCGTATATCGATGCCCAAGGCCGCGAAGTGCCGATTACCGAGGAGATGATCCAGAGTGCGTGCGCGGACCTGGAAAAGAAACTGGTCAAGCCTGCCCGACAAGGCTGATATACCCGGAATTGACCTGCAGAACCAATGCCGATTTATCGTAGGAACGAGCTTGCTCGCGAAGAACTCAAGGGCACCGCGCTTATCCTGATACACGGGTTATCGTTGACGTTTTTCGCGAGCAAGAACAGCATCAAGCCCCCACGGCAGACGCACCCAACGCCGAGACAATCCTTGATAAGTCCTTCGACTCGCCATTGATCCGCACCTTCAACCCATCAATTTCCCTGCGCAACGGATAATGCTTGCGAAGCAGGTCGAACGCCTGGCGCTGCTCGTCCACACGCCCCATCAGGCTGCGCCGAAAATCCGCATCGTCCCGACGCGGGTCATAAACACCGCGACACAGCATGGCCAGAGCCCACGCCGGATCGGCGTGGGCATTGAGGCTGACTTCGGCCAGCCACGGCTGTGGCAACAAATCGCTCAATTGAATGCTCGCCGCCTGACCGAGATGCTCGCAAAACGCCTGGTAGATCTGCGCGGTGCCGCGCTGCTTGCCGTCCAGGCTGTAACCCGCGATGTGCGGGGTTGCCAGCACGCACAGATCAGCCAATTCGACATCCACCTCAGGCTCGCCCTCCCACACGTCCAACACCGCCTGTAAATCTTCACGAGCCAGCAACACGTCCTTGAGCGCGGCGTTATCCACCACCGCACCACGACTGGCATTGATCAGCCAGGCACCAGACTTGAGCTGATTCAGGCGCTGACGATCAAACAGGTGCCAGGTCGAGCCGCTACCGGATTTTTTCAATGGCGTATGCAAACTGATGACATCGCACTGCTCGATGATCTGCTCCAGACTGACGTAGTCACCGTCCTCGGCCATCTGTCGCGGCGGATCGCACACCAGCACCTTCCAGCCCAGGCCTTCGAGCACCTTGACCAGGCGGCCGCCCACTGCGCCTGCGCCCACCACGCCATAGGTGCGCTGGTTCAGGTCGGCGCCCTCGATTTCGGCCAGGGTCAGCAGGCTGCCCAGCACGTAGTCGACCACACCTCGGGCGTTGCAACCCGGTGCGCTGGACCATTGGATACCGGCTTTTTGCAAGTAGTCGAGGTCCAGGTGATCAGTTCCGATGGTGCACGTGCCGACAAAACGCACTGGCGTGCCTTCAAGCAGCGCACGGTTGACGTTGGTCACCGAACGCACCAACAGCACATCGGCCTGTTCGAGGGTGGCGCGGTCGATGGATCGGCCAGGCACCCGGCGAATCTCACCGAAGCCTTCAAAGAACTCATCGAGCAGCGGAATATTTTCGTCGGCAACAATCAGCATGGCAGGCTCCTTTGGCGGATCAGTAGTGTACAGGCAGGGGCCGCTGCAACGTTTACAAATCAGCAACACAGGTTTTTTCCTGACTGACACGTCAAGGCGTAGAATCCGTCGTCCTGCGCTTCCCCCCTTATCGGACACCAGCTCGTGAACACTGCCACTTCCACCCTCTCCCGCCCCGCCCGCGTCCGCCTGGAGGTCCGCAACCTGCTGGCCCTGGCCCTGCCGATCATGATCGGGCAACTGGCAACCACCGCCATGGGCTTTGTCGACGCGGTAATGGCCGGACGTGTCAGCTCGCGAGACCTTGCAGCCGTAGCCCTGGGCAACTCGATCTGGATTCCGGTGTATCTGTTGATGACCGGCACCCTGCTGGCCACCACCCCCAAAGTCGCCCAGCGTTTTGGCGCCGGTAACCACCGCGAGATCGGCCCGTTGGTGCGCCAGTCTATGTGGTTGGGACTGATGGTCGGGATTATCGCGTTATTGTTGCTGATCAGCGCCGAACCGATCCTGCGCGCCATGAACGTCGATCCTGAACTGATCGCACCGTGCATGGGCTATCTGCACGGAATTGCTTCAGGCATGCCGGCCGTTGCACTGTATTACGTATTGCGCTGTTTCAGTGACGGGCTGGGGCGCACACGCCCAAGCATGGTTCTGGGCCTTTGTGGACTGGCGCTGAACATTCCGCTCAATTACATATTCATCTATGGCCATTTTGGCGTGCCGGCCATGGGCGGCGTCGGTTGCGGCTGGGCCACGGCGATTGTGATGTGGGTGATGATGCTCGGCCTGGCCGGCTGGACCCGCTGGGCGCCGGTGTATCACGCCAGCGAACTGTTCAAGCGTTTCGACTGGCCGCAATGGACGGTGATCAAACGCATATTGAGCATCGGCCTGCCGATCGGCATCGCGATCTTTGCCGAGTCGAGCATCTTTGCAGTGATTGCCCTGCTGATCGGCAGCCTCGGTGCAACCGTGGTGGCTGGACACCAGATTGCCCTGAACTTCAGCTCCCTGGTGTTCATGATTCCTTACTCCTTGAGCATGGCGGTGACCGTGCGCGTCGGCCAGGCCCTGGGCCGTGGCGAACCACGTGAGGCGCGCTTTGCCGCCGGCGTAGGGATGGGCACTGCACTGGCCTATGCCTGCGTGTCTTGCGGCTTGATGTTGGTGTTCCGCGAACAGATCGCCACGATCTACACCTCAGACCCCCTGGCGATCCAGGTGGCGGCGACGCTGATTGTGTTTGCCGCGCTATTCCAGTTTTCCGACGCGATCCAGGTCACTGCGGCTGGCGCCTTGCGTGGGTATCAGGACACCCGGGTGACCATGGTCCTGACCCTGTTCGCCTATTGGGGCGTGGGCCTGCCTGTGGGCTATGCATTGGGGCTGACCGACTGGTTGGGCCAGGCCAACGGCCCGAGCGGCTTGTGGCAGGGACTGATCGTTGGCTTGAGCTGTGCGGCGGCCATGTTGCTGGTGCGCCTGGCACGCAGTGCGCGCCGGCGCATTCACGCAGCTTAATCGGACTTCTTGCGAATCCAGTACAGATAGGTACCCGCCTGTTCTTGCTGTTCCACGAGTTCATGGTCGAGGAACACACAAAACTTGGGAATGTCGCGACGGGTCGACGGATCGGTCGCGATCACCTTGAGCAGGCCACCCGGCGCCAGGTCACGGATGTGCTGGTGCAGCATCATCACCGGCTCCGGGCAGTTGAGGCCAGTGGCGTCGAGGGTGCCGTCGACGGCGGTATCCAAAATATTGCTCATCGTTTACTCCTGCAAGGTTCAACGGGCCTTGGTTTTCTTCACATCCAAACGACGCAAATGGCACGTCACTTCCTCGCGGTCGTGGTACAGCTGCTTGCAGCCGATTTCCACGCGAATGCCGCGCGCCTTGAAACCGTCCTCGATCCGCTCCAACAGACGCTTCACTTCGGCATAACGCTGTTTCATCGGCAGTTTGAGGTTAACCACCGCTTCACGGCAATGGCCTTCGCCGATCCAGGTTTCCAACAACGCGGCATTGCGCGCCGGCTTCTCGACGATATCGCAGACCATCCAATCCACCGGTTGCTTGGGCGTGAAGGTAAAGCCATCCGCCATCAAATGCTGCACCAGGCCGGTATCCATCAGGCTTTCGGCCATCGGCCCGTTATCGATGGCCGTGACCAACATGCCACGATTGACCAACTGCCAGGTCCAGCCGCCTGGTGCGGCGCCCAGGTCAACGCCAGTCATATCGCCGTGCAGACGGTCTTCCCACTGATCACGAGGGATAAAGTGGTGCCAGGCCTCTTCCAGCTTCAAGGTCGAGCGGCTCGGCGCGTCGCGAGGGAATTTCAGGCGAGGAATGCCCATTGGCCACATCGCCGAGTTGTTCGACTCGGCCAGCCCCATGAATACTTCGCGACCGCTTTTGAAGGTCAGCAACAGTCGCGGCTTGCTGGCGTCCTCCACCAACCGGCCGGCGGCCAACAGCGCCTTGCGCAGGTGGCCTTCGAATTTTTTGCAGAAGTTCGACAGTTCCTTGCCATCGTTGGTGTCGACCATCTCCAGCCACAGGCTGCCGCACACAGGAAAACTGTGCAGGTGGGCGAGGATCACGCTGATGCGATCGGTTTCCGGCAGGTCGATAAAGACCCCACGCGCCCACTGCCGCGGGAAGATCAGCTCGGCAAAACGCTGGCCGTGCATCAGGCGCTGGGCGCCCTCTTCTTCAGTGCAGATAAATTCGGCGCAAGCGCTGCCGGTCTTGGCCTTGGCATAGCCCGAGACATTAAGGCGAGCGGCATGCTCCGCGATCTCGGAACAGACTTCGCCTTCAAAGCCCGGGCGGCAGTGCATAAAAAGGGTGTTCATTGACTCTCCTGGATCACCGACCTTGCTCTGGCGCAAAGCCTGTCATGAAAACGCGCGCATGATAGCTGACTTCGGAACCTTGGTTATGCCCATAGAGTCCAGTTATTAGCCACCTACCTAAAACAGCGCTAGGTTAGAAGCTCTGTCCGTCCCGTCAGGTCCGTAGCCGTGCGGATCATAAGGAGTCATGTAATGTCATCCCTTGATAGCCTGAGTACCCTTAAGACACTTGAAATAGACAACACGACGTACCACTACTTCAGCCTGCCCGAGGCCGCCAAGAGCCTGGGTGACCTGGATAAGCTGCCGATGTCACTCAAGGTGCTGCTGGAAAACCTGTTGCGCTGGGAGGACGAAAAAACCGTCACCGGCGCAGACCTCAAGGCGATTGCCGCCTGGCTCAAGGAGCGCCGCTCGGACCGCGAGATCCAGTACCGCCCGGCGCGAGTGCTGATGCAAGACTTCACCGGCGTCCCAGCGGTAGTCGACCTGGCTGCCATGCGCGCCGCCATGGCCAAGGCTGGTGGCGATCCGCAGCGCATCAACCCGTTATCACCGGTGGATCTGGTGATTGACCACTCGGTGATGGTCGACAAGTTTGGCAACGCCGAGGCGTTCGAACAGAACGTCGATATCGAGATGCAGCGCAACGGCGAACGCTATGCCTTTCTGCGCTGGGGCCAAAGCGCCTTCGATAATTTCAGCGTAGTGCCGCCCGGCACCGGTATCTGCCACCAGGTGAACCTGGAATACCTGGGCCGCACGGTGTGGACCAAGGACGAAGACGGCCGCACGTATGCCTTCCCTGACACGCTGGTCGGCACCGATTCTCACACCACCATGATCAACGGTCTCGGCGTACTGGGTTGGGGCGTGGGTGGGATCGAGGCGGAAGCGGCGATGCTTGGCCAACCGGTGTCGATGCTGATCCCTGAAGTCATCGGCTTCAAGCTCACCGGCAAACTCAAGGAAGGCATCACCGCCACCGACCTGGTGCTGACCGTGACGCAGATGCTGCGCAAAAAAGGCGTGGTCGGCAAATTCGTCGAGTTTTATGGTGATGGCCTCGCCGACCTGCCGCTGGCCGACCGCGCCACCATCGCCAACATGGCACCGGAATATGGCGCCACCTGTGGTTTTTTCCCGGTGGACGAGGTGACGTTGGACTACTTGCGACTGTCGGGTCGCCCGACAGCAACGGTCAAGCTGGTGGAGGCCTACACCAAAGCCCAAGGCCTGTGGCGCAACGCGGGCCAGGAGCCGGTGTTCACTGACAGCCTGGCCTTGGACATGGGCACCGTAGAGGCCAGCCTTGCCGGGCCGAAACGTCCTCAGGATCGTGTATCGCTACCCGATGTGGGCCAGGCGTTCAGCGACTTCCTCGATTTGCAGTTCAAGCCAACCAGCAAGGAAGAAGGTCGCCTGGAAAGCGAAGGTGGCGGTGGCGTCGCGGTGGGCAATGCCGATCTGGTAGGCGAAGCGGACTACGACTTCGAAGGCCAGACCTATCGCCTGAAAAATGGCGCCGTAGTAATCGCTGCAATTACCTCCTGCACCAATACCTCCAATCCAAGTGTAATGATGGCAGCCGGCCTGGTAGCGAAGAAAGCCGTGGAAAAAGGCCTGACTCGCAAGCCGTGGGTAAAAACCTCACTGGCGCCCGGCTCCAAGGTCGTTACTGATTATTACAAGGCCGCCGGCCTGACTCAGTACCTGAATCAACTGGGTTTCGACCTGGTGGGTTATGGCTGCACTACGTGTATCGGCAACTCAGGCCCCCTGCCGGACCCCATCGAGAAAGCCATCCAGAAAGCCGACCTCGCCGTCGCGTCGGTGCTATCCGGCAACCGTAACTTCGAAGGCCGCGTGCATCCGCTGGTGAAAACCAACTGGCTGGCCTCGCCCCCCCTCGTCGTGGCGTATGCGCTGGCCGGGACTGTACGTATCGACATCAGCAGTGAGCCCCTGGGCGAAGGCAAGGATGGCAAGCCGGTGTACCTGCGGGACATCTGGCCCAGCAGCCAGGAAATCGCCGACGCCGTGGCACAAGTCAGTACCGGCATGTTCCACAAGGAATATGCCGAAGTGTTTGCAGGCGATGAACAGTGGCAAGCCATCGAAGTCCCGCAGGCGGCGACTTACGTGTGGCAGAAAGACTCTACCTATATCCAGCACCCACCGTTCTTCGATGACATCGCCGGCCCCTTGCCGGTGATCAAGGATATACAGGGTGCCAATGTCCTGGCCTTGCTCGCAGACTCAGTGACCACTGACCACATCTCCCCTGCCGGCAACATCAAGGCCGACAGCCCGGCCGGACGCTACTTGCGCGAACAGGGCGTCGAACCGCGAGACTTCAACTCCTACGGTTCGCGCCGGGGCAACCATGAAGTGATGATGCGCGGCACCTTCGCCAACATCCGTATCCGCAACGAAATGCTGGGGGGCGAAGAAGGCGGCAATACGCTGTATATCCCCACTGGCGAAAAAATGTCGATCTACGAGGCGGCGATGAAGTACCAGGCATCCGGCACGCCACTGGTGGTTGTCGCAGGCCAGGAGTATGGCACCGGCTCCAGCCGCGACTGGGCGGCCAAGGGTACCAATCTACTGGGGGTCAAGGCGGTAATCGCCGAGAGCTTCGAGCGGATTCACCGCTCCAACCTGGTAGGCATGGGCGTGTTGCCGCTGCAGTTCAAACTGGACCAGAACCGCAAGAGCCTGAAGCTGACAGGCAAGGAAAAGATCGACACTCTTGGACTGACGGGCGCAACGCTTGGCCCAAGAATGAATCTTGCCTTGGTGATAACCCGTGAAGATGGCAGCCATGAGAAGGTCGACGTACTGTGCCGCATCGATACGCTGAACGAAGTCGAGTACTTCAAGGCAGGGGGAATCTTGCATTATGTGCTGCGACAATTGATCGCCTCATAAGGCGCCTTGCCTGACAAGACACCGCCTTGGGCGGTGTCTTCATTTTTTGGCCGCTCTGATCGGCGCTGCAACCGACCTCTGTTCAGCAGAGCGGTCGAGGTAAAGTTGAACGAATTGCTGCCGATAACGGCAGAGGAACGAACATTCAGCAAGCTCTGCAGTAGCCTATCAATATCCAAAAGCCATATTTTTACGCTGCGTAGACTCAATTCTCGGATGCATCCACACCGCAATGTGATTTTTTTGTAACTGCTTAATGCAGAAAAAAGAAATCCGCGATTTCCAGCAGCCCAGTCAGAAAAAGTCAGAAAAACCCGAGAAATATAAGAAACTCCCTACATACACAGCCATTTATCTGTAAACCTGCAAACCCGCAACGGGAAAAAACTGCCCATCGCTTTATTTGTTTTATAGCCATTTGTAAAGTGAAACGATGTGAATTTTCTTGATGGCACAGGGCGCCCAAGATGATATCGTTCTTTCCGCGTAGGCGTTGTCACCAAACAGCCACCAATAGAGCATGAAGGTGTTCCTGCGCAAATTGTGGAGTCGTTATGGCCACGGAGTGCGCTAAAGCAACACCTCTTGCCACCTCTCACATACACCAACTCAGTTGCGCGATACCGCACCTGCGGCTTTCTGCATTCGTTTTTTGCCTCTGGAATGGATTCCCGGCTGCGCTTTGAAGTGCGCCGCATCCTGACATGGGTTCACCGTCATATCTGTAGTAGAGGTGTTCAACTATGCCCATCAAGACCTTGTCCATTTTCGGAACCCGGCCCGAAGCCATTAAAATGGCACCTCTGGCCCTGCAACTGGCGAGCGACGTGCGTTTCGATGCGAAAGTGTGTGTCACCGCCCAGCACCGCGAAATGCTCGATCAAGTGCTTGAGCTGTTTGACCTCACGCCGGATTTCGATCTGAACATCATGAAGCCTGGGCAAACACTGACAGACGTGACGACAGCGATCCTGCAAGGACTCAAGCCAGTCCTGGAAGCGTTCAAGCCTGATGTGATCCTTGTGCATGGCGACACCGCGACCACTTTCGCCGCCAGCCTGGCAGCTTATTACCAGCAGATTCCGATTGCCCACGTCGAAGCGGGCTTGCGTACCAACGATCTCTACTCGCCCTGGCCGGAAGAAGGTAATCGCCGCTTGACCGGCAGCCTGGCGACGCTTCATTTCGCACCGACTGAAACATCGCGGCAAAACCTGCTCCGAGAAGGGATCGCCTCCTCGGCGATTCACGTGACAGGCAATACGGTAATCGACGCACTGCTCAGCATTGTCGAAAGACTGGACAGCCCGGCATCGAAGCTACAGGCACAGTTCGACGAACAGTTCGCGTTTTTGCCCCGTGACCATCGCATGGTCCTGATCACCGGCCATCGCCGCGAAAACTTCGGTGGCGGCTTCGAGCGCATTTGCCAGGCCCTGGCCAATACCGCCCGGGAGTTTCCGGACGTCGAGTTCGTTTACCCCGTGCATCTGAATCCCAACGTGCGCGAACCCGTGCAACGCTTGCTGGCAGATATCGGCAACGTGCATCTGATCGAGCCCCTGGACTACCTGCCGTTCGTTTACCTGATGACCCGTTCCTACCTGATCCTCACTGACTCCGGTGGCATTCAGGAAGAGGCACCTGCGCTGGGCAAACCCGTGCTGGTCATGCGTGACACCACCGAACGGCCTGAAGCCGTGGATGCGGGCACTGTCAAGCTCGTAGGTACCGAAGTCGACTCAATTACCCACCATCTCAGCGAACTGCTGAGTGATGAAATCGCTTATCAAAAAATGAGCTTTGCCCATAACCCTTATGGTGATGGCAAGGCATGTGCCTATATCCGTGAGGCACTGATGGTTCTGGCCGTTCAACAAAATGAGACTGCAGCATGAATTTCCCGCGTATTTCGGTCATTGGACTCGGTTACATCGGCCTGCCAACAGCAGCCATCTTTGCCTCGCGCAAAAAGCAAGTGATTGGCGTTGACGTCAACCAGCGTGCAGTGGACACCATTAACCGCGGCGAGATTCATATCGTCGAACCCGATCTCGACATGCTGGTGCATGCCGCTGTCACCGAAGGCTACCTGCGGGCGACTACCGTTGCCGAACCGGCCGATGCGTTCCTGATTGCGGTACCGACCCCATTCAAGGAAGACCACGAACCGGATCTGAGCTACATCGAGGCCGCAAGCAAGTCGATTGCCAAGGTCCTGAAGAAAAACGACCTGGTTATCCTGGAGTCGACCTCCCCGGTCGGTGCCACCGAAAGCATGGCCCAGTGGCTTGCCGAAGCGCGCCCGGACCTGACTTTCCCGGCCACCCACGGCGAAGATTCCGACATTCGCATCGCCCACTGCCCTGAGCGCGTGCTGCCCGGCCACGTCCTGCGCGAACTGGTTGCCAACGACCGCATCATCGGCGGCATGACACCCAAGTGCTCGGAAGCCGCAGTGCGCCTTTACCGCGCGTTTGTCGAAGGCGAGTGCATCATCACCGACACCCGTACGGCCGAGATGTGCAAGCTCACCGAAAACAGCTTTCGTGACGTCAACATCGCGTTCGCCAACGAGCTGTCGATGATTTGCGCCGAGCTGAAGATCAACCCTTGGGAGCTGATTCGCCTGGCCAATCATCACCCACGCGTGAATATCCTGCAGCCCGGCCCCGGCGTCGGTGGTCACTGCATTGCCGTCGACCCTTGGTTTATCGTTAGCAAAACCCCGGAACTGGCCCGCCTGATCCGCAGTGCCCGCGAGGTCAACGACCAGAAGCCGCAATGGGTCATTCAACAAGTGAAGCTGGCGGTAGCCGAGTATTTGCTCAGCCACCCGGAGCAATCTGCCAGCAGCGTTCGCATCGCATGCTATGGCCTGGCGTTCAAACCGGACATCGATGACCTGCGTGAAAGCCCGTCGCTCAATATCGCACGTCAACTAAGTGATGAACTGGGCGTCGAACTGCAATTAATCGAGCCTAACATCGAAGAATTGCCCGCCGACCTAGCCAAGCACCAGTTGGTAGACGCCGCCTACGCCCTGGACAGTGCTCATATTCACGTGTTGCTGGTTAAACACCGTGAGTTCACCAGCATGGCCAAGATGCGTGATAACGCCATTGTGATCGATGCCGCAGGCGTGTTTGCTGCCTGACAAGAGAATTGAAGATGACTAGCGCCCAACTCCCCATGCAGCCGGAAGCCCCCACCGCACTGGCAGACATTCACGACCGTGTAATGGAGGCTTACTACGGGAAGTTGGGTGAGCATTTCATGCGCGAAACCCAGACACGTATCCATTGGATCTGTGCACAGGTTTCGGGCAAAAGCGTACTCGACGTCGGCTGCTCCCAAGGCATCGTACCGCTACTTTTGGCCCGCGAAGGCTGCGACGTGATCGGCGTCGATACCAGCCCCCAGGCCATTGAAGAAGCCAAGTCGTACATGGCGGCCGAGCCGGCCCACGTGCAGGCAAAAGTGTCCTACGTGAACGCTGACTTTCTGTCGCTGAACGTCCAGGACGCGGAACCCGACACCATCGTCATCAGCGAAGTGCTCGAACACCTGGTTCGCCCGGAAATGTTCATCGAAAAAGCCGCTGCGCTGCTCAAGCCCGATGGTCGACTCATTATTACCGTGCCGTTTGGGGTCAATGACTTCATCGATCACAAGCACACGTTCTATTTGCTCGAACCCTTCCGCCTGCTGAACGAACACCTGCACATCACCCAGATCAAAGTGCTGGGCAAGTGGTTGGGAATGGTGGCGATCAAGAAGAGCGAGGCAACAGCACCTGCCGACGCACAGTTGAGCATGGAGCAGATCCAGAACCTGGAAAAAGCCTTCGAAGCGATCGAGCGCAATCTGCAAAACAGCCTCACCAGCACAAACAAAAGCCTGGCCGAAGCCAACAAGAAGTACCGTGCCGCCACTGAGCAAATCGCCCTGCTCAAGCCCCAGGCGCAAAAGGCTGAAGAACTCACGAAGAAAACCCTGGCCCAGGAAGCCGCTCTTGCCGAGCAGGCCGATATCAAGCTGCGCCTGGAAGAAGCCAACAAGAAATACCGCACTGCCAGCGAACAAGTACAACAGCTCAAGTCACAACTGGCTGAGCTGGAAAGCACCACGAGCCCGCGCCTTGAGCAAAACGACAAAGAACTGTCCGAGCTGCGCTCTCGACTCGAGGCTGCGCAAGAGCAGCTGAAGCAAACGCAAGCGCAGCACGATTCGCTGAAGGCACAACTGCAAGCGCTGCAAGCAGAAAGCCAGCTGCAGCTTGAGCAAAAAGACAAAGAGCTTGGCGAACTGCGCCCACGGTTTGAACAGACCCGGGAGCTGCTGCAGGACACTCAGGCAAAGCACGACCTGCTCCAGGCACAACTGGAAACGTTGCAAGCAGAAAGCCTGTTGGAGCTTGAGCACAAAGATAAAGAGCTTGGCGAACTGCGTCCACGGTTTGACGAAAACCGGGAGCTGTTGCAAGACACTCAGGCACAGTACGACCTGCTCAAAGCACAATTGACGGCATTGCAAGCAGAAAGTCAGCTGGAGCTTGAGCAAAAAGATAATGAGCTTGGCGATCTGCGCCCACGGTTTGACGAGATCCAGCAGCAGCTGCAAGACACTCAAGCCCGGCACGACTTGCTCAAGGCGCAACTGCAAGCGCTGCAAGCAGAGCATCAGTTGGAACTTGAGCAAAAAGAGCAGCAACTGGCGCAGTTGCAGGCACTGACTCAGGAATCACAAACCCTGGCGGCCCAGAACGTTCGCCTGCAGGAGCAACTGACAGAGGAGCAGGCGGGGCGCCATCAAGCCGAGACCGCGCGAATCAGCATCAGCCATGATGCCGAGCAACAACTGCATGCCCATGAAGCTATCCAGGCACGCCTGGAGGAAGACATCGACACGCTGCTGCTGCAAGTCGACGATCTGAACAACCTTCACGAACGGGAAATGCAAGAGCTGAATAATGAACTCAAGGAGTGCCGTGCTCGTATCACCGAGCTTGCCGGCCTCCTTGAACACGAGCGCTCTATCCGTCCGCTGCTGGAAAGTGAACTGGCCACCTGCGAAGCCCATGTGGCGCAAATGGACAGGGAGCTGCAGGTCAAGACCGATCAACACCTGGTTGTTTCCAACCAGTTTGAAAGCGAGCGCAGCGCCAGGCAACAACTGGAATTGACAATTAACGAACTTGAGCACCAAGCCCAGGAAGCGTTGCTACAAGGAGAGAAGCTCGCCATGCGCCTACAACAGCAAACCAATGCCCTCGAAGATCTTCGTCAGCAAAATGCCGACCTGCAGGAATTGGCACAACGGGAACTGCGCAGTCGCGAAACGGCCGAGCAGCAACTGGCAACGGCTCAGGAACAAGCACAGCTTGAACTGGCGAACCGCGAGGCCGCCGAGCAGTTGCTGGCAACTGCCCAGGAACAGGCACAGCTTGAACTGGCGAACCGCGAGGCCGCCGAGCAGTTGCTGGCAACTGCCCAGGATCAATGGCGCCAGCAACAGGCTGACCTCCTGGAGCAGATACAACTGGAACGGTCGAGCCGCGAGGCTACCGACCAGTTACTGGCAACGACCCAAGAACAATGGAGCGATGCCCGTCAGCGGATGGAAAGCGAGCTGACGTCCTCCAAAGGCTGGATCGAGGCTGCCAATCAGAAATATCGCGAAGTCACAGGCAAACAAATCCCGCACCTGAAGACCAATCTGGAAAAGCTGCTTGAGCAAACAACCGCTCAACAGCAGAAGATCGAAGAGCTCAACGACAACCTGCATCGCGCCAATGCCAAACGCCACTTGGCTGAGCAGCGCTTGATCAAGACCCGTTCGAGCCTCACCTATCAGTTGGGCTACCAACTGAAGGCCAGCGCCAGCTCGCTGGGCGGGATCATTCGCCTGCCAGGCACGCTGTTCAACCTGTACCGCCAGGCCAGCAAGAGCCGCAAGGACACCACCCAGAAAGCCATCGGCTTCGACCGCCCGACCGCCCTGCTGCCCGCACCACAACACATCACCAATACTGCCGCCCTGCCCGCTGCATTGGGCGATACCGAGTACGTGCGCAATCGCCTGCTCAACCACGAACAGAACAATGCTGCCTCGCTGAAAGTCGCCTGTGTGATGGACGAGTTCACCTACGGCTCCTATCGCCATGAATGCAACCTGCTGCAACTGACACCAGAAGGCTGGCACGCGCAATTGCAACAGTTCCAGCCAGAACTGGTGTTTATCGAGTCTGCCTGGCGTGGCAAGGATGATTTGTGGGGGAGCAAGGTCGGCCATAACAGCCAGGAGTTGCAGGACATCCTGAAGTGGTGCAAAGACCACAAGGTGCCGTCGGTTTTCTGGAACAAGGAAGACCCGGTCCACTTCGAGACCTTCCTGTCCACCGCCAAGCAGTTCGACTTCGTGTTCACCACCGACATCGACTGCATTCACCGCTACAAAGGCGCACTGGGGCACGAACGTGTGTACCTGCTGCCTTTCGCCTGCCAACCGGCAGTGCATAACCCGGTTGAGCTGTACGAGCGCAAAGACGCGTTCTGCTTTGCCGGCGCCTACTACGCCCGCTACCCGGAACGTACCCGCGACCTGGGCAACTTTGTCAGCGAGTTGCCGCGCTTCCGTCCGCTGGAGATTTTCGACCGCAACTTCGGCAAGAACGACGCCAATTATCAGTTCCCTGAGCAATACCAGCCGTACATCGTTGGTACATTGAGCTTCGAGCAAATTGACCGGGCCTATAAGGGATATCGCTACGCGATCAACCTCAACTCGATCAAACAGTCGCAGTCGATGTTCGCCCGCCGGGTCTTTGAACTGCTCGGTTCCAACACCGTTACCGTCAGCAACTTCTCACGCGGTGTGCGCCTGTTGTTTGGTGATTTGGTGATTACCACCGACAGCGGCCCGGAAATGTTGCGTCGCCTGAATACCCTGGCCGGTAACGAGCGAGACAGCGACAAACTGCGCCTGGCAGCCCTGCGCAAAGTGATGCAAGAGCACACTTACGCGCACCGCCTTGGCTATGTAATGAGCAAGGTGACCGGCAAGGCCCAGCAAGACGACCTGCCGCACGTTTGCATCCTTGCCGATGCCGCCAACAGTGCCGAAGTCGAAGCCCTGACCCAACACTTGCAACGCCAGCGCTACACCAACCTGAGCATGCACGTGGTGGTCAACGACACCGTCGGTAAAACCGCAGTCAAAGACCCACGTGTGAAGCTGATCTCCCGTAAACAGCTGAGAAAGATCAGCCTGGGAGAACTGGCGGGCGACGCGCCCTTGTTCGCCGCAATGGTCAGCGAAGACTATTATGGCCCCAACTACATGCTCGATATGGTTCTGGCAACGCGCTACAACCAGGCCCAAGTGATCGGCAAAGTGACCCATTACGTTCGCGACGCACAGGGTGTTCACCTGCAAAACCCAGGTCAGGCCTATCGCCGTCCGCGCAGTATTGCTGCACGCGCTGCGCTGATCAAAACCAGCCTGATCGCCCAGCAGCCCGCCGCCGAGTGGCTGAAGAAACTTGCGACGCTGCACTACGAATACGAGCAGTCGCTGGCTATCGACGCGTTCAACTACTGCAAGAATGCCGCCGGCGCCAACGCGCAGGAAGTGACCAGCATGGTGGACGATCTTGATCTGTACACCGGCATCACCATCGACGAGTTGCAAAGCCGCGCCGAAGCGATCAAGCCACTGGAAGTCAGCCACACCTGTGCAGAAATCAGTGGTCGCGACCTGGCAGCGATGTTCGGACCGATCCGCAGCAAGCAAGTGGAAGAGTACATCGACGCGGATACCTGGCAGATCACCTCCTCCCTCGCCGATGGCAAGCACGAGTACCACTATGCCAAGCACGAGCTGGCTGTCGACGAACTGATGAAGGACGAACAACTCAAACTGTTCCTCGACGCGACACCCGGCCTGAACATCCAGTTGGTCGTGCTGTTCCTCGACGCGCAGAAGCAACGCATCAGCCATGTCATGCAGTACGCCAACCGCAATCAGACCAGCGACGTCCCGCCAGAGGCCGCCTACATCCGCCTGGGAATCCGTGCGTATTCCAATGGCAGTGCCGGCATCAAGGCCCTGGTCCTTGGACATCGTGACCTGCAGCCGTCTGAAATGCTTGCCAAGTCCGATTACCTATTGCTGACCAACCATTACCCGTCCTACGACGATCTATACCGCAATGGATTCGTGCATACCCGCGTTACGGCATACCAGGAACAGGGCGTCAACGTAGACGTATTCCGCCTGCGCAAAAACGAGCCGGTCAGCTACCACGAATTCGAAAACGTCGACGTCATGACAGGTTCCCAGGCCACCCTGGCGAAAATGCTTGAATCGGGCGCCTACAAAACCATCCTGGTGCACTTCCTGGACCCCGACATGTGGGAAGTCCTGCGCCGGCACCTCAACACCACCAAGGTTATCGTCTGGGTGCATGGCGCCGAGATTCAGCCGTGGTGGCGCCGCGAGTACAACTTCACCACCGAAGCACAACTGGCTCTGGGCAAGCTCGACAGTGACAAACGCATGAGTTTCTGGCGCAACCTGCTGCAACCCATGCCGACAAACCTGAAGCTGGTGTTTGTATCCCGTTACTTCGCTGAAGAAGTGATGGAAGACCTTGGGTTCCGTCTGCCGGAAAGCCAATACGAGATCATTCACAACCCGATCAACACCGAGCTGTTCTCCTACGTGGAAAAGCCGGTTGAACAGCGCAAGAAGATCTTGTCGATTCGCCCGTATGCCTCACGCACCTACGCCAACGACTTAAGCGTCAAAGCCATCCAGTTGCTCGCACAGAAGCCTTGGTTCAACGAGCTGGAATTCCGGATGATTGGCGATGGCCCTCTGTTTGAAGAAACGCTGGCACCGTTGCGGCAGTATTCGAATGTGCAGATACAAAAGGGCTATTTGAAACAGAAAGAGATTGCCGAACTGCACAAGGAATACGGAGTGTTCCTGTGCCCTAGTCGCATGGATACTCAAGGTGTGTCGCGTGATGAGGCAATGGCTTCCGGGTTAGTCCCTATAACTAACAGCGTCGCGGCGATCCCCGAGTTCCTTGACCAAGACTGTGGCTTTCTGTCCGACTCCGAATCTTTCACGGGATTAAGTGATGGTATTGAAGCAATGGTTCTGAACGCAAAGCTCTTCACGGAAATGTCTCTAAATGCTAGAAAGCGGGTCACAATGCAAAGTAACAAGACACATGTTTCAAAATCCGAGCTGAAAATAATTGGTGACACCACCAGCAAATGAAAGCAAGCAAAAAACCAAACCACTTGAAAATCAAAGTCGAATAGAGCACTTAAACATGAAAAAAACATTAGCCTTACTTAGCATCCTGTTCACCCTCTCTGCTTGCGAGGACACAAAAAAAGTTGATGAGAAAGCTGTCAACGCTACCGAGCAGAAGAGCAATCTGATACTCAAAGACGGCACACCGATCAACCTGACCGGAACAATCGTAAAAACAACGACAAAAAAAGATGGTGCGATCGAAGTCATCACTCACACGGTTAAGTTTGATTCAGGATCAAAGATTGCAGAAAATTCGGTATACAGCATATTATCGAAACAGGGCTATACACGAAAAGTAATTGAGAGCACTGATGAAAAATTCAAGGTCCATTACTACAAAAAAGATCAACCTACTATCGGTAGCGTTTATCTAGAAAAGTCTGACCAGGCAGGTCAATCATCTGTGCTTTCCATCTATTGGAGAATTATATAAATAAAGCCCACCAATTACAGACCACTGCCGCAGACTAACTTTTAGAGTAGAGGAAAAAAAATTGCCCACCCCGAAGCACGTGAAGAACTGAAGATGACTAGCCTTCAAAATGCTATAAAATCGACAGCCGGCTGGTGCTTCTCGCTTGGCCGGAAATTCATGGGTGTGACTCCAACCTCTACTCTAATTGTGCAAGCAGCGAGCCTATCTGCACAAATTTTATTGGTCTTAACATTTTTTCTGCCCATTAAAATACTTATATTATTAGGATCAGATGCGATTCCGCACTACTACCCTGCCTACTTTAGAGCCTTGGAAAAGTCCCACTTAATAATGGGACTTAGTGCGCTCGCCTTAGCTTGCTACTTTTTATATTTAATATCGGAACTTGCGGTTTCATTTTTCTCAAAAAAGGGAGCCAAAAAGCTATTAGCACAAAGTGCCAAATTAACTCTATTTGAGAAACAGCAGTTACTCGCAACTCAAGCATATGAAAAGTTCACCCGTGCGTTATCAGCAGGAACTTTTGCCGCCATCACCTTCTTGGTATTAAGCTATATCTACCCGTCACTACTAATAGTTTCCATCCTTTATATTGCGACTATGCTATTACTTATAACGACCCTTCACAACAGAAGTACGACCGTGCGTAGGCTGCTGAGCGTTCACTACAGAGTCATATTGAATGTACTAGCCTCCGTTGGATTTCTCATGACGTTTCTCTTCATGATTGCAGACTTCCTTTTTATGACTCCACCAAAAATATTTGCTGCCTTAATTGCCTTGCTTTTGATCAGACAGGGGATGTCGCGAGTTGCCGTATTACTACAAAATCTAACTTCTCTTCGCTCGCAATATAGGCAGATAAATGCATTATTTTTTCATGGCCAGCAACTTGTAACCAACACCACTAACCACACCATCCAGACGAAAAGACTTCTGGATGAAGAACAGAGGTGCATTTGGATCCAAGAGGCGATGAACTGCATCACTCCAAAAAAATCAAATCTGCGCAACACTTCATGGCATCAGATTGGCCGAAGCAATATATACTCCTTCGAAGCACGATTCGAATCAGATGATGACCCGTGCGAAAAAAATTATCTATTCAAACTTTTTGATAGCAATAGTTTTTCACTAGCCGAACAAGAGCGCACATTGCTAACTTGCGTCTATGGCATTCCCGCTCCAATTTTTCTCGGAGAAACAAAAGTAGAGAACCTTACATGCCACGTTTTTCAACTTGAAAACTATCGAAAAGCAATGCCTAAGGAATTCGGAACCGGAACAACTTCAATCAATAGCGCATTGCTCGCAATCGAACCATCGGAGGCCCTAAAGAAACGTTTCAGCCGCTCCCATTTATTTCTTGAACAACGTCTCTCCGATGAGTTACTAACTAGTCTTTCCATCGTTGCCACGCCCCAGCAATCGATCACGTTGACGCTTTTCTCCGAGAAGTACGACATACTCAAACAAGTTCTCTCCCAACTTCCACGCCAGATCATATCACTGAATACAACACCGGATACTCTACTCATATCCGACACTGGCGATACCTGCCTAAGTCACTGGGCAGGCTGGAAAATGGAGCCAGTTGGTGCCAACTGGCCAATAGGCGAACGTGCCAAATTGGAACAAGCATTTCGCCAAGCGCTACTTAAGCGTCCAAGTCTTGCTGATGTTCCAGTAGATGCAGTGACACTGTGCACACTCACTTATGCTTTCGAAAGCCTGTGCCAACGCGCCAGATATGTTGAGGCCATTTCGCTATTGCCTGAGATGCTTGAGAAACTTGAAGCCATAGAGACTTATATCGTTGAATAGAGATAATACGCTGTGACCCGCATAGCAATGATCGTCTGGAATGAGTTCCGCAACGACGCCCGTGTATTAAAAGAAGCCCAGACGCTTCAATCTGCCGGTTACGCCGTCACCGTGTTTGCCCTGCATACACCCGGCGTGACTCAGGAGAAGGAGACACTGCAAGGCGGTATCAAGGTGGTACGCGTGGCGCGCAGTCCGTTGTGGAAGTTGCGCAAGACCAGGACTGGCGCTGAGGTGGGTGCGGCTACCCCGCCTGCTGCCAGTGGCGCCATTGGCCGCTTGAGCCCGGCCAAGCAAGTGTTGCGGATAATTGCACGCTTATGGACACATGCCGGGTTGCTGACGCGGATCGCCTGGCATCGGGCGGCGGTGGTCCATGCCCATGACGTCAATACACTGCCAACGGCCTGGCTGGCAGCCAAGCTCAGCGGGGCTCGGGTGGTGTATGACGCTCATGAAATCAGCACCAGCCGCGAAGGCTATAACAGCTTTCGTGGATTGGTCGCGCGGGTCGAAGCTGCATTGATGCCGCGGGTTCAGGGCACCATTACCACCACGGATGCACGGGCGAAGTTCTTTGCGCGTGCCTATGGCATTCCTCGCCCGATGGTGTTGCAGAACCGACCGCGCCTGACTGTCAGCCCGGCCAGCCAGCGGATCCGCGAGGAACTGCAGTTGCAGCAACCCTGGCCCATCGTGATCTACCAGGGCGGTTTGCAGCAGGGGCGCGGCCTGGAGCGACTGGTACGTATCGCGGCCTCGGTGAAGAACGCCTACTTTGTGTTCATTGGCGGCGGCAGGCTGACCGCGCCATTGACCGCGCTGAGCCAGGAACTTGAGCTGACCGAGCGAGTACATTTCATCCCGACGGTATCCTTGGCAGACCTGCCCAGCTACACCGCATCTGCCGATATCGGTGTGCAACCTATCGAAAATACGTGCCTGAACCACTTCACTACCGACTCCAATAAATTATTCGAATACTTGATTGCCGGCCTGCCCGTCGTCGCGACCGACCTGCCGGAGATCCGCCGTATCGTCAGGGCCCATGACATCGGTTTGCTGGTGCGTGAAAGCGACGATCAACAACTGATCGACGCACTGAATCGTTTAGTCAATGACCCGATGCTGCGCCAGACACTGGCAGCAAATGCTGCAAACGCCGCGAAGCAACTGAACTGGGAGCAACAGGAAGCACAACTGGTCAGCCTGTATGGCTGCGTCCTCAAGGACCAACCTTATTGCGCTGAAGCCGGCCAATGACAGTGCGCATTCTGCTCCTGAGCTTCTACTACCCGCCTGATCTGGCGGCGGGTTCATTCAGGGCCGAGGCGCTGGTGCGGGCATTGCTCGAGCAAAATAACTGCCAATTGCATATTGATCTGATTACCACACAACCCAATCGGTATCACTCCTACAATGCGCCGGCCGATAGTTCTCAAGGGATCTCGCGGCTCTCGATCAACCGGATCGACCTACCCACTCATAAAAATGGTGTAGTCGACCAGGCCAAGGCGTTCGCCGCCTACGCGCTGGGAGCCCACAAAGCCACCAAAGGCAAAGATTACGATTTGGTGGTGGCCTCCTCTTCGCGCCTGATGACCGCCGCCCTCGGCGCTTCGATTTCATTCAAAAGCAAAACGCCGCTTTATCTCGATATCCGCGATATCTTCGTCGAGACCTTGCCAGAGCTGTTTCCAGGGATGGTCGGCAGAGCCATGACGTATTTCTTCTCCTGGGTGGAGCGCCTGACTATTCGCCAGGCGACTCAGGTCAACCTGATTTCACCGGGCTTTCTGGGTTACTTCAACGAGCGTTACCCGAACAAGGTCTTCTCCACCCACACCAATGGTGTCGATGACCTTTTCCTGGAACCGCTGGGTAAGCGCGAAAAATCCGATGTGCCGTCGACCGAGTTGAAAATCGTGTATGCGGGAAATATCGGTGCAGGCCAAGGGCTGGAACATATCATCCCGGCGATGGCAGAACAGTTGAAGGGTATCGCCCATTTCTATGTCATCGGTGACGGCGGCGCGGCCGGCAAGCTACGTCGTGCACTGGAAAGCAAAAACGTATCAAACGTCAAAATGATCGCGCCAACCAAACGCTCGAATCTGGTGGATTATTACGAGCAGGCAGACGTGCTTTTTTTACACCTTAATACGTTCAAGTCGTTTCAACGGGTGCTGCCTTCCAAATTGTTTGAGTATGCCGCTACAGGCAAACCCATCCTGGCGGGCCTGGCGGGTTATGCAAAGCAGTTCACCAAGTCCAAGATTGCCAATGCCACGGTGTTTGAACCTGGCGATATCGAAGGCGCAATCAAGGCGCTGAAGCGCCTGGACCTGACCTCCATCAGCAGGGCCTCCTTCGTGCAGGATTACTCCCGGGTTTCGATCCAGCAGCGCATGGCGCTGGATGTACTGGGGACGCCTGAACTGGATAATGCAAAAACCTCCTGGTACCTGCGCTTCAAACGCTGGCTTTTCATCCAGATAGATTGGATTGGCGCAGCCTGCCGCTACCCGGTAATGGCCGAAGTCCTGACCGCTTCCTTCCTGGGTTGAGCGACACCGTCTTTTCGCATCAGCAAGGTATTCCTCGACCCACGATCAGCGTTTTCCCACGCAGGAAAGTTTCTTTTCAACAATTCCCCCAGCCTGCCGACAACCTGTCAAAGCCTTGCGGATTGAATCAATATGCGTAACAACCAGCCCGTTACCCAGCGCGAACGTACCTTCCCCGCTCAGCAACGGTTGATCTCCACTACCGATGCCAAAGGTGTGATTACTTACTGCAACGACGCGTTTGTCGAAATCAGCGGGTTTTCCCGGGAGGAGCTGTCACGCGCCCCGCACAACCTGGTTCGTCACCCGGACGTGCCTCCCGCGGTTTTCGCACATATGTGGGCGACGCTCAAACAAGGCCTGCCATGGATGGGCATCGTTAAAAACCGTTGCAAGACTGGCGATCACTATTGGGTCAATGCCTATGTGACGCCGGTCTTCGAGGGCGCTCAGGTAGTCGGTTATGAGTCGGTGCGCGTCAAACCTACTGCCGAGCAGATCCGCCGCGCCGAAGCGCTGTACCAGCGTATCAACAAGGGCAAGTCGGCCATTCCAAGCAGTGACAGATGGCTGCCGGTGCTGCAGGACTGGCTGCCGTTTATCCTGGTCAGCCAACTGAGTTTCCTGATCGGCATCTGGCTCGATTCCCATTGGGGTTTTGCCCTGGCCGCCGCACTTTCCGTACCGCTGGGCCTGTTGGGCCTGACGTGGCAGCAACGTGGTCTGAAGAGATTGCTGCGCCTGGCCGAGCAAACCACTTCCGACCCATTGATCGCGCAGATGTACACCGACAGCCGTGGCGCACAGGCACGCCTGGAGATGTCGATCCTCAGCCAGGAAGCACGGCTTAAGACATGTCTGACGCGCTTGCAGGACACCGCCGAGCATCTTAATCAGCAGGCTGCACAATCCAATACGCTGGCCCACAACAGCTCCACCGGACTGGAGCGCCAACGGGTAGAAACCGAACAAGTTGCCACCGCCATCAACCAAATGGCCGCGACGACCCAGGAAGTCGCCAGCCACGTGCAACGCACAGCCGATGCCACCCAGGAAGCCAATCGCCTGACCAGCCGAGGCCGCGATATCGCCGGGGAAACCCGCGAAGCCATCCAGCGCTTGTCGGTGGTCGTCGGGGAAACCGGCGCCACGGTGACCCAACTGGCCAAGGACAGTGACGAAATCGGTGGCGTGGTGGATGTGATCAAAGGCATCGCCGACCAGACCAACCTGCTGGCCCTGAATGCGGCTATCGAAGCAGCGCGTGCTGGCGAGATGGGCCGTGGTTTTGCGGTGGTCGCCGACGAAGTACGACAGTTGGCCCAGCGCACCAGCGAATCCACCGGGCAGATCCACGCACTGATCGCCAAACTGCAACAGACCGCCGGCACCGCCGTACAAACCATGGACGCCGGGCACCGCCAGGCCGAAGAAGGCGTGGCGCGGGTTATGGAAGCGGATCAGGCGCTGGCGGGCATCAGCGAAGCCGTGGCGCATATCACCGACATGACCACCCAGATCGCGGCTGCCACCGAAGAGCAGAGTTCTGTGGCCGAAGAAATCAGCCGCAACATCAGCACCATCGCCCTGCTGGCGGACCAGACGTCGGAACAGGCCTTGAACTCGGCAAAGTTGAGCGAGGAGCTGACGCATACGGCGAATACGCAATATTCGTTGGTGGAGCGGTTTAACCGGTAAAGCCGGATAAGCCTCACTAGCAGGCCAACTCCACGCTTGAGTGTACCTACCACTCGATGCGGGGGTTGGCCTAAGCCGTGAGCCGATAGAATCCACTCGGCCACGCCAGCTTCGAAAGACTCGGAAAAATCCACATTTACGCTAGCGCAGATGCAAAAGCGTGAAAATCATGTATTGGGAAGAGCAACGTCTTTCCAATTGCACATACATAGATTGCTGATGTGAATGCGGTTGCCTTGGCCAGTAGTAAATCCGTTTGTCGCTGTCAGACCTGCTCCGTCAAGAAACGCAGCATACTCGCTAGGCTCCACCCGGGAGCCTTCCGTGGAGGGAAACTCAAACGAGAGGTAGTTTGCACCGTTAGCTAGCCAGTTCGGCAATGTAACCATTTCATTGTAGGTGCCCGCAGCTCCAACTACAGTCCAGCGCCCGACCAGGGGAGCGTAGTTTCTGAGCGCGGCGATGACAGCACCGAATCCGCCAAGAGGGCGGTCTGCACTCAGTCCATCGCCTGTCCCATTCGGAGCCATGTAAAGTCTGTTACTTTCCGTATTTGAAAGCTGCAGGTGAAACACATCAGAACCAGCCTTAATGGCGCCCGCCCCTACATGACGTACGGAGTGCAAATCTGGAATGCTCGATGTGCTTATCGACGGTGAAAGTGTTGCTGGCCAGTACAAATCAGCCCCAAGAGCTTCGCGGCAGCTACGGCAGACTCGATGTGGTGTTGGTTGGATGTGCGCTGCCATCCACTGGCGTTTTCACATAGTCATTAAGCGACACGCAGTCCCGAAGCCTTTGCTGCACCGTCCTGACGATCTCTTCAGGAGCATTAGGCATATACAGAACGTCAGCCGAACTGATTGAAAGCCCATCGCCCAAGTGTTGAGGATCAGCAGCAGTACCGTTTGTATTAAGTGTCATGCTTGAAGCTCCGCCTGAAGGTAAAAATGCCCGCACTGGGATTCTGAGTGGTACTGAGCTGGCTGGCGTTTCAGTCAGCGAGAGCTGCGGGTTAGGAGAATTGAGGCCTGATCGTTGCACGATGCCAATTTGCCTTCACTTCTGTATAGTAGCGCTGCTTTTTAGGAAAGGGCTGCACGCTTGCACCTGTTTTTAGGTGAGCGGTTTAGATGCATTACCCACCCTGCCAACGGAATGGAAGTCTTACGTATAGAAATTTGAAGACCGTCCACTCTCAACAACAATTCACATTATTCTAGTGAACACGAAATGACATACATAAGACATGATATTCAAGCGCTTAGAGGGCTTGCTGTTGCACTGGTAGTGCTGGACCATATAGGTCTTCAATATCTGAAAAATGGCTTTCTGGGCGTTGATATATTTTTTGTCATTTCCGGATTCCTAATCACTGGAATCATATGCAAAAAAATTAAAGAAGATAATTTTTCGTTCGCTGATTTTTACCTCAGAAGGGCTCGAAGACTTCTCCCATCAGCATTTGCTGTTATTATACTAACCTCCATCGGATCTATTTTTTTTCTTAACTCTATTGAGCTTCAAGATCTCGAGTCGCAAATCATCGGCGCTTTAACCTTTAGTATCAACTTTGTGCTCTGGGGCCAGACGGGTTATTTTGACATAGCCGCAAACTTCAAACCTCTATTACATCTCTGGTCACTCGCTGTAGAAGAACAGTTTTATCTTGTTCTTCCTTTCATCCTGATCATTACCCCGCAACGCTTCTGGCCATGGATGATTGGCCTGCTTATAGTGCTAAGCTTGGCAATATGCATTTACCTCTTGGGAACTGACCGAAGCGCCGCTTTTTACCTATTGCCATCGCGAGCATGGGAATTGCTTTTAGGATCCGTCGGAGCACTAATAGCCCACAACAATAAAATCAAATCAATTTCAAAAGCTGCTCTTATCCCAGCAATTTTAGCATTGATTACAATACAATTCGTCGACACCGGCTTTCCACATCCAGGCCTAGACGCGGTCATAGTTTGCGCAGCAACACTTTTTATCATCTTGGCCGCGGGCAAAAAACTTAACGACTCTGCGCTACTAACGCCACTAGCCAAGCTAGGCGACATCTCCTATCCCCTGTACTTGGTTCATTGGCCAATCATCGTATTTATGAACAGCTCATATATAGGGCCTATCCCCATTACCGTTAAGGCCGGTGCTATAGTGCTCTCTATAACCTTAGCAATTGTGATTCATAGATATCTGGAAAACCCACTACGCTTCGCAGGCCAGCGCCCAGCGCCTACATTTGCCGCATATGCTTGTGCCGCAACTGCTGTTCTGGTGTTTCACCTCGCGCTAATTTCTGCCTCAAAACCGGAAATTGACTTTGTAGAGAATCGGGTACCTAACAGGGGGCTTGACAAGTCCTGCGATAGTCCAAAATTCAATGATAGCGACAAGTGCAAAACCAGTAACTCGCCAAGCACGCTTGTATGGGGTGACTCGTTTGCTATGCATTTGGTGCCTGGCTTAGCACAGGCTCAAAAAATTGATCTTCGCCAAGCAACCTTTAGTGCGTGCCCTCCTTTTTTAGGCGTCTCTCCATACAACACAAAAAATCCGAATCCCAAAAAAGTTGAGAACTGCATTAATTTTAACGATTCGGTCTTTGACTTTGTGAAAGCACACAGCGAAATCAAAACCGTTATAATTGGTGCATCATTTGCCCAATATGCCAACCCAGGTTCTAAAAACTCCAACAGGCAACCAGACGGAAGCATCGAACTTTCCGACACGGGCCTATAATCGCTTAAGAAAAATATGCGACACACAATAGAATCTATTAAGTCTCACGGAAAAAATGTTGTAGTAATTTCATCAACACCGGGAATAACCACAAACAATCTGCTTTGCATGGAAAGAACTTTAAGTAAAAAAATCACTTTCGGCGAAACCGGTGATTGTAACAAACCGCGCGCGACGTATGACAAACAAACAAAAAACATAAGAGAGTTCTATACATTTGTTGAATCCGAACTAAACACTAAAGTTATCAAGCTTTCCGACACACTCTGCAATGATATGTCTTGCGTTAGCATCATAGACAACACTCCTATATATCGAGATGAGGGGCACCTGAGTAAAGTAGGGTCAATCAAAATCTTCGAAATGGCAGAACCAGTAATCAATTGACTGAGTGTACGGGCAATACCGAGAGGTCATTGCTCGAGTCCAGCCTGGGGAAACAAATTCACGCATAACAATTTTAACTATCACAGAGATATTGTATAATGGAGGGCAACTAAGCATAGTCAGACCCGCGATTTTAGGAGAGAAAACTGTGAAAGACGGATTAATCCCTAACTTATAAAAGCATCTGAGAAATTAAAAACAAGGGCTTCAATACGCCCTTGTTTTTTTATAAGTTCAATTATAAAGATCCAAACCCACCATAAAGCTCAGGACATTCATCTCCGGACTTCAAGGCCGTGCGGTCTTGGTGCGGTACATAGCAAGTCCCAAAAATAAAGATCGCATTTTCAAACTGTAAGATTCATGGGTCGTTTACGAGTATTTAAAAATACTGTAACCCTCCCCGCCGCAACCTCCAAATGCTGCTCATGACTAACCCCCGACGCCTTCAACGGCTTCAAATCATGATCCCCCGTCGCCAGCCACATCACTTCAATACTCGGCGACAGTTCATATCCCTCTACCGTCGCTCGGTTCCCCAGCGCATCCCGTTCACCTTGCACAATCAACGTTGGTGTCTTCAGACCGGCCAGGTGTTCGACCCGGGGTTTTTCCGGTTTGCCCACCGCATAGAACGGATAGCCCAGGCACACCAGTGCGTCAGCGCCGAGTTCGTCGGCCAGTAGACTGGCCATTCGTCCGCCCATGGACTTGCCGCCGATGGCGAGGCGACCCGTGACATGGCGTCGCACCCCGGCATATACCTGGCGCCAGCATTCCAAGAGTTTTGGTGCCGGATTCGGGGGGCGTTTGCCGCCGTCCAATCGGCGCTGGGCCATGTAGGGAAACTCGAAGCGCAATACGTTGACGCCATGCCCGGCAAGGCGTGTAGCCATGTCGTCCATGAAACCCGAGTCCATCGGTGCGCCGGCGCCGTGGGCCAGGATCAATGTCGGGGCTTGGCCTGGGGGCGTGCCCGATGCGGGGTTCCATAGCCAGCCGCGTTCACGCACATGTTGCGCCCATTGATCCCCGTCAATACTGGCCTTGTGCTCTTTGCCCATGCTTGCCTCGCTTTTTAGTCTGCCTATAACTCCAGCCCAAGTGCCGCACTGGCTTGGGTTGAACCGTGGATGGGGAACCATGAACACTACTTTAAGTACCGCCTATAACTACAAGGTGGTCCGCCAATTCGCCATTATGACGGTGGTGTGGGGCATCGTCGGCATGGGGCTCGGGGTTTTTCTCGCCGCCCAGTTGGTATGGCCCGAACTCAACTTCAATCTGCCTTGGACCAGTTTCGGTCGATTGCGCCCGCTGCACACCAATGCGGTGATCTTCGCCTTTGGTGGTTGCGCGCTGTTTGCCAGCTCTTTCTACTCGGTGCAGCGTACCTGCCAGACCCAGCTGTTCGCGCCGAAAATCGCCGCGTTCTGCTTCTGGGGCTGGCAGTTGGTGATTGTGCTGGCCGCGATTACCTTGCCACTGGGTTACACCAGTTCCAAGGAGTACGCCGAGCTGGAATGGCCGATCGATATCCTGATCACCATCGTCTGGGTCGCCTACGCCATTGTGTTCTTCGGCACGGTGATGAAGCGCAACACCAAGCATATCTATGTCGGTAACTGGTTCTTCGGTGGGTTCATCATCACCGTGGCGATCCTGCATATTGTCAACAATATGGAAATCCCGGTCAGCCTGACCAAGTCCTACTCGCTGTACGGCGGTGCGACGGATGCCATGGTGCAGTGGTGGTATGGGCATAACGCCGTAGGTTTCTTCCTGACGGCCGGCTTTTTGGGAATGATGTACTACTTCGTGCCGAAACAGGCCGAGCGCCCGGTTTACTCCTATCGCTTGTCCATCGTGCACTTCTGGGCGCTGATCACCCTGTATATCTGGGCAGGCCCGCACCACTTGCACTACACCGCGCTGCCGGACTGGGCGCAGTCGCTGGGCATGGTGATGTCGCTGGTCCTGCTGGCGCCGAGCTGGGGCGGCATGATCAACGGCATGATGACCCTGTCGGGTGCCTGGCATAAGCTGCGCAGCGACCCGATCCTGCGCTTTCTCGTGGTTTCCCTGGCGTTCTACGGCATGTCGACCTTTGAAGGCCCGATGATGGCGATCAAGACCGTCAATGCCCTGTCCCACTACACCGACTGGACCATCGGCCACGTACATGCCGGCGCCCTCGGTTGGGTGGCGATGATTTCCATCGGCGCGCTGTACCACATGATCCCGAAAGTCTTCGGGCGCGAGCAGATGTACAGCCTCGGCCTGATCAACGCGCATTTCTGGCTGGCCACTATCGGCACCGTGCTCTACATCGCTTCGATGTGGGTCAACGGTATCGCCCAGGGCCTGATGTGGCGTGCGGTCAACGAAGACGGCACCCTGACCTACTCCTTCGTCGAAACCCTGGTGGCCAGCCACCCAGGCTTCATTGTGCGGTTGGTGGGCGGTGCGGTCTTCCTCAGCGGCATGTTCCTGATGGCTTACAACACTTGGCGCACCGTGCGTTCGGCGCAACCTGCCGAAATCACCGCTGCGGCGCAGATGGCCTGAGGAGTCCGTGATGAAACACGAAACGATTGAAAAGAACGTCGGCCTGCTGATGCTGCTGATGGTGCTCGCCGTGAGCATCGGCGGCCTGACGCAGATCGTCCCGCTGTTCTTCCAGGACGTGACCAACAAGCCGGTGGAAGGCATGAAGCCCTACACCGCGCTGCAACTGGAAGGCCGCGACATTTACATCCGTGAAGGCTGCGTCCAATGCCATTCGCAGATGATCCGGCCGTTCCGCGCCGAGACCGAACGCTACGGCCACTACTCGGTCGCCGGTGAAAGCGTGTGGGATCACCCGTTCCTGTGGGGCTCCAAACGCACCGGCCCGGACCTGGCACGCGTGGGCGCACGCTACTCCGACGACTGGCACCGCGCGCATTTGTACAACCCGCGCAACGTCGTACCCGAGTCGAAGATGCCGGCCTATCCATGGCTGGTGACCGCCCAGGTCGACAGCAGCCACACCGAAACCAAGCTCAAAGTCATGCGCACCCTCGGCGTGCCGTACACCGATGCGGATATCACCGCTGCGGTGGACAGCCTCAAGGGCAAGACCGAAATGGACGCACTGGTCTCCTACCTGCAAGTGCTCGGCACTGCGATCAAGAGCAAGAGGTGAACCATGGGTTTTGAACTGGATACCGGAATGATCCGCGGCCTCGGCACGCTGGTGGTGGCGATTGCTTTCATCGGTCTGTCCCTGTGGGTGTTCAACTCCAAGCGCAACCCGGAGTTCGCCGAAGCCTGCCTGCTGCCATTTGCCGATGAACCCAAGCCTGATGCCATTGGCACCCCATCCGACGCTCAAGAAGAGCCTGTAACAAGGAGCATTCGGCCATGACTACCTTTTGGAGTACATGGATCTGTGTACTGACCCTCGGCAGCCTGATCGGCCTGACCTGGCTGCTGTTCGGCACCCGCCGTGGCGAAACCAAAGGCAGCGTCGACCAGACCATGGGCCACGCGTTCGACGGCATCGAGGAGTACGACAATCCCTTGCCGCAATGGTGGTTCCTGTTGTTCGCCGGCACCCTGGTGTTTGCCGTCGGCTACCTGATCCTCTATCCGGGCCTGGGCAATTGGAAAGGCGTGTTGCCGGGCTATGAAGACGGCTGGACGCAGACCAAGGAGTGGGACAAGGAAATGGCCAGGGCAGACGCCAAGTTCGGGCCGATCTTCGCCAAGTTTGCGGCCATGCCCGTAGAAGAGGTGGCCAAAGACCCGCAAGCCTTGAAAATGGGCGGGCGCCTGTTTGCCTCCAACTGCGCGGTGTGCCACGGCTCCGATGCCAAGGGCGCCTATGGCTTCCCGAACCTGGCGGATGCGAACTGGCGCTGGGGCGGCTCGGCGGAGGCGATCAAGCTGAGCATCATGAACGGTCGCCATGCGGCGATGCCGGCCTGGGGTGAAGTGCTGGGCGAGGACGGTGTAAAAAACGTCGCGGCCTACGTGCGCCATGACCTGGCCAAGTTGCCGCTGCCGGCTGACAGCAAGGTCGACCTGGCTGCCGGCCAGCAAGCGTTCAACACCACGTGCGTCGCTTGCCATGGCGCTGAAGGCCACGGCGTCGAAGCCATGGGCGCGCCGAACCTGACGCAACCTGCCGGCTTTATCTACGGCACCAGCCTGGCGCAGTTGCAGCAAACCATCCGCCACGGTCGCCAGGGCCAGATGCCAGCCCAGGAAGCCTTGCAAGGCAATGACAAGGTTCACCTGCTGGCGGCCTATGTCTACAGCCTGTCCCACGATGCTGATGGCGCAACGCCTGAAAGCCCTGCCCAATAACCGCTGACTGCCGCTCCGATCCGGGGCGGCAACCGGTTTTGCACGCGACCAAGTGTCACACCCTCCCAAAACACACCTTTCCCCTCCTGCCATTCGGGTCTACGCTTTCCTCCACAGCGGACTGGTTCTGGCGTACGCGGCTACAATCGTCGCGACCTGAAAAAAATCCTGTCCACTTGATCAGCTTTATATTTCGGATTTTGTCCTTACACCAAACATGGAAAGGGCGCAGAATCTGGTTTGGAACGCATTGACGCAGGTCAGCGTTACGTTGCAATGGCACTTCGCTTTCTCCATACTTGCGACCGATTTTTATCCTAATAAAACACCTAAACCGTGGAACCTTAGAATGAGCACAGCAATCAGTCCGACTGCTTATAACTATAAGGTAGTCCGCCAGTTCGCCATCATGACGGTGGTCTGGGGGATCCTTGGCATGGGGCTCGGTGTCTTCATCGCCTCGCAACTGGTCTGGCCGGAGTTGAACTTCGACTTGCCATGGACGACGTTTGGACGCCTACGCCCGCTGCACACCAACCTGGTGATCTTCGCCTTCGGCGGATGTGCACTGTTTGCCACTTCGTACTATGTCGTGCAGCGAACCTGCCAGACGCGACTGATTTCCGACGGCCTCGCCGCCTTCACCTTCTGGGGCTGGCAAGCAGTTATCGTCGGCGCCATCATCACCCTGCCAATGGGCTTCACCACCACCAAGGAATACGCGGAATTGGAATGGCCACTTGCCATCCTTCTGGCGATTGTCTGGGTGACCTACGGCATCGTGTTCTTTGGCACCATCGTCAAGCGCAAGACCAAGCACATTTATGTCGGCAACTGGTTCTACGGTGCGTTTATCGTGGTGACGGCGATGCT
Source organism: Pseudomonas imrae (assembly GCF_046352735.2). NCBI lineage: Bacteria > Pseudomonadati > Pseudomonadota > Gammaproteobacteria > Pseudomonadales > Pseudomonadaceae > Pseudomonas > Pseudomonas imrae. The sequence continues at coordinate 1,672,045 of NZ_CP110853.2, read as the reverse complement.
GCACATCGTCAACCACGCGTCACTGCCGGTGAGTTTCTTCAAGTCCTACTCGGCGTACGCCGGTGCGACCGATGCGATGATCCAGTGGTGGTACGGCCACAACGCTGTGGGCTTCTTCCTCACCACTGGCTTCCTGGGGATGATGTACTACTTCGTGCCCAAGCAGGCCGAGCGTCCGATCTACTCCTATCGCCTGTCCATCGTCCACTTCTGGGCGCTGATCACCCTGTACATCTGGGCCGGTCCGCACCACTTGCACTACACCGCGCTGCCGGATTGGGCGCAATCGCTGGGCATGGCCATGTCGATCATCCTGCTGGCTCCGAGCTGGGGCGGCATGATCAACGGCATGATGACCCTGTCGGGCGCCTGGCATAAGCTGCGCACCGACCCGATCCTGCGTTTCCTCGTGGTATCGCTGGCGTTCTACGGCATGTCGACCTTCGAAGGCCCGATGATGGCGATCAAGACCGTCAACGCCCTGTCCCACTACACTGACTGGACCATCGGCCACGTACACGCCGGGGCCCTGGGCTGGGTAGCGATGATCTCGATCGGCGCGCTGTACCACATGATTCCCAAGCTCTACGGCCGGGCGCAGATGCACAGCACCAGCCTGATCAATACCCACTTCTGGCTGGCCACGATCGGCACCGTGCTTTACATCGCTTCGATGTGGGTCAACGGCATCACCCAAGGCCTGATGTGGCGTGCCATCAACGATGACGGCACCCTCACCTACTCCTTCGTCGAAGCGCTGCAAGCCAGCCATCCTGGCTTCATCGTTCGCGCCCTCGGTGGTGCGTTCTTTGCCAGCGGCATGCTGTTCATGGCCTACAACGTCTGGCGCACCGTGCGTGCCTCGAACGCTGTAGAAGCTGAAGCCGCCGCCAAGATCGCCGTCGTGGGAGCTCACTGATGAAGCATGAAGCAGTAGAGAAGAATATCGGCCTGCTGGCCTTCTTCATGGTCATCGCCGTGAGTATCGGCGGCCTGACCCAGATCGTTCCGCTGTTTTTCCAGGACGTGACCAACAAGCCGGTGGAAGGCATGAAGCCGCGCACCGCCCTTGAACTGGAAGGCCGCGACATCTACATCGCCAACGGTTGTGTCGGCTGCCACTCGCAGATGATCCGTCCGTTCCGTGCCGAAACCGAACGCTACGGCCACTATTCGGTCGCCGGTGAAAGCGTATGGGACCACCCATTCCTGTGGGGTTCCAAGCGTACCGGCCCGGACCTGGCCCGTGTGGGCGGTCGTTACTCCGATGACTGGCAGCGTGCGCACTTGTACAACCCGCGCAACGTGGTGCCCGAATCGAAAATGCCGGCGTACCCGTTCCTCGTGGAAAACAAGCTCGACGGCAAAGACACTGCGAAAAAAATGGAAGTCTTGCGCACTTTGGGCGTGCCTTACACCGATGAAGACATCGCCGGTGCCCAGGCCGCGGTAAAGGGCAAGACCGAAATGGACGCGCTGGTGGCCTATCTGCAAGGCCTGGGCACCATCATCAAAAGCAAACGGTGATCTGAATGGATATCGGGATGATTCGAGGCCTGGGCACCGTTGTCGTGATGGTGGCCTTTATCGGCCTGGCCTTGTGGGTGTTCAGCCCCAAGCGCAAGTCAGAGTTTGAAGACGCGACCTTGCTGCCTTTTGCGGATGATCCCGAAGCCATCAAGCACGTCGAGCAAGCTTCTAGGAGTAACAAAGAATGACTACGTTCTGGAGTCTGTACGTCACAGTCCTCAGTCTGGGTACCATTTTTGCCCTGACCTGGCTGCTGCTGTCGACCCGCAAGGGCCAGCGCGCCGAGCAAACGGACGAGACGGTTGGCCACTCGTTCGACGGGATCGAGGAATACGACAACCCGCTGCCAAAGTGGTGGTTCATGCTGTTCGTCGGCACCATCATTTTTGCCCTGGGTTACCTGGTGCTATACCCGGGCCTGGGCAACTGGAAAGGCCTGCTGCCGGGCTACGCCTACCTCGATAATGACAAGCAAACCTCGTTCGCCAACGGTCAGACCGGCTGGACTGGCGTTCACGAATGGGAAAAGGAAATGGCGCGCTCGGATGCCAAGTTTGGTCCGATCTTCGCCAAGTTCGCCTCGATGCCCATTGAGGAAGTCGCCAAGGACCCGCAAGCACTGAAGATGGGTGGACGCCTGTTCGCTTCCAACTGCTCGGTATGCCACGGTTCCGACGCCAAGGGCGCCTATGGCTTCCCGAACCTCACCGACGCTGACTGGCGCTGGGGTGGCGAACCGGAAACCATCAAGGCATCCATCATGGGGGGCCGCCATGCGGTCATGCCTGGCTGGGCCGCAGTGGTGGGTGAACAAGGCGTGGCCGACGTGGCCGGTTATGTGCTGACCCAGCTCGACGGCCGCAAACTGCCGGAAGGCGCCAAGGCCGACGTGGCCAACGGCGAGAAACTCTTCGCGGCCAACTGCGTGGCCTGTCACGGCCCGACCGGCAAAGGTACTCCAGCGATGGGCGCACCCGACCTGACTCATCCGGGCGCGTTCATCTACGGTTCGAGCTTCGCGCAACTGCAGCAGACCATCCGTTACGGCCGCCAGGGCCAGATGCCTGCGCAAGAGCATTTGCAAGGCAACGACAAGGTGCATTTGCTGGCGGCGTATGTTTACAGCCTGTCCCACGGGGACAAGAAGGCTGATGCCGAATAAGGCAAGACGCTAAAAAAACGGCCCTGTCAGCACATACTGACAGGGCCGTTTTTGCTTCGGACTGAATGCTGCGATGAACAGCCACAACGACCAATCTCCCACACTTAGCCTGTTCGTAAGTGGTAGACCGCGGCGCTCACTCACCACATCGGCTAAAACCGCCCATACTCAACCTGTCAATTGATCCAGGTCACTTACACCATCATTTGATTTCCCCCAACGCGACCAAAGGTCGCACCCTTTCACCAGGACTACAGGCGTATCATTACGCCACTGCAACACCCTTATTTTGACCCCGGCTGGCACGTACTGGCCGAGGCAAATCTCCACTGCCGTGGGATGTAATGATGAGCGACCAGATTCCCGTACATGACGTTACACCGCCTGCCAAAAAAGCCAGCAACAGCGTCGATCTCTACGCCTCGCGGGAGAAAATCTACACTCGCGCCTTCACCGGTCTGTTCCGTAACTTGCGCATGCTCGGGGGTGCCGGCCTATTCCTGCTGTACTTCGGTACGGTGTGGCTGAACTGGGGCGGACACCAAGCCGTCTGGTGGAACCTGCCAGAGCGTAAATTCTTCATCTTCGGTGCGACATTCTGGCCACAGGACTTCATCCTGCTGTCGGGCATCCTGATCATTTCAGCGTTTGGCCTGTTTTTCATCACGGTGTATGCAGGCCGTATCTGGTGCGGCTACACCTGCCCGCAGAGCGTGTGGACCTGGATCTACATGTGGTGCGAAAAGGTTACCGAAGGCGACCGCAACCAGCGTATCAAGCTGGACAAGGCGCCGATGAGCACCAACAAGTTCCTGCGCAAACTGAGCAAACACACGTTGTGGCTGTTGATCGGTTTTGTCACCGGCATGACCTTTGTCGGCTATTTCTCACCAATCCGGGAGCTGGTGTTCGAGTTCTTCACCGGGCAGGCCGATGGCTGGTCGTATTTCTGGGTCGGCTTCTTCACCCTCGCCACTTACGGCAACGCCGGCTGGCTGCGCGAGCAAGTGTGCATCTACATGTGTCCGTACGCGCGCTTCCAGAGCGTGATGTTCGACAAGGACACCCTGATCGTTTCCTACGACCCGCGCCGTGGCGAAGCCCGTGGCCCGCGTAAAAAGGGCGTGGACTACAAGGCTCAGGGACTGGGGGATTGCATCGACTGCACCATGTGTGTGCAGGTCTGCCCCACCGGTATCGACATCCGCGACGGCCTGCAGATCGAATGCATTGGCTGCGCCGCCTGCATCGACGCCTGCGACGCCATCATGGACAAGATGGACTACCCTCGCGGGTTGATCAGCTACACCACCGAGCACAATCTGTCCGGGCAAAAGACCCACAAGTTGCGCCCGCGCCTGATCGGTTACGCGCTGGTGCTGCTGGCGATGATGAGCCTGTTGGCGACTGCGTTCTTCATGCGCTCGCTGGTGGGTTTCGACGTGAGCAAGGACCGGGTGCTGTTCCGCGAAAATGCCGAAGGACGGATCGAGAACGTCTATAGCCTGAAAATCATGAACAAGGACCAGCACGACCACACCTACCTGCTGGACGCCACCGGCCTGCCGGACCTCAAGCTGCAAGGCCGACGCGAGATCAAGGTCGCCGCCGGGGAGATCTTCACCATGCCGGTAGAACTGTCGAGCGCACCGGAACAAATGCCGTCGACCACCAACGAGGTGAAATTCATCCTCAAGGATGCTGACGATGAGAGTATCCACGTTGAAGCCAAGAGCCGGTTCATCGGCCCACAAAATCGTTGAAAGAGAGCAGAACAATGCCCGTAGCAACTGCCGCTAGCCCCTGGTACAAGCATCTCTGGCCCTGGATCATCATTGGCATCCTGGCCTGTTCGGTGACCTTGACCTTGTCCATGGTCACCATCGCGGTGAACAACCCGGACAACCTGGTCAACGATAACTACTACGAGGCAGGCAAAGGCATCAACCGCTCCCTTGATCGCGAGCGCCTGGCGCAAACCCTGCAAATGCGCGCCAAGATGCACCTGGATGAGCTGACCGGCGAAGTGGAACTGTACCTGACAGGCAACAGCGGGCCTGCCACCCTGGAATTGAACCTGATTTCCCCCACCCAGCCGGAGAAAGACCGCAAGGTCGTGCTTACTCGCAGCGAGAGCGAAGCGGGGCGTTACATCGGCCAGGTTACCGACAAAGTCGAGGGCCGTCGCTTCGTTGAGCTGCTGGGGGTGGAAGGCAACACGGTCTGGCGCATGTTTGAAGAGGAAGAAGTCAGCCACGGCAAAGACTTGCAGTTGGGTGATGAGCCGTTGCAAGGTGCTGAAGACCTGAAGAACTAAAGCCTGCGCTTCGCGCATCGCGGGCCAGCCCGCCCCCCACAGGAGACCGCGGTCAAATGTGGAAGCGGGCTGGCCCGCGATGAGGCCCTCCCCGCCCACACAGATCCAAACCCATGACCACCCCAACTCCCTGCTACCACTGCGCCCTCCCCGTCCCGCCCGGCAGCCGGTTCACCGCCGTGATTCTCGGACAGCCGCGCGAGCTGTGCTGCCCGGGTTGCCAGGCGGTGGCCGAGGCGATTGTCGCGGGTGGCCTGGAGAGCTATTACCAGCACCGCAGCGAAGCTTCTGCCAACCCCGAAGCCCTGCCGGTACAACTGCTGGACGAACTGGCGCTATACGACCGTGCCGATGTGCAAAAACCGTTCGTACGTCATGCGGGCGATCAGGCCGAAGCCACCTTGCTGATGGAAGGCATCAGTTGCGCCGCCTGTGGCTGGCTGATCGAAAAACACCTGCGCCGGCTGCCAGCGGTGGCCGAGGCACGCTTGAACCTGTCCAACCATCGCTTGCACGTCAGTTGGAACGCCGCACAATTACCCTTGAGCCAGCTCCTGGGCGAACTTCGCGATATTGGTTATGCCGCCCACCCCTATCAAGCCGACCGCGCCGCCGAACAATTGGCCGGTGAAAATCGCCTGGCCTTGCGCCAGTTGGGTGTCGCCGGGCTGCTGTGGTTCCAGGCGATGATGGCAACCATGGCCACCTGGCCGGAATTCAATATCGACCTCAGCCCCGAACTGCATGTGATCCTGCGCTGGGTCGCGCTGTTTCTCACCACCCCCATCGTGTTCTACAGCTGTGCACCGTTCTTCAAAGGCGCAATGCGTGACCTGCGTACCCGCCACCTGACCATGGACGTCTCGGTATCCCTGGCGATTGGTGGGGCATATCTGGCGGGGATCTGGACCGCGATCACCGGGGTCGGCGAACTGTATTTCGATGCTGTGGGCATGTTCGCGCTGTTTTTGCTGGCGGGGCGCTATCTGGAGCGGCGGGCTCGGGAACGCACCGCTGCGGCCACCGCGCAGTTGGTCAATCTGCTCCCGGCTTCATGCCTGCGCCTGAAAAGCGATGGCCAGAGCGAACGCATCCTGCTGACAGAACTGGGCCTCGGTGATCGGGTGCTGGTGCATCCGGGCGCGGTCCTGCCGGCCGACGGAGTGATTCTCGATGGCCAGTCGAGCATTGATGAATCCCTGCTGACCGGTGAATACCTGCCACAGGCCCGGCAAACCGGTGATACCGTCACCGCCGGCACCCTCAACGTCGAAGGTGCGCTGACTGTCGAGGTGCGCGCCCTGGGCCACGACACACGCCTGTCCGCGATCGTGCGCCTGCTGGAGCGGGCCCAAGCGGAAAAACCACGCCTGGCCGAAATAGCTGACCGCGCCGCGCAATGGTTCCTGCTTTGTTCGCTGATCGCCGCTGCCGTGATTGGCCTGCTGTGGTGGGAGCTGGACGCCTCGCGAGCGTTCTGGATCGTGCTGGCCATGCTGGTCGCCACCTGCCCTTGCGCGCTGTCCCTGGCGACCCCCACCGCACTCACCGCCGCTACCGGCACCCTGCACAAACTCGGCCTGCTGCTGACTCGCGGCCATGTGCTGGAGGGCCTGAACCAGATCGACACGGTGATTTTCGACAAGACCGGCACGCTGACCGAAGGGCGCCTGGCCCTGCGCGCCATCCGACCACTGGGCACGCTGGGCAGCGACCCGTGCCTGGCCCTGGCCGCCGCCCTCGAAAACCGTTCCGAACACCCGATTGCCCGGGCCTTCGGGCGCGCACCGCTGGCGGCCGATGAGGTACTCAGCACACCAGGCCTGGGCCTCGAAGGCCGCGTGGGCGAACGCCTGCTGCGTATCGGCCAGCCCGGATTCGTCTGCGAACTGAGCGGCTGTGCGATTCCCGCCTCCCCACAAGACGCCGGCCAATGGCTGCTGCTGGGTGACACCAGCGGTGCCCTGGCCTGGTTTGTCCTCGATGATCGCCTGCGCAGTGATGCACCGGCACTGCTGGCGGCCTGCAAGGCGCGGGGCTGGCGTACATTACTCCTGTCGGGCGACAGCTCACCGATGGTTGCCAGCGTGGCGGCCGAACTGGGCATCGACGAAGCCCATGGCGGCCTGCGCCCCGACGACAAGTTGCAAGTGCTGCAACAACTGCACAAGGAAGGCCGCAAGGTATTGATGCTCGGCGATGGAGTTAACGATGTGCCGGTACTTGCCGCTGCCGACATCAGCGTGGCGATGGGCTCGGCCACCGACCTTGCGAAAACCAGCGCCGATGCAGTGCTGCTGTCCAACCGTCTTGATGCGTTGGTGCAAGCTTTCAGCCTGGCGCGACGTACCCGTCGCGTGATCATTGAAAACCTGCTGTGGGCGGGACTGTACAATGGCCTTATGTTGCCGTTTGCCGCCCTTGGTTGGATCACGCCGATCTGGGCTGCAATTGGCATGTCCCTCAGTTCGTTGACCGTGGTGCTCAATGCCCTGCGCCTGACTCGCCTGCCGAGCGCGCCAGCGGCAAGCGTTACCCCAGTCACCCGTCCGCTACCGGCTTGAACCCGGCGGACAAGGAGTCACCATGCCAGCTCTTTACGTAATGATTCCGGCGGCGCTGTTGATCGTCGCCATCGCCATCTACATCTTCTTCTGGGCCGTGGACAGCGGCCAGTACGACGACCTCGACGGCCCGGCCCACAGCGTATTGTTCGACGATCAGGATCCCAAGCACCTGGCAGCAGTTGACGAGGCGACCCATCCAGCCGACCAATCGGCCAAGCCTGACGACACGGCGCCCCCCCATGCTTGAGCTGGCGCCTCTGCTGGTCTCGGCGGTCATCCTCGGGCTGCTCGGCGGCGGTCATTGCCTGGGCATGTGCGGCGGCCTGATGGGCGCGCTGACCCTGGCGATCCCCAAGGAGCAGCGTAGCCGGCGCTTTCGCCTGCTGCTGGCCTACAACCTGGGGCGCATCCTCAGCTATGCCACGGCGGGTGTGTTGATCGGCCTTGCTGGGTGGGCGGTGGCCAATAGCCCGGCGGCAATGTTCATGCGCGTTCTCGCCGGCCTGCTGTTGATCTGCATGGGCTTGTACCTCGCAGGCTGGTGGAGCGGCCTGACGCGTATCGAGAGCCTTGGGCGCGGTCTGTGGCGTCATATCCAGCCCGTTGCCAACCGTTTGCTGCCGGTATCCAGCCTGCCTCGCGCCTTGCTGCTGGGGGCGCTCTGGGGCTGGCTGCCCTGCGGGTTGGTCTACAGCACACTGTTGTGGGCGGCCAGCCAGGGTAATGCGCTGGACAGCGGGTTGCTGATGCTGGCTTTCGGCCTTGGCACTTGGCCGGTCCTGCTGGCCACTGGGTTGGCCGCCGAACGCGTCACCGCCTTGCTGCGCAAACGCAGCGTACGAATGGCCGGCGGGTTATTGGTGATCCTGTTTGGCATCTGGACCCTGCCCGGTCCGCATCAGCACTGGCTGATGGGCCATTAAAAGGCCATGTGGCATAGCGCCGCTCCCCGTTGATACAAATCAAGACCGCCTTCGCAGCGTCCCCCTAGACTCGGCGCACTAGCCAAACCGGGGAACGCCCGCATGCTCGACGCCATTCGTTGGGACACCGATCTGCTGCAGCGCTACGACCTGGCGGGGCCGCGCTACACTTCTTACCCTGCCACCGCACAGTTCAGCAGCCAGGTAGGCACCTTCGACCTGCTGCATGCCCTGCGCGACAGCCGCAAGGCTGTGCGCCCGTTATCGTTGTATGTGCATGTGCCGTTCTGCGCCAATATTTGCTACTACTGCGCCTGCAACAAAGTCATCACCAAGGATCGGGGTCGCGCCCAAGCCTACCTGCAGCACCTGGAGCAGGAAATTCAGCTGATCGCCTGCCACCTGGCGCCGCATCAGCAGGTCAGGCAATTGCACCTGGGCGGCGGCACCCCAACCTTTCTCAGCCATGACGAACTGCGCCAGTTGATGGCGCGCTTACGCCAACACTTCAATCTGCTGGACGACGATTCCGGCGACTACAGCATTGAGATTGACCCACGGGAAGCCGACTGGGCCACCATGGGCCTGCTGCGTGAACTGGGTTTCAATCGTGTCAGCATCGGCGTGCAAGACCTGGACCCCGACGTGCAGCGGGCCGTCAATCGCCTGCAAAGCCTGGAAGAAACCCGCGCCGTGATCGACGCCGCGCGGACCCTGCAGTTTCGCTCGATCAACATCGACTTGATCTACGGCCTGCCCAAGCAGACGCCGGAGCATTTCATCCATACCCTGGACGAAGTCATCAGCCTGCAACCCGACCGCTTGTCATTGTTCAATTACGCGCACCTGCCCGAACGCTTCATACCCCAGCGGCGGATCAACAGTGACGAGCTGCCGGCCCCCGCCGACAAGCTGTCAATGCTGCACAACACCATCGAGCAACTGGGCGCTGCCGGCTACCAATACATCGGCATGGACCATTTCGCCCTGCCCGACGACGAACTGGCAATTGCCCAGGAAGAGTTCAGGCTACAGCGCAACTTCCAGGGCTACGTCACCCGCGCAGATTGCGACCTGATCGGGCTCGGCGTCTCGGCAATCAGTCAGATTGGTGACTTGTACTGCCAGAACAGCAGTGACTTGAACCACTACCAGAGTGCCCTGGCCGGGGCGCAACTGGCGACCAGTCGTGGCTTGCTGTGCACAGCGGACGACCGTGTGCGACGCGCAGTGATGGAGCAGTTGCTGTGTCATTTGCGCGTAGATTTCGAAACCATTGAACAAGCCTTCACCATCGACTTTCGCGGTTACTTCGCCGAACTCTGGCCACAACTGCAGGTGCTGGCCAGCGACGGGCTGATCGAACTCGATACCCAGGGGATTGCTGTACTGCCCGCCGGGCGCCTGCTGGTGCGCTCGGTGTGCGGGGTGTTCGATGCCTATCTGGAGCAGCAGAACAGGCGATGCTTTTCACCGATGATTTGACCCGGGTTACTTGGCCATCAACGAGGCGGCCTTGAGCGCATCTTCGGCACTCAAGTCTCTCATTGCTTCGGTCAAAGACGCATACGCCGTAGCCAGGGCCGCCTGCAAGCCGCCCAAAGCCGATTGCAGCCCGGCGACCTTGGCCTGTGCCTGCTCCGGACTCAAACGTTTGTCCGCCATGACGGCGGACATCTCGGCCATCTTCTCGGCGATCTGCTGCTTGAGCTGACGAATCATCTTCAGCAATTTCTGGACGTTCTCGGCCAGCCCGCTTTCTTCAATGTCGTTGTTGGCGGCCTTCTCGGCACCGGCCGCTTTCAGCGATGCCCCGGAAAAGGTCACCGTCACGCCTTCCACCGCCTTGGTATCAGACGGCGCGACCGTTTCTGCCAGATCGCTGCCGTTCGTTGGCTTTTTCGGTTCAAGCAAGGTAGGAACCGTCGTGCGAGAGGGAAGATTGGTACCAATGGAAAGCATGCCTTGAGGCTCCGAATGCCTGGTCGATAGCAGTTCATCGGCTGCACTCTAGAAACCTTTATACCCCCGGTCGGTTTGTTGCAGATGCTGGCCTGTTGGTCCCCCAGTGCGGTACCCTTACGTCTTATGTGTGATTTCCCACAAGGATTCAAGAAATGTCCGAGCCAGTTAAACTGCGCGCTCATAACCAGGCACATTGCAAGGATTGCAGCCTGGCCCCTCTGTGCCTACCACTTTCACTGAATTTGGAAGACATGGAAGCCCTGGACGAAATCGTAAAGCGTGGCCGCCCGCTGAAAAAAGGTGAATTCCTGTTTCGCCAGGGCGACACGTTCGACTCCGTCTACGCAGTGCGCTCGGGCGCCTTGAAAACCTTCAGTCTGAGCGATGGCGGCGAGGAGCAGATCACTGGTTTCCACCTGCCCAGCGAGCTGGTTGGCCTGTCGGGCATGGACACTGAGATTCACCCGGTCTCGGCCCAGGCCCTGGAAACCACCTCAGTGTGTGAGATTCCTTTCGAACGCCTCGATGAACTGGCCCTGCAATTGCCACAACTGCGTCGGCAACTGATGCGGGTCATGAGCCGGGAAATCCGTGACGACCAGCAGATGATGCTGCTGTTGTCGAAAAAAACCGCCGATGAGCGGATTGCCACGTTTCTGGTCAACTTGTCGGCACGTTTCCGTGCTCGCGGCTTCTCGGCCAACCAGTTCCGCCTGAGCATGTCGCGCAACGAAATCGGCAACTATCTGGGCCTGGCGGTGGAAACCGTATCTCGGGTATTCACCCGGTTCCAGCAAAACGAGCTGATTGCCGCCGAAGGCAAGGAAGTGCATATCCTCGATCCCATCCAACTCTGCGCACTGGCCGGCGGCTCCATCGACGGTTGATCCAGCTACCTGCGGCTGCGCCAACCAGCCTGGCCGCAGGTATACTGCCAAGTCTTTGCCTTCCAGGACTTTGCGCCAATGGTCTTCGATTCGCTCGACATCAAATCCCTGATTCGCCCCGTCATCGACTTTCCCAAGCCTGGGGTGATCTTTCGTGATATTACCCCGCTGTTCCAGTCGCCCAAAGCGTTACGGCAAGTGGCCGACGCGTTTATCCACCGTTACGTCGAAGCCGAGTTCAGCCACATCGGCGCGATGGATGCGCGCGGCTTTCTGATCGGCTCGATCATCGCCTACCAGTTGAACAAACCCCTGATTCTGTTCCGCAAACAGGGCAAGCTGCCGGCCGACGTGCTAGCCGAGGGTTATCAGACCGAATACGGCGAGGCTTTCCTTGAAGTACACGCCGACAGCTTGTGTGAAGGTGACTCAGTGCTGATGTTCGATGACTTGATCGCCACTGGCGGCACCCTGATCGCTGCCGTCAACCTGGTACGACGCATGGGTGCGCAGGTCTTCGAGGCGGCAGCAATTATCGACCTGCCAGAGTTGGGCGGCTCCCAGCGCCTGGAAGAAATGGGCATCCCCACGTTCTGCCTGACCGGCTTCGCACTGAGCGACAAGTAAACAGACCCACTCGCCTAATGCCGGTCAGTTGAGGAACGCAAATCCTGCAAGCTCAGCAAAACCAGTGTGGGAGCTGTCGAGCCCTGGCGAGGCTGCGATGGCGGCGGCGCTGCAAACAATGATGTTGCCTGAACCACCGCTATCGCAGCCTCGCCAGGGCTCGACAGCTCCCACATTTGGTTTTTGCCATCTTGAGCATCGCCTTCGCTTAACTCACTGGCGCTGGCTTAGAGACCCATTTGCTTGCTGATGATTTCATTCATCACTTCACGGGTCCCCCCGCCAATGGAGAGGATCCGGTTATCGCGGTACAGCCGCTCCACCAGGCTGCCGCGCATGTAACCCAGGCCGCCAAGGATTTGCACCGCGTCGTAGACCACGCGGTCGGCGGTGTCGGTGGCGAAGTTCTTGGCCATGGAGATTTCCTTGATCACACTATGTCCGGCGGCCATCTTCGCCGCCTGGCGATAGGTGAACTCCCGGGAAACCTCCACCGCAGTGGCCATTTCTGCCAGACGATGCTTGAGCACCTGGAACTTGCCGATAGGCTTGCCAAACGCTTCGCGCTGGGCGGCCCACTTCAGGCTTTCTTCCAGTGCCAACTGGGCGGTCATGTTTGCCATCACTGCCAAGGCCAGGCGTTCGCTCTGGAAGTTACCCATGATGCAGGCAAATCCCATGTTTTCGGCACCGATCAAATTACCGACAGGCACATGGCAGTCGTCGAAGAATAATTCGGCCGTGTCCGACGCCCACCAGCCCATTTTCTTCAGGGGCTGGCCGACGGTAAAACCTGGTGTGCCCTTTTCTATCAACAGCAGGCTGATACCCGCAAACCCCAACCCGCCGGTACGCACCGCGACGGTGTAGTAATCGGCGCGCACACCACTGGTGATAAAGGTCTTGCTGCCACTGACGCGATAATATTCGCCATCGCGAAGAGCGCGGGTTTTCAGGTTGGCCACATCCGAACCACCACCCGGCTCGGTAACCGCCAGGGCCATGATCTTCTCACCGGCCAATACCTGGGGAACCACCCGCTCACGCACCTCAGGTCGTGCCCATTTGACGACCGGCGGCAGGCCGATATCCAGCGAACCCAGACTGGCCACCACACCGCCCGAGCCACAGCGCATCAGCTCTTCGCTGGCAGCAACCTTGGCAAACAGATCACCTGCATGGCTGCCGCCCAGAGTCTCGGGATAACCGATCCCCAATATCCCCGCCACGCCGGCCTTGAGATACAACTCACGGGGGAAGCTTTCGGCCTCCTCCCATTGCTCGATACCAGGCAACATCTCGCGCTCGACGAAACGGCGCACGCTGTCGCGGATCAATTGGTGGTTGGAGTCGAAATATTCCTGATAGGCAGACATCGGCAAGCTCCACGCGGCGGTGGAGCGAACTTACCAAGCGCTTGCTTGGTTATCAAGCGCAATGCGCTGGCAATCAGCTCATCACGGCATTGCTTAAAGGGCGATTGGCTTGCGACCGGCGAAGGAGTGAGCCAGGGTGCCGCCATCAACCAGTTCCAACTCGCCTCCCAGCGGCACACCGTGGGCGATACGCGAAGTGATCAAGCCTTTGTTGGTCAATAATTGGGCGATGTAATGGGCGGTGGCCTCGCCTTCCACCGTAGGGTTGGTGGCCAGGATGACTTCGGTAAAGGTCCCCTGCTCCTGAATGCGCGTCAGCAGTTGTGGAATACCAATGGCTTCCGGGCCCAAGCCATCGAGCGGAGACAGATGGCCCTTGAGCACAAAGTAACGGCCGCGATAACCGGTCTGCTCCACCGCGTACACATCCATCGGGCCTTCCACCACGCATAGCAGCGTGTCATCGCGACGGGGGTCGGCACATTGAGGACAGAGTTCTTCCTCGGTGAGGGTGCGACACTGGCGGCAATGCCCAACACCTTCCATGGCCTGGCTCAATGCCAGGGCCAGGCGTGAGCCACCGCTACGGTCACGCTCCAGCAGTTGCAAGGCCATGCGCTGGGCGGTTTTCTGGCCGACGCCGGGCAAGGTGCGCAAGGCATCGATCAGTTGACGAATCAGGGGGCTGAAGCTCATGAGGGCAAGGTCCGACAAAACAACGAGACGCGGTTTATACCCGCGCCCCGGATTAGCGTCAAATACGTACCACCAACTTGCCGAAGTTGCGCCCTTCCAGCAAACCGATGAAGGCTTCGGGAGCTTGCTCAAGGCCTTCGACCACGTCTTCGCGGAACTTGATCTTGCCATCTCGGACCCACGGCGCCATGGCACTGAGGAATTCTGGTTGGCGATCGCCATAATCATCGAACACGATAAAACCTTGAATCCGCACACGCTTGGTCAGGAGCGTTCGTTGCAGTGCCGGCAACCGATCAGGACCGCTCGGCGCTTCATGGGCGTTATAACCCGCAATCAAACCACACAAGGGAACCCGCGCCTTGGGATTGAGCAGCGGCAACACGGCGTCGAAGACCTTGCCGCCGACATTTTCAAAGTAGATATCCACACCACCGGGGCACGCTTGGGCCAGGGCTTGGGCAAAATCCTCGCCCTTGTGATCGATGCAGGCATCAAAACCCAGCTCATCCACCGCATAACGGCATTTGTCCGCGCCACCGGCCACACCGACCACCCGCAAACCTTTCAACTTAGCCACCTGCCCGACCACGGAACCCACCGCCCCAGAGGCGGCTGCCACCACCAGGGTTTCTCCGGCCTTGGGTTGACCAATATCCATCAGCCCCATGTAGGCGGTCATACCGGGCATTCCCAATACGCCAAGGGCCATGGATGGACTGGCCAAGCCTTTGGGGACCGGCATCAGGTTGCGGCCATCACAAATGCCATGGCTCTGCCAGCCAGTGGAACCCACCACCAGGTCGCCGACCTCGAATTTCGGATTGCGTGACTGCTCGATACGGCTGACAGCACCACCGGTCATGACCTCGCCGATCTCCACTGGAGCAGCGTAGGACGGGGCATCACTCATGCGGCCACGCATGTAAGGATCCAGGGACAGGTACAAGGTCTTGAGCAATACCTGGCCCTCTTCCAGATCCGGCAAGGCCACGCGCTCCAGGCGGAAATTTTCCGGCGTCGGTGCGCCGTGAGGGCGGGAAACCAGAACGATGCGCTGGTTCAGAGTCGGTTCGTGGTTCATCTGCAAGCTCCTATAGCGGTGAGCGAATTGAACAGTATAGGGAGCAGACAGCGCTCACCACGCGGACGTTCGATTTGGACGGTGGCTCCAGGCGCTAAAAAAACGCAAAAAAAAGCCAGGTACATGCCTAATGCCAACCAGTTAAACAGCGCTCCCACAGGGGGTTTGTTTTACCGGTCGGTATTAGGCGTTGTGCCTGACTTTTTGTTGCTACGAACGCCAATCCATCAGAACGGCAGTTTCATCCCCGGCGGCAGTTGCATGCCAGCGGTCACGCCAGACATCTTGTCCTGGCTGTTGGCTTCGATCTTGCGCACAGCGTCGTTGACGGCCGCGGCGAACAGCGCCTCGAGCATTTCCAGATCGTCTTCGCCAATACCTGGCAGTACGCTCGGGTCGATGCTCACGCGCTTGATGTCGTGACGACCGGTCATCACCACGCTGACCATATCGCCACCGGCTTTACCGGTGACTTCGGCGTTGGCCAGTTCTTCCTGCATCTTGGCCATTTTTTCCTGCATCTGCTGTGCCTGCTTCATCAGGCCGGCCATGCCACCTTTCATCATGGGAATCACCTCAAAAGTACGTGGATCAATGATTGACCCCGGATCATCACGCCTGGGCGACCGGGGCTTCGACTGGTTCAATAGTATCGTGCCGCACCACCGCACCGAACTGCTCCATCATCTGCTGGACAAGCGGGTCACCGTGGATCGACTCCTCGGCTTCGCGTTGGCGGTTGATGCGGCGGCGGCTTGCGGCCTGGGCCGGAGTCTCCTGCCCGGGCTTGATCAGTTCGATGGTTACCGTCAGCGTGCGCTCATGATACTGGTTCAGCGCATCGTTGAGTCGGCGCTGCTGGGTGGCGTTGAACAGGGCGCTGTGGGCCGGATCCAGGTGCAACAGCCAGTGATCGCCATCGACGGCGATCAGGGTGCAGTTGGCGGCAATACTGCCGGTCATGCCGGAGATCGGCAGTTTCGGGAACAGCTCCAACCATTGCAAAGCCAGACCGGTCGCGGGCATCGCCGCGGGTTCTGCTTCAGGCTCTGGCGCAGGCTCGGCGGTATGCTCACTGGCCAACTCATCCAGGTAGCTATAGGCCGAATCCATGTCCGGCTCAATGTAGTCTTCGTCCAGCGGTGGTTCGTCGTCGAGGTCGATACCCGGCGTAGCGGCGCCCACTTCGGCAATGGTCGGCTCAGGCATGCTAGCCGAGGCCCATTGCGGCGCGTCCGGCACCACGCTGTCTGGAGTTGGCGCCGGCATCGGCGTGAGCTCGGGTTGCTCGCCAATGGTTACCAATACGGGTTCGACTTCCGGCTGTTGCTCGACAGGCGCTTGCACGGGGTCGTTCCAGGGCAGGTCGACCACCGGGGCAGCTTCAGGCTCGGCAACCAGCTCAGGTGCGACCATAGGTGCCACCGGCTCGGCAGGTGCAGGTGCAGGTGCAGGTGCAGGTGCAGGTGCAGGTGCAGGTGCAGGTGCAGGTGCAGGTGCAGGTGCAGCAGGCTCCGGCATCGCCATGCTCGGCGCAACCACTGGTGCGGCTACTGCCGCTCCAGCCACTGGTTTGGCGGAATCAACTGTGGCCTGGCTGATCCCCACTGGCTTTAGCGGCCGTCTCGGCGCATCGACCGTGTCGGCGGGTCGGAACGCCAGCATCCGCAACAGGACCATCTCGAACCCGCCGCGCGGGTCTGGCGCCAACGGCAGGTCGCGACGGCCGATCAGCCCCATCTGGTAGTAGAACTGCACATCTTCGGCTGGCAACGCCTGGGCCAGGGCCAATACCCGGTCGCGGTCGCCATGGCCGTTGTCGACGCCTTCAGGCAAGGCCTGGGCGATCGCCACACGGTGCAATACGCTGAGGATCTCCGAAAGTACGCCGTTCCAGTCCGGGCCTTGCTCGGACAGATGGCGTATGGCTTCAAGCAACGCCTTGGCATCGCCTTCGATCAATGCATGCAAAACATCAAACACCTGGCCATGATCCAACGTGCCGAGCATTGCCCGCACGTCGGCGGCCATGACCTTGCCTTCGCCAAACGCAATCGCCTGGTCGGTGAGGCTCATGGCGTCACGCATCGAGCCGTCGGCGGCGCGGCCAAGCAGCCACAGCGCGTCGTCTTCGAAGGGGACGTTTTCGACACCCAGTACGTGGCTCAAATGTTCGACCACCCGCTCCGGGGTCATGTTTTTCAGGGAGAACTGCAGGCACCGCGATAGAATAGTTGCAGGAAGTTTCTGCGGGTCAGTGGTGGCGAGGATGAACTTGACGTAGGGCGGCGGCTCTTCCAGGGTTTTCAACAGGGCGTTGAAAGAGTGGCTGGACAGCATGTGGACTTCGTCGATCAGGTAGACCTTGAAGCGACCACGGCTGGGCGCGTACTGCACGTTGTCCAGCAACTCGCGGGTATCTTCGACCTTGGTGCGGCTTGCAGCGTCGATCTCGATCAGGTCGACAAAGCGCCCTTCGTCGATTTCCCGGCACACCGAACAGGTGCCGCAGGGGGTCGAGGTAATGCCGGTCTCACAGTTCAGGCACTTGGCGATGATCCGCGCAATGGTGGTCTTGCCCACGCCCCGGGTACCCGTGAAGAGGTAGGCGTGGTGCAGCCGCTGGCTGTCCAAGGCATTGATCAGAGCCTTGAGCACATGGGTCTGGCCGACCATTTCGCGGAACGAGCGCGGACGCCATTTACGTGCAAGAACCTGATAACTCATCGAAAACCGTCGCAACTGGGAAGCGGAAGCCGGTAATGCTAGCGGAGCAAGGCAGAAATTGCATCCAGCATGCTCGTCTAATCTGACCAAACAGGACTTGGCATGCCTCAACACACGCCATCGTCGTCATAAGCGACCGGTGCAAAGCTGGCGACCCACCCCGGCACCGCCGCTGCCGGCATCGGCTGGGCAAAGAAAAACCCTTGGGCCATTTCACAGCCCATGCGCATCAGCAGTTGCCCGTGCTCCCGGGTTTCCAGGCCCTCTGCGATCACCTCCCGCCCGAACGCCCTGGCCAGGCCGATCACTGCCTGGGTCAGTGCCAGGTCATCCTTGTCATGGAGAATGTCACGCACAAAGGACTTGTCGATCTTGATCGTCTGGGTCGGTAACTGTTTGAGGTAGCTCAAGGATGAATAGCCGGTGCCGAAATCATCCAGGGAGAAGCTCACACCCAGGGACTGGCAGGCCTCGAGGTGCGCAGTGACCCTCTGAATGTGATCAATGGCCACCGACTCGGCAATCTCCAGGTCCAACATATGTGGCTCGACCTCGGGATGCCTGGCCAGCAACTCCTGCAATCGCTCGACAAAGTCTGCCCGCTGAAAATGGCGTGCCGCGATATTGACGCTGACCGGCCAGCAATGTCCCGCCCCCTGCCATTGCCGTATCTGCGCAAGCACCTGATCCATTACCCACTCGCCCACATCAACAATCAGGTCGGTCTGCTCGATCAGTGGCAGGAAATCATCCGGTGGCACCAGGCCACGTACCGGATGCTGCCAACGCAACAACGCTTCAAAGCCGACCACCTGGCCATGGCGCAGATTGACCTTGGGATGGTAGTGCAGACGCAACTCCCCCGCCGCCAGGGCCTGGCGTAACTGCTGCACCGTCTGCTGAGTCGCCTTGACCTCTTGCTCCAGGGACACATCAAACAATTGGAAACGATTACGCCCGCTTTGCTTGGCCACATACATCGCCTGGTCGGCATGGCGCAGCAAGGTGTCGGCGTCTTCGTCATCGAGGGGAAACAAGGTGACGCCGATGCTGGCGAACACGTTTATCTGCTGCGCGCCCTGGATCGAATAAGGCTCGGAGATTGCCTTGAGAATACGCAGCAGCGCACCATTGAGTTCCTGAGTGTCGCGCACATATCGCAGGATCAGCACGAACTCATCACCCGCGAGCCGGGCAACCACATCTTCACCGCGAATAATCTCGCGCAAGCGCCTGGCGACTTCCACCAGCAACAAGTCGCCGCAGGCATGTCCGTAGCCATCGTTGACCGCCTTGAACCCATCCAGGTCGAGCATGCAAACCGCCAGCGGAATATCCTCGCGGCGAGAGAACTCAAGCGACTGGACCAGCAGTTCGGAAAGGTAGGCACGGTTCGGCAAGCCTGTGAGCACATCGTGGCCAACCCGCCACTGCAAGGTATGCAATAACTGACGCTTTTCGCTGACATCAAAACGAATCGACACGTACTTCTGCACCAACCCGGTCCGCTCGTCCAATAGCGGCACCATCGTGCTGTCGACCCAATAAAGCGTGCCATCCTTGGCCCGGTTACAAATCTCGCCGCGCCAGACCTTGCCCTCGGTAATGGCGCGCCACATACCCTGGAAAAAACCGTCAGGATGCAATCCGGAAGCAAGAATCCGATGGTTCTGCCCTAACAGCTCATCCCGGCTGTAGCCAGAAAGGCCACAAAAATGATCATTGACATAGGTGATGCGGCCAGCCAGGTCCGTCTCGGAGAAAATGGCGGCTGCATCCACGGCCCTGCGGTACTTCTCATCCATGAGTAAGGCTCTAGATGGCTAGCGGTTGAACCGCTCGACCAGGGCACGCAACCCGGAAGAGATGCTTTCAAGTTCCCGCCCACGGATGACTGCAGCGTTGGCATTGCCCGCTGTCTTTTGCACCGCGGCGGTGACGTTATTGATCTGCTGCGAGACTTCCTCGGCGACGCGGGATTGTTCCTGGGAGGCGGCAACCATTTTCTGACTCATGCCCGCAACGCGCTCTTCAGTTGCGAAAGTTAGCCGTTGCTGTTCCCCAAAAGTCTGTTCAACAACGGTGACCGGCAAGTTGAGACGCACGTTATAGCTCCATGAACAGCATTCGCCACCAGTCGACAACCGGATTGGCTCACAAGTGGATTATTTTTCCCTACCGTCAATCGGTAGATTGACCATTATCAGCGGCGGAATCCGGATTTTACCCAGGATCGACCGTCGATTCGACGCGGTTCAACTAGGCTTCTATTTGCGTCTCTGGCGCTCAGGGCGAGAGGATGCGATGGCATTGATGATCAGTGCACCAGCTGCTGCCAAGCGTCCATTTGATGGGCACCTTTATGAAAGTGAGGAGAAAGCAATGATTTCCTGTTTCATAAAGCTGCCATCTGAAACGAGAGCATCAAATACTTGTCCTAAACGTCGATTCTACGAACTGCATCACATTTTGCAAGGAAAGGTGATGGTGCGTGCCGTTGCCTAATGCCAATATTTATCGTTAAGTTCTTGATTCTAAATGGGAATTGAGCGATGCAAATTTCAAGTTTGGGTCCAGCCATCAGACGCTACCGCAAGGTCGCGGGGCTTACTCAGGCTGAACTAGGTGAGAAAACCGGTTTTGACCCTAAAACCATCAGCCGCTTCGAAACCGGCACCTATACACCCAGCGTTGACGCTCTGTTCTTGTTTGCAGAGGCTCTGGGAGTGAAGCTGAAAGTCTTTTTCGCCGATCTGGGCGATGAAGACGAACAGCGCGCTTATTTGTTCGGTGTCATTCACAAAGCCACCCCGAAGGATCTGGGAAAGCTGATTGCGGCGGTAGACCAGGCCTTGTCCAAGCCTTAGAGCTCGTAATAAAAAAGAGCAGACAGCTGACGCTGGCTGCTCTGCGCCCATCGACTTCAGACATGAACCGACCGGACAGCCCTCCCATCCGCAGGAGCTGAGCCGCGTCTTTGCCAATCGATGTGCGGGTGACGTGCCGAACCGCGCAAGAAAATGCATGCCCATGTCGGACTGAACGGGCAGACGCACGAAAGCACCACGCAGATGAACTATCAGCGAGTGACTTGATAAGTTTTTGAGATTTAGTACAAGAAGACGGCCTTGTAACGGCGCCAGCGTTATGGAGGCAACCCCACCAGCCACACCCCGGCACACAATGTTCCCGCTGTGGCTGCTTCCTTCCGGATCTGACCAGGTTCACGGGTAATCGTTGCGGGGGGACCGATGGGGTCACCATAACGACACTCGCCTCTCGGCAAGCCGCGCCATTGTACCGATCTCATCGGAAGTTACAACCGTTGGCGCGGGATTAAAAAGCCAAGAGGTTCAAGTACTTGCCATAACCGCCAGGCTCATCCCACATGTTGATCACTGGGCCTGTATTACCTCATCCGCCTTACCGCCCTGCTCCTGGATCACCAAGTGAATGAAGTGCAACTTGGCGATCACCGCCGGCGGCAGCACGAAGGGATAGAAATCCGGCTGCCCCATGCTGCGTGACAGTTCGTTGAGCATCGCGGCCAGTTCGATCCACGCGTTGACGAACGATAGAAACGCTGCCGCGCCTGGATGCGCCGGATCATAGAGGGCGCTCAGGGGGAATGGCTGGTAGTCCAGGTCCATTTCCCGGGCACTCATGCCGAAACCCTGCGCGGTGTCGACGGCGTCCATCATGTGCAGGTAATGGGCCCAGGTTTCTGCCCAATCCTCCCATGGGTGCATGGTGGCGTAGGCGCTCACGCAGGTTTGCTGCCAATCCGGGCGCGGTCCGCTCTGGTAATGGTGCTCCAGGGCCTGTGCGTAGCTGGCACGCTCATCACCGAACACTTGTCGGTATGGCTCCAGCCACCGGCCATTGGCAATCAGGCGCCCCCAGTAATAGTGACCCACCTCATGACGAAAATGGCCGAGCAAGGTGCGGTATGGCTCGCGCATCTGTACGCGGACTTCCTCACGATGAGCATCATCGGCTTCCTTGATATCCAGGGTGATCAATCCATTGGCATGGCCGGTGGTGGGTGGATTACCCTGCGGATCAATGCTGACAAAATCAAACGCCAGGCCCGCTTCCTCGTCGATGCTTCTGGGGACCACCTGCAACCCCAAGCTGACCAACTGCGCGACCAACCGGCGCTTGGCGATTTCCACCTTGCGCCAGCGCTCCGGGTTCTCAGGGAGTGACATATCCGCAATGGTGCGGTTGAGACTGCACGCCACACACAACACCTGGCCGGTGTCGGCAGGCAATAGCCAATTGCAGGCCGCCGCCGTCGCAAGGTTGGCGCAACGACGAAACAGCCCCGCGCCGGGATCGACGTCCAACAGCCACGTATCCGCCATGGGCCCTGGCATCAGGGAGGACAATCGACCCTGCTGCGGCTCATAGCCCAGCAGCGCCGAACAGGCCAGGCATTGGCTGTTGCGAAAGAACAACGACTGCCCGCAACGGCACGCCCAGACCCTGCTGTTGCGCAAAGGCCCTGACGACGCACCAATGCCGGAACCGAGCTGCGCGAAGAAACGGTACATGGCGATCTCTCCCTGCATGAATACAGCGGCTTCGGGGCGCTCGACCCACGCTTGCTCAGTGAAACGCAAGACGATGTTTATGAACATCGCCAGGCAGAGATCGTTCAACTCATGTCAGACGCTGATGTTGTGCCCGGCCAGGAAAGCCACGAACGCCTCCTCATCCAACACCTTCAACCCCAGCTCGCTGGCCTTGGCCAGTTTGGAACCGGCGCCCGGCCCGGCCACCACGCAATGGGTCTTCGCCGACACCGAGCCCGCCACCTTGGCACCCAGGCTTTCGAGCTTTTCCTTGGCCACGTCACGGCTCATCAGCTCAAGCGAGCCGGTGAGCACCCAGGTATGGCCGACCTCAGGCAAGCCCTCAACGGCTTTTTTCTCGCTCTGCCAATGCATGCCAAAGTCCTTGAGCTGCTGCTCAATGGCCAATGCGCGGCGGGCGTTGTCTTCGACATCGAAGAACTCACGCACGGCCTTGGCTTGCTTCTCTGCCAGGGCCTGACGCATGTCCAGCCAATCGGCCTTGATCACACCCTCCAGGGAGCCGAACTTGTCCGCCAGCTTTTGCGCTGCACCCGGCCCGACCGAAGGCACGTGCAATTTGTCGAGCAAACCGCCGAGGGTGGTACTGGCGGCGAATTCGGCGCTCAAGTCGCCCTGTTCCTGCAGCACCAACCCACATTCGTCGACAGACAACAGCGCACCAATTACCTGTTGATTATGGCTGTCCTCGAAGAAGCTATGAATCTCGTGCGCAACTTCCAGGCCCACATCCGGCAAGTAGGTCAGGACTTCCGGCAAGGCCTGCTGCACACGCTCAAGGGAGGCCAGGGAACGCGCCAGCACCTTGGCGGTTTCCTCGCCCACATCGGGAATACCCAGGGCGTAGATAAAACGCGCCAGGGTCGGGGTCTTGCTGTTTTCGATGGCAGTGATCAGCTTCTTGCTGGAGATATCGGCAAAACCTTCCAGGTCGATGATCTGCTCGTACTTGAGCTTGTACAGATCAGCCGGCGAGCCGATCAGTTTTTCATCCACTAGCTGTTCGATTGTCTTGTCACCCAGGCCATCGATGTCCATGGCCCGGCGCGACACGAAATGGATAATCGCCTGCTTGAGCTGCGCGCCACAGGCCAGACGCCCGACACAGCGGTACACCGCACCTTCGCTGACGGTTTCCTTGCCTTTGCTACGCTTGACCAGTTGCGTGCGCTCAACGTGGGAGCCACAGACCGGACAGCTCTCGGGAACGTGAACAG
Organism: Pseudomonas imrae; assembly: GCF_046352735.2. NCBI lineage: Bacteria > Pseudomonadati > Pseudomonadota > Gammaproteobacteria > Pseudomonadales > Pseudomonadaceae > Pseudomonas > Pseudomonas imrae. The sequence continues at coordinate 1,648,369 of NZ_CP110853.2, read as the reverse complement.
GCCGGGCATTTTCCGGGCGACGCTCGATGACTACCTGCACCACCTGCGGTATCACGTCGCCGGCACGGCGGATGATCACGGTATCGCCGATCATCACGCCCAGACGCGCCACTTCGTCCATGTTGTGCAGTGTCGCGTTGGACACCGTCACACCTGCCACCTTGACTGGCTTGAGGCGCGCCACCGGGGTTACGGCACCGGTGCGACCGACCTGGAATTCAACATCCAGCAACTCGGTGAGTTCTTCCAGCGCCGGGAATTTATGCGCAATCGCCCAACGCGGCTCACGCGCGCGGAAGCCCAGTTCACGCTGGGAGGCGATACTGTTGACCTTGAACACCACGCCGTCGATCTCATAGGGCAAGTTGTTACGCCGAGCCCCGATGTCACGGTAGTACTCCAGGCAATCCTCAATCCCCCTGGCCAGCTTGAGCTCATGGCTGATCGGCATGCCCCACTTCTTGAGTTGCTGCAGGTTGCCGATGTGGGTGTCGCTGATATCGGTGGTCACGCCATAGCAGCAGAACTCCAGCGGACGGCTGGCAGTGATCTTCGAGTCGAGCTGGCGCAAGCTACCGGCGGCAGCGTTGCGCGGGTTGGCAAAGGTCTTGCCGCCGACTTCCAGTTGCGTGGTGTTGAGCCGCTCGAAACCGGCCTTGGACATAAACACTTCGCCACGCACTTCCAGGATCGCCGGCCAGCCAGTGCCCTGTAGCCTGAGTGGAATATTGCGCACAGTACGCACGTTGACGCTGATGTCTTCGCCGGTCGTGCCGTCGCCACGGGTGGCACCGCGCACCAACTCGCCGTCCCGGTACAACAGGCTGACCGCCAGGCCATCGAGTTTAGGCTCGCAACTGTATTCAACGGCTGCGCCGCCGCCGAACAGATCGCCCACCGGCAGATCCAGCCCCTCGGTGACCCGGCGATCGAACTCCAGCATGGTGGCTTCATCAAAGGCATTGCCCAGGCTGAGCATCGGGATCTCGTGACGCACCTGAGTGAACGCCGACAGCGCCGCACTGCCAACACGCTGTGTCGGGGAGTCGCGGGTCACCAGGTCCGGATGCTCGGCTTCCAGCGCCTTGAGCTCGTGAAACAGCCGGTCATATTCAGCGTCCGGAATGCTCGGCTCGTCCAGGACGTGGTAACGGTAGTTGTGCTGGTCCAGTTCAGCACGCAGTTCGAGAATGCGGGTGTGGGCGGCGTTCATGGGTGTTCTCTCATAAAGCAAAAGAGCAGCCGAAGCTGCTCAATATGTAGTGCACGTATTCTATCGACAACGCTTAAGATCGAACCTCAGCGTTTCTGTGTCAGGGCACGACGCTCGAACTCGACGATGCGCTGACGGTAGTGTTCGATAGTCTGGGCGGTGAGGACGCTGCGCTGGTCGTCCTTGAGCTCGCCGTTCAGTTCCTGGGACAGTTTACGGGCTGCGGCCACCATGACGTCGAACGCTTGTTTCGGATGGCGCGGGCCTGGCAGGCCCAGGAAGAAGCTCACCGCACGGGTGCTGAAGTGATCGATATCGTCCAGGTCAAAGGTACCCGGCTTCACCGCGTTGGCCATGGAGAACAAGACTTCACCGTTGCCGGCCATGCTTTCGTGACGGTGGAATATATCCATTTCGCCGAAACGCAGACCGCTTTCCAGAATATTCTGCAACAAGGCCGGACCCTTGAAACCACTTTCGTCGCGGCAGATCACGCTGATGACCAGCACTTCCTCAGCGGCTGGATGATCCTTGGCGGACTCGCGCGAAGCGCTCTTGGACGCAGTCTCGTCCGGGAAATCATCGTCACGGCTGCTGAAACTCGGGCCTTCTTCCAGGTCAAGATTCAGGTCGCCCTGGGACGGTTCGCTCGCACCACGCTTGCCACGCTTGGAAGACGGCTCACGAGCTTCACGCACTGGCGCACTCATCGACGGCAGGTCATGCTCGTCCAGTTGCGGCTCTTTATGGGTATCCAGGACACGGGGCGGCCCAAGCAGCTCGGCGCTGTCGTCGTCCGGCAAGTTGGACAGGTTTCGGTCCAGACGGAATTTAAGCTTGCCCTTGCCGCCGCGCATACGGCGCCAGCCATCAAAAAGAATACCGGCAATCACAATAATGCCGATGACGATCAGCCACTCGCGCAGACCGATTTCCATGTAATCCCTTGCCTCTATAAAAAATGCTGAAAAATAAGGGGTTTAGCACCGTGCAAACCGCTTTAAAACGTGGCGCCAACTCTATGTTCTGAATGGCGTTTTGCCCACGCATACGAAAAATTGACATTAAACTAGCACGACCAAAGATAACTTTACACAGTTGTCGCAATTTGTGTCGATTTGCCGTCCTTCGACGGCCTGGGCCATTGCATACACCGGGTGTCAACTTGGAGCTTCAAGCTTCAAGCTCCAAGCTCCAAGCTCCAAGCCAACCTACTTGCAGCTTACCGCTTGCAACTTACCGCTCGCCGTCAGGCGTCCACCATCGCCATCGCCTCTTCGACATCCACTGCCACCAATCGCGAACACCCTGGCTCGTGCATCGTCACCCCCATCAATTGATCCGCCATTTCCATGGCGATCTTATTGTGGGTGATATAGATGAACTGCACTGTCTGGGACATCTCCTTGACTAGTCGCGCATACCGTCCAACGTTAGCGTCATCCAGCGGGGCGTCAACTTCATCGAGCATGCAAAACGGTGCCGGATTCAATTTGAAGATGGCAAATACCAGGGCCAATGCAGTCAGTGCCTTCTCGCCACCGGACAACAAATGGATGGTGCTGTTCTTCTTGCCCGGAGGCCGCGCCATGATCGTTACCCCTGTATCGAGTAGATCTTCGCCCGTCAGTTCCAAGTAAGCACTGCCACCACCGAAAACTTTCGGGAATAACGCCTGTAAACCGCCATTAATCTGATCAAAGGTATCTTTGAAGCGATTACGGGTTTCCTTGTCGATCTTGCGGATCACGTTTTCCAGGGTGTCCAGCGCCTCGACCAGATCGGCGTCCTGGGCATCCAGGTATCGCTTGCGCTCGGATTGCTGCTGGTATTCATCAATGGCCGCGAGGTTGATCGCGCCCAGTCGCTGAATGCGCGCAGCAATGCGTTCAAGTTCTTCTTCGGCTTCTTTCTCGTTGGCCTGGGCAGTCAAGGTATTGAGCACGCCATGCAGGTCGTAGCCATCTTCCAGTAGTTGGTCCTGCAGGGTTTTGCGGCGCACCGTCAGCGCCTGCCATTCCATGCGCTGCTGTTCGAGCTGGCCACGGATCAGTTGTGATTGCTGCTCGGCCTGGGTCCGGCGCTTTTCAGCGTCGCGCAATTCACGGTCGGCATCTTCCAGGGCGATCTGCGCGGTCTTGAGTTCTTCGTCGACACTCATGCGTTTGTCGAGCAACTCTTCAAGCTTGAGCCGCAGCTCTTCCAGTGGGGCTTCGCCCTCCTCCAGGTTGAGGCTCAGTTGTTCACGTTTCTCGGTCAATCGTTCCGATTGCATCTCCAGACGCTCAAGGGCCTGGCGCGTGGAGTCATGCTGCGCGCGCAGTGAGCCCAGGCGTACCGCCAACTGATGGGCATGATCCTTGTGCTGTCGCGCTTCCTGGCGCACGCGGTCCAGGCGCTCACGCAGGCTGTCGCGCTGAGCCAGCAGCAGCTCGCGTTGCTCAGTGTCGAGGGCCATGCTGTCGAGGGCGTCTTGCAGTTGCAGGCGCGCTTCGCCGACTTGCTCATGCTCCAGGGCTCGCTGCTCGCCCATCTCTGCCATTTCTTCGTCGAGACGGGTGCGACGCAAGGTCAACTGCTCGACCTTGGCCTTGCTCGCCGAGAGCTGGGCTTTCAACTCGCCTTGTTGGCGGGCTTCGTCCTGCAACAGGCGGCGCAGGTGTTCGCGGCCGGTCTCTTGCTGGCGCTGCGTGGCGCGCAGGGTTTGCAATTGGGTTTCCAGGGCTTCAAGCGTGGCTTCGCGCTCTTCCCGCTCGGCGCTCAGATTGACGATTTCCTGGCCACGGGCCAACACCCCGCTCTCAGCCTCGCTGGCGCGGCGCACCCGCAGGAAGTGCCGGCCGACCCAATAGCCATCCCGGCTGATCAGACTTTCATCAGGGCCGAGTCGAGAGCGCTGGGCCAATGCCTGCTCCAGGGTTTGCACGGGCTTGACCTGACCCAGCCACGGCGACAGATCCACCGCCGCCTCGACCTTGTCCAGCAAGCTGCCCGGGGCGCGCGCGCCATCCGCAGCAGGGCTGAGCAAGCGCAAATCACCCTGGGTAAAACCCGCGAGGTCGAAGCCGCCAAAATCATCCACCAGCACCGCTTGCAGGTCGGCGCCGAGCACGGTTTCCACCGCCAGCTCCCAACCGGCCTCGACCTTCAAGCCTTCCGCGAGGCGCGGACGCTCGGCCAACTGCTGGTCGCGCAGCCATTCAGCCGTGCCGGTGCCTGGATCCAGGGCCGCTTGCTGCAGGGCCTCAAGTGAAGCCAGGCGCCCATTAAGTCGCTGCAAATCGCCCTGTGCCTGTTGCTGGGCCTGAGTCCCTTGATGCAGTTCCTGGCGCAATTGTTCCAGGCGCTGTACTTGCTGCTCTTCGCTGGCCTCCAGCTCTTCAAGCGTCATTTCGCTTTCGGCCAGTTGTTCGCTCAGTTCCAGGATCGCCGCGTCTTCCGAGTCAGCGGCGAGCAACACGCGCTCTTCCTGCAATCGCCGCTGGCGCTCGGCCAGGCGTTCCATGCTGGTTTCCAGTTGCTGGATGCGCGACTGCTGTACCTCGGCCTGGCGACGCGGCTCGGCGGAACGCAGGTTGAAAGCGTCCCACTGTTCCTGCCAGCCATGCATGGTGGTTTCTGATTCTTCAAGTGCAGCGGCGGCTTCTTCGGCAGCGGCACTGGTGACTTCCTGCTCGGGAGTGAGCATCTCTAGCTCTTCGCCGAGGGTCAGCAGCAACGTGCGGTCGTGGCCCAGATGAGATTCGGTTTCCAGTCGCGCGCGCTCGGCTTCCTTCAGGTCGTCCTGCAACTGTCGCAACCGTTGCTGGCCGTGCTGGATGCTCTGCTCCACACGGGCAATATCGCCACCCACCGAATAGAAACGCCCCTGCACCAGATTGAAGCGCTCGGACAGGTCGTGATGGCCGTCGTGCAGGCGCTCGATGCTGGCGTCGGCATTGCGCTGCTCGGCCACCAAAGCTTCGAAGCTGATTTCCTGGGTGCCGATGATCGCTTCGCGCTGGCCGACCTGATCATTCAAGGCTTGCCAACGCAGCGCGGACAGCTGTGCCTTGAGCTGACGCTCCTCGCCCTTGTATTCCTGATACTTCTCGGCCGCCTGGGCCTGGCGGTGCAGGCGCTCCAGCTGGCGCTCCAGCTCTTCACGCAGGTCGGTCAGCCGCGCGAGGTTCTCATGGGTGCGGCGGATGCGGTTTTCGGTCTCGCGGCGGCGCTCCTTGTATTTGGAGATACCGGCCGCCTCTTCGATAAAGTTACGCAGGTCCTCGGGCTTGGCCTCGATCAGCTTGGAGATCATGCCCTGCTCGATGATCGAGTAGCTGCGCGGGCCCAGACCGGTGCCAAGAAAGATGTCGGTGATGTCCCGGCGCCGGCATTTAGTACCGTTGAGGAAGTAACTGTTCTGGCTGTCGCGGGTCACTTTGCGGCGAATGGAGATTTCCGCATAGGCCGCATACTCGCCGACCAGGGTGCCGTCGGAGTTGTCGAACACCAGTTCGATACTGGCCTGGCTCACCGGCTTGCGGCTGGTCGAGCCGTTGAAGATGACGTCGGTCATCGACTCGCCACGCAGGTTTTTCGCAGAGCTCTCGCCCATCACCCAGCGTACGGCGTCGATGATATTCGACTTGCCGCAGCCATTGGGTCCCACCACGGCCGCCATGTTACTGGGGAAGTTCACCGTGGTCGGGTCGACGAAGGATTTGAACCCCGCCAGTTTGATGCACTTGAGCCGCACGTTTAGGCATCCGCCAGGGCAGCGATAACCAATGAAGAACTGCGCTGGCAATAGGCTGACAGCACCAGGCGAATCTGCGGCAGATCACGCGCAAGCACGGCGGCGAGCAACTGTTCGAACAGCGCCAGGTACTCGCTCATGGACGCCTTGCGCTGGTCCAGCGCCAGGTAATAAGCGCGATTCATCGCCGGCTGCAGGTTCTCGACGGTTTCCTGCAAGTACGGGTTGTTGGCGAACGGATAGGCAGCGCGCATCACATTGAAGCACTCTTCGACAAAGGCGCGGATGTCCTGGCGCTCGAAGTTGCTGATCAGTCGCTGCTGGATTTGCACAAATGGCGCCATGTCTGCCTGGGTCTGCCAGCCTTCGGCGACCGCATTGCCCAGCAGGATGTACAGCTCGCTCATCAGCGTACACAGGCTCTGCACCTTGTGCGCCGTGAGTTCGGTGACATGCGCCCCACGACGCGGCAGGATCGCGATCAAGTGCCGACGCTCGAGGATCAGCAAGGCCTCGCGCACGGAACCACGGCTGACATTGAGCGCCAGCGTGACCTTCTGCTCCTGGATCCGTTCCCCAGGCTTGAGATCGCCGCGAATGATACGTTCGGCGAGGTGGTGAGCGATTTGCTCGGCAAGACTATCCGGCGCCTTGAACGTCATGTTTTTCCTTCAAAATCTTCGATCGGTACACGGGCGGCAGTGTAGCGCAATTGCCTGCCGATGGCGCACGGCAGACGCCGCTGAATTTGGCACGCAATAAGCAAGCGCCAACGGCCAGGAGCCAGTGAAAACGGCGGTTCCAAAGATCTGAACCATAATCAAAGGTGTTGAAATCGGATTTTCTTGACCTTCCGGTCAGAAAATCATTGACCGAAAAGTCAGACATGACTAGATTCGGCGCAAAGCGGTTAACAACAATAATGAGTCTGCGAGGCCTTCCGTGATCCAGTTTTTACTCAACCAGGAGCTCCGCAGCGAGCATGACCTGGACCCGAACCTGACTGTGCTCAATTACTTGCGTGAGCACGTGGGAAAATCCGGTACCAAGGAAGGCTGCGCCAGCGGTGACTGTGGCGCCTGCACCGTGGTGGTCGGCGAACTGCACACCGATGACCGGGGCCTGGAGCAGATTCGCTATCGCAGCCTCAACTCCTGCCTGACTTTTGTCTCATCCCTGCACGGCAAACAGCTGATCAGTGTCGAAGACCTCAAGCATCAGGGTCAACTGCACAGCGTGCAACAGGCCATGGTCGAGTGCCACGGCTCGCAATGCGGCTTCTGCACTCCCGGCTTTGTGATGTCGTTGTTCGCCCTGCAAAAGAACAGCGACGCGCCAGACAGTGCCAAGGCCCACGAAGCGCTGGCGGGTAACCTGTGCCGTTGCACCGGTTATCGGCCGATCCTGGCCGCCGCCGAACAGGCCTGCTGCAACAAGCCCCAGGACCAGTTCGACAGCCGCCAGGGCGAAACCATTGCCCGGCTCAAGTCCATTGCCCCGACACAGACCGGCGAGTTGAACAGCGGTGACAAACGCTGCCTGGTGCCATTGACCGTCGCCGACCTGGCCGATCTCTATGACGCCTATCCGCAAGCCCGCCTTTTGGCTGGCGGCACCGACCTGGCGCTGGAAGTCACACAGTTCCACCGCGTGCTGCCGGTGATGATCTATGTGGGCAATATCGAAGAGATGAAGCGCATCGAGAGCTTTGACGACCGCCTGGAGATCGGCGCCGCCACCCCGCTGTCCGACTGCTACGCCGCGCTGAACCATCAATACCCGGACTTCGGCGAACTGCTGCACCGCTTCGCGTCCCTGCAAATCCGCAACCAGGGCACCCTCGGCGGCAACATCGGCAACGCCTCGCCCATTGGCGACTCACCACCCTTGCTGATCGCGCTGGGTGCGCAGATCGTGTTGTGCAAAGGTGAAACCCGCCGCACCCTGGCGCTGGAAGATTACTTTATCGACTACCGCGTCACGGCTCGCCAGGACAGTGAATTCATCGAAAAAATCATCGTACCAAAGGGCGTACCGCTGTTTCGCGCGTACAAAGTTTCCAAGCGCCTGGACGATGATATTTCCGCCGTCTGCGCGGCCTTCAACCTGCGACTCGAGAACGGTGTGATTGCTGATGCACGTATCGCGTTCGGAGGCATGGCCGCCATTCCCAAACGCGCCAAACACTGTGAAAGCGCCTTGATCGGCAGCGTATGGAACCTCGCCGCCGTGGAAAAAGCCTGCGCCGCACTGGCCGAGGACTTCACCCCGCTGTCGGACTTTCGCGCCAGCAAGGAATATCGCCTGCTTAGCGCACAAAACCTGCTGCGCAAATACTTTATCGAACTGCAAACACCGCACATCGAGACTCGGGTGACCGCTTATGTCTAACCATCACTGCGTGGAAAAAACTCAAGCCGAACTTGCCGAGCTGTTTGCCAGGGACCTGACCTCCGGCGTCGGTCGCAGCGTCAAGCATGACAGCGCGGCCAAGCATGTGTCGGGCGAAGCCCAGTACATCGACGATCGCCTGGAATTCCCCAACCAGCTACATCTGTATGCGCGCCTCTCAGACCGCGCCCACGCAAAAATCCTCAGCATCGATACCACCCCGTGCTACGCCTTCGACGGAGTGCGCATCGTCATCACGCATGAAGATGTGCCTGGCCTGAAAGACATTGGTCCATTGCTGCCGGGTGATCCGCTGCTGGCTATCGACGATGTGCAATTTGTCGGCCAACCGGTGCTCGCCGTCGCCGCCCGTGACCTGGAGACCGCGCGCAAAGCCGCGATGGCTGCGGTGATCGAGTACGAAGACCTGGAACCGGTACTGGATGTGGTCGAGGCCTTGCGCAAACGCCACTTTGTGCTCGACAGCCATACCCATCAGCGTGGTGATTCAGCCGGTGCCCTGGCTACGGCCAAGCACCGTATCCAGGGTTCGCTGCACATCGGCGGCCAGGAACATTTCTATCTCGAAACGCAGATTTCCTCGGTGATGCCCACCGAAGATGGCGGCATGATTGTTTATTGCTCCACGCAGAACCCCACCGAAGTGCAAAAGCTGGTGGCCGAAGTGCTGGACGTGTCGATGAACAAGATCGTGGTCGACATGCGCCGCATGGGCGGTGGTTTTGGCGGCAAGGAAACCCAGGCGGCAAGCCCGGCGTGCCTGTGTGCGGTGGTCGCGCACCTCACCGGGCAACCGACCAAGATGCGCCTGCCACGGGTCGAAGACATGCTGATGACCGGCAAGCGCCACCCCTTCTATATCGAATACGACGTGGGCTTCGACGACAGCGGGCGCCTGCACGGTATCCAGCTGGAACTGGCGGGCAACTGCGGCTGCTCGCCGGATCTATCGGCATCGATTGTCGACCGTGCCATGTTCCACTCCGACAACTCGTATTACCTGGGTGACGCCACGATCAACGGCCATCGCTGCAAGACCAACACAGCATCCAACACTGCCTATCGAGGCTTTGGCGGCCCCCAGGGCATGGTCGCCATCGAAGAGGTAATGGACGCCATCGCCCGCCACCTGGGCCAAGACCCGCTGGCAGTGCGCAAGGCCAACTACTACGGCAAGACCGAGCGCAACGTTACTCACTACTACCAGACTGTCGAGCACAACATGCTCGAGGAAATGACCGCTGAACTTGAGGCCAGCAGCCAATATGCCGAGCGTCGCGAAACCATCCGACGCTATAACGCCAACAGCCCGATCCTGAAAAAAGGCCTGGCGCTGACGCCGGTGAAGTTCGGCATTTCCTTTACCGCCAGCTTTCTCAACCAGGCCGGCGCCTTGATCCATATCTACACCGACGGCAGCATCCACTTGAACCACGGCGGCACCGAGATGGGCCAGGGTTTGAACACCAAGGTCGCGCAGGTTGTGGCCGAAGTGTTCCAGGTGGAAATAGACCGGGTGCAGATCACCGCCACCAACACCGACAAAGTGCCCAACACCTCGCCAACCGCCGCCTCCAGCGGTGCCGACCTGAACGGTAAAGCAGCACAGAACGCCGCTGAAATCATCAAGCAACGCCTGGTGGAGTTTGCCGCCCGCAAGTTTGAAGTCAGTGAAGCCGACGTGGAATTCCACAACGGTCATGTGCGAGTTCGCGACCAGATCCTCACCTTCGAAGCGCTGATCCAGCAGGCATATTTTGCCCAGGTGTCGCTGTCCAGCACCGGCTTCTACAAAACCCCGAAAATCTTCTATGACCGCAGCCAGGCGCGGGGCCGGCCGTTCTATTACTTCGCGTTCGGCGCAGCCTGTTGCGAAGTGATCGTCGACACCCTGACCGGCGAATACAAGATGCTGCGCACCGATATCCTCCACGATGTGGGCGCCTCGCTGAACCCGGCCATCGACATCGGCCAGGTCGAGGGCGGCTTTATCCAGGGCATGGGTTGGTTGACCATGGAAGAGCTGGTCTGGAACAACAAGGGCAAGTTGATGACCAACGGCCCGGCCAGCTACAAGATCCCGGCGGTGGCCGACATGCCGTTGGATCTGCGGGTAAAGTTGGTGGAAAACCGCAAGAACCCGGAAGACACGGTATTTCACTCCAAGGCCGTGGGCGAACCTCCGTTCATGCTAGGAATTGCCTCGTGGTGCGCGATCAAGGATGCCGTGGCAAGCCTGGGCGACTATCGCCATCAGCCGAAGATTGACGCACCCGCGACGCCGGAACGGGTGTTGTGGGGCTGTGAGCAGATGCGTCAGTTGCAGGCCGCGAAAGCAGTTGAGGCTGAAACCGAAATGGCTCCGCTCTAGAACCGAGGTGCTGCCATCGCAGGCAAGCCAGCTCCCACATCTGACGGTGTTCACAGGTCAAAATATGGGAGTGGGCTTGCCCGCGATGACAGCCTGACAGGCAACAGAAATGTTGAGGTAGACATGAACAACTGGATCAGCGCCCTCGCCGACCTGCAACACCAGGGTGAACCCTGCGTGCTGGTGACCATCATCGAAGAGCTGGGCTCCACGCCGCGCAATGCCGGCTCGAAGATGGTGATCAGTGCGGCGCATACCTTCGACACCATCGGCGGCGGACATCTGGAATACAAGGCAATGCAGATCGCCCGCGACATGCTCGCCCGTGGCCAGCAAAACACCCATCTGGAGCGCTTCAGCCTGGGCGCCAGCCTCGGCCAGTGCTGTGGCGGAGTGACCGTGCTGTTGTTCGAACCCATGGGCCAGGTCCAGGCGCAGATCGCCGTGTTCGGCGCAGGCCATGTCGGCCGCGCGCTGGTGCCGCTGTTGGCCAGCCTGCCTTGCCGTGTGCGCTGGATCGACTCCCGGGAGCAGGAATTCCCGGCGCATATCCCCCAAGGTGTGCGTAAAATTGTCAGCGAAGAGCCGGTGGATGAAATCGATAACTTGCCCACCGGCAGTTATTGCATCGTCATGACCCATAATCATCAGCTCGACCTCGAGCTGACCGCCGCGCTGCTCAAGCGCAACGACTTCGCCTACTTCGGCCTGATCGGCTCGAAGACCAAGCGCGTCAAGTTCGAGCACCGCCTGCGTGAACGCGGCTTCGACGCCACGTGCCTGCAACGCATGCGTTGCCCGATGGGGCTGACCGAAGTCAAAGGCAAGTTGCCTGTGGAAATCGCCATCTCCATCGCCGGCGAAATCATCGCCCTCTATAACGCCAACTTCGGCCAGCAGACTGCAAGTGCCGAACCGATTGCCAAGTTACTGCCGGCCTCGCGCCGCAGCCAAGCCGCCAACCAAGCCGCCAAGAATTGAGACGACCATGCCTTTGACTCGCAAAGCCTACCGCGCCGCCATTTTGCACAGCATTGCCGACCCCGCCGAAGTGGGCATCGAAGCCTCCTATGAGTACTTCGAGGACGGCCTGCTCGTAATCGACAATGGCCAGATCAGTGCCTTGGGCCATGCCAGCCAATTGCTGCCAACGCTGGCCGCCGACATCGAGATCACCCACTACCCGGATGCGCTGATCACTCCCGGACTGATCGACACCCACATCCATTTGCCGCAAACCGGCATGGTCGGGGCTTATGGTGAGCAATTGCTGGACTGGCTCAACACCTACACCTTCCCGTGTGAAAGCCAGTTCGCTGACAAAGCTCACGCCGAAGAAGTCGCGGATATTTTCATCAAGGAACTGTTGCGCAACGGCACTACCACCGCGCTGGTGTTTGGCAGTGTGCATCCCCAATCGGTGAACTCGTTTTTCGAAGCCGCAGAGAAACTCGATCTGCGGATGATCGCCGGTAAAGTCATGATGGACCGCAACGCGCCGGACTATCTGACCGATACCGCCGAATCCGGCTATCAGGAAAGCAAAATGCTGATTGAACGCTGGCACGGCAAGGGCCGCTTGCACTACGCGGTAACGCCGCGTTTCGCCCCCACCAGCACCCCTGAACAGTTGACCCTTGCCGGGCAATTGCTCGGTGAGTACCCGGACCTGTACATGCAGACCCACATCAGTGAGAACCTGCAGGAAGTGGAGTGGGTCAAGGAGCTGTTCCCGGAGCGCAGCGGTTACCTGGATGTATACGACCATTACAAACTGCTGGGGGAGCGCTCGGTGTTCGCCCACGGTGTCCATCTGTGTGACGACGAATGCGCGCGCCTGGCAGAAACCGGCTCAGCGGTTGCGTTCTGCCCGACTTCGAACTTCTTCCTCGGCAGCGGCCTGTTCAACCTGCCAATGGCGGAAAAGCACAAGCTTAACGTCGGCCTGGGCACCGATGTCGGAGGCGGGACCAGTTTCTCGCTGCTACAGACGCTGAACGAAGCTTACAAAGTGATGCAATTGCAGGGCGCGCGGCTGAGCCCGTTCAAGTCGCTGTACCTGGCCACCCTCGGCGGCGCACGGGCACTGCGTCTGGAAGACAAGGTCGGCACCCTGCAGCCGGGCACCGATGCGGACTTCCTGGTGCTGGACTACCACGCCACGCCACTGCTCAGCTATCGCCTGAAACAGGCGAAGAACATTGCCGAGACGTTGTTTGTATTGATGACACTGGGGGATGATCGGACGGTGCTGCAAACCTATGCCGCAGGTCAGTTGGTCCATCAACGCTGAGCTTAAACCCGACACAAACAAATGTGGGAGCGGGCTTGCTCGCGATAGCGTTGGGTCAGTCACTTTATGTGTGCCTGATACACCGCATCGCGATCAAGCCCGCTCCCACATTTTTTGGTCGGTTTACAACTTGATCGGGGAGCGTCCCGGCTTCTTGGTCTGCAACAAATGCGAGAACACCGCATGCAGGTCGTCCGACGCGCTTTCCTCGTCGAGGTTGAGCTTGCTGTCGATATGATCCATGTGATGCATCATCAGGTTCACGGCCAATGTCGAATCCCGCGCCTCGATCGCATCGATCAACTGGGTGTGCTCGTCGTAGGAGCAATGTGAGCGATTGCCGCTTTCATATTGGGCAATGATCAACGAGGTCTGGGACACCAGGCTGCGCTGGAAACTGATCAGCGGTGCATTCTTCGCCGCCTCGGCCAGCTTGAGGTGGAACTCGCCGGAAAGGCGGATACCGGCGCCGCGATCGCCACGGGAAAAACTGTCGCGCTCGTCATTGACCATCTGCCGCAACTGGAGCAGTTCCTCGGCCGTCGCATGCTGCACGGCCAACTCGGTAATCGCCCGTTCCACCAGGCGCCGCGCCATGAACACCTGGCGAGCTTCCTCGACACTCGGGCTCGCGACCACGGCTCCACGGTTGGGCCGCAGCAGTACCACGCCTTCATGGGCCAAGCGCGATAGCGCCCGGCGAATAATGGTGCGGCTGACGCCGAAGATCTCGCCCAGCGCTTCTTCACTCAATTTGGTACCGGGCGCAAGGCGTTGCTCAAGGATCGCCTCGAAAATATGCGCGTAGACGATATCGTCCTGGGTTCCACTGCGACCGGCCTTACCGGCCCGCGGTTGTTTCTTGAGGGGTTGCAACTGTTCGTTCATGGGCACTCGGGTCGGGAGAACGGCGGAGAATTGGCATTGACTGTCATACGGTACAGCAGGTCGCTGGCAAGTATCGCGTAAAAACAGCGCATATTGTACACAACCCGTTGCGCCAACACACTGTACGGCTGTTTGCGCGGTCGGCTGTATTGCAATGAACAGTTACGTTTGAGTTTAGGCTTGAATCTGTAATTTCCCAGGTAAAAGGAAAACCGCCCCATGTCCGACGCGACACAGTTGCCTCTGCGCCCATTGGCCGACACCTCCCCTTCGGCCATCGTCGCCGGTTTCATTGCCATGATGACTGGCTACACCAGCTCCCTGGTGCTGATGTTTCAGGCCGGCCAGGCTGCGGGCCTGACCACCGGGCAGATTTCCTCGTGGATCTGGGCAATTTCCATTGGCATGGCGGTCTGCAGCATCGGCCTGTCGTTGCGCTATCGCACGCCGATCACGATTGCCTGGTCGACCCCCGGCGCGGCACTCCTGATCACCAGCCTGGGTGGCGTCAGTTATGGCGAAGCCATCGGCGCCTACATTACCTGCGCAGTGCTGGTCACAATCTGCGGGCTGACCGGCAGCTTCGAAAAACTGGTCAAGCGCATCCCGGCGTCACTGGCGGCGGCCTTGCTGGCAGGGATTCTGTTCAAGATCGGCAGCGAAATATTCGTCGCCGCGCAACACCGCACAGCGTTGGTGCTGGGGATGTTTTTCACCTACCTGATCGTCAAGCGCCTGTCACCACGCTATGCCGTGCTGGCGGCACTGTTGATCGGTACAGCTCTGTCTGGCCTGATGGGGCTGCTGGATTTCAGCGGTTTTCACCTGGAAGTCGCGACCCCTGTCTGGACCACACCGCACTTTTCCCTGGCCGCGACCATCAGTATCGGCATTCCACTGTTCGTGGTGGCGATGACCTCGCAGAACATGCCGGGGGTCGCGGTACTGCGCGCCGACGGCTACAACGTTCCGGCCTCGCCACTGATCACCGCCACCGGCCTTGCCTCGCTGGTACTGGCACCCTTCGGTTCCCACGGCATCAACCTGGCGGCCATCAGTGCAGCGATCTGTACCGGTCCTAATGCCCACGAAGACCGTAACAAGCGCTACACCGCAGCGGTCTGGTGCGGGATTTTCTATGGGGTTGCCGGTGTCTTCGGCGCGACATTGGCGGCGTTGTTCGCAGCCTTGCCCAAGGAACTGGTGCTGTCGATTGCGGCGCTGGCGTTGTTTGGCTCGATCATCAATGGCTTGAGCATCGCCATGAATGAGCCCAAGGAGCGGGAAGCGGCGCTGATCACCTTTATGGTCACGGCATCGGGTCTGACGCTGTTTTCCATCGGTTCGGCGTTCTGGGGAATTGTCGCGGGGGTATTGACGCTGGTGATCTTGAACTGGCGCAAGGCCTGATTCTTTCTACCCTGAAACGAAACAGCGACCCTTTCGGGTCGCTGTTTCAGCGCATCAGGCTACCGGATTGATCGGCTTTTCCGGGTACCAGACGTCCATCAACGGGCTGGCGTCAACGCTTTTCAACTCGCTACGGCCCTTGAGCCAGCTTTCAACAGCTACACGCTGCTCTTCGCTGACCGAACCGCGCTTCTGCAGGCAAACCAGACCGTAGTCATCGCCGCCAACATAGCCAAGGCCATTGGCCTCCATCGCTTCTTTGAGGAATGCGTCGAGGAAAGCGTCAATAGCCTTGTCGTCCAAACCTTCTACGAAGTCCAGGTTCAGTTCGAAACCCAGCTCTTGAAATTCATCAACGCACAGTTTTTTGCGCAGACGCTGGGAACGGTTAGTCGCCATTGGAACAATCCTCATAAGTAATAACGGGCGGCACTTTAGCAGTTTAAGGCGACGTTTGCCCGACTGTCTGGGACAGGCGGCAGATTACCTGTAAAAAAACACCGATTACAGGCTATGGTTCAGCTACAAGTGGCTGCGCCTTGGGGCATAATGCCGACACTTTCATGACCATTGAGGGATTTTTCTTATTTACCCCTCACCTTTTTCACCCTCCTCAGCAGTAGGGTTTTACTTCTTATGATCAAATCTTTGCGTCCATTGTTACTTGCCAGTGTTCTTTTCCCCCTGGCCCTCTCCGTTACCGCTGCCCCCATCAACACCAGCCTGCCACCCAAGGTGCAGGAATCCTTGAAAAAGGCCAAGCTGCAAAACGACGCCTTGTCCCTGGTAATGATCCCGCTAACGGGTCCGGGCACACCTACCGTCTTCAATGCCGACGTCTCGGTGAACCCAGCTTCCACCATGAAACTGCTCACCACCTACGCAGCCCTGGAAATGCTCGGCCCCAACCACCAGTGGAAAACCGAGTTTTATACCGACGGCACTCTCAGTGGCGGGGTCTTGCGCGGCAACCTGTACCTCAAGGGCGGCGGCGATCCCAAGCTGAACATGGAAAAACTCTGGCTGCTGATGCGCGACCTGCGGGCCAATGGCGTGCAACAAGTCACCGGCGACCTGGTGCTGGATCGCAGCTTCTTCATCCAGCCGCAACTGCCGGCATTCAATGACGATGGTAACGACGCCAACAAGCCTTTCCTGGTCAAACCTGACGCCTTGCTGGTCAACCTCAAGGCCTTGCGTTTCGTAACTCGCAATGATTCTGGCCGCGTGCTGGTCTCGGTGGAGCCGCCCATTGCCAGTATTCGTATCGACAATCAGGTCAAGCCAACCAACGCCAAGCAATGCACCGGTGACGTGCGCTACAACCCGGTCACCGCCGCCGATGGCAGCGTGACCGTCACCGTCAGCGGCCAGTTGGGTGATGGCTGCAGTTCGCAGACCTACCTGTCACTGCTGGATCACGCCACTTATACCGCCGGCGCTGTCCGGGCGATCTGGAAAGAACTGGGTGGCAATATCCAGGGCCGCGACTTGCTGGCACCTGTGCCAAAAAACGCCAAGGTCCTGGCTCGTGCCTTCTCCCCGGATCTGGCAGAGATCATTCGCGACATCAACAAATACAGTAATAACACCATGGCCCAACAGTTATTCCTGAGCCTGGGCGCGCAATACCGTACGGACGCCGACGGCGACGATGCCAAGGCGGCCCAGCGGGTCATCCGCCAATGGCTGGCGAAAAAAGGCATCACCGCACCGCACCTTGTGATGGAGAACGGCTCGGGCCTGTCCCGTGCCGAACGTGTGAGCGCGCGCGAAATGGCGAGCATGTTGCAAGCCGCGTGGAGAAGCCCCTATTCGGCAGAATTTATCAGCTCGATGCCGATTGCCGGCAGCGACGGCACCATGCGCCGACGCCTGAAAACCACAGCCTTGCGCGGTGAGGCCCACGTCAAGACGGGCACGTTGAATAACGTGCGGGCTATTGCCGGCTACAGCCGCGACAACAACGGCAACACCTGGGCGGTGGTGGCAATCCTCAACGATCCAAAGCCTTGGGGCGCCTCGTCGGTACTCGATCAAGTGCTGCTGGACCTGTACCGCCAGCCGAAACTGGCGGCTGTGCCCATTCTGTAAACCATTGGACGCCGGCCTTGAACCTTGCCCGGAACGAGCAAGGTTCAGGTCGCAGCATCACTCCCGCGACAGCTCTGCCTCCACCCGATCCCGGCCCGCCTGTTTAGCGGCATACACGGCCGAATCTGCCCGCAACAACAAGCTATCCGCCGCCTCATCGAACCGCCAACTGGCCACGCCGAAGCTGGCCGTGACAATACCTACCCCATCCATCGGAGCACTGCGCAGCGACTGCCATAGCTCCACGGCCAGCCTGAAAGCCTGATCAGCGTCGGTGCTGGGGCATAACACCATGAACTCCTCGCCCCCCAGGCGACAGAACACATCACTGCTGCGCACCCGCGAGCCGATCCGTCGGCATAACTCCTGCAACACCCCATCTCCTGCAGCATGTCCATGTTGGTCATTGATGCGTTTGAAGTGATCAATATCGAGCATGATGACCGCCAGCGCTCCCGAAGTGCGCCTGACCCGGCTCATCTCGGCCCTCAGTCGATCCTGGAAATACCGTCGATTATGGATCCCTGTCAGCGAGTCAGTGATGGAAAGCGCCCGCAACTCATCCTCCACTCGCTTGAGGTCGGAAATATCGGATACATAGCCATGCCACAGGGTACCGCCACCGGGCAGCTCTTCCGGCGTGGCCTCGCCACGGATCCAGCGCAGGCCCTGACGCGGCAGTTGTACCCGATACTCCTCTCGCCAATGGCTCAATTGCAGTGCAGACAAGCGAATAGAGGCGCGAATACGCTCGGCATCCTGAGGATGAATACGCTCAAACACTTGCTTGGCATCCTGCTGTAAAAGCCCCGGCTCTATTTCGTAAATATCGCGAATGCCATCACTGGCGTAAATGAACCGCCAGTTGTCATTGGGTTCCAGGGCGAACTGGAATATCCCGCCCGGAACATGAGCACTGAGTTTGCGCAGCAAGCGATCTCGCGCAGCCAGGGCTTCATGCACGCGTTTTTGTTCGGTGACATCCAGGCAAATCGCCAAGTGTCCGATCCACAGGCCATGGTCGTCCAGCAACGCCGTCACCAGCATGTTGACGCTCAGGTGGCTGCCATCCTTGCGCACCAGCGTCCACTCCCGAGCCTCGTGTACGCTGTCGACGCCTTCCACAAGCATCGCCTGAGCGCGGGTCACTCTTTTGCCCAGGATCTGGCTCAACTGGGCCGCACGGCCCTCCAGCTCAGAGGTCCGGTGCAAGCTTTCAAGGGACATCGAACCCACGACCTGATCGGCTTCATAGCCCAGCATCAGCTCGGCCCCGGCATTGAACGTATTGATCACCCCGCGCAGGTCCGTCGCAATGATCGCCACCTGGGTCGCCGCATTGAGCACGCTGCGCAGTTGGCCATGGGCAGCGCGCAGCTCGTGTTCGCGCTGGCGCAATTCACCGGTGCGTTGCTGCACCAGCTTGACCGCCCGCTGGCGTTGACTGACCAGCACATAGAGCAAGGCACTGAGCAACAGACTGAGCAGCCCGCCCATGGCCATGATGCTGATCACCGAAGAGTGATTGCCCTGCTCGAACACTTGGCTGGCGCGCAAGCGCAAGACGTAGACATGATCCCCGAGGGTCAACCGTCGCGTCACCTCCAGGCCACTGCGTCCCACGACGTTGTCCGATTCGTACAAAACCCGTTGCTGGGTATCGGAAGTATCGACAATCTGCATGACCAGGTTGTCCCTGGCAGCCCTGGGCAGACCGTCCGCCACCAGTTGGTGGATGCTGATCACGGCCATTACATAACCGAAAGGTTCGTTGTCGGGCATCTGAGCGCTAGCGGGCCGACTCACCGGCACCAACAGCAGCACACCCGTGGCGTAACCCGGCTCCACTCCCACCAGTTGCATCGGCTGGGAAACTGCGATGGCACGTGAGCGGTACGCCCGTTCGATCGTCGAGCGGCGCAACGGCTGGGCCAGCAGATCAAAGCCCAAGGGCGAGCCGAGGACACTTTGGGTCTGGCTGTACAACACCGGCACATATTCGTCGCGCCGGGCCGCCGGCAACAACGTCCCATCATCGCTCAGTTCACGAATGGAAAACGCTTCGCCGCGGTCATCGGATACCTGCTTCTCGAACACCAGGCGCTGATCGTCGAACACCCTCGGAGCCCAGGCATAGGCACGCGCGCGCAACAACAATGGCTGGGCGAAGCCATCGAAATCCTCGTGCGAGACGCTACTGGAATTGACGAAAAAGCGCCGCAGGCTATCGAGGCGTTGCTCCTGGTCTTCAAAGCGCTCTTCAAGACGGCTGTAGCGCTCGTTGGTCAGCAACTGAAAGCGCTGGCGAACCTGCTGCTGATTGAAATCCGCCGTAGCCCATGCAACCACCAGCGTAAGCGCCCCGCCGACTAGAACAACCACCAACGCCACCAGCCAGGCCGACGCTTGCTCGCTGATAAAACCAAGGATTTTCGGCCGGACTGCATGTAACGGCATGGAGAGAACTCAATACGCCAGCGCTCAAGGGCGCTGTTTTGGCTGGGCATTCAGTTATAGCCATAGGGTCTGGTTTTGACCAGCGCAAAAAAAACCGCGCGCCAGGATCAACCCTGGCGCGCGGTCCGGGGCCGATCAACGTGCGGTGATTTTCCAGGCACGATGGATTTTCGCGTTACGGGCGAAATCCGGATCGATGGTTTTATCGCTGATTTCTTCAACGATATAACGCTCGCCAAGGTTGTCTTCCAACTGGAACTTGCGGAAGTTGTTGGAGAAATACAGCACACCACCCGGTGCCAGGCGAGCCATCGCCAGGTCGAGCAACTGCACGTGATCTCGCTGTACGTCGAACACACCTTCCATGCGCTTGGAATTGGAGAAGGTCGGCGGATCGATGAAGATCAGGTCGAACTCATCGCGACTGGCCTCCAGCCATGCCATGACGTCACCTTGTTCCAGGCGGTTCTTGTCGGAGAAACCATTGAGGGACAAGTTGCGGCGCGCCCAGTCCAGATAGGTTTTAGACAAGTCGACGCTGGTGGTGCTGCGGGCGCCGCCCTTGGCGGCATGCACGCTGGCAGTAGCGGTATAGCAAAACAGATTGAGGAAGCGCTTGCCGGCCGCCTCTTTCTGGAGACGCAGGCGAATCGGCCGGTGGTCGAGGAACAGGCCGGTGTCCAGGTAGTCAGTCAGGTTGACCAGCAGCTTGACGCCGCCTTCGCTGACCTCGGTGAACTTGCCCTGGGCACTCTGACGCTCGTACTGCTTGGTGCCGCTCTGACGCTCGCGACGCTTGACCACCACACGGCTCTTGTCGACATTCAACGCTTGGGGAATGGCCGCCAGGGCATCAAACATCCGCGCCGAGGCTTTTTCCGGGTCGATGGATTTGGGGGCAGCATATTCCTGGACATGCACCCAATCGTGATACAGGTCGATGGCCATCGAGTATTCCGGCATATCGGCATCGTACACACGGTAGCAATCGACACCTTCACGCTTGGCCCACTTGCCCAGCAGCTTGAGGTTCTTTTGCAAACGGTTGGCGAACATCTGCCCGCCTTCGCTCAAGCGCGCCTGTTCAACCACAGGGGCTGGCGCGGGCTTGATCGGGTTGCCGTTCTTGTTGTACTGACGTTCTTGCGGCTCGCTCGGTGCCTGATCGTAGGCCGCCTGCTCGCGCTCGGCCTGGCGTTGCTCCGGCGTACGGCGTTCGCCCGTGACGAACTGATCCGGATTGACCTTGATCAGCAGTAGCTTGCACGGCAGCGCACCGTTCCAGAACGAATACTGCTTGTGACTGCGGATGCCCATGCGCTTGCCCAGGTCCGGGGCGCCGGTGAACACTGCGGCTTCCCAGCCCAGGCAGGCCTGGCGCAGGCGCTCGCCGAGGTTCTGATAGAGGTACAGCAAGCTGGCCTCGTCACCCAGGCGCTCGCCGTAGGGTGGGTTGCAGATCACCAAGCCTTTCTGGTTCTGGTCAGGGCGCGGCTCAAACGTGCCCACTTCACCTTGATAGACCTTGATCCAATGACTCAGGCCCGCACGCTCTATGTTGTTGCGCCCAGGCTGAATCAGGCGCGGATCGGCTTCGTAGCCACGGATCCACAATGGCGGCTTGTTCATGCCGATGGCCGCGCGTTCGCTGGCTTCGGCGTGGAGTTTTTTCCACAACGCCGGAACGTGGCCAAGCCAGGCAGTAAAGCCCCATTGCTCGCGGTTCAGGTTGGGCGCCATGTCAGCGGCGATCATTGCGCCTTCTACCAGGAACGTGCCGACACCACACATCGGGTCGGTCAACGCGCCACCTTCAGCGGCAATGCGTGGCCAGCCGGCGCGGATCAGGATGGCTGCCGCCAGGTTTTCCTTCAGTGGCGCGGCGCCTTGCTGCAGGCGATAGCCGCGCTGGTGCAGGCTGTGGCCGGACAAGTCGAGGGAAAGGATGGCTTCGCCACGGTCCAGGCGCAGGTGAATACGCAGGTCTGGGTTGATCTTGTCGATGGATGGGCGTTCGCCGGTCGGGGTGCGCAGCTTGTCGACAATCGCATCCTTGACCTTCAGCGCGCCGAAGTGGGTGTTATCGATGCCCGAGCCGTGACCGCTGAATTCCACCGCCAGGGTTCCGTCCGCCAGCATATGGTCTGGCCACTCGACATCCAGTACGCCGTGGTACAGGTCCTCGGCATCCTTCATCGGGAAGCGCTTGAGCACCAGCAACACGCGGTTGGCCAGGCGCGACCACAGGCACAGGCGATAGGCCGTCTCCATGTCAGCCATGCCGCGCACGGCTGAGGTGTGCTCGCGCGCATCTTCAAGGCCAAGCCCTACGGCTTCCTCGATCAGCAGGCCTTCGAGGCCCTTGGGGCAAGTGAGGAAGAGTTCGTAACGGTCCGACATGGGAATTCCAGGCTTTTCAGCAATAAGTGAACGGGCGACGCATCGCCGTTCCGGTTTTCTATCAAGCGCTTTTCTTGAAGAGCGCTCGCGTGGCACGAATGTGTGCCGTTCCACCCCGGCTTTCAGGCGTTAGAGCCATGACTGTCTGGGCAGATCAAAGGACCTTCGCAACAATAGGTAATATTCCGACCCTTCGTCGAATAATAACCGACTGCAATGGACGGGCATTCTCACCAAAGAATTAAGCCCATCTTCTTTGCAGGGCACATCATAGCTGGCTTTGCCTGTTAAATGGGACGAAAAGCCATCCCAGCTTATGGCTATAGCATCGCTATCGTTACGTGCTTATGACAAAACGATCATTGAATCCATGTGACCTATTGGTTAGAACTCAACACAGGTTAGCGCCGCAACGACGCTGACACATCGGCTTGCCACGCCGGCAGCGAGCCAGACCAACGGCAGAAAAACTCTGCCCGACCTCGGATGAGGTCGAAGGATATAGACAGTCAACAAGTGAGGGAAACACCCTATGAGAAGACTTAAGCGTGATCCGTTGGAAAGAGCATTTTTACGCGGATATCAGTATGGCGTTCATGGCAAATCCCGTGAGCTTTGCCCATTTACTCTACCGTCGGTGCGCCAAGCCTGGATTAACGGCTGGCGAGAAGGACGCGGCGACAACTGGGACGGTATGACCGGCACTGCGGGGATCCACAGACTCAACGAACTTCACGCCGTCGGCTAATCAGGGCACTTAATTCCGACAATCAACTTGAATATGTAACGACTTAACCACGCACGTCCCATCCGGGCGGCGGGCTTCGGCCCAGGGGCTCCTTCAAGGAGCCCTTTTTAATGCCTTCAGCTTTTTGGCAGCGCCGCAATTGCATCAACGCACTGGCGAATCAGCGCGGGCCCCTTATAGATAAACCCGGAGTACAACTGGACCAGGCTGGCACCGGCGGCGATTTTTTCGGCCGCGTGCTTACCCTCAGTGATACCGCCCACGGCGATAATCGGCAGGCGCCCTGCCAGCTCCGCCGCAAGCACCTTGACGATGTGGGTGCTTTTATCCCGTACCGGCGCACCGGAGAGCCCACCGGCCTCGTCGCCGTGAGCCAGGCCCTCGACGCCAACCCGACTCAGCGTGGTGTTGGTGGCAATCACCGCATCCATGCCCGAATCCACCAGAGCCTGAGCGACCAGTACGGTCTCTTCGTCACTCATGTCCGGGGCGATCTTGATTGCCAGCGGCACCCGCTTGCCGTGGCGCACCGCGAGATCTTCCTGGCGCTGGCGCAAGGCTTCGAGCAGTTGCTTGAGCGAGTCGCCAAACTGCAGGCTGCGCAGGCCAGGGGTATTGGGCGAACTGACGTTGACCGTCACATAGCTGGCGTGGGCGTAGACCTTTTCCAGGCAGATCAGATAGTCATCAACGGCACGCTCGACCGGAGTGTCAAAGTTCTTGCCGATATTGATCCCCAGGATGCCTGTGTATTTAGCCGCCTGAACCCGCGTCAACAAATGATCAACACCCAGGTTGTTAAAACCCATGCGATTGATGATTGCCTCTGCCTCCGGCAAACGGAAGATGCGTGGCTTGGGATTACCCGGCTGCGGCCGGGGCGTGACCGTACCAATCTCGACAAAACCAAAACCCAGCTGTGCAAAGCCATCGATGGCAGCACCGTTCTTGTCCAGGCCAGCCGCTAGGCCGACCGGGTTGGGAAATTCGAGCCCCATGACCGAAACCGGCATCTTTGCCGGCGCCTTGCACACCAGCCCATTGAGCCCCAGTCGGCCACCCGCGCCGATCAAGTCCAGGGACAGATCGTGGGAAGTTTCCGGGGAAAGTTTGAACAATAGCTGGCGGGCCAGGGTATACATGGGCGGGCTTGACTCGGATGGCGGCGAAAGGTGGCGCCGATTATAGCCGGGGTGAAGGATGCACGCGAGACGCGCTGCGAGCTGCCGTCAATCAGCCGCTACGTTGAGCCATCAACGCCTCGTAGCGCGTCCAGATTTTTTGTGCGTAACGAAGCCGCAGCGCCTCACGCTGGGCCCCCGCGCCCGGGCCCGCGTTATAGGCCCCTACAGCGGTCCAGTTATAGCCGAACTGCTTGATGAACCCGGCCAGGATGGAGGCTCCCACCTCCACCGACAGACAGGGCTCATCCAGCAAGCGCTGCTCGGTAATGCCTTGCTTGAGCAAGCGGGGCAGATGAATGCTGTTGATTTGCATCAGGCCGATATCACGGGTGCCATTGTTATTGCTGTAATTCATGGCTTCAGGCCTGTAGCCAGACTCTACGGCCGCGATGGCCTGCAACAACTCGGGTTCAATGTCATGACGGCTGGCGGCCTCGGTCCAGCAATAGCCCTTGGCCTCATTTGAGCCCACCAATGCACACAACAACAGTGCCTGTCCCATGACTTTCTTCATGGTTGACCGACCCCGTGGTTTACCAGCCCACATGTAGGGCAAATGCCGGCTGCCTTGTGCGCCAGCCCACCGGGCACACCGATGCTGTCAAATACTCTCACCGGACCATTGAAACGATAACCCTGGCCATACACCGTGGTTATCATCCCCCGGGCGCCCTTCAGGTATTTGCGCAATGAGCAAATGCAACGGGTCAGGGATTCATCCGCCACTTCACCGTTTGACCAGGCCCGTTCCAACAAACGGTCCTTGGTGACCAGGACACCCGCGCACGCAAGCAACATCCGCAGTACACGCCACTCCTTGGGGGGCAATTGAACATCCACGCCCTCACCGGTCAGCCTGCCATCGCCTTGCAGTATCCAACGATCGAACATGAAAGAGATTGATCTCAGGTCTTCGCCTTCAGCCGCCCACTCACCTAAAGACATCCACGGCTCCTCATTGTTAAAACGTCCCACACAGATGAGGCGACTATAGAAACCCGAAGTCGATTTCACGCTAGGCAAAAACCCAAAATCCAAAGGTTTCTTGAACGCTCCATGTAGGACGTTTCATCCAATGGTTATTGATGAATAAGGTTGCGCAACTCCTCGATCCGACTCACGAACTCATTGAGGGCAGCAGAAAAATTCTCGGCAGCGGACAAAGCCTGTGGCCCCACCATCAGGCGAAGCTCAAGTCGCCCATCGACATCTGCCAATTGCATCTGGCCGCTACGCGCAAACGCACACTCCTTGAAGAGAAACTGCAGCAACCCGTAAGACGAATGTCGGAACAAGGCCGGCCCCGACTCCGCCACGGAGCTCCACAGCCACACATCGTCGTCGACTTTGCTGATGTTGATGTTCGGCGAGTTGAGCATCTCCATCTCGATGGTGCTGTGGCTATCAAAGCTGCCAATCTGTTGTTCGTTACAGCCACTGTGCAACAGCGCGGCCTTTACCAGCTCATCGAGATTGCGATACTGCATATTGATCCCCCTTGGGACTGGAGTAGGAAAACGTTGACCTCATTGGGCTGACGAATTCATGAACGCCTGTTTCGCTTGTGCATACTGGGCAGGCGTCATCCTCGGGCCCGGGCCGGGCATGGGCGGCGGTTTCAGGTCATCGCCCACCGCCCTGGCCTGGACAATGAAAAAGCGCACGCTATTGGTCATAGGCCCATCGTAACGACCTCGCAAAGGGCTACGTTTGGGCCCATCGGCGTCACGCCGGAAACTGCCCAGCATTAAACGCCTGCCCTGCGGAACCCTCGCCACCATGTTGATGCCCACGCGCCCTACCGCCGCCGATGGCTGTTCGCCGTCGGCCGACGGTCTTATCTGGCGACCGTCTTCGATGGTGAGCTGCATTTCGATCTCGTTCGTTTCAGCAAAACGAGGCAGCACACTGACCTGCGTGCCATAGCCAACCGGCTGCCACCGCTGACTGCCCTCATTGTGAGCGGGCAGGTAAAGGGACTGGTCATCATGAAATACCGCCGGGACATTTTCCTGGGTCAGAATTACCGGCAGTGCCACAACAGTTGCTCGCCGCCGGCGCTCCAACGCCATGACTTGGGACATCAGAACGTTGTCTTCAAGCGGCGCCAATATGCGGCTCAATGGTTGCGCCGGGCCTTTCTCCTTCTCGTCGCCGACAGAGACCATGCCTATTTTCTCGAGCTCATTCTGGTCTACGTCCACCCGCCAGAGTGCTACCTCGACTGATCGCTTGGGTACATCGAGCTCTGCAACAAGGTGCTCAATAAAGCGCACTTGCTCGGGCTTCCCCTTGATCAACAGGCTGTTGGTATCGGGGTAGGCCATCACAGAAATATGCTTGTCAGCCAGTAAGCCCGACTGGCGCTGGCGTCCCGACGCAGCGTTCTTGCGTTCGGAGGCGAGGAGCTTTTCAATCATGGTGGCCATGCCTGGCACGATGATTTTTTCACCCCCCATGGCGTATTGGCGATCGCCGACATGAGTGTTGAACACCTGCACGACGCCGATTTTCTGCGACCCCATGCGCAGCTCAGTGCGTTTACGGTCCACGAGCTGGGCCAGGCGCAGCACATGATCGACATAGTTCGGCGGCCCGGAAACATAGAATATCCGCCCCTTGTCCTCGCGCAGAGGAAAACGCGCCTCTCCAAGTCCTGCACGCTTCATGGCCCCGCGCAATCTATCGACTGAAATGTATCGCAGCGAAACCACCGAGCTTTTTGCTTCGCTGGCGTCATACAGATAAAGCACCTGACCATCGCTGTACCAGATCAACCCTTGCGCCAAGGCGACTTCGTCAAGCACAGCCTGGGGCGACAGGAGATCGAAATAACCGGTAATTCGCTTGCGAGCTGCCGCCTGGCTGACAACGATAGGCTGCCCCAAGGGAGCCGACAGCGCCGTAAAAAACACGCTAAGGCTTTCGTCCTGCGCATGGTAAGACTCGGCCAGGGAGGACGTAGCCCCCAGCATCAGCAAGCAGCAGAGCAGCCAATGTCGAGTCAGCCGTGGCAAGCGGTTAGTGCCGGGTTTCGTGGCTTGTTGATCGAGGGGCACTCAGGTCTTCCTGAACGGCACAGCATTAAAAGTGCGCCAATAGTGGAAGAGCGTTGTCCCGCGATCTTGATCAAAAACTGATGAAGCACGCCTGCGACACGCGTGGCATGTGCCTTGCTTTGCCTTGTCTATCGCAGCCCGTGTCAACGCCGGTACGGGCTCAAGGGCAAAGACGCCGTTACCTGTGCTGGCTTGCAAGTCGCGCGCAGCAACGGCGTTTTCAGATAGAAGGTAAGTGTTGATGAACGATCAGGTTGGCAACAGCCAGACACGCAGTCCCTTGGCCTGGGTCAATGGCAGCGATGCCCCGGAAAAGAGCAGCCTCGACCTGGGTTTCATGGCCTTGAGCGACTGCGCCTCGCTGGTGGTCGCGGCGACTCAGGGATTTGCCCAGCCTTACGGACTCACGTTGAACCTCAAGCGTCAATCATCCTGGGCCGGCCTGCGGGACAAACTGGTCAGCGGCGAACTGGATGCCGCCCACAGCCTCTATGGTCTGATCTATGCCGTACACCTGGGCATCGGCGGGGTCGCGCCCACGGACATGGCGGTGCTGATGGGCCTGAACCAGAACGGCCAGAGCATCAACCTGTCACACGGCCTGCAGATGCAAGGTGTGACCAGTCCTGAAGCACTGGAACGCAAAGCGCACCAAAGCCGAACAAAACTGACTTTCGCCCAGACCTTTCCCACAGGTACTCACGCCATGTGGTTGTACTACTGGCTGGCCAGCCAGGGCATCCATCCATTGCGGGATGTCGATAGCGTCGTGGTGCCGCCACCGCAGATGGTTGCGCACCTGCAAGCCGGAAGAATCGATGGTTTTTGTGTCGGCGAGCCATGGTCCGCCAGCGCTGTCCAGCAAAACCAGGGATTTACCCTGGCCACCACGCAAGCGATCTGGCCGGACCACCCGGAAAAAGTCCTTGGCTGTACCCAGGCCTTTGTCGAGCAGTACCCCAACACAGCACGCGTATTGGTGATGGCAATCCTGCAAGCCAGCCGATTCATCGAAGCCAGTGCCGAGAACCGCCGCTCTACCGCACAGTTGCTCAGTGCCAGGGAATACCTGGACGCACCGCTCGAGTGCATTGAACCGCGCCTGCAGGGCCGCTACCACGATGGTCTGGGCAACCACTGGCAAGATACCCACCCGCTGCGCTTCCATGGGAATGGCGAAGTCAACATGCCCTACCTGTCCGACGGCATGTGGTTCATGACCCAGTTCCGGCGCTGGGGCCTGCTGCGTGAAGATCCCGATTACCAGGCCGTTGCCCGCCAGGTGCAGCAATTGGACCTTTATCGGCAAGCCGCTGGCACCGTGGGAGTGGCGACCAGAGAGCCAGAAATGCGCAGTAGCCAGTTGATCGACGGCAAGGTCTGGGATGGCTCGGACCCCGCCGGATATGCCCGCAGCTTCCACCTGCATGCCCTGGCCGACGACGTCGGCCGGCATGCCTTGCGCTGATCGGAGGACGACTCATGTTGCGAATCCTGCTGATCAACGACACCCCACGCAAGGTTGGCCGCCTGAAGACCGCGCTGATCGAAGCCGGTTTTGAGGTTATCGACGAATCCGGCCTGACTATCGACCTGCCTGCACGCGTCGAAACGGTGCGCCCGGATGTAATCCTGATCGATACCGAGTCACCGGGCCGCGATGTGATGGAGCAAGTGGTGCTGGTCAGTCGTGACCAGCCACGTCCCATCGTGATGTTTACCGATGAGCATGACCCCGGGGTGATGCGCCAGGCAATCAATTCCGGAGTCAGCGCTTACATTGTCGAGGGCATCCAGGCCCAGCGCCTGCAGCCGATCCTCGATGTGGCGATGGCCCGTTTTGAAAGTGACCAAGCCTTGCGTGCGCAACTGCTGGCCCGTGATCAGCAACTGGCGGAGCGCAAGCGTATTGAGTTGGCCAAGGGGTTGCTGATGAAAATGAAGGACTGCAATGAGGAACAGGCTTACACCCTGATGCGTCGCCAGGCCATGAGCCGCCAGCAGAAACTGATTCAGGTGGCAGAGCAGATTATTGCCATGAGTGAGTTGTTGGGATGAGCCATGGATTGGGCTGGATTTGTTTTCGCCCTTACGACCAGGGGCTTTCAAGGTCTTTGAAAAACCAGTCGAATTTGACTGTCTGTGAAGTTGAATCATGTGAGGTTCTCGAGCATTAGAACGTTGTCGGTTATCGGCCTGATGCACCTCGATAAAAATGTGCGGGCTTGCTCGCGAAGGCGGTGTGCCAGCCAGTACATATGTAACTGAGCCACCGTATTCGCGAGCAAGCCCGCTCCCACATTTTCGGTGCTCGCACTCCAAAGATCTCTGTGGTCCGAATGCTTGCCTGACTGGCCTGCTTTCGCCGGACTGAGTTGTTTCTTAAAGACCTTGAAAGCCCCTGGTCGCAAGGGCGAAACCCATAGCCACCACAACCGCAGCAACGGACATACCCGCTCCCGAAAACAAATAAACAACTCCCTCAGCAGCATTGGCGCAAGACTTGCTAGCCAAACACTACAGGTAACCAACGGCGGTTGCCCCACCACGACAAAGACGTCGCACATCCGGTTTGCCATAGCGAACCCGGTGGCGGCGTTTTTTCGTTTTGGCCCCATAGCCCGGGGCCGGTGGGGTGGCCTTTATCAGCCGCTCCATCACAAGGCCTTCTTATAAGACCCCTTACCGCTGAGGTGCGTGATGAAATCAAGCTTCTGGAAATCCGGTCACACCCCGACCTTGTTTGCCGCGTTTCTGTATTTCGACCTGAGCTTCATGGTCTGGTACCTGCTGGGGCCCATGGCCGTGCTGATCGCCACCGACCTGCAATTGACCACCCAGCAACGCGGGCTGATGGTGGCGACACCCATCCTGGCCGGCGCCATATTGCGGTTCCTGATGGGGATGCTGGCAGACAGGCTATCTCCCAAGACCGCCGGCCTGATTGGCCAGGTGATCGTTATTGGCGCGCTGTTCGTGGCCTGGAAAATGGGGATCCACACTTATGAACAAGCCCTGTTGCTGGGCCTGTTCCTCGGCATGGCGGGTGCGTCCTTCGCCGTTGCCCTGCCTCTGGCGTCGCAATGGTATCCGGCCGAGCACCAAGGAAAAGCCATGGGCATTGCCGGGGCTGGCAATTCCGGCACAGTGTTCGCGGCCTTGCTGGCCCCCGTGCTGGCGGCCGCGTTTGGCTGGAGCAATGTGTTTGGCTTTGCCCTGATCCCGCTGATCCTGACCCTGATCGTGTTCGCCTGGCTGGCGCGCAACGCCCCTGAGCGGCCGAAAGCCAAATCCATGGCCGATTACTTCAAGGCCCTGGGTGATCGTGATAGCTGGTGGTTCATGTTTTTCTACAGCGTCACCTTCGGCGGATTTATCGGGCTGGCCAGCGCCCTGCCCGGCTACTTCAACGATCAATACAACCTGAGCCCGATCACTGCCGGTTACTACACCGCCGCCTGCGTGTTCGGCGGCAGCTTGATGCGGCCATTGGGCGGCGCCCTGGCGGACCGTTTCGGCGGCATTCGCACGCTGCTGGGTATGTATGCCGTGGCCGCTGTCTGCATTGCCGCGGTGGGATTCAACCTACCAAATTCCTACGCAGCCCTGGCTCTTTTTGTCTGCACCATGCTCGGTCTAGGTGCGGGGAACGGCGCGGTTTTCCAACTGGTGCCCCAGCGCTTTCGTCGTGAAATCGGGGTTATGACCGGCCTGATCGGCATGGCCGGCGGCATCGGTGGGTTCGCCCTGGCGGCGGGCATGGGGGCGATCAAGCAAAGCACCGGCAGCTATCAGCTAGCACTCTGGCTGTTCGCCAGCCTGGGTGTGTTGGCCTGGTTCGGCCTCTATGGCGTCAAGCGTCGCTGGAGAACCACCTGGGGCTCGGCAGCCGTCACCGCAGCGCGGGTCTGATGGGCCTGCAACTGAGTTTTGCCCAAGCCAGCGCCATCGGTCCGCGGGCAGAGAACCAGGACGCCTTGCGCCTGGTTACCCCGGCACCGGAGCTGGCCGCCAGCAAAGGCTATCTGTGCGCTATCGCCGATGGAGTCAGTCAATGCGCGGACGGCGGCCTTGCGGCGCGTTCGACCTTGCAGGCCCTGGCCCTGGACTATTACGCCACGCCGCAGACCTGGGGCGTGGCCCATGCCCTGGATCGGCTGTTACTGGCACAGAACCGCTGGTTGCAAGCCAATGGCGGCGGCCAGCCGTTGTTGACCACTCTCAGCGCCCTGGTATTTCGCGGACAGCGCTTTACCTTGGCGCATGTCGGCGATTGCCGGGTATATCGTTGGTACGACGGCGAGTTGCTGCGTATCAGCGAAGAGCACGTGTGGGAACAACCGGGCATGCAACATGTGCTCAAGCGCGCGCTGGGCCTGGATCAGCATCTGGTGGTGGATTTTCTCGACGGCGAACTGCGCGAGGGTGAATGTTTCCTGTTGCTCAGCGATGGCGTGTGGTCAACCTTGGGCGATCACAGCATCAGCGCAATCTTGCGCGAACAGATCGATTTGGATCTGGCCGTAAACACCCTGATCACCGCCTCCCACCTGGCCGGTAGCCAGGACAATGCCAGCGCGCTGCTGGTGCGCATCGATCAACTTGGCGCCGCCACCCTGGGTGACGCACTGGTGCAATTGCAGCAGTGGCCTTTGCCGCCGATGTTGAAAGCCGGCCAGCACTTCGAAGGCTGGCAGGTGGAATCAACACTGGGTCAAAGCCGTCAATCGCTGCTCTACCGGGTGCGTGATGCCCAGCAGCAACCCTGGCTGTTAAAGACCCTCCCCGTCAGCCTTGATGACGATCTGTTCGCGGCCCAAGCCTTGCTCTCGGAAGAATGGTTTCTGCGCAGGGTCGCCGGGCGGGCGTTTCCTGAAGTGCATGCGGCCGGCGCACGTCAGCATTTGTACTATGTGATGCGCGAATATCCGGGGCTGACCCTGGCCGAGCTGTTCAAGCAGCACGGCCCCCTGCCACTGGCGCAATGGCAATCGTTGGCCGAACGCCTGTTGCGGGCGATCGGGCAACTGCATCGTCGGCAAATCCTGCACCGCGACATCAAACCGGAAAACCTGCTACTGGGAGACGATGGAGAATTGCGGGTCCTGGATTTCGGCCTGGCCTACTGCCCCGGCTTATCCGAAGACCGCGCCCACCTGCTGCCGGGAACCCCGAGCTTTATCGCCCCGGAAGCCTTTCAGGGCGAACGCCCTACCCCGCAGCAGGATTTATACAGCGTAGGCGTGACCTTGTATTACCTGCTGACAGGGCATTATCCCTACGGCGAAATCGAAGCCTTCCAGCGCCCCAAGTTCACCACGCCGATCAGCGCCAGCCGTTTTCGACCCGATCTGCCCGACTGGTTGCAGCAAAGCCTGGAACAAGCCGTGGCCGCGCAACCCGGCCAGCGTTATGAAACGGCCGAGCAATGGCTGCTGGTGCTGGAACAGGCTGATCGCCGTGAGCTGAGTATTCGCCCGCGTCCGCTGCTGGAGCGTGAACCGCTCAAGGTCTGGCAGACCCTGGCGATGGTCTCGTTGTTGATCAATCTGGTGCTGCTGTATGGGTTATTGCACCAGTAAGAGGCAAAACTGCACGCCAGCTACGCCGCGCCTCTAATAAAACCGGGGTCCGCGCAACTTGGCACAACCACTGCATTAGCTTCTGCAACAACACACATACAGCTCATCCTTCAACGACGAAGGAGGAGCTTTCCCGAGAGAACGGGACCAGGACAAAGGCGTCCTCGCTGGTTATCTAGCGGGGATGCCTTTTTTGTTTGCGCGTGATTGGTCGAGCCATTGCGGAGAACGACATGAAAAAACTCAAACTGGTGATGATCGGCAACGGCATGGCCGGGGTTCGCACCCTTGAAGAACTACTCAAGTTGAGCAACGAGCTGTACGACATCACGGTCTTTGGCGCCGAGCCCCACACCAACTACAACCGCATCCTGCTGTCGCCGGTGCTGGCCGGCGAGCAGACATTCGAAGAAATCGTGCTCAACGATCTGGATTGGTACCTGCAGAACAACATCAAGTTGCTGCTCAACCGCAAGGTGGTGCAGATCGACCGAGTCAAGCGCAAAGTCATCGCCGAAGACGGCAGCGAGGCCAAGTATGATCGCCTGCTGATCGCCACCGGTTCGACTCCATTCATTCTGCCGATTCCCGGCAACACCTTGCAGGGCGTTATCGGCTACCGCGATATCGCCGATACACAGGCCATGATCGACACCGCCAAAACCCACAAACATGCGGTGGTCATCGGTGGCGGCCTGCTCGGCCTCGAGGCGGCCAACGGCCTGATGCTGCGCGGCATGCACGTCACTGTCGTACATATCGGCGAATGGCTGCTGGAGCGGCAACTGGACAAAACCAGTGGTCAGTTGCTGCAAACCGAACTGGAAAGCCGTGGCCTGGTATTCCGTATGTGTGAACAGACCCAAGCCCTGCATGACGCCGGCAACGGCCGCGTTGGTTCGGTCCAGTTCAAAAATGGCGACATAATTCCCGCTGACCTGGTGGTAATGGCTGCTGGCATTCGACCCAACACCGAGCTGGCGGAAAAGTCCGGCATCCCCTGCAATCGCGGGATCCTGGTCAACGATACGATGCAAACATACGACCCGCGCGTCTATGCAATCGGCGAATGCGCCAGCCACCGCGGGATTGCCTATGGCCTGGTGGCGCCACTGTTCGAGCAGGCCAAGGTCTGCGCCAACCACTTGGCGCAGTTGGGGTTCGCGACCTACAAAGGCTCGGTGACCTCCACCAAGCTGAAAGTCACCGGTATTGACCTGTTTTCTGCCGGCGACTTCATGGGTGGCGAAGGTACCGAGACCATCACGCTTTCCGACCCTATCGGCGGCGTCTACAAGAAGCTGGTGATCAAGGACGACATCCTGGTGGGCGCATGCCTGTACGGCGACACCGCCGACGGTGGTTGGTACTTCCGGCAGATTCGTGAGAACCATGGCATTGGTGAGATCCGTGATCACTTAATGTTCGGCGAGAACGCCTTGGGCGATGTCGGCCACCAGGGTCAGGACAAGGCCATGAGCATGGCCGACAACGCTGAAGTCTGTGGCTGCAACGGCGTATGCAAAGGCACCATCGTCAAGGCGATCCAGGAGCAGGGACTGTTCAGCGTCGACGAGGTAAAGAAGCACACCAAGGCCGCCAGCTCCTGCGGTTCCTGCATCGGGCTGGTGGAACAGATCCTGATCAACACCGTGGGCGGCGCCGCAGACGTCAAGCCAAAGAGCGAAAAAGCCATCTGCGGTTGCAGTGACCTCAACCACGGACAAATCCGCCAGGCCATCCGCGACCAGCACCTGCTGACCATTGCCGGCACCATGAGCTACCTGAACTGGCGTACACCCAATGGCTGCGCTACTTGCCGCCCCGCGCTGAACTACTACCTGATCTCCACCTGGCCGGGCGAAGCCAAGGATGACCCGCAATCGCGCCTGATCAACGAGCGGGCCCACGCCAATATTCAGAAGGACGGCACCTACTCGGTGGTCCCGCGGATGTGGGGCGGTGTGACCAATCCTTCGGAACTGCGCCGTATTGCCGATGTGGCAGACAAGTACAACGTGCCAATGGTCAAGGTCACCGGTGGCCAGCGCATCGACCTGCTGGGCATCAAGAAACAAGACCTGCCGGGCGTGTGGAAAGACCTTGATATGCCATCCGGCCATGCCTACGGCAAATCCATCCGTACCGTAAAGACCTGCGTGGGTAGCGAGTTCTGCCGCTTCGGCACGCAGAACTCCACGCAACTGGGTATCGAACTGGAACATGACCTGTTCAACATGTGGTCGCCCCACAAGGTCAAGCTCGCCGTGTCCGGTTGCCCGCGTAACTGCTCGGAAGCCGGAATCAAGGACGTGGGAATCATCGGCGTCGATTCCGGCTGGGAGATGTACATCGGCGGTAATGGCGGGATCAAGACCGAAGTCGCGGAGTTTTTCGTCAAGCTCAAGACCGCTGAAGAAGTGCGCGAATACAACGGCGCATTCCTGCAGCTGTATCGCGAGGAAGCCTTCTACCTGGAGCGCACCGTGCATTACATGCAACGGGTCGGCATGGACCACATCAAGAAAGCCGTACTCGAAGACCCGGCTCGACGCCAGGCATTGAATGAGCGCCTGCAATTTTCCTTGTCGTTTGAACAGGACCCGTGGAAGGAGCGACTGGAACAGCCGCTACTGAAAAAGGAGTTCGACGTTATCCCCGTTAAACAACTGGAGGTGCCGGCATGAACTGGCTGGATATCTGCGCCCTCGAAGAAATCAATGCCCTCGGCTCGCGCATCATCAATGGGCCCAAGGGAGACATCGCGATTTTTCGCACCAGTGGCGACGAAGTCTTCGCCCTTGATGACCGCTGCCCGCACAAAGGTGGCCCGCTGTCCCAAGGGCTGATCTATGGCAAACGCGTCGCTTGCCCGTTGCACAACTGGCAGATTGACCTGGCGTCCGGCGAAGCCCAGGCACCGGATATCGGGTGTGCCCATCATCATCCGGCCCGCGTCGAAAACGGCCGGGTAATGCTCGCCCTACGGGACGCCGGTTGATGAACCGCCAGACCACCGCGTCGACCTGCTGCTACTGCGGAGTCGGTTGCGGCGTGCTGATCGAGCATGACGGCACGCAGATCCTCGGCGTCAGTGGCGATCCGACGCACCCTGCCAACTTCGGCAAGCTGTGCAGCAAGGGCGCCAGCCTGCACCTGACCGGCGACCTGAGCGCACGGGCGCTGTACCCGCAGCTGCGGCTGGGCAAAGCCCTTGCCCGCAGCCGTACCGACTGGGACACCGCCCTGGAACACGCCGCCAGCGTGTTCGCCGAGACCATCGCCGAGCACGGCCCCGACAGCGTGGCGTTCTATATCTCCGGGCAACTGCTTACCGAGGATTACTACAGCTTCAACAAACTCGCCCGGGCATTGGTAGGCACCAACAATATCGACAGCAATTCCAGGCTATGCATGTCCTCGGCGGTAGTCGGCTACAAGCGCAGCCTGGGAGCCGATGCGCCGCCATGCAACTACGAGGATCTGGAATCCAGTGATTGCGTGTTGATCGTCGGCAGTAACATGGCCTACGCCCATCCGGTATTGTTCCGTCGCCTGGAAGAAGCCAAGGTTCACCGGCCGCACATGAAAGTTGTGGTGATCGATCCACGTCGTACCGACACCTGCGATCTGGCCGACATGCACTTGGCGATTCTCCCGGGTACAGACGTTGCGCTGTTCCATGGGATCTTGCATCTGCTGCTGTGGGAAGACTGGATCGACCGTGACTTCATCCAGGCCCATACCGACGGACTGGAAGAGCTGAAACGTCTGGTCCACGACTACACGCCACAAATGGTCACGCAACTGTGCGGGATCAGCGTCGAGCAACTGCGCCAATGCGCACAATGGGTCGGCACTTCTGCAAGTTTCCTGTCGCTGTGGTGCATGGGCCTTAACCAGTCGACCGCTGGCAGCGCGAAAAACAGTGCCTTGATCAACCTGCACCTGGCCACCGGGACCATCGGTCGGCCAGGCTGCGGACCGTTCTCTCTCACCGGCCAGCCGAATGCCATGGGTGGACGCGAGACCGGTAGCCTGTCGAATCTATTGCCAGGCCATCGTGAAGCGGCCAACCCTGCGCATCGCTCGGAAGTCGCCGCTTATTGGGGCATCGAACAACTACCGGCAAGCACCGGGCTGAGCGCAATCGAGCTGTTTGAACAGGTGCACGCCGGCAAGATCAAGGCGTTGTGGATCGCCTGCACCAATCCTGCCCAATCCATGCCGGACCAGACGGCAATACGCCAGGCTCTGCAAGCGTGTCCGTTCGTAGTGTTGCAGGAGGCCTTTCGCACCACGGAAACCGCAGCCTTCGCCGATCTGTTATTGCCGGCAGCCAGTTGGGGTGAGAAGGAAGGCACGGTCACCAACTCCGAGCGGCGTATTTCCCACGTCCGCAAAGCCATTACCCCGCCTGGTGAGGCTCGGCCGGATTGGGCAATTACCGTGGACTTCGCCCAGCGCCTGGAACGGCGTTTGCGGCCAGGCCTGCCCAGCCTGTTTGCCTTTGAGCAACCGACACAGATTTTTGATGAGTTCAAGCTCCTGACGCGTGGCCGGGACCTGGACTTGTCGGGCATCAGCCATGCCCTGCTCGACCAGATCGGCCCGCAACAATGGCCTTTTCCAGTCGACGCACAACGCGGCACGGCACGGTTGTACACCGACGGGGTCTTCCCCACCGACAGTGGCCGGGCGCACTTTATTGCCGACCCGTATCGCGCCGCCAAGGAACAACGAGATGCTCGTTTCCCACTGACTCTGATTACCGGTCGTCTGCGAGATCAATGGCACGGCATGAGCCGCACTGGCAGCGCCGCACAGCTGTTTGGCCATGTCAGCGAGGCCTTGCTCAGCCTGCACCCAGACGAACTGCGCCGACATCGATTCAAGGACGGTGATCTGGTCAACCTCAAAAGCCGTCGCGGCAACGTGATTGTGGCTGTCAGCGGTGACGACAGTGTG
The DNA here is from genome assembly GCF_046352735.2 of Pseudomonas imrae. Taxonomy (NCBI): domain Bacteria; kingdom Pseudomonadati; phylum Pseudomonadota; class Gammaproteobacteria; order Pseudomonadales; family Pseudomonadaceae; genus Pseudomonas; species Pseudomonas imrae. The sequence continues at coordinate 1,610,552 of NZ_CP110853.2, read as the reverse complement.
CGCCCCGGCCAAGCCTTTTTGCCGATGCACTGGGGCGATCGCTTCCTCAAGGGAGGGGTCAACACCCTCACCCAGCCGGCGTTCGACCCCTTGTCGAAACAACCGGAACTCAAGCACAGCGGTGTACGCCTGGAAGCCGTGCAACTGCCCTGGCAGTTATTTGCATTGATCGAGGGCGATGTGCAGCAGCACTTTGAAGCCTTGCGCCCGCTATGCGAAGGCTTTGCCTATGTCAGCCTGAGCCTGGCCGGGCGCGAGCGTCCCGCATTGCTGGTGCGCGCGGCCCATACCGAGGCGCCGGATCTGCGCTTGCTCAAAAGTATCGACCAATTGCTGGGCCTCAATGACGGCCCTGTAATGGCTTATGACGACCCGCGCCGCTCCATCGGCAAGCGGGTAAAAATCGAAAAAGGCCGCATCACCGCCCTACGCCTGGCGGGCGAGACCCTCGCCCGCCATTGGCTGCAAAGCCTATGGCTGGAAGGCAAGGCTGACGACCAACTGCGACGCTGGCTCTTGGCGCCCTTGAGCGCACCACCAGGTGGCGGTGCGACCAGCAGCAAAACGCTGTGCAACTGCAAAAACGTCAGTGAAAGCACTGTGTGCGCCGGGATTGCCCGGGGCCTGGATCTTAACGGGCTCAAACAGGAGCTTGGATGTGGCACGCAATGCGGCTCGTGCATACCAGAAATCAAACGTCTATTGGCCAGCCGTCCGCAGCCAATCGCAATCAGTGTGTGAGGGGAAAAGTATGAGCGCAAAAGTCTGGCTGGTAGGTGCAGGCCCCGGCGACCCGGAGTTGCTGACCCTCAAGGCCGTGCGGGCCCTGCATGAAGCTGATGTGGTGTTGATTGACGACCTGGTCAACCCGGCAGTACTTGAGCACTGTCCCGGTGCGCGAGTCATCACGGTCGGCAAGCGCGGCGGATGCCGCTCCACGCCACAGGATTTTATTCACCGCCTGATGCTGCGGTATGCACGCCAGGGTAAGTGTGTAGTACGTCTCAAAGGCGGCGATCCGTGCATTTTTGGACGGGGCGGAGAAGAAGCCATGTGGCTGAAGGAACGCGGCGTGGCGGTAGAGTTGGTCAATGGCATTACTGCCGGGCTGGCGGGCGCGACGAACTGCGATATCCCCCTGACACTACGCGGCATCAGTCGCGGCGTGACGCTGGTCACCGCACACACTCAGGACGACAGCAGCCTGAATTGGCGAGCATTGGCCGAGGGCGGCACCACATTGGTGGTGTATATGGGCGTGGCGAAACTCGAAGAAATTGCCGCGCAATTGCTCAAGGGCGGCATGGCTGCCGATATGCCGGTGGCGATGATCGAGAACGCTTCGTTGCCCGTGCAGCGTGAGTGCCGAAGCTCCCTGGCCCGCATGCAAGAAGACGCCAAGGCGTTTGCCTTGAAGAGCCCGGCGATCCTGGTGATCGGCGAGGTGGCGGCGACGGAAGTGGAAGCGGTGTTGCTGGCCAGCGCCTGAGACAAATTGCAGGCGAAAAAAAGCCCGGCCTAAGCCGGGCTTTTCTCTACTACTCAGTAATTACTGAGCGGTAGCTTCAACCGAAGCTTCTACGCGACGGTTAACAGCACGACCAGCTTCAGTTGCGTTGTCAGCAACTGGGCGGGACTCGCCGTAACCTACGGAGGTGATACGGCCAGCGTCAACGCCGTCTTTAACCAGGACTTGCTTAACAGCGTCAGCACGACGCTGGGACAGCTTCTGGTTGTAGGCGTCTGGACCTACGGAGTCAGTGTGACCAGCAACTTCTACGTTGGTAGCTGGGTACTGAGCCATGAAGTCAGCCAGGTTTTTCACGTCGCCGTAGCTGTCTTGCTTAACAACAGCCTTGTCGAAGTCGAACTTAACGTCCAGCTCAACACGAACAACCTGAGCAACCGGAGCTTCTGGCTCTGGAACTGGCTCTGGAGCTGGTGCTGGGGTAGGAGCTGGAGCTACTGCGCCAGCGTTACCGCCGAAGTTCACGCCCAGGCCAACCAGTGCGGAGTAATCCCACTTGCCGTTGTCCAGGTTGTGGTCTGCTTCAACGCCTGCACGAGCGAACAGGTTGTTGGTGAAGTAGTACTTAACACCGGTACCGATGATAGCCAGAGTCGACTGATCGCGACCGCTGTGACCATCAGCTTCTACGTTGGTGCGGCTCTGGTGACCGAAACCACCTTCTACGTATGGACGCAGGGAGTCAACACCAGCCTGACCGAAGTGGTAGGTAGCCAACAGGCTGCCAGTGTCACCCTTGATCTTCTGGTTGCCAGTACCGTCGTTCGAACGGGTGTGGTTGGTCTTGTCGTAGGACAAGTTCAAGGACAGGTCGTCGGTCAGGAAGTAACCGATGCGAGCGCCAGGATTGAAGCCGTCTTCGATGTGCTTGACGCTATCGTTGTACTGCTTCTTGTAGAACAGCTCGCCTTCAACTGCGCCTTGGCCTTGTGCCAGAACGCCGAAAGAAGTAGCGGCAATAAGAGAACCAATGGCCAAGCCCAAGGTGTTTTTCAGTTTCATCCGTTAAATCCCCATCTGGTGATTGTAAAGCAGTCCCACATACCGGGGGACAACTCGGCGACAAGTCTAACAGAACTTGCCTACACGTAAGAGATATTTGCACTGAACTAAGTTTCAGTACCGCCCGCAAATTTCTCACGTAATTTATCAAGAGCACGTTTGTAACGCATTTTTGTAGCACTCAAACCCATATGCATAATGTCAGCGATTTCCTGAAATTCCAGCTCTGCGACAAATCGTAGCACCAAAATTTCACGGTCAATCGGATTCACATGCACCAGCCAGCGATCAAGTCCGCCCTTTTCCTCGGGTGTCGGCGCCTTTTCTTCAGACGCTTCCTCAAGGGGGTCCAGACTCAAAGCGTCCATCAAGCGACGCTTTCGCCGTTCCTTCCGATACTGCGTGATGCACTCGTTGTACGTGATGCTGTAGAGCCAGGTCTTGAACTTCGATTTCCCCTCAAAGTTCTTCAAGCCGTACAACACCTTGAGCATCACTTCCTGACAGACATCATCCGCATCACGATCGTTCCCCAAATACCTTGAACAAACGTTGAACAGAGTGCGTTGATACCTGCGCATCAATTCTTCGTACGCACGCGTTACGTGAAACAGCTCCGTGTGCGCACGCGCGACCAACTCCTCATCAGAGAGCTCACGGGGGTCATAGCGCGTGGACAGCGTTTGGGCTTTATTCAAAACAAGTCGTGCCGACAGTCAGGTCAATGTCCGCCAGAGCCTGGTTACCCAGGTTCGCGGCGGCGTACATTAGCAGGGTTTACCGCTTTAGCGGCTACTCACCTGCTGCTCCAGCAGAATTCGATTAGACAGCGACACTAGTTCGCCATCATCGGTCAGCACTGTAGTTTTTACCGTGCCGATCTCTTCGATCTGCCCTTCGACCTCACCTACACGTACGTGTTGCCCTACCTGATACAACTCACGCACATAGATTCCCGCAAGAATCTGCCCGGCAATTTCCCGGCTTCCCAACCCCATGGCCAGCGCAACAGCCAGACCAACGGTAATCAAAACAATCACAATCACATGGTTGAGCAGGTCAGTCTTGACCTCCAACTGACTGATCGCGACCGAAATACTGATGATAATCACCAGTCCCTGGGCAATTCGCCCCAAGCCACTGGCGTAGTCCAGACCGACACCTTCGGCGGCGCCGCGTACCAGCCCGTTGGCCAATTGCGCCAGCAAAACCCCCACCAACAACACCAGCGCGCCACCGAAAACCTTCGGTAAGTACAGCGCCAACATGTCGAGCGTAGCTGAAACTCGCTCAAGTCCAAGGGATTGCGCCGCAGAAACCAGAAAAATCAGCAGAACGAACCAATAAACAATCTTTCCGATCAAGGTAGAGATCGGCACTTTAAGGCCAACACGACCCAGTAGCTTGGTCAGGCCGGTCCCACCCATGATGCGATCAAGACCCAGCTTGGCCAGCAGCTTGGACAACAAGGTGTCGAGCAACTTGGCCACGACAAAACCCAACAGCACCAGCACCAACGCCCCGAACAGGTTGGGAATGAAATTCGCCACCTTGGTCCACAACGCCGTCATGGCAGTGACCAGACTCTGGGTCCAGAGATCAAGTTCCATATTCAATCAGCCTTATCAGCAGAGCGAGCAATAGGTTTACGACGAGAAACCGGCGAAACGTGAGCCGAACCGTTGTTCACGGCGATCATCAGTGCCGGCAGCCAGCGTCCGAGCAAGCCGAACAGGTCCCCCGCACCGACCTGGCGGTTAGCGGTTTTCAATACGCGGCCCAGGCAAGCATCGTCATCCCGGTTGGATGGCGAAGCATTCAGCATGTCACGTAGCGACTGTTCAAACGGATCGTGCATAGGGACCTCTCGCAAGTGAATTAAAAGACGAGGGCAAAATTCTTTGGGTCACATGACCTTCACGCCCATTCAGGTCATATTCAGGTCAGACCCAGCGTAAACGTCTGAACAACCACCATTGCCCCAGCGCCACCGATATCATTAACAGGCAGGCAATCGCGAACCCGTAGGGGCTTTCAGAAAAAGGAATTCCCCCGACGTTGATCCCCAGAAGTCCCGTGAGAAAACTCATCGGCAGAAAGATCCCGGTAATGATCCCGAAGCGGTACATAGTGCGATTCATGCGTACGCTCAAGCGCCGGTCTTCGGCCTCAAGCACAAGCCCCACGCGCTCGCGAGCCAACTCCAGCTCTTCCAGGTAACGAGTCAGGCTGTTGTTCAATTCGTTCCAATAGTCGGCATCGTCATCGACGAACCAAGGCAATTTTATGCGGGTCAGTTGAGCAAAAATATCACGCTGCGGTGCCAGGAAACGCTTGAGCGCAGCGGCTCGCCGACGGATCTGCAAAACACTGCCGTGCTCTGGAGTATACCGTTCGTCGGCATCCAGTTTTTCTTCTTCAATATCGACGATTTCAGACAGGTCGCTGACCAGGTCCTGCACTTTATTAGTCAGGTACTGAGCCATGTAGAGGATCAGTTCCGAGGCGGTTTTGGGGCCTTTGCCCTCCGCCAACCGCACCAGCAATTCATCAGTGGCGCGCAATGGCCGCAAACGCAGGGAAATGACCCGATCGGCTACAGCGAAGATACGTACCGAGACCATATCTTCCGGTTCAGCGCCGGGATTGAGGTTGATCCCGCGCAAAAACAGCAGCAATTCGGCATCCGCCAACGGCAGCAGGCGTGGACGGGTGTTCTCCTCCAGCAGCAAGTCACAGGCGAACTCGCTCAAACCGCTGGATTTGCGCAACCAGGTCTGGGTCTGGGGATGACTGCGATCCCAATGCAGCCAGAGGCTTTCATGTGGCTGCATCTGCAAGTCGTCAAGCTCAGTCCGGGCAATGGAACGCGCGCCGCCTTTACCGTCCAGCACCAGGGCATGCACCAGCCCCCACTGCGCGTTTTCTTCCTCGAACATCCTCACCCCTGTCGATCAACTGCTGTTATTCGGGCATTTTCAAAGGGCTTGGCGAAACGACAATGCCGTTATTGTCGGCATACACGTACTCACCCGGGCGAAAAGTCACACCGGCAAACGTCACGGGTACGCTCACATCACCAATACCACGCCGCACGCTCTTCAATGGATGGCTGGCCAGGGCCTGTACGCCCAGGTCGGTTTGGGCGAGGACATCCACGTCACGGATACAACCGTAGATCACTATCCCTTCCCAGCCATTTTTCGCGGCTTTCTCGGCGATCATGTCACCCAGCAAGGCGTGACGCAGGGAGCCGCCACCGTCCACTACCATCACTTTGCCGGTGCCATTGAGCTCAGCCTGCTCCTTGACCCGAGAGTTGTCCTCAAAGCACTTGATGGTAACGATTTCACCACCGAAGGAGTCCCGGCCACCGAAATTGCTGAACATAGGTTCGAGTACCTGTACCAGCTCCGGGTAGGCATCGCACAGGTCGGGGGTCACGTAATGGTTCATCGAAAAACTCCTGTCAGTGAAAGAAGGTGTCGAACATCCACGGCTAAGTCTGGAAACGCATCACAACGGACATTATTTAATTCCTGCCCGCTGCGCACCGCAATGATCAGATTCCGATGCGAGCAACGCAATAGCCACTGCGCGACTGAATATGACCAGAACAGCACCATGCGTCATATCTTAGCCGCAACTGACATTAAGCGAAACGCTCTGGCTGGGCCCTTCTCAATCGGTGGCAAGCACTTGCGGATGCGCGCCTGTCACAGGGGTCAGCGGGTCTCTCAACCAACGCTTTACCAACGGCCATACTTCGGCTTGGGCCGCCTTGCTGACCAGCATCTCGACATGCCCGAAATCTCCCGCGAACCCTTGCCGACGGCCCAGGCACAGGTATTGGCGGTGCTCGGAACCCACCTGTTCAAACAGCTTGCGGCAGGCCCAATCCGGGTCTTGGCGATCACCGGCCGCACTCACCGCCAACAACGGTACAGCGACATCGGCCAAACCTTTCCACCAGTCACGCTCGGCATCGCCAAAACGCCCGAACAAGCCATGCCAGCGCATGCTTTCCAGGACCAGGCCGACGGGTTCGTCTTCTGGGCCGCGCTTGAGACGTGCCCCGGAAAGTTGAGCAAAGCGTTTCAAGATGAATCGCCCTCCCCACGCCACCGGTGGGATTTTCAATGGCCAGTAGGTACGGCTGACCTGGCAACCAAACAGTGCCGCGGAAGCGACCGTTGGCCCTGCCAGATATTGGCCACCCAATGCCGCCGCGAGGGTCGTACCGCCCAGAGAGTGGCCGATCCAGTGAGGAACTTGCCCGCTTTGCTCACCCACGAAGGCGGCAATCGCCGGTAGATCGTAACGCACGTAGTCAGCTACGCAGTTGCGGGCGTAATCCTGGTTACGTCGGGAAAGCCCGTGACCACGCATTTCAGGGATCCACACATCAAAGCCCTGGCGTGCCAGATAGGCTCCCAGGCCAATACCTTCAGGCGAGTACCAGAAGCGCCGGTTGGAAAAGCTGCCATGCAACAGGACCACCGGCACGCCCCGGGTTTGCTGGACATCGGCCAGCCCCAGGCGCGTCACTGCCAGCTCAACCGTACCGTCCGGGCTGTTGCCAGGCTTGAGGCGATAGACATCTTCACTCAGGTCGCCACGACGCTCGGCACTGGTCAAGGCGACGGGAAATAAACTGCTGCTGCTTTGCATAGTGTTCTTGCACAAAAAAGGGCGGTGTCCAGATGGAGTTCCGCCCTGTACAGAATGAGAAATGTCGGCCCACCATAGCAGTGGACCGACAAATGGCGTTTACGCCGAGGCTTGACCTTCAGCCAGGAAGAACCAGGTTTCCAGCACGGAATCAGGGTTCAGCGAAACGCTTTCGATACCCTGCTCCATCAGCCACTTGGCCAGGTCCGGGTGATCGGAAGGTCCTTGACCGCAGATACCGATGTACTTGCCCGCCTTGTTGCAAGCCTGGATGGCGTTGGCCAGCAGCTTCTTGACCGCAGGATTACGCTCATCGAACAGATGGGCGATGATCCCCGAATCCCGGTCCAGGCCCAGGGTCAACTGAGTCAGGTCGTTGGAGCCAATCGAGAAGCCGTCGAAGAACTCCAGGAACTCCTCGGCGAGAATCGCATTGGAAGGCAGCTCGCACATCATGATGACGCGAAGACCGTTTTCGCCACGGGACAGACCATTTTCTGCCAGCAGGTCGACAACCTGGCTCGCTTCGCCCAGGGTACGCACGAACGGCACCATGATCTCGACATTGGTCAGGCCCATCTCGTTGCGTACGCGCTTGAGAGCACGACACTCAAGCTCGAAGCAGTCACGGAACGCTTCGCTGATGTAGCGCGACGCGCCACGGAAACCCAGCATCGGGTTTTCCTCTTCCGGCTCGTACAGCTTGCCGCCGATCAGGTTGGCGTATTCGTTGGACTTGAAGTCCGACAGACGCACGATGACCTTTTTCGGGTAGAACGCGGCAGCCAGGGTGCTAATGCCTTCCACCAGTTTCTCGACGTAGAAACCTACCGGATCGTTGTAGCCGGCAATGCGCTTGTCGACGCTTTCCTTGATATCCAGCGGCAGGCCGTCATAGTTCAACAGGGCCTTGGGGTGCACGCCGATCATGCGGTTGATGATGAACTCCAGGCGGGCCAGGCCCACCCCGGCGTTCGGCAACTGTGCAAAATCGAAGGCGCGGTCCGGGTTACCGACGTTCATCATGATCTTGAACGGCAGGTCCGGCATGGCGTCAATGGAGTTTTGCTTGATGTCGAAGCCCAGTTCACCTTCGAAGATGAAGCCGGTGTCGCCTTCGGCGCACGACACGGTCACGCCCTGGCCGTCTTTCAACAGCTGGGTGGCGTTACCGCAACCCACGACCGCTGGAATGCCCAGCTCACGGGCAATGATCGCCGCGTGGCAGGTACGCCCACCACGGTTGGTGACGATGGCACTGGCGCGCTTCATCACCGGCTCCCAATCCGGGTCGGTCATGTCGGAGACCAGTACGTCACCTGGCTGGACCTTGTCCATCTCGGACACGTCCTTGATGATCCGCACCTTGCCGGCGCCGATGCGCTGGCCGATCGCACGGCCTTCCACCAGCACGGTACCGGTTTCTTTCAGCAGGTAGCGTTCCATCACATTGGCCGAAGTACGGCTTTTCACGGTTTCCGGACGAGCCTGCACGATGTACAGCTTGCCGTCGTCACCGTCCTTGGCCCACTCGATGTCCATCGGACACTTGTAGTGCTTCTCGATGATCATCGCTTGTTTGGCCAACTCGCTGACCTCGGCGTCGCTCAGGCAGAAACGCGCGCGCTCGGCCTTGTCGACATCCACGGTTTTCACCGAGCGACCGGCCTTGGCCTCGTCGCCGTAGATCATCTTGATGGCCTTGCTGCCCAGGTTACGACGCAGGATCGCCGGGCGACCAGCTGCAAGGGTGTGTTTGTGCACGTAGAATTCGTCCGGGTTGACCGCACCCTGTACGACAGTTTCGCCAAGACCGTAGGCGCCGGTGATAAACACCACGTCGCGAAAGCCTGACTCCGTATCCAGAGTGAACATCACGCCGGCCGTACCGGTTTCCGAGCGCACCATGCGCTGCACTCCGGCAGACAGAGCCACCAGCTTGTGGTCAAACCCTTGGTGTACGCGATAGGAAATAGCACGGTCGTTGAACAACGAGGCGAACACTTCCTTGGCCGCGCGGATCACGTTTTCCACGCCGCGGATGTTGAGGAAGGTCTCTTGCTGACCGGCGAAGGATGCGTCCGGCAAGTCTTCGGCGGTGGCCGAGGAGCGCACGGCGACGGCCATATCCGGGTTACCGGCGGACAACGTGGCGAAGGCAGTACGAATTTCTTCGTTGAGCTTCTCGGGGAACTCGGCTTCCATGATCCATTGGCGGATCTGGGCGCCGGTCTTGGCCAGGGCGTTGACGTCATCGACGTCCAGGGCGTCCAGCGCGGCGTGGATCTGGGCGTTGAGGCCGCTCAGTTCGAGGAAGTCACGGTAAGCCTGGGCCGTAGTGGCGAAGCCACCGGGTACCGAGACACCGGCGCCTGCAAGATTACTGATCATCTCGCCGAGGGATGCGTTCTTGCCCCCCACATGCTCTACATCATGGACGCCGAGCTTATCGAGGGAAACTACGTACTCTACCAAGGTGATCTCTCCACTAACTGTGTTGGAAAAGCTCAGGACGCCGGCCGCTCAGTAGGAGCGTTAACCGGCGTTTGTGGCCTGGACCTGGAAAATAAGTGAGAATGCGGCCCACTGTGGGACGGCAAAATCGCGCCTATCATATCCAAGATTCGTCATCAGCTTAAGGCCCAAGGCTCAAATGAAACGATCTGCTTTCTTTATTTCCGATGGCACCGGCATCACTGCCGAAACCCTGGGTCAAAGCCTGTTGGCGCAGTTCGAAAATATTACCTTCGCCAAATTCACGCGACCCTATATCGATAGCGTGGATAAAGCGCGGGCCATGGTACAACAAATCAATCTGGCCGCCGAAAAAGACGGTTTCCGCCCGATCATTTTCGACACCATTGTCAATCAGGACATTCGTGAGATCCTTGCAACTTCCAATGGTTTCATGATCGACATCTTCTCGACCTTTCTCGCGCCCCTGGAGCAGGAATTGAGTGAACACTCCTCATACTCTGTGGGCAAGTCCCATTCCATTGGCCACAACTCCAACTATATGGAGCGGATCGAGGCGGTAAACTTCGCGCTGGACAACGACGATGGGGCCCGCACCCATTATTACGACAAGGCTGACCTGATCCTGGTGGGTGTGTCCCGTTGCGGCAAGACGCCGACATGCCTTTATATGGCAATGCAGTTCGGTATTCGCGCAGCCAACTATCCGTTGACCGAAGACGATATGGAGCACTTGACGCTACCGGCCGCCCTACGCTCGCACCAGCACAAGTTGTTCGGCCTGACCATCGACCCGGACCGTCTCACCGCCATCCGCAATGAGCGCAAGCCCAACAGCCGGTATTCCAGCTATGCCCAATGCGAATTCGAAGTACGTGAAGTAGAAAATCTGTTCCGCCGGGAAAATATTGCGCACATCAATTCCACGCATTTTTCGGTGGAGGAAATTTCGGCGAAAATCCTGGTGGAGAAAGGTGTCGAACGGCGGTTTAAGTGAGGCAGCCTCAAGTCTCAAGCTATTAGCGACAAGCTAGAGACACTCGCCTTGAAGCTTGCGGCTTGCAACTTGCGGCTGCAACGCTGCACGCTACAACTGAAACCGCCCCCCGCCCTGCCCCAGCGCGCTGGCCAGCGCGTCAAAACCCTCGCGCAACAATTGATCGTCCCCCGACGTATTGCAGATACTCGCCCGGATAAACTGTGGCACCGCCGTTTGCCCAACGGCAAACGCCTCAGCGGTGGCGATCAGGTAATTGTTCTGCTTGAGTTCGGCCTCGATTTCCGAGGCCCGCCAAGGCTCCGGCACTTCAATCCAGAAATGCGGACTGTTGAGGTGCGTACGGTACTCAAGACCGATCAACAAGTCTTCGACCAGCATTTTGCGCCGGCTGATCTCGTTTATCTGCTGGTGCAGCAAGTACTCCGCCGTACCGTTCTCGATCCATTGCGTGGCCAGCTCCAGCGTGACCGGCGTCGCCATCCAGCAAGTGGAGCGCAATGCTGCCGAAATGCGACTGACCAAGGCCGGCGGCGCATGCACGTAACCGACTCGCAACCCTGCCGACACGGCTTTGCTCAGGCTGCTGATCAAGATGGTACGTTCCGGGGCAAAATGGCTCAAGGGTGGCGGACGATCCGCCACCAGTACGCCGTGGGCTTCATCTTCGAGAATCAGCAAGTTGTGCTCACGACAGACACGCACCAACGCCTCGCGTCGCGTAACGGACAGGACCGACGTCGTCGGGTTCTGGATGGTCGGCGTGCAATAGAGAGCCGACACCCGATGATTGCGACAGACCTCCTCCAACGCCCCCGGCAGGAGCCCCTCGTCATCCATCTCCAGGCCGATCAAGCGGATGCCCAGCATGCGTGCGGCGGTGATCAGCCCCGGGTAGGTCAACTGTTCAGTGACCACGGTATCGCCAGCACGTAATAACGCCATCAGGGCACAGAGCAGCCCATGCTGACCGCCGTTAACGCAGATGACCTGCTCGGGAGTGGGGTGAAAATCCCGTTGGACCAGCCACTGGGCGCCCGCTTCTCGATAGCGGGGCAAACCGGCGTCCGGTGTGTACGCGCTGATCTCCTGCAAAAACTTGGCGTTATTGGCCAGGGTCTGGAAGCTCTGGGCCAGGAATGTCGTTTCCTGCCCCGGAATGTGCATATTGCGGCTCATATCGAAGTACTGACGAGGCTCATCGCTGAAGTTGCGAAAACCTTCGTCACGCTGGCGTTCCATTCCACGCTTGCGCACAAACGTTCCGTCACCGACCCGTGCCACCACCAATCCCAAGCGTTCCAGCTCGCCATAGGCCCGGCTGATGGTACCGATGGTCACCCCCAGGTTGTCGGAAAGAACCCGATGAGGCGGCAGTTTTCGCCCCGGCTCTATCAGGCCTTCCAGGATGCCTCGCTCCATGACATCCGACAGGCGTTTGTACTTCACGCCCTGTCCGCTGGAGAGCCCCTCTCGCATAATTGACACCATGTCAATAATTGTTTTGACAGCCATCATTCGCCCTAATAGTGTGCTTAAACGGGTTCAATCACCGGGTAAAACCTCTAATGACACATTCAATATAGAGTTCAATTCCGGCTCAGGGAAGCAATAAACGATGCCAATGTCTGCCGTTCTCCAAAACGCCGAAAAAACAAAAACACGTAAGCAGTGGTTGGCAGGGCTGATTACCAGTGTGATGTTTCTCATTGTGTGCCTGAGCTGGGGGACGACCTGGCTGGGGATCAAGATCGCGGTGGAAAGCGTTCCGCCGCTGACCTCCGCCGGCCTGCGCTTCCTGATCGCGTTTCCGTTGTTCCTGTGTTTTGCATTGGTGCGTCGCGAGCCGATCCTGTTTCCCCGGGAAAGTCGCTGGTTTTTTGTGTTCGTGACCCTTTCCTACTTCAGCGTTCCTTATTACTTGCTCAATTACGGAGAAATGCATGTCTCCTCCGGCCTCACAGCTTTGCTGTTCAGTTGCATGCCGGTGTTCATCCTGATTTTTTCCGCGCTGTTCCTGCGTGAGCGCATCTACTTTTCCCAGGTGGTCGGTATCGGCATCGGTTTCGGCAGCCTGTACATGATCATCAGGAGCCAGGGCCTGCACCTGGACCATGCCGAGTTCTTTGGGGTGCTGGCCATTTTGACCGCCGCGATCATGCATGCCTTGTGCTACGTCATCACCAAGCAAAAGGGCAGCGCCATCAGTGTCATCACCTACAACACCCTGCCTATCGGCATCGCCGGGCTGATGCTGTTCGTGGCCGGCCTGTGGTTCGAGTCCCCGACCTTCGAAGCGATTACCCTGCGCTCGTGGAGCGCCCTGTTCTACCTGGGGCTGGTGGCTTCGGTCGGCGGTTTCATTGTGTATTTCATGCTGCTCAAGCGCCTGAGCCCGATCATCCTGTCCTTCGTCTTCATCATTTTCCCGGTGTTCGCCGTGATCATCGGCGCCTGGTATGAAGGCCTCGAATTGTCCAGGGACCTGATGCTCTATTCCGCGATCCTGCTGGTTGGGTTCGCAATCACCAAGTTGCCGATCGAAAAACTGCTGGCCAAGACCAATTGACCTTTTTACCCACTGACGCGAGAGAAACATGGACGTGCTCCGCCCTAACGCCCTCAAAGAGATCTACGCCCACGCCAGCCGCAGCTATCCCGAGGAATGCTGTGGCTTCGTCTTCGCCGACGGCAGCGTGTATCTGGGCAGCAATATCCAGAATGAGCTGCACCGCAAGAACCCACAGATGTATCCGCGCCGCGCGGCCAATGGCTACACCTTTTCGGTGGCCGACACACTGATGATGAACAAGGCATTTCGCAGCGATAACCCGGTGACGGTGATCTACCACTCACACCCGGATGTCGGCGCCTATTTCAGCGACGAGGATCAAGACAAGGCCCTGTACATGGGCGAGCCGATCTATCCCGTCAGCTACCTGGTGGTGGACGTCCGCCAGGGCAAGGCCCTTGGGTCAAAACTGTTTGCCTGGGATGGCACGCACTTCGCCCTCAAACCATTCAACGACCTGCAAACGGAGTTGTACATGAACGATGTCTCTTTCCCCGAGATTCTGGTCCGCGTGGCCAAGTTGCCTGCTTCGACCCTCAAGGGTGCCGGAACGACATTGCGCGAAGTCATTGAAAACCTCTGTACCCATCACCCGCAATTGCAAGCGCACTTGTTCCACCAGAACAACCAGCTCAAGGAACACTTCCTGTTCACGGTCGGTGAAGAACAGGTCAACGCCGATGAACCGTTGCCGGAAAAGGCCCGGATAGAAGTGTTGCTCGCCACCTCCGGCGGCATGGATATCGACGCCCTGAGCAACGAGGAAGTGCAGCGCTATGTGCGCCACATCACCCTGCCTGGCGTCGGTCGTGAAGGTCAATTGAACCTGAAAAAAGCCAAGGTATTGATCATCGGCACCGGTGGCCTGGGCTCCCCCATCAGCCTGTACCTGGCTGCGGCCGGCATCGGCACCCTGGGGTTGGTGGATTTCGATGTGGTGGAAAGCAGCAACCTGCAACGCCAGATCGTCCACGGCAACAGCACCCTGGGCATGTCCAAGGTCGAGTCCGCCAAACAACGCCTGCAAGACCTGAACAACCATATCCAGATCAACGCTCACGAGACTGCGCTGAATGCCGACAACGCGCTGGATCTGGTCGGCGCCTACGATCTGGTGATCGATGGTACCGATAATTTTGAAACCCGCTATCTGGTCAACGACGCCTGCGTGCAGCTTGGTAGACCTTTGGTATACGGCGCCATCTACCGTTTTGACGGCCAGATCAGCGTGTTCAACTACAAAGGTGGACCTTGCTATCGCTGCCTGTTCCCCCATGCGCCACCGGCTGAACTGGCGCCCAACTGCAGTGCCGGCGGTGTGATTGGCGTACTGCCCGGCGTAGTCGGCATGATCCAGGCTACCGAGGCGATCAAACTGCTGATTGGCCTCGGCGAATCGTTGTCTGGCCGACTGATGCGCTTCGATGCGCTGGCTATGAAATTCAGTGAGATCCGCTTCAAACGCCGTGCCGATTGCCCGTGCTGCTCCGAGCTACGCGATGAGCAACAACCCGCGGCAGCGGTGTGTGCAGACACGGTGCCCGCCGCTCCGAAACTGGCCAAGGAGCGCTACATCAAGCCGCGCGTTCTCAAGCAATTGCTGGAGCAACAGCGCAGTGCCGACATCCTGCTGGATGTGCGTGACGCCAGCGAACTGGAAGTCTGCAAGCTTCCCGGTGTGGTTCACATCCCGCTGGCCGAACTCGACGAGCAACTCGACACCCTCAGCCGCGACAACACTCACTACCTGATCTGCTACGCCGGTATCCGCGCCGAGCAAGCCGCCAGCACTTTACTGGCAGCCGGTTTTGCCAACACCCGCGTCCTCGAAGGCGGGATGAAACACTGGGTTCGCGACGTCGAACCTGACATGCCTTTGTACTGATCACCGGCCAGGGGTATTTGCTTGATGCTACATAACTCGATACTCGACACGATTGGCCAGACGCCCATCGTACGCCTGGAACAATTCTCCGAAGACCTCGGCATCGAGGTCTTCGCCAAGCTTGAATCGCTGAACCCGGGCGGCAGCCATAAGGCACGCATCGCTCTGGGGATGATCCTCGACGCCGAGCGCCGGGGCATCCTGATTCGTGGCTCAGGGCAAACCATCATCGAGCCCAGCGGGGGCAACACCGGCATTGGCCTGGTGATGGCCGGCAATGTGCTGGGCTACAAGGTGGTGCTGGTGATCCCGGACAACTACAGCCCCGAGAAGCAAAAACTGCTGCGTCTGTACGGTGCCAAAGTAGTGCTTTCGGACAGTTGCCTGGGCAACAATTCCCATGGCGAAAAGTGCATGGAACTGCAACTGGAAAACCCCAGCTACGTCATGCTCAACCAGCAGCGCAACAGCGCCAACCCACAAACCCACCGCGACACTACCGCCCCGGAAATCATCCGTGCGTTTGGCGAGCGCCAGGTGGATTACTTCGTCAGCGGCATCGGCACCGGTGGCCATATCACCGGCATCGGTGAAACCCTCAAGGCGAAATGGCCGCAGATACGCGTGATGGGTGTAGAGCCCGAGGAATGCGACCTGCTTAATGACCGGCACGCCCCGCATCATATCCAAGGCCTGTCCATTGGTCTGATCCCGAGCATTCTCAACCTGAATGTGCTCGACGGCATGCTCAAGGTCTCGCGCCTGGAGTGCCTGGAAATGATGAAACGCATCATGCGTACCGACGCCGTAAGCCTGGGGCTGTCGTCGGCCGCCAATATGGTGGCCATCGCCAGACTTGCACCGGAGCTACCCACCGACACGGTGGTACTGACGATGGTTTATGACAGCGCCGACAGCTATCTGCCGTGCTTCGAATAATGCCAATTGCGGGAGCACCTTCCATGGGCGGCTTTATCGACATGCATCAGCTGCATGAGGAGTTACTGGCGCACCTTGTCAAAACCCTCGCCCCAGCGCAGATGCAACAGTTGCAGGTACACCTGGCCTCGTTGATCCAGGAGGCTGCGCAGGACGTGGCAGAAGATCTGCTCGCCTATGCCTGTCGCGACCCGGCGTCCCGTGGCCGCGGCAAGCTGATCCTGGAGTCCTACGCCTCATTCAAGGCGGTGCTGTATTACCGCCTGGCACATCGGGTCTGGAATTTCTCCGAGCCCTCCAACGGCGTGTTTCCCAGCATCGCCCTGACACTGAGCAACCAGGGCAAACTGCTCTCAGGTGCCGAGATTCATCCCGCCGCACGAATCGGCCGGCGCTTTGTGCTGGATCATGGCTACGGCACGGTGATCGGTGAAACCTGCGAGATCGGCAACGACTGCTACATCCTTTGCGGCGTGACCCTGGGTGCTCGAGGTATCGCCAATAATCCCGATGGCAAGCGCCATCCACGCCTGGGTAACAATGTCGAAGTCGGCGCCGGTGCCAGGGTGCTCGGCTATGTGCAGATCGGCGACAACGTATTTATCAGCCCGTCCTGCGTGATCACCCAGGACGTACCGGCGGGCACCAAGGTCAAGGTAGTCAACCAGATCCAACTGCAGAAAAACGATGAATCGGATCAGAGCAACTATCTCGGTGCCTTCGCCCTTGATGAGCGACTGCACGTGGTGGGTGAGGTCAACGCCAGCCACCGAGTCACGGTGCTCGATGCCGACTTTCACCCATTACCGGGGTTGATGCTCGAACCCACGGTGAAGGAGCGTCACCACTTGCAGTTTCGCCTACACCGCATCGAGTCGGATGAGCGCCTGCCGCGCCTGCCACTGAACCTGAAGGTCAGCGGCCCGGAGTTTGAAATCACCCTGCTCTCCCCCCCTGGCCTGAGCGCGATGGTGCGTCACCTGCTGCAAGCCAGCCCACTGATTGTCGGAGGTTGAACATGTCCGTACACACCATGGAAACCCTGGCGCTGTTCGATAGCGCGCCCTACCAGAACGCCTTCAGCGCCAGGGTGATCGCAGTCAGCGAACACGGCATCGCCCTGGAGCATACGCTGTTCTACCCCACCGGCGGCGGTCAACCGGGGGACACCGGTTACTTCACCTTGCCCGACGATACCCGGATCAACGTGACCGGAACCGTGCGCGACCCGGTGTTGCGCTCGATCATTTGGCATCAGGTTGACCATTACCCCGTGCAACTGAGCGCCGGAGTACAGGTGGACGCGGGCCTTGACTGGGAGCGGCGTTATCAACACATGAAAATGCACACCTGCCTGCACCTGCTGTGTTCAATCATCGACGCCCCCGTGACCGGCTGCAGTATCAGCGCCGACAAGGGGCGCCTGGATTTCGACCTGCCAGAAATGACCCTCGACAAGGAAAGCATCACCCGCGACCTCAATGCGCTGATCAAGCAAGCCCATGAAGTCAAATCCCTATCGATGCCGGCGTCGGAATATTCCACCCTGCTGCAGATCACCCGTACCCAGGCCGTCGCCCCGCCAGTGATCCAGGGCGCAGTGCGCGTGATTGAAATTACCGGCATCGATATCCAGCCATGCGGCGGCACGCACGTGATCAATACCGAGGAAATCGGCCGGGTGTTCTGCGAAAAGATCGAAAAGAAAAGCAAGCACAACCGCAGGGTGATCCTGCGGTTCAAGTGATTGCTTGGGATCAGATCACGAACAGGTCGACAAAGCGGTTTACCGGCGTCGCTTCCAGCCGCGCTTGGTCCTTGCATAGAGCAAAGATTTCGGCGCTGCGCTGGGTGGTAAAGCGCGTGGCGAGGTTGGCCTTGAACTTGTCTTCCAGCAATGGAATGCCCTCTGCGCGACGGCGACGGTGACCAATCGGGTACTCCACCGCTACCTGATCGGTGTGAGTGCCATCCTTGAAGTACACCTGCACGGCATTGGCAATCGAGCGCTTGTCGGCCTCCAGGTATTGCTGGCTGTAACGCGGGTCTTCGAGGATTTCCATCTTGTCGCGCAACTCGTCGATGATCGGGTGAGCGGCGTGGAATTTATCTTCGTAGTGCTCGGCCACCAGGTTTCCAAACGCCAGGGGTACGGCAGTCATGTACTGCAGGCAGTGATCGCGGTCAGCGGCATTGGCCAATGGGCCGACCTTGGAGATGATGCGAATGGCCGACTCGTGGGTGGTGACAACGATTCTTTGAATCTCATGCAGGCGGTTTTTAACCTGCGGATGCAAGGCCACCGCCGCTTCGCACGCCGTCTGCGCATGAAACTCGGCCGGGAAACTGATCTTGAACAGCACGTTCTCCATGACATAGGTGCCATAGCGCTGGGACAAGCTGAACGCCCGCTGGTCCTCGGGCTTGAGGGCCAGATCCTTGTTGGTATGACTGAACAGCACGTCATAGAAGCCCCACTGTGGCGCGCTCAACACTCCTGGGACGCCCATTTCGCCGCGCATCGCGATGTCTGCCAGGCGTACACCACGACTCGAAGCATCACCCGCCGCCCAGGACTTGCGCGACCCGGCGTTGGGCGCATGGCGATAAGTACGCAATGCCTGGCCATCTACAAACGCATGGGACAAGGCCGCCAACATTTGCTCGCGATTGGCGCCCATCAACTTGGCAGTGACGGCGGTGGAGGCGACTTTTACCAGCAGCACATGATCAAGGCCGACGCGGTTGAAGGAGTTTTCCAGGGCAATCACG
Organism: Pseudomonas imrae; assembly: GCF_046352735.2. Classification (NCBI taxonomy): domain Bacteria; kingdom Pseudomonadati; phylum Pseudomonadota; class Gammaproteobacteria; order Pseudomonadales; family Pseudomonadaceae; genus Pseudomonas; species Pseudomonas imrae. The sequence continues at coordinate 1,591,711 of NZ_CP110853.2, read as the reverse complement.
CCCTGGATCTCATGGGCCATGATCATTGCTTCCAACACCTCGCGCACGGTCAACGGCAGCTCGCCGCTGGCCACGCGTTTTTGCGAAAGATGATCCGCAACAGCAAGGATGGCGCCGAGATTATCGGACGGATGCCCCCATTCCGCGGCGAGCCAAGTGTCGTTGTAATCGAGCCAGCGGACGATGCAACCGATATCCCACGCGGCCTTGACCGGGTCCAGGCGAAACGAGGTGCCGGGAACCCGAGCGCCGAATGGCACCACCGTACCCTCGACGATGGGCCCCAGGTGCTTGGTGCATTCGGGAAAGCGCAAGGCCAGCAGGCCACAGCCAAGGGTATCCATCAGGCAGTTGCGAGCGGTGTCGAGGGCGTCCCGGGATTCGACGCTGAAATTCAGGACGTAGTCAGCGATGTCCTGCAAAACCTGGTCGTAGTCGGGACGGTTGTTTTGGTCGACGTTGCTGGTCATGGCGTTACTCCGCAGTGGGTTGGATTTTTTCCCTCGGGGTCACGGTTTTTTTCAAAAGCAGATCTTGGGTGTCTGCTGGGTTCTGTTTCAGCCCAAGGGCGCCCTCAAACTAAAAAGCGTCTCCGGGTACCCGCACAAACCCTTCCATCAGCACGCGTGCACTGCGGCTCATAATGGCTTTCCTGACGACCCATTCACCGTTGACCTGGCTCGCTTCAGCCCCCACGCGCAACGTACCCGAAGGATGCCCGAACCGCACCGCATTGCGCTCCACACCACCTGCCGCCAGGTTTACCAGCGTCCCGGAAATTGCAGCCGCAGTACCGATCGCCACGGCCGCCGTCCCCATCATCGCGTGGTGCAACTTGCCCATGGACAGCGCTCGCACCAGCAGGTCGATATCCCCTGCCTGGATTGCCTTGCCGCTAGATGCAATGTAATCCGCCGGCCGCGCCACAAATGCGACTTTCGGCGTGTGCTGGCGCTGGGCGGCTTGATCCAGATGCTGGATCAAGCCCATGCGCAACGCGCCGTGGGCACGAATGGTTTCAAACATTGCCAACGCTTTCGGATCGCTATTGATCGCACCTTGCAGTTCGGTGCCGGTGTAGCCCAGGTCTTGAGCATTGATGAAGATCGTCGGGATACCCGCATTGATCAACGTCGCCTTGAAGGTACCAACACCCGGCACATCCAGATCGTCGATCAGCTTACCCGTGGGGAACATCGATCCGCCGCCGCCCTCTTCTTCTGCTGCCGGGTCCATGAATTCCAGTTGCACTTCGGCCGCCGGGAATGTCACACCGTCCAGTTCGAAGTCGCCGGTCTCCTGCACTGCGCCGTTCGTAATGGGCACATGGGCAATGATGGTCTTACCGATATTTGCCTGCCAGACACGCACCACGGCGACGCCGTCGCGGGGAATGCGCGCAGCATCCACCAGCCCGTTGCTTACAGCAAAGGAGCCAACGGCTGCCGACAGGTTGCCGCAGTTGCCGCTCCAATCGACAAAGGGTTTGTCGATGGCGACCTGGCCGAACAGGTAATCCACATCGTGATCGGCGCGGGTGCTTTTGGCCAGGATCACGGTTTTGCTGGTACTGGACGTCGCACCGCCCATGCCGTCGATTTGCTTGTCGTAGGGATCAGGGCTACCGATCACCCGCAGCAACAAGGCATCACGCGCAGCACCTGGAACCTGGGCCGGCCCGGGCAGGTCCTGAAGGCTGAAAAACACCCCCTTACTGGTGCCGCCACGCATATAGGTAGCGGGAATCTTGATTTGCGGTACGTGTGCCATGGTTGTCCTCGTCAGGCGCAGGGAATTCGAGATCCCCTGCGCAAGTTATGTCAGGCGATCGCCGCCGACTCCAGGAAGTCCTGGGCAAAGCGCTGCAACACGCCGCCCGCCTCGTAGATCGACACTTCTTCAGCGGTGTCGAGACGGCATGTCACCGGCACCTCTACGCACTCGCCGTTTTTGCGATGGATCACCAGCGTCAATGTGGCACGCGGGGTGCGCTCGCCGAGCACGTCATAGGTTTCACTGCCATCGATCTGCAACGTCTTGCGGTCAGTACCCGGCAGGAACTCCAGGGGCAACACGCCCATGCCCACCAGGTTGGTACGGTGAATGCGTTCGAAGCCTTCAGCGGCAATCGCTTCCACGCCGGCCAGGCGCACGCCCTTGGCAGCCCAGTCACGGGATGAGCCCTGGCCGTAGTCGGCGCCGGCAATGATGATCAGCGGTTGCTTGCGCTCCATGTAGGTTTCGATGGCTTCCCACATCCGCGTAACCTGCCCTTCCGGCTCGAGACGTGCCAGCGAACCCTGCTTGACCTTGCCGTTTTCGACCACCATTTCATTGAACAGCTTGGGGTTGGCAAAGGTTGCGCGCTGGGCCGTCAAATGGTCGCCGCGATGGGTTGCGTAGGAGTTGAAGTCAACTTCCGGCAAGCCCATTTTCGCCAAGTACTCACCCGCGGCGCTGTCGAGCATGATCGCGTTGGACGGCGACAAGTGGTCGGTGGTGATGTTGTCCGGCAGTACCGCCAGCGGGCGCATGCCCTTGAGCGGACGCGCGCCGGCAAGCGCGCCTTCCCAGTAAGGTGGACGACGGATATAAGTGCTCTGCGGGCGCCAGTCATACAACGGCGCAACTTTCGGGCCGGTGTCTTCATGGATCGCAAACATCGGAATGTACACTTGCCGGAACTGCTCCGGCTTGACCGACGCCTTGACCACCGCGTCGATTTCCTCGTCGCTCGGCCAGATGTCTTTCAGGCGGATTTCCTTGCCACTGGCGTCCAGACCCAGTACGTCCTTTTCGATATCGAAGCGGATAGTGCCGGCTATCGCGTAGGCCACCACCAACGGCGGCGAAGCGAGGAATGCCTGCTTGGCGTACGGATGAATGCGCCCGTCGAAATTGCGGTTACCCGAAAGTACGGCGGTGGCGTACAGGTCGCGGTCGATGATCTCTTGCTGGATCACCGGGTCGAGGGCGCCAGACATGCCGTTGCAGGTGGTGCAGGCGAACGCCACCACGCCAAAACCGAGCTTTTCCAGCTCATGGCCCAGCCCGGCCTCTTCCAGGTACATCGCCACGGTTTTCGAGCCGGGCGCCAGGGACGATTTGACCCATGGCTTGCGTACCAGGCCCAGCTTGTTGGCGTTGCGCGCGAGCAGGCCGGCGGCAATCACGTTGCGCGGGTTGCTGGTGTTGGTGCAACTGGTGATGGCGGCGATGATGACTGCGCCATCGGGCATTTGCCCCGGTACTTCATCCCATTGCCCGGAAATACCTTTGGCCGCCAGGTCGCTGGTGGCGACGCGGGCGTGAGGGTTGCTCGGGCCGGCCATATTGCGCACCACGCTCGACAGATCAAAACTCAGGCCACGCTCGTACTGCGCGCCCTTGAGATCATCGGCCCACAGACCGGCCTGCCGGGCGTACTGCTCGACCAGCGCGACTTGTTCATCTTCGCGCCCGGTAAGCTTGAGGTAGGCGATGGTCTGCGCGTCAATGTAGAACATTGCTGCCGTGGCGCCGTATTCCGGAGCCATGTTGGAAATGGTCGCGCGGTCGCCAAGCGTCAATGCCGAGGCGCCTTCACCAAAGAACTCCAGCCAGGCTCCGACGACTTTCTGTTGGCGCAGGAACTCGGTCAACGCCAGCACCATGTCGGTAGCGGTGATGCCCGGTTGCAGCTTGCCGGTCAACTCCACACCAACGCTTTCCGGCAGGCGCATCCATGAGGCGCGGCCAAGCATCACGCTCTCGGCTTCCAGACCACCAACGCCGATGGCGATCACGCCCAGTGCATCGACATGCGGGGTGTGGCTGTCAGTGCCAACGCAGGTGTCGGGAAACGCCACGCCGTCACGCACCTGGATCACCGGAGACATTTTCTCCAGGTTGATCTGGTGCATGATGCCGTTGCCGGGCGGGATCACGTCGACGTTCTTGAATGCTTTTTTAGTCCACTCGATAAAGTGAAACCGGTCTTCGTTGCGCCGATCTTCAATGGCGCGGTTTTTTTCGAAGGCTTGCGGGTCGGACCCACCGGCTTCGACGGCCAGGGAATGGTCGACGATCAATTGCGTCGGCACCACCGGATTGACCTGGGCCGGATCGCCGCCTTGCAGGGCGATGGCGTCGCGCAAGCCGGCAAGGTCCACCAGCGCGGTCTGGCCGAGAATGTCATGGCACACCACGCGCGCTGGGAACCACGGGAAATCGAGGTCACGCTTGCGCTCGATCAACTGGCTCAGGGAAGCGTTGAGGGTCGCCGGGTCGCAACGGCGCACCAGGTTTTCGGCCAGTACACGAGAGGTGTACGGCAAAGTGGCGTAGGCACCGGGAGTGATTGCCTCGACAGCCGCACGGGCGTCGTAGAAATCCAGGCGGCTGCCGGGGAGCGGTTTACGAAATTCAGTGTTCATCGTCAGGACTCGGTCACGGAAGTTATGAAAGGAAAACCGACGCTGATCCTGCGGTTGATACCCAATCCAGATGTGGGAGCGGGCTTGCTCGCGATTGCGGTGTGTCATGCAACGCACAAGGGGCTGTTACACCGCTATCGCGAGCAAGCCCGCGCCCACATTTTTGATCGAGTTTCCAATCAGAGGATCGCCGGTTTCCCCAGTCAGCGGCGTTCGATTGGCACGAACTTGCGCTGATCAACGCCGGTGTACTCGGCGCTTGGACGGATGATGCGGTTGTTGGCACGCTGCTCGAAAACGTGGGCAGCCCAGCCAGTCAGGCGCGAGCAGACAAAAATCGGCGTGAACAACTTGGTCGGGATACCCATGAAGTGATAGGCCGAGGCATGGTAGAAGTCGGCATTGGGAAAGAGTTTTTTCTGTTCCCACATGGTCTTGTCGATGGCCTCGGATACCGGGAACAGCACAGTGTCGCCCACTTCATCGGCGAGTTTTCTCGACCAGCCCTTGATCACTTCATTACGCGGATCGTTGTCCTTATAGATAGCGTGGCCGAAGCCCATGATCTTGTCCTTGCGCGCCAGCATACCCAGGGTGCCCTCGACGGCCTCCTCGGCCGAAGTGAAGCGCTCGATCATTTCCATCGCCGCCTCGTTGGCACCACCGTGCAACGGACCGCGCAAAGAGCCGATGGCAGCGGTGACACAGGAGTACAGGTCCGAAAGGGTCGAGGCACACACCCTGGCGGTGAAGGTCGAAGCATTGAATTCGTGTTCGGCGTAGAGAATCAGCGACACGTTCATGACTTTGACGTGCAGCTCGCTCGGTTTCCTGTCGTGCAAAAGATGCAGGAAGTGACCACCGATGGAAGGCTCGTCGGTCACGCAATTGATGCGCTGGCCGTCGTGACTGAAGCGGTACCAGTAGCACATGATCGCCGGGAAGGCGGCGAGCAGGCGGTCGGTGATGTCGCGCTGGACGCTGAAATCCTTCTCCGGCTCGATATTCCCCAAAAACGAACAACCGGTACGCATCACGTCCATCGGATGGGCATCGGCAGGGATGCGTTCCAGTACTTCCTTGAGCGCCTGAGGCAGATCACGCAGCTTGCTCAGTTTGGTGCTGTAGGCATCCAGTTCGGCTTTGCTTGGCAGTTCGCCGTACAACAGCAGGTAGGCAACTTCTTCAAATTGCGCATCAGCGGCCAGTTCGCGCACATCGTAGCCACGATAGGTCAGCCCGGCGCCTTCCTGGCCCACGGTGGACAACGCAGTCTGCCCGGCAACCTGGCCACGCAGGCCAGCGCCACTCAATACTTTTGCTTCAGCCATGTCTGTTCTCCAATTTTGTATTTATCAGGGAGGCGCTGCGCTTACTTCTTGGCGGCGAACAGCGCGTCGAGCTTTTGCTCGAAGGTGTGATAGTCAATGCGATCGTAAAGCTCCATGCGGGTTTGCATGGTGTCGATCACGTTCTGCTGGGTACCGTCACGACGAATCGCGGTATAGACATTTTCCGCAGCCTTGTTCATGGCCCGGAATGCCGACAGCGGGTACAGCACCAGTGCAACATCGGCAGATTTCAACTGTTCGACGGTATACAGCGGGGTCGCACCGAACTCGGTAATGTTGGCAAGAATCGGGGCTTTCACGCGTGCCGCGAACAGCTTGTACATGTCCAGCTCGGTGATGGCTTCCGGGAACACCATGTCGGCACCGGCCTCGATACAAGCAGCGGCGCGCTCCAGCGCAGACTCCAGGCCTTCGACCGCCAGGGCATCGGTGCGGGCCATGATCACGAAACTGTCGTCGGTACGCGCATCAACTGCCGCCTTGATGCGGTCAACCATTTCCTGCTGGGACACGATCTCTTTGTTCGGACGATGACCGCAACGCTTGGCGCCCACCTGGTCTTCAATATGGATCGCCGCCGCGCCGAACTTGATCATCGATTTGACGGTACGTGCCACATTGAAGGCCGAGGAGCCGAAACCGGTATCCACATCCACCAGCAGCGGCAAGTCGCAGACGTCGGTGATACGGCGCACGTCAGTCAGCACGTCGTCCAGGCCGGTGATGCCCAGGTCCGGCACACCCAGGGAGCCGGCAGCGACGCCGCCACCGGACAGGTAGATCGCCTTGAAGCCTGCCCGCTTGGCCAGCAATGCGTGATTGGCATTGATCGCGCCAACGACCTGCAGTGGCTGTTCACTGGCCACTGCATCGCGAAAACGTTGGCCTGGAGTGCTGTTGTTATGGGAACTCATGACTCACCTCGTGGAGTGGTTGTCTGGGGTGCGCCATCCTGGAAATGGCGGGCGATATTGCGCTTTGATGCGCCGATATGACGGCGCATCAACAACTCGGCCAGCTCACCGTCGCGATCGGCAATCGCGTCGAGAATCCGGTGATGCTCGGCAAAAGCCTGGCGTGGACGATTGGGAGTGGCAGAGAACTGGATGCGGTACATGCGCACCAATTGATACAACTCACCGCACAACATTTGAGTCAGGGTGCGGTTACGGGCACCTTGAATAATCCGGTAATGAAAGTCGAAGTCGCCTTCTTGTTGGTAGTAACCCACACCGGCCTGGAACGCCGCATCACGCTCATGAGTGTGCAGCACCTGGCGCAACTCTTCGATTTCCTCTTCAGTCATGCGCTCGGCGGCCAGACGGCAGGCCATCCCTTCAAGAGATTCACGGATCTCATAGAGTTCCACCAGCTCAGCCTGGTTCAGGGACACCACCCGGGCGCCCACGTGGGGCACGCGCACCAGCAGGCGCTGGCCTTCCAGGCGGTGGATCGCCTCACGCAGCGGCCCCCGGCTGATACCGTAGGTGCGCGCCAGCTCCGGCTCGGAAATCTTGCTGCCAGGGGCGATCTCACCCTTGACGATAGCGGCCTGGATACGTCGGAAGACGTTCTCGGACATTGTTTGGGAATCGTCCTGCCCAACCACCGGAGTTTCCAGTTGACCCAGCATATTGTCGACACCTTTAAAAGCAATGCGGCAAAAACTAGCCAATTACACCGTAACAGTCAAAGAATAAATGAATATTGTCGACAATCGTCTAATAACCCTCGTCATATCCCTGGAGGATATGGCCGGCTGCCAGCGCTGGCGCCAGAGAACCTTCATGCTAGAATGCCCGTCGCATTTGCCTGACATCGCTTGATGAAAAGGCGCACGAGGGAGCTTGCGCAGCAATGCCAGTCGCCTTGAACCAAACATCGCACTGCACCGCCTCAGGACTTATGAGACTCAAGCCCTTCCCCCTATTGCTTTGCCTACTCTGTGTACCGGCCCTTGGCGTCGCCGCCGAAAAGACCGTGTATGGCCTCAATGAATACGCCAAACTGGCGGGCATTGACCTTGAAGTTGCCGCCAAGCTCGATACCGGTGCCAAGACGGCGTCCCTAAGCGCCCGGGATATCAAGCGCTTCAAGCGCAACGGTGAATCTTGGGTGCGCTTCTACCTGGCCATCGACACCGCTCACTCCCACCCCATCGAGCGCCCCCTGGCCCGCGTCAGCAAGATCAAGCGCCGCGCCGGGGATTACGACCCTGATGAGGACAAGAACTACACCGCCCGTCCGGTTATCGCCCTGAACATTTGTATGGGCACCGCTTTACGCAGCATCGAAGTGAACCTGACGGACCGCAGCGCTTTCCAATACCCGCTGCTGATCGGCTCCGAAGCTTTGAAACGCTTTGATGCGCTGGTCGACCCCAGTCTTAAATACGCAGCGGGCAAACCTGCCTGCGCCACCGACGCTCACACCGCCGAGTAATTCCAATGCGCTCTCTTACGATACACCTGAAGATTTTGATCGCCGTCCTGGTGGTACTGGGCATTTCGGTCACGGCTTATCAGATTTTCGTCCTGGGGATTCCGGTGACGGAAGACGCCACTGACGACCTGTGGAACATCGACGCCAAGGTGGAGTTCGTCGCCAACGCCAAGGATCCGGTAAAGATCCAGATGTTCGTACCGCCCCTGAGCAGCGACTTCGTCAGCCTCAACGAAAGCTTCATTTCCAATAACTACGGCGTAAGCGTCAATCGCATCGACGGCAACCGCAAGGTCACCTGGTCTGCCCGGCGCGCAAAGGGCAACCAGACGCTCTACTACCGTCTGGTGCTGACCAAGCGTTACGCCGGCGATAAAACCAAGGTCAAGGGCCCGACCTTTCGCGACAGCATCGCCGTGGAAGGTCCGGAAAAAGTAGCTGCCGAAGCCCTGCTTGCGCCAATCCGCCAGCACTCGGCCGACGTCGAGACCTTTATCAGCGAAGCCATCAAGCGCACCAACAACCTCAACGATGACAACGTCAAGCTGCTGTTGGCGGGCGACCCCTCGACACCGCACAAGGCCAAGATCGTCGAGCTTCTGCTGTCTATCGCCCACGTTCCGGTAGAAAAAGTCCACACCCTGCGCCTGGCGGCCGACCTGCCGCAGACGCCGGAGCTATGGCTGCGCAGTTTCAACGGTAACGAGTGGTTGTATTTCAACCCGGAAACCGGCGAACAGGGCCTGCCCTCCGACCGCCTGCTGTGGTGGACCGGTGACGAAAACCTGATCACGGTCGACGGTGGCAAAAAAGCCATGGTGACCTTCAGCCTGAACAACAGCGAAATGAACGCCATTCGCCTGGCCAAGCTGACGGACGAAAACACCGACGCCAACTTCCTCGAGTACTCGCTATACGGCCTGCCACTGCAAACCCAGCAGACCTTCATGATCATGGTGATGATCCCGATCGGCGTACTGGTGATCCTGATCCTGCGCAACCTGATCGGCCTGCAGACTCTGGGTACTTTTACGCCGGTGCTGATCGCCCTGGCATTCCGGGAAACGCAGCTGGGCTTCGGCATCGTGCTGTTTACGGTGATTACCGCACTCGGCCTGTCCCTGAGGTCCTACCTTGAACACTTGAAACTGCAGATGCTGCCAAGACTGTCGGTAGTACTGACGTTTGTCGTGGTGCTGATCGCGGCCATCAGCCTGTTCAGCCATAAACTTGGGCTTGAGCGAGGCCTGTCGGTGGCGCTGTTCCCGATGGTGATCCTGACCATGACCATCGAACGCCTGTCCATTACCTGGGAAGAGCGCGGTGGTGGCCATGCGATGAAGGTAGCGATCGGTACGCTGTTCGCCGCTTCCCTGGCACACCTGATCATGAGCGTGCCAGAACTGATCTACTTCGTGTTCACCTTCCCGGCGATCCTGTTGATCCTGGTGGGCTTCATGCTGGCCATGGGTCGCTATCGCGGCTATCGCCTGACCGAGCTGGTGCGTTTCAAGGCCTTCCTCAAGGCTGATTCGTAATGTTCGGGTTCTGGAAGACCTGGAAAGCCCTGCAGGCGCGGGGAATCATGGGCATCAACCGGCGTAACGCCGACTATGTGCTCAAGTACAACAAGCGCAGCCTGTATCCGATCGTCGATGACAAGATCATCACCAAGGAGCGGGCCATCGCCGCCGGCATCCATGTACCGCAAATGTACGGGATCATTTCCACCGAGAAGGAAATCGACAAGCTCGACGAGATCATCGGCGGGCGCAGCGACTTCGTGATCAAGCCGGCCCAGGGCGCTGGCGGCGATGGCATCCTGGTGATTGCCGACCGCTTTGAAGGGCGCTATCGCACGGTGTCCGGCAAGATCATCAGCCACGAGGAAATCGAACACCAGATTTCCAGCATCCTCACGGGCTTGTACTCCCTGGGTGGCCACCGTGACCGAGCCCTGATCGAATACCGAGTGGTGCCTGACCAGATCTTCAAAAGCATCAGCTACGAAGGCGTGCCGGATATTCGCATCATCGTACTGATGGGCTACCCGGTGATGGCGATGTTGCGCCTGCCTACCCGTCAATCGGGTGGTAAGGCCAACCTGCACCAAGGCGCGATTGGCGTCGGTGTGGACCTGGCCACCGGCCTGACTTTGCGGGGCACCTGGCTGAACAACATCATCACCAAGCACCCGGACACCACCAACGCGGTAGACGGCGTACAACTGCCCAACTGGGACGGCTTCATGAAGCTCGCGGCCAGTTGCTATGAGCTGTGCGGCCTGGGCTACATCGGCGTGGACATGGTGCTGGACCAGGAAAAGGGCCCGCTGATCCTGGAGCTCAATGCACGGCCGGGGCTCAATATCCAGATTGCCAATGACTGCGGCCTGACCTTGCGTACCCACGCAGTGGAGGCGCGCCTGGAAGAGTTGAGGGCTGCCGGCGTGATGGAAACAGCGGAAGAACGCGTGAAATTTGCCCAGGAGATGTTTGGGCATATTCCACCGGTCGAAGGCTGACAGTGCTCTGCTGATCGTTCCGTCACCGCTTAGGAACGATCAGCAACTGCCAATCTCCGACATCCCCACTAGGAGCAAATCCTACAGGGGACTACAATCCATCCCCCGCGCCAATGGCTGATCCACCCCGCATGTTGACCTGCTCCGTTCACCCGCTGCCCTACCGGGAAAACCCGGCCGAGTATTTCACGTCCATTCGCCACGCCCCCGGCGCGGTGTTGCTCGACAGTGGTCGACCGGCTGCCGAGCGCGGCCGCTATGACTTGCTCAGCGCCTGGCCGCAAGCAACGCTGACCGTGTGGCCGGATGAAAGCGGTAGCGACTTCCTGCAACGGTTGCGGGAAAACCTCACACTGCTGGGTGACGCGACCATACCGTCGCCCTATGAGCTGCCATTTGCCGGTGGCTTGATCGGTTACCTGAGCTACGACTTCGGCCGGCACCTGGAACAACTGCCGCAGCAGGCGGTAGACGACCTGCGCCTGCCCGACGCGCGTTTTGGCCTGTACGCCTGGGCGTTGATCAGCGATCACCAGGCGCGTACCAGCCAACTGGTGTTTCACCCAAAACTGGCGCAAAGCGAACGGCAACGACTGACGGCACTGTTCGATCATCCAACACCAGACGCTCGCGCCAGCTTCAAACTGCATACCCCGATGATCCCGGACCTGAGCGCCGGCGCCTATGAACAGGCCATCGTGCGCATTCAAGACTACATTCAGGCCGGTGACTGCTATCAGGTGAATTTTGCCCAACGCTTTCGCGCCGGGTGCAGTGGCGATCCGTGGGCGGCCTACTGCGCCTTGCGTGCCGCCTGCCCGACACCGTTTTCCGGCTTCCAGAGCTTGCCGGACAATGGCGCGGTGTTGAGCTTGTCACCGGAGCGATTTGTCAAAATCAGCCAGCGCCAGGTGGAAACCCGACCGATCAAGGGCACGCGCGCGCGCGGAACAAACCCCGACGAAGACGCGGCCAACGCCGCCGAACTCCTGGCCAGCCCCAAGGATCGCGCGGAAAACCTGATGATTGTCGACCTGCTGCGCAACGATCTCGGCCGCACCTGCCGCACCGGCTCGGTCAAGGTGCCGGAGTTGTTCAGCCTGGAAAGCTACCCAAATGTGCATCACCTGGTCAGCAGCGTTACGGGTGAGCTGGCAGACAACAAGGACGCTCTGGACCTGATCGCCGGCAGCTTCCCGGGGGGCTCGATCACCGGCGCACCGAAAATTCGCGCCATGCAGATCATCGATGAACTGGAGCCGACCCGACGCGGCTTGTACTGCGGCTCGCTGCTGTACCTGGACGTACGCGGCGAGATGGACAGTTCCATCGCTATTCGCAGCCTCCTGGTCAAGGATGGGCACGTCAGTTGCTGGGGCGGCGGTGGGATCGTTGCCGACTCTGAGTGGCAGGCGGAATATCAGGAATCGATGACCAAGGTGCGGGTGCTGCTGGAGACACTGGAAGGCTTGTAAGGCTGTACCGGCCCTATCGCGAGCAAGCCCGCGATAGGGCCATCAGCCTCAATCAATAACCTACAGACTCAACGCCCGATTCGAGGCCTTGATGAACTCTTTCTTCAAGTCCTCAAAGGTATGCACCGCAGGAAACTGCGGAAACTCGCGAATCACGTTTTCCGGCGCGTGGAACAGAATCCCGCGATCCGCCTCGCCGAGCATGGTGGTGTCATTGTAGGAATCGCCGGCGGCGATCACCCGGTAGTACAAGGTCTTGAAGGCCAGCACCGACTGGCGCTTGGGATCTTTCTGGCGCAGTTGATAGCTCACCACCCGGTCATTTTCATCGGTAATCAAACGGTGGCAGAGCAGGGTCGGGAAGCCCAGTTGACGCATCAATGGCTGGGAGAACTCATAGAACGTGTCCGACAGAATCACTACCTGAAACCGCTCGCGCAGCCAGTCGACGAACTCGACAGCGCCGTCCAGTGGCTTGAGGGTGGCGATCACTTCCTGGATATCCGCCAGCTTGAGGCCGTGCTCGTCCAGAATCCGCAGGCGTTGCTTCATCAACACGTCGTAGTCGGGAATGTCCCGGGTGGTGGCCCGCAGGGATTCAATCCCGGTTTTTTCGGCAAAGGCGATCCAGATTTCCGGAACCAATACCCCTTCCAGGTCGAGACAGGCAATTTCCACAAGACACCCCTATTCGTATTATTCAAGTTGAGCGAGCAAAAGGACTGCCGAACTCTAGCGATTCGCGCGGGCCGCCGCAACGCAGGGCGGATTTTGTTACCATCGCCCTCCTATAGAGCGCTCAGCGCCACTGACCTGTAGGAACCGTCCTGATGAACCAAACCTTTGACGTCGTTGAACTCGCCACGACCTATGCCAACAAGTCCGCCCAGGACATCCTCAAACTGGCATTCAGCCAGTTCGGTGATGACCTGTGGATTTCCTTCAGTGGTGCCGAGGACGTGGTGCTGGTGGATATGGCCTGGAAGCTGAATAAGAACGTCAAGGTCTTCAGCCTCGACACCGGCCGCCTGCACCCGGAAACCTATCGGTTTATCGAGCAGGTGCGAGAGTTCTACAAGATCGATATCGAGTTGATTTCGCCGGACCAGAGCAAACTGGAACCCTTCGTCAAGGAAAAAGGCCTGTTCAGTTTCTACAAGGACGGCCATGGCGAGTGCTGCGGTGTGCGCAAGATCGAGCCATTGCGGCGCAAATTGTCCGGTGTCAGCGCTTGGGCCACCGGCCAGCGTCGCGACCAGAGCCCCGGCACGCGCAGCCAGGTGGCGGTGCTGGAAATCGATACCGCGTTTTCGACACCGGAGCGCACGCTGTACAAGTTCAACCCACTGGCGCAAATGACCAGCGAAGAGATCTGGGGCTACATTCGCATGCTGGAGTTGCCGTACAACAGCCTGCATGAACGTGGGTTCATCAGCATCGGCTGCGAGCCGTGCACCCGTCCGGTCCTGCCGAACCAGCATGAGCGTGAAGGTCGTTGGTGGTGGGAAGAGGCAACCCAGAAGGAGTGTGGGTTGCATGCGGGGAATATCATCAGCAAAGCTTGAGAGTCTTCACCCGCATCGAGTCGCTGACGATCAGTTCAAGACATCATTCAGCACTTCATAAATGATCCCGGTGGCGATGGTCACCAGGATCAGATCGGTACCCGCCTGCTGCCATTCGTAACCGTCGTAATGCGGCAAGCGCCCGAGTAGTCGCCCATCGAGCTTCTTGGCGATACCTGGCGGCAGCGGCTTGCCACGGGCAAGGTTCTTCTGGATGCCCGGCGGCAGGGAGGTCCCCCCGCGCCAGTAATCACGGTTATCGCCGAGAATCACACGTACCCCGCCGACATCGATCTGCGGGCCGCGGTAATAGGCACCACCCCCCTTTTTAGCGCCACCTTGCCCCTGATTGCCCTGGTTGCCCTGGCCACCCTTGTTGCCATGGGCGCTGCCCTTGTCCTTGCCATTCCCATTACCGGGGTCGGCCAGCAGCGCCGGGGAACCTGCGATCAACGCCAGACTGGTAAACACTAATAACGCACGTGATTTGGTCATGATTCGTTTCTCGTTCACAAGCCCCATCGGCTTATATCAGCTTAGAACGTAACAAGACGATAGGTTCAGTCAATGCCAACACTTAAACTGCACTGAACCTTTGCGCCAATTGCTGCTGGGTAAACTGTTCGATAATGAAATCGACAAATGCCCGGGTCTTTCCGGGAAGCAGTTTATGCTCGGCGTAATACAGAGAAATATTGCCATCGTCGACATACCAGTCAGGCAACACCCGTTGCAATTGATTGCTCTCAAGAAACGGCACGGCCATCGGCATGCTCACCAGCGCAATACCCAGCCCCTGAGTACAGGCACAGCAAGCGGCTTCGGAATCCCCCATCGTCATGCGCGGTTTGAGCATCAAAGGGCGCTGTTCACGGGTCCGACTGGTGAGTTGCCAGGAGCGTACGCGTCCGGTTTGCGGCGAGCGAATCAAGATACCGTTGCAAAGCGCCAAGTCCTCGGGCTCGTGCACGGGCGGGCGTTTGGCCAGGTAGCCTGCGCAAGCCACCAGAATCCGGTGCGCCGGGGCCAACTTACGTGCAACCACCCCTTGAGGCAGCTCGAAACCACCACCGATAGCCGCGTCAAAGCCCTGGCCGATAAGATCTACCTGGCGGTTATCAAAATGCCAATCGGGGCTGATATCGGGAAATCTGTTTAAAAACTCCGCCAACAGAGGCACCACATAACGATTGCCGAACACGGTGCCCATACTCACCTTGAGCGTTCCTACCGGCCGCCCTTCGGCGCTGGCAAGGTTAGCCATGGCATTCTGGATGGTGGTGAGACTGGTACTGACCTCTTCAAGAAACAGCTTGCCGGCTTCCGTCAACGCAAGACGTCGGGTGCTGCGCTGAAACAAGCGCACGCCCAGGCGCAATTCGAGCTTGGCCACACTTTTACCGACCGCCGCCGGCGTCAGGCTAAGGTGCCGGGCCGCCTCGGCAAAGCTGCCGCCTTCGGCACTGCGCACGAAACATTCGATACCACCGAAGCTTTCCATAACCCCCCACTCTAAACTTTTGGTTTACACAGACTATAGCAATCCCGGTCTACCGGGGCGTTGCGACGAGGTCGATACTCGATCCCACACCAAGGCTCACAGGCCTTGAACAACTTGGAGATCGACATGACCACACCTACTCTCAGCGGCAAAGTTGCATTGATTCAAGGCGGCTCGCGCGGCATTGGCGCCGCTATCGTCAAGCGTCTGGCTGCACAGGGTGCGGCCGTTGCCTTTACTTACGTCAGTTCTGCGGCCAAGGCTCAAGCCTTGCAGAACAGCGTTATCAGCGAAGGCGGCCAAGCCCTGGCGATTCAGGCCGACAGTGCCGATGCCAGGGCCATCCGCAACGCAGTCAGCACCACCGTCGAGGCATTCGGGCGATTGGATATTCTGGTGAACAACGCGGGAGTATTGGCGGTCGGCCCGCTGGAAGACTTCAAACTGGAGGATTTTGACCAGACCCTGGCGATCAACGTGCGCAGCGTATTTATCGCCACACAGGAAGCCGCCAGACATATGGGCGAAGGTGGTCGAATCATCAATATCGGCAGCACCAATGCCGAGCGCATGCCGTTTGCAGGGGGTGGCCCGTACGCCATGAGCAAGTCGGCGCTGGTGGGTCTGACCAAAGGCCTGGCGCGGGATCTGGGGCCGCGGGGGATCACCATCAATAACGTGCAACCTGGGCCGGTAGACACCGATATGAACCCGGCCAACGGGGAATTCGCCGACAGCCTGATTGCGCTGATGGCGGTCGGCCGGTATGGCCAGGCCGAGGAAATTGCCAGTTTCGTCGCGTATCTGGCGGGCCCGGAGGCCGGATATATCACCGGGGCTAGCTTGAGTATCGATGGTGGGTTCAGTGCCTGATCGCTACAACCGTCATCAGCGCATGGGCGGCAAACCATAAGCGGCCAGGTCGAAGTCCGCGAGTTTGCGGATGATCTGGTCGGCATGGTGGTACTTGCTGTCGGCCATCGCTTCATCAGGCACGGCAATGGCCGTCATGTGTGCGGCTTTGGCGGCGGTCACGCCAAACGGTGAGTCCTCGAACACCAGGCAGTCCTGGGGTGCAACTTCCAGGCGCCGCGCGGCGGTGAGGAAAATGTCCGGCGCAGGCTTGGCTGCACCGACCTCTGGATCATCCGCCGTGACAATGGCCCCGAACAGGCTAAACCACTCGCGGTGCAACGTGGTCTTGTGCACAAAAGAGTTACGCGACGAACTGGTGCCCACTGCAATCGGAATATTGTGTGCATTCAAATGCCGCACCAGGGCTTCGGCCCCCGGCATGCCCAGGGCCCTGGGAAAACGCTCGCTCATCAACGGCTCGCGAATCTCCAGGAACTCGGCCGGGGTGATGGGCAAGTCCAGGGCCTTCACTACATAGTCAGCCAAGTCCTGAGCGCCACGACCAATAATGTGCTGCTTGATGCTCCAGTCATAGGTACGGCCGTAGCGTTCGGCAATGATTTGCGTGACTTCGGTGTAGATGCCTTCGGTGTCCAGCAGCAAACCGTCCATATCAAAAATCACAGCCTTGATCGGGCCGACAGCAGTACGCGGTGCACTCATCGCAAAAGATCCGTGGCAAAGGACTAAAAGGATTCAGCACAATAACGGTCAGGCTTGCCTGCAAGCAACCCATTCTCCCTTAGACTGGTTGCCCACCCATTCAAGCGACGCCAACATGCTTTTTCGCATTGCTGCCGACAGCCTGGTGCTGTTTCACCTGAGCTTCATCCTGTTCGTGCTGTTCGGCGGCCTGTTCGCCCTGCGTTGGCGCCCGGTCATCTGGTTGCACCTGCCCGCAGCAGCCTGGGGGGTTGCGGTCGAGTTTTTCCACCTACCCTGCCCCCTGACGCGTTGGGAAAACCTGCTGCGTCACCTCGCCGGACAGGAAGGTTATGACGCGGGCTTTATCGAACACTACGTGCTTGCGCTGATTTACCCCGCCGGGCTGACGCCGCAGATCCAGTTGGGTCTTGGCACGCTGGTGTTACTGATCAACCTGGCGGTGTACGGGTGGATTATCTGGCGGCGGAACCGGAGGGTGTAGGCACCAGAAATTCAACGATCAATGACACGACCTGCTGCTGGATCACCTCACGCGAGCGAGCGCCTTCACCATCGCGGCAAATGATGCCGTCGCCTGGTGCGTCTTCTTCCAATAACGCCTCTGCGCCGGGCTTGCACACCGACGCAAAACTGAAATGGCTGGCGTCGCTGATCTCGACGTAGCGTGTCGATGCTTGCGGCAGGCGCCTGGCCAAGTCCGCGGACTCCAATTGCGCAGGTAGATCTTTAGATGGCGCACCTGCAGCGATCACTAATGTCGGCACCGGCACTGCGGCAAGGCTGGCATCGGGAAATCCGCGAGACAGGCCAAGATCGAGTGAAACGATGGCGCTGACACGCTCATCGCGCAAATCTGCAGCCAGACGGGCCTTCGATTCCCGCGTGCTTGCGGGATTGATTTGCTGGTAAACCCTGCAAGCAGCCAATTGTGGATGGATGCTGCAATCTTGCTCGAAACGCTCTGGATCGAAACGCGCGCCGACAATTTCCAGGGCCGTCCATCCTCCAAGCGAATGTCCCGCCACGGCAATTCGTTGCTTGGCAACCGCACCAAATTGCTTCGGCTGAGCGATCACCCCATCAATCGCCCGACTGAGGTCCACAGGCCGTTGCCACAACGCTGCCGCAGCGTCAGGACTCCGGTCATGAGTGGTTGTACCGGGATGGTTCACCGCCGCGACAATGTAGCCTTTGTGGGCCAATGCGCTGGCCAGCCACGCCTGATTGCTCCAGTTGCCCCTGTATCCATGGGAGAGCACTACCAGCGGATGCTCACCGGCAACTGGTGGCGCGTCGCGCACAGCAGAGGCGCTGACGAATACTGGATTGTCGGCGATCAATTGCGCCGTGGCGGTGGTTGCAGCCGGATACCAGACGACCATTTCTACAGGTCGTCCGCCGTGCGGGTCTGACAGTGTCGAGGCCCGGAAGCCGATTGGCATATCGTCAGCAAGTGCGGTGGTGGTCAGGCAGATTAGAAGCAGTGACCCGAGAGATTTTTTCACTATCTGTATCGTCCTTGATAAGGGTTTCGAGCAGTACCTGCTCCAGGAGGCTAAAAAAACATTTGATGTGGGCTTGCTTCAATGCCTGGGGCCGGGTCACCAGATAGACCTCCATATCTGGAAGTTCAAGATCCTGGAACAGCTCGGTCAAGTCCTGCGCCAGAATCCGGGGCAGTATAGCCACGCCCATCCCTCGCCTGACCGATTCGAGCTGTGCGCTGAAGGAGTTCACGCTGATCTGCGCACGCTCCAGGCCCGCCGCCTTCGCAGCACGCATTTGCGGCAGACTGTCGAGCGGTGGAAGCAAACCAATATTGACCGCAGTGGCGGGGGTCAGCCCGGAAAACTGCTTGAGGTATCCGGCATCAGCGAAGATGCCGTAGGCAAGCCGGCCTATGGGTCGATAAATCAGCGATGGCTCGCCCAAATGGGTCGTGCGTACGGCGATATCTGCCACGCCGCGGACGATCTTGTGAAAGTCCGGGGTTACCAGCAACTCCACCGAGCAACGCGGATGCAAGGCCGTGAAACGACGCGCAGCCTCCAGCACCCAGGAAGAAAATCCCTCGCCCGCACTGACCAGGACACTGCCGGTCAGCTCTGTCGGCAACCCCGAGGTGTCTGCCATGGTTTGCCGCCTCAAGCCCGCTTCCGCAGCCTGCGCAACCTCCACCAGGGATTGACCCCTTGAGGTCAACCAACACCCTTCAACACCCCGCTCGACAAGTGGCTCGCCAAGGGCCGCCTCCAACTGGGTCATGCGCCGGGAAACAGTAGATGCCGCAACCCCCAGCAACTGGCCAGCTTGCAGAAAGCTGCCACGCCGCGAGACTGCCAACAACAAACGAAGATCATCCCAATTTGCTTGCAACGCCATACTACTCAGCCTTCCTGGTCCGCATATGTGCAAATCCATTATGCAGCAGTGGCTGTTCTTCAAGAGCGTCCTCACCGGTATATCTACAGGCCTTCGAAACGACGGGAATGGAATGTATGACTACTGGCTCCATGCGCAGCACTTTCGTCACTGGCGCAACCGGACTGCTGGGCAATAACCTGGTACGGGAACTAGTCGCACGAGGCTACACGGTCAAAGCTCTGGTCCGTTCGAGAACCAAGGGCGAACAGCAGCTCGGCGATTTGCCGAACGTCGAACTGGTGGTTGGCGATATGGCCGATGTCAGCGCTTTCTCGGAATCGTTGCAAGGCTGCGATACGGTGTTTCATACCGCAGCGTTTTTCCGCGATAACTACAAGGGCGGCAGCCACTGGGCAGAACTGGAAAAGGTCAACGTCACCGGTACCCGAGACCTGCTTCACCAAGCCTATAGCGCGGGAATACGTCGATTCGTCCATACATCGTCAATTGCCGTACTCGACGGCGAACCTGGCACCGCTATCGATGAAACATGTCTGCGGGCGCAGGCCGACGCGGATGACTACTATCGCAGCAAGATTCTCGCTGACGGTGTCGTCCTGACGTTCCTTGAAACTCATCCCCAGATGCATGCCTGCATGGTTCTGCCTGGCTGGATGTGGGGGCCTGGCGACATCGGCCCGACGTCCTCGGGACAACTGGTCAAGGATGTGGTGAGCGGCAAGCTGCCAGGGTTGATCCCAGGCACCTTCTCGGTGGTCGATGCCCGTGATGTGGCATTGGCCCTGGTAGCGGCAGCCAAGTACGGTCGTCGGGCAGAGCGCTACCTGGCAGCTGGCCGGAACCTGAACATGCGCCAGTTGGTGCCCCTTCTGGGACGAATCGCAGGCGTCAAGACACCTGCTCGACAACTACCGCTGCCCGTTCTATACATTTTGGCGGCGGTGCAGGAGACTTATGCGCGCCTTACTGGAAAACCCATTTTATTGAGCATGGCGACACTGCGTCTCTTGATACGAGAAGAACACCGCACCTGCTTTGATCATCGCAAGAGTGAACAAGAGCTTGGCCTGAGTTTTCGGGCTCTGGAACAGACCATTACGGACACTGTGGCGTGGTATCGCACACATGGCGGTTTTTAATAAGGACAAAACAAACAGTGGGCAAGACAATCACCCTAATGCGCCACGGCCAGCCAAGGCTGGCCACCACCGGGAAAATCTCGCTGTTCGAGATGAAAGACTGGATCGAGCACTACAATCGATCCGAAATCACCGATCACCCTGCTCCGGACGCCAGCCTGCAACTCGCGGCAGCTGCCACGGTGATTGTCTCAAGCAATGCACCCCGTGCGCTGACCTCCGTCCAGGCGCTCGGGCTGAAGCCCGTTGTCGTCGATAGGCTTTTCAGCGAAGCGCAACTGCCTTCCGGCCATTGGCGATTTCCCCGGCTATCACCGTTTACTTGGGCATTTATCCTTCGAATCCTATGGCTGTGCGGCTACTCACGCAGCGTCGAATCCGCTGGCACGGCAAGGCTGCGAGCCAACACAGCAGCTCAACGACTGCAAAACCTTGCCTGTGAAGGACCGGTTCTGCTGCTCGGGCACGGCGTGATGAATCGAATGATCGCCAAACAACTGCTCGCAGACGGATGGACCCGCCAACAGCGCAACGGCAGTCAATATTGGAGTGCAACGGTGTATCGATATGGGGATATTCAAGCCGTGAGCGCGCGATAGCACAACGCCGTCTGCGCACAGGTCAAGAGACTGGCTTTTTGAAACTCGCGGGAAGGAACAGAAACGGCAGAATGCAAAAAGGCCCCATAAAATGGGGCCTTTTGGCTGGTATTTGGCGGTGAAGGAGAGATTCGAACTCTCGATACAGTTTCCTGTATACACACTTTCCAGGCGTGCTCCTTAAGCCACTCGGACACTTCACCGTATCTCATCAAACTGATTCAGTCTGTCGAGGCGCGCTAATGTAGTCGAAAGCTTTTCTTATGGCAAAGGTTTTTTTCAGAATTTTCATGTGCTTAGACGGTTATCCCGGGCGCAGCGTCTTTGTCGCTGCAGGAATGATGGGGTTTCTGCCATTTTCAAGGCTTTACACTCTGTGCCTATCGTGGCTGCTGTGCCCTGCCACAGGCTGCTCTGGGCCGGGCGTGTGGCAAAAGTCTGACTGGGCAGTCAGTCATGGCGCTTTACCGGGGCGGGCAGGCTGGGTAACGTCTGTTGCCTGCACTTCTATTACACGTATTACAAGGAATCGCGTCATGAGTGAGTTGATTGCCTACCACCTCGAAGACGGTATCGCGACCCTGACCTTGAACAACGGCAAGGTCAATGCCATTTCCCCTGCGGTGGTCAGTGCGTTTAATGAAGCGCTGGATCAGGCGGTGACGGATCGGGCAGTAGTGATCATTACCGGCCAACCAGGAATTTTGTCGGGCGGGTATGATTTGAAGGTGATGACGGCCGGCCCGAAAGAAGCGGTCAGCCTAGTGACTTCCGGCTCTACTCTGGCGCGACGCCTGTTGTCGCACCCGTTCCCGGTGATCGTTGCTTGCCCTGGGCATGCCGTGGCCAAAGGCGCGTTCCTGTTGTTGTCGGCGGATTATCGAATCGGCGTCGAGGGGCCATTCAGCATCGGTCTGAATGAAGTGATGATTGGCATGACCATGCACCACGCCGGGATCGAACTGGCGCGGGACCGCCTGCGCAATTCGGCGTTTCATCGCTCGGTGATCAATGCCGAAATGTTTAACCCACAAGATGCCTTGAGTGCCGGCTTCCTCGATAAGGTGGTGGCGCCAGAAGAGTTGCAGGCAGCGGCGCTGGAAGCAGCGCGGCAATTGAAGAAGATCAATATGAACGCCCACAAGCACACCAAGCTCAAGGTGCGTAAAGCACTGCTGGAGGCATTGGATAACGCGATCATTCAGGATCAGGAACACTTGGGTTAACTTGCCCACTCCTGCATCAACGGAAGCCCGACCCAGTGTCGGGCTTTTTTCTTACCCACCCACCTGAACTGTCCTACAGCCGCTCTAAATAGCGGCTGTCGCCCCATGTTGAAACATGCGCTTAAACATCGCCCATCTCCTACCTCTACAGGGGTAATTGCCGAAAACAGTGCACATCCGTACACTGCGCCACCTTTTTTCCCGATGGGCCGTGTCGATGCTCTTCTGCTTACGTATGTTATTGATGGGCCTTCACTTTATGGTGGCAGGCGTGCTCGGTGTGCTGCTTGGAATCTGCCGGCCGTTCAATCCGGACAATAGCCGTCTCTGCGCCCGCCTCTACGCCCTGCCGGCCATGTGGATGTTGCGCCTGCGGGTCAAGACGCACGTAGACTCGTTGCGGGACAAGCCCCAAAGCTGCGTGATCATTGCCAACCATCAGTCCAACTATGATTTGTTCGTATTCGGCACCGTGGTGCCCTACCGCACCGTGTGCATCGGTAAAAAAAGCCTGAAATGGGTGCCGCTGTTCGGCCAGTTGTTCTGGCTGGCGGGCAATGTACTGATCGACCGCGGCAATGCACAAAAGGCGCGGCGCTCGATGCTGAAAACCACTCACACCTTGCAACACGAAGACACGTCCATTTGGGTATTCCCGGAAGGCACGCGCAACATGGGCGAGTCCTTGCTGCCCTTCAAGAAGGGCGCGTTCCAGATGGCAATTGCCGCGGGCGTGCCGATTGTGCCGGTCTGCGTGAGCACTTATGTGAAGCAGATGAAGCTCAACCGCTGGGACAGTGGCGACATTCTGATTCGCTCATTGGCACCTATTCCTACAGCTGGATTGACGCAGGATGACATGCCTGCGCTGATGGCCAACTGTCGCGAGCAGATGATCACCTGTATCGAAGACATGGATCGAGTGTTGAACGCCGCTTCTTAAGCCCAATTAGCCTGGCAACCCTGATTGCCAGCAGCGTTCTTTGTTTTTCGCAAGCAAGCTCACTCCTACAGCGGCCTGGTTCAGGCTAAGCTGCCCGCTTACTGCCACTTCTCAAGAAGCGATCAGCACTATGGGTAGAGTTGTTGCGGCAGCCGTCTACAGCGCCGGAAAAAAAGTCACTGACATCACCCTTGATGAAGGCGCTGCCTGGGCAGCCAAACCTGGTCACTTTGTGTGGATTGGCCTGGAAGAACCCGACGCCCAGGAACTGGCCAACCTGCAACGCCAGTTCAATTTGCATGAACTGGCTATCGAAGACGCCCTGGAAAAACATAGCCGGCCCAAACTGGAAACCTTTGGCGACGCGCTGTTTATCGTGACGTATTCGCCGGTTCGCCAGGAAGGCAAACTGGCGTTTATCGAGACCCATATATTCGCTGGCAATGGCTACATCATCACCGCCCGTAACGGTCACTCGGCGTCCTACGGCTATGTCCGCCAACGTTGCGAGGCGCGGCCTCTGCTGCTGGAGCACGGCGAGGACTTCGTGCTCTATGCGCTGCTGGACTTTGTCACCGAGAACTACCAGCCGGTGAGCGAGGCGATTCACGCCGAGATCGATGCACTGGAGCACAACGTGCTGTGCAATTCACTCAGTGAACGGGACATCCAGCACCTTCACAGCCTGCGCCGCGACGTGCTGCGACTGCGACGTCATGTGGCGCCGATGGTGGAGATCAGCGAGGAACTGCAGAAACTGAGCTTCCCGTTTATCGACAAGAACATGCGCCCGTACTTTCGCGACGTGGAGATCCACGTCACGCGGCAAATGGAAGACCTCTCCACCCTGCGCGACATCGCCAGCCAGACCATCGAAATCGGCGTGCTGCTGGAGGCCTCGCGCCAGAGCGTGGTACAGCGCAAATTTGCAGCCTGGGCGGCAATTCTCGCGTTCCCCACGGCGGTGGCCGGGATCTACGGGATGAACTTCCAGAACATGCCGGAGCTGCAATGGCACTACGGTTATTTTGCGGTGCTGGGTTTTATTGCCGTGGGGTGTACAGGGCTGTGGGCCAGCTTCAAGCGTTCGGGATGGCTCTAAAAGCCCACCCCGCCGAGGCAGGTCAGGCCTGCTGAGGCTTGTTGGCCACAAAGCGCATCATCCATTCCGCCACCGTGGCGCCGTGGTGATCGCGCTCCAGGCTTGCCACACCATTGGTGTAGACCTTTTCCCCCAGAGTTGTCTGAAGAATCTGCAGCAACTCGCGGGAATAATCGTGGATAAATTCCGGGTGCCCCTGGAAGCACAGCACTTGGTCTTCGATGTGGTACGCCGCAAACGGACAGAAATCGCTGGAAGCAATCACCGTGGCGTTTTCCGGCAAGGCGGTGACCTGATCCTGGTGGCTGATCAACAGCGTCAGTTCTTCCACCATCGGGCTCATCCACGGAGCCTTGGCGTTGAGCTTGTAGTCGTGGATCCCCATGCCCCAGCCTTTGCTTGCACGCTCGGCCTTGCCACCCAACAGCAGCGCCAGCAATTGATGACCGAAGCAGATGCCGAGCAGTTTGTCGCCGCGCTCGTAGCGTTGCAGCAAGTAGGTCTTGAGGGTCTGGATCCACGGATCGCTGCCGAACGAATCGGCCTTGCTGCCGGTCACCAGATACGCGTCAAACACTTCGTCATCTGATGGATATTCGCCCTGCACCACGTTGTAGACCACGAACTCGGCCACAATCGGCTGCTTGGAGAACAGGTGCTTGAACATCTGCCCGTAACCCTGGTACTGATCAATCAGTCCGGGACGCAGGATATCGGTTTCCAGAATGCAGACGCGTAGCGACATAAAAAATACCTGACACGGCGATGGGAATAATGAACACCCCAGAGCCTGCCTTGAAATACCCCCTCAAGGCAAGCCCCGCACATGCCCAAAAACGTCAGAAGGTCGCGTTCCGCGCAGCTTTCTCCAACAGCAACGCCGGTGGCGTGAACCGCTCACCATATTGCTCGGCCAGATAGCGGGCCCGGGCAACAAAGTCGTTGAGGCCGTATTGATTGATAAATTGCAACGCGCCACCACTCCACGCCGCAAACCCAATGCCAAAAATCGATCCTACGTTGGCATCGGCGGTGGACATCAATACGCCCTCTTCCACACAGCGCACGGTTTCGATGGCCTGGATAAACAACAGCCGGTCGCGCACGTCCTGCGGCGAAATGCGCTGGTCAGGCTTTTCAAAACGACTTTTGAGCTGCGGCCATAAATGTTTTTGTGCTCCGACCGGGTACTCATAAAAACCTCCCCCCGCAGCCTTGCCCGCACGCTTGTATTCATTGAGCAGCAACTCGATCACCGCGAACGCCGGATGCTCGGGCGATGGCTTGCCTTCGGCCAGCAGATCCTTGGCGGTCTGCTGGCGGATATGGCTCATCAGGCTGAGGGAAACTTCGTCGGAAACCGCCAACGGACCGACCGGCATACCGGCCTTGCGCGCTTCGGTCTCGATCATCGCTGCGGCTACGCCTTCGCCGAGCATGGCGATGCCTTCGTTGGTGAAGGTACCGAACACCCGTGAGGTGAAGAACCCGCGACTGTCATTCACCACGATCGGGGTTTTCTTGATTTGCAGTACAAAGTCAAACCCCCGGGCCAGAGTTGCGTCGCTGGTACGGGTCCCCTTGATGATCTCCACCAATGGCATTTTGTCTACCGGACTGAAGAAATGCAGGCCGATGTATTTGCTCTGGTCCGGCACGGCGGTAGCCAGGCCACTGATAGGCAGGGTCGAGGTATTGGAGGCAATGACCGCGTCAGCACCGACCACGCTTTGCGCAGCCGCCGAGACCCGGCCCTTGAGTTCGCGGTCTTCGAACACGGCCTCGATAATCAGGTCGCAATCCGCCAGGTCACCATCGGATTCGGTCGCAAGGATGCGCGCCAGAATGGCTTCCCGCTGCTCGGAGGGCAACTGCCCACGGCTGACTTTCTTGTCCAGTAGCGCCGCCGAATGCGCCTTGCCCTTCTGTGCGGTGGCCAACGTTACGTCCTTGAGGACCACGTCGATGCCCGCCGACGCACTGGCGTAGGCAATGCCCGCCCCCATCATCCCGGCGCCAAGAATACCGACCTTGCGGGTCACATAGGGCTCAAAACCTTGGGGCCGCGAACCGCCAGCGTTGATTTCGTTGAGCTGGAACCAGAAGGTGCCGATCATGTTCTTCGCCACCTGGCCGGTGGTCAGCTCGGTGAAGTAGCGGGTTTCAATCAGGTGGGCGGTGT
Organism: Pseudomonas imrae; assembly: GCF_046352735.2. NCBI lineage: Bacteria > Pseudomonadati > Pseudomonadota > Gammaproteobacteria > Pseudomonadales > Pseudomonadaceae > Pseudomonas > Pseudomonas imrae. The sequence goes on along the minus strand of NZ_CP110853.2, from coordinate 1,565,280 downwards.
CAAAGTCGACCTGGGCGCCCTCCACGGCAGCACAGAGGATTTTCTCCGGTGCGGGAAAACAGCCATGGGTTCTGGCGCGCAGAATCGACGGTGCAATGGCGAGCATCTGTGCCACTTTAGGGCTCGACGGCGTGCCACCAGGAATCTGATGCCCCTTGATATCCCAAGGTTGCCTCGCGGATGGATTGGCTAGAATCCAGGCCCGGGACTTGGCCAGCAACTCGTCGCGATCCGCCGCCAGTTCATCGACCAGACCCGCTTGCAGGGCCTTTTGCGACGAGACTTTCTTGCCTTCAAGCAAGTAAGGCAAGGCCTTTTCCAGGCCCAACAGGCGCACCATCCGCACCACCCCGCCGCCGCCCGGCAGCAGGCCGAGGGTGACTTCCGGCAAGCCGATCTGGACTGCTGCGTGATCCAGTGCCACACGGTGGTGGCACGCCAGGCAAATTTCCCAGCCTCCGCCCAGGGCCGTGCCATTGATGGCCGCCACTACGGGTTTGCCGAGGGTTTCCAGGCGGCGCAGCTGTGCCTTAAGACCCAGGACCATGTCGTAAAACTCTTTGGCGTGGGCCTTGTCGACTTTGATCAGTTCGTTCAGGTCGCCACCGGCGAAAAAGGTTTTTTTCGCCGAGGTGATGATGACTCCGGCAATCGAATCCTGTTGCGCCTCAAGGCGTGCAACGGTGGCCGCCATGGCTTCGCGATACACCGCGTTCATGGTGTTGGCGCTCTGTCCGGGCATGTCGAGGGTCAGCACCACAATCTGGTCCTGGCCTTTTTCGTAACGAATGGCATCGGTCATGACAAATTCCTTAGGCTCAGAGACGTTCGATAATGGTTGCGATGCCCATGCCACCGCCCACACACAAAGTGGCCAGGCCGTAACGCTGGCGCCGAGCGTCCAATTCATCGAGCAGCGTGCCAAGGATCGCGCAACCCGTTGCGCCCAGGGGATGGCCCATGGCAATCGAGCCACCGTTGACGTTGACCCTGGCAGCGTCGATACCCATGTCCTTGATGAACTTGAGCACCACGGAAGCAAAAGCCTCGTTGACTTCAAACAAGTCGATGTCCTCGACCCGCAAGCCGGCCTTGGCCAGGGCTTTACGAGTAGCCGGAGCCGGACCGGTGAGCATGATGGTCGGATCCGTGCTGGTCACCGCCGTGGCAACGATCCGTGCCCGCGGTTGCAGGCCCAGCTCCCGGCCTTTGGACTCGGAGCCGATCAGCATCAGTGCCGCACCGTCGACAATCCCGGAACTGTTGCCCGGCGTATGGACATGATGGATACGTTCGACATGGCTGTAGACCCGCAGCGCCGTCGCATCAAAGCCCATTTGGCCGATCATTTCAAAGCTGGGCTTGAGCTTGCCCAGGCCTTCGAGAGTAGAGTCAGCGCGAATGAACTCGTCTTGATCCAGCAGCACGATGCCGTTCTGGTCCCGCACCGGGATCAGCGATTTAGTGAACGAACCGTCTGATCTCGCCCTCGCCGCTTTCTGCTGTGAGTGCAAGGCAAAGGCATCGACATCTTCACGACTGAAGCCTTCCAGGGTGGCAATCAGGTCGGCGCCGATGCCCTGGGGAGTGAAGTGACTGTGCATATTGGTTTGCGGGTCCAGCACCCAGGCGCCGCCATCGCTGCCCATGGGTACGCGGGACATGGATTCCACGCCGCCGACCACCACAAGGTCCTCAAAGCCGGAACGCACTTTCATCGCCCCGAGGTTGACCGCCTCCAGGCCCGAGGCACAGAACCGGTTGATTTGCACACCGGCAACGCTGATATCCCAGTCGGCCACCAGCGCCGCCGTCTTGGCGATATCGGCCCCCTGGTCACCGACTGGCGTGACACAGCCGAGCACAATGTCATCCACCTGCCGGGTATCCAAGCCGCTACGTTGTTGCAACGCCGTCAGCAAGCCGGCCAGCAGATTTACCGGTTTGACGCTGTGCAAGGCACCATCGGCCTTGCCTTTGCCCCTGGGCGTGCGTATCGCATCAAAGATCAAAGCTTGGGTCATGACGTCCTCGAACCATTGCGCAAAGGAGCTCTCAAGGGGAGAGCCGACCGTGCCCTTACATTAAGCGCCGGGGGGCTGGATTCAATGACCGAAGCGCTCATTGACCTTGACTACCACGCTCAGACGAACGGTAGGAGCCTACCGGAAGTTGTTGATTAATCGTTTTAGCTGTCTAGCCAAGGGCCTGCCACGGAGATGGCTATATGCCTCATAACTTTTCAAAAAGATTTCGATCTAAGTTGATATGAAATGGATCTAAGCCACGAAGCACAAGGGCTCTAAGGTTGAAATTGTAAGAGCAGTAAGAAGCTGCTGCCGGGTCTTGCTGGAGCAGCCGTAAGAAAAGTGCCATGTATTGTCTTTAACGTGGCTACTTGATGGGGAATGCACCGGCGCATTTGACGCTCAGGAATAACAACAAAAGGCAGTCAGCCATGTTCAAACAATCGAAAGTACGCCAGGCGGGGCTCATTCTTTTCGCCACCACCGTAATTCTGATTCTGCCCAATCTGACCAAGATCATCGGGTAACTCGTCCATTCTGTGCCGGTGCTACTGTCGCATCTGCCGCGCAGCCTTTGGCAGCACCTGCCGGGATATGCCTTGAGCATCCCCGTAGCAGGGGCTGTCTTTTTGCGTGACGTTTTTTTGTGATTTTCCGGTATGGTTAGCCCCCTCCCCCCTTTTACATGGGCTTTTCCTTGAAGCAAATCATTGTGCTCGTTGCCTTGATTCTGGCCTTGCCGGCCGGCGCCGCGCAGTTGATCGTCGAGCTGGAGCACACACGCAAAAGCTGGCAGACGGACGAGTTGCTCAAACACCCGAGCGCGCAAACAGTGCACATCGAATCTGATGTTTCCTACAAGCGTGACATGACGTATCGCGCGGTTCCTCTGGCTGACCTACTGCCCGGTATCACTGCGCAAAATCACCTCCAGGCGATCGCCCTCGATGGCTTTGCCGCCGAGCTTGCGGCGGCGCCCCTGCTTGAAAAACATGGTTCACGAGCCTGGCTGGCAGTAGAGGACCCGGCTCACCCGTGGCCTGCGCTGGGCAACAGCCAGCACAGCGCAGGGCCGTTCTATCTGGTCTGGACCAACCCGCAAGCGGGCCAGATCAGCCCCGAACAGTGGCCATTCCAGATATCGGCAATCAAGCAGATGAAAACCGTTTCCGAGCGCTTTCCCGCGTTATTGCCAGACCCGACGTTGGCACCTAACGATCCGGTAAACCGGGGGTTTGCGCTGTTTCAGAAAAACTGCCTGGCGTGCCATCGATTAAATGGTGCGGGAGATGCCCTGGTAGGCCCGGACCTGAATATTCCCTATAGCCCGACCGAGTATTTTCACAGCGACTTCCTCAAACGCTACATCCGCGATCCGCAGAGCCTGCGGCATTGGCCGCAGGCAAAGATGCCGGCCTTTGCCGCCAGTGTGCTGCCGGACACTGACCTGGAACTGCTGGTGGGATACCTCAAGCACATGGCGGGCCGCAAGCAACCCTGAATGCGCTATTGCTGCTGCGCCATAATCACCTGCGCCAGAGCGACAGGTACCTTGGCGTGCATCGGACCATGCCCTCCCCCGCGATGCATATCCTCCTGATAGTCCAGGCCCATCGCCCGCCTTATATCGCGTTCAGGAAGAGCTGGCTGGTTGACCCTGCCGGTCACCCAGGAGTCTTTGGCTCCGCCGCCTTGAGAAGCGTTGACCAGCGAACCTTCACACAGCGCCACTCGGGCCAACCCACCCGGCGCCACACACGCTTCTCGACCGGACAAAAGAAACGCGTCGCCACCGAGAGGGCTATAGATCACATCAACCGCTTTCGGCCCATCGATGGTGTGCATGAACACTCGGTCGTCGCGCACAAACAGATCGGCGCCCTCCACCAGTTCCACTCCCATGGCCTGGGCAATAAATGCGTGTTCGAGGAACGCGCTGTCGAAGCGTCCGGGCGTCAAAAACACCACACAGGGGTTCGCCAGCGGGCTGGAGCGTTTAAGGGTGTCGAGCAGCATGTGGGGATAGTGCTCAATATCGTACATTTCATCGTCACAAGCCCGGGTCATGCCGTACTCCTTGTCGCAAAGCTCTTGCGCAGGTCTATCGCAAGGCCCGTGCCAGCGGCATTCACACCGAGACATCGGTCAGTTGGCTTTAGTCCAGGTCGCCAACGCACCGTCCCGGTGCATTAATCGCCCCAGCGGCTTCCTGCAGGCGCCAATCAGATGCGGGCTGCACCTATCACCTGCATAGCCAGAGTTGATTTCACCGCGTGGCAACAGTTGCGGATAATTGCCCTCATTCGCTGAACAGGATTAGTCCTACAGCATTAGCAATCCAGTTGCCGTTAAATTGGAACAACTGTACCGACCGGTTCTCCTTCTCGACGGTCTTCCCTTCGGCCACCCTGTCTGGGTGGCTTTTTTTTGCGAAATTTTCGCATTGAGTGATGAAATTTACCCGTGCCAGAAACAAAAACGGCCAACCCAAGGGTCAGCCGATACGCTGTGTTTTTCAATGCACAACTACATGGGTAGGCCACGTACCTCCTGCTTCACGCCCCAGCCTTCAATGATCCCGCCCAAGGGCTCGACCACTGCCTCAAAGTCCTGTTCAAAGTCTCCTATGCCGTCGTAGGTCGCGAACATCACTTTGCTCAACTCCAGGAACCATGCACCGTCATCCCGTGCGCTGACCTGGGCATTGATCGACTCTCCACGAAATCGACCCGCGGCCCTGCGCGCCCGCTCCTCATCCGGGAAAATGGCGTAGAACTCAATGGGGTGAAAACGTGAAAAATCAAAGCCGCCCTCTTTCATGCGGCGTAACACGTTGGTGCTGATGTCTTCTTGATAGGCTGTGCTCATGAAACGTCCTCCTAAAACCGATGGATAGACTTTCCGTGCTTCCCAGGACCCGCACATGAACAGCGCGGAATAACGGCAATGACATCGCCGCAGGAAAACAAGCATGTAGCTGACAAGACCAGACCTTAGCGATTCATTCGCTGATCTCTCCTGCAGAGTAGCGCGAAGCTATCACCTCCACCAGAGGCGCTTTAAGGTCGTACAGGAAATATTCAGGAGACAGAGGTAATGCTGAGGATTTGAATGCTGTTCTGGGTTTTCAGACTCTTGACCGTGGGTTCGTCAGCGCGCCCCTCCAGGTCATTGAGGTCCAGTTGGGCGGCTATCGGCAGCAGCTTGGCGCGAATCATTTGCGCAGCTTCTTCGAGGCTGGGCTGTTGTTCGCAGGTGAACTGCTCCACGGACTGATCGCCGTGATCATCAACAAAGGTAACCTGCCACTTTTGCATCAGTGCCTCCTCGATAAAACCCATGGATGGGCTTACCGATATTCGGACCCTGAGGGCTCATGAATCGTTCCGCTCAGGGCCGGAGGCACCGCCTTGACCGTGTTTACTTCTCGGCGCGTTCTTTGAGGGCTTTCAAGGTATTGAAAGGCGCCTCTACCACGAACTTGTTGGCCAACCAGGAAGGTACGCTGCCGCCTGGCTCGGTATGAACCTGATAGGTCACTTCGGTCTGATCGGCGCCTTTGGGCACCAGTGTCCAGAAGCCTTCGACCTGGGCCACACGTACATAGCCTTTTTCTTCCGGTTTGTAGGTGGGGACACCTTTCAGTTTCCGGCTCAGGCTCCCATCGGCGCCTTGGGTCGTGGTGACGTGAATGTAGGAATCACGATCCGTTACCGGGAACGGGGCCTTGAATTGGGTGTAGGTCCAACTCTCGTTACCCTTTTGATCAACCAGCTTCTGTGACTTGCACTCATGAATCCAGGCACAGGCGCCGGCGACGTCTTCCTGCAAAGCCTGGATCTTGGCTAACGGCGCCTTGATTACGGTTACGCCGCGGTAAGCCTTGTACTTGGAGCCCGCCACTTCACTCAAGGAAACCTTGATACCTTCTTCATCCTTGGCAACCTGCCAATCTTCAGCCTGGGCCGCACCAGCAAACAAAACAGTAAAACCGCACAACACAGCCATTCGTTTCAGCGAACTCATTGTTGTCTTCCTTTATTGTTGAAGTTCTGACCTTAAAGCCACTAAGCCGCCGTCATCTGCTCCCACCAGCCGATCAACTTGATCGCTTCTTCCTGGCTGTTGCCACAGACCTCGATATCCGCCGCAAACGCACCACACACAGCAGGCCGCTCAGGCTGGCCAAACAGCTGGCACAGCTGTTCGACAGACAGATGCAGGCACCGTTCGCCCGCAGGCTTGCCATTGGGCATACCGGGTAACGGCGAACTGATGGAGGGGGCAATGCAGCATGCGCCACAGCCTTCACGGCATTTCATGACCAAGAGGTCCTCGACGACAAAGTGTTGATGCAAAGCTAGAGTACGCCCTTAAACATCTGTTTAAAATTGGTCTAACAGGGATTTTTCGCAGAAAACAAAAGTAACCGACCAGTCTGCGACAGATGGTCAGTGGCTCACGTCACAAGGTGAAGAAAATCAATTCCTGAATTCAAAATCCAGCGCCGCACCTTCAACATCGCGTCGCTCTTCGTTGCGCATCTGCAACTGCATTTCGTTGCTGAGCAAACGTCCGTTGATCTGGAACGCGCTGTTATCAATAGGCTTCTCATCAAACATCGGCGGCAATAATGGAACATTGCGCGGCTTTGGCATCGTGCCAAGGGGTTGCAAATGCCTGACCATGTCCTGAGGCAGACTGAGGTCCAACTGCGCAGGCGGCAGTTTGGTGCGGGCCACTTCACGGGCCGACTTGGATTTACTGGCGATCGGTGGCCGCTTCTTCACCGGCTTGGCTTTCCTGACCGGGGCGGCCTTTTTGGGCTGGACGGTTTTTTTCGCGGGTGCCGTTTTTTGCCCGGCATTTGCCGCCACCACACGCTCACTGGCGGGCGCCGCAGACACAGGCGCTGCGTTGCACAGGCTCGCCAGGCAGAACAAAAGCACGGCAGGAAAAATAGAAGTCATATCGCCAACAGCGTTAACGGCAGAAGGCCATATGCTCGCTTGTTGAGCACGGCATGACAAGCGCGGCGATTACCCCCACCTGTACATGCTCGCTTTTATCGGGCATCAAAAACCGCTCGCTGCCTCCTGACATAACTGGCTGGCCAACATTCCCAGAGTCATCAACGCCCGTTCTGCCTCGCGATTCCACGGTGTACCGCAGTTGAGGCGAACACAGTGGTTGAACTGTTCCGTATTACTGAAAATCAGCCCCGGTGCAATGCTGATACCTTGCTGTAAGGCCCGTACATGCAGCTCCTGGGCATTGACCCGCCCCGGCAGGCTGACCCATAGGATAAATCCACCGGTCGGCCGGCTCATCTGGGTACCTTCCGGAAAATACTGCTGTACCGCCAACTGAAAGGCACTGAGATTCTTACGGTACTCCTGGCGGATGTAGCGCAGATGCCGGTCGTAACCACCGTTTTCCAGATACGCCGCCACGCCCATCTGCGTAACGCTGCACGCCGAATGGGTACTGAACATTTGCAGGCGCTGGATCTCCTGCTGGTATTTTCCGGCAATCATCCAGCCAATCCGCACGCCGGGGGACAGCGTCTTGGAAAAGCTGGAGCAATAGATCACACGGTCCAGGCGATCATAAGCTTTCAGCGCCTTGGTACGGCCCAGTTCAAACATCAATTCGCCGTAGATATCGTCTTCGACAATCTGGATGTCGAAGTCCGAAGCCAGGCGCAGCAGCTGTTTCTGCCGCTCTTCGGGCATGGTGCCGCCCAGGGGATTACTCAGGCGCGTGGTCAGTACCAGGGCCTTGATCGACCATTGGTTGGCCGCCAATTGCAGGGCTTCCAGGCTCATCCCCGTGGCCGGATCACTGGGAATTTCGATGACCTTGAGCCCCAGGAGATCGGCCAGTTGCAACAAACCGTAATAGGTCGGCGACTCGGCCGCGATCAGGTCACCGGGACGGGTCAGCACCCGCAACGACATCTGCAGGGCATCGACACAACCGTGGGTAATCACCACTTCAGAAGGGTCTACCACCACTCCGGCATCGCGCATGCGGATCGCCACCTGACGGCGCAACGGCTCGAACCCCGGACTGAACATATAGCTGAACGCCCGCGGGCTCTGGAAGCGCGTAACCTTGGCCAGTTGCTGGTGCAGCGCCCTGACCGGCAGGTAGTCAACGCTTGGCACGGCAGCTCCCAGTGGGAACACCCCCTCGCGGCGAGACTCCACCAATACCTGCTGAATAATGCTGCTGCGGGTTACCAGGCCCGGACGCTCAACGCGGGCGATGTCCGGCGTTGGTGCGGTCAGGGCTGGAGTCTGGTGTACGTAGTACCCGGACTGTGGCCGTGCGCGAATCAGCCCCTGATCCTCGAGATTGGCGTAGGCCTGCAATACCGTGGCGTGGCTGACGTTAAGCTGGGAACTCATCTTGCGCACCGACGGCACGCGCTCACCCGGTTGGTAGACACCACGCCGGATATCCTCAGCCAGTTGCTGAGCGATACGTTGGTACAGCAAGAGGTTGGTCATGACGCAGCACTCGATTTCACGGATATTTTGTTTTTGTGTGAAACATACCGGCACAGTTGAGAAGTGTACGGGGACAGTCGTCACAATAATCGAGGACGAGCGACAGTGATAGAAAAAACTGTAGGGGTTGAGAACTCAATCGCAGGCATTAAAAAACCCGATCAGTGATCGGGTTATAGGCGGCGATGTCCGTGCACAGGAGCGCTTGCACGCGCCTATCCGGTTGGCAAGTGGTTATCCACGGGCGGCGCCCAATTGGCCCTTTTCGTCGGAGAATACAATTTCGACCCGGCGATTCTGGGCGCGCCCTCGCTCCGAGGCGTTCGCCTCCACCGGATACTGATCACCGTAGCCTTCCACCTGGATGCGTTTTTCATCGATCCCAAGGTCTACCAGTACATCTGCGACCGCCTGGGCACGATCCCGGGACAGCTTGAGGTTTTCCTGCTCGCCACCGGTACTGTCGGTGTAACCCTCGATACGTACCACGCGCTTGGGGTTCAGTTGCAGAAACTGGACGATTTTCAAGACAGCTCGATTGGCGGAGTTTTTCAGTTCCACTTCGCCGGTGTCGAACAGCACGTCGCCCAGCGTCATCACCAGGCCGCGATCCGTCTGGGTGGTCAGGCTGGCAATCTGTTCTTCGAGCCACTTGCCCTGTTGCTGTACGCTCAGCAGCTTGGTTTCACGCAGGGCCAGTTGCAGACGCAGGCGCTCCAGTTCGAGCTTGGCACCGCGCTCCTCATTGAGCACCAGATCGGTATGTTCCCGGGCAATCGCGCTGTAGCGCTGGCTCAGGTAAGCATAGTGCTCAACGTCGGCGCCACTGCCCCAGTAGCTGGAAAGACGGTCGGCCCGGGCCAGGGACTCACCCGCACGGATCACATCCTTGGGGGCGATACGCAATACATTGGAATCTTCCTTGACCTTCTGGAAGTCATTGCTGGCCTGTTGCAACGCATTGGCGCGGTCGGGATGGCTGGCACAACCGCCGAGCGCCACGCTGCCCAGCAACAGCCCGCAGCCCAAGCCTCGAATCAGCAGGCTCATTGGGCATCTCCCAACTGTTTGCGCAAGCGCGTGATGCGCGTGTCGAGCACGTTCAATTGTTCCTGGCTCTTTTGCGTCAGTACCCGTGCTTCAGCCAAACGGGCATCCAGCTCGGCTTGTTCAGCCTGCATGCGCGCATCCTTGTAGGACTCATCCGCCATGTCAGCCTTGGCCTGGGCGTATTTGCCCTCGGCCAGTTTCAGCTCCGGCGTTTCATCGGCGGCGGCGCCGACAGCCATGGCTTGTTCCAGCGCCTGCTGGGTCAGGCGCATCTGTTCATTCGGCGCAGGATCTGCGGCACAGCCCGCCAGCGTTACAACGGCGAGGGCCGCGAAAAGAGGTCGAATAGTCACTAAAAATCCCTACTTTGTTGGGGTACCGACGGGTTGCTGCAATTGCAGTTTCCAGCGTTCGATATTGCGCTGCAGCGCAGCTTCCGTCAGGTCGGACGAAGACAATTCTGTCATCTTTTTAGCAAGCTGTCCGCGCAACCACGGATCATTGCAGGCCGAGTTGTGGGAAATGGCCAGGTACAGACCCGGTTGATCCACAGGCAATTCACGCGCTATCAGGTCATTGCTCATGCCCAGGGTCTGGGCCAAGGCTGCACCGGAATAACGTCCGGCGAGCACGTAGTCGACCTCACTCAACAACAGTTTTTGAAAAGCCTGGGTCAGGGTGGGCGTGCGCTCCAACGTCAATTGCCCGGTGGCGAAAGCTTCGAAGCCAGCAGTCAAGCGCGCTCTTTGCGATACGGCGCCCTTGTGTCCCTGCAAGTCGTCGGCGACGTTGTAGGCTAACTCCGAATCCTTGCGAGTCCAGACCTGATACTGCGCCTGTATCAGCGCCGGGTGAATATAGTCCAGGGCTTCCAGCTCGCTCACACTCAGCGGGGCATCGGCGAGCAGGTCCATGCGCCCGCTGCGTACCTCATCCAGGGCCTGGGATCGTTTGCCACCGTACAGCAGATCGATTTTCAACCCCAACTCCTTGGCCACTTGCTGCAGCACATCGGCATTGGCGCCGATCAAACGGGTTGGGTCCTGGGGATCACGCCACAGATAGGGTGGCGCATCCGGGCTGCCGGTCACCACCAGGCGCTCGCACTTGCCGGCGGCCACAGACAAGGTCGGTAGCAGCGTCAGGCCCAGCAATACAGTCCAGGTGCGCAGTTCCATGGCAGGGTTCTCCGATCAAAAAATGGCGTGCAAAAAAAGCCCGGTCAAGGACCGGGCTCTTTATAAGTGAAGCGGCTGGATTAGACCAGCTTCTCCAACTCTGGTACGGCTTCGAACAAGTCGGCCACCAGGCCGTAATCGGCCACCTGGAAGATCGGCGCTTCTTCGTCCTTGTTGATCGCAACGATCACTTTGGAGTCTTTCATACCGGCCAGGTGCTGGATCGCGCCGGAGATACCGACGGCGATGTACAGCTGTGGCGCAACAATCTTGCCGGTCTGACCGACCTGCATGTCGTTGGGTACAAAACCTGCGTCGACGGCAGCGCGGGAAGCGCCGACCGCAGCTCCCAGCTTGTCGGCCAGGGCGTACAGGTGCTTGAAGTTGTCACCGTTCTGCATGCCACGGCCGCCCGAAACGACGATCTTGGCAGCGGTCAGCTCGGGACGGTCGGACTTGGCCAGCTCTTCACCAACAAAGCTGGACGTACCTGCGTCATGGGCAGCCGCGACAGCTTCAACAGCCGCCGAACCACCTTCGCCAGCAACCGGGTCGAACCCGGTGGCACGTACGGTGATGACTTTTACCGAAGCGGTCGATTGCACGGTGGCAATGGCGTTACCGGCGTAGATCGGGCGCTTGAAGGTATCGGCGCTTTCTACCGAGATGATCTCGGAGATCTGGTCAACGTCCAACAGCGCAGCAACGCGTGGCAGGATGTTCTTGCCGTTGGAGGTGGCGGCAGCCAGGATGTGGCTGTAGCCCTTGCCCAACTCGGCAACCAGAGGCGCAACGTTTTCCGGTAACTGATGCGCGTAAGCGGCATTGTCAGCGTTCAGGATTTTGCTCACGCCTGCGATTTTCGCAGCGGCTTCAGCCACGGCGCCAGCGCCTTGGCCTGCAACCAGCACGTGGATATCGCCACCGATTTTGGCGGCAGCAGCCACGGTGTTCAGGGTGGCCGGGGCCAGCACCTTGTTATCGTGTTCGGCGATTACGAGGATAGTCATGATCAGATCACCTTCGCTTCGTTTTTCAGTTTCTCGACCAGTTCAGCCACCGACTTGACCTTGATGCCCGCGCTGCGTGCAGCCGGTGCTTCAACCTTGACGGTCTTGTTGGTGGAGGCGGTGGAAACGCCCAAAGCGTCCGGAGTCAGCACTTCAAGAGGCTTCTTCTTGGCTTTCATGATGTTTGGCAGGGACGCGTAGCGCGGCTCGTTCAAACGCAGGTCGGTGGTGACGATCGCCGGCAGTTTCAGGGAAACCGTCTGCGCGCCGCCGTCGATTTCGCGGATCACGGCAACGCTGTCGCCGCTCACTTCCACCTTGGAGGCGAAGGTGCCCTGGCCGTAACCAGTCAGTGCAGCCAGCATCTGGCCAGTCTGGTTGTTGTCGCTGTCGATGGCCTGTTTGCCCAGGATCACCAACTGAGGTTGTTCCTTGTCGACAACGGCTTTCAACAGCTTGGCAACGGCCAGCGAGGTCAGCTCTTCAGCGGATTCGACGAGAACGGCACGATCAGCACCCAGCGCCAAGGCAGTACGCAACTGCTCTTGAGCTGTGGTCGGACCGATGGAAACCACGACGATTTCAGTCGCAACGCCTTTCTCTTTCAGGCGTACGGCTTCTTCCACGGCGATTTCGCAGAACGGGTTCATCGACATTTTGACGTTAGCGAGATCGACGCCGGAATTGTCCGCCTTGACGCGAACTTTCACGTTGTAATCGACAACGCGTTTGACAGCTACAAGAACCTTCATGGATTCCTCGTTACTCTCCGGTGAAAAGGAAGCCGCCCGGATAAACCTGGCGGTAGATACTCAACGGCACACAAGGGCACCTCTAAAAACGCAGGCGGTCATGACAGGTAACGTTGCATGCCTTGAATAATAAAGACCGTTCGTCAGGGGTGACCGACAAGTCATTTATCGTCGCAACGTGTAAACTGCACGCCAGCATTACGTGCGCGTCAACCTGCATGGCTATTACCTTGCCTTTGGAGGTGGCCTTGAAACCGGCAGTCCGCCTACGGGAAGCGCAAAACCGACCGTATATTGACCGGAACACCTATTCCGGTCAATACGGCAAAATGGTCAGTCATAAGCCGCGCTGCTTTGATTTATCTAGCTTGCAGGCAATTCAAACAAACGTTTGTATTGGACGCTGAGAGTGGTGTAGATATAATGCGCCGCCTAGAGAGAAAGGTGGGTCGCCTTGCGCTATTGCATAAGATTCATGCAGGCAATGAGGGCTGAAACACCGAACCTCCACCCATTAGAAAAAAAACTGTAGAGCCTTGAGTAGGAGATAGCCTGTGGAACGCGAATACATGGAATTCGACGTGGTCATCGTCGGCGCTGGCCCGGCTGGCCTGTCTGCCGCCTGCCGCCTGAAGCAGAAGGCCGCCGAAGCCGGTAAGGAAATCAGCGTCTGCGTGGTCGAAAAAGGCTCCGAAGTCGGCGCTCACATCCTGTCCGGCGCCGTGTTCGAGCCACGGGCCCTGAACGAACTGTTCCCTGACTGGAAAGAACTCGGCGCCCCGCTCAACACCCCGGTGGTGCGCGATGACATCTATGTGCTGCGCAACGAAGAAGCCTCTACCAAGGTGCCGGACTTCTTTGTGCCCAAGACCATGCACAACGAAGGCAACTACATTATCTCCCTGGGTAACCTGTGCCGCTGGCTGGCCCAGCAGGCCGAGAACCTGGGCGTGGAAATCTACCCGGGTTTTGCCGCCCAGGAAGCCCTGTTCGACGAAAATGGCGTAGTGCGCGGGATCATCACCGGTGATCTTGGCGTCGACCGTGAAGGTCAGCCTAAAGAAGGCCTCTACACCCCGGGCATGGAATTGCGTGGCAAGTACACACTGTTCGCCGAAGGTTGCCGTGGCCACATCGGCAAGCAACTGATCCAACGCTTCAACCTGGACAGCGACGCCGACGCCCAACACTACGGTATCGGTTTGAAAGAAATCTGGGAAATCGACCCGGCCAAGCATCAGCCAGGCCTGGTGGTCCACACCGCCGGCTGGCCGTTGGACATCATGAGCAGCGAGAACACCGGCGGATCGTTCCTCTACCATTTGGAAAACAACCAAGTAGTCGTCGGCCTGATCGTTGACCTGTCTTACAGCAACACGTTCCTGTCGCCGTTCGATGAGTTCCAGCGCCTCAAGCATCACCCGGTGCTCAAGCAATATCTGGAAGGCGGCAAGCGCATCAGCTACGGCGCGCGCGCCATCTGCAAAGGTGGCCTGAACTCCCTGCCCAAGATGGTATTCAAGGGCGGCGCGCTGATCGGTTGCGATCTCGGCACCTTGAACTTCGCCAAGATCAAGGGCAGCCACACCGCCATGAAGTCCGGCATGCTCGCCGCTGACGCCGTGGCTGATCGCTTGTTCGCCGAGTCCGAAGGCGGCGACGAACTGACCGCTTACGTCGACAGCTTCAAGTCCAGCTGGCTCTACGAAGAACTGTTCGCCACCCGTAACTTCGGTCCGGCAATGCACAAGTTCGGTCCGATCGTCGGTGCCGGTTTCAACTGGTTCGACCAGAACATCCTCGGCGGCAAGATGCCGTTCACCCTGCACGACACCAAGCCGGACTACGCCTGCCTCAAGTTGGCCAAGGACAGCAAGAAAATCGACTATCCGAAACCTGACGGCAAGCTGAGCTTCGACAAGCTGAGCTCGGTGTTCCTCTCCAGCACCAACCACGAAGAGGAACAGCCGTGCCACTTGAAGCTCAAGGACCCAAGCATCCCGATCGGCACCAACTTGCCGCTCTACGATGAACCGGCGCAGCGCTACTGCCCTGCCGGCGTGTATGAAGTGATCACCAAGGAAGACGGCGAGAAGCGCTTCCAGATCAACGCCCAGAACTGCGTGCACTGCAAGACCTGTGACATCAAGGATCCTTCGCAGAACATTACCTGGGTAACTCCCGAGGGCGCGGGCGGGCCGACGTACCCGAACATGTAAGTCTGCTGCTTAAAAAGGCCCGAAACAGGGCCTTTTTTTCGGCCAACATAAATCAAATGTGGGAACGGGCTTGCTCGCTCCCACATTTCTGGGTTGTGTTTTGCCTGGATAACTATGCCGCTCGCTCCTCTCCCGGGTTACGCAGGAAGTAGCGTTTGTATTCGCGACTGAACTGCGACGTACTCTGATACCCCACGTTATGTGCCGCCTGTGCCACTCCCATCCCATCTACCAACAGCAACTGCTGGGCCTTGAGCAGCCGTAGACGCTTGAGGTACTGCACCGGCGACAACAGCGTGCAGCGCTTGAAGTGCTCATGAAAGGTGGACGCGCTCATGTTGGCGTAACCGGCGAGGGTCTCGATATTAAGTGGCTCGGCGTAATGGGCATGCAGGTGACTCAACGACGTGGCGATCCGCGAGAACTGCCCCTGTTGCTCGACAAGCGCCCGCAACACGTCCGCCTGGGGCCCGCGTAAAGCGGTGAACAGCAACTCGCGCACCCGTGCCGGGCCCAATATCCGGCTTTCCAGCGGATCGTGCAGGCACTGCAACAAACGTTCGACGCAGCCACGCATGGCGTCATCCAGCACCACCGAACTCATCGACGCCAACGTCTGCGCCGCCGGCGGCGGGCCCGGTTGAATCCCCATGGCCATGACCAACTCACCCAGAACCACCCGATCAATGCCCACGGTCACACCCAACAGCGGCGCATTCGCCAAGGCAAAAGTCTCGCATTCAAAAGGCACGGGCATCGCCTGGATCAGGTAGTGCCCGGCGCCATATTCCAGAGTCCTAGGACCCAGATACGCGACTTTGCTGCCCTGGGCGACAATCATCAGGCTCGGCTCGTAGATCTGCGGTCCGCGTGCCACATCGCAGCTGGCACGCAACACCTGCACGCCGGGCAGGTTCGTGGGGGAGAATCCATCGCCGGGTGTCAGCGGTTCGATCAGTGCGACCAGCGCGGCATTGGCATCGAGGTGACGGGTCAACAACATAAAGGCAACTCTCGGGAAGTGCATCAACCGTACAGTGTGATAAGCATCAAGTTGCAAGCCACACACTGCAAGAACGTGCGCAGTTTATAGCTTGCTGCTTGAGGCTTGACGCTTTTAGCGGCTCCTCCGGAGCTTTAGGCATAAGACTCGGAGCAATCGCCATGGCCGCGCCGGATGCCGACACGGAAAATGGCCCACCTCACTTGTCACTGCTTTTGCGAGGTTCATCATGTACACCGCCATCGGTTACGCCGCTCAGTCGGCCACCACTCCCCTCGCCCCCATGTCCTTCGAGCGCCGCAGCCCGCGCGCCGATGACGTGGCGATTGAAATCCTGTACTGCGGCGTCTGCCACTCCGATATCCACCAGGCCCGCAACGAATGGGGCATCGCTGTGTATCCGTTGATGCCGGGTCACGAGATTGTCGGCAAGGTAACGGCCGTCGGCGCCAACGTCAGCGCACACAAGATCGGCGATTTGGTAGGTGTGGGTTGCATGGTCGACTCGTGCCGCCACTGCGAGGCGTGCAAGTCGGACCTGGAGCAATATTGCCTCGAAGGCCCGACCATGACCTACGCCACTCCGGACCGGGTCGACGGTAGCAACACCATGGGCGGCTACTCCGACAGCATCGTGGTCAGCGAGCACTTTGTGGTGAAGATCCCGGCCAGCCTCGACCCCGCCAGCGCCGCGCCGATCCTCTGTGCAGGTATCACCACCTACTCGCCGCTCAAGCACTACGGCGTCAAGGCCGGCGACAAGGTCGGCGTGCTCGGCATGGGTGGCCTGGGTCATATGGGCATCAAGTTCGCCAAGGCCATGGGCGCCGAAGTCACGCTGTTCACCCGCTCCGCCAGCAAGGCTGAAGAAGGTCGTCGCCAGGGCGCCGATCACGTGATCGTGTCCACCGACGCCGAGCAAATGAAGGCTGCCGCCGGACACTTCGACTTCCTGCTCGATACCATTCCGGTACAGCACGACCTCAATCCCTACCTAGACACCCTGCGCTTTGACGGCGTACATATCCTGGTAGGCCTGATCGAACCCGTGGACCCGCCCGTCCACGCCGCCAAGCTGGTATTGGGCCGCAAAGTGCTGGCCGGGTCGTTGATCGGCGGCATTGCCGAAACCCAGGAAGTCCTGGATTTCTGCGCCGAGCACGGGATCACCTGCGACATTGAAATGCTCGACATCCGCCAAATCAATGAAGCCTACGCCCGCATGATCGCAGGCGATGTGAAATACCGTTTCGTGATCGACATGGCGACCTTGAAGGCCTGATCAGGCCTTCGCGCCCAACTCCGCTGACAGCCTTGCTGCGACCTGTTTGATCACGGGAATCAGCTCGGCCATTTTTTCCAGCGGCATATAGGGCACGGTACTGGCGATGCTGATGCCGGCGACAATGCGCCGGCTGGCATCGCGTACCGGTGCCGCGACACAACGGATCGACGGTTCGTTGTCTTCCAGATCAAATGCATAGCCACCCGTCACATAGTCGCGCATGCGTTGCTCGAACTGTGCCCAGGATTGTTCCGGGTGCTGCGGCCATTGCAGGTTTTTCCCGCCCGCCGGCAAACTCACTTCATACAAGCGTTGCCATTCTTCCTGCGAGTCATCAAGCAGCAGCGCCTTGCCGATGCCAGTGCGCGCCAGCGGCATGCGATGGCCTACCCGCGAGCGCATTTCCGGACCATTTCGCCCCGGGTTCTTGTGCAGGTACAACACGTCGTCGTATTCGCGAATCGCCAGGTGGATGGTGTCACCGGTCAGCGCCGACAATTCGTCCAGATAGGGTATCGCCAGCGTCACCAGCGGCAACTCTTCACGCGCCTGGAAGCCCAGTTCGATCAGCTTCGGGCCCAGCAGATAACCCACCTGCGGCACGACGCGCAGGTAACGCTCGTCCACCAGGCAACTGGCCAGACGGTGAGTGGTGCTACGGGTAGTGCCGATGCGCCGGGCAATTTCCTTGAGGTCCCGTGCGCCGGCCGCAACCGCTTGCACCACGCCGAGGCCACGGAGCAGGGTTTGCGTGCCGGTGGGGGCCGCATCTTTGACGGGGGTGTGGGCGTTTTCCTGCATGTGGGGCCTATAGGGAAGTACGAAAACCAGCGGCATTATGACTGAATCAGCGCTGCTTCATCCTGTCGATTATCACCGCCAGCAGCAGGATCGAACCGCGAATTACATATTGGTAGAAGGTGTCGATGTTCTTCAGGTTCATCGCATTCTCGATAATCGCCAGGATCAACACCCCGGCAATCACATGACGGATCATGCCGATACCACCACTGAGCGATACCCCGCCCAGCACGCAGGCCGAAATCACCGTCAACTCGAAGCCCTGGCCGATCATCGGCTGGCCCGAGGTCATGCGTGAAGCCAGGATCACTCCGGCCAATGCGCCAATCACGCCGTGGACGGCAAAGATGATGATCTTGGTGCGATCGACATTCACCCCCGCCAGCAGCGCCGCTTCCTGGTTGCCGCCGATAGCCATGGTGTTGCGCCCGTAGGTGGTGTAGTTCAACAACCAACCGAAAAACATGAAGCACACAATGGTGATCAGGATCGGCACCGGCACGCCCAGCAACTGCCCGTTGCCAAATACAAAGAACTGCTCCTGGGACACTCCGACCGCCTTGCCATCGGCAAAGATGTAAGCCAGGCCACGCACGATCTGCATGGTCGCCAGCGTGGTGATCAAGGCGTTGACTCGCAGCTTGGCGATCACGATTCCGTTGATCAGCCCAACGACGAGGCCCATCAACAATGCCGCGCCGATCCCCAGCATGACGCTGTCGGTATCGCGCATCACGATCGCCGCCACCACCCCGGCACAAGCAATCACCGAGCCGACTGACAAGTCGAAATGCCCTGATGCCAGGCAATACAACATCGTGCAGGCTGCGATGCCGACAGTGGAGATTGCCAGGCCCAGCCCGCGCATGTTCAGCGGCGACAGGAAGTTATCAACGAGCAACGCACAGAGTAAAAAAATCACCGCGGCGGCCATCAGCATCGCCCAATTGTCGAGCACGCCGCGCAGGTCCAAGGGTTTGCGCATCGTCGGCAACCCATTGTTTTGACTTGTCATATTCACCTCTTCAGTTCGCCAGGCCGTCGGCACGTTGGCTCGGCAAAGCCAGTTGCAGCAGATTGGATTCGGTTGCGTGTTCGCGGTTTTTTTCGCCGCGCATCGCGCCTTCGCACAGCACCAGGACGCGGTCGCTGATGCCCATCACTTCCATCAAGTCGCTGGACACCACAATCACCGCAATGCCGCTGGCGGCCAGGTTATGGATGATCTGGTAGATCTCGGCCTTGGCGCCGATGTCGATCCCCCGGGTCGGTTCGTCGAGCAGCAGCACTTTCATCGGCATCGACAGCCAGCGCCCCAGGATCGCTTTCTGTTGATTGCCGCCCGACAGGTACATGATTTTCTGCGCCGCAGTCGGGGTTTTGACTTTCATGGCTTTGATCTGCTGGCAGGCGTTGGCCTTTTCCCAGCCATCACGCAGCAGCCAGCCAAAGGCCGAATGCCTGCCACGGGCACTGATATTGATGTTTTCAGCCACGCTGGACAGCGGGATGATGCCTTCCTTCTTGCGGTCTTCCGGGCACAGCAGCACCCCGGCGGCGATGGCATCGCGCGGTGAGCGCAGGTGCAGTTGTTCGCCACACAGCTCCAACTGGCCGGCAGTGCGGCGCTCCAATCCGCTCAACAGCCGAAACAGCTCGGTGCGCCCTGCGCCTACCAGCCCGAACAAGCCGAGAATCTCACCCTTGCGCACCTGGAAACTGAGCGGTTCGCGCAAGCCCGGCCCCAGCAGGCCTTCGACCTTGAGCGCCACTTCGCCGTGCTCGCGCGCGCGGTAGTCGTAGATATCCTGGATATCACGCCCCACCATGCAGGTGACCAGTTGGTCGTGGGTCAGCGTGCTCATGTCGTCAAAGGTGCGCACGTAGCGGCCGTCCTTGAACACCGTCACCGCGTCGCAGATGCGGAACACTTCTTCCATGCGATGGGAGACATACAGCACCACTTTGCCCTCGTCACGCAGGCGCGCGATGATTGCCATCAAGCGGTCGATCTCGCGGGCCGACAGGCTGCTGGTGGGTTCGTCGAAGGCGATCACATGGGCGCCACGGGACAACGCCTTGGCGATTTCCACCAGTTGGCGCTGGCCCAGGGACAGGCGGCCCAGCTTCTCTTGCGGGTCGATTTCATCGGCCAGGCCCTTGAGGCAGGCCAGTGCCTGCTGGCGCAGCACGCCGCGGTTGACCACGCCGAACCGCGACGGCAGATGCCCCAGGAACAGGTTTTCGGCAACGGTCATTTCCGGCACCAGGTGCAGTTCCTGATGAATCACCGCGACGCCACTGGCAATGCTGTCGGCGGCGCACTTGAAGGCCATGGTCTGCGCGCCGATCTGCAGCGTGCCGCTGCTCGGGATGTAGGCACCGCCGAGGATTTTCAACAGCGTCGACTTGCCCGCGCCGTTTTCCCCCATCAGCGCGTGTACCTGCCCAGGGTGTGCGCTGAAATGGATGCCATCCAGCGCCTTGACCCCCGGAAAGGTCTTGCCGATGCCGTTGAAACACAGGCTGGCAGCGGTCATTTCCACAGCCCGATCTTGCTCAATTCTTCCTTGAAGTTGTCGCGGGTGATCAGCGTCACTTCGTCCATCGCCGTGTATTTCGGCGGCTCGGTGCCTTTGGTGACCCAGTCGAACATCATCTTCGCGGTGTCATAACCCTCGATGTGCGGGCTTGGCAGCATCGAGCCGAAGAACCCGCTGTTGGCTTTCTTCAGCTCGCCGATAGCGTCGGTGCCGTTGATGCCGATCCCAATCACGTTGGCCGCGGCAAAGCCTGCACTTTCCGTGGCGCGCACGCCGCCGAGCACGGTGTTGTCGTTCATGCCGCCGATAATCAGGTTTTTCGCACCGCTGGGCAGCTTGACCAGCGCCGAGTTGGTGGCGTCCATGCTGCCCGGCACATCCAGGGTCTTGAGGGCCGCAGTGAGGATATGGTCTTCAGGAATGCCGGCTTCCTTGAGGGCCTGGATCGAGCCGTCGGTGCGTTTTTTGCCAGTGTCCAGTTCGTTGAAGGTGTTGATCACCGCGTAGGTGTCCTTCCAGTCCCAGCCACGTTTCTGCGCTTCGCCAGCCATCGCGGCGCCTTGCTTCTGGCCGACTTCAAAAGCGGCCATGCCCAGGTACGGCACGTCTTCCATGAAGTTGCCCTTGGCATCGACGAAGCGATCATCCACCGCCATCACTTTCAAGCCGTTGAGCTTGGCCTTGGCGACGATGGCCGGGCCCAGGGACACGTCCGGCGGGCAAATCACAAAACCCTTGGCGCCGTTGGCGGCCAGGCTGTCGATGGCCGACAGGGTTTTCTCGCCATCCGGCACGGCGATCTTGATCACGGTAAAACCATGCTCCCTGCCGGCCTTTTCGGCGAAGGCCCATTCGGTCTGGAACCAGGGTTCTTCGGCCTGTTTGACCAAGAAGCCGATCTTCACTTCTTCGGCGAGTGCGAATGTGCTGAGGCCGCTTAGCACGACGGCAGCGGCAAGAGCGCGGAGTCCTTTTTTCATGAACGGCACCTTTTGTTGTTATGTGAGTGACAAGTTCTAATCGTGGTACATCACCGAGCGCCCGCCATCGATCATCACGCAGGTCGCATTGATAAACGGCGCTTCATCGGTAGCCAGAAACAACGCGGTCATCGCCACTTCGACAGGCTGGCCGATACGCTTGGGCGGATGCAGGTCAAACGCGCGCTGGCGTTCGGCATGAGGGTCGGGGAAGCCGTTCCAGTAATCGACGTTGAGCTGGGTTTCGATGTAGCCCGGCGCAATGGCATTCACGCGGATGCCCTTGGAGGCGTATTCGATACCCAGGGCGCGCGTCAGTCCAAGCAGGCCGTGCTTGGCCACCGGGTAGGGAAAACAGCCGGGGATGATGTGACTGGAATGGGTGGAGGCGATATTGATGATGTTACCGATGCCCTGCTCGATCATGTGCGGCAACACCGTACGGCAGCCAAACCAGGCGCCATCCAGATCGATTGCGAAGCAGCGACGCCAGTCCTCGTCGGTCATTTCCAGCGGGTCGCGGAACACGTTGACGCCGGCACAGTTGACCAGCACATCGACCCGACCGAAACGCTCGATGGCGACGTCGACCAAAACCCGCCATTGATCCTTGGAGGTGATGTCGACCGGCTGCGCGTGGATCCTGGCACCGCGTGCGCGCCAATGTGCAGCGAGTTTTTCGACCTTCTCCGCCTGGATATCAGCGATCACCAGGCAGGCTTGCTGGGCCTGGAAGCAGGCGACAATGGCCTCGCCTATGCCTTGGGCGCCGCCGGTGATGATCACCACTTTGTCTTTGAGACGATCACCGTAGGTTGGCTCGGGCACGACTGGTAATGACAGCGGTTGGGCCTGCATCGCTTCACCTGTTTTATTTTTTGGTAGTGAGTGCTGATGCGGGTGACTATAAACCTAGAGGGCCTAATATCTCAATATATAATTTAGCATCCCATATTATGAGACAAAATGCAAAAAAGGACCCTCCAGAGAGAAAGCAAACAAATACTCTGGCTGCACTCAACCCTCGGCAAACTTCCGCAGGGCATCCCCCTCCATCCGGTAACGAACCCACTCTTCCTGAGGCTGGGCACCAATGGATTTGTAAAACGCAATGGCCGGTTCGTTCCAGTCCAGCACGCTCCACTCAAAGCGGCCGCAGTCGTTATCAAAGGCAATCTTCGCCAGATGCCGCAGTAACTTTTTACCGGCACCACCGCCACGCTGTTCGGGGTTGATATACAGGTCTTCCAGGTACAGGCAGTTGCTGCCCAACCAAGTGGAGTAGCTGAAAAAGAACACCGCAAACCCAATCGGTACACCGTCACGCAAACAGATCAGGCCATGAGCGGTGGCGCCCTCGCTGAACAAGCTATGCTCGATATCCACCACACTGGCGATCACTTCGTGACGCGCCTTCTCGTAGTCGGCAAGCTCAGTGATGAAGGTCAGGATCTGCGCAGCATCGCTGGGCACGGCGGGGCGAATCTTGATGGTCATGGACAGGCCTTGAAACAAAAGGAAAGGACACATTCTAAGGCTGTTTCATGACCCATTGCAGTGATTTGTGCAGGCCGATACTCCGCTGTGCACTGACCCAAGCACCACCAACCACAGAACAAACCCCGACGCCCTACATGGTAAAAATTCCCCCTCGATCCAACAGAACCTCAGGCTTGTCCATGCACTCCACTCCCGTGGTTGGAAGAAAACTCTTTGTCTTGTTTTGCCTGGCCAGCTACTTGTTGTCGCTGTCTTATGGCTCGACGTTTCTGTTGTCACTGCTGATTCACTCCAGAGGTGGCAACGAGCATGACGCCGGCAGTGTGATTTCCACAGCCATGCTCAGCACCTTTGTCGCCGTGATGATGTCCGGGCATTTGTCAGATGCGCTGGGAGCCGCACGCTCGATTGCCTGTTTGGGAGTTTTACTGGCTGTGGCATGCCTGGGCTTTGCGCTGACGCCAGGATTTGGCGAAGGGCTGATGTTCTTCGGCTTGTCACTGGGGCTGGGCTGGGGCGTCTTCTATACCTTGGGACCGATCATCGTGGCGATGCTGGTGGAGCCGGCCCAGCGCGCCAGGTACTTTGCCTTGCTGTCAGGCAGCATGATGAGCGGAATCGGTTCCGGCCCTTTGCTGGGAAGGGCCGCAAGTGCCATGGGCCTGCCCCTGACCCTCGCCTTTTATATCGCCGCTGTGGCCAGTTTGGCGGGTGCTGCGATCTTCTGGCGGCTGGGTACGCAACTCACGCAGCAACCGAACGTGCTGGGCGCATCGGCGGTCTCGAAAATTTCCTGGGCCGCGACTCGGCAAGTGCTGCGTTCCAAAGCCGTGTTTGCCATCCTCATGGTGGGGCTGGGCGGTTGTGTGTTTGGCGGCTTGTCGAGTTTTCAAACCAGCTATGCAGCGAGCCATTCCCTGGATTACTCACTGTTCTTTCTCGGCTTCATGAGCGCGGCGATCACCAGTCGTCTGCTGATTGCCAGCATCGTGGTCAAGCGTGACCCCTATTGGTCGGCGTGCCTGTTGTCAGGGTTGATGCTGGTGTCGATCCTATTGTTCCGGTTTGTGGTCAGCGACAGCTTCGGCTATCTGCTGGCCGCCATTATGCTGGGCGTCGGGTACGGCCTGACGTATTCGGTGATCAACGGCCTGGCCGCCAATGAAGCCCCGGGCGGCACCATGCCCCAGGCTCTGCTGTTGTTCAGCCTGGCGTACTTTATCGGTGTGTTCGGTTTTCCGTTGCTGGCCGGCAAGCTGATCGTTCAGCACGGCATGGCGAGTTTGTTGACGGTCGTGCTGGGCGTGGCCCTGCTCAACTGGCTGATCAGTGTAGGACGCCTGATCTGGCGCCGAGTTTTGGCACACAAAATCTTACAGGTGACCTAGAACCGTTCGTCGACATCTAGGCACAAACCACAAAGGTGGGCTGACCAATATGAGGTAAGGACCTTAATCATATGGAGGCTGCACCATGATCAATTCAAAATTGAGCGCCCTCGCCCTCACCGGCCTGCTGTCTGCGATCTCGCTAAGCAGCTTTGCCGCCTCGGATTACTCCACCGGCAAGACCGACCCGATTGGCAGCCCGCCAAATCCCGCCACAGAAGAAACCAAGGAATCCATGGGCACCGGTCTCGACACCAACGGCGGGGCCATTATTCAGGACGGCGCCGATCCACGGACCAAGGGCAACGACAGCAACCGTCAAGGCCTCGATACGGATGTAGAGAACGGCAAAATAGGGCCGGGCAAAAACGCCATGCCGAACGGCGACGACGACCTTCCGGGCGCGCCAAAACAACCTTGAGCCAACGAACGCTAGCCGACCACTCCCATTGAAGAGGTATGCATGAACGTGGATAAAAACCTTGAGAAAGAAGTGCTCACCCGACTACTGCACGCTCACCCCAACGGCCTGGGCAAGGAGGTGCTGGACAATTACCGGGGCGAAAAAGTCGTAGCCGGCACCCTGGCCGCCCTGCAGGAACGCGGGTTGATCAAAGACGGGCACGTGACCTGCAATGATGCCGGCGAACATGCGCTGAATCTGCCAATCAAGCTGACGGCTTCCGGTGTCGAGGCCGCCCGCAACCTGGAAAACCAAGCGAGCCAATAGTACATGCTTGCGGCTCTGGCCCTGCTGCCAAGGGCCAGCCGCTGCATCGCTTTGCCGGATGAGTGGGTTAACGTTGAGCAGCCACCAGCAACATCATTGGCCGCTCCAACTCATCCGCCAGTTCGGGGCGCGCGCGCAGATCTGCCGCGCTCGGGCCCCACTCTTCGACATGACGCAAAGTAAACCCTGCCTGGATCAAGAGATTGAGCAATGTGCCCACGGTACGATGCTGTTTGATCACACCCGGCGCCAACCAATCCGTCACCCTCGGCCCTTCCAATTGATAATCGTTTACTGGCCAACTCTTGTGCCCTTGATCGTCTATCAGCCAGCCTGGCTCACGCGGCGCCATGAAGATCGGGTGCTCGATGGAAAACACCAGTCGCCCCCCAACAACCAGTGCATCGTAGATACGGCTGAACAGGCTCTTGAGGTCGACGACATAGTGGAACGCCAGCGAACTGTACGCCAGGTCGAAACTGAGGGCAGGAAGGTCCAGTTGTTCGAGGTCGGAAATGGCATAGGTAATGGCTGTCGATGACGTCGTCTCAGCGGCCCGCGCCAGCATCTTCTGCGAAACATCCAACCCCAGCACCTGCTCGGCGCCGTGTTCCTGTGCCCAGCGACTGAACCAACCGTAGCCACATCCCAGGTCCACCACATTCAAGCCTGACATGGGTGGCAGCAAGGCCTGCAAGGCCGGCCACTCCGGTGCGCCGTTGAGACCTTCGACCGAGCGCGCCATTTGACTGTAGCCCTCGAAAAAGTCTGGCGTGTCATAGATATTCTGTGTCATGGATCAGCTCCGGGATGAGTGCGCCTATTATGCCGCCCTCAAGGCTCCAGGCCGATGGGGAAAAACACCCCGCCGCTCCATACGCCGAGCCAGTTCTGGCCATTGATCTGACGACTCACCGCCAATTCCACCAACTGATAGAAAACGTTGCGATGCACCAGCGCTTCGAGGTTCGAGCGCACCAACAAATAAGGTGCAGGCTCTTGGGTCTGCGCGTCGATCACGACCCGCAGCGGATGTTCAGGGCCAGCCTCGAGCTGATCCTCGACCTGGGTGGTAAAGCGCAGAATCTGGTTTTCCCCCTGCCCTTCGACATCCAGGGTCACGGCGACAAAAGGTGCATCATCGACCTTGATGCCGACCTTCTCCACCGGAGTAACCAGGAAATAATCATCGCCATCGCGGCGAATGATGTTGGAAAACAACTTGACCATGGGTTTGCGGCCGATGGGCGACCCCATGTAGTACCAAGTACCATCGCGGGCGATGCGCATGTCGATGTCGCCGCAAAAATCCGGATTCCACAGATGGACCGGTGCCGGTCCCTTGCCCTTGGGCAACTGCGCCAACAAATCACTGGTCTTGGTCGAATCCGTCATGCCTTTTCTCCTCCGATTTACTGGACGCTCATGCCCAGCAGGCTACGAGCGTACTGTTGCAACGGCGGGCCAAGCAAATCCTCAGGTTTATTGTCGTGGAACGTCAGTAAACCACCACGGCTGCGAATCCGTGCTGTATCAATCAAATATTGGGTACTGGTTTCGATCAACATGACCTGGATAACCCCAGTGTCGATCCCCATCCGGTCCAGCGCCTGCTGATCCGCCCATTCATCGGCGTTGCCGATCCGGTCATCGGCCTGGGCAAAGCGGGTGTACAGCAAGTAATGCGCGCCGGCACTACGCGCCTCGGCCATGGCCTGCTCCAGGCCTTGCGGGGCGCGCGCGCGGCGAATCATTGGGAAGTACTCGATAAACCCATTGAAGGCTTCCTCGGCCACTACGTTGGGTCGCGGGTACGCGCTGCCCGGTGGGGTGAAAGCGCCTTGGGCGATATAGATAAAGGAGTCCGGCTGTATGCGAACCGAGTTGGAACGACGGGTATCGCTATGATCCAGCAACCCCGCATCGCTCATCTGATAGCGAGTGCCTTCGGCCATATCGCTGACGGTCATGCAGCCACTCAGCGCTAACGACGCCAGTAACAAAACCAGGCTACGCATCCTACCCTCCAGAAGCCGGTGACGGAAAACCGGCGAATGTGTGCAGGATGCAGATTTTGGGCCATAGCAGCGGGTATTTGAGTTGGGCGTCAGCCGCCGATGATTTTCATTACGGTCGCGCCGCCGGAGAATGCGACTTCCTGCTTGTCGCCCAGTGCTTTCATCAACAGACCCTGCAAGGCAGGGAGTGCCTGATGGGGGGGCTGGTCCAGCAGGTCGCCGACATAGTGCCGATTGCTCGACGACAGGCAGCCATGCAGCCAGCCGGTGGACGACAGGCGCAGCCGCGAACAGGTGCGGCAGAAAGGCACGCTTTCATTGGCGATCACGCCGAAGAAGCCTTTGCCCGGTACCTCGTAGCGCACCGCCGTGGCATCCACCGGGGCATTGGCCTGCAGGTATTCGTGATGCTCGCCGATCAGGCTCAACAGTTGCTGCAAACTGACGAACTGCTGCACAAATGCGTTGGAATCCTTGGCCAGGTGGCCCATGCGCATCAATTCGATAAAGCGCAACTCATAGCCGCGCTCCAGGCAGTAGTCCAGCAGCGGCATTACCTGATCGAGGTTCTGCCCGCGCAATGGAACCATATTGACCTTGATCTTGATCCCGGCCGCACGCGCCTGATCCATGCCATCAAGCACCGCGGCCAAGTCACCGCCACGGGCGATGCCGCGAAAGGCATCAGCGTCCAGGGTGTCGAGGGACACGTTGATCCGTCGAATGCCGGCCTCCACCAGCAGTGGCAGTTTCCGCGCCAGCAGTTGACCGTTGGTGGTCAAGCTGATGTCGCTCAAGCCCATACTCCCCACCGCCCTCATGAAGGCCTCAAGCTTGGGGCTGACCAGCGGCTCGCCCCCGGTAATACGCAGGCGATCAATGCCGGCTGCCTCGATCAGGTACGCCACGCCACGGGCCATGGCCTCGGCCGAGAGTTCATCCTGCGCAGCCACCAACCGCTTGCCGTTGGGCACGCAGTAGGTACAGGCGTAATTGCAGGCTGAGGTCAGGCTGATTCGCAGATTGCGAAAACGCCTACCTTGACGATCAACGATCATGGATCACTCCGGCAGCGGAAAATTCGGGCGCGCTAAAACCTGACTTATAAATCAGATTTTAGCAAGATCCTTGCCTGAGTATATTCCTGGGGCACCGCGCCCGACATTAAATCATCAGCCCATCATGGCGCTGAATGACTTAACTGGCAGGCGTCTCGGCGTTCGGCAGGTCGGTGCTGTGCTTGCGCTTGTTACCCATGCGCACACCGATATCCATCAGGAACTGGAAGAAACCTTCCTGGTCTTCCAGCACATTGCTCCAGAACGGCGAGTGATACAGTGCCACGGCGCCGTGCACCAGCGCCCAGGCAGCGCAGTAGTGGAAGTACGGCGGCACGTCTTCAAGCTTGCCCTCGCTGATGCGGCCCTTGATCAGTAGGGTCAGGCGTTCGAAGTTCGAGGCACGGATCTTGTGCAACTCCTCGACCATTTCCGGCACCTGGTTGCCCTTGACGACTTTTTCTTCCAGGCGATCGAACAGACGGTAGCGTTGCGGATCACGCATGCGGAACTCGAAGTAGGCCCTAGACAGGGCTTCCTTGTCCTTGTCGACATCGGCCGAATGCAGCAACTCGTTCAAGTCACGTTCGTAGTCGAGCATCAGGCGCAAATAGATCTCGGCTTTGGACTTGAAGTGTTTATAGATGGTGCCTTTGCCGATACCCACGGCATCCGCAATCATCTCGACGGTAACGCTGTCTTCGCCTTGTTCGAGGAACAACTTGAGTGCGGTGTCGAGAATTTCCTGCTCGCGGCGGCGAAACTCACGGACCTTACGGGGTTCTTTGTGCATAGAAAAAGGTCTGCAAAGGTCGGTAGGGAAAAGGGTTTCACGCCACAGGCTTTGTTTGGTGGCGGCCTGACGGAACGTTTTGCCCGGTGCGAGGGATTATCCCGACTGAACGGTCGTTGGGCAACGTCTATATGAACAACCCTTGCACGAAACTTACAGAGCGCCAACGAAAAGACAGAAATTGGTCAGAAACAGGACAGTTACTGTCTCGACGTATATCTGCGCCATGAGAACTCAACCGAAGCGCATGTATTCCAAATCTGTTTAAAAAACGACCAAAACCGGCTGGACTGAACGAGATACTGATCAATACTTCAACTGTTGGCGTGACATCTCCCCCAAGTGAAGCGCCAATATGGGTAGCGACGGACTGCGTGCCCTTGTTTACTCCTAATGGTCTTAACCCGGATTCACCCCCCAGAACCCGGGTTTTTTTTGCCCTGGATTTACTGGCGAACGTGAGCGAGCGTAAACAGGCGCTTGAAGTTCTGCGTCGTCTGCTCGGCAAACCGCTCATAGGATTCACCCCGTAGCATCGCCAGGTAATCCGCCACGTCCCGCACATACTCCGGCAGATTAGGCTTGCCGCGATGAGGAATTGGCGCCAGGTAGGGCGAATCGGTTTCTACCAGCAAGCGGTCTGCGGGCACCTGGCGAGCCACGTCGCGCAGGGCATCTGCATTGCGAAAGGTGACGATACCCGACAGGGAAATGTAGAACCCCAGGTCGAGCGCCGCTTTGGCCATGTCCCAATCCTCGGTAAAGCAATGCAGCACACCCGCCTGAGGCAACGCCGCTTCGCGCAGCAAGCTCAAGGTATCGGCACGGGCGCCGCGGGTATGCACGATCACCGGTTTGCCGGTCTGCCGCGCCGCTTGCAGGTGCAGGCGGAACGAGGCTTGCTGCAACTCGGCCGCCTCCGGTTCGTAATGGTAATCCAGGCCCGTCTCGCCGATGGCCACTACCCGTGGGTGATTGAGTTCGCCCAACAGCCAATCCAGCGCCGGGGCTTCACCGGGCTTGAGGTCCAGCGGGTGGATGCCTACCGAACAATCAACATCGGGGTAGCGCTCGGCCAGGGCTTTCACCTCTGCAGTGTTGTCGGCGCTGACGCCAATGCACAGGAAGTGCCCCACTCCGCGCTGGCGGGCAGCCTCAAGGGCGGCATCCAGGGACCCGTCGTGCTGGGTCAGGTCGAGGCGATCAAGATGGCAATGTGAGTCTACGAGCATAAGAATTACAACTTGCGTTACAGGAAGTGTCTAGCCAAACGATATATCCGTCGGCCCCGAGAATCTCAACGACGGCCGAGCAGCCCGACCCACTGCACCAGCAATGCCTCAAGCAACAGCACTCGATTGAGATTGGCCTTGCCCAGCACTTTCTGGCGCTGGCCGAGGATCCAGTCCTGAAGGTTCAAGACTTTATCCTGAGCACTCTTCTGGGCCAGGTATTGCACGACTTTGCGCATATCCATCAAGCCCAGGCCGCTTTCGTCCTGGGTCAGTTGGTAGCGCAGGATCAAGCTGGACCAATCACAAAACCAATCGAACAGCAGCAGCAGAGGAATGTCTTTCCAGCCCTCGGCCAGCTGTGTGGCCGACTGCTCTTGCTTGAGCAACTTCTTCACCCCATCCACCACCAGCGCACGCTGCTCACGCACCCCCTGGGCCTGCAGCTTGACCGCCGCCAATGGGGAGCCGGCGGCCAGCGTCAGCAACTCTGCCCGCTCCTGCTCAGTGCAGTCCGGCAAGGCCTGACCCAGCCACTGCAGGCTCATGACCTCGCTCGGCAACGGGCAGGCCTGCTGTACGCAACGGCTGCGAATGGTCGGCAGCAAGCGACTGGATTGGTGACTGACCAACAGAAGCACGGTTTCGCCGGAAGGCTCTTCCAGGCTCTTGAGCAAGGCATTGGCCGCGTTGATGTTCATCGACTCTACTGGTTCGATCAGCACCACCTTGCGCCCACCCATCTGTGCGGTCTGCACCACAAAACTCACCAGATCGCGCACCTGATCAACCTTGATCGCCTTGTCCGCCTCTTCCGGCTCCAGCAAGTAGTTGTCCGGGTGACTGCCAGCCCTGAGCAACAGGCATGATTTGCACTCACCGCAAGCTTCAAGATTGGCTGGCCGCTGGCACAGCAAACTGGCCATCAGCCGCTCGGCCAACGCGCGCTTGCCGATGCCCACCGGGCCGTGGAGCAGATAGGCGTGGGCATGCTGGGCACGCCCCGCCAGGTGCTGCCACAGGCTGTCCTGCCACGGATAGGTTTCAGCCACGGGCGCGCTCCAGCAGTTTGGGCAGTAGTTTATCGATAGCCTGCTGCACCTGCGGCAGTGGTTGGGCCGCGTCCAGCAAGTAATATCGCGCAGGTTCAGCCTTGGCACGTTTGAGGAAAGCGCTGCGCACTGCATCGAAAAAGCCTTGGCCTTCCAGTTCGAAACGGTCCAGACGACCACGTGCTGTAGCGCGGGCCATACCTACCTCTACCGGCAGGTCGAAGACCAAGGTCAGATCGGGTCGCAGCTCACCCTGGACAAAACTCTCCAGCGTCGCAATGCGCTCAAGGGACAAACCACGGCCCGCCCCTTGGTAGGCGTAGGTGGAATCGGTAAAACGATCACAAATCACCACTGCGCCACGGGCCAGGGCCGGGCGTATGACCTCGGCCAGATGCTGGGCACGGGCGGCAAACACCAGCAACAACTCGGTATCGGGATTCATGACCTCGTCACCGGGCGCCAGCAGCACCTCGCGAATCCGCTCGGCCAGCGGCGTACCACCGGGCTCACGAGTCAACAGCACCTCGACACCCTGGTCGCGCAGGCACTTGGCCAGGTATTCGCGGTTGGTGCTCTTGCCTGCGCCTTCCGGGCCTTCCAGGGTAATAAACAAGCCAGTCACAGGCAGTCCTTAATCAGAGTCATTGCGGGCTTGGTGGCACCGGGTCTTGGGGCTTTTCGATAGGCTCAACCGGCGGTACAGCGCCTTCGCCTGGCAGTTTTGCCGCAGGTGCAGGGCTTGAACGATAATCGGCGCGACGCTTGAGCTGGTACTCACGCACGGCGGCATTATGCGCATCCAGGTTGTCAGAGAAAACATGGCTGCCGTCGCCACGAGCGACAAAGTACAAGCTGCTGCCAGGAACCGGGTTCAACGCTGCATGAATCGCCTCGCGGCCGACCATGGCAATAGGTGTCGGCGGCAGGCCCGAAATCATGTAGGTGTTATAGCGTGTGGCTTCCTTGAGGTGCGCACGGGTCAACTTGCCGTTGTAGCGTTCCCCCATGCCGTAGATCACCGTTGGGTCGGTCTGCAGCATCATGCCGATTTTCAGGCGCCGCACGAAAACCCCTGCGATCTGCCCACGCTCCTCTGGCACGCCGGTTTCCTTCTCCACCAAGGAAGCCATGATCAACGCTTGGTATGGCTGCGTGTATGGCGCGTCCGGAGCACGTTTGCTCCACTCCTGGGCGAGCACGTCATCCAGGCGGTTATAGGCTTTCTTCAGGAACTCAACGTCAGTCATTCCGCGCACGAAGCGGTAGGTGTCAGGAAAGAACCGCCCTTCCGGAAACACATCCGGGTGGCCGATCTTTTCCATCACCTCGCTGTCGCTCATGCCCGACAGAGTCTGTTCGATCTTTTCGTGCTTGGCCAGGGCACTGCGCACCTGGCGAAAGTTCCAGCCCTCCACCAGGGTCAGACCGTACTGTACAACTTCCCCACGCTGCCACACACCGATCAGCCCTTGGGCGGTCATTGCGGGGGTCATCCGGTATTCACCACTGTGCAGCGGCTGCCCCTCGAGGTTGAAGCGCCAATACAGGCGTAGCCAGAAGGCATCCTCAAGCACACCGTCGGCTTCCAGGCGATTGAAGGTGCTGGTCGGGGTAGACCCTGCAGGCACGTCAAGCAATTGCTCCTGGCCCAGTTTCAGCGGTTGCTTCAAGGCAGACTCAAGCTTCCAGGCGCCGAAGCCCAGGATCAGGCCTGCCAACACCAAACCGATCTGCAGCAATACAACAAGTTTTCGTATCAACTCAAATATCCAATAGCGCGCGAACAATGCCCTGCAGTTTACGGGTGAGCGGCCCAGCCGACCAGCTCATTGCCCCACATCCAAGTACCGGCCAGATGCCATAAACACTGTTGCAGACAAACACTTCATCGGCCTGCTGCAATTGCTCGACACTGATATCGATAACGCTCGTCGCAATGCCCAATGCCTCGGCCCGAGCCAACAGCTCGGCCCGCATGACGCCAGCAACTCCACAACGACTCAGGTCGGGCGTCAGCAATCGATCGTTATCCACTAGAAACAGATTGCTGAACACGCCTTCAATGACTCGCCCGGAAATATCCAGCATCAATCCTTCGGCATGATCGGCATCCTGCCACTCGGCACGCGCGATTACTTGCTCAAGGCGGTTAAGGTGTTTGAGGCCAGCGAGCAAGGGCTGCTCGGACAAGCGAGTGGCACATGGAAAAAGGCGTATGCCTGATGAACCATGGGCGTGAGGGTAAGTGGCAGGTGCACTGCCTTGCAGGATACGCCGCGCAGGCGCACCAGCGCTGATGCCATAACCGCGCAGGCTGTCACCACGGGTAAGGATCAACTTGAGCACCCCGTCACCCAGGGCGGCGGCAAAGGTGAGCAATTCGCTGCGAATCAGCACATGATCCGCAACAATCGCCAATCTTCTGCACCCCACTTCGAGGCGCTGCAGGTGCCGGTCAAGCAACACCGGCTGCCCGGCTTTTACGGCAATGGTTTCAAACAAACCATCACCGTAGGCCAGGCCACGATCTTTCAGGGGCACTGCGTCCGCTGGCTGACCGTCGACCCAGCTGTGCATCACTCGGCGAACCGGCGGAACACCAGAGATCCGTTGGTACCGCCAAAGCCGAACGAGTTGGACAACACCACGTCGATCGGCATTTTCTGCGGTTCGTGAGGGACGAAATTCAAATCGCACCCTTCATCTGGCTCATCCAGGTTAATGGTCGGCGGAGCGACCTGATCCTTGATGGCCAACACACTGAAGATCGCCTCGACTGCCCCCGCTGCGCCCAACAGATGGCCGGTCATGGACTTGGTAGAGCTGACCGCGAGCTGGTATGCGTGCTCGCCGAACACCGACTTGATTGCCTCGGCTTCCGCCAAGTCGCCAGCCGGTGTCGAAGTGCCGTGGGCGTTGATGTACTGCACCTGGTCGGCGTTGATCCGTGCATCGCGCAAGGCATTGCTGATGCAACGGGCAGCGCCCGCTCCGTCGGCAGGCGGCGAAGTCATGTGATATGCGTCGCCACTCATGCCAAAACCGATCAGTTCGGCATAAATCGTAGCGCCACGGGCCTTGGCGTGCTCCAACTCTTCGAGCACCAGGGCGCCGGCACCGTCGGCGAGTACAAAGCCATCTCGACCTTTATCCCACGGACGACTGGCACGGGTTGGCTCGTCGTTACGGGTCGACAGCGCGCGTGACGCGCCAAATCCGCCCATGCCCAAGCCACAGGCGGCCATTTCGGCACCGCCGGCGATCATCACGTCGGCTTCGTCATAGGCGATATTACGTGCAGCCATGCCGATGCAGTGCGTACCTGTGGTACACGCCGTGGCAATGGCGTAGTTAGGACCCTGAGCACCCAAATGGATGGACAGGAAACCGGAAATCATATTGATGATCGAACCAGGCACGAAGAACGGTGAAATTCGACGGGGGCCGGAATCGTGCAGCGTGCGGCTGGTTTCTTCGATATTGGTCAAACCGCCAATACCCGAACCCATGGCCACGCCGATGCGCTCACGGTTGGCGTCGGTGACTTCCAGGCCAGCATTACGCACTGCCTGAAACCCGGCTGCCAAGCCATACTGAATGAACAGGTCGAGTTTGCGAGACTCCTTGATCGAGAGATATTCCTCGACATTGAAGCCCTTTACCGAGCCGCCAAAACGGGTGGAATAGGCAGAAAGGTCCGTATGCTCGATCAGACCAATACCACTGTGGCCAGCCAGAATGCCCTGCCAACTGCTCGGCACATCCGTACCCAGTGGCGACAACATACCCATACCGGTGACTACGACGCGTCTACGCGACACAGCACTCTCCTTTTTCTTGATGACGACACTTTGCATCAGACCTAAAGAAAAAACCGCACGCCGTTACAGCAGTGCGGTTTTTCCCTGACAGCAAGCGACGACTACAAACTATTACGCCTGGTGGGCAGTAACGTAGTCGATAGCAGCTTGAACAGTAGTGATTTTTTCAGCTTCTTCGTCCGGGATTTCGGTCTCGAATTCCTCTTCAAGAGCCATCACCAGCTCAACGGTGTCAAGGGAGTCGGCACCCAGGTCTTCAACGAAGGAAGCTTCGTTCTTCACGTCTTCTTCTTTAACGCCCAGTTGCTCGGCAACGATTTTCTTGACGCGCTCTTCGATGGTGCTCATACCTTGTTTTCACTCCTAATGGACAAATTCAGGCAGCTGGCCGGTGGGTAAGTGTATAGAAAGGCTTTTCAGCTTTTCAACTGAAAGCTTCACCCTCTTACCTTCTCGGCCACCTGCCTATAAATAGATTGCAGCTTTATAACGGATTTTAGACAGCTCGTATGACATTTTTTTGAAGCGATCCGTCACAATTTAACTCATGTACATCCCGCCGTTAACCGGGATTGTAGCCCCAGTCACGTATGCCGCGCCGTCAGAAGCCAGGAAAGAGACCACATTGGCGATCTCTTGAGCCTGCCCCAGACGACCCAGCGGAATCTGTGTCAACAAGGCTTCACGCTGTGCCTCAGGCAGTTCGCGCGTCATATCGGTATCGATGAACCCAGGGGCCACCGAGTTTACCGTAATCGAACGCGAGCCGACTTCACGCGCCAATGCACGACTGAAACCTTCCAGCCCGGCCTTGGCAGACGCGTAGTTTACTTGGCCTGCGTTGCCCATGGCACCCACTACGGAGCCAATATTGATAATTCGCCCCCATCGCGCCTTGGTCATGCCACGCAAAACACCCTTGGACAGGCGGAACAGACTGTTCAGATTGGTATCGACAACGTCGTACCACTCGTCGTCTTTCATCCGCATCATCAGGTTGTCGCGGGTGATACCGGCGTTGTTCACCAGAATAGCCGGCACACCAAACTGCGCGTTGATCTCGGCCAGCACAGCAGCCACGGACTCATCGCTGGTCACGTTGAGTTCAAGACCGGTGCCTTGAACGCCGTTTTCCTTCAGGGTCGCGGCGATACGCTCGGCGCCCGAGGCGGAGGTGGCGGTGCCGATCACGATGCAGCCCTGACGGCCCAGTTCCAGGGCGATCGCCTGGCCAATGCCACGGCTGGCGCCGGTAACCAGTGCAACTTTACCTTGCAGACTCATGCAGGCTTCTCCTTAGTTCAGGCCAATGCGGCACGGGCGGCTGCGAAGCCATCCGGGGTATTGAGATTGTAAGTCGACACGCCTTCGGCGCAGCGCTTGTTGAGACCGGCCAGGACTTTGCCCGGACCGCATTCGACCAACTGGGTCGCGCCGTTGGCCGCCAGGGTCTGAACCGATTCAACCCAGCGAACCGGCTTGTACAGCTGCTCCAGCAGGTCGCGCTTGAGGGTGTCCAGGTCGGCGGCCACAGCCGCGCTGACGTTTTGCACCAACGGAATCTGCGGCGCTTGCCAGTTGATGGCGGCGATAGACTCGGCAAAACGCTCGGCCGCAGGACGCATCAGCTCGCAATGGGACGGCACGCTCACCGGCAACGGCAATGCACGCTTGGCGCCACGCGCCTTGCAACCTTCAATGGCGCGCTCGACAGCCGCCTTGGCGCCGGCGATCACTACCTGGCCAGGGGAGTTGAAGTTTACAGCACTGACCACTTCGCCCTGGGCCGCGTCGGCGCAGGCGGCAATCACATCGGCACCTTCCAGGCCGAGAATAGCGGCCATGCCGCCCTGCCCGGCTGGAACCGCTTCCTGCATCAGTTGGCCGCGACGCTCGACCAGCTTGACCGCCTCACCGAGGGTCAGGCTACCTGCGGCAACCAAGGCACTGTATTCACCCAGGCTGTGGCCGGCGACGAATGCAGGACGTGCGCCGCCCTCGGCCAGCCATACGCGCCACAACGCGATGGAGGCAGCCAGAATCGCTGGCTGAGTCTTGTCGGTTTGGTTGAGCTGCTCTTCCGGCCCTTGTTGGGTCAATGCCCACAGGTCGTAACCCAAGGCATCGGAAGCTTCCTTGAAAGTGTCCAGAACCAGCGGGTATTGCGCGCCCAGCTCGGCCAACATGCCGAGGGACTGCGAGCCCTGCCCTGGAAAGACGAATGCGAGGGATGTAGACATGTAACAAGCCCCTAATGATCTGGTCGTCGGAGAATTGACGCCCCACAACGGGGAGCGCAAGAAACTGACAGATTGGATGGTCAATTGAACTGACCGGTCACATTTAAGCACTCCCGGGCGAATTCACCTAAGGCAACAGGTCCTCAAGACGGCCATGCAAACGCTGCGGCAGGTTTTCCTGAATCTCGATCAACGCTCGCGCAATGGCACTCTGGAAACCTTGAACCCCCGCAGAACCATGGCTTTTCACCACGATCCCCTGCAAGCCGAGAAAGCTCGCCCCATTATGCCGCGCAGGCGCAAGATCGGCCTGTAAGCGCTGCATCAACGGCAACGCCAGCGCACCAACCAATCGTGAAGCGAGATTGCGCTTGAACAATGCCTCGATACGCGCGGCAATCATTGTCGCAAGGCCTTCACTGGACTTGAGCAGGATATTGCCGACAAAACCGTCACACACCACCACATCAGCCTCGCCCCGATACAAACCGTCACCCTCGACGAAACCGATGTAGTTCAAGCCTCGCGCTTGCTGCAACAGGCTTGCCGCCAGCTTGACCTGCTGGTTGCCCTTAATGTCTTCGGTGCCGATATTAAGCAAGGCCACCCGAGGACGCACAACACCCAGAGCTTCGGCCGCTACCGAGCCCATCAGGGCAAAATGCAACAAATGCTCGGCACTGCAATCGACATTCGCCCCCAAATCCAGCAAGTGGCAATAGCCGCGCTGGGTCGGGATCGCCGCAACCATCGCGGGCCGGTCGATGCCCGGCAAGGTTTTTAAAGTAAAGCGGGACAACGCCATCAGGGCGCCTGTATTGCCAGCACTGACACACGCCATCACCTTGCCATCCCGCAAAAGCTCAAGCGCCACACGCATGGATGAGTCGGGCTTGCCACGCAGGGCTTGTGCAGGTTTTTCATCCATGCCGATGGTTTCACTGGCTGGCGTAATCGTCAGGCGCGCGCGATCAACCGCCGGATGGCTGGCAATCAGTTCTTCAAGCAAGGAAGGTTGACCGACAAGGGTCAGGTGCAGCGAGGGCGTTGCAGACAGGCTCGCAATGCAGGCCTGAACAATGCTGCGGGGACCGAAGTCCCCGCCCATTGCGTCAATCGCGATGACTTGAGCAGACAAGTGATTACTCGTCAGCGCCCTTGTCGATCACTTTACGGCCACGGTATACGCCTTCTGGCGATACGTGGTGACGCAGGTGAACTTCACCAGTGGTTTTTTCTACGGACAGGGTGCTAGCCTCGAGAGCATCGTGGGAGCGACGCATGTCACGGGCAGAGCGGGATTTTTTGTTCTGCTGAACAGCCATAATTGATTAACTCCTAAACGTTTGGGTCACGCTTTAACTGCGCCAATACACTGAACGGGTTGGACCGCGTTACCTCGTCCTCGCTCGGTTCGGGCTCGTCATCGAGGCCCGCCGGCTGCTGGCATTCTTCCGGATGATGAGCAGGCACAATAGGCAAGGCGAGCAAAAGCTCCTCCTCGACCAGCGCATGCAGATCCAAAGGATCTTCGCCCAGTTCCAGCACGTCATAACCTTTCGGCAACGACTGGGTATTCGCACCCTCTTTCACCACAGCATAACTGCATTCGCTGTGGATCGGCAGGGTGACCAGCTCAAGACAACGCTGGCAAACCATTTTGACTTCGGTGTCGATAAAGCTGTGGATTACCACAGATTTACGTTCATCTCGCTCAAAAACGAATTTCGCCTGCACCGTACCGACATTGTCGGAAAGCGGGTCGCAGAGTCTCTCCAAATCGGCCAGCAGCAGTTCACCTTGAAGGGTGGTGCCACGATCAGCCAATTTGCGCGGGTCAACGTGAGGTGGAATCGGGTCATTCAACATAGGCGCAGCATTATAGGGATGCACCCAGCCATGTCAAAGGAAATTCAGCCCTGTGCGTCAGCCGGTCACGCCGCTAGAATTCCCGACTGCCTTGAGGAGACGTCGATGCTGCCTTTATTACTCGCTTCCAGCTCCATTTATCGCCGGGAATTACTGAACCGCCTGCGCCTGCCTTTCATCTGCAGCTCGCCGGATATCGACGAAAGCCCTCGTGCGGATGAGTCTGCTGTGGAGCTGGTCAAGCGCCTGGCCGAACAGAAAGCTCGCGCCCTTGCCGCCAGCCATCCAGGGCACCTGATCATCGGCTCCGACCAGGTCGCCGCGCTCGATGGGCGAATCATCGGCAAGCCGCACACTTTCGAGAACGCCCGCGAGCAACTACTGGCAGCCAGTGGCAAGCGCGTGAGCTTTCTCACCGGACTGGCGCTGCTGAACAGCGAGACAGGGCACTGCCAGGTCGACTGCGTACCTTTTACTGTGCACATGCGCGAGCTGGACGCTGAGCGGATCGAACGCTACCTGCGGACTGAGCAGCCGTATGACTGCGCGGGCAGCTTCAAGGCTGAGGGGCTGGGTGTGAGCCTGTTTCAGAGCACTGAAGGGCTAGATGCGACCAGCCTGATTGGCCTACCCCTGATCCGCCTGGTGGATATGCTGCTGACCGAAGGTGTACAAATTCCCTAAGCACACCACAAAACCAAATGTGGGAGGGGGCTCGCTCCCGATAGCAGTGGATCAGTCAGCTTATCTGTAGCTGCCCCACCGCAATCGGGAGCAAGCCCCCTCCCACATTTTGACCTATGCCAGCCCCAGGATTTCAGCGCAGGACCGGACCCTGGAAGCCCATGTACAAGGCCAATTTCTCCGCCACGCTGGCCCCAAGCTTCTTGGAGAAGCGATCAAACGGCGACTCTTCGAACGTGAAGTCCACCAGTTCCTTCTCGCCAATCACATCCCGCGCTACCGAACTGGCACTGCCCAGGCCATCGATCAAGCCCAGCGGCAAAGCCTGTTCGCCTGACCAGATCAGGCCGGAAAACAACTCCGGATGCTCTTTATCCTTAAGCCGATCACCACGGCCCTGCTTCACGCTGGCAATGAACTGCCGATGGGTGGTGTCCAGCACGCCCTGCCAGAACTGGGTTTCGTCAGCTTTTTGTGGCTGGAACGGATCCAGGAACGACTTGTGCTCGCCAGAGGTGTAGGTCCGGCGCTCGACACCCAGCTTCTCCATGGCGCCGACAAAACCATAACCGGCCGCCGTCACGCCAATGGATCCCACCAGGCTGGCCTTGTCGGCGTAGATCTGATCCGCTGCACTGGCAATGTAATAAGCACCAGAAGCTCCAAGGTCCGAAATCACCGCGTACAGCTTGGTCTGCGGATACAGCACGCGCAGGCGACGAATCTCGTCATAGACATAGCCAGACTGCACGGGACTGCCACCAGGGCTGTTGATGCGCAACACCACACCTTTGACCTTGGGATCTTCAAAGGCCTTGCGCAGGCTGCTGACGATATTGTCGGCACTGGCCGACTCCTTGTCAGCAATCACACCACGCACCTCGATCAGCGCCGTGTACTGGGTGCCGCGGGTGGCACTTTTCTCCATATCCATCAACGGACTGAACAGCGCCAGCATGCCGAGCAGATAAGTAAACGTCAGCAGCTTGAAAAAAATCCCCCAGCGTCGCGCACGACGCTGCTCCTGGACACCCGCCAGCATTGTTTTTTCCAACAGTTTCCAGCTTTTGTCATCGCTGCCGTCGGCACCGGCCTTGCTCGGCGCCTTCCACTCATCGGTCATGCCATCTACCCCAGCAAAAACTTAATTGGCCTGGCTTAGCCAGGCATGCAGTTCAGAAAACCGATCAATCGTCAGCCGCGGCTCGTATACCTGCAAGCCCTCGGCAGATTGGGCGCCATAGCTGACCGCCACACTGTCCATTCCGGCATTGCGC
Source organism: Pseudomonas imrae (assembly GCF_046352735.2). Classification (NCBI taxonomy): domain Bacteria; kingdom Pseudomonadati; phylum Pseudomonadota; class Gammaproteobacteria; order Pseudomonadales; family Pseudomonadaceae; genus Pseudomonas; species Pseudomonas imrae. Next base: position 1,524,252 of record NZ_CP110853.2, on the reverse strand, counting down.
GCCATCATCAGGTCGAACGATGCATCACCCACCATCAATGCCTGGCGCGGCGACACGCCACAATGCGCCATGATCTGCTCGAGCATCAGCGGATGCGGCTTGCTGGCCGTCTCATCCGCTGCGCGCGTGATATCGAAATAATCTTCCCAGCCATTGGCTTTGAGCACTCGATCCAGCCCGCGACGCGCCTTTCCGGTGGCGACCGCCAGGTGATACCCCTCGGCACGGAATGCGGCCAGCGACTGCACCACCCCTTCAAACAGCGGCGAAGGCTCGGACTCAAGGGCAATGTAGTGATCGGCATAGTGCTGTCGGAACGCTACCAGCTCATCCTCACCGATCTGCGGATACAAGGTGCGTATGGCTTCCGGCAAGCCCAGGCCAATAATGCCCTTGACCGCCAGGTCGTCGCACAGCTCCAGGCCCGAACGCGTCGAGGCTGCATGCATCGACTCGACAATCCGACCAATGGAATCGCACAGGGTGCCATCCCAATCGAAGATCAGCAGTTTGTAGTCAAGGTGCGACACTCAGGCGCTCCACGGTCTTGGCCCACATGTCATCGACGGGGGCCTGCAACTTCAGCTCACCACCATCGGGCAACGGCACTGTAAGCATGTAGGCATGCAGAAACAGGCGCTTGCCGCCCAGGTCACGAATTTCCTTGGAGAAATCTTCGTCGCCATACTTGGTATCTCCGGCGATCGAGTGGCCAGCGTGCAGGGTATGTACGCGAATCTGATGGGTTCGGCCAGTCACGGGCTTAGCCTCGACCATGGTGGCGAAATCCCCAAAGCGACGCAGCACCTTGAACAGTGTCAGCGCTTCCTTACCCTCCTCGTCCACCTCGACCATCCGCTCGCCAGAGCGCAGATTGCTCTTCTGCAACGGCGCACGCACACTCTTGATCGAAGATGCCCAATTGCCACGTACCAGCGCCATATAGCGCTTGTCCACGCCATCGCCGCGCAAGGCAGTGTGCAGATGACGCAGCATGCTGCGCTTCTTGGCGATCATCAGCAGACCGGAAGTGTCACGGTCCAGGCGGTGGACAAGCTCCAGCTCCTTGGTGTCCGGACGCAACTGGCGAAAAGCTTCAATCACCCCGAAATTCAAGCCACTGCCACCATGCACGGCAATGCCGCAGGGCTTGTTGATCACAATGAGCGCCTTGTCTTCATAGACAATGGACGCCTCAAGGCGCTGCAACAGGCCCTGAGCCAGGGGCACTGGCTCGTCGCGCTCAGGCACCCGCACAGGTGGCACCCGGACGATATCGCCCGCCTGCAGCTTGTACTCGGGCTTGATCCGCCCCTTGTTCACCCGCACTTCGCCTTTGCGCAAAATGCGATAAATCAAGGTCTTGGGCACGCCTTTGAGCCTGGCCAGAAGAAAGTTGTCGATGCGTTGGCCGGCATATTCCGGCGAGACCTCAAGCAGCTGGACGCTGGGGGTCGGGGGTGCGGTAGTCGTCATGCCGGGAATGATAACAATTTTTTATGGAATTGAAGCACTTAATCATTGCTGATATAGTCGCGAACGCCGCCAAAAGTGGCCTGGACAGAGGACTTGCGACAAATTGCCAGCCCTGACCATCGCAATTCATCAGGACGCAAGGCCGTCCTACGGGGTTTTCGCCACCCTGGGAGGCTCAGAATTGTAACAAGCGCAGGTGACATGAGGCCTGAAGCGAGCGTGAAAAGCAGGGTCCATTACCCGCCTTTCATGCCGATATTCACGGCCAGTTCACAAAGTGCAGTCAGTTCTGGACCCGACCACGGCGAATGTTTCGGAAACAACGCCTGTTATTAGCCATGAGCGTGAACTCCCCATTGGAGAACACGGTAAATGCCAACCCGCTGCGGATTCTGCGCGCGGCAGCACCCGAATTATCAGGGATACGTGTAGGGTGGAGATGCACAACCGTCGGACCGTGTAGCACTAGGCTTATTTTAGACGCTTCATCTCGTCCACAGTCGTCGGTTGATTCCTCCTCCTGACCTTAGCTTTTGTTGAAGTGGTGTTTTGTCACCACAGCTAACAATGCAGGACGCGTCCGTCGCGATATCGGCCCAATTGGCTCGATATTGCTGGACACTGGAGTGGCCAACCACTCTTGACGCACCTGACACCGACCGTGAGAAGTCGTGTGTGCCGAACGCCGTTTCCGGCAGCCCGGAAACCGACGGTACAACATGAAAAGAATGCTGATTAACGCAACCCAACCCGAAGAGTTGCGTGTTGCTCTGGTAGATGGCCAACGCCTCTACGACCTGGACATCGAGTCCGGTGCACGCGAGCAAAAGAAGGCCAACATCTATAAAGGCCGGATTACTCGCATCGAACCAAGCCTTGAGGCTGCCTTTGTCGATTTCGGCTCCGAGCGCCACGGCTTCCTGCCCCTCAAAGAAATCTCCCGCGAGTACTTCAAGAAAGCCCCTGAAGGTCGCGTGAACATCAAGGACGTCCTGAGCGAAGGCCAGGAAGTCATCGTTCAGGTGGAAAAAGAAGAACGTGGCAACAAGGGCGCGGCCCTCACCACCTTCATCAGCCTGGCTGGCCGTTACTTGGTCCTGATGCCGAACAACCCGCGTGCCGGCGGTATCTCCCGTCGCATCGAAGGCGAAGAACGCAACGAACTGCGTGAAGCGCTGAACGGCTTGATTGCCCCGGCCGACATGGGCCTGATCGTACGCACTGCCGGCCTGGGTCGCAGCAGCGAAGAAATGCAGTGGGACCTCGACTACCTGCTGCAACTGTGGACCGCTATCAAAGAAGCGTCCCTGGATCGTTCCGCGCCGTTCCTGATCTACCAGGAAAGCAACGTGATCATCCGCGCCATCCGCGATTACCTGCGCCAGGACATCGGCGAAGTGCTGATCGACAGCGTTGAAGCCCAGGACGAAGCCCTGACCTTCATTCGCCAGGTGATGCCGCAGTACGCCAGCAAGATCAAGCTGTACGAAGACAGCGTACCGCTGTTCAACCGCTTCCAGATCGAAAGCCAGATCGAGACCGCCTTCCAGCGCGTGGTCGAACTGCCTTCCGGTGGCTCCATCGTGATCGACCCGACCGAAGCCCTGGTGTCCATTGACATCAACTCGGCACGCGCCACCAAAGGCAGCGACATCGAAGAAACTGCCCTGCAGACCAACCTGGAGGCGGCTGAAGAAATCGCCCGTCAACTGCGTCTGCGTGACATCGGCGGCCTGATCGTCATCGACTTCATCGACATGACCCCAGCCAAGAACCAGCGCGCCGTGGAAGAGAAAGTCCGCGAATGCCTGGAAGCCGACCGTGCCCGCGTGCAGGTTGGCCGCATCTCGCGCTTCGGCCTGCTGGAAATGTCCCGTCAGCGCCTGCGTCCGTCCCTGGGCGAAAGCAGTGGCATCGTCTGCCCGCGTTGCAACGGCACTGGCATCATCCGTGACGTTGAATCGCTGTCCCTGGCGATCCTGCGCCTGATCGAAGAAGAGGCCCTGAAAGACCGCACCGCCGAAGTCCGCGCGCAAGTGCCGATCCCGGTTGCCGCTTTCCTGCTCAACGAAAAGCGTAACTCGATCACCAAGATCGAACTGCGCACCCGCGCCCGCATCGTCATCCTGCCGAACGATCATCTCGAAACGCCGCACTTCGAAGTGCAGCGTCTGCGTGACGACAGCCCGGAAGCCCACACCAACCAGTCCAGCTACGAAATCGCCGCTGCCGCCGCCGAAGTCGAAGAAGTCCAGCCAGCCGCCGCGACCCGTACCTTGGTTCGCCAGGAAGCGGCCGTCAAGACTGCACCGGCTCGCGCCAACGCGCCTGTCCCGACTGAAGCCGCCGCCCCAACGGTTGCCGCACCGGCCGCCATGCCGGAACCTAGCCTGTTCAAGGGCCTGGTGAAATCCCTGGTCAGCCTGTTCGCGACCAAGGAAGAGCCTGCAGCGCCGGCTGTTGTCGAGAAGCCAGCCACCGAACGTCCTGCGCGCAACGAAGAGCGTCGCAATGGTCGCCAGCAAAGCCGTAACCGCAACGGTCGCCGTGACGAAGAGCGCAAGCCTCGCGAAGAGCGTACGCCACGTGAAGAGCGTCAGCCACGTGAAGCCCGTGAAGAAACCCCGGCCGTAGCCCGTGAAGAACGCGCACCACGCGCCCCTCGCGAAGAACGTGCCCCGCGCGCACCACGTGAAGACCGCAAGCCACGTGGCGAGCGTGAAGAACGCGTACGTGAACTGCGTGAGCCGCTGGATGCTGCTCCGGCAGCTATCGCCGCGGCTGCCAACACCGAAGAACGTCCGGCCCGCCAGCCACGTGAAGAACGCGCACCACGCCCACCGCGTGAAGAGCGTCAACCACGCGCCGAACAGGCAGCTGCAGCCAGCGAAGAAGAATTGCTGTCCAACGACGAGCAATTGCAGGAAGACGGTCAGGACAACGCCGAAGGCGATCGTCCACGCCGCCGCTCCCGTGGCCAGCGTCGGCGCAGCAACCGTCGTGAGCGTCAGCGTGATGCCAATGGCGATGTGATCGAAGGTTCGGAAGAGGCCGGCGAAGCCACTGTCACCAACGAACCTACCGCTGCCGAACTGGCTGCCGGCCTGGCTGTTACCGCTGCAGTTGCAAGCTCGACCATCAGCGCCCCTGCTGAAGCCGAGGCCAACCAGCAGGCCGAACGTGCCACTGCCGCCGTGCAGGAAACTGCCGAAGCACCGGTCGTCGAAGCCACCACCGTGGTTGAAGCACCCGCAGTTCCGCAAGTGGAAGTCGCACAAGCGCCTGAAGCCGAGCCTGCGGTCGAAACAGCATCTGAACCAGCAATCGTGACTGAACCACAGCCTGTGGTTGAAGCGACTGTCGAAGCCCCGGTGTTCGAGCCGACTCCAGAAGTTCGTGAAGAACAGACCGCCTTCCAGTGGACTGCCGAGCCAGTTGTGGTTGCCGAAGCGCCAGCCCCGGTAGAAGAAGCACCAGCACCTGTTGCTGAAGTGACTGCTGCCGAAACGGCGCCGGCTGTGGTTGCAGAACCAGCTCCGGTTACTGAGGAAGCCCCAGTGGCTGCCGAAGTTACCGTTCCAGTGATTGAAGCCCCAGCCAGCGCCCTGACCGAAAACGGCCGCGCACCTAACGATCCGCGTGAAGTGCGTCGCCGCAAGCGTGAAGCCGAGCGCCTGCAGAAGGAAGCCGAACTCGCCGCTGCGGCACCAGCCGTAGTAGAAGCTGCGCCGGCTGTTGCTGAAGTTGTCGAGGCACCAGTCCCGGCCACCGAAGTTGTGGTTGAGCACACAACCCCTGTCATCGACGAAACCTTGCGTTCCGTTGACGACGTGGTCGAGCACAACCCCAAAGCCCTGGAAGAAGAGCACGAGCCTAAACCTCTCGCCTGATTCCATCGACCATAAAAAAGCCCCGCCTGAGTGATCAGGCGGGGCTTTTTTATGCGGGACTACTATCGCCAGGAGCTATTCCTGTTCGATGGGTTTGAAATCCAGCGACAGCGGCACATCCACATCCCACAGCACACCTGGGTCATCAACCAGAACTTCCTGCACTGCGGCCTGGACGAACAACAGCTTGGCACCCCGGTCGCCTGACAGCGACATCAACCTGGGCCCGAGCGAACGTCCAAAACCCACCGGATGCCCATACTTGCCATTCTGCACAGGGACGCAGATGCCATGTGCTTGCAGGCCTTGGACCACGCACTCGATACTTGCCGGCAATACAAACGGCATATCCCCCAGCAGCACCAGCCAACCAGCCGCTGAACCGCTAGCCTTTACAGCGCCAGCGATGCTATCGCCCATGCCAGTCGAACGCAGCAGCAACACCTCACATCCGTAAGTCTTCGCCAGGCGGATCACCTCGGCACGCTCTGGCGAGGTCACCAGCAAACGCCTTGTAACGCTGGATGGCAGGCTCGCCAACACCTGCTCAATCACTGGTCGCGTGATTCCATCACGGCCTACACAAGGCGCCAGTAACTTGTCCTGGCCTGCCACAGCCCGAAAACGACGGCCCTGCCCCGCCGCCAGGACAATCGCAGTGATTGAATCGCTCAACTGACGACCGCCGACAACGGCTTTTTCTGCAGCGCCACGACCCCATTCTTGATGGAAACGATTTCGGCCATTAACGATAACGCAATCTCTGCCGGCGTGTGGCTGCCGATATGCAAGCCAATCGGGCCGTGCAAACGCTCGATCGCCTCTGGCGCCAAGCCCAGTGCCGCCAGGTTTTCTCGACGCTTGCGGCTGTTGACCCGCGAGCCCAGCGCGCCGATGTAGAACGCGCTGGAATTCAAGGCAGTCAATAGCGCCATATCGTCCAGGCGCGGATCATGGGTCAGGGCAACAATCGCAGTACGCTCATCCGTCTGGATATTGAACACCGCCTCATCCGGCATACCCGGCACAAAGCGGCCGTGCTGCTCTTCCCAGCCGTAGACGAACTCCTTGCGCGGATCGCAGATCAGCACTTCAAAATCCAGCAGACGCGCCATTTCCGCCACATAACGCGACAATTGGCCGGCGCCGATCAACAGCAGTCGCCAGCGCGGACCGTAAATCGCACGCAAGCGCTCACCGTCAAAACTTACAGTGTCGGTTTTAAGAGCAACGCTCAAGCTCACTTCTCCGGTCGCCAGGACCAGCTCCCGAGCTACCACTTCGTGGGCTTCGCAGCGCGCCAATAGCTGCGCCACCCAAGCTGGATCGCCCACCCGCTCTTCGGTCAGGCGCAAAGTCCCGCCACATGGCAGGCCAAAGCGTGCAGCCTCGTCGCGGGTGACACCGTAGGTCACCAATTGCACTGGCGGCCCCTCTTCGGGCAACCGACCATCCTGCAAGCGTGCGATCAGATCGTCCTCGATGCAACCACCGGACACCGAGCCGATCACCACGCCATCACCACGCAGGGCCAGCATGGCCCCCGGCGGACGCGGCGCGCTGCCCCAGGTCTGCACCACGCTGTACAGCACGACACGATGTCCCGCATGGCGCCATTGCAGCACGCTGCGCAGCACATTCAGATCAACGCTGTCCATCAAGCCTTCGCCTCTTGCTGCCAACCCTGCAATTGATACCGGACTGGTAGGTTGCGGATACGCTTGCCGGTGGCGGCAAAGATTGCGTTGCACAACGCCGGCGCAATCGGCGGCACACCTGGCTCTCCGACGCCACCCAAGGGCGCGTCGCCTTCTGGCGTGACCAGATGCACGACAATTTCCTTGGGTGCCAGGGACATGCGCGCCACTTCGTACATGTGGAAGTTGTCTTGCTGGACCTTGCCATCCTTGAAGCTGATTTCTCCCAGTACCGCGTTGCCCAGGCCCATCACGCAGGCCCCTTCAAACTGCGAGCGGATACGTTCCGGGTTGATCTGCGGGCCACAGTCCACGGCGATATCAGCCTTGTGGACGATCAGCGAGCCATCGTCCTTGACTTCCACCTCAATCACCGCCGCCACATAAGTGACGAAGCTGTAATGCACGGCCAACCCCAGGCCACGCCCCTTGGCTAACTTGCGCCCCCAGCCTGCGGCCTTGGCGGCGGTTTCCAACACCCCGCGCAGGCGCGCGGTGTCGATGGGATAACGCTCTGGCGACTCGCCGTAGTTCCACTCCTCACTCAAGGTGCGCGGATCAATCTGACGATCTGGCCCCAGCAACTTGAGCTGATACTTCAACGGGTCCTGGCCAGCCTTGTGGGCCAGTTCATCGACAAAGCTCTGAATCGCAAAACCGTGGGGAATATTTGATACCGAACGGTACCAGCCAACCCGCGTGTGAGCGCTGGCTTCGGGGTTTTCCAGGCGCACGTTGGGAATCGCGTAGGCCATGTTGGTGAAGCCCATGCCCAGCTCAAACGCCGCCTCGTGGTTCATCCCCGGCGCAAACAATGCGGTGATGCTCGGCGCCACGGTGCGATGCAGCCAGGCAGCCGGCATGCCGTCCTTGTTCAGGCCTGCCTTGAGGTATTCGGCAGAAACCGTATGGAAGTAGGAGTTGTGAATATCGTCTTCGCGGGTCCATTGCACCCGCACTGCCTTGCCAGGAAACTCCTTGGCCAGTATTGCAGCTTCGATAATAAAGTCCGGTTTTGACTTACGACCAAAACCACCACCTAACAACGTGACATGGATCGTAACGTTGTCAAATGGCACACCCAGACGCTCGGCGACCCGTTCGCGGGTTACTTGTGGCGCCTGGCTCGGCGCCCAGGTCTCACATCGGCCGTCTTGAAAACGAGCAATCGCAACCATGGGTTCCATGGGGGACTGGGCCAGGTGCGGCAAGTAGTAGGTGGCTTCCAGGGAGTTATCGGCATCGCTCATGGCCTGGTCGATACTGCCGGTATTGCGTACGACCTTGCCGGGTTTCAGGGCCGCTGATTCAAGGGTCTGGCGATACTCGACGGAGTTGTAGCCGGCATTGGGACCGTCTTCCCAGTCAATCTGCAAGGCTTCACGGCCTTTGATCGCCGCCCAGGTATTGCTGGCAACCACTGCCACACCCCCCAAGGGCTGGAATTCCGAGGGCAACGGCCGGCTTTCGACTTCCAGCACTTTGAGCACTCCGGGCACCTTCAGCGCAGCACTTGCATCAAAGGACTTGACCTTGCCGCCATACACTTTCGGCCGCGCAATGGCGGCAGACAACATCCCGTCAAACTGGACATCGGCGCCATACACCGCTCGACCGTTGACGATATCGGCCCCGTCGATGGCTTTCGTCGCCTCCTTGCCGATATAACGAAACTCGGCGGGCTGCTTGAGGCGCAGACTGTCCCGCGCCGGGACAGCCAGCGCAGCGGCGGCAGTGGCAAGGGCGCCATAACCCAGTTCGCGACCGCTGGGCTGGTGACGCACTGTATGCAACTGCGCCCGGCACTCATTCACCGGGACTTTCCACTGCTCGGCGGCCGCCTGTTCCAGCATGGTCCGCACGGCAGCGCCACAGCGCCGCATAGGCTCATACCAGTGACGCATGCTGCGTGAGCCGTCGGTGTCCTGATTGCCAAAACGTGCTTCGTCGCCGCTCGCCTGCTGAACTTTTACCCTGTCCCAGTCGGCTTCCAGTTCGTCCGCTACCACCATTGTCAGGCTGGTGCGCACGCCCTGGCCCATCTCCGAGCGATTGCACATCACAGTAACGGTGCCATCTGTCGCGATGCTGACATAAACCTTGGGGTCATCGATCACGCCATTGGGCATCGCTTCGGCGCCGTATTTCTTTACCTCTTCGGCAAACGCATCCGGCAATCCCCAACTGGCGGCAACGATCAGCGCACCAGTGGCACCGGCGCCCTTGAGGAAACCACGGCGACTGAGGTTGTTCAGAACAAAACTGTCGGGTAACCCGTTCATGCCTTGGCCCCCTGCAGGTGGGTCGCTGCCTGGCGGATCGCGGTCTTGATCCGGTTGTAGGTGCCACAACGGCAGATATTGCCGACCATGGCCTCTTCTATTTGTGCGTCGCTGGGGTTGGGATTGATTTTCAGCAGTGCAGTGGCCGACATAATCTGCCCGCCCTGGCAATAACCGCATTGGGCGACGGCGGTGTCCAGCCAGGCTTGCTGTACGATTTGGCCGACCGGATCGCTGTGCAGGTTGTCGATGGTGCTGATGGCCTGACCCTTGACTGAACCGATCGGCGTGATGCAACTGCGAGCCGGCGCGCCGTCGATATGGATAGTGCACGCGCCACACAGGCCCATGCCACAGCCGAATTTGGTGCCGTTGTAACCCGCTACATCGCGAATCGCCCACAGCAAGGGCATGTCCTCGGTAACATCCAGTTGATGATCTTGACCGTTGAGCTTGAGGGTAATCATGGGCACGCCCGCATAGTGGAATGAGTTATGGGGTCGAGCTATCTGGTCGGTTCACGCAGATGGCTCAGGCTAATCAGGCTCTCTTGTGAAGACAGGTCTTCACCGGGCCCTTGATAAACAGAATCTATATCACAATAGACAGATATCGTTAGTCGGCTAAGTTAACCCGGCATTAATAAAAAAGCCCTGCAATGCAGGGCTTGGTTCAGCAATGAAGAAGCGTAGCTCAATAGCGATTGGGCTCCATTTCCAGCTCCACCTTGAACCGCTGGGCGATATCCTGCTGAATGCGTTGCGCCAGGTCGGCAATTTCCTTGCCGGTGGCCGTGCCATAGTTGACCAGCACCAGGGCCTGCAAACCATGCACGCCGGCATCGCCCTCGCGAAATCCCTTCCAGCCGGCCTTGTCGATCAACCAACCGGCGGCCAGTTTCACCTGTCCGTCGGCCTGCGGATAAGCCACCAGATCCGGGTACGCCGCCTTCAACTCGCTCGCCTGCGCCTGGGAAACCAGCGGATTCTTGAAAAAGCTGCCGGCATTGCCCAACTGCGTCGGGTCTGGCAGTTTTTCCCTGCGAATACTGCAAATGGCGCGACTGACATCGCTCGCGTTGGCCTGGGTGATCCCCTGCTCGGCCAAGCGCTGTCGCACAGGGCCGTAATCGAGTTTGAGCTGCGCGACACGCGTCAGGGCAAAACGTACCCGCAAGATCAACCAGCGGCCAACCTCATGTTTGAACAGGCTGTCGCGATAGCCGAAATTGCATTCAGCCAGGTTGAAATCCCGTAGCTGGCCGGTCTGGCGATCCAGGGCGGTCAAGCCGGCAAACACATCCTTGACCTCAACCCCGTACGCGCCGATGTTCTGCATGGGCGCAGCGCCGACGGTGCCCGGGATCAGGCTGAGGTTTTCCAGGCCGCAAAACCCGTGTTCCAGCGTCCACAGCACGAACGGGTGCCACGCTTCGCCGGCCTCGGCCTCCACGACAACATCAGTGCCATCGTCATCCAGTACCCGAATGCCTCGGGTCGCCATGCGCAACACCAGCGCCGCAATATCCTGGGTCAGCAGCAGGTTGCTGCCACCGCCAATCACTAGCAACGGTAGTTCTCGCCCGGCCGCATACGCCAGGGCTTCGCGGACATCCGCATCGCTGCGCGCCTGTGCAAACAGCTGGGCACGTACATCGACGCCAAAACTGTTAAAGGCTTTCAAGGAAACCTGCGGTTGTACATCCAGCGTCATAGGCGTCCCTTCAATTCGATCACCAACTGATCACATGCGGCCTCGATCAGGTCCAGGACCTGCTCGAAACCAAGTTCGCCGTCGTAATATGGGTCCGGCACTTCGGCCACCGGCGAATCGTAGCGACGCAGGAACAAGTCCAGTTCAGCCTTGCCTTGCGCAGGTTGCATCGCCTTGAGGTTGCGCAAATTGCTCTGGTCCATGGCAAGAACCAAGTCGTAACGGGCAAAATCAGCACGCGAGACCTGCTGCGCACGCTGGGCCGACAAGTCATAACCGCGTCGCAACGCCGCCTGCTGGCTGCGCTTGTCCGGTGGTTTGCCGATGTGCCATTCGCCAGTACCGGCGGACGCCACCTCGACCTGGCCGGCCAGTCCTGCCTCGCGCAGCTTGTGCCGCAGCACCCCTTCGGCAGTAGGCGAGCGGCAGATATTGCCCAGGCAGACAAACAGAACTTCCATCAAGCCCTCAGCAGGCGACGGACGCGCTCCAGGTCTTCAAGGGTGTCAACACCTGCCGGCGGCGCTTCCAGCGCATCGCCCACGTGAATCCGCACGCCGTGCCACAAGGCACGCAGTTGCTCCAGGGATTCAGTGTTTTCCAGCCAGCATGGGCCCCAACCGACGAAGTCATGCAGAAAACCCGCGCGATAGGCGTAAATGCCGATGTGACGGCGATAGGGCACGCCCGCCGGCAATACGTCGGGGTTTTTCGCGAAGTCGTCCCGTGCCCAAGGCAGGATCGAGCGGCTGAAGGTCAAGGCCAGCCCGTTGATATCGCTGACCACTTTCACCACGCTCGGATTGAACAGGGTTTGAATGTCTTCGATCGGCTCGGCCAGCGTCGCCATGCGCGCTTCGGCGTGCGCCGCCAGGTTCGCCGCTACCTGATCGATGACGCACGGCGGAATCAACGGCTCATCGCCCTGCACGTTGACCACAATGGCATCCGGCGCCAGACCCAGGTGCGCGGCGACTTCAGCCAGGCGGTCGGTACCGGAGTTGTGGTCCTCACGGGTCAGTACGGCTTCGGCGCCGAAGGCTTTGCAGGCCTCGATAATCCGTGTGTCGTCGGTGGCTACGACCACCCGCTCGGCACTGCTTTTACAAGCTTGTTCCCAGACCAACTGGATCATCGGCTTATTACCGATCAATTGCAGCGGCTTGCCGGGCAAACGGGTCGAGGCATATCGGGACGGAATGACAACAGTGAAGGCAGTGGTCATTTATCCAGGCGCTCGTCGGTGGTCAGGGTGCGGGCTTCGCTTTCCAGCATCACCGGGATGCCGTCACGGATCGGGTACGCCAGGCCGGCGCCCTTGCTGATCAGCTCGGTCTTGTCGGCGCTGAGCTTGAGCGGGCCTTTGCAGATCGGGCAAGCGAGGATATCAAGCAGTTTGGTGTCCATGAGAATTCCCTGGAAAAAGCGTTTTAAGGCAGAAGACGAGCGGGCAAAAGGCGCATCAGTTGCATATCGAACCAGGCGACAAACGCTGGTGACGGTACAGCATCGACCGCAAGGTACCACCAGTGTGCCTGGGCAAAGGCGCGGCACTTCACCGCGTCCTTTTCGGTCATGACCAGCGGCAATGACGGGGTGAAATTCAGGACCTCTGCGCTGTAGGGCGTATGGTCGGCAAACGAGTGTGGTATGGGCCGCCAGTGTAACGTTTCAAGTGTAGTGAAGAAACGTTGCGGGTTACCGATACCCGCGACCGCATGGACCTGCTGGCCGGGCGCAAAATGCTCCAGCGGCTGGCGCTCGCCGGTCCGCAGATTGACCAGCGCAGTGGGAAGCAGGCGAAAGCCGAAGCCATCCTGCCGATCCGCTCCGGTACCGTTATAAAGAAGCGCATCGACGCTTTGCAAACGTTCGATCGGCTCGCGCAAAGGCCCGGCCGGAAGACAGCGGCGATTACCCAGGCCCCGGGCGGCATCGATCAGCACCAGCTCAAGGTCGCGGGCCAAACGGTAATGTTGCAGGCCGTCGTCGGACAGGATCAGGTCCAGGGGCTCGCTGGCTAGCAACGCTTGCACCGCACGACTGCGGTCAGGGTCGATCATCAGCGGTACGCCACTGCGCTGTACGATCAGCAGCGGTTCGTCACCTGCGACCTCGGCGCTGTGGCTGGCCTCGACCCGCCAAGGCAACTGCGGTGGTTTGGCCCCATAGCCGCGACTGACCACACCGACCCGTAGACCACTACGCTGGCAATGTTCGATCAACCAAAGAATTAATGGCGTCTTGCCGGTGCCGCCAACAGTAATGTTACCCACCACCACCAGCGGCACCGGCGATTGATATATCTGCCCCTCGCCCGCCAGGAAACGTTCGCGCTTGCGCTTCACGACCCGACGATAGAGTGATTCCAGCGGCTGCAGCAACGCCAGTGCCGGATGGCCGTCGTACCAGGCCTTGAGCAAGCGATCGGAAAGAGTCATCAGGGCTGCTCCGCCGCCTCGACAGTAGTCATGCGCAAGTGGCTGAAGCCGAGCTTACCGGCAGCATCCATGGCAGTGATCACGGCCTGATGTGGGGTTTTGCCGTCAGCACTGATGGATAGCGGCAGCTGCGTATCACCGCCTGACTCTTTCTGCAGCGCTTCCATCAAGCTTGCCAGATCGTTTTTCTCCAGCAGCTGGTTATTGACCGAGTACACCCCTTCGGCACTGATAGCGACGTCCAACTGCTTGGCCTGCTGGTCGTCGGCCGGCGAACCGCTGACCGCCTCAGGCAGGTCGACCCGCAGTTGGGTTTCCCGGGTAAAGGTGGTTGTGACGACAAAAAACAGCAACAGGATGAACACCACATCGATCAGCGACGCGAGGTTGATATCGACATTTTCCCGTGGCTTGCGGCGAAATTTCACGCTTTGCCCTCAACCAGATCGACATCACGGTCGCCTTGCACTACCTCTACCAACTTGATGGCCTCCTGCTCCATGCCCACCACCAGTTCATCGATGCGGCGTTGCAGGAACCGGTGGAAAAATACCGCCGGGATACCCACCATCAGGCCCGCAGCCGTCGTGATCAAGGCTTTGGAGATACCCCCAGCCAGTACCGCAGCGTTGGTGGTCATGCCCGAGCCGGTGAACGCGCTGAAGATATCGATCATGCCCAGCACCGTACCGAGCAAGCCGAGCAACGGCGCCATGGCGGCGATGGTGCCCAGGGCATTGATATAGCGCTCCAGCTCATGAATGACTCGGGCAGCGGCTTCTTCGATGCATTCCTTCATGATCTCGCGACCATGCTTGGAATTGGCAAGGCCGGCGGCGAGGATCTCGCCCAAGGGGGAGTTGGCCCGTAGTTGCTTGAGCTTTTCCTTGTCCAGCTGCTTGTCTTTGATCCAGCGCCAAACCTGCCCCAGCAGGTGGTCCGGAGTCACACGGCTGGCGCGCAGGGTCCACAGGCGTTCGGCGACGATGCCGAGTGCGGCGATGGAACTCAAAATGATCGGCAACATCATCCAGCCGCCGGACTTGACCAATTCCCACACAGTGAATGCCCCCTTGAAAAAGTGCGCCACTTTACCATACAGCCGGGCCAGGGAGGACCTGCCCGCCCAAGAGCATCATGTCGCAGGAACGTGGTTTTGGTAACGCTCGGTTGCCGGCGTCCGCCAGAACCGACGCTGGCTACGCGCCGTGACGGGCGTATCGGCAGCTCCCAGGCGAAAACGCACGGCGCCCTGTTCGGCACTGTCATAAATGGCGCTGCCCATCTGCTGATAACGCTCCAGCACTTGAGGGTGCGGATGACCGAAACCGTTGCCGTGTCCTCGGGAAAGCAGCACTGCCCTGGGGGCCAGCCGCTGGAGCAGAGGCCATGAGGACGAACTGCGGCTGCCGTGATGAGGCACCTGCAACCAATCAGTGCTGACCGCCAGGGGCGTGGCCAGCAAGGCCCGCTCGGTTTCGCGGTCGATATCGCCGGTCAACAGCAATCGCTCGCCATTGGCTTGTACCTGCAATACGCAGGATTTCTGGTTACCGCTACGGGCATCCGACCATTGCCACAGCTGGAATTGCACGCCGTCCCATTGCCATTGCTCACCGCTGATACACGGTTGAGGTTCCAAAAACAGCGCACCCCCCTCGGTCTCGCCACCCACCACCCGTTTGACCGGCAGCCCACGCGCGACGGACGCTGCGCCTCCCGCGTGATCGGCGTCGGCATGGCTGAGCAACATCAAGTCCAACTGTGCAATGCCCGCCTTGCGCAAAGAAGGCAGGACCACCCGTGCGCCGAGATCAAAGTCACCAAAGCGCGGTCCCGCGTCATATAGCAGGGTGTGGTGGCGGGTACGCAGTATGATCGCCAGGCCCTGGCCAACATCCAGTTGCACTACCTCGACCTGTCCATCAGGAATGTCTTCGCGGGGCGCAAACACTGCCAACATCAGCATCGGCCACCCCAACAATCGAAAAGGAAGGCCAGCGGGCATCAACAACAATACTGCCCCGATCAAGCTCACCAGCCACAACCAGTTGGGGACCTCCGCCGGGATCCAGGCCGGCAGTTGCCCTGCGAGGAACGCTAGCGCCTGGAACAGCCCATTCAGCGCGCCTCCCGCCAACCACAGCAAACTGTTGCCCAGCACCGGCACCGCCAGCAACATCGTTCCCAGCAACGCCAGGGGCAGTACCACCACGCTGACCCAGGGCACGGCAAACAGATTGGCCAAAGGCGCGCTCAAGCTGACGGGCAGGCCAAGCGCCAAGAACAATGGAAACAACCCAATCGCAATCAACCACTGGGCGCGGGTCCACGCCTGCCACACACGCCAAGGCCCCAGGCGCCCACCGAACGCCAGCACCAACACGGCCACCGCAGCAAATGACAACCAGAAACCCGGCTGCAGGCTGGCCAGCGGTTCCAGGATCAATACGGCGTTCAGCGCCAGCAACAATGGCCACCAGGTACCCAGATGGCGAAATCGCAGGCGCCACAGCAACACCAATCCGACCATCACGCATGCGCGCTGCACAGGTACTTCGAAACCTGCCAACAAGCCATAAGCCAGTGCAGCGGCAAATGCCAGGCCACAGGCCCAGGGTAGCCAGGGCAAGCGTCTTGGCCAGCCTCCATAACGGGCCAATCCGGCAACCAAGCCGTAGACCAGCCCCGACAATAGTCCGATGTGCTGGCCGGAAATGACCAACAGATGCACGGTGCCCGTGTCTTGCAAAATACGCCAATCCTCGGGTGCCAGACCCGAACCGTCACCCAGAACCAGCGCAGCCAGCCCCGCCTCGCGACCTTGAGCGTCCACGGCCAGTAGCTTCTGGCGGACCGAATCACGCCAGGCATAGCGGGCTGGGGCCAGCCGCTGGCCATCCTTGACCGAACCCGTCGCACCCACCCGTTGCGCCAACAGCCAGGCTTCCCGGTCAACCCCATGGAAATTGAGCAACCCGGACGGTCGTTTGAGAGTGACGGCCAGACGCCAGCGCTCGCCGCTGTGAACCGGTGGCCCCCCATGCCAGACCAGCCGCATGAGCTTAGGCAGCTTGTCTTTGCGCGACCGGCTGTCGCTTAGCTCGAAACGCACCACACCGGCACTCTGCTGCGTAAGCCCCGTGACACGTCCCTCCACCCAGCGTGTCTGCCCGTCCAGTTGCGGGACAAGCCGATCATCCAGCGCCCATTGCGCACTGAGACAGGCCCAGCCAAGACCCAGCAGAAAAAAGGCCAGCGGATAAGTACGAAACGGTAGCATCATCAACACGACGACCGGCAGGACCAGCAGCCAACCGACCTGCGGCAATGCCGGCAGGAAACGCAAGGCGAGCAGTCCCAACGCGAGCGCAAACATCCCTGTGCGCATGGATCATTCCTTGAAAGTGATCCCTTGAGTGTTAGCCGGCCCGCGGGGAAGGATTATGATTTTTTGTCACAAAGTCTGAATTTCCCATTCACAGAATCCGGGCATACTTGGCCCTCGAACTGACCTGGACCCCTTATGCCACGGCGCTTATTCAAACGGTACATGCCCGATCCGACCAGCATCAGGGAACACAAGTCCTTACGCTTTCTCGGCAAGCTGCTCCATGACCCCAACCTCTGGCACCTCAACCGGCACTCGGTAGCGCGGGCAATGGCCGTAGGCTTGTTTGCCGCGTTCATCCCCATTCCTTTGCAGATGCTGCTGGCCGCGATCCTTGCCATTTCCGTACGCGGCAATATGCCCATCGCCGTGAGCCTGGTATGGCTGACCAACCCCATCACCATGCCCGTCGTGTTTTTCTGCACCTACATGACCGGCACCTGGCTGATGAACATTCCGCCACGCACGCTTCCCGATGAACTGACATGGGAATGGATCAGCGGCCAGTTGTCGACGATGTGGCAACCGTTCCTGCTGGGCTCGGTGGTGATGGGGTTGGTGCTGGGAGCGTTGGCGTACTCCCTGACCATGACTTACTGGCGCTGGTGGGTTGGCCATCAGTGGAAAAAACGCAAACAACGCCACCTGTAGAGCTTGCCTGGTGGCCCGTTGAGGGCTGCACTCGCAAGCGTTTCTTCGCCCCACTGATTATTTTGCACGATTCCATGCTCGGCATATGGCTACACTGCGCAGGTGGCGCGGGCCGGATGCCTGCGTAGAATGTCCAAAACAGTGGTAGCAGGAGAGTGGCGTGCTTAGAAGAATGGGGATCAAAGGCCGCGTACTGTTGCTGACCTTGCTGCCTACCAGCTTGATGGCGTTGCTCCTGGGCGGCTATTTCACCTGGATGCAGTTATCGGACCTGCAGACCCAATTGCTCAATCGTGGCGAGATGATAGCCGAACAGTTGGCGCCGCTGGTGGCACCGGCGCTGGGCAGCAAGAATACCGAATTACTCGAACGGATTGCCACCCACACCCTGGAGCAAACCGACGTCCGCACGGTGTCTTTCCTGGCACCGGATCGCTCCACCATGGCCCATGCCGGCCCAACCATGCTCAATCAAGCGCCCGTTGGCAACAGTTCCCACCTGTTGCAACGCACCGGCAATGACGCCACCCGCTATCTGCTGCCGGTATTCGGTCGCCATCGCAACCTCGCCGGCGAACTCATCCCCAATGAGTCCGACCGCCTGCTGGGCTGGGTCGAACTGGAACTGTCCCACAACGGCATGCTGCTGCGCGGCTACCGCAGCCTGTTTGCCAGTTTGTTGCTGATCGCCATCGGCCTGGCGTGTACCGCCGTCCTGGCGCTGCGCATGAGCCGTACGATCAACGCACCCATTGGCCAGATCAAACAAGCGGTGGCGCAGCTCAAGGACGGCAATCTTGAAACCCGCTTGCCCGCGTTGGGCAGCCAGGAACTGGATCAGCTGGCGTCAGGCATAAATCGCATGGCCGAGACCCTGCAAAATGCCCAGGAAGAACTGCAACACAGTATTGATCAAGCCACCGAAGACGTGCGCCAAAACCTGGAAACCATCGAAATCCAGAATATCGAACTGGACCTGGCCCGCAAGGAAGCCCTGGAAGCCAGTCGGATCAAGTCCGAATTCCTGGCCAACATGAGCCATGAAATCCGCACGCCTTTGAACGGCATCCTCGGTTTCACGCATCTTTTGCAGAAAAGCGAGCTGTCGCCCCGCCAGTTGGATTATCTGGGCACCATCGAAAAATCTGCCGACAACCTCTTGGGCATCATCAACGAGATTCTCGACTTCTCGAAAATCGAAGCTGGCAAGCTGGTGCTCGACAGCATCCCGTTCAACTTGCGGGACCTGTTGCAGGACACCCTCACCATCCTCGCGCCTGCCGCCCACGCCAAACAGCTGGAGCTGGTGAGCCTGGTTT
The DNA here is from genome assembly GCF_046352735.2 of Pseudomonas imrae. Classification (NCBI taxonomy): domain Bacteria; kingdom Pseudomonadati; phylum Pseudomonadota; class Gammaproteobacteria; order Pseudomonadales; family Pseudomonadaceae; genus Pseudomonas; species Pseudomonas imrae. The sequence continues at coordinate 1,505,392 of NZ_CP110853.2, read as the reverse complement.
ACCGTGATACGCCGTTGTCGCTGGTCGGCGATCCGCTGCGTCTCAAGCAGATCCTGACCAACCTGGTCAGCAATGCCATCAAGTTCACCCGCGAGGGCACTATCGTGGCCCGGGCCATGCTCGAAGACGAGCAGGAAGACAGCGTGCAACTGCGCATCAGCGTCCAGGATACCGGTATCGGCCTGTCCAATCAGGATGTGCGAGCGCTGTTCCAGGCCTTCAGCCAGGCGGATAACTCACTGTCCCGACAACCCGGCGGGACCGGGCTGGGCTTGGTGATTTCCAAGCGCCTGATCGAACAGATGGGCGGTGAAATCGGCGTAGACAGCACCCCTGGCCAAGGCTCGGAGTTCTGGATCAGCCTGAGCCTGCCGAAAACCCGCGACGATGCCGAAGACCTGCCCTCCCCACCACTGCTGGGTCAACGGGTCGCCGTGCTGGAAAACCACGATCTGGCGCGCCAGGCCCTGCAACACCAGTTGCAAGACTGCGGCCTGGACGTCACCCCGTTCAATAGCCTGGAAAGCCTGACCAACGGGATCACCAGCGCGCACCAGACCGAACAGGCGATCAACCTTGCGGTACTTGGTGTCACCGCCAACGACATTCCGCCAGAACGCCTCAACCAACACCTTTGGGACCTCGAACACTTGGGTTGCAAAGTACTGGTGCTGTGCCCGACTACCGAGCAGATGCTGTTCAACCTGTCCGTACCCAACCCCAACAGCCAGTTGCAGGCCAAGCCGGCGTGTACCCGCAAGCTCAAGCGCGCCCTGTCCGACCTGATCAGCCCGCGGCCATTGCGCAGCGACCCAGGGGAGCCCTTGTCCAGCCGCGCGCCACGGGTGCTGTGTGTCGACGACAACCCGGCGAACCTGCTGCTGGTGCAGACCCTATTGGAAGACATGGGAGCCAAGGTCCAGGCGGTAGAAAGCGGCTACGCGGCGATCGAAGCGGTGAAAAGCGAAGCCTTTGATCTGGTGCTGATGGACGTGCAGATGCCGGGCATGGACGGACGTCAAAGTACCGAGGCGATTCGCCAATGGGAAAGCGAGCGCCATGGCACGCCTTTGCCCGTCGTTGCCCTCACCGCCCATGCCATGGCCAACGAAAAGCGCGCTCTGCTGCAAAGCGGCATGGATGACTACCTGACCAAGCCCATCAGCGAGCGGCAGCTGGCTCAAGTGGTGCTGAAATGGACCGGGTTGGCCTTGCGCAATCAAGGTCTTGAGCGTGCCGCCGAGGTCGCCGGCTCTACCGCACAGTTACCAGTCCTGGACCAGGAAGAAGGCTTGCGCCTGGCAGCCGGCAAGGCTGATCTGGCGGCCGACATGCTGGCCATGCTGCTGGCCTCCCTGGGAGCAGACCGCGAAGCTATCAGCATTGCCCGCGAAGACAGCGACAACCATGCCCTGATCGAACGGGTCCACCGCCTCCATGGCGCGACCCGCTATTGTGGCGTACCGCAACTGCGTGCGGCCTGCCAACGGGCCGAAACCTTGCTCAAACAGGACGACGCCAAAGCCATGGCAGCTCTGGACGCCCTGGACATGGCGATTGCCCGCCTCGCCAGTGAGGCGCGGGTCAACGCTTGAACCGCTCAAGAAAGGAACGACTTGATGCGCATCATCCTCTTCAGCAGCCAGAACTATGACCGCGACAGCTTCCTTGCAGCGCCGTTGCCAGCCGGCATGGAACTGCAATTCCAACCTGCACGCCTGAACCTCGAGACTGTCGCCCTGGCGGACCGGCACGAAGTGGTCTGCGCCTTTATCAACGACGACCTCAGCGCCCCGGTCCTCGAACGCCTGGCCGCCGGCGGTACACGGCTGATCGCCCTGCGCTCGGCCGGCTACAACCATGTCGATCTGAACGCCGCCAGGCGCCTGCAATTGACCATCGTCAGAGTGCCGGCCTATTCGCCTCACGCAGTGGCAGAACACGCCGTTGCCCTGATCCTGGCACTCAACCGCCGCTTGCATCGCGCCTATAACCGCACCCGCGACGGCGATTTCAGCCTGCATGGCTTGACCGGCTTCGACCTGGAGGGCAAAACCGTCGGCGTTGTAGGTACTGGGCAAATCGGCGCAACCTTCGCCAGGATCATGGCGGGCTTCGGTTGCACGCTATTGGCTTATGACCCCTTTCCCAACCCAAGCGTCGAAGCCCTGGGCGCTCGCTATGTAGACCTGGATACATTGCTGGGCGAAGCGCAGATAATCAGTCTGCACTGCCCGCTGACTGCTGACAGCAAACATTTGATCAACGCACAATCCCTGGCGCATATGCGCCGCGGCGCTATGCTGGTCAACACCGGACGCGGTGGCCTGGTGGAAACGCCGGCGCTGATCGAAGCCCTCAAGGACGGCCAACTCGGTTACCTGGGTTTGGATGTGTACGAAGAAGAGGCCCAGCTGTTTTTCGAGGATCGCTCGGACCTGCCACTACAGGACGACGTGCTGGCACGCCTGCTGACTTTCCCCAACGTGATCATCACCGCCCACCAGGCATTCCTGACGCGCGAAGCGCTGGCAGCGATTGCCGACACCACCCTGGCGAATATCGCCGCATGGGCGACGGGCCAGCCACAAAACCTGGTACTCGGATGATTGGCGGTAACATACCGGGCTCATGATGAACTGGCACCCGTGATAGGATGCCGCGCCTATTTGGAGGATCCATGGCCGAACACGATTTCCGCTTCAGCTTGCTGAGCCCGCAACACACCCTTATCGAATGCCGCGCCCTGGTGCCGGGCCGTTATCAAGTCACCGGCAATGGTGGTTCGATCAAGCATGGCGACGTCCTGATCGTCACATTGCGCGGCAGCAAAACCCTGTCGATGCGACTGACCGTCGAGGGCGACGCGCGTTACTCCATCCGCCCGGTCGGGCAATGGGTTGCGATGGCGCAAGGACCTAAGTTCGGCGAGTTGGAAATTCACACATGGAACGTCAACTGCGACAGCTGTGACGCGGTGCTGGAATTCGAGTTTTCGGTCGAGACCAAGCTGACCAAAGAGCCACTGCCACCGGCTGCCAACGCGCGAATAGTCGAGCTGGGCTGGAGCACCGACGGCGACAAGCACCGTTGCCCTAAATGCCAGAAGGCCGCCCAATGAGGCGCCTTTGGCTGCTCGCCGCACTGGGGGCCGGAGTTGCCGGCTGCGCCAGCGACGAGGTCAAGCTCACGCAGGACCACAGCTATGTAGTGGAATGGATCGGCGAACGGCCATTGATGGATTACGCCCACCTGACCGTCACCCTCGGTGCCGATGGCCGGGCGTATGGCAATGGCGGCTGCAACCATTGGTTCGCGCAATACACCCTGGAAGGCGACAAGCTCAGCTTTGGCAAGATTGGCAGCACCCGCAAAATGTGCCCGGAAGCGTTGATGGAGCAGGAGCATCGCTTCTTCGAGGCGCTTGAGCGTGTGCAGCGTTGGGATATTTCGCCGATCGAGCAGACGCGTTTTTGGCCGGCTGAGGGCAAACCGTTGCGGTTGTGGTTGGAACAGGGTTGATCTGATCCTGTTGCAGGGTGGACTCTGGCGTACATATCCGTTTGCGGCAACGGAGAATGTACGCCCTCCCTATCACCCCCGCAAAGCCTTGAGCCTGGCCATCACCCCAGCCGCGGTCTGCTCTCCCAGCAACTGCTCGCGCACCTTGCCTTCGTCATCAATGATGTAGGTCACCGGCAACACTTCACTGCGCGGAATATTAAAAATCGCCTCTGGATTCTGCGCCAGTACGGTGAACTTGATGCCCAGCTTTTCACTGGCGCTCTTGAGTTCCTCGCCCTGGACATTATCGAAATTGACCCCGAACACACTCACCGGCTGTCCCTTCAACTGCTCGGCCAGGGCGTTGAGCTCAGGGATTTCGATACGGCAGGGGCCACACCACTCAGCCCAGTAGTTGATTACCAGCCATTGCTTGTCAACGCGCTCGGACGCCACTTTCTGGCCGTATTGGTCGACGCCATAATCATTGCCGCAGCCGCTGAGCAGCAAGGTAGTGATAACTGCCAACGCGCCTATCAGTCGCCGTGTCATGGGGTTTCCTTTGCAAAAAATGAACGTGGGCTGCGGCCTATCGCCTCTTACGGTTTAAGGACAAGCCGCCGCGCAGGTAGAATACCTGCCACCTTACGCAAGATGCGACCCGCACATGACCGATCTGACGCTTTATCACAACCCGCGCTGCTCGAAATCCCGCGGTGCGCTCGAACTGCTGGAGGCCCGCGGCCTGACGCCCAACGTGGTGCGTTATCTGGAAACGCCACTGGATAGCACGCAATTGAAGACGTTGCTTGGCAAGCTGGGTATGAACGCTCGGCAACTGCTGCGCACCGGTGAAGAGGAATACAAAACCCTCAACCTGGCCGACCAAAGCCTGAGCGATGCACAGTTGATTGCCGCGATCGCCCAACATCCGAAACTGATGGAACGCCCAATCCTGGCTACCGCCGAAAAAGCCGTGATCGGCCGCCCACCAGAAAACATCCTGGAGATATTGCCGTGAGCGCTTCCTATATCCTGGTGCTGTATTACAGCCGCAACGGCTCGGTAAGCGAAATGGCCCGGCAGATTGCCCGGGGCATCGAACAAGCCGGCCTGGAAGCACGGCTGCGTACCGTCCCGGCCATCTCCAGCGAATGCGAGGCCGTCGCACCGGACATTCCGGCCGAGGGCGCGCTATACGCCAGCCTCGACGACCTGAAGCACTGCTCGGGCCTGGCCTTGGGGAGCCCGACGCGTTTTGGCAATATGGCCGCGCCACTGAAGTATTTTCTCGATGGCACCAGTAACCTGTGGTTGACCGGCGCACTCGTTGGCAAGCCGGCTGGCGTTTTCACTTCGACGGCCAGCCTGCATGGCGGTCAGGAAACCACATTGATGTCGATGCTGCTGCCGCTGCTGCATCACGGCATGTTGATCACCGGCCTGCCCTACAGCGAACAGGCGCTGCTCGACACCCAAGGCGGCGGTACGCCCTACGGCGCCAGCCATCATTCGGGCGCCGACGGCAAGCGTGCCCTTGACAGGCATGAAATCGCCCTGTGCCGTGCCCTTGGCCTGCGCCTGGCAAATACCGCGGCAAAGCTGGAGAGTAGCCGTGGCCAAGAAGCCTAAGATCCTACCGCCCCAAGCCTGGCTGGAGCCTCGGGTCAAAGTGGCGCGCGCACTGAGCCTGCTGGCTTTTTTCGCGCTGGTGGGTTTGTTGTGCGCTTATTACCTGCTGGTCGCCGACCTGCACGGCGCCAGGCCCTGGGTCATCCTGCTGATCGAACTGGTGCCGTTGCTGATCCTCGCGCCAGGAATGATCCTGGGCAGCGCGCGCGGGCATTCGTGGATGTGTTTCGTGGTGAACCTGTACTTCATCAAGGGCGCCCTGGCGGCCTACGACCCGAACCGCCAGTGGTTTGGCATTCTGGAGATGTTGGCCAGCCTGGCCGTATTCTGCACGGCGTTGCTGTATGTACGCTGGCGGTTCCAGTTGAATCGGCGGTTGGCGGGTGAAGGCCAGCCCGCCTGACCGGCCTCAATGATTGACCGTATAAGCCAACATCATCGACAGCTGGCACATCGGCCGCCCACTTTCGGCGTGCCACTGGTTGAACGCGCCTTGCACCGTCGCCAGGTCGCGCAGGCTGGTAGGCGCCTTGTCGACGATCTTCTGGGCATTGAGTGCCGCCACCACATCGTAGCTCGGCACGAAGGTGTCCTTGCCGACCATGCGCAAAAAGCGCGGCGCCGACAACCCGCCCAACTGATGGCCATGCTTGCTCAGGTACTTCCACAAACCGACAATGTCGGTCACCGGCCAATCGGCAATCAGCGCGCCAAAACTACCCTTTTCCTGCTCGATATCGAGGATCATCTGCGCATTGCGCGGCACGCTCTTGAGCTTGCCCAAGTGCCGGATAATCCGCGTGTCCTGCATCAGTCGCTCCAGGTGCTCGGCGCCCATCAACACGACTTTTTGCGGATCGAAACCGAAAAACACTTGCTCGAACGCCGGCCACTTGGCGTCCACCACACTGTGTTTGAGCCCCGCGCGAAACACCCGCAGCGACAGCGTCGACAGATAACGGTCATCGCTGATCTTGCGCAATTGCGCCGGAGTCTTGGGGACAGGAAGATGCGCTTGCAGCTCGGCCACCGAGCCGAAACGGTTCAGACAATATTCGTGCAGCCACTTGTAATCGCGCATGCCCTCTCCTATCGATTGAAATAACAACGGCGCCCATGAGCGCCGTCAGTCAGAGCGATGAAAACGTTCAGAGGTTCACAACATCGACGAAACGCGAAGCTGCCGTCTCATCAATACGCAAGTTGCTGAAGTCGAACAGGTTGCGATCGGCCAACTGTGACGGGATCACATTCTGCAAACTGCGGAAGATGCTCTCGGTACGGCCCGGAGTCTTGCGCTCCCATTCCTGAAGCATCTCCTTGACCACCTGGCGTTGCAGGTTTTCCTGGGAGCCACACAGGTTGCAGGGAATGATCGGGAATTGCTTGAAGTCGGAATAAGCCTGGATGTCCTTCTCGTTGCAATACGCCAGCGGGCGGATTACCACATTGCGCCCATCATCAGCCCGCAGCTTGGGCGGCATGGCCTTGAGAGACCCGTTGAAGAACATGTTGAGAAAGAAGGTTTCAACGATATCATCGCGATGATGGCCCAATGCCATTTTGGTTGCCCCAATTTCATCGGCAAAGGTGTACAAGGTGCCCCGTCGCAGGCGCGAGCACAGCGAGCATGTGGTCTTGCCTTCAGGAATAAGCTCCTTGACCACCGAATAGGTATCTTTCTCGACGATGTGATACTCGACCCCCAGCGTCTTGAGGTAGGCCGGCAGCACATCTTCGGGGAAACCGGGCTGTTTCTGGTCCATATTGACGGCAACGATGTCGAACTTGATCGGAGCAACTTTTTGCAGGTGCATCAGCACGTCGAGCATGGTGTAGCTGTCCTTGCCGCCGGACAGACAGACCATGACCTTGTCGCCCTCCTCGATCATGTTGAAGTCAGCGACGGCTTCACCGGCCAGGCGACGCAGGCGTTTTTGCAGTTTGTTCTGGTTGACGCTAAGAGTGCCCATGGCGCTAGGATCCGCGAAAGGTGTGTGACGAAAAGCCGGCTATTTTACGCAAAATAATCCTCGCTGGCACACCGGCCCAATGTGGAAGCTGGCGGTCATCGCAATTGACAGACCTCACCGCGATTAAGCCTCGTGTTTACAGCGCGATTTGCTCTAAAGCCCCACAGTTTTTCCGGTCATTCATTCCTATACTGCGACATAAGGTCGCACATACGAATATCCAGACCTTTCAGGCCCATTGGCCGGCAGGCGCTCCGTTGGGGGGCGATGGTAATAACGACAGGAGTGACTGGCATGATCCATCACGTCGTGGGGCTTTTCACCCATCCCGACCAGGAGTGGCGGGAAATTCGTGGCGATAAGGAAGAAAGCATCAGCCACATGTACCTCACTCACACGCTGATCCTCGCGGCAATTCCCGCCATATCAGCGTTTATCGGCACCACCCAGGTCGGCTGGGTCATCGGCAATCGCGCCCCGGTCATGCTGACCCAGGAAAGCGCGCTGTGGATGACCATCATGTCGTACCTGGCGATGCTCGGCGGCGTAGCAGTCATGGGCGCCTTCATTCACTGGATGGCGCGCACCTACGACGCCACTCCCAGCATGGCACGCTGTGTCGCATTTGCCACCTACACCGCAACCCCGCTGTTTATCGGGGGGTTGGCGGCGCTTTATCCACATTTGTGGCTGGGCATGGTCGTGGGCACTGCCGCCATCTGCTACACCGTGTACTTGCTGTATGTCGGGTTACCGACCTTCATGAGCATCGACCCGGACGAAGGTTTCCTGTTTTCCAGCTCGGTCCTTGCGGTAGGCCTGGTGGTGCTGGTAGCGATCATGGCGTTTACCGTGATTGTCTGGGGCCTGGGCGTCGGCCCGATCTATACCAGCTGACACTGTTCAAATCAGTGGAGAAGCCACCGAAAGGTGGCTTCGTGCGTCATGCATGACCATTCGGCGCCTGAGAGATTCGGAAACACCCCGGGATGCGGCATACTGGGTGTCTCTGGAGATATGTACAGCATGCCCGAGCAACTCAATACCCGCGTCGAAGATTGTTTCCTGCAAGCCGAATCCTTTTTCAAACGAAGTTTCAAACGCCCCAAGGTCAGCCTCAAGCTACGGGGGCAAAAAGCCGGTGTCGCGCATTTGCACGAGAACCTGCTGCGCTTCAATCCGCAGTTGTACCGAGAAAACAGCCAACACTTCCTCAAACAGACCGTTGCCCATGAAGTGGCGCACCTGATTGCCCACCAATTGTTCGGCGAGCGTATCCAGCCCCATGGCGAGGAATGGCAACTGATCATGCGCGGGGTCTACGAACTACCGCCCGATCGGTGCCACACCTATGAAATCCAGCGCCGACGGGTGACCCGCTATATCTACCGCTGCCCATGTGCAGACAGCGACTTCCCGTTCTCGGCACAGCGCCATGGGCTGGTGAGACAGGGTCGACGGTATTTGTGCCGCAGGTGTCGGGAGACGTTGGTGTTTACCGGGGAGACTCGGGTGGAGTGAGTTTTTGTGGTGGCCAGAACACGCGCTACCCTACTACCTTGGCCCCACGCAACCGGGCTATCCGCTGAGCATCAAAACCCAGCGCCCCCAACACCTCGTCACTGTGCGCCCCCACTGCCACCCCAATGTGCCTGGGTCCCGGCAACCCCTCGGAAAACTTCAACGGGCAAGCCATCTGCTGCTGGAACGAACCATCACCACGGGGAACCTGGCTGACCAGCGCCCGGGCCTTTAACTGTGGATGCTCAAGAGCTTCGCCCAAACGCAGCACTGGTTCGACGCAAGCATCCACCTCGGCAAACAATGCACACAGCTCCTCAAAACTATGCCGCTCGAACTCAACCTGCAGCGCCTGCTTGAGAGCCTTCTGCTGTTCGGGTTTGGGCGACAGCCCCTGGGCCGCCAGCTCCGGACGCCCCAGCGCGGCACACAATTGCTGCATAAATGCAGGCTCCAGACTGCCCACCGACAACCAGCGCCCGTCCCGCGAGCGGTAATAGTCATAAAAGCTGCCACCATTAAGCATCTGGTTTTCCCATTCTGGCTCAACGCCACACGCGAGGTAGCCAGCACCTGCCACGGCATTCAGGCTGAAGGCGCAGTCGGTCATGCTCACATCAAGATACTGTCCCACCCCGCTCTGTTGCCGCGCAATCACAGCTGCCAGCAGGCCGACCACTGCATGCAGCGAGCCACCGCCCACATCCGCCAATTGCACGCCCAACGGCAAAGGCCCGCTATCCCGGCGCCCGGTGTAACTGGCCACGCCGGACAACGCCAGGTAGTTGATGTCGTGACCGGCGCGGTCCTTATAGGGCCCCGTCTGGCCGTAACCTGTGATGGAGACGTAAATCAGCTTCGGGTTGATCGCTTTCAACGCCTCATACCCCAGGCCCAGGCGCGCCATGACTCCGGGGCGGAACTGTTCGAGGAGGATGTCGTAGTCCTTCACCAGCTGCCGGACAATCTCCAGCGCTTCCGGATGCTTGAGGTCCAGGGCCAGGCTGCGCTTGTTGCGATTGAGGTAGGCGTGACTGGCCGACACGCCATGGTCATGAGGCGGCAGCACACGCAGCAGGTCCATACGCGTCGGCGACTCGATGCGCAGCACCTCGGCGCCCATGTCCGCCAACAACAGAGAGGCAAACGGGCCTGGCAGCAAGGTCGAAAAATCCAGTACTTTGAGGGAAGCCAGTGGACCTGACATGGGAGCTCCGTTTGCAGTTCGATGGAGCACAGAGTAGTCAGCCTTGAGCCGCAGCGACAATCACCGTAACCATCATCGACAGTGACCGTTGCGCTCGTGCGCCCATAAAAAAACCCATCCGAAGATGGGTTTTTCAGTACTGCACCAGCGATTACTTGAGAGCAGGGGCCGGGCCTTCCGCCACACCCAGGTCATCGAGTTCGCGGGTTTCGGAGATACCGGTACCGCCGCTAGCCAGCTCGCTTTGCAGCTTGTCGGTGTCCAGTTCCTTGACCCATTTGGCTACGACGATGGTCGCTACAGCGTTACCGACCAGATTGGTCAGGGCACGGGCTTCGGACATGAAGCGGTCGATACCCAGGATCAGCGCCAGGCCGGCAACCGGCAGGTGACCAACCGCCGACAGAGTTGCAGCCAGTACGATGAACCCACTACCAGTCACGCCGGCAGCGCCCTTGGAGGACAGCAGCAATACCAGCAACAGGGTGATCTGGTGAGTGATGTCCATGTGGGTGTCAGTCGCCTGGGCAATAAACACGGCAGCCATGGTCAGGTAGATCGAAGTACCGTCGAGGTTGAACGAATAGCCCGTCGGGATCACCAGGCCAACCACCGACTTCTTGGCGCCCAGGCGTTCCATCTTGATCAGCATGCGTGGCAAGGCGGATTCGGACGAAGAAGTCCCCAGTACGATCAGCAGCTCTTCACGGATGTAGCGAACCAGTTTCAGCACGCTGAAACCGTGGGCGCGGCAGATACCGCCCAACACCACCAACACAAACAGGACGCAGGTGATGTAGAAGCAGATCATCAACTGACCCAGTTGCACCAGCGAACCTACACCGTAGGCACCAATGGTAAACGCCATGGCGCCCAGGGCCCCGATTGGCGCGAGCTTCATGATCATGTTGATGATGTTGAACATCACGTGGGCGAAACGATCGATGAAGTCCAGCACCGGCTTGCCGTAGGCACCCAGGCGGTGCAGGGCGAAACCGAAGATCACCGAGAACATCAACACTTGCAGGATATCGCCATTGGCGAAGGCGCCGACAATCGTGTTCGGGATCACGTTGAGGATAAAGCCAACAATGCTCTGGTCTTGGCCGGCGGTGACGTAGGCCGCCACTTTGGAGGCGTCCAGGGTCGATACGTCGATGTGCATGCCGACGCCCGGTTGCACGACATTGACCACCACCAGGCCGATCAGCAGGGCAATAGTGGAAACGATTTCGAAGTACAGCAACGCGTAGCCGCCAGTCTTGCCGACCGATTTCATGCTCTGCATGCCAGCGATGCCACTGACAACGGTACAGAAGATGATCGGGGCAATGACCATTTTGATCAGCTTGATAAAGCCGTCACCCAGTGGCTTGAGGGCCACACCGGTCTGCGGGTAGAAGTGGCCCAGCAAGATACCGACAACGATGGCAACGATTACCTGGAAATACAGGGTTTTGTAGAACGGCTGACGAGTCGTCATTGCAAAGTTTCCTCAAGAGTCCCGTGTGGCAAATATCCGCCATTGCCCACGACACTTGAATTGCGAACCCTCCTGCACTGGAGGGATTTGTTTTGGCGAACTGCACCGGGCAGCTCTACCTCTCCTATCGCAAGCGCCGTGCCACTTTATTGAAACCGCCTGCAGGCCTCTGAATACAAGGGCCGTGGTCTTTCAGCGACGGCGTTGACAGCCAAGTCTCATGGCGGTTTTCCGCCCATACACCGGATCTCGTCCTACAATTTGGCGGATATCCGCCTTGTTCGCCGCCTGCCTCATGGCTACCATCGGCCTCTCAATGGACGAGGCCCCTGCATGCGTGAACGAACCATCGCCAGTCATTACGCCCGCGCAGCCTTGGGTGGTGCGCGTCGGGCTGGCTATGACTATTCGGGGCTGTTGCAGCAACTGGGTATTGCCCCGGAACTATTGGCCGAGCCCCGCGCGCGCATTGCACCGGAGCAGTTCACCCGGCTGCTGCAGATGCTGTGGCTGGCGCTGGATGACGAATACCTGGGGTTCGCCGAAGGGCCGAGCAAACGCGGCACGTTTGCGATGATGTGCCACGCGCTGATTCACTGCCGCACCTTGGAAAAGGCGTTGGAGCGCGGTTTGTTGTTTTACAGCCTGTTCCCCCAGGGGCCGCGCTTGCAGCTGGTACGCGAGGGCGACATGGCGCGCCTGAGCCTGGATGATTCGCAGTTGTGGGACCCGGATCACTTTCTGAGCGAATGCCTGCTAGTGATCTGGCACCGTCTGGGCAGTTGGTTGATCGGCCAGCGTATCCGGCTGGAGCAGGCAACTTTCAGCTACCCGATGCCGGCCCATGGAGGTGAGTACGATTTGCTGTTTCCTTGCCCCCTGATGTTCAACGCGCCCAGCACCAGCCTGGTGTTCCACAGCCGTTACCTGAGCCTGCCGTTGCTACAGGATGAGCGCACCCTCAAGCACTTCCTCGAGCGCTCCCCCGCCGACCTGTTGTCACGGCCGGATGAAGGCGACAGCCTGAGCAGCCAGATACGTCGCCTGCTGAGTCGCGACCGCACACCTTGGCCGGATTTAGAGGCGGTGGCCCAGCACCTGCACATCAGCGCACAAACCTTGCGCCGACACTTGCGCGAAGAAAGCACCAGTTTTCAGGCCCTCAAGGATGAGCTGCGCCGGGATATTGCGATTTACCATCTGGGGCAGGCGGATCTGTCGTTGCAGGAAATTGCCGAGCAACTGGGGTTTTCCGAACCTTCGGCGTTTCACCGGGCGTTCAAGAAGTGGACTGGTTTGACGCCGGGGGCTTATCGGGCGCAAGGGGGTTAGATTTTTCCTCACTCAAACAGCCGGAAACTGAATCCTGAACGCCGCCCCGCCCAACGGCGAATCCCCCAGGGTCAATCGTGCGCCGTAGCTTTCAATAATATCCTTGACCACCGCCAACCCAATCCCCTGCCCCGGATGCTGGCGATCCAGCCGCTCTCCCCTCTGCAGAATCCGCGCCCGCTGGTCTGGCGGCACGCCAGGGCCGTCATCTTCAATACACACACCAACGCCATCAAGCCCCTCGTCCAACGTGACATGCACTTGGCTCAGGCACAGCCGGTAGGCGTTTTCCAGCAAGTTGCCCAGCAACTCCAGCAAAGCACCTTGCTCGATGGGCACGTCACATTCGTCTGGCAGATCAAAGGTCACCTGGACCCGCTTATCGCGGTAAACCTTGTCCAAGGTGTCGCACAGGCTTTTGAGCACCGGACGCAGCCGCACCTGATGGCGCACCAGACCGCTTTTGCGCAGGCTGGCACGCTGCAACTGGTAGCTGATCTGCTGGCTCATGCGCTCGATCTGCGATTGCAGGACCCACGCCTGATCCCGATCCTCAGGACGCTGGGCCATGTCTTCACTCACCCCCTGCAACACCGCCAGCGGGGTTTTCAAACTGTGGGCCAGGTCGTCCAGTGAGTCGCGATAACGGCTGCGCTGCTCGCGCTCGCTGTGGAGCAAGCGGTTGAGCGACCCAGTCAGGCGCAGCAACTCCCGAGGATGCTGTTCAGTGAGGCTTTCGCGGGTGCCGCCTTCGATTTCATCCAACTCCTGACTCAGGCGCCGCAGCGCCTGCAGGCCCCAGGTCAGGCCGAGCCAGAGCAAGGTCAGCAGCACCAACAAGGCGGCGCCAAAGCCCAGATACAGGTTTTCCCGCAGACCTTCGAGAGTCAGTTGATACTCGCGCACCGGTTGTAAGGCAACGATGCTGAACGCCGCACTCTTGCCCCCCAGCAGCTTGACCTCGACGTCATAGACAAAAAACTCCTGACCGTCGGGCTCGCGAATCTTTGCGAACTCATTGCCGCGCCCGTCGTAGCGCGGTCGATAGTTGATATTTTCTGCCTGGGACGCACGCGAACGCCAGACCAGATGACCTTCGCGATCATAGATATAGCCCAGCAGACGGCTGTCAGTGAGGTTGAAACGCTCATCGGGCAATTGTGCGGGCATCAGCAAACGGTTGTTGTCGACGCGCGCAGCCGAGATCAATGTCGTCACGTCCGACGCCAGGCGCTGTTCGATGGAATCCTGCAATGCCAGGCTGAAGGCCCCCTGCATCGCCGGCAACAACGCGAGCATGAACAATACGGCCAGGGTGGCGGCCGCCAGCATCAGGCGCACACGTAACGAGCGAATCAACGGCAGCGCTCGTTAAACATGTAGCCCAGGCCACGAACCGTATCGATCGGTTTGAAACCCGCCGGCGCTTCGAGTTTGCGGCGCAGGCGGCCCACCAGCACTTCGATAACGTTCGGATCGCGCTCGTCGTCATCGGGATACAGCTGTTCCATCAGCCGATCCTTGGCCACCACTTGTTGATGATGACGCATCAGGTATTCGAGGATCCGGTACTCATAGGCAGTCAGCGCCAAGGGTTGTTCCTCAAGGGACGCCTGCTTGCGATGCAGGTCGAGCAACAGCGGCCCGGCGACGATCGTCGACTGGGTGAAACCGCTGGAACGACGCAGCAATGCGTTCATCCGCGCCTCCAGCTCCTCGAACTGGAACGGCTTGACCACGTAATCGTCGGCCCCGGCGGCCAGGCCTTCGACCTTGTCCTGCCAGTTGCCGCGCGCCGTGAGAATCAGGATCGGGAAAGCCTTGCCCAGGGCACGCAGTTGACGGATCAGATCCAGGCCGCCCATGCCTGGCAAACCCAGGTCGATAATCGCCAGGTCATGATTGAACTGCCCAGTCTGGTACAACGCCTCTTCGGCATTGGCCACCGCCTCGACCACATGACCGCTGTCGGCAAGGCGGGTCAACAGGTGATGACGCAACAGCGCCTCATCTTCGACAACCAGCAATTTCATAACACCCTCCTAGGCCAATCAACTGTCCCGCAGGGAAACATCATAGCGGCCCTGAAGGTCTTGCTCGCACAGTTTACTGCTGTTGAACTGAACGCTGTCTGAACCATAGGGCCACTCGGCAGGCTACCCAGGTGTGTCCCGACCCGTGCAGAATAGCCGACATGAATTCATTACCTGCCTGCTGCTCCCCCTTGGATGCCCATTGGCCACTGCCCGAATCGTTGCCGGGCACAGTGTTCCTGAGCACCCGCTTCGATCCGGCCTTATTGGATGCAGGCGATTTCCAGCGCTGCGCGATGCCGCCACCGGCCAGCATCCAGCGCTCGGTGGCCAAGCGTCAGGCCGAATTTCTCGCCGGGCGGTTGTGCGCCCGTGCCGCCTTGCAGCAGCTCGAAGGCCTGGACTGTATTCCTGCCATCGGTGAGGATCGAGCACCGGTATGGCCGAGCCATATCTGCGGTTCGATCACCCACAGCACTGGTCAAGCTGCGGCCATCGTTGCTCATAAGGCCCGGTGGCGCGGGCTGGGCATGGATCTGGAGAATGTGCTGACCCATGAGCGGGCCGAGCGTCTGGCCGGGGAAATCCTGACTGGCGATGAAATGCAGCGTATGGCCGCCGGGTCACAGGAGCAAATCGCGCAACTGGTCACGCTGACCTTCTCGGCCAAGGAAAGCCTGTTCAAGGCGCTCTACCCCATCGTGCAAAAGCGTTTTTACTTCGAACATGCCGAGCTGCTGGAATGGTGCGACACCGGGCATGCCAGGCTACGACTGCTGACAGACCTGTCCAGTGAGTGGTGCCACGGCACGGAGCTAGAGGCGCAGTTTGCAGTGCGTGATGGGCAATTGCTGAGCTTGGTGGCAATTGCAGGTCCTTCCCATTGCCCCCCGGACGTTATCAGCTTTTTTCCTGATACCGCGGCCAGCTCAAGCTGAAACAGGCGCCTCCCAGGTTGTTGCTCTTGTTGATCAATGCCCGCCCGCCGTGCCAATAGATGATCCGCCGCACAATCGACAACCCCAGGCCGTGACCACCAGAGGCGCGGGTGCGGCTGTCGTCCAGGCGCAGGAATGGGGTGAAAATCCGTTCCCAGGCGCTCTCCGGCACGCCCGGCCCATCGTCTTCGACATCGATGCGGCAACGTACCTGCCCTACCTGATAGCTGATCAACACCTGGGACTGGGCATGGCGCATCGCGTTGCTCACCAGGTTTTGCAGGGCCCGGTGCAAATAGCGCGGCTCGGCCTCGACCCACGCGCCGTCCAAATGCGCCGATGACAGACAACCCCCCCGCTCCACATTGATTGCAGGACGCAACGGCGCCAGCTCAGCAATGACTTGATCCAGCAAAGCACTGAGGTCGACCCGCTGAAAACTCAGGGCCGGCGCCCCCTGCTCCAGGCGCGCATACGTCAGCATTTCGTCCACCAGGCCATCCAGGTCCTGGATATCGCTGTCCATGCCCTCCATATATTTGCGCCGGGCCTCGGGGGTCGCCGCATCACCAATCATTTCGAGGCCAAAGCGCAAGCGCGCCACTGGCGTACGCAACTCGTGGGACACCGCCCGCACCAGTTCACGCTGGATGGCCAACAATCGTTGCAAGTGCTCGGCCATGCCATTGAACGCGGCGGCCAATCGCCCTACCGAGTCGGCCCCCCGTGCCGGCACCCGGACCTCCAGGTTGCCTTTGGCAATACGTGTGGCGGCGGCTTCGAGCCCTTGCAGGCGCCGCTCCAACTGGCGCACCAGAAAATAGACGATCAAGCCAATCAGGGTCAGGCCAATCAAGGCAATCAGCACCAACCATTGCACCGGGTAAGGGTTCATCTGGTATAGCGGACCGATCTCCAGAACCCAGGGCGTGCCGACCATGCCCGCGAACACCCGGATCGAATCACCGCCCTTGCCCAGCGCCATGACGGTATCGCCCTCGGCCACGCGGCGCCGCTGGTCATCATCCATATCCGCCTGGTCCAGGGTGACCAAATGCATCTCGAAACCAAACCCCTTGGCCTCTTTCAGGTCAGCCAGGCGTTGCGGCTGTTCGGCTTGGGGGAAGCGCACCAGTTCATCAGCGAGCAGGTAAATAGTTGCCCGGGCCAATTGCTCGCTGATCTGCTGCACCTCCCCGGTGAGCAATAGTTGCTCTTTTTCGCTGACCAGGCGCAGGACTTTAGCCGCATGAGGTCCGGTCTGCTCAACCAGTACCTGACCACGTTGCAGACGATTGCGCTGGCTCAGGTCCAGACGAGCGTCAGCCACCGTTTGCAGGCTCAGGGGAATCCCCAGCAAACGCTCCCATACCGCCAGGGCGCGCTGGCGCTCGATGGCACTCATCGGTTGCAGGTTGTCGCCCATCAGGGCGAAGGTGCCATGGGCCAGGCGCTCTCGGTACTGGCCGCTGCGCATTTCATTGAGCAGGTGCAAGGCCAGCACCCCCAGCAGAGCCACCAGGATCAGCGCCGCGCACATACCGCCGTAGATGCGCAGAAAGATGGAATTCACGAGGGCATGTCTGCGGCAGCTTCAGGGACGAACAGATAACCTTTGCTGCGGATGGTCTTGATCAACCGCGGGTGGATCGGATCGTCACCGATTTTCGGGCGAATCCGCGAAATGCGCACGTCGATGGAACGGTCCTGGCCGTCGTAGCCGATGCCGCGCAAGGCGGTGAAAATTTCTTCCCGGGACAGAATGCGCCCGGCATTGGCCACCAACAACCACAACAGATCGAACTCGGCGCTGGTCAGCTCAATGCCGTCATCATGCAACCAGGCTTCGCGCAGGGCGTTATCCACCACCAGCGGACCGAACTGCAGGCGCCTCGGCTGTTGCGGCGCTACCGGCTCCGTGCTGTCGCTACGACGCAGCAACGCCTGGATCCGCGCCAGCAACAGGCGTGGGCGCACCGGCTTGCACACGTAGTCGTCGGCGCCCATGTCCAGGCCCAGCACCTGGTCCATGTCATCGGTACGGGCCGTCAACATCAGGATCACCCCGTCGTAGCGCTCGCGCACCTTGCGACAGATGCTCAGGCCGTCTTCGCCCGGCAGCATCAAGTCGAGAATCACCAGGTCCGGCTGCTCGGCGATGATCCGTGCCGCGGCAAGGGCGCCATCGCCCTCCACCGCGACCCGCAGGCCGTTGCTTTCCAGATAGTCGCGGGTCAGCTCAGCCAGACGCTGGTCATCCTCGACTATTAATACCCGCCAGGCTTCTTGCTCCACGGGTGATCCTCATTCTTATAAGAGATTTTTCAGGACAGCGCAGCTCAAATGTGGGAGCGGGCTTGCTCGCGAAAGCGCCGGTCAGTTGGCGCCTATTGGCCTGGCTCGTCGCCATCGCGAGCAAGCCCGCTCCCACATTTTGATCTTCGCCAGCCGCACTGTATTTGTAATGTAACCAAGGCATAACACTGATCAATAGCAGGTCGATTGTAGCCATGGCCCAACCCTTGAACACAAGCCGGGAATTGCATTCGGTGATCGCGTTTTTTTGTGATAGGGTTCGCGCCCGCAAAAATCCAACCGGGTGTTTCGCCTTGGAATATTCGGTGACAAACGGTGCAATCCAGCAGTACTGCGGCCTACACGGGCGTTCCACCTTTCATACACATTTTACCCACAACGTTATCCACAGGTAGCGCCTTGTTAAGGCCCCCAAAACGCATTATCTTGTAGCCCAGCGCTAAAAAAACCCTACATGTAGGGTTTTCAGCAAAAACACCAAACACAGATCAGACAAGAAACTCAAGCCCTTTCTTGCACCTGTTTGGTTGAACTAAAGCCTTTTTCAGTAGACCAAGCCGCACGCGCGGATGGCAGCTGTTTTCCAGCCCACGAGCGAGAAAACGGTACGGGTGTTGCAGTGCAAACGGTGTCACCCCATCAGGAATACGGTAAAGAGCCCAAGGCTTGGAACCGCAGACTTCGGCATGGAAGCGGCGCGAACAGCTCCCTTCCTCCTGTCCCGAAGTTGTTATGCCAGGCCAAGGCCTGTTGTAAGTGCTTCAGGACGGAACGGTGGGCACCGTGATGGTGCCCAAATAAATACAGAATGTGGAGACAACCCCCCATGCAAACCGACACAACTCGCGAGAACCCGCAAGGCTCCGTGCCGCAGGCCGCTGATTCGAATATGGATCTATCTGCCACTGCGCCCGGCCAATTGCGTGTGATCAAGCGTAACGGCACTGTCGTTCCTTACACCGATGACAAGATCACCGTCGCCATCACCAAAGCGTTTCTTGCAGTTGAAGGCGGCACCGCTGCCGCCTCGTCGCGCATCCACGACACCGTTGCCCGCCTGACCGAACAAGTCACCGCAACCTTCAAGCGTCGCATGCCATCGGGTGGCACCATCCACATCGAAGAAATCCAGGACCAGGTCGAACTGGCCCTGATGCGTGCCGGCGAGCAGAAAGTTGCCCGCGACTACGTGATCTACCGTGACTCGCGCGCCAAGGAACGTGCTGTTCGTACGCCGTCCGAAGAAACCGTGCAGGCTCACCCGTCGATCCGCATTACCCTGGCGGACGGCACCTTTGCACCGCTGGACCTGGGCCGCCTGAACACCATCATCACCGAAGCCTGCGAAGGCCTGGAAGAGGTCGACGGCGACCTGATCCAGCGCGAAACCCTGAAGAACCTGTACGACGGCGTGGCCCTGACCGACGTCAACACTGCCCTGGTGATGACCGCCCGCACCCTGGTCGAGCGTGAGCCGAACTATTCGTTCGTCACCGCCCGCCTGCTGATGGATACCCTGCGTGCCGAAGGCCTGGGCTTCCTGAAAGTTGCCGAAAGCGCTACCCACCACGAAATGGCCGACCTGTACGCCAAGGCCCTGCCTGCCTACATCGCCAAGGGTATCGAATTCGAATTGCTGAACCCGATCCTGGCCACTTTCGACCTGGAAAAACTCGGCAAGGCGATCAATCACGAGCGTGACCAGCAGTTCACCTACCTGGGCCTGCAAACCCTGTACGACCGTTACTTCATCCACAAGGACGGTATCCGCTTCGAACTGCCGCAAGTGTTCTTCATGCGCGTGGCCATGGGCCTGGCGATCGAAGAGAAGAACAAAGAAGACCGTGCGATCGAGTTCTACAACCTGTTGTCGTCCTTCGACTACATGTCGTCGACCCCGACCCTGTTCAACGCCGGCACCCTGCGTCCACAGCTGTCGAGCTGCTACCTGACCACCGTGCCGGATGACCTGTCGGGCATCTACCACGCGATCCACGACAACGCCATGTTGTCCAAATTCGCCGGCGGCCTGGGCAACGACTGGACCCCGGTGCGTGCCCTGGGTTCGTACATCAAGGGCACCAACGGCAAGTCCCAAGGCGTTGTACCGTTCCTGAAAGTGGTGAACGACACCGCCGTTGCCGTGAACCAGGGTGGCAAGCGCAAAGGCGCTGTGTGTGCCTATCTGGAAACCTGGCACATGGACATCGAAGAGTTCATCGAGCTGCGCAAGAACACCGGTGATGACCGTCGTCGTACCCACGACATGAACACTGCCAACTGGATCCCGGACCTGTTCATGAAGCGCGTCTTCGATGACGGCCAGTGGACCCTGTTCTCGCCATCCGAAGTCCCGGACCTGCACGATCTGACCGGTAAAGCCTTCGAAGAGCGCTACGAGTACTACGAAGCCCTGTCCCAGTACCCTGGCAAGATCAAACTGTTCAAGACCATCCAGGCCAAAGACTTGTGGCGCAAGATGCTGTCCATGCTGTTCGAAACCGGCCACCCATGGCTGACTTTCAAGGACCCATGCAACCTGCGCAGCCCACAGCAGCACGTGGGCGTGGTCCACAGCTCGAACCTGTGCACCGAGATCACCTTGAACACCAACAAGGACGAGATCGCCGTTTGCAACCTGGGCTCGATCAACTTGCCGAACCACATCGTCAACGGCAAGCTGGACACCGCCAAGCTGGAACGCACTGTCAACACTGCAGTCCGCATGCTCGATAACGTGATCGACATCAACTACTACTCGGTGCCACAGGCGCAGAACTCCAACTTCAAGCACCGCCCGGTTGGCCTGGGCATCATGGGCTTCCAGGATGCGTTGTACCTGCAGCACATTCCTTACGGTTCGGATGCTGCGGTCGAGTTCGCCGACAAGTCCATGGAAGCGGTGAGCTACTACGCGATCCAGGCTTCCTGCGACCTGGCCGACGAGCGCGGCGCCTACGAGACGTTCCAGGGTTCGCTGTGGTCCAAGGGCATCCTGCCGCTGGATTCGCAACAGATCCTGATCGAGCAACGTGGCCAGAAGTACATCGACGTTGACCTCAACGAATCCCTGGACTGGGCGCCGGTACGTGCCCGTGTGCAGAAAGGCATTCGTAACTCCAATATCATGGCCATCGCACCGACCGCCACCATCGCCAACATCACTGGCGTGTCGCAGTCGATCGAACCGACCTACCAGAACCTGTATGTGAAATCGAACCTGTCGGGCGAATTCACCGTGATCAACCCGTACCTGGTCCGCGACCTTAAAGCCCGCGGCCTGTGGGACTCGGTGATGATCAACGACCTGAAGTACTACGACGGTTCCGTGCAGCAGATCGAACGCATCCCGCAAGAGCTCAAGGAGCTCTACGCAACTGCCTTCGAAGTGGACACCAAGTGGATCGTGGACGCCGCCAGCCGTCGCCAGAAGTGGATCGACCAGGCGCAGTCGCTGAACCTGTACATCGCCGGCGCTTCGGGCAAGAAGCTGGACGTGACCTACCGCATGGCTTGGTACCGTGGCCTGAAAACCACTTACTACCTCCGTGCCCTGGCCGCGACCAGCACCGAGAAATCGACCATCAGCACCGGTAAGCTGAACGCTGTGTCCAGCGGCAACCATGGTGATGATTCGGTACTCGCTGCTCCAGCTGGCCCGGCGCCAGTGCCAAAAGCCTGCGCAATTGACGAGCCGGACTGCGAAGCTTGCCAATAAGCTGAATAGGTCACGGGGTTAATAACCCGAGATAAATAAAGCCGACAAATCTGGAGAAATCCAGTTTGTCGGCTTTTTTATGAGCAGCTAGCCGGTGCACTGTCCGACAAGCTATTTGAACGCGTAAGCGATCCCACCCGAAGGCGCGTTGGCCCGATTTCCATACCACTCTATCCGGCCGCCGATTACCGCCATTGAGTGTTTATTATCGGCCACGACACCCAGCCTGCCGCTGGCCAGCTCCTGGCTTGAGGTTTGCGTGTACAGACCTTTCAAACCCAGGCGATCCAGCCCTTCATGAGCCCATTCGCCGTCGTTCAGGCTTACTAACGCATCCAAGTAACTTCTCTTGGCATTTTTGTCATTCTCGTTCCCGTTACCAGGATTACCCTCCATCTGCGCGCGTTTAGCACTCGCCGCATACATAAAGTTGGCATTGGTCATCATCTTTGGATCATCACCCTGGAACCGGGCCTGCTCTGCCGCCTGCTTCAATTCGCTTCTGGACAAATGTAGCTGGAATCCGTCACGCATCTGCACGTCGTAGCCATCACCCGACTCTTTTACATCTTTGAAGACGTCGGTGGGCTTCTTGCCGAACTGCATCATTGCCGCCTTGATTGCGGAAACAGTGACGCAATTCCCATCAGGGCCCTGCTTGAATCCGCTCCAGATATTGCCGTTTTCCCTGCCCATACCGGGCTTTTCTCCAGGATTGCTTTTATCAGGCGTGTAGTTGTGGTGCATGGCGCCCGACGTAAACGGCTTGTTGCTCATGCTCTCGACGTTAGTGGGCGTGGTCATACCACCACCACCACCGCCACCGCCACCACCGCCCCCACCTCCACCTCCACCTCCACCTCCATCCGGCGGTGATGGCGAAGGTGTTGGCGGTACATTCTCCGCATCCGGGAACCACAGTTTCATCAGTGCCCTGAGAAATTCGCGCCAGCTTTCAGAGGCTTGATCGTCCCCAAGCAACTCCTTGAGGATTTTTTTGAATTCTTCATCCCCCATTTTTTCGCGCTCAGCATTCAGCTTGTCACGCAAGTCCTGGGCGGTTTGGGTCTTGGAGGTTTTCTCGGCTTCCTGGAGGTCGCTCAACAGTTTCTTGACTGTCTGGGTCGGGGTCGGCGGCTGAGGCTTGTCATCTTTGCGATCACTGCCCTGCGACAGACCAAAAGCCTGAGGCATCGCCAACCCAGGCCAAGCCGCACCTCCCCATGCGGGTCCACTGCCCGGATACGAAGAAATCATCATTTTTATTCACTCCCTGATCACCGGACGGGTTCGCCACCCACTCCGAAAAGCGACTGCTCTCTTGTCGAGCGAGGCGGCATTAGCCTTCGCTCGGTGGCAAACAGCCGTAATCCGTTCCAACAAACCAATGTCAGATCGTTGCCGGCCCGCCTCAGGAAGTTGTGCGCCGATCAAATAGCGCGCGAAAAAAAGCCCCTCGATCGAGGGGCTTTTGGGTGAAGCGTCAGGCCCGCAACATCAGGTCATTTGAATGATGGTCTGCATCAGCGTGCTTTCAGTGGAAATAGTCTTTGAGTTTGCCTGGAAGTTGCTCTGGGCCTTGATCAGCTCCACCAGCTCGCTGGTCAGGTTAACGTTTGAGTTTTCCAGGGAGTTGGCAACGATCGTACCCAAGGTGCCGGACTGAGGCGTGTCGTAGCCTGGCTGGCCGGAGGAAAAGGTTTCTTTCCAGGTAGTACCGCCGTTTGGCTGCAGACCCTGTTCGTTGTTGAAGCTGGCCAGGGAGATCTGGCCGATCGCCTTGCTCTGCTCGTTACTGAAGGTGGCGAACAGAACGCCACTGCCGTCGATTTTCAGGCCCGTGATTTCACCCGTGGCATAGCCGTCGGTAATCGGCGGGTTACGGTAGCTGGCCGAGTTGTGCTGGGTGATGTTGGCCATGTTAATGGCAATGCCGGTCGGGTTGGCCGCCGCTCCGTTCTCTACCCACACGCCTTTGTCCAGCACACCCGGCTTCCAGTTCGCGATGGTCAACGTGGTGTTGGACACCGTGCTCGGAGGCGTGACGATACCTTTCAGGGCGCCCGCCGTGTCGAAAGTCAGGGTCGAAGGTACAGGCGCCACGGCACCGGCACCGCTGACAGGTGTACCGTCAGGGTTGCGGCCGTCGATCAAGGTGTAGGACTTCCATTCATTGGCGCCCGTCTTGACCATGTACTGCACCATCGGGTGCGAATTGCCCTGAGTGTCGTACAACATCGTGGAATATTGGGTGGTGAACGTCGATTCCTCCATCGGATCGAACGGCTTGAGAGCCTGGTCGATCACCGGCTCCGAGGACTTCAGGTTGCTGCTGGAGTCAACCTTGGTGGATGCCTTGGGTGGCAGGTTCGACTGATCGATCCGCAGGTCGACCAGATTGCCCTTGATCACTTTGCCGTTTTCATCCGTGGCATAACCTTGCAGGCGCGAGGTGCCAGTGGAGTTGGTGACGTAGCCATCCTTGTCCGGCCTGAACGTACCGGAGCGGGTGTACTCCAGAGAACCGTCGCTGCCCTTTTGCACGAAGAAACCGCCGCCCTTGATCGCCATGTCCAGCAGGCCGCCGGTACCGGTGATTTCACCTTGGTTGAACTGCTGGGAAACGGCGGCCAGGCTCACGCCGCTGCCGATAGCGTTATGACCACTGCCCAGTTTGGAAGCAGCATAGACGTCGGCGAACTCCGCACGGGATGACTTGAAACCAGTGGTCGCAACGTTGGCGATGTTGTTGCCAGTCACGTCCAGTTGTTTGTTGGCCGCATAGAGGCCGCTAAGGCCGATGTTAAAAGACATGTTTCTCTCCTATTGCCGTAGTTAGCCGGCTCTATGTGCCGATAGTCTGAATTTGCGACAGCTTGATGCTGCCCAGGCCGCCAGACAGGTTGAGCAGCATTTCGCCGCCGGTCTGGCTCAGGGTCACGCTGGTGACGGTGGCCGGCAGCGAGGTTTTCAAGGCTAGGGCGTCACCGGCATCGTTTTTGGTGGAGGCCGCAAACGTGTAGTTGCCGGAGTCGACTTTCTCGCCAGCCTCATTCTTGCCGTCCCAGATAAAGTCCGACTTGCCAGCGCCCTGGGCGCCCAGTTCGATGGTCTTGACCAACTTGCCGTCCTTGTCGGTGACCTTGATCGTGACGTTTCCCACCGATGATGTGACATCCACCGAACCGGTGAAGCTCTTGCTGGTATCAACCAGTGCCTTGTCAGTGCCTATGATCACTGAGCGGCCCACCAGCGACGAGGCTTGCAGTGCTTGTGAGGACTTGTAGTTGCTGGAGATCGCATTCACCGAATCGTTCAAGGTGTTGATGCCTTCCAGGCTGCTGAACTGCGCCAGCTGCGCAACGAACGCGCCGTTGTCTTGCGGCGACAGCGGGTTCTGGTTCTTCAGTTGGGTAACCAGCAGTTGCAGGAACGCATCCTTGCCCAGGGACTGGTCGCCGGATGCCTCTTTGGTGGCACCCGCCAGGCTGTCCTGGTTGGCTGCGGCATCCTTGACCTTGGAGTTGAACAGGTCCTGGATCGTCGAGTTATTCGACACATCGTTAGTAACGGACATTCTTTGGCGCCCCTTATCACTGACCCAGGGTCAGGACCTTCTGCATCATGGCTTTGGCGGTGTTCATCATTTCCGCGTTGGTCTGGAACGAACGACTGGCGGAAATCATGTCAGCCATTTCCTCGACCACATTGACGTTGGGGTAATACACATAGCCCTTTTCGTTGGCCGCTGGATGATTGGGTTCGTAACGCGCCTCAAGGTTGCTCTGGTCTTCAACCACCCCCAATACCTGGACACCCTGGCCCGCTGCATCCTGGCTCTGGAACAGCGAGTCGCTGCCACCGCTCTGGCCACCCTGGAACATGGTGGCAAACACCGGATGACGAGCACGGTAGGTCTGGTCAATGCTCGAGGACACCGTCTCTGCGTTGGCGATGTTGCTGGCAACGGTGTTCAGGCGTGTGGTCTGGGCGCTCATGCCACTACCGGCAATATTGAAAACACTGGATAGCGACATGACTTACTCTCCGCGCAGGGCCGACATCAGCCCTTTGAATTTGCTGTTAAGCAGGGTGAAGCTGGCCTGGAAGCTCACCGAGTTCTCGGCGTAGTTCGATTGCTCCAACTGGGCATCGACGGTGTTCTGGTCGATCGATGGCTGCATCGGCGTGCGATACATCAGCGACTCATCACCGTTGCCCATGCCCAGGGCTTCGATATGACGGTTGTTGGTCATATTCAAGGCAAAGGTGCCATTGCTGGTCTTGTCACTCTGTGCTGCGAGCACGGCAGCGAAGTCCAGATCCCGCGCCTTATAGTTCGGGGTGTCGGCGTTGGCGATGTTATTGGCCAGGACTTCGGCACGTTGAGCGCGAAAGCCCAAGGCTTGTTCGTGGATACCGAGCGCTTTATCGAAGCTGATGCTCATGGCGGAAACCTTTAGGCTGACCTGCTGTTCGTAACGAGGTTTTAGCAAGCACCATGCCAGCTTTACCAAGCCCAATAAATCAAGGGGTTACGAACAGGTTGCCGGCCGTCCTGCCGGAAAAGCGGCAAGCGGTTTCCGCGAAGTGTCAGTAAAGCGGCAATGTGGGTGAGGTATTTGCCGCCGAAACAAATGTGCGGGCTTGTGTGGGAGCGGGCTTGCTCGCTCCCACATTTTGATCTGTTTTATCTTGTTACTTGGCCTGGTAGATGATCCCCGGGCTGCACTGCACCATCTGGTAATGGTCGGGCAATCCATTCAACGCCTCGGACGCCCCCAGGAACAGATAGCCCCCACGCTTGAGGGTGCTGTGGATGCGCAACAGGATGTCTTTCTTCACTTCAGCCGAGAAGTAGATCAACACGTTGCGGCAGAACACGATATCGAATTTGCCCAGGCTGGCGTAACTGTCCAGCAGGTTGAACGAACGAAACTCCACCCGACTCTTGATCGGTGCCTTGATCGCCCATCGCCCGGCACCCTTGGGGTCGAAGTAACGCTGCAGGCGCTCAGGGGACAAACCACGTCCCAGGGCCAGGCTGTCGTACTCGCCGGTCTTGCAGTTGGTGAGCATGGTGCCGGACAAGTCAGTCGCCACAATCTGCACGCCAGCCTTCAACTGCCCCAGATTGGTCCGCTCGAACTCATCGATGGCCATTGACAGCGAATAGGGTTCTTGCCCCGAAGAACACGCCGCCGACCAGATTCGCAGACGTTGGCCCGGACTCGCCTTGATCGCCTCGGGCAGTACCTTGTTCTTGAGCACTTCAAAGGGATATGTGTCGCGAAACCACAGGGTTTCATTGGTGGTCATGGCATCGACCACCATTTCCTTGAGCCCGCTGCGCGGCTGTCCCTGGATCCGCTGGACCAACTCGCCCAGGGACTTGATCCCCTGCTGCTCCATCAGCTTGTTGAGGCGGCTGGATACCAGGTACTGCTTGTTTTCACCGAGCAATATGCCACAGGCTTTTTCCAGGAAGACCCGGAACTGTTCGAAATCCAAATTACCCGTAGACAATGATACCGCCTCTTAAATCGTGTGACCGCCAGGGGAAAAGCCCTTAGCCGTGATCTGCTGCCTTGATCCGGTCAACCACCCGGGATGCCAGGTCATCGGGACGAAACTTGGCCAAAAAGTCATCGGCACCGACCTTCTTGACCATCGCCTGATTGAATACACCGGACAATGAAGTATGCAGGATGATATGCAATTTTTGCATACGTGGATCGTTGCGTATCTCGGCCGTGAGGGTGTAACCGTCCATTTCCGGCATCTCAATGTCGGAAATCATCATCAAGAATTCTTCTTCCGGCTTCTTGCCTTCATCCACCAGCTTGCGCAAGTAATCCAAGGCCTGGCGACCGTCATTCAGTGCCACCACTTCGACGCCAACCGTCTGCAGACACCGGGACACCTGCTTACGCGCCACCGAGGAGTCATCGACCGTCAGTACACGCAGCGAGATGGCTTTGTGCGCCGTCTCTGCATCCACCACACCGACCGAAATGGCTTCCGAGGTCGGTGCAACTTCGGCGAGGATTTTCTCCACGTCGATGATTTCCACCAGTTGGTTATCCACCCGTGTCACCGCCGTCAGGTAGTGATCGCGTCCCGTGCCCTTGGGCGGTGGATGGATCTCTTCCCAATTCATATTGACGATGCGTTCCACCGAGCGCACCAGGAAGCCCTGGGTCTTGGTGTTGTATTCGGTAATGATCACGAACGGGTTTTGGCGATCCTGCAAGCCCGCCGAGCCTGTTGCCATGGCCAGGTCAAGAATCGGAATCGTCGAGCCACGGATATTGGCCACGCCACACACTACAGGGCTGGACTTGGGCAACAGGGTGAGCTTGGGGCACTGGAGCACCTCCCGCACCTTGAACACATTGATGCCATAAAGCTGCTTGCCATCGAGTCGAAACAGCAACAACTCCAGGCGATTCTGCCCCACCAGCTGTGTGCGCTGGTTCACTGAATCCATTACACCCGCCATGCCCAGACTCCTACGCTACAAAAACTTACGGGTACGACGTGTACCCAACACTAAACGGCACGAGCTTTGCTTTTTATTGGCCATGGACATCAAAACGACAGTTTCCCGACGCCTTCGCTCGCCACGCTATCGCAGATTGCTCTGCACCTGGACGGCGTTGTTCGTCATGTGCGCGGGCCAACAGGCTCGTGCTGACAACGTCACCCTGCCTGATCTGCTTATCGGCGTCACCCAGGGCTTTCTTGAGTTCACGGTAGAAGATTATCTCGCTACCACGCAGACGCCGGGGCGTTACGAGATCCAGGTCAATCAATTGGACCCTCGCCTGCGCATGCCGATGTGTGACCAGGAGTTGACTGCCACCCTGGAAAGCCCCGCCCAGCCGGTCGGTCGTGTGACCGTGCGCGTGCGCTGTGACGGGGCCTCGCCCTGGACTGTGTTTGTACCCGCCCAGGTCCGACTGTTTCGTGAGGTGGTCACCGTCGCTCGCCCGCTTAAACGTACGGCAATCATCGGTTTTGACGACGTTGCCCTGCGCGAACGAGATATCAGCCAGATCAGCCAGGGCTATCTGACGTCCCTGGATCAGGCCGTCGGGCAAAAACTGACCCGACCAGTGGTCACCGACCAGGTTGTCACCCTGATCCACCTGGAACAGGCGCAAGTTATCCGCAAGGGCGATCAAGTGGTGATTTCCGCCAACAGCGGCGGCCTGAGCGTCAAGATGCCGGGCGAAGCACTGGCTAACGGCGGGATCAGCGAGCAGATCCGGGTCAAAAATCTCAACTCCAAGCGCGTGATCAAGGCCAGGGTAACGGCACCCGGGCAAGTAGAGGTTGCGCTATAGATCACTGGCGCAGGACGCCGGCTTTTCCTACACTGTGCCCACGCGTTCATTGCGCATAGGTTTATTGTCAATCAAGCCTAAAGTTTGCCCGGGTATGGCCGAAAACATGGCAAGCGTCCAAATACCCAGAGGTTTTTTTCAACATGGTCATTGATTTCAGTCGTTTGAATAACGCCCCGGCGTTGCCCGGCAATACGCGTACCAGCGGTGCCAAGGACAACGTTGAAGCCAAGTCCCAACCTTCGCCTGCCCCGGCCGAAAAAACCGT
Organism: Pseudomonas imrae; assembly: GCF_046352735.2. Taxonomy (NCBI): domain Bacteria; kingdom Pseudomonadati; phylum Pseudomonadota; class Gammaproteobacteria; order Pseudomonadales; family Pseudomonadaceae; genus Pseudomonas; species Pseudomonas imrae. The sequence continues at coordinate 1,476,118 of NZ_CP110853.2, read as the reverse complement.
CGCCAGCCAAAGCGGGGAATCGGTCCACCTGAGCAATGAGGCTCAACAACTTCAGAAGGTCACTGACTCGCTGCGCGATCAGCCCGTGGTCAATCAAGCCCGCGTGGCCGAGTTGAAGCAGGCGATTGCCGATGGCAGCTATAAAGTCGACAGCAACCGCGTAGCCAGCAAACTGCTTAACTTCGAAGCCGAGCGCTAGGCAAAGGCCTGCGCCAGGCTTTTGGACGCTTAAAACCCAAGGCCAGCCATGCACGACCACGACGAACATTTACTGCAACTGATCATTGAAGACATCGCTCCCGCACAACACTTGCTCGAGCTGCTTCAAGAAGAATCCCTGGCCTTGCATGGCCGGGATATGCGGCGGCTGGAAGACATCCTGGCACGCAAGCAATCGCTGATCGTCCTGCTTGAACAGCACGGCAAGAAACGCAGCCAGATTCTTCTCGACCTTGGACTTACCGCCGATCACAGCGGTCTGGTACAACTGGCGGGCCATTCGTCAGTCGGCGGCCAGTTGCGCGCCCAAAGCGAAGCACTCAATCAGCTGTTGCTCAGCTGTCAGGAAGCCAACGCGCTGAACGGGCAGTCGATCCAGGTTCAACAAGCCACCACTGCCAACCAGTTGCGCATCCTCCACGGCGGCGAGCCCGCGGCACTGTATAACGCCCAGGGCTCCACCTCGCGACTGGTCAAGCCCAGCACTCTCAGCCAAGCCTGACGTCGGTTTACCGCGCGCCCTATCTAGGCGCGCAACATACTGGCAAAATGCCAATTCTTGCCTGTAGTCGTATTTGCCTGGAGATGGAACAGCCGTGTTCAACACTCTTAACGCGGAAGATGTTCCGCAGTCGCCCAAGGTCCTTACCACACCTCTGGAAATTGCTGGCATCCTGCGGCTGCTACAGGAGAGCCACGACCCGCTGATCATTACCTTCCATGAACGCAATCAGCGGTTCCAGAGTTATCTGGTGGACATCGACCGCGACCGCAAAATACTGAGCCTGGACGAAATGATCCCGCGAGACGGTGAACGCTATCTGGAAAATGGCGAGGCGTTTCGCATCGAGGGCTTTCATGAAGGTGTGCGGGTAGCCTGGGAAAGCAGCGGCAACCTGACCATCAGTGAGACAGGCGAACACCGTACTTACCAGGGCAACCTGCCCGACGAGGTGCTCTACCATCAGCGGCGCAACGCTTTTCGCGCAGCGTTGAAGCTGTCGCAACTGGTCGATGTCGAGCTGGGCGGAGAGAAACTCAAGGCGCCCATCCACGGTAAATTGCTGGATATTTCCGCTACCGGCTGCAAGTTACGCTTTGCGGGCGACATCTCCCCGCGCCTGCAACTGGGTCAGGTCTATGATCGCTTCAGCGCCGCCCTACCCTTCGGCAGCATGAGCACGTCGGTGGAGCTGCGCCACCTACACTTCGAAGAAAACATTGATACCACCTTTGCCGGGGTACGTTTTCACAATATGAGCGGGCTGGTGCAGCGCCAGGTAGAACGTTTCGTCTATCAACTGCAACGCGAAGCGCGTCGGTTCGATAAGGACGACGATTTTTAACGCTGGGTGGCAGCAAAAAAAACGGGCGGTTCCTTCAGGAACCGCCCGTTTTTGGTTTCAGGGACGTGCCCTGCTCAAATCATGCGGGTGCTCGTCCGGGTCCAGGGGCTCGGAGGGCTCCTCCTGGGTGGGCGGTTGTTCCACTCTGTCCTCGGGGTCGACTTCGGAATCAGACTCCGTCGCAGTGGTTTGCATCTGATCCTGCACCACCTGCTCGTCCACCCGTGGATCAAGAGCGGCCACCAGCGGCGAACTGGACATACTGTCGGGCATTGCCACGTGATGCAGCGGAGCGTCGTCCACTTGATGCAGGTTGGTGACAGCCTTGGGCCGGATGCGCCAGACCAGTATCAACCCGCACAAGCTGAAGAAGGCATAGAGCATCTGGCTGCCAAACAGCTTCATGACCACACCCGCCAACAGCGGCCCGACACTCGCGCCGACACCGTAAGTCACCAGCAACATGGCCGTCAGTGACACACGGCGATCACTCTCGACGTGGTCGTTGGAAAACGCAACCGCCAGCGGATACAGGCAGAACTGCACCAGCGAGCACAAAAAGCCGACAACAAACAGTACTTCCAGAGGCACCTTGGCCATGAGTGCCAACGGTAACGCCGCTATCGCCAACCCCAAGGCGAAGCAGCGAATCAGAAGCGCACGGTCATATCGATCCGAAAGCCAACCCAATGGCCACTGCACCACCAATCCGGCGAAAATGCAGCTACCCATGAACAGACCGACCTGTTCGGTACTCAGCCCCTGCTGTGACGCATACAGCGGCGCCAGGCCGTAGAACGAACCGACGATCAGACCGGCACCCAGCACTGTACTGAGAGACTGCGGCACCCGCTTGATAAAAAAGCGCGGCTCCATCGGCGCAGGGTGCAGGGGCGCCGGGTGAATGCGCCGAGTCATGGCCACCGGCACCAGGCACAGGGCAAAACACAACGCGACCAGCATCAGCAGCTCAAGCCCCAGTTGAGGGTGCATGACCAGGATCAACTGACCCAATACCAGGCCCAGGTAGGACGCGATCATATAACCGCTGAATACCAGACCGCGCTGGTTGGCGTCTGCCTGCTCATTGAGCCAGCTTTCGATCACCATGTACTGACACATCATGCCCAGACCGACAACGATCCGCAGCACAATCCAGGCCGGCAGCCAGTCCACCAGCCCATGTCCCAGTACAGCCGCGCCGACAATCCCGGCACAGGTGGCATAGGCACGGATATGACCAACCCGGGCAATCAGCCGATGCCCGATCTTGCCACCCAGCACCAGGCCAAAATAGTTGGCCGCCATTAATGCACCGACCCACAAACTGTCGACATTATCAGCCGCCAGGCGCAAGGCCAGGTAAGTGCTGAGGAGGCCAGAGCCAATCAGCATCATCAAGGAGGCAAAATAAAGGGCCCGAAAAGATTTCCAGATTTTGCGCATCGGCGTTCCGAGCGGCTCCTTGCGGTGGGTGTCAGGCTATCTACACGATAGCCTGATTACGAAAAGCGTCATTAAACCCAGGCATCAGAGCACATCGATACCTGGGCATGTTTAATCCGACAAGTAGCTCAACTCCGGGATCTTCGAAGCTTGCAGCCTTCGATGAACACAGTGCGCAACAGTTCCCTTGCCAATCAGCTTTATCAGACGCTCACAAGCAGGAGACAAGGTACAGGCCATTGACAATATATCCCGCCAATCAGGCCTGCGGCACTGACTTAAAGGTGCAGGCAGCATCTGCATCGACAAAAAACCGCCACAGGCTCTGAAAGGGCTTGGGTAAGCGTTTCACCGACGCTTGAACGCTCACACCAAAAACATGCAAAACGACCTTATTTCCAGATTCAGTCCGATCAGGGGATCGCTTCATTCTGTTCGCCCCGGCAACCCTCCCCGCCGACTGCCTTCGCCAGACCACCACTAAAGATTTTTTCCTGCCTGCTTTTGCCCGGATGATCGCCGTATCCAGCCCCACCCCAGACCCAACGCTGCCGCAGCAACCGAAGCACAAAGGACGCTCAACTTTGCGGCAGATAGCAAACTGGCGTCGTCAAACGCCAGCGCGGCAATAAAAATCGACATGGTAAAGCCAATACCCGCAAGCAACCCGACAAGGACTACACCAGACCAGGTTACGTCATCAGGCAGTTCGCACAGTTTCGACTTTACCAACAAACCCGAGGCCAGTATTACGCCCACTGGCTTGCCTACTACCAACGCCAGGATCACCGCGATGAATACATGCTGGGAAAGCGCATTCTCCAGGTTCGCGCCGGAAAAGCTCACGCCGGCATTGGCAAGTGCGAAGAGCGGCATGATCCCGAACGCGACCCAGGGATGCAGCGCCGCTTGAATGCGCTGAACCGGGGAAAGCACCTCACGTTGAGCCTGGCGTATCTGCTTCAGAGGCTTGGAGATGGACTGTGCCTCGTTATCATTTGAAGAGAGTCGGTCTACCAACTCATGAAAGTTTTTTTGAATGGTTTCCAGCGGTTGCTCCCGCATAGGCATCGAGCGCACCGGGCTCATAAGTCCGAGGATTACTCCGGCCAATGTGGGATGCACACCTGTTTTGAGTAGTCCATACCAAATGATCGCCCCAGGCACTATATAGAGGGCCATATTGCCTATGCCCATCCGCTGAAGCATAAGAATAAGCAGCATGCCGGCTATTACGACTGCGATCCCCGTGTAATCAAGGTTTGAGGTGTAGAACACAGCGATAATCAGGATAGCCACGATGTCATCGATGATCGCCAGTGCCAGCAATAACACCCTCACACCAGCAGGTATCGACTTGCCGAGCAGCGCGAGTACACCGACAGCGAATGCAATATCTGTTGCAGTCGGGACAGCCCAGCCGCTGCTTGCCTCAGTGCCGTGGTTGATGGCGAGGTATATCAGGGCCGGGACCAGCACCCCGCCCAATGCGGCCCCCATGGGTAGCAATGCCATCTTGACGCTTGCCAGCGCCCCGGCGTGGATTTCCTGACGTATCTCAGCACCGACAACCAGAAAGAAGATCGTCATGAGCCCGTCATTCACCAGGAAATGAAGGGAGCGTGATGCGCTGGCATCGCCAAAACCAAGGGTGACCTGGGTGTGCCAAAGGTGTACGTAGCTCTCGGCATAATCACTATTTGCCCAAACCAAGGCAATAATCGCCGCTATCAGCAGCGCAATACCGCTGAGCGCTTCAATATGCGAAAAACGCTCAAGGGCGGAAAGCGCCTTTTCAGTGAGCACTTGGGGCCGTGGAATGGACGTTGGAGATGGCTTATTTCCAGGCACTAAAACTCTCCGGTTGGCGGTGCGAACCACGCTTGGAATTTAACCTGTCCTGCGCTTTATGCGACAGTGCAGACAGGGCTGATGGTATGAAGGTATGGGCCAAGGCGCAAATATTGCGGTTAGCCTCCCGCTTGAACTGTCTGCGGTTAAGCTATTCCAGTTGCCATGTCATCATGCTGACCGCAGGACCTGCACAGTACTTATTTCACTGGACACGAAGCATTTCAGGAGCTTTGAGAACATGATTGCTCGATGGCAATGGCTGTTAACGCAGATGACCAAACGACTTTGGTTCAGGGCCAGCCTGTTCTCGGTACTGGGCGTCATGACGGCATTGATCGCAATCGTGCTCAAAGACTATATCCCGGTCTCGCTGCCAGGGCGGATTGGCGCGGATGCGGTGGACAAGATATTGAGCATCATTGCCTCAAGCATGTTGGCCGTGACGACCTTCTCCCTCAGCACAATGGTTACCGCCTATGGCGCAGCCAGCACGGGTGTTACACCTCGCGCAACGACGCTGGTCATGGAGGACGCTACAACACAAAACGCGCTGGCGACCTTTATCGGATCCTTTCTATTCAGCCTGGTGGGTATCATCGCACTCAGTACGGGGGCCTACGGCACCCAGGGCCGCGTGGTGCTTTTCGCAGTGACCATCGCAGTCGTCATACTGATTGTCTATACGTTATTGCGCTGGATCGACCACCTTTCCAAGCTCGGGCGCGTCGGTGAAACAATAGACCGAGTCGAGACCGCCACGATCAATGCGATCCGACATAGAGTCAACTTGCCTTACCTGGGAGGCAGCGCCTATCCCCCCGGATTGAAGCTTGACCCAGGTAGCGTCAGCGTTCTCAGTCGTGACGTGGGTTATGTGCAACATATTGACGTACAGGCGCTGGCACTTATTGCAAAAAAACACCTGCTGCAGATTTATGTTGAAGTCCTTCCGGGCAGCTTTGTTCACGAAGGCGAGTTGATCGCAAGGCTTCTCCCCTCCGAGAACGCCCAGACTGGGGATCAGGAGTGTGATACCGACCCTATTTTATCGGCGGTAACGATAGGAACGCGCCGCACCTTTGAGCACGATCCACGCTTTGGCCTGTCGGTACTATCCGAAATCGCATCACGGGCACTTTCACCTGCGGTCAACGACCCGGGTACCGCCATTGATGTGATAGGCCGGGGCATACGAACATTCAACGCATGGGCAAAACCAGCACACTCGGAAAGTTCGGAGATTGACTGTCACAACGTACATATTCGCGGACTGTCATTAAGTGACATGTTCGATGATTTTTTTTCGCCCATAGCACGAGATGGAGCGGCCCTGCTTGAAGTCAATATTCGCCTGGTCAAGGCACTTGCCAGCCTGGCCCAAACCAACCCGGGACTATTCGGCGACCTGAGCACCCACCATATAGGCATCATTCTTGAGCGCGCCGATATTTCTCTAGCACTTGAACAGGATAAATCTCGCTTGAAAGCGTGCGTCTCGCAGGTGGCGGACGCTTAAGAACACCTGCAGGTTCGCACCAGCGCCCGGCATGTAGCTGTCGCGCTTGATGATCGCACTGGGATGTGGTCAGGTAGTTAATACAGAAAGGCACATAGCCCTTGTCAGACTTGGTGCCTTCAAGCCTGTTTTTACCCAAGATCCCGAGGTTTCATGCAAATCGAGTTACAGGAGATCAGCGATCATCTCTATCGTTTCGCTCCGTTTGATACGCTGCCCAAGGAGTCGGTAGACGCCATAGCCCGTCGGGTTGAAGTCAGCTACTTCAAGGCTGGCAGTGACATTCTGGAAGCGGGCGCAATCGTCCAGGACCTGCATTATGTACGTAGCGGTGCGGTGGAGATTTATCGACGCAACGGTGATCTCTACAACCGGCTCGTCGAAGGCGATATCTTTGGTCAAGCTGGCCTGTTGCGCAGCAACAAGGTTCGTTTTCCGGCAAGAGCGCTGGAAGACAGCCTGATCTACTACATTCCCGCCGAGGTGTTTGCCGACCTGTGCGCACAGCATGACGCCTTTGCAGATTTCGTCGAAGCTGAGGGGCACTCCAGGCTCAAGTCCGCCGTGGAAGCCCAGGGCCGGGCAAGTGAACTTATCCAACTCAAGTGTCGCGCCTTGATTTCCCGAGCGCTGGTGTGGGTGACCTCTGATACTTCTGTTGGCGAAGCCGCAAAGATAATGACCGAGCAAAGCGTCGCCTGCGTCCTGGTCATGCCGCCTGCCGGACTTCAGGCCGAGATCGAGGGAATCGTGACCGACAGGGACCTGCGCACTCGCGTTGTCGCGGCAGGAAGAGACAGTAACGCAACGTCCGTCAGCGATATCATGACCATCGATCCGGTGGGGATCAGCGCGGATGATTCGGTCTTTGAAGCGATGCTGGTGATGTTGCGGCGCAATATTCACCACCTGCCGGTACTTCACCATGGCCGGCCAATTGGCTTGATCAACCTGTCGGATATTATTCGCTACGAGTCCCACAGCAGCTTGTACCTGGTCAACAGAATCTCCAACCAGACATCCGTCGAAGGCTTGAAGTCGCTGTTGCGCGACCTGCGAGGCACTTACATCCGCATGGTGCGCGACGGTGCCACGGCTCACATGATCGGCAGTGCGATTTCCGGGATCGGTCGCGCCTTTACACAACGCTTGCTTGAACTGGCAGAAAAAAAACTCGGCCCTCCTCCAGTGCCTTACTGCTTTATGGTGCTGGGTTCCATGGCGCGAGACGAGCAATTGTTGGTGACTGACCAGGATAATGCGCTGGTGCTGGATGATAGCTTCGACCCCGCCTTGCATGATGCGTATTTCCGCAGTCTGGCGACTTTCGTGAGTGACGGTCTTGCTGCGTGCGGTTATAGCTACTGCAAAGGCAAAATAATGGCGACCAATGATCAGTGGCGCCAACCGCTGAAGGTGTGGCGCAACTACTTTGATCAGTGGATCGAGAAGCCAAACCCGACAACCCTGCTTAACAGCTGTATTTTTTTCGATCTGGACGGCGTGTTCGGCCGACTCGAACTGGTACAGGAACTCAAGACGTTGTGTGCCAGCAAATCCAGTTCACACCCAGGCTTTTTGAATGCCATGGCCAGGATTGCCCTTAACCGAACACCACCCTTGGGGTTTTTCCGTACCTTTGTCGTCGAGACCGATGGCCAGCAGAAAAGAATCATCAACCTCAAGGGACGTGGTACCGCGCCATTGACCGACCTTATCCGCATCCATGCATTGGCGTGCGGCAGCACCGCGCAGAATTCCTTTGATCGCCTGGATGCCATCGCCAGCACGCACCTCATGCCGCCTGACGCATTGAAGCAGTTGCGCTATGCGCTGGAGTTCCTGTCCATGGTGCGAATCCGGCATCAGGCCGACGCATTGGAACAGGGGGCCACCCCCAATAACTACGTTGAACCAGAGCGTTTTTCCAACAGCGAGCGACATAACCTCAAAGAGGCATTTCAAGTCTTGAGCAATGCCCAGAACTTCTTGCGGTTCCGTTACCCGGCGAAGGGCCGTCTTTCGCAATGAAGGACGCCAAACCGATTCCACCCCAGCAAATGCTGGATTGGTGCGCAAAATTCAAAGCCTTGGCTGCGAAAACCCGGCATGCGCCCTTGCGAAAGTACTACCAGGCAGGCGTGGTTGCGGCGCAGACGCCTATCGATCAAGTGCAATTTCTGGCCATGGATGTGGAAACCACCGGACTCAACGCGCAAACCCACAGCATCGTCAGCATCGGTTTGATGCCGTTTACGCTGAAGCGAATTCAATGCGGCCAGGCACGATATTGGGTGCTGAAACCCACGTCGGAGCTGAGTGAAAAGTCTGTCACTTTTCATCACATCACCCATACCGAAATATTGAATGCGCCCACCTTCCAGGAAGTATTGAATCCACTCTTGGATGCCATGGAGGGCAAAGTGATTGTCGTCCATTACCGGAACATTGAACGCGCCTTTCTGGGCCAGGCGACGCTCAGACTGCTGAAGGAAGGCCTGGAGTTCCCGGTGATCGACACGATGCAGCTGGAGGCTCGAATACATCGGCAAAAGCTGGGTTGGTTTGCACGGCTGATGCGCCGCTCGCAAGCCTCCATACGCCTGGCCGATAGCCGCGCACGCTATAACCTTCCGGCGTATCACGCCCACCATGCGCTGACCGATGCACTGGCGACAGCTGAATTATTGCAAGCGCAGATAGCCACTCTCCACTGCCCATCGACGCCAGTGGGGACGCTGTGGAACTGAGCGCAGAGAGGCTATCGATGACGTGTTGCAGCCCCCTTGAGGTATAGCCGTGTGACATGGCTGTACCTCAAGGGACGAGTTAAACGTACCCGCCGTTCAACTCACACACCGCAGGACTAACGCGGTTCAGACATCAGTCCTTTCACAAGGGAGATGCACCCCAGCATCAGCACGATAGCGAACGGCAAGCCCGTCGACACCGCCATCGCCTGCAACGCCACCAGACCGCCCCCAAGTAGCAGGGCAATCGCAATCACCCCCTCGATGACCGCCCAGAACACGCGCTGCGGGACCGGAGCATCTACCTTGCCACCCGCAGTAATCGTATCGATGACCAGCGAGCCAGAGTCAGAGGAGGTAATGAAAAACACGATCACCAGGACAATGCCCAGGAACGAAGTGATCTCCTTGAGAGGCAACTCCCCCAGCATGGCGAACAGCTTCAGCTCCAGGACTGCGTCCTTGACGCCCATCACGCCTTGCACGGTAGCCTGATCAATGGCCGTGCCGCCAAAGGTCGTCATCCACAGCACGGAGACCACAGAAGGTACGAGCAAGACAGAGATCAGGAACTCCCTGACGGTCCGACCACGGCTGACACGCGCGATAAACATCCCCACAAATGGCGACCAACTGATCCACCACGCCCAGTAGAAAGCCGTCCAGCCTTGGGTAAACTCGGCATCAGTACGCCCGAAAGGATTTGAAAGTGCTGGCAGGTACTCCACATAAGTGACCAGGTTCTTGAAGAACCCAGTGAAGATGGCCAAGGTCGGCCCCACAACGATAATAAACACCAGCAGCAGCAATGCCAGACCCATATTGATCTGGGAGAGCATCTTGACGCCCTTGTCCAGCCCGGCAAGTACCGACCACAGGGCGATCAAGGTGATCCCGACAATCAGTACGACCTTGCTGAGGTTCGTCGACTGGATGCCGAACAGATATTCAATACCCGCTGCCGCCTGCTCCGCACCAATCCCCAGGGACGTCGCGAGCCCGAACAACGTGGCGAATACCGCCAGGATATCGATGCAATGCCCCGGCCACCCCCAAACGCGCTCGCCCAGCAATGGATAGAAGATCGAGCGTATCGAAAGCGGCAGGCCTTTATTGTAGGAAAACAGCGCCAGGGACAACGCAACAATCGCGTAAATTGCCCAAGGGTGTAGTCCCCAGTGAAAGATCGTCGCGGCCATCGCCAGGTCGGCGGACGCTTTCATATCTCCCGCAGCGCCCCCTAGTGGTGCCCAGTCAGTACGTGCTCCGCTCGCATCGAGGGTGACCCCCCCCATGGACGCCGCGTAGTGGGACATCGGCTCCGCCACACCGTAGAACATCAAGCCAATGCCCATACCTGCGGCAAACAGCATTGAAAACCATCCAACGTAGCTGTGGTCTGGCTTGGCGTCTCTGCCACCCAGCCGCACCTTGCCCAGCGGCGAGCAGATCAGCGCAAGGCACAGCACCACAAAAATGTTGGCGATGCTCATGAAGAGCCAGGCTAGATGACTGGTCAACCAATTGCGGATGGCACTGAACAGCGGCTCTACTTCATTTTGCAGTGATAGCGTCAGAATGACGAACAACAAAATGGTGGCGGCTGAGATGATGAAGACTTTGCCGTGGATATCGAGCGAGAACGAAAACTCTCCTTTGATATTGTCTTGGCCGATGACGTAGTCGGTATCTATCAGGTTGGCGGCCCCGCTAGGAGCAGGAATGCCGTCCTCACTTGCAGGCTGAGGGCTGACAGGTAGATCGTCCTCTGGTTTTTGACCCATAAGAGCCTCCTTGGTTAAGGCACGTCGCGACGTGCGTTGAGCATAATCCCCGCTGTTCCTATGGTAAAAACGAGATGTAAGCCTTCCTATCGTAACAAGCTTTTCAGGATATCCGACATTCTCTGTCCCTGTTGGATGCACACGCTCAACTCCCGGCGCAACTGGAAATGCGTTGGCAGGTCATCATTTTCACGCCCGGCGCCAGCCTTGAGCCTGTCACTTATTCAAGTTTTCCATAACTACGAGAGTACTGCCGGAAGAACGATAATTTCTCGACAAAGCTGCTCACGATGGAAGTCAGACCCTGTGCGAATCCCTACCGTTCCTCAATAAAAACTCCAGATGCAAAAAGCCCCGCCAGGAAACCTGAGCGGGGCTCGTTATTGCACAGAAACTGATACCGAGCAGAGCATTCGGCGCAAAAGGCCAAAACGTCTTGAGAATAGATGGTGTCCCAGGGCCGGTTCGAACGGCCAACCTTCCCCTTAGGAGGGTCAATTTCGACCCAGCAGGCACAGCCACAAGCCCAGTATTACTGGGCCTTTTAGTCCCATTGAGTCCGTGAACATCGAGCGGTATAGTGCTTTTTGCTGCCACCCTGCTGTCACGGTCGAACCCTTGAAAACCAAAATCACTCAGAAGCTAATTGGCAGCCTAGCCGTCGAGGCGAAAGCATACCGCGTGCATGACACCGTGCAACCCGGTTTCTTCATTCGCGTACTGCCCAGCGGTCACAAGTCTTACATGGTCACGTGGGGCCGAAACAAGAACGCCACCCTCGGGCGTGTCGGGGTGCTTACTCTTGACCAAGCCCGAACCGAAGCCGCCCAGTACTTAGCCGATGCGCACGCCCATGGCGAGCCTCTGGCCATCGCCCAGGGTCGCAAGGGGTCAGCCCTGCCCTCGCTGCGCGACTTTATCGACGACACCTATATGCCGTGGTTCAAAGCCCATCACAAAGGCCATGAGAAGACGCAGCACACCCTCAGCAATAACTTCGACCCAATCATGGCCCAGCGCCTGGACGCGATCACCGGACGAGACCTGGAGCAGATCCGCACAGGATGGATGCAGGCCGGCAACAAGGCCTCGACGGTGAATCGAAAAATGGGCTCGATCAGTGGTGTTTTCAGTCGTGCCGTTGAGTGGGAGTACATCGACACACACCCGCTGGCCAAGCTGAAACAGCTTAAAGTCGATTCAAAGGGGGTGATTCGCTACCTGGCTGCCGACGAGACCAAGCGTCTACGCGATGCCCTGGACGCTCGACAGGATGAAATGAGGGCCGAGCGAGAGAGTGCAAACGCCTGGCGGACGGACCGCCACAGAGAGCCGATGCCAAGCCTCCTGGGACTGCCCTTCACCGATCACCTGAAGCCAATGGTGTTGGTATCGCTGAATACCGGCATGAGGCGCGGAGAGTTGTTCGACCTGAAATGGACAGCGGTGAACTTCGACACGAAGACAATCACAGTCGCCGGGGCCACCACCAAGACAAGCGATACGCGCCACATCCCGATGAACAAGGAGACTATTGGTGTGCTGGAAGCCTGGAAGAAGCAGGTGAGCAAGTCGCCGTATGTCTTCCCAGGTCAGGGCGGCGGTCGCTTTGAGGACGTCAAAAGCGCCTGGCTCAAGTTGCTTGAGCGGGCGCAGATCGACGGGTTCCGCTGGCACGATATGCGCCACGACTTCGCTTCACGCCTGGTAATGGCCGGCGTACCGCTCAACACGGTACGGGATCTGCTGGGGCACGCCGATATCAAGATGACTTTGCGCTACGCACATCTGGCGCCAGGAACAAAGGCCGCTGCTGTGGAGCTGATTTAGAACGGCGGCTCAAAGGGGACAATGGTCCGGCTTTCTTTATTTTCCTCTACGTGCTCAAGAAGGTAATTCCATAAATTCCGAATATTTCCGCGATCAAGATAGCCCACACCTTCGATCTGCCAGTGAGTGCCAATCTTTGCGGCCCCCTTATCCAGGAAGACCGGAGACGCCTTGATCGTCTCCCAAATGCGCTGCTCCTCAAATGTGAGGAGATTAGGCAAGTGATAGCAGAGATTGATAAAGCGCTCGCTTTCATCAGTTGACCACACCTCACTTACGGCACTGGCTACCGACCAATGCTCCGTATTTCCTCCATCATGGAATGGCACGTCAAGATCAAAAACCAATGCTTCAACTGCAGCCTCTACGACCCCAGTAATTGACTGCCGCTTTACCCGAGAAATGACATCGATCGTGAATTTGACCTTTGGGTCTAACCGGAGGGTCAGTGTTTCTGTCTTCCGCGATCCTTGGTTAGGTCTGTTCTTGGCCATCTCAAAATCTCCGAGCCATAAATCGAGCGACAATCCTAATCCGTACGTCCGAGCGAGTCCATACGTTCATACAAATCATATAGCATCAGTTGACGTACAGTATTCTCAGGGAATAGGATTGATCCACGGCCACTTAATTCTAATGGCCGATGGAGAACCAAAATGCTTGCAGCAGAACAACCAGCAGCCTTGTCCGTCAGCGTCGAAGACGCAGCTCGGATCGTCGGATATTCGCGATCGGGTGTGTATGAGTTGATAGCAAAGGGAGAGATCAAAACCTTCAAGCTTGGTAGGCGTCGTTTGATTCTGATGACTGAACTTAAAGTCTGGATCGAACGAGCAGCGAAGGAAGGTGCCCGGTGATTAGCGCGATGCCCCTGGAAAGAGGACCGGAAGGGATTGAATCAAGAGAACTGAGTGATAGAGAGAGCGTTAAGGCGGTGTTCGAGCACCGCCCTAACGAAAACACACTGGATAGCACCAACGTGAAGGCCAAACTATGACACGTCATTCTTCAACAGAGCAAGACAGCAAGATGATGGAGGCCCTGCGAAACGGGCCGGTATCGACCATCGAAGCCGCAAAAGAATTGGATATTGTCCAGCCGCCGAACACCATTCGTCGACTTAGGAAGAAAGGTCACGAAATCCGCACCTACTGGACGCATCAGTCCACTGAGCCAGGACGACCGCCACACCGCGTGGCCAAGTACATCCTGATGCGCGAAGCGTCGTAATCCGGAGACCGCAGGGGACGCCGCGAAATTGCGGCGTCCCTTGCGCCTGCCTGCGAGCTGCTGGCGGGCTTCAGCCCGTTGTTTATTCAGCCGAACTACGCTGAGGTCGATTCAGTGGAATGCCTAGCCACAAAACTACTTAGCCGCGGCGACACGGTGAGCATTGAGCGTGGGCAGCTCGTCATTCAGCCGGCGAGCGGCAAGCCCGTGCCGCCTGAGTGGATCAACACCAACCGGGCCAGGCTTTGCCGTGAAGCGCTTATTTCATTAGGCCTGGATGCTTTCGAGTACACGGATTATTCAACTGGTCACTATGGCAAAACCCGGAGTGCCGGTATCACGTTGCGGTTCGTCTCGCTAGTAAATGGGGAGTCTGTATACGCCGTTTTTAATGCAGACCTGACCCGTCAGCGGAACACAGCCGCAGCTAAGGCTGGCACGCTGCTTCCCAGGGGACAATTTCGTATAGGTAAGCGCAGCCACTTCTACAAATTCTGGATGGGCACGGGCTTGCCATTCCCTCGGCGCCTTTCAGCTATGCACGATTACATGGGGAAACTGCGTGGCGTCATGCTGACCGGATTGCTGACTTACGACCGTATTAACGCCGGCAGTTTGGCGCCTATCAGCCTGACTGCCGAGCAATTCAGAAAGGCAATTTTGCCGGACAAACTCCGGACAATATCCGGACAACTGCCGGACAAATTCCGGACAAGAGCCCCGGACAAGGAAAACGCTCCAGCCCATGCAGTGCGAGGGTTACAGCCAATTTCAACTACGTGCGTTTCAAACCACGAAAACAAGTTAATAAGAAAGGACGAATACAAGACAGCTTCCATAATTGATTTACCTATCCCTAAGCCTCCTCAGGATCAGAGTGTTGACGAGTGGTTGGAGGCATACAGTTCGACCTGATCTGCTTTGCCGAGAAGGCACCAACCGCCAGCAAATGAAAAAAGGGCACCACCCTGTTTCGGGGTAGTGCCCTTGATCCTGCAAAGGTTTCGTTGCTTATCAGCCCTACTCCAACACCACCGCGCGGTATTGCTGACCGCCGCCCAGGTCATCCGAGCCGAACAGAGCCTGATTGACTGCCTTCCTACTCTCAAGCAGACAGTCATGCTCATCATGAGTGCCAATATCCGCCGCAACCCACTCAGGTAGCTCCTGACGCCGCCGCATCTCGCTCAGGTGCGTCCACCACCGGCTAGCGTGCGTCCGCTCGGCAGAAATCGCCTCGGTCACATTGTTGCTGCGCTGGTCCAGCAAGTAGTGAGGCAATGGCGGTGCCTTCTGCGCTTCATCGTTCGCGTCATCCAGCTCGTTTTCCATGCACTCACACCACTGATACACCTTGGTGTTCCAGTCGTTTATCTCGAGGGTGCCCAACTGCGCGAAAGCGTGAGGCGTACTGTTTTCGGGGAAGGTCTCCAGCATCAGCGTGAAGATTGCGCGCACGCTTTCGAGCGCACTGGTCACTTCGTACAGATCCTGCACGCCGGTCTCGGCTATTTCCTTGTAGGAGCGGCTCATTGGTCACCCCCGGCGCTCAGCGCAGCACACCCGGACAGGGAAGCGGCAATTTCCTCGCGGTTACAGTCGGCGGTGTTGGCGCCATCAGCGGCCAGGTTCCACGCAACGTCTACCAAGTTGCGGACGTGCTGGCTGGTGCCCTTATCCGCCAGCGCGGCGTAGAGCACTGCTTCAACCTTGCGCAGGGCGATCTGGGCGCTTTCGAGGTCTTCAAGCGCGTCATGGGCAATCTCTTTGATGGTGCGGGCCTGGGCGCTCATACGACACCCCCCAAGCAGATCCCGCGCGATGGGACGGCGCCCGGCAGAACCTTGAAGCTGATGTCGCCCAGGATCTTCAACGGGGCCAGCTCAGTGAGCTTGATGTTGGCTGGCAGCGCCATGGTGGCGATGATCTGGCCGCGCGCATCCAGAATTTGGATGGTATTCTGTTTAAATTGCATGACGTTCACCTTCGAAGTTGCGTCGTGTGATCGCCAGGCCGCTGTTAGCGCAGCGGCTTGGCACCTTTTCTGAGATGGCCCAAATCTGGACCATCGATTCAATCGGCTAAGGTTTCAGCCGATTACTGCTTGCTCTTCTCGTTGATCCAGCCTGCCGCCCAGCTCAAGGGATCTTTCGTGCCCATCGGTTTGAGTGGTTTCCCATCTCGCGCCGCCTGCTTGCCTTCCTCCTCCGTTTCGGTGTGAACCCACACCGTGGTTTGCCTGAAGCCCAATTCGCGTTGCCGCTCCTTGTAGATCCTTTGACGATCAGCCGCCGATAGCGGTCGCTTCGATTCGTCTTCACTCATTGCCGCCTCCGTTAGCAGTCACGATAGATCAATGATGCGCCATCGTTAGCAGTCACGCAATAGAGGGTGCGAAATAATTTACGCCCGCTCAAAATCGCGTTGATCGAAGCCGGGGCTCCGTAGGGCACGGGGGATACGGAGGCGCCATGAGACAAGAAAGAAATCACGGAACTGGACAGCGTGATGGCGAATGGCTATTTTCGAGCCATAGGGCAAGACGACGTAGTCTTGAAATGTAAATGCTGCCGAAGCTATCAAGAGCAAAATATGGACAATATAATTTTAACAGGAATGCTTAAAGACTTCGTACAGCGTCACGACATAGAAGATCCAACTGTAGAAAGCCAGTTTGAAAAATTTGCAAATTATTGCTTATTAAAAACGGATCATTACGATTCCTTTGAGTTTGAGAAAGTCGGTACTGGGGAGTGCCTAGGCGTGGACGGCGTAGCCGTTTCCATTGGCGGCGTTATTGTCGATGAGTTAGAAGATGCTGCTCTTTTTACAAAAGCACAATTCGAAGCAAAATTTTTCTTCACACAAGCCAAAACGTCATCAAAATTTGACTTAGGTGACTTTCTAAAATTCCTAACCACAGTAAAAGTGTTCTTTGGAAACCAAAAATCCGCTGTACCCCAAGAGCTGCATAAATCTTATGAAATAAAAGAACTTATATATGAGCGCGCAGCAAAACTACGAGTACTTCCTACGCTAGAGCTCTCGTACGTGTACTCGGGAAAATTTGGCCTCAAAGGCTCACAAATTGAAAGGCAAATCGAAGGAGAAATTCAAGCTCTACGAGACTTGGCTTACAAGTTCTCTGAAGTCACATGGCACGTTCATGATGGCGATGCGATAGCAAGACTCTATAGAGAGACGCAAAACGACATTCAACGAGAAATATCATTCCAACGTCATATAGCATTACCTCCAATAAGCGGAGCTCGTGCAGCGTACTTGGGTGTTGTCAAATGCGCAGACTATGTAAAAATAATACAGAAAGAAAATGGCGAGTTAAACAAAGGCTTATTTTTTGAAAACGTCAGAGACTTCCTCGGAAGCGAAAATATCGTTAACGAAGAAATCGCAAAGACTATATTAAATGAAGAAGAAAGAAACAGATTTGCTATTTTGAATAACGGCGTAACAGTAGTCGCTAGAAGCGTCACTCCATCGGGAGACGATTTCAAGCTATCACAGTTCCAAATAGTAAATGGCTGCCAGACAAGCCACGTCCTCTTCAACAATAGGGACGCCCTGACTGAGGATATGTATTTAACAGTCAAGCTCATTCAGACCTCTGACGTTGACCTGAGCGGAAAAGTTATTGCCACCACAAACAGCCAATCTCAAGTAACAAAAGAGGCATTCGCAACGATAAGACCTTACCACCGAGGATTAGAGGACTTCTTTAATGCGATGAGAAGTGACGGATATGAGTATTATTATGAGCGCCGCCCTCATCAATATGATGACCGTGACGACTTGAGGCAGATGAATATCGTATCAGCCCCATCTTTGATAAAGTCATTCGTTTCTGTAGCTCTCGAAGAACCACACAAGGTGCACTATTACTACGGGCGCCTTCTGCACGAATATAACCAAAATCGTTCCAGCGAGCTTTTCGCAGATGATGATTACCCTGGGTTGTACTATGCAGCGCACCACATCTGCGCCAAGACGAAAAACCAATTAAGCAAGGATCGCGAGCTTTCTGACTGGGGCTTCCATATAGCCCTGCTAGTAAAAAAGCAGATCGCACCGGAATTAAAGAAAGGCGCCACATTAACAGACAAGCGTTTTTTTGAAGTAATTGGCCGCATCGATAAGAACTTTGACGATGCATACCAAACCTCCACCGCCATCATAAAAGAACTAAAGCTTGCCGGAAACAAAAACCGAATTCCAGAAGTCACAGAAACACTAATTAAACAACTAGGAAAATTCACAGCAAAGACCAAACAGAAAGCGCCCACTGCCTCACCGCCTTCTGACACAATATTAAAACCCGGAAAATACTCCGGAATAGTTGATGCATTAAAAGATAACGACACAGCTATCCTGAAATATGGCCCATATAGTGTCACCGCTACTTTCATTGACACCGACAAGAGTCTCATCAAAGTTGGGCAGCGCTTGCTGTTTGAAGTTAAAGAGGGGAGTGTCACCGCGTGGGCGCCTAAACTTTAACTCCTGCGCATGATCGTTTTGGACTGTCCACCGGCAGAACTGGTATATACCATGCCACGAAGATCATGCGCCCTCGCCAGCAAGACGCACTCTGTTTTGAGTGCATCTGAACGCCAGCAAATCTCTCTATAAAACCTCGCCCCCAACGTGAGGGGCGAGCGCTGTGTGACGATTTGGTCTCAGTGAGACGGTTTGGCCTCACTGGATGTTGGTGGGAGCGCTACAGAGTGTGGAAAGCAACACCGTGGAGAACCCCTCAGATCCGAGGGATTCCCTAATACCTGGCCAAACTACCAATTCTGATAATTTCGGTGATTACGAGACAGACCAAACAAGCCGACTCGGATCATCAGGTCTGTTTGTTACATACTCCGAGCCTGAGACCAGCCGGGAACCGCTGCCTACGCAGCCTCCCCCCGCGTGCACCTCCCCCTCCACTGATTTCTGGGGAGTTGACGGTTTGGTCTCACTAGACTTGTGTTGATCTCATCAGCAACCATTGACGCCCGATGCTGAAAGCTCGAAAGCAAGCCGGCCGGGCGTCAGCTATGCTCCCCTCGCCACTTATCCCTGAGACGCACGCCCTAGCGTGCCAACGATCACCACAGAGCTAAAGCTCAAGGAAGCGCTTGATGTACAACCTTTTGATGACGGCCGGTGAAGACGACTGGGATAGCCCTACATGGTCACTATCTACGGGCAGATACCTTGAGCACACAGTTCAGATACTGAGAAACAGGTTCGAGACTCTTTCGCCCGACACGCTTCAGCAACTCAAACAAATGCCAGCCTTATTTGCATATGAGGACTTTCGCGATCAGCCCGCCACGGTAGGACGCATTACTGAAATACAACAGCTCCAACACGAGCTTCGAATCACTCTCGCCATAGATCCAGCAGTGACTCCGATACCACAAGCCGTATTAAGGACCCTTTACCAGGACCTTGACATCAACACTAGGAACTTGGAGCACTGCCGCACCCATTGGGCGGTAAAAGATATTGATCTCGTTGGCGTTTTGGTGAGAGCCAACCTTATAAATCTTCCCCTACTACCACCTCAGCCTAGGCCTCCCAAAGTTTTCATATCCTACTCGTGGGACTCGCCGGAACACCGGCAGTGGGTTGCCTTGCTGGCAGGGACACTGCGATCCAACGGAATCGATGCGACGTTAGATCAATGGCACGTTAGAGGAGGTGAAGATCTAGCGGGTTTTATGGAAAGGTCCATCCGAGAAGCAGACCGCGTTCTGGTAATTTGCACTGAAGCATATGTGGAGAGGGCAATTGGTAGGCAAGGCGGGGTGGGTTACGAGCACACGATGGTAACCGGCGAACTCATGAGAAACGTAGGAACCTCCAAGTTTATTCCAGTAGTTCGCCAGACCAGTCGACCGGCCACCCTGCCAACAGAACTGAACACTCGCCGATATTTCGACCTGAGCCCAGGTGCGGAATATCCAACACAGCTGCAAGAACTCATCAGAGACTTGCATAACGTGCAGACCCCCATTCCGCCACTGGGGCCAAATCCCTTTCATTGAAACAGACCAAATGAGCCGACTCGGACCGTATGGCCTGACTGTGGGATGATCCAAAAATGGCGACTCCTCAAAAGTGAGGAGCCAGAAGTGTCGGGTATCCCGACAGATTCCCGGTAACGCTTCTAACGTTACTTCACCGTTACCTAACGTGCGTCGACGCCTGACAGCAGGCCGGAACAGGCGCGCCGTGGTGACCCCCGCTGGGGGAAGATGTGCTCAAAACTGAGCACATCAAATCCGCGCCACGTTTTCATATCTCGCAAAACGTGGCGCGACACCTTGCCTACCAAAATGGGATGCCAGCCCTCCCCGCTCCATCCTCAATCTGAGACCGGACTGAGCCGAAATACCGGCCGCGTATCACTTTGCCTACCCTCGAATTACTGCAACAAAAAAGCCCTCTTCAGTCCCGCCAAAACCAACTATTTCAGTCCCGTTTAATCCGGTTATGTGTATCACCTAGAGTGCACCTAAAAAGCACTGGATAAATGATCAGATCATGCCTAATGTGAGTTTTTGAGCCACTCAAAACCCCCATTCGAGGCCGCATCTATGAACACAGCTAAGCCCGCCCGAGGACGTCAGCACAAACCAACGCGCTCCGAAGTTGCTGCCGCCTGGGGCCGCCTTCGCGAAGCCGCAGCAGACGGAAGCGTTCAAGCATCCGCCCTGCTGATAGCCCTCGCTGAAAACAAACCGGTCATCGCTATGGAATCGCCGGCCGCATGACTGATCGCGATAAAGCCGGCAAATGGAAGCCCGGACAGTCGGGTAATCCCGGCGGCCGATCCGGCCAGACGCAAGAGCTGCGCGCCCGACTCGCGGAAGGTGCAGACGCCGTGACAAAGAAGGTTCTGACAGCAGCCAAGAAGGGCGATATGCAGGCTTGCCGACTGATCCTTGAGCGCCTGGTACCGCCAATCAAGCCAACTGCCGAGACAGTGTGCTTCGAACTCGACGACACCGACCTACCCAGCGCAGCCAAATCAATCCTTCGCGCAGTTGCCGCCGGCGAGCTACCGCCCGACCAGGGCAAAGCATTGATCGAAGGCCTAGGCGCTGTTGCCCGGGTAATCGAAGTTGCCGAACTGCAGAAGGCCGTCGAAGAACTCCGCGAACAGATGGAGGGAATGCGGCAATGAGCATTAAGTGGATGCGCGCCGAGCTCAAGCGAATTGCAGAAAAGATCGGCGCCGAAGACGAAGAAACAGTGCTCGTTATGTTGACGGTGGTGGACTGCAGGGTTGACGCGGTTGAGGAGGAGATGGACTACCCCAAGACAGTGGGCCACTCCTTCAACTATCCCGTGCTCGGCGTACAGGCGGTCATGCACTTCCCACTGTGCACCATGAACAGCTATGACGCGGCCAATCTGGCAGAGGCGTTCATTCTCCACGTCCGAGCAATTGAAAGCCTCCGCCGTCCCGCTCCAGTAGGTGTGATGGATATGCGGCCATTCCCAAGCGCTGGCGCCTGGATCTTCCCTCCATTGGCTGACGGGCAAGACATCAAAAACCACGTCGCCGAACAGTACCGACTGATCATAGAGGCCCGCCATGAACATCCGTAGCCAGGTGGCCAAGCTGCGCCAGCAATCCGGGCTCACTCAGTTCAATCGTGACGTGCGAGAGATCAGCGCCCTTATGGACGAGTTGCACGAAGCAGCAGCCGGCGGTAGCGCCCGAGATAACGTGTCCCTACTCCAAATCCTGAGCGAATCCTCAAACCAAAAACCGGCCGAACCATGGCCAGACAATCAAAAGGTAACCCAATGAAAATCGGCAAACGATCCGTCCTCAAAGTTGGCTTGGCCAACCTCCACTACTCCGAATACGAGCACTCCCAGGTAGAGGCAAGAACCTTCAATATTCAGCGCCCCGATGGCACCAAAGGAACCTGGCAGGCCGGTGGCTTGCTGAAGTCCGTTCGCCATTTGCAGGGATTGTCGCTGGAGGCGTTCAAGGACCTCGGAGAAGAAATCCTCTCGATTCGCGAGAACAAGGACCTCAACGCCGCTGCCATTGAGCGCAAGGGCAAGGAGCAGATTGATGGAATCATCCCCGCCCTGATGCCTGCAATGGAGAAGGCGGCAAAAGATATGCTCACTTTGGCCCAAACAGTGGCCAGCGGGTTTGCAGCGGTCACGCCTCGCGCTAGCTCGGATGTTGTTGGTTTCCTGGCTGATCAGGAGCTACGAGCCATCGTGCGTGGCCTCAAGCCTGAAGAGCGCCAACGACTAGTCGCTGAAGCGCGCACAGGCAGTCACCCCGACGTTGTAGAGGCCGTGCTCAGGGCAAACCCAATGCTCTCCGGGCTATCGTCAGAGGCGGCTGACAGCCTTTCGCGAGCAGGCATTGCCGCGTCGCGCGCCGAAGACATCGAAGGGCTCAAGCAGATGCTAGCGATCTACGATGACGTGCTGGCCACCGCCTCCAATGCTGGTGTCGCACTGAGCGGCATGGTTGCCAATTCGAATGGGTACACCGGCCGGTTTGAGAAGTGGCGATCGGGCTGCGAGGGCTCCGAAGCGCTTCGCGAATGGCTAGCGAAAATGCCCACTCGCACCTCTGCAAAAGCGGCCCCTGATCAATCCGAAGCGGCCTAACTGATCATCCGTGCGCTACGCAAGTTTAGGTAGCGCCCATCAGCCGGCTGATTCTTTGAGTAAGAAGACATGACGTTTCAAGAGCGCTTTACCGAGGCGTGCAAAACGCAGAAATTCAAACCCTACGAACTGATCCAGGGGCCGGAAGCCGGTTACACGGTGTGGGAGGTCCAGCACGTCAGTGGTGGCCAACAGGTGACAGTCGACGGCCCCTTCTTTGCCGAAGAAGAGGCCAGGGTTTCGGCCGACCTGCTGAGGGGTACATTTCGCGGCGCCCGGGCCAGCGAGACGATCTACAACCGAGTGTGGAACTACGACCCGCGCCAGGAGCAACTGACCATCGACCAGGCCCATATGTCGCGCGCAGTGCTCGCCATCCGTCTTGGGCTGCCTGCCCCCTCGACCAACCCATAGGAGGCCCCATGGCCGCTACAGCAATCGAATACGCCCCGCTCACCACCATCAAACTTTACGGGCAGCTACGGCAGTTCGGTAAGTCCTACCAGTTCTCCGTCCGCACGCCGGCTGAGGCCATCAAAGCACTGTCAGTGCAGATCCCAGGGTTTGAACGGTTTCTGTCTAACGCGAAGTCTCGCGGGCTCGTTTTCGCTATCTTTCGAGGCAAGAAAAATATCAGTGAGGGTGAGCTTGGGTTTCAAGGCAAAGGCGACATCATCATCGCGCCGGTGATCGTTGGTAGTAAGCGCGCTGGCTTTTTGCAAACGGTAGTCGGTGCACTGCTTATAGCGGCGTCATTCTTCACGTTTTGGGCGCCCCCGGTATCAGCCGGGCTGTTTGCATCAGGAGTGGGTATGGTCGCCGGCGGCGTAATCCAAATGCTAAGCCCCCAGGCCGGCGGCCTCAAAACCAGCGCCGCGCCCGAGAACACCCCCGGCTACGCCTTCGGTAGCGCCAAGAACACAACGGCCTCCGGCAATCCTGTGTCGCTGTGTGCCGGCCGCCGGCGCTGGGGTGGAGCGATCATCAGTGCCGCGATTTATGCGGAAGATCGAGCCTGAAGACCATAAGCGAGGCGGCGTTAAATTGAACACTGATTGGCTTTCACCAAAACCGCTAGAGATGTCTTCTACGTATGGTGGACGCATAGGTCTAAGTCGTCCCCTTTTCACTAGATTGGACGGCTCAACTACGACCTAGGCGACCTAGGCCTCGAAACACACCTTGCTAATGATAGATATTCAGTTCGTACCAACTGAAACCACCAGGGCATTGTCCGCGTGGGACATAACTGTCCCCGCGACGAACGTCGTAGTACCAACTATTTTTTTGGCCACAATTCAAATTGCCGCCGGTCACATTATCCCCTGAAGTCCAATGCCAACGCTGGCCATTGTTCGTCGTGTAGAAGTGATTCCCATAGTCCAGCGCGCTCATTATTTGGCCAGTAGCCCCGGCGGGGTTTGGGTATTCTTTTTCCACAGCTGCTTGGCTGGCTATGTACTCGTCCGTCAGCCAGCTAGCATCCTCAAGCGATGGAATTACCCCCATCACCAACATACCTTTTTTAATATCCTCAGCGCTCATTTCACAGCTCCTTCTACGGAATGGTTTGAACGGCTAAATGGCCGCTAGGTGAGAATAGACTCTAATTATCGACTTGCTAGGCGCTGCGGAATTTACGGGTATGCCTATCCAGATACAGGCTTATTTTGTCTTTTTCAGGCTTCCCGCTTGATAAGGAACACCCAAAGTGCAACAGTATTAGTAGAACGCCCTAACTGATACAGGCACCCATCATGTTCATCCGCGCATACCTACGAGCCTCCACCGAAGAACAAGACGCCGGCCGCGCCCGTGCCTCGCTCGAGCAATTCGCCAGCGATCACAACAAGGTCATTGCGAGCGTGTACGTGGAGAACGCCAGCGGCGCCACCTCAGACCGGCCTGAGTTGCTGCGCCTGCTCAAGGATGCACGCAAGGGTGACGTGTTGCTGGTGGAGTCGATAGACCGCCTATCCCGCCTCCCTGTGGAGGACTGGCAAAAGCTCAAGGCAGCGATCGACTCAAAGGGCCTTCGCATCGTCGCGCTCGACCTGCCGACTAGCCACCAGGGAATGCAGGACACCAAAGGGGACGAGTTCACCGGGCGGATGCTGGGTGCGATCAATTCAATGCTCGTGGAAATGATGGCCGCTATTGCGCGCAAGGATTACGAACAGCGCCGCGAGCGCCAGGCTCAAGGTATCGAGAAGGCCAAAGCCGCGGGTAAGTACCAGGGGCGCCCCGTTGATGCTGATCTGCATAAGCGCGTGACCGAACTGCTTGGCGCCGGCCTTGGCATTCGAGCAACGGCCCGGCATGCCGCCTGCTCCACCACCACCGTGCTCCGCATTCGAGATATGGCCGCAATTGCAAAATAGTGGCCAAGCCGCTTAACGTGTCTGTCGGCACTTCTCCGCCGAAGCGAAAAAGGGAACTCCAATTGGCCGACTACATCGACAAAAGCATAATTTGCCAAGCGTACCTCCATATTGATCCGGTTCCAGAACACCTCGATGAGGTAGCACTGAAAGCGCAACTGGAATCGTTCCTGGGCGTGAGGGCAGAGTTTTTCCTCTACAAAGAAGTCGGTACAGACGTTGAGCTCAAGGAGGGGTCACTCAAAATCTATCTGACCATTTTAGGCACCCTTTATGCCGGCATATCCCAGTACCCTTCATTTCGTCAGGGTGTGGAAATGCTCGCAGTAGACTCAAAGCGGGTATCGGAATATGCGATATCCGAGAGTTTGTTCCTCACAAAATCTCGCCACGATTGCGTGCTGCGCACGGAAGCCAGAACCGGCGTTTGTGGAACCTTGAAAAAAATCGCCGACGAAATCGACTACATCAAGCGAGAGTCAGGAAAGGCTGATCCGAGTCGATTGATAGCCCGGATGGAGGCGCTGAAGAAAGACATTTTCCTATTTAAGGACAATGTGACCGATCCAGCGGACAAAGCCTGGGTCTTTCCTCAGCTGAAACAGTATGCAGATGAGCAACTGCCCAAGCGCGCTGTGCCCAAGAAGGATGAACTGGTGAGTGCGGAAATAGGGGCTGCCTACACCCGAGAAAGGGGCCTGCTAATGCGGTCAATGAACTTGGAAAACTAAACCGCTCGGGGCACTGGGAGTGGCGGATTCCACACTCCAATGCTGCCATCCTGCTGTCACAACTGTTTAACCCTTGCGGCCAACTCGGCTGTAACCCTTGAATAATATGGTGTCCCAGGGCCGGTTCGAACGGCCAACCTTCCCCTTAGGAGGGGGATGCTCTATCCAATTGAGCTACTGGGACCAATGACAGCCGCACCACCGATGGCATTGCGACAGACGGCGTGCATGTTAACGGCCAAGGTAAGTTTTGTCATGTCGTCCGTCAGCTTTTTGGTTGTCGGCCTTTCCCTCAATCGGATCTGCCAGACAGGGGCGCGTTAACATTTCGACAGTCTCGTCGTGCAAAATGCACTACACCACATCAGCACCATTGCAAACTGCAATGAGCCATGATTTTGAAATCATCATAACTAATTGTTTTTAAAGGATTTAATCAAATCATATCAACTGGCATGACAGCTGCTTTCTGTATACTCATAACTGTCTGGTAACGCAACAGCATGGGGTCGACACCGATGAACAGCAGCCTCTTGATCCTCAACTCCCTGGCCTTGGCCGTCCTGGTGGTATTTCACTTCCAGGGAACTGGCAAGATGGATATGACACAGATCACTCAAGCAGGCAGCTACCAAAGCCAGCAGCGACCACAACTGGCGGTCATGACCGCCAATGATCAATCATTAAAACAACTGACTCAGGATGCACGGCCTGCCAGAACATCTGAACACTGGGTTTTCTGACAGAATTTAACTACCGGAGCGATCCATGAACAAGTCAGCCTGGCTACTTCTGACCTCAGCCCTGGCCACCGGCCTTCTAGGCGCCAATATGCTGTCGCACGGGCTTGTGACTGTGTCCTTTATCGCCAGCGGCATATTTGCCACTGCATGGATACTGGCCGTCATAATCGGACGGCGCTTCAAGTTTGATCCCGTACTGCGTTGAACAGTGCCTATAT
Source organism: Pseudomonas imrae (assembly GCF_046352735.2). Lineage (NCBI taxonomy): Bacteria > Pseudomonadati > Pseudomonadota > Gammaproteobacteria > Pseudomonadales > Pseudomonadaceae > Pseudomonas > Pseudomonas imrae. The sequence goes on along the minus strand of NZ_CP110853.2, from coordinate 1,449,406 downwards.
CCTGCATAAGCCTTGAATGTCTTGCCTTATGTCGCCTTCCCCTCGCCAATTGGCAATTTGCCACTAATGTTGAAACTATCAGCATTGCTACCGGATACGCACACGACAAGCCCTTCTCATCGGGAATAGACGCGGATCTGTCTCTTGATTGTTCGTTAAAAAAATCTCCAACCAGTCGACAATTTCGAGAAGGAGTGCTGGCATAAAGCCGTCATTCGACTCAATATTTGTCACAGAATTGACGCCAGGGAACCGGCAAATTTGAGGCATGATGCGGCCTCTTTGCAATTGAGGTTGAACATTTGGCAGCAAACCTTGTCCTAACACGCATGTTGCGGCCAATCCCTAAACCGCTCCCCTGAACTAACCGGTTAAATATATGCGCCCATTGAAACAGGCAATTTATTCCAGCCGTACGGCTGACAAGTTCGTCGTACGTCTGCCAGACGGAATGCGGGAACGCATTGCCGAGGTGGCTCGCAATCATCATCGCAGCATGAACTCCGAAATCATCGCGCGCATGGAGCAAAGCCTTATTCAGGAAGGCGCGCTGGGCGACGAGTTGAGCATGCGACTGGACAGCCCCGAGCTGTCACTGCATGAACGCGAACTCCTGCAACGTTTCCGTCAGCTATCTCACCGCCAGCAAAACGCGCTTGTCTCGCTGATTGCCCATGACGCTGAGGCCGCTACAGAAGCCGAATAGTCGGCAATTGGAAAGCTGAAGCCAGCCTTGCGCTGGCTTTTTCTTGCCTGGATTTTGAAAAACATACCGTTTGCGCAGCCTTTCCAGAGGCTGCGCAGGGGAAGATTCAGAGCAGGAAGATCGTTGCCAGTCCAAGGAAGATGAAGAAGCCCCCACTGTCCGTTACGGCCGTGATCATCACACTGGCGCCCATGGCCGGATCACGACCGAGACGCGCCAGGGTCATCGGGATCAAGACCCCCATCAAGGCTGCAAGCAGCAGATTGAGGGTCATGGCTGCAGTCATCACTACCCCCAGGGACCAACTGCCATACAACAAATAGGCCACCACACCTATAACGCCACCCCACACCAGGCCATTAATCAGGCCTACTGCCAACTCCTTGCGCATCAGCCGCGAGGTGTTACCCGTGCTCACCTGGTCCAGAGCCATCGCCCGCACAATCATGGTAATCGTCTGATTCCCCGAATTGCCGCCAATGCCTGCAACAATCGGCATCAACGCAGCCAACGCCACCAACTTCTCGATGGAGCCTTCAAACAAGCCGATCACTCGAGAGGCGATAAACGCCGTAATCAGGTTTACCGCCAGCCATGCCCAACGGTTACGCAGGGACTTCCAGACCGAGGCGAAAATATCTTCCTCTTCGCGCAGACCTGCCATGTTGAGGACTTCGCTTTCGCTTTCCTCACGAATCAGGTCGACCATTTCGTCAATGGTCAGACGACCGATCAGCTTGCCGTTCTTATCGACCACCGGGGCGGAGATCAAGTCATAACGTTCAAACGCCTGAGCCGCATCGTAGGCATCTTCATCCGGGTGAAAGCTCACCGGATCGCTGGCCATGACATCCGCGACCTGTTTATCCGGGTCATTGACCAGCAAGCGCTTGATCGGCAGCACCCCCTTGAGAATGCCTTCGTAATCGACCACAAACAGCTTGTCAGTGTGGCCAGGCAACTCCTTGAGACGACGCAGGTAACGCAGAACCACTTCCAGGCTGACATCCTCACGGATAGTCACCATTTCGAAGTCCATCAGCGCGCCGACCTGATCCTCGTCATAGGACAACGCGGAGCGAACGCGCTCACGCTGCTGGCCGTCGAGGGTCTCCATGAGCTCATGCACGACATCGCGGGGTAGTTCCGGCGCCAGGTCAGCCAGCTCATCGGCATCCATCTCCTTGGCTGCCGCCAGGAGCTCGTGATCATCCATGTCGGCGATCAGCGTTTCACGCACCGAATCGGATACTTCGAGAAGAATGTCGCCGTCGCGATCTGCCTTGACCAATTGCCAAAGGGTCAGACGATCGTCCAGTGGCAAGGCTTCAAGGATATAGGCAACGTCGGCGGAGTGCAGATCATCGAGCTTGCGTTGCAACTCGACAAGGTTCTGCCGGTGGACCAGGTTTTCGACCCGGTCTTGGTGGGGGCCTTCCTGGCGATGGGTCAGATCCTCAACCACACGCTGGCGCTGCAGCAGCTCAACGACTTGAGCAAGGCGATCCTGCAGGCTTTCTTGCGTTTTTTTTACTTCTACTTCGGTCATAGGCGAACTCCACTCCCAGCAGCGGGGCACGCCGGAAGGTTCAATCAGTCAATTCATGATTGGTAAAACGGGGTACTGAGTAACTACTGGGTAAGTCCATGGAGGTATTCCACAAGCCCCGGCGGGGCTGACGAGCGCAATGATACACCGCCCGGCCGTTTTAAACGTTAAAAAACTGGAAAGAACAAGCGCTTGCGAAGCAAAGCCAGTATTGATCACACATATGAAACTGCGACGACACAGCCCACAAAGAAAACACATGGTCCGAGAGAAAAAAGAGAGCCTTTGGGATTATTTCCACGAACAGGCGCACGACAGGCAGGGACAAAACAAATATCCCAGACGGCAAAAAGCCCGCACTAGGCGGGCTTTTTGTTTGTATGGTGCACTCGACAGGATTCGAACCTGTGACCGCTCGGTTCGTAGCCGAGTACTCTATCCAGCTGAGCTACGAGTGCAGATTGTGTTTTTATACCAGATCACAACTGGCTGAAGCAAAGCTACCTGCATCACTGCAACTAACTCTTAAATGGTGCACTCGACAGGATTCGAACCTGTGACCGCTCGGTTCGTAGCCGAGTACTCTATCCAGCTGAGCTACGAGTGCATTTGTTGCCGCGCATTATAGGCCGTTCAATCTCTATGTAAAGCTATTTTTCTAGTAATTTCAACAGCTTACCGAAAAACACAGATTGCAACGTTCTAAGCAAATAATGGCGGAGAACGGGGGATTCGAACCCCCGACACCCTTTTGAGGTGTACTCCCTTAGCAGGGGAGCGCCTTCGGCCACTCGGCCAGCTCTCCGCAACACGGGGCGTATATTAACCAGCTTCATCCCCGTTTGCAAACATAAAAAACGATAAAAATTAATGGCTTGGTTCGTCGTCCTTCTCGTTCTTGATCCGCAGGTAGATTTCCTCACGGTGGACAGCTACCTCTTTCGGGGCGTTAACCCCGATACGCACTTGATTACCTTTGACGCCGAGCACGGTCACGGTGATTTCGCCATCACCAATAATCAGGCTTTCTGCGCATCGGCGAGTCAGAATCAGCATACCTTTCTCCTCACGCATTTCAGTTCAGGGACAACAGTCTGCAAAAAAAAGGCATTGGAACTGCAACCTGAAGGTTACAACCCTGTCTGCCCAAGTATTGTCGAGCACGCCTGATACAACAGCAGCACACCTACCCGACAAAAAATCAAAGGCGCGGATCAACCGCGCCTTTCTGGCAATGCTTCACTCACCCTGTCGGGCAGGGGCATCCAGTTCAAAAGCGGTATGCAGCGCGCGTACGGCCAGCTCCAGGTACTTCTCTTCGATGACCACCGAGACCTTGATCTCCGAGGTAGAGATCATCTGGATATTGATGGTTTCCTTGGCCAGGGATTCAAACATGCGGCTGGCAACACCCGCATGGGAGCGCATGCCGACGCCAACGATCGATACCTTGGCGATCTTGGTATCCCCCACCACTTCACGAGCACCAATTTCGCGGGCCGTGTTTAGCAAGATCCGCTCCGCCGCATCGTATTCATTGCGATGCACGGTAAAGGTGAAGTCGGTGGTGTTATCGTGCGCAACGTTCTGCACGATCATGTCGACTTCAATGTTTGCGGCACTGATGGGCCCCAGAATCTTGAAAGCCACGCCCGGGGTGTCTGGCACGCCACGGATAGTCAGCTTGGCTTCATCGCGATTGAAAGCGATGCCGGAAATGATCGGCTGTTCCATGGATTCCTCTTCATCAATAGTAATGAGGGTGCCCGGACCCTCCTTGAAGCTGTGCAATACGCGCAGCGGAACGTTGTATTTGCCGGCGAACTCCACCGCACGAATCTGCAACACCTTGGAACCGAGGCTGGCCATTTCCAGCATCTCTTCGAAGGTTATTTTGTCCAGGCGCTGAGCCACGGACACGACACGAGGGTCTGTGGTGTAAACGCCATCCACATCGGTGTAGATCTGGCATTCGTCAGCCTTCAAGGCTGCCGCCAGCGCCACACCCGTAGTGTCAGAACCGCCACGACCGAGGGTGGTGATGTTGCCGTTTTCGTCAACGCCCTGGAAACCGGCGACGACCACAACTCGACCTTCTTTCAGATCAGCACGAATCTTCTGATCGTCAATCTGCAGGATGCGCGCCTTGGTGTGTGCGCTGTCAGTCAGAATGCGTACCTGGCTGCCAGTGTAGGACACCGCTGGCACACCACGCTTGTTCAGCGCCATGGCCAACAGGGCGATGGTCACCTGCTCACCCGTAGACACGATCACGTCCAGCTCACGAGGAAGCGGTTGCTGATCGCCACTGATTGCCTTGGCCAGATCGATCAGGCGATTGGTTTCGCCGCTCATGGCAGATAACACCACCACCAGGTCATCACCGGCATCGCGGAATTTCTTAACCTTGTCGGCCACCTGTTCGATTCTTTCGACAGAGCCGACCGAGGTACCTCCGAATTTCTGTACGATCAAAGCCATTTCCAAGCCGCCTCAGCCCGTAAAGGGGCGCCTAATAAACAAATCTTCCAGCGACTGATAAAGCCCATGACTAGACCATGGGCCGATTAACAGCGCCTTAAATACCTGCCTCGACAAACGGAACAGTCAGCGCCAGGGCTGCGTCCAGGGCCGCGGCATCAACACCACCGCCTTGCGCCATGTCCGGACGACCACCACCCTTCCCGCCCACTGCCGCGGCAGCTTGTTTCATCAAATCACCGGCTTTGAGTTGGCCAGTCAGGTCTTTGGTCACACCGGCAACCAGTACGACCTTTTCCTCATGGACACTGCCGAGCAGGATCACTGCGCGGCCGAGTTTGTTCTTCAACTGGTCGACCAAGGCCAACAATGCCTTGCCGTCCTGACCGTCCAGGCGCACAGCCAGCACTTTCACGCCCTTGACGTCCAGCGCCGAAGCAGACAGATCGTCGCCCGCGGCGCTGGCGGCCTTGGCTTGCAACTGCTCCAGCTGTTTCTCCAACTGACGGTTGCGCTCCAGTACAGCAGAAAGCTTGTCGATCAGATTGTCGCGACTGCCCTTGACCAGGGTCGCCGCTTCCTTGAGTTGTTCTTCAGCAGCATTCAGATAAGCCAGGGCTGCAGCACCGGTCACCGCTTCGATACGGCGCACACCGGAGGCAACACCACCTTCACTGATGATTTTCAGCAGGCCGATGTCGCCAGTACGGTTGGCGTGGATACCACCACATAGCTCCACCGAGAAGCTGCCGCCCATGCTCAGCACACGCACGTTATCACCATACTTCTCACCGAACAGAGCCATGGCGCCTTTGGCCTTGGCGGTCTCGATATCGGTTTCTTCGGTTTGCACCGCGCTGTTCTTGCGAATCTGCGCGTTGACGATATCTTCCAGGGCCTTCAACTGCTCAGGCTTGATAGCCTCGAAATGGCTGAAGTCAAAGCGCAGGCGCTGGCTATCGACCAACGAACCCTTCTGTTGCACGTGTTCGCCCAATACCTGACGCAATGCTGCGTGCAGCAGGTGCGTGGCCGAATGGTTCAACGCGGTGGCGTGACGCACATTGGCATCGACCTGAGTGTCCACCGGCGCGCCGACCGTCAAGCTGCCCAGTACCAGCACACCGTGATGCAGGAAGGCGCCACCGGTCTTGGTGGTATCGCGCACATCGAAACGGCCAGAGGTCGAACTCAGGAAACCACAGTCGCCAACCTGACCGCCGGATTCGGCGTAGAACGGCGTCTGGTCCAGGACCACGACACCTTCTTCACCTTCGTTCAGTACGTCGACGGACTTGCCGTCCTTGTAGATAGCAACGACCTTGGCCGAACCTTGGGTGGCGTGATAACCGGTGAACTCGGTGGCCACGTCAACCTTGACCAGCGTGTTGTAGTCCAGGCCAAAGGAGCTGGCGGAACGCGCGCGTACGCGCTGGGCTTCCATTTCACGCTCGAAACCGGCCTCGTCGACCGTCAGCTCGCGCTCACGGGCGATATCGGCCGTCAGGTCCATCGGGAAACCGTAGGTATCATAAAGCTTGAAGACCACGTCGCCCGGCACCACGGTGCCCTTGAGTTCAGCCAGATCCTGCTCGAGGATTTTCAGGCCCTGTTCAAGCGTCTTGGCAAACTGCTCCTCTTCAGCCTTGAGCACGCGCTCGATATTGGCTTGCTGCTGCTTGAGCTCCGGGAATGCTTCGCCCATCTCGGCCACCAGCGCGGCAACGATCTTGAAGAAGAAGCTACCGCTGGCACCCAGTTTGTTGCCATGGCGGCAGGCGCGACGAATGATGCGACGCAGTACATAACCGCGACCTTCGTTGGACGGCAGCACGCCGTCGGCAATCAGGAAGCCGCAGGAACGGATGTGGTCCGAAACCACCTTGAGCGAAGACTGGTCCTCATTGGCGCAACCGATCGCCGCCGCCGAGGCACTCAGCAAGTTCTTGAACAGGTCGATTTCGTAGTTGGAGTGGACGTGCTGCATCACCGCACTGATCCGTTCCAGGCCCATGCCGGTATCTACCGAGGGCGCTGGCAGCGGATGCAACACGCCATCGGCGGTGCGGTTGAACTGCATGAATACGTTGTTCCAGATCTCGATGTAACGGTCGCCGTCTTCTTCCGGCGAACCCGGCGGGCCGCCCCAGATGTCGGCGCCGTGATCGTAGAAGATCTCGGTGCATGGGCCGCACGGGCCGGTATCACCCATGGTCCAGAAGTTGTCGGAGGCGTACGGGGCGCCCTTGTTGTCGCCGATGCGAATCATGCGCTCGACCGGTACACCAATCTGCTGGGTCCAGATGTCATAGGCTTCGTCATCGGTGGCATACACGGTGACCCAGAGTTTTTCCTTCGGTAGCTTCAACACGCCGGTCAGGAAGGTCCAGGCAAAGTTGATCGCGTCCTGCTTGAAATAATCGCCAAAGCTGAAGTTGCCGAGCATTTCGAAAAAGGTGTGGTGACGAGCGGTGTAGCCGACGTTTTCCAGATCGCTGTTCTTGCCGCCGGCGCGCACGCACTTCTGGCTGCTGGTGGCGCGGGTGTATGCGCGCTTCTCCTGGCCCAGGAAGCAGTCCTTGAACTGGTTCATCCCCGCGTTGGTGAACAGCAGGGTTGGGTCATTGCCTGGGATCAAGGAGCTGGAGGAGACACGAGTGTGCCCTTGCTCTTCGAAGAAGCGAAGGAAGGCTTCACGGATTTCTGCGCTTTTCATTAGGTTCTTCCACGGAGGCTGCGGCCAAAGGCCAGTGCGCAACATCATCAGACGGAGCGACGGCAAAGGGCCGCATTATATCGGCCCTTTGCCCGTGGTACAGCGTGTTTATGCGATAGAAACAGTCAATTAGACAGTCTGCACGGTCAATTCCGGGAAAACTCGACAAATGTTGCGAGAACCCGCTCGAGCTGCTCGCGGCTGACATCCAGATGCGTGACCATCCGCAGTCGCGGCGCAGCACTCAACTTGATCCCGCGACCCGCCGCGAAGGCCCTCAAGTCTTGGGCCCGGTCACCGATCTGCACGTAGACCATGTTGGTCTGCACCGGCTCCACCGAGTACCCAGCCTTGCGCAGTTCATCCCCCAACCATTGGGCGTTGGCATGGTCTTCGGCCAGGCGTTCGACCTGATGATCCAGGGCATACAGCGCCGCCGCCGCCAGCGAGCCCGCCTGACGCATGCCACCACCGACCATCTTGCGCAGACGGCGGGCCTTGGCAATCAATACCTCACTGCCGCACAACACCGAACCAATGGGCGCACCAAGCCCCTTGGACAGGCAGACCGACACCGAGTCGAAGTGCTGCGCTATTTCCCGGGCATCCACCCCAAGCTTGACCGCTGCGTTATAGATTCGCGCGCCGTCCAAATGCAGGGCCAGACCATGCTCGCGGGTAAACGCCCGCGCCGCCGCCAGGTACGCCAAGGGCAGGACCTTGCCCTGCATGGTGTTTTCCAGCGCTAACAGACGGGTACGGGCGAAATGGAAGTCATCGGGCTTGATCGCTTCTGCCACCTGAGCCAGGTCCAGCGAACCGTCTGCCTGGACTTCCAGCGGCTGGGGCTGGATCGAACCGAGCACGGCCGCGCCGCCGCCTTCGTACTTATAGGTATGGGCTTGCTGGCCGACGATGTATTCCTCGCCTCGCTCACAGTGGGCCATCAACGCCAGCAGATTGCTCATGGTGCCGGTGGGCACGAACAACGCAGCCGCGAACCCCAGGCGCCGGGCCAGCTCGGCTTCCAGGTGATTGACGCTTGGGTCTTCACCATAGACATCGTCGCCACTGGCGGCATTGGCCATGGCCTCGCGCATGCCGGGGGTAGGTTGCGTCACGGTGTCGCTACGAAGGTCAATCACGGTCATCGGGCAAGCCTCGGTACAAGGGAATTCACATTTTGTTGACGATTACTGCGGGCATCGCGGATGAATATCAAGGTCTTCGCTACAACCAGCCGGAATACCAAGCAAATAAATCGATATGGATTATCAAAACCCCGCCCATGCAGTTTTACGAAATATATGGTAAAAACTCACCGCTGCCAGGGTTCTGGCAGTAACGTTCTCAGGGCGGGGTGTAATTCCCCACCGGCGGTAATTACGCGCAATGCGTATAGCCCGCGAGCGCTTGGTGCCTGGAACTGCTTGTGCAGGACGGCGCCAAGGTCAGCAGACCCGGTGTGATCCCGGGGCCGACGGTCATAGTCCGGATGAAGAGAGAACGGGATTGACACCCAAGGGCCGCACGCCGCTTGCATGACGCGGTTGTTCGTACTCTTGAATCCCATTCGATTCATAACGCCCTGTTTTTTTCTTAAACAGGAGTCAGAACATGCAACCCACCGCTATCGACAGCAAAAGCAAGAACCACCACGGCGAGCGCGTCGCCTTTATCCAGGCCTGCTGGCACAAGGATATTGTCGACCAGAGCCGTAAAGGCTTCCTCGCCGAAATGATCGCCCAGGGCTATCAGGAGTCGGATATCGATTTCTTCGAAGTCGGCGGCGCCTTTGAAATGCCGCTGCACGCCAAGCTGCTGGCCAAGTCCGGTCGTTACGCGGGCATCGTCGCCGCTGCACTGGTGGTGGACGGCGGGATCTACCGCCATGAGTTCGTCGCCCAGTCGGTGGTCAGCGGCCTGATGCAGGTTCAGTTGGAAACCGAAGTACCGGTGTTCTCGGTATCACTTACCCCGCATCATTTCCACGCAGGCCTGGAGCACCAGACGTTCTTCTTCGAGCATTTTGTCCACAAAGGTGAGGAAGCAGCGAGAACCTGCGCCGACACCTTGCACAAAGTCCGCGCGATCCGCCGCAACGAGCCGCGTGCCGTAGCTGTCTAAGCAACACGGTAAAACCCGATCAGGGAATAGGCTTGTGTGGGAGCGGGCTTGCTCGCGATAGCGGCGGATCAGTCAACCAAGATGTCGACTGACTCACCGTCATCGCGAGCAAGCCCGCTCCCACATTTGGAGTGCCCCAGGCCTCGGGATCTAGGCCAGTCCAGCATCCGTGGTTGGCACGATCAATATCCCGGCACGCAAACCGTTCTTCACCTTCGGGTTGGGGAAGATGATGCGTGCGCCCTCCTCCTCGATCACCCATCGCGTCTTGGCCACATCCTCGGCCAGCAGGTAACCCTTCTCCAGCGGCGAGAAGTTTTCCACGTCCCCCGGCAGGTGCATCAGGAAGGCATCGCTGTGCTTGATCACTTCCCGCGCCACGCTGAACAGTTGCAAACCCTCGAGGCTGCCAGCATCAGGCTCATTGCCCTCGATGATCTGCTTGAGGCGAGTTTCCAGGCGGGACACGTCAACGCCCTGGTTTTGCCCGAACGGCCGCGCCTTGCCCAATTCCAGGGTAAACGACTCGGCGCCCAACTGTTCATAGGTAAACGCAGTGAAGGTGATCGAGGTCTTGTTCTGCAGCAAGACCGCTTGCATGCCGGCCGCACGAAGGCGGGCCAGCTCACGACGTGAATGCTGGCGCCCGTCTTTCCACGGGTAAAGGGCGAATTGCTCGATTTTGGAGCCACGAATCGCCGTGTGCAGGTCATAGTGCAGGCGACTGCGGCCGGGCAGGCTGAAGAAGTTACGCGCCAACTGTTCCAGATCGGCCGCGCGAATCGCTTCCGGACCGATGTTCTTTTCATGCCGGCCGTTGAACAGCCGGTTGACGTCGAGTTCGAGATAACGCTCGCCGCGGCGCATGGCCTCGGGATTGCCGAACAGGAACAGAATACGGGTGCGGGGTTTGATCTCCCCACGGGCGATGCCATGCAACAAGCGGTCGAGCAGCTCGATCGGCGCTGTTTCGTTGCCATGGATGCCGGACGACAGCAGCAGGTCGCTGCCGTTGTCCCGCGCCTCAGGCGGCCGCACTTCCAGTGCGCCCTCGCTGAGCCAGCGCATTTGCACGCCGTCGACAGTCAGTTGAATTTTTTGCGCCGGTTCACGACCGGCGAGGGTCAGTTCAAGCAGTTTGCCGAGGGCGAGCATAAGCAGCTTCCTTAGTGGTTGCAGCCTGGACCGTGGACGTGATCGTCGTCATCACCTTCGACGTCGGCCGGTTCCATTTCCAGTTGCAGGCTCATCAGGTTGGTGGCCAGGGGACGCATCAGCAGGTTGGCGTACTCGGCGTCGCCTTCCTCCACGTCTACGCCGATCAGCAGTTGGCCACGGCCATCGTGCTGGATCCAGATCTCCTTGCCCTGCCAGACCACGGCGACGCGGGTGCAGGAAGTTTCCAGCTGGGTGCCGTCGGTGTCTTCAAGGATCAGCTTCAGGGTGTCGGTCATAAATAAAATATCTCAGCCACGTGGCGTTAATTGATCTGGAAAGGATAAACCGAGCCCAGTTTAAGGATTTGCGTCAGTTCATCCAACGCCGTCCGGCACTCAAGCAGCAACTGCGGGTCAGCCAGGTCAGTCTCGCGCAGGCTGTCGCGGTAATGCTTGCCGACCCACTGGGTCAGGGTGTCGTACAACGATGGCGTCATGATAACCCCTGGATTCACCGCCGCCAGCTCAGTTTCATTCAACGCCACGCGCAGACGCAGGCAGGCCGGCCCACCACCGTTCTGCATGCTTTGCTTGAGATCGAAAACCTTCACCTCACGGATCAGGCCAGCGGACGCGGTCAGGCCTTGCAGGTACTGCCAGACGCGCTCGTTGTTGCGGCACTCTTCCGGCACGATCAGCAGCATCGTGCCGTCGGCACGGGTCAGCAACTGGCTGTTGAACAAGTAGGAACGTACGGCGTCCTCAACACTGACCTGCGAGCGTGGTACGCACACAGCCTGGAAATTGCCGCCCAGCTTGCCAAGCTTGCCCTGCAATTCGCCGAGCATTTGCTCGGTATTGAGGAACGCATCCTCGTGATAGAACAGCACTTCGCCGTTGCCCACCGCGATTACGTCATTGTGAAACACACCGGCATCGATCACTGCCGGGTTCTGCTGGCCGAAGACCACGCCCTCATCGCGCAGGCCGTGCAGGCGCGCAACCGCCTGTGACGCTTCCAGGGTCTGTCGCGCCGGGTACTTTTGCGGCGCCGGGTAACGGGTATCGAAGGCACTGCGCCCGAACACGAAGAACTCGACACCGGCCTCGCCATAATCACGGCAGAAGCGCGTGTGGTTGGCCGCACCCTCATCACCGAATTGCGCCACTGCGGGCAATGCGGCGTGATGGGCGAAGTGTTTCTGGTCCGCGAACATCGCCCCAAGTACGCGACTGGTAGTGGGGTGTTCGATACTGCGATGGTATTTGCAGTTGAGGTTGGCGGCGGTGAAATGCACGCGGCCATCTGCCGTGTCGGCGCTCGGGCTGACGGTGGCGGCGTTGGCCACCCACATGCTCGACGCGGAGCAACTGGCAACCAGCAATGGCATGGCTTGTCTGGCTGCCTGCTGGATCACTTGTGCGTCAGTGCCGGCAAAGCCAAGGTTGCGCAAGGCTGCCACATCAGGGCGTTCCTGTGGTGCCAGCACACCTTGCACGAAGCCCATTTCCATCAAGGCTTTCATTTTCTGCAGGCCCTGCAACGCCGCTTCCCTTGGGTTGGAATGCTGCTGGCTGTTGCTCTGGGACGCGACGTTGCCGAAGGACAAGCCGCCGTAGTTATGGGTCGGCCCCACGAGACCGTCAAAATTGACTTCACAGGATTTCATCGGCGAGGCTCCACGAATATCTTTTTTTATAGGCAATCTTCAACACACCACAGATCGAATATGGGAGCCCGCTCCCACATAGGGCCTCTACCACATTCAGATCAGTGTGATACCCGGAGTAAGTGTGGCAGGCACGGCCAGGCTCGGGGTTTCCAGCGAGGCCACCGGGTACGCGCAATAATCCGCCGCGTAGTAGGCGCTGGCGCGATGATTGCCCGACGCTCCAACTCCACCGAACGGCGCAGTGCTTGCCGCGCCGGTCAGTTGTTTGTTCCAGTTGACGATCCCGGCGCGGCTTTGCAGCCAGAACTGCTGGTAACGCGCTTCAGAGTCCGACAACAAACCCGCGGCCAGGCCGTACTGGGTGTTGTTGGCTTCGGCAATTGCCGCTTCAAAACCTGCGTAGCGGATCACCTGCAACAGCGGGCCGAACAGTTCTTCATCTTCGCGCTCGGTCACGCCGGTCACGTCAATGATGCCAGGGGTCAGCAAGGCTGCCTGGCCCTGCGGCTGGGTCATTTCCAGCAGCGCCACGGCGCCATTGGCCAACATCAGCTCCTGAGCCTGCATCAAGGCGTTGGCTGCTGCCAGGGAAATCACCGAGCCCATGAACGGCGCCGGTTGCTGGTCGAACGCACCCACTTCAATCGTCGAGCTCACCGCCACCAGGCGCGCCAGCAACGCATCACCCCACGCGCCTTGCGGCACCAGCAGGCGACGGGCACAGGTGCAACGCTGGCCGGCAGAAATAAAGGCCGACTGGATGATGGTGTACACCGCCGCATCCACATCCGCGACTTCGTCCACTACCAAGGGGTTGTTGCCGCCCATCTCCAGCGCGAGGATCTTGTCCGGACGCCCGGCGAACTGCTGGTGCAGGTGGTTACCGGTACGGCTGGAACCAGTGAAGAACAAACCGTCGATACCCGGGTTGGCCGCCAATGCAATCCCGGTCTCCCGAGCACCTTGCAGCAAATTCAGCACACCTGCGGGCAGACCGGCTTCGATCCAGCATTGCACGGTCAGCTCGGCGACTTTCGGCGTCAGCTCGCTCGGTTTGAATAGCACCGTGTTGCCCGCCAACAAGGCCGGGACGATATGCCCGTTCGGCAGGTGGCCGGGGAAGTTGTAGGGGCCGAACACCGCCACCACACCATGAGGTTTGTGGCGCAGCACGGCGGTGGCATCGCCCAACGGGCCGCTCTTCTCACCGGTACGCTCACGATAGCTTTGCACCGAGATCGCGATCTTGTTGGCCATGCTGGTGACTTCGGTGGCCGACTCCCACAATGGCTTGCCGGTTTCTTCACCGATACAACGGGCGATTTCATCGCCACGGCGTTTCAGTGTATCGGCGAAGGTTTCGAGCACGCTGATGCGCTCTTCCAACGGACGACTGGCCCAGGCCGGAAAAGCCTGGCGTGCGGCCTGCACGGCGGACTCGACCTGCTCGACCGTGGCGCCATTGCCTGCCCACAACACCTGCTGGGTTACCGGGTTCAACGACTCGACCCGCTCACCCTGTCCGGCCAGCCAGCTACCTGCGATATACAACGAATTCATTATTTCGACTCCCGGGTTGCGGACAACGATACGGCGCGCACTTGATCGCCAGCCACCAGTTGCAGGCGCTTGGCGGTCAGCGGGTCGACCACTAGGGTGCCGGCAGCCAATCGCGCCGGTGCGGCGGTAATACGGCAATCCTCACGCTTGCGGTTATGCATCAGGAATGGCGTAGCGTCGTCCCCCGGCGTGCCGATGGCCAGCACCAGCGCCTGGCTGTCGCGCACTGCACGGATCTTGCTGGTTTCACATTCCACCGCCGGGCCGGCGTCAAAGATATCGACATAGCCCTGGTAGCTGAAACCTTCGCTCTTGAGCATGCTCAGGGCGGGCTCGGTGTCCGGGTGGACCTTGCCGATCACGTTGCGCGCGTCCTCGGACAGGAAGCAGCTGTACAGCGGAAACTTGGGCATCAGTTCAGCGATAAATGCCTTGTTGCCCACGCCGGTCAGATAATCGGCCTGGCTGAACTCCATCTTGAAGAAGTGCCGGCCCAGGCTTTCCCAGAACGGCGAGCGCCCGGCATCGTTGGACACGCCGCGCATCTCGGCGATGATCTTGTTGCCGAACAGCTGCGGGAACTCGGCGATAAACAGCATCCGGGCCTTGGCCAGCATGCGGCCGTTGAGACCACTGCGATAATCGGCATGCAGGAACAGCGAGCACAATTCAGAGTTGCCCGTCAGGTCATTGGCCAGGAACAGCGTCGGGATCTCACGATAAATGTTCAACTCCTGGGAGGCGCTGACAGTCAGGCCGACCCGGAAGTTGTACCAGGGCTCGCGCAGCCCGACAGCGCCGGCGATGGCGGAAATCCCCACCACCCGGCCTTCATCGTTTTCCAGCACGAACAGGTAGTCTGCATCACCGCGCCCGGCTTCGCCGCGAAAGGTTTTCTCGGCCCAGCCGACCCGGTGCGCCAGACGCTCTTCGTTGGCCGGCAAGGTGGTGAGACCGGTGCCGGTGCTGCGTGCCAGGTCAATCAAGGCCGGTAAATCGCTGCTGCGTACAGGACGAACGATCATGCTATCTCCTCAAGCGGGCCGCTGATTCCAAGCCACCCGTGAAACTCTCTTTAAACCGCTACCAGGCGCACGCTGGCACCTTCACCGACGCCCAAGGCTTCGGCAGCTTCCAGGTCCAGTGTCACTGGTTTACCCGGCGCATAGTCCAGTTCCAGCATCACTGCACGGTAGTCCTGCAACTGGCCATTGCTGACCAGATACTGGCGACCGACACCCTTGACCATTTCTCCGATCTTCACCGGCACCACACGGCTCTGGGCGATCGAGCGGATGCCCGAGACCCGTGCGTGCAACGTTGGTCCACCGTCGAAAATATCGATGTAGTGGTCGGTTTCAAAGCCTTCGCGCATCAGGATGTCGAACGTGATCTGCGCTCGCGGATGAACCTGGCCCATGGCTTCCTGGGCTTCATCCGGCAACAGCGGCACATAGATCGGGTAGTGCGGCATCAGTTCGGCAAGGAAGGTGCGGCTTTTCAGCCCGCACAGACGCTCGGCGGCGGCGTAATTGAGGTCGAAGAAGTTGCGGCCGATGGCATCCCAGAATGGCGAATCACCATTCTCGTCGCTGTAGCCGACAATCTCGGTCACCACCGAATCGGCAAAACGCTCGGGATGGTTGGCGACGAATAGTAGCCGGCCACGCGAGTTGAGTTCCGACCACGGTGAGCCGACCAGCTCCGGCACTACATAGAAACTGGTGAGCAGGCTGTTGCCGGTAAGGTCATGGCACTGGGACAGCACGTGGATCTTGTTATGGATCTTCAGCTCGCGGGAGGCATGCACGAAGGTTTCATTGCGAAAGCTGTAGAACGGTTCAGAGTAACCGGCCGAGGCGACGATGGCCGAGCATCCCACCAGCTTGCCGGTGGCGCTGTCTTCCAGTACGAAGAAATAACTTTCTTCACCGTTGAAGCTGACCTCGGCGGCGAAGGACGCTTCACTTGCCGCGATCTTGTCGCTCAGGCGTTCCACATCATCCGGCAAGGAGGTGACACCAATCGGGCTGTCCGCAGCCAGACGCTGTACCTCGCCCAGATCAGCCATTTGCGCGGGGCGCATCACCAGCATGGTGTCACTCCTTAACTCGAAAACTCATAGAGGAAAAATGCCGGACACGTCCTGACTCAACACAGGTCCAAATGTAAGAGCGGGCTTGCCCGCGAAAGCGGTGGTTCAGTCGCCAGATGTATTGACTGACACACTGCACTCGCGGGCAAGCCCGCTCCCACATTTGATCCGCTCCGGCATACAAAATTTGTGTTCGGTACCCGATTAGCCAGGTGCCGAACGGTCCATCAGGCTTGCGTCAATTTCTGCACAGCACGCTCAAAACGGTCCAGGCCTTCAGTGATATCTGCATCTTCCACCACCAGGCTCGGAGCAAAACGCACCACGTCCGGGCCGGCTTGCAGGATCATCAGGTTTTCTTTCTCGGCCGCGTTAAACACGTCCTTGGCCTTGCCTTTGAACGCATCGCTGAGCACGCAACCGATCAGCAGGCCCATGCCGCGCACCTCGGTAAAGATGCCGTACTGCTGGCCGATCTGCTCCAGGCGCGCCTTGAACAAGTCGTGCTTGGCATTCACGCCGGCCAGCACTTGAGGGGTGTTGATCACATCGATCACCGCCTCGGCTACCGCACACGCCAGTGGGTTGCCGCCATACGTAGTGCCGTGGGTGCCGACAACCAGGTGTTTGGCCAGGTCTTCGCGAGTCAGCATCGCGGCGATCGGGAAGCCGCCCCCCAGGCTCTTGGCGCTGGTCAGGATGTCTGGAACCACACCGTAATGCTGGTAAGCGAACAGCTTGCCGCTGCGGCCCATGCCGGTCTGTACTTCGTCAAACACCAGCAACGCGTTGTTTGCATCGCACAGGTCCCGGGCGCCTTGCAGGTACGCAAGCTCCGCTGGCAGCACGCCACCTTCGCCCTGGATCGGCTCCAGCACCACGGCGCAGGTCTTGTCCGAAACGGCGGCTTTCAGCGCTGCCAGATCGTTATAAGGAACGTGGGTGATGCCCGTGATTTTAGGCCCGAAGCCGTCAGAGTACTTGGACTGGCCACCGACGTTGACGGTGAACAGGGTACGGCCATGGAAGCTGTTCAGTGCGGCGATGATCTCGTACTTCTCGCTGCCGAAACGGTCGAACGCTACACGACGGGCCAGCTTGAACGCAGCCTCGTTGGCTTCGGCGCCGGAGTTGCAGAAGAACACGCGCTCGGCAAACGTGGCGTCGATCAGCTTATGCGCCAGACGCAGGGCCGGCTCATTGGTGAAGACGTTGGACACATGCCACAGCTTGTTGGCCTGTTCGGTCAGTGCACCGACCAGCGCCGGGTGCGCATGACCCAATACGTTGACCGCGATGCCGCCGGCAAAGTCGATCAGCTCGCGACCGGCCTGGTCCCACACGCGCGAACCTGAGCCACGCACGGGAATGAACGCGGCAGGGGCGTAGTTGGGCACCATGACCTGGTCGAAATCGGCACGTTGCACCGGGGCTTGCTCAACGGACATCGGAGTCTCCTGAAAAGGAACGCCTGCCTGGAACTGGCGGGCGATGCAGGGATTGTAAGGACAGTTTTCAACGCGGCCTTGCCGCCAAGCGACAACTTCTTATAGCGCCAACCCATGATTTTCGTGGGTTTACGCCAATGCGACAAATAGCATCGCAATGGCGCAGTTTAAACGTTGCAGGCCTTCAGAGGCAGAGCCATGCACGGCAGTTTTCGCCAACGGGCATTAATTATCTGAGCCTCACCAGGCATTGGAGCTTGCTTTGATATCGGGGTCTCAACTCACTGAAGGATCAGACCCGTGACCACACCTGTGCCACAATTTTCCATTCAAGCCGCTGTACAAGCCGTACACAACACCCCTGCCGGGGTTCACAACCGCCTTGCGCAATGGCTGGGCGAAGCCTCGAGTGACAAGCGCAAGGCCTTGAAAAACACTCGCCCCGTGTTCAGCGATTGGCATGTCCGCGCCAGCCGCCAACAGCATGCGCCGCTCAAACAGGCAATGGGCAACAACTGGGCTGCGCAAAACCAGGTAGACACTGCCCTCGCCGCCCTCCAGACGCCGCAGCAATTCGCGACATCCTTGTTGCAACCGGCACTCGACCAGCGTTTTAGCGTTACAGCTGATGTCAGCACGACCTACCTGCGCCTATACGCACCTTTGAGCACGCCCCTGCTGCCCATTCCGACAGGAGGCACCAAGGTCTGGACCGTGTCGCTGGTGGAAGCGGCTCTGCATAACTTCGACTTGGCCGAAAGCGAACCAAAGGCCTATACGCCAGACTCGACTTTCATTACCCAACCTTCCGCCACCGGCCAGTTCGACACACTGCCGTCGGTGAAGAGCAAAATCAGTATCGTGCAATTTATCCGGCTGTGCCGCGAGTTGGACGTCGGGAAAAAATATCAGGCCTATCTCAAGGACTTCTTCGGTTTCAGCAATCCTGTGCTCAAGGCCGCGTTACGCAACAAGGTAATCCTGAGCCTGAAAGCCGAAGCGCAGGCCAGCTTGCATATGGCTCGCCTGAAAAACGATGTGAGCGACTTGGCGTTTTATTTACTTCAAGGCCAGTTGCAGGGGCTGGAAGGCATGATGCTGGAAGGCAAGAAGCTGCTCAGCCATGACCTGAGCTTAATGGACGCGCCGCTCACCGGTATCGTGCTGTTCGCTGCAGATCTGGAGGTGCACCGCGGCGAAGCCCCCGTGATTGCGTACATTCCCGGCGATCCGCAAGCTCCTCTCAAATACTACTCCAACGGCACCGCGTTCATGCAGGACCTTACCGACAAGCTGCGCAGCGCCGAGTACCAACAGTTTTTCAGTCGCTTCATCAACCATGAACACCTGGGCTATTTCTTTGCCAACCTCAACAGTCGCTTGTCACAGGTCGTCTGGCACAAGCCCGTGCCCGGTGATCCGCAGCCGGCCTGGCGCGACGACCCAGTGAGCAATCCCAAGCTGCAATTTTCGGCAACGAAGATCACCGGCGACCTGTACGAGCATCTGTATGAGGGCAAACTCGACAAACTGCTCAACGATGCCCAGGTAATTGCCGTCTCCACCGCAGATGCCGATAGCAACGCACGCTGGCAACGCTGGGACATCCTGAAAAAAATCGCCAAGACCCTTCTGGAAATAGCCGCGTTTATCGCCACACCGTTCATCCCGCCGCTCGGCGTCCTGATGCTCGGCTACACAGCCTTTCAACTGCTCGATGAAACCTTCGAAGGCATCATCGACTGGGCCGAAGGTCTCAAGGACCAGGCATTCGGGCATCTAATGTCGATTTTTGAACAGATGGTCCAACTGGGCATGTTCGCTGCCGGTGCACCGATTGCCGAAGGCTTGCTGCGCCAGGCGTTGCCTGAGAAGCTATGGGAATTTTTCGACAAGCTTCACCCTGTCACCAGTGGCGACGGCAAAACTCGCCTCTGGAACCCCGACCTGAAACCCTACGCTCACGACATCAAGCTCCCCGCCGAATCACGCCCCAACAGCGAAGGGTTGCATGCCCACGAACGTAAAAAGATCTTGCCCCTCAATGGGCAACACTTCGCCGTTGGGCAACGTTCCGGCAACACCTTCCTTGAACACCCGACCCGCGCGCACGCCTACCGCCCAAGGGTGATGGGCAATGGCAAAGGCGCCTGGGTGACCGAAGTGGACCAGCCGTTGACCTGGAATCATTACACCCTGTTGCGCCGCCTGGGGCCGTCGGCCGATGCCCTGAGTGAGGCGCGTCTTGAGCAGGTTCGTCAAATCAGCGGGATCGACGACAACGCCTTGCGCAAGATGTACATGGACCGCCAACCACCGGCCCCACTGGTGAGCGACACACTCAAGCGCGTCGACATCGACCAGCAATTGGAGGATTTCATCGATCAGATGAACAGTGACGATCCCCTGCGCTATCAACAGGCCAACCCGCAGACCCAACTATGGGTATTGAGCAATACCGGCCTCTGGCCAGAATCCAGGACGCTTCGGTTTATCGATGCCAAAGGTGAAACCGTTTGGGAATTAAAGGGCCAGGACGATGCTGCCGTCGCGCAAATTCATGAGGCGCAGCTGAAAAATGGTGACTTTCTGAAAACCGTTCTGGAAACACTGGATGAATCAGAACGCAAAGCCCTGCTGGAAGAAGAGTTTGGATACCCCAGCACCTCAGTGCTGGTACGCGCAGCCAAGCTGCGAAAAAGACTGGCACGTGCTGCTGCGGAAAAACGCGCCTCTTTGTTTGATTCGCTTTATCGAGGACAGGAAAAAACCGACGACGCACGCCTGCAAAAAATCATCGACACCACATCAGGCCTACCCCTCAGCGCGGCAGAAGAAGTACTGCGCGCAGCCACCGGAGAGGAGTTGCTGGAGATCGACCAAGGACGCGTGCCGTCGCACCTGCTCGAACAGGCACGCTGGGCCGCCCATGAAATCAGAACCAGTCGTGCGTATGAAGGACTGTATATGAAGGCACTGGATGGCAGCGACACGCACCGGCTAGCCCTGCATTCGTTAGAAAAATTACCGGGCTGGTCGCCACAGGTTCGCTTGGAAGTAACAGACTTCAACCGCACCGGCACGGTTCGCGATGCCATCGGCGACCCTCAAGCACCCATTCAGCGAGTGCTGGTGCGTACAGCCGAAGGCAACTACGTGCCCGAGAACGCCACGGGCACCCTATTCGGCGAAACCGATTTTTACACCGCCGTGCTCCAGGCGCTTCCCGACGCTCAGCGCGACGCGCTCGGTATTCATATTGGTCAAGGTCCGGTGTTGCGACAAACCTTGCGCCGCTATGCGCTGCCTCGTGCCGAAGTGGGAAAATTGCTGGCCGATGCACCTGTGCGCAAACCCACGTACGACCCGAACCTGATGCGCTTGCCAGGCGGCATGGACGGTTACCACGCGCCACCAGCTACACCTGGCACCAGCCGGCAACCCTCTTTGGAAGCTCGTTTACTCGACTTGTACCCCAGTCTGCGCCCGGAAGAAATACCTGAAACATTGAGCGCTATAAGAAGTCACCCCGGCTCGCCCGAGCAAACGCTTCAGAGCCTGAAGCACCAGTTTTTGCAACTGGAAGCAGACTTATCGACCTGGCACTCCAACACCCCTAAAACCTTACTCGACACCGATCTACCGCTGAGTCGCTCGGTGTTCGAGGCAGAACAGCACAATCGTCTGTTCTGGAAACAACAACTGATCCGTGCCTGGCGTGTCGAGACCCCGGAGGATAATTACTTCGAAAACACCAATGACAACGGCCATCAGTTGCTCCTTACCCGACCTGTATACGGTGAATTGCCTGTCCTGAAAACCGACCTCAGAGCAATCTCCTACCTAGAACTGAAAAGCTACCCCACCACTCGAGGTACTGTAGGCTTTCTTGAGCACTTCCCAAATCTGCGCGGTGTGAATATCAGCGATATAGCGCTCAAGACGCTCCCTGCGAAACTCAACACACTTGCACGGCTCAACGAGCTGAGATTACACAACTGCGGTATCAGCCTGACAAATCAAAGCCGTACAAATCTCGCTACGTTGAACGGGCTTAGAACTCTTGATCTGGCCAATAATCCGCTGACGCTTGCGCCCAATCTTGAACATATGTCTGAATTGCAGACCCTGAACCTGAATCAAACCCAGATAACCCAACTCCCCCATGGCCTGACTAATCGCCTCCAATTGACGCGCGCAGACCTCAGCGACAACCAAATCCATGAGTTACCCGACGCGCTCTTCACCCTACCCCGCGAACGCGCGGCAGCCTTGGATCTTTCAGGCAATCCGCTTTCACCCGCAACGCTTGCACGGATAAAAACCTACTGCCAGGACACCGGCGAGCACTTCGGTGCTGACGCCAACCTTGACGAACGTCGCCTGGTCCATGAACTCTATCCAACCTTCACCGCCCGCGAGGCCAACCGGTTTATTTTCAAGCTGCCCGGAGGTCTAGACGATGTCATGGCGACGCTCGTACGCCTCAAGGCCGATTACCAGCGCCTGCAAACGGACCTTGAAGAATGGGCAGTGGACGTGCCCGAAAACCATCCGACCACGAGCGCCCCGCTGCATGAACAGGTACGCGCACAACAACAGGTCACTCGAAGAGCCTTCAAGACCTTGCTGGAGGAATGCTGGCAGCGGGAAGCGCCCCTGGACGAGAACCATGAGCCGCTCAGCGACACCTACGAACTGGCCTCGACACTACCTGTGATGGGCGACTTACCGAAGTTGAACGTCACATTCAAGCATGTCTCCCGGATCGAGCTGAGCGGGGTGCAAACCACATCGATCCCTGAGGGTTTTCTCAAGCAATTCCCCCAATTGGAAACCCTGCTGATCCACCGCTATGCATTGCAAGACATCCCACTCGATATCTTTAAGCTGGCAAAACTCAAGACGCTCAGCCTGACGCACAGCAGTGTCCACTTGACGCCAACCACGGCCGACGCGTTGAGTGGCCTTGAAAACCTGGGATATCTGGACCTGGGTGACAATGCACTGGGAATCACACCGAATGTCAGCAAGATGTCCGGATTAAGTACATTGATGATCGAAAACGCAGGCCTTACCGAAGTCCCGCAAGGGACATTCAACCTTCCCTCCCTCAATCACTTGAACTTGAGCAACAACCAGATTACCGAGCTTCCCACTGACATCCTCGAAGTGGCTCCCGACTGGGCGGATGACTTCGAACTTAACGGCAACCCATTTTCAGCGGCAACGATTGCCATGTTGCGCACCTACTACCAGCGCACCGCTGTGGATTTTGGGGTGATCGAGGTTGGACTGGACGAGCAGATGAATCCTGTGCCCTCACCCGACGAGTCCGAAGAAGAGATGGAACAGTAAAGAAGCGATCTAGCCGCGTTCGGACGGCACCGACGATAACTCGAACGGGCTGCTGCTACGCCGCTGGTTGCGATCTTCGCGCGGCGTGGCGCCGAAGAAATTGCGGTAGGCGCTGGAGAAGTGTGGCCCCGAGGAAAAGCCGCACGACAGGCCGATCTGGATGATCGACTTGCTGGTCTGCATCAGCATCTGGCGGGCCTTGTTCAGGCGCAACTCCAGGTAGTACTGGCTGGGAACTCGATTGAGGTATTGCTTGAAGATGCGTTCCAACTGTCGTCGGGAGACGCACACATGCTGGGCGATTTCATCAGTGGTCAGCGGCTCCTCGATATTGGCTTCCATCAGCAACACCGCCTGGGTCAGCTTGGGATGGCTGGAACCCAGGCGATTCTGCAGCGGGATTCGCTGGCGCTCGCCGCCTTCACGGATACGCTCCACTACCAGTTCTTCGGACACCGCACCGGCCAGTTCGGCGCCGTGATCGCGGGCCAATACGGCCAGCAGCAGGTCGAGTACCGACATGCCACCACAGGCGGTCAGGCGGTCGCGATCCCAGTCGAACAGATGGCTGGTGGCGATGACTTTGGGGAAACGCTCGGCGAAGTCGTCCTGCCAGCGCCAATGCACGGCGGCACGGTAGCCGTCGAGCAGGCCGAGTTGGGCCAGCGGATACACACCGGCCGACAACCCGCCGATCACGCAACCGGCACGCACCAGTTGCTTGAGGGCGGTACTCAGTTGCGAGGCGATTGCAGTGGGCGGTTCATCGGCCAGCAGGAATAGTTTCTGAAAACCTTCGAGCTTGCCGGCCCAAGGCTCGCCCGGCAATTGCCAGGCCCCTTGCTCCGCAGGTTCGGCCAGCAAAAATGACAGCTCATACACCACATCCGGATGCACCCGCTGAGCAACGCGCAAGGCCTCCTCAGCCAGCGCCAGCGTCAGTGCTTTTGTGCTGGGCCAAATCAGGAAACCAATTTTGTGGGCGGTCATGGAGTGCTATCCGAAGCGAGTAACGGTAATGAAGACAAAGGCCAATGCTAGCCCGTAAACCAACACAAATCTCAAAAACAATGAAGTTCAAATGTGGGAGGGGGCTTGCTCCCGATAGCGATACATCAGATACACATTTGCTGACTAATACACCGCCATCGGGAGCAAGCCCCCTCCCACATGAAGCAGCTTCGACAGGGAGTGATTATTTCAGGCTGCCCGAGAGGAACTGCTGCAAACGCTCCGACTGTGGGTTCACCAGCACTTCGCGAGGGTTGCCACATTCTTCGACGATGCCTTTGTGCAGGAATACCAACTGGTTCGACACTTCACGGGCAAAGCCCATTTCGTGGGTCACCACCACCATGGTGCGGCCTTCCTGGGCCAGATCCTGCATCACCTTGAGCACTTCGCCTACCAGCTCTGGGTCCAGCGCCGAGGTGGGCTCGTCGAACAGCATTACCTCAGGCTCCATCGCCAAGGCACGGGCAATCGCCACGCGCTGCTGCTCACCGCCGGACATGTGGCCAGGAAATGCATCCTTACGATGGCCTACACCGACCTTGGCCAGGTAGTGCTCGGCCTTTTCACGCGCCTCTTTCTTCGGCATGCCCAGCACGTGTACCGGCGCTTCCATCACGTTTTCCAACGCCGTCATGTGCGACCACAGGTTGAAGTGCTGGAACACCATCGACAGGCGCGAACGCATGCGCTGCAGTTGCTTGGGGTCGGCGGCCTTCATGGCGCCGTCTTTGCTGGCCACCAGTTTCAGCTCTTCGTTGTTGAGCAGGATCTTGCCGGCGTGGGGTTGCTCCAACAGGTTGATGCAGCGCAAAAAGGTACTTTTACCCGAACCACTGGAGCCGATGATGCTGATCACATCACCGGCTGCGGCAGCCAGGGACACGCCTTTGAGCACTTCATGACTGCCATAGCGTTTATGCAGGTCTTGGACTTCAAGCTTGTACATGCGGTCGGTTCTCACAAAAACAGTGGGTCAGTCATTCAGCAAGTGGCCATGGCGCAAGGCTTCACGCCCCGCCACCTTGGCCAGCCACATATCTGCCTGGGCATAACGCAGCCGTTCAACGGCAAACAACACCCCGGCCGTACCGGCACAGACGATGCTGACCAGATCGGACAACGGATCGATCACTTCAAAAATCGGTTCACCGGCTTCCACCCAACTGCCCGGCGCACGCAGGAAACTGACCACGCCGGGACGCGGTGCAAACAGCATTTCAGTGCCTTCGAACGGCATGCCTTCGCAAGGTTCATGCTGCGCAGCAGGCCATTGCCCCTTGATCAAGCCTTGCTCGGCAAGAAACGCCAGGATGCCTTCGGCGTGGAAGATCGCTGCCTCGCGGCCGGTGTCGGACTGGCCGCCCAACTCCAGGGTGGTAGCCATGCACGCCAGCGGGATCTGCGCCTCGGGAAACCGCGTGGACAACCGCAACCAGGGCGTCGAACACGCCTCATCAAACGAGTTGCCGCCGGAATCCTCCGCCAGCAGGCCCACCTTTACATTCAAGTGCGCCGCCAGCGAACGCCACTGCGGCCAGTGCTGGGGCAAGGCATACATATGCAGCGCCGCCTCGCAATCGCAATGCAGGTCCAGCACCACATCGGCAGTGCAGGCGTAACGCTGCAACAGGCGCTGCATCCCCTGCAACTGGGTAGCGGCGGGCGGCAGCGCGTCGAGCACATCATTCATGGCCTGGCGAATCAGATGTACGTTAGCGTGGGGATCATCCCCCAACCTGCCTTCGAGCAACTGCGCTACCGGCTCACTCAACTCGACGAAATCGCGGTTGAAATTCTTGCCACTGCCCACTTCGAAGCGCCCTTGATGGACACCCTGCAACAACTGGCCCAGGCCCATCGGGTTAGCCACCGGCACTAGCTCGACCACACCGTTGAGGGCGCCTTGCTGCTCCAGTTCGATGAGACGCTTCTTCAGCTCCCACGCCGCGCGCATGCCAGGCAATTCGTCGGCGTGCAGACTGGCCTGGATATAGGCCTTGCGCTCGCCGCTGCCGAAGCGAAACACGCTCAGTTGGCGCTCGCAGCCCAGGTGTCCCCAGGGCAGAAGGTGATCGATACGTTGCATATCAGTGCTTCCTTGGAGCCAGGTAGCTCAGCCAGCGGCGCTCGGCCAACTTGAACAGGCGCACCAGAATGAAGGTCAGGCACAGGTAGAATACGCCGGCGGTGATATAGGCTTCGAACGGCAAGTAGTACTGCGCGTTGACCGTGCGCGCAGCACCGGTGATATCGATCAGGGTAACGATCGACGCCAAACTGGTGGTCTGCAGCATCATGATCACTTCGTTGCTGTATTGCGGCAACGCACGGCGCAGGGCCGACGGCAGCAGGATGCGGCGGTACAGCTTGTAGCGCGACATACCCATGGCCTTGGCCGCTTCGATCTCGCCGTTGGGCGTGGCCTTGAGGCTGCCGGCGATGATTTCAGCGGTGTAGGCACTGGTATTGATCGCAAAGGCCAGGCACGCGCAGAAGGTTGCACTGGACAGCAGCGGCCACAGGAAGCTCTCGCGCACCGCTTCGAACTGGGCCAGGCCGTAGTAGATCAGGAACAGTTGCACCAACATCGGCGTGCCGCGAATCACGTAGGTATAGGCCCATGCGGCGCCATTGACCAGCGGCTGTTTTGACACCCGCATCAAGCCTAGGGGCAAGGCGGCAAGCAAGCCGAAAAACAGCGAAATCAGCAGCAGTTTCAGGGTGGTCAGCAACCCGCCGAGGTACAGCGGCATGGCCTCCCAGATGACGTTGTAGTCGAAGATCATAGATCAGCCGCCTTTACGCCTACCGAGTAGCGCTTCTCAAGATGACGCAGGGCCAGCAACGAGACACTGGTGATCACCAGGTACATCGCCGCCACTGCGAGGAAGAAGGTAAAAGGCTCGCGAGTGGCATCTGCCGCCTGCTTGGCCTTGAACATCATGTCTTGCAGACCTACCACCGAAATCAACGCAGTGGCCTTGGTCAATACCAGCCAGTTGTTGGTGAAACCGGGGATTGCCAGCCGGATCATCTGCGGCACCATCACCCGGAAGAACACCTGGAACGGACTCATGCCATATGCCATGCCCGCCTCTGCCTGGCCTTTGGGGATCGCCATGAAGGCACCACGGAAGGTTTCCGAAAGATAGGCACCAAAGATGAATCCCAGAGTGCCGATACCGGCGGCCAAGGGATTCAAGTCAATATAGTCGTCGTATCCCAGTAGCGGCGCGACGCGGTTGAGCAGGTCCTGACCGCCGTAGAAAATCAGCAGGATCAGTACCAGGTCGGGGATCCCGCGGATCACCGTGGAGTACAAGTCTCCCAGCCAAGCCAGCCAGCGCACCGGCGACAGGCGCAACGCGACCCCGATCAGACCCAGAACAATGGCCAAGGCCATGGACGACAAGGCGAGCTGAAGCGTCAACCATGCGCCATCGAGGATAACGGCCCCGTAGCCTTTCAACATGATTCAGGTCCTCGAAAAGGGGGATGAAAAAATGGCGCAAACGTCAGAGATCCTGGTGCTTGCGCCATTTTGGACAGACAACTGCGATGACTTACTTGGCGTCAGCGCCGTAAATATCGAAGTTGAAGTACTTGTCCTGGATAGTCTTGTACTTGCCGTTGGCACGGATCGCGGCGATAGCTGCGTTGATACGGTCCAGGTTTTGCTTGTCGCCCTTGCGCACTGCGATGCCTATGCCGTCGCCGAAGTATTTGGCGTCGGTGAAGGATGGGCCGGTGAACGCGTAGCCTTTACCGGCTGGCGTATCAAGGAAACCTTCCTGCAGCAGGGTGGCGTCGGCTACGGTACCGTCGAGACGACCGGCTTGCACGTCCAGGTAGATTTCGTTCTGCGAGCTGTAAGGCACAACGGTGGCGCCTTTGGGAGCCAGGACTTCCTTGGCGAAACGATCGTGGATCGAGCCGCGCTGTACGCCGATCTTCTTGCCTTTCAATTCATCCAGGCTCTCGCTGACCGTAGTACCTTCCTTCATCGCCAGGCGTGCCGGCGTCAGGTAGTAGCGATTGGTGAAGTCCACGGACTTCTTGCGGTCTTCGGTGATGGACATGGAGGACAGGATCGCATCGATCTTGCGTACTTTAAGCGCCGGGATCAGACCATCGAATTCTTGCTCGACCCAAGTGCACTTGACCTTCATCTCTTCGCACAAGGCGTTGCCGATGTCGTAGTCAAAACCGACGATACTGCCGTCCGGGGCCTTCGAGGCAAACGGAGGATAAGCCGCTTCGATACCAATTTTCAGAGGCTTGCCTTCAGCGAAGGCCTGCATGGACAGTACGGACAGCGCCAGGGCGCCCAACAGCACGAGTTTCTTCATCTTGGGACTCCATCGGTATAGGGCAAAAACAGCAGTATGAGCCAGGGCCCACGATGCGACTGAGTGAAACCGAATACAGTGCTGCGTCCTGCACCAGTCCAACACCGGCGACGACGAGCGAGTGATCGGCATTCTAACGACAGGTCAGAAGCCGATATTTCCTCAATGCGACAACAATTTACAGAAGCACCAAGAAAGCGGTTCCAACACATTGACAATCTCTGGATTTTATGCAGAGACAAAAGACACTAAACCTTTTAACGCTGCAAATTGCGGGCCTATTATTCGCAAACCCTTCTAGCACGGCAAGTGTAGCGTTTAATCTTATTTGCGAGGGTGTCTAAAACGGGCGTTTGAAGGGAACCGGCGTAGCGCTTTGCCCCATGTTTGGGCGAACGGTTACACATTTGCACCACTCGGTAACATTCAGAAGTTTCCTACCAAAGAAATCGATATTTATTGGGCTGTCGGGTATTCAATCCGGCGTAGGAAGCGGCTTGCTCCCGATAGCGGTACATCAGATACACATGTGCTGACTGATACACCACGATCGGGAACACGCCCCCTCCCACATCGGGTATTCAGTGTTTTTTGAGAACTCATCAAAAAAGCCCCACCCGGCTCACACCGAATGGGGCTTTGTCCCACGTACTGCGCCTTAGGCGACGTTCATGGTCTTGTGCGTTTCAATCAAATGCGCCACCACACCCGGATCCGCCAGGGTGGAGATATCGCCCAACCCGTCATACTCGGCGGTGGCAATCTTGCGCAAGATACGCCGCATGATTTTCCCCGAACGCGTCTTTGGCAAGCCCGGCGCCCACTGGATCACGTCCGGCGAGGCAATCGGCCCGATCTCCTTGCGTACCCAGTTTTTCAGTTCCAGGCGCAGTGCTTCGTTAGGCTCCTCGCCGTTCTTCAAGGTGACGTAGACATAAATGCCCTGCCCCTTGATATCGTGCGGCACACCCACCACCGCCGCTTCCGCGACTTTAGGGTGGGCGACCATGGCGCTTTCGATCTCGGCAGTGCCCATGCGATGGCCAGACACGTTCAACACATCGTCCACACGGCCGGTGATCCAGTAGTAACCGTCCTCGTCACGACGGGCGCCGTCACCGGTGAAATACATGCCACGGAACGTCTTGAAATAGGTGTCGACGAAACGATCGTGATCACCGAACAGCGTACGCGCCTGGCCTGGCCACGAATCGAGAATCACCAGGTTGCCTTCGGCAGCGCCCTCGATAAGGTTGCCCAGGTTGTCCACGAGCGCCGGCACCACGCCAAAGAACGGTCGCGCGGCAGAACCTGGCTTGAGCGCATGGGCGCCGGGCAACGGGCTCATCATGTTGCCGCCGGTCTCGGTCTGCCACCAGGTATCGACAATCGGGCAACGGGATTGGCCGACGTTCTTGTAATACCAATCCCACGCTTCCGGGTTGATCGGCTCACCGACCGACCCCAGCAGACGCAAGCTGCTGCCATCGGCGCCTTCGCAGGCGGCAGTGCCGGAGGCCATCATGGCGCGGATCGCAGTAGGCGCGGTGTAGAGAATGTTGACCTTGTGCTTGTCGACAATTTTTGCCACCCGCGTAATGTCCGGGTAGTTCGGCACGCCCTCGAACAGTAGCGTGGTCGCACCGTTGGCCAGCGGGCCATAGACAATATAAGTGTGGCCGGTGACCCAGCCGACGTCGGCGGTGCACCAGTAGATTTCCCCCGGACGGTAGTCAAACACGCGCTCGTGAGTCAGGGCCGCGTACAACAGATAACCGCCGGTAGTGTGCTGCACACCCTTTGGCTTGCCGGTGGAGCCAGAGGTATAAAGGATGAACAGCGCCTCTTCGGCGCCCATTTCTTTAGGTGCACAGACGGTGCCCGCGACTTTCATCAGGTCTTCGTACCAGATGTCGCGGTGCTGGTTCCATTTGATCTGGCCATTGGTGCGTTTGCACACGATGACCTTCTGGATGCTGCTGGTTTCCGGATTGGTCAGGGCGTCATCGACGTTGGCCTTGAGCGGGATTTTCTTGCCAGCGCGAATACCTTCGTCGGCGGTGATCACAACCTTGGATTTGCAGTCGATGATGCGACCGGCGAGCGCCTCTGGCGAGAAACCGCCAAACACCACCGAGTGAATCGCCCCGATCCGGGTACAGGCCAGCATGGCAACCACGGCTTCGGGAATCATCGGCATATAGATAGTCACTACATCACCGCGATGCACATCCTGGCCGCGCAAGGCATTGGCGAACTTGCAGACTTCTTCGTGCAGCTCGCGGTAGGTGATGGTGCGGCTTTCGGCAGGATCATCGCCCTCCCAGATGATTGCCGCCTGGTCACCACGCTCGGCGAGGTGACGGTCCAGGCAGTTGTAGGAAACGTTCAAGGTGCCATCAGCGAACCACTTTATATCCACATGGTGGTCGTCGAAGGAGGTCTGCTTCACCGTGGTGAAAGGTTTGATCCAGTCAAGACGCTTGGCTTGCTCGCGCCAGAAACCGTCGGGGTTGACCACCGACTGCTGGTACATGGCCTTGTAGGTCGCCTCGTCGGTCAGCGTGTTGGCTGCTACTTCGGGGCGAACGGGGTACAGGGAAGCCGCACTCATCTTTCTTACCTCGGTGACAATAGTTGTTGTTGTATGGCCCTGTTGTAGCCGGGGCGGGCCTATAGAACCATTCGACGATGGTAGTAACAAGCCCCTACAAATTACCCTGCTATCCCCTCCCAGCGCTCTGGCCCGTGGCCTGTGGCGCTTTCGGAGGGCGTGAAAAAACTCTCCGCTCGCGGATTGTTACGTAAACCGCCAATAGTGTTTATCAAAAGCACGGGTATATGAATATAACGCGAGCGCCTAAAATCAGCCTCGCCATCAAGGCACCGTGATTAACCAAGTTGCAGCCCCCACGAAGGCATGTTGATCCGAACTTTCCAATCAAGTTACACACGTGGCCTCACAAGGGCCTCGTGACCCCATTCGACCGCAAAAAGGTAATGATAGAAATGAAAGCTTTATGGGTGATGGCTCTTGCCAGCGTATGCGCTACTGCTGCTCTAGCCGATGAGATCCCGACTGACGTAGCCAGCCAGAACACTACCGTTGTCGAGGAATACAGCTATTCCAGTCATCTGGACATTGCCAAAGTCCTGTCCATGAGTACGATTCCAAATGTCTGCGAAGTTGTTCCAGCACGCATGGAATATGAAGACCACCAAGGTCAGCGACATATACTTAATTATAAAATCATGGGCGATGGTTGCTCTAACGGCTGATCACTTCGTTAGTTGAAATTCTCCTTGGTAATGTTTGCCGCAAGAAATCGTTCTTGCGGCCAGGGACTCCCCTCCCCCCCTTGTCTTCGTTTGCAAAAAACGTCCTCCACCGCTCGTCAAAAAAATCCTGCCCCGGCAAACCCCTGTAAACCCAAGCTCTGGCCTGAAAAGCGGTGTTTCTGCCCCTCGACTGAGTCCATCGGCCGCAACACAAAGTCGATTTTTTCCCTATAATGCGCGGGTAAATCGGGCCTGCAATATCCCTTTACATGGGACGAAGAGCCAAACCTGAGGCCCCGCTGGAGCCAGCAAGCGTCGCTCCGCCCCTCAAGCCTCAAGCAGATCCCCGTAACCCTATTCCGTTTAATGCCTGCGCTAGCTGTTGCAACAAACGATTCCTTAAAGATCCACCGCGGCCTCTGGGCCGTGTGAACACCCAACCATGCGGTTTCACACGGGCACCTTTGGCCCTCATGCAGGAGACAACACGTCATGCTGAGCTGGGACGAATTCGACAAAGAAGAAGAAGGCGAAGTAGCCACCAAGGGCGCCAACGCCGGCCACGCCACCGAAGCCAACATGGACCGCCTCGACGGTGCCGGCGCTGCCGCCGCCATCGAAGCCCGCGCCGTCACCGCCAGTGACTCCGCCGCCATCGTTCGCGCCAAGGCCGCCCTCGACAAACTCGACGTCGCCGAAGGCCTGGCCGAGCTCGAAGGCGCGTCCGCCCGCGTCGCCGTCGACGAAAAACGCATGATCAACTGCCGCGCCGACCTCAACCAACTCGTGCCTTTCAAGTACGACTGGGCCTGGCAGAAGTACCTCGACGGCTGCGCCAACCACTGGATGCCGCAAGAGGTCAACATGACCGCCGACATCGCCCTGTGGAAAAACCCCGAAGGCCTGACCGATGACGAACGTCGCATCGTCATGCGCAACCTGGGCTTCTTCTCCACCGCCGACTCGCTGGTTGCCAACAACCTGGTCCTGGCCGTGTACCGCCTGATCACCAACCCGGAGTGCCGCCAGTACATCCTGCGCCAGGCCTTCGAAGAAGCGATCCACACCCACGCCTACCAGTACTGCATCGAATCGCTGGCCATGGATGAAGGCGAGATCTTCAACATGTACCACGAGATCCCGTCGGTCGCGAAAAAAGCCGCCTGGGGCCTGAAATACACCCGCTCGATCTCCGATCCGAAGTTCGAGACCGGCACCGTCGACACCGACAAAGAGCTGCTGCGCAACCTGGTCGCCTACTACTGCGTGCTCGAAGGCATCTTCTTCTACTGCGGCTTCACCCAGATCCTGTCCATGGGTCGACGCAACAAAATGACCGGCGTCGCCGAGCAGTTCCAATACATCCTGCGCGACGAGTCGATGCACCTGAACTTCGGTATCGATGTGATCAACCAGATCAAGATCGAAAACCCACACCTGTGGGATGCCGAGATGAAAGAAGAAGCGACCCAGATGATCCTGCAGGGCACCCAACTGGAAATCGAATACGCCCGCGACACCATGCCGCGCGGCGTGTTGGGCATGAACGCGGCGATGATGGAGGACTACCTCAAGTTCATCGCCAACCGTCGCCTGTCGCAGATCGGCTTGAAGGAAGAGTACCCAGGAACCACCAACCCGTTCCCATGGATGAGCGAGATCATGGACTTGAAGAAAGAGAAGAACTTCTTCGAGACGCGGGTGATCGAGTATCAGACCGGTGGTGCGCTCAGCTGGGATTGATTTGCTCAAAATCAACACTATAAAAAAGCCCTGCGATCACACGCAGGGCTTTTTTTCATGGGGGAATACCCCCCCATAGCTGCTCAAGCTCGCTCTTTGAAATAGCCGCCAGCCATTTCTTGAAGCACATCACATAGAGCAACTCGCCCATAAGGGTTCGGATCGCATTACCAATGCTGTAGCCTTGTGCCCCAATTATCATCAGCGTTGTCGCCGATCGAGTGACCGAGATGTTGTTATCGCCGGGCTTTACTCAAAAATCACACGTTTGATAGAAGAGTAAACTTGCGCAGTCACAACACATATATTCCAAAAACTGCAGATAGGACCGAGGCACCTCCGTGACCCCAGACATGCTAGAAGCCGGCCCCGTGGACGCCAAGGTACTTTCAGTCTTCGACTTTGACGGTACCCTGACTCACCACGACAGTTTTGTGCCGTTCCTCAAGTTCGCTTTCGGCAAGCAGGAATTCAACCGCCGAATGCTGAAGCTCGCATTGCCCGGCCTGCGTTTTCTTGTGCGCCAGATCAGTCGTGACGAGTTGAAAGCGCAGCTGATTCGTACCTTTATGACAGGTGTCGAAAAGACCTGGGTCCAACAGAAGGCCGAGGAATACTGCCGTGCTTATTGGAACAAATTAATGCGACCAGCCGGGTTGCAGTCGGTGGCCGATGAGATTGGTTCCGGCGCGCAGGTGACTTTGTGTTCGGCATCTCCGGCGATTGTGTTGCAGCCTTTTGCCGATCGACTTGGGATCAAGTTGATCGGAACCGAGCTGGAGGTAGTCGACGGTGTGTTGAGCGGACGTCTCACCGGAAACAACTGCCGCTGCGAGAACAAGGTACTGCGGCTTGAGGCGGTCTATGGCGATCTGGCCGACTATCGGCTCCGCGCCTGGGGCGATACACGCGGCGATCGGGAGTTGCTGGCGGCGGCGCAAGATGCGCATTGGCGGCATTTTCATTCAGCCAAGAAGCGCCGCGCTCAGTCGAAGTCGAAAGCGCCGTAGTTCAGCGCTGTACGCAGCCTCGCCGAGGTTCGAAGGCAGCTGTGGGATAATCGGTGGTTGGCGTTTGTACTACGCCAACGTTCCCGCTATTAATAGCGAACTTTCCCACGGACTAGCCCCCGATGAAATTCGACACGGCCTACAGCCTGACACTGGACGAAAAGCTGTCGATCTATGACGTGCGCGACCTGAATTTCGACGAAACCGCCGCTTTCGATTCCGACCAAGACAGCTTTCTATGCCCAAACGATGAATGCCGAGCGGCCTTTGCCGCCAGCAATGTGCTGGGTACTTTCAACGCGAAAAACGTCAATTACCTGCGCACGCCTCACTTCAAGAATATTCCCAGCACGCAGCATATCGAAGGTTGTCGCTACGCCAGTCGCAAGACCGCCGTCGGCGAAAGCGAAGATGAGCGCGAGGACAGTTTCCCGTCGGAGTTTGTACTGACAAGGCGCCTGTACGAACGCAAGACGCTCGCTTTCGGTACCGAAGGTTCCGTCCCACAGGAACCGGCGAAAACACCTTCGAGCAACAGCAGCAACCTTCACAGTACAGGCGATGTCACGCCGGACAAGACCAGCGTTTTCGCCCATCCGGTGGAATGCTACGTGTCGAATATCGTCGATAAGGACAAGCTCAAGGGCATGCCGTTGAAGATCGGCGAGCACAGCGCGACGTATTGGACATTTTTCAAGAGGATCGAATACCTGCAAGACAACAAGGGCCTGATTTACTGGGGCCGGATCAAGGAGATCAAGGACTACACCAGCAGCTTGCGTATCGACTTCGAGAAGAAGGTCTGGCTCGACAAGAAGCCCTACTCCGTCAACGTTTACCTGAACAAGAAGCTGATCGAGAACTACCGCAAGCGCAGGGCTTTCCTGGAGCAGATCAAGGCGGCAATGAAAAGCGAGCGGCCGCTGTATTGCTTCTTCTACGGAGTAACGCCGGAACTCAAGCAGGTACCAAGCAAAAAAAATCCCGAGCAGACGTTTGGCGTGTTCAGTGCCGATATCCAGAACTTGGACCATTTGCTCATCCGGGAGGCACCGGGGTTGGAAGCCTAGCGCCTGGTCAGATCGACATGCTCAGCATCACCAGTACCAACAAGCCGATATACACCCGCGCGTGCGCCGCATCCGGAATGCACCCAATCCACGGTGTAGCCAGGCGAATACCCAACAGCGATCCAAGGACAAGGATGGCGAAGGCCAGCAAATCGACATAACCGACAAACCAAATGCCCAAGTCGACGTTGGCGAAACTCGCCATTGCCACGTAGGTAAATGTACCGGCCAGCGCTACGGGTACGCTCAGTGGATTAGCCATTGAAGTGGATTGGGACATGCTCAAGCCACAACGACGCAGCAGCGGCACCGTCATGACGCTGCCACCCACCCCAAGAAAGGTGGCAATCAAGCCAATCCCCAACCCCCCGCCCACGACTTCCACGTTATTTAATGCTCGTTTGCCGCCGATGTCGCTTTGGTCGAGAAATCCTCGACGTAGCAGACAATCAACAATGGTCAGCCCCAGATAGGCAATAAAGCCAAAGCGCATGGCGTCACCACTGGCAAACATCGCAGCGCCCGCCCCGGCTATCGCCCCCAGGCCAATGAAGCCGGCCAGAGGCCACAGGTAATAGCGAATCAACTGACCCTTGCCGCGGTGTCTTGCGGTGGCTATCAGCGCATTGACGATCATTACGCAGGTCGATGTCGCCACCGCGATATGCATCGCAGACGCGCTCACGCCCGGGTCATGACTGAGTTTGAGCATGCCGTATAGCAACGGCACAATGACGAACCCTCCCCCAAAGCCGAACAGAAGTGCCGTTACTCCGGTCACGCAGCCAAACAACGCCAGCAACAGATAGAACATGTAATACCACCCTCGCCGATAGAAACTGAGGGCATAACGATAGGCACTCAAGCGCTGGCCTGCTTGCGCAACAAGGCCAATAATAAGTGAGATTCGGCCAAGAGCGATGTCCATATCGTGCGCAATATTTCCATCAATGAACTGGACCACACGCCTCGTAGCGTGGTGGCCATTGGTACCGACTATGCCGATGGTTATCTGCTGCAACGCCACAGCCATCGCCGCGGACAACTGCTATACGGCGTCACCGGCGTCATGCAGGTCAGCACACTGGAAGGCAACTGGGTAGTGCCGCCTCAGAGGGCGGTATGGCTGCCGGCACTCATTGAGCATCAAGTGCTGATGCTCGGGGTCTCGACGCGCAGCCTGTATATCGAACCTGATGCAGTTGGCGCACTGGGCCGCGATTGTCGGGTGATCAGCGTTTCGCCGCTGATGCGCCAGCTATTGATTGAGGCCGTGCAGATGCCCCTCGAATACGATGAAAGCGGGCGCGACGGTACGCTGATCAATCTACTGCTGCATGAGTTGGCCCGCGCGACGCAATTGCCCCTACATATTCCCCTGCCCGAGGATCAACGGCTGCAGCCACTGTGCGTGGCCTTTGTGCAGCAGCCCGATGTGCATCAATCAGCCGGGGACTGGGCAGCCCAGGCACACCTGAGCCTGCGCACCTTCAGCCGCTTGTTTCGCCAGCAAACCGGGCTGAGCTTCGTGCAATGGCGCCAGCGTGCCTGTGTGGTGCAGGCCTTGGCGCGTTTGGCCGGCGGTGAGACTATCACCCGCATTGCCCTGGATTTTGGCTATGAAAGCCCGGCGGCGTTTTCCAGTATGTTTCGCCGGGTCCTTGGCCAGCCACCAAGTACCTATCTGCAAGCGGCAATATAGAGCGCACCAGCACGCTCGAAAGAATCCAGTTGATGAGCGGTCAAAACAACTGTACAAAAACACAGTATAGTTTGTCCTCCCCGTCGAACACCTGGAGAAAACCATGTCCTCCCTGGCAATGAGCAGCACCATAGATCAACAAATCGTCCTTCATCAATTCACCCCGCAGCACAGCGTCCAGGCTCGCACGATGCTGGGCTGGAGCCAGGAAGAGCTCGCCAGGCAATCCGGGGTCGGGCCAGAAGCCATTCAACGCTTCGAATCCCATGCCGACGTGGACGACGAGACCCGCCTTGCCCTGGCGTTTCGCCTGGAAGCCGAGGGCCTGGTGTTTTTCCCCGGTTTCGCCCCGGGGTGGGGGATGAACAGACCAGGCTCCCCGGCCTCGCAGGCAGTCGCCAAACCTGGCGCGGGTTTCCTCTCTCGGCTGCTGGGCTCAACACGTGGGTCAACGACGCCTCAACCAAATGGTGCGTAACTTGGTCAGTCCGTCGCTCACAGTCTATGAGCGACTTATTCCCTGCCCTGAACAGGATCATTTTGCAGCAGCACCTTTTGATAAGCTCGCACCAATACCGACAGCGAGTCTCGTGCCCAACGGGCGCCATAGAACCAGATGGCGACACCGGTGTTGCTCAAAGGCAGGCTGATGCCGGGGTATCCGGTCTTGCAGGAGGCATGAAATGCTGGGCTCTGCTCATCGGACACCAACGCGTCCAGACGATGCTCCGCCACTCGCTCATCGATCTCATTGCTCAGGTCAGTAGTGAAATGCAGTGCAGTATCGGGAATCAGAGCAGACACAGGCACCAATTGCGCGCCGGCCGTACGCAGCACCTCCAGCGCTCGCAGGAAAGCGCTGCTGTGCTCCGCAGTTTCGCGTTCGCCACCGCGCAGGTATTCGTCCGCAAAACCAATACGCCAGCCAGCCAATGCCGGAGGCGTTGTCAGCGCACTGTTGTCCTGGACTGGAGGGACTTCCACCATGACGGGCCCTACAGGATCGAGACCGCTCAAAGCCATCAGCGACAATGCAGGGTCACGTACAGTTCTCATCATTGGCCCTGGCACATCGAACCTGGGTCCCTGGGCAAGCACTATCCCGTGGGCGGCATGGGCTGTCGCAGGCTCGAATTCGATACCGCCCTGGCTGGAGTCCATGACATTGACCAAAGCATTCGACGAATCCAACAGACAAGACAACATCTGAACGCTATGGAGATCCGACGGTGTTCCCACGGGGCATGAAACACCCGGTGGCAGTCTTTTCCCACACGTATCTTCCATCAAGACTTACTCCCGGAAAAATAAATTCCCGGGATGATCGCACTTTTTTCGCTTCTCTCTTGTAGGCGGAAATACCTTGAAAAGCCCTTTTTACCCAACGGACGATTCAGCTCACGACCTGCCCTTCAATACCTTGGGATTCGACTTCCAGCCACCAGGCTCGGCCGCGCTCGGGCGCCGTCAGCTTGAAGGCCTGCCCCATGGGCGGCGTAGTGATCAAGACATTGCGCTCCCAGGCCAGCGCCATGATGCGATCGAAGGGTTCATGCCAGGCATGGAACGCCAGGTCGAAAGTGCCATTGTGGATCGGCAGCAGCCAGCGCCCTTTCAGATCTATATGGGCCTGTAAGGTTTGTTCTGGCTGCATATGCACATCGGGCCAGTCAACGTTGTAGGCACCGGTCTCCATCAAGGTCAGGTCAAATGGCCCGTATTGCTCGCCAATGCGCTTGAAACCTTCGAAATAACCGGTGTCGCCACTGAAAAAAATCCTCCGGTTGCCGTCGATCATTACCCAGGAGGCCCAGAGCGTCTGGTTGCCATCAAACAAGCCTCGACCTGAAAAATGCTGGGCCGGGGTGGCAATAAAGTGGATACCATCGACCTCGGTACCCTGCCACCAATCCAGTTGACGCACCTTGCCGACGTCTACACCCCAGGTGGCCAAGGTGTCACCAACACCCAACGGCGCAAGAAAATAGCGGGTCTTTTCGGCTAACTGCATCACCGCCCGGCGGTCCAGATGGTCGTAGTGATTGTGCGAAAGAATCACCGCTTCAATCGGTGGCAATTGATCAAGCGTAATAGGTGGTTGGTGGAAACGCTTGGGGCCGGCCCAATCGAAAGGCGAAGCGCGCTCGGCAAACACCGGATCGGTCAGCCAGAACTTGCCGCGCATCTTCAGCAAGACCGTAGAGTGGCCTAGGCGATAGACACTGTGATCCGGCGCCGCCAACAGTTGTTCACGAGTCAGGGCCTGCACCGGAATTTCGCCGACCGGCCGTGTGCTTCGGGGCTTGCGGAAAAGCATTTTCCAGAAGATCCGCAAGGTTTTGCCTACTCCCACTCTCTGCACAGGGGCATGATTATTGAAATACCCCTGCTGCCGTTCTGCCGGCTTGAGTACGGTAGAAGGGGTATCGGGACGGGTGGAGATCGTGACCATTTAGATGTAACTCCGGGACGTTCTTCCTGATGCAGATCAACAACTACACTGCACAGTGTAGTTTCAAGATTGCAACAAAATCCGCAACAAGTAAACTACCGAGTGTAATTTCATCCCAGAGCCGAAGACCTCCAATGACTGCAACTCAGCGCCTCACCGATCGTAAACGCGAAGCCATCGTGGCGGCCGCTATCAGTGAGTTTCGCGACAACGGTTACGAGATCACCAGCATGGATAAGATTGCCGCCACAGCTGGCGTGTCCAAGCGCACGGTATACAACCACTTCCCCAGCAAGGAGGAGTTGTTCGCCGAAATCTTGCATCAGCTTTGGGCCAGCAGCGTTGCGCAACTGGACGTGACCTACAGCAGCACCCGCCCATTGCGCGAACAATTGCGCACCTTGCTCGAAGCAAAGATGAAGATGATGTCGGATGCCAACTTCCTCGACCTGGCCCGCGTAGCCATCGCCGCCACCATTCACTCCCCGGAGCGCGCCCAGGACATCGTCAACCGCCTGAGCGAACGCGAGGAAGGCTTCACGGTGTGGGTGCGCGCGGCACAAGAAGACGGCAGGCTCAAGCCCGTCGACCCGGGCTTTGCCGCCCATCAGGTGCAAAGCCTGCTCAAGGGTTTTGCCTTCTGGCCACAAATCACTCTCGGCCAACCCACCCTGGATGCGGCCAGCCAGGCCAATGTGATCGAATCGGCAATAGACCTGTTCCTGGCGGGTTATGAGATCACGACCCGCTGTTGAATCCACCCTCACCAAGCACCTCAACGGACCCTACTGGGGGCCCGTCAAAAGCGAGGCAGTCGTACATGCTGCCCCAACTCATCGAACAGCGTCACCACTGAGCGCAAAGCCCGACAGTCAGGCCGCGTCAACAGCCACAGCGCCGTGTCATATCCGGCAAGGGACGGTCCCAACGGTTGCATACCGTGCGCCTCATCCAGCATAAAATCCGGCAATGCCGCCACTCCCAGCCCTGCACGTACCAATTGGGTAGCGGACAACATACTGTTGCAGCGATAACACGGCGTCACACCGGGCAAATGCTGGCGACGCCACGCGACTGTCGGATGGTCGGGCAAGAAGTCATCGGGGGCGATCCAGGCCAGGGCCGTCAGATCCCGAACGTCATGACGCTGCATGTAACCGGCACTGGCGCAAACACGATAGGACACCGTTCCCAAGCGCCGTCCCACCAAGTGCTCCGGTGGCGTCTTGGTCAGGCGCAACGCTATATCGGCGTCGCGGCGGCTAAGGTTGGCAAAGTCATTGGAGGTACTTAATTCCAGGGTCAGCGCCGGGTAGTTCGGCATGAATTGCGCCAGGGCCGGCAACAACACGCCCTGCAGCACCGAATCGGTACAGGTCAGGCGTACCGTGCCGCTGATCACTTCACCACCCAGCTCTACTCCGATCCGCGCCGCTTCCAATGCCTGTTCGGCGCGTTCGGCCTGCTCGGCCAATGTGGTTGCCAAACGTGTAGGCAGGTAACCGGCGCGACTCTTTTCAAACAACGACTGCCCCAGGGACGACTCCAGGCGTCGAACTGCCCGAAATACCGTGGATACATCCACCCGCAACAGAGCCGCCGCCCGCGCCAGAGTGCCACCACGTACCAATGCCAGCACCAGGGAAAGGTCGGAATAGCCAATTTGATAGTGCGTCGCTGCATTGAGCATGTGGTTCGGCGCCAATATTGATTGCAAGAACGCCAATCTATAGTGCGCCTCAGGACTCAACAAGCCATGGGATGCACATCATGCAACACGTCACTTTGCACCTCGCCTTGATCGGCGATTACGACCCTCAAGTGACTGCGCACCAGGCGATACCGCTCGCGCTGCAACTGGCTGGCGCAACCTTGAACCTGACCGTGCGCGCCGACTGGCTGGCCACCGATACAATCCACAGTACCAGCGCCTTGCAGTACTTCGACGGTTTCTGGTGTGTACCCGCCAGCCCTTATCGCGACATGGATGGCGCACTATTGGCCATCCGCTATGCCCGAGAGCATCAGCGCCCGTTCCTCGGTACCTGCACAGGTTTTCAACATGCGCTGCTCGAATATGCGCGCAATGTGTTGGGTTGGGCCGATGCCGAACACGCAGAACTCGTGCCTGACGCACCACGCACGGTGATTGCACCATTGAGCTGCGCCCTGGTGGAAACCACCGCGGCTGTACGCTTGACGGCGTTTACACGTATCGCCGAGGCTTACGATTGCCTCGATATCCAGGAAGGCTACCGGTGCCGCTATGGTGTGAATCGCGACTTCGAACCTGAACTGCTGGAGCACAACCTGATTGGCAGCGCCCATGACTCGGCTGGAGATCTGCGCGCGATTGAGCTGCTGGACCATCCGTTTTTTGTTGCTACCCTGTTTCAACCCGAACGCGCGGCGCTCGTTGGTGCTGCGGTGCCACTGGTGACAGCCCTGCTCAACGCCTGCCGGGAGCGCTTGAGATGATCGCCCACACACCCGCCCCACCCTACTACGCGGTGATCTTCAGTTCCCTGCGCACCGAGGCTGATCCAGGTTACACAGCGGCTGCCGAACGCATGCTGGAACTGGCTCGCGAACAGCCGGGTTTTCTCGGCGTCGAATCAGCCCGAGGTGCGGATGGCTTGGGGATCACCGTGTCCTACTGGGCCAGCGAAGCGGCGATCCTGGCTTGGAAGGAGCATGCCGAGCATCGTGAAATCCGCGCGCAGGGTCGATCCACCTGGTACGCGGCGTTTCATACGCGGGTATGCAAGGTGGAACGGGCCTACTCGTTTGGACGCACCAGCACGCTCAACTGACCAGACTGCGCACCGCACTGATTTGCGGGATTTCCACCCGGCGCATGTACACCCGCAGCGGTTCAGTGATGTTGATGCGCTCGTCGATATTCTGGTCCAGCAGCAGCTGGATATGCTCACGAGACAACGTCATGGTCTGCTGATCAACGGGCTGCCAGACAAATTCGCTGGTGGGGATGATGCCATCGTCGGCAACGTCCATGCCGAAGGCATCTTCGCTGAAACGCACAATGTAATGCCCGGTCTTGCGGTTCAGGCCGACAAAGCCATTGAGTTGATCGGCCGCCTGGCAGATGAGTTCGGACGTGATGCGCATGGTAAACCTCACTGAAAAATCCCACAGGGGGAAGTGAACGATGGTTTACACGCGAGGCAATAAAGAAGGTATGCAGGTTTCCCTCTGATGGGGAAGCTCGGCGCAAGAGTACTGCATAGCACGACACAAAAGCGCAGAAAAATGGCCTGTGCGCACGTTAATGTCGGTTTGGTGATAGCGCGCATTGCCTTCAATTGTTAAAAAGGGAACCTTCTTGAAGCTACCCCCACGAAAGGATCTCGCAAATGCCTGTAACGTTTACCAAGAGTGCCCTGCTGCTCGCCCTGACGATGGGCCTTGGCCACGCACAGGCTGCCACCCAGCTCAGCCCAGCCGAGCTGGCGACCAATGAAGGTATTCCCCGCCCTGCGGTTATCGCCCACCGGGGTGCGTCCTTTGACGCACCAGAGTCGACGGCTGCGGCCTATATAGTGGCCCGCGACCTGGGTGCCGATTACCTGGAACTGGATTTGCAACGCAGTAAGGACGGCGTGCTGTTCGCCTTGCACGATGACAATCTGCAGCGCACCACTGATGTCGCCACCAAGTTCCCTGAGCGCAAGGACAGCCCTGCCAACGAGTTCACCATGGCCGAGCTGAAAACCCTCGACGCCGGCAGTTGGTTCAACACTGCTTACCCGGAGCGCGCCCGCCCCACATTCGCCGGTTTGAAAATCCAGACCCTGGACGAAATCATCAAGATCGCCGAAGGCAACCCGCAACACAAACCGGGCCTGTACATCGAAACCAAGGAACCGAAGTTGTTTCCCGGGATTGAGGCCGACCTGAAGGACAAACTGCATGACAAGGGTTGGTTGAGCTCGGCGGGCTCCAAACTGGGCAAGAGCAACACCGGCGTGGGCCAGGGCCGAGGGCGTGTGATTCTGCAAACATTCGAGAAGGACAGTCTCAAGGAACTGCAAAAGGAAATGCCCAATACGCCGAAGATCCTCTTGTTATGGGTGGGTGAAGGCGGCATGGAACCCAAATCCAAGGTGACCTTTGCCGAGTCCGGCGAGCCGAGCAAAGCGGCCTACTATGCCAAGCAGGAACCCAAGGACGCCGCCGAATTCGAAAAATGGATTGACGACGCCAAGAGCCTCGGTGCCATCGGCACCGGCCCATCGGCCCAGCGTACAGACCTAGGGGACCAGAGCTACACGGACCTGGTGAAGCCGGAAATGAACAAGCTGACCCACGACAAAGGCCTGCTGGTGCATGTCTATACCGTCGATGAGCCGGTGGACTTCAAGAAAGTGATGGATGCAGGCGTCGATGGCATCTTCACCAACCGTGCCGCCGAACTGCTCAAGTACTACCAGCGCGCGCCTGCATCAAATGTGTCACAACTGCTTGAGGACCATGGTTACTGAATGAAACCCGAGTGGTCAGGCCAACTCTGGCTGGGGCGTGATTACGCCCTGATCCTCGGTG
This sequence comes from Pseudomonas imrae, assembly GCF_046352735.2. Taxonomy (NCBI): domain Bacteria; kingdom Pseudomonadati; phylum Pseudomonadota; class Gammaproteobacteria; order Pseudomonadales; family Pseudomonadaceae; genus Pseudomonas; species Pseudomonas imrae. Next base: position 1,405,354 of record NZ_CP110853.2, on the reverse strand, counting down.
AGATGGGGTGCACTGCGCCCCATGCTCATTATGCGCATCAGTTTATGTTTGCCTGCGGCGAACCGATTACCGCCAGCCTCGATGGTCACCTGCAGACTGCCCGCCGTCTGTTTATTCCCTCCCGGCAGACTCACGCCATTGTCCAGACACAAGGCAACGTCTTGATGGCCTATGCCGAGCCCGGCGTATTTGACGCTCGTCTATTGCAGCAGGTCCTGGACACAGCCGACCTGACGCTGGAAAGCCTGGAACATGTCCTGCGCCAACTCCCACGCCGTACTGTTGACGACGAACGAGTGGCGCGCGCATTGCGCGCACTGGACACGCAACTGGGCGGCAAGGTATCGGCGCAATTTCTGGCACAGGCCGCGCATATTTCCTTGAGCCAACTGGAACGCCTGTTCGTCAGCCAGCTCGGCGTTCCAGTGCGCCGCCTGGTGATGTGGCGCCGCTTGCGCCAGGCGGTTGGCCTGGCCCTGGGAGGCTGTTCACTGACCGAAGCGGCTCACGCCGCAGGCTTCTGCGACTCGGCGCATTTTTCCCGCACCATGAAGCTACTGTTTGGCGTAACCGCCGCCGCATCCTTGCGCCACCTGCACGTTCGTCTACTGCCCTAGCGCAACAACTGCGCCGGCACTGCGGGCTCTTTACTCAACCGCGCCGTCAGAAAGGGATCGCGCAGTTGCTCGACATACTCCACCGGAAAATCCGGACGGCTGCCGATCCCCAAGTCACCGTCGGCCATTCGGTAGTACGTGCTGTAGAACGCGGTGCCCAACAGCCAGTCCCAAAGATTGAAAAACAAACCGAAATTAACGTCCCCCGCTCGACCGTATTTCATGTGGTGGAAGCGATGCACCGGTGCCCAGGCAAATACCCAGCGCAACGGCCCCAGGCGCATGTCGACATTGGAGTGTTGCAACAACAGTTGAACGGCAATCGCCAACGCCAGCAACATCGCCACATCCAGAGGAATCCCCAGCAGGATTAACGGCAGCAGGCCTGCCGTGGCCTCAAGCATCTGGTGCAGGGGGTGTTTCATCAACCCATTGAAACCATAGAGTCGCTGCACACTGTGATGCACCGCGTGCAAACGCCACAGCGCAGCGATGCGATGGCTGGCGTAGTGCATAAGCGTGATGCCCGCGTCGGCAATGATGATCGCCAGCAGCAACTGTGCGCAAAGCGACCATGAACGCGGCCAGATACCCTCCACCGCCAACAGCGCGGTCAACCCCGGCAAAGCCAGCAGGCCAAGGGCATTGAGGCTTTCATTGACCAGTGCGTGGAGGATATCCCTGCGCCGATCCCCCCGGTTGCGGTTCCACTGCCGCTCATAGGGCAACCACAGCTCGGCGATAAACGACACTCCGATGGCTGCAGCAAACACCACCACCAACCCTTGTGCCACGCCGATCGAGACCAGCCACACACCACCGCCGATAAACCCCGCCCAGAACAACGGCGCATAGACCCAAGCCATTACCTGTTTCATCTGTGTCTCCCATAGTTGAGACACCAGCATGAAATCTTGCGCCGCGGGCCGATTGAATAAACGACGCAACCGTTCTACGCAATTTAAGGATCATCGAAACCATTGCAGGGGCTGTCGCGACTGCCTGAAAGTTGTTGAATATCAGCCTGATGCACCGATAAAAATGTGGTGCGCCCACCTTCGCGATGCGCAAGCGCTGAATTTAAGGGTGAATTAAGTTGCGCTGGTTAACCTGATCCCACTTAAACAGCTCACCCAGAAGGATCCACACCATGAAAAACCTGACCGCTCTGTTCGCTGCTACTGCCCTGACCCTGACCGCCGGCCTGGCTCAGGCAGATGTCCGCCCAGACCAGATTCCAAGCCTGCTGCAGTCCGGCGCCGTGAAGCCTTTCGAGCAACTCAACAAAGACGCCCTGGCCAAACACGCTGGCGCCACCATCAACGACACCGAGCTGGACCACGAAGCCGGTCGCCTGGTGTACGAAGTTGACCTGACCGACACCACCGGCAAGAAATGGGACGTGAAACTCGACGCCAAGACCGGCGAAGTGCTGGAAAACAAGCAAGACACCTGAGTTTTCTCCTGAAAAAAAGCCGCGCAGCCCATGGGCTGCGCGGCTTTTTCATGGGCGTCGCAAACAAGCTCGCTCCTACAGCTCGAAAAAGCAGGTCGGCTTTCCCAGTACCGCAATCCCAATCCTGCCCTCAGGCAAACAACCCAGCCATCATCTTCAAGCGCTTCTTGTAAATCCGTCGCGCCTCCAGCGCCTCTTCCAACGTCACCGCGACAAACCCGGCACGCTGGTTCGGCTGCATCTGCCCGATCAGATCCAGATCGGCGCTGATCACCGTGCCAATCATTGCGTACCCGCCACCCGAGACCGCATCCCGGTGCAACACAATCGGCTCCAGCCCTGCCGGCACCTGAATCGAGCCAATGGGATAGCAACTATCGACAATATTGGAGGGATCGGAACCGGCGCCGAACGGCTGTTCCCGCGGCTGGAAGCTCAAGGCACTGCCGCCCTTGAAGCGGTAGCCAATGCGATCTGCCTCGGAGCCAACTGTCCAGGGCTCGGCAAAAAAACTGCTTTTGGCCCCCGCCGTCAGCCGTTCGTAATACAGTCCCGGCACCACCCGCAACGTGACATCACCGCCCACGGATTGGCGTAGTGCCATCGGCAGACTGTTGCCCGCACGGCCTCTGCCGCTGGCCTGACCGACAGGCAACTGATCGCCTTCCTGCAACCGTCGCCCGTGAAACCCACCCAGCGCCCCGAGGGTGTAAGTCGATCGACTGCCCAGCACCAAGGGCACATCAATACCACCGGCGACTGCCAGGTAAGCCCGCGCCCCCGCTTTGGGAAATTCGAAGCACAACACTTGCCCGGCCCGTACCTGGAACGCGGTGTCCTGATGTACTACTTCACCGTCCAGGCGCGCAGCCATCAGCGCACCGCTGATGGCTATCAAGGTGTCCTGCTGAAACTCCAGTTGCGGCCCGATCAATGTGCATTCCAGCCCGGCCGCGCCGGCCGGGTTGCCCACCAGATGGTTGGCCGCGCTCAAGGCGTATTGATCCAGCGCACCGGACGGTGGAATGCCCAGATGGTAATAGCCTTCGCGGCCCAGGTCCTGCACGGAGGTGGCCAGGCCTGGCTTGATGACCTTGATCATGCGAGCGCCTCCTGCAGGGTTTTCGGGTAGCCGACCGGATCGGCGAGAAACCCGTCGAGGGAAAACTCCACGGGGCGAATGCGCAAATCGAAGCGTCCTGCGTCGACCTCGGCAACGGCCAGGTCGTAGGCCCCGCGGTCCATGGGTTTGAACTGCACGATATCGCCGGGGCGAAAGAACACCATATGCTCCTTGAGGTAGGCCAACTGTTGCGCCGGATCGTAGATCGGTGCCGGTGTAACGCCAAACATCTGGTAGCCACCGGCACCACGTACCGAATAGATACAACCAAAACAACCACCGTGGCCCAGGGTCAATTTTGGCGTGTCGGTGCGCGGGCGCAGGTATTTGGGCACCTGCAACTGGCGCTCGCGCTCGACCATCTGGAACATAAAGGGCAAGCCCGCGACAAAACCGACCATCGAGACAAACCATGGCGCACCGCTGTGGGCCGCTATAAACGCGTCGACATCCGCCAGACCATTTGCCCGCGCGGCGTACTCCAGGTCGGTGCCGCTGGGGTCTTGATGCCGATCGCGAAAACGCATCAAGGTTTCATGGGTCCAGGGATCGTTGTACAGCACTGGAATCTCGATGATTCGGGTGTGCAAGGTACGCTCGGCCACCGCCTGGGCTTCGGCGCTCTGCACCGCATCAAGCAACACGTGTGGCGCGATGTGGTCAGGGTCGAAGCGAATCTGGAAGGACGCGTTGGCCAGGCACACATCCAGTACACCCGGCAGGTTGAGGCGTTCCACTGCACGGGTCACGGCCATGCCCTTGAAGAAGGCTTCCAGGGACATGCTTTCACTGACCTCGGCGAACAAGTGTTCATCACCGCCAAAGCTGTAGCGGATCGGGGATGTTTCAGCCATGTCTGTTCCTCTTGGAATCATTGTAGAAAGGCAGGCAAATTTGATTCTGGTCCGGTGTCTGGGCACCGGTAACGTTCAGCGCGGGGCGCGCACGACAATCCCCGCCTGATCCAGCGCGTTACGGGTGGCCTCCACCAGGTCGAGTGCGCCAGGGGTATCGCTGTGCAGGCAGATGGAATCGAATTCGATCGCCAGGTCTTCGCCTTCGACAGTGCGCACCACCCCGGCCTGGCAGGCACGCAAGACCCGCGCCGCCACCTTTGCTGGATCCAGGGGGCGGACATTGCGGGTAAACACGATGGAGCCTGAAAGGTCGTACTCACGGTCGGCATAAAACTCGCGCATCACCGGTTGTCCCAACTCCCTGGCAATCCGCCAGATCACAGAATTGGGCATGCAGTACAACAACAGGCCAGGCTCCAGGCGTTGCAGGTTTTCCACCAGCAGGCGTGCCGCTTCTTCGTCGCGGGCCAGGTGCATGTACAAGGCGCCATGGGGCTTGATGTGTTGCAGGCTTACACCTTGCGCCCGGGCAAGTTCGCGCAGTGCCCCCAGTTGATAGAGCATGTCGTCGACCAGCTCCTGGGCTGGCGCGTTGATGTGCCGGCGACCAAACCCCACCAGGTCGCGAAAGCCCGGGTGGGCGCCAATGGCCACGCCCAACTGCCTGGCGCGCTCGATGGTGCGGCGCATGGTGCCCGGGTCGCCTGCATGGAAGCCGGTGGCAACGTTGGCCGAGCTGATATGGGCCATCAGTTCGTTGTCCACGCCATCGCCGATGGTCCAGGGGCCGAAGCTTTCGCCCATATCCGAGTTGAAATCGACTGTGTGCATCAAGGCTGCTCCGCAAAAGATCGTGCCATGGAAAGTAGGCTGCAGCTTGACCCCTTGGGAAGATTTATTATCAGATGGTTCATCTTCTGAAAATCAGATAACTGTCCAGTGGAACGCCTCCATGTCCCTTACCTTGCGCCAGGTCCGCTACTTTATCGCCACCGCCGAAATCGGCCAGATTTCCCAGGCGGCGATCCACCTGAACATTTCCCAGTCGGCAGTGACCACCGCAATCAAGGAGCTGGAAGCCATGCTCGGGGTCCGGCTATTTGTGCGCTCGGCCCAGGGCATGAGCCTGACCGATGCCGGCCGGCACTTTCTCAACCGTGCCTATGTGATCGCGCGCAGCGTCGAGGACGCGCTGAACAGCCCCCTGCCGGACTACCGCGCCAGCGGTGTGTTGCGCGTCGCGGCCAGTTACACCGTGCTGGGTTACTTTCTGCCGCACCACCTGCAGCGCATGGAACACTGGCACCCAGACGTGACCATCGAAGTCTTCGAGCAGGAGCGCCAGGCCATCGAGCACGGACTGCTGGACGGTCAGTTCGATATGGCCGTGGTGCTGACCGCCAACCTCACCCATCCGGATATTTTCTCGCAGACCCTCTTCAATTCCGAACGCCGCCTGTGGCTGCCCAGCCACCATCCGTTGTGCGAGCACAGCTCGGTCAGCCTGGCCGATGTGGCCAGTGAGCCCTATATCATGCTGACCGTAGATGAAGCCGAACACAGTGCCCGACGCTATTGGCAACAGGCCGGGCAGACGCCCAATGTGCGTTTGCGCACCAGTTCGGTGGAAGCGGTACGCAGTATGGTGGCCAATGGTAGCGGTGTGGCGATTCTCTCGGATCTGGTCCACCGCCCGTGGTCGCTGGAAGGCAAGCGCATTGAAACCGTAAGCGTGACCGACCACGTGACGCCCATGAGCGTCGGCCTGGCCTGGCACCGCGAACGGGCGTTCACCCCGGCCATGCAGGCCTTTCGCGACTATTTCCACGATGCCTTCCTCGCCCCGCAGCAACTGAGCGCGCGACGCTAAAGCAGAGCCTTGAAGGTAGCCGCCAGCCAATCCATAAACACCCGCACCCGCAACGGCAGGTGCCGCTGGCTGGCATACAGCATCGACACATCCAACGAAGGTGCGGGATAGTCCTGGAGAATCGCCACCAACTCGCCACGCGCAAGCAACTCGCGGATCCCCAACCCAGGCACCTGGACAATCCCCAACCCTGCCAGGCAGGCCGACTGATAGGCATCGGTGCTGTTGACCGTTATTCGCCCGGCCATCGCGACACGCTGCACCTTGTTGCCCTGCATGTATTCGAAACCCGGCGAGCGCGCGCCCAGCGGCCGTACGTAATGCACCAATTGATGCTCGGCCAGATCGGCCAGGGTCTTGGGTTCGCCGTAACGTTGCAGGTAGCCAGGGCTGACGCAGTTGATCATCGGCATGCTGCACAACAGCCGCGCCACCACGGACTGATCCGGCTGCGCGCCCACCCGCAACACGCAATCAAAACCCTCAGCCAACAGGTCGACCTGGCGGTCGGAACCGCTGAGTTCCAGTTCGATCAACGGATGTCTATCCATGAATTCCGGCAGGCGCGGCACGATTTGCTCCCGGGCCACGGCATTGGGCATATCGATTCGGATCCGGCCGGTCAGTTGTGCCTCATCCTGGCGAAACAGCCCCTCCAGCTCCTCCATGTGCGACAGCAAATCCTTGCTGCGCTCGTACAGCACCCGCCCGTCCTGGGTCGCCTGGACTTTACGCGTGGTGCGCTGCAGCAGCCGCGTGCCCAACAATTCTTCCAAGGCCTGCACATGCTCGGACACCGTAGAGCGTGGCAACCCCAGGCGCTCGCCCGCCTGGGTAAAACTCGATAGCTCGGTGACGCGTACGAAGGTCAGCAGCAGATCCAGTTTGTTCATGGGGGTATCCGTTGATTGTTCGGCTTATCCGGCCAGTGAATCTGTAAAACCACTGTTTATCACGTGTACGGCGGACAAATACACTCAATCCCACTGACTACCTGTTCGCCAAGAGGACTAGACCATGACCCGTAAAATCGCATTGATCACCGGCGCCAGCCGCGGCCTGGGCAAAAGCGCTGCCTTGCACCTGGCAGCACAAGGCATCGACATCATCGGCACCTACCACAGCAAGGCCGCCGAGGCCCAGGCTGTGGTTGCGCTGATCGAGCAACTCGGTGGCCGTGCCGCCATGCTGCAGCTGGATGTCAGCCAGAGCACAACGTTCGACGGATTTGTCAGCGAAATAGGCCATACGCTCAAGTCGGTTTTCGCACGGGAGCATTTTAACTTTCTGATCAATAACGCAGGGGTCGGCACCCATGCCAGCTTCATTGAAACAACTGAAGAGCAGTTCGACCAAATGGTCGCGATCCACCTCAAGGGTCCGTTCTTCCTGACACAGAAGCTGTTGCCTCTGATTGCCGACGGCGGCCGGATCATTAATATTTCCAGCGGCCTGGCGCGCTTCAGCCTGCCAGGCTATGCCGCCTATGCATCAATGAAAGGCGCGGTGGAAGTGCTGACCCGCTATCAGGCCAAGGAACTCGGTGCACGGGGTATCAGTGTCAACACACTGGCCCCCGGCGCCATTGAAACCGACTTCGGTGGCGGCAGCGTGCGTGACAATGCCGACATCAACGTGTATGTCGCCAGCAACACCGCCCTGGGCCGGGTCGGTTTGCCGGACGACATTGGTGGCGCGATTTCCACGCTGTTGGCTGACGGCAGCCGGTGGATCAACGGTCAGCGTATAGAGGCCTCAGGTGGAATGTTCATCTGACGCCGTCACACTTGTTCAGGTACACGCTGCTGCAGGAACTTCTCCCGCAGCACGTCGTACCCCCAGTGATACACATAGGTGTACGGCAGAAAAAACAGCAGCACGCCAATATCCAGAATGAACGCCTGCATCAGGCTGATTTTCAGCCACGCGGCGATCAGCGGCACACACACGATGATCAACCCGCCTTCGAACAACAGCGCATGCAGCACCCGTGTCCAGACACCATTGGCCAGTTGCAGGCGCGCCTTGAGACGGTCGAACAAGCCGTTGAAAATGATATTCCAGGTCAACGCCATAAGGCTGATGGCCAGGGTGACCATGCCCATCTCCAGGGCCGGCTTTTCCATGATCCAGGCCAGCAGCGGAGTGCAGATCATCAAGGCCAGGGCCTCGAAGCCAACGGCTTGGAAAACGCGTTCGGTGATGGACTTGGTAGTGTTCATGAGCGGTGCTCTGTGAATGTCGAGGGTTGCCATCTTCACCTGCCACATCGATACTTCATAACCATTAACCATCGATCAAGGCGATAGATGATGGCATCCCATGAAGTATTACAGGCGTTTGTCCAAGCAGCGACCCAAGGCTCGTTTTCCGCCGCGGCACGCAAGTTGGGCAAGAGCCAGTCCACCGTCAGTGCTGCGGTAGCGGCCCTGGAGATCGATCTGGATGTGCTGCTGTTTGACCGCAGCAGCCGCAAACCTACCCTGACCCCGGCCGGCCACGTTCTGCTGCAGCGGGCCGAGCAGGTACTGGAGGCCGACAGCCGACTGGCGTTGGCCGCGAGCCAGTTGGCCCAAGGGCTGGAGCCCAAGCTCAGTATCGCCATGTCGGATACATACCAATCGGCCCGCTTTGATACGGTACTCAGCACTTTCGAGCAGCGCTACCCGGACATGGAACTGGAATGGTTGATCGCCGAGTGCGAAGACTTGATCGCCCTGGTCCAAAGCGGTCGGGCACAGATTGCCTTTATCGAGGCACAGGAGGTCTACCCGCCCGACCTGACCCGCGCCACCGTCGAAGAGCGTGCAGAACTCGCCTTGTTCGTTTCCCCCCGACATGCCCTGTCCAGCCTTGCTGGCATTGATCAACAAACCCTGCAACAACACCGTGAACTGCGCCTGGCGAGCGTCATCAACCCCAATGAAAACCGGCCGAACGGACGGGTCTGGTCGGCTCCCAGCTTCGTGATGCTGATGGAAATGGCCATCCTCGGTTTCGGTTGGGCCGCCCTGCCCCGCTGGCTGGTGGAACGCTTTGCGAATGGCCAACTGGTGGAACTGAAGGCACGCGGCTGGCCACGCTCGGTGGCCGTGGATGCGCTGTGGTCACGGCAACATCCGCCAGGGCCGGCGGGGAGTTGGTTTCTGGAAAAAATGCTGGAGTGAGTGCCTGGCTAGCGCAGGGACGCCAGACGCCTTTCGATAAAGCGTCGCTCCGGAGCTTGTCGGGTCAGCGCCAAGGCCTTTTCATACGCCTGCCGCGCCTCTTTCACTCGCCCTAATTGGCGGCAAAACTCTCCCTGCGCCGAATGCGCCAAGTGGTAGTCCAATAGCTCTCCGCGCGCCAGAATCCTTTCCACCTGCTGCAGTCCGGCCAACGGCCCGTCGCGCATGGCCAGTGCTGCCGCCCGATTGAGCTCGATCACCGGCGACGGCACGACCCTGAGCAGCACGTCGTAAAGCCCGACAATCTGTGGCCAATCCGTTTCAGCCGCGCTGGGCGCTTCGGCGTGTACCGCGGCAATTGCCGCCTGCAAACAATAAGGTCCGAAACGTCGGGTCTTCAGGGCGCGCTCGACCAACGTGCAGCCTTCAGCCATCAACGACGCATCCCACAAGGAGCGGTCTTGCTCGTCCAACACCACCAGTTCGCCGCCTTGCGACATGCGCGCCGGGCGGCGGGACTCATGGAGCAGCATCAATGCCAACAGGCCCATGACTTCCGGCTCTGGCAGCAACTCCAGGAGCAGGCGCCCCAACCGAATGGCTTCGCGAGTCAAGTCATCGCGGGTCAGATCGTCACCGGTGGAAGCCGAGTAACCTTCGTTGAATACCAGGTAAATCACGCGTAATACACTGTCCAGGCGCTCGGGCAACTCTCCCAGGGACGGCACCTGATAGGGAATCTTCGCCTCACGGATCTTGCCCTTGGCCCGCACAATGCGCTGGGCAATAGTCGCGGGCGTGGCAAGAAACGCCCGGGCGATTTCCTCTGTGGTGAGGTCACAGATCTCACGCAGGGTCAGTGGCACCTGTGCGTCCTGCGCCAGCGCCGGATGGCAGCAGGTAAAGATCAGGCGCAGACGGTCGTCTTGCACGTCTTCAGTACTCCAGTCAGCCTCTTCCAGTGCTTCGGCCTGGGCCAGCAACAGCGTCTGCGACGCGGCAAAACGCGCCTGGCGGCGCAGGCGATCGATGGCCTTGAAGCGCCCGGTAGAGACCAGCCATGCCCGGGGATTGTCCGGCACCCCGTCCTGCTGCCAACGCTCGACTGCGACGAAGAACGCCTCATGCAAGGCTTCTTCGGCGAGGTCGAAATCGCCGAGCAGGCGAATCAGGGTGGCGAGGATGCGCCGTGATTCGTGGCGATAGATCGCCTCGACCTTGGCCTGGACGCCCTCGGTCACCTACCGCTCCAGCACATGGCGCTGAAGCGGCAGCCGGTTGGTAATTGGCTACACATCGGTAAACCTCCTGGCGTGCATGCTTAGGTCGAGGAAAGGTCCAACTCACGCACCGGACGTACCTCCACGCTGCCGACCCGGGCGGCCGGAATACCACTGGCTATCTGCAGCGCTTCGTTGAGGTCCTTGGCATCAATCAGATAGAACCCGGCAAGTTGCTCCTTGGTTTCGGCAAACGGTCCGTCGGTGATCGATAACTTGCCGTTGCGCACGCGCACCGTGGTGGCGGTCGACACCGACTCCAGCGCCTCGGCCGCAAGCATCCGGCCGCTGCCCTGGATGGCTTCGGCGTAGGCGTGGCACTCCGTGTCCTCAGGGCTATCGGGCTGGCTGTGCAACTGGCTTTCGTCGCTGTAGACCAGGCATAAGTACTTCATGATGTTCTCCGTTTTCGGACTACTGACTATAGTTCGCGACGCTCAAGGTTTCAGGTCGAACAGCCCGGCGCCGGTTTCCATATCAAAAGGCGTGGACCAGTGCTCATGCACTACCTTCCATTGGCCGTCGATACGCTGGTAACCAGCGGTAACGCGCATCCAGCACGACTTCACCACACCATCCGGCCCGGCACCGCCACAGTGGGCCAGCCAGTGAGCGAAGGCACTGTCGGCACCCGGTACGATGTTCATTTGGTGGAACTCGAAAATGCCAGGTCCAGGGCAGAACTCCATACACGCTTTCCAGTGCGCCTGGTAAGCATCCCGGCCCTTGAACTGCAAGGCATTAACTGCATCGAACGCGACAATTTCATCGGCGTAGAAGCTGACGATTCTGTCGACATCCTTAGCCATAACGGCCTGCTTCCAGTTTTCAATCAACGTGCTGATTTCGCTGTTCACTTGGGTATTCATGGCAATGCTCCTTTCAGGGATAAATCACACAAGACACCCTTAGTCGACTGACCGCCCCGCCAATCGACAGGCGTGTGAAAAAAAGTTGCGATGAAAGCAAAACCGCTAGAATTTGCATCCTTGCTGTAGGAATCAGGACATCTATTCGATGCAAACGCGCCTCACGCCCTATGAAACCCTGACTGCCACGCAGCAGCAGCAACTCAGCACCCTCCAAGTCCATCCCGAACAACTGCCCTATTGCGGGGATATCTATTGCGCGCTGAACACCTTGCTGGTCAACCCCAGCCCCGGCATCAAGGGTTTTGCGCTGCTCGCCGATGAGGTCCCCGTCGCCTTCCTGCTGCTCAAACGCCCACCGTGCCTGCCCCACTGGGCCGACGAACACAGCGCCACCCTGCACGCCCTGCAAGTCGATCGCAGCCGGCAAGGCCAAGGGTTCGGCAAAGCCTGTCTGCAGGCACTGCCCGCTGCTGTGCGCGCGGTATGGCCGCAGGTCACGGCGCTGCAATTGTCGGTGGACAGCGACAACGAGGCGGCGATGAGCCTGTATCTGCGCCTGGGATGGGTGGACAGCGGGGAAGCGTATAAGGGGCGAATTGGCTATGAGCGGCGGCTGGCGCTAACGCTCGGATGACACTCGCTTGAGGTCGTCCTCAAAGGTGAAGACGACGATTGTCGACAAGCGCCAAACGTTGCCCAGGCTATCCAAAAACCAGCACAGGATTACCAACGCAGCTTTGGCGGATGACCGTTTATCCAGCCTTGGCCTCGACAGGCAGCCAGATTTCCACCGACCCGGTGCCTTTTCTGCCATCGAAATCCGCGCTGTAGCGCTCGAAGTCAGCGCCCGCGACCTTGTAGCCCGAGGTCGGCAACCACTCGAACATGATTCGCTCATAGGTCTGCGCCAGCGCCTGCACGGGGCCGTAATGAGGAAATACTGCGTACTGGCGAACCGGTATTTCAATCGACGTGAAGTTGCTCGGCACATCGTTCTTGGCAGGCACTTCGACCCCGGCCATGTAATCGAACTCATCGTGGCTGGCGTTGTAGCAAACGCCATAGGTCACGCCGCCAACGCGCTTTTTGAGGTCTTCGATATGGGAGTCGAAAAGCTCCCACAACTTGGGGATGTCGCCGACCGTGGCCTTTGCATAACGACCGGAAACACCGGCGATCACCATCGCCTTGCCCGCTTCCAGGCGCGGCTCCAGCGCTAGCTTTGTTTGTTGATCCATCTGCACATTCTCCATCGGTGAAGGGAACAAAACCGTACCGAGTATAGGGTCATATCCCACCTTTGCTTCAAGCGCTAAAAAATATCCGCCGCGTCATCTGGACAACTGGCCATCACCCGCCGTATCGTCCGTCCCGCAGGCCACCGCAGTGGCCGACGTCGCTCGGACGGTTCCGGGCGCTTACGTACTCCGAGGCAACAATGGCAGACCAAGGTTCGCCGCGCCGCTTTGCGCGCATAGATCGACTCCCCCCCTACGTTTTCAACATCACAGCCGAGCTGAAGATGGCTGCCCGTCGTCGTGGCGAAGACATCATCGACCTGAGCATGGGCAACCCTGACGGCCCGACGCCACCGCATATCGTGGAAAAACTGGTGACCGTCGCACAGCGCGAAGATACCCACGGTTACTCCACCTCCAGAGGCATTCCGCGTCTGCGTCGGGCGATCTCGCGCTGGTACAAGGATCGCTATGAGGTAGACATCGACCCTGAGGCCGAGGCTATTGTCACCATCGGTTCCAAGGAAGGCCTGGCGCATTTGATGCTGGCCACCCTCGACCAGGGCGACACGGTGCTGGTGCCCAACCCCAGTTACCCGATTCACATTTACGGTGCCGTGATTGCCGGCGCCCAGGTGCGGTCGGTGCCGCTGGTGCCTGGCGTGGATTTCTTCGCCGAACTGGAACAGGCCATTCGCGGCTCGATCCCCAAGCCGAAGATGATGATCCTCGGTTTTCCCTCCAACCCTACTGCGCAGTGCGTGGAACTGGATTTCTTCGAACGGGTGATCGCCCTGGCCAAACAGTACGACGTGTTGGTGGTCCACGACCTGGCTTACGCCGACATTGTCTATGACGGCTGGAAAGCCCCTTCGATCATGCAGGTGCCCGGCGCGAAAGATATCGCCGTGGAGTTTTTTACCCTGTCCAAAAGCTACAACATGGCGGGTTGGCGCATTGGCTTTATGGTCGGCAATCCGGAACTGGTCAACGCCCTGGCCCGGATCAAGAGCTACCATGACTACGGCACCTTCACACCGCTGCAAGTGGCAGCGATTGCGGCACTGGAAGGTGACCAGCAATGCGTGAAGGATATTGCCGAGCAGTATCGCCAACGGCGCAATGTGCTGGTCAAGGGCCTGCATGAACTGGGCTGGATGGTGGAAAATCCCAAGGCGTCGATGTACGTCTGGGCGAAGATTCCCCAGGCTTACGCGGCGATGGGTTCGCTGGAGTTTGCCAAGAAGCTGTTGCTGGAGGCCAAGGTGTGTGTGTCGCCAGGCATCGGCTTTGGCGAGTATGGCGATGATCATGTGCGCTTTGCGCTGATCGAAAACCAGGACCGGATTCGCCAGGCAGTACGGGGGATTCGCGGGATGTTCCGGGCGGATGGCCTGGTCACTAAAGCCTGACCCGACCCACCTGCCGAAACACAGTCAATGCAGGAGCTGGCTTGCCTGCGATGGATTCAACTCGGTGTATCAGTCATACCGAGGCGATGCTATCGCAGGCAAGCCGGCTCCCACAGGTTTAGACCACCAACGACAGCAACATGATGAAGCCCAGCGCCACGATGGACAGAATGGTCTCCATCGCGGTCCAGGTCTTGAACGTCTCGGCCACGGTCATGTTGAAGTACTGCTTCACCAGCCAGAACCCCGCATCGTTGACGTGAGACAGGATCAACGAACCCGCGCCTGTGGCCAGCACCAGCAACTCCAGGTTTACCCCCGGCACCATCCCGACCACAGGCACCACGATGCCCGCTCCCGTGATGGTCGCCACCGTCGCCGAACCCGTGGCGATACGAATCACCGCCGCCACCAGCCAGGCCAGCAGGATCGGATTGATCTGCGCGGTCACGGCCATATGGCCGATCACATCACCCACGCCGCTGGTCACCAGCATCTGCTTGAAGCCGCCACCGGCACCAATGATCAGGATGATTGCCGCAGTCGGCGCCAGGCTGGCGTCGAGCAGCTTGAGGATCTGCTTGGAGTGGATGCCCTGGCGATGACCAAAGGTGTACAGCGACAACAGCAACGCCAGCAGCAAGGCGCTGATGGGGTGGCCGATCATGTCCATCCAATTGCGCACTACGTTGCCTTCGGCAAACGCGATGTCGGCAAAGGTTTTGAGCAGCATCAGGAACACCGGCAGCAGCACGGTGACCAGGGTAATGCTGAAGCTGGGCAACGACTTGCTATCGGTCTCGCGGGCCAGTTGATCGACCAGCTCCTGGGACGGATTGCCCGGGATGTATTTGGCGATAAACGTACCGAAGATCGGGCCAGCAATGATGGCCGTCGGCAGTGCGACGATCAGGCCGTACAGGATGGTTTTACCGATGTCCGCGCCAAACACGCCAATCGCCAACAGCGGGCCCGGATGCGGTGGCACCAGGCCATGAACCGCCGACAGGCCGGCGAGCAGCGGGATACCGATCTTGATCAGCGACACGCCAGTGCGCCGGGCCACGATGAACACCAGCGGGATCAGCAGTACAAAGCCGATCTCGAAGAACAGCGGAATACCGACCAGGAACGCGGCGAACATCATCGCCCACTGCACTTTGTCCTTGCCGAAGGCGCGGATCAGCGTCTGGGCGATCTGATCGGCCCCACCGGATTCGGCCATCATCTTGCCTAGCATCGTCCCCAGCGCCAGGATAATCCCGACAAAACCGAGTACCCCGCCAAAACCGTCTTGGAAGGCCTTGATGATCTTGTCCACGGGCATGCCCGAGGTCAGGCCGAGAAAGCCTGCGGCAATGATCAGCGCAATGAACGGGTGAACCTTGAACCGGGTGATCAACACGATCAGCCCGATGATGGTGACCACTGCATCAAGCAGCAGGTAAGACTCGTGTGACATGCCAAACATGGGGATTTCTCCTGTTTGTTGTTGTTATTAAAGCCAGTGTTGAAATTTATGCCTGCAGACAGCGCTATCCTGCCCGGCAAAAAATTATATGGTTGGTTCAAAGCCGTGCTGACACCACCATGCTGCGGTTTGCTGCGCCAACGCTTCGACGCTGTCTTCACTGGCATTGAGCGCCAGGGTCAACGGCTCGCCCACCGGCGATTCAAGCGTGGCGAACTGACTGTCGATCAGGCTGGCCGGCATGAAATGGCCGGGACGATGGGAGACACGATCCGCCGCCACTTCACGACTCAGTTCCAGAAAGACAAAACCCAGGCCCGGAGCGGCTTCGCGCAGGTGGTCACGGTATTTTTTCTTCAACGCCGAGCAGGTGAGTACCGGGTGCTCGCCAGCCTTGAGCGAGCGGCGCAGCTCATCGCACAGGATGTCGAGCCAACCGGCGCGATCGTCGTCGTTGAGGGGATGGCCAGCGCTCATCTTTTCGATGTTGGCGGCAGGATGAAAGCTATCGCCTTCGATGGCAGTGGCGCCGTTCAACTGGCACAGGGCCTCGCTGACGCTGGTCTTGCCACAGCCGGCAACACCCATGATGACCAGGGCAGTAACAGGTTGACTCATGAAACACCTCAGGACGCAGACAGCGCTACCTTTGTCAGTCTGAAGACTATCCAAAGACAGGCTTTTCCCGCGCCTTGTTGTCATTTTTATGGAGTGACGCGTGCATCCTTTCCACCGATCAAGCAAGGATCAGGCAACCCATTGCTCAAGTATTTGCAGGCTTGTGGGGACAGCGCTACCTTAGTGCCTCGAATTTTGTTTGGCAAGCCGCCTGATGACCTCCAAGAACGATAAAAATACCCGCACGACGGGACGCCCTACCCTCAATGAAGTCGCCCGCCTGGCGGGTGTCAGCCCGATTACCGCATCGCGGGCCTTGCGCGGCGTCAGTACCGTGGCCACCGCGCTGGTGGAAAAAGTCCAGAAGGCCGCCGCCGAACTGAGCTATGTGGTCAACCCGGCCGCCCGCGCCCTGGCCTCGGCCCAGAGCCATTCGGTGGTGGTGCTGGTGCCGTCGCTGTCCAACCTGTTGTTCATTGAAACCCTGGAGGCCATTCATCAGGTTTTACGGCCCAAGGGCTTCGAAGTGCTGATTGGCAATACCCACTACTCCCGGGAAGAAGAAGAAAACCTGTTGCGCAACTACATGGCCTATCAACCACGAGGCTTGCTGCTGACCGGGTTTGACCGCACTGAAAGCGCCCGCCGCATGGTCGAGTCGAGCAATGTGCCAAGCGTGTACATGATGGATCTGGACCCAGGGGCCGGGCTCAACTGTGTCGGTTTCTCGCAAACCAGCGCCGGCGAAACGGCCGCGGCGCACTTGATCTCTCGAGGTCGCAAACGCCTGGCTTATATCGGCGCGCAACTGGACCAGCGCACCCTGCTGCGCGGCGAAGGCTTTCGCCGCGCCCTGCAACGGGCGCAGCTTTACGACCCGGCTCTGGAACTGCTGACGCCGCGTCCTTCGTCGGTGGGCCTGGGTGGCGAGCTGTTCTTGCAGCTGTTGGCCAGCCATCCGGATGTGGACGCCATTTTCTTTGGCAACGATGACTTGGCCCACGGCGCCCTGCTCGAAGCCCTGCGCCATGGGATCAAGGTGCCGGAGCAAGTGGCAGTGCTGGGCTTCAACGACCTGCCCGCCTCCTCCTTCATGGTGCCGCGCCTGAGCAGCATCAGTACTCCGCGCGAGGCCATTGGCCGGCGCGCAGCAGAACACTTGCTGACGTTGATGGCCGGCAACAAAATCGCCAAACCGGTGGTGGATATGGGGTTTGAACTGAAGGTTCGAGAAAGTAGCTAGCCCGCCAACGCCCTGTTAGATTGCTCCCTGCCAATTCACCATCGTCAGGGAAGCACCATGGGAAACACGCTGAAAATCCTGGGTCGCACGTCGTCGATCAACGTACGGAAAGTCCTATGGACCTGCCAGGAGTTGGCCATCCCCTACGAGCGTGAGGACTGGGGCATCGGCTTCACGCCTACCCAGTCACCGCGGTTCCTGGCCCTGAACCCCAACGCCCAGGTCCCCGTGATCATCGATGAGAACGGTGTGCTCTGGGAGTCCAACACCATTTGCCGCTATTTGGTGGGTTTGCATCCGTGTGATGACTTGCTGCCGGCCGAGCCTGCGGCGCGTGCCAGGGTCGAGCAATGGATGGATTGGCAAGCCACCGAGCTCAATCCTTCCTGGGGTTATGCGTTCCATGCCCTGGTTCGCAAGAATCCGGACTTTCAGGACCCGCAACGTCTTGAAGCCGGAGTACGCGGCTGGAACGCCAAGATGGGCCTGCTCGAGCAGCAGCTCACCCGCACTGATGCTTATGTGGCCGGTAACACGTTTACGCTGGCGGATATTCTGATCGGCCTGTCGGCGCATCGCTGGCAAATGACGCCCATGGAGCGTCCGTCGTATCCGGCTGTCAGCGCTTATTACGCGAGACTGAGCCAGCGTCCAGGCTTCCAGACCTTCGCCCTCGACGGTCATGACTAAGGACAACAAGATGAAAGGACTAAATGTACTGCTCACCGGCGCGTGCGGCAGGATCGGCAAGACATTTTTCGAGGCCTCGAAAGAACGCTACTGCTTTACCCTCACTGACCGCATCGAGCCAGGCTTCCCCTTGGGCGAGCATCGTTTCGTGCGTGCAGACCTGAGCGATAAACAAAGCCTGGCGGCACTGCTCGACGGTATCGACGTGATTGTGCACCTGTCAGGCATTCCTCACGCCAGCGCCAGCTTCGAAGAGTTGCTACCCAATAACATCCTGGCCACTACCTACCTGTTTGAAGCCGCGGTGGCCGCCAACGTCAAGCGCCTGGTATTTGCCAGCAGTGCCCAGACTATCGAAGGCTACCCGGTGGATCGGCAGATCATCGCGGGGATGCCGGTGTTGCCGGCCAATCTGTATGGCGTGAGCAAATGCTACGGTGAGGCGCTGTGCGGATATTACGCGGCGAAAACATCACTCTCTACCATCGCCCTGCGCATCGGGGCCTTTGAGTTTCCCGAAACCCACGACCTGAACAACGCCCGTGACCTCAGTGCCTGGCTCAGCCCGCGCGACGCGGTGCAACTGTTGCAGCGCTCGGTGGAAGTCGAAGGCGTAAAACACTTGGTCGCCCACGGTATCTCCAATAACCGTTTCAAGCGTCTGGATTTGAGCGAGACCACGCGGGTACTGGGTTATCAGCCGGTAGATGATGCGTTTTTGGAGTTCGAGATCCCCATCACCTATTGACGCCGCCAGCCACGGCCACAGCAAAACGTGCCCACCGCAGCAGCGACGGATTTACTGCAGTTGCAGCGTCGAGTTGAACTGGCCGATGGCATCGACCACATGTCGCGAGCCTTCCTGAATTTCCAGGATCACCTGCCCGGCCTCGTTGGCCAGTTCCACCCCCAGCCCGGTGCGACTCAGGCTCGATTGCATACTCGCCACGGCGCTTAGCGAAAGGTCATGGTTCTTGCGTACCACATCGACAATCTCCACTGTCGCCTGGCTGGTACGGGCCGCCAGGCTGCGTACTTCGTCGGCCACCACAGCGAAACCACGACCATGCTCGCCGGCGCGGGCGGCCTCAATGGCGGCGTTAAGGGCCAGCAAATTGGTTTGATCGGCAATGCCGCGAATCGTCTGGACAATGGTGCCGATGATGGTCGACTGCCGGCTCACCGCATCGATACTCAAGGCGGCTTCGTTCAAGTCGCGGGAAATTTCCTCGATGATTTGTACGGTCTGCTGCACCACCTCCGACCCCTTGCGAGCGCAGGCGTCGTTTTGTACCGAAGTGCTGTGGGCCGATTCGGCTGCGATCCGCAGGGTAGTTACTTGATCGGTGATATCGCTGGCAAACTTCACCACTTTGTACAAACGGCCGTTGGCATCAAAGATGGGGTTGTAGGACGCTTCCAGAAATAATGTCTGCCCATGCTTGTTGCGCCGCTCAAACCGATGGGAGTGATATTCGCCACGATTGAGGGAGGCCCAGAACGCCTTGTAGGCCGGCGCTTCGATTTCGCTGCGATGACAGAATATGCTGTGGTGTTGGCCAACAATCTCATTGAGGGAATACTGCACCGTCTTCAGGAAATTCTCGTTGGCATTGAGAATCTGCCCCTGCGGCGTGAACTCGATCACTGCCATGGAACGGCTGATGGCATCGATCAGACTCTGGTTTTCGTGTTCACGGTGAACCCGTTCGGTGACGTCCGAGGCCACCTTGAGCACGCTGCGCACCTGATGGTCACTGCCGTAAACCGGCATGTAGCTGGCCTCCAGCCAAACCTCGCGCCCATCCCGGGTCAGGCGCATGAACGTGTCGCTGAAAGGCTCCCCCCGCGCCAGGTCTCGCCATAACCGGGTGTAGGCTTCGCTGCGGTAGAAAGATTCCTCGCAGAAGATCCGATGGTGTTTGCCACGAATCTCTTCAGCGCTGTAGCCCATGATCTTGCAAAAGTTTTCATTGGCGTCCAGCACTACGCCGTCACGATCAAATTCGATCATCGCCATGGATCGGCTAATGGCTGCAAGCTTCGCATTGGCTTCATTCAGCGCGCAGGAAAAGCGCTCGATTTCCAGCAGGTCGGATTTGTGTTGGCGGTTAAACATGATCGGATCACCTGTCTTTGAATGACGGTTGGTTCTTGGATTTGACCCAGTACAACTTTCCACAGGCAAACGCAGTCTTCCAGAGACAGGACAAGTGTCAGGCGATCGATAAATGATGGTTAATCGGAGAGTCCATGAGGCAACGCTCTTTTCAAGACATCCTTTTCTTGACGGCCCTATCCAGGGCCCGTTCCAACCGACACACGCAAGTCCATTTAATTTCAATCTCCTTTTTCCCGGCGCCTTGACCTGCGCGCTTTATTATTCGCAACTTCAATAGTGAGCATCAGCCACTATCAAAAAACCATCCTGACGCTTTCTTGGGTGAGCGACATCATGGGGTTTGTGGATGAGCATAGACATGGCATGGCGCTATGCAAGGCCACTAATCGGCCATCATCTGTAACAAAGCGTTTGCCGCAGCCGACGGCGCCCGTGTACTTGAGCCCACCAGGGCAAACTCACGGTGGATCGGCACACTCAGCGCCATGATGCGCAAGCCCTGGCGCTGGGCCGGCAGAGTCATCTCGGGCATCAGGCTCACACCAACGCCCTCACGCACCAAGCTGAAGGCACTGCTCCATTCCCGTACTTCAACGCGGACATCACGCAACACAAGCCCCGCTTCGGCAGCCAGGCTACGGGCATTGACCGTACAGCCGCCAGTCGCCAGTACAAACGGTTGCGCTGCCAACTCTTCGAAGGACACCGTCTCGTGTGCCGAACGACGGGACAGCACATGCCCCATGGGCAGCACCGCCACCCAGTTGTCACGCCCCAACAGGGTGGCATTGCGCTCAGGCCCTGGATTGAGCACGACCCCCAAGTCAACCAGATCGGCTTCGAGTAACGTGTTGACCTCATCGTCGCTGACCTCCAGAGCCGTCACTTCGATGCCTGGATATAACTGGTTGAAGCGTCGCAGGATGGGAGGCAGGAATGCTGCCAACACCATCGGGAAACTCGCCAGACGAATGGTCCCGCGCAACTGTGGCCTAGCGTCATTCACCGTGCTGCGAATGATCTGCAAGGCACCCAGCATGACCCGTGCCTGCTCGATCACCTTCAAGCCCAGGGCCGTGGGCAAGGTCTGGCGACTCTCACGGGTGAACAGCTGCGCGCCGAGGGCCGCCTCCATCCCTGCCATGGCCTGGCTGGCCGCAGACTGGGTCATGCCCACCTGGGCTGCCGCCGCCGTAATGCTGCCGTGATCCGTCACGGCCACCAGCAGTCGCCAATGCATCAGGTTCATCATGACAGTAGCTGTCCTTATGGCATGGTTCTGAAAGATTAATTTTACCCCAGGTGCCACGCCGCGGACACTGGCGCAAATTCCTCAGGACCGTAATCCATGAAACTGTATTTTTCCCCCAACGCCTGTTCTCTTGCTGCCCATATCGTCCTGCGGGAACTGGACCTGCCGTTTGAATTGGTGCGTGTCGACAATCAGCAAAAAACCACGGCTGATGGCGCCGACTACCTGCAAATAAATCCCAAAGGCTACGTGGCGGCCCTGCAGTTGGATAACGGTGAGGTATTGACCGAGGGCGCCGCGATCCTGCAGTTTCTCGCCGACCAAGTGCCTGGGGCGAGCCTGGCGCCGGTCAACGGCAGTTGGGAGCGGGTGCGATTGCAGGAGTGGCTGAACTTTGTGTCCAGCGAAATTCACGGCGGGCTGGGCGTGTTGTTCAACGGGGCGATTCCCGAGGAGGTCAAGGCACTGTTCAAGGCAACCTTGGTCAAGCGCTTTGCGATTCTGGTGCAGACGCTGGAGCGTCAGGACTACTTGCTGGGCAAACAGTTCTCGGTGGCCGATGCCTATCTGTTCGTGGTGCTGCGCTGGACGGCGTTTTTTGCCATTGACCTGCAGCAATGGCCGGCTTTGGCGCAGTTTCAAGAGCGGGTGGGCGCGCGTGCGCCGGTGATTGCTGCGCTGGCT
The DNA here is from genome assembly GCF_046352735.2 of Pseudomonas imrae. Classification (NCBI taxonomy): domain Bacteria; kingdom Pseudomonadati; phylum Pseudomonadota; class Gammaproteobacteria; order Pseudomonadales; family Pseudomonadaceae; genus Pseudomonas; species Pseudomonas imrae. The sequence continues at coordinate 1,383,382 of NZ_CP110853.2, read as the reverse complement.
GCCGAGAGTTCTGATCAGGGCGTTTGATGGGCAAGGGCATGTCCCGACAGCGGACATGCCCAAAAAACCGTCTCATCAACTCAATGACCAAACAAACCCGTTTCGGTTTTCTTGGCTTTTTTGTCCGCGCGTTTTTCATCGGCAGTCTTTGCCGGTTTCTTCTTCGCGGCTTTCTTTGAATCCATGCCTTTGGCCATGATGCGTGCTCCACTTACAGGGGATGTAGCAAGGGGTATAACACCTATTACTCTGCAGAAGGCGCTTTGCCCGACTTATAATCCCCTCCCCTTGAATACATTCAACAAAATATGATGACCGAGTTGCACATCGAACTGCTGGCAGAGCCCCTGTGGCCGCTGTTGAACAAGTTTTATCGTCGCCATGACTCACCGATGAAGGCCCTCAAAGGCGGACAGTTGTGGGTCGCCAGGCACAACGAGATTGTCGCCGGCCTGTGCCTGAGCCCGGTGGTGGGTGGGCAATGGCTGACAGGCGTATTTGTCGATCCGGCCTATCGCGGCCAAGGGCTGGCGGCGCGGCTGATCCGGCAAGCAGTGGCACCCGCCCAAGGCACGGTGTGGCTGCTATGTCATCCGGATCTGGAGGGCTTTTATGCAGGTATCGGGTTCAGCCAGCAGACCGTGTTACCGCAGTCGCTGGCCGAACGCCTGGTGCGCTACAAGCGCAACAAGCCGATGATCGCGATGGGCCTGGGCCAACTAGGTTAATCGCCAGCCGCCGGGTCCATGTCCGGGAACATCACCTCGATAAACCCAAACTTACTGAAATCGGTGATCCGCGACGGGTACAGCCGACCAATCAGGTGATCGCACTCGTGCTGCACCACCCGCGCATGGAAACCCTCGGCAACGCGCACAATCGGCTCGCCCTTGGGATCGAAACCTTCGTAGCGAATCTGTTGATAGCGATCCACTGCCCCGCGCATGCCCGGCACGGACAGGCAGCCTTCATAGCCCTCTTCCAGCAGCGGGCTCAGCGGCGTGATCAAGGGGTTGATCAGGATGGTCTGAGGCACCGCCGGGGCATCCGGGTAGCGTTCGCTGCTTTCGAAACCAAAGATCACCAGTTGCAGGTCGACGCCGATCTGCGGCGCGGCGAGGCCGACACCACCCACATGCTCCATGGTCTGAAACATGTCATCAATCAACTGCCACAGCTCTGGGCTGTCGAACATCTCCGGCGGTACCGGTGGGGCGATACGCAGCAGGCGCTCATCGCCCATTTTCAGGATTTCACGGATCATCGGTCAGGTTTCGTCAGTAATGGGCTTGGGAATCGAATGGTCCCGGCCAAGGCCCGAGACGTGCTGTTTTTCGTCATGTTCACCAAAGTCCTTTTCACCCGGATCCTTGCCTTCGGCGGACATATGCTCGATGACTGCATTCATTTCTGCCCCAAGCAACAGCACGGCGGCCGAAATATAGAAGTACAGGAGCAGGACAATGATCGCGCCGATACTGCCATACATGGCGTTGTAATCCGCGAAAGTCTTTACGTAATAACCAAAACCCAGCGAGGCCAGGATCCAGACCACTACCGCCAGCACTGAACCCGGGGTGATGAAGCGAAACTTCTGCTTCACGTCAGGCATCACGTAATACATCAGGGCCACGGCGAACATCAGCAGGATAACGATCAACGGCCAACGCACGATGGTCCACAGTGTGACCACGAACTCCTGCATGCCAATCTGCCTGGCCAGCCACTCCATCACCTGCGGCCCCAGGACCATCAGCGCGGCGGCGGCCAGCAACATACCGGCGATGCCAACGGTGTAGAAAATCGACAGCGGGAAACGCTTCCAGATCGGTCGACCTTCGACCACGTCATAGGCAGCGTTCATTGCGCTCATCATCAGGCGTACGCCTGCCGAGGCAGTCCACAGCGCGATGACAATACCCACCGACAGCAAACCGCCCTTGGATTGCTGCAGTTGGTCGATGACCGGGTTCACCTGCTCCAGGGCCTGGGGCGGCAGTACCAGTTCTGATTGCAGGCGCAGCCAACTGAAAAAGTCCGGCAAGTGCAGGAAGCCGATCAGGGCAATCAAAAACAGCAGGAAGGGGAACAGCGAGAACAGCATCTGGTAAGCCAGTGCCGAGGCGTACGTTGGCATTTCGTCATCAAGGAATTCGGTGACGGTGCGCATCAGCACACGGTGCAGCGGCAGGTCTTTTAATACCGGAAAAATCATAGCGTCTCCTTTCGCCGCAAAAGGTTGAGTTCGTGGGCGACTCAGGGGCCGTTTTCTACATCAAGGTAGCCTATTTGGCGACCTTGAAACAATTTCGAAACTTTAATCACTGGGTGTGACATAAAAACGGCCATCCGTGGATAGCCGCTGTCCTACTCGCTGAAGCAGATCAGGTTGCCTTATTTGGTGGCTTTTTTCACTGCATCCTTGGTCTTGCCGACGGCTTGCTGCGCTTCGCCTTTCTTTTCCTGGAGCACGCCTTCAGCGCGTAACTTGTCGTTGTCCGTGGCTTTGCCGACGCCTTGCTTGATATTGCCGACAGCTTCGTTCGCCAAACCTTTTGCCTTATCCGCTGTACTGCCCATGGTATTTCTCCGTAAGAACAATCAAGGGTTTTTATCGTTACGTAGAATTGACCCAAGGCTTCAAGACAGAGTTTCAATTATTTTGCGCCAGGCATTTCATCACCCGGTAAAGGTTTGGCTTTATGTTTTGCTGCCAACCCACGAGAATGCCCGGCACATTCAGGCTCATACGCTGAATAACAGATCCCGTAGGAAGGTTATGAAACTCAATAAAACACAGGCCATCGCCCGCAGAAACCTGGAACTGGGCGGCGCCGTGCTCGGTGTCAACAACTGCCACTTCACCGACCTGGACCGCAAGCGCAATATCTGGTGGTTCGACCTGCCATTGGCGCGCATTGGTGTCGGTCAATACGAGTGGATTCACTTGTTGATGCACGACGCCGAATCCGACCGGTTGCTGCACTTGAAAGTGCCAACGGTGTACCTGCGCGAGAAACTTGAGGGGTTGGTGGTGCGTAATGCGAACAAGCGCAAGCCGGAAATCACCCTGGAGCTGAGCGCAGACAAGGATTCGTTCCTCAAGGACGTGCGCCCTACCGGCGCAGGTGTAAGCTTCGCGCAGTTTGCCCTGTAGGCGCCTCGCCAGCCAACAAAAAGCCCCGCAGTGCGGGGCTTTTTGTTGGGGCCAGGTTACTTTTTCAGACCCAGCTTCTTCAACTCTTCATCGCGCAACTCACGGCGCAAGATCTTGCCGACGTTGGTGGTCGGCAACGCCTCGCGGAACTCCACGGCCTTGGGCACCTTGTAGCCGGTGACATTGGCGCGCATATGTTCCATGACTTGCTCTTTGGTCAACGTCGCGCCCGGCTTTACCACGATAAAGAGCTTGATGTGTTCGCCCGATTTCTCGTCCGGTACACCGATGGCCGCGCATTGCAGCACGCCCGGCAGCCCCGCCAACACATCTTCCAGCTCGTTGGGGTAGACGTTGAAACCGGAGACCAGAATCATGTCTTTCTTGCGGTCGACGATACGCATATAGCCGTCCGGCTGGATGATCGCGATATCACCGGTCTTCAACCAGCCTTCGCTGTCGAGGATCTCGGCAGTGGCGTCCTCACGCTGCCAGTAACCCTTCATCACCTGCGGGCCCTTGACGCACAGCTCGCCGATTTCCCCCAGCGGCAACTCGACGCCTTCATCGGAGATGACTTTGCACAGGGTCGACGGCACCGGAATCCCGATGGTACCGATCTGGATGTTCTGGATCGGGTTGACGGTGGCGACCGGGCTGGTTTCGGTCATGCCGTAACCTTCGCAGATGGAGCAACCGGTGACCGCTTTCCAGCGTTCGGCGGCAGCCAGCTGCAAGGCCATGCCGCCGGACAGGGTGACTTTGAGGGCCGAGAAGTCCAGCTTGCGAAAACCTTCGTTGTTGCACAGTGCCACAAACAAGGTATTCAGGCCGACAAAGCCGCTGAACTTCCACTTCGACAATTCCTTGACCATCGCCGGCAGGTCGCGCGGATTGCTGATCAGGATATTGTGATTGCCGATCAGCATCATTGCCATGCAGTGAAAAGTGAAGGCATAGATGTGATACAGCGGCAGCGGCGTGATCAGGATCTCGCAGCCTTCGTGCAGGTTGGACCCCATCAGCGCCTTGCACTGCAGCATGTTCGCTACCAGATTGCGGTGGGTCAGCATTGCGCCCTTGGCCACGCCGGTAGTCCCGCCGGTGTATTGAAGCACCGCCACGTCATTGCTGGCGGGACTGGCGTCGATGACCGGCTGACCGTGCCCCTTGGCCAAGACATCGTTGAACTTGATCGCCTGGGGCAAGTGATAGGCCGGGACCATCTTCTTCACGTACTTGATGACGCTGTTGATCAACAGCCGCTTGAGCGGCGGCAGCAGGTCAGCCACTTCAGTGACGATCACATGTTTGACCGAGGTCTTGGGTACGACTTTTTCCGCCAGATGCGCCATGTTGGCCAGGCACACCAGGGCCTTGGCGCCGGAATCGTTGAATTGATGTTCCATTTCCCGCGCGGTGTACAGCGGGTTGGTGTTGACCACGATCAAGCCGGCGCGGATAGCACCGAAAACGGCGACCGGATATTGCAAGACGTTGGGCAACTGCACGGCGATTCGATCACCGGGCTGCAAGTCGGTATGCTGTTGCAGATACGCGGCAAAGGCACCGGACAGTTCGTACAACTCACCGTAGGTGATTGTCTTGCCCAGGTTGCTGAAAGCCGGTTTGTTGGCGAAGCGCTGGCAGGACTGTTTCAGTACCGCCTGAATATTTGGATACTCGTCTGGATTGATGTCTGCAGCAATCCCGGCGGGGTACTTATCCTTCCAAAAGTCTTCGATCATGGAAGCCCACTCCTCAGCGACGCGAATTCATTCACCGCATTTGATGCGATTATTATTGGTGTGTGTGTTCTAAGGTGAATCTGGCGCTTTCAAGCAGGCCTAGACGTCACAAAGCGCGCCGAGAGTAGCAGCTTTGCCAAGGGCCGCCTAGAGCCAAAAGAGGGCCCTACGGTCATAAACACGACTCAAGAATATCCAATGGTCATTTTTAGAGCAAAAATTCTATATCGCTGAAATCCGCTCTGGAATGGGCCTTACTGGGCGAAAAATAACAAATGAGGGAGCAGGCTTGCTCTCGAATGCGCTGAATCAGTCACCCGATATATCGACTGAACCAACGCATTCGCGAGCAAGCCCGCTCCCACACTTTTGAGCCTATTTCACTTCAGGCGATGTCGCGTAGCTCGCGGCGCAAAATCTTGCCCACCGGTGTCATCGGTAACGACTCTCGTAACACAATGTGCTTGGGTACCTTGTAACCCGTGAAGTTGGCCTTGCAATAAGCCTTCAACTCCTCAAGGCTCACCCCTTCGGCACGGGCCACCACAAACAGTTTCACCGCCTCGCCGGTACGCTCGTCCGGCACGCCAATCACCGCACAGTTGGCAACGGCCGGATGGCCCATCACCACGTCTTCGATCTCGTTGGGATAAACATTAAAGCCCGAGACAATGATCAAGTCTTTCTTGCGGTCGACAATACGGACATAACCATCTGTGTCGATTACCGCTATATCACCGGTCTTGAGCCAGCCTTCGGCGTCCAGGGTCTGGGCAGTGGCATCCGGTTGCTGCCAGTAGCCCTTCATCACCTGTGGGCCCTGGATGCACAACTCGCCGCGCTCGCCCAGGGGCAATTCGTTGCCGTCATCATCGATGACTTTCATCGCCGTGCCAGGCACCGGAATACCCACCGTACCCAGGCGTGACTGACTGCCATAAGGATTAGTGCTGGCCACCGGCGAAGTTTCAGTCAGCCCGTAGCCTTCGCCGATGGAGCAGCCAGTGATTTGTTTCCAGCGCTCGGCAGTGGCCTTGACCAGCGCGGTGCCACCGGAATTGGTGATCTTCAGGTTGGAGAAGTCCAGGGTCTTGAAGTCTGGGTGATCCATCAGCGCGACAAAGAGCGTGTTAAGCCCCAGCAGCCCGGAAAAACGCCACTTCTTCAATTCCTTGATAAACCCGCTGATGTCACGGGGGTTGGTGATCAGGACGTTGTGGTTGCCCGTCACCATCATGCACATGCAGTTCGCCGTGAATGCATAGATGTGGTACAGCGGCAGCGGTGCAATCATCACCTCCTGCCCTTCCTTGATCAGCGGATGGCCGTCATCGCCGACTTGCGACATGCAGGCACGCACCTGCTGCATGTTTGCCACCAGGTTACCGTGGGTCAGCATCGCACCCTTGGCCAGGCCAGTCGTACCGCCGGTGTATTGCAACACGGCTATATCGTCCAGGGTCACCGGATGCCTAGTGACGCTCAGGCCTGCACCCATACGCAATGCCCGCTTGAACGACACTGCCCGTGGCAGGCTGTAGGCCGGAACCATTTTCTTCACTTTGTCGACCACGGTGTTGATCAGCCAGCCCTTGGCGGCGGGCATGAAATCCCCCATCTTCGCCTCGATCAGGTATTCGATCTCAGTGTCAGCGGCCACTTCCTGGACCCGCGAACCGAACAGATTGAGATAGACCAGAGCACGAATGCCCGCGTCCTTGAACTGATGGCGCATCTCCCGCGGGGTGTACAGCGGGTTGGTATTGACCACGATCAGTCCGGCTCGCAGGGCGCCAAACACGGCAATCGGATAATGCAGGACGTTAGGCATCTGCACCGCAATGCGGTCGCCCGGCTTGAGATCGGTCTGGTGTTGCAAGTAACCGGCGAACGCCGCGCTCTGACGTTCAAGCTCGGCGTAGGTCAGCGTAATCCCCATGTTGCTGAATGCCGGACGATCGGAAAAGGCTTTGCAGGAACGCTCGAAAACTTCAATCACTGACTTGAACGCCGTCAGGTCAAGGTCACTGGAAACACCCTTTGCGCGTTTGTCATTCCAGAAATCAGGTTGCATTATTCTTGTCCCCTTACCTGAGTGTGCCCGGCCGCCTCCTGCTGTTTAAGAGAAGCGGAGCTTCGGGGACGTTAGCAGCTATGGCCAAACAGGCAAATACACAAAACCGTGTCATTGATTGTATGAATCTTGCACCTGAGGCCGAGTCTGATCAGACGGTTGTCCAAGCATGAGCTATACACTGCAACGACCCTGAGCAAAGGAAGCGCCATGAACCACTCCACTTTCTGGTTGGCCACCAACGACCGCAGCCGTTTGTTCGTCAATCAATGGCTGCCGGATGGCCCGCCCAAGGCGCTGGTCATGCTGGCCCACGGCATGGCCGAACACAGTGGTCGCTACGCGCGCCTGGCCCAGGCCCTGTGTGATGCGGGTTATGGCCTATACGCCCCAGACCAGCGCGGCCACGGCCGTACCGCCGACGAAGGTACCCTGGGGCTGTTTGCCGAGCGTGACGGCTGGAACAAAGTAGTGGGCGACCTGGCCAGTCTCAATCAGCACATCGGCCAGCAAGCACCTGGGGTGCCGATAATCCTGCTTGGCCACAGTATGGGCAGCTACATAGCCCAGGCTTATTTACTGCACCACAGCGCAAGCCTGCATGGGGCAATCCTCAGTGGCTCGAATTTCCAGCCAGTGGCGTTGTACCGCGCAGCACGCCTGATCGCCCGCGCAGAGCGCCTGCGCCAGGGCCCCAAAGGGCGGAGTACGCTGATTGAGTTCCTGTCGTTTGGCTCGTTCAACAAAGCCTTCAAGCCCAACCGCACCGCATTCGATTGGCTCAGTCGCGACCCGGTCGAGGTCGACCAGTACATCAACGACCCGCTGTGCGGATTTCGCTGCACCAACCAGCTATGGATCGACCTGCTAGGCGGCTTGCAGCAAATCAGCAAAGCGTCCAATCTCGCGCAGATCGACCACGGCCTGCCGATCCTGGTGATGGGCGGAGAATGTGATCCGGTCAGTGAAGGCAAGCGTCTCAGAAGTCTGTCCCAGGCTCTGCGAAACGCCGGTTGCCAGAATCTGCAATTGAACATTTATCCGCACGCGCGCCACGAAGTCTTCAACGAAACCAATCGTGATGCAGTCACCGCCGATGTGCTGGCGTGGCTGGCACAGACCGTGACCCGCCCCCGACAGGCGCGCTGCGAATGAAACAAGATATATTTTCGTTTAAAATCAATAAATTAAAATTATCGATTAGCCACAGGATGTACTCATAGATGACCCAGGTTACCAACACTCCGTACGAAGCCCTCGAAGTTGGCCAGAAGGCCAGCTACAGCAAAACCGTTGAAGAGCGCGATATCCAGCTGTTCGCCGCGATGTCCGGGGACCACAACCCGGTACACCTGGACGCCGAATTCGCCAAGGCCACCATGTTCAAAGAGCGCATTGCCCACGGCATGTTCAGCGGCGCCTTGATCAGTGCAGCCGTAGCGTGCGAGTTGCCTGGGCCGGGTACCATCTATATCGGCCAGCAGATGAGCTTCCAGAAACCGGTGAAAATCGGTGACACCTTGACCGTACGTCTGGAAATTCTCGAGAAACTGCCAAAATTCCGTGTGCGGATTGCCACTCAAGTATTCAACCAGCGCGACGAACTGGTGGTGGATGGCGAAGCGGAGATCCTCGCACCGCGCAAACAGCAGGTCGTGACCCTGACCGAACTGCCACCGATCAGCATCGGCTGATTTCGATCTTTAATGTGGGAGCAAGCCCCCTCCCACATTTGTTACCAAGCAGGACTTAAGACTGCGCGCGTGCCTGGTTACGCAAAGCTTTCACTTGATCGTGGTTGCGTTGTGCACCATGGAACTGACGTTCGACCAGATCACGAATCCCCACCAGGTTGTGCTTGTTGATCTTCTCGATCGCTTCCTTGTAGGCCTTCAATGCGTGGTCCTCACCGCGCTCGGCTTCATTCAACACAGCCTCTTCGTCCTTGCCGGTGACCATCGACTTCACGTCGACCCAGCCACGGTGCAGTGCGCCAGCAACGCTGCCGGAATCTTCCGGATCACCGCCCAAGGCGCGTACGGCAGTCTGCAGTTCAGCCGCAGCGGTAGCACAATCAGCCGAACGTTTTACGAAGAGCGCTTTTAGCTCGGGATGCTTGATGTCTTCAGCACATGTCTTGAAGCCTTCCTGACCGTCTTTGCTGGTCTGGATCAGGTCGTTCAGAACAGCGATCGATTCTTTGTTGATATCAGTCATGTTTCAATTCCTTATGCAGGTTGATGAAGGTTGCAATAGAGATTGCAGCAGCCATGCCAGGTTTATTGATAACAATAAATACCTATAAATCAATAGGTTAATAACAAATACCATCTTTATATACGCGCTATTTGCATGATCTGTCATTTGGCCTTCATGCAGAATGCCTGTATTTTCCCCAGGTCTTCACTCAAACACCCGAAGCCCATGAATCCCGAAAAACTTGAACTGCTGATCACCCGTGAAATGCCTTTTGGCAAGTACAAGGGCCGGATCATTGCCGACCTGCCCGGCCCCTACCTGAACTGGTTTGCGCGTGAGGGTTTTCCCCATGGCGAATTGGGCGGGCTGCTGGCACTGATGCAAGAAATCGATCACAACGGCCTGTCCGAACTGCTGGAGCCACTGCGCGCCAAACATGGCAAGCCCGCCCCCCGCCACTGAGAGAGCCTGTAATGGACAACGCTCGCAACGAACATCATTGGCAGGCGATCGCCCAAGGCTATGACCTGGAGCCCGGCCCGATCAACCTGGAGAACGGCTACTTCGGGCGCATGAGTCGTGCAGTGCTGGAGCAGTATCAAGAGCACGTTGCCTTTATCAATCGCAGCAACTCCGTCTATGTGCGTCAACGTTTCGAGCAGGGCGCGAATGTCGAGATCCGTCGCCAACTGGCCGAACTGATCGGTGCTGATCCAGAAGCTATAGCGTTTACCCGCAATGCCACCGAAGCCTTGCAATCATTGATCCGCAACTACAACCGTCTGCAACCGGGCGATCAGGTACTGATCAGCGATCTGGAGTACGACACGGTCAAGGGCGCAATGCGCTGGTTGGCCGGTCACCGGGGAGTGGAGGTAATCGAAATACCCCACACTCATCCGGCCACCTTCAACAGCCTTGTTCAGACTTATCGCGACACCTTCACCCAATACCCACGCTTGAAGCTGATGGCGCTGACCCACGTCACACACCGTACCGGCCTGGTGATGCCGGTCGAAGCCATCGCCACAGCGGCCAGGGAACACGACATCGACGTGATCCTCGACGGTGCCCACGCCCTGGGCCAGATTGAGTTCAACCTCGCCGAGCTTGGCATTCAGTTTGCCGGCTTCAACCTACATAAATGGATCGGCGCGCCGTTGACCCTGGGTTTTCTGTATATCGCCCCGGAGCGGCTGGCCGATATCGACCCGGACATGGGCGAGTTTCATTACCCCGCTACCGACGTGCGTGCGCGTACGTCCTACAGCACCCCTAATTTTCCGGCATTGATGACCTTGCCATGGGTGCTCGAAGAGCATCGGGCATTGGGTGGCGCGGCGGCCAAAGGTGCGCGGGTGCGGTACTTGCGCGATCTTTGGGTAGGCCAGGTGCGGACATTGCCGGGGATTGAGGTGCTGACCCCGGATGATCCAAGGTTGTATTGCGCGATTACCGCGTTCAAGTTTGTCGGGCGCGATCAACAAGTGATGACGCAGCGTTTGCTCCAGGATTACAACCTGTTCAGCACCACGCGCGTCGGCGCCTCGTTCGGCACCTGTATACGGGTGACGCCAGGGTTGGCGACCTCTACCGCGGACATCAATGTATTGGTTAGGGCGATTACCGAGTTGAACACAGGTTGAACATGTGTGCGGGCAAGCCCGCACACACATTTAGTTTTGTATTGGTCTCAGGTTTTCTATAGGCAAAAAAAAGCGGTACACCGACCAAGTGCACCGCAAAAATGCCGTTAAGCACAGCAACAACGATTCGATGAATCAGATCAATCCAGCAGCGCCAGCGCCTGGGCGGTAACTTCCTGGATGCGGGCCCAATCGCCGTTCTTGATCCACTCGGGATCCAGCATCCAGCTACCGCCCACGCACATCACATTTTTCAACGCCATATAGCTCTTGATGTTGGCTGGGCCGACGCCGCCAGTCGGGCAGAATTTCACTTCGCCAAACGGGCCGCCCAGAGCCTTGATTGCAGCAACACCGCCGCTGACTTCCGCCGGGAACAGCTTGAAGCGACGATAGCCCAGGCCATAGCCTTCCATGATGCCGGAGGCGTTGCTGATGCCGGGTAACAGCGGGATCGGGCTGTGTACCGAAGCTTCCAACAGGTCGCGGGTAATGCCCGGGGTGACGATAAATTGCGAACCAGCCACTTGCGCCGCTTCCAGCATGTGACGATCGAGCACGGTGCCGGCGCCGGTGCACAGCTCCGGGCGTTGCTCGCGCAGTACCTGGATGGCCTTGAGGCCAAGCTCCGAGCGCAGGGTCACTTCCAATGCCGTCAAGCCACCGGCTGCCAGGGCGTCGGCCAGCGGCAGAATGTCCTGTTCGCGGGCGATGGTGATCACCGGCAGAATTCGCGCCTTGGCGCAAAGACTGTCGATCAGGGCAATTTTATCCGCCATGGAAACGGTCGATTGAGGGCTCTTCATAGCGGCTGATCCTTGGCTCATGGGCACCAGTAAATCTCTAGAGTAGGTTGCAAAAACGCGCGAATCGGCATGGCAGCAACATCGTCACTGGCCAGCGCGGCGCTCAAGGTGGTCAATTTCGAACTGCCGGAGATCGACAGCGCGGTGTAGTGGGCGCTCGCCAGCAACGCGCGACTCATGCTCAGGCGCTGGTGCGGCACGGTGGGCGCCAGCATCGGCCAGCAACGGCGGGTGCCGTCGGCCTGCAAGGCTTCACCCAGATTCGGGCTATTGGGAAACAGCGATGCGGTATGGCCGTCATCGCCCATGCCCAGTACCAGCACGTCAATGCCTGGCAGTTCGGCCAGCAGGCGATCGGCCTGCTCGGCAGCGCCTTCCAGATTCGCGGCTGCGCTGTACAAGCTCAAGAACCTGGCCTTGGCCGCCGGCCCTTGCAGCAAATGCTTCTTCAGCAAGCCCGCATTACTGTCGGCGTGCTCTACCGGCACCCAGCGCTCGTCCGCCAGGGTGATCGTCACGTTGGACCAGTCCAGGTCTTGTCTGGCCAGATTCTCGAAAAAGGCCACCGGGCTGCGTCCGCCGGACACCACCAGCGTCGCTTGGCCGCGCGCGCCAATGGCTGCACGCAACTGTTTAGCTACGTCATTGGCCAAACCTTCGGCCAGCAGCACTGGAGAACGGTACTCATGGGCCGTTACACCCTGAGGCAGTTTCAATTCAGATATCGCCATACCACGACCTCCCATCCCGCGTGATCAGTGCAATGGAGCTCATCGGCCCCCAGGACCCTGCCGCATACGGCTTAGGTGCATCACCGGATTTCTTCCACCCGGCGATCAACTGGTCACACCACTTCCACGCGGCTTCGATTTCATCTTTGCGAACAAACAGGTTCTGATTGCCGCGCATTACTTCCAGCAACAACCGCTCGTAGGCATCGGGAATCCGCGCGCTGCGATAGGTGTCGGAAAAATTCAGTTGCAGCGGGCCACTGCGCAATTGCATGCCCTTGTCCAGGCCCTGCTCCTTGGTCATCACCCGCAACGAAATACCTTCGTCCGGTTGCAGACGGATAATCAGCTTGTTACTGATCTGCAGGCGCTGCTCGGGAGCGAAGATGTAGTGGGACGGTTCCTTGAAGTGGATGACGATCTGAGACAGCTTCTGCGGCATGCGTTTGCCGGTACGCAGGTAGAACGGCACCCCCGCCCAACGCCAGTTACGGATATCGGCACGCAGGGCGACGAAGGTCTCGGTGTCGCTCTGGGTGTTGGAATTCTCCTCATCCAGATAGCCCGGTACAGGTTTGCCGGCGCTGTACCCGGCGATGTATTGGCCGCGTACTACCTGGGTGGTCAGGCCTTCCGGGCTGATGGGCGCCAAGGCCTTGAGCACTTTTACCTTCTCGTCGCGAATACTGTCGGCGGAGAGATCAGCCGGCGGATCCATGGCGATCAGGCAGAGCAGTTGCAGCAGGTGATTCTGGATCATGTCCCGCAGTTGCCCGGCCTTGTCGAAATAGCCCCAGCGCCCCTCTATACCGACTTGCTCGGCCACGGTGATTTCTACGTGGGAGATGTAGTTCTGGTTCCACTGGGTTTCGAACAGGCTATTGGCGAAGCGCAGGGCAATCAGGTTCTGGACGGTCTCCTTGCCCAGGTAGTGATCAATGCGGTAGGTGCGGTTTTCCGGGAAGAACTGCGCCACGGCATCGTTGACCTTGCGCGAGGACTCCAGGTCCGAGCCGATGGGTTTTTCCAGTACCACCCGGGTGTTTTCCGCCAGGCCGACCTTGGACAGGTTCTCGCAGATCGCACCATATACCGCAGCAGGCGTGGCGAAATAAGCAATCAGGCGCTGCTCGGCGCTCGCCTGCTCGGCCAGGGCGACATAGTCGTCAGCTTTCATGAAGTCGACATGCAGGTAGGTCAGGCGCGCCAGGAAACGCTGGGCTACGGCTTCATCCAGTTCCTGGCCGACATACTTGCGCAGTTCTTTCTCGATATAGCCCAGATGCTGCTGCTCGGACCCGGCTTCACGGGCCAGGGCCAGGACGCGGGTATCGTCGTGCAAGAGCCCGGCGCCATCGAGTTGATAGAGGGCAGGAAATAACTTGCGCAGCGCCAGATCACCCAAGGCGCCAAACAGGGCAAAGGTGCAGGGTTCTACGGTTATCGAAGGCATGATGTTTGTTCTTTTATCAAGTTAAGCTACAAATACCTTTTTTCAAGGCATCACTCAAGGAAAAATGTAGTAATAACCACAACATTTTGCCGAAATACGCATTCCGAGTGGTGGTGTTCCGCTACGCTCAGTAGGATAGGCCACCGTAAAGGGCCGATCATCAGTTGGTTGCCGGCCTTATTTGCATCGTCGCCCGAAGGAAAGACTGAATGGACCGCGTGCGAAATCTTCTGGAACAGATCCGGAACCGCCTCGAAGAATTGAACAAGGCTGAGAAAAAAGTCGCCGAGGTCATCCTGCTCAACCCGCAGCAGGCGACCCGCTTCTCTATCGCCGCCCTCGCCCAGGCTGCTTCGGTCAGCGAACCGACAGTCAACCGTTTCTGCCGCTCGTTCGGCGTCAGTGGTTACCCTGAGCTCAAATTGCAACTGGCACAAAGCCTCGCCAGTGGCGCCGCGTATGTCAGCCGTGCGGTGGAGGCCGATGATAACCCGGAGGCCTATACCCAAAAAATCTTTGGCAGCGCCATCGCATCATTGGACAGCGCCTGCCAGGCCCTGGATCCAAACCTGATCAGCAAGGCCGTGGACCTGTTGATCCAGGCCAGACAGATCCACTTCTTTGGCCTGGGTGCTTCGGCACCAGTGGCCATGGATGCCTTGCACAAGTTTTTCCGGTTCAACCTGTCGGTAACCGCCCATGCCGATGTGCTGATGCAACGGATGATTGCCTCGGTGGCACACACGGGAGAGCTGTTTGTAATCATTTCCTACACCGGTCGCACCCGCGAACTAGTGGAAGTGGCGCGCATCGCCCGGGAAAACGGTGCATCGGTGCTGGGCGTAACCGCCGAGAACTCGCCGCTGGCCAAGGCCAGTACGGTGAGCCTGAATATTCCGCTGCCGGAAGACACTGACATCTACATGCCGATGACCTCGCGAATCATTCAGTTGACGGTGCTGGATGTGCTGGCGACGGGCATGACCTTGCGCCGTGGCGTGGATTTTCAGCCGCATTTGCGCAAGATCAAAGAGAGTCTGAATGACAGCCGGTATCCGGTTGGGGATGAGTTCAACTAAGTCTGACTCTCTGCCAGTAGTACCGCCGCCATCGCGGGCAAGCCCGGCCCCCACAGGGGAATGTATTCCAAATGTGGGAGCTGGCTTGCCTGCGATAGGGCCATTAGCGACGCGGCTAAACCCCAGCCCTGGCTTGAAGACTCAAATGCGCCCTCTCCCCCGGCGCCAAGCTCCCCCCCGCCATCGCGGACTCGACGCACACAAACCCCGACGCCTCGTTAAAACTCACCCCCAGCAACGGCCGGCTGCCTGGATGCCACACCACCGTGTCCGCACTGTCACCGGTATCGATGCACAGTTCACGCTGCCAGGCGTGGTCCTTGAGTTGCAGTTCTCCTTCGTGCTGAAACACCCGTTGGCAGCCACCCTCGACCCGCAACTCACCTTCCTGCTGACAGGTCTGACGACTCAACTGATCATAGCCGTGCGCTCCGTCGAGCCCAGACAGCGCTATCTCATCGACGTGACCAATACGCCAATAGGCGTGCAGCGCATGGCTCAATTGGCAAGGCAGTTCGTCCTGATGCTCGGTGCTCAAGCGCAGTTCCAGGGTCTCGCCCAGGCGTGCGTGCAAGTCCACCTGCCAATCGCACAGCTGCAATTGCCAGTGCAGGCGCACGCCGTCGTCGTCGGTGCTGCTGTCCAGTAGTTTCCAGTCAATCAGCCGCGCCCAGCCATGGGACGGCCAGGCATTTTCGCTCGGGTGGCGGCCATACCACGGCCAGCACACCGGTACACCGCCACGGATTGCGCCCACCTGCGGCCATTTCGCTGCGCACCACAACCACGGCTTTTGGCCCTTGGGCTGGAAGTGCAACAACTGCGCACCCTGGCGACTGAACACCGCCTGGCATCGCGGATGGTCGATCACCAACACGTCGCGCATCTGAAAGCGCTCCCAGGCGAACACCGGACGCTCGCGCAGGGATTTGAAAAAGCGTTGCAGCGGATGCTCATGCATGTGCCACGGTCCTGAAAATCATCAAGATGCGCGCCAAAAAAAACGGATAGCCATGGCTATCCGCAAAATGCGCACAGAGAGAGGAGCTTATCGCAACCGCGTTAGAACACCGACTGAATTTTCAGGCCGGCGACCAGCGCGTTGTCGACTTTATCCACGCCGCCAGGTTGGACAACGTATTGCAGGTTGGGACGCACAGTCAGCCAGTTGGTGACGTGGAAGCCGTAGTTGATTTCAAAGTTGTACTCGGTTTCGCGTATTGGCGAGAACAGCGGGTTGTCGTAGTCGCTCACGCCGTTGGATACATTGATCAACTGGGCGTTTTTCTTCACGTCATCGTTGACGTGCAGACGCGCGGCACCAATACCGACGTCATCTTTTGGACGCGCATCGAACGGACCTTTGTACACCAGCATGATCGACTGGTAGTTGTCGACAGTGTTGGTTTCCTTGTCGTGGAACGTGGCGTTGGCCGCGATGTTCAGGCCACGGGAAGCGTCGCCGTTATGGGTGGTGAGTTGCTGCTGGGCAACGAACCAGTAGCCTTTTTTGCTGCTGTGGGTGCGGTAGTCGGCACCGGTGGTGGCAGCATCGTTGCCGTTCACATCTTCACGTACATCAGGGGCATCGGCGGCGCTTTTGTAGTAACCCACACGGTATTCGCCCGGCAGGTTATTGACCTTCGGCGACCAGACCAACTCCACCGGAATCACGGTGCCCTTGGTGCCACTGCCGCTGAGCTTGAAGCCATTGCCGTGCTCCAACTGCGATGGGTTCTGGTTGTACGCACCGATTTGCGCATACAGCTCTGGAGTAATGTGGTACTTCACGCGGATAGCCGCCTGGCTGACTGGCCAGTTGTACCAGGTGTTCACATAGTTACCGACCTGGGAACCGCAGAACGACAGGTTCTGGAAGTCGCACGGGAAGGTGTTGAAGTCTTCACCCTCTCCGAAGTAACCCAGCTTCACGTCCAGCTTGTTGTCGAACATCTGGTGCTGGATCCAGAACTGGGTCAGACGCACCATGTGTCCTCGGCCATACACTTCTTGAGACGAGCTCAGGGTGCCGGCACGCGGGTCACCAATACGGTCATTGGAGATGTTCCGGCCATTACGGCTGGTCAGTTGGATCTTGGCCTGGGTGTTATCCCAGCCCCACAGCTTTTGCAGGTCCAGCGCTACGCCCAGACCGAACTGGTCAGCGTAACGACCGGTTTTGTCATCGTTGTAGCCGCCGCGGGCGTTGTAGCCGGCTTCCCCGACATAATCAGCCTTGATGTCGATCCCTTTCTCGATGAGCTTGGTCCGCTCACCGCCCCAATCGCCGGTCATCCATTTGGAATCGGCGCTGAATGCTTCGTCTGCCATCGCATTGGCGGACAAAACCAGGGCTGCTACCGCTGAAAGTTGGCAGATCAGCCGAGTGTTGTTGTGTTGCTTTTTCATCCCTACATCCTCGTCTTTATTGTTATTAAACTGTTTTTATTTAACGCAGGTTACTTTTTTATCTAAAACAACAGGTTATCTGCTTCAACGGCCCTTGAAGAGGGCCACATTGTCGGCATGCCCCTGTGCCGGCAATGAAGAAGCGGTGCCCAGCCGTTCGCCGGTCTTGGCATCAAACAGCAACACCTTGGCCGGGTCGAACTGCAGGGTCAGGGTCTCGCCCACTTGCGGTGCCACATCGGGCGCCAGGCGACAGCAGACCTTGGTGTCATTGAGCTGGACGAACACCAGCGTGTCCGGCCCGGTAGGCTCGGTGACCTGGACTTGCGCACGTATGCTCGATGAGCCGTTGCCCTCGCCCGCTGCCAGGGCGATTTGCTCCGGGCGCAGGCCGAGGATCACGTCACGGTCTTCAAGACCTGCGTCGCTCATGCTCAATGGCAACTCACAACGCGCCTGGCCGCTGTCGAGCAGCGCCACCAGGCGCCCGTCCTTGCGCTGCAGGCGCAGGGGAATGAAATTCATCGGCGGCGAACCGATGAAGCTTGCGACAAACTGATTGGCCGGATTGTTGTAGATTTCTTTTGGCGTACCAAATTGCTGGATGATGCCGTCCTTCATCACCGCCACTTTGTCGCCCAGAGTCATCGCTTCGATCTGGTCGTGGGTCACATAGACCGTGGTGGTTTTCAGACGCTGGTGCATCAGTTTCATTTCGGTACGCATCTCCACCCGCAACTTGGCGTCGAGGTTGGAGAGTGGCTCGTCAAACAAGTAGATCTTGGGTCGACGCGCCAGTGCGCGCCCCATCGCCACGCGCTGTTGCTGGCCGCCCGAGAGCTGGCCCGGCTTGCGATTGAGCAAATGTTCGATCTGCAACAGCTTGGCAACCCGCGCCACTTCCTCGTCGATATCTGCCTGGCTCATCTTGCGAATCTTCAGACCGAATTCGATGTTCTCGCGCACGCTCATGGTTGGGTACAGCGCATAGGACTGGAACACCATGGCGATGTCGCGATCCTTGGGGCTCATGCCGCTGACGTCCTGGTCACCGATCATGATCGCGCCACCGGTAATGTTTTCCAGGCCGGCGATGCAATTCATCAAGGTCGATTTGCCACAACCCGACGGGCCGACCAGGATCAAGAACTCACCGTCCTTGATCGACAGTTCAATGTTCTTCAGGGTGTCCGGCAGGCCGGCACCGTAAGTCTTGTTTACATTGCGAAGTTCGAGCGTTGCCATGATTACCCCTTGACCGCGCCAGCCGTCAGGCCGCGCACGAAATACTTGCCTGCGACCACATAGACCAGCAGGGTCGGCAGCCCGGCGATCATCGCCGCCGCCATATCAACGTTATATTCCTTGGCCCCGGTGCTGGTGTTGACCAGGTTGTTCAGTGCCACGGTAATGGGCTGCGAATCGCCGCTGGAGAACACTACGCCGAACAGGAAGTCGTTCCAGATCTGAGTGAACTGCCAGATCAGGCAGACCATGATGATCGGCGTCGACATCGGCAGAATGATCCGACGGAAAATAGTGAAGAACCCTGCGCCGTCCAGACGAGCCGCCTTGACCAGCGCATCCGGAATGCTGACGTAGTAGTTACGAAAGAACAGCGTGGTAAACGCCAGGCCGTAGACCACATGCACAAGCACCAGGCCGGTGGTGGTACTGGCCAAGCCCAGCTTGCCAAGGGTGAACGAGGCCGGCAGCAATACGGTCTGGAATGGCAGGAAGCAACCGAACAACAGCAGGCCGAAGAACAACTGCGAACCGCGAAAACGCCACATCGACAGCACGTAACCGTTCAACGCACCGATGGTGGTGGAGATCAGCACCGCCGGGATGGTGATCATGAACGAGTTCCAGAAGTAGCCATTGACCGTGGTCCAGGCCTTGACCCAGCCAATGCCACTGACCACCGTGGGCCAGCTCAGCAGGTTGCCGGTACTGATGTCTTCCGGCGTCTTGAAGCTGGTCAACAGCATCACCACCAGCGGCACCAGGTACAGCAGCACAGCCATGAGCAACACCGCATGGATCGCGATGCGGCTCAAGCTGATGGAAGGTTTGGCGAGACTAGTCATTACGCTTGGTCCTCAGCTCGGAATACAGGTAAGGCACAATGATCGCGAGGATCGCGCCGAGCATCAGAATCGCACTGGCCGAGCCCATGCCCATCTGGCCGCGACTGAACGTGAAGGAATACATGAACATTGCAGGCAAGTCGGACGAGTAGCCCGGGCCACCGGCTGTCATCGCGGCGACCAGGTCGAAACTCTTGATCGCGATGTGTGCAAGGATCATCACCGCACTGAAGAACACCGGACGCAGACTAGGCAGCACCACCTTCCAGTAAATGCGCGGCAAGCTCGCACCGTCGATCTGCGCGGCACGGATGATCGATTGATCGACACCCCGCAGGCCAGCCAGGAACATCGCCATGATGAAGCCGGAGGCCTGCCAGACAGCGGCGATCACCAGGCAATACACCACACGGTCCGGATCGATCAGCCAGTCGAGACGAAAGCCTTCCCAGCCCCAATCGCGCATCAATTTGTCCAGGCCCATGCCCGGGTTGAGCAACCATTTCCAGGCTGTACCGGTGACGATCATCGAGAGCGCCATCGGGTACAGGTAAATAGTGCGGATAAAACCTTCACGGCGGATACGTTGGTCGAGAAACACGGCCAGCAGCACGCCGATCACCAAAGTGATGCCGATGAACATGCCGCCAAACAGCGCCAGGTTCTTGCTCGCCACCCACCAGCGGTCGTTGTTGAACAACCGTTCGTATTGCGCCAGGCCAACCCATTTGTAGGTAGGCAGGAACGTCGAGTTGGTGAACGACAGAACGAACGTCCACAAGATATAACCGTAGAAGCCCACCAGTACGACAAACATGCTGGGTGCCAGTACCAGTTTCGGTAGCCAGCGCTGCAGTGCATCGAACGGCGAGGCTTTGCTGAACACAGCAACAGAACTCATGGGAAAATCCAGTACAGGGAAAAAGGGCCGTCAAATTAACTTTGCGGGGCTGGCTCTATGTGGGAACAGGCTTGCTCGCGATGCTGGCGCCTCGGCGTATCAGTTACACCGCGGTGATGCCATCGCGAGCAAGCCCGCTCCCACACAAGCCAGACCTCACGTTCGTTATTTGGCAGACTTGATCGCCGCGCCAAGTTTCTTGGCGGTATCGGCCGGGTCGGCTTTCGGGTCGTTGATGTAGTTGGTCACGACGTCAAAGAACGCACCCTGTACGGCCAGCGTGGTCGCCATGTTGTGCGCCATGCTCGGCTGCAGGCCGCCAGTCTTGGAGTCCGCGAGGAAGTCCTTGGCAGCAGTCTGAGCGCAACTGTCGAAGCCGTATTTGCCCATATCGGCCAGCATGTCATTGCGAACCGGGATCGAACCTTTGTTGATGCTGAAGACTTTCTGGAAGTTCTCACCCAGCACAACCTTGGCGATATCCTGCTGGCCCGCCGAAGTGCCTGCATCTTTCTGCTTGAACACCGCCAGGGAGTCGATGTTGTAGGTGAAAGCCTTATCGGTGCCCGGGAAAGCTACGCACTCGTAGTCCTTGCCGGCAACTTTGTTGGCGGCGGTCCACTCGCTCTTGGCCCAGTCACCCATGATCTGCATGCCGGCCTTGCCGTTGATGACTTTGGCCGCTTCCAGGTTCCAGTCCTGGCCCTTGCCGTCGGCGTCCATGTAGGTCGCGACTTTCTTCAGCTCGGTGAGAGCCTTGACCATTTCCGGGCCGGTCAGCGCGTCATTGTCCAGGTCTACCAGGGCTTTCTTGTAGCCATCCACCCCCATGACCGAGAGCACGACAGCCTCAAACACAGTGCTGTCCTGCCACGGCTGGCCACCGTGGGCCAAGGGAATGAAACCCGCAGCCTTGAGTTTGTCAGCGGCTGCGTAGAATTCTTCCAGGGTGGTCGGGTTCTTTTCGATACCGGCTTTCTTGAAGACCTGCGGGTTGATCCATAGCCAGTTGACCCGGTGGATATTCACCGGCACAGCCACGTAATCACCGTCGTACTTCACGGTATCAGAGACTTTCTTGTCGAGCAGGCTGTCCCACTTCTCGGCTTTGGCAACGTCCTTCAGGACGTCGGTATCGAGGAGCCCGGTGGATGCCCACTCCTGGATATCAGGGCCTTTGATCTGGGCAACGCCGGGTGGATTGCCGGCAACCGCGCGGCTTTTCAGCACGGTCATGGCAGTGGCGCCACCACCACCTGCAACGGCTCCGTCTTTCCAGGTAAAGCCGTCTTTCTCAACTTGGGCCTTCAGGACATCCACTGCCGCCTTCTCACCGCCAGAAGTCCACCAATGCACAACTTCAACCGTACCTTTCGAGTCGGCGGCAATAGCACTGAGGGGAAACAACGAGGCAATGGAAATAGCGACGGCGAGGCGATTAATCGCGTTCATCTGAGTACCTTTTCTTGTTGTTATGCATGCAAGTCTAGAGCTTGCGCTGCACGGATTTTAAACAGGGATCTTTGACCAGCAGGTAACAAAGGGATGGGCAAATGTCACCAAACGGTGACATTTGCCCCTGCAGCCAACGCGCTGGCCATGCTTGGCGCCAACGGCAAGCCGGGCAGCAATACCGCTTGCCAGGCGTGGTACAGGTCAGGCTTGCCACCCCAGATGTTGCTGCTGGGTTGGTTATGCAGGTTGAGTTCGTGGTGCCAACTGCCATGGACGCGGTCGATGAAATGAGTTTCGCAAAACTCCCAGAAGCGCCGGTACCAGATTTCGTAATGCAACTCGCCCGTGCGCTTTAGCAGCGCCTGGGCAGCAGCGCTGGCCTCGGCGTGAGTCCAATGCAGACGTTCGCGTACCACCGGGCGCTGATTCCAGTCCAGGGTGTAGACGATGCCGGGCGCGCCGTCCACGGCCCAGGCGTATTCACAGGCGCTGGCAAACAAACCCTTGGCGTCGCTCAACAACCAGTGCGGTGTCGCCAGCCCAGCCTGCAGGCGCGCGGCTTCCAGGTGCAACACCAGCCGCGCCCACTCGAAACCGTGACCTGGGGTGATGCCATAGGGGCGGAAGCCATCGGCGGGGTTGTCTTCGTTGTAACCGGGCAGCGGTTGCCATTGGCGGTCGAAATGCTCGATCACCATGAACTGATTGCCCGCTGCATGGCCGTGGATCACTCGCTCGACAATACGCAGTGCACGGTCCAGCCAGCGGGTATCCCCGGTGACATCCGCGAGGGCGAGAAAGGCCTCGGTGGCGTGCATGTTGCTGTTGGCGCCGCGATACGCTTCTTCGCCGGTCCAGTCCTGGGCGAAGGACTCAAGCATGGCGCCCTCCTCTTCACTCCAGAAAAACTGATCGATAATGTGGATCGCGTCATTTAACAGGGTCTGTGCCCCGGGAGCCCCGACCACCACCGCAGAACTGGCAGCCAGGGCCACAAAGGCGTGCAGATAGGCGGCCTTGGTGCTGTTGCCATCCTGGGCGCATGGCGCGGCGAACCAACCGCCATGCTTGCTATCGCGCAACGGGCCGGCCAGTGCCGCCACTCCGTGGGCTACCAAGTCGGCATACCCCGGCAATCCCATGGCATGGGCCATGGCAAAGCTGTGGGTCATGCGGGCCGTGTTCATGGTTTCGGCGCGGGCATCGGCGGGCAAGCGGCCCTGATCATCCAGGTTGCCAAAGCCCTCAGGCAGCCTGGAAGCCCTGGCGAACATCAGCAGGCGCTGCCCTTCGGCGCCAAGCCATGTGTGATGGGCAGGTGCGTTCAGCCAACTGCTGGCAGGCAGTAGTTGCATGGTCATGATTGGCCCTTATTTGTTTTTGTGGGATGACGGAAGTCTAAACAAGCGCCAGGCCAGGCCACGTAACGAAGGGGGTGATAAATGTCACCAGGCGGTGACATTCCAGGATACGAGGGCCATCAATCATTGCCCGAGGGAAGCGCCCGTCGCCGACGCACCGACCTTGCGCTGCAAATTCTGCATCTGGGTCTGCAAGGTGGTGATATTGCGAGTGGTCTGGATGCGGAACACATCAAACTCTTTATTCGTAGGGCCCTCGGTGGCGGCGCGATTATCCAACTCGCTCTTGACCACCAGCAGATCCTGCTCCAGACGGGCGATAGCAGTGGCCGGGTTGCCCTGCTTTTTTAACGCCCCTACATCGGTCCCAAGAGTCTTGACCTCGGTGTTGAGCCTGGCCGTTTCGGCCTGCGCGGCCTTGAGCGTGGTCAACTCACCGATCAGTGTCTGAACCTGCGCTTGCAACTGCGTATTGACGCTCGCCAGTTCCGTTGTGCTTGCACTCATTTGTGCCAGGCGCTTGTCCAGGTCAGTGGCCTGCCCGGCCACGCCCATCTGCTGTTTGCCTTGCTCAAGCAACTGGGTTTCCAACTGCTTGATCTGCATCTTCAATGCTTCACTGCCGGTACTGACGCTGGCCTCACTAGCCACCACCTTGCCGGAAATAGCCTGCAGGCGTCCGGCGGCCTCCTCGCTGATACGCGCAAAGCTTTCCTGGGTCGCCACCAGTTGCTGTCCCATCAAGGAAATCTGCTGGAAACTCCACCAGGCCAGACCGGCGAAAGCAAACAGCAGCGCCCCCACCAACGCCCATAAAGGACCGGTACTGGCACTCTTGACCTTCACCACAGGTGCGGGACGCGAGCGCACGGACGTGGCAGGAGTTGGCACAAAATCATCGTCATTGCCCAGGTCCGCGCGAAGGCTCGGTACCGTGTCGAAGTCATCATTAGCATCGTTACGCATGAATCAACCTTAAATCCTGAGGTAGCCACATGGAAAGCCAAGCGGCGCGAGTATAAACCCCTTGCATGTCGCGTTGATTGATCCGCAATCGGATAATCGGTTGCGCATATGTTGCCGATTCTAACGCCCAGCCGGCTCCTGGGCCTTCCACCAATGGCAGAACTCGTCAAGGGCCGTCCACAGGCTGACCTTGGGCTGATAATCAAGGTAATGCCGGGCACGGCTGATATCGAGGGTGAAATCCTTGTTCATCACCTGCATCCCCAACCGCGACAGCGACGGCTCCGGGCGCCCTGGCCACAATGCGCAACACGCCTCATTGAGCGCCGCAATGCTGTAGGACAAGCCGTAGGAGCGATAACGCGTGACCTGAGGCATCTGCATTTGCCGCATGACATAGTTGACAACATCCCATACCGGCACCGGCGTGCCGTTACTGATGTTGTAAGCCTTGCCCAGCGCCGAGCCGGTGGCCAGCAGGCTGCTGAGCAACGCTTCGTTGAGGTTGTGGATGCTGGTGAAATCAACCTTGTTCAAACCATCGCCGACAATCGCCAGGCGATTCTTGCGCTGCATGTTCAGCAAGCGCGGAAAGATACTCATGTCACCAGCACCCGTGACAAAACGCGGACGCAGGGCCAGCACTTCCAAACCAAATTCCTGGGCGCCGAAAACCTTTTGCTCGGCCAGGTACTTAGTGGCTGCATAAGGGTGCTTGAAGCGTTTGGGGACTTGTTCCTCAGTCAGGCCAAGGTGATCGCGCCCATCAAAATAAATCGAGGGTGAGGACAAGTGCACCAGTCGCCCGACCCGTTGCTTGAGACATGCTTCGACGACGTTCTCTGTTACCAGCACGTTGCCTTGGTGAAATTCCTGATAACGCCCCCAGAGCCCCACGGCACCGGCGCAGTGCACCACGGCTTCGACATCGCGGCACAGATCGCGAACCAGGTCAGGTTCAATCAAGTCACCCTGGATAAACTCGGCACCTCGCCGAATCAGGTGCTCGACCCCTTCTGCCCGCCGCCCGTTGACCCGCACGTCCAGGCCTTGCTCCAGGGCGAAACGCGCAAAGCGCCCGCCGATGAAGCCGCTTGCGCCGGTGACCAGAATTTTCATGGTGCCTCCTTCGGATGCAGCTCCAAGCGTCAAGCTACCAGCTGCAAGTTAAAATCGATCCGCAAGCGCTAACTTGCAGCTGGTAGCTTGACGCTTGGCATTGCTAATGCGGCACCAACAATTGGCCGGTAGCCCGCGCCAGATGCTCGGTCAACAAGCCGAGCAATTGCCCGCCGCTGCGCCAATGATGCCAGTACAACGGCACATCGATTGGCTTATCTGGCAATAACTCAACCAGAACGCCCTTCTGGAGTTGGTCGCGAACCTGTAATTCCGGCACCAGCCCCCAACCCAGTCCGGCTTCGGTCAAGCGGATAAAACCCTCGGAAGACGGGCATAAATGGTGCTCGAAACCGCCATCGACACCCAGCGATGCCAGGTAGCGATGTTGCAGGAAGTCGTCGGGACCAAACACCAATGCCGGAGTACGGGCCAATTGATCGGCCCGTACTCCGTCCGGAAAGTGCCGGGCGACAAACTCCGGACTGGCCAGCGCCCGGTAGCGCATGGCGCCCAGCAACAAGCTGCGGGCTCCGGCGACAGGACGCTCGCTGGCGCACACGCAGGCCGCCACTTCACCGGCACGCATGCGCTTGAGGCCAACAGTCTGGTCCTCCACTACCAGATCCAGCAATAAATTCTGGTCTGCGCAAAAGTCGCTTACCGCCTGTGCCCACCACGTGGCCAGGCTGTCAGCGTTCAAGGCAATGCGCAGACGCTCGGGCAGGCCCTCCTCATCCAGGGCCGGGACCTGGCTTTGCAGATCTCGCTCCAGCAACCGCACCTGTTGCACATGATTAAGCAGGCGCCGGCCGATCTCCGTCGGCGTCGGTGGCGTTACCCGTACCAGCACCGGCTGCCCGATTCGCGCTTCAAGTAATTTGATGCGCTGGGATATGGCCGATTGCGAGACACCGAGCACCTGGGCGCCGCGTTCGAAGCCGGCCTGTTCCACAACCGCCGCCAGGGCAGAAAGCAATTTATAGTCGAACATCAGTTTCCCTAATGAGCGATCAGCAATATTTGTTTTTCTTATACAGCTTCACTCGCGACAATCGCCAGTATTGATTGGCAAGCAGAGTAAATTTTATGTGGCAGAGTTATGTGAACGGCCTATTGGTCGCCTTGGGACTGATCATGGCTATCGGTACACAAAACGCCTTTGTCCTGGCGCAAAGCCTGCGTCGCGAACACCATTTGCCGGTAGCGGCCCTGTGTGTGGTGTGTGATGCATTGCTGGTCGCTGCCGGAGTGTTTGGGCTGGCAACTGTACTGGCGCACAACCCGGTGTTGCTGGCGATTGCTCGCTGGGGTGGCGCGGCATTCCTGTTGTGGTATGGCGCCCTAGCGCTGCGCCGTGCCTGCTCGCGGCAAAGCCTGGAACAAGGAGAGGGGCAAAAGGTGCGTTCGCTGCGTGCGGTGATGCTCAGCGCCCTGGCCGTCACCCTGCTCAATCCCCATGTATATCTGGACACCGTGCTGTTGATCGGCTCTTTGGGTGCCCAGCAAACCGAGCCCGGAGCCTATGTGGCAGGCGCCGCGAGCGCTTCATTGCTGTGGTTTTCCGCCCTGGCCCTCGGCGCGGCCTGGCTGGCACCCTGGTTGGCACGGCCGGCCACCTGGCGTTTACTGGACCTGTTGGTGGCGTTGATGATGTTCTTTGTGGCTTACCAATTGATAAGCACCAGTTGACTGATTTGAAGAGCAGCCAAAAGTCTTTGGAACCTCTATCCCACACAGTTGTTGCGTGGTTTTGCCGCCCCCCCGGTGCTATGATCCTGCACCTGCGCCGCAAAGAGTACAAACTCCCCGGCGCTTGTCTGGCCGCCCGTGATCGGCCTTGCGCTCACCGCAACTGACCTGATTAGGAGAATTATCATGGCTTTCGAATTGCCGCCGCTGCCGTACGCACACGATGCCCTGCAGCCGCACATCTCCAAGGAAACCTTGGAATATCACCACGACAAGCACCACAACACCTATGTCGTGAACCTGAACAACCTGGTGCCTGGCACTGAGTTCGAAGGCAAGACCTTGGAAGAGATCGTCAAAACCTCTTCGGGCGGTATCTTCAACAACGCCGCTCAAGTCTGGAACCACACCTTCTACTGGAACTGCCTGGCGCCAAACGCCGGCGGCCAACCGACCGGCGCATTGGCGGAAGCCATCAACGCAGCCTTCGGTTCGTTCGACAAGTTCAAGGAAGAGTTCACCAAGACGTCCGTCGGCACCTTCGGTTCCGGTTGGGGCTGGCTGGTGAAAAAAGCTGACGGTTCCCTGGCCCTGGCCAGCACCATCGGCGCCGGCAACCCGCTGACCAGCGGCGACACTCCGCTGCTGACCTGCGACGTCTGGGAACACGCTTACTACATCGACTACCGCAACGTGCGTCCAAAGTATGTAGAAGCGTTCTGGAACCTGGTCAACTGGAAGTTTGTTGCCGAGCAGTTCGAAGGCAAGACCTTCACTGCCTAAGCAACCCTTGCAGTAGAAAGAGCCCGGCAATTGCCGGGCTTTTTCATGGGTCCGGAACTGAACGACTGAATGCTGCCACGAAGGCGGGGAGAGGAATTCACCTCTTTCCCATGTCGGAGAAATTACGATGGCTATCATGGCACTCGCTGCAGTCCTACCTATGCTTGGTGACCTTTCCAAAACCATTGGAGATGCTGCCAAGTCTGCGTCCCCGCTCGGTCAAGTCATGAATGGCCTCGGCGGAGCGAAAAACCAAGGCGTGAACTTCGCCAACCCGCAAGATGCTTCAAAATCCCCCATGAAGTATTGAGGCACAACGTTATCTTGCGTACATAAGGCAGCGTTGCACCAGATAGGCGGATGCCCGTCCGCCCTATCCCGCCGTCCCCTCCAATCATGCTTTTATCCGGTACAGACTGCGCTTTCCCACAAACTGGATGCCGGGCTAATGTGATCGATTGAACAATCAAACCAATGCAGGAAGGACGGAACCCGCTGACATGAATTTGCCACGCAGCAAGTGAGAGAAACAACTCTTTCAGTTCATGTAGGAGAGTCCATAATGGATCCGTTATCGATAGGTATGTCAGCCGCTACAGCACTCCTGCCACTGGCAGAAAAAGGCCTGGACCTTGCGGGAAAAGGTCTTGACTTGGCGGGAAAAGGCCTGGATTTGGTAGGTAAGATGCTAGATTTAAAAAAGCCTGCCGGGGAGGGGGATCCCGGAAAAATCTGCAAAGATGTCCACCAGAATAATTCCATTAAAATTACTTACAACGCATAAAATATTCGACGACCCTTCGCGAGATGCCAAAAAGGCTATTGCCTTCACTCCCGCGCACGGTACACGAGGGCGGTGAATATCCCCGCCCTCTTCCTTCCCAGCCACCCGCCACTCAACAGCTTCCAGATTTCTCAAGCCCCAATGTTCCTTTGACTGCCATCACCAGATTGCCAATACTCATGGCATCTTGAGGCTACCCGAATGGAACAAGGAATGACCCTTTGAAGCTGGAACTCAAAAACAGCTTGTCGGTGAAGTTGCTCCGAGTTGTGCTGCTTTCGGCATTGATCGTCGGAGTGGTACTGAGCGCGGCCCAGATTGTCTTTGACGCCTACAAAACGCGCCAGACCGTGGCGGCGGATGCCCAGCGCATCCTGGATATGTTTCGCGACCCTTCCACCCAGGCGGTCTACAGCCTGGACCGCGAAATGGGTATGCAGGTCATAGAAGGCCTGTTTCAAGATGATGCCGTGCGCGTGGCATCCATTGGTCATCCCAACGAACCCATGCTCGCGGAAAAGCACCGCGATCTGCAGCAATCCTCCAGTCGCTGGCTCACCGACCTGATCCTCGGCCAGGAACGCACATTCACCACTCCACTGGTTGGACGCGGGCCCTACAGCGAATACTACGGTGACCTGAGCATCACCCTCGACACCGCCGTGTATGGCAAGAGCTTTATCGTCAGCTCCGTGATCATCTTCATCTCCGGCGTCTTGCGCGCCATGGCCATGGCCCTGGTGTTATACCTGGTCTATCACTGGCTGCTGACCAAGCCGCTGTCGCGAATCATCGGGCACCTGAGCTCAATCAACCCCGACCGCCCAAGCGAGCACAAGATCCCGCTGCTCAAAGGCCATGAAAAAAACGAACTGGGCCACTGGATCAACACCGCCAACCAGCTGCTGGCCTCCATCGAGCGCAACACCCATCTGCGGCACGAAGCTGAAAACAGTCTGCTTCGCATGGCCCAATACGATTTTCTGACTGGCCTGCCGAACCGCCGCAAACTTCAGGAACAACTGGACAGAATCCTCATCGATGCGGGACGTAGGCAACGCCGGGTCGCAGTGTTATGCGTAGGCCTGGACGATTTCAAAAGCGTCAACGAGCAGTTCACCTATCAGGCGGGCGACCAACTGCTGCTGGCCCTGGCTGATCGTCTGCGCGCCCACAGTGGCCACCTCGGCGCCCTCGCCCGCCTGGGAGGGGATCAGTTCGCCCTGGTCCAGGCAGACATCGAGCAACCCTACGAAGCGGCCGAACTGGCACAAAGCATCCTGGATGAGCTGGAAGCCGAATTTGCCCTTGAACACGAGAAAATCCGCCTGCGGGCCACCATTGGCATTACGTTGTTTCCCGAAGACGGCGACAGCGCCGAGAAACTGCTGCAAAAAGCCGAGCAGACCATGACCCTGGCCAAGAGCCGCTCGCGCAGCCGTTACCAGTTCTATATCGCCAGCGTCGACAGTGAGATGCGCCGTCGCCGCGAGCTGGAAAAAGACCTGCGCGACGCCTTGAGACGCGGTCAGTTTCATCTGGTGTATCAACCGCAAATCAGTTATCACGACCACCGTGTAGTCGGAGTTGAAGCACTATTGCGCTGGCAGCACCCGGAACACGGCCTGGTGCCGCCTGACTTGTTCATCCCCCTGGCAGAACAGAGCGGCACAATTATTTCGATTGGCGAATGGGTGCTGGACCAGGCTTGTCGGCAACTACGTGAATGGCATGACCTGGGGTTCACCGCTTTGCGCATGGCAGTGAACCTGTCCACGGTGCAACTGCACCATGCCGAGCTGCCGCGAGTGGTCAACAACTTGCTGCAGATCTACCGCCTGCCCCCCCGCAGCCTTGAGCTGGAAGTGACCGAAACCGGCCTGATGGAAGACATCAGCACTGCCGCCCAACATCTGCTCAGCCTGAGGCGGTCAGGGGCACTGATTGCCATTGATGACTTCGGTACCGGTTACTCATCCCTCAGTTATTTGAAAAGCCTGCCCCTGGACAAGATCAAGATCGACAAGAGCTTCGTCCAAGACCTGCTGGATGACGACGACGATGCCAGCATCGTGCGGGCGATCATCCAACTGGGCAAGAGCCTGGGCATGCAGGTGATCGCCGAAGGGGTGGAAACTGCCGAGCAGGAAGCATATGTCATCGCCGAAGGCTGCCATGAAGGTCAGGGCTATCACTACAGCAAACCACTGCCGGCACGGGAACTGGTGGCCTATCTGAAACAATCCGAACGCGATAACGCCGCGATCCTGTAGTGCCATGATGGCCAGCCGAGGCGCGCCCTTGGGCCGTCGGCACCTGAATATGAAATTTTTGCTGCGTTAACCCTTTACAGAAAATGCAAATCTTTCGCATTATGTTGCAGTTTTGCGCACTCCAGTGCGCCCCAGTCATCTACCGAAGCAGGATGTTCGCCATGATTCGTATGCCCCTGGCCACCGCAAGTCTGCTGGCCATCGCCATTTCTCTCGCCGGTTGCGGCGAGGGCAAAGACAAGGCTGCCGCTCCTCAGGCACCTACGCCAGCTGCCAGCACTACCGCTCCAGCAGCTGCCGCAACCGCGGGCCAGGTGGATGAGGCCGCCGCCAAGGCGGTCGTCGCGCATTATGCAGACATGGTATTTGCTGTTTACAGCGACTCCCTGTCCACCGCGAAAACCCTGCAGGGCGCTATCGACGCATTCCTCGCCACGCCCAATGACGAGACCTTGAAAGCTGCCCGTACCGCCTGGATCGCTGCGCGTGTACCTTACCTGCAGAGCGAAGTGTTTCGCTTCGGCAATACCATCATTGATGATTGGGAAGGCCAAGTGAATGCCTGGCCGCTGGACGAAGGCCTGATCGACTACGTCGACAAATCCTACGCCCATGCACTGGGCAACCCGGGCGCCACCGCCAACATCATCGCCAATACCGAGATTCAGGTCGGCGAAGACAAGATCGACGTCAAGGACATCACTGCGGAAAAACTCGCCAGCCTCAATGAGCTGGGAGGCTCCGAAGCCAACGTCGCCACCGGCTACCATGCCATCGAATTTTTACTCTGGGGCCAGGACCTGAACGGTACCGGCCCTGGCGCCGGTAACCGTCCGGCTTCGGACTACCTGCAAGGCGAAGGCGCAACTGGTGGCCACAACGAACGCCGCCGCGCCTACTTGAACGCCGTGACCCAATTGCTGGTCAGCGACCTGGAAGAAATGGTCGGTAACTGGAAGCCCGACGTCGAAGACAATTACCGCGCCACCCTGCAAGCAGAACCTGCGACCGACGGCCTGCGCAAGATGCTGTTCGGCATGGGCAGCCTGTCCCTGGGCGAACTGGCAGGCGAGCGGATGAAAGTGTCCCTGGAAGCCAACTCGCCAGAAGACGAGCATGACTGCTTCAGCGACAACACCCACAACTCGCATTTCTACGATGCCAAAGGCATTCGCAATGTGTACCTGGGCGAATACACCCGCGTTGATGGCACCAAGCTGACCGGCGCCAGCCTGTCGTCGCTGGTGGCCAAGGTCGACCCGGCCGCCGACGAAGCCCTCAAGGCTGACCTGGCGGCTACCGAAGCCAAGATCCAGGTCATGGTTGACCACGCCAACAAGGGTGAGCACTACGACCAGTTGATTGCTGCCGGTAACGAAGCAGGCAACCAGATAGTGCGCGACGCCATTGCCTCGCTGGTCAAGCAGACCGGCGCGATCGAGCAGGCTGCCGGCAAGCTGGGTATGGGCGACCTGAACCCGGATAACGCTGAACACGAGTTCTGATCCACGCGGTTGGAATGAGGCGGCCTTCTGGTCGCCTTTTTTGTACCTGTACAGACACCACCAAGCCCGCACCCACACAAGCCCGCTTTGCATTTCAGCCGTAGAGCCTTTGCAGCCCCCGGTTTACAAGCCCTGCGTCGCAGGTAGAATGGCGCCTCTTCCTGTTACCCGAGCGGAATTCATGGCGCTGCCGACCTTGCGGATCATTGGTTTCATCATCGGCATCTTCCTGATCACCCTCGCGATCGCCATGGTGGTGCCGATGGCGACCCTGGTGTTTTTCGAACGCACCAGCGATCTGCCGTCCTTTCTTTGGGCCAGCATGATCACGTTTATCGCAGGCCTGGCCCTGGTGATCCCCGGCCGGCCGGAGCATGTCAATCTACGCCCCAGGGATATGTACCTGCTGACTGTCAGCAGTTGGGTGGTGGTCTGCATCTTCGCCGCGCTGCC
This sequence comes from Pseudomonas imrae, assembly GCF_046352735.2. Lineage (NCBI taxonomy): Bacteria > Pseudomonadati > Pseudomonadota > Gammaproteobacteria > Pseudomonadales > Pseudomonadaceae > Pseudomonas > Pseudomonas imrae. Next base: position 1,350,698 of record NZ_CP110853.2, on the reverse strand, counting down.
GTTCCTGCTGACTCAGCACATCAGCTACACCGACTCCTTCTTCGAAAGCATGTCCGGCATCACAGCCACCGGTGCCACAGTGCTCAGCGGCCTGGACACCATGTCACCGGGCATCCTCATATGGCGTTCGCTGCTGCACTGGCTCGGCGGCATCGGCTTTATCGCCATGGCGGTAGCGATCCTGCCGCTGCTGCGGATCGGCGGTATGCGCTTGTTCCAGACCGAATCCTCGGACCGCTCGGAAAAGGTCATGCCTCGCTCCCATATGGTGGCGCGGCTGATTGTCGCGTCGTATGTCGGGATTACCATCTTGGGCAGCCTGGCCTTCTGGTGGGCCGGCATGGGCCTGTTCGATGCGATCAACCATGCAATGTCGGCAATTTCCACCGGTGGTTTCTCCACCTCGGACCAATCCCTGGCCCACTGGCAACAGCCTGCAGTGCATTGGGTGGCCGTGGTGGTGATGATTCTGGGCAGCTTGCCATTCGCCCTGTATGTCGCCACCTTGCGCGGCAATCGCAAGGCGCTGATCAAGGACCAGCAAGTACAAGGCTTGCTCGCCATGCTGCTTGTAACCTGGCTGGTGCTTGGCAGTTGGTACTGGTGGACTACAGACCTGCATTGGCTGGAAGCCTTGCGCCACGTAGCGCTGAACGTCACGTCCATCGTGACCACCACCGGCTTCGCGCTTGGGGACTACAGCCTGTGGGGCAACTTCTCACTAATGTTGTTTTTCTACCTGGGTTTTGTCGGCGGCTGCTCGGGGTCTACAGCAGGCGGGATCAAGATCTTTCGCTTCCAGGTTGCCTATATCCTGCTCAAGGCCAACTTGAATCAACTGATTCACCCTCGGGCCGTGATCAAGCAGAAATATAATGGCCATCGCCTGGATGAAGAAATCGTCCGTTCGATCCTGACCTTCTCGTTCTTCTTTGCCATCACCATCTGCGTGATCGCCCTGGCCCTTTCGCTATTGGGCGTGGACTGGATGACCGCCCTGACCGGCGCAGCCAGCACTGTCTCCGGTGTGGGCCCGGGGTTGGGCGAGACCATCGGCCCGGCCGGCAACTTTGCCACTTTGCCGGACGCAGCCAAGTGGATTCTGTCCCTGGGCATGCTGCTGGGGCGACTGGAGATCATTACCGTGTTTGTGTTGTGTATCCCGGCATTCTGGCGGCACTGAGCCACAGCGCATGGAAGGCATGCCCGCAGGGCTTCAGATCCACCGGCTGATCACCCTGCGTCAGACATTGCACGGCTGCAAAACACGACCGGTCAACCAGTACCAATGCGCTGGCCAGAGAGGTCTCGGCGTTTTCAATGAAAGGCTTAAACGGCAGCCAGGAACCCAAGGGTACTAAACTGGCATCTATTGTCACTGGCCGTTACCGAGGATGACTCTAGACTCAGATAAGCTCCCCACCGAATATCGATTGGGTGGAACAACAAGCAGAGGGCAATCCGCTATGGAAAATGTCAGAAAGTTCAAAAGCTTCGCTGAGTTCTATCCGTATTACCTGAGTGAACACGGCAACAGCACTTGCCGACGCCTGCACTTTATCGGCACCAGTCTGGTGATTTTCATTTTTGCCTTCGCCGTCGGCAAAGGTGCCTGGTGGTTGCTACTGGCACTGCCGCTGGCTGGCTACAGTTTTGCGTGGGCAGGCCACTTCTTTTTTGAAAAGAACCGTCCGGCGACCTTTCAGCATCCGTTCTACAGCCTGCTGGGCGACTTCGTCATGTACCGCGACATGATCCTGGGCAAAGTACAGTTTTAAGCCCGTCACGCCATCAGTGAGCCGGCAGACCGTCGTGTGACGTTATGCCCCTTGCGCCTCATCGATGAAGGTTGATCCAGTGGGCGATAAAAAGTCTTTTTGTCATTTACAGTGCTGTATGCTGCCCGGGCTTTGTTAAAAGCGTGGAATACCTGCAATTCATCACCAGACCTTGCGAGGAGCGACGACGATGCACGAGATCCCTAATCTCCCCTTCCCAAGCCTGCACGAGACCGAGCAGCCAACCCCGCAACAGGCGAACGGCGACAAGCCAATGCCACAAGAAGCAGCACCCGTCGACAGCGAAAGCCAAGACTGACCGCATGACCCAGACCGTGTGGAAAGCGTGACATTGCGCGTTTTCCACACCGCCTGAAACACTCGCAGCAGAGACTCGCAACATGACCGACAACCCACAAACCAACCCTGACGACGCCTTGCTCGGCGCAGCCATGCAAATGGTCGATGTGTGGAGTCGCCTCAGCCCCGAAAAACAAGCGTTGCTGCTTAAACGCTTCGGTACCCAGGAAAATGCCCTGGCCGCCCTGGTCACTACCCGCCTGCTCAACCCCAGCGATAGCTGACAGCCGTCCTGACCTGGACGCCGGCGCAATCGCCCCTCTGCTGCACCAGCACTTGATCCCGTCACCGCTGATCCAGAGTTTTGTGTTTTACCGCGCGGCACAGTCCAAAGCGCCGGTATCATAAGCAGCCTATCTTTTTCTGCCGCGACAGTGGACCTTTCACCATGCCAGAAACCCAGCGCCCCATGGCGGTCACACTACAAGTCATTTCCATCGTTTTATTCACCTTTATCGGTTACTTGAATATCGGCATTCCCCTGGCCGTACTGCCAGGCTACGTCCACAGCGACCTTGGGTTTGGCGCAGTGGTGGCCGGCCTGGTGATCAGCGTGCAATACCTGGCCACGCTGCTGAGCCGACCTTACGCCGGCCGGATCATCGATAACCGTGGCAGCAAGCGCGCAGTGATGTATGGCTTGGCCGGCTGCGGCTTGAGCGGCGTGTTCATGCTGCTTTCGGCCTGGTTGACGAGCCTGCCCGCACTGAGCCTGGCCAGCCTGTTGATTGGCCGTCTAGTGCTGGGCAGCGCCGAAAGCCTGGTGGGTTCGGGGTCGATTGGCTGGGGCATCGGTCGGGTCGGTGCAGCTAACACCGCCAAAGTCATTTCCTGGAATGGCATCGCCAGCTACGGCGCCCTGGCCATTGGCGCACCGTTGGGGGTGCTGCTGGTCAGCCAACTGGGGCTGTGGAGCATGGGCGTGAGCATTATCTTGCTGGCGCTGCTGGGCTTGCTGCTAGCGTGGCCGAAGCTTGCGGCGCCGTTGGTCTCGGGCGAACGCTTGCCGTTCATGCATGTGCTGGGCCGTGTCCTGCCCCACGGCTGCGGACTGGCGTTGGGCTCCATTGGTTTTGGCACCATCGCCACCTTCATCACCCTGTACTACGCCACCCAGCACTGGGACAACGCCGTCCTGTGCCTGAGCCTGTTCGGTGCCAGCTTTATCGGCGCGCGTTTGTTGTTTGGCAGCCTGATCAACCGGATTGGCGGCTTTCGCGTGGCCATCGCCTGCCTGGCGGTGGAGACCCTGGGCCTGTTGTTACTGTGGTTGGCGCCGAGCGCTGAATTGGCGCTGGCCGGTGCAGCCTTGAGCGGGTTCGGCTTTTCCCTGGTGTTTCCTGCACTGGGCGTGGAAGCGGTCAACCTGGTACCGGCTTCCAGCCGTGGTGCGGCGGTGGGGGCCTATTCGCTGTTTATCGACCTGTCGTTGGGCATCACCGGACCGTTGGCCGGCGCAGTTGCGGCAGGCTTTGGCTTTGCTTCGATCTTCTTGTTCGCCGCTCTGGCCGCCTTCGGTGGGCTATTGCTGAGCGTGTATCTATACCGACAGGCGCCCAAGTACCGCAAAGAACGCGACACCGGCTAGAAGTCCACCTTGCCACGCCCGGCCTTGATGCTGCCGCGCTTGGTCTTGGATTCCAGGCGCCGCTTTTTCGACCCCAGGGTCGGTTTGGTGGGACGACGTTTTTTCTCCACCTTGGTCGCGCTGAGAATCAACTCCACCAAGCGCTCCAGGGCATCGGCGCGGTTCTGCTCCTGGGTCCGGTATTGCTGGGCCTTGAGCACCAGCACCCCTTCGCTGGTGATACGACTGTCGCGCAGCGCCAGCAATCGCTCCTTGTAGAACGGTGGCAGAGATGACGCCGGGATGTCGAACCGCAGGTGCACCGCGCTGGAAACCTTGTTGACGTTCTGGCCGCCGGCGCCCTGGGCGCGAATGGCCGTCAACTCGATCTCGGCGTCGGGCAGATGCACGTTGTTGGAAATCACCAGCATGGAAAGCAGGTCCGCGATTCGATAGGGTCAATCAGGATACGCGAATGAACCCCTGCCATGTATGGGCTTGCGGTTAGCGCTGCTTATCCACGTCTGACAGGCGCTCTTGCTTGAAGGCCGTCTCCAGCATCACTTGCGCCAGCCGGGTCGAACGGATCATGGCGTTGCGATCCGTGGGTTTTTCATCGTTCAGTGTCATCTCGACCCCCGTCACGACTTCAGGAAAGGAGTGGGAAAAGATCATCACAGGCTCGACTTTCTTCGCGGACAGACCGTGTAATTCTCCCCTCATCTTGTCGTAGAACGACTGGGCATTGTCTGTGACCTGTTGGCGCATCAAGTGAAATACCAATCCCATCATTGCCGCCCGACCTTCTTTTGCCTCCATTCCATTCGGCCACATCGGTTGTTGTTGCAATTCGGCGGCATGCCGAAGCGTAGACGCAACATCCGAAGCGCCACCCGATGTTCCCAGCATGACCGGCACGCCTAACTGATCGCGAATCCGAGTGCCCAGATCGTTACGCAGGTCCGTACCGTGGGGACTGGTGAAATGATGGGTCTTCACACCATCGACGACTCTGTTGGAGCCAACTCGGTGCGTGACGGTGTAGGTGTCCAGGTCGGCAAGCATCGCATCCTGGCCCTTCATCGCCTCGGCCATGGCTTTTATGCCAAACGCCATTTCCGCCCCTTGCTGCGCATCCTCACGGGTCAGTGGCCCTTGCTCGCCCTTGACCAGCATGGCGTGCAGTTGTTTCATCCCCAGATACAATCCACCTTTGCCCTCACCCGCCAATAAAACGCGGTTTGGGTCATTGCTTGGGGCCAACAGCTCTTTATGCAATTGCTCGCGAAATGCCGGATCGACCTGGGCATTCATCCACAACCCGCGAACCAGATGAACCATGTGCGAAGACAGCTGTGACACCTTCGAGTCGTCACGTTGCAGATCTTTTTCAACACCCAGGCAAATCGCCATTTCGGACTCTATGTGTTTGAAGAAATGCTTTGCCCGACGCTCAAGGCTCTCTTTATTCTCATAGTTCGAATTTTGCAGCGTGTGTTTGACGAATGCCTGTACCAACGAGTTTGCATCGGCAGCGGAGTAGTTTTTCCCGGCGATGGACACACCGGTATGGGGTGTTTCCTGCGCAGATTCGGCGTCCTGATCCTGCTTGCGGGCATGAGTGAGTGAAAGCTGGTCTATATCGGCAGAAAAAGCAGGCTGGTTCGACACGCAAGCAGAAACACGCATAACTCAACTCCCGAACTATCAAATAGGAAAAGTCCGGCCCACGAGGCCAGTTCTCCTATGTGGCTCACGTCGGTACGCGGTTCCTCAACTCACAATACAAGCTGTAACAACAGGCCAGGGCGGCGCAGAAGTTTTGGTCGGCCCCAAAAAAACCCGGGACATGCCCGGGTTTTTTTCTTTATTGGCAGTGACTTACTTTACCGCCTGACTCTGTACAGAGAGATAGGCTCGAGACTTTTGCTTGCTCTTGAAGTAGTAGCACACCCCCATGAACACCACCCACACCGGGATCGCATACACCGAGATCCGGATCCCCGGAATCATCAGCATGACACCCAGGATAAACACCACGAATGCCAGGCATACGTAGTTGCCATAGGGGTACCACAACGCCTTGAACAACGGCACCTGGCTGGTGCGGTTCATGTGCTGGCGGAACTTGAGGTGAGAAAAGCTGATCATTGCCCAGTTGATCACCAACGTGGCCACCACCAGGGACATCAGCAGTTCCAACGCGTGTTGCGGGATCAGGTAGTTCAACAGCACCGCCACCAACGTGACCGCCGCTGATGCCATGATCGAGCGCACCGGCACGCCGCGCTTGTCGATCTTCGCCAACGCCGCCGGCGCATCACCCTGCTCGGCCATGCCCAGCAACATGCGGCTGTTGCAATACGTGCCGCTGTTGTACACCGACAGCGCGGCGGTCAGGACCACGAAGTTGAGGATGTGCGCGGCGGTGTTGCTGCCCAGCATCGAGAACACCTGGACAAACGGGCTGCCGCTGTAGGCGTCGCCGGAGGCGTTCAAGGTTACCAGCAGGCTGTCCCAGGGGATCAGCGACAACAACACCACCAGGGCGCCGATGTAGAAAATCAGAATGCGGTAGATCACCTGGTTGATGGCCTTGGGGATAACGGTGCGTGGCTTGTCGGCTTCTGCGGCCGTAAAGCCGAGCATTTCCAGGCCTCCAAAGGAGAACATGATGAATGCCATGGCCATCACCAAACCGCCGACGCCATGGGGGAAGAACCCGCCGTGCTCCCACAGGTTGCTCACCGAAGCCTGGGGCCCGCCGGTGCCGCTGACCAACAGGTAGCTGCCCAGGGCGATCATGCCGACGATGGCCACGACCTTGATGATCGCGAACCAGAATTCAGCTTCGCCGAACACCTTGACGTTGGCCAGGTTGATCACATTGATCAGCACGAAAAACGCTGCGGCCGAGACCCAGGTCGGAATCTCCGGCCACCAGTAATGCACATACTTGCCGACGGCCGTCAGCTCTGACATACCCACTAGGATGTACAGGATCCAGCAGTTCCAGCCTGACAAAAAGCCAGCGAAACCGCCCCAGTATTTGTGGGCAAAGTGGCTGAACGAACCAGCCACCGGCTCTTCGACGATCATCTCGCCCAACTGGCGCATGATCATGAAGGCGATGAAGCCGCAAATGGCATACCCCAGGATCATCGACGGGCCGGCTGACTTCAGCACCCCCGCCGAGCCCAGGAACAGGCCGGTACCGATCGCGCCACCGAGGGCGATCAATTGGATATGACGATTCTTAAGGCCGCGCTTCAGTTCGCCTGAATGCGAGTTGGGTCCACTCATGAAAAGGGTCTCACGCAAGGTTTGATGATGTTCATTGCACGTTGCTGCTTTGACAGTCGACTCAAGCAGCGCCGATCAAACCCCAGCGCAGGCACCAGGAGTCCAGCGTTTCTCTAACGGTCATGCGTCACCTGTTTGTTTTTATCTGTGACGAAATCGAACCCGTCCGGCTTATGGCCAGGCGGAGTTAACAAGGCGGATAGCCTTGAAGGTTGGCCTTTTGCGTAGATACGCAAGGGGGTCACAGTAAAACGCGGCGCATTGTACACCGCTCGACCGGTTCGGGCCGAGCCTCTACCGGATCGTCCGTCTGATGTCAGGTTTTTCTTACAGCAACAACAGGTTGACGTTGACCCTTTGATCACGGGTGAGATTCGTCAACTTTACGTTACAGCGCGGCATATATCCCTGACACCTGAGCCAAAGACTTCAGATAACGAGAAATTGACAGTAGGTCTTTGCCTAGTGATAAACCCCGACAGTTGACTGTTTTCCCTTGATAAAAAATATCGGCAAAAGAACAGAACAAAAAATCCAAATGAAACCATGTCAATAAATTTTTTGCATTTGGAAACACTCTCACCTAGGTTCTTTCCACTTGCCTGGCGAAGCCGCCAGCAAGGTTTCTCTCAAACAACGTCCTCTAGGAGATTCACCATGCAAGCACTGGAAAACGACCTGGAAACCGAACTGCAACTCGACGATTGGTTTGAAGCGCCGACCCATGAGGCCGCCGTTGAAATGATGCAAGCCGATGCCGTCGTACCTTTCGGCACCGCGATGTGGCCTTTCTAAAAAACCGGCAGGAATTCGGCAGGTGCAGTGCACTGCATCTGCCTCCTTACCCAGGCACAAAAGGACACACGTCATGGACAAGGCCCGCGCCGTCGAACATTTTCTCTACTACCTCGCCCATCACCCGGCTCTCAGCGGCCTGAGCCGCCCCTCAGTGCTGCTGGGCCATACCGAACGCTACGACGCCATCGCCCAGGCGATCACCCACGGTAGCGCAGCCCGCTTCAATTTCCAGGTGAAGCGTCTGGACCTGGCCTCCAGCCCAAGCCTGGTCCAGGCCATTGAAGACTGCGACCTGTACCTGTTTATGTATGACGCCTCGACCTTGCCCAACCCACGTGCCGAAGGGCCGGATTTTATCCGCGCCTTACAAGGGGTGATGGCCGAGCACTGGAAGAAATCCCTGCTGCTCAAGGATTACGGCGATTACTTCTACGACACTTTCAGCGTCGAGCCCCAGCGGATTGCCGACCTGAACGCCACGCTGATCCGCCGTATGTCCCAAGCCACGCGGCTAAGCTTTACCGATCAGCACGGCTCGTGCCTGGAAGCGCCGATGAGCAGCATCAAGAAGTGGACCAATATCAACGGCATCGGCAACCACGACCTGGCGCCCGGCGAAATTGCCACCCATAGCGAAGCCATCAACGGTCAGGTCAGGTTTGTCGGTACTTTTCTCAGCACCATTCCCTTTGCGCGCAAATACGGCGTGCTGCAATCACCGCTGGAACTGTGGATCGAGAACTCAACGATTTGCAGTGTGTCCAGTGAAGTACCGGGGTTGGCGGATGACTTCAACAAATACCTGAACGCCAACCCGTCCAACCGTCGTGTGGAGGAGTTGGGGATTGGCACCAATGAAGGGGTCAAGGACCTGTATGCGCGCAATGCCGGGTTTGAAGAGCGCCACTGTGGTTTGCACCTGGGTTTGGGCGGCGGGCAGAAAGGCAGTCATCACCTGGATTTGATCTTTGCCAGTGGTGTATTGGCGCTGGATGACAAACCGGTATTTGATGGGGCGTTTGTGTTCTAGACACTGATTTCAAGACCAATGGAGACCAAATATGGGAGCGGGATTGCACGCTCCCACATTTTTGACCTTATTCCAAGGCATAAAAAAACGCCAACCCGAGGGTTGGCGTTTTTGTGCCGCGCTTAAAACATCACTGCGGCTTCTTGCGACCAAAACCAGGACGCTGACCGGAACCGGCCGGTGCGCCACGGCGCTTGCCCGACGGCTCGTCTGCTACCAGTTTCAGGCCTGGGCGCTTTTTCGGCGCAGGCTTGGCTGGGCGCTTGGTGTTGGCGCTGTCGGCCGGACGATCCGTCGCCGGTGCACCACGGCCTGACTCACCACGGTTACTGCGACCACCGCTTGGCGCCTCACCACGAGCCGCAGGGCGCGGCGTGCGTGGAGCACGTTCGCCGTCCTGGCGTGCAGGTGCCGATGGACGACGCTCGCCTTCAATATGCGGCTGACGGGAAATACGCCCGCCAGTAGCCGGCGCATCCAGCGCCGGACGCACAGTGCGAGCCACGCGTTCAGTACGGGCCACTGGGCGCGACGACTTACGCTGCATGCGCTCCAGCTTGTCTTTGCTCTTGGCATTCATCTGCGGCATGGCCACAGGCGTCAGGCCAACTTCAGCACTCAGAATGTCGACTTCGTACTGGCTCATTTCGCGCCAGCGGCCCATCGGCAGGTCGGAGTTGAGGAATACCGGACCAAAACGCACACGCTTCAGGCGGCTGACCACCAGGCCCTGGGACTCCCACAAGCGACGCACTTCACGGTTACGGCCTTCCATCACCACGCAGTGGTACCAATGGTTGAAGCCTTCGCCGCCTGGCGCCTGCTTGATGTCGGTAAAGCGAGCCGGGCCGTCTTCCAGTACAACACCGGCCTTGAGGCGCTCGATCATCTCGTCATCGACTTCGCCACGAACACGCACGGCGTATTCGCGATCCATTTCGTAGGACGGGTGCATCAGACGATTGGCCAGTTCACCGTCAGTGGTGAACATCAGCAAACCGGTGGTGTTGATATCGAGACGGCCGATGTTGATCCAGCGACCTTCTTTGGGCTTAGGCATCTTGTCGAACACGGTCGGACGGCCTTCCGGGTCGTCACGTGTGCAGATCTCGCCGTCGGGCTTGTTGTACATGATGACGCGGCGCACCGACTCGGCGGCCTCTTCACGCTTGATGACCTTGCCATCAATGGTGATCGCATCATGCAGATCGACGCGCTGGCCCAAGGTGGCTTCGACGCCATTGACCTTGATGCGCTTCTGGGTGATCCAGGCTTCTACGTCACGGCGCGAGCCGACGCCGATACGGGCGAGGACTTTCTGCAGCTTTTCGCCTGCGGGGCCGATTTCCTGGCTGTCGTTCTGGTCTTGGTCAATCATCTTAAGCACCTCCCGGTGTGTCGATTCAGGCGTGGCCTGAAGAGTATTCAAATCTGGGTCTTGGGCGAACGCATCGCCAAAGGGTCGCGAATCATACGCTCATGCCGCGCTTTGCGCATCAGAGAGTAGTCGATATGTGCCCGCTCATTTGCTTTTCCGCCGACCGGTGGCGCCCAGGGCGATCAATCGCAGATGGGCCTCGGCGAGAACCGCGCGCTTGTCGGTCTTGTCGAGCTTCTTCCAGGCGCGAATCTCGCGCTTGCTGCGACCGCAGCCGACGCAGATGTCGTCGCTGAATTTGCAGATGCTGATGCAGGGGTCTTTGGTCGAACTCATATGCATTCTCCCTGGCGACGGCAATCAAATGTGTGGGCTTGCTCGCTCCCACAGGGGTCCGGCATTAGTCTTCCTGCTGGCGCCGCTCGGCCTCGATCGCTTCAGCCAGCGCCCGGGCTTCATCTTCTTCGTCGCTCAGCGGCGGCTGTTCGAGGGCGGCGACGGCGGCCAGCAGTTTTTCGCGGGCCTGGGCAGCGCCGAGGATATCTTCCTCGGGTTCAGGCTCTGAGATGGTTGGCAGCGCTTCAACGTTCATCTGCGTTTCAGGCTCGGCCGCACCATCTCGCAACAGGTCATCAAAATCAGTCTTGAGCCCCTCCTCCATATCATCGAGCTCCAGCAATAACGTGTGGAAGCTGGTTTCATCCTTGGGTTCTTCCGGCTCGGCGCTGGCATCAGCCAGTTCCTGCAGCCCGGCCGGCACCGGCGCATCGTCGAAATCCAGGACCGGTTCGGCCTCGATCTCACGCAGTTCGGCCAAGGGTGGCAGATCGTCGAGGTTTTTCAGGTTGAAGTGGTCTAGAAACACTTTGGTGGTAGCAAACATTGCCGGTTTACCGGGCACATCGCGGTAACCGACGATGCGGATCCACTCACGCTCAAGCAGCGTCTTGACGATATGACTGTTGACTGCCACGCCCCGCACATCTTCGATCTCGCCACGGGTGATGGGTTGGCGGTAGGCAATCAACGCCATGGTCTCGAGCATCGCCCGCGAATAGCGTTGCGGGCGCTCTTCCCACAAGCGCCCAACCCAAGGCGAAAATTTCTCGCGAATTTGCAGGCGGTAGCCCGAGGCGACTTCCCTCAACTCAAACGCACGACCATCGCAGGACTTGCGCAGGATCTCCAGCGCCTTCTTGAACACCGGTGGTTCCGGACGCTCGGCCTCCTCGAACAGTTCGAACAGGCGCTCCAGTGATTGCGGTTTGCCCGAGGCCAACAGGAAGGCTTCCAGCAACGGAGCCAGTTCGCGGGGTTCAGTCAGATTCATCGATTCAGCTCTTTATTCGGCTCGCGCCCGCACGTGGATAGCTGCGAAAGGCTCATTCTGCACCAGCTCGACCAAGGATTCCTTGACCAACTCGAGGACTGCCATAAATGTCACCACTACCCCCAGGCGCCCTTCCTCGGCCGTAAACAGCTCGACAAACGGCACAAAACCGCCGCCCTTGAGGCGCTCCAGGACGTCGCTCATACGCTCGCGAGTGGATAAGGCTTCGCGGCTGACCTGGTGGCTTTCAAACATATCTCCACGGCGCAGTACCTCGGCCATGGACATCAGCAATTCTTCCAGACTCACGTCCGGCAGCAATTTACGTGCGCGCGCTTCAGGTGCGTCAAGCTTGGGCACTACCACATCCCGACCAACCCGGCTCAAGCCGTCAATACCTTCGGCGGCGGCCTTGAAACGCTCGTACTCCTGCAAGCGGCGGATCAGTTCGGCTCGCGGATCGTCTTCTTCCGCTTCCACGGTCTCCGAGCGCGGCAACAGCATTCGCGACTTGATCTCCGCAAGCATTGCGGCCATCACCAGGTATTCGGCGGCCAGTTCCAGGCGCACCGACTGCATCAACTCGACATAGCCCATGTACTGGCGGGTGATTTCCGCCACCGGGATATCGAGGATGTTGATGTTCTGCTTGCGAATCAAATACAGCAGCAAGTCCAGCGGGCCTTCAAACGCCTCAAGAAACACTTCCAGGGCATCCGGCGGAATGTACAGGTCCAGCGGCATTTCCATGACCGCCTGGCCGTAGACCATGGCAAAAGGCAGTTCCTGCTGGGCACCAGCCTGGCTGTCGACGGTTTCAACGACCGACATTCAAGCCTCGACCATGAATGGAGCCGGATCGCCACAACCTACACGCACCACTTCGGGCTCGCCATCGGACAGGTTGATCACGGTGGAGGCCTTGCCGCCGCCGAAACCGCCGTCGATGATCAGGTCCACCTGCTTCTCCAGCAGTTGGCGCATTTCGTAGGGGTCCTCAAGTGGCTCGGCGTCACCAGGCATGATCAGCGATACGCTCATCAGCGGTTCACCCAGCTCTGCCAGCAATGCCAGGGCAATCGGATGCTCCGGCACGCGCAGGCCTATCGTGCGTTTCTTGGGGTGCAGCAGCAGGCGCGGGACTTCCCGGGTGGCGTTCAGGATAAAGGTGTAAGGCCCCGGCGTGTGCGCCTTGAGCAGGCGGAAAGTACCGGTGTCGACCTTGGCGAACAAGCCCAACTGCGACAGATCGCTGCAAATCAGTGCAAAGTTGTGATTCTTGTCCAGGTCCCGCAAGCGTCGTACTCGCTCCACTGCATTCTTGTCGCCAATCTGGCAACCGATTGCGTAGGAGGAGTCTGTTGGATAGATCACCACGCCGCCGGCGCGAATAATCTCAACCGCCTGTTTGATCAGGCGCGCTTGTGGGTTTTCCGGATGAATCTGGAAAAATTGACTCACGTTCTCTACCTGTTCAAACGCTGGGAGTAATGGGGTCATGCTTGAATCGCCCCGACAAGAGCGGCAAATCGTCCGGGACCGGACGATATTCGCCAATCTCGGACCAGCCACCCGGGCCATGAAAATCACTGCCGGCAGTCACCAGCAGGCCAAATTCACGGGCAAGTATCGACAGACTGCCAACCTGCTCGGCAGGTTGATGCCCGTTGACCACCTCGATGGCGTGGCCACCCGCTTCAATATAGTCGCCAATCAGTTTTCGGCGCTTGCTGCGGGTGAAATCGTAATGCCAGGGATGCGCCAGGCTGACCCAGGCCCCAGACGCCCGCAGGGTAGCAACGGTGTCCTCCAGGGTCGGCCAATGCAGCTTGACGTCTCCCAACTTGCCGGCCCCCAGCCATTTACGGAACGCCTCGGCCCGATCCTTCACATAACCTTCGCGCACCATCCAGTCTGCAAAATGCGGACGGGCCGGGGCATTGCCGCTGTCACCCAGCTCCTGCTGGATGGCACGTGCGCCGGCAAGCGCGTCGGGCATGCCCTTGAGGGCCAGCTTGCGACTTATTTCTTCGGACCGCAGCCAGCGGCCATCGTGCAATTTGGCGATGGCCTCCACCAGCGGCGGGGACTTGACGTCGAAGCCGTAGCCCAGGACATGAATGGTGGCGCCGCCCCAAGTGCAGGACAGCTCAACGCCGTTGACCAGTTGCATTCCCAACTCGGCGGCGGCAATACGTGCCTCCGCCAGGCCCTCAAGGGTATCGTGATCAGTCAGCGACAAGACTCGCACGCCTTTTTCAAATGCACGCGCAACCAATACCGCTGGCGCCAGGGCGCCGTCGGAGGCCGTGCTGTGGCAGTGCAGATCGACATTCACGGAAGTGTGTAACCTCAAGTCAGCTGGCGCTTTCGCTACCAAGGATGTTTGGTATTATGCCGTCACATCCGGCTTCTGGCTCTTACTGTGAAACAATTCATCGACTTCATCCCGCTGTTGCTGTTCTTCATTGTCTACAAACTCGACCCACGAATCATCGATATCGGTGGCCACGAGCTATCGTTCGGTGGCATCTACAGTGCCACGGCGATGCTGATCATCAGCTCCTTGGTGGTCTACGGTGCAATCTTCATCTCCCAGCGCAAGCTGGAAAAAAGCCAATGGCTGACCCTGATCGCGTGCCTGGTCTTTGGCAGCCTGACCCTGGCGTTCCACAGCGAAACCTTCCTTAAATGGAAAGCCCCAGTGGTCAACTGGCTGTTCGCCCTGGCCTTTATTGGCAGCCACTTCGTCGGCGATCGCCTGCTGATCAAGCGAATCATGGGCCACGCATTGACCCTGCCGGAGCCGATCTGGACCCGCCTGAACATTGCGTGGATCGTGTTTTTCCTGTTCTGCGGTGCGGCCAACCTTTTCGTTGCCTTTACTTTCCAGAGCTACTGGGTCGACTTCAAGGTCTTCGGCAGCCTGGGCATGACCGTGGTATTCCTGGTCGCGCAAGGCATCTACCTGTCGCGCCATCTGCATGACACCGATGCAACCACGCCAAAAACCGAGGACTGACATGCTCTACGCCATCATTGCCACCGACGTCGCCAATTCCCTGGAAAAGCGCCTGTCCGTACGTCCGGCTCACGTCGAGCGCCTGAAGCAACTACAGGCCGAAGGGCGCATCGTGCTGGCCGGCCCTCACCCCGCCGTCGACAGCAATGACCCGGGAGAGGCCGGTTTCACTGGCAGCCTGATCGTTGCCGAGTTTGCGTCCCTGGCCGATGCCCAGACCTGGGCCAAGGCCGACCCCTATGTGGCGGCAGGCGTGTATGCCGAAGTCATGATCAAACCGTTCAAACAAGTCCTGCCTTGATCTGGATGACGCCGGGCTTACCCGGTCCGGCGCACTCCTGATCGTTCAATGTTCCCGGTGGTCTGGTCACGACATTCTGAATGTTCGTGTGGCATCAGGTGCTCCGATGCGCTTGAGTCAGTTATGTCTGTGGGCAGTGGCGGGCACCGGCGTCGTCGACAATGGCTAAATCGAGTGAGTCATGAGCGAGCTGTTACTGATAGATGATGACCAGGAGCTGTGTGAGCTGCTGACCAGTTGGCTGAACCAGGAAGGCTTCCAGGTGCGTGCCTGCCATGATGGCGTGAGTGCTCGCAAGGCCCTGGCCGACGCGGCACCCGCGGCGGTGGTACTGGACGTGATGCTGCCCGACGGCAGCGGCCTGGAACTGCTCAAGCAACTGCGTGCCGACCACCCTGACCTGCCGGTGCTGATGCTCTCGGCCCGCGGCGAGCCGCTGGACCGGATTCTCGGCCTGGAACTGGGAGCCGACGATTACCTGGCCAAGCCGTGCGATCCTCGCGAACTGACTGCGCGTTTGCGGGCGGTATTACGCCGTAGCCATCCGCCCGCCGTCTCGACCCAACTGGAGTTGGGTGACCTGTGCTTCAGCCCGGTTCGCGGCGTGGTCACCATCGACAACCAGGAGCTGACCCTCACGCTTTCCGAAAGCCGTCTGCTGGAAGCCTTGCTGCGCCAGCCGGGCGAGCCGCTGGACAAACAGGAACTGGCGCAAATCGCCCTGGGCCGCAAGCTGACCCTGTACGATCGCAGCCTGGACATGCACGTCAGCAACCTGCGCAAGAAAATCGGCCCGCACCCCGATGGCCGCCCCCGTATCGTCGCGTTGCGCAGCCGCGGTTATTATTATTGCCTTTGAAGAAGCGGCAAGGTTCAAGCCGCAAGTTGGAGCGACTCGCTTGCAGCTTGCCGCTTGAACCTTACAACTGCCCCCTTCCCTTACCAAAACTTTACGCTGCGCTGACGGCGGCTGACCTTGATCTCCTTAATCTACTCACATCCGGACTCACCGGAACCGAGACAAGGAGAAATACCATGCGCAAGACCCTGATCGCTCTGATGTTCGCTGCAGCCCTGCCAACCGTTGCCATGGCCATGCCTGAAGGTGCGGGCCACAAAGGTGGCCCTGAAGGGCACATGATGGGTGGCCCGGCTCACGCTGGTGAACACGGCATGCGCGGCAAAGGCGGCCCTTTCGGTCAACTGGACCTGAGCCGCGAACAGCGCCAGCAGATCGGCAAATTGATGGGCGAACAACGTGAAGGTCGCCAACAACTGGTCAAGAAATACCTGGATAAACTACCGACCGCCGAGCAAAAAGCCATGAAAGACGAAATGGCCGCAGCCAAGCAGAAAACCCAGGCGGATATCCGCGCCCTGCTTAAACCTGATCAACAGAAGAAATTCGACGAGATCGCCAAGAAACGCGCCGAGCGTCGTGCTGAATGGCAACAGTTCCAGGCCTGGAAGGCGCAACAACCGCAAAAAGCGCAATAATGGGTTAGCTATCTCCCAGCCCAGCGGCCCGAGCCGCTGGGCTTTTTCTGTCTGAGGGTTTTCCTGTGCGTTCACTTTTCTGGCGCATTCTTGCCAGCTTCTGGCTGGCTATCGCCCTGGTTGCCGGGCTATCGATCTTGCTGGGGCACATGCTCAATCAAGACGCCTGGATCCTCAGCCGCCATCCTGGTCTCAAGGACCTTGCCCAAGAGTGGACCCAGCTTTACGAAACCCAAGGCGAAGACGCTGCGCAAGAGTTGCTGCGACAGCGCAAGCGCCAGTACCACGTCGATGTACAGGTGCTGAACGAAAGCGGTGATCCAGTGGTGCGTGGCACCTTCCCGCGCCGGGCCGCCGCGTTCGAGGCCCGGCAAGGCGACAGCCATGACAGACCCTTGCCCTGGCGGCGCCTGACGGCTGAATACACCAGTGAAAAAACCGGTGAAACCTACCTGCTGATCTATCGGATTGCACACCCGGAGCTGGATGCCTGGCACCGCAGCAGCCTGCTTTGGCCGTTGAGCGCGCTGGCCATTGCATTGGTGGTGCTGACGCTGTTCAGCCTGCTGGTGACACTGTCGATCACCCGCCCCCTCAGCCGTTTGCGCGGCGCGGTACACGACCTCGGCCAGGCCACTTATCAGCAAAACAGCCTGGCACGCCTGGCCAACCGTCGCGATGAGTTCGGCGTATTGGCCACCGATTTCAACCGCATGGGCGCACGCCTGCAAAGCCTGATCGGCAGTCAACGCCAGTTACTGCGCGATGTTTCCCACGAACTGCGCTCGCCGCTGGCACGCTTGCGTATCGCCTTGGCCCTGGCGGAACGCGCCACTCCCCAGGCACGGGAGAAGCTCTGGCCACGCCTGACCCTTGAATGTGACCGGCTGGAGGCTTTGATCAGCGAGATTCTGGTGCTGGCCAGGGTCGACGCCGACAATGCCAGCGCCGAAGAAATTGACCTGACCCTGCTGCTCAAGACCCTGCAAAAAGACGCTCGACTCGGCGCGCCGGACCAGGTGGTGCAGCTTCACGCCGAGCCCGCGCTGGCACTCAAGGGCTGGCCACACATGATCGAACGAGCGCTGGATAATCTGCTGCGCAATGCCCAGCGTTTCAACCCACCAGGCCAGCCGATTGAAGTACACGCCCGGCGCCAGGATGAACACATTGTGGTCAGCGTGCGCGATCATGGTTCTGGCGTAGAAACCGCGCACCTGAGCCAATTGGGCGAACCGTTTTACCGCGCCCCAGGGCAAACCGCCCAAGGCCACGGCCTGGGCCTGGCCATTGCCCGGCGTGCGGCGGAGCGCCACGGCGGTATTCTGATCCTGGCGAACCATGCCGATGGCGGATTTATCGCCACCCTGGATTTGCCGCTGGAACCTGGGGTTGCCGCACACCCCTGAAGATCTTCTATGATGGCCCTTCTCTTACGGAGGGCCTTCGATGACTGACCTGCTCACTCCCATCCAAGCTGCACTCGATCTGCCCATCTGCGCACTGACCACCACCGAAGCCGGCGCCCTGTCCTCGAGCTTTGCGGTAACCGATCTGGCCTGCGCCAGTATCGGCGCGGCAGGCCAGGCCGTCGCCCAACTGCTGCGCCAGGAAACCGGACGTTTGCCTGCGGTCTCGGTGGATCGACGTCTGGCGTCGTTCTGGTTCTCCAGTTCATTGCGCCCCGTTGGTTGGACAGTGCCGCCATTGTGGGACCCGATCGCCGGCGACTATGCCACCACCGACGGCTGGATTCGCCTGCACACCAACGCCCCCCCATCATCGTGCCGCCGCCGAAAAGGTGCTGGGGGAACTCGCTGACCGTCAGGCCACGGCCCGCCAAGTTGCCAAATGGAACGCCGCCGAGCTGGAACAGGCAGTTATCGATGTCGGTGGCTGTGCGGCGCAGATGCGTACATGGCAAGACTGGCAGGCTCATCCCCAAGGACGCGCAGTCAGTCAGGAACCCTTGGTCGCGCGACAGACCTTTGATGCCAACCGCGAACAGCCCTGGCTCGGCTCCGTGGCCAGGCCTTTGACGGGTATCAATGTGCTGGACCTGACTCGCGTATTGGCCGGCCCCGTAGCCAGTCGATTCCTCGCCGGCCTTGGCGCCAACGTACTGCGCATCGACGCCCCTGACTGGAACGAACCAGGGGTGATACCCGAAATGACCCTGGGTAAACGCTGCACCCGCCTGAACCTGAAAAAGCCCGACGACCGGAGAATCTTCGAAGGCCTGCTCAAGCACACCGACATTCTGCTCCACGGTTACCGCGCCGATGCCCTGGAGCAACTCGGCTACGGCGCTGCACAGTTGCAACAGCGCGCTCCCGGCCTGATCGACATCAGCCTCAACGCTTATGGCTGGAGCGGCCCGTGGCGCAATCGCCGCGGCTTCGACAGCCTGGTGCAGATGAGCTGCGGTATCACCCACGCAGGCATGCAGTACAAACTGGCCGACAAACCCGTCCCGCTGCCCCTGCAGGCGCTGGACCACGCCACCGGCTACCTGATGGCAGCCAGTGCAATACAGGCACTGAGCGAACGCTTGAAAACCGCACGCGGCGGTTCAGCGCAGCTATCGCTGGCCCGCACCGCCAAACTGTTGGTGGCGGCCGGACAAGGTGTCGAGCAACCGCTGCTGCGAGCCGAAGAACCGGTCGATCAGGGCATGCTGGTGGAGCAAACCGCCTGGGGCCCCGCCCATCGATTGTTGGCCCCGGTGACCATTACAGGTACGCCGCTGCAATGGGATTTGCCGGCAGGCGAACTGGGCTCACACCGACCCCAGTGGTGAGCGCCCAGTGCTGTCAAAACGTCAACATGCCGTTGTACAGCCCGTACGCTGCCAGGCACGCTCCGACAATCACACAACTGAAGATGCCTTTTTCCAGCGCGGTAAACACCGGCAGGCCCTGCTCGCGCTTGGCCTGGGCAAACAGAATCACGCCCGGCGCGTACAGCAAGGCCGACAGCAGCAAGTACTTCAAGCCACCGGCATACAACAGCCACACGGCGTACCCCAGCGCAATGACGCCAATCAGTAAATCCTTGAGTCGCTCACCCTGGGCGTTCTCGTAGGTTTCACCGCGTCCACAGAGCAACACCGCATAAGCCGCCGACCATAGATACGGCACCAGGATCATCGATGAAGCCAGGTAAATCAGCGTGGTATAGGTGCTGGCCGAAAACAGGGTGATCACCAGGAAAACCTGGATCATCACATTGGTCAACCACAAGGCATTGACCGGCACATGGTTGGCGTTGGCCTTTTTCAGGAATGCCGGCATCGTCTTGTCATGGGCTGTCGCATACAGAATTTCGGCGCAGAGCAACGCCCAGGACAACAGCGCGCCAAGCAGCGACACCGCCAGGCCGATACTGATCAACAACGCCCCCCAGGGCCCGACGATATGCTCCAGCACACCGGCCAAGGATGGGTTTTGCAAGTTGGCCAGCTCTGGCTGGCTCATGATCCCCAACGACAGCACATTGACCAGCACCAACAGCGCCAGCACACCGAGAAAACCGATCAGCGTGGCCCGCCCGACATCCGAGCGTTTCTGCGCCCGCGCCGAGTAAACACTGGCGCCCTCGATGCCGATGAAGACAAACACCGTGACCAGCATCATGTTGCGTACCTGGTTCATTACGCTGCCCAAATCCGGGTTGCCCAGGCCCCAGATATCGCGGGTAAATACCTCGGCCTTGAACGCCACTGCGGCGATAACGATGAACATCAGCAACGGCACGACCTTGGCCACGGTGGTGATCTGGTTGATAAAGGCCGCTTCCTTGATCCCGCGCACCACCAGAAAATGCACAGCCCATAACAACAGCGACGCGCAACCGATGGCCACCGGCGTATTGCCTTGGCCGAATACCGGAAAGAAATAGCCCAGCGTGCTGAACAGCAGCACGAAGTAGCCGACGTTGCCCATCCAGGCACTGATCCAGTAGCCCCAGGCGGACGAAAAACCCATGTAGTCGCCAAAACCTGCCTTGGCGTAGGCGTACACACCAGCATCCAGATCCGGTTTGCGATTGGCCAGGGTCTGGAACACAAACGCCAGGGTCAACATGCCCACGGCGGTGATTGCCCAGCCGATCAGCACCGCCCCCACTTCCGCCCGGGCCGCCATGTTCTGCGGCAGGGAAAAGATCCCGCCACCAATCATCGAACCCACGACCAGGGCGACAAGGGCACCGAGTCGAAGCTTTTGCACCGGTTGCGACATGCAAACTCCTGGGATTAATGACCGTTATAAAGTTAACAATCGCGCGCGCTAGTTTAGCGATAACGCCGGGCGTTTATTAGCTACAGCGAATAAAAATGAATGCCTCATAACTCAATGGCATTAAAGTTATTCGAGTCTAGACAAATTTGATTTTTAGATAGGGAGCATCGGAGACCTAAATAAGAGCTCGCGGGCAAAACAGGTTCAGAAAACTTGCGTATTACACAAAGCGGTCTAGCGTCAAACCTCCATCGTTCTGCGAAAGCTGTCTGACAATAATAAAGGAGACGCTCTGCAACAAGCTTTTCCAGAAACTCACTTGCACCCGATGCTTAACCGCAAGTCATTAATTCACAATGGAATGTGCCAATGAAGTGATCTGAGTCAGCTGTTTGAATAGCGCACGGATTTATTCTGTGGTCTCTCTTCTCCTGCATTGGAGTCACGCAATGTCTGATTCTCCCGGAAAACTTCGATTAGGCGCTCTGGTTGCACTTGTCGTGGGTTCGATGATTGGTGGCGGGATCTTTTCCCTGCCGCAAAACATGGCCGCCAGTGCCGATGTAGGCGCGGTGTTAATTGGTTGGGTCATCACAGCGGTGGGTATGTTGACCCTGGCGTTCGTGTTCCAGACCCTGGCCAATCGCAAACCGGATCTGGACGGCGGCGTCTATGCCTACGCCAAGGCCGGCTTTGGCGACTATATGGGCTTTTCGTCCGCCTGGGGCTACTGGATCAGTGCCTGGCTGGGCAACGTTGGCTATTTCGTGCTGCTGTTCAGCACCCTGGGCTACTTTTTTCCGATCTTCGGTGAAGGCAACACCCCGGCGGCGGTGATCGGCGCCTCGATATTGCTGTGGGCCGTGCATTTTCTGGTGCTGCGCGGGATCAAGGAAGCGGCCTTTATTAACCTGGTGACCACCGTCGCCAAAGTCGTACCGCTGGTACTGTTTGTGTTGATCGCGCTCTTCGCGTTCAAGTTGGACATCTTCACCGCTGACATCTGGGGCATGAAAAACCCGGATCTGGGCAGCGTAATGGACCAGGTGCGCAACATGATGCTGGTCACCGTCTGGGTATTTATCGGTATCGAAGGCGCAAGTATTTTCTCGTCCCGTGCCGAAAAACGTTCCGACGTCGGCAAGGCCACGGTCATCGGTTTTATTACCGTGTTGTTGTTTCTGATGCTGGTGAACGTCTTGTCCCTGGGGATCATGACCCAGCCGGAATTGGCCAAGCTGCAGAACCCGTCGATGGCAGCCGTGCTGGAACATGTGGTCGGCCACTGGGGCGCGGTGCTGATCAGCGTCGGCTTGATCATCTCGCTGTTGGGTGCGTTGCTGTCTTGGGTGCTGCTGTGCGCGGAGATCATGTTCGCCGCCGCCAAGGACCACACCATGCCGGAGTTCCTGCGCAAGGAGAACGCCAACCATGTACCGGTCAATGCCCTGTGGCTGACCAACGCGATGGTGCAGATTTTCCTGGTGATCACCCTGTTTTCCGCCAGCACCTACCTGTCACTGATCTACCTCGCCACCTCGATGATCCTGGTGCCCTACCTGTGGTCGGCAGCCTACGCGCTGCTGCTGGCAGTGCGCGGCGAGACCTACGAAACCGCCCTGGCCGAACGCAGGAAAGACCTGTTGATCGGCGCCATTGCGTTGGTCTACGCGGTCTGGCTGTTGTACGCCGGCGGCACTAAATACCTGCTGCTGTCCGCCCTGCTCTATGCCCCTGGCGCGATTCTGTTCGCCAAGGCCAAGCGTGAACTGGGCAAACCGATTTTCACCAACGTCGAGAAGCTGATTTTCGCCGCAGTGGTCATTGGCGCCCTGGTGGCGGCCTATGGGCTCTACGACGGTTTCCTGACTTTATAACTTTCGTTCATTGGAGGATCTGTAATGACCACCGAAAAAGTTAAGTACGGCGTACATTCCGAAGCCGGCAAACTGCGCAAAGTCATGGTGTGCTCCCCAGGGTTGGCCCATCAGCGGCTGACCCCCAATAACTGCGACGAGCTGTTGTTCGATGACGTGCTCTGGGTCGCCCAGGCCAAGCGTGACCATTTCGACTTCGTCACCAAGATGCGTGAGCGGGACATCGATGTGCTGGAGATGCACAACCTGTTGACCGACATCGTCGCCATCCCTGAAGCGCTGGACTGGATCCTGGAGCGCAAGGTCACTGCCGACATGGTCGGCCTGGGCCTGGTCAACGAAGTGAGTTCGTGGCTGCGCAGCCTGGAACCACGCAAGATCGCCGAGTTTTTGATCGGTGGCGTCTCCGCCGATGACCTGCCGGACAGCTTTGGTGGCAAGACTATCGAGATGTTCCGCGACTTCCTCGGCCACTCCAGCTTCATTCTGCCGCCGCTGCCCAACACTCAGTTCACCCGCGACACCACGTGCTGGATCTATGGCGGGGTAACGCTCAACCCCATGTACTGGCCAGCGCGACGCCAGGAAACCCTGCTGGCCGCCGCCATCTACAAATTCCATCCTGAGTTCACTAACGCAGACTTCCAGATCTGGTACGGCGACCCCGACGAGCAGCACGGCAACGCCACCCTTGAGGGCGGTGACGTAATGCCAATTGGCAATGGCGTGGTATTGATCGGCATGGGCGAGCGTTCGTCCCGCCAGGCCATCGGCCAACTGGCGCTGAATCTGTTCAAGAACAAGGCAGTGGAACGCGTGATCGTCGCCGGCCTGCCAAAATCCCGCGCCGCCATGCACCTGGACACCGTATTCAGTTTCTGCGACCGCGACCTTGTGACCATCTTCCCTGAAGTGGTCAGCCAGATCGTCGCCTTCAGCCTGCGCCCTGACGAAAGCAAACCCGGCGGCATCGACGTGCGCCGCGAAGACACGAGCTTCCTCGACACCGTGGCCGCCGCGCTGAACCTGAAAACCCTGCGCGTGGTCGAGACCGGCGGCAACAGCTTCGCCGCCGAGCGCGAACAATGGGATGACGGCAACAACGTGGTGGCCGTGGAGCCTGGCGTCGTGATCGGTTACGACCGCAACACCTACACCAACACTCTGCTGCGCAAGGCCGGCGTGGAAGTCATCACCATCAGCGCCGGCGAACTGGGTCGTGGCCGTGGCGGCGGCCACTGCATGACCTGCCCGATCATCCGCGACCCGATCGACTATTGATTTCCAGACCTTGGCCGCCGCTCATAAGGCGCCGGCCAAGGGGATAACCTAAACAGAAGGAGATCCACCATGGCTTTTAACATGCGTAACCGCAGCCTGCTGTCGCTGATGCACCACACCACTCGCGAGCTGCATTACCTGCTGGACTTGTCCCGTGACCTCAAGCGCGCCAAATACACCGGCACCGAACGTGCGCACCTGAAAGGCAAGAACATCGCGTTGATCTTCGAGAAAACCTCGACCCGTACCCGTTGTGCATTCGAAGTGGCGGCCCACGACCAGGGTGCCCACGTCACCTACATCGACCCGGTATCGTCGCAGATCGGCCACAAAGAAAGCATGAAAGACACCGCCCGCGTTCTGGGTCGGATGTTCGATGCCATTGAGTATCGCGGCTTCGAACAGGAGATCGTCGAAGAACTGGCCAAGTTTGCCGGCGTGCCAGTGTTCAACGGCCTGACCGCTGAATTCCACCCGACCCAGATGATCGCCGACACCCTGACCATGCGCGAACACAGCGACAAGCCGCTGCATGACATCAGCTACGCCTATCTGGGTGATGCGCGCTACAACATGGGCAACTCGTTGCTGATGATCGGCGCGAAACTGGGCATGGACGTGCGCATCGGTGCACCAAAAGCCTTGTGGCCCCACGAGGACTTCATCAAGCAGTGCCAGGCTTTTGCCGAAGAAAGTGGCGCGCGCATCACCATCACCGAAAACCCTGAAGAAGCAGTCAAGGGCGTGGACTTCATCCATACCGATATCTGGGTGTCCATGGGCGAGCCGGTGGAGGCGTGGGACGAACGCATCGAGCAACTGCTGCCGTATCAGGTCAATGCCAGGATGATGAAAGCATCGGGCAACCCCCGGGTGAAGTTCATGCACTGCCTGCCAGCGTTCCATAACAGCGAAACCAAAGTCGGCAAGGACATCGCTGCGCGGTATCCGCACCTGGCCAATGGCGTGGAAGTGACCGAAGAGGTGTTCGAATCCCCGGCCAACATCGCCTTCGAACAGGCGGAAAACCGCATGCACACCATCAAGGCGATCCTGGTGTCGGCACTCGCCGATATCTGAATCTCAAGGTTAGATCTCGGCCAATGTGGGAGCGGGCTTGCTCGCTTTCACATTTGGTCTTGTGTTCACAAGTCTGAACTTTATAAGGAATGCACACTATGCGTATCGTCGTCGCACTGGGCGGTAACGCTCTCCTGCGCCGTGGTGAACCCATGACCGCAGACAATCAACGTGCCAATATCCGAATCGCTACCGAGCAGATCGCCAGGATCCACCCCGGCAACGAGTTGGTCATCGCCCATGGCAATGGCCCGCAAGTCGGTCTGCTGTCGCTGCAAGCGGCGGCCTATACCAGTGTTTCGCCGTACCCGCTGGACGTGCTGGGCGCCGAAACCGAAGGCATGATCGGCTACATCATCGAACAGGAACTGGGCAACCTGTTGGACTTCGAAGTGCCGTTCGCCACGTTGTTGACCCAGGTGGAAGTGGATGCCAACGACCCGGCCTTCAAGCACCCGACCAAACCTATCGGTCCGGTGTATTCCAAAGCCGAAGCAGAACAACTGGCGGCTGAAAAAGGCTGGGCAATTGCACCCGATGGCGATAAATACCGTCGAGTCGTGGCCAGCCCACGTCCCAAACGCATCTTTGAAATCCGCCCGATCACCTGGTTGCTGGAAAAAGGCAGCATCGTGATCTGCGCGGGCGGCGGCGGGATTCCAACGATGTACGGCGAAGACGGCAAACTCAGGGGCGTTGAAGCAGTGATCGACAAAGACCTGTGTTCGTCGCTATTGGCCGCACAGTTGAAGGCCGATTTGCTGGTGATCGCCACCGACGTCAACGCAGCCTTTATCGACTATGGCAAGCCCACGCAAAAAGCCATTGGCCAAGCCCACCCCGACGAAATGGAGAAACTCGGCTTCGCCGCAGGCTCCATGGGCCCCAAGGTGCAAGCCGCCTGCGAGTTTGCCCGCCAGACTGGCAAAACCGCGGTGATCGGTTCACTCTCGGACATCGACGCTATTGTCCAGGGTACCGCCGGCACGCGCATCAGCACGGCAACAGCCGGGATCCAGTACCAGTAGATATTCCACGCCCCATCTGCATGCCTTGAAGGAGAAACGCCTATGGCCATGTTCGAACCCGGTCACTTGCACATCGAGCGACACGCGCTGAATGCCCAGGACTTCAGCTACAACCTGTGTATCGACTATGAAGTCAGCCAGGATCCCAAGGAAGGCAAGGGAATGCTGTTCAAAATGCATGGCTCGGTGCAGGGCAAAGACCTGAAGGAGGAGTTTTTCCTACCCAAGGACCAGGCCTTTGACTTCGCCCGGCATGCGATGAAGATTGCGCAGAAATATGGCATGCCGAAGATGGCTGTGCTCAACGGCGGCATGCACAAGCAGTACGACTTGATGTTCGAGGATGTGCGACATAAGTTGGATGTGAAATCGGGCGATCCGGTCAAACCCGAACACCTGGAATAAGAGCAGCGCATATCCCTTGTGGGACGGTTTTGTGTGGGAGCGGGCGTGCTCGCGATAGCGGTGGATCAGTCACCTGATGCGTGTCTGGTACACCGCTATCGCGAGCACGCCCGCTCCCATATTTTGATCTCCATCACCTGCCAGATTTCACCTGTACCCTCCTACAAGGCATACTGGCCACCCTCTGCATTCCAGAACCAAAACCGTCCATGCGTATCCACGTCAGCTTCATCGACCGCGTCGGCATCACCCAGGAAGTCCTGGCCTTGCTCGGTGGACGCAATCTCAACCTGGATGCGGTGGAAATGGTCCCGCCCAACGTCTATATCGACGCGCCGACCCTCAGCGCCGAGGTTCTGGAGGAGCTGCGCGATGCGCTGTTCAGCGTGCAGGGCGTGCAAGCGGTGACCGTGGTCGACATCCTCCCCGGCCAGCGCCGGCACCTGCAACTCGACGCGCTGCTGGCGGCCATGACTGACCCAGTACTGGCCCTGGACAGCGCCGGCAAGGTGCTGCTGGCCAACCCGGCGTTGATCGCCCTCTACGGTCGCGAGCCAGCCGGAGAAAGCCTGGCCGAACTGTTTGACGATCCGGCATTGCTGGACGCCTTGCTCGAGCATGGTTTCCGTCTGCCGCTGCGGGAGATCAACGTCAATGGCCAGACCCTGTTGCTCGACGCCACCCCCATCACTGACGCCGGCGCATTGCTCACCTTGTATCCACCCAACCGCATCGGCGAGCGCCTGTCGGCGTTGCACCACGACCATGCCGAAGGTTTCGATGCGCTGCTGGGTGAGTCCCCTGCGATTCGCACCCTCAAGGCGCGCGCGCAACGGGTGGCGGCTCTGGACGCTCCGTTATTGATCCAGGGAGAAACCGGCACCGGCAAGGAACTGGTCGCCCGCGCCTGCCACGCCATCAGTGCGCGCCACAGCTCGCCCTTCCTGGCATTGAACTGTGCAGCACTCCCGGAAAACCTGGCCGAGAGCGAATTGTTCGGCTATGCCCCCGGCGCCTTCACCGGTGCCCAGCGCGGCGGCAAGCCTGGCCTGATGGAGCTGGCCGACCAAGGCACGGTATTTCTTGATGAGATCGGCGAGATGTCGCCTTATCTACAGGCCAAGTTGCTGCGTTTTCTCAACGATGGCAGCTTCCGTCGTGTAGGCGGCGACCGTGAGATCAAGGTCAACGTACGCATCCTCAGCGCCACCCATCGCGACCTGGAAAAAATGGTCAGCGAAGGCACCTTCCGGGAAGACCTGTTCTATCGCCTGAACGTGCTCAACGTCGAAGTCCCGCCCCTGCGCGAACGCGGCCAGGACATCCTGCTGCTGGCTCGTTATTTCATGCAGCAAGCCTGTGCGCAGATCCAGCGCCCGGTCTGCCGCCTGGCGCCTGGTACGTACCCGGCCCTGTTGGGCAACCGCTGGCCGGGCAACGTACGTCAGTTGCAGAACGTGATCTTCCGCGCCGCCGCGATCTGCGAAAGCAGCCTGGTGGATATTGGCGACCTGGACATCGCCGGCACCTCGGTGGCGCGCCAGAGTGACGGTGAGGTCAACAGCCTGGAGCAAGCGGTGGAAGATTTTGAGCGCGGGTTGCTGGAGAAACTGTACGCCAGCTATCCCTCGACCCGACAACTGGCCAGCCGTTTGCAAACCTCGCATACCGCCATCGCCCATCGATTGCGCAAATATGGAATTCCCGGAAAGTCATAAAGTCACGCCGTTGTGGGACGGGCTCGATGCTTAGCCTTACCAGTATTGCCGACGCGCTCGACGGACTATTGAGCCCGTCGCATTAAAAAATAACTGCCGGGCCAGACGTTCGCCGATTTTGGAATAGTAAATATCAATCGCGCGGCTGTCAGACACATCGGCGAGGCTTTGAAAACTCAAAAAACGCTCTTGCAGCTTTTTCAGATGACCTGCGGTGTACGGCGTGTCGGGCGAGTCTTGTGCGCTGTAGTGAAAGTGCGCATAGCCCAGCACTGCGCCCGCCTTGTCCTGAATCATATATTCCTGCAAATAGTCGTTCTCGCGCTTGAGCTTGATACGCCCCTGAATCGATAAAATCTCAATCTCGCCCTGGCTTTTAAGGTATTCAATACCCTCCGCGACGGGCGGAAGACGCTTGGTCATTTCTATACGGATCAGCCGGCCCTGCTCGATCAGGCGACCCACAGCCTGTTCTAGCGTGAGCAACCGTTGGGATGTTATGTCCGCTGAGTCAGCGTCTGGATTTTCCCCCAGCGCCATGGCTTTGCGGATCTTGTCGGCGACCGCATTCATAGCGTTGGCCTTGCGAACAAGTCCGGCCTCGACCTGCTCAGGCACCGTACTTGTTTGCGCTTCGATACGGGCCTGATCAATATTGAGCGTTGCTCTTCCCAGCAACCTTTGAGCATCGGCCAACAGTTTTTCCAATGATCGTACCGGGCGCGACACCGCTGGTGTGACGTTGGCAACCGACTCAAACTCACTGGAGCTGCCATCACGGCGAAAGCTTGCCAGGATAAGCTTGTCGACAGGCTCTATCACGTCGACTATTTCTTCTGTCGAGCCCGGCGCACCTGTGCGTAGTAGCCCCACCATGTATCGGTTTTTCTGGTCGCGAACCAAACGTTTATCAGAGTCCAAAGCCGGCCTGCGTCGTGGCCCAGGCCCGGAAAATTTTTCGCGATTCTGCTCGCGAAGCGCAATCGCGAGCAAACGTTGTGCTTCGTGTTCAATACTATTGATGAGGCGGTACAAGCGCTGGATATAGTCCGGATCCAACAACCCAGACGAAGCCCAGTCAGCCCCGCGCAACCACGCCTGGGCGGTTTCGTATTCGCGAAGGTTATCCTTGAGCCCAGTGATGCGTTGCTCAAGGCTGATCGGGCTTGGTGGCTCCAATATCTTCTGTGAGCCTGCCGTCACACTGAGCTGTTCGATCATGTGACTTAAATGCACAAAATCCTCGAACTCCTCCGCGAACGGGCGTCGGTTCAATATCAACCCTCGGTAAACTTCCAACTGCCGCGACTTCCAGTCCAATGGCGTGGTGGACGGGGCCGCCGACAGCAGACTCGACTCCAGGTCATACCCGGGAATAGCTGTCATCTGCTCCCTGTTGTTTCGCTCCAGAATACTCAACTCAATCAACTGATCGTTAAGCTCGGCAGTTTTTAACCCTTGCGTGCGCAACGTCTGGTGCGCGAACTCTGCGACAGATACATCCTCATCCACAAGCTGAGCACGCAACTGCTGCTTTCGTTCGCTAGAAAGTGCTAAAGCGGCACGTGCAGTTTTCAGCACGCTCATTTGCTCGCGCATGTTCTCGATCAACGCTTCCAATTGCAGGATATTTTCCTGCTCAAAACCTGGGAGTGGTCTATTGGCGTTTTTTGCTATCAACAGATCCAGCTTTTCCCGCTGGCAGCGGTTTTGTTTTTTGAGCTCTATCAGGTAGCGTGCTCTGATGTTTTCCCGCAGTAGGTCAGTAAACGCACTCTGGTTCGTCTCGAAGGCTTTTTTATAGAGCTCATGCGCTGCCACCACAGGCCTCTCAGCCTCCATCAGTCGCGTCGTCGCATCGTTGTAATTGCGCCCAAGTATCTGATTATTTCTCTGGATGTTGGCACGCAGCTCGGCAGGTGTCGGTTTGGGCTGCCCCCCACGCAACTGCATACCAAGGTCGATTCCCCACACGCCTCGTGGGTTTCTCCTGAGCCACGGCCCAAGGCGTTCGTCGTTTCTCAAATCGACTATTCGCCAGCGACCGTCCAGTTGCTTGACGCCATACAATTTGCTGTTGATCAGTGTGTAGTCAGCATGGCTGCGTATTCCACTTGTGTGTTGAAGCACCACACGGCCACGTACAGGACTATTTTTTGAAAGGATGGCGGGATTCGTGGGCCTACTCTCCCCTGCCCTCGGCGACCATTGAAACGTCGCAAGCTGCGCACGCTGCGCCGCATTGAGCCTCAGCGTTGCGTTGGCCCAAGAGGAGTCCACAATCGTTACATCCGCCATCGCGCTGTGCCAATCAAACGTCGACACCGATTGCCTTGAGTGAACGGGCGCAATGGCCTCGCCA
Organism: Pseudomonas imrae; assembly: GCF_046352735.2. NCBI lineage: Bacteria > Pseudomonadati > Pseudomonadota > Gammaproteobacteria > Pseudomonadales > Pseudomonadaceae > Pseudomonas > Pseudomonas imrae. Next base: position 1,320,342 of record NZ_CP110853.2, on the reverse strand, counting down.
CCACCCGTCCACCGAATGTCAGGCTCGACCCCCATCAAGCCCAAACGCTCCTCCAGCATCACAACAGGGCTCATCAGCAGACCCGAAAGACTTCCGATCAGCTCGGCCATCATATCGGCGCGAGCCTCCTGACTGGCATCGGATGGCAGGGCGAGCACCGCCCGAAAGCTTGCGGATATTTGCAACAGCCATCCGGCGGTGGCCACCGGTCCTCTGAGCATGGGCAGCACCGCATTGAAGAGCTGCCAGAGGTTGTTCCTGAACAGCGTCCAGCGCAGCGCCTCGTTGGAGACCGATTGTTTTTCAGCGCTCTGCCACAGGCTTCTGGCGTTTTGATCGAAGACAACGTCGAGGAACTCCCCGGGCACCGTTTCATCACACAGCAACGCAGGGCTGGAAGCAGGCAACACACTGAACTCATCGCCGGGCAAAACACGTTGAAAACGCGGGTTTAGAAAACCACCATTGTCAAATATCGCCCGGCTGCGCTCGGAGAAACGCTCAAGCACCAAATGCTGCAAGTCGCTGCCTGTCCGAGCGACCTCATCGAGCAATGCCTGGCGACTGGGGAACTGCTCAAGTACAACTGCAGCGTGATCAGGTCGATACAGGACATGAGGCAAATGCCCATTGTCTCGAGGACCTATCACAAACAGATTTGCCGCCGTATGAACCGTTCCGCCGGCGTGAGCAAGAAATCCCAGCGGCCGAGCCACGATCACCTCATCCGCCACCCTGCGCAACGCGTGATCAGTGCGCATCATCGCTTGCACCACGTTGTACCCCTGCCGGGTAAACCCGTTGCTGCGCACGAGGCTGTACTCAAGGGCCAACATCGGTAATTGAAGCATCATTTGGTCGCGGAACAATCGGCGGCGACGTGCCGACTCGGCAGCATCCAGGTACAACTTGTCTTTGAGAAGGACCGGGTAATGTTTGCCCACATCGACAGCCGCCATCAATTTATTCAGGTAATCGCCCTGGGTTAACCAAACCGGCACATTGCCCGGGTCTGCCTGATTGACGATATCTATGCTGGCGTAGGGCGTGGCATACGGGTTTTCCAATGACCACAGGGTCAAGGTTCGTGTGGTGCTCTGTGTCCAACCAATCGTCGAGCCCTGGGTCCGCTTAACGGTGAGCAGATAATCGTCCGGGTTGAGACCCCCCTTTTCCGGGAAATCTATCAGCATCTGCTGCTGCAGCTTTTTGCGTGCATACACATCGATAGGCTCAAGCCCATCGAGAAATGAGGCGCCGCCAGTTCGCCGTTGCAGGTCAGCAAGACGAGCGCACCACTGGCCATAAGCCTGGCGATCAGCCGCCCCGGCTGCTTGCAACCAGAGAGGCAGTTGCTCTTCGTTAGGCTGCCCAACACGCTCCGAGTCGAACCAAACCAGTGGCGAAGTGAGTTTATGAAATACGCCTACATAACTGGCGACCTCGGGTAATTCCGACCAGTCGACCTTTTTCAGGCTCCTCAGTTGCCCGTCCAGCAAAGTCTGCGCCAGGGCATCAAAGGCGTTGCCTGCCGGCTCCTTGAGCACCCATTTGATCGCAATGCCCGGCTTGTAGTCGCGCATATAGCGAGGCAGCAACGCGCCCAAATCATCCAGTGTGCCGAGCCTCACTACATTCATGGCCGGGATATACAATAGGATGACTGTTTCCTGGTCGACGTCGCGCTTCAGGACCAGCATGGGAAGCCATTCACCCAATTGCCCTTCGTGGGCGGCATATACCTGATAGATCCACAATCGGTTCGTCTCGCCCACTACTTGCCGGTCCTGGCGGTCCCCCCAGAGCTGCTCAGGATCATCGCTCAGGAACATTTTTTGTTGCGCGGACGTCAGCGGTGGGTTCTGCCGGGCCTTACGCAAGCACAAGCGCAAGTGCCGGCCTACAGCGTGCCAACGACTCAGCGAAGAGTCATCGGGTACCCGCGCATTCCAATATTCCACGAGCCTCGACCAAAAACCGTCGAGCAACCTGGGGGCGAGGGCGTTGAGCATGAACTCGATATCATCGACCGAGATAGCTTTGTCCGCCGGTTTGAACTCATCACCTGCGGTATTCACCAGCAATTGATGATGGCCCGAGGTGTAGTTCAAGACCTTGCCGACCATGCGGCACTGGATAAGGGCATCGCTCAAAGGTACAAGCTGGTTATAGGTCGCCCCACGATGTGACCCCGTTTGTTGTATGACACCAATCCAACAAGCACTCGCTCGCAGATTGGAGCCGGCAAACAAGTCGTCAAACCATTCCTGGATCATCACTTGGGCGACTTGCGTCAAGGTCAAACGCCTAGCAAACACCCCGGCGAGGTAGTTGTGCGACTCCTGTGCCTGCTGAGTTTCTGTGGGTGGCGATGTGTGGCTGTTCATGGCGATATTCCCGATCAAGTGATGATCGCAACATAGATCGCCGACAAATGAATCAGGCAGTAGATAGATCGCACCTCATGCACGCAGACTCAAAAACGCCCTCCACCCGTATCAAAAACGCTACACCGGAACGATTTCAATACAGCACTAAGTCCCTCTGGTTTTGCAAGGTTTTGATCCCTAAGTGCATTTTTACAACTCAGGCATGTATTGATTTCGTTCCACAACAATCTCCGCCAATTTCAAAAATTAAGCTCAAGCAACTGATAAATATAGATAAATTTAAAATGGCCGATTTTTTGCTTGAAGTTTGGTTATGCGCTCGGCTGACACGAGCATTTAATCCCGTCCACCAGACGATTCTGGCCCTGAGGAGTTTCCATGAGCGAGTTGCGTTTCACTGAAGATCACGAATGGCTGCGCGCCGAAGCCGATGGCAGCGTCACCGTGGGTATCACCGCTTTTGCGCAGGACGCGCTGGGTGATGTGGTTTTCGTGCAACTGCCGGAGTTGCAGGCTTACGACAAAGGCGCTGAAGCCTCCACCGTGGAATCGGTAAAAGCCGCCAGCGGCGTCTACATGCCGCTGGACGGTGAAGTGCTGGAAGTTAACGACAAACTTGATGGCAGCCCGGAACTGGTCAACGAAGACCCGATGGGCGAAGGCTGGTTCTTCCGCTTTAAACCAGCCGACGCCGAGGCAGTGGCTAAGCTGTTGGATCAGGATGCGTACGACCGCCTGATCAAAGCCAACGCCGAAGCTTGAGGAGCGCGCCATGACTGTTCAACTGACGACCGCCAACGAATTCATCGCCCGCCACATCGGCCCGCGCCAGGAAGACGAGCAGCAGATGCTTGCCAGCCTGGGCTTTGACTCCCTCGAAGCGCTGAGCGCCAGCGTGATCCCGGAAAGCATCAAGGGCACCTCGGTGCTGGGCATGAATGACGGCTTGAGCGAAGCCGATGCCCTGGCTTCGATCAAGGCTATCGCCGCCAAGAACCAACTGTTCAAGACCTACATCGGCCAGGGCTACTACAACTGCCACACGCCGTCGCCGATCCTGCGTAACCTGTTGGAAAACCCGGCCTGGTACACCGCCTACACCCCGTACCAACCAGAGATTTCCCAGGGCCGCCTGGAAGCACTGCTGAACTTCCAGACCCTGATCAGCGACCTCACCGGCCTGCCGATCGCCAACGCTTCCCTGCTCGACGAAGCCACCGCCGCCGCCGAAGCCATGACCTTCTGCAAGCGCCTGAGCAAGAACAAGGGCAGCAACGCCTTCTTCGCCTCGATCCACAGCCACCCGCAAACCCTCGATGTGCTGCGCACCCGCGCCGAGCCGTTGGGTATCGATGTGGTGGTGGGCGACGAGCGTCAGTTGAGCGACGTCAGCGCGTTTTTCGGCGCGCTGCTGCAATACCCGGCAAGCAACGGTGATGTGTTCGACTACCGCGAACTGACCGAACGCTTCCACGCCGCCAACGCCTTGGTGGCCGTGGCCGCCGACCTGCTGGCCCTGACCCTGCTGACGCCTCCAGGCGAATTCGGCGCGGACGTGGCCATCGGCAGCGCGCAACGCTTCGGCGTGCCGCTGGGCTTCGGTGGCCCGCATGCGGCCTACTTCTCCACCAAGGATGCGTTCAAGCGTGATATGCCGGGCCGCCTGGTGGGCGTCTCCGTCGACCGTTTCGGCAAGCCGGCCCTACGTCTGGCGATGCAGACCCGCGAGCAACATATCCGCCGCGAAAAAGCCACCAGCAACATCTGCACCGCCCAGGTCCTGCTCGCCAACATCGCCAGCATGTACGCCGTGTACCACGGTCCCAAAGGCCTGACCCAGATTGCCCAACGCATTCATCACCTGACCGCGATCCTGGCCAAAGGCTTGAACGCCCTGGGCCTGAAGGTCGAGCAGGAAAACTTCTTCGACACCCTGACGATCAAGACCGGCGCCAGCACCGCAGCCCTGCACGACAAAGCCCATGCCCAACGCATCAACCTGCGTGTCGTGGACGCCGAGCGCCTGGGCCTGTCGGTGGACGAAACCACTGCGCAAGCCGACATCGAAACCCTGTTCGCGCTGTTCGCCGGCGACAAGGCCCTGCCAGACTTCGCAACCCTGGCCGCCAGTGTCGACAGCACCTTGCCAACTGCGCTGCTGCGCCAGTCGCCGATCCTCAGCCACCCGGTCTTCAACCGTTATCACTCGGAAACCGAGCTGATGCGCTACCTGCGCAAGCTCGCCGACAAGGACCTGGCCCTGGATCGCACCATGATCCCGCTGGGCTCCTGCACCATGAAACTCAACGCCGCCAGCGAAATGATCCCGGTGACCTGGGCTGAATTCGGCGCCTTGCACCCCTTCGCGCCCGCAGAACAAAGCGCCGGCTACCAGCAACTGACCACCGAACTGGAGGCCATGCTCTGCGCGGCCACAGGTTACGACGCGATCTCGCTGCAGCCGAACGCCGGCTCCCAAGGTGAGTACGCGGGCCTGTTGGCGATTCGTGCCTACCACCAGAGCCGTGGCGATGACCGCCGCGATATCTGCCTGATCCCCTCGTCGGCCCACGGCACCAACCCGGCGACCGCCAACATGGCCGGTATGCGCGTAGTGGTCACCGCCTGCGACGCGCGGGGCAACGTTGATATCGAAGACTTGCGTGCCAAGGCCATCGAGCACCGTGACCACCTCGCTGCGCTGATGATCACCTATCCGTCGACTCACGGAGTATTCGAGGAGGGTATCCGCGAAATCTGCGGGATCATTCATGACAACGGCGGCCAGGTATACATCGACGGCGCCAACATGAACGCGATGGTCGGCCTCTGCGCACCCGGCAAGTTCGGCGGCGACGTGTCCCACCTGAACCTGCACAAGACCTTCTGCATCCCCCACGGAGGCGGCGGCCCGGGCGTTGGGCCGATTGGCGTCAAATCCCACCTCACGCCATTCCTGCCCGGCCACGCCGCCATGGAGCGCAAGGAAGGCGCAGTCTGCGCAGCACCGTTCGGCAGCGCGAGCATTCTGCCGATCACCTGGATGTACATCAGCATGATGGGCGGCGCCGGCCTCCAGCGTGCTTCGCAGCTGGCGATCCTGAACGCCAACTACATCTCCCGTCGCCTGGAAGAGCACTATCCAGTGCTTTACACCGGTAGCAACGGCCTGGTTGCTCACGAGTGCATCCTGGACTTGCGTCCGTTGAAAGACAGCAGCGGCATCAGCGTCGACGACGTGGCCAAGCGCCTGATTGACTTTGGTTTCCACGCACCAACCATGTCGTTCCCGGTGGCCGGTACCTTGATGATCGAGCCGACCGAAAGTGAGTCCAAGGAAGAACTGGACCGCTTCTGCGACGCGATGATCGCCATCCGCGAAGAAATCCGCGCGGTGGAAAACGGCACATTGGACAAAGACGACAACCCGCTGAAGAACGCTCCGCACACCGCAGCGGAACTGGTGGGTGAATGGAGCCACCCATACAGTCGCGAACAGGCGGTTTACCCGGTGGCATCGTTGATCGAGGGTAAGTACTGGCCGCCGGTTGGGCGTGTCGACAACGTGTTTGGCGACCGTAACCTGGTATGCGCATGCCCTTCGATAGAGAGCTACGCCTGATCTGACTGAGCGAATACGGTCAAACATGTGGGAGCGGGCTTGCTCGCTCCCACAATTAGACCGATTGCACTCGACACATAATAAGAAACCGGAGAACAACCATGTCCCTTAGCGTGTTCGACCTGTTCAAGATTGGCATCGGCCCCTCCAGTTCCCATACCGTCGGCCCGATGCGCGCCGCGGCCCGGTTTGTCGAGGGCTTGCGACGTGACAACCTGCTGAGCACCACCACCAGCGTAAAGGTGGAACTCTACGGCTCCCTCGGCGCCACCGGCAAAGGCCATGGCAGCGACAAAGCCGTGTTGCTTGGCCTGGAAGGCGAACACCCGGACACCGTCAACACTGAAACCGTGGCTGAGCGCCTGGCGCAAATGCGCAAGGACGGCCGCTTGAACCTGCTCGGCGAACACAGCATTGCGTTCAACGAGAAAGAACACCTGGCGATGATTCGCAAACCCCTCGCCTACCATCCCAACGGCATGATCTTTCGCGCCTTCGACGCCACAAACATCCAGATTCGCAGCCGTGAATACTATTCGGTCGGCGGCGGGTTCGTGGTGGATGAAGACGCCGCCGGCGCCGACCGTATCGTCGAAGATGCAACGCCCCTGACTTTCCCGTTCAAAAGCGCCAAGGACTTGCTCGGCCATTGCGCCACCTATGGGCTACCCATCAGCCAGGTGATGCTGACCAACGAAAGTGCCTGGCGCCCTGAAGCAGAAACCCGCAGTGGCCTGCTGAACATCTGGCAAGTGATGCAGGACTGCGTGGATGCCGGCTGTCGCAACGAAGGAATTCTGCCCGGCGGCCTGAAGGTCAAGCGCCGAGCGGCAGCGCTGCACCGCCAGTTGTGCAAGAACCCGGAGTCCTCACTGCGTGACCCGTTGTCCGTGCTCGATTGGGTCAACCTGTACGCCCTGGCGGTCAATGAAGAAAACGCCAATGGCGGGCGCGTGGTGACAGCGCCTACCAATGGCGCAGCCGGCATTGTGCCAGCAGTGCTGCATTACTACATGCGCTTCATCCCCGGAGCCAGCGAAGACGGTGTGGTGCGTTTCCTCCTTACCGCCGCTGCGATTGGCATCCTCTACAAAGAAAACGCTTCGATTTCCGGCGCTGAGGTCGGTTGCCAGGGTGAAGTCGGCGTGGCCTGCTCCATGGCTGCAGGAGCCTTGTGTGAAGTGCTGGGCGGTACGGTTTCCCAAGTGGAGAACGCTGCAGAGATCGGCATGGAACACAACCTCGGCCTGACCTGCGACCCCATCGGCGGGCTGGTGCAGGTGCCGTGTATCGAGCGCAACGCCATGGGCTCGGTCAAAGCCATCAATGCCGTGCGCATGGCCCTGCGCGGCGACGGGCAACACTTCGTCTCGCTGGATAAGGTCATCCGTACCATGCGCCAGACCGGCGCCGACATGAAAAGCAAATACAAAGAAACCGCTCGCGGCGGTCTGGCGGTCAACATTATCGAGTGCTGACGCCAACTGGCGCGTCCGCACGTTTTTCAGGAGCTGAATATGTCCACCGAAACCCTGTTGAAAACCCCGCTCCACGCCCTGCATATTGAACTGGGCGCGCGCATGGTGCCGTTTGCCGGCTATGCCATGCCAGTGCAATACCCGCTGGGTGTGATGAAGGAACACCTGCATACCCGTGAACAGGCCGGGTTGTTCGATGTGTCGCACATGGGCCAGATTCGCCTGACCGGCGCGGATGCCGCCAAGGCCCTGGAAACCCTGGTGCCGGTGGACATCATCGACCTGCCGGTGGGCATGCAGCGTTATGCCATGTTCACCAACGATCAGGGCGGCATTCTTGACGACTTGATGGTCGCGAACCTGGGCAATGACGAGCTTTTTCTGGTGGTCAACGCTGCCTGCAAGGATCAAGACCTGGCTCACCTTCGCCAACACATTGGCAATCAATGCAGCATCGAGTCACTGTTCGAGGAACGCGCCCTGTTGGCGCTGCAAGGTCCGGCAGCGGTCAAGGTGCTCGCGCGCCTGGCGCCTGAAGTCACCCAAATGACGTTTATGCAGTTCGCGACCCTGCGCCTGCTGGGCGTGGACTGCTATGTCAGTCGCTCCGGCTACACCGGTGAAGACGGTTTCGAAATTTCCGTCCCAGCGGCCAATGCCGAAAGCCTGGCCCGCAGCCTGCTGGCCGAAACCGAAGTCGCAGCCATCGGCCTCGGCGCACGCGACTCACTGCGCCTGGAAGCCGGCCTGTGCCTCTACGGTCATGACATGAACACCGACACCACACCGATTGAGGCGAGCCTCTTGTGGGCAATCTCCAAAGCCCGTCGCGCCGACGGTGCTCGGGCTGGTGGGTTCCCTGGTGCTGATCGCATTTTCACTCAGCAGCAAACCGGCGTCAGACGCAAGCGCGTGGGTTTGTTGCCGCAAGAGCGCACACCGGTACGCGAAGGCGCAGAAATCGTCGACGAGCACGGTACTGTCATCGGCAGCGTTTGCAGCGGCGGCTTTGGCCCAACCCTCGGCGGACCACTTGCGATGGGTTACCTGGATCACGCTTTTACCACGCTGGATACCCAAGTATCGGCAATGGTACGCGGGAAAAAGGTGCCACTTCATGTAAGTAAAATGCCATTTGTGCCACAACGTTACTATCGCGGCTGATTGGTTGTTTCTATAAGTAACGTAGTTGCGCATGCATGCACTAATCTGTAACGCAACCGCCATAAAATAGTGCAGTTACGATAGTCATTATTTTGCGGGACTGCTTATAACAAGTGGCTAAGGCTATCGAATAAGACACTTCGGCAATACTGGCCGAAGTGTCTTATTCCCGTGTAAACAAGCGGCTTGCACAGGGCTTGTTTTTTCCATATTGGTTGGCGTAGAGTTTGCCCACTGTGTTTGCATGGGTCGCTTGGAACCTGGACCTGGGCAGTAGCCAATGTATGCTACAACCCGTTCGACGTCTCTTACTTTCCTGCAACCCAGCCCAGTACTCTTTCATTTGAAAGGGGCTGTCATTAATTTTTAGCGTCAAAGGAAAGAAGAAAATGGCTGAACGTCAGAGCGGTATCGTCAAGTGGTTTAACGACGAGAAAGGTTTTGGTTTTATCACTCCTGACAGCGGTCCGGATCTGTTCGTACATTTCCGCGCCATTCAGGGCAACGGCTTCAAAAGCCTGAAAGAAGGCCAGAAAGTGACCTTCGTTTCGGTGCAAGGCCAAAAAGGCCTGCAGGCCGACGAAGTACAAGCAGAAGGCTAAGCCTGCTGCGACAAAAAGCCCCTGATGGTGACATCAGGGGCTTTTTTATGTGCGTTTGTCCGTAAAATGGCTTTTTCCCTTCAGAGAGCCCAGCCATGTCGAAACACCTGCTAAGCCCCCAAGGCGCATTTCCCCCCGTGGGCCTGGGCCGTCGCCTGGCAGCGATGTTCTATGACTTCCTGCTATGTACCGCTTTGCTGATCGTCACCGCCTTCGTCTACAAACTGGTGGGAATCGCCTTTGTCGGCGAAGCCAGGATGCGCGCACTCTCGGAGTCTGGCGCGCTGGACGGTGACCCCTTGCTGTCGACGCTTCTGTTTTTTGTGCTGTTCGGATTTTTCGCCAAATTCTGGACCCACTCCGGGCAGACGTTGGGTATGCAAGTATGGGGCGTGCGGGTGCAAAACGCCGATGGCTCGCGCATCAGTCTGTGGCAAGCGTTGTTGCGTTTTGTGGTGTCGATTGCGTCATGGCTGTGCGCAGGGCTGGGGTTTATCTGGTCGTTGGTAGACAAGAAAAAGCGCGCCTGGCATGACATCTATTCCGACACGCAACTGGTGCGAATCCCGAAGCAGAAGAAATAAAATTCTAGCCAGTGGACAACAAAATGTGGGAGCGGGCTTGCTCGCTCCCACATTTGCTAATGCGTTTACCTCAAATCAGGCGTTACCCGCCAGCCTCAGGCGCGCAGCCTGGGTGAAGTCGAGCATACGCTTGAGTGGGCGCACTGCATGAGGGATCAATGACGGCTCGACGAAGATCTCGTTGGTGCCTTCACGCAGGCATTGCAACGTGCGCTCCAGCGTATTCATCGCCATCCACGGGCAGTGCGCGCAACTGCGGCATGCCGCGCCATTGCCAGCGGTAGGCGCCTCGACGAAAATCTTGTCCGGACACAGCTGCTGCATCTTGTAGAAAATGCCGCGATCGGTCGCCACGATAAAGGTCTTGTTCGGCAGGCGTTGAGCTGCTGCGATCAACTGGCTGGTGGAACCCACGGCGTCGGCCAATTCGATGACCGCCGTCGGGGATTCCGGGTGAACCAGGATCGCAGCATCCGGATACAGGGCCTTCATGTCCTCCAATTGCTTGGACTTGAACTCTTCGTGGACGATGCAGGCACCATCCCATAGCAGCATGTCAGCACCGGTCTGGCGCTGGATGTAGGTACCCAGGTGCTTGTCCGGCCCCCAGATGATGGTCTCGCCGTTGTCCATCAGGCTTTCGACGATCTCCAGGGCGCAACTGGAGGTCACTACCCAATCAGCACGGGCCTTGACCGCGGCCGAGGTGTTGGCATACACCACCACGGTGCGCTCGGGATGTTGATCGCAGAATGCGGAAAACTCATCCACCGGGCATCCCAGATCCAGGGAGCAGGTCGCTTCCAGGGTCGGCATCAGGATACGTTTTTCAGGGGTGAGGATTTTTGCAGTCTCGCCCATGAAGCGTACACCAGCGACCAGTACGGTCTTGGCCGGGTGCGCAGCGCCGAAACGCGCCATCTCCAGGGAGTCGGAAACACAGCCGCCGGTTTCCTCGGCCAGGGCCTGGATGACCGGGTCACAGTAGAAATGGGCAACCAGTACCGCATCTTGAGCCTTGAGCTCAGCAGCAATGGCAGAACGTAAGCTCGCCTCTTCTTCGACACTGAGCACCTTGGGCTGCTTGGCGTCAAGGTGAGCTTGGACCAGAAGGCGTTCGGAAATTTGCGTCATGTTCGCAAGACCTGCAGGCGCCGTTGCGCGAAAGTCGAGTGTACCACCGGCTCTGGAGCCCTTCGGGCGCCGCCGGACGAAGTGATTGTGTTCATCAAGCACGGTGAAGCTGGGCAAGGCTACAGAATATCGAATGGATTCAAAAGCCTAATCTGGGGTATATGCCCATTGCCGCCAGGTAAAAGTACCTTACTCTTTACTCGCCCTGGGTACATTGCCCATTTCCCTGGCAAGGTCCAGCCAGGCGCGCGCCGCCTGCGGTAGATGCGCGTGGCGGCGCCAGGCCAGGGCTATGTGCCAATCAGTCCGGGGCTCGTCCAAGGGTGTCAACGCGATACCGGGGTGCCGGTGTTTACGGGCGAGCATCTGGGGTAAAAATGCCACACCCAGTCCCGCACTGACCAAATCGACAATAAAATCGATCTGCGCACTGCGAGCTGTTATTCGAGGCACCACTCCCCTGCGCTCGCAAGCGTTGAGAATGATGGGATTGAGGGCAAAACCAGCCTCGTACAGTATGAATGGCGAATCGGCGAGATCGGAAAAATTGACCTTCGCCCGCCCGGCCAAAGGATGGTCCGTCGGCATCACCACCATCAGCGGCTCGACTCGCACGTCCTGATATTCAAACTCGCCCTCAACCGGCACCAACAAGGCCGCCAGGTCCACTTGGCCAGCCTGGAGACACTGAGCAAGTTTCTTGCTGCCGTGTTCGATCAATTCGATCTCGATCTCGGGATAACGCCGCCGATACAGGGCAAACATCGCTGCAAACAACTCCCCACTGCCCACCGGCGGCAATCCGATACGCAACACCCCGCGCCTTAGACCCAACAGGTCATTGATCTCAGCAACCAAATCGCTGCGCTCTGCCAGCAGCACCTGCGCACGACGGTAGGCAATTTCACCTGCGGCTGTCAGCTCGCTCTTATGTCCGATACGGTTGAACAATGGCGTACCCAGTTCGTCTTCCAGGCTCTTTACCGCCTTGCTGACACTGGATTGGGTCAACGAAACCACCTCGGCGGCCTGTGAGAAACCGCCCTGGCGTACCACTTCGACAAAGGTACGCAACGTGCGAAGGTTCATGAGTATTCCGTTTGCGACTGAATTAAAGTTGGAAAAGTTGTTTTTACCATGATGTGCCTTTGTCTATCCTCCTTCCACCGTTCTCTATATTCCGGGGCCTCACTGTTCATGATCATTTCGTCTGCATCGGATTACCGCGAAGCCGCACGCCGCAAACTGCCGCGCTTTTTGTTCGACTATATCGACGGTGGTGCTTATGCCGAACGCACCCTCAAGAGCAACAGCTCGGACCTGGCAGACATCAGCTTGCGCCAGCGCATCCTGCGCAATGTCGAGAGCCTGAGCCTGGAGACCACGTTGTTCGACCAGCCCCTGGCAATGCCGGTCATCATGAGCCCGGTAGGCTTGACCGGCATGTTCGCCCGGCGCGGGGAAGTGCAGGTGGCGAAAGCGGCGGCCAACAAAGGTATTCCCTTCTGTTTGTCGACTGTCTCGGTTTGCCCGATCGAGGAAGTGGCATCCCAGACCGCGCAATCGATCTGGTTTCAGCTCTATGTATTGAAAGATCGTGGCTTCATGAAAAACGCCCTGGAACGGGCGCAAGCTGCGGGAGTGAAGACCCTGGTGTTCACCGTCGACATGCCGACACCTGGCGCGCGTTATCGCGATGCTCACTCCGCAATGTCCGGGCCGTACGCAGCACAGCGGCGGATGCTGCAGGTCGTGGGCAAACCGGCCTGGGCCTTGGATGTCGGTCTTATGGGTCGCCCGCACGACTTGGGCAATATTTCCAGGTACTTGGGCAAACCGACCCACCTCGAAGATTACATCGGCTGGCTGGCAACCAACTTCGATCCTTCCATCAGCTGGAAAGACCTGGAGTGGATCCGCGAATTCTGGAAAGGGCCGATGATCATCAAGGGCATTCTCGACGCTCAGGATGCCAAGGATGCGGTGAGCTTCGGCGCGGACGGGATCGTCGTCTCCAACCATGGCGGTCGCCAGTTGGATGGTGTGCTGTCCACCGCCAAAGCCTTGCCCGCTATCGCACAGGCGGTGGGCAGCGACCTTACGGTGCTGGTCGACTCCGGAGTACGCTCGGGGCTGGACGTAGTACGCATGCTCGCGTTGGGCGCCAGAGGTGTATTGCTCGGTCGCGCGCCCGCCTACGCATTGGCAGCTGACGGCCAGCGCGGCGTGGAGAACCTGTTGGATATCTTTGCCAAGGAAATGCGCGTGGCAATGACCTTGACCGGGGTTACATCGATTGCGCAGATTGACGAGTCGATCCTGGTTCAAGGGCAAATCTGACGTTCAGGCCTCGCTGATCTTACTGACGCTGGTGATCTGGCCGTTCCAGATCATCTCGTAATGAGCAGACTGGACAATTGACGACACCGCCCTGGGTGTCATAAGTGCCCAGCAGTGATTGCCCGGGGCACGCACGGACATGTACCGAAGCCCCGGGCAGCCAGCGCTCTTGAGTGCGCCTCCCAGACGCTGTGCATGGGAGTAATCGTCCGGGTCATAGATGGGATCGGTCATCGGTACGCAAGCCGCATCCTTCATCGAATTGGTCACAAACGAACAGGACAGTCCACGAAACACGAAGCGCTCAAAGTTGAGGCCTTGCACTTTCGACCAATACTGATTCTGATGATGGCGCACTTCCACCAGCGCCGTCTCCATCGTAGCGGCCAGATACAGCACGCCAAAACTGCCATCGCTGAAACGCGAACCGGCAGGGTTCACATGAGTGAATGGCGCTATAGCGTATGAACATCCAGCAATGCCAAAAGGGATTTCGCGGCGAGGTATCAACTCAAGCAAACCAACCTCATTGCCCAGCCTTGGGTTGGTAAGAGCCTGGATCTGGTACAGCACATCAAATTCATCGGCGTCCGCCACATCATCAAACAACGCAATCGGTGGAAACTTGGAATTGACCAGGCGATAGGCCTGCGATAGCTCCCAGGCCAGGTCTCCCAGACACTCCAGCATCACCATTGCGCACCACGCAGCACATCGATCCGGCGAAATGTCTCGTACAAGGAAATCATATCGCCCTGAGCCATGATCTCAAGCGGCGTACGCCCATTGAAGAAGCTGTTGTCGTTCACCATCCCCGGGAAGCCGTACACGTTCTCGGGGTTATCAAAGATCATGCGCAGTGTGGCGTGGATGTTCAGCACAAAACTGATGCGTTGCATCTGGTCGTGATCCAGGCCAATGGTCCACTCGGCATCGCGCTGTCTGGCCCGGGTATAGGTGCTGCGCGAAATGCGCAGGATGCGACAGGCTTGCTCGCTGCTGGCCTGCCATTTTTCGAGGATGCCCACTGCAGCGCGCAACCCGGCCACGCACTGGTCTTTGGTGAAACCCTGGGACTGGAGGACTAGTGTCATGATTTACACCCTTAACTACTCTACAGACTCAAATATAGACATATTGCATCCACAGAACAAATCAAAGGCAAAAAAAAACCCGGAAATCCTCACTTGCGTGGGCCTTCCGGATTTTCTAAACCGCCAAAAATGGTGGGTCGTGTGGGATTCGAACCTACGACCAATTGGTTAAAAGCCAACTGCTCTACCAACTGAGCTAACGACCCGCTGTGTGGTGGCGCGTATAATACTGATTTCTAAGGATTATTCAACACCTTATTTTAAATAAATCAGAAATAACGCGTCGGGTCCGAAATTCCGGCCGCCTGGAAGCCTTCTGCACGCAGCCGGCAACTGTCGCATTTCCTACAAGCACGACCGTCATCGTCTGCCTGATAGCAGGAAACTGTCAGCGAATAATCGACGCCAAGTCCTACGCCAGCCTTGACGATATCGGCTTTGCTCAGGTTCTGCAGCGGCGCCAGGATACGGAAGCCCTGCCCCTCTACACCGGCCTTCGTCGCCAGGTTGGCCATGCGCTCGAACGACTCGACAAACTCTGGACGGCAATCCGGATAGCCGGAGTAATCCACAGCGTTGACGCCGATAAAAATGTCACGGGCATTGAGCACCTCTGCCCAACCCAGGGCCAGAGACAGGAACACCGTGTTGCGCGCCGGTACGTAGGTGACCGGAATGCCGTCACTGGGGGTCTCCGGCACGTCAATGGAGCTGTCAGTCAGCGCCGAACCACCAATGCCGTTGAGGTTCAGGCCGATCACTTTGTGCTCGACCACACCCAAGTCACGGGCAACGCGCGCGGCGGCATCCAACTCGGCACGGGAACGTTGGCCATAATCGAAACTCATGGTGTAGCAGCTGTAGCCCTGTGCACGCGCCATCGCGACGACAGTCGCGGAATCAAGGCCACCGGACAGCAGGATTACCGCACGTTTTTGATCAAGGGTTTGTTCAGTCATTTCAGCGTCCCGGCTCGTCGTTCCAAAGGTATTTATGCAACTGCAATTGCAGGCGCACCGGCAGGTTATCCGCGACCACCCAGTCAGCAAGATCGCGGGCGTTCAAGTCATGATGGCTTGGTGAGAACAATACTTCACCCGCGCGCCGGTCCAGGCCGTACTGGATCAGCTTGGAGCTGGCCCAGTCATAGTCCTCGCGCGAACAGATGACGAACTTGACCTGGTCATTGCTGGTCAACAGGTCGATATTTTCGTAGCGGTTGCGATGCACTTCCTTGGAACCCGGCGTCTTGAGATCGACGACCCGACTGACCCGGGTATCGACCGCAGAAATATCCAGGGCGCCACTGGTCTCCAGGGACACTTCGTAGCCGGCATCACATAGACGCTTGAGCAAAGGAATCGCATTGGGTTGGGCCAAGGGCTCGCCACCGGTCACACAGACGTAACGGGGGCGAAAGCTGGCAACCTGTTCCAGAATATCTTCGAGAGTGCGCACGGTGCCGCCACTGAAGGCGTAGGCGCTATCACAGTACTGACAGCGCAGCGGGCACCCGGTAAGGCGCACAAATACTGTGGGCAAACCGGCGGTGCGCGTTTCACCCTGTAACGAGTAAAAAACTTCGGTGATGCGTAATGTGTCTTGCATAATCGCCACGGGCGTAACAGCTAAACAGGCTGTCCGCCTCCGTCAGGCACTTCAAGGGATCCCGGCAAAGCGTGAACCCCAAAAAGCGTATTTCATAAAAGGGCGTGGATTCTAACGAAAAAAACCGCGACAAGCGCGGGTTTCTTCCAAACGTGGGCCGCATCGCCTACAAGCGTTGCAGGTCCCGCTGAGCCAACTGGGCGGCGGATGTGCCCGGATACTGGGCAACCACCTGCTGCAAGATGCCTTTGACCTTGTCGGTATGACCCAGACGGCGCTCTACATCAGCCAGTTTGTACAGCGAATCAGGCACCTTGGCGTGCTTTGGATAAAGCTGGCTGACCCTGGCAAACGCCTGGCCTGCGCTCTGCAAGTCACCCTTGGCCAGATTGACTTCGCCCAACCAATACTGCGCATTACCCGCGTACTGGCTATTCGGATAACGACCCAGGAAAGCGGTGAACGCTTTGCTGGCCTTGTCGAAATCTTTGGCTTTGATCAGGTCGAAGGCTGCATCGTAGTACAGTTTTTCCTTCGCCGGATCAGCCGGCTCGTTGCTCGCGGCAGGCGTTTGGCTTACACCTGCGGCGGCACCACCAGCGGCGCTTTCAGCGCCCCCGGCAGAAGAATTATCAGGAGTAGCGGCTGGTGTAACGCCGGCTCCAATGCGTCGATCAAGATCCTGGTATCGCTCCAGGCCTTCTTGCTTCAGACGATTGACTTCATTTTGCAGAACTTCAATCGCGCCTTGCTGCTGCGCCAACTGATCCTGCATGCGTTGCAGCTGGTTGAACAGTTCGCCCTGTGCCGAGACAGGGGCCGTAACCCCTCCCCCGGCATAGGCGCCGTTCGTGCCATAACCTGCTGGTGGATAGCTGCTCCCACTATTGTTATAGCCAGAGTTGCTATCTTCCACAGGAACCGCAGCCCACACCGCAAGCGGTGCGAAGCTGAGAGCCAATACGGTTACAACACGACGGCACGTTCGCATGACGAATTACTTACGCAGTTCGACGCGACGGTTTTGAGCCCAGGATTGCTCGTCGTTGCCGGTAGCAACTGGACGCTCTTCACCGTAGGAAACCAGTTCCAGCTGAGCTGGGGAAACACCTTGCAGTACCAGGTAGCGCTGAACGGCTTTCGCACGACGCTCGCCCAGTGCCATGTTGTACTCACGAGTACCACGTTCGTCGGTGTTGCCTTCCAGAACAACGCGAGCGCCGTTACCTTTCAGGTCTTTCGCGTGAACGTCCAGAGCGCGCATGGCTTCTGGCTTCAGGTCCGAACTGTCGTATTCGAAGTAGAAAGTGGTGATCGCGCGCAGAGCAGCTTCTTCGCTCAGGGAGCCGTCAACTGCACCAGTGTTAGCGCCGTAACCAGCGTTTGGATCAACAGCTGCGCCTTCACCGGCATTGTCGCCGCCTTTAGAGGAGCAACCAACGGCTACGGACAGAGCCAGAGCCAGAGCAGCAAACTTACCAAACTTCAGCATTTCCATCGTGAAACTCCTAATGAACCCCAGTGTGTTAAGCAAATCGTATAGCGCCGCGTCAGTTCAGGTAAGGGGACCAGGACGGTTCTCTGACTTCGCCTTGTGCGGTAGGAAGCGGGAGCCTTACGCGTCCATTAATGGACACGAGCATCAAGACTCCCCGGCCCTGCTGGCGGGTGGCGTAGATTACCATGGTGCCGTTGGGCGCAACAGTAGGCGACTCATCAAGAGTGCTATCTGTAAGGATTTTTACGCTTCCGCGCTGCAAATCCTGGGCCGCCACCTTGAAATTAGTGAAACCTTCCTGACGATGGATCATGACCAGAGTCTTTTCATCGGCCGAAAGCTTCGGATTGGCGTTGTAGTTACCAATAAAGGTCACACGTTCTGCACCGCCGCCACCGACGCTGCTCTTATAGATTTGCGGCTTGCCACCACGGTCGGAGGTGAAGTAGATCGTCGAGCCATCCTTGCCCCAGAACGGCTCGGTGTTGATACCCGGGCCCGAAGTGACGCGGGTGATCTGGCGCGAACCGAGGTTCATCACGTAGATATCCGGGTTACCGTCCTTGGACAGTACGAATGCCAGGCGATTGCCATCTGGTGACCAGGCTGGCGCACCGTTAAGGCCTTCAAAGTTGGTGATCTGCTCGCGACGACCGGTGTCAATGTGCTGGACAAAGATGCGTGGACGCTTTTGCTCAAACGAAACGTAGGCGATACGCTTGCCGTCAGGTGCAAAACGCGGCGAAAGAATAGGCTCGCGCGATTGCAGCAAAGTCACCGCCCGGGCACCGTCGTAATCCGAACGTTGCAAGGTGTAGCGGGTGTTGTTTACCGAAAAGCGCTCGGCGGTCACGTACAACAGGCGAGTGGAGAATGCACCTTTGATACCGACCAGTTTTTCAAACGATTGGTCGGCAATGTAGTGCGCCATATCCCGCAATTGATCGACACTTCCCGAAACGCTACCGGTCAGCACCTGTTGCTCGGTGGCAACGTTGAACAGCGCGTATTGAACCTGCAGGCGGCCACCGGCTGGAACGATGCTACCTACCATCAGGTACTGGGCACCCAGCGCCTTCCAGTCACGGTAGATGACTTCGCTGCCTTGGGTGGGCTGGCTGATCATGTTCTGTTTCGGAATCGGTGCGTAATAACCCGAGTTGCGCAGGTCGTTGCCAATGATCTCGGCCATGTCGTCCGGCAACACGCTGCCGCCCTGCCAGCCAAATGGCACTACGGCAATCGGGGTAGCCCGATCGCTGCCACTGGTAACCAGGATGTTCTTTTCATCCGCCGCCGCTATCCCTGCCATACAGCAAATAACGACAAGCATTCCTCGAAGAAGGTTTCTCACAAGGCTAGATCCTCAGGTGTGAATGTCATTTTGAATGAACGATAGGGAGCGAAGTCACTTGGTTTCATTCCCTGCATCTCGGTCAACCGGCCAATATTCTTGACCGCTGCAACCGCCGAACTGTCGAACGAGCCGTCGCCGCTGGACTTGGCCACGTTGACCGAAGTCACCGTACCGTCCGGCAACATGCCGATCTGCAGCACGACTGTCATGCCTTTGCGTGCCGAAGGTGGACGCGTCCAGCCTTCAGCTGCCCGAGCCCGAATCAGATCGTCGAAGCTGCCCGCGACTTCATCGCCAAGCTCATCGGCCAGGGCTTGCTGACGTTGCGGCGTGTCGGAAAGCAAATCAGCCAAGGCCTGGGCCTTTTTGTCTTCGGCGGATTTACGTGCTGCTTCCTGGGCCTTCTTCTTGGAGGCATCGGCAGCAGCTTTCTTCTTCGCATCGTCGGCGGCTTTTTTCTTCGCATCGTCGGCTTCAGCTTTTTTCTTGGCGTCTTGCGCGGCTTTCTTCTTCGCGTCCTCGACTATCTTTTTCTTGGCTTCTTCAGCGGCCTTTTTCTTGGCCTCTTCTTCAGCCGCTTTCTTGGCTTCTTCCTCAGTCTTTTTCTTGGCTATATCAGCCAGTTTTTTCTCTTCGGCTTTTTTCGCTTCGGCAGCTTTCTCGGACTTCTTGGCTTCATCAGCTTTTTTCGCCTCGTCGGCCTTCTGCGCTTCGTCAGCCTTTTTTGATTCTTCGGCCTTTTGAGCCGCCTCTTCTTTCTTTTGTTCCGCAGCAGCCTTCACCGCTTCCTGCTCGACCTTTTTCTGCTCCATCTGCTCGACTTCAGTCTGGCGCGCAGCTGTCTTCTTGGCCTCACCCGCAATCTTCTGATTGGTCTGGGTGGTAGCCTGGCTTTTCGACTTGAGCTGATACAGGGTCGCCTGCACGATCGGTTTGGCCGGCGGCAGCTCCGGGGTCATGGCAAAGCTGACGAACAGCATGCCGAACACCAGGACGTGCAGGGCAATCGCCCACACGCCAGGCCAGAAGTAGCTTTCCGAGGCGGACGGCTCTCGCTGTTGCTGCATCAGGGCGCCTCGGTAATCAAGCCAACATTACCGACCCCGGCCTTCTGCAGCCCGCCCATGGCGCCCATTACGGAACCATAGTCGACGGACTTGTCACCGCGGATGAAGACCTGGGTGAGCTTGCCACCTTCGGTGCCAGCCCGAATGATCTTGGTCACCGCGTCGGTCATTTGCGGCAAGGTCATGGCCTTGTCCTGCTGCTTCTGTGTATCGACTTCGCTGCCAAGATTCCAGTAATAGGTCTTGTCGGACTTGATCGAAATGGTCAACACCTGGGTATTGTTGTCCTGTGGCAAGGCTTCGCTGGAAACCTTGGGCAGATCAACCTTCACCCCCTGATTGAGCATCGGTGCGGTCACCATGAAAATCACCAGCAGCACCAACATCACATCGATGTAAGGCACTACGTTCATCTCGGCGACCGGCTTGCGCTTCTTGCGAGCTCGAGCGATTAAAGCCATTGGGAATTACCTGCTTATTCTTCGCTGGTGTGCACTTTACGGTGCAGGATCGCCTGGAATTCATCGGCGAAGGTGTAGTAACGACCGATCAAGGTCTCACTGGTTGCAGCGAAACGGTTGTAGGCGATTACTGCCGGGATTGCAGCGAACAGGCCGATGGCGGTGGCGATCAGTGCTTCGGCGATACCCGGGGCCACGGTGGCCAGGGTCGCTTGCTGTGCCGTTGCCAGGCCACGGAAGGAGTTCATGATGCCCCAGACAGTGCCGAACAGACCGATATACGGGCTGACCGAACCAACGGTGGCAAGGAACGGCAGGCTCTGCTCGAGCTTTTCTTCTTCACGGGAGATCGCAACGCGCATGGCACGGGCAACACCTTCCATGACAGCTTCAGGGTCGACGCCTGACTGCTGGCGCAGACGGGAAAACTCCTTGAAACCTGCACGAAAGATCTGCTCGACGCCCGAGTCCGGATCTGGATTGCTCCCCGCTTGGCGATACAGTTTGGACAGGTCGATACCCGACCAGAAGCGCTCCTCGAAGCTCTCCAGGGCACGTCGACCAGCGCGCAGCAGGTTGCTACGCTGAAAAATCATGATCCATGAGGTAACCGATGCGGCTACCAGGGTCAGCATTACCAGTTGAACCACGACACTGGCATTGCTGACCAGGCTCCACATGGAGGTATGGTCGACGACGGTTGGTTCCACGCTAAATCTCCTGCTCTGATTGTTTACCCGCGCCGCTCACGCTGGCAAAGGCCGCACGTAGAGTTTCGGGAATGGCCCTGGGTTTCAAACTGTTGGTGCGCACACAAGCCACCAGGAACTGCCCCTCACAGAGCAGCGTTGCATCCGTAGCCCGCCTGACCTGCTGTTTAAAGCGCAGGCTGACACGGTTCAATTCGATTACTTCTGCACTGACCAGCAATTCGTCGTCCAGCCGCGCCGGCGCGTGATAACGGGCCTCGCTGGAATGCACGACGAATAACAGATCCTCACCTGCCAGCGCGGACTGGGCAAAGCCCAATGCCCTTAGCCGCTCGGTTCGAGCCCGCTCCATGAACTTCAGGTAGTTGACGTAATAAACGATGCCGCCAGCATCGGTGTCTTCGTAATAAACGCGACAACGATGTACGAACGACTGATCCCCAATTTGCGCGCGCATACTCTAGTGCTTACTCCTCAGGTTGCCAATCCGGCCAAGCAACTGTTTTTTCATTCTCGAAACATTTCTTACGAAAGAATGACGACGCCAGCCACTAGGACAGCACAAACGCCGAATAAATCGACTTACGCCGCCCTTTTAATCGTCCACTGCATCGAGGAATTCGTCTACTACAGGCATCTCGCCTAATCGTGACGGAATGTTTAACCCAAAATGCAGGTAGGCATGGCGGGTAACCACACGACCTCTGGGTGTACGCATGATGTAGCCTTGCTGGATCAGGTACGGCTCCAAAACATCCTCGATGGTGTGACGTTCTTCGCTGATGGCCGCCGCGAGGCTGTCCACGCCGACCGGGCCGCCATCGAACTTCTCGATCATGGTCAACAGCAGGCGCCGGTCCTGATGGTCAAAACCATGCTCGTCCACATCCAGCAGATTAAGCGCCAGGTCAGCCACTGCCTTGGTGATATGCCCCTTGGCACGCACTTCAGCAAAATCGCGCACTCGCCGCAGCAGGCGATTGGCGATTCGAGGAGTACCACGGGCACGCCGTGCAATCTCAAAGGCGCCTTCCGGGTCCAGCGGCAACCCGAGGATGCCCGCCGAGCGACTGACAATCGTGGCCAGGTCCGCAGTACTGTAGAACTCTAGACGTTGAACAATGCCGAAACGGTCTCGCAACGGGTTGGTCAGCATTCCGGCACGGGTAGTGGCGCCGACCAGGGTGAACGGTGGCAGATCAAGTTTGATCGAGCGCGCCGCCGGCCCTTCGCCGATCATGATGTCCAGTTGAAAGTCTTCCATGGCCGGGTATAGCACTTCTTCGACGATGGGAGACAACCGGTGAATTTCGTCGATAAACAGCACGTCATGGGGTTCAAGATTGGTCAGCAATGCGGCCAAGTCCCCCGGACGCTCCAACACAGGACCGGACGTAGACTTGATCGACACCCCCATTTCCTGGGCGATGATCATGGCCAAGGTAGTCTTGCCAAGACCCGGCGGACCGAAGATCAATGTGTGGTCGAGGGACTCGCTACGCCCGCGCGCCGCCTGGATAAACAACTCCATCTGCTCGCGCACAGTTGGCTGGCCGATATATTCGGCCAGGCTGAGCGGGCGGATGGCCCGATCCTGGACTTCTTCGCGGTCGCGCGGGCCCGTGGCCGCAATCAGACGATCTGCTTCAATCACTTAAATCATTCCCTTCAGAGCGCGGCGGATCATATCTTCGCTGCTCAAGTTCTTGTCTTTGATCGCGGACACCGCCTTGCTGGCTTCCTGTGGCTTGTACCCCAGAGAAATCAGGGCGCTGACAGCGTCGCTTTCGGCGCTGGCCACATGCTCGCGTGGCGCGTCCGGCTGATTCGGCACCAAGGCGAACATACTCGGCACCACTTCCCAGGCCTTGAAACGATCCTTGAGTTCCACCAACAGGCGCTCAGCGGTTTTCTTGCCGACCCCCGGCACCTTGGTCAACGCAGAAGTATCCTGGGCCGACACGGCACGTACCAACTCATCGACTTCCAGGCTCGACATCAACGCCAGCGCCAGCTTCGGCCCGACGCCATTGAGGCGTATCAGTTCGCGAAAGAAATCCCGGTCACGCTTGCCAATGAAACCATAGAGCAATTGCGCGTCTTCGCGCACCACCAGGTGGGTATGCAGGGTCAGCAGCTCACCGACCGATGGCAGGCGGTAAAGGGTGGTCATGGGCACTTCAAGCTCATACCCCAGCCCATCCACGTCCAGAATCAGGTGCGGCGGCTGTTTCTCAGCCAAGGTGCCGCGTAAGCGTCCAATCACGTTCAGATCCTTAAAGCTCGGGTCAGATCAAGGCCTGACCGGTAATTACGCGGGGATGATGGCCGATCACATCGGTTTTTCATGCGACCTGCGCAGAATGATTGCGCTGATGCTATCAGAGACGCAGCCGACCACCACGACTGCGTGCGGTGCCCAGGCCGTGGGGCAGCAAGCTGGAGCGAGTATGGGCATGACAAATGGCAATCGCCAGGGCGTCGGAGGCGTCGATTTGCGGTTTGGCAGTGAGCTTGAGCATATGCATGACCATCATCTGCACCTGCTCTTTATTGGCTGCACCGGTACCGACGACCGCCTGCTTGACCTGGGTCGCGGTATATTCGGCGATTTCCATGCCCTCTTCCGCGCCTGCAACGATCGCGGCACCACGGGCCTGCCCGAGCTTCAACGCGGAGTCGGCGTTTTTCGCCATGAACACTTTTTCAATGCCCATGGTCACCGGACCATAGGTCTGGATCACTTCGCGCACGCCCCGATAGACGATTTGCAAGCGCTCGACCAACTCGCCGGAACCGGTTCGTATGCAGCCTGAGGCAACATAGATGCAGCCCCGTGGAGTCTGCTGGACCACGCCGAAGCCGGTGATGCGCGAGCCGGGGTCGATACCAAGGATTAAAGTCATAACGCCTGCGCGGTAGTGAGAACACACATAACCCCTGTGGGAGCGGGCTTGCTCGCGAAGGCGGTGTGCCAGTCAATGCATGTGCAAGCTGATCTACCGTCTTCGCGAGCAAGCCCGCTCCCACATTGGATCTCTATCGATCTTAAGTAAGCTGTTCAGCCACAGACTCGGGGATGTCGGCATTGGAATACACATTCTGCACATCATCCAGGTCTTCGAGCATATCCAACAGCTTGAGCACCTTCTGTGCGCCGTCCAGGTCCAGTTCGGCACTGGTGGTCGGCAGCATCACGATTTCCGCATCGGTACCCTTGAAGCCTGCGGCTTGCAGAGCGTTACGCACCGCATAGAACCCGGCAAACGAGGTGAACACATCGATGGAGCCATCGTCGTTGGTCACCACGTCGTCGGCGTCAGCCTCCATCGCAGCTTCCATCAACGCATCTTCGTCCACGTCTGGCGCGAAAGAAACCTGCCCCTTGCGCTCGAACAGATAGGCTACCGAACCATCAGTGCCCAGGTTACCACCGCACTTGCTGAATGCATGGCGGACGGCCGCGGCGGTACGGTTGCGGTTGTCGGTCATGCACTCGACCATCACCGCTACACCACCCGGACCGTAACCTTCGTAACTCAGCTCGACCATATCGTCGGTGTCGGCTGCGCCTGCACCGCGCGCAACTGCACGATCGATGATATCGCGACTCATGTTCGCGCCCAGAGCCTTGTCCAGCGCCAGGCGCAGACGCGGGTTAGAACCCGGATCGCCCCCGCCCTGCCTGGCCGCAACGGTCAGTTCGCGTATCCACTTGGTGAAAATCTTGCCTTTCTTGGCATCCTGACGCTCTTTGCGGTGCTTGATGTTCGCCCACTTGGAATGGCCAGCCATAACACAACTCCGAAATTCTCTAGAAACCTTGATCGGTCCCGCCCCAGGCGGGATTTAGCTCTTTAACGCAAAGGCGCATCCGAAGATGCGCCTTTTTTGACTCTCGTAAAACCTTATCGCGCTTTCACACGGCGGCCTTACTCAGCCTTTGGCGCCTCGCGCAGACGGATATGCAATTCGCGCAGCGCCTTGGCATCCACCACCCCCGGAGCCTGCGTCATCACGTCGGCAGCACTCTGGGTTTTCGGGAAGGCAATTACTTCACGGATCGACTGGGCACCAGTCATCAGCATCACCAGGCGGTCAAGACCGAAGGCCAGACCACCGTGAGGTGGCGCGCCGTATTTCAGCGCATCGAGCAGGAAGCCGAACTTCTCTTCCTGTTCCGCCTCGTTGATACCCAGCAGACGGAACACTGCTTGCTGCATTTCCTTGCGATGGATACGGATCGATCCACCACCCAACTCGGTACCGTTGAGCACCATGTCGTAGGCGCGGGACAGAGCGCCCGCCGGATTGGCCTCCAGCTCTTGCGGCGAGCACTTCGGCGCGGTGAACGGGTGGTGCAGGGCAGAGAAGCTGCCGTCGTCGTTCTCTTCAAACATCGGGAAGTCGACGACCCACATCGGTGCCCATTCGCAGGTCAGCAGGCTCAGGTCGTGGCCCAGCTTGATTCGCAGCGCGCCCAAGGCCTCGCTGACGATCTTCGACTTGTCGGCGCCGAAGAACACGATGTCGCCGTCAACCGCGCCAACGCGATCGAGGATCGCATTGAGGTTGGCTTCAGGGATGTTCTTCACGATTGGTGACTGCAGGCCCTCAACACCCTTGGCGCGCTCATTGACCTTGATGTATGCCAAGCCCTTGGCGCCGTAGATACCGACAAACTTGGTGTAGTCGTCGATCTGCTTGCGCGGCATGCTTGCCCCGCCTGGAACGCGCAGTGCGGCAATGCGGCATTTCGGGTCGTTGGCCGGGCCGCTGAACACCTTGAAGTCGACTTCTTTCAGCTGGTCGGCCACATCCACCAGTTCCAGCGGGTTACGCAGGTCTGGCTTGTCGGAACCGTAGCGGCGCATGGCCTCTTCGAACGTCATGTGCGGGAAATCACCGAACTCCAAGTCCAGCACTTCCTTGAACAGGTTGCGGATCATTTGCTCGGTGAGACCCATGATCTCTTTTTCATCGAGGAAGCTGGTCTCGATGTCGATCTGGGTGAATTCAGGCTGGCGATCAGCACGCAGGTCTTCGTCACGGAAGCACTTGGCAATCTGGTAGTAACGGTCGAAGCCGGCCACCATCAACAGCTGCTTGAACAGCTGCGGCGATTGCGGCAAGGCGAAGAAGCTGCCGGCGTGGGTACGGCTCGGTACCAGGTAGTCGCGAGCGCCTTCCGGGGTGGCACGGGTCAGGATCGGCGTCTCGACGTCAAGGAAGCCGTTCTCGTCGAGGAAGCGACGGATGCTGGTGGTCATGCGCGAACGCAGACGCAGCTTCTCGGCCATTTCCGGACGACGCAAGTCCAGGAAGCGGTAGCGCAGGCGAGTTTCTTCGCCAACGTCGGAAAACTCGTTCAATGGGAACGGCGGAGTTTCCGACTCGTTCAGCACTTCAAGCTCGTAGCCCAGCACTTCGATCGCGCCCGAGGCCATGTTGGCGTTGACGGCGCCAGCCGGACGCAGGCGAACCTTGCCGGTGATCTTCACAACGTATTCGCTGCGTACACGATCGGCAGCAGCGAAGCTCTCGGCACGATCCGGGTCGAATACCACTTGGGCCAGACCATCACGATCACGGATATCGAGGAAGATTACCCCGCCGTGGTCGCGGCGACGGTGAACCCATCCGCAAAGGGTGATTTCCTGACCTTCCAGGGTCTCGTTCAGTTGGCCGCAATAGTGGCTGCGCATCATGGTAGTGGTTTCACTTCTCGTAATTCGAAATTCGGTGGAGTTCCTGCTCGATCACCGCACCTTAAGCCAGGCAACGGATAATGCAAGAGCTCGCGCGTAGAGTTCAACTCAGTCTGCTTTGTCGCCGCCAGCCAGGTTTTTCTTCGAACCGGTCTTGAAGTCGGTCTCGTACCAGCCAGTCCCGCTCAAGCGAAAGCCCGGCATCGACAACATTTTCTTAAGCTCGGAAGCCTGACAAGCAGGGCAATCGACCAACGGCGCGTCGCTGATCTTTTGAATGGCTTCCAACTGATGACCACAGGAAGCACATTGATAGTCGTACATGGGCATGGGTTGTCTCGGCGATCACGTCACTGCTGCGCCGCGCCCTGGCCCGGGAACTGAAAAAGCCCGGCATGCGCAGCAAAGAGCGGGATTATATCTGGTAAATCGGGGCTGTGCAGCCGCGGCGGCCACCAGATTCAAAGATAGAGAGCCACGCCGGGTTCAAGCCCGGCACACATCCCGCCCATCGGAGCATCTGTAATCGGGCCGCACAATCACCCCGGACCTGCCTTATTCACTGGCGGTGCTGCCCCTTCAACACATGGACCACGCACACGACCCTGACCAGGCCACTGAAGTTCTTGACCCCGCCATAGCGCAAATGTACTTCCCGATCCACGTAGGACAACAACGCACTGATCGAGCAGGTGTTGACCCTGGCTATTTCCGCCAGAATGTTCCAGTAGACTTCTTCAAGCCTCAGGCAAGTGGAAAAACCATTAAGCCTGACTGAACGAGACAGCGGTCGAGCCAGTGCCATATCGAATCCCTTGGCAAAGGGATCGACCTTTATCCTGTGCAAACCCGAAGTTCCGGTTGCACCATTACCCTCTCCACGCGACATACACTTGACACTCCCTTGCCAAACGGCTGTTGAATAAACTGCTCTTATTTGCCGTTGGGCCTATAAAACAGCAAGTAGACAACTGCAGCCAGAAGACGGGGAGTTGATCACCGTAGGACAAACCGGCAGGCGAGCCAGGAAGCCCGCACGCCAGGATGAGGGAGAACAGGGCAGAGGCGTCAGACCGGCGCCACTGCCCCGTGATTTACTTGGTTTCAAGCAGCGAACGCAACATCCATGCAGTTTTCTCATGAACCTGCATGCGCTGGGTCAGCAAATCGGCGGTCGGCTCGTCACTGACCTTCTCAAGCAAGGGGAAGATCCCGCGCGCCGTGCGGGTAACGGCCTCTTGCCCTTCGACAAGTTGCTTGATCATGTCTTCGGCAGCGGGTACTCCTTCTTCTTCCTTGATTGAAGAAAGGCGTGCATATATCGAGTAGGCTCCCGGCGCGGGGAAACCCAGGGCGCGAATACGCTCGGCAATCGAATCCACCGCCAATGCCAGTTCGTTATATTGCTCCTCAAACATCAAGTGCAAGGTACGAAACTGCGGCCCCGTTACGTTCCAGTGAAAGTTATGGGTCTTCAGATAAAGTACATAGGTATCCGAAAGCAACCGTGAGAGTCCATCCACAATGGATTTACGATCTTCTTCACTGATACCAATATCGATTGCCATGTTTATCCCCTTCAGATGATGGAGTTTCATTGATCAGGTGCCGTTGCACTCTAGCAAGAGCATTCATCTTGCGCAGCCCGCCTTCCTGCTGATGCCTGCGACAAATCGCCCCTTGGGCAGTATTCGCATGCGACCGGCACTGCGCGGCAAGTGGAAAAAAACCCACACCTGTCTAGGACAAGCGTTTGCCCTACAAATGCCCTGTTTCTCGCAACGCCTTGAAATGCTTGATTTGAGTAGGCACAGGCTTTGCTGTTAAATAGGCAGCGTGTCGCTGCCGTTATTTTCTGCGGCAAGCCGCATAGGCTGATACCCGCGCACGTGCCCAACGCCTCCCTATTGTTCAGAAGCGAACCGTGCCAGTCAGCTCTTCCTTGTGATCCGTCTAAACGTGAGTTAATCAAAATGTTGAAAATCGTCCACCTGCTAACGGGCGCCGCAGCCTTGCTGCTGTCCTTTATCCCTAGCCTACGAACCGAAACCCTACCCTACCTGCAACAACCCGATGCTATTTACCTGGCCTTTTTTGGCCTTATCAACTTGACCCTGGCTCCCGTCATTCCCTACTGGAACAAAGGCGCCCGTCATCAATTGCAAAACCTGGTCAGCGCACTACTGGTGCTGGCTGTTGTCGTACAAACCCTGACGCTGCTGGCGCCAATGCCCGAAGTCAGCGGCCATCCTGCCGTCCTGTTGAGCCTGGGGATCGCACTGGTCGCCATTGTTCTGCACCTGGCCGTCAGTTTCTACCGCTCGGCCCCGGCTGCCGCGTCGCAAAACTACGACATGACCAACCGTGATACCGGGACCGTCAAGTGGTTCAACACCTCGAAAGGCTTTGGCTTCATTTCCCGGGACTCGGGCGACGATATCTTCGTCCATTTCCGGGCTATTCGTGGCGAAGGCCATCGCGTTCTGGTGGAAGGCCAGCGTGTGGAGTTCTCCGTGATGAACCGTGACAAAGGCCTGCAAGCTGAAGATGTGATCGCAGCCCTGCCGCGTCGCTGATTCCAGCTCAAAAAAAACCGCGATGCAGCTTTTGCTGGCATCGCGGTTTTTTTTGCCCGGACATCTTCCGGGCATTTTAATAATGAGGCGGCGGGGCTTCTTCTTCGGAAGATTCGAACTGCCCGCCCATCTCCTCCTGACGCTTGAGTAAAGCGCTCATCTGCAATTGCAGACGCTCTACCGCGCGCTGCTGGGCCACCAGAATGTCGTTCAACGTCTCTATGGTGTCGTCCTGAAAAGCCAAGCGGCTTTCAAGGTCCGTCACCCGATCTTGCAGGTCCATGGTTCAATCCTGGGTAAAAGTGAAATCGGCGGGCAACAGCTCGCGCAGACGGGCACCAATAGCCGCTACCTGCTCCGGTATATAGGGCACTGCCGGATGCTTGCCCCAGACCGGTGCAGGCCATGCCGCATCATCACGCTTGCGCGCAATGACATGCACATGCAGTTGACTGACCACATTACCCAGCGCGCCAATGTTCATCTTGTCGACAGCGAAACCCTGATGAACTACCTGCGCCAAAGCCGTGGTTTCTTGCCATAGGCGCTGTTGATCGGCGGCATCAAGCTCAAACGCTTCGCTGATGCCATCAATACGCGGCACCAGGATCAGCCAGAGATAATTAGAGTCGTTGCACAGCAGCAACCGGCACAGAGGATAGTCCCCGATAGGCAGCGTGTCATTTTGCAGACGTGGATCCAAGGCGAACACTGCAGTCACTCCGTTCGGCTAGTGAATTTTTCCAGATGCCCAGCATACCTGCGAATGATCGCTGCTTCACGGGCAATCCCTGACACCACCAGCACACGCACCAAAATGAGTCATTTCTGCCCCATTTCGTGCAACGCCCATCCACCATCTACTCACATCCCGGGGTCAACCGGTAACGTTTTTCCTGGAAGCCGATTGCTCGCCGCCCCAAAAACCAGCGACCTTCCCGCGCCAAGCCCAAACCAAACGACGCAAAAACCCCGTGCTTATGCGGTTTTCACAATCCTTGAAGGTTTTTCACGAAAAAATGACATTCAGTTACCGGTTTGTGCACGCTTGTTGCATTACCACCCACATCGTCGACAACGACACCCGACAGGAAGCGGATGTTTCACGATAGAAAACAATAGTGAGTCAGTGCATTCAGGGAAGTCTTGAAACTTTGAATCGGTTAATTACCAGCTGTATTCAAGGCAATAAGGACAGCATTGAAGTTGTCAGTCTGGTTACACACAGACTGTAAATTTGCGACACGGATCTAGCAATTTACGACAGCCTCGTAAAGAAGCTGAAAGGAAAGATGGGCAAGTATCGCCAATATTGCCAGCGTGCTATAAATTTGCGCTGACACCAAAAAGAAAGAGCCGCCCAGACAAAAATACAGGTGGGACGGCAGTACTCTTCCTAAAAACCAAAGGAGCAAATCACGATGCGCGTGATGAAGTGGAGCATGATCGCCCTGGCTGTTTCAGCAGGCACCTCGCAGTTCGCAATGGCGTCCTCCCAAGACGAATCCAAGGGTTTTGTTGAGGACAGCACTTTCAGCATCAACACTCGCGCCCTGTACTTCAGCCGCGATTTCCGTAACAACCCGTCGGGCACTCAAAGCCGTGCCGAAGAGTCCGGCCTGGGCTTCCACGCCCTGTACGAGTCGGGCTTCACCCAAGGCACCGTTGGTGTCGGCGTCGACGTGATCGGCCTGCTGGGCGTCAAGCTCGACAGCGGCAAGGGCCGCGCCGGCACCGGTCTGTTCCCGACTGGCTCTGACGGTCGTTCGCAGGATGATTACTCCAAAGGTGGTGGCGCCATCAAGTTCCGTATCTCCGATACAGTCTTGAAAGTGGGCGACCAGTACACCACCGCGCCGGTGTTCGCTTCCGATGACAGCCGCTTGCTTCCTGAACTGCCGCAAGGTATCTCGATCACCAGTAACGAGATCAAGGGCCTGAAGCTTGAAGGCGGTCACTTCACTGCAACCCGCGCACAAAGCCAGACTTACCACGACAGCCTGGGCCTGACCAAGACGGACTTCGTGGGTGGTGTGTACTCGTTCACTCCGGAATTCACCGGCAGCCTGTACTACGCCAAGACCGAAGATTACTTCCGCAAGTACTACAGCAACCTGAACTGGACCCACGCCCTGAGCGACGACCAGTCCCTTGCCATCGACTTCAACATCTACGACACCAAAAGCGAAGGTCAAGGCCTGCAACGCGCCTACAACGATGGCACGACCAAGCTTGATAACCGTGCGTTCAGCTTGCAAGGCGCCTACACCATCGGCGCGCACACCTTCACCCTGGCCGCTCAAAAAGTTACCGGTGACGGCGACTACGGCTATGGCGTAGACGGCGGCGGCACGGTGTTCCTGGCCAACTCGGTCGCCCGTTCGGACTTCAACGCCGAAGGCGAGAAGTCTTACCAGGCGCGCTATGACATCAACATGGCTACCTTCGGCGTTCCGGGCCTGAGCTTCATGGCCCGTTACATCACAGGTAGCGGCGCCAATACCGCCACCACCTCGAACGGTAAAGAGTGGGAACGCGACCTCGAAGCCAAGTACGTGATTCAGGCAGGTCCTGCAAAAGACCTGAGCCTGCGCGTACGTCAAGCCACCTACCGCTCCGGTGATGGCGTGTACTACGGCTCGCCGTCGATCGACGAACTGCGTCTGATCGCGCAATACCCGCTGAACATCCTGTAATTAACGCGTTAATTACTACGATGAACTAGAGCTTGGGCTCTAAAAAAAGCCGCTCACTTGATAGCAAGTGAGAGGCTTTTTTATTGCAGTTTTAATAGCATTATGAAACTAGCAAGCTAACTATCTAGTTTACCAGCCGAATCGAACTTGACCACCCGGCCAAATTCAATCCCGATATTCACTATTAATTGGTAACCGTTTCCTGCATCACACGAATAACCCGTTGTGGAAACGGAATATCAATCCCGACCGCTTTCAACCTGTCACGGGCCTTTTCATTAAGCATGAACACCACATCCCAGTAATCCGCGGTTTTCGTCCAGGCCCGCAGGGATACCGTAATCGAGCTATCACCCAAGGTCGAAACCACCGCTACCGGCTCAGGATCAACCAAAACTCGTGAATCCCTTGCCAGTTCAAGCAGAACTTCACGAGCCTTTTGCAGATCGGCCTCGTAGTCCACGCCCACGTCAAAGATCACTTTGCGTGTTGGCTGGCGGTTGGTATTGGTGATGATCCCGTTGGACAGAATCCCGTTGGGCACAATCACTGTCTTGTTGTCACCGGTACGAATCACCGTATGGAAGATCTGGATGCTATCAACGGTACCCGCCGTGCCCTGGGCCTCAATCCAGTCGCCGATGCGAAACGGACGGAACAGCAGGATCAGCACGCCACCGGCAAAGTTCGCCAGGCTGCCTTGCAACGCCAGGCCAATGGCCAGGGTCGCACCACCAATCGCGGCGACAAAAGAGGTGGTTTCCACCCCGATCATGGAGGCCACGCTGATGATCAGCATGATCTTCAGCACAATGTTCGACAGCTTGGTGACAAAGCCCTGCAACGCCAGATCCGCATTGCGCATGGCCAGCAAACGCCCCATTTTATGGGTCAGCTTGTTGATCAGCCACCAACCGATCGCCAGGGTGATGACAGCCAGCAATACCCGGCTGCCGTATTCCATGAGCATCGGGATCCAGGCCTGGGAGGCCTTGACCAAGTGTTCCACTTCAGCATTCAAATCCATCTATATTCTCCTGTTTGCCGGATGTGCAGCTGCAATAAAGGTCGCCACAGCAATTGAGCCCCTAAGGGCTCAATCGTTTCTGCAGGTTCTGCGGCGTGAGACGTCGAAAACGCCCACAGGTTCCCCAAGCGGGTCAGTCGCGGAAGTTATTGAACTGCAACGGCATATCGAAGGTTTTGGCGCGCAGGGCCGCGATGGCCTCTTGCAGATCGTCGCGCTTCTTGCCAGTGATACGCACCTGCTCACCCTGAATCGCGGCCTGGACCTTGAGTTTGGCATCCTTGACATGGGCGACGATTTTTTTCGCCAACTCCTTGTCGATCCCTTCTTTAAGCACAGCTTCCTGCTTCATCAGCTTGCCCGAAGCGTAGGCATCCTTGACCTCAAGGC
The DNA here is from genome assembly GCF_046352735.2 of Pseudomonas imrae. NCBI lineage: Bacteria > Pseudomonadati > Pseudomonadota > Gammaproteobacteria > Pseudomonadales > Pseudomonadaceae > Pseudomonas > Pseudomonas imrae. The sequence continues at coordinate 1,286,836 of NZ_CP110853.2, read as the reverse complement.
ACTGTGCATCGATCTTGCGCTTGACCAAAGCCAGCTTGAGGATCTCGATCATCGCTTCCAACTGGAAGTCGGCCTCGGCAGTCAAATTGACCGTCAGGTCCTTTTCCTTGAACTCGAAGCTGCCCTTGCCTTTCAAATCATAACGACGGTCCAGCTCCTTGACGGCGTTCTCGACGGCGTTGGTGACTTCGTGCTTGTCCAGTTCAGATACCACGTCGAACGACGGCATGTAATCTCTCCAATAAAAAGGGGCGCGACTCAATAGAGATGGAGCGCGCCTGGCTTGCGGGTAAAATGCCCGCGCATTATAACGACTCTTTACGGTGAGCTGCTCGGCTCGCCCTGCGGCTTGTGGAGCAAAACTGATGTCAACCCTATGGCACGTCCTTGGCGCCGGTAGTCTCGGGACACTGTGGGCTACCCGCCTGACACGCGCCGGACTGCCGGTGAGGCTGATACTGCGCGATCGCTCTCGCCTGGCAAGCTACCAGGCAGTATCAGGATTAACTCTGGTTGAACAGGGTCAAGCCCACACGTACCCGGTCATCGGTGAAACCGCCGACAGCCCCGGCCTGATTCATCGCCTGTTGGTAGCGTGCAAGGCCTACGACGCACAGGGTGCAGTCGCACAACTGGCTCATCGCCTGGCCCCGGATGCAGAACTGATCCTGCTGCAAAACGGGCTGGGCAGCCAGGATGCCGTCGCCGCGCAGTTGCCCCAGGCTCGCTGCGTATTCGCTTCCAGCACCGAAGGAGCGTATCGCGAAAGCGAATGGCGAGTAGTGTTCGCCGGTCATGGCTATACCTGGCTGGGCGATGTGAATCATCCCACCCCCCCACTGTGGCTGGAGGATCTGCATGCCGCCGGTATCGCCCATGAATGGAGTACCGACATCCTCACCCGTCTCTGGCGAAAACTGGCACTCAACTGTGCGATCAATCCTCTGACCGTAATACATCACTGTCGTAACGGAGGCCTGCAGGATCACCGGTGTGAAGTGGCGATCTTATGCTCCGAGTTGACCCAGTTGCTGGACCGCTGTGGTCAGCCGGCAGCCGCGCATAATCTACAGGCCGAAGTAGAACGAGTGATCCAGGCTACCGCGGCCAATTATTCGTCGATGTATCAGGACGTCGCCAATGGCCGGCGCACTGAAATCAGCTATCTGCTCGGTTATGCGTGTCGAGTGGCCCTGCGCCATCAGTTGAGCCTGCCGCACCTGCAGCAACTGCAGGTGCGCCTGGTGCAGCACTTGGACGCACACAGATTGCCCATCGACTGAGGCACGCGCTACCCTGCCAGCTTGTTCCTTGCCTGTGAAAACCCCGATGCCTCTGCGCCAGCGCCTCGAAAATCTACCAGTTGGACAGAAACTGCTGGCGGCACTGCTGGTGCTCCTGACCACCGTACTGCTGGTGGCCAACCTGACCTTTATCAGTGCGGCCTACTGGATATCCCAGGAAAGTATGGCGCCCCAAGCCTTGCAGGCTATCGGTCGCCTGGTGTCCAACCCGGCCCTCGCCGCCCAGGCTCTGGACTCTCCCGCCCAGGCCAAGGCCTTGCTCAACGAGCTGACCAGTTATTCTCCACTTCGGGCAGCGGCACTGTATGACAGCGATGGCAATCGCCTGGCACAGCTGCAACAAGGAGACCAATTGCACCTGCCAGACAATTATCGACACATCCAAGCCTGGCAGGTCACCGAGTTTCGCAGCAACCAGGTCATTACCCTGCCTCGCCCCGGCCAGCCCTCGGGGCACTTGCTCCTGGTGGCCAGTAGCGAACTGCCGACCGCCTTCTACACCGGCACCCTGACCGCCAGCCTCGGCATTCTGATCTTCAGCGTGCTGCTGTGGCTGGTCATTGCCCGGCAGATCAAACGCCTGATCACCCGCCCCATCTATGAGCTGGAAGAGCTGTCGCGCCAGGTCACCCGGGAAGAGAACTACGCACTGCGTGCCAGTCGAGGCAACCGTGACGAGATTGGTAGCCTGGCCGAAGCATTCAATACCATGCTTTCACGCATTGAAGCCCGCGAACAGCAGCTCAAACGCGCGCGCGACGATTCCCAGGCCGCCTATGACCAGGCTCAAGGCCTGGCCGAGGAAACGCGACACACCAACCGCAAGCTGGAGCTGGAAGTTCAGGTGCGCAGCAAGATAGAGAAGAAACTCACCGGGTTTCAAAACTACCTCAACAGCATCATCGACTCCATGCCATCGGCGCTGATCGCCCTGGACGAACAACTCTATGTGACCCAGTGGAACCAGGAAGCCAGCGCCTTGTCTGGCACCCGTCTGGCCGAGGCGTTGAACCAACCGATCTTCCTCGCCTTCGAACCGCTCAAGCCTTACCTGCCCCAACTCAAGGCCACGGTAGAGGAACACACCGTGGAACGCATCGAGCGTGTCACCTGGATCAAGGACGATGAGCCCAGGCACTATGCCCTGACCTTCTATCCTCTTACAGGTGGTGCCGGACGTGGCGTAGTCATCCGGATCGATGACATCACCCAGCGTCTGTCGCTGGAGGAAATGATGGTGCAATCGGAGAAGATGCTATCGGTCGGCGGTCTTGCCGCCGGCATGGCCCACGAAATCAATAACCCGCTCGGTGCGATCCTGCACAACGTGCAGAACATTCGCCGGCGCTTGTCGACAGAGCTGCCGAAGAACCTGGAACACGCCGAGCAGGTGGGGGTTGAGCTGGACACGGTCAACCGCTATCTGCAAAGCCGCGAAGTCCCGCAGCTGCTTGACGGCATCCAGCAGGCCGGCGCCCGTGCCGCGAAGATCGTTACCCATATGCTCAGTTTCAGCCGTCGCAGCAATCGCCAGATGGCGCCCTGCGACTTGCCGGCCCTGATCGACCAGGCGGTAGAAATTGCCGGTAACGACTTTGACCTGGCCATTGGTTTCGACTTCAAAGGCCAGGCGATCATTCGCCAGTTCGATCCGCAACTGGGCCCCGTACCCGGCACCGCCAACGAACTGGAACAAGTGCTGCTCAACTTATTGAAAAACGCAGCCCAGGCCATCCACCTGCGCGCAGATGACAGCGAGCCAGGGCGCATCATCCTGCGGACCCGGCTCAATCCTCCGTGGGCAGAGATTCAGGTCGAAGACAATGGCATCGGGATGAGCGAGAACGTACGCAAACGCACATTCGAGCCATTTTTCACGACCAAGGAGATTGGCCAGGGCACCGGGCTCGGCTTGTCGGTGTCCTATTTCATCATTACCAATAACCACAAAGGCCAGATGGAAGTTCACTCCACTCCGGGCCAGGGCACATGCTTCACCTTACGCCTGCCGCTGGCGGGCAGCCAGTTCCCCCCTCAAGCATTCATTCAACAGGAGCATTGATCATGGGCTTTCGCCTGTCGAAGATTTACACCCGCACCGGCGATAAAGGCGAGACCGGCCTGGGTGACGGCCGCCGCGTGCCCAAAGATCATCCGCGGGTAGAAGCCATTGGCGAAGTCGACACGCTCAATAGTCAGCTGGGGTTGCTGCTGGCTGGCCTTGAGGAACAGAGCGGCAAGCACCCTGGGCTGGAAGACGTCATCGAAGTGCTGGCGCCCTGCCAACACCGCTTGTTCGATTTGGGTGGCGAGTTGGCGATGCCGGTGTATAAAGCGCTGAATGCAGGGGAAGTTGATCGACTGGAAGCGGCGATTGATCGCTGGAATGAGGAGGTCGGGCCGCTGGAGAACTTCATTTTGCCGGGCGGTTCCGCGCTCATTGCCCAGGCCCACGTGTGTCGCAGCCTGGCCCGCAGCGCGGAACGCAGGTGCCAGCAGTTGAATGCGATCGAACCGTTGGAAGGTGTGGGGCTGGCGTATATCAACCGGCTGTCGGACTTGCTGTTTGTTGCAGCGCGGGTGATTGCCAAGCGCCAGGGGGTTGCAGAGGTTTTGTGGCAGGCGGCGGCTAAGCCGCACTGACATTCTGCTGGATTTTGTATTGTTTTATCTGGCCTCAGGCCAAAACGCCCGAATCCCCGCTACACCTTGAGCACCGGCTTCCCAGGCTATTTCACGCTCAGCAGGTCCGACGCCGCCCAAGAGAAAGACTGGCTTGCTGAACCCACTGATCAACTGCTTGGCCTGCTCCCAACCCAACGGCTGCGCATCGGGATGGGTCTGGGTCGGTTGCACCGGCGATAGCGTGACAAAATCCACGTCCATCAATTCGGCCAGCGCCAGCTCCTCGGCATTATGGCAAGACGCCGCCAGCCAGCGATCCTTGGGCAGCGGCCGTCCCTTGCTGGCGTACTTGCGCAGTTGTGCCGACGTCATGTGCCAGCCCGCGGAGGGAAAATCACCCAGCCATTCAAACGGCCCCTTGAGCATCAACTGCGCCTTGCCCGCGCACAGGCCTACAGCGTCTACCGCCAAGTCCCGATATTTCGGGTCGTAGCCGTTGGGCGCGCGTAGTTGCACCAGCTTGATACCGCTAGCAATCGCCTGCTGAATTCCGCGTAACAATGTCGGTGTTTCCAGTTCGCCGGGCGTGATCAGGTACTCGGCGGGCAAACGAGCCGCCGCGACGATAGGTGCATTCGCCGCCGGAAATTCGTAGTTCGACAAGTCCCGCGGCATTACCCATTCAAGAGGCTGCCCTTCCGCGCCATGGGGCTCACCGGTAAACGCCGAAACCTCCCAGACATCCAGCAACACCTGCTTGTCCGGGTAGTCATGCTGAATTTTGATCAACGGTCGCGCCGCAGTGACCTGGATGCCCAACTCTTCCAGCAACTCTCGAGCCAGCGCCGTAGCGACTGTTTCATGGGCCTCCACCTTGCCGCCGGGAAATTCCCAGAGGCCACCCTGATGCTGGGTGTCTGCGCGGCGCGCCAGCAGAATCCTGCCACCACTACCACGAATAACCGCTGCTGCTACATGAACTCGTTTCACCGTACTACGTCCTCCAACCAAACCTTGAATGACAGGGCCGCCGCGCAGCCCTGCCCGCGACTGACGTATCAGGTGCGGTATTCGGCGTTGATCTTCACATACTCGTGGGACAGATCGGTGGTCCAGATAGTCTCGCTGCAATCGCCGCGACCCAATTCGATACGTATGGTGATTTCTTCCTGTTGCATCACCGCCGAACCCTGGGCCTCGGTGTATGTCTCGGCGCGAGCGCCCTTGCTCGCGATGCATACTTCGCCCAGGAACACGTCGATCTTGCTGACGTCCAGGCTCGGTACGCCGGCACGGCCGACGGCTGCCAGAATACGACCCCAGTTGGGATCGGACGCAAACAGCGCCGTCTTGATCAGCGGCGAATGAGCCACCGTGTAACCGACATCCAGGCACTCCTGGTAATTGCCGCCGCCATTGACTTCGACAGTTACGAATTTGGTCGCGCCTTCGCCATCGCGCACGATGGCCTGGGCCACGTCCATGCACACTTCGAACACTGCTTGCTTCAACGCGGCGAACAGCGGGCCGTTGGAAGAGGTAATTTGCGGCACGTCGGCCTTGCCGGTCGCAATCAACATGCAGCAGTCGTTGGTCGACGTGTCGCCGTCGATGGTGATGCGGTTGAACGATTTGTTGGCACCGTCCAGCATCAGGTTTTGCAGCACGTCACGGGAGACTTTGGCGTCGGTGGCGATGTAGCCAAGCATGGTCGCCATGTTCGGACGGATCATGCCAGCACCCTTGCTGATGCCGGTGACGGTAACGGTGACACCTTCATATACGAACTGACGGCTCGCCCCCTTGGGCAACGTGTCAGTGGTCATGATCCCGGTGGCGGCGGCTGCCCAGTTATTCTCGGACAGGTCGTCCAACGCCGCTTGCAACGCGCCTTCGATCTTTTCCACCGGCAGCGGTTCGCCGATCACTCCAGTGGAGTAAGGCAGGATCTGGTTGGCATCGACCCCTGTCAGCTCCGCCAGTTTGGCGCAGGTACGGGCAGCAGCGACCAGGCCCGGCTCGCCGGTACCGGCGTTGGCATTGCCGGTGTTGGTCAGCAGATAACGCACAGGGCCTTCTACACGTTGCTTGGCCAGGATAACCGGCGCTGCGCAGAATGCATTCAGAGTAAATACACCGGCAACGGTAGAACCTTCGGCACAGCGCATCACTACCACATCCTTGCGCCCCGGGCGCTTGATGCCGGCCGAAGCAATACCGAGTTCAAAACCGGCTACCGGGTGCAGCGTAGGCAAAGGACCAAGACCAACAGCCATGAATGCGCTCCTTAGAAAATGTGATGTCTGTGCCGTCGTCATCGACGGAGAAATAATGGCAAAACGCCGCGACGGCTGAGGCCGGTCGCGGCGCAGGGTGTTGCAGCTTCAGGCGAAAATCTTAGTTGATTTCGCCGTGGCAGTGTTTGAACTTCTTGCCCGAACCGCACCAGCACGGCTCGTTGCGGCCCAGCTTCTGCTCGTTGCGTACTGGTGCCTGGGCTACGTCAACCTCTTCGCCCAACACTTGCGGTTCGTCAAGACCAGGTGCCTCGTCATGCTGGAACTGCATACGCGCAGCCAGGGCTTCAGCTTCCTGACGCAGGCGCGCTTCCTCCTCGATCGGGTCTTCGCGGCGTACTTGAACGTGGGACAGCACACGAATCGAATCGCGCTTGATCGAATCCAGCAACTCGGAGAACAGCGTGAACGACTCGCGCTTGTATTCCTGCTTCGGGTTCTTCTGGGCGTAGCCACGCAAATGGATACCATGACGCAGGTGGTCCATGGTCGACAGGTGGTCTTTCCACAGGTCGTCCAGCACGCGTAAAACGATTTGCTTCTCGAAAGTGCGCAGGGCTTCGGCACTCGCCTGCTCTTCTTTCTCGTTATAAGCAGCCAGCAGCTCGGCCATCAGTTTTTCGCGCAGGGTTTCTTCGTACAGATGATCGTCTTCGTCGAGCCATTGCTGGACGGGCAAGTCGACTCCAAAATCGCTCTTCAACGCAGCTTCCAGGCCTGCGACATCCCACTGCTCAGGTAGGGATTGTGGCGGGATATGCGCGGAAACAGTGGCGTTGAGCACGTCCTGGCGGAAATCGGCAATGGTTTCGCCAATGTTGTCGGCGGCCAGCAACGTGTTACGCATGTGATAAATCACTTTACGCTGTTCGTTGTTGACGTCATCGAACTCCAGCAACTGCTTGCGAATATCGAAGTTGCGACCTTCTACCTTGCGCTGGGCCTTTTCGATGGCATTGGTCACCATGCGATGCTCGATCGCTTCACCGGACTGCATGCCCAGGGCCTTCATGAAGTTCTTCACCCGGTCCGAGGCAAAGATGCGCATCAGGCTGTCTTCCAGGGACAGGTAGAAACGACTGGAACCGGCGTCACCCTGGCGGCCGGCACGACCACGCAACTGGTTATCGATACGACGCGATTCATGACGCTCGGAGGCGATCACCTGCAAACCACCGGATTCCAGCACTGCCTGGTGGCGTTTTTGCCAATCGGCCTTGATCTGGGCTATCTGTTCAGGGGTTGGGTTGTCGAGCGAAGCTACTTCAACCTCCCAGTTGCCGCCCAACAGGATGTCGGTACCACGACCGGCCATGTTGGTGGCGATGGTCAGCGCACCTGGACGACCAGCCTGGGCGATGATCTCGGCTTCTTTTTCGTGGAACTTGGCGTTGAGGACCTTGTGCTCGATGCCCTCCTTGTTGAGCAGATTGGACATGTGCTCTGACGTTTCGATGGTGGCGGTACCCACCAGCACCGGGCGGCCGTGGGTCATGCACTCCTTGATGTCAGCGACGATGGCCGCGTATTTCTCTTCGGCGGTCAGGAACACCAGGTCGTTATAGTCTTTACGGGCCAGCGGCTTGTTCGGCGGGATAACCATCACCGACAGACCGTAGATCTGGTGGAATTCGAACGCTTCGGTGTCAGCAGTACCGGTCATGCCAGAAAGCTTGTTATACAGACGGAAGTAGTTCTGGAAGGTGGTCGATGCCAATGTCTGGCTCTCGGCCTGGATATTGAGCACTTCCTTGGCTTCGATGGCCTGGTGCAGGCCTTCCGACAAACGACGACCGGGCATGGTACGACCGGTGTGCTCGTCGACCAGCACGACCTGGCCGTCCTGGACGATGTATTCGACATTGCGATTGAACAGCTTGTGAGCACGCAGGCCAGCATAGACGTGAGTCAACAGGCCCAGGTTATGCGCCGAGTACAGGCTCTCGCCTTCAGCCAGCAGGCCGATCTGGGTCAGCATTTCTTCGACGAACTGGTGACCGGCTTCGTTGAGTTCAACCTGGCGGGTCTTCTCGTCGATGGAGTAATGACCTTCTTTGGTCACTACGCCTTCCACTTCCTCGATGTGCTGTTCAAGGCGTGGGATCAGCTTGTTGATCTCGGTGTACAGGCGCGAGCTGTCTTCTGCCTGGCCGGAGATGATCAGCGGGGTACGGGCTTCGTCGATCAGGATGGAGTCGACTTCGTCGATCACGGCAAAATTGAGTTCACGCTGGAATTTTTCTTCCATGCTGAACGCCATATTATCGCGCAGGTAGTCAAAACCGAATTCGTTGTTGGTGCCGTAGGTGATATCGGCAGCGTAGGCGGCACGCTTTTCTTCCGGCGGCTGGAACGGCGTTACCACGCCAACAGTCAGGCCGAGGAACTCATACAGCGGGCGCATCCAGTTGGCGTCCCGGCGGGCCAGGTAGTCGTTCACCGTCACAACGTGCACGCCCTTGCCGGACAGCGCGTTGAGGTAAACGCCCAGGGTCGCTACCAGAGTCTTGCCTTCACCGGTACGCATCTCGGCAATCATGCCTTCATGCAGGGTCATGCCACCGATCAACTGAACGTCGAAGTGGCGCATGCCCATGACGCGCTTACCGGCTTCGCGGGCTACCGCAAAGGCTTCGGGAAGCAGCTTGTCGAGGGTTTCACCTTTGGCTATGCGGGCCTTGAACTCTTCGGTCTTGGCGCGCAACTGCTCGTCCGACAGGGCAACCATCTGCTCTTCGAAGGCATTGACCAGCTGCACCGTCTTGAGCATGCGTTTGACTTCGCGCTCATTCTTGCTTCCAAAAAGTTTCTTTAACAAAGGCGCAAACATATCGGCAGGTTCTTCCACACTTAGGGATGGAGGGCGCACCGTGAGTGGCCCGAGCAGCCCTCACGGCCGCATGCGAACGCGTATTCTACCCGGAAACGTGGGTGAAGAAAGTGGCGTTGTTGCGCGATGCTGGCTCAGCTCTCTGGGAGGGCTTATTTAAAATAAGGGCTTTTTCCTGAACTTCAACCCATAGGGGCGAGAAGTTACTTATTGATTTAATGGACAAACTGCCGCCAAAGCAATGGGCGCAGTGACGCAGGCACTTTCTGCTACCATGGCTGCTCTGTTACTTAAGGTGTCTGATCATGGCATTTCGCCCACTTACGGCCCGTGCTCCCGCCGTGTTGCTTCGCGAAGCCAAGCCCCTGAAAGCCATCTTTGGTCACGCGCAACGCTTGGGCCAGCTGCAACGCCTGCTGGAAAGCCAATTGCAACCTGCGGCCCGAGAACACTGCCATGTAGCCTCATGGCGCGAAGGTACCCTGCTGCTGATTGTCACCGACGGGCATTGGGCGACTCGCCTGCGCTATCAGCAAAAACGTTTGCAGCGCCAGTTGCAGGCATTTGATGTGTTCGCCAGCCTGACGCGCATCCAGTTCAAGGTTCAGCCACCCACCGTACAGCAAGGTGCGGTGGGGCATACGATGGACCTGTCGGTAAATGCCGCCGAGACGATCCAAGCGACAGCAGATGGGATCAGCGACCCGAAGTTGCGCGCGGCGCTGGAGCGATTGGCCAGTCATGCCAAACCCAAGGCCTGAAGTGACACGCTCCCACAATGTGATGGCTATTTGCGCTTGCTACCGCCCAGCAAAGACCCCAGCAGCCCGCGCACCAACTGCCGGCCCATCTGATTCGCCGCTTGCTGCATCGCTGACTTCAGAGCCTTGCCCGCGGTGGTTCCCAGAAACGCTCCGGCCTTGTCGGTAAAACTCGGCTCTTCAGCCGCCGCCGGGGCGCCAGCTTCAGGTCCCAGCGCTTTGCGTGCCATCAGCACTTCGTAAGCCGATTCCCGATCAACCGGCTTGTCATAGCGGCCCAATAGCGACGAGCTGGCGATCAACGCCGCCCGCTCGGCCTCGGTCAACGGACCGATTCTCGACTGCGGCGGCGCCACCAGCACCCGCTGGACTACCTCTGGCGTACCTTTTTCCTGCAAGGTACCTACCAACGCTTCGCCTGTCCCAAGCTCGGTCAGCGCTGCCAGGGCATCAAACGCCGGGTTCGGCCGGAAGCCATCGGCCACTGCCCTCAGGGATTTCTGTTCCTTGGTGGTGAACGCCCGCAGGCCGTGCTGGATTCGCAATCCCAGTTGCGCCAGCACGGTATCCGGCAAGTCGCCAGGCGACTGGGTGACGAAATACACCCCGACACCTTTGGAGCGGATCAACCGCACTACCTGTTCCAGACGTTCCTGCAACGCCTTGGGCGTGTCGGCAAACAGCAAGTGCGCTTCATCGAAAAACAGCGCCAGCAGAGGCTTTTCGGCATCGCCACGCTCTGGCAGTTGCTCGAACAGTTCCGCCAGCAACCACAGCAAAAAGGTGGCGTAGACCTTCGGAGACTCGTGCACCAGGCGGCTCGCATCCAGCAGATGAATACGTCCGCGGCCGTCGCTGGCCGGTTGCAGAATATCTTCCAGTTGCAGCGCCGGCTCGCCGAACAGGGCTTCTGCCCCTTGTTGTTCCAGCACCGCCAGGCGTCGCAGCAACGCTTGACTGGAACCGGTGGTCATCAGGGCCGCGTCATCACCCAACAGTTCCGGATGAAACTTGAGGTGATTGAGCAGCGCCTTGAGGTCCTTGAGATCCAGCAGCAACAATCCCTCGCGATCCGCCACTTTAAAGGCGGCGTACAAGGTCGACTGCTGACTGTCCGTCAGCTCCAAAAGGCTACCCAGCAACAGCGGGCCCATTTCACTCAAAGTCGTGCGAAGTGGATGTCCAGACTGACCGTGGATATCCCACAACGTCACCGGATATGCCTTAGGCGTGTAGTTCAAGAACGGCATGCCGGCAATTCGCTCGGCCACCTTACCCTGAGGGTTGCCTGCGGCACCCAGGCCACACAGGTCGCCCTTGATATCCGCAGCGAATACCGCGACGCCAGCGTCACTGAATGCTTCCGCCAGGCGTTGCAGGGTCACGGTCTTGCCCGTCCCTGTCGCACCGGCGATCAAGCCATGGCGGTTAGCCAGGCGCATGGCCTGGGCGATCGGCTGAACGTTGAGGTCTGCACCAATCAGGAGTTGCGATGAGTCAGGCATTTTGTCACCCATGGTTAATCTTTGGCGCTGCACGGTCGATACACACAAAGCGAGAGACCAAAAAGGTCTTGAAAACAGACCGGATAGTTCCTGCAGGAGCAGATGGAAATATCACACTTTTTTCAACGCTGCCATTTTGCGCGTTTACATAAGAGCGCGCTTCGGACACTAAGACCTTAGCGGACACGACAAGCCATGAATAAAAATCTGCGCTTCAGCCACAAAATCCTGCTTGCAGCTGCCCTTATCGTCATTGCCGCTTTCGCGTTGTTTACCTTTTACAACGACTACCTGCAACGCAATGCGATTCGCAACGACCTCGACAACTATCTGCACGAGATGGGTGATGTCACCGCCAGCAACATCCAAACCTGGCTCGCCGGACGCATTGTCCTGGTAGAAAACGCCGCACAAAACATCGCCATCAATCCGCAGCCGGCGGTAGTTGCCAGCTTGCTGGAGCAGAAGTCCCTGACAACATCGTTCATGGCCACCTACCTGGGTGACAGCAGCGGTGGCTTCACCATCCGCCCCGATGCCAAGATGCCCGATGGCTTCGATCCACGTGTCCGGCCCTGGTACAAAGGTGCCCAGAGCAGCAACGGCTCAACCCTGACCGAGCCCTATATCGATGCTGCCACCGGGCAATTGATCATTTCCATCGCCACCCCCAGCAGCAAGGCCGGGCAAAGTGTGGGCGTGGTTGGTGGCGATCTGAGCCTGCAAACCCTGGTGGACAACATCGCCGCGCTGGACTTCGGTGGCATGGGCTATGCGTTCCTGGTCAGTGCCGACGGTAAAGTGCTGGTACACCCGGATAAAGACCTGGTGATGAAAGCTCTAAGCGAGGTCTACCCGACGCACACCCCGAAAATCAGCGAAGACTTCAGCGAAGTCGAGGTTAATGGCAAGACTCGCATCGTCACCTTTGCCCCGATCAAGGGCCTGCCTTCAGTACATTGGTACATCGGCCTGTCGGTAGATAAAGATAAATCCTTCGCCATGCTCAGCGAATTCCGCTCATCAGCCATTATCGCCACCATTATTGCGGTGGTGATTATCATCGCCCTGCTGGGTATGCTGATCCGTGTGCTGTTGCAACCGCTGCATGTCATGACCCGCGCCATGGAAGACATCGCCGACGGTGAAGGCGACCTGACGCGCCGCCTGAATATCCAGAACCACGACGAGTTCGGCATTCTAGGCCAGGCCTTCAATCGCTTTGTAGAACGGATTCACACCTCGATTCGCGAAGTATCCTCGGCTACCGGACAAGTCAATGAAGTGGCATTGCGCGTAGTCAGCGCGTCCAACTCGTCGATGATCAACTCCGACGAGCAGGCCAACCGAACCAGCAGCGTTGCCGCAGCGATCAACGAACTGGGGGCCGCCGCCCAGGAAATCGCACGCAATGCCGCCCAGGCCTCTCACCAGGCCAGCGATGCCCGGCATCTGGCCGAGGACGGCCAGCAAGTGGTTGAGCGCAATATCAAGGCAATGAACCAGTTGTCAGCGATGATCAGCACCTCGAGCAGTAACATCGAAGCGCTCAACAGCAAGACCGTAAACATCGGGCAGATTCTCGAGGTCATCACCAGTATTTCCCAGCAAACCAACCTGCTGGCGCTAAATGCGGCCATCGAGGCAGCACGAGCCGGGGAAGCCGGGCGCGGCTTCGCAGTGGTAGCCGACGAGGTGCGTAACCTGGCACACCGCACGCAAGAGTCGGCGCAACAGGTGCAAAAGATGATCGAAGAACTGCAAGTAGGCGCTCGGGAATCCGTCAGTACCATGAGCGAAAGCCAGCGCCATAGCCTCGACAGTGTGGAAATCGCCAACCTTGCGGGCGAGCGCCTGACCAGCGTCACCCAGCGCATCAGCGAGATTGACGGCATGAACCAGTCTGTTGCCACCGCCACTGAGGAACAGACCTCTGTCGTGGAGTCGATCAACATGGACATTACCGAAATCAACACACTCAATCAGGAGGGCGTCGAAAACCTGCAGTCGACCTTGCGCGCCTGCTCTGACCTGGAGCAGCAAGCGTCACGATTGAAGCAATTGGTAGGCAGTTTCCGTATTTAAACTCAGCCCGTTTCAAGGTCTTTGAGAGGCTGGTATTTAAACCGTATCAGGGCCGAGCTTGCCGTGAGGTCCTGACGCCGCTGGCTCCGCAGCCTGCTGTAACTGCTCCCACAACCGCGCCGCGCCGGGAAACTCGGTGCCGTCCTCGGCATCGAGGGCATCCGGGTCATACCGACTCAGACAGCCCTCCCCCAACGTTGCAGGTGCTCTGGATGTGGCTTTATCCAAAGGATCACTCATCATCCGATCCTCCTATCCGAGATTAAGAAAAAGGGCCTGAAGCGATTAAACGCCCAGGCCCTTTGTTCTTCAATCACTACAGATCAATCAGAACACCACAGTCTTGTTGCCATGCACCAGGACCCGGTCTTCCAAGTGATAGCGCAGGCCACGGGCCAGAACCATCTTCTCGACATCACGACCGAATCGCACCATATCTTCAATGCTGTCACTATGGCTGACACGGACCACGTCCTGCTCGATGATCGGGCCTGCGTCCAACTCTTCGGTGACGTAATGGCACGTCGCGCCGATCAGCTTCACGCCCCGCAGGGAGGCCTGGTGATAGGGCTTGGCACCGACAAACGAAGGCAGGAAGCTGTGATGAATGTTGATCACCTTGCCGGCGTATTCGCGGCACAGTTCCGGCGGCAGGATCTGCATGTAGCGCGCCAGCACCACCACATCGGCCTCGTGCTGCTTGACCAGACGTGAGACTTCGGCAAAGGCCGGCTCTTTATTCTGCGAGTCGACCGGAACGTGGTAATACGGGATGCCGTGCCACTCGACCATGCTGCGCAGATCATCATGGTTGGAGATCACGCAGGCGATTTCGCAATCGAGCTCATCGCTGTGCCAACGGTGCAACAAGTCCGCCAGGCAATGAGATTCGCGGCTGGCCATTAACACCACGCGTTTTTTCTGCTCGGTGTCGGCGATGCGCCAAGTCATCGAAAACTCTTCGGCGATAGGTGCAAACGCCTCACGAAAAGCCTCGAGACCAAAGGGCAGCGTGTCGGCACGGATCTCGTGACGCATAAAAAACCAACCGCTGAGATTGTCCGAGTGATGACTCGCTTCGGTGATCCAGCCGTTGTGGGAGGCCAGGAAGTTACTGACTTTAGCAACGATACCGACCCGGTCCGGGCAAGCAATCACCAGACGAAAAGTGCGCATTAGGGGGAAACTCCAGAACTTCGCAAAGGTCGCCATTCTAGCGATTACGCAGAAAAACTGCAGTATTCCTCAAGCTCATTGCACCCAGCGGTGCCACGCCCCCCTTAATCGCACAGGGCTGTGGCCTGTAAACATTCACATACAAACAGCTGTTAGATGAGATTTAAAGCGACTTTCTTAAGCCCCGTAGATCGGTATTAATTAACTCGCTCACAACCGCACATCGCAAATAAAGAATATAAATTACATAAATCCGGCCTTAAATGTTTACTTAAGCAAACCGCCTGATTATTATTGGGCCACTATTTTTGTCACCCAGCGCCCTACATAAGGTATGTCCACATGTCCCTGATCAACGAATATCGCGCCACCGAAGAAGCTATCAAAGAGCTGCAAGCCCGTTTGAAGAACCTGTCCCAAGACGACAAACTGCAAACCGAGCTGGAATTCGAAGGCAAACTGCGCAGCCTGATGGGCGAATACTCCAAATCCCTGCGTGACATCATCGCGCTGCTGGATCCGGAATCGAAAGTTAAAGCGCCACGCGGTGCCGTAAAAACTACCACGACCAAGCGCGCACGCAAGGTCAAGCAATACAAAAATCCACATAACGGCGAAGTGATTGAAACCAAAGGTGGCAATCACAAGACTCTGAAAGAGTGGAAAGCCAAGTGGGGCGGCGATGTTGTTGAAGGCTGGGCTACCCTGCTGGGCTAAGTCCCGCTCGGTCATGCACTGATTCACGACGCAATAAAAAACGCCAGCTTGCTGGCGTTTTTTATTGCGTGGATTTTCTTGAAAACCGATTACAGACTCAGGCGCTGACATAAAGAGTCGGCATACGCCTGCCATTGATCAAGCACCTGACGCTGAAACGTTGTAGCACTAACGTACAACTCGAGCCTGGCTAGATTGAAACTCTCGAAGGTATTTGGCGCTCCGTACGCAGCGTCCGACAAACGTTGCTGACAGAAGAGCTTCCAGCGTTGTTGCTCTTCGCTGTTCAAGGTTTCAGCAAAGTTACGGGCGCGGTAGCGAAACAATAATTCCGGTAATCGGTCATCATCAAAAGGCCATGGCTGGCGCGCCAACTGTGCAGGTTCCGCCGCCCGGACTTGCTCACATAAACGCCGGTCACGGTCGCCGATAAAACCGTCATACAGCTGTTGCTCAGGATCGGCGCATGAAGCAAATTCTTCTTCGGCATAAATCGCCGGTAATTTGTCGCGCCAAACTTCCTGTGCGTCAGTTAGTCGCAGCGCCCTGGCCTGAAATTCACCCATATCCAGGTTCAGACGCTGCCGATCTTCGGCCCGCAACACATTCAACGGCGCCACCACCGGGCAACGATTGATATGTATCAACTTGAGCGGCACCGGCAACTCGCCGTCTGCCAGCTCATCCCGTCGGGTATACAGGCGCTGGCGCAAAGTCTCGGCATCCAGGCTCAGCAACCCCGCGGGATCAAGACCCAGGTCACAGACGATCAGGGCGTTGCGATTGCGCGGGTGCCAAGCCAGCGGCAGGACCACCCCAAGATAATGACGCTCGGCTGAGAAGCGCCCGGAGATATGCACCATGGGTTGTAGTAACCGGATCTGGTCCATGACTCGCTGCTTGCTGCGCTGCTGAAACAGCCAGTGGTAGAGCTTGGGCTGCCTGTCACGAATCAACCGGGCCAAGGCGATGGTGGCGCGCACATCCGACAAGGCATCGTGAGCCTGGCCATGGTCGATCCTATTGGCTGCCGTCAGGCGCTCGAGTTTGAGGGTCACGCGCCCGTCCTGCTCCGGCCAGACAATGCCCTCCGGGCGCAGGGCATAGGCTGTACGCACCACATCAATCAAGTCCCAGCGACTGTTGCCGCCCTGCCATTCCCGCGCATAAGGGTCGAAAAAATTGCGGTACAAACTGTAGCGCGTCATTTCATCATCGAAACGCAGAGTGTTGTAACCCGCACCACAGGTGCCAGTAGCCGCCAGCTCCGTGTGTACGCGCGTCATGAAATCAGCCTCTGCCAGGCCTTTTTCCGCAAGTTGGCCGGGCGTTATGCCGGTGATCATGCACGCCGCTGGATGCGGCAGGATGTCATCACTGGGTTGGCAGTAGAGGTTGACCGGCGGTCCGATTTCGTTGAGTTCGAGGTCGGTTCGAATCCCGGCCACCTGCAGCGGGCGGTCGTTACGCGGATTGATGCCGGTGGTTTCATAGTCGTACCAGAAGATCGAGGTCACGGGCTATTCCTGTGCTGAAGACCGACAAAGTCTAGGCGCTGAACCACAGTTGGGGCCAGCGTCATATGCACTGGATAAACATTCAGTGAAACCTTGGCGCATTTTGAGGTGTTACTTGCACCGACGACACTGCTAGCATCGACCGTTCTTAATGAACCGGCGAGCCGTGAAGGCCGCCCCATATCCAACCATTTCGTACTGACAGAGAACGCAATGCCATCCGCGCCACTGGATACCCGCTACCAGATCGAGACCCCAGAGGGCATCGACCTGCCGCTACGCCCCGCCGGCCTGGCGCCTCGTGCGCTGGCGTTCGGTTTCGACTTGGGCTTGCGCGGCCTTGTGCTCGGCATCCTGTATATCGCCCTGGCCTTTCTCGGCAACCTGGGTGTCGGCCTGGGCGCTATTCTGCTGTTCCTCGTCAGCTGGTGGTACATGGTGCTGTTTGAAGTACTCAACCAGGGGTGCTCGCCTGGTAAACAGATCATGGGCCTGCAGGTAGTACAGGACGACGGCACGCCCATCGGCTGGTCCGCGTCGCTGATCCGTAACTTGCTGCGATTTGTCGACATGCTGCCGTTCGGTTACTTCCTGGGTGCTATCAGTTGTCTGCAGCATCCCCACTTCAAGCGCCTGGGCGACATCGCAGGTGGCACCCTGGTGATCTATCGCCAGCGGCCACTGATGCGGCCACAACTGCCACAGGCAGCAGCCCTGAGCCTGCCTTTTGCGCTTGACCTGAACGAGCAGCGCGCGATTCTCGGTTTCGCCGAACGCCAGGGAGAACTGTCAGCCGAACGCGTCCACGAACTGGCCGCCATTCTCGCCACGCCCTTGCAGGTTCCGCCAGCGCGTGCAGCAGAACAACTCAACGGCGTTGCCCGCGGGTTGTTGGGGCCCGCATGAAACAGAGCCTTTTCGAAAACCGGCACCAACCACAATGGCAAGCTTTTGCGGCTCAACTGCAACAGCTCGAGCAGGGCAAGGCAAAAGCCCAGGACCTGGCCAGCTTCCCCCGTGACTACCGACGCCTGTGCCAGCATCTGGCCCTGGCCCAGGAGCGAGGCTACAGCAGCTATCTGGTAGACCCATTGCAACAATTGGCGCTACGCGGCCATCAACAGTTGTATCGCCACCGTAGCCGACTGGCTGCCAACATCCTGAGTTTTCTGCTGGCCGGTTTCCCCCGACTGGTTCGTGAACAGTGGCGATTCGTCCTAGTGGCCAGCCTGCTGTTCTTCGGCAGCTTGATCGGCATTGCATTGCTGGTCTACCTGTTTCCGGGCCTGATCTACAGCATCGTCAACCCGCAACAAGTCACCGAGATGCAGAACATGTACGACCCCGCCGTCAGCCGCTTGGGGCTCGCCGCCGAACGGGCATCGAGTGAAGACTGGATGATGTTCGGTTATTACGTCATGCATAACATCGGCATCGCGTTCCAGACATTCGCCGGTGGCTTGCTGTTTGGCCTGGGCAGCGTGTTCTTCCTGTTTTTCAATGGCCTGATGATCGGGGCTGTTGCCGGTCATCTCACAGAAATCGGCTACGGGCAGACTTTCTGGTCATTTGTTGTCGGCCATGGCGCCTTTGAACTGACAGCCATCGCCCTGGCCGGGGCGGCAGGCCTGCAACTGGGCTGGGCGCTGATTGCGCCCGGGGCTTTGCCTCGAGGCGAAGCGCTGCGCCTGGAGGCCCGCAAAAGCGTACAGATGATCTGCGGGGTTATTTTATTGCTGCTGATCGCAGCGTTTATAGAAGCCTATTGGTCCTCCATGACTTCCGTGAAGCCTTGGGTCAAATACCTGGTGGGGGCCGCGCTCTGGGCAGTGGTAGCCATTTATCTGCTGTTCGCCGGTCGGAGTCAGCATGCGCCTGAGTGATGCCAGCGTAGTGATTCGTCCCCGCACGTCCTGGGAAGCCATGGACCTGGGCGTGTTGCTGGCCCGCGAGCACCGTGTGTTACTGATGGGCAGTTGGGCCTTGGTGAGCCTGCCGGTTTTTGCCCTGCTCTGCCTTATGCTGTGGGACCACCCTTCCCTCGCAATGCTGCTGTTCTGGTGGTTGAAACCCGCATTTGACCGCCTGCCGCTGTACATCCTGTCCAAAGTCCTGTTTGGCGAGACGCCGACCCTCAAGCAAGCCGTCCGCCAATGGCCATACCTGCTCAAGGGCCAATTGCTGGCCAGCCTGACCTGGCGGCGCTTTAGCCTCAGTCGCAGCTTCCTGATGCCCGTGGTGCAACTCGAAGGTCTCAAGGGGCAGGCCCGCCAGCAACGCCAGGGAATACTTCAACAACGTAATGCCGGTGCCGCCCGCTGGCTGACGCTTATCGGCATGCATCTTGAAATAGTGCTGTGGGTCGGCCTGATGGCGTTGCTCTACCTGTTTCTGCCCTATCAGGTTGAGCTGGATTGGGACTGGCAACAACTGGCACTTGCCAGCGAACAGGACTGGTTCTGGCTGGAGCACCTGAGCAATGCTCTTTACGCCCTGGTCCTGGTGTTCTGGGAGCCGATCTATGTAGCGTGTGGATTCAGCCTCTACCTGAACCGGAGAACCGTGTTGGAAGCCTGGGACCTGGAACTGGTGTTCCGCCGGTTGCGCCAACGCCTGGCTTCAGTTGCTACGGTCATGTTGCTGGCGATCGGCCTGGTGCTGATTGCACCAGCACCACGCGCCATGGCCGGAGAACCGCTGGAAGCCTTGAGCCCCCAAGCTGCCCACCAGTCGATCAAGGCACTGCTGGAGCAACCGCCATTCAAGCACCCGGAAACCGTCACGCATTATCGCTTCGGCGACGAAAAACCTGGCAAAAAACCAGGGCAGGATAGCGAGGCGCATCTGCCCGCCTGGCTGAAATCGCTGCTGGACAACCTTAACAGCAACACATTGAAGCCCTTGGCCCAAATGCTCGAAGTGCTGTTATGGGCGGCCTTGGCAGGCGCTCTCACCTTGATGATCTGGCGCTACCGCGATTGGCTGCGCACCTTTGTCAGCGGCCCCAGCATTCGCCAACCCACGCCCACCAAACCTGCACCCACGCAACTGTTCGGCCTGGACCTGAATGCCCGGACGCTACCCGACGATATCGCAGCAAGCGCCGAACAACTTTGGTCGACACACCCACGGGAAGCCCTCGGCCTGCTTTATCGCGGCTTGCTCAGCCGGCTACTCCATGACTTCAACCTGCCGTTGAAAAGCGCCGATACGGAAGCTCAGGTCCTGGAGCAAGTTCGCCATCTGCAACAACCGCAACTACTAGCGTTCAGCGATGACTTGACCCGACATTGGCAGAACCTCGCCTATGGCCATCGCCTGCCGCCAACCCAGGCTCAAAACCAGCTGTGCAACAATTGGCGAGCCTTGTTCGGCCCTGAGGGGGGGCAATGAATCGGCCACTGCTGGGACTCGGGTTACTGCTCAGTTGCCTACTGGTGGCTGGTGGTTTTTACGCCTGGCACAAGGCAATCCCCTATGAAGAAGTGGTGGATCGCGGCCCCTCCCCTGAAGCCCAGGCCAACCCGTACCTCGCGGCCGAGCACTTCCTGCGCAAGCAGGGCCTGAGCGTCGCGCACGTCAACAACCTTGAACACCTGGCCAGCCTTCCTCCCAATGGCAACAGCCTGCTGTTACTTGGTGAACGCAGCCACATGTCGCCACGCAGGGTAGAACAGTTGCTGGCCTGGACCAAGGCCGGCGGCCATCTGTTGCTGGTGGCCGAAGCCATCTGGGATGACGAAACCCAGGCCAGCGGTGACCTGTTGCTTGATCGCTTGCAGTTGCGCCAACTGTTCAGTGAAAACTTCGATCAGACAGCCCTGCATCGTAAACGCAACAAACCCGACCTCACCCGACTGTATGTCGACAACGAAACCGACCCTACCTTTTTCAGTTTCGATACCGACTTCCATCTCATCGACCCCAGGCACCTGGCTCAGTTCTCGGCCAACAGCGCCAAGGCCAGTCACCTGATGCAGCTTCATCTCGGGCAAGGCAAAGTCACCGTAATCACCGATAGCGAGCTATGGAAAACCCCAGCCATTGCCTTGCACGACAACGCCTGGCTGCTCTGGCACCTGACTCAGGGCACTGATGTCACGCTACTGTCGAACAATGACGCCGAAGACCTGTTCAGCCTGTTGTTGCGCTACTTCCCACAAGCGCTTGTCGCGCTCGCGGCCTTGATCCTTCTAGGCCTGTGGCAGGCTGCCATGCGCCAGGGGCCTGTCCAGGCGCCCGCGCCCAGGGCACGACGACAGTTGCAGGAACACTTGAATGCCAGCGCCGACTTCCTGCTGCGCCGCAGCGGTCAAAACAGCTTGTTGCAAGCCTTGCAACGCGACATTCTGCGCACCGCCCGGCGCCGCCATCCCGGATTTGAACACCTTGATGCCGATGAGCAGTGGCAAGCCCTGGAACGCCTGACCCACCAGCCAGCCCTTATCATCAGCCAAGCCTTGGGCCCACTCCCGGCAAAACGACTTTCCAGTGTCGACTTCAGCCGCCAGGTGGCCTACCTGCAAACTCTCAGGAATGCCTTATGATCGAACATCCAGTTGACCCCTCCCCGACCGCCGACGACGCGCTGACACGGCAACGGGCCAGCCAGTTGGCCCAGGCTCTGCGTACCGAACTGCGAAAAGCGGTGATCGGCCAGGACCGGGTGATCGACGAGGTTCTGGTTGCGTTGATCGCTGGCGGCCATGTGTTGCTCGAAGGCGTTCCCGGCCTGGGCAAGACCCTGCTGGTGCGTGCCTTGGCCCGCTGTTTCGACGGTGAGTTCGCACGCATCCAGTTTACCCCGGACCTGATGCCCAGCGACGTCACCGGGCATGCGGTGTACGACCTGCATACCGAACAATTCAAATTGCGAAAGGGCCCAGTTTTCACCCATCTGCTACTGGCGGACGAGATCAACCGGGCACCGGCGAAAACCCAGGCTGCATTGCTCGAAGCCATGCAAGAACGCCAGGTCACCCTGGAAGGCGAAGCCTTGCCCATCGGGCAGCCATTCATGGTGCTGGCAACCCAGAACCCTATCGAACAGGAAGGCACCTATCCACTACCGGAGGCCGAGCTCGACCGTTTCATGCTCAAGGTGCGAATGGATTACCCCGAGGCACAGCAAGAGCTCGATATGGTCCGCGAGGTGACTCGTTCATCCCGCGCCGACATGCTCGATGTACAGCCACTGCGCACCGTGCTGCAAGCCAGCGATGTGCTGCTGTTGCAGCAAGTCGCCAGTGCGCTGGCACTGGACGAACAAGTACTCGACTACGCCGTACGCCTGGCCCGCACCACGCGCAGTTGGCCCGGCCTGAGCATCGGCGCTGGCCCACGCGCGTCCATTGCACTGGTCCAGGGAGCCCGTGCTCGGGCCTTGCTGCGCGGTGGCGAATTCGTGACCCCCGACGACGTCAAGGACGGTGCCCTGGCCGTACTGCGCCATCGAGTACGTATCGCTCCAGAGCTGGATATCGACGGACTGGAGGTGGATCAAGTACTCAAACAGCTGCTGGACCAAGTGCCGGCGCCACGACAATGACACGCCCATGAGACCCACTCGCCTACTGTTGACCTGGCTCGCGGCGCTGCTAGGCCTGAATATCGTACTCGGCACCTTTGCAGCCTTGCAGTTCAACGTGCCGGACACCCTTCACTCAGTGGCCTGGGGCTTGCTCCTGGCCCTGTTACTGTTGGCCCTGCTGGATGGCGGCCGCCTGCAGCGCCGCCCCTCGCCTAACGTCCGACGGCAGATTCCCGGCAGCCTGGCATTGGGGCGTTGGAGCGACGTGCGAATCACCCTGGACCATAACTACCCGCATGAATTGGCCGTGAGCGTGTTCGATCACGTGCCGGATGGCCTGAGCGTGGACAATCTGCCTCAATCCATCGCTCTGCGACCCGGAGCAAACAGTGAGCTGGGTTATCGCCTGCGCCCTTTGCGCCGTGGGCACTTCAACTTTGAGCACTGCGAAATCCATCTGCCCAGCCCATTCGGGTTGTGGTTGGCACGGCGCCATATACCCGTCAGTGATGTCACACGGGTGTATCCGGATTTCGCGCGGCTCTACGGTGCGCAGTTGTTGGCGGTAGACAACTGGCTCAGCCAGCTCGGCGTACGCCAGCGCCAGCGGCGCGGGCCTGGGCTGGAGTTTCACCAATTGCGTGAGTATCGCGAGGGTGACAGCCTGCGGCAGATCGACTGGAAGGCTACAGCTCGCCAGCGCACGCCGATTGCCCGGGAATACCAGGATGAGCGTGACCAACAGATTGTGCTGATGCTGGACTGTGGCCGGCGTATGCGCAGCCAGGATGGCGAGTTGTCGCATTTCGACCACGCCCTCAATGCCTGCCTGCTGCTCAGCTATGTGGCTCTGCGCCAGGGCGATGCAGTAGGTTTGTGCACCTTTGCCGGGGAACAGCCACGCTACCTGGCGCCGGTCAAGGGCAGCGGCCAACTGAACCAGTTGCTCAACGCCGTATATGACCTGGATACCACCCGCCGTACTGCCGACTATCAGGCAGCCGCCAGCCAACTGCTGGCCCGCCAGAAACGTCGAGCACTGGTGATTGTGGTGACCAATTTGCGGGATGAAGACGATGAAGAGCTACTGACAGCCGTCAAGCGAATCAACCGCCAGCACCGCGTACTGGTCGCCAGCCTTCGCGAAGAAGTCCTCGATCAATTGCGCCGAGATCCCGTGCAAACCCTGCCCCAAGCCCTCGCCTACTGTGGCGCCGTCGATTATCTCAATGCCCGGGAAGAACTCCATGACCGCTTGAAGACCCAGGACCTGGCGTTGCTGGACGCCCGTCCTTCGGAGCTGGGCGCAGCACTGGTGACACGCTATATGGGCTGGAAAAAAGCCGGGGCACTCTAGTGGTAGCTAGGCCGAAGCCTGTAAGGGATCAAAGCTGAAATAATGCAACAGCGCATTGATCAACGACTGATACTCAAGGGAGGCCTGCACTACACGGAACCCCGAATCATAGTGCCGGGGATTGATATCTTCATGGCTCCACAGGCATCTGGCAGTAAGGTCAATGACCTGTACATCGTCCCCAGGCCCTGGAACCTTCAAGCACAGCTCAAAATCCATGTCGACCATCATCGGCAATTGACTGACCAACATAAGACCCTCCTCGGAAACATTGCCCAAGTATCCGATGAGCTTATCCGTATGGCGGTTAAAAACCCGCAAAAAGCATGGTAACTGGTGTCGTTCAATTCGCCGGTGGGTAAACATGATGAAGTCGCCATCCAATGGCCATGAATCTGGCCGCTCCAGTGATTCGGAACGGGCCGCCGTCGCCAGCAGCCCTTCCCCCCCCCTCAACAGACCGCGCTATGCCACATTACAGCTGCCGGATACGGGGTTATACAAACACACTTTCAAAGAATAGCTCTCCTAGGGCAAGAGGCCAGCAGTCAAATGATAAATATCATCACAATGCCGCCGGCCTGGCCTGGTTGGCTCGGCCCGCCGGGTAGTGCCCCAGTTGCGCCAGCGTATCGAGTCGGGCACGGGCGCGGAACGCGTACTCGCTCGCAGGGTATTGGCTGATGATGAATTGATAGGTTTGCACCGCGTCGACAAACAGCTTCTGGCGCTCCAGGCACTGCCCGCGCAACATCGACACCTCGGGTTGCACATAGCGACGGGACCGACTCTGCCGGTCGACCTGCGACAGTTCGAGGGTAACCCGCTCACAATCGCCCACGTTGTAGGCCCGATAGGCGTTATTCAAATGATGGTCCATCGACCAACGGGTACAGCCAGCAACACCAACCGCCAAAGCAACAATGATCACAATTCTCATGAGGGCTCTCCTGTCTTGAGCAGTGTATCGACCCCTATGCGAAAATCTTCAAGACTGTTCACCTGCCCCACAGAGCGAAAACAAGCTAATCAACAATAAGTAGTGCAAACGAACAATGACTACAGCCAAAGAGCATAGTAGCCTTCCCCAGCGCTAGAACTCAGGAGTCCGTGCATGTCCGTCCGTCGTACCAAAATCGTCGCCACCCTTGGCCCGGCCAGTAACTCGCCGGAAGTCCTCGAACAGCTGATTCTGGCTGGTCTGGACGTTGCCCGTCTGAACTTCTCCCACGGCACCCCGGACGAGCACAAGGCTCGCGCCAAGCTGGTGCGCGACCTCGCGGCCAAGCACGGTCGCTTCGTCGCCCTGCTGGGTGACCTGCAAGGCCCGAAAATCCGCATCGCCAAGTTTGCCGACAAGCGGATCGAGCTGAAGATCGGTGACAAATTCACCTTCTCCACCAGCCATCCGCTGACCGAAGGCAACCAGCAGGTCGTAGGTATCGACTACCCGGATCTGGTCAAGGATTGCGGCGTCGGCGACGAACTGCTGCTGGACGACGGCCGTGTGGTCATGCGTGTCGACACTGCCACCGTCACCGAACTGAACTGCACCGTGCTCATCGGTGGCCCGCTGTCGGACCATAAAGGCATCAACCGTCGCGGTGGTGGCCTGACCGCGCCAGCCCTGACCGAAAAAGACAAGGCTGACATCAAGCTTGCTGCCGAAATGGAAGTGGACTACCTCGCCGTGTCCTTCCCACGCGACGCTGCCGACATGGAATATGCCCGTAAACTGCGCGACGAAGCCGGCGGAACCGCTTGGCTGGTGGCGAAGATCGAACGCGCCGAAGCCGTGGCCGATGACGAAACCCTCGACGGCCTGATCAAGGCGTCCGACGCCGTGATGGTTGCCCGTGGCGACCTGGGTGTGGAAATTGGTGACGCCGAGCTGATCGGCATCCAGAAAAAGATCATTCTGCACGCACGCCGCCACAATAAAGCGGTGATCGTAGCGACCCAGATGATGGAGTCGATGATCCAGAACCCAATGCCGACCCGCGCTGAAGTGTCCGACGTGGCCAACGCCGTGCTCGACTACACCGACGCCGTGATGCTTTCGGCTGAAAGTGCCGCCGGCCCGTACCCGCTGGAAGCTGTGCAGGCCATGGCGCGCATCTGCGTCGGTGCCGAAAAGCACCCGACCAGCAAGACCTCCAGCCACCGCATCGGCAAGGTCTTCGAAAGCTGCGACCAGAGCATCGCCCTGGCCGCCATGTACACCGCCAACCACTTCCCGGGCGTGAAGGCAATCATCGCCCTGACCGAAAGTGGCTACACGCCGTTGATCATGTCGCGCATCCGTTCCTCGGTGCCGATCTATGCGTTCACGCCACACCGCGAAGCCCAGGCCCGCGCGGCGATGTTCCGTGGCGTGTACACCATTCCGTTCGATCCGGCCTCGCTGGCACCGAACGAAGTCAGCCAAAAGGCTATCGAAGAGCTGGTCAAACGCGGCGTCGTAGAGAAAGGCGACTGGGTCATCCTGACCAAAGGCGATAGCTACCACACCACTGGTGGCACCAATGGCATGAAGATCCTGCACGTGGGCGACCCGCAGGTCTGAGTGACACGCTGAAAAGCAATGTAGGAGGGGGCTTGCTCCCGATTGCGGTGGATCAGTTACAGATAGGCTGACTGACACACCGCTATCGAGAGCAATCCCCCTCCCACATTTGGTTAGCGTCGATTGATAAACCCCGACAACGCCGCAATCGCTTCCGGCGACCTCAACCGCTGGGTAAACAACGCCCCCTCCTCCTCGATCACCTGCCGCAACTGCTCACGATCAACGTTTTTCATCAGTTGCTTGGTCACCTGCACCGCTCCCGGTGCCAAGACTTCAAAGCGCTCGGCAATTTCCCGCGCCTTGGCCAAGGCCGCTTCGCCACTGTGCAGCGCCTCGGTAGCAATGCCCCATTCAGCCGCCTGCGCGCCCGAAAATTCTTCACCCAGCAGCAACAATTCAGCCGCTTTCGCATGCCCGAGCAAACGCGGCAGGATCAGGCTCGAACCAAACTCCGGGCACAGCCCCAGGTTCACGAACGGCATACGCAATCGCGCATCCCGACTGACATACACCAGATCGCAATGCAGCAGCAGCGTGGTGCCAATACCTACCGCCACACCGGCCACGCCGGCAACCACCGGTTTGCGGCAATTAAGCAGGCTCTTCATAAAGTAAAACGGTGGGCTGTCGAGGTCCGCGGGCGGTTGTTCAAGGAAGTCGCCAATGTCGTTGCCAGCGGTAAAACACTCGCTGCTGCCTTGGATCAACACGGCATTGATAGTCGGGTCTGCATCGGCCTGTTCCAGCGCCTCGGCCAATCGACTGTACATTGCGCGAGTCAGGGCGTTTTTTTTGTCGGGGCGATTGAGTTGCAGGATCAGCAGCCCGCGATCGCGTTGCAACAGGATGGCGTCAGTCATGATCATTCTCGCAAATGAGAATCAGCGTTCAACTACGAGGCAGGAACACATCAGCCAGCAGTTGATTGCGCGGCAATCCGGCCAGGAACAGGCGTTTGGAAAACGCCTCAATGCTGGCAGGGTGCCCGCAGAGTAAGGCCAGTGTTTGCCGGGACACAAGCCGCAGTTGCGCCAAAGCCTCAGCCAACTGCGCCGCAGTCCATAGCTCCACCGTCAGGTTGGAATGACTGGCGGCCAGCGCAGCCAGGGGCTCAGCCAAATAATGGGCGCTGTCATCATGTGCCAGGTGAATCACGCGGATGGCGCCTTGGTGATCCTGGCGCAATGCCTCCCTCAACACACCCCAGAGCGGTGCGATCCCCGTACCGGAACCGATCAGCCAGAGCGGTCGCGCCTGCCAGTCCGGGTCGTACTGCAGCGCCCCGCCGCGTAACTCGCCCAGGTGCAGACTGTCGCCAGCCTTGAGCGTGCGTGCGGCATCACTGAATTCACCAGGCAAACGGCAATCGAGGTGAAACTCCAGGAACGGGTCGACCTGAGGCAGGCTGGCCAACGAATAAGGCCGCGCGACCTTGCCCGCCCACAACACCAGATGCTGGCCCGCCTGATAACGCAGGCCGCGCTCCGGTTGCAGGCGCAGACGCAGGACTGACGGAGTGAGCCAATCGACCCGCAGCACGCGCGCGGCCAAGCCATCGTTCAACGGATCAAAGGCTTCAACCTGCAGGTCGCCAATAACCTGGCATTGGCAGGCCAGGCGCCAGCCCTCCTGACGCTGCGCGGCGCTCAACGCATCGGGTTGTTTGTCCTGGACCTCACCCCGACAACGTACCAGGCAGGCATGACAACTACCGGCCCGGCAGCTGGAGGGCACGGCCACACCGGCCTGGTTCAGGGCATCCAGCAGGTTGTTGCCGGTGGGTACCGACCAGTGGCGTTCGCCGACGTGCAGTTCAGGCATGGAAAGTCTCGGATCAAAAAGGCGGACACAGGAAATCACGCCCGGCAGAGTTTGACCATCGTCGGGTGTATCGGCCATCGCGCCGGGTTATACTGCCGCGCCTTTTTAGCGTCGCGCCAGTACTTTCGGCGTGTCTTGGAAAGGTGCCTTCAGCGACCGATACACCCATCTGAAGACACCTTTATTGAATGTTCCCGTCTTTTAGAGGAGCGCGACTCATGACCGTGATCAAGCAAGACGACCTGATTCAGAGCGTTGCCGACGCCCTGCAGTTCATTTCCTACTACCACCCCGTTGACTTCATCCAGGCCATGCACGAGGCCTACCTGCGCGAAGAATCGCCAGCGGCCCGTGACTCCATCGCCCAGATCCTGATCAACTCGCGCATGTGTGCCACCGGCCACCGCCCGATCTGCCAGGACACCGGCATCGTCACGGTCTTTGTACGTGTAGGTATGGACGTGCGCTGGGATGGCGCCACCATGGGCCTGGACGACATGATCAACGAAGGCGTGCGTCGCGCCTACAACCTGCCGGAAAACGTCCTGCGGGCTTCGATCCTCGCCGACCCAGCCGGTGCGCGCAAGAACACCAAGGACAACACGCCAGCCGTGATCCACTACTCCATCGTCCCGGGTAACACCGTGGAAGTGGACGTGGCGGCCAAGGGTGGCGGTTCCGAGAACAAGTCGAAAATGGCCATGCTCAACCCGTCCGACTCGATCGTCGACTGGGTACTCAAGACCGTTCCGACCATGGGCGCCGGCTGGTGTCCACCCGGCATGCTGGGCATCGGCATCGGCGGCACCGCCGAGAAAGCCGCAGTGATGGCCAAGGAAGTGTTGATGGAGTCCATCGACATCCACGAGCTGAAAAAGCGCGGCCCCAAGAACCGTATCGAAGAGATGCGCCTGGAACTGTTCGAGAAGGTCAACCAACTGGGTATCGGCGCCCAGGGCCTGGGTGGCCTGACCACCGTACTCGACGTGAAGATCATGGATTACCCGACCCACGCAGCCTCGTTGCCGGTGTGCATGATTCCCAACTGCGCCGCCACCCGCCACGCGCACTTCGTGCTCGACGGTTCCGGCCCGGCGTCGCTGGAAGCGCCACCGCTGGATGCCTACCCGGAAATCGTCTGGGAAGCTGGCCCGTCGGCCCGTCGCGTCAATCTCGACACTCTGACGCCGGAAGACGTGCAAAGCTGGAAGCCGGGTGAAACCGTGTTGCTCAACGGCAAGATGCTCACCGGCCGCGACGCTGCGCACAAGCGCATGGTCGAAATGCTGAACAAGGGTGAGACCCTGCCAGTGGACCTCAAGGGTCGCTTTATCTACTACGTCGGCCCGGTTGATCCAGTGCGCGAAGAAGTGGTTGGCCCGGCTGGCCCGACCACCGCCACGCGGATGGACAAGTTCACCCGTCAGATCCTTGAGCAGACCGGCCTGCTGGGCATGATCGGCAAATCCGAGCGCGGCCCGACCGCTATCGAAGCGATCAAGGACCACAAGGCGGTCTATCTGATGGCAGTGGGCGGCGCGGCTTACCTGGTGGCGCAGGCCATCAAGAAGTCCCGCGTCGTGGCTTTCGCCGAGCTGGGCATGGAAGCGATCTACGAGTTCGACGTCAAGGACATGCCCGTCACCGTCGCAGTCGACAGCAAGGGCGAGTCGGTGCATATCACCGGTCCCGCCATCTGGCAGAAAAAGATCAGTGAAAGCCTGGCAGTAGAAGTGCAGTAAGCACCCTCCTGCAAAGATAAAGGCGACTGTGGCCATAGGCTGCAGTCGCCTTTTTTGTGGCTGACGATTTTGTCCTGCCGAACGCGATCAGGTGGTGCGGGCTTGCTCGTCACACCCGCAAAGCGCTGCATGTTATGGTGCTTCCCCCTCCTGCAGCTGTTCATTCTCGTATGATCGCGATCCCTCGCCCATTACGTTTGACCTTCTACTCCCTGCTGATTATTGCCGGTGCCGTACTGGCCGCCGCAGTCGCCATCCGCCAGGCTGAGCGCCAGTCCCTGGTCGACGATGCCGGACGTGCGAGCCAGCAGTTGGCGCTGTATGCAAACTCGTTGCACACCCTGATCGAACGTTACCGCGCCCTGCCCGCCGTGCTGGCCCTGGATTCGGAAATGATCAGCGCCTTGAAAGGCCCTCTGGACCCCGTCACCCAGGACTTGCTGAACCACAAGCTGGAGAAAATCAATGGCGCCGCGCAGTCCTCCACCCTGGAGTTGATGGACAGTACCGGCCTGGCGGTGGCGGCCAGTAACTGGCGCTTGCCCAGCAGTTATGTCGGCAATAACTACGCATTTCGCCCCTACTTCAT
This sequence comes from Pseudomonas imrae, assembly GCF_046352735.2. Lineage (NCBI taxonomy): Bacteria > Pseudomonadati > Pseudomonadota > Gammaproteobacteria > Pseudomonadales > Pseudomonadaceae > Pseudomonas > Pseudomonas imrae. The sequence continues at coordinate 1,256,411 of NZ_CP110853.2, read as the reverse complement.
CCAGACCCGAAGCCAGGGCACCGGGCGTTTTTATGCGGTGGGCGTAACCACCGGAATCCCGGGTTACTTCCTCTCCAGCGCGGTACTCGACGAGCACCAACAGTTTATCGGGGCCATGGTAGTGAAACTGGAGTTCCCGGAGCTGGAGCGCGAATGGGCCCAGGGTAATGATCTGCTGCTGGTCAGCGACGCACGGGGTATCGTGTTTATTGCCAATCAACCTGGCTGGCGTTATCGCAACTTGCGCCCGCTGTCAGAAACCGACCGCGCTGAACTCAAGGCCACTCGTCAGTACGACAAAAAACAGCTACTGCCACTGGGCACCCGGGAGCTGCAACGCTTTGACGAAAACAGCCATCTGATGCGAGTCGACGGCCCACAAGGCAGCGCCAATTACATTTGGGAATCCCTGCCCCTGAAAGCCGAAGGCTGGACCCTGCACCTGTTGCGCAAGCCCCAGGTCGCTGCCGAAGACCAACGCAACGCCGGCCTCGCAGCGGCGGGCCTATGGTTGACGCTGGTGTTCCTGCTGCTGTTCCTGACCCAGCGCTGGCGCCTGGCCCGCCTGCGCCAGCGCAGCCGCGAGGAACTTGAGCAACTGGTGCAAGAGCGCACGCGTGCGCTGCGCACCGCCCAGGATGGCCTGGTGCAATCGGCCAAGCTGGCGGCACTGGGGCAGATGTCTGCCGCCCTGGCCCACGAGATCAATCAGCCGCTGACCGCCCAGCGCATGCAACTGGCCACCTTGCGCCTGTTGCTGGAACACGGCCGTGTCGATGACGCCTATCAGGCACTGACGCCGCTGGACGAGATGCTCACGCGCATGGCCGCCCTCACCGGTCATCTCAAGACCTTCGCCCGCAAAAGCCCCAGCGGCCTGCGCGAACGCCTGGACCTGTCGACTGTCGTGGATCAAGCCCTGCACTTGCTCGATGCACGCCTGCGCGACGAGTCCATCGGTACAGTGTTGGAACTGACCCGCCCGGCCTGGGTACGCGGCGACGCAATCCGCCTGGAACAGGTATTGATCAACCTGCTGCGCAATGCCCTCGACGCCATGGCTGATAAACCACGCAAACGCCTGAAAATCTGCCTGCGAGCCGACCAGCAACTCTGGCAGCTGACCGTCAGTGACAGCGGCGGCGGGATTGCCGAGGAGCACCTGGGCAGCGTGTTTGACCCGTTTTTCACCACCAAACCGGTAGGCGATGGGCTCGGCCTCGGGCTGGCAGTGTCATACGCTATCGTGCATGAATTGGGTGGACACCTGAGCGCTGGCAACCTGGATGACGGCGCCGTCTTTACCCTGACCCTGCCTATCGCACTGGAGACACCAGATTTATGCTGAACGCCGTGATCATCGTCGATGACGAAGCCAGCATCCGCACCGCCGTGGAACAATGGCTGAGCCTCTCGGGGTTCGAGGTGCAGCTGTTCAGCCGAGCAGATGACTGCCTGGCACAACTGCCCCGCAACTTTCCCGGCGTGATCCTCAGCGATGTGCGCATGCCAGGGCTCAGCGGCCTGGAGTTGCTGGCCGAAGTACAACGGCGCGACCCCGACCTGCCGGTGATCCTGCTGACCGGCCACGGCGATGTACCGATGGCTGTCGAAGCCATGCGCGACGGCGCTTATGATTTCCTGGAAAAACCTTTCAGCCCCGACGCGCTGCTCAGCAGCCTGCGCCGGGCCCTGGACAAACGTGGCCTGGTCCTGGAAAACCGGCGACTGCATCAGCAGGCTGATCATCGGGCCAAGCTGGAGTCGAGCCTGTTGGGAGTGTCTCGCAGCTTGCAGAATTTGCGCCGCCAGGTGTTAGACCTCGCGGCCTTGCCGGTCAATGTGCTGATCCGCGGCGAGACTGGCAGCGGCAAGGAACTGGTTGCCCGCTGCCTGCATGACTTCGGGCCGCGGGCGAAGAAGCCGTTTGTCGCGTTGAACTGTGCAGCGATTCCCGAGCAATTGTTTGAAGCCGAACTATTCGGCCATGAAAGCGGCGCCTTCACCGGCGCCCAAGGCAAGCGCGTCGGTAAACTGGAGTACGCCGACGGCGGTACCTTGTTTCTTGACGAGATCGAAAGCATGCCCCTGGCCCAGCAAGTGAAACTGCTGCGGGTATTGCAGGAACAGAAACTCGAGCGCCTGGGCTCCAACCAGAGCATCAAGGTGGATTTGCGTATTATCGCCGCCACCAAACCGGATCTGCTGGACGAAGCGCGGGCCGGTCGTTTTCGCGAGGACCTGGCTTACCGTCTGACCGTCGCACAACTGCGCTTGCCGCCCCTGCGCGAACGTCGCGAAGATATTCCGCTGTTGTTCGAGCACTTTGTCCAGGGAGTTGCCGAACGCCTGGGCCGCAGCGTTGCGCCGCTCAGCGGCCCGCAATTGGGGCGTCTGCTCAGCCATGACTGGCCAGGCAACGTACGCGAACTGGCCAACGCCGCCGAACGTCAGGCACTTGGCCTGGGTGACCCTGAGCCGGACGCCATCGAGGCCGGACAATCGTTGGCGGCACAGCAGGAGGCCTTCGAAGCGCATTGTTTGAAAGCAGCGCTAAGCCGGCATAAAGGCGATATCAAGGCGGTACTGGCCGAACTGCAACTGCCGCGGCGTACGCTGAATGAAAAGATGCAGCGCCATGGCTTGGTGCGGGAGATGTTTCTTTAAACCTCGCCCCAGCGCTCAGGCTTACTCATACCGTGGACGCTTCGATAAACGTAAGCGGATTTCCGCTCATTCCCTGCAAAACATCAGCGACTTTCCGCTCAAAAAAATCCTGGGACCCTTCTAGCCCGGGCCTTCATCCGCTTGGCACAACTCCTGCTATAGCCCCGACAGGCTGCGCTTGAGCGCGCTCCACAAAAACAATTAGATGAAGGATCCTTCAATGGATAACTCCAACTCCCTGCCTCTGGGGTCGGCAGCCGCGCCGGCAAAAGAACGCACCACCTCCAGTCGCATCAAATCGATCTTCAGCGGTTCGGTCGGCAATATGGTCGAGTGGTACGACTGGTACGTCTATGCCGCTTTCTCGCTGTACTTCGCCAAGGCTTTCTTTCCCAAAGGCGACACCACCGCCCAATTGCTCAACACCGCCGCGATCTTCGCCGTAGGCTTCCTGATGCGCCCGATCGGGGGCTGGCTGATGGGGCTGTACGCCGACCGCGCCGGCCGCAAAGCGGCGCTGATGGCCTCGGTATTGTTGATGTGCTTCGGCTCGCTGATCATTGCGCTCAGCCCCGGTTATGAAACCATCGGCGTCGGCGCGCCGATCCTGCTGGTCTTCGCCCGTTTGCTGCAAGGTTTGTCGGTAGGTGGCGAATACGGCACCTCAGCCACTTACCTGAGTGAAATGGCAACCAAGGAGCGTCGCGGCTTCTTCTCCAGTTTCCAGTATGTGACCCTGATCTCCGGTCAGCTCATCGCGTTGGCGGTGCTGATCGTGCTGCAGCAGGTCCTCACCACCGAAGAGCTGTATGCCTGGGGCTGGCGTATCCCGTTTGCCATCGGTGCCCTGTGCGCGGTAGTCGCGCTGTATCTGCGCCGCGGCATGGAAGAAACCGAGTCGTTCACCAAGAAAGAAAAAGCCAAGGAAAGCGCCATGCGCACCTTGATGCGCCACCCCAAGGAGCTGATGACCGTGGTCGGCCTGACCATGGGCGGCACGCTGGCGTTCTACACGTACACCACCTACATGCAGAAATACCTGGTGAACACGGTCGGCATGAGTATTTCCGACTCCACCACCATCTCGGCCGCCACGCTGTTTCTGTTCATGTGCCTGCAACCGATTATCGGCGGTCTCTCTGACAAGGTCGGTCGCCGGCCTATCCTGATTGCCTTCGGCGTCCTCGGCACGTTGTTCACCGTACCGATCCTCACCACCCTGCATACCGTCCAGACCTGGTGGGGCGCGTTTTTCCTGATCATGGCGGCGCTGATCATCGTCAGCGGCTACACGTCGATCAACGCGGTGGTAAAGGCCGAACTGTTCCCTACCGAAATCCGTGCCCTGGGCGTTGGCCTGCCTTATGCGCTGACGGTATCGATCTTCGGCGGCACCGCCGAATACATCGCGCTGTGGTTCAAGAGCATTGGTATGGAAACCGGCTACTACTGGTACGTGACTGCCTGTATTGCCGTATCGCTGGTGGTCTACGTGACCATGAAAGATACCCGCAAGCATTCGCGGATCACCACGGATTAAGGCCGCTGGGGGCACACCGACAGTGCCCCTGGAAGAAGCTCGAAAACATGAAACCAAGCACGCCGGTTTGATCGTTGTTGTTCGTGCAAACGAACACATCCGACAAACCGGTGCTCTTGCTTTCGATACCCCTTCTCCCTTCCTGCCAGGGCAGGTTCACTCAATAACTATGCACACCACCTCGGCTCTACGGGTCAAGTAAAACTGGCACGACCCGTTAATCCCCAAACCGAGGAGCCCTTATGTTATTGCGCTACGTCACCCCGGCCCTACTTCCTGCACTGCTGTGCCTTGCTGGCCTGACCTGTGCCAGAGACCTGGCAGAAGGGCTGACCGATCAGTCCCCATCCGTTGCACTCCAGAACCACAGTCAAGCTTATGCGCTGTGGTCTGGTATCGGCCGGTTGAAAAACTCCATCGGCCACACCTGCAATGCGGTGCTGCTCGATACCCGTAATCGCAAGGGCAACGCCGTCGGCCCGGCCTACGCACTGACCAGCGGGCACTGCGTGTTCTTCAGCTATGGCACCGCACGCCTCAGCAAAACCATCGACGCGAGCATCATCTTCAACTATTTCTACGACGTCCCTGAACAACAGCACACTGCGCACGTTAAAACCACTCTTTGGAGCAGCATGGCCGGTACTGACCTGGCGATTCTCGAGCTGGATACCACACTGGCGACACTTATCGCCAAGGGCATCATGCCTCTCAAACTGGCTGACCATTATCAGTATGCGGGGGAGCGCGAGGTGATCAACGTCGGATCACCAAGCGGATTTCTTCAGAAAGGCTTGCGCATGAGCGTCTGCAAGGAGTCCACCACAGACAGTTTTGTCGAACATCCCGGTGTCTTTCCCGGCGCCATGAAAAACCGCTGTAACGACCTTCAGTTCGGCAGTTCCGGCAGCCCGATGCTGGATCGTCAGACCAACGAGATCACCGGCATCGTCAGCAAGGTCGCAGCCGTGATAAAAAAAGAGATTCTTAACAACTGCAAAAACACCTCTGCCTGTGAAGCAGCCAAGTTCAACTACAGCTATCCAGCGCACGACCTGCGGCACTGCTTTGTCGATGGGCTGTTCCTGAACAACACCGTGAGTTGTCAACTCAAACCCGTCGAGATAACCCTGGAGGAACCCTGGAACCTACCGCCCTTCGTGCACATACAAGAAGGTGCCACCCAGCAAAGTATCTTGCCCACCTGGAATGTCAGGTTTTCCATCGAGGACCCCTTTTATCGTTATAAAACAGTGAACAGCGTCAAGAATTGCGACGTTCCCTCTGGCTACAAAAGCGCCATGGCATCGACCGATGCCTATATCAATCAGGCGATCGGCCCAGCCTTGGGCCCACATGTGCTGTGCATCATAGGACTGACTACACGCAGCCAACCTCTGACCTCGGCCTTGCTGCACAATGCGTATACACACGCTGTGTTCTTGATGCCTGCAGCGCCAGCTCCGAAAATCAGCCTGAATTACCGGTTGGCCTGGGAAGACCAACACGCAGGTTTTATTCACTATTACGCCTATATCGTACGGTCGCTCGCAGCGTCCTGCGCCGACAGCAGCGACGCCCGCTACGCACCGACCACCGGTAGCGTTACCTTTGAGGCATCCCAGCTACCCGTTACGGTTTGCAGCTATGCACGCAATGCCGCGGGTCAACCCTCGGCCACACGCAAAGATGTGATCGAAGGCTCAACGCCAGGCTCTTGAGTGCAGACACTGGTGGAAATCCGGCGCTACGGCTTGCACTATGACGCCTTCTTTTGAGCGCCCAGCAGGAACCCGGCCATGCCCGACGATATTCATTTCTACGAACCCGCCAACGGACACGACCTGCCCCATGATCCGTTCAATGCCATTGTCGGCCCACGGCCGATTGGCTGGATTTCTTCACAGGACCGCGAAGGTCGACTGAACCTGGCGCCTTACAGTTTCTTCAACGCGTTTAACTACATTCCACCCATCATTGGATTTTCCAGTGTCGGGCGTAAAGACAGCCTCAATAACATCGAACAGACCGGTGAATTTGTCTGGAACCTGGCCACCCGCCCGTTGGCCGAGCAAATGAACCAAAGCTGTGCCGCCGTATCGCCCGAGGTTGACGAGTTTGCGTTGGCCGGTCTGACACCGGTGGCTTGCAGAGTGATCGCCGTGCCTCGTGTGGGTGAAAGCCCGGTGTCGTTCGAATGCAAGGTCACGCAGATCATTCAACTGCAGCGCGCCGACCAGGAGTTGGTACCCAGCTGGCTGGTACTCGGCGAGGTAGTCGCGGTGCATATCGCCAAATGGCTGCTCAAGGATGGTATCTACGACACCGCGGCCGCCGAACCGATTTTGCGCGGCGGCGGCCCGGCGGATTACTTTCAGTTGGGGCCTGAGGCGTTGTTCAAAATGCACCGCCCCAAATAATCCACCTACACCACCGCCGCCCAGACCAACTGACCTTCTTCGTCGATGTCGATCAAGCGTTCAAGCTGCTGCCCTGCAGCAGCATCGGCATCGTCGGCGGTCTTGAAGGTCTGTCCATCGAGGATCTGGTGAAAGCGCGGGGCGCTCATGCCGTCCAGCGCCTTGACGGCGATGGCGGCGCGGTAGCCACCTTCATCCTGGCGTACCAGAGCGGAAACAGCTTCGTGGTGGGCAAATTCTTTACGTGCCATGTTGCATGGTCCTGGCCAATGGAAAGTCAGCCATTCTAGACGTTCAGCCGGCCAGTTGCAGGTATTGCCCATAGCCGTTGACGGCAGAGGTGTCGGTGAAGGTCTGGAAGTCCATGCTGCGCACCAGCATGTCGTTCAACAATTCGGTGAAGATCATCAGCGCCGGAGAGCTGAAATATGCGCTCATCGCCTGTTCGCTACTCCAGAAACCCGACACCAGCCACACGTCAGGATCCACCTGGGAGCGCTGTAGTGAAAACTGCAGGCAACCAGGAACCTCGCGCCCCGGTTCGATCAAACTGCTCAAGCGTGCACCCAGTTCTGGGCTGCACCCGGTACGGGCACGGATAAAGGCCATATGGCTCGCGGGAATGGGGGTGGACATGTTCGACTCTCCCGTTGAGAAGTGATGCTCGGCAGACACCGTGAGGGTGTGTTGCCACAAGATCAAAGATACGGGCGCGAGCACAGGGGCGGTTAGTCGATTCCTGCTGGCTTATTGCACAATCCTGCGAGATGCGCAGAGAGAGCGATCGAGGCCGACAGTTTTTTACCCCATGAACGCTTTGTTTCAGAAGCGTGACTTGCCTGATTCGCGAAGATTCGCAGGATCAGGCAAGGATTGTGCAGAATTGGCGTAACACTGTTTACTCGCTCGCCTTTAATCTGCCCACCATCAACAAAGCTTGCCGAGGTCGCCCCATGTCGTTGCCCGACAATCACGCCACGCCTCTCGACGCCGAGATGGAAAAGCAACGCGCTGAACTGGCCGGTATCGTGCGTCGGCACACTTGGGATGAAGGCTCCTACGGTACCGCGATCACGTCGCTGTTCCTCAACCGCCATAACACCCCCCGTGACTTTATGCCTGTGCTGGTGGAGCCCGCCTTGTGCATCCTGGCCCACGGCAGCAAGGAAGTGCGCCTGGCCAACGAAACCTTCGCCTACGACCCACTCAATTACCTGGTGTTTTCGGTGGCGATGCCGGTGGCTGGCAGGATCATCGATGCCACGCCGCAAGATCCCAACCTGTCGATTCGAATCAATATCGACCCGGCCCAACTCACTGCATTGATCGCCGAAGCCGGCCCCATGGGCGTACCCACCCGCCCCACTTCGCGCGGCATGTACGTGGACCGTATCGATCAGCAGTTGCTCGATGCCGTGTTGCGCCTGACCCGGCTGCTGGACAGCCCCAAGGACATCGCGATGCTCGCGCCCCTGGTCAACCGGGAGATTCTCTATCGACTATTGCGTAGCCCGCAGGGTTACCGACTGTACGAAATCGCTGTCGCTAACAGTCAGAGCCATCGTGTCAGCCGAGCCATCACCTGGCTCAACAGCAACTACGAACAACCGCTGCGCATCGACGACCTGGCCAGGGAAGTCAACTTGAGTGTCTCGACCCTGCATCATCGCTTCAAGGCGATCACCGCCATGAGCCCGCTGCAGTATCAGAAGCAATTGCGCCTGCAGGAAGCCCGGCGCCTGATGCTCGCCGAGGGCCTGGAAGCCTCGGCGGCGGGATATCGGGTCGGGTATGAAAGCCCGTCGCAGTTCAGCCGCGAATACAGCCGCCTGTTTGGTGCGCCGCCGTTGCGCGATCTGGCTCGCTTGCGCCAGAGCGTTTAATCCAGGCTGCGGGGCAATTGCAACGTGACCCGCAGGCCGCCTTCGCGCAAATTCTGCAAACTCACTTCGCCGCCATGGCTGTGGGCAATGTTGCGAGCGATACCCAAACCCAAGCCGTAGCCCTGTTGTTGCCCGGCAAGCCGGAAGTGCGGCTCGAACACTTGCTCCAGACGCTGCTCCGGAACGCCCGGGCCTTCGTCATCAACATGAAGAATGAATTCAGCGCCGTTGTCCTCGATATGCAGATGAGCGTTCTGCCCGTACTTCAAGGCATTGTCGATCAGGTTGCCGATGCAGCGCTTGAGGGCCAGCGGCTTGCCCGCAAAAGCCGCCAACGCCCGACCTTGCTGGGTAATGCGGCCGTTGCCGTTGGGTGCCAGGTACGGCTCCACCAGGCAGTCGAGCACGTGATTGAGGTCCACCGGCTCGATGTTTTCGTGGATATCGGTGTCTTTGACGCATTGCAGGGCGCCCTTGACCAGCAATTCCAATTCATCCAGGTCACGGCCAAACTTGGCTTGCAGTTTCTCGTCCTCCAATAACTCGACCCGCAGACGCAGGCGCGTGATCGGCGTGCGCAAGTCATGGGAGATAGCGCTGAACAATTGGCTGCGTTCGGTGAGGTAGCGACTGATGCGATCGCGCATGGCATTGAACGCACGGCCCACTTCCACCACTTCGCTGCCGCCGCCTTCGGCCACCGGCTCCACATCGGCGCCCAGGGACATATCTCGCGCGGCGCGGGCCAGGCGTTTGAGTGGACGACTTTGCCAGTGCACCAGCAGGCCGATGAACAGCAACAGGAAGCCGCTGGTCAGCACAATAAACCACACTTGCTGGGACGGCAGGCCTTGTTCCTCAAGGCTGGTGTAAGGCTCGGGCAACAACGAGGCGATATACAGCCACTCGCCGGCCGCCAGTTGAATCTGTGTGACCAGTACCGGAGGATTGACCGGTTCCAGGGTCAAGGCGTAATGCGCCCAGGAGCGCGGCAGTTCATCAAGCTTCAAGCCGGCATTGAAAATACGCAGGTCTTCGGCGCCGACAAACTCGATCGAGACGTGCACGTCGCGGCCCAGGGTCTGGTGCAACACCTCTTTCACCGCACCGAGTACCGCCTGCTTGCGCGGGGTTTGAGGCAATACCTGCATGTCCAGCGGCTTGTCGTTGAGTGTCACGACAAATCGTGTGCCCCCCATGCTGCGCAACTGGTCCAGCACCAGCGGCCGATAGGCCACCGGCAGCGAACGGAAATAGCTGACGCTGGCCGTCATCGAATGGGCCAGGCTGCGGGCACTGGTGACCAGCCCCTCCAATTGGGTAGCACGCAACTGCGAAACCCAGATCACGCTGGACAGCGTCTGGGCAAACAGCACCGCCAGCAAAGTCAGCAGGAGCATGCGCCCCAGCAACGAACGGGGTACTGGAATCCGCCGGCGCAGCTCGTTCAGCCGCTCAATGGGCATTACTGGCAACCACACTGGCCGCCAATTGATAACCGCTGCCGCGCACAGTGCGGATCAGCCGTGGAGGTTTTTCAGTGTCACGCAGGCGCTGTCGCAGACGGCTGACGGCCATGTCGACAATCCGGTCCAATGGCATCAGGTCACGGCCACGGGTGGCATTGCCAATGGTGTCGCGATCGAGGATTTGCTGGGGATGATCAAGGAACAGTTTCAATAACGCGAAATCGGCACCGGAGAGGATGACTTCCTCGCCATCCAGATGAAACAGACGGTGGCTGACCATATCCAGGCGCCACTCATCGAACACCAGCACGTCGCCACTGCGCTCCTGGCCAAACTGGCACCGACGCAACAGAGCCTTGATCCGCGCCTGCAACTCCCGCGGGCTGAAAGGCTTGCCGATATAGTCATCGGCGCCCAGCTCCAGGCCGATAACCCGGTCAGCTTCATCCGAGCTGGCCGTCAGCATAATGATCGGCACCTGCGCCTGGCGCGGATGCTGGCGGATCCACCGGCAGAGGCTGAAACCGTCTTCATCCGGCAGCATGACGTCGAGGATCACCAGGTCGCACGGCGCATCGCTCATCGCCTGGCGAAACCCCGCGCCGTTGGGCACACCCCGCACCTGGAAGCCAGCGCGGCTGAGGTAGGTCTGCAGCAATTCGCGGATTTCCTCGTCGTCATCGACCAGGAGAATGGATTTACTGATTACGCTCACGGGGGTCCTCCTTGTTGTTATGGGTGAGGCCGGTCAGGCAAACGCTTGCTCCAACGCCACACCCGCTCCGGTCAAGCCGGAATACGGTGCAGTTACCAACCACACCGGGATGCCCTTGAAGTAGTCGCTCATGCAGCCTTTGTCGCCAAAGCTCCTGGCAAACCCGCTGCGGATAAAAAAGTCGGCAAACCGCGGGATCACCCCACCGACGATGTACACACCGCCGCGCCCGCCGGTGGTCAGCACGTTGTTGCCGGCCACGCGGCCCAACCAAATGCTGAACTGGTCCAGTACTTCCATGGCAACCGGATCGCCCGCAAGCCCCGCCGCCGTGATGGCTTCCGGGGTTTCCAATACCGGCACATGGCCGTCAACCGCGCAAATCGCCCGGTACAAACGCGGCAAACCGCCACCGCTCAATACCGTTTCAGCGCTGACATGTCCGATTTCGCTGTAGATGTGCTGCCATAGCTGGGTTTCCCGTGGGCTGCTCAGTGGCAGATCGACATGGCCGCCCTCCCCCGGCAACGCCGTCCAACGCCCCGCGCCGTGGTCCAGCAAGGTGCCGACGCCCAAACCAGTGCCCGGGCCAATCACGACCGCAGGACGCAATGGCTCCGGGGTGCCTTCGCAGACCACGCGAAACTCATCGGGCTGCAAGCGCGTCATGCCCAGGGCCATGGCCGAAAAATCGTTGACCAGCAGCAGCTCGTCTACCTGCAAGGTTTTGCAGAATGCAGTCTTGCTCAAACGCCAGTGATTGTTGGTGAACTTGAATTCATCACCGCTCACCGGCCCGGCCACTGAGAGGCACACGGCGCCAATCTCGCCGACTTCCAGGCCTTGTTGCTTGAGGTAGACCTTGATGGCTTCCTCAGGGCTTTCGTGATCCGCCGTGGCCTGTACCTGGACTGAATGCAGATCCTGGTCCCGCCACAACGCAAAACGGGCGTTGGTACCGCCGATGTCACCAACCAGCGCAAGCTTCACTTAAGTGTCTCCAGGGCAGAGGTAAAGGCGCTGGCGCCTTGCTCTGCGGAGCTTGCGGCCAGGCGCATAAACGCAAACAGTTCGCGACCGGCCCCCACGTTATTGCCCAGCAGGCCCGTGGCAGGCGTGCGCGCTGCAAATTCTTCGGCGTCCACCTTAAGCTCCAAGGTGCCTTTGACGCCATCCACACGAATGATATCGCCATCCTTGACCCGCGCCAGCGCACCGCCGCTCTGAGCCTCGGGGTTGACATGAATCGCGGCGGGGATCTTACCCGAGGCGCCGGACATGCGCCCGTCTGTTACCAGCGCCACCTTGAAACCACGGTCTTGCAACACGCCAAGGAACGGCGTCATCTTGTGCAGCTCCGGCATGCCGTTGGAACGCGGGCCCTGGAAGCGCATCACTGCGACAAAGTCTTTCTCCAACTGGCCGGCCTTGAACGCATCGGCCAAGTCCTGTTGATCCTGGAACACCACCGCCGGCGCTTCGACGACCTGGTGCTCAAGGGCCACGGCGGATACCTTCATCACGCCCCGCCCGAGGTTGCCCTCCATCACACGCAAACCGCCCTCGGGAGAAAACGCGCGGGCGACCGGGCGCAGGATGCTCTCGTCGAGGCTTTCGATCGGGCCATCGCGCCAGATCAACTCGCCGTCTACCAGGAACGGCTCCTGGGTGTAGCGGCTCAAGCCATGGCCCGCGACGGTGTTGACGTCTTCGTGCAGCAAGCCGGCTTCCAGCAGTTCGCGGATCAGGAACGACATGCCGCCTGCAGCCTGGAAATGGTTGATGTCGGCCTTGCCGTTCGGGTAGACGTGGGACAGGGTCGGCACCACTTCAGAGAGGTCGGCCATGTCTTGCCAGGTCAGGATGATGCCCGCCGACATGGCAATGGCTGGCATGTGCAAGGTGTGGTTGGTGGAACCGCCGGTGGCGTTGAGGGCAACGATGGAGTTGACCAGGGATTTTTCGTCGACGATTTCGCCAATCGGCATGAATGAACCGTTTTGTTTGGTCAGGCGCGTAACCTGATGCGCGGCTTCACGGGTCAACGCATCACGCAGCGGCGTGTACGGGTTGACGAACGACGCGCCCGGCAAATGCAGGCCCATGACTTCCATCAGCAACTGGTTGGTGTTGGCGGTGCCGTAGAAGGTGCAGGTGCCGGGGCTGTGGTAGGACTTCATCTCCGATTCCAGCAACTCTTCGCGCGTGGCCTTGCCTTCGGCATAGCGCTGGCGCACGTCGGCCTTCTGCTTGTTGGAAATACCCGACGGCATCGGCCCGCCCGGTACGAAGATCATCGGCAGATGTCCATACCGCAGGGCCCCCATCATCAGGCCAGGGACGATCTTGTCGCAGATCCCGAGCATCAGCGCGGCGTCGAACATGTTGTGGGACAGCGCTACCGCCGTGGACATCGCGATCACTTCACGGCTCAGCAGGCTCAACTCCATGCCGGGCTCGCCTTGGGTCACCCCATCGCACATCGCTGGAGTGCCGCCCGCAAACTGGCCGACCGAGCCGATCTCGCGCAGGGCCTTTTTGATTTGCTCGGGAAAATGTTCGTAGGGTTGGTGCGCTGACAGCATGTCGTTATACGAGGAAACAATTGCCACGTTGGCGGCGTTCATCATGCGCAGGCTGTTCTTGTCTTCGGTGCCGCAACCGGCGACGCCATGGGCGAAGTTGGCGCATTGCAGCTTACCGCGCATCGGACCGTCGCTGGCAGCGCCGCGAATCAGCGCAAGGTAAGCCTCACGGGTGGGGCGGCTGCGGGCGATAAGGCGTTCGGTGACCTCAAGTACGCGGGGATGCATGTGTAGAACTCCAGGCTAACGGATGTGGCGACCTTCGTTCCTATGCTGGTCAAACGCCCGCAGCCAAGAGGCTGGCAGACAGTTACTTGACCAATCGGACCAGTTGATTCAGGTCACTCGTTGTAGATTGAACAAAATATTGCCACTAAAAAGGCTTGTTTTCTATTTTTATGCGAATAATCTTGTAATTCTTACAACAAATCGACGACAGGCGCTTTCAAATGACTCTTCGAATTGCAATCAATGGTTTTGGCCGTATTGGCCGCAACGTCCTGCGCGCACTTTATACCCAAGGCTACCGCCAGGATTTGCAGATCGTCGCCATCAACGATCTGGGCGACAGCTCGATCAATGCCCATCTGCTTAAATACGACACGGTTCACGGCACGTTCGATGCCGAGGTCGCTCATGATCAGGAAAGCCTGACCGTCAACGGTGACCGTATTGCCGTCAGCGCGATTCGCAACCCTGCCGACCTGCCGTGGGCTGCCGAGAAGATCGACGTGGTCTTCGAATGCACTGGTCTGTTCACCGACCGCGCCAAGGCTGCTGCCCATATTAGCGCCGGCGCCCGCAAAGTAATCATTTCAGCTCCGGCCAAAGGCGCAGACGCTACCGTGGTCTACGGGGTGAACCATGACATTTTGCGTCAATCCCACCAGATCATTTCCAACGCTTCGTGCACCACTAACTGCCTGGCACCGGTCGCCCAGGTGCTGCACCGCGAGCTGGGCATCGAAAGCGGCTTGATGACTACGATTCATGCCTATACCAATGACCAGAACCTGACCGACGTCTACCACACCGACCCGTACCGTGCGCGCTCTGCCACCCAGAACATGATCCCGAGCAAGACCGGCGCCGCCGAAGCCGTGGGCCTGGTGTTGCCGGAATTGGCGGGCAAGCTGACGGGCATGGCCGTGCGTGTGCCGGTGATCAATGTGTCGTTGGTAGACCTGACTGTACAGCTCAAGCGTGAAGCCAGTGCCGATGAGGTCAATGCCTTGCTCAAGGAGGCCAGCCAGCATTCGAAGATTCTGGGGTACAACACCTTGCCGCTGGTTTCCAGCGACTTCAACCATAACCCGTTATCGTCGATTTTCGATGCCAACCACACTAAGTCCAGCGGTAAGCTGTTGAAGGTGTTGGCCTGGTATGACAACGAGTGGGGCTTTTCCAATCGCATGCTGGATAACTGCCTGGCGTTGTGTAACGCGGAGTAAGCAGGATTGGGGTGCGTATATCCATTGCTGCGGTAATAACGGCTATTGGTTGCACCCTTATGGCCAGCTCTTTCAAGGGAAAGCCGGCCAGAAAGATCTGTCGAGTAACCGTGTGGGAACGGGCTTGCTCGCGATGACGGAGGGTCAGTCAATACCTTAGGTGACTGGTCTACCGCTATCGCGAGCAAGCCCGCTCGCACATTTGGATCGAGATGAATCAGGCCGATATCCGATACTTTCAGACCGTCGCGGGAGAATATTCGCAACCCACAATGATTTCACTTCACCGGGCGCAAACCATATCCGTTATTACCGCAGCAATGGATATGCCCACCCCTTGCCTTTTACGCTGATGATAAGCATTATCATTCGCTACCAATCGGCCTGGTATCACTGTGAGCCAATCTCGCTTCAATCATGTCTTCCTCACCCAACGGGTGATTCTTCTGCGCACCTTGCAGCGGATGGTGAACAACCCCAGTACCGCCGAGGACCTGCTACAGGAAACCTACCTGCGCGTAACCCGGGCTCTCAGCGAACGGCCGATTGATCATCTGGAACCCTTCGTTTTCCAGACCGCACGCAATTTAGCCCTGGATCATCTGCGCGCCCGCCGGATTCAATCCCGCACTCTGCTCGAAGATGTCCCGATGGACGTCCTGCAAAGTGTCGCCTCCCCCAGTAGTACCCCGGAAGACGCGACCCATGCCGAACAATTGCTGGAGCACCTGAGCGTCAGCCTTGGACAGTTGAGCTCCCGCCAACAGCGGATTTTCATCCTCAGCCGCTTGCATGGCTGCAGCTACCAAGAAATCGCCGATCAACTCGAAATCTCCCTGAGTACAGTGCAAAAGGAGCTGAAACTGATCATGGCGATTTGCGTGGGTGTGGCTGAACGACTCGATCGCCCTTAAGCTTTGTCAGGACAAACCGACAGAAACGTCGCAAAAATGCGCAAGACATTGAATAAAACGTGGCGAAGACCCGAGGAACACCGTGACGGACCCGAATAAACTGCACCCCCATGAGCTCGCGCATGAGGTGTTGCAACATACGGCCATGAACCAAGCCCTCGATTGGCTGATCGCCTTGCAATGCCCGGCGCCCGGCCAGCAAGCCGAGTTCCAGGCCTGGCTGGCCGCCGACCCCGCACATGCCCAAGCCTTCGCCAAGGCCCAGGCCGCCTGGGGTGGTGCGCCCGTCCACAGCGCCGCCGCGGCCCTGAATGCGCCGCGCAAACCCAGGGCCTGGCGCCGCATGAAGCCACACTGGAAACCCTTGGCCACCGCAGCGGTGTTGCTGTTGGGGCTGTTCAGTTTCAGCAATCTGCCGGTGCGCCTGCAGGCCGATCATCTGACCGTGGTCGGCGAACGCCAGCGCGTGCAGCTTGATGACGGATCCAAGGTATTGCTCAACACCAACTCGGCATTCTCCAGCACCATCAATGACCAGCAACGCGTCGCGCGGCTGTACCAGGGCGAAGCGTTTTTCGAAGTGGTCGCCAGCCGTGGCCGGCCCCTGCAAATCGATGCCGGCCCGGTACGCGCCAGCGTCAGTGATACCGCCTTCGCCGTGCGTTACCTCAACGGTGAAGCCCAGGTCCAGGTGCAACGCGGCGATGTCGACCTGAGCACCACTTCCGGCAACAACCGAGTGCGCCTGAGTGCAGGCGAGAGCATCCGCATCGGACCCAAGGGCTTTGGCCAACCGGCCAGGCTCGATGCCAGCAAGGATCTGGCCTGGGTCCAGGGCCGGCTGGTGTTTGAAAACTGCCCGATGAGCGAAGTACTGGCCGAACTGCGGCGCTATTATCCAGGCTGGATCGTCAACACCAATGACCGGCTCGCCAGCGTCGCCGTCACCGGCAATTACCGCCTGGACCAGCCGCTGGATGTGGTTCGTTCCCTCGCCCACATCACCTCGGCCAAACTCTCGGAGTTCCCGGCGCTAGTCATTATCAATTGAGAATAATTATTTTTACTCGTTAGCCCACGCTGGTACGTCTAGTCTTAGCCAATGCAACTGATTCCCATTTGAATCGGTTTCGTAACTATAAGATTCGTACCTTCCGGAGCGCTTTCGATGTCCTCTTGTTTCAACCGCCGGTCTTCGTCGCCCACCCGTCGGCATGGCCTCTCCCTGCTGACTGCCGCCATCCTGCTGGCGGGCAGTCCGGTCATGACGGCCATGGCCGCCGACGCCGCCCCGCGCAGCTACACCGACTACACCTTCAGCATCGAACAGCAATCCCTGGTCTCGGCACTGAACGCCTTTACCGCCGTTACCGGCTGGCAAGTCGGCTTGCCGGCCGAACTGGGCGAAGGCGTTTCGTCCCCCGGCGCGCGGGGTTCGCTGAGCGCAGAAAAAGCGCTGGACCGGCTGTTGGTGGGGACCAACCTGAGCTACCGCAAACTGGGCAACAACAATATCGTCCTGGAAAAGCGCGGGGCGAGTAACACCATTACGCTGCAACAAGTCACCATCAGCGCCACTCGTCAGGAACAAGATGTAAACAGCGTTCCCAGCACTGTCACCGTACATACGCGCGAGGAACTGGACCGCCACAACGTCAACAACATCCGGGACCTGGTGCGTTATGAACCCGGGATCTCGGTCGGTGGTGCCGGTACCCGCTCCGGCAACTCCGGCTACAACATTCGCGGCATCGATGGCGACCGCATCCTGACCCAAGTGGATGGCGTCGAAATCCCGAACAGTTTCTTCAACGGTCCCTACGCCAAGACCCGCCGCAATTACGTCGACCCGGAAATCGTCAAGCGTGTAGAGATTCTTCGCGGCCCGGCTTCGGCCCTGTACGGCAGCAGCGCCATCGGCGGCGCGGTGAGTTATTTCACCCTCGACCCTAGCGACATCATCAAGCCGGGCCAGGACTACGGCGCACGCCTGAAAACCGGCTACAGCTCTGCTGACGAAAGCTGGCTGACCTCCGGCACCGTCGCCGGCCGTGTAAAGGACTTCGACGGGTTGTTGCACCTGAGCCAGCGCAACGGGCATGAAACCGAGTCCTACGATGGCAACAACGCCACCGGCCTGGCGCGCACCGGCGCCAACCCGGAAGACGTGCGCAGCACCAACGTATTGGCCAAGCTGGGCTGGAACTACGGCGATGAAAACCGCTTGGGCCTGACGTATGAGAAGTACAAGGACGATCGCGACGTCAATATGAAGAATGCCGTGGGCGGCCCGTTTGCTGGCGGTCGGGGCTTCAATTTCTACCGTGACCGCAGAGGTAATGACACCATCACCCGCGAGCGCTTCGGTATCGAAAACCGCTTCGCCCTCGACTCGCCGATTGCCGATCACATCAAGACCAGCCTCAATTACCAGATCGCCAAGACCGATCAGACCACCGCAGAAATCTATCAGCCATCGCGCCGTGTTTTGCGCACCCGCGAAACCTTGTACGAAGAAAAACAGTGGGTCTTCGACGCCCAGTTGGACAAGGCCTTCGCGATTGGCGAAACCAATCATGTGCTGACCTACGGCACCACGCTCAAGCAGCAGAAAGTCACCGGCTCCCGGGAAGGCGCCGCCACCTGCCTGGCCGTGGGTGCCGGCTGCACGGCCATCGGCGCGCCCAGCCCGTCCGCTGGCGACAGCGTAAAGAAAGCCAGTGACTTCCCGGACCCAACCATCAACAGCTACGCGCTGTTCGTGCAGGATCAGATCAGTTGGAATGACTGGACCTTCCTGCCGAGCCTGCGCTACGACTATATCCATCTCAAACCCAAGCTGACCGAAGAGTTCCTCAACACCGTCGATCCTCAGCGCCAATATGACCACAGCGACAAAGAGAAAAACTGGCACCGCGTCACGCCAAAGTTCGGCCTGACCTATGCGCTGACCGAGCAGTACACCTGGTTCGGCCAGTATGCCGAAGGGTTCCGCACACCGTCGGCCAAAGCGCTGTACGGGCGCTTTGAAAACCTTGACCAAGGCTACATGGTCGAGCCCAACCCAGACCTCAAGCCGGAAACCAGCAAAGGCGTCGAAACCGGTATTCGCGGCAACTTCGATTCCGGCTCGTTTGAAATTGCGGTGTTCTACAACAAATACCGTGATTTCATTGATGAGGACGCCGCCGTCGCCGGTAGCACTGTGGAGGCCTTCCAGGCGACAAACATCAAGCGCGCGACCATCAAGGGTATTGAAGTCAAAGGACGCATGAGCCTTGACGCACTGGGTGCGCCGCAAGGCCTGTACACCCAGGGTGCGATTAGCTACGCCCATGGCCGCAACGACGACAGCGGCGAGCCGCTCAACAGCGTCAACCCGCTCAAAGGCGTATTCGGCCTGGGTTATGACCAGGAGCACTACGGCGCCCTGGTCAGTTGGACCCTGGTCAAGAAACAGAACCGTGTCGACAGCGCGACCTTCTTTTCGCCGGACGGCAACACCGCGAACGGCCCATTCAAGACACCAGGCTTCGGTGTCGTCGACCTGACCGGTTTCTATAAAGTCACCGACGACCTGACCGTCAACGGCGGCTTGTACAACCTGACCGACAAGAAGTACTGGAACTGGGATGACGTGCGCAGCTACGACGGCGTCGGCGAGGCCGGTGTGACCTCCCCTGCCAGCCTGGACCGCCTGACCCAGCCAGGCCGTCACTTCGCGCTCAACCTGGTCTGGGACATCTGACCCATGCCGCCTCCCTCGCCAGATTCCGCGCTGGCGAGGTGAGGATTTTTTACTGTGCCACGTCTTCTTGTTCGTCTAGTCATTACAGCTCTGCAACTCTTTGGAGTCACAAGGCGCTTCCTCTTCTCAAGGACACAACATGACCGCTTCCCCTACCACAGAACGCCCGAACCTGCGCTCCCAACGCCTGAACCAGATCACCAACGAGCCACACACCAAACTTGATGCATTGGTCAAGGCGCATGCGCCGTTCGAAACCCAGGCCAATTTTGCCCGCTTTGTGGTCGCGCAATACCTGTTCCAATCGGAATTGGCGTCGCTATACAACGATGCAGAACTGATCAAGATTGTGCCGGACCTGGCCGAGCGTTGCCGCGCCGATGCGGCCAAGCTGGATCTGGCCGACCTGGAAACCGACGTTCCGGCAGCGGTGGCCGGCGCACTCAAAAACCCGAGCACAGCCCAAGCCCTGGGCTGGCTGTTCGTCTCTGAAGGTTCCAAGCTGGGCGCTGCGTTTTTGATCAAGCGGGCCGTTGGCCTGGGCCTGAGCGACACCTTCGGTGCCCGCCACCTGGGCGAGCCGGCCGGCGGCCGTGCCGAAGGCTGGAAGCGTTTCACTCGAACCCTTGACGGCCTGGAATTCAGTACCGAAGAAGAGGCCGCCGTGGAGAAAGGTGCGATTGACGCGTTCGTGCGCTTCACCGTGCTGCTGGAACAGGCGTACGCTACGGCCCCGGAAATGGCCTGAGCTTGAGCATCCGTAGCAGTTGTCAGGGCTCGACAACTGCTTCGCGATTGCTTCAAGAGCCTGCTCCCCCCCTTTCATCACCCAAGCTCTTTTCATGACCGGTAAACCTCAATCCTCCTCGCGAATTGCCCGAATCCTGTTCGGCCTGCTGGCCTACGTCAGCCTGGGCATCGGCTTGATTGCGATTGTGGTACCAGGCCTGCCTACCACCGAGTTCATTCTGCTGGCGGCCTGGGCTGCGACCAAAAGCTCGCCGCGCCTAAGTGCCTGGCTGGAAAACCACCGGCTGTTCGGGCCGATCCTGTTCAACTGGCGCAACGGCAAGATCATTGCGCGCCGAGCCAAGGTCAGTGCCACCGCGAGTATGTTGCTGTGTGCAGTGCTGATGCTGGTGATGCTGGATCACGGCTGGCCGATCTACCTGGCAATTGTCGGGATGGGCCTGGGCAATCTGTGGATCTGGTCACGTCCGGAGCGCCGGGCAAGCACCACACTGTAACCCCTACCGCCCATCGCCTGCCCCTCATGAAATCCTCGCCGATGCCGATGTTGCGAGCATAGCGCCGAACGGACTTGGCCTTGGAGTCAGCCCTTGACTCGTCTTGCATACCAATAAGTTCAGACGCGAGTAATGCCATGTTCGACACCCTCTCCATACGCTTGAAAATCGTGCTGCTGTCCGGCCTTTGCCTGTTGGGGGTGATTGCACTGGTTGTCAGCCTGAACATCTACCAGAACAATCAGAATGATCAACTGATCAGCACTTCAAGCTCACGCATGCTGACCGCCAGCGGCGAGAACCTGTTGCAAGCCAAAGCGGCCGAGCAGGCCGTACACCTACAGCGAATCTTCGGCGAGAACCTGCTGGCAGTGACCGCCCTCGCCGACCAGGTCAAGGATTTGCGCAACATGGCGAGCACGCGTTCACTGGAGGCCGCGACCCTGCGTGAAGAGCTCAACCAGCGCATCAAGACCGCCTTTGAACGCAACACCAAAGTGCTCGGTATCTGGCTGTCCTTCGAGCCCGATGCCCTGGACGGCAAGGACAGCGAATTTATCGGTGACAAGCTGCGCGCGTCCAATGAGGCCGGACGTTTTTCCAGCTATTGGAGCCGTGCCGGCGGTGAAAACCTGAACACGGTGATGGTGGAAGCAGATCTGACCAAGACCACCCTCAACCTCAGCGGTACGCCTTACAACATTTGGTATACCTGCCCGCGTGACACCCAACGCACTTGCTTGCTGGATCCGTATGCCGACGAGGTCGCCGGCAAGTCGATGCTGATGACGACGATTTCTCTGCCGTTGCTGGCTGACGGAAAAGTCATCGGCGTGGTAGGCATCGATATCGCCCTTGATGCCCTGCAAGCGGCAGCCGACAGCGCGCAACGCGAGCTGTTCGATGGCGCGGGAAACCTGCAAATAGTGGCCGGCAGCGGTTTGCTGGCGGGTTATAGCGGCCAGGCTGACGAAGTCGGCAAGAACATCGGCGATGTGCTTGGCGCCGATGGCAAACAGATCGTGCAATTGCTAGCCAGCGACACGCGCAAGCTGGTTGATCAAGGGGAAGTGATTCGTGCCGTGTACCCGGTCCGGCCGATTGCCGACGCCAAACCCTGGGGCGTGGTGATCGACCTGCCCAAGCAAGTGCTGCTGGCGGATGCGTCAAAACTGCAGGCAGTGCTCGATGACGCCCAAGCCAGCGGAACCCTGAAGGCGCTGCTGGTGGCCGCCGCCGCCGGGCTGCTGGGTTTGCTGCTGATCTGGCTGACCGCCACCGGCGTCACCCGTCCGATCAACAGCGTGGCAGCCATGCTCAAGGACATTGCCAGTGGCGACGGCGATCTGACCCAGCGCCTGGCCTATACCAAAAAAGACGAATTGGGCGAGTTGGTCAGCTGGTTCAACCGCTTCCTCGACAAGCTGCAACCGACCATCGCGCAAATCAAGCAAAGCATTACCGAAGCCCGTGGCACCGCGGACCAGTCCTCGGAAATCGCCCGGCAGACCAGCGAAGGCATGCAGGTGCAGTTCCGTGAAATCGATCAGGTGGCCACCGCTTCCAACGAAATGAGCGCCACCGCCCACGACGTTGCCAACAGCGCATCCAACGCCGCCAGTGCCGCTCGTGGTGCCGATCAATCGGCGCGCGAGGGCATGTCGATCATCGAGCGCAGCACCCGAGACATCACCACCCTGGCCGAAGAAGTCAGCAAGGCAGTGACGGAAGTTGAAGCCTTGGCAGTCAACAGCGAGCAGATCGGCTCGGTGCTGGAAGTGATCCGCAGCATCGCCGAGCAGACCAACCTGCTGGCACTGAACGCCGCCATTGAGGCAGCGCGGGCTGGAGAAAGCGGGCGCGGGTTTGCGGTGGTGGCGGACGAGGTACGCAACCTGGCCAAACGTACTCAGGATTCAGTCGAAGAGATTCGCCTGGTGATCGAGCGCATCCAGAGCGGCACCCGAGACGTGGTCGCCACCATGCATTCGAGCCAGAGCCAGGCGCAAAGCAATGCCGGGCAGATTCATCAGGCTGTGCAGGCCTTGGGCAAGATCAGCGACGCCGTCACCGTGATCAGCGACATGAACCTGCAAATCGCCAGCGCCGCCGAGCAACAGAGCGCCGTGGCCGAAGAGGTCAACCGCAATGTCTCGGCGATCCGCACCGTGACCGAGACCCTGACTGGCCAGGCTACCGAGTCGGCAGCGATCAGCAGCCAGCTCAATGCATTGGCCAATCAGCAGATGAAACTGATGGATCAGTTCCGGGTGTAAAAACGCCCGTGGCGGGGTTAACGTGCAGGCCAGGCGCTGACAAACGCCGTCAGGTCTTCTTTCACCGCGGTACGTGGCGGATTCTGCGGGGTGCCCAAATAGAGGAAGCCGATCACTTCCTCATTGGCGCCCAGCCCCAGGCCTTTGGCCACATGCGCCGAATAGGACAGCTCGCCGGTGCGCCACACCGCGCCAATCCCCTGGGCGTACGCCGCCAACAGAATGCCGTGGGCTGCGCATGCTGCTGCCAGCAGTTGCTCGGACTTCGGCACTTTGTGTTCTTGCAGGCGGGCGATGACCACCACCACCAGCGGTGCACGCAAAGGGCCATTCTGCGCCTTGTCGATGACGGCTTGCGGGGCCTCAGGGTCTTGCAGGCGGGCGGCTTCGGCGAGCAGGGTGCCCATCTGCTCGCGAGCCGGGCCTTCTACCGTCAGGAAGCGCCAGGGCCGCAGTTGACCGTGGTCTGGCGCGCGCATCGCAGCGGCGAACAGCACTTCGCGCTGTTCGGCGTTAGGTGCCGGCTCCAACAGTCGCGGCACGGAAACACGGTTAAGCAAAGCGTCGAGAGCCTGCATTGGCCACCTCCAGAAAAATGTGCGGCCATTCTAGCGGGAATGACCCAAAAGCGAGCAAACGATAATTGCTCTTATTCAATCCGCCCTGCCCTGTTAGACTTTGCGCCCCGAACTCCATTCACCGCTGCTCGTTTCTCCAGGATCATCGATGCCCCGTTTGCTGCTTCGCTTGTCCGCACTCTTGATGGCTGTGAGCCTGAGTGCCTGCGATGACGCCCCACCTGCGGTTTTTACCCAGGCCGAGCCGGGTGAGGCGCGCTCGGGAGGCAGCGCGACAGTACGCAAGGCTGATCACAATGCCTTTTCACTGCCCTCGGCCAACTTGCCACCGACCCGGCGCCTGGACTTCAGCGTGGGCAACAGTTTTTTCCGCAACCCCTGGGTGATTGCGCCAGCCACCACCACCGCACGGGATGGCCTCGGGCCGCTGTTCAATACCAATGCCTGCCAGAACTGCCATATCAAGGACGGTCGAGGTCATCCTCCCGCCCCCAATGCCAACAATGCCGTGTCGATGCTGGTACGCCTGTCGATCCCGGACGCGCCGCCGTACGCCAGGCTCATCGAGCAGATTGGCGTGGTGCCGGAGCCGATCTATGGCGGACAACTGCAGGACATGGCCGTGCCCGGCGTGGTTCCGGAGGGCAAGGTGCGGGTCGACTACACACCGGTAAACGTTACCTTCAAGGACGGCAGCGTGGTCGAACTACGCAAGCCGACGCTGCAAATCACCCAACTGGGCTACGGCCCCATGCACCCGGATACACGCTTTTCCGCCCGGGTGGCACCGCCGATGATCGGCCTGGGTTTGCTCGAAGCGATTTCCGACGCCGACATCCTGCAAAACGCCAGCAAGCAGCCTGATAAAAATGGCGTGCTCGGTCGTCCGAATTGGGTGTGGGACGACGCAGAGCAAAAAACCGTCCTTGGCCGATTCGGCTGGAAAGCCGGGCAACCGAACCTCAATCAACAAAATGTGCACGCATTCTCCGGTGACATGGGACTGACCACACAGCTGCGACCTTTCGATGACTGCACCGACGCCCAGGTGGCCTGCAAACAGGCACCCAACGGCAATGGCGAGAATGGCGAGCAGGAGGTCAGCGAGAACATCCTGCGCCTGGTGCTGTTCTACACCCGTAACCTGGCCGTACCGGCCCGCCGCGATGTCGACGGGCAACAGGTGCTCGCCGGCAAGACCCTGTTCTATCAGGCCGGTTGCCAGTCGTGTCATACCCCAAGTTTCACCACATCAAGCAACGCCGCTGAACCTGAGCTGGCCAATCAAGTAATTCGCCCCTACAGCGACCTGTTGTTGCACGACATGGGCGAAGGGCTGGCCGACAACCGCAGCGAATTCAAGGCCGGTGGCCGCGACTGGCGCACCCCGCCGTTGTGGGGCATCGGCTTGACACAAAACGTCAGTGGCCACACCCAGTTCCTGCATGACGGCCGCGCCCGCAACCTGCTTGAAGCCGTGCTGTGGCACGGCGGCGAGGCGCAGGCGGCGCAGAAACATGTGCTGTCTTTCAATGCCCAGCAGCGCGCCGCGTTGCTCGCATTCCTGAATTCTCTATAAGCTTTTCCCCAATTATTGAAGGGAGCTCGACATGTTCCGTCCCAAGTTGTTGTTCACCAGCCTTGCCGCGCTAGCCCTCGGTGCCTGCTCGCCCCAGGACCCACAAGCCGTTACCTCGGCAGCCATCGCCAAACAAGTGATCCTGCCGACCTACAGCCGCTGGGTCGAAGCCGACCGACAATTGGCGGTCAGCGCCCTGGCCTACTGCCAGGGTAAGGAAACACTGGAGACCGCGCGCGCCGATTTCCTGCATGCGCAAAAAGCCTGGGCCGAATTGCAGCCGCTGCTGATCGGGCCGCTGGCCGAAGGCAACCGTGCCTGGCAAGTGCAATTCTGGCCAGACAAGAAAAACCTGGTCGGCCGGCAGGTCGAGCAGTTGGCCACTGCCCAGCCGCAGATCGATGCAGCCGCCCTGACCAAGTCGAGCGTGGTGGTGCAAGGCCTGTCGGCTTACGAATACATCCTCTATGACGCCAAGACCGACATCGCCGACAAAGCCCAGAAGGCTCGCTACTGCCCACTGCTGATCGCCATCGGCGAACGCCAAAAGCTATTGGCCGAAGAAATCCTCGCCAGTTGGAACAGCACCGACGGCATGTTGGCGCAGATGACCAAGTTTCCCAACCAGCGCTACGCCGACTCCCATGAAGCCATCGCTGAGCTGCTGCGCGTCCAGGTTACTGCCCTCGATACCTTGAAGAAGAAACTCGGCACGCCAATGGGTCGCCAGACCAAAGGCATCCCGCAGCCATTCCAGGCCGATGCCTGGCGCAGCCAGTCTTCACTGCAAAGCCTGCAAGCCAGCCTCGCCGCGGCCCAGACCGTATGGGTCGGGGTCGACAACAAAGGCATGCGCGGCCTGTTGCCTGCCGATCAAAAGCCGTTGGCCGACAAGATTGATGCAGCGTACGCCAACTCGTTGAAGCTGCTAGCCAGCAATCAGCGCTCCCTGGATCAACTGCTGACCGACGAAGCCGGACGTCAACAACTCAACGCGATCTATGACAGCCTCAACGTTGTCCACCGTCTGCACGAAGGCGAACTGGCCAAGGCGCTGGGCATCCAACTGGGCTTCAATGCCAACGACGGTGACTGATGATGCTCAGGCGACAGGCTTTAGCCATCGGCAGTGTGCTGCTCAGTGCGATCACCCTGGGCGGCTGGACGCTGTTCAAACACAAGGGTAAAAGCCCGCTGCTGCTCTCTGCACGGGATGATGCCGACGGCAAGCACTACGCCGTCGGCTATCGCCTGGACGGCACCCGGGTGTTTGCAACCGAAGTCGGTCAGCGCTGTCACGACATCATCAACCACCCCACCCTGCCGATCGCGCTGTTCGTCGCCCGCCGCCCCGGGACCGAGAGCTATCTGGTGGATCTGCGTGACGGGGCGCTGCTGCAAACCGTGACCGCCCAGGCCAACCGGCACTTCTACGGCCACGCGGTGATCCACAACAGCGGCGAATGGCTGTACGCCACGGAAAACGACACCACAGACCCCGGTCGCGGCCTGCTCGGCGTGTACAGGTTCGAAGGCGAACGGCTGGTACACAGCGGCGAGATCTCCACCCACGGTATAGGCCCGCACCAGGTGTCGTGGATGCCGGACGGTGAAACCCTGATCGTGGCCAATGGCGGCATTCGCACCGAAGCCGAAAGCCGGGTCGAGATGAACCTCGATGCCATGGAACCGAGCCTGGTATTGATGCAGCGCGACGGCACCCTGCTGAGCAAGGAAACCCTGGGCCAGCAAATGAACAGCGTGCGCCACATGGGAATTGCCAGCGACGGCACCATTGTCACCGGACAGCAGTTCATGGGGCCGTCACAGGAGCGCTCCGAGCTGTTGGCGATCAAGCGGCCGGGCCAGCCTTTCGTGGCGTTTCCAGTGGCCGACGAGCAGTTGCAAGCCATGGGGCACTACACCGCCAGCGTCGCGGTACACAGTGAGTTGCGCCTGGTAGCCCTGACCGCGCCGCGGGGCAACCGGTTCTTTATCTGGGACATGGACAGCGGTGAGTTGCGCCTGGACGGACCACTGCCAGACTGCGCCGGTGTCGGCGCGGTGGCCAATGGTTTTGTCGTGACCTCGGGCCAGGGCCGCTGCCGCTTCTACGATTGCCGGCAGCAACCTCTGGTGGCCAAGCCCCTGGACTTGCCGACCGGGCTCTGGGACAACCATCTGCATCTGATCTGATGCCAAATCCGCATTGACCTCATCGCTCCCGGGCCAACGCTTGGGAGCGTATTCATCCTGCCCCGGCGGCACTCAACGCAAATCCTACAAAGTCTGTGAAGTATTCCCTCGATGAGAGGCCAGAACTCCCTCAGATACTCGCGACTTTCCGCCTTATAACACCCTCCTTTCTCGTGAAAACTGTGGAGTTCAACGTGCCAACGAGCGCTCCTGCATGCTCGTCCTACGCTCCAACCCGCACGAAATCGCCATCACAAGGAAGCAACTATGCCAGGCCGTCGGATGATTACCATGCTAAGCATCGTCCTGACGGTCGTGCTGATGCTCGCCAGCTATAAAGCGTTATGGATTTACCAACAGCTGCAGCTTCTGCATGCGCCGAAGCCGCCCGTCAGCGTGGCGGTCTCCAGTGCATTCGAAAAGCCTTGGCAGCGTCAGTTGCCAGCGGCGGGCACGCTCAAGGCGTTGCAAGGCATCAACCTGAGTATCGAGGTACCCGGCGTCGTCACCCATCTGCACTTCGATTCGGGACAAGAGGTCAAGGCAGGGCAAGTCCTGCTGCAACTTGAGCATCAGACCGAGCAGGCAGAGTTGGACGTGGCCCTGGCAGATCGGAGCCTGGCGCAGCAAAACTTTCAACGTGGTCAGAGCCTGGTGGCTATCAACGCCATCTCCCAAGGCGAATTTGACCGACTCTCCGCCGAACTCAACCGCAACAACGCCCTCGTTGCACAACGCTGCAACGCGCTGAAAAAAAAACGTATCGTCGCACCGTTCAACGGCACCATCGGTATCCGCCAAGTCAGTATTGGTGACTACCTGCAAAGCTCCACGGTGATCGCCAGCCTGCAGGATACCCATAGCCTGTACGTTGACTTCCATATCCCCGAGCAAGCCGTTCAACTGATCAAGGTCGGCCAATCGGTACGGATTGAAGTCTCGGCCCGTCCAGGACTTTTCAGCTTGGCCACTGTCAGTGCCATCAACCCCATAGTCGATGACGACACTCGAAATGTGTTGGTACGCGCCACGCTGGCCAACCCGACCAACGATCTGCTGCCGGGCATGTTCGCCCACTTGCAGGTGTTGTTGGGCAACCCGACATTGCACATCGTGACCCAAGAGAGCGCTATCGCATACAGCCCATATGGCCAGTACGTGTACGTGGTGACATCACGCAAAAACAGCGAGGAGCGCGACGATTTGAATGGCGAGCGCGTACCGGTCCTGATCGCCGAACAACGCCTGGTCGAAACCGGCGAGCGACGCGACGGTGACATCGTGATTGTCAAGGGCCTGGCAAAGGGTGAACAGATCGTCACTGCCGGCCAAATCAAACTGGAGCATGGCACACCTGTGCACATCAGCATTGATCGCAATCAGCCAGATGAACGGCCCCTGACAACTGATCGAGAGAACGCCGAATGAGGTTCACCGACCTGTTTATCCGCCGCCCCGTGCTGGCCCTGGTCGTCAGTCTGTTGATCCTGCTGCTGGGATGGCAGGCCTATGAGCAACTGCCGCTTCGCCAGTTCCCGCAGATGGAAAGTGCACTGATTACGGTGACCACGATTTCTCCGGGCTCCAGTGCCGAAACCGTCCAGAGCCACATCACTCAACCACTGCAAAAAAGCCTGGCAAGCGCGCAAGGTATCGACTACATGCACTCCTCCAGCCGCCAGAACGTTTCCATTATTTCAATCTATGGTCGGGTCGGCGCCGACAGTAACCGTTTGTTCACCGAATTGCTGGCCAAGACCAACGAAGTCCGAAACCAGCTACCCCAGGAGATTGAAGACCCCGTCCTGAGCAAAGTCGCAACAGATAACACCGCACTCATGTACCTGAGTTTCTCCAGCGACACCATGAACAACGCCCAAATCAACGACCTGCTGCTTCGGGTAGTCCAGCCTCGGTTGGTGACACTGCCAGGCATGGCCGAGGCGCAGATCATCGGCAACCAGAGCTTTGCCATGCGCCTGTGGCTTGACCCCTTCAAACTGGCAGGGTTTGGTTTAAGCGCCGGCGATGTGACCCAGGCAATCAAGCGCCACAACGTACAGCCCATCGCCGGCGACGCCACTGGCGAATTTGTCGTCACCAGCGTGACGGCCAATACCGAACTGCAATCGGCTGAAGGCTTCAGGGCCATCACCTTGAAAACCGACGGCGATAGCCAGGTCCGTCTCGGTGATGTGGCGCGGGTGGAGTTGGGCTCGCAGAATTACGACAGTTTCAGTACGTTCAAAGGCCTTCCGGCGACCTATGTCAGCATCAAACCGGCACCCGATGCCAACCCGCTGGAGTTAGGCAAGCGAGTACGCGAACTGATGCCCCAGCTGCAGGCGCAGTTACCCCGCAACCTGCAAGCGGATATCGCCTACGACTCGACGCTGTATATCAACGCCTCTATCGACCATGTGCTGTCGAGCCTGATGGAAGCCATTCTGATTGTGGTAATAGTGGTGTTTTTGTTTCTTGGCTCTTTGCGTTCGGTGGTGATTCCCGTCATCACCATTCCCCTGTCACTGGTCGGTACGTTGTTCTTTATGCAACTGATGGGTTATTCCATCAACGTCCTGACGCTGCTTGCAATGGTCCTGGCCATCGGCCTGGTCGTCGATGACACCATCGTGATGATGGAGAACATTCATCGGCATATCGAAAAAGGCAGATCCCCCCTTGAGGCCGCGATCAAGGGCGCAAGGGAGGTATGCATGCCGGTGATATTCATGACCATCACCCTGGCTGTGGTGTATACGCCTATCGGCTTCCTGCAGGGCTTGACCGGTGCGCTGTTCAAGGAGTTTGCCCTGACCCTGGCCGGCGCGGTGGTGATTTCCGGCATCGTGGCGCTGACACTGTCGCCGATGATGTGCGCCATGCTGCTGCGCCCTGAAGAACAGTCTCGGGGTCTGCCTCTGGTCCTGGATCGGTTTTTCAACAATCTGAAGCAGCGCTATCAGCGCCGGTTGCGTCAGATCATGGAGGCGCAATCGGTAGTCATCGTGTTCGCCCTACTCGTCCTCGGACTGATCCCGGCCATGCTCACATTCACCCTCTCGGAGTTGGCGCCCGATGAGGACCAGGGCCTGATCTTTATCCTTTCCAGCGCTCCGCAACCCACCAACCTTGCCTATCTCAATACTTACACCCAGGACTTTATCGAGCAGTTCAAGACCTTGCCCGAGTACCAGGCCTCCTTCCAGATCAATGGCGTGGATGGCGTACATTCAGGCGTAGGTGGTTTCCTGCTGCAACCCTGGGATAAGCGCGACCGCACACAGATGCAGGTTCTGCCGCAATTGCGCAAAAAGCTGAATAGTATCCCCGGCCTGCAAGTCTTTGCCTTTAACCTGCCCTCCTTGCCGGGTACTGGTGAGGGGCTACCTTTTGGCTTTGTCATCAGTTCCCAACAGGACCATGAGTCGATGCTGGGCATGGCCGAACGCGTCAAGCAACGTGCGATCGACTCGGGGAAATTCGCCTATGTGGATATCGACCTGGCATTCGACCGGCCCGAAGTGGTGATCGACATTGACCGGGTCAAGGCCGCGCAAATGGGCGTTTCCATGGAAGACCTGAGCCTGACCCTGGCGACCCTGTTGGCTGAAACGGAAATCAACCAGTTCAGGATTGATGGCCATCTCTACAAAGTAATTGCCCAGGTCGAGCGTACCTACCGAGATAATCCAGACTGGCTGAATCACTACCATGTAAAAAATGCCAAAGGCCAATTATTGCCTTTGTCGACACTAATCACGGTTTCCAGCCAGCAGGTACGAGCGCGGCAGTTGAATCAATTCCAGCAACTCAATTCGGTGCTGGTGTCAGCGTTCCCGATTGTCGGCATGAGCAACGCACTTGAGACCCTGCAAACCATCGCAGGCGAGGAGGCCCCGGTGGGTTACACCTTCGATTACAGTAACGCCACGCGCCAGTTTGTCCAGGAGGGGAATGCGCTATGGGGCACTTTCGGTCTGGCATTGGCGATCATCAGCCTGGTGCTGGCGGCACAGTTTGAAAGCCTGCGTGACCCGCTGGTGATACTGGTGACGGTGCCGCTGTCGATATGCGGCGCATTGATTGCTCTGTTCCTGGGCTGGTCTACCCTGAACATCTACACGCAAATTGGCTTGGTCACATTGATCGGTTTGATCAGCAAACACGGCATCCTGATCGTCGAATTCGCCAACCAATTGCGCAAGGAACAAAGCCTGTCCCCGCGAGCAGCCATCGAGGAAGCCGCAACGATCCGCTTGCGGCCGGTGTTGATGACGACAATAGCCACCGTACTGGGCGTGATCCCGCTGATTTTCTCCAGCGGTGCGGGTGCGGTCAGCCGGTTTGATATCGGCATGGTGATTGCCACTGGCATGTCGATCGGAACCTTGTTCACCTTGTTCGTCCTGCCGTCTGTGTATACAGCGCTGGCCACGGACGACAACCGACGCCAACGCTCTGAAACAGGCTCTCACGGGAAAGGACTGACAGCTTTCCCCCCATCCCCCACGACACCTCGTAACCGTGGAGCTTGAGTCCGTTCGCCGGGAGTGAAACTTACCAGTTGGAATCCCCCTGAAACTCGGAGTAATGTGCCGAAACGTTCATTTTAGTCTGTCTCAGTTTTTTCCAAGGAACCGGAATATGCTGCGTCGTCGCATGCTCATCATGTTGGCTGTTGTCCTGCTGATCATCCTGCTGCTGGGGGGCTACAAAGCCTTCTCCATCTACCAGCAGATCCAGGTTTTTTCCGCCCCCAAGCCACCGATCAGCGTGGCCGTCGTCACGGTGGTCGAACAGCCATGGCAACAGCGGTTGCCAGCGGTGGGCACGCTCAAGGCGCTGCAAGGGGTCAGCCTGAGCCTGGAGATCGCGGGCACCGTCAAGGAGCTGCAGTTCGAGTCGGGGCAGAAGGTCAAGGCCGGGCAACCGCTGGTGCAACTCGACAGCGCAGTGGAAAGCGCCCTGCTGCAAACTGCCCAGGCCGACCTGGGGTTGGCCCAACTGGATTATGGCCGGGGCAGTCAACTGGTGGGCAGCCAGGCAATCTCCAAAGGCGAGTTCGACCGTCTCTCGGCGCAATTGCAAAAGAACAAGGCCACGGTCAACCAACTCAAGGCGTCCCTGGCCAAGAAACATATTGTCGCGCCGTTCAGCGGCACCATCGGTATTCGTCAAGTAGATGTCGGTGACTACCTGGCCAGCGGCACGGTGATCGCTACGCTGCAGGACGTCAGCAGCCTCTACGTCGACTTCTACGTTCCCGAACAGGCGGTGCCCAAGGTGGCCGTCGGCCAAGCGGTGCAGGTGGAAGTCTCGGCCTACCCCAAGCAGACATTCCCTGGCACCATCAGCGCTATCAACCCCAAGGTCGAGGACAGCACACGTAACGTGCTGGTACGCGCCACCCTGGCCAACCCCGACAACCAACTGCTACCGGGCATGTTCGCCAGCCTGCAGGTCCTGCTGCCCGACCCGATGCCACAGGTCGTCATACCGGAAAGCGCAATTACCTACACCCTTTACGGCAACTCGGCGTACGTCGTCGCGCAGAAAAAGACTGAAGACGGCAGCATCGAGAAAGACTCCGACGGCCAGCCGATCCTGATTGCCGAGCGACGATTCATCGAGACCGGTGAGCGTCGCGGTGGCCTGGTGCTGGTGAGCAAGGGCCTGGACAGTGGCGAGCAAGTGGTCAGCGCCGGCCAGATCAAGTTGGACACTGGCGCCCATATCACCATTAGCCCGGACAAAAACCTGCCGGCTGCTCCTGGCCAACCTCCGCACACCGACGGTTCAAGGAACTGAGCCATGGCGTTTACCGACACGTTCATCCGCCGCCCGGTATTGGCCATGGTGGTCAGCCTGCTGATTGTGCTGCTGGGTTTCCAGGCCTATAGCAAACTGCCGCTGCGCCAATACCCGTCCATGGAAAACGCCCTGATCACGGTCACCACCGCTTACCCCGGGGCCAATGCCGAGACCATCCAGGGCTATATCACACAACCGTTGCAGCAAAGTCTGGCGAGCGCCGAAGGTATCGACTACATGACCTCGGTCAGTCGCCAGAACTTTTCGGTGATTTCAATCTATGCCCGCATCGGTTCCAACAGCGACCGACTGTTCACCGAATTGCTGGCCAAGGCCAATGAAGTCAAGAACAAACTGCCGCAAGACGCCGAAGACCCGGTGCTGAGCAAAGAAGCCGCAGACGCCTCGGCACTGATGTACATCAGTTTCTCCAGCCAGCAACTGAGTAACCCACAGATCACCGATTACCTGTCGCGGGTGATCCAACCCAAGCTGGCGA
This sequence comes from Pseudomonas imrae, assembly GCF_046352735.2. Taxonomy (NCBI): domain Bacteria; kingdom Pseudomonadati; phylum Pseudomonadota; class Gammaproteobacteria; order Pseudomonadales; family Pseudomonadaceae; genus Pseudomonas; species Pseudomonas imrae. The sequence goes on along the minus strand of NZ_CP110853.2, from coordinate 1,222,830 downwards.
CTCTGCCGGGCATGGCCGAGGCCGAGATCCTCGGCAATCAGGTATTTGCCATGCGCTTGTGGCTTGACCCGGTAAAACTTGCCGGCTTCGGTTTGAGTGCCAGCGACGTCACCGACGCGGTGCGCCAGTACAACTTTCTCTCTGCCGCTGGCGAGGTCAAAGGCCAATACGTGGTCACCAGCGTCAACGCCAACACCGACCTCAAGACTGCCGAGGCCTTCGCCGCCATTACCGTGAAGACCGACGGCGACAGCCGAGTCCTGCTCAGAGATGTGGCCCGAGTGGAAATGGGCGCAGAAAACTACAACGCCATCAGTTCCTTTGGCGGCACGCCCTCGGTGTATATCGGCATCAAGGCGACACCCAGCGCCAACCCGCTGGATGTGATCAAGGAAGTACGCAAGATCATGCCGGAGCTGGAATCCCAGCTGCCGCCCAACCTCAAGGCAGAAATTGCCTACGACGCCACGCTGTTCATCCAGGCCTCCATCAACGAAGTGGTGAAGACCTTGTTTGAGGCGGTACTGATCGTGATCGTCGTGGTGTTCCTGTTCCTTGGGGCATTGCGCTCGGTGGTGATCCCGGTGATCACCATTCCGTTGTCGATGATCGGCGTGCTGTTTTTCATGCAACTGATGGGTTACTCCATCAACCTGCTGACGTTGTTGGCAATGGTCTTGGCCATTGGCTTGGTGGTGGATGATGCGATTGTGGTGGTGGAGAACATCCACCGCCATATCGAAGAGGGCAAAACCCCGCTGGATGCGGCATTGGAGGGCGCGCGGGAGATTGCCATGCCCGTGGTGTCGATGACCATCACCCTGGCAGCGGTCTACGCGCCCATCGGCTTCCTTGAAGGGCTGACAGGTGCGCTGTTCAAGGAGTTCGCCCTGACCCTGGCCGGTGCGGTGGTGATTTCCGGCATCGTGGCGCTGACCTTGTCACCGATGATGTGCGCACTGCTGCTGCGCCACGATGCAAACCCCACGGGGCTGGCCCATCGCCTGGACCGGATCTTCGAAGGCCTCAAGCGCCGCTACCAGGCAATGTTGCACGGTACCCTGAACACCCGGCCGGTGGTGATCGTGTTCGCGCTGATCGTACTTTGCCTGATCCCGGTCTTCCTCAAGTTCACCCAGTCACAACTGGCGCCGGACGAGGACCAGGGCATCATTTTCATGATGGCCAGCGCACCGCAGCCGACTAACCTGGAATATCTGAACACTTATACCGACGAATTCATCACGATCTTCAAGGAGTTCCCGGAGTACTACTCTTCGTTCCAGATCAACGGTTTCAACGGCGTGCAATCGGGCATCGGCGGTTTCCTGCTCAAGCCGTGGGACGAACGCAGCCGTACGCAAATGGAAATCCTCCCCGAAGTCCAGAAGCGCCTGGAGCAGATCCCGGGCCTGCAAGTGTTCGGCTTCAACCTGCCTTCCCTGCCCGGCACAGGCGAAGGCTTACCCTTTGGATTTGTGATTAATACGCCCAACGACTACGAGTCCCTGCTGCAGGTCGCCGACCGAGTGAAAAAACGCGCCATGGAGTCCGGCAAGTTTGCCTTTGTCGATATCGACCTGGCCTTCGACAAGCCGGAAGTGGTGGTAGACATCGACCGCGCCAAGGCCGCGCAGATGGGCGTATCGATGCAAGACCTGGGCGGAACGTTGGCGACCCTGCTGGCGGAGGCCGAGATCAACCGCTTTACCATCGATGGCCGCAGCTACAAGGTCATCGCCCAGGTAGAGCGCGCCTACCGTGACAATCCTGAGTGGCTGAGCAATTACTACGTAAAAAACACCCAGGGTGAATTGGTGCCGCTGTCGACCTTGATCAGCGTCACCGACCGCGCCCGCCCCAGGCAGTTGAACCAGTTCCAGCAACTCAACTCGGCGCTGATCTCGGGCTTTCCGATTGTCAGCATGGGCGAGGCCATCGACACCGTACGCCAGATCGCGATTGAAGAAATGCCTGCTGGCTACGCCTACGACTACAGCGGGGCGTCACGCCAATTTATCCAGGAAGGCAGTGCGTTATGGGTCACGTTCGGCTTGGCGCTGGCGATCATTTTCCTGGTACTGGCCGCGCAATTCGAGAGCTTTCGTGATCCGCTGGTGATCCTGGTGACGGTGCCGCTGTCGATCTGCGGGGCGTTGATTCCGCTGTTCCTCGGCTGGTCAAGCATGAACATCTACACCCAGGTGGGGCTGGTGACGTTGATCGGGCTGATCAGCAAACATGGGATTCTGATCGTTGAGTTTGCTAACCAATTGCGCAAGGACAAAGGCCTGACGCCGCGTGAGGCCGTGGAAGAAGCCGCAGCGATTCGCTTGCGCCCGGTGCTGATGACAACGGCGGCGATGGTGTTTGGCATGGTGCCGTTGATATTTGCCACCGGGGCTGGCGCTGTGAGCCGGTATGACATCGGGATGGTGATTGCTACCGGGATGTCGATCGGGACGCTGTTTACGTTGTTTGTATTGCCCTGTGTGTATACGTTGTTGGCCAGGAAGGATCAGGGGTGATAGGTGCCTATCCGTTGCTGTGGCCAGGACGGATAGGCAAAAAAAAGGCCTCGAAACAATCCGAGGCCTTTTAATCGTTCACAAAATTTTTCAACTCGCTGGCCCCATCCCTTGGGACATCCCAAACATAAACAACAACAGCTGATGATCCGGCTGCGTCGCACTTGTCACCTTCGCGATCCGTGGCAACGGGCATTGCCCGCCACCGTGCACCGCACTCAGGACTTCTGTACGTGGCTGCTCCCAGGCAGCCACTGCCAAGGACGCAACGCCCAAGGCCGCCAACAGAAACAAACCTCGTGCTATTTCTAGCTTCATCAGGTTAAACCTTTGATAGCGCTGCCAAACGCCGCTTCGTAAAAGTAGCTGAGTTTTTGCCAATCGGAAGAATTCCACGACGAATGGCGCCGCAATTGCTGCATGTCATGGGAAGCAGCCTGACGCGCGGTCAGGCGCTGGCGGCATTTCTCGAAGTCCAGCAGGGCCACTTCAACCACCGCCGCATCACCTTCGCCGCTGACCCTGACAAAAACGTGCTTGATGTAAAGACACCCGTGCTGCCAACGCCCCTTGTGCATGCGCACCAAGGTTTGCGCCAGCTCTTGGAGCAGGCGTTCATGTACCAACTCGCCGTAGCGCTCACGCCCACCTGCGGCATACCAATTTTCGATTTCATCAAAGCCATCCAGCGACGCAGTCACCAGCAGGGCTTTCCATTGATGCTCAGGGTCACGGCGAGCTTCGCAAAACACCAATTCCGGTACGCGCACATTCAAATGCCGCAGCCCCATAAGGGCATCGCGCTCGCGCAGCACGGTTGGACGTCCAAAAGGATGAAGCCAGCTGCGGTAGATGTGGCCCGTCTGGCGCTTGCTATAGAGCAGACGTCCATTGGGGCCCATCACACGCTGCACACCACTTTCACCGCCTCGGCGAACATTTGGCTCCTCGACCCACTCGCCCTTCAGACGCCAGAAATAATCAAATCGCTCTTGGGGAGCGACTTCACTACCTGCTACGCACTCAACTGCCATCCTGTTACCTCTTACGCAATACATACACACGCCACATGGCGTACAACGGTATGAAATCCAGGTGTTCCTGAACACGGAAACCGGCCTGCTCGAACTCTGCCTCGACAGTAGCAGTCGGTAACACAAACCGATTTTGGTAACCTTCCTGCTCACCCTTTTTGCGACGTCGAACCTCGGAGCGCTTGCGTTTCCAGGCCTTGAAATTGCCATCCACCCACAACGAAACAATCACGCTATCGCGGGTCACCCGATAAAACTCGCGCAAGATCCCCAGCCTGTGCTCAGGATCACCAATGTGATGCATGAGACGCATGCAGAAGATGTTGTCCACTGCGTTATCCGGTAAATCGATATCAAAGGCCGACGTCTGCAAAGGCCGTACCCGTTTCACCACGTCAGCCGGTTGAGCCACCGTAGCAACCTTGAGCATCGACTCGGAATTGTCGGCACCGATAATCACGCGATTGGGTTTTTCTGCAAGCAACGGCCAAAAACGCCCTGCACCACACGGCAGATCCAGCACCAGGCCAGGCTCACCAGCCATGGCCAGCGCACCTCGGGCAAGTTGTTCGTCACGCTTGTGGGACAACCGACGAGCCAAATTGTCCTGATGTTTGAGCAAATAATTCTGGGCGTGCTGATCGTCGTACTTTTCGGAAAATTCGAGCTTGATCGGGCTAGACATCGACTGCCTCCTGTTACTGATGCCTACAACCTTAAGCAGTTGCGTGTCATCCCGAGGTCAATCGATTGTGAAAAAAACGTCCCGTCCAACGGTAAAACATTACAAAGCTTTACAGTTAAAAGCCATAGCAGGATGCCATCTTCGTCGAACCTACGGCATTCTGCCATCCAGGAAGGCAGAAAAGGCCTCAGGCCTTGACCGGCATCAACTCAACGTGGAACCGGCAACCATTGGGCTCCATGGTGCTCAGACTGACCACCCAGCCCTGGTTCTCACAGATTCGCTGCACCAGGGATAACCCCAGCCCCAAGCCGTCACCGCGTTTTTCATTGCCGCGCACGAAGGGTTCGAACATGGCTTCGCGCTTGTCTTCAGGGATCCCCACGCCGGTGTCTTCCACCACAAACCCGGTGGGCTCCAGGGTCAGGCGGATAAAACCTTGTTCTGTGTAATGCAGGGCGTTGCGCAGCAGGTTGCCCATCACGGCATGCAGGAAGGTGGCGTTGTAGCGGGTTTCCAGAGGATTGCCCGGCTGGTAGAACAGTTCGATACCTTTGCGTTCGATCGGGTCGCGCCAGATCCCCAGCAGGCCTTCAGCCACCTGGGCGAGGTCGACTTGGGGCGCCATGGTCGTGTCGTCGTGCTGGGCACGGGCCAACATCAGGAATGTCTGCACCAGCTCGCGCATCTCTTCACAGGCCCGGGCGATTCGCTCGACTTGTTTGCGGCCCCGGGAATCGATGGCAGGGTTTTCCAATAGCAGTTCGCATGAACTGGCCAATACCATCAGTGGCGTGCGCAGTTCATGGCTCACATCGCTGGTAAACAGACGCTCGCGGTTGAGCGCCTGGCGCAGACGGCCAAGGGTCGCGTCGAACGCCACCGCCAATTCCCCCACTTCGTCGGCCGCATAGTCGGGAGCCAGCGGGGGCGCCAGGCCGAGCAACTGGTCACGGTGACGCACCTGACGAGCCAGGCGTACCACGGGCGCCATCACTTTGCGCGCCAGCACCCAGCCGAGGAATACCGCCAACGCAAGACTGAGGACAAACCCCACCAGTACCACCGCGAACAATACCCGCTCGCGCTCTTCGAAATCGCTCTGGTCCTGCAGCAGCACATAACGCCGACCATCCACGATCTCGACCATCGCATGGTAGGAAAGCGCCTCACGAAATACTTCATGAAAGCCTGGGTCCAGGTGCCGCAAATCTTTCGGAAGCTCGAACTCTCCATGTCCACCGCTGAAATAGAACAGCTGGTCAGGCTCGGGCCGATGGCGCCAGTCCTCGACGCTGTCCATCAACAACAAACGTTGCAGATCACCCCCCAGGCCTGCCGATATCAGTTTTTCTTCCACCAGGTGCACGGTGGCGACGATGCCCATGGCGAACGCCCCCGCTACCAACGCACTCATCAGCGCAAAGGCGATGATGATCCGTTGGGCAAGGCTTTGCTTAAACTCCATCTCGACCCTCGGCCAAGCGATAGCCCACGCCATGTACCGTCTGCAACAGTGGTTTGGCGAAAGGCTTGTCGATCACCTGGCGCAATTGGTGAACATGGCTGCGCAGGCTGTCGCTGTCCGGACAGTCGTCGCCCCACAACGCTTCTTCGAGAATCTCGCGGCGCAATACATGCGGGCTTTTCTGCATCAGCACCGCCAGCAGTTTCAGGCCCACCGGATTAAGCTTGAGCAGGCGCCCTTCGCGGGTCACTTCCAGGGTATCGAGGTCGTAGTTCAGGTCGCCGACCTGCAACGCCCGCCGACCGCCACCTTGAGCACGGCGCAGCACGGCTTCGATGCGTGCGGCCAGTTCCGACAGCGCAAACGGTTTGAGCAGATAGTCATCGGCGCCGGATTTGAAGCCTTGCAGGCGGTCATCCAACTGGTCACGCGCCGTCAACATGATCACCGGTGTGTCGCGGCGCGCATCTTCGCGCAGGCGCTTGCACAGGGTGTAGCCGTCGATACCCGGCAGCATGATGTCGAGCACGATCAGGTCGTAATGCTCTGTGGCGGCCAGGTGCAGCCCCGACAAGCCATCCTGCGCACAATCGACGGTGTAGCCCTTGAGCCCCAGGTAATCAGCCAGGTTGGCCAGAATATCGCGGTTGTCTTCAACCAGTAGAATTCGCATGGGCATGTCTCCGTACGCGGTAACGGCCGTGGTGGCTCGCGCAGCTTAAGGCCTAGTCCGGCTTGCGGCTAGGGTCGGCGTAAGACTCTATGCAGTTTTTCAACCGATTGCCGTGACTCACAAGTTTTTCACTATCAGTTAACGCAACGTGCACAGCCTGGGTGTCAGGCTTGTGTGCCATTGCGTCGATCACAAGAGCGCTCCAGCCACGAACACCGGATGTAAAAAAGCCCCGCCTGATCACTCAGGCGGGGCTTTTCAGTACAGGGGAAAGGCTGGCTTACATCATGCCGCCCATGCCACCCATGCCGCCCATGTCTGGCATACCGCCGCCAGCCGAGCCTTCTTTCTTCGGTGCTTCGGCAATGGCAGCCTCGGTGGTCAGGATCAGACCGCCGATGGAAGATGCCGCTTGCAGAGCCGAACGAGTCACCTTGGTTGGATCCAGGATGCCCATTTCGATCATGTCGCCGTACACGCCAGTCGCAGCGTTGTAACCGTAGTTACCTTTGCCGTTCTTGACTTCGTTGACCACAACGCTTGGCTCGTCGCCGCTGTTGGCGGAGATTTGACGCAGCGGAGCTTCAACAGCGCGACGCAGAACTGCGATACCCACGTCCTGGTCGGCGTTTTCGCCTTTCAGGTCAACGATGGCTTCCAGGGCACGAATCAGTGCCACGCCACCGCCAGGTACCACGCCTTCTTCGACGGCTGCGCGGGTTGCGTGCAGGGCGTCTTCAACGCGGGCTTTCTTCTCTTTCATTTCAACTTCGGAACCAGCGCCAACCTTGATCACTGCTACGCCGCCGGACAGCTTGGCCAGACGTTCCTGCAGTTTTTCACGGTCGTAGTCCGAGGAAGTTTCGGCAACCTGAGCACGGATCTGAGCGATACGGCCTTCGATGTCGCCTTGTACGCCAGCACCGTCGACGATGATGGTGTTTTCCTTGGAAATGGTCACGCGCTTGGCGCTACCCAGGTTTTCCAGGGTGGCGCTTTCCAGGCTCAGGCCGATCTCTTCGGAGATAACGGTACCGCCGGTCAGAACAGCGATGTCCTGCAGCATGGCCTTGCGACGATCGCCGAAGCCTGGAGCCTTGACGGCTGCGACTTTAACGATACCGCGCATGTTGTTCACAACCAGAGTCGCCAAGGCTTCGCCTTCAACGTCTTCGGACACGATCAACAGTGGGCGGCCGGCCTTGGCAACGGCTTCCAGTACTGGCAGCATTTCGCGGATGTTAGAGATCTTTTTGTCGACCAGCAGGATCAGCGGGCTTTCCAGCTCGGCGACCATGGTTTCCGGCTTGTTGATGAAGTACGGGGACAGGTAACCACGGTCGAACTGCATGCCTTCTACAACCGACAGTTCGTTATCCAGGCCAGTGCCTTCTTCAACGGTGATCACGCCTTCTTTACCGACTTTTTCCATGGCTTGGGCAATGATGTCGCCAATGGAGCTGTCGGAGTTGGCAGAGATAGTGCCGACCTGAGCGATGGCCTTGGTGTCGGCGCATGGCTTGGACAGGTTCTTCAGTTCTTTGACGATGGCGATGGTCGCCTTGTCGATACCGCGCTTGATGTCCATCGGGTTCATGCCGGCAGCGACGGCTTTCAGGCCTTCGTTGACGATAGACTGAGCCAGGACGGTAGCGGTAGTGGTGCCGTCGCCTGCGTCATCGTTGGCACGGGAGGCAACGTCTTTGACCAGCTGCGCGCCCATGTTTTCGAAACGGTCTTCGAGTTCGATTTCCTTGGCAACGGAAACGCCGTCCTTGGTAATGGTCGGAGCACCGAAGCTCTTCTCGATCACTACGTTACGGCCTTTCGGGCCCAAGGTCGCTTTTACTGCGTCAGCCAGGATGTTGACACCGGTGAGCATTTTCTTGCGGGCGGAGTCGCCGAATTTAACTTCTTTAGCAGCCATGATCGATATTCCTTAAATACTTGGGAGTAACGGGAAAATGAGCGGGGAATCAGCCTTCCAGAACGGCGAGAATCTCATTCTCAGCCATTACCAGCAGGTCTTCGCCGTCGACTTTCACAGTGTTGCTGCCGGAGTAAGGGCCAAATACAACCTTGTCACCGACTTTAACGGCCAGCGCACGTACTTCACCGTTTTCCAGGGACTTGCCTGGGCCGACAGCGAGAATCACACCATGGTTGGCTTTTTCAGCAGCCGAACCTGGCAGGACGATACCGCCAGCGGTTTTCTTTTCTTCTTCGCTGCGACGGATTACGACGCGGTCGTGCAGAGGACGAAGCTTGCTCATTGTCGATCTCTCCTAATTGTATGTTTCATCGGCCGGTGTCAGTACCGGCTGGTTGTCTTCCGGCGATGCCGGTCGCGGTTCGCTGGGCGAAACGCGGAAGTCTGTCTGGTGTCGCCACCAGAAACCTTGCGGTGACCGTTACATAAGGGCGAATAAGACTATTACAAGGGCTGCAGATGAAAATTTTTGTGTCTGGCGCCTCTGCAGAAACAACACGGCGCCTGAAGCAGGCGCCGTGTCTATGGAGCGATTACTTGGAGTCGCGGTGTTCGAACTCACCTTCGATCACGTCCCCCTCGCGCTCAATCGGTTGGCGAGGTGCCGGACCGCCACGAGGTTGCAGATCTTCGGAAAACGCGCGCTGGCGAATCGCCGCTTCTTCGGCACGCCGGCGCATCTTGCCGGCCAAAAAGCGGCGAGTAATAGGCAACAGCAGGATCAAACCGAACGCATCGCTGACAAAGCCCGGCAGGATCAACAGACCGCCACCCAAGGCCATCATCAGGCCTTCAAGCATGGTCTGGGCAGGCAACTCGCCACGGTTCAAGCTTTCACGGGCGCGCAATGCGGTGGCCAACCCGGCGATACGCAACACGAACACGCCGAGCATCGAGCCGAGAATGATCAGCAGCAGCGCCGGGAAAAACCCGATAGCTCCGCTGACCTTGACGAATACGAACAGCTCCAACACCGGGAACAGCAGAAAGAGCAATAAAAAAGGGCGCATCAAATGGTTCCTCAACGCAAGAATGCCTTGCTACTGAACCTTAGATGACGTCGCCCTTGCATTAATTCAAGCTTAAACCGTGGCTTTTTTCGGCCACTCCTGGGCGTGGGCCAGGAAAACCAAGGCTTCTCGTACTTGTGTCGGAGTGTTGCAGGTATCGGAGAAAGGCAGCCAGTACAAGCCTTGGCCAATGCGCAGGTGCATCCCTTCGCTGTCGATACCGGCCAACCGCGCCGGCTCGAATGTCGGTAAACCGGTCAACTCGACATAGTGGGCGATGGCCTTGGCGTGATCGCTGTTCATATGCTCGATCATGCTCGACTCGGCTTTACCGGCAAACGGGTTGGCCAAGGTCAGTTGATCGAGCCAGTGAATAGCGCCAAAACCGCCGATATAGCGATGACGGACCGGCTTGAGCACCCAGAAGTCAAAATCGTGGGCCTTGTGATAATTGGCCGAGTCCGGAAAGTACCGATAGTAACGCTCGGCCGCGGCGGCAATCGCGGCCTCGTCCTCAAGCTTCTCGGCTTGCGCCATATAGGTCAGGCGCCCCACCGCCTGCACATCTTCGGCTTCACGCTCACCGACCAACAACGAGCACTTGGGGTCTTTTTGCAGGTTGTGAGTGTGCTGGGCGATCCGGCTGATAAGAATCAGCGGCTGCCCTTCTTCGTCCAGGCAATACGGTACTACCGAGCCAAAAGGGAAACCGGGCATGGCCTTGGACAACGTGGAGAGCGCTCCACGGTATTCCTTGAGCAGTAGTTCTCGGGCATTCTTGGCAACGTGCGCGCTCAACTTATGACTCCTTTGATAAATTCCGTCAAAAAACGGGCTTGGGCACCCGCTTAACTCTGCTCACAGGACATGCGAATGCATCTCAACGACAAAGTAATCATTATCACCGGCGGTTGCCAGGGCCTGGGCCGCTCCATGGCCGAGTATTTTGCGAGCAAAGGCGCGCATTTGGCGCTGGTAGACCTCAACCAGGAAAAACTCGAGGTGGCCGTTGCGGCCTGTCAGGCTTTCGGGATTACGGCACGCGCTTATCTGTGCAACGTGGCCGATGAGGAACAGGTTACCCATACAGTCGCGAAGATCGCCGGCGACTTTGGTGCGATCCACGGTTTGATCAACAACGCCGGGATCCTGCGGGATGGCTTGCTGCTCAAGATCAAGGATGGCGAGATGACCAAGATGAGCCTGGCCCAGTGGCAGGCAGTGATCGATGTCAACCTGACCGGTGTGTTTCTCTGCACCCGCGAAGTCGCGGCGAAGATGGTCGAACTGAAGAGCCAGGGGGTCATTATCAACATCTCGTCGATTTCCCGCGCGGGTAACATCGGCCAGACCAACTACTCCGCCGCCAAAGCCGGCGTGGCCGCGGCTACCGTGACCTGGGCCAGGGAACTGGCACGCTACGGCATCCGCGTTGCGGGCATTGCACCTGGTTTTATCGAGACCGAGATGAGCCTGGGCATGAAGCCCGAAGCGCTGGAGAGAATGACGTCCGCCATCCCCCTCAAGCGCATGGGGCGGCCGGAGGAGATTGCCCATTCGGCGGCGTATATCTTCGAGAACGATTATTACACCGGGCGAATCCTCGAACTGGATGGCGGGTTGCGGTTGTAACACCAACCCCGCCCTATCCTGGTTACCAGGTCACGCCAAAACCTGCGGTGTAGCGAGTCTTGCTCAAGTCACTGTCCGAGCCGCCACTAATAATGTCGCGCTCGGCCTTGAGGTTGAGCGAAGCCCAGTCCGTGACTTTGTAGCGCAAGCCCATTTCGGCATCGAGCGAGTAATCAGCCGGACCGGCCAACGGCTTGCCCAATTCGCCACTGGTGAAGAATTCGACCGTCTTGCCGATCAGATAGCGGTTGTAATCCCACTTCATTGCCAGGGAATAGAAGTTGTCCTTGCCGCCATCCTGGTATTCATAGTCAGTGCGGTTAAGCAGCGATCCTAGGGAAAAGGCCCCAAGCTCGTCATCCCAGAACTGATAGCCCGGACCGGTACCGACAGTACGCTGGCGGCTCAGGTCCTCGACCTTGTCGCGCTTGTAGGTCAAACGTCCCTGCCAGAACCACTGATCGGTAATGAAGCGGTCCAGTGCATACTCGCCGCTCCAGTTGTCGGTGGTGACCACATCATTCTGAAAGGCGCGATTGTATTCGCCTTCAGCGGTGTGCCTCCATCTGCCGTGGCGGGCCGAGGTCTTGAAGTCCACGTCATAGTCATCGGTGTCTTTTTCTGCACGCTTGTAGTCCAGCGAGACATCGACATTCCCCTTCCACACCAGGTCCTCGATCACAGGTTTAGGCTTGATGATCTGCTGGATGCTCGCCAACTCGACGGTTTTTGGCGCCTCGCCGTTGGCCAGGATGACCTTGCCTTCGTCGGCGGCTTGCAGAGACTTGGCTTTTTCACCGCTGTAGGCATCTTGCTTGACCAGCAGTTCCTGGTCGCTTTCAAGGGTTTTGACCTCTTTCCAGTCCACCGCGATGGCGCCGGCGTATTCGGTCTGGATCAGCAGCTTGCCGCCGTCGAAAACCTTGATCTTGCCGGTCAGGCGATCACCGTTTTTCAACCAGACCGTATCGGCCAACAGGGGTGTAGAAGCAGTGAAAACAGCAAGGCAAAGCAGGGTTCTGGACAACATAAGCGAATGAGGGGCTCAAGTTTGGCGGAAAAAGGGGGCATTATCAGGGTCGTTGACGTCTTAGCAAGGACTGACTCGAAGATTTCTATCGAGTTCAATTCTCAACACCACTTTTACAGACGCTTCTTACAATGAGACGACACTTTTGAACTGGACCCGCCTAACGTGAACGACCCTGCACAAATGCCGCAAAGCCCGGCTCAAATGCGCCGTACCGCCCTGTACCTGACCCTGGCCCAGGTGCCGGAGGGGTGTGTCGTGAGTTATGGCGAACTGGCGCAGCTGGCAGGCCTTGGCCGAGCTGCACGCTGGGTGGGCCGTGCTCTCAGCCAGCTTCCCGATGGTTCGAAACTGCCTTGGCACCGGGTGGTAGCAGCCGGCGGTCGGATAAGCCTGCCGGTGGGCAGTGCTTCGGGTGATGAACAACGTGCGCGTTTGCGCAGCGAAGGTGTCAGTATCCTGAACAATCGCGTTGATATTCAGCGTCATGGCTGGCGCCCGGTAGAGCACAGCGGTTAGAGTGCGCGCTTTGTTTCCGTAAATCTGAGGCAGACTCCAGCCCATGCCCCGTAAAACCTGGCGCGCCGCGCTCGCTGCCTATGCCAGCCCCTCGACTTTAGTGTTGCTGCTGCTCGGCTTTGCTGCCGGCCTGCCTTACATGTTGGTGTTCTCGACGCTTTCGGTATGGTTGCGTGAAGCCGGCGTGGCCCGCGAAACCATCGGTTATGCAAGCCTGATCGGCCTGGCGTATGCCTTCAAGTGGGTATGGTCGCCGCTGCTCGATCAATGGCGCCTGCCGTTGCTCGGCAAGCTCGGGCGTCGTCGCTCCTGGCTAGTACTTTCCCAGGCGTTGGTGATTCTCGGATTGATCGGCATGGGCTTCTGCGACCCCCAGAAACACCTGTCCTGGCTGATCGCTATTGCTGTCATCGTCGCTTTCGCCTCCGCCACCCAAGACATCGCGGTCGATGCCTATCGCCTGGAAATCGCCGACGACAGCCGCCAGGCTGCCCTGGCCGCCAGTTATATGTCTGGCTACCGTATCGCCGCCCTTCTGGCCACCGCTGGTGCACTGTTCTTCGCCGAAGGCTTCGGCTCCACCGGTTTCAACTATAAGCACTCGGCATGGACCGGTACCTACGTACTGTTCGGTGTCTTGATGGTCCCCGCCCTGCTGACCAGCTTGTTCATGCGCGAACCGGATGTGCCGTTGCGCACCCAGTTGCAGGCCGGGCGCTACAGCTTCGTGCACCAACTGATGTCGGTATTCGTGCTGATCATCTTGCTGGTATCGGTACCCGCGATGTTCACCCAGCTGTACAACACCGACTTTGCCAGCGTGCTGTTCGAGGGTGTCAGCCTGCTCGACCTGCTGCTGGAAGACCGAGCGTTCCTGCGGGCCATCCTCTATATCATTCTGACCTCGCTGTGCCTTTCGGCCATGGGCCGTCGCGGCCTGGCGCCAGTACTGACACCGGTCAACGATTTTATCCTGCGCTATCGCTGGCAAGCCCTGTTGCTGCTGGGGCTGATTGCGACCTATCGCATGTCGGACACCGTGATGGGCGTGATGGCCAACGTGTTCTACATCGACCAGGGCTTTACCAAGGACCAGATTGCCAGCGTCAGCAAGGTATTCGGCCTGATCATGACCCTGGTCGGTGCCGGCATGGGCGGCCTGTTGATCGTGCGTTTCGGCATCCTGCCCATCCTCTTTATCGGCGGCATCACCTCGGCCGGCACCAACCTGCTGTTCCTGATGCTCGCTGGCATGGGCGCCGACCTGCAGATGCTGATCTTCACCATTTCCCTGGACAACTTCAGTTCGGGCCTGGCGACTTCAGCGTTTGTCGCCTACCTGTCGAGCCTGACCAACTTGAAGTTCTCCGCCACCCAGTACGCCTTGCTCAGTTCGATCATGCTGCTGCTGCCGCGCTTGATCGGTGGTTACTCAGGGGTCATGGTAGAAAAATTCGGCTATCACGACTTTTTCCTGATCACGGCGTTTCTGGGGGTGCCGACCTTGCTGCTGATTGCCTTGCACTGGTACCAGGAGAGTCGGCGGTTGCGTCTGAATCCGCCCATCCCGGATTGAAGCCTATCCTGTGGGGGGAGATAGGTATGTCTTGGTTGGGCTGGGTACATATCCGTTGCTGCGGTAACGGATATGCCCCCGCTCCGGGCACGCACCCTAACGCGGATTTGGCGCAACGGGTGAAGAACTCAAGGACACCGCGTTCAACCTAGCCTCCCGCGTCACTCTTGACGCCCTTCGCGAGTAAGCTCGCTCCTACAGCCTGTACTCCCGGCGCTGCCGCCCGTACAATCACTGGTCACTCAACGTCCAAGCAACCGACAACGGCCTACCATGCGCACCAGTCAATATTTGCTCGCCACACAGAAAGAAACGCCTTCCGATGCGGTCGTGATCAGCCACCAACTGATGCTGCGTGCCGGCATGATCCGCAAACTGGCTTCTGGCCTGTACACCTGGCTCCCCATGGGTTTGAAGGTGATGCGCAAGGTCGAAGCGATCGTTCGTGAAGAAATGAACGCCGCAGGCTCTTTGGAAGTGTTGATGCCGAGCACTCAGCCGGCTGAGCTGTGGCAAGAATCCGGGCGCTGGGAAGAGTACGGCCCTGAATTGCTGCGTTTCAAGGATCGTCATGGCCGCGATTTCTGCGCAGGCCCGACCCATGAAGAAGTGATCACTGATCTGATGCGCAACGAGTTGAGCAGCTACAAGCAGTTGCCGCTCAACCTGTACCAGATCCAGACCAAGTTCCGTGACGAAATCCGCCCACGCTTCGGTTTGATGCGCGGCCGCGAATTCATCATGAAGGACGCCTATTCGTTCCATGCCGACCAGCCTTCGCTGCAGGTCACCTACGACCGCATGCACCAGGCCTACTGCAACATATTCACGCGTCTTGGCCTCAAGTTCCGCCCGGTTGAAGCCGACAACGGCTCCATCGGCGGCGCCGGCTCCCACGAGTTCCACGTACTGGCCGAGTCCGGCGAAGACGATATCGTTTTCAGCAACGGCTCCGACTATGCGGCGAACATCGAAAAAGCCGAAGCCGTGCCACGGGAAACCTCCCGTCTTGCGCCGGCTGAAGAGCTGCGCCTGGTAGACACGCCAGAGACCAAGACCATTGCGGCCCTGGTGGAAAAATTCAATCTGCCGATTGAAAAGACCATCAAGACCCTGATCGTGCACGCCGAAGAAGAAGGCAAGCTGATCGCCCTGGTGATCCGTGGCGACCACGAACTCAATGAGATCAAGGCCGCCCAGCAACCAGGCGTAGCCAACCCGCTGGTCATGGCCAGCGATGCCGAACTGCGCGACGCCATTGGCGCCGGTGCTGGCTCCCTGGGACCGCTGAACCTGCCACTGCCGATCATCATCGACCGCTCGGTCGAACTGATGAGCGATTTCGGTATCGGTGCCAATATCGATGACAAGCATTACTTCGGCGTGAACTGGGAACGCGACCTGCCGGTTCCGACCGTGGCTGACCTGCGCAACGTGGTTGCCGGCGACCCGAGCCCGGACGGCAAGGGCACCCTGGAGATCAAGCGTGGTATCGAAGTCGGGCACATCTTCCAGTTGGGCAACAAGTACAGCAAGGCGATGAAGTGCGAAGTGCTGGGCGAGAACGGCAAGCCGGTCACCCTGGAAATGGGCTGCTACGGCATCGGCGTTTCCCGCGTGGTGGCTGCTGCCATCGAGCAGAACAACGATGAAAAAGGCATCATCTGGAGTGACGCCCTGGCCCCGTTCCAGATCGCCCTGGTGCCGCTGCGTTATGAAACAGAACAGGTGCGCGAAGCCACCGACAAACTGTATGCCCAACTAACGGCTGCCGGTTTCGAGGTGCTGCTGGATGATCGCGACAAGAAAACCAGCCCAGGTATCAAGTTCGCCGACATGGAACTGATTGGCATCCCACACCGGATCGTGGTCAGTGACCGCGGCCTGGCCGATGGCAATCTGGAATACAAAAGCCGGACCGAAGCCCAAGCCCAACCGTTGCCGGTGGCCGATGTGCTGTCTTTCCTCCAGGCGCGTATTCGTCGCTGAAAACCAGATCAAGAGAAGTCATGTTCAAGCGAAACACCAGAGCTCTGGGGGGCGCCGCCTTGTGCGGCGCCCTGCTGGTCAGCGGCTGCGCCAATCACATGTCGCAACGCAGCGAGCACGAGGAACGTGTCGAGCGCAAACTGCTCGACCATAGCCTGCAGATCGATGTCGGCGAACCCAAAGTGCTTGAACTGCCGCAACGCCGAGTGCGCATTCATGAGCAGCGGACCTTCGAGGTCACTGAGTTTGAAGTCACCCGTCATTATGATCGCTACACGCCCTATCAACCCTGGCGGGAACTCTATGAGATCCCGCTGGGCGCTGTGGCCGTGGTGGCGGGCGCTGGCGCCAACGTGGCCAATATCTTCGCCCTGGGCAACCTGCCGGACAGCATGACCCATGACTGGATCAGTTACGGTGTGGCCGGGCTCAACCCGTTCATGAACGCGCCGTCTCACGGCCGCGCGCAACAGAACCTGGCGAGCATCGATGAAGTCCAGCGCGACAGACGCCTGGAATATTCAAGCCTGCCGTGGAGCGAGCGACCGGTCCAGGTAACGGCCGGCAAGCAGACCCACGAGATGACCACTGACCGCAACGGCGTCTTGCGCCTGAACCTGCTCGACAGCCCGTTTGCCGAGCAAGACCTCAATCAGGTCCGCACCTTGCGCATCAGTATTGAAGATGCCCAGGACGATGTGCATTCGGACTCGTCCCTGGCGATCAGCAAGACCCTGCGCGGGAAGTTACTGGAAGCCCACGGCTTGATTTACGACGACTTGGAAGATGATGAAGTCAGCCAGTGGGTACACCGGGTCATACGCTTGTCGGAACTGGGCCTCGAAGAGGAGGCCAGCGAACTGGAACAGAGCCTGATCGAGCTGACCCGCAATGATCCGGAATTGCAGCAAGAGTTTCTCAAGGCCCTGACCCAGGATGGGGGGCGGCTGGTAGCGGATCCAGGCGCCAAGTAACCTGGTTACCTGCTAGCGGGTGAACAGCTCCAGCTGTTCATTGCCGCCGCTCAGGTCCAGCAAACGTACACCGATCCCCAATAACCGTACCGGCTTTGCTCCACGCTTGAACGCCTGGGTCAGCAATTGCTGGTAACTCTCCAGATCCCGCCCTGCCCCCGCCTGCTCCAGTGTGGTCTGGGTAAAGTCATGGAATTTAACTTTGACGAAAGGCTTGCCTGGTCGATAGCTGCTGTCGATGCGCTGCATGCGCCCGGCCAAGGTTTCCAGGAGCTCGGGGAGCTTTTCCAGACAGCTGGGCAGATCCGGCAGGTCCACGTCGTAGGTGTTCTCGACACTGATGGATTGCCGGCGACTGTCATTCTGAACCACCCGATCATCAATCCCACGCGCCAGGCTCCATAATCGCTCGCCGAAACTGCCGAACTCACGCACCAGCGCGAGCTTGCTCCACTCCCGCAACTGCAGACAGTCCTCGATCCCCAGCCGCGCCAATTTGTCAGCCGTCACCTTGCCGACGCCGTGCAACTTGCTTACCGGCAACGCCGAGACAAAATCTTCCACTTGATCAGGCGTGATCACGAACAATCCGTTGGGTTTTTTCCAGTCGCTGGCGATCTTGGCCAGGAATTTGTTGGGCGCAACCCCGGCAGAAACAGTGATGTGTAGCTGATTGGACACCCGTCGACGAATATCCTGGGCGATACGCGTGGCGCTGCCGCCAAAATGCGCGCAGTCGGAGACGTCCAGATACGCCTCATCCAGGGATAGCGGTTCAATCAGGTCGGTGTAATCGCGGAAGATCGACTGGATTTCCTTCGAGGCCTCTTTATAGGCATCCATGCGCGGCTTGACGATGGTCAAGTCCGGGCACAGCTTCAAGGCGTGACGAGAAGACATGGCCGAACGCACACCGTAGGCCCGCGCCTCGTAGTTGCAGGTCGCGATCACCCCGCGACGGTCCGCCGAGCCCCCTACCGCCAGCGGCTTTTGTGACAAAGTCGGATCATCACGCATCTCGATGGCGGCGTAGAAGCAATCACAGTCGACGTGGATGATTTTGCGCTGCGTCATAAATAGAGAAGGTGGCCAGGCAACATGAGGAACGGAGCGCCAGTATCGCACTGACAACTGTATATAGCACCAGTACCTTGAATCTTCTGACAAAACGGTGGGAAAACGCCCGGTAAATTTACTTCCTCAATCAAGACAGACGCTCTAATAGAGCCGAAAGCCTTGCCCTGCCTGGGCCCGGATGCTGTCCAGAGCCCTTGAAAAAGCGCTAACCATTTGAACCAAAAGCGCTTTTCTTGGAATCAACGGTTGACACGCCAGCATTCCTCTGTAGAATGCCGACACACAGACGCGGGATGGAGCAGTCTGGTAGCTCGTCGGGCTCATAACCCGAAGGTCGTCGGTTCAAATCCGGCTCCCGCAACCAAACATCAAAAAAGGCTACTCGAAAGAGTGGCCTTTTTTGTGCGCGCCTGTTTTTACCTCTTTCCAATTGTCTGACAAAAATCCCTTCCCCATCGGGCACTTACTGCGCAGCGTTGAGCAATACCGGCTTATTTACACTTATTTGACCTATTGCTCCATTAACGGTTGACACCTCGTCGTTGCGCTGTAGAATGCCGCCCACAGACGCGGGATGGAGCAGTCTGGTAGCTCGTCGGGCTCATAACCCGAAGGTCGTCGGTTCAAATCCGGCTCCCGCAACCAAACATCAAAAAAGGCTACTCGAAAGAGTGGCCTTTTTTGTATTCGCAGAAAAAGTCCTTTTGAAACAGTGCACTGTCATGTTTCATGAAACCGCAGACGATTTCTGGAGTCCATCCCGTCACGTGCCAAGCTCAGTGTTCGGGCACATGTTTTTGCCGCCAATGGGCTGCAGTCGCCTGACTCGGTGATTCGCGC
Organism: Pseudomonas imrae; assembly: GCF_046352735.2. Classification (NCBI taxonomy): domain Bacteria; kingdom Pseudomonadati; phylum Pseudomonadota; class Gammaproteobacteria; order Pseudomonadales; family Pseudomonadaceae; genus Pseudomonas; species Pseudomonas imrae. The sequence goes on along the minus strand of NZ_CP110853.2, from coordinate 1,203,805 downwards.
TAAAATTTGTAATTATTTTTGTCAGCAGGGATTGGTAACTGGACTGGATACCCCCATCCTGTCGCGCACAATCCTCGAGGTGATTGATGCGCGCCACCCCCCCAGAACCAAAAGACACTGCCACGACAAACCAACCGATCACACCCACGCGCTTGCGCTGGCTCGACCTGTTAAGCAAGTACCGTCAACCCATCGGGCTGGCCGTCACTTTATTGTTGTTTGCAATCGCTCTGCTCGCCTGCCGTCACCTGCTGCTTGAGCTGGATCTCAACGCCCTTCATGACTCGATCCTCGACGTACCGATGCCTTCCCTGCTGGGTGCATTCGGCGCTGCCGTCGCAGGCTTCATTATTATGTTGGGCTACGAGTTTTCCGGCGCACGCTATACCGGCGTGAAGTTACCCGCAACGACTCTGGCCTACGGTGGCTTTACCGCATTCGCCATTGGCAACGCGATTGGCCTGTCGATGCTGTCTGGCGGTTCGGTACGATATCGCTTGTACGCACGCCATGGCATCAGCGCCGCCGAAGTGGCCCGCATGACCGTGTTTGCCAGCCTGGCCCTGGGTTGTGCCCTGCCGCCGCTGGCCGCACTGGCCACCCTGAGCAATTTGCCCGCGGCATCCACCGCACTGCACCTGCCCGCCAGCCTGCTGGCCGGTGTTGCCGGCACCGTACTGCTGTTGACGGTAGCGCTGTGCATCGGCATTTATCGACGCCGTCTGCCGGAACAACCCTACCCGGACAATCTGCTAGTGAGGGTCGGCCGTCGCACTTTACGCCTGCCCGGCCGTCGCTTGACCTTCATGCAGTTGATCATTACCGCACTGGACGTCGCTGCAGCTGCCACCGTGCTTTATATGTTGCTGCCTGAAGCCCCGCCTTTCGGTACGTTCCTGCTGGTGTACTTGCTGGCGCTGGCCGCGGGCGTACTCAGTCACGTACCGGGTGGCGTCGGGGTATTTGAAGCGATCCTGCTGGCGGCCTTCGCCGACAAGCTCGGCGCTGCGCCACTGGCGGCCGCCCTCTTGCTGTACCGCATGATTTACGTGGTACTGCCGTTGTTGATTGCCTGCGTATTCCTGTTGATCAGCGAAGCCCAGCGCCTGTTCCAGACCCAGCAAAGCCTGCGGGTAGCTTCCGGCCTGGCGGCGCCGGTGTTGGCGGTGCTGGTTTTTTTGTCCGGTGTGGTGCTGCTGTTTTCCGGCGCCACACCGGAAATCGACTCTCGCCTGGAAAACATCGGGTTTCTGATTCCCCACCGCCTGATTGACGCCTCACACTTTGGCGCCAGCCTGATCGGCGTGCTCTGCCTGTTGCTGGCTCAAGGCCTGCGCCGTCGCCTGTCAGCCGCCTGGATGTTGACCACCGTATTGCTGCTGCTGGGCGCCCTGTTGTCGCTACTCAAGGGCTTCGACTGGGAGGAAGCCAGCCTGCTGACAATGACCGCCACCCTGCTGGCAATCTTCCGTCGCTCGTTCTACCGCCCGAGCCGCTTGACCGAACTACCCTTCTCACCGCTGTACCTGGTGGCCAGCCTGTGTGTGCTCGGCGCATCGATATGGCTGTTGCTGTTTGCCTATCAGGACGTGCCCTACAGCCATGAACTCTGGTGGCAGTTCACCCTCGATGCCAATGCGCCGCGTGGCCTGCGCTCACTGCTGGGCGCCGCTGTGGTGCTGGTGATTGTCTCGCTGACCTGGTTGTTGCGCACCGCACGCCCCGTGATTCACTTGCCGATTCCCGAAGAGCTGGAGCGCGCCAGAAAGATCCTGATGGCTTCGGCACAACCCGATGGCGGCCTGGCACTGACCGGCGACAAAGCGCTGCTGTTCCACCCCAATGACGAAGCATTCCTGATGTACGCCCGGCGCGGACGCAGCCTGGTCGCCCTGTACGACCCGATTGGCCCGACCCAGCAGCGCGCCGAAATGATCTGGCAGTTCCGCGACCTGTGCGACATTCATCACGCTCGCCCGGTGTTCTATCAGGTGCGCGCCGAGAACCTGCCCTTTTATATGGACATCGGCCTGACCGCGATCAAGCTCGGTGAAGAAGCCAGGATCGACCTCAAGCGCTTCGACCTGGAGGCCAAGGGCAAGGAGATGAAGGATCTGCGCTACACCTGGAATCGTGGCACCCGGGATGGCTTGTCCCTGCAGATCCATGAACCGGGCCAGGCGCCGATGGATGAACTCAAAGTCATTTCCGACGCGTGGTTGACCGGTAAAAACGTACGGGAAAAGGGTTTTTCCCTTGGACGTTTCAGCGACGACTATCTCAAGCACTTTCGTATCGCGATCATTCGCTTTGAAGGGCGCCCGGTGGCCTTTGCCAACCTGCTCGAGACCTACAACCACGAGCTGACCAGCCTTGACCTCATGCGCGCACACCCGGACGCACCAAAGCTGACCATGGAGTTCATGATGATCGGCCTGATTCAACACTATAAAAGTCATGACTACGCCCGCTTCAGCCTGGGCATGGTGCCATTATCCGGCCTGCAACCACGACGCGGCGCGCCCTTGACCCAGCGCCTGGGCTCAATCGTGTTCCGCCGTGGTGAACAACTGTATAACTTCCAAGGCCTGCGCCGCTTCAAAGACAAATTCCAGCCTGACTGGGAACCCCGTTATATGGCTGTGCCCGCCGGGCTTGATCCGCTGGTGGCACTGGCCGACACCGCCGCCCTTATCGCGGGCGGCTTGACTGGATTGGTGAAACGCTGATGATTCGACGCACCTGGCGGTATGTATTGGCATTTTTGGTGGTGCTGGCCCTGATCCTCGGCGGCGGTTACTGGTACTGGAACCGCCCCACCCCCCAGCCGATCCTGGAGCAACTGCCCCAGGCCGATGGCTCGGTACTGACTCGCGTCACTCCCGGCACCATGGTCAAGGCCAGGGTTGTCGTAGCGGCAATGGCTGACGCGCCCCTGAGCGACAATCAATTGATCGCCCTCAGCCAAGGCGGTGCCGCGCAAATCGTGCAAGTAATTGTGCCCAAGGACGACTGCAAATTGCAGGAGCAAGCCTTGCAAACCGCCCTCGGCCAACTTAAAGGCCCGGCGACCCTCGTCAGCGGTATCGGCCCCGGCGCCGCGCTGGCCTGGCGCTGGCTGGCGGCGCAAACCGATGACAAGGCCAACGCGATATCGGTAGGTTTCACCCTGGTGCAGGAAGGCTGCACGGACCCATTGCCAAAAACCGCAGCCCACGGCCAGTGGCTGGTGGCTTGGAACGATAATCCGGACGATGAAAGTGCCAGTTTCGTACGCGACACGCCGCGCGCTACCACCAGCATCAGCGACTACGACGTTCATTATCCCCAAGTGCTGAACAACGAATTGCGCAAGCAACTGGTCGGGTCAGATAACGGCGGGCTGGCTATCCCAGTGGTGGAAGTGCCGGCTGGCGAAGCCAAGGACACCGTCACCCTGTTTCTTTCCGGTGACGGTGGCTGGCGTGACCTGGACCGCGATGTGGCCGGTGAAATGGCCAAGATCGGCTACCCGGTCGTCGGCATCGACACCCTGCGCTATTACTGGCAGCACAAGAGCCCGGAGCAAAGCGCCAAGGACCTTGGCGAACTGATGCAGCACTACCGGCAGAAATGGGGCACCAAGCGCTTCGTGCTGACCGGTTACTCATTCGGCGCCGACGTCTTGCCGGCAATCTATAACCGCTTGCCGGAAACCGAGCAGCAACGCGTCGATGCAATCATCCTGCTGGCCTTTGCCCGTACCGGCAGCTTTGAAATCGAAGTCGAAGGCTGGCTGGGCAATGCCGGCAAGGAAGCCGCCACCGGCCCGGAAATGGCCCGGCTGCCGGCAGCCAAAGTCGTGTGTATCTATGGCACCGAAGAAGCCGACGAGAGCGGTTGCACCGAAAAGACTGCCGTAGGCGAAGCGATAAAGCTGCCAGGCGGCCATCACTTCGATGAAAACTATCCAGCGCTGGCCAAGAGGCTGGTGGACATGATTGAAGAAAGGCAGCGGTAAGCGGCAAGCTTCAAGGGCAAGGGAAAAGCGGCTCTCCACTTGCGGCTTGAAGCTTGCTGCTGACACCTACATTTCTACCTGTGTACCCAACTCGATCACCCGGTTTACCGGCAACTTGAAAAAGCGCAGGTTGCCGTTGGCGTTCTTGAGCATGAACGCGAACAAACCTTCCCGCCAACGCGCCATGCCCTCGAGCTTGGAAGCAATGACCGTCTCCCGACTGAGAAAGTACGTGGTGCGCATAGGACTGAAGTCCAGATCATCCAGATGACACAGCTTTAGCGCTTCAGGCACGTCCGGCTCATCGGTAAAGCCGAAGTGCAAAATCACCCGGAAGAAGCCGGCACCATAGGCCTGCACCTCGAAACGCTGCTGCGCCGGAACGCGCGGAATGTCTTCGTAGACCACCGTCAGCAATACGACTTGCTCGTGCAGCACCTGGTTGTGCAACAGATTGTGCAACAAGGCATGGGGCACCGCGTCAGGCCGTGCGGTGAGGAACACCGCCGTACCCTGGACACGGTGCGGCGGCTGCACGTCAATGCTACGGATAAAGATCGGCAAGGGCAGGCCACCCTCATCCAGGCGATCCACCAGCAATTGCTTGCCGCGCTTCCACGTGGTCATCAGGACAAACAGCACGATCCCCGCCAGCACCGGAAAGGCCCCGCCCTGCACGATTTTTGGCACGTTGGCGGCAAAGAACAGACCGTCCACCAGCAAAAAGCCCAAAAGCACCGGCACTGCCAGCGCAGGCGGCCATTTCCACAGCAGCAACATCACCGCCGAGACCAGGATGGTGGTCATCAGCATCGTGCCAGTCACCGCCACGCCGTATGCCGAAGCCAATGCGCCCGAAGACTCAAAGCCCAGCACCAGCAGGATCACACCAACCATCAGCGACCAGTTCACCGCGCCGATGTAGATCTGGCCTTGCTCGGCGCTGGACGTGTGCTGGATGTGCATGCGCGGGATGTAACCGAGCTGGATGGCCTGGCGCGTCAGGGAGAACGCACCGGAAATCACCGCCTGGGAAGCAATTACCGTGGCCAGCGTCGACAAGCCCACCAACGGAACCAATGCCCAGCTCGGCGCCAGCAAGTAGAACGGGTTACGTGCCGCTGCCGGGTCGCCCAGCAGCATCGCGCCCTGCCCGAAGTAGTTGAGCACCAGCGCCGGCAACACCAGGATGAACCAGGCGCGGGCGATGGGCTTGCGCCCAAAGTGGCCCATGTCGGCATACAGCGCCTCGGCGCCGGTCAGGGCCAGGACTACGGCGCCGAGGATCGCCACGCCAATGCCCGGATGTGCCACGAAGAAACGTACGCCCCAGACAGGATTCATCGCGTGCAGCACTTCCGGATGCTGGAGTATGCCGTGGATCCCCAGCCCAGCCAGCACCAGGAACCAGGTCACCATCACCGGACCGAACAACTTGCCGATGCGGTCGGTGCCATGTTTCTGGATCAAAAACAGCCCTACCAACACTACCAACGCGACGGGCACGACCCAGCGCTCCAGCCCGTCGAACGCCAACTCCAGACCTTCGATGGCTGACAACACGGAAATCGCCGGAGTGATCATGCTGTCACCATAGAACAGCGCCGCTCCGCACAAACCGCAGACCACCAGGAAACTGCGCAGCCTTGGATGGCTACCCGCCGCCCGCCTGGCCAGCGCCGTCAGGGCCATGATGCCGCCTTCGCCCTGGTTGTCGGCACGCAAGACAAAAAGCACGTACTTGATCGAAACCACCCAGATCAGCGACCAGAAGATCAGTGCCAGAATGCCCAGCACCCCGTCATGATTGACCTGAACCCCGTAACCGCCGGAAAAAACTTCCTTGAGGGTATAGAGAGGGCTGGTGCCGATATCGCCGTAGACCACCCCAACTGCTGCCACCAACATGCCGATCGGCTTTGCATTGGAATGCTCGGCACCTGCTGCCTGACTACTTGCCTGACCCATCTACCACTCCTGCCCTTTGACCCTAGGTCTTCAATAAACAGCGCGCCTGCGAGCGAACGCCTAAGCTGTCCGCAGCATGCGCCGTTTTACTTCTCGTAACAGATGATTTGTTGACCGCCTGGATTAATGGAGCTCAACGGCGCGAAGCATAGCGCAGCACTCGTCGCATTTCCCTGCATAAAGCTGGTAAAGAGCGATTCACGTCGCTAGAATTGCGCACTTTTTGATCAGAGGCACACCAAGTGCCCATCCGCTGCTTTGTCGTGCGCGATTGGCAGCGTCATTCAATACCGAGGTTAGACATGTCCACCACCATCGCAAAAGCCAACCCCAAGGTTGGCTTTGTATCCCTGGGTTGCCCGAAGGCTCTGGTCGACTCCGAACGCATCCTGACGCAACTGCGCATGGAAGGTTATGACGTCGTGTCAACTTATCAGGACGCCGACGTGGTGGTAGTCAACACCTGTGGGTTCATCGATTCGGCCAAGGCTGAGTCCTTGGAAGTGATCGGCGAAGCCATCAAGGAAAACGGCAAGGTCATCGTGACCGGCTGCATGGGCGTGGAAGAAGGCAATATCCGCAACGTACACCCAAGTGTGCTGGCCGTGACCGGTCCGCAGCAGTACGAGCAAGTGGTCAACGCCGTACATCAAGTGGTACCGCCGCGCCAGGATCACAACCCGCTGATCGACCTGGTGCCGCCGCAAGGCATCAAGCTGACGCCGCGCCACTATGCCTACCTGAAGATTTCCGAAGGCTGCAACCATAGCTGCAGCTTCTGCATCATTCCGTCGATGCGCGGCAAACTGGTCAGTCGCCCAGTAGGCGATGTGCTCGACGAAGCCCAGCGCCTGGTCAAGTCCGGTGTCAAAGAACTGCTGGTGATCTCCCAGGACACCAGCGCCTACGGTGTCGACGTCAAGTACCGCACCGGTTTCTGGAACGGCGCGCCGGTGAAAACCCGCATGACCGAACTCTGCGAAGCCTTGAGCAGCCTGGGTGTCTGGGTGCGCCTGCACTACGTGTACCCGTACCCGCACGTGGACGAGCTGATCCCGTTGATGGCCGCTGGCAAGATCCTGCCGTACCTCGACATCCCGTTCCAGCACGCCAGCCCGAAAGTGCTCAAGGCCATGAAACGCCCGGCCTTCGAAGACAAGACCCTGGCGCGGATCAAGAACTGGCGCCAGATCTGCCCGGAGCTGATTATCCGTTCGACCTTCATTGTCGGCTTCCCCGGCGAGACCGAAGAAGACTTCCAGTATCTTCTGGACTGGCTGACCGAAGCCCAACTGGACCGCGTCGGCTGCTTCCAGTACTCACCTGTGGAAGGTGCTCCAGCCAACCTACTGGACGCCGCCGTTGTGCCGGATGAGGTCAAGCAAGACCGTTGGGAGCGCTTCATGGCCCATCAGCAGGCCATCAGCTCGGCACGCCTGCAACTGCGCATCGGCAAGGAAATCGAAGTGCTGATCGATGAAGTCGACGAACAAGGCGCAGTCGGCCGTTGCTTCTTCGACGCACCGGAGATTGACGGCAACGTATTTATCGACGACGCCAGCGGCCTCAAGCCGGGCGACAAGGTCTGGTGCACGGTGACGGACGCCGACGAATACGACCTCTGGGCGCAAAAGCGCGACTAAACGCTACAAACTTGAAAAAGCCCTGCTTCCGGACAAGATGCGGGGCTTTTTTAGGTCTATCGTTTGCCCAATAGCAGCAAGGAGCAGCCGATATGGCGCAGCATTCGATTATCCACACCCCCAAAAGCAGTGATTACGAGGAACTGGCACGGATCTGGGAGGCTTCGGTGCGGGCCACCCATGACTTTCTGCCGGAAAACTACATCAAGCGATTAAAAGACCTGGTGCTGACTAGCTACCTGGACTCCGTGATGCTGATCTGCACCAAGGACTCGCGCCAGCGTATCACCGGGTTTGCCGGCGTCGCGGTGGGCAAGGTCGAAATGTTGTTCATTGACCCACAATACCGGGGCCAGGGCCTGGGGCGGAAATTGTTGAGTTATGCGATCGACCACATGAACGCCGACGAACTGGACGTCAACGAACAGAATCCGCAGGCCTTGGGTTTCTATCTCAAGGAAGGTTTCGAAGTGATCGGCCGCACGGAGCATGACGGCATGGGCAAACCTTATCCGTTATTGCATATGCGCTTGCGTCAGGAGCAGCGAGTGCAACGCGGCCAAATGAAATAGAACCGGGATTAAGCGACTCTACACAGGTACAATAGCTGCCCCCTTTTGTTACGGCCCTTGTCATGACTGACCCCATACGCCTCTCCAAACGCCTCATCGAGCTGGTCGGCTGCTCCCGTCGGGAGGCTGAGCTGTTCATCGAAGGCGGCTGGGTCTCGGTGGATGGAGAAGTGATCGACGAGCCACAGTTCAAGGTCACGACACAAAAAGTCGAACTTGATCCCGACGCCAAGGCCACGCCTCCGGAACCAGTGACTATCCTGCTCAATGCCCCCGCAGGAATGGATACCGAGAGCGCGATGCAGACCCTGAACGCCGAGACCTTGTCGCAAGAGCACCGCTTCAGCAAACGTCCGCTCAAAGGCCATTTCCTGCGCCTGACCGCCAGCGCCGACCTGCAAGCCAAGGCCAGCGGGCTGTTGGTGTTCACTCAGGACTGGAAGATCCTGCGCAAGCTGACGGCCGATGCTGCCAAGATCGAGCAGGAGTACATCGTCGAAGTGTCCGGCGACGTGGCGGAGCACGGCCTGAACCGGCTCGCCCACGGCCTGATGTACAAAGGCCGCGAACTGCCAGCGGTGAAGGCCAGCTGGCAGAACGAGAACCGCCTGCGCTTTGCCTTGAAAAACCCGCAGCCGGGTGTAATCGCCTTGTTCTGCGAAGCCATCGGCTTGAAGGTCGTCGCCATCCGACGCATCCGCATTGGCGGCGTTTCCATCGGCAAGGTACCACTGGGCCAATGGCGCTACCTGTCCGGCAAAGAAAAGTTCTAAGCCGCTCCATTTCTCGACATCGCCTGCCCGGGCGACGTCCATAGCTGAATACCAGGATTTCCCACATGATTCACAATGACGTACTGCGTAGCGTGCGCTACATGCTCGACATCAGCGACAACAAGATGGTCGAGATCATCAAGCTCGGCGGCATGGAAGTCACCAAGGACGATCTGCTGACCTACCTCAAGAAAGACGAGGAAGAAGGCTTTGTGTTCTGCCCGGACGAGGTCATGGCGCACTTCCTCGATGGCCTGGTGATCTTCAAGCGCGGCAAGGACGAAAGCCGTCCACCGCAGCCGATTGAAACGCCAGTGACCAACAACATTATCCTCAAGAAGCTGCGGGTTGCCTTCGAACTGAAGGAAGACGACATGCACGCCATCCTCAAGGCGGCGGAGTTCCCGGTATCCAAGCCTGAGCTGAGCGCGCTTTTCCGCAAGTTCGGTCACACCAACTACCGTACGTGTGGCGACCAGTTGCTGCGCAACTTCCTCAAAGGGCTGACGCTGCGGGTTCGTGCGTAAGCCATGAGTTACAACGTTTCACCCATCGGTTTCGTGCGCTCCTGCTTCAAGGAGAAGTTCGCCATCCCGCGCCAGCCGCAACTGGCGCCCGCCGCCCGTGGCGTGCTGGAACTGGTGGCTCCGTTCGATCAGGGCGAGGCGGTCCAGGGCCTGGAGCAGGTCAGCCATGTGTGGCTGCTGTTTCTGTTCCACCAGGCCCTGGAAGACAAACCTCGATTGAAGGTGCGTCCGCCGCGCCTGGGCGGCAACAAGTCCATGGGCGTGTTTGCCACCCGCGCCACCCATCGCCCGAATGGCATTGGCCAATCGGTGGTGAAACTGGACAGGGTAGAGGCCGGCCGGCTTTGGGTTTCGGGGATCGACTTGCTCGATGGCACGCCGATTCTCGATATCAAGCCGTATGTGCCGTACGCCGATATCGTCGATAGCGCGACCAACAGCATCGCCAGCACCACACCAGCACTGATCCCGGTGCAGTGGCTGAAGACCGCCCTGAAACAGGCTCACACCCATGCTCAGCGTCTTGGTGAGCCATTGGTGGAGCTGATTGAACAGTGCCTGGCACAGGACCCACGACCGGCGTACCAGGTGCCTGGGCCTGAACGCGAATATGGCGCGCAGTTGTGGGATGTAGATGTGCGTTGGCATTATCCCGAGGCAGGGATGATTTGCGTGCTGGAAGTCATTCCAACCGAATAAAGCCGTAAACCCAATGTGGGAGCGGGCTTGCTCGCGATAACGGAGTGTCAGTCAACGAATTTATCGACTGGTACACCGCTATCGCGAGCAAGCCCGCTCCCACATTTTTTTGACCTGCGCTTATTTCTCGACGAAGGCGCGCTCGATCAAGTAGTCACCCGGCTCACGCATCCGCGGCGAAACCTTCAGACCGAAGCTGTTCAACACTTCGCTGGTTTCGTCGAGCATGCTTGGACTGCCGCACAACATGGCGCGGTCGTCCTCAGGGTTGATCGGTGGCAGGCCAATGTCGCTGAACAGCTTGCCGCTGCGCATCAGATCGGTCAGGCGGCCTTCGTTTTCAAATGGCTCGCGAGTCACGGTCGGGTAGTAAATCAACTTGTCGCGCAGAGCCTCGCCGAAAAACTCGTTCTGCGGCAGGTGCTCGGTAATGAACTCACGGTAGGCAACTTCATTGACGTAGCGCACGCCGTGGCACAGGATCACTTTTTCGAAACGCTCGTAGGTTTCCGGATCCTGGATCACGCTCATGAACGGAGCCAGGCCGGTACCGGTGCTGAGCAGGTACAGATGTTTACCTGGCTTCAAATCGTCCAGCACCAGGGTGCCAGTCGGTTTTTTGCTGATGATGATCTCATCGCCTTCCTTCAAGTGCTGCAATTGGGAAGTCAGCGGACCGTCTGGCACCTTGATACTGAAAAACTCCAGATGCTCTTCCCAGTTTGGGCTGGCAATAGAATAGGCACGCATGAGCGGGCGGCCGTTGGGCTGCTGCAGGCCGATCATCACGAACTGACCGTTCTCGAAGCGCAGGCCCGGATCGCGGGTGCACTTGAAGCTGAACAGAGTGTCGTTCCAGTGATGAACACTGAGGACACGCTCGTGGTTCATGTTGCTCATGTACGTGGGACTCCTGGAGATGGGTCTGCACCAAATGATAGGTGCGCAATTGCACAGCATTCTAATGGCGGCGACAATATCTGTTAACTGAATTATTAAGATAAGGGTTATCGGTTATATCGATATGCGATTTACTCTACGTCAACTGCAAGTCTTCGTTGCCGTCGCCCAGCAGGAAAGCGTCTCACGCGCTGCTGGCCTTCTGGCCCTGTCCCAATCCGCCGCCAGCACCTCGATTACCGAGCTGGAGCGCCAATCCAGCTGCCAATTGTTTGACCGCGCAGGCAAACGCCTGAGCCTCAACGCCCTCGGCCGTCAGTTGCTGCCTCAAGCAGTTGCTTTGCTGGATCAGGCCAAAGAGATCGAAGATTTGCTCAACGGCAAGTCCGGCTTCGGCTCCCTGGCGGTCGGCGCAACCCTGACCATCGGTAATTACCTGGCGACGCTGCTGATCGGCAGCTTTATGCAGCAGCATCCCGAAAGCCAGGTGACGCTACATGTGCAGAACACTGCACATATCGTGCATCAGGTTGCGCATTACGAAATTGATCTGGGTCTAATCGAAGGCGACTGCAGCCACCCGGATATCGAAGTGCAGACCTGGGTCGAAGATGAGTTGGTGGTGTTCTGCGCCCCGCAGCACCCGCTGGCCCTGCGGGGCCAGGCGACCATGGAGCAATTGACCCATGAAGCCTGGATCCTGCGAGAGCAAGGCTCCGGCACGCGCCTGACTTTCGATCAGGCCATGCGACATCATCGCAGCGCACTTAACATCCGCCTGGAGTTGGAACATACCGAGGCGATCAAGCGCGCGGTTGAGTCGGGATTGGGGATTGGCTGCATTTCCCGGCTGGCACTACGCGATGCATTTCGCCGGGGCAGCCTGGTGCCGGTGGAGACACCGGACCTGGACCTGGCCCGGCAGTTCTACTTCATCTGGCACAAACAGAAATACCAGACCTCGGCGATGCGTGAGTTCCTGGAACTGTGCCGCGCCTTCACTGCAGGGGTGCAGCGCAGCGACGAGATTGTGCTGCCCAATATTGCCTAGATCAGAATCACAGCCCATACCAGGGTGATCATGGTCAACGCCACGAACTGTGCAGCGCTGCCCATGTCCTTGGCGTTTTTCGACAAAGGGTGACGATCCAGGGAAATCCGGTCAATCGCCGCTTCCACAGCCGAATTGAGCAATTCGACAATCAGCGCCAGCAAGCACACTGCAATCAGCAGCGCGCGCTCTACACGGCTGACGCTCAAGAAAAAGCTCAACGGAATCAGAATGGCGTTAAGCAGTACCAACTGACGAAAAGCCGCCTCGCCAGTGAAAGCCGCACGCAGGCCGTCCAGGGAATAGCCCCCTGCGTTGAAAATACGTTTGATACCGGTTTGACCTTTGAAAGGCGACATAGAGTAGGCAACTGAATAAAAAGGTGGGAGGAAACTACAGTAACCGCAGTCAAAAAAACGTGAATCCATACCGTCTTATTGGTGCGAAATTGACTCGAGCTGCTGTAGGAGCAATGCGGCCTGAGTACGTGTGCGTACCCCTAGCTTGCGGAAAATAGCAGTCACATGGGCCTTGATCGTCGCTTCTGACACACTCAGCTCATAGGCAATCTGCTTGTTCAACAACCCTTCACAGACCATGGTCAGCACGCGGAACTGCTGGGGCGTCAGGCTTGCCAAACCATCCCGCGCAGCCTTGGCTTCGTCGGAGACGTTGATCTCTTCAAATGCCTGTGGCGGCCAGGAAACATCGCCGTCCAGCACTGTACGCACCGCTTTCTGGATATCTTCCATGGAGCTGGATTTTGGAATGAAACCGCTGGCACCGAACTCCTTGGAGCGTACCACCACAGCGGCCTCTTCCTGGGCTGAAACCATCACCACCGGGATCTGAGGGTATTGCCCACGCAACAGCACCAGACCTGAGAACCCATAGGCACCGGGCATGTTCAGGTCCAGCAACACTAGGTCCCAATCGGATTTTTCACTGAGCCGGGCTTCCAGTTCGGCGATGCTCGCGGCTTCAACCAGTCGAACATCCGGCCCCAAGCCAAGCGTGACCGCCTGGTGCAAAGCGCTACGAAACAGGGGATGGTCATCGGCAATCAGGATTTCGTATGTGGCCATTTATTAAATGATCCTGTTTTTATGGGAGCACCTACGCGGTCGGTACTCCCAACGTACAAGGTGCCAGCCAGGATGCTGTCACCGAAGAGCACGTTCACTATAAAGCGCAAAAAAGACGTCTCAATTTGCGACGGCGCCCTAATCGGCGCCAAGCATGCCCAGCACGGCCTGGGCGGTCAAGCGTTACGCCCGGGCGGAGTTTAGCGAGCCCGCGGTGACAGTGCCATCATGCAAACGTCGTCTGGTCATATGCACTATAGATAAGGCGCCAGGCGCAGGTGGGCTTCGTCGCCCGGGTCCAGGGGTAGCAGGAATTTAGCCGCCAGGTAATGGGTGCTGAAAACATCCAAATACGCATCCAATACTTCACTGGCCGGCTGGTCATTGGCCAGCTCCAGGCAAAGGGCCGCTACTTCGGCGGTGCAGAAATGATCGTCGCGCTTGGAGCGGCGCAGCTTATATCGGGACAGTTGTTCAGGCGCCAGACTGAGTACAGGCAAGTGTTCAAGGTACGGACTCTTGCGAAACATCTTGCGCGCCTCGCTCCAGGTGCCATCCAGCAGGATAAACAGCGGGCGCTTGCCCTGCCCAAGAACGACCTCGCTGACCACTCGCTCTGGCGCGACAAACTCACCGGGAAAGACGATGTAAGGCTGCCACTGCGGGTCGGCCAACAAAGTCAGCAACTGAGGGTCGACTTCAGTCCGCGACCAGGCAAACGCGGTGGTGTCACCAATCACATCGGCAATCAGCCACCCGGTATTACTGGGTTTCATCGGCTCGACATCATGCATCAGCAGGCACACTGCGGAGTTGGCCTGGACGTTGGGGCGCCAGGCGCACAGGCAATATTCAGGAATGACCCGGCATCCTGCACAGCGCTCGGCACGAGACCCGCGAGCGACAAAGGGCTTGATAGCGCGGGCCAGACGCCGGGCGCGTAAACGGGAGACCGCGTGGCTCATCGGGTGCGCCGCTGCAAAAAGATGAAAACTGACACAGACAGAACTCTGGAAAGGCAAAAGTCGCTGCAGTTTACCAGAGCAACCTGCACGTACCCGCACTTACCGCCGATACGCCTGGCTGTAGCGCCCCAGGGTCACCTATAATCGCGCGCCACTGAACGCACAGCGCAGTGGCGGGTCTATGGACCAGTAACCGAATCAGGAGATTTTCATGCTGCGTCTTATGTTGCGTCTTGCCGCCCCAACTGCCCTGGCGCTGGTTTTGCCTTTGGGCGCCCAGGCAGCCTCCTTGCTGGAGCTGCAAATGAACAAGAAGCTGCAAAGCGTGGCGGCGGAAAGTAATAAAGACCTGCCCAGGGAAATCGATGAAAAAACCCTGGAAGTGGCCTACACCGTCGAAGGCATGCAGTTGATTGACCATCTGAGTGTCATGCCCGACCGTGCAGAACAAATGCGCGCCAATCCCAAGGCTGTGTATTTCCAGCTGGGCCAAAGTGTCTGTCTGAACAAGGGCTATCGCGAGTTGATGGCCAAAGGTGCAGTGATGCGTTATGAAATCACTGAGAACAAGACCAATCGTCCAGTCGCGTCGGTCAAGTTCCAGGAGTCTGATTGCCCGGCACCCGTGAAGAAGAAAAAGTAAACGTTTCCCCCGCGCGCCGCTGATCAGTGGCGCTGCAGCCCTTCCTGCAAAACGTCATCAGCCCTCAACAAGCAATTGCCACGCAAGAGTTTATAGGCTCATGATCAAGTCACCCTGTAACATCCCCAGGGCACAAGAGGCTTGTCCTCACAGACTTGCAGTGCAAAAGTTTAAATCACAAGGAACATACAGAGCCGAGTTCGTCCGCCTCGACAGCCAGAGGCTCGACGAAACCTATGCAATGCCCGGCTACGAGCTGCGGCATGCAGCGACACATGAGTGTCGAAGATGCCGATGAATCTCTCGTCGCCACCCAAGGCTCTGTGAAGAAGGAGAAGTTGAATGCCTGACCAACCAAATGATCTCCTGCTCCGTCATTTCCAAGAGAAGGGAACTGATCTCAACCAGCAGATCGAAGCACAACTCAACCTGATCGCTCCCAGTAGTCCGAATATCCCTCTTTATCGCGACATGATTCTTACCGTACTACGTATGGCTCATGACGACCGCGACCGCTGGAATGCCAAGATTACCCTGAAGGCAATACACGAGTTGGACCATGCCTTCCGCGTGCTGGAGCAGTTTAAAGGCCGGCGAAAAGTCACCGTGTTCGGCTCGGCGCGTACGCCGGTAGAAAGCCCACTCTATGCGTTGGCCCGGGAAACCGGAGCCGCCCTCGCTCGCTCAGACCTGATGGTGATTACCGGCGGCGGCGGCGGAATTATGGCTGCAGCCCACGAAGGTGCCGGCCTGGAGCACAGCCTGGGATTTAATATCACCCTCCCCTTCGAGCAGCACGCCAACCCGACCATCGATGGCACGGAAAACCTGCTTTCCTTCCACTTCTTCTTTACCCGCAAGCTGTTTTTCGTCAAGGAAGCCGACGGCTTGGTGTTGTGCCCTGGAGGCTTCGGCACCCTGGATGAGGCAATGGAAGTCCTGACCTTGATCCAAACCGGCAAAAGCCCGCTAGTTCCGGTAGTGCTACTGGATGCGCCGGGTGGCAGCTTCTGGCAGGGCGCTCTGGACTTTATTCGCAATCAGCTGGAAGCCAACCACTACATTTTGCCTGCTGACCTGAAGTTGCTGCGCCTGGTGTACAGCGCCGAGGACGCGGTAAATGAAATCAACCAGTTTTATGCCAACTTCCACTCAACCCGTTGGCTGAAGCGCCAGTTCGTGGTCCGCATGAATCACCCACTCAGTGATCGCGCATTGGCGCATATGCAGACCGCCTTCGCAGACCTGCGACTCAGTGATGATTTCCATCAACTCGCCTACGCCGGGGAAGAGCACGATGCACCTCACTTCAGCCACCTGACGCGGCTGGTGTTCAACTTCAACGGTCGCAATCAGGGTCGGTTGCGCGAGCTGGTGGACTACATCAACTTGCCGGAAAACTGGGCCAAAGCCCAAGGAAAGACTCAGTTACGAGCGACAGAAACGGCATAACCCAGACGTAAAAAAGCCCGCTATTTTCATAGCGGGCCTTTTTTTGTAAAACGGCTAACAGCTCAATCATCCAGCTCCCGGCCGCTCAGCAAGCGACTGATCATCTCCATCGAGAACCCTCGATAACTCAAAAAGCGCCCCTGCTTGGCACGCTCTCGAACATCGATAGGCAGATGGCCGCCAAACTTGCGACGCCAGATATCTTCCAGCTGTGCTTGCCAACTGATACCACACTCACGCAAGGCAAGATCGATATCAGCACGCTGCAACCCTCGCTGGCTCAGCTCTTCACGAATTCGAGCCGGGCCATAGCCAGAGCGTGCGCGGTATGAAACAAAGCTTTCGAGGTATCGGGACTCTGACAGCAGCCCTTCCTCCGTCAAACGGTCTAGGGCCGTATCAATCATCTCGGGGCAAGCACCGCGCTGACGTAATTTGCGCGTCAGCTCGACTCGGCCATGCTCGCGTCGCGCGAGCAAGTCCATTGCAGTACGCCTTACGGCAACAAGCGTATCCAGTACAACCGTCATCGTTTGACTCAGATATCAGCGTCTGCTTCAGCCATATCGTCAACAGGTTCACGGTTGGCCGCTGCCTTGACGTCTGGCGCTGCAGTCAGCAGCTTGTCGCGAATCTGCTTCTCGAGGGCGGCTGCAATATCTGGGTTGTCTTGCAGGAACTTGGCCGAGTTGGCTTTGCCCTGCCCGATCTTGCTGCCGTTGTAGGCATACCAGGCACCGGACTTCTCGACGAAGCCATGCACCACACCCAGATCGATCATCTCGCCATTCAGATAGATTCCCTTGCCGTAGAGAATCTGGAACTCCGCCTGACGGAAAGGCGGAGCCACTTTGTTCTTCACAACCTTGACACGGGTTTCGCTCCCCACCACCTCGTCGCCTTCCTTCACCGCGCCGGTACGGCGGATGTCCAGACGGACCGAAGCGTAGAACTTCAGCGCATTACCACCGGTGGTGGTTTCCGGGCTGCCGAACATCACGCCGATTTTCATCCGGATCTGGTTGATGAAGATTACCAGGCAGTTGGCATTCTTGATGTTACCGGTGATTTTACGTAGCGCCTGGGACATCAGACGGGCTTGCAGGCCAACATGCATGTCGCCCATTTCGCCTTCGATTTCCGCTTTTGGCACCAGCGCGGCCACGGAGTCGACAACGATCACGTCGATGGCATTGGAGCGGACCAGCATGTCGGTGATTTCCAGGGCCTGCTCACCAGTGTCTGGCTGCGAAACCAGCAGGTCGTCAACGTTGACGCCTAGCTTGCCGGCATATTCAGGATCCAGCGCGTGCTCGGCATCGACGAACGCACAGGTGGCGCCCATCTTCTGTGCCTGCGCGATCACCGACAGGGTCAGGGTAGTTTTACCGGAAGATTCAGGGCCGTAGATTTCAACAATACGGCCTTTAGGCAGGCCGCCAATGCCGAGTGCGATATCCAGACCCAGAGAGCCTGTGGAGATAGCCGGGATCGCCTGACGGTCGTGATCGCCCATACGCATTACGGCACCCTTGCCGAATTGACGTTCGATCTGACCCAGGGCCGCAGCCAAGGCTTTCTTCTTGTTGTCGTCCATTAAAGTCCTCACGTAATCAATAAGGCCTGACGGCCAACACCTGTATAAGTAGACAGTATTGTTCCACAAAGATCCGGGATCGCCTACCCCTGTTTTCCTATTTCTGCTGCAGCTCGTCGCAATAACCCATCCAGTGCAGCTTTTACCGTTTGTCGGCGCACTTCATCACGGTCGCCGACGAAGTGTTCAAGCTCGGCACTGACCTCCTCGCCAACCCCCCAGGCCAGCCAAACCGTGCCCACAGGTTTATCCGGGGAACCTCCATCCGGCCCCGCGACGCCACTGACCGCCACGGAAAACCGCGCCCGGCTTTTTTCCTGGGCGCCCCTGGCCATGGCTTCGACTACTTCACGGCTCACGGCTCCGACCTTGGCAAGCACTGCTTGGGGCACATTGAGCTGGAGTGTTTTCTGTCGATTTGAATACGTGACATAACCCGCCTCAAACCAGGCAGAGCTCCCCGGAATCCGTGTGATCGCTTCGGCGATCCCTCCACCGGTACAGGACTCGGCCGTGGTGACATGGGCATTGAGCACCTGCAAACGCCGACCGAGCTCAGCGGCGAGTTGGGTAATTTCCTTCACGGTCATCTCCAGAAGTGGACGGACATCCGCCTACCCTACAGGAGGCAATTGCAGGTGCAAGTGACAGACTGGATCAAGATTCTAACGAGCGATTGCACGCACATAGGCCTGGCATGCCCGCAGTGCAATCAATCCATCGTCGCCGCTGTCGGTGATGCCGATAATTCGTTGAGCATGCGTCGGGTCAAGTCGGGCGCTATGGGCAGCATGAACCACGCTGCCGGCGGCGGTGGCGGCTCGCATCGGGCAGTTCCTTGCGGGATCGCTGGCGTCGAGAAGGACTGACAAGCGCACATCAGCAGTGGCCAGGCGATCACGCAAGCGCCCTTGATCACGTTGTGCATCGCTTAACTCCCGGACATGTTGTTGGTCATTGGCACTCAGTAGCCGCTCAAGGGCAAGGCGCTTTTGCTGCTCGGCCAGTTGTCGACGCAATGCCGCCTGGCTTTGCTGATTGAGCAGGTCCATCTGCAACGCTACCTGATGTTCAAGCAGGGCCTCATAGCGCCAGGCTTGAACTCGCCAGGCTGACGCAAACGAACCGCCGGCCACGCTGGCTAGCAGCAGGAGCAAGCCCATCAACCGGCAAGGCGCCGAAATCAGCTCGAAGAAACGCACAGCACCACCCTCGCCCGCTCCCACAATTGCAGCCGGTGCTCCAGGCCATTGATCCCGCCGTTGATACGACGGGTGATCGTGGTAAAGCGGTGTTTGTCGGCCAACTCATTCAAACCATTGCTTTTCCAGAACCAGGCGGCGGACTCGGCAGCCCATTGCGGCTGCTCCAGCAATTCCGGGAAAAACAGCAAACGATCATCGGCAAACAGCCCCTGGCTGCACACTCGGTAATTGTGCCGACCAGTGATCTGAATCAGGCCGCGGCCGCGATACTTCTGGCCATCACCATCGGCGTCGGGGCTATTGCCCAAACGTGCGGCCAAGCTGCCGGTGTCATATTTGCTGAGGTAGTGGTCGCTGCCCAGTTCACGCACATAACGCAACTCGCCGGACTCGTGACCGATCTGGGCGATGAAGGCAGCCATGCGTGGGGTGGTCGTGATTTGATGACGAAGCATCGCCGCGTTCAGCGCGGATATGAAAACGCCCGCTTGAGAGCGGGCGTTGGGTAGAATCTGTTGAAGTTGCGCAAGTGTCATCACCCTCAACCTCCATCCATTCAAGAAGCCAATCCACTGGCCATGATCGAACTGCGATAGCCTGCCGACGGCTCGCCGGAATGCGTCACTTTGTCTATCGACCACCGCCCCTGCATATACCCCGGCCAGGTTTCATCCAGCAGCAACAGTCCCTCTGCGGACAACAACGGGTTGCCAGGGCAATCAATCGCTATCGTCAGCCCCTCACGCCCCACGCGACGCAACTCGCCCTCGGCCACATCACGCGCTTCATCCTCATTCTGACAACGTTGGCGCAAAGTCTTGAAAGGCGCGATACCAACCTCGACTACACGCTGGCGAGAGGCCGCCGCATCCCACCAACTGACACGGCAACCCTGGTATTTGGCCCTGGCTGCCTCATCGATTCTGGCGGTGGTAAACGCCTGTTCGCCGGGGCGGTTATCTTCGGTTATCGACAGCCGCGCGTCCGGTAATTGCTGCCCCGATAGCGACTTGACCTGCCCACTTTCGGCCAGCACATAGAGTTCATTGATCGGCTTGGTCACCGCGTTGTAACGTTTGGCGAGCCGAGTGATAAACCCCATGTCGGTCTCGTTGGACTGGTCAACATGATGGATCAAGATCCCGTCCAGGGCCGGTGCAACGCGGGGCGAAAAACCATGCCGTATCGCCAGTTGGCGAAACAAGGTGCCCAGGGTGGTGGGCCCGTGGCTGGCGGAGCGGCGCTGCCGGTAACCGCTTTGATCGGTCACGCTGAACGGCGCCGCTGTCGCGACAATAGCCAGGCGCATGGGAAACAGATAGGGCGTTCTTTGAGTGATGACGAACTGGCCTTTTTCCACCAAGCCCGACTCCAGGTAACCCACTCGCAAGCCGATTTTACCGCCCAGGCTTGGCAAGCCTTCCAGCCCCTCGATATTGATCGTCAACTCCAATCGGTCGGATTCGATCCCGGCCGCGTCGGTGTGCTTCCATTGCATCAACCGTGGATTGATCAACGCTGCATTGGCCCCATAGATTTCTACGATCGGAGTAAATCCCATTGCCATACCACCTCCTTAATCCCAGGCCAAAACCGGACGTGTGGCGCCGGGCCGTGACTCCATTTCAGGCACAATCACCCAGATGCCCACCGGCAACAGCGGGCCGTGTTCCGCGAGCCCTGGGTTCAAGCGCCAGAGCATTTCCTCGGCGTCATCATCACAACGGCCCAACTCGCGGTAGAGCAGCAGGTTGACTGAGTCACCAGCAATACTTCGAACTCTACGCATTAACAAACTCCTCCAGCACCATGGTCCACTTGATCAGCATGGCGGTGCCGTCATCAATCACATTGGACTGGTTCTCCGACACCGTGACGATGCGCCACAGCCCCCAGTTGCGGCCGATGCCATCCACCAGCGGCAGAGGTGCGCACGCATCCAGCAGGGCGCGCAGCTCATCCAGCCGCTGCATGCCCACCGCCGACATGGCGCTGCCACTGAAGGTCAGTTTTTCCAGTTTCTGACCGTTCTGTCGCGATTGGGGTTTGCTGGCGACAATCTCCAGATTGGCCCAGCCTCCATCACTGCTGCGCTGGAGCGTGGAATAGGCAAAGCCTCGGGACAGCCCGAAAATGAAACTGCCCAACACCATCTGCTGCCGCATTAATCACCTCCATCGGTCAGAGCCACATTGCGCCGGACCGCCAGTGAATCGGTCAGCATCGGCATACATTGGTTCTGCAGGGTTTGAATCACTAGGTTCGCCAACTCCTGGGCGCTGGCCGCGGCCTGCCCGCTGATCTGGATCACGGGCGCGAAGCTGATCTGTCGATTATCGGCAGGTGCGCTCGTCAGCTGCGTACCGACCTCTTCAGGCGAGCGCAGACGATCAACCAGGCCGCCGAACTTGTCGCCCATCCACGCACCCGCTTCGCTGCCCAGCAACCCACCCAGCGCACCGCCCACTGCGGTACCCACACCAGGAAAAATCAACGTGCCAAGCGCCGCACCGGCAGACGCACCCGCCCAGGCGCCACCGGCCGTACCGACGCCGGTACCGACGGCACGCAGGTCGCCGTCGCGTACGCCCTGCACGGCCTCCATCGTCGCCGTAGCGATCCGCAATGGAGCAAGCCGCTGCGTCGCAACCGATTCCAGGCGGATGATTGCCCCCGACAACCCGGCAGCCAGCCCCTTTGCTCCAGGAAGAGAGGCGACTTTGCTGGCGGGGAGCGCGGTGGAAGGAGCGAATGTATTGCCCGGCAAGGAGCCCTGAGGCTGGGCAGCGCCCTTATTCGAAAACGCCCGCAACGGCTCGCCCTTGATATTGAGCACAGATGTACGCTCGGACTGTTCTGCGCGTTGATGCAGATTCAGATCGGGCCGCTTGCCACTGCGTAGCGTCTTCGCAGCCCGGGCAGGCGGCCTCGATTGAAGCGGATTGTTCGGTTTGGGCAACCCGACGCGCCGGGGCTGCATCTTGCCAGGATAACGCGCCCGGCCTTTCTTCCTGACGGTGTCGCCAACGCTCTCGGGCAGCCGCGCCGCAGGGGCATCCAGCGCGCTACGCCGGGTGTCGTCCGGGCAGCAACACGATTTATCCTTGCCTTTATCACTGAGCAGATCGCCGAACGGCTTGGGCAACTTGGCGGCGGCCATATCAATAAGGTTGCCCGAGACCCGCGATTTGATCGTGTCCCACAGCCCGGAAACAGCTTCGCCGGCAACCCACGCCGCCGGGGTGGCGACCGCCGCGCCAGCGGTTTTGACCGCGTCGGCCGCAGTTGGCGAATGACTTGCGAGGTCGTTGATAGCGTCGGTCAAAAACGTCTTGGTACCCAGCCAGCGCTCTTCCAGTAACACCGAAGCAGGTTCCAGGGTCCCGGATAGACGCGCCTTGCTCTCGCTGTACTCCTCTCGTTTAACCTGAATCGACGACTCGGAAGCCTCGGAGTCGCCCCTGGCGTAGGAAAGCTGGGTACCTGAGTACCGAAGCGTACCTGCCGCATCGAAAATAGGGCTATCACCCCGCATCATGGCTTCGCGGGTCAGCCGCAAGTCCAGGGTGACGACCGGCGACTCGCTGGCTTTGCCCTTCTGCTCGTCGGCAGGCCTGCTGTCGGCACGCTCATCGGTTTTGACAAGACGGGCATCAAATGCGTCAAGCAATGACAGGCGCGTATTGAGCGTATCCAGGTGGCCGCGCAGCAGCCCAAGGGACAGCATCAATCCACTCAGTTCGAGCCCTGCATTCTTCAGGTCCAACCCCGAAGACGCTGGCTGAACCTCGTCAAGAACCGAGCCCCCCGTAAGGGGTTGTGACAAGCCCATGTGGTTGATATCGGCATTCCCGCCACTGCCGAGCCGGCCATCCCTGGCCGCAACGTAGGTCAGCGAATAATTCTCTTGCATCCCGCTCTACTCCTGTTTGACGCCAAGGCGAGCGATCGCGATATCGTAGCGGCGCAATGCTTTGCCGGCGTCCCAATCAAGGATCTCCGCTTCGCTGACTGAGTAAATCAACGGCACGACATCGAGAATTACGTCGATGTCGCGCTCCGAAAGAATGCCGCCGGCTGGTTTAAAAAATCGTCGATGCGCTCCTGCAGCTCGGTCCAGTCGGGCACGCTCAAGCCAGCAAGATCGGGGATCATCAGCCCACTGCAATGGGAGGTGATGAACTCGGCGCGCTCCTTGGCCGTGGTGAGCTTTTTCATGACTTTGGTGGCGCGCAGCGCGGGCATTTCCAGGGTCACTTCGGTCAACGTGCGACCAGCGACTTCGAGGGGCAGCAGCAGTTGCACCTGCTCGCGGGTCAGGGACTCACGCGGTGCGCCGGAGTCTTGCAGGAAGAACGAAGCCGGGCGCGTCGACATGTCGTGTACGTATTGGGCAATACTCACGTAGTCCGGACGCTTGAGCTGGTCGAGCTCCTTTTCCGACAATCCCGTGGCGAGTTTCGCCAGTTCGAAGAACTGGTCATCTTCATCGTCACCAGCGCGAGCCAGGGCTTCTTTTTGCGGAGCGTAGAACAGCGGTTTGAGTTGAATCTGCGTGATCGTGGCGCCGCTGTCGGCAGTGATCGGGGACAACAGAACATGAAGCGCAGGCATCCAGGCCATAAGGTCAGTTCCTTGATAAATGCATCTGAAAAAACCGCAAACCCAGGCGGGCAACCACGTTGACGGCGCCCGCACCGGACCTGCGACAGCCTTACGGCATCAGCACCGCACGCCGGGCGTCACCGAGAATGTCGACGCCGTTGAGCATGAACTTTTGCGTGCGCACGTCGATGTCGATCACCGGCACACCATTGTCCAGGCGATTGTAGGTGCGGCAGGAGAGCTCCAGGGTGGTGGTGGCCTTATCGCCCATTTTCAACTTGGCCTCGGTCAGGGATTTGAGCTTGCCGCCGACGGTGTGGTAGGTGAAGAAAGTCTTGCCGTCCTGGTCCTGACCCGCCTCACGAACGTTCAGCAGGATATCTTCACCCGCCCTGACACCCAGGGCCAACATGATTTCCGGACCGGCGCCCTGCAACACCAGGGTCGCACCGAGCACCTTGCCGCTCTTGGCCATTTCCTCGGCGATGAAACGTCCGCCGGACATGGCTTCCATGTCGAACTCGATCTTCGGCGGGGTGAATTCTTCCACGGTTGCGGACAACGGCAGGCCTTGGAGGGTGGCCGCAATGGCCTGTCTGACTCGGTTGGTAAACATTAGAGAACGTCCTCCAGGAACTGCTCGATGATTTCATCGCGGGCATTGAGTTGATAAACCATGTGTTCGTTCGGCGCGTAGCGGCCATAGTCGATAACGATGAACCAGGTACCGTTCTTGTATTTCTCGACACTATTGAGTTCCGGATGCAGGTACACGCTGCCGCCAGGAATGGTTTCATCGGCGACCAGGGTCTGCAGCCAGTCGTTGATACGCTTGACCTCCTGATCCATGAACGACTTGGTCAGGTTATGCGCCATGGCCTTCTGCCCGGCCTTGACCAGCTTGCGGCTGATGGCATCTTCCAGGCCGACATAGCTGATGAACTTGCCAGTGACGGAGCGGTTGCCCAACAGCGAGAAGCCACCCAGGATAGTGCGTGCGTAATAGCTCACACCGTAGCGGTTGAGCAGGTCGCCTTCAGTGGAGGTATCGAGAATGTTGTACTCGACCACGCGGGAAACGTCCTCGGCGAAGGTCACCTGATTGCCTGGGCTTTCCCATTGCTTGACCTTGGCCAATGCGGCGATAGCCAGGGACGAAGGCGCCAGGAACACATTTTTCTTCGCAGCCTTGGAGTACACCGACGGCATGTTGTGCACCAGCAGGCAGCGGTCAAAACCGAGATCGGCACCACCCAGCTCACCGCTGTAAGTCACCTGATCGGCTACCGCAGCGTCCTTGCCATCCAGTACCACGCGGGCCTTGATGCGCTTGCCAAAAGCAGCGAATTCGCTGGCCACGGCCTTGCTGCCGGTAAAGCCTGGAGCGCCGATGATGGTCAGGTCCTCGGGAACACTGCTCAGGGCAGCCAGGCCCAGTTTGCGACCCGTGACGGCCTGGTTGCCGCCAATCACATTCTTGATGGTGTCGGCCGGGGTTGCGCCCTGTTCGACGATCACTACGTACACCGGTACCTTGACCACTTTGAGGATCTGGTACACCGCCTGAAACAGTGTGCCAGCCTCGGCGCCGCTAGGGTCCAGCAGCGCCTGGGCGGTGAAGCTGTTGATACGAAACGGGGCATTTTTCGGGATCGATACATGCGCGTTGGGCGCGGTACCGACCAGACCGATCACGTTGTCACCCACGCCGCCCATGGGCTCAGGGGACTCAGTGGCATTGACGGTGATACCGTTATGCTCGAAATTCAAAACCTCAGCCATGATTATTCAGCCTTCTCGGTGACGGCCTGCTTGGCCTGGGTGGTGTCCTTGACGGCGCCCAGCTCGCTGGTCAGTTCCAGGCGGCCGGCGGTGTGCAGAGCAGATGCTTCGACGTCCAGCAGATCCAGCTCCTGACCCACGGTGGACCAGTGGCCACCTCCAGTAGGAAAGGGGATTAGGACGGTGTAGTTTTGGCGGTTGGCCATGGGGGAAATTCTCCGGGTGTAGAAACGCCAAAGCCCCTGCGGGAGGGGCTTTGGGGAGGCGAAAAAAACCGCTTTCGCGGTAGCTTTTTACTTCAGGAATGCCGGCAGGAGGGGCCAAACGATCTCTAACGGGTCCTCAACCTGCTCGGGGATATCACGTAATACTTTGCGATAGGCGGCGACTTCTTTGCGTTGCGTATCGGTCGCGGGAAAATCCGGCAGTTGGGTAAAATCTGTGGCGCGAAGAAACTGATCGCGCTGCGCGCGAATAGCAGCCCATTCAACCTCAGGAAGAGGAGTAGCCAGCGGCCATTCAGTATTAGAGTCTGTTGACATGTTAACCCTCCAATCCAAAAACTACAGTTTCGGTCAACGATAGTTTTGTCTTTAGATCACCTAAAGCAAATAGCCTACCGTTCCCTACCCGCATGGTATCTATACGCAGAGTCGTGAAATAAATACTTGGCACAAGAATTCGCATAACGATATTCCCATTATCATCCACATAAATACCTGGTGTCATATTGCCAAATGTAGAGACACTTTGCAGCCTCCGCCCAGGGTGATAGCAGTAACCAACAAGAGTTTCCTCGATGATTTTAGCCGTACCATAGCTATAACCTTTTATATTAAACCAAAACATCTCAGAATTTACATTCACATTGAGTGGAATTTTAAAATGTATAAAAACATTTTCACCACTTCCTAGGTCTGTCGCAACAAAATCCCCTTTCGCAGATGGCACGTGGGTACCACCCGTTCCATATATATGCCCTTGGAGAAGATTGCGACGAATTGTACCTAGCGCGGCGGGATCACCCTCCACATCCTTTAGGTTTCGCCACTCATTAAACTGAGCCAGAGCTGTCGCCATGGTCGAGTTAATGCTACCAATCTTTCCATTTACCGCAGTGGTCAAATTATTGGCCGCTGTCACCAGCGACGCAATCGTTGTCTCGAGACTCATCCTTGAACTCCTTATTTATTTAATCAATATAGCTTTACTACCAGACTCAAGCGACATCACGCGAAACAGCAACTCGGTATGCCGAGCCATATTGTCAATATTGGCTGTAGCCAGAACCGCAACTTCTCCACCCAACAGCACATTCAAATTTTCACTCCCCACCACAATCGTCACGCTATCGGCCGGTAATGGCGAAATATCCAGCGTAAACTTTTGCAGTACCCGTGCCGCCGCTGCCTTATACGTCAGTAACTTCCCAGCCACGGAATACACCGCCAGCAAGGTCCCACTGGCGAGATAAAACCCGAACTCGCCGATCTCATACTCGGCCTCGCCATCAAACAGCGCGGCCATTCTGAGTTGCCGCGCACCCAAGTCTTCGTAATCCACGATGGCGACTCGTTGGCGCTCATTGCGCAAGGCCGTTTCGGTGCCAGTAGGGTTGTAACGGCCGGTGCCGGCGCCAATATGGGTAATTTCGCCTTTCAAGCCCTGGTTCTTTGCCTGTAGCACTTCATCCAAACCCTTGGAGGTGAAGCGCACCAGGCGCGTAATGTCATCTGTCATGGCTGCGCCCTGAGGTCGTAGTCGTTAATGGTGTAGTGACGGGCAACCCCGGCACCGTTAAGTTGGGCAACCAGCCCGAATGCAGGCAGTGCGCCCCACAGGTACAGCTCGCCATCGCACAGCGGGGTATGGGCAGCAGTGCCCAATGCCAGGGCTCCGTGCAACGTTACGTCGGGCAAGGCGCCCGGCTGGCTGTCATCACCGATGCTCAGCCCTGGGTCAGCCCCAACGGTCGCCAGCAGGCCGCCTACGGTTTCGTGGACAATCGTGATAGTGGCGATGTCCCGCTCGCTTTTGGCCGCGCTGATGCGCCGAATCAGCCGGTTGTGGTCTCCGCTGGACCAACTGCGGCCGATGATTGCCTGTACATCGAACGTGTAAGGCTGGGCCTGCGGCTGTTGTTGGTACCAGGCGATGATATTGGGCGTGAAGCCCAGGGATTCGACGGCATGACTCAACGCCTTGGGAGTGCCCGCCTGACGTTGGATCTGCCAGGACAGCATCACCGTGAGACGCTTTTCGGCCTCGTCGGCATCGGCGCTCCATTCGCTGACTCCACGGTCGACGGCCAGGTAGGGCAGGAACTCCACCGGTGTCTGCAGCGGACTCATCAACTGCGCAAACGGCGGCGCGACCCGGTCGAGCAAGCGCCCAAAACCCAGGTCCAGGGCCTTCTCCAACGGCGAACTGTTGGCCGGAAGCAGGCTGGGTACGCAAGTATTCATAACGTGCGCACCTCTACCTCGATCCCCGTGCAATACGGGGCCTGGAAAGCCGTGCAGATAATCGGCTGCAGCGGTTCGAGAATTTCCAATTGCGCAGCACCGGCGGTGTGGATGGTGTAGTCGATCCAGCTTGGATCCACTCGCCCTTCCAGGCGATGACAGGATTCGGCATAGGTTTGCAGCAGTTGCCGGGCTGCCACCTGAGTCAACCCGGAATCCGGGCCCGCGTTGATCTTGGCGATCACCCGAATCTTGTAGGGTAGTACTTGCGCACCCTGCACTGTCACCCGGTCCGTTTCGGGCCGTACATCCGGCCGTGCGAAATGGCGACGGACACCGTCAAGCAGTTCCGCCGACGGCCTTCCATTGCCTACCCTGGACAAGACCGTGACCATTACTTCACCAGGTGCCGTGCGTCGGCCGTTACCATCCTTGACCTGAGCGGCATAGCCATCCGGGTCGAAGGTATAACTGACGGTCACCACGCCAGGCGCCGCACTGTCCACTTTCACCACTGGTCGCCCGCCAAGCGTGAACACTTCACGGCGATACTGCATCCGCGAACCCGCGGCCGGAGCATGGGGTGCCAGGTAATAACGCAGGCGCGCGTCATCGTCGCTTTCCAGGGTCGGCGGGACAGGCGGGAACGCTGCAGGATCACCGGCATCCAGGACCTGACGCTGCAGGCCCATATCGGCGAGGCGTGCATCAAGGTTACTGCCCGTGGCCCACCAAGACAGCATCTGCTGAATCCGCGCGTTGTATTTGCGTTCATGGGTTTGCAGGCGAACGCAGAACGCTTCAAGTGCCAGGGTCAGCAATTCACTCTGGTTTTCCAGGCTGACCTTGAGCCTTGCTGCGTTTTGCGGCGAACGCTCGGCCACGTAACTCACGACAAATGCCTTGAACTCAGCCAATAACGGCTCGAATTCGTCAACGGCAACCATTGCAGGAGGCGCCAACTGATTCTGCCCGGGGATCAACATACTCATGTCACCACCTCGAAGGATTGCTTGCGGTTTTTCCAAGTACCGGCAAAACGCAACAGCAAACCGGCTCCCTGCCGCTCGGCGACAATGACTTGGGGAGCAAAATCAGCGATGCCGTTGTGTGGGTTGTAAAACGCTTGGGCGGCGTGGCTTTGGGCGAGAATCAACAGATCATCCCCCAGGTTGCGCCCGAGCAGTTGCGGGATCATCGAGCCGTAGAGCGGGCGTTTTTGCCGGGTGCCCAATGGCGTGGTCAGCGCCCGGGTGGCGCGCTGGACGAATTGCAGCCAGTCATCGACCGCGACCCCGGTGTTTCTATCAATACCGATCATGGCAAATCCTTATGCCGTGCTGATGACTCGACCCTGATGGTCCACCAGCGGGCCACTCAAATGAACGCCAGATGCGTCCAGCACGATGCCGACTGCACCGACTTGCAGGCTGATGGCTTCGCAGGTCATGGCCAGACTGGTGGCACCCAGGCTCATTTCCACTCGTTCGCGCGAGCCGGTGAACGCGGTCGGACCGTTAACCCAGTCGACGACATGGCCAGCGGCGTCGTAGCTGAGTTGCGTGCCGTCCTGCTGTCGACGACGGGTAAGCGTCGCAACACCGGAAAGTGGCGGAAAGCGGTCACTGTTCAGGCCGAACAGCGCCACCGACTGCGCCCCGCCATCGCCGCCGCCATAGTTGAGCAGCAGGCATTGTTCGCCGACGGTCGGGATACGTGTTTCGGTCTGCGCTCCAGCGCTGGGATTGAAAAAGCGAATGGGCGGGGTGAGCAACTCGCCGTGACTGATCTTGCAAGTATTGCTCGACGCATCAACTTCCTGGCACACCCCGATCCGGCAGAAGCTTTCGGCGCGCCGATACAAGTCTTCGAGCTGGGTTTCCATCTGCGCCAGGCGTTCGACGATCGGTTCCAGTTGCATGCGTAACAGCACGTCAAACATGGGTCGCTCCTGCGATCGGCTGGTATTGATCGGGATCATCGATGTCCGAAACCTCCCATGTACAAGCGAAAAGAGGCGTGCCGGTGGGATCCTCAAGCAGCGGTGGCCCCAGATAAAGGGTTTGCGTGAAGGAAACGGTCCAGGCGTCGTAATCAGTTTCAGCCCCGGCCAATGTCGATGGCACTGCGACAATATTCATCGGCACCTCGCACTGGGTCGGCGGCAAATTCCAACGGTTGTCCAACACCAGATCCATCAGCCGACTTGCCAGATCACAAGCCTCAAAGGGCTGCGCGCCCTGGCCGACCATAACCTTGAGCAAGACTGACAACACATGGGCCTTGCGCCCCTCCAGGGAGCGCACTGCTGGACCATTGCGCTCGACCGTGATCACTACACAGGTTTTATTCGTCGCCTGGAAATCCTGCGCGCTGCCCACCTGCAGGTCTGGGAGCGCAACACGCAGCGCTTGACCAATGGCAAGCGGCAACTCTGAAGGTTTTTCAATCGGTGTCATGGTGTGGCCTCCTTGCGACAATCACTATTGGTCCGGGTGGGAGCCGGGTGACTGGTTCACCCCGATCCGCTTCGCTGCCCAACGCTCATAGAGGCCGATGGCGACGTCGGCCCCCGCCATCGCGGTCAGGCAACCGAGGGCGCCGGCGGTCCAGATCGACATGCCGGCGGCATACAGCAACATCAGCGCCGACACCCCGCACACCATGCACGCCCCTGAACGCAGGGCCAGTCGACGTACCAGTGACCAGCCGCGGGCGCCCTCCTTGTCGGCCCGCCACATTTCTCCTGAAATTGCGCCGATCAGGGCCAATATGATGACCAGCCAGATAGGCATTTCCGCTAACGCTTGCTGCTCGTTTGTCATGTCACGCCTCCTGGAATGAGTAAAACCGGCAGGTGCCGGTGTTTTGATAAATAGATGGGTTGCTTGTCGGCAAGCATTCCAAAAAGCCCGGTTGCCCAGGCTTTTCAGTAATGCAGTCCTCGATCTTTCGGCGCTACTGGCGCGGTACGGATCTTTCCTCGATGTTTTTCCGACCACGATCCCTGTCTGCCGGATAACTGCTTCTGGTGCTTTACGCTGCACACCCGGGTCAGTTGCCAACCCTCTGAACCGTCAAGGCCGGTTCATCGCTGCCTGTAGTAAAACCGTGAAACTAAAGAGCGTCGGCGTCCTGCCGGCATTGCTCGGCGTCCTTGCCACCGCTCGGTGGCGTCCATGCCGTATTGCGTGACTTCCGTGTCGTACCTGGCAGCATCCTTGCTGCCCTCACCAGCGTTTTCGGCTGGCTTGAGACAAAGAATATGCATGTATGCATATACAGTCAATGCATAAATGCATTTATTTTGACATGGCGAATGCACAGACGCATAAACCCCTTAGCGGTCAGTCTCTTGCAGGCGTGTTGCAGACGAAAAAAAGCCCGCTTGCGAGCGGGCTGGTTTATTACAGAGGGGGCTACCGGGCGTACATGCCCCACCAGAAAACGTGACCGAGAATGCTGATCTGCTCTTCCTGGATGTCCTGGAAGCTGTAGTCCTCATCCGGGTGCTCATCGCGATTAAAGCTACGCAGACGAATCCCCGTAGGCAGGCGATAGAGCTGTTTGACCCGCAGCTGACCGTTATGATTGATGGCATACAAGTCGCCATCGACAATGTCACCAATCCCGCTCTTGCCAGCATTGACGCCCACCGTCGCGCCATCGCGCAGCACCGGCAGCATACTGTTGCCACGCACCGTTACGCATTTGGCCTGGTCGAACTGCACACCGTTGTGACGCAGGCTGCGCTTGCCGAAACGCAAGCTGGCCTTCTCGCTTTCCTCGATGACGAATCTTCCTGATCCAGCAGCCAATTCAACCTCGCGCAAAAAGGGGATCGACACCTCGTCATCATTGACCGGGGTATCGTCGTCCCACAGGCTTATGTCCTTGAGTTCCGAATGCATCGGATCACGCTCGTCCTGCCACACAGCAGCCGCACGCCCGCGTAACTGGTCGGTGCTGACACGAAAGTAATCGGCAATACGCGAGATGTGCTTGTCCGACGGATCGACGATCTTGCCGTTGAGGATCCGGGACAATGTGGACTGAGGCACGCCGGTGCGCCGGTGAAGCTCCGTGGGGGAGATCCCGTCGCGATCGAGCAACTCTCTTAATACGATAGAAACATTGCGTTTTTGCATAACGCGAATATTGAAGCCAGTCCTGGCCGATGGCAAATGCTATTTTGCATATTTAACGCATGAAACCCACAAGAACCGCTGGCCGTCTGCGAACTGCGAAGCACAGACCTTGCGTGTTAACCTTGCGCCCATCGCAAAAAATGCTGGGCCAAGCGCGCCCTTTGCCCCATCACTTTCAACGAATCCGCTAAGTATCTGATGAGTAAAAACACTTCCGATCTGTCCTCCCACACCCCAATGATGCAGCAGTACTGGCGCCTGAAAAACCAGCACCCTGATCAGTTGATGTTCTATCGCATGGGCGACTTCTACGAGATCTTCTATGAAGACGCGAAGAAAGCGGCCAAATTGTTGGACATCACCCTGACCGCTCGTGGGCAGTCGGCCGGGCAGTCGATTCCGATGTGTGGGATTCCTTACCATTCGCTGGAAGGCTATCTGGTCAAGCTGGTGAAGCTGGGCGAGTCGGTAGTGATCTGTGAACAGGTCGGCGACCCGGCTACCAGCAAGGGGCCGGTAGAGCGTCAGGTGGTGCGCATTATTACGCCGGGCACGGTGAGCGACGAGGCGCTTCTGGATGAGCGTCGCGATAATCTGATCGCCGCCGTACTGGGAGATGAGCGCCTGTTCGGCCTGGCCGTGCTGGATATCACTAGCGGCAACTTCAGTGTGCTGGAGATCAAGGGCTGGGAGAACCTGCTGGCGGAGCTTGAGCGTATCAATCCGGTGGAACTGATGATCCCGGATGACTGGCCCAAAGACCTGCCAGCGGAAAAGCGTCGTGGGACCAAACGTCGCGCACCGTGGGATTTCGAACGCGATTCGGCACTCAAGAGTCTGTGCCAGCAGTTCTCGGTGCAGGATCTCAAGGGTTTCGGCTGCGAGACTTTGACCCTGGCCATCGGCGCCGCCGGCTGCCTGCTCAGCTATGCCAAGGAAACCCAACGCACCGCCCTGCCGCACTTGCGCAGTCTGCGCCATGAGCGGCTGGACGACACGGTAGTGCTTGATGGCGCCAGCCGTCGCAACCTGGAGCTGGATACCAACCTGGCCGGCGGACGCGATAACACTCTGCAATCGGTGGTCGACCGCTGCCAGACCGCCATGGGCAGCCGCTTGCTGACCCGCTGGCTGAACCGTCCACTGCGGGACTTGAGCGTATTGCAAGCGCGTCAGTCTTCTATTACCTGCCTGCTGGATGGCTATCGCTTTGAAAAGCTGCAGCCACAACTGAAGGAAATTGGCGATATCGAACGCATCCTGGCACGGATCGGCCTGCGCAACGCGCGCCCCCGTGACCTGGCTCGGCTGCGTGACGCCCTCGGTGCCCTGCCCCAATTGCAAGTGGCGATGACCGAACTGGACACACCGCACCTGCAACAATTGGCCGTTACCGCCGGCACTTACCCGGACCTGGCAGCCTTGCTGGAAAAAGCCATCATCGACAACCCGCCGGCGATCATCCGTGATGGTGGCGTGCTGAAAACCGGTTACGACAGCGAACTGGACGAGCTGCAGTCGCTGAGCGAAAACGCCGGGCAGTTCCTGATTGACCTGGAAGCCCGCGAGAAAGCCCGCACCGGCCTGGCCAACTTGAAGGTCGGTTATAACCGCGTCCACGGCTACTTCATTGAGTTGCCAAGCAAGCAGGCCGAACAGGCACCTGTCGATTATCAGCGGCGCCAGACGCTCAAAGGCGCCGAGCGCTTTATCACGCCTGAGCTCAAAGAGTTCGAAGACAAGGCGCTGTCGGCCAAAAGCCGTGCCCTGGCGCGCGAGAAGATGCTCTATGAAGCCCTGCTCGAAGACTTGATCAGCCGCCTTGCCCCGCTGCAGGACACCGCCGCCGCCCTGGCGGAACTGGATGTGCTGAGCAACCTGGCCGAACGTGCGCTGAACCTGGACCTGAACTGCCCACGTTTTGTCAGCGAGCCATGCATGCGCATCGTGCAGGGACGCCACCCAGTGGTGGAGCAAGTGTTGACGACGCCGTTCGTCGCCAACGACCTGGCGCTGGATGACGATACCCGCATGTTGGTGATTACCGGTCCGAACATGGGCGGTAAATCCACCTACATGCGCCAGACCGCCTTGATTGTGCTGCTGGCGCATATCGGCAGCTTTGTCCCGGCCGCGAGTTGCGAGTTATCACTGGTTGATCGCATCTTCACGCGGATCGGCTCCAGCGACGACCTGGCCGGTGGTCGTTCGACCTTTATGGTGGAAATGAGCGAGACGGCCAACATCCTGCACAATGCCACCGAACGCAGCCTGGTGCTGATGGACGAAGTCGGTCGCGGTACCAGCACCTTCGACGGGCTGTCCCTGGCCTGGGCTGCGGCCGAGCGCCTGGCACACCTGCGCGCCTATACGCTGTTCGCCACCCATTATTTCGAACTGACCGTACTGCCCGAAAGCGAGCCACTGGTCGCGAACGTGCACCTCAACGCGACCGAGCACAACGAGCGTATTGTGTTCCTGCACCATGTACTGCCGGGCCCCGCCAGCCAGAGTTACGGCTTGGCGGTGGCGCAACTGGCGGGTGTTCCGAACGAAGTGATTACCCGCGCTCGCGAGCACCTCAGCCGCCTGGAAACCACCGCGCTGCCCCACGAAACAGTGGTTGCCAGCCCGGCCAAGGCCAAGAGCAAAACCAGCACGCCACACCAAAGCGATATGTTCGCCAGCCTGCCCCATCCCGTCCTGGATGAATTGGCAAAGCTTGACCTGGATGACTTGACGCCGCGAAAAGCATTGGAATTGCTCTATGCACTGAAGACACGGGTCTAACGCAGATGCTTGCAAGCTGATATTATCTCGCGCGGTTTGGGATGCTGCGGGCTTTTAGCCTGGTTCGCAGACTATCGCTCCCGAACCTCGCGAGCCCTGCCATAAAGGGTTTCGCTGCCGCCGCCTGAGGAGAGAATTAGAAATGACCTTCGTCGTCACCGACAACTGCATCAAGTGCAAGTACACCGACTGCGTAGAAGTGTGTCCGGTGGACTGCTTTTACGAAGGCCCGAATTTCCTGGTCATCCACCCGGACGAGTGCATTGACTGCGCCCTGTGTGAGCCAGAATGCCCGGCCGTTGCGATTTTCTCTGAGGATGAAGTCCCGGAGGATATGCAGGAGTTTATTCAGTTGAACGTCGAGCTGGCGGAAATCTGGCCGAACATCACTGAAAAGAAAGAATCGATGCCTGACGCAAAAGAGTGGGATGGCGTGAAAGGCAAGATCAAGGATCTCGAACGCTGATTGCGTCGCTGCTCTTCAAAGGCCCCTTGCGGGCCTTTTTGCGTTCTGGGACTTTCTACTTTTCTCCAGGCAAAAAAAAGGGGCGGTTTGACCCGCCCACATTTTTTCCCTAGTCCCTGTGTTCCTTTTCATCATCCTGATGAATCGCATCCTGCGAGGTTCCCTGAGTCATCGTTCCTTGATGACTGTGTCAATCCGTCGACACAGGGCTGATATTAGAGACTTCCCGATTAAGTTCAAACGGAACCAATCGTAATCAACGCTCGCAGCTCACGTAAAATCGGAATAAATAGTTATTGTTTTTCAACAAGATAGGAAAAACATCTGACCATTCGAGACGAGCTTACCGGGTAAAAAGAACGAACACTTACGGAAAAGTAAGTGAATGCTTACACCAGCAGCAGGCTAAAAGCGCAACCGCTACCTCGGCGAGCTTGCACCAGGCAAGAAAAAGCCCCGACAACGTCGAGGCTTGTTTACTTCCAGGCAGATCAGTCGTCGCTGACAGTAATCGTCGGCATTGCCTGTGAACCCGCTTCCTGCAACACAATCCGCGCGCCCACGTGACGAGCGAGTTCTTGATAGACCATGGCGATCTGGCCGTCGGGCTCGGCAATCACTGTTGGCTTGCCGCCATCGGCCTGCTCACGTATGCCCATCGAAAGCGGTAACGAGGCCAGCAGCTCGACTCCATATTGTGTGGCCAACTTGGCCCCGCCGCCTTCGCCGAACAAATGCTCGGCATGACCACAGTTGGAACAGATATGCACCGCCATGTTCTCCACAACGCCCAGCACCGGGATGCTGACCTTGCGGAACATTTCCACACCTTTACGGGCATCCAGCAGCGCCAGGTCCTGCGGTGTGGTCACGATGACCGACCCCGCTACCGGTACCTTCTGCGCCAGCGTCAACTGAATATCGCCAGTGCCCGGCGGCATGTCGATCACCAGGTAATCCAGGTTGCCCCAATCGGTCTGCGTGACCAGTTGCAGCAAGGCGCCGGAGACCATGGGACCGCGCCAGACCATCGGCGTATTCTCGTCGGTCAGGAACGCCATGGACATCACTTCCACCCCATGGGCCTCGATCGGCACGAACCACTTCTGATCCTTGATCTTGGGGCGGGTGCCTTCAGCAATACCGAACATCACACCTTGGCTGGGACCATAGATGTCGGCGTCGAGAATACCGACCCGCGCACCTTCACGGGCCAAGGCCAGAGCCAGGTTGGCGGCTGTCGTGGACTTGCCCACCCCCCCTTTGCCGGACGCCACGGCTACTACATTCTTGACGTTGGCCATGCCGGGGATCTGCGCCTGAGCCTTGTGTGGCGCAATCACACATTGGATCTCGACCTTGGCAGCGCTGACCCCGTCCAGGCCTTCAATCGCCATTTGCAGCATCTGCGCCCAACCCTTTTTGAACAGACCGGCGGCGTAGCCCAATTCAAGCTGGACCGAGACTTGACCGCCCTGGACATCAATGGCCCGGACACAGCCGGCGCTGACCGGATCCTGATTCAGATAGGGGTCGGTGTACTGGCGAAGGACGGCTTCCACCGCTGCGCGATTAACGGCGCTCATGGGCTACTCCCGAAAAGACAGACAAAACAGGCGGCTATCCTAACCGTTCCGGCGACCGAGAGGCATGTTTCGCTGCCTTGGAAAATGCTGAAACAGCCGCACGGGGTGAAATATATTCTTCGGCGCTTTATAGTGGCCGACCTCCGTTTCATCAAGTAGCCGAGCCCCATGTCCGAGCCACGCAAGATCCTCGTCACCAGCGCCCTGCCCTATGCCAATGGTTCAATCCACCTTGGCCATATGCTTGAGTACATCCAGACCGATATGTGGGTGCGCTTCCAGAAGCATCGTGGTAATCAATGCATTTATGTCTGCGCGGACGACGCCCACGGCTCGGCCATCATGTTGCGCGCTGAAAAAGAAGGCATCACCCCGGAACAACTGATCGCCAATGTGCAGGCTGAACACAGCGCCGACTTTGCCGAGTTCCTGGTGGACTTCGACAACTTTCACTCGACCCACTCAGAAGAAAACCGCGAGCTGTCGAGCCAGATCTACCGGAAGCTACGTGACGCCGGGCACATTGCCACGCGCTCGATCACCCAGTACTTCGACCCGGAAAAGAAAATGTTCCTGGCCGACCGCTTCATCAAGGGCACCTGCCCCAAATGTGGCACGCAGGACCAATATGGCGACAACTGCGAAAAATGCGGTGCTACTTATGCGCCTACCGATCTGAAGGATCCGAAGTCGGCTATCTCTGGCGCCACCCCGGTGCTCAAGGATTCCCAGCACTTCTTCTTCAAGCTTCCGGATTTCCAGCAGATGCTGCAAACCTGGACCCGCAGCGGCACCCTGCAGGACGCCGTGGCGAACAAGATCGCCGAGTGGCTGGATGCAGGCCTGCAACAGTGGGATATTTCCCGGGATGCGCCGTACTTCGGCTTCGAGATTCCCGATGAGCCAGGCAAGTACTTCTATGTGTGGCTGGACGCGCCGATCGGCTATATGGCCAGCTTCAAGAACCTCTGCGAACGCACACCTGCACTCGATTTCGACGCGTTCTGGGGCAAGGATTCCACCGCCGAGTTGTATCACTTCATCGGCAAGGACATCGTCAACTTCCACGCGCTCTTCTGGCCAGCGATGCTCGAAGGTTCGGGCTACCGCAAGCCGACCGGCATCAACGTACACGGCTACCTGACGGTCAACGGACAGAAGATGTCCAAGTCCCGTGGCACCTTTATCAAGGCCCGCACCTACCTGGACCACCTGTCGCCGGAATACCTGCGTTACTACTACGCGTCCAAGCTGGGCCGTGGCGTCGACGACCTGGACCTGAACCTGGAAGACTTCGTACAGAAGGTCAACTCTGACCTGGTAGGCAAGGTCGTCAATATCGCCAGCCGCTGCGCCGGGTTTATCCACAAGGGCAACGCCGGTGTCCTGGTTGCAAAAAATGCCGCCCCGGAGCTGACCGAGGCCTTCCTGGCCGCCGCGCCGAGCATCGCCGATGCTTATGAAGCCCGTGATTTTGCCCGCGCCATGCGCGAGATCATGGGCCTGGCCGATCGCGCCAACGCCTGGATCGCCGACAAGGCGCCGTGGTCGTTGAACAAACAGGAAGGCAAACAGGATGAAGTCCAGGCGATCTGCGCCACGGGCATAAACCTGTTCCGCCAGCTGGTGATTTTCCTCAAGCCAGTCCTGCCATTGCTGGCAACTGATGCCGAGGCCTTCCTGAATGTCGCACCGCTGACCTGGAACGACCACGCCACCTTGCTCGCCGACCATCAGCTCAACGAGTTCAAGCCACTGATGACCCGCATTGATCCGGTAAAAGTCCAGGCCATGAGCGACGCCTCGAAAGAAGATCTTGCCGCCAGCCAGACCGACACCGGCCAAGCAGCGCCGGCGGGCAACGGCGAACTGGCCAAGGATCCACTGTCCCCTGAAATCGAGTTTGACACGTTTGCCGCCGTCGACTTGCGCGTCGCGCTGATCCTCAAGGCCGAAGCGGTCGAAGGCGCAGACAAGCTGTTGCGACTGACCCTGGACATCGGTGACGAGCAACGCAACGTGTTCTCCGGTATCAAGAGCGCATACCCGGATCCAGCCAAGCTGGAAGGTCGCCTGACCATGATGATTGCCAACCTCAAGCCACGGAAAATGCGCTTTGGCATCTCCGAAGGCATGGTAATGGCCGCAGGCCCAGGTGGAGAGGAAATCTACCTGCTCAGCCCGGACAGCGGCGCCAAGCCTGGCCAGCGCATCAAGTAACCCTGACTCCCGCCCGATAGTTGCGACATTGGCCGCTATCGGGCGGTTTCAGCTAGTGCCCTCCCCGTGCTTGCCGGATAATCAGGCCCTGTTCGCTTAACCGGCCCGACCATGACCGATATGCTTGTCCCCGTTGTCAGCGCCGCCCTGATCAGCAATTTCGTGCTGCGAATGCCGCTGGCCAGCGATCAGTTGCTCAAACGTCAGCGGGTAAATGCCTTGGGGCTGGCGACCCTGTTGCTGATGATTCTCAGCGGCATATTGGGCTATCTGCTCCATCACTATTTACTTCTGCCATTGGCCCTGCCATCACTGCGACTGTTTATGCTGCTGGCAATCACGGCGCTGCTGATCCAGCCGCTGCTGAGTACCCTTTCACGTTGCGCGCCGAGATTGCCATTCGACGGGCTATGGCCGCTACTGCTAGGCAACGCCGGAGTGCTCGGCGCAGTACTGCTGGGTGCTCGGCACGACCATGACCTGGCCTATATGGCTGTCTTGAGCCTGGGAACCGGTCTCGGCTTCTGGCTTGCGCTCAGCCTGTTCAGCGACCTGCGCCACCGCGTCGCCGGCAATGATATCGCGCAGCCCTTCAAAGGCCTGCCGCTGGATCTGATCGGGGCCGGCTTGATGACCGTGGCCTTCTTGGGTTTCAACGCAATGATCAAATCATGAGCCTGATTCAACACATCGACGCTTTGTTACCGCAGACTCAATGCGGCAAATGCGGGCACCCGGGGTGCAAGCCCTATGCGAAGGGGATAGCCCAGGGCGAGGCAATCAACAAATGCCCGCCGGGCGGTCAGGAGACCATAGCCGGGCTCGCACAGTTGCTGAACGTTGCGGTAGTGCCGCTGGATGCCTCGCGGGGCGAAGCACCTGCGCAAATCGCGTTTATCCGTGAAGCCGAGTGCATCGGCTGCACCAAGTGTATCCAGGCTTGTCCGGTGGACGCCATCATCGGCGCAGCCAAGCTGATGCATACGGTAATCGTCGATGAATGCACCGGTTGCGATTTGTGCATTGCACCCTGCCCGGTGGACTGCATTGAAATGCGACCATTGCCACTGGGCATCGCCTTGCCGATTGTCGGCGACCTGACGGCCAGCCCTCAGGAACGCATGGCACGCGCCTCCAAGCGCGACCGCGCCCGACGTCGTTTTGAGCAGCGCAATGCTCGCCTGCAGCGTGAGGAAGCGCTCAGACATGCCGAACGCCTGGCCCGCACCCAACGCGCCGCGCCGGCCGAGCAAGTGAACAACTCTGTGCAGGCCGCGATTGAACGCGTACGCGCGCAAAAAACCGCCGAGCTGGACGCCGCGGTGAAAAAGGCCAAGATCAACCTGGCGATGAGCCGGGCCCAACTCAACAAGTCGCTCAAAGCCTTTGGCCATCCACCAACCTTTGAGCAGCAGTCGCAACTGATCCTCCTGCAGCGACAGTTTGAAGCCGCCGAACAGGCGTTGGCTGTGCTCGAAGCGAATAACTTGCAACGGGTAGATCAACCTCAACACCTGGTGGATGCACATGTCGGCACTTGAGACCGCCAACCGTCAGCAACAGGCGATGAAACGCGTGCTGCTGGCGACGGTTCCCGGTTTTCTGGTGCTCTCGTGGTTTTACGGTTGGGGGGTATTGATCAATCTGATATTGGCTGGCGCTTGCGCATCAGTGGTGGAAGCCTGCGTTTATCGTCTGCGCGGGCGCCGCCTGGGTTGGGCGCCCACCGATATCAGCGGCCTGGTCAGCGCGACGCTGCTGGCCCTAGCCCTACCGCCGTATTGTCCGTGGTGGTTATGCGTGGCCGCCGTCGCCAGTGGGTTATTGCTGGGAAAACACGTATATGGCGCAAACCAGAATCCGTTTAACCCGGCCATGGTCGGCTATGCACTGATGTTAGTGACCTTTCCCCAACAGATGACCCTCTGGCCTGTTTCCCACGGCATGGATCTGTTGGCTGGCCTGCAACAGATAATGGGCGCACAGGGTAGCCCTCCTGATGCCTGGACCCAGGCAACCGCCCTGGACACGTTGCGGATCAATGAAAGCCTGACCGTCGACGAGCTTTTTGCTGAAGACCCGGCCTTCGGCCATATCGCCGGCAAAGGCAGCGAATGGGTCAATCTGGCGTTTCTCGCTGGCGGCGTCTTTCTGCTTCAGCAACGGGTTTTCAGTTGGCACGCTCCGGTCGGCATGCTCGCCAGCCTGTTTACCATCAGCTTGCTGTGCTGGAACGGCTCTGGATCGGATTCCCACGGCGCCCCGCTGTTTCATCTGCTGACTGGCGCAACCATGCTCGGGGCGTTTTTTATAGTCACCGAACCCGTATCCGGGGCCAAAAGCCCGCGGGCGCGTTTGCTGTTTGGTATCGGTGTGGGATTGCTGACGTATTTGATCCGCACATGGGGCAGCTATCCCGACGGCGTAGCATTTGCAGTGTTGTTGATGAACCTGGCGGTGCCTGCACTCGAGCGCCTGGCAGCACCCAAGCCACACGCGGTGAAAGGATGAAGCTCATACGGGAAGTGCTGATCGTGATGACAGTGGCTATCGCCGGCATTGGTCTGACCGTGGCCTTGCAGAAACTGACCGATGAGCCCATCGCCGCGCAACAACGCGACCTGAAAAACCACACCCTGCTGGATTTCATGCCGGCCGATGTCTACGACAATCAGCCGCTGGAACATCCGCTGCTGGAGAGCCCTGTAGCCCTGGGCAACAGTAGCCTGCTCAATGGCTATCTCGCAACCTTGTCAGGGCGGCCAAATGTCGTGATCCTGCATTCACAAACCATGGGCTACAGCGCCAGCATCGAGTTGCTGATCGCCATCGCCAGCAACGGAAAATTATTGGGGGTAAAATCCCTCAAGCAGTCGGAAACGCCGAGCCTGGGAGGCCACATTGCCGAACCTGGAAACCCCTGGCTGGCAGCATTCAAAAGGTTGACGCCAATCAATCCGCAAGATCCAGCCTGGACCTTGAAAAAAGACGGCGGACAATTCGATCAAATAGCTGGCGCCACCCTTACATCACGAGCAGTGCTCAACGCCGTCCACGATGCCCTGCGCTATTTTGATGAACACCATCAGTCGTTGTTGGAGCGGTCCGCTTATGACTAAGTCCTTCAACCTGCCGTATGCGCTGATGCTCCTCCCGGTTTTGAGCGTCAGTGACACATTGGTCAGAGCCTTGGTTTGCTGGATGCTGTGGGTAGTGACTGTGACGATCTACGGGTTGAGCATGAGCCTGGTTCGTCACCGTCTCAGTGGTCTCCGCCCGCTAATGGCAAGCGTGTTGCTGGCAGCGACCTGGGTCAGTTGCGCGCACTTGGCGATGCAGGTCTTGGCGCTGAACGTGTCGGCAGACTTGAATGTCTATCTGATGCTGATCGGCGTGCAATGTGTACTGCTTGAGCAGGAGGGATTTTTCCTGCCTGGCTCGGGCAAGCTGCGGCTTCGTCTGTTTGCCGCATTTGGCCTGCTGATGCTGGTAATGGTCCTGCTGCGCAGCTTGATAAACAGCAACATCACCACACTCGCCCCCGGCGGGTTTATTCTGCTCGCCCTGCTACTCGCCGCGTGGCAGGCATGGCCTCAACCTTCAAAACCACACTGACCGTTTGCAAGGAACCGCTCGCGCCATGAATGCCGCAAAACGCCTGGAAATTTTCCGTCGGTTTCACGAAGACAATCCGGAACCGAAAACCGAACTGGCTTATTCCTCACCGTTTGAGCTGCTGATTGCCGTGATTTTGTCCGCGCAGTCAACAGATGTTGGCGTCAATAAGGCCACCGCCAAGTTGTTTCCCGTGGCCAATACCCCGGCAGCGATCCATGCGCTGGGGGTCGAAGGGTTGTCGCACTACATCAAGACCATCGGCCTATACAACAGCAAGGCGAAAAACGTCATCGAGACCTGCCGCTTGCTGGTAGAACTTCATAACGGCGAGGTCCCACAGACTCGGGAGGCACTTGAAGCCCTTCCTGGTGTAGGACGCAAGACTGCCAACGTAGTGCTCAATACGGCGTTTCGCCAGTTGACCATGGCGGTGGACACTCACATCTTCCGCGTCAGCAACCGCACCGGGCTCGCACCAGGGAAGAATGTGGTGGAGGTGGAAAGACAGCTAATGAAGTTTGTGCCCAAGCCCTATCTTCTCGATTCACACCATTGGTTGATCCTGCACGGGCGTTACGTTTGCCAGGCCCGCAAGCCCCGTTGCGGCAGTTGCCGTATCGAAGACCTGTGCGAATACAAGGAAAAGACGTCCGACGATTGAGGGATCATTGATTTTATTGATCAATCGATTGAAAAAATCTTTTTTACCCCGCCGACGATTGTCGATATAAGGAGCGCCAACGGCAGCCTTAGCCTGGAGTTAACCTTATGAGCACTGGCAAAGAACAACTGGAAGTGGATGTAGAGGATGACTTTGTTGCCACGGACTCTGATGAGGCAACTGAAGCACCTGTTGAGGTGGCCAAGACCAACTTGAGCAAACGTCGCACCATCGACAACCTTCTGGAAGAACGACGCTTGCAAAAACAGCTGGCCGATTACGATTTCGATCTTTGATCAAGCGGGTCGCAATCAGAAGCCTCCACTTGGGAGGCTTTTCCTGTCTCGACGTCGACAGCACCCCAACCTAACACCTACCGTCTATACCAAGCCGTTACGTTGGGCGAGTTCTATCAGGTCCACCAGTGATCGGGCGTTGAGTTTGAGCAGCAAGCGCGTCTTGTAGGTGCTTACGGTTTTG
Source organism: Pseudomonas imrae (assembly GCF_046352735.2). Classification (NCBI taxonomy): domain Bacteria; kingdom Pseudomonadati; phylum Pseudomonadota; class Gammaproteobacteria; order Pseudomonadales; family Pseudomonadaceae; genus Pseudomonas; species Pseudomonas imrae. Next base: position 1,159,904 of record NZ_CP110853.2, on the reverse strand, counting down.
TTGCTCAGGAACATGCCATCGGCAATTTCCTTGTTGGTTTTCCCGCGCGCCAGTTGCTGCAATACCATCATCTCCCGGCCCGAGAGGCGCTCGACCATATCCGCTTCGCTGGCATTGCCTTGCGTGGACCGCACCGAGTTAAGCGCCTGGTTGGGAAAGTAGCTGTAGCCGGACAACACCGCCTTTATCGCACTCAGCAGCTCGGTAAGGTCCTGTTGCTTGCATACGTAGCCCGCAGCCCCCGCCTGCATGCATCGCATGGAGAAGTGGCCCGGCGCCTGTGACGTCAGCACCAGCACTTTGAATGGCTGCACCTGCTTGGTTGAAGATAATCGGCAGATGACCTCCAGACCATCGAGTTTGGGGATTCCAATATCAAGAATGACAATGTCCGGCATGTGCTCTCGAGCAAGTTGCAATGCATCGACACCGTTATCGGTCTCGGCAACAACCTCGTATCCATGACGCTCCATTAGCATACGTACAGCAAGGCGAATGACGGGATGATCATCCACGATCAGCACTTTATTCATGGGCAAGTCCAATTTCGCTGTTCGAATTATTTAGAGTCAGCACAATAGCCTAGTCGTTTCCCTCTTGGCATAGCACTCCCCCCCAAGTAACAGCAAGCAGAGACCCAACCCACAGAGCTACAGGAATTAACCTACAAAAAAACGCCTGGAAGGACGTGTGATATTCCATTCGGCCTTTCAGAACTTTCCGCAACCAAACATATCTTGAGTAAAAAAACATATCCAAGAGCGGATAATATAAACATACCCCACAAAGGCATCAACAAATGCCTCTTGCAGGCTTTGAATCTGCCGGTATCGGTTTGCAAAAATGCTCTTCAAAAAAGTTCCCCGGGAAAAACCACGCCTTACAGCGATTGCCGCCCAGAACAGAAAACTTATTACCTACAGAAAAAACAGAAATCTCTTACGTGTCGTAACTTCCATAAGTTTATACAGTCGTTGCCCAGCTCAAAAAAACCGAGAGCTTCGAATCCATATTAAACAAATATAAACAAACCACCCTCCTACGAAATAAAAAAAATGGCTCCTCTATTGAGGAGCCATTTCTGAAATTACTCAACCATTTCAGAACAACTTGCGACCTTTGTTGGCCGCAATGCGCATGCGCAACGCGTTGAGCTTGATGAAGCCGGCAGCATCCGCTTGATTGTAAGCACCGCCATCTTCTTCAAAGGTGGCAATGTTGGCGTCGAACAGAGAGTCATCGGACTTACGGCCGGTAACGATCACATTACCCTTGTACAGTTTCAGGCGAACCACACCATTCACATTGACCTGGGAAGCATCGATCATCTGTTGCAACATAAGACGCTCAGGGCTCCACCAGTAGCCGGTGTATATCAGGCTAGCGTACTTGGGCATCAGTTCGTCTTTGAGGTGAGCGACTTCACGATCCAGAGTAATGGACTCGATGGCGCGGTGGGCGCGAAGCATGATTGTCCCGCCCGGGGTCTCGTAGCAGCCACGGGACTTCATGCCCACGTAACGGTTCTCGACGATATCCAGACGGCCGATACCGTGCTCGCCACCGATACGGTTCAGGGTCGCCAGTACGGTGGCCGGGGTCATTTCGACGCCGTCCAGCGCGACGATGTCGCCGTTGCGGTAGGTCAACTCCAGATATTGCGGCTTGTCGGGAGCGTTCTCCGGAGAGACGGTCCACTTCCACATGTCTTCTTCGTGCTCGGTCCAGGTGTCTTCCAGCACGCCGCCTTCATAAGAGATGTGCAGCAGGTTGGCATCCATCGAGTACGGGGACTTCTTCTTGCCATGACGCTCGATAGGGATCGCATGCTTTTCAGCGTAATCCATCAGCTTTTCACGGGACAGCAGGTCCCATTCACGCCAAGGCGCAATCACTTTCACGCCTGGCTTCAAGGCATAGGCGCCCAGTTCGAAACGGACTTGGTCGTTGCCCTTGCCGGTAGCGCCATGGGAAATGGCATCAGCGCCGGTTTCGTTGGCGATTTCGATCAGGCGCTTGGCGATCAGAGGACGTGCGATGGAGGTACCCAGCAGGTACTCGCCTTCGTAGACAGTGTTGGCGCGAAACATCGGGAAAACGAAATCGCGGACGAACTCTTCGCGCAGGTCGTCAATGTAGATCTCTTTCACGCCCATGGCTTGCGCCTTGGCACGTGCAGGTTCGACCTCTTCGCCCTGACCCAGGTCAGCGGTGAAGGTCACCACTTCACAGTTATAAGTATCCTGCAGCCACTTGAGGATCACCGAAGTGTCCAGGCCGCCGGAATACGCGAGAACGACCTTGTTTACGTCGGCCATGCCATCACTCCACGGGTTTTACGGAAAGGCGTCGATTCTACCGATCAAAACCGTGAAATTACAGGGGCGCGACAGCAAATGAAGATAAAGCGACAGATTATGTCGGGCGGGCGACGAATGACCGCCCCTCAGGACGTGGCGGTCGCGTTGGCCGGGGCAGTCACCGGTGGCGCGGCTTTTTCAGGGGCAGGCACTCGATCCAGGTGAATATTGACGCGCCGGTTCTTGGCCCGGTTAGCCATGCTGGTATTGGGCACCAGAGGATAACGCTCGCCATGAAAGCGCAGGACAATCTGCGTCTCCGGAATACCGTGGGCCTTCAGAAAGTCCATCACCGCCAGGCCCCGACGCCGCGACAGGTCGCGATTGGTCAGGCGATTACCGGTGTTGTCCGAGTGACCGTCAAGCTCGATATGGTTCACAGTGGGGTCGGCTTTGATGAACTCCAGCATCACCATCAGCCTGGCTTTGGCGGCCGGGTCCAGATCGATGCCGCCGCCTGGGAAACCGACCTGACTCTGCTTGATTTGCTCGAAGTTCATCGGCAGCAGTTTTGCCGTACACAGTTGATAGTCGTTATAGGCCTTGCTGAACTTCACGGGCAACAGGCGGATCTCGGCATAACCACCGTCCCGCGAATAGTGGCGCACCGTTGGGCTACGGCCATCCAACAGGCCATTGAACAAGCGCCCGGCCTGGGCCTGGGAGCTGTTGAACAACACATCGCCGCTGCCCGCGCGCACCGCACCAAGATTGATATCGCCCCGCCCCGGCTGCCAGGGCGCCGCCGCCGCCAGTAATGTCGCAGAGCCAACGCCCAGCGAGCCACTGTAGGCTTTCAGGCGAAATGTCGCCTGCTCACCGGCCCGGCGCACAAACTCACCAGAACCAAAGTCGGCAATGGGCTGGCTCAAGCGGCATTCGAATTTATCGCCTTCCACCTTCCACTCGATATTCTCCAGGCGCGTCTGGAAAGTCAGGGCCATGGCTGGCAGGCTGGCGAATACGCCGAGCAGGGCTAGATAATGCTGGCGCACGGGCGGCTCCACTGGTTTCTACAACACATCAAGGCGTCATATATCGTTAAGACATACCCAAGGATATCGGTTGCATCCCGCAAAACTTGATAGCGAGTGCCTGCAAGTGTCTTTTCCGGTAGCATTCCCACCAGATTGACCCGCCTGGAATCCCCAATGTCCGACCGCCTGACCCTGCTGCGTCCCGACGACTGGCATATTCATCTTCGCGATGGTGCTGCGTTACCCCAAACCGTAGCCGATGTAGCGCGCACGTTTGGCCGCGCCATCATCATGCCCAACCTGGTACCGCCGGTGCGAAATGCCGCCGAAGCCGACGCCTACCGCCAGCGCATTCTCGCTGCACGGCCGGCCGGTAGCCGCTTCGAGCCATTGATGGTGCTGTACCTCACCGACCGCACCCAACCCCAAGAAATCCGCGAGGCCCATGCCAGCGGTTTTGTCCACGCCGCCAAGCTCTACCCGGCCGGCGCGACCACCAACTCCGACTCCGGCGTGACCAGTATCGACAAGATCCTGCCAGCCATCGAAGCCATGGCCGAAGTCGGCATGCCACTGTTGATCCACGGTGAAGTCACCCGCGGCGATGTCGATGTATTCGACCGCGAAAAAATCTTCATCGACGAGCACATGCGCCGTGTGGTCGAACTGTTCCCGACATTGAAAGTGGTGTTTGAACACATCACCACGTCTGAGGCCGTGCAGTTCGTCACCGAAGCATCGGCCAACGTCGGCGCGACCATCACCGCCCATCACTTGCTGTACAACCGCAACCATATGCTGGTGGGCGGGATTCGACCGCACTTCTACTGCCTGCCGATCCTCAAGCGCAATACTCACCAGGTTGCCTTGCTGGATGCCGCTACCAGCGGCAACCCGAAGTTCTTCCTCGGTACCGACTCAGCGCCCCATGCCCAGCATGCCAAGGAAGCCGCTTGTGGTTGTGCCGGTTGCTACACCGCTTATGCAGCGATCGAGCTGTATGCCGAAGCGTTCGAGCAACGTAACGCCCTGGACAAGCTTGAAGGGTTCGCCAGCCTCAATGGCCCGCGCTTCTACGGCCTGCCGGCGAATACCGACCGTATTACCCTGGTCCGTGAAGACTGGACTGCCCCTACCAGCCTGCCATTTGGCGAGCTGACCGTTATCCCGCTGCGCGCCGGTGAAACACTGCGCTGGCGCCTGCTGGAGGAACACGCGTGAGTGAAGACCATTTCGACGACGAACACGAAGGTCATGGCGGCTCCCGCCATCCGATGGCTGAGCGCTTTCGTGGCTACCTGCCAGTGGTCATTGACGTAGAAACCGGCGGTTTCAACTGCGCCACCGATGCTTTGCTGGAAATCGCTGCCACAACCATCGGCATGGATGAACAGGGCTTCGTGTATCCGGAACACACCCATTTCTTCCGCGTCGAGCCCTTTGAAGGCGCCAACATCGAAGCGGCAGCCCTTGAGTTCACCGGGATCAAACTCGACCACCCACTGCGCATGGCTGTCAGTGAGGAAGTGGCACTGACCGACATCTTCCGTGGCGTGCGCAAAGCCTTGAAAGCCAACGGCTGCAAACGCGCAATCCTGGTAGGCCACAACAGTAGCTTCGACCTGGGCTTCCTGAACGCTGCTGTGGCGCGACTGGACATGAAACGCAACCCGTTTCATCCCTTCTCCAGCTTCGACACGGCAACCCTGGCCGGCTTGGCATACGGCCAGACCGTACTGGCGAAAGCCTGCCAGGCTGCCGGTATCGATTTCGACGGTCGCGAAGCCCACTCGGCGCGCTATGACACCGAAAAGACCGCCGATCTGTTCTGTGGCATCGTCAACCGCTGGAAACAGATGGGTGGCTGGGAAGACTTCAACGACTGAGGTTGAATCACGCCCATAAAAAACCGGCCCTCTCGGGCTAATGCCAGTCAGTTAAGCTGACTGGCATTTTTATTTCTGCTCGAATACTTCCGTGATTTGAGGCGGATGGCGCGAGGATATGAACCACTGTACTGGACGCCACCAATGGGCGTTGCCCCGGCAGCGACTGACCACATCCCATGCCGACATACGCCGAAAGAACGCCATGGAGATCACGCACCAGAGCATCATTTCCAGCGGCAAAAGCCGCTTGCGCAGGTCGCCACACCGGCCTGCTCAAGGGATTGCTCGACCAAAGATGGCTCGAGCAAGGAATCCAGTCCCTCGACTGAGTTGGGGGTGGAGACAATGTTGTGGGTCAGCTCCGGTGCTCAAGCGAGACGCATAAAAAAATCCGGTGCCAATACCGGCATCGGATTTTGATTTCTTGCGACCAAAGGTCAAGCAAGAGAACTTAACTGATCGGCACTACCCTTTGGGATGCTTTTTTATGCCTGGGATTTGCTCGCACGGCGACTCCACCAACAACACAAATCAAATGTGGGAACGGGCTTGCTCACGATAGCGGTGTATCAGCCAACATTTTCGTCAACTGACCCAGCGCTATCGCGAGCAAGCCCGCTCCCACAATTTCAGCCCTTGGATTATTGCTCGTTCTGACCGAGGATCAAGCGACCTTCCTTATCCACTGGAATCTGGCCGCCCGGATCACGATCCATGCGCACCGACCCTTCCTTGCCATCGAGGTTGTAACGCACGTCATAGCCAACAACCTTGTCGCTGATGTCATTGACGGTATTACAGCGAGTCTGAGTGGTGGTGTAGGTATCACGGTTCTGCATACCTTCCTGAACCTTGTTACCGGCATAACCCCCACCTACTGCGCCAGCTACGGTGGCAATCTTCTTGCCCGTACCGCCACCAATCTGGTTTCCCAGCAAGCCACCCGCCAAGGCGCCAACCACGGTACCGGCGATTTGATGTTGATCCTGCACCGGCCGCTGCCGGGTCACGGTGACGTCCTTGCAGACCTCACGCGGGGTTTTGATCTGGGTCTTGACCGGCTGCACTGCCAGTACTTGCGCATACTCAGGGCCGCTTTTTACCAGGCTGTAGGTGGCAACAGCACCCCCGGCAGTCACACCGACAGCACCCAATACCGCACCAACCAGTAACGACTTGTTCACATGAACCTCCTGACCATCACAAACGGACTGAAACGTCCGTGCTATACCTAGCCTTGGAGCAGAAAAAAAGGCGCGAGTTCAATACTCGCGCCTTCTTTGTAACAGCAGATCAACAAACGCCATCAAGGACGATCGTCAATCTCCTTGTCTGTAACGACCGGAGGAATCAAGTCTTCGCTACTGAGATCCAACCAGATCAACACCACGTTTGCGATGTAGATCGACGAGTAAGTACCCGCCAGCACACCGATAAACAGCGCCAGAGAGAAGCCCCACAGGTTGTCGCCACCGAAAATCATCAGCGCGCCGATCGCCAGCAAAGTCGAGACTGACGTCGCCATGGTCCGCAGCAGGGTCTGGGTCGTGGAGATGTTGATGTTCTCGATCAACGTCGCCTTACGCAGGATCCGGAAGTTCTCGCGAACCCGGTCGAACACCACAATGGTGTCGTTGAGGGAGTAACCAATGATTGCCAGTACCGCCGCCAATACAGTGAGGTCGAAGGTAATCTGGAAATACGCCAGGATACCTACGGTCACGATCACGTCGTGGATCAGCGAGACGATAGCGCCCACCCCGAACTTCCACTGAAAGCGGAAAGCCAGGTAGAGCATGATGCCGCCCAGCGCCATCAGCATGCCGAGGCCGCCCTGGTCGCGCAGCTCTTCACCCACCTGCGGGCCCACGAACTCGACGCGCTTGACCGACGCCGGATTGTCGCCACCCACCTTCTGCAAGGCTTCAGCAACCTGGTGCCCCAGTTGTGGATCTTCGCCCGGCATGCGCACCAGCAGGTCGGTAGTCGCACCAAAGCTTTGCACCACAGCTTCGTTGTAGCCCGCCTTGACCAGCTCGTTGCGCACCTGGCCAACGTCAGCCGGCTTCTCGTAGGTCAGCTCGATGAGCGTACCGCCGGTAAAGTCCAGACCGTAGTTCAAACCCTTATGGAACCAGCTGAACAACGCCAGAACGGTAAGGAGCACAGTGACGCCGAACGCAATGTTGCGAACGCCCATGAAGTTGATTGTACGTAACATGGCAGCCCCTTAAATCCACAACTTCTTGAAGTCACGCCCGCCAAAGATCAGGTTGACCATTGAACGGGTCACCATGATGGCCGTGAACATCGAGGTAAAGATACCCAGGGACATGGTCACCGCAAAGCCTTTGACCGGGCCGGTGCCCATGGCAAAGAGAATCCCACCGACCAGCAACGTGGTCAGGTTGGAGTCGAGAATCGCGGTAAATGCCCGGCCGAAGCCTTCGTTGATTGCCCGTTGCACGCTCATGCCCGCCGCGATCTCTTCACGGATCCGCGAGAAGATCAGCACGTTGGCGTCCACTGCCATACCCATGGTGAGTACGATACCGGCGATACCTGGCAGGGTCAGCGTAGCCCCCAGCAGCGACATCAGCGCCAGCAGCAGCACCATGTTCACACCCAGCGCCACCGTGGCGATCACGCCGAAGAAGCGGTAGATCGCGATGATGAACAGCGACACGAACAGCATGCCCCACAGGGAAGCATCGACACCCTTGGTGATGTTGTCTGCACCCAGGCTCGGGCCGATCGTGCGCTCTTCGACGAAGTACATCGGCGCCGCCAGGCCACCGGCTCGCAGCAGCAGCGCCAGCTCGGACGATTCACCCTGGCCATTGAGGCCAGTGATACGGAACTGAGCACCCAGCGGCGACTGGATGGTCGCCAGGCTGATGATCTTCTTCTCTTCCTTGAAGGTCTGTACCGGTACGTCTTTCTCGACACCGTTGACCATTTGCTTGGTGTAGGTGGTTACCGGACGCTGCTCGATGAAGATCACCGCCATGCTGCGGCCGACGTTGCTGCGCGTTGCGCGGCTCATCAACTCGCCACCATGACCATCCAGGCGGATGTTCACTTCCGGTGTACCTTGCTCGCCAAAACCAGCCTTGGCGTCAGTCACCTGGTCGCCAGTGATGATCAGGCCACGCTCGATCTGCGCCGCAGGACGATTGCCTTCACGGAACTCGAACGTTTCGGAGGTCGCCTTGGAAGCACCCGGCTCAGCCTCTAGGCGGAACTCGAGGTTGGCAGTCTTGCCGAGGATCCGCTTGGCTTCAGCGGTGTCCTGCACACCCGGCAGCTCAACCACGATGCGGTTGGCACCCTGGCGCTGAACCAAAGGCTCGGCCACCCCCAGCTCGTTGACGCGGTTACGCACCGTGGTCAAGTTCTGCTTGATGGAGTATTCGCGGATTTCCGCCAGCTTGGCCGGGGTCATCGCCAGACGCAGCACCGGCTGGCCATTGAGGTCAGCGGCAACAATGTCGAAATCGTTGAAGCTCTTGCGAACCAGCGCACGCGCCTGTTCACGGACCGCTTCGTCAGCAAAGCCCAGCTGGATGGCACCGTTGAGCTGCGGCAGGCTGCGATAACGCAGGCGCTCCTTGCGCAACAGGCTCTTCACGTCGCCTTCGTAGACTTTCATGCGCGCGTCGAGGGCCTTGTCCATATCCACTTCCAGCAGGAAGTGCACACCACCGGACAAGTCCAGGCCCAGCTTCATCGGATGCGCGCCAATGCTGCGCAGCCACTGCGGGGTGGTCTGTGCCAGGTTCAGCGCGACGACATAGTCATCCCCCATGATCTTGCGCACGACATCTTTGGCAGGCAGTTGGTCTTCTTGCTTGGTCAGGCGCAGCAAGCCGCCTTTCGCATCAGCTGCCAACGTTGCCGCCTTGACCTGGATGCCCGCCTCGACCAGCGCTTTGCTGGTGCGGTCCAGATCGGCCTGGGTGACCTGCAGCGCAGTGCTGGCGCCAGTGATCTGGATCGCCGGGTCATCAGGATAGAGATTGGGAGCGGAATAAATAAAACCAATCGCCAGCACCGCCAGGATCAGTACGTATTTCCACAGAGGGTATTTGTTCAGCATCACGCCGCCCGCTTATGACGCGGGGCGCCTTGCGCGCCCCGTCAATTGGTAAAGGTTGGAACTTAGATCGCTTTGAGCGTGCCTTTTGGCAGCGTGGCGGCGATGGCGCCTTTCTGGAACTTCATTTCAACGGTGTCGGAGACTTCCAGAACCACGAAAGCGTCGGAAACCTTGGTGATCTTGCCAGCGATACCGCCGGTGGTAACCACTTCGTCACCTTTTTGCAGGCTACCCAGCAGGTTTTTCTGCTCTTTGGCGCGCTTGGCCTGTGGACGCCAGATCATCAGATAGAAGATGACCAGGAAACCGACCAGGAAAATCCACTCGAAACCACCGCCCATCGGGCCGGCAGCGGCAGGTGCAGCGGCGTCAGCCATAGCGTTAGAGATAAAAAAGCTCATTTAGCACTCCAGTTGCAAATAGTGAATCTTAGGGTCGGAAAACTCAGTCCAAGGGCGGCACAGGCAGCCCGCGCTTGGCATAGAAGGCATCGACGAAGGCGGCCAATGTACCCTGTTGAATAGCCTCGCGCAAACCAGCCATCAGGACTTGGTAGTGACGCAAATTATGGATGGTATTCAACATGCTACCCAGCATTTCCCCACACTTGTCCAGATGATGCAGATAAGCACGGGAGAAGTTCTGGCAGGTATAGCAATCACAGGTGGGATCCAGCGGCGAATCATCATGGCGATGGAACGCGTTACGGATCTTCAGCACGCCTGTATCAATGAACAGATGCCCATTGCGAGCATTGCGGGTTGGCATCACGCAATCGAACATGTCCACACCGCGGCGCACACCCTCTACGAGATCTTCCGGTTTGCCAACGCCCATAAGGTAACGAGGTTTGTCAGAAGGCATCAGGCCAGGCAGGTAATCCAGCACCTTGATCATCTCGTGCTTGGGCTCGCCTACCGACAAACCGCCGATGGCCAGGCCGTCGAAGCCGATCTTGTCGAGGCCTTCCAGGGAGCGCTTGCGCAAGCTTTCGTGCATGCCGCCCTGGACGATACCGAACAGCGCCGCAGTGTTGTCACCATGGGCATTCTTCGAACGCTGGGCCCAGCGCAACGACAACTCCATCGACACCCGCGCCACGTCTTCATCGGCGGGGTATGGCGTGCATTCGTCGAAAATCATCACGATGTCGGAGCCAAGGTCACGCTGGACCTGCATCGACTCCTCGGGCCCCATGAATACCTTGGAACCGTCCACCGGCGAGGCGAAGGTCACGCCCTCCTCCTTGATCTTGCGCATGGCGCCCAGGCTGAACACCTGGAAACCACCGGAGTCAGTGAGAATCGGGCCTTGCCACTTCATGAAATCATGCAGGTCGCCGTGTTTCTTGATCACTTCCGTGCCCGGGCGCAGCCACAGGTGGAAGGTATTGCCCAGGATGATTTCGGCACCGGTGGCGACGATATCTCGTGGCAGCATGCCTTTTACCGTGCCGTAGGTACCCACCGGCATGAACGCCGGGGTCTCCACGGTACCGCGCGGGAAAGTCAGACGACCGCGACGGGCCTTGCCATCGGTGGCCAACAATTCAAACGACATACGACTCATAAGGTTTCCTCTGGGCCGCGCGGCGCCGGATTGCGGGTGATAAACATCGCATCACCGTAGCTGAAAAAACGGTATCCATCGTCGATGGCGGCTTGATAAGCAGCCATGGTTTGCGGGTAACCGGCGAATGCCGAGACCAGCATCAACAGCGTGGATTCCGGCAAATGGAAATTGGTCACCAGGGCATCGACCACATGAAACGGCCGGCCTGGGTAGATAAAGATATCGGTGTCGCCACTGAACGGCTTGAGCACGCCATCGCGCGCTGCACTTTCCAGGGAGCGCACGCTGGTCGTTCCGACCGCCACTACACGCCCACCGCGCGCCTTGCACGCACTGACCGCATCGACAACTTCCTGGCTGACCTCCAGCCATTCGCTGTGCATATGATGGTCTTCGATGTTATCCACACGCACCGGCTGAAACGTCCCGGCCCCCACATGCAGGGTCACGTAGGCGGTCTCGACGCCCTTGGCGGCAATTGCGTCCAGCAGCGGCTGGTCAAAATGCAGCCCCGCAGTCGGCGCAGCCACGGCACCGAGGCGCTGGGAGTAAACCGTCTGATAACGCTCGCGATCCGAGTCTTCGTCGGGCCGGTCTATATAAGGAGGCAACGGCATATGGCCGACGCGCTCAAGCAGCGGCAATACCTCCTCGGCAAACTTGAGCTCGAACAACGCCTCATGGCGCGCCACCATCTCGGCTTCGCCACCACCATCGATCAAGATCATGGAACCCGGTTTCGGCGACTTGCTGGAGCGCACATGGGCCAGCACGCGGTGGCTATCCAGCACCCGCTCCACCAGAATTTCCAACTTGCCGCCGGAAGCTTTCTGGCCAAACAGCCGCGCCGGAATCACCCGGGTATTGTTAAACACCATCAAATCGCCCGGGCGCAAATGCTCAAGCAAATCAGTGAATTGACGGTGTGCAAGGGCACCGCTGACCCCGTCCAGGGTCAACAGTCGGCTGGCGCGACGCTCGGCCAAAGGATGGCGAGCGATCAGCGAATCCGGGAGTTCAAAAGTAAAGTCAGCAACGCGCATGATGGGGTTCGTCTAGCAGGGCCGCGAAGTTTAGCGGAAATAGTGAAAATAGACCATGAAACGTGATTGACCAACGGTAATCTCATCTCTATACTTCGCCGCCATTGAGCCCTGATGGCGGAATTGGTAGACGCGGCGGATTCAAAATCCGTTTTCGAAAGGAGTGGGAGTTCGAGTCTCCCTCGGGGCACCATCTTAAAAAAAGACCTTGAAATCCAAGGTCTTTTTTTTCGTCTGCAAAAAAGCACACGGCCAGCCAAACCATCCTCACCGCACGTCATCCACTGGGAAACGCAGCCTCCTGTGGGAGCTGACTTGCCTGCGCAGACGCCAGCCCCAACACCCTCAAATCATCGGCTTACGCACCAACAGATCTCCTCCTCTGCCCCCCATTCGACAACATTCCATCGACCACCGCCTTCGCCATTCCCCAGATAATGCGCAGACCAGCCGTAACGATCTGCCCCGTTGCCCGTCGCCGCATCCAACACCAGCATTTTTGAGCAATGAAGAAAATCGGAGGCATGCCCCAGCGCATCGCGAATGAGGCACCGGGATTGACGCGAAACAGAAGGTGGAGGTTCGGCTATTTGCCGCAGGTGTAGAAGGTAATGACGCGAACGTTTTTGTTGAGCGGCGGGTAATCATTGAGCACCTCTCAGGTGGCCGGAAGTGCCCTTCGGGCGAATGGGTAGCGCAGAAGGCTGACGGGAACGGCGACCTTCTGGCTTCAAACGAAAGCGAGTATGACGTCGCTCAAACGTGCAACGTCGATGACGGGAACTGAAAGAGTTGAGCCATGAGGACTTGATGAAAATCGAATGGCGATGGCCGTTAATGGTCATCGCCCTAGCGTTGCGATCTATGTAAAAACAGCTGGCCAAAGAATAAAAGCGGGAACTAACCAAACACCGCTACAGTTTGCCGGCTGAGTGCCAGCAATTGCCCATCGGGTGCCCAGAACGATACCGAACAGGCACTGTAACCTTCCAGTGCGAAATCAGTTGAGGCAGACATGGCGCACCAGGCATTGGCTGGAAGATTGATAAGCGGTTGTGGGAACTCCACACTCCACGTTAACGAACTGCCTTGCGCCAGGCCGCGGTGCTGGGAGAGTACCGCTGGCGGCCAGGCATCGAGCATCGTCAGTAACTGCGCTTGATCCAGCCTTGCATCACAGGCAGTGTCTTTCAGTTGTATCCATCCGCTCGTCGCCCTCGATGAGGCACCGGTGAATGGCATCCCGCCATCCCCCCAACGGATGTCGAAATGCTGCAGGTACCTAGGAGCCACATCAGGCAGCAAGGGCAAGGGTTCGCACTTTTCCAGCGGTGGCAATGCCGGCATCTGCGCAGCCGCAAGCATCAACGTCGATGGCCTGGCGACTCCAAAACAAGCATGGATGGATGTGACGGTCTGTTCCGACTGCACGGCCCGGCAGTGCAGTTGAGTAACCGCGCTACCTTCACGCAGAACTTCGGTCTCAAAAAAGAGAGGCTCGTTGACAGCCACAGGTCCTACGAATGTCAGCGATAAAGATCGTAGCGTGCGATCTCGAGGGACGAACTGACACATGGCTTCGTGTGCAAGTGCTGCGACAACACCACCGAAAGCAGCACGACCCTGGCTCCAACTGACAGGAATCATCACCGGGCGATGCTGCAGACGACTTGCTTCAATTAGCACTGATAGATTCATTATTCGTTCACCGTTTATATTAGGAACCCAATAATAAGTCAGTCCAAATTTACTCGCGACCGCTAGTCACTTCCACTATTAGAAGTGATAGTTGCATTTGAAAATTCATGAAGCAAAGTTATTGCAACTCGCCAATTAAAGTCACTTTGCGCGCAACAGCACAGGCGGATCTAATACTTTTGATAGTTACCTTTCAGGGAGGCAAGACAAATAATAAGCGCTTTGAAAAGGAGATAATAATGGCTATCGCAATTGGTCCCCGAACTGAGCTTGATGACGTACGCCTTGAGCAAATGCACAGGCTCCGTGCCAAAATTTTCAAGGATCGCAAACGTTGGGATGTGTCGATTATTGCTGACATGGAAATCGATGGTTACGACGCGCTAAACCCCTATTATCTGATTCTGGATGATGAGTCTGCCTCTGAGAGTTTGTTTGGATGCTGGCGGATCCTGCCGACCACTGGCCCCTATATGCTCAAAAATACCTTTCCCGAGCTGTTGTATGGTGCTCAAGCGCCCAATTGCGAACGCATATGGGAGTTAAGTCGCTTCGCGATCCTGTCACGAGAGATATCCCCTCAGGGCCTGTCACTTGATTCCATCATGGCCATCAGAGCACTGATCCAGTTCGCAATCGAGCGGGGGGTCGAACAGTTTGTGACAGTGACTACGCTTGGCGTGGAAAAACTACTGAGGCGAAAAGGTCTGGATATCAGTCGTTTTGGCCCAGCCATGCGCATCGGCATAGAGAACGCTATCGCCCTTCGAATAGAACTGAATGACGTCACTCGCCAATCCCTTTCCATGTGAAAGGGGGACTCGCATGAATGTGTTGAAGACATCCCAATAGGTGAATGCCGCGGCGAAATGTCGGCGTGGCACTAATCGACTATCAGTTCTGATAGTCGCCCCGCACGCGGGTTGACCTGTCGCAGGTGCCCCTATCAAATGTTCTATTTGGTTTCAGCCTCCACGGCTCTCCATTTAATGGAATGGGGGCTGAATGCTCGCCAAGTACCGAAGCAGAGGAATCAACGCTATGACTAAACGAATTGTAATTACTGGCATGGGCGCGGTATCCCCATTGGGTGTAGGCGTTGAACACAGTTGGAAGCGTCTGTTAGAGGGTAAGTCTGGCGTTAGAAAGATTGATCGAATGGGGGATCTGCCGGTTGAAATTGCCGGCACTGTGCCCGATATCAGCTCCGATCCCGAAGCCGGTTTCGATATCAACACTTTCGTCAATCCGAAAGACGCACGGCGCATGGATCGCTTCATCATTTTCGCCTTGGCCGCCGCCAGCGAGGCTCTTCGGCAATCAGGCTGGACGCCGATAACCGATGAAGACAAGGCACGCACGGCCACTATCATCGCCTCGGGAATCGGAGGACTGAATTACATTCGTGATGCAGTGAATTCGATCAACGAAAGTGGCGTACGTAAAGTTTCGCCTTTTACCGTTCCGGGTTTTTTGGTGAATATGGCCTCTGGACAAGTTTCCATCAAGTACGGCTTCAGGGGGCCGTTGGGAGCGCCTGCAACGGCATGCGCTGCTGGTGTGCAGGCGATTGGCGATGCGGTTCGCATGATCCAGAACGATGAAGCCGATGTCGCGATCTGTGGTGGTAGCGAGGCATGCATCAACGAAGTAAGCATCGGCGGGTTCGTCGCAGCCAAGGCAATGGCCACTACCTTCAACGACCGTCCACAAGAGGCTTCCCGTCCTTTCGATGCTGATCGCGCCGGGTTCATTATTGCAGAGGGTGCTGGGCTGATGGTCATCGAGACCCTGGAACACGCCTTGGCTCGAGGCGCCAAGCCTATTGCCGAAATTGTCGGTTATGGCACCAGCGCTGACGCCTACCATGTAACCGCTGCTCCTGCAGATGGCGCAGGCGCCCAAAGATGTATGCGGGTCGCTCTGAAACAAGCCGGTGTTGAACCAGGTGCGGTGAAGTACATCAACGCTCACTCAACTTCGACGATGATCGGAGACAAAGGCGAGCTTGCAGCTGTGAAGGCCGTTTTCGGTCCGAAGAACGTTGCTGTGTCTTCGACCAAGTCATCTACCGGCCACCTATTGGGTGCAGCCGGTGGACTGGCTGGTATTTTCACGGTCATGTCCCTGGTTAACCAAGTGGCGCCATTCAACCTCAACTGCCACCGACCTGATGAGGATGCTTTGGATGTCGATTTGGTGCTGGGCGAGCCGCGCTCGATAGAGATGGATTATGCACTTTGCAATGGCTTCGGATTCGGCGGAGTAAACGCCAGCCTGTTGTTCAAGGCATGGCGCGAGTAACACTTGCGCATGGTTCCTGATCGTCTCTGCTGGTCGCGGACCTGCCCCCCGCCCCCCACTTGAACTTTGGGTAGCATTTTACTGCCGGGCTTGCTCGGCAGCTCCCTCTTCCTGTAAAGAGTCGACTTGAGCGATTAGACGCACTTTCGGTAATGCCTTAGGTTATCCATTAACCAGGGCTTGCTGCCCCAGTATTTGCCGCAACGTCGTTTGCCGCAACGGTTTCACCAACTCCGTAAATCTACTCGTTTTACGCATCTGCTGCCGATACTTCCTCATAACCCTAGCTTCGTTATTGCTGTTACAGCAATGACCGATGATGAGTGCGTGCAATTTAAAACTGACCGACCAACTTGCTTTCATCCCTGCACAGCCAAACTTCAGACAGACTAGCAGTTATGCTAGTTGGCATGTATCTCGACAAGCACACAAACACCCTGCAAGAAATCTCGCACACCACGCTATTGCTGTGTCATGAGTACAGCATGCAGCATATGCTGCATATTGGTTGGTACTGTTCATTGTGATAGTCAACTGGCGACGCCCTTGACTTAAAAAATATCAACTGCAAACATAAACCAAACAAACAAAGGCAATAGTTAAAAATGAAATACGACCCACAGGAAGATAATTGTCCACTGCCTCACTCTCCGTTCAGAAGTTGTGTTGTTCCTCGTCCGATTGCTTGGATTTCCTCAGTTGATGAACAGGGCAATGATAATCTCGCACCTTTCAGTCAGTGCGGTATTCTTACATTTGATCCGCCTATGGTCATGTTTGCCGCCAATCATTACCCAACAGGTCAGCGAAAGGACTCCGCAGTCAATGCTGAAAAAACCGGCTGGTTTGTTTGGAACATGGCGACCGAAGCACTCAAGGAGGCCGTGAACATCTCGGCGATGATTGTGCCCTCCGACCAGAGTGAGTTCGAGTTGGCGGGCCTTGAAAAGATAAAAGCCGATCTTTCCGATGTGCCTATGGTAAAGGATAGTCCGTGTCATCTTGAGTGCCGCTATGTGTCGACGACTGTAATAAAGGGCAGCAGCGAACTTGGAACAGTGGACCTCATCATCGGCGAAGTGATTCGCGTGCATATCAATGATGAGTACATAAAATCTGATGGCTGTGTCGATATTGAAAAGGTTCGACCTATTGGAAGGATGGGCTATCTCGATTACACCGTGATTGATAACACGTTCTCCATGGAAGTGCCGATGTCCGATGAAATACGCGCCATCATGAGTGAAATCATGGCTGGTAGCGCCAAGAAAAATGAAACCACAGGAGTGGAATGATGAACGTTGAAACCGTGATTACTAATGTTATTGGGGAACTAACCGACTTCGATATCGACACCCTTACAGAGGACACCCTGATCAGCGACATTCACCTTGTCAGTCTCGATTACGTCAGCATTCAAGTTGCGCTTAAAAAAGAACTTGGCATCGCCATAGACGTTAATAAGCTTCCCGAAATAAACCTGAGCACCCTGGGCGATTTATATACGTTCTGCCGAAACGAGCAAGCTTGATCCAGCCCGTCGACATGACAACGGTAATACAGCTCGAGAGGGATGCGCAGTGCAAACTAAGAAAAGGGTAGTCGTCACGGGATTCGGCGCTGTCTGTGCCTTGGGTCGTAACACAGACGAAATCTGGGGTGCCATAAAAGACTATCAAATGGGTTATGCCCGACACCCGATGAACGATCAATCAGTCACGGCAAAGTTTTTTGGAAAGATCGAGTTTCCGATAGAGCTCAAGTCGGTACCGAAACGCATCGCCAAGAATCTTCCCCGCTTTGCGCGAATCGGCATGTCCGCTTCGGAGCAAGCATTGTGCTTGGCTTTTGGTGAGGATCCGGTGGCAGAGATGGACAAACACTATTCGCCCTTTGACCGGGGCGTAGTGTTGGGAACAGGGTGGGGAGGAGTCGACTCAACCATCGACAATAACGACATGTATGTCGAGTCGGGTCTCGCTTCTCCGCTCAGTACAATTTTTTCCATGCACAGCGTATGGACCGGGTCGGTTTCAATGGCCTGGAATATGAGGGGTTACCAGAACACGCTGGTGGCAGCCTGTGCCACAGGCAACATCGCAATCGGCGACGCATGCGAACTCATTCGTAACGGCAGGGCCAAATGCATGCTTGCCGGAGGCAGCGAGAGCATTACAGGAGACTACAACGTCTGGTCGGTGGATATCCTGGGGGCCTTGAGCAAGGAACAGGAAGACCCGGCAAAGGCTTGTTGTCCGTTCAGTAAGGGGCGAAGCGGATTTGTGTTGTCCGAAGGCAGCGCCGTGTTGGTACTCGAAGATCTGGATGAGGCGCTCAAGCGAGGCGCTACCATCTATGCCGAGATCGGTGGGTACGCCAACTATTCGGATGCTTACGATATCACCGCTCCGGCCGAGGATTTGCTGGGTCGAGCGATGTCGATCGAAAAGGCGATCGAGGATGCGGGTCTTAATGTATCGGACATCGACTACATCAATGCACACGGGACCTCGACTCAGCTCAATGATCTGAATGAGACCAATACCATCAAGAAGGTCTTTGGCGAGCGAGCAAGCTCGATTCCCATCTCCAGTACGAAATCGTATACCGGCCATCTGATCGCTGCAGCGGGTGCTATTGAAACTGTTTTCTGTATCAAGACCCTCCAGACCGGAATGGCGCCGGCAACGATCAATCTGGCGTGCCCCGATCCTCTTTGCGATCTTGATTACATCCCTAACGAACACCGGCATTTAGAGACGGTCGACAACGTACTGAACATCAACTACGGATTCGGCGGGGCCAATAGCTGCCTAGTTGTCAGAAGGTATTCGTGATATGCGTCGAAACTTTAATCATGAAGACCTGGAGAACTGGGCGGTATTTTCTGGCGATCGGAACCCAGTACATTTCGATGGCGATTTCGCCATCAAAAATGGTCACTCCGGGCGGATTGTTCATGGAATGCTTGCCATGTTGCCGCTCAAGAATCATCTGGCGCTCGAGGCTCCCATTTGTGCCCAGACTTGCGAGATAAAGCTGCATCTCAAGCATGCAGTGCCGATTGACCAGTTCGTAGACTACACACTCAGTCCTGTACAGAACATTAAAGTCAGCTCTGACGGGAAGTCGCTGTATACAGGCAGCGTGAAGGCCAGAAGCGCTTCGCAAGCTACTGCGGAGACAGCGTCGGACGAGCGTCGACCAATACTCGAGCGCTATTGCACCGAGGTGCTGGATAAAAAATACGAACTGTTGTCGACCCTTGTTGGCTCACATTTACATCCGAGCGTGTATTGGGACGCCATCCTATTTTCGATTTACATCGAAGACAACCGCAAGTCTGCGTTAGCCAGTGATGTTCAGCGTTTTCTCGCCAGAGAAGGTATATCCAGCAACCGCCCTTATGTCGTCTATCAGATCTCCCATGCGCTGACGCTGATAGATACCGACTGGACTCTGGCGCCAGGGTCGAACTACGAATCAATTGCTTACAGCGTTAAAGGCAAGGATCTGATCAGAGTCAACGATTCCATTTTTGCCTCTGTTGTCTTCACCTTGTACTCGCATGACCGACCGGTGCTGGCTGTAGAAATGGGATTGATCGCCAACCTGCTGGAGGAATCGGCATGAAGCGTAAATGGATATTCGTCACGGGTGGGTCTCGTGGCATCGGTGCAGAGATCGTGCGTTCGGCAAGCAGGAACTACGATGTTGTATTCACCTACAAGACCAGCATGATCGAAGCCAAGGCGCTGGCTGAACAATTGAATAATGAACCTGGTAATCGGGTAGAGGCGGTTCACTGCGATGTATCCGATGTGAGCCAGGTTGAAGATGTGGCGCAATCGCTTATTCAGCGCTATGGACCGCCTTATGCAGTGATCAACAATGCTGGGGTCGCTGAGGACAGCCTTTTCTCGAACCTTGATGAGCAAGCCCTGACCCATATATTCAGTCAAAACGTCTTTTCTGCATTTTCGGTTTCCCGAGCTTTTATCGGTTCGATGATGGGGGAGTCTGATGCTTGCATTATCAACATCAGCTCCGTTTCAGGAATCAAAGGCAATGTCGGCCAGTCAGCATATTCAGCCACCAAGGCCGCACTGATAGGCATGACCCGCTCGCTGGCTCTTGAAATGTCTCGATTTAATATGCGGGTCAACAGCATTGCCCCTGGCTATATCGAGACCGATATGACCCGGCATTTGAAAGACAGCGGTACGGGGCTGAAGAAGAGCATTCCGCTACGTCGTTTCGGAAGCACGGTTGAGGTAGCGTCATTGGTTGATTACCTACTAAGCGAGGGAGCAGCCTATATCACCGGCCAAACGCTGGTGATCGACGGCGGCCTAACTTGCTGATCGACTTTTTTATTAACCAAGCAATACCTGAGTTGCTCTCTGCCGGGCGACTCAATTCAGGGAGAATCTTGCATGTCAGGGATTAGCACCATCGTCAATTTCGGCTGCCTTTCCGACGAACAAAGGTGGGACGCACAACGGTATGAATGGAAATGGCTGGCCGAGCTCGATGAGCATGATCGGGATATTGTCAACTTGCTCGACTGCTTGTCGGATGGAGAGTTTTCCGGACAGGCATCAGCGGTACAGTTTCATGACCTATTGCTCAGTGAAATCCGTGAAGGTTATCCAAAAAGCCTGGCCAACGACTGGGGGCAGATTCTTGCCTATGTCAATATCATTGCCTATGAAGAAATGCGTCATGGCATCGCTCTTGCGACCGCCCACCATTACGTCTCTACCGGTGAGTTGAGTTATGTAGACAAACTTTCCGTCCGCGAATATTCGCAAAAGTACATCTGGTGCTATGAGGATCGAAAGTACTGGGATCTGTACAGCTATACATTTGCCCACCTATTTGGCGAAGTGGTCAATACTGAGTTGTACCGGGATGTACGCAGTCAGGTACACCACCCGGCCCTCCAGGCCCTAATAACCAACATTATGAAAGACGAGGCACGGCATACCCAGGCGTGGGCGGCTGTCATTGAAGAGTTGGTAAAGTCCGATCCTGAGCACCTGGAGCGTTCACTGGCGGTGATTGACGTCGGCCTTACCTATCATAATGCGATGGTCCACGAGACTTATTTTGAAGGGCAAAACAAATTGATGCAGTTGTTCCTACCGGCCAAGCGGGGAGAGGGAGCAGTGGATCGCATTGTGCGTAAAAAAACTCAGTTAATGGAGCAGATCTTCGGTAACCGAAGTCCGTACAGCCAGGAACAAATGCGTGCACAGCATGTTTCGTTTTTGGTCAAAGGGTTGGGACAGACCCGGGCGATTCATTCCCCGGAAAGTGAAGACGGGATTCTGTTTCTTCAGAACTGACAGTACCGAGCAGGCACTCGTCCAAGGACGAGCGCCTTTTCGCGATAGGCAGCCAGGACGCAACATGAGAATCAGAAGAATTCCATTCGATATAAGAAAGGCCATGAAAGTCGGGGCGGATTTTGATTTTCGCTGGGCGTACGACGAACAGACTTCTCTGGTGGGGTTGGGGTATTCCTTTTATCTGGAATACATTGAATACTTTTGTAATTTTGTCAGCAAACACTCCCGGGGGTTGATTGCCGATGAAGGGTTGCTGGACCTTGAGCACACCTTCCTGGTACAGGAAATGCACCACGCCAAAGCCCATAAATATCTGAATTCATTTCTTTGCCCAGGCAGTATATACAAGGATCAATTTCACCCTCGGGTATATCCCTACCTTCACGAGTTTCACGTAAATCACTACGAACCTATTTTGCAGAGGGTCGCCAAGGGAGAGCGTGAAGGCGTCAGGGATGCGTTGCTGAAAATTGCAGTATTTGAGAGCAAAAACTGTATTTCCAGTTTTATTTTTTTTGAACAGCTGTTTTCTGGAAAGAATTTCGCTCGCACTTGCAGCATTTCAGCGAACCTCGGGGTGCTCTACCTATTGGGTTACCACTTTGCAGAAGAAATAGAACATTGCGACGTCGCCATAGACGTCTATCAACATATCTATCAGGAGCCGGTCTGGAATAAGGATCGTGTCCGAACGCAAGTCATGCAAGTCAGCCACTCCGAACACGAAGCACTCGCCGCTGCGTTGTATTGCGCAAAACGCCTTGGTGTTGAAACTGACGCCCGACGCTTAACCGCGTCGCCTTTCATGTCTTATACCAAATCCAGGCAAATCGAGCTGATCGATGCTGACTTTGACTTAAATAGTCCGCAGATCTTAGAACAGCGCAAACACTATGTACAACAGTGGGATGAAGTTTGGGAGCCAGCGCTCAGAGAGCGCGTGCTCAGAGAAATCGAAAGCCGGACGTCTTGCGCATAAACAGCACAGCAACACATGAGTTTTATTAGTAAGGCACGACTGAGCCAGGCAGTTGTCGGTTGACGACTGCCTGCTTCAAAAATCCAGCAACCCCGTTTGCAAGGCTTTAACGATTGCCATTCTCCTCGACCCTACATTGAACTTTTTTCTGATTTTGGCAAAGTGATAATTAATGTTGGCTTCCGAACAACTGAGAATACGAGCAATTTCCCAAGTGGTTTTGCCAAATGCACTCCATTTGAGTATCTCCAACTCCCGATGCGTGAGCGCGACAGGCTCTTCAGCACTTTCCTTGCCAAGCAGGTTGAGAAACGTATCCAGGGCGTAGTCGCGGATAAGTGTCAGGTTGGGGAGCGTCCGTGCTAAATGGTGTTTAAGTTGCCGTTGCGGAGTAGCCTCGAAACGGGCACTCAACATCCCCACTTGGCCGGCAGCGCCATGAATAGGCAAACTGACACCTTGTGCCAGGCCAAATTTTTTGGCTTCCTCTCTGAAGTTCAGCTGCTGGACAGAGGTGTAGATATTATCGAACCACACAATGGGCACTGTCGAGGTTAAACAGTGAGAAACAACGGGGTCAATCCGAGCAAACTTCTCAGCGTCGTATTTCTGGCGCCAAGCTGCTGGATAGTCACTGAGGATAATGGCTTGGTCGTTATCAACATTATTGTTCGATTTGTACGCAAACAGCACGCTATCACAACCCAGCGCCGTGGTATTTATCTTGAGGGCTTCGAACCAGTCGCTCTTTCTCGACAAACCCGACATAATGAGAAGTTCGTCCAATGAAATCATGAATCATTCCTTTACTGATGTCGTGCATTCCGCATAACGGTTCCGATGCCCAGATGACTGCAATCGGGATTCGGCTATGGCAGCTGTATATCAACGGACTGACAATATCGCCGTCAGTGCGCTTTCTCTCTCATCGTGAGTGAGCCAAGGCCTGTTTTTGAGTATTGACCCTCGATCGACTGCAGCCGCGATTTTACATTATTGGAGAGTGGTAGATGCAACCACAAGTTAAATTTATTTCATAGTGCCATATAAGATCGCGCTGATCTCTAACCCACACGCCGGAAACATCAACTAGTTAGCACTATGGTTCTAACTCAACAAGACTGTTCTGTATGGAATGTTACGGCCTTTCCCAGAGGCTTCGAAGAGTAATATGCCTGTACACATATGGCTTCTCGTCACCCCCCTGCCAGCCATGGCGGAGAGGTCGTATACGAACGTTTGAATTACGCGGCGCCCTAGGCACCCCACCTATCTGCATACGCGTAGTAATTACCTGACCTGGTGCGCAAGTACTCGATGTCTTTTTTTTCTGTCGCAGAACAGTGATCATCGCCCTCCCCTAAAAGCACCGAGGAACCGAGACCATGGAATTGACGCTGGAAGCTGTTGCGCTCTTTGCACTCAAGCTGGTGCACGAGACCGACGGCAGCAGCCCGGTTTTACGCGATGATCCGGTGATGGATGGGTATGAGCGGGAAGTATTTGGATTGTTGGTGCGCCAGGGGGATTTGGCTGCAATTCAGTCGAAGCTGGATGAGTGCATTGCCCAGGCACTAAACAGCTTGGGCGGCGCCGACACGGTGCTCGGTCGTGAGCTGCAAAGACTTGCGCTGCAGGTTCAACAAACGTCAACGCTTGAGGAACTGGGCACACCACTCGACGCACTCAGGGACTACCTCAAGGCTATCCTTTAACGCGACGCGCCCTCACTGACACACTACAAGGCCCACCCATGATCGACTTCAACAACAAAGGCTTCTTCAAACTCAAGCAAAACAACGAATACGCCGAACGTGTTGCGTCCCTGTTGTTGGATGACGAACACGTAGTGGATGCGTACAAATCCATGCGCGATGGGGTGGTATTCACCACCAAGCGCATCATCGCCGTGAACGTGCAAGGGATAACCGGCAGCAAGAAGGATTTCACGTCACTGCCGTACAAGAATATTGTGGCCTACTCCGTGGAAACTTCCGGCACATTCGACTTGGACTCAGAGCTTGAAATCTACTTTTCATCCTTGGGCAAAGTGAAGTTTGAATTCACCGGCAAGACCTCCATCGTCGAAATCTCGCGGCTTATTTCCAAACACTTGCTCAACTGAGCCCGGCGCAAATGGTGAACACATGGCCAGATCGCCTCTGGTAAAAATCGACTTGAGCCACGTAGAAACATCCGACCAACTCCATTGCATGCTGGGCGCCACACTTGGTTTTCCAAACTGGTACGGTCGAAACTGGGATGCATTCTGGGACGCCATCACCGGGCTGGTCGAGATGCCAACAATGCTGCAACTGACCGGCTGGAGTGGTTTTGCGCAGCGTCTCCCGCGCGACGCGCAGCTTATGCAACAGTGCCTTGCGCAGATGGTGACCGAATACCCGGATCTGGCGCCGATGGTTCAGTACATCGATTAAAAACAGGGCAGCGGACGCGACATCTATTTCTACTGGTTATTAGCCATTCTAATTTTGCATTAGCTGAAATCATTAGAGCTAATCATCCCCAGCCGGTAGAAATGCCCTCACTTTCAGCGTTGCATTACCTGCCACTTCTCAAGGCTCATACTTTCCAAGGAACCATTGATGTCGTCTGTCCGCCCCTTGATTACCTCGCAAATCGCCGTCCTGGCTCCAGGCTTCAGGGCGTTGAGCATTTGTGTCGAAGCTGCCCCCCTCATCAATCCGGACTTTGCCCAGAAAGCCTTGGCCGACGCGTGCCAGGCAGTGATGAACGATGACCCGGCCTGGGCGCAAGCGCACCTGGGAGCCTGGGCCGAGGTATTTCGCGGATTCGGGGCCAAGCCGCAGCGCACGCCGTGCTCCGCCGAGGCCTTGCGCAAGCGAGTGCTGCGAGGTGGCGGGCTGCCGCCGATTGATCCAATCGTCGACCTCTACAACGCGATCAGCCTTGAGTATGCAATACCCGTCGGCGGCGAGAATCTCGCGGCCTATGTCGGCACGCCTAGGTTGGTGATCGCCGATGGCGATGAACTGTTCGATGCGGTCAAGGATGGGCAGATCGTCAATGAGTCCCCGGAGCCGGGAGAGGTGATCTGGCGTGACGATATGGGCGTAACCTGCCGGCGCTGGAACTGGCGCCAGGGCGTCAGGACTCGCTTGAGTTCGGACGCGACCCGGATGTGGTTCATCCTGGAAAGCCTCCCACAGATGCCGCTCGATGCGCTACAAGAGGCTGGCGGGCGTTTGGTTGAAGGGCTTGGGGTGATGATGCCGGGGACGCTTATCGAGCAGGAGCTCATCGGCCCGGATGCGGGATAAGCAGCCCGCGAAATAGCGCCTGGCTCCGCCCTTTGTGGAGCCGGTGATTTTTCCACGCGCAGCATCGAACAAAGCCAATTTCAGCTCCCTCCCCCCGCGTAGGTTCACTCCCTCGCCCCCCAGACGAAGATCCAGCGGCGCGAGCAGGGAATATCGAGCCTTCAAATCAGTTCAGGCACAAAACCCACCTTTGTTCATTCAGGCTCCACTATCGGCCCAACCAATCCATCCCCCCAATCTATCGATTTGAGCTATCTCCTACCCTCCCTGACTATGGCGCCACTTCCAACAATAAAAATCAGGAACCCGCCATGAATGCCCGATTCCATAACCCGGTAGACACCCGTTTCGGCTGGGGCTGCCTGCAAGACCTGGTCAATATCACCGAGCACCAGACTGTCGCCCTTGTCACCTTTCCCGAAGCGCGTGGCCTGGGTTTGATCGAGCGGATTCAAGCGCTGCTGGGGGATCGCCTGGTGTATGTGATCGAGGACGTGCAACCCAACCCCGACGTCGCGCAACTGCGGGAAACCTACGAGCGTTTCTGGCTGCAGGCCGCAGCGTGTGACGTGGTACTGGCAGTGGGTGGCGGCAGCGCGATTGATACGGCCAAGGCATTGATCGTGGGTACCGAATCCGGGCAGTTCGATGAGTTGCTGGCGCAGCTGGCAACGGGCCAGCCCTTCGTGCCCACGCACTACAAGACGCTGATCGCGGCGCCCACCACGGCGGGCACCGGCAGCGAGGTGACACCCTGGGCGACGATCTGGGACTCGGGCAGCCACAAGAAGTATTCACTGCACCTGGATTGCACTTGGCCGAAAGTGGCGATTATCGATCCGCAATTGATGCTCACCGTACCAGCCGGAGTCACGGTATCCACCGGGCTGGATGCACTCTCCCATGCGTTGGAGTCGATCTGGAATATCAACGCCAACCCGGTGTCGGACACGTTTGCAGTGTCTGCCATCGAGGACATTCTGGAGTGCCTGCCGCTGCTTCATCGCGACCTGGGCAGCCAGGAGTTGCGGTCACGCATGGCGTTGGCAGCGCTCAAGGCCGGCCTGGCGTTTTCCAATACCAAGACCGCGCTGGCCCATTCCATTTCCTACGAGATGACCCTGCACCACGGCCTGCCCCATGGCATCGCCTGCTCTTTCACCCTGCCATTGGTTCTCGGGCTGGCATGGGGACATGACGCGGCGCGTGATCGCACCTTGCACCGGGTGTTCGGCGCGGACTTGCCCAAGGCCCAGGCACAGTTGCGCGACTTTCTCCACAGCCTGGAGGTCAAGACCGAGTTTGCCGACTACGGCGTAACGCCAACCGAAGCCCAAGCGATGATCCGCTTCGCCATGCAAGGTGCGCGCGGCAAGAACTTCATCGGCTCGCAAGCGGCCTAGACCCAGCGTAATTCGGTCGTTTCCTGCTGCACCTGTAAAGCGTGCCCCCCTGCGGCTGCGGTCGTCGGGGCGAATAACAATAAGGAAAACATCATGAATCGTGCACATACCCTGTCTGGCCCTGCTGTGCGCAGCGCTTCGTTCCGAGTTGCCCAGTGGCGCATGCTATTGGCGGCGATGTTTTGTTATCTGTTTTTCTACACCGGACGGCAAACCTTTGGTTTCGCCATTCCGGGGATCCAGGCCGAGTTCGGCTTTACCAAGGAACACCTTGGATGGGTATCGGCCGTCATGCTCTGGGCCTATGCCATCGGCCAGGCGATCAACGGCAATCTTGCCGACAAGTTTGGTGGACGGCGCATCATGACCGCCGGTGCCGTGCTGTCCTGCGCGGCCAACTGGGTGACCAGTTTTGCCAGCAACTTTGCCGCGCTGATCCTGCCCTGGGGCATCAATGGTTATTTTCAGGCCTTGGGTTGGGCACCGGGCAGCCGGCTGATTTCCAACTGGTGGAGTGCCGGCGAGCGCGGCAAGGTCTACGGCTTGTACGTTTTCGCCGCGGGCTGCGCCTCGGTGCTGTCCTATGTCACCTCTATCGTAGTGCTGGAAGTGCTGCAACTGGAGTGGCGCTGGATCTTCCGCCTGCCGGTGTTGCTGATGTTGGCCGGTGGCATCCTGTTTTACCTGGTGGCCCGTGAGCGCCCACAGGATTTAGGCTTCGAGCCGCTGGACAACACCGGCGTGGCCAACGCCGATGACAAAGGCCATGAAGTCGCCCACGGTGAAGAGGAAACCTCGGCCCAACGCTACAAGGCCGTGTTGAAAAATGCGCGACTGATCATCGCCGCGGTCTCCCTGGGTTTCCAGAACGCGGCGCGCTACGGCCTGATCGTATGGGTGCCGGTGCATTTCCTCGGCGCCAACTGGAAAAGCGGCGACAGCATGATCGATCCGAAGTGGATCACCGTCGCCCTGCCAGTGGGCATGGCCATCGGCGCCCTGAGCAACGGTTGGGTCTCGGACAAGCTGTTCGGCTCCAAGCGCTACCTGGCGATCATGCTCTACATGTTCCTGGGCGCCGCCACCAGCCTGTGGATGTGGAGCCTGCCGCCACACAGCGCAGTCGGCGTGGTGGCGTTGTTCCTGTGCGGGTTCTTCGTGTATGGCCCGGCCTCGAGTTTCTGGGCGCTGTGCCCAGACCTGGTGGGCGCCAAGCGTGCTGGCACGGCGACCGGTGTGATGAACTTTTCGTCTTATCTGTTCGCCGGCCTGGCGGAACCGCTGATCGGCAGTATGCTCGACAGTACCGGCAATACGTCGCTGATCTTCATCGTCGTCACCTCGGCCTGCCTGTGCAGTGCGGTTGTGGCCTTGTTTATCCGCCGTTGATGGCCAGGCTCGGCTGATCTTGGAGCACGACACGCTATGTACCAGTACCACAAGTGGCTGCGCTCCTTTCATGCAGTGGCCAAGACCGGCAGTTTCACCCTCGCTGCCGACTACCTGAGCGTCGGCCAGCCAACCATCAGTGAACAGGTCAATGCACTGGAAAAGCAGTTCTCGGTGGAGTTGTTCCATCGCCGTGGGCGCTTTATCGAGATGAGTTCGGCAGGGCACGCACTCTATGCAATCACCCAGGGCCTGTTCGGCCAGGAGGATGAGGCCATGCAGCTGCTGCAGAGTTTCAAGCAACGCAAAACCGGAATGTTACGCCTGGGGGCGGTCTCGCCACCCATCGCCATGAACCTGACATATGAGTTGATGCAGCGCCATCCGGACATTGAGCTGGAGACCTCGTTTTCGCCGGAAAAGGAAACCCTGGACCGCCTGTTCAATTTCGATATCGACGTGGCGATTCTGGCCCTCTCCGAGTTTGACCATCGCTTTGACACGCAGTTGTACCGGCGCTATCCGATCATCGCCGTGGTCCGCGACGATCACCCCTGGGCCCGGCAGAAAGAAGTCCACGTCGAGCAGATCAAGCACGAGCGCTGGGTCTTGCGCGAACGCAGCTCGCGTACCCGGCAGTTGGTGGAAGAAAGCTGCAAGCGCCTGGGGGTAGACCTCAACTGTGTCATGCAGCTCAACAGCCGCGAAGCGATCGTGCATGCGATCGCCAAGGGCATCGGTATCGGCTTTGTGTCCGCGGTGGAGTACACGCAAACCCCGGGCACCACACCGATCACCTTTGTCGATCACCCGTTTTCCATTGACTACCACCTGTGCTGCCTGGGCATCCGGCGCAACCGGCCGATGATCGCCGAACTGTTCGAGGCCAGCCCAATCCCGGCTGGCTGATTCGCTTCACCCGTTTAACCACTCAAGCGGCTTGTCTCTTTCTGGAAAAGGGGACGGCCTGCTCACACCCGAAAATGGAGAATAGCCATGCATTACCAACAACCGTCCAAACTGCAAGCCGTGGTCCTGGACTGGGCCGGTACCGTCGTCGACTTCGGCTCATTCGCGCCCACCCAGATCTTCGTCGAAGCCTTCGCAGAGTTCGGTGTCGCAGTTTCCCTGGAAGAAGCTCGCGGCCCGATGGGTATGGGCAAGTGGGATCACATTCGCACCCTGTGCAATCAGCCGCAGATTGCCGAACGCTACCGCGCCGTGTTCGACCGCCTGCCGAGCGATGAGGATGTCACCGCGCTGTATGAGCGCTTCATGCCGCTGCAGATCGAGAAGATCGCCCTGCATTCGGCAGTCATTCCCGGCGCACTGGAAGCCATCGAAACCCTGCGTAGCAAGGCGCTGAAAATCGGCTCCTGCTCCGGCTATCCAGCGGTGGTCATGGCCAAAGTGGTGGAGCTGGCGCGACAGAACGGCTACGTGGCGGATCACGTAGTGGCTACCGACGAGGTGCCCAACGGTCGCCCGCATCCGGCCCAGGCCTTGGCCAACGTGATCGCACTGGGTATCAGCGACGTTGCGGCCTGCGTGAAGGTTGACGATACATGGCCAGGGATCCTGGAAGGTCGCAGCGCCGGTATGTGGACCGTTGCCCTGACCTGCTCCGGCAACGCGCTGGGCCTGACCTATGAGCAATACAAGGCATTGCCCACCGCTGAACTGACACAGGAGCGCGAGCGCATCGCACGGATGTTTGAAGGTTCACGACCGCATTATCTGATCGACACCATTGTGGAACTGCCGGCGGTCATCGACGACATCAATGCACGGCTGGCCCGGGGAGAAACCCCGCAGGGTTCCTGACACCCGACAGGAGCTATCGACGCCTGAGGCTGGGATAGCTCCAACACTACTGCGCCTGGAAGGTCTCAAGATAAGCCAGCAGGTTTTCAATCTTTTCCTGATCGCTGATCCCCCAGAAGATCATCCGCGTACCGCTGACTACTTTCTTCGGGTTCTCGATATAGGCCGCCAGTTTTTCCCGCGTCCACACCACGCCCGAGTTTTTCATCGCATCGGAGTACTGATAGTCCGTAGTAGCGCCGGCCGCTCGGTCGATGATGCCATTGAGCTGTGGCCCGAAACCGCCGCGAGCATTAGTCCCGACGCTGTGGCAACCCCCACAGGTCTTGCTGAACAGTCTTGCACCGGCCTCAGCGTCACCAGTGGCTGCCTGCAGGTTGCAGGAGCTGCCAAGGATCAGGGCGAATGTCAGTAAAGCGGCGTACTTCATGAAATGGCTCTCGGCAACGATGTCGGGGGGCGAGCGGTAATTATGCCTGTTCACAGGGCCGCTCTTCCAACCGCGAACCACAAGCTTTCAACCGTTGCAGGACCGGCGCCACACCATGGCACACCTGCTTCCCGGAGCAAAACCATGAGCGTATTCATCACGCAGGATCGCAGCCAGGCGCGGATCCGGTCTGGCCAACGAGTCCCGCTCAAACCCCAGGCGCTGGTAGAACGGCGCATTCCACGGCACATCATTAAAAGTGCTCAAGGTGACTGCCCGCAGCCGTTGTGATCTCACCTCGTTCATCACCGCTTCGATCAAGCGCCGCCCCACACCCTGCCCCTGCATGGACTGTTTGACCGACAGTTCATGGATGTGCAGATCATCGCCATACCGTTGCACACTGATAAACCCCAGGAGTTGGCCACTCGCATCCGACGCCACCCAACAGGTGGAAAGTGCAATCAGTTGCCGATGCCGTTCAACGGTCATGACGTCTGCGTCGGCGAGCCAATGCAATCCGTCAACGGCACGGAAAAGCTGGGCGGCGCTGCGCTCTATGGCGGGCAAATACACCGCGTCGCAAGGGATGGCAAGTCGGATAACAAGGGACATAAAACGGCCTGGAAACACTGATCCAGCAAAGCTTAACATTCAGTCACAGCCATTCAATTGCCATCATCACGCCGCTCTGCTTGTATGCGCACTTGCGTCAATAGGTCAACTCAGGAGCCAAACGATGAAAACCATGGTGGTCGGTGCAAGCAAAGGATTGGGCAGGGCTTTGATGCAAGGGTTGGGTGGCCCGGGAGATACCTTGATCGGCGTCTCTCGCAGCCGTCCCACAGACCTGGCCTCAAGTACAGGCGCCGAAGTGCTGTGGGTGGAAGCCGACCTTGGCCAGCCGGCCCAGGCGACTAAGATCATCGAGCAAGCAGTGGCCGCGGGAGGCCTGGACACATTGATCTATAACCTGGGCATTTGGGAGGAGCGGGCTTTTGAAGAGGCGTACAGTTTCCTGAAGGATGACGACACCCAGGTAGAAGCTATCGTCAGTTGCAACATCACCGCGCCGCTGTTGCTGGTCAAACGGCTCCTTGTACCGCTGTTGAAGAGTACGAACCCGCGCATCATCCTGACCGGCTCGACATCAGGCTTGCCTCAGAGCGGGCGCCCGGAAGTAACGTTCGGTGCGTCCAAGTTTGCCTTGCGGGGCATGGCCGATGCATTGCGCGAAGGCTATCGGCATCAGGGCCTGGGCGTGACCTGCCTCAACCTGGGCTACCTCAATACGCAAGATCCGCTCAGCACACCCCGGCACGAAGCCGAACTGCGTGGCGAGGGCCAGTTGATCCCGGTGCATGACGTGGTGCAGGTGGTGCGTATGATCTTGAGCCTGTCATCGGCCAGCTTCGTCAAGGAGCTGACATTGCCTGCATTGAGGGATGAGCGCTTTTAAGCAAACCCGGTAGCGTTTACCGGAAAACGTCGCGGACATTCCGTGCCGCGACGTGTTTATCCCCTGATCCTGCGAATGACCACCCATCGAATACAAGACATCTGATCGAACCTATCTGGCGCTCGCCCACTCCATCATCTGAACCCTGGTGATGGTGTAGTGATTATGGCGCAGCCATCGATATTGGTACTGGAAGACGACGCAATCATCCGCGCGCTGATGGTGGCGGTACTGGAAGACTTCGGCGCGATGGTAACCTCCTTCCCGTCGGCCGATGAAGGCATGATTTTTCTGGAGCGGACCAGTGATCCGGTGGACTTGATTGTCAGCGACATCCAGATGCCCGGACTGCTCAACGGCTATGACCTGAGTCGAGTCGTGGCCCATCGTTGGCCAACGCTCCCGGTGGTGCTGACCTCCGGTAACACACAGCTGGCTGCACAGTTGAACAGCAACGTGAAGTTCTTGCCCAAACCGTGGACCACCAAGGGCTTGCTCGACTATGTGCAAGCGGCCTTGGAGCACGGCAAGTCCCTGCACTGATAGCACTTCGCAACACGCCGCCAGGCTGGCCTTGAACAATCCACGAACTATCTGGTCATGTAGTCGGTCTTGCTACATGGGGGATCACGCACCTGAGGCCATGCCTACACCGACAGCAGCACCAGCGACTCCAACCCACCGCCGGAACGCTCCGGAAAGTTCAGGGTGCCACCATGCTCCAGCACAATCGCCCGAGGTGACTCTTCGATCACCCGCCTCGATACGACGTCATGATTTGACGTGAGGCGTTTATGGTTCAAGGGTGGCAAGGGACTGCCCGTGCATTGCCCTGTTGCACGCACGCACGTCTTAACAAAACACTGACATCCACTGCGCTACGCTAGTCAATCCACAATTGTCCGGAGCCGTGTTCTTCATGCTGCAACCCGATCTGTTGCCCGCTGTACTTGCCGGTCCTTTGCTGCGTCGCCTTGAACCGGGGCGCCTGGTGTTATGGCTGGTGGGCAGTCGCGCCCTGGCATTGACCCTGAAACTGGAATGGATCGAGGACGACCGCCAGCAGGCGCTTGATATCGAACTGGATGCCGCACGCTGCCAGGTTATCCCGGTAGGGCAACAGGCATTTATCCACCTGATCGACGTGGCACTGGACACCCCCCTGCCCCAGGATGTGTCCATCCGCTACGACCTGCTGATCGACGCCGCCGATGGCAAACCGTGCGGTATCGCACAATGGGCGCCACACCTGCTGTACGCCAATGTCCAGGCGCCGGATTTTGTCCTGCACAGCCGCATCCGCCAGTTGATGCACGGTTCTTGCCGCAAACCCCACCATTACGCCGACGAAGGCCTGCTGTGTGTCGACCGTGTACTGGCCGAAGCCCGCACACCGGAGCAACGCCCGGCGCTGCTGATGATGAGTGGTGACCAGGTCTATGCCGACGATGTGGCGGGGCCGATGCTGCGGGCGATCCATGCGCTGATCGCGCGCCTGGGTCTGTTTGACGAGTATCTGGACGGCGCGGTGGTGGATGACAGCACCCGCCTCTACGACCACCCTGCCAGCTATTACCATCGCGCCGACCTGCTGCCGGCGCTGGAGAGCAACGAGACGCTGCGCGAACGCTTTTTTGGTGGGGCAAAGAAACCGATTTTCACCAGCAGCACGGCTGACAACCATTTGGTGACCTTTGCCGAGGTCATCGCGATGTACTTGCTGGTCTGGTCGCCAACCCCTTGGACATTGATCAGCCCGCAACCGCCACGCCTGACCGGCGACGAACAGCCGCGCTATGCCCGTGAGCAGCTGCAAGTAGACAAGTTTCGCGACGGTCTCGGCGGTGTGTCGCGGGTCTTGGCCCATATGTCATGCCTGATGATTTTCGACGACCACGACATCACCGATGACTGGAACCTGAGCGCCCAGTGGGAAGAGACCGCCTATGGCAATCCATTCTCCAAGCGCATCATCGGCAATGCCTTGCTCGCCTACATGCTCTGCCAGGGTTGGGGCAACAACCCGGATGCCTTCGCAAGCATCCTGGACAAAACCCTGGCGCTGACCACTGCGCCCCCGATGCAGGGCAACCATCTGGACGCGTCTGCCCAGGACGAACTGCTGGATGAGTTGTTGAAATTCCAGCAATGGCACTACGTGCTGCCGACCCAGCCCGCCCTGGTGGTGCTCGACACCCGCACCCGGCGCTGGCGCAGCGAGTTCACCCTCAAGCAACCGTCCGGCCTGCTGGACTGGGAGGCCTTGAGCGAGTTGCAGCACGAACTGCTGGATCACCCCTCGGCCATCATTGTTTCACCGGCGCCGATCTTCGGCGTCAAGCTGATCGAAACCGTGCAGAAAGTCTTTAGCTGGTGCGGTTATCCGTTGTTGGTCGATGCCGAAAACTGGATGGCTCACCGTGGTGCGGCGCAGGTGATCCTGAATATATTCCGGCACTCACGCACACCGGGCAACTACGTGATCCTGTCGGGCGATGTGCATTACTCATTCGTCTACGAAGTGCTGATCCGCCATCGCAACGCCGGGCCGAAGATCTGGCAGATCACCAGCAGCGGTATCAAGAATGAGTTCCCCCGTGGGTTGCTGGAATGGTTCGACCGCCTGAATCGCTGGCTCTACTCCCCCCGTTCACCGCTGAACTGGCTGACCCGTCGCCGGCGCATGCAAGTGGTGCCTCATACCCCGGAACATGCAGAGGCCGGCGAGCGGTTATGGAACAGCGCCGGCATCGGGCAGGTGTTCTTCAACGAGCACGGACAGCCCGAGGCGGTTTATCAGCACAATGCCGACGGTTCGGCTCGCACCCGCATGGTAGAGCCTCAATAGGCACGGCGAGCTGTGCACCACGATTGACGGCGCTCAGCCATAAATCTTCAGCCTCTTCTCTGCTGCCAAACCTCGTTGTACAGTAGCGCAAGCCACGGAGTATCGGCGTTTACACCTGACTGGCCATTTCAGGCCAGCACCCTTGCAGGGAGCGCGCAGATGGGCGATACATCCGATATGGAACCGTTGAAGAGCGAACTCTTCGACCTGAATGCAGACGTGCTCCATGCCGTCATGGAGCTGGTCAGTGATGGCATCTGGGATTGGAACGCCAATACCGGGTTTGTCTATCGCAACCCCGGTTGGTACGAGATGCTGGGCTACGGCCGCCACAGCCTGGAAAATACCGTCTTCACTTGGGAAAACGTGATTCACCCCGACGACTATCCCCATGTAATGAAAGTCTTCGACGACTACATCAACTCCCGTACCCCTCATTATCAAGCCCAATACCGTTGCCGCAGGAGCGATGGCACCTGGCTGTGGATCGAAGACCGTGGCTACGTGGTCGCGCGCAATGCCGACGGTTCTGTGTGGCGGATGGTCGGCGCCCACCGCAGCATTCATGAGCGCAAACGCTCCCTGCAACAGCTCGAGCGACGCAACCAATCCCTCGAGGCCCTGGTGGCCGATCGCACCCGTGAACTGTCCCGAGTCAACCAACAACTACAGTTGCAACTGGATGAAAACCGCTCCCTGGCCGAACGCGATGCCTTGACGCGCATTGCCAACCGCTATCGCCTGGAAAAAGCCCTGCTGGAAGAATGTGACCGCGCACAACGGTTTCGCCTGCCCTTGTCGCTGATTGCCATGGACATCGATGACTTCAAGCCCATCAATGACCGGCACGGTCACGCCGTGGGAGACTCCACCCTGTTGCAGGTGGTGGAACGCCTGGAACGCTGCGTACGCCAGGGCGATCTGTTGGCGCGCTGGGGTGGCGACGAGTTTATAGTGGTCCTGCCCAAGAGCACCGTTGAGACCGCCAAGATGCTGGCCGAGCGAATCCGCCAGGAAATCCTCGACTTACCAGCCATCGGCGAATTCAAGGTGACCTTGAGCCTGGGCGTAGTGCAACGCCAGGATAACGAATCGCCCGCTACCCTGATGGGCAGGGCGGACCAGGCACTGTACCGATCCAAGGCGGCGGGTAAGAACGCAGTATCCTGATGAACCTCTAGCGCACAGGTGGCGCGTACTGGATGCCGCCGTTGTTCCACAGGGCGTTGAGACCCCGCGGAATCTTCAGAACGCTGCCCTGGCCAATGTTGCGTTCGAACACTTCGCCGTAGTTGCCCACTTGCTTGACGATTTGCACCACCCAATCCTTGCGCAATTTCAGATCCTTGCCGTACTCGCCGTCGGCTCCCAACAGGCGCGCCACGTCCGGGTTCCTGGTGGTTGTGGCTTGCTCTTCGACGTTCTGCGAAGTAATGCCCATCTCCTCGGCATTGAGCATGGCGAACAGTGTCCACTTGACGATGCTGAACCAGTCATCGTCGCCCTTGCGCACCAGTGGGCCCAGCGGTTCTTTGGAGATCACCTCGGGCAGCACAATAAATTCATCCGGCTGCGCCATCTTGATCCGCTGGGCGTACAGACCCGACTGGTCGGTGGTCAGCACATCGCAGCGGCCGGCTTCCAGGCCCTTGGCGCTTTCATCGGCAGTGTCGAAAGTGATGGGGGTGTACTTCATGCCGTTGGCGCGAAAGTAATCGGAGACGTTGAGCTCAGTGGTAGTACCGGCCTGGATGCAGATGGTCGCGCCATCCAGTTCCTTGGCGTGTTTGACGCCAAGCTTGGTGTTCACCAGAAACCCGATGCCGTCGTAATAGGTCACGCCGGTAAACACCAGGCCCATGCCCGTATCACGGGAGCTGGTCCAGGTAGTGTTGCGCGAGATCAGATCGATTTCCCCGGACTGCAGCGCAGTGAAACGCTCCTTGGCCGTCAACTGGCTGAACTTCACTTTCGAGGCATCGCCGAACAACGCGGCAGCCACGGCGTGGCACACATCCACGTCAATGCCGGTCATCTTGCCCTGGGCGTTCGGCACGCCGAAACCGGGCAGGCCGTCGCTGACACCACACTGGATAAAGCCCTTCTTCTGGATCGCGTCCAGTGTCGTCCCCGCATGAGCGGCACCGACCAGCCCCAGGACAGTCGCGGCGGTAAGTGCGGCCAACGTGTTTTTCAGGTTCTTCATGCAAGGCTCTCCCTGTCGGTCTTTATTATTCGGCGCCGAAAAGCCGGGCCGGTTTATAGTATTGCCGCTCAGTATCAACGGCTTTAGACCTGGGTCACAAACGACGTTTAGGCAAAGGCTCCTTCCGATTTGGAATGAACTCCCATGATCTCAAAACGCTTGACCCCTTCGATGACCGCCCTGCAATGCTTCGAAGCTGCCGCCCGGCACCTGAGCTTCACCCGCGCCGCCGAAGAACTGCACCTGACCCAAAGTGCCGTCAGCAAGCAAGTGGCGCAACTCGAAGAGATGCTCTGTCACAACCTGTTCGAGCGGGTACGCCAGCGTTTGTACCTGTCGCCGGCAGGTTCCCTGTACCTGGCTGAGGTACACAAGATCCTCACGCAAGTAGACATCTCCAGCCGCTATATCCTCACCTACGGCGGCGAAACCGAAGTGCTGCGTATTGCCACCCAACCGACCTTCGGTGACCGCTGGCTGGTGCCCAAGCTCAAGGAGTTCGCGGCCAGGCATCCGAACATTCATCTGGATATCCGCAACGAACTGGAACCCTTCGACGTGTTGCAGGCCAAGGCCGATATCGCGTTTTTCTTCGGCCGGGGCTCGTGGCCAGGCGCCACCTGCATCGAGTTATTTCGCGAAGCGGTGGTGCCGGTCTGCGCGCCAGGCTTTGTCGATCCGGGCAGCGCCGCGCCATCGCACCATACGTTGCTGCAGTGCACCTCGCGTCCCGAAGCCTGGCACGAGTGGTTTCTGGAACAGGGGCTGCATTCGCAGAACAGCTACCACGGGCCGCGTTTCGACACGTTCTACATGTGCATTCGCGCAGCACAATCGGGCTATGGCGTGGCATTGGTGCCGCAATATCTGGTCGCCGAAGAACTGGCCCAGGGCAGCCTGATGATTCCCTGGAACTACGCCATGCCCAGCGCCGGCGCGCACTTTATCGCCCACGCCGAGCACGCGGGTGAGATCCCCAAGGTGAAGGCGTTCCTGAAGTGGATGGTGGAGTACGTCAAGGTACATCCCGACTTTTAATAATGACCCGGCGACTTTATTTCGTTTGCGAGCGCATGGGACACACGGCTTAGATAAGGGCACGTTTGCCTTTCCGAGCCAGGGTCCATGAGCCACAAAACCATTAGCCAGTCGATTTCCATCGTCCATCCCATCAGCCTCAGCCAGGGTAGAAATGCCGAAGTCTGGGACACCGACGGCAAACGCTATATCGACTTTGTCGGCGGGATTGGCGTGCTCAACCTTGGCCATTGCCACCCGGCGGTGGTAGACGCGATTCGCGAGCAAGCCACACGGCTCACTCACTACGCTTTCAACGCCGCGCCCCATGCGCCCTATATCGAACTGATGGAGCGCCTCACGGCGTTTATCCCGGTGACGTATCCGGTCAGCGGCATGCTCACCAACAGCGGTGCGGAGGCCTGCGAAAACGCCCTGAAGATCGCGCGTGGCGCAACCGGCCGCACGGCAGTCATTGCCTTCGACGGTGGGTTTCATGGCCGTACACTGGCCACGCTGAATCTCAACGGCAAGGTCGCGCCCTACAAGCAAAACGTCGGTGTCCTGCCCGGCCCCGTGTACCACCTGCCCTATCCCAGCGCAGACAACGACGTGACCTGCAACGATGCGCTCAAAGCCCTGGAGCGGGTGTTCAGCGTCGAAATCGATATCAATGACGTCGCCTGCTTCATCGTCGAACCGGTACAGGGCGAAGCGGGTTTCCTCGCACTGGACGTCACTTTCGCCAAACACCTGCGGCGCTTGTGCGACGAGCACAATATTCTGCTGATCGCCGATGAGATCCAGTCTGGCTTTGGCCGGACCGGCCAGCGCTTCGCCTTCTCGCGCCTGGGCATCGAACCGGACCTGATCCTGCTCGGCAAAAGCATCGCCGGCGGCGTACCACTGGGCGCCGTGGTCGGTCGCAAAGAACTGCTGGACACCCTGCCCAAAGGCGGGCTGGGCGGCACTTACTCGGGCAATCCGATTGCCTGCGCGGCCGCCCTGGCCACCCTCGATGTAATGAGCGATACACAGCTGCAGGCCTGGGGCGAACAACAGGAAGCGGCCATCGTCGGACGCCACGCCGCGTGGCAAAGCAAAAAACTCTCGCCTTACCTCGGCCGTCTGACCGGCGTCGGCGCCATGCGCGGCATCGAGCTACTGCATCCGGACGGCACCCCGGCCAGCGCTCAATTGACCCAACTGCTGAGCCTGGCAAGAAATGCCGGTTTGTTGCTGATGCCCAGCGGCAGGTCCCGACACATTATCCGGCTGCTGGCACCGTTGACCATTGAGCCTGCGGTGCTGGAGGAAGGGCTGGATATTCTTGAGGCATGCCTGCAAAAGCTGGATTGAAACAGGCAAAGTGGGAGCCGTATCAACACAGCACCCACCCGGTTACGCCATCAATACCGCGCATCCACCGGTTTACCGCCGTTAGGCCAATCGTTCACCTTGTCCGGGAAGTCCGGACGCGGTTGTCGGGAAAAATAAGCAGCAACGTCTACCGCTTCCTGATCCGACAACCCGCCCTGCCCCAACGGGAATTTCTCGTGGAAGCCGATCGGCATGTTGCGTTTGACGAACGCCGCCGCCGTGTAGGTGCGGGCCATGCCGGCGCCAATATTGAACGATTGGTCACCCCACAGCGGCGGATACACCAGGCTACCGTCGGCGCGGGCCAGGCCCTCGCCGTTGCTGCCGTGACATACCGCACATTGCTGGGCATAGACCTGCTTGCCGTTGGCCAGGTCTGGCTGGATGGCCGGGTCGATCTTGCCCACGCCACGGCCCGGTACTTTATCCTCGGGCCGGGTGTTGTTTTTCATCCAGTCGAAATACGCCACCATTGCCTGCATGTCGACCGATTGCGCCGGCAGCGGTTTGCCGTTCATAGAGCGGCGAAAGCAACCATTGATCCGCTCTTCAAGGCTCACGACTTTGCCGGCACGGGGGGCATAGCTGGGGAAGAACGCTGACACACCGACAAAGGGCGATCCGTCTGCCACAGTTCCTGCATTGAGGTGGCAACTGGTGCAATTGAGCGAGTTGCCAACGTTGTTTGGCAGCAGCTCCTTGGTTTGCAGGTGCAAGCGCATGCCGCGCACCACTTGCTCGGCGTTGGGTGCCGCCAGCAGGTTGGCCAGGCGTGGGGTTTCGAAGGCCGATGAGTCGGCACTGCCCGGGTTGAGCTGATCACGCATTTTCTTGACCTGGGCCGTGCGGATCGGTGAGCCCGTGTTGCCCCAGCGGGTACGGACAAACGTGAGGATTTCGGCGATTTCATTATTGGCCAGGCGCGCAAAACCCGGCATGGTATAGACCCGGGGGTGGGCCGCCGTTTCTGCGGTTGCCCAACCGGTGAGCGTGATGTGCAGCAACGAGGTCGGGTTGTTGGCCACAATGCTCGGGTTGCCGGCCAATGGCGGGAACAATCCCTTCACGCCGCCACCATCACTGCGGTGACAATCGCTGCAAAACTGCATATAGCCCAGCCCGCCACGGCTGGTGAACAGGTCTTCGGGCAAGGCCGTAGGCGTCTTCGCCACCGCCGGCATTGGCAGATCATCCTTGCCCGGTGGCAGGGACTTCAAATAGGTGGCAATCGCCGTCAAGTCGGCGTCGTTGATGTGCTGGGTGCTGTGGCGAATCACTTCGGCCATGTTGCCGGACACCGTCGCGAAGCGGTTTTGCCCGGTCTTGAGCAGTTGTACGGTATCGTCCACGGTCCACAGGTTACGCAGGCTCAGCGCACGCCAATGTTCGACCGTTTCACCGGCCAGGTAATGCTCGCCGCTGCGTCCGGAATCGCTCATGGCTTTTTCCTGGAAAGCGATGCCGCGCGGGGTATGGCATGAGCCGCAGTGCCCCAGCCCCTGCACCAGGTAAGCCCCACGGTTCAGCACTTCATCGCGGGCCGGATCGGCTTCGAACGGTTGAGGGTCAAGAAACGCGAAGTTCCACAACGCCAACCCCCAGCGCTGATTGAACGGAAAGCCCATGTCTGCTTCAAGGTTGGCCTGGCGCACCGGCTGCATGTCGTGCATCAGGTAGGCAAACAAGGCGCGCATATCAACTTCGCTCATCTTCGCGTAGGAAGGGTACGGCATGGCCGGGTACAAATTCATTCCGGCCGGCGTCACACCTTCACGCATGACCCGGTCGAACTGTTCAAAGGAATACCCACCAATACCGGTCTCGCGATCCGGCGTGATGTTGCTGGAGTAGATGATGCCCATCGGCGTGCTCAACTCCAGGCCGCCAGCCATCACCGCGCCCTGCTTGGCAGTGTGGCAAGCAATGCAGTCGCCCAATTGAGCAACGTACTTACCATGTTCGATCAGTTCCGTATCCGGAGTTGCCGGTTCGCTGGCGTACAGGGGAACCGCCAGGCATAGCGTCGCTCCCACCAGGGCCAGACGGGACAGGGAAAGTGCCATCGCAATATTCCTTTAATGACCCGGCCTGGGGAGTGGCCCCTGGGTACAGGTCTGCAATTTTTTATGGGGTCATCAGGCGGATAACCGGGGCAGAGTCAGCCCCGGTTATGTTGTAGCGGATTCAGTGAGGGTGGCCCTTGATATGGATCAGGGCCGAAGGAGGTTCAAGCGTTTTGCAGGTATTGCGTGGCGTCGATTTCGACCATCACCGGCCCGCGGGTGTCGGCCAGGTTATGCAGCAACGCCTGTAGGGCCTGCGGCGTATTGGCGGTATGGTGGGCAACATGGAAACTGCGGGCCATCGCAGCAAAGTCCGGAGTCATGATATCCACCCCCAACGGCTCGATCTCACGGGCCTGCATGTAATCACGAATCTCGCCGTAGCACTGGTTGTTCCACACCACCATGATCACACCCACGCCCGCCTCGCGAGCGGCGATCAGTTCACTGCAGGAAAACTGCAGGCCGCCGTCGCCCACCAGCGCCACCACGGGGCGCTCGGGCTTGGCCAGCTTGGCGCCGATGGCCGCCGGCAAACCGTAGCCGAGGGTGCCGTAGCCGGTGCCGGCATTGAACCAACTGTTGGCGGCCGGCGCCTGATAACCCACTGCGCCTTGATACACCGGCTGGGTGGAATCACCCACGATCAATGGGTTGACCAGGCTGTCTCGCAGCAGCTCCAGCAAGGCTTGCAGTCCCTGTTGCCGGGCGCTCCAGCTGTCACGCTCAATGCGATTTACGCGCTGTACTGCGTCCAGTGCCCAGCGCCCACCAGGCGGCGACGGGTTGACCTCACCCAACAGCGCCTGCAAGCCTTCAGCGGCATCACCCACCAGCCCGACATGGGCGCGTTGCACACCCATCACTTGCATCGGGTCAATATCCAGGCGAATCAATGGCGCCTTGAACTTCAGTGGGCCAAGGCCGAAGAAGTCGTAGTCGGTTTCGCCCAACTCAGTGCCCACCGCGAGAATCACGTCGGCCTCGTCAAACAATGAGCGGCCATGCTGGGATGACTGCACGCCATCGAGCAGTAAGGGGTGGCCCATTGGCAGCAAGCCACGGGCATTGGTGGTCAGCGCCACAGGTGCTTGCAGACGCTCAGCCAATTGCTGCAACAGATCGCTGCACCCCCCGGCGCCTCCACCGGCGAGGATCAACGGCCGCCGCGCATCATTCAACAGATTGAGCGCCGCACGTAACGAAGCCGGCGCCGGGGCAGGAGCTCCGGGAAGACTGCGGGGCATCAAGTTGAGGTCGACGGCGGGCATCTCCAGCACATCCAGCGGGATTTCCAGATGGACCGGACGTGGGCGCGCGCACTTGAACACTGCAAAGGCACGGGCCAGCAGTTCCGGCAGTTGCTCCGGCGATTGCAGGGTGTGGCTGAACGCACAGACGCCGGCGACCATCGCCCGCTGATCCGGCAGCTCATGCAAGTGTCCGTGCCCCAGGCGCAGGTGATCGCGGCGGTTGGTGGTGGAGATCACCAGCATCGGTACCGAATCGGCATAGGCCTGGCCCATGGCGGTAAGGATATTGGTCATGCCGGGGCCGGTGATGATGAAGCACACACCAGGCTTGCCGCTGGCGCGGGCGTAACCGTCGGCCATGAAACCTGCGCCCTGTTCATGGCGCGGGCTGATGTGCCGCAGACGACTGCCCTGCAGGCCACGGTAAAGCTCGACGGTGTGGACGCCGGGGATGCCAAAAACGGTGTCTACCCCATAACCTTCCAGCAGGCGAACCAGGGACTGGGCGCAGGTGGTCATTGCTCGTTTTCCTTCTTATTGTTCTGGGTCGATGAGTCAGACCATAAGCAGGGTTTGTGGGAGGGACAAGCAAAAAATTTGCTGGGGATAGGCAAAAAAAATTCACGGATTGGGAGGGAGTAAAATATGGGAGCGAGGTGTCAGCCAATACATCCGGCGACTGACCCACCGCCATCGCGAGCAAGCCCGCATTTGTAATGCTTACACTCGAAAGCACGCTCCTCCATGCCCACTGAGAAAACGCTAGAGCAGGTTCTAAAACTTTTGGCTCGATCTAAAGCCCACCCCCCAACTGCAACTTCACCCAATCTCCGAACGCCTGCACCACCGGCCGCTCAACCTTCTGATGGTCAGCCACCAGGTAA
This sequence comes from Pseudomonas imrae, assembly GCF_046352735.2. Classification (NCBI taxonomy): domain Bacteria; kingdom Pseudomonadati; phylum Pseudomonadota; class Gammaproteobacteria; order Pseudomonadales; family Pseudomonadaceae; genus Pseudomonas; species Pseudomonas imrae. The sequence goes on along the minus strand of NZ_CP110853.2, from coordinate 1,116,171 downwards.
TACCCACGATTGGACTCGATCTCGGTTTCAAACGGTCGCACCAGCAATCCCCTGGCAAGCGCTTCGCCGCTGATCAAGTTGTCGCCCATTGCAATACCCTGGCTGGCGATGCAGGCCGATTGCACAAAATGCGCATCGGCAAACACGATCCCGCGCTGTACATCGACGTTCGGAGCGCCGGCAGCGGCCAGCCACACACGCCAGTCGGAGTAGTCAATCATGTGCAACAGCGGCGCAGCCTCCAGATGTTCCGGGGTTTTCAGCCCGCCCATGGTGTTGACCAAGCGCGGGCTGCACACCGGAAAATAGCGCAGCGAAACGATTTTCTGCACATGCTGGTTAGGCCAGTCGCCCATGCCATAGGCAATAAACAGGTCGGCGTTATGATCGCTGGTGTCGTCCGGGGTGCGCGGTGAAATCAGATGCAGTTGAACCTGTGGATAAAGCGCCTGGAAGTCAGCAATGTGGGTACACAGCCAGTAGGTGGCAAAACCCGCCGGGCTGCTGATGCACAAGCGACCACTGACTTGCTGGCCGTCAAAACGTTGCCCGGCCTCCAGGATATTGGCCAGCAAAACATGTATATCCCGGGCGTAACGCTCGCCCTGCCAAGTGATACGGATATTGCGCCCGACACGCTCGGTCAGGGCAAAACCCAGGGTCTGCTCCAGACTCTTGATCTGATGGCTGATGGCACTGGGGGTGAGGTTCAGCTCGGTGGCGGCGTCTGACACGCTGCCCAGACGAGCCACCGCATCCAGTGCGCGCAAGGCGGTCATGGAGGGATAACGCATAGGTCTTCACCTGCTCGAAGTTACCCGCACCATAGCCGTAATCGCGGACCAGAAACAGTCACCCGCCCACGGCACCGCACCTGCAACAGTTGAATTAAATTTCAATGTTGCGCAAAAAAAGCTCGATTGACCTCAAATGGCCAGTGGCTATTCTCGATCCCCATCACGGCAACACCCGTGAGGTCCGTCAGCCCTACAAAAACAAGAGGGACAACCCTTGCAAGCGCAGCCCAACCCAGTCACTCCAGTGGTCGCCATCGATGCCCTGCACAAGAGCTATGCCGCACACCACGTGCTTAAAGGTATTTCCCTGCGTGCCAATGAAGGCGACGTGGTATCGCTGATCGGCTCCAGCGGCTCGGGCAAAAGTACCCTGCTGCGCTGTATCAACCTGCTGGAAATCCCGTGCAGTGGCAGCCTGCGGATCAATGGCGAACAAGTGCGCTTGAAAAAAGACCGCGCCGGCAACCCACTGATTGCCGACCCCGACCAAGTCGCGCGACTGCGCACGCAACTGGGCATGGTGTTCCAGAGTTTCAACCTGTGGCCCCATCGCACCGTGCTGGAAAACGTCATTGAAGCGCCTGTGTATGTGCTCGGCGAAGACCGCAAGGACGCCATCGCCCACGCCGAACATTTGCTGGAAAAAGTCGGCCTGGCCAACAAGCGTGACGCCTTTCCTGCGTTCCTCTCCGGCGGCCAGCAACAGCGCGTGGCCATTGCCCGGGCCCTGGCCATGCGCCCACGGGTGCTGTTGATGGATGAACCGACTTCGGCGCTGGACCCGGAACTGGTCGGCGAGGTGCTGAAAGTGATCCAAGGCATCGCCGAAGAAGGCCGCACCATGATTCTCGTCACTCACGAAATGGCCTTTGCCCGCGATGTATCGAGCAAAGTCATGTTTTTGCACCAGGGATTGGTCGAAGAAGAAGGCACGCCACAGCAAGTCTTCCAGAACCCCACCAGCGAGCGTTGCCGCCAGTTCGTCATGGCCCAGGACAATCGCGTTTGAACTGCCGCTTCCATCCTTCAAAACAATAACTTCGAAAGGGTCAGGCCATGCATAACACTCTCAAATCCCTCGCCGCCGGCTGCGTATTGGCCGTGCTTTCCCACAGCGCCGTTGCCGCCGAGAAAATTGTCTTCGGCATCGCCCTGGAACCTTACCCGCCGTTCTCCGAAAAAGCCGGCAACGGTGCCTGGAGCGGCTTTGAACCCGACTTGATCAAGGCCCTGTGCGAACGCCTCCAGGCCCAGTGCCCACTCAAGGAAGTGTCTTGGGACGGACTGATTCCGGCACTGCAGTCGAGCCAGATCGACGTGATCCTCAACTCCTTGAGCATCACCGAAGAGCGTGGAAAGGTGATCGATTTCACCGCCCCCTACTACCAGACCCCGGCCATGTGGGTCGCCGACAAGAGCCTAAAGTTGGACGTTACGCCCGAAGGCCTCAAGGGCAAGTTGATCGGGGTCCAGGGTTCGACTTCCAACGCCACGTACCTGAAGGCGTACTACGCCAAGACTTCGACCTTGCGCTACTACAACACCCAGGACGACATGACCGCTGACCTGCAAAGCGGGCGGATTGACGTGATGCTCGCTGATGCCCTGACCATCGAACCCATGCTCAAGTCCGCCGCCGGCAACGGCCTGGCCGACAAGGGCCTGGCGCCGAAAGACCCGTTGTTCGGTTCAGGTATCGGTGCCGCCGTGCGCAAGGGCGACAACACCCTGCGCGAGCAGCTCAATACGGCGCTGGCGGCGATGAAGGCCGATGGCACCTACGACAAAATTCGCAGCCGCTATTTCAGCGTCGATATTTCCGCGCAATAACGTCCAACGGAAAGCGCCATGATTTCTTTGCCCGAACTCACCCAACTGTTCGTCGTCGATGGCTGGCTCGCCGCCCTGCTCCAGGGGGCGGTGGTGACCTTGCAGATCTCCGCCGGGGCCTTTGTGCTGGGCCTGGGCATCGGCCTGCTGGTGGCCATGATCAAACTCAAGGGCCCCCGCTGGATGGTGCGCCTGGCCAACCTCTACACCACGCTGTACCGCGCGGTTCCAGAGTTGTTGCTGATCCTGCTGTTGTATTACGCCGGCACCGACCTTCTGAATATGGCGATGGCGGCGATGGGGCGCGACAGCGTGACAGTCAACGGCTTTATCGCCGCGGTGCTGGTGCTGGGAATCGTGCAGGGTGCGTATTCGGCAGAGATCATTCGCGGGGCGATCCAGGCGATCCCGGTCGGCCAGTTGGAGGCCGCACGGGCTTTCGGTATCGAACGCTGGCTTTTGGTACGCCGGGTATTGCTGCCAAGCATGCTGCCGTTCGCCATGGCCGGCCTGTCAAACCTGTGGCTGGTGCTGGTCAAGGACAGCGCACTGATCAGCATCGTCGGCTACAGCGAGTTGCTCTCGGTGGGCAAGCAGGCGGCCGGTTCCACCAAGCATTACCTGGTGTTCTACCTGGCAGTGGCGGCGGTGTACTTCATCATCACGTTGATTTCCAACGGCGCCTTCCGGGTGTTCGAACGACGAATCAACCGCTGGATGCCGCAGCACTAAGGAGCGCAGCCGATGGATTTTTCATGGATCAACAGTTTTGCCAACGAGTTGCTGCACGGCCTGGGCATCACCTTGAAATTGCTCGCCCTTTCCGGCGTCTTCGGTTTTCTGCTGGCGGTGTTGGTGGCCCTTGGGCGGTTGTCGTCCAACCCATTGATCAGCGCGCCCTTGCGCGCCTACACCGCTGTATTTCGCGGCACGCCGCTGCTGGTGCAAATCTACATCCTGTATTACGGCGTGGGCAGCGTGTTTGCCAGCTACCCGTTGATTCGCGGCAGTTTCCTGTGGCCGTACTTGCGTGAAGGATTCTGGTACGTGGCCCTGGCCCTGATCCTGTGTGTCGGCGCCTATGTCGGCGAAGTCCTGCGCGGCGCCTTGCGCGCCGTGCCACGAGGTGAACTGGAAGCCGCTCGGGCCTTTGGCATGAAACGCCTGATGGTGTTGCGCCGGGTCTGGCTGCCACGGGCGCTGGAGCTGGTAAAGCCGACGCTGGTGGGCGAGACCGTACTGCTGCTCAAGGCCACCGCCCTGGCATCGACAGTGGCGGTGACCGACCTGCTTGGCGCCGCCAACCTGGTACGCGCACAGACGCTGCGGGTTTATGAGCCGTTACTGGCGGTGGCGCTGATTTACATTGTCCTGGCGTTCGTGATCGAACACGGCTTCTCACGCTGGGGAAAAGCCCCCCAGCGCCAGGTTTGAAACCATTTTGCTAAGGAGAACAAGGATGCGTTATTCACCCTTTGTCGAACGCATTAGCGGCGAAGCAGTCAGCGCCTGGGACATTCACTACGCCGCCGTCGAAGCCCGTGGGCGTGGCGAGGATGTAATCGTGCTGAGCGTGGGCGACCCGGATTTCGCTACCGCCAGCGCCATCTGCGAAACCGCTGTCGACGCCCTGCGCGCCGGCGACACGCATTACACCCACGTGCTGGGGCGCCCTGCCCTGCGCGAGGCGATTGCCGCCAAGCAAAGCCGCTTGCAGGGCATTGCCGTACACGCCGATAACGTGGCCCTGGTGGCTGGTGCACAAAACGGCTTGTTCGCCACCTCGATGTGCCTGTTCAGCCACGGCGACGAAGTGCTGGTGCCGGAGCCGATGTACCTGACCTACGAAGCATGCATCCATGCGTCCGGCGCACGTATCGCGACCATCGAGCAACCGGCGGCCAACGGTTTTCGCCTGACCCGTGCGGCGCTGGAAGCTGCGGTCACCGACAAGACCCGGGGTATCGCCCTGGCCACGCCGTGCAACCCTACCGGTAATGTCTACAGTCGCGAAGAACTGGAGATGGTTGCCGAGGTCGCCCGCCAGCATGACTTGTGGGTGATCTCCGATGAGGTCTATGGACAGATTACCTACGACCACACGCATCTGAGCATCGCCGCGTTGCCAGGCATGGCCGAACGCACCGTGGTGCTCAACAGCCTGTCGAAAACCCACGCCATGACCGGCTGGCGCGTAGGTTGGGTGGTGGCACCGAAAACCCTGGTGGCCCACCTGGATAACCTGCTGCTGTGCATGCTCTACGGCTTGCCGGGGTTTATCCAGGAAGCGGCGATCAAGGCCCTGGAACTGGATGACGAAGTGGTCGACGACGCGCGCACGGTGTACCGCCGCCGGCGTGACCTGGTGGTCGCCGGGTTGCGCGGCATTGCCGACCTCGATTGTCGTGTGCCGCAGGCCGGGATGTTCATGTTGGTGGACGTGCGCCGTACCGGGCTTTCGAGCATGGACTTTGCCTGGCAACTGTTCCGCGCCACCGGCGTCTCGGTGCTCGATGCCCAGGCCTTCGGTGCGAGTGCCGAAGGTTTTGTACGGATCTCCTTCACCGTCGCCGACGACACCCTGAAAGACGCCTGCCAGCGCATTGCCGGGTTTGTCGAAGGCCTGCGCGCCCACCGCTGATTGCATGAACACCGGGTTTTATGTGGGAGCTGGCTTGCCTGCTCCCACATTTGATCTTCGCTCGTCTTGAATATCGAGGTTTGCCCCGTGACCGCTTCCGACCAATACACTTCCACCCACTCAGCCGTCGGCGAGCATGCTGACCTGGTGCTGCACCACGGCCGCTTCTACACCCTCGACCCGGCCCAGCCGTGGGCCGAGGCGGTAGCGATTCGCGGGGGACGCTTCATCGCGGTGGGTACACTCACCGACCTGCAACACCTGATCGGCCCGCAGACCCGCCAGCATGACCTGCAAGGCGCATTCTGCATGCCCGGCCTGCACGACATGCACACCCATCCCGACCTGGCCCTGGCGCCGCGTTACAGCGATGACCTGGATGTCGGCATCGAAGACCCGACCCCACAGCAACTGGCGACCGCGATCCACGCCTACGCCGCTACCCACCCGGGCGACGGCTGGATCTACGGCCAATACTGGGTGCGCTACACCTTTCGCGAAGCGGGGCTGACGCCAGGTCGCGAATGGCTCGACAGCATCATGCCGGACCGCCCCGTAGCGCTGCTGGACCGCATGTGGGGCACGATGATGGTCAACTCCAAGGCCCTGCAATTGGCGGGTATCGACCGCCACACCGCCGACCCGCGCAATGGCTATATGGAGCGCGACGAACTCAGTGGCGAGCCCAATGGCCTGATGATTGACGGCGCCTACGCGCTGATCCACGCCGCCATGCCACCGACACCCGTCGCCGTGTTGCGCCGCGCCTACCGTGATGGCGTGCATTTCCAGAGCTCGCGAGGCGTCACCGCGACCAAATACGTGCACGTCTGCGAGCATCGCCTGGATGCCCTCAAACAGCTGGACGATGCCGGCGAATTGAGCGTGCGGGTCGAAGCCGCGATCAGTTGGCAGGACGATATCTTTCCGGTGCGCAGGCGCTGGGAACTGCTCGGCGGTGAGCGCCATTACTATCGCAGCGCCCGCTTGAACGCCAACGCCGTGAAGTTCCACTTCGACGGCACCGTGGAACCCAAGTCTTCGTACCTGATGACCCCATGGGCCGCGGATTCGACCTGGCGCGGCAAACTCAACCTGACCCCGGAACACATCACCGATATGGTGGTGGATATGGATCGCCGCGGCCTGCGGGTGATCGCCCACTGCACCGGCGACGGGGCATCCGATGTGTTCCTCGATGCAGTGGCCCAGGCGCGACGGGTCAACGGTGACAGTGGAATCCGCCATCAATGTGCCCACAGCACCCTGCTGCATCCGGGCAACCTCAAGCGCTTCAAGGCGCTGAACGTGATCGCCGAGTTTTCCCCGGCGGCCTGGTACCCGACGCCCTTTGCCAGCGGCGCCCGTTCCGGCTATGGCCAGGAGCGGCTCAAGCGCATTTATGACTTCAAAGGTGTATTGGCCGAAGGTGGCCTGGCGGTGATGGGCACTGACTGGCCGGTAGCCTCGATCGATCCGTGGCTGGCCCTGGAAACCATGATCACCCGGCAGAACCCATGGAATCAGGAACCGGAATGCTTCGGCGAACCGATCACCCTGGAACAGGCGCTGCAAGTGGCGACCCTCAACGGTGCCCATGCCATGGGCCTGGAGCATTCCACCGGAAGCCTGGAGGTGGGCAAGTGCGCCGACCTGATCGTGATCGACCGCGACCTGTTCGCCCAGCCAGCGCGTAATTACATCCACCAGACCCAAGTGCTGCTGACCTTTGTCGACGGTTGCCCGGTCTACGACCGTCTCAATGTGTTTGCAGACACGGCGCTGCAAGCTGTGTGGCAAGGCCTGCCGCCGGTGATCGAATGAACGCCCAGAGCATCGCCGTGACGGTAGTGTCCGGCTTCCTCGGCGCAGGCAAGACCACCCTGCTCAACCGGTTGGCCCAGCAACCGCAACTGGGGCGGATGGCTGTGATCGTCAATGATTTTGGCGAGCTGAACATCGATGCAGCGATCATCGCGCAAGTCACCGACGCTGTGTTCAGCCTGCAGAACGGCTGTATCTGCTGCACCGTGCAAGAAGACTTGCTGGCGCAGCTGGTGAGTCTGACCCAATTGCGGCCTCGCCTGGATCGCATCGTGATCGAATGCAGCGGCGTATCCGACCCGCAACGCATCGTGCAGACCCTGGGCTATCCACAACTCAAGGCGCACCTGCACCTGGACACGGTAATTACCTTGGTCGACGCCAGCGCTTATCGAGGGCTGGAAGGCGAGTTCGCACGCTTGTCCCGTGCCCAGGTGGCCTGTGCCGACCTGGTGCTGCTGAACAAGGCCGACCTGGTCAGCGCCGCTGAGTTGCAAAGCCTGCGCGCCGAGATCGGCTCGCGCACGCGGATCGTCAGTACCGTTCAGGCGCAGATCCCGGACGCCCTGTTGTTGGGCGAACGCAGCACACGCACCGGCCTGACGCCCGTGCCGGCGCCCCATGATCAATTGTTTGAAAGCTGGGTCTGGCAAGGCAGTCGGCCATTGCCCGCCAAGCCCCTGCGCGACTGGTTGGCCCAACTGCCCAAGGACCTGTTCCGTCTCAAGGGCCTGGTGCATTTACAGGGCAATGACCAGCCCTTCTGGTTGCAACACGTTGGCCACCGCAGCCAGTTCAGCCTGGCCAGCGGACAACAACCGGAACACCCGGCACAGTTAGTGTTTATCGCCCGGCGCGGCAGCGGCTTGCGCGAGACCCTGGAGGCACAGTTGCGCGGCATGTAAGACACGGGGAGGCTTGGTGTGACGATGAGGGCAGAGTGCCGCCTTGACCTCATCACCCTCGCCCTTGAAAATGCGCGACGCTTTTCTCGTCTCCCCGTTTATTGAAGTAGTGAAATTTCAATGTCTGATTCCCGTACCGAAGAATCCGTATCCACTTTGCAGTCCAAAGCTGAATACGAAAACGCCATCAATCTTTCACAGCACGTGCCAGCGGCCAAGAGCATCAGTGAGATGGTGCTGGACGCCTTCCACACTTCCAAAGAAAGCGACCAGATCCGCGAACTGCGGGTTGCCATCCGTCACGCCCATGACGCCTTCGATGATGACCGCGCCTACGAGCTGATGGGCCAGCTCAAGCAACTCAAGGACGCCGAGGCCGCCGACAGCGCCGCCCTCGAAGACCTGAGCAGCAAGTTCTCGATCAGCCGCATCCTCTCCAGCTTCAAGGACGACCCGCAGTTTCAGGAGTTGGTCTACGGCCTGGCCCTCAAGGTGCTGAACCAGACCCACCAGGCCATCAGCAACCCCGGCGCCGGCAAAGGCAAGGCCGCACGGGCGAAGAAGGAAGTGGAAGTGTTTGCCATCAGCAAGGACGGCATCAGCGTCACCCTGCCGCTGCGCTCGCCACGCTCCAAAGCCAACGTTGATCGCGAAGCGTTTGAGTTCCTCGGTTTCAATTTTGTAGGTGAAGGCGATGAGGCAGAACTGGAAAGCGAGACCTTTGTGGACAACACCGGCACCGAACAGCCGCTGACCCGTAAAAGCATCATCACCGCGCTGCAACAGCAGACCGCGTTCGACGGCTACAGCATCGCCGCGCAGTGACACAGCCCTACACCCTGTAGCAGCGCTTTCTCCTACAGGGTGTCCAGCGTCTGGGCAAAGACTTCGCGAAAGCGTTGCATCTGCTGGGCATTTCCCACGCTCACTCGCATCCAGTTCGGCCAGGCGCTAAATACCCGCCCGACCAGGACGTTGTGCCTGGCCAACCCATCTATGACCTGCCCGGCAGGCCGGCCCACGTCAATCATGAAACAGTTGCTGTGAGACACCGTGCAAGTCAAGCCACGGCTCTTGAGCCATGCCACGGTTTGATCCCGCAGTTGTGTGTTGAGTGCCTTGCGCTCGGGCACCAGGCCAGGGTCTTCCAGGCTGGCCCGAGCCCCAAGCAGGCTGGAAACGGCCGGCGGGTTGTGCCCGCCGAAGGCTTGCAATTGCTCCAGCAACGCTGGGTGACCAATCGCCAGCCCCAGGCGCGCACCGGCCATGCCATAGAGTTTTGAAAAAGTGCGCAGTACCAGCAAGTCGTCGTGGTCCTTGACCCAGGCCACGCAACTGGGAGCATCGCAGAAATCTATATAGGCCTCATCCACCACCAGGATGCTGCCCTTGGGCTTTCGGAGCAGCGCCTGTTCGATGGCCTGGCTCGCAGTGATGCTGCCCGTGGGATTGTTGGGGTTGCACACATAGATCAGTCCCGGCGCCGGGTCGGCGGCGAGCATGGCGGGGATGTCGTGGGCATGCTCGGCAGTCAACGGCACTTCATGTACCGGCGCCTTGCGCACCTGGGCAGCCTTGCGCGGGACTTCATAGGTCGGCGTCGCCATCACCACTGCGCGCTCCGGACTGCTAAACGCCAGCACCGCATACCGCAGCACAGCCATGGAGCCGGCACACACCAACACTTGGTCATCGGCAATGCCGTGCTGTTTGGCAAATACCTCGGCCAAGGCATACATGTCCTTGTAGGGATAATGTCCTGATGCAGCAATACCGCGTTGCATCGCCTCGCGCGCAGCAAGCGACGGACCGTACGGGCTTTCGTTGTAGTTGAGCAGCACCTTGTCGGACAGCGCTGGCGCGGGGCTGGCCATGGCAAAATCCAGCTTCCCGAACAACGGCAGGGCCGCGCCCAGGGCGATCAGGGAACGGCGGCTTACGTTGAGCATGGTGGCTGCTTCCTTGTCGATTGACCGAGAACGGACTCGCAATGGATCGTACAAGCAATAGAACGATTAAAAGCCCCCTGGATTTACTCGACGCCAGATCAAAGCCATGAAAAAGCCCCGCGCTTCTCTCGAAGGGCGGGGCTTTTTACTGCATCTGCACTCAGTGGGCGTAAGTCAGCAGCAACTCTTTCGGCACCTGGAAATCCAGGGACATCATCACGCTCAAGGCAGTGATGGTGAAGATCGAGAAGACAAACAGCTTGCGCGCCCAGACGGTGTCATCGACCGCCTTGTAGCCGGTCCAGGCCATGTACAACCAGTACATGCCCATGGCGGCGGCCACGGCGAGGTAGCTCATGCCGGCGTAGCCACTGAAGGTCAACATCAAGGTCGCCACGAGGAAGGCCAGGATGTAGAGCAGGATGTGTTTCTTGGCCACCTGAATGCCACGCTTGACCGGCAATACCGGAATAGACGCAGCCAGGTAGTCATTGAAGCGGAAGATCGCGATGGCATAAGAGTGCGGCATCTGCCACAGGCTGAACATCACCAGTAGCACCAGCGCAGCCATGTCGAAGCTATTGGTCACAGCCACATAACCAATCACCGGCGGCATCGCGCCCGACAGACTGCCCACCAGCGTGCCGTGAACCGACTTGCGCTTGAGGTACAGGCTGTAAAAGCCGACGTAGATGACGAAACCGATGACGGCAAACAGCGCCGCCAGTGGATTGGCCACTGTGTACAACAATGCCACGCCGGCAACACCCAGGACGGTCGCGAAAACCAGCGCCAGCTTCAGGGAGACAAGGCCCTGTACCAGCGCACGATTCTTGGTGCGTTCCATCTTGATGTCGATGTCGCGGTCGATGCAGTTGTTGAACACACAACCGGAAGCTACCACCAGGGACGTGCCGATCATTGCCGCCAGGAAAATGGCCAGATCGACATGCCCCTTGGAGGCCAGGAAGAAACCGCCTGCCACAGAAAGCACGTTACCGAAAATGATCCCCGGTTTGGTGATTTGGATAAAGTGCTTAAGCGACATCGGGTCTTACCTCACTTCGCCATCATGTAGGTGTGGATGCTGAACATGATCCACAACGACAGGCCAACCAGCAGCACGATCACAATGGCCGTGAACACAAACGCAACCACGTTGTTACGCTGGGCCTGGGAGCGGTCCAGGTGCAGGAAGTAATACAGGTGAACAATCACCTGGATCACTGCGAACAACAGCACGATAGCCAGTGTCATGGTCTTCGGCAGGGTTGGGTACATCACCAGGCCGAACGGGATGACAGTCAGGATCACCGACAGGATGAAGCCGATAGCGTAAGACTTTACGCTGCCATGGCTCGCATCATGGCTGTCATGGGAGTGTGCATTAGCCATTACAGGGTCCCCATCAAGTAGACAACGGTGAAGACGCAGATCCAGACCACGTCCAGGAAGTGCCAGAACAGGCTCAGGCAGCTCAGGCGGGTCTTGTTGGTCGACGTCAGGCCATGCTTGTTGACCTGATACATCATGATCGCCATCCAGATCAGACCAGCGGTCACGTGCAGACCGTGAGTACCGACCAGGGTGAAGAACGCCGACAGGAAACCGGAACGGCTAGGACCGTAGCCTTCGGAGATCAGCAGGTGGAACTCGTTGATCTCCATGGCGATAAAGCCCAGGCCCAGCAGGAAGGTCAGGCCCAGCCACTTGAGCACGCCTGCCTTGTTACCCCGGAAGAACGCCAGCATGGCGAAGCCGTAGGTGATCGAACTGAATAGCAGCAAGGCGGTTTCGCCCAGTACGTAGTTCAACTCGAAGATGTCGTGGCCCGACGGGCCACCGGCAACGTTGTTTACCAGTACCGCGTACACCGCGAAGATCGACGCAAACAGGATGCAGTCGGTCATCAGGTAGAGCCAGAAACCGTAGACGGTCATCTCGCCAGCGTCGTGGTGGTCATCGTGCCCATGGTCATCGACATGGGCGTGTCCAGCATTGGTCACTAAGTTCGACATGGTTTAAGCCTGTTCCAACGAGGTTTCAACACGGTTGGCCGGGATTTTCTTCTCGGCTACCAGGCGAGCGTGCTGCTCGGCTTCGATGCGTTCGATCACGTCGACCGGCACCATGTAGCCTTGATCATCACGAGCCGCGTGGATCACGAAATAGATCACAGTGCCAGCCAGGCTGGCGATCGCCAGCCACCAGATGTGCCAGATCATCGCGAAACCGAATACCGTCAACAGAGCCCCCATGACCACACCGGTCGCGGTGTTGTTGGGCATGTGGATCGGCGTGTAGCGAGCCGGCTTCTGGTACGCGGTACCGTCTTCCTTGGCTTCGGTGAACGGGTCGATCGTCTCGGCTTTCGGCAGTACGGCGAAGTTGTAGAACGGTGGTGGCGACGAAGTCGACCATTCCAGGGTGTGTGCATTCCATGGGTCGCCGGAGTCGCAGGCGTTCAGCTTGCGGTCGCGGATACTGACGTACAGCTGGATCAACTGGCAGGCAATACCGACGGCGATCATCACCGCACCGAACATGGCGACGTACAGGTACGGCACCCACTCAGGGTTGGTGGTGGCGTTCAGACGACGGGTCATGCCCATGAAGCCCAGTGCGTAGAGCGGCATGAACGCGACGAAGAAGCCGCTGATCCAGAACCAGAATGCAGCCTTGCCCCAACCTTCGTGCAGCTTGAAGCCGAACGCTTTCGGGAAGTAGAAGCTGAAACCAGCGATATAACCGAAGACCGCGCCACCGATGATCACGTTGTGGAAGTGAGCGATCACGAACAAGCTGTTGTGCAGTACGAAGTCAGCACCCGGGATGGCCAGCAGTACGCCGGTCATGCCGCCGATGGCGAAGGTCACCATGAAGCCCAGGGTCCACAGAACCTGGCTGGTGATACGCAGGCGACCGTGGTAGATGGTGAACAGCCAGTTGAACAGCTTTACCCCCGTGGGGATCGAAATCAGCATCGTCGCCAGGCCGAAGAAGGCGTTGACGCTGGCCCCCGAACCCATGGTGAAGAAGTGGTGCAGCCAAACCATGAAGCCCAGTACCGAGATCGCGCCGGAAGCGTAGATCATCGAGTGGTGACCAAACAGGCGCTTGCCGGAGAAGGTCGAGATCACTTCGGAGAAGATACCGAACGCTGGCAGGATCAGGATGTACACCTCAGGGTGACCCCATGCCCAGAACAGGTTCACGTACATCATTGGATTGCCACCAAGTTCATTGGTGAAAATGTGGAAATCCATGTAACGGTCAAGCGTCAGCAAAGCCAGGGTAGCGGTCAGGATCGGGAACGAAGCCACGATCAGCACGTTGGCCCAAGTGCAGGTCCAGGTGAAGATCGGCATGTCCATCAGCTTCATGCCAGGGGTACGCATTTTCAGCACGGTGGCCAGGAAGTTGACCCCCGTCAGCGTCGTACCCAGCCCTGATAACTGTAGCGCCCAGATGTAGTAGTCCATCCCCACGCCCGGACTGTATTGCAGCCCCGACAACGGCGGATAGGCAACCCAACCGGTCTTGGCGAATTCGCCGACGCCCAGGGACAGGTTGATCAGCACGACACCGGAAACCAGCAGCCAGAAGCTCAGGGAGTTGAGGAACGGGAACGCAACGTCACGCGCACCGATCTGCAGCGGCACTGCCAGGTTCATCAGGCCGGTGAAGAAAGGCATCGCCATGAAGATGATCATGATCACACCGTGGGCGGTGAAGATCTGGTCATAGTGTTCAGGCGGCAAGTAGCCAGGCGAACCCTCGGTGGCCATGGCCAACTGGGTACGCATCATGATTGCGTCGGCAAAACCGCGCAGCAGCATGATCATGGCGACGATGATGTACATCACGCCGATTTTCTTGTGGTCGACCGACGTCAGCCACTCGGTCCACAGATAGGTCCACTTCTTGAAGTAGGTGATTGCCGCAAACAGCGCCAGACCACCCAGCGCGATCATGGCGATGGTCACCATCACGATCGGCTCATGGAACGGGACCGCTTCCCAACTTAATTTACCAAACATCGTTTACTCCTCTGCCCCGGCAGCTGAATGCGAATTTGCGTCCGTCCCTTCCACAACAGCCACTTCTTTCTTCTCGTGCTTGACCGGCTTGCCTGGTTTCATCCCTTCATACTTATCGATGATTTTCTGAAACAGGTCCGGCGTGTACGAGGAGTACAGCTCTACAGGGTTGTTCTGGCTTGGCTTGGCAAGGGCTTCGTATTCAGCTTTTTCAAGCTGTTTTGGTGAGCTCTTGGCTTCTTGTACCCAGGCGTTGAAATCTTCCTGGGTGGTGGCGATTGCTTTGAATTTCATGCCGGTAAAGCCCGCGCCACTGTAGTTGGCGGAGATACCGTCGAGCTCGGCGTTCTGGTTGGCAATCAGGTGCAGCTTGGTCTGCATGCCGGCCATCGCGTAGATCTGGCCACCCAGGCCCGGGATGAAGAACGAGTTCATCACCGCGTCAGAGGTCACTTTGAAGTTGATCGGGGTGTTGGCCGGGAACACGATCTTGTTCACGGTGGCGATCCCTTGCTCGGGATAGATGAACAGCCACTTCCAGTCCAGTGCTACCACTTCGATAGTGATAGGTGGAACGTCGGATTCCAGCGGACGGTAAGGGTCCAGCTCGTGAGTCGACTTATAGGTGATGTAACCCAGGGCGATGATGATAAGTACAGGTACCAGCCACACCGCGATTTCAATCTTGGTGGAGTGCGACCACTTCGGCGCATAGGTCGCCTTGGTGTTGGACGCGCGGTATTTCCAGGCGAACGCGAAGGTCATCACAATCACCGGCACCACGACCAACAGCATCAGCAGAGTGGCGGTGATGATCAGGTTACGTTGCTCCACGCCGACCTGCCCTACAGGGTCGAGCAACGTCCAGTTGCAGCCTCCCAGCAATAGCATGCCGAAAAGCGGCACTATGCCTAGTAATCGGGTGTACCTGTTTTTACTCATCTCACGACCTCTAAAGCAGCTTGCGCAATGCAGTTGGGTTTTGATCGCCAACACTTCACCCTGCCAAGGGTTGGCATTTCTCTTCGATTGAATAAGGGCCTGCCCGGCGCTTCATGCGCTGATTGACACGTCCAGGTCTGGCGGTAGTTTCTTATTCGAATTCGTTGGTCAAAGGCCTTGTTACAGACCAATTCCATTTGGTGCGGATAGTTGAAAGGCTGCCGGCACCGGGGTCGCATGAAGCAGGTTTTTCGCCTCTCGACCGCCCTATTTGCTCAGGGTTGAGCAGCACCGGACACTCAGTGCGGGCGATTGTAGTTAGCTGGCGATGTATAAACCATGACTTATAACGAAATAATTTTTATCGAATCCAGCAATAATCTTGCGCCAATGTTGCAAAGGTGCAGGATCCTATCGCGTTTGATTCTCAACAAAAACCCCAAAAAATGCCCTGTTATTTGCCACTCTGTCGCACCCCACCCTCCCCCTCGACCTTCTTCAAACCCATTCAAGCCCCCTAAAGACAAGGCATACAGAGATCCCTCAAGAGAGCGGACACCACGCCGGATGCGGCTTCGGCCGGACGACAAACTGACAGGCATAACCGGCGCAACGGTGGTCGATTAAGCAGTGGGTCACGAGGTGGGAAACGTCCTGCGACAGGCTCAGTGTGACAACGTGTCGCACGTTGTCGCGCATCAAACTTGTCCAGCGTCACAGTCCTTTCACAAAATGCCCGCATACAAAAACGCCCCGGCCTTGCTCATGCAAGACCGGGGCGCAGGCGGTGGCTCAGGAGTTGTTTTTACGGTTACGGTAAATACCCAGCGGCACCAGGATCACCGTCAGCACAAACGCCACCAACGCCCATTGGGCCAGGGACAGGCCAAGCACCGGCGGGTACGGTGTGCTGCAGAAGCCGTCGACCTGGAAGCCCAGCGGGAAGATCTTCGCCAGGGGCAAGTCATCGACGATAGGTTGCAATACATCGACGCCACAGCTGATCGCCGGATAGAACTGGGTATAGACATGGTGCCCGGCGGCAGCGACACCGCCCAGCGCACTGAGTACTACCAGCCCTTCAAAGACACTGACGCTGCGCTGGGTACGCATCGCGGCGCCGATAAAGGCAAACAGCGCGATCAGCAGCAGGGCATAGCGTTGCAGGATGCACAGCGGGCATGGCGCCTCACCCAGCACCACTTGCATATAAAGCGCCCCGCCGATCAGCGCCAGACAGATAATGCCCAGCAACACCAGGAACCGCCGCTCGCGTCCCAACCGCATTTCGTCACTCATCCCCGTTTTCCTTTGCCTGATAATGGTGTGCCAATGCCCGCAAGTTTACACACAGGAAGTGAAAATTTAGCAGTAGGCGTCGCAAGGTTAGAGGTGGGGGTGTTAACGGGGGATTAATCGTGAAAAATGTTGTGGCTATGCCGACCCCTTCGCGAGCAAGCCCGCACACATTTTGATCTGTGGACACATTCAAAATGTGCGAGCGGACTTGCTCGCGATGAGGCTGTTGCGGTTCTAGAGCTCAGCCACTCATTCCAACGCCGCAGCCGGGCCGAAGAACTCGTAGCGGCTCTGCTGCTCTGGCACTCCGAGGGCCTTGAGGTGGCGCTTGACCGCACTCATAAAGCCTTTTGGTCCCAGGAAGTAGGCATCCACGTCGCGCTGCTCGGGCAGCCAGGTCGCCAACTGGTCCTGGGTGAGCATTCCCACTTTGTCTGCCGCCGGGCTGATGCCGTCGTCCTCGGCATAGCAATAAAAGCGTTGCAGTTGTGGATGGCGCTCGGCCAGGGCATCGACCCAGTCACGGAACGCATGCACGCCGCCATTGCGCGCGCAGTGAATGAAATGCACCGCACGCTCGGTGGCCAGGGCCGCTTCCAGCATCGGCAGGGTTGGTGTGATCCCCACGCCGCCGCTGATCAACACCAGTGGTTTGTCGCTGGCCGCCAGGGTGAACTCGCCCGCAGGCGGGAACAGATCGATGTTCGCACCGACCTGGAATTGATCATGCAGGTAGTTGGACACTCGGCCGCCCGCTTCGCGCTTGACGCTGATACGGTACTGACCCGAAGCGGTGCGCGCGGACAATGAATAGTTGCGGCGCACCTCTTCGCCATCGAGCAGCAGTTTCATGCCGATGTACTGGCCAGGCTCGGCGGCCAGGATCGGACCTTTATCCACAGGAGCAAAGTAGAACGAAGTGATTTCACTGCTCTCCTCTACACGCTTGACCAGGGTAAATGCCCGCGCCCCGCGCCATCCGCCCACGGTCTGGGCCTTTTCGTCATAGATTGCAGCTTCCGCACCGATCAGGATATCTGCCAGTTGGCCATAGGCCGCACCCCAGGCATTCATTACTTGAGGTGTGGCAATTTCGCTGCCCAACACTTCGGAGATCGCCCGCAGCAGGCAATTTCCGACAATCGGGTAGTGCTCCGGAAGGATTTGCAGCGCAACGTGTTTGTTGATGATCTTGGCCACCAGATCACCCAGCTGGTCCAACTGGTCGATGTGGCGCGCATACATCAACACACCGTTGGCCAACGCACGGGGCTGGTCGCCGCTGGCCTGATGCGCTTGGTTGAACAACGGGCGCACTTGGGGATATTCGGACAACATCATCCGGTAGAAGTGAGTGATCAGGGCCTCACCGCCGCTTTCCAGCAGTGGCACGGTGGACTTGACGATGGCACGGTCTTGAACGCTAAGCATGAGGAAACTCCCGAGCTTTTAGGGCTTCTGAATAATTACCTTTGTGTAATCAGTATTCGTGCCAACGAATAATTCGTTATTTATCAATAGATTGATTTTAAAGTAGTCAGTATGACCCCCTACACCATATAGTCATAAAGACTACAAGGAGTCATTATGACTGCGCATTCGCTGCTTACCACCCTGCTACCCCTGGTCGCCGACCTGTCCCGCGAACTGCCTGAAGGCGAGCGCTATCGGCGCCTGCTGCAAGCCATGCGCGCCCTGTTACCGTGCGACGCCGCTGCGCTCCTGCGGCTGGACGGCGAATGGCTGGTGCCGTTGGCAGTGGATGGCTTGAGCCCCGACACATTGGGGCGGCGTTTCAAGATCAGCGAACATCCACGCTTCGAAGTGCTGCTGGGCAGCGCCGGCCCGACGCGGTTCGACAGCGACAGCACATTGCCCGATCCTTATGACGGCTTGGTCGCCGGCCTGCACGGCCACCTGGAGATACACGACTGCATGGGTTGCCCGCTGTTTATCGACGACCAGCCCTGGGGCCTGCTGACCCTCGACGCCTTGGACACGGAGCGTTTCGAGCGAGTGGAACTGGATGCCCTGCAAGCCTTTGCCAGCCTGGCGGCAGCCACAGTCAATGTGGCTGAACGCATTGAGCGCCTGGCCTTGCGTGCCGAAGACGAGCACCAGCGCGCCGAGATCTATCGCCAGGCCAGCGGCCAGCAGCACAAGGAAATGATCGGCCAGAGCAAGACCCACAAACGCCTGGTAGAGGAAATCAAACTGGTGGGCGGCAGCGACCTGACGGTGTTGATCACCGGCGAAACCGGGGTCGGCAAGGAACTGGTGGCGCAGGCGATCCACGCCGCCTCATCCCGCGCCGAAAAACCGCTGATCAGCCTCAATTGCGCTGCGCTGCCGGAAACCCTGGTGGAAAGCGAACTGTTCGGCCATGTGCGCGGAGCCTTTACCGGTGCGTTGAACGAGCGGCGCGGCAAGTTCGAACTGGCCAACGGCGGCACGCTGTTTCTCGATGAAGTGGGCGAACTGTCCCTGAGCGTCCAGGCCAAGCTGTTGCGCGTGCTGCAGAGCGGCCAGTTGCAGCGCCTGGGCTCGGACAAGGAGCATCAGGTGGATGTGCGCCTGATCGCCGCCACCAACCGCGACCTGGCCGAAGAAGTGCGCACCGGCCGCTACCGCGCTGACTTTTATCATCGTTTGAGCGTGTACCCGCTGAAAGTCCCCGCCTTGCGTGAACGCGGGCGCGATGTGCTGCTGCTGGCCGGCTTCTTCCTCGAACAGAACCGCTCACGCATGGGCCTGGGCAGCCTGCGCCTGACCAGCGATGCCCAGGCCGCATTGTTGGCGTATGCCTGGCCGGGCAATGTGCGTGAGCTGGAGCACTTGATTGGCCGCAGCGCCTTGAAGGCGCTGGGCAACTGCCGGGAACGGCCGAAGATTCTCAGCCTGAGTGCCACGGACCTGGACCTGCCGAATGAAGCTGCGCCTTTGCTCGAGGAGCAAGCCGAAGCGCCGACCGTCACCGGCGACTTGCGTCTCGCCACCGAGAACTATCAACGGCAAGTCATACACGCGTGCCTGGAGCGTCACCAGCACAACTGGGCCAGCACCGCCCGCGAACTGGGCCTGGACCGCGCCAACCTGGGGCGGATGGCCAAGCGGCTGGGCCTCAAGTAACACCGATCGACATGTGGGGCGCGAGTTTGTGTGGGAGCGGGCTTGCTCGCTCCCACATTAGATCTGCTTCGGCTTATAGAGCGTATGCACTGGCACGACGACACGAGTTTTGCGAAACACCAGCACATTGCCCAGCATCACCAGTACCAGGCCGACCAGCGCCGGTGCGGTCCACTGATAGCCCTCGACCCAAGCCGAAATGTTCAGCGCCACCACCGGGAACAATACCGTGCAATACGCCGCACGCTCCGGCCCCATGCGCCCGACCAGGGTCAGGTAGGCAGTAAAGCCGATCACCGAACCGGGAATCACCAGATACAACAACGAACCGACGTAGCGAACGTTCCACTCCATGTCGAAAGGAATGCCCTGCACCACGCAATACATCGCCAGCATCGCCGCGCCGTACGCCATACCCCAGGCGTTGGTGGTCAAGGGCTTGAGCCCGGCTTTCTGTTGCAGACTCGACAGCATGTTGCCCGCCGAAAAACACATAGTCCCCAACAGCGCCAATCCCAGCCCCAACAATGTTTGCGGGCTGGCGGCATGCCCGGCCAGTTCGGGCCAGAACAGCAAGCCCAGGCCAAGCAATCCGAGGGCGCCACCCAGCAACACATTGCGCGCGACTTTCTGGCCGAGGAACACCCTGGCGTTCAAGGCGTTCCACAACGTCGCGGTGGAAAACACCACCGCCACCAGGCCGCTGGGGATCCACTGGCTGGCCGTGAGAAAGCACATGAAGTTCACGCAAAACAGACACAAGCCCTGGGCCAGGCAGATCAAATGACCGCGGCGGTTCATCACCTGCAATTTGCGACTGAGCAACAACAGCACAAACAGAACCAGTGCCGCCAGGCCAAAGCGATAGACAATGGATGCTTCAATCGCCACCACGCCCAGTTGCCACTTGAGGGCAATCCAGGTGGTGCCCCAGATCAGCACGGTGAGTAAATACAGGGAAAGGTTCATGGCGCGCTCCGGTTGTTGAACCACAGTCTGGCCCCGCCTTCACCCTGCCACTTGCAGATTCTTGCGCTTT
Organism: Pseudomonas imrae; assembly: GCF_046352735.2. NCBI lineage: Bacteria > Pseudomonadati > Pseudomonadota > Gammaproteobacteria > Pseudomonadales > Pseudomonadaceae > Pseudomonas > Pseudomonas imrae. The sequence goes on along the minus strand of NZ_CP110853.2, from coordinate 1,095,776 downwards.
TGTCGGCGGATGGGCTCACAGCGTCGATTGCCGGGAGTAGGATGCAAGACGTCGGAGACAACCACATGCCAGCACTGGAAAACCTGCAAGTCTTTCAAGCCCTGAACCGCTCGCCCAATGCTCGCCTTGAGCTCAGCGCCGAGCTCGGGGACGGCTTGTCTGCAGCTTTGTGGAGCAACCATCACGACGCCCAGGCATATGAAGCGCCGAGCCATCACACGCTGTCCTGCTACATCGGCGGCGGCACCGGCACGTTTCGCCGTGACCAGCCGGGCACCAAGGGCGGCCCCGACAAGCTGTGCATCCTGCCCGCCGGGCACCAATCGGAGTGGGTGATCAACGGCGAGATTCGCCTGGCTCATGTGTATTTCAGCGCGGAGCAATTCGCCCTCGGTTGCGTCACGTTGCTCGACCGCGAACCCCGAGCGTTGCAACTGCACGAAAGCACCTTTCTTGAAGACGCCCGGCAAGCCCGGCGTTTTCATCAACTGATCAGGCTGAACTGGCAGGAACCCGCCGAACGCCTGCTGACCAGCAGCCTGGCCTTTGAAATGCTCAGCCACACCTTACTTAGCCAAGTGGGCTTGCGTGAAGGGTTGCGATTGAAAGGCGGGTTGGCAGCGCACCAGCGTCGACAGTTGATGGAGTTTATCGACCAGCAGTTGGCCGAGCCCATCAGCCTGGGGCAACTGGCCGGATTATGTGCGTTGTCGGAGTACCACTTTGCGCGGATGTTTCGCACAAGCTTTGGCTTGCCGCCCCATCAATATCTGCTGGCCCGCCGCCTGGCCCGCGCCCAGGCGATGCTGCGCGAAGGCTCATTGCCGCTGGGGGAGATTGCCTTGGCGTGCGGGTTCTCCAGCGCCAGCCACTTTACCAACCGGTTTCGCCAGGCACTGGGCGCGACGCCGGGACAATACCGGCAGGCGTTCCTCTGAACCTCAACTCGCTCGCGAAAAACCTGAGCGCACCACGTTGACCCATATAGCACGCGTTATCGTTGACGATTATCGCGAGCAAGGGCTAGGGCTAGGCGCCCCCCTCGTTCCTACTCAGGATGATTGCCAGCCGGTCTTCCAGGGCTTTGATCCGAGCGCCTTCGACCACATAGTTATTGGTCAGCATCGAAAACATCAACCGCCGCCCCTCGGCATCGGTGATATAGCCGGTCAATGAAGACACCCCGCCCATCGATCCCGTCTTGGCATGCAGGTTGTTTTGCGCCGACGTCTCCTGCAGCCGATACCGCAGGCTGCCGCCAACCAGGCGTTTTGGGTTGCCGGCCACGGGAAGCGCGGCATACCAGGTGTTAAACCATGGCTGCTTGCTCACCACCAGCAGCAGATCGGTGAAGTTCTGAGCCGACAACAGATTGCGCCGCGACAACCCGGAACCATCCACTTGACTCAACGTCGTCGGGTCCAGGCCCTGACGCGTCAAAAAATCCGCCACCGCCGTCACGCCCGCGGTCGCCGTGCCGGCATTGGCCTGCTGGCGGCCCATGGCCTTGAGCAGCGCTTCGGCCATGCTGTTGTTGGAGAGCTTGAGCAATGGCCTAATCAGTTCCTGCAACGGTGCCGATTGGTGCTGCGCTAGTACACGGGCCGTCGCCGGGCTGGTACCGTCAATCACGCGCTTGCCCTGCACCGCGATGCCCTGCTCGGCCAATGCCCGTGCAAACAGGTTGGCCACCAGTTGCGTCGGCTCCCACACGCTGACCGATTGGCGACTTTGCGTACCCGGCGCCAGCGTGCCCCGCAGACGCAACAGATTCGTGCCGTGCTGGCGATTGAGCCCATAACTGTTACCCATGCCGCTGACCGCCAGGTTGCTGAGTTGCACATAATCAGTGGGTGGGCTGAGCGTGATGCTCACCGGCTGGCCGACCACCGCAGGCGCCTTGGCCGTGACAGTCAGGGTGCCCGCATCAAAATCCGCATTGGGCGACACCGTCAGCGCCGAAATCTGCGCGCCGTAATATTTGTCTTCGTCGTCATGCGCCCAGTCGAGCCCCAGACGCTCGGCGTCGAACCATGTGTCATCGAATACCAGGTCACCCTGCACCTGCCGGATGCCCTGCCCCGCCAGGTTCGCCGCCAGCGCCTGGTAATCCGCCCATTGAATGGTCGGATCGCCCAGGCCGCGCAGGTACAGATTGCCCATCAGGCGCTCGCCTTGCCGGCCGCCATCGCTCAGCAGTTGCGTGGAAAACCGATACTGCGGCCCCAGCACATCCATCGCCGCAGCGGTGGTCAGCAATTTCAGGCTGGAGGCCGGGATCAGTCGAGTGCGCGGGTTGTGCTGGTACAACGTGCTGCCAGTGCGCACATCGCGCACCATCAGCGACACGCTGGCGCCCGCCAGGGCCGGGTCCGCCAGCAGTTGGTCCAGCGCCTGTTCAGACGTATTGGAAGATGTGGCGCAACCACCCAGCAACAGCCCCAAGCCCACCAGCATTGCGCCGGTGTGTATCCATTGTCCCAAGCGCATCGATGTTCCCTGGCAATCATCAAAAAAACCAACGCTAGCAGCTCAGACCGCCAGCGTCATCGGCCACATTTTAAAACTCCAGCGTGCTCGACACCGAAACTTGTCGCGCATCGCCCATGGACACGAACAGACGACTGACGGCCGAGGTGTAGTAGGTACGATCGAAGAGGTTCTTCACGTTGACCTGGAACTTGACCTTCTGCCCCTCGATTCTGGTGTCATAGGTGGCGAAGGCATCGGCCACGGTGTAGCCCGGCAAGTCGAAACTGTCGAGGGCATCGCCGGCACGTTCGCCGACGTAACGGGCACCGGCGCCGATCCGCAGCTGGTCGCCGCCCAGGATCGTGCCGAAGTCATACACCGCTGACACCGAGCCGGAATTTTTCGCCACATTCTGCAGGCGTTTACCCTTATAGACGGGGTCTTCGGTCACCTCGGCATCGGTATAGGCATAGCTGCCGATCAGGCTCCACTGATCGGTCAACTGCCCGCTCACGTCCACCTCCAAGCCACGGGAACGTACCTGGCCGGCCACGCTGTAGACCGAGGTCGCGCCTTCGCCGACAGACACCAGCACGTTGCGCTTGTGGATATCAAACAACGCCGCGCTGGCAGTGATGCGCCCCGGCAGATCGAGCTTGGCCCCCAGTTCCCAGGACTTGGACTCTTCAGGGTCGATACTGCCGTCAATCACCATCTTGTTATCCAGCGGGGCGATGGTGGAGTTGGGTTTGAATGACTCGGTGTAGCTGCCGTAGAACGACAATTGGTCGGTATAGCGATACACCAGGCCCGCGCGGGGCACCCATTTCTGGCCATTGCTGTCGGTGTTGGCGGTGAACGGACGGCCCTTGCCGGCGTATTGGTCGTACATCTGGAAGCGTGCGCCACCCACCAGGATCCACTGGTCGGTGAGGTGGATCGCGTCCTGGAAGAACACGGAATCACTGCGCAGCAGGTCAGTCTGGTTACTGTCCGGCGCACTCACAGTGCTGCCCGCCACTTCACGACCGTAGACCGGATCGGTGTAGCTGAAGGTGCTGCGGCTGGCCTGGCGGATCAGATCGGCACGGTAGATCTTGCGGTACTCGTCATCCACCCCCAGCACCAGGTCATGACGCATGCCCGCCACGTCCACCGTGCCTTCAAGACTGACCGTGGTGAAACGGTCGGTGGTCAGGGCGCCCTGGGTACCGTCCATGCTGCGGTTCAGGGTGCCGTCGGCGTTGACCTTGCTCACGCGGACCTGGCTGGCGTCGTAGGTTTCGCGGTTCCAGCTGTAGCCGAAGTGGGCTTTCCAGGCGTCGTTCAACTGGTGATCGGCTTCGAAACGGTACAGATCGGAACGCCCTTCCATATTATTGAAAGGCTCGTCCATGCGCCGCGTGGCGGGGATGTCCAGCGGGTGATTGGTCTTGGGATCGATGGCAGTGCCACGGTCGAACGGCGAGAGGAATTCGCGGTGCTCGTAGGCAAAGAGCAACTGGGTATTGTCGCCGTACCAGGCCAGGGACGGTGCGATCAGGCTTTCACGGTAGGTACCGAAGTTGCGCCAATAATCTTCGTCTGCATGATCGACGATCAAGCGATAGGCCAGGCCGCTATCGCCAATCGGGCCGGTGGTGTCGAGGTTGCCGCCACTGCCATTCTTGCCGTCGCCAAAGGTCGAAGCGCGCGCAGTGAGCGCAGTGGATCGGGTCAACTCGGGCTTTTTGCTGACGATGTTGATCACGCCGCCCGGGTCCTGGATGCCGTACAGCAGCGACGCCGGGCCCTTGAGCACTTCGACACGTTCGGCGGTCTCGTTCAGCGCCCGGCCCTGCACCACCGGCATGCCGTCGCGCATGACCGAACCGTTCCGGTTGCCACCAAAGCCGCGCAACATCACCGCGTCCTGGGTGCTGCCCAAGGTATTGGACTGGGTGATACCGCTGATATTGCTCAAGGCGTCATCCAGGTTACGCGGCAGTTGATCACGCATCACCTGGGCCGGCACCACATTGACGGTCTGTGGCGTCTCCAGCAGCAAGCCCTGGGAACGCATCACCGAACTGGTGGGCGGCGGCTGATAGCTGGTCGTGGCCTGCTGCAAGTTGACGCCACTGATGGTGATAGCGCCCAGACTCAGCGCGCCCTCGCTGGGTACGGGCTCCAGGGCCAGGGTGCGGCCATCGATCTGACGGAACGTGAAGCCGGAGTTTTCCAGCAACCGTTGCATCGCCTGGACCGCACTCATGCGCCCACTTACTGCAGGGGCATTGAGGCCGTAGGGCGCCTCGTCGGTGTAGACCACGCTGATACCGGTCACACGACTGAAATCGCTCAAGGCCTGCGGCAACGGCTTGGCCTGGAGCGCAAAGCTGAACATCGCACTTTGCTGCTGCGCATCGAGCGCCTGCGCCACGCTCAAGGGCAGCAACGCCTGTGCACACATCGCCAGCAAAGAGGCACCCAGCCACTGTTTAACCGAACCGCTTGCTGCTGACTTCGCCCTGGACTTCATGCTTGAGAACCCGTGTGGAGAATGCTGTTAATGCGAATTGATCGCAGTTTCAAGCACTACACGGATGGGCCGCAGGTTTACCTCATCACAATCCTGAAATTATTTTATTTAACCTATGCACTAGCGCAGCACAATCACCCGGCCCAGCAAACTGTGCTGCTCAAACCCAAGCACCGCTTGCAGGGCATTGAGCACCGCCTGCGGGTCCTTGCTCGGGAAGCTGGCGCTGACTCGGCGGGCGCCGAGTTCATCATTGAGCAGCAGAATACGGCCGGGATAGTAACGACCCAGGTCATCGATCACGTCCACCAGCGGCGTTTTGTAATAGTTGAGCCAGCCATCGCGCCAGGCCAGGCGTGATTCGCTGTCCACCGCGTGCGGTTGCTCGGCACTGCCATTGGCGTAGGCCACTTGCTGGCCAGCGGTGAGAATTTGCTGAGCAGCCTGCGCGGATGGCGAGACGCCGACCCGGCCAGACAGCACCGTCACCTGCGCGCCTGCCGGTTGCAGGCGCACTTCGAACTGCGTACCCAGCACCCGCACCTCGCCACTGTCGGCCTGCACCACAAAGGGTTCACCGGTACGTGTCACGTTGAAAAAAACCGCTCCACGACGCAGTTGGATCTGTCGTTCACCGTGGCTGAAATCCACCGCAATCGCGCTGTCGGCGTCCAGGGTGACTTGGCTTCGATCCGCCAAAGTAACGGTTTTGACTTCCCCTGGCGCAGTGACGTAATCAGCGCCCAGGTCATCGACCCAACGCTGCGGCTGCCAGCCGGCGCCCACGGCAATTATCAACAACACGCACGCGGCCATGGCCAATGCGCCAGACCAGCGACGCCCCCTGGAGCGTTTCCCCGCGTCCATGGCCTGCAGGTATCCCTGCAAGGCCAAGGCGTCTTCATCGGCAAGCTTGCTCGCCGGTACTTCGCTCAATTCCCAAAGTACCTGGGCCTGGGCGTAGGCCTGGGCATGGGCCGGGTCGGCGCGCAGCCAGCGACTGAACGTGGCCTGGTCGCCACTGCTGGGCTGATCGTGAAGCAGGCTGAGCCAGGCCAGGGCGGCCTGTTCCTGATCGGGCGTCGGAGTGACGCGGACAGTGCTGATCACGGTGTTTTCCCTGGCGAACGTGGCGCACTGGGTTCATGAAGGCTGGCTTTGCAGGCTTCGAGGGCGCGCATCATATGTTTTTCCACGGCGCTTTGGGACAGGCCCATGGCCTTGGCGATTTCAGCGTATTTGCGCCCGTGAATGCGGTTGAGCAAAAAAATCTGCCGGGTACGTTCCGGCAGGCTACGCAAGGCCGCTTCCACGTGCCGCAAATCGTTACCGGCTTCCAGCGCAGCCTGGGGTTCTGAACCGTGATGGTCCTGGTGCTGCGGCAACCAGCCTTCATTGCCACGCACCCGCGCGCCTTCGCTGCGCAAGTGATCAATGGCGATATTGGCGGCGCAGCGCAACAGGTAAGTGCTGAGCTCTTCGACCTGTACCAGCGGCCGGCGCCAGAAGCGTAGAAACAAGTCCTGCACCAGGTCTGCCGCCGTCGCCCGGCATCCCACGCGTCGGCTGACCAAGGCCTCCATTTGCGAACGCTGGGACAGGAACACCTGCAGAAAATGCGCGCGCCCACCCGGCGATTCGGCGCGGTGCTGATCCGGGGATTCGGGAGGCGTCATGATCATCGACGGGGCGCTCAAAAGACCGCGAAGGCAGCGACCGGGCTGGCCAGCAGGCCCGCACCGGCCAGGATCAAGGCCAGCCTGGGTCGATACGGCAACAGCAGCACCAGCAACAACGCACTGAGCATCAACACCGCGCACCACTCCACCAGGCCTCTGCTCCAGCCGGCCAGATGCACCGCCGGCCAGATCGACACCAACAACAGTAACCAGCCGCCCAGGCGCAAAACCAGGCGCCGACGCGGCGATGGCTTGCGGTGCAACAGCTCGCCATGGTGGCGGTCCATGGACAGACACAACGCGCTAAAACCGGCGTAACACAGCAACAAGGCCAGCAGCATCAGTTCATCTCACCTTTGAGGGTCAAGCCATGGGTGCGCTCAGCCTTGGACTGGGTGGGCTGGCGGTGCTGCATTTTCCACGCAGCCCAGGCGAGGAAGATCCCGCTGCCCAGGCATGCCAGGTCAAAACCCGCCATCGCCCAATCGCCTTTGGCCAGGGACACGCCCAAGTGTTCGGAAGTGGTCAATGCGTTAAGCAACGGCACTGCCGCCAGCAGCAACGCGCCAACTCCCAACTGCTCGACCCAGGCCCGATGGCCGCGGCGCAGCATGGCGTGCAACAGCGTCAGACCCCAGGCCACAAAGAAGCTCTGCACTTCCCAGGCGGAACGCTCGGCAAAATGAGCGGGAAGCACGCGGTTGGCCCAGAAGAATGCCGCGATAGCGATCACCAGCCCGGACATGCTGGCGATGTTCAGCACTTCCACCAGTCGCAGCTCAAACGGCATCACGCCACTTTTCGCATGCTTGAGCTGGCGTTTGCCCAGCCAGATCACCAGCCCGGTGCCGATCATCACGGTGCTTGCCAAACCACAAATAAAGTACAACCAGCGCAACACCGGGCCGGCGAAATGGCCCATGTGCAGGCCGTAGAAGCTGCCGCCAATGGCCATCGGCAAGGATTGCCCGGCACTGGCACTGAGCACTTCGCCGCGGGTACCGCTGAAGGACACCGTGCTGCCGAAGTCATGCACGACCCGGTCAGACCCGGCGCGAAATACGTTGACCGACGCGTTCACATCCCCCGGATTGTTCACCGCCAGCCGCCCGACGTGCCCTCCGCCCCACCGTGCCTTGGCCTGTTCGACCAGTGGGCCCAGCGGCAATAGCTTGCCCGGCTGGCCAAGGGCCGGCGCATTGTTGGTGGACGGGAAAACGTCATTGAAGAATGCTCGCGTGTCGTCGCCGTATGACGCAATGATGCTCGCAGGCATGACCATGCTCATGAAGATCACCAGGCTGCTATAGGTGATCATCAGGTGGAACGGCAACACCAGCACACCTACCGCATTATGTCCGTCGAGCCAGGAGCGCTGGCCCTTGCGCGGGCGGAAGGTGAAGAAGTCCTTGAAAATTTTCTTGTGGGTGATGATCCCGGTGATCAGCGCGACAAACATCACCATCGCAGCAATCGTCGACAGCCAGCGGCCCCAGGGATGCGGCATCTGCAACTGGAAGTGGAAGCGGTAGAAAAAATCGCCTCCTCTGCTTTCCCGGGCCTGGACCTGCTCGCCAGTAAGCGGATCGATAAGTTTTTCGATGAAATTACCGCGCCTGCCGGGGTCGATCTTGTCTTGCCACATCACCGACAAACCGGGATCGCGATGGGTGGGCAGGTTAATGAACCAGCGGGCGGCGGTGGGTGCATGTTGCTGCAGGTAATCCTGGGCCACGGCCAGGCTGCGGGCATCGTCGACGGTACGCGCCGGTACTTCCGGCTGCATCCAATGGGTAATTTCGTCGTTGAAGTAGGCCAGGGTGCCGGTCAGGAATATCGCGAACAGCAACCAGCCGAAAATCAACCCGACCCAAGTGTGCAGCCAGGCCATTGCCTGACGGAAACCTTCTTTCATGCTCGGGTCATCCAATAGGCCAATCCCGCCAAGGCCGCCAGCACAGCACTCGGCACCAGTACCCCGAGCCAGGCGCGAGTGGCACTGCTGCAGGCAAAACACCAGATTACGGCCAGCAGATAGAACACGAACGAGCTCAACATGCCGCTGACCACTGCATCGGCACGGGACACCGGCAACCACAAGGTCATGCAGACGCTGGCCAGGGATGCCAGCAGATAACCGCCGACAACGGCCGCCAGCACCCGCGAAGCCACGGCCAGACGATAGGAAAGAGGAAGTGATGCTTTGCGTTTCATACTGGTGTCGCCTGATTCATCAGGCCGCGAGTCTAATGATAAATATTCTCATAAGCAAAAGAGAACGGATAAAGGGAATCCATTGATCTCGTGCTGATTGCCGAATACTGCCCGCGCCCACTACAATGCGAACAATTCTCGTTATCTGAAGCATGCAGATGCGGTCATCCACTCCCGTCGAAATTCTTTATCACGACCATCACTACTGGCTCACCGGCTGGCTGCGACGCAAACTCGGCTGCCCGCAAAGCGCTGCCGACCTGGCCCAGGACACGTTTATCCGCATCTTGAGCGCACGGGAAACACCAGCGCTGCTTGAACCCCGAGCCTTCCTGACGACTGTTGCCAAGCGCGTGCTGTACAACCATTACCGGCGCCAGGACCTGGAACGCGCCTACCTCGATACCCTGGCGCAAATGCCCGAACAGTTCGTGCCGTCGGAAGAAGACCGGGCGATCATCCTGCAAACCTTGATGGAGCTGGATCAACTGCTCGACGGTTTGCCGATACAGGTCAAGCGTGCCTTCCTGCTGTCGCAACTCGACGGTCTGACCTACGCGCAAATCGCTGCCGAACTGCGGATCTCCATCGCTACCGTCAAACGTCATCTGCACAAAGCAGCCATGCGCTGCTACTTCGCCCTATGAACGCTTCCGCGAATTTCTCGACCCAAGTCGCCGAACAGGCTGTGCATTGGTTAATGGAAATGCAGCAAGGCCCGCTCAATCCACGGCAACAGGCCAGCTGGCAGCAATGGCTGGATGCCCACAGCGAACATCAGCGGGCCTGGGAGCATATCCAGCGAGTCAACCAGCGTCTGCGCGGGATGCCTTCGCCGTTGGCTCATGCAGCCTTGAATGCGCCCAAATCCAGCAGTCGACGCCACGCGCTCAAGCTCCTGCTTATTCTGGGCGCAGGTTGCGCGGCGACCTGGGGTTTGCGCCAACAGCACCTGATCCCGCCGCTCAGCGCCGACTACCGCAGCCCGACTGGCCAGCGCCGCAAGGTGCAATTGGCCGATGGCAGTCAGCTGCAACTCAATACTGCCAGCGCGGTAGATGTGCAATTCGACGGTCCTCAGCGCCTGGTTCGCCTGCTCGAAGGCGAAATATTGCTCCGGGCACACACACCGTTGCAGGTCATCACTGGCCAGGGATTGCTCAGTGTCCAGGCGGCCCTGGTCAATGTGCGCCAGTTCAGTGCTCACACCCATGTGGCCGTCCTGGACGGACAAGTCGAGATAACGCCCCATGCCTACAGCGGCCTGCCACTGCCCCTGGAAAAGTCCCGGCAAGTGAACCTGACCCGCAACGCCTCGCGCCACCGACGCGAGTACCGGCGCCTGGGCCGATGGCATGCTGATGGCGGCACACATGCGCCTGGCGGACTTCCTCGACGAGTTGGGACGCTATCGTCGGGGCCAACTGCATTGCGATGCGCAAGTGGCCGACCTGCTGATTTCGGGCAGTTATCCGCTGGACGACAGCGAACGGATTCTCGACCTGCTGGAAATCAGCCTGCCGGTAAAAGTACGGCGTTTTACCCGTTATTGGGTAAACGTCGAAGCCCGTGCCTGAATTATTTTTTGCCACCGTGAGCCGTTTTCCATACCTGGCGTGACAGAGAAGGAAAGCCACCATGACTTTACCTTCTCAGGAACGCCTTCATGCCCCAGCAATCGACCCGCCTGACGCCACTCGCTCGCACGCTGCGCCACCTGTTGCTGGGCGCCAGCCTCAGTTTCGGCGCCCTGCCCTACGCCATCGCCGCCGAGACCAAGGCATATCACATCGCACCGTCTTCGCTGGAGGCGGCGTTGAATCAATTCGGTCGCGAAGCCGGCGTGCTGATCTCCTTTGGCTCCGAAGTGACTGCCGGCGCCAAAAGTCCGGGCCTGACAGGTAGCTACAGCACAGAAGATGGCTTGAGCACACTGCTCGAAGGCACAGGCCTGCAAGCCCGCGCCGAAGGCGGCAACGCCTATAGCCTGCAACCTCTGGATGCGCCAGCCACATTGCAGTTGGACACCTCCAAGGTAGTCGGTGACTGGCTGGGCGATGCCGCGCAAACCAACGTCTTCGAACATCCCGGCGCGCGCGATGTGATCCGCCGCGAGGCGTTCGAACGCCAGGGCGCCACTCAGGCGGGGGATGTGCTCAATCGCATTCCTGGGGTCAATGCCCCGCAAAACAACGGCACCGGCAGCCACGACATGGCGCTGAACTTCGGGATTCGCGGGCTCAATCCGCGCCTGGCATCGCGCTCGACGGTATTGATGGACGGTATTCCGGTACCCTTCGCACCTTACGGCCAACCGCAACTGTCCTTTGCCCCGGTCAGCATGGGCAACATGGATGCTGTGGATGTGGTGCGCGGCGGCGGTGCCGTACGGTATGGCCCGCAGAACGTGGGCGGCATCGTCAACTTCGTGACCCGGGCGATTCCCGATGAACCAACAGTCAAGGGCGGCTTGCAGACCGAAACCAGCCCGTCCGCAAGCCACGATGGTTTCAAGACCACCGGCAACCTGCTGGTCGGCGGCACTGCAGACAACGGCCTGGGCGGTGCGCTCCTGTATTCCGGCACGCGGGGTGGTGACTGGCGCGAACACAGCGACACGCAAATCGACGACCTGATCCTCAAGGGCCATTACCAACTGGACGACGCCAACAGCTTCAACGCCATGGCCCAATACTACGAAGGCCAGGCCGATATGCCGGGCGGCTTGAGTGCGGCGAACTACAAGGCCGACCCGTATCAATCCACTCGCCCCTACGACAAGTTCTGGGGCCGCCGCACGATGTTCAACGTGGGCTATCGCTATCAGCAAGACCGCCGAGAATTTACCGTCAACAGCTTCTTCACCAAGACCTTGCGCAGTGGCTACCTGGACCAGGGTTCCTTCTTGTCGCTGTCGCCACGCGAATATTGGGTACGCGGCCTGGAAACCCGCTTCGCCCAGGGCTTTGACCTTGGCCCGACCAGCCACGAAGTGGGCGTCGGCTACCGCTATATCAACGAAGCCGGGCATGAATTGCGCTACCGCACGCCGATCACCGCCAACCAGCAGATCCCTACCACTGACAGCCGCAACGACCGCGATACCCGTGGCGGCACCGAAGCCAACGCGTTTTTTCTCGATGATCGGATTGATATCGGCAAGTGGACCCTGACCCCGGGCATCCGTTACGAAATGATCAAGTCCCAGCAGACCAACAACCTGAGCAACGTCAAATACAAGGGTGACTACAACACTGCCCTGCCAGCGCTGAACGTGCTCTATCACTTGACCGAAGACTGGAACCTCTACGCCAACACCGAGGGCTCTTTCGGCAGCGTGCAGTACAGCCAGATGCCCAACCGCGTGAGTAGCGGCGAAGTCAAGCCAGAGAAGGCGCGCACCTGGGAACTGGGTACGCGCTACGACAATGGGACGTTACGTGCAGAAATCGGCGCGTTCCTGATCAACTTCGATAATCAATATGAAAGCAACCAGACCAATGACTCGGTGATCGCGCGGGGCGAAACCCGTCATCAGGGCATCGAGTCCAGCATCAACTACGCCCTTGATGGCTTGAGCCCGGCGCTGGCAGGTTTTGATGTGTATGCAAGCTATGCCTACGTCGACGCCACCATCCGCGAAGACGGCCCAAACAAAGGCAACCGCGTGCCTTTCTCGTCCAAGCACAAAGGCACCCTGGGCGTGGGCTACACCGAAGGCTCGTGGAAGTTGAATCTGGACAGCACCTACCAGAGCAGCCAGTTCGCCGACAACGCCAACACTCAGGCCGAAAGCGCCGACGGCAGCACCGGACGCATCCCCGGCTACATGCTATTCAGCAGCCGCGCCGCCTATGATTTCGGCCCCCAGATGGCGGATTTGAATGTTGCTGTGGGGGTGAAGAATATCTTCAATACCCAGTACTACACCCGTTCGTTCGATGACAACAACAAGGGCAAATATGTGGGCGAACCGCGCACGGTGTATGTGCAGACTTCGGTAGCGTTCTGACGAGCAAAAGATCCTCTGGAATGTACTAGCCAAAAAAACGGGCCTGCGTCTGCAGGCCCGTTTCTATTGGGTTGAAAAACTCTCAGCTATCAGCTGTTAAGCGCAGCCTGTTCGTTTTCCAGAAATTCCTCTTCAAGAGCGGCATCATCGACTTTATTGTTTGGCGTGCTTTTAGCAGCGCGAGGCTTGCCTTGCAGTTTGCCAAAAAGATGCTCCAACGCGTTATCGAGCTTGGTCGCCGCCCCGTCGATTGCCTGCTCCAGGGTATCGGCTTTGTGAATGACTGAAATGGGTTGATGGCCCTTTGGCCGTGCTTCCAGTCGGCAACTTAAATCGTGGGGGCCTGGCTTGTCGCCATTCTCATCCCGCAGGTAGACCTCAACGCGGGTCAGGTCCTCTTCATAATGTTCGAGCGTGCTCTCGATGGTAGTACGTACCCACTCCTCCAGTCGGATGCTGCTTTCAATATGGTTATCGCTATTGACTTGGATTTGCATAGTTCTTCCCTTATTTCAGCTAGCTCGCGAGAGGTCACAACTGCAACACCGGTACGGTGAAACCATGACCTCTTGATTACACAATTGGGCAGACGGCAAAACAATTCAAGCCCTTTGCAAAGATAAATCCCACATTACAAATTAAGTCTGACAACGGGTAAAAGCACTGTTATCGTCGGGAGTTACGTATAGGCTCCTATACGCAAAACTCTTTATAATTGCCCCTCTCCCAACGGGTGCAACCCGCGGAAAATCCCTGCCTCTTCCACCAGCCAGTCATGCACCGCCCGCACACCCGGATGACTCAGCGCACCCGGCGCATACAGCAGTACATAACGCTTGTGATTGGGTACCGCCAAACCGAACGGCACAATCAAGGTCCCGCGCTCCAATTCGTCATTGAGCAGGGTACGCCTGGCAATCGCCACACCCATGCCGGCGATGGCCGCCTCGATAGTCAGGTGGTTGCGATTGAACGTGTGCCCGCGCCGCACATCTGCGCCATCGTAGCCAATGGCATTCAGGTAAAACTCCCACTCTGCGTATTCATAACTGCCACGCCAGGCGGTGATGTCGTGCAACAGCGGGAAATGGGCCAGGTCTGCCGGACCATGGAGCGGCGGGCGACCGCGTAACAGGCTCGGCGCACAGACCGGGAAAATCTGCTCATCCAGCAGCGCTGTGGATAACAGGCCGGGGTAACTGCCGTCGTTAAGGTCAATGGCCAAGTCGAAGTCGCCCTCATGCAGGGCGATGCTGCTGTCTTCGGCTACCAGCCGCAGTTGAATATCCGGGAACCGTTGCTGCAGACGCGGCAGACGCGGCGTCAGCCATTTACCGAGAAAGGAAGGAATGGAGCGCAGCCGCAAGGTGCCGCTGATCATTCCGGCATCCAGACGCTGCAACTCGGCATCGATGCTGCCATAGGCCTCGCTCACGGTAATTGCCAATCGCTGCCCTTCGGCACTCAACTCCACGCCGCGCGCGCGTCGATGAAACAAACGAAAACCCAGGCGCTCTTCCAACTGGCGAATCTGCTGGCTGACAGCCCCCGGGGTGATATGCAGTTCTTCGGCGCAACGGGTAAAAGACAAATGCCGCGCGGCGCAGGCAAAAACATGCAGCCAGACATAAGTCTGAGCGTGGAGCGGACGAGCCATAGTGTTTAGTCCTGCTAAAGGGTTTCTTAGAATAATTCGTTGGTCAGTGCCGAGCCAGAGGGGCAGTATCGCGCCGATTCCGCTTGTCCTACAAAAAATGGCAGCGATTCCTACTCCATTATTTGCAAGGCTTTAGCATGGCTATCAGTGTTTTTGATCTTTTCAAAGTCGGCATCGGCCCGTCCAGCTCTCACACCGTCGGCCCCATGCGGGCAGCAGCGACCTTCGCCCAGGCCCTGCTGGACCAGCAATTGCTGGAACAAATCCGCCGCGTGGAAATCCGCTTGTATGGCTCTCTTTCCGCCACTGGAGTCGGCCACGCTACCGACCGCGCATGCGTGATGGGCTTGATGGGCGAATGGCCAGATCGCGTCGACCCTACCTCGATTGGCCCGCGTATCGAGCAATTGCGTGAGTCCGGCCAGCTGCTTCTGGCAGGTAAAGCGCTCATTACCTTCAACTGGCAACGCGATCTCCTGCTGCTGGACGAGAGCCTGCCCTACCACCCAAACGCCATGTCCTTGCATGCCTACGGGGAAGACGGCCTGCTGAGCGAGCAAACCTACTATTCGGTAGGCGGGGGTTTCATCATCGACGCCGCCGAAGCCGATTCCGGCACTGGCGCGGCAAGCGATGTTCAATTGCCTTATGACTTTTCCAGCGCCGCCGAACTGCTGGCGTTGTGCAACAAGCACGGCCTGCGGGTTTCAGAGTTGATGATGGCCAATGAACGGGCCTGGCGCAGTGACGAGGAGATTCGCAGCGGCCTGCTGCATATCTGGTCGGTGATGCGCGAATGCGTCGAGCAAGGCCTGCGCGACGAAGGCATCTTGCCGGGCGGCCTGGATGTACCGCGCCGTGCCGCAAAGCTGCATCGCAGCTTGCTGGAAATCGGTAAGCCGAATGTCATCACCTCTACGCTCTCGGCCATGGAATGGGTCAACCTGTTCGCGCTCGCCGTCAACGAAGAAAACGCCGCCGGCGGACGCATGGTCACCGCCCCAACCAATGGCGCAGCGGGAATCATCCCGGCCGTGCTGCATTACTACATGAAGTTCAACGCCGAGGCGTCTGACGACGATGTGGTCAATTTCTTCCTCGCCGCAGCAGCGGTCGGCATTCTGTGCAAGAAAAACGCCTCGATCTCCGGCGCCGAAGTCGGTTGCCAAGGCGAAGTCGGTTCAGCCTGCGCAATGGCCGCTGCCGGCCTGGCTGACATCCTCGGAGCCTCCCCGGAGCAACTGGAAAACGCCGCCGAAATCGGCCTGGAACACAATCTGGGCCTGACCTGCGACCCGGTGGGCGGCCTGGTTCAGGTGCCGTGCATCGAGCGCAACGCGATCGCCGCCGTCAAAGCCATCAATGCCACGCAAATGGCGCTGCGCGGCGACGGCAAACACTTCATTTCCCTCGACCGGGTGATCCGCACCATGCGCGACACCGGCGCCGACATGCATGACAAATACAAAGAAACTTCACGGGGCGGCCTGGCGGTCAGCTGGGTGGAGTGCTGAGGAGCACTTCTAACCGCCCCAACGTGAGCCCGCGCAAAAATAATAATGAGGCAATAACGATGACCGATGTACGTACACCCGCTGCCGAAAATCCACCTGTAGAGACCACTGTCACCACCGGTTGGAGCAAACACGACACCACCTGGATGTTGGGCCTTTACGGCACGGCCATCGGTGCCGGCACACTGTTCCTGCCGATCAACGCCGGTGTGGGTGGTTTCTGGCCGTTGGTCGTGCTGGCGTTGCTGGCCTTCCCCATGACGTTCTTCGCCCACCGTGGGCTGACACGCTTTGTGTTGTCAGGCAGATCCGGCGACATTACCGAAGTGGTGGAAGAACATTTCGGCATCGGCGCCGGCAAGCTGATCACCTTGTTGTACTTCTTCGCGATCTTCCCGATCCTGCTGGTGTACAGCGTCGCACTGACCAACACCCTAGGCAGTTTCATGGAGCATCAATTGCACATGACGCCACCGCCACGGGCAATCCTGTCGCTGGTGTTGATTCTCGGCCTGATGGCCATTGTGCGCTGCGGCCAGGGTGTGATCGTCAAGGCCATGAGCGTGCTGGTCTACCCGTTCGTCGCCGCCTTGCTATTGCTGGCAATCAGCCTGATTCCAAACTGGAACGGTGCGTTCTTTGCCTCCGCAGCCGAGGGCATGCCATTGCCTGCGTTCTTCAAGACCCTGTGGCTGGCGATCCCGGTGATGGTGTTTTCTTTCAACCACTCCCCCATCATCTCGGCGTTCGCCGTCGACCAGAAACGCGTGTACGGCCCGCAAGCCGAACGCAAGAGCAGCGGCATCCTGGCGATAGCCCACAGCATGATGGTGCTGACGGTGATGTTCTTCTGCTTCAGTTGCGTGCTGGCCCTGTCGCCGGCTGACCTGGCAGCGGCAAAGGCGCAGAACATCTCGATCCTGTCGTACCTGGCCAATCACTTCCAGACCCCAGTCATCGCTTATGCCGCGCCGTTGATCGCCCTGGTAGCGATCACCAAATCCTTCCTCGGCCACTACATCGGCGCCAGCGAAGGCTTCCAGGGGCTGATCGTCAAATCCCTGCGCAGCCGCAACCGCACCTTATCGGCGCGCTGGCTGGAACGCTGCACCGCACTGTTCATGGTGCTGACCTGCTGGGCCGTCGCCACCTTCAACCCAAGCATCCTGGGCATGATCGAAACACTGGGCGGCCCCATTATTGCCTGCCTGCTGTTTCTGATGCCGATGTACGCGATCCAGCGTGTGCCGTCTTTGCGCCGGTACTCAGGTCAGCTGTCGAATGTGTTTGTGGTGGTGATCGGTCTGGTCGCGCTGTCTGCGATCGTTTTCTCGTTTATGCCCTGAAACGGATCATCCATAGAAAGACGGCACGCCCCTTGCTGTACATCCAATGAGGACAACGGACCTTGTGAAAACCTCAGCGGGGGATTGCCGGTGATCGGGCAACACGAACTATTCCCGACACGGGTCGTCAATGACTGCATGCTCATATCAGGCGGTAACGCACCATGGACAACCCTTTTCAGACCATCACGGACACCTTCACGCCCAGGTATCGGGTGAACCTGAGCATCCAGCGCCCGGACGGCTGCATCATGCTGACCCTGTCCGACGACAGCGGCATCGTCGCCAAACGCATGATCAGTGCCGAACAGCGCAACAACCCGAAAAGGCTCAAGCGCCTGTTGCAAAGCGTGCAGTTCGGCATCGCCATTGAACAAGGGCACTGCGCCATCGACATCCTGGCAACGATGACCGATGACGACAACCACAAGCTCTTGCAGCGCAAGCCCGGCAGCCGACCACCCGTGGCCGCCGGAGTCTGACTCGCTATTCCGACTTTTCCTTGACCGACGGATAACGCGAAGATGCGAAGCGCACGACCAGGATCGCGAACGCCAACAGCAGGATCCCGCCACACAGGTAAATAATCCCCAGGTCCGGGGCATTGTGGTGGGACACATCACCGATCAGCAAACGGGTCAACGCGGTGATGGCTACGTAGAGCAGGAAGCGGATAGGCATGTGGTTGGTCTTGAAATAGATGCCGACCATCGCCCCCAATTCCAGGTAGATAAACAGCAGCAGAATATCGTCAACGCTGATCCCGCCTTTCTGGAGCATTTCGATAAAAGTCAGAATCGCCGCGTACGCGGTGATCGCTCCGATGCCAAAAAGCGCCAAATAATGAAATGCCTCCACCGCCAGGTTACCCAGCGAATCCGCATTCGCATGCAAGCTCTTGCGCAGCTTTTCCGCCCATCTCATTTCTGTCATTACTCACCACCACTGGATAAAAATTAGCCGACTTCTAACGCCGCCCGCCACGCTGATGCCGTGCGGATAATGCCCGTTCGGCGTGACGAAAGCTGTGCATGCAGAAAAAAGGCCAGGAATTGCAGAATAAGATGATGGCTGGATGATATGAGGCACTTCTCTTTTCCTCATGGCTCCGTGGCTGCGACAAACCTTATTTTCCGACTACATTAAAAAGCGACTACCCAAAGCCCGTGGATTGGCTTATGCTTTTAGCTGTATATAAATACAGTAATCGAAAGCCCGATAACGCACTTTCACACGCAAAACGGGGCTGATACCCCTTAATACTGCACCTGATGACGAGGCCAAAAATGGCTGTTGAAACCCTGTATCGCAGTACCCGCGACCTGGAGACTACATTCGTGGATCGTAAGCTGGCGGATGCCCATGACCAGATGCTCGAACTCGCAGAGTCATTGACCGACGTCCTGCTGAAAAACGTTGTGGGCCTGACAGAAAAGCAGGCTGAAGATGCCAGTATTTACATGGCAAAAAACCGAGCGATATTCGCCGCGGCATTCAAGAACAACGTGGGTGCCCTGGCAGAACTCAACGAAACGCAGGCTGAAACGCCCTCGGCTTGAGGGCTCCCAGCCATATGCGGTTATTTAGCCTGAGACGCCACTGTCAACCAGGCTCTCTTCTCGCTCCTCGGGGGCTTGTGGCAGCTCGGTTATCACACTGAAGTCACTTATTTCAATGGAACCCGAGCCGTAGCCCAGCAAGTGGAACGAAAACGCCTTGCGCAGCTTCGGATTGTCAAAATTGAAATCCATTTCCAGTGGTCGGTCGGCAGTAATGACCATTTCGTCTGGCAGGCCCAACTGGACATCCTGCTCAAGTTCTTTGGCCTTGAGCCGCACATAGACGTCCTGTTGCGGATCTACCGAGCGCACCGCTAGGCGTACGCGAGTATGCGAGCCCTCGGGCATTTCCAAATACTGGGCGCCTATGAGGTTATCAGCCCAATCATCCCTGATCTGCGCTGGCAGTGGGATAATCGCAGAGCTACCAAACTGCAGATGCTGATTCAACGGTGTCCGGAGCAATGAATGATCCAGCGCGGTCGCTCTGGCCGTAATTTGTCGGGCCCGCTGACCGCCGTACCGGCCGGTCAATGTCGCGCGATCGGCGATAAAACCTTCACTGGCGTAATACCGGCAGCGTTGTTGAAAGTCACACTCGGTGAACGTTCCCTTGCCATCGTGATAACGCAGCTTGCCATTGGTGAACGACATGATTTCACGACCTGTTTCATAGTCGCGAAACAGCGAGCGACCACTCAAGGCCGAGGGGACTGGCAAGGCAAAATAGTCGAGTATCGAGGCGCTCAGGTCGACATGGCCATAGACCCCGGACTTCACTTTGGGTAGCTGGCTCTGCTCTGGCGCCAGCATCAGGTTGAATCCCCAGGAGGACGCCAGGCGCACTCTCTCCAGGCCGTGGGATTCGTCCGAAGTGATCACCACCAAGGTATCTTTCAAAACGCCCTTGCGCTCCAGGCCGTCAAGGAATTGCCCAAGTGCATCATCCAGATACGCGACCGCAGCCTGCTTAGGACTGTCATAGCGCTGCAGGTAATCTTCAGGGGCCGAATAAGGCTGGTGGGTGCCAACGGTCAGCAGAGTCAGCATCCAGGGTTTTTTCTGTTTTTTCAGCTGGCCAACGTAGTCCAGTGCCCCTTCAAAGAACGCCTTGTCATCTTTGCCCCAGGGAAACTCCAGATAATTATTATTGGTGAACCATTCCAAGCCATGGGTAGCATCGAAACCGATGTGCGGCATGATTTTGTCTTTGGCCATGAAACGCAGGCCGGCACCCTGAAGGTAATGAGTGGCAAACCCCTTTTTGCGCAACTGGGCCGGCAGGCACGCCTTATTACGTTTGTTCTGGGTCAACATTTCGACCCCCTTGGGCGTGCCGTTGTCCAGCTTGTCGTAATCGCCGCACAGCATGGCGTACAAACCGCGAATGGTTTGATGGCTATGCAATACATAGTCCGGCGTATTCATGCCGCGTTCCGCCCAGCGACTGAGATTGGGCATGAGGTTTTCCTGATAGCTGCTATTCAGGGCCTGGCGGTTGACTCCCACATAGGCTCCGGGAATACCCTCCAGCGTGATGATCAGCACATTGCGCGCACTCCCTCGCGCCGTGAGCAGTTTCTGTCCGTCCAGATCAAGTTGAGTGAGCCCCGCCATTTGTGGGGGGACATCAACGGCGTCACCTTCCAGCCACTCTTCGGCGCGTATCTGCACATTGCCAACGCTGGCCGACAACAATTGATGTGGGAGATTGAACAAGCGCCATTGATCCTCTTCGGAGGGCGATAGGTGCTGAGCTCCCCAATGGGCGATTAGCAGCACCAACGGAACTGCATAGGCGCTTCGGGGCAAGCTCGCTGGCGAAGCGGATCGCCCCAGCCACAACGTCATCAGCCAAATCACTAGCCCAAGACCAAGGGCAGCCGCCAGCCACGGATGGGCAAAACCACTACCGGTAGAATTTTCCAGAAACTGGGGGTCAATCAGGTAGTGCACGTCCGAGGGAGTTGGGAGCCTGCCGACCGCACTCACCAGTTCGGCAGTCGCCAGCGTCATCCCCCCCCACGCCAGCAACACTGGAAGCGCTAGCCACCAGGGGCGGCGATATAGAAGAACGACAAGTAGGCTCGCAATACCCATATCCGAAAGGTAGCCGAGTGGGTTCGACCAACCCAGTGCCGCCCGCAGGCAAAAAGGCACGATCAAAACCAGCCCGACCAAAGCGATCAGGCGCGCATAAGGTTGGCGCAACCAGTGAAGGATGACATTCACAAAAAAAGCCCTTCCAGACATTAAATCTTCATATAAGTGTGCTGGATGGTATCAAGCGACGGCAGATTGGCGGGGATATTCGTCAAAAATGTGGAGAGTAGGGTCCATCAGCGCAGAGTCCAGTGCCTTGAAGGCAGCAAGCCCTGAGGGGCTATCGTATTGAATACTCATAGTTCGCGGACGTTTTGCGGGCTTACGGATGTTAATATATTACCTTTTTGCCCTCCTTAAGGATGTTGATGACCAAGCATCACGCTAAAGAAACCCCTAGAGCCGCCGCCATCCTGGCCCGTTTCCTGTCGTCGGAAGCCGCTGGCGGGCTTGTGCTGATGGGCGCAGCGCTGGCTGCTCTGATTGTGGCCAATTCGCCGCTCTCCCAGACTTACTTTGAGGCCTTGCGCAGTGTCTGGCTGGGTATGTCCATCGAACACTGGGTCAACGATGGCCTGATGGCGATCTTCTTCCTGATGGTGGGTCTGGAGATCAAGAGAGAAGTGCTTGCAGGTGGGCTTTCCACCTGGGGCCAGCGTGCTTTGCCAGGGTTTGGTGCCTTGGGCGGCATGCTGGTTCCTGCGCTGATCTATGTTGCTATCAACTGGGGTAACCCCCAGACATTGAGCGGATGGGCGATCCCTGCCGCAACCGACATCGCCTTTGCATTGGGTGTCTTGTCGTTGCTGGGCAAGCGGGTCCCGACGTCGCTGAAAGTGTTCCTCGCGGCGCTGGCAATCATCGACGACCTCGGAGCAGTGGTGATCATCGCCTTTTTCTACACGTCGGGACTTTCCATGCCGATGTTGCTGGCGTCGCTCGCGACCCTGCTCGTTCTGATTGCCATGAATCGACTGGGTGTAAAGCGCCTGTTCCCTTATCTTTTGTTCGGCGGCGTATTGTGGTTTTTTGTCCTGCAATCGGGTGTGCATGCCACGCTGGCGGGTGTTGCCGTGGCGTTGTGCATTCCCATGGGCAGACCCGAGGAAGAAGCCCGGTCGCCACTGCTGTTTCTCGAAGAGAAACTACATTTGTGGGTGGCGTTCATGGTGGTGCCCATTTTTGGCTTCGCCAACGCCGGGGTCTCATTGTCCGGTATTTCCCTGGCGAACCTGGTTGACCCGGTCCCGCTGGGTGTAGCGCTGGGCCTGTTACTGGGCAAGCAGATCGGCGTTTTTCTATTGGCTGCCCTGGCCATCCGCCTAGGCCTGGCGAAGTTACCGCAAGGGAGCAGTTGGCTGCAGCTTTACGGCGTCGCACTATTATGCGGCATCGGCTTCACCATGAGCCTGTTCATCGGCAACCTGGCCTTCGCCGGATCAGCTCATTTGATTGATGAAGTCAAAGTCGGGGTACTGATCGGTTCGATCCTGGCTGCAATTGGCGGCGTACTGGTCCTGCGTCGCGGCGGCGTCGTCAGGTAATCTCGCTCGAGGTTAGCCACAGTATTTTCGCAGCATCCGCAAATACTGTGGCCTAGGGGTACAACAAGCGTTCCGCCAGTTCATCCGCGACCCGCGCGGGGGAGCGTTTTTCTGCTTGAGCATGGGCGAATATCTCGGTCAGGCGCACGCCTATGTTCGATAGATGGGCCGTGATGGTGGCAAGCTCGGCGCCGCCGTGCTTGAGGGCCACGTAGATCAAGCCCCCGGAGTTGATGACATAGTCCGGTGCGTAGAGGATGCCCCGCCCTTCCAACTGATCGGCTACTTGCAGGTGGGTCAACTGGGCACTGGCAGAGCCGGCCACGGCTGCGCAGCGTAACTGGCGCACACTTTGCCGATTGAGCACCGCGCCCAGGCCACAGGGCGCAAGGATGTCGCAGGGGGTGCTGAGCAAGGCGTCATTGGCAATCGGATGGGCACCCAACTGTTCCATGGCCAACTGCACTTTACCCTGGTCAATATCACTGACCAGCAATTCGGCGCCCGCCGCGTGCAATTGCTCGGCCAAGGCAAAACCGACATTCCCCAGGCCTTGGATCGCCACGCGCAAGCCTTCCAGGTTGTCACTGCCAAGACGAGCCATGGCGGTGGTGCGGATCCCGGCAAATACCCCCATGGCCGCATGGGGCGAAGGGTCGCCGGCAGCCGTGGTGCTGGTGACGAAACGAGTCTGCTGGGCGATGCAGTCCATATCCATCACTGAGGTGCCACTATCGATGGCGGTAATGTAGCGACCGTCCAGTTGCTCGATACAACGACCGAAAGCCTCGAACAGGGCAGCACGGCTTTCCACATGCGCGGGGCGGATGATCACCGCATTGCCACCACCCACCGGCAAACCGGCCAGGACGGCCTTGTAGCTCATGCCCTGGGCCAGGCGCGCAGCATCTGCCACGGCGCTTTCGTCGTCGGGATAAGCCAGGTAGCGACACCCGCCCAGGGCAGGTCCCAGGCGGCTGCTATGAATGGCAATGATCGCCCGCAACCCGGTCACCGGGTCGACGCTCAGGTGCAGCGATTCAAGGCGGGTGCTGTGCATGAGAGCAAACATCGTCAAGCTCCCGAATCACTTGTTGTAGGCGCCAAGTATAGGACTCACGCCGAAAACCTGCTGAGGCACGCAGGAATAAGCCCGCCGATTTTGCAGGGTTTGCGACATAAACAAGAAGGTCGTTTCCCCAAGGACTAGACGAACATTCGCAGTAAGGCTAAAACAAGGCATCTGCCGGAGAACTCGATGAATCCCCGCCAAGCCCTTTTCGCCTGCCTGGACCGGTCCCCACCCGCGCTGTTCGAGGCTGCGCTGTGGATGGCGGCCGAGCACGATCCGAGCGTCGAGCCGCGCGCGATCCTGGCTGACTTCACTTTGCTGCAACAACAAGTCAGCCTGGATATGCCCATGCTTGCTCCTCAGGAACTGGGGCAACCGCTGCTGCGGCGGATGAACGATCTGGGCTTTGCCCAGGACGACTTCACCCCGTTGCGTCCCGCTGCAGCACTACTGGACAAAGTCCTGCAACGTCGACGCGGGCAACCGCTGGCCTTGGGGCTGATTGCGCTGGAGCTAGCGCGCCGCCTGAATATCCCGATGGTTGGAGTCAACTTTCCGGGCCACTTCCTGCTGCGGGTGAACGGCACCGACTATCTGTTGGACCCGTGCGGCGGTCGGCGCCTGTACCCCAACGACTGCCGTGAACTGCTGCAACGCCAGTACGGCCCCAACCTCGAGCTGCAAGCCGATCACCTGCACACTGCCGAGCCACGGCTCATCCTGCAACGGCTGTCACGTAACCTGCGCCAGCTGCACCTGTCCAACGACAACCACCTCGCCGCCCTGGTGGACGCCGAGCGTGTGCTGGAGCTGGGCAACGCCAGTGCCGCCGACTATCTGGCGCGGGCCAGCCTGTATAAGCACCTGGACTGCCCGAATGCCGAGCGCTTTGATCTTGAACATGCACTGATGCTCAGTGAAGACCCGGTCCAGCGCTTGCGCCTGACCGAGCGACTGGGGCATCTGCCGCCCAATTCTGTGGTGCATTGAACCACTTGGCGTAAGCTATAGCGCCCCAAGGATGAGGTTGTCATGCCCCTGCGCTCCCCCACCGAACGCTATCTCGAAGATTTTCACCAGCGCCTGCCAGGCACTACCAGCGCTGCTTTTGCCGACCTGGCGACAGAGAAACACAGCTGCTCCTACAGCGCATTGACCGCGCTGGTTCCCACCACAGGTGCTCCGCTGGCCGTACTCGACCTGGCGTGCGGTGATGGCTACCTGCTTTCACAACTGGCCCACCGGCAGCAACCCGGACTGCAACTGGTGGGTGTCGACATGAGCCAGGCAGAACTGGACGCTGCCCGTTCGCGCCTTCCCGGCGACGTCATCCTGCTCAAGGAACGCGCCCAGGCGCTGAGCGTTGCCACGGCGAGCATTGACATACTGCTGTCGCACATGGCGATCATGCTGATGGACGATGTCGAACAGGTATTGCGAGAAGTACAGAGAGTCCTGCGCCGCGACGGCACATTCGCGGTGCTGATCGGCAGGACATTTCTATTGGGCGCCGTAGGAACGGCGTTCATGCAGGCCTTTCGTCCCATCGCCGAGGAAGACCGGTTACCCACACTGCCCATGGGCGACCCAAGAACACGCAGCGAAGCGGGTTGGCAAGCCTTGTTGCGGACTCACTTCAGTGACATCAGCATTGAGGATATCGACGTCCATTGGCACCCCCAGCCAGAAGCGCTGTGGGGGTCGTTAAAAGACACCTACGATATCGACCGCCTGACAGCAGCCGCCAAAGCCCGCCTGAAAGAACGCTTCCTGGCCTCAGTCGCCGACCTTCGGCAAAACGACGGCACCGTGCCCACCGGTTGGGGGTTGCGCCTGATCACGGCCAGGCGCCGTTAAAGCATCCTTGGGCGCACGCACCTGAATGATCAACAACGCCGCAACCACCGCAGGGATCGCGCAGAAGAAGAAAATCTGCTGCACCGGCACATGCATTGCCAGCAACATGCTGCCCAACAGCGGTCCCAGGATCGAGCCAAAACGCCCGACGCCCAGTGCCCACCCCGTACCGGTGGCACGCACATGGGCCGGATAGAAGTTGCTGGCGAACGCGTTGAGGGTCAATTGGCCA
This sequence comes from Pseudomonas imrae, assembly GCF_046352735.2. Classification (NCBI taxonomy): domain Bacteria; kingdom Pseudomonadati; phylum Pseudomonadota; class Gammaproteobacteria; order Pseudomonadales; family Pseudomonadaceae; genus Pseudomonas; species Pseudomonas imrae. The sequence goes on along the minus strand of NZ_CP110853.2, from coordinate 1,069,994 downwards.
CCAATGATGCAGAAGCCCGCGGCAAACACAAAAGCCACCAGATAACGCGGATTGTCGTGATTAAGCCCCAGCAGAATCGTGCATACAGCCGCCGCCGCGAGTATCCCTGACAGCAGCCGAACCTTGCTTTTGAGGCGATCGGCAAACCACGCCATGCCAATGGCGCCCAAGGTGCCGGCAAACAGGAACATCGACGTCACCAGATTGGCTTCGTTCAAGCCCAGGCCGCTTTCCAGCAGCAGCGAGGGCAGCCAACTGATCATGAAATACAGCAGGATCAAGCTGACAAAAAACGTCGACCACAGCAGCAAGGTCGGACGTGCGTAACCATGGCGGAACAGCTCCACCACCGTCAGTTTGCTGCCTTGCTCCTGGCGATTCTGCTCTTCACTGGCCAACGGGGCTTGCCAACCCGGCAGCATTCGCTCGGTGACTTTCTGTAGACGCACATAGGGTGGTGCATCCCGCAGCAAACGCGGCAATGACTCAGGCAACCACCACACCAGAAATGGAAACAGCAGCAATGGCGTTACGCCGCCCGCGAGAAACACCGCCTGCCAGCCAAAGCTGTCGATAAACCCGGCAGCGACGAACCCACCCGCCGCGCCACCGAAGGAAAAACCGCACGCGGCCAGGGTCACCATCAAGGTGCGCAGGCGTGGCGGCGAATATTCGGACATCAATGCCATGGCACTGGGCATCGCGCCTCCCATACCGATGCCGCAGATAAAACGCGCGGCCATCAGCGTATTGAGAGAGTCGGCGAACACCATCAATACCGTGAGGCTGGCATAGATCAGTACACAGGCCAGCAGGATGCGTCGCACGCCAAAGCGGTCCGCCAATGGCGTCACCGCCAGCGATCCCAAGGTCAACCCCAACAGGTTGGCGCTGAATACCGGCCCGAACGCCGATTTTTCCAGACCCCAATCCGCTGCCAACGCCGGCACGACATAACCCAGGACTTGGGCATCGTAGCCGTCCGTCACCAATAACAACGCCAACAACAAGAGAATCAACCACTGGTAGCGCGACACCGGGCGGGTGTCGAGTGCCGCGCGAAAGCTGGCAATCTGATTGTGCATCGCAAGGACCTTTGTTGTTTTTATGGTGTTCCGGCCTTCGGAAGAGGCGGATACGTACAACGTGTCACGGAGTATCTGGCTGGTTCGCCGGATGAGCCTGCACAAATGCCGGATGCTGCGCCGCCAAAGCAGCTACTCGCTGGATTCGTGGGTACGTATCCAGCGCCACCTTGAACCGCTCAGCGGCATACAGTTGCGGGACCAGAAATGCATCGGCCAGCCCCGGTTTTTCGCCAAAGCAGAATCCCTGATCGCCAATCAACTGCTCAACCGCACCCAGTCCCTGGCTGATCCAGTGCCCGATCCATTCCAGCAGTTGCGCCTCATCATGCCCCCACTGGCGCAACAGGTTCTGCGTACTGGAGTTGTGCAAAGGATGAATGTCACAGGCGATGATCGAGGCCACGGCCCGCTCATGGGCACGGGTTTGCAGGTTTGTGGAAAACAGCGGCACCTGTGGATAACGTTCGTCCAAGTATTCAATGATCGCCGATGACTGAATCAACAGCTCGCCGTCGTCCGTGCGCAAGGCAGGAACACGGCCCTGGGGGTTGATCGCCAGATATTCAGGTTGGCGATTGGCACCGCCCACCGGTACCAGCAGATTGACCGGCACGGCGGTAAAATCCAGGCCCTTGAGTGCCAGGGCGATGCGTACCCGATAGGACGCTGTGGAGCGATAATACGTATAGAGTTCCATGCCCCTGCCCTCTTAGCGCGCCGCGATGACAATGCCCCGGCATTCGCCGAAACCGATGGAGGCAAAACCTTCGCGACTGCAGCGCGCGCGCAAGATGATTTCGTCGCCGTCTTCAAGGAACTTGCGAACTTCGCCCGAGGCCAATTCAATCGGCTTTTTCCCGCCTTCGGTGATTTCCAGCAGGCTGCCGAACTGCCCGGCTTCAGGTCCAGACAAAGTGCCCGAGCCGAACAGGTCACCAGCCTGCAATTGGCAGCCGTTGACGCTGTGGTGCGCAACCATTTGCGCGACAGTCCAGTACATATGCCGGGTATTGCTCAAAGTCAGGCGATGAGCCGGCAGGTTCTGCTCGCGCATCGAGGCGGTGGTCAGCAACACTTGCAGTTCGATATCAAACGCACCGGCGGCTTGGTCACGCGTGTCCAGCAAGTAAGACAACGGTTGCGGATCACCCTCAGGCCGCGCCGGCTGGGCCTTGCGGAAAGGTTCCAGCGCTTCAGCCGTTACCACCCACGGTGAAATGCTGGTGATGAAGCTCTTCGACAAAAACGGCCCCAGCGGCTGGTATTCCCAGGCCTGGATATCCCGCGCCGACCAATCGTTGAGCAGGCAGAAACCGGCGATGTGATCGGCGGCGTCACCAATGGCAATCGAATCGCCCATGGCATTGCCCTGGCCGATCCAGATACCCAGCTCCAGCTCATAGTCCAGCCGCGCACAAGGACCGAACGTTGGCTCAGTCTGCCCGGCCGGCAGGGTCTGGCCTTTGGGCCGGCGAACCTCTGTGCCGGAAAGACGGATCGTCGAAGCACGGCCGTGATAGCCGATCGGCACATACTTGTAATTAGGCAGCAACGGGTTGTCTGGACGGAACAGCTTGCCGACGTTTTGCGCGTGCTCGATGCCGACGTAAAAGTCAGTGTAATCGTTGATTTTCGCCGGCATGTGCATCTGGCAGTCGGCAGCCAGCGGCAGCACCTTGGCGCCCAATGCCTGCAGTTTTTCCTTGAACTTGCTGTCTTCGCCCAGCAGTTCCAGCAGGCGTTCACGCAAGGCGATCCGAGGCTCGCGGCCCAGTTCGAAAAATTCGTTCAACTGACCGCTGGCTGCAGCGTCGACGGCTCGGCGCGCCTGGCCTTCGAAGAAGTCCCGGGCGGCCTGCAGGTCGAAGATGTGCTCACCGATAGCCACGCCACTGCGCGGCGTCGATCCATCGCGACTGAACACGCCCAACGGCAGGTTTTGCAGAGGGAAATCCGCATGATTATTGGCCGAGGCTACCCAGCTGCGGGTGATGGTGGACTGCGTCATGGTTATCTCCGATTCGGGTTGAAGGTCGCCGGAAACGAGGACCAGCAAGCGTCGTAGTTGTTCTGCAATTGCGCGCATTCCAGGGCATATCGTGTAGGACGCAGCACTTGGCTGGTCTCGAACATGAAGGCCATGGTGTTATCGATCTTGTGGGGCGCCAGATCGGCAGCGATGGCCTTGGTGCAGGTCTCGCCATCCGGGCCGTGGGCGCTCATGCAGCTATGCAATGACGCGCCGCCCGGCAGGAAGCCTTCGGCCTTGGCGTCGTAGGCGCCCTGGATCAGGCCCATGTACTCGTTCATCAGGTTGCGGTGGAACCAGGGTGGCCGGAAAGTGTTCTCGGCCACCATCCAGCGCGGCGGAAAGATCACGAAATCGAGGTTGGCCAGGCCATGGACGCTGGTGGGCGAGGTCAACACCGTAAAGATCGAGGGATCCGGGTGATCGAAACTTACCGTACCAATAGTGTTGAAGCGACGCAGATCATATTTGTAGGGCACGTTGTTGCCATGCCACGCCACGACGTTCAGCGGCGAATGATCCAGCGTGCAGCCCCAGAGTTCTCCAAGGAACTTCTGCACCAGGGGCGTCGGCTGTGACAGGTCTTCGTAATGCGCGACAGGGGCGAGGAAATCCCGCGGGTTGGCCAGGCCGTTGCTGCCAATCGGTCCCAGGTCCGGCAGGCGCAGCGGCGCGCCATGGTTTTCGGCGACGTAGCCGCGCGCCAGGCCATCAAGCAACTCGACGCGAAATTTCATGCCCCGTGGCACGACCACGATTTCCAGCGGTTCTACGTCGATTATCCCAAGCTCGGTGGCGATGCGCAGGCGACCTTGCTCGGGAACGATCAACAACTCGCCGTCGGCATTGAAGAACACACGCTCCATGGAACGGTTGGCACGGTAGTGATAGATGCTGATACCGGAGGGTTTCTCCGACCCTGAGTTGGCAACCATACCTACCAGGCCATCGACAAAATCCGTCGCTTCACCGGGAAAATCCAGCGGGTTCCAACGCAGGCGATTGGGCGTCACCGCACCCAACGGGCCACCGGCCAACTGCCGTTCAAGCTTGACGAATGCCGGATGATTGGCCGACGGCTGAATGCGATACAACCAGGTGCGCCGGGCTTCGCTGCGGGGCATGGTGAAAGCGGTACCGGAGAGCAATTCGGTGTACAGCCCATAAGGCGCTTTTTGCGGGGAGTTCTGGCCAACCGGCAGGGCGCCGGGCAAGGCTTCGCTGGCGAATTCGTTACCAAAGCCCGATTGGTAGACCAAGGAATCAGGGGACATGGTGCCTCCTCGAGTGGAGTGGACAGCACAACGCCGCCCTCTTGAAGAAGCCTGCGCACGCTGTCGTTATTTTTATCGTAATCTAATTACGCATAACGTAATTTGATTGGTAATGAGCGTCAAGCTATAAAGACCGCCATTCGTCCCTGAGATACATGCCCTCCATGGAAAAGCCGCTCGCAACTCGCGACACCGGTAAACAGAAAGTCCGCTCGGCCGAGGTTGGTACCGACATCCTCAAGGCGCTGGCCGAACTGTCGCCCGCCACGTCCCTTTCGCGCCTGGCCGAACATGTGCAGATGCCGGCCAGCAAGGTCCACCGTTACTTGCAGGCGCTGATCGCCTCAGGCTTTGCCGAACAGAACGCCGCCACCAACCATTACGGGCTGGGCCGCGAAGCCTTGCGTGTAGGTCTTGCCGCACTGAGCAGCATGGATGTGCTGAAAGTCGCTGCCTTGCCGCTGGCGGAACTGCGCGATGAGTTGAATGAAACCTGCTTCCTGGCGGTATGGGGCAACCGGGGTGCCACCGTGGTGCATATCGAACCAGCGGTGCGCGCGGTCACGGTGGTGACGCAATTGGGCTCTGTGCTACCGCTGCTCAGCTCTTCCACCGGGCTGGTGTTCAGCGCGTTCCTGCCGCCCAGGGAGACCGTGGAATTGCGCGAGCAGGAGATCCAGGCCGGCGTCGCCCATTCGCTGGCGGACAATCAGGCCTACGCGCAGACCTGTGAACAGATTCGCCAGCGCGGCCTGCACTTTGTCCACGGCTTGCTGATGCCTGGGGTCGATGCATTGTCGGCGCCGGTGTTCAATGCCATGGGACATGTCGCAGCGGTGTTGACGGTCGTCGGGCCGACATCGTTGTTCCATGCCGATGAACACGGGCCGGCGGCCGAGCAGTTGTTGGCCGCAAGCCGGGCAGTGAGTTGGCGCATGGGCTACCAGCCCTAAACCATCAGGCCCAGGGTCTTGGCCTTGGCCACGGCCTGGGTACGCCGTTCCACCCCAAGTTTGCTGTGAATCCGGCGCGCGTGGGTTTTTACCGTGTGCAGCGAGATGAACAACTGCTCAGCGATTTCCAGGTTGGAGTTACCCAACGCAATCAGTTGCAACACCTCCAGCTCGCGCTGACTGAGGGGGCTGCCTCCCGCCACAGCCACATTCTCGCAAGGCTCCAGTCCCAGTTCGCTCAACAACCCCGGCTGACGCAAGCGCAGTTCGCGGATCGCTTGCTGTACCTGACAACGGCCCGCCAGTTCCAGGCCGGCTTGCAGCGAGCGCACCGCCAGGGCTCGATCTCCCGTCTGCCAGGCAACCTCCCCCAACACCAGCTGCAACTCCCCTTCCAGGCACTGCATGCCCCGCTGGCGCGCAGTTTCCAGCAACGCGGCGAGCCGCAGGATGGGCTGATCGGCGCGGCGCAGTTTAACTTGCGCCAACACCAGCAAGTACTCCAGCCTGGGGATCAACTCCAGGGTGGCGGGCGGTGCCTGCTTGGCCGCCGGTCCCTGAAAGTGACGCAGCACCCGGCTGACAGCTTCCAGGGTCAGTTCGGCCCGCCCTTGCTGCAACCAGAAGTGCCCACTGAGCAACAGCAACACCGCCCGGTACACCGTATCGGGCACTTGCCGTTGCTGCATCAAACGTTCGGCATCGCGCAACTGGATAAAAGCCTGGCCGTAATCACCGCGGTTGGCCGCCAATATCGCGAGCCCGAGAAAGCCGTAAAGCGCGCGTTTGTCCTGGCTCTCCAGGCATATCTGCAAGCCTGATTCAAGACATTCGGCAGCCAGGCTGTCATGCCCCTGGCGCAAGGCCAGATGCCCACGCCGCAAAGCGATCCGGCCCATCAGCGGACCGGCCTTGAGACGTTGCTGAACCAGCATTGCCTGAACACTTTCCAGCAGGCTCTGGGCCCGATACGGCGCACCACGCTGCTCCAGCAATTGCGCGTGATCCAGTTCAAGCACCGCTTCCAGCAGCAGCGAACCGTGGGATCGCGCCAGACACAGCGCCTGACGATTCAGGGACTGGGCCACATCCAGCTCACCGCGCAACAACGCCTGCTGCGTAAGCCCGGACAGGCACATCAGCCGAGAGGTCCAGGCGCTGTCCGGCAAATCATCCAAGGCTGCAAGAAAGTGCTCGCGGGCGCATTTCGCCTCCCCCCCCAAATGCAACAGCCAACCCCACTGCGCCTGCCAACGCGCCACCAGATGGCGCTGCAACGACGCCGAGGGCTGCGGAGTAAAGCGCGCCAACTGATCGATACACTGCGCAGCCTGTTCGAAGCGCCCTGCAAACAACAACGCAGCAGTGACCAACCCTACCAATTGCGCCGACCCCAGCATCAGTTCGTCACCATGTTGCTCATGCAGGCGCAACAACAGCACCGCGTTTTGCTGGCGGAACAGATCTTCAAAGCTGAAGTGCTGCAACAAGCTGACCGCCACTTCGTACTCCTGCGCCAGCAAGGCTTGCTCAAAGGCCGCCTGCCAGTCCTGCGCGGCGGTGAACCATTGGCAGGCGCGCCGATGCCAGGAACGCTTGGCCGGCCAGGGTTCGTCCTGTAGCAAGCGGGCCAGGGGCGCGAACACCTGCAGCCACTCCGGCGAATCTTCCCAGGGCTCGATAAACGCGCCCAACGCCTGCAAGTCCCGCAGGTAACTGGTGCCGTCGCCAAAACCGAACAAGTGCTCGCACAAGCCTGGATTGAACCGTGGCAAATGCGCCAGCACGCGCCAGGCCTCGGCCAACTCCTCGGGCAGACTGCTGAACAGCTCGTGCTGCAAATAGTCGAGCAATGTCTGGGAGCGCCCATGCCAGGCGCCGCTATCAGCCGGGTGATCGCACTCCAGCAGGACGACACGTACGCCGGCGCACCAGCCGGCGCTGAACTGCAGCACCTTGTCGACGGTTTGCCCGGGGCTGGCTTGGTGGCCGATCAACTGCTGGACTTCATCCCGATCAAATGCCAATTCCGCGCCATTGCATTCCCACAACTCATCATCGAGCAGCAACCGCGGCCAATTGCAGGCTGGCCGGCGTCGCGCGCCCAGCCACCAGGTCAAGGAGGGACTGCTGGCCGCCAGCAGGCGATCGAGCAACGCATCCAGCGCGGGGGCCGGAACCCGGCAATAGTCGTCGAGAAACAGCCAGGCTCGCGCCTGCCAGCGGCTCAGGTCGAGCAGCAACGTGGCCTCATCGACAAATCGCAGGCCCAGGCCCTGGGCCAGCCGCTGACAGAGGTCGAGCGGGCCCAGGGCCATGCCATTGAGGGGCAACCAGGAAACCGGCACACCGGCCGGCGCCTGCAACGCGCATTCGGCCAGCAGCGCGCTCTTGCCGCTGCCGGCTGGCGCACAAAGCAATTTCACCCGCGACTCTGCTGCCAGCAGAGGTTCGGTCAGGCGCGGGCGCAACACATGATGGGAAGACAAACGTGGCATGAATCCAGGACGATCCAGACAACGGGTCATGGCAGTCATTACAGCGTCCCTTTTTTATTTTTATGCGGCGTGCGGCCTACCGTAGCCCTGTGATGGCTGGTTGTTGAAGAAGTATTCAGCGGGCTGATTGGCGGACATAAAAAAGCCGGGCCTGAAAAGGAGCCCGGCGGAAGTCATGCAGGGGCTCGAGTGCCAAACCCCTGCCATCAAGTATCAGCGAACGCCGGAAGCCCGCAGCGCCGCCGGTGTGTAATTCGCTGCCTTGGCGTCAAAGCCGAATACAAAGCTGCTTTTCTCCTCGTTCTTCATGCCCAGGGCGAGGTAGCGGCCGGCGATGATGTCGTACAGGGTTTCGACGGTGTAGGCCGGCGTCTGGTGGTTGTAGTAGAACTGCGCATGCCCTTCGGCCACTCGCCACAGTTGGCCGCGCCCGTCGTAATGGTCCACCAGTGCCACCTGCCAACTGTCCTCGTCGATGTACATGTGACGCTTGGCGTAGATGTGCCGCTCGCTTGGCTTGACCGTGCCTACCACTTCCCAGACACGGTGCAGCTCGTAGCGGGTCAGGTCCTGGTTGATGTGCCCGGCCTTGATGATGTCGTCGTACTTGAGGGATGGAGAGTCCAGCTTGTAGCTGTTGTAGGGAATGTACATTTCCTTCTTGCCCACCAGTTTCCAGTCATAACGATCTGGCGCGCCTGAGAACATATCGAAGTTATCCGAGGTGCGCAGGCCATCAGATGCGGTGCCCGGCCCGTCGTAGGCCACTTGTGGCGCACGACGCACCCGACGCTGGCCGGCGTTGTAGATCCAGGCCAGGCGTGGTTCCTTCACTTGGTCGAGGGTTTCATGCACCAGCAGCACGTTGCCTGCCAGGCGCGCCGGCGCCGTTACCGACTGTTTGAAGAAGGTCAGCACGTTGGCGCCCTTGGCCGGGTCCATGTCCGGAATCAGTTGCGGCACTGCCACTTCTTCTTCAAAGCGGATCGGCGTGTAGCTGCCGTTGGTCTGCGGAGTAGCCTGGGTGATGATGCGCCGCAAGTTACCGCCGTGGTAACGGGTGATGTGGTTCCACAGCACTTCGACCCCGTTCTTCGGAATCGGGAACGCGTAGTAACGGTTGCCGGTGAAATTCTCCAGGCCGTTTCCGTCGTTGATCGACTTGACGTTGAGCGCACTGCGCTTGATCGAGGCGTAGATATCTTCCGGCAGATTGACCGTGCGATGAGTCGGGTATACCGGGATCTTGTAGGTTTGCGGGTAACGCTTGAACATCGCGACCTGGCCGTCCGACAGCTTGTCCTTGTACTGGTCGACGGTGGCGGAAGTGATCACGAACAACGGTTTTTCATTGGCAAATGGGTCGGCCAAAAAGCCCTTGCTGTCGACTGCACCGGCGTTTTTCGGGATGCCGCCAGTCCAGGCCGGGATCGAACCGTCGGCGTTGCCGGCCTTTTCGGCGCCCACTGGCGTCAAGGTGGTGCCCAGCTTGGCGGCTTCCTCCGGTGACACGGCGGCCATCACGTTGGCGGCCAACAGGCTGAAGGCCAACACGCTGCACTGCAAAATCATCTTATGCATAATCTCTTGTCCTTCTTTAAGCCAAATCAGAAGTTCACGCCGAAGCTCAGGGCGAGGAAGTCGCGATCGGTCAGGGTGTTGTAGTCACCGCCAAAAAAGTCGGTGTAGCTCAGGCTTGCGGTGTAGGTGTTGCGGTAGTCCGCATCGACGCCCACGCTCAGAGCCTTGGCCCCTTCGTTGAACAAGCCATTGGGACCGTAGCCCTTGACGTCATGGGACCAGGACAGGTTGGGCTTGAAATTGATCCCGGCGACCACGTTGTTGTAATCGAGAATCGCCCTGGCGCGATAACCCCACGAGGTGGCAGTCACAAAGCCATCGGTGTCCCCGCCAAAACCGTATTGGCCGTAGACCGAGTCCCGGCCGTAGCGCAGTTTGGTTTTCGCTTCCAGTCCGCCGACCCGCACGATGGCCGCCTCACCCACCAGCGTCAGGCGTTCGGCGCCCAGGACCTGGTCGAAGAACTGCGTCATGGTGGTCTGGAACTGGGTAATTTCCTTGCGCCGATAGCCCGTGTTGTCAGCGCCAAACGAGCTACGGATCGGCGATGCGCCATTGCCGGTAATCGGGTTGAGCAGCGCCAGCGTCAGGTCCGTGGTGTTGAGTTGCACGGGGGCGTTGGGGCGATAGCTGATCTCTCCAGTCCAGGCGGTGCCGGTAGGCAAGGTCGTGGCGAAACTGGCCCCGTAGAGGCGGATGTCTTCCGGGTATTCAAGGTAATACTGGCCCCGTCCGAGCATGACGCTTTGCGCCAGGCCCGCACCGGAACCCGGTGCCAGACCGTTGGCCGCGTTGACGATGCTGCCAATCGTCGCCAGGTTGGTATTGGCCGTGAGGGTGCCCACTGTCGGCGTACGGCTGTGGTAGTTCATGAAGTACAAGCCGTATTCGGTATCGTCGCCCAGCCAGCGCAGCGCCATGCCAAATTGCCCGGAATCCCGCGCATCGCGGTCGCCGGCGCGGCGGACGATCACGCCTTCATTGGTTACGCCAAAGCCCTGGCCAAATGCCGCGGCCACCGGTTGCAGGGGGCGGATCGCCGGGCTGCCGACGGTGTAATTGTCGGTGCAGCCATCCGCCGCTACGTCACCACCAAAGAAGGTGCCGCAGTTATCCAGTACCGTCTGGTCCCACTCCAACTGGTAGAACCCTTCTACCGTCAGTTGGTTGGTCAGGCCCTGGGAGGCAAAGAGCATATTGACGGGTATCAGCCCTTCCTTGATCTCGGCTCCCGGACGGCGAAAGGCTGAAACATCTACAGGGTTGATGCTATTGATGGAGTTGCCGATAAAGGTACTTTCGCCCCAACTGACCACCTGTTTACCGGCACGCACGGTACCCGGCAGGTCGCCCAGGGAATAGTTGTGATAAACGAAGGCATCGAGGATCTGCGCACCGCTGGATTTGGAACCCTCCTTGCGGTTGTGATCGCTGATCTGCTTGAACTCACGGTTTTCATCCTTGAGCTCGAAGTCGTACCAGTACTTGCCACGCACAAAGACGCCGGTGTCGCCGTACTTGAGCTCCAGGTCGTGCAGGCCCTTGAAGATTTTGGAGAAGGTTTCGCCCTTCTTGAAGTTCAAGCGCCCGTCGTCCCCGGTGGAAGCCTGGCCACTGCCACCATTGACGGTGCCTACCAGCTTGCTGTCGGCATCACGCATGCCCCAACTGGCACCTACCGACAGCGAGGAGTCGAACTGCCCCTCAATCTCGCCGATGTTGAACGAAACAGCCTGCGCCTGCGCGCAGCAACCCAAAGCAACCGCAGCGGCCAGCGCCTGTGGCCTGAAGATGGCGCGCATTGTTGTTTTTGTCATGCGTCTTCCCCGGTGGTGTGACAGAAGGCCCCACCCTACTGCCCGGGATCGGGAGCGATAAGCGCACCAAGGAGGTATTCGTTTTGTCGCTCAAAAGGATTAGAGGACGCTCTGGCCGCGGTTCTACCGGCGCTATCGACAGGATGGATGAAGGGTTATCAGGAGCATGGATGAGAGAGCACAGCTGCTTACGACTATTGCCGTTCCGGTAACAGTCCTTGTCTTGAATCAGTATTTTTCATTTTGCTGCGTAGGACTATTCTTATCGGGCTTTCAGGGCAAACCAGCACTTCCACAACTCGGAAGGAAAGCCAGTTTTTAAATGGATTGAGCCAACCATTCAATCTGTTACCGGTGTTCACTGACGTTGATTTGTAGCTCCTTGATCCAACGTCTTGCTTCGGCCGCTGTGTATGCAGCGGCCTTTTTTATGCCTGAAATAAACCGAGGCGCCGTAGCGCCTCGTTTTGATTAAATAGTGTTCATGCAACGATCAGAGGCTGTACTTCTGCAGGTTATCCATCATTTCCTTCAACGCTTCGATATTGTCCCCGGGATGGGCTGCGCCTTCAAAGTCGCAGATTTGCTGCCAGTGGGCCGCCACATCATCCGGCGAAAACCCGGCCTCGGGATTGAATCCGACTCCCAGGCTACGTTCCCAGCGGGTTTTGCCGATCCAGCCACCCCCGACCTCGAACAACCCGCCGGTTTCCTGGCACGCTTCACTGCCCAGGTAGACCACCAGCGGGCTGACCAACTCCGGCTTGAGCCGCTCGAAAACCTGCGGCGGGATCAAGCCTTCCGTCATCCGCGTGCCACCCGTCGGAGCGATGGCATTCACCAGGATGTTGTTCTTGCGGCCTTCCAATGCCAGGGTCCGGGTCAGACCGTACAAGCCGAGCTTGGCCATGCCGTAGTTGGACTGGCCAAAATTCCCGTAGATACCTGAGGTGGACGCGGTGAAAATCACTCGGCCATAGCCTTGCTCGCGCAAATGAGGCCAGGCGGCGCGGGTCACTTTATAAGCGCCTTCGACGTGTACCCGGTAAACCAGATCCCAGTCGCCGTCGTCCATTTTATGGAAAGTCTTGTCCCGCAGGATCCCGGCATTATTGACCAACACGTCGATGCGGCCAAAAGCGTCGAGGGCATGCTGTACGATCTTTTCACCATCTGTGACCGAATCGTAATTGGCCTCGGCAATCCCACCGGCCTCACGAATCTCGGCTACCACACGGTCTGCCGCCGAAGCGTTCGCGCCCTCACCCTGGGTCGAGCCGCCAAGATCGTTGACCAGTACCCTGGCCCCGTGCCGGGCAAACAGCAACGCATGCGCACGACCCAATCCGCCACCAGCCCCGGTGACGATCACGACCTTATCTTGGAACTGCACAGACTCACTCATACGGAACTCCAGCGACAACAGTGGACGATGCGTCGAGTGTCAGTCACCAGGCACCGGGTCACAATAAATACGGGCGGACCTGAATAGTGCGCGATAAGGCTCAGGGATGATCGCCTGGCAATAAACCGCTGCGATCAGGCTTTCAGCGCTTCTACCAACTCAGCCAGCCAAGGCTCGGCATCCGACTCCGGGGTCACGCTTTCGCTGGCATCCAGACGCAACATCGGCAGCACTTCGTGCACGCCAAGTTCGGCAAACAACTCACGCATCTGTTCGCCGCCACCACAGAAAGTGTCGCCGTAGCTGGCGTCGCCCAGGCCGATAACGGCTCCCGGCAAACCGCGCCAGGCGGCTGGCAACTGGTCACGAATAGCCGAATACAGCGGCATCAGGTTGTCCGGCAACTCGCCCATGCCGGTGGTAGAGGTCACCGCCAGAAACGCGTCAGGCGTGAAGGTCTGGATATCGGCCAGGGTTGCCCGAGCGTTGTACCACGCCTCAAAGCCAGCTTTTTCGAGAATAGTCGCGGCATGGCGGGCAACTTCTTCAGCCGTGCCGTACACCGAGCCGGAAAGAATGGCGACTTTCATCAATCTGATCCTTGGTTGAGTGAAAGACTGGGATATTAACAGTTGGCGCCTCGCCTTTCAGTGATCAGCCTGAACATTGCACGCTGCTTTTGGCCAGGTTGTAGGCTTGTCTTACACTGCTGCTCCAAAAACAAGCGATGGGACTGCTCGATGATTAACGCCAAGCTGATGCAAATGGTGATCAACGCCTCCAACGACGGGATTGTTGTCGCAGAGCGGGAAGGCAAGGACAAGCCATTGATTTATGTGAACCCGGCGTTCGAACGCCTGACCGGCTATAGCCTGGACGAAATTCTTTATCAGGACTGCCGCTTCCTGCAGTCGGGGGACCGTGACCAGCCGGCCTTGGCGGCAATTCGTGACGCCTTGGACAACGGCGGCAGTTGCCGGGAAATCCTGCGTAACTACCGCAAGGACGGCACGCACTTCTGGAATGAACTGTCATTATCGACGGTTTACAACCCGGCGGATAAACAGACGTACTTTGTCGGTGTGCAAAAAGATGTGACCACGCAGGTCAAGGCCCAGCAGCGCGTAACGCAGTTGGAAGCCCAAGTCGCACAGCTCCAGGCCAAGCTGCAGGCACTCGAGGCGACGAGCGGATCTAACAAACTTTAGAAAATCGGGTCTCTTGAATAATAATTACTTTAATCACGTCTTTCCTTGAGCCACATCAATGCAACGCGACGCGCTTTTGACCCAGGATGAACTGGATTTCATCCAGACCATGCACCATAACCCGCAATTGAATGTACGGGACGTCTCGTCGAGCCTGACGGTCAACGGCGGCGCGCAGATCCGCGATCTGCTCACCCGTCTGGTGGCGCATGAGCAAGTAACCATCCAGGCGCAATTCGACAACCAGCAAATGACGTTCCCGCTGCAATTGGTAGAGGACGAGTTTCACGCCGTACACCTGCGCCTGGGCGTACCGAGCATTTTCGAAGACGGGCCGATGATCCGCCCGTGGCGCCTGGCGCTCGAGGAACCGGTGGCCCTGGAAAACATCAAGGGCCAGCCGGGTTCGTTATTTGTGCACGAAGTGTCGTTCAAGGGCGTGCTGCTGGAAATTCGTGGCCGGAGCAACCCGCCAAAGACTTTCTCCCTGTGGTTCAGTCCTTCGGGTTATGAGCGTATCGCCGTACGTGGCACCTTCGAACGCGAGACAAGCCGAGGCTTGTTTGCCTATCGCTTGAACCAAAGCGATGTAGACGAAACCGAGCGCCTGCGCCAGTTCATCCTGCAACAGCATCGCCTCGCCCACCCAGAAGTGCACGCCTGATATCAGGTATCCAGGGAACCCTGGATAAATTGCTGCAAGCGTCGCGACATCAGATGCCCGTCATTACCCAGGCTGCCAATAGCCGTGCCTGCCAGTTGCGGCTCGACCATGTCCGAGGCATCACCCGCCAGCAGCATCGGACAATCGAGAGTCAACTCAAGTCGCACCAAACGACTTGGCAGGTTCGCGCCCGGTGAATGATTGGAGAACACCACCAACGCTTGAGGCCGGATCTTTTCGCAGACCAGTGTCAACTCGTCGAGTGGTTGGCCCATGCTCAATACGCGAACAGACAGCTCATCACCGCCCATCAGTACCCCAGCCACCAACAACTCCAGCTCACGGCATCCCCCAGCGATGGCGGACAATAAGATCCGCGGCTTTTGCAAGGCATAGGCCATTTGCAGACGCTGCAACATCCGGGAGCGCATGAAACAGTCGAAATAGAGCCACTCACTGGCTTGGCCAAAACGCCCTTGATGGCGCCACAACTGAAGCCAAAGCGGCATCAAAATGTCCTGCAAGGCCACCGATGCCGGGTAGCTCGCGAGAATCTGGCCATACAAGCTGTCCAACTGACGATCGTCAAATGCGCTAATAGCCTGGTGCAACTGGCGCTGCCAATCAGTCCAGTCGTGCTGGGTCGCGCCTTCACTCACATTACGCACAGAAGCAGCCTGGGCATCGTCGCGAGCGAGAATCCTGCCAACCTTGCTGACCGCAACACCACGCTCGATCCAACCAAGGATCTGGTGGACAGTCTCGACATCCTTTCGCGAGTACAGGCGATGCCCGCTTTCGGTGCGTACTGGCTGGATCAAACCATAGCGCCGTTCCCACGCTCGTAGCGTGACCGGGTTGACGCCAGTCAACCTCGCCACTTCACGGATAGGGAACAGCACGTCCGAATCAGGCGCGCCGATAAGAGAGGAGAGAACAATCGGAGCAGTAATAACGGCCATTAAAATGCACAACATCCTTGTGAAATAGCATTATTTTGAAGCTATTTAACGCTTTTAAGCATGTTTTTCCAATACTTTGGCCATCCGACCAATGTCGCTGGCGTATTTCGCCGATTCAGGAATAATCCTTGCCTGTTTTTTTGCGTCGCCGCCCTATCCCGCGGCTTCGCCAGGTGCGCCACCTACCCGGTACAGCGTTGCCGCCTATTCGGAGATACACAATGTCTGCCTTACCCGTCACCTTGCTGGTTGCACGCCGTGTGGCCAAAGGTCGTTATCAGGACTTGATGAGCTGGTTGCATGAAGGTGAGCAATTGGCCACCGACTTCCCTGGCTACCTGGGTTCCGGCGTGCTCGCACCACCTCCCGATGACGACGAATTCCAGATTATTTTCCGCTTCGCCGACGAACAGACCCTGCATGCCTGGGAGTTCTCCGCCTCGCGCAGCGCCTGGCTCGATCGCGGCAGCGAGCTGTTCGCCAACCCATCGGAGCAAAGGGTCAGCGGTATGGATGGCTGGTTTGGTGCCGCAGGCCAGCGTCCGCCACGCTGGAAACAAGCGGTTGCGATCTGGCTGGCGTTTTTCCCGGTGTCGCTGCTATTCAACTTCGGACTTGAACCGCTACTGGCCGAGCTTGGCATGTTCAGCCGTGTGCTGGTCAGCACGTTGGCCCTTACGCCCTTGATGGTCTACTTATTCATTCCTCTGTCGACTTATCTGCTGGCACGCTGGTTGAATCCGTCACCATTACGGGTCAAACCCTGCGAAACAGCCGCTTGAGCCCATTTGAGGGTCGGTCGCTGGTATAGTTTTAGCCTGCCAGTGACCCGAGCCTGCCATGACTTCTACTCCTGCCCCGATCCTGATCACCGGCGCCGGCCAACGTGTCGGCCTGCATTGCGCCCTGCGCCTGTTGGACGAACAGCAACCGGTGATCTTCAGCTACCGCAATGAGCGCCCCGGAGTACAACGCTTGCGCGACCGGGGCGCAATTGCCGTGTTTGCCGACTTTTCCTGCGAGGCCGGGATCCTGGCCTTTATTGCCCAATTGAAGACCCATACCCAGAGCCTGCGGGCAATCATTCACAATGCCTCGACCTGGGCCACGGAAACCCCAGGCGACGAAAGTCGCGCCTTTACAGACATGTTCAACGTACACATGCTTGCGCCCTACCTGATCAACCTGCATTGTGCGGACTTGCTCCAACGCTCCACGCCCGCCGACATCGTGCATATCAGCGATGACGTCACCCGCAAGGGCAGCCGCCAGCACATGGCCTACTGCGCAACCAAGGCCGGGCTCGAAAACCTGACACTGTCCTTTGCCGCGCACTACGCACCACAGATCAAGGTCAACGGCATCGCGCCGGCGATGGTGATGTTCAATGAGAACGACGACGACGCCTACCGCGCCAAGGTCCTGGCCAAGTCGGCACTGGGTATCGAACCCGGAGCCGAGGTGATTTACCAGAGCGTGCGCTACCTGCTGGATAACCCTTATGTCACCGGCACCACCCTGACCGTCAACGGCGGGCGACATATCAAATAAGCCGTTTGCGAGGATGCTGTATGACTTTGTCCCTGCCCCACCACTACCATGAGATTCTCAAGGGCCTGGGTGAAGACCCGGAGCGCGAAGGTTTGCTCGACACGCCGAAACGCGCGGCCAAGGCCATGCAATACCTGTGTCACGGCTACAGTCAAAGCGTCGATGACATCGTCAATGGGGCTCTGTTCGCCTCCGACAGCGACGAGATGGTAATCGTGGCCAACATCGAACTGTATTCTCTGTGCGAACATCACATGCTGCCCTTTATTGGCAAGGCCCATGTCGCCTATATTCCTACGGGCAAGGTGCTGGGGCTGTCGAAGATTGCGCGACTGGTCGACATGTTCGCCCGGCGCCTGCAGATCCAGGAGAACCTCACGCGGCAAATCGCCGACGCCATCCAGGGCGTCACCCAGGCGGCCGGCGTGGCGGTGGTGATCGAAGCCCGTCACATGTGCATGATGATGCGCGGCGTGGAAAAACAGAATTCAACCATGAACACCTCGGTGATGCTCGGCGCTTTCCGCGAGTCGAACACCACCCGCATGGAGTTCCTGCAACTGATCGGACGGAGCAAGTAGCAATGCCACAACTGCAACCAGGCATGGCGCGCATCCGGGTCAAGGACCTGCGCCTGCGTACCTTTATCGGGATCAACGAGGATGAAATCCTCAACAAACAGGATGTGCTGATCAACCTGAGCATCCTGTATGCCGCACAAGAAGCGGTGCGCGACAACGACATCGATCACGCGTTGAACTACCGCACGATCACCAAGGCCATCATCGCCCATGTGGAAGGCAACCGCTTTGCCTTGCTGGAGCGCCTGACCCAGGAGCTGTTGGATCTGGTGATGAGCAATGCGTCAGTACTTTACGCCGAGGTCGAAGTCGACAAGCCCCATGCGCTACGATTTGCCGAGTCAGTGTCGATAACGCTCGCGGCAAGCCGCTCAGCTGCCAGCGGCAAGCTATAAGCGGCAAGCTTACCGCCGCCCCATTCCACTTGCAGCTTGAAGCCTACCCACTTGAAGCTGTCTCGAAGAGACCCTCTATGACCGACCAACAACGCCTTGAACTTGAAGCAGCCGCCTTTCGCCGATTGGTTGCGCACCTGGACAGCCGCAAAGATGTACAGAACATCGACCTGATGAACCTCGCCGGTTTCTGCCGCAATTGCCTGTCCAAATGGTACAAAGCCGAAGCCGATGAGCGTCAGGTCGAGGTCAGCCTCGATGACGCCCGCGAGGTGGTATACGGCATGCCGTACACCGAGTGGAAAGCCCAATACCAGAAAGAAGCCAGCGCCGACCAACAGGCGGCGTTCGCCAAAGGAAAAACCCATGACTGATTTGACCACCCTGCGTGCCAGCCTCAACAGCGGCGAACACGTTTTTGCCGATACCCTGGCGTTTATCGCCGCCGGTTACGACTATCAGCCGCAAGCGTTCACCAACGGTGCAGTGGAAAACGCCGCAGGGCAGAACGAGGGCTCGTGCAAGACCTTGAGCCTGGCGCTGCTGGAAGGCTTGAGCGATCAGGAGGTGCTATTGGCGTTTGGCGAACATTACCGCTCGGTGCTGGCCACGCCTGAGGGCAGTGATCATGGCAATATTAGGGCGTTGATTGAGCATGGGTTGTCGCAGGTTAAGTTTGCCGCACAGCCACTGACCCGCAAATCCTGAGTCAAACAGGCATCGCACGTATAAAAAAACCGGCCTCGCAGCCGGTTTTTTATTTCAACAGTTTCAGAACGAAGCGTTCTGCAGCCCGTCGAGGTAACGCTCGGCATCCAGTGCGGCCATGCAACCGGCACCGGCCGAGGTGATGGCCTGGCGGTACACGTGATCGGCCACGTCACCGGCGGCGAAGATACCTTCGAGGTTGGTGGCGGTGGCATTGCCTTCACGACCGCCCTGCACTACCAGGTAACCGTCTTTGGCTTCCAGCACGCCTTCGAACAGCGAAGTATTTGGGGTGTGGCCGATGGCGATGAACACGCCGTCGACTTTGAGCTCGTCAAAGCTGCCGTCGTTGTTTTTCAGGCGAGCACCCGTCACGCCCATATTGTCACCCAGTACTTCATCCAGGGTAGCGTTGAGCTTGAGGATAATCTTGCCTTCGGCAACCCGCGCATGCAGCTTGTCGATCAGGATCTTCTCGGCACGGAAAGTCTCGCGACGGTGAACCAGGGTCACGGTACTGGCGATGTTAGCCAGGTACAACGCCTCTTCCACCGCAGTGTTGCCGCCGCCAACCACAGCCACTGGCTTGTTGCGGTAGAAAAAGCCGTCGCAGGTGGCACAGGCGGAAACACCTTTGCCCATGAACGCTTCTTCCGACGGCAGGCCCAGGTATCGAGCGCTGGCGCCAGTGGCGATGATCAGGGCATCACAGGTATAGACACCGCTGTCCCCGATCAGACTGTATGGCTTTTTCGAGAAATCGACAGCGTTGATGTGGTCAAACACAATTTCGGTTTCAAAGCGCTCGGCGTGTTCTTTCATGCGCTCCATCAGCACCGGCCCGGTCAGGCCGTGGACATCGCCCGGCCAGTTGTCGACTTCGGTGGTGGTAGTCAACTGACCGCCCGCCTGCATGCCGGTGATCAGCAGTGGCTTGAGGTTGGCTCGGGCGGCGTAGACCGCAGCGCTGTAACCGGCAGGACCGGAACCGAGAATAATCACTCGCGAATGACGGGTATCAGACATGAATCACTCCTATCGACCGCCCGGACAACAAGGCAGCTGGAATAAAAAAGGACTGCGAAGCACTTGGGGAAGGCTTGAACTCGCGACGTCCTGAAAATAATGGATGCAGCGTATCGAGGTGGGCAAGATTAAGGAAATACGGAATAACAATCCAGCTCATAGGTGGTCTCTATCCTGTGACCACGAATAATCGATACCTTTGTTACAGTTAATGTCGACATGCTGACCGCGCTTTCGCCCTGCTGGCAAAGCCGGTAACGTCGGCGCGTTCGCCCCCTTGTCTGGAGTTATCAATGCCCGCCCCTGTTCTCTCAGGCCCACAATACCTGCGCGAAGGACTCAAACTGGTGCTCAGCCCTGGCCTGCGCCTGTTTGTCCTGCTGCCGTTGGCGATCAACCTGACGCTGTTTGTCGGTTTGATTTATTTCGCCGGCCATCAGTTCAGTCTGTGGGTCGACACCCTGATGCCCACGCTGCCCAACTGGCTGAGCTTCCTCAACTACATCCTGTGGCCATTGTTCGTGGTGCTGGTAGTGCTGATGGTGTTCTTCACCTTTACCATGCTTGCCAACATCATCGCTGCCCCCTTCAACGGCTTTCTCGCAGAAAAAGTCGAAGTGGTGGTACGCGGCACCGATGACTTCCCCGCCTTCAGTTGGGGCGAGCTGTTTGCCATGGTTCCGCGCACCCTGGCCCGGGAAATGCGCAAGCTGGGCTATTTCCTGCCACGGGCGATCGGCCTGTTTATCCTGTCGTTCATTCCGGTGGTCAACCTGGTCGCTGCACCGCTGTGGTTGCTGTTCGGTGTGTGGATGATGGCGATCCAATACATCGACTACCCGGCGGATAACCACAAACTGGGCTGGAACGAGATGCTTGCCTGGCTTCGGCACAAACGCTGGCAGAGCATGAGCTTCGGCGGCATCGTTTACCTGGTGTTGCTGGTCCCGGTGCTCAACCTGCTGATGATGCCGGCAGCGGTGGCAGGTGCAACGTTGTTCTGGGTGCGCGAACAGGGCGCCGAGGCGATGCTGGTGAAGAAGACCTGAGCCGTCACAAATCCATCATCCCGATGACACAATGACGACATGGCCCGCGTCGACACTGGGGCCATGACGACCGCTCTGCTGCACATCACGCTGATCACCGAAACCTTCCCGCCAGAAATCAACGGGGTGGCCAATACCCTTGGCCGCCTGTGTGACGGCCTGCGCGCCCGGGGTCATCAGGTAGAACTGATCCGACCACGCCAGGGTAGCGATCAAAGCCGGCCCAATGATGATGGCCTGATGCTTTGTCGCGGCTGGCCGCTGCCAGGCTATCCGGGCCTGCAATGGGGCCAGTCGTCGATGCACAAACTGCTGCGACGCTGGAAGCGCCAGCGTCCGGATGTGTTGTACATCGCGACCGAAGGTCCCCTGGGCCTGTCGGCACTACGGGCGGCGCGACGCTTGGGGATCAGCGTAGTCAGTGGTTTCCATACCAACTTTCAGCAGTACTCCAGCCAGTACGGCCTGGGCATGTTGAGCCGGCTGCTGACTCACTACCTGCGATGGTTTCATAACCGCTCGACCTTGACCCTGGTACCTAGCGTCAGCCAGCGCCTGGAGCTTGAGCGGCGTAATTTCGAGCGCCTGGGCATGCTCGCACGAGGTGTCGACAGCCAGCTGTTTCATCCGGCCAGGCACGATAAAGCCTTGCGCGAAAGCTGGGGCCTGGGCAATGACGATATCGCCGTGCTGTATGTCGGACGCCTGGCTCCGGAGAAAAACCTTGGCCTGCTCAAACGCTGTTTCAACTCGCTGCACGCGACTTATCCACAGCGCCGGCTAAAACTGATCATCGTCGGCAACGGCCCGCAACGAGGGATGCTGGAGAAAGAACTGCCCGAAGCGATCTTTTGCGGGGTCCAGCGCGGTGAGGAACTGGCCCGACACTACGCGTCCGGGGACCTGTTTCTATTTCCCAGCCTCACAGAGACCTTTGGCAACGTTGTACTCGAAGCCATGGCCTCGGGCCTGGGTGTGGTGGCATACGATCAGGCCGCCGCGACACAGCATATCCGCCACGGTTACAACGGCGTGTTGGCGATGCCGGGGGATGAAGATGCGTTTTGCGATGCAGCCAATTGGCTACTGGAAGAGCGCGAGAATTTACGTCGGGTACGTCTCAATGCCCGGCAACATGCCAGCCGTCAAGGGTGGCCAGCGATTATCGAGCAGTTCGAGAGCCAGTTACAAAGTGTTTGCGCTGAACATTTCCCCTCTGCACGACTACCTCTATCACGCTGATTGCGCTGTAAGTGGCGTCAGTAACTTTACCGACGTTGCCCTCTATCCCCCGAAACTACGTCGCGGGGTTGGTATATCCATAAGCAACTGACAACTGACCGTTACCCATGACTGCATATAACGGGAACGCGACGCGACTCATTACCCACCCAAGAGAAGCCGCTTAGCAAAGCGGCGTCTGCTTGAGTACGGGAAATATCCTAAAACAAGCAGGGAAATCAACACAAAACCCATGTAGAGATCAACGATGTTTATACAGAATCACGGATCAAACGCTTACAGGGCTGCCGACTTCAGGCCTGATGCTCCCGCTACGACACCCCCGCGGGAACAACAAGGCCGGCAAACCTATGAGAATGCTCCGCACGGCGCTCGTTTCGACCATCAAAATACACGGTCCAATGCAAATCCCGCTCAACCGACAGGCCCCCAAAATGGCTGGAACCCTGCGCGCCCTACGCAACATAACGGTGGCGGCTGGAACCCTGCCCGTCCAACGCAAAACAACGGTGGCGGCTGGAACCCGACTCGCCCCACGCACCAAGACGTCGGCGGCTGGAACCCTGCCCGTCCAACGCAAAACAACGGTGGCGGCTGGAACCCGACTCGCCCCACGCACCAAGACGTCGGCGGCTGGAACCCCGCCCGTCCAACGCAAAACAACGGTGGCGACTGGAACCCGGCACGCCCTACCCCGCAAGACGGTAATGGCTGGAACCTGACTCGTCCCACGCAACATGTCGGTGGCTGGGACAGCCAACAACCACAATCAGGGGCTCGCACCTCTTACGCCTACGGGTAATCCTCACCGATTATTTCCTGCTTCGGGCTGGAAAGTCTTGAAGGCAATAGGTACGCCTTTAACGCTTGCGCGAAACGACTGAATACCTGAAACATCGGTATCCGGCCGGGTATCTCGATACCCGGCCTCCCCCAGAAAACACAACTGCGCTTACACCAAAGTCATCAGCGCCTCACGGCTGAACGGCAAGATATCGCCCTCACGCCCCTCGCGCACTTTCACGGCCCAATCCGGATCCACCAGCAGCGCACGACCTACAGCCACCAGGTCGAACTCATCATTGTTCAGACGCTCCAGCAGTTTTTCCAGGCTCGCCGGCTGCGCCACTTTATCGGTGTTGACCATAAACTGCAGGAACTCACCGTCCAGGCCAACACTGCCCACGGTAATAGTCGGTTTACCCGTGAGCTTGCGCGTCCAACCAGCCAGGTTCAGCTCGCAGCCTTCAAACTCCGGCTCCCAGAACCTGCGGGTTGAACAGTGGAAAATATCCACCCCCGCATCAGCCAGCGGTTTGAGAAACTCGCCCAATGCCTGGGGCGTTAGCACCAGGCGGGCGGTGTAATCCTGCTGCTTCCACTGTGAGAAACGCAGGATGATCGGGAAACCGGGGCCTACCGCCGCACGCACGGCCTGGATAAGTTCGATGGCAAACCGCGAACGCTTGGCCAGGCTGCCGCCATATTCGTCTGTGCGCTGATTGCTGCCCTCCCAAAAAAACTGGTCGACCAGGTACCCGTGGGCGCCGTGGATCTCTACGCCATCCATGCCGATGCCTTGGGCATCTTTGGCAGCCTGGGCAAAAGCACCGATCACGTCCTGGATATCCTGGACAGTCATGCCATGCACCACGACCTTGCCGTCCTTGAGCTTTTCCATCGGACCGTAGCCCGGCACACTGGCGTCCGGCTCGGTGCCCACACGGCGCACGCTGCCGACATGCCACAACTGCGGGACGATCTTGCCGCCCTCGGCATGAACCGCATCAACGACCTTCTTCCAGCCCGCCAGGGCGGCTTCACCGTAGAAGTGCGGGACGTTCGGGTAGCCATTGGAGGCCTGGTGATCGACAACAGTGCCCTCGGTAATGATCAGGCCTACACCGGACGCAGCACGACGGCGGTAATACTCGATCACTTTGGAATTGGGCACACCGCCTGGGGAAAACGAGCGGGTCATCGGCGCCATGACCACGCGGGTCGGCAACTGCAGTGCGCCGAGCTGGAAAGGTTGGAACAACGCTTGGACAGACATGGAGGCACTCCGCGTGAATGATTTTATGACGCGGATAATATGGCGCGCAATGCGCAAGCGATAGCACTATTGATCACAGTGATTAACGGGTAAAAGCGTGAGGAGAGCCTCAGTGGCTCTCCATAGGCGGGTATCAACCCAGGGCTTTTTCTATGGCCTGAATGATAGAAGGATCGTCAGGCGCTGTACGCGGGGAGAATCGCGCCAATACCCGCCCATCTTTGCCCAGCAGGAACTTTTCGAAGTTCCAGGTGATGTCTCCGGGAAACTCGGCGCCCTCACCCGCCAGCAGGCGGTAGAGCTGATGACGCTCAGGGCCGTTCACATCGAGCTTGCTACCCAGGGGAAAGGTCACGCCGTAGTTGAGGCTGCAAAATTCCTGGATTTGTTGCTCGGTGCCCGGTTCTTGCCCTGCAAACTGATTGCACGGCAGCCCAAGCACCGTGAAGCCTCGGTCTTTGTATTGCTGGTAGAGGTTTTCCAGCGCCGCGTACTGCGGAGTCAAACCACACTTGGAGGCGACGTTGACCACCAGCACGACTTGCCCCTTGTAAGGCGCCAAAGGCAGATCCTGACCATCCAGGGCTTTTAGTTTAAGGTCGTGAAAAGCACTCATGACGAACTCCAGATTGCCCATGTTCTTCGTAACAAGCATTTGAGATTACAACCGCCACGCCGGCAAGAACAGCCGCCGCACAAAAAAGGCGCCCGAAGGCGCCTCTATTCAACTGACAGGGTAAACCCGTCAATCAATGGTGGTGACCACCTTCGCCGTGTACGTGGCCGTGAGCCACTTCTTCCTGGGAAGCATCGCGGATGGCGACGATCTTGACCTGGAAGTTCAGGCGTTGACCGGCCAGCGGGTGGTTGCCGTCAACGGTGACGTCGTCGCCGTCCAGATCACGAATGGTCACGATCTGCATCTGGCCGTCCGGCGCGGACGCGTGGAACTGCATGCCCACTTCCAGTTCGTCGACGCCTTCGAACATGCTGCGGCTCAGGGTGCTGACCAATTCAGCGGAGTACTCGCCGTAGGCATCTTCAGGTTCTACGGCAACGGTCAGTTCATCACCAACCTCTTTGCCTTCCAGGGCCTTTTCCAGGCCAGGGATGATGTTACCTGCGCCTTGCAGGTAGACCAGCGGCGCGCCGCCGGCGGAGCTGTCGATGACCTCACCAGCGTCGTTGGTCAGGGTATAGTCAATGGAGACAGCCTTGTTGGCGGCGATCGGCATGGGGCGAGACCTTTTGCATAAGAATGAAGAACGGACAAGTCTAAACAAGGATTTGCCCGAAAGCGAACAGAACCCGGACAGACGGGGTCGATCTACTGACCCGACGGTCATCGGTTTTCATCAGGACGACGCCCGGCACTGGGTTGTCGAACTGTCCTGTGGCCATACGCAGCACTTGCGCCACCAACCGCCGTGGCAATCCCGGGCGTGGGTCATGGATCCTGCGCAACGCCGTAAAAAAATAGGTCAACCCTTTGCCTGTGGCTGGTGTGCGCAGAGCCCGGATGACGATAACCTTGGCACCTGATTCCCGGCAGGCGCTCATTCATGGAGCGCCACCAAAGCCATGCAACTCCAGAGAATACGCATGCAGACTTTTTTTATCGCGCCCACCGATTTCGGTGTGGGCCTGACCTCCATCAGCCTCGGGCTGGTGCGTACCCTCGAACGGGCCGGACTGAAAGTCGGCTTCTTCAAACCGATTGCCCAGCCCCATCCGGGCGATACAGGGCCCGAGCGCTCCACCGAACTGGTGGCACGCACCCACGGCCTGAAACCACCGCAGCCCCTGGGCCTGGCCCATGTCGAGCGGATGCTCGGCGATGGCCAGCTGGATGAACTGCTCGAAGAAATCATCACGCTTTATCAACAGGCCGCCGTGGGCAAGGACGTGCTGATCGTCGAAGGCATGGTGCCGACCCGCAGCGCCAGCTATGCGGCACGGGTCAACCTGCATCTGGCAAAAAGCCTGGATGCTGAAGTGATCCTGGTTTCGGCACCGGAGAACGAGGTATTGACCGAACTGTCTGGTCGGGTCGAGTTGCAAGCACAGTTGTTCGGCGGCCCGAAGGACCCGAAGGTGCTCGGTGTGATTCTCAACAAGGTGCAAACCGACGAAAGCATGGAAGCCTTCGCCGCGCGCCTCAAAGAGCATTCGCCGTTGCTGCGCAGTGGCGATTTCCGCTTGCTGGGGTGCATTCCATTCCAGCCGGAGCTCAACGCGCCACGCACCCGCGATGTAGCCGACCTGATGAGCGCCCAGATCCTCAACGCCGGCGACTACGAAACCCGGCGCATGACCAAGATCATCATCTGCGCGCGCACCATGCGCAACACTGTGGAACTGCTCAAGCCGGGTGTCTTGGTGGTGACCCCGGGGGACCGCGACGACATCATCCTCGCCGTCAGTCTCGCCGCCATCAATGGCGTGCCGCTGGCCGGCCTGCTGCTGACCAGCGACACGCTGCCCGACCCTCGGATCATGGACCTGTGCCGTGGCGCATTCCAGGCCGGGCTGCCGGTGCTCTCGGTGAGCACCGGCTCTTACGACACCGCCAACCAGCTCAACAGCCTGAACAAGGAAATCCCGATTGATGACCGTGAGCGTGCGGAGATCATCACGGATTTCGTCGCCAGCCACCTGGACGCTCGCTGGCTACACCAGCGTTGTGGCACGCCACGGGAGATGCGCCTGTCGCCGGCGGTGTTCCGCTATCAATTGATCCAGCGCGCCCAGGCCGCCAACAAGCGTATCGTCCTGCCTGAAGGCAGCGAGCCGTTGACCGTGCAAGCCGCTGCCATCTGTCAGGCCCGCGGCATTGCCCGCTGCGTACTGCTGGCCAAGCCGGCCGACGTCGAAGCGGTGGCCCGTGCCCAAGGTATCGAATTGCCCGAAGGTCTGGAGATTCTCGACCCGGATCTGATCCGCGAGCGCTATGTCGAGCCGATGGTCGCACTGCGCAAGAGTAAAAGCCTCAACGCGCCGATGGCCGAGCAACAACTGGAAGACACCGTGGTGATCGCCACCATGATGCTTGCGCTGGATGAGGTGGACGGCCTGGTGTCCGGGGTTATCCACTCCACTGCCAATACCATCCGCCCGGCCCTGCAACTGATCAAGACCGCGCCGGGCTGCACGTTGGTGTCATCGGTATTTTTCATGCTGTTCCCCGAACAGGTGCTGGTCTACGGCGACTGCGTGATGAACCCACACCCAAGCGCGGCGGAACTTGCAGAAATTGCCCTGCAAAGTGCCGACTCGGCCGCCGCGTTCGGCATCACCCCGCGGGTGGCAATGATCAGCTATTCCAGCGGAGATTCGGCCAGCGGCGAAGAAGTGGAAAAAGTCCGCGAGGCCACCCTGCTCGCCCACGAACAACAAAGCTCGCTGCTGATTGACGGCCCGTTGCAATACGACGCCGCCGCCAACGAAAACGTCGCCCGGCAACTGGCGCCCAACAGCCTGGTGGCGGGCAAGGCCACGGTTTTTGTATTCCCCGACCTCAACACCGGCAACACCACCCACAAAGCGGTACAACGCAGTGCCGATTGCGTCAGCCTGGGGCCGATGCTCCAGGGCCTTCGCAAACCGGTCAATGACCTGCCACGTGGCGCGCAGGTGGACGATATTGTCTACACCATCGCCCTGACTGCGATTCAAGCCGCCAACCGACCTATGGACGCCTAAATGCTGGATTTTCTGCCTGCCGCCCTGCGCGGGGTAATCGCCTCGCTGTTATTGGCGTTGAACACGATCTTGCTGTGTTCGTTCCTGTTTATCGTTGCACTGTTCAAGGCGCTGCCGTTCGCCAAGCGCTTCAGCGAATGGCTGATGAACCACACCCACGAGGCCTGGATCAGCAATAACAAGGCCTGGATGAACCTCGTGCAACGCACGCGCTGGCACCTGAAAGGCCTGGAGAGCCTGGACTATCAGCACTCGTACCTGGTGACCAGCAACCACCAGAGCTGGGTCGATATCATGGTGCTGCAATACGTGCTCAACCGTCGTATCCGCCCGTTGAAATTCTTCCTCAAGCAGGAGTTGATCTGGGTTCCGGTAATAGGTCTGGCTTGGTGGGCCTTGGGCTTCCCGTTCATGAAGCGCTACACCAAGGCCTACCTGGAAAAGCACCCGGAGAAGAAAGGCAAGGACCTGGAAACCACTCGCAAGACCTGTGCGAAGTTTCGCGACAACCCGGTGGGGATTTTCAATTTTGCCGAGGGCACGCGTTTTACCCCTGGCAAACATGCCCTGCAGAAGTCGCCGTTTCGCTACCTGCTCAAGCCCAAGGCCGGCGGGATTGCGTTTGTGCTGGATGCCATGGGCGAGCAGTTGAAGTCACTGGTGAACGTGACCATTCACTACCCTGCCGGGCGTCCTGGGTATTGGGATTTGCTGTGCGGGAATGTGAAGGATGTAGTCGTCCAGTTTGAAGAAGTGCAAATCCCGGCTGAGTTCATTGGCAAGAACTACGAGCAGGATGGGGAGTATCGGTTGGCATTCCAGGGTTGGATCAATCGGTTGTGGGAAGAGAAAGACGCGCTTCTCGGCCAACTTCACACTGATTACCCATCCCGTCACTGATCAAAATGTGCGGGCCAGCTCCCACATTTTTTGACCGTGCCAATCCTGAGTATGTAAAAAGCCCGCCACCGAGTGATCGGTGGCGGGCTTTTTTGTGCGGCGAGGTTAGATCGCGCCGCGCTGGCGCAACAGCTCCAGCACTTGCTTGACGCACTCTTCCAGCGATAGCGACTGGGTGTCGAGTACCAGGTCGGCATTCAACGGCACGTCGTACGGGAACGACTCGCCAGGGATGTTATCCCCGCCTGCCGCGTACAACCCTTGCGGGTCACGCTCGGCGCACACCAGCGGCGAAGCCTGCACATACACGGTCAGCAGGCGGTCACTGCCGATCAGGGCCTTGGCCTGTTCACGGCCTTCGGCATCCGGCGCAACGAAGGCAGCCAGGGTCAGCAGGCCGGCTTCGTTGAACTGACGCGCCACGTGAGCAGCACGACGCCAGTTCTCGGTACGCCCGGCACGATCCTGCGGCAAACCTTTGTTCAGGTCATGACGCAGGTTCTGGCCATCCAGCACAAACACCGCACGCCCCATGTCGAACAACTTGCGCTCGACGGCGTAGGCCAAGGTGCTTTTGCCAGCACCCGACAGGCCGCTGAACAACACGGTGGCCGGCTGCTGGCCGAAGCGCTGCGCGCGCTCTTCGGTGGCGACGTGGGCCAGCTTGCCGTGTTGCGCGGCACTGCCATGGTTGACCGGTGGTGCGATGATCATGCCCGCCGCCACAGTGCCGTTGGTCAAACGGTCAATGACGATGAACGCACCGGTGGTGCGGTTGCTCGCATAACCGTCCAGGGCAATCGCCGCATCGAGGCTGACCTTGACCCGGCCAATCTCGTTCAACTGCAATGCACTCGCCGGGCCTTCTTCCAGCGTATTGACGTCTACGCGATGGACGATGCTGGTGATGGAGCCCGGCACATAGCTGGTGGCGCGCTTGATGTCGTATTTCTTGCCCGGCAGCATCGGTTCTTCGGCCATCCATACCAGCATGGCGTCGAAGGCGTCGGTCACTTGCGGCACGTTGTCAGCGTGTACCAGCAGGTCGCCGCGGGAGATATCAATCTCGTCTTCCATGGTCAAGGTCACAGCCTGGCCGGGACCGGCGTGCTCCAGTTCACCTTCGAAGGTGACGATGGATTTGACGCGGCTGCTCTTGCCCGACGGCAGCACCACCACTTCGTCGCCTTTATGCACGACGCCGCTGGCCAGGGTGCCGGCGAACCCACGGAAGTTCAGGTTCGGACGGTTGACGTACTGCACCGGGAAACGCAGGTCGGTGTAGTTGCGGTCGTTGGCGATCTCGACAGTCTCGAGAATCTCCATCAGCGACTGGCCGGTGTACCAGGGCGAGCGCTCGCTCTTGTTCACCACGTTATCGCCCTTGAGCGCCGACATCGGCACAAACGCCATGGTGCTCGGCTTGAACGCAATGCCCTCGGCAAACTTCAGATAATCGGCCTTGATCGACTCGAACACGCTTTGGTCGAAGCCGTTGAGGTCCATCTTGTTGATCGCAATCACGATGTGCTTGATGCCCAACAGCGAAGCGATAAAGCTGTGACGACGGGTCTGGGTCTGCACGCCATAGCGCGCATCCACCAGAATGATCGCCAGGTCACAGGTGGATGCGCCGGTGGCCATGTTGCGGGTGTACTGCTCATGGCCGGGGGTATCGGCGATGATGAATTTGCGTTTGGCGGTGGAGAAATAGCGGTAGGCAACATCGATGGTGATGCCCTGCTCACGCTCGGCCTGCAGGCCGTCGACCAGCAATGCCAGGTCGATGTCGTCACCGGTGGTGCCGACTTTCTTCGAATCGCGGGTGATGGCTTCCAGGTGATCTTCGTAGATCATCTTGGAGTCGTGCAGCAACCGCCCGATCAGCGTGCTCTTGCCGTCGTCGACGTTGCCACAGGTCAGAAAGCGCAGCATTTCCTTGCGTTCATGCTGGCCCAGGTAGGCGAGGATGTCCTCGCTGATCAAATCAGATTGATGGCTCATTGTGTTCAAGCTCCGAGCTGTAAGCTTCAAGCGGCAAGCTAGTCGGCGTACAGCTAGTCAGAAATTTTGTTGATCAGGCCGCAGAGCATTTTTGAAAGCTCGCGAGTTTCAGCAATCCACTTATCAGCCAGCGGTTGGGCGATGTAAGCAATGTCACTGCCGATGAGAATCTGTGTCCGTAACTCTCCACAAGAAGCCTTCGCGATCCAAAGAAAACGTACCTTTTCTTTGGCGCTGCAACGCTCCATTCCCTCAGCAATATTGGAAGGCACTGAAAGTGCTGAGCGCGTGATTTGGTCCTTGAAACCCAAATCCCTGCATTGAGCCAACTCTCGGTAGATACCCACCGCTAGACACTTACTTCTCTGCCAAACAACCAACTTCTCGAAATCCATTACGAGTCACTCGATCGCGGCTCGCAACGACCGGCTGCAAGCATCAAGCCACAAAATTACGCATACCGCCTTTAACTTGCAGCTTGCCGCTTGTAACTCGAAGCTTAAAAGTACCCCTGCCGTTTTTTATCTTCCATGGAGCCTGCGCCATCGTGGTCGATGACCCGGCCCTGGCGCTCGGAAGTTCGCGTCAGGAGCATTTCCTGAATGATGTCCGTCAGGCTTTCGGCCTCGGACTCCACGGCGCCCGTCAACGGGTAGCAACCAAGGGTACGGAAACGTACTTTCTTTTTGACGATTCGGGCTTTGTCTTCGGCGGACAGGTGTTCGAGGATGCGGTGGTCGTCGATCATGATCAACGTGCCGTTCTTCTCGATCACGTCGCGTTCGGCGGCGAAGTACAACGGCACAATCGGGATGCCTTCCAGATAGATGTACTGCCAGATGTCCAGCTCGGTCCAGTTGGACAGCGGGAACACGCGGATCGACTCACCCTTGTTGACGTTGCCGTTGTAGACGTTCCACAGCTCCGGGCGCTGGTTTTTCGGGTCCCAGCGGTGCTTGCTGTCGCGGAATGAGTACACGCGCTCTTTGGCGCGGGACTTCTCTTCATCGCGACGGGCGCCACCGAAAGCTGCGTCGAAACCATGCTTGTCCAACGCCTGCTTGAGGCCTTCGGTCTTCATGATATCGGTGTGCTTGGCGCTGCCGTGGGTAAACGGGTTGATGCCTTGTGCCACGCCGTCCGGGTTGACGTGAGTGATCAGCTCCAGGCCGAGTTCTTCAACCATACGGTCGCGGAACTTGTACATCTCCTGGAATTTCCACTGGGTGTCGACGTGCATCACCGGAAACGGCAGTTTGCCCGGGAAAAACGCCTTGCGCGCCAAGTGCAGCATCACGGCGGAGTCTTTACCGATCGAGTAGAGCATCACCGGGTTATCGAACTCGGCGGCGACCTCGCGGATGATGTGGATGCTTTCCGCCTCCAGCTGTTTGAGATGCGTCAGTTTGTCGACCATGGCTACTCACGGAAAAACGATCTTATGGACGGCCTGCGGGCCGTGTTCGAGCGAGGCATGCTAGCACAGCACCTGCTTCTAATCAGGGAGCCAGCTAGATCGAAACGATATATGAATATGCCCCGAGGTTTGGCTGCGCGGGCCGGTCGACCCAGTCAAATATGGAGCTCGACAGCTCGCGCATTCATCTTGTGGTGAGGCTTAGATCGGGTTCGGGCAATCGATAAACAGATGTTCCAGGGCAAAACGCCGCGCCAGGTAGTCGCCCAGCGCCTGCACACCGTAACGCTCGGTGGCGTGATGGCCGGCGGCGATGAAGCTGATGTCGTTTTCCCGAGCACTATGAAACGTCTGCTCCGAGGCCTCGCCACTGAGGTACAGGTCGACACCGGCCGCCACGGCCTGGTCGATATAACCCTGGCCACCGCCGGTGCACCAGCCCACCCGGCGGATCATCGCGCTGCCTTCGATCAGCAGGGGTTCACGTCCCATCGACTCCCGGACACGGCGGGCAAAATCCCGCGCCGACAGAGGCTCGGCCAGAGAGCCCACCAGGCCGACAACCTTGAGGTTGTCCGGGTCCAGCGGACCTTCGACCGTGATGTCCAGTTGGCGCGCCAACTGCACGTTGTTACCCACTTCCGGATGCAGGTCCAGGGGCAAGTGATAAGCCAGCAAGCTGATATCGTGCTTGAGCAGGGTCTTGAGGCGGCGCTGCTTCATGCCGGTGATGCAAGGGTTCTCACCTTTCCAGAAGTACCCATGGTGCACCAGCACCAGGTCAGCCTGGGCCTCTACGGCAGCGTCCAGCAGCGCCTGGCTGGCCGTCACGCCGCTGACGATACGCAACACCTGCGGCCGGCCCTCCACCTGCAGGCCATTGGGGCAGTAATCGGCAATTTTCGCGCTGCCAAGGTAACGGTCAGCCTCTTGGACAAGGGTGCTGAGAGCGACGGCCATAAAAGACTCCTAAATATCCCGTTCGGAGGCGCTCGCGCCTCGTATAATGCGCGACATTATGGGCGCTCTCCCGCCCCCTGCAACCTGTCAGGATGTACTTGATGCTCAAGGCGCTGCGTTTTTTTGGATGGCCATTGCTGGCCGGCGTGCTGATCGCGATGTTGATTATTCAGCGTTATCCCCAATGGGTTGGCCTGCCAAACCTGGACGTCAACCTGCAACAGGCACCGCGAACCAATGCGGTGCAGCAAGGCCCGGTCACTTATGCCGATGCGGTGATCGTCGCGGCGCCTGCCGTGGTCAACCTGTACACCACCAAGGTCATCAACAAACCGGCGCATCCGTTGTTCGAAGATCCGCAGTTTCGCAGGTTTTTCGGCGACAACTCACCCAAGCAGCGACGCATGGAATCAAGCCTGGGTTCAGGCGTGATCATGAGCCCGGAAGGCTACATTCTCACCAACAATCACGTGAGCACAGGCGCCGACCAGATTGTCGTGGCCCTGCGCGATGGCCGGGAGACCCTGGCGCGAGTGGTGGGCAGCGATCCGGAAACCGATCTTGCGGTATTGAAAATCGATCTGAAAAACCTGCCGGCCATCACTATCGGTCGTTCCGAAGGCCTGCGGGTCGGTGATGTGGCGCTGGCCATCGGCAATCCGTTCGGGGTCGGCCAGACCGTGACCATGGGTATCATCAGTGCCACCGGGCGCAACCAGTTGGGCCTCAATAGCTACGAAGACTTTATCCAGACCGACGCCGCAATCAACCCCGGCAACTCGGGCGGTGCGCTGGTGGACGCCAACGGCAACCTGACCGGCATCAACACCGCGATCTTCTCGAAATCCGGTGGATCCCAAGGCATCGGCTTCGCGATCCCGGTGAAGCTGGCTATGGAAGTGATGAAATCGATCATCGAGCACGGCCAGGTGATTCGCGGCTGGCTGGGCATCGAAGTACAACCGCTGAC
Organism: Pseudomonas imrae; assembly: GCF_046352735.2. Classification (NCBI taxonomy): domain Bacteria; kingdom Pseudomonadati; phylum Pseudomonadota; class Gammaproteobacteria; order Pseudomonadales; family Pseudomonadaceae; genus Pseudomonas; species Pseudomonas imrae. The sequence goes on along the minus strand of NZ_CP110853.2, from coordinate 1,035,954 downwards.
CAAGGAATTGTCCGAATCCTTTGGGCTGACCGGGCGCCCGGGTATTGTCATCGCCGGCATCCTGCGCGGCGGGCCGGCGGAAAAAGCCGGCATGCAGGTCGGCGATGTAATCCTCAGCATCGACGGCGAACCTGCGGGCGATGGTCGTCGCTCGATGAACCAGGTGGCGCGAATCAAACCGACTGACAAGGTCGCCATCCAAGTCATGCGCGATGGCAAGGAAATCAAACTGTTGGCCGAAGTAGGCCTGCGGCCGCCGCCGGCAATCGCACCGGTGAAGGAACAGGAATAAACGCGGCGCCCTGAAGGGATATATTCTCATTGGTCATGTTATATTGTTTCAATATTGATATTGGAACGCTAGACCATGACGTCTCGAAAGCTTGCCCCCCTGGCCGGTATCGCCCTCGGATTACTGGTGGATCCGATATTCGCCGACGATACCGGCTCCCTTGAACTCGATACCATCAGCGTCACCGCCGATGCTTACGAATCGGCCACCGGCCCGGTCAAGGGCTACCGCGCAACCCGCTCGGCCAGCGCGACCAAGACCGATACCGCCCTGCGTAATATCCCACAAGCAATCAGTGTGATTCCCGCCAGCGTCCTCAAGGACCTGGGCAGCACCAACGTCGAGCGCGCCCTGGAGTTTGCCGGCGGCGTGTCCAAGCAGAACAATTTCGGGGGCTTGACGCTGTACGAATACAGTGTGCGCGGCTTTACCACCTCGGAGTTCTACCAGGACGGCTTCAGCGCCAACCGCGGCTACCCCAGCACTCCGGACACGGCCAATATCGAACGCATCGAAGTACTCAAGGGCCCCGCCGCCAGCCTTTATGGGCGTGGTGATCCCGGCGGCACCGTGAATATCGTCAGCAAAAAGCCGCAGCCCGAAGCCTTCACCACGCTGCAAACCAGCGCCGGCAGTTGGGATCGCTATCGTACCGCCCTTGACCTCAACACCCCGCTGGACAGCGAAGGCCGCGTGCTGACGCGGGTCAACCTGGCGGTGGAAGACAACCACAGCTTCCGCGATCACGTGCAAAGCAAACGGGTATTCGTCGCGCCCTCTTTCAGTTGGCAATTGGACCCGGATACCAGCCTATTGGTGGAAAGCGAATTCGTGCGCCACAGCTCGACCTTCGACCGCGGCCTGGTTGCCCCCAACAACGGCTGGGGCGGCATGTCGCGCTCGACCTTCCTTGGCGAACCCAACGACGGCGACATCCGCAACCACAACAACCGCCTGCAAGCCACCCTTGAGCATCATCTGAACGATGCGTGGAAACTGCGCCTGGCCAGCCACTACAAGCAAGGCAGCTTGTGGGGCGAAGCGTCGGAAAACCGCGCGCTGAATGCAGACGGCCACACCATCAACCGCCGTTATCGCCAACGCTCCATGGGTTGGCACGACAGCATCACCCAGCTTGAACTGCGGGGGTTGTTCGATATTGGGAGTTGGCAGCATGAACTGCTGATCGGCACCGAGTACGAGGACTACCGCAAGAAAGAACGCGTGACCGCAATTGAAGGCAGCTACCCTATCGACATCTACAAACCGATCTACGGCGAGCCAAAGCCCACCGGCAAGCGCACCGGCACCGATTTCCTCGCCCAGGTAAAAAGCCAGGCGCTGAACCTGCAAGACCAGATCATTTTTACCGACCGGCTGCGCGGTATGGTCGGCGTGCGCCTGGAGCATGTCGAGCAAAGCTCCGATGACTTCACCCGCAATCACGCCAAGAGCCAGAAGACCCACGACGCACTGACCCAACGCGCCGGCCTGCTGTATCAATTGACACCCCAAGTGGGGTTGTTCGCCAACGCGTCTACTTCGTTCAAGCCTCAAAGTGACCTTGACGCCGCCGGTAACTTCTTCAAGCCCGAGGAAGGTGTTGGCTACGAAGTGGGGATCAAGACTGAGCTGTTCGACGATCGCTTGAGTGCAACCCTCGCGGCCTTCCATATCGAGAAGGAGAATGTCCTGTCCACCGACCCCGCCACCGACACCAAACGCGCCATCGGCAAAGCCCGCAGCCAGGGTTTCGACCTGCAACTGACCGGACAAGTGACTGACGCAGTGCGGGTAATTGGCGCCTACGCCTACATCGACGCCGAGGTGACCAAGGGCGACAAGGAAATCCCCACCGGTAGCCGCATTCTCGGCGTGGCCAGACACACGGGCAGCCTGTTGGGCGTGTATGAATTCCAGGACGGCGCGCTGCGCGGTTCCGATCTGGGTGCGGCGTTCACTTATGTCGGAGACCGCTCAGGCGAGGCCGGCAAAAGCTTTGAATTGCCGGCCTACCACACGGTCGACCTGCTGGCCCATTACAAAGCCAGCGAAAATGTCACCGTGGGTCTGAACCTCAACAATCTGTTCGATGAAAAATACTACGAGCGCTCCTACAGCAACTACTGGGTCAACCCCGGTGAGCCGCGCAATTTCACCGTAAGCCTGACCCTCAACCTGTAAAAGGACGTCACCATGCAAGCGTTAAAATCCCTGGCCGTGCTCGGCCTGCTGTTCGCCACCCAGGCCTCGGCCCATGGCCTGTGGACCGAGCAACGCCGCGGTCATATCGAAGTCGTCTACGGCCATGGCGCCGAGGACAATGCGTTCAAGGCACAGAAAGTCAGCGGCGCCTGGGCGTATGACGCTGGCGGCAAGATGGTCCCGGTGACGGTCCAGCGCCTGGACGACCACGCGCGTCTGCAACCACTGAAATCCCCCGCCGTGCTGGCGGTGGTGCTGGACAACGGCCCGTGGTCGCAGACGCCCGACAAAAAATGGGTGAACCAGGGCCGCAGCCAGGTACCTGGCGCTATCGAATCGACCCATGCGCTGAAATACAGCCTGGCGATTTATCAGGCGGGGGCAAAGCTGCCCAGGCTGGATCAATTGAAAATGCTGATTTTGCCAGAAGTCGACCCACTGACCGTGGGCCCAGGCAAGTCACTGCCGGTGCGGGTACTGATCGATGGCAAACCGGCAGCCGGGATCAAGTTGATCGGCGACTACCGCAGCGCGCCGAACACCTTGAGTACTGAGACCGACAAGGATGGCCGGGCGCAGGTCGTGGTGCGCAATGAGGGGTTGAATGTCATTGCGGCACAGGTTGAAGTGCCGGTGAAAGGCGATGCCGATGTGCAAAGCCGCGCACTGTTCAGCTCGCTGACGTTCCTTGGCGAACCGCATCACGAGTAGACATCGCCCATCCTGCAGGTGTGAACTTGCTCGCGCCTGCAGGACGACTACAAAGCCACCGGCGCTCTTTCGCAGAGGGTATTAAGTGCCGCCGCCCACTGAGGATCATCATTGAGGCAGGGCACCAGCACCAACTCCTCGCCGCCGGCCTCGCGGAACTGCTCAAGCCCGCGATCGCCGATTTCTTCCAGCGTCTCGATGCAATCGGCAACGAACGCCGGGCACATCACCAGTAGCTTCTTCACCCCTTGCTCGGCCAACGCTTGCAGCCGTGCTTCGGTGTAAGGTTCGATCCACTTCGCCCGACCCAGGCGCGACTGGAAGGCCACCGACCATTTACCGTCCGGCAAACCCATGCGCTCGGCAAAATTGCGTGCAACGCTGAAGCACTGCGCGCGGTAGCAGGTGGCGAGTACCGCAGGGGAGGCATTGCTGCAGCAATCGGCATCCTTGAAACAATGCGAACCGGTCGGGTCGAGCTTTTTCAGATGGCGCTCAGGCAGACCATGAAAACTCAGCAACAAGTGGTCAAAGTCTTGCTCCAGATAAGGCTTGGCGCTTGCCGCCAGGGCATCCAGGTACTCCGGCTCGTCGTAGAACGGTTGCAGGATCGAGAACTGCACGTCGAGCTTTTTGTCACGCACCACGCGCCTGGCTTCTTCGATGACGGTGGTGACAGTGCTCTCGGCGAACTGCGGATACAGCGGCGCCAGCGTGACTTTGCCAATGCCTTGGGCTGCCAGGCGCGTCAGCACGCTCTCAATCGATGGATCGCCGTAGCGCATTGCCAGCTCCACCGGGCCGTGGGTCCACTGGGCCGTCATTTGCTGTTGCAGGCGACGGCTGAGTACCACCAGCGGCGAGCCTTCGTCCCACCAGATAGAAGCGTAGGCATGGGCCGACTGTTCGGGGCGCTTGATCAGAATCAGTGACACCAGCAAGCGTCTTACCGGCCACGGCAAGTCGATCACATACGGGTCCATCAAAAACTGGTTGAGGTAGCTGCGCACATCGGCTACCGAAGTGGAAGCCGGTGAGCCCAGGTTGACCAGTAACAACGCGTGATCCGTCATGCAACATCCTATCTCTAGAGGCGGCTGGACAAATCATCCAGGGCCGCGCGCAACTCAGTGAACTGAAAAGTGAAACCGGCAGCCAATAACCGCTCGGGTACGGTCTTCTGACCACCCAGCAACAACCCGGACAATTCGCCCAGGCCCACCCGCAAGGCAAAGGCCGGCATCGGCACGACTGCCGGGCGGTGCAGTACCTGGCCCAAGGTCTTGGCGAACTCGCTGTTACGTACCGGATGAGGCGCGCAAGCATTATAAGGACCACTGGCGTCAGACTTGTGCAGAAGAAAATCAATCAGGGCGATTTGATCCTTGATATGCACCCACGGCATCCACTGCCGGCCGTTGCCAATAGGCCCACCCAGCGCCAGTTTGAACGGCAACAACAGGCGCGACAAAAAGCCGCCCTCGGCCGCCAGCACCAGACCGGTGCGTACCAGCACCACGCGCATGCCCAGCGCTTCGGCGCGCTGGGCCGTCTCTTCCCAGGCAATGCACAACTGGCTAGGAAAATCGTCCTGCACCGGGCCGCTGTCTTCGCTCAACTCACGCTCGCCACCATCGCCGTACCAGCCCACGGCAGAACCGGAGATCAGCACTGCCGGCTTTTGCTCAAGCCCTTCAAGCCAGGCGAGCAACGTTTCGGTAGTACCGATCCGGCTACTCCACAGCAATGCCTTGCGTTTATGGGTCCAGGGACGGTCGGCAATCGGCGCGCCCGCCAGGTTGACCACCGCATCCACCGGCGCTGCCACCTGTTCTAACCGGGCAACACCCTGCACTTGTGCGCCACACAGATTGGCTACCTGTTCGGGACGGCGACTCCAGACTGTCAGGCGATGCCCCTGGGTAAGCCAGTACCGACAGAGCTGGCGACCGATCAACCCTGTGCCGCCGGTCAGCAAAATATGCATGAGATTATCCTCGTGTAACGTTCGCCGGCCATCACTGGTCTATTTTATTAACAGGGTTCTTTTTCAAGCTGGCGCAACGTTGGTTTAACCCTCAGGTTTAACCATAGGTCATGCCAAACATTCAGGCACGCCAAAACTTATACCAAAAAACAATATTGTACAGCTATTGGTGCCGGCGTAGTCTGTACCCAAAGGTAAAACGAGGCCTACCATGACTGTTCCCATCGCGATCATCGGCACCGGCATCGCCGGATTATCGGCCGCCCGAGCCCTGAAAGATGCCGGGCACGTTATCCAGCTATTCGATAAGAGCCGTGGCAGCGGCGGACGCATGTCCAGCAAAAGTAGCGCTGCCGGAGCCCTTGACCTGGGCGCCCAATACTTCACCGCTCGCGACCGGCGTTTTGTCGCAGAAGTGCAGCGCTGGCAGGCCAATGGCTGGGCTGAACAGTGGACACCGCAGCTATACAACTCCAGGTCAGGGCAGCTCAGCCCATCCCCCGATGAGCAGATCCGCTGGGTCGGCACGCCGCGCATGAGCGCCATCACCCGCGCCCTGCTCGATGACCTGCCGGTGGAGTTCGGTTGCCGTATCACCGAGGTATTCCAGGGCAAGCAACACTGGAACCTGCTGGACGCCGACGGCGGCAGCCACGGCCCCTTCAGCCACGTGATCATCGCCACGCCGGCACACCAGGCCACGGCACTGCTGGCTGCCGCACCCAAGCTGGCGAGCACCGCCGCGGGGGTAAAAATGGACCCTACCTGGGCCATCGCACTGGCCTTCGATGCGCCCCTGGACACGCCTATGGAAGGCTGCTTCGTGCAGGACAGCCCACTCGATTGGCTGGCCCGCAACCGCAGCAAACCAGGACGCGACGCCCCCCTCGACACCTGGGTACTGCACGCCACCAGCGCCTGGAGCAAAGAGCACTTGGACCTGTCCAAGGAAGCAGTCATCGAGTTGTTGTACGGCGCGTTCGCCGAACTGTTGCACTGCCCGATGCCTGCGCCATCCTTCAGCCTCGCCCACCGCTGGCTATATGCCCGCCCAGCTACCAGCCATGAATGGGGGGCTCTGGCCGACGCAGACCTGGGCTTGTACGTGTGTGGCGACTGGTGCCTCTCTGGACGGGTCGAAGGCGCATGGCTCAGTGGCCAGGAAGTGGCGCGCCGATTGATTGAACAACTGCAATGAACTGCATCAACTGCGCTAAATGGCTGCGGTCAAAATAGGCAGCAGCCCCGCCCCCTAAACCTCTACAAAAAATTTGACTTGTACAGCATCGAATCTATGATGACCGTTAGTTGTACAGACAAACCACTCTGTACAGGAATCTCCCAGAGGCTTGGTCATGCCCGCTACCGCGTCCGCCCCCCCCAAACCCAAGATCGCCATCAGCGCCTGCCTGCTGGGCCAGAACGTGCGCTTCAATGGCGGGCACAAGCAATCCCTACTCTGCAGCCAGACCCTTGGCGAATACTTCGACTTCGTTGCGCTATGCCCGGAAGTCGCCATCGGCATGGGCGTTCCTCGTGAAGCGATTCGCCTCGTAGGTGATGCGCAGCAACCGCAAGCCATTGGCACCGTACACCGCGAACTGAACGTGACCCAACCGCTGGCCGAGTATGGTCAGCAAATGGCCGCCGAGCACACCGACCTCTGCGGTTATATTTTTATGCAAAAGTCGCCGTCCTGTGGGCTGGAGCGCGTCAAGGTCTACCGTGCCAATGGCACCCCGGTCGAAGGCGGCGGACGCGGCATCTATGCCCAGGCGTTCTGTACGCGCCACCCCAACCTTCCGGTGGAGGAAGACGGGCGCCTGCATGATCCGGTGCTGCGCGAAAACTTCCTGACCCGCGTCTTCGTCTACGCCGACTGGCAACAGTTGCTGGCCGCAGGCCTGACCCGGCATCGCCTGCTCAGCTTCCATGCGCGCTACAAATATCAGTTGATGGCCCACAGCCCGGCCCACTACAAAAGCCTGGGCAACCTGCTGGGCAACATGGCCAAGGTCAATGACCTTGATGATTTGGCCGCGCGCTATTTCAGCGAGTTGATGACCGGGCTGAAAAAGTGCGCCACCCGCGGTACCCACTCCAACGTGCTGCAACACATCAGTGGCTATCTCAAGCAAGCCATCAGCGCCGAAGACAAACAGGAAGTACAAACCCTCATTGGCCAATACCGCCACGGCATCGTACCGCTGGTGGTGCCGCTGACTTTGCTCAAGCATCACTTTCGCCAACATCCGGACCGCTACATCGCGCAGCAGGCATATCTGCAACCGCATCCGGAAAACCTCAGCCTGCGTAATGCGATCTAACTCATGAATGCATCAGTGCAAGCCCCCGCCGAACCTGTGCAGGACATGGCTCAAGCCCTGGCACAAGGCTGGCTGCCGATTCGCGAAGTGGCCCGCCAGACCGGCGTCAACGCCGTGACCCTGCGGGCCTGGGAGCGACGCTACGCATTGATCGTGCCGCAGCGCACGCCCAAGGGACATCGGCTGTTTTGTGCCGAGCACGTACAACGTATCCACACCATCCTCACGTGGCTCAACCGAGGTGTGCCGGTCAGCCAGGTCAAGCAGTTACTCGACAACACGCAAGCGGTCGACGACAGCATCGAGAGCGAATGGCACAGCCTGCGACAAACCCTGTTGCAGGCCATCGGCCAACTGGCCGAGCGACGGGTCGACGACGCCTTCAACCAGGCCATGGCCCTTTATCCGCCGCGTACCCTGTGCGAACACCTGTTGCTGCCCTTGCTCAAGGACCTTGAACAGCGCTGGCAAGGACAGTTCGGCGCGCAGATGGAGCGGGTATTTTTTCACTCCTGGCTGCGCAGCAAGTTTGGCGCGCGGATGTATCACAACAATCGCCAACTCAATGGCGCACCGTTGCTGCTGATCAATCAATCCGACCTGCCGCTTGAGCCCCATTTGTGGCTGAGTGCCTGGCTGGCCAGCAGCGCAAATTGCCCGGTGGAAGTCTTCGACTGGCCCCTACCGGCGGGTGAGTTGGCGCTGGCGGTCGAACTTCTGCAACCGCGCGCCGTGCTCCTGTATTCAAGCAAGTCGATCAACCTGGCGATGCTGGCGAAGCTGTTGGCCGGGGTCAACTACCCAATCGGGATAGCCGGGCCGGTTGTATGCATCCGCCCGGCCGAACTGTCGGTATTGACCCATGACATCCCTGCATTGTTTCTGGCCGAAGACCCGTTATCGGCCCATCTGACATTGATCCAGCGTGGACTTATCTAAATGCATTTGATCTGGCTGCGCACCGATTTGCGCCTGCATGACAACACCGCCCTCGCCGCCGCTTGCCAGCGCGGCCCGACGGTAGCCGTGTACCTGATCAGCCCGGACCAGTGGCAGGCCCATGACGATGCCCCGTGCAAGGTGGACTTCTGGCTGCGTAACCTGCAGAGCCTGAGCCAGGCCCTGGGCAAGTTGAATATTCCCCTGCTGATCCGGCATGCCGCCACGTGGGACCTGGTGCCCGAAGTGCTGGGCAAACTGTGCCGGGAGTTGTCCATAGAGACGGTCCACGTCAACGACGAGTATGGAATCCACGAAACCCGACGCGACGCAGACGTTGCCCGGGCCCTGGAAGCGGACGGGGTAACTTTCCACCGCTACCTGGACCAGTTGCTGTTTCAACCCGGCAGCGTATTGACCAAGACGGGCACCTACTTCCAGGTGTACAGCCAGTTCCGCAAAGTCTGTTACGAGCGCCTGCACAGTGCTCTGCCCCGCTTGGTGGCAACACCCAATGCCCAGGCGCCGTTGCCGATCGGCAGCGATCCGGTCCCGCAGCAGGTCGCAGGGTTTGCCACGCCCGGTGAGACTTTGCGAGCCCTGTGGCCAGCCGGCGAAAAAGAAGCACGGCGGCGCCTGGAACAGTTTTGCGACGAACAAATCAGCCACTACAAAGATGAGCGCGACTTCCCGGCCCAACCTGGTACCAGTCAGCTCTCGGCGTACCTGGCGGCGGGAGTGCTTTCACCTCGCCAGTGCCTGCATGCCGCGCTGCAACACAATCAAGGCGAATTTGAAAGCGGTAATGTCGGAGTGGTCACCTGGATCAACGAGTTACTGTGGCGTGAGTTCTACAAACACATTCTGGTGGGCTATCCACGGGTTTCGCGCCATCGTGCCTTTCGCCCGGAAACCGAGGCCGTGGCCTGGCGCAATGCTCCCGAGGACCTCGCCGCCTGGCAGCAAGCACGTACCGGCCTGCCCATCATCGATGCCGCCATGCGCCAACTGGTCGAAACCGGATGGATGCACAATCGCCTGCGGATGGTGGTGGCGATGTTTCTAACCAAGAACCTGCTGGTCGACTGGCGTGAAGGAGAGCGCTTTTTCATGCGCCACTTGATCGACGGAGACTTGGCCGCCAACAACGGCGGCTGGCAGTGGAGTTCATCCACTGGCACCGACTCGGCGCCTTACTTTCGGATTTTCAGCCCGCTGAGCCAGTCCGAAAAGTTCGACGGCCAGGGACGCTTCATCAAGCAATGGCTGCCACAGCTGGCCGGACTGAATAAGAAAGAAGTCCATAACCCCAATGCCGTCGGCGGCCTGTTTGGCGTGACCGACTACCCACCGCGTATCGTCGATCTGAAAAAATCCCGCGAGCGCGCCCTCGCCGCATTCCGCAGCCTGCCCTCGCGCCAGGCAGTTGGAGGTGTGTATGAATGATCGCCTGCCACGGAACAATGCCCATTGGCTAGAAAGGAAATTGGTATGAATGCTCCTGTGCCACGTCGTTACTGGTTGACGGGCGCCAGCAATGGCATCGGCCTGGCCCTGGCCGAAGTACTGCTGGCCAGCGGCGCACAGGTGGCACTCAGTGCCCGCGCCAAGAAGCCCCTGGAACAACTGGCGATGAAATTTCCAGGGCAAGTACTAGTGGTCGCCGGGAACCTGACCAACAGTCAAACTGTGCGTGAAATCGGGCAACACATTGCACAGGCCTGGGGTCACGTGGATACGGTGATTCTGAATGCGGGTACCTGCGAGTACGTCGATGCCAAGCAATTGGATACCTCAATCATCGAACACGTAGCACGCACCAATTTGCTGGCGAGCAGCTACTGCATCGAAGTCGCACTACCCTTGTTACGCGCCGGGCAGACGCCCCATTTTGTAGGTGTCGCCAGTGCCGCGACCTACCTGCCGATGCCCTGCACCGAAGCGTATGGCGCATCCAGGACAGGCTTGCGTTACTTGTTTGAATCTCTACATGCCGAGGTGTCGCCTGAAGGCATGGATGTAACGGTAGTCAGCCCTGGCTTTGTTGATACCCCGCCGACCGCCCACATCGATTTCCCTATGCCCTTGAACTGGCCGGCAGACAAGGCTGCCGAGCATATTTTTGCCAAGCTGGCCGCCCGCCCGCTGGAGATCACCTTCCCTGCACTTTTCCTGGCCACTCTATGGCCTCTGTCGACGCAGCCCAATCGCACCCGGCTGACGATCGGCAAACGCATGCTGCGCAGCCCACCGCCTCACAAGGATACCCTGTGAGTCCCCGCATCATCGGCGGGGGCATTTCCCGGTTTTTGCATTACTGCAGCTCATGGAGTCTCGCGCGAACGCTCGTCAGGACTTTCATACGCTGATAACGCGCTTGCCTTACACTGCCCCCCTATGACCAACATCCCTCACACCCAAATTGTCGAACCTGCCGTCACCTGTTCCACGTGCGCGGCCTGCTGCTGCCAGCTGGAGGTCATGCTGATTACCGACACCGGCGTGCCTGATCGCTTTATCGAAACTGACGATTGGGGCGGTGAAGTCATGTTGCGCCTGGACGACGGCTGGTGCGCGGCGCTGGATCGCGACACGATGATGTGCACGATCTATGAGAAGCGGCCATTGATTTGTAGGGAGTTCGAAATGGGCGCGCCGGAGTGCATCGAAGAACGCCAGGGGATCGCGACGGTATACCGCTGAAGAATACTTGCCTGTACCGCAGCAACTGCCGAGCCAAGACCAGACAGTTGCTGCGTTGCATAAATGGTTACATCGCCATGGTGTAGTGCAGCGAATAGCTCTCGACACCGTCGTTATTACTGGCGATTCCAGCGTTGGAATAGTGCGTGGCGCGAATACCTACCTCATGCCCGCCGGCAAACCGCAAACCAAAGCCCAGGCGGTCTTCGAACTGGAAAGCCTGGCCGATATTGTTGTCCTCGACCCGGGTGCGGGAAAACAACGCTACGCCGATTCCGGCCTCGATGTAGGGTTTTACCGACTCGCCAGCAAACTCATACACAAACACCGGGGAGAACGACAGGCTGCTTACGCTTGCGCGTTTGTCGCCGTCCCAAAAAGTATAAGCGCCGCTCCAGTAGCCAGTCAGGCGACCGACATCGCTCTGCCACCAGCTCTTGTCCCAATTTGACTGTACGCCCAAGCGATAGGTCATGGTCGAATCGCTGGTATGGCCTACCCCGAATTCCAGGCCCGCAGCCTGGGCAGAAACCGAGTGCCCCACCACTACGGCTGCAATCGCAGCCAAACAGAACAAACGCCTCATAACAAACATCCTTCCCAAACGAAGTTATAGGTTTTTACCGCTCAAGAGCTATAGAAGCCGTCGTTTACGCAGAAGTTCATTCGAAAAACCTGCCATTTCACAAATTTTTCACAAACCAAATCTTCGCACAACGCCGCCGAACTTCCACAGCTTGGGTAGGATATTTGTTAGATGTTGCGGATCGCCGCTGGTCCAGAACTGGGTAGCCTGAGGATTGCCGTCGGCCAGCAGTTCGTGCTCACCCAACAGGCGCTGTAACTGACGAGCCACCGCAGCCCCGGTGTCGATCAGGCTGATCGAGGACGGCAGCATCTGCGCCAACAACGGCTTGAGGAAGGGATAGTGGGTACATCCGAGGATAATCGTGTCGCACCCGGCCTCAAGCAGTGGCTCGACATACCCTCGTAACAACTGGCGCAGCGCCAGGCTGTTCAGATCGCCCGTCTCGATCAGGTCCACCAGCCCGGGGCACGGCTGGGTAACCACCCGCACGTCGGTAGCGAAGCGGTCAAGAAGCGCGGCGAATTTGGCACTTTGCAAGGTGCCCGTGGTGGCCAACACCCCGACCACGCCACTGCGGGTCGCCGCCGCCGCTGGCTTGACCGCCGGCTCCATCCCCACCAATGGCCAGTCGGGAAAGTCTTGACGCAAATCAGCCACCGCGGCGACTGTGGCTGTGTTGCAGGCGATCACAAAGGCCTTGGCCCCCCGCTCGCGGAAAAATCCAGCCACCAGGCGCGACCGTTCGCGAATGAATTCTGGCGTTTTCTCACCGTAGGGGATGTGCCCGCAATCAGCCACGTACAGCAGTGACTCGTGGGGCAGCAGACGCTGGATCTCGTCCAGCACCGACAGACCGCCGACACCGGAATCGAACACACCTATCGGCGCGCTCTTAACCATGATGGCTGCCGCAAACGCTGCAACCCGGGTCGCGCTTGACTCGCAACTCGCGGAACCGTGTACTCAAGGCATCGATCAACAACAGCCGCCCCACCAGCGGCTCACCAAAACCCGCCAGCAGCTTCAGGGCTTCCAGGGCCTGCAGACTGCCCACCAGCCCCACCAACGGACCGACGACTCCGGCTTCGCTGCAAGTCAGTTCGGTTTCGCTGCCGTGCCCATATAAACAGTGATAACACGGGCTTTCTGCGCGCCTTGGATCGAACACCGACAGCTGCCCATCCAGGCGAATCGCCGCACCGCTGACCAACGGCCTGCCAGCAGCCACACACGCGGCATTCACCGCCTCGCGGGTGGAAAAGTTGTCGGAGCAATCGAGCACCACGTCCACACCGGCAACCGCAGCCGCCAACGAATCAGCGTCCAGCGCCGTGCGATGGGCAATCAACTGGACCTCTGGGTTGATTGCGTTCAGCCGACGAATGGCTGAGTCGACCTTGCTCAGGCCGACGCTGTCGGTGTCGTGGATGATCTGGCGTTGCAGGTTGGTCAGGTCGACCGTGTCGAAATCCGCCAGGTGCAACTCCCCCACACCAGCCGCCGCGAGGTACAAGGCAACCGGCGCACCCAAGCCGCCAAGGCCGACGATCAGCGCACGACTGCGTTTGAGGCGTAACTGACCTTCTATGTCGACATGCTGCAACAGAATTTGCCGGCTATAGCGCAACAGCTCCTGATCGTTCAGCACGGCCGGCGCCCCAGACTGATGCGTTCATGGCCACCGAGATCGACACGGCTGTGGACCGTTTCGAAGCCTTGCGCCAGCAGCAGATCTCGAACAGCTGGAGCCTGGTCATAGCCGTGCTCCAGTAACAGCCAGCCGTCGGCTTCCAGATAGGTAGGCGCCTGGGAGATGATCGCACGCAGGTCGTCCAGACCGTCAGGGCCTGCGACCAAAGCGCTGGCCGGCTCGAAACGCACATCGCCGGCCACCAGGTGCGGGTCGGTGGTGGCAATATAGGGCGGGTTGCTGATGATCAGGTCATAGCTGCGGCCTGCCAGGGCGCTGAACCAATGACTGCTCAGTACCATCGCGTTGTCCAGATGTAGGCGCTGGCGATTGCGCTCGGCCAGGGCCACGGCCTCCAGCACACGGTCCACGGCAGTCACTTTCCAGGCCGGACGCTCGCTGGCCAGGGCCAGGGCAATCGCGCCGCTGCCGGTGCCCAGGTCCAGGACACTGGAGGGTGTGGCGGGCAGCAGCTCCAGCGCAGCCTCCACCAGCATCTCGGTTTCCGGGCGGGGAATCAGCGTGTGGGGCGCGACTTCCAGGTCCAGCTTCCAGAAACCCTGCTGACCAAGGATATAGGCCACCGGCTCACCGGTACGGCGGCGCTGCAGGTAGTCGGCAAAGACCAATGCGTCTTCGGTGCTGACGATCTTTTCCGGCCAGGTGTGCAGATAGCTGCGAGGCTTGCCGAGGGCGGCGGCCAACAACAGTTCTACATCAAGGCGCGCGGTTGGCGAATCAGGCAGATCGGCGGCGCGCAACAAACTGGCAATAATGGTCATTTATTCACCTATCGCAGCCAGTTGGTCAGCCTGGTATTCGGCCAGCAAAGGCTCGATCACCGCATCTACGCCACCGGCGAGGATTTCGTCCAGGGAATACAGGGTCAGGTTGACCCGATGGTCGGTGACCCGGCCCTGGGCAAAATTGTAGGTACGAATGCGTTCGGAGCGATCGCCAGAACCCACCAGCAATTTACGTTCGCTGGCAATCGCATTGGCTGCGGCGCTGGTCTGTTGGTCGTTGAGCTTGGCCGACAGCCATGACATGGCTCGCGCCCGGTTCTTGTGCTGGGAACGCTCTTCCTGACACTCCACCACAATCCCGGAGGGTAAGTGCGTGATGCGGATCGCCGAGTCGGTCTTGTTGACGTGCTGCCCACCGGCACCCGATGAGCGGTAGGTGTCGACGCGCAAATCTGCCGGGTTGATCTCGATGGTTTCCTGCTCGTCCGGCTCGGGCAACACGGCCACGGTACAGGCCGACGTGTGAATCCGGCCCTGGGATTCGGTCGCCGGGACGCGCTGCACGCGATGAGCACCGGACTCGAATTTCAGCTTGCCGTAGACGTTGTCTCCTTCCACCCGGGCGATGACTTCTTTATAGCCGCCATGCTCCCCGATGTTCTCGGAGAGGATTTCCACCCGCCAGCCACGTCGCTCGGCATAGCGCGAATACATGCGAAACAGATCACCGGAGAAAATCGCGGCCTCGTCACCGCCGGTCCCGGCACGGATTTCCAGGAACACGTTGCGTCCATCGTTCGGGTCTCTGGGCAGCAACATGCGTTGCAGGTCGGCTTCCAGCTCGGCGAGTTTTTCCCGGGCCTCGCGAACTTCTTCCACGGCCATTTCGCGCATGTCCGGGTCGCTGTCCTTGAGCAGCGCCTGGGCACCTTCGAGGTCGGCCTGCACTTTGAGCAACTGCTTATAGGTGGCCACAACGGGTTCAACTTCCGCGTACTCCTTGGAATAGGTGCGGAACTTGTTTTGATCGGAGATGACTTCGCCGTCGCCGAGCAAGGCTGTCAATTCTTCGAAGCGGTCCTGGAGAACGTCCAGTTTATTGAGCAGTGACGCTTTCATTGCGTTTTTTTATCCGAAGAGCTATCCGACGCGCCCTCACCGAGGGCAAAGAGTTCCTGGGCCATGGCCAGCGCATCGAGGCGGCCTTCGGCAGTCAGTTTTTTAAGCTGTACGCTTGGCGCGTGCAGTAACTTGTTGGTAAGGCCGCGGGCAAATTGCATCAAGACATCTTCAGCGCTGCTGCCATTGGCGAGCAAACGCTGGGCCTTGATCAATTCCTCGTCCCGCAGACGCTCGCCTTGCTGACGGTAAGCCTTGAGCACATCCACGGCCGCCAGTTCACGCAGGCGCACCATGAATTCATCGGCGCCGACAGCAACCATTTCCTCAGCCGCCTGGGCGGCACCCTGGCGGCTCTTGAGATTCTCAGCGACTACTTCGTGCAAGTCGTCGACGCTGTAGAGGTAAACGTCGTCCAACTCACCGACTTCCGGCTCGATATCCCGGGGGACGGCGATATCCACCATGAAAATCGGCTTGTGTTTGCGCAGCTTCAAGGCGCTTTCCACCGCACCTTTGCCCAGGATCGGCAATTGGCTGGCGGTGGAGCTGATGACGATATCGCTGCGTACCAGCTCGGCCGGGATGTCCGCGAGCAACACCGCATGGGCGCCAAACTGTTCGGCGAGGATACTGGCGCGCTCCAGGGTACGGTTGGCCACCACGATACGCTTGACCCCCAGGTCATGCAGGTGCCGGGCGACCAGGGTGATGGTCTCGCCCGCGCCAATCAGCAACGCCTGGCTGCGCTGCAGGTCGCTGAAAATCTGCTTGGCCAGGCTCACCGCAGCAAACGCCACGGACACCGGGTTTTCACCGATGGCCGTGTCAGTACGCACCTGCTTGGCCGAATTGAACGTAGCCTGGAACAAACGCCCCAGCAGCGGCCCCACGGTCCCGGCTTCACGGGCCACGGCATAGGCCGACTTCATCTGGCCAAGGATCTGCGGCTCACCCAACACCAGCGAATCGAGCCCGGCGGCAACGCGCATCATGTGACGAACTGCCGCATCGTCCTCATGCACATAAGCGCTGGCGCGCAGGTCATCGAGGCTCAAATGATGGTAATCAGCCAGCCAGCGCAGCACCACATCCACCGAAAGATGTTCCTGCTCTATATAGAGCTCGCTGCGATTGCAGGTGGAAAGGATCGCAGCTTCGCGGCTGTCGGTGAGCCGGCAGAGCTGCTGCAAGGCCTCAACCAATTGCTCCGGAGTAAACGCCACGCGCTCGCGGACGTCTACAGAAGCAGTCTTGTGGTTGATACCCAGAGCAAGGAAGGCCATTCAATATCGCTGATGATGTCGGGAAGCCGACAATTGTCCTACTTCGATAGATTCAGAACAACCACCGTCGTCTATTGTCCCAATACCTTGTGTCTATAAACGCCCCATGTAGAAGCGAGGGGCAGGCATTTAAGGCAATACGGCTGCCCTGGTTATGTTTGGCCCAGGGCTTGTGTCATGATGATCCGACCGCAGGTTAGTCGTCCTCTTCCTATATGAATAGATCTTCCGCGTTGCTCCTCGCCCTTGTCTTCCTCAGCGGCTGCCAGACCGTGGCTCCCGTGCCGCCGGAAAGCGCCCCGCCGGCCGAAGACAGCATTCCCGCCCCTGAAAAGCCCAAGGTGTATTCCTCGTTCAGTGAAGAAACGGTGTTCAGCCTGCTGAGCGCGGAGCTGGCTGGCCAGCGCAATCGTTTTGACATTGCCCTGGATAACTACGTGACCCAGGCCATCAATACCCAGGACCCTGGCATTTCCGAGCGGGCGTTCCGTATTGCCGAATATCTGGGCGCTGACCAGGCCGCACTGGATACGGCGATGATCTGGGCGAAAAACGCCCCAGACGATCTTGAAGCGCAACGTGCAGCGGCGATTCAACTGGCGCGTGCCGGGCGCTACGACGACTCCATGGTCTATATGGAGAAAGTGCTGCAGGGCAAAGGTGATACACACTTCGACTTCCTCGCCCTGTCGGCTGCAGACACTGATCAGGACACCCGCGACGGCCTGATGAAGAGTTTCGACCGCCTGCTGCATAAACACCCGAGCAATAGCCAACTGGTGTTTGGCAAGGCGCTGTTGCTGCAACAGGACGATGAAGCCCAGGCAGCCCTGAAACTGCTGGAGCAGAACCCGCCGCAAGAGGGTGAAGTCGCCCCCCTGCTGCTGCGCGCGCGCCTGCTGCAAAGCCTCAATCGCGGCAAGGAAGCCTTGCCACTGCTGCAAAAAAGCATTCAGAAATACCCGGACGACAAGCGACTGCGCCTGACCTACGCCCGCATGCTGGTAGAGCAGGACCGCATGGAGGATGCCAAGGTAGAATTCGCCAGCCTCGTCCAGCAGTACCCGGACGATGACGAATTACGTTATTCCCTGGCGCTGGTATGCCTGGAAGCCAAGGCCTGGGACGAGGCCAGGGGCTACCTGGAGGACCTGATTGCACGGGAAAGCCATATCGACTCGGCACATCTGAACCTGGGGCGCATCGCCGAAGAGCTCAACGACCCTCAAGGCGCGCTGATCGAGTATGCCAAGGTCGGCGCTGGCAACGACTATCTGCCGGCACAGTTGCGCCAGGCCGATATCCTGATGAACAACGGCCGCACCGACGAAGCAGAAAAACGCCTGGCGGCCGCGCGAGACGCCGAACCCGACTACGCCATACAGCTTTATTTGATCCAGGCCGAAACACTGTCGGCTAACAATCAGGGAGACCGTGCCTGGAAAATCCTCGCCCAGGCCCTGCTGCAATATCCCGATGACCTGAACCTGCTCTACACCCGTGCCATGCAAGCCGAGAAACGCAACGACCTGGCGCAAATGGAGAAAGACCTGCGCCTGATCATCAAGCGCGACCCGGACAATGCAATGGCACTGAACGCCCTGGGCTACACCCTGTCTGACCGTACGACCCGCTACGCCGAAGCCAAGGCCCTGATCGAGCAGGCACACCAGCTCAGCCCGGAAGACCCGGCAGTGCTCGACAGCCTGGGCTGGGTGAATTACCGCCTGGGCAACCTGGATGAAGCCGAACGCCTGCTGCGCCAGGCACTGGAGCGATTCCCCGACCAGGAAGTCGCGGCTCACCTGGGTGAAGTGCTCTGGGCTCAGGGCAAGCAACGTGAAGCCAGACAAATCTGGGGCAAGTTCCTCAAGGAACAACCCGAAAGCCCTATCCTGCGCAGCACCATCAAGCGCCTGACCGGATCCGAGACTCTTTAATTCTATGTTTTTGCGCCACGCCATCGTTTTCAGTTTTATCGCCCTGCTCGCCGGTTGTGCGGGCTTCGGGCCCCGTGAGTCCGTCGAAGGCCAGGGCAACCCGGCACAGTGGCGCCAACACAAGGACCAGCTCAGCAACATTGACGGCTGGCAGATTGACGGCAAGATCGGAGTTCGCGCGCCGAAGGACTCTGGCAGCGGCACCCTGTTCTGGCTGCAACGCCAGGACTATTACGACATACGCCTTTCCGGCCCCCTTGGCCGCGGCGCCGCACGCCTGACCGGACGACCAGGCACAGTGAGCCTCGAAGTGGCCAACCAGGGCCGCTATGAAGCCCCGTCACCGGAAGCCTTGCTCGAAGAACAGGTCGGCTGGAAGCTGCCCGTCTCGCATCTGGTCTGGTGGGTTCGCGGTTTGCCAGCGCCCGATAGCAAGAGTCGCCTAAGCCTCAATGGCGACAGCCGCCTGGCTACCCTGGAACAGGATGGCTGGCAGGTCGAATACCTGAGCTACGTGGAACAGAGCGGCTACTGGCTGCCCGAGCGCATAAAACTGCACGGCGCCGACCTTGATGTCACGCTGGTGATCAAGAATTGGCAACCGCGTAAACTGGGGCAGTGACATGATTCAACGTCTGACTCTGCCCTCGCCAGCCAAGCTTAATTTGATGCTGCACATCCTTGGTCGTCGTGAAGACGGTTATCACGAACTGCAGACACTGTTTCAATTTCTCGACTATGGCGACGAATTGACCTTTGCCGTGCGCGACGACGGCGTGATTCACCTGCACACCGAATTTGAAGGCGTGCCGCACGACAGTAACCTCATCGTCAAGGCGGCAAAAAAACTTCAGGAACAATCCGGTTGTTCGCTCGGCATTGATATCTGGATCGACAAGATCCTGCCCATGGGTGGCGGCATCGGCGGTGGCAGCTCCAACGCCGCGACCACCTTGCTCGGGTTGAATCACCTCTGGCAACTGGGCTGGGACGAGGATCGCCTCGCTTCGCTGGGCCTGACACTGGGGGCGGACGTCCCGGTTTTCGTGCGTGGACATGCCGCTTTTGCCGAGGGCATCGGCGAGAAACTCACCCCTGTAGAGCCCGAAGAGCCGTGGTATGTCGTGCTGGTGCCGCAAGTATCTGTAAGTACAGCAGAAATTTTTTCAGATCCGTTGTTGACACGTAACTCTTCTCCCATTAAAGTGCGCCCCGTTCCCAAGGGAAACAGTCGAAATGACTGCTTACCGGTTGTAGCAAGGCGTTATCCAGATGTACGTAACGCTTTGAATTTGTTAGGTAAATTTACCGAAGCAAAATTAACTGGTACTGGAAGTTGTGTGTTTGGGGGCTTCCCAAGCAAAGCTGAAGCTGATAAAGTCTCGGCCCTTCTTACAGAGACCCTTACAGGGTTTGTAGCAAAGGGAAGCAACGTTTCGATGTTGCATCGCAAGCTGCAAAGTCTGCTCTAAAAGGAATCGAGTACTGGGTACTCGTTGCAACAGATACAGGGGCGTCGCCAAGCGGTAAGGCAGCAGGTTTTGATCCTGCCATGCGTTGGTTCGAATCCAGCCGCCCCTGCCATTTTCCTATACTCATCCAGGTTACCCTCAGCCTCTAGGTACTGCGCGTGTCCAAGATGATGGTCTTTACGGGGAACGCCAACCCCGATCTGGCTCGACGTGTCGTACGTCAGCTGCATATCCCTCTCGGTGACATCTCTGTCGGTAAATTTTCCGACGGCGAAATTACAGCCGAGATCAATGAAAATGTCCGCGGTAAAGACGTTTTCATTATTCAGCCGACTTGCGCTCCGACCAACGATAACCTGATGGAACTCGTCGTGATGGCTGATGCCTTCCGCCGCTCCTCAGCGACTCGAATCACAGCTGTAATCCCTTACTTTGGTTATGCCCGTCAGGATCGCCGCCCGCGTTCCGCACGTGTAGCTATCAGCGCGAAAGTCGTGGCTGACATGCTCACCGTGGTAGGCATCGATCGTGTTCTCACGGTTGACCTGCACGCTGACCAAATCCAGGGGTTCTTCGATATTCCGGTAGATAACATCTACGGCTCCCCCGTTCTGGTGGATGACATCGAAGACCAGCGCTTTGAAAACCTGATGATCGTATCCCCGGACATTGGTGGCGTCGTGCGTGCACGAGCTGTTGCCAAGTCCCTGGGCGTAGACCTCGGGATCATCGACAAACGCCGTGAGAAAGCCAATCACTCTGAAGTGATGCATATCATCGGTGATGTCGAAGGGCGCACCTGTATTCTGGTCGATGACATGGTCGACACCGCCGGCACCCTGTGCCACGCGGCAAAAGCCTTGAAAGAGCACGGTGCAGCCAAAGTCTTTGCCTACTGCACACACCCTGTGCTGTCGGGCCGGGCGATCGAGAACATCGAGAATTCCGTGCTGGACGAACTGGTGGTGACTAACACCATCCCGTTGTCCGCCGCTGCTCAAGCCTGTGCGCGTATCCGTCAACTGGATATCGCACCGGTTGTTGCTGAAGCGGTCCGCCGCATCAGCAATGAAGAATCGATCAGCGCGATGTTCCGTTAAGGATCAAACCTTGGCGACATCAACCTGACGAAAAGCGCCCCGCCCCAACATTGTGTTGGGGCGGGGCTTTTTTGCCCATATCGCCTTTAGCGCTGGTCGCAAACGCTGGGGCGAATGTGGTTATTTTGGAGATACAACATGAACGATTTTACTCTGAATGCTGAAGTGCGTTCCGACCTGGGGAAAGGTGCGAGCCGCCGCCTGCGTCGTCTCGCAAGCCTGGTTCCAGCTGTAGTTTACGGTGGCGACAAAGCCCCTGAATCCATCAGCATGCTGGCTAAAGAAGTTGCCAAACTGCTCGAAAACGAGTCGGCTTACAGCCACGTTATCGAACTGAACGTTGGCGGCAAAAAGCAGAACGTCATCATCAAGGCTCTGCAGCGCCACCCGTCCAAGGGTCACGTACTGCACGCTGACTTCGTACGCGTTGTAGCCGGTCAGAAACTGACCGCTATCGTTCCGGTCCACTTCATCAACGAAGCGG
The DNA here is from genome assembly GCF_046352735.2 of Pseudomonas imrae. Lineage (NCBI taxonomy): Bacteria > Pseudomonadati > Pseudomonadota > Gammaproteobacteria > Pseudomonadales > Pseudomonadaceae > Pseudomonas > Pseudomonas imrae. The sequence goes on along the minus strand of NZ_CP110853.2, from coordinate 1,014,364 downwards.
CCCCGATCAAGAAAGGCGGCGAGATCTCGCACGTGACTTCGGAGCTGGAAGTTTCCTGCCTGCCGAAAGACCTGCCTGAGTTCATCGAAGTCGACCTGGCTAACGCTGAAATCGGTGACATCGTTCACTTGTCCGACCTCAAGGCCCCTAAAGGCGTTGAGTTCGTTGCTCTGGCTCACGGTGATGACAAGGCTGTTGCCAACGTCCACGCTCCACGTGTTGCTCCAGAAGCAGAAGAAGGCGCTGCAGAGTAATTCACTCTGTAATGCCGGAGCTTGAGGAAACATCGCGGACCGGAACGTAGCGAGAAAGCGGGCGATAACGCGGCGTTTACTCTTGAGTAAATGATGTATTGTCGTCCACTTTCGCCGCACTTAGGTCAGGCGATGTTATCCACAACTCCAAAGGAAGGGCCCCTGTCGTGACCGCCATTAAACTGATCGTTGGCCTGGGAAATCCAGGCGCCGAATACGAACAGACCCGGCATAACGCGGGGGCCCTTTTTGTTGAGCGCATCGCCCACGCCCAAGGTGTAAACCTTGTGGCCGATCGCAAATATTTTGGCCTGACCGGACGTTTCTCACATCAGGGTCAGGATGTTCGCCTGCTGATTCCCACCACCTACATGAACCGCAGCGGCCAGGCTGTCGCGGCACTTGCGGGCTTCTTCCGGATCAAACCCGAGGAAATCCTGGTGGCCCATGACGAACTGGATCTGCCACCCGGCGTTGCCAAACTCAAGCAAGGCGGCGGCCATGGCGGCCATAATGGCCTGCGTGACATCATCGCGCAGTTGGGCAATCAGAATACCTTTTACCGCCTGCGGCTCGGCATTGGCCACCCAGGCGTTGCCAGTATGGTTTCAAACTTCGTCCTGGGTCGTGCGCCACGCGCCGAACAGGAAAAACTCGATGCGAGCATCGATTTTGCCCTCGGCGTGCTGCCGGATATCTTCGCCGGTGAATGGAACCGCGCGATGAAAAACCTGCACAGCCAGAAGGCCTGACTTTTACCCGAGGGGAAACACCATGGGATTCAATTGCGGCATCGTCGGCCTGCCCAACGTCGGCAAGTCCACCCTGTTCAACGCCCTGACCAAGTCCGGTATTGCGGCGGAGAACTTTCCCTTCTGCACCATCGAACCCAACAGCGGCATCGTGGCCATGCCGGACCCACGCCTGCAGGCACTGGCTGCCATCGTCAATCCAAAGCGCATCTTGCCGACCACCATGGAATTCGTCGACATCGCGGGCCTGGTGGCCGGCGCGTCGAAAGGTGAAGGCCTGGGTAACAAGTTTCTGGCCAACATCCGCGAAACCGACGCCATCGCCCACGTGGTCCGCTGCTTTGAAGACGAGAACGTGATTCACGTCTCCAACAGCGTCGACCCCAAGCGTGACATCGAAATCATCGATCTGGAGCTGATCTTCGCCGACCTCGACAGCTGCGAAAAGCAACTGCAGAAAGTCGCGCGCAACGCCAAGGGCGGCGATAAAGACGCCGTGGTCCAAAAGGGCCTGCTGGAGCAATTGATCGCTCACTTCACCGAAGGCAAGCCTGCGCGCAGCCTGATGAAGAACATGAGCACTGACGAGAAGCTGGTCATCAAAGGCTTCCACCTGCTGACCACCAAGCCTGTGATGTACATCGCCAACGTCGCTGAAGACGGTTTCGAGAACAACCCGCTGCTGGACGTGGTCAAGGCCATTGCCGATGAAGAAGGTGCGATCGTCGTTCCGGTGTGCAACAAGATCGAAGCAGAAATCGCCGAGCTCGATGACGGCGAAGAAAAGGACATGTTCCTCGAGGCCCTGGGCCTGGAAGAACCAGGTTTGAACCGTGTGATTCGTGCAGGCTACGAAATGCTGCACCTGCAGACCTACTTCACCGCCGGTGTCGAAGAAGTCCGCGCCTGGACCGTCAAGGTCGGTGCCACCGCACCACAGGCCGCAGGCGTGATCCACACAGACTTCGAAAAAGGCTTTATCCGTGCCGAAGTCATCGCCTACAACGACTTCATCCAGTACAAGGGTGAAGCCGGTACCAAGGAAGCCGGCAAGTGGCGCCTGGAAGGCAAGGAATATATCGTCAAGGATGGCGATGTGATGCACTTCCGCTTCAACGTGTAAGTCTTTTCCGACAATACTTAGCCTTAAAAAACCGATGCCTGGCATCGGTTTTTTTATACCCACTGAAAAGTAATCAAGAATAGAAACCTGCGATAAAACTGCAACAGCCTGAAACGCCTGAATGCTCTTAAGACAATTCCCACGCTGCCGATGTCAGCACCTGACATATAAACCCTCGAAAAGTTTTTACCCTGACCTTCTCATACACCATCCAGTCTTTACCTATAACCCTGAATATGAAAAATCATAAGTTTAGTTTCAGGTCGATCTATCTTTAATATCGCCAGCGCCTTGAAGGACAGCAATCAAGGTTTCGTCTGCCCTTTGGCTACATACCAAAACTAAAGAACACAGGCCCAATCCTGTTGGAGCAAGGACGATGCAGGCCTCCCTGGTCAACAATGAAAGCCCAACACCCATTACCGAACACCCAGATCTGGAAACGACTATCCAGAACATGGCTGCACGCAACATTGATGTCTTGCTATTGGGCGAAACCGGAACAGGCAAGGACACCTTGGCAGAGCGGATTCATCGTTTATCTGGCCGCCGAGGCAATTTTGTCGCCATAAACTGTGCTGCCATTCCGGAAAGTCTTGCCGAGAGCCAGCTCTTTGGTGTCATCAATGGTGCATTTACCGGCGCGGTGCAATCGCGCGCAGGTTTTATAGAGGCCGCGCATCTGGGTACTTTGTATCTGGATGAAATAGACAGCATGCCGCTGACGCTCCAGGCCAAACTATTACGCGCGTTGGAATCACGCGGCGTAGAGCGTTTGGGTTCAACCAAGTTTATTGCCGTTGACATGCGAGTCATCGCTTCAGCGCAGAACTCGCTGCAGGAAATGGTCGAACTGGGGCGGTTCAGGCAAGACCTGTATTTTCGGCTGAATGTTGTGAGCCTCAATCTTGCGCCTCTACGTGACCGACGCGAGCAAATCATCCCGCTATTTTTAAAATTGGTTGGCCAGGAGGCGGATCAATTCAAGTGTGCGGCCCCCGTCCCCGGGCACTCCCTGCTTCAAGAATTACTTTGTTACCCCTGGCCTGGCAACGTCCGTGAACTGCGTTCGGCAGCCAAGCGCTTCATATTGGGGCTGCCCGTTATTTCACCGAATAGGGAAAAGCCCAAAGGGATAGAAATGACACTAAAAGAACGGATGGGTCATATAGAGAAAACACTGATTGAAGACTCACTAAGACGTCACTCGATGAGTGTAGAAGCCGCCGCGCTTGAGCTTTGTGTTCCACGGCGAACGCTTTATCACCGAATGAAACAATTAGAAATATCATTATTATGATACAGAGGAACCCTTGACCTAAGCCTCTCCACTCATATGAGCATAGATCAATTGACTATGCCCTCAGTTACATATTACCGGAGAGACACATGTCGTTCATCATCGAGCCGTTCGTAAACATATTCAGAAAACCTGACATGACTCAGCTTAACAAAAACGCGCAAGAAACCACCGAACTTGCGAAAGACATGAAAAAGTCGCTGGAAGAGACAAACAAAACGACCGAGAGAGCAATTGCGTCCATGACACAAACCTTAGCGTCTTTAACTCCGTCGTTATCCAGCGTACTTGACTCCTCACTTGCGGGGGTGAACTCAGGTAGCGCGTCATCAAACGCTGGTCAGAATCCAGAGCAGTGGAAACCATCAGCACTATCTCGCCCTCCTTTCCCTCCTATTGGCTAAACCCAATTGAGTACCAGCTTATTACTATTACTCCGATTGAGAAAGCGAGGTGCGCGCCAACTAAAACTCAGAACTCCACTTACAGCTCTGCCCTTATCTATCATTAAGTAAAACATAAGGAGTCTTGAAATGGGTCCAATGGCAATGGCCGGACAAGCAGCAAGTATGGCCGCAGGCGATGCTGCAGCGGGCATGGCAGCGGCCGAAGATGCGAGGAGGAAGATCGCGGACACGGTGAATGCCATCAACAAAAGCAAACGTGAAGAGGCAAACCAGCTGATTTCGGGTTTTATTGCGACCATGAGCGGCGTCCGCTATTAATCAAAAGACTCTTCCCTTTTGCAGGGCTCAAGGGAAGAGTTTCGCGCTCCGCGGGCCAATACATTGCCGCCCCCTCACAGCCTTCTTTAATCAATATACGTTGCCCAGGCATTATCGGAATATTCTTATGGAAATACATACTAGCAACTTGCTCCCACGCGCCATGGCAAACGAGCCGTTATCTAAAACCCCAGAGACGTCTGATATCAATTGGTTCAGCGCGACGATCGAATCCCCCTCCCCCACTGAAGCAAAGCCCATGGTTTCTTCTCTGGCGCAGTCATCAAACTTTCTGCATTCATTGTCCAACCAGTCGGGCAACGATTTGAAGCGCCTCAGTAAAAGTTCCGACCCCATGGATATCATTGCAACAACGCGCTCGCTCTCATCGCTCAGTACGGAAGTGACTCTGGCAGCCAAAATTGTCAATAAAAGCGTACAGGCCGTAGAAAAGCTCACCAACCTGTCGTAGGTAACTGCATGCGCGGTTTTCAGTACAAATACTGCTGGCTATTGTTAATAGTGCTTCTGGGTGGATGCGGTGAAAGCGTGGAGCTGCATCGTCAGCTTTCCGAACAGGAAGCCAACGAAGTCATTGCCGAGCTGGAAAACAAACAGATCCGGGCGCAAAAAGTCCCGGCCAAGGACGGCGTGGTCGTTCGGGTGGAGGCCAAGGATATCGGGCGGGCGGTGCGTACGCTGGAAGCTGTCGGCTTGCCACGCCATGCCAGGTCGACCCTGGGGGATATTTTCCGCAAGGAGGGCGTCATTTCCACCCCTCTTGAAGAGCGGGCACGTTACATCTACGCGCTTTCCCAAGAACTCGAATACACACTGACAAACATAGACGGCGTCATCGTCGCGCGCGTGCATGTGGTACTGCCAGAGCGAATTGCACCGGGAGAGCCCGTCCAGCCGGCCTCCGCTTCCGTCTTCATCAAGCACGACCCTCGCCTGGAGCCCGACAGCATACAACCGCGCGTGCGCCGCATGGTCGCCAGCGGCATTCCCGGGATGGCAACCGCTGTGGACAATCCCCAGAAACTGACCGTTGTATTCGTCCCGGCCGCGGCTTATCAGGAAGAAAAAGCATTAACGCATATAGGCCCCTTCCTGATCGCCAGTGAAGATGCCAGCTTTTGGAGGAACGTGCTGGTGCTTCTGATCATCTTGCCTTTGCTTGCAGTGGTTGGCGCGCTGTTTTGGTTCAAACGGCGCTCGGTTGCCGCCCCAACTGCCGGGGAGATCCGGTATCCAGAAGCATCGTGGCCATCGCCCAGTGCTTATGAGCGGCCTGAAAATCCTCGGCCATGAACGATGAACTGCATTGGGTACGGTGGTGGGCATACGCCTGGAAAGAGGCTCATACCGATTGGCTGCCGCCAGGTTTAGCGGCAGTTAAACACGCATCGCTGCTGGACCTTGCCCAGGCCCGACATATGAGCCTGGCGCAAGCCTTTGCGATAGATCCCTGCAAGCCGCCCAAGCCACATCCTGCGCAACTGCGGTTCGTACTGGCCGAGGCCCATGAGCGCCAACTGATCCTGCAACTGGTCGAGGCGGCGTGCCGCTCGCAGGTTCAACTTCAGTTGAATGAAGAGCAAGGTCTGTGGTGCAACCGCATCGCCAAAGCCATGAACACCGAGTCCTGGCTGGCGCCGCTGGATGACGCCCTGCAACTGCTACGAGCCTGGGTCATGCCTGAATGCTGGCAGCGATTGCGCCTGGCGTTTGTCCGTCAACGCATCCTCGAACTTGAACAAGCCCCCCCTCTCCTCTTGTCCCCAGCCAAATTGGATGCCCTTTGGCAGGCCGTTATCTGGCGGACACTTTCCTCCCAGAGTTAGCCAGTCGCAAACTGGCTCTCCAAGGTGCGCAATCATGTTATCGCTACGCAAAATCAAGCTTCACCCACAATCTGCCGGATTATCGCAGCCCCTGATTTCACGGGAAACACTGGTCGATAGCGGTCGCGCCGAGGCATTGCTCAAAAGCACACAAGCGAAAGCCCGCGACATGCTGCTGCAGGCTGAACAGGAATGCGAACGGTCGGTTGCACAAGCACGGGAGGATTTCTGGAAGCAGGCAAACGCCCAGCTCCAACGTTGGGAGGCGGAACGTCAAGCGATGAACAATGCGTTGGAAAACCACGCCACCCATCTCGTCAACACAGCACTGCAGCAGCTACTCGGTGAAGTGGCGGCGCCTCAGCGCTTGAGCGCATTGCTCAAGCAGTTGATACAGGTACAAAGCACTCAAGCGAAGGTAACGCTGCGCTGTAATCCACAAACCTATGCGCAGGTCCAGGGTTGGCTGGCGCGGGATGGCGCAACCACATGGCATCTGCAGCCCGATGCAGGTCTGCAGCCCCTCGCCCTGGTACTTGAAACCGAGGAAGGGGACCTGCGCATCGACTGGGAAACAGCTGTCAACCGCTTGCTTCTCAGTGAAGATTAACAAATGGAACCAACTCCACATCATTTGCCACACACTCGAAACGACCTAGTGGAGAAAAACCATGTCAACTTATGAATCTATCCAGAGGGGAATCGACAGCCGCTTTTTGAAGGCCCGGCAAGTAGTCGATGATCTCGCACAGAACAACACAGGCAGCCTTGAGGATGTGCAGCTCTTTCATGATGCAATGAAAAACCTGCAGTTCGCATCCGTGGCGTTGAAAGAACAGACGCGCCTGAAGTCCAGCCTCGCAAAAACCATCATCGATGCCATCCAATGAATTGGATACCGCGCTCGAACAATGGTGGAGTTGCGACCAAGCATCGCTGCAACTGAGCGAAAACAACGATGCAATCACCCTTCGTCGTATCCCTGAAGGTATGTGGCTGAGCGCTCAACTTTCCACTGACAAGGCGGACCACCTGCTGCAGGAAAAGTACCTGATGCTAGGCCGCTCAAGCCTGGAGCACTTCCATGGGGCGCTCGCCCAAGACCCCGATAATGGGCTTTTATGGATCCTGCTGGTACTGGAAAAAATCCCCGACCTGCACACGCTCCGGGCGAGCCTGACAGACCTTCTCAATCAGCGCGATACCTTGCGTGCCCTGGCCGGGCGCGTATCACCAGGTGCTGCTCGTAGCTCGTACCCGCCGATCAATTCATTGTCGTAACAGACCGAGACCCTTTCATGCCTGATGCACTCGTCGAGCGTACTCGCTCGCAGAAAAAACCAAACGCTGCAAAACGCACACCCACACGCCTGTGCTGGGGAGCATTAGCCGCAATTGGCTGCTTGCTGTCCCCGGTGGCCAGCGCCGCCATTCCTGCCGAATGGAAAACCACAGCCTATGCCTATGAGGCCGACAGCAAGAGCCTGCGCGAAGTACTAGAAGATTTCACCCAGACATTTGGCACCCAATTGCAGATCGACGGGTTCCTGGAGGGCAGTGTAAACGGCAAGATACGCGGCAACACGCCACAGTCGTTACTGGACAGGTTGGCCGTCGAGCATCGTTTTCAGTGGTTCCTGTACAACAACACGCTGTACGTCAGCACCCTGGACCAACAAGAGTCTGCACGCCTGGAGGTCTCTTCGGAAAGCATCACCGACCTGAAAAAAGCGTTGACCGACATTGGCCTGCTCGATAGCCGTTTCGGTTGGGGCGAGCTGCCCGATGACAGCGTCGTGCTGGTGTCAGGCCCCAAGCGATACATCGAACAGATCAAACAATTCAGTAGTCAACGCAAAAGCCCCGATGAAAAACAGAGCGTGATGACCTTCACCCTGCAATTTGCCAATGCGGCAGACCGTCAGGTTGATTATCGCGGTGAGAAGCTGACCATCGCCGGTGTTGCGAACATGCTGCGGGGCTTGCTGGAGCCACGTTCAGCCTCCGCACTATCAAGCCTGAGCCGTACCCCACCGCCATCGCCCCTTGCGGCTACGCCCACACTGCCTGGATTCCCGCGGTTGAGTAACCCTCTGCTGGGACAGATGCTCAGCCCGCCTGCCACCCTTGGACAAACCGATGCGAACTACGCCATAACGCCCCGGGCGCCAGTGGGCACCGGCAAGATTCGGGTCGAAGCCGACACACGTAACAACGCAGTCCTGATCTACGACCTGCCAGAACGCCAGGCGATGTACCGCGAACTCATAGCCAAGCTCGATGTGCCACGCAAACTGGTGGAAATCGACGCCATTATTCTCGATATCGAGCGCACCCAATTGCGGGAGCTAGGCGTGAACTGGGGCTTTCAGAACAGCCGTTTCCAGGCTGGCGTGAACAACGTGGCACCCGGTACGTCTTCGCAGTTGTCGATCAGTAACATGGATCGTTTTGCCGCTGATCTGCGTGCCCTGGAGGCTCGAGGCCTGGCGAGCATCGTTTCCAATCCGTCGATCCTGACGCTGGAAAACCAACCCGCGGTGATTGATTTCAATCGCACCCAATACCTGACTGCGGGGAACGAGAACGCCACCATCCTACCGATTACAGTTGGCACCAGCTTCCAGGTGGTTCCCAGGGTTATTACCAGCCGAGGCAGCCACCAGATTCATCTGCTGGTCGATATTGAAGACGGTAACTTCGACGAATCCAACCCGGAGCGCAGCGGCCCCGATGTACGCAAGGGCAAAGTCAGCACCCAGGCGGTCATGGCGGAGAAACGTTCACTGGTAGTCGGCGGTTTTCATGTCGCCGAAAACACCGACAGACTCAACAAGATCCCGTTGTTGGGTGATATTCCGCTCTTGGGCAAAGCGCTGTTTTCATCCACCGAACGCAAAAACAACCGACGCGAGCGCCTGTTTATCCTGACCCCTCGCGTCATTGGCGATCAGTCCGATCCGTCGCGCTATTTGCCCCAGAACGACCAGGCCGAGTTGCAGGCTGCACTCAAGCCACTGGCCCGCCGCTATGCAGCACATCAACCTGTCATCAATCGCAGCGACGTGTCGTCGACCCTGGCGCACCTGGTCACAGGGCAAGTACCCAAGGGCTTCAAACCCATGCCGATGCCACTGGGGCTCGACACCCTGTGCCGGACCCGCGATCTCCTGGCTCTCAACACAGACCGCAGCCAGTGGTACGTCGGCCCCCAGTTCAACGTAGCTGTCGTTGTGTTGCGCAATCAGTTCAACCGCAACGTGCGTATCGATGAAAAGGAATGCAGCACTTCGCAAGCCCTGGCAGTCACCGTCTGGCCACGCGCCTGGCTCAAGCCTGGGGAGGAAGCGGAAGTGTTTATCGCCATGCGCCCCGTCGTGAAAAACGAGCACATCGGGGTATCGCGCCCCTCCCTGTTGACTACAAACCAGAAGACCGAAAAATGAGAAAGACCCTCTCGATCCTCAGCCTGCTTGGCACTGCACTTTTGACAGCCGGCTGCACCTCGACGTGCCAGGGTGACTCTTGCTCGCGGCCACAATCAAGTGCGAATGAAATGGTGATCTGGTGGCCTGAGCAAATGCGCACAGAGCCCGGCCCATCCACAAAACGCTCCGATTACCAAACCATCTCCCTGGAACGATGAAGCCTTCCGGGTTTACTGCCGATGCTTCGCATCGGCAGGCGTTCCTGAACGAGCTTATGCACGGTAATGCCCCACGCTGGACACTGAGCGATGGCGTAACGCTCACTCGCGCGCCGATAGGTGCGAAAGACGGGCTGGCGTTACAGATTGCCCGCCATGCCCTGGCGACAGGGCAGTTGCGGCGGGTGCTGGAGCGACGGTTCATACACGCGCCAGCCTTCAAAGACTTGTTCATCTACATGGACACCGCGCACACGCTGGTGATCTGGCAAGGCCTGCCCGCGCAGCAGGATGCCATCGCACTGAATGCACGGATCAGTGCGGCGCTGTCACTGGCGGACCTTGAGCGGCTGGACGACTACCGCACTTACTATTGATACCGGCCTCTTCAATCCTCAGCGAAGGTCCAGCTCAGGCAACTGGAGTGTCTCGCGCTTGGCCTCTTCATCCAGCTCACGCAGGGTGCGATAGATCAATGCGACCGCGCGCAAGGTCTCCCGAGTAATGTTGCTGCCGACTTCCTCTTTGTACAACGTGCGTGCCAGCCATACGCACTGAATCACCGGGACATCAGCCGCCTTGGCCCTGTCGATCAGTCTCAACGCCTCGCTATCGGTGCCTTTGTCCACCAGCAGCGGCAACGGGGTTTCCCCTGGGCGGTAATAGAGCGCAACGGCAAAATGCGTGGGGTTGACCACCAGCATGTCGGACTCTTCAAGCTTGGGCAGCTTGACCTTAGGCTCTTCCTGAGCCAGTTCGTGGGCCAGGGCTCGACGCTGGTTCTTGACATGGGGATCGCCCTCCATGTCTTTGTATTCCTTGATCAGTTCTACCTGGGTCATACGCATGCGCTTGGCAAAGAAGTGCTTCTGCAATGCCAGGTCGATCAGCGCCATGACCAGTAAAAGTCCCAGGCAGGTATGCAGCAGATGCCGGAACAGCACGATCAACGCCGAGATGTAGCCAGGCAAGTCACCGCTGGTCAAACCAATCAGCGCCCCCAACGCCGGGCCGATCACCACATACAGGATCAACGTGATCAACAGCGCCTTGACCACTCCCATGAACAGATTCATCAGTGACTGCCCCGAAAACATCTGCTTGAGCTGATTGAGGGGGTTGAGTCGGTTGAAGTCCGGCTTCAAGGTTTCAGGCGCAAACAGAAACCCGAACTGCCCCCAACTGCTGACCAGCTTTGCCAGGATCGCGACGGCGGCCATCAGTAACGCGAAACTAAAAAACACCGCCGCACTATCCACCACGACCTCTTCAAGGGTGCGCATGAAAGGCTGCCCGATACGCGACACCGGTAGCATCAATAATTGCTGGAGTCGCTGCATGCTGGTTTCTGCATACAACAAGGCAATCTCGCTCAACACCGTCAACGCCAGTAGTTTGCCGATGTCCTGGCTTTGCGCGACCTGGCCTTTTTTACGTTGGTCACGCAGTTTCTTCGCGGTGGCCGGGTGCTTCTTTTCGCCTGAGTCGCTCATGTTCCCACCCTGAACAACAGCCCCAGAGCGTGCTTGTACTCGGACAACACGCTCATGCGCCCCACGATCAGGTCTTGCAGTACCGGCAGATAGAGCAGGAGAAAAGCCAACCCGCCCAAGCTCTTGGCCGGCATCGACAGCACCATGACTTGCAACTGCGGGCTGTAGAGACTGAGCAAGGCGATAGCGAATTCAATCAGCAGCAGCAACGCGATAAACGGAGCGGCGTAGAGGGTCATGTGCGTAAACGTATCGCCGAGTAACCCCAGGAAGACATTAAAGCCATTGACCGCAGGGACCGGCAGCCAAACGGTGGGTGGCCAGATCAGGTAGCTGTCCCAGATCACCTGGGTCACCACGCCCAGGCCAAGCATGACGATCAACAGAAAGATACTCAACTGCTTGAGCATGTGCCCGATCGGCGTGGCGTCCGGTCCCAGGGAAGGATTGAGTTGACCTCCGATCAAGGCTCCACGTTGGTTGTCCAGCAATGCCCCCACACCGTCGAACAACCAAAAAGGCATCGAAAGCAGTGTCCCGAGCAAAAAACCCAGGGCTATCTCCTTGAGCACCAGCCCGATGATCAGCAGGTTGGTCAACTCCTGCCCCATCAAGGCGGCATGCACTCCGGGAGCGGGCAACAGGGCGAGCACCATTACGATCACATGGCGTGGCATCCCGCGCACATGCTGGAAACAGAACGCTGGCACCAGGAACGCACAGGGGTAGATTCGTGCCATGGAAATGACCAGGCTGGGCAAGTACTCAAGATAAGGGATGGCCATCGCGCAAGCTCCTCAAAGCGCAGAGCGCGCAACCATATCGAAGGTGAGGTTGGTCAGCTTGATCAACTCGATGCCGATCCAGCGCCCGGTCAACGCCAACGTCACGCCTACCGCCACCAGCTTGATACCAAATGGCAATGTCTGGTCCTGTACCTGCATCAATGCCTGCACCAGCGACGTCAACACGCCGACAATCACCGCGACAATCAATGGGGGCGCCGACAGTATCACCACCAGCAACATGCCCTGTTTGAACAGCTGAATAGGATCCATGCGTCACTCACAGGAAGGAAAGAAATAGGCTGTCGAGCAACCGCGACCACCCCGATACGAGCACGAACAACAGCAATTTGAGCGGCAACGAAATGGTCATGGGCGACACCATCTGCATACCCAGCGCCAACAACAGGTTGGAGACAATCAAGTCGATGACAATGAACGGGATGTAGATCAGAAAGCCGACTTCAAACCCGGCTTGCAGTTGCGAAAGGACAAAGGCCGGGATCAGCAGAATCAGGTCATCGCGGCGGGTATTCGCGGTCAACTCCGGCGGCCACATGCGGGCGGCATTTTCATGAAGGTGGATCAGCAGGTCAGGCTCAGTGTTGCGCAACATGAAAGCCCGCAGCGGCTTTATCGCAACCAGGCCGGTGTCCTGGAATGCCTGCACGCTGGAGGTGTCTACCGGCGATTCCTTGATGACCTGGGCGATCTCGTAGCCCACTGGCGCCATGATAAACATCGTTGCCGCCAGCGCGATGCCGTTCAAAGCCATGCTCGGCGGTACCTGCTGCACGCCGATGGCATTGCGGGTGATCATCAGCACAATGACAATTTTCAAGAATGCCGTGCAAATGATCAACAGCATGGGCATCAGAGCCAACGAGCCAAGCAGCAGTGCCAGTAATAGCGGATCAAGCCCCTGGACGGTCACCGGGAAAAGACCACTCGGGACAACTGCAGGCCCAGCCGGCCATCCACCTCGACCAACTGTCCCTGCCCGATAGGACGCTCGCCATAATAGAGTCCCGCCAGGCCAGGCCCATATCCGCTGATCCCCAGCACTGCACCGGGGGACAACTGCCGTAACTCACCCAGGGTCAATTGCAGTGTGCCGCAGCGTACAGTCAGAGCCATGGACAGCTCGTCGAACGGCTCATGGCCAAAGACATCTACCAGCGGTTCGTCTTCATTATGCTCACCCATCCCATCCCACCCCTGCTCCCGGGGTTGTTCAACAAAATCCTCATCCACTGCAGTTTCCCTCATAGAAAAAAGTGTCAATTGCAAAGCACCCGTTTGATCTTCGATACACCCTTGCAACAGGTGCTTGCCCAGGCGCACAACCCCATCGCCCTGGGCATTGAACAGGGGGGTTTCCAACACCAGCACATCGCCGCTTCGTAGCGTCTGCAACTGCGAAGCAGCCAATTGCAAACGCGCCAGCGTCACCGGTATCGACAGAGCAAGTGAGCCCGGCAAGGTATTGGCCACCGGTCGCCACGGGGCGACATCGCACAACGCCAACAGGCTGGCCGGCGACAACATCAGGCGCGCCACCACCCGGGAAGCGCCCAGCACCACAGTGAGCCGACAGCCAAACGTCTGACGATGCAATTGCCCCAGTGGCTGTAGATAGCCGAAGAGGTCCGTCAATTGAGGGCTCAAACTGTGCTGGAACAATGCCCAGAACCAGGAAGGTGGATCATTGCCGGTATCGGCAGGTCCCACCGGACACTCACCAAACAGGCTCAAGACGGCTCCAGGCTCACTGAACGTCAACACTCCACGGGCGGTCTCGAATGACATCAATCCCTTGCCCGCCGGCGCAACACCCGGTTCCAGGCGCAGTTCGCCAGACTGACCGGCAACCTGGAAGGGCAAACGAAGTCCGCGCCCCAAACGACGTCGCGCCGTTACCTTGGCCCCATCGACCACAGGCAACTTCAAACCAGGCAGCATCACGTCTCCTCGACTTCAAGGACACGCAAGCTGACTGGCTGCCCGAGCCCGCGGCAGAGCCGCTCCTGGCACCCCTGGCGGACACCGGCGAGCCAAATCGATGTTCGCGCCTCCTCGGCCTCCAGGGTGATATCCCAGGACTGGTTCTCATGCCCGGCCCTGACATTGATCCGCCCCAATCGCGGCATGTAGAGCGTCATGTTCAAGGGCCACTGGGACACGCCGCTCAGGCGCATCTCCAACTGCTCGGCCAAGGCGTCAATCGTCTGGTCACCGAGCGGCGACACTTGCTCCGGCATACGGCTGGAAAAGCCCTCCCCCCCACTCTCGTCACCCAAGTACTGGGCAAACAACTGGCTTTGTTCCAGAGACACCACATTGCCCGCGCCTGCCCCGGCATCAGGCTCACGTACAGGCTTGCGTTCGGTTTTATCCAGCGACAATTGCCTCATATCTCCTCCTGCGCCAGCAGCTGCGCCAACTCTTTGAGTTTTTCTACCTCACGCAGGCATTGGGTAACCTGCCGCTGGGCGGTATCAACTTGCGTCACTTGCCTCTCCTGTTGCTGATACAGGCCACGTAACTGACCCTCTTCACGCGCCGTGCCGGCCAATAAACTGCGCTCCTGATTTCCCCACGCGTTCAAGTCCTTTAGAGAAACCACTTGCCCTTGATGCTTGCTTACCAGCTCGGCGGTTTTCTGCGCCTGCTGCTGACGCGTCTGCTCCAGGGCCGCATGCGCCTGCTGAACCTGATCCTGCAGGGCACGCTGGGCTCTTTTCGCTTCACGCAGGGTGCGCTCGGCACGGTCGGCACGATGTCGGCGCAGACGGCGCAAGGTTTCTATTTCAGAAAGGGACATAGGCCGTCAGCTCGCTGAGTTGCTCCAAGGTCCGAGCCATCGGCGAAGGCTCTCTCAAGTCCTGGCGCAAGAAGGCATCCATTGCCTGCCTGCTTTGCACGGCAAGGTCAGTCAGCTCATCGGCACCGGCCTGGTATTCGCCCAGCTTGAGCATCAGCTCAATCTGCTGATACGCCGACAACAGCCGCCGCAGTGCCGTGCTCGCCTGGATATGTTCCTGTTGAGCCACGTTGCTGAGAATCCGTGAGAGGCTGGCCAGTACGTCGACCGCCGGGTAGTGTCCGCGCTCGGCTAATTTGCGTGAGAGCACGATGTGGCCGTCCAGCAGCGAGCGCACTTCATCCGCCACCGGGTCGCTCATGGAGTCCTGCTCGATCAGCACGGTGTAGATCGCGGTAATCACACCCTGGCGGGTCAACCCTGCGCGCTCCACCAGCCGCGGCAGCAAGCTGTAGACCGACGGTGGCAGGCCACCGCGCCCCAACGGCTCGCCGGCGGCCAGGCCAATCTCCCGCTGGGCCCTGGCGAAACGGGTCAGGGAATCGATCAACAACAAAACCCGTTGCCCCTTGCTCCGAAATCCCTCCGCCAGGGCTGTCGCGGTGAACGCGGCGCGGGCGCGCTCCATGCTCGAGCGGTCTGAGGTTGCACAGACCAGTACGGCCTTTGCCCGCAGGGTCTCGTCAAGTTCATGGTCGAGGAACTCGCGCAGCTCACGACCCCGTTCGCCAATCAGGCCAAAAACAATCACATCGCAATCGACGTTGCGTGCAATCTCCGCCAGCAAAGTGGTCTTGCCACAACCTGCGCCCGCGAAGAGGCCAACACGCTGCCCCTCGCCCAGGGTCATCAGCCCATCAATCGAGCGCACCCCGGTGGGCAACGCTCGATGGATTCGCGGACGCTCAGTGGCCAACGGCGCCTCGCACAACACCGTCGTTGCACCTTCCGTATCGATGCCGGCAAACGCACTGGGGCCGGTGCCGTCGATGGGCCGTCCGAACCCGTCGAGTACCTGCCCCAGCAAATCGTCGCCCACCCGAACCCGATGCGGGATGCCCAGGCGCTGCACGCTGGCGCCAACCTGAACACCCTCCAGGTTGCCCAGCGCACTGAGGACGGCATCCTGGTGATCAAAGCCAATGATCTCTGCCAACATGCTATCGCCACCCAGCTTGTCCACCAGGCACAGATCACCGATACATGACTGAGGTAAACGGCATTGCAGCAACATGCCATTGACTCGTTGGATCCGGCCACGCGTCGCCACTGGCGA
Organism: Pseudomonas imrae; assembly: GCF_046352735.2. NCBI lineage: Bacteria > Pseudomonadati > Pseudomonadota > Gammaproteobacteria > Pseudomonadales > Pseudomonadaceae > Pseudomonas > Pseudomonas imrae. The sequence continues at coordinate 998,339 of NZ_CP110853.2, read as the reverse complement.
ATAGGTTGCCAGCATCGCTGACTGGCGCTGCTGCCAGCTCTCGAGCCGCTCTGCGAACTGATGCGTCACCAACCCACCTCATAACGTTGCTGGCCGTCGAACACCACCTTGTTGTTATCGATGGAGGTCAAGCGCAACCCTTCCACTTCGTCCCCCAGAAACAATCGACGTCCATGCTCCAGGACCACGTGTCCATTCTTGCCGCCTACAATTTGAACGATCCTGAAGGGCAGCTCGCTATTACGTTCACGTACACGACTGATCACTGGCACAGGTGTGTCGAATTGCTCCTGAAAGCGATTGAGCATGCGTGAAATCAACGCCACCTCATCCCTGGAACCCGTACCGTCGATGGTTATCTGGCCATTGATGATTTCCAGGGCAAACCGGTGGGACAACTCACGCTCGCCCAGCATCTTCAACAGTTGCTGGCGCACTTCGTAAGAGCTGGCCAGCTCGTGTTTCTGCTCGAGGACAGGCCTGAGCGAAGCCTGTGACTGACTCTCGTCGGTGGGGACCATGCCCAAGGCAACGATGATCAGAGCCACCACCGCCAACACGCCCATGAGACGCTTGTGCAATAGGTTCGGCGCCGGAGCAGGCGTGGTTTGTGAATGTTTGGGGGCATCCATCGCCTGCGTGAAATCGGGCGCAGGAGCCGGCACCGTAGGCCAGGGTTGGGCGGCATCGGCTACATAGAGCCGAACCTGAGCGATGGAAAATAGCGTATTGATCGCAAGGTCCGGAATCTGTGTTTGAGGCAGGCCCGCATCGTCCTGCAAGAAGCCTTGCTCTGCCTGCACCGACCATCGACCCGCTTCGCACAACAGGCGTATGTGACGCTCCGAGATGCCTGGATCGTAGAGCGCAAGATCGGCATCGGCACTGGCACCAATGATCCATTGCTCACCAAACAGTGGTAACGCAGCGCCTTGGTGCTGCCCAGTAACTACCCGCAGCTCAAACATAATCGAGCTCACGGGCAACTGGTAACGGTACATGGCTGTAGAAATCTGCCGTTATGTTCATACCTCACCCTCATGCAGCAAACCGTCCTGGTCCAAATCAATCCGACCGAGCACCTTGACCTTCGCCGCGCTCGTCAGCTCGGCAAAGGACACCACCGGCACATGGTTGAACTCCTCCAGCAGCAACGTGCGCAAAGGACCGCGTAGATCCTGGGCAACCAGCAGTACGCTTTTAATCTTGGCCCGCAACGAGAACCCCTCGTTCAACAGGCTGACCAGCAACGCACTGTGCTCACTGTCGAGGGCAAAGAACACACCGGTCTGAGTCTGACGTAGCGCCTCGCGCAGGACATTTTCGGTATGAGGCGATAACAGCCAGGCATGCAAGCCGTCGACCTCGCTGTACTGGTGGTAGATCTGGGATTTGAGGGCAATTCGCGCGTAGTCCGCCAGCGCTTCCGGCTCACGCTCGTGTTGGCCGTGCTCGATCAGCGCCTCGACAATCAACCGCACTGCACGCAACGGTATACCTTCGCTGGCCAAGCGTTGCAGCACCGCAGAAAAACGCGACAACGGCATGATTCGTTGCAGTTCCTGGACCAGCTCCGGCTGATTGAACTCCAACCAACTGAGGATTGATTTGCTTTCTTGAATACCCAGGAACTGAGGACCGCTGAGCATCATTGCGCGATTCATCCGCTCAACGATCAGGTCTTGGGCGGTGAAGCGTTCCAACTGCTCGTCGGCCAGCAGCGGGTCATCGGCAGGCAGCCACCACCAGTCCTGTTCGTCCCGAACCGCCAGCCCCAGGGTTCCCTGCGGCGGCTCGCTGGCACAGTCCACGCACGCCACAGCCAATCGATCGCTCAGCGACGCCCTGAACATGGGCACTTCGTGTACACAAAAGCGGAACTCATCCTCATCCACAGCCGGGCTGTATTCGATCTCGAAGGGTGGCAGCGTCAAGCCGACACGGGTGACGATCCCGTTCCGGGCCTGGCGAATCGCCTGAATCAGCGCAGCGACACTGGGATCGCCCACCCGTGCTGCAGCAAACTGCAGCAAGTAAGGCCGAGACGGATCAAAGCCTCGCAAATCTTCATCGCCATTGTTTTCCGGGGCAACGGCTGGTGCGCCCTTGCCTTCAGACTCATCGTTTTTCGCGCTTTTGCGTGAGAGGTGATAACCCAGGGCTCCTGTCATCAACGAAATAACAATGAACACCCCAGTCGGCATCCCCGGAAGCGCGGCGAACGCCAGCATGCCAACCGATGCGACCATCCAGCTCTTGGGCTCGCTGGTCATCTGCCGGGCAATTTCAGCGCCCATGTTGTTGGCGCCCTTGCTCAGGCCGTCCGGCGCAACCCGAGTGATGATCATGCCGGCAGTCAACGAAATCAGCAGCGCCGGAATCTGCGCGATCAGCCCGTCGCCAATAGTCAGCACCGAGTACAACGCAATGGAATCGGAGGCGCTCATCCCATGCTGGAACATACCGGTGGAAAATCCGCCCAGCAGGTTGATCACCACGATCACCAGGCCGGCGATGGCGTCTCCCTTGACGAATTTCATGGCCCCGTCCATTGCCCCGAACAATTGGCTTTCGCGGGACAACTGCTCACGTTTGTTACGGGCTTGATTGCCATCGATCAAACCCGCACGCAAGTCGCTGTCGATGGACATCTGCTTGCCGGGCATCGCGTCGAGACTGAAGCGCGCAGCTACCTCGGCGACACGTTCCGAGCCTTTGGTAATCACCAGGAAGTTGACGAGGGTCAGGATCATGAAGATCACCAGGCCCACGGCCAGGTTGCCGCCCACCACGAAGTTACCGAAGGCCTCGACGATGTCTCCGGCATCCTGCTCCAACAGAATCAAGCGGGTCGTGGCAATCGATAGCGCCAGGCGGAACATCGTGGTCAACAGCAGGATCGACGGAAAGGAGGAAAAGGCCAGTGGCCCGGGTAAATACAGGGCCAACATGATCAACAGGCACGAGATACAGATATTGAGTGCGATCAGAATGTCCACCAGCCAGGTAGGCAGTGGCACGATAAAGATAAACACGATAGCCAGCACGATCACGGCGCCCATGACTTCGGCACGCCGTGCAACGCTCAGAAGCGTAGCGTTGATCCATTGAAGCGCAGTCAAGTGGGGACCTCCACCAGGCTGGTGGTAGTACGACCCTCTGCCGCTGTACGTTCCCCCATGTGCGTCAGGAAATGGCTCAGGGTTTCCTGGCGGCTCCTGCTGTCGCGCCACAAGGCCATGGGCAAACGCTGGATCAAGGGATAGAGCGCATTGAGCGAGATTAGTTGGTTGGAGAGGTTTTCCCCTCCGAACTCGCAACCAAGACGATGCACTTCACTGGGCCCGATGCCAGTGCTGGCGTACCCCAGCAAACGTTGCAGCAGCGCAACCGCCTGTTGGTTGCCATGGGCGCCTTCGGGAGCCAGGCGCAGCGCCAGTTCAGCGCAATTGCGCAAGACATTGTTGAGTTGCCCGCACGCCTGCAGCCCCAGCAACAACGTGCGCAACTTGGCCGTGGGCACAGAAGGAACTTGTGCAGCCACATCATCAGCCAGCGCGCGGCGCATCACTTGCAGGCCGGCGTTGAATTGCTCCCCACCGAAAAGATCAAGCAACGCCTGCATCATCGTCGCCAGGGATTGGCGCAACACCACACTGGCGTAATACAGCTGGCGAACAGCCTGGCGTAACCCGGGGTCATCGGTGCCTTTATGCAACGACAGCGCGATGTTCAAGCCGGCTTGAATCTGCGCCTTGTAGCGCTCGTTCATCTTTTTCAGGAAGTCACGGGCCAGCGCCGCCTCGACCTTGCGCGCTTGCGCCTCGGCCTGCGCGGTGATGTGCTCCAACACCACATAAGTCCTGGCCGGGTCACCCCCTGTCAGCTCCAGCAACTGATCGACACTCATCTTCTGCAACAGCAAGACCCGGACCTGACGCGCCAGATGCGCCAGGCTCTCTTGCCCGGGATGCCCCAACTGCTCGTATAACTGGGCCAACTGCTCGATTTTCTGCACCCGGTGCCCAGGCAATACAACCGCCAATTGACGCTGATCCAGGCTTTTGCTGCGCCGCTCCATCTGCTGACTGAAGAGCAAGCCAACTTCCTCGACAGCATTCTGCTGCACAACCCGGGGCGCCAACGGAGTTGGCTGGGGTGCGATGGAAGTGCGGTTCAGTTGATTGAGTTTTTCAACTTCGCTATGACGTGCTTCAACTTTCATGGAGGCGCCGGAAGGTTATATTTCATGTCACTGTGTGGCGGCCCCCATTCAAACAGTTCCCACTCTTGAAACATTTCATTGCGCGCGTAAGAACTGGCACAAACTCATATACGTCATTGCCATATTTTGCGCAAAAAATCGCCCGCGATAAAAAAATATACATATATATCAACAATATATGAACCAACAAGGGTTGGCATAAGCGGTGCTTAGGAGATCTCCATCGAAACCAGTTCGATAGCGATTAACTGAGGACAAAAAATGGAAAACACTTCCGATGCAGTAGAACCGACCCTCCCTGTATCTCCTCAATCCATACTCGAGCTCTCCAATGACCATCATAAAAAATTGCGTAACTTTATTCACAAGCGCGTCCTCAACCCCGAAGACGCCGATGACATCCTGCAATTGACCTACCTGGAAGCGTGGCGCAGCAGAGAACGTTTCGGCGGGCAAGCCACGCTGAGCACCTGGATGTGCGGTATCGCCCAGAACCTTATCCGCAACCACTTTCGCCGGTTGTACGCCAAGCCCGTGCATTGCGAATTCGATGAATCACTCTGGCATGGCCAAGACGAAGGGCGCGACCTGGGATGGGAGTTCGAAGTCAACCGGCGCCTTGAACGCGCCCTGCAGGCGATCAATAACTTGCCCGCTGAAATGCGCAATACGCTGTACACCTCCCTGGAAACCGATGGCAGCTATCAAGACACGGCCAATGTGCTGGATATCCCGATTGGAACTGTCCGTTCAAGATTGTCCAGGGCCCGTGAACAGCTCAAGCGCACCACTTATGGCAGGCTGCCTCGATGACCCTGACGACACTGCCAAAGGGCCTCCAGGCTTTTGTCCCCGAGGATCTTGAGGCCATGCGCGGCATCTTGAATGAAACGATCGAAACCGGGATCAACTCCGCGCTGACAGAACAGATTTCCTCGGAACAGTTCGCCTACGTAGTCAATAACTATCACCGCCAAGGCTTTCCGATCTATGTACTCAAGCGTCGAGGCGAGGTGATCGGATTCGTCTGGGTCCACAGCTTCTGCTGGGGCGGGGATGCGTGCAGGCACACCGGCGAAACGGTGTTGTATATACGCAAGGACCATCACGGTCGCGGGGCTGGCGTTCCTCTGGCCAGGGCAGCCATTGACCTTGCCAGGTGCCACGGTTTCGAATCCATCGTGGTTTGGGTACTGGAAGGCAATGATGCAAGCCTGCGAATCGCCAAGGCGATGGGGCTGGAGCGCTGGGGATATTTACCCAATGTCGCACGCTTGGGCGATCAGCCTAGAAGCGTCCATCTTTACGGCCGGTCGCTTCTACCACCCTGATCACCCGCCACGCAGGTCAGGTCTTTTTCGTACGGGGCAACAGGATGGCAAGGATGCCAAGCAAGGGCAGGAACGAGCACAACGTGTAGACGTATTCGATACCGTGGATGTCCGCCAGATGCCCCAGCAAGGCCGCGCCAATCCCGCCAAACCCGAACATCAGACCGAAGAACACCCCGGCAATCATTCCGACATTACCCGGCACCAGCTCCTGCGCGTACACCACAATCGCCGAAAACGCCGAGGCCAGGATAAAACCGATGACCACGCTGAGCACGCTGGTCCAGAACAAGTCGACATGGGGCAACAGCAAGGTGAATGGCGCCACGCCCAGGATCGAGAACCAGATCACGGCCTTGCGTCCAATCTTGTCGCCAATCGGCCCGCCGAAGAAAGTCCCCGCCGCCACCGCCCCCAGGAACAGGAACAAGTGCAACTGCGAGCTTGCCACGGACAAATCAAACTTCTCGATCAGGTAAAAGGTGAAGTAACTGGTGAAGCTCGCCATGTAGAAGTACTTGGAAAACACCAACAGCCCCAACACAACCAAAGCACTCAATACCCGTCCCTTTGACAAGCCATGAGTCGCCGCCTGGCCTTGCTTGAGCTTGAACAGGTTTAAATGGTTGCGGTACCAGCGACTGATGGCATACAGCACCCCAAGTGCGAATACTGCGAACAAACCGAACCAGGCCACGTTACCCTGGCCAAAAGGAATGATGATCGCTGCAGCCAACAATGGACCGAAGGCCGAGCCGACATTGCCACCCACCTGGAAGGTCGACTGCGCCAGGCCGTAACGCCCGCCGGAAGCCAGGCGTGCTACGCGGGACGCTTCAGGATGGAAGGTCGAAGAGCCGACTCCGATTAACGCCGCCGCCAAGAGAATCATCGGGAAGCTGCCAGCCTGGGACATCATGAGAATTCCGACCAGCGTGCAAACCATCCCGCACGGCAGCAGAAACGGTTTGGGATGACGATCGGTGTAATACCCAACCCAAGGTTGAAGCAGGGAAGCGGTGAGCTGGAATGTCAGGGTAATCAGGCCGACCTGGGTGAACGTCAGGCCATAACTGGCCTTGAGCATCGGATAGATCGACGGCAACACCGCCTGGATCAAGTCATTGATCAAATGCGCCAGCGCTACAGCGCCGATGACACGCATGACCAAGGGGCTGGATTGCCCGACTGCCGACATCGTAGCCACCGAAGGTTGGGATTGGGTAAGAGCCATGGAGAGTGTTTCCGTACCGCAGATGGATGCACAGGTGCAGGTGTGACAATGTGCCACTTTTCCCTGTGGAATTACCATCCCCTTAGGGTGCTAACGAGTTGAGCGACTGCCGGACAATCGCGCAGCCACTCGTCGCCGGAACGCAGGTTTTCGTTAAACGGTTGAAAGCGTAGAAAAAAATTCAATAAAAACGCTTGACGCATCTTCGTTCTACGCGAATAATGCGCGCCACTTGGCTACATAGCTCAGTTGGTTAGAGCATAGCATTCATAATGCTGGGGTCCGGGGTTCAAGTCCCTGTGTAGCCACCAAGTACTAAAAACGGCTTACCGAAAGGTAGGCCGTTTTTTATGCCTTCCAGAAAGTTACAACATCGCCCCCACCCCCTCGCTCCGACAAAAAGCTTGATGCCCCTGGCCGCGCCCATAGAAGTGTTGCAATCCTGCGGGGGCAAATATCTGATCTTGCGCTGGCACCCAACAGATCCCTACCTCAAATCGAGCTACCTGGAACGCCGCACTGCGTAGGAATTTTCATACATGGCAGCAGGATAATTCTACTTATGCCGTGAGGGCTTAGCCGGCAAAGTCCTGCCCCATCAGCAATGGTCGGGTTGAAACAGATGTTTGAGGGGTGTGTTCTCGTTGTAGAAAGTCATGCTTTACAGCGCAATGTGTTGGTCAACGGATTGCTGAACCTGCAGATCGGGTGCGTTTTGTCGGCAGGGAGTGCTTTACAGGCTGTCGAACATATTCGCCGCCGAGAAATAATCGATGTCATCTTCTTTGACTTGAATGACGGATCAATCAATAACCTTGACTTTCTTAGTGTCGCCAGCGAATTGGGCAATGTACGAGCCCTGATCGTGCATGGAGAGTTGCCATTGGCATTGCTGCGCTCGGTTGCCAAGATGAGTTCGTTATCGTCCATCCCTTTACTGGGTGTATTAAACAAACCCTTGCAACCGCAAGCCTTGCAAAAAATATTGGCGGTTTTCAAAACGCACCACGGCTCTTCACTCATACAACCGGCAGCAGAACTCGAATTGATTCCTCATGCTGAAGTCCTGCAAGGGTTGATTGCCGGAGAGTTTCAAGCCTGGTATCAGCCCAAGTTCAACCTGCACGATGGCCGACTGTTTGGTGCCGAGGTGCTGGTCCGTTGGGAGCACCCCCAGAAAGGGCTTTTAATGCCTCGCGACTTACTGGCGACAGTAGTGGCTTATGACTTGATCGATGACATGTTCAAACAGCTCTTGGAACAAGGGCTCGAGTTCATGAGCCGCCAGCGGGAGCAAGGGCTTGATCTGGGGCTTGCATTCAACCTGACAGGCTCTCAGTTGGTACGCAATGACCTGGTCGAGCACATTGTCCAGCGCTTGCAGCAGTATGAAATGCCGAGCTCAGCGCTCATGTTCGAAATCACCGAAAACGGCATGCTGGATTTGCCTGGATCAGCCGTAGAAAATTTGCTGCGTTTGCATCACGCCGGCTGTGGTTTGTCGATCGACGACTTCGGTATTGGCTTTTCCTCGTGGAGGCAGTTGGCACATCTGCCCTTTAACCAACTCAAGCTCGACGGTGTCTTTGTCCGGGACGTTGACGACCTAAGTAACCGGGCGGTCATTTCAAGCAGTGTCGCGTTAGCCAAGGCACTACGGATGGATCTGGTTGCCGTGGGTATTGAAAATGCCCACGCGCTTCACACCCTCATCAGCTTGGGCTGCTCCTTTGGCCAAGGCTTTCATCTTGCACTGCCGATGACGGGCGCTGATTTTGCCACATGGCTGAAGTTTCATTCGCCGCTCGTTTAAAAAAACCACACCTGTGCCTGACGCGATATACGCTATACGCTACATTTAATAAAGCTCAAAATCGCAACGATCGTGTCCGGCTTAACGTGTGCTGCTTTCTCTTTTAGAGGTTCATATGTTCAAAGCATTAATCGTTGATGACCATCCGTTCATTCGCGCCTCCGTAAAGGCGTTGCTGGGGGCTGAGCAGTTTGAAATTGTGGCGGAGGCTGATAATGGCGTAGACGCTTTGCACCTGGCGCGTGAACATGTTCCGGATCTGATCCTACTTGATATATCCATGCCGCTTCTCGACGGCATGGACGTTATCAGCCGCATCGTTACCTCGGGGTTGCCCTGTAAAATCCTGGTACTGACCTCCTTGGAGGCGTCTTTTTACGCTTGGCGCTGCATGAATGCAGGAGCGTCTGGTTACGTCTCAAAGACCGGAAACCTTGAAGAGTTGACCCGGGCGATCAAGGCGATCATGGACGGTTACAGCTATTTTCCAGTGCTGGCCAACAGTTCTGTACGCGCCGCTGATAACCAGGCGAACGAGCATGACTTGATTCGCAACCTGTCCAACCGCGAACTGACTATTTTGCAGCAACTGGCTCGGGGCTTCAGCAACAAGGAAATTGGTGATGCCATGCTACTGAGCAACAAGACCATCAGTACTTATAAAACCCGATTGATTGAAAAGCTCAACGTAAAGTCAGTGGTCTATCTTGCCGATTTTGCCAAGCGCAATAATCTTCTCTAAATATGAAACGGATATTCGGATTTCTTATCGTTTTACTGTGTGTCCCCCCCTTTATTCAAGCAGCGCATCCTCCTGACAGAATCGAGTCATTGAAATTGTTGGGACGCTCCCATCTCACTGGAATGAACCTGAAGCTATCGGGTGCCGAACAGCGTTTGTTGAACAACAAAAAAAAATTGCGCATCGGGGTGGCCATTACCGACTCTGCACCGTTGGGATTAAATGCAGGCGCCCATGATTACGAGGGCGTGACAGCCGATTATGTAGAATTACTCGCCGACCTGTTGCATATCGAAGTTCAGGTTCAACGTTATCCGAGCCGTGCGCAAGCGATACAGGCGCTCAAAAGAGGTGAGCTGGACTTGCTGGGGACCGCCAGTGATGTCAATGCAGCGGATCCCGAACTGGCGGTTTCAAGGTCCTATTTCGACGAGCAACCTGTACTCGTCAAGCGTCGCAGTCACAGCGCGGAGCTACCTAAAGATCTCAGAGGGCAACGCCTGGCAGTGTCTGAACAGAGTCAGCTGCTTTCTGAGGTCAGAAAGCATTACCCGTTAACCGAACTGCAGGTTTATCCGACAGATCTGGATGCCATCAGCGCCGTCGCTTTTGAGCAGGCTGACGTGTACCTCGGTGGGGCAATTACTTCCAACTATTTGATCAGCAGAAACTTTCTGCACGATGTTCATCTAACGGATTTCGCGAACCTGGAGGTGATCACCATCGGTTTTGCTTTACGGCTTGAAGACCAGCAGTTGCTCGGAATCATTAACAAGGCGCTGGCCGTCATACCCGCAGAAGAAACCTTGACGATCATGCGACGATGGGGCGGGGATATGATCACCATGCATGACCGTGGCTCCGTTGATTTGAGCCCCAAAGAGCAGCGCTGGCTTACGGATCATCAAAAATTAAGGGCTGGGGTGCTTGAGAACAGCCCACCGCTGTCCTTTTTTGATCCGGATGGGAGCTTTCGCGGTATCAATGCCGATCTGCTGGCGATGATTCGTCGCCGTACGGGCCTTACCTTCGAAGTGATACGTGCTAAAACAATCGATGACCTTGTGGAATTAGCCAAAAATGGCGAGGTTGATTTCATCACAGTCTTTCAGCAGAACTACGGCAATAGCGATCTACGGTTCACTCGATCCTACTTGACCAACCCCTATGTGTTAAGCACTCGTGATGGCGATGGGCAATTTGGCTATTTGGAGGGCTTGGTCGGCAAGCGTCTAGCAATCAGTAAAGGGAGCGGCGTACGTGATTACATCAGCTCGTATTACCCTCGTATCACTTTGATTGATGTGGATGATATTGATGACGGACTGGCGCTGGTGGCTCAGGGTAAGGCAGATGCCACAGTCTCTATCCTAGTCAATGCCCGTTATCTTATCGCAACTCGGTATCCATCCAACCTACGCGTGAGTGGATCCCTTAGTGCTCCGCCCGCGCAAATTTCACTTGCCACCAGTCGCACTGCGTTGGAACTGCATTCGGTCCTGGACAAGGTGATGATGAGCATTTCCCCGCAGGAGTTGAACGAGCTGACCAGTCGTTGGCGTGGTGAAATTGCAGTGGACAATAAACGCACACAGGCCAATCAAGCGGAAATCATCCGGGGTGCGGTTATCGCCACGATCTTGTTAGTGGCGGCGCTCGGTTGGATTATCTACTTGCGACGCCTGATTCAGAAACGTGCAGTGGCCGAACGGGCACTGAACGAACAAATGGAGTTCATGCGAGTACTGATCGATGGGTTGCCCCACCCTATCTACGTACGAGATCGCCAGACACGAATGCTATTGTGCAATCAACGCTATCTAGAAGCGATTGGCACTACCCGTGAGCAGATTATTGGCACACGGCCATCAGAAATCACCCTCGCCGAATCAAATATCGGTGCCGTGTTCGAACAGCACTACCTGGAGGTCATGGAGGGAGGCCAGGAGCTGATAACTGACCGCCAACTATCGTTTTCCGATGGCCAGGTTATTACGGCCTTTCACTGGATCCTGCCGTTTCGCGACAACTCGGGCGAGGTCAAGGGCATCATTGCCGGGTGGATCGATATCAGTGAGCGCGAGCGCTTGCTTGCGCAACTCAAAGACGCCAAGCAGGGCGCCGATAAAGCCAATCGAGCAAAAACCACTTTCTTGGCGACCATGAGCCATGAAATACGCACCCCAATGAACGCGGTGGTCGGCATGCTGGAGTTGGCCATGAAAAAGGCCGACCAAGGCATTCTCGACCGCTTTGCCATTGAAGTGGCATCGGGCGCTGCGCGAGGACTTCTGGAACTGATCGGCGACATACTGGATGTGGTGCGCATCGAATCCGAGCGCTTGACGCTGGTACCACAACGGGCCGCGCTCAAAGAGCTTGTGGTGTCGGCGGTACGGGTATTCGAAGGCCTGGCCCGGCAGAAACAGTTGAACCTTGTGTTGTCATTCGATGAACAAGCCAACCAGGACGTTCTGATCGACCCGCTACGATTCAAGCAGGTACTGTCCAACCTGATCGGTAACGCCATCAAGTTCACCAGTGTCGGGCAGGTGCAGGTCTGTGTAGAGGTCACGCACCCAATCAACAACCAGCGCATGGGTATTCAGGTACTGGTGCGCGATACCGGGATGGGTATCTCCCCGGACGACCAGCAGCGGCTGTTTGTGCCATTCAACCAGGCCAGCCATTCGAGTGCCGGGGGGTCAGGCTTGGGGCTGGCGATCAGCCGCAAACTGTGTTCGATGATGCAGGGTGAGTTGAACCTCACCAGCGTATTGGGGCAAGGCACACAAATGGAAGTATTGCTGGAACTGGAGGTTCTTGCGCCATTACCAACCTCCAGGCCGGAGCCCGTGTTACCCGAAGTCGGCAAGGTATTAAAAGTGCTGGTGGTGGATGATTATCCAGCCAATCGTTTGCTGTTATCCCAGCAGTTGAGTTACCTGGGACACACGGTCGGTGACGAGCCGGACGGAGCCCATGGCTTGCGCGCCTGGCGCAATGGGCATTTCGACGTGGTGATTACCGACTGCAATATGCCGGTGATGACAGGCTACGAACTTGCCCGGGCGATCCGCGCCGAGGAATCCGCCTCGGGTGCGGCACCTTGCCTGATCCTGGGTTTTACCGCCAACGCGCAGCCGGAGGAAAAAGACCGTTGCCTGGAGGCCGGCATGGATGATTGTTTGTTCAAGCCCATCAGCATGAAGGACCTGACCGCACGGTTGTCCGGTGTGGAGTCGGTGTTCGACGACGCAACGGATGTCGATGAGCCGATGCAATTAACCGACGAGCTTGATCTGAGCAGCCTCGAACAATTGGCCCACGGTAACCCGACACTGGTTAATAGCTTGCTGCAGGATTTGGCCAGCAGTAATGAGGAAGATCTACTACGGCTGCTCAAGCTCTTCAGCGATCACGACTTGACCGGGCTGTCCGACCTGGGGCATCGGGTCAAGGGTGGAGCGCGCATTATCAAGGCACATCGACTGATCCACTGCTGTGAGCAGTTGCAAGCTGACTGTAACGGACATGACGCCGTGCGTTTGACCCAATCGGTGGATGCACTGCACGAGGCGATGGAGGCATTGGGGCAGCGTCTGGAAGAGTTGATGGCTGCCACGTAAGGAAGTCTGGCAGCGCTTGCGTACCGTGGAATGACCAACGACCCCGCTGTATCGAGGGGTAGTTGGCTGATCAAACAAAGTTGAGGATCATTGATAAATGATGTTTAACGTAGCCGTTGCCCTGACTTCGCCACTGGTGAGTTGAGCGGGACTGTAAGGGAAGTAGTAAGCCCCCATGCCAATAGAGAAATTGCTCTCAACGACAGCGCCGGCAGCGGCACTGAAAATGGATGTAGCATTTCCTCGGTTCAAGGTGGACGTAGAAAAGACAACCGGTGCGTTGGGGGTCTCGCGCTTGGTGACTTTTATGCCGACTCCTTGTGCCGCACCAGGTGAATTGCTCATCAACACGCTGTTATCAGATGAAAGTAGATTGTTGCTGGATAAAAACATGTCAATTGCACGGTCGGTACTGCCGTTGGCCAGCAGATTGCTGCAACTAAAATTCAAAGTAAACGGTGTATAACCTGGTTGAGAAATTTTTGTCAGCTGCGCAATACCAATTTTAGGAAGATTCACCATCAACCCTGCGTTATTGAAGTTGCAGGTGGCCATCTTGGGCGTGTAAGTAATTGTGAGGTTTTGTGAGAACATATCTCGCTGATCTAAAGGCCAGTGTTGGAATAAACTCGCCACCCAAACAACGACCTTGCCGAGAAAAGCAACCCAAGAGCCAATGGTCTCCCAAAAAGTCATTCCAGACGTGTCTCTCGCAATTGCGACATTATTAAATCGCCCAGTGTTGCCACTGACCTTAAGCCTGGGATCACCACCGTCCATTAGGGTAAAGCGTAGAGTAAAGGGGGTGCTCAACTCTGAGGACACGTGATCGCCCGAGCGCAGCGTCCTATTCTGAATGGGATCTATGACCTCTGCTCGTATCCAGTGTTTTCCGTCGTCCAGTCCAACTGCTATTACCTTAGAGCGGTCTGACATTGGAAAATTGTACTCAAATATGGATTCAGTAGTGCAGTTAAAACCAAATGAGCCAAAATTACTGGAAATAGTTTGCGTCCAGACACGATTTCTTTCACTGAGCTTGTCTGAAAGGTCAATTAATATATCCGGACCGTATCGGGTTACTCCGCTGTAGCAGACCGCGTAGCTGGCACTGCTGAATAGCCCCGTTAACAAAAACAGAAAGACAAATCTACTCATGATAATTAACTATCTCGTATTAATGGCAGGCATTGTGAGAGGTGTTCACCGCGAAATCAGGCTGGCGGATAATACAACTGCCGTTGCTCAGCCTCACCTCCAGATAATCGGGTTTCTCCGCAGATTTGATATACAGGGTGCTGGCTTGACCAATAAAACCTATAGATTGACCTGACTCATCTAATACTTCAGCGCCGAAAGGCAGAGGACCGCCATCTGCTTTGCGAGCCGGCACGATGTAAGACTGCCGTTGATCTGTCTCAAACTTCACATGATTGACCGTGCCGGCAAACGGAACCGTGTTGGCGATGTTTCCGATAATCTCTGCACCGGAACTGTTACCGCTGTCGGACAACGTAACTGAGTTCAGTCGATAAGGTGTCGCGTACGGAACCAGCGCCAAGCCATCTTTGTTGGTGACGATACTTTGGTCACCATTGACCATCAGGCCTTCGGCCTTGGGGGCCTCGACGACCATCATGGTGCTGCCGATTTCATTGGAAGCCAGCACGTGCCCAGGAATCATCACGACGCTGCCTCGAGCAGCAAGGCCGGTTTGTCGATAATCGGACGATTCACCATAAGAGGCGCCCAGTGTCGAGGCATTGGCACGGTAAGAGGTGTTAACGCTGGCTGTGTTATTTCCACCGTCTTGATTACTGGCCGCCACGGTGTAACTCAAACGGTTCGATTCCAGCGCATTACCGCTCACGCTGACGTTGCTTTGCTGATAACGCGAGTCTACGAACGACGCGCCACTGTTCAGATATGCTCTGTTGCCGGCAATATCAAAGGGAACGGTCATTGAAAGATAAAAACGGGTCTCTTCGTCGCGATTGGAGTTCCTGACGCGGTTGGCCGAGATATTATAATTGATCTGGCCCACCGCGTTAGCATAGCCAAACTGGTATTCACGGCTCTTGCTATTGCTGGTCCAGTAGTCGCGTTGCGTCCCGGAGAAAAACACGGTGCCCCAGTTATCTTTCAAGCGCTGGTTCAGGCTTAAGTTGAAGGTGTTGCGTGGGCGCGCGCTTCGCAGGGCGTCCCAGGTATTCAAGTCGAGGATCGGAGCATCGTCTTCGTCAAGTCGCTTTCGATAGTCGCTGACTTGTCTTTCGAGCTCACGGTATCCCTCTTGGGAGTAAATGGCATCACTGAAGCTGTAGTAGCCTTCAGTCGAGTAACGATAGGCTGCCAAGCTGAAGTTAGTGGCCGTTACATCCAGGAACTTACTGTAGGACACGCGTACACTTTGACCACTTTTACTTTGGTTTTTTAACTGTGTGTCCGATTGGGTCACGTCAACCGAAACGGCACCAATCGGCAGGTTCAAGCCGCTGCCGACAAGATAGGCGCGGTAGTCATTGCTAAGGGTCGTTCCGGCATAGCCGGTCAACAAATTGTTCAGCCCGTATTGCAACGTACCCTGCACAAATCCTGGGTTGTAGTCGGTGTTGATCTGGTTGACATTACCCGCCACCAGACTGTACTTGCTGACACCTTCCTTGAGCATATTAGGCACGGCAGAAAACGGTACGCTGAACGACTGTTCGCGCCCGTCGGCCTCTTGGACCACTACTGTCAGGTCGCCGGCTGACCCGGTGGGCTGGATATTATCCAGCGTAAACGCGCCGGGTGGTACGTTCTCTTGATAAACCACATTACCGTTCTGGATGACTTTTACCAGGGCATTGGTTTGCGCGACGCCACGCACGATAGGCGAAAACCCTTGTTTGGAGCTGGGCAACATATTGATGTCGGAGGTCAGCGCCACGCCGCGCACTTTGATCGAGTCAAACAGATCGCCTGCAGAGTAGAAATCACCCAGCTTGAAGGTGGACTTGATAGAAGCGATATTCTTTTGAAGGTAGCGGGTGTTGTTTTGATACTTCAAGCTTTGTGACGAGCTTTTTCGGATTGAACTGTTTTCCCGAAATTGCCAACCGGCAAAATTAATACCGAAATCCAGGCCGGAATATAATTCGTCGCTGGACGAGCCGCCGTTTTTTGATTGCATGCTGTAATGCATGGCGTTATAGCCAAATAAAAACGCGGGTACGCCATGATCCCAAAATTTCGGGTCGACATAGCCCTCTTCTGAGCGATTTACGTAAGACTGGGGCACAGTCAATTTGAGGCTCAGCGTGCTGATGTCGAGAAGAAAAGAACCACCTTGGACCAATTGGCTGATTTGCAGGCTGTCCGTACCGGATTGGGCTGCGGGCAAGCCGCGCATGTTGATCCCAAGCAGTGCGGTATCGTCGTAACTGATTTTGATATCGTCTTTCACATCGCCGAACACTAACGTGTAGCGGCCTTTCCAGCTGCTATTGACATAAACATCAATATCCTGTTTGCCGGCAGGAATCTCTGAGCTTGCATAAAACCGTGACATATCCGATTCACGGGATTTGCCAGCCATCAGCGAGGTGTCAAAGGTTTCCGCGTAGGCTTTGCCCAGTAGAAACAGCGAGGACACCGTCAGGACTTTGATGAGGTTTTTTGGCTGTTTCATTCTGACTCTTTCACCTTATTGCGACGTTACAACTTTGGTTTTGTAAGCACCTAAATCATCGATATACAGCATGGTGTAGGGTGTGTTTTTACTGACCGGTTCTTTGCTTTCAACGAACACAGAGGAGAATGGCGCAACCATGACTGAATCAACGAGCAGGTGTTTTTTATCCTGCTGGTCAACATTGGCAAGCGTGAAAAAGTACGCACTTTTATTGACGACATTAAAACCCTTCGCTACCGCTTGCAGTTCGATACTGTCAATACTGGAGTTGGCGGTGGCTTTTAGTCCGCTCGGCCGATAAAACATTTTTATCCGAGACTTGATCGCCAGTTGTAACGTGTTGGTCCCCTGCAGGTTCTCCGGAGTAGGTGGAATATCCAGTACATTCAAAAAGAAAATCGACTCCCGATCAGCAGCCAGCGGGGCACCGACCTTGGTTATCCGGAGTTGCTGGCCGCTATCGCCAGATACCTTGACCACCGGTGGAGACAAGAGAAACGGAACATTCGCCGTCTCGGGGGTGGAGTTGATATCACCATCATCTATCCAGGCTTGAACCAAGGACGAATCGCTTCCATTGTTGATGAGTTGAACCACCACGTCTTTGTTTTTTTCTGGATAAATAACACGAGTGCCATTGATTACAATGTTGGCTTGTGCGGATACCGAGGCGAGCAGCAGCCCTACTATAAATAGTTGCTTTATCATGATTTCTTCCAGAACCAGGCCCATGGAGTGGGCCTGGTACACGGTACAAATTACAAGTAGGAAATGGTGTAAGTCAGGTTGGAGCTGAGAGCACCAACTTTGGCGGCGGCGACATTGGGTTTGTAGTAGTGTGCATCGAACACTACGGTCTCAGGTGTTGGCTCGGTCCCGGTAACGGCAGTGGTGAACGGCACGTTCAACTGAATTGGAGCGTTGGTGCCTGGTACTGTCAACGCGAAGCCGACGTTTTTGGCGACGCTGGTATCGCTTTCGTTTACCGAGTTGTTCAGCAAGTATTTACCGTCGGTGGAAATGTTGTCCGCAGACGAGAAATACATTTTCAACGGAGTGCCAGCCACGCCTGCGGCAGGGCTGCAACCGGAGAACGTCAACGAAAACGACTTCTTGTTTTTGGTTACCAGGCCAACATTGGTGCCGGCGTCCGTGACGGAGATAGGAGACAGTGCAACGGTGAAGTCTGCACTTTTACCGCCGTTGATAGTACAAGTAGTGTCGGTAACCGCGCCGCTGAAGGAAATAACACCACCGGCAGCGTTATCGGCGGCCATGACGTTTGCAGAGGTGAGTGCGGCGGCCAGTGCTACCAGGGAGAAAGCATGCTTGATCATTGGAACTCCGTTACTTTGTTAAGGTTTATTGGTATTTCTATCGCCAACAGCTCAACAGCGATATTGGCTTCGCATAACAACGTTTTTGAGGTGTGCATCATGTTGCGCCTGCACAATGTGACGAGCACCCAAGAAACCCAGCGAGGTACTGACATCACAAGAGCAATATTGCGTTGCGATGCTACTGATGCAACAACCTCGTTTTCTACTTTGCAAAACCAACGTATCTATACAAAGTAGAAAATCAAACTTCGGCATTCACTTAGAGTTGCGTGTCGCTTGTAAGGTGCATGTCGAATTGGCACTAGTTTGTCGGCCAACAAGGAAAACTCGTGTAGTCCCATTCCCCTGGCAATGTAGGAAATTTCCTTCGAAGGTACCATGCCCCCCTATTCGCTGATTGCGACGCCAGGGATTGCAGGAAATTTCCTACAGCTCGACGGGATATTTCTAGGACCTCGTACGCCAAAAGACAGCGAAAATAAGACATCCAACTAGATTGTGTTCAAGCAGGGTGCTGCGTACTTAGAGCGCGTAGACAAGCACGCTACTGGCTTGAAAAGCCTGGCACCTCATTTTTAGGGGAAGGGAAGTGTTTTATAGAAACACTTATGAATAAGGAGTATCGAGAGTCGACGTTTACCGTATTCCGGAGAGGTATTCATGCAATCGCCGCCATTACGCGTTCTAGTCTTGAACGATAATTTTTTTCAACGGGCTATCACCGTAAATATGTTGCGGCAACTGGGATGCGAACCTGTGTTCAGCTCATCGTCTGCCCATCATGCCTTACACACCCTGCACAGCGTCGGACCGGTAGATATTGCATTGTGCGATATGCAAAGGGGGGGGCTCGACAACCTTGATTTTTTACAGCGCGCGGCAGAAGACGGCCTGGTGCGCTCGGTAATCATCAACAGTTCGCTCGCTGAAGATATACGCAGAGCTGTGGGAAAACTGATGCCCTTGTTGGGGCTGAGGATGCTGGGAGAGCTGGGTCAGCCTCTGCAGTTTGATACGTTGAGCCGGCTGCTGAAAAGCCACTTGAGCCCGCCGACATCGCCAGCGGGTTTTCATCACGCGCATCTGATAGCCGATGAGGACGAGGTCTGCTGCGCAGTAAGACAAGGTCAGATGGAGACCTACTTCCAGCCAAAAATCAATCTGTTGAACAACCAAGCCTTTGGGGTCGAAGCGCTTACGCGTTGGAAC
The DNA here is from genome assembly GCF_046352735.2 of Pseudomonas imrae. Lineage (NCBI taxonomy): Bacteria > Pseudomonadati > Pseudomonadota > Gammaproteobacteria > Pseudomonadales > Pseudomonadaceae > Pseudomonas > Pseudomonas imrae. The sequence continues at coordinate 979,140 of NZ_CP110853.2, read as the reverse complement.
CATCCGTCAAGTGGCCTGGTTTCGCCGGCAGTGTTTATGCCGACCATTGAACGTTGCGACTTGCTCAATGAGTTGTTTTTTGCCCAGCTCGATCATGGGCTGCAGCTGCAGCGATATTTCTTGATGCATGGCTTGCCCCTGAACGTTGCGTTCAACCTGCAGCCTTCGCAGCTTTGCGATGTGACTTTGGTCTCCAGGATTAAAGCAACCCTGGCGAGTTTCAAGCTGCCAGGAGCTGGAGTGACCTTCGAGTTGACGGAGACAGGGTTGGTGGAGGCATCGGCAATCTGCATGGAGAACCTGGTGCGTTTGCGCATGATGGGCTGCCGATTATCCATTGATGACTTTGGTAGCGGTTTTTCGTCTCTGCAACGCCTGTGTCAGTTGCCCTTCAACGAAATCAAGCTCGACGGTGAGTTCGTCCAGGCGCTTGGTGGTGACCCACGCTGCCGGGCGGTTATCAGCAGCACCCTCGCCTTGGGTAAATCCCTGGGCATGACAGTGGTCGCCGAAGGTATCGAAACACAGGAACAACACCACCAATTGATTGATCTGGGCTGCGTTCAAGGCCAAGGCTATTTCTTTGCCAAACCGATGACGAGGGATGAGCTGTGCGTGTGGTTTCATTCAAGAAAGCATCCGCCTGAAGAACGCAATGAACCACTGCCCATCACTTATCCATGACACTCCAAGCGAATCGGTACGCCGATATGAAGGATCAGCAATGCCAACACCGTCTTTACGGATACTGATTGTGGATGACCAGCCGGCGCAGCGCCTGAGCATCGAGAAAATGCTGAATCAACAGGGTTATCATCGAATAGCTCCAGTGGCTTGTTTCAAGGAGCTGCAGGCAATGCTCGAAAACGCGATAGAGCCTTTTGACCTGTTGCTAATCAACAGTGATCTTGCCGCGGATTTCGCGCTAGACCTGGATGATTTTTTTCGCCATTGCCCGGCCATTCGCCACACATTGATCTACAAAAACCTGCCGCTTCACGAGCAGGTCATGGTCCTGGCCCCCAGTTCGAAGGTGATCAAAACGCTCTCAAGACCGCCTGATAACCAGGCGCTAAAAAACCTGATGCAGATGATCGATCCGCAAAAGAGCAAAGCTACTCGCCGTCCTTGGCTGCGTAAGGTGCATTGAGTCTTGGGGCCCTTGTTACGTGAGCACAGCGCCTTTTCGATATCATTTCAAAAATGAAACGGCCTATCAGAAAGTAGGCCGTTTTTATGTCCGCCAGAAAGTTACACGATCGGCGCCCCAACACCCCTCACTCGCTGATCCGCCAGGTCAAGCGTCAAGTCATGGCTCGGCAGCATGCCCAGACGATCGTCCAGCGTCATCCTCAAGGGCTTGTCCGCATCTACCCCATACTCAAGCTCGGCACTCAGCCGTTTTTGGGAATGGCTAAGTCCGGCGCTGCTCGAGAACCCTATGTTGGTCATTGGCGGGAACGACATGGCGTGGGACTGGCTGGCGGTATAACTGAGACTCAGGCTTTTGATCCGCAGGTTTTCGCGGTTGCTCAGTGCTTGCTCGATCAGTTGTGTCTGGGGTTCACCCTCAAGGCACTTGCGCTCGATAATGCGCAGCACTTGCGGCTTGAGCTCCAGGCCGATGCTCATCGAGGTGCCTTCACCGCTCTTCAACTGGTCGAGCACTTGGGCAAACTGCGGAGCGTCCTTGAGCCATTGCACGATTGCAGCCTTGTTGGCCGGCGCAACATCATCCAGCCAGGTATGTCGTTCATCATCCTGCAAGCCAACCCGCGTGACTGTCGCTTCGACCGAGGCTAACTGACGCAACTGGTTCTGCTCCAGATAGTGCTGGTGAGCCAGGTTATCCAATGATTGGCCGATGGCCTGATACGCCTGCGACTTTGTCGGCAGTGGCGAATGGGTCGCAAAAAACTGCTGCAGCTTGGTCAGTTGTTCACCCGGCGGAAGACCAGGTAGTTCAAGGGCAGCCAAATCCGTCCTGGTCGTCGGGGAGTACCGAGACAATCGGCGCACGATGTCATCAATTTTCGACTGATCCACAGGTTCAGGTTGCTTGAAAGAGAAACTGAAGTTGCAAGACTGTGTGCGATCAAATCTCACCATGACCGAAACTTCTGGCAGGGCAAATGCAGCAACGGCGGGGCCGCCCTCCTGCCCGCTACCCAGCGTCACCATGTTCAGGGGTGCGGCGTTAAAGCCTATGCCACCCTGTCGCAAAAATTGCGCATTCGCCGCCCCCCCCTTGTCGGTAGCCGTTGCGCTGCGGCTGGTTGTCTGGCCTTTGTCCAAATGAACCAGATTGACGTTGGCGATAGGCCCGATGCCCGCACGAAGCACTGAAGCCAGCTCGGGGATATTTTCTTGTGGATTGTAGTTAAGCCGCAGTTGTGCAAGCACGTCCAGATTGAGATCGACGTTGGTTTTGGTGCTTTCACCCGTGACATGCTTTGCCCCCAGATCCAACAGATCAAGGGCATTGCCCTGCTCTGCCGTAAGGATCGCCATCATCTTGGCAAAGTCGGCTTCTTCTACATCGAAACTGACGGATGAGCCGTTGGTCCTTGCCACCGCAGCCGTCAGTTCCGCCCCCACCCTCAGGCTAGGGCCCACCGCCGCTGTACCGCGTCCAAGGGTTAACCCCGAAGCGAGCGAAGTCGCCACCCGGCGGGTGTCGTCCATGCTGATTTCAACCCTGGCTCCTTTATCGGTGCGGCTGATACTGACGCCGTTGGCATGAGACTTGGAAGCACCGACAAAGAACTCCAGTGGCGATACTGGTTTTATCCCCGTCACCATCACCCCAAGGTTTTTCCCTTGAGTGCGACTCGGCGCCAGCTTCTGGCCGCGATCTAGTTGGCGGACCTCCTGGGTCATTGCCTCTTTGATACTTGCATCGGCCGGCAACCCGAGCACGTGCGTAAGGTGCCAATGAAGGGCGGACCCAGGGGTTCCTAGGTCCTTTGCCAACAGTTTGAAGTTTTTGTATAAGGATTCTGCCTGGCCATAACTGGCGATGTTTTGGCTGGACAGTTTATGCACCGGGCTTTGAGCATAATCCTGCATCAACGTCTTCAGGGACTGCTCCACTCTTGCCAGGGCCGATGGGCTTTGGCCACTGGCATGTTCAAGTTCGGCCACCAGCTCATTGAGTTTTTTCAGGGTGTCAGCATGATGGATCAGATCGCCCACGATCAGTGCTGAAGGGTGGCTGGTATCGCGTGTACGTTCGAGATCTTTTGCCGGAAGCAACAGAGCCTGCCCTTCAAAATTGGCAAGCAGCGCAGCTGTTGGCTTGCCCGGCGAGGGCGATACTCTTTTGAACGCTTCATACAGTTGATGCAAGGTTGAGTCGGGTTGCACGATCGCGCGGTTCAGCCTGGGCTTGGCATCAAGCACCACGCCATGCGTCTCCCCTAGACGCCGGGCGCAGGACTCACTGCTTTTTTCCACCTGTACCAGCGCGGCGCCGATTTCCTTGGCCAATGCCTGTCGCGGACCGGGCTCACTCAACGCGGCAAGACGCTGCTCCAGGTCGACAGGAGCAGGCCGTTCTAGTGAAAGCGGCCTGAGCCGTTCATGCAGACGCTTGTCGTCCGCGTAGACATTCGCCAGCCCCTGACGGCCCTTGAAGTGATGCTGAATATCCATCCCCGTTTGCTTGATCCCCTCCAGAGGATGGAAGTGCGCCTTAAACCCCTGGAAAAAACCGCGCTTGAGCCCGACACCGTCACTGGTTTGCCCCATTACATTGCTGCCGACCGACAGAGCCCCATCCAGAAACGGTGCCCTCATTTGGTTGCCAGCCATTTTTTCAGCCAGTGAAAAGCCCCGCGCCTGCGTCGAAGAGGACACCGCTCGCCACTCCAGCAGCCCATCGACGGAGGTATTCAAACTATGGAAACAATTACCCCAACCGCCAATCAGCTGTTTATCCGCGCCCATTCGTAACGAGTCCAGCCGCTGCGAATCGGGTAGCATGACCCTGGTCCAGCTCAATGCTGCATCGCTACCGCCCTGCCAGTCCTGACGTGCCAACCTGAGCAGCTCACCGCCTTGGGTGTGTGCGTAAAGATGACCATCGCCATCCAGGGCCAGCGCTTGCACAGCAACGGGCTGGGCAAACGCCAACGACTTGACCTGGCCATCCAGATGAACCTGGAACCGGTTGTTTTCATCGACAGTTACGAACTTTCGTCCATCCTCGACGGCGAACCCGGTGATTCGCGCCGGCCCGCAAGCCAAGGCCTGATCAAGCGCGGCCTGGGTACGCGGTACCGCAAACCCCGACAACAGGTAACTGGCGCCTTCATGGACCGGCGCGCAAACCTGCTGGGTCGCCACTGTCTTTAACTGGCCATCGTGCAAGGCATAGGCACGGCCATCGAGCCCGCGCTCCATCCGCTCAATACCGTCTTGTGAGGTTTCTTCCCACCTTTGCGAGCGAGCATCCCAACACAACAGGCTACCCTCGTCACACGCGACCTTGCCCCGCGGCCCGAGATCAACCGCGCCAGCGAGCGCCTGGAGGCTGGGCAAGGGCAGGCCTTTCTCAATACCCTTGACCAGCACATCGCTGAGGTTCCATTCCGGCGCCAGAGAGTTCGGCCCCGTCAATGGGCAACTATGCAGTTGTTCACGCGAGTCACGTACCAGTGCGTGGAGTTGCCCCTCATCTGTATGGAAAAATCCTTCAACGCTGACCGCCCCTTTCAGCGACCGCTCCAGTGACTCAACAGGCTGCCAGGCCATCGGCAGTACACCGTCCCGAGCCTGGCTACGCTGGCCCTGGAACAGTTCGCCATAAGCGTTGCACCCATAAAGCGTATCGCCTGCCAGTCCTATGCGCGTGAGCGCCAAGGGTTTTCCGGCCTCATCCACCGGGCTCAAGGACTGCTCGCCAGCGCCCAGCAAATGCAAGACTGAAGCGCCTTGGACGTGACTCAGGGACGCCGATTTTTTGCCTTCGACGCTGCTATCTGCCACACCCACTGGAATTTTCAGCAACTGCCCCTGCGCAGTCAGGCCAATACGGCTGAGCGCACGCTTTTCAACATCTGGAAGCCAACTGTTGGTCTGTGACTCAAAACGAAACAAGCGCCCTTTGGCCAGCCGGAACTGCTCGCCGTCAACCGTGGTTTGCACATGGCTGATCTGCCCAAGGTGAGCTCTGCCCGGGTTGTCGGGAGGTGGCGCAGGCGCGCTGCCTGGTGCCGCGGCGCGACTACTGTTGATCACCGCCGCCACAGCGGGCGTGGACTGGATATGAAGCACCTGGTGCTGATCAGATTTGATACGTAGTGTGTTCGCAGCAACTGCGTGGCTATCGCAGACGTAGTGCTCATTCGCCTGGTTGAGATGACGCGCGATATCTCGACCCACTACTGTGGCGTCAGCCTGTACTCGCCCTTGCACCAGCTTGGCACCCAACAACATCGAGGTCGGGTGCAGCGATTCAAAGCGCGTCAATTCGATGGGAGGCTCTGCACTGTGATTTTTCGATAACGTACTTGAAAAACCTCGTTGAATAAGTTCGTTCGTCGTTTCTCGAGGCGGCTTCTGCGCATCCTTTGCCACAGCTTTGTCAATCGTGGTCCGCAGCGTTCTTGCCAAAATATCTAATCCCAGGTGCATAGCAACTCCAGAAATACGTCCATTGATAAAACGTAGTGATTTTCTGAAGAGCTCGGTTCCGAACCAGACCTCGACACAGCATTTCAAGAGATATGCACTTGGGCGGTTTGACGCTTTCGTTTTATTGATCAGAAATAACGAACTCTCTATCCACAACCTGCCGGCTTATCTTTGAAGCCGCGCTGTTTAGGTCGGCGCTCTCTAGCACAGGCCTCACCGACATCCAGGACGTCAACCCCTTCATTCGCCATCTGATCAGTGATGGTTGGTGAATTACCGGGCAGCTATACGACCAAGCAGATTTACGTTCGCAAACAGCAACCGGCCGATCGACACGCGGGAAGTACCAACACCGATGGATAAAGTTGACCAGTCCCGCGTGTTCGTCCGCGTCGCAGAGATGGAGAGCTTCATCAAGGCGGCCCACGTGCTCAAGCTACCCCGGGCCACTGTCTCGGCTGCTATCCAGCACCCCGACGACCTGAGTAAAGGGCATATCAGTGTTGGTTATGCTTCAGATATTTCAAGTAATGAGTCAGCGTGGGAATATCATCTGGCGGGTGTCGAGCAAGCCCTGCGATTACCCAGCAATATCATTGTCAATAACGCGGAAAACTACATTGCGTGCTGCTGTGCAGGGTTGGGATTGATCCAGGTGCCGCTGTTCGATGTACAGCACTTGATCGATTCAGGGCAGTTGGTGGAAGTTATGTCCAGGTATCGACCAGCACCGATGGACGTCTCGGCGCTGTATCCGGATCGGCGCCAGCGCTCGTTGCGCCTGGATGTGTTTATCGAGTGGTTTGAAGGGCTCATTTCGCCGTATCTCGAACAGCGACTTTCCCGCCAAAACGCCTGACCCCAGGTGCCACGCTGTATCTGCAACCCCAGGTTTACCTGTCGCGCGTCATCCCAGGAGCAACAGATCATTCTCAAAATGAACGGAGTTCACCACGTGCTTTCCTTCCAGCGCTTCAAGCCTGTTACGACCCTCTCGGTAATAGTCGCTGCCCTGACCTTGAGTGCCTGCCACAGCGCCACTGCCCCAGAGTTGCCGCCGGCTCCGGAACTGGGTTCGGGTTATCGCACCGACTTGAGCGTGCGCCACGCCGAGCGCCATATGGCTGCCGCCGCCAACCCGCTGGCGGCTGAAGCCGGACGCGACATATTGCGCCAGGGCGGTTCGGCGATTGATGCCGCCATCGCCATGCAAGCCGTGCTGACGCTGGTGGAGCCTCAATCATCCGGGATCGGCGGCGGTGCCTTTATCATGCTGTGGGACGGTAAGCAGGTGCGCGCCTATGACGGACGCGAAACCGCTCCAGCGGGGGCCACCGCAAACTTGTTCCTGAACGCCGATGGCTCCCCGATGACGTTTCCCCAGGCGCAGATCGGTGGACGCTCCGTGGCCACGCCCGGCGTACTGCGCGCATTGAAGATGGCGCACGAACAGAGCGGTAGACTGCCTTGGGCACAGCTGTTTGAACCCGCGATCCGCTTATCCGAACAAGGCTTCCGGATTTCCCCACGCCTGCACAGCCTGATCGCCGCCGACCGTTACATCAGCCAGTCGCCGGAGATGAAAGCTTACTTTCTCAACGCCGACGGCACCCCCAAAGCCGTCGGCACGCTGCTGAAAAACCCCGCATTGGCCCACCTGCTCGAACGCATCGCCAAGGAAGGCCCGGACGCTCTTTACCACGGCGCAGTTGCCGAAGAGATTGCGCGCAAGGTCCAGGGCCACCGCAACGCCGGGAGCCTGTCGCTGAGCGATCTCGCAGGTTATCGCGCCAAGGAACGTGCACCGCTGTGTACCGACTACAAACGCTGGCAAGTCTGTGGCATGCCGCCGCCGTCTTCGGGCGGAGTCGCCATTGCGCAGATCCTCGGCACCCTGCAGGCCCTGGAAGCTCGCGACCCACGCTGGGCGCTGGCACCACTCAAGCCGTTGAAGGCCGCAACGCCAGCCGGTCTGGAGCCCGCCCCTGAAGCCGTGCACATGATTGCCGAAGCCGATCGCCTGGCCTATGCTGATCGGGCCCAATTTATCGCCGACGCAGATTTCGTCCCGGTGCCGGTCGCAGGTCTCGTCGCCCCTGCTTACCTGGCGAGTCGCGCTGCCCTGATCGGCGAACGCAGCATGGGTGTCGCCAAGCCTGGCCAACCGGCAGGGATTGAAGTGGCGTATGCACCCGATCGCTCGCCCTTGCGTATTTCCACTTCCCAAGTCGTGGCGGTGGATGACCTGGGCGGCGCGGTGTCGATGACCACCACCATCGAGGCGGCGTTCGGCTCACATGTCATGGTCCAGGGCTTTTTGCTCAACAACCAGATGACCGACTTTTCCTTTATTCCCCAGGAACATGGTCAACGTGTGGCAAACCGAATCGAACCGGGTAAGCGCCCGCGCTCGTCCATGGCGCCCACCCTGGTGTTTGATCGACAGACAGGCGAGTTGCTGGCCGCAGTCGGCTCGCCTGGCGGCTCGCAGATCATCGAATACGTCAGCAAATCCCTGGTGGCCATGCTCGATTGGGGCCTCGACCCGCAAGCTGCCATCAGCCTGCCCAATTTTGGCAGCCGTAACGGCGCGACCGAGTTGGAGCAAGGGCTGTTCAGTGCGCAATTGAAGCAGGCACTCAAGGACAAGGGCCACGCCCTCAGCGAGATCGACATGACCAGCGGCACCCAAGCCATCGTCCGCGTGCGCGATGCCCGAGGCAAGGCTGCGTGGAGCGGCGGCGCGGACCCTCGACGTGAAGGGGAGGCGCTGGGGGATTGAGCAGAGCTGTGTCGATCAGCGGTTAGCCACCAGATGGGCGCCGAAGAGGACGTAGCAACCGCCGGCAAAACGATCCAGCCATTTGCGAGAACGGCTGTAGAGGCTGGTCATGCGTGCGCTGGAAAACACCAGCGCCACGCTGGTATACCAACTGAATGACAAGCTTGCCATGGTGATAACAGCCAGGGTCAATAATATCGGCGAAGGCGACGGGGGCATGGTGGAGGCGAAGATAGTTGCAACAAACAATGCCGCCTTGGGGTTGGACAGGTTACCCAGCAAGCCCAGGCGCCACGCGTAGAACAGTGAGCGTCGGGGGCCGTCGGGCACCAGGTTCTGCTCTACCTGCGGCGGCGCACGCTTGAACAGCTTCAGTCCCAGGTAGATCAGGTAACAGCCACCGATGATCTTGAACGCCAGGTACAGCATGGGTGCGGCAGTGAACAGCGATTTGATCCCCAGCCCGCCCGCCAGCCCCCATATCATGGTTCCTGTGGACACGCCCGCTGAGGTCATCACGCCATGGCGTCGCGAACAACTGGCGGCCAGCCGTGCGGTGTTGAAGAAATTCGGCCCCGGCGTTACCACCGCCACGGTCCACAACAAAGCCAGAGACGCCAGGGGCGCGGTGTAGGCCGAGTTGAAAAAGTCCATTTTTAACGTCCGAGGCGGTGTAGGAAAAGCAAGCATAGGCCAGTGTTCACGCGGCGCACAATCGTACAAGCCTGTGGCAGACAGCCGGCTCATACTCGGTTAACGTAATGCCATCCGACACTTTTCGAAAAACATCCCATGGGCAAACCCACCGCGAATATCGACTGGCTGCACCGCGCGCCACCTGCCAGTGGCCTGGAGCGCATCGAAGCGTACTTTTCCGGGTTCGGCTATGACCCTCATCGCCATGACACTTACGCCATTGGCCATACATTGCTTGGGGTGCAGAGTTTTCACTATCGCGGCAGCAAGACCCACAGCCTGCCGGGCACGACCATGGTCTTGCACCCCGACGAACTCCACGACGGCTGGGCCGGCAGTGACGAGGGCTTCAAGTACCGGATGATTTATGTGGAGCCGGCATTGATCCAACAGATTCTCGGCGGCAAGCCGTTGCCTTTTATCCACAATGGGCTGTCCAGCGATCCGCGGCTGCACCGTGCCTGCCAAGTGCTGGTACAGCGTCTCGACTGCCCGCTTGACCCATTGCTGGAACAGGACGCGCTGTTTGACCTGGCCCATGCCCTGAACAATGCGTCGGGCATCAACGTCAGCCGCAAGACCTTCGACTACCTGGCTGCCGAGCGTGCCCGAGAGTTCATCCACGGCGCCCTGAACCGCACTATCACCCTGGACGAAATGGCCGAGCACTGCGGACGTGATCGCTGGGCCTTGTCGCGGGATTTTCGGCTGCTGTTCGGCACCAGTCCCTACCGTTATCTGACCATGCGCCGCCTTGATCTGGTGCGTACCTTATTGGGCCAGGGCAGCTCGTTGGTTGACGCGGCGTTGACCGCGGGGTTTACCGATCAGAGTCATATGACCCGGCAGTTTCGCAGCACCTATGGATTGCCGCCTTCGCGCTGGGTGAAGATGCTTGGGCGCTAGGCACCCCGCCCAACTGGCCTTGCGGTGACCTGAGCCGCAACGCCAACGCCGCCCCCACCAGCGCAACCATTGCACTCCCCCACAACGCCCACTCAATCCCCTGCGCCTGGGCGCCCCCCGTCCCACTCGCGCTGTTGGCCAACGACACCAGCAACGCCAGCCCCAGCGCGCCGCCAATCTGCTGGGTGGTGGAGGCCATTCCCGCCGCCACGCCCTGCTCCCCCGACCTGACACCCAACCCCGCAGCGACCCACATCGCCGTCCACGTCATGCCCTGGCCAATGCTCAAGATGAAGATCCCCGGCAGCAACCACCAGAACCCCGCACCATTGGGCAGTGCCAGGCACATCAGGGCAATCCCCAGCGAACCGGCCAATTGGCCGCAGACTAACGTGTTGCGCAACCCGATATTGACCAGCGCGCGTTCCGCCAGCCAGATCCCCAGCGTGCACACCAGCGTCGCCGGCAAAAACGCCAACCCCGCCTGCAGCACGCTGTAGCCGTAGATCTGCTGGTAGTACAGCGCCAGAAAATAATACTGCACGCCAAAGCTGCTCATGAACACGGCAGTCAGCAGCATGGCCATGCGCAACTCGCGATAGCCCAGCAAACGCAGGGGCATCAATGGATCGCGGCCCCGATGTTCGATCCAGGCAAACAGGCCCAGCAAGGCCAGCGCCACCAGCATGCACCCCAAGGTCAGCGGCGACGTCCAGCCCCACTCGGGCCCTTGCACCAATGAAAACACCAGCAACGTGCCGCCAACGGTGACGGTCAACGCACCGCTCAGATCGAAACTGCGACCCCGTGCGCGCTCGCCGTCTACGGGGATCCAGTAGCGCGCCGCCCATGCGCAGCCACCCGCCAACGGCACATTCACCAGGAACACGGCTTCCCAGCCCCACCACTGTGTCAGCACTCCGCCCAACAAGGCACCCAGCGCCAACCCAGCCGCCGAGGCCGCGCTCCACACGGCAAAGGCACGGTTGCGCTCCGGCCCCTGCGCGTAGTGGGTATTGATCAAGGCCAGCGTCGCGGGGAACAGCAGCGCCCCGCCCACACCTTGCACCGCGCGGGCCAGCACCAGCAACAACGCGCTGCCCCCCAGCACCGCCGCCAGGGACGACAGCGCATAGAGCGCCTGGCCAAGCCGGTACATACGTCGCTTGCCGAGCAAATCCGTCGCCCTGCCGCCCAGCAGCAGAAAACCACCAAAGGCCACCGTGTAGGCGCTGACGACCCACTGCAACTGCTGGGCGTCAAAGCCAAGATGACTGCCGATCTGTGGCAAGGCGACGAACACGATGGTGGCGTCCAGGGCGATGATCAGTTGTGCGCAAGCCAAGAGCACAAGCATCCGGCTGGCGGGGCGATTCAAAGAAGTGGCGGGCATCACGGCATCCTGTCCAAAAAATAAACAGGTGCCAGTGTCTTTCATGCTCAACAGATGATAAATAGCCATACAACTCTTTCAATAATGACTTTAATCATGGATCTGAACGCCGTTCGACTCTTGGTTCGTGTCGCCCAAGCCCGCAGCTTCACCCGTGCGGCCGGTGATCTTGGCTTGACGCAATCGGGACTGTCCCGCGCCATTTCACGCCTGGAAAGCCAGTTGGGCGTGCGCCTGCTGCAACGCAACACCCGTAGCGTCAGCCTGACGCCCGACGGACAGATGTTGTATGAACGCGCCGCACCGCTGCTGGCCGAACTGGCCGAAACCGAAAAGCTGATGCTCGACCGCCGCTGCACGCCGTCCGGCCTGTTGAAAATCAGCACACCGTCGTTGTTCGGGCGCAAGGTGGTGATGCCGGTGATTGGTGAGTTGACCCTGCGTTACCCCGATCTGTGCATCGAAGCTGTGATGACCGACCGCCTGGTGGATATCGTCGACGAGGGCTTCGATGCCCTGCTGCGCACGGGCGAAATCCAGGACCAACGCGTGATCGCCAGAACGTTGAAACCATTGCGCTGGATCACGGTGGCGTCACCGGCCTACCTGGCGCGCTTTGGTACGCCACAGACCGTCGAAGACCTGAAGGATCACAGCTGCCTCACAGTGCGCAACCTGCGTAGCGCAAAGCTGGTCGACTGGCAGTTCATGCTCGACGGCAAGGTGCGCGACGTCAGTGTCGAGGGTCGGTTGATCTTTGATATTGGTGATGCACTGGTGGACGGCGCAGTCGGTGGCTTCGGCATCGCCCAGGTGATGGAGTTTGCCGTGCGCGAGGACTTGGCTGCCGGCCGCCTGGTTGCGCTGCTGGAAGACTTCGCCGGTCGCAGCCGGGCAATTTCCCTGGTGTACCCGCCGTCGCGGCAATATTCGCCAAAATTGATGGCGTTTGCCCAAGCACTTGGCCACGCGCAGTGGTAGCGCACCCTTGAATCCATCCGTCGAGTGTGAGAATAAGCACCCTGCGCTAAACCAACAGCGAGGCTATCCAAGGATGAACCTGACACTGACGCCCCCGCAGTGGGAGGACGTAAATGAGTTGCTGACGTTCGAACTGGCCAACCGCGCGTTTTTCGAGAGTTGGATCAATGCCCGACCGGACACTTACTACAGCATCGACGGTGTAACCCGAGCCATCGAGAGCGCTTTGCAGGACGCCAATGAGGACCGGGGCTACCAATACCTGGTACGCGAAAACGGTGTTCTGGTGGGGCGGATCAACTTCAGCCCGGTGCGCCGCCGGTACTATCACTCGGCATCCCTGGGCTATCGCATGGGCGCCGAGTACACCGGTCGCGGCCTGGCCCGCCAAGCCGTAGCGCTGGGCCTGGAGAAAGCCTTTGGCGAGCACGCCCTGAAACGGGTCGAAGCCACGGTGCGCCCACAAAACCAGGGCTCGTTGCGGGTGCTGCAGCGCAGCGGCTTTACCCAGTACGGTCATTCACGCAACAGCTTCCTTTTTCACAACCAATGGTTCGACCTGCTGCACTTCGAAATCCACGCACCGTGAGGCTTACGTGGACAACTGGTTGGCAAACTGTCCGACGGCGCTGACCACCTTCTGCGCACCGTCCTGAATCTCGACGATGACCGTGCCCGCCTCAGCCGCCAGGGACAATCCTTGCTCGGCCTGGGCTCGACCGTCGGTCATCAACGCCACGGCGTCGCGGGCCATGTCCTGGTTCTGACGTACCACGCCGATAATCTCCTCGGTGGCCTTGCTGGTTCGGGACGCCAGTTGCCGCACTTCATCGGCTACGACGGCGAAACCGCGCCCCTGTTCACCCGCGCGAGCCGCTTCGATGGCCGCGTTGAGCGCCAGCAGGTTGGTCTGCTCGGCAATCCCGCTGATGGTTTTGACGATACTGCCGATCACCTGGGATTGAGCGTTGAGCGCTTCGATACCTTCGCCGGCCTGTTGCATGTGCCTGGCCAGGTCACGCATCACATCCACCGCTTGGGTGACGACCGCGGTACCACGCTGGGCGCTGCTGTCGGTTTGGAGCGACGTGCTGTAGGCAATGTTCGCAGCCTCGGCCACGGCCAGCTCCTGATTGATCTGATCGGTGATCACCGTGGCGAATTTGACCACTTTATACAGGCGATGGCTGGCATCCAGCACAGGGTTATAGGAGGCCTCCAACCAAACCTCGCGGCCGTGGGCGTCGATACGCTTGAAACGCCCGGCAACAAACTCACCGGCGTTCAAACGCTTCCAGAACGCCAGGTATTCGGGGCTGTTGTAATTCTGCGGCTCACAAAACAAACGGTGATGCTTGCCCTGGATCTGCGCCAGGCTGTAGCCCATGCCATTGAGAAAGCGATCATTGGCGGTCAGCACGTTGCCGTTGAGGTCGAACTCGATCACCGCCATGGAACGCACCAGGGCGCTGATCAGGTTTTCGTGGTCCCGGGAGGTCTCGATGGTGCGGGTCAGATCGCTGGAGTACACCGAAAAACACTTGATCTGCCCGTCCACGCCACGCACCGGCTGCACGATCGAGCGCAGCCAGGCCTCCTTGCCATTGCCCCGCAGCAGGCGCACGGTGCCCGCGAAGTGCTCGCCACGGCTCAATGCCTGGTTAAAGCGCTGTTGAAATTCATCATGCTTCAAGTGGGCCGGTACAAACTCATGGATGACACGGCCGAGCAAGTCGCTGGACTTATAGACCATCTCTTCGAGGAAGTTCTGGTTGACCGATACGACACGGCCCTCAGGATCAAGGTTCAGGGCAAGCATCTCACTATCAAGGCTGTGCTTGATCTGGTGGAGGCTGGACAGTTCTTCGCGAAGAGCCGACAGCTCCTGCTTCAGGCGGGTATTGAACATGAGGGCACCGGGTGGCAAGTGAGACACTGATGTCCTAACCATCAGCGCTGGCGGTTTTTTCTGAAGAGCGCGTGATCGCCTGCCTCAACTATATTTTCAACACGCTCAACTGCCGTTGTTTCGGCACTGCCCCATGACCTGATATTCGAGAGTCTTGATGTTGCCAGCAGAGTCTTCATAGGTCATGCGCGACGGCACCACCTTGCAGGCACGAATCGGCGGCGTGACGCTGACCACCCGGGCAATATCCAGCTTCATGTCATATCGATAAACCTGCACCTCTGGTGCCGGCTTGCCTCGGTTGGCGGCGTACAAGGCCATGGCTTTCTGGTTCTGCTCCATCAGTTGGGTAAAGGTGCGATCACCGCCACCTTCGGCCCTTGCGCCAAGGGACAACGATAAAATAGCGATACCCAACATTCCTGTTAAACGGTTCATAAAATGTATCCTCGTCTGATCTGAAAAACTGAAAACTCAGATTCAAGAGTAACTAATACAACCTGTCAGAAGGTTCACCAAAAGATTACGTATTCGTCAGTTTCCATTTAACCGGCAAACGGCGAGCCGCACGTTCCCAAGGCGCCGATGGCTCTGGCCTGGATGTGCTGGAGATGCCTGAGCTCAAACCCGACCCGCGCACGGGCTGCAATGCAAATGCTTACATTCACTTGCGGTTAACTAGCACTTCTTCACAGATACCAGCCTGTCAGAACTGTAATATTGCCCTCACCTTCTTGTTAAGTTGCGCTTCATATACTGGCTGCATCGGCCGGCCAAACAGTTTTTCCAACTAATGGCGCAGGCTTTATCCGGAGAAAGTTCATGAAACCGCTTCACGTGTTATTGATCACCTTGCTGGCCGCGGCTTCGACCGGGGCCCTGGCGGAGGACGGTAGCGACCGTTCCCGCCAGAACCTGAGCCAATTTCGTCAGCAACAGCTGCAAATCCACGGTATCGGGAACGTCTCCCGACCCGCTACCGCCGTATCGGACACTCCCGTCTCCAAGGCCGTCTGATCGGCGTACACCGAGCAACATTCATCTCTGAAGCTTTTTCTATGAGGCTCCTTTGGAAAGAGATGAGTTTTTAGCGCCCCCTCCGGGCGCTTTTTTTTGCCTGATCGCCGGAATCGAATCCTCGGGCCAAGCGACTAAACGTCGCACCTGGCCCCAAATGGCGCCATAACACAGGCCGCGCCTTGACCCTGAAGCTACTTCAAGGCTCAGAATTTTCCTACACCCCGGACTACAGCCCTTTTCTGCGTAGATCCAATCACCTATTCGATCATCGCCAAGAGGTAAACCTGCATGCGCATCCTTGTCATTGAGGACGAGCTGAAAACCGCCGACTACTTGCATCAAGGCTTGAGCGAGAGTGGTTATGTCGTCGATTGCGCTGCCACGGGCATCGACGGTCTTCACCTGGCCGCACAACACCGCTACGAACTGGTGATCCTTGACGTCAACCTGCCAGTCAAGGACGGCTGGCAGGTGCTCGAGCAACTGCGCCAGGACAACACCCTGCGCGTGATGATGCTCAGCGCCCGTGGTCGGCTGACCGACAAGATCAAGGGCCTGGACATGGGCGCCGATGACTACCTGGTCAAACCCTTCGAGTTTCCTGAACTGCTGGCCCGGGTGCGCACGCTGCTGCGGCGCAGTGAGCCGATCGCCCTGCCGGAGATATTCCGCGTGTCGGACCTGGAACTGGACCCGCGTCGCCATCGGGCGTACCGGGGTACCCGGCGTATTGACCTGACCACCAAGGAATTCGCGCTGTTGCAGGTATTGATGCGCCAAAGTGGCGAGGTATTGACTCGCACGCAAATCATCTCGCTGGTCTGGGACATGAACTTCGACTGCGACACCAATGTGGTGGAAGTGTCTATCAGCCGGTTGCGGGCCAAGGTGGATGACCAGAGTGAGGTCAAGCTGATCCACACCATTCGTGGCGTGGGCTACGTGCTGGAAGCGCGTCAATGAGATCCGGCAGCCTGTCCATGCGCCTGGGGTTGACCGTCAGCCTGATGGGCGCGGGCCTGGTGTTGCTGCTGGCGACCCTGGCGTACCTGGCCCTCACCCATGAGTTGGAAAACCTCGCGCGCAAGGGGCTGGAGAACAAAATGGAGCAAATCCAGCACAGCCTGGCCCAAGGCCTCGATCCCCAAGATATCCGCGCCAGCCCTCATTCCTTGCTGGACCTGGTGATGGGGCATGACAACTTCTACCTGACCATCACCGGTCCATCGCCCGCAAACAGCGTATTGCTGAGTGTCGGCGCAAAAAGCCAGAAACCCTTGCTGCTCGACGCCGCCGCCGGACAAACCCTGGGGTTTGTGAACTGGACAGACGCGAGCGGCAATCAGATTCTCAGTGCATCAAGCCTGATGCGCCTGCGCACGGGCGAGAACGTGCGCGTGTTGCTGTCCCTGGATCGCTCGGATGATCAAGCGCTGCTCAGTGCCTACCTGCGCTCCACGGTAATCGCCCTGCCGCTGCTGTTGATGCTGATTGGCATCGGCGCCTGGTGGCTGGTGCAACGGGGGCTGGCACCGTTGCAGCAGTTCAGCCACGTCGCCGCCAGAGTCACCACACAGGACCTGACCCACCGCCTGGCGGTGGACAATCTGCCCAAGGAACTCAGTGAACTGGCCCAGGGCATCAATTTCATGCTGCACCGGCTGGATGCCGGTGTGCAGCAACTGTCGCAATTCTCCGATGACCTGGCTCACGAACTGCGCGCGCCGATCACCAATTTGATGGGCAAGGCCCAGGTCACGTTATCTCGCGCCCGAGCACCGGAGGAATACAAGTCGGTCCTGGAGTCCAGCACAGAAGAGCTGGACCGATTGGCACGGATTGTTTCCGACATGCTGTTTCTCGCCCAGGTCAGCCATCCGGCGGTGCGGGTTTCGTTTCAAACGGTGTCCCTGGCCGATGAGGCCCGGCGAGTCATGGAGCTGTTTGCCCTGAGTGCCGAAGATAAACAGTTGAACCTGAGCCTGTCCGGGGACGGATGGGTGCGGGGTGACCGGTTGATGATCCAGCGGGCGATTTCCAACCTGTTGTCCAATGCAATCCGCCATAGCCCGCGCGATTCTTGCGTGTCCTTGCTGGTAGAGAATCACGCCGGTGGTGTGTCGCTGTCGGTGAGCAACCCCGGCGCCGGAATTGAAGCACGGCACTTGCCGCATCTGTTCGAGCGTTTCTACCGCGTCGACAGCAGCCGCGCCCGCACCGAGGGCGGTACCGGGTTGGGGCTGGCTATCGTGCGCTCGATCATGAACGTGCATGAAGGGCAGGCCGAAGCCAGCAGCCTGCCGGGTGGCATCACTTTGTTCAGGTTGGTGTTTGCTCTTCG
This sequence comes from Pseudomonas imrae, assembly GCF_046352735.2. Lineage (NCBI taxonomy): Bacteria > Pseudomonadati > Pseudomonadota > Gammaproteobacteria > Pseudomonadales > Pseudomonadaceae > Pseudomonas > Pseudomonas imrae. Next base: position 961,475 of record NZ_CP110853.2, on the reverse strand, counting down.
CGTCGATGCGCCCACTGATACAGTGCCGGCAACACCAGCAAGGTCAGCAGCGTCGACGAAATAATCCCGCCAATCACCACCGTTGCCAACGGACGCTGCACTTCGGCACCCGTGCCGGTGGCCAGGGCCATGGGAATAAACCCCAGAGAAGCCACCAGCGCGGTCATCAACACCGGGCGCAATCGGGTCAGCGCACCTTCGTTGATGGCCGCCGACAACGAACGCCCTTCCTCTCGCAGGTTGCGGATAAACGCAATCATCACCAGGCCGTTGAGCACCGCGACGCCCGACAGCGCAATAAAGCCCACCCCTGCCGAAATCGACAACGGAATGTCCCGCAGCCACAGCGCCATGATCCCGCCAGTCAGGGCGAACGGAATCCCGGTAAACACCAACAATCCGTCCTTGAGGTTGTTGAACATCATGAACAACAGCCCGAACACCAGCAGCAGCGCCACCGGGACCACGATCTGCAAGCGCTCGGACGCCTCCTTGAGTTGCTCGAACTGGCCACCCCAGCTCGTCCAGTAACCGGCAGGGATTTTCACCTGTTTGGCGATCGCGGTTTCGGCCTCGGCAACAAAGGAGCCAATATCGCGCCCGCGCACATTGGCACTGACGATCACCAGGCGCTTACCGTTTTCGCGGCTGATCTGGTTCGGGCCGAGGATCAGGTCCAGGCTGGCCACCTGCGACAAGGCGATAAAACCAAGCTGGTTACTCGCGCTGCCGACCAGCGCCGGAATCGGGATCAACAAGCGCGACAAGCCTTCAATGTCAGTGCGCAACGCTTCAGACAAGCGCACGACCATGTCAAAACGACGGTCGCCCTCGTACAGGGTCCCGGCCTGGCGCCCGCCCACGGCGACGGCGATGGTGTCTTGTACATCACCGATATTCAGGCCAAACCGGGCCGCCTTGTCACGGTCGATATTGATCGTCAGCACCGGCAGGCCGGAGGTCTGTTCCACCTTCACTTCTGACGCCCCATCAAGGGTTTGCAAGGCTTCAGCAATTTCCCCAGCGGTCTTGTTCAGTACCGCCATGTCATCGCCGAACACCTTCACCGCCACATCACTGCGCACTCCGGAGATCAGCTCGTTGAAGCGCAACTGAATCGGCTGCGACAACTCGTACTGGCTACCCGGCACAATGGCACTGGCGCGCTGGATATCGTCGACAAGGGCTTCGCGGGATTTGTTCGGGTCAGGCCACTGCGCCTTGGGCTTGAGCATCACATAGCTGTCGGAAATATTTGGCGGCATGGGATCGGAGGCAATTTCCGCCGTGCCGGTACGGGCAAAAACTCGCTCGACTTCCGGCACTTGAGCCATCAAGGTCTTCTCCAACTGCTGCTGCATCTGCACCGATTGCGTGAGGCTGGTGCCCGGCACGCGCAAAGCCTGCAGGGCAAAATCACCCTCGCTGAGACTGGGGATGAACTCGCTGCCCATGCGGCTGGCCACGACACCGCAAGCCACGATGCTCAATATCGCCAGCCCGAACGCCCATGAACGGTGCGCCATCACCCAATCGAGCACCGGTGCATAACCTCGACGCGCGGTGCGCATCACCCAGTTTTCTTCTTCCTTGACCTTGCCGGTGACGAACAGCGCAATGGCGGCCGGCACGAAGGTCACCGACAGGATCATCGCTCCCAGCAGGGCGAGAACCACGGTAAACGCCATGGGATGAAACATCTTCCCGGCCACCCCGGTCAGGGCAAAGATCGGCAGGTACACCACCATGATGATCAGTTGCCCGAAGATCAACGCCCGCCGCGCCTCCTTGGCGGCGGCGAACACCTCGTGCAGGCGCTCGCTGCGCGTCAACAGCCGGCCGTGGCGCTGTTGCGCGTGGGCCAGGCGGCGAATGGCGTTTTCCACAATCACGACCGCGCCATCGACAATAATCCCGAAGTCCAGCGCGCCGAGGCTCATCAGGTTGGCACTGACTTTGTTGGTGAACATCCCGGTAAAGGTGAACAGCATGGCGAGCGGAATCACCATCGCGGTGATCAATGCTGCGCGGATGTTGCCCAGGAACAGGAACAGAATCACGATCACCAGCAGCGCACCTTCGAAAAGGTTTTTCTTCACGGTGGCGATGGCTTTTTCTACCAGATTGGTGCGGTCGTAGACGGTGATCGCGACCACGCCTTCAGGCAGTGAGCGGTTAATCTCTTCAAGTTTTTTCGCCACGGCCCGGGACACGGTGCGGCTGTTCTCGCCGATCAACATGAACACCGTGCCAAGCACCACCTCACGGCCATTTTCCGTGGCCGCGCCGGTACGCAACTCACGGCCGATATCGACCTGGGCGACGTTGCGCACACGAATCGGGGTGCCATCAACGGTGTTGATCACGATGTTGGCGATGTCATCGATGGACGCCACTTGGCCTGGTGCGCGGATCAACAATTGCTCGCCACTGCGCTCGATATAGCCGGCGCCGACATTGGCATTGTTGCGCTCCAGCGCCGTGACCAGATCGTTCAAGGTCAGGTTGTAGGCCGCCAGGCGCTTGGGGTCCGGGGCGATCTGGTATTCCTTGGCAAAGCCGCCAATGGTGTTGATTTCGGCCACACCCGGCACGTTGCGCAACTGTGGCTTGATGATCCAGTCCTGGATCACCCGCAGATCTGTAGGCGTGTACGCTGAACCATCGTCCTTGCGCGCACCGTCCTGCGCCTCCACGGTCCACAGGAATATTTCCCCCAGCCCGGTGGAAATCGGCCCCATCGCCGTTTCGATACCCTCTGGCAATTGCTCGCGCGCCAGCTGCAAACGCTCGTTAACCAGCTGCCTGGCGAAAAACAGGTCGGTGCCGTCCTTGAAAATCACCGTCACCTGGGACAATCCCGAACGGGACAGTGAACGGGTCTGCTGCAATCCCGGTAACCCGGCCATCGCCGTTTCGATGGGAAAGGTGATGCGCTGCTCGGTTTCCAACGGTGAAAATCCCGCCGCCGCCGAGTTGATCTGCACCTGGACATTGGTGATATCCGGCACCGCGTCGATGGGCAGTTTCTGATAGCTGGCGATACCGATACCGGCCATCAACAGCACCGCCAGCAGCACGATAATGCGCTGCTCGATGGCAAATTGAATAAGACGTTCAAACATGGGGAATCACTCGCAGAATCAATGGGCGTGCTCGGCCGAGGCCTTGCCCAGCTCGGACTTGAGGATGAAGCTACCGACCGTCGCCACCTGCACTCCGGCATCAAGCCCTTGGCGCACTTCGACAAAACCGTCTTCGCTCAGCCCCAGTTCGACATGGCGGGTCAAGAAGCCTTCAGCAGTGCGTACAAAGACCGAGGGTTTGTCCTCCACAGTCTGGATCGCGGCCTGGGGTACCGTGATCGCGGCCTGATAGGTATCGGTCGCCACCTGCACCGCCACGAACAAACCGGGGCGCCAGGAGTCGTCGGGGTTGGGGACGGTGACCCGCACCGTCGCCGTTCGGGTTTGCTCTCCCAGCAAGCTGCCGACATAAGCCACCGTGCCCATCACCTCGGTGCCCATTTCCGTAGAACTGACCTTCACCGGCTTGCCGACCCGGACCTTGTTCAGGTCCTTGGGAAACACGCCAAACGTGACCCACACCTGGGACAAGTCCGAGAGGGTGAAGGCATTGCTGGTTTCGCTCACCACCTCACCGACTGCCAAGTGTTTTTCCACCACCACGCCGTCAAGCGGTGCCCGTAGCTCATAGCGATTGCCGCCGGCCAATACCGCGCTGCCACTCAGAGCCTGCATTTTTTGCCGGGCGTTATTCAGGGCTATCTCGGCTTCTTGCAGGGTCTGGCGCGCCAGCAGGTAATCTTGCTCCGCTGAGATCTTGTCCTGCCACAACCGGCGCTCACGCTGGAAGGTAATACGCGCCAATTCGACCCGGCGCTCACTGGCCGCCAGCTCGCTGCGCTGATCGGAAATCTGCTGGCTGGCGATCACGGCCAGCAGGTCGCCCTTTTTCACCTTCTGCCCCAGATTGATCTTCACCGACTCCACCACCCCGGCGGCACGGGGAACGATATGCGAGGTGCGGTCCTCATCAAATCGTACTTCTGCCGGCAGCGACAGCAAGGTGCTGATCTGCCGCGGTCCGGCCTGGGCCAGTTGAATGCCGGCGGCCTGGATTTGCTGTTCGCTGAGCACCAGCGTGCCTTCATCCTCCACATCCGCGTGGGCCGGTGCCTCGACGTCGGATGCAGGGGTTTGAGGCGCGACGCCTGTGGCCGGCCAAGAAACCATCAACCCGAGTGCAACAGCCAATGCAACGGCCAACGCCGCGCCTTGTTTTTTGTTCATGGGGGGAACTCCTGAAAAATCAAATGCGGGCGAGGTCGCCGTAGATTCGTTCGATCCGCACCCAGGCGTCGGTGGCCTGGGCGAGCGCAGCCAGGTATTGGGTGCGCGCGTCGATCAAGGTGCGCTGGGCGTCAAGCACCTCGAGGAAGTTGAACTTGCCCATTTCGAAGCCTCGGGTGGCGCTGTCCACGGCACTTTGGGCGGCGGGCAGGATCACCTCGTTGAAAGAGCGCACTTCGTTGTTGGCGCTTGCCCACAGGTCCAACGCCTGGCGGGTTTCAGTGCGCAGGCGCAGTTCAGTAGCGTTACGCACATCACGCGCTTGATCGGCGCGACGGCTGGCGGCGAGCACATTGCCCTGATTGCGGTTGAATAACGGGATCGGCATTGATACGCCGAGCACATTTACCCGCTCCCGGGCGCTGGCGTCGTACTGGCTACCGATGGACACATCGAGGTCCGGAATGCGCTGGGCCTTTTCCAGGCCTAATCCCGCTTCACGCTGTTGGATCTGCAACTCGGCCAGCCGCAGTTCGGCAGTCTCTTCGAGACGCGCCAGCAATTGGGTGGTGGGTGGCAGCGCTGGCGTGGCGAGGGTCCGCGACTCGACCGCCTGAAAGTCGATGCTGGCGGTGCCGGTAATCGCGGCCAGTCGTCGATAGGCATCGGTGACGCCCATTTCGGCGCGACTGAGTTCCAGTTGAATCTGCGAAAGTTGTACCTGGGCGCGAGTAGCCTCCACCGGCGACGCTTTACCCGCCGTCACCCGACCATCGGCCACCATTCGCCCGCGCTCGGCCAATGCCACCGAACGTTGCGCCAGCTCCAGCCGCTCCTGGGCCCGCAGCGCCGCATAAAAGCCATCAATGACCTCGGCCCGTAACAGGTTGCGGCGCTGTTCAAGTTCCTGGGCTGCCGCTTCCTGCCCTCGCGACGCGACATCAATCCGCGCGCCGCGCTTGCCACCCAGCTCCAGGGTCTGGGTCAATTTGACAGTGGTGGTGCGCGAATCGCGACGGGTGTCTTCGGCATCCCAGGACACCAGCGGATTGGGCAGCAACCCGGCCTGTTGCCGCCCGCCCTGGGCAATATCGATTTCCCATTTCGCTGCGGCCAGCTCCGGGCTGTTGGCGAAGGCGTTGTTTAGCGCAGATTCGAGAGTCAGGGTCTGGGCCAGCACCACTTGCCCCGTCGCCAACAACCCCATCACCGACCACAGAATTGTTCTTACACACGTTGGCATAACAAGAGTTCCACACCCATGAATTAACGGATAAATCCAAGCCGGGGCAATGTAGCCCTGGGGACTTATCAGAGGGGTGTCCGGAACATTACAAATCTGTCAGCAACAGCTCTGGGACGGGCTTTTCTCTAACCTGCCCAGCGCGAGTCGGGGGTTGCAGCAGCAAACGAAGCTCAGGCAGGCGAAAGGTGACGCCTGCCGAACAACGCCACACTCAGCACGCCCACCGCGCCCATTACCACGCAATAGCCCACGCAGATCCATGGGCTGGTGGGCATCAGCGCAATCAACATCAACGGCGTGGTGCTTGCCCACAGTGCATAGGCGATGTTGTAGGTGAAGGAAATCCCTGACACCCGCACCTGGGGCGGAAACAGGCTGACCATCACCGAGGGCACCGCCCCCACTATGCCGCAGCTCAAGCCCGCCACCGCATAGGCCGCGCCCAACCATACGCCGCCACCGATCAGGCTGGCATACAAGAGCGCGATCCCCACCGGCAACAACAGGCTGTACACCAACACTGCGCGCCAGGCGCCGATGCGGTCCACCAGCAAACCCGCCAGCACGCAGCCGATATTCAGGAAGACTATGCCCAACGCACTCAAGGCGAAGGTATGGCTGGGGCTCATGCCGAAGGTTTTCTGCATCATGGTCGGGGTGATGACCACCAGCACCACCACCGCCGAGGTGAGGACACAGGTGAGGATCATTGCCGGTAACAACGCACGGCGGTGGTCGCGCAAGACCGTGCGCAAGGGCAGTTCGGCAGCGGCCTGGCGGCGCGCCTGCATTTCCAGGAACACTGGGGTTTCGTTGAGCCAGCGCCGCAACCACACACCAATCACGCCAAACACACCGCCCAGCAGGAACGGAAAACGCCAGGCGTAATCGAGGATCTGCTCCGGGGTGAAGACTTGTGCCAACAGCGTCGCTGTCAGCGCACCGAGCAGGTAGCCGAAGGTCAGCCCGGCCTGCAGGATCCCCAGGGCATAACCCCGGTGATTGTCTGGCGCATGCTCGGCGACAAACACCCAGGCACTGGGCACTTCACCACCGACTGCCGCGCCCTGCAGGACGCGTAGCAACAACAGGATCAGCGGTGCGAAATAGCCGATCTGCGCGTAGGTCGGCATGATGCCGATCAGCAGGCATGGCAGTGCCATCATCAGGATGCTCAGGCTGAACACCCGCTTGCGCCCCAGATGATCGGCGAAGTGCGCCATCAGGATCCCACCCAGGGGGCGCGCCAGGTAACCGGTGACAAAAATTCCGAAACTTTGCAGCAGGCGTAGCCATTCGGGCATGTCTGGCGGGAAGAACAACTGGCTGAGTGTCAGCGCAAAGAACACAAAAATAATGAAATCGTAGATTTCCAAGGCGCCGCCCAAGGCAGCCAGGCCCAGGGTTTTGTAGTCGGAGCGGGAGAATCGCTGCGCCTGTGGATAAGCGGTGGCAGTCATGAACAAGCTCGGCAGACAAACAAAATGGCGTGCAGGTTATGAGCTGCGCCCAGTCATGGCAATCGCAGTCGATATATTCGTTTTACTCATTGATCGATGAAAATTACAACATTCCCAAAGCGGCAACCTTGGGTGAAGATGCTTCGATACCTTGCGAAAAATCGACAGTGGATGTCATCCAAAGGCTGAGGGACACGACTGCCGGCCCCATGGTCAGCGTCGTCAGGCTTGCCGACACCCCACTCCATAATAAATACAAGAGGTAACAAACGTGGCCGATCCTATCGACGAAAGCCGCTATGCCCGATTTGCCCTGCGTTGCTCCAACTTCGCCGAACGCTGGTTTCCTGACTCCTGGGTGTTTGCGGCCCTCGCCGTGATCATCGTAGCGGTGGCGGCCCTGGGTATGGGCGCAGCGCCCACCGAGGCGGCCAAAGCCTTCGGTGATGGCTTCTGGAGCCTGATTCCGTTCACCATGCAAATGGCTTTCGTCGTGATTGGCGGCTATGTGGTCGCCAGTTCGCCGCCGGCCGTGAAGTTGATTGACCGCCTGGCACGCATCCCGAAGAACGGCCGTTCTGCCGTGGCCTGGGTAGCGTTGATCTCAATGGTCGCGTCATTGCTCAACTGGGGCCTGTCCCTGGTGTTTGGCGGTTTGCTGGTGCGGGCGCTGGCACGTCGTACGGATTTGCGCATGGACTATCGTGCCGCCGGAGCGGCGGCCTACCTGGGTCTTGGTGCGGTGTGGGCGCTGGGCTTGTCGTCGTCGGCCGCGCAACTGCAGGCCAACCCCGCCAGCTTGCCTCCGTCGATTCTGGCGATCACCGGAATGATTCCCTTCACCGACACCATCTTTCTCTGGCAGTCAGGCGTACTGTTACTGGCGCTGGTCGTGGTATCGCTGATCATTGCCTATGTCACCGCGCCGGGCCCCAGCTCCGCGCGGGACGCCAAGGCCTGCGGCGTCGACCCAGCATTCAACCTGCCCAAGCTACAGCCGCCGACCCGCCCGGGAGAGTGGTTGGAGCACAGCCCGTTGCTGACCATTTTGCTGGCGCTACTGGCGGCTGGCTGGCTGTTTCATGAGTTTTCCACTAAACCTGCGATTAGCGCGATCTCGGGGCTCAACACCTATAACTTTCTGTTTCTGATGGTCGGAGCCCTGCTGCACTGGCGACCGCGCAGCTTCCTCGATGCGGTGACCCGTGCGGTGCCTACCACCACTGGCGTGTTGATCCAATTCCCGTTGTACGGTTCCATCGCGGCGCTGATGACCGTGGTCAAAGGCGGCGACGGCCAGACCCTGGCTCACCATATCTCGACGTTCTTCACCTCCATCGCCACCCATGACACGTACGCCCTGCTGATGGGTGTGTACTCGGCCGTACTGGGCTTCTTTATCCCGTCGGGCGGCGGCAAGTGGATCATCGAAGCGCCCTATGTGATGCAGGTGGCCAATGACCTGCAATACCATCTGGGCTGGTCCGTACAGATCTACAACGCTGCCGAAGCATTGCCGAACCTGATCAACCCGTTCTATATGCTGCCGTTGCTGGGGGTACTGGGGTTGAAGGCACGAGACTTGATCGGGTTTTCGTTCGTGCAACTGCTGGTGCATACGCCACTGGTGCTGCTCCTGCTGTGGGCGCTGGGAACCACATTGACGTATTTGCCGCCGGTAATGCCTTGACCTCATTGATAACCGCACCCGTCATTGCGACGGGTGCAGGGCAGGAAGACGCTTGAAGGTCAGCCAGAGTTGGAGCAACTGCGCCTTTAATTGTCGCCCAGCGGACGCAAGCGGTATTGCGGCGGCAACTGCTCGAAACCACTGATCGTGGTGTTCAGGCTCTTCCAGCGGCCATCCTTGATCCCATAGATACAGCCGTGAATCGACAGGCTCTGCCCGCGATGCCAGGCATTTTGCACAATGCTGGTGTGGCCGACGTTGGCCACTTGCTGGATGACGTTCAGTTCACACAGACGGTCGACGCGCTCTTCTTCAGTGGGCAATTGCGCCAGGACTTCGCGATTCTCGTAGTAAAGATCGCGGATGGTACGCAGCCAGCCGTCGATCAGGCCAAACTGGCGATCCTGCATCGAGGCGCGCACGCCACCGCAGCCGTAGTGACCGGTGACCAGGATATGTTTGACCTTGAGCACGTCAACCGCGTACTGGATCACCGACAGGCAATTAAGGTCAGTGTGCAGCACTACGTTGGCCACATTGCGGTGCACAAACAGATCGCCTGGCAGCATGCCGACGATTTCGTTGGCCGGCACACGGGCGTCTGAACAGCCGATCCACAAGTACTCCGGGGTCTGCTGGCGGGCGAGCTTGGCGAAGAATTCGGGATCTTCCTGTTTGATCGCATCCGCCCAGCGTTCATTGTTATCAAGCAGGTCTTGTAATTCGTTCATCGGGGAAAGCCTCAGGAATGATGCTCACGTATGACACAGGTCCGTTCGTCCGGGTCACGCCTTGCCGGCAGAAAGCCAAAGTGAATTTAGCTTGAATCTTGGGGCGTCATACCAGTCCACACACTATAAGCCCCACAGTATGAGGATTGGCCATGACTGAATCACGACGTCCCTACGGCGCTACACAGCCCGAACCGATTGACGACAATGAAGATCGCATGGGTTCGATGCGCGAATTGGATTTTGACGAGCGAGAGCCCACCGCCGAGATTGGCGACGAGATTCCGGCTGGGGAGCGCGAGCACCTGATGCCCGATGAACGGGTGCGTGAAGCCGGGTTGACCGGCGCCTCTACCGAGGATCATGAGCCGACCGATGACGATCTGAGCCCGCAAACGATGATCCACGAAGATGGTGCACGGGATGCCAGGGAAGAAGGTGAAGGCGAACAGGCCGATTGGGACCTGAGCATCGTCGATGAAGATGAGATTGGCGGCGGCAATGGGCTGGATGAAGCGCAGATGGCGGAGCGCGATCCAGTAGATGGTAATCGCTGAAGCACAGCAGAGCTCATTGTGGAACAGGGTCACTGTGGGAGCGGGCTTGCCTGCGATAGCATCACCTTGGTCTCACTGAAACACCGAGGTGCCTGCATCGCGGGCAAGCCCGGCTCCCACATAGGAGCCGTGTAAGCACTAGGCCTGGCGTTCAGTCGACCAGGGTGCAGGCCATGACGACCGCATCTTCGCGACCACCGATGGCGGGGTAGTAATCCCGTCGACGACCAATCTCGTTAAAACCATATCGCTCATACAGGCGAAACGCGCCGGCATTGCTGTCACGCACTTCCAGAAAGCATTCCCGTGCGCTCGCCGCATAGGCCCGGGACATCAGGTGTTCCAGCAACTTCAGGCCCAAGCCGCGGCCCTGGTTTTCAGGCTTGACGGTGATGTTCAGCAAATGGGCTTCATCCAGGATAATCTGCACCACGCCGTGTCCCACCTGCTGTTCACCTTCAAACATCAACCAGATCTGGTACTTGCCCAGCCCGTCGAGAAAAATCCCCCGGGTCCAGGGGTGACTGAACGCTGCGTATTCGATCTTCAGCACAGCGTCGAGATCCGCCTCGGTCATCGGACGGAAGGATACAGCGTCACTCATCGGTACTTTTCCAAAGCGCCATCAGCCGGCGCATGGCTTGCCAGACTTCAGCCTTACGCTGTGGCTCTTCCATTAATAATTCGAGACCCGGCAATGCCCAGGCAGAGCCGAGACCTTCGACCTGTAGCTGGCGGTACCAGGACTCGGCGTTGGCTTCGCCGGCGAAACGCACGGCGGGCAGGCCAATCAGCCACAGGCAGGCACAGGGTTCATCTTCCAGCCGGGCCGAGACAAAGCCTTGCACAAAGTCGCGCGCAGCTTCCGGGCCCTGATCCATGGTGCCGCGCACCAGCAGCGGCCAGCGCACCGGCTCGCCGACGATTTGCGGACTGTCGGGCAGGCCGGCAGCCCGCAACATGTCCTTGAGCAGCAAATAGGCAGGATCGCGGGTCTGGAAGCGCTCGCCGGTGGGCAACTCCACCAACAGCAAACAACGCCCGGCCCGCAGCAGTTGCAGGGCAAAACGTGGTGGCGGCACGACCGGGGCCTTGACCACCGGGGCCACTTCTTCGGCGACTGTGGGCTTGGCCAGCGGCGACGGGCGAGGCACTTCAATCTTCGCGCGCTCTACCGCAGGTCGCATTGGCGGGGCTGGCTGGACCACTGCCACCGGCACAGCGGCCTCCTCCCCTGAAATCTCAAGCGCCTCATAGGGCTCAAGCGTTTGCAGCAGCTCGGGCCGCGAGGGGGCAGCAAAGGGCAACTCGGTGCGCGGCAGCCAGTTGACCACTTGCATGGCGGTCAAATAAGCACGACGTCGGGACTCGATAAGCAAGGCGCGGCCACTTGTGGATAACTAAAGAGCGGGGATTCTACCGCCCTTCGGGGTTGATCGCCCACCGTTACAGTCAGCGCCCTGACCGGCTGTGGATAAATCCCGCCGCCGATGCAGTACAATCGCTGCTTTTAATCGCCAACCAGCCGGCCATTCCGATGATCGAACCCAAGCGCGTCTTGCGCGCCCTCGCCGAACACTGGGCCCTGCTTGAGCCACTGTGCGAGCACTTCGACCAAGGCACCTTGAGCCTTGGTGAGCTGCGCACACAACTGGCGGCCCAACAACTGGACAGCACGCCGCAGGACATTACCAGCCTGCTGGACGTGTGGATCCGCCTGGATATCCTGGTGCCTGTCGCCAAGAGCCCGAACCGTTTCGAGCTCAACGCACAGATCCATGACTTCCTCGCTTACCTGCGCAAGGAGCACCGGCTAGGCTTGTGCCTGGAAATCGAAGCCTACCTGCGCCACCTCGAACGCCTGGCCGGTTATATCCAGGATGCCTTCGACATCCGCGACGGACATGATCTGGCCCGCCAACTGAGGTTGCTGGACATGCGCGTGCGCGACGTGCTGAAAAAGCTTGCCAACGATGAGCAGGCCCTGGCCGCCGTGGCCGACCGGGCCAAGACCAGCGACCGGCAAATTCCGTTGCGCCAGCGCTATGCCGAAGTCCTGGCGACCTGGGACGAGTACGTCGAACCGATGATCCAACTGGTGAACGCCGACGGCGCGTTCGAGCAAGGTGTGCGCAAGGTCGAAAACGTCCTGCTGCGCATGCTCACCGAACAGCAGCGCCTCGGTCATCTGGTGGACGACGACATGCTGTTGCGCACCCACGCGCGCATCCTCGAAATGCAGACCAGCGCCCAGTTGACCCTGCGTCATGCCCGGGAACTGCTGCTACCGCTGCGAGAAGAGGCACGCCGGCACAACGCGGTGACCCGTGGCGCAGCATTGGCCTTGTCGGCCATCCGCCGCAAGGGCCTGGACGCGGTACCGCAAGCAGCAATGCCGATGTTTACCCGCCCGCAAAGCACATTCCTTGGCAGTGCCAGTCAGGTCGAAGCCTACGTGTACGCGCTGGCGAATTTCGAGCCCAAGCCTGCGCGCTTCCCCAAGGCCCACAAACTCCACAAGGGCGAAGCCCAGCGTGCGCCGCGCACGGTCAAGGAAATGCTCGAGCGTTGCGAAGACGCGCTGCCAATGCCAGACCTGATGAGCTGGCTGCTGGAGCAGGAACCGGACGGCGCAACCGACGAGTTGCTGTACTGGTTCTCGCGTCTGTCGCGGGAGAAGCGTTTCAAGCGCGAGCGCCTGGAACGCCGGGATTACCATACTCACGAGCACCAGGTCAGCCTGCGCTCATTCGCCCTGCTCCCGGCCAGCCTTGACGCGGCCGAGCATTCTGCGAGCACCCCTCATGCATCTTGATCTATCCGAACTGTCCCAACTGGCACCGATCTTTCGCGAACTGTTCAAGGGTTACCACGTCAGCCGCCGCGACCCGGAGCTGTACGCGCAACTGTCGAACTTCCAGGACCAGTACCGCACGCTGTTCAAGGCCCTGGGCTTTGAGCTGGTATGCGACACCCGTGGTTTCTACTATTTCGTACCGGACACCGCCGTCGCTGCCGCGCAGGTCAACAAGACCGCGCAGCGCCTGGCGCTGTTCACCTTCATCATTGTCGAGCACCTCGCCGACCAGGGCCGTGACCCGATCGCAGTACTCGACGGTGGCAGCCTGGGCCGTGACGAATTGCCGTCCCTGCTGGATAAGTACCGCGACCTGTTTATCCAGGCCGAAGTGCAGACCCAGGAAGAACTCGAAGAAAAAATCATGCGCCGCATGACCCAGCTCGGCTTTGCCAGTGAAGAGAACGGTGCCTATCGCTTCCTGCCGCCGATGCACCGCTTCCTCGACGTTTGCCTCTCGGTCCAGGCAGACCGCGACCTCGCCGCCAGCGTACACAGCGTGCTGCCATTGCCGGCACCGGTGATCATCGACGAAGACAGCGATGAAAAACTGCTCAGGACCGACGACCCGCTGGACCTTAGTGACTTCGCAGAAGAAAGCGAAGAAGACGCGCTGGCCCGTGCCATCGCCGAAGAACAGGAGACTGATGCATGAGCAAGGAACGCTACGGCATTCGCCGCTTCGCCCTTTTGAACACTGCAGGTTACAGTTTGGGTCTGTTCCCGCTGGAAGAGCCTTTGTCGGTGTACGGTGCGAACAACCTGGGCAAATCGGCCTCGATCAACGCCTTGCAGTTCCCGATTCTGGCGCGCATGTCAGACATGAGCTTCGGCAAGTACACTCTGGAACAGTCGCGACGCTTCTACTTTGCCACCGACACCAGCTACATCCTCGTGGAAGTCCTCCTGCCCCACGGTCCGCATGTGATCGGCGTCGTCGGTCGTGGCCCGGGCGGCGGTTTCGGTCACCAGTTCTTTGCCTACGCAGGCAAGCTCGACCTGGCCCACTACCAGAAGAACGACACCTGCCTGCGCCAGAAAGAGCTGTTTACCAACCTGGAGCGCGAAGGCCTGAAAGCCTATGAGCTCAAGCCCGATGAACTGCGGCGCTTGCTGGTGGGCGGCCACACTTCGATCCCGTTGGACCTGACCCTGATTCCGCTGCGCTCTACCAGCGAGCAAAGCCTGAAGACCTTCCGCGCACTGTTTATCAACCTGCTGCATATGCGCGAAATCACTGCGGCCAAGCTCAAGCAACTGTTCCTCGACGCGTTCGAACACAGCCTGCGCTCCGGCAGTGTTGATTACATTGCCGCGTGTGAAGAAGCGTTCCGCGATGTGCGACGCATGGAACAGGACTACAACTCGCTGGTCGCCGCAGGCCCATTGGTCGAGGCGCTGGCTAACGGTGTGAAGCAGCGCGACATCCTGCGCGGTAAATTGCATCGCCTGTCGCCGCTCCTGGATTCGCTGCTGGGCACTTGGTCGGACTACGCCGGTGCGCGCAAGGAAGAGCTGACCATCCAGGCCGAGCATTATCGCAACGAGCAAGACGCCCTGCAGAACGATCAGCGCGGCGGCACTCAGGAGCTGATGCGCCTGGAGCGCGAGATCAGCGGGATTCAGCGTTGGCTGGGAGAGCTGTCGGTACTCAAGCACCGCTTTGCCCTGGTGGATAACGTCAAGGTGCTGGAACAGCAACTGTTGGCGGCCAAGGATGCCCACGATGAATTGGCGGGCGCCCTGGCGCAGTCCCGGCAGTTCAGTGCCGAGGACCTGGACGAACGCTTGCGTGACCTGGAAAAACGCCTGAAGTCGGTCAAGCAGCAGCTGGATCATGCGGACAACAACAGCTACGCCAAGCTGCGCGAGGAGTTTTCACAGCAGGATGTCGAGCGGCTGATGCGTCTGTTCAACAGCTCGTTGTTCAGCCTGCCGCTGGGTGAGCACGGCATCACCCTGGATGAGGATGGCCAGTGGGTGAAGTCGCTGGAACTGATCCTCGATGGCTTCAAGGGCGAACGTTTCGAAGTGCCGGGATTGTCGATCGATATCTCGCACATCGAACCGCCAGCGCTGCAGGCTCTCGCCGATCGCGCGGCATTGCGCGACCAGAAGGAGCGCCTGGAAAAAGAACTCAAGCAACTGAAAACCCAGGCGGCGGTAGTATCTGACCGCGCGGCGAGCAAAACCCAGACGGAAGCGCTGTACCAGCAAGTGCTGGACGCCCAGAAAGCCCTGGAAGATTTCCGCCGCACGCAAACCTTGAGCGCCGAAGAAGGCGAAAAACACGAACAACTGGCGCAGATGGAAGCGGCGCAGGACGAGTTGAAGCGTTCCAGTGATGCTTTTACCGAGCGCGTCCAGCAACTGTCGGCCAAGCTGCAACTGGTGGGCCGCCAGATCGCTGACATGGAAGCCAAGCAACGCACGTTGGATGACGCCTTGCGCCGTCGTCAGTTGCTGCCGGCAGACTTGCCATTCGGTACACCGTTCATGGATCCGGTCGATGACTCCATGGATAACCTGCTGCCGCTGCTCAACGACTATCAGGACAGCTGGCAAGGCCTGTTGCGCGCCGATGGGCAAATCGAAGCACTGTACGCTCAGGTACGCCTCAAGGGCGTGGCCAAGTTCGACAGCGAAGACGATATGGAGCGCCGCCTGCACCTGCTGATCAACGCCTATGCCCACCGCACTGACGAAGCCCTGACGCTGGGCAAGGCACGACGTGCCGCAGTTACCGATATCGCGCGGACACTGCGCAATATTCGCAGCGACTACGACAGCCTCGAGCATCAACTGGCGCTGTTCAACCGAGAGATCAACAAGCGCCAGGTGTCCAACCTGCAAAGCTTCCGTATTGTGCTGGCGCCGAACAAGGAAGCCCTCAAGCATATCGACCAGATTATCCACAGCGCCGGTCAGTATGAAGAAGGCGAAACCCTGTCGGTGTTCGATCTCAGCCAAAGCGCCGAGCAGGACAACAAGAACGAGGAGGCCAAGGAATACCTGGCACGCCTGGTCGCGGCGAACCATAACCAATTGGGCCTCAAGGATCTGTTCGAGCTGGCATTCGAGATCACCAAGGTCAACGGTCAGCCAGTGATCCATACCGACATCGACGGTGCAGCGTCCAACGGCACTACCATGACCATCAAGGCGCTGACCAACATGTACTTGTTGCTGCACTTGATGGATCGCGACCAGGCTGGTCGCGTGCGCCTGCCCTACTACCTTGACGAAGCGGCAGACATCGACGAGAAGAACCAGGCAGCGTTGCTGGAAACCAGTCTGCAACTGGGCTTCGTGCCGATCCTGGCCAGTGTGAAACCACAGGTTTGCGCCCAGGTCGCCATCGACCTGGAGGGTGGCAGCGGGCCGAACGGGATTTACATCGATGAGGCGGACTGGAAATACATTCGCCGCCACGATGTGGTGAAGTCGACGGTAAATGTACAGGCAGATGAGCCAGAGCTCAATGAGGTCTGATCGGCTGCACTGAAATGCAAAAAGGCCGCGATCCATTGGATCGCGGCCTTTTTCATGGGCTTACCTTTACTTACCTAGCGGGATCTTCGGCGCCCAGATCAGCCATTCGTCTTCAAACTTGTCGAACAATGGAAAAGTCTGTTCGGGCAGCGCGCGGTTACCCATGCGTTCACCTTCAGGAGTGGCAAACGCAATACCACCCTGGATCAGGGTTTCCAGCGACTCAGTACGCACGGTCGCCCCTTTGAACAGACCGAAGTCGACACCAAAGCCACTGGTGTTCCAGAAACGGCTTCCGCCGCGTACCAACGGCGCATATTTGGGCTCGATCAGCACATGGATCAACACACGGTCGGCGCTCTGGCCCAGTTCATAACCGGTGACCTTGCCCACGGTGACTTCACGGTAGGTCACCGGCACCCCGACCTTAAGCGAACCGCGACGGGCAGCACTGAGCACCAGGCTCAATCCGGCCTCCGGCACATGGACCTCTGGCGGCTGGGCCAGGGCCACGAAGTTTTTTTGCGGGCCAGCGCTTTTTACCGGTGGCAATACTTCAATGTACTGACCGGTCACCAGCGTCTCCAGGTTCGCGGTTTTCATCAAGCCAAGCTCAGGCTTGACTACCCAGAACTGGCTGCCGGCACGGGCAATTCGCTCGGGCACCTGCGTGATGCGCGCACTGAGCAACACAGACTGCATATCGGCGCTCAAATCGACACTTTCGATCTTGCCCACATCCAGGCCCTTGAAACGGATCGGTGTGCCGGGACTCAGGCCATCGGCCCGATCGACCTTGATCGTCACCAGGGTCCCGCTCTGACTGGCAGCCTCATGATCAGCAAACAGGCGGAAGCGTGGAATGCGGTTCTTCAGTTTCACGTTTTGCTCAGGGGTCTCAAAGGCGATACCTCCAGCCATCAGGCTTTGCAGGGACTCGCTTTTCACCTGGATGCCGCCGGTGAGTCCACCGGTCAAGGTCACGCCGCTGGCATTCCAGAAACGTGTCGAGCCGTTGACCAGCCCTTCATATTCCTTCTCGATATGGACGCCAATCACCAACTGTTTGCGCTTGCGCGAGAACTGATAGCTTTGCACCGAACCGACCTTGACCTGTTTGTAGAGGATCGGGCTTCCGACCTCCAGGGACCCGAGGTTGTCGGTGAGCAAGACGAGGTGCAGGCCAGGTGAGCGCAAGTCCAGTGGCGGGGCTTTGGGACGTGCCTCGAACTCACGCTGGGGAGTGGCGCCTTTATCGCCAGGACGGATAGCGATGTAGTTACCCTTGACCAGGGCTTCCAGGCCGGTGATGCCCGCCAGGGATATGGACGGCTTGACCACCCAGAATTGCGTACCTTCGACCAGATAATCTTCGGCCAGTGGATCCAGGGTCAGTTCGGCGCTGGCGCTGGAAAGGTCGGCATCGACCTTCAGGGCCTTCAAGCTGCCAACCTGGATGCCTTTGTACATTACGGGTGTACGACCTGCTTGCAGCCCTTCGAAGTCACTGAGTTTGACCTTGATCCGGATACCTGCCGCAGCGGCGTCAAAGTCTTCGTACAGACGGAACGGCAGGCTTGGGTCTGTCGGCGGACTGTCCTTGCGATTTTCCGGGGTGGCGAAGGCGATCCCGCCGGATACGATGCTGGCCAGGGATTCGCTGCGAACCTTGACGCCTGACAGGTTGGCGTCGATGCTGATGCCGCTGGCATTCCAGAAACGCGTATGTTTACGCACCAGATTGGCGTAAGTCGGCTCGATGTAGAGCTTGATCTCGACGGTGCTCTGATCGGCGGAGAGCAGGTAGCTTTTAACCTGGCCGACCTGGATCTGCTTGTAGAACACTGGGCTGCCGCGGTCGAGTGAGCCGAGTCGGTCGGCCTTGACGGTCAGGTGCAGGCCGGGCTTGGCGTCGGACAATGGCGGCTCTTCGGAGAGTGCCTTGAACTTGCGGGTGGGTTCGCCATCGCCAGGACTGGCAGCGATGTAGTTACCCGAGACCAGGGTTTCCAGGCCAGTGATCCCGGCCAGGCTCACGCTGGGCTTGACCAGCCAGAAGCGCGTGTTGGACTTGAGGTACTGCTCGACGTCCTTGTTCATCTCGATCGTGGCAATCACCCCACGATTACTGCCCTCATCATCCAGCGCGAGGGTCTTGACCTTGCCCACGGGCATGCCTTTGTAAACCACCTCGGTCTTGTTGACCTGGATCCCTTCACCACTGTCAAAACGTACCTGGATCTCGATACCCGTCTGGCTGTAGGCCCGCCATCCGAGCCAGCCGCCAATCACCAAGGCGATCAGAGGCAGCACCCAAATGGCCGACCAGTTCGAAGCTGGGCGGGTTTTAGCCGTTGGCAAATCAGTCATGGTCGTTGTCCGACTCCGTGTTATCCCAAATCAGTCGGGGATCAAAAGTTACTGCAGCAAGCATCGTCAAAATCACCACGCTGGCGAAAGCCACGGCGCCGAGATTGGCCTCGACACTGGCAAGTCGCCCAAAGTTGACAACCGCCACGAGGATGGCGATCACAAAGATATCCAGCATCGACCAGCGTCCGATGAACTCAATGAAGCGGTACATGATAATGCGTTGCCGGGCGGAAAGCGGCTGATGGCGTTGCACCGAAAAGAGTAACAACCCGATCCCTACCAACTTGAAGGTCGGCACCAGGATACTCGCGACAAACACCACGGCGGCAATGGGGAACATGCCATGCTGAACCAGCTCGATTACACCTGCCATGATGGTACTTGGAGCACCCTGCCCCAGTGAGCTGACCGTCATGATCGGCAACAGGTTAGCCGGGATGTACAAGATCGCGGCAGTAATCAGCAACGCCCAGGTACGCATTAAACTGTTCGGGCGCCGCGCATGGACCAACGCACCGCAACGGGTGCAGGTTTGCTCATCGGCATCAAGCTCTTGCCTGTTCAGTTCGTGACATTCCATACAGATCAGAATGCCTGCATCAATCGCCCGCATGTGCATCCTCTCCAGACAACGCTTGCCAGATCTGGTGAGGCGACATCACCACCTCCAGCAGGACCTGAACTATCAACAAGCTGACAAAACATGCCAGCCCCAGCCCCAGGGTGAGGGACGCCATGTCGGCCAATTTGACGATAGCGACCAGCACGCCCATCAGATAGACCTCAAGCATTCCCCAATCCCGCAGGTGGTGATAAATACGGTAGAGCAACAGGCCATAGCTACGGCCAATGTTCCAACGAATACTGAGCAATACCGCGAGCTGGCAGAGAAGCTTGACCAACGGAATGCCCATGCTGCAAAGGAACACCACCCCGGCAACGCCCTGCATGCCGGTATTAAACAAAGCGACAACGCCACTCCAGACCGTGTCCTCAGAGGACTGCCCGAGCAGATTGAGCTGCATGACAGGTAGAAAGTTCGCAGGGACGTACAGCAGCAGGGCCGCGAGCACCAAGGCTAGGCTTCGTTCGATGACATTGTGGCGATGGGCATACAGCTCATAACCACAGCGTGGGCATTGGGCTTTTTCACCGTGGGCAAGCTCTGGCTTACGCATCAGCAAGTCGCACTCGTGGCACGCCACCAAGTCATCGAGCGGCAAATCCGACACCTTTAGGGTATCAACCGGATCGGGCATATAGGGCTCGAACTCTAAAAATGATTAGGGGCCTATTCTAGTGTTCTGGCTCGGAAATAACTGTGCAAATTTGTCGGCACTACACAGAGTGGTCTGCCGCCACTTTTCGACCATGCAAAACAAAACCCCACCTGCTTTCGCAAATGGGGTTTCGGAATTTAATCTTGACGATGACCTACTCTCACATGGGGAAACCCCACACTACCATCGGCGATGCATCGTTTCACTACTGAGTTCGGGATGGGATCAGGTGGTTCCAATGCTCTATGGTCGTCAAGAAATTCGGGTACTGAGTCGTGACCAGATGGCCTCGCTTCAGCAAATTGGGTATGTGACAGCGTTCGGTGTTTTGTGAGCGCAAACTTTCGGTTTGTATCGTCTTCACACACCGCAATCTGATGCTCTTTCGAGTACTCAAATTGCTTGGGTGTTATATGGTCAAGCCTCACGGGCAATTAGTATTGGTTAGCTCAACGCCTCACAGCGCTTACACACCCAACCTATCAACGTCGTAGTCTTCGACGGCCCTTCAGGGAACTCAAGGTTCCAGTGAGATCTCATCTTGAGGCTAGTTTCCCGCTTAGATGCTTTCAGCGGTTATCTATTCCGAACATAGCTACCCGGCAATGCCACTGGCGTGACAACCGGAACACCAGAGGTTCGTCCACTCCGGTCCTCTCGTACTAGGAGCAGCCCCTCTCAAATCTCAAACGTCCACGGCAGATAGGGACCGAACTGTCTCACGACGTTCTAAACCCAGCTCGCGTACCACTTTAAATGGCGAACAGCCATACCCTTGGGACCGGCTTCAGCCCCAGGATGTGATGAGCCGACATCGAGGTGCCAAACACCGCCGTCGATATGAACTCTTGGGCGGTATCAGCCTGTTATCCCCGGAGTACCTTTTATCCGTTGAGCGATGGCCCTTCCATACAGAACCACCGGATCACTAAGACCTACTTTCGTACCTGCTCGACGTGTCTGTCTCGCAGTCAAGCGCGCTTTTGCCTTTATACTCTACGACCGATTTCCGACCGGTCTGAGCGCACCTTCGTACTCCTCCGTTACTCTTTAGGAGGAGACCGCCCCAGTCAAACTACCCACCATACACTGTCCTCGATCCGGATAACGGACCTGAGTTAGAACCTCAAAGTTGCCAGGGTGGTATTTCAAGGTTGGCTCCACGCGAACTGGCGTCCACGCTTCAAAGCCTCCCACCTATCCTACACAAGCAAATTCAAAGTCCAGTGCAAAGCTATAGTAAAGGTTCACGGGGTCTTTCCGTCTAGCCGCGGATACACTGCATCTTCACAGCGATTTCAATTTCACTGAGTCTCGGGTGGAGACAGCGCCGCCATCGTTACGCCATTCGTGCAGGTCGGAACTTACCCGACAAGGAATTTCGCTACCTTAGGACCGTTATAGTTACGGCCGCCGTTTACCGGGGCTTCGATCAAGAGCTTCGCGTTAGCTAACCCCATCAATTAACCTTCCGGCACCGGGCAGGCGTCACACCCTATACGTCCACTTTCGTGTTTGCAGAGTGCTGTGTTTTTAATAAACAGTCGCAGCGGCCTGGTATCTTCGACCGGCATGAGCTTACGGAGCAAGTCCTTCACCCTCACCGGCGCACCTTCTCCCGAAGTTACGGTGCCATTTTGCCTAGTTCCTTCACCCGAGTTCTCTCAAGCGCCTTGGTATTCTCTACCCAACCACCTGTGTCGGTTTGGGGTACGGTTCCTGGTTACCTGAAGCTTAGAAGCTTTTCTTGGAAGCATGGCATCAACCACTTCGTCATCTAAAAGATGACTCGTCATCAGCTCTCGGCCTTAGAATCCCGGATTTACCTAAGATTCCAGCCTACCACCTTAAACTTGGACAACCAACGCCAAGCTGGCCTAGCCTTCTCCGTCCCTCCATCGCAATAACCAGAAGTACAGGAATATTAACCTGTTTTCCATCGACTACGCTTTTCAGCCTCGCCTTAGGGACCGACTAACCCTGCGTCGATTAACGTTGCGCAGGAAACCTTGGTCTTTCGGCGTGGGTGTTTTTCACACCCATTGTCGTTACTCATGTCAGCATTCGCACTTCTGATACCTCCAGCAAGCTTCTCAACTCACCTTCACAGGCTTACAGAACGCTCCTCTACCGCATCATCCTAAGATGATACCCGTAGCTTCGGTGTATGGTTTGAGCCCCGTTACATCTTCCGCGCAGGCCGACTCGACTAGTGAGCTATTACGCTTTCTTTAAAGGGTGGCTGCTTCTAAGCCAACCTCCTAGCTGTCTAAGCCTTCCCACATCGTTTCCCACTTAACCATAACTTTGGGACCTTAGCTGACGGTCTGGGTTGTTTCCCTTTTCACGACGGACGTTAGCACCCGCCGTGTGTCTCCCATGCTCGGCACTTGTAGGTATTCGGAGTTTGCATCGGTTTGGTAAGTCGGGATGACCCCCTAGCCGAAACAGTGCTCTACCCCCTACAGTGATACATGAGGCGCTACCTAAATAGCTTTCGAGGAGAACCAGCTATCTCCGAGCTTGATTAGCCTTTCACTCCGATCCACAGGTCATCCGCTAACTTTTCAACGGTAGTCGGTTCGGTCCTCCAGTTAGTGTTACCCAACCTTCAACCTGCCCATGGATAGATCGCCCGGTTTCGGGTCTATTCCCAGCGACTAGACGCCCTATTAAGACTCGCTTTCGCTACGCCTCCCCTATTCGGTTAAGCTCGCCACTGAAAATAAGTCGCTGACCCATTATACAAAAGGTACGCAGTCACCCAACAAAGTGGGCTCCCACTGCTTGTACGCATACGGTTTCAGGATCTATTTCACTCCCCTCTCCGGGGTTCTTTTCGCCTTTCCCTCACGGTACTAGTTCACTATCGGTCAGTCAGTAGTATTTAGCCTTGGAGGATGGTCCCCCCATATTCAGACAAAGTTTCTCGTGCTCCGTCCTACTCGATTTCATGACTAAGAGATTTTCGCGTACAGGGCTATCACCCACTATGGCCGCACTTTCCAGAGCGTTCCGCTAATCTCAAAGCCACTTAAGGGCTAGTCCCCGTTCGCTCGCCACTACTAAGGGAATCTCGGTTGATTTCTTTTCCTCAGGGTACTTAGATGTTTCAGTTCCCCTGGTTCGCCTCTTGCACCTATGTATTCAGTACAAGATAACCATCTTATGATGGCTGGGTTCCCCCATTCAGACATCTCCGGATCAAAGTCTGTTTGCCGACTCCCCGAAGCTTTTCGCAGGCTACCACGTCTTTCATCGCCTCTGACTGCCAAGGCATCCACCGTATGCGCTTCTTCACTTGACCATATAACCCCAAGCAATCTGGTTATACTGTGAAGACAACATTCGCCGAAAATTCGCAATTACTCACAAATTTTACCTTAGCCTGATCCGTTACCAGTGAAAGTAACGTCCAGTCTATCTTTCTATCACATACCCAAATTTTTAAAGAACGATCTAATCAAAGACTAGAAATCAATATTCGCTTAAGAATATTCATTTCTAAACTCTAACAAGTAGAAGCAGTTAATGGTGGAGCCAAACGGGATCGAACCGTTGACCTCCTGCGTGCAAGGCAGGCGCTCTCCCAGCTGAGCTATGGCCCCGCTTTTTAACGGGTTGCGACACTAAAATTGGTGGGTCTGGGCAGATTCGAACTGCCGACCTCACCCTTATCAGGGGTGCGCTCTAACCAACTGAGCTACAGACCCAATTTTGATGCGTTACGCAATCAAACTTGAAGCTTGTAGCTTAAAGCTTGAAGCTGCTTCTATCGTCTTCTTCAATGAATCAAGCAATTCGTGTGGGAACTTATGGAGCAGCTGATGTCGTCGATTAAGGAGGTGATCCAGCCGCAGGTTCCCCTACGGCTACCTTGTTACGACTTCACCCCAGTCATGAATCACACCGTGGTAACCGTCCTCCCGAAGGTTAGACTAGCTACTTCTGGTGCAACCCACTCCCATGGTGTGACGGGCGGTGTGTACAAGGCCCGGGAACGTATTCACCGCGACATTCTGATTCGCGATTACTAGCGATTCCGACTTCACGCAGTCGAGTTGCAGACTGCGATCCGGACTACGATCGGTTTTGTGGGATTAGCTCCACCTCGCGGCTTGGCAACCCTCTGTACCGACCATTGTAGCACGTGTGTAGCCCAGGCCGTAAGGGCCATGATGACTTGACGTCATCCCCACCTTCCTCCGGTTTGTCACCGGCAGTCTCCTTAGAGTGCCCACCATGACGTGCTGGTAACTAAGGACAAGGGTTGCGCTCGTTACGGGACTTAACCCAACATCTCACGACACGAGCTGACGACAGCCATGCAGCACCTGTCTCAATGTTCCCGAAGGCACCAATCTATCTCTAGAAAGTTCATTGGATGTCAAGGCCTGGTAAGGTTCTTCGCGTTGCTTCGAATTAAACCACATGCTCCACCGCTTGTGCGGGCCCCCGTCAATTCATTTGAGTTTTAACCTTGCGGCCGTACTCCCCAGGCGGTCAACTTAATGCGTTAGCTGCGCCACTAAGAGCTCAAGGCTCCCAACGGCTAGTTGACATCGTTTACGGCGTGGACTACCAGGGTATCTAATCCTGTTTGCTCCCCACGCTTTCGCACCTCAGTGTCAGTATCAGTCCAGGTGGTCGCCTTCGCCACTGGTGTTCCTTCCTATATCTACGCATTTCACCGCTACACAGGAAATTCCACCACCCTCTACCATACTCTAGTCAGTCAGTTTTGAATGCAGTTCCCAGGTTGAGCCCGGGGATTTCACATCCAACTTAACAAACCACCTACGCGCGCTTTACGCCCAGTAATTCCGATTAACGCTTGCACCCTCTGTATTACCGCGGCTGCTGGCACAGAGTTAGCCGGTGCTTATTCTGTCGGTAACGTCAAAATTGCAGAGTATTAATCTACAACCCTTCCTCCCAACTTAAAGTGCTTTACAATCCGAAGACCTTCTTCACACACGCGGCATGGCTGGATCAGGCTTTCGCCCATTGTCCAATATTCCCCACTGCTGCCTCCCGTAGGAGTCTGGACCGTGTCTCAGTTCCAGTGTGACTGATCATCCTCTCAGACCAGTTACGGATCGTCGCCTTGGTGAGCCATTACCCCACCAACTAGCTAATCCGACCTAGGCTCATCTGATAGCGCAAGGCCCGAAGGTCCCCTGCTTTCTCCCGTAGGACGTATGCGGTATTAGCGTCCGTTTCCGAACGTTATCCCCCACTACCAGGCAGATTCCTAGGCATTACTCACCCGTCCGCCGCTCTCAAGAGAAGCAAGCTTCTCTCTACCGCTCGACTTGCATGTGTTAGGCCTGCCGCCAGCGTTCAATCTGAGCCATGATCAAACTCTTCAGTTCAAACATCTTTGGGTTTTTAAGAAACCCTAAACTTGGCTCAGCAATCGTTGGTTACATCTTTGATTTCTCGCGGAGTAACTTGTGATGCTGATAATCTTGTTGACTATCAGTCTGACTCCACAAGCACCCACACGAATTGCTTGATTCAGTTGTTAAAGAGCGGTTGGTTAAGATCTTTCGTCTCAACCGAGGCGCGCATTCTACAGCAGCCTCTGTTGCTGTCAAGCGGTTATTTTAAGAAGTTTTCAAAGTTTCCTCTGCAACTTCAACCACTTGCGCTTCCGATCTCTCGTTAGCGGGAGGCGAATTCTACAGCGTTACACGCTGCTGTCAACACCTCTTTTTCTCCGCTTTCGACCGAGAAGATCGAACCGTTAATAGAGCCAAACAACCTTGCTCTACCAACTCCTTCCAGGCTTCGATGATCTGAAGCAGGTCGCTGTCGAATTCCGCATAACTCTTTGTTTACCAAGGAGTTTTCCGTTTCGACTGCGCCGGAAGTGGGGCGAATTATAGACAGATATAAATCGCCGTCAACAGTTAATTACGCTTTTATTGCCCAAAGCACTTATTTGGCCGTCAAACGCGGAATTCGGCGCATTACCGGGGGCAAACGAAGCATCAGAAGCAGCGCACCTATAGATGCATAAATAGCCCACTCCTTCAGATCTGCCCGAACGATCCATAACATATGCAACAGGCCAAGCCCCAGAATCACATAGACCAAGCGATGCAGCTTTTTCCAGCGCGCGCCCAGCCTGCGCTGACTATACCGGTTCGAAGTCACCGCCAACGCCAAGAGCCCCATAAACCCCAGCGCCCCGACAATAATGTATGGGCGCTTAAGCAGCTCGACACCCAGTTGCGACCAATCAAGACCCAGGATAAACACACAGTAAGCCGCCAAATGCAGCACCGCATAAGTGAAACACCACAACCCCAACTGGCGGCGTACGGCAATCCACCCCGCCCAACCGCTCAACTTTTGCAGCGGAGTCATGCTCAAGGTCACCAGCAACAAAATCAGCACACCCAACCCCAGCCGATCTACCAGCACTTTTCCTGGGTCAGGCCCGAGCGCAAGGTTCCACGCTTCATATAACCAAAGCAACGGCCATACTGCTGCCGCGACGAAGACGCCGAAACGCCAGACCGGATAACGCATCAATAGTTCTTCCGCAGGTCAAGGCCGGTATAAAGAGAAGCGACTTCTTCGGCGTAACCGTTGAACATCTGCGTCTCCCGCACGTTAGGACTGAACAACCCACTCGGTAATCGACGCTCCCGCGCCTGCGTCCAACGCGGGTGATCAACCGTGGGGTTAACATTGGCATAGAAGCCATATTCATCCGCGGCTATGCTTTGCCAAGTAGTTTTCGGCTGCTCGCTGACCAGGCTGATACGCACAATGGACTTGATGCTCTTGAAGCCGTACTTCCAAGGCACGACCAATCGCAACGGCGCACCATTCTGATTTGGCAGCTCGCGACCGTACATCCCGACCGCCAGGATCGCCAAAGGATTCATCGCCTCATCCAGACGCAACCCTTCTATATAAGGCCAATCGATCAGCGCAAAACCGGATCGTTGCCCTGGCATACTTTTCGGGTCCTGCAACGTCTCAAAGCGGATGTACCTGGCCTTGGATGTCGGCTCGACCTGCTTGAGCAATGCCGAAATCGGAAACCCGATCCACGGAATAACCATCGACCACGCCTCGACACAGCGCAAACGGTAGATTCGCTCTTCCAATTGATAGGGCTTCATGAAGTCCTCCAAGGCATAACGCCCCGGCTTCGCGACCTCACCATCGATTACTACGCTCCAGGGGTCGGTCTTGAGTGATCCTGAATTGGCAGCCGGATCCCCTTTGTCAGTCCCGAACTCATAGAAGTTGTTGTAATGGGTCGCGTCCTTGAACGGTGTAATAGCCTCGTCCTTGACGGTAATTGCTTGCCACTTTGTGTCAGGCAGCTTTTCGACAAACCAGCCAGGAGCCTTGCCAGGCTCTACATCGGAATAACGCGCCGCGTCGTCGGCACTGGCCCAACGAGGAAGGCTACTCGCAGCGACACCAACCAGCGCTCCGCCGAGGAGGCTGCGGCGAGAAAAATAGAGGGATTCGGGGGTTACTTCCGACTCGTGACAATCGGAAGTTTTTGGCACTTTGATCAACATGGCAACTCCGCAGTCCTGGAGGGTTATGCACCAATAGACTGCGGAGTATGGGAGAAATTACATTAAGACAACGTTTTGCGCCGGCGAAGATGCAGCAAGTATTGCACCGGGCCAGACGCTGCATAAGCGAGGAATACCAAGAGCAGGATACGCGGCGGGTCACTGAAGACCACTGCAAATACCAGGACCACCGCAAGAATGGCCACAAATGGCACGCGGCCCTTAAGGTCCAGCTCCTTGAAGCTGTTGTACTTGATATTACTGACCATCAGCATTCCCGCTGCCGCCACCATCAAGGCCACCAGGAACGACATCTTGGAGCCCTGGATCCCGTAGTCACTGAACGCCCAGACAATACCCGCCACCACGCCCGCCGCAGCCGGACTCGCCAAGCCGATGAAGTAGCGCTTATCCGCCGTCCCCACCTGCGTGTTGAAACGAGCCAACCGCAATGCCGCGCCCGCCACATAGATAAAGGCAACCATCCAACCGACCTTGCCCATATCCCCCAGCGCCCAGGCAAATGCCAGCAGCGCCGGCGCAACACCAAAGGCAACCATGTCCGATAGCGAATCATATTCGGCGCCAAAAGCACTCTGGGTATTGGTCATCCGGGCCACGCGCCCGTCCAGGCCATCAAGGACCATGGCAACGAAGATCGCAATCGCGGCGAAACCGAAATACTTGCTCGCACTGGCGGCATCACCGGCTGCCAGGGCGCTTTGGGCGCTCATGGAGTTGATGATGGAATAGAAGCCGGCAAACAGGTTCGCCGTGGTGAACAGGTTGGGCAGAAGATAGATACCACGGTGCCGGACTTTACGGCCTTCAGCGTCATGCCCTTCTTCGACATGCTCATCTATCGGCAGCAGGCTTTCGGCGTCAGAGGCCTGGTTTGGCTCTTCGGGACGTTCGCTCATGGACTTTACCTTGCAACGGTGTGAAAAAATTCGACAGACATTTACGGCATATGTTCGACCGCAAACGATGCAGCTTTATACCAGAAGCTGCCCTCCAAACGAAAAAACGCGGCCTAAGCCGCGTTTTCTCTTGATGCGTACGACTTAGTTCTTGGCTTTGTCGACAATCTTGTTGGCGCCGATCCACGGCATCATGGAGCGCAGTTGCTCACCAATGATTTCGATACCATGGGCAGCATTGTTACGGCGCTTGGCGGTCATCGAAGGATAGCCGGTGGCACCTTCGCTGATGAACATTTTGGCGTATTCGCCGTCCTGAATACGTTTCAGGGCGTTGCGCATCGCCTGGCGGGACTCAGCGTTGATCACTTCCGGACCCGTCACGTACTCACCGTATTCGGCGTTGTTGGAGATCGAGTAGTTCATGTTGGCGATACCGCCTTCGTACATGAGGTCAACGATCAACTTCAGTTCGTGCAAGCACTCGAAATAAGCCATTTCTGGCGCGTAGCCAGCTTCAACCAGGGTTTCGAAACCGGCTTTGACCAGTTCGACGGTACCGCCGCACAGAACAGCTTGCTCGCCGAACAAGTCGGTTTCGGTCTCGTCCTTGAAGGTGGTTTCGATGATGCCGGTACGACCGCCACCAACGCCGGCAGCGTAGGACAGCGCAACGTTTTTCGCGTTGCCCGAGGCGTCCTGGTAGATCGCGATCAGGTCAGGGATACCGCCGCCTTTGACGAATTCGGAACGTACGGTGTGACCTGGCGCTTTTGGCGCGATCATGATCACATCAAGGTCGGCACGCGGAACAACCTGGTTGTAGTGAATCGCGAAGCCGTGGGAGAAGGCCAGGGTGGCGCCCTTCTTGATGTTCGGCTCGATTTCGTTCTTGTACAGGGACGATTGGAACTCGTCCGGGGTCAGGATCATGACCAGGTCGGCAGCTGCAACCGCGGAAGCAACGTCAGTCACTTTCAGGCCGTGGGCTTCTGCCTTGGCAACAGTGGCCGAGCCTTTGCGCAGACCCACAGTCACGTCGACGCCGGAATCTTTCAGGTTGCACGCTTGAGCATGGCCCTGGGAACCGTAACCAATGATGGCGACTTTTTTGCCCTGGATGATCGACAGGTCACAATCTTTATCGTAATAAACTTTCATGAGGTTCCTCTATATATCCAGGCCGTAAGGCCATTCGCTAATTTGGGTTAAATGCTGAGTACTTTGTCGCCACGGGCAATCCCGGTGACACCACTGCGTACGGTTTCCAGAATCGAGGCCGTCCCGATCGACTGGATGAAGCTGTCCAGCTTGTCGCTTGTACCGGTCAGTTGCACGGTATAAACGCTGGCACTCACATCGACGATCTGCCCGCGATAAATATCGGTGGTGCGTTTTATCTCGGCACGTTGGGCCCCCGTGGCCTTGACCTTAACCAGCATCAACTCACGTTCGATGTGGGCGCTTTCCGATAAGTCGACCAGCTTGACCACTTCGATCAGCTTGTTGAGGTTCTTGGTGATCTGCTCGATCACCTCGTCATGCCCTACCGTAGTCAATGTCAGACGAGACAGAGTCGGGTCTTCGGTGGGTGCCACGGTCAGGCTTTCGATGTTGTAGTTGCGCTGCGAAAACAGGCCGACCACACGAGACAGAGCGCCCGGTTCGTTCTCCAGAAGCAGGGAGATAATGTGCCGCATGATTAGGTACGCTCCGTCTTGTTCAGCCACATGTCGCGCATAGAGCCGTCTTTGATCTGCATCGGGTAGACGTGCTCGCTGGTGTCGACCTTGATATCGATGAACACCAGGCGATCCTTCATGGCAAACGCCTCTTCCATCTTCGGCTTCAGATCCTTCAAATCGGTGATGCGAATACCGACGTGGCCATAGGCTTCAACCAGCTTGACGAAGTCAGGCAACGATTCCATGTAGGAATGCGAGTGACGGCTGCCGTAGCTCATGTCCTGCCACTGGCGAACCATACCCAGCACACCATTGTTCAGGCAGACGATCTTAACCGGCAGACCATATTGCAGGCACGTGGACAGCTCCTGGATGTTCATCTGGATACTGCCTTCACCCGTGACGCACGCCACATCAGTGTCCGGGAAGCTCAGCTTCACACCCATCGCCGCCGGAAAACCAAAGCCCATCGTGCCAAGGCCGCCGGAGTTGATCCAACGGTTAGGTTTGTCGAACTTGTAGTACTGCGCCGCGAACATCTGGTGCTGGCCCACGTCCGAAGTCACGAAGGCATCGCCCTTGGTCACTTCGCACAAGGTTTCGATCACGGTTTGTGGCTTGATGATGCTGCCATCGCCCTTGTCATAGGGGAACAGGCCGCGGTCACCGCGCCATTCGTCAATCTGCTTCCACCAACTGGCGACAGAATCCTTGTTCGGTGTTTCGCCGATGTCCTTGAGCGCCGCGACCATTTCGGTCAACACGCTTTCCACCGGGCCCACGATTGGCACATCGGCCTTGATGGTTTTGGAGATGGACGCCGGGTCAATGTCGATATGGATAATCTTGGCATTCGGGCAGAACTTGCTCGCGCCATTGATTACCCGGTCGTCAAACCGCGCACCCACAGCCAGAATCACATCGGCATGGTGCATGGTCAGGTTGGCGGTGTAACTGCCGTGCATCCCGAGCATGCCAACGAACTGACGGTCCGAGCCCGGGAATGCGCCCAAGCCCATCAGCGTGTTGGTTACCGGCAGATTGAGCATCTTGGCCAATTCGGTCAGTGGCGCGGAACCACCACCCAGAATCACGCCGCCACCCGAGTAGAGCACCGGACGCTTGGCCGCCAGCAGCATTTCTGCCGCCTTGCGGATCTGACCCGAGTGCCCACGAACGGCCGGGCTGTAGGAGCGCAGCTTGGCTTTTTTCGGAAAAATGTATTCGAATTTTTCCGCAGGATTGGTCATGTCCTTCGGAATATCCACCACCACAGGGCCCGGGCGACCGGACTGCGCAAGGTAGAACGCCTTTTTCATGACGTCAGGGATTTCCGAAGCATGCTTGATCATGAAGCTGTGTTTCACGATCGGCCGGGAAATACCGATCATGTCGGTTTCCTGGAATGCATCGGTACCGACCATGGTGCTTGCCACCTGGCCAGAAATGATCACCATCGGAATGGAGTCCATATACGCAGTCGCGATACCGGTGATGGCATTGGTCGCGCCAGGGCCGGAAGTCACCAGTACTACACCGGCTTTACCGGTGGCACGGGCATAACCGTCAGCCATATGGGTCGCGGCCTGTTCGTGGCGAACCAGGATGTGGGTAACAGCAGGTTCCTTGAACAGTGCGTCGTAGACATGCAGCAGAGCACCACCTGGGTACCCATAGATATAATCGACGCCTTCGTCACGCAAAAAGCGGACGAGCATCTCACCGCCAGATAAAAGCTCCACGTTGTTCACCTCTAAAACGCCAGAATACCGTCCGTTGAAAACCGACGGGTCTTAATAGGTTTACTTCTCAACAGAGCATGAGCGACGGTGGTCGCCGACTACGTCAGCACTGACTGAGCAAGTATTGGGAGCGTCCCAAGTGTTGCGGGATTTTCCCACCCAGCGCGAGGTAACGCGTTGCGGGTGTTACAGGTCGGCGCGGATATGCACCTCATGATCTGCTGAGTGGGTCTGCTTCTGGCAGTCCCTCTACAGCGGCCATTGGATTCTTGTGTTTCAGCCTCTTCAAGTCAAGCAATAATTGCGCTTTTTTACGACTAAGCGCATGAGAACGCACAAGAAAGAGGTTTGAGGAGGGATAAAACTCGCCTGAATGTCGTCAAGCGGTAGAAATATGCGCGAGACTGCCGAAAAACCCGGCAGTCAGGCAATTAACGAGCGCCGACGATCAATTGATCGATTTTTTTCAGCGCGGCACGCAAGCCCTGGCTCTCGCGTGGTTTGTCGGCATAGACCATCTCGGCCATTTCCATAATTCCAGAAGCGCTGGGCAATGGCAGGTCCTGCTCAAGGATCTGCTTCATCCGCACAAGGAAGATCCATTGCAGCCACTGGTGAAAATCCAGCGTATCGACCGAAAACGGTTCGACGCTGCTCAGTGCCTCGGCGCTAGGCGATTTTTCATCCCACCAGCCCTGCAGGCGCAATTCACGCTCGATCAGCAATAGCTGTTCAGCGATCTGCGGAAAACGTGCATCCATCAGAGGCTTACCTTGGCCTTTTGACGAGCCTGGGCAGCACCCGCAGCATCACCCTGCTTCTCGCGAGCCTGGGCAATCAAGCCCCACAAGCTGGCCTGCAGATCAGGACGGCCATTGGCCATTGTTAGGCCACGACGCGCGAACTGTTCGGCTTGCGGCGCATCGCCCTGGGCCATGCGCACTTGCGCCAGGCGATAGAGCACTTGCGGTTCACGCGGCGCCACGCGCTGGGCGCGCTCAAGGCTGGAGGACGCACCGTTCAAGTCGCCGCCGGCTTGTTGTTGCTGCGCGGTAGTCAACAAAGCCAGCACGGGGCCGTCCAATTGCTCGTCGGCCGACAAGCCCCCGGCACTAGTGGAAGGAATTCCGCTCGGGGTGGAGGGCATGCTGTAGGAACCCTGATTGACCGGCCCGGGCTGGATTGGCGTGGACTCAACCGGACCCGGCGTGATCGGCCCCGGTGTAAATGGCTGGCTGCTGATTGGCGCGGAAGCCGTGGCACCACCGCCTGGCACCATTACCACCACACCCGACGCCTGAGGCACAGCTTGTGCGGTCGTGGGTGTCGGACGGGTGGTCACTGTCTGACGGAAACCACCCTTTGCCGAGATTCGATCGTTATTGGAAACAGCTGTACCGGCATCCACCACCGGGATGGAACCGCGCTGCACACTGGAGCAACCGCCGAGCAAAGCCAGCGTTGCAATAGCTGGAATCAACCACTTGTTCACTTGAAATCCTCTTTGCTTAATTCATCCAGCCCTTGACCCAATCCATTACCGATTCGGCGTCTGTGGGAATTGCGCTATTGCACGCCGGACCAGCTGGCGGCTCGCTGCCGCGAATATACGGCATCTGTACCGCACCCGGACAGTTGGCGTCGGAACCTTGGCCGGTTCGGGCATCAATCCAGGCCTGAACTATATTGTCTGGCTGCGGCATATTCAGGGGCAACGGGTCGGCCTTGCGCATGAAGCTGGTCCAGACCTGCAATGCCCCCGTGGCACCGGTGAATGGTGTCTTGCCATTGTCATCGCGGCCCAGCCAGACCACGGCGAGCAAGTCCTGGCTGAAGCCTGCGAACCAACTGTCCCGGGAATCGTTACTGGTACCGGTCTTGCCGGCCAGCGTCAGGTTGGCCGGCAACGAGTTATAGACCGAACGGCCCGTGCCTTCGCGCATTACCCGTTGCATGGCGTTCTGCACCAGATAGATCGACGCCGGGTCAAAGCGTTGTTGAATCTGGAACGGGTAACGCTTGAGCGGCTCCCCTTCTGCCGTCAGGACGCTACGAATCCCACGCATCGGCGTATTGAATCCACCGTTGGCAAGCGTCTGGTACATAGTTGCCACTTCCATCGGGCTCAAACCACCAGCCCCCAGCAACATTGAGGGAAATGCAGGAAACTCGCGGCTTACACCCAGTCGAGCCAGGGTCTTGAGCACGTTGGGCACACCCAATTCCAGACCCAGCCGGGCCGTCGACAAGTTGTAGGAATGCGCCAGCCCCTGGTACAGGAACACCGTACCGTGGGAGCGCCGATCATAATTCTGTGGTTTCCATACCTGACCATCTGCGCCCTTGACCGAGAATGCCTCGTCGGACAGCCAACTGGTCAACGTGTACTTGCTGGGTTTCTCCAACGCGGTCAGGTAGACCGCAGGCTTGATCAGCGAGCCTATCGGTCGCACGGCATCCAGAGCACGGTTGAAACCGGCGAAGCTGGCCTGGCGACTGCCGATCATCGCCTGGACTTCGCCCGTTTCCGGGTTAGTCACCACCATCGCGGCTTCGACCGCATCAGAGCCTTTACGCCCGGACAGTCGCTTGAATGTGTCAGCGACCGACGCTTCGGCCTTCATCTGCAGGATCGGGTCGAAACTGGTAAAGATCCGCAGGCCTTCCTCGGTCAAGTCCTCGTCGCGATAGTCTTCACGCAGTTGGCGCTTGACCAGGTCGATAAAGCCGGGGAACGAGCTGTCCGCCAACTTGCCACGAGTGGTCACACCCAGGGGCATTTTCTTGGCTGCGGCAATCTGTTCGGCCGTGGCAACACCTTGCTGCTCAAGCACATCAAGCACCAAGTTACGTCGTTCGAGGGCGCGCTCGGGGTTGCGCCGAGGGTTGTAATAGGACGGCCCCTTGACCATGCCCACCAGCAAGGCCACTTGATGCAGCTTCAGCTCGGCCAGCGGCTGACCGAAGAAAAACTGACTGGCCAGGCCAAAGCCATGCACCGCGCGCTGACCGTCCTGGCCAACGAATACTTCGTTGAGGTATGCCTCAAGGATTTCCTGCTTGCTGTAATGCAACTCCAGCAACATCGCCATCATGGCTTCAGTGAGCTTGCGGGTCAGGCTGCGTTCGCTAGTCAGATAGAAGTTCTTGACCAACTGTTGCGTCAGCGTACTGCCGCCCTGGGTCATCTTGCCGCCTGAAGTATTGACCCAGACAGCGCGGGCAATGGACTTTGGCGACACCCCCCAGTGACTGTAAAAGTCCCGGTCTTCCACCGCGACCAGCGTTTCCAACAGGTAAGGAGGCACCTGGTCGATCTTGATCAGGATGCGATCTTCAAGGTTCTTCGGGTAAATCCCGCCGATCAACAGCGGTTCCAGACGAACCACCGGTAATTTCCCACCGTTAAGCGACGAAAGCTCGGCGACGTAGTCTCCGGAAAAACGCACGCGTACCGGCTGCGCCTTTTCGAGGCCTTCATAGAACTGGAACCCCCTGGTGTTCAAGTCCACGGTATTACCGCTGACGGCCGCCGCGCCGGGACCATTGCTTACGCTTTCACGCCGATAGCCCAATGCATCAAGCTCGGTGAGGAAGTCTGCCTTGCTCAGCTTCTGGCCGGTGAACAGCTCCAGCGGGCGTGCATAGACCTTCGCGGGAATGGTCCAGCGCTTGCCAGAGAACTTCTCCTGAACCACGGCATCAAGGTAAACCGCTATGCCAGCGATCACCACCAGGCCAACCAGGCCAAGCTTGATCGCCCAGCCCAGCCAGGGGCGCAGGCTGCGGGATGGAGGTTTTTTTCGGGAACGAGGGGATCGGGTACGAGTCATGGCGGCGGATTATACGCACTTTATCGATGATCAACATGAGCCGGACAGCGGTTTGCACGACCGACGTGAGCCGCCATAATGGCCACTATTATTTCCCCCAGACTCCGAAGGATCGCCCGTGAGCCAGTCCCTGATTGCTGCCCTGCAAAACCCGGCCCTGTTTCCACATCCGGTAGAAGAGTTTCAAGTCATTGAAACCCATATTTCATGGGTTCTGCTCACCGGGCCCTATGCCTACAAGATGAAGAAGCCGGTGAATTTCAGTTTCCT
Source organism: Pseudomonas imrae (assembly GCF_046352735.2). Taxonomy (NCBI): domain Bacteria; kingdom Pseudomonadati; phylum Pseudomonadota; class Gammaproteobacteria; order Pseudomonadales; family Pseudomonadaceae; genus Pseudomonas; species Pseudomonas imrae. The sequence continues at coordinate 925,473 of NZ_CP110853.2, read as the reverse complement.
CGACTTCACCCATCTGGACGCACGCCGCCACTTTTGCAACGAAGAGCTGCGTCTTAACCAGCGCCTGACGCAAGATTTGTATCTTGAGGTTTTACCGATCACCGGCAGCGCCGAAGCGCCGCAGCTCAATGGCAACGATGGCCCGGTAATCGATTACCTGCTGAAAATGCGCCAATTCCCACAAAGTCAGTTGCTAAGCACCTTGCAGGCCAACGGCGAACTGACCACCGCGCACATCGACGAAATGGCCCGGCAGATTGCCAAGTTCCATCTGAGTGCTCCGCAAGTCCCAGCCGATCATTCCGCCGGTACCCCGCACGATGTGATGGCGCCAGTACGCCAGAACTTTGAACAGATCCGCCCATTCCTCAGTGAAAAATCTGACCTGGAGCAGTTGAACGCGCTTGAAGCGTGGGCTGAAAGCAGCTTCACCCGCCTCAAGCCATTGTTCGAGCAACGCAAGCTCAACGGTTTCATCCGCGAATGCCACGGCGATATCCATCTGGGCAACGCCACCTTGATCGACGGCCACGTGGTGATCTTCGACTGCATTGAGTTCAATGAGCCGTTTCGCTTTACCGACGTCTACGCCGATACCGCTTTCCTGGCCATGGACCTGGAGGACCGCGGCCTGAAATCCCTGGCCCGACGCTTTATCAGCCAGTACCTGGAACTGACAGGCGACTATCAAGGCGTGGAGTTGCTGAACTTCTATAAAGCCTACCGTGCGCTGGTACGGGCCAAGGTAGCGTTGTTCAGCATGCCAGCCGAAGCCGCCGGGGTGCAGCGTGCAACGACTTTGCGCCAATACCGCAACTACGCGAACCTGGCGGAAAGCTACAGTGCAATCCCATCGCGTTTCCTGGCGATCACCCATGGTGTATCGGCCACCGGCAAAAGCCATGTGGCAATGCGCCTGGTGGAAGCCTTGGGCGCGATCCGCGTGCGCTCCGACGTGGAACGCAAGCGCCTGTTCGGCGAACAGACAATCGAAAACACCCCGCAGGCGGGTATCTACGCAACGAACGCCAGCGCTGCGACCTATACACGGCTGCACGAGATCGCCGACACCCTGCTGCGCGCCGGTTTCCCTGTGGCGCTGGATGCCACCTACCTCAAGCGCGAGCAACGCGACGCCGCCGCCAACATTGCGCAAGCTACCGGCGCTCCCTTTTTGATCCTCGACTGCAATGCCCCCCACGCCGTTATCGCCAACTGGCTTGCACAACGCCAAGCGGACCAGAACGATCCGTCCGATGCCACATTGGCGATTATCGAAGAGCAACAGGCCGCCCGCGAACCACTCAGCGCCGAAGAAACCCTGCTGAGCAAGCGTGTCGAGACCAATGAAAGCGGCACGCTGGACGCCCTGGTTGCACACATCCGCCAGCGCCTGCCAGGCCTGTAGGAAAACTATCTTGGCCGTGCAGCTGTGCGTAGCTCACGGCCGGGCGACAGTGATACTATAATGACATCACCCATCCGGCAGGAGACGCCGTTGTGAGCCAGCCGAAGCTTCTTGACTCTGCGCTTTATGTGCTGCTGCACAAAGATGATATTCGTGGCTTCAATCAACAGCGAGCCAGAGACGGCACCGTGGATATGCGCGGCGGCGACTTTCGCGGACTTGATCTGCGCGACCTGCATGCCGAGGGCGTGGATTTCACCGATGCGTACTTCCGCTCTGCCGACTTGCGCGGCCTGGACCTGCGGGGATGCTCCCTGGAAGGGGCCAGCCTGGCCCACGCACAGATTTCGGGGACTTATTTCCCAGTTGAACTGAGCGCCGACGAAATTCTCATGTCGGTCAATTTTGGTACCCGGCTGCGCTACCGGACCAAGTAATACCTGCACATCCATTCACGCCCTGCGCAGCGCAAGCCGGGCGTTTCACGCCTGCCCGCCGTCAAAAATCAAGCGCCAGCCTTAGAAGCATTTACGTCGTTTCTTAGCAAAGAACTACGCTTTTCCTACTGAGCGCTACACTCCTTTGCAGGCTTGCATGGTCACGATACCCACCGCACCTTCGGCCCGTTGCAAGGAGGCTTGATGAATGATGAGCTGCAACACCTGAAAAACCTGGGCAAGACGTCAGCGCAATGGCTGCATGCGGTGGGCATCCATAGCGCTTCGGATCTGCGGCGCCTGGGAGCGGTTGATGCTTACCGGGCGGTGCGGTCCCGCGGCTTCCGGGCATCCAAAGTGTTGTTGTATGCCATCGAGGGTGCATTGATGGATGTGCATTGGAATGACATACCGACAGAGCGCAAGGAAGCCTTGAATCGTCAATTCGAGACCTTGTCCGTGCGGCAGAAGAATTGAAAAGCCACGAATGCGCTACGTGCGCGAATTTCACACGAACGTTTGACGGAAATGGCAAAGAGCGCAAAACAAAGGTTGACTCTCAAATGAGAATCGTTATGATTATCACAACTGATCGCGAGATCAGCCGATAACTGAAAGACCATTGGTTCGGACTCTCAGATTATCTCCTCATCAGGCTAATCACGGTTATTTGACCCGGCTCTTGCCGGGTCTTTTTTTGCCTGCGCAAAAGTCAACGCGCGATGATCAGCGGATGCCCTCGCTCGGGATGTGGCTGCACTAATACATCCAGGCCAAACACTGCCTTGAGCGGCTCGGGACGCAGAACCTGGGCCGGGACATCAAGTGCATGTGGGCGGCCACTTTCCAGCAGCAGGATGCGGTCACAGTAGCGGGCGGCCAGGTTCAAGTCATGGAGGATCACCAGCACCGCGGCGCCACGATCAGCAAACCGGCGAATCGCCTGCAAAGTCGTGTGCTGATGCAGGGGGTCGAGCATCGAAGTCGGCTCATCGAGCAATAACGTCTGCCCCGCCTCACCCGGCCAGAGTTGCGCCAGCACCCGTGCCAGATGTACCCGCTGACGCTCGCCGCCCGACAAGGCCAAATAGCTGCGCCCGCTCAGATGGCTGACATCTGCGGCCTCTAAGGCAGCGCAGATAATATCATCGTCACGCACTTTGCCGGTCTGGTGCGGCAGACGCCCCATACCGACCACTTCCTCCACCCGAAAAGCAAAATCCAGGGTGGATGTTTGTGGCAGCACCGCAAGGCGCCGGGCGCGCTCTGCACCACTCCAGTGTTTCAGCTCGCGCTGATCCAACCATATCTGGCCCTGATCAGCGGGCAATTGCGCGCACAGCGCAGCGAGCAACGTACTTTTGCCTGCGCCATTGGGCCCCAGGACGCCCAGCACTTCACCAGGCCTGAGCTCCAGGCTCACATCGCTGAGAACGATCTTGTGCCCGCGAAGGATCTGCAGGTTTTCCACGCGCAGCATCAGGCACGACCTCGCAGCAACAGGTACAGAAAAAACGGGGCACCGATAAACGCGGTAACGATACCAATGGGCAGTTCCGCAGGTGCCAAGGCCAAGCGGGCCACCAGATCAGCAAACAGCAGCAGGCTTGCGCCGGCCAGCAGCGAAGCGGGTAAGAGCACCCGATGGTCAGGCCCCGCCAGCAGGCGTACCAGATGCGGCACCACCAGCCCGACAAAACCTATCATCCCCGCCGCCGCAACGGCTGCACCGACACCCAGCGCAGTGCAAAACACCAATTCACGCTTGAGCCGTTCGACATCGACTCCCAAATGACTGGCCTCAGACTCACCCAGTAACAAAGCATTCAGCGCCTTGGCCCGGCGCGGCAGCCACAGCGCAACGCCGGCACTGACCAGCAACAGCGGCCACAACCGCGAGTAACTGGCCCCATTCAAACTGCCCAGGTTCCAAAAGGTGAGTGTGCGTAACGTGGCGTCATCCGCCAGGTAGGTAAACAGCCCCACTGCCGACCCGGCCAGGGCCGTCAAGGCGATCCCAGCCAGCAACATGGTCGCTACGTTGGTCTGGCCGTTGCGCCGCCCTAGGTGATAGACCAGCGCGGTCACTCCCAGGCCACCAAGAAAGGCACACAACGACAGCAGATAAGGGCCCGATACGTCCGGCAGGCCACCCAGCAACGACCCTCCCACAATCGCAAGCGCTGCTCCCAACGCCGCACCGCTGGAAACTCCGACCAAGCCGGGGTCGGCCAACGGGTTGCGAAACAATCCCTGCATGGCAACCCCCGAAAGCGCCAGCACGCCACCTGCCGCAAGCCCCAATAACGTGCGCGGCAGGCGTATCTGGCCGAGAATTAGCTCGGCCTGCTCCAGACCCGCCGCTTCAATCGGCACGCCCAGCAAGCGCAAGGCGGCGCGCAACGTATCGATCAACGGCAGGCTGACCGGCCCCAGGGCCAGTGACAGCCAGATCGCCAGTACACATAACAGCGTCAAGCCGATAAACAAGGTACGCGGTTTAACCAGAGTACTCATGGAGCGGCTTTATCCTGAGAAGGGTAGAAGCCCTTGGACAGCCTCGTCAGGCTGGCCGGCAGCCGCGGTCCCAGGCCTCCTACCAGTAGCGTAGGATCCAACTCAAACACCCGGCCTTGCCGGGCTGCGGGCGTGGATGCAAGCACCGGGTTCTCCTTGAACAGCGCCTCGCGGGCGGCATCGCCACTGAGGGCGCGATCCGAAAACACCAGCACCTCTGGATTCAGGCCCGCCAAGGACTCAACGGAAAACGGCTTATAACCACTGTGAGTCGCCAGATTGCGCCCGCCTGCTTGTTGCAGCACCCAATCGGCAGCCGTGTCCTTACCCGCGATCAACGGCTTGCCGCCGGCGTGCCCCAATACCAACAGCACGCCTGGCTCTTGTTGTGTGGCCTGGGCATGCATCACCCAGTCTTTTTGCTGCTCTAGCTGCTGCTGATAACCGCTGAACAATACCAATGCCTTTTCATCGCTGCCCAGCAACCTGCCCAAGTGGTGCAGGTTGCGTTCAAGCGTCGGCAAGTCAGGCTGGGCCGAGAAGAGTTCCACAGTTACACCTGCCTTGCGGATCTGCGCCAGCACCGGCGGCGGCCCCATTTCCTCGGTACCCACCAGGATTTCCGGACGCAGGCTCAGAATGCCTTCGGCCGATAACTGACGCTGATAACCGATGCTGGACAAGGCCTTGAGGGATTCTGGATGCTGACTGGTGGTGTCGACCCCCACCAACTTTGACTCACCGCCCAAGGCCACGACCCATTCCGACAACGCACCGCCAGCGCTGACCCAGCGTTGCGCCAGCTCCGAGGCTTGCACGCCATGATTGATCAGCAGTCCGACAACAAGCGCGATAGCGCTGGCACTCAGGCGCATAAAAGGGTTTCCTTCCAAGGGTAGACCCGCTGGATCACTCGCCCATGTGACAGATCGACAAGACCTGGCATCGTAATGAGCACGCAGTCAGCTTACGGGCGAAGACAGCATTTGATAATTGTTTGCATTTGAACGTCAAGCGCCAGGAACACCGGCACAGCCTGAACAAACCTGCAGCCCTTTATCTGCGCGCCCGCCCCTCCGAGAGCCATCATGAAGTTTCTTTGCCCCTCACAAGCACTCGTTGAAGCCGGCAGTCGCGGCTTCGATATCGATGGCCGCAAGTTGTTTGCCGTGCGCCGGGGCGGCATCGCCTACTTCTACATCAATCGCTGCCCCCATCGAGGCATCCCGCTGGAATGGCAGCCCGACCGATTTCTCGATCAAAGCGCGAGCCTGATCCAGTGTGCAACCCACGGCGCGCTGTTTCTCGTGGAAAGCGGCGAATGCGTCGCCGGCCCTTGTGCGGGGCAAAACCTGACAGCCCTGCACGGTCGCGAAGACGAGCAGGGCTTGTGGGTGCAACTCTAGACGTCAAGCAGCACAGCCAAGGGCCGGTCGATGCAGATTTCCTGCTCAGTCACCCGTACACCGTAAGCCAGGACTTGCACCCCGGCTGCCTTGGCTTCACGCAGCGCGGCAGCGTAACCCGCGTCGATCTCCTCGGCGGGACGCACCCCATCAATGCCGGACAGATTGACACAATACAACTGCACCGCCCGTACGCCATCACGCGCCAGATGTGCAAGCTCGCGCAAGTGTTTGGCCCCGCGCTGAGTCACCGCATCAGGGAATGCGGCGATGGATGTCCCGTCAAATCCCAGCGTGACGCTTTTGACTTCGACATAGGCCGCGCCCAGGGGGTATTCCAGACGAAAGTCGATACGACTGTTCTCCTGCCCGTAGGCCACTTCACGCCTCAATCCGGTAAAGCCATTGAGCTCGCTGATAATTCCTGCACGTAACGCCTCCTCAACCAACTGATTGGCGCGCGCGGTGTTGATGCAGGCCAGGCGTCCTTGCGGGGTTTCGCTGATTTCCCAGGTGCCGGGCAATTTGCGCTTGGGATCATTGGAACGACTGAACCAGACCTGGCCACCTTCAACCATGCAATTGAACATCGAGCCGGTGTTTGGGCAGTGAATGGTGAGTAACTCGCCACCAATGGTTTCGATATCGGCCAGAAAACGCTTGTAACGACGGATCAGCCGGCCCTCTTCGAGGGGAGGATCAAAACGCATCAGCCTTGCCAACTCTTCAGGCCGCGGGCGATTCGTTCCACCGCTTGCTGCAAGCGTTCCAGGCTTTGGGTGTAGGCAAACCGCACATGATGACCGGCCTGATAACGCCCAAAATCCAGCCCGGGAGTAAAAGCCACATGCTCGGTCTCGAGAAAATGGCGACAAAATGCAAAGGCATCGCCGCCGAACGCGCTGATATCCGCGTACAGGTAAAACGCACCTTCGGGTTCGACTGCAATCGAGAAGCCCAACTCGCGCAGCGCCGGCAACAAGAAATCACGGCGCCGGCCAAATTCGGCTCGCCGCTCCTCGAGAATGCTCAACGTTTGCGCAGTGAAACATGACAACGCAGCATGCTGAGCCATGCTCGGCGCACTGATATAAAGATTCTGCGCCAATTTCTCCAACTCACCGACTGCCGCAGGTGGTGCTACCAGCCAACCCAAGCGCCAGCCGGTCATCCCGAAATACTTTGAAAAGCTATTTAAGACAAAAGCTTCGTCATCGACCTCCAGCACACTGCAGGCATCGGTGCCATAAGTCAGGCCATGATAGATCTCGTCCACCACCAAGTGGCCGTCACGCGCCTTGATCGCACTCGACAGCCCGGCCAATTCGTCACGCGTGAGAATTGTCCCGGTTGGATTGGCCGGGGAAGCAACCAATGCCCCGACACTGTCCTGGTTCCAGTGGCGCGCAACCAGGTCGGCGGTCAGTTGATAACGTACTTCAGGGCCTACCGGGACCAACTGGGCAGCACCCTCCACCAGGCGCAGGAAATGCCGGTTACACGGATAACCCGGGTCCGCCAGCAGCCAGTGCTTGCCCGGATCCACCAGCAAACTGCTGGCCAAAAGTAACGCTCCCGAACCGCCCGGCGTGATCAGAATTCGCTCGGGATCGATATCCAGGCCGTAACGCTGCTGGTAGAAGCCACTGATCGCTTCGCGCAGTTGCGGCAAGCCACGAGCGGCGGTGTAACGGGTCTTGCCATCAGCCAGCGCGGCCTGCCCTGCCTTGATGATGGGCTCAGCCGTGGTGAAGTCCGGTTCACCAATCTCCAGGTGAATCACATCATGACCTGCTGCCTGCAGTTCGTTGGCTCGCGCCAGCAACGCCATGACATGAAAAGGTTCGATAGCGCGACTGCGTGCGCTGTAGGGCTGAGCCATTAGCCTTCCTTACGGTTAAATGCAAACCCCGATTCTACCCAACCGGTAGCGTAAAACATGCCGTATTCCAAATGCATCACGGCAGATGTTCCGGGCAGGGCCTGGCAAAGCGGCTAAAATTATCGTTCAGGGCCTGTCTTGCTAGAGAGCTCGCGGTTTGCCACCCGCACACAAGGGTGCCTCGACAACCGGGAGTGGCGCACCCCGAATCTATCTGGTAAGTTCGCCCGCTTGCAGCCGCAGGGCCGGCAGGTGTCGGTAGTGTTGCAATCCTGCGCAATGGATTAGAAGAGTGAGAGGCGGTCTATTCATGTCCACCCAAGCAAAGCAACAGCAGACTCAAGGCCTCGGCGGCTTCGAACCCTACGTGGAAAAAAAGGGCGAGGAGTACATGGGCGAGCCCATGCGAGAGCACTTCACCAAAATCCTGAACAAGTGGAAACAGGATTTGATGCAGGAGGTCGACCGCACCGTTGACCATATGAAGGACGAAGCAGCCAACTTTCCTGACCCGGCAGACCGTGCCAGCCAGGAAGAAGAGTTCGCCCTTGAACTGCGGGCCCGCGATCGCGAGCGCAAGTTGATCAAAAAGATCGACAAGACCTTGCAACTGATCAAAGACGAAGAATACGGCTGGTGCGAATCCTGCGGCGTCGAAATTGGTATTCGCCGCTTGGAGGCCCGTCCGACCGCAGACCTGTGCGTAGACTGCAAGACCTTGGCGGAAATCAAGGAAAAACAGGTCGGCAAGTAATTACCGCCGGGCTGAACGAATGGGGCGTGCAAACGCCCCATTTTTGTTTCTGGCATTTGCGACTTTTCCAGTAATATCCAGCCCATGACAGCCTCCTCTTACATCGGGCGTTTCGCCCCCACACCCAGCGGCCATCTACATTTCGGCTCCCTGGTTGCCGCCCTCGCCTCCTATCTCGACGCTCGCGCCAACAATGGCTTGTGGCTGATGCGCATGGAAGACCTCGACCCACCACGAGAAGAGCCAGGCGCCCAGGCAGCAATTCTCGATGCCCTGGAACGCTATGGCTTTGAGTGGGACGGCGAACGGGTCCGACAAAGCGAAAGGCACGAGGCCTACGCCGAGGTCCTCAATCGCTTGTTCAACCAGGGTCTGGCTTACGCCTGTACCTGTTCGCGCAAGCAACTTGAGCCGTATCACGGCATTTACCCAGGCTTATGCCGCAACGCTGGCCACGGCCAGGTAGATGCCGCCATCCGACTGCGGGTACCGGAGCTGGAATACCATTTTACCGACCGGGTCCAGGGCCAATTCCGACAACATCTCGGCCGGGATGTGGGCGACTTCGTCATCCAGCGTCGCGATGGCCTGTATGCCTACCAATTGGCCGTCGTCCTCGACGATGCCTGGCAAGGTGTTACCGATATCGTGCGGGGCGCCGACCTGCTCGATTCCACCCCGCGCCAACTGTACCTGCAAGAATTGCTCGGCCTACCCCAGCCCCGTTACCTGCACGTCCCGCTGATTACCCAGCCAGACGGCAACAAGTTGGGTAAATCCTACCGTTCACCGCCGCTGGACAGCGATCAGGCCACCCCGCTGCTGCTCCGAGCATTGCGCGCCCTCGGTCAGCAGCCGGGGGATGAACTGCACCACGCCAGTCCACGAGAGCTGTTGGATTGGGGCATCCGCCACTGGGATGCCCGCCAGATCCCGCGGGTGCTCACCCTGGACGAAGCGCAATTGCACTGAAGACGCTTGCAGCCTGCCAGCCATCCGTTACCATCGCCGCAGTTTTTCAATCAGAGGCCAGTATGTATATCTATCGATTGGTCCTCCTGTTGGTTGTCGGGATCTATCTGTTTTCTCCCGCCATCATGGATTGGTGGATTGACGCCACAGGCGCCTGGTACCGACCCTATCTGCTTTGGCTGATTCTGATCGTGGTGACCTTCATTCTGCAGAGCCAAAAAGATGCCGATGAGCTTTAGCCTGACCCAGATGCTGCTGATCAGCGCCGCCTACCTGGCCACGCTGTTCGGGGTGGCCTGGATCAGTGAGCGTGGAATGATTCCACGGGCGATCATTCGCCATCCGCTGACCTACACGTTGTCGCTGGGCGTATATGCCAGTGCCTGGGCGTTCTACGGTACGGTGGGCCTGGCCTACCAATACGGCTACGGCTTTCTCTCCAGCTACCTGGGGGTTTCCGGGGCGTTCCTGCTGGCGCCGGTGCTGCTATACCCGATTCTGAAGATCACCCGCACCTACCAACTGTCGTCATTGGCGGATCTGTTCGCCTTTCGTTTCCGCAGTACCTGGGCGGGGGCGCTGACCACGATCTTCATGCTGATCGGCGTATTGCCGCTGCTGGCCTTGCAAATCCAGGCGGTGGCAGACTCCATTGGCATTCTCACCCAGGAACCGGTGCAACACCGGGTTGCCCTGAGCTTCTGTGCGCTGATCATCCTGTTCACGATCTTCTTCGGTTCAAGGCATATCGCCACCCGAGAAAAACACGAAGGCCTGGTGTTCGCGATTGCCTTCGAATCGGTGATCAAACTGATCGCCATCGGTGGCGTTGGTCTGTATGCGCTGTACGGCGTATTCGATGGCCCGCATCAGTTGGAGTTGTGGCTACTGCAAAACCAGACCGCCCTCGCCGCCCTGCACACGCCCCTGCAAGAAGGTCCCTGGCGCACGCTGCTGCTGGTGTTCTTCGCCTCGGCTATCGTCATGCCGCACATGTACCACATGACTTTCACCGAAAACCTCAACCCGCGCTCGCTGGTCAGTGCCAGTTGGGGTTTGCCGTTGTTTTTGCTGCTGATGAGCCTGGCGGTGCCGCTGATCCTCTGGGCAGGCCTGAAGCTGGGTGCTACCACCAAACCGGAATACTTCACCCTCGGCATCGGCATCGCCGCCAATAGCAAGGCCTTGGCGCTGCTGGCCTATGTCGGTGGCCTATCGGCGGCCAGCGGATTGATCATCGTCACCACTCTGGCACTGTCAGGCATGGCGCTCAATCATCTGGTGCTGCCGCTTTACCAACCGCCCGCCGAGGGCAACATCTATCGCTGGCTGAAATGGACGCGCCGGGCGCTGATCGTGGCGATCATCATGGCCGGCTACGGTTTCTACCTGATGATGGCTGCCGAGCAGGACCTGGCAAACCTGGGAATCGTTGCCTTCGTTGCCACCCTGCAATTCTTGCCTGGCGTACTGTCGGTACTTTACTGGCCAACCGCCAACCGTCGCGGGTTCATTGCCGGGCTGCTGGCAGGCATCTTGGTATGGCTGGTAACCATGCTCTTGCCGCTAGTCGGAAATCTGCAGGGGTTCTACATTCCGCTGTTGAACATGATCTACGTGTTGGACGACACCAGTTGGCATATGGCAGCGATTGCTTCACTGGCGGCCAACGTGCTGATGTTCACACTTACATCGCTGTTTACCAACGCCAGTCCTGAGGAAGTCAGTGCCGCCGAAGCCTGCGCGGTGGATAACGTACGCCGCCCGCAACGACGTGAATTGCATGCGGCCTCGCCTCAGGAGTTCGCCACGCAACTGGCCAAACCCCTCGGTGCCAAGGCCGCGCAAAAGGAAGTGGAACAAGCGTTGCGCGATCTATACCTGCCTTTCGATGAGCGCCGCCCCTACGCCCTGCGCCGCCTGCGCGACCGCATCGAGGCCAACCTCTCGGGCCTGATGGGCCCCAGCGTGTCCCAGGACATGGTGGAAACCTTCCTGCCCTACAAGGCCGGCGGCGAAAACTATGTTACCGAAGACATCCACTTCATCGAGAGCCGGCTGGAGGATTACCACTCGCGGCTTACCGGCCTTGCCGCCGAACTCGACGCCCTGCGCCGCTACCACCGCCAGACCTTGCAGGAATTGCCCATGGGGGTCTGCTCCCTGGCCAAGGATCAGGAAATCCTGATGTGGAACAAGGCCATGGAAGAGCTGACCGGCATTGCCGCCCAGCGGGTGGTGGGTTCGCGCCTGAATACGATTGGCGATCCCTGGAAGGAACTGCTCCAGGGCTTTATCAACCTGCCTGACGAGCATTTGCACAAACAGCACTTGGCACTTGATGGGCAAACTCGTTGGCTCAATCTGCACAAGGCAGCGATCGATGAGCCCCTGGCCCCCGGCAACAGCGGCCTGGTGCTATTGGTGGAAGATCTGACTGAAACCCAGATGCTCGAGGACAAGTTGGTCCACTCCGAACGGCTGGCCAGCATCGGTCGCCTGGCGGCAGGTGTGGCTCACGAAATCGGCAATCCGATCACCGGTATCGCGTGCCTGGCGCAAAACCTGCGGGAAGAGCGGGAAGAGGACGGCGAGATCATCGAAATCAGCGGCCAGATCCTTGAACAGACCAAACGCGTGTCGCGCATCGTGCAGTCGCTGATGAGCTTTGCCCATGCCGGAGGCCATCAAAATCACGATGAAGCAGTGTGCCTGGCCGAAGTCGCCCAGGATGCCATTGGGCTGCTGGCCTTGAACCGACGCAATTTCGAAGTACAGTTCTTTAATCTGTGCGACCCGGACCATTGGGTCGACGGCGACTCGCAACGCCTGGCACAAGTGTTGATCAACCTACTGTCCAACGCCCGTGACGCAACACCGGCCGGTGGCGCGGTACGCGTCAAGACCGAGGGTTTCGAACATACGGTCGATCTGATCGTCGAAGATGAAGGCAGCGGTATTCCACAGAACATCATGGACCGATTGTTCGAACCTTTCTTCACCACCAAGGATCCGGGTGAAGGTACCGGTCTGGGCCTTGCACTGGTCTATTCCATCGTTGAAGAGCATTATGGACAAATCACCATCGACAGCCCGGCTGACACCGAAAGCCAACGCGGCACCCGTATCAGGGTGACCTTGCCGCGTCATGTCGAAGCGACGTCCGCTGTGAACTGAGACCGTCGAGAGAACTGAATCAATGCCGCACATTTTGATCGTCGAAGACGAAACCATTATCCGCTCTGCCTTGCGTCGCCTGCTTGAACGTAATCAGTACCAAGTCAGCGAAGCCGGCTCGGTGCAGGAAGCACAAGAGCGTTTCAGCATTCCCACGTTCGACCTGATCGTCAGTGACCTACGCCTGCCCGGCGCACCTGGCACCGAGCTGATCAAGCTCGGCCAGGGCACTCCGGTGCTGATCATGACCAGCTACGCCAGCCTGCGCTCAGCAGTGGACTCGATGAAGATGGGCGCGGTGGATTATATTGCCAAGCCTTTCGATCACGACGAAATGCTCCAGGCAGTGGCCCGCATCCTGCGTGACCGGCAAACTGTCGGTAACAGCTCCGCCGAGCGCCCCGCCGGCAAGGCCGTCAACGGCACCGAAAAACCCGGCGCCGATAACTGCAACGGCGAGATTGGCATCATCGGTTCCTGCCCGCCCATGCAGGAGCTGTACAGCAAGATCCGTAAGGTGGCACCCACCGACTCCAATGTCCTGATCCAGGGCGAGTCCGGTACCGGCAAGGAACTGGTGGCCCGCGCCCTGCACAACCTGTCCAAGCGCGCCAAGGCACCGATGATCTCGGTAAACTGCGCCGCGATCCCCGAATCCCTGATCGAATCCGAACTGTTCGGCCACGAAAAAGGCGCCTTTACCGGCGCCAGCGCGGGTCGCGCAGGACTGGTGGAAGCGGCAGACGGCGGGACGCTGTTTCTCGACGAAATCGGTGAACTGCCGCTGGAAGCACAGGCCCGTCTACTGCGGGTGCTGCAGGAAGGCGAAATCCGCCGCGTCGGTTCCGTGCAATCACAAAAGGTTGATGTGCGCCTGATTGCAGCCACTCACCGAGACCTGAAAAGCCTGGCGAAAGTCGGCCAGTTCCGTGAGGACCTTTACTACCGGCTGCACGTCATCGCCCTCAAGTTGCCGGCTTTGCGCGAGCGCGGGGCAGATGTCAACGAGATTGCCAATGCGTTCCTGGTACGCCAGAGCGCACGAGTCAACCGGACCGACCTGAAGTTCGCCGCCGACGCTGAGCAGGCCATTCGACATTACTCCTGGCCTGGCAACGTGCGAGAGCTGGAAAACGCCGTGGAGCGGGCGGTAATCCTGTCGGAGAACCCGGAAATCTCTGCTGAATTGCTTGGCATCGACATCGAGCTGAGTGACCTGGACGACGAAGACTTCATCGGCCTGGGACCACAGCAGGGCGCAAGCAACACCAGCCACGAGCCAACGGAAGATCTGTCACTGGAGGACTACTTCCAACACTTCGTTCTTGAACATCAAGACCACATGACCGAGACCGAATTGGCACGCAAACTGGGTGTCAGCCGCAAGTGCCTGTGGGAACGCCGCCAACGTCTGGGCATTCCACGCCGCAAGACCGGGGTTGCCAGCGAAAGCTGAGGCGATCTAGATGGGGTAACACCCCAAACGTGAAAAAACTGTTACCTCAGATATTCACGTAACAAAAAGCCGGGGCTTACGGTAACGAAGCCCCGGCTTTTTTTGGCCCATCAAAAACCAGAACACGCCCCAAACCCCTTATTTTGCTGGGGATTGTAAAAGTTGGCACGCCCCCTGCTATATGCTTGGTACAAGAACAATAACAAGCACTGTACAAGACAATAAAAATAAGACGAATCGACTCACGCATAATAAAAACAACACGGCGGAGGCGCAGCTAACTGATTCTTTTGGAGAGGCGTTGCATTTGGGGCTTGCCCCGCAACCAGGCCGAGAACAACAAAAACTGCCCTAAGGCAGAGCCTGAACTGGTTGGATCATTGATCATAGCAACACAGCGACCAAAGCAATCCGTTTGCTCTTTACTCCCGATTGGGAGTGTCATGAAGGTGAAATCTCATGACAAGGGCGTTCAACAAAAACAAGAAGCCCGAAATCAATAATAAAAATAGAGCACGCAACTACTTTCTGGGGGAGCTTCGGCTCCCCTTGTAGTTTCCGCAATCCAGCTTCTGAATTTGCCCCCTCGTTTAAGCCTCTGGCTCAACGCTTGCAGCTAGTTCCTACACCATCCCCTGACTAAATGCTAGAATCCCGGCCCATCATGCGGTCATTCTTCGTTTTGGCCGAACATTCCTTCAAACAGTGCATCCCATGCTGAAGAAGTTGTTCCAGTCATTCCGTTCTCCCTTGCGTCGTACGCAACACATTCGCAGCACGCCTGAAGTGCTCAACAGCAATCAACATTCGCTGCAGCGCGCCCAGTTCAGCCGTTATGCGGTGAACATTGTCGAACGCCTGCAGAACGCTGGTTACCAGGCCTATCTGGTCGGCGGTTGCGTGCGCGATATGTTGCTCAACATCACCCCTAAAGATTTCGACGTCGCTACCAGTGCCACGCCAGAACAGATACGCGCCGAGTTTCGCAATGCGCGCATCATCGGCCGACGCTTCAAGCTGGTGCACATCCACTTCGGTCGCGAGATCATCGAAGTAGCGACCTTCCGCGCCAATCATCCGCAAAACGATGAAGATGAAGACAGCAACCAGTCTTCGCGCAACGAAAGCGGGCGAATCCTGCGCGACAACGTCTACGGCACGCTGGAAGACGACGCGCAACGCCGCGACTTCACCATCAACGCCCTTTATTACGATCCAGTCAGCGAACGCATCCTCGACTACGCCAACGGCGTACATGACATTCGCAACAACCTGATCCGCCTGATAGGCGACCCGACGCAGCGCTATCAGGAAGACCCGGTGCGGATGCTGCGCGCAGTGCGCTTCGCTGCCAAGCTGAACTTCGGCATCGAGAAACACACGGCTGCGCCGATTCGTAACCTTGCACCGATGCTGCGGGAAATCCCCTCGGCGCGCTTGTTTGAAGAAGTGCTCAAGCTGTTCCTCTCCGGGTATGCCGCTGACACCTTCGAAATGCTGGTGGACCTGCAGTTGTTCGACCCGCTGTTCCCAGCCAGCGCCGACGCCCTGGAACACAACCCGACCTACACCCACACCCTGATCAGTGAAGCGTTGATCAACACCGACCTGCGGATCAAACAGAACAAACCCGTGACCCCGGCGTTCCTGTTTGCCGCCTTGTTGTGGCCAGCTTTGCCGGCTCGTGTCTTGCGCCTGCAAAACCGTGGCATGCCACCGATACCGGCGATGCAGGAAGCAGCGCACGAACTGATCGCAGAGCAGTGCCAGCGCATTGCGATTCCCAAGCGCTTCACCATGCCGATCCGCGAGATCTGGGACATGCAGGAGCGCTTGCCGCGCCGCAGCGGCAAACGCGCCGACCTGTTGCTGGACAATCCGCGCTTCCGTGCCGGCTACGACTTCCTGCTGCTGCGTGAAAGCGCCGGCGAGCAGACCGACGGCCTGGGTGAATGGTGGACCGACTATCAGGACGCCAACGACAGCGAGCGTCGCGAAATGATTCGTGACTTGAGTGGCAAGGGCGATACCAGCAGCGAAGCACCGAAAAAGCGTCGGCGCAGTAGTGGCAGCAAGCGCAAGCGCAGCGCCGCCGACACATCAGGTGAGTAGCTACGGTGGAACGCATCTACATTGGCATGGGCAGTAACCTGGCTGCCCCGCAGCAGCAATTGCACAACGCTATAGAAGCGCTGGCGCAATTGCCCGACACCACCCTCGTCGGTGTGTCGGCGTTTTATCAAAGTGACTCTCTGCTCCCAGGTCAGCCGCGCTATACCAATGCGGTTGCCGCCCTGGACAGCAATCTCGCGCCACTCGCGTTGCTGGACGCCCTGCAAGCTATCGAAAACGACCAGGGCCGCGAACGCCTGGTGCGCTGGGGTCCACGCACGCTCGATCTGGATATCCTGCTGTTTGGCGATCGACTGATCGACGAGCCGCGCCTCAAGGTACCGCACTACCAGATGCACCTGCGTGCGTTCGTGCTGTACCCGCTGGCTGAACTGGCACCTGCCACGCTTCAACTACCGGATAAGCAAACCCTCGGCGACTTGCTTTCAGCCTGCCCGTTTGTCGGCCTGGAACGCGTGACTCAAGCCTGACTCGATCGATGTAGGAACTGGCTTGCCTGCGATAACATCACCTCGGCAGCACTGAAAGACCGAGTTGCCTACATCGCAGGCAAGCCAGCTTGTGTCTTGCGTCGCGCAAACCACACTCAACATGCTGAATCGCATCAGTAACACGGGTAACACCGCCAGCGTAACAATGCGGTAACACATCCAATTGACTTCCGGTGTCCTCCTCACGACTATAGGCGTCCCGCTGTCGCCAACCCGGCGCTAAAGGGCGCAATCCAGGCCTTATAAGCACTGCTCTCAAGAAAGTGCGCCTGTATAAACGAAGACTCACGCGCGTTACTCGCTGTTTCCAAGCGCCTGAATGAGGACCCTTTTCATGCCAGACATTACCCTGACCACCTTGCAGAGCCTCAAACTCAAAGGTGAGAAAATCACCATGCTGACCTGCTATGACGCCACTTTTGCCCAGGCTTGCTGCCAGGCCGGGGTAGAAGTGTTACTGGTGGGCGACTCCCTGGGCATGGTTCTACAAGGGAATGACAGCACGCTGCCCGTCACTACCGCAGAAGTTGCCTATCACGTGGCCAGCGTCAAACGTGGAAACGACGGGGCCTTGATCATCGCCGACCTGCCGTTCATGGCCTACGCCACCCTTGAGCAGACCCTGAGCAACAGTGCACAACTGATGCAGGCTGGTGCGCACATGGTCAAGCTGGAAGGCGCCGCCTGGTTGGCGGAATCGATTCGCCTGCTGGCCGAGCGTGGCGTGCCGGTGTGCGCCCACATGGGCCTGACACCGCAATCGGTCAATATCCTCGGCGGCTACAAGGTCCAGGGCCGTAACGAAGCCCAGGCGCGGCAGATGCGTGCCGATGCCATCGCCCTGGAACAAGCCGGCGCTGCCATGATTGTGCTGGAGTGCGTACCCAGCGAATTGGCCGAAGAAATCACCCAGGCCGTGAAGATCCCCGTCATTGGTATCGGCGCCGGTAGCGCCACCGACGGCCAGGTACTGGTTCTGCACGATATGCTTGGCTTGGCGCTCACCGGCCGCGCACCGAAGTTCGTCAAGAACTTCATGGCTGGTCAGGACAGTATCCAGGCCGCCTTGAGCGCCTACGTCACCGAGGTCAAAGCCGTTACCTTTCCTGGCATCGAACATGGATTCTCTGCATGAACACCGTCAAAACCCTGCGTGAGTTGCGCGCTGCCGTGACTCACGCGCGCAGTGCCGGCAAACGTATCGGCTTCGTTCCCACCATGGGTAACCTGCATGCCGGTCACGCCACGCTGGTAACCAAGGCGGCCGAACAAGCAGACTTCGTGGTCGCGAGTATTTTCGTCAACCCGCTGCAATTCGGGGCCGGCGAAGATCTGGACAAATACCCCCGTACCCTCGCAGCAGATCAGGAAAGACTGCTGCAGGCTGGCTGTAACCTGCTGTTCGCGCCAACCGTCGATGAGATGTACCCCGACGGCATGGCCGTCCAGACCCGGGTCAGCGTGCCGCATCTGTCCGAAGGCCTGTGCGGCGCCAGCCGTCCGGGGCATTTCGAAGGCGTGGCGACCGTGGTCAGTAAGCTGTTCAATATGGTTCAGCCCGACATGGCGGTATTTGGTCAGAAGGATTACCAGCAACTGGCGGTGATTCGGGCCATGGTGCGCGACTTGAACATGCCGATCCAGATTATCGGCGAACCTACCGTCCGTGCCGAAGACGGCCTCGCGCTGTCATCGCGCAACGGCTACCTAAGCGAAGAACAACGCGTCATTGCCCCGGTGCTGTATCGCAGCCTCAGCCATATCGCCAGCGCCATCGAGCACGGTGATCGGGATTTTGCCAGGCTGCGCGCCGAGCAAATCCAGAAGATCGAGGCTGCCGGCCTGCGTATGGACTATCTGGAAATCCGCCAAGGCCAGCACCTGCGCCCGGCCAGTGCCGAGGATCGGGACGTGGTCATCCTTGTCGCCGCCTACCTGGGCGCGACCCGGCTGATCGACAACCTGCACCTGAATCTTCCCGCCTGAATAACCCTTTCGTAGCACAGCCTGGACGGCCGGTATAAAAAAGTACCGGCCACAGCGCAGACAAAGCCAAGACAGATCGACACGCTAGGTTTAATGTAATCGCCCGACGCCATGTGTTGGCGTTGACGCAGTTGGCCGGAACCCGCCCTTTTATAACATCAGCTATAAAAGCTGGACGTTCCGGGCTTTCAAGTGTCTTAAAGGCAGTCCCAGTAATAAAAGGAAACCCGCAGCGATGGCGTATTACCGCACTCCCCACGACGTTACCGCTCTGCCCGCCTGGCAAGCGCTCAATCAACATCGCCAAGCCATGCAGGATTTCAGCATGCGCGAAGCCTTTAATGCCGATCCCCAGCGCTTCAATCAGTTCACCTTGAGCAGCTGCGGACTTTTCCTCGATTACTCGAAAAACCTGATCACCCAAGAAACCCGCGACCTGCTGGTGGGCCTGGCCAAGGAAGTCGACCTGCAAGGCGCGATCAAGGCATTGTTCGACGGCGACCCCGTCAACTCCTCCGAAGGCCGCCCGGCGCTGCATACCGCGTTGCGCCGCCCAGTGGGTGACAAGCTGTCGGTCAACGGCACGAATATCATGCCCGACGTGCACAAAGTGCTGAACCAGATCACCGATCTGGTGGGTCGCATCCACGACGGCCTGTGGCGCGGCTACACCGAGAAGCCGATTACCGACGTGGTCAATATCGGTATCGGTGGTTCGTTCCTTGGTCCCGAGCTGGTGTCTGAAGCGCTGTTGTCCTACGCCCACAAAGGCGTGCGCTGCCACTACCTGGCGAACATCGACGGCAGCGAGTTCCACGAACTGACCATGAAGCTGCGGGCCGAAACCACGCTGTTTATCGTCTCGTCGAAATCCTTCAATACCCTGGAAACCTTGAAAAACGCCCAGGCCGCCCGCGCCTGGTACCTGGCCCAGGGTGGCTCGGAAGCCGAGCTGTATCGTCACTTCATTGCCGTATCCAGCAACAATGCCGCTGCCGTGGCCTTTGGTATCCGCGAAGAGAACATCTTCCCGATGTGGGACTGGGTAGGCGGCCGTTATTCGCTGTGGTCGGCCATTGGCTTACCGATCGCACTGGCCATCGGCATGTCCAACTTCAAGGAGTTGCTGTCTGGGGCCTACACCATGGACCAGCATTTCCAGAGCGCGCCATTCGAACAGAACATGCCGGTGCTGCTGGCGTTGCTTGGCGTGTGGTACGGCAATTTCTGGGGCGCGCAAAGCCACGCGATCCTGCCGTATGACCACTATCTGCGGAACATTACCAAGCACCTGCAGCAACTGGACATGGAATCCAACGGCAAGAGCGTACGCCAGGACGGCACTCCAGTGGCCACCGATACTGGCCCGGTAATCTGGGGCGGTGTGGGCTGCAACGGTCAGCACGCCTACCACCAACTCTTGCACCAAGGCACCCAACTGATCCCGGCCGACTTTATTGTGCCGATCGTCAGCTTCAACCCGGTCTCCGACCACCATCAATGGCTGTATGCCAACTGCTTGTCGCAAAGCCAGGCACTGATGCTGGGCAAGACCCGCAGCGAAGCCGAGACCGAGCTGCGCGAAAAAGGCCTGAGTGAAGACGAAGTGCAGAAACTGGCACCCCACAAGGTGATTCCAGGCAACCGGCCGAGCAACACGTTGGTGGTGGAACGTATCAGCCCGCGTCGTCTGGGCGCGCTGGTGGCGATGTATGAGCACAAAGTGTTCGTGCAAAGCGTCATCTGGGGCATCAACGCCTTTGACCAATGGGGCGTGGAGCTGGGCAAGGAACTGGGCAAAGGCGTCTACAACCGTCTGACCGGCAGCGAGGAAACATCTGCCGAAGATGCTTCGACCCAGGGCTTGATCAACTACTTCCGCGGTCGCCACCGCGGTTGATGTAAAGCCCCCAAGGCCAACGTTCGTTTGGACGTTGGCCTTGAACCCACCCGCCGCAGGGTGCATCTTTATCTCTTGTCGCACATAACAAGAATAAGGATCCCTCATGTTCGATATCAGCACTTTCCCCAAGGCCGATGCCGTCCGCCAGGCTGCGCAACTCAGTCAAGAGGACTACCAGCGCCTCTACCGCCAGTCCATTGAACAGCCGGAAACTTTCTGGGCCGAACAGGCCAAGGGACTCCTCGACTGGATCAAACCCTGGACCAGCGTCCACCAATCGAATATCCAGACCGGCGAGGCCCATTGGTTTGCCGGCAGCCAGTTGAACGTCAGTTACAACTGCATAGATCGCCACCTACCCCAACGCGCTGATCAACCCGCGTTTATCTGGGAGGGCGACGATCCGTCCAAATCGTCGCGAATCACTTACCGCCAACTTCATCAAAACGTCTGCCGCCTGGCCAATGTGCTGAAAAGCCGTGGCGTGAAGAAAGGGGATCGCGTCTGCATTTATATGCCGATGATTCCCGAAGCGGCCTACGCGATGCTCGCCTGTACCCGTATCGGTGCCGTGCATTCCGTCGTCTTCGGTGGATTCTCGCCGGATGCCCTGCGCGACCGAATCCTCGATGCCGATTGCCGTACCGTGATCACCGCCGACGAAGGCGTGCGTGGCGGCAAACCTGTCGCCCTGAAACAAAACGTCGACAGAGCATTGGCCAGTTACCCGGATGTCAGCTTGGTGCTGGTGGTAGAGCGAACCGGCGTGCCAATCAATTGGGTTGAAGGTCGCGACCTCAAGTATCAGCAGGCACTGGAAGCGGCGAGCGATGATTGCCCACCGCAACCGATGGGCGCCGAAGACCCGCTGTTTATCCTCTATACCTCCGGCAGCACCGGCAAACCCAAAGGCGTATTGCACACGACCGCTGGTTATCTGCTGCAAGCGGCGATGACCTTCAAGTACGTGCTCGACTACCGCGACGGTGAGGTGTTCTGGTGTACCGCCGATGTCGGCTGGGTTACCGGTCACAGCTACATCGTCTATGGGCCACTGGCCAATGGCGCGACATCGTTGATGTTCGAGGGGGTACCGAGCTACCCGGACAGCTCACGTTTCTGGCAAGTGATCGACAAGCACCATGTCAATATCTTCTATACCGCCCCCACCGCACTGCGCGCGTTGATGCGTGAGGGCCACGGCCCACTTGAAAGCACCTCGCGCGCCAGCCTGCGATTACTGGGCAGCGTCGGAGAACCAATCAACCCCGAAGCGTGGGACTGGTACTTCAATGCCGTCGGCGAGCAGCGCTGCCCGATCGTCGATACCTGGTGGCAGACCGAAACCGGCGGCATCATGCTCAGCCCGCTGGTCAGCGCAAAACGAATCAAACCCGGTTGTGCGACCCGGCCAATGTTTGGTGTTGAACCCGTCCTGCTGGACGAACAAGGCAAGGAAATCAGCGGTGCCGGCAGTGGCGTGCTGGCCATAAAATCCAGTTGGCCAGGACAGATCCGCAGCGTCTACGGTGATCCGCAGCGGATGATCGACACCTACTTCAAACCCTATCCCGGTTATTACTTTACCGGCGATGGCGCTCGGCGGGACGAGGACGGTGACTATTGGATCACTGGGCGAATCGACGACGTGATCAACGTCTCCGGCCACCGTATCGGCACCGCAGAGGTTGAAAGTGCCCTGGTCCTACACGATAAGGTGGCTGAGGCCGCGGTGGTGGGTTACCCCCATGACCTCAAGGGCCAGGGTATTTACGCCTTCGTCACGCCGATGAACGGCGTCGAACCCAACGACGAGTTGAAAAAGCACCTGCTGGAACTGGTCAGCAAAGAGATCGGCAGCTTCGCCAAGCCGGAGTTGATCCAATGGGCGCCAGCCTTGCCTAAAACCCGTTCAGGCAAGATCATGCGGCGTATCCTGCGCAAGATCGCCTGCAATGAACTGGACAGCCTGGGAGATACCTCGACCCTGGCTGATCCGAGCGTGGTCGATGGCTTGATCGATAAGCGCCTGAACCGATAGGAACCCCAGAGTCACCATGGAATTTCTGCGTAGCCGTATCGAATCCCAGTTGATGAGCCTTACCGGCTTGTCCCTGGGCAATCTGGACCTGGAAAGCCCCAAGGGCGATCCGGGGCTGTTCGGGCCAGACTCGGTAAGCTGGAAAGTCCATGGAGACTTCAGCAGCATGTTGATCGGTGGTATCAGCGCCTTGATGCTGCAAGCGTTGCACCCTCTTGCGCTGGCCGGCGTATGGGACCACTCGAATTTTCGCCAGGACATGCTCGGCCGCCTCCGGCGCACTTCACAGTTTATTTCCGGCACCACATTCGGCTCGCGCCGCGACGCCGAGTGGCTGATCGAGAAAGTGCGCACCATCCACCTGCAAGTGGTTGGCCATGCACCTGACGGGCGCGCTTATGCGGCCAGCGACCCTGACTTGCTGACCTGGGTGCATGTCGCCGAGGTCAGCAGCTTCCTTGCTGCACACCTGCGTTACCGAAACCCGGACCTGTCGACCCGGGATCAGGATCGGTACTACAGCGAAATTGCCCTGGTTGCCGAGCGACTGGGTGCACGCCAGGTACCGAGCTCACGGCAGGAGGTTGCTGATTACCTGCAACATATTCGCCCGCAACTGCTGTGTGATGAACGTAGCCATGAAGTGTTGCGCCTACTGCTTGCTGCACCCGCTCCGAGCACGCTGGCCAAGCCGTTCGGTTCGCTGATGATGCAAGCCGGCATTGACCTACTGCCGGACTGGGCCAGCAACATGCTTGGGCAGCAGCAAAGCCCGATACAACGCCAACTGATCCGCGCCGGCGTCAGACGCAGCGCACCGCTCTTGCGTTGGGCAATGCGCAATGGCTCGGTACAGCGCGCGCATCGGCGAATGGGGCTGCTGTAGACGCTGCCCCATAGCTGCTAAACTCCTGCGCCCTCATTACCCAGCAAGGCGCGCTCCATGTCTTCCCTGAATCAGGCGCTGCGCGCCGCTCTCGATCATCGTCAAGACCTGCTCGCCGAGCTGCATGCCCAAGGCACCGACTGTTACCGATTGTTCCATGGTAGCCAGGAAGGCGCCGGCGGCTTGACCATCGACCGCTATGGTCCGCAACTGTTGGTACAGAGCTTTCACCAATCCCTGGAAAACGAGGCCCTGCTGCAACTGCATCAGTTGGTTAACCAGCACCTTGGCCTTGAGCTGCTGCTGGTCTACAACGACCGCTCCCGGGGCAACTCACGTATTGATCGCGAAGACACGGTTTACCGCGCCGAGGCCGCTGCCCTGGAAGACTTGGTCGGCCATGAATGGGGCCTCAATTATCGCGTACGTGGCCGCCATGCCGGGCAGGACCCGTTGCTATTCCTTGACCTGCGGAATACGCGCGGCTGGGTCAAGGCACACAGTGCCGGCAAAAGTGTGCTGAACCTGTTCGCCTACACCTGTGGCGTAGGCCTGAGCGCAGCGGCCGGTGGTGCCCGTGAAGTGTGCAACCTGGATTTTGCCGAGGGCAACCTGGCGGTCGGTCGCGAAAACGGTGTACTGAACCCGCAACTACCACAAATGCAGTTTGTACAATCGGACTACTTCCCCGCAATCCGCCAACTGGCAGGCCTGCCGATTACCCAGCGTCGCGGCCAGAAACTGCCCAGCTACCCACGCCTGGAACAACGCCAATATGACTTGGTGCTGCTCGACCCTCCGGCGTGGGCCAAAAGCGCCTTTGGTACTGTCGACTTGCTGCGCGACTACCAAAGCCTGCTCAAGCCGGCGCTGTTGGCAACAGCCGATAACGGCGTGCTGATCTGTTGCAACAACCTGGCGAAAGTCAGCATGGACGATTGGCGCGACCAGGTACTGCGTTGCGCCGAAAAGGCCGGGCGAGCGGTGCGTGAGTGGAAAATCATGACACCCGGCGCCGATTTCCCCTCCCAGGACCAGCAACCTCCGCTGAAGACCCTGATCCTGCAACTGTAGGAATTTTCCCAAGCAGCCTGGTGAAGCGTAATAAACGCGCGGTTCTTCGGAACCGCAAACCCGTGCCATACTCCAAGGCACTCTTTGATCGACATAGATGGCGTCACACATGCCCAAAGGATTGATTCGCGCCACTGGCGCCTTGCTGACCGCCCTTGCACTCTACAGTTTGCTGGGTTTCCTGATCTTACCTGGCATTGCGCTTCGCGTGGCCAACCAACAGTTGGCCAACTATGCCACGGTGCCCGCCCGTATCGAGCGTATCGAGCTGAACCCCTTCAGCCTTGAGCTGACCCTCTGGGGGCTCAAGATCGGCGAGCCGGGCAAGGAACAGGTCGGCTTCGAGCGCCTCTATGCCAACCTGCAGATCGACAGTCTCTGGACCAAGGCCCTGCATCTGACCGACGTGCAGCTGGACAAGCCAAAGACCGAAGTACTGTTCGACAAATCCGGCACGCTCAACCTGGCGCAATTGTTCAAACTGCCTGCCAGCGAACCTACCCCGGATGATCCCGAGAGCAAACCATTCCCACTGCGCATCGAACGCATCAAGCTGGCCGGTGGATACGTCCACTTCGAGGACTTGCGCCCCAGCGAACCCATCGAATTTCTCTACGACACACTCGACTTCGAGCTGAAAAACCTCAGTACGCTGCCCGAAGACAATGCCGACATGACACTGGTTGCAGCCGGCCCCGACGGCGGCCAGATCGACTGGACCGGAAACTTCAGCCTGGTGCCCATCGCCTCGCAGGGCACGCTGAAAGTCACCGACGGCAAGATGAAGGCCTGGTGGCCGTACGTGCGTGACGCCCTGCCACTGGTATTGGAAGACGGTGTGCTGAATTTCAGCACCGACTACAAGCTGAGCCTGGCCAAAGAAACCGAACTGAACCTGACCAATACCGCTGCAAGCATTGCTCCCTTTGCAATCAAGGCGCCAGATGGCCGGCCTCTGGCACGCCTGGAGCGCCTGGACATCAGCGAAACGTCCATAGACCTGGCCAAGCAGCAGGTTGTCGTCGGCAAGATCCGCAGCAACAAGCTCGAAACCTGGGCCGCACGTGAAGCCGACGGCCAACTGGATTGGCAGAAGCTGTTCGCCAGCCAGCCGAGCAAGCCAGCTGCAGCCCCTGAACCTGCGAGCACTCCCGCGACAGCCGACTCCCCGAAACCTGAACCCGCAGCACCGGGCAAGCCTTGGCAAGTACTGCTAAAGGACGTCCAACTGCGCAATTACCACGTGCATCTGGCAGACCGCCAGGTAAAACCTGCGGTGGCGTTGGAGCTTGGCCCGCTGAATGTCGACGTACAAAATTTCGACAGCCTCAACCAAAGCCCTTTCACGCTCAAGATCGACTCTGGCCTGGGTAAACAGGGCAAGATCCAGGCGAGCGGCCTGGTTAACCTGAACCCAGTCAGCGCCAAGCTGAAAGTTGACACCAAAGATATCGACCTGCGGGTTGCCCAGTCCTATATCAGTCCGTTCATACGCCTGGAACTGCGTAGCGGCATGCTGGGCAGCAACCTGGATGTAAACCTCAAGGGAACCGAACCCTTGGCGCTGCAAATCACTGGCCGTGCGCAGGTAGATCAGCTACACACTCTGGATACCCTCAAGACCCGTGACTTCCTCAAATGGCAGCGCCTGGTCATTGAAGGCTTGAACTATCAGCACGGTAACAGTGTGTCGATCGACAAGGTCAACCTGCTGCAACCCTATGCCCGTTTCATGATCAACGATGATCGCACCACCAACATCGATGACCTGTTGATTCCCCAACCGGCCGACAGTGGCGCCAAATCAGCCTCCAAATCCACTGCAGGCAACGAGAAGCCCCTGGGCATTCATATCGGCCAGATTGCGATCAATGACGGCTCGGCCAACTTTGCCGACTTCAGCCTGACCCCTAACTTCGCCACCGCAATCCAGCAACTGAACGGCAAGATCGGCACCATCGACAGCCGTCAGGCCAAACCTGCCAGCGTCGACATCAAAGGCAAGGTTGACCGCTATGCACCCGTGACCATCAAGGGTAGCGTGAACCCGTTTGACCCGATGGCAGCGCTGGACATCGCCACCAGCTTCAAGCGGGTCGAACTGACCACCCTGACGCCCTACTCGGGCAAGTTTGCCGGGTTCCGTATCCGCAAGGGTCGACTTAACCTTGATCTGCACTACATCATCACCAAAGGCCAGTTGAAAGCCGAGAACAAGGTGGTAGTGGAGCAACTGCAATTGGGCGAGAAAGTTGACAGCGCGGACGCCGTGGACCTGCCGATTCGCCTGGCGATTGCCTTGCTCAAAGACACCGACGGCAAGATCTCCATCGAGTTGCCAGTGACCGGTGACTTGAACAACCCACAATTCAGCGTGATGCCGATTGTCTGGCAAACCCTGCGCAATCTGGTGGTTCGCGCGGCCACGGCGCCGTTCAAGTTTATCGGTGGGTTGGTAACAGGAGGCGGTTCGCAAGACCTGGGCAACGTGTCGTTCGCAGCCGGCTCCAGCGAGTTGAGCAAGGATGCGCAATCCGCACTGAACAGCCTGTCCAAGGCACTCAAGGAGCGCCCCGCCCTGCGCCTGGAAATCGAAGGTACTGCCGCTGCCAGCAGTGACGGCCCGTTACTGGCCGCTCAACGCCTGGAGCGCGAGTATCAATACAACTACTACAAAATCCTCCAGCGCCGTGGCGACAAGGTTCCGGCCCAGGCTTCACTGCTGGAGGTGCCGGAGGGCGAGAAAGCCCCTCTGCTGGAAGGCATCTACCGTACCCGTCTGAAACAACAACCACCGGCCGAATGGAAAGACCTGAGCCGCGACGAGCGCACGGCGAAGCTGCGCGACGGGCTGATCAAGTTCTGGGGTGCCAGTGACGTGCTGCTACGGAAACTGGGCCAGGATCGAGCCAGCACCATCAAGGATTACCTGGTGGACAAAGGGCAGTTGGAAGACGACAGGGTGTACTTTATCGATGCAAGCCTGGGGCAAGCCGAGAAGGATGGCCGTGTGATCACCCCGATGCATCTGGACGCAGAATAATCACTCGCTGGCAAATTCCCGCCCTTAAATAGAACGGGCCCCGACACTAGTGCCGGGGCCCGTAATGACCACATCCATATGGTCGTCGCATGAACCGGTAAGGTGCATTAAGCGGACATCTGACTCGCTCGTGGCCGCCGT
Source organism: Pseudomonas imrae (assembly GCF_046352735.2). Taxonomy (NCBI): domain Bacteria; kingdom Pseudomonadati; phylum Pseudomonadota; class Gammaproteobacteria; order Pseudomonadales; family Pseudomonadaceae; genus Pseudomonas; species Pseudomonas imrae. Next base: position 897,766 of record NZ_CP110853.2, on the reverse strand, counting down.
TGCTTGGTTCAGTCGAATGGTTGCACGTTACTCTGCTTTCAGGCCGTCGGCCGATACAGCTTTAACGCCTTTGATTTTCTTCGTGATTGCTACTGCCGTTTCCTTCTGCGACTCGGTTACAGCGACACTCGAGGACAGGGAAACCACACCTTTATTGGTTTCAACCTTGATGTCGGTGCCAGGAATACCTTTTTCGGTTACCAGGTCAGCTTTGACTTTGGTGGTGATCCAGGTATCAGAGGTAGTTTCTTTAGCTTTATCGACATTGTCAGCCTTGGCAGCACCACCGGCCATCAGGCCATCAGCCGACACAGCGCTCACACCTTTGATTTTCCCGGTGATTTCTACAGCTTTAGCTTTCTGCGAATCAGAGATCGCGACGTCCGAGGACAGGGAAACCACACCTTTATTGGTTTCAACCTTGATATCGGTGCCAGGGATATCTTTCTCGGTCAGCAGGTCAGCTTTGACTTTGGTGGTGATCCAAGTGTCTGAAGTCGACTCCTTAGCTTTAGTCAGTTCACCTGCCGCCAGTGTCATAGGAGCCTGGGAAGGTTGAGCGAAGGCCGCGTTAGCCATTGCCAGGGTCAGAGCTGTAGCAGTTGCAGTAGCGAGAGCGAACTTCTTCATACGAGTAACTCCTGTTTTATCGAAAGCCTGCAGCGCTTAAACCTTGATGCGGCAGGATTACAAGTGATATTGCAGGCAGTGTGCCAAGTCGCACCTAAAAATTAATCCTTATAAAACAACAACTTAAAAAACACACATTTTACGAAATCGTGCAACTTGCATGAAGGTGCCCGTACCTGCATGCAAGTTGCAGGTTGAGAAAAGCTAAGCATCTGATTCCATTCATTTTCCGGGCCCATAAAAAAAGGACTCCGAAGAGTCCTTTTTCAGCGTAAAGCGAAGGGTGATTAAACGCCCGAGGCCTTGGCTGCCGCTACGTCCTTGATGGAGAGCTTGATACGGCCGCGGTTGTCCACGTCCAGTACCAGCACTTCCACTTCCTGGCCTTCTTTCAGAATGTCGGTCACTTTCTCGACGCGAGCATCGCTCAGCATGGAAATGTGAACCAGACCGTCTTTGCCTGGCAGGATGTTGACGAATGCGCCGAAATCGACGATACGCTCAACCTTGCCCACGTAGATCTTGCCAATCTCGGCCTCGGCAGTGATGCCCAGGACGCGCTGACGTGCAGCTTCAGCAGCTTCCTTGGATTCGCCAAAGATCTTGATCGAACCGTCGTCTTCGATATCGATCGAAGCCTTGGTTTCTTCACAGATCGCACGGATCGTCGCACCACCTTTACCGATGACATCACGGATTTTGTCGGTGTCGATTTTCATCGCGATCATGGTCGGAGCATTTTCCGACAGCTCGGTGCGGGACTGGCCAATGATCTGGTTCATCTGGCCGAGGATGTTCAGGCGCGCTTCCAGGGCTTGGCCCAGAGCGATTTCCATGATCTCTTCGGTGATGCCCTTGATCTTGATGTCCATCTGCAGCGCGGTAACACCCTTGGCGGTACCGGCTACCTTGAAGTCCATGTCGCCCAGGTGATCTTCGTCACCCAGGATGTCGGTCAGGATGGCGAACTTCTCACCTTCTTTAACCAGACCCATCGCGATACCGGCAACTGGCGCCTTCATCGGTACACCGGCATCCATCAGCGCCAGGGAAGCACCGCAGACCGAAGCCATGGAGCTGGAACCGTTGGACTCAGTGATTTCCGACACAACACGAATGGTGTACGGGAACACGTCAGCAGCCGGCAGCATCGCCTGAACCGAGCGACGAGCCAGACGACCGTGACCGATTTCACGACGACCAGCACCGCCCATGCGACCACACTCACCCACCGAGAACGGAGGGAAGTTGTAGTGCAGCATGAAGGGGTCTTTTTTCTCGCCTTCCAGGGTGTCCAGCAACTGTGCGTCACGGGCAGTGCCCAGGGTTGCAACTACCAGGGCCTGGGTTTCACCACGGGTGAACAGCGCCGAACCGTGAGTCTTCGGCAAAACACCGACTTCGATGTTCAACGGACGTACGGTGCGGGTGTCGCGGCCGTCGATACGTGGCTTGCCGTTAACGATGTTTTCGCGAACGGTGCGGTATTCGATTTCACCGAAGGCCGCTTTGACTTCGCTGGAAGAAGGCTGGCCTTCTTCACCGGACAGCTTGGCAACAACCTGGTCCTTCAGCTCACCCAGGCGAGCGTAACGGTCAGCCTTGATGGTGATGGTGTAGGCATCGGAAATCGCAGCGCCGAACTCGGAGCGGATAGCGCCCAGCAATGCGGTGGCTTCCGGGGCTGCTTTCCAGTCCCAAATTGGCTTGGCAGCTTCGGCGGCCAGTTCTTTAACGGCGTTGATCACAACCTGGAACTCGTCGTGAGCAAACAGTACAGCGCCCAGCATCTGGTCTTCGGTCAGCTCTTTGGCTTCCGACTCAACCATCAACACGGCTTCCGAGGTACCGGCAACGACCATGTCCAGGCTTGACGCTTTCAGTTGCTCGTAAGTCGGGTTCAACAGGTAGCCGGTGCTTTCGTGGAAAGCAACGCGGGCAGCGCCGATCGGACCATCAAAAGGAATACCAGAGATGGCCAGGGCAGCCGAGGTACCGATCATTGCAGCGACGTCCGGATCGGTTTTCTTGCTGGTGGAGAGAACGGTGCAGACAACCTGCACTTCGTTCATGAAGCCTTCTGGGAACAGCGGACGGATCGGACGGTCGATCAGTCGGGAAGTCAGGGTTTCTTTCTCGGAAGGACGGCCTTCGCGCTTGAAGAAACCGCCAGGGATCTTACCGGCAGCGTAAGTCTTTTCCTGGTAGTGAACAGACAGCGGGAAGAAGCCCTTGCCTGGATCGGCTTGCTTGGCACCGACAACGGTCACCAATACGCTGACGTCGTCGTCAACGGTGACCAGCACTGCGCCGGAGGCTTGACGGGCGATACGGCCTGTCTCGAGGGTAACGGTCGACTGACCGAACTGAAATTTTTTGATAACCGGGTTCACGGTGTCCTACCTTCTTTGTGGCTCTTGGGGAACTTGTCTTCTTGCGAAATTCTTGGGCAATGTCGGGAGTCGGCCCAACCCTTGTCCAGGGTAAAACGTGTATCCAGATAAAACTTGAGGCTGGGAGCCTGCCATGGGCCAGCGGGAACCCCACCGACACACGACAGACAACCAACCTCTAGCGCAATCGCTTATTAGCGACGCAGACCCAGGCGACCGATCAGAGTCTGATAACGACCCAGATCCTTGCCTTTCAGGTAGTCCAGCAGCTTGCGGCGCTGGTTTACCATGCGGATCAGACCACGACGGGAGTGGTGATCTTTACCGTTGGCCTTGAAGTGACCTTGCAGTTTGTTGATGTTGTGGGTCAGCAGTGCAACTTGCACTTCTGGCGAACCAGTGTCACCAACAGCTTGCTGATAGTCAGCTACGATTTGTGCTTTTTCTTGAACGTCGAGAGCCATGAGGCAATCCTTTTTTCAGGAAACCACCCAAAGGGTGATCTCAACAGGCCAGGGACAAATCCCTGTATCTAAAAATGAGTAGTGACCGTGCCTGTTAACAGCCACCCTCGTCCGGTCATTCTGACCGAATCAGTCGACGCGGCGCGATCCGCCCGTCTTCGCTCACTTCACCGATGCCGATAAAGCGACCGTTATGATCCTGTACACGCACCATGCCGAACTTCGGAGCATCCGGGGCACGTACCGGCTGGCCATTTAGCCAGTAGAACGCGCTGTGTTCCGAAAAATGCAGCAAGGGCCAATCCTGCAAACCACTGTCCGATGGCATCAGGAAACGATCTACCGCTTCGTTGCCACCTTCGGCATGCACTGCTTCCAACTCTTCCAGCGTGACCGTTTGAGCCAGGGTGAAAGGGCCGGCCTGGGTGCGTCGCAACTCAGCAACGTACGCACCGCAACCAAGTTGCTCACCAATATCTTCCACCAGGGTACGGATATAGGTGCCTTTGCTGCAGTCCACCGCCAACCGGGCAGTGTCACCTTCACAGGCGAGCAATTCCAAGCGCGCAATAGTAACAGAACGCGGTTCGCGCTCCACTACTTCACCGGCACGCGCCAGCTTGTATAGAGGCTGGCCGTCACGCTTGAGAGCCGAGTACATCGGCGGTATCTGACTGATTTTCCCGCGAAAAGCAGGTAAAGCGGCCTCGATATCAGCACGACCAACGGTCACCTCGCGAACCTGCAAAACATCACCTTCGGCGTCGGCCGTGGTGGTGGTCTTGCCCAATTGCATCAGGGTTTCATAACCCTTGTCGGAATCGAGCAGGTATTGCGAGAACTTGGTGGCCTCGCCAAAGCATAATGGCAATACACCAGTAGCCAAGGGATCGAGACTGCCGGTGTGCCCTGCCTTCTCGGCATTGAGCAGCCAGCGGACTTTCTGCAACGCGGCATTGGAGGTAAAGCCAATGGGCTTATCGAGCAGAATGATCCCGCTGACGTTACGACGGATACGCTTGACCTGAGCCACCGCTTACTCCTTGGCGTCTTCAGGTGTGGACGGGTGCTGATTGCCTTCAGCCACCGCACGCTCGATCAATGCAGACAGGTGCGCACCACGCACGACGCTTTCGTCGTAGTGGAAATGCAACTGAGGCACGCTACGCAGCTTCATCTCGCGGGCCAACTGCATGCGCAGGAAGCCTGCGGCAGAGTTGAGCACCTTGATGCTTTGCGCGATTTCTTCGCTGTTGTCCTGGCCCATCACGGTGATGAAGATCTTGGCGTGACCAACGTCACGGCTCACTTCAACGGCGGTGATGGTGACCAGGCCAACCCGTGGATCCTTGACTTCCCGACGGATCAGTTGTGCCAGCTCACGCTGCATCTGATCGCCGATACGTTGGGTGCGGCTGTATTCTTTTGCCATGTCTTGTTACCTGTTACTGCCACACGGTGAAACCCGTGGGGTCTGAAAGCGGCAAACGCCCGGCCTGACAAAAGCCAGACCGGGCGTTGCGTTTAGAGTCCGGACACTGCGCGGGGCATTTGCATGCCCACACGCGGCGTGGCCCTTGAAGTGCGCGAGTTAGAGGCTGCGAGCAACCTGAACCTTCTCGTAGACTTCGATCTTGTCGCCAGGCTTGACGTCGTTGTAGCTCTTGACGCCGATACCGCATTCCATGCCGGCACGTACTTCGGAAGCGTCATCCTTGAAGCGACGCAGGGATTCCAGCTCGCCTTCAAAGATAACGATGTCTTCACGCAGTACACGGATTGGACGATTGCGGTGCACGGTACCTTCGATAACCATGCAACCTGCGATCGCACCGAATTTCGGCGAGCGGAACACGTCACGGACTTCAGCAATACCCAGGATATTTTCCCGAACGTCACTGCCAAGCATGCCGGTAAGGGCCTTCTTGACGTCTTCGATGATGTCGTAGATGACGTTGTAGTAACGCATGTCCAGGCCTTCCTGCTCGACGATCTTGCGAGCGCCAGCATCGGCACGCACGTTGAAGCCGAACAGTACAGCGTTGGAAGCCAGTGCCAGGTTGGCGTCGGATTCGGTGATACCACCGACACCGCCACCGACAACACGCACTTGCACTTCGTCGTTACCCAGGCCATTCAAGGCGCCGTTCAACGCTTCGAGGGAACCACGGACGTCAGATTTGAGGACGATGTTGAGCGTCTTCTTCTCTGCCTGCCCCATGTTTTCGAAGATGTTTTCCAGCTTGCCGGCGTGAGCACGAGCCAGTTTGACTTCGCGGAACTTGCCTTGACGGAACAGAGCCACTTCACGGGCTTTCTTCTCGTCGGCAACCACGCTCATCTCGTCGCCAGCGTCCGGAGTACCGTCCAGGCCGAGAATCTCGACAGGGATGGATGGGCCGGCTTCCTTGATTGGCTTGCCGTTCTCGTCGAGCATGGCACGTACACGGCCATAGTTCGAACCAACCAGAACCATGTCGCCCTGGCGCAGCGTACCGTCTTGAACCAGAACGGTTGCAACCGGGCCACGGCCCTTGTCAAGACGCGATTCAACCACAACACCGCGACCTGGGGCCGATGGGGTTGCTTTCAGTTCGAGAACTTCAGCTTGCAGCAGGACTGCTTCAAGCAGTTCGTCTACACCTGTACCGACTTTCGCCGATACCGAAACGAATGGCGTATCACCGCCCCACTCTTCGGAAGTTACGCCGTGAACCGAAAGCTCGCTACGGATGCGATCGAGATCAGCGCCCGGCTTGTCGATCTTGTTCACTGCAACAACCAGCGGAACACCAGCGGCCTTGGCGTGCTGGACAGCTTCAATGGTCTGCGGCATCACGCCGTCGTCCGCTGCAACTACCAGAATCACGATATCCGTTGCCTTGGCACCACGAGCACGCATTGCGGTAAACGCAGCGTGACCAGGGGTGTCGAGGAAGGTGACCATGCCGCGCTCGGTTTCAACGTGGTATGCACCAATGTGCTGGGTGATACCGCCGGCTTCGCCAGCAGCTACCTTGGCACGACGGATGTAGTCGAGCAGCGAGGTCTTACCATGGTCAACGTGGCCCATTACGGTCACAACTGGCGCACGGGAGAACGTCTCACCTTCAAACTTCAGGGACTCGGCCAGGGAGTCTTCCAGGGCGGTGTCGCTGACCAGGGTCACTTTGTGGCCCAGCTCTTCGGCTACCAGTTGAGCAGTTTCCTGATCAAGCACCTGGTTGATGGTCGCTGGAGTACCCAGTTTGAACATGAACTTGATGATTTCAGCAGCCTTGACCGACATCTGGTTGGCGAGATCGCCAACAGAGATGGTCTCGCCGATCTGCACATCACGCACGACAGGACCGGTTGGGCTCTGGAAACCGTGGGCGTTGCGCTTCTTCAGCTTGGCCTTGCCACGACCACCACGACGGAAGCCATCGCTTTCTTCGTCGGTAGTGCGTGGAGCAACCCGTGGAGCAGGCGCTTTTTCTTTGACAGAGGCACGATGTGGAGCGTTTTTGCGCTCGCCATCGCCACCACCACCGCGACGATTGTTATCGTCAGCACGTGGTTTATCCGGACGACGAGGTTCGTCGCGTTTGCGGGCATCGGCTGCAGGAGCTGGTGCCGGAGCAGCCGGAGTGGCCTCGCGCACAGCTTCTACCGGTGCAGCGACCGCTTCAGTACCAGCAGGTTGCGCAGCAGCAGGCTGGCGACGCGCTTCTTCTTCGGCGCGACGCTTGGCTTCTTCTTCAGCCTTCTGACGAGCAGCGTTTTCTACTGCGCGACGTTCGTCCAACTCGCGTTTGCGCTCGGCTTCGATTTCTTCCGGGCTGCGCTGTACGAAGACTTTCTTCTTGCGTACTTCAACGCTGATGCTCTTGCTGCCAGCAACACGCAGGGTGCTGGTAGTTTTGCGCTGCAGTGTAATCTTGCGCGGTTCTTCCACTTTCGCCTTGTGGCTGCTTTTCAAGTGAGTCAGCAAAGACTGCTTCTCACTGTCGCTCACATGTTCCTCGGCGGCGGTGTGCGGCAGACCTGCCTCACGCATCTGCTGCAACAGGCGCTCTACCGGTGTTTTGACCTCATCGGCCAGTTGTTTCACCGTGACTTGCGTCATGCACTTCTCTCCTCAGGCCGCGCCTAATTACTCGAACCAATGGGCTCGGGCGGCCATGATCAACTTGCCGGCACGATCATCGTCAATGCCGTCGATGTCGAGCAGATCGTCAATAGACTGCTCGGCCAGGTCTTCGCGGGTAATTACGCCGCGCACCGCCAGTTCCATCGCCAAATCCTTGTCCATACCCTCAAGCGAGAGCAGGTCTTCGGCCGGATGGGCGTCTGCCAGCTTTTCCTCAGTAGCGATGGCTTTAGTCAACAAACGATCCTTGGCCCGAGCGCGAAGCTCGTTGACGGTGTCTTCGTCAAAGCCGTCGATGTTGAGCATTTCTTCCAACGGTACGTAGGCAATCTCTTCCAGGCTGGTGAAGCCTTCATCTACCAGCACCTGTGCCAGGTCTTCGTCGACTTCCAGCTCGTCGATGAAGTTGCGCAGGATGTCACCGGTTTCAGCTTGCTGCTTAGCCTGGATGTCCGATTCGGTCATGACGTTCAGGGTCCAGCCGGTCAACTGGCTGGCCAGACGCACGTTCTGACCTCCACGACCAATGGCCTGGGCCAGATTGTCTGCGCCGACGGCGATGTCCATGGCATGGGCATCCTCGTCCACGATAATTGCCGCCACTTCAGCCGGCGACATGGCGTTGATCACGAACTGCGCCGGGTTATCGTCCCACAGCACGATGTCCACACGCTCACCGCCCAACTCGCCCGACACTGCCTGGACGCGCGAACCGCGCATACCGATGCAAGCACCTTGCGGGTCGATGCGCTTGTCCTTGGAGCGAACCGCAATCTTGGCGCGCGAACCCGGATCGCGGGACGCAGCCATGACTTCGATCAGCCCTTCGGCAATTTCCGGCACTTCGATACGGAACAGCTCGATCAGCATTTCCGGCGCAGTACGCGACAGGATCAACTGGGGGCCGCGGTTCTCAGTGCGGATTTCCTTGAGCAGCGCACGCAGACGCACGCCGACACGGAAGGTTTCGCGAGAAATGATGTCTTCGCGGGCCAACAACGCTTCGGCGTTATTACCCAGATCGACGATCACGTTATCGCGGGTGACTTTTTTCACGGTGCCGGAGATGATTTCACCCAGGCGCTCGCGATAGGCGTCAACGACTTGAGCGCGCTCGGCTTCGCGGACCTTTTGCACAATGACCTGCTTGGCGGTCTGTGCAGCAATACGGCCGAACTCGATCGATTCGATCTTATCTTCGACAACATCGCCGACCTTGGCGCCAGGATGCGTTTCAGCAACCTTGCTCGGCCAGGTTTCGATGGCCGGATCATCAAGATCGGCCTCTTCAACTACCGTCCAGCGACGGAAAGTCTCATAGGCACCGGTGTGGCGGTTGATTTCCACACGCAGGTCAACTTCGTCTTCAAAACGCTTTTTGGTAGCAGTGGCCAGGGCCAGCTCCAGCGCTTCAAAAATCACGTTTGCCGGTACGCCCTTTTCATTGGATACCGACTCAACAACCAGCAGTACTTCTTTGCTCATCGTACGCCTCGCCTTTCGCAAGCCATTGGATCCGCGGGATCCGCAGTTTCTGGCACGTCTCAGTCAAAACTGGGAATAATGTTGGCCTTGTCGATCATATCGATCGGCAACAAGAACTCATGGTCTTCTACCTGCACCACGACATCCTGTTCTTCTACACCGCGCAGAAGGCCCTGAAAATTGCGTCGCCCCTCGAAAGGGGAGCGCAGCTTGATCTTCACTTGTTCACCGACATATTTGGCAAACTGCTCGATAGTGAACAGTGGGCGCTCCATGCCAGGCGAGGAAACTTCGAGGGTGTACTCAACGGCAATCGGATCTTCAACATCCAGTACACCACTGATCTGACGGCTGACAATGGCACAATCGTCCACCAGCACACCGCCCTCTTTATCGATATAAACGCGCAACATTGAGTGGCGACCTTGAGCCGAAAACTCAATACCCCAGCATTCATAGCCTAGGGCCACGACCACCGGGGCCAGCAAGGCCTGCAACTCTTCTAGCTTGCTCGACACCTGAACCCCCTCGTGCATGTATGTGCATGCTGTGCAAAATAAAAAAATGGGCGAAACGCCCATCCTTGAAACGCCGTCGAACAGCGGCGTTGAAAGTGTCCAGCTAACAAAAAGCCCCTTAAAAGGGGCTCCGCTAAAACTGGTTGCGGGGGCCGGATTTGAACCGACGACCTTCGGGTTATGAGCCCGACGAGCTACCAGACTGCTCCACCCCGCGACAAAGCTGGGGCGGAAGTATACGACCGATCCCTTACAGGGTCAATGTTACCTCCACCTACAAGAAAGCCCGCAACAGCGGGCTTTCCTGATAATTGGTACCGAGAAGGGGACTCGAACCCCTACACCCTATGGGCACAACCACCTCAAGGTTGCGTGTCTACCAATTCCACCACCTCGGCAATACTGCGTTTACAACCCTTCTTACTTTTGCTCTTGAGCTGGAGGTACGTCAGTCGCTGGAGTAGCCGACTTTTGCTCTTGAAGCACCGGGACATCATCAGAAGCCGGTTTTGCTTTTGGAACTTCCAACACTGCTGGATCTGGCAAACCTGCTTGAGTCAGCACATGAGCTTTCTCTTTAGCAAAGTAACCTAACCCCAAGCTGGTTATGAAGAAACCGGCGGCAAGTATAGCAGTAAACTTACTAAGAAAGGTAGAGGAACCTTGGCTTCCGAACACAGTATTTGAAGCACCTGCCCCGAAAGACGCACCGGCGTCCGCACCTTTACCCTGCTGCAGCAATACCAAGGCAACAACGCCCAGCGCACCCAGCAGATGAAAAACAACGATGACTGTTTCCAGCATTTTTTCAGTTTCCCGCGGCGCGACAAATCGCACCGAACTCATCTGCATTCAGGGAAGCTCCACCAATGAGCCCCCCATCGATATCCGGCATGCCGAACAGTTCGACCGCATTGGCCGCCTTCACGCTGCCGCCGTATAGAAGCCGCACACCTCGCGCGACTTCAGAATTCTCTTCCGCCAACTGGGCGCGAATAGCTGCATGCACATCCTGCGCCTGTTGCGGTGTAGCAGTCAGCCCGGTACCAATGGCCCAGACCGGCTCGTAAGCAATCACTGCCTTTGCAAATGCACCGACACCCAGCTCCTCGATGATGCTGCCAAGCTGACGCGAGACAACTTCAAGAGTTTTGCCTGATTCGCGCTGCTCAAGGGTTTCCCCTATGCACAACACAGGAACCAGGCCACAAGCCTGTGCCGCTGCGAACTTGCGATTGAGTATCCCATCACGCTCGCCCATGATCTGGCGACGCTCGGAGTGCCCGACAAGCACATAGGAACAACCCGCATCGACCAACTGGCTCGGTGCAATCTCACCAGTCAACGCACCTTGCATCGCTTCCACCGCAGAGTTCTGCGCGCCGACCTGGATCGACTTGCCTTTCAAGCCATCAACCACTTGGTTGACATACAAGCAAGGCGGAAACACCGCAATATCAACACCGCTCGGCAAGGCCAGATGACGAAGGCCGTTGATCAGCTCAGCGACACTGGCGCGGGTACCGTGCATTTTCCAGTTACCAGCTACCATAGTGCGACGCATGCTGTACCCCGTCGGTCAAAGTGGGCGCAGATGTTACCCAACCGCATCAACACTGGCAAGCCGAATTCAGGCGCAAACTTCAGTTACTAGTTTTGCCAGCTCTTCGGCATAGCCACGAACCTGTGCTTCGTCGTCACCTTCGACCATGACGCGCACCAGAGGTTCTGTTCCCGACTTGCGCAACAAGACCCGGCCACGCCCCGCCATAGCAAGGGTAACGCGTTCACACGCTTCCTTGATGGCAGGATGCTCAATAGGGTTCTCGCCACCCGCGAAGCGGACGTTAAGCAGTACTTGCGGGCACTTGCGCAGCGCTTGCCGCGCCTGGGCGAGACTCTCATCACGACGACGCAATGCCAGGAGCACCTGCAGCGCCGCGATGATCGCATCTCCGGTGGTCGTATGCTGGAAGCAAACGATATGCCCCGAATTTTCTCCTCCCACGACCCAGTTGCGCTCCAGCAACTCAGCAATCACGTAGCGATCGCCTACGTTGGCGCGCACGAACGGAATTCCAAGGTCCGCCAGGGCCAATTCCAACCCCAGGTTGCTCATCAGGGTGCCGACAACGCCCCCTTGCAGCTTGTTACGCTCATGCAGGTCCCGGGCAATGATGAACAAGAGGTCATCACCGTCCACAATCGCGCCAGTATGATCGACCATCAACACCCGATCACCATCGCCATCGAAAGCGATCCCGAGATCAGCGTGCTCGGCCAATACCGCAGCCTGCAACTGCTCCATATGGGTCGAGCCGCAGTTATCGTTGATATTCAAGCCGTTGGGTTGCGCCGAAAGCACAGTGACCTGCGCACCCAATTCCTTGAATACACTTGGGGCAACCTTATAGGTCGCACCATGGGCGCAGTCGATAACGATCTTGAGCCCGGCAAAACTGGTGCTGGTTGGCACGCTGCTTTTGCAGAACTCGATATAGCGACCGGATGCGTCGTTAATCCGCGAAACCTTGCCCAACTTGCTCGACTCGACGACAGTCATCGGCGCATCCAGCAACTCTTCAATCATGTGCTCGATCTCGTCCGGCAGCTTGGTGCCCTGGCCAGAGAAGAACTTGATTCCATTGTCATCATGGGGATTGTGCGAGGCACTGATCACGATACCGGCTTCAGCGTGAAAGGTACGGGTCAGGTAAGCGATCGCTGGCGTAGGCATCGGCCCCAGCAGCATCACATCCGCCCCGGCGGCAGACAGGCCCGCCTCGAGCGCGGACTCGAACATGTATCCGGAAATCCGCGTGTCCTTGCCTACGAGAATGCGACATGCGCCCATACTGCGAAACGCCATGCCAGCGGCCCAACCGAGCCGGAGCATAAAATCCGGGGTAATAGGAAACTCACCGACCCGACCACGAATACCGTCGGTGCCAAAATATTTTTTAGTCATAAGCGCTCCATCATTCTTATTCGGCTGATTCTACTGCTTGAATCATCCGTACCACGTCCATCGTCTCGGCAACGTCATGTACACGCAAAATGCGCGCACCCTTGACCACCGCAAGCGCCGCGAGAGCAAGGCCGCCATGCAGCCGCTCACCCACCGGACGATTCAATGCCATGCCTATCATGCTCTTGCGCGAAACCCCGACCAGCAGGGGGCGACCAAGGGCATGCAGGGCCTCCATATGTTTGAAAAGACTTAAATTGTGCTGCAGGGTTTTGGCGAAGCCAAACCCTGGATCGAGAATGATACGCCCAGGAGCAATCCCCGCTCCAGCGCATATAGACATGCGTTCGGCGAGAAACCCGGTCACTTCGCCAACAAGATCATCATAATGCGGGTCATTCTGCATCGTCCCGGGCTCGCCGAGCATATGCATCAGGCATACCGACAGCCCCGTGGCCGCCGCAGCTTCAAGCGCCCCGTCACGCTGCAGCGACCGTACATCATTGATCAACCCAGCGCCCAACCGAGCGGCTTCACGCATGACCGCCGGCGTTGAAGTGTCCACCGAAATAATCACATCAAGCTCGCCATGAATGCGCTCGACTATCGGCGCAACACGCTCCAACTCCTCTTGGGGGGAAACGGCACGCGCGCCAGGCCGGGTCGACTCACCCCCAACATCGATCAGGGTTGCACCGGCAGCAACCATCGCCTGCGCATGACGCAACGCGGCATCGAGCCGGCTGAACCGGCCACCGTCAGAAAAGGAGTCTGGGGTTACATTGAGAATACCCATGACATGCGTATGGGCCAAATCAAGAACCCGATTGCCGCAAGGCAACCGGGTGGAGGGAAACGCAGAAGTCATTTCAAGCCTTAAAGATCGGCAGCGGGGCCGCCGATTGGGGTATCAGGACGTTCACTCTGCACTACCGGCGGAGTACCGGAGGTACCCGAGCCACCCTCCCAATCCTTAGGCTCACGCGGAGTACGGCCCGCCATGATGTCGTCAATCTGCTCGGCATCAATGGTTTCGTACTTCATCAAGGCATCGGCCATGGCATCGAGCTTATCGCGGTTATCCGTAAGGATCTGCTTGGCCGTGCCATAACACTGATCAATGATGCTGCGCACTTCGGAATCGATCAACTTTGCAGTTTCACCGGAGAAACTGGCACCTTGACCACCACCGCCACGCCCAAGGAATACTTCACCCTCCTCTTCGGCGTACATCAGCGGACCGAGCTTCTCAGACAGACCCCATTTGGTAACCATATTCCGCGCAATCTGGCTGGCGCGCATGATGTCGTTGGAGGCCCCCGTGGTAACGCCGTCAAAGCCCAGCGTCATTTCCTCGGCGATCCGGCCGCCATACAGCGAGCAGATCTGACTGATCAAGGCACGCTTGGAGAGACTGTAACGGTCCTCTTCCGGCAGGAACATGGTCACACCCAGCGCTCGACCACGTGGAATGATCGATACCTTGTAAACCGGGTCATGCTCAGGCACAACGCGGCCAACAATGGCGTGACCGGCCTCGTGATACGCGGTGTTTTGCTTTTCTTTCTCAGACATAACCATGGATTTGCGCTCGGCGCCCATCATGATCTTATCTTTCGCCAATTCGAACTCTTTCATTTCAACGATGCGTTTGCCGGTACGGGCGGCAAACAGCGATGCCTCGTTGACCAGGTTGGCGAGGTCCGCACCGGAGAAGCCGGGTGTACCACGGGCTATCACTGCTGGAGCCACATCGTCGCCCATCGGGACTTTGCGCATGTGCACTTTCAGGATCTGCTCACGACCACGAATGTCTGGCAGACCTACAACAACCTGACGGTCGAAACGACCAGGACGCAGCAGCGCCGGGTCGAGTACGTCAGGACGGTTGGTAGCCGCGATCACGATGATGCCATCGTTCATTTCGAAGCCATCCATCTCCACCAGCAACTGGTTGAGTGTCTGCTCTCGCTCGTCGTGACCGCCGCCCATGCCAGCACCACGATGACGACCCACAGCGTCGATCTCGTCGATAAAAATGATGCATGGCGCGTGCTTCTTGGCCTGTTCGAACATGTCGCGAACACGACTGGCGCCAACACCGACGAACATTTCAACGAAGTCAGAACCGGAGATGGTAAAGAAAGGAACCTTGGCCTCACCAGCAATCGCCTTGGCCAGCAAGGTTTTACCGGTACCCGGAGGACCGACCATCAGTACGCCGCGAGGAATACGGCCACCCAGGCGCTGGAACTTGCCTGGATCACGCAGGAATTCAACCAGCTCACCGACCTCTTCCTTGGCTTCGTCACAACCAGCAACGTCAGCCAGCGTGGTCTTTACCTGATCCTCGGAAAGCAGTCGCGCCTTGCTCTTGCCGAAACTCATCGGCCCGCCCTTGCCTCCCGCACCGCCTTGCATCTGGCGCATGAAGAACATGAACACAGCAATAATCACCAAGATCGGGAAGCTGGCCACCAGAAGCTGGGTCCAGATACTCTGCTGCTCGGGCTGCTTGCCTTCAACGATGACCTTGTTATCCACAAGATCACCTATCAGGCCATTGTCGGCTATCGCTGGACGAATGGTCTTGAAGCTGTCGCCATCGTTGCGCTTACCAGTAATCACGTAGCCATCAACCGCTACGCGCTCGACCTTGCCATCCTTAACTTGCTGGATAAAGTCAGAATAGTTGAGGGTCTGCGGCTCGTTAGGGCTGGAGAAGTTGTTCATCACCGTCACCAGGACAGCCGCGATGATCAACCACAGGATCAGATTCTTTGCCATATCGTTCAATTAACTACCCTCTGAAGCAAGCTCCGCTACTGGCGCGCGCTTCGCATGATATTCACCGGCCTAACTTACTACATTACCTACAACTCTGGCAGGCGCCGTCTGTAACCCTTTGTGAAACTTTGACTACACAATATTCGTAAAGCTTCGTGACGAAAGCGATATAAAAAAACCTATCGACTCCCTTGAATCTCTCAAAGACGCTCATCACTGGCAGCACCTTCGACGCCACGATAACCGCGGCCCAGCAAATACTGCTCGCGAGACCTGTCTCGCGATGAGTCAGGTTTGCGTGTCTGCACCTTGTCGAACAGCTTGCGCATGTTCTTGTGATACTCATCAAAACCTTCACCCAGGAAGACCTTGACCAGAAAATCACCGCCTGGACGCAAAACCCGTCCGGCCAGATCCAATGCCAATTCGCAGAGGAACATCGCACGCGGCATATCCACGGCTGGTAATCCACTCATATTGGGGGCCATATCGGAAATCACAAGGTCTACCTGCGAATTTCCCACCGCGTCGAGAATCTGCGCCAACACGTCATCGCGTGTAAAATCGCCATGAACGAAGGTCACGTCGGGAATACTGTCCATTTCCAGAATATCGGAAGCAATCAGACGACCCTGCCCACCAATCAGACGACTGGTCACCTGGGACCAGCCCCCCGGAGCCGCACCCAAGTCGATAACGCTCATGCCTGGCCGGATCAACTTGTCCTTTTCCTGGATCTCCAGCAGCTTGTAGCTGGCCCGGGAACGGTAGCCATCCTTTTGCGCCTTTTTGACGTAAGGATCGTTGAAATGCTCTTTGAGCCAATTAAGGCTGGTTTTGGAACGGGCCACGGGCCACCTCGAAAATAAAACGGGTCGTGATTAACTGGGCGGTCCCGGACTCGCTCGGGTAAACTGGCCGCCGCTTTTTACAAGATCAGACGCAGGGGTCAGATTATGCCGCTCACTCAAGAGCAGAAGAAACAGTACAAATCCATTGGCCACCATCTGAAACCGGTTTTGATCGTGGCTGACAACGGTTTGACTGAAGGTGTGTTAGCCGAACTTGAACGCGCATTGGGCGATCACGAACTGATCAAGATCAAGGTCAGCATCCTTGATCGTGAAGCGCGCCTTGCCGCGATTGCAGAACTCTGCAAGTCCGGCAAAGCCGATCTGGTTCAGGTCATCGGCAAGATGGCACTGTTGTATCGCAAGAACTTCAGCGCCAACAAGCAACTGTCGAACGTTCATCGCTTCAAATGATATAAGGGTCAAGGGCGTGCTTCGCGCGCCCTGCCGCTCCACCCTGGCACCGGTTGCACAACCAGTACCAAGCCGGAGAACCCTAGCACAAGATAGCTGAATAACTGCCAGCGCAACGCTTCCGGCAACAGTATGCGCACCACGCAATACATTGCGCACGCATACAGCGCCATCAACAGCAGTTGGCCGCGCATATCCCGCCACAAACTCCCCAAGCCCATGGCCTTGATCAGAACCAGCGCCTGAAGCGCCACGCACACCGCCGCAAAACCAACCAGCAGCGCACTCAATAATCCGCCGATCTCTTCGATCAGCAACGGCGCCAAGCCAATCAGGCCCAGCGCCGGCAATACACCGAGATGCAACAGCCACAAACCGCCAACCCAGAGCATCTGGGCCAGTTGCCAGAGCATTGCGCCCGCACGAAACGGGCGCCACGCTTCAGATGTGACGTACTTCGACAATCTCGTACTCAATCACGCCACCTGGCGTCTTAACGGCCACCACATCACCCTCTTCCTTGGCGATCAAGGCACGAGCAATCGGCGAACCGACAGAGATTTTGCCTTGCTTGATGTCAGCCTCGTCCTCACCCACGATGTGATAAGTCACGCTTTCATCTGTCTCGACGTTGGCGATTTCCACAGTGGTGCCGAAAATCACTTTGCCGGTCTTCGGAATGGTCGTTACATCGATAATCACTGCATTCTGCATGCGACCTTCGATATCACGGATCCGCGCCTCGACCATACCTTGCTGCTCACGGGCAGCATGGTATTCGGCGTTTTCCTTCAAGTCGCCCAACTCGCGGGCCGTCCCGATGTCCTGGCTGAGCTTCGGACGAACGACCTTGGTCAGGTGAGCGTGTTCCTCTTCCAGGGCCTTGGCGCCCTGGACGGTCATTGGGTATTTGATCATGCCTTCAATCCTGCGTGTAAATCCTGCAAGCGACGCACGGTCTTTTCCGGACCGAACTTGAGCGCTTCGCAGATAGCTTCGCCAGCAGCAATGGTGGTGGTGCAATAAATCTTGTGCTGCAAGGCATTACGACGAATGGAATAGGAGTCCGCGATCGACTGGCGACCTTCGGTGGTATTGATGATCAGGGTGACTTCGTCATTCTTGATCATGTCGACCACGTGCGGACGGCCTTCCGTCACCTTGTTCACGCGACGCACTTTCAAGCCTGCCGCTTCAATCAGCTTGGCAGTCCCGGCGGTGGCCACGACCTCAAAGCCCAAGTTGATCAGATCACGTGCCACACCTGCAACCAGTGGCTTGTCGTCATCACGCACACTGATGAAGGCAGTCCCGCCAGTCGGCAGCACTTCACTGGCACCCATCTGGGCCTTGGCAAACGCCTCGCCGAAGGTATCGCCCACGCCCATCACTTCACCGGTGGACTTCATTTCCGGGCCCAGGATCGGGTCCACGCCAGGGAATTTGGCGAATGGGAACACTGCCTCCTTCACGCTGTAGAAGTTCGGGATGATTTCCTTGGTGAAGCCGATTTCCTTCAAGGTCTTACCAGCCATCACACGCGCTGCGATCATGGCTAGGGAGACACCGATGCACTTGGAAACAAATGGCACGGTACGCGAGGCGCGCGGGTTGACTTCGATGACGTAGATATCCTCACCCTGCAGAGCCAACTGAACGTTCATCAGGCCGACCACGCCCAGTTCCAGGGCCATTTTCTTGACCTGCTCGCGCATTTCGTCCTGGATGTGCGCCGGCAGCGAGTACGGTGGCAGCGAGCAGGCGGAGTCACCTGAGTGAACTCCGGCCTGTTCGATGTGCTGCATGATTGCGCCGATCACCACGTCGGTGCCGTCGCAGACCGCATCCACGTCCATTTCGATGGCACAGTTGAGGAAGTGATCCAGAAGCACCGGGCTGTCGTTGGACACTTTCACCGCATCGCGCAGGTAACGCTTGAGCTCTTCTTCTTCATAGACGATTTCCATCGCCCGACCGCCCAGCACGTAGGAAGGACGCACCACCAGCGGATAACCGATCTTGCTGGCCGCACGAATGGCTTCCTCTTCGCTGCGCACGGTGGCGTTCGGCGGCTGACGCAGGTTCAGGCGCTCAACCATTTGCTGGAAGCGCTCACGATCTTCTGCACGGTCAATGGCGTCCGGGCTGGTGCCGATGATCGGCACGCCAGCGGCTTCGAGGGCACGCGCCAGTTTCAACGGGGTTTGGCCGCCGTACTGGACGATCACGCCTTTTGGTTTCTCGACGCGACAGATTTCCAATACGTCTTCCAGCGTTACCGGCTCGAAGTACAGACGGTCGGAAGTGTCGTAGTCAGTGGAAACAGTTTCCGGGTTGCAGTTGACCATGATGGTCTCGTACCCGTCTTCGCGCAGTGCAAGGGCGGCGTGTACGCAGCAATAGTCAAACTCGATGCCCTGGCCGATACGATTCGGACCGCCGCCCAGGATGATAATCTTGTCGCGACCCGACGGCGCGGCTTCGCACTCCTCCTCATAGGTGGAGTACATGTACGCAGTGTCGGTGGCGAACTCGGCTGCGCAGGTGTCAACGCGCTTGTAGACCGGGAAGATATCCAGCTTATGGCGATGAGTACGCAGGTTTTTCTCGGTCACACCCAGCAGCTTGGCCAAGCGCTGGTCGGAGAAGCCCTTGCGCTTGAGGCGGAACATCATGTCGCGATCAATGCTGGCCAACCCCAGGGTTTTGACCTTCTCTTCTTCCTTGATCAGATCTTCGATCTGCACCAGGAACCACGGATCAATCATGTTCATGCCGAAGATATCTTCGACGCTCAGGCCCGCGCGGAACGCGTCTGCCACGTACCAGATACGCTCGGCGCCCGGCACGGTCAGCTCGCGCTTGAGGATGCTCATGCTTTCCGGGTTGCCCAGGTCAAGCTTCTCGTCCAGGCCGCAAACACCAACTTCCAGGCCACGCAGGGCTTTCTGCAGGGATTCCTGGAAAGTACGACCGATCGCCATGACTTCACCGACCGACTTCATCTGGGTAGTCAGGCGCGCGTCAGCCTTGGGGAATTTCTCGAAGGCAAAACGTGGCAGCTTGGTCACGACATAGTCGATGGACGGCTCGAAAGACGCCGGCATAGCACCGCCCGTGATTTCGTTTTGCAGCTCGTCCAAGGTATAACCGATAGCCAGCTTGGCAGCGATACGCGCAATCGGGAAGCCGGTAGCTTTCGATGCCAGCGCCGAGGAACGCGATACACGCGGGTTCATCTCGATCACGACCATGCGGCCTGTGTCCGGGCAGATGCCGAACTGAACGTTGGAACCACCGGTTTCAACACCGATCTCACGCAATACCGCCAATGAGGCGTTACGCATGATCTGGTATTCCTTGTCCGTCAGAGTCTGCGCCGGTGCAACGGTGATCGAGTCGCCGGTGTGCACGCCCATCGGGTCGAAGTTTTCGATGGAGCAGACGATGATGCAGTTGTCCTTCTTATCACGGACAACCTCCATCTCGTATTCTTTCCAGCCGATCAACGATTCGTCGATCAACAGCTCCTTGGTCGGCGACAGATCCAGGCCCCGGGCGCAGATCTCTTCGAACTCTTCACGGTTGTAAGCGATGCCACCACCGGTGCCGCCCATGGTGAAGGACGGACGGATAATGCATGGGAAGCCCAGTTTTTCGAGAACTGCGTTGGCCTCTTCCATGCTGTGGGCGATACCGGAGCGCGGGCAGTCAAGGCCGATGGACTTCATGGCCTTGTCGAAACGCGAACGGTCTTCAGCCTTGTCGATGGTGTCGGCATTGGCGCCGATCATCTCTACGCCGAATTTTTCCAGGACACCTTCGCGCTCCAGGTCCAGAGCGCAGTTGAGTGCGGTCTGGCCGCCCATGGTCGGCAGCAAGGCGTCCGGACGCTCTTTCTCGATGATCTTGGCAACGGTCTGCCACTTGATCGGCTCGATGTAGGTGGCGTCGGCCATGGCCGGATCGGTCATGATGGTCGCTGGGTTGGAGTTCACCAGGATGACGCGATAGCCCTCTTCGCGCAGGGCTTTACAGGCCTGGGCGCCGGAGTAATCGAATTCGCAGGCCTGGCCGATCACGATCGGGCCAGCGCCGAGAATCAGGATGCTTTTTATGTCTGTACGTTTTGGCATGGGTTTGTCACTCAAATCCGCAGGTCAGTCGGCAAGCCGTCTTGAACAATCTTTGAAGAGCCCGCGGGGGCCACCGATAACCGGGGCCGCCCGCGAGCCACTCACTCAGCGTCGCTTGGCCATCTCATTGATGAAACGGTCGAACAGCGGTGCTACGTCGTTCGGGCCCGGGCTTGCTTCAGGGTGGCCCTGGAAGCTGAACGCGCTCTTGTCGGTGCGCTCGATGCCTTGCAGGGAGCCGTCGAACAGCGACTTGTGAATCGCCCGCACGTTGGCCGGCAAAGTAGCCTCATCCACGGCAAAACCGTGGTTCTGGCTGGTGATCATCACAACACCGGTGTCCAGGTCCTGCACAGGGTGGTTGGCACCGTGGTGGCCGTGCCCCATTTTCAGGGTCTTGGCGCCGGAGGCCAGGGCCAGCAGTTGGTGACCGAGGCAAATGCCGAATACCGGGATCTCGGTTTCCAGCACATCCTTGATGGCCTGGATGGCATAGTCGCAAGGCTCAGGGTCACCCGGGCCGTTGGACAGGAACACGCCGTCCGGCTGCAGGGCCAGTACATCGCTGGCCGGAGTCTGTGCCGGCACCACTGTCACGCGGCAACCGCGCTCGACCAGCATGCGCAGGATGTTGTGCTTGACGCCGTAGTCATAGGCCACGACATGGTACGGCAGCTCGGCCGCATCGATAGTCGCATGGCTGTCGGTCTTCAAATCCCAGACAGTGGAGCGCCACTCGTACTTCTCCTTGGTACTGACGACTTTCGCCAGGTCCATGCCTTTCAGGCCAGGGAAACCTTGGGCTGCGGCAATCGCCGCGTCTTCGGAAATATTGTCACCGACCATGATGCAACCGTTCTGCGAGCCTTTTTCACGCAGGATGCGTGTCAGGCGGCGCGTATCGATACCCGCGATAGCCACGACGTTATTGGCTTTCAGGTAATCGGACAGGGACATCGTGTTACGCCAGTTGCTCGCAACCAGTGGCAGGTCGCGAATAACCAGGCCCGCCGACCAGACACGATCAGACTCGGCATCTTCCGGCGTAGTACCGGTGTTGCCGATGTGCGGATAGGTCAGGGTAACGATCTGTTGGGCGTAGGAAGGATCGGTAAGGATTTCCTGATAGCCGGTCATGGCGGTGTTGAACACCACCTCTCCAACGGTCTGACCGTCGGCTCCAATGGCTTCGCCGCGAAAAATGCTGCCATCAGCAAGGGCGAGTATGGCTGGCTTAGTCAAGAAGACCTCCCGTAAATAAAGCCTGAAAGGGCGATCGCAGGTTGTAAAAAAGCGGAGTGACGTATGGACACGTCACCCCGCTTCTTCACTGAATTATTCTGCGCGCTTTTAGTGGACACACTAAAGCTGTAGCTTACAGAAAAAGGCTTTTTTGGTCCACCGCTAATGAGCCTTAAAGGCAGGAGAATGCGACAGGACGTCGCCTAGCGGGTAAAAACGGGGCCTCATGATAATTCTGGGGCCCCGTTTTAGCTACTGCTTAATGCAGATCAAGCACATCGCGCATGTCGTACAGGCCCGGCTCGCGACCTTCCAGCCAGAGTGCAGCACGTACCGCCCCCTTGGCAAAGGTCATGCGGCTGGACGCCTTATGCGTAATTTCGAGGCGCTCGCCTTCGGTGGCAAACAGCACGGTGTGATCACCGACCACATCGCCGCCGCGCACGGTCGCAAAGCCGATAGTGTCACGCGCACGCGCACCGGTATGGCCTTCACGACCGTATACCGCCACTTTCGACAGATCACGACCCAGGGCATCGGCGATTGCCTCACCCATGCGTAGCGCCGTACCCGAGGGAGCATCGATCTTGTGGCGATGATGGGTCTCGATGATTTCGATATCCGCCTCATCCCCCAGAACACGCGCCGCCATATCGAGCAGTTTCAGCGACAGATTGACGCCAACACTGAAGTTGGCCGCAAACACGATAGCAATATCCTTGCCCGCATCAGCCAGCAGCTGCTTTTGCTCAGCACTCAGCCCTGTGGTGCCGATAACCATGGCCTTGCCTGTCTTGCGACAGAAGGCCAGGTTCTTCAACATCACTTCCGGCAGCGTGAAGTCGATCAACACATCGAACTCGTCGGCGACCTTTTCCAGGCTGCCGGACAACGACACGCCAATTCGACCCAACGAAGCCAACTCACCTGCATCCGCACCGACCAGGGTGCTGCTCGGACGAACGATCGCCGCCGTAAGCCCCGAAGCCGGCGAACGCTGCTGCACCGCCTCGACCAGAGTCTTGCCCATACGTCCGGCAGCACCCATCACCGCTATACGTCGCATACTCACTTCCTTACAGGTCGCCGAAGAAGCGCTTCACGCCTTCGAACCAGCCAGTGGTTTTCGGCGAATGAGTGTCATCGCCCGCCAGCGAACTGCGTAACTCTTCCAGCAGCTCACGCTGACGACGCCCCAGATTCACCGGCGTCTCTACCGCCACACGACACATCAAGTCGCCCGCGCCACCGCCACGCACCGGCGCAACGCCCTTGCCACGGATACGGAACTGCTTGCCAGTCTGCGTCCCCTCAGGAATCTTGAGTTTGACCCGGCCATCCAGGGTCGGAATCTCCAACTCTCCACCCAGGGCGGCATCGACAAAGCTGATCGGCACCTCACAGAACAGATGCTTGCCGTCGCGCTGGAAGATCGAGTGCTCGCGCACATTGATCACCACGTACAGGTCGCCGGTCGGACCACCCTGCGCACCAGCCTCACCTTCGCCAGACAGGCGGATGCGGTCGCCAGTATCAACGCCAGCCGGCACTTTTACCGACAATGTCTTGTATTCCTCGACACGCCCTTCGCCATGGCAGGAGTCGCACGGATCAGAAATGATCTTGCCCTGCCCATGGCAACGTGGGCAGGTCTGCTGCACAGAAAAGAAGCCTTGTTGCATGCGTACCTGGCCAATACCGCCGCAGGTCGGGCAAGTGATCGGCGAGGAGCCTTTCTTTGCCCCCGAACCGTCACACGGCTTGCAGTTGACCAACGTCGGAACGCGGATATTGACGCTGGTGCCACGCACTGCTTCTTCGAGGTTCAGCTCCAGGGTGTAGCGCAGGTCGCTACCACGCTGGGCGCCGCCACGCTGACCGCCGCGACCACCACCAAAGAAGTCACTGAACACATCCCCGAAAATATCGGAGAAGTTCTGCCCGCCAAATCCTGCGCCACCGCCACCCATGCTTGGGTCCACGCCAGCATGACCATATTGGTCGTAGGCTGCACGCTTGTTCGGATCACACAAGCACTCATAGGCCTCATTGGCCTCTTTGAACAATTCTTCGGATTCTTTGTTATCCGGATTACGGTCCGGGTGGTGCTTCATAGCCAAGCGACGATAGGCCTTTTTCAGGTCTGCCTCGCTGGAACCGCGCTCAACACCCAACACTTCGTAATAGTCACGCTTTGCCATAAGTCTTCATACCCCTAAGGACGTTCGGCAAACCCCTCCTGAGCCTCGCCAAACTCGTTGAGCCCCAATACAGGCCCGGACCCAACTCACGTCAATTTCAACGATCCTGGTCTTGGATTCTTTCAGCCGGGAACCCAGCCAAAAAAAGCGGTGACTGTCGATCGCAAAGCAGGAGCATTCCCGATCACACCGCCAGCATCCGAGCGATGTCGCATGCTGTAAAAATTCGCTTACCCCAGACACGCCAACGCGGGAGCAAGCTCCCGCGCGGCGACATCCTACCAGTCACCGCTTGATAGCGGTCAACCGGACGACCAACTTACTTCTGGTCTTTGACTTCTTCGAACTCAGCATCGACAACATCATCGTGCTTGGCTTCAGGCTCTGCTTGTTGCGCAGCACCATCAGCCGGCTGGCCCTGCTCGGCATACATTTTCTGAGCGACTGGCGCAGAAACTTTCGACAGTTCCTCGACCTTGGCTTCGATGGCAGCCTTGTCGTCGCCCTTGATGGCGGCTTCCAGAGCAACCACGGCAGCTTCGATTGCAGACTTCTCTTCGGCAGTCACTTTATCACCAGCATCAGCGACCATCTTGCGCGTCGAGTGAACCAGTGCATCTCCCTGGTTACGGGCGGCAGCCAGCTCCGCGAACTTGGCATCCGCATCAGCGTTGGCTTCGGCATCACGAATCATCTGTTGAATTTCTTCATCAGACAGACCGGAGTTGGCCTTGATAGTGATCTTCTGCTCTTTGCCGGTAGCCTTGTCTTTAGCGCCGACGTGCAAGATCCCGTTGGCGTCGATGTCGAAAGTCACTTCGATTTGTGGCACGCCACGTGGTGCTGGCGGAATCTCGGCCAAGTCGAACTTGCCCAGGGATTTGTTCTGAGCCGCTTGTTTGCGCTCACCTTGCAACACGTGAATGGTTACAGCGCCCTGGTTGTCATCGGCAGTCGAGAACACCTGAGATTTCTTGGTAGGAATCGTGGTGTTTTTCTCGATCAGCGCAGTCATCACGCCGCCCATGGTTTCGATACCCAGAGTCAGCGGGCTCACATCCAGCAGCAGCACGTCTTTAACGTCACCGGCCAATACCGCGCCCTGGATGGCAGCACCCATGGCAACCGCTTCGTCCGGGTTCACGTCTTTACGCGCTTCTTTACCGAAGAACTCGGTGACCAATTTCTGAACCAGCGGCATACGGGTCTGACCGCCGACCAGGATCACATCATTGATCGAGCCAACGTCGATACCGGAGTCTTTCAGTGCGATACGGCAAGGCTCGATGGTGCGCTGAACCAGGTCTTCAACCAGTGCCTCGAGCTTGGAGCGCGAGATTTTCACGTTCAAGTGCTTAGGACCGGTAGCGTCTGCAGTGATGTAGGGCAGGTTAACGTCGGTCGATTGAGAAGACGACAGCTCGATCTTGGCTTTCTCAGCGGCTTCTTTCAGGCGCTGCATCGCCAGCGGGTCACCCTTGAGGTTCATGCCGCTTTCTTTCTTGAATTCGTCAACGAGGTAATCGATCAGACGAATGTCGAAGTCCTCACCGCCCAGGAAGGTGTCACCGTTAGTGGCCAACACTTCAAACTGGTGCTCGCCGTCAACTTCAGCGATCTCAATCACGGAAACGTCGAAAGTACCGCCGCCCAGGTCGTAGACGATCACGGTGTGGTCGCCCTTGGCCTTGTCCATGCCGTAAGCCAGAGCAGCTGCGGTAGGTTCGTTGATGATGCGTTTTACATCCAGGCCCGCGATGCGGCCGGCGTCTTTGGTCGCCTGGCGCTGGCTGTCGTTGAAGTAGGCAGGAACGGTGATCACCGCTTCAGTCACCGCCTCACCGAGGTAGTCTTCGGCGGTTTTCTTCATCTTTTTCAAGATTTCAGCCGAGATTTGCGGCGGCGACATTTTCTGGCCGTTTACTTCAACCCAGGCATCACCGTTGTCAGCCTTGGCGATTTTGTAAGGGACCATCTTGATGTCTTTCTGTACGACTTCTTCGTCGAACTTGCGGCCGATAAGACGCTTTACCGCGTACAAAGTGTTATGCGGGTTGGTCACAGCCTGACGCTTGGCCGACTGGCCGACGAGGATTTCACCGTCGTTGGCGTAAGCAATGATCGACGGCGTGGTACGCGCGCCTTCGGCGTTTTCGATGACTTTTGCAACGCCGTTTTCCAGCACGGAGACGCAGGAGTTGGTGGTCCCCAGGTCGATACCGATAATTTTGCCCATGATTTACTCTCCCGAAACTTGAATTTGGTTGCCGCAGCAGTGGTGGCTAACTGCGGTAGCACTTAATCGCTTGACTTATAGATGGGGGCCTTGCGGCGGATTTCAAGCCTGCTCATCAATAGAAGGTGCAACAGGTGCAGGAGCCTTGCTCACCACCACCATCGCCGGGCGCAACAAGCGACCATTGAGCAGATAACCCTTCTGGAACACTTTCAACACACTGTTAGGCTCAACGTCATGGCTTTCCTGCATAGCCATGGCTTGATGATGCTCAGCGTTGAACGGCTCGCCGCCTTGCGGATCAACGGCTTCAAGCTGATAACGCTTCAGGGTGTCCTGGAACATCTTCAGGGTCAGCTCGATCCCTTCGCGCATGGCGCGGATGTTCTCGTCTTCCGGATCGGACAACTCAAGACCACGCTCCAGACTGTCAATCACCGGCAGCAAATCACCGGCAAATTTTTCCAGCGCGAACTTGTGGGCTTTTTCTACATCCTGCTCGGCACGGCGGCGGACGTTCTGCAGATCGGCAGCGACACGCAACGACTGATCCTGCGCAGCTGCCAATTGCTCTTCGAGCACTTGTACACGAGCTGCCACATCTTCACCGGCAGCCTGGGTGGCGTCTGGAGTTTGCGTATCCTGCGTCTGTTCGTCAGCCATAGTTTTCTCCTTTCAAAATCGTGCGCGAACTCAACTCGCGCTTCTGTTCCGGTATATGGGGCCACAATTTCCAGGTTCAAGGGCTCAGGCGTCACCAAAAGTCTTTCACTTGCCTTCAGTCAATTTCAGCCTTCCATTCCTTGTAACGCTAAAAATGACCAACGACCAAGCAAATAGACCTAAGCATCAGGATTGTCAGCTCCCAACAAAACACTGTATAAATAACCAGACATAAAGCCTGGGAGCG
This sequence comes from Pseudomonas imrae, assembly GCF_046352735.2. Lineage (NCBI taxonomy): Bacteria > Pseudomonadati > Pseudomonadota > Gammaproteobacteria > Pseudomonadales > Pseudomonadaceae > Pseudomonas > Pseudomonas imrae. The sequence goes on along the minus strand of NZ_CP110853.2, from coordinate 870,399 downwards.
GCCATCATGCTCGTGCACCTGTCCGTACATAACTACGCCATCGTTGAACACCTGGATCTCGAACTGGATCGCGGGATGAGCGTAATCACCGGCGAAACCGGTGCCGGCAAGTCGATCATGCTCGACGCACTGGGCCTGACCCTGGGCGACCGCGCCGACAGCGGCGTGGTGCGCCCCGGAGCAGACAAGGCCGACATCCTTGCGACCTTTGACCTGGCGGACATCCCTGAAGCCAGCAATTGGCTTGCCGAGCGCGACCTCGATAGCGACGGCCCCTGCATCCTGCGCCGCGTCATCACAGCGGAGGGACGTTCGCGCGGCTATATCAACGGCACGCCCTGCCCGCTTGGCGACCTGAAGGCCCTGGGCGAACTGCTGATAGATATCCACAGCCAGCATGAGCACCAATCGCTGCTGAAAACGGACACCCACCGCCGCCTGCTGGATGAATACGCGGGTGCCACCGACCTAGCACGCCAGGTACAACTGGCAGCACAGCGCTGGCGCCAGACTCGCCAGGAACTGGAGCGCCTATCCAATTCCGGTGACGAACAACGAGCCCGCCATCAGCTCCTCAGTTATCAGCTGGAGGAACTGGAAAGCCTGGGCCTGGGTGAAACAGAACTGGAACAACTCGAGCAAGAGCACAAGAACCTGACCAATGCCGAAACCCTGCTGGGCATTTGCCGACAGGTGGTCGAGCAATGCAGCGAGAGTGACTCTGGCAATGTACTGAACGCACTGACCGCCAGCCTCAATCGCCTGTCGAGCGTGAACAGTGGCTCTGGCTCACTAAGCGAAGCCACGACCCTGTTGACCAGTGCACAGATCCAGGTAGAAGAGGCCGTAGGCGAACTGAACCGCTTCCTTGACCATTTCGACGCAGACCCGGCACGCCTTCAAGAAATCGAAGAACGCCTGGACACCATCTATACATTGGCGCGCAAACATCGAATCCAGCCGACCGAAGTGGCCACAATGCAGCAAAAGCTCCTGGACGAGATCGAAACCCTGAATGCCAACGACGAATCCATCGAGCGCCTTGGAGATGAACTAGCCTCCTTCGCCCGCCACTATCAAGAAAAGGCCCGGGAACTGAGCGATCTGCGACATCAAGCTGCCAGGGGACTTGCCGACGCCGTCGAACAGGAAATTCAGCGCCTGGGCATGCCGGGCGGGCGCTTCACCATTGAACTGCACGCCAATACCAGCAATGAGCTACTGCCCAACGGCCTGGAACAAGTGGAGTTACTGGTCAGCGCCAACCCTGGACAACCGCTCAAGGCATTGGCAAAAGTAGCGTCGGGTGGCGAACTGTCCCGGATCAGCCTGGCGATTCAGGTCATTACCGCCCAGACATCACGCGTGCCGACACTGGTCTTCGACGAGGTGGACGTCGGAATCGGCGGACCGACTGCAGAAATTGTCGGTCAGCTGCTGCGTCGCCTGGGTGATCGCGGGCAAGTCTTGACTGTCACTCACCTGCCACAGGTGGCTGCCCAGGGGCACCAACACTTGTTCGTACATAAAGTGCGGGGCAGCGATGCAACCCACACCGCCGTATCCAAACTGAACAAGACGGAACGGGTAGAGGAAGTAGCGCGAATGCTGGGCGGGATTGATCTCACCAAGGAGTCCTTGGCCCACGCAAAGAAAATGGTTGTCGCAGCCAAAGCATAAGCACAACCAAGCGAAAATCCCTTTTATATAGAAAGCACGAAGGCGACCCTAGGGTCGCCTTCGTGCGTTTCGCAGAGTGGATCTGCGGCGCTTTTTACTTTTTCTTACGGATGTACAGGACCAGATTGTGGTCTATCAAATCGAATCCGTGCTCCTCAGCGATTTCATGCTGGAGCTTTTCGATTGCCGGACTGGTGAACTCGATAACCTCATTGGTATCCAGGTCAACCATGTGGTCATGATGACCACCGTCAGCCAATTCAAACACTGCATGACCGCCGTCGAAATTATGACGAACCACCAGTCCTGCGGCTTCAAACTGGGTTAGCACACGGTAAACCGTGGCCAGGCCGACGTCCTCGTTAGACTCCATCAGCGCCTTGTAGACATCTTCGGCACTCATGTGGCGCTGCTCAGCAGAATCGAGCATTTGTAGAATCTTGACTCGTGGAAGAGTCACTTTAAGACCGGCTTTGCGTAGTTCGCTATTTTCAACCATGGTTAGCTTTCTCGCGGATGCTGCTTCGCAGCTTCTCTTAATACGGGTATGATCGGCGTTTACGTTGTCCCAGCCAAGATAGTGGAAGTCGCCCACCGATGCAAAACACCAAGCTCTTGCTAACCAGTTTCACCTTTGTGGGACTGCTCGCACTCGCCGGTTGTTCATTCCCCGGGGTTTACAAAATCGACATCCAGCAGGGCAATGTCGTCACGCAGGATATGATAGACCAGTTACGCCCGGGAATGACCCGACGGCAAGTACGGTTTATCATGGGCAATCCCCTGCTGACCGACACATTCCATGCCGATCGCTGGGATTATCTCTATAGCCTGCAGCCTGGAGGCGGCGAGCGCCAACAGGAACGTGTCAGTGTCATTTTCAATGACACTGACCAACTCGTTAGCCTGTCCGGCGATTTCATGCCCGGCGTGAGCCGCGATGAAGCCTTGCTCGGCAAGGACAGCGGGACCAGTGTCACGGCCCCTGTACAAAATACCGAGGAACCAAAATCCGAGGTGCCGGCCAAGCCAGGCTCCCTGCTGGACCAGATCCAGAAAGAAATCGATGGTGTGGAAACCGTTCCGGTTCCAACGCCAGAGCCGCTGGATGCCAGTCCGCAGTAATTTTGAAACACAAAAAAAGCCCGGCCTGCCGGGCTTTTTGTTGCCTGTCATTTCACAATTCAGGAGTTTCGCTGCTTGGCCTGAGCAGCCTTGGCCGCACGCAATCGACGTACTTCTTTCGGATCAACCAGCAAAGGCCGGTATATCTCGATGCGATCTCCACTGCAGACGCTGCGAGTATCTGCATCCACGACCACCTTGCCAAAAATCCCCAACGGGCAATTGGCCAGATCCAGCTCGGGAAACTGCTCCAAAATACCTGATGCCAACACCGCGACTCTTAAGCTCGTACCCGGCTCGACGGCCAAGGCCAGCAAAGCCTGGCGCCCCACGGAGGCATACGCCACTTCGATCTCGATCAATGACTCAGCCATGCAGTTGCTTGGCCCGCTGACAAAATGCATCCACCAGGGTATTTGCAGCCTGATTGAACAGCGGCCCCAAGGTCGCCCGCACAATCGGGCCCGCGTATTCAAATGACAAGTCCAGGCTGATCTTGCAAGCCTTATCAGTCAGCGCCTTGAACACCCACACACCATGCAACTGCGTAAACGGCCCCTCTTGCAAGTTCATTTCGATCGATTGCCCAGGCACCAAAATATTGCGCGTGACAAAGTGCTGGCTGAGACCCCCTTTGGCCACTCCCACACTTGCAACCATGTGCTCGCCACTGCTCTCCAGCACCTCGGCGGTCGAGCACCAAGGCAGGAATTCCGGGTAGCGCGCCACGTCGTTGACCAGGTCATAGAGCGCCTGCGCCGGGTAAGGCAGCAGGGCCGAACGTTGAATATGCGTCGTCATGTGAGCGTTATTTCCACAGCTGAACGGCAAACATCGCGAAAAAACAGCCTGATTCGCGAAAGAAAAAAACCAGAAACCTGCCTGTATTGTCCGGGATTCATCCAACACGCTCAAGCACGCAGGTTGACCGTAGCCGACGCGCTCGCAACTCCCTATAATGCCGCCCCTATGGCTAAACAAAAGAAACACCCAACAGGAACCATCGCGCAAAATAAAAAAGCGCGACACGATTACTTCATCGAACATCGGTTCGAGGCTGGTCTGGTCCTGGCCGGCTGGGAAGTGAAAAGTCTGCGTGCCAGCAAGCTACAACTGGTCGACAGTTACGTACTGCTCAAAGATGGCGAAGCATGGCTGCTCGGCAGTCATATCACGCCCCTGATGACCGCCAGTACACACGTGATTGCCGACCCGGTGCGAACCCGCAAGTTGCTGCTTAACGCCCGCGAACTGGAAAAACTGGCCGCCGCCGTGCAGCAAAAGGGCTACGCGTGCGTCTGCCTGTCGTGGTACTGGAGCAAACACTTGGTCAAGTGCGAAATCGCCTTGGGCAAGGGCAAGAAGGAATACGACAAGCGTGATACCGAGCGCGAGCGCGACTCCAATCGAGAGTTGCAACGCGCCGTGCGCAACAAAGGCAAGGAAGACTGACGCCCTCATAGCCTGATGCGATGCTGGCCAGGGAGACTGCTCCTTTGGCCAGCATCGGCATTACATATCCCGGCGTCGCTCCGCCCGGGCCATGCGCTGAACCTCCTGACGCACCTCTTCCAACACTTCCTGCACATACAGCAGGTGCAGTGTTGCAACCTCCCGCGCCTGCTCCGCCCGCCCTTCGATAATCGCCAGGTACAAATCTCGATGCTGATTGATCAGCATGTCCCGGGTTTCCGTGCGCTGCTGATACATCCCGCCGATATTGGTCACCACGTTGCGCTTGAGCAGGTCGAACAAACCACGAATGGTGTGCAGCAACACCGCGTTATGGCTAGCCTCGGCGATAGCCAAGTGAAACCTGGCGTCAGCCGCGCCCTCCTCGATCCGACTCACCTCATCATCTCGCGCGTAGCAATCCTGCAATGCATCAAAGGCAGCCGTCAGCCGCTCACGATCCACTTCGGTGGCGCGCAACGCTGCGTAATAGGCACAAGATGCTTCCAGGGTCTGGCGAAACTCCAGCAAATCGCGCTGCGCTTCCGGGTTACTTTCCAACAAGTGCAGTAATGGATCACTGAAGGTTGAGCCCAAGGTTTCGACTACATAATTGCCACCACCCTGGCGACTGACCAACAGCCCCTTGGCCGCGAGCTTCTGGATAGCCTCGCGCAACGACGGGCGCGACACGCCGAACCGTTCGGCCAGTGCGCGCTCGGCAGGCAATCGCTCACCCGACTTCAACGTGCCCTCAAGGATCATTCCCTCAAGCTGCTCGACGATATCGTCAGACAAGCGGCGCTGACGCACCTGATCAAACCCCATAACAGACTCTCCACGATCCCGACCACTCGCCGGGGCCTCTATTCTGGCCTATTGCCGTGCCATCGGCACCTATCAGAACCGCATTGTTTCGTCCGATCAGATCAAACGGCCACCTACAGGCGACCAAAGTTTCTCAAGCGGCAAATTGACACATCACCCCGAACGCTTTTAACCTAGCCCACAGCGATTGTAAATTGGTATTACCAATTATCCAAATCAGCAAAGCAGTGCCTGACCAACAACAATTAGGGGCCATCCCACATGCAAACCTGGCAACAGATCTACAGCCCACTCGGCAGCCTCGGCCTGTCCGCACTGGCCGCCGTTATTCCTATCGTATTTTTCTTCCTGGCCCTGGCCGTGTTCCGCCTCAAGGGTCATGTCGCCGGGACTATTACCCTGGCACTGTCGATTCTCGTCGCGATCTTCGCGTTCCAGATGCCAGTGGACATGGCCCTTGCTGCTGCCGGCTATGGCTTTGCCTACGGCCTGTGGCCGATCGCCTGGATCATCGTTGCGGCAGTATTTCTCTACAAACTGACGGTCAAGAGCGGCCAGTTCGAAGTCATCCGCAGCTCCGTGCTGTCGATTACCGATGACCAGCGCTTGCAAGTCCTGCTGATCGGCTTCTGCTTCGGCGCGTTCCTGGAGGGGGCCGCAGGTTTCGGCGCGCCCGTGGCGATCACCGCCGCATTGCTGGTAGGGCTGGGCTTCAACCCCCTGTATGCCGCCGGCTTGTGCCTGATTGCCAACACCGCGCCCGTCGCCTTTGGTGCCCTGGGAATCCCGATCATCGTTGCAGGCCAGGTTACCGGCATCGACGCATTCAAGATCGGCGCCATGACCGGTCGCCAATTGCCCCTGCTGTCGCTGTTCGTACCCTTCTGGCTGGTGTTCATGATGGACGGTGTGCGCGGCGTCCGGGAAACCTGGCCAGCGGCATTGGTGGCCGGCTTGAGCTTTGCGATTACCCAGTACCTCACCTCGAACTTCATCGGCCCGGAACTGCCGGATATCACCTCGGCCCTGGCCAGCCTGATATCCCTGACCCTGTTCCTGAAAATCTGGCAGCCCAAGCGCACCGCGGGCGCGCAAATTGCTGGTGCAACCTCCAGCGCAGCCATCACCAGCAGCGTCGGTGGGTTCGGCCTGCCTCGCACCAGCGTGGCCTCGCCTTACAGCCTGGGAGAAATCATCAAGGCCTGGTCGCCGTTCCTGATTCTGACGGTGCTGGTTACGATCTGGACCCTGAAGCCGTTCAAGGCAATGTTCGCCGCTGGCGGATCAATGTACAGCTGGGTGTTCAACTTCGCGATCCCGCACCTGGACCAGTTGGTGGTCAAGGTCGCGCCGATTGTCAGCAACCCGACCGCCATTCCAGCGGTGTTCAAGCTGGACCCGATTTCCGCCACCGGCACCGCGATTTTCTTCTCCGCACTAATCTCCATGCTGGTGCTGAAAATCGACTTTAAAACTGGTCTTACCACTTTTAAAGAAACTTTCTACGAACTGCGTTGGCCAATCCTGTCCATCGGCATGGTGCTGGCGTTCGCGTTTGTCACCAACTACTCCGGCATGTCATCCACCATGGCCCTGGTATTGGCCGGTACCGGCGCGGCATTCCCATTCTTCTCGCCATTTCTCGGCTGGTTGGGCGTGTTTCTTACAGGCTCGGATACCTCTTCCAACGCATTGTTCAGCTCCCTACAAGCCACGACCGCGCACCAGATTGGCGTCAACGACACCTTGCTGGTGGCAGCCAATACCAGTGGCGGAGTGACTGGCAAAATGATTTCCCCACAATCGATCGCCGTGGCCTGCGCCGCGACCGGCCTGGTGGGCAAAGAATCGGATCTGTTCCGCTTCACCCTCAAGCACAGCCTGTTTTTCGCCACGATTGTCGGCCTGATCACGCTGGTCCAGGCGTACTGGTTGACCGGCATGCTGGTGCATTAATCACACCCAGGTAAGAACCGGCGCCGCACAAGACTTGCGGCGCCAGCTATTTATCACCTGATCGGCAGGTCCGGCGCAGGTGCTAGCCTATGGCAGCGCCCACGGCTCCCAAGACCTGGCGCTGCTGATTCTGGAGGACCAATGAGTCTGCCCGTCACGTTCCTTGATGCTGTCGCACGACTGATCCCGAAAGATCGGCGCTTCGACGATCCACTTTCCACTCTAGCTTTCGGTACAGACGCCAGTTTTTACAGACTGATCCCACAACTAGTGATCCGGGTCGAGTCGGAAGATGAAGTGGTCGACCTGCTGAAGCTTGCTCAACACGACCAGGTACCGGTGACCTTTCGTGCGGCCGGCACCAGCCTCTCCGGGCAAGCCATCAGCGACTCGGTCCTGATCGTACTTGGCGATAACTGGAACGGCCGCGAGATACGTGGCCAAGGCACACAAATCCGCCTGCAGCCCGGTGTGATTGGCGCCCAGGCCAACGCCTGGCTTGCGCCGTTCGGACGCAAGATCGGTCCAGACCCGGCGTCGATCAATGCCTGCAAGATCGGCGGCATTGTCGCCAACAACGCCAGCGGCATGTGCTGCGGCACCGCACAGAATACCTATCACACCCTGGCCGGAATTCGCCTGGTGCTGGCCGACGGGACACGTCTCGACACAGAAGACGCTGCGAGCGTCTCGGCGTTTCGCCAGCAGCACGCCACACTGCTTGAGCGCCTGGCGACTCTTGGGCGAGAAACCCGCGCCAATGCGCAGTTGGCAGCAAAAATCCGCCATAAATACCGTCTGAAAAACACCACCGGCCTGTCGCTCAATGCCTTGGTGGATTTCGACGAGCCGCTGGATATCCTCAGCCATCTGCTGGTCGGCTCCGAAGGGACCCTGGGGTTTATCAGCGCGGTGACCTATGACACCGTGATCGATCATCCGCATAAGGCCTCGGCGCTCATTGTGTTCCGCGATGTGGAAACCTGCTGCAACGCCGTCACAGTACTGAAGACCCAGCCAGTCGCGGCGGTCGAGTTACTGGACCGACGCAGCATGCGCTCGGTGCAGGACAAGCCCGGCATGCCAGCTTTCGTACAGCATCTATCGGAAAACGCCTGCGCTCTATTGATCGAGTCCCGTGCGGCTTCATCTTCACTGCTCCACGAGCAACTGGCGCTGATCATGGCCTCACTGGCCCACTTCCCAGTCGAGCAGCAGGTCGACTTCACCGAAGACCCGCTGGAAAACGCCCGCCTGTGGGCAATCCGCAAAGACACCTTCCCAGCCGTCGGCGCCGTACGTAAAACCGGTACAACAGTCATCATCGAAGACGTGACCTTCCCGGTTGAACAACTGGCCATCGGCGTGAATCGTCTGATCGAGTTATTCGACAAACATCACTACAGCGAAGCCATCCTTTTCGGACACGCCTTGGAAGGCAATCTGCACTTTGTGTTCACGCAAGGCTTCAACAGCGCGGAAGAAGTCGCACGCTATCAAGCATTCATGGATGACGTTGCACAGTTGGTTGCGGTGGAGTTCGGCGGCTCACTGAAGGCTGAACATGGAACGGGCCGCAACATGGCGCCATTTGTCGAACTGGAATGGGGCAGCGAAGCCTATCAGTTGATGTGGCAACTCAAGCGCCTCCTCGACCCGAATGGCATTCTCAATCCGGATGTGGTTCTCAGCGAAGATCCGCAAATCCACCTGAAAAATCTCAAGCCACTGCCGGCTGCCGACGAGATTGTGGATAAGTGCATCGAATGCGGTTTCTGTGAACCTGTGTGCCCATCCAAGGGACTGACCCTGAGCCCGCGCCAACGCATCGTGATCTGGCGCGATATCCAGGCTAAAAAGCACGCAGGCATCGACACCACCAAATTGGAAGCCGCTTATCACTATCAGGGCATCGATACCTGCGCTGCGACCGGGCTTTGCGCCCAGCGTTGCCCTGTAGGCATCAATACCGGTGACCTGGTGAAAAAACTGCGCAGCCAAGAAGCCGACCGTACGAAAAGCGCTGAATGGCTCGCCGCGCATTTCGCCACTGCGTTGCAAGGCGCCCGCTTCACCTTGCATGTGGCCAACGGTGCGCGAATGCTGTTGGGCGCGCCACGCCTGGCAAAACTGTCCGCCGCGCTGACCAAGCTGTCCAAGGGACATGTCCCGCAATGGAACAACGCCATGCCGCAGCCGGAAAAAGCCATTCGTTTCAGCCCGGCCGTCAGCGATGAGCGCCCGCGCGTGGTTTACCTGGCAGCCTGTGTATCGCGCGTAATGGGGCCATCGCCAGGAGATAACGAACAGACGTCGTTGTACGAAAAGACCCGCGGCCTATTGGAAAAAGCCGGTTATCAGGTAGTCATTCCCGACAATCAGGACAGCTTGTGCTGCGGCCAACCCTTTGCGTCCAAAGGTTATGCCGAACAAGCGGAGCACAAACGTCAGGAACTACTCGGCGCCCTGCTCCACGCCAGCCGTGGCGGCCTCGACCCGATCTATTGCGACACCAGCCCTTGCACCTTGCGCCTGGTACAAGACTTGGGGCAGACGCGCCTGGACCTCTACGACCCGGTACGTTTCATCCGCACCCACCTGATGGATCGCCTCGACTTCACACCGCAAGAAGCGGCCATCGCGGTGCATGTCACCTGCAGCACCCAACATCTGGGCGAAAGCCAGGCCCTGATCGATCTAGCCCGGCGCTGTAGCAAAAACGTAGTGATCCCCGAAGGCATCCATTGCTGTGGTTTCGCCGGAGACAAAGGATTCACCACCCCGGAACTGAATGCTCACTCACTGCGCTCGCTCAAGGACGCCGTGCAGTACTGCAGCGAGGGCATCTCTACCAGCCGCACCTGTGAGATCGGCCTGAGCCAGCATGGCGGGATTGATTATCACGGGCTGGTGTACCTGGTAGACCGGGTGACCCAGGCAAAAGCCCTATGACCACGCAATAAAACCGAACCCCTATGCGCCGGCGCAGTCACTTGCATAACCCCCCGACAACGGGGCTGACCAATGACCTCGCCGGCTGCCCGCACGTACCGCACAGCATCGAGGCCTCTTTGCACAAGGAGATACCCATGAAGCGTTCCGTACTTGCTGGCGTATTCGTTACCGCTGCGATACTGGCATCCCCCGTATTTGCCGCAGGCAGTGACAAGGACCTGTGCCAGATCAATCTGGATAAAATCAACAACGGCAAGGCGCTGCTCGCCACCGGCTCCAGTGGTATAAGCGGTGAGATTGATACAGCCGTCTCCCAAGCCAAAGCTGCCCATGCCGCAGGTGATGAGAAGAAGTGTATCGAGATCACCTCCAAAGCCCTGCAACAGTTGCAGAACACCGATAAAGGCGGCAACCCGTAAACCCGCCAACCGCTCAAGACCAACCTTCGGGTTGGCCTTCTGTGACGGTTTGGCGTACACTGCGCTGGCTTGTCGCTCATGATGATACCGAGCAACAAGCACGGGGCCGTTTAGGATTCGACGCCGGTTGCGAACCTTTAGGTGCATGCCGAGTTGGTAACAGAACTCGTAAATCCACTGTTGCAACTTTCTATAGTTGCCAATGACGAAACCTACGGGGAATACGCTCTCGCTGCGTAAGCAGCCTTAGCCCTTCCCTTCTGGTACCTTCGGGTCCAGCAATCACGAGGGGATGTCTGTAAACCCAAAGTGATTGTCATATAGAACAGAATCGCCGTGCAGTACGTTGTGGACGAAGCGGCTAAAACTTACACAACTCGCCCAATGCACCCTGCCCGTCGGGCGGCTGAGGGTTAACTCAATAGACACGGCTAAGCATGTAGTACCGACAGCGGAGTACTGGCGGACGGGGGTTCAAATCCCCCCGGCTCCACCACTTGATCATCTAAAGACGTCCACGGACGTCTTTTTTTGTGCCTGAAACCCAGTAAATACAGGACTTTAGCGGCTATTGATGTCTCTCTAGCTTTTGGGCGTTCCAGAAGTTCTGGTATTCCAAACAGTATTCCAGCCCATCCGGTGATAACCTCTGGAATACCAAATCAGTGTCTGAGGTAAATCTCATGCCTGCTCAAACCCTACGTCTCTCCGATCGACAGCTTAAGGGAGTCAAACCCGCGTCCAAGGACTACGTCCTCACCGACGGGGACGGTTTGCAACTCCGAGTACGCAGCAACGGCTCTCTGCTGTGGAATTTCAACTACCGTGAACCGGTGACTAAAAACCGAATTAACATGGGCTTGGGTACCTACCCAGAGCTTTCGCTGGCGAACGCCCGAAAGATGGCAGTGCAAGCCCGCGAGCTGCTCGCCCAAGGCACCGATCCGAAAGTGCAGCGCGATACGCTAAATGAGGCCAAGCGCGCAGAAACGAAACACACTTTCGAGAACGTAGCCACTGCCTGGTTCGAGCTTAAGAAAGACTCGGTCACGCCGGCCTACGCCGAGGATATTTGGCGGTCGCTCACGCTGCATGTGTTCCCCGATTTGAAGACGACGCCACTCGCGAAAATCACCGCGCCGATGGTGATCGAGCTGCTTCGTCCAATCGAAGCGAAAGGCAGCCTAGAGACGGTTAAGCGCCTTAGTCAGCGGCTTAACGAGATCATGACCTACGGCGTAAACTCCGGCCTGATCTTCGCCAACCCACTCAGTGGCATCCGGGCGGTATTCAAGAAGCCCAAGAAAGAAAACATGGCCGCGCTCCCGCCCGAAGAGCTACCCGAGCTCATGCTGGAACTCGCAAACGCCAGTATCAAACGCACGACCCGCTGCCTGATCGAATGGCAGTTGCATACCATGACTCGCCCTGCAGAAGCGCGACCACTCGCTGGGCAGACATAGATTTTGAAAGACGTATCTGGACCATCCCTCCGGAGCGGATGAAAAAGCGCCGCCCACACAGCATCCCGTTAAGCGATCAAGCCATGGCATTGCTGGAAATACTCAAGTCCCATAGCGGTCATCGAGAGTATGTCTTCCCGGCAGACCGAAACCCACGTACTCACGCCAATAGCCAGACCGCCAACATGGCGTTGAAGCGCATGGGTTTTCAGGACCGCTTGGTCAGCCACGGCATGCGCTCAATGGCCAGCACCATCCTAAACGAGCATGGGTGGGATCCGGAACTGATCGAAGTCGCGCTGGCGCATGTCGATAAAGACGAGGTTCGAAGCACCTACAACCGGGCGGATTACATCGAACGCCGGCGTCCGATGATGGCCTGGTGGAGTGAACATATCCAAAAGGCGGCCACCGGCAGCCTGTCGGCAGCCGCGATCAATCACACCCGAGACCTCAACGTCGTGCCGATACGCTGAGCATCCAGGGACTGGTGGTGCCGGCGAAAAAACCTGTAACCGAGTCGTGCAGCATGGCGACAGACTTCACAACTATCACCAGATTTCTCGCAAGCCTGCGCTCCTAAGTCAAAGTCCCTGAGTATGGGAAGGCTCTGCATTCCCATACTCAGGGACTCACGCTTAAATGATCTATCAGCCAGCCACGATTTGCGCCTTTCTGCGACGGATCAATTCTGCCGTTAACTCGTAGTAGTAGACGGTCGCAGGCGCTGAACAACGCAGAGAGTGTTCCAAAAACCATCTCACGTGCTTTTCCTTCCAGGACCAAGGAGTCGCGCAACCCCAGCGCTCACGAATCGCCTCTTGCATCTTTTCCGCTTGCCTGATGTGCCGCTGCCGAGTGGAATGCGCGCCTTTGAGCACCGGAGTCAGAAACAACGCCATATCGAACTCGGACCTCATCGCCGACCACCGATGTAGGCATTCACCACATCGATGCGACTGTGTCCCAACTCATGGCTGATTTGCTGGCGGGCTCGTAGATCAAGCTCTCGATCTTCTCGATGGCCACGACCGCCATTGACGGGGGCATGGAAACCGGTCAGTTGCTCATAGCGCTCACAGGCGTACGCAGCCCGCAGTTCATGAAAGCCTTTCAATCCATGCTCATGCAGAATGTCCCGCGCAGGTCGCACAACTGTCTGTAAGAAGACTTTGTAGCTTTCGTCGGGCGCTAATAGATTCCGACTGCCGTTGGGTGAGGCTTCACTTGCTCTGTAGAGGGCATCGCGAACTTGATCCGTGACCGCAATCCAACGCGGCGCGGATGCGCCTGATCGACCGCCTTTGGTGCCGTCCTGGATGTTGATTTTGCCCAGTTGCCTGGCCTCTCGTTGCAGTCGGGGCAGGTCCGCTAGGATCACTTCACGCAGACGCATGCCGATCTCCCGGGCCAGGTGCACAATTGCGCTTACTCGTTGCTGGCCGTGCTCTGACAACGCCTGTGCGATCTGCTCGACCTGCACACGGTCTTGGCCCTGCGGTGCCTCACTGCGCACGCCTGAGCGCTGAAGGCCCAACACCTTGCTCGGACTGGGAATTTTGACGTACTGATCACCGCGTAGCGCGGCCATCGTTCGGTTTACACTGGACAGGCGGTTCTGCGCGGTGGCAATACCGACGTTGCCCTGATCAACCTGCTCACGCACGTGGCCGGCGTACCGCATGAGGATCTCGCGATCAATCTGTCGCGCATCATTGAGCCTCGGTCCTTCATCGGATCGACACCATTGCACAAATGCCTGCCAGCGATCGCTATGGGCTTTGACCGTCGCGAAATGGCCGTCGCCAAACAGATCTTTCAGGGCTTGAGGTCCGGCGTAGCTCAGCTGACGACCGAAGCCGAAATTGCGCCCCGCTCGCTTACCGACCCGAGCCATTTTCCTGCTCCTGATCGACTGCAGCGAGCTCATGCAAAAGCGCTCGCCAGTTCCCACCCACGGCGGCAAGCTGGGCCCAATCAGTAGGGCGAAAACACAGCGTGTTGCCGGCGACGTAAAGATGCGCACCCTCCTCTTTCAAACATTGAATAATGGCTGTCAGCGAGGCGCTAGCTTCATGGGTAGTGGCGACATCGGCGACAGCGGCGACAACGCTTGTTCTGCCTGGCTTTGAGCGTGGCGACAAAGTGGCGACTCCGGCGGCGACAAAACGCGCTTTCGGCTCCTTTTGGCGTTGAGCCAGGTGGTTGCGCAGTGCTTCATCAAGATTGAACATTGCGCACCTCGAACGTCTGGCCGTCAGTGATCAGCCACTGATGATCAATCAACTCGACCAACAGCTTGGTGGCATGGAGGCTGCTCTTACGCGCAAAGCGGGGCCCGTTGCGATTTAGCTCTCGAACACTGAAACGCTTCCACCCCTTGACCTGAAGCCAACGCAGCAACCGATCCGCTTCTTCCTTTACCCGACACACCGGCTCCTGTTCGGTCAGGCGCTGAATCTCGGTGAGGTAGTAGCCCATCAAGGTCGAGGCGCGCTGGATATGGTCAACCTCCACCACACTGCTCTCCTCCAGAACCGCAAGGATGCCGGCGACACGCAGTAGGTTATCGGCGGCCTTTGATCCACTGGGCCGCACATTGGCCAGCTCGCCAAACTCACCCAACTGAGCCTCGATGGCATCATGCAGATCAATCCAGCGACGACGAGCTAACGAACTGAGAGTCAGCGGTGACAGCAATAAAGCACCGTCAGCGGACAGTGACCACGGCTGATGAAAGAGGGCGGAAAGGCGGTGGTGATATCGCTTCAGGGCGGGATCTTTGGACAAGTCGACAGATTGATAGCTACGTTGCCCGGCAAGGCTAGTGGGCCAGGTCATCAGGCAGCGACCAAGTATGCCTTGCCCTTGCAGCAATGGATCTCCGAGTAACTGCATCGCCAAATACGGTTGGAGCATTAAGTGCAGGCTCAAGCGTCGGTCGTAGGCTCGCAAGCTTTCACCAACCATAGAGCGCGCGCGATCTATCGGACTGCCATCCCAGAGTGACGACAAGGTCGTAACCGCTTTCAAACGGTTATCCCGACTCATGGTGCTGCTGCCGAGGAATTGTCCGCCTTCGTCACAGAACAGGCCCATGCTCGGTAGGTCATGACAGAGCCCCTTGATCAGCGCCTCGATAGTCGGATCCGTGGTGATCAACCTAGGGGCCGAGGGCTCCTCTTCTAAGAGAACGCGGTTTGCGGAGTCAGGATCGCCAGGGGTACCAGGCTGAGCCTGTTTTTGTACGGCACGGTATCGAGCAAGCTGTTCACGGTAGCGTTGCCACTGTTCACGCTCCCACTGCCTTGCTGGCAGCAAGGCAAATCGATCTGCTGCTGTCTTACGATCACCTGACGCGGCCACCGTGATCAGGAACAGCGACAGGGGATAATTTCTTCCGTCGAGCTGTAAGCCCGCATGGCCCTGGGTGGCCAGTGCTGAGGCGGCCAACACCGATTGTGCGGCCAGCGCCAGGGGCACGCCGATGACTTCGGCCATGCGCTCGACCGCAGGCCCAAGAATCCCACCCAGTGCCTGGACCGGATAAGTCTCGGCGACAGGATTCAACTCGATTAACGGTCGAGGTGGCCGTGGTAGCTCAAGCTTCGGATCTAACTGCTGCATGGGTCCTCTCCTCGTTCATTGCTGGTTGTCCTCACGTAGCCCCGCCACGGGTGTTGAGTGTTATCAGGGATCAAGGCCCCTGCGGCCTGTGAGGTGTTCACTGGCGCGGAACGAACGGCTCCTTACGACCGGGAGAGAGGGCATGAACCCATGAATCTGGCCTCCTTGACACATCCGAAGATGCGGGCGGGTGTAGGCTGTGCCGACTGACTAGTTCGGCACCTGGAGATCCTGGGTGGGAGAAAGCAAAGACCTGGACAACTCGTGCATGCCTGACTGTCAGTCAGGTGCAGCCCTTCCGTAGGCTGCGGCACCGGTGCCTATGTCGTTGCGGATGGCGACGAATCGGATTTGTCAGTCCGATTGTCACGAGGAGAGTTGCGGCAATGCCATGTACGACGGAGCTTGCAGCAATGGTACGAGCGCCCGTCTCTTTCCAGGAGAAAGAGACGGGCGAGGTCTGTCGCAGCGAAGTGTGCCAAGAGGTGAGGTTGCTGCAATGCAGCGAGGTAGGTCCATCGTCGGCCGCAGTGGACAGATTGGTCGAGTAGGCATCCATCACTCTTGGGGAGTGACCGTGCGAGCCGCCGGACGCTAATCGCACTTGGGGAAGAACCACCACGCGAGGCGCGTAGCCTTAAAGGTTCTGGCTACCTGGGCAGGTGCTGTCAACGACAGCGATCCGTGCACCAATTTTTATACCCACTCGAAAAGGTGGTCAAGCGTCACAGCCAATGCGCTGAGAAAGTGGCGACTGTCGCCACTTCTGTCGCCATCCCCCAGACCACGTTATACGTGGGTTGTCGCCGCCGTCGCCGCTGTCGCCACACCTACATCCATGCCCAACGAAAAGATTCGGACACACACTGAATAACGTTGCGCTCGATGGAAATCGTGGGGAAATACTGATGGTGGAAGTAGGCGTGGTGTGAATTAAATTTGAGCATGGAGGGTGGAACGCGGCGGCTTCGAGAAAAAGCGAGTGAACCCTCCGATCGGCGCGATCAAAGATCGCTTGATCGGAGGGTTTGGCGGGAAAAGCAAATCTCAAACGTCAATTACAAACTCAGGCATCGAAGCGGGTTGATTGGGAAGTGACGGCCTCACGTCGCATGATCAGCGTCTGCTGCAACCGCAGCAAAAAACCTGCTTCAAATGCCTCTTGTGGATCACCTGGACGATGACGTTTTCGGTTCTGAGACAGCGCCCACCATAACGGTAATGATGATCCCTCAAGCCAAGTCTCTGCGCAACGAACGCCCTCCTTGATTACCGGAGCGAACTCATCGCCCCACGGAGTTTGGATCGCGGGAGCCCCTTCAACTGACGGGACAGAGACATATTCATGGATCTGTTGATGGACACTTTGAGCTGGGATGCCAGTCAGATTCCGGAACGCCCTGTCGTACAACACCGCGGCGTCATCCAACAGCTCTACTGCCAGCTCAACCTCTTGCGGAAAATGAAGCAGAATACTCTGGGCTCCGTTAAGCCGGAGAGTGGCAGCCTGCCGCAGTTTAATCGCAGCATCTTCAGGGGTAAGCACTGAAGTATCGATGCTGTTGGGTTGAGGATCTTTCATGCAGCACAAAGGCGATTTGATTGTCACCGACCATCAGCAAACGTCCGGGCAGATCACCTCCAAAGAACCGGGGGTAGCAGCTATCCAATTTGCTTTACGAACTGACGACGGGATGCGGTTCTTGCGGATGTTTGATGAGCGCGACTTCGACGCTATCCGGCGCGAGTGGCCAGATGCACCGACGACGATTTTTGGCGGTGTTTAACCTCCGCACAAACCAGCCTAATTGTTCAGGGAAACTCGGTGCCGCCCAAGCTCAGCCATCCGCTGGGCCGAGGCAATAAAGACGCCGCGTCGGCGCCCAGCAACCAATCGAGGCCACGGCCATGAGCGCAGCAGTAGAGTTTGAAGCACAGATTGACAGTGAACAGATCAAAGGTTGGTTAGTGAAGGACGGAAGCTCGTACCGGGCGTATGGAGACTTTCGTAGCGAATTGATCGAGGCCCGCTGCACTACCCAGTCGGGAGCTACGAGTAAATGGCGTGAAAAGGCCAATCACAAGGCGAACGAGTAGGAAGAATATGGGACGCCAGATCTACGCAAAAACCACGAGGGAAATCCTCAAGGACATGCTGTTGGAGTGGGACATCCAGCCTGGTCAGGTATTCACTGTTGCTAGGGCGCTGCAGTGGTTTACTGATCGTTGGCCTCTGTTGGCTAAAGGAAGCATTCGCGCTCATCTGGTTCAAGCCTCGACGAATGACCCGAGCAGGCTGCATCACCCGTCAACGAAAACGTCAGATGATCTTCTTTTCAAGGTGGGCCCCGGCCAATACAGGCTTTATGTAGCCGGTCAGGACCCCGCACCGATCCGCGAGCTCGTGAAAGGCGATGCGGTACAACAGATTGAGCAAGGGGAAGAGCAGGAAGCCGAGTCAGATCTGTCAGAGTCCGAAGCCGAGCCTGGATCAAGTGAATTCTTGCTGGAGAGAGATCTACAGCGCTACCTCGCCGAAAACTTGTCAATCATCGAGCATGGGCTGCGCCTTTACATCGATGAGGATGACGTGCGTGGTATCGAATACGATGCTGACGGCCGTCGTATCGACATTTTGGCTGTTGATCGCGACAACAGTCTGTGCGTTATCGAACTGAAAGTGAGCAAGGGTTATGACCGCGTGATAGGCCAGACTCTGCGATATGTGAACTGGGTTAAGCGCGAGCTTGCTGAGCCAGGTCAGAAGGTGCGTGGTCTTATTATCTGCCGCAAAATGAGCGACGACATTCGCTTGGCCGCAGCCGGCATTCCGGGAATTGAACTCTATGAGTATGAGCTCAAGGTGGCCGTATCCAAGGTTGCTGCTATGGACCTTCCACAGTAAGCCCCCCAGCATTGCTGGCGAGTTCAACGAAAACCCCGATGAGCCCGCGGCTGGCCATCATCGCATGAAATGCTTTTGCATCACCTCACTCGGCCCAGGCGCGCAAGCGCTGGATGAACTCAGCCAGCGGCACCCGTACTTCCGGCCAGTCCGCCACGTGGTGGTGGCGCAGCACGGCGGTGTCCGCCACGAAGGTCACTAGGAAGGCGTTGCCACTGTAGGTAACGTCGGCCGATCCGTAGCGAACGGCTTCTGCCTTTTCCAGCAGGGTATAGATACTTTCGCGAGTCACCTCTTCGGCGATGAATGCCTGCAAGCCATCGGAAAAGGTCATGGGCGTACTCCTGTCGCAGAGTGAAAAACAGTCGCCACGGGTACCTGCCCCGTGGCGACGAGTGGATGCAATCAGGGTTTAGGATAGGCGGTATTGATCAGATCGCCGTTCAGATAGAACACGATATCGAACGCAGCGGCAGGTGTGCCCGTCTGGCACTCGGTCCCCGAGGAGCCGACATACTTGCTCTTGTTCGAGGCATCCTGAACCTTGGTCGCGTAGGCATTGCGCACCGCAGCGATCACCTGGGTCTCGGTGCAGCGATCGGGGAACATCGTGGAAATGCTCTTCGTCCCGCTTCTCGCACCTTCGGCGATAGTGAAGTTTTTCAAGGTGTAGACATCACCCGCGCCATGCGTCCCCGCCGGTGCATTGCTGACGCTGTCGGGGTTGATCCCGCCCGGACGGCTGTGGAAGCCCTTGGCAACGTCGGGTGCACTTACCTCACCGCAGAAGATGTGCTGGGCATTGATCCGCGGAGTGCCGGCCAGGGTTCCCTTGCTGCAGGTCGGGTCGGCTTGGGCGGCACCGATGCCGGCCAGGGTCACCAGGCTGACAAAGGCTAGGCGCGTGCAGTTTCTGACAATACGCTTGTTCATCGTGAAGCTCCTTTTCGTTGGGTTGAATCATTCATGCATTGCTCGGGCGAATGCCCGGCAAACCGGTCACAGCCCCAGCAGCCACTTGGCGCGGGTCAGGTAGGCGATGCGGTCGTCGAGGCCGTTGAAGCCACCGTTGATGCGGCGGGTGACTTCCTTCACGTCGTCCTTGTCGGCGTAGGTGTTGAGCTTGCGGCTGTCCCAGAACCAGCCGGCGACATCCACCGCCAGGAACGGGTCGGTACTGACCAGGGTGGGCGCGTCCTTGAGTTCGAAGTCGCGCCCGCAGGCCTGGCCGTAATGGCGATAATTGGCCCGCCCGGTCAGCTGGATCAGACCACGTCCCTTGAAGCGCTTGCCGTCGCCCGACTGGGTGTTGCCCAGGTCCTTGCGCCCTTCATAGGCGCTGCCGCTGGCGATTTCCTCGGTGTAGAGCAGGCACCCGCTTTCATGGGCGATCTGCGCCAGGAAGTGCGCCTGGCGCAATGGCGTGTCGATCTTGTAACGGGCGAACACATCGAGGATGGGCTGTCGAAACGCCTCGACCTTCGCGCCGGTGGCATCGATCAGCACCGCCCACAAGGTCGCCGTGCCGATCGTCGATGGCAGGCCTGCCCGCAGGGCCTTGATGATGTCGTCGTTGGCGCTGACCGTCTTGCTCTGGGCAATGCCCTGGAGTTCCTGGTAGCGCTTCAGGGCCGTGCGCGAGCCCGGCCCCCAGAGTCCGTCGGTGACGAGGGCACAGACGAATTCGCCGCGCCCGCTGTTCATGTTGAGCAACAACTGCACGGTGCGGACATCACCCTTGTCGTTGTTGCCACCTTCACCAACCGATTGCTTGATGCACATGCTTGCCTCCTTGCAGCGGGCACGACTTTCCCGTCGGCGACGGCCAATGCCTGCCTTGCGCTGGTTTCGATAGGGGTTGCGGTGGTCGAGCGGGTCTGGGCGCTACTTGCGAACGAGGTTCAGCCGAGTGCCGAACCTGTCCTTCTTGTAGCGATTGAACACCTGGATCTGAAGGTTCTTGCCGACCTGCCAGCCAAGTACGTAGCCCTTGTCCAGGTCGGCGCAAAGGCCAGCATCAGCCTTGATGATGGGATAGCGGGTGGCATCGGCGACCGCTGCTGGGGATGGTGAGCCCAGTGCCAGGTTGCACGACCAGGTCTCGATGCGCAGTCGGCCTGGCCCTTCACGTCCCTCGTCGGGAATGACCAGGATCAGGTCAAGGAACTCGTCCTCGGTCTCGAACTGCCCTATGTACTTCTGCTCGGCGAACGCCGGCAGCAGTGTCGCCAGTGCCAGTGCTCCGACCAGTGTTGCGAGGGTGGATTTCATCTCGACTCTCCTTTTTGAATGAATGCACATGCTCAGAACGCCAACAGCAAGCCCGCCCATTCGGCGATGGCGATCGACAGCTCCGGACGCACCAGGCCCAGCGCCATCAGCGCAACCAGCAAGCCGGCACCGATACCGATCACCAGTCGCCTGGGGCCGGATATCCTGCGGTTGCGAACCGACTGCAGATCGATGATCGATTTCAAGGCACTGCCCTCCTCCTGGGATAGAACCAACAGCATCGAACGGTCATTGCGCCTGCTCATCGCCTGGCCTCCTGTAGATACCCAGCAACTCGCCATCCACGCGCACGACGATGGCCTCGTTGCCACAGCCCGGCACCTCGAGGCTCAACGCATGGCTGCGCTGTCCACGTGTGCGCGTACCGCCGACACGCAACGCCAGACCTTCCCCGACCGGCTCAACCGTGGCGTCCACCACCATGTTCAACGAAGCCACCTGGGTGCCTGGCCATAGACGGTCGCAGGCTTGCTGCGCACGCTGTATCTCGGCCCCCAGCGACATCACGAACTGTTCCAGGCTGTCCATCACGATTGCTCCGTTTCGTCCGTCAGCCAGTAGGGCCTGCGGGCGAAACCGACGTGGTAGGTCAACGCCTGCAGCACGACCTGGTGCTCGCCGATGTTGAGCAGCTTGAAACTCTTCTCGATGCCCAGCACCCGCCCGCGCGGCGTGCCGCTCAGGCAGCGGTTGAGCAATGCGGCCTGGGCCTCGACCTCCTCCTCCGGGGTCAGTTTTTCCGGATCGAGGCTGCCGACCACGATGCGCTTCACGTATCCAACATCCGTCAAATCAAACATCACGGCATTCCCTCTCCGGAAAAACTGGTTGCCAGCGTCGGCCTGCGGATCAGGCCTCTCCCTCGCCAGCGTGTCGCTCAGGACATCCGCGCGTCACGCGGCGATCTTGGGCGTGACCGACTGGGCGATGATGTCCATCACCCGTGCCAGGCCTTCAGGCATACCATCGTCGACGGCATGAACCTCGACGTGGTACTTCGCCGACTGGTCGGTGGAGCGGGTGTTCTCCTTGTGCGAGGCCACCGAACCGGACACGTTGACCTTGGCGCTGAACGGTCCCCAGCCCAGCTTGGCTTCGGCGGAGAAGCTGCCGGAGCGGTCTTCGGTGTCGCGTGACTGCTCGGAGTTGCGTACCTCCATGTCGAAGGTGATGTCCACCTTGTTGATTGCAAGGTTGGGCACCTTCACCACCGCCAGCAGCGGCAGCTGCAGCTCGACTTTCTCGATGGCGGCCGGATCATCTTCGGTCGGTGCCGAACGGTCGTAGCGGAACGACACGTTGCGGATGTCGCCGACGTCATTGGGGCCGGCGTTGGCCGGGTCGGCCGGGGGCAGGAAGCCAATCACCTTGATGAAGTTCGCGGTGGCATTGGCCAGGCGGACCTGAGCGTCGCAGGCGGCGCTCAGGGGGGCACCGATCAGGTCTGCCATCGGCAGGCCGCTGAATTGGTTACCCATTACAAAGTCAGACATGATGTCTCTCCTAGATCAATTTATCGAGGTTGTGGATCAGTCGCGCCATGCCCTCGGACGAGGGCTGGGTTTCGACTCTGATGGTGACGCGCGCCAGTGGCCCGCTTTCACCATTTCGGAGAACGCCCATATCGACGTTCAAAGGCGTGTGTGTATCGGTCGGCCACGGCGAGTCGGGGTCGACATCGCCGGCCTGTGCCGCACTCGGTTCACGGTGATCGGCATACAGGCCGACCTCGAAGTCGATCTGCATGTCCTTGACGGTCAGCAAGCGCGAGCCGACCAGCGACAGCAGGGGCACCCGTACCAGGCGTTCCTCGCCGTCCTTGGCGTCGGGCGACTGCAGCGGCAGGCGCACATCGACGCTGACCGGACGGTTGTCGTCATCGAAGTACTGGCGCACGGTCGCCATCTGGAAGCGCTGGATCTTGTCCTGGGCCTCGGCCACGGCACCGGCAATGCTCTGGATCAGGTGATGAAGGGAGTGATTCGCCACGACAGACGCTCCTTGTCGATTGTCGGTGCCGGGCGCGGGCCGTCACGGGAACGGGCCATCATCGGCTGACACCTGTTGTGGTTGGTGAGCTCAGGTTATGGCCAGGGGCACGTGCCGTCTCGGTATCGGCGTCCCGAATACCTGGATGTGCGTCCCAGGTTCATCCGGCCGCTCACTCAGCCATGGATCAGTTCCCTGACCCAGTGATCGAGCACGGGCCGCTCGCCCTTGGCCGGCACCAGGCAACAGAATCCAGAGACCCCACCATTGTTCAGCGCCGTACGGGCAGCCCGCGGCGAGAGACCGAACGCCTTGCGGAACAGGCGACTGAAATGGGTTTCGTCGACAAAGCCATGGTCGTAGGCCAGGTCGCCGATGCGCCGATCGGCGTTGGTGCTATCGCACAAGGCGAGCAGGCATCGGCGCAGGCGGCGTTGCAGCAGGTAGTGGCGCACGCCGCCGAAGCGCTTGAAAGAGCGGTACAGCTGGCTACGCGAGGTGCCGACCTCCTTGGCCAGTACCGCGGGGGTGAGGTCTTCACGGTGCAGGTTGCGCTCGATGTGCAGGCGCACACGGCGCCCCAGGTCAGCCTGGCCTGCGACCTGAACCTGCGTCTGGCCAGCCATGGGCTTGGCTAGGCAGGCCGCGACCATCCCCAGCAGCGGCAAGGCCAGACGCAGTGCTTCATCCATGCCCAGGTGCGGCGCGGTGGCCGCCAACGACGACAGCAGGCGGGCCAGCAACATGCCCGCGGCCGTCTCCCGACGTAGCACTAGACCATGCAACTGACCAGCGTCGAACAACAGCAGCGACAGTGCCGTACGCGGCATGAGCAGGCTGATTCCTTCGCTGGCCGCCATGCTAAACGTGGCCGGTTGCGCCAGGTCGAGCAACACCACGTCCCACGGGCGTACCCGCAGGCCGTTGGCACAGGCCAGACCGCGCTGCAGTGGCAGGTGCACAAGGTAGTGATCGAGGTCGCACCAACTCAGGCGCGTGGTATCGCGTCGATAACGGGCAGCGTCCAGATAGCCGCTGCAGAACAGAAAGCGGCTAAAGTGGTAGACCGTCAGGGAGGTGCAAAAAGGCGTTGGTGTGCGGGCACCGACATCGAACAGCACGCTGGCGATCAACTGCCAGTGGGCCAGGTCCTGGGCCGCAGTGTGCGTGGCAGAACTGCTGAAGGTGGGTAGCGACGTAGTGTCCTGCGCCGCTGCAAGGAGGGATTGCGGGGTGAAGGTTGGTTCCATGGTTCCGACTCACTGTCCATAGTGGAGCCGGTAAGTTGATTTACTTCCGAGGGGCCTGCATCATTTTGCCATTACCGCTTCCTGGCTCATTCGATCCGCGGATACTGCTGAATCAGCACCTTGCGCTTGTGGAAACAAGTTGGACTGGGTTGAGTGGAATGAAGACAACTACATGACCCTTCTTGGGCGCAACGTAGATGCGTTGGCAGGATTCAAAGCCTGGTCTGATGACCAGGCGTCGAGTTAAGGGAAATCGCCATGGCTATCCAGTTGCCATCTAAGGCTAAGATCAAGCAGGAATGCCGGCACAGTGATAGATGAGATCGCCATCAGATTGCGCCAAGAGATAGACCGCAGCGGGCTTAGCCTCGCGGCCGCGTCACGAGCTGCAGGTGAACCTAGTCCACAACGTCTTAAAGACGTGGTTTCTGGACGTCAGAAATGCACGGCTGAGTTGCTTGCAGGACTGATCAGCATCGGCGTGGATAGCTGCTACGTGTTGTCTGGGCGAAGGTCAGCAGCAGCCAGCAACTCGGAGGAATCGCGACTTTTGGAGTTGTTCAGGGCAGCAGATAGCCAGGTTAAGGGTGCTGTTCTTCGAGCGTTGAATTTCTCCGATCAGGTCAACTAGGAAAAAGTTGGTATGCAATTTTTAATGAACGCTGTGGTTTGCGCGTCAATGGCCGTCGGTGCCCCATGCCACACAGTAAACTCAAAAGCGGGTACGCCGTACCCGACACGCGAGGCATGTGAAGACATGGTCTACGTCTACAACAACGAGGTGTTTCAGTTGACGTCTGAAAAGCTCGATGCCGATGGCCAGCCTAGAAAGGTTTGGACTTACTACTGCCGAGCAGTCACGGATCAGCCGTCATAGGAAAAACGAATATGAACAGCTTTGGCCCACTTGCCATTTTCGCGATAGGAGTAGCGGCTTTTTACCTCTACCGTTCTCACAAGCGGAAGGTAGATTACGAGTCTGTATGTGAGGTAAGCCAAGCCTTGAGTAGCTTGGCTGATAAAGCTGGGGCGTACCGAAGTGAAAAGGCTATCGTGAGAGTCATTTTAGCCTAGGGGCCAAACTCCCTACGCTAAAATGGCACCATATAATTCTAACGATCTTGACTTTCTAGACACATCTAACTGGCCGGTTTTTGCCATTCACCACTTTCAGCCTCTTATCAAGCGTCACCTGTGTCCTGAGAGCGGCAGGAAGATCACCCCTGATCATAGATGAGAAGCAAGGCCGTAAAATCGATTACGAGCGACGTGTCAGAGCATGGATATGCTCGTTGGGCATTCCAATTGGTATTCCAATGAAAATAAAAAAATAAATTTAAATATAGTAATCAATACTATAGGAGGCCAGTTCAGATTACCCCGGCACAAACGTCTTTTTTTGTGCCCGAAATCAAGGACCTCAAGGCCATTGGCTTCCGTGAGCGAACTTTGAGTTCCAGTGGTTTTGGTATTCCCACACCCTCGTCCCAGATACCACAGATCACCTGCAAGCGCTTGCTACGAAGAAGGTTTCTGGATTGATCTATGAAAATCAGAATCCGGCTCCCCCACCGAGTGCCGCTATCGCATGGGCTATTTCGCTGCAGGGCAGTTGTTCATCAATTCAGGCGCTGGCTCATGTCCAGTGCATTCCTCCCCTCCCGCCGACCAGTCCCTCCCACGCTTCACCGCATCAAGAACGCAACGCAGGTCGGCATACAGCGCCATTTGATTGGGCGCGCGCAGTATCACCGTGACGATGCGACTGCCATTCGGTGCCTCTGACACAACCGCGACGTTGTAACAGCCGGGCAGGAGCGTTCCTGTCTTGCCGCCCAAGACGTCGTAGTCGCTGATGACCTTGAGGGTCGATGTGATCTTTTGTTGCCGGGAGGTCGGTCCAAGCACCTGCATGACATGGCTCGGTTTGCCCCAGCTTTCTGTGATTTGCGGATATTGCAGCGCTGTCAGCATCAGCTTTGCCATATCGGCTGCGGTCGTCAATTGCCCGCGTGCCGATTGCCCGCTCGGGTTCTGGAACTGCGTATCGTGCATTCCAAGCTGTGCGGCCCGGGCATTCATCTGGGCAACGAACGGCTCTGAAGCGCTGTCTCCCGGGCTGTCCTCGCTCTCGACAAGCAAGCGGTCGAATGCACGTGCAATCGCGTTTGCAGTGACGTTGGAGGACGGCAGCATCAGATTGAGGATCGCATCGCCAAACGTGATCTTCTCGCCTGGCTTGACGTTGGTACCGGACTCTCCGACGACGTCCGTCTCATCGATGTCCAGATAATCGGTGAGAGACTTTCCGAACCTTGGCATCAGTTCGAGCATGACGAGCGCAGTCATCAGTTTCGTCAGCGAAGCCGGCGGCAACCGCTTGGCCGGAGCCTTGTCGAAGAGCAGTTCATGCTCACTCTCTGTGCCCTGTGCAGCGTTCAGGCTGATGGCGCTCGGCGCGTCGATATCGGGAGGCGAATACCGCTCGAAAGGACGACGCGCAGCCGCATTTTCGTTGCAGGCTTGCTCCCGGTCGAGCTTGTTGAGCTGGGTGCGAATCGCCTGCGGCGTTGCGCCTTTGGCAATCAACGTGGCCGCGCGCCGCGCATGGTCGGTAAGGACATGGTGTGCGGGCGCCTTCGCATGGGCGAAGACATGTTGCGGCTTGAGTTTGGCTTTGCGCAGGTGGCGCACATAGCGCAACTGCGTGTTGAAGGGGACTACCTGATCCTCGGGATCGGAGATCACATAAATGATCGGCGCCGGCGCCTGGGGGATGCGTTCAATATCATCGAGGGGATCGTAAAAGCGCGTGGAATCCTGGTGGAGCCGTGCCGGGATATCCCGCTGATATTCCCAGTAAGCGGCTACTTGCCTGACCGAAAGCAGGGATGAGGCCAGTACGGCAGCCGTGATGTCCTCGCGCCGGCTGAGCAGCGCGGCCACGATCAGGCCGCCGCCGGACTGTCCGGCCAGGATGAAGGCGCCGATATTGTATTGCTGCTTCAACCCATCGAGTGCCTGATCCATCAGGGCAATCTCGAGCGGTTGCCGCCGCATCAGATGACTGCCCGAGGAGCCGTACAGACCGGGACGCGCAAGGAAGATGGCGGGGGCGTTCGCCTCGCAGGACCATTCGGCCGTGGCCGCTTCGATCTTGGCCGGGCTCTGGGACTGATAGGACGTTGAAATATGGCGTACACCCTTGGACGACGTAAGCAGGGCATCGCCACCGAAATAGACCAATACCCGCGAGTTATCCTGGCTCGCCAGGCCGTATGCATAATATCTGATGCAATAGCCCTGGCCCTCGACTTCGACCCATAGTCCATTGGGGACTTGCGCACACAGTGCTTCGCTGGCCACTGTTCCATGAAGTGCTTCGTCAGCCGGAAATGGGGTATCGCCCGTTATGACACTGAGGGCTTTCGGCTCAGGTTTCTCGAAGGGGCCAAGGATGGGCTGGTTTGGGAGATGCGGAAGTGCAACCCGTGGTCGCCCCGTAACCTTGTAGCAGTATTTGAGACATTTCCATTTGAAGACTCGCCAGAGCCTGTTCCAGGATATGGCCAGCGATCTTGTGAGAATGCCCAATCTCTACTCCTCTTTATATTCATATGGCGACGACCTCGTTAGTTCTGCGGAGCAAACAACCGGGTGTCCATGTCGATCAGACTCTTGACTCTTTGGTCTTTGAAACTGCCTGGCGAACTGCTTTGCTGCAAGGCCCTCATAACTGCGTGAAAAATCTCTTCATTATGCGCAGGCGATTTCTGGTCGGCTTCTTTCCAGTTGTATCTGCTCCACCCATTGCGAGATGAGACGCTGATGCTCAGGTTTTCCAGCTCTTCGAAAGTTGCCCGGATGAAAGCGGAGCCGTGAAGAAGATCGTCGTGGATGACGGCGCTTCCATCCACATAGGTCGTCCCGGCAAGATCTTTGGGCAAGCGCAGGCGTCCGGGCGGATCGGTAATCGCGGCCAGGCGATTCCACAAGCCACTGGCTCGGTATGTCTGGGAGAAAACCTGGGCCTGGACGGCCTTCCCTGTGGTAGGCAGCGGTGTTTGCGGCCCGGCGCCGGGTTTCAGGGCATATTCGACCCACCGTGCGGTTCCCTCCAGGAACCAGCGCGCCTTGAACATGGAATAGCCGTATTGATAAAGGTGAAACAGCTCATGTGCCGGCGATACGTTTTGCCTGGGAAGGCTATTCTTGAGGTCGATCCGCAAGGTGCATCGACCATCGTTCCCATCAAAGCCCAGCCGGTAGTTGATCGCCTCGTCATAGGCCAATCCGTTCCCCTTCTTCATATCGAGAAGAAACACATCGACTGATTTCACACGGGCGTAGCGCGGCATGCTCAGCGGATGCTTGAGGCCGATCGCCTGGGAATAAATGCGCCGCGCCGTGACCATCTGAGTGGCGATATCTTCCACCTGGTCGGGAATACCGTTCTCATTGAGATCATCGCCGCTGGGAAGAGCATGTTGCCCGTGGGTGGCATAGATGATCCGGAACTCGTCACGTACATAAATGCGGTCCAGCCCGGACAGCACGCGCGACTTTTCATTTCGACAATAACCGGCTGCGTCCTTTTGGCTGGGCAGCGGATCAGCACCGAGGGCGAGCCCAGAAGCCAGCGCAATAGCAACCGCAACGGCATAGATCGCGAGCAGCCGGTCAGGAACGGACGAAAGGAAAGGCATTAGGCTGGTGCCGCTCAATAACTGAGCGACGGATTCCAGCAGCGCCACGGTTGCGTCACTTGTCGGCTCCTTCCAATAACATCTTCACGATCTTTTCAAGACGAGTACCGTGTGAGGCCTTGATGAGCACTACATCCCCGTCATGAATCCATGATTTCAGCGCTGGCGCCAAGGCTTCGACATCGGCAAACCACTCGCCCTTGCCCTCACGCAGCACCCGCTCGGCAACAGCCTGCATCAGAGGACCGCAAAACAGTATTCGGTCCGGCCTTGCAGCCAGAATGTCGCCTTCCATACCCAGGTGCATGCCCTGTGCGTCAGGGCCCAGCTCGAGCATATCGCCCAGCACCAGGAGGCGAGATGACGGCGCAATGGCGGTCGAGGCCTGCATCGTCTGGAGCGCAGCACGCATGGATGTTGGATTGGCATTATAGGAATCATCCCAAACCTCGATCCGCTTGCCGTCAAAGGTGGCGTTGCTGCGCTTGCCTCGGCCTGTCAGGGGTTTGAAACTCGCGAACTGCCGAGCAGCCACAGCCACATCGAGCCCGAGCGCAGCGACAGAGGCGAGTACCGCGATGGCGTTCATTGCCATATGGCGCCCCGGCGCGCCCAGCTCGAAAACATGAGTCTTGCCTAGAACAACTGCGCGAACGCTGTTGCCGTCCAGTTCGAGGAATCTTGCATCACAATCCTCGGTGCTGCCGAAACTCACGATCCGCAACTGCGCGGCAAGTGCGATCGCCTCGAATATATGAAACTCCGGCATGTCCCGGTTGATGACGGCTATCCCACCGGGCTTCATGCCCTGATAGATCCTGGCTTTCAGCTTGGCGATATTGTCAGTGTTGCTGAAGTCTTCCAGATGGGCGGGAGCAATAGCCGTCACGATTGCAACGTCGGGTTGGACCAGAGCGCTGCAGATGTCCATCCGGCCGATCGCCATTTCCTGGACCCAGAATTGCGCATCCCGGCTCATCGATGCGAGGTTCCAACCGATCCCGTAAGGGGAGTTGGCGGAGGTCCGGCTACGGTCGCTTTTACCGATGCCGGCGAGCGCGTGTGCTGCCATTGCGACCGTAGTCGTTTTGCCGACACTGCCCGTTACGGCAAGGATAGTCCCCTGAAAGTCCAGACGGGCGGCCTTTGCGAGGGTTGTCACGGTCTTGCGCAAATCGGGAACCTTCAACACCGGCAAGCCAGAGCGGACATATCCGCTGCCATCTTCGGCGATGATACCGAGCGACTGCGGTGCCAGGCGCTCAACGACAATAGGCCTGAGACCGGCAGCCCCGGCAGGCGCGAGAAGCATCTGGCCCGGCCCGAATTGTGTGGCCTCTGCGCATATACCTGTAGTGCTCCAGCCCTCATCCGAGGGTGCGACAAGCCATTCCCCCCCGGTCAACTGCGCCATTTCCGCAGCCGACCAACCTGCACCTCTAGGCGTTGCGCTCATTCCTTGAACTCCTTCAGATCTTGATAAATGGCTCTGACAGCATGTCGGTCTTGAGACCCTCGGCGCACCCCATGAGCAGATGAACCCTGCTCGCACTTCCCGTGTTTTTATTGACCGCGCGATGGTGGACATCGACCCGAACCAGCCACGCCGAGCCGTCAGCGGGAAGATGTACGGACTCAATGGTCCCGTCATCCCTTTGCCATTCGAAGAAGCAGGCAGGGTTGGTCGTGATCGGTATATGAAGGCGCCACGTTTCCTTGGTTGCGTCAATATGGAACGGCATTTCTTCGCCTTCGCTTTCCAGTTGCATCATCCGCGCGCGGTAGGGAGCGACGCCTGCGTCCCTCAGGCCGTCCATCACCTCAAGCAGATACCCCGAGCACACCTTGGTCGGCGTCACCCCGCGAACGCTGGCGGTCTTGCCCGATATTCTCTTGACGCCATCGTCGATGCTCCCATCGCGACTGGTGACAGCCCACCCATAATATTTAACGTTATTGTCCTTGTATAAGATGGGCTCGGTTTTCGTGACCTCCTCAAGAAAATGCTTCCTCAACAAGTCAACATCCGCTGAAAAACCCTTGAGCTTAGCGAACATGTAATCACCGGGTTTCATACTGTAGCCTCCGCCTTCCTGACGCGATTGGAATTTCCAATAAGCTTGCTTCGGTAAGCCACCATTCCGGAGAGGTAATGCTCCACATCGTCGATGCGGACCCGGAAGGCATGGTGCCGAATGAAGAACGAACCGACGATGCGCTGCGGCTTTGCGTAGAACATCGCCAGTTCCGGCCAGAAATAGCCGTTCAAGAGGTAACGGGCACGGAAATGCAGTGCCCGATGGAATTTGGACAGATCGATCTCACCGAGCAGATGGCGCATGTCGGGCATGGCCTCGATCCGCGCCAGCATTGCCTCGCTGGCCATCATCAATTCCAGCAGGGTCGGAAAAGTGGTGATCCGGTTCAGGACGAAATCGAGATGGTCGCGCACATTCTCGATGCCAAAGCGCAGGTAGCGTTCCTGCGGCCTATAACGCGTGAGTTCATTGACGCAGTAGCTCAGCCAATGGTCGTTGTGCCGCCAATGCTCCTTCGCGATAAAATGGTCGAAGGCTTTTTCCACGGCGCTCAGCCAGCGTTCATCGCCAGTCAGGCTGTACAGACGCATCAACCCAAAGGCCGCCTCCCCTTCGTAATAAATCGTACGGAAGGCCTCTTTCACAGTGAGGTCCGGATAGTTCAGTACATGGACGAATGATCCGTCCTTGCTCTGCTGCATATGCAGGACGCCCTGGGCCAGCTTTTCGAGCAACGGCAGGTGGTCAATGCAGCCGCCCACCACCGCGTGCTGTGTGAAGGCGAGAATCGCGACGGCATTGGCACCCAGCTTGATCTCATTGCCGACATCAACCAGAAATGCAGCTTCAGTTCCGTCAGGCAGGGTTACGGTGCAGATTGCCTCCCGCAGGAGCCAGGCCAGCGAGCGCTCGATGGCGGCCCACAGAGCAGCGTCCTGTGTCACCTCCCACGCTTCGATCATTGCATACGTTGTGCTGGCATGCCGAAGGCTGTTGTAGGCCTGGATTTCCCGGTCAAAGCAGGGGTGCCATCCATAAATGAACCGGCCGTCGTCGCCCACTTGCCCGGTCAAAAACGTGCTGCTGCTTTTGATCACCTTGGACAGTAGGTCGTCATCCAGCGCTTCGACGATGCGACAGCCCGCCGACCTGCCCGGCCCTGCGATTTCGTGCACTTCATCGGGCCTTTCCTTGTCGAGGAAAAAACCACGGGATGAAAACATCCAGACCAATGTGGCGTCTTTCAGGTCCACATCCCCAAGGCCATGGCGAAGCTTGGCGTAAAGGCGGAAGTTCTTTTCGTTGACCACACAATGAGGATATTCGACGCCGCCATAGAACATGGCATTGGCGTTGATTTCGGTCTCCAGGAAGGCATGACGACAATTGCGGTCAAGGGAAATACCCTGACGGCAATAGTTACGCTTGACCTCGGTAAGCTGGCGCTTCAGCTCTGCCCAATTACTTCGACGCATTTCGTCAACGGTATCCACGCGCAGCCAACGAATCATATCCGGATGCTTTGCCACCACCTTGCGTAGCCGTGCAAGCCCTCGGTGCCAGGCATCGGCAAAGGTCGGCCCGCGAAATGTCTCAACCCGCGCACGGTTGCGGCCATCGGTATAGGAGAAAAAGAGGATGTACTCCGATCCCGCCCCTCCCGCGGGAACAGCAGTTTCCTGCAAACGAACATAGATCGGATGCAACAGTGCAGAAACAACATCATCAGTCATGTCCACCTCATTGAAGTCATCTCGACGGGCAATTCCATCCCTCAACAAGGGGCGGCACGGCTAATCGTTCGCGCGGCGCCACACGGGTGCGGGGCGTTGGCTTGGGGAGTATAGCCAAGTAATGGCTTACTGCCGGTGCGTGCTTCGAGAGTGGCGGACCTCGTCACGAGGCCAGCCAAGGGCAGGGTGTTTTTTCGTTTGGCGTCGTAGGTCTTTTCGAAATGAGTTGTAAAACTCTCTGCGAAATACCTCACGTTTTTTTCACACCATGATCGATAGCCTGATCCCATCAAGATAGTGACCCAAACGCGCAAACTTGCCTGACAAGGGACTGCAGGTGTCTTTTCGTGCGTGCGACTTACGCCCGCAGTTGATTAATCCGAGTAATCGAGTATGAGAACCTCCAGTCCTTTATCCAAAGAACATCCAAGCTACAGCATCGTTCTAGTCAATTATAAGACGCTGGGCATCACCAAGATCTGCCTCGAGTTGCTCAAGCAGCATGTCGAGAACAAGCCCGTCACCGTGTGGGTTGTGGATAACTACTCTGCCGATGAGAGCACTGAATATCTTCGGTCATTGGACTGGATCAATCTGATTGAACGCCCCCCGTCCCAGCCCGAGGCAGGCCATATAGCGCATGGACGGGCACTGGACCTGGCCTTGGAAAAGATCCACACCGACTATGTATTCTTGCTGCACACCGATACATTTGTATTCGACAAGACTGTATTTTCGATGATGCTCGACCGCAGCCTGAGTAATCCGAATATCGCCGCAGTCGGCTGCGTAGAACAGCTCGACAGGGGATTGCTCAGAACGGCGTGGCGCTTCAGTTCGCGCCTGTGCAAACACTATTTCAGACGTACAAAGCGGTCTTTTGGCCTGCGCACCAAAGACCCAAAGCCCTATAAAGAAGCGCATTTGAAAAGCTTTTGTACGCTGTGGAACGCCAAGCTTATAAAGCTGCATGGTTTGAACTTTCAGATGGGCAATGACGTACCGGGCTATGCACTACAGGATCGCATGGTGGAAATGGGGTACTCCATTGACTTCCTGCCGCCACGCAAGATTTTCCAATACCTGGATCATATGCAATCCGGAACGGTATCAGCTGCAGGTGGCTATGGTGCCAATCATCGCAGGACCAAGATGTACAACGACATCTTGCAGCGTTTGAATGCCGGTGGGTATGGGAGCTAGTCTGCATAACGGCAGCGCGATCTGCGCCATATATCAGTTTTCCATCTTCAGGTAGATCATTAACGATGTCCGCAGATACCAGGCTTCCCATTTCCTTGCACCCTGAATTGCAGTTTGATTACGAGGCCTCGGCGGCGCTTGGCAGTTCGTTGGCCGACACCTATTCACAGGCCTTGCCTTTTCCTCATGTTGTAATTGACGACTTCCTTGCGCACGACCTGATCGAGAGCATTCGCGCAGGGTTTCCGGAGGACCAGACGCGTCACGAAATGCAGTATGAGCGCGGCTACAAAGGCCACCACAAAAGGCAAATCAACCCAAATCAATGCGCCCCTCATCTGGTCAAGATCTTTAACGCGTTCAATTCGGCGCCCATGCTGCAGTTCCTTGAAAAGCTCTCGGGTATTCAGGGCTTGATGCCCGATCCGTATTTCCAGGGCGGTGGTCTGCATGAGACGAAAACCGGCGGATTCCTGGGAGTGCATTCTGATTTCAGATTGAATAAAAGCCTGAATGTGGTGCGCAGGATCAATGTGATCATTTATCTGAATATTGACTGGCGCGAAGAATACGGTGGGCACCTGGAGTTGTGGGATACCGGGATGAAGCGTTGCCTGAAACGAGTCCTGCCCGAATACAACCGGTGCGTCATCTTCAATACAGACAAGGACAGCAATCATGGGCATCCCGAGCCGTTGACCACGCCTGACGGGGTTTTTCGACGCTCCATCGCTCTTTATTACTACACCGCGACTGCCACTGAATTACCTTCTGGAGACAGGAATAAAACCCACTACAAACCCAGGCCCAAAGATCGCTTCAGCTTGAAGTATTACCTGCGCAAGTTTCGCAAAACCAAATAGGTTCGTATTTTTTACCATGCCCGCCCGAGCTCCCGAGGAGCTCCAGTGGTGCCTGCATCGATTTGCCCCTCCTCCCGCTTTCTATAAGCCCCCGCTGCAAGCTTTATCGTTCAGACAAATCCTGAGATACTAATTGCGAATCATTCTCGAAATCACTAGTAATTCAGGATCCGCCCATGTCGACTCGTGCCACACCGCCGCGTTATTTCAATCCTGCCCGCGACCTTTTAGCCATGGCAATTTGCATGACCACCGCGGCTCCAGCCTTTGCCGATGACAACGGCGGCACGACACAGCCCCTCCCATCAGGCACCCTGGAACTAGGCGCGACCGAAATCACCAGCAGCTATATGGGCAGTACTACCGAAGGCTCCAACTCCTACACCACTGGCGCGATGTCGACGGCAACCAAACTCCCGCTGACCATGCGGGAAACCCCTCAAGCCGTGACTGTCATTACGCGCCAGCGCATGGATGATCAGGCCATGACCAGTATCAACGACGTGGTCAACGCGACCCCCGGGTTGTTCCTGAACTTTTCCGGCGGGCCTGGCCGGCAGAAATATACTGCGCGCGGCTTCGATGTCGACAACCTGATGTATGACTCGATCCCGTCTGGCTACAACGGTGTATCGGTCGGCGCCCAGCCTAACCTGGCAATGTTTGATCGAGTCGAGATCGTGCGCGGCGCTACCGGCCTGGTGACGGGTGCAGGCAACCCTTCGGCTGCCATCAACCTGGTACGCAAGCGGCCGCTGGACGAGCAGAAAGTCACTCTGACCGGCGCCGTTGGCAGTTGGGATGACTACCGTGGCGAGGTCGATGCTTCCAGCCCGCTCAACGACAGTGGCACTTTGCGTGGCCGGGTCGTGACGTCTTACCGCGACGCCAACAGCTTCATCGACAAGGCCGAGGAAGATCACGGTCTGTTCTATGCGATCACCGAAGCGGACCTGAGCGAAGACACGACCCTGAGCCTTGGCTTTTCCCATCAGAAGGACAAGACCAATTACTTCTGGGGCTCTTCGATGGTCGGCGTGGACGGTCGTCACCTGAACCTGTCGCGCTCTTACAATCCGGGCAGTGACTGGGAGAACAAGGATCAGGAGATCAATACGGTATTCGCCGAACTCCGTCAGCGCCTGGTCAATGACTGGAATCTTCAGGTCAACGCCAACTACTCCGAACAGAACGCGTTGTTCTCCGGCTCTTACCAAACGCGCAAGGCCGACAACTCACTGACCCGCACGGTTTACCAGGCCAGCTACGATGAAAACCAGGCTGGCGTAGACGCCTTTGCCAGCGGGCCCTTCGAGGCATTCGGGCGCACGCATGAACTGGTGGTGGGCGCCAGCAAGCGCATCTACGACATGACCACCCACAACTACAACCCGTACGACGCCAACTGGCCGATCAATGCGGGCAAACCGGACTTCGTGCATACCAACAACAAGCGCGAAGTCACCACTCAGGATGGCGTGTACGTCACCACACGCCTGAGCCTGGCCGATCCGTTGAAGCTGATCCTCGGCGGCCGCCTGGACTGGTACGACTACGACAACCGTGATGGCGACGGCGACTACAAGGTCACCCGCAACCTCACCCGCTACGCAGGCTTGATCTACGACCTCGACGATCATCACTCGGTCTACGTCAGCTACAGCGACATCTTCACGCCACAGACCTCCAAGGATCTCACCGGCAACCCGGTCAAGCCGATCGTCGGCAAGAACTACGAAGTCGGAATCAAGGGCGCATACCTTGATGGAGCACTGAATGCGAGCGTAGCGTTGTTTCGCGTAGACCAGGAAAACCGCGCCGTGAAGCTGCCCAAAAATCCAAGCTGCCTACAAACAGACTGCTATGAAGCTTCCGGCGAGATCCGCAGCCAGGGTATCGACTTCGAACTGCAAGGCGCCTTGACCGAAAATTGGCAGGTAGGCGGTGGTTATACCTACGCGCGTACCCACACCGTCAAGGATGCCGCCAACCCGCAGAAGGTGAACAAGCAGTTCGACACTGACACTCCTGAGCATCTGTTCAAGCTGACCACCCGCTACCAGTTCCAGGGCCCCCTGGAAAAACTGCGCGTAGGTGGCAACGTCTCTTGGCAGAGCCGCATGTACAACGACATAGCGCTGGCTGATGGCAGTAAATACCGCCTCCAGCAGGGCGGGTACGCTGTCACAGACCTGATGGCCGGCTACCAGGTCAACCCGCACCTGGACCTGCAGCTCAACGCCAACAATATCTTCGACCGCACGTACTACTCGTCCATCTCTAATTCCGTGAGCTATGGTGGTGACAACTACGGCAGCCCGCGCAACATGATGCTGACTGCCAAGTACAGTTTCTGAGTTGCCCAGGCACAGGGACAGTCGCATTTGACTGATAGCGACCGTGTTGTGGGGGTAGTCGAGCATTAAAAAATGCTGTGCTTGCAGTGAAACAATGAGCCCCCCTTCACCCTAGCCGTCAACGCAGTATTTTTTAATGCTCGATTCCACGATGTGTTTTTACTTCGCAAGCAGATCTTCGTCTATCGACGGACCGGTATCAGCGACTCTAAGAGCCTCGAATAACTTGTGCCAATCGACCCGCCATCGTCCAAGCCTGCTCAGCACTGGCAATGTTCGTGAAGCCAAGCAACAGGCCGCACTTGGGTTCGGCTTCCAGGTACCACTGCGACAGCGGTTCGACGGCGATGCCAACAGCCCGGGCACGCTGAGCGAGCTCAACATCATCGCCTTCGCGAAGCCCCGCGACCAGGTGCATGCCTCCCGCTTGCAGGTTGATCAACATACGCTCGCCCAGATGTTGCTGCAGAGCGTCGAGCAGCCACTGCCGGCGGCGTGCGTAAAGGCTTCGCATTTTCTTTAAATGCCGCGCGAAGTGCCCTTCATAGAGAAATACACTGACAGTCGCCTGAAGCAGCTGCGGGCAATGGTTGTGCAGGCGATCTGCCTGACGGGCGAACGCGTCGCCCTGCTCGGCCGGCACAACCAGATAGGCCAGGCGCAGGCCTGGAAACAGTACCTTGCTGAAGGTCCCGGTATAGAGCACTCGGCCTTGCAGGTCGAGGCTCTTGAGAGCAGGCAAGGGCCGACCCTGATAGCGGTATTCGCTGTCGTAATCATCCTCGATGATCCAGCTACCTCGGCGGTTTGCCCAATCCAGCAGTGCCAACCGACGCGGCAGTGACAGCGACATGCCCAGCGGGCTCTGGTGGGTCGGCGTGACCACTGCGAAGCGAGCATCCGGGGAACGGGCGATGCCTTGCGCGACGTCCAGCCCCTGCTCATCCACTGGAACCGGCACCAACTGCAAACCGGCTTCCAACAGGGCATTCCTGGCCATGAAGTAACCGGGCTCTTCCAGCCAGCAGGCATCGCCCTGGCGCATCAATGTGCGGCTGATCAGGTCCAGGCACGCGCGATAACCCGCGCACACGAACACCTGCTCCGGGTGGCACGCAATGCCCCGTGAAATCCCCAGGTAAGTGGCAATGGCCGCACGCAAGGGAGCATGGCCTCGCGGATCCGGGTAGACGAGCCCTTCGAGGCCGGCCTGGCGCAGCTGTCGGCCCGCCAGTTTTGTCCAGAGTTTGCGGGGGAAGGCATCGAGCGCGGGCAGCCCCATCTGCAGGCCGAGTGGAAGTGCCCCGCAATGGTTGTACTGGTACCCCGGCGAAGCAACCGGGTCGTCAAGGACGGGCGAAGAAACGACGACCAGTTGCGGCGAAACCACTGTCCCGGCGGCTCCGCGTGCGATCAAGTAGCCCTCCCCCATCAGTAACTGATAAGCCGCTTCCACAGTGCCACGGGCCAGGTTCAACTGCGCTGCCAAAGCGCGAACCGCAGGCACTCGGTCGCCCGGCCGCAAGCGGCCGTCGGCAATGGACTCACGAAAGCGCTCATAGATCTGACGATAGATCGGCACAGAGTGGCTGCGATCAGGCTTGAAGGGATGAATCATGGCCCAGCCATTTATGCATTTTTCGGCCCTGTAGATTATGCCAATACCCGCCTAAGGTCAGCTATATCTATAGAGCGGATGATGGACATGACTTACACACTTCAACACCTCGAAGATCAGCAGGCTTTCCAGGCCAGTTTCGACCTGATGCGCGTTTTGCGGCCGCACATTGCCAACCCGGCCAGTTATGCAGCGCAACTGGCTCGCCAGACTGAGCAGGGTTATCGTTTGCTGGCGGCGTGGGACGGTGACTACATGGCCGGCCTGGCCGGCTACCGCGAACTGGAAAACCTGCTCTACGGACGTTTCATCTACGTCGATGATCTGGTGGTCAGGCCCGAGCTGCAACGCAGCGGCCTGGGGGGGCAATTGTTGGCGGCGGTTCGCCAGGAGGCCGAGCAGTGCCATTGCGATCACTTGGTGTTGGATACCGGCCTGCATATGCCATTGGCCCAGCGCTTCTATTTTCGCCAGGGGTTGTTGGCCCGTGGCATGCATTTCATCCAGGACCTTCGGGTAGAGAGTCAAGTATGAACAATGTTTTGCTGATCAATGCCAGCCCGAATGGCCAGGTTTCCCATGCGAATCAGTTGGCACTGGAGTTAGTAGCGTCACTGCGACACAAGTACCCAAGACTCGAACTGGTCGAGCGCGACCTGGGCACACATCCGCTGCCACCGCTCGGTATGGACTACGCCCGTGCCTTGGCGACCACCACACCGTTCAACTCACCCGAGTTCGGCGTCTCCGAAGCGCTGATCAGCGAACTGGAACAGTGCGACATGCTGATCATCGCGACCCCGATGCACAACTTCACACTGCCCGCCGCGCTCAAACTCTGGATCGACTACGTCCTGCGTATCCACCGCACATTCAGTTCAGGCCCGGACGGCAAGACCGGTCTGTTGAGCAACCGTGCGGTGTACGTGCTGGTCGGTTCCGGTGGTTTTCACCAGGGCCAGTCGGCACGGCAACCGGATTTCCTGACGCCTTACCTGTGCCAGGTACTCAGCACCCTCGGGCTGCACGACCCGCACTTCACTTACCTTCAGGGATTGGTGTTCGGTGAGGAGGCTGTACAAACGACCGTCCAGCAAAACCGTGCCCGCCTGGCACAGGAACCACTGTTCAAACATCTGCTGCCCCAACGATCAATGCCCACTGCATAACTGTCAGACGCTGCCTTCAATGCACGGTGACGCCACATCGGCTGGCCTGTTCGCCGACTGAAAGTGGCCACTGCACATCGATCCCCTCCCCTCTTGACCTCATGTTTACCTGAGGTTTTATAAAGGATGCCAGTTTGCCCTGGGAAGCCTCATTCGCGACTGCGCGCAATCTCAAAGTGGAGCCCACATGAGTAAGCATCACGCTTCATCTGATCAATATCCGCAATCGGTGCCAGAGGGGCAGATACCTCTCGAGGGTCATTCTTCAGATACCCGTTGGACAGCCCTGCTGTCTGGTTCCAATGGCGTGCGCTCGCTCGCGCTGGCGGGGGGCGTGGTGCTACATGCAATCAACGTCTACATTGCAACCACGATTCTGCCGTCAGTGGTCCGCGACATCGGCGGCATTGACTACTATGCCTGGAACACCACGCTGTTTGTCGCAGCGTCCATCCTCGGTTCGGCATTGTCGGCCAGGCTGCTGATCGGCGCGGGACCACGCAACGCCTACATCATCGCCACACTGGTGTTTGCGATCGGCGCACTCATCTGTGCGTTTGCTCCCTCCATGTCGATCCTGCTGGCCGGTCGCCTGATCCAGGGGCTGGGCGGCGGATTTCTGTTCGCGCTCTCCTACGCGATGATCCGCCTGGTGTTCAGTGAGGCGTTGTGGCCGCGCGCGATGGCGCTGGTCTCCGGCATGTGGGGGGTCGCAACATTGGTCGGTCCTGCTGTCGGCGGCGTCTTTGCCGAGCTTGGGGTATGGCGGGCGGCTTTTTGGTCGCTGATTCCGGTCGCAGCATTGTTTGCCCTGCTGGCTGCGCTGGTGCTGCCAAAGCGCATCGCTGAACGGGCGCAAAGCTCACCGCTGCCACTTGCCCAACTGGTGTTCCTGACATCGGCAGTGCTCGCCGTTTCGGCAGGCAGCGTCTCGCCAATCTTCCTCTGGAACATCGCGGGGCTTGCCGCAGCCGCTATTCTGACGGCGCTGCTGATAATCACCGAAAGCCACGCTCGCCACAGGCTGCTGCCAGCCAGTGCATTCAAAATCACATCAGCATTGGGAACGCTGTATGCAACGATGTCGTTACTTGCAGTCGCCGTTACCAGCGGCGAAATATTTGTGCCGCTATTCCTTCAAGTCCTCCACCATCAATCCCCACTCGCCGCCGGCTATCTCGCAGCGCTCATGGCTGCGGGCTGGACGCTGGGGTCCATCGCAAGTTCCGGCGCCAGCGGCAAGGGCATCAGTCGTGCGATCCTGACTGGCCCGATCCTTGGGTCAGCCGGCATGGCGGCGCTTGCCGTTTTGATTCGAATCGAAAGCGCAGGCAGCTGGCTGACAATCACGCCGATCTGCCTTGCACTCGGCGCCATCGGTCTTGGCATTGGACTGGCTTGGCCGCACCTGCTGACCCGTATATTCCAGGTCGCGCCGGCTGGCGAGCAGGATTTGGCGGCTGCATCGATTACGACCGTGCAGTTGTTCGCTACCGCGCTCGGTGCCGCTCTGGCGGGCATGGTGGCGAACATTGCCGGGCTCACGGATCCCGGCGGCATCACGGGCATGGCAAGTGCCGCGGGCTGGTTGTTTGGAATATTCGCGCTCGCCCCGGCTCTCGCAATTTTTACTGCACTGCGCGTGGCTCGGCTGCGCTCGAAAACCGCACCTGAGTGAACAACCCGCTCACTGCAAAACCGAGGCAATCATCACGGCAGACAGGTAGAGGCCCACACCAAAAACGCCATGACTGATCAAACTGCGCATGCAATTCATGCCAGGCGTCGGCGTTCTGGACGAAGCAAAACCTGCGCCCATGGCCGGTTGTATAACAAACAGCGGGACGGCCACCGTCGCGACGCCCACAGCAAAAGCCGGCAGGAAGGAGGGCTCCCGCAGCCAGGCAACACCCTGGATGCACACCAGCAACGCCGCGAAAACAACGCCCGTGGCGTAGTGCGCAATCCAGCCCAGGGCCACTTCAAAACGCACTGGTGTCGCTTGGCCAATACTGGGATGTGCGAACGTACCTTGGCACGCATGGCCTACCCAACGCCCGACAAAAGCAAAACTCAGCGTCGGGGCGCCTAATGCCTTCCTGAAAAACATCCACATATCCATGACGACGGTAGCGCCGACGCCCAATAGAAAAACCTGTGTGGCCACCTGCAAAAAAGTCATACCTACCTCTTATCAATAGACCCGTTTAACTTCCGGGGTATGATAAAAGTTGAAGTCAACTTCAAGTCAATGGTCTGAAAATGGATATCACTGAGGTCGTCAAACGCACCGGGCTTGCGGCCCACACCCTGCGTTTCTACGAGAAGAAAGGGTTGATCGCATCCGTCAGCCCGCCCGGAGCCCGCCGCCAGTATGCGTCTACAGTGCTGGAGCAACTGGCAATCATCGCGCTCGGCCAAGCGGGAGGTCTCTCGCTGGAGGAGATAGGGGTGATGCTTTGCCCCAAAGGCGGGGCTGTGGTGGATAGAGACGTGCTGCTGGCCAAGGCCGACGAGATTGATGCGACCATCAAACAACTCCAGGCAATGAGTCGGGGCCTGCGGCACACAGCCACATGCCCAGCAGCGAACCACGCTGAATGCCCGAACTTTCGCCGATTACTCAAGGCTGCCGCGGCGGGGATCTTGAAGCGCGGGCGGCATTTGGTGGCTGCGCCGGGGCGAACTTGAGTACCGACCGCCTCTCGATGTCAGTACTCGGACATCACTACCATCACTTCAGCGTCGCAGCCTTCCTCGCCTTCGGCCAGATAAATATGACCGATCGCGCTGTTGAAATAGGCGGTTTCCCGGCAGCCAATGCTCAGGGATTCGCCTGTTTCGAATTGAATGCGCACGCGCCCTGACAGGACCACAGCGAACTCTTGCCCCGGGTGCCGGATGTAATCTTCGAACTGATCCAGCGCGCGCGCGCAGATCCGCGCATACATGGGCGTCATGCTGCGTCCGGGGAAATCCCCCGCCATCGGGTGATATTCATAGTTACCCGTGCTGTAACCCGCCGCACCGTCAATGGCGGTGCTGACCACCGTGGGCTGTACCAGATTGACGCCCGCCCGGGCCGGGCTGAAAAGCTGGGCAATATCCACACTCAGGGCCCGAGCTGCGGCCGCGAGTTTTTCATAACTTACCGACACCTGCGCCAGCTCCATCTTCGACAAGGTCGACAGCGCCACGCCTGAACGCTCAGACAGCTGCTTGAGCGTCAATTTCTGACTCTTGCGAATCAACCGCAGGCGCGCGCCCACTTGTGCGCGGTCTATCAAGGAATGGGGCGTAGAACCCGAGGCTTGGTCGGAACTCATGCAGACTCTCTGTCGTACAAAACGGTGCCAGGATCTGGGGCCAAGGCATGGCCGGGAATAATACCTCAAGAGAATAGGTTGACTGGCAAATTCTCATATCTTACATTTCTCTTATCTGAGAATTATAAAAACAAGGGAAGAATCATTTCTTCCCATCCCCAGAGAGAGGAGTTACTTGGGCATGCACGACAGCGAATGTTTCGATTTCGCCATCATCGGCGGCGGCATTGCGGGGGCCTCCCTGGCCTATCGCTTGGCCGGGCAAACCAGCGTCGTGGTGCTCGAGCGCGAGAGCCAGCCGGGCTATCACGCCACCGGGCGCTCCGCCGCGATGTTCATGGAAACCTATGGCACACCGCAGATCCAGGCGTTGACCCGTGCCAGCCGGGACTTCTATGAACAACCGCCAAATGGCTTCACCGAGCATGCGCTGCTTGAGCCTCGCGGCTGCCTGTACATCGCGGGCGAGGAGCAGCAGGACCTGCTGAAACAGACTTTCGACCTCAGCCACGCACAAGCTGGCAATGTTTCATTGATCGATACCGAGCACGCCCTCGCGCTGGTACCCTGCCTGCGCCCAGAGGCAGCCGTCGCAGCGATGCTTGAAACCGATGCGCGCGACCTGGACGTGCATGCGCTGCACCAGGGATTTTTACGGGCCATGCGCCGTGCCGGCGGGGTGCTGCAGTGCGATGCGCAACTGAGCGGCGCCACTCGCTCAAGTGGCCACTGGCACCTGACCCTGGCCGACGGCCGCCAGTTGCGCGCGCGCAATCTGGTAAATGCCGCAGGCGCCTGGGCCGACCAGGTGGCACAGCAATGCGGCGTGAAACCCATCGGGTTGCAGCCCTGCCGACGTACAGCCTTTACCTTCGACGGACCCGAGGGGATGGATTTCGCACGCTGGCCGGCAGTGATCGGCATCGACGAAAGCTTTTATTTCAAGCCAGACGCCGGCCAATTGCTCGGCTCACCGGCCAACACCGATCCTGTCCCGCCACAGGACGTGATGCCCGAAGAGCTGGACATCGCCACCGGGATCTACCACATCGAGGCAGCCACCTCCCTGACCATCCGCCGCCCACGCCACAGCTGGGCCGGTCTGCGCTCGTTCGTCGCCGACGGCGACCTGGTGGTCGGCTGGGACAATCAGCGCGAAGGCTTCTTCTGGCTGGCGGCACAGGGTGGCTATGGCATTCAGTCGGCGGCCGGCGTATCGCAACTGGCCTGCGCGCAATTGCTCGATCAGCCCCTGCCCGAATCACTGCGTCGCC
Organism: Pseudomonas imrae; assembly: GCF_046352735.2. Classification (NCBI taxonomy): domain Bacteria; kingdom Pseudomonadati; phylum Pseudomonadota; class Gammaproteobacteria; order Pseudomonadales; family Pseudomonadaceae; genus Pseudomonas; species Pseudomonas imrae. The sequence continues at coordinate 826,170 of NZ_CP110853.2, read as the reverse complement.
AAGGCGTCGAGCCACAACGCCTGGCACCTGGTCGCTTGCGTTAATCATTCATCCCAACGAGGTTCCATGCCATGACCGAACACTTTCAGCGCTACCCCAGCCACCTGCCCTATCCGTTCTCCAAGGCCATTCGGGTCGGCGATTTTTTGTTTCTTTCAGGGCAGGTCCCCATGAACCCTCTGGGCGAGGTGGTGCTCGGTGATATCCGCGAGCAGACCGAGGCCGCCATGGCGCGCATCGGCGAAACCCTGGCCGAATGCGGCGTGGGTTTTGACCAAGTGGTGAAGGCCACGGTGTGGCTGACGGACATGCAACATTTCGCCGGTTTCAACGAGGTGTACAAGCGCTACTTCCAGAACGGTTTTCCGGTGCGCTCAACCGTCGGCGGCAGCCAGTTGGCCCTGGGCGTCGATGTAGAAATCGAAGTTCAAGCGTGGGTTGGCGCCCACTGATCCACTTCTGCTGTCTGCCAGTGCGATGCCCCGGGACGGCCATGGACAGTGGTCTTCCCCACAAGCCCTAACAAAAACAATTCGAGGGAAATCGTCATGAAGGAAAGTCTGAAAATAGCCGGCGCATTTGTCGGTGTGATTGTCGGTGCTGGGTTCGCTTCCGGCCGGGAGCTGATGCAGATGTTCGTCGTTTTCGGCGTATGGGGATTGCTCGGGGCGGTAGTCAGCGCCGCGCTCTTCATCTTTCTCGGGATGGCATTGGCAGGCATGGGCAGCCGGCTGCGGGCAAAGTCCCATAAGGACGTCGTGTATGCATTGTGCGGGCGTTACCTGGGCGCCTTCGTCGACCTGATGATCACCTTTTTCATGTTTGCAGTAACCGTGGTCATGCTGGCCGGTGGCGGTGCCGTGCTGGAACAACAGTTCGCCATCCCCTCCATGCTCGGCAGCGCGGCGGTGACCCTGATCGTGGTCGCCATCGTGTGCCTGGATGTACAGCGGGTTATCGCCATGATCGGCGCCGTCACTCCGCTGTTGATCCTGATGGCGGTAGCAGTGGCGCTGTATGGCGTCGCCACCCGGGGGTTGGGTTTCGGTGAACTCGATCAACTGGCCAGCCAGCAAGAAGCCGGCGCCAGCCATTGGCTGCTGGGAGCATTGTTGTACGTGTCTTACAACATCGTGGCCGGGGTGCCGTTTCTGGCGATCATGGGCGGCGCCGCGAAATCCGAGAAGCAGGCCATGTGGGGGGGTATCCTGGGAGGCACGCTGCTGGGACTGCTGATGCTGGTGATGAGCCTGGGACTGCTGTCGCGCCTGGACAGCGTGGCGGATTTGCCGATGCCTATGCTGTCCATCGCTACGGAGGTTTCGCCGGTCCTCGGCCTGTTGATGGCCGTGATCATTTTCCTGATGATCGTCAACACCGCCGTCGGGACCTTGTACTCCTTCTCGGCCCGAATGTTGCCGGCAGGCACCCGTAAATTTCGCATCGGTTCGGCGGCCGCTGGCGTGCTGGCTTTCATCGGCAGCCTGGCGGGGTTTGTCAGCCTGGTGGGCCAGGTCTATCCATTCTTCGGCTACCTGGGCTTTTTGCTGATCGGCGCGGTAGTCGTGGGCTGGCTACGCGCAGGACGCCTGGCCCAGGCTTGAGCGGGCGACATCGCCGTGCCGAGTTCAAAAATCAGTGCGGCATTCCAATCGACGATAAAGGAGCATTATCGTTATGGCTCAACTTTTCTTTACTCTCTCAATCGTTGAAGGCTCATGATCCGCGACATACAAAACCGTGACCTGGAGCCAGTACTGGATATCTGGCTACAAGCGTCTATCCAGGCGCATCACTTCATACCCGCCGAATTCTGGTGTAACCAGCTTGAAGCAATGCGTGAGATCTACCTGCCCGGCGCCATGTCCCGCGTGTTTGAGGAAAAGGGCTCGGTCGCAGGATTCTACTCTGTCCATCAAGACACGCTCGCGGCGCTATTCGTATCACCCGAGCGCCAAGGACACGGTATCGGCAAGCAGCTACTCACCGACGCCATGGCCTCCAGGTCGATTCTTCAGTTGACGGTGTATTCGGCAAATACTCCCGCCATCGGTTTCTACCAGAGCCAAGGCTTTGTAGTGCTCGACGAACAACCGGACGAACACACCGGCCACCTGGAGAAACTGATGCGCTGGTGCGCCTGACCTGTTTAGCCACCGCAGCGCAATGTGCTCTGGCCGCAGCACAGCTCCCCCCATAAACACAACAAGCATGAGAACTGCCGAGTTGACCTGACAGAAATGTAATCACTCTTGCGCCCGATATATGGCAATTTCATGTTCCCCGCCAACGCCACGATTTGTGCAGTTGCAAACGTCGGCAAAGAGCTATGCGGGACACCTGCCGAGGCCGAGTTATGCAAATACATCAGCCTTGTAATCAGCGACTATCTGACTGACTGGACACAACGGCATGCATAGCAAAACCACTCGGCGATCATTCGTCAAAGGATTGGCCGCCACCGCAATATTTGGTGGATTAGGCATGTGGCGCACGCCGGTCTGGGCCATTACCAGCCCAGGCCAGCCCCATGTGCTGACAGGCACTGATTTTGATCTTTACATCGGTGAACTGCCGGTAAACATCACCGGTGCAGCGCGTACAGCCATGGCGATCAACGGATCGTTACCCGGTCCGGTTCTACGATGGCGCGAAGGTGACACGGTCACCCTGCGTGTGCGCAACCGCTTGAAGCAGGACACCTCGATCCACTGGCACGGGATCATCCTGCCGGCGAACATGGATGGGGTGCCTGGGCTGAGCTTTCACGGTATCGCGCCGGATGGCATGTACGAGTACAGATTCAAGGTCGGCCAAAACGGCACTTATTGGTATCACAGTCATTCCGGGCTCCAGGAGCAGATTGGCGTATACGGAGCGCTGGTCATTGACGCCAGGGAGCCCGAGCCGTTCGCCTATGAGCGGGACTATGTAGTGCTGCTGAGCGACTGGACTGATGAAGACCCGGCCAAGGTAATGTCCAAGCTCAAAAAGCAGTCTGATTACTACAACCACCATAAGCGCACGGTCGGCGACTTCGTCACTGATGTGAGTGAAATGGGCTGGTCGGCCGCACTGGCAGATAGAAAGATGTGGGCCGAAATGAAGATGAGCCCGACCGATCTGGCAGATGTCAGCGGCTCTACCTACACCTACCTGATGAATGGCCAGGCGCCGGATGGCAATTGGACCGGCATATTCAAGCCGGGCGAAAAGGTACGCCTGCGCTTCATCAACGCCTCGGCCATGACGTACTTCGATGTGCGTATTCCAGGCCTGAAGATGACGGTAGTCGCTGCGGATGGACAGTACGTCAAACCGGTAAGGATCGACGAGTTCCGCATCGCCGTGGCGGAGACCTACGACGTCATCGTAGAACCCGAGGATGAACAGGCCTACACCATCTTTGCGCAATCGATGGACCGCACCGGTTATTCCCGCGGCACTTTGGCTGTGCGCGAAGGGCTGCAAGCGCCCGTTCCGCAGGTCGATCCGCGCCCACTGATTTCAATGAACGACATGGGTATGGATCACGGCAACATGGGAGCAATGGACCATAGCGCCATGCCGGCCATGGACCATAGCAAGATGACGGGCATGGATCACTCATCCATGTCAGGCATGGGGGCGACCATGCAGGCTCACCCAGCTTCCGAGACCAATAACCCTCTGGTCGACATGCAGACAATGATGCCAACGCCGAAATTAAGCGATCCGGGAATCGGTCTGCGTGACAACGGTCGCCGCGTGCTGACCTACTCGGACCTGCGCAGCACTTTCCTTGATCCAGACGGTCGCGAGCCTGGCCGCACCATCGAACTGCACCTGACAGGTCATATGGAAAGGTTTGCCTGGTCATTCGACGGGATCAAGTTCTCCGATGCTCAGCCCCTGCTTCTCAAATATGGCGAGCGGCTACGCATCACGCTGGTCAACGACACCATGATGACGCACCCGATCCATCTGCACGGCATGTGGAGTGACCTGGAGGATGAGAACGGTAACTTCCTGGTTCGAAAACACACGATCGACATGCCACCGGGCTCCAAACGCAGCTATCGCGTCACCGCTGACGCCTTGGGGCGTTGGGCCTATCACTGCCATCTGCTCCTGCATATGGAAATGGGCATGTTCCGGGAAGTCCGTGTGGACGAGTAAAGGAGATCGCAAATGAGCCATCAGATGAAACAAAGCGCACTGTTCTGCGCTGCCACAATGACAGGGCTGCTTGCGGTATATGCGCCCTCTTCGCTAGCGGCGCAGAAAGCCCAAGAGATGGATCACTCGGCGATGGGTCACGGTTCCATGCAGATGGACCACGGCTCACCCCAAGGCAGCATGAAGGGGATGGATCACGGCGCCATGGATCATTCGAAGATGAATCACGGCGCCGCTCAAAAGCCACCCACTACCAGTCGCACGCCTATCCCGGTGCCGACAGATGCTGACCGCAAGGCGGCTTTTCCACCGCTGCCCGGGCACCAGCTACACGACAGCGGCATTAATAGTTTCTTTTTGCTCGATCAACTCGAGTATCAGGACGCGGATGAAGGCAGCACCCTGGCATGGGATGCCTCTGGCTGGGTGGGCGGCGATATCAACCGGCTCTGGTTTCGCTCTGAAGGCGAGCGCACAAATGGCGTAACCGAGCATGCCGAGTTGCAGCTCCTCTACGGACGAGCGATTGGCCCCTGGTGGGACGTGGTCGCCGGTGTGCGCCAGGACTTCAAGCCTGAATCACCTCAAACATGGGCTGCTTTTGGCATCCAGGGCATGGCGCTTTACGCCTTCGAAACCGAGGCGACCGCCTTCATTGGTGAAAATGGGCAAACTGCAGCGCGACTGGAGGGCGAATACGACATTCTGTTGACCAATCGCCTCATCCTGCAGCCAACTGCCGAAGCGAATTTCTATGGCAAGAATGATCCCCTGCGCGGCGTCGGTTCCGGGCTTGCCAACACCGAGGTCGGATTACGTTTGCGCTACGAGATCGTCCGCCAGTTCGCCCCATATATAGGTATCTCGTGGAGCCGCTCCTACGGCAAGACTGCGGACCTGGTTCGTGACGAGGGTGGGGATGATGACCAAACGCGTTTCGTCGCGGGTGTTCGTATGTGGTTTTGACCCTCGCAAATGACTCCGGCTCCTGGTGATGCCCTTCAACACTGCTCTTCGCCATATGGCTATATGCATCACCCTCAGGTTATCTCCGGGTTTCTTGTTACTTGGCCTGCATGCTCCTATCCGGTGAGCCAAGCTCTGGAGATAACAGCTCTTCAACAGGCCGAGCCAGCCTCCACCCATGCGTTGATTTCGACTACAGTAGGAAGACTCTGCATAAAGCCATAACAAGACGGAGCTCTTTCCATGCGCATAAAAAAACCCCTCAGCCTCCTGGCCGCCACGGCTGCGTTGACAATCTCGTGTGCAGCCAATGCCGCACCCGTGTTCATAAACATCCTGACAGGGGGCACCAGCGGGGTTTATTACCCTATCGGTGTCGGGCTGTCACAAATCTACAGCGAAGGGATTGAAGGCTCGAAGACCTCAGTCCAGGCGACCAAAGCCTCGGTTGAGAACCTCAACCTTTTACAAGCCGGTCGTGGCGAGCTGGCCTTTGCGCTTGGGGATTCTGTGGCTGATGCAAAAAACGGGGTCGAAGAAGCCGGGTTCAAGACGCCGCTGACCAAGCTGCGGGCCATCGCAGGTGCCTATCCGAATTACATCCAAATCGTTGCGAACAAAGAGTCGGGCATCAAGACCCTGGCCGACCTGAAAGGCAAGACCATCTCCGTCGGCGCCCCGAAGTCCGGTACCGAGCTGAACGCTCGTGCAATCTTCAAGGCCGCAGGCCTGACTTACGATGATATGAAAAAAGTCCAATACCTGCCCTTTGCCGAGTCGGTCGAGCTGATCAAGAACCGTCAACTGGACGCCACATTGCAGTCCTCGGGGCTGGGGATGGCGGCCATCCGTGACCTGGCTTCAACCATGTCACTGAACTACGTCTCCATCCCCGCGCAGGTCGTGACGAAAATTGGCAACGCCGCCTATCTGCCCACCCAGATTCCCGCCAACACCTATGACGGCCAACCCGAACCCGTGCCGACGGTGGCGATCACCAATATTCTGGTGACACACGCCGATGTGCCAGATGAAGTTGCCTACCAGATGACCAAGCTGATGTTCGACAACCTCAAGCGCCTGGGTAACGCCCACTCGGCAGCCAAGGACATCAACCTGCAAAACGCTGCGAAGAACCTGCCTATTCCCCTGCATCCCGGCGCCGAGCGCTATTACAAGGAAGTGGGTGCGTTGTAACCCAACAACCCGCCACGGGGATGGTCGCTGCAGCGACCTCCCCTTCCCTGTAGTTTTCTAAGGCAGGTTCCCAATGAGCGTAGATCATCAAGGCATCGCGGCGAACCCGCGCGACTGGCCAAAAACGCTGTTCTATGTAGCGTTGCTGTTCTCTATTTTCCAGATAGTCACTGCGGCATTTGCGCCTGTTTCCAGCCAGGTGCTGCGCGCGGTGCATGTCGGTTTTTTGTTGTGGGTCGTGTTCCTGAGTTATCCCGCGCATGGGCAAGCCCGGCCCTGGCAGCCGCTGGCCTGGCTATTGAGCCTCGCCGCGATTGCCACCGCCGCGTACCAATGGTACTTCGAGGCGGATTTGATCCAGCGTTCGGGGGACCTGACGCCTGCAGACATGGTGATTGGGCTGATACTGATCGTATTAGTGTTCGAGGCCGCTCGCCGGGTGATGGGGATCGCATTGCCGGTTATCTGTGGCGTGTTTTTGGCTTATGGCCTGTTGGGTGAATACTTGCCAGGTGACCTGGCCCATCGCGGCTACGGCTTCGATCAAATCATCAACCAGCTGTCATTCGGCACTGAAGGCCTGTACGGCACACCGACCTATGTTTCGGCGACCTATATTTTCCTGTTCATTCTGTTCGGTGCCTTTCTCGAACAGGCGGGCATGATCAAGTTATTCACTGACTTCGCGATGGGCCTGTTTGGCCACAAACTGGGTGGGCCGGCCAAGGTATCGGTGGTGTCATCGGCCTTGATGGGGACGATAACGGGCTCAGGCATCGCGAACGTCGTGACGACCGGCCAGTTCACGATTCCATTGATGAAACGCTTCGGCTACAAGGCAGCGTTTGCGGGCGGCGTGGAAGCGACGTCCAGCATGGGCAGCCAATTGATGCCACCTGTGATGGGGGCGGTGGCCTTTATCATGGCGGAGACCATCAATGTACCTTTCGTGGAAATCGCCAAGGCAGCGCTGATTCCCGCCTTGCTGTATTTCGGTTCGGTGTTCTGGATGGTTCACCTTGAGGCCAAACGCTCCAACCTTAAAGGACTGCCCAAAGACCAGTGCCCCAGCGCCTGGGGCGCGGTAAAGGAAAGCTGGTATTTGCTGATTCCGCTTCTGGTGCTAGTCTACCTGCTGTTTTCCGGACGTACCCCGCTGTTTTCCGGCATGGTCGGGCTGGCATTGACGGCCATCGTCATTCTCGGCTCGGCCATTATTCTCAGGGTCTCCAGCTTTGCGTTGCGGTGCGCGTTCTGGATTGCCCTGGGGATTCTCTGCGTCGGATTCTTCCAGTTGGGGATCGGTGTGATCTTTGCCGTCATCGCCACACTGGTGCTCATTTGCTGGTTCATCAAGGGCGGTCGGGAAACCCTGAATATTTGCCTGCACGCGCTGGTCGAGGGTGCTCGGCATGCCGTGCCGGTGGGGATTGCCTGCGCGTTGGTGGGGGTCATCATCGGCGTGGTGTCATTGACCGGAATAGCATCGACCTTTGCCGGCTACATATTGGCCATCGGCAGGGACAACCTGTTGCTGTCGCTGATACTGACGATGATTACCTGCCTGGTGCTGGGCATGGGGATCCCGACGATCCCCAACTACATCATCACCAGTTCGATTGCCGCGCCTGCCCTGCTGGAACTGGGGGTGCCGCTGATCGTGTCGCACATGTTCGTGTTCTATTTCGGCATCCTTGCCGACCTCACTCCGCCAGTTGCGCTCGCATGCTTTGCCGCAGCGCCCATCGCCAAGGAAAAAGGCTTCAAGATCAGCCTGTGGGCGGTGCGTATTGCCCTGGCGGGGTTTGTCATTCCATTCATGGCGGTCTACAACCCAGCACTGATGATGCAAAGCGACAATTACTGGATGACGGCCTACATGCTGGTGAAGACCACACTGGCCATTGGCCTCTGGGGCATGGCGTCCACCGGCTATCTACAACAGAAAATGCCGGCATGGGAGCGCTTCTTGTGCTTTGCCGCAGGTGCTTTATTGGTCGTCGCGCTGCCGATAACTGACGAGATCGGTTTCATGCTGGGTATCTTGCTGATAGTTCAACATGTCTGGCGGGCGCGCCGGGCCGGGCTTGCCCAGGCATGATGGGTTTGTGCCTGGGGCTGGCGGGCGTGGTGTGGGCGCAACTCCCCGTCTCCAGCTTCACCCTGGGCTGGGATCACACGATAGAAAAAGTTCGTTGGGAAGAAGACTACAACGTTTCGCAACAAGGACTGGTGCTAACGCAAGCCAGGGTCAAGGGAAATGGCGCAGGCATGGAAATCCCCCCTGGGGCCAGGCTGGAAAACGGCAGTTGGCACTATCAGCGCCAACTGCCGCCCTTGCAGCCTTTGAAACTTGGACGCACCCCGCAGGCAGGTGACTACCAGTTGTGCTTCGCTCAGCGCTGCCACGCGATGAGCGAATGGCTAGGCCCTCCTGTCAACAACCCATCCTCAATAGAGCTATGGAGTTGCTGGATGGGCTCTTGAAGGCATCAGTTCATACCCAGCCAGTTTGGTAGCGCCAGGGAAATCCACGGCACGTAGGTAATCAGCATCAGGAACGTCAGCAGAATCATCAGCCAAGGCGCAGCAGCCCTGATGGTTTGCGGCAGTGTCATCCCTGTCACGGCAGAGGTCACGAACAGGTTCAGCCCCACTGGAGGTGTGATCAAGCCGATCTCCAGGTTCACCACCATGATGATGCCCAGGTGAATCGGGTCAATACCCAGCTGCATGGCGATGGGGAACAGAATCGGTGCCAGGATCAGGATGATTGCCGAGGGTTCCATAAACGCCCCGGCAATCAACAGCACGATGTTCACGACCAACAGGAAGGTCACCGGAGTCAGACCTGCGTCAATCACCCACGCGGTGATCTGTTGCGGCAATTGCTCGGTGGTCAGCACATGAGCAAACAGCATGGCGTTGGCAATGATGAACATCAGCATGATGCTCAGCTTGGCCGATTCCAGCAGCACTTTCGGGGTTTCGCGAATGGTCAGGTCTTTGTAGACGAACAAGGCGATAAACGCCGAATACACGGCGGCCACCGCAGCGGCTTCGGTGGGGGTGAACATTCCCGAATAAATTCCGCCGAGGATGATGACCATCAACAACAGGCCCCATATCGCCTTGCGCGCCGTGCCGAGCCATTCACGCAATGTCGCACGTGGCATGGCGGGCAGGTTTTTCTTCACCGCGACAATGTAGATTGCCACCATCAACGCCAACCCCAGCAGCAGGCCGGGAATCACGCCGGCCATGAACAACTTGCCCACCGAGGTTTCCGTCGCAGCGGCGTAGACCACCATCACGATCGACGGTGGAATCAAGATGCCCAGGGTACCGGCGTTACACACGATGCCCGCGCCAAACGCCTGTGGATAACCCGAGCGCACCATCCCGGCAATGGCAATGGAACCGACCGCCGCCACTGTTGCCGGGCTTGAGCCCGACAGCGCGGCAAACAGCATGCAGGCCAGCACCGCCGCAATCGCCAGGCCGCCGCGGATATGTCCGACGCACGCGTTGGCAAAGTCGATCAACCGCCGCGCCACGCCGCCGGTGGTCATGAACGCACCGGCCAACAGGAAGAACGGAATCGCCAGCAACGTGTAGTGTTCGGATGTTTCGAACAGCTTGATCGCCAGGGAGCGCACCGAGTCCGGACTGAAGAAAATGATCGTCAGCGAACCGGCCAGCCCCAACGAAATAGCGATGGGCACACCGATAAACATCAGCACGAACAGCGCTACGAACAGGAAGGCAATAGTCATGGCTTGTCTTCCTCGTGTTCAGTCAGCTTGATGGCTTGAGCCGCTTCATCGGCCAGGCCCAGGCCTGTCTGACGATTCATCAGGATGCGTACGAGAATTTCGGCAAACCGGATAAACACCAACGTAAAGCCCACCGGCACGATCAGGCCGATGTGCCATTGCATGATGCCAAAGTGGCCCAGATCTTCGGCGCCGATCTGAGCAATCATCAGGGTATTGATCCACTCATAACTGGCGACAGCGAGCATCCCGGCGTAGGTCAGGCAGCACAGGCACGCGATGACGCCGATAAAGCGCTGTACCGGCTTGCTTGCCAGTTTCACCAATGCATCGACGCCGATGTGGCCAGCCGTGCGCACGCCGTACGACAAGCCGAAAAAGATCAGCCAGCCAAACAAGGCCTTGGTCAGCGAGCTGCTCCAGGTCATCGCCTGGGCCAGGCTCATGATGCCGTCGCCAATGGCAAACGCCGGCTCGCTGGCGGCTGGCCAGTTGTCGCCGAGGCTATAGAAAACGGTGTAGAGGTTGTTAAGCACCACGTAGACGAATGTAACCAGGGTCATGGTGGCCAGAAGGAAAGCAATGAAACCTTCCTCGAAGTGTTCCCAGATGCGCCGAAGGGCGTTCATGGATGACATCTCCTGCAGGGGGACGACAGGCCGGCACTGCCAACGCGGCAGCACCGGCCACCCATTACTGAGCCTTGTTGGAGGCTTCGGCGGCTTTGATCAGATCGGCACCGATGTCACCTTCAAACTTCTTCCATACCGGCTTCATCTTGTCGCGCCATTCGCCGCGCTCTTGAGGCGTGAGGGTGATGATCTGGGTGGTCTTGGCGTCGAGGATGCGTTGTTTGTCTTTCTGGTTCAGTTGAGCCGCCTCGTTGTTAACGTGAGCGGTGACTTCAACCAGGATCTTGTCCAGCTCGGTGCGGATGTCGGGTGGCAGGCCATTCCAGAACTTGGTGTTGGTGATCAGCATGTAGTCGAGTACACCGTGGTTGGATTCGGTGATGTACTTCTGCACTTCATGCATTTTCTGACTGTAGATGTTCGAGTACGGGTTTTCCGCACCGTTGACCACCCCCGTCTGCAAGCCCTGGTACACCTCGGCGAAACTCATTTTGCGCGGGTTGGCGTTAACCGCCTTGAATTGCTCTTCCAGCACCGCAGACGCCTGCACCCGGAACTTCAGGCCACGGGCATCCTTGGGCAACCGCAGCTCCTTGTTCGCAGACAGTTGCTTCATCCCGTTGTGCCAATAAGCCAGGCCAGTGATATTTTTGTCTTCCATGGACTTGAGCAGTCCCTGGCCCTGGGGGCTGAGCTGGAAGCGATCAACTGCGGTGATGTCGTCGAACAGGAAGGGCAGGTCAAACAATTGAACGGTCTTGGTGTAATGCTCGAACTTGGCCAGCGACGGTGCAATCATCTGCACGTCACCGAGCAACAGGGCCTCCATCTCCTTGCCATCGCCAAACAAGGAGGAGTTGGGGTAGACATCGACCTTGACCTTGCCCGGCAGCCGCTCCTCCACCAGTTTTTTGAACAACAGCGCCCCCTGGCCCTTGGGCGTCTGCTCTGCAACGACGTGGGAGAATTTTATGACGATCGGGTCTGCGGCCATGGCCGGGCCCATGGCGCCAAGCGCCAGGGCGCAGACGACTGCTTTCCACATAGGTTTGAACATTGGGAAACTCCTGGTGTTTTTATTTTTGTGCCGTTAAATGCTCTGGAAGCATATGCACGACAGACGAAGCAAGTCTAGGCAGAAAACGGCCACTTGAGCCGTGACAAGTGGGTTAGTTATAAGACTTGCAGTTGTGCGGCACCGCCATTGCAATATTTTCTTACAACATAGGCAAGCGAAGCCCTGGAGACCACCCGCGGCTAAAACCCGTTGCAAATATCTAGCGGATGGGGCCAGATCGCGGTGAAACTGCTGCCCTCTCGCTCCTCTCAGGTACCAAGCATGCCGCTGAGCTTTCATAAAATGCACGCCAATGGCGACGATTTCGTCATTGTCGATGCGCGGCACTCAGCCAATCCCATGACAGCCGCCCTTGCCCGGCGCATGGGCGATCGAATCCAGGGGATCGGCTTCAATCAACTCGCCGTAATGCTCGATTGCGATGATGCAGCGGCCCGCGTGATGTTCTGGAATGCCGATGGTTCCGAGCTGGAGGTATGTGGCAGCGCTACGCGGGGTGTGGCAGCCAGGCTGATGTGTGAATCAAACAAAACGTCGGTGGTTCTGCGCACCGTCCGCGGCCTGCATACCTGCGAACGCGCTGCAACCGGCACGATTACTGTCAGCATGGGCGAGGCGCGTTTCGGATGGTCGGACATTCCCCTGGCCCGGCAGCTGGATACCGCGTTCCTGCCACTGGAAGGCACGCCCGCCGCGTGTAGCATGGGCAACCCGCACTGCACCTACTTTGTCGATGACCTGGCGGCCCTCGATATCGCGAACATCGGGCCGGCTATCGAAGCCCACCCTTTGTTTACGCTCAAGACAAATGTGCACTTCGTGCAGATCATCAACCGCCGGCATGTTCGGCTACGTATCTGGGAACGCGGCGGTGGCATACCGCAAGGCTCAGGCTCCTGTTCGTGTGGCGCAGTCGTCAACGGAATCCGTCGTGGTTTGTTGGATGATTGCGTTGAGGTCCAGTGCGATGGCGGAACCGTGACGGTCCAATGGAGCGGCACCGGCCCGGTATTGCTCAGCGGCCCGGTTGAGGCGACGTTTTCGGGAACATTTATCCACAGCTGATTGCAGGGGATGCAATGCTTATCGTCTTCAGCGGTCTTCCGGGCACCGGAAAGACCACGATTGCGCAAAACCTGGCGACTCAAATAGGCGCCGTGTATCTGCGGATCGACACCATTGAACAAGCCATCCGCAATGCCGAGGTGCTGGCGCAGGACGTAGGGCGCAGCGGTTATCGGGTGGCCAATGAGCTGGCCCGAAGCAACCTGCGAATAGGTAACCGGGTCGTGGTCGACTGCGTTAACCCCGTAGCTGAAAGCCGACAGGCCTGGCGCGATATAGCCGCAAGTTGCGGGAGCTCGTTGTTGAATATCCAGGTGATCTGCTCCGATCAACAGGAGCACCGACGACGCGTGGAAAACAGGCAGGGCGATATTGCAGGGTTGGTGCCTCCTACCTGGCAATCGGTATTGGAACATGACTATGAAGCCTGGGATAACGCGCCGCTGACGCTAGACACGGCCGTGACGTCCGCAGCCAAGGCGGTGCAACTGATTACCCGACGGTGTACATGACGTCACGGCGCTCTTTGTCACATAACGTGTTGAGCATCTTCCCTTAACAAACGTGAAAAATGATTGTGGGAGTGGCAAGCACCCATCAGTCCAAGGCGACCTTTTGCCCACCGTGAATCAGCACATGCACCAACAATCCCGCCGCCAACCCCCAAAACGCACCCCCGACTCCCAGCAAGGAGACGTTGGCGGCTGTCGCCAAAAAAGTGATCAGCGCCGTTTCCCGCGTGCGAGTGTCGGCCATCGCACCGGCCAGGCTCGAACCGATTGCGCCGAGCAAGGCCAGGCCTGCCAACGTCGTGATAAAGGTACGCGGCAGAACCATGAATAACGTTGCGAGCGTAACGCCGAAGATGCCGACGGTGATATACAGCGCGCCGCACACCAGCCCCGCGATATAGCGTTTGGACGGATCTTCATGGGCGTCGCGGCCGGTGCAGATCGCCGCCGTGATCGCGGCAATATTGAAGGCGTGCGCGCCGAACGGCGCCATCAGCAGCGAACCCAGCCCGGTAGCGGTGATGATCGGATTGGCGCTGGTACTGAAGCCGTCGTTGCGCAGCACCAACATGCCGGGGATGTATTGCCCGGTGAGGGTGATTACGAACAGGGGTAACGCAACGCCCAGCAATGCGCCGACGGAAAAGTGCGGCATCTGAAACACCGGTGCCGCCAGCTGCAGTTCGACGCCGCTCAAATCAATGCGCTGCTGACCGATAAGCAATGCCAGGCCAATCAACAAAATCCCGACCATCGCATAGCGCGAAGTGAAACGCCGCAGCACGGCGTAAGACACCACCAGGATAATCACCAGTACCGGATCGGCGCTGGCACCGCCAAACGCTGCCACGCCAAACTGCAACAGGATACCGGCCAGCAAGCCAGCGGCAATGCCGCCAGGGATCAACCGCACCAACCGATCAAAAGCGCCGCACAGGCCCAGCACCACAAAACCGGCAGCGCACATGACATATGCGCCGATCACTTCAGCGTAAGGCGTAAAGGGCATGACCGTCGCCAGGAAGGCCACGCCCGGGGTCGACCATGCCGTGATGATTGGCGCGCGGTAGCGATAACTCAACCACGCTCCGGTCACGCCCACCCCGATGCTTACCGACCAGACCCAGGACGCGGTTTGCGCTGCACTGAGTTGCGCCAATTGCGCGGCCTGGAACACCAGGATGAAGGTCCCGGCGTAGTTGACGATCACCGAAATCAGCGCGCTGATGGAAGGGGAAATGAAGTCACTGAGAAGCAGTCTTTTAGCTGGTTGGCTCATGAAGGCGGCCTTGGCTGGGAGGATTGAGGGCGCCAAGGCTAACTCTCGATGGATCACCCTTTCAGTCCACTTCCTGACTATCTACCAGACCACATCCCGTTATCTGAGCGCCTTGGCCAGCGTCCGGGCAGCCACCTCGATTTCACTGGGCGCCAGCGCCGAAAAGCCCAATAGCCAACCGCCTGTGGCAGGTGGCTTGGCGTAGAGACGACTGAGCCCTGGTAACTGGATACCCACCCGCGCCCCTTGGCGAATGGTCTCGAGCTCTGTCCATCCCTCGTTCAGCAAACAGGGCAGCTGTAAACCTCCCGGCGGCAAACTGGCCGTGACGACCGCGCTCAAATGGCGCTGGACAGCGTGCGCCATTGCATCGCGGCGCTCGCCGTAGATTTTGCGCATTGCACGGATATGGCTGCCGAAATGCCCGTCGTTCATAAAGCGCGCCAGCGTCAGTTGGGCGATCTGTGGGGTGTGCCCATCGAGAATGCTGCGCGCGTAGGTCATCGGTTTGACCAACTGCGGCGGCAACACCATGAACCCCATGCGCAAGCCGGGGTACAGCGACTTACTGAACGTGCCCAGGTAAAGCGTGCGCTGGTAGCGGTCCAGCCCCTGCACGCAGGCCGTCGGCAAACCCTCGTAGTGAAACTGGCTGTCGTAATCGTCCTCGATAATCCAGCCTTGGCGCTCGGCGGCCCAGGCCGTCAGTTCAAGCCGTCGCTCCAAGGCGAGGGTCGCTCCGGTGGGATATTGATGGGACGGCGTCACGTACACGGTGTTGGCGCCGCTGCGGTCGGCGCGCAGTTGATCGATGCACAAGCCCTGCTCATCCACCGCAATCGGCACGACCTTGAGCTGGGCCATTTCGAAAGCCTTGCGTGCGCCAAAGTAGCCTGGGTCTTCCATCAGGATCGGCTGGCCGGCATCGACCAAGACCTGGGCGCACAAATACAGGGCCTGGCGCGTACTGGACAACACCAACACCTGGTCAGGCGTAACCCGTGCCCCACGCTCCAGGTTCAGGTAATTGGCGATGGCCTGGCGCAGAGGTTCGGCGCCTTGCGGGTCGCCGTGCAACAACAGGCCTGGCGGGTAGTCCTTCAGCGTCTGGCGGTGCAGCCGCTCCCAGGTACCGACGGGAAAGGTGCGGGTTTCCGGCAAGCCCGTGGCAAAGGCCTTGACTACTTGCTGGTCGTTGACTCCACCACTGGCAAGAATATCCGCGCCCCGGACACTGAGCGTGGGGGCCACGTTCACTGACACCGGTTTGCGCTGGCGCACACCCCGCAGGCCAGGCCCGATCTTTTCCGAAACAAAGCTGCCCGAGCCCTCGCGCCGACAGAGGTAACCGTCCAGTTGCAACTGCACATAGGCAATCTCTACGGTGTCCCGCGAGATACCCAGCGAGCGTGCAAGCGTACGCGTCGCGGGCAGGCGGCTGCCCGGCGCAAGGACGCCTTCCAGGATCAGTTGGCGCAGCACACGCTGCACACGCACACGTAAATCCAGCGCGGCGATTTTCGGCTCGGCGAGACGAATCTTGAGGGTGTCCAACTCGAGGTTTTGAGTCATGTAGTTGCCAGGTATGAAAAAGACGGCGCGCCAAACCCCACATCTTTGTTCGGCATCGCCGATATGTCCATGTGCAATATCGGCGGTGCAGGACGAGCGTTGCGTTACAACGTCATGCGGTACTCGATAAAGCCCGAATCCTCGGCGACCCAGTTGTAGAGTTTTTGCGCGCGCTTGTTGGTCTGGTGGGTATGCCAATACAGGCGTGAGCAACCCTGTTGCCGAGCGAAATCGCGGACCTGTTCGATTAGCATCTTGCCGCTCCCGCCACCACGGACAGTGGGCGCGACATACAGGTCTTCCAGATAGCAGTAATCGGCAACCGTCCAGGTTGAACGATGCAGGACGGCATTGACCAACCCCACCAGATCCTCACCTTGAACAGCCACGAAACCCGACACCGGCTCATCCGGATCGAAAAAGCGACTGAACGTACACCGTGATACGGCCTCTTGCAGCGTGACCTCATAAAAGTCCTGATACGCCAGCCACAATGCCAGCCACTGCTCGTAGTCGTCGGGCCGAATCGCTCGCACGGTCACGGTCTGTAGATCATTACCCATTGCACTCTCCTGCTGAAAAAACCGAAACCGGGGCCGGATCGGGACAGTGCAATGGTAGGTTCTGCAGCCTGCTCGCAACCGACCACTTCAGTTGCCTCGAGCAGGCCAATCCCGCGCGCGCGCTGAAATGCCGGGCCAAGCGAAACTTTACTTCAGTTGACGGTTTTCTAGCCGATACCTCCTTACACCGTTGTGCTGGGTCTTAAAAACAAAAACCTCCAGCGACACAAACCGATAACAACTGCGTGCCTGGAGGCATTCGATGAACAACTGGTTCGCCAACCTCAGCGTCAACTTGAAACTGGGCCTGGGCTTCGGCCTGGTGCTGACCCTTACCTCGATCCTGGCACTGACTGGCTGGACCAGCCTGGGCGGTCTGATCGACCGCAGCAACTGGATGAGTGACATCACCCAGCTCAACGCCTCGCTGACCAAACTGCGCATCGTGCGTCTGCAGTACATGTTGGCCAACGGCGACGAAAGCGTGGCTCAAGACGTGCAAGCCAGCCTCGACAGTTTTTCCGCCCAGCAGCAGAAGCTGATCAACCGCTTCAAGAGCCCGGAAAACCTCAAGTTGCTCAACGAGCAGAAAGACATCATCACCGCCTACCAGCAGTCGTTGACCAAAATGCGCGAGGCATACCGCAACGGCAATGCCGCACGCCAGACCATGGGCGACCGCGCCGACGCCGCCAGCCTGGTGATCACCGCCCTGGAGCGCAATGTGCGTCAGTTGCCAGAAGGCACCGAACGCTCTGCCCAGTTCGAGGCCCTTGCCCGTGCCAAGGAACAGTTCCTGCTGGCCCGCTATGAAGTGCGCGGCTACACCGGCAGCGTCAATCCGGACACCGAGGCCCGCGCAGCGGCACAGATCGAGACCGCGATCACCAGCCTGAAAGCCCTGGACAGCGTATTCGACGCCAGCCAGCGAACCGAGCTGGCGGCCCTGGAAAATGCCCTGGGTGCCTATCGCAACGCGGTGCAGGCATATAAAGCGGCCAACGCCAATATCGTCGTCGCCCGCCAGGAAATGACCGTACAGGGTGCCGGCATTGTTTCGCGCAGCAACGCGCTGTATGACATTCAAGTGCAACGTCGCGATGCCGAAAGCGTCCAGGCTCGCAGCCTGCAACTGATCAGCACACTCCTGGCATTGCTGGTGGGCATCATCGCCGCCGTGATCATCACCCGGCAGATCACCCGTCCACTGCAAGAGACCCTTGCCGTGGTCGACCGCATCGCCTCCGGTGACTTGAGCCACGACATCCAAGTCACCCGACGCGACGAGTTGGGAGTGCTGCAACAAGGTATCCAGCGCATGGGTACCACGCTGCGCGAGTTGATTTCGGGTATCCGTGACGGTGTTACCCAGATCGCCAGCGCCGCCGAAGAGCTGTCGGCCGTGACCGAACAGACCAGCGCCGGGGTCAACAGCCAAAAGATCGAGACTGATCAAGTGGCTACCGCCATGCACGAGATGACCGCCACCGTGCAGGAAGTCGCGCGCAATGCAGAACAAGCCTCCCGCGCCGCATCGGATGCCGATGGCGAAGCCCGCGCAGGCGACAAGGTGGTGGCCGAAGCCATCGCCCAGATCGAACGCCTGGCCGCGGAAGTGGCACGCTCCACCGACGCGATGGCGCACCTGCAACAAGAGAGCAACAAAATCGGCAGCGTGATGGATGTGATCAAGGCCGTGGCCGAACAGACCAATCTGTTGGCGCTCAACGCGGCGATCGAGGCTGCCCGTGCCGGTGAGGCCGGGCGTGGGTTTGCCGTGGTCGCCGACGAGGTCCGTGGCCTGGCCCAGCGGACACAGAAATCCACCGAGGAAATCGAAGG
The DNA here is from genome assembly GCF_046352735.2 of Pseudomonas imrae. Taxonomy (NCBI): domain Bacteria; kingdom Pseudomonadati; phylum Pseudomonadota; class Gammaproteobacteria; order Pseudomonadales; family Pseudomonadaceae; genus Pseudomonas; species Pseudomonas imrae. The sequence continues at coordinate 807,530 of NZ_CP110853.2, read as the reverse complement.
CCTGGTCGCCGGCTTGCAGAACGGCACCCAGCAAGTCGCCAGTGTGATGAACAACAGCCGCAGCCTCACCGACAGCAGCGTCGAACTGACCCGCAAGGCCGGCCTTTCACTGGAGAGCATCACCCGCACGGTGTCGAATATCCAGTCAATGAACCAGCAGATTGCAGCGGCGGCCGAACAGCAAAGCGCCGTGGCCGAAGAGATCAGCCGCAGCATTGTCAACGTACGCGACGTGTCGGAACAAACCGCCACCGCCAGTGACGAAACGGCCAAGTCGAGCGTGGAACTGGCGCGCCTGGGCAGCCAGTTGCAGCAGATGGTCAGCCATTTCCGGGTGTAGATGCCCTGGCGCAAAACGCAAAAAAGCCGCCCTGGCCAAAACCGGGGCGGCTCCCGCTGATCAGACCTTTACGGTCATCAAAGCTGTCCCGCAGGTACTTCCACACGTGATAAACACGCAGGGAGTTCACTACGAGGTTCCACGTACGTCGTGCAAACTTAGACATACTCGGCCCTCCATCAGTTGGGCCTTACCTCCAGCACACTTACCGGAACACGTGGGCCTTCGGATTCAGGTCGTTGTTTCCTGTGAGGTGGCCAGGTGGGTGGTCCTTCCGCATGACTCCGGCACGGATTACAAGCCCGTGGCGGTCGGTCCAAATTTTGCGCGCGACCCCAGCCAACTTACATAACAACGAACGCAGAACGGGGAAGATACTAACTCGACCTCTGGGCTTAAGGTGTTACAGGCGGGGACCAAACGCACTGTTTGGTTCCTTGAAATCTGTTGCCATTTTTTGCAAAACACAGTTCAGTAGAATTTAATTACTACTCATCTTCATGGCTTGCACGAAGCCTGAAGCGACAGTAATATCGCGTTCATGTCGTTGTTTCCTGTGAGCATGCAAGCTCAGCCAAAAGCTGGGACTGCAATAAAAAACCGCCCTACTAAGGCGGTTTTTTATTGCCTGCAACTCCGCGATCAGCCCTTGCCCTCCTCGACAAACACCAGCCGATTGCCAAACGGATCCTTGATGCTCATCTCCCGGGTACCCCAGGGCGTTTCTTCGACCTCGGGCTTGGCATAGCGGTAATCCCTGGCCAACAATTGTTGCTGGTACGCGTCGATGCCTTCAGCCTGGATCCGCACCGCTGCCCCCGGCGAAGCATCGCCATGGTGCTCGGACAAATGCACTACACACGCCCCCGACGACACCTGCAGGTACAACGGGAAGTTTTCTTCGAATCGATGCTGCCAATCGACCTTGAACCCCAGGAAACCGACGTAGAATTCAAGGGCCTTGGTCTCGTCGAAGATCCGCAGGATGGGGGTGATGCTTCCTAAGTGCATAGTGATGGCTCCCTGTTTATGAGCGGCCACTATAGAGCCTTGAAACCCTGCCGCAAATCCCCGCTGCGCGCCAGGAATCGCCCCGGTCGCTGACCGTTGGCCTGACCGTCGCGATAACTCAACACCCCGTTGATCCACACACCATCGATGCCTTCAGCGGCCCGCTGGGGATCTTTGAAGTCAGCGACATCCCGCACCCGCAACGGGTCGAACAGCACCAGGTCAGCCCAATGTCCTTCGCGGATCTCACCGCGCTGCGACAAGCCAAACCGCGCCGCCGACAGACCGGTCATCTTATGTACCGCCGTGTGCAACGGGAACAGCCCCAGGTCACGACTGAAATGGCCGAGCACCCGTGGAAAAGCGCCCCATAACCGCGGATGAGGAAACGGGTCCTCTGGCAGGCCATCGGAACCCACCATCGACAGCGGATGTGCAAGGATGCGTTGCACATCGGCTTCATCCATCCCGTAATACACCGCCCCTGCCGGTTGCAGGCGGCGGGCCGCGTCGATCAGCGGCACGTCCCATTGCGCGGCGATGTCCTGCAAGTCCCGCCCGCCCATATCCGGGTGCGGTGTCGACCAGGTGATGGTGATACGAAACGCATCGGTGACTTGCTTGAGGTCAAGCGTCGAGGAACTCGCCGCATAGGGATAGCAATCACAACCTACCGGATGGGTTTTCGCCGCCTGCTCCAGCGATGCCAGCAACTGCGGGCTACGCCCCCAGTTTCCGGCGCCCGCGCATTTGAGGTGGGAAATGATCACCGGCGCCTTGGCGTGACGGCCGATCAGGAAGGCTTCGTCCATGGCCTCCAACACCGGTTCGAATTCGCTGCGTAAATGGGTGGTATACACCGCGCCAAACGCGGTCAGTTCTTCGCTTAGTTGCAGCACTTCATCCGTCGCGGCGCTGTAGGCACTGGCGTAGGCCAGCCCGGTGGACAAGCCCAGGGCGCCGGCCTCCAGGCTTTCTCGCAACTGCTCGCGCATCGCGGCGATTTCTCCGGATGTGGCGCTGCGATACAGATCGTCCATATGGTTGCTGCGCAATGCGGTGTGGCCGATCAGGGCGGCCACATTCAGCGCTGGACGAGCGTTTTGCACCGCGGCGCGATAGTCGGCAAAACGCGGGTAGACGAACGCCTCGGCCTGGCCCAACAAGTTCATCGGGTCGGGTGGATCGCCGCGCAGACTTACCGGTGAGGCACTGATACCGCAGTTACCGACAATCACCGTGGTCACGCCTTGACTGAGCTTGGGCAGCATCTGCGGCTGGCGGATCACTACCGTGTCGTCATGGGTGTGGACGTCGATAAAACCTGGGGCCAGGACCTGCCCCGCAGCGTCGATCTCATGCTCGGCGCTGGCACCCGACAAGTCGCCGATCCTGGCGATGCGCCCATCCAGCAACCCCACATCGGCGACGTAACCCGGCGTATTACTGCCATCAATCACCCGCGCGTTACGGATCAGCGTGTGGTACTTCATCTCAGTCTCCAAGCGGCAGGCAATCGGCGCCGCCGCGATAATCGTCAAGGGCCAGCTTGATCCGACGCAGGCGCTCCTGGTTGTCATCCGGTTTGTCCAGCGCCAGCTCGGTGGCGAGCACATCGATGGCCAACAACATGCCGTAACGCGCCGCCGTGGGTTTGTAGATAAAACTGGTTTCGGCCGGTTGCAGCGCCAACAACACATCCGCTAATTGCGCCAGCGGCGAATCGGCCAGGGTGATAGCGATAATCCGCGCGCCATAGTTGCTGGCCAGTTCCACCACGCCCAGCAGTTCAGGCGTGAGGCCAGTCAGGGAACACACAATCAACACGTGCTCCGGCCCCAGCGTGGCGGCCGTCACGCGCATCATCACCGGGTCGTGACAGGCGGCGATCGGATACCCCAGGCGCACCAGGCGTACCTGTAACTCCTCGCTGCACAGGTTGGATGGCCCACCCATGCCAAAGGCATGAATCATTCGAGCCTTGCCCAGCAAGCTCACGGCGTCGATAAAGCTGCTCTGGTTAAAGCCCGACAAATGCTGGCGCAAGGTCACTTCGATATCACCGAGGATCTGCCGATGAAACGCCGACTGCTCAGGCAATCCCGCCGGGTCCAGGAAGCGACTGCCGACGCCGCTGGCCTGGGCCAGTTGCAAGCGCAGGTCACGCAAGTCACGGCAGCCCACGCTGCGGGCAAAGCGCGACAAGGTGGCGGTACTCACCTCGGCCCGTTGGGACAACGCTTCGAGACTGGCGGACGCGGCAAAGCCGACATCCTCGAGCATCAACCTGGCGATGCGCCCTTCGCCGGCGCTGAACGAATCCTGGCGGGCGCGGATCTGGTAGAGGATATCCATGAGGTCTCCGATTACAGCAGGCAGGACAGACCGTAAGTCAGACCGAACGCGACCAGTGAGATCAGGGTCTCCAGCACGGTCCAGGTTTTGAAGGTCTGGATTACCGTCATATTGAAGTATTCCTTGATCAGCCAGAAGCCGCCGTCATTGACGTGGGAAAAGATTACCGAACCAGCTCCGGTCGCCAGCACCAGCAATTCCGGGTGCGGATAACCCAGGCCCAGGGCAACGGGCGCGACAACACCTGACGCCGTGGTCATGGCCACCGTCGCGGAGCCCGTGGCAATCCGCATCAATGCCGCAAACAGCCAGCCCATCACCAGCGGCGATAAGTTGAAGGCATTGGCCAGGCCGAGAATTTCATGGGTAACGCCCGCATCCACCAGAATCCGATTGAGACCACCACCAGCGCCCACCAGCAAGGTAATGCTGGCGGTCGGCGCCAGGCATTCGTTGGTGAACCTGAGGATCGATTCACGATTGAAGCCTTGGGCCAGACCCAGGGTCCAGAAACTCACCAGCGTCGCCACCAGCAAGGCGATCACCGAGTTGCCGATAAACAACAGGAACTGGTTGAACGCCGTGCCGGGTATGGAGATGAGATTGGCCCAGCCGCCAATCATCATCAACACCACCGGCAACAGGATAGTGCCCATGGTCAGGGCGAAACTCGGCAGGCGGGTACGCGGCTCGCGATCGATGAACTGGCGTTCCAGCGGGTTTTCGGCGGGCAGGTGGATGCGTGGCACGATGAACTTTGCATACACCGGGCCGGCAATGATCGCAGTCGGGATACCGATCAGGATCGCGTAGAGCACGGTCTGCCCGACCGAAGCGTTATAGGCCAGTACGGCCATCATCGCCGCCGGGTGCGGCGGCACCAGCGCGTGTACCACCGAGAGACCGGCAACCATCGGCAGGCCGACCATCAGGATCGACACGCCCACACGCCGGGCCACGGTAAAGGCAATCGGCACCAGCAGCACGAAACCGACTTCGAAGAACAGCGGCAGACCCACCAGGAACGCGATGCACACCATGGCCCAATGGGCATTGCGCTCGCCGAAGCGGTCGATAAGCGTGCGCGCCACCTGCTCGGCGCCACCGGACTCGGCCATCATCTTGCCGAGCATCGTGCCCAGGGCCACCACCAGCGCGATATGTCCCAGGGTCTTGCCGACGCCCGCCTCGTAGGAACCCATGATCGTATCCGCCGGCATTCCGGCCAGCAGCGCCAGGCCAATGGACACCAGGGTGATGACGATAAACGGGTTAAGCCGGTAACGTGCGATCAGCACGATCAATGCAATGATGGCGATGGCAGCGTATGCCAATAACCAAACGCCCGGTGATGCGGCCATGCGGTACTCCTCGGAAAGGGTCACGTCGAATACGTCGTGAAACTCTTAAAGCATTACCGATGAGCACTTTCAAACTTTATGAAAGTAATTTTCGCCTTCAGGCAAGTACTGTCGCGTCGAGATATGCCTGCAGACAAAAGATGAAAATCAGGGGACCGTTCTTACATGAGGGTTGGCAACAACACAGGAAACTCGAATGCCTACGCCAGGTCATACCTTGCGTACCGAATCACCCTAAGGATTAGCAGCCATGAAACCTAAAGCCCTCGTCGCCAGCGCGCTACTGCTGGCCTTATGCGGCCCTACATCAGCCGCGGCCAGCAACCCGGCGCTGCAAAAATGCATGGACAGCGCCAACACCACGGCCGCGATGGTCGGCTGTAACGCCAATGAAACCAAGGTTCAGGACAAGCGGCTGAACACGGCGTACAAAACCGCCATGGCCGCTCATGAAGGCGCGCGCAAACAGCAATTGCAGGATGTGCAGCGCTTGTGGATCAAGTATCGGGATGCCAATTGTGCGTTTGCCGGCTCCGCCACGGGCGGCAGCATCGATCAGGTCAACGGCTCCAGTTGCTTGCTGGACATGACCCAGACCCGCGCCGATGAACTGGAAAACCTCGTCGGACCATAACCCGCGACATTCTGCAGGAGCGAGGGGCTGTGGTCAGTCGTGGCCCACTCGCGCGCGCTTGAGCAGTTTCTTGCAACGCTCGGACAGATACAGCACCCGCAGATGCTTGCCGGCCTTGGTGTAGCGCTCGCGCAGGGTCATCAGCGCCGCAATGGCCGAGTAGTCGACAAAGCTCAAGTGACGACAATCCAGGGTCACCTGCTGCGGATCGTTGGCCGGGTCGAACTGATTGAGAAACGGCGTGGTCGAGGCAAAGAACAAGGTGCCGTGCAGCCGATAGAGTTTGCTGCCATCAGCCTCCAGATGTTGGTCGGCGTACAGCTCGCGGGCCTGTTGCCAGGCAAAATTAAGTGCGGCAATCACGATCCCGCAGAGCACGGCAGTGGCCAGGTCGGTGAATACCGTGATCACCGTCACCGCGATGATCACCAAAACGTCGTTCAGCGGGACCTTGTTGATCACCCGCAGAGAGGCCCAGGCAAAAGTCTGCTGGGACACCACGAACATCACCCCGACCAGCGCTGCCAGGGGTATCCGCTCGATCAGCGGTGACAGAAACAGAATGAACAACAGGATCATGACCCCGGCCAAAACCCCGGAAAACCGCCCGCGCCCACCGGAACTGAGGTTGATCACGGTTTGCCCGATCATCGCGCAACCGCCCATGCCGCCGAACACTCCGCTGACCATATTGGCGGCTCCGAGGGCCACGCTTTCACGATCAGGGTAGCCGCGGGTCTCGGTAATTTCATCGGTGAGGTTCAAGGTCAGCAGGGTCTCCAGCAGACCGACCATGGCCATCAGGATCGCATAGGGTGCGATGATCCCCAGGGTTTCCAGGGTCCAGGGAATCTGCGGCAATGCGAAGCTCGGCAGCCCCCCGGCGATATGCGCCATATCACCCAGGGTGCGCGTGGGCAGGCCCAGCAAGTAAACCGCCAGGCCCACGCCAAGGATCGCCACCAAGGCCGGCGGTACCGCACGCGTCAGGCGCGGCAGCAGGTAGACGATAGCCATGGTCGCGATCACCAGCCCGCTCATCACATACAGCGGCGTACCGCTGAGCCAGGTTTCGCCGCTCTTGAAGTGCTCGAGTTGGGCCAGGGCAATGATGATCGCCAAGCCATTGACGAAGCCCAGCATCACCGGGTGCGGCACCATGCGTATCAGCTTGCCCAGGCGCAACAGGCCGAAGACAACCATGATCAAGCCGCCCAGCAACACTGTGGCCAACAAGTACTCAACACCGTGCTGCACCACCAGGGCAACGATCACCACGGCCATCGACCCTGCGGCACCGGAGACCATGCCCGGCCGGCCGCCGAACAACGCGGTCAGGGTGCAGATGATGAATGCGCCATACAGCCCCATCAGCGGATTGAGGTGGGCCACCAAGGCAAAGGCGATGCATTCGGGCAACAAGGCAAAAGACGTGGTGAGTCCGGCCAGGGCGTCAGCGCGCAGACGAGCGAGTTTCATGGAATTACCGGGGAGTTGCGGGAAATGAGCGGCGGATGGTACGGAATTGAGCGAAGTGCGGCTAGTGCGGCCGATCGCGCGCGCCTCAGCAAGCGTAACGAGCCAGTTTGTCCTGGATGAAGTCCAGAAAACACTGAATGCGCAGGGCCAGTTGCGAGTTGCGGTAGTACACAGCGTTGATCGGCTGACGATAGCCGCTGTTGAACTGCGCCAGGATCACCTGCAGGCGCCCGGTCTGAACGTCGTCGTTGGTCATGAAATGCGACAGGCAGGCGATCCCCTGTCCTTGCAGCGCCAACTGGCGCACCGTTTCACCGCTGGAGGCGGCAAGGCCTGGCTGGATCTGCCAGCGATCGCCCTCGGCATGGCGCAACGGCCAATGATTGAGGGTTTCGGTCTGGGTGAATCCCAGCAGCGTGTGGTCCGCCAGCTCCGCCACCGTGGTCGGTATACCGTGCTGCTCCAGATAAGCGGGGCTGGCCAGAATATGCAGAGGACTGCAACCCAGCGAGCGGGCGTGCAGGGTCGAATTTGCCAGGGTGCCGATGCGGATCGCGATGTCGGTGCTTTGCTCCAGCAGGTCGATGATCAGATCGTTGCTGTTGAGCTCCAGCTGGATGTGCGGGTACAAGCGCCGAAACTCGGCAACATACGGCACGATGGCGTGCAGCATGAAGGGTGAAGCCGCGTTGATCCGCAGCCGCCCCGAAGGGGTTTGCTGGCGCGACGACAAGCGCTCTTCCAACTCGTCCATTTGCTCCAGGATCACCTTGGCCCGCTCGAAGAAATACTTGCCCTCCTCGGTCAGGTCCATGCGCCGGGTGGTGCGGTTGATCAACGTGGTGTCGAGCTTGGCTTCCAGACGCGACAATGTGCGGCTGACCGCCGAGGGGGTTTGCCCGACCTGTTCGGCAGCGGCGGAGATCGATCCGCACTCAATGACGCAGACGAATATCTGTAGCTCATCGGATCGGGCTTTCAAGGTGAACTCTCTTTAATACGCCAGCCTGGATACTAGCCGTATTACAGACTCAGGTTAAACACCTGGGCCAGATGTTGCTCGTAACGGGCCACATCGGCCTCGATGGCCGGGCGCTTCATCACGTCCACACAGAGGAAGGTCGGCAAGCCGGTCATGCCCAGGAACTGGTTGGCCTTGTGGAACGGAAAGTACACCGCATCCACACCTTTGGCTTCAAAGAAATCGCTGGGGTCGTCGAATGCTGCCTGCGGGGCGTTCCAGGTCAGCGACAGCATGTATTGCTTGCCCTGGATCAAGCCACCGCTGCCGTATTTCTGCGAGGCATCGGAGCGGGTGCGGCCATCGCTGGCATACAGGCTGCCGTGACCTTCGGTGAAGACCTCATCGATGTATTTCTTGACGATCCATGGTGCGCCCATCCACCAGCCGGGCATTTGATAGATGATCACATCAGCCCAGAGAAACTTCGCCACTTCTTCAGCCACGTCGTAACCCTGGTCGATGTGGGTCACTTTCACGTCGATGCCACCACGGTCCAATATCGCCAGCGCAGCATCGTGCAGGGTGTTGTTATAGCGACCGTCCGAATGGGCGAATTTTTTGCCGCCGTTGAGCAACAGTACTTTTTTCATGGGAAACGAACCTGAAGTCGAGAATGTATGGACTCAGGTTATCGACGACGCCACGGCAGAATAAGCCTCGACGGGGTAAAATACTTTTGACAAAAACGCACGAATCAAAAGTCGATTATTGCACGACATGCCTCAAGCGTTTAGCAACAAATGTCCGCCCAACGCAGCCATGCCGATGAAGAACATGCGCTTGAACAGTACCGCGCTGATGCGCTGGCGTAGGGTTTGCCCCAGCCACATACCCAGCAGCGCCGGTGCCAGGGCCAGGAACGAGGCGTTGAGTTCGCTGGCGCCCAGGTTGCCGCGCCAGTACAGGCCGATCGCCAGCGCCAGGGTAGATACGGTGAAGGATAAGCCCAGGGCTTGTACCAACTGATCGCGACTCAAGCCCAGGGCTTGCAGATAAGGCACCGCCGGGATCACAAACACACCGGTGGCCGAAGTGATAAGCCCTGTGACAAGGCCGCACATCGGTCCCAGCCAACGTTCGGTCGCAGGCTTGAGCTTGAGAGTCGGCAAAAACAGCCCGCTCAGGGCATACAGCAACAAGGCGGCCCCCAATGCCCGCACCACCTGCTGCCCACCGTTCATGCCCAACCATAAAGAACCAAGCACTGTGCCGAGAAAGACCAACAGGAGCATGGGCCACACGCGTTCGATCAATCCCCTTAAATGGCCACCGGACGCCAACTGCCAAAGATTGGTGATCGTCGAAGGAATGATCAGCAAGGCAGCAGCCTGCGCCGGCAACATAGCCAAACCGAGCAGGCCCATGGCGACGGTGGGCAGGCCCAGGCCGATCACACCCTTCACGGTGCCGGCCACCAGGAAGGTGCCGAACACCAGCAGAGTCAGGGCTGGCCCCAGATTTTGGTAGAACGCGAGGAAGGTGGTCATGGGACGATTCTGCGGGTTTGGCGCGGGGTTGGAAATTCACCATATACTGAGACAGCCTCTTGTTTTATGTGAGGCTGATGGTTTCATCGCAAGCAAGCCCGCTCCCACATTTTTATCCGCGAACACATTCAAAATGTGTGCGGGCTTGCCCGCCCCGGCATCCGAGAACTCAAGCCATGCACTTTGACCTGACCGACCTGCGCCTCTATCTGCACATCCTCGACACCGGCAACATCACCGCCGGTGCTGCCCGTAGCCACCTTTCCCTGGCCGCCGCCAGCGCGCGCATCCGGGCAATGGAGGCGTCATTGGGCATTGAGTTTCTGCAGCGTGGCCGCCGTGGTGTGACCCCGACTGCCGCAGGCAAGGCCCTGGCTCGCCATGCGCAGTTGCTGTTGCAACAGGCCGCGCGCATGCAACAAGACCTGGCGGAATACGCCAATGGGGTCAAAGGCCAGGTGCGCTTGCTGAGCAATACCACAGCCATCAGCGAATACCTGCCGGAACGGCTGGCGGATTTTCTTTGCCAGCACCCCAACCTGGAAATCGACCTGCAGGAGTTGCCAAGCCTGCGTATCACCCACGCCCTGCGCCAAGGCGCGGCTGACCTGGGGATCATTTCCGATGCGGTAGATACCCACGGCTTGCAGACCCGACCGTTTCACGATGACCCGCTGGTATTGATCGTGCCCAATGCTCACCCGCTGAGCGCGACACCCACCCGCTTTATCGAGAGCCTGCAATACGACTATGTGGGTTTAGCCGCAGGCAGTGCGCTGGCGGTGTACCTGGAAGAGCAGGCGCTGCATGCCGGCTTTCGCTTGCAGACGCGGATTCGTGTCGATGGCTTTGATGGATTGATTCGCATGGTCGCCCGTGGCGCAGGCCTGGGCATTGTGCCGCAGGCCGCGCTGCAGCGCTGGCCTCATCCACAAGGCTTCAAGGCCCAGCCCCTGACTGAGGACTGGGCCTGCCGCACCTTGCTGTTATGCGCCCGCTCGTTCGAGCAATTGCCGGGTTACGCCAAGGCCTTGCTTGACGCCTTGTCCGCACCCTTGCGGAAAAATGCGTAATACACCGCCGAAAGAATCACCAAAAATGGCACTCCAAACACCAGGGTCATCTTGAAGGCGTCGGTAAAAAAGGTGGTGATCATCACCGCGCCCATCAACACCAGGCCCAGCAGTGTGCTGTAGGGAAACAACCGCAGCTCGAATGACAACTTCGGTCCGCCGTGGCGCTTGCGATAGCGGCGGAAAAAGAAGTGGGTCAGGAAGATCATGAACCAGGTGAAGATCGCGCCAAACATCGAAATCGCCATCATCAGCGTGAACGAGCTTTCCGGGTACACCACGTTGAGCAAGGTGGCCAGGGCGATACCCGAGCTGGACAATAACAAGGCGTTCAGCGGGATCCCGCTTTTGCTCAGCGCCCCCATGGATTTTGGCGCGAAACCGGCGCGGGACAGACTGAACATCATCCGGGTAGTGATGTAGAGCTGGCTATTCATCGCCGACAGCGCGGCGATCAGGATCACGAAGTTCATCACCCCGGTGGCTCCCGGAATGCCAATGGTCTGCATCACCGTAACGAATGGGCTTTGGGTGTGGCCGGCCTGGGTCCACGGCACGATGGCGAGCATCAGCGCCAGGGTCAGCAGGTAGAACACCACCAGGCGCACGATGGTTGCGCGGAAGGCTTTCTTCACCGCCTGCTCCGGGTCTGCTGCCTCACCGGCCGCCACCGCGATCATCTCCACGCTCAAGTAGCTGAAGATTGACACGATCACCGCGATCCACATGCCGCTCAAACCGTTGGGGAAAAAGCCGCCGTGGGCAGTGTAGTTCTGTACGCCGTACTCTGGATTGCCAGAGCCGAATACCACATACACCGCGAGGATGATGAAGCCGACGATGGCACTGATCTTGATCGTGGAGAACCAGTATTCAAAAGTGCCAAACGTCTTCACACTGATCGCATTAAGTACAATCAGCACGCTGGAGAACGACACGATCCATACCCATTCCGGGACGTTGGCGAACCAGTATTTCATGTACATCGCCACCGCCGTGACCTCGGCGCCCACCGCCAGCACAATCGCCGCCCAATAGGCATAGCGCACCAGAAAACCGGCCAAGGGGCTCACGTAGAACTCGGCATAGGCACCGAACGAGCCAGAGGTTGAATGCGCCACGGTCATTTCCGCCAGGCAGCCCATCAACAGCAAGGTGATGAGCGCGCCGATGGCGTAGCTGACCAACACGCTGGGCCCGGCATACCCGATAGCGTATGCACTTCCCATGAACAGCCCGGTGCCGATGGCGCCACCGATGGCAATCATGCTCATTTGCCCGGAGGTGAGCTGGCGCCGCAGGCCCAGTTCGCGATTGGTGATTTCTGCAAAGCCGTTGTCTGGCGTGGTCACGTGGCGTGCCCCTTTATTATTGTGATTGCACTGTTTACTGCACGATGGAAACACTCAATCCCACATGAGGGTTGTGATGTTTTCAGGTGACGCTGTGGCGCACTTTGAATTGCGGTTGGTCCCAGGTTTCGCCATCAAGGATTTCGCCAAGGATGTCTACCGCATCCCACACCTCGGTGAAGCTGGTGTACAGCGGAGTAAAGCCAAAACGCATGATCTTCGGCTCGCGATAATCGCCAATCACGCCACGGGCGATCAGCGCCTGGACGATGGCGTAGCCTTGCGGATGTTCAAAGCTCACATGACTGCCACGCTTGGCATGGTCGAGCGGGGTAATCAGCGTCAGGCCGTGGGCGGCGCAGCGGCTTTGCACCAGTTCGATAAACAGGTCGGTCAGCGCCAGGGACTTGTTGCGCAGGCTGGCCATGTCGGTCTGGGCAAAAATATCCAGGCCACATTCGACCATCGCCAGCGATGTAATCGGCTGGGTGCCGCACAGATAGCGGGTGATGCCCTGTCCCGGTGCGTATTGAGGCTCCATCGCGAACTGCCGGCTATGCCCGAACCAGCCCGACAATGGCTGGCGCGCAACCTCCACCAGTGCCGGGTTGACCCAGACAAACGCTTGCGATCCCGGGCCGCCGTTAAGGTATTTATAAGTGCAACCGATGGCGTAATCCGCGCCAGCCTGATGCAGATCAATCGGCACCGCGCCGGCCGAATGCGCCAGGTCCCAGATAGCCAGCGCGCCACATTCGTGACTCAGGGCCGTCAGCGCCTGCATGTCATGCATGTAGCCGGTCTTGTAATTGACATGGGTGATCATCACCACCGCCGTGTCCTGGTCGATAACCTGGGGCAGTTCCTCAGGACTGTCCACCAGACGCAGGGCGTAGCCCTGTTGCAGCAGCTCGGCCAGGCCCTCGGCAATGTAAAGATCGGTCGGGAAATTGCTCGACTCGCTGACGATCACCTTGCGCTGCGGCTGGCGCTCGCGCTGCACGGTCAGGGCCGCGCTGAGGACCTTGAACAGGTTGATGGAGGTGGTATCGGTAATCACCACCTCACCGTCACCCGCGCCGATCAGCGGCGCCAGGCGATTGCCCAGGCGCTGGGACAGGTCAGCCCAGCCGGCACTGTTCCAACTGCGGATCAAACCATCGCCCCACTCCTGGGCAATCACTGCCTGCGCTCGCTCCAGAGCCGCCACCGGGCGCGCGCCGAGTGAGTTGCCGTCAAGGTAGATCACCCCGTCAGGCAGGGCGAACTGGTTGCGCAGCGGTGCCAGAGGATCGTGTTCGTCGAGGGCCAGGCAGTGGTTTCGGGTAGTCATGATCAATCCTGTTCTTATAGTGACAATGAGCCAAATAATGAACGAAGCTTTGCAGAATTTTCGTGCAAAGTGCGTTACAACTGGCTTAATAAGCCGTAGGAAATTCGAATTTAAACTCTAAAACCGCGGATTAATTCAAACCATGATTCTCGACGCCACCGACCTGCGCCTTCTGCATTTCCTGCAACAGGATGGCCGTATCAGTAACCAGGAACTGGCGGAGAAAGTCGCCTTGTCACCCTCAGCCTGCCTGCGCCGCCTGCGCTTGCTGGAAAGCGAAGGCGTGATCAGTGGTTATCGCGCAGTGCTCAACGCCGAACAGTTGGGCATTGAGCTGGAGGCCATCGTCCATCTGTCATTACGCCAGGATGCGACGGACTGGCACGAGACATTTATCAAGAAGGTCCAGGGCTGGCCCGAAGTGGCGAGCGCCTATGTGATTACCGGTGCCAGCAACTATGTGCTGCGGGTGCAGGCGCGCAATCTCAAGCACTTTTCGGACTTTATCGTGAACCACCTGAACCGTACGGCGGGGGTGATGGATATACGTTCAGAGATTGTGCTGCAGAAGATCAAGGACCGGGATGAACTGCTGGACTTGGTGGTCCGCAAGTAAGAAGGGGCCCTCTCCCCATAGGGGAGAGGGTTAGGGTGAGGGCCGGCCTAAAGCCCGGCACCAACCCCACATCACTCCTCCAGTGCCCTGACCCGCTCCATGCGCGTCTGTTCCAGCGCCACCACTGCCGGCTGCAACTCAAAGTCAAAATCAATCTGCGCAAACCGACCCTGCACGCCAAACTCCCGTGCCAGGTCCTGATCCTCGCTGAAACGAATCTCGGCAATCAGCTCATCGCGCGTGGCATAAGCAAAGTCATCGTGCAGGTACGGATCGCCCGACAGGTTGATCTGGGTCGTCAGGTGCCGATGGCCCGGCGCCGAGATGAAGAAGTGGATATGCGCCGGCCGCTGTCCGTGGCGCCCCAATTGATCAAGTAATTGCTGCGTCGGACCATTCGGCGGGCAGCCGTAGCCGGACGGCACGATGCTGCGAAAACGGTAATTGCCCTGGGCATCGGTTTCGATCCGACGTCGCAGGTTGAACGCCGATTGAGTGTCGTCGAACCAGGAGTACGTGCCGCCGGTATTGGCTTGCCACACATCGACAACGGCTCCAGCCACCGGTTTGCCCTGGATGTTCCGCACCTGGCCGCGCATGAACAGCGGCACGCCCGGGTCGAGCCCGTCATCCAGCCGCGCCTCGTATTTGCACAGCGGCGCGCCCGCTACATACAGTGGCCCTTCGATGGTGCGCGGTGTACCGCCGGTCTTGCCGGCCTCCTTGTCCGCCTCATCCATCAACAGGTCCAGATAATGCTCCAGGCCCAGGCCTGCGACCAGCAACCCGGCTTCCTGGTTTTTGCCCAACTCGTTGAGGTAGTTGACCGCCTTCCAGAATTCTTGCGGAGTGACTTCAAGGTCTTCGATGATATTTACCGTGTCCCGCAGGATTCGATAGATCAGCGCCTTGGCTCGCGGGTTACCGGCATCATTGAGGTTACCGCTGACCTCTTCGAGAAATTGTTGGGCATGGGCAGTCTGGGACAGTCGGATAGACATGGTGCAATCCTCATCTTGTAGTTATTGGGGGCTAGACAGACTCAGCGATCATCCTCATGGATCGAGGAGGGATGCCGGCACAGGGCATTCACTTCGATAGCCATGTAGGGATAGAGCGGCAGTTGCATCAGCAGGTCATGCAGTTCTTGCACGCTGTCGACGTCAAACACGCTGTAGTTGGCGTAGAGCCCGGCGATACGCCACAGGTGCCGCCATTTGCCTTGTTGTTGCAGGCGTTGCGCGAGGGCTTTTTCGTCGGCCTTGAGGGCAGCGGCGCGCTCGGGGTTCATGTCGAGGGGCAGGTTCACGGTCATTTTTACGTGGAACAACATCGCAGGCGTCCTCTTGTTATTTGTCACGACGAAAGAACGCCAGGCGCTCTTCATCGATAGCCAGGCCCAGGCCGGGCGCGGTCGAGACATGCAGCTGGAAATCGCGGTACAGCAGTGGCTCGGTAAGAATGTCTTCGGTGAGCAGCAGCGGGCCAAACAGTTCGCTACCCCACGCCAACTTGTTCAGCGTGAGGAAGGCATGGGCCGATGCCAGCGTGCCGATACCGCCTTCAAGCATGGTCCCGCCATACAGGCCGATGCCAGCCGCTTCGGCAATTGCCGCCGTGCGTAGCACCGCGCGCGGGCCACCGTTTTTCGCAATCTTCAGGGCGAACACCGAAGCAGCGCCCTCGCGGGCCAGATTGAAGGCATCTTCGACACTCTCGATGGACTCATCAGCCATGATCGGCGTCGGGCTCGACAGGTTGAGCCGCGCCATGCCGCCGCGGTTATTGCGAGAGATGGGCTGTTCGATCAGGTCGATTCCGTTATCCCCCAATACCTTGCAGGCACGTAGCGCAACGGCTTCGTCCCAGGCCTGATTCACGTCAACCCTGACACTTGCGCGCTCGCCCAGGGCTTTTTTGATCGCAATGACATGTGCCAGGTCCTGCCCCACTTCTCCGGCACCAATCTTGAGTTTGAAAATGCGATGGCGGCGCAGGTCGAGCATTTTTTCGGCTTCGGCAATGTCTTGCCCGGTGTTGCCGCTGGCCAGTGTCCAGGCCACGGGCAAGGCATCGCGCACGCGTCCGCCGAGCAGTTCGCTGACCGGCAGGTTCAGGCGTTTGCCGAGGGCATCGAGCAAAGCGCTCTCGACACCGGATTTGGCAAATGTATTGCCGCGAATGCAGCGCTCCAGGCGCAACATCGCCGCGTTGATGTTGTTGGCGTCCTGGCCGATCAACAACGGGGCGAAGTGTTGGTCGATATTGGTCTTGATGCTGTCGGGGCTTTCGTTGCCGTAGCTCAGGCCGCCGATGGTGGTGGACTCCCCCATGCCTTCGGTGCCATCGGCGCAGCGCAGGCGAATGATTACCAGCGTCTGGTTCTGCATCGTGTGCATCGCCAGTCTATGCGGGCGGATGGTGGGGAGATCGACGATGATGGTCTCGATCGATTCGATGGCACAAATCGGCATGACAATACCCATTGGGTTCTTTATTGATTGAGGTCGATTCTGTTCCGGTTCTTTTGCGGGTTCCAATATAGAATGGGTCTCGAACAATACCCTTGAGGTATGGAAGGAGTCCGCATGGAGCTGCGCCATCTGCGTTACTTTCAGGTGTTGGGAGAAACCCTGAACTTCACCCGTGCCGCTGAACGCCTGCACATCGCCCAGCCGCCATTGAGCAGGCAGATCCAGCAATTGGAAGACGAGTTGGGCGTGGTATTGCTGGAACGTGGCCGGCCGTTGCGGCTGACCGAAGCCGGGCGTTTTTTCTATGAGCACGCCAATGTGCTGCTGGAACAACTGGGCAAGGTTTGCGACAACACCCGACGCATCGGCCTGGGGCAGAAAACCTGGCTGGGCATCGGTTTTGCGCCGTCGACGTTGTACGGCGTCTTGCCTGAGCTGATTCGTCGCCTGCGCAGCCATGACGTACTGGAACTGGAGCTGGGGTTGTCGGAGATGACCACCCTGCAACAGGTCGATGCACTCAAGGCCGGGCGGATTGACGTGGGCTTCGGGCGGATTCGCATTGACGACCCGGCCATCGTCCAGCGGGTATTGGTGGAGGACCGCCTGGTGGCCGTGTTGCCAGCCGGCCATTCGCTGCTGGGCGCGCCGGTGACCCTGGCGCAACTGGCCGGCGAGCCACTGGTGCTCTACCCCGGCAATCCACGGCCCAGCTATGCCGACCATGTGATCGCGTTGTTCGACACCCATGGCCTGCCGATCAAGGTCGCGCAATGGACCAATGAATTGCAGACCGCTATCGGCCTGGTCGGTGCTGGCATGGGTGTGACACTGGTACCGGCCTCGGTGCAGATCCTGCATCGGGCGGACATCGACTACACGCCGATTGTCGAAACCACCGCGACCTCGCCGATCATTCTCAGCCGACGGGTCAACGACCAGTCGCTGGGCCTCAGTCACTGCCTGCAGTTGGTCGAAGAGTTGATCTGATACTTCCCTCGACATCGCGCCGAACCCGCTCCCACATTTTTGTCTTCAGTGTGTTCATGTACCGCGCATGCGCCGGGCATCGTTGCGTTGCAAGGTCTGGCTGGGCGACTCATCGAACAGCTTGCGGTACTGCGCAGAGAACCGTCCCAGGTGGGTGAACCCCCAACCCAGGGCAATTTCGGAAATGGTACGAATGGCGCCGTGTTCAAGGATCTCCTGACGCACGGCGCTCAAGCGGTACTTCTTCAGATAGGCCATCGGCGACAGGGCGAAGTATTTACGAAACGCATCGAACAGCTTGAACCGCGACACCCCCGCGGCGATTTCAAGGTCTTCCAGATGCACGGCGTCGCGTGCATGGTCATGGATGTACTGGCGGGCGCGGATCAGATAATGCGGCAACTTGGCCCCCAACACGCTGATCAGCTCTTCGGAGTAGTTGTTCGGCTGGGCGAGGATCAGCCCTTTGATCAGCGAACTTTCCAGATCACGGGTAAACGCCGCCTGCTCATACAGCTCACTGCCCAGCTCCAGCTCGGCAATAAAGTAGCGCGCCATGCGCCACCACGCCGCTGAAGTGCCGCCCACCGCGTCCATCACCGACTCGAAGCGCAGCGGCGCATCAATCGAGCGTTGCAACAACCCTTCCAGCGACTCACTCATCGCGGCACGGGTGATCACCACTTGCAGCTTGCGGCAGTCACCGGAGATCGCCAGCACCTGATGTTCGTTGGGCGAAATGATCACGCCCTGGTCGCGATTGGAACTCAGGCGTTCACCGCCCTTGCTCAGTTCCTGCTCGCCCACCAGCGGCAGGCTCAAGCTGTAGCTGCTGAAGTGCTCGGCGTCTTCAATGTCGATGGTGACGTCGGTACCGTATTCAATGATCCCAAGCGTAGTCGCACGGGACTTGAACACATTGGCGCTGTGGTGGAAGCGCAGGCGCTCGGGCGTCGCGGTTTCCAGGCGGTGCGGCCCGCAAATGCCGGACATCCAGGTGCGGGCGCCCTCAAGATCGAAACGTTCAATACGTATATCGCGTGTATGGCTACTCATCAGGCTGCACTCACGGCGGTTGTGGCCAGCGCGCTCTGACGGCGCGTCCGTTGGATCAAGGCAAGTTCTGCGCCATGCCAGCGGCTTGGCCACTGAGTGGATAGCAATCGCAGACTATCTGGATAAGAAAACGACTCTTGCGACAATTGCCTGGCAAGACAGTAGCGCATAGCGTCACCGCCCTGCACCACCGTGGGTATTTGATCCCCAACTATCCGGCCCACCTTCCCCCACTAACCGGATAGCCCCACACCCTTGCCCGCCCGCTAAATGAGCCACCGATCAGCCACACAATAAAAGGTGCCTCCCATGAGTGGTGCAAGAAGCGTCGAACAGTGGAAAACATTTATCGAAAGTTGCCTGGATTTCCGGCCGGCCGACCAAGTGTTCCGCATTGCCCGTGACATGTTCACCGAACCCGAACTGTTCGATCTGGAGATGGAGCTGATCTTCGAAAAGAACTGGATCTATGCCTGTCACGAAAGCGAACTGGCCAACAACCACGATTTTGTGACCATGCGCGCCGGGCGCCAGCCGATGATCATCACCCGTGACGGCGAAGGCCAGCTCAACGCCCTGATCAATGCTTGCCAACATCGCGGCACTACCTTGACCCGCGTCGGCAAGGGCAACCAGTCCACCTTCACGTGCCCGTTCCATGCCTGGTGCTACAAGAGCGATGGCCGCCTGGTGAAGGTCAAGGCGCCGGGGGAATACCCGGAAGGGTTCGACAAGGCCACCCGCGGCCTGAAAAAAGCGCGGATCGAGAGTTACAAGGGTTTTGTGTTTATCAGCCTCGACGTGGCGGGCACCAACAGCCTGGAAGACTTCCTCGGCGACGCCAAGGTGTTCTTCGACATGATGGTCGCGCAATCCGCCACCGGGGATCTGGAAGTGCTGCCGGGCAAATCTGCCTATACCTACGACGGCAACTGGAAACTGCAAAACGAAAACGGCCTGGACGGTTACCACGTCAGCACTGTGCACTATAACTACGTGGCCACCGTGCAGCATCGCCAGCAGGTCAATACGCAAAATGGCACAGGCGCAGGCACGACCCTGGACTACAGCAAGCTGGGCGCCGGAGATGCCAACACCGACGACGGCTGGTTCGCCTTCAACAACGGGCACAGCGTGTTGTTCAGCGACATGCCCAACCCCAGCGTGCGTTCGGGCTACGCCACGATCATGCCGCGCCTGGTACAGGAACACGGCCAGCAAAAGGCCGAGTGGATGATGCATCGCCTGCGCAACCTGAACGTCTATCCCAGCCTGTTTTTCCTCGACCAGATCAGCTCCCAGTTACGAATCATCCGTCCGGTGGCCTGGAATAAGACCGAGATCATCAGCCAGTGCCTGGGGGTGAAGAACGAGAGCGACGCCGACCGCGAAAACCGCATCCGCCAGTTCGAAGACTTCTTCAACGTGTCCGGCATGGGCACACCTGACGACCTGGTGGAATTTCGCGAAGCCCAGCGCGGCTTCCAGGGGCGCCTGGAACGCTGGAGCGATATCTCCCGCGGCAGCCACCGCTGGGAAACCGGCCCGACGCCCAACAGCGAAGCAATCGGCATCCAGCCGGCCATGACCGGTACCGAATTCACCCACGAAGGGCTGTACGTCAACCAGCACCGCAACTGGCAGAAGTTCCTGTTGGACGGACTCGACGCTCAGGCGCTGAAACTGCAGGAGGTGAAATGATGAATGCGCAATTGCAGTACCAGATCGAGCAGTTTTTCTACCGCAAGTCCGAGCTGTGTGACGCCCAGGATTGGGACGCCTATGTGCAGCTGTTCGACCCGCAAAGCGAGTTCCATTTGCCGCAGTGGGATTCGGAACACGTTTACACCCATGATCCCAAGCGCGAGATGTCGCTGATCTACTACGCCAACCGCTCGGGCCTTGAAGACCGGGTGTTTCGCCTGCGCACCGGTAAGGCCGCGTCAGCCACCCCCATGCCGCGCACCCTGCACTTGATCAGCAATGTACGTATTGCCGAGCAGGCAGACGGGCAACTGCAAGTACAGTTGAACTGGCACACGCTGTTTTATCGGCTGGCCACTTCGGAGCAGTTCTACGGCCACGCCACCTATAGCCTCAAACCTGAAGGCGAGAGCTGGGTAATCACCCGCAAGCACGCGCTGCTGCTCAACGACACCATCAACTCGGTGCTGGATTTCTATCACCTGTGACGGTGGCTTGCCCCTACAGGTATTACCCCCAACTTCGGAGAATGGTGGATGAATCATAAAGTGGCCTTCAGCTTTGCCGACGGCAAGACCTTGTTCTTTGCGGTGGGCGCCAACGAAATCCTGCTGGACGCCGCCTTGCGCAGCGGCATCAAGATCCCGCTGGACTGCCGTGAAGGCGTATGCGGCACCTGCCAGGGACGCTGCGAATCCGGTGACTACAGCCAGGATTATGTAGATGAAGAGGCCCTTTCCAGCCTAGACCTGCAACAGCGCAAAATGCTCAGTTGCCAGACCCGGGTCAAATCCGATGCGGCGTTTTACTTCGACTTTGATTCAAGCCTGTGCAACGCACCGGGGCCACTGCGCCTGACCGGCAAGGTGTGCCAGGTGCAACAGGTTTCGTCCAGCACAGCAATCATGCATATCCAGCTCGAGCAGCCATTGGACTTTTTGCCTGGCCAATATGCGCGACTGTCGATCCCCGGCACCGAGCAACAGCGCTCGTACTCTTTCGCCAATCGACCGGGTAGCCGCTTGCAGTTTCTGATCCGCCTGCTGCCTGACGGGGTTATGAGCAATTACCTGCGTGAGCGGTGCCAGGTGGGCGACGAACTGCAATTGGAAGCACCGTTGGGGGCATTTTACTTGCGCCACGTGACCCGGCCGCTGGTGCTGGTTGCAGGTGGAACCGGGCTTTCGGCCTTGCTGGGCATGCTCGATCAATTGGTCGAACGTGGGTGCGAGCAGCCGGTGCACTTGTACTATGGCGTGCGCGGGGCCGAAGACCTGTGCGAAGCCGAGCGCATCCAGGACTACGCCCGAACCCTGCAGGGTTTTCGCTACACACAAGTGCTCAGCGACCCATCGCCGCAGTGGACCGGCAAGCGCGGCTACCTGACCGAACATTTCGACATGGCCGAATTGCGGGATAGACCGGCCGATATGTACGTATGCGGCCCACCTCCAATGGTCGAATCCATCAAAAACTGGCTGCTGGATCAGGCACTTGATGGCGTTCAACTGTATTACGAAAAGTTTACCGAGAGTAATATCTGACCCCTCAGCAATGAGGGGCGGGTCTGGCGTGCAGGATCAACCCTGAAAAAAACAAGTAGAAGGGAATGTTAATGGCGGATGACATGGTTAACCCGGTGGGCCTCAAGCGTGGCCTGAAAAACCGGCATATTCAGCTGATTGCCCTGGGAGGGGCGATTGGTACGGGCTTGTTCCTCGGTTCGGCCGGGGTGCTGAAGTCGGCGGGGCCGTCGATGATCCTGGGCTATGCAATAGCCGGCTTCATTGCCTTCCTGATCATGCGCCAATTGGGTGAAATGATCGTCGAGGAACCGGTTGCCGGCTCCTTCAGCCACTTCGCCCACAAGTACTGGGGCGGCTATGCGGGCTTCCTGGCCGGCTGGAACTACTGGGTCCTGTATGTGCTGGTGGGCATGGCCGAACTGACGGCAGTGGGCAAGTACATCCAGTTCTGGTGGCCGGAGGTTCCGACCTGGGCCAGCGCCGTGGTGTTCTTCATCGCAGTGAACCTGATCAATACGTTGAACGTGAAGTTTTTCGGCGAGACCGAATTCTGGTTCGCGATCATCAAGGTGGTGGCAATTGTCGGCATGATCGTGCTCGGCTGCTACCTGCTGTTCAGCGGCACCGGCGGCCCGCAAGCGTCAATCAGTAACCTGTGGGACCACGGCGGCTTCTTCCCGAATGGCGGCATGGGGCTGTTGATGGCCATGGCGTTCATCATGTTCTCGTTCGGCGGCCTGGAACTGGTGGGTATTACCGCCGCCGAAGCCAGCGAACCGCGCAAGGTGATCCCCAAGGCGATCAACCAGGTGGTGTACCGGATCCTGATTTTCTACGTCGGTGCGCTGACCGTGCTGCTGTCGCTGTATCCATGGGACCAGTTGCTGCAAACCTTGGGCGCGTCCGGCGATGCCTATAGCGGCAGCCCGTTCGTGCAGATCTTCTCGCTGATCGGCAACGACACCGCTGCGCACATCCTCAACTTCGTGGTGCTGACTGCGGCCTTGTCTGTGTATAACAGCGGCGTGTACTGCAACAGCCGCATGCTGTTTGGCCTGGCCGAACAAGGCGATGCACCCAAGGCGCTGATGAAGCTCAACAAGCAAGGCGTGCCCTTGCGTGCGCTGGGCATCTCGGCCGCCGTGACCTTGCTGTGCGTGGTGATCAACTACGTCGCCCCGCATGACGCCCTGGAGCTGTTGTTTGCCTTGGTGGTCGCGTCGCTGATGATCAACTGGGCGCTGATCAGCCTGACCCACATCAAGTTCCGCAAGGCCATGGCCGAGCAAGGAGTGGTGCCGTCGTTCAAGACGTTCTGGTTCCCGTTCAGCAATTACCTGTGCCTGGCGTTCATGGCGATGATCATCTGCGTGATGCTGGCGATTCCGGGCATTCGTTCATCGGTGTATGCGATGCCGGTGTGGGTGGGGATCATCTTTGTCGCGTACTGGCTGCGCATGAAGAAAGCCCGGGCCGTAGCCACGGCACAATGACCCGCGCTTATCGCTGAATAAAAAAGCCCCGGCATTCGATGAATGCCGGGGCTTTTTATTGCAGCCGGGTTACAGCGAAGAGCGCACTCGCCACAGTTCGGGGAACAGCACGGTGTCGAGCATCTTGCGCAGGTAACCCACGCCTTCGGTACCGCCGGTACCCGGCTGGAAGCCGATGATCCGCTCCACCGTGGTGACGTGGCGAAAGCGCCACTGGCGGAAGGAGTCTTCGAGGTCGATGAACTTCTCGGCCAATTGGTACAGGTCCCAATAACGGCTCGGGTCGCGATAAACCTCGCGCCATGCCGCCTCTACCGAATCATCATGAACAGTGGCTGCCGTTGGATCGCGCTGCGCACGTTGCGGGTCAATCGCCAGCCCGGCCTTGGCCATCAGGTTGATCGCCTCGTCATACAACGACGGTGTGGCAATCGCCACCTGCAGTTCCTTCAACAACTCCGGGCGATGGGCATGCGGGCGCAACAGTGCCGGGCTTTTGTTGCCGAGGATAAATTCGATTTCACGGTACTGGAACGACTGGAACCCCGACGACTGGCCCAGGTACGGGCGGATCGACAAGTACTCCGACGGCGTCATCGTGGCCAAAACCGCCCAGGCGTGTACCAGTTGATCGAAGATCCGCGAGACCCGCGCCAGCATCTTGAACGCCGGCGGCAGTTCACCCAGGCGCACATGTTCACGGGCGGCCTTGAGTTCGTGCAGCATCAGCTTCATCCACAGCTCCGAGGTCTGGTGCTGGATGATGAACAGCATTTCGTTGTGGTCCGGCGACAGCGGATGCTGGGCGCTCAGCACGCGGCCCAGGTCGAGGTAGTCGCCGTAGCTCATTGACTCGGAAAAATTCAGCTCGGCGTTATGCCACTCTTCCGGTGGCTGGTAATCGGCAGAGAAAGGACATTGGCTCATCGCGTGGGCTCCTTGAGCGGGCGCAGGATTGCTCGTACCGGGCTGGCATCGAGGTTGGCAAAACGTAGCGGCAGCGCGATCAACTCGTAATCGCCCTCGGGCACATCGTCGAGGACGATACCTTCGAGAATTGCCATGCCGTGACGGGCTACGGCGTTATGGGCATCCATCGTCTTCGACTGCTGCGGGTCCAGAGAGGGGGTGTCGATGCCGATCAAGCGCACGCCGAGGCTGGCCAGCAACTCGACCGATTCCTTGGCCACGGCGGTAAAATCCGCATCCCAGGTGGTCAGAGGGGCCTGTTGATACGTACGTAGCAGGACCCTCTCCGGCAGGTTGTCCAACCGCCCCCGCAACTGCTGCGGTTGCACCAACGCGCCACTGCCCAGGCAGTGCAATACCCGGCACGGGCCGAGATACACATCCAGCGAAACCTCGCCGATGGGCGCGCCGTCGGCGCTGTAATGCAGGGGCGCATCGACATGGGCGCCGGTGTGGGGCGACAAGGTAATGCGCCCGACATTCACCGGGCATTCAGGACCGAACTGCCAGACGCGTTCTTCCTGGAACGGCGTATCTCCCGGCCAGGTCGGGGTCGCGGCACTCAAGGGCGGGCTGATATCCCACCACGTTTTTATTGGATTCATACAAGGCTCTCGGTTGTCTCTGTAGTGAATGATACGAGGGCCAGCCGTGAATAATCTTGCGAATTCCAGCGCATTGCCTGATTTTTTTCGAACTTACTGCGGAATAATCGGGTTTTCATGGAGGGATATTTCACAATGCCAAGGGTACTCAACAGCAGCGCTCCTGAGCATATGGATGTCGAGTTCAGACCACTGGCAAACAGGCAGGCGCTATAGGGTTCCAATTCCCTTTTTCTGCCTCGGAGTCATCATGTCCCAGCCGATCACCGTTCTGCGTGATACCCATCCCCTGCCGGTGCTGGACGCCTGCAAATGGGAAAAGCTCGAAGGCGACCCGCACACCGTCAACCTCAACGCCTACACCAGCGAAGACGGCAGCAAAATCATGGGCACCTGGATCTGTACACCCGGCAAATGGCGAGTGGAATATGTGAAATGGGAGTATTGCCACTTTCAGGAAGGCTACTGCGTGATCACCCCGGATGGCCTGGAGCCGATTCACTTGAGAGCCGGTGACATTTTTGTGGTTGAACCTGGAATGACGGGGACGTGGGAAGTGGTCGAAACCGTGCGCAAATATTTCGTTTTCGCCTGAAGAACACCTGCAAGAACGAGGGGCCGCAGAGGCTAATTCCAGTCAGTTAAGAAGCAGAACCTGTGGGAGCGGGCTTGCTCGCGATAGCGGCGGATCAGTCAACCAAAATGTCGACTGACTCACAGCTATCGCGAGCAAGCCCGCTCCCACAGGAATTTTGCTTAACTGATCGGCATTAGCCGCAAAGGCCCCTTTTTTTATGCGCCATTTATGGGCTCAGGCCAATAAACCATCACAAGTCGAACACCACTACTTTAGTGATAAATAGTATTTCATTTTGACATCATTGAACGTCTCGTCTAACTTCATTAAAACCGAGTTAACGAACTACGCACATGTGATTATAACAAAATTATAACGATTGCCGCAGCGAAAGGTGGTTGACTTCACAGTCTGAAAACTTTCCTGCAGCCTTCGTGGAAAACGGCTAGTGATTGAATTAGACTTTGAGCCGATCAAGTTACAACTACATAGGCTTAGGTTTAACACACATCACTTTATTTAGCAGTTACTGTACGTGGCAGTTGAGACCGCGCTTTTGCAAAAGGATCAAGAAAATGTCTGAAAAAACTACGCGCCTGACAATACTCATCGACTCTCCAACCAAACAGAGACTGGAGCATTTGTCAGAAGAAGTTGACCTTACAATTTCTCAGGTTATTCGCAAGCTGATCAGGGACCATCTACAGCAATATGAAACGCAGATCAAGCCTGCGACCACAGAGCATTCGCGTGAGGATTCATCCACGTACTCCTGATACATTTAGTTTGAACTAATACTTTCGTATATCAATATACGCATTGGCTTGCCTGTACCGCTTATTGATCGAATGCTCAAATAAATCGCATTCACCTTCAACTACTTAATTGATAGGTTCGCCATGCCTATGGAACAGCAATTACTCGCTTGTTATACACTGCTGAGTAACGATGCCAAAGACCAGGACGTCTCATCTAACATGGTACGTTCGTGCACTTTATTTTTCTCGTTCAGCGACAGCACAAAACGCGCACAGACTTTCCATATTACCGCCGACAACTTCGAAAACGCGTGGCAAACAGGTGCAGCCGAACTACAGAGATTGCATGACAAGCGGGTAAAACAATCGGGCAATGCGCTCGAACGTACGTGGATTCGTATCGAACGTGCGATTAACGTGAAACCCCAGACCTGGGCAACCTTCAATGAGCGCCTCAAGCAACACAAGCGCAATTATTTCAGGCGCGGCATTGCCTTCGACAGCGGCCTGCACATCGCGCTGACCGAACAGGAACTGAACGCCAATGCCATTCTCTATGGCGGCGGCAACATCGTTCATGCAACCTTCAATGCCGGGAATTTTGCTGTCTACGCCAAGCGCCGCTTTACAGGCCCGTCAGCCCTCGATGCATTGGCTGCGCTACAGCCCGACAGCCTGATTTATCTATTCGATACAGCAGGGGTGTTCTGCGCAGAAGACGGCGTGGCTCACCGGCTCAACAGCAGCGGTACGCAAGTGGGCTGGCGTACCCTGGCAGCCCTGGAGCCAGGCGACGTCAAGGCACGCATCTGCAGTGCAGCCACTTACCTGAGTGCACAGGTGCAGGACAGCGGCCAATTCGTCTACGGTTATTTCCCCTGCTTCGATCGCCCCATCCAGAATTACAATACTCTGCGCCATGCCAGCAGCACTTACTCGATGATCGAGGCATGGGCACTCAACGGTGATGAAACGTTGATGGCCGCAATCAAACGATCGCTGGACTTCCTGACCCAGACACTGATCAAGCCCAGCCTGCTGCCCGACGGCAGAGTGGCAGCCTTCCTCGTGGACACCGGCGATGAGATCAAACTGGGCGGCAACGCGGTCTGCCTGTTGGCCTTGGTCAAATACAGCGAGGTAACTGGCACCCGCCACTACCTGCCACTGCTCGAAGCCCTAGCCAATGGCATGGCCTCGATGCAGGACCCGGCGTCCGGCGCTTTCGTCCACGTCTTGCACGCCAACGATCTGAGCGTCAAAGAGCCTTTTCGCATTATTTACTACGATGGCGAAGCCGCGTTCGGGCTAATGCGCCTCTACGGGCTGACCCGCAACGAGCGCTGGCTCAATATCGTGGAAAAGGCCTTCGATCACTTCATCCTCAAAGAACATTGGCGCGAGCATGACCACTGGCTCAGCTATTGCGTGAACGAGTTGACGCGCTATCGCCCACATGAAAAATACTTCCGTTTCGGCCTGAACAACGTCGCCGGTTACCTGGGGTTCGTCCAGCAGCGCATCACCACCTTCCCCACGCTGCTGGAGTTGATGATGGCCGCCCAGCAAATGCTTGAGCGGATCGCGCAACAGCCCTCCTTGCAGCACCTGCTCGAGGAGATCGACCTGCACGCGTTCTATCGGGCCCTGCACCATCGCGCCCGCTACTTGCTCAACGGTTATTTCTGGCCGGAAATAGCGATGTTCTTTGCAAACCCGGCACGTATCGCTGGCGCTTTTTTTATTCGACATCACGCGTTCAGGGTTCGTATCGACGACGTCGAACACTACCTTTCCGGGCTGATTGCCTATCATCGATACCTGCTCGATGGCGCCCCGCAAGTCAACCTGCCCCCGCGGGCCGAATCCCGGCCCGACTGGATCTGGGATGCCGAAACCCTGGCCCGTGCAACGCAGGGTACCTGGGCCAGGCAGCCACCATCGGGCTGGCGGGCCGCTGGCCTGTCACCTTCGATGCAGTTCTTCAAACCACAGCGCATGCTTTGCCGCCCGCCCACCAAGGTCGGTCCGAACGAAGTGCAATCGGCCACGCGCTGGGCGCAAGCCAGTCCTGAACGACGCCCCTCGGCCTTTTTGTGCGTGGACCCGACACCCTATCTGGACAGCGGTTTGCCGGTGCTGCAGGTGGCTGACACCAGCGAAGCGACAATGCAATTGGGCCGCTATGCCCGGCAGCATTTCACAGGCCAGGTGTTCGGTGTGACCGGCAGCTCGGGCAAGACCACGGTCGTCTCAATGCTGACTCATGCCTTGAAACACTGGGGCGAAGTCGGGCAAACCGAAGCCAATGCCAACCTGCCTCCGGGTATTGCCTGGAACCTGGCGTGCATGCCACCGACCGCAAAGTTCTGGGTCCTGGAAATGGCCGTGGGACGGATGCCGATCAACTCGGAGCTGGTTCGCCCGCAATTCGCCATCGTCACCGGCCTGGCTCCTGCGCATCTGGAATACCACGGCACGCTGGAAAACCTGGCGCGCAAGAAAAGCGCGATCTTCCGCTCCATGGCGCCCGGAGGCCATGCCATCCTCAACCGCGACATGCCGTATTACGAGCTATTCGCCCAGGCGGCACAAACCGCACGCCTGAAAGTCACCAGTTATGGTGAGCACGCCGATGCGGACTTGCGGCTGCTGGATTGGCACAACGAGGCGAACCTGGTGTACGTCAGGGCGCAACGAGGTTCACAGACACTCGAGTTCACCCTGCGAGCCCGCGGCCGGCATATGGTGCTCAACGCCTTGTCGGTGTTGGCCTCACTGTTTGCCGCAGGCCTGCCAGCCGGCGAAGCGCTCAAGGTCCTGACCGGGTTCGAGCCCGTCGACGGACGGGGTAATGTCATGCAGATCCAGTGCCCAGGCGGTCATTTCCACCTGATCAACGATGCCTACAACGCCAACCCCGGCTCCATGACTGCAGCGCTGCACTCTATCGCCGACCTGCCCGTCACTTCCCGCCACCGGGTGCTGGTCCTGGGGGACATGCTGGAGCTAGGCCCGGATGCCCAGCGTTATCACCTGGAACTGATAACTCCATTGCGATTGGCCGCCCCACGGCGAGTATTGCTGTGCGGCCCGTTGATGCATGGGCTTTACCTGGCCCTGCGTGACGAGCTGTCGGTCCAGTGGTTCGAGAATGCCAAGGCGCTGAACCAGGCCTTGATGCAGGATCCGGCGCAGTGCTTTCAACCAGGGGATTGGGTGTTGGTGAAAAGCTCGGGAGGCACGGGTCTGTCGCAGGTTTGCGAATGGCTCCGGGCGACAGAGCAAGCAGCGCTCACCCGGTAAGCAACCTCTTACGTTGCACAGTGGATCAAAGCTACGGCCGTAGCCTTGAATCCACTGTGCGCCCCTCCTCTAACGCTCGCGCAGCGCCTCACGCGCGCGGTTCATCGGTTTGATCAAATAGTCGAGAATGGTTTTCTGCCCGGTCTTGATGTCCACCGACGCAATCATCCCCGGAACAATGGAGAAAGACTTGCCGGCCTTGTTTTTCAAGGTATCGGCGTCGGTGCGGATAAATACCCGATAGTAGAAAACCTCAGGCTTGACTTCATCCTGGATGGTGTCGGGCGAGATGGTCACCACCTTGCCATCCATGCCGCCATAAACCGCGTAGTCGTAGGCGGTGATCTTGACCTTGGCCACTTGATCCGGATGAATGAAGGCAATGTCCCTCGGCGATATGCGAGCCTCGATCAACAGTTGCTCATCCAGCGGCACAATCTGCATCAGGCGTCCATTGGGCGGAATGACCCCGCCAATGGTGGTGACTTCGATGTCTTTGACGATTCCGCGCACCGGAGAGCGCAGGGTCAAGCGCGTCACCGAGTCAGAGCGCCCGCGCATGATCGATGACAGCGTCTCGACGTCGGCGTTGGCCTTGGCCAGGTCTTCACCGGCGCGCACCATGTAGTCGGAGCGGGCCTGGGTCAACTTCATCTCCAGCTCTGCTTTCTGGCGTTTGAGACGCAGCACTTCGACATTGCTGGCGGCGCCGACCTTGGCCAGGTTCTCGGTAATCTGCAGTTCGCTGCGTACCAGGGATAGGGATGAACGCAAGCCCGACTGGGTGTCTTCCAGGCCTCTGCGACGGGAGTTGAACAAATCGGTTTCGGCCAGGATCAACTCCGGATGGGTTTTTAGCTCGGCCGGAAACGCCAACGGCTTGCCGTTCACTTCCGCTTGCAAACGCGCAACGCTGGCCAGGGACGCCCGGTATTTGGAAGCGCTTTCGTCAAAGTTGGATTCAGTCTTGGTCGGGTCGAGCTTCGCCAATACCTGCCCGCTCTTGACGATATCGCCCTCCGCCACGTTCAGCGCAGTGACGATACCGCCTTCCAGGGATTGGATAATCTGTTCACGGGAAGTGGGGATGACCTTGCCGCTGCCGGTCGAGACTTCATCGATTTCAAAGATGTATGCCCAGGCGCCAAAGGCGATCAATAGGACAAACACCCAGAAGACCACCCGCGTCGAGCGCACCACAGTGTTGTCGTCGATACCGTCGTTGTAATGGCGGGCGCCTTCGTCCTCGGGACCCAGCAGGGGAATTCTTTTGCGCTCATGGGTTTTCACTGTTTCTTCCCCTTGGGTTTGGAAAGCCGGGCGATCGCATTGTCCTTGCTGTCATCGACAATGATCTGCCCGTTGTCGACGACGATGATCCGGTTCACCAGACTCAATACGCTCATGCGATGGGTGGCGATGATCAGCGTGCGGTGGGCCGCCCATTTGTCCAGGTTCTGGATGAACTGGCGCTCGGTCGCTTCATCCAGGGATGCCGTAGGTTCGTCCAGCAGGACAATATGCGGCTGGCGGATGATCAAGCGCGACAACAGCAATGACTGGCGCTGCCCGCCGGACAATCCGAGGCCGCCTTCCAGAATCATGTGGTCCATGCCGTCGGGGAACTTGCCGATAAAGTCTGCCGCGCCGGTCAATGCCAGGGCCTGGAGTATTTCCTGATCGGACGCATGGGGCGCGCCCATGATCAGGTTGTCCCGCAGGGTGCCGTGAAACAGGCGCGAGTTTTGGGTCATCAGGCCGACATCGCGGCGCACGTCCGCCGGGTCGATGTGGCCCAGGGCAACCCCGTCGAGGCTGATGCTGCCGCCCTTGAGGTCGAGCATGCCGGACAGCGCTTGCAGCAACGTCGACTTGCCCGCGCCATTGCGACCCAGAATGGCTATGCGCTCGCCCGGCTGGATCTGCAGGTCGGCCACCAGCAAGGCGGGTACCGGGGCGTTGTCGTTATATTGAAAGGCCGCCTGGTTGAGCACGTAATGGCCACGCACCATGGGTAAATGCACTCGCTTGCTGCCTTCGGCATGATCCACCGGCAGTTCCATCAGCCCGTTCAAGCTTTTCAGCGCCACCTTGGCCTGCTGCCAGCGGGTCATGACCTGGGTAATCTGAGACATCGGGGCCATCATTCTCGACGCGAGAATCGAGGCCGCCACCAGGCTACCGGTGGTCATGTCGCTGGCCATGACCATGGGCGCGCCGAACACCACCACGACGGCGAACACCGAACCCTGCACGCTATTGCTCCAGGTCACCAACTTGTTGGTCAGCATGCGCAGCCGCAGGCTGGCATCGCCACACGTGGTGTTGTAGTGGTTCCATTGGTGCTGGAAGCGCTGTTCAGCCTGCAATGCCTTGATGTCGTCGAGCCCCTGGACGGTCTCCACCAACATGGCACTGCGCAACGAACTTTCACGCATTGACTGGCTGGCCAGTGACGCGAGCTTCTTCTGCGCCAACAAACCCGGCACCACCAGAAACAACACCGCCACCATGGGAATCGCCACCAGTGGCCCGGCAATGATCCAGTAGATCACCAGGAACAACAGGAAAAACGGCAAGTCCGCCAGCGCCGACGCCGTGCTTGAAGTAATCAGCTCACGCAGTTGTTCCAGCTCCTTGAGCTGGGAAATGAACGCGCCGGTGGACTTGGGACGAACGCTGTTGCGCAGGCGAATGGCGTGTCCGAATACCAGGTCGGACACACGAATATCCGCGCGCTTGCCGAGCATGTCGGTGATCCGCGCACGGGTGATGCGCATGATGTAGTCGAATAACAGCGCCAGCATGACGCCGCCGAACAGCACATATAAAGTGGGCATCGACTCGGCCGGGATAACCCGGTCGTAGACCTGCATGGAAAACAGCACGCCTGCCAGTCCGAGCACGCTGGTCACCAACGACGCCAGCATGACGTAACCGTAGGGCCGCATGTCGCGCAGCACGATGCCTTTGAACCAGCCCTTGTCATAAGGCTTGATGTAGTCGTCCACTCGATTGTCGCGTACGGCACTCATCGGCCGCAGAATCACGGTCTTGCGTGCCGAGTCGAGCAGATCCTGCTGGTTGAGGCTGCTTTGCAGGCCGCCGTCGCCGCTGTAGGCAATGCCGACGTGCTCGCCATCACCAAGGGTTTCCAGAACGCCAACCTGACCATCGCTGAATTGCACAATGATCGGCAGTTGCCGTTGCATCAAGGTCGAGGGGCTGAAGTCGGCTATCACGCAATTCAACCCGGCCTGGCGCGCCATCTGCCGCACCACGTCCTCCACCGACGCACCTTCGGTCCACTGTGCGGCGAGCCGGATCCCTTGCGCCGAGCACTCCAGACGATAATGTCGGGCCACGCACAACACTGCTTCCAGCCACACCTCATAATCAAATCCGGGCACAGGGTTGAGTACAGGCGCCACTGGGCCCATGTCACCCTCAAGCATCACGGCATCATTCATGGCCGAATCTCCACACCTTGCAAGGTGCTGTTATCCAGGTGGAATGCCGTGCGCAATCCACCGGTGTTGTAAAGGCAATCGATTTTCAGGCGACGCAGGTCAGCCGCAGTGTTTTCCCGGTCCATGCGTGCCTGGTGGATTTCCTGCTCGGCATTGAGCAAGTCCAGCAGCGGCCGGGTGCCCAGCTCGAGGTACTGCTGGCGGTAAAGGTCACGGGTCTCGGAGATACTGCGCTCACGAAAATCCAGGGTAGACAGGCGTTGGGTCAGGCTGGAAATCTGATCCCGTGCCTCCAACAGGCTCTGGCGCACTTCAAGACGGGCAGCATCGTTGGCCGCTTCGGCCGAGCGCAACGCTTGTTGGGCGGCGGACTTGCGCGCCGTGATAGCGCCACCCTGATACAGCGGCATCTTCACGTTGAGGAACACACCGTAACGGGTCCGATCCCGACCGCCAGGGATGTTGCTGTCGTCGTTGTTGTCCAGGTACTGAGTCACCGATGGATCCAACGATACGGTGGGCAACGCTTCGGCCCGGGCCTGGGCGATCAGCGCCAGGGCGTCGATCCGTTGCGCCTGGGCGATCAACAGTGTTGGCGTGACCGCTTCATCAGGCACTACGCCTTGGCAGGACTGCTCCAGGCTCGCCGGAAAATCCTGCGAAACACTCACCGGTGACTGCGATCCCAGTAAACTGCTCAACGTGCTGCGCCAGCGATTGAACTGCGCCTGGAACTGCAACTGCGTTGCCACCGACGCCTCGACTCGCGAGCGCGCCTGGATCAGGTCGGAACGGGTGCTGGCGCCCATGTCGCTGCGTTTCTTCGCCAGCTCCGCAATCGCCGAAATACCGTCGATCTGCTCGCCCGCCAATGCCACCAGCAGTTGCGAGCGCTGCAGTTCGATCATGGCGAACGAGGTATCGCGCGACACCTGATCGATCGACAGCAGGACCGCCGCCTGGCTGCCATTGACGCGAGCCAGGGCACTGTCCACGGAGCTGGACACCTTGCCAAAATCGTAAAGCATCTGTGATGCCGACACGGAAAAGGTCCGGCTCTGGCCATTGCCACTCAGGCCGCTATCGTAGCCAGTGTTGAAGCCGCCGCTCACTTGCGGGTAATAACCGGAACGGGCGATGTTCACGTTCTCGTTTTGCTGGTATAGCCGACCGATCGCCTCTGAAATGGCTGGATGCCATTCCACCGCTAATTGAATAGCCCGTGGCAGGTCGACATTCTTCGGTATAACGCGTTGCGGTGGTACCGGGGCACTGACGCCCGTGGACCCACCCGGTAAATTCGTGCCCAAATCACTGGGGCTAATGATGTTGACGCTTTCTTCGTCGTCGCTAAACGACGCGGCCATGACCTGCTCATGCGCCGGTGCGGTCACTGCCGCGATCAGCAAAACTGCAGACAACTGTCTGACCAAACTCTTATGCCTCACTACAAGTCCCCTGATTATTATCAAACCTGATGGGTACAACCATAGACCGTGCCTGAGAACAGGCACGGTCCATCGTTGAAATAAACATTGGTGAGGAAGCCGGGCCTGACGGCCCGGCCGTTGGATGCGTGGTTAAACCACGCTGATGCCGCTTTGTACCCACAGCTGATGGGCTTGATCTTCCTGGCTTGTGTAGATCACGTACTCCAGACCGTTTTCTACCTGGGTCGCACCGGCGGACCAGTCGCCTGTCAGATGGACACTGTCCTGATCGTCGCCCTGGATCATCAAGTAATCCGACGCGGAGCCTGTAATGGATACCAGGTCCTCCAGGCTCAACGTCAGGTCAACCGCGCTGACGTTGTTCAGGTCAATGCTCTGCACACCATTGGCAGTACCGATCAGGTCGCCCAGGTTGATGGCTGCATCACCACCCTCCCACAACAACCCATCTGCACCCGCGCCACCATCGACGTGGGTGAAGTCAGTGCCGTCGGCCACCACAGGGTGTTCGCTGCCACTGTCTGTGCTGCCTTCAGAGCCCGCACTGTCATCACCAGCCGGATCCACCATGAAGCTGGCGGCGGCGAAACCGGCGCCCTCAGTGGCAGGTGAGCCAGGGTTGGCGTCGTCCCAGACCAGGTCGCGGTCTGGTGAGTCGATGCGGATGTACAGATCAGCGGTGTCCTCCTGACCGCCTGGTGTGGTGAGTTTATAGGTGAATTTATCCACCTGGCCGACGTTCTCCAGCGCCAGCCCTGGGGTTGGCGTGTAGGTGTAAGCACCGTCCGCATGCAACGTCAGCGTGCCATAGAGCCCCTGGACAACCGCTCCATTCTGGCCCGGTATGACATAGTCCCCATTGCTCAGCACCGTCAGTACGGTCAGCGTCGAGCCGAGGCTGTCTGCTGGCGATAGATCGCTGAGCTCAAGGACGTTGCCCGTTGCGGCAACTGCAGCACCCGTGACGAACTCCGTCAGGTGGGTAGTGACCAACGTCTGGTTGACCGTCACACTCCCGACCGATGCAAGCGCGCCAGTCGTCGATATCACTCGATACTCACCCGCATCCAGCCCAGTGAAGGTATGAGTTTCCGTGGTCGTGGTTTGCTGCGTGGTCCAGGTACCGTCGATCAGTTTCTGCAGGTTGATCGTCGTCGTAGGCAGCAAGCCGATACCTGAGAAGCTGCGGCTAATCTCCAGCTCTGCCGTCGCGTCGGCAGCCACCACAAAGCTCTCACCCGTCCCCTGACCATTACCGAAGAGCAATGGCGGCGAGTAGACGATTCCCGTCAGGCTTTGCGTTTCGACCAGGTTATCGATATCGACCTGTGCAGCGCCGATATCATCCGTGGCAACAACATCCACGACACCCGGTGCCGACGGATCGGTAGGGCTCCAGACAATCGTCGTATCGTTGCTGTCTATGCGGATGTACAGGTTGGCCGAAGCCACACCGCCTGCCGCCGTCACCAGTTGATACGCGAAGCTATCGACCTGGCCAATGCTCGCCACATCGCCATTTGGCGTGTAGCTGTAATCGCCATTGGCAAAGATCGTCAGCTCACCGTACAGCCCTTGCAGGACCGTACCGACCGTGGTGCCTGCATCGACAAACACGCCGTCGACTTCTACCTGCACCGTCGCATCACCCAGAGGCCCCGTGGAGTCCGGCTGCCCATTGAAGCCTGGATCGGTGATGACGTTACCTTCAACGTCAGCGCCGGGCTCGACAATGAAGTCGGTCAGGCTTTCGTTATCGACACTCAAGCCGGCTGTTGCACTGGCGCCAATCGATACCAGGTTAGGGTCGAGGGTGAGCGTGAAGCGATACTCACCTGCGGCCAGGCCTTCGATTTGCGCGGTAGTACCCGAACCGAACAGCCCCAGCAGATCGAGCAGGCCCGAACCGCCGCTGGCCTGGTCGATAGGAGTCCAGCCGCCAGCTCCATCGCTGACTTCAAGCTTCCCGGTAAAGCCGCCGCCCAGGACAGACAGCAGATCTGCCTGACTGAAGGACAGGTTCAACGTCCCGGTGCTTCCAGCATCCACCGTGAATTCCTGCGCCAGCGAAGGCACCCCGAGCTGGATACCACCTACTCCCAGCAACGTGAATACGCGCATGTCGTCCAGCGCTGTCTGCGTAGTGACGGGAGTGACGGTTAGTTCTGCAGTGGCGACGTCGTCGGTTGCTTCTAGGTCGGCGTCCGCATCGGCATCAGCATCCGCGTCGGCATCGGCATCGGCATCGGCATCAGCATCAGCATCCGCGTCGGCATCAGCATCGGCGTCGGCGTCGGCGTCGGCGTCGGCGTCGGCGTCAGCATCGGCATCGGCATCCGCGTCAGCATCGGCATCGGCATCGGCATCAGCATCAGCATCAGCATCAGCATCAGCATCAGCATCCGCGTCGGCGTCCGCATCCGCATCCGCGTCGGCATCAGCGTCGGCATCAGCATCGGCGTCGGCGTCGGCGTCGGCATCGGCATCGGCATCAGCATCCGCGTCGGCATCGGCATCGGCATCGGCATCGGCATCGGCGTCAGCATCCGCATCCGCATCGGCGTCGGCGTCGGCGTCGGCGTCGGCGTCGGCATCAGCGTCAGCATCCGCATCGGCATCCGCATCCGCATCGGCATCGGCATCGGCATCGGCATCGGCATCAGCATCAGCGTCGGCGTCGGCATCAGCGTCAGCGTCAGCATCCGCATCGGCGTCGGCATCCGCATCGGCATCGGCATCGGCATCGGCATCAGCGTCGGCATCGGCGTCGGCATCGGCATCGGCATCGGCGTCAGCATCTGCGTCGGCATCAGCATCCGCGTCGGCGTCGGCGTCGGCGTCGGCGTCAGCATCGGCATCGGCATCGGCATCGGCATCAGCGTCAGCATCAGCATCGGCGTCGGCATCGGCGTCAGCATCTGCGTCGGCATCAGCATCCGCGTCGGCGTCGGCGTCGGCGTCGGCGTCAGCATCGGCATCGGCATCCGCGTCGGCATCGGCATCAGCATCAGCATCAGCATCAGCATCAGCATCGGCATCCGCATCCGCATCCGCGTCAGCATCTGCGTCGGCATCGGCATCCGCGTCAGCGTCGGCGTCGGCGTCGGCGTCGGCGTCAGCATCTGCGTCGGCATCAGCATCAGCATCAGCATCCGCGTCAGCATCGGCATCCGCGTCAGCGTCGGCATCGGCATCGGCATCCGCATCGGCGTCGGCATCGGCGTCGGCATCGGCGTCGGCGTCGGCGTCAGCATCGGCGTCGGCATCCGCATCGGCATCGGCATCCGCATCGGCATCCGCATCGGCATCGGCATCCGCATCGGCATCCGCATCGGCATCAGCATCCGCGTCGGCGTCAGCATCGGCATCGGCATCGGCATCGGCATCGGCATCAGCATCAGCATCAGCATCGGCATCGGCATCGGCATCGGCATCGGCGTCAGCATCTGCGTCGGCATCAGCATCCGCGTCGGCGTCAGCATCGGCATCGGCATCGGCGTCGGCATCCGCATCGGCATCCGCGTCGGCATCGGCATCGGCATCGGCATCAGCATCTGCGTCGGCATCCGCATCCGCATCGGCATCGGCATCGGCATCGGCATCGGCATCGGCATCGGCATCGGCGTCAGCATCTGCGTCGGCATCAGCATCAGCATCCGCGTCGGCATCAGCATCAGCATCAGCATCAGCATCCGCGTCGGCATCAGCATCAGCATCCGCGTCGGCATCGGCGTCGGCATCGGCATCGGCGTCAGCATCTGCGTCGGCATCAGCATCCGCGTCGGCGTCGGCGTCGGCGTCGGCGTCAGCATCGGCATCGGCATCGGCATCGGCATCGGCATCAGCGTCAGCATCCGCATCGGCGTCGGCATCGGCATCGGCGTCAGCATCTGCGTCGGCATCAGCATCCGCGTCGGCGTCGGCGTCGGCGTCGGCGTCGGCGTCGGCGTCGGCGTCGGCGTCAGCATCGGCATCGGCATCCGCGTCAGCATCCGCATCCGCATCCGCATCGGCATCGGCATCGGCATCAGCATCAGCATCAGCATCAGCATCAGCATCGGCATCCGCATCCGCATCCGCATCCGCGTCAGCATCTGCGTCGGCATCGGCATCGGCATCCGCGTCAGCGTCGGCGTCAGCATCTGCGTCGGCATCAGCATCAGCATCAGCATCAGCATCCGCGTCAGCATCGGCATCCGCGTCAGCGTCGGCATCGGCGTCGGCATCGGCGTCGGCATCGGCGTCGGCATCGGCGTCGGCATCGGCGTCGGCATCGGCGTCGGCATCGGCGTCGGCATCGGCGTCGGCATCGGCATCGGCGTCGGCATCGGCGTCGGCATCGGCGTCGGCGTCGGCGTCGGCGTCAGCATCGGCGTCGGCATCCGCATCCGCATCGGCATCCGCATCGGCATCGGCGTCGGCATCGGCATCGGCGTCAGCATCTGCGTCGGCATCAGCATCCGCGTCGGCGTCAGCATCGGCATCGGCATCGGCATCGGCATCGGCATCGGCATCGGCATCGGCATCAGCATCAGCATCGGCATCGGCATCGGCATCAGCATCTGCGTCGGCATCAGCATCCGCGTCGGCGTCAGCATCGGCATCGGCATCGGCGTCGGCATCCGCATCGGCATCCGCGTCGGCATCGGCATCGGCATCGGCATCGGCATCAGCATCTGCGTCGGCATCCGCATCCGCATCCGCATCGGCATCGGCATCGGCATCGGCATCGGCATCGGCGTCAGCATCTGCGTCGGCATCAGCATCAGCATCCGCGTCGGCATCAGCATCAGCATCAGCATCCGCGTCGGCATCAGCATCAGCATCAGCATCGGCATCGGCATCGGCATCGGCATCCGCGTCAGCATCTGCGTCGGCGTCGGCATCGGCATCGGCGTCAGCATCTGCATCTGCATCGGCATCGGCATCGGCATCGGCATCGGCATCAGCATCAGCATCAGCATCAGCATCCGCGTCGGCATCAGCATCAGCATCCGCGTCGGCGTCGGCGTCGGCGTCGGCGTCGGCGTCAGCATCAGCATCGGCATCGGCATCGGCATCCGCGTCAGCGTCAGCATCGGCGTCGGCGTCGGCGTCAGCGTCAGCGTCAGCGTCAGCATCGGCATCGGCATCGGCGTCGGCGTCGGCGTCGGCGTCAGTATCATCAATGTCGATGGCAACTACCGTACCCGGCAGGGATTCGTTCCCCTTGGCGTCCGTCAATGTCACTTTTAGCGTTTCGCCATTGATCTGAGGCGGATTCAGTGTGACCTGGAAGGTACCGTCAGTACCGACTTTACCGGTGCCGATCACGTTGCCGTCGGCATCCTTGATCGTCACCGTAGAACCAGGCTCACCCTTGCCGGTGACCGTGGTCCCGTTTTCGTTGACAACCAGATTGGTCGGCGCGTCAGGCGCGGTCGTATCACCGGCAACAACTGTGGCGGGGGGCGATGAATTGCCGGCGGAGTCCGTGAGGACAACTTTCAGGGTCTCGCCGTTGGTATGGGGTGCATTCAGGTCGATCTTGAAAGTACCGTCAGCACCGACTTTGCCGGTACCGACCACGAGGCCATCGGCGTTTCTGATATGCACCGTGGTACCTGGCTGTCCTTTACCCAGGACGCTCAGGCCGTCGGCACTGACCGATAAGTCAGTCGCAGCACCCGGTGCCGCGCCATTGCCACCACCACCTCCGCCGCCACCACCGTCAAGTGCGGCAGCCGCAATGCCCACGCCGAGAAGCCCCAGACCCCAGAGTACCCAGCTCGGGGTCGAGTTTTCTGCCAGTATCACAGCCCCGGCCAGATCGTCGAGTGAGGAAATCTCTTTGAACGTAAAGCCCGAGTAAGGCGATGAATAGTTGCCCAACAACAACGTTCCGTCGGCGTTCGTCATGACCAGCTGGCTGGTCGCACCGTCAGCGCCAACTACAAAAAAGTTTTGAATGGTGATGGTTTCTCCAGACTTGAGAGTGACCACCAGGTTTTGCCCGGACTGCTGAAAAGACTGCACGCTTTCAGGACCGAACGGCAATTTCACAATCCCTGTTTCTTTCAGGATGACGTCACCGAAAGCATATTCTGCCGTCGTTCCCGTTGCTTTATCGACAATTGTTATATTTTCCATTTTGCACCTGTTTTCTCTTCGATAAACATGGACATATAGTTTTTCCAGCGCGAACAAATGCCTTCTGCGGTATTAACCGCCGAGCATTAAATCTAAATTCGCGTTATTGAAAGACTAACCAGGAGTTAGTCGTCAGCCCACACCGGTCTCTTCGCGCAAGTGCAAGCGCGTCACACATCGACTGCGCGGAGCATCGATCCTGTAGCGTGAAATCTGAGTGGCTTGCGAAGGGGTTTTTGTCAGGGCTTTTGAGGTATGGCGCGCCATTGTCATGAGGTCACGCAGAGACACGTCAGACTGCGCAGGCGCCAGGGAGGCGGGGCGGCCACACGACCAGAGGTAGAGCAATGAGCAGAGGCTACGAGCCAAAATGGGCGCCCCATCGAGCTGCCTGGCCCCGGCGGCCTGATCGGTCGCAAGCCTGGAAAGACTTGAGGTACGCATCCATTCATCCGCCATTTCGAACACACCTGCACAACTTGAAAGGTACAGCTAGTCAGTGACCATTCATCGAAGTGCCACAATAGTGGCACGCTCGCAAAATCGATACTAACGGGGC
This sequence comes from Pseudomonas imrae, assembly GCF_046352735.2. Lineage (NCBI taxonomy): Bacteria > Pseudomonadati > Pseudomonadota > Gammaproteobacteria > Pseudomonadales > Pseudomonadaceae > Pseudomonas > Pseudomonas imrae. Next base: position 766,398 of record NZ_CP110853.2, on the reverse strand, counting down.
GCAACTCAACATCAAAGAGGAAAATACCGACGGTAAAAACACTCACTACTTGTCAGTGTTTGTTCTGTGAACTCACTGCATATTCATGTCAAATAACTCAGGCACACATTATCACTGCATGATAATTCCACACACATTGAACTTTACTTTAATGATTGCCACGTGAGAAAAACTGCAGTTTTAAGCGCCATTCCGGCAATTTGTAAATAATTATTTCGAGACTTTAACAACTCACCAAATTCACTTCGAATTGAATAGTAAATTAGTGATACCGACCTTATATAACACTCGTAAACGTTATATGAATAACCAGCGACAAGTAGCGTGGGTTTTAGTTCTTCAGGATGCTCGGCGACAAGCCGGCACGGCTCACAAGAGCGCTGCGGCGAGTACTGATCAGGATGGGGGCCTATCGTGCAAAGACGACGGAAATCGAGGATATCGGGGGCAGCGTACAAGCACTGAAAAACCCGAGAGCCCGCCCGACACGGGCTCTCGGAAAAATCCCCTATTGGGGTTTGCGATAGCTGTTGATGATCGCCGAGAAGTCCTTGCCTCCTTCTCCACGTTGGCTCATCGACTGATACAACTGCTGCGCCACCGCGCCAAGCACCACGGGTTGATGTACCTGCCGTGCAGCTTCTGTGGCCAGGCCAAGATCCTTGAGCATCAGGTCCGCGCCGAAACCGCCGGTATACCCCCTGGAAGACGGCGCGGTTTCGATCACGCCCGGCCAAGGGTTATAGGTATCGGAACTCCAGCAACGTCCGGTAGAGCTGTTGATGATGCCAGCCAGCACTTGAGTATCGATCCCGAGCGCATTGCCGAGGGCCATGGCTTCGCTGACGCCGACCATGGTGATACCCAGCAGCAGGTTGTTGCAGATCTTGGCGATTTGCCCGGTGCCGACTTCGCCGCAATGAACAATGTTGCGGCCCATTTGCGCCAGCACCGGCTGCAGGGTCTCGAACAGTTGCGGGGTAGCGCCGACCATGAAGGTCAGCGTACCGGCCTGCGCACCGCCGGTGCCACCGGAAACAGGTGCATCCGCCATCGCCACGCCTTGCCTGGCGGCTGCCGCAGCCACGTCGCGGGCGGTTTGTGGGTCAATGGTGCTGCAATCCACCGCCGGTACGCCTTGGTCGATGCCAGCAAGTACGCCGTCTTCACCCAGCCAAACACTGCGTACATGGGCCGCAGCCGGAAGCATACTCAGGACCAGCTCGGCGCCTTGCGCCGCCTCGCGTGGCGAGGCACTGATGCTCCCGCCCAGGGCGGCCAGCTCTTCGAGCACAGCCTGGTTCAGATCGAACAGATTCAGTGCGTGGCCGGCCTTGATCAGGTTGCGCGCCATCGGCGCGCCCATGTTGCCCAGGCCGATAAATGCAATCTTCATGATTGTCTCCTCGATCAGCGCAAGTTGATGGTGGTGTTGACACCGTCGTTGACACTGTCATCGTCAAACCAGCGACTGGTGACGGTTTTGGTCTGGGTGTAGAACTGCACCACTTGCTTGCCATACGGGCCCAGGTCACCGAGTTTCGAGCCACGGGAACCGGTGAAGCTGAAGATCGGTACCGGCACCGGGATCGGGATGTTGATGCCGACCTGGCCTACATCGATTTCGCTTTGGAACTTGCGCGCCGCTGCCCCGCTTTGGGTAAACAAGCCGGTGCCGTTGCCGAACGGATTGGCGTTGACCAAGGCAATAGCTTCGTCCAGCGTGTCAACTTCCAACACCACCAGCACTGGGCCGAAGATTTCCTGGGTGTAGATCTGCATGTCTGTGGTCACGCCAGAGAACAGCGTCGGGCCGACGAAGTTGCCTTGCTCGAAGCCCGGTACCTTGATGTCGCGGCCGTCGAGCTCCAGTTTGGCACCTTCTTTCACGCCGCTTTCGATCAAGTCGAGGATGCGCGCCTTGGCTCGCTTGGAAATCACCGGGCCGACATCGGTACCGGCTTCGCTACCGGCATTCACTTTGAGTTTTTGCGCCAGCGCCTTGAGATCCGGCAGCCATTGTTTGGCTGCACCCACCAGGACCACCACCGAGGTGGCCATACAGCGTTGACCGGCCGCACCAAAACCGGCACCGACCAGCGCATTGAGGGTTTGCTCGCGATTGGCGTCCGGCAGCACCACGGCGTGGTTCTTGGCACCCATCATCGATTGCACGCGCTTGCCGTGTTTGCCGGCCAAGTCATAGACATGCGTGCCGACGGCCGTCGAGCCAACGAACGACACGGCCTTGATATCTTTATGGGTACAGAGGGCGTCCACCACATCCTTGCCACCGTGGACGACGTTCAATACGCCAGGCGGCACGCCGGCTTCGAGCGCCAGCTCCACCAGCATCAGGGTCGACAGCGGATCCTGTTCCGACGGTTTGAGCACGAACGTGTTACCGCAGGCGATGGCCATCGGGAACATCCACAGCGGAATCATCGCCGGGAAGTTGAAAGGCGTGATGCCGGCACATACGCCGATGGGTTGGCGCAGGGTGTAGGTGTCGACACCACCGGCAACGTTCTCGGCAAATTCGCCCATTTGCAGGGTGCCGATGGAGCAGGCATGTTCGACCACTTCCAGGCCGCGGAAGATATCGCCTTCGGCATCGGCAATGGTTTTGCCCTGCTCGGCGCTGAGCACCACGGCGATACGCTTGGAGTGCTCGCGGATCAAGGCTTGTAGCTTGAGCATGATGCGCATGCGGGCGCCGATCGGCGTCAGCTTCCAGCTCTGGAAAGCGCGCTGGGCGGCCTCGATGGCCGCATTGACTTCATCAGCGGTGGCAAACGGGACACGTGCCAGCACTTGTTGGGTCGCCGGGTTGACGATGTCTTGCCACTCGGTGGTCCTGGACTCGACCCACTCACCATTGATCAACAGTTTGGCCTGTTGTACGGCGGTATCGGCGGACGTAAGCGATGCGTTCATTAGTGGTCTCCAGATGTTGTAGTTATGCAGAGAGCCGTGGAACGCCATGAAAAGAGGCGTTCGGACAGTTTTTGGAGTATAGATGTGCAAACTTCCAATAAGAACGCACATAAAAGCCGGTCCAACATGCAAAAAAACATCACGTCTTTGGGGTCGCTTAACTGGGATGACCTGAAGTTTTTCCTCGAAGTGGCTCGCACCCGCAAGGCCAGCATTGCCGCCAAGCGCCTGGCGGTGGACTACACCACCGTGTCGCGACGCATCAGTTCGCTGGAGGTGTCGCTGGGTACACTGCTATTCGAAAAATCCCGGACCAACGGCTTTGTGCTGACTACCGAAGGCCAGCGCCTGCTGGGTTATGCCGAATCCATCGAAAGCACCCTGCACATGGCCTGCGAACAAGTCTCCGGCTCTGGCGTGGCGTTGTCCGGGCATGTGCGCATGGGCTGCACCGAAGGCTTCGGCAGCTTCTTCGTCACCCCGCAACTGAGTCACTTCGTCGACACCTACCCGGCGATCTCGGTAGATATCCTGCCCCTGCCCCACTTCATCAGCCTGTCCAAGCGCGAGGCTGATATCGTCATCGCACTGGAGCGCCCGGAGCACGGGCCCTATGTATGCTGCAAACTGTGCGATTACACGCTGCAGTTGTATGCAACCCAGGATTATCTGGAGCAACACCCGCCGATCCAGCGTCCGGCAGATTTGGCCGACCATTCATTTGTCAGTTATGTAGACGATCTGGCATTCAGTTCGGAGCTGCTTTACCTGGCCAATGTGGTACCCGGCGCCAGCGCCAGCTTGCGCAGCACCAGCGTGATTGCACAATACGTGGCGGCGCAGCAGGGGCGATCGCTGGCGATCCTGCCGTGTTTCCTGGCGGCGCAGGATCCACGGTTGCTGCCAATACTGGCGGAAGAAATCACGATCACCCGGCAGTTCTGGATGTACTGCCGGGAGGATCTGCGCAAGCTCAAGCGGATCACCCTGTTGTGGGATTACATCAGGGAGGTGACGGAGCAGAACCAGGCGTTGCTGATGGGGCAAACGCGCACGATGGTGTTTGCCGGTTAGCGCTGCGGGGCCCAGTCGGGTCAGTCGGCAATGACCACGATCGACACCCGCCGGTTCTCGGTACGCCCCGTTGCCGTTGTATTGGGAGCTACAGGCTCGCTGCTGCCCAAGCCGCGTAACTGCACGTTTTCTTCCTTCATGCCGACACCCGTCAGTACCTTGGCTACGCTTTTGGCCCGACGCAGGGACAGTTGTTGATTGTAGGCTTCCCTCCCCGAAGCATCCGTGTGGCCGTCGACGCGCACACGTTCAATGCCCACGCCCGTCAATGCCTTGCCAATACGCTCGACAATTTCGCTACTGGGTTTATTCAGTGTCTCGACATCGCTGCCAAACAGCACTTTGCCCGACAAACCGAAGGCCCAGCCTTCGTCGGTCAACTCGAAACCCTGCTGTTTGAGTACAGCGACTTGCGCCGGTGTCAGCCCCTTGGGTGGGGCGGTCTGGCAACCGCTGAGCGCCAGGAGCGCCACAAACAAGGTGATAAATAAAACACGTGCATTGGAAAACAAGGGATCAACTCCTGTGTTGAACATTGGCAGCAGAGTGCTCCGACTCCGCCGTTTGCTGGCCGCCCTGGGAAAGGCGCTTGGCCTGGTACATCGCCGCGTCGGCGGCGTTGAGCAGGGCGCCGGGAGTGGCGCCATGATCGGGGTACATGGCGATGCCGATACTGAGTGAGGTCAATACCTGGGCATTGCCCGGCAGCTGGATTGGCTGGTCCATGCTGGCGATGATTTTTTCGGCGATTCGCTGGGCATCTTCAAGCTTGTTCAAGGGTGACAGCAGGATGGCAAACTCGTCACCACCAAGGCGCGCAACCAGATCGTTTTCCCGTAGTTGCGCACGAACCCGTGAAGCGACGGCCACCAGCACGGCATCGCCGGCAGAGTGGCCGAATTTATCGTTGATGTCTTTGAAACGGTCGCTGTCGAGAAACAGCACGGCTACCCGCTCATTGAATTTGGCGGCGCTGCGCAAGGCACGAATCAACCGCCCCTGGAAATAGGCACGGTTGGGTAACCCGGTCAGGCTGTCGTGAGATGCCTGATGCGCGAGGGTTTCGTTTTCACTCTGCAAGTGGGTTTGCCAGGCTTCCAGCTCATCGAGCAAGGCATTGAAGTCATTGCCCAGGCTGTCGAGTTCGGCAATCTGCGCCGGTGGCACACGACGGTCGAAGGCTCGTTCGCTACGGGCTGCGTGAGCCACGGAGGCAAGGCTGTGCAAGGGGCCGGTGATATCGCGCAACATGCGCCGCGCCAGATAAATCGCGACCCATCCGCTCAAGGCCGTGCATATGAGGATCCCTGCCAATCCACTGAGCAGGAACCGCAACAGGCTGCCACCGTGGCCACTCAACTCAATGGTGCCGATCTTTTTGCCCTGGTGCAGGATCGGCTGGTTGATCGGCTCCTCCAGCAGCGCATGGGCCAGCTCCAATTCCACCTGGGACAACACCCCTGTCTCCGGACGCATCCAATGGGCCAATAGCACACCATTGGCATTCAGCACACGGGCTTGCGCGACCTCTTCAGTGGAGGCGATCAAGGCCAGGGCCTCAGTGGCTGCCACGCGGTCGTTGAACACCACCGCTGCTTCCACGGTGTAATTGATAGAGCGTGCGATCAGGTGCAGGTTGTGGTCGGCATACACTCGCAGCGCCAGCACGCCGAGCAGCGTCAAGGAGACACTGGCCATGGCCACCGCCACCAGCGCCACACTCAGGTGCCCTCGGCCAAGGACCGAACGCAGGGAGGGGCGAACTGTTGCGTTATCTGGCCTCATTGCCCGGGCGCCCGGCGACGGGACAACTGCAAGACACTAGGATGAATGCGTACGCCACTGCGGGCGACAGAATCGAGGTTGACCTCGAACGACACTTGCTCGTCACTGACGCGCAGGCAGAACAGGCTGCCTACCGTACATTTGTCTTTGCCTTCGCTGATGCTCAGTACGGGTCGGCCGATCAGCGATGTGAAGAAGCGACTGCGTTCGTCCTGGGTCAGTTCGCCTACGTACACCGCGTCGCAGGTACTGGCGATGCCTGGGTTATCAACCAACAGGCGCTTCACTACCACGGGTCGGCCGGTAGCCTGGGTCGTGCCCTTGACCAAGTCATCGGTGTATTGGGTGGGTCCGACAATGCACAGGCGCAGTTGCGCAGGCTCTACCGGCCAACGAGCGTAGCTGAGAACCCCCAGCACCACTTGGGTCACGGACTTGGCGCGCTGCTCAGCCATGCTTGCGGCAGTCGACTGGGCAAAAACCAGAGGCGTGACACTGCACAGAACGGCCAACAGCAGCATTCGTCTCCAGCTCCAACTACGCTCTGCGGGCGAGACAGCCACGTTCATGCAGCGATTCTCTTTGATCTTCTCGGGATGATGCCGCAACGATAGCATATTGGCAGAAACTCCCGTGAGACGAGGCCTGGGTAAATCTGCCATTTATCAAGGATAATTTCGACACATCGGTCAGGATTCGTTTATGGCACTTCACGGCGCTGTTTAATCCTCAAGCCCAAGCTCCAGCATCAGCCCACTCAAGCGTTTCACCTTACGCCGAACAGCCTCTTCGAACACCCCACCGCGCGGTTCAATCAGGCTGAACATGTCCCTGGCGCGAGTGATTCCGGTGTAGATGAGTTCCTTGGTCAGCACCGGGTTCAAGGCGTCCGGCAAGATCAGCGCCGTATGGGTGAACTCCGATCCCTGGGACTTGTGTACGGTCATGGCATAGACCGTTTCCACATCGTTGAGTCGGCTGGGCAGGACAAAACGCACGCCACCCTGGCCGTCGTTGCGCGGGAAAGCCACGCGCAACACCTGCGGCCCGCCGTTGCTTTCAGGCAGTTTCAGGGCGATGCCGATATCGCCATTCATCAGCCCCAACCCATAGTCATTGCGGGTCATCAATACCGGACGCCCTTCGTACCATTGCTGATCGCTGTCAATCAGCCGGGTCTTGAGCAACGCGGCGGTGATGCGCTGGTTCAGGCCTTCGACACCCCACGGGCCCTTGCGCACGGCGCACAGCAATTGGAAGGCATCGAACGCCTGCAGAAGTTGGCGGGCCCAGTCGGCCCAGCGTGAATCATCGCGTGGTGTATCTGCAGGCGGACGCGTGGTGTGCAACAGATTCAGATAGTAGCGATAACCATGGGCGCCTTCGCCCTGCCCATCCAGCACCAGACGTTCCAGGGCACGGTCATGCTCGCCCTTGAGGCTGAGGTAGAACAGGTCGCCATGCGTGCGGCCGGCGAGCAGTTGTCGGGCTTGCTCAGGGTTTTGCTGATTGACCCAGCGTGCCAGTTGGCCGATGCCGCTGCCTTCGCCGAAACGTCGGGAGTAACGCAACATCACCACTTGCTGCGCCAGCGGGTGGCTACCGTCGAGGTCTTCGTGCAAACCGCTGGCCGCCAACGATTCACCGCTGACACTCTCCAGCCATTCGCGGGTTTGCCGGCTGTACCAGCCAGCCTCGGCATCCCGGCATAAATCACCGAGCACCGCGCCGGCTTCAACAGAGGCCAGTTGATCCTTATCGCCTAGCAACACCAATCGAGCATGGGGTGGCAACGCGTCCAACAGGTTGGCCATCATTTCCAGGTCGATCATTGAAGCTTCGTCGACCACCAGCACATCCAATGGCAACAGGTTGCCAGCGTGATGACGAAAATGTCGGGTACCGGGGCGGCTGCCCAGCAGGCGGTGAACAGTGGTGACTTCGGTAGGGATTTTTTCCCTTACGCTGTCGGACACTTTAAGCGAGCGTACTTGTTGGCTGATGGACTCAGTCAAGCGTGCCGCGGCCTTGCCAGTGGGCGCTGCCAGACGAATGCGCAAGGCCGCGCCGCTCTCCACGGCCGGCGCCTGCAACAAGGCCAACAATCGCACTACTGTCGTGGTCTTGCCCGTGCCAGGGCCGCCCGTGACGATGCTAAACGCACCGCGAGTGGCCAAGGCACAGGCGAGTTTCTGCCAGTCGATCACCCCGTCCGGCGGTGCCTGGTCAAACAAACCGTCCAAGCGCTGAGGCAGATCCACCGCCACTGGTTCCCGGGTGGCAAGCCGCTGGCGCAAGGCATTGTCGATGCGCCGCTCATAAGTCCAATAACGGCGCAGATACAAGCGCTTGCCCGACAACACCAAGGGCCGGCTTTGCGCCGCCGCACTGCCGTCTACAGCCAGCGCGACCAGTTGGCTGGCGGCCAGGGTGCGACACCAATGGGCACCGTCCAGGCCACCGAGCAATTGCGAAGGCAGCAGCATGGCACTGCCCGGCAAATCTCCTTCGGGCGGCAAGGACAAGGCGAAGTCCGGCGCCTTCAACGTTTCGAACAGGTCTAGGCAAACGTGACCATGGCCAAGTTGATGGCTGGTAAGGGCTGCCGCCAGCAATACCAGGGGATCGGTGTGTGGCTCGAGCTCGTGGAGAAAACCAACAAAGGCTTTATCCAGCGCCCGCAGCCAGCCGCGTTCCACCCAACACTCAAGCAGTTCAAGCAGATCGGCAGCGTGATTGAGAGGCGCCAAGGGGGTCTCGAGGCTCATAGCAAAGTTCCTTGTTCCCAGGCGGGCTCGACCCTGGGCGGTTGCGATTTGCCTTGAAACAGCAGATCCAGGCGTTCGATCAGCTCCCGCGGCGGCCGGGTGAAATACGCGCCCTGACTTGCGGACCGAGTACCGCGCAGGAACAGATAAAGCGCCCCCCCGACATGCCGGTCGTAATCGTAGTCGGGCAATCGGGCTTTGAGCTGGCGATGCAGGGCCAGCAGGTAAAGGACGTATTGCAGGTCATAACGATGGTCGAGGATCGACAGCTCCATGGCCTGCCAGGTATAGGCTTGATCGTCGACGCCCAGCCAATTGGATTTGTAGTCCGCCACGTAGTAGCGGCCCTCGTGTTCAAACGTCAGGTCGATAAAGCCCTTGAACATGCCGTTGAGCAGCACGGGTTCGGCAGCCACCCGGGCCACACCAGCGTGAGTGTATTGGCACACCAGTTTGTCCAGGGCGAGAACATCGACTTTATGGCTGGCGAACCAGAACTCCATTTCGATCTGATACTGCTGCAAGCCGTTCAAGATGAGCGGTGCCTGCCCATTGCCAAGGCTCATTGGCATTTGCAACAAATGCTCCAGCCAGCCGCCGAGCGTGCTGATCCAGCCTTCCCAACCGCGCCGGTTACAGCGCCGTGCGATAGCGTCTTCAAGGGTTTGGGGGGAGACACGGAAACCTTCGTTGCCTGCCCACTCCAACAGACCATGAAGAAACGTCCCGGGACCGGGGCCACGGGGGAAACGGTGGATATCACCACCTGCAGCCGGTACTTCCCGAGGGGCGTCCGGGTCCAGGCGTTCATCGTCGAACAGTTTCTGGGCTTGCGGGCTTTCCGGAGCCTCAAGGCTGGCAGCGCTCATGCTTTCGCCGATCCGCAGTGCGCTGTAGGAGGCAATCCACCAGTTTTCTGCGGCCCTGCGCTTGGGCAACAACGGTGCCGACAGCAGGGCTTCGTTGTGTGGTGGATCGTACGACGTCCCATCGGCTTCGGGCATTTGCCCGTAGTCAATGGCCGGGCAGCCGTCCGCCAGCGCCAGGAGCCAACGCACCAGACCGGCAGACTCGCTCAATACAGCGCCGCCACCGAGCAAATAACCGAGAGCCGACAGGTGCAGCACCGAACTGTTGTTACTGCCGCGCTTAAGATCTGCCACACCGAGCCAGCAGGCATGTTTGGCACGCGTGAGCGCAACGTAAAGCAAGCGCAGGTCTTCAGCCAGGCGTTCGTTGTCGGCTTGGGCGATCAACTCGGCTGTCGGCTTCAGGCTGACTTGGGATTTGCCGTTTTCATCGTGGTAATGCAGCGGCAGGCGACTACCATCCACAGGTTTTGCCGAACAGATGAACGGCAGGAATACCAGGTCGTATTCCAATCCTTTGGATTTGTGGATGGTCACCACCTTGACCAGTTGCTCATCACTTTCCAGGCGCAGGATTTGCTCTTCACCCGCCTGGCCCGAGAGCGCCAAGTGTTCAGCCAGATGGCGGATCAGGGCTTGCTCGCCATCCAGTTCAGCAGCCGCTTGTTGCAGCAGTTCAGAAAGGTGCAGCAGGTTGGTCAGCACACGCTCGCCATCACTGCGAGCAATCAGGGTTTGCGGCAACTTGAAGTCGTGGAGCAGGCGCCGCAGCATTGGCAACACGCCTTGGGTCCGCCAGACGGCACGGTAGTCGCGAAACTGCATGACGCGGGTTTCCCAGGCCAACTCGTCCTGGTTCAGTTGCTCGAGCTCCACCAGCGACAGGTTGAGGGTGATGCAGGCCAAAGCGGCCCGCAAAGGACGCTCGACGTCCGGTTCGGCGCAAGCCTTGAGCCAGGCCAGCAAGTCATGTGCTTCCTGGGCCGCAAATACCGAGTCCTTATCGGAGAGGTACACACTGCGCACGCCACGCGTGGCCAGTTCGGCGCGCACGGCCTGAGCCTCCTTGCCGTCGCGCACCAGAATGGCGATGTCTGATGGCAGGACCGGTTTGAACGTATCGTCCGTGATAAATCCTGCTGTACCCCGTTGCCCGCCATTGAGCAACGCAGCAACCTGGCTGGCACACGCACCGGCCAGTTGCTGGCGATAGAGCACATTGGAGATCGGCTGATCGGTGGGTAAATGCCAGATATTCAGGGCCGGCAGTGTGTGGCCGTCGACCTGAAGTTGCTCCTTGCGGCCTTGAGATGACACCGCCTTGAAGGGCACCGGATTTTCGCCATCGGGCTCGCGAAACAGAAATGCCCCCCGACCGGTCTCCGCACGCTCGAACACATGATTGACCGCCGCAACCATGCAATGGCTGGAGCGAAAATTGGTGCCCAATGTGTGCAGGCGCCCTGCGGTGGCCTGACGGGCGCGCAGGTAGGTGTAGATATCGGCGCCACGAAAGGCATAGATCGCCTGTTTGGGATCACCGATCAGGAACAGGCCGCTTTCGGGTTGGTTTTCTTCGATGCGGTAGATGCTTTCGAAGATGCGGTACTGGACCGGGTCTGTGTCCTGGAATTCGTCAATCAGGGCCACCGGAAACTGTTCACGAATCACACTGGCCAAGCGCTCGCCGCCGTCGGCCTGCAGAGCCGCATCGAGGCGGACCAGCATGTCGTCAAAGCCCATCTCGGCGCGTCGACGCTTCTCTTCTTCGAAACGTTTGCCAACCCAAGCGGCAGCGTGTTGCAACACTGCGGCGTCGGGCGTGGGCAAGGCATCAAGGCTGGCTTTCAATTGCGCCATGGCATCCAGGCCTGGATGACGCGGGCACTCGCCTTTCCAGGCTTCGGCCATTCCATCGGGCGTCAAACGCGTGAAGCCGGTACCGATGTCCAATTGTTCGAGGGTTTCATCGGCGGCCCAGGCATTTATCTTTTCAAACCACGGCTCGAAGTAACGGGCCTGCATCTTGCGACCATCTACCGCTTTGGACGCAACGGCCTGCAAGCAGATGTCGCGCAGCTCTGTCGCCCATTGCTGCCAAGGCGCCTTGAGGGCGACCAGGGCTTCGCGGCGCTCCTGCATGCAGGCGTTGATCAACGCTGCCGGCTCGCGATGTTCATCTCCAGGCCGCTCGCTGCCGAACAGCGCGCGCACTTTTGGCAAGAGCGCCGCCGGGCCGCCCCAATTGCTGCGAACCCAGTTCAACGCATCGCCCTGCATCGGGTAGCAGTAAAGACGCCAATAGTCGCGCAGCACTTCGCCCAACAAATCGCTGTGGTCGGTTTCCAGAGTCTGGGTAAACAGGCTACCGCTATCGAATGCGTGTTCGCGCAGCATGCGCTGGCACCAACTGTGGATGGTCGAAACGGCCGCTTCATCCATCCATTGCGCGGCGATATCGAGCCGATTGGCGCAGCCAGGCCATTGTTCGGGTGTGTATTGATCGCGTAGCTCGGCGATCAAACCATCCGGCTGTTGGATCTCTTCGCGGAAAAAGCGCGCGGCTTCCGCCAGTCGGGTGCGGATGCGTTCGCGCAGTTCTTTGGTCGCTGCATCGGTAAAAGTCACCACCAGGATTTGCGGCGGCAACAGTTCCCGGCCAAAACCCGAATCATCGCCACCGTGGCCCAGAACCAAGCGCAAATACAATGCAGAAATGGTGAAGGTTTTCCCGGTACCGGCGCTCGCCTCGATCAATTGGCTGCCGTGCAGCGGAAAGGCCAGGGCCAAGGGTTTTTCGGCGCTCATGAACGGGCGTCCTCGCTGTTCAAAGATCGCCATGGGGCGGTTATCAAGGGTCGATACAAGGTGTCGCACCAGCCTTCGAAATCTTCACTGGCAACCAGCGCAGCGTAATCGGGGAATTGCCGAGTAAGCGCCGGGCTTTCCCGGCGTTCGCCATCACTGGTCAAGCCATCGCCCTCGTAAGCTTTGCGGGCGGCGGCGTGGGCTTTGTCGGGGTCCGTTTGGCCAAGCCAGGCAAAAGCGGTTTTGACCGCCACCGGTAACGGCTCGCTCATGCCAGCCCTCCAGGCCAGCAGCAGATTACCGAGAATCTCCTGGGCGCCACTTTGCTCCAGCGGAGCGAGCAGCAGGGTGTCGTCACTGGCCACCAGGCCCGTGCTCAACGGCAGGCCGCAGGCACAGGCCGCCAGATGATTGACCCAGGGGCGAATTAGGCGGTGCCATTTGCGGGTCTTGATTGAACCGATACTGTTGGGGATCGTGGTTATGCTGAGGAGGCCGCCATCACTGCGCTGATGCAAACCGCTGCTGATCCAGCCGTCGAGTCGAACGCCCTGGTGTTCAAAGCTGACCGGCTCGGCGCTGGTGTAAGGGTTCGGCCAGAGTGCCAGCAGTTGCTGATAGCGCTGCAGCAACTCGGGCAGGGGCTCAATCAGTTCGTTGCGCAGGCACTCGCCAAAACCAACCATGGGTAGCAGACCGCTGCCTTGCAGACGCAGTGCCTGGGCATTAAGGGCATGTTCCGGATTAGCGGGCTCGGTCAGCGCCGCAGCCAATAGGCTGTCACTCAAGGTGTAGCGTTGTAGCGCATCAAGGACAAACGGTTCTTCATCGGCCATGGGCACTTCGGCGGCCTCGAAAAACACTTTGAGCCGCTGGCTGAAAAAGTGTTTGACCGGGTTGCGCAGGAAATCTTGCAGTTGGCCGAGGCTCAGCGGCTCCTCCTGAAGATAAGGCGCCAGGGTAATGGCTTCAGGGAGCCGCTCGTGCGTTTCGTGCAACAACTGCCATTCGCGGGCGTAGCTGAACAACGGGTCGCCTTCATGAAAATAGCGGGCGCTGAAGGGTTGCAGTGGATGTTTCTGGGTCATCGCATCCACGAGCGGTTCGCCTTGGGTGTGTCGCCAGCCGCTGGCGAGATGGTCGCGCAGTTGGCCGATCAACACCGACGCTGGACGGTCACTGTTGTCGCGGATACTGCGACCGACCCAACTGATGTAAAGCTGGTCGCGGGCCGAAAGCAGGGCTTCAAGCAACAGGTAGCGGTCGTCTTCACGGCGAGAGCGATCGCCGGGGCGATAGTCACTGCCCATCAGGTCAAAATCCAGCGGCGGCTGGGCACGCGGGTAGTCACCATCGTTCATGCCCAGCAAGCAGACCAGCTTGAAGGGAATGGCACGCATCGGCATAAGGGTGCAGAAATTCACCGCCCCGGCGAGAAAGCGTTGGGACAGGCGCCCCTCGTCCAGGCCTGCTAGCCAGGCCTCGCGCACGACAGTCAGCGGCAACTCGTCGTACAGACCGACAGAATCACAGGTTTCCAGCCAGTTTGCCCTCAGTTGCTCAAGCTGGCCGAGCAAGTAGTCGTCGTGCTCGTTGTCGGCAAGAAAGAATCCCTGCATCAGGCTTTGCAGCCGTTGGCCCCATGCTTGAGGTGTAGCAGGCTGCGATAGTATTTGGTGGGCGTCGCGCAGCGCATCGAGCAGCGCAACCAGCGGTCCGATCAAGGCGGCATCAAGACCCCCGATTTCATCATACGGCTCAATGCCAGCGCAGGCAGAACCGCTGCCAACCGCGTAGCCCAACAACATACGGCGCAGGCCGAATCGCCAGCTGTTCTGTTCCAACTCACTCGGCAGCCCCAGGCCGGCACGCTGTTGCGCGTTGAGTCCCCAACGGATGCCCGCGCCTTCTATCCAGCGGTGCAGGGTAGGCAGGTCGCGTTCCTTGATAGCGAAACGCTCACGCAAGGCCGGAACATCCAGCAAGTCTAGAATTTCGCTGACGGGAAAGCGGCTATCCGGAAGTTTGAGTAGGTGCTCGACGGCGATAAGTAGCGGATCTCGACCGCGCTGGCCCTGGTCTGTGAGGGTAAATGGGATGAAGCGCGGGTCCTTTTTGTCCAATTGCCCGAATACTGCGCGGATATGGGGTGCATAGCTGTCGATATCCGGGACCATCACAATGACATCCCGTGGGCGCAGTGTAGGGTTCTCGCTGAAGCGCTGGAGCAATTGGTCGTGGAGGATTTCGACCTCCCGCTGGGCGCTGTGGGCGATATGAAAACGGATCGAAGAGTCTTGCGCCAGATCCACCGCTGGCCAGTGCCCACGTGTCTCATCAAGCGGGCGCAGTTCGAGAATATCGTCCTGCAGTTGGTTGAGGATCGTGGTGGGCTGGTTGTCGCTGAACAGGTCGATCCGACCATCGCGAAAAGCTGAGCGGTAGCTGTTCGGATCATCGTAGCTGTCCAGCAGGTTGATGTAGTCGCGCCCTTGTTTACCCCATGCTGCAAGCAGCGGATGAGCATGTTGGTGCAGAGTTTGCGGGTCGATGGCAACAGGCATCCCAGCCTTGCGCGCCTGGCGTTTGTACTCGTTTCTCAGCAAGTCCTTATCGGCCACGATGTCGGACCAATGATGGCGACAAGGGTTGTGCACACACAATAATACCTGGCTGAAACGAGACAGGCCGGCCAGTGCCTCCAAGGCCTGCGCAGGCAGCGAGGAAATGCCAAAGACGATGACTCGCGAGGGCAAGCCTGTGGGTGCCGTGTCCAGACTATTGATGCGTTCGATGAAGCGCTGATGAACGCCGGCACGGCTTTGCGCCATCCCTTCTTCACCGACATCCAACAACAATGCACGCCACAACTCTGCCTGCCAGCAGTTCGCCGGGCTCAGGGGCCGGGAATCACCTCGAACGTTGCGCAGTTGATGACGAGCGGCGGCCCAGTCCTCCAGCCAATCCGCACGATAGACTTGATACTGGTCAAACAGGTCAGCCAGGCGCTCCGCCAGTTGGTAACGCTTACGCATATCCGTATCGTGATCAAGGAAGCGCTGCAGCGGCTCGAAGTGTGGCTGATCAATGAGTTCAGGCAGCAGGCGCATGAGACGCCAGGTCAGCGGGGCTTTATCCAGTAGGGACTTGAGCGGAATTTCATCCCGGCCCAAAACCATACGATAAAGTTGCCACATAAAACTGCCGGGGAGTTGAACATCAATGGCCGCTGCAATGCCGCAACCGCCCATGTTGTCCTCTTCAGGGTCTTCGGCGAGGGCCAGCTTCAGCCATTGGGCGATACCGTTGCTTTGTACCAGGGCGATTTCGTTTTCCAGGGGTGCCAGCGGATAACGGCGCATCCAGCTCACGACCAAGCTGCGCAGTTCATCCAGGCGATTGCCATGAACAACCATGAATCCGGCACTAAGGGACATCGCATCCGGCATAACGGCTTCCTTGGAAAAAGCAAAATCGAGGAGAGGACTTTAACATCGAAGGCAGTTGCAGGCTGCAAGCGAGGTACGCCCTGCTCGTAAGGCTAGCGGCTTGAAGGCAACCGCCGCACTTTTCGACCGTCCAAAACAAAACCCCATCTGCTTTCGCAAATGGGGTTTCGGAATTTAATCTTGACGATGACCTACTCTCACATGGGGAAACCCCACACTACCATCGGCGATGCATCGTTTCACTACTGAGTTCGGGATGGGATCAGGTGGTTCCAATGCTCTATGGTCGTCAAGAAATTCGGGTACTGAGTCGTGACCAGATGGCCTCGCTTCAGCAAATTGGGTATGTGACAGCGTTCGGTGTTTTGTGAGCGCAAACTTTCGGTTTGTATCGTCTTCACACACCGCAATCTGATGCTCTTTCGAGTACTCAAATTGCTTGGGTGTTATATGGTCAAGCCTCACGGGCAATTAGTATTGGTTAGCTCAACGCCTCACAGCGCTTACACACCCAACCTATCAACGTCGTAGTCTTCGACGGCCCTTCAGGGAACTCAAGGTTCCAGTGAGATCTCATCTTGAGGCTAGTTTCCCGCTTAGATGCTTTCAGCGGTTATCTATTCCGAACATAGCTACCCGGCAATGCCACTGGCGTGACAACCGGAACACCAGAGGTTCGTCCACTCCGGTCCTCTCGTACTAGGAGCAGCCCCTCTCAAATCTCAAACGTCCACGGCAGATAGGGACCGAACTGTCTCACGACGTTCTAAACCCAGCTCGCGTACCACTTTAAATGGCGAACAGCCATACCCTTGGGACCGGCTTCAGCCCCAGGATGTGATGAGCCGACATCGAGGTGCCAAACACCGCCGTCGATATGAACTCTTGGGCGGTATCAGCCTGTTATCCCCGGAGTACCTTTTATCCGTTGAGCGATGGCCCTTCCATACAGAACCACCGGATCACTAAGACCTACTTTCGTACCTGCTCGACGTGTCTGTCTCGCAGTCAAGCGCGCTTTTGCCTTTATACTCTACGACCGATTTCCGACCGGTCTGAGCGCACCTTCGTACTCCTCCGTTACTCTTTAGGAGGAGACCGCCCCAGTCAAACTACCCACCATACACTGTCCTCGATCCGGATAACGGACCTGAGTTAGAACCTCAAAGTTGCCAGGGTGGTATTTCAAGGTTGGCTCCACGCGAACTGGCGTCCACGCTTCAAAGCCTCCCACCTATCCTACACAAGCAAATTCAAAGTCCAGTGCAAAGCTATAGTAAAGGTTCACGGGGTCTTTCCGTCTAGCCGCGGATACACTGCATCTTCACAGCGATTTCAATTTCACTGAGTCTCGGGTGGAGACAGCGCCGCCATCGTTACGCCATTCGTGCAGGTCGGAACTTACCCGACAAGGAATTTCGCTACCTTAGGACCGTTATAGTTACGGCCGCCGTTTACCGGGGCTTCGATCAAGAGCTTCGCGTTAGCTAACCCCATCAATTAACCTTCCGGCACCGGGCAGGCGTCACACCCTATACGTCCACTTTCGTGTTTGCAGAGTGCTGTGTTTTTAATAAACAGTCGCAGCGGCCTGGTATCTTCGACCGGCATGAGCTTACGGAGCAAGTCCTTCACCCTCACCGGCGCACCTTCTCCCGAAGTTACGGTGCCATTTTGCCTAGTTCCTTCACCCGAGTTCTCTCAAGCGCCTTGGTATTCTCTACCCAACCACCTGTGTCGGTTTGGGGTACGGTTCCTGGTTACCTGAAGCTTAGAAGCTTTTCTTGGAAGCATGGCATCAACCACTTCGTCATCTAAAAGATGACTCGTCATCAGCTCTCGGCCTTAGAATCCCGGATTTACCTAAGATTCCAGCCTACCACCTTAAACTTGGACAACCAACGCCAAGCTGGCCTAGCCTTCTCCGTCCCTCCATCGCAATAACCAGAAGTACAGGAATATTAACCTGTTTTCCATCGACTACGCTTTTCAGCCTCGCCTTAGGGACCGACTAACCCTGCGTCGATTAACGTTGCGCAGGAAACCTTGGTCTTTCGGCGTGGGTGTTTTTCACACCCATTGTCGTTACTCATGTCAGCATTCGCACTTCTGATACCTCCAGCAAGCTTCTCAACTCACCTTCACAGGCTTACAGAACGCTCCTCTACCGCATCATCCTAAGATGATACCCGTAGCTTCGGTGTATGGTTTGAGCCCCGTTACATCTTCCGCGCAGGCCGACTCGACTAGTGAGCTATTACGCTTTCTTTAAAGGGTGGCTGCTTCTAAGCCAACCTCCTAGCTGTCTAAGCCTTCCCACATCGTTTCCCACTTAACCATAACTTTGGGACCTTAGCTGACGGTCTGGGTTGTTTCCCTTTTCACGACGGACGTTAGCACCCGCCGTGTGTCTCCCATGCTCGGCACTTGTAGGTATTCGGAGTTTGCATCGGTTTGGTAAGTCGGGATGACCCCCTAGCCGAAACAGTGCTCTACCCCCTACAGTGATACATGAGGCGCTACCTAAATAGCTTTCGAGGAGAACCAGCTATCTCCGAGCTTGATTAGCCTTTCACTCCGATCCACAGGTCATCCGCTAACTTTTCAACGGTAGTCGGTTCGGTCCTCCAGTTAGTGTTACCCAACCTTCAACCTGCCCATGGATAGATCGCCCGGTTTCGGGTCTATTCCCAGCGACTAGACGCCCTATTAAGACTCGCTTTCGCTACGCCTCCCCTATTCGGTTAAGCTCGCCACTGAAAATAAGTCGCTGACCCATTATACAAAAGGTACGCAGTCACCCAACAAAGTGGGCTCCCACTGCTTGTACGCATACGGTTTCAGGATCTATTTCACTCCCCTCTCCGGGGTTCTTTTCGCCTTTCCCTCACGGTACTAGTTCACTATCGGTCAGTCAGTAGTATTTAGCCTTGGAGGATGGTCCCCCCATATTCAGACAAAGTTTCTCGTGCTCCGTCCTACTCGATTTCATGACTAAGAGATTTTCGCGTACAGGGCTATCACCCACTATGGCCGCACTTTCCAGAGCGTTCCGCTAATCTCAAAACCACTTAAGGGCTAGTCCCCGTTCGCTCGCCACTACTAAGGGAATCTCGGTTGATTTCTTTTCCTCAGGGTACTTAGATGTTTCAGTTCCCCTGGTTCGCCTCTTGCACCTATGTATTCAGTACAAGATAACCATCTTATGATGGCTGGGTTCCCCCATTCAGACATCTCCGGATCAAAGTCTGTTTGCCGACTCCCCGAAGCTTTTCGCAGGCTACCACGTCTTTCATCGCCTCTGACTGCCAAGGCATCCACCGTATGCGCTTCTTCACTTGACCATATAACCCCAAGCAATCTGGTTATACTGTGAAGACAACATTCGCCGAAAATTCGCAATTACTCACAAATTTTACCTTAGCCTGATCCGTTACCAGTGAAAGTAACGTCCAGTCTATCTTTCTATCACATACCCAAATTTTTAAAGAACGAACTAGTCAAAGACTAGAAATCAACATTCACCATCATCACAATGGAATGCTCATTTCTAAGCTTTATACCGACAGAAGCAGTAGTGGTGGAGCCAAACGGGATCGAACCGTTGACCTCCTGCGTGCAAGGCAGGCGCTCTCCCAGCTGAGCTATGGCCCCGTATTTCTACAGGCGTTTCCCACACAAAATTGGTGGGTCTGGGCAGATTCGAACTGCCGACCTCACCCTTATCAGGGGTGCGCTCTAACCAACTGAGCTACAGACCCAATTTCGGGCTGCTTCTTTCGTCTTCTTCAATGAATCAAGCAATTCGTGTGGGAACTTATGGAGCAGCTGATGTCGTCGATTAAGGAGGTGATCCAGCCGCAGGTTCCCCTACGGCTACCTTGTTACGACTTCACCCCAGTCATGAATCACACCGTGGTAACCGTCCTCCCGAAGGTTAGACTAGCTACTTCTGGTGCAACCCACTCCCATGGTGTGACGGGCGGTGTGTACAAGGCCCGGGAACGTATTCACCGCGACATTCTGATTCGCGATTACTAGCGATTCCGACTTCACGCAGTCGAGTTGCAGACTGCGATCCGGACTACGATCGGTTTTATGGGATTAGCTCCACCTCGCGGCTTGGCAACCCTCTGTACCGACCATTGTAGCACGTGTGTAGCCCAGGCCGTAAGGGCCATGATGACTTGACGTCATCCCCACCTTCCTCCGGTTTGTCACCGGCAGTCTCCTTAGAGTGCCCACCATTACGTGCTGGTAACTAAGGACAAGGGTTGCGCTCGTTACGGGACTTAACCCAACATCTCACGACACGAGCTGACGACAGCCATGCAGCACCTGTCTCAATGTTCCCGAAGGCACCAATCTATCTCTAGAAAGTTCATTGGATGTCAAGGCCTGGTAAGGTTCTTCGCGTTGCTTCGAATTAAACCACATGCTCCACCGCTTGTGCGGGCCCCCGTCAATTCATTTGAGTTTTAACCTTGCGGCCGTACTCCCCAGGCGGTCAACTTAATGCGTTAGCTGCGCCACTAAGAGCTCAAGGCTCCCAACGGCTAGTTGACATCGTTTACGGCGTGGACTACCAGGGTATCTAATCCTGTTTGCTCCCCACGCTTTCGCACCTCAGTGTCAGTATCAGTCCAGGTGGTCGCCTTCGCCACTGGTGTTCCTTCCTATATCTACGCATTTCACCGCTACACAGGAAATTCCACCACCCTCTACCATACTCTAGTCAGTCAGTTTTGAATGCAGTTCCCAGGTTGAGCCCGGGGATTTCACATCCAACTTAACAAACCACCTACGCGCGCTTTACGCCCAGTAATTCCGATTAACGCTTGCACCCTCTGTATTACCGCGGCTGCTGGCACAGAGTTAGCCGGTGCTTATTCTGTCGGTAACGTCAAAATTGCAGAGTATTAATCTACAACCCTTCCTCCCAACTTAAAGTGCTTTACAATCCGAAGACCTTCTTCACACACGCGGCATGGCTGGATCAGGCTTTCGCCCATTGTCCAATATTCCCCACTGCTGCCTCCCGTAGGAGTCTGGACCGTGTCTCAGTTCCAGTGTGACTGATCATCCTCTCAGACCAGTTACGGATCGTCGCCTTGGTGAGCCATTACCCCACCAACTAGCTAATCCGACCTAGGCTCATCTGATAGCGCAAGGCCCGAAGGTCCCCTGCTTTCTCCCGTAGGACGTATGCGGTATTAGCGTCCGTTTCCGAACGTTATCCCCCACTACCAGGCAGATTCCTAGGCATTACTCACCCGTCCGCCGCTCTCAAGAGAAGCAAGCTTCTCTCTACCGCTCGACTTGCATGTGTTAGGCCTGCCGCCAGCGTTCAATCTGAGCCATGATCAAACTCTTCAGTTCAAACATCTTTGGGTTTTTAAGAAACCCTAAACTTGGCTCAGCAATCGTTGGTTACATCTTTGATTTCTCGCGGAGTAACTTGTGATGCTGATAATCTTGTTGACTATCAGTCTGACTCCACAAGCACCCACACGAATTGCTTGATTCAGTTGTTAAAGAGCGGTTGGTTAAGATCTTTCGTCTCAACCGAGGCGCGCATTCTACAGCAGCCTCTGTTGCTGTCAAGCGGTTATTTTAAGAAGTTTTCAAAGTTTCCTCTGCAACTTCAACCACTTGCGCTTCCGATCTCTCGTTAGCGGGAGGCGAATTCTACAGCGTTACACGCTGCTGTCAACACCTCTTTTTCTCCGCTTTCGACCGAGAAGATCGAGCCGTTAATAGAGCCAAACAACCTTGCTCTACCAACTCCTTCCAGACTTCGATGATCTGAAGCAGGTCGCTGTCGAATTCCGCATAACTCTTTGTTTACCAAGGAGTTTTCCGTTTCGACTGCGCCGGAAGTGGGGCGAATTATAGACTTCCAGAATCTGCCGTCAACCCCTATTTTCACAAAACTGTCATAACAGTCGAAAAAGCCCCGAAAAGCAAAGGCCGGCCCAAAAGGACCGGCCCTTCTACTTTCTACTTACAAGCTTGGAAAGGCGAATTGCGACGCTTCATGGCTGGCCCGTTGCGGCCAACGCTGGGTAATCGCCTTGCGACGGGTGTAGAAGCGCACCCCGTCCGGACCATAGGCATGCAGATCACCAAACAGCGAACGCTTCCAACCGCCAAAGCTGTGATAGGCCACCGGTACCGGCAATGGAACGTTGACGCCAACCATGCCCACTTCAATCTCGTCACAGAACAGACGCGCCGCTTCACCGTCACGGGTAAAGATGCAAGTGCCGTTGCCGTACTCGTGATCATTGATCAGTTGCATCGCAGCTTCCAGGCTACTCACACGAACCACACACAATACCGGTCCGAAAATTTCTTCTTTATAGATACGCATCTCGGGAGTCACACGGTCAAACAGGCTCCCCCCCAGGAAGAACCCATCTTCATGGCCGGCCACACTCAGGCCGCGACCATCAACCACCAACTCAGCACCGCTGGAAACACCGTCTTCTATATAGCCACTGACTTTATCCCGAGCCTGCCCCGTCACCAGCGGCCCCATGTCCAACCCACAGGTTGTCCCGGCACCAATCTTCAGCGCCTTGATCTGCGGTACCAATTTGGCAACCAGCGCATCGGCAACCTGATCGCCGACACACACCGCCACGGAGATGGCCATGCAACGCTCGCCGCACGAACCATAGGCAGCCCCCATCAAGGCACTGACCGCATTGTCCAGATCCGCATCCGGCATCAGCACGGCATGATTCTTCGCCCCACCCAATGCCTGGACGCGTTTGCCTCGCTTGGTGGCTTCGGAGTAGATGTACTCGGCAATCGGCGTCGAGCCTACAAAACTCAATGCCTTGACTTCCGGCGCCTCGATCAGCGCATCCACTGCACCTTTGTCGCCGTGCACTACGCTCAGCACGCCTTTAGGCAGACCCGCTTCCTGCAACAGCTGCGCGATCAGCAGTGTAGAACTTGGATCGCGTTCCGATGGCTTGAGAATGAAACAGTTGCCGCAGACAATCGCCAGCGGGTACATCCACAGCGGGACCATGGCTGGAAAGTTGAACGGCGTAATCCCGGCCACCACGCCCAACGGCTGGAAATCCGACCAGGCATCAATGTTCGGGCCGACGTTACGGCTGTATTCACCCTTGAGGATCTCCGGTGCCGAGCATGCGTACTCCACGTTCTCGATCCCGCGCTTGAGCTCACCGGCAGCATCTTCCAATGTCTTGCCGTGCTCTTCGCTGATCAATTGCGAGATACGTGCCTCATTCTGTTCGAGCAATTGCTTGAAACGAAACATGACCTGGGCACGCTTGGCCGGCGGTGTATTGCGCCAGGCCGGGAACGCGGCCTTGGCCGAGTCGATTGCGACCTGAATGGTTTCACGGCTGGCCAGAGGGACCTGGTGAATGACTTTGCCGGTAGACGGGTTGTAGACGTCGGCGCTACGACCGCTGTCGGTTACCAGTTCACCGTTGATCAAATGCTGGATGAGGCTCATGCAGGGCTCCTGAAAAGTTTTCCACAGGCGCGATACTCGCCGCGCCTGCTGTGTGTTCTATATAGAAGGAGAAATCAGTCGATCTTGTTCAACACTTCGCCGACCGCATCGAACAAACGGTCCAGGTCCTGCGGCTTACTGTTGAAGGTTGGTCCGAACTGCAGGGTGTCACCGCCAAAGCGCACGTAGAAACCGGCTTTCCACAGCGCCATCCCCGCCTCGAAAGGACGCACGATGGCGTCTCCATCACGCGGTGCGATCTGGATTGCACCGGCCAAGCCATAGTTGCGGATATCGATAATGTTCTTGCCGCCCTTCAGACCGTGCAGCGCATTCTCGAAGTGCGGTGCGACTTCAGCCACGCTCTGCACCAGGCTTTCCTTCTGCAGCAGATCCAATGCTGCCAGGCCAGCGGCGCAAGCCACCGGGTGTGCCGAGTAGGTATAACCGTGGGGGAACTCCACCGCATATTCAGGCGTGGCCTGGTTCATGAAGGTCTGATAGATCTCGCTGCTGGCAATCACCGCGCCCATAGGAATCGCACCATTGGTGACTTGCTTGGCGATGCACATCAAGTCCGGCGTCACACCGAAGCTATCGGCGCCAAACATCGAGCCGGTACGACCGAAGCCGGTGATCACTTCATCGAACACCAACAGAATGTTGTGTTGATCACAAATCTCGCGCAGACGCTTGAGGTAGCCCTGTGGCGGTACCAACACGCCCGCGGAACCGGCCAGCGGTTCGACAAACACCGCCGCGATATTGGAAGCGTCATGCAGTTCGATCAACTTGAGCAACTCATCGGCCAAGGCAATCCCGCCCTGCTCCGGCATCCCGCGGGAGAACGCATTGCTCGCCAGCAGAGTGTGCGGCAGGTGGTCGACATCCATCATCGCCTGGCCAAACATCTTGCGGTTACCGTTGACGCCACCCAGGCTCGTGCCGGCGATATTCACACCGTGGTAACCACGGGCGCGACCAATCATCTTGGTCTTGGTCGCCTGGCCTTTAAGACGCCAGTAGGCACGCACCATCTTCACTGCCGTATCGGCGCACTCGGAGCCGGAGTCAGTGAAAAACACATGATTGAGGTTGCCAGGCGTCAGGTCGGTGATTTTTTCCGCCAACTGAAATGACAACGGATGGCCGTACTGAAAACCTGGCGAATAATCCAGGGTGCCAAGCTGCTTGGCCACCGCCTCCTGGATTTCCTTGCGCGTATGCCCGGCGCCGCAGGTCCAGAGGCCCGACAACGAATCGTAAACCCGACGCCCCTTGTCATCGATCAACCAACTGCCTTCGGCGCCCACAATCAGACGCGGGTCACGCTGGAAGTTGCGGTTAGCGGTGTAGGGCATCCAATGGGCATCCAGCTTCAATTGGCTGGCCAGGGAGGACGGGGCGTTTTCAGGCATGTTCATCAGCAAAACCTCGCAGGACATACGGCAGCGTCGGGATTGAAAAGCGTTCTTGCAGCTAAATTGCCACGAGGATAAAGTCGGTGAAATCCAACTCTTCTAACCTTCAGTCAGGGCTTTACTAAACTATGAGCAGCCGTCGCCCCGATCCCCTGGCACAAGTCAGCGACTTCGATATCCGCCTGTTGCGTATCTTTCGCAGCGTGGTGGAATGCGGTGGCTTCTCGGCGGCGGAGGCGGTATTGGGTATCGGGCGTTCGGCCATCAGCCAGCAGATGAGCGACCTTGAACAACGCCTGGGCTTGCGTTTATGCCAGCGCGGGCGCGCCGGGTTTTCGCTGACGGAGGAAGGTCGCGAGGTTTATCAGTCCGTGCTGCAGCTGTTAAGTGCGCTGGAAAGTTTCCGCACTGAAGTCAATGGCCTGCATCAACACCTGCGCGGGGAGCTGATCATCGGCCTGACCGATAACCTCGTGACCCTTCCTCACATGCGCATTACACATGCCCTGGCACAACTGAAAGAGCGCGGCCCGGACGTGCAAATCCAGATACGCATGATTGCGCCCAATGAGGTCGAGCAAGGCGTGCTCGACGGTCGCTTGCACGTCGGCGTGGTTCCTCAAGCCAGCGCCCTCTCGGGCCTGGAATATCAACCGCTGTACAGCGAACGCTCGCTGCTCTATTGCGCCGTCGGCCACCCTTTGTTCTACGCCGACGACAGGCAATTGGATGAGGAGCGCATCAATAGCCAAGATGCCATCGCACCAACTTTTCGCTTGCCGGCCGAAATTCAGGCCCATTATCAAGCCCTCAATTGCACCGCCAGCGCGTCCGACCGCGAAGGCATGGCCTTCCTGATCCTGACCGGTCGCTACATTGGTTATCTGCCTGATCACTACGCCAGCCTTTGGGTGCAACAAGGCCGGCTACGTGCCCTGAAACCTGCAGCGCGCTTCTATGACCTGAGCCTCGCTTCGGTCACACGCAAGGGACGTCGCCCCCATCTGGTCCTGGAAAGCTTTCTCGAAAGCCTTGCTGCGACCCGATAATACGGGACGTATGAATGAACAGCTTTTTGCAAGACCTGCGGGCCAGGCCCTTCAGCCTTGACGCTTTTATCGTATCGGGACTTGTCTGAGACTTGTGGGTGGGTTATCTGTGCATCAGTCGCATTCATCGATCTGCACGGAAACCTCCATGAGCCTCGAAGTTCCTGCCCACAACAACCACGCCGAAAAACCTGCAAGCCGCATTCGGCAAAAGAACGAACAAGCGATCATCCAGGCCGCCGAAGACCAATTCGCCCGTCATGGCTACAAAGGCACCAGCATGAACACCATCGCGACAAGCGCTGGGCTGCCGAAGGCCAACCTGCACTATTACTTCACCAATAAGCTGGGGCTTTACGTTGCGGTACTCAGCAATATCCTCGAACTGTGGGACAGCGCGTTCAACACGCTGACCGCCGATGACGATCCGGCTGAAGCACTGACCCGTTATATCCGGGCCAAAATGGAGTTTTCCCGGCGCCAGCCGCAAGCTTCGCGGATTTTCGCCATGGAGATCATCAGTGGCGGCGAATGCCTGACGGAGTATTTCAGCCAGGATTACCGCGCTTGGTTCAGTGGCCGGGCGGCAGTGTTCCAGGCCTGGATCGATGCGGGCAAAATGGACCCCATCGACCCGGTCCACTTGATCTTCCTGCTCTGGGGCAGCACCCAGCACTATGCCGACTTTGCCACTCAGATCTGTCGTGTTACCGGCCGCACCAAGCTGACCAAAAACGATATGGAAGACGCCGGCACCAACCTTATCCACATCATTCTCAAAGGCTGTGGCATCAAGCCACCCTTCTAAACGAAGCCATCCATGTCTTTTACGCTTACCGGCTTGTGCGAGTTGCGCGAAGAGATTCGCAAAAGCCGCTTTATCACCCTCGCCGCCCCCATTACCTGCCCCCAGGACGCTCAGGCGTTTATCGAGCAGCACAGCGACCTGAACGCCACGCATAATTGCTGGGCATGGAAGCTGGGCGGGCAATACCGCAGCAACGATGACGGAGAGCCCGGTGGCACGGCCGGGCGTCCGATCCTGGCAGCCATCGAGGCCCAAGACTTCGATCAGGTGGTGGTTCTGGTGATCCGCTGGTACGGCGGCATTCAACTGGGCACCGGCGGCCTGGCCCGGGCCTACGGCGGTGGCGCCAATAAGTGCCTGCAGAACGCCGAGCGCATCGAGCTGATCAGCCGCGTGCCGCTGACCTGCGCGTGCGGTTTTGCTGAACTGCCCTTGGTAAAACTACGTGTTGCCGAACTGGGCGGCTTGATGGTTGAGGAAACCTTCACCGCCAACGGCGTGGAGCTTCAACTGGCGCTGGGTGAAGCCCAGATCGACACATTGCAAACGCACCTGGCAGATTTAAGCCGCGGGCGAATCCGTCTGGAACGTTGAAATTGCCCACATCTACTGTGCACCTGCCTGTGGATAACCTGAGCACATCCGCCTGTAACCCTTCTGTCATAAGGCATTCAAAGCGTTGGTCATTTTTTATCCAGCTTGAGCCCAGCTGGAATTGCAGCAAAGACTCAGGCACCGTTGTTCACCGAACCCATGAACCTGCACCGCGAAGGAAGCTACTCATGTCTACGCCAAAAACTGCACTGGTCATCGGCGCCTCCCGAGGCCTTGGCCTTGGCTTGGTCAAACAACTGCTGGCGGATGGCTGGCAAGTCACCGCCACTGTGCGTGATCCGCAGAAGGCCGATGCCTTGAAAGCCCTCGGCCCGGCATCCATCGAACAGCTGGACATGGACGATCAACAAGCCGTGATTGCCTTGAGCCAACGCCTGAAGGCGCAGACTTTCGACCTGCTGTTCGTCAACGCCGGCATCAAGGGCCCGGCCAACCAGACACCGGGCCATGCGACCCAGGCCGAAGTCGGCCAACTGTTTTTCACCAACGCCGTAGCGCCGATCAACCTGGCACAGCGCTTTGCCCCGCACATTCGCAAAGACAGTGGCGTACTGGCATTTATGAGTTCGGTGCTGGGCAGCGTGACCATGCCCGACGCGCCGGACCTTGCGCTGTACAAAGCCAGCAAGGCCGCGCTGAACTCCATGACCAACAGCTTTGTCACGCAATTGGGCGAGCAGAAGTTGACGGTGCTGTCGCTGCATCCGGGCTGGGTCAAAACCGATATGGGCGGCGAAGGTGCCGACCTGGACGTGCAGACCAGCGTACAAGGCTTGATCACCCAAGTGAATGCCTATGCAGGCAAGGGTGGCCATCACTTTGTAAATTACCGAGGCGAAACCATACCTTGGTAATTCTCCTACGGGTCTATCACCGATTACCGGTGATAGACCCGGCTTTGGACTACACGTAGACTGCCCATCTCGCCCTCACCGGCGACCCTGGATCAGCAGACAGGGCAACACTGAGCTGGCAAACCTGAACCCATCATTCAGAGGAGCCGGCCAATGCCTGCGACCCGTATCTGGTTAAAAAACCCTCTTGCGATTTTCACCGCCAACACCCTCGACGCCCGTGGTGGCCTGGTGCTGCAGGACGGTGTAATCGTCGAAGTCCTCGCCCTCGGGCAACAACCTGCCACAGCCTGTGGACAAGTCTTCGACGCCCGCGAGCACGTGGTGCTTCCCGGTCTGATCAACACCCACCACCACTTCTATCAAACCCTGACCCGCGCCTGGGCGCCCGTGGTCAACCAGCCGTTGTTCCCGTGGTTGAAAACCTTGTATCCGGTATGGGCTCGCCTGACGCCCGACAAACTCGCGCTTGCCAGCAAGGTGGCGTTGGCCGAGTTGCTGCTTTCGGGTTGCACCACGGCAGCGGATCATCACTATCTGTTTCCCGAGGGCCTGGAAAACGCCATCGACGTACAGGTCGAAAGTGTCCGCGAACTGGGCATGCGCGCCATGCTGACCCGCGGCTCCATGAGCCTGGGCGAAGCGGACGGCGGGCTTCCGCCGCAACAGACGGTGCAGCAGGGCGAAGTTATCCTGGAAGACAGTCAGCGCCTGATCGCCCAGTACCATGAGCGTGGCGATGGCGCGCAAATCCAGATTGCCCTGGCACCTTGCTCACCGTTTTCGGTGACACCACAAATCATGGCCGCCAGCGCCGAGTTGGCCAACAACCTCGACGTACGCCTGCACACGCACCTGGCGGAAACCCTCGACGAAGAAGACTTCTGCCTGCAACGGTTTGGCCTGCGCACCGTGGACTATCTGGACAGCGTCGGCTGGCTGGGGCCTCGCACCTGGCTGGCCCACGGCATTCATTTCAATCCTGAAGAAATTACTCGCCTGGGGGCGGCCGGTACCGGTATCTGTCATTGCCCAAGCTCCAATATGCGCCTGGCCTCGGGCATTTGTCCGACCCTGGACCTGATCGCCGCCGGTGCCCCCGTCGGGCTGGGAGTGGACGGTTCGGCCTCCAACGACGCTTCCAATATGATCCTGGAAACCCGCCAAGCCCTGTATATCCAACGCTTGCGCTACGGAGCCGAGAAAATCACACCTGAAGGGGTACTCGGCTGGGCCACCCAAGGCTCGGCAAAACTGCTCGGCCGCACTGACATTGGCGAATTGGCCGTAGGAAAACAGGCCGACCTGGCGCTGTTCAAACTTGATGAACTGCGTTTCTCCGGCAGCCACGACCCGCTATCGGCACTGCTGCTGTGCGGTGCCGACCGTGCGGATCGCGTGATGGTGGGGGGCAAGTGGCGGGTGATCGACGGACAGGTCGAAGGTCTGGACCTTAAAGGCCTGATTGCCGATCACAGCCAGGCGGCGCGGGAGCTGATCGCAGGCTAAGACTAGAGCCCCAGCAGCGACAGCATGATAAAGGTCGCAAACAACACAAAATGGGTCATCCCTTCGATGGCGTTGGTTTCGCCATCGTTGAGGTTGATCGCACAGACAATCAGCGTGATAAACACCATCACCGTCTGCACTGGCGTCATTGCCATCTGAAACGGTTGGCCGGTGTACAGCGCCATTGCTTCCATTACCGGCACGGTCAGGATCACCGTCGACAGCGATGCACCCAACGCGATGTTGACCACCGACTGCATGCGATTGGCCAAGGCTGCGCGCAACGCAGTCAAGATCTCCGGCGCTGCCGATATTGCCGCCACTAGGATTGCCGTAATCACCGGAGGCGCACCCGTTCCCTCAAGGCCGAGGTCCAGGGTCTTGGACATCACCTCGGCCAATGCGCCAATCACCACCACCCCAAAGACCAGCGTCGCGATGGAGAATGTCAGATTGACCGACGAGGCTTCTCCCTGCGGCAACTGCTTGCGACGTTTTTCCGGGTAGCTGTAACTGAAGAAGTAACTGTGAGGTCCGACCTGCATCCGCAGGAACAAGGTGTACAACACCACCATCGCACCGATGGTGAAGGCCGAGTAAATCTTCCAGTCCGCCTCGGGAATAAATTCCGGCACCACCATCGACACACCCATGGCGGTGAGAATCATCACGCTGTAGGTTCGCGCCGAATCATCGTTGTAGGACTGTTCGCCATGCTTGATGCCGCCCATCAGCGCGGCCAGGCCGAGGATACCGTTGATGTCCAGCATCATGATTTTCTAGACACTCATCATGATCGCCAGGATCACCACTTCCACCAGCACGGCGGCGAGGGTAAGGATCATGGTGCCATAGGGATCGCCGACTTTTTCTGCCAACACCTCCGCATGGTGGGCCACGCGCATCGACGCCATGACGATAAAGCCGATCAGCACCAGGCCACCCAACAGCGCCACCATCTGCCCGCTATGCAGCAACCAGTGTTCCAGCGGATAGGCCACGATGGCGGCAACCAGCGCCAGCAACATGAATTTTTCTTGCTTGAGTGATGTGAGCATTGCAGGCCTTTTAGCGCAGCGAATCAGTCGTAGTTGGGGTACAGACTGCGCTGCGTCGCTAACGTTTCGTTACACCTTAGTTCAATCGGTGATTACTGCAGGCATGAAGAATGCTTACCGCTCGGTCAGGTTTTGCCGATTATTTCGGCCTTGGCCTGTAGAATGGCGCCATTGCACCTGATGAGAATTTGAAAATGTACGATTGGCTCAACGCCCTGCCCAAGGCTGAACTGCACCTGCACCTGGAAGGCTCACTGGAGCCGGAGCTACTGTTTGCCCTGGCCGAACGCAACAAGATCGCGCTGCCGTGGAATGACGTTGAAGCCCTGCGCAAGGCCTATGCCTTCAACAATCTGCAGGAGTTTCTGGACCTCTACTACAAGGGGGCCGACGTATTGCGCACCTCCCAGGACTTCTACGACCTGACGTGGGCCTACCTGCTGCGCTGCAAGGCCCAGAACGTGATTCACACCGAACCCTTCTTCGACCCGCAAACCCACACCGACCGAGGCATTCCCTTCGAAGTCGTGCTCAACGGTATCGCGGCGGCACTCAAGGATGGCGAACAGCAACTGGGAATCAGCAGCGGTCTGATCCTCAGCTTCCTGCGCCACCTGAGCGAAGAAGAGGCCGAGAAAACCCTCGACCAGGCGCTGCCGTTCCGGGACGCGTTTGTGGCCGTCGGCCTGGACAGCTCGGAAATGGGCCACCCGCCAAGCAAGTTCCAGCGCGTGTTCGATCGTGCCCGTGGTGAAGGTTTCCTGACCGTGGCACACGCCGGTGAAGAAGGCCCACCAGAATACATCTGGGAAGCTATCGATCTGCTGAAGATCCAGCGTATCGACCATGGGGTGCGCGCCATCGAAGACGAACGCCTGATGCAGCGAATCATCGACGAGCAGATCCCGCTGACCGTATGCCCGCTGTCCAACACCAAACTCTGCGTGTTCGATGATATGTCCCAGCACAACATCCTCGACATGCTCGAACGCGGGGTAAAGGTGACGGTGAACTCGGATGACCCGGCGTATTTCGGTGGTTATGTCACCGAGAATTTCCATGCGTTGCATACTTCGCTGGGCATGACCCAGGACCAGGCCAAACGCCTGGCGCAGAACAGCCTGGATGCGCGATTGGTCAAGCCATAACCAACGACCGCTGACCTCGCACTCCAACATGGGAACCGGGAATGCCCGGTTCCCACAGGGGCGGCGCGTCGCCCTTCAGACCTCGCTCAACTCCTCCAGCGTCTTGCCCTTCGTCTCCATCCCGAACAGCCACACCAC
Source organism: Pseudomonas imrae (assembly GCF_046352735.2). Taxonomy (NCBI): domain Bacteria; kingdom Pseudomonadati; phylum Pseudomonadota; class Gammaproteobacteria; order Pseudomonadales; family Pseudomonadaceae; genus Pseudomonas; species Pseudomonas imrae. The sequence goes on along the minus strand of NZ_CP110853.2, from coordinate 734,610 downwards.
CACAGCCGCCACAGCAAAACACAGCGCTCCCAGGGCAAACACCCCACCCTGCCCGGTAATTGGAAAAATCAACCCTGTTACCAATGGCCCAAACAAAGACCCCACACGCCCCACCGCTGAAGCGAACCCAGAACCGGTCGCCCGCGCCGACGTCGGATACAGCTCCGGTGTATAGGTGTAAAGCACCGCCCACATGCCAAACAGAAAGAACTGCATCAGTAGCCCGGTGCCAATCAGCAGGCCGACATTGCCACCAAACACCGCACTCTGCCCATATAAAAACGCCATCACCCCACCGCCCAGCAGGGTCACGATGCACACGGGTTTACGTCCCCAGCGCTCCACCAACCACGCTGCCATCAGAAAGCCCGGAATCCCGCCCAGGGAAATGATCACCGTGTAATACACCGACTGGGTCACGGCAAAACCAGATTGCTGCAACAGGGCACTCAGCCAGGACGTGAGGCCGTAAAAACCGAGCAAGGCAAAGAACCACACGCTCCAGATCATCATTGTGCGCTGGCGATACTGCGTAGACCACAATTGCTGGAACGCCGAGAAAAACGTCCCCGGCACAATCTCCAGCCGCGGCAAGCGCAGCGGTTCCGGCAACGGGCCGCCGCCCAGGGAATCACGCACACGCTGTTCGATACCCAGCAATACCTTATCCGCCGCGTCCGCGTGCCCGGCCTGCTCCAACCAACGTGGCGACTCCGGAATAAAGAAGCGAATCGCCAAAACAAACACCGCCGGCACGGCCAACACCAGGAAAATGTCACGCCAGCCAATCACCGGCAGCAGGAAATACGACAATACGCCCGCCGCGACAAACCCGAGCGGCCAGAAGCCATCCATCAAAGCGATATAGCGTCCGCGGCGCTTGGCCGGTATCAGCTCCGAGAGCATCGACTGGGCAATCGGGAACTCCATGCCCATGCCGATCCCCAACAGGATGCGAAACAACGTCAGCATCTCCACCGTCTGCGCCGTGGAGCACAGGTAACTGGCGATGCCCCACAGAACGATACTCCACTGAAACACCGGCTTGCGCCCGAAGCGGTCAGCCAACATTCCCGATAACGATGCCCCCACCACCATGCCGAAAAAGCTCGAACTGACCAATAGCCCGGCCTGCGCCGTACTTAAACCAAACTCGGCTTTGATTGATCCCAGCAGGAACGTCATCATCGCCAGGTCCATGGAGTCGAAGAAAAACGCCAGGGCAATGATGATGAAAATAAGTCGGTGGTAACCACTGATGGGTAACCGTTCCAGTCGTTCTGCCGCGCTATAGCCCTGAATGCCCATGCCCTGCCCCTCGTGTGGAAAATTCCCTGATCGAGTGTGCGGCATCGCCAAGCGCAGCATTCGCTGGATGCGACCTGATTAAAACCCTGAGCGACGCTAGCCCGCCGAGGCCACAGGCAACGGCGCCAGCCGGGCTATTTCCTGCCGGCCTGTTTCGGTGATCTGCAATGCAGCAGACTCATTGATGACTTTCAACCAGCCCGACTGCATGAACAATTGCAGCAACCCTGCGCCCAATGCCCCGCCCAGATGGGGCTGCTGCTCGCTCCAGTCAAAGCAGTCACAGGTGATGGGCGCTTTGCAGTTCTGGGCCAGCGCCTGGGTAAAGATGCCAAGACGCGCCAGATGGCGCGCGCCCAAGGGAGTGACGTCGATCCGTTGCTCGTGGCGTTCGATCCATCTGGCGACCCGCATTCGTTGGTAGAGCGCGACGGCCAGTTCGCCAGCCAAGTGGCCCTGGCAAAGTCGCGCCTGGCGCATCGAGGCCGGCGCAGCCAATACCGCCACCGGCCTGGAAGGTAGGCTACGGGCCACGCTCGCCACCGTGGTGCTGGCAAGGGCTTCGACCGCGGCACTCACATCGGGGGCGGCCACCCGAAAGAACCGCTTACGCCCACGGGCTTCCACCTGCAGCAAGCCGCCCGCTGCCAACCGGGCCAAGTGGGCATTGGCCGAAGGCGTCGATAAACCGGCCAGTGCCGCCAGTTCTTCGGAAGGTTTGGCCGAGCCGTCCATCAATGCCCATATCATCGCAGTGCGCTTGGGGTCGGCCAGTAATGTGGCGATCTGGCTGATACAAAGTGCGTGTTCCATTATTCACTCCCTGTTGAATCATTCGTCTGCTGCTCGTGGCTCGAAAGTATAGGTGCGAAAACTCCGTATTCCGTAGGGCCCGACAGGCAAACCGTAGACAGAGGCTGAGTGAAATTTCCCCGTATCCCCGGGTTATTGCCGTGTGTCCCACCGATGCGCCAACTGCTCGGTTAATTTCGCACAGCGAGCTACCAGCATTTCACGCAGGAGATTGATCGGCTTGCTCAATTGCGCACGATGGGCACACAGCAGGTTCAGAGGCGTTCGCTCGCCCCGCAGTTCCGGCAGGATCACCTGCAAACGGCCCGCCAGCACATCCTCACTGACATCCAGCCAAGACTTGTAAGCGATGCCAACGCCGGCCACCGCCCAACGGCGAACCACATCGGCATCATCACTGAAGCGATCGCCCGTCACCGTCAGGCTGATTTGCCGTCGACCATCGTCAAAGCTCCAGTGGTCGTGGACCCGACTGCCCAGCATGTAAAGCAGGCAATTATGTTGAGCCAACTGTTCCAACTGTCGCGGCTCGCCATGCCGGGCCAGGTAGCTGGGGGCTGCACACAACACCCGATAATTGTGCGGCGCAACAGGCAGGGCAACCAGGTTGGAGTCCTCGGGTTCGCCGTAGCGCAAGGCGATATCCACCGGCTGACGGAACAGATCGGCGATGCGGTCGCCCAGCAGCAAGCGCACACTTAATCGAGGATGCTCGCGCTGAAACTCATCCAGCCATGGCAACAGCACATTGCGTCCAAAATCCGAAGGCGCCGACAATTGCAACACGCCGCTGACGTGATCCTGACTGCTGGCCAGCAACCGCCGTCCTTCATCCAGTTGACTCAGCGCCGCACGAGCATATTGCAAAAACCCTTCACCTTCGGCCGTCAGGCGCAGACTACGGGTAGACCGTGCCAGCAGGCGTGCGCCCAATTGCTGTTCGATGCGCTTGAGCGCGGCACTCGCAACCGCCGCCGACATGTCCATGCCCCGTGCCGCCGCCGACAGGCTGCCTAAATCCGCCGCACGCACAAACAACTGCAAATCATCAAAACGCAGCATGGGTAGCATTCCGGCCAATTATCAAAAAAATATTGAAAGAGACTGTTCTTTTATCGGGTTTTATCTTCATGGGAAATAGCCAATGATCTTCTTAACCCGTTCAACTCATTTTTGGACTCACCATGAAAGCCATCGCTTACTACGCTGCCCTACCGATCAACGACCCCAAATCCCTGCAAGACATCGAATTGCCACAGCCCATCGCAGGCCCCCGCGACCTGGTGGTGGAGGTCAAGGCCATTTCAGTCAACCCGGTGGATACCAAGGTCCGCCAGAATGTATCCCCGCAGAACGGCGAGGCCAAAGTACTGGGCTGGGATGTGGCCGGTGTGGTCAAGTCTGTCGGCAAGGACGTGACGCTGTTCAAGGCCGGCGACAAGGTGTTCTACGCCGGCTCACTGGTACGTCCGGGCGCCAACAGCGAACTGCACGCAGTGGATGAGCGGATTGTCGGCCATATGCCCAAGAGCCTGGGCTTTGCCGAAGCCGCCGCGCTGCCACTGACCGCCATCACCGCCTGGGAACTGTTGTTCGAACGCTTGCAGGTGCGCGAAGGCAAGACCAACGAAGGGCAAAGCCTGCTGATCGTCGGTGCCGCCGGCGGCGTGGGTTCGATCCTCACACAACTGGCCAGCCAACTCACCGCCCTGAACGTCATCGGTACCGCTTCACGCCCCGAGACCCAGGCCTGGGCCAGGGATCTTGGCGCCCATCTGGTGATTGATCACAACCAACCGCTGAGCGAAGAGTTGAAGCACGCAGGCGTCCCGCAGGTGACCCACGTCGCCAGCCTGACCCAGACCGATCAGCATTTGGACCAACTGGTGGAGGCCCTTGTGCCTCAAGGCAAATTGGCGCTGATCGATGATCCCAAGGCGCTGGATGTCAGCAAGCTCAAGCGCAAGAGCCTGTCGCTGCACTGGGAGTTCATGTACACCCGTTCAATGTTTGAAACCACCGACATGATCGAGCAACACAATCTGCTCAACCGCGTGGCCGAACTGATTGACGCCGGTACCTTGAAAACCACCCTGGGCGAACACTTCGGCGTGATCAATGCGCAAAACCTGCGCCGGGCGCATGAGCTGCTCGAAAGCGGCAAGGCCAAGGGCAAGATTGTGTTGGAAGGTTTCTAGATAAACAGCTCTGTAGGCGCTGTCCGTTAGCTATGTGAGTAACGGACCGCACCGTTAGTCAGACACTTGATCCTTGTCATATTTAAGAGCGCATTCAGGTTTATATTGGCCGCCTTTGCCACGCAATCTTTTACGTGAGGAAGTCAGCAATGAAGATCCTGATAAAAGCGCTAGCAAAATCCCAAGGCAGTAAATGGCAGGTTATCCTCGACCAGAATACCGTTACCTTCCGCAGCGAGGCCGAGGCTCGCGCCTTCGCCAGCACCCTGCAAGGCCGCATCCAGGCCCCCCACCAGTTCCCCGAAAGCCAGCAACGCGCTGCTGGCTGAACCTTTAGTGATCAGACCTGCGCTTGCAAGGCTCTATCGCGCTGCAAGCGCCGGGTCCACATGGCCACAGTCACCGCCAAAACCCCGCACAAGCTGATGACCATCGCCATCGGCATGGCCGTGCCATTGTGCAGCACCCCGACCAACGACGCCGCGCCAGCCGCGATGCCAAACTGAATGCAGCCCAGCAACGCCGAGGCACTGCCCGCCCGCGTGCCCTGCCCGTTCATGGCGCAGGCCGAAGTGTTGGGCATGATGCAGCCCAAACTGGCGATACAAAGAAACAGCGGCACCAACAACGGCCACAACGCCTCGGTGTGCAATGCCGTCACTGCCAGCAACGCCAGCGCTGCCGCCAGATACACCCACACCGTGCGGGTCAGCAAAAATGCCGGACCCCGCTTGGATAACAACCGTGCGTTTACCTGGGCAACAAGGATGAAGCCCGCCGCATTGGTGCCAAACAGCCAACCGTAGTGTTCGGCCGGTACGCCATAAAGCTTGATGAATACAAAAGGCGAGCCGGCGATGTAGGCGAACATCCCGCCAATCGCTACACCACCCGTCAAGGCGTAACCGAAAAATACCCGATCTCCCAACAGTCGACCGTACTGGCGCAACGCCCCGGACAAAGGTTGCCGAGGCTGATTGGCCGGCAAACTCTCTGGCAAGCCGACCGCCACCGCCACGCCAGCGCCAACACTGAACACCGTCAATGCCAGGAAAATCGATTGCCAGCCATACAGGTTAACCATGACCCCGCCCAGCATCGGCGCAAGTATTGGCGCAAGCCCCACCACTAGCATCAGTTGCGAGAAAACCTTGGCCGAGCCCACCGCATCACATTTATCGCTGACCACTGCGCGGGAGATCACCATGCCCGCACAGCCGCCCAAAGCCTGCACGAAGCGCGCGCCAATCAACCACTCCAGCGACGGCGCATAGGCACAGGCAAAGGACGCCAGGGTGAACAAGGTCACACCACTCAACAGTGGGCCGCGCCGTCCGAAGCGGTCCGCCAGCGGCCCATAAATCAATTGACCAAGCGCCAGCCCGACGAAATACACCGCCAAGGTCAACTGGATATGTTTTTCATCGGTGCCGAATGCCACGGCCATCGCCGGGAACCCCGGCAGGTAGAAGTCGATTGCCAGGGGCGCAAATGCGCTCAAGGCCCCCAGGATCAAAATAATGCGAAGTTTCATCAGGCACCCAGGAAAGTCGGCAGCTCAACAGTCTAGCTGCGCTTGGGCACCTTGAACATTACGTTAGCTCGCTAACTATTGAAACATCAGGCGAGTTTGGCTTCATAGCCCTCTTCAGTGATCAGATTGATTACTTCCTGCGGCGACAGGCGACTTTCCACGCCGACCTCCTTGGCTGCCAGGTCGACTCTCACACTGGCGGCCGGATCCTGGCTCTGTACCGCTTGTGTCACGGCTCGCACGCAATGGCCGCAGGTCATTCCTTCAACGTTGAATACTTGCATGACATGACTCCTTTAATAACGATGCAAGTAGTGTCGACCTTGCCCCAATGGCAAGGTCAAGCTCTCATAGCAGCAAGCCGGGCTGGTATTCGCAGGCGCTGTCGGCCAAGCTGCGAGCATCCACGATTGGAAACTCGGAGAATTCACCATGCGCTGGTCGATTTTTGGCCTTGCCGGCCTGATGAGTCTGCTCGCCACCGCCCCAATGGCCCGTGCCGCCGAAGACTATGCGGTGCTGATCATTTCCAGGGAGCGCCTGGAAGTCCCCACCAACTGCGAAATTGGCTTGTACGTAAATGACCAATTGGCCGGGCGACTGTTTCAGGAGCAGGCCACCTCGTTCAACTTCCCCGAAGGCCGGGTCTCGCTGCGTCTCAAGCTGTTGCCGGGCCAAGCGCCAGGATGCCTGCCCGGCATGCTGGCGCCCAAGGCGCAAGAGATCGATTTGAAACCCGGGGATGTGCGCAAGTTGCGCATTGCCCAAGGCACCGACGGGATGTACCTCAAGCCGACGAAGCTGGGTTACTGAAACATTGAACTGAGTCCTTGACCTTACCCCAAGGTCAAGGTTGATCCTAGGGGCAACGTCTCCGGGAGTACTGCCCATGAATATCGGTCAAGCAGCCCTTCAAAGCGGCTTGAGCGCCAAGATGATTCGCTACTACGAATCCATCAACCTGCTCAAACCGGCCCTTCGCAGCGACAGCGGTTATCGCCTGTACGGTGCCGACGACTTGCACACCCTGGCATTTATCAAGCGCTCGCGGGACCTGGGATTTTCACTGGAGGAAGTCGGGAAATTGCTGCAATTGTGGCAAGACCGACAGAGGGCCAGTGCCGACGTCAAGGCGCTGGCTCGCCAGCATGTTGATGAGCTGAATCAGAAGATCCGCGAATTGGGGCAACTGCGCGATACCCTGCAGGAGCTGGTAGAGGATTGTCAGGGCGATCACCGGCCAGACTGCCCGATTCTCAAGGAATTGGCATCTGGCGGGTGTTGCCGTTGATGAGTCTTGCCGGGCTAACTTATGCGTTCGCCCGGCAACCTGAGGCCGATCATTGCATCCAGGGTGGCGGCGGTTCTTCTGCCGTTTTGCCCGGTGGTGCATCGTCCGCCGCGCGTATGGCCTGGCGACGCTCTTCGTCCAACCGCGCCGCTTCGATCTCACGCATGACGCTGCCGACATCCGCCGACTCTTCCGGCTCGTCAAACTCACCGGTCAGGGCACTGCCCGGGTGCAGGGTGCCCGCTTCGTAAAGCGCCCACATTTCCTTGGCGTACTTGGTGGTCTTCAATTCCGGAGCGAAACGCCCGAAATAAGCAGCCATGTTGCCCACATCCCGCTCCAACATGGTGAAGGCGTGGTTGTTACCCGCTGCATCCACCGCTTGAGGCAAGTCGATGATGACCGGGCCGGTCGGAGTCAACAGCACGTTGAACTCGGAAAGGTCACCGTGCACCAGGCCGGTACACAACATCAGCACGATCTGGGAGATCAGGAAAGCGTGATACTCACGGGCCTGATCCGGCTCCAGGACCACGTCGTTGAGCCGGGGTGCCGCGTCGCCGTATTCATCAGCCACCAGTTCCATCAGCAACACGCCTTCAAGGAAGTCGTAAGGCTGGGGAACCCGCACACCTGCACCGGCCAGGCGAAACAGCGCTGCCACTTCGGCGTTCTGCCAGGCATCTTCGGTTTCTTTCTTGCCGAACTTGGAGCCCTTGGCCATGGCCCGGGCCTGCCGGCTATTGCGGACCTTGCGTCCTTCCTGGTATTCGGACGCCTGACGAAAACTTCGTTTATTCGCCTCCTTGTAGACCTTGGCGCAACGTAGCTCGTTGCCGCAGCGCACCACATAAACAGCTGCTTCTTTACCACTCATAAGTGGGCGCAGCACTTCGTCGACCAGACCGTCCTCGATCAGGGGTTCAATGCGTTTAGGAGTCTTCATCAGCTTTTATTGTGGGTCCTTTATTACCAAACACGCGTATGGCACTCGTTATACGGCAATCCTCTCGCCGCGGGGAGAGGATACCGACCTTTGACCAACCTGGAAGGCATCCAATATGCCAGATTTATCTGACAAGACTGCTTTTGCCAACAGTTGTCCTGCAAGAGCGGGGCAATAATAGCCGAGATCAGCGCTCAACAATCGCCGTCACACCCTGACCACCCGCGGCGCAGATCGAAATCAGCCCGCGCCCCCGCCCCGCAGCGTCCAGCAGCTTGGCCATATTGGCGATAATGCGCCCTCCGGTAGCCGCGAATGGATGCCCGGCCGCCAGGGAGCTGCCCTTGACGTTCAAACGACTGCGATCAATCGCGCCCAAGGGCGCATCCAGCCCCAGGCGAGTCTTGCAATAGTCGGCATCTTCCCACGCCTTGAGCGTACACAGCACCTGGGCGGCGAAAGCTTCGTGAATTTCGTAGTAATCGAAGTCTTGCAGTGTCAGGCCATTCCTCGCCAGCAAGCGCGGAACGGCATACACCGGTGCCATCAACAACCCTTCGGCGCCATTGACGAAGTCCACCGCGGCCGCTTCCCCATCCCGCAGATAAGCCAATATCGGCAGGCCCCGCTCCTTGGCCCATGCCTCGCTACCCAACAGCACCAGCGAAGCGCCATCGGTGAGCGGCGTGGAGTTGCCGGCGGTCAGGGTGCCCTTCTCGCCGCGTTCAAACACAGGTTTAAGGCTGGAGAGTTTTTCCAGGGTAAGGTCGGGACGCAGGTTGTTGTCGCGGGTCAAACCGAGAAACGGCGTGAGCAAGTCGTTGTGCCAACCCTCGGCGTAGGCTGCGGCCATTTTCTGGTGGCTCTCCAGGGCCAGCTGGTCCTGTTCGGCGCGAGGGATCTGCCAAGTCTGTGCCATCAGTTCGCAATGCTGGCCCATGGATAAACCGGTACGGGGTTCGCCATTGCGTGGCAGCTCGGGCTTGAGGTGATGGGGGCGAAGTTGTAACAAGACTTTTAGTTTGTCGGCCATGGATTTGCTGCGATTGGCTTGCAGCAAAATATTGCGCAGCCCCTCGTTCACCCCGATAGGTGCATCGGAGGTGGTGTCCACCCCGCCGGCAATCGCGCATTCAATTTGCCCCAGGGCAATCTTGTTGGCCACCAGCAGCGCCGCTTCCAGGCCCGTGCCGCATGCCTGTTGAACATCGTAGGCGGGGGTTTGCGGCGATAACCGCGAGCCCAGGACACATTCGCGGGTCAGGTTGAAATCCCGCGAATGCTTGAGTACCGCACCGGCGGCCACTTCCCCCAGACGCAGGCCATGCAGGTTGTAGCGTTCGATCAACCCTTCCAGGGCTGCGGTCAGCATCGCCTGGTTGCTGGCCGTAGCGTACGGACCATTGGAGCGGGCGAAGGGGATGCGATTACCGCCAATGATCGCGACACGGCGCAACTGAGTCATGGAAAGCTCCCTGAAAGTGGTAGGTGGAATCTTGAGCCTAGCCTAGGCTCAATCGAACGACTTTCATCTATTGATGGTCCACCCTTTGAACCCCAGCAGCCGGAGAGCGTTCCATGTCTGACCGTTATATAGACTTCGCCAACTCAAGCCTCGGCCATCGACTGGTTACCGCCATTGGCCTGCCGGCGCCAGGTCGACTGGAGCGCTGGCAAGCCGGCCGCCTGCGCCCGGTGGACGGCGCCCTGTTGCTGGGCGGCGGCCCATTGGCGGCCAAGGTATTGCCATTTGCCAACAAACTCACCGAAGCGATATTCAGCTACGGTGCCGCCCCCCTGGAGGCCACTGCGTGGATTCCCGGTCATGGTCCCAAACTCAAGGCCGTTGTGTTCGACGCCAGCCATCTTCAGCACACCGACCAACTCAAGCAACTGCGTGAATTCTTCCAGCCGCTGCTGAAAAATCTCGATCACAGCGCCCACGTGGTAATGCTCGGACGAGCGCCGGAATCCATCGGCGACCCGTTCGCCGCCAGCGCCCAGCGTGCCCTCGAAGGCTTCAGCCGTTCGCTGGCCAAAGAACTGCGCAACGGCGGCACCTTGCAGCTGCTGTATGTCGGTGACGGCGCCGAAGACCAGTTGGAAGGTGCGCTGCGATTTTTCCTTTCGCCCAAAAGCGCCTACATCTCGGGCCAGGTGATTCGCCTGAGCGCCTGCGCGACTCAAGTGCATGACTGGACGCGCCCCCTGGCCGGGCTCAAGGCGTTGGTGACCGGTGCCGCCCGTGGCATTGGCGCCTCGATTGCCGAAACCCTGGCCCGCGATGGCGCCGAGATCGTGTTGCTGGACGTGCCACCAGCCAAGGCCGACCTCGATGCATTGGCTGCGCGTCTGGGCGGGCGCAGCATCGCCCTGGATATCTGCGCCGAAGATGCTGCTGCGCAACTGATCGAGCAGTTGCCGGGCGGTATCGACATCGTGGTACACAACGCCGGTATCACCCGGGACAAGACCCTGGCCAACATGACCCCGGAATACTGGGACGCCGTATTGGCGGTCAATCTCAATGCGCCGCAGGTGCTGACCAAAGCCCTGCTCGATAGCGCTACGTTGCACGACAATGGACGCGTGGTGTTGCTGGCATCCATCAGCGGCATTGCCGGCAATCGTGGGCAAACCAACTATGCCGCGAGCAAGGCCGGCTTGATCGGCCTGGCCCAGGCCTGGGCACCGCTGTTGGCCGAACGCGGTATCAGCATCAACGCCGTGGCCCCTGGTTTTATCGAGACCCAAATGACCGCGCACATCCCCTTCGCCCTGCGCGAGGCCGGGCGCCGCATGAGTTCATTGGGCCAGGGCGGCCTGCCCCAGGATGTTGCCGAAGCCGTGGCCTGGCTCGGCCAGCCGGGTTCCGGCGCTGTCAGCGGCCAGGCGCTGCGCGTATGCGGACAAAGTCTGCTGGGGGCCTGAACATGCAATGGCACACGTTGCACCACAGTCCGTCGCTGCCGCCGTTGTATCTGCGCGCAGCCCTCAAGCGCAAAATCACCGGCACCACGCTGCCCGACTCCGGGCTGCGCTGTCCGGTAAACGTAAACCCCAGGGATGTAGCGGCCTATCGTGAAGTCTGCGGCTTTATCGACAGCCCGATGTTGCCGGCCACCTACCCGCACATCCTGGCGTTCGGCCTGCAATTGCAGTTACTGACGGCCAAGGCTTTTCCCTTTCCGCTGCTGGGCCTGGTGCATCTGAGCAACCGCATTCGCATTCTTCGCCCGCTGGGGGCCGTGGGTGAAGTGCAAGTCGGCGTCTACGCACAAAACCTGCAACCCCACGCCAAGGGCGCGACCTTTGACCTGATCACCACAATGGAGGATTCGCTGGGCGCGCTATGGGAAGGCGAGAGCCGCATGCTGTGTCGCGGGGTCAAGCTTGCGGGAGAGCAGGTGGATCAATCCCTGCCAACAATCGACTCGCTCAACGAACTGGCGCGCTGGCAGGCGCCCGCCGATATCGGCCGGCGTTATGCGCGCGTGTCCGGCGATTACAACCCGATTCATTTAAGTGCATTGACCGCCAGGCTGTTCGGTTTCCCCCAGGCCATCGCCCATGGGCTGTGGAGCAAGGCACGCACACTGGCAGCCCTCGACGGGCATTTGCCCAGCGCCAACATCGAGATCGAGGTCGACTTCAGGAAACCCGTGCGTTTGCCCAGCGAGGTGATCCTGGCATGCAGCCCGGCTGGCTCCAGTGGCGAATGGCGGTTGGAAGGGGCAGGCGATATCGAGCATATGGTGGGACGGTGGAGGCCACTCTAGAAACAGCTCGGGGCTAAACGGCTTTGACCTTGCGCACCGGAAAGAGATTGTTCAGCGTATCGATCAAACGCACCAGGTAGATCGGCTTGCGAAACAGGTCCAGTACCTGCAGCCGAAGCATGTCGCTGACGTCATCCATTTCGGCATGACCGGACATGACAATCACCGGCAAGTGCTGGCGCGAGGTGTGTTCGCGCAAGCGCTTGATCAGGGAGATTCCACTTTCCTCGGGCATGCACAGGTCGGTGATGACCAGGGCGATGTCGGGGTGAAGGGTCAGTTCTTGCAACGCGCAGGTGACGCTGGTGGCGGTGAAGCAGACAAATCCCTCATGTTCGAGGGACTCGGCCAATTCCCTAAGTGCGTCCTCTTCGTCGTCCACCAAAAGGATTTGCTGGCGTGGGGACGAAGAGGTCGGCATGCGGCTTACCTGAAATTAGTGGGTTATCCAGTGTGCTTTACGTTCATTCCGCAATGTCAGCTGCCAACGCTGATTCCCGTGACGATTCTACCGAAGAAGCTTGTGATCGCATTACCGAGCGTATTCCCGTAGGTAAGAAGAACCAGAGCAACGATCGATACGATAACGACATACTCAATCGCCGACGCCCCATCCTTGCGCCGAAAAAATTGCTGAGTCTGAATGCAAATTTTAAGTATCAACTCAAGGAACATAAGACTTCTCCCTATGCGCGACTGGCGCCGTATCACGACACGACGCAGTAATTGCGGTGTGCCATCACAGCATTGTCAACAAACCCCGTCTCAACAACTGTAAGAAATCATTAATCACAAAGTACTAGTCGCGGATTTTCTCTCAAAGGCCCGCATCTAGGAGGTTTCCTACATTTGCCAGATAAAAATTCCGATCAGTAATGGCATTTTGTCCTAACTGAACTACCTTCCAATAGCGAAATAGTTAGATGTTCATAGCTGCCTGGTTGCGTAAACCGCCTCGTTGGATACACGGGGCATGTGGTGCAACAGGATAGGGAGAGCCGTCATGAACAGCCGTGTAAGTATGATTCTAGCCGGGTTACTGCTGGTTGCTGCGTTGCTCGCAGGCTATTGGGGTCTGGTCCTGAGTCGACCACCTGAAACAACAGTCGCGCCATTCCAGGCGCCAGCTCCTGTGGAAAATACCGTCGCCGCCGTCGAAGACCAGACCCGCCAAACGGTGGTCGTCCTGGTCCACGATGTCCCCGCCAATATCCCACTCACCGCCGCCGACGTGAGCCTGGAAAAACTGCGCACGGCACCCGCCGGGAGTTATACCAACCTGGACCAGGTCGTCGGTCGCATTCCGTGGCGTGCCTTGCCTGCCGGCACCTGGCTGGACGACACCAGCTTCACCGCCGGCGGGCCGCTGGCACGCATGATCCGCCCAGGTGAGCGAGCCTTGGCCGTAGCTGTCGACGAGGTCATCGGCGCCGGTGGGCAGCTCAGTCCAGGAGACTACGTGGATGTGCTGCTGTTCCTGCGCCAAGAGGCCGGCAACGAGGTGCCTTCGGCACAGATCGTCATCCCCGCCATACGCCTGCTCAGTGTCGGCGATCAATTGGGCCTGACCAACGATGGCAAGGCCGCTGTGCCGCCGCCCGTCACCGCCGAAGAAAAAGCCCAGCAGGCGCAACGCCGCGCCGCGGCACGCACGGTGGTACTGGCGGTGCCGGAGCAACTGCTGAGCCGGTTGATGCTCGCGACCAGCGCCGGCGCCCTGCGCCTGGCTGTACGCAGCGCCGATGAGCAGTTGCTAAGCCGCTACTGGGCCGGCGAAGAAGATGTGCCTGCCAAACTGCAAAGCGCCAATCGCGAACTTTACCAATTTACCCAATTGGCCCTGGGTGGGGCGCCGAAAAAAGTAAGTCAGCCAGGATTCATTGCCAATCCCCAACGCTCCGGCATCGAAGTCATTCGCGGCAACCAAGCGACCCGACAAACACCCTGATTGAGCAAGGATCCGTTGTATGCGCCATCGTTTCGCACCCGTGTTCACTCATATGGCCTGGGCCCTGATGCTGTCCAGCCTGCCCGTCTGCCAGGCATTCGCCGCCTCGGACACTTGCCCTAACCTGGAACCGCTGCCTGCCGCGTTGTCGGTGGGCGAAGGTCTGCAGCACGCACTGCAATCGCCCGTGGCCATTACCCGGTTGGCCATCGGCGACCCGAAGATCGCCGACGTCCACCTCAACGGTGAGCGTGGTTTCTTGTTGACCGGCATCAGCCCCGGAACCACGAGCCTGATGGTCTGGACCCGCTGCGCCACCACGCCCCGCCAGAGCATGGTGTTCGTCAAGGGCAAGGCCACCTCGGCGTTGACCAGCATGGCCCTCTCACCGTCGGACGATCCCACCCTGCCCAGCCAGGTACAGACTGATATTCGCTTTGTCGAAGTCAGCCGAACCAAGCTCAAGGAGGCCAGCACTTCGATCTTTGGTGGTACGCGCAACTTTTTGTTCGGCAGCCCCGGCACCGGCGGCATGAGCCTGCCTCTGGACAACGGCAGCTTTAATATCGGCTTCGGCGGTGGGCGTTTCTCGGCGTTGATCAATGCGCTGGAGCGCAGCGGTTTTGCCTACACCCTGGCACGTCCAAGCCTGGTGGCCATGAGTGGTCAAACCGCGAGCTTTCTCGCCGGGGGTGAAGTCCCGGTGCCGGTCCCCAGCAGTGGCAGCGACACCATCGCCATCGAATACAAGGAGTTCGGTATTCGCCTGACTCTGACCCCCACGGTTATCGACCGTAACCGCATCTCGCTCAAGGTGGCACCGGAAGTCAGCGAGCTGGACTACACCAACGCTGTACGGATCGAAGGGATCGACGTGCCCGCCCTGACTGTGCGCCGCACCGATACCAGCGTGTCCCTGGCCGACGGTGAGAGTTTTGTCATCAGTGGCCTGATCAGCACCAATAACCGTTCGACCATCAGCAAGTTTCCAGGCCTGGGCGACATTCCGATCCTTGGCGCGTTCTTTCGCGAATCCAATATCAGCCGCGAGGAAAAAGAGCTGCTGATGATCGTCACGCCACACTTGGTCCAACCCTTGGCCGCCAATGCGCAACTGCCGTCGTTGCCGGGGGAAAAACTGCGCAATTACGACCCGAACTGGTATCGCCTGTACTTCCTGGAAAACGGCAATTTCGACAGGCGCACGGGGCTTTCGCAATGAGTGACAACCTGAGCCAGACCTTCCTGGCAATTACCCGCAACACCACCGATCTGGAATGGCTTCAGGGCGCACTTGCGCCCTTGGGCCAGGTGGTAAGCGCAGGCGGCGGCAGCCTGGACGAATTGCTGGCGCTGGTGGACGTGACCTTCGCCAGCCTGGTATTCATTGGCCTGGATCGCGAGCATGTAGTGGCCCAGAGCGCGTTGATCGAAGGTGCCCTCGAAGCCAAGCCCATGCTGGCCATCGTCGCCCTCGGCGATGGCATGGACAATCAATTGGTATTGAACGCGATGCGCGCCGGTGCGCGAGACTTCGTCGCCTATGGTTCGCGCTCCAGCGAGGTGGCGGGCCTGGTGCGGCGCCTGGGCAAGCGCTTGCCACCGGTCGCCCAGAACACCCACCTGGGCGGTCTCACCGTGCTGTATGGCACCCAAGGCAATGCCGACGGCGCCTTGCTGGCCAGCCATCTGGCATTGGTCGTGCAAAAAAGCGGGCAACACACTTTGTTGCTGGACCTGGGCTTGCCCCGTGGCGACAGCCTGGCGCTATTGGGGCTGGAAAGTTCGTTCTACTTTGGTGATGCATTGCGCCACTTGCGGCGCCTGGACACTACGCTGATCAACAGTGCGTTCACCGCGACTGCAGAAGGCCTGCGGATCCTTGCCTATTCCAGCGGCGACGATCCCCTGGAGACGACCAGCGCAGCCGAGCTTTTCATGTTGCTCAGCGCTTTGCGCCAACATTTCCAGCATATCGTGGTGAACCTGACCGGGCAGGCGGACAGCGACGCCCTGCGCACCTTCGTCAGCCACTGCGACAAACTGCTGTGGTGTACCGACCAAAATGTGCTGGATTGCCGGCGCAACCTGGTGGTATTGAACACCTGGCGGGAAAAAGGCATGAAGCTCGAGCACGCCCGGCTGCTGGTGGACCGTTACCTCAAAGGCGCGGCGCCGGATGTCGAGGCGCTGGAAAAGAGCTTCGGCCTGCAAGCCATCGCCGTATTGCCGTTCAGCCCCGAGGTACGCCTGAACGCAAAGAACCAGGGGCAAACCCTGTTCGCCCTTTCCCCCCGGGAGAATCTGACCCAAGCCCTGAGAACCCTGGGCGAGCGCCTGGCAAAGCGTTCCGAAGGCCAGGAAAAACCTTCCGCCCGCTGGTTTGAGCGGTTGATGGGGGCCAACAAATGAACAACGAAAGACTCTTCGGCAGCTCCACCCGAGGCGCTACGGACAACGCCAACCACGACGGCCTGAAACTGGTGCTGCATCGCTACATCATCGATGCCATCGAGGAGTCGGGTAAAAACCTGCTGGAAGGCTCTCGCCAGTCCCTGGCGCAATTTATCATCGACAAGGTGGCCGAATACATCACCCGCATGCACCTGGCGATTTCGCGCTATGAAATGGAGCGCCTGGCCGAAGAAATCGTCGACGAACTCACCGGTTTCGGCCCCTTGGAAGTGTTGCTGCGCGACCCCACCGTGACCGAGATCCTGGTCAATGGCCCGCACCGGGTGTTCATCGAACGGGACGGTCTGTTGCATCAAAGTGACCTGCGCTTTATCGATGCCCACCACGTAGAGCGGGTCATGCAGCGGATCCTCGCGCCACTGGGCCGACGCCTGGATGAATCGTCGCCGATGGTCGATGCGCGGCTGCCCGATGGCAGCCGGGTCAACGCGATCATTCCGCCGATTGCCTTGGATGGGCCATGCCTGTCGATTCGAAAGTTTCGCAAGGACATGCTCAAGAGTAGCGACCTGGTGGCGATGCAGACCATCGACCAGGGCATCTTCGATTTTTTCCAGGAGGCGGTGGGCAAGCGCTGCAATATCTTGATCAGCGGCGGCACCGGGACCGGGAAAACCACGTTGCTGAATATCCTCAGCCAGTTGATCAATCCCCATGAACGCCTGGTAACCATTGAAGACGTTGCCGAGCTGCAACTGGGCCACCCGCACGTGGTGCGCCTGGAGACACGCCCGCCCAATGCCGAAGGCCACGGTGAGGTCAAGGCCAGCGACCTGATCCGCAACGCCCTGCGGATGCGCCCGGACCGCATCATTCTCGGCGAGATTCGCGGCGTAGAAGTACTCGACGTGCTGACGGCCATGAATACCGGTCACGACGGCTCCATGAGTACCGTGCATGCCAACAACGCCCAGGATGCCCTGTTGCGCCTGGAAACCCTGGTCGGCCTGACCGGTCGCGTGGTGGCCGAGAAAACCCTGCGGCAGATGATCTGTGCGGCGCTGGATGTGGTGATCCAGCTGACCCGCCTACCCGATGGGCGACGCTGCGTCAGTGAAGTGGTGGAAGTGGTAGGGGTGCGCGATGACGTCTACGTCACCAATACCCTGTTCCGTCTCGACCGGCGCACGGGCTTCGGCTTCGTGCGCGAGGCGATCAACCCCGCAGGTGACAAGCTGCGTCGCGAACCGACGTTGTCTTCTCTTTAGGGACGTGACCATGACCGGCGCCCTCTTGCTGTTCAGCTGTGTGATTCTGATAGGCGTGTCGCTACGACTGTTCCTCAACGGCGTGCGTCAGGCCGAGACCGATCGGGTGCTGGAGCGACTCGCCGAAGGGCAACCCTTGCTGGCGGAGGAGCATGACCATTGGATGGGCCTTGAACGCATGTTTCAGCGCGCCGGGCTGGGAAAACCCACTGACAACCTTGGGTTGTGGCTGACTTTCTGGGCCCTGGCGGCTCTGGTCGGCCTCGTCGTCGGCAGTTGGCCGGGATTGCTGGCGATGATTGTATTGCCGCCTCTGGTCCTGCGCCTTTACATCGCCTGGCGCTATCAACGGCGTTTGCAAAGAATGATCGAGCAGTTGCCACAATTACTCGACCACACCGTGCGCAGCCTCAAGTCCGGTCGGACGTTGGCGGACGCGGTGCTGGGCGCCATCGACACCACTGAAGACCCGCTCAAAAGTGCAATGAGCCGGATCCAGCGCAACGTGCAGATGGGGATCAGCCTGCCGGACTCGGCCAATGACTTTGCCGAATTTTATGAGCGCGACGAGTTTCGCCTGTTCGCCCTGGGTTTAAAGGTCAACCACCGCTACGGTGGCAACGCCAGTGAGTTGCTGGAGAATCTGATCAAGATGATTCGCGAACGGGAACAGGGCGCCCGTCAGCTCAAGGCCATGACCGGTGAAACCCGCATCACCGGCTACGTACTGGCAGGCCTGCCGGTTGCCATGGTGGGCTACTTCATGGCGGCCAATCCCGGTTACTTGATGACCATGTGGAACGATGATTCGGGACGCATCCTGCTGTTCGTGGCCTTGGCCATGGAAGTCACGGGCAGCCTGTGCATGTGGCGCATGTTGCGGAGTATTTGAGATGGTCCTATTGGTCAGCGCTTTATTGTTGCTCGCCGCACTGGTGCTGATCGTCGGCCAATTGCTGGATCGACGCCAGCGCCAGCGCGTGGTTAACCAACGCCTGCAGGGGCACTTGGCCCGGGAAGATAAACTGGGGGCGTTCATGCACCAGTTGGGCAACAGTACGCTGGCCCAGCGCTCGGTCAAACTGGACAACGAAACACAGATACTGCTCAACCGCATCGGCTGGAGAAAAGCCAGCCAGCGCTCGATGTTTGCCGCCTTTCAGATCGGTGTGCCAATCCTGGCTTCCGGGGTGACCGTACTGGTTCAAGAGGCGCTGTTTCCCAAGGTCGAATCCCCCTGGCTGGCGCCGCTGGTAGCACTCGGTATCGGCTATCTGGTACCCAAGCGCATTCTGGTGGCCACCGCTGCCCATCGCCAGCAACGTATCGCCCGGGAAATTTCCACATTCATACCCTTACTGCGCATCCTGTTCGAATCCGGCATGGCCGTCGAACAATCACTACGGGTACTGAGCGTTGAAGCGCAACGCTTGTTGCCTGCCTTGACCCACGAACTGCACCTGATCCTGTCTCGTGTCGACTCCGGCCTGGAGCTGAGCGAGGAACTGGGCAAGACCGCGCGACTGTTGTCCGTGGATGAATTCACCGACACCTGCATCATTCTCCAACAACTGATCCAGCAAGGCGGCGGCGCGATGAAATCCTTGCTGGCGCTCAAACAGCTATTCGATGACCGACGCCTGACCCGCCTGCAGGAGTACATCTCGAAAATGTCCGCCAAGATGTCAGTGGTGATGATGATTTTCCTGTTTCCGGCGTTGATGATTGTCCTTGGGGGGCCGGCGTTCATCGCCATTTCCCGAGCCCTGAGTAATATGTGAGGAGCTGCAGATGAAAAGACTGATCGTCGGCCTGAGCCTGTTGATGCTCGGCGGTTGCGCCACGAACGGCCAGGCTCCGTGGTCATCACTGATGTCCCCCGCCAGTTGTGCCAAACCAGGTTCGGATCAGGAACTGGCACTGAACCTGGCCAATGACATGGCCAACGACGGCAAGCTGCACGCCAGCCTGGCCAATCTGCAAAGCCTGCCTGACACCCTGCCCCAGGTGCGCCAACGCAAAGCCAAGGTTTACCGTTTGCTCGGACGCCCCCAGGCCGAACCGCTGTACCGCAGCCTGCTGGGCACCTGTATGGCCGCCGAAGGCGAGCATGGGCTGGGGCAACTGGCGGTGGCCAAGGGTGACAACGCCCAGGCCCTGATTTATTTGCAACGGGCAGCGCAACTGGCGCCGACCGACGAAAAAATCCGTAATGACCTGGGCGTGGTGTACCTCAACCAACTGCGCCTGGAGGACGCACGCTTTGAATTCCTCACCGCCATGGAGCTCAAGTCCAGCGACACCCTGGCCGCTATCAACCTGGTGACCTTGCTGATCTACCAGGACAACTGGACGCAGGCAGTGCAGGTAGTCGGCCAGGTCAACCTGAGCCCCGAGCAGGTTACCGAGGCCCAGGCCAGGGCCGAGGCACTCAAGGGAATCCGCGCACCAGCAGGCACGGAAAAAGCTCAGGTTGCAGCGGTCACAGACACAGCAACCCCGACAATCAAGTAAGCGGTTCAAGGAGTCGATGATGAAACTTCACTACCTCGCCAGCCTGACGCTGCTGGCCCTGCCCCTGTCGACCCAGGCAATCGAACCCGGGCCCTCCTCGCCCTATCAAGGGCAAACCGAGCGCTGGCTGACATTACAGGCCAGCGGGCAGATGACTTCGCCAACGCCGCAAAAGGCCAGCGCCGCCGAACGCGAACAAGCCATGCGGCGCTTGCTGGAAAGCACCTACCCGATTCCGGAGTTCTTCAAGGCGCAGAGTGCTGGAGGCAAATCAGAAGGCGGCAAGTGATCCGCCCTATTGATCGCTCCCCCTTGCGGGAGCGATCAATGCACCAGTCAGTGCGCCGTTACCCGCTGGCGCAAAGCCGAGCTGTTGGGTGAAAGCGCGAGGGCCAGCTGGGTGCGGTTGTGCATATGGGTCAGGCGCAAGACCTGGGAGACGTAGAGCTTGACCGTGTTTTCGGTAATGCCCAATTCACAGGCGATCTGGTAGTTGGTCTGGCCCTTGCCCACCAGCCGGGCGACGTCCAGTTGCCGTGGTGACAAGGGGTTGAAGATCGCCGGGATCTCCACCCGCGCAGCTTCCTCGGCAGCCTCCTCGTCATCGGTCTGTGAGGGCGCGCTGCGGCGGACTTTATCGATATCCTGATACAAGTCATTGATGGATTCGGAAAGATATTGCAGCTTCTGGTTCAACTGCCCCAGATCCATGTTTTTTTTACGCTCGGCCAGCACCGCTTCCTGACGCTGCAAACCTTCAAGCAACTCGTCGAGGTTGATCGGTTTCTGGTAGTAATCCGAAACTCCCGCACGCAACGCCTTGATCACATCCTGCTTGTCTGCGCGCCCGGTCAGCATGATGGCTTCAAACACCCGCTGTTTGCCGGCGACCTTTTGCATCGCCTGGACCAGTTCAATCCCATCCATGCCCGGCATATACAGGTCACACAGCACCAGGCCTATCTGCCCATCGTCAGTGAAGCATTGCAGGGCCTGCTGGCTGGACTCACAAGGGACACAACTGTAACCACTGCCTTCGAGAAACTCGCAGAGCTCCTCTACGATCAATGGCTGGTCGTCAACCACGAGGACTTTTACCTGAGACTTAAGCTTATTCACGCGCTACTCCATGCCTGGCAAGCCAAAGATTGACCCATCCATTCCAAATAACTTTCCTACAAGCCTTCGTCATTAAACGTAGACGTACTTTCCGACTATGTACATAGCGATATAGGCAGGACCTGGCTAATGGATCCAAAACCATGCAAGGGAAAATCCAACCCACAGAAAAGGGGCGAAAGGCAGTTTTTTTGACGGATCGAACACAAGATAACCAAGGCGTTTTCTAACGTCATGATTCACATGCCGTAATAGCCAGGGCGAAGCCAACAGCCAGAGGATACTGGCCCCTCCTGCGCCAACCAGAGACCACAGCACGTAGGTCGAATTGGAGCCGAGCGCCAACGCCCCCAGCATCTTCACATCCCCCGCCCCCAGGCGGCCGAGAGCATAGCCTGGCAATGTGAGCAACAGCGCCAACCCCAAGGCCCATAAACCTTCGCCCCCGGATGCGCCCAACCATGTCGTGCCGCTCCACAACAGGTAGATCAGGGCCAGCAGGGCCGCACCCAACGTCAGGCGATTGGCAATCTGGCGCTGTCGAGCATCCTGCAACGCACATAACGCCAACCAGAAAAACACCACGAGGCCTTGAATCACGTAAAAACCGTCCCTTTTTCCGATTGATTCTATACTGACATCAGGTAGTAGCTGTCAGAGTAGACGCGGTCATGAAAACAAATCTCCCCAACAATCAAAAAGGCGCCGTGGCCATTGAGTTCGCGGCGGTGTTCGTGATTTTTTTCGCGGTGTTCTACGGGATGATCAGCTACAGCCTGCCCTTATTGCTGATGCAGTCGTTCAACCACGCCACGGCAGAAGCAGTACGGCGCAGCGTGGCGCTGGACCCGAACTCGCCCAACTACGCACAAAATGTCGCGCCGCTGGCCAAGCAGATCGTACGAGAACAGTTAGAGTGGATTCCCTCTACCTTCCAGTTTCTGCCCGCACACATCGACGCGACATTCACGGCTGGCGTGCTGAAGGTCGAGATCAAGTATCCGTCGAGCAATATCGCCGCCGTGATGCCATTTATTGTGCTGCCGGGCATCGGCAGCGTGCCAAAACTGCCGACAACGCTGCATGCTAAATCGAGCCTGCAGTTTTGACCTCGGGCGACAAACTCTTCGGGCGTCTGCTCGGTCGCAGCAGCGTCCAAGCTCTCAATCCACCCGCAAGAATTCCCGACGCTGGCTTGCACCTGCATTTGGATCATCAGGGCCATGTAGTGCAGGTCAGCAATGCCTTGCGCCAACAATTGGCCCAACACCCCACGGGCGATACCCGGCCACTCTTGCGTGACATGCTCCACGCCGGCAGCGCGCTGAGTATCGAAGGCATTCCCGCCGACTGGCAGCGGCACAGCCTGGACCTGGACTTTCACGGCGCCGACGGCAACGTCCTGCATTCCCGCGGCTGGGTCGAACCGGAGGGTGAAGGCTGGCTGCTGCGACTGCTGGATATCAGCGACCTGCTGACCGGCCGCGAATCGGCCCGGCAGCGTGAACAGAGCCATCAGCTTGCCTGCCAGATGAGCGAACAACTGCGGGTGTGCAGCTTGACCCGCCTGCCGCAGGTATTCAACGAACACCTGAACAGTCTGGCCCAGCGCTGGCGTATCCCGTGCGTTGCCTTGGCGCTACTCGATCAACAGGATCAGGGCTGGGTGGTCTACAGCCAATACAACGCCCACGACGCGCCCCAATTGTGGCAACCCGGCCAACGCCTGGGCACCAGCCTCGACAGCCTCAATGGCAATACACCGCTGGGCCTGAATGTGATTCAAGGCCTGCGCGAACATCCTCGCTTGCACGGGCTCTTCGCCGATGTCGATGGTTTTCTGGTGCCCTACCGCGACAGTCAGGGCGTCGCAGCCTGGCTGCTCTGCGGGCTGTACCAAGGTCAACCCGGCGTCAGTGATCGCGACTGGCTGAACCTCACGGCAGCCCTCGCTGCACCGTTGCTCGATCGCCTGCGCGAGCAACGCCACCATCAACAACTGGAGCGCCTGGAAGCCCTGCAAGGTTTGCTCGGCACGGGCTGGTGGGAGCTGCTGCCAGGCTGCGACGAAATCCACCTTGCCCCCCAACTCATGCGCAGCTTGAGCATGGAGGATGCACCGAACAAACAACTGCTGGGCGACTGGCTGGAGCTGATTCACCCCTCGGATCGCCAGGAGTTGAACAGCCGCTTTCAAGACTTGCAAAACCTGGGCAAACCCTTGTTGAGCAACGTGCGCCTGCAACGCCAAGACACTCACCAGAACCCGATCTGGTACCGCGTCCAGGGCCAAGTGCTGGGCGCGGGCGACAATCGTCGCTGGATCGGTTTTATGCTCGACGTCAGTGACGTCAAGAACCAGCAACTGCAAGCCGCCGCGGCCCATGCCCGCCTGGACAACCTGATTGCCAGTTCCCCGGCGGTGATCTATGTCCAGCGTTACGTCAACGGCGCATTGCATCCGACGTTTTTCAGCGACAGCCTGTTGCCTTTGCTGGGCTGGACCCTGGCCGAATGCATTCATGTCACCGCTGTGGAATGGATCCACCCGCAAGACCGCGACACCTATTTTGAACGCACTCGCACATTACTTCGCGAAGGCAGTGTGCGCAGCCGCTACCGGATGCGGGACAAACAGGGGCATTACCACTGGCTGCTGGACGAAGCCAAACTGCTGCGCGACGACCTCGGCTTGCCGGTGGAAGCGGTCGGCCTGTGGCTGGATGTCACCGAGGCGACTCTGGCGGCCCAGCACGTCAAGGAAAGCGAGGAGCGTTATCGAATTCTCGTGGAGGATTCACCAGCGATGATCTGCCGCTATCGCCCGGACCTGACGCTGACCTTCGGCAATACGCCATTGGCCAACTACCTGGAATGCACACCCGAGCAACTGGCGGGGGTCAACCTGGGCCAATGGTTATCGGATGAGCAACGCAGCGCCTTTGTAAAACGCATCAGCCAGTTGAGCCCGGAGTTTCCCGTCAGCACCGCCGAAATAAACTTGCAACTGCCGGGCCGCGAGCACGCCTGGTGGGTCTGGTCCGACCGTGGCGTATTCGACGAGCAAGGTCAGTTGCAGGAAATACAGGCCGTGGGCCGCGACAACACCGAAGTGCGCCGCTCCCAGCAACAACTGACACAAAGCGCAAAAATGGCCACCCTCGGCGAAATGGCCACCGGCCTGGCCCATGAGATCAATCAGCCGCTGAACGTGATGCGCATGGCCATCGCCAATGTGCTCAAACGCTTGAGCAATGGCGATGTGCAGGAGGACTACCTGACGGACAAACTCCAGCGCATCGACGCCCAGGTCCAGCGCGCGGCCCGGGTGGTGGACCACATGCGCGTGTTCGGCCGCCGTTCGGAAGTCGAGCAACAGCCCTTCGACCCCGCCCAGGCGGTGGAAGGTACCGTGTCACTGCTCGGCGAAGGCCTGCGCGGCAAAGGCGTGGACTTGCGCATCACTGCGGCGGACTTCAGCGTGCAGGTCAAGGGGCATGCCGACCAGTTGGAGCAGGTACTGATCAACCTGGTGGTCAACGCCCGTGACGCGCTATTGGGCAAGCGCGAAAAAAACCGCGACTTCCAGCCGTGGATCGCCCTGCATTGCGAGCATGACAGCCGTCACATGCGGATTTGGGTAGAAGACAACGCGGGCGGAATCGATGCCCGGTTGCTGGAGCGGATTTTCGAGCCGTTTTTTACCACCAAGCCGATTGGCGTGGGCACCGGGCTGGGGCTGTCGGTGAGCTATGGGATTGTGCAAAACATGGGCGGATGGTTGAGCGTCGCCAATGGGGAACAAGGGGCGAGGTTTTGTGTGGAGCTGCCGGTGGTGGGTGAAGGTTAGATCACCAAAACAGCAGTGCCACGGGGCTTGCAACTCAGGTTGGCGCCCACTTCAACCAGGTTCAGGTTGATTCCCAATGTATTTAATAGGCCGTCCACGATCGGGTCTAGAAGCGGGCTGAGCACATTGCCAATGACTTCACCCAAGGTGCCATTGATGCCGTTGAGCAATGTGCCCGTGGTATGCAGCAAGCCTCCCAGAAGGTTGAAACCCGTGGGCTTGTAAACCTGGAGCTCGACCCCCTGCAAAGTCTCCCTGAGAGAGTCCACCAGACTTGTCGTGGGAAAATCATGAAATAGGGGCGGTTGCTTTATTTCCGGCGGTTGATTGTAGGTATAAGGGCCGAGGGAACTTGTCGTCCCGCCTACGTCGCTCTTTATACTCAACCCCAGCCCGCCCCCATAAAAAGGTTTGCGACTGCCGGCATCACAAGTCGTTGGCCCGAGCCCCAGCAGAGGTTTAAAGCAGGTAATCGCGCCGATATCGACCACGGGAAGCGGAGGAATCGGGTCTAGAGGAGGGCTGGAGCCGAAGGAGTTATATAGATCCGGGCTGCGGCCTATTTTCACCGTGACAACCGAGGCGTTGGTTTGCGTAGTCAGCGTTTTGGTCGCCTCGCTGAGGCAGGTGTAGCCGGTTACATAGCTCTCGGCGCGGCTCAGTTCAAGGATCACATCGATACTGGGCACTGATGGAGTGGTCGATGAGGAGAGCAGTTTCAGATCCGTGCGCTCGCAATAACCCCCCAGTGCACACAGCAACGAGGTCACGGTCCCGGCCAGATTAAGGCTCAATAAGTTATTCAGTGTGTCGGTAAGCGGGGCCACCAACCCGTTCAAGGCAGCATCTACCACAGGTGAGCCCAGCACTGGCAAGCTCAACGTCAGGCCAAGCCTAAGCTGAGCCGTGCGCACATAGATCCGGCTCGCCTGTTCTTTATCCTTGGCAAAAGTGGGATCACCGATAGCCGACAGTTGTGGAGGCTCGATGACCTTGAGCTTCACACCCGCGTTGAGCAGCCCAGGAATGTTGACCGGAATCTCTGCCATCACGGCGTTGTTCTTGTTGGCCAGTTGAATGAACGCTTCAGCCAGTTGAAACACATTCAGATTGGTATTGAGCCCTGCGGACACCGCCCCTGTTTGCAACTGCAAAATACTGCCCAGGGTGACATCCAGATCACTGACCAGCGCGTTTATCTTTGCAAGCCCATCGACAGCTACCGTTGCCGTGCTGCCTCCGTTTTGGAGCACAGTGATTGCCGTTTCTATAAGTTTGTCGAGCTTGACGGTCTTGTTGAGCAGCTCATTGTAGCTACCTGCCTGTACGCCCACGGCCAATGCCAATTGGTCCAGGTAGCTCAGCAAATTGATATCGGTATCAACCAACCCCTGCCAACCGGCAACATCCAGATTCAGGTTCCCACCCAGCAGCTTGCCGAACACCAGGTTCAACACATCGGATTCGGTGGAGTCGACCTCAATCAACGTGGTCTTGATGGTCAATTGGGCCTGAGGGGGCAATACTTTCGAGGCGGCGACGGCTTTGGTTGTCAACTGGGTGGTTGTGCTGATACTGGTGCCGTTGAACAGTGACCAGACTCCGCCTGCGATACTGGTCAGGACCGGGCGTGAGGCCGTTACTTGAATGGCCTCCACCTGGGCCGGGTTTTCCGAAAAGACACGCAGATTGTTTGCGCCGGTCGACAACACACCACAACGCACCTCCAACGAATTGCCCTGAGGGACGCTAAAGCCATTACGCGACGCGTTCGCCGTGGCAAACTCAGTGGCCGTGTTGCTACCGACCGCCAGGCAGTCGCCCTTGCGGCTGATAGCTTCCAGGGCGGCTGTATCGGCAATCGCCTGCAACTTGCGCTTTTCCAGATATAAACGTCCGCTGTCTACCACCAGCAACATGCATACCAGTGCCAACGCCAGGTTACCGGCGAAGACCAGGCCAATCGCACCACGCTGCCCTGAATAGCCCGCCAAACGGCCAGAGCGAAGTCGGGGAGACATCGAGCACTCCTTTGCCGGCGAACTGCCGAGCGCTTACTCTCCTATGTTGAGCAGCAGTGTAGTCAAGGGTTGGTGTACGCGCTGGCATCTTGCCACTTTTGCGACTGGTGGAAGCCCGGTTGCCGTTGTTCAGCGCGGTGGATAGTTGGAAAGCACCTTGGTCACCGTCGTGCGGATGGCCGCGCTGCGGTCCTGCGGGCTAGGCGTGCTGCTCATCATCTGCTCGTCACTGCCGCGCCACACCAACTTGCCGTCCTTGCCGTCCAGCAAATCGATCTGCAGGGTAGCAACCTTGTAGGTGACGTTACGGATCTCGTTGTACATCGGCGCCCCCCAATAGCCATTCCATGGCCCGCCCCAAGCGCCGCCGTAGTTGGTGGTGACTTGTTGCTGGCGGTCTTCGACGATCAGATAGGCCTGCACGTTCAGGTCAGCCTTGGCCCCGGACGGCGCTGCACGCAGGCCTCGCTGGTCGAGTTGATCGGCCACCGCCTGGCGGATGCGTTGTTCGGTGAGGTCGCTCTTGATCCGCGGATCATCGGGGCGGTATTGCAGTGCAGGCTCTTTCCAGCTCCAACTGCGGTAGGCGCCAAAATCGCGGCTGGCATCAAAATCGTGGTTGACCTGGCTGGTCTGGCAACCGCCCAGCAGCACGGCAAAAACAATTAAAGCGATACGACTCAACATAATGGTTCTCCAAGGCATTATCCGCCTGAGATGAGAATAGTTGTCAGCTTGGAGGATACGCCGTCATTGCCTTTTGCACAGCCTGGCGCAACGCATCACCGCGCTCGCTCAAACTGCCCTGGCTACCGGTTTCGGCACTGGCACTCCACACCGGCTGGCCACTGCGGGCGTCGAACAGGTTGACCCGCACCACCACGACCTGCACTTCATAGGTGCGCACAATCGGCACCGAGTTGTACATGCCATACCCGTTGCCGTAACGGTTGTAACCGCCGTAGCCGTAACCATAGTCATCCCGGACCTGACGCAGGCGCTTCTCAAGGCGCACATCAGCGCTGACCAGCAGGTCCGGCGCCCGGTTGTCATGCAGCGGGCGCAAGCCACGCTGGTCCAGGGCGCCGCTGACCGCTTCGGCAATCTGCGCCGAATCGGCCCAGGCTGTGCCCGCCGGCAGTTGGCCGTTGCGCCAGGCCCAATTGCGATAGGCGCCGTAATCGCGCACCGGCGCCGGGTAGGCGCTGGCATCAAAGGTCTTGGCGGCCTGGGCAGGCGCCGGCGGCATGGGCCTTGAGGCCGCCACATAAGGGTTGTTGCTCTGACAGGCGCCAAGCCCCAGGCAGAGCAGGATAAATCCGACACGCCGCTTCATTTCAACCTCCGCAGACTGGACCGCTTAAACCGGACGGCAGATCCAGTGCAAATACCGTCCAAGCCCCGCAAAGCCTGGATGACGACGGTGAGCAAGCTCCATCTCCAACAAGTCCTGCAAACTGGCGCGAGCCTGGAATTCCGGCGGCATATAGTCGTGGAACACCCGCACGCCACTCTGGCTTTCGACCTGCCACAGCCCCTCTAGTTGCGTGGCCAACTCCCGTGGGTCAAGGGGCTGTTGCGGGGTCAGGCTCTGCTTTTCGCCGGCCATGTCATTCTTGCGCATCTTGCGGAAGTGGCCTTTGAGCAGGTTGCGATAAATCAACGCATCGCGGTTGTAGAAAGCCAGGGACAACCAGCCGCCGGGCACGGTCAACTGGTGCAACACCGGCAGGATCGCGTGGGGTTCGGCCAACCATTCCAGTACGGCATGGCACAACACCAGATCGTAAGGCTCGGTGAGTTGGCCCAACAAGTCTTGCCAGGGAGCCTGGATAAACGTGGCCTGTTGGCCGGCTTCGGCAAAGCGCTGACGGGCGCCTTCAAGCATCGGTTCGGCGGGTTCTGCCAAGGTCACCTGATGACCGCGTTCGGCCAGCCACAACGACATATGGCCCAGGCCAGCACCGATATCCAATACCCGTAACGGCCGGTCCGGCAAAGCTTCGATCAAATCGGCCTGCAACACCGCGAGGCGAATCGCGCCCTTGGCCCCACCATAGATCTTCTCGGCAAATCGCGTCGCAAGCTGGTCGAAATGACGATCACTCATGGGCAAACCGCCGCTCGCTGTCAGCCAGTTTGGCGCGTACCACTTGATCCATGTCCAGCCCCAGTTCGCTGCACAGCAGCAAGAGATACAGCACGATGTCACCCACCTCCTGGCCGGCATGGGCGAGTTTGTCCGCAGGTAACTGGCGGGACTGGTCTTCGGTCAGCCATTGAAAAATTTCGACCAGTTCGGCCATTTCGACGCTGGCGGCCATCGCCAGGTTTTTTGGACTGTGGAATTGTTTCCAGTTGTTGTTATCGCGGATGCGATGCAGGCGTTCGGTAAGGTGTTCGAGATTCATGGGGGGCTCCTGAAGCGCTATAGCTTCGGGCGGATAGGCGACGATAGCAAGTGAATCCGTGGCGGACCTCTGGACTGGATATGCCGCCAAGAATCCCCCAGCAATAACCACTCAATCCACCACGTTAAACTCAACTCTGGCCGTCTGCCCCGCCTCATCCAGCACACTCAGTTGATAGCGCCCCAACTGCTCGAAACCGGCACTGATGCTGTCCTGGTTGGCACTGTCCCCCAACGGAGCACCATTGAGGAACCACCAGCGCCGCCCGCTGCCCCCCAGCGCCGAGATCTTCAGACGCAACGCCTGCAAGCTCGTCGCAGGCAAGCGCAGTTGATCCCCCTCACGCACGCCCACGATCGACAGCGGCGATGACGCCGCCAACGTCGGTGGCGGACAAGCAGGATCAGGGGCCGGAATCCGCGCCTCGCGCCGCTCTATCCTGGGCAACCAGGGCTCCAGCGGTGCCGGCCACAAGGCGATGTCCCGAGACACCGCCCCGGGGCAGTTGGCTGCGACACGCATCCCCCTGGCGTTTACCCAGACTTTCTCCACCAGGCCCACGCTCAACGGCTGGTCCAGCGCCTGCAGGGTCGGAGGTGTGGTCTTGTCCAGCGTCCAGGCAAAACGCTGGCGGCGGCAATTGGAGTCACTACGGCTCATTGGCTGGCCCAACGGCCAGCAGATCGCGGCCACGCCGACATTCATCGGCACCGGTTTGACCGGCGCCGTGATCCCGCGCTGACTGTCGCGATTGGTCAGCACATCGTGAACCTGCAACATCAACGGCGCCGCCGACGCCAAGCCAAACTGGCCCGGCACCGGCGTGCCATCTGGACGGCCGATCCACACGCCAATCAGATAACGCGGCCCGACACCAATGGCCCAGGCATCACGAAAGCCATAACTGGTGCCGGTCTTCCAGGCCAGCACCGGGCGTTGCACCAACTCGGCCCGAGGATCGCGATCCGGCCGCGCCTGGCCACTGAGGATGCGCCGCACAATCCAGGCCGAGCCCGGCGACAGCAGTGGCCGCTCTTTGAGCTCATCCTGCGGCTGCATGCGAATCGTGGAGCTCTTGCCATCCCTGGCAAAGGCGCTGTAGCCACTGACCAAATCCTCCAGTCGGCTACCGGCGCCACCGAGGATCAGCGCCAGGTTCGGCTCCGCCAGTGTCGGCAGCGCGAGGGGCATGCCGCCGATGCGCATTTCGCCGGCAAACCGTTTTGGCCCGTAGGCTTCCAGCAATTGCACCGCCGGAAGATTCAATGAACTGGACAACGCGGTACTGGCCGGCACCGCCCCCGTGAACCCCATGGAAAAGTTGCCCGGTCGATAGTCGCCGTATCGCCGTGGCACGTCCTGCAGCAGCGACTCCGAATGGATCAGCCCGGCATCCAGCGCCATGCCATACAGGAACGGTTTCAACGTCGATCCTGGCGAACGCAGGGCGCTGATCATGTCGACGTGACCAAAGCGCCGGGCGTCGTTGATATCCACCGAGCCCAGATAAGCCCGCACCGCCATGCTTTGTTCTTCCACCACAAGGATCGCCGCCGAGGTGTGCTCCGGCAGGCGTGCGCGCCAGCCCAGCAGCAGGTCCTCGAGACGGCGTTGCAGGCTGGCATCGACGGTGGTGCGAATCAGCGGCGGGCTGTCCGGACGATTGAGGCGGCGAGCAAGCAATGGCGCAAGACTTGGCTCCTGGCGCGGCGCCAGCAACAGCGGCTCTTCAAGCGCTTCGTCGACAGCGGCTTGCGGCCATACCTGAAATTCGGCCAGGCGACGCAGCACCTTGTCCCGCGCCTCCTGGGCACGCTGCGGATGACGATCCGGGCGCAAACGGCTGGGTGCCTGGGGCAACACCGCGAGCATCGCGGCCTCGGCGTGGGTCAGTTGTTGCGGCGACTTGCCCAGGTACGCCCAACTGGCCGCCGCGACGCCCTGCAGCGTACCGCCGAACGGCGCACGATTGAGGTACAGGTTGAGGATCTGCGCCTTGGACAAATGCCACTCCAGCTGCGCCGTGCGCCAGAGTTGGCGCAACTTGCCATGGAGGGTTCGCGAGTGAGGATCCAGCAGGCGCGCCACTTGCATCGACAAGGTGCTGCCACCGGAGACCACCCGCGCGCCCGTCAGGTTCTGCCAGGTGGCGCGCATCAGAGACAGCGGATTGACGCCGGGATGCCGGTAGAACCAACGGTCTTCATAGGTCAGCAAGGCATCGAGGTAATACGGCGAGACCTCGCGGTTTTGTACCGGGTAACGCCATACACCATCGGCATCGGCGAAACGCCACAATGGCGTGCCGTCTTCGGCCAGCACCACACGGGCCAGGTCGTCCTTGGGCAGGGGCAAGGGCCAGAGGCGATCGGCCAGCCATAGCAAGGCTATCGCCAGCAACAGGCTCCCCAGGGTCCAGCGTGCAACTAATCGCAAATTCAACCGGGCAAACCTCTATGCTTCAAGGGAACTCGCCCGCGGGATTGACGACCAAAGGCTCAGGTCCGGCAGATACGCCCACCATTTCATCAGGACACTCATATGCAGGTAGAAAGCTTTTTTGACTGGCTGGGCCAGGCACTCGGTTCGGTCATTCGTTTTATCGTCGACGGGCTCAGTGGCTTGTTCGGGGCCCTGACAAATGCCGGCGGCAATTTCATCGATGGATTGTCCCGCACCTTGGGCATGGATACCTCGATCATCAGCATCATCACCCTGATCGTCGGCTTGATGTTGCTGTATTCGGCAGTCCGCGCCTTTATGCGGGCCTCGATCATCATGGGGATTATCTGGTTGTTGCTTGGGTTGTGGCTGCTCAGTTGGGTCGTGCATTAAACAAAGACCCTGTGGCGGGCTTGCTTATGTGGGAGCGGGCTTGCTCGCTCCCACACAATCCCGCGCCTACATAAAGATAAGGCCGATGTTGCGTTTAACGCCCCTTGATCACCATATCCTCCGGAGTCTGCCCCACTGCCTGCCAGTTCGGTCGGTACATCGACTCCACTTGTGGCGGCGGCACCCGGTAAGTTCCCGGGGTTACGGCACGAGCCAGGTACAGCAGGTGCGTGGTGCCATAACCGTCCAGGTTCAACGCCGCCACATAGCGGTCATCGCGAAACTCCTGATGCTTGATCGACGCGTTCTGCATTGACTCGCGCCACTCTTTGACCTGGCTGCTGGCGTTTTCCAGGCTGGCGGCGCTTTGCGCCAGGTTCTGGTTTTCCAGCTCCAGGCCTGCCGGCAACAGGTCCACCACCAACGCATCCGGCACCCGCTGCTTGTTGGCGCTGACAGCCAGATGCACCAGCACCAAATCCCCGCTGTTGAGGTTACGCAGGTTCAACGGCTGGCCATCCATCCCCAGGTATTCACGACGAATGCTCAGGTTTTCACCACCCGCGGCAGGCGGCTGCTGCGGGTAGCCGGAGATGCTCAGTTGCTGGTAAACCGGCTCGCTGCCTTGATTGCGCAAGGTCAGCGGTGAAGCGAGCAATGCACCTTCCAGCTTCAAGCCGGACTGGCCGTTGTTCAGCTCGCGGGTTTCGCCGCCACTGCTCAATTGCGCGGTCCAATTGGCTTCCGGCTTGCCCAGCAAGCCACGACCAGCAAGGAACAGCGAATTGCGCTCCTGGGTCGACAACCACTGGCTGGCCGCCATCTGGTCGGACAGCTCGAACAAGCGCTCTTCACGCGTGCCCTTGGCCAGATCATTTTCCTCCAGCAACGCCAGGATCATCGCCTGGTCGCGCAGCGGGCTGCCATAGTCGGCCAGCCAATCTTCGCCTTTGCGCTTGGCTGCCAGCCCGGCAATCAAGGCCTGATCGGCGCGTGGCTGATCGCCCATCTTCTGCAAGGCAATTGCCAACTGCACCAGCGGCAGACCGGAACGGGCCTCGGTACGCCGCTCGAACAAGCTGCGCAACGCCCCCAGCGGTGCCTGCTGGCTGCCAGCCAGCACCATGCCGGCGTAGGCCTGCACGGCGAAGCGGGTGTGGTCGGCATTCTCGCTGTAGTCAACTTCGATCAGGTTGCGCTCCTGCACATAACGCAGCAGGCGCTCGCTGGCTTTTTTCAGGGCTTGCGGCGGCACGGCGAAGCCCTGGTCACGGGCACGCAGCAGGAAGTCCGTGACATACGCCGTCAGCCAATATTCTTCCGCGCCATCGGCGCCCCACAAACCGAAGCTACCGTTATAGCGCTGCATACCCAGCAGGCGCTCGATACCCAGCTCGATCTTGCGCTTGCGCTCGGCATCCGGCTCGCCCTTGAGGCCCAGACGCGTCAGCACCTGGGCGTCAGCATAAAGCGAGGGGTACAGGCCGCTGGCGGTTTGCTCCAGACAACCATACGGATAGGCCTTGAGTGCGCGTATCTGCTCGCCGAGGTTCAACGGCGGACGGCTCGACAAACTCAACAGGGCCTCGCGGCCAGCCGGTTCGAACAGCGCCAGTTCGGCTTCCGGCAGGCTCCAGGTTTCATCCTTGAGTACCGCACGGTACTGCTTGAGCAGCGCCGGGTAGGCCGGGCGTACACCCAGCGTCCATTCACGGCTGAACGGCGGCAGATTCTCGCCCGGCAGATCCAGTCCGGTGACGCTGACCTTGACCTTGCCCTGGCCAAACCCACCCAGTGCGCGCACCGGGATGTGCAAGGTGGTGCGCTGGCCCTGGGCCAATTGCACGCTGTGAGATGGTTCGCCGAGCAAGGCCAGTTGACCTTCGGCAGTCAATTGCACGTCGAGTTTCTGGGGTTTGCCCGACAGGTTGGACAAGTCCAGCGCCAACCCGGTCTGATCGCCACCGGCCAGGAACCGCGGTGCCGACAGCTCGGCAACCAGCGGCGCAGCGATCACCGTCCTGGCTTCGGCCATGCCGTAGCGATCGTCGCTCCAGGCCTGGGCCATCAAGCGCAGCTCGCCGTTGAAATCAGGAATATTGACGCTGACTTCGCCCTCGCCTTGCTCGTTCAGCGCTACCGGCGCGCTCTGCAAGGCGACGATGGTGACACTGGTATCCGGGCGTTTGCCGCCCTTGGCCAGCGCCGCATCACCACCAAATGCCAGGCTGGCAAGGCGACCCTGGCCGGCTTCGATCAATTGGCCGTAAATGTCGAACTGGTCCACGCCGTAGGCCTTGCGGCCAAACAGGCTGGAGTACGGATCAGGTGTCGGGTATTCGGTGATATTGAGGATGCCAACGTCCACCGCCGCCACCAGCACATGTACCTGCTTGGGCACGCTGCCGTCGGCGTTTTTCGCGGCGACCTTCACCGTCAGCGGCTGCTTGGGACGCATCTTTTCCGGCGCGCTCAGGGTCAGGCCCAGTTTGCGCTGGGTGCGATCCAGCGGCAGATGCAGCAAGCCAACCGCACGCTTGGGGGTAACGTTGGCCTTGCGCTCACCCGGACGGATCACCAGGGCACTGACATATAGATCGTGCCGCGACCATTTCGGATCAAGCTTCACCGCAAAGCTCTTGCCTTCGGCCGGCACCTCGATCTCTTGCCACCACAATGGCCCTTCGCTGGACTCCACCAACAAATAACCGCTGCCGGCGGCCGGAGGAGTGACGGTAACATTGGCGGTGTCACCATCGGCATACGCAGGTTTGTCCAGTGCCAGCTTGACCTGGTCCGGACGCACTGCGCCGCCTTCGGTATTGTCCTGAGCCTGATAGCCCGCCCAGAAACGCACGCTGCTGATCAGACCTGTTTGCGGGTCTTCGACCTCGACGCGATAGGGGCCCCACTCCACCTGGAAGCTGACCTTGGCGGTATCGCCAGCCTTGATATTGACGGTCTGCTCGTCGAGGTTGAGAAATTTTTCGTTGTAGTGATAGCTCCAGCCATCGTTGTCCGAGTAGTTCCAGTAGTAATCGCGACGCTCACGAACCAGGCGCACTTTGACGTTCTCGGCTGCGAGCTTCTCGCCAGCCGGATTGGCCACCAGCACTTCAAACTCCGCCGGGCCATCGCCATTGGTTTGCGTGCCGTCGAACAGCCCGCGCAGGCCCGGCAATTGCTCGGCCGGCCATATCGGTTGTACCAGTCGCCGAGTAATCGGCCGGCCACCGGACTCTTGCAGGCTCGCCTGGACGATCAGTTGCAACGGCGATTTGGCTTCGGCCCATTTGCTTTCCAGGGTCAGCCGCTCTTCGCCCTTGGCGTCGAGCACGCTTTCATCGAGTTCAAAATCCTGGCTCAGCTCTTCCTCGGTGACGGAGCCGAACTGATAGCCCGGCAATGACTTGACCGCTTCACGCAACGGTCGCACATACACCTGGCCACTGACCCGATTACCGGCAGCCGGCGCGCCGTAGAGGTAGCGACCATTGACCTCAATGGTGGCGTTATCCGCAGGTTTGAGCGGGGTGTCGCTGCCCTTGAGCTCCAGGGCCAGACGCTCCGGCAAAAAGTCTTCGACGAGGAACTCGTAAAGCTGCGGCTTGCCGTCACCCAGGTCAAACACCAACTGCCAGCGCCCGGTCGGTGCTTCGCCGGCCAGTTGCAATTGATACTGATACAGGCCTGAGGCATCGGCATCCCACACAAATTTGCGGCTGACCTGTTCATCCGGGCGGCGCACCTCGACGCTTACCGGCTGCGGCTTGACAGCATTGCCATCGTTGTCGCGCAGCAAGGCATTGAGCAGCACGGTTTCACCGGGGCGATACAGGTCACGCGGGCCGAATACAAAAAACTGCAGCGGGTGAGCGGGCTGCCCACCGATATCAAACTCGGCCAGGTCCAGCGCTGCGCTGTCCAGGCGCAACAGGCTGGTTTGCTCGCCTTGCCTGGCCAGCAATACCTGGGCTTTTTTCGGCAGCGGCAACTCGGCATGCCCGCCTTTCTCGGTCTTGCCCTGGCCGAGTATGCGGCCTTCGGCGTCGAGGATTTCCAGGTCAACGCCGTCCAGGGCCTTGCCGCCTTCGAGCGCCTGGGTAAATACGTCCAGGCGATTGGCATAGCGGTGTACCGACAGGCCTATATCGCTGAGGGTGAACAGCGTGGCCGGTTGCGAGTAGTTGTAAGTGCCCGAGGCACGCATCACTGCCAGATAAACCCCAGGCTGCTGCAATTGCTTGAGGCCGGCGATGGGCAGCAACAGGGTTTCCCGGGTGTTGCGCGCCGGGTTCAGGTCAAAGCGCCCGCCATACACCAGGTCGGCCATGGGTAACAATTCGCGGGATTCGTAGCTTTGCAGGCTGGTACTGCGCCCCCACTGAGCGAGGAACGCCGGCAGGGACTCAGGCTTGACGCGGAAAAATTCGACGTCGATCTTGTCGACGTTCAGCGCGATCACCGGCAAACCTTCGGCCAAACGCGTCGGCAACAATGTGCCGCGACTGGCGAAGCCCACGGTGGCTTGCAGGTCGCGGGTTTCCAGGCGGCTGATGTATTCGGCGGCGAGCTTGGCGTCGTTGACGGCGCGCAGGCCGGCGTCCACTGTCAGCACCAACTTGCGTTGCGGCTCCAGGTGGCGCAGGCGCAACTCCATCAGGTTGTCGGAAAGCTCCCAGGCACCGTCGACCTTGCCGGACTTGCTGTCCACCAGGTGTAACTTGTCGGCGAACTTCTGCTCCGGATCCAACGGGATCGAAAAACTCACCGACAACGTACTGGCGCCATCCAGCTGGACTTCAGACACGTCCACCACACTTAACTCACGGCCGGCGTAACGCTGCTTGAGCGTCGCCACATCCACCGCGGGCTTGATCTGTTGCGCCGTGGTTACCGCCGCAGGTGCGGCAGGCGCAGCCGGTTTATCGGATGAATCACAGGCGCTCAGCAGAGCCAGGGCGCAGGCCAGGAACAATCCTTTGTCAAGCATGGGGCACTCGTTGTCAGGGGAGGCAAGGCATGAACTATATATCAGCTCAGGCAAAACCGTATTGCCAAGACGACGGTTGAACTGTCGACTGCGTGCCTGAGTCCGGGGCGGACTTGAGGGGTGGTTCTCAGCATCACCGCAGTTACAATACCGCTCCCCAAGGAGCCCCAATGACTGCCCTGCTCACCGACTGGCGCCACCGCCCCACCCATCGCCGTGTCTGGGCGCTTGCCGCGCCGATGATTCTGTCGAACATCTCCGTCCCCCTGGTGGCGTTGGTGGACAGCATGGTCATCGGCCACCTGCCCCACGCTCATCAGTTGGGTGCCGTGGCCGTGGGCGCCAGCCTGTATACCTTCCTCGCCTGGGCCATGGGTTTCCTGCGCATGGGCTCCACCGGGTTTGCCGCCCAGGCTGCCGGGCGCAATGATGGCGCGGCGCTGCGGCAAATCCTGCTGCAAGGCTTGTTACTGGCGCTGGGCCTGGCGATGCTGCTGGGTACGGTGGGCATCCCCTTCAGCCACCTCGCGCTGGAATGGATGCAACCTTCCCCTGAACTCAATCAACTGACCCGCGACTTCTTCCACACCCGCTTGTTCGGCCTGCCCGCCACGCTCGCCACGTATGCGCTGGTGGGCTGGTTCCTCGGTACACAAAACGCCCGTGCACCACTGGCGATTCTGTTGACCACCAACCTGATGAATATCGCCCTCAACCTGTGGTTTGTACTCGGGCTGGACTGGGGCGTAGTCGGCTCCGCTCGCGCCTCGGTCATCGCCGAATGGACCGGCGCCATCCTCGGCCTGGCCTTGACGCAAAAAGCCCTGCGCGCCTACCCCGGCCACATCGCCTGGGCGGCGCTCAAGGTCTGGCAAAGCTGGCGCGCGCTATTGGCGGTAAACCGCGATATTTTCATCCGCAGCCTGGCATTGCAGTCCGTGTTTTTCATGATCACCGTGCAAGGTGCGCGGCTGGGGGATGCCACGGTCGCGGCCAATGCGCTGCTACTCAACGGGCTGTTGCTCACGGCCCATGCCCTGGACGGTCTGGCCCACGCGGTAGAAGCCTTGTGCGGCCACGCCATCGGCGCCCATGACCGGCAATCCCTGCGGCGTTCACTGGTGGTGGCTGGCGGTTGGTCGCTGATTGCCAGTGTCGGGTTTGCGTTGCTGTTCACGCTGGCAGGTCATCTGTTTATCGCCATGCAGACGGATATTCCCAGCGTGCGCGCAACTGCCGATATCTACCTGCCGTACCTTGCGGTATTGCCGCTGATTGCGGTGTGGAGTTATTTGTTGGACGGCCTGTTTATCGGTGCAACGCGTGCGCGGGAAATGCGCAATGGAATGCTGTTGACGGTACTGATTGTGCTGCCGTTTGCATGGGTGTTGCAGGGGCTGGGTAACCACGGACTGTGGATAGCTTTCCTGCTGTTCATGGCGGTTCGCAGTCTGACGCTGTGGGCAATTGCTTGGCGACTGAATCGGCAGGGGCTTTGGTTAGGCGCAAGCTGAAGGAGCGCAGTCCAAAAATGTGGGAGCGGCGGTGCGACGATTCGACTTGCCCGCTCCCACACAAGCCCGATCTGTGCCTGCCTTATGAGGACAGGTAAGACGAACGGGTCAGCCCCAACCGCAACGCATCGAGGAACTGCGTCCGCTCACTGGCACTGATCTTGGCGCTGGCGCACTTGTCGCGGTAGTGCGTCATCAATTCCTCCGGCGACAAGTGCACGTAACGCAGCATGTCTTCGATGGTGTCGTGGGTCTCGATGCCGGCGCTGTACACCGAGCCATCTTCACGCTGGTAGATGTTCACCGAATCAGTGTCACCGAACAGGTTGTGCATGTCGCCCAGGATTTCCTGGTAAGCGCCCACCAGGAAAATCCCCAGCAGGTAATCCTCGCCATCCTTCAAGCCATGAACCGGCAGGCTGGTCTCGATGCTCTGTTCGTCGACGTATTGCTTGATCTTGCCGTCAGAGTCACAGGTCAGGTCTTGCAGCACGGCACGACGCAGCGGCTCTTCGTCAAGACGATGCAGCGGCAGGATCGGCAGTACCTGGCCGATGGCCCAGGTGTCCGGCAGGCTCTGGAATACCGAGAAGTTGCAGATGTACTTGTCGGCCAGCTTGTCATTGAGCTCGTCCAGCACCTGGCGGTGGGAGCGCTGGCGGGCTTTCAACGAGTTATGCAGGCGGCGGCACACGGCGAAATAGCACTGCTCAGCCAGGGCTTTTTCCGCCAGGGTC
This sequence comes from Pseudomonas imrae, assembly GCF_046352735.2. NCBI lineage: Bacteria > Pseudomonadati > Pseudomonadota > Gammaproteobacteria > Pseudomonadales > Pseudomonadaceae > Pseudomonas > Pseudomonas imrae. The sequence continues at coordinate 695,116 of NZ_CP110853.2, read as the reverse complement.
AGCTTGCCGTCGGCGTACTGGGTGGCCACATCGCTCATGTAGTGAGTGGCGCGCCAGTAGGTTTCGGTGACCATTTCGATGTCGGTCGGGCCCAGCAGGTCCACCAGCCATTGCACGGTTTCGGGCAGGGCTTCCTTGTTCTCGATCAGCGGTACGTCGTCGTTGTGTTTCTCGACGTCGGTGACTTGCACCACCAGCATGGCGTGGTGGGCGGTCAGGGAACGGCCGCTCTCGGAGAAGATATGCGGGTGCGGCAGGCTCTGCGCGTCGCAGAACTCCTTGAGCATGCCCACCACGACACCTGCGTAATCGTCCATGTCGTAGTTGATCGAGCTGGCGTTACGCGAGTGAGTACCATCGTAGTCCACGCCCAGGCCACCGCCGACGTCGATGTGATCCACCGGCAGGCCGAGGTTGCGCAGCTCGCCGTAGTAACGAATGGCTTCCTTGAAGCCGTGCTGGTAATCCGCCAGGTTGGCGATCTGCGAACCCATGTGGAAGTGCAGCAAGCGGATGCCCTGGTCCAGGCCAGCGCCGCGGAAACGCTCGACCACCGACAGCAGTTGCGCCGCCGACAGGCCGAATTTGGATTTTTCGCCACCGGTGTCGGCCCACTTGCTCGACGCCAGGGACGACAGGCGGACCCGCAAGCCAACCTGGGGCTTGACCTTGAGATTGGCCGCTTCTTCGATCACCAGCGCAACTTCAGACTCTTTCTCGATCACAATAAAGACGTTGTGACCCAGCTTCTGGCCCATCAGCGCCAGGCGGATGAACTCACGGTCTTTATAACCGTTGCACACAATGGTGCCGCCCTTCGGCGCCAGCGCCAGTACGGCCAGCAGCTCTGGCTTGGAGCCGGCTTCCAGGCCAATGGAAACGTTTTGCGTGGCGATGATGTTTTCGATCACCGCCTCCTGCTGGTTGACCTTGATCGGGTACAGCGCGGTGTATTTGCTCTGGTACTCCAGCCGCTCGATATTGGCATCGAATGCACCGGTCAATTGGCGCACGCGGTCTTGCAGGATGTCCGGGAAGCGCACCAGCAACGGCAGCGACAAGCCGCTCTTGCGCAACTGATCCACTTGCTCGTACAAATCGACAGGCGTGCTGTTCGGGCCGTTCGGACGGACTTCAACGCGACCGGCATCATTGATCGCGAAATATCCGGCCCCCCAATGGCGAATCCCGTAAACACTGCGGCTGTCCGCAACTGTCCATTGGCTGCCATCGTCTTTGCGTGTGCGTCGTACGGACATCGAAGTCCCCTATATAAAGTCGAAGAGCGCCACCCCAAGTCAGAGGCTGGCGCAGTCTAAAGTGTGAAAATGACGATTTGCCTGCAAGGGACGTAGACCTCACTTGCAGGACAGAGTTTAGACACAGGTCGGGAAGAGGCTTCAGCCGCCGGACTTCTTGGCCTTGTAACCGAGCTTGATCAGCTCGCCCAACAGCAACTCGACATGATCGCCCTGGATTTCGATGACCCCGTCCTTAACGGCGCCTCCGGTGCCACAGCGCTTTTTCAGCGTGGTGGCCAGCTCCTTGAGCGGCTCGGCAGCCAGGGGCACCCCGGTAATGGTAGTTACCGTCTTGCCGCCACGGCCTTTGCTTTCGCGACGTACGCGGGCAATGCCATCGCCTTCGGGAATCAGCGTCTGTTTGCAGGTGCAGGCGTCCACGGGCTGGCGACAGTCCGGGCAGTGTCGACCTGCGTCGGTGGAGAATACCAAGCCACCAAGGGCGGCGAAGGATGCGGCTTTTTTGGCCACCGGCAATCCTCTTGGGAGGACAAAGACTGATCAGGACCAGCAACCGGTCACTGACCGCGAAGCCCCACTCAGGCAGGGGCAGCGCTACCGAACCGCACCCATTAAGGGATATCGGCGCTTCGGCTTGAAAAGTCGCGCAGTGTAACCACAAAGAGCGCCCTTGCTAAGAGCCAAATGGCGCCAATTTATACAAGTTTAGCGACGTGAGGCCAGATAGCGGTGCAAGCCTTCCTGGGCATCCGGGCAATAGGGCTTGTGCCTGGCCTCCTCCAGGACCGTTTCGATGGGCAGAAAGCGCGCTTCCATCACCTCTTCCGGCTGCAAACGCAAGGGGCCGTCCCACACGGCGGAGAAGGAGCGGCACCACAGCCGGCTATCGCCTTCCTCGAAGTAGAAGTGGTCATGTTCGATCAACTCCACCCCGCCAACTCCCAACTCTTCCTCCAGCTCCCGGGCGGCAGACTCGGCATAGCTCTCACCCTCTGCCACCATGCCTCCAGCCGCCGTGTCCCAGAAACCGGGATACAAAGCTTTGCTCAAGGTGCGCCGATGTACACACAGTTCACCGGCAGAGTTGAACAGGAAGATAAAGGTACAGCGGCCGATCAGGCCGCGTCGGCGCAGCTCGGAGCGCACCAGGGAACCGAGCAGGTTGTCCTGCTCGTCGACCCAGGCGATCATTTCAGCATCGGAAGCCGAGCGATGCGCAGCTTCCTTGGCGGCCGCGTCCATTTTCAGCCCTGGTTAAGCAGTTGGCGCAAATCGATCACCGCCGCATTGGCCCGGGAAATGTAGTTGGCCATGACCAGCGAATGGTTGGCCAGCACGCCATAGCCGCTGCCGTTGAGGATCATCGGGCTCCACAGGGTTTCTTGCGATGCTTCCAGCTCACGAATGATTTGGCGCACGCTGACGGTGGCGTTCTTCTTGGCCAGCACATCGGCGAAATCAACTTCGATGGCGCGCAACAGATGAGACAAGGCCCACGCCTGGCCACGCGCTTCGTAGAACACGTTGTCGATTTGCATCCACGGTGTTTCCACCACTTCCTCGTCAACCTGCGGTACTTCGCCTGGCGCCAGGGTCTCGGTCTTCAAGGCGGTGTTGAGCTTGACCCGGCCAACACTGGCCGAAAGCCGTTGCGACAACGAACCCAGGCGCGTGGCGACATCCCCCAGCCAGTTGTTCAGGTTGTCGGCACGCGCATAAAACAGCGCGCCTTTCTGATTGGGATCGGACAGGCGCACTGAATAGCGGCTCAGGGAGTTGATGCCTTCCTGGTATTCCGATTCGCTGGACGGCAACACCCAGCTCTTGTTATCGAAGTTGAAACGCGGCTCGGCCTTGGCCAGGTCGGCGTCTTCCGCCGATTGCGACTGGGAGCGGGCGAAATCCTTGCGCAGGGCACGGGTCAGGTCACGCACCTGGACCAGCACGCCGTATTCCCAGCTTGGCATGTTGTCCATCCACAGGCCTGGCGGAAAACGGTCGTTGGAAATATAACCGCCTGGCTTGTTGAGCAAGGTTCCCACGACCGTCTTGAGGGTTTCGACGGTGGTGAAACCCAGCACCATTTGCTTGCCTTCTTTCTCCGCCGCCACTTGTGCGTTCTGCTGGACCGGGAACAAAGCAGGCTCGGCGCTCCAGTACCAACCCATCGCACCGGCGACCAACAGATACAAGACAACCAGGGTCAGCAGGGCCCGGCTCATCAGCAGATTGCGAAAATAACTGCGGGGGGCTGACTTGGGCGCAGGGCTTGGGCCCGGAGCGCTGCCTGCGCGGTTTTTCCAGTCCAGCATGGCGGATATCCTTCCAGTCACTTGAGTTCAATAGCTACGACCACAACCCTAACCCATCGTGCCCATGTGTGCGGGGCTTTTAATCGAGGCGGTGCAAAGGTGGCGCTCAACTATAAAGGATGGACGCTTTTGCGCCTATGCGACCGAACGGTCAGGAAATGAATCTTCAGGGTGCCGCATTAATTGACGTATGACATACGTGCAAATGTAAAGAGGTGCTAGCATAGAGCCATCAGTCGACCTCAGCATGCACCCTCACCTAGTAGTCAGGATATGACCGAGTCAGAAGACCCCAGCCGCGAGCGTCTCAAGCACCACTTTGCCCAGCGGGTAATTCATCAGGCCCGTCAAATTCTTGAGATCTGGCAGCGCTTGCAACGCAGCGAATGGTCAAGCACCGATTTGGCCGAGCTCAGCGAAGCCAACCTGCGTTTGTTGCGTTTTGCCGAACGCTTCGAACAGCCCGAGCACGGCCAACTGGCCCGGCACATCATCGATTCCCTGAAGGCGGTGGACGATAACCGCGGCCGCCTGAGCAGCCACTTGATCAGCGAACTCAATCGTTTGATGCAGCGTTTGTCGCGCACCGGTTTGCGCCAGGGCGACCAGCTCGACCAAACCCTCCTGCCACCGATGCGCAAGCCGATCTACGTGATGCTGGCCGATCACGACCGCGCCGAGCGCCTGGCCAAGCAGCTGGAGTTTTTTGGCCTGAGTGCGCAGTCCCTCGACAGCGTCGCAGCCTTCCGCTCATCCATGGCCGAGCGCCTGCCGGCCGCGATTGTGATGGACGTGGATTTCTGCGGCTGCGGCCTGGGCCTGGAGTTGGCCGCCGAAGCCCAGGCGGGCCTGGAGCAGAAACTGCCGCTGCTGTTTTTCAGCCTGCACGAAACCGACACCCCGACCCGCCTGGCCGCCGTGCGCGCCGGTGGCCAGGAGTTTTTGACCGGCACCCTGGAGGCCTCAAGCCTGCTGGAAAAAATCGAAGTCCTGACCTGCGTCGCGCAGTACGAACCTTACAAGGTGCTGATCATCGACGACTCCCGCGCCCAGGCGATGCACACCGAGCGCCTGCTCAACAGCGCCGGGATCATTACCCGTACGCTGATCGAACCGATCCAGGCGATGGCCGAACTGGCGGATTTCCAGCCCGACCTGATCATCCTCGACATGTACATGCCGGCCTGCACCGGCACCGAACTGGCCAAAGTGATTCGCCACAATGACCGCTATGTCAGCGTGCCGATCATTTACCTGTCGGCCGAAGATGACCTGGACAAACAACTGGACGCCATGAGCGAAGGCGGCGACGACTTCCTCACCAAGCCCATCAAGCCCCGGCACCTGATTACCACGGTACGCAATCGCGCAGCACGTGCCCGTCATCTCAAGGCGCGAATGGTGCGCGACAGCCTGACCGGGCTGTATAACCACACCCACATCCTGCAATTGCTGGAAGACTGTAGCTTCCGTGCACGTCGCGAGAACAAGCCGCTGAGTTTCGCAATGCTTGATATCGACCACTTCAAGCGGGTCAATGACAGCCACGGCCACCCCATGGGCGACCGTGTGATCAAAAGCCTGGCGCTGTTTCTCAAGCAGCGCCTGCGCAAGACCGATTTCATTGGCCGTTATGGCGGCGAAGAGTTCGCCATTGTCATGCCCGATACCGATCTGGATGCGGCCTGCAAAGTGCTGGACGAAATCCGCAGGCGCTTTGCCGAAATCCACTACCCGGCCCAGCCGCAGGATTTGTGGTGTACGTTCAGCGCCGGCGTCGTAGAACTACGCGACGGCTGCGACAGCCTGATGATGGCCGCCCAGGCCGACGAGGCGCTGTATCGCGCCAAGGATGCCGGCCGCAATCGGGTATTGGCTTCGGACCCGTCAAGGCAAAGTGCCATCTTTTCATCGAACTCCGCCCAATCCGTCATAACGCTGTAATGAAAACGCAATAACTTCAGGCACTTATCCTTCTGCCGTTGGTTGAAACCACGCATGCGCCTGAAGCTGCTGACGAATCTGAACACTCTCCTGCTGGTCGCCGTTTGCCTGGCCCTGGGCGCTACGCTCTGGTGGTCACAACGGGCGCTGGAGCGACCTTATCTATTGATGGAGCGCTATTTGGGGTTGTCCCAGACGTTCCAGAACCAGGTCGCGCGCAGCATTGACGACTACCTGGCCAGTGGCGATGCCCTGCGTTTGAGCCACGCCAGCCAGAGCCTGGAAGAACTGGCGCGGCAACTGGACTCGCTGCCACCGCAATTGGCGCAGGAGCTGCGCCCCAGCCTCGCCGACCTGGAAAACTTCAGCAAAACCGACCTGCTGGCCGCCGGCAAACTGGCCGGCGACCCGCAGGCACTGCTGCTGCAGGCCGAACGTGAACTGGGGGCCAATCTGGAACAACTGAGCCTGTACGCCACCGGCGTCAACTCACCGCAAGCGGCACGTTATCTGCCGCCGTTGCTGGCGGCTTCCCAGCATCTGGCCAAGCTTTCACTGGCCCGTGACAAATTGGTCAGCAGTGGGCGCAGCGAGTTGACCGTCGATGTCGAGCGCGAACTGACCAACATCCGCAGCCAGGCCGACCTCCTTGAACAATTGCCGCTGCTGGGCGTCACCGCCAGTAACGCGTCCAACAGCGACGATTTCTCGGCGCTGATGGGCCTGGAGAACAGCGAAAAAACCGTTGCAGTGGATACCGGCGTCGAGCTCAAACGCGAGCTCAACAGTTTGTTGAACCGCTACCCGGCCGAGCTTGCGCGCACCCGCGAACAAATCCAAACGCGCGCGGAACTGGCTGGCGCCACCCACCTGAAAATCGACACCGTGCAGCAAGCCATCGCCGCACTGGAGCCGCAGGTACGCGCCCAACACGGACAAATCCAGGGCGAAGTACGCTTGATGCAAGGCGTGATGATCGGTCTGATCCTATTGATCGCCTTACTGATCGACACCTTGCAACGGCGCCTGTCACGGGTCTTGACCAACCTGGCGCCCGCTCTGTCCACTTGGGCCGACGGCGATTTCAGCCAGAGTATCGCCCTGGGCAGGACCAACCGCGAACTGCATGACATTGAAGAGTCCCTCAATCGCCTGCGCGCTTATCTGGTGGACCTGGTCGGTACCATCCGCATGAATGCCGAGCAAGTGGCCGGTAGCAGTAGTGCCCTGGCCGAACTGAGCAGCGGCATGCATGAAGGTGCCGAACGACAGGCCGGTGACACTGCGCAAATCCGTGACTCCCTGGGCGAGCTGGAGGCCACTATCCAGCAAGTTGCTGGTGATGCCAGCCAGGCGGCGAGTGCCAGCCGCAGCGCCGGCGAGGCCGTTGAGCAAGGCCAGCGCGTTATTGGCCTGAGCCTGACCGGCTTGCATGCGCTGGTGGGCGAGGTGCAAGGCAATGCGCAGATGATTGAACAACTGGCCGAAGAGTCCGCCACCATCGGCAGCGTGCTGACGGTGATTCGATCGATTGCCGACCAGACCAACCTGCTGGCGCTGAACGCCGCCATCGAAGCGGCCCGCGCCGGTGAAGCCGGCCGTGGATTCGCGGTGGTCGCCGATGAAGTGCGCTCCCTGGCCCAGCGCACCGCAGGCGCCACCGCACAGATCCAGACCCTGATTGCCGGCCTGCAAACCGCCGCCCGGCAATCGGTGGAAGGCATGCGCGCCCAGGTCGAACATGCCGAAGCCACCGCCCAGCAAGCCCAGGCCGCAGATGGCGCACTGGATGAAATCGTCGGCGCGATACAGACCATTTCCGATACCGCCGTGCGGATTGCCGATGTGACCGCCCAGCAAAGCGGCGCGGTCAGTGAAATCCGTGATAACAGTGAGCGGATTCATCAATTGGGCGAGGATAATCTGCTGCGTATTGGCCAGGGCCGCAGCCAGGGCGAACACCTGTTGGTGCTGGGCGGGCAGCTCAACACCGCCGTGCAGGCCTTCCGCGTCTGACCCATCCCAAGTCATCTGAAAATCAACGTGTGGGAGGGGGCTTGCTCCCGATAGCGGTGTCTCAGCCAAGTAATTTGCAGCCGATACACTGCAATCGGGAGCAAGCCCCCTCCCACACGTTGATCTTCAATGGCTTCAAGACTGTGTTTCCAGTGACTGCTTCCAGTCTCGCGGTCACAAATTTTGCGCAATCCTCGCTAATCGTGCTGGCTATTGCAGAGAACTGGACAGTCACAAAGTCTTTGCGGCATAGTCGCCGGGTTCTGCCGCCCCCACATCAATAACAAGGAACAGCCGATGGCGACCTTACTGGTTCTGCACGGACCCAACCTGAACCTGCTCGGCACCCGCGAACCGGGCGTCTATGGGGCAGTGACCCTCGAACAGATCAACCTTGATCTGGAGCGACGGGCCCGTGAAGCCGGCCACCATTTGCTCTACCTGCAAAGCAATGCCGAGTATGAATTGATTGATCGCATTCACGCCGCCCGTAGCGAAGGCGTGGACTTCATCCTGATCAATCCCGCCGCTTTTACGCACACAAGCGTTGCATTACGTGACGCGCTGCTGGCGGTGAGCATCCCATTCATCGAAGTGCATTTATCCAACGTGTACAAACGCGAAGCTTTCCGCCATCACTCTTACTTCTCCGACGTAGCGGTAGGAGTGATCTGCGGCCTTGGCGCCAGCGGTTATCGACTGGCCCTGGAGGCCGCCCTGGAACAACTTGAAGAACAGGCTAAACGCCCCTGACCAACCCTTGGGAGTTGATGATTCATGGATATCCGTAAAGTTAAGAAATTGATCGAACTGCTGGAAGAGTCCGGTATCGACGAGCTGGAAATCAAGGAAGGCGAAGAGTCCGTACGGATCAGTCGCCACAGCAAGACCCCGGCCCAGCAGTTCTACGCGCCTCAGATGCAAGCACCGGCACCTGCCGCTGCCGCACCGGCCACCGCACCTGTTGCCGCGGCCCCTGCTGCGCCTGCCGCGCCAGTGCTGAACGGCTTCGTGGTCAAGTCGCCAATGGTCGGTACTTTCTACCGCACCCCGGCACCGACCTCGCCAGCGTTCGTTGAAGTGGGCCAGACCGTGAAAGTGGGCGACACCATTTGCATCGTTGAAGCGATGAAAATGATGAACCACATCACTGCTGAAAAAGCCGGCGTCATCGAATCCATCCTGGTAGAAAACGGTCAGCCGGTTGAGTACGACCAGCCGCTGTTCACCATCGTTTGAACCGCGGAGCGCCTTCGATGTTGAAACCTGCGAAGAAACTGCAAAAAGTCCTGATCGCCAACCGCGGCGAGATCGCGCTGCGTATCCTGCGCGCCTGTAAGGAAGAGGGCATCAAGACCGTCGCTGTTTACTCGACGGCCGATACCGAACTGATGCACGTGAAACTGGCGGACGAAAGCATCTGCATCGGCCCGCCACTGGCCGCGAACTCGTACCTGAAGGTCTCGAACATCATCGCTGCCGCTGAAGTGACCGGCGCTGATGGCATCCACCCTGGCTACGGCTTCCTTGCGGAAAACGCTGATTTCGCCGAACAGGTGGAAAAATCCGGGTTTGCCTTCATCGGCCCGAAAGCCGAAACCATTCGCCTGATGGGCGACAAGGTATCGGCCAAGGACGCCATGATCGCAGCCGGTGTGCCAACCGTTCCTGGCTCCGACGGCCCGCTGCCTGAAGACGAGGCAACCGCCCTGCGCATTGGCCGTGAAGTCGGCTACCCGGTGATCATCAAGGCCGCTGGTGGCGGTGGCGGTCGCGGCATGCGCGTGGTGCACAAGGAAGAAGACCTGATCGAAGCGGCCAAGCAGACCCGTTCCGAAGCGGGTGCCTGGTTCGGCAACCCGATGGTCTACCTGGAGAAGTACCTGACCAACCCACGTCACGTGGAAGTCCAGGTGCTGTCCGACGGCCAGGGCCAAGCCATCCACCTGGGCGACCGCGATTGCTCGCTGCAACGTCGTCACCAGAAGGTATTGGAAGAAGCGCCGGCACCGGGCCTGGATGAGACTGCACGCCAAGAAGTCCTGGCGCGTTGCGTCAAGGCCTGCATCGACATCAACTACCGTGGTGCCGGTACTTTCGAGTTCCTGTACGAGAACGGCCGTTTCTACTTCATCGAGATGAACACTCGCGTGCAGGTAGAGCACCCGGTTTCGGAGATGGTCACCGGTATCGACATCGTCAAGGAGATGCTGAGCATCGCCGCTGGCAACAAGCTGTCGTTTACCCAGGCTGACGTGAAGATGCACGGCCACTCCCTGGAGTGCCGGATCAACGCCGAAGACCCGAAAACCTTTATCCCGAGTCCAGGCCTGGTCAAGCATTTCCATGCGCCAGGCGGCAACGGCGTTCGCGTCGATTCGCACCTGTACAGCGGCTACAAGGTTCCGTCCAACTACGACTCGCTGATCGGCAAGCTGATCACCTGGGGTGCAACCCGCGACGAGGCCATGGCCCGTATGCGCAACGCCCTGGACGAAATCGTGGTCGACGGCATCAAGACCAACATCCCGTTGCACCGGGATCTGGTTCGCGATGAAGGCTTCTGCGAAGGTGGTGTGAACATCCACTACCTGGAACACAAACTGGCCAACCAGTAAGTGCGCCACCCAACAAAGCCGCCTTCGGGCGGCTTTGTTGCTTGTGGAGACACACAATCCAAATGCGCGAGCCCGCTCCCACATTTTGTCGCGCCTACATCCCCAGGACCGCATATCGTCGGCGCTGTCGTCTTCTGGCCTGCTCTCGCGTAAACTTGCGCCCTTTCGCAGCCCACGCCGCTGCACACTCATTTTTTCAAAGGTGCCCGCCATGCCTTGGCTGCAAGTCCGTCTCGCCATCAGCCCAGAACAAGCCGAAACCTACGAAGACGCTTTCCTCGAAGTGGGCGCTGTCTCGGTGACTTTCATGGACGCCGAAGACCAACCGATCTTCGAGCCGGAACTCAACACCACGCCATTGTGGTCCCACACTCACCTGCTGGCCCTGTTCGAAGACGGCACTGATGCCGCCAGCGTCCTCGCCCACCTGGAGCTACTCACCGGCGGCCCGTTGCCTGAGCATCACAGCGAAGTGATTGAAGACCAGGACTGGGAGCGCAGTTGGATGGACAACTTCCAGCCGATGCGTTTCGGCCAGCGCCTGTGGATTGTACCGAGCTGGCACGCCGCCCCCGAGCCGGACGCGGTAAACCTGCTGCTGGACCCGGGCCTGGCGTTTGGCACCGGCACCCACCCGACCACCGCGCTGTGCCTGGAATGGCTCGACGGCCAGGACTTGAAAGACTGTAACGTGCTGGACTTCGGCTGCGGCTCAGGGATCCTGGCCATCGCTGCCCTGTTGCTGGGCGCCAGGCAAGCCGTTGGCACCGATATCGATGTACAGGCCCTGGAAGCGTCCCGCGACAATGCCGGACGCAATAACATTGCCGAAGACAAGTTCCCGCTTTATCTGCCGGAACAATTACCGCATGTCCAGGCCGACGTGCTGGTCGCCAATATCCTTGCCGGCCCGCTGGTCGCCCTGGCGCCGCAACTATCCAGCCTGGTCAAGCCAGGTGGGCGCCTGGCGCTGTCGGGGATCCTCGCCGAACAGGGTGAAGAAGTGGCCGCGGCCTACGCTCAGGACTTCGACCTGGACCCGATCGCCAACCGTGATGGCTGGGTACGCATCAGCGGTCGCCGACGCTAGAATGAATGCTTGCATGAATCGGATGGCCGCATGACCGACAGTTTCGTCACCCAGTGCCCGCATTGCCAGACACGCTTTCGCGTCAACCATGCTCAATTGAGCGTGGCCCGCGGCGTGGTTCGTTGTGGCTCTTGCCTGCAAGTGTTCAGTGCTGCCCGGCAACTGCTGGAGCAGCACGCCCGTGCGTCCGAGCCGCAAGCGCTCCCGGCCGTAGAAACGCCACCGCGAGCCATCAGCCAAAAGCAATGGAGTGCCGAAGAGCTGGACCTCGACAACCTGGATCTGGACGAGGAACTGGCCAGGCTGGAACGCCGGGAAATCCAACACACTCAATCTTCAGGCGCCGACCGTCGACCGAACGACGAGGCCCTCAGCGCCAGCCGCGACACGGCCAAGGCAGAAGAGGAGCAGTGGGCCGCCAGCCTGTTCAGCGACCGACCTGACGAACGGGCCGAGTCATTTGACGCAGCAGGCGAAATACCTGAGCGAACCCCAGGAAAACCAACGCGCACCGAACCGTCAATGTCATTTTCCAGCATCGAGCCGGACGACGGGCCATCGTTGCATGCCCACCCCCTTGATGACGACCTCGATCCGCCAGTGCCGACCATCGGCGCCGAAGCAGCCCCCTCGCAGGACGAGCCGGAGGCGCAAACCCGCCGCAAACGCCCGCGCCCCACGACCAGCGCCCATGACGAAATGCTGCAAGGCCTGGAAGACGACCCGCTGCACCTCTACACCGGCAAGCGGCCTGCCGGCCTGGGACGCCGCTTGCTCTGGCTGACGCTGGTACTGCTGGCCGCGGCGGGCTTGGCCGGCCAATACATTGCGTATCAGTTCGACGAACTGGCGCGCCAGGACAAATACCGCCCCTGGTTCCAGGAGTTGTGCCCGAAACTGGGCTGTACGGTGCCTTCGCGGGTTGATGTCGCCCATATCAAGAGCAGCAACCTGGTAGTGCGCAGCCATCCGGAATTTGCCGGTGCCCTGGTGGTGGATGCGATCATTTACAATCGCGCGACCTTTTCCCAGCCGTTCCCGCTGCTGGAGCTGCGCTTCGCGGACCTCAATGGCCGGATGATCGCCAGTCGGCGCTTCAAACCCTCCGAATACCTCAGCGGAGAGTTGGCAGGACAGACCGAGATGCCATCCCAGACGCCGATCCACATCGCGCTGGATATCCTCGACCCAGGCAACAAAGCAGTCAACTACAGCCTGAGCTTCCACTCTCCCGAGTGAATCGGTGCAGGCTTGAGCGTTTGACGGCGGTTTTCTGACTACACTGGCGATGACCTAACCGGTGGCGATAAGAAAGCAGCTGTTCAGATTTTATCCAATTCAGCCTTTATCCAGTCATCGAGAGCGGGTATCATGCCAACCCTTTTTCGAACTCTAATGATCCGGCCCCACAACAGGGAAGTCCTATGTCGGCGGTACGCATCGGCCCATACACATTACAGAACGGCTTGATTCTCGCCCCGATGGCGGGCATCACCGACCAGCCCTTTCGTCAGTTGTGCAAACGTTTGGGTGCGGGGCTTGTAGTCTCGGAAATGGTCACCAGCGACATGAGTTTGTGGAACACCCGCAAGTCCAGGATGCGCATGATCCACGAAGGTGATCCCGAGCCCCGCTCGGTACAGATCGCCGGTGGGGACGCGCAGATGCTGGCGGACGCAGCCAGGGCCAACGTCGAGTTGGGGGCGCAGATTATTGATATCAACATGGGTTGCCCGGCAAAGAAGGTCTGCAACAAGGCCGCCGGTTCCGCGCTGTTGAAGGATGAGCAGTTGGTGAGCGAGATCCTGCATGCCGTTGTCGCTGCAGTCGATGTGCCGGTCACGCTGAAGATCCGCACCGGTTGGGACCGGGAGCACAAGAATGGCCTGACGGTGGCGAAGATCGCCGAACAGGCGGGTATTACAGCGCTGGCGGTACATGGCCGCACCCGCGCCGACCTTTATACCGGTGAAGCCGAGTACGACACCATTGCCGCGATCAAGCAGGCGGTGTCCATGCCCGTGTTTGCCAATGGCGATATCGACTCAGCCGAAAAAGCCCGACGCGTGCTGCATGCGACCGGTGTCGATGGCCTGTTGATTGGCCGGGCGGCCCAGGGGCGGCCGTGGATTTTTCGTGAGATCGAGCATTTTCTGCGTACCGGCGACACCCTGCCGGCACCGGAGCTGATCGAGGTGGAACGTATTCTGCTAGAGCATCTGGCCGCCCTGCATGCCTTCTATGGAGACGTGATGGGAGTGCGCATTGCGCGCAAGCATGTCGGCTGGTATCTCGCAACCTTGCCGGGCGCCAGGGAGTTTCGCGCCCACTTCAATCGTTTGGATGATACGGAAGCACAGTGCGCCTACGTTCGTGAGTTCTTCGCCGAACGTTACAAGAGCCAGGGGGTGGCCGCATGACGATGATGACCGAGACTTTAGTGAGTGGAACAGCACCCGTGAGCGACAACGTCAATTTGAAACAGCACCTCAACACGCCAAGCGAAGAAGGCCAGACCCTTCGCGGGAGTGTCGAGAAGGCGCTGCACAATTATTTCGCCCACCTTGAGGGCGCGTCCGTCACGGATGTGTACAACCTGGTGCTCTCCGAAGTCGAGGCCCCCTTGCTCGAAAGCGTGATGAACTACGTCAAGGGCAACCAGACCAAGGCCAGTGAGCTGCTCGGGCTCAACCGTGGCACGCTGCGCAAGAAACTCAAGCAGTACGATTTGCTGTAAGCATTCAATCAAACCAGAAAGGCGCCCGCGTAAAAACGGTCGCCTTTTTTGCTGACTCCTTTGCTTTTGATGGAAATTGAGATGACCGACCAGACTACCCGCCTGCCGATCCACCGCGCCTTGATCAGTGTTTCCGACAAGACCGGGATCCTCGAATTTGCCAGGGAGCTCGAAGCCCTGGGGGTGGAGATTCTTTCCACCGGCGGGACCTTCAAACTGCTGCAGGACAATGGCGTGGCCGCAGTAGAAGTCGCGGACTACACCGGTTTCGCAGAAATGATGGACGGTCGGGTCAAAACCCTGCACCCGAAAATCCATGGCGGGATCCTCGGCCGTCGCGGTATCGACGACGCCATCATGAACGAGCACGGCATCAAGCCGATCGACCTGGTGGCCGTTAACCTGTATCCGTTCGAAGCCACCATCAACAAACCAGGTTGCGACCTGCCAACCGCCATCGAAAACATCGATATCGGCGGCCCGACCATGGTCCGCTCGGCGGCCAAGAACCACAAAGACGTGGCCATCGTGGTCAACGCCAGCGACTACGCCCAGGTACTCGAAAACCTCAAAGCCGGCGGCCTGACCTACGCCCAGCGTTTCGACCTGATGCTCAAGGCCTTCGAACACACCGCCGCCTACGACGGCATGATCGCCAACTACATGGGCACCGTGAACCAGGCAGCTGAAACGCTCTGCACCGAAGGCCGCAGCCAGTTTCCGCGCACCTTCAACAGCCAGTTCGTCAAGGCCCAGGAAATGCGCTACGGCGAGAACCCGCACCAGAGCGCGGCATTCTACGTGGAAGCGACGCCTGCCGAAGTCGGTATCGCCACCGCGACCCAACTGCAAGGCAAGGAGCTGTCGTACAACAATGTGGCCGATACCGACGCCGCGCTGGAATGCGTGAAGAGCTTCGTCAAACCGGCCTGCGTAATCGTCAAGCACGCCAACCCGTGCGGCGTGGCCGTAAGCCCGGACGCCGAAGGCGGTATCCGCCAGGCCTACGAACTGGCCTATGCCACCGACACTGAATCGGCTTTCGGCGGCATCATCGCCTTCAACCGCGAACTGGACGCTGAAACGGCCAAGGCCATCGTCGAGCGTCAGTTCGTTGAAGTGATCATTGCGCCATCCGTCAGTGAAGAGGCCCGCGCCATCGTTGCCGCCAAGGCCAATGTACGCCTGCTGGCCTGTGGCGAATGGTCGGCTGACCGCGCCGCTGCCTGGGACTACAAGCGTGTCAATGGCGGCCTGCTGGTACAGAGCCGCGACATTGGCATGATCGGTAGCAGCGACCTGAAAGTCGTCACCCAGCGCGCTCCGACCGAGCAGGAAATCAACGACCTGATCTTCGCCTGGAAAGTGGCCAAGTACGTCAAGTCCAACGCCATCGTCTACGCCAAGAATCGCCAGACCATCGGTGTCGGCGCCGGCCAGATGAGCCGCGTGAACTCGGCGCGCATCGCCGCGATCAAGGCTGAGCATGCAGGCTTGCAGGTGGCGGGTTCAGTCATGGCTTCCGATGCGTTCTTCCCGTTCCGTGATGGCTTGGATAACGCCGCGAAAGCTGGCGTCACCGCCGTGATCCAACCGGGTGGCTCGATGCGTGATGCTGAAGTGATTGCGGCGGCTGATGAAGCCGGCATCGCCATGGTCTTCACCGGCATGCGCCATTTCCGCCACTAAAGTGGAGCGGCAAGGCTCAAGCTGCAAGCGGCAAGTAAAAGCAGGACGGTGTTGCTTTTACTACTGTTTGCAGCATCTCTAATTCACAGCTGGATGCTGCACTTTCGAGCGCTGAGAATCGCTTCTAACTTGCAGCTTGCAGCTTGTAACTTCCTCCGAAGGAGTCTGACTTGAACGTCCTTATCATTGGCAGCGGTGGCCGTGAACACGCCCTGGCCTGGAAAGTTGCCCAGGACCCACGCGTCCAGAAAGTATTCGTCGCCCCAGGCAACGCTGGTACCGCCATTGAAGCCAAATGCGAGAACGTCGCAATCGACGTCCTGGCCCTGGAACAACTGGCCGACTTCGCCGAGAAAAACGTTTCCCTGACTATCGTCGGCCCCGAAGTGCCGCTGGTGGCCGGCGTCGTGGACCTGTTCCGCAGCCGTGGCCTGGATTGCTTTGGCCCGACGGCCGGCGCCGCCCAGTTGGAAGGATCAAAAGCCTTCACCAAGGATTTCCTGGCTCGCCACAAGATCCCGACCGCCGACTATCAGAACTTCACCGAGATCGAGCCTGCATTGGCTTACCTGCGTGAAAAAGGCGCTCCGATCGTAATCAAGGCCGACGGCCTGGCTGCCGGCAAAGGCGTGATCGTCGCCATGACCCTGGGCGAAGCCGAAGACGCCGTGCGCGATATGCTCGCCGGCAACGCGTTCGGTGACGCAGGTTCTCGTGTGGTGATCGAAGAATTCCTCGACGGCGAAGAAGCCAGCTTCATTGTGATGGTCGACGGCAAGAACGTCTTGCCGATGGCCACCAGCCAAGACCACAAACGCGTTGGCGACGGTGACACCGGCCCGAACACCGGCGGCATGGGTGCCTACTCACCAGCTCCGGTGGTCACGGCGCAAGTCCATCAGCGCGTCATGGACCTGGTGATCTGGCCAACCGTGCGCGGCATGGCCGACGAAGGCAACGTCTACACCGGCTTCCTGTACGCAGGCCTGATGATCGACAAGGCCGGCAACCCGAAAGTCATCGAGTTCAACTGCCGCTTTGGCGATCCGGAAACCCAACCAGTGATGCTGCGCCTGCAATCAAGCCTGGTGCTGCTGGTAGAAGCTGCGCTGGCCCAGGCCCTGGACAAGGTTGAAGCACAATGGGATCCACGCCCGAGCGTCGGTATCGTACTGGCAGCCGGTGGTTACCCTGCCGACTACGCCAAGGGCGACGTAATCGAAGGCCTGGACGCGGCAGCCCTGCTTGAGGGCAAAGTGTTCCACGCTGGCACCGCGCTCAAGGATGGCAAGGTCGTCACTGCCGGTGGTCGCGTTTTGTGCGCAACGGCCATGGGCGCCAGTGTCGATGCCGCCCAGCAACAGGCTTACGCATTGGCCGCGAAGATTGACTGGCAAGGCTGTTTCTACCGCAAGGACATCGGCTACCGCGCCATTGCCCGCGAACGTGGCGAGAATCAGTAAGCACCTATCCGTTCGGTCAGGCAGGGGCCTTCGGCCCTTGCCCTACTGTTACTGTCCCGCGCATAGTTAACCCCGTGCATCAACCTACGAAGGGATTTCGCCGTGCGCTGGCTCAGGATCGCCATAGGTTTTACCGTCAGCCTGCTGACCCTGCTCTGCTTGCTTCCGGCCCAGGCCGCCTCGCAAGGCAGCGGTTGGGCGGTATTGCTTGATGAACAGGCCGATCTACAGCTGAGCGATATCCGCTCCCCTCGCTACATCAATCAATTCAGCCCCATCGAACTGGACCGGATCACGGCATCCGCGGCCAACGGTGCGTTGTGGTTACGCTTCAAGCTTCAACCCGGCAAGCACGAACAAGTGCTGCGGATCTTCGCCCCTGACCTGGCGCATTTGAACCTGTATGTGCTCGATGGCGACACCCTGCTGGAACAGTTGAACACCGGCACCCGCCAACCCCAGGCCGAACGCCCGCTGCCCAGCAGCGATTTCATGTTGCCCATGCCACAAAGCCAGAAGCCCCTGGATGTATATGTGCGCCTGGTGTCAGAGCATGAACTGCGCCCATATATCACCCTGGAGCCGGCCGTCCTCGCCGCCGCCAATCAGAGCCAGACACTGGTGTATGGGCTGCTGTTCGGCTGTCTGCTGATGTTGATCCTGCATAACATCGCACGTTACGCCTACCACCGTTCCCGCAGCAGCTTGTGGCTGGCAGCCTGTGAAGCGCTGTTGCTGCTTAGCCTGCTGCTGTTGCTCAACCTGCTCGGCCCGTGGCTGCCCAACTGGCATGCCATTCAGACACCAGGGGCTTACCTGGCCTTGCTGCTGACCGCACCGTGCGGGCTGATGTTTACCTATCGCTTCTTCGCCCCGCTGGGCCCACACCCGCTGAACAAGCTGCTGATGGCAGACGTCCTGCTGATTATCCTGTGCGGCTTGTTGCTGCTGTTCGTCAACACCCTGCCCTTGAATATCATCACCTACGCCTTGGTGGCGCTGGCCGGCTTGAGCATGCTGTTTGTCTCCGCCTATCACTGGCAGAAGGGCTATCGCCCGGCACGGCTGTTCATGCTCGCCATGGTGGTTTTCAACATCGGCATACTGATTATCTTGCCGGCCTTGCTGGGGTTGACCCTGGCCGCCCCCCACGATTTGATCCTCACCCTACTCGGCGTCATCTGCATCAGCGGCCTGTTGATGAGCCAGGCCCTGGGCGAGCGCCAGCGCAGCATCGTCGAGGACCGCTTCAGCCTCAGTCGCGACCTGGCCGCCAGCAATGCCGAAATCGCCGCCAAAGCCGAGTTCCTGGCGAAGATAAGCCATGAAATCCGCACCCCCATGAACGGCGTACTGGGCATGACCGAGCTGCTGCTGGGCACCCCTTTATCGGTCAAGCAACGTGACTACGTGCAAACCATCCACAGCGCCGGCAACGAGCTGCTGACCCTGATCAACGAAATCCTCGACATCTCCAAGCTCGAATCCGGGCAGATCGAGCTTGATGACGTGCAGTTCGACCTCAACGCCTTGATCGAGGACTGCCTGAGCATCTTCCGCGCCAAGGCCGAGCAGCAAAATGTAGAGCTGATCAGCTTTATCCAGCCGCAGGTACCACGCGTCATCAGCGGCGACCCGACGCGCCTGCGCCAGGCGTTGCTGAGCCTGCTGGAAAACGCCCTGCAAAAGACCGATGAAGGCGAAGTGCTGATCGTCGTGGCCCTGGATGAACGTAGCAGCAAACCGCGCCTGCGCATTGCCGTGCAGGACAGCGGCGTGCCGATGGAGGCCGCCGAACGCGATGCCTTGCTGCACAGCGAATTGCACAGCAAGAATTTCCTCTCCGCCACCCGCCTGAGCGGTCATCTGGGGTTGGTGATCGCTCGCCAGTTGATCCTGTTGATGAACGGTGAATTCGGTATCAAGAGCGGTAGCCAGCAAGGCAGCACCTTGTGGCTGACCCTGCCGCTGGATCCCGAACGCCTGGAGCATCCGACCAGCGACCTCGACGGCCCGTTGCGCGATGCGCGGGTGCTGGTGGTGGACGACAACGACACCTGCCGCAAAGTACTGGTGCAACAATGTACCGCCTGGGGCTTGAATGTCAGCGCCGTGCCGTCGGGCAAGGAAGCACTGGCCCTGCTGCGCACCAAGGCGCACCTGCGCGACTATTTCGATGTGGTCCTGCTGGACCAGAACATGCCCGGCATGACAGGCATGCAACTGGCGGCGAAGATCAAGGAAGACCCGAGCCTGAACCACGACATCCTGCTGATCATGCTCACCGGAATCAGCAATGCGCCAAGCAAGATCATTGCGCGCAACTGCGGGATCAAGCGCATCCTGGCCAAGCCGGTAGCGGGATATACCCTCAAGACCACCCTGGCCGACGAGTTGACCCAGCGCAGCAAGGGTATCGTGCTGCCACGCCAGCCGCTCTCAAGCGCACCTGTCAGCGTGACAGTACCCAGCGACTTCCGCATTCTGGTGGCCGAAGACAACAGCATCTCCACCAAAGTCATCCGCGGCATGCTCGGAAAACTCAACCTGCAGCCGGACACGGCCAGCAATGGTGAGGAAGCGTTGCAGGCAATGAAAGCCCAGCGTTACGACCTGGTACTGATGGATTGCGAGATGCCTGTTCTCGATGGTTTCTCGGCGACCCAACAATTACGGGTCTGGGAAGTCAGCAACCAGCGCGTGCGTACGCCAGTGGTGGCACTGACCGCGCATATCCTCTCGGAGCACAAGGAACGTGCACGCCACGCCGGGATGGACGGGCACATGGCCAAACCCGTGGAGTTGTCGCAACTGCGCGAGTTGGTGGAGTATTGGGTAGCTCGCCGTTGCAAGAACGAGCTTGCTCGCGAAGAACCCTGACGATAATGCGCAACGCCTGACTCATTGCACCACCCTCGGTTTTTTCGCGGGCAAGCCCGCTCCTACAGGAATCGGTACCGTTCAATTGCCCCAGTCCTGATAAACTCCTCCTCGCCTTCCTTCGCTGTGAGCTCCTGCCATGCTCCACGTGTTGTTCAGCGTTTATTTGAAGATGCTGGTGCTGTATAGCCCCTTCTTCGTCCTGTCCTGCTTCATCAGCCTGACCCGCGGCTATTCCAGCAAGGAGCGGCGGCGCCTGGCCTGGAAAGTGGCCTTGGCCACCCTGGTGTCGAGCGTTTTGCTCTATTTGTTCGGGCGTACGATTTTCAGCGTATTCGGCATCACCGTGGATGCCTTTCGCATCGGCGCAGGCAGTGTGCTGTTCATCTCTGCATTGGGCATGGCCCAGGGCAAGTCCGCGGTACAGACCGACAATGTGCAGCAGGATGTCACTATTGTCCCCCTGACCATCCCCCTGACAGTCGGCCCCGGCACCATTGGTGCATTGCTGGTGATGGGTGTCAGCCAACCCCACTGGGACGACAAGTTCATGGCTATTGTGAGTATTGCCTTGGCCAGCCTGACGGTGGGCGTGGTGCTGTACCTGTCCAACCGTATTGAACGCATTCTCGGTGACCAAGGCCTGCAGATTGTCAGCCGCTTGATGGGCTTGTTTGTATGCGCATTGGCGGCGCAGATCATCTTTACCGGGGTCAGGGGTTACCTGGTGCACTGAATGATCAGATCCGGTATTGCGCGATGGCCAGCGACACTTTATCTCCTGCGCTCTCACGCAACTGTTTGATTGTCGCTTCGTTGACAACGGCAGGGTTCAACACCAGGCAAGTCCGGCCGCTGAAGGCTTGCACCGATGAACTGTCCCATTCGATAAAGGGTATCCCGACTTTCTTGCTGACGCCGTGGACACTGTAGATCACCAGCACCATCAGCACCTCGCCGTCGACCTCTGAACAGGACGCCAGGCCGAAGTCCCCGCCCTCATGGGTAGTGGTGTTTCGCGTGAACAAATCAAAAGACTGCGGGTGCTGTTTCAAAGCCTCGAAAGCATCCGCCGCAAGCTTGGGTAGCGTCATCGCCAGTGATCCCGTCAGGGACGTCGAGGCGACCGTACTGCCAATGATGTTCAACGCAGCCATTTGCACACTCAGCCCTTTCTTCGAATTCGCGACTCGTTCGAAGCTGCTGCGAACAGGCAGCCAACCCAGGCTGGTCATGACCCTGATGAACTCGTCATACCAGGCTTGCGTGCCCCGCTCCAGTTTCAACACATCGCTCACATAACTGCTGGCCAACAAATAGCTTTTGCGGGTGTACTCCCTGTTGAGGCGGCTCATGCCGGCTACAAATGAAAAGACGCTGTTGTTGACTACCGCACCATTGAAATCTTCATCGGCTCCAGCTTCGGCAGACAAGGGTGAAGCGTGCTGCGCCGCCGCGGTGGACGGCAATTTGTAAGTCGCAATGAGCTTGTTCCTTTTGGCAACATTGATCCGTTTATGTTTTCGCTCCATTCCTGTTTCTCCAAAAAAACCCACACGGGTCTACTGGAAACACTAGCCGGCCCGTTCGTGCTTTTGAGGGTTAGGAAAAGGATGATTCCGGCACAAGAAAAAACCGGCCGGACAGCCAGCCTGCCTAAACACTGGGTATTGCACGGAGGCGGATAGCGGCACGCTTCCATTCTTCGGCAAGAGCAGAAAATTCCATGCCGATACGTCGTCCTAACCGCCAGGAAAGCGGAGCCGTCGTGCGCCAGGCGTTGCTCTTTTCAGACTTCAGCGACCCCCTTGCGAGGCCGCTGGCATGTCACGAAACGGGCTTTTCACCGTACCAACGCGGGGTGTACACCCAATCACCGCCACCGTTCCGGGGAAACACACAGGTGGTGGACGAGCCAATCAGCACCATGGTGCGCATATCCACCTGATCCGTGGTCAATTCGCCCAAGGTGGTGGTACGCAGCGTCTGGCCCGGACGCCCGATATCCCGCCCCAGCACCACTGGTGTTGCCTGGGTACGATGTTGCGCCACGATTTCCAGGGCACGCCCCAATTGCCATGGACGCGAACGGGAGATCGGATTGTAGAACGCCAGCGCAAGGTCGGCCTGGGACGCCAGGTCCAGGCGCTTCTCGATGATCGACCAGGGCTTGAGATTGTCAGACAGTGACATCACGCAGAAGTCATGTCCCAGTGGAGCCCCCGCCTGGGCGGCCGTAGCCAGGGACGCCGAGACGCCCGGCAGGATCTCCAGGTCGACTCGATGCCAGGCCGGATCACTGGACTCGTGCAATGCCTCCAGCACCGCAGCGGCCATCGCGAACACACCCGGATCACCGGAAGACACCACCACGACAGAACGTCCCTGGGCTGCCAGCTCAAAGGCATGTCGGGCACGCTGCATTTCTTCGCGGTTGTCGGTGCAATGCTGGACCTGATCAGCGCGAAAGGGTCCGGCCATGCGCACGTAGGTTTCGTAGCCCAGCACATCGTTGCAACGGGCCAGTTCGGCCTTGACCGCCGGCACCATCAGTTCGGCAGCGCCAGGACCCAGGCCGATGACGGCGAGGCGACCACGGCAGCGGCCGATCTGTGACAGTTGCACGGGCTCGGGCGATGAGTTGATCACGATGTCGGCAGCCTGTTCGCCCGCCAGCGCCGCAAAACGCAGAGGCACGCCCAACGCCTGCGCAGCGGCATGCAACTGCGGGTCGGCCATATCGGCGTCGTCTGCAAGCAGGCACGCCAGGCATTGCATGGCGATCCCATCCTGTTGCAAGGCATCCTTGACCCGTGCCGCCAATTGCGCGCCGGGGCGGCACGTCACCCACACGTTTTGCGGATAGATCAGCAACTCATTGGCCGCCGGAGCGCGCTCGGCGTTGCCTACATGAATCGTCAGGCGAGCCTGCTGATCCTGCGGCAGATTGGCCTGGTCCAGCCAGGGCGCCGCGCCTTCGATACGCACGCTTTCACCGGCCAGCAGGTCTGAGACAAAACGCTTGCCCAGCTCAAGGTCGGCCAACTGATAGCCACTGGGCGGGTTGAGCAGGCAGGTGCCGAAGCGCAGTTCACCGCTGGTGGTAACGGCGGCGGCAGTGCCCAGGGCTGCGGCAATCTCCCGCGCCATCACGTTCACCCCACCCAGCCCGCCGAGCAACGGCACCACCGCGCTGCCGTCTTCGGCGACGGCCAGCACTGCAGGTTCCGCCCCTTTTTCCAGCAGCAATGGCGCCAACGTGCGGATCACGATACCGGCGGCGCACAAGGCAATGATCGGCGAGCCCTGCTGATACAACTCGCGCAGGGTGGCGCCAAATTCGCTATAGCCCCGATCAGCACCGGCAACCCGACCGACCAGGCCGTGAATCAGTGCGTGGGGGTAGACCTGCTGAATCGTTCGGGCAGTGGCGAGGCTGCCCTGGCCCAGAATGACAATCGCGGGAGTCATCAACCTTGCCACCTTTCACCGGGAACGATGATCAACGAGAAATACGGCGAGGACATCGGTTCGACCTGCGCCAGCGGCACGATCTTCTGATTGGCCATGGTGGCGCGCTCGACATACAACGCGCGCCCCGCCAGCCCCAGTTCCTCCAACACCTGGCGCACCTTGGGAAAGTTGCGCCCCAGCTTCATGATCACCGCCGCATCGGCATCCGCCAGGCGGCGCTTGAGCTCCTCATGGGGCAGCACCCCGGACAGCACCGACAGGCTCTGATTGCGATACACCAGCGGAGCGCCCAGCACCGAGGCGCCACCAAGCATCGAGCACACCCCGGGGATGACCTGAGCGTCGTAGCGCTCGGCCAGACGGTCATGCAGGTACATATAGGAGCCGTAGAAGAACGGATCGCCCTCACAGATCACCGCCACGTCACGCCCGGCGTCCAGATGCGCCGCCACGTCGACACTGGCGCCGTCGTAGAAATCACTGATCACCTGTTCGTAAGACAACGGCGCTGGCAATGCTTCGGTGGTTACCGGGTAGACCAGCGGCATCAACGTCTGCTCGGACACCAAGTGCTCTTCGATAATGCCGAATGCGTTGCCCTTCTTGCCCTTGGCCACGAAATACGCCACTACCGGCGATTCGCGCAACAGGCGCAGCGCCTTGAGGGTGATCAACTCCGGGTCGCCGGGGCCTACGCCCAGGCCAATCAACCGTCCACGAGCCTGCATCATTCGATCTCCGTGGCCAGGGCGTTGACAGCTGCGGCCGCCATGGCGCTGCCGCCCAGGCGACCTTGCATGATCACAAACGGTACGCCACGGCTATCGGCAGCAAGCATCGCCTTGGATTCGGCGGCACCGACAAACCCCACCGGAAATCCAAGGATCAGCGCTGGCTTTGGTGCACCGGCATCAAGCATTTCGAGCAAATAGAACAGCGCCGTGGGCGCGTTGCCGATCACCACCACGCTACCTTCCAGATACGGGAGCCACAATTGCAGGGCGGCTGCGGAACGGGTATTGCCCAGCTCCTGGGCCAGCGCTGGCACGCTGTCGTCGCGCAAGGTGCAGATCACCGGGTTGTTGGCCGGCAGACGGGCACGTGTCACGCCTTCGGAGACCATCCGCGCATCGCACAGGATCGGCGCACCTGCAGCCAGAGCCTCACGGCCCGCCTTGCCGGCACCTTCGGAAAACTGCAGGCCGTCGATGGCCTCGACCATCCCGCAGGCATGAATCACCCGCACGGCGAGTTTTTCCAGGTCGGCCGGGATACGATCGAGCTTGGCCTCTGCGCGAATGATCGCAAAGGAGTTGCGATAGATCTCCTGACCGTCGCGGATGTAATCAATCATCGGTGTTGCTCCGTGGATGGGCACGTAACAGGGCGCCCACCGCTTCAATAGAAAGAGTACGCGCATGCAGGCGACCGAAACCCGGCTCGGCTGCATCGCGAAAATAGACGTCGTAGTAACCGGGGCTCACCGCCAGCAAGGTGACCGCAGCGGTGTGGGCCGCAGCGCAAGTGCGTGGGCAGCCGGACAGATGGACATCATGTCCCTCGCCCTCGCCCTGCAGCAGCGCGGCCAGGTGCCGGGCGTCGGCCTTGGTGTCGGCGTGGGCCTTGGCACAACCACTGGAACCGGTGCAGGCGATCATCCGTGTCAGCGCCTGGTCGGCAGAACAGAGAAAGCCCAAACGGGCCAGGCCCTCAGTGACGCGGACGGCGTCGTCCACCGTCAGGTTGGGCAGCAGCAGGCCTTGCCACGGGGTAAAGCGCAACGTGCCATCGCCATGGTCAACGGCCAATTGCGCGGCACCTTCAAGCATCGTCGAGCTCAAGCGGCCCAGGGGAGCGAGCGCGGCCACGTAGAGCTGATTTTCCTGGCGCTGGGGATAAGTTCCCAGGCGCAATGCTGCCGGATTATCGCGCCGGCAATAGGCGTCGACGGGCCGCAGCGGCAAGGTCAGCCGCGCAATAAAGTTATCCACAGGTGTTTCAGCCAGCAGGTCGCGCATGCGGTTCTGCTCGGGGCTGGCCAGGTCGAGAAACAACTCCAGCACCGCGACCACCAACTCATAGCCTTGATCCAGGGTTACCGCCGCCACGGGTTTGTCACGCCCGGGGCAACCCGCCAGACCGAACGCCAGCAGGGTTTCGCCGTTCGCCTCATAGGCTGACAGCCACAGGTCATGATGATGTTCGAGCATCGCCAACGCTTCTGCGCCATCCAGTTGCACGGCGAACTTGGCCGACAATTGATGCAAGCGCGAACGGGTTTGCAAGGTGGCGAGAATCTGGTCGGCGAGCGGGCGGGTGTCGAACAACAGGTCGCGATCGATACCGGCGCTGGGACTGAGCATCAGGTTGCGCACATCATCACCACCGGCGGTGGTCGGCCCCAGGCCTGCGGCCAGCAGCTGCGCGACCAGGCCGTCGTGCTCCGGGCCGATACCACGAATCTGCAGGTTGGCGCGATTAGTCGCCTCGATCACCCCGCCAGCGTGGCGGCGGGCCGCGTTTGCCACCGCCAGCGCCTGTTCCGCGCGGATTGCGCCGCCGGCCAGTTTGATCCGGCAAATCCCGCCGTCCAGCGCCTGGACAATACGCAGCAACCCCGGACAACCCGAGGGACGCAATGTATTGGACAGTGGCAGTGGTTTCACGGGGCTACCGGTTCACGGGTAAAGGCGCGGTATTATGCCTGCTTTGTCCGACGGCATGAAAAGCCTGCCCGTCGGATGTCGCTCAAGGAATCAATATGTCGCCCTGGCTCACGGTTGTAGGCATCGGTGAAGACGGCTTCAAGGGGCTGGGTAGAAATGCCCGGCACGCATTGTTGCGCGCTTCGCGGATCGTTGGCAGCCAGCGCCAGCTGGATTTGCTGCCGGCGTGCATTCGCGGCGAGCGCGAACTCTGGCCCAGCCCGTTTTCCCTGGAGCCGCTGCTGGCACGGCGTTTGGAACCGGTGTGCGTGCTGGCCAGCGGCGACCCGATGTTCTATGGAGTTGGCGCCAGCCTGGCGCGGCAAGTCGCGGCCGACGAGTTGCTGATCCTGCCGGCGCCTTCATCGGTGTCGCTGGCAGCAGCGCGCCTCGGCTGGCCGTTGCAGGACGTGGTGACGCTCTCTGTCGTGGCGCGTCCGTTGGCGGCCCTTAATGCCCATCTGGCCAGCGGCGTGCGGTTGCTGGTGCTGAGCAACGACGGCCAAAGCCCGGCCGCGATCGCTGCGCTGTTGCACGCAAGAGGTTTTGGCCCGAGTCGCGTGAGCGTGTTTGAACACTTGGGCGGCGCATCTGAGCGGCGTCTCGATGGTATTGCCGAAAACTGGCAAGACCCGCCCATTGCCGCCTTGAACCTGATGGCCATCGATTGCATCGCGCACCCCGACACGGTGCGCCTGTCACGCCTGGCCGGCCTTGCGGATTGCGCCTTCAAGCATGACGGTCAACTGACCAAGCGCGATGTACGCGCCATGACCCTCGCGCGTCTCGCCCCGACACCTGGCGAACTGCTGTGGGACGTCGGCGCCGGCAGCGGCTCGATCGGCATCGAGTGGATGCGCGCGCACCCCAGTTGCCGTGCCCTGGCGATTGAAGCAGACGAAGGACGCCAGCAGTTGATCGAACATAACCGCGACGCCCTCGGCGTACCCGGCCTGCAGTTGATTCGCGGTAGCGCGCCCCAGGCCCTCGAAGGGCTTGAAGCGCCTGATGCGATCTTTATCGGCGGCGGCGTGACCCGCGCCGGCGTGCTCGATACGTGCTGGCAACACCTGCGCCCGGGCGGGCGGCTGGTGGCCAATGCCGTAACCCTGCAAAGCGAGATGACCCTGATGGACTGGCGCACCCGCCACGGCGGCGAGTTGACCCGCATCCATGTCGCCCAGGCCCAGCCGCTGGGCGAGTTCGACACCTGGCGCCAGGCGCTGCCCATTACCCTGCTTGAAGTGACCAAGCCCCAATGAAACGCATCCTGTTACTGGGCGGCGTCACCGAGGCCCTGGCTATCGCCCGCACCCTGGGCCCGCAACACATCTACAGCCTGGCCGGCATCGGCCGCGTGCCCACGGACCTGACCTGTCAGGTCCGGGTTGGTGGCTACGGGGGGGCCGAGGGCCTGGCGCAGTTTATCCGTGACGAAGGCATCGACCTGGTGCTGGACGCCACTCACCCCTACGCCGCACAAATCAGCGCCAACGCCGCCCGTGCGGCGCAACTGTGCGCCATCCCCTGCTGGGCGCTGCGGCGCCCGGCGTGGCAGCCACAGGCCGGGGATGACTGGCACGAAGTCAGCGATTGGACTGGGTTGATGCAAGCGCTCCAGCCTTTCAAGCGCCCGCTGTTCACCCTGGGCCGCGAACCGCTGCAACACCTCGACGAAATCCCCGCCGGCCAGTTCTGGACCTTGCGCGCCCTGGACCTGTATCCGGGCAACGCCCGCTGTGAAGTGATCGGCGCCCGTGGGCCGTTTCTGATTGAGGAGGAACGCACCCTGTTCGAGCGCCGCCAGATTGACGTTCTGATCAGCAAGAACAGCGGCAGCAGCGCCACGGAGCCCAAGCTTGAAGTGGCACGCGAGCGAGGGGTACCGGTGCTGATTTTACGGCGGCCGGGCCTGGCGGAAGTGGATCGGGAGTTTTTGACGCAAGAAGAAATGTTCGTTGCCTTGGCAAGTTTCACTCAATAAGTCGGGATCGTTGCCCGCAGGAAAAGTAACCTATCTATTACCTTCAGGCCGACCGATGATTGAGGTAGAAAAGGTCTAAGCTAATAGCACTGCGACACCAAACCACACCGGCACTTTTTACTTATCCCACCCGATCAGGCTAAATACCCACCTAATCGTTTAACCCTACGGATAGTCCGCCATGGCCCGTCAACGCTTTGCATTTGCCTGGATTGCCTGCCTTGCAGTGCTGTTCAACGCGTTTGCCATGCCGCTGGCCGGGGCGATGCAGCAAGGCAACGACCCTGCGCAGCAATGGATGTGGGGCAGTTTCTGTTCATCCAATGGCAGTGCGCTGGCGGTGTCCCTGGCCAAACTGGATCTGCCAGAACCGCAACCGGACGAACATTCCAACATGCAGCATTGCTGGTGCTGTTCGGGCTCGGCGCCGTCGGTGGCGCTGCCGGGGCACGTGCCGCAACTGTATATCACGCGTTTTGACACGGTGCCGAGCCTGCCGCCGCCGTCGTTGCAATCCCCTACGCCGCGCCAGCAATGGCCAAGCCTTAATCCCCGTGCCTCTCCAACGGCTTGATCACTTCGCAATCGACCTGCGTCTGAATCGTTCTGGAGAACTGCCATGCTTAAATCTTCCCTGCTTCTGGCGGCCTTGCTGCTGCCGATTTTCAATGCCGCCAATGCCGACGACTACAAGGCCGGCGACCTGTTGGTCAGCGATCCCTGGTCACAGGAGTTGCCGCCCAATGCGCCGACGGTTGCTGCCTACTTTGTGATTCACAACCAGGGCGAGACACCAGACCGGCTGCTCAGCGTCGATACGCCAGTGGCAAAGAAAGCCGAACTGCATGAGCACGTGATGCAGGGCGACCTGATGAAAATGCAACAAGTGCCCAGCGTTGCCGTGCCGGCCAAGGGTAATCTGACGTTCGCGCCCATGGCCTACCACGTCATGCTGCTGGGCCTCAATGACCGCAGCCAGTTGCGCGATGGCCAGCAGTTCCCACTGACCCTGAACTTCGAAAAGGCAGGCCCTGTCGAGGTGAAGGTATCGGTACAGAAAGCGCCACCAACGGCCAGTCACGAGCATAAACACGCCCAGTAGCAATCCCGGGCCAGCCCTCTTGTGAGTGCTCCAGCCAACAGGTCAACCAGACGCCGCCGCACGCCCTTGAGGCTTGCCCGCGGCAGTTGGATCAGCCTGTTCGCCATGCTGATGATCTTTATCGGACCGCTGATTTCCCAAGCGATGCCGATGGACCATCACGCCGGCATGTCCATGCAAATGAACATGGACGAGGTCTGCCATGGCGCGCCCCAGCACCCTGCCGAACACCAAAAGGCCCCCGCCGCCGACCACGTACTGTGGGAAAAATGCGGCTATTGCAGCCTGCTGTTCAGTTGCCCGACCTTGCCTGGCAGCGTCTCGTTCATCACCCTTGGCACCCCGCCGCCGGCCACTGGCCTGATCCCTGCACCGCGCCTGGGCCATGCCCGGCAGAGTATCTTCCCCGGCGCCCGCAGCCGTGCTCCACCCGTCATCTCGTAGGCAACGGATCAAAACAACTTCGCACGGCCGACTTTAAACAGACAGCCGCAAGCTGCTGGCCGTGTTGTTTACGACTGATTGATGGAATTTTTCATGTCCAGGTTTCCTGCTGACACCCGTATGGGATCAACCCCTGTACTCGTCGTTCTGTGTGGCGCGCTGTTGGTGCCACACGCCGACGCCGACGAGCACGCCGAGCACAGCAATGAGCTGCGCCCGACGGTCATCACCGCCGTAGCCCCCAGTTCCCCGCTCACGGTTGTCACCAACCCCAAGGACCCGCGCCAACCGGTGCCGGCCAGTGACGGTGGCGACTACCTCAAGACCATTCCCGGCTTCGCCCTGGTGCGTAACGGCGGAACCAACGGCGACCCGGTGCTGCGCGGCATGTTCGGCTCGCGACTGAATATCCTCACCAATGGCAGCATGATGCTCGGCGCTTGCCCGGGCCGAATGGACGCGCCTACTTCCTATATCTCCCCGCAGACCTACGACAAACTGACCGTAATCAAAGGCCCCCAGACCGTACTCTGGGGCCCGGGAGCGTCGGCCGGCACCGTGCTGTTCGACCGCGAACCGGAGCAGTTCGGCGAGTTGGGCACACGGGTCAATGCCAGCATCCTGGCGGGCTCCAACGGGCGCTTCGACAAAGTGCTGGACGCCGCAGCCGGCGGCTCGTTGGGGTACATCCGGGTGATCGGCAACCAGGCTCACGCCGATGACTACAAGGATGGCAACAACGACACCGTCGGCTCGCGCTACGACAAATGGAACGGTGATATCGCCCTCGGCTGGACGCCCGACGCCGACACCCTGCTCGAACTCACAGCCGGGCGGGGCGATGGTCAAGCGCGCTACGCCGGGCGGGGCATGGATGGTTCGCAGTTCTTGCGCGAAAGCCTGGGCCTGCGCTTCGAAAAATCCAACATCGGCGAGGTCCTGGACAAGGTCGAGGCCCAGGTCTACTACAACTACGCCGATCACGTGATGGATAACTACAGCCTGCGCACGCCCTCGGGCACCGGGATGATGGCTGGCCCCATGGCCTCCAACGTCGACCGCCGCACCCTCGGTGCACGAATCAAGGCGACCTGGCGCTGGGCCGATCTGCAACTGATCGGCGGCATCGACGCGCAGGCCAATGAGCATCGCCAGCGCAACAGCGCGGGCGTGGACACCTACAAAAACCTGCCGCGCAACAAGGACGCCGACTTTCACAACTACGGCGTGTTTGGCGAGCTGACCTGGTACGCCGCCGACAATGATCGCCTGATCAGCGGCGCGCGCCTGGATCGTGCTTCGGCCAAGGATTTTCGCCAGAGCACCGGCTCGGGAATGATGGCCCGCCCCAATCCTACCGCCGGCAACACCCGCGCCGACACCTTGCCGTCCGGCTTCGTGCGCTATGAGCACGACCTGGCCGACAGCCCCACCACCCTCTACGCAGGGATCGGCCACGCACAACGCTTCCCGGACTACTGGGAACTGTTTTCGCCGAAAAATGGCCCTTCGGGATCTGTAAATGCCTTCGATTCGATAAAGCCGGAAAAAACCACCCAACTGGACTTCGGCCTGCAATACAAGACCGCCGGGTTGGAAGCCTGGGCCTCGGGTTATGTGGGCCAGGTACGCGACTATATTTTGTTCAACTACACCCCCGGCATGATGGGCATGACCTCCCATGCGCAGAACATTGACGCGCGGATCATGGGTGGTGAACTGGGCGCCGCCTACAAACTGACATCCAACTGGAAGGCCGACGCCACCCTGGCGTATGCCTGGGGCAAGAACAGTAGCGACGGCAAGGCCCTGCCACAGATGCCGCCACTGGATGCGCGATTCGGCCTGACCTACAGCGAAGACGAGTGGAGCACCGGCGCCTTGTGGCGTGTGGTCGCGGCACAAAACCGCATCGACCAGAACAAGGGCAACGTGGTCGGCAAGGACTTCGACAAGAGCGGCGGCTTTGGCGTGTTCTCCCTGAACGCGGCGTACCGCATCAACAAGAATTTCAAAGTCAGCACCGGTGTCGACAACTTGTTCGGCAAGGCTTACGCCGAGCATCTGAACCTGGCCGGCAACGCTGGCTTCGGCTACCCGGCTGATGACCCACAAGCGATCAACGAACCGGGGCGCACGCTCTGGACCAGAGTCGACATGAGCTTCTAAAAGCATCGGGAGCAAGCCCTCTCTCACATTTTGAGTTGTGAGCACACTCAAATGTGGAAGGAGGCTTGCTCCCGATGGCGGCCTGACTAACACAAAAAACTAAAGCCTTGCGGACCACCTAATGAGCACTCAAAAGATTTCCTTCTACAACCTGGCCTGGCGCTGGCATTTCTACGCCGGGCTGTTCGTAGCGCCCTTCATGGTGTTGCTGGCGCTGACTGGCATCATCTACCTGTTCAAGCCCCAGCTCGACCCATTGATGTACGGCGACCTGCTCGACGTGCAGCCGGCCGAGCAAACGCTGAGCGCCGACCAATTGCTGCAACGAGCCAAGTCCGCCTACCCACAGGGCACGATCAGCAAATATCTGCCACCGGTCGACGCCAGCAGCAGCGCACAATTTGTCATGCACAGCGCAGGCAACGAGGTGACGGTATTCGTCGACCCGTATCGCGGCACCGTGCTCGGAGAACAGGATGCGAAATATAACCTGCAAGCCATCGCCCGCGCGTTGCACGGCGAGCTGATGATCGGCACCGTTGGCGATCGCCTGGTGGAGTTGGCTGCCGGCTGGGGCGTGATGCTGGTGGTGTCGGGCCTGTACCTGTGGTGGCCACGCGGCAAGTCACCGGCCGGGGTGTTGTGGCCACGCCTGAACAGTCGCGGTCGGCTGTTCTGGCGGGACTTGCATGTGGTGGCTGGTTTCTGGGGCGCGGCCTTCCTGCTGGTGATGCTGCTCAGCGGCATGACTTGGACCGGATTCTGGGGCAAGCAATACGCAGACCTGTGGAACACCTTTCCGGCGGCGATGTGGAATAACGTGCCGCAGTCCGATCAGCAGGCGCGGGTGCTTAATACGGCAAGCCAGCAGACCGTACCCTGGGCGCTGGAAAACACACCCATGCCGATGTCCGGCGACCATGCCGGACACATGAACCACGGCGCCATGCACTCGGCTCCTGCCGCGCCGACCGTGCGCCTGCAACAGCTGGTGGAGCTGGCGACCGCCCGCAAGGTCGAACCCGGCTACAGCATCACCTTCCCTACCACCGCCGAAGGCGTGTTCACCATCGCGGTGTTCGCCAATGACCCGCGCAACGACGCCACCCTGCATGTGGATCAGTACACCGGCAAGGTTCTGGCCGACGTGCGCTGGGAGCACTACAACATGGTCGCGCGTGCCACCGAGACCGGCGTGATGCTGCATGAAGGCAAGATGTTCGGTTGGGTAAACCAGCTGATCGTGCTGCTGATCTGCCTGATGATCCTGCTCAGCGCCGTCAGTGGCGTGGTGATCTGGTG
The DNA here is from genome assembly GCF_046352735.2 of Pseudomonas imrae. Classification (NCBI taxonomy): domain Bacteria; kingdom Pseudomonadati; phylum Pseudomonadota; class Gammaproteobacteria; order Pseudomonadales; family Pseudomonadaceae; genus Pseudomonas; species Pseudomonas imrae. The sequence goes on along the minus strand of NZ_CP110853.2, from coordinate 661,925 downwards.
GAAGCGCAGGCCTCAAGGCGGGCTGGGCGTACCGCCGTTGCGTCATGATCTGCCGAAGTGGAAAACCGCGATGCTGGTCATGCTTGGCCTGGCCATCGTTTTCCCGTTGGTGGGCTTGTCGCTGGTGCTGGTGTGGGTGCTGGACCGCCTGGTGCTTTCACGGCTGTTTGGCCAACGTGAATCCGCCTCACTTTCCTCATGAGAGGGTCGAGATGCCCAACTTAGAGGCACTGTGTAGTCTTGCGCGGGCTTTCAACCTCAGTGCAATAAGTGTTAACTTATAACACTTCTTGCACTTCCTGCTCGTCGCCCCTGCGGCGAGTAACGCCTCGAATAAGCGATTGAACGTCCGATGAACAACTACCTTGCGTCTGGCCTGTGCCTGCTCGCGCTGCACAGCAGCGCCCAGGCGTTGACCTTGCCCGCCAGCCCCGTTACGGCTCCGGAGGTCGACACCTCTATCGACCTGAAGACCCCGACCACCGCCGGCTCGCGCCTGAATCTCACGGCCCTGCAAACCCCGGGCAGCGTCCAAAGCCAGACCGGCGCGCAGATCCGCGAGCGCGGCGACGCCAGCGTACAGGACGCTGTTTCCCGCGCCACCGGCATCAGTCGCACCGGCACCCCAGGCGATGGAGGCACCTCGCTGCAAGCGCGGGGGTTTACCGGCCAGGGTTCGGTAATGCAGTTGTACGACGGCAATCGCATGTACACCGGCATGGGCACCTCGACGTTTCCGGTCGACACCTGGGCGGTCGAGCGCGTGGACGTGCTGCGCGGTCCGGCCTCGGTGCTGTACGGCGAAGGCGCCACCGGCGCGGTCATCAACACCCTCGCGAAAAAACCTTTCGCAGGCGAGATCGAAAACCACATCCGCCTCGGCTACGGTTCCCATGATCGCCAGCAACAGGCCCTGGACAGCGGCGGTTCGCTGACCGATACCGTGAGTTATCGCCTCAACCTCAACCGCCTGCGCAGCAACGGCTTTATCGACCGCGGCGACTCGGCCAGCGATTTCGTCAGCGCCGCCCTGCGCTGGGAGGCAGCCGATAACCTGAGCTTCACCCTGGCCCACGATTATGGCGACCAGCGTCCGCAAAACTACTTCGGCACCCCGCTGATCAACGGCCAGTTGCACAAAGGCCTGCGGGACAAAAACTACAACGTCAGCAACGATACCCAACACTACAACGACCAGTGGACGCGCCTGACCAGCCAATGGCAGATCAACGACAACACAAGCGCCACCAACGAGCTGTACTACCTCAAGGCCCAGCGCCGCTGGCAGAACGCCGAGAACTACAACTTCAGCGCAGGGCAACTGACCCGCAGCGGTTTCTACGGCATCAAGCACAACCAGGAACAGGTCGGCGACCGCCAGACCTTTACCTTCCAGCACAGCCTGTTCGGCCTCGACAGCCAGACCGTGACCGGGGTGGAATACAACCGCATTCGCTTCCAGCTCAACAGCAACTCGCCATTTAACGATGTGCTCAAGGACGGCCAACCGCTCGACGTACATCATCCGGCACCCGCCCCTTTTGAAAGCAAAGACGTTCACCAGCCACAGTTCCAGACCACCAGCAAACAGTTCTCGGCCTTTGCCGAAAACCGTCTGCAACTGACCGAGCAACTGTCCCTGGTCACCGGCATCCGCCGCGACTATGTGCATGTAGACCGCGATGACCTGACCAAAGCAGGCCAAAGCGACAAGACCCTGACCGGCAACAACTGGAAAGCCGGCCTGGTGTTCGCCGTGACCCCGGACACCTCGCTCTACGGCCAGTACGCTACCAGCACCGACGGCGTCGGCGGCTTGATCTCCCTGAGCCCGAGCCAACAGCAGTTCGACCTGGCGAGCGCCAGGCAAACCGAGATCGGCATCAAGCAGACGTTCTGGGATCAGCGCGGCGAGTGGACGCTGGCGGCCTACCACATCGTCAAGAAGAAGCTGTTGATCGACGTGCCGGGCGCCGTGCAACTCAAGGAGCAGGTCGGCCAACAATCCTCCAACGGCCTGGAAGCCAGCCTTGACCTGCAACTGCCGAACGCCTGGCAACTGCAAGCCAACGCGGCGATTGTGCGGGCGCGGTACGATGATTTCTCGCAAGTGGTCAATAACCAGCAGGTGTCCCGCGACGGCAACCGCCCGGCCGATGTGCCACGGCGCACCGCCAATCTGTGGCTGAGCAAAGCCGTGAGCGATGACATCCGCGCCGGCGGCGGCGTGCGTTATGTCGATGCGCGTTACGCCGACACCGCCAACCAGAACGAATTACCCAGCTACACCGTGGTCGACGCCACCCTGTCGTGGAAAGCCATGCGCAACACGACATTGGGCCTGCAATTGAATAACCTGTTCGACCGAACCTACGCCGTCAGCCAATACAATGACGGCCAACAATGGATCCTGGGCGAGCCGCGCTCGTTGTTTGTCACCGCCGACTACACCTTTTGATGAGCCCTGCATGACCTCACTCAACCTCACCCGCCTCGCGTGGACCCCTTTGGGTCACGGTCATTGCCATCACCAGTTCCAACTGCGTGATGCCAGCCTGCACGTGGGGATGGGTGAGTTCGTGGGCTTGATCGGCCCCAACGGCAGCGGCAAGACCAGCCTGTTGCGCTGCGCCTATCGGTTCAGCAAACCGGAGCACGGTGAGGTATTGCTCGAACATCAGAACGTGTGGAAGCAGTCCTCACGCTGGTGCGCCCAGCGCATCGCCGTGGTTCTGCAGGAGTTTCCCGACGCCTTCGGCCTGCGGGTCGATGAAGTGGTTGCCATGGGACGCACGCCCCACAAGGGGTTGTTCGATGGCGACACCCGACAAGACCAACAACTGATTCGGCAGGCACTGGACTCGGTCGGCCTGCTGGGCTTTGAGGACCACGCCTTTGCCACCCTCTCGGGTGGTGAAAAGCAACGCGTGATCCTCGCCCGCGCCCTGGCGCAGCAACCGCAACTGCTGATCCTGGATGAGCCGACCAACCACCTTGATCCGCGTTACCAACTGGAACTCCTGAAACTGGTCAAGCGTTTGAAAATCGGCACCCTGGCCAGCATCCATGACCTGAATCTGGCCGCCGCCTTCTGTGATCGCCTGTATGTGATCAACCACGGGCGCATCGTCGCCAGCGGCACGCCCCACGAAGTGTTGACCGCTGATCTGCTGCGCGAGGTGTTTGGCGTCCAGGCATTGATCGACACCCATCCCCTGTCCGGCTACCCCCGAATCACCTGGATAACCCAACCATGACCTTGCGTACCCTGCTGTGCCTGTTCCTGTTGTGCGGTGCAACCCAGGCATTCGCCGAAGCCACGCATTACCCTTTGAAGATCCGCAGCTGCAATCGCGAGGTGACGTTCAATCAAGCGCCTGAACATGCAGTCAGCCACGACATCAACATGACCCAGATGATGCTCGCCCTGGGCCTCAAGTCGCGCATGGTCGGCTACAGCGGTGTAACGGGCTGGAAAGCGGTCACTGCGCACATGGCACAGATCCTCGACGGTTTGCCGGAGCTGGCCAGCAAGTACCCGTCGGTGGAGACCCTGCTCAACGCCAATGTCGATTTCTTCTTCGCCGGCTGGGACTACGGCATGCGTGTCGGCGGCGACCTGACGCCGCAAACCTTGCAGCCGCTGGGTATCAATGTCTACGAGTTGACCGAGTCGTGCGCCTTTGTGATGAAGCGCCCGGCAGCCACGCTGGAAGACACCTATAACGACCTGCGCAACCTGGGCAGGATTTTTGATGTGCAAGAGCGCGCCAATGCGCTGATCGCGCAGATGCAGGAACAGGTCGCCGAGGTTCGCAAAACCTTGCCCGCTGAAAAACCCCGGGTATTCCTCTACGACAGCGGCGAAGACCGCGCCATGACTTCCGGCCGCCTGGGGATGCCACAGGCGCTGATCGATGCCGCCGGCGGGCGCAATATTCTCGATGACGTGGACGCCAGCTGGACTCGCGTCAACTGGGAGACCGTGGTGGAGCGCAATCCGCAGGTGATCGTGATCGTCGACTACAGCGAAATCACCGCCGAGCAGAAACAACAGTTCCTGCTCGATAACCCGGCGCTGCAATCGGTGGACGCCATCAAGCATCAACGCTTTATCGTCATCCCCTATGTGCAAGCCACACCGGGCATCGATAACGTGCTGGCCGTCGAAACCCTGGCCAAGGGGTTCCACGGCCAATGATCAACCGTCGCTACGCCTTGTTGCTGGTTGCCCTTGGTGCCGTGTTGCTGGTTTCTTGCGTGGTCTCGCTGGGTTTCGGCTCGGCACGGGTGCCGGTGGATGTGGTGTGGCGGATTCTGTTGCACAAGACGCTGGGCATCGGCGAAGTGAACTGGCCCGTCGGCCAGGAACATATCGTCTGGCTGATCCGGGTCCCGCGGATGCTCCTCGGTGCATTGGTCGGTGCCGGCCTGGCGCTGATCGGCGCGGTGTTGCAGGCAGTGACCCGCAACCCGCTGGCCGATCCGCACCTGCTGGGCGTCACCTCCGGCGCCACCTTGGGTGCAGTGATCGTGGTACTGCATATCGGTGAAATCATCGGCCTGCTGACCTTGCCCATTGCCGCCTTTATCGGCGCCATGCTCAGCATGCTGGTAGTGCTGGCGGTGGCCAGTCGCAACGGTCGCCTGGAGAGTGATCGCCTGTTGCTGTGCGGCGTGGCGGTGTCCTTCGTGATGATGGCGGTGGCCAATCTGCTGCTGTTCATGGGTGATCACCGGGCAGCGTCGGCGGTGATGTTCTGGATGCTCGGCGGCCTGGGGCTGGCGCGCTGGGAACTGCTGGCGATTCCCACCGCCACGGTATTGCTCGGGCTCGCACTGCTGCTGGGCATGGCGCGGCCGCTGAATGCCCTGATGGCCGGCGAACAGACCGCTGTGACCCTGGGCCTGAACGCGCGCAATGTGCGCCTGAAAGTATTCCTGATCGCCTCGTTGATGACCGGCGTGCTGGTTTCCATCAGCGGCTCCATCGGCTTTGTCGGCTTGATGGTGCCGCACATTGCGCGGCGCCTGGTGGGCGCCGAGCATCGGCGTTTGCTGCCGGTGTGTGTGCTGCTCGGTAGCCTGTTCCTGGTGTGGGTCGATGTTGCCGCACGCACGCTGATCGCCCCCGAAGACCTGCCGATTGGCGTGGCCACCGCAGCCATCGGAGGGTTGTTCTTTATCGGCTTGATGCGCAAGCGCTGAGCCGCCCCGTTGTGGCGCACACAGTTGCACCCCTGGCCCTGACCTGCCATTTGATGGTGCATCGACAAGGCCCGATCACCAGCGAAACGACCATTTCATGCCATTTGCCGACTAGGCACAGCGCTTGCAATCACCTCCTCGACTTATCCCCCTCATAACAATGTTGAGTTCGCGGAGATTGCACCATGAAGCGTCGTAGCTTGATCAAGGCTTTCACTTTGTCGGCGTCCATTGCCGCCATGGGCCTGACCTGGACCGTCCAGGCCGCCGAGACCATCAAGGTCGGCATCCTGCACTCGCTGTCCGGGACCATGGCCATCTCCGAAACGTCCCTCAAGGACATGGCGCTGATGACCATCGACGAGATCAACGCCAAGGGCGGTGTGAACGGCAAGATGCTCGAAGCCGTGGTAGTCGATCCTGCTTCCAACTGGCCGCTGTTTGCCGAGAAAGGCCGGCAGTTGCTGACCCAGGACAAGGTTGCCGTAGTGTTCGGCTGCTGGACCTCGGTGTCGCGCAAATCGGTATTGCCGGTGTTCGAAGAACTCAACGGCCTGCTGTTCTACCCGGTGCAATACGAAGGCGAAGAGATGTCGCCCAACGTGTTCTACACCGGCGCCGCGCCGAACCAGCAGGCGATCCCGGCGGTGGAATACCTGATGAGCGAAGAAGGCGGCAACGCCAAGCGTTTCTTCCTGCTCGGCACCGACTATGTATACCCGCGCACCACCAACAAGATCCTGCGCTCGTTCCTGCATTCCAAAGGCGTGGCGGATAAAGATATCGAAGAGGTCTACACCCCGTTCGGCCACGCCGATTACCAGACCATCGTTGCCAACATCAAGAAGTTCTCCGCCGGTGGCAAGACGGCAGTGGTCTCCACCGTCAATGGCGACTCCAACGTGCCGTTCTACAAGGAGTTGGCCAACCAGGGCTTGAAGGCCACCGACGTACCGGTGGTGGCGTTCTCCGTGGGTGAAGAAGAACTGCGCGGCATCGACACCAAACCGCTGGTGGGCAACCTGGCGGCCTGGAACTACTTCCAGTCGGTGGAGAACCCGGTGAACCAGAAGTTCGTCGCGGACTGGAAAGCCTACGCCAGGAAACACAACCTGCCGGGCGCGGACAAAGCCGTGACCAACGACCCGATGGAAGCCACCTACGTGGGCATCCACATGTGGGCGCAGGCGGCAGAAAAGGCCAAGTCCACCGATGTCGACAAAGTGCGTGAAGCCCTCGGCGGCCAGACCTTCGCCGCGCCGTCGGGCTTTACCCTGACCATGGACAAGACCAACCACCACCTGCACAAGCCGGTGATGATTGGCGAGATCCAGGCCGATGGGCAGTTCTCGGTGGTATGGCAGACCGAGGAACCGATCCGCGCGCAGCCGTGGAGCCCGTACATTCCTGGCAATGACAAGAAGCCGGACCATGCGGTGAAGAGCAACTAAACCGCATCACCGACCACATGTGGGAGCGGGCTTGCTCGCTCCCACAGAAACCTAGTCCGCGCACGACCAGGACATTTGTTTATGACCACTGCCCTCCACCGTTTCATCCTGGCTTGCCTGCTGTTGCTGCCCCTGGCCGCATACGCAGGCGATGCAGAAGACTTTCTGGCGGCCAACCCGATGCAACAGGCCAAACTGTTGCAGGACTGGGCCGCACAGCCTGACCCAGCGCGCATCGAGCTGGTCAACGGCCTGCAGCAAGGCCAGATCAGCGTCAACGGTGAAACCAAAACCGTACGCCTGAACAACCGTTTGCGCGGCTTGATCAACAACGTTCAAGCCAGCCAGCAACTGCTCGCCGCCGATCCCGAGGTGCGCCTCGCAGGCGCTCAACAACTGCAAAAAAGCGCCACCTCGGCGCAGCTGCAATTTCTCGACCGACAACTGGCCAGCGAAGCCGACGAAGACGTCCATACCGCCCTGAGCCTGGCCCTGGCCAACCTGCAACTGGTCGATCCCGATCCCGCGGTGCGTTTGGCGGCCGTACGTTTACTCGGCGACACCGGCGACCCCTTGGCCCGCACCCGACTGCAGGCCTTGCTCGCACCGGGCGTAGAAACCGACACAGCCGTACATACTGCCGCCGAGACCAGCCTGGCCCAGGTCAAGCGCAAGCTGATGATCGGCGAACTGCTCGGCCAAGCCTTCAGCGGTATGTCCCTGGGTTCGATCCTGCTGCTGGCCGCCCTCGGGCTGGCGATCACCTTCGGCCTGCTCGGCGTGATCAATATGGCCCACGGCGAGATGCTGATGCTCGGTGCCTATTCCACCTATGTGGTGCAGTTGATGATGCAGCGCTACGTGCCCCAGGCCATTGAGTTCTACCCGTTGATCGCGCTGCCGGTGGCGTTTTGCGTCACCGCCGCCATCGGCATGGCGCTGGAGCGCAGCGTAATTCGTCACCTGTATGGCCGGCCGCTGGAAACCTTGCTCGCCACGTGGGGCATCAGCCTGATGCTGATCCAACTGGTACGCCTGGTGTTCGGCGCGCAGAACGTTGAAGTGTCCAACCCCCAGTGGCTGTCCGGCGGGATCCAGGTGCTGCCCAACCTGGTGCTGCCGTACAACCGCATCGTAATCATCGGCTTCGCCTTGTTCGTGGTAGTGCTGACCTGGCTGTTGCTGAACAAGACGCGCCTGGGCCTGAACGTGCGCGCAGTTACCCAGAACCGCAACATGGCGGCCTGCTGCGGCGTGCCCACCGGGCGCGTCGACATGCTCGCCTTTGGCCTTGGTTCCGGCATTGCAGGCCTGGGCGGCGTAGCGTTGAGCCAGGTCGGCAACGTTGGCCCGGACCTGGGCCAGAGCTACATCATCGACTCGTTCCTGGTGGTGGTACTCGGCGGTGTCGGCCAGTTGGCCGGCAGCGTGACTGCGGCCTTCGGCCTGGGGATCGCCAACAAGATCCTGGAACCTGCAATCGGTGCCGTGCTCGGCAAGATTCTGATCCTCGCGCTGATCATTCTGTTTATCCAGAAACGCCCGCAGGGACTCTTCGCACTGAAAGGACGGGTGATCGACTGATGAACCAGCCATTGATGCTCACGGCCACCCAAAAGGCCGGCCCCAAAGTCACAATCGCCGTGGGCGTGGCGGTCCTCGCCGTGCTGTTGGCATTGCCGCTTTTGTCACTGTTGCCGCCAGACCATGTCTTGCACATTTCGGCCTACACCCTGACGTTGGTGGGCAAGATCCTCTGCTACGCCATCGTCGCCCTGGCCCTGGACCTGGTCTGGGGCTACGCCGGGATGCTGTCGCTGGGCCACGGTCTGTTCTTCGCGCTCGGCGGCTATGCGATGGGCATGTACCTGATGCGCCAGGCGGCAGGCAGCGAGTTGCCGGCGTTCATGACCTTTTTGTCGTGGACCGAACTGCCGTGGTATTGGGCCGGCACCGATCACTTCCTCTGGGCGCTGTGCCTGGTGGTGCTGGCGCCGGGCCTGCTCGCCTTGGTGTTCGGTTTCTTCGCCTTTCGCTCGCGGATCAAGGGCGTGTATTTCTCGATCATGACCCAGGCCCTGACGTTTGCCGGAATGCTGCTGTTCTTTCGCAACGAGACCGGATTTGGTGGCAATAACGGCTTTACCAATTTCCGCAGCATCCTGGGCTTTGGCATTACCGAGCCAGGCACGCGCGCGGTGCTGTTCGTGGCCACCGTGCTGTTGCTGGTGACGAGCCTGTACATCGGCTGGCGCCTGGCCCGCAGTAAGTTCGGCCGGGTGCTGACCGCCTTGCGTGATGCCGAGAACCGCCTGATGTTCTGCGGCTACGACCCGCGCGGCTTCAAGCTGTTCGTGTGGGTACTGAGCGCGGTGCTGTGCGGTTTGGCGGGGGCGTTGTACGTCCCGCAGGTGGGCATCATCAACCCCAGCGAAATGTCGCCGACCAACTCCATCGAAGCCGCCGTCTGGGTGGCCCTGGGCGGGCGCGGTACGCTGATCGGCCCACTGCTTGGCGCCGGGGTGGTCAATGGCATGAAGAGCTGGTTCACCGTGGCGTTCCCGGAGTACTGGCTGTTTTTCCTCGGGGCGTTGTTCATCATCGTCACCTTATACCTGCCCAAGGGCGTGATCGGGCTGCTGAAGAAGTGAGGCATATGATGCTTGAACCCGTTTTCGATGCAGGCAGCGGCCGCGATGCTATCGGCATTGGCCAAGCGGCAGGCAAAGGCCTGAACACCCGTCACGGTACCCTCCTGACCCTGGAAGACATCAGCGTCAGCTTCGACGGCTTCAAAGCCCTGAACGACCTGAACCTGTACATCGGCGTTGGCGAACTGCGCTGCATCATCGGCCCCAACGGCGCGGGCAAGACCACGCTGATGGACGTGATCACCGGCAAGACCCGACCCAGCCACGGCACGGCCTGGTTCGGCGAAACCCTGGATCTCACCAGCATGAGCGAAGTCCAGATCGCCCAGGCCGGTATCGGCCGCAAGTTCCAGAAACCCACAGTATTCGAAGCCCTGAGCGTGTTCGAAAACCTGGAACTGGCGCAGAAGACCGACAAGTCGGTGTGGGCCAGCCTGCGGGCGCGCCTGAGCGGCGAGCAAAAGGACCGTATTGATGAAGTGCTCGACACCATCCGCCTGGCCGCCTCGGCACAGCGCCCGGCCGGGTTACTGTCCCACGGCCAGAAGCAGTTTCTGGAAATCGGCATGCTGCTGATGCAAGACCCGCAACTGTTGCTGCTGGACGAACCGGTGGCGGGCATGACCGACGCCGAAACCGAATTCACCGCCGAGCTGTTCAAGCGCCTGGCGGGCAAGCATTCGTTGATGGTGGTGGAACATGACATGGGCTTTGTCGGCTCGATCGCCGATCACGTGACGGTGTTGCACCAGGGCAGCGTACTGGCTGAAGGGTCGCTGGCGCAGGTGCAGGAAAACGAGCGCGTCATCGAGGTGTATCTCGGGCGCTGAAGCTGACACAGACTGCTTTATGTGGCGCTGGCTTGCCTGCTCCCACAGTTGATCCGGTTCCCACAGGGGAATTGAGGAGAGTTGAACATGCTGCAAGTCAACACGCTGCACCAGTACTACGGCGGTAGCCACATCCTGCGCGGTCTCTCGTTCGAGGTGAAGATCGGCGAAGTCACCTGCCTGCTCGGCCGTAACGGCGTGGGCAAGACGACCCTGCTCAAGTGCCTGATGGGCCTGCTGCCGGCCAAGGAAGGCGCGGTCAACTGGGAAGGCAAGGCCATCACCGGTTTCAAGCCGCACCAGCGCGTGCACGCCGGCATTGCCTACGTGCCCCAGGGCCGGGAGATTTTTGCGCGGCTGACGGTAGAGGAAAACCTGCTTATGGGCCTGTCGCGCTTTCCCGGCTCCGAAGCCAGGGAAGTGCCCGTCTTCATCTACGAACTGTTCCCGGTGCTGCTGCAGATGAAACATCGGCGCGGCGGCGACTTGTCCGGCGGCCAGCAACAACAGTTGGCGATCGGCCGCGCCCTGGCCAGCCGTCCACGCTTGTTGATCCTCGATGAACCTACCGAAGGCATCCAGCCGTCGGTGATAAAGGAGATCGGCGCGGTGATCAAGCAACTCGCAGCGCGGGGTGATATGGCGATTCTGCTGGTAGAACAGTTCTACGATTTTGCCGCCGAGTTGGCCGACCACTACCTGGTGATGTCCCGCGGTGAAATCGTCCAGCAGGGCCGTGGTGAACACATGGAAAGCGAAGGTGTACGCGGCCTCGTAACGATCTAATCTGTGGCGTCCTGGCGATAAGCACTGAACATGAACCTGCCCGTTTCCCCTGCCCTCTTCACCCCCAGCTGGCATGCCGAACTTGCGCTCGGCTATGCACGTTTCGGCGCCTCCACGCGCCCGGTGATGCGCCGTCACATCGGCCCGCTGCGCGTACAAAAGCACCTGTACGCTGAAGGTCCCCAGGTGTGCCAGCACATCATCGTGCATCCGCCCGGAGGAATCGCCGGCGGTGATCGCCTGGACATCCGCGCCCACGTGGCCGAAGGCGCATGGGCGCAATTGACCAGCCCCGGCGCAGCCAAGTGGTATCGCGCCAATGGCCCGGCATTCCAGCAGTTGGACCTCACGGTGCAAACCGGCGCGACGCTGGAGTGGCTGCCCCAGGAAACCATCGTGTTCAGCGCCGCCCAGGCCGAACTCACTACACGCATAGCGCTGCACGGCGATGCCCGGTTGTTCTACTGGGATGTGGTCGCCCTTGGTCGCCCGGCCAGCGGCGAACGTTTCGACCTCGGCCATTTTCAATCGCACCTGGATATTCGCCGCGACGGCCAGTTGCTCTGGCATGAACGCCAGCGCATTGTGGGTGCCGATGGCCTGCTCGACTCGCCCATCGGGCTGGACGGGCAGCCGGTGTTCGCCACGTTGTTGGTGACCGGCGACATCGCACCAGAACTACTCGAAACCTGCCGCGCCCTGCCCCACGCCGTGCGCGGCGACCTGACCCAGTTACCCGGCTTGCTGGTGGCCCGCTGCCTGGCCAGTGAAGCGCTGTTGGCACGGGGCTGGTTGATTGAACTATGGAAACTGCTACGCCCGGCGGTGCTGGGCCGGGACGCCGTTCCCCCCCGAATCTGGAGCACATGAAGATCAAAATGTGGGAGCGGGCTTGCTCGCTCCCACATGGGATCTGCGGTGTTTTTATGAATGATGTTTGAAGGACCTTGAACCATGGACCTGACCCCACGGGAAAAAGACAAACTGCTGATCTTCACCGCAGGCCTGGTGGCCGAGCGTCGCCTGGCGCGCGGTGTGAAGCTCAACTACCCGGAAACCATCGCCTTTATTTCCGCCGCGCTGATGGAAGGCGCCCGCGATGGCCGCACCGTGGCCGACCTGATGCACTACGGCACCACCCTGCTCAGTCGCGAGCAAGTGATGGAAGGCATCCCGGAAATGATCCCGGATATCCAGGTAGAAGCCACCTTCCCCGACGGCACCAAGCTGGTGACCGTCCACCAACCCATCGCCTGAGGCTCAGCCATGATCCGTGATGCGACCGAAAAGGACCTCCCCGCCATTCGCGATATCTACAACGACGCGGTGCGCAACACCACGGCGATCTGGAACGAGCAACCGGTGGACCTGGCGAACCGCCAGGCCTGGTTCAATGCACGCCAGGCCCAGGGCTATCCGATTCTGGTAGCCGTCGAGAATGAAGAGGTGACCGGCTATGCGTCGTTCGGCGACTGGCGGCCCTTTGAAGGTTTTCGCTACAGCGTCGAACACTCGGTGTACGTACGCAATGACCAACGCGGCAAAGGCCTTGGCCCGCAGCTGATGCAAGCGCTGATCGAACGCGCCCGCCGCTGCGGCAAATACGTGATGGTGGCCGCCATCGAAAGCGGCAACCAGGCCTCGATCCGCCTGCATGAGCGCCTTGGGTTTGTCACTACCGGGCAGATGCCGCAAGTGGGCATCAAGTTCGGCCGCTGGCTCGACCTGACCTTTATGCAACTGGCCCTGAACCCAGGCGCCGAACCGCCCAAGGAGTGAGAGCGATGAGCGCTACGCAACTGCGTCGAGTCAACACCGAGAGCTTTGCCCATTACCGCCAGGGCCTGATCGAGCTGTTGCTTGACGCCGTCAGCCACGGTGCCTCGGTCGGTTTCATGGCTGACTTCGATGAGGCCCAGGCCCAGGCTTATCTAAAGGACGTACACGCCAGCCTCGCAGACGCCAGCCTGCTGCTGTGGGTGGTGGTGCGCGATGAACAGTTGATCGCCAGCGTACAGTTGGCGCTGAGCCAGAAAACCAACGGTCTGAACCGCGCCGAAGTGCAGAAGCTGCTGGTCCACAGCAGCATGCGGCGCCACGGCCTGGGCCAGCAATTGATGAGCGCCCTGGAACTCGAAGCGCGCCAGCACCAGCGCGGCCTGCTGCACCTGGACACCGAAGCCGGCTCGCCTGCCGAAACCTTTTACCAATCGCTGGGCTACACCCGCGTCGGTGAACTGCCCGATTACTGCCAAAGCCCGGACGGACGCTACAGCCCGACCGCCATCTACTTCAAGACCCTGGGGCAACCTGCATGATTCCTGGTGAGTACCGCATCCAGCCTGGCGATATCGAACTCAACGTCGGCCGCCGCACCGTTACCCTGAGCGTGGCCAACAGCGGCGATCGGCCGATCCAGGTGGGTTCGCATTATCATTTTTTCGAGACCAATGATGCGCTGGCGTTCGACCGTAGGTTGGCCCGGGGCATGCGCCTGAATATTCCGGCGGGGACGGCGGTGCGCTTCGAACCGGGTCAGAGTCGTGAGGTCGAGTTGGTGGACTTGGGCGGCGGGCGGCGGGTGTTCGGGTTTGCCGGGCGGATCATGGGCGACCTTTAGGGCCTCATCGAGGGCAAGCCCCCGATAGCGGATTCACATTCAACACATACTTTTCAGGGCACACACATGAAAATCAGCCGCCAAGCCTATGTCGACATGTACGGCCCCACCGTCGGTGACAAGGTCCGCCTGGCCGACACCGAGCTGTTTGTCGAAGTGGAACAGGACTTCACCATCTACGGCGAAGAAGTCAAATTCGGTGGCGGCAAAGTGATCCGTGACGGCCAGGGCCAGAGCCAGTTACTGGCCCATGAAGTGGTCGACACGCTGATCACCAACGCCCTGATCATCGACCACTGGGGCATCGTCAAGGCCGATGTCGGCTTGAAGAACGGCCGTATCCACGCGATCGGCAAGGCCGGCAACCCGGATATCCAGCCGGGCGTGACCATGGCCATTGGCGCCAGCACCGAGGTGATCGCCGGGGAAGGCATGATCCTCACCGCCGGCGGTATCGACAGCCACGTGCATTTCATCTGCCCGCAGCAGATTGAAGAAGCGCTGACCAGCGGCGTCACCACGATGATCGGCGGCGGCACGGGGCCGGCCACCGGCACCAACGCCACCACCTGCACCTCAGGCCCGTGGCACCTGGCGCGCATGCTGCAAGCCAGCGATTCGTTCCCGATGAACATCGGTTTTACCGGCAAGGGCAACGCCAGTTTGCCGCAGCCGTTGATCGAGCAGGTCAAGGCCGGCGCCATCGGTTTGAAGCTGCACGAGGATTGGGGCACCACGCCTGCCAGCATCGATAACTGCCTGAGCGTTGCCGATCAATATGACGTGCAGGTGGCGATTCACAGCGACACCCTCAACGAATCCGGCTTCGTCGAAACCACCCTCGCCGCGCTCAAGGGCCGCACCATCCACACCTACCACACCGAAGGTGCCGGTGGCGGTCATGCGCCAGACATCATCAAGGCCTGTGGCTTGCCCAACGTGCTGCCCAGCTCCACCAACCCGACGCGGCCATTCACCCGCAACACCATCGACGAGCACCTGGACATGTTGATGGTCTGCCATCACCTGGACCCGAGCATCGCCGAAGACGTGGCCTTCGCCGAAAGCCGCATCCGCCGCGAGACCATCGCCGCCGAGGACATCCTGCACGACCTCGGCGCGTTCTCGATGATCAGCTCCGACAGCCAGGCCATGGGCCGCGTGGGTGAAGTGATCACGCGCACCTGGCAGACCGCCGACAAGATGAAAAAACAACGCGGCGCCCTGCCCGGCGACGGCCCCGGCAACGACAACTTGCGCATCAAGCGCTACATCGCCAAGTACACCATCAACCCGGCGATCACCCATGGCGTCAGCCATATCGTCGGTTCTGTCGAAGTGGGCAAGTGGGCCGACCTGGTACTGTGGCGTCCGGCATTTTTTGGGGTCAAACCGACCCTGATCCTCAAGGGTGGTGCGATTGCCTCAAGCTTGATGGGCGATGCCAATGCGTCAATCCCCACACCGCAACCGGTGCACTACCGCCCCATGTTCGCCAGCTTCGGCAGCTCACTGCATGCCACCAGCCTGACCTTCATCAGCCAGGCCGCGCAAGACGCCGGATTGCCCGAGGCCCTGGGGTTGAAAAAGCAGATCGCCGTGGTCAAGGGTTGCCGCAACGTGCAGAAAACCGACCTGATCCACAATGATTACCTGCCGGATATCGAGGTGGACCCACAGACCTACCAGGTCAAGGCCGACGGTGTGTTGCTCTGGTGCGAGCCGGCCGACACACTGCCGATGGCCCAGCGTTATTTTCTGTTCTAGGCCAATGCCGCCGCCCTCTCGGGCGGTGGTTTGTCTCCATCGCAAGCTGCCGCGTACCACGATGGAACGGCAGGCCTGGTGCGTTTGAGCGTCAGCCGGCGCTCTGCCGAAGATTTGGTCAGGCATTCGGGAATGGCTGCCTTGATCAAATCGTAGTGAGCGCCCTGCTCAATGCTGGGCAGGGCGGAGGGTGTTGAAAGCTGCGCAGTTGTCATGGATCGAACCTTGATAAGTATGAAGGTTCGATCCTATTTAGTGCGACGCGGGCGTAGTGGTAACTATGTCAGGTCCCTGGAGGAGCCGGGCTGGGCTGGATCACGTACAGCGGTGGATAGTTGCGCAACCTCTTGCCGGGACCACTCAAGAAGTTTGCGATTGCGCGCGATCTCAAGCTCAATTCCCAAGGCTTGTTGAGCCTGCGTATAGGCCTGGTCGAAGTCTGGATAAGCGTCTTCGAGCTGTTCCTGCTGTTGCAATTGGTCTTGTTCAAGAGCGGTAAACCGCTCGGGGGATTTCTGCTTGAGATAGTCCACCCAGTAATCACGAGTAATCAGGTCCTCATAGAATGCGTCGCTTGCTTCTGCGTCATTCACGGCCTGGATGGCACGAGCCAACGGCTCTCCAATAAGAGGCCTGGCAAACGACATGGCCCCCGGTTGCCCAGGCAAGTCCAGCGGCTCCCTGAGACTCACCCGATATTGCAGTCGCACCTCCGCAGGGTCGGCCTGATGCCCATGAATACTAATACTTTGGTCGGCCAGTTTTTCAGCCTCGCCCAGACGGAACAGCTGTCGGGACAATTTCAACAAGGCGGATCCTTTCAGGTCCAGACGGACCGGGTCGATGGTGCGCAAGGTGTTGTATTCAAAGACTTTGACCTCCAACCCGCTGAACGTCAGGATGCGGCCGTCGACGCAGGTGCCGTGGGTATCGGACATACGAAACAGCACCTGTCTCAGTTCGCTATCACTGCCGGCCGCATTCACCACCTCCCAGACCCTTCGGGTAAGGTCCGAGCGGGAAACCCTGAACTCCGCGGTGTCCTGCAAGCGCAACAGCAAATGAAAAAACGCCTCATGACCCGGTTCGTCCTGTAATCCCTCCCACAGCGCTCGGTTGCCAGACTGCACCTCAGGATCAAGGGTTGCCAGCCATGCCACCAGTTGTTCATCCCCGACCGGCTCGTCGGGAATCTCTTCATCGAATTGTTCGCTTTCGCCTCCACTCTCGGACTCTTCACTGTCGCCATGGGAGGAAACACCATCGATCAGGTTATCCAACTCCGCGTGTGTGTAACCTGCGACGGGCTCCAGATGCCTTTGATTGGCGTAGTCTCTGAGCCGCTCAAGATCCCCCAGCAACATTTCGCCGTTGTCGGACAGATCAGTATTCATCAACAATTGATCGTGGGTACCGTCCAATGCCTGCGAGGGAATCGAGGAGATGTCGTTGTTCGCCAGGTTAAGGCGAGTAACCGATTCGGCCTGCCAGATGCCCTCAGGCCATTGCGTCAGTCGATTGTTCCGCAGGTCCAGCGCTTGAAGGCTCCTGAAGCCATCAAGCCGCAAACGTTCCAGATTGTTACTCGCCAGATTCAGCTCTTGCAGATGTTCCAGGCCCGACAACGCGCCATGCAAAGCCTCGGCGTCTATCAAGCCGGTGTAAGACAGGTCGAGCCGCCGCAGATGGGCCATGTCGGCAATAGCCTCGGGCAATGCCTGGAAGAGCGGGTTCCCACTAAGGTCCAAGGTGTGAACGTTGGGAAAAGCGCGCAGGAATGCGTTGGAGCCCTGCTCGGAAAGCCGCACGCCTCTGAGCTGCAGGGTCCCTACATGAGCCAGGGAGACTGGTAGCTCAGGCAGATCCCCGAGTCGTGAGCCACCCAGATCAAGTTCGGCACTGGCTTCGCTGCCCGACTTCAGCACGCCGCCGCGCCAACACTCAATGATGGCCTGCGCCGCCGTTTGCCGACTGCGCGACGATATCAAGCCGCCGCCACCCGTGGTCTCACGAATGAACAACCAACCATTCAAACGACGCGTCAAGGCATCAAGGGTCTGGGTCCAGCCATTGATTCGTTCGTGCAATTGCAGATCAGTGAAGCCCTCTTCGTGCATTTTATCGACCCATTGGAGCGCCTGCGGCTCATTGAGCGCGGGGAACAAGCGACGCACGCGGCTCTGCAGGGATAGCAAGCCTTGCGCAGGCTCGGCTGGCGGTAACGGTAATAAGCGATGGACGTTCAGTGCATCGCCGGCCGTCGGCACAAAGGTGTCTGCCTGCGCCTCAAGGGCCAACCTGGTCAGCGAACCGGCAGGCAAGCCCCAGGCCTGTTCGAACTGCTGACGGAACTCGACCAGGCTGGCTTTAGCTTGCTCGCTCAAGCGCGCATCACTCAGGTAGGTGTTGATCAGCAGTTGCTCGTGGGCAGACGACAGCGCCAAGCTGGCGACTGGAGTTTCTCGCATATCAAGCCAGGCCAGACTCTGCAGATATTCCACGCCAAACGGCAATGCCTGCAGTTGTGTCCCACGTACGCTCAGAGAGTGCAGCCGGCTCAATGCGCCGACATTCAATGTGTTCAACGGGTTGTTGCTCAGGTTCAGATGTTCAAGCTCGGGCAGGTAACTCAAATTGAAAGACATCGCTGTCAGCCCGGTGTTGTTTATGATCAGTGTTTGAGTGCCGTGGAAGCCAAGGGCAAACCTCTGCAAATGCAGGTCCAGCATGCGCATGTCTGTCAGTTTCAGGGTTCTTACATGGTTGAAGGCCCCAGCAGGCACTTCGGGCAGCGAGCTCAGTTGCAAGCCTGACAAATCAAACGCTGAAGGCTGGGGAATATACGCAGGAAAACCAGGGGCAGGCTGTGGGGGGGTTATAAGGTCGCCGGAGAAAATGTGCTGGCGGGCCAAGTTGCTGCGCCAGTTCAGCTTCAAGGTGGAAACCACAGAGTTCATCGCTTCGCGGTCAGCCGTCTGCTGCGTCGTGCTGTCAAGCCACAATTGCAGCTGCCGGTCAAGTTCACCACCCTGTACGCTCAATGCTTCAATGGCATCGAGCCGGGCCTGAGGTTCTGGCCATAACATGGCAAGATTGCTGCGTAATGTAGGGGAGTCGATGTTCACCGCTGCCAGACGGAAAAGCTCACCCTGGGTGTAATCCCTCACCATTTCATCTGAATCGATCAAGTGGCTGGGCTGGCTGCGCACATAGTCATAAATGGGCTTGAAGGACTCGCGCGTTATTTTCGACCAATCCAGCGACAGGCCTCTCAATAGCTGGTCATGCCCGGGATAAAGGTTCGACGCCAGCGTGTCGATACCGGTCTCTCGCAGGTCCAGACGTTCAAGCAGTGGTAGCTCAAGCACACCGATGGGCCACTGCTTCATCTGAAGGTTGGTGACCTTCAGCTTTCGCAAACGGGTAAAGCCATGAACATCCAGGGCGGGGCTATCAGCTGCCGCGCCGGTACAATGAAGGCTAAGGTCTTCAAGACCGGACAGGGTCGTCAGGCTGGGGATCACCTGCAACGGTGCCTGCGTACGCAGGGTCAGCCGAGTCAAGTGTCGAAGGCTTCTCAATGCCTCGAAGACACGCTCCGTATCGCTTTGCGGCATCGTGACGTCAAGTGCCTCCAGCGAAGGACAAAGAGCCAGAAATGAGCCATCGTGATCTGGCACGCTCAGCGTCAGTTCGCGAACATGGGGAAAACTTGCCGTAAGGGCAGGCAAAGGGTCCGAGGCGTATATTGCCAACTGCCTGAAACCGGGGTGCTCGTCTGCCAGAGGCGCATTTCGCCACGACGCCTTGATCCTCTGCGCCGCCGCCCAACGCCCGAGACCGATGTCTTCCCTTGACATGCTCGCCAAGAGCTCGCCCATCGTCGGGGAGTGGGTGGTTACCCACGCATCCAGCGTTGATTCAAGGGTTTGCCACTCGCGCAACTGCGCTTGTAAGTAACCATAGATTTGGGCATCAGTGCGGCCTGCACGCTGCTGGTTCAGGAGATAACCGCTGGCTTGTTGATCGGTCAAGCCTGGGTAGACATCCTGAACACGCGTCACCAGGGACGCATCCATAGCAGCGCCGCGACCACTGGCGTAATACCCCACCCGTTTATCTCTCAACCTGGCAGGCGGCTTATTCATGCCTTTGCGTACAGTGTCCTGTTCAAGCACGAGCGCCATTTCATCGGGATGACCACTGGCGTATTCGATAATGGCCAGCCGCAACTCAATATGCTGCCACAAGTGGTTGAACCCCACTCCTCGGCGTACCTCATCGGGCAAGGCATGTATCAGGGAGGGGAAAAAATTGTCGCCCCATTTCGCAAGTCCGTTGAGCGCGTCGCCCCGCTCATCGAACGCCTGGTACATCGGCCCTTTTTTGACCAAATACTTGCGTACCGGTGCTGCCTCATTGCCAATACCGTCGAGCAGTAAGCCCGTGATGCTGGTGTCGCGGATTTCCAGGCGCACGTTATCCGACCAGCCAGGCATTTTCTGCAAAGCATGCAGCGCCAGACGCTTACTATCGACCGACCCCATGTTATCCATGTAGAGCCCAGCATACGCGTTGCTCAGGCGTCCTTGCCGGGCATACCAACGCGCATCTTCCAGCATCCTCAACGGCACGCGCGTGGTACGGCTTGCCAGGCGTTCCAGTTCCTCGCTATCGGCCTGGGCCAGCACAGCGCGTGCGCCAGCCTCGCTGAGCCCTGGAGTGACTTGTTGCAACCGCATGACGGCCCAGGCTTTGGGCTGCGTACCTTGGTAAAGACTGTCGAATACGTCCGATTGGCGAGTATTGAGGAAATCGGCAATTTGCTTATTGAGCACTTGAGCCCTGGTTGTGCCGGCCTGCACCGGCTCTGCACCGAGCAGATGGGTAATCTGCGGCTCGTCGAGCGCCTGCAGGATACGCGTGGACAATTCACCACTCATCACATCGGCCCGGCTGAGCTTGATGGATGCTCTGACCTCACCAGGTAGCACCTGATACTCGGAACCGTATCTGATCGAGGGTCCCGTAAGTTCAGGCCCCTCGAACACCTCCAGCACAAGGCCCTGTGGCCAGCGCGGTAACTGGGTCACTATCGGCAGAACGTACAAATAGCGGTCATTGAGCGGTCGCGCCTCTTGCACTTGCTCAATCACCTGGGCCACCCCCTCCTCCGCCTCGAACAAGCGCAGGGTGTTGGTCACTTCGGCAGGCGCAGGCAGATTATCCAAGTGCATCTTGCGCAACACATTGTCGCTGGCGCCGCTGATGTCGCCGATTCTCAGCAACTCCTCATCGGTAAAGGCTTCGGTCACATGTCCCATGCGCCGCAATAACTTCAATCGCTCCCACGTAAGTGGACGCTCCAGGGTATGGCGCCAGGCTCCTGCACCGTTGTGGGTCAAAATAGGCTGGTAAGCCTGCGTATCGCTCGGGTGCGCGATACGCCAGCACTGGAGGGATTCGTCATAGATCTGCTGGTAAACCTTACCGTCCTGGCGGAAATACGTTTTACCATCCAGTTCATACTGGCCCAGGGCATTGGGGCTGCTGGTATTCAGGCTGACGGTGTTTTCATAGCCGCCAAGGTCTGGTTTCCACAGGCGGGTCTGGCCATTGGGCAAGGTGACCTGCTCCAAGCTCTCGATCACCGGCTCAGCCTTGACCGCGGTCAGTTTGGCCAGCCCTCTGGCACCACCGGCCATCGCGGCCATAAACACCAGGTTCTGGGCCACATCAATCAAATGGGCCTTGGCGGCCTGACGGTCACCTTCACTCCACTCATGCGCGGCTTCACAGGTCTCTGTCAGCAGCTGAGCCACCATCGTACCGGTCATGAGTTCACCCAATACAGGTACAAACATCGAGACACCGGTCAACACCAGCATTCCTATATCCAGCAAGCGGGCGAGCTTTTCCGAACGAACCCGGGCATCGACATCCACCGTGGGCACTGCATGAGCCCGAGCGTCGGCGATGAGCTTGTCACGATGCTGGTCAGACAGGTAATCCCATAGATCATGGGTCCAGACACCAGGCCCCTTGCGCAACATGGCACCGGGCGCAAGGTAGGGGTCAGGGTTAGGCGCCAGAGGGGCCGGAGGGACAAACGGCAAGTCCTGGAGTTGATAGGTAGCCCCGAAGGGAGCAAGACCGAACAGCTTATTGGCCATTGGGGCATACGGCGCCAGCTTTTGCCCGACTGTCGCCGTCGGCGCATCCTCGGTGAACTGGGAGAAGTAATATGGGCGGTCGGCATAAGCCACGAACTGGCTGAAAAACTGCTGGTAAGCCGTCGGGCTGCCATCACTCGGCGAAGCAGCATCACGGGTGGTGAAGCGCTGCTTGAAAAGCCTGGTCATCTCAGCCTCGGTGTAGCGTTTGAGGGGATACTCCGGGTCATTGGGAATATAGAGAAGCCGCTCATCGGAGCGCCCATACAAGTCGCCGATCGAGAACATCACGCACCCGGTCATTTGACGTCCCATCAGAGCAAAATCACAGATTCCTACGCGCTTGCCATCCATCCATGGCTGAGAATCTCCATCGATGACAGACAGCACCAACGTGTAATCCCGGGGTTCGATGTCGTGTTTGAACAGGGCTATTTCGGCCGCCGCACGCATGGCCGCTTTCTGGGCGGTTTTGACGGTGTTTCGAAGTTGCTCGGCAGCAACAGGGTTGGGTTGCAAGTAGTTTTTCAGGTAAGCCTGATATTTTGCGCCGATGTCCAACGAGCGGCACAGCCTGGTGAACTGGGCCACGGTCAGTGCCGGGGTTATGGCCTGGAAAGTGTTGGTTGCGCCGTTTTTTTGCAAAAAACCAGAAGACGCGTGGAAAGCGTGGGTCTCGCATTCGGACTCTTCGAAATTATGCAGGGCGGCTTGTAGCAGCGGCAGCCGCAAGACTTCAAAGCTGCTGACTTCAATGGAAAAAATCCCGACTTCCAGCGGTTTTTTCAGAACCAGGTAGGTCTCGTCTACATTCAGCTCAAGCTTGAAATGCTCCTTCAACGCGCTGACCAACAATGGCCTGGCATAGGCGTCGATCTCCTGGAGCCCCGCCATTGCCTTGTCCAAGGCAATCTGCGCGGTGAAGCTGGCAACACAACTGGCTTGCAGTGCCTTTCGTTGTTCAGGTGAGGCGCGCAAATACCCGTCGGGAAGTAGCGTGCCGGCTGCTTTCAGTTCTGCACGCCGCTGTGGGGATGCATTGAGCAGCCAATCGGGAATGGCTTTTTCGAGGAACGGGGCGTGGATGCCCAGGGATGCTGAGGCTGCTGGAGGCTCTGCAGCAGCGACGGGGGCGTGGGTATCGGACATGGTTTCTTTCCTTGGAGATGAAGCGCTAGCACATCATGACCAAGGGGCGCTGCCGCGTTAGATAGTTGCTATCTGCCGGACCGGCGCCTGATAACAACCAATGCTCTCGCGACCGCATGCAATAACCGTTCATCGGCAGACTTTCGCCTCATCAGTGAAGGATTGCATGCGTGAGGCTAAGATGCGCCACATTCCCCTTGTCGCCCCTGTAAGGTAGCCCCGGCCATGCGCCTATCCGAGTTCATCACTGCAAACGCCCAGCGAGTCGTCGATGAATGGGAGCACTTCGCCGCAACCTTGACTCCGGCGGCCGCCACCTTGAACCGTACGCAACTGCGTGACCATGCCCATGCGATCCTGATCGCCGCCGCGCGGGACATGAACACCCGTCAGGAGGCCAGCGAACAAGCAGCCAAGGCCCGGGGCGACGGGCCTGAGAAAACCCCCAGCCTGGATCAGGCCGCTGCCAGTCATGGAGAGCTACGCCATACGGTGGGCTTTGACCCGGTGCAAATGACCGCTGAGTTCCGGCATTTGCGTGCCTGCGTGATTCGCCTGTGGGTCGAGAGCATGCAAACACCGCAGCTGACTCACTTCCAGGACATGATTCGCTTCAACGAGGCCATTGACGAAGCCCTGGCCGAGTCCACGGCAGCCTACGCCGAGCAGGTGGCGCGCTCACGGGATATTTTCCTCGCGATTCTCGGCCACGACCTGCGCGCACCGCTGCAGGCGGTGAACATGTCCACCGAGATACTGTTGCGCAAGGCTCAACTGGACAGCCAGGGCTTGAGCCTGCTGGGCAATATCAAGAACGGCGCCCGGCACATGGGGGCGATGGTCAACGACCTGCTGGAGTTCGTGCGCAGCCGCCTGGGCAGCAGCCTGCCCATCGACCCCAAGCCGATGGACCTTGCCGATGCGGCACAAGAGGCGATTGATGAAGCCTGTGCCGGTCGCCCGGACTGCAACCCTACCTTGAATATCCAGGGTGATACCCGAGGCGAATGGGACCGCGGGCGAATCGACCAGTTGCTGCAGAACCTGGTGGGCAACGCCCTGCAACATGGCACCCTTAGTCGGGCAGTCACCCTGACGCTCACGGGCACGGTCGACAGCGTGATACTGGTCACGCATAACTACGGCCCGCCGATTCCCGAAAACGCCTTGGGCACGGTGTTCGATCCTCTGGTGCGTAACACCAGCGAAGAACCGGGCACCTCCACCAGCCTCGGCCTGGGCTTGTTTATCGTCAAGGAAGTAGCACTAGCCCATCGGGGCAGCATCGAGGTGACGTCCAGCGAAGCTGACGGCACCACGTTCACCGTGGTGCTGCCGCGCAGGTTCCAATAGCCCCGAAGTCCGCGATCAGAAATGCTCGCGTGGGTTGAAGTGGGCTTTTTTCGCCAACTCTTGCCACAGCGCGATGGTCTCGTCGTCGGCCTGCCTGGGCATGACCGCCTTGAGCTGCACAAACAAGTTGCCGCGCTGCCCGGCCTTGTTCAGCAAGCCGTGGCCCTTGGCGCGCATGCGCTGGCCGTTCTGGCTGCCGGCCGGCACCTTGAGGTTGATCCTGCCGGTCAGGGTCGGCACCGCCACTTCCGTACCCAGCGCCAATTCCCATGGTGCCAGGGGCAGGTTGATGATCAGGTCTTCGCCATCCACTTCGAACTTGGGGTGCGGCGCAAACTTGATGATCAGGTATAGGTCGCCGTTGGCACCACCGCCAAGACCCGGCGCGCCCTGCCCCTTGAGGCGGATGCGCTCGCCATCGGCAACACCGGCCGGGATCTTCACGTTCAGGCTTTTGGTCGTGTTGCTGACATGCCGGCCCGAGGCGTCATATTGCGGCACCTGGAAACTGATCTGCTTGGACTCGGTAGACAGCGTCTCTTCCAGGAACACCGACAGTTGCATCTCTACGTCCTGGCCCTTGCGCCCGGTACTGCGGCGTTGGCGGCCACCGGAGGCATCACCACGACCGCCAAAGATCGAACTGAAGAAATCGGAGAAATCCTCGGTACCTGCACCGCCACCGTACCCGCCACGATTCTGCCAGCCCGGCGGGCCCTGGAACGGCTGACCATGCTGGCCGTACTTGCGCAGCTCGTCATATTCGGCGCGCTTGTCGGCGCTCTTGAGTGCCTCATAGGCTTCCGACGCGTCCTTGAACTTGGCCTCGGCGTCTTTTTCCTTGCTGACATCCGGGTGATATTTACGCGCAAGCTTGCGATAGGCAGCCTTGATCTCCTTGTCATCCGCTGTCGGTTCGACACCCAGAATCTTGTAGTAGTCTTTGAAATCCATCGGCGATTCACCATCCTTCATCGAGATCGCACAGCCCGAGGCACAACGTGCGCTGCCTTGCACCGGTTGAGTATTGGGCCTGGGGGTGCGTCAAAGTGTTATCGGCACTAGCCGTATGCACCAGATGTGGGGGCAAATCCTCCACTTTCAAGCAAGATTTAACGGATGGTCGGCCTACGCATCCGCCTTCGACTGGCATACACTGCGCGGCCGTTTTTCAACCGGAACCCGATAGACATGAAAAACCCATCCCCAGCCCGTGCCTGCGGTATCGACTTCGGCACGTCCAACTCCACTGTCGGCTGGATCCGTCCCGGCATGGAAACGCTTATCGCGCTGGAGGACGACAAGATCACGCTGCCGTCGGTGGTGTTCTTCAACTTCGAGGAGCGCCGCCCGGTCTATGGTCGCCTGGCACTGCACGAGTACCTGGAAAACTACGAAGGCCGGCTGATGCGCTCGCTCAAGAGCCTGCTGGGCTCCAAGCTGATCAAGCACGACACCAGCGTGCTGGGCACGGCCATGCCGTTCACCGACTTGCTGGCGCTGTTTATCGGCCAGCTCAAGAGCCGCGCCGAGGCCAATGCCGGTCGCGAGTTCGAAGAAGTGGTGCTGGGTCGCCCGGTATTTTTCGTCGACGATGACCCGATGGCTGACCAGGAAGCGGAAAATACGCTGGTGGACGTGGCGCGCAAGATCGGCTTCAAGGACATCTCGTTCCAGTACGAGCCGATTGCCGCAGCTTTCGACTACGAATCCACCATCGAGAAAGAAGAGTTGGTACTGATTGTCGACATCGGCGGCGGTACCTCTGACTTTTCCCTGGTGCGTCTGTCGCCGGATCGCCGCCACAACGACAACCGCCACGACGACATCCTCGCCACCGGCGGCGTGCACATCGGCGGCACCGACTTCGACAAGCAGCTCAGCCTGCAGGGCATGATGCCGCTGTTTGGCTATGGCAGCCGCATGAAAAGCGGCGCCTACATGCCTACCAGCCACCACATGAACCTCGCCACCTGGCACACCATCAACTCGGTGTACTCGCAAAAGTCCCAACTGGCCCTGGGCAGCATGCGCTATGACATCGAAGACACCGGTGGCATCGACCGCCTGTTCAAGCTGATCGAGCAGCGCGCCGGGCACTGGCTGGCGATGGAGGTCGAGGAGACCAAGATCCAGCTGACCCACGAAGACAGCCGCCATGTGCTGCTGGACCGGGTTGAACCGGGCTTGAGTGTGGAGTTGAGCCGGGTGCTATTCGAGTCGGCCATCGATAACTTGCTGGAGCGGGTGCGCAACAGCGTGACGCAACTGCTCAACGATGCTTCGGTGGACGTAGCCCAGGTGGACACGGTGTTTTTCACCGGTGGTTCCAGCGGTATCCCAGCGCTGCGCCACAGCGTTTCGGCGATGTTGCCGAATGCGCGGCATGTGGAAGGCAACATCTTCGGCAGCATCGGCAGCGGCCTGGCGATCGAGGCCAGCAAGCGCTACGGCTACTGAGTTTTATCTGACAGACCGAGGGGGCGCCCTTCGCGAGCAAGCCCGCTCCCACATTCGACCGTGTTTCTTCAGGATGTACGCGGTTAAATATGGGAGCGGGCTTGCTCGCGAAGGGCGCCGGTCCAGGCAACACCAACCTCTAAACCATCCCGCCGAGCTTCAGCTCGCTCTTCAGATACGCGTAATAAATCGGTCCCGCCACCACGCCCGGCAGACCGAATGCGGCTTCAAACACCAACATCGCCAGCAGCAATTCCCACGACTTGGCACTGATCTGCCCGCCCACAATGCGCGCGTTGAGGAAGTACTCGATCTTGTGAATCACGATCAGATAACCCAACGCCGCCACCGCCACCCAGATCGACAGCGACAAGGCCACGATAGTGATCAAGGTATTGGAGATCAGGTTGCCGATCACTGGCAACAGGCCCAGCAGGAAGGTCAGGACAATCAAGGTCTTGGTCAGTGGCAGGTGAATCCCGCACAGCGGCAACACTACGGCGAGGAACACCGCAGTGAACAGGGTGTTGAGGGCGGCGATCTTGATTTGTGCGAAGACGATGTTGCGAAAGGCCTGGACCAGCAGGTGCAGTCGATCGAACAGCACGGCCGCCAAGGGCTTGCGCTGGGTAAGATCAGGCACTCGCTGCAGGGCCATGATGGCGCCCAGGACCATGCCGATCAGCAAGGTCACAAACATGTGCGCCGCGTCCTTGCCCACCAGTTGCAACTCGCTCAAGTGCTTGCTCAGCCACTCGCCGATAGCCACGCGAAACTCGGCGGCGCTGGCCGGCAGGTAAGCATCGAGGAACGGCGGTAACTGGCCGCGCGCGCGATCCACCACGCCCATGAACTTATCCAGAGAGGCCCCGGGGTTTTCCACCTCATGCAGCAGGAAGCTGATGGCTCCGGCGAAAATCAGGGTCAATGCGCTGACAATCAACGTCCCCAACAAGGCTACCGCCAGCCAGCGCGCGCGCCGACCTTCGATCAACCGCTGCAATTGAGGGGTAAGCATGTTGACCAGTTCGAATACCAACAGGCCGGCCAGCAGGCTGGGTAACAGTTTTAACGGCAGTACCAGCAACAATCCGCCGAAAATGATGATGTAACTGGCCAGCAGCAACACATGACGCTGAGAAAACGTTGGCATACAGCCTCTAAACGGACAGCGTTAAAGGACGTGCAGATGCGGGCTTGCCGGCGAAGAACCTGAACGATAACGCATGCATCCTGATTAAGACGCAGTGTCCTCGCGCTCTTCGCGAGCAAGCTCACGCCTGCAAAAGGAGCGGTGTGCGAGTGTCGCAGCCTTCTGTAGTCCGGGGCTATTACTTCTTCAGGCAGGTGCTCATAAAGGTTTTACGCGCATCGCCGGTCAACGCCTGGGTCTTGGCCGAGGCGTTGCAGTCTTTCATTTTTTGCTGCTGCGGGGTCAGGGCCTTGGCATCGTTGGCTGCAGGGGCCGAGAGGCAGGTCTTCATGAACGCTTTGCGCTCGTCGCCCTTGAGGGTCTTGGTAGAGGCTTCGGCGTTGCAGGTAGTCATTTTGTTTTGCTGGGCAGTGGCCGCAAACCCTTGGGAACAGAGCAGCAGGCCGATCATCAACAACGGAACACGCAACATCTTCATGGAGTTTTCTCCCAGTTACCGCGTCGACAGGCGCGGCCTCCCGTGCAGTGTAGACAAAGCCTGTTACACCTTCACCTACTGCGTATATTCGCCCGTCGATACTGCTCGGGCGTACAACCGGCCTGACGCTGAAACATCACAATAAACGCCGACGCGGTGCTGTAACCCAGGTCAAACGCCACCTCCTGGACGCTGCGGGCACCTTCCAGGGCTTCGATGGCCGCCAGGAAGCGCAGGCGCTGGCGCCACTCGCCAAAGCTCATGCCCAGCTCACGGGTGAACTGCCGGGCCAGCGTGCGCTCGCTGACATGCACCTGTTGCGCCCACTGCACCAATGGGCGGTTATCACCCGGATCGGCCTGCATCGCCTCCAGCACGCTCAGCAACCCTGGGTGACTGGCATACGGCAGATAACAGTCATGCACCGTTGCCTGTCTGAGCTGGTCCACCAGTACCTGGGCCAGGCGCACATCGGCTGCCTCTTTGGGGATATTTACGTCACGCTCGGCGAAATCACTGAGGATGGCCTTGAGAATTTCGCTGATGGTCAAGGTGCAGGGCTGCTTGGGCAACTGCTCGCAAAGCTCGGGCGCCAGGTACACCGAGCGGTAGACAATCGCCTGGGCGTTGTAGGAACTGTGCTGGGTATTAGGTGGAATCCACACGGCGTATTGCGGCGGCGACATGAAACGACTGCCCGCCACTTCAAAGCGCATGACACCACGGGCCGAATAATCCAGCGATCCCCAGGCGTGTTGGTGCGCGCTGGCGTGAGTGTCGGCCTCGAATTCCGAATAGCGGAAATACACCGGGGCCGGCAGCGTGGCGAAATCAGGCAGATTGATGTACTTCTTGCGCATATTGTCTGGATACAACAGTTGGATGACCGGATCGAAGTATAGGCTTCGATCCAGACAAAGGATAATCAGCCCTCACTTACGCTTCCGGTTCCTTTCGATGCAATACGCTTATCCACTGCTGGCCATTTTTATCTGGGCAGGCAATACCGTGATCAACAAGCTCGCGGTGGGCGCGATCTTCCCCGCCGAGATCGGCTTTTATCGCTGGCTACTGGCGGCCATCTTTTTTACCCCTTTCATGCTCAAGCCGGTGATTGCCAACTGGCCGCTGATCCGCCCGAACCTGGGCCGGATTTTCATCCTGGGCGTGCTGGGCATGGCGATTTACCAAAGCCTGGCCTATTACGCCGCGACGCTGACCAGCGCAACCAACATGGGCATCATCTTGTCGTTGATGCCGCTGATGGCCCTGGCGGCTGCCATCATCAGCCTGGGCCAGCGCCTGACCTTTGGCGCACTGAGCGGTGCAGTCCTGTCGTTTGCCGGGGTGCTGGTGGTGGTGTCTTCCGGCAGCCTTGGCGCCCTGTTGCAACACGGGGTGAACCTGGGCGACGGCATGATGTTGGTCGCAACCCTGGCCTACGCGGTCTACAGCACCCTGCTGAAAAAGTGGCAACTGCGCCTGCCGCCGCTGGTGCTTCTGTATTTGCAGGTACTGGTTGCAGTGGTGGTGCTGTTCCCGTTGTTCCTGGCTTCGCCAAAGGTCGGCCTCGACGGCTCGAATATCGCGCTGGTGCTGTATGCCTGCGTCCTAGCGTCGATGCTCGCCCCCCTGGCCTGGATGCATTCGGTCAAGCACCTGGGACCGAGTCGGACCACCTTGTTTTTCAATCTGCTGCCGTTGATCACTGCGCTGATTGCGGCAGTGGTGCTCAAGGAGCAGTTGGCCCTATATCACCTGATCGGCGGGCTATTGACCTTAGGCGGAGTGATCCTGTCGGAACGCTGGACGACGCCGATCGGCACAAAAGCCAGCGTCGCCTGAGGCGGACAGACGCCGGTGGCCTGGAGTCTTGGCGTATGTTCGACAAGCTCGTCGCATGACTCCCTGACGACGCACGCCGTCAAAACGCAGGAGCCAACTCGCGCAACAGTCGCTCGGCCTCATCACTGGAGCGCCGGAACGCTTCGGGGACCGACTCCTCACCTTCGGCTGCAATTACCCGGATATCGTCAATGCCGATAAAACCCAGCGCCGTGCGCAGATGTGGGTCCGCATGGTTCATCGCCTCGAACTCGCCCCCCGGGCCAAAACCACTGCCGCCACGGCTGGTGACAATCAGCGCCTTTTTGCCCTGCAGCAAGCGCTGGTATTGGGCAATGCCCTGATTGTCCTGGGTGACATCGAAAGTCAGCCCCATGCGTACGATATGGTCAATCCAGGCCTTCAGGCCGCTTGGCAGACCGAAGTTGTACATCGGCGTGGAAATCACCAGCAAGTCATGGCCCATCAACTCGCCGACCAGTTCATCGCTCAACTGCAGGTCAGCCTGCATGGCCAGGGGCCGTGCCTGGGGTTCTGGGTAAAAGTTGGCGGCGACAAACGCTTCGCTGACATGAGGAATGGAGGCCCGGCCAACTTCCCGACGAGTCAACAACGCATCGGGGTTGGCGGTTTGCCAAACATCGAGAAAGACTTCTGCCAAACGCCGCGAATGAGAGCGTTCGCCACGTGGACTGGCATGGATAGCAAGCATTTTATTCATCTGTAGGACCTTCACGGGCTAGACTCAAGCAACCTGAATGGTCGGCTTTGTTTGACAAAACTAATGCCTTCGACGCCGCCCGACAAATGAGCAAAAGTTACTCTGGATGATATTAATTCATCTATGGAGCCCTGAATGTTTGCCTCACTACCCCTCACCGCCTTGCGTGCCTTTGAATCGGCGTCGCGCCTGCTCAGCTTCAAGGCGGCCGCCCAGGAGTTGTCGGTGACGCCGACGGCGATCTCCCACCAGATTCGCTCATTGGAAACCTGGCTGGGCGTGCCACTGTTCGAGCGCCTGCCGCGCCAGGTGCGCCTTACCGACTGCGGCGAGCGCCTGTTCCACAGCCTGCACGGGGCGTTACTGGATGTAGCCCACAGCATCGACACCCTGCGCCCGCAGCACAGCGCCGGCCATCTCACGGTTTCCACCACGCCAGCCTTTGCCGCCTTGTGGCTAGTGCCTCGGCTTGGACGCTTCTATGCCGCACACCCCGACATCAACCTGCGTCTTGATACCCAATGCGAGGTGGTCGATCTACAGCAGGACGCCAGCATTGACCTGGTGATTCGCTACAGCCTGGACGACTATCTGAACATGCACAGCCTGTGCCTGTTCGACGAGTGCTTTGCCGTCTACGGCTCCCCCGAACAGGTGGCCCTGGCGAGCACACAAGTGCCAACCCTGATCAGCGTGCGCTGGCACAACTCCAGGCTCTACGCCCTTGGATGGCAAGCCTGGTGCGAACACGCCGGCGAACAATGGCTGCTGCCATCACGGCCCATGCGCGAATACGACGAAGAACACTACGCACTGCAAGCGGCAATCGCCGGCCAAGGCTTGGTGCTGGCCAGCAATATCCTGGTTTCGGAAAGCGTAGCCAGTGGTTTGCTGGTGCCGTACAGGCCTCAAGTCAACGTCGACGGTGCCGGTTACAGTGCGCTGTGTGTGCCGGGCCGGGAGCGTCACCCTCCCGTCAGGGCATTTTTCCAGTGGTTGCAGGAAGAGGCACGCCTGTCCGGCCACGGTTGCAAAATCCGATAAAACTTTTTGTGTGCGCCAGGACTCACAACCTGAAGCGATCACGCCGAAAGAAGCGTGGGGCAAAACCGGATTAGCACCAGGAGATTGAGATGACCGAAGCAAATTTGACTGACGTTGCGACCCTGCGCACCCGCGCCCGCCAGAACGTCGAAAACGGTGCCGTGACCGAAGGCTACGAGGCTGACCGCGAAGAAATCATCCGCTTGCTCAACGCCTCCCTGGCCACTGAGCTGGTGTGCGTACTGCGCTACAAGCGCCACTATTTCATGGCCAGTGGCATCAAGGCGGCAGTTGCTGCCCAAGAATTCCTCGAGCATGCCACCCAGGAAGCCGAGCATGCCGACAAACTCGCAGAGCGTATCGTGCAGTTGGGCGGCGAACCGGAGTTCAACCCGGACCTGCTGTCGAAAAACTCCCACGCCCAATACGTGGCGGGTAACAACCTGAAGGAAATGGTCTACGAAGACCTGGTGGCCGAGCGGATTGCAGTCGACAGCTACCGCGAGATCATTCAGTACATCGGCGACAAAGACCCGACCACCCGACGGATCTTTGAAGAAATCCTCGCCCAGGAAGAAGAGCACGCTGACGACATGGCCGACATCCTCGAAAGCCTGTAATCAGCGGCGCAAAAAGGGGAGCAGCTTTAACGAAAATCAAATGTAGGAGCTGTCTAGCTTTAGCGAGGCTGCGATGGCGGTGGTTCAGGCAACCTGTACCGCCGCCATCGCAACCTCACCAGGGCTCGACAGCTCCCACAAGGGTTCTGCGTCACCAGGAAATCTGCACAGACAGCCAAGATCAAATGTGGGAGCTGCGCCTGTGGGATCTCCATTTTTTTGCGGTTGCGGGCGCTAGCCTTTGACGGTTTTCGGTGCCTTGCCTGCTTTCATTTGCTGCAACAGCGGCACGCATTGGTTGGGTACATCCCCACTCGGTGCCACCAGGGCCAGCAGCCCCGCGGCAGGCCCGACAATCACACCCAGGGCGACCATGCCCGCACCGCGCAACAGCAATGGCACCGCCTTGACCCCGGCGTTCGGCTTGATGAACGGCCCGTTGACGTACAACGGTGAGCGCAGCGAGAACAGACGAAAGCCCTTGGATTCAGGGGTAATCGTCAGGTCCAGTTGCTCACTGGCCATATTGGCCGTGCCATCGACGTAGATAATCGCGTTCTCGGTGTCGAAGACAAACAACCGGGTAGTCGCAAGGCCGGTCTTGATACCAAAGTCTGCCGCAGCACAGTTGATCTTCACTTCCTTGTCGCCAAACATTTTGCCGACCACATAGTTGCCCACGTTCAACCCGGCGATCTCCATCAGTCCACGGCTGATGGCGCCGTCATTGATCAACATTTTCAGATCACCATTGGCCGTGCCCAGCAACGCCGCCACCGAATTACCGCGCCCGGCGATATCGGCGTCGCCGTTGAGCTCACCGAAGCTGGTCTTCATCGGCTCAAAGGTGGGGAACAGCTGCTTGAGCTTGAAGTTGCGCGCGGTCAGCTTCGCCCTGCCTTCCAGCGGAGTGATGCGGCCATTGAGGCGAATCTGCGCATCGAGCTTGCCGCCCGCTACGCCAAAGCGCAGGGGTTCAAGGTTCAACTGGCCATCGTTGAGCACCAGGTGCGTGTAGAGATCGGTGAATGGCAGGTCCGCGCTGTGGACAATACGTTTGCCCGTGAACTCGACATCGGCGTCCATATCGCGCCAACGCTCTGTACGGAACTCTTCCACCGGTAGCACTTTGGTCGCCGGCTGCTTGCTCTCACCGCCACGCGCCTTTTGCTTGGCATTGGAGTCCGCGCCGATCAGCGGTGCAAGGTCGGCCAGCAACAGTTGATTGGAGACCAGCGCGCCACTGAGCTTTGGTCGAGGCTGACTGGCGACATAGCCCAGGCTGCCATGGATATCACTGTTGCCAATCTTGCCGTTGAAGTTCTCATAACGGAATGACGCTCCGCCCGGCTCATGGAGCTTGGCGATCAGGCGGCCATCGGTGGAATAGGCTGGCGAATCCGGCAGGGTGACGCCGGTCAACGGGTACAGGTTGCCCAGGCTGTTGCCGGAAAGCTTGAGGCGCAAATCCAGCGCGCCCAGGTTCAGCGGGTCGGTCAAGGTGCCAGCCACTGCAATGCGGGTGTCGGCGATCTTGACCTGGGCTTGCACCGGGAACGGCTTGGCAGCGTCTTGCAGGGCCAGCAACCCGCCGATTTTGCCGCTGCCCGCGAGCTTCTGCCCATGATACTGACCAGCGACCTTGAGGCCGAATGCATAGTCTTGGGGCGCAGAGCCTTTCTCCAAGGCTTTTTTCGCCTCGTTTTCGCCGACGATTTCGCTGAAGGGAATCGGCTTGCCCAACAGATCGATCACTATGTCGAGGCGAGTCTTGAGGGTTTGGTCATCAAGGCTCACGAGGCCCTTGTCGAAGCCGATGGCGCCGATATCCACCACCCAACTGGATGGCTCTGCGTTCGGGTCCTTCGGATCGAACTGGAAGGTCCAGTTGGCGCGACCATCGGCCAGACGCTGCAACTCGGCGCTAGGTTCGGTGAGGTCGATACGCGGGATCACTACACGCCGGGCCAGCAACGCCAAGGGCGAAACCCGCAGTTCGACACGCTTGAGCGTGACCATCTGCGGCTTTTTCGACCACTCGGGGTTGCCCAGGCTCAGGTCCTCGGCCACCACGTGAGGCCAGGGAATCCAGGCGCGCCAACCGCCTTCGTCAGGCTCGCGCTGCCAGACCACCGAGAGATTGCCATTGATGGCAAACGGGCGATGCAATTCTTCGGAGACTTTGGCATTGAGTGGCGGCTTGATCCGATTCCAATCGAAAAACACCAGCACCAGCACTATTACGGCGATGAGCAACACGAAGCCAGTGCAGCTCCAGGCGAAGATTTTACGGGTGCGCGTCATTGCACAAGACTCCTGATTACGACTGCGCGCGCCAATGGCCACGCCTCTGAGAACTAAAGCTTATAGGGCTACGACTGGCAAACGCTGCAGGGGTTTAACCGCAGCAGCGAATTAGCCGGAAAAAGCCGATTTCCTGACCGATCGGACCACTTCGCCCATCAATGGCGCACCGTTGTTACCCACGACTGTGACGAAAATACCCACACCAGTGCAAAAGCGCGGGCTT
This sequence comes from Pseudomonas imrae, assembly GCF_046352735.2. Taxonomy (NCBI): domain Bacteria; kingdom Pseudomonadati; phylum Pseudomonadota; class Gammaproteobacteria; order Pseudomonadales; family Pseudomonadaceae; genus Pseudomonas; species Pseudomonas imrae. The sequence continues at coordinate 627,086 of NZ_CP110853.2, read as the reverse complement.
GAGAGGCTCGTGCTAGAGCCTTCAGGGTGAACAATCAATTCTGTTGATTATTACCATTGTGTTTATGAACTTTTATATCGAGTTATCGAGAGTAGCATTAGCACTGTACCCACTTTATCGCCCTCCCAAGGAGCAAACATCATGAAACGCCAATTCCTTCTCAGTGTTGCACTCTCGGTCCTGGCCACTAGCGCATTTGCCCTGCCGGCTTCTGATCAGGCCACTCCGCAAATCAAGTCTGACGCCACGCACACCAGCCAGACCGTCGCCGAAGGTGGTCGCGATCGCCTGGAACAGAAAGGCCTGGTTGAAGGCGGTGCTGATCGCCTGCTCGAACGCAACGCCTTAGCCGAAGGTGGTCGTGATCGCCTGGAACAGAAAGGCTTGGTTGAAGGCGGTGCTGATCGTCTGCTCGAACGCAACGCCGTAGCCGAAGGTGGCCGTGATCGCCTGGAGCAGAAAGGCCTGGTTGAAGGCGGTGCTGACCGTCTGCTGGAACGCAACGCCGTAGCCGAAGGTGGCTCCGACCGTCTGAATGAAATGCATCAAGCAGCGAGCTAAGCCTGTGCCGGCCTGGAAAAAAGCCCGATCCCCAGAGATCGGGCTTTGACTTTGTGTGATCCGCAACACCTTTGCCCCGCTACAAGTTCGACGCCAGCAAAGCTGATTTGCTAGAGTGCGTCGCTGTCCTTGTCCACAAAGCCCACCCGCCAATGCTGCCCCGCGCCGAACAGAAACAACAGACCCGCCTCGCCTTGATGGATGCAGCCCGCCATCTGATGGAGTGTGGTAGGGGGTTCGGCAGCCTGAGCCTGCGCGAAGTGGCCAAGACCGCGGGCATTGTACCGACTGGGTTCTATCGGCACTTTGCCGATATGGATCAACTGGGCCTGGTGCTGGTCAGTGAAGTTGGCCAGACCTTCCGCGCCACTATTCGCCTGGTGCGCCACAATGAGTTCGTGATGGGCGGCATCATTGATGCCTCAGTGCGGATCTTCCTTGATGTAGTGGCTGCCAACCGTTCGCAATTCCTGTTCCTGGCCCGCGAGCAATACGGTGGTTGCCTGGCAGTACGTCAAGCCATCGGCGCCTTGCGTGAAGGCATCACCGCGGACCTTGCTGCCGACCTGACCTTGATGCCCAAGCTTCAGCATCTGGACGCCAATGGCTTGCATGTCATGGCTGACCTGATCGTCAAGAGCGTATTCGCCACCCTGCCCGACATCATCGATCCGCCCGCCGAGGCATTGCCGGCTCATCTCACGCCCCAGGCCAAGATCACCCAGCAACTGCGGTTTATCTTTATTGGCCTCAAGCATTGGCAAGGCCTGGGCAGCACCGAGTAGCCACTCAACGCACCGCGTGAAAGCGCTTGGCCGTGGTGAAGTTTTTCTTCCAGTAATTGTTGGCCAGGGAGTCGATGCGAATGTTCTTGCCCGCCCGCGGCGAGTGAATGAATTTGCCTTCGCCGATATACAGGCCCACGTGATTGATCCGGCCACGCCCGTTACCCCTGAAGAACACCGCATCGCCCGGTTTCAGCGCATCACGCTTGACCGTCGCGGCGGTTGAGCGGTGCATCGCCGCGGTGGTACGCGGTATCAGGATATTGGCTTCGGTCTTGAACAGATACACCAGCAAACCGCTGCAATCAAAACCCTGCTCGACCGACGCCCCGCCCCAGCGATACGGAGTGCCGAGCAACTCGTGGGCACGGTCGATAACATTGTCGATGGTGGGCTGGGGAACCGACTGCAGCGACGAACTGAACGGTGCCAGTGAAGAGTGGCGCTGGCTGACGTTGGCCCAGGTGGATGAGGTGGTCACCGACAGACTGACAACAAATAAACAAAAAAATGACTTAAACATGATGGATATCGCAAGAGGTTAAATACGGAGCGAAATCCTAAAGAAACGGCATGTAACGAGATGAACGCCAAATCTTGAATACATGTAGGGAAAATCCTCGAATAACAAACAAGCAAAATACCGCCATACATTTCCCACAAGTCCTTGGCGGCATTTGGCGAAATCGCCCCATTCGGGTGCCGCCTCCCCGCCAAGCGCACCAACTTGACTCACGCACCCCGCCAAGGCACGCCCCACTTAGTGACATAGCGCGAGTGCCTACGGGTTTTTCCTACGTCATGCAGGATTGGCAAGCCCCTTGCTCTAGCTTGTTTATCGTTTATAGCTGGAAGCTCTCTGATGCTGGTGATCCACCGCCGAATCGCCCCTCAAACCCTCTGGGATGCGCAACTGCTGTTGAACTTCGAGGCCCGCAGCAAAAGCCGCCTGCGCTGTTTCAGTGCCGCCGGTGAAGACGTCGGCCTGTTTCTGGAGCGCGGCCAGCCACCGCTGCACGATGGTGAATTCCTGCAGGCTGAAGACGGACGTGTCGTACGCGTCTGTGCTCGCCCTGAACAACTGCTGCACGTCACTTGCAGCAATGCCTTCGAACTGACCCGCGCCGCCTATCACCTGGGCAACCGGCATGTCGCCCTGCAAGTAGGCGACGGCTGGCTGCGCCTGCTCGATGACTACGTGCTCAAGGCCATGCTGGAGCAACTGGGAGCCCACACCGAAACCATCGAGGCCCCTTTCCAGCCAGAGCACGGTGCCTATGGTGGCGGTCATCATCACTCGCGCCATGGCGACGAAGACTTCAACTACCCGCCCAAGCTGCACCAGTTCGGCGTACGCCTGTGAACCCGGCCTGGGCGCTGTTGCGCCTGGCCAGTCCACAATTGCCGATTGGCGGCTACAGCTATTCCCAGGGCCTGGAGCTGGCCGTGGAACATGCCCGCGTGCATGACCCGGCCAGCGCACACCGCTGGATCAGTGATCAACTGCTGCTCAATCTGGCGCGCTTCGAAGCGCCGCTCTTGCTCGCCCATTGCCAGGCCGCTGCCGATCAGGATTGGCCGCGACTGTGCCAACTTTGCGACGAACACCGCGCCAGCCGCGAGACTCGCGAGCTGTTTCAGGAGAGCCGGCAAATGGGCTATTCCCTGCACCAACTGCTCAACGGCTTGCCGGAACTGGATGCGCCGGCCCGCAGCTTTCTCCAACAGGTAAGCGAGCCCCACCTGGCCCTGGGCTGGGCCCTCGCCGCCCGCGCCTGGAATATCAGCCCCGACGATGCGCTGGCCGCCTGGCTCTGGAGCTGGCTGGAAAACCAGTTGGCGGTGCTGATGAAAACCCTGCCCCTGGGCCAACAAGCCGCCCAGCGCCTGACCAGTGAGTTGCTGCCGTTGCTGCAACAAGCCCAACAGCACGCGGGCCAATGCGTGCCTCATCACTATGGCAGCGCCGCGTTCGGCCTGTCCCTGGCCAGCATGGCCCATGAGCGCCAATACAGCCGTCTTTTTCGTTCCTAGGAGAACCGCATGAATACACAACCCTTGCGCGTCGGCATCGGCGGCCCGGTGGGCTCCGGCAAGACCGCCCTGACCCTGGCCTTGTGCCTGGCCCTGCGTGATCGCTACAACCTGGCAGTGGTCACCAACGACATCTATACCCGCGAAGACGCCGACTTTCTGGTGCGCAACCAGGCCCTCGCGCCCGAGCGGATCATCGGCGTGGAAACCGGCGGCTGCCCGCACACGGCGATTCGCGAGGACGCGTCCATCAACCTTGAGGCAGTCGATCAGTTGAACCGGCGCTTTCCCGGCCTGGATCTGATTCTGGTGGAGTCCGGTGGCGACAATCTTTCCGCCACCTTCAGCCCAGAGCTGTCGGACCTGACCATTTATGTGATCGATGTGTCGGCCGGCGACAAGCTGCCGCGCAAAGGTGGGCCGGGGATCTGCAAATCCGACTTGCTGGTGATCAACAAGATCGACCTCGCGCCGCTGGTTGGTGCCTCGCTGGAACTGATGAACAGCGACACCCAACGCATGCGCGGCGGCAAGCCTTTTGTCTTCAGCAACCAGAAAACCGGTGTCGGCCTGGATGACATCGTCGCCTTCATCGAACGCCAAGGCCTGCTGAGCGCAGCCTGATCAACCATCAAGGAGCTTGTCCATGAGCCTCAACAAACTGTTTGCCGCCCTCGCCTTGCTACTCACCCCCGCCATCGCCCTTGCCCATCCGGGCCATGGCGACAACGGCCTGATGGCCGGTATCGGTCATCCGCTCGGCGGTCTCGACCACTTGCTGGCGATGCTTGCCGTCGGCCTGTGGGCTGCCCAGCAACACGGCGCCGCACGCTGGGCCCTGCCCTGCACATTTGTCGGCACCATGCTGGTCGGAGGCCTGTTGGGCTTTGACGGTCTGGCATTGCCAGCGCTGGAAAGCGGGATTGCTGCGTCGGTGCTGGCCCTGGGCCTGGCAGTGGCGTTGGCGATTCGTCCACCGGTGGCCGTTGCGGTGGCCGCAACCGCACTGTTTGCCCTGTTCCACGGTGTGGCACATGGTCTTGAGCTGCCGCACATGTCCAGCCCCTGGACGTATGCCTTAGGCTTTGTCGGCGCCACCGCAGCCTTGCATGCGGCAGGTTATGCCGTGGTGCGTTTCCTGCCGGCTGCTGCGGCGCCATTGGTGCGTATCGCCGGCGCGGCCTCGGCGGCCACCGGAGCATGGTTGCTTGCAAGCTAAGAGCAGCGGCAAGCCGCAAGCCGCAAGCCGCAAGTTGGAGCACAACCGGTCTTGCTTGTCGCTTGCAGCTTGCAACTTGTGGCTGCCCCTCATCTGCTACCATGCGCGGCAAACACCTGCCGTGACGACGCCAGCCGATGCCCATCGCTCCAAGCTCTGCCAAGAAGCCTCAATTGAACGCTGTGCTCACGCACTTCAACGACCTGATCGTGCCGCTCTGGCAAGGTCCGGGTTGGAATGCCGAGTTGGCGTTACCCTATGAAGCACTGGACGCCAATCACCAGCCACTGGCGCCGCAACGTTACCGCGCCATGGCCTGCGCCCGGCAGCTGTACCTGTTTGCCAGCCTGATCGGCAAGCCCGGCCAGGCCTTCGCCGAAGCACGCGCGGCCGCGCTGTTTCGCTCGCTGCAACAGCATTTCCACGATGCCGAGCACGGTGGCTGGTTCTACAGCATCGACCCTCACGGCAAGCCGCTGGATAAACGCAAAGACCTCTATACCCACGCCTTCATCATCTTCGCCTGCGCCCATTACTGGGCCAAGGTCCGCGAGCCGCTGGTGGAATCAGTGTTGAATGCCGCCCTGGAGGTGGTCGCCAAGCGTTTTGCCACAGATGACGGTTTGTATGAAGCGGTGCTGGAGCGCGACTGGTCATCCCTCAAGTCAGGCCCGCTGCAAAACCCGTTGATGCACCTGGCCGAAGGTTTCCTTGCCACCCTGGCGGTGCGCGAAGACACCGCCGTGCAACAGGCGTTGCTAACACTGGCGACGGCCATGCAGCAACGCTTCATCGACCGCCAGCATGGCGTGATGATGGAGAAACCCGTGGGCGCTGTGGATAACTGGTTTGAACCTGGGCATCAATTCGAATGGTTCTTTTTGCTGGAATCGTCGCCAGTGCTGCGCGGTACGCCGCTGCATGCCTCATTGAGCCGCGCATTTGCCTATGCAGAGCAAATGGGTGTGGATAATGCCAGCGGCGCGGTCAACGGTATGTTGGCGCTGGACGGCACCGTGCGTGACGGCACCCAGCGGATCTGGGCCCAGGCCGAATACTTGCGGGCGCTGACCTTGCGACCGGACAGTGAAGCGGTGCTGCAACGCCAATTGCTGGTGCTGCAACAACGATTCCTGCATGCCAAAGGCTGGAACGAGTGCCTGGACGCCAGCGGCCAGGTCAGCCGCTGGGACATGCCTTCGACCACGCCGTATCACCTGGCGACGTGCTATCGGGGTTTGCTCGATTGTTTCGGCTGACCTCGCGATAGCCTCACCTCGGCCCAACTGCCTTCACGCAATCCACTTGCGATCCCCGGTAAAGCTGATGGTCAGCCACCGCGCGGCATCCGCCTTGCCCAGCCCTGTGGATATCTCTTCGCGCAGCCCGTCGAGACGCGCAACGTTATCCACCGGGTAATCGGCGGGCAATACCACATGAATCTCGATAAACCGCGCCCGTCCATGCTTCTGCACATAGGACACGTAATCGTCGAAGCCATGTTTGGCCTGGGCAGCGTCCATCACTTCGCGGACCTTTTCAGCCAACTGATCCGGGGCAATCCCCAACACATCACGCAAGGCCGGACGCAGGATCTTGAACGCCGGCGCCAGCATGCTCAGGGCCAGCAAGATCAGGATCAACGGATCGACATACACCGCCCACTCGCCATAGCCCTGGGACTTGAGCAGCAGCGCAGCCAGAAAGCTGATCAGCAAGCCAACCGAGAGCATCGCATCCACCAGCCAACTGATGTTGTCGAACTGGATCAGCGATGACTTGAGCGTACGGTTGCGGTAGCGCACATAGAAGAAATAGGCGAACTCGACGACGGTAAATACCGCCGCGTAGATAATCACCAGGCCCAGTTCAATCTCGCGGCCGCCATTGATGATGCCGAACACACCGTTGAGAAACGCATAGATCGCAATCAACAGCAGGAAACTGCCCTCGATCAACAACACCATCGGCTCCAGGTGCCAGTAACCGAACTGGAAACGCTCGTTGCTTTTCTTGGCAATCAGCTTGGCCGTGATCAGCATCAACACTTTGATAAAGGTTGCGATCAGCGAGAAAAAACCATCGAACAAAATGGATTGGGCGCCAGACACCACACCCGTGACAATCCCGGCGATCGCGACCGCGAACATCAGGATGGTCGATTGTTTGAGCAGCGACTGCTCACCTCGGTTACTCACATATCCTCCTGTCAAAACCTTGAAACCGCAAAGCGCGGCGGGGTTTTCAGGGGTGGAGTGTACCTTATGCCGCCTTTTGGCCGATTTGCCGCCATCGGGAGCAAGCCCCCGATGGCGGCGACGGGTCCTTAAGCCTTACTTGGCCCCACGCTCAATCGCAAAACCCGCCCACGTCTGGCTCACCGGCATCAGTTCCAGGCGGTTGATGTTCACGTGCGCCGGTGTGTTCATCACCCAGAGAATCGTGTCAGCGATGTCCTGCGGCTGGATCGGTTCGGCGCCCGCGTAAGTGGCGTCGTAACGCGCCTGGTCACCGCCGAAGCGCACCAGCGAGAATTCGCTCTCACACAGCCCCGGCTCGATGTTCGTCACGCGCACGCCTGTACCTTGCAGGTCGCAACGCAGGTTCAGCGAGAACTGTTTGACGAAGGCCTTGGAACCGCCATAAACGTGGCTGCCCGGGTACGGATAGTTGCCGGCGATAGAGCCCAGGTTGATGATCCCGGCACCACGGCCATGAGCGATCAGGCGCGGCAACAGCAGGCTGGTGGTGGTGAGCAGCCCCTTGATGTTGGTGTCGACCATGGTTTCCCAATCGTCGAGGTTGCACTTGGGCGCCGGATCGGTGCCCACCGCCAGGCCCGCATTGTTGATCAGCCCGCGCAACTTGCTGAATGAGGGTGGCAGGCTGGCAATGGCATCTTCCATGCCTTTGCGATCACGCACATCCACCACCAGGCCATGCACTTCGGTCTGCCTGGAAAGCTCTTCGACCAGGGCATTCAAGCGCTCGGCCCGCCGACCGGTGAGCACCAGCTTCCAGCCGGCTTCGGCAAAACGACGGGCACAGGCTTCGCCGAAACCTGAGGTTGCTCCAGTAATAAACAGCGTGTCGGACATGGTGTTCTCCTTGCAGGCATCGGAAAAATCAGCCAGCAGAATGCCCTTACACCGCCGTCGCGGCAACCGCTACGCACACCACTCCACGCCCGCCTGATCACTTTTTAACCTATCCACGTAAAGCCTTATGAACCGTGGCTTGTAGCCATGTGCGCGCAGGTTATCCACAGCTGCACCCACAGTCTCTGGGGGCAAGTAAAAAACCGCCAGGCCGCGGTGTACAAGGCTTTCAGGACTATTCAAAAAGTTTTTTGCTTGACCTTGGTCGGGCCATATGTAGGGTCACACAAGCGGACGAGTCGAGAAGCATGGCTCCAGACCAGCAAATCCGGCCTCTGCGAGGGTCTTTCCAGAGTTTAACCACAGACTTATCCACAGGCCATGAGGTCATGGATCGTTCATATACCTGTGTCTATGAACAGGTTGACAAACCCTCGCACAGGTCACGAAAAAAGCCTTGATCAAATAATAGCCACCCGACTGCAACCCCCGTATTCATTGGGCTGCAGCCAGATACTCCCACGTTACCCACAGCCGGTTCCACAGCCGATGGGGACAAGTCATTTGTGTGACAAAACAGGGATTTGCGGCGGCTATATGTCGCGCTTTGGCAGGTGTGTGAATTTGTTTTCCACAATTTGCCGAGGTAGGTGTAGACACCACAAATAATGTGGGAGCGGGCTTGCCCGCGATAGCGGTGGATCAGTCAATTAAGATGTCGACTGACGCACCGCTATCGCGAGCAAGCTCGCTCCCACATGGCTCCAGCGTGCAGCTTGGGATTGGTTTTCAGTGCCCGCCGAGATAAGCGTTGCGCACTTCCTCGTTCACCAGCAGCTCCTTGCCGCTGCCGGTCAGGCGAATCTCCCCGTTGACCATCACATACGCCCGGTCAGACAGGCGCAACGCATGGTTGGCATTCTGTTCCACCAGAAAGATGGTCATCCCGGTGGCGGCCAGTTCGCGCAACGTGGCAAAGATCTGTTTCACCACAATCGGCGCCAGTCCCAGGCTGGGTTCGTCCAGCAGCAACAACTTGGGCCGGCTCATCAGCGCACGAGCGATAGCGAGCATTTGCTGCTCACCGCCGGACATGGTCATGGCCCGCTGGTTACGCCGCTCCTTGAGCCTGGGAAAGAGCTCGAACATGCGCTGCATATCTTCGCTCGCGTGCTTGTCGCCAATGGGGATGGTGCCCATCAGCAGGTTTTCCTCGACGGTCATGTCGGGGAACACTCGCCGCCCTTCGGGGGATTGGGCGATGCCGTTGGAGGCGATGTAGTGGGATGACTTGTGGGTGATGTCGACGCCGTTATAGATGATCTGCCCGGACTCGGCACGTGGTTGGCCGAAGATCGACATCAGCAATGTGGATTTGCCCGCACCGTTGGAGCCGATCAGGCTGACCGTCTCGCCTTCGTCGATGTGCAGCGAGACCTTTTTCAAGGCCTGGATCGGGCCATAGAACACGTCCAGATCCATGACTTGGAGGATAGGCGTACTCATACCAGTTCCTCTTCATCAGCACCCAGGTACGCCGCGATCACTTTCGGATCGTTGCGAATGGCTTCCGGGCCGCCCTCGGCGATGACGTTGCCGTGGTCGAGCACCACGATGTGGTCGGAAATACTCATCACCATCCCCATGTCATGTTCGATCAGGACCACTGTCAGGTCGTGCTCATCACGCAGCAGGCGAATCATCGCGCTGAGAGCTTCGGTTTCCTGGGGGTTGAGGCCCGCGGCCGGTTCGTCGAGGCAGATGATCTGCGGCCGGGTACACATGGCGCGGGCAATTTCCAGGCGCCGCTGCTGGCCATAGGACAACTCGCCGGCCAGGCGGTTGGCACAGTCCACCAGGTCCACCACTTCCAACCAATAGAAGGCGTGGTCGAGGGCGTCACTTTCAGCCTTGCGGTAACCCTTGGTATTGAGGATGCCCGCCAGCATGTTGCGGTTGACCCACATATGCTGGGCCACTAGCAGGTTCTCCACCACCGACATTTCCTTGAACAGGCGAATGTTCTGGAACGTGCGCGCCAGGCCGGCACGGTTCACCAGATGGGTGCCGCCAAACATCTTGTAGAACACCCGGCTGAAAAAGCTTTTTGGCGACACGAAGTCGGTGGCCTCGAAGCGCTCGCCGAGCAATTGGATCACGTTGGTCTGCTTGCCGCGTACATTGAGCTCGATCTTGCCGCCACTGGCCTTGTAGAAGCCGGTCAGGCAGTTGAACACCGTGGTCTTGCCTGCGCCATTGGGGCCGATCAGGGCGAAGATCGAGTTGCGTTCGACCTTGAGGCTCACATCGCTCAAGGCCTTGATGCCACCGAAGTGCATCATCAGATGTTCCACGTTCAGGACAACTTCCTTGCTCATGGCGCTACCCCCTTGCGTGGTGTCACACCGCTACGGCTGATTCGAATCAACCCGCGAGGGCGCCAGATCATCATGACCACCATCAACACACCAAACAGCAACACTCGGTACTCGGAGAAGCTGCGCAGCAGTTCCGGCGCCACGGTCAAGACGAACGCCGCGATCACCACGCCGACGGTCGACCCCATGCCACCCAATACCACGATGGCGAGGATCAACGCCGACTCGAAGAAGGTGAACGACGATGGGTTGACGAACCCTTGGTAGCTGGCGAAGAACACCCCGGCCAGGCCCGCGGTGGAAGCACCGATGGTAAATGCCGAGAGTTTGACCAGCACGTGATTGAGGCCCATCGAACGGCAGGCGATTTCATCTTCGCGCAAGGCTTCCCACGCGCGGCCTACCGGCATGCGGGTCAGGCGATGCTTGATGTACAGCACCAGCAACACCACCAAAAACAGCACGATATAGATAAACAGGAACTTCACATTGGGGTTGTAGGCAATCCCGAAAAACTCATGGAACGGCACCCCGCCTTCCCTGGCTCGCCGGCCAAACTCAAGGCCAAGGAACGTTGGCGATGGAACCGGCATGCCGTTCGGACCACCGGTAAACGACAGCCAGTTATTGAGCACCAGGCGGATGATTTCACCGAAGCCCAGGGTCACGATCGCCAGGTAGTCACCGTGCATTCGCAACACCGGAAACCCGAGTATGCATCCAGCCAACGCAGCCGCGATGGCCGCCAGCGGCAACACCGTCCAGAACCCCAGCCCCAGGTATTGATAACCCAACGCCAGGCCGTAGGCGCCGATGGCATAAAACGCCACGTAACCCAGGTCGAGCAACCCGGCCAGGCCCACCACGATGTTCAGGCCCAGGCCCAGCAACACATAGATCAGGCCAAGGATCACCACGGTCAGCAGGTATTTGTTGGCAAAGAACGGGAACACGATGGCGATCACGATCAACGCCGGAATGATCCAGCGCAACCGCGATTTGTAGTCCGGCTCACGCACATGCACACCGGAACCGGAGCTTTCAAAACCCTGGAGAATCCGCAGGCCCTTGGGGGTTTGCAGGAACAGGCTCATGGCGAAGCGCCCGGCCATCACAATGGCCACCAGCAAGCCTACGCGGGCCGGCTCCAGGTTGAAGCTGTAGCCATCGAGCACCACGCCGACAATCGGGCCGAACACGATCAACGAGATCAGCCCGGCAAGGACCGCATCGACCACACTTTTCTTGATTTCGATAGGTTTGGCAGCAGACATGTTTACACCTTCGCCACGAGAGGACGACCAAGCAGGCCCTGGGGACGGAAAATCAGAATCACCACCAGCAGGGAGAAACTGAACACGTCTTTGTAGTCAGAGTTGATCAGCCCCGAGAACAGCGACTCGGAAATCCCCAGGATGATCCCGCCCAGCATCGCCCCAGGCAGGGAACCAATGCCGCCGAGTACCGCAGCAGTAAAGGCCTTGATGCCGATGATGAAACCGGCATAGAAGTCGAACGTGCCGTAGTTCAGGGTGATCAGCACTCCGGCCAGGGCCGCCATGGCCGCACCGATGACAAACACGTAGGAGATCACCCGGTCGGTATTGATCCCCAGGATCGAGGCCATCTTGCGGTCTTGCTGGGTAGCACGGCACATGCGGCCCAGCTTGGTGTACTTGATGATGTAGGTCAGCAGCGCCATACCGGCAAAGGCTGCGACCAGGATAAACACCTTGGTGTAGGTCAACTGCACGAACCCGGTGCCGATGTCGACGCGCCAGGCGCCGGCCAGCAGCGTCGGGATACCCTGTTGCTTGGCCCCCTGGGCAATCTGCGCGTAGTTCTGCAGGATCAGCGAGATGCCGATGGCACTGATCAGCGGTGCCAGCCGGGTGGAGTTGCGCAGCGGTTTGTAGGCGACACGTTCAATGACCCAACCGTAGACGCCAGTGACGACCACGGTGAATACCAGGGTGCCGAGAATGAGCAGCGGGAAGGATTCGAGGCCGAAATAAGCCAGCAGTGCCAGACTGATCGCCGCGAGGTAAGCGGAAATCATATAAACCTCGCCGTGGGCGAAGTTGATCATGCCAATGATGCCATAGACCATTGTGTAGCCGATGGCGATCAGGCCATAGACCGACCCGAGGGTCAGCCCGTTGACCAGTTGCTGCAGGAAAATACCATCCATAACGCAATCTCACGCGGTGAGAGCCTGCACGCCTGACGGCGCACGGCTCTTCTGGGAGGAAAAAACAGATATCAATCACAACACCATCCCCTGTGGGAGCGGGCTCGCTCGCGATGGCAGTGTGTCAGCCAATACATGCGTTGACTGATGTACCGCCATCGCGGGCAAGCCCGCTCCCACATTGGGGCTGTGGCGCTCAGCCTTATTTCTGTTTTTCCAACTGATGGTATTTGCCGTCCTTGTCCCACTGGTAAACCACGTAGTCGGAGACTTTCAGGTCACCCTTGGTGTCCCAGGCCTTCTCACCCATCACGGTTTTCACCGGGTTGGCTTTCAGCCATTTGGCAGCGTCTTCACCCTTGTTGGATTTAGCCCCATTGAAGCCCGCGGCCAGGGCCTGGATCGAGGCGTAGGCGTACAGGGTGTAGCCTTCCGGCTCGGTGCCGTTCTTGCGGAACTCCTCCACTACCGCCTTGCTGTCTGGCAACAGGCGCGGATCGGCGCCGAAGGTCATGTACACGCCGTCCACGTACTGCGGGCCGCCAGCAGTGGCCACAAGTTCGTCGGTGACCACACCGTCGTCGGACATGAACTTGACGTCCTTCAAGCCCGCTTCACGAATCTGGCGAACCAGGGGACCGGCTTCCGGGTGCAGGCCGCCGAAGTACACAACATCGGCGCCCTGGGCGCGGATCTTGGTGACCAGGGCGCTGAAGTCTTTTTCGCCACGGGTCAGGCCTTCTTCCAGCACCGGCTTGACGCCGCGCTTGGTCAACTGCGCCGCGGTGGCGTCGGCCAGGCCTTTGCCGTAGGTGTCCTTATCGTTGATGACTGCGACTTTCTTGCCCTTGAGCACGTCGACGATGTAGTCGCCGGCAACAATGCCCTGCTGGTCGTCACGCCCGCACATACGGAACATGGCGCTCAGGCCGCGCTCGGTGACTTGCGGGTTGGTGGAGCCCGGGGTGATCGCGATAATGCCGGCCTCGTCATACACCTCGGACGCCGGGATGGTGTTGGAGGAGCAGAAGTGCCCGACCACGCCGATCACTTTGTCCTGGTCAGCCAGGCGGTTGGCCACAGCCACGGCCTGCTTGGGCTCGCACGCATCGTCGCCGGCCACCAGCTTGATCTGTTCGCCGTTGATCCCGCCGGCCTTGTTGATCACATCCGCCGCCGCCTGGGCACCTTTCATGTACTGCTCACCGAATGCCGCGTTGGCGCCGGTCATCGGCCCCGCTACGCCAATCTTCACATCAGCTTGAACAAACGTAGAAACACCCAATGCAGCTGCCACTGCGAGGGCCAGAAAACCTTTCTTGTAAAACGTCTGGGACATGAGGTGGTGCTCCGAGTTTTTTGATTATGGGCACTGCAATATCACTTCAAACTTTCACGTAGAAGCTCAGAGCAAGGCGCGTGCCATTGCGTTTTTATTATTTAAAAAGACACGGTGTCATTGTTATTACAGGTGTTTCGCCGCCTTTTCGCAGGAGGTGCAACCGTCTACCCCATAAAGGCGCAACCTCAAGATGAAAAAAGTAGCACCCGTCCGATTAACTGATGTCAGGCGGCCATCAACCAACGACTCCGATTTATGTAACAACGCGCGTAACGGAATTGCACATTTACAGTGCGTCGTTGCTACGACTCGCACCAATACAGATGAGTAGCCTGCTAAGAAAATGCACGATTCCTGCAGCTATTTCGCTGATCAGATGACAATTCGCAGGCATTGGCCCGCGTGATACAACGAAAAACCCGCCTCGTACAAACAACTGCGAATGCCCGCGCCCGCTAATGGTTGCATCGGCGTAAACGGAATCGGCAAAGCCTGGAGGTCCTGGTGACACAGGTAATCGGCAAAGGCTTTACCCACCACGCTACCGGTGGTCACACCGCGCCCGTTATAGCCGGTGACGGCCACCAGGCCGGGCGCGGGTTCGAACAGCCGCATCAAATGGTCGGGAGTGAACGCAATACAGCCCGTCCAGGTGCATTCCCAGTCCACGGGTTTCAAATACGGAAAATAATGCTGCTGCACCCGGTCGGCCCAGGCCTTGAGGAACCAGGCCGGTTTCTGGTTGCCGTTGCCCAGGCTGCCGAGCAGCAGGCGGCCATCGGCATCGCGGCGGATACTGCTGAGTACCTGGCGCGTATCCCATGAGCCCTGCCCGCCCGGCAGAATCTGTAGCGCGGCATCATCGGCGAGCGGCGCCGAGGCCACCTGATAGTAATAACCGGGGAAAAAGTTGCGCCGCAGCGTTGTCCACTCGCCTTCGGTGTAGGCATTGGAGGCAATCACCACTTGTTCGGCACGCACTGCACCCTGGGCCGTTTGCACAGACCAGTGCGAACCCTGGCGCTCCAACTGCGTGACCGGGCAATGGTCGAACAACTGCCCGCCAAGACCCACCGCGGCACTCGCCAGGCCACTGGTATAGGCCATCGGGTTGAGTGTACCGGCGCGCCGATCCAGCAGGGCGGCGGCGATCTTTTTAGTGCCGGTGGCCTGCTCGCAGGCTGAACCGGTCAACAGCTCGACTGGTGCGCCACGGCGCTTCCATTGTTCTTCACGGCTGCGCAGATCGGCTTCGCCACGGGCGTTGTGCGCCATGTGCAAAGTGCCCTCGCGACGCAGTTGGCAATCAATGCGATATTTGTCGATCAGGCTGAACACCAGCGAGGGCGCCGCGCCAAGCATCCGGTTAAGCTGACTGCCTACCGCTTCGCCGAAACCGGCCTCGATTTCATCCGGCGGGATCCACATGCCGGCATTCACCAACCCGACGTTGCGCCCCGAACCGCCGTGGCCGGTGCGATGGGCCTCCAGCACGGCGACGCTTTTACCCTGCTCCAGCAAATGAATGGCCGCCGACAAACCGGTGATACCGGCGCCGATCACGCACACATCCGCCTTGATCTCGCCCCTGAGCGCGGCGTGATCCGGCCGGCCAGGGGTCAGTTGTTCCCACAAACACGCTTCGTGCAGTGCCATTGCCAGACTCCGATGAGACCTAACAAACAACCATTCCAGTGCAAATACAACTAACTGTGTGCGGGCTTGCTCGCTCCCACATTTTTGGCCAGGTATTCAGTCGAAAGTAATACCCTGCGCCAGCGGCAGCTCCAGCGAATAGTTCACTGTATTGGTCTGCCGGCGCATATAGCCGCGCCATGCATCAGACCCTGACTCACGGCCGCCACCGGTTTCTTTCTCGCCTCCAAACGCGCCGCCGATTTCGGCACCGCTCGGGCCGATGTTGACGTTGGCGATCCCGCAATCACTGCCCACTGCCGACATGAACTGCTCGGCTTCACGTACGTCGGTGGTAAAGATGCAGGACGACAGGCCCTGGGGCACCTCGTTGTTCAGGCGCAGGGCTTCGGCAAAATCGCGGTAGCCGATCACATACAGGATCGGCGCGAAGGTTTCGCTGCGCATCACATCGCTCTGCTCCGGCAGTTCCACAATCGCCGGTGATACGTAGTAGGCACCGGGGTATTTGTCCTGCAACTGACGCGTGCCGCCAAACACCTTGCCGCCTTCGCTCAAGGCTTGCTCCAGCGCGTCCTGCATATTGTCGAAGCTGTGTTTGTCGATCAGCGGGCCGACCAGGTTGCCTTCCAGCGGATGACCGATACGCACCTTCGAATATGCAGCCTTGAGACGGGCGACGATCTCTTCCTTGACTGACTCGTGGGCGATCAGGCGGCGCAAGGTAGTGCAGCGCTGGCCGGCAGTTCCGACGGCACTGAACAGAATGGCACGCACGGCCATGTCCAGGTCGGCGCTTGGCCCCAGGATCATCGCGTTGTTGCCACCCAGCTCAAGAATGCTGCGGGCAAAACGCGCGGCGACTTTTGGCGCCACTTCGCGCCCCATGCGGGTGCTGCCGGTGGCGCTGATCAGCGCCACACGCGGGTCATCCACCAGGGCGGCGCCGGCATCGCGACCGCCGATGATCACTTGGCTCAAGTACTGCGGCGCATCACTGAAGCTTTTCAACGCCCGCTCGAACAGCGCCTGGCAGGCCAGGGCGGTCAGCGGGGTCTTTTCGGAGGGCTTCCAGATGACCGAATTGCCACACACCAGCGCCAGCGCGGTGTTCCACGCCCACACGGCCACCGGGAAGTTGAACGCACTGATGACACCGACCACGCCCAGCGGGTGCCAGGTTTCACGCATGTGATGGCCCGGCCGTTCGGAAGCGATGGTCAAACCGTACAGCTGGCGCGACAGGCCTACGGCGAAGTCGCAGATGTCGATCATTTCCTGGACTTCACCCAGGCCTTCCTGGGTGATCTTGCCGGCTTCCCAGGAAACCAGTTCGCCCAGGTCCGCCTTGTACTCACGCAACAGGTCACCGAACTGACGCACCAGCTCGCCGCGACGAGGTGCCGGCACCTTGCGCCAGGCCTCGAATGCATGCTCGGCGCGACTGACCTGCTGCTCTACCTCGGCGGCACCTTCCCAGTGCACACTGGCAATCCGGCTGCCATCGATGGGCGAATGCACGGGTTGTTTACCCGACTGATACAGCGCCGGTTCTACGCCAAGACGCTCAAGCAATGCGGCAACCATGGGTCACTCCTTCAATCTGCAACAAATAATCGCGCCGCCAACCACCACGGCGATCCAGAACCTATTTGTAGCTGGCCCAAGACTTGCCAACAAACGACGATTAGGCGAGATATCATTCCGTTTATTCATGCTAAGAACAAAAAGAGGCGTGCCGTGCTGAATAAAAGACATTTGCCCTCGATCACCGCCCTGCAATGCTTTGAGGCCGTGACCCGCCACCTGAGTTTTACCCGGGCCGCCGAGGAGTTGAACCTCACCCAAAGTGCGGTCAGCAAACAGGTGGCGCAACTCGAAGAGCTGTTGCAACACCTGCTGTTTCGCCGGATACGTCGCCGCCTGCAGATGACGCCGGCGGGCGATCTGTATTTGGTGGAAGTACGCAAGATCCTCACGCAGGTGGAAATGTCGACGCATTACCTGCGCTCCTACGGTGGCGAGACCGAAGTCTTGCGGGTGTCCACGCCTTACACTTTCGGCGCACGCTGGCTGGTGCCCCGCCTCAAGGGTTGGCGATTGCGTCACCCACAGATTCATCTGGACTTGTGCAACGAACAAGCGCCGGACGAACTGCTGCAAGGCAAGGCCGACCTGGCGTTTTACTTCGGCGCCGGCGCACGGCCCGGCACCGAAAGCCTCAAGTTGTTCAACGAAGAACTGGTGCCGGTATGCGCCCCCGACAGCCTGCCGGCCATACCTTTGCGCGATCCCAGGCAGTTGAGCGACCTGGTGCTGCTACAAAACGCCTCGCGCCCCCAGGGCTGGCACGACTGGTTCGCCAGCCAGGGCTACCAGACTGAGCACAGTTACCACGGGCCGCGTTTTGACACCTTTTACATGTGCATCCGTGCCGCACAGGTGGGGTGTGGCGTGGCGCTGTTGCCGCGTTTTCTGGTGGAAGAAGAACTGGCGGATGGCAAGTTGGTGATTGCCTGGCCACACGCGATGCCGAGCCAGGATGCGTATTACCTGGCTTACCCCGAGCATTCCGCCGAGGTGCCCAAAGTGCGGGAATTCGTGCGGTGGATGATGGAGCAGGTGCAACCGGGTTGACTCACCCTGCGAACGCAGGCGCCCCCTGCATGGGCGTGCCGGTCGCCGGGTCGAGGACCATGGCCTTGGCCAATTGATGGATCAAAGCCTCGCTGGGCTTTTGCGGCAGGACACTGGCCAGGCGGGCAATCCAAAAGACTCGTTATCGCAGATGAATGTCAGAGCATTCGTCTTTTGCAGAAGGGCATTTCTCGATTTTTGTTTCTCACCTCAAGCACCGAGCATCGCCAGCGAGTGCTGAGCTTTCCTCCCTGGCCCGGTGGCCATAACAAAAAAACTACTGGCAAAACGGCTTGGGTTTATGCGCCACTAGCGCCAGATTTTAATCGCGCGTAAAGGCCGTCGCCCTTCGCCGTCCCGCCTGGAGATTGCCGCTATGAGCGAGAGTGCGTTTGCCGATCGTATCGTGCAGAACCTGCTCGACACCGACTTCTACAAGTTGACCATGATGCAGGCGGTGCTGCACAACTACCCCAACGTGGAAGTCGAATGGGAATTCCGTTGCCGTAACAGCGAAGACCTGCGGCCTTATCTGGCAGAGATTCGCTATCAGATCGAACGCCTCGCCGAGTTGAGCCTAAGCCCCGATCAATTGGGTTTCCTGGAGCACATCAGCTTCTTGAAGCCGGATTTCCTGCGCTTCCTCGGCCTGTTTCGCTTCAACCTGCGCTACGTGCAGACCGGCATCGAGAACGGCGAGTTGTTTATCCGCCTGCGCGGCCCGTGGTTGCATGTGATTTTATTTGAAGTGCCAATGCTGGCTATCGTCAGCGAAGTACGAAACCGCTATCGCTACCAGACCATCGTCCTTGAGCAGGCTCGCGAACAGCTTTACCGCAAGTTCGACTGGCTGAGCGCCAACGCCAGCGATGATGAGCTATCGGAGTTGCAAGTGGCGGACTTCGGCACCCGGCGGCGTTTTTCTTTTCGCGTGCAGGAGGAAGTGGTGAATGTACTCAAGCACGATTTCCCCGGGCGTTTTGTCGGCACCAGCAACGTACACCTGGCCCGCCAGATTGACATGAAGCCCCTGGGCACCATGGCTCACGAATGGATCATGGCGCACCAGCAACTGGGCCCACGGTTGATTGACAGCCAGATTGCCGCCCTCGACTGCTGGGTCCGCGAATACCGTGGCCTTTTGGGTATCGCCTTGACCGACTGCATCACCACCGACGCATTCCTCGGCGATTTCGATCTGTTTTTTGCCAAGCTGTTCGACGGCCTGCGCCACGACTCCGGCGACCCGATTCAGTGGGCCGAAAAGGCTATCGCCCACTATCACAAGCTGGGAATCGAGCCGATGAGCAAAACCCTGGTGTTTTCCGACAGCCTGACGCTGCCCAAGGCACTGGAAATTTTCCGGGCGCTGCGGGGTAGAATCAATGTCAGCTTTGGTATCGGCACCAACCTGACCTGCGATATTCCAGGTGTGGAACCGATGAGCATCGTGCTTAAAATGACCGCCTGCAATGGCCAGCCCGTGGCGAAGATTTCCGATGAAGCGGGCAAGACCCATTGCACGGATCCGAACTTCGTCGCCTATTTGCGTCACGTTTTCAAAGTACCTGCCATCTCCAGCGAGGAATGAATCATGCAAGCCGTACAGCGCCAGATTGCTGAACAGCTCAAGGTCCAAGCGCCGTTCCAGGACCAGGCCGCCCTTGAGGCGGAGGTTGCGCGGCGAATCAGCTTTATCCAGCAATGCCTGCGCAATTCAGGGCTCAAGACATTGGTGCTGGGCATCAGTGGCGGCGTGGACTCCCTTACGGCCGGCCTGTTGGCCCAGCGCGCAATGAAAGAACTGCGCGCGCAAACCGGCGACGACACGTACCGTTTCATTGCTGCGCGCCTGCCTTACGACACCCAGTTCGACGAGCATGACGCCCAGGCTTCAGTGGACTTTATCGTCCCCGATGAGTGCCATACGGTGAATATCGGCCCGTCGGTCAAGGCCCTGGCCAATGAAGTGGCTGCATTCGAAGGCAAGCACGCCGCCACCCGGGATTTCGTGTTGGGCAACACCAAGGCGCGCATGCGCATGGTGGCGCAGTACACCATCGCCGGTGCAACCGGCGGCCTGGTGATCGGTACCGACCATGCGGCGGAAGCGGTGATGGGCTTTTTCACCAAATTCGGTGATGGTGCGTGTGACCTGGCACCGCTGAGCGGGCTGGTGAAGCATCAGGTCCGGGCGATCGCGCGACACTTTGGCGCGCCGGAGTCGCTGGTGGAGAAGGTCCCGACGGCCGATCTGGAAGACCTGTCGCCCGGCAAGCCGGATGAAGCGTCCCATGGCGTGACCTATGCCGAGATCGATGCGTTCCTGCACGGCGAGCCGGTGCGCGAAGAGGCGTTCAGGATCATTTGCGATACCTACCGCAAGACGGAGCACAAGCGGGTCATGCCGTTCGCGCCGTGAGGTGAGACGGATAGCTTTGTGTTGATTGCCAAACCGCTTTCGCGAGCAAGCCCGCTCCCACATTCGACCGCATTCTCATGTTGGAACTCGGTCAAGTGTGGGAGCGGGCTTGCTCGCGATGAACGGTAACGCGCTCTTACTTGAGGGTCACAGTGCCTTTCATCATCGAGATGTGGCCTGGGAAGGAGCAGAAGAAGCTGTATTTTTCGGTAGCCGATAGTTTCGATACGTCGAAGGTGACGGAATCGGTTTCCTTGGCACCGATGAGTTTGGTGTGGGCGATGATGCGAGTGTCGCCTTCTTTCAGGTAGTCCTTGTCGACACCGGCGGCCATGCCATCGGTCGCGATCGCCTGCATATCCGCCTCTTTGCTCAGCACCCAGTTATGGCCCATGACATTCTTGGGCAGGTTGCCGGAGTGAGTCAGCTCAACGGTGAACGTCTTGCAGCTCTTGTCGATTTCAATGGCCTTGGTGTTGAAGGACATCTGATCAGTGGAGTCGACGGTGACCTTGCACTCTGCAGCAAACAATTGGCTGCTAGCCAGCGTCAGCAGGGAAACAGCAACGATTTTGGCAAACATGTGAATCTCCAAGGCAGGGTTTAGAAAACGCATAGGCGACAAGGGTGCCTGAGTCAGGTGGGTGTTCCCATGATCTGTGTCAACAGATTGTATACAACTTTAGGCTATCAGACTGATCGACAGAATCAACCATCCAAAGTGCCATCCCCCGTCTATGATCGGCTCATTCCATCCTTGCGAAGTCCCAACCATGCACCTCAATAGCCTGTTGCGCAGCATGCTTGCCGCTTACGCCTGTGGCGCGAGCGGTACTTACGAAACGGTCAATGTCGACTAACGTTTAATCCATGGGGCGAAGCCGTGAAAACCCGATTAACCCTTCGGGCGCGTTTAAAGGCAGAATACCCACCGCTCAACCTCACCTTCGACCCCAGAGGATCGCCCATGGCAAAACCCAATTACTCCTTCGCCAAACGTCAGAGAGACTTGGCCAAGGAACAGAAGAAAGAGGAAAAGCTGCAACGCAAAAAAGCGGCTGCAGATGAAGAAGCAGGTGCATTGAACCCGGATGCGGAAGGTGAAGTGGCAACTGACGACACCGAAACACCGAAAGACCCGGCTGAATAATTTCTGATGTGGCGAGCGGGCTTGTTGTGGCAAACCCGCTCGCTACAGGGCGTTCGGCACCCTTTAAGCATTTACTCCAGCGGCATCACCGTCACCCGCACTTCCGGATCGTGGTTTCCTCCCCCCAGAATCACCCCACGCAGCGGCGACACGTCGGAAAAGTCCCGGCCCCAGGCCAGGGTGATGTGTTCCAGCGCCGGCTGCACATTGTTAGTCGGATCAAAATCCACCCAACCCAACACCGGGCAAAACACCGACACCCAGGCATGCGACGCATCGGCGCCAATCAGCCGGGGTTGACCGGGCGGTGGCTGGGTCAGCAGATAACCGCTGATATAACGCGCCGCCAGGCCACGAGAGCGCAGGCATGCGAGCATCAGGTGGGCGAAGTCCTGGCATACGCCACGCCGGCGCTCCAACACTTGCACCAACGGCGTGGCGACCTGGGTAGCTTCGGCATCGAAGGTGAACTCGCTGAAAATCTTCTCCATCAGCGCCTGCACGCCCTGCAACAGCGGCCGCCCCGGTGTAAAACAACTTTCGGAAAACTCGACGAAGTTTTTTTTCAGATGCACGTAGGGCGATTCAAACCGATAACGGCATGCTTCGATCATCTGCGGTGACAACGCCTGACTACTGTAGGTCAGGCTGGCACGAGTCTGGTCCCAGGGCGGCGACCGGCCAAAATCCAGCACAGGTCGCGCCAGCACCTCCACAGTCAGCCCGGCATTGACCAGCAGTTCGTCATGGGGCCGCTCGAACGCCAGCCGGGTAATCGGGTTGCCGAACACATCCAACTCATCCCGACGCACCGTCGGCTCGGGGCTGATCTGCAGTTGCCGGGAGCTGCAACATTGCCAGGCACACTCTCGCGGCCACAAATGCGCCAACTGCTGGGCCAGGGACACCGGGCTGTCGTAATGGTAGTGAGTATCGTGAAAAACCTGATAGCGGGCACTCATCACACCGACACCGTTTGCTGGCTGACATCATCTACATGGGCAAAATGGCGCAAGGCCAGGCGATCCGAGACTTGCCCGCTCTCCTCGGCGACAGCCTGCAACAGATCCGCCAGCCCATCGAGAGCCGCCCGTACGCTGCTTTCACCGAACAGCGGGTTTTCCAGGCAACTGAGGTCAAAGCGCACCAAACGCTCGACCAACGGTGCGAGCCCGGTCTCCCGTGGGACGCCGAAATCATCATTGAGACGGCGCAAGGTGCGGCTCACCAGTTTCAACTGGAACAACACGGCGTGGGGGTTCTGTTCGTCCAGCAGCAACAAATCCAGTACCGGAATCAATTGCGGTACCGCGAGGTAGCGGGAGCGGTAGGTGATACTGCTGTTGCCCAACTCCAGCAACCATTCCAACCCGGCCTGATCAAATACCGTCGCGCCACCACGCAGGAAGGCCGCAAGGCTGCTGCTGAGAAACTGCAGCCGCTCGATACGTCGGCCCATCATCAAAAAACGCCAGCCTTCATCACGAGTCATATCATCCAGGGCGAAACCGGACAGTGCCGCCAGCGACATCACCAGGCGGTTGAGGAAGTCCAGCAGTTCGCCAAAACCCGGCGCTTCGCTTTCCAGCTCCATGGCTTCATGCTGAAGCTCCACCAGGGCCTGCCAGTTCTCCCGGGACAATTTGCCACGCACCTGGGACGCTGCCCATTGCAAACGCTGCAAATCGGCCCGCAGGCTCGACGGCCAGTCATCACCGAGCAACGCCGCCTGCAGGCGCTCAGGCAACTCGCCCTCTTCCGGCAGCAGGCGCAGGCTTTCACCCAGCGCCACTGCCGCTTGCAACGCTTGTGGGTCGTCACCGTCGACATAACGGGCGAGAACAATCCGCAGCCAGCGCGCGCTGTCGTCACAGCGTTCGCAATAACGGCCAAACCAGAACAGGTTTTCCACCACCCGCGACGGCAGGTAAGGGTCGCGCCGCACCAGGTCATGGCTACCAATTGTGCGCTGGGCGCGCCACTGTTCGCCGCCAGCAACGCGCTCGCCAAGCACCCAGGTATCTTTGCTCGCCCCACCGCGCTGCATCGCCACTACTTCGGCATCGGCCTCGGCTGCCACGCGAGTCAGGCCGCCAGGCAGCACACGGTAACCGTCGGCGCTGGCGACCGCATACATGCGCACACCAATGGCGCGGTGTTGCAGGTGGGCTTCGCCGGTATGCCAGACCGGTGCCTGGGACAACTGCGCCAGTTCCTGGGCGACGTAGGCATAGGGCCGCGCGCGCATGCGTTCGGCCAGGGCCTCACGCTGTGCATCGTTCAAGTCGCGACCAAACACAGGGTTGAAGCTTTGCGAGGGAAACGCGGGTTTGATCACCAGTTGTGGCAGTTTCTCCAGGGCTTGGGCAAGCACCGGCGCTTCGCCGCACCACCAGGTGGCGATGGACGGCAGAATCAGCTCTTCACCAAACAGGAATTCATTGATCTTCGGCAAAAAGCCCAGCAGGCCGGGGGACTCAAGCACGCCACTGCCCAAGGCGTTAGCCACCAGCACATTGCCCTGCCGCACGGCGTCCAGCAGGCCCGGCACGCCAAGCGCCGAATCGGTGCGCAGCTCCAGAGGGTCACAGAAGTCATCGTCCAGGCGACGCATGATCGCGTGTACCCGGCGCAGACCGCTGAGGGTCTTCAGGTACACCGTGGCATCGCGCACGGTGAGGTCGCCACCTTCTACCAACGGGTAGCCCAGTTGGCGGGCAAGGTATAGATGCTCGAAGTAGCTTTCGTTGAAACGACCCGGAGTCAACAGCACGATCAGCGGTGGCTGGTCGGCGCTGGGGGCCTGGCGCGCCAGGGTTTCGTGGAGTGTGCGGAAGAACCCGGTGAGGTGCTGAACCTGCAAGTCGCGGTACAGGTCCGGAAACGCGCGGGATACGATCGTGCGGTTTTCCAGGGCATAACCAGCGCCGGACGGGGCCTGGGTGCGATCCGCCGTGACCCACCAGCGGCCATCCGGTGTGCGGGCCAGGTCCACTGCGTACAGATGCAAAAACATACCATCAGGCGGCGCAATACCCTGGCAGGGCCACAGGAAATTGTTATGCCCGAACACCAGTTCTGCCGGCAGCAAGCCTTCGGCAATCAAGCGTTGCGGGCCATACAGGTCGGCCAGTACCGCATTGAGCAGGCGCGCACGCTGGGCGATGCCCGCCGAAAGGTGCTTCCATTCATCAGCGGCCAGTACGTGGGGCAGCAGGTCCAACTCCCACGGACGGTCAGCGCCCTTGGGATCGGCATAGACGTTGTAAGTCACGCCGTTTTCCTGGATTTGCCGGGTCAACAGCGCCTGGCGCTGGGCCAACTGCGCAGGCGTGCTGCGCTGCAGATAGTCGAGCAAGCGCTGCCAATGGGCACGGACCGCGCCGCTGTCGTCCAGCAGTTCGTGATAAGTGCCCGCGGTCTGCGGGTAACGGTCGAGCAAGTCGGACATGGAACGCTCGGCAGGGGCAAAGGGGCTCAGATTAACTCAAATTTACTGCAATCTAATGTGGAAGCTGGCTTGCCTGCGATGGCAGCGTCAGTCAGTACATGTGCTGATCGATACACCGTCATGGCAGGTAAGCCAGCTCCTACAGTTAAATTGGGTTTAGTCATTTTTATTGGGGTGGCGCCGTAGATCCAGAGTCATCGGAAACTCGTCATTGATTACCCCATTGGGTACCAGCAATCTTCCAGAGCCATGCCCCAAGCGGAAGAACCGCGCCATACGCCGGCTTTCAGCCTCGTTGGCATTCACCGGCAGGCTCTCATAATTGCGCCCGCCGGGATGGGCGACGTGATATTGGCAACCGCCCAACGAGCGCTGCATCCAGGTATCCAGCAAGTCAAATACCAGCGGCGCATGCACCGCAATGGTTGGCTGCAGGCAGTTGGCCGGCTGCCAGGCGCGATAGCGCACACCGGCGACAAATTCACCCACCCGGCCCGTCGCGTGCAGTGGCACCGGGATGCCGTTGCACGTCAGCCGGTAACGCTCGGGCGCCAAGCCGGTCAACTTCACCTGCAGGCGCTCCAGGGATGAGTCCACATAACGCACCGTGCCGCCCGCAGCGCCCTCCTCTCCCAATACATGCCAGGGCTCCAGGGCCTGGCGCAGCTCCAGCTCGACGCCGCCGACGGCATGATCGCCGATCCTCGGAAAGCGGAACTCCAGATGCGCGGCGAACCATTCGACCCGCAGCGGATAACCTGCGGCGTTCAGTTCGGCGATCACGTCAGCGAAGTCCTGCTCGATAAAGTGCGGCAGCAGGAAACGGTCGTGCAACTCGGTTCCCCAGCGCGCCAGTTTCGGCGGCGCATAGGGTTCACGCCAGAAGCGCGCCACCAGTGCCCGCAACAACAACTGCTGGGTCAGGCTCATTCGCGCGTGGGGCGGCATCTCAAAGGCACGCAGTTCCAGCAGGCCCAGGCGACCGGTGGCGCCGTCCGGCGAGTAGAGCTTGTCGATGCAGAATTCTGCGCGATGGGTGTTGCCGGTCACGTCAATCAACAGGTTGCGCAACAGCCGATCCACCAACCAGGGCGGGCACTCTTCGCCCGGCGCCGGCATTTGGGCAAACGCGATCTCCAACTCATACAGCGCGTCATTACGGGCTTCGTCGACCCGTGGCGCCTGGGAAGTGGGGCCGATGAACAGGCCGGAAAACAGGTAGGACAATGACGGGTGGTTATGCCAGTAGCTGATCAAACTGCGCAGCAGATCAGGACGGCGCAGAAACGGCGAATCCTTGGGCGTCGCGCCACCCAACACAAAGTGGTTGCCGCCGCCGGTTCCGGTGTGGCGACCGTCGATCATGAATTTTTCAGTAGTCAGGCGGGTTTGCCGGGCCTGCTCGTAAAGAAACTCGGTGCGCTCTACCAACTCGTCCCAGGTCGCGGACGGCTGCACGTTGACCTCGATCACACCGGGGTCAGGCGTCACCCGGAAGCTGCAAAGACGCGCATCGGCCGGCGGCTCGTAGCCCTCCAGCAACACCGGGCAACGCAGCTCCTCGGCGCAGGCTTCGATGGCGGCTACCAACTCCAGGTAATCTTCGACGCGCTCCAACGGCGGCATAAACAGATACAGGCGCCCTTCTCGTGCTTCGGCGCAAAGCGCGGTACGCGTCAGCCAATCGGCGGACTCGTCGACTTTCGGCACGCGGTCTTCGCTCGGCGCAGGTTCACCATGGCTTTGCAGTTGCGCGGTGGACGGCAACGGCGGCTGATCCTGGTTCGGGTCCGCGGGGTGGACAAAGGGATATTCCGCCGCAGTGACCCACGGTTGCGAGGCCAGCGGCAAGCGATAACCCAGCGGCGAGTCGCCCGGCACCAGCCGGCAGTGATTGTCCCGCAAGTACCAGCGCCCACTTTGCCAGCGGTCGTTGGCAGCCGTGCGCGCCAACGGCAACACCTGACCAATGACTTTATCCAGGCCCTGGCTGAACACCTTGCGCAGGCGTTCGCGCTCCAGTTCATCACTCAAGCGCGCGTCCTGGGCGCTGACATTGAGCGCCAGCGCGCCCTCGCGCCACAGATAGTAGAAGTTGTCCTCGAAAGCCGGGAACACAAAGCGCGTCGGTAGCTTCAAGCGCTCGGCCACGCAGGCAAGGAAACGCCCGGCCATTACGTCGTCGGCAGCGTAGTCCTGTTGCTCATCAGCGATCAGCGCGCTGTTGTGCCAGATCGGTACACCATCACGTCGCCAGTAACTGTTGAGGGACCAACGCGGCAGTTGTTCGCCGGGGTACCACTTGCCCTGGCCGAAATGCACCAGGCCCTTCGGCGCGTAGTGTTTGCGCATGCGCTGGAACAGCTCGGCGGACAGCCGCCGCTTGTCCGCCCCCAGGGCTGCGGTGTTCCACTCGGCGCCATCGGGGTCGTCGATCGAGACAAAGGTCGGTTCGCCGCCCATGGTCAAGCGCACATCATGCTTGAGCAGGTCGCCATCAATCTGCCGCCCCAGCGCCTGGATCGCCAGCCATTGCTCCTCGGTATAGGGCTTGGTGACGCGCGGCGCTTCCCAGATCCGCTCCACCGACATCTCGTGGACGAATTCACACTCGCATGGCTCGACCAAGCCGCTGATAGGTGCCGCAGAGGAAGGATCGGGACTACAGGCCAACGGAATATGTCCTTCACCGGCGAACAACCCAGAGGTGGCATCCAGGCCGATCCAGCCGGCACCGGGCAGATACACCTCACACCAGGCATGCAGATCGGTGAAATCCACTTCAGTGCCGCTAGGGCCGTCGAGTGCTTTGACGTCGGCGGTCAGTTGGATCAGGTAGCCAGAGACAAACCGCGCCGCCAGCCCCAGATTGCGCAACAGTTGCACCAGCAGCCAGGCCGAGTCACGGCAAGAACCGCAGGCGTGCTCCAGGGTGAATTCCGGGGTCTGTACGCCCGGCTCCATCCGGATCAGGTAACCGATGTCCGCGGCCAGGCGCTGATTGAGGCCAACCAGGAAATCCACTGCCGGCAATGGCGTGCGGTCAATACCGGCCAGGTAGGCGGCGAACGCTGGCGTCAATGGCAAGGTTTCCAGGTACGGCGCCAGCTCGCGCTGTTCATCGGCGGCGTAATTGAAGGGGATTGTTTCGGCGTAAGGCTCAAGGAAAAAGTCGAACGGGTTGAACACCGCCATCTCGGCGACCAGATCGACTTCGATACGCAGCTCGTCGGTCTTTTCCGGGAACACCAGCCGCGCCAGGTAATTGCCCTGCGGGTCCTGCTGCCAGTTGATGAAATGCTGCCGGGGCAGCACTTTCAGCGCATAGGACAGGATCCGCGTGCGGCTATGGGCCGCCGGGCGCAAACGCACAATCTGCGGACCGAGTTCGACCTCACGGTCGTAGCGGTAATGCGTAACGTGGTGCAACGCGACATGAATCGACACGGCGGCCTCCTGCGAGCCAGGGCATGCAGACTAAGCGCGCAAGACTTATGCCAGAGCCGCTACGGCTGTGCTTTATCGCCAACACCTGTGCCAGTCAGCACCAAAACAGCGCGACGACGAGCCTGGCGGTGCAAGGGTTGCACTTCTTTGTGGCGCCCGTATGAGGGCAGGCACCACCTGAGTCCTGCGGTTAACCCTTCAGCGCAAAGCAAAACGCCAGCCCGAAGGCTGGCGTTTTGTGGTTTCAGGCAGCGATCAGCGCGGCACTACCGGCTTGCGGGTTGGCTTCTTGCCTTTGCCCTTGGCCGCGTCGGTGCGTTCCTTGGCGGCCTGCTTGTTACGGGCCATCGCCGCAGCCTTGGCTTGCTCGCGCTTGTCCCACGGGTTGCTGCCGTCGCTGCCGCGAGGTGGCAGGCCAGTGTGCTGGGTGAGGATCTTGGTGGTGGTTTCCTTGGCGACCTTGTGGCTGCCGGCCGGCGTCGAATTCTTGCGACGAGCGCTCTGGTAGCTGTCGGTGGCAGGCTGGTGCAGCGGGATCAACTGGTCCTTGCCTGGCCCGATCAGGTCGGCACGGCCCATGCGAGTCAAGGCTTCACGCAGCATCGGCCAGCCTTTCGGGTCGTGGTAGCGCAAGAAAGCCTTGTGCAGACGGCGCTGCTCTTCGCTCTTGACGATCGTCACGCCGTCGCTCTTGTAGGTCACCTTACGCAACGGGTTCTTGCCGGAGTGATACATCGCAGTAGCGGTGGCCATCGGCGACGGGTAGAACGCCTGCACCTGGTCAGCGCGGAAGCCGTTGCCCTTGAGCCACAGCGCCAGGTTCATCATGTCTTCATCGGTGGTGCCCGGGTGGGCGGCGATGAAGTAAGGAATCAGGTACTGCTCCTTGCCCGCTTCCTTGGTGTACTTCTCGAACATGCGCTTGAACTTGTCATAGCTGCCGATGCCCGGTTTCATCATCTGGTTGAGCGGACCTTCCTCGGTGTGTTCCGGGGCGATCTTGAGGTAGCCACCGACGTGGTGGGTGACCAGCTCCTTCACGTATTCCGGCGACTCCACGGCGAGGTCGTAACGCAGGCCGGAGGCGATCAGGATTTTCTTCACACCCGGCAACGCACGTGCGCTGCGGTACAACTGGATCAGCGACGAGTGGTCGGTGTTCAGGTTCGGGCAGATACCAGGGAACACGCATGACGGCTTACGGCACGCGGATTCGATTTCCGGGCTCTTGCACGCAATGCGATACATGTTAGCGGTCGGGCCGCCGAGGTCGGAGATCACGCCAGTGAAGCCCGGGACCTTGTCGCGGATCTCTTCGATTTCGCGAATGATCGACTCTTCGGAACGGTTCTGGATGATGCGACCTTCGTGCTCGGTGATCGAGCAGAAGGTACAACCGCCAAAGCAGCCACGCATGATGTTCACCGAGAAGCGGATCATGTCGTAGGCCGGGATCTTTTCCTTGCCGTATACCGGGTGCGGAACACGTGCGTAAGGCATGCCGAACACGTAGTCCATTTCTTCGGTGGTCATTGGAATGGGCGGCGGGTTGAACCACACGTCCACTTCGCCGTGCTTCTGCACCAGGGCGCGGGCATTACCTGGGTTGGTTTCCAAGTGCAACACACGGTTGGCGTGAGCATAGAGCACCGCGTCGCCACGAACCTTTTCCACCGAAGGCAGGCGGATCACGGTCTTGTCGCGGGTCATGCGCGGGCTGGCCAGGATCTGTACGACCTTGGCTTCTTGCGGGTCATCCACCGGGCCTTTTTCCTGCTCGATGGCGCAGGCCTGGGTGTCCTGGGTGTTGACGTATGGGTTGATGATCTTGTCGACCTTGCCCGGACGGTCGATGCGGGTGGAGTCCACCTCGTACCAACCCGCCGGCGTGTCACGGCGAATGAACGCGGTGCCGCGCACATCGGTGATGTCTTCGATCTTGTGGCCCCACGACAGGCGCTGGGCAACTTCGACAATGGCGCGCTCGGCGTTGCCGTACAACAGGATATCGGCGGTGGCGTCGATCAGGATCGAGTTGCGCACGCGGTCCTGCCAGTAGTCGTAGTGGGCGATGCGGCGCAGGGAGGCTTCAATACCGCCAAGTACGATCGGCACGTTCTTGTAGGCTTCCTTGCACCGCTGGCTGTACACCAGGCTCGCACGGTCCGGGCGTTTGCCGGCCATACCGCCAGGGGTGTAGGCGTCGTCGGAGCGGATTTTCTTGTCGGCGGTGTAGCGGTTGATCATCGAGTCCATGTTGCCGGCCGCGACGCCGAAAAACAGGTTCGGCTCGCCGAGCTTCATGAAATCGTCTTTGGACTGCCAGTTCGGCTGGGCAATGATCCCTACGCGAAAGCCCTGGGACTCCAGCAGCCGGCCGATGATCGCCATGCCGAACGACGGATGGTCAACGTAGGCATCACCGGTGACGATGATGATGTCGCATGAATCCCAGCCAAGCTGATCCATCTCCTCCCTGCTCATCGGCAGGAATGGCGCTGGACCGAAACATTCGGCCCAGTACTTGGGATAGTCAAATAACGGCTTGGCTGTTTGCATGACGATGACCGGTGTTGAGATGAAAAATCGCGGGCGCGGAATATAGCACAAAATTTGACCAATTCCGACGGTAACGGTCGGAATTATGGCGAGCCCTGAATAGTGAAGGCTTTCGAAGGTGGCAGCGGGCTTGCTCGCGGAAGCGGTGTGTCAGCCAACACATCTACTGGCTAATCCGACGCCTTCGCGAGCAAGCCCGCTCCCACACTGCTTGTCGCTATTCGTCTTCGAAGTTGTAACTACCTGGCGCAAGGTTTTCGAAACGGGTGTATTTGCCGATGAACGCCAGGCGCGTGGTGCCGATAGGACCGTTACGCTGTTTGCCGATGATGATTTCGGCAATGCCTTTATGCTCGGTTTCCGGGTGATATACCTCGTCCCGGTACACGAACATGATGACGTCGGCGTCCTGCTCGATCGCTCCGGATTCGCGCAAGTCGGAGTTGATCGGGCGTTTGTTCGGACGCTGCTCCAGGGAGCGGTTGAGCTGGGACAGCGCCACCACCGGGCAGTTGAATTCCTTGGCCAGGGCTTTCAGCGAGCGGGAAATCTCGGAAATCTCGTTGGTCCGGTTATCGCCACCGGAGCCCGGGATCTGCATCAATTGCAGGTAGTCGATCATGATCAGGCCGACATCACCATGCTCACGCACCAGGCGTCGGGTGCGCGCACGCATTTCCGAGGGGCTGATACCGGCGGTGTCATCGATAAACAGCTTACGGTCGTTGAGCAGGTTCACCGCCGAGGTCAGGCGCGGCCAGTCGTCATCTTCCAGGCGGCCGGCACGGACTTTTGTCTGGTCGATACGCCCCAGGGACGAGAGCATCCGCATGATCAGCGATTCACCTGGCATCTCGAGGGAGTAAACCAATACAGCTTTTTCGCTGCGCAATACCGCGTTTTCCACCAGGTTCATCGCAAACGTGGTTTTACCCATGGATGGACGGCCGGCAACAATGATCAGGTCGGCCGGCTGCAAGCCACTGGTCATGCCATCGAGGTCGGTATAGCCAGTAGACAGGCCAGTGATGGCATTGTCGGTGTTAAACAGGGTATCGATACGGTCGATGGCCTTGGTCAACAGGTCATTGACGCTGACCGGGCCACCGGTTTTTGGCCGGGCTTCGGCGATCTGAAAGATCTGGCGCTCGGCTTCGTCAAGGATTTCTTCAGCCGTACGCCCTTCCGGGTTGAAGGCGCTGTCGGCGATTTCAGTGGCGATGCCGATCAGTTGGCGCAAGGTGGCCCGCGCGCGGACGATCTGCGCATAGGCCTTGATGTTGGCGACTGACGGGGTGTTTTTCGCCAACTCGCCCAGGTAACCGAGGCCACCCACCTGCGAAGTCTGACCTTCCTTGTCCAATTGCTCGGCAAGGGTCACTACGTCGATGGGGGAGTTCAGGTCGGCCAGCTTGGCGATGGCGCGGAAGATCAGGCGGTGGTCATGCCGATAGAAGTCACCGTCCGAGACTTGATCCAGCACGCGCTCCCAGGCGTTGTTGTCCAGCATCAAACCACCGAGCACGGCCTGTTCGGCCTCGATGGAGTGCGGCGGCACCTTCAGGGCAGCGGTTTGCAGATCGTATTGCTCGGGAGCTGAAATATCGTTCATGGCCACTTGGAATTAGGGGTGTGTAGAAAAACAAAAGGCACGACCTGTAAACAGGATCGTGCCCGATGTTAACTGGCTGACACGCGAGGTGCCAGTCAGTTAGGCGCTTCTTAAGCTGCTACCACGACAACGCGTACGGTGGCTTCAACTTCAGCGTGCAGGTGCACGGCTACGTCGAATTCGCCTACGTTGCGGATGGTGCCGTTCGGCAGACGAACTTCGCTCTTCTGCACTTCAACGCCAGAGGCGGTCAGTGCATCAGCGATGTCGTGAGTACCGATCGAGCCGAACAGCTTGCCTTCGTCACCGGCGGTGGCAGTGATAGTCACTTCCAGCTCAGCCAGTTGGGCAGCGCGAGTTTCGGCCGAAGCTTTTTTGTCTGCTGCGGCTTTTTCCAGCTCAGCACGACGCTCTTCAAACGCGGCCAGGTTGGCAGCGGTTGCAGCGGTGGCTTTGCCGTATGGCAGCAGGTAGTTACGACCGTAGCCGGCCTTAACGTTTACTTTGTCGCCCAGGTTGCCCAGGTTGGCGACTTTTTCCAGAAGGATCAGTTGCATGTGAAAATCCTCTAACTTTTAACCTTCACCGTTCGCGTTGTCGGCATCCTTGGACGCCAGACGACCGCGAAAATCAATCAGGCCGTCGACAATGGCCAAAACCACGAGTAACGGATAGATCAGTTGCATAAACAGCAACAGCGTCACGTACAACCCCACCAGCCAGAACTTGGCCAGGCGCTTTTGCGCCACCAGCCCGTGCATCAGGGCCAGCCCGGCAATCACCAGCGGTACGCTGCACAACGGCGTCAACATGGCCATTTGCGGACCGAAGTTCGGCCCTACAAGCATGCACGCCAGCAGCAACATCGCTGGTCCTGCGGGGATTCTGATACTGCGAAACTCGCGACCAAAACCACCCGGGTTATACAACAACGCCTGCCAGTAACGCCCAAGAATCAGGCTCAGCACACTGACGACTTGCAACAGTGCCGCTATCAGGCCGGTCAGGACCGGTGCAATCAGTGTGGCCATGCGCGCTCGCTCTTCTACCGACAATTGCTGGTAGAGATCCCCGAGGGCCAGTGGCAGGATTTTAACCAACTCCTGCGACAGCGCCTCGATTTGCGGGCGGAAAGCCGCGCCAAGCACCACTGAATACACCAACCCCAATGCCACGCTGACCAGCAGCGTGCGAGTCCAGGACTCACTTGCGCGCAAAACCAACGCAAGGCTCGATGACCCCAGCAGTACCAGAAGTACCCGCGGATCATCAAATTGCAACCACCAGATCAAGGCTGGCAACAACCCCAGGGCAAGGACACCAAGGGCGTCCTTCAAACCGCGCCGCAGGAGCACAAGGCAACCTGCGGCAGCACCCAACCAATACAACAACGGCAATGCTGCACATCCAGCCACTACCAGAGTGGCCTGCACACGACCGCGCATGATGAACTCAGCTAAGGCGCGCATGCATTCAATCCCTTACCACTTGTCGACTGCCCGGTCTCAGCGGCCGTGGCTGTCGGTGTAGGCCAGCAGGGCCAGGAAGCGGGCGCGCTTGATAGCGGTGGCCAGCTGACGCTGATAACGAGCTTTGGTACCGGTGATGCGGCTTGGAACAATTTTGCCGGTCTCGGATACGTAGGCTTTCAGAGTGTTGAGATCTTTGTAGTCGATCTCCTTCACTTCTTCAGCGGTGAAGCGGCAAAACTTACGACGACGGAAGAAACGTGCCATTTGATAGGCTCCTTAAAAGGTCCGTGGATTACTCGTCAGCGTTATCGCTGTTGTCGCTGTCATCACTGTCAGCGCTTTCAGCGCCTTCGTGCTCAGGACGGTCGCGACGCTCACGGCGCTCACTGCGGTTTTCTTCAGCCTTGAGCATCTCGGATTGGCCGGTAACGGCTTCTTCGCGACGGATGACCAGGTTACGGATCACTGCATCGTTGTAGCGGAAGTTGTCTTCCAGCTCGGCCAGGGCCTTGCCAGTGCACTCAACGTTCAGCATCACGTAGTGAGCCTTGTGAACATTGTTGATTGCGTAGGCCAGTTGACGACGGCCCCAATCTTCCAGACGGTGGATTTTGCCGCCGTCTTCTTCGATCAGCTTGGTGTAACGCTCAACCATGCCGCCGACTTGCTCGCTTTGATCCGGGTGGACCAAAAAGATGATTTCGTAATGACGCATGAATGCTCCTTACGGGTTGTAGCCTGCCGCTCAAAAACGGTCAGACAAGGAGTGAATGACACTTATGGATCTTGCCGCAGGGAGGCACATCTGTGCCCGCCAGGAAGGCAAGGGGCGCAATAGTAGAGGAGCCGGGGGGAAGCTGCAAGCGACAAGCTACAAGTGGCAAATCCACCTCGCGCCTAAACTTGCAGCTTGAAGCTTATGGCTTCCGAGGAGCGGCTGCTTTTTTGGCCTTGGCACCGCGCTGGCGCTGAGCCTCGAACAGGCACACGCCGGTCGCAACGGAGACGTTGAGGCTGCTGACGCTACCGGCCATCGGCAGATGCACCAGGTAATCGCAATGCTCGCGAGTGAGGCGACGCATGCCTTTGCCTTCGGCCCCCATGATCAGAATGGTCGGGCCGGTGAGGTCCTGGTCATAAATGCTGACCTCGGCCTCGCCCGCCGTGCCGACAACCCACAAGCCGCGCTGCTGGAGTTTCTCCAGGGTGCGCGCCAGGTTGGTCACGGCCACCAGCGGAATCACTTCCGCCGCACCACAGGCCACCTTGCGCACCACCGGCGTAAGGGTTGCCGATTTGTCTTTAGGCACGATGACTGCCAGCGCACCGGCAGCATCCGCCGAACGCAGGCAAGCACCCAGGTTGTGCGGATCGGTCACGCCGTCGAGCACCAACAACAGCGGAGCGCCTTCTGTACGGTCGAGCAACTCGTCGAGCATCGCCTCACCCCAGACCTGGCTTGGGCTGACATCAGCCACCACGCCCTGGTGTACGCCTTCGACCCACACGTCCATTTCGCGACGCTCGGCCTGGCCGATCGCCACGCGATTTTCATTCGCCAGCTCGACCAGCGCCTGGACGCGCGGTTCGCTGCGCCCCTCTGCCAACCACACCTGCTTGACGCGTTTCGGGTGGTGACGCAGCAATGCTTCTACGGCGTGGACGCCGTAGATTTTTTCCAGACTCATGACTTGGCCTTAGGTTTGCGCGACCCGCCACTTTTGGCTGGGGCCGAACCCGCCTTGGGCGGGCCTTTACGGTGTTTACTCGGTTTGCCCGATGGCTTGTCGGCGCCTTGGGACTTTCCCCCAGACGTCGCCTTACCACCGCCTTTGGCCTCGTTGAGCAACTGTTGCTTCAACTCGCGACTTTTGCGCAACTCGGCGTTTTTCGCCGCAGCATCGCCAGGACGGTACGCGTCGCTGGCTTTCTCTTTGCTCGACGAACGGCGCGCAGGCTTGGCTGCCGCAGGTTCGGCGGCGGAGGCTTTAGCCGGGGCGCCTTTTTTTGCCGGCGCCGAAGTCTCAGCACCACGCTTCTTGCGGCCAATCGGCGCTTCGAGGGTCTTTTCTGCCATTTCGAAGTCGATCTTGCGCTCGTCGAGATCGACGCGCATGACTCGCACTTCAACCGTGTCACCCAGGCGAAAGCTGCGACCGGTGCGCTCGCCCGCCAAGCGGTGATGCACAGGATCGAAGTGGTAATAGTCCCCCGGCAAGGCCGTGACGTGGACCAGCCCTTCAACGTAGATATCGGTCAATTCTACGAACAGCCCAAAGCCGGTCACCGCAGTGATCACACCCGGGAACGACTCACCCACACGGTCTTTCATGAACTCGCACTTGAGCCAGTTCACCACGTCACGGGTGGCTTCATCGGCGCGACGCTCGTTCATGGAGCACTGCTCGCCCAATTGCTCAAGGATCGCTTCGTCGTACGGATAGATCCGCGCCTTCGGAATGCTCATGGCGCCTGCACGCTTGACGTGCGGGGTATTCATCTTGGAATGGATCACGCTGCGGATCGCCCGGTGCGTGAGCAAGTCTGGGTAACGGCGAATCGGCGAGGTGAAGTGGGTGTACGCCTCGTAATTCAGGCCAAAGTGGCCCTGGTTGTCGGCGCTGTACACCGCCTGGCTCAGGGACCGCAGCATCACGGTCTGGATCAGGTGGAAGTCCGGACGATCCTTGATGCTGGCCAGCAAGGCCTGGTAATCCTTGGGCGATGGACCGTCCTTGCCTTTGTGCAGGGACAGGCCAAGCTCGCCGAGAAACGCGCGCAGTTTTTCCAGGCGCTCCGGCGGCGGACCGTCGTGGACCCGGTACAGCGCAGGAATTTCGTGCTTTTTCAGGAATTCAGCAGTGGCCACGTTGGCCGCCAGCATGCATTCCTCAATCAGTTTGTGGGCGTCGTTACGCGTCGTCGGGGTGATTTCGGCGATTTTGCGCTCGGAGCCAAAGATGATCCGGGTTTCCTGGGTTTCAAAATCGATCGCACCACGGATATGACGTGCGCCCAACAGCACCTTGTACAAGGCATACAACTGCTTCAGATGCGGCACAACATGACCGTACTCACCACGCAGCGCCTTGGCTTCGCTGGTTTTCGGCTGTTCCAGGATGGTACTGACCTTGTTGTAGGTCAGGCGCGCCTGGGAGTGGATCACCGCTTCGTAGAACTGGTAATCGGTCATTTCGCCGGTTTTCGAGATAGTCATCTCGCACACCATGGCCAAACGGTCGACTTTCGGGTTCAGGGAGCACAGGCCGTTGGACAACTGCTCAGGCAGCATCGGGATCACGCGCTCGGGGAAGTACACCGAGTTGCCACGCACCTGGGCTTCGTTGTCCAGGGCCGAACCGATCTTCACGTAACTGGAAACATCGGCGATCGCGACGTAGAGCTTCCAGCCTCCGGAGAACAGGCGCAGCTTGCCGGGCTTGGCTTCGCAGTAGACCGCATCGTCGAAGTCACGGGCATCTTCACCATCAATGGTGACAAACGGCAGATGACGCAGGTCGATGCGCTTCTCTTTGTCTTTCTCTTCGACTTCCGGCTTGAGCTTGGCGGCCTCTTTGAGCACCGCCTCCGGCCAGACGTGAGGAATATCGTAGGTGCGCAACGCAACATCGATTTCCATGCCCGGCGCCATGTAGTTGCCGACCACTTCGACGATATCGCCCTGTGGCTGGAAGCGCGGGGTTGGCCAGTGGGTGATTTTAACCTCGACGAACTGACCGACCTTGGCGGCGCCATTACGGCCCGGAGTCACCAGCACTTCCTGCTGGACCTTCGGGTTATCCGGAATAACAAAGCCGATGCCGCCTTCTTCGAAGTAACGGCCGACGATGGACTCGTGGGCACGGGACACCACTTCGACGATCACACCTTCACGACGGCCACGACGATCCAGGCCGGACACCCGGGCCAGGGCACGGTCGCCATCGAACACCAGGCGCATTTGTGCCGGGCTCATGAACAGGTCGTCACTGCCGTCATCGGGAATCAGGAAGCCGAAACCATCACGGTGACCCGCAATGCGACCAAGGATAAGGTCGAGTTTGTCCACCGGCGCGTAAGTGCCTCGGCGGGTATAGATCAACTGCGCGTCGCGCTCCATGGCTCGCAGGCGGCGGCGCAGGGCCTCGAGCTGGTCTTCGGTAGTCAGACCGAACTCTTCAACCAACTGCTCGCGGCTAGCAGGCGAACCCCGATCGGCGAGGTGCGCCAGGATCAGTTCGCGGCTAGGAATAGGGTTTTCATATTTTTCCGCTTCACGAGCGGCCTCGGGATCGAGGGACTGCCAATCGGCCATTAGAGAGTTTTCACCTTGTCTATATGCGGGTTAGTTTGGCATACGCGTATTGAAACGGGAAATTTCAGGTGTCAACAAGCTCGTAAAAGCACTTTAGCGCCACCAAAACCCAATTTGCGCGACCGCCCGCGAAATTTTCCAGGCTTTTTTAATGACGGGGGTTTACAGCACAAAAGTCACTCCGTATAGTGCGCGCCATCGACGACGGCAACGTTGTTGATACTGCCCAGGTGGTGAAATTGGTAGACACGCCAGCTTCAGGTGCTGGTGATCGCAAGGTCGTGGAAGTTCGAGTCTTCTCCTGGGCACCAATTTCAAACTCAAGGTTCAACCTCGAGTCTAACAAGAACCCGCGAAAGCGGGTTTTTGCGTTATAGGCCTTTGATTTTTAACGAAAAACCCGATTTATATTTTCGAATCAGGGGTTTACAGATCAAAAAGCCCGCCGTATAGTTCGCCCATCAACAGCGGCAACGTTGTTGATGCTGCCCAGGTGGTGAAATTGGTAGACACGCCAGCTTCAGGTGCTGGTGATCGCAAGGTCGTGGAAGTTCGAGTCTTCTCCTGGGCACCAAATTCAAACTCAAGGTTTTGACCTTGAGCATCACAAAAACCCGCGAAAGCGGGTTTTTGCGTTTCCGAGCCTGGAAAATTGCCAGCGATTCCAGCCCTCGGCCGCACTTGAGAAGGTTTATCGTTTATCCTGCCGCAACAAATCGGTAATGATTTGTTGCATTTCAAAGCGAGGAAAACTCCGGATGATGATCAGCAATATCCGTCTCAAGACATCTCTTCTTCTGCGTGGCCTGGCCATCGCCCTGCTCGGCCTGACCCTGCTATCGCCCGCCGCATATTCCGCCGACAAGGTCGAGCTGACCTTGTACAACGGCCAACACAAAGAAGTCGGCGACGAACTCGCCAAGGCCTTTGAGGCCAAGACCGGCATCCATGTCAATGTCCGCAAGGGCAGCAGCAATCAGTTGGCCAGCCAGGTTGTCGAGGAAGGCGACCGCTCCCCCGCCGATGTGATCTACACCGAAGAATCACCACCCCTGAACAAACTCGGCGAACAGGGCCTGCTAGCCACCATTGACGCCAGCACCTTGGAAGTACTGCCAAAGGAATACGTGGCCAGCAACGGCGCCTGGATGGGCGTAACCGCACGCACCCGCGTAGTAGCTTTCAACCCGAAACTGATTGCCGAGAAAGACCTGCCCTCGTCGGTGCTGGATTTCGCCGGCCCCGAGTGGCAAGGCAAGGTTGGCTTCGTCCCGACGAGCGGCGCGTTCCAGGAGCAGGCCGTGGCCATCATCAAGCTACACGGCCGCGAAGCCGCTGAAGAATGGCTCACCGGCCTGCGCGCCTTCGGCAAGGTCTACAGCAACAACATGGTTGCCCTCAAAGCCGTGGAAAATGGCGAAGTCGCGACCGTACTGGTGAATAACTACTACTGGTTTGCCCTGAAAAAGGAAAAGACCAACCTGGATTCCCAACTGCATTACTTCACCGACGGCGATGCTGGCGGCCTGATCACGGTATCGGCCGCTGCGGCACTGAAATCCAGCAAACACCCCGAGCAGGCCCAGCAACTGCTGGCATTCATGGCCAGCGAAGAGGGTCAGCGGGTAATCACCAACACCTCCGCCGAATATCCGCTGCGCAAAGGCATGGTATCCAATCGCGGCCTCAAGCCATTCAATGAGCTGCAACCACCGAAAGTCACCCCCGCCGACCTGGGCAACGCCGAAGAAGCCCTGGAGCTGGAACGTGAAGTTGGCCTGAACTGATGAACCCATCGCTCGCCTCCACCGCCTTGAGCGGGGGATTCAACCCCAGGCGCAAGCGTCCCTCGATCTGGTTGCTGCTACCAGTCCTGTTACTGGTAGGCATGAGCCTGCTGCCCCTGGTGTATGTGGGCCTCAAGGCCTGGCAGGCAGGCTGGGCCGAGGCCGTACACTTGTTGTGGCGACCATATGTATTTGGATTACTGCTCAACACTTTGGCATTGATGGTCGGCGTAACCCTCGCCTGCGGGGTGATCGGCCTGTCCCTGGCCTGGCTGCTGGAGCGCAGTAATCTGCCGGGAAGGCGCCTGTGGGGCGTGATCCTGTGCCTGCCCTTTGCCGTTCCGGCGTTCGTTAGCAGCTTTACCTGGGTTTCGCTGAGCGCCGGCTTCGAAGGGCTGGGCGGCGCCATCCTGGTGATGAGCTTGTCCAAATACCCACTGGTGTTTCTGCCGGTGGCGGCCACCCTGCGCAATCTGGACCCCTCCCTGGAAGAGTCGGCCCGCACCCTGGGGATGAATCGCTGGGGCGTATTCTGGCGCATCACCCTCCCCTTGCTGTGGCCTTCGCTGCTGGCCGGGGCGTTGCTGATTGCGCTGCATATGCTGGTTGAGTTCGGAGCCTTGTCAATCATCGGGCTGCAAACCTTTACCACCGCGATCTACCAACAGTTCGAACTGGAATTCAGCAACGCCAATGCGGCAATGCTTTCAGCGGTGCTGCTGGCGATGTGCCTGACCCTGCTGTGGCTAGAGCTGCGGGTTCGCGGCAAGGGCCGGCATGTACGCACCGGCCAAGGCGCAGCGCGACGGGCCGAGCAGGTACGCCTGGGCCGATGGACACCGCTGGCACAGGTGTACTGCCTGGCACTGGCGATCGTTGGTAGTGGCATTCCATTGGCAATGCTCGGCTATTGGCTGGCGGTGGGCTCGTCGGCCGCCTTTCCGATGGCTGAAATCGGCGAGGCGCTCCTGTCATCGCTGGCGCTGTCTCTGGGCGGCGCTGCATTGTGTCTGGCGCTGGCCGTACCAGTAGGCCTGCTAGTGGTGCGCTACAAGGGGCAGCTCGCATTGTGGGCAGAACGCCTGCCATACCTGTTGCACGCCCTGCCCGGCCTGGTGATTGCGCTGACGCTGGTGTATTTCGCCCTGCATTACGTGCCGGCCCTGTATCAGACGTCGGGGCTCCTGCTGATCGCTTATGCGCTCCTGTTTCTGCCACTGGCCCAGGCGCCGATCCGTACCGCGCTGAACAAGGCCGCACCACAACTGGAAGAGGCTGCGCGCACATTGGGCGCATCGTCGTTCAGTGCGTTTTGTCGGGTGACCTTGCCGATTATCTTTCCGGCGCTGGGGGCTGCCTTTGCGCTGGTGTTCCTGGATGCGATGAAAGAACTGACGGCGACCTTACTGCTCAGTCCAACCGGGCTTAACACCCTGGCGACCGCCGTGTGGGCGCATACCTCGAATGTGGAGTTCGCGGCAGCGGCACCCTATGCGGCCTTGTTGATTCTGGTATCGGGGTTACCGGTGTACTTGCTGACGACGCGGATGTATCTGAGCCGCTGAAATAGCTATCGCGGGCTTGCTCGCGAAAGCGCCAGATCAGACAACGCTAGGCCCTGAACTGCCCCAGGCTCGCCTTCAATTGCGCTGCCAAACCATCCAACACCTTACCGCTTGCCGTCGTTTCCACGACAGCCTGCGCCGCACGTTCGGCCTGGGCATGAATCACCTCTACCCGACCGCGCACAGCATGCGCTCCTTGCGCCTGATGCTCGGCCGCGCGGGTGGCCAGGCCAATCGCAGCATGCACCTGTTCCACCGAGGCCTGCACCGATTGCTGCAACCGCACGCTGTCACGCAGCACCAACAAACCTTCGTTGGCCTGGCGTCCGGCCTTGCTGATGGTTTCCACCGCCTCACGCGCACCTTGCTGCAACGCCACGATATGCGCCTGGATATCGCCGGTAGAACTCTGGGTCTTGCTGGCAAGCGCGCGCACCTCGTCCGCCACCACTGCGAAGCCGCGCCCGGTCTCACCGGCGCGAGCCGCCTCGATGGCCGCATTGAGTGCCAACAGGTTGGTCTGCTCGGCAATCCCGTGGATCACCGTCAACACTACCTCGATCTGCTCGCTCTGCTGCGCAAGTCGCTCAATAACCCTGGAACCGGCCTGCACCTGTCCCGCGAGCGCCTCGATCAAACCGCCCACCTCAGCCGAGGTGCGCGAGTTTTCATCCGTAGCCTGGCGAATCTCCACCACCTGCTGCAACGCCGCCTGCATGGCATGGCTTTCCGCCTGGGCCTCATCAGCCATTTGCGACAACGCCCGCAGACTCTCGGCCACTTCATCGCGCTGCAAGCCCGCCGCAGCGTCGGCACCGGCATTGCGCAGGGTCATCGCACCAATCTCCACACCGGTGCGCTGAGCTACATCCCCCGCTTCACGCACGATCGGCTGCAACTTATCTACAAAGCGATTGACCGCCGAGGCCATGGCACCGATTTCATCCCGGCTGTTGATTTGTACACGCTTGGTCAGGTCGCCTTCACCGGCTGCCAGATCATCCATCGCGGCAATCAGAAGTTTCAGGCGATTGACCACGCGTCGACCAAGCACCACGGCAACCAGCAACAACACTGCAAAACCGACTACCGCCAGCCCCATACCGATACGCCAGCGCAACGCCCCTGCAGCCTCTTGCACCGCCCCAGCGGTATTAGCCGCCATTTGTGTCGCCGTGGCCTGGGCCGACTGCAAACGCGCCCCCATGACGGCAGCGCTATCGGCCGCGGCGCCTTTGAGGCTATCGCCGACTAATTGGTCGCTGCTGGCGATCAACGCAGCGAAACGCTGGTCCAGGGCCGCCAGGTCAGCCTCCACCAATGCG
Source organism: Pseudomonas imrae (assembly GCF_046352735.2). Classification (NCBI taxonomy): domain Bacteria; kingdom Pseudomonadati; phylum Pseudomonadota; class Gammaproteobacteria; order Pseudomonadales; family Pseudomonadaceae; genus Pseudomonas; species Pseudomonas imrae. Next base: position 584,080 of record NZ_CP110853.2, on the reverse strand, counting down.
GTAGACACTCCCATGAGGACCTTGCCGATTTCCACGCCATTGGGGCTGATGGACGCTTCCAGGTAATACACCGAAGGATCGCTTTTTGCCGCATTCAAGACTTTATCCAGGGCACGATCACCTTGCCCCTTCTCCAGCAGCGCCTTGTTGATCGGGTTTTCCCGGTTCAGGTAGCGCGTGAGATGCTGACCAGTGGCATCGTCATACACCACAAACAATACGTTGGGATTGCGCTGTGCACGTCGAGCGAACTCCGACAGGGCCGGAACATCACTGTCCCACATCGCTCGGGGCGCGACCGAGGCCAGCAATTGAGCCATGTCATTGGCAGAATCCTTCAGGTCTTTTTCCAGAGTCGCGCGCAGTTGCTGCTGCTCTTGCTTCAAGCGCGCAGAAAGACCTGCAGTCAGGCGGTCCCGTGTACTCGCCGAAAGGCTGTCCAGACTGGACGTTACTGCCTCACCTGCCCGGGCCAACTCCCCAGCCAACTTCTGGCTATCTGCCCCCAGACGGCTATCCAGATCTGCTTCCAGAGCGGTCACTGTGGTACGCGTCAGGGCGACGGCCACCAGCACTTGCACCAAAAGAGCGATACCGAGCGTAACGAACACCGGGCGCAACAGTCGACTTTGTAACAATGAGAGAACGGCAGACACTGGTTACCCCTCCACCTTGCGCGCCATTAAAATGATGGCACCGCGAAAGACAGAAACACAGCAAGGGTCGTGCCGTGTACAGGGCAGAAACAACAAAGGGCCCTCGAAGGGGCCCTTTGCTTTTTACATCAACGGTTTATTAAGCGAACGGGTGACGCAGAACGATGGTCTCGTTGCGGTCCGGCCCCGTCGAAATAATGTCGATCGGCGCGCCGATCAGCTCTTCAACTCGCTTGATGTAGGCACGGGCATTGGCTGGCAGCTCTTCCAGGGTTTTGGCACCCACGGTCGACTCGGTCCAGCCTGGCACTTCTTCGTACACAGGCTGCAGGCCCACGTAGCTATCAGCATCAGTCGGGGCAACATCCTTGCCTTCTGCATCTTTGTAGCCAACGCAGATGTTGATGGTTTCCAGACCATCGAGCACGTCCAGCTTGGTCAGGCAGATGCCCGAGATGCTATTCACGTCGATAGCGCGACGCAGGATAACAGCGTCAAACCAACCACAACGACGAGCACGGCCGGTCGTCGCGCCGAATTCGTGACCTTGCTTGGCCAGGTGCGCACCGACGTCGTCGAACAGCTCAGTCGGGAACGGACCCGAACCGACACGAGTGGTGTAGGCCTTGGTGATACCCAGGATGTAGTCCAGGAACATCGGGCCAACACCCGAACCGGTAGCAACGCCGCCAGCGGTAGTGTTGGAGCTGGTCACGTACGGGTAGGTGCCGTGATCGATGTCCAGCAACGAACCCTGGGCACCTTCGAACATGATGTCCTTGCCAGCGCGACGCAGGTCGTGCAGTTCGGCCGTCACGTCCAGCATCAGCGGCTTGAGCAGCTCAGCGTATTGCTTGCACTCGGCCAGGGTCTTTTCAAACTCGATGGCTGGCTCTTTGTAGTAACCCACCAGCATGAAGTTGTGGTATTCCACCAGCTCACGCAGCTTGTCTTCAAAGCGCGGCATGTTGAGCAGATCGCCCACACGCAGGCCACGACGTGCAACCTTGTCTTCGTAGGCCGGGCCGATGCCGCGACCGGTCGTACCGATCTTCAGCTCGCCACGGGCCTTTTCACGGGCCTGGTCCAGCGCGACGTGGAAGGACAGGATCAGCGGGCAGGACGGACTGATACGCAGGCGCTCGCGCACCGGTACGCCTTTCTCTTCCAGCTTGGTGATCTCGCGCAGCAGGGCGTCTGGAGCAACCACCACGCCGTTGCCGATCAGGCATTGCACGCCTTCGCGCAGTACGCCCGACGGAATCAGGTGCAAGACGGTTTTTTCGCCATCGATGACCAGCGTGTGGCCAGCGTTGTGGCCACCTTGGTAGCGCACTACGGCGGCAGCATGTTCGGTCAGCAGATCAACGATCTTGCCTTTGCCCTCATCACCCCATTGGGTGCCCAGGACTACGACATTCTTACCCATAACACTTGTCCTCATTCGCGCAAACTTGGTGCCGGCAGCGGCCGGCAGGAAAACTCAAGAAGCCAGTGGCGATACTTGCCAAAGCCCGTTTTGCAAAATCAATTGCCGGTCGCAGTCCGCTTCACGGGCGGCGGCCAATGGCTGCCCAGGCAGCGCCTGAACGACACGCTGACCCTCGCTGCGCAACTGGCATACCTGCTGCCAGAGTGCTGCGTCCGTACTGTCAGGCATCCAGATACCGCCAGACGGTAACTCGACCTCAGCACGCCCCAGGGTCACCAGGGTTTTCAAATCGGTAGAAAAGCCAGTCGCCGGACGGGCACGACCGAAGTCGGCGCCGATATCGTCATAACGACCGCCCTGGGCGATGGCTTGGCCAACACCCGGCACAAACACGGCGAACACCACACCGGTATGGTAGTGGTAGCCGCGCAACTCACCCAGGTCGAAATACAGCGGCAACTGTGGAAAGCGGGCCGACAGCTGTTCGGCAATTGCCAGCACGTCATTGAGTGCCGCCAACACCGGTGCAGGTGCATGCGCCAGGCGTTCACGAGCCGCAGCCAGGACTTCACGGCCACCACACAGGCCTACCAGAGCACGCAGCATTCCCGCCAGATCCGCAGGCACACCCTCGGTCAGGGCAATCACTTCATCGATAGCCTTGCGTTGCAAGGCATCGAACAATTGTTGCTCCACCTCACCGGACAAGCCGGCCGCACGGGCCAGGCCACGGTAGATACCAACGTGACCCAGGTCCATATGGACATCCGGCACATCGGCCAGTTGCAACATGGCCAGCATCAGGCTGATGACCTCCACATCGCTGCTCGGGCTCGCATCGCCGTACAACTCGGCGCCCAACTGGATCGGGCTCCGGGAAGACGACAAGGCACGTGGCTGAGCATGCAATACGCTGCCGGCGTAACACAGGCGGCTCGGCCCTTCACGGCGCAAAGTATGCGCATCGATGCGCGCCACTTGCGGCGTGATATCGGCACGAAAGCCCATTTGCCGGCCCGACTGCGGGTCGATGACCTTGAAAGTGCGCAGATCCAGGTCCTGGCCCGCGCCGGTCAGCAGGGATTCCAGGTACTCGATATGGGGGGTCACGACAAACTCGTAACCCCAGCTCTGGAACAGATCCAACACCTGGCGGCGCGCGATTTCAATACGCGCAGCCTCTGGTGGCAGTACTTCTTCGATGCCATCTGGCAGCAGCCAGCGGTCTACCGTTGCCATTACGCCAATCCCCTATGACCCGGCCAGCCCTTGGGCGAGCCTTGAGTGAAGCAGAAAACCCCCGGCTCCTGCATAAACCACGCGCAAGAGCGACGTGACGAACGGCCTGCAATCGGCCTCGTCGGGCACTTTCCTCGAAAAACCTGTCACGCCTGCCAAACACATCAACAATCAAACATGCAGACGCAAAAAAGCCGGGAATTTCCCGGCTGCCGCATCATACACCCGTTTTCCCAAAGGATCACCCCGCCGAGCATTTTAGCCGCCCGACGGAGTGGACTCAGGTAAAAACCGGGTTACTTGGACTTTTCCAGGTAGCGGAAGAAGTCGCTACTTGGGTCCAATACCATGACATCGGTTTTGTTCGCAAAGCTTTCACGGTAAGCACGCAGGCTACGGTAGAACGAGTAGAACTCCTGGTCCTGGCCGTAGGCCTTGGCGTAGATCGATGCCGCTTGAGCATCACCGTCACCACGCGCCTCTTCAGACTCGCGATAAGCTTCTGCCAACAGTACACGACGCTGACGGTCGGCATCCGCACGGATACCTTCAGCCAACTCGTTACCCTTGGCGCGGTGCTCGCGGGCTTCACGTTCACGCTCGGTGCTCATGCGCTCGAACACGCTGCGGTTCACTTCCTTCGGCAGATCAATAGCCTTGACCCGAACATCGATCACTTCGATGCCCAGCTCTTTTTCGGCCATTTTGTTCAGCGAAGCCGTGATATCCGACATCAACGCATCACGCTCGCCAGACACTACCTCGTGCAGGGTGCGCTTACCAAACTGGTCACGCAGGCCCGATTCCAGACGACGCGACAAACGCTCGTCGGCGATCTGCTTGAGGCCGGAGGTCGCAGTGTAGAAGCGCTCGGCATCCTTGACGCGCCACTTGGCGTAGGCGTCAACCATCACAGCTTTCTTTTCCAGGGTCAGGAAGCGCTGTGTCGGTGCATCCAGCGTCATCAGGCGGCCGTCGAACTTGCGCACCTTGTTGACGTAGGGGATCTTCACATGCAAGCCCGGCTGGACATCTGCCTGGACCACGCGGCCGAATTGCAGCAACACCGCGCGCTCGGTCTGAGACACGATGTAGAAGCAGTTCCAGGCAGCGATGACCACGACGACGCCCACAATCAGGGCGGTCAGCGATTTATTGCTCATCAACGACTCTCCCTGGAACGTGTTTGCTGTTGCTGCAGGTCGGCGGCCGCACGGGCGCTCGCTTCGTTGGCAGCGGCAGTCGAACTGGCGGAAGGAGAAGCACTGCTACCACTACGACCACTGTCGATCATCTTGTCCAGCGGCAGGTAAAGCAGGTTGCTCTGCCCATCCTTGTTGCCGGTCACGAGGACCTTGCTGGTGTTGCTGAAGACTTCCTGCATGGTGTCCAGGTACAGACGCTCACGCGTGACTTCCGGTGCCTTGCGGTACTCGGCCACCAGCTTGGTGAAGCGATCTGCCTCACCCTTGGCACGGGAGACCACTTCATCGCGGTAACCGTTGGCATCCTCAAGGATACGCTGGGCCTGACCACGAGCTTCCGGCACCACGCCATTAGCGTAGGTTTCAGCCTGGTTGCGCGAACGCTGCTCGTCTTCACGGGCACGGATCACGTCATCGAAGGCTTCCTGCACTTCACGCGGTGCCGCTGCGCTTTGTACGTTGACCTGGGTGACGGTGATACCGGTGCGATAGGTATCGAGGAACCGTTGCAGGCGCTCCTTGATTTCGCTGGCCATCAACTCACGACCTTCGGTCAGCACCTGGTCCATCGCGGTGGAACCCACTACGTGGCGCAGGGCGCTTTCGGTCGCATGTTGCAAGCTGATTTCCGGCTGGTCGACGTTCAGCACGAAGTCCTGCAGGTTGCTGATCTTGTACTGCACGGTCAGCGGCACTTCGACGATATTCTCGTCTTCGGTCAGCATCTGGCCTTGCTTGGTGTAGGCACGCTCACGCGTGACGTTTTCCATGTACTTCTGGTCGATCGGCGGGAAATAGATATTCAGGCCCGGGCCGACGGTCTCGTAGTACTTGCCGAAGCGCAGCACCACGGCCTGCTCCTGCTCGTCCACGACGTAAACCGCGCTGTACAGCCAGACAGCCGCAAGCGCGACGAGGGCGAGGCCAAGCAGGCCGTAACCACCACCCTTGCTCGTGCGACCACCATCATCACCACCACGTTTTTTTCCACCACCGAACAACCCATTCAGGCTTTCCTGCAGCTTTCGGAAGGCCTCGTCGAGATCCGGCGGCCCCTTGCGGTCGCCATTATTGCGGCGTTTACCACCCCAAGGATCCTGATTGTTCGAGTTGCCACCCGGCTCATTCCAAGCCATAGCGCTCTCCATCTGATAAAGCAAAGACGCACCCACGGCGCGCCGACCAATGCTACAGAATGCCTGCCACAGCGGCACAACCGCTTTCTCAGGCTTTTATTGCAAAGTGTGTTGTTCGAGGAACTCCGTCGGGACCACACCTTCACGGCTGACCAGCCGATTCAGCTCCGACCGAGGCAATCGAACCGCCAGCAAGCAGACACCTTCTTCGTCGTGCTCTTCTTTCTGTACCGCGCCCAGCTCGAAAAACTGAGCACGCAGTCGAGCAAAACGTTGCGGCAAGCGCAAGGTACCGACAAACAAATCACTGCCAAGCAATTCGGCAATGGCTTGCTCAAGCAACTCCAGGCCACTGCCATCTCGCGCCGACAGCCAGACCCTCTGGGGCTTGCCGTTTTCATCGCGCTGGATCTGTGGTTCCACACCCTCAAGTAAATCGAGTTTGTTATAGACCTCCAGGATCGGCAAGTCCTGGGCACCAATCTCGCCCAGTACCAGCATCACCTGTTCAATCTGCAACATCCGGTCAGGCTCGGCAGCATCGATCACATGCAACAACAGGTCTGAGTTGCTCGACTCTTCGAGCGTAGACCGAAATGCCTCGACCAGCTTGTGCGGCAAATGACGAATGAAACCCACGGTATCGGCCAGAACAATCGGCCCCAGGTCGTCCAAATCCAGGCGGCGCAAGGTCGGATCAAGGGTGGCGAACAGCTGGTCGGCCGCATACACGTCCGATTTCGTCACGTTGTTGAATAACGTGGATTTGCCGGCGTTGGTGTAGCCAACCAGGGAAACGGTAGGAATATCCGCACGCATACGGCCACGACGCGACTGCTCGCGCTGGCTGCGTACTTTTTCCAGGCGGCCCTTGATCTGGCGCAGGCGAACCCGCAGCAGGCGCCGGTCGGTTTCCAGCTGGGTTTCACCCGGACCACGCATGCCGATACCGCCACCCTGGCGCTCAAGGTGAGTCCAGCCACGCACCAGCCGTGTGCTCATGTGATCAAGCTGGGCCAGTTCTACCTGGAGCTTGCCTTCATGGGTACGGGCGCGCTGGGCGAAAATATCGAGAATCAGACCGGTGCGGTCGATCACGCGACACTCGAAGACACGCTCGAGGTTGCGCTCCTGACTGGGCGTGAGGGTGTGATTGAAGATCACCAGATCGGCTTCTTCGGCATGGACCAGATCGCGTAGTTCCTCGACCTTGCCGCTGCCTATCAGGAATTTGGCGGTTGGCCGATGACGCGGCACGTTAAAAAACGCGACGGTCTCGGCGCCGGCCGAATTTGCCAGCTCCTGAAACTCCTGCGGATCTTCGCGCGCCTCAGGGTCCTGTCCATCCAAGTGAACGAGGATCACTCGCTCACCACCACCGTGGCGCTCAAAGAACAAAGGAGACTCCTATCAGGCGTTACCTGGCTCAGCGTCGCCCTGTTCGGTTTCGGTTGCGCTAGGCAGACGAATTGGACGAACCGGCACTACTGTCGAGATAGCGTGTTTGTAAACCATTTGGCTGACGGTGTTTTTCAGCAGGATAACGAACTGGTCGAAAGACTCGATCGTACCTTGCAGTTTGATACCGTTGACCAGATAGATGGAAACCCCAACTTTCTCTTTACGTAAAGTATTCAAGTAAGGGTCTTGTAGCGAATGCCCTTTTGACATGTGCCGCACTCCTTTAAGGATCAATAATAATAAAGTCGGAAAAATAGATAGCTTGTGGCCGTCACACCCCCAAGGATAGACGGCAATTGCAAGGACTCAGCTCAATATGGAGACCGTTCCCAAGTATTTCAAGGCGCGTGACAGATTGTCGCAATCCAGACTGTCCAGCCAGTGCAAGTCAGTCCAACTGCGTAGCCATGTGAACTGGCGCTTTGCCAGCTGGCGCGTGGCAATGATGCCGCGCTCCTGCATTTCGGCTGACGTCAGCTTGCCATCCAGATGATCCCAGACTTGGCGATAGCCTACAGCACGTATCGAAGGCAACCCGGGATGCAGGTCACCTCTTGAACGCAGTGCTACGACCTCGTCTACGAACCCCTGTTCCAACATAATTGTGAATCTTTGTGCAATTCGCTCATGCAGAACCTGACGATTCGCCGGAGCGATGGCCAGATTGGCGACAGTATAGGGCAATTGTCCGTGACTGGAGGTGCCTGCATCAGTACTTTGCGCAGATTGTTTGAGTCTGTGTGCAGTCATGGTCTGCCCACTCACTCGCCAGACTTCCAGGGCCCGCGTCAGTCGCTGGGGGTCGTTGGGATGAATGCGCGCGGCGGACACCGGATCGACTGCAGCCAGTTGGTCATGCAGCGCCTGCCAACCAAGGCGCAACGCTTCGTCTTCCAGCTCGGCACGCACTAGGGGATCGGCCGGCGGCATATCTGCCAGGCCTTCCTGCAAGGCCTTGTAGTAGAGCATCGTGCCTCCCACTAACAGCGGGATATTGCCCCGCGCAGTGATTTCGGCCATGGCGGCAAGGGCATCGGTGCGAAAGTCCGCCGCCGAATAGCTCTGCGAAGGATCAATGATATCGATCAAACGATGTGGGTGCGCCGCCAGCAGTTCCTTCGAAGGCTTGGCGGTACCGATGTCCATGTCCCGGTAAACCAGTGCAGAGTCAACGCTGATCAACTCGCAAGGCAGGACCTTGGTCAGCTCGATGGCCAGGTCGGTCTTGCCGGCGGCGGTCGGGCCCATCAGGAAAATGGCGGGGGGCAGGACACTCATCAACGACCGCGCAAGAACAGTTTGTCCAGGTCATCCAGGCCCATCTGGGTCCAGGTCGGCCGGCCATGGTTGCATTGGCCACTACGCTCGGTATTTTCCATGTCGCGCAGCAAGCCGTTCATTTCCGGCAGGGCCAGGCGCCGGTTGGCGCGTATCGCGCCGTGACAGGCCATGGTGCCGAGCAGCTCGTTGATATGCGCCTGGATCCGGTCACTGGTGCCGTACTCCATCAGGTCGGCCAACACATCGGCCACCAGTCGGTTTGCTTCAGCCTGTTTAAGCAAGGCTGGGATCTGCCGGATAGCCAGGGTTTCCGGGCCAAGGCGTTGAAGTTCGAAACCCAGTTTCTGGAACACGGCGTGGTGCTCTTCGGCGCAATCAGCTTCACGCTGGCTGACAGCCAAGGATTCAGGCACCAGCAGCGGCTGGCCGCTCAAGCCTTCGCTGGCCATGGCAATCTTCAGACGCTCATACATGATCCGCTCATGAGCTGCGTGCATATCCACCAGCACCAGGCCTTGGGCGTTCTCCGCGAGGATATAAATGCCCTTGAGTTGCGCCAGCGCATAGCCCAGCGGCGGGACATCGCCCTGGCCTTCCGGCAAGGCGGCGCCGCTGGACCCTGCGCCCGGCAAGGGAGCAAAAAACTCCCGATAAGCCGCCTGGGCTTCAGCCACGGGCACAGCCGACTGCGGGCGCGGGGTGTATTGATACTGATAACCTGCGCCAGCACCCGAACCCGGCGCAGGATAGCTCGGCTGAGCCTGGGGCGATTGCAACAAGTTGGCTGCCAGGCTCATCTCACCTTGAGGGCCGAACTCGCCGGCCTCCGGCCCTGACGGGCGGACAATAGCGGTGGCAATCGGCGCCGACAGTTGATCGTCCGGCCTCACGTCGCCCAGAGCACGGTGCAGGGTGCCATACAGAAAATCGTGAACCATGCGCCCGTCGCGAAAGCGCACTTCGTGCTTGGTCGGGTGGACATTAACGTCCACCACCGATGGGTCGACTTCAAAGAACAGCACAAAGGTTGGGTGCCGGCCGTTGAACAGCACGTCTCGATACGCCTGGCGCACCGCATGGGCTACCAGCTTGTCGCGCACCGCTCGGCCATTGACGTAGAAATACTGCAAGTCCGCCTGACTGCGGGAAAACGTTGGCAAACCGACCCAACCCCAAAGGTGCAAGCCATTGCGCTCGACCTCGATGGGCAGCGCCTGTTCGAGGAACCCCGCGCCACAGACCGCCGCGACACGCCGGGCACGGGCTGCATCGTCATTGGCTTCGTGCAGGCCGAGGATGGTCTTGCCGTTGTGGCGCAAATGGAAGGCCACATCGAAACGAGCCAAGGCCAGGCGCTTGATGACTTCCTGCAGGTGATCGAATTCGGTTTTCTCGGCCTTGAGGAACTTGCGCCGCGCCGGGGTATTGAAAAACAGATCGCGCACTTCGACCGAGGTGCCCACCGGGTGCGCGGCTGGCTGCACCCGCGGAGCCATGTCGCGGCCTTCGGTTTCCACTTGCCAGGCCTGTTCCGCGCCTTGGGTGCGAGAGGTCAGGGTCAGACGCGCCACGGAGCTGATGGAAGCCAGGGCTTCACCGCGAAAACCCAGACTCATCACCCGTTCAAGGTCTTCCAGATCGCGAATCTTGCTAGTGGCGTGACGGGCCAGGGCCAGCGGCAGGTCATCGGAGGAAATGCCGCTACCGTCGTCACGCACCCGCAACAACTTGACACCACCTTGCTCGACATCGACGTCGATGCGCTTGGCGCCGGAATCAAGGCTGTTTTCCAACAATTCCTTGATCACCGAAGCCGGCCGTTCCACTACCTCGCCTGCGGCAATCTGGTTGGCCAGGCGCGGGCTGAGCAGTTCGATCCGCGAAGTGTTGCTCAACACTGACTCACTCATTACTGCGCCGCCAGTTCAGTGCTGGGGATGGTCAATACCTGGCCGACTTTCAGTTCGTCGCTCTTCAGGTCGTTGGCACTGCGCAAGCTCGCGGCAGAAACCTGGAAGCGCACGGCCAGCATTGCCAGGGTGTCGCCTGGCTGAACCCTGTGGTCACGAGGTCCCTGGGCGATTTTCCCGGAGTCTCGTAGCCAGGCGATATAGGTGCCGGGCGGAGGATTTTGCTGGAAGAACTGGCTCACGCCTGCGCTGATGGATCGCGCCAGGGCCTGCTGATGGCTGCGGGTCGCGAGCTTCGAGGCTTCGTTGGCATTGGAGATAAATCCGGTTTCCACCAGGATAGACGGGATGTCCGGCGACTTGAGCACCATGAACCCGGCTTGCTCCACCCGCCTCTTGTGCAGCGGCGTGACCCGGCCAATGTTGCTGAGAACCTTCTGGCCGACATTCAGGCTGGACGTCAGCGAAGCGGTCATCGACAGATCGAGCAACACGCCGGCGAGCATGCGATCCTTGTCATCGAGCGATACGTTGCCGGCGCCGCCGATCAAGTCGGAACGGTTTTCACTGTCCGCCAGCCAGCGTGCCGTTTCGGACGTAGCGCCGCGGTCAGACAAGGCAAACACCGAGGCACCGAAGGCCGCCTTTGAGGGCGCGGCGTCGGCGTGAATCGAGACGAACAGGTCGGCCCCCTTCTTGCGCGCGATTTCGGTACGCCCGCGCAACGGGATGAAGTAGTCGCCAGTACGCGTCAATTCGGCACGAAAGCCCTTCGTCGCGTTGATCTGGCGCTGCAATTCACGAGCAATGGCCAGCACCACGTCTTTCTCATGCTGGCCACGGGAACCCGAGGCACCCGGGTCTTCACCGCCGTGACCGGCATCGATCACCACGATAATGTTGCGCTTGCCGGCTGGTGCCGGAGGTGGTGGCGGCAGTTTGACCTGGGGCTGTGACGGGTTGACCGGCACCGCTGGCACGGTGGCGACGCTCGGCGTCGGTGCAGGCGCTGGTGCGGCGTCGGCCGGATTGTCGAACAGATCGACGACCAGCCGGTTGCCATACTGGGCATTCGGCGCCAGGGAGAAACTCTTGGGCGTGACGTTCTTTTTCAGGTCTATCACCACACGCAGATCCGTCGGCGTACGCTGGGCCGAGCGCATGGCGATAATCGGCGTGTTGGCGGTAGACACTTTCAGCGGCGAGGCCAGGGTCGCACCATTGATGTCGATCACCAGGCGATCAGGCGCCGTCAGGGTAAAGACACTGTGCTGGACCGGGCCGGACAGGTCGAAAACCAGTCGCGTGTTATCCGGCGCTCGCCACAGACGCACACTGCGTACCTGCGAAGCCGCCAGAGCATTGACGGTCATTGCCGCAAGCAACACCCCTACGACAGCAACCAACGCGCGAAAGCGCATACCTAACCCCACCAATTATTAGAATTCCAAAACCAAAGCACTGCACCACGACTCGCCGCGCGCGCTCTGGGGCAACAATTTCAACTGACGTCCATTGTTATCCGGGGTAATGGTAATGGTCAGGTCAGGCTTTGGCAAAAAGCCTGTGCCTTTATCTGGCCATTCGATCAGGCACAGGGCGTCCTCATCGAAATAATCACGGATGCCCATGTACTCCAGTTCCTCGGGATCCACCAGACGGTAAAGGTCAAAGTGGAAGGCGCGTACCTCACCAATTTCGTAGGGCTCGACCAAGGTAAACGTAGGGCTTTTTACCGCGCCCACGTGACCCAGGCCACGAATAATCCCTCGGGACAACGTGGTCTTGCCCGCCCCCAGATTGCCTTCAAGAAAGATCAAGCCTGCCCCGGCCGTGACCTGGGCGACACGATGACCGAATGCGACCATGGCCTCTTCATCAGGCAGAAACACTGTTACTTCAGACACGCAGACTGCTCCTCGAGCAATTGACGAATGGTGGGAATCAGATCACTGGCCGCCAGGCCGCGACCAAATGTACCCTGGCGATCACCTGCCGTCGCGTGCAACCACACCGCCAGGCAGCTCGCCTCGAATGCAGTCAGTCCCTGGGCCAGCATAGCTCCCACCAGGCCCGCCAACACATCACCCAGGCCGGCCGTCGCCATCGCCGGATGCCCCTGGTTACAGCAAGATACTCGACCATCCGGGCTGGCAATCAAGCTACCAGCGCCCTTGAGGATCGTTACCGCATTGAATTTCTGGCTCAACGCGCGCGCTACTTTAAGACGGTCAGCCTGAACCTCGGCTGTCGAGATGCCCATCAGGCGCGCCGCTTCACCGGGGTGCGGCGTGATCACACAGTTGGCCGGCAAGCTCACATCGCGTGCCGCCAGCAGATTCAGGGCATCGGCATCCCAGACTTGCGACTGCTGGGCATTGGCGGCAACCGAGAGCAGGCTTTTACCCCAGGACCCGGCACCAAGTCCCGGGCCAATGACGATCACCGAGGCTTTTTCCAGCAAAGCCATCAGTTGATTACCCGAATATATACCCCGCGCCATCACCTCCGGCAAACGTGCCAAAGCGGCCGGGACATGCTCACTGCGGGTGGCGACCGACACCATGCCCGCCCCGCTGCGCAGCGCACTTTCAGCACTGAGTAACGCCGCGCCGCCCAAACCATGGTCGCCGCCGATCACCAGCACATGGCCAAACTGGCCTTTGTGGGCCTCGGGGGAACGGGCAGCCAGTTGCGGCAATTGGCCGGGCAACAACTGCTGAACGTCGGTTATTTCGTGTTTTGTCTGCGCCATACGCCCTCAAGCTCCGATGTCTGGCAGAATTATACGCATCTAACCTGCGGTTTCTCTTGTCTCATGCCTGCTATCACCACCGATCTGCCCGCCCTCGCCCAATCGATCAAAGACTGGGGCCGCGAGCTGGGCTTTCAACAAGTCGGCATCAGCGGCCTGGACCTGGCCGAGCATCAACAGCATCTGCAACGCTGGCTCGACGCCGGGTACCACGGCGAGATGGACTACATGGGTGCCCATGGCAGCAAACGTTCCCATCCCGAAGAACTGGTACCTGGCACCGTGCGTGTGGTGTCCCTGCGCATGGATTACCTGCCCGGCGACACTCACATGGCGCAACTGCTGGCCCAACCCGAAAAAGCCTACATATCCCGTTACGCATTGGGCCGCGATTACCACAAGCTGATCCGCAAACGCGTACAACAACTGGCCGACCGCATTCAGGCACAAATCGGCCCGTTCGGCTTTCGCGCCTTTGTCGACAGCGCCCCAGTCCTGGAAAAAGCCATTGCCGAGCAGGCCGGTCTTGGCTGGATCGGCAAAAACACCCTGGTGCTCAACCGCAAGGCCGGCAGCTATTTTTTCCTCAGCGAGCTATTTGTCGATCTGCCTCTGCCTGTCGACCCACCCCACGTTACCGAACACTGCGGGCGCTGCACCGCTTGTCTGGATATCTGCCCGACCAACGCCTTCGTCGGCCCTTACGTACTGGACGCCAGGCGCTGTATTTCCTACCTGACCATCGAACTGAAAAGTGCTATTCCCGAGGACCTTCGTCCGTTGATCGGCAACCGTGTCTTTGGCTGCGATGACTGTCAGATCGTTTGCCCGTGGAATCGTTTCGCCCGGCCTTCGGGCGAAAGTGATTTCAAGCCGCGACACAACCTCGATAACGCCGGGCTGGCCGAGCTGTTTATGTGGGATGAAGAAAAATTCCTCAGCAGCACCGAAGGTTCACCGCTGCGCCGCGCCGGCTATGAACGCTGGCTGCGCAACCTGGCAGTCGGCCTGGGCAACGCGCCTTCAAGCATCCCGGTACTAGAAGCCCTGAAAGCGCGTCGGGACTACCCTTCCGAGCTGGTTCGCGAGCACGTGGAATGGGCGTTGAAACAGCACGCCGAGCGTCAATGTTCGTCGTTGTAGACAAACTTGGGCATTTCCCAGTGAAAGCGGATAGCCAGCAATCGCAGCAGAAAACCGCTGAACAGCGTGAGCAGGATCGCCTGCTCGCCGGGTAGTTGCAGATAAATGCACAGCATGTAGAACCAGGCGGCCAGGAACGACACGCTGGCGTAAAGTTCGCGGCGAAAGATCAGCGGAATGTCGTTGCAGAAAATGTCCCGCAAGATACCGCCGAACACCCCGGTGATCACCCCGCTGACCGAGGCCACCAGCATGCCATGCCCCATCTCCAGGGCCGTCATGCAGCCGATCAGGGTGAAAGCCACCAACCCCACGGCGTCCAATGCAAGAAACAGCGAGCGCAGATGACGCATCAGCGGCGCGATAAAGATCGTCACCAGCGCAGCAACCGACGTCAACACCAGGTATTCCGGGTGTTTGACCCAGGTCAGCGGGTAATGGCCAAGCAGCACATCGCGCACCGAACCACCACCAAGGGCCGTCACGCAGGCGATCAACACCACGCCAAACCAGTCCATCCCCCGGCGACCGGCGGACAACGCTCCGGTCATGGCTTCGGCGGTGATGGCAATGAGGTAGAGCATCAGCAGCATGATGGCGATCCTTGCAATGAGGCGCGCAGTCTAATCATTTGCTGATGGCACCAAAAGGGGGCGCTGGCGAAAGGCCGAGTCGCCTTCAATCGCCGGCAAGCCCACATGTGAACCGAGCCAGTAATGACAACTCGGTCGAATGTGTGCGGGCTTGCCCGCGATGGAGTCAGTGCAAGCACCGTAAAATCAGGCCTTGATGAAATGCTTGCGGTAATGCTGCAGCTCGGCGATCGATTCGCGGATATCGTCCAGGGCCAGGTGAGTGCTGCCCTTGTGGAAGCTGTCTTTGACTTCCGGCGCCCAGCGCGCGGCCAGCTCCTTGAGGGTCGATACATCCAGGTTGCGATAGTGGAAGTAACTTTCCAGCGCCTTCATGTGCGTATAAAGGAAGCGACGGTCTTGGCAAATGCTGTTGCCGCAGATCGGCGACTTGCCCCTGGGCACCCACTTTTCCAGGAAGGCGATCGTTTCAGCCTCGGCCTCAGCCATGCTGATGCGACTGTCGCGCACGCGCTGGGTCAGGCCCGAGTTGCCATGGGTGCGGGTATTCCACTCGTCCATGGTGGCGAGCACTGCGTCGCTATGGTGGATGGCAATCACCGGACCTTCGGCCAAGGTGTTGAGATTGCTGTCGGTGACGATGGTCGCCATCTCGATGATGACGTCGGTGTCAGGGTTCAGACCGGTCATCTCCAGATCGATCCAAATCAGGTTCTGTGGGTTTTGCATGTCGTGGTTCCTTGGCACCTTGGCGTAGCTGCGCAGTTTAGCAGGCACGGCGTGCTAGACTCGCGACCGTTTCATCTATCCTTTGCATTATCGACACGGAACACCAATGGCCAAACGCCAGCTCAACCGCCGCCAAAACTGGCGCATCGAAAAGATTCAAGGCGAGCGCGCCGCCCGCGCCGCCAAACGCGAGTCCTCCGCCGTGGAGGCGCTGGAAGGCGGCGACCTGGGCCCCGAGCAAACAGGCCTGGTGATCGCGCACTTTGGCGTGCAGGTCGAGGTTGAAGCCCTCGAAGGCGAACTGGCTGGGCAGGTTTTTCGCTGCCACTTGCGCGCCAACCTGCCGGCGTTGGTCACCGGCGACCAGGTGGTCTGGCGTGCCGGAAACCAGGGCATCGGCGTCATCGTTGCGCAATTGCCGCGCAACACCGAACTGCGTCGTCCGGACAGCCGCGGCCAGCTCAAGCCGGTAGCGGCCAACGTCGACATGATCGTCATCGTCTTCGCCCCCTTGCCCGAGCCTCACGCCAACCTGATCGACCGCTATCTGGTAGCTGCCGAACACGCAGGCATTCGTCCGCTGTTGTTGCTGAACAAATTCGACCTGATCGATGAGCAGAACGCTCCGGCGCTCAATGCATTGCTGGCGGTTTATCGGCAACTTGGCTATCCGGTGCTGGAGGTGTCGGCCCATCACGGCAACGGCATGGAACTGCTCCAGCAACAACTGGACGGGCACATCAGTGTGTTCGTCGGCCAGTCGGGTGTGGGTAAGTCATCGCTGGTCAACAGCCTGCTGCCGGAAGTCGAGACCCGCGTGGGTCCGCTGTCGGAGCTGTCCGGCCAGGGCACGCACACCACCACCACAGCACGGTTGTTTCACTTCCCTGGCGGCGGCGAACTGATCGACTCTCCGGGCATCCGTGAGTTTGGCCTGGGCCACGTCAGCCGCAGTGATGTCGAAGCGGGCTTCATCGAGTTCAATGACTTGATCGGCACCTGCCGCTTTCGCGATTGCAAACATGACCGCGAGCCGGGCTGCGCCTTGCTCATGGCCCTGGAAGACGGCCGCGTGCAGCAGCAACGCATGAACAGCTACCGCTCGATCATCGCCAGCCTGCCGGAAAGCAGCTATTAAACTGTGTGGGAGCGGGCTTGCTCGCGATAGCATCACCTCGGTGCATCAGTTGCACCGAGTTGTCTGTATCGCGAGCAAGCCCGCTCCCACACAAGATGCGTCAGCTACCGGCCGGGGCTTCTCCGGGAGCCTTCAACCCTCCGTCATCGAACAGATTGAGCTTCTGGCGCAGCTCATGGGCCGGTAACGGTTCTTGCTCCGGCGGCAGGGCATCTGGATCCACTGGGACTTCGCCCGGCGCACCATCACCTTGAGTCGGTACCGGCTGCACCGCACCCGGCTCGCCCTCAATCGCGCGTTGAGCTTTTTTGGTCAGCACGACGATATCGATACGCCGGTTGACCGGGTTGAATGGGTCTTGAGTGTCGAACAACTGCGAAGAGGCAAAGCCCACGACCCGCGCCACTTGCTCCTGCGGGTAGCTGCCGGCCACCAATACACGGCGGGCGGCGTTGGCGCGGTTGGCGGACAACTCCCAGTTACCGAAATCACCCAACCCCGAATACGGCTTGGCATCGGTATGGCCACTGACACTGATCTTGTTCGGCACCGCCTTGATGGTGTCGGCCATGGCCAGCAGGATATCCTCGAAGTACGGTTTCAACCGCGCACTGCCGGAGTCGAACATCGGCCGGTTGGCGGCATCCATGATCTGAATGCGCAAGCCATCAGGCGTAATCTGAAACCGGATCTGATCCTTGAAGTTCTGCAGTTGTGGGTTCTCGTCGACCTTGCTCTGCAACTCCTGCAGCAGCAACTCCAATCGCTCGTGCTCGACCTGCTCGGCCAGGCTTTCGACGGTTTCGCGCTCGATGGGAATATTTTGCTGAGGTGACTCGGTATTGATCTCGGGATTGATAGTGCGCTCGGGCGCCAGTTCCGGTGAGCCACCCAAGTCAATCACAAAGGGCGTACCACTTTCGGAAAACCCGATAGGATCCTTGAAGTAACCGGCAATGGCGATCTTTTGCTCCGGCGTCGCCGTGGACATCAGCCACAGCACCAGGAAGAACGCCATCATCGCCGTCGCAAAGTCGGCAAAGGCAATTTTCCAGGCGCCGCCGTGGTGCCCGGCAGCGAAGCGCTTGACGCGCTTGATGATGATCGGCTGGTTGTTTTCCATGACTCAGCGACCGCGAACCGCTTGTTCCAGCTCGGAAAAACTCGGCCGGTGTCGCGGATACAGAACTTTGCGTCCGAACTCCACGGCCAGGGACGGCGGCATGCCGGACGCCGAAGCCACCAGGGAAGCCTTGATCGCTTCGTAGATATTCAACTCTTCCTTGGCGTCATGAGCCAGGCAGGTCGCCAGCGGACCAAAAAAGCCGTAGGCGGCAAGAATACCGAAGAAGGTCCCCACCAGTGCTGCGCCAACGTGCATGCCGATGGCAGCCTGATCACCCTCGCCCAGGGAGGCCATGGTCACCACGATCCCCAGGACCGCGGCGACAATACCAAACCCGGGCATGCCGTCTGCGATACCGTTTACAGCATGGGACGGATGCTCAAGCTCTTCCTTCAAGCTGAACAGCTCCATGTCGAACAACCCTTCCAGCTCATGGGGCGCCATGTTGCCGGAGGACATGATGCGCAGGTAGTCACAGACGTAGGCCGTCATGCGCTCGTCCTTGAGCACGGCCGGGTACTTGGCGAAAATCGGGCTCGCCGCAGCGTCCTCGATATCACCTTCAATCGCCATCATGCCTTCACGGCGGCTCTTGTTGAGAATCTCATAGATCAGGCCCAGCACTTCCAGGTAGAAGGTGTGGGAAAAGCGCGAGCCGAACATACCCAGCGACTTCTTGACCACGTGCATGGTCATGTAGCCAGGGTTGGCCTGGAGGAATGCACCGAATGCCGCACCGCCAATGATCAGCACTTCGAAAGGTTGGATCAGCGCGGCAATTTTACCGTGCGACAGAACGTACCCGCCGAGCACGCTTGCGATGACGACGATGATGCCGATAATTTTAGCCATAGGGGATGAGTACTTGCGCCGTCGGGTTCATGGACATATTCGGAAGATCTGAAAACTCTTCTTCTACTTATCGGCAAAACTGCGCCAGACTATAGCCCGTTAAGGCGAAAAGCCAGTTCGGCCCACTCCGGGCGTGTTGACCGCAAGTGATGATCGCGCCCCAATCATGGCAAACGAAACGACAGTCCAAACTCCACCTCCTACAACCCTGGCCGGCTGGATAAAACGCCTGGACGACGTTCGGTTGCCTGTCCCGCAATCGAGCCACGACGCGGTAAGCAAGGCCATTGGAGATAGCCGTCGATCGTTGCGTGATATTGCAGAACTGATGCAGGACAGCCCGGCACTGGTGCTCTGTGTGATGCGCGCGGCCAACCACCACGCCAATGGCAGCCTGGCGGAACCTGCGGAAAACCTCGAAGTGGCGCTCAACCGCCTCGGCTTGAAACGCACCGCAGAACTGCTGGGCCATCTGCCCTCAGTCCCGCTCAATGAAATTCCCGTGGCGCTGCGCCAATTGCAGTTGGTCAGCCAGCATGCATCGCAGCAAGCCAGCGGCCTGTTTGCCAGCCGCCTGGCGCGCCTGTGGCAAGACATACACTGGGGTAGCCTGCTGTTTCTTTCACCGCTGTGGCCCATGGCGGTGGTCTACCCCAAGTTGCTCGAGGAATGGGAGCTTCGGGTGATCCACAAAGGCCAATCGGCGTGCAAAGTCGAACAACAACTATTTGGCGTGCGCTTGCTGGAACTGTGCCTGGGGTTGACCGAAGCCTGGCGCCTGCCGATCTGGGTTTCCCAGGGCTATCAATTGCTGCTCGGCGAACAACGCCTATTGGTCAAGGCACTGCGCATTGCCCGAGAAGAAGCGACACTGAGCCAACAACATAAACTGGATGACGACCCGCAACTGCGACGCTGGCTGAACCAGCCGGCCAACACCGTGCTGCTGGCCAACGGCATGGCGCTGGCGGCGCAGGAATCCTGGACATGCCCGCATACCCTGCGCTGGCAATACCTGACTGCACTGTACTTGCAACAGCCCCTGGGCGAGGTCCAGCAGCAGGTTCACCAACAGGCAGCGATCAGTGCCCGCCATACCTTGAACGCCGATCTATGGCATCCGGCGCTGGCGCTGATCTGGCCATGGCATGGACAACAGGCCCATCGCGGCCTGCTGCCGGCCCCGCCGCCAACCGCTGAAGCCCTGGCGGTATGGCGCAAACGCTGCAGCGAACTGCTGACCGAGCCCAGTCGCTTTGCCAACGCCATGCATTTGACCACCTGCGTCAAGGAAGCCCTGGCCGCCAGTGGCATGCGGCGGGTCATGTTGTTGATGGCTGACCGAAGCCTGAGCACCTTGCGAGTACATCAGGTTGACGGCCTGCCGAAGGAAGCCGCCCACCTGAGCCTGGAGGTAGCAGACAGCACGCTGTTGCAACGCCTGCTGGAGAAGTCCGCCCAAGTGCGCCTGACACCCGATAATCACGCCCAATTCGCCGCGCTGTTGCCGGCCTCGCTGCGCCGCCTGTTCGCCGGTGAGCATCTGTTGCTGCGCTCGCTGAGCTGCAATGGTCGCGTGGTCATGCTGATGATTGCCGACCAGGGCGGCGGGCCGTTCTCGGAAACCAGCGTACAAGCCTTCGGCAAAACCGCCCAATGTACCGAGAAAGCCCTGCACAGCTTTACCAACCGCACGGCTTGATGCTTGCGCTACAATCGCCCTCCTTTATCACCCATTTTGTGCCCAGGAGACCTCACATGCCTGACTTCTCTGGCTTGCCGCTGGTAATCGAGCCCAGCGACCTGCTCGGTCGTCTTGATGCCGAACAGTTGATCCTGGTGGACCTGACCAGCGCCGCCCGTTATGCCGAAGGGCATATCCCGGGCGCACACTTTGTCGATCCCAAGCGCACCCAACTGGGTCAGCCACCGGCTCCAGGCCTGTTGCCGGCCAAGGCCGACCTCGAGAAACTGTTCGGCGAGCTGGGCCACACGCCGGATGCCACCTACGTGGTATATGACGACGAAGGCGGTGGCTGGGCTGGCCGTTTTATCTGGATGCTCGACGTGATCGGCCACCAGAAATATCACTACCTCGACGGAGGCCTGCTGGCGTGGCTGGATGAACAACATCCGCTGTCGACCAACGTGCCGGCCAACGTCGGTGGCCCGGTCAGCCTGACCCTGCACGACGAGCCCACCGCCACCCGCGAATACCTGCAAAGCCGCCTCGGCGCGACTGACCTGGGGATTTGGGATGCACGTGGACCGCTGGAATATTCCGGGGAGAAAGTCCTCACCGCCAAAGGCGGGCACATTCCCGGCGCCGTGAACTTCGAATGGACCGCCGGCATGGACAAGGCACGCAACCTGCGCATCCGCCGCGACATGCCACAGATCCTCGAAGACCTGGGGCTGACCAAAGACAAAGAGATCATCACCCACTGCCAGACTCACCACCGTTCTGGCTTTACCTACCTGGTGGCCAAGGCGCTCGGTTATCCGCGAGTCAAAGGCTATGCCGGTTCCTGGGGCGAATGGGGCAACCACCCCGACACCCCCGTCGAGACTTAAGGTTTAAGGACACTTAATGAAAAAGCAGTTGTTTATCCTCAGCCAGTACTTGCTGCCACACCATTTGCTGTCGCGCCTGGCTGGCTGCATTGCCGAGTGCCGTGTGCGCTGGTTCAAGAATGCCTTCACTACGTGGTTCGCCAAGCGCTACCAAGTGGACATGACCCAGGCCTTGGTGGAAGACGTGACCGCCTACGAGCACTTCAACGCCTTCTTCACTCGCGCCCTGAAAGACGGCGCCCGCCCGCTGGACCCAACCCCAGGTGCAGTGCTGAGCCCGGCCGACGGTGCCGTCAGCCAACTCGGCCCGATCGAGCATGGCCGCGTGTTCCAGGCCAAGGGCCACAGTTACAGCGTGCTGGAGCTGCTCGGCGGCGATGCAGCCGTTGCCGCACCGTTCATGGGCGGCGACTTTGCGACTATTTACCTGTCGCCGAAGGACTATCATCGGGTTCACATGCCGCTGGCCGGCACCTTGCGGGAAATGGTCTACGTGCCGGGACGAATTTTCTCGGTCAACCAGACCACGGCGGAAAACGTCCCGGAACTGTTTGCCCGTAACGAGCGGGTTGTCTGCCTGTTCGACACCGAACGCGGGCCAATGGCCGTGGTGCTGGTCGGCGCGATGATTGTCGCGTCGATTGAAACCGTGTGGGCCGGACTTGTGACACCGCCCAAGCGCGAACTGAAAACCTTCCGTTACGACGAAGCCGCCCGTGCGCCGATTCACCTGGAAAAAGGTGCGGAACTGGGGCGCTTCAAGTTGGGTTCGACCGCCATCGTGCTATTTGGGCCGGATCAAGTGAAGTGGGCTGAAGAGCTGGTGGCGGGCTCGCCAGTACAGATGGGCCAAGGCATCGCACTGCCAAAAGCCTGACTCCCAGCAGATTTGAAGCTGGAACCCAATCAATGTGGGAGCTGGCTTGCCTGCGATAGCGGTGGTGAATTCAACATCGCTATCACAGGCAAGCCAGCTCCCACATTTTTGATCCCATTCCTACCGTCGGGTCGGGGGTTTATAGCTGACCGTCGCGGTCGCGCAGGCCCAGCAGATACAGCACTCCATCGAGCCCCAGGGTCGAAATCGCCTGTTTGGCCGATTGCTTGACCAGTGGCTTGGCACGGAATGCCACGCCCAAGCCGGCAATCGCCAGCATCGGCAGATCGTTGGCGCCGTCACCGACCGCAATGGTCTGCTCCAGACGCAACCCTTCCTTATGTGCCAGCTCGCGCAGCAAATCGGCTTTACGCTGGGCGTCGACAATCGGCTCGACCGCCACGCCTGTTACCTTGCCGTCCAGCACTTCCAGCTCGTTGGCAAATACGTAGTCAATGCCCAGCCTGGCCTGTAGCTGCTTGGCAAAGTAGGTAAAACCGCCCGACAAAATCGCAGTTTTGTAGCCCAGCCGCTTGAGTTCGGCAAACAAAGTCTCTGCGCCTTCGGTCAGGCGCAACGAGGCGCCGATGGAGTCCAGCACGCTGACATCCAGGCCCTTGAGCAGCGCCAGGCGCTCCTTGAAGCTGGCGCGAAAATCCAACTCGCCGGCCATTGCCCGCTCGGTGATCGCCGAAACCTGCTCGCCAACCCCCGCGGCCTTGGCCAGTTCGTCGATGACCTCGGCCTCGATCAGCGTCGAGTCCATATCAAACACCGCCAGGCGGCGGTTACGGCGAAACAGCGAATCTTCCTGGAAGGCGATATCGACATTCAGCTCTTGAGCGACACTGAGAAACTCAGCGCGCAAGGCCTGGGGATCGGCTGGCTCACCGCGCACGGAGAACTCGATACAACCCTTGCCCTGGTCGGCGGGCGTGTCCAATGGCATACGACCCGACAGACGGTCGATATGGTCGATATTCAGTCCGTATTGCGCAGTGATCGAACTGACACGCTGCAATTGTTCGGCCGTCACCTTGCGCGTCAGCAGCGTCACGATGTGACGTTTTTTGCCCTGGCCGCCGACCCAATGCTGGTAATCCTCTTCGGAGACCGGGGTGAAACGAACCTGCTGATCCAGCTTATACGCCGTAAACAGGATGTCCTTGAGTACGGACGAGGCCTGCTCGGTGCCCGGAATCTCGACCAGGATGCCGAACGACAAGGTGTCGTGAATCACGGCCTGGCCGATGTCGAGAATGTTTACACCACCCTGGGCCAGAACACCGGTAATGGCTGCGGTGAGACCCGGCCGGTCCTCACCTGTGATGTTAATCAGGACAATTTCGCGCAAAGCGCACCCCCGAGCTGGAAAAAAACCGCATTCTACGCACTTTCAGTGACCATCGGGCACAGCGAGCGCTTTGCCGGTCATGGGCCTGTCGCTATACTGCGCGTCAACTTCACGGACTAAAGAGCCGAGCTCAAGTGAACCGGCCCACGCCAGTAAAAACCGATAACTTCTTCCTGCTGATCTTCCGGGCACTGCGCCATCGCCGTGTACCGATTGCATTGCGCATCGCCAGCCATAACGTGATCCTGGTCGCCCTGGCCCTGGTGATCTACGCGTGCGTGATGGGTTTGCAGTTCAAACAGGCCATGCACGAGCAGGCTGACGCGCTGGGCGAGAGCTTGACCACCCAGACCGCCACGTCGGCGACCGAGCTGTTGGTGTCCAACGACATTCTCAGCCTCAACGTGCTGCTCAACAACCTGACCAAGAACCCGCTGGTGGCTCATGCTGCCATCTACAGCGTGGACAACCGGATCATGGCCGAAGCCGGGCAGCGCCCGAAGAACGGCCTGCTGGGCGAAGCCGAAGGTTTGTACCAGAGCAATATCACGTTCCAGGATGTAAAGGCAGGCCAACTGCGTATCAGCCTGGACATGCAACAGTTCCAGCAACCGATGACCATCAGCCTGCAAAGCATGGGCATCTTGAGCGCGATCCTGTTGGCCCTGGCCCTGGCCTTGAGCCTGCGCCTGGGGCGGCATATCTCCACGCCCTTGATGCAACTGCGGATCTGGCTGCGGGACATTGACGAACACACCCCGGCCACCGACCGCCAGGACGAAATCGGCGACCTCGCCCGCCAATTGCACGCAAGCTTTGCACCGGAGCCGGCGGCGCCTGAATTTGAACCCGAACCCGAGCTCGATGACACCGATTACGACGACGATGACAAGCCCGGGTTTGAAGTGCGCAACCTGCGCGACCCGGGCTTCGACGAGTCGGCAGCGGTGGCCGGCCTCAAGCCGGCTTCGCGCACCGCAATCAAGGCCGACGAAGACGATCTGGATGATGAAGATCCATTTGCCGACCTGCGCGACGACTCGGCACCCAGCCCGGTGGTTGCGCCAAAACCTGCGGCCGTACACAGCGGCCAGCCACAGCACAGCGCGGTATTGGCCGTGCAGCTGGGAGCCCAGGAACAATTGCGCCGCCTGCCACGGGCACGCCTGACCGAATTGCTGGAACGCTACCGCGACTGCCTGGACCAGGCCGCCTCGCTGTACCAAAGTGAACTGCACACCCTGAACGATGGCAGCACGTTGATGCTGTTCCATAGCGAAGACAGTGGCGAAGACTACCTGACCAATGCCATCTGCTGCGGTGAGCTGCTGCGGGCACTGGGCCATGCGTTGCAAATCGAAGTCGCCGACAGCGGCATCACCCTGCAACTGCAACTGGGCCTGACCTTGGGCGATGACCTGTATGGCATGAGCCAGATTGATCTGCTGCTGACCGAAAATGCCCAGGACGCCCTGGCATTGTCGCAACACAGCCGCAACCTGCTGCTGGTAGAGCGCAAGATCAGCGACGACACCTTGATCCGCCAACGCGCACGCATCCGCCCGATTGCCAGCCCTGAAGGTGCCTGCTGTGTGGAGCGATTGATGGAGCCTTATCCGTCAATGCTGGAGCGCCAGCTGGCGCGGATGCATGAGACACGGAACAAGCCCTAGGAACACTGCAGGCCCGCTCCCACAATTGACTTGCGCCAAGAGTTAGATTTCAACAAAAAGGCCCGCTTACTCAGCGGGCCTTTTTGTTGGTCAGCGTCTTCAGATCAGAACCTGAACACTTCCAGATCCGTACGAATGGGCGACGCCATCGGGATCTTCGGCTTTTGCGGTGCTGCAGGCTTGGCCGGCGCCGGGGCCGGCTTGCGGGGAACTTCGGCAATCGGTGACTGGTTGGCCAACGGCTTTAGCGCCACTGACAACTGTTCCGCCAGACGCTGCAACAACACACCCTGGGCCTGAACCTGGGAGGCCGTACTGCCGCCATGCTCTTCCTGTAAATGCACGATACGGTTGTCCCGCACCTGGCCACGACGATCGATCAGGCGCCACTGCGCATCAAGGATCGCCGGTTGCGTAGAGCCGGAGTCCAGGCGAGTGATGGTCAGCAACACCTGTACATCTGCTGCAAAGCTGCTCGGCGCCGGCGACAACACCACGCGCTGGCTATCCAGATGCCCTGCCACTTGACGCAACATCAACTGATTGATGTCCGAGGACAAGCTGCCGGCCCAACGGCCATCGGTCGAACCCTGCAGGCTGCCGTCGTTCTGACGCTGCAGCAGGGTCTCGCGCTGCAGGTAGTCAGCCACCACAACCGGGCCGAGCAATACAGCCATGCCGGCACTCTGCGCCGGCTGCGCTGGACTTCCGCTGTCCAGCTGATACAACGACACCGGTTGGTGCGTGCTGCAACCCGCCAACCCCAAAAGGCCAGCGAGCATCAAAAATAAAGGAAGGCGTGGAGCAGTCATCATCCCATCCAAGTAGCCGCCACAAGGCAAACCACAATGTAATACTTAAAAACAACCTATACGCGCTCAGCCACGCCGGCGCTGGAAAGGCCATATCATCCGTGAATATGCGCCATGACTCCAGCGCGAAAGCGTCGATCTACGGGTTAAATCGTAGATCGGGTGCTCTATATCGCCTTAAGCGGGCGTTTCCACCAGCAAAGCATCCACTCGCTGGAAGCCACGGGGCAATTTGTTCCCGCGCCGACCACGTTCACCCTTGTAGTGCTCAAGGTCGTCAGGACGCAGCGAGAGCGTGCGTTTGCCGGCCTGCAGCACCAGGGTCGAACCCTCTGGGATCACCGCGATGTCGGTTACATACTCTTCGCGACTGGCCACTCGCTCACCTGGAATACCAATGATCTTGTTGCCTTTACCTTTGCCCAACTGCGGCAGATCGCTGATCTTGAAGACCAGCAAGCGCCCCTCAGTGGTCACCGACGCTAGCCAGTTACCTTCACGATCCTCCACCGCACGCGGCAGGATCACCTTGGCGTCGTTCGGCAAACTCAGCAAGGCCTTGCCCGCCTTATTCTTGGCCTGCAAGTCCTCGCCCTTGACCACGAACCCGTAGCCGGCGTCGGAAGCAATGATGTACAGCGAGTCATCGTCCGGCAACAGCACACACTCGAAATTCGCACCAGGTGGCGGTGTCAGGCGCCCGGTCAACGGTTCACCCTGTCCTCGCGCGGATGGCAGGGTATGGGCCGGCACCGAATAACTGCGCCCGGTGGAATCGATAAACACTGCAAACTGGTTGGATCTCCCGGCAGCGGCGGTCTTGAATCCGTCGCCAGCCTTGTAAGACAACCCAGTGGCATCGATATCATGCCCTTTGGCCGAGCGAACCCAACCCTTTTCCGACAGAACGACGGTAATTTTCTCGTTGGGTAGCAGCTCGGTTTCTGTCAGCGCCTTGGCTTCAGCACGCTCGACAATCGGCGAGCGACGGTCGTCGCCATAGGTTTCGGCGTCTTTGATCAACTCACTGCGCACCAGCTTCTTGAGCTTGCTTTCGCTGCCCAGCAACGCTTGCAGCTTGGCTTGCTCCTTGAGCAGTGCATCCTGCTCGTCGCGCAGCTTCATCTCTTCCAGGCGCGCCAACTGACGCAAGCGAGTGTCGAGGATGTAATCGGCCTGAATCTCGCTCAGTTCGAAACGCGCGATCAATTCGGCTTTCGGGTGTTCGGCGGTACGGATGATATGTATGACTTCATCCAGGTTGAGGTAGGCGATCAGCAAACCGTCCAACAGGTGCAGGCGACGCTCCACCTTGTCCAGACGGAATTGAAGCCGGCGACGCACGGTCTGCACCCGGAATTCCAGCCACTCGACCAACAGCGCCCGCAAGTTCTTGAGCTGCGGCTTGCCATCCAGGCCGATGATATTGACGTTGACCCGGTAGCTGGATTCCAGATCGGTACTGGCAAACAGATGCTGCATCAGCACTTCATGATCGACCCGGCTATTGGTCGGAATAATCACGATGCGGCAGGGGTTCTCGTGGTCGGACTCATCACGCAGGTCGGCCACTTGCGGCAACTTCGAAGGCTTGGCCTGCATCAATGCGGCAATCTGCTCGAGCACCTTGGCCCCGGAGACCTGGTGCGGCAAGGCGGTGACGATGATGTCACCGTCTTCGACGTGGTACACGGCACGCATGCGTACCGAGCCCTTGCCGGTTTCGTACATTTTCAACAGGTCGGCGCGCGGCGTGATGATTTCCGCTTCGGTCGGATAGTCCGGCCCCTGAATGTGCTCGCACAGTTGCTCGACAGTAGCCTTCGGCTCGTCCAGCAAGCGCACGCACGCGGTGGCGACTTCCCGCAGGTTGTGCGGCGGCACGTCAGTGGCCATGCCAACCGCAATACCGGTGGTGCCATTGAGCAGGATGTTCGGCAAACGTGCTGGCAATACCAGGGGTTCTTCCAGGGTGCCGTCAAAGTTCGGCCCCCAGTTTGCAGTGCCCTGGCCCAGCTCACTGAGCAATACCTCTGAATAACGCGACAGCCGCGCCTCGGTATAACGCATGGCCGCAAAGGACTTGGGATCGTCCGGCGCACCCCAGTTGCCCTGGCCGTCTACCAAGGTGTAGCGGTAACTGAACGGCTGCGCCATCAGCACCATGGCTTCATAGCAGGCCGAGTCGCCATGGGGGTGAAACTTGCCGAGCACGTCACCGACGGTACGCGCCGACTTCTTGTGCTTGGAATCAGCGTCCAGGCCCAACTCACTCATGGCGTAGATAATGCGCCGCTGTACCGGCTTCAGGCCGTCGCCGATGTGCGGCAAGGCCCGGTCCATGATCACGTACATGGAGTAGTTGAGGTAGGCACTTTCGGTGAAGTCAGCCAGCGACCGGCGTTCTACGCCATCTAAGCTGTCTGCAAGGATGTCACTCATGCGGGCCTCATCATTGTCTGGTCTGGCGCAGCAGCAAAGTGCCGCCACGCTGGGTAAATTCAAGTTGTTTCAATGCGCTCATGCCCAACAACACTTGCTCGCCACCCAATCCTGGCGCTACCAAAGCACGGACGTCCTGCAGGACGATATCGCCCAACTGCAGGCGCGCAAGCTGCGTGCGATAGCCTTGGCTGCGGCCATTGGCAGTGCTCAGTGTCACCGGCAAACCGCGCTTGAGCCCCAGGCGTTCGGCCAGCTCGGTCGGCACCGCGACATCGGTGGCGCCGGTATCGAGCATGAAATCAACCGGCTGGCCGTTGATCTGGCCGCTGGCAACGAAATGCCCCTGGCCGTTGCCGACCAGCTTCACTTCGATATACCCCTCGTGTCGTTGCGAGGTGACCACAGCATTCGGGTTTTCCTGACGCGCTTCCCAATCGCCGAAGAATCGTGTGGCCAAAAACAGCCCGGCACCCCAGGCCACAAACATCAATATACGGCCGGCACGCCTGCCGGGCGGCTGATTGCTCATGGCTTGGCGCTCCAGCCATCGGCAGGGGCGGCAAAGCGATAGATCATCGGCCGTTTTTCACCATCGACGCGCGCGCCGAAGTTATTGTCGATGCCGATCCAGGCACCGTCCTTATCGATCAGCAAGGCTTCGGTCAAGCCGTAGCTCTGGGGATAGCGCCGACTCGGGGCCAGGGTTTGATCGGCAAACGACCAGCACAACTCGACCCTGGCCGTCACGCTGTCGCGCCGGCAGATCTGGAAGGCGTTGCGCTCAAGGGTAAACAGCTTGCCATCGAACAGGGCCAGGTCGGCAAAATCCCTTGAGACCGCCTTGGCCCCCGGAAACTGGGCCGGCTGCATTTCCTGGCCCGCCTCGCTGACCAGTACACAAGGCCCCTCGCAATCCCAAAGGCTTTGCGCCCGCTTGATGGAAATCAACCCGCGCCGCTCGCGCTCGGCCGCCAGCCAGATCTGATTACCCTCGGGGTTCACCGCCAGACCTTCAAACAAGGCATTGAAGTGCAGCAACATGCCGCTGGCCCGCGCCTCGCGTACCATGCTGGGGGCGATTTTCAGCCATTCGGGCTGGCCCTGCACCGGCACCTGCAGCACTGCCGCATGGGCTTCGCTGACGATGTAACGGTTACCGGCGGCATCACAGCTGATGCCCTCGAAGTCCAGATCGCCACCACGAATCACCGAAGCAGCCGTCGTGCGGGCACGCAGGCCCCAAGGCAGCCCGGACTCGGGCACCGGCGGCACTGTAATAGCGATGGCTTGTGCTTGCCAGGTCTGGCCTGCGGTATCGAGCCGGTAAATCTGCTCGTCATCGCGATCGGAAACCGTCCAAAGTTGCGTACCACACAAGGCAAGGCCCGACAGATTGCCGCCGCGCATGCCTTCGACCGGGTGTTCGGCTATCAACTTGAGCTCGGCAACCGGCCCGGCAACCGCCGCAGTGGCCGCCAACCCGCTCAACAACAGTATCGCCAGGGCGAAACCGCTGCGCATCAGCCCAGTACCTCAGCCAGGTTGCCTTTGGATTCCAGCCAGGACTTACGATCGCCTGCGCGCTTCTTCGCCAGCAACATGTCCATCATCTCTGACGTGGCGTCGAAGTCTTCCAGGGTCAATTGCACCAGGCGCCGAGTGTTCGGGTCCATGGTGGTTTCCCGCAATTGCGGCGGGTTCATCTCGCCCAGGCCCTTGAATCGGGTGACCTGAGGCTTGCCGCGCTTCTTCTCGGCCACCAGGCGATCGAGGATACCGTCACGCTCGGCTTCATCCAGGGCGTAATAGATCTCTTTGCCCAGGTCGATACGGTACAGCGGCGGCATCGCCACATAGACGTGCCCGGCGTCCACCAGCGGACGGAAGTGCTGCACGAACAGCGCGCAAAGCAGGGTCGCGATGTGCAGGCCGTCGGAGTCGGCGTCAGCCAGGATGCAGATCTTGCCGTAGCGCAGTTGGCTCATGTCCGCAGCGCCCGGATCGACGCCGATGGCCACGGCGATGTTATGCACTTCCTGGCTGGCCAGTACTTCGCTGCCATCGACTTCCCAGGTATTGAGGATCTTGCCGCGCAACGGCAGGATCGCCTGGAATTCTTTGTCCCGCGCTTGCTTGGCCGAACCACCGGCGGAATCACCTTCCACCAAAAACAGTTCGGAGCGCATCGGGTCCTGCCCGGCGCAGTCGGCCAGCTTGCCCGGCAGTGCAGGGCCCTGGGTGATCCGTTTGCGCTCGACCTTCTTGCTGGCCTTGAGGCGACGGCCAGCGTTGTTGATCGCC
Source organism: Pseudomonas imrae (assembly GCF_046352735.2). NCBI lineage: Bacteria > Pseudomonadati > Pseudomonadota > Gammaproteobacteria > Pseudomonadales > Pseudomonadaceae > Pseudomonas > Pseudomonas imrae. The sequence goes on along the minus strand of NZ_CP110853.2, from coordinate 553,388 downwards.
AGCTCTGCCAAGGCCAGGCCCAGCTCAGGGTGCTCGTTGAGCCACAGGCTGAAAGCGTCCTTGACCACCCCGGAGACAAACGCGGCGGCCTCACGGGAGGACAGGCGCTCCTTGGTCTGCCCGGAGAATTGCGGCTCCTGCATCTTCATCGACAGGACAAAGGCAATCCGCTCCCAGACATCTTCCGGCGCCAGCTTCACGCCACGCGGCAACAGGCTGCGGTATTCGCAGAATTCACGCATGGCATCCAGCAGGCCCTGGCGCAAACCGTTGACATGGGTACCGCCCTGGGCGGTCGGGATCAGGTTGACGTAGCTTTCCTGGACACTGTCGCCGCCTTCTGGCAACCACAGCAAGGCCCAGTCCACGGCTTCCTTGTTACCGGCCAGGCTGCCGCAGAACGGTTCGTTGGGCAGGCGTTCAAAATCGCTGACGGAATCTTCCAGATAGGAGCGCAAGCCGTCTTCGTAGTGCCACTCGACCTTTTCGCCGGTGCCTTTGTCTTCGAAGCTGACCAGCAAACCGGGGCACAACACGGCCTTGGCCTTGAGTACGTGCTTGAGGCGGCTGATGGAAAATTTTGGTGAATCGAAGTATTTCGGGTCCGGCGCGAAGTACACGCTGGTACCGGTGTTGCGCTTGCCAACGCTGCCGATCACTTCCAGGTCGGTCGCTTTGTAGCCATCGGCAAAGCTCATCTGGTATTCGTTGCCGTCACGCTTGACCTTGACCCGCACCAGGGTGGACAAGGCGTTGACCACCGAAATGCCCACACCGTGCAAACCGCCGGAAAACTGGTAGTTCTTGTTGGAGAACTTGCCGCCGGCGTGCAGCTTGGTAAGGATCAGCTCGACACCCGACACACCTTCTTCCGGGTGAATGTCCACCGGCATGCCGCGACCATCGTCGGACACTTCCAGGGAGTGGTCGGCGTGGAGAATGACTTGCACCGACTTGGCATGCCCGGCCAAGGCTTCATCGACGCTGTTGTCGATGACTTCCTGGGCAAGGTGATTCGGCCGGCTGGTGTCGGTGTACATGCCGGGGCGTTTGCGCACCGGGTCGAGGCCCGAGAGGACTTCGATGGCGTCGGCGTTATAAGAGCTAGCGCTGGGAGTGGCCATGGGGTCTCGTCGTGAGTCGTTCGATTAAAAAATGACCTGCGGTTTCCAGCCTGTCTTCTACAGCACTGTGAAATCGAAGGATTGATACTGATCTGCGCCTATGCCGGCAAAACTCAGCAACGCCGGCAATTGTCGGCCAAAACCCTGGTAACCATGGTCGCCACCGGCCTGGATGCGCAAGGCACAGGCCCGGTAATACTGTTCGGCGAGGCGATAATCCAGTGTTTCGTCACCGGTCTGCAACCATACCTGATACCGCTGGGCATCCTGGGGCGCCGCAACCTCAAGCTCCGCCAGGGCCGCGACGTGGTCATGGGTCAGCTCCCAGGTCTCATCGGTGTACAAATTCTTCTGGGTGCCCAGGTAACCGTCGAACATCCGATGCGGGCTGACGGCCGGGTTGACCAGCAAAGCCTTGAGGCTATGGCGTTCGGCAAGATGGGTTGCATAGTAGCCGCCGAGTGAGCTGCCGACCAGCAGTGGCCGGCCCAGTTCGCTGATGGCCTGTTCTAACTGGGCAATCGCCTGGCGCGGGTGATGATGCAGCGCCGGAACCTGCAACCGATCAGCCAGGCCCAGGCTACCCATCACACCGGCCAACAGGCTTGCCTTGGTGGAAGCCGGCGCACTGTTGAAACCGTGGATATACAAGATCGAAGCAGACATGCCGGGCTCTCCGTGCTTCAGCCAAAGAGGCGCAGTTTACAGGGAACTGGAGGTTGTGGGAGCAGGCAGTCATTTCTGGCCCTGCCATCGATGGCATACCCAGCAGGCGACATGCACTCCTACGTGGTACGTGCAGCACACCTGACCATCGCCAAGACCACCATCAAAAGACAGCCCTGGTCGACTATGAACAGACGGACCGCGCCGTCGGCTTTGTCATGGGCCACAACATGCTCGACGAGTACCGGGACACTGACAGGCACTCCGCTTTATACCGCCCTGAGGGCAGTAAACCGGAACCCAACAGAGACCCGCGCAAACCTCAGTAACCGTTGCTACCGTAATCCACCTGGAACGCGAAGCCTGCGACACGCTCCACTCCGGTATCCAGCCGCCCATCGGGGTAGAGCCGCAGCCAGCGATAGCCTGGCGCCTCCTCGCTGACCTTGAAATCGTCACTGCCGGGGGCGAACTGGATGCAGGTAGACGGTGATGCCAACAGGCGCACGCCATTGCGTTGCCGGTCGATTTCCTGATGAACATGCCCCCAGAGCACTGCCTTTACCTGGGGGAAGCGGTCCAGCACGGCAAACAGCGCCTCGGGGTTGCGCAGGCCAATGGGTTTCATCCAGGCGCAGTCGATGGATACCGGATGGTGATGAAAGCACACCAGATGATGACGAGCCGGTGCTTCGCTCAAGGATCGCGCCAGCAACTGCAATTGCGCATCTGCCAGATATCCAGGCACCGAGCCCGGCACGGCCGAATCCAGCAAGGTAACGCGCCAGTTGCCGACATCGACTGTCGATTCCAGCAACGCGCTGCCCATCGTGGCCTGGGCCATGACGCCTGGTTCATCGTGGTTTCCCGGAATCCAGCGTGCCGGCGCGGGGATTTTCGCCGTTTGGCTGCGGAACGCTTGATAAGACTCCAGCGTGCCATCCTGGGACAGATCCCCCGTCGCCAGCAGCAGATCAATCTGCGGCTGTTGGGCCTGCACAAGGTCAATCACCCGTTGCAGACTGTTGTGCGTATTCATGCCCAACAGCGTCGCATCAGGGTCGGCAAACAGATGGCTGTCGGACAGTTGCACCAGCAACGCCACAGCGTCAGGGTTCAAGGTGGATACGCTCGGCAAGGCGTTCTCCCAGGGCGTGATCACAGGAATAAACAATCGGTTCAATTATGCTGAGGCAGGACACAAAGGGGAATCCGGGCGCAGTTCAAATCTACCGAACGACTTCAAACTCATGGCCCAAGGCCAGGCAATGGCTCAGCCATTCGCCGAGGAACACATTGAGTTGTGCTTTCTCATCGGGCTGGTGCATGAACACATTCGGATAAGGATAGATGCTGCGAAAGCGCCGTGCATGTTCGGCGCTGATCACTTCGGCCATCCGCGCGTCGTGATAGACCTGGACTTCCAGTTGCGGTACCGGCAGCCATGGCAGGCTGTGCTCCTGGCGCACCCGCAAGGTGCTGGTGTAGGGGCAGGTCAGGATGACCTCCAGGGTCAGCACGCCGAGCATCTGGTCACCGTGGGTCACGGCAATACGCCGAGCCTCGGGCGTATGGCGCATGTCGGGCAACAGGCGCATCAGCCTTGCATAGTTGGCCTCGCAGGCCGCTTGCAGCCCGACCAGGTCGACCCGGTAACGTTCCCGTGCCTTTACTGCCATAACCCCCTCACTTCCGCGCGATTAAGCGCAAGCCACTGCAGGGCGATAATGCTGGCTGCGTTGGAAATTTTCCCGTCACGTACCGCTTGCAGGGCATCTTCAAAGGCCCAGACGGTGACGCGAATGTCTTCTGCTTCTTCTTCCAGCCCATGAATGCCGCCAGCACCGGCACTGTCACAACGCCCCAGGAACAAGTGGACGAATTCGGTGCTGCCCCCCGGCGACGGGAAATACTTGGTGATCGGCCATAACGCAGAGAAGGTCAGCCCAGCTTCCTCTTCGGCTTCACGGTGTGCAACCTCCTCCGGCTGCTCATCCTTATCGATCAGGCCGGCGACCATCTCTACCAGCCAGGGGTTATCCGTGCGCCCCATGGCACCGACGCGAAACTGTTCGATCAGCACCACTTCATCGCGCTGCGGATCGTAAGGCAAGACACATACGGCATCATGGCGCACGAAGACTTCACGGCTGATTTCCCGGCTCATGCCGCCGTCGAACTTCTCGTGACGCAGTTGCACGCGATCAAGCTTGTAAAAGCCCTGGTAGGCAGTGTCGCGCCGAACGATCTCGACCTGGCTTGGCGTCGACTTGGCAATGTCGGTCATATCCACCCTCGTGTCCTGCAAATTGATTCGAGGCGCCCCTCGACATCGCGCCATCCTACAGCGCTCTCACCCCTCGATGCAGCCCCTTTCCGGTTGCCGGGATAGACGGCTGGCGTCAAACTCACTGTAATCAGCTTAGTGGCGAACTGACTGCGATGCCGGTAGTCGAAGCCGCATAACTTTTGCTCTTCTCCGTTTTATGAAGGACGCACATGTCGCTCTTAAAAGTTGCCTCCGTGGCCTGTATCGCCTTGACGCTCGGCGCTTGCCAGAGCCTGTTCCAACCCAGCTACCACTCCCCGCTGCAAGCTACTCGTGACGCGTCGGAGCAAACCCAGCCGGGTTGCGCCGCAGCGGATTGCCCGCTGGTGAACATCGACACCGTGCACTTTGCCCAAGAGCCCAAGCTCGATGCATTGATCGAACAACGGCTGCTGGAAATGACCCGCACCACACCGGGCGCCCCGCTGCCAGCGACTCTCAGTGCCTACCGGGAAAAATTCCTGCGCGAGTCCGGCCCGCGCAACAGCATGTACTTGCAGGCCAAGGTACGCGAGCAGCATGACGGCTTGGTGATCATCGAATTGTCCAGCTACCTGGACCAAGGCGGCGCCCACGGCGAACCCGGTCGCGGCTTTATCAACTACTCGCGCCAGCAACAAAAGGCCTTGTCACTGGCCGACATGTTGTTGCCGGGCAAGGAAGAGGCCTTCTGGAAAGCTGGCCAGGTGGCGCACAACAGCTGGCTGATCAGCACCCGCCTGAGCCTGGAGCCGGACTACGTGAAAGCCTGGCCATTCCAGAAGACTCCAAATGTGGCCCTGACTTCGGGTGGTGTGGTCCTGAAGTACCCGACCACCACCATCGCCCCGTATGCGCTGGGCCATGTGGAACTGCAGATTCCCTATTCGCGACTTGAAGGCATCATCAAGCCTGAGCTGGTGCCCGCCAGCAGCTGAAGCGGCAAGCGGCAAGCCTCAAGTAAAAGCGCAATGCGCTTTTGCCTTCAACTTGCCGCTTACAGCTTGCACCTTGCAGCTAAACCTTCTTATACAGCTGGCTACCCTCCTGCTTGAACCGCTCAGCCTGCTCCGCCAATCCCTTGGCAACATCCACATCCACCGCCTCGATCCGCTGGTTGGCCGCATATTCACGGACTTCCTGGGTAATCTTCATCGAACAGAACTTCGGCCCGCACATCGAGCAGAAATGCGCGACCTTGGCCGAATCCTTAGGCAGCGTCTCATCGTGATAGGAGCGCGCGGTGTCCGGGTCCAGGCCGAGGTTGAACTGGTCTTCCCAGCGGAACTCGAAACGCGCCTTGCTCAACGCATTGTCACGGATCTGCGCCCCCGGATGCCCCTTGGCCAAGTCAGCCGCATGCGCGGCGATCTTGTAGGTGATGATCCCGGTCTTCACGTCATCCTTGTTCGGCAAACCCAGGTGTTCCTTGGGCGTGACGTAGCACAGCATGGCGCAACCGAACCAGCCGATCATCGCCGCGCCGATCCCTGAGGTGATGTGGTCGTAGCCCGGTGCGATGTCGGTCGTCAGCGGGCCGAGGGTGTAGAACGGCGCTTCGTCGCAGCACTCCAGCTGTTTGTCCATGTTCTCCTTGATCAACTGCATCGGCACGTGGCCGGGGCCTTCGATCATGGTTTGTACGTCATGCTTCCAGGCGATCCTGGTCAATTCGCCAAGGGTTTCCAGCTCACCGAATTGCGCGGCGTCGTTGGCATCGGCAATCGAGCCGGGGCGCAGGCCATCGCCCAGGGAGAAGCTGACGTCATAGGCCTTCATGATTTCGCAGATTTCGTCGAAATGCGTGTAGGTGAAGTTCTCTTTGTGGTGCGCCAGGCACCACTTGGCCATGATCGAACCACCACGGGACACGATGCCGGTCACCCGCTTGGCGGTCAGCGGTACGTAGCGCAGCAGAACGCCGGCGTGGATGGTGAAGTAATCGACACCCTGCTCGGCCTGTTCGATCAGCGTGTCGCGAAACAGCTCCCAGGTCAGGTCTTCGGCCGCGCCGCCGACTTTCTCCAATGCCTGGTAGATCGGCACGGTACCGATCGGCACCGGCGAGTTGCGGATGATCCACTCGCGGGTTTCATGAATATGCTTGCCGGTGGACAGGTCCATCACCGTGTCCGAGCCCCAGCGAATGCCCCAGGTCAGTTTCGCCACTTCTTCTTCGATGGACGAACCCAAGGCGCTGTTACCGATGTTGCCGTTGATCTTCACCAGGAAGTTACGGCCAATGATCATCGGTTCCAGTTCGGTGTGGTTGATGTTGGCCGGGATGATCGCGCGGCCACGGGCAATTTCCTCGCGCACGAACTCAGGGGTAATGATTTTCGGCACGCTGGCGCCAAAGCTGTGGCCAGCGTGCTGCTGGTCCAGCAAGCCGGCTGAACGGGCCTCTTCCAGCTTCATGTTTTCGCGGATGGCCACGTATTCCATCTCGGCGGTGATGATGCCTTTGCGTGCATAGTGCATTTGCGTGACGTTGGCCCCGGCCTTGGCGCGGCGCGGGTTCTTCACATGGGCGAAACGCAAGGCCGTCAGCTCTGCATCACTGAGGCGCTGTTGACCGAAGTGCGAGCTGAGGCCTGAAAGACGTTCGGTGTCGCCACGGGATTCGATCCAGGGCGAACGTACATCGGCCAGGCCCTGGCGCACATCGATGATGACGTTCGGGTCGGTGTAAGGGCCGGACGTGTCATACACCACCACCGGCGCATTGATCTCCCCGCCGAAATCCGTGGGCGTGACATCCAGGCCGATTTCGCGCATCGGCACGCGGATGTCCGGGCGCGTGCCCTGGACGTAGATTTTTTGCGAGCGGGTAAACGGTTGCACGGATTGCTCATCGACCTTGGCCGACTCGCTCAAATGCACGGTGTTTTTTAGTTTTGTACTCATCACGGGCTCTCCAGACACATCCAGGCAGTGGATTTTTGTCGGAGCGAACCTGTGACGGACGGACGCACTGTGGATAAGTGCTGTGCTTGGCGCACGAGGGCTGTTCGATTGTCGAACAACATCCCGGACGAAGCACAAGAGGACTCGCCGGGTGACGAGAAATCTTGTTCCCTACGCAGGCGCTAACCTGATCAGGTTCAACGGGATCCGGTATTTACCGATCTCAGCCTCATAGCAAGGCACCCCGACAAGAACGGCGCCAGTCTAGACCATGGAGCAGGCAAATTGCCAATGGCGGAGCATTCAGCTTGATGAATGGCATAAATGTACGATTGTTGTGCCGCGATACGGCCACTACACTCGGCTACTGCTTCAACGCCTTGACGCTGCGCAATGTGCGTCGTAGCCTTGAGCGCAAATTATAGCCGTAATATTACCTAGGGATCGCCTCATGCTGCGCAAACTCTCACTGGCCCTTGCCGTGTCTTGTGCGACCAATGGAATGGTCTGGGCAGCTGAAGCGCCCTTATCGACCAAGACCGACCTGGTCAGCGTCTATCAGGAAGCGGTGGATAACAACGCCGATCTGGCAGCCGCCCGCGCTCAATACGGCGCACAGAAAGAAGTGGTCCCCCAGGCCCGCGCCGGCTTGCTGCCCAACCTCTCGGCGGGTGCCGACATCAACAACGTGCGTACCCAGATCGACCAGCCGGCGGCCACTGCAAACCGCGATGCCCACACCTGGCGCGCGACCCTGAGCCAACCGCTGTTCCGCGCCGACCGCTGGTTCCAGTTGCAAGCCGCTGAAGCCGTCAACGAACAAGCCGCACTACAACTTTCGGCCACCGAACAAGAGCTGATCCTGCAGAGCGCCGAAAGCTATTTCGCCGTGCTGCGGGCACAGGACAACCTGGCGTCCACCAAAGCCGAAGAAGCAGCCTTCAAACGCCAATTGGATCAATCCAACGAGCGTTTCGATGTGGGCCTCTCGGACAAGACTGATGTGCTGCAATCACAGGCCAGCTACGACACCGCAAGAGCCAACCGGATTCTGGCCCAGCGCCAGGTCGACGACGCTTTTGAGGCCCTGATCACCTTGACCAACCGTCAGTACAATTCGATCCAGGGCATCGTCCATACCCTGCCGGTATTGCCTCCTGCACCGAATGACGCCAAGGCCTGGGTCGAAACGGCTGGCCGACAGAACCTGAACCTGCTGGCCAGCAATTACGCAGTCACTGCCGCCGAAGAAACCCTCAAGCAGCGCAAGGCCGGCCACGCGCCGACCCTGGATGCGGTGGCGCAGTACGAGAAAGGCGATAACGACGCCCTGGGTTTCAGCAATCCGAACGCCTTTGGCCAGCCTTATCGTGGCGATGTCGAGCAACGCACCATCGGCCTGCGCCTGAATATCCCGCTGTACAGCGGCGGGCTCACCAGCTCGCAAGTGCGCGAATCCTATTCGCGCCTGGGCCAGACCGAACAACAACGCGAAGGCCTGCGCCGCCAGGTAGTGGAAAACACCCGCAACCTGCACCGTGCGGTAAATACGGATGTGGAGCAGGTACAGGCACGCCGCCAGTCGATCATCTCCAACCAGAGTGCGGTGGAGGCTACCGAGATCGGCTATCAGGTGGGGACGCGCAATATCGTCGATGTGCTCGACTCCCAGCGTCAGCTCTACTCATCTGTACGCAACTACAACAACAGCCGCTACGACTACATCCTCGACAACCTGCGCTTGAAGCAGGCAGCAGGAACGTTGAATCCTGGAGACTTGCAGGACCTGTCGCGGTACCTCAAGGCCGACTACAACGCCGATAAGGACTTCCTGCCACCGGACCTGGCCAAGGCCGCAGCCGAACAGCTCAAGGCTCGCCCGAGTTATTAAGCCCACCGCGCCCACATTTGATTTGTATTGCTCAGTGGTTAAGTAGTTTGTCCAGGCCATCCAGCAAGCGCTTCAACGCGCCCTGGTTGGCCTGCATCACGTTGAGGCCCGCCTGCGCCATTCTCCGTGCATCCTGTGGCAACTCGAACAACTGACGCACGGCCTCAGCCAGGCCCTCGGCGTCGTCCACTTCTCGCAACGCCCCGGCTTCGCGCATCATCGCGGCGATTTCGAGGAAGTTGAACAGGTGCGGACCACTGATTACCGGCTTGGCCAGCGCCGCCGGCTCCAGCAAGTTATGCCCGCCATTGGGGACCAGGCTGCCTCCGACAAACGCACTATCGGCCAAGGCATACAGAAACAGCAACTCACCCATGGTGTCGCCCAACAGCACCGTAGTGCCGGCCGTGACTGGTTCAACGCTGGAACGACGCACCGTGGCAAAGCCTTGTTGCCGGCACAATTCAAATACGCTGTTGAAACGCTCTGGATGACGCGGTACCAGAATCAGCAGGGCGTCGGGGTAGCTGCCGAGCAACTGGCGGTGAGCGGCGAGTACCACTTCATCTTCGCCTTCGTGAGTACTGGCGGCGATCCAGACCGGGCGTTCGCAGGCTTGCCACTGTTGGCGCAAGGCGCCAGCGCACTCCAGTAGTTGCGGGTCGACGCTCAGGTCAAACTTGATAGAACCGGTTACCTCGACCGTTTCCGGACGGGCACCCAGGTTACGAAAACGTTCGGCTTCGGTTTCGGTCTGTACCGCAAACAGGCTCATTTCTGCGAGCATCGGCGCAGTCAGCCTGGCAAAACGTGCGTAGCCCTTGGCTGACCGCGCCGACAGCCGCGCATTAGCCAGTGCCACGGGAATCCCGCGCTTGGCGCATTGATGAATATGGTTGGGCCACAGCTCGGTTTCCATGATCACCGCCAACGTGGGCCGGACCTGATCCAGAAAACGTTTTGCCGCGCAAGGCAAGTCATACGGCAGGTAACAGTGCTGGATGCGCGGCTCGTCGGCAAACAACGCCTGGATCCGCTCGGAACCGGTGGGCGTCATGCAGGTGACGGTTATCGGCACCTGTGGATAACGTTGCAGCAGGCCACGAATCATCGGCGCGGCGGCGATGCTTTCGCCCACCGACACCGCATGCACCCAGATCCCGCCCGGTTGCATCGCCGGCAAGCCATAGGAAAAGCGCTCGCTAACGCGCCTGGCATACGCCGGCGCCTTGCGCGCCCGCAGCCAGAGACGTAAAGCCACCAACGGCAGCGCCAGGTAAAACAGACAGCTGTAGAGAGTTCTATTCATGGCGGCGGAGTTTATCGGCTTTTTCGGTCGATCGCCTGCAAGCACTCGGTAAAACGTTCAGCAAGAAAGCGCGCAGCCGGGCGCAATGGTTCGTCACGCCGCCAGACCAACTCCACCACCAATGCCGGCGGGGTCCATTCGCTTTTCAGTTCGACCATCTGCCCTTGATAGGTCGGGTACTGCACCACGTGCCGTGGCAACCACGCCCAACCCAGGCCCCGGGCCAGCCACTCGGCCAGCACGTAGAAACTGTCGGCGCGCCACACCTGCGGGCTGGCGGCCTCACTGCCGGGGTAGACGCTACTCTGGGTCGACATCAATAACTGGCGAAACTGCGCCAGACGCTGACAGTCGACGAATGCCTGCTTGGCCATTGGATGCCCGACACCGCACACCGTGACCATTTCCACGCTCCCCACCACGCGCCGCTCCAGCGCCTCGGGAATCTGGTCATGGTAGAACAACAGACCCAGGTCGGCCTTGCGCTCCACCAGCTTGCGCGCGACATCACCCTGGGCCGTACTGGACAGTTGCACCTCCAGATTCGGGAATTTCCCGGCCAACGCCTCCAAGCTGTCGAGCACTGGCTGATACAGCATCGCTTCGTCCTGAGCCAGGCGCAGGCACGCTTCTTCGCCGCGCATCAATGACGTGGCCCGCCCATTGAGGCGCTCGCACTGACGCAGCACCTCCCGGGCCTCTTCCAGCAGCACAGCGCCTGCTTCGGTCAGGCGGGGCTGACGCCCACTGCTACGCTCGAAAAGGCTGATGCCCAGATCCGCCTCCAACAACGCAATGCCATTGCTGACCGCCGATTGCGCCTTGCGCTGGTCCCGGGCTACCGCGGAAAACGAACGCTGCTCGGCGACGCTGACAAACAAGCGCATCTGATCCAGGTTCCACTGCACGCTCATGGCTCAACCCATCTTTAATTATGATAGGTAATGACTTTACCGCATCTGCAAAGCCACTAGAATGCCGAGCTCATCTGTACGACACACCGAGGATTTACCCATGAATGCCGCCTACTATTACCTGGCCATTGCCATCTGCTCGGAAGTGATCGCTACCGTTTCCATGAAGGCGATCAAGGGCTGGAGCACGCCCATTCCATTGCTGCTGGTCATTGTCGGCTATGGCGTGGCCTTCTGGATGCTGACCCTGGTAGTGCGCACCGTACCGGTGGGCGTGGCTTATGCGGTATGGGCCGGGATGGGTATCGTCATGGTCAGCATCGCCGCGCTGTTTATCTATGGGCAAAAGCTCGATGTACCAGCCATGCTGGGGATGGGATTGATTGTGCTCGGGGTGGTGGTGATTCAGGTGTTTTCGAAAACCGCCGGGCACTGATCACCACACGGTTGTTTTACTTGACGATCGGCGAACGAGCACGTATCGCGTCCGCCAAACGACTAAATGAATCGGGGTGGATCGGAAGACGTGCGTTGTACACACCCTCGATACTTCCCCCTTTGCGCCAGGATTCTGCTGTCATAGCATCAAGAAAACTCAATGCATGCGCAGCACTCAGTCCATTGGTTTTTCCCTCTGCCGCAGCGACTAATGCCGAGAATGCGTCATCACCGTGCGCCTTGATAGCATTGGCAAAATCTATGAACTCATGCGCCAAGAGCCGTCGATCAACTGCATGACCTATAGAGGGTTCCATCGCAAACTGCTTGGCATCGACGGCCTGAGCATGAGTTAGTTTATTTACACTCAGTTGTTTCAAAGAAGCAGAGGGCGAAAGTATTTCCGGACTTGCTCGTTTCAACACTATGTTTGCAAACGCATGAACTGAGGCATTAACCTTTTCGAGTACTTGCGAGTCTTTCTCGATGATCACTTTCCCAATGCTGTCTCTTCCACTTCCCATCGCAGAGTAGTCTGCGTGCACAAGGGTCTTGGGATACTTCTCCAGGGTCATCTTTACAGAACGTGCAGCACTGCTCAGTACATGTTTGTCATACAACCTTGGCTGATGATCCAGCAAGAAAGCCACGCCCTTCCTGAGAACTGCAGAATGACTATTGGAGGCCTGCAAAAGGTACAGACCAACTTTTGAGGTCGGAGCTTGAGGCTCAAAACACCCAGAAGTCTGTGCATGGTTTATTTTATCTGCTGTTGTTACACGCTCCATTTCCTTCTCCTGTTTTCTATATGGCGTATTCAGAATATCTACTTTGAGGTCTCCCTCCTGGCCAATAAAAAAAACAGATACCTCCTACACCAGCGATATAACTTACTCAACCGCAACACACCTTTTTTGCTTTCCAGGCAGTAGGACCGGACTTATCTCGTTACCGATTGAAGCCTGTATACTGCGTTCCTGTTCAAAACACTGAGGTCGCCCCATGCCATCCGTTATTTCCACCGACGTCCTGATTGTCGGCGCCGGGGTTGCCGGCCTCTGGCTCAATGCGCGCCTGCGCAGCCAGGGGTTTTCCACGATTGTGGTGGAAAATGCCACCCTCGGCGGCGGGCAAAGCGTGAAATCCCAGGGGATCATTCACGGCGGTGCGAAATATGCCTTGCACGGCGCGCTGACCGGCGCCTCCGAAGCCATAGCCGACATGCCACGCCGCTGGCGCGAAGCCCTGGCAGGTAATGGCGAGCTGGATCTGTCGGGCGTGCGCCTGCTGTCCCAGGCCCACTATCTTTGGTCGCCGGGCACCCTGGCCGGCAATCTCACCAGTTTCTTCGCCAGCAAGGCAGTGCGCGGCCGGGTCGACCAGGTCAAGGGCGATGAGTTACCTGAGGCCCTGCAGGATCGCCGCTTCAAGGGCAAAGTCTATCGCCTGGCCGAGCTGGTGGTCGACGTGCCAAGCGTGATCGCACGCCTGGCGCAACTGGCCGGCGACGGGCTGCTTGCCGGGCAACAGATAGAACCCTTGCTGGAAGGTGACGATCTGGTGGGCCTGAAGGTCGATGGTCGCCAGATCCGCGCCCAGCGCATCGTACTGAGCGCTGGCGGCGGTACCGCTGATGTGCTGACGACCCTGGGCCTGAGCCAGCCGGCCATGCAAAAGCGCCCGCTGCACATGATCATTGCCAAGGGTCCCGGCCTGAAACCCTTGTACGCTCACTGCCTGGGTGGCGGCACCAAACCGCGGATCACTGTTACCACTCACCCGGCCGCCGACGGCAATTGGGTCTGGTACATGGGAGGAGATATCGCCGAGGCCGAAGGCGTCGCCCGTATGCCGGACGAACAGATTGCCACCGCGAAAAAGGAAATCGCCCAGTTACTACCCTGGATCGACATGAGCCAGACCCAATGGGCCACCTTGCGCGTGGAACGTGCCGAACCCCTGCAATCGGGGCTGACCCGCCCGGACAATGCCTTTATCGCCGAGCACGGCCGGCTGCTGGTAGGTTGGCCGACCAAACTGGCATTGGCACCGGATTTTGCTGACCGGGTGATTGCCAGCCTGGAGCGTGACGGCATCAAGCCCGAGAGCACCGAGCCGCTACCGGAACTGCCGCGACCGACAATCGCCCAACCTGCATGGGACCAATTGCTGCCATGAGCCTGCCAACCCTGCATGACCTTCACCGCCCGCTGGGCAGCACCGGCCTGCTGGTTTCACCGCTGGGCCTGGGCACCGTCAAACTGGGACGCGACCAGGGCGTGAAATACCCCAGCGGCTTCCAGATACCGGATGACGACGAAGCGCGGATGTTGCTGCGCCAGGCGCGTCAGTTGGGCATCAACCTGATCGATACAGCTCCGGCCTATGGCCGCAGCGAAGAGCGCCTCGGGCCGCTGCTGCGCGGCCAGCGCAAGGACTGGGTAATCGTGAGCAAAGTCGGTGAGGAATTCGTCGACGGCGTGTCCCGGCATGATTTCAGCGCCGCTCATACCCGGATGTCGATTGAACGCAGCCTGAAACGGCTGGAAACGGACTTTATTGATCTGGTACTGGTGCATTCCGACGGCAATGACCTGCACATCCTCAATGACTGCGAGGTCTACCAGACCCTGGCAGAGCTCAAGCGCGAGGGCAAGATTCGCGGCTATGGCTTCTCCGGCAAGACTGTCGAGGGCGGAGTGAAGGCCCTGGAACAGGGCGATTGTGCGATGGTCACTTATAATCTGAACGAACAGGCAGAGAGAATCGTCATTGATTATGCCGCGACTCATGGCAAAGGCATCCTGGTGAAAAAAGCCTTGGCCAGCGGCCACGTTTGCCTGGACCCCGGAGTGGATCCAATTCACGCCAGTTTCATGCTGTTGTTTGCGCAAACCGGCGTCGCCAGTGCTATTGTCGGGACCATCAATCCGCTGCACCTGGCCCATAACGTGGCCACCGCTGCCAAGGTCATTCGCCAATCCTGATGCCGCCGACGCGGCCGACCCCGACGCAAGAAGGAGCCGACATGCCGCGAACGCTTATCAGAAAAAACCCCAGCAACTTCAAGACACTGCCGCTGTACGTCGAAGCCACCCCCGAGGGCCTGAGCTACCAAAGCGTGGGCATGCCGCTCAATTTCGTCCAGACCCTGCAACGACGCAAGCCGGTCGAGGTGGCGGACCCAGAGCGTTTCTCCCTGGAGCTGGCCAACCTGGGGGTGTCAGTGCGCCTTACCCTGCATTGGCAGAATCGCGACTATTGGGTGCTGGTGCGTCAGCGCCGGCAGGATCGCGGCGATGTGGTCCTCAAGCTGATTTCCGGGTACGTGCCGGCCCATGAGTTGAACCTGCCACTGCACACCGCTATCCAGGAAATCGCCGAGGAATGCCTGCTGGAAACCCCGGAAGGCTGGCTTGGCGGCCGCTTCAACGACACCTGGCTACCTGCGCCCTACTCCGCCGCCCTGCATTACCGCGAGGCCTTGCCGTTTCGCCTCTCGCCCCTGTCCGGCGCGGCGCGCCCGGTACGCTGCGCCAATATGCAGCTGATCGAACGCCCACAGGCCTACGTGCACCTGCCAACGGCATCGCTGCAGTTGATTTATGACCTGCGTCTTGAAGTGCCGAAAGAAGCCAAGTCCCTGAGCCTGTTTCATGTCGATGAACGCCTGGAAGGCGATCAACTGGTGGCGCGCCTGGACCGTCAGCGCCCGGACCTGTACCTGATGCCGCTCAAAGACGGCCAGCCTTGTGCCGAGCTGTATACGCTGAAGAAAGACCAACTGGTGGCGGCCAGCATGCGAGGACTTTACCTGGCCGAGAGTTTCGCCCAGCAGGAAGGCTGGCTAGTGCGTGATGAGCGGATCAGGTGGAAGGACTGGCTCAGGCAGCAGGGCTTGAGTACGCCGGAAAAAGAATCGAAGCTGAAACGACTGACCGGCAAGGCGCAGCAGATCTTGCGCAAGATGGTGCCGAAGAAGAAAGCAAAGCGTCAGTAAATGCAGCAACCCAATGTGGGAGCGAGCAAGCCCGCCCCCCACACAGGCATCAGCGGTTGCGGATTTTTTCCACAATGGCCGTGGTTGAGCTGTTTTCCACCAGCCCCAGCACTTTGACCGTGCCGCCATAGGCGCTGACGATGTCACCGCCGACGACCTGGTCGACCGAGTAATCTCCGCCCTTGACCAGCACGTCCGGCCTGACCTGGGCCAGCAGGTTTTCGGGGGTCGCTTCAGAGAAGCTGATTACCCAGTCCACTGCACCCAGACCTGCCAGCACCGCCATGCGCCGGTCGACACTGTTGATCGGGCGACCCGGCCCCTTCAAACGGCTGACCGAAGCATCATCGTTGACGGCAACGATCAAGCGATCGCCTTGGGCCCGTGCCTGCTCGAGATAGGTCACGTGACCTGCATGAAGGATATCGAAGCAGCCATTGGTGAAGACAATGCTCTCGTTATGCGCACGGGCATCATCAATTGCCAGCAGCAGCTGCTCAAGACTCAACACGCCACGTTCCGATCCCTCTTCGCGCTGGATCGCCCGGCGCAGTTCAGGCGCACTGATGGCGGCCGTACCCAGCTTGCCAACCACGATGCCCGCGGCCAGATTGGCCAGGGCCACAGCGTGGGGCAACTCCTCGCCAGCCGCAATGGCAGCCGCAAGAGTGGAAATCACCGTATCGCCGGCACCGGTGACGTCGAACACTTCACGCGCCCGAGCCGGCAAGTGCATGGCCGGATGATCAGGACGCAACAGGGTCATCCCGTGTTCGCCACGGGTCACCAGCAAAGCACCCAGATCAAGGTCTGCCATGAGGCTCGCGCCCTTGGTCACCAGGTCATGCTCATCGGTACAGCCGCCGACAATGGCTTCGAACTCACTGAGATTGGGTGTGATCAGGCTTGCGCCTCGATAAATCGAGAAGTCCTTGCCCTTGGGGTCGGCCAGCACCGGAATGCCACGGGCCCTGGCGGCCTGGATCAGCATTTGGTGATTCTTCAGTGCGCCTTTGCCGTAGTCGGACAGAACCAGCACCTTGATACCTTCCAGCAACTCATCGACCTGAGCGCCGAGGGCCAGGGCGTCCGTGGCAAAGGGTTCTTCAAAGTCGATACGCAGCAATTGCTGGTGACGACTCATGACCCGCAGCTTGACGATGGTCGGCTGATGGGCAATGCGCTGGAACACAGCACGCACCCCAGCACCCTGCAGGCTGTTGGACAGACTGTCGGCGGCTTCATCGTCACCGGTCACCCCGATCAGGGAGGCCGGGGCGCCGAGGGCGGCAATATTGAGCGCAACGTTGGCAGCGCCGCCTGGGCGGTCTTCGATTTGCTCGACCTTGACTACCGGTACCGGTGCCTCAGGGGAAATCCGTGAGGTACCGCCATGCCAGTAACGGTCGAGCATGACATCGCCGACCACCAAGACAGGGGCTTGATCGAATCGCGGCATGGACAACTTCATGGAGCAACCCACATACAAAATGAACAGGGGCGCGATATTAGCACAGGGTTGTCAAAGGCTTGTCGGGGTGTAGCAGAAGATGTTTCAGAGCGAACGACAGAGGTGGGACCGGGCAAGCCCGGCCCACCAGGAGGGTCAGGTGATATCTGCCGAGACCGGCGCATCCAGGCCCATGGCATGCAGGCGGGCGTAGTAGCCGTTCTGGGCCAGCAGTTCACCGTGGGTGCCGCGCTCGACAATCCGGCCATCGTCCATCACCAGGATCAGGTCGGCCTTTTCAATGGTCGATAGGCGGTGGGCAATTACCAGGGTCGTGCGCCCTTGCATGACCTTGTCCAGGGCGGCCTGGATATGGCGCTCGGACTCGGTGTCGAGAGCCGAAGTGGCCTCGTCCAGAATCAGCAACGGTGCATTCTTGAGCAAGGCCCGGGCAATCGCCAGGCGCTGGCGCTGACCACCGGAGAGCAGCACGCCGTTTTCGCCCACCGGAGTATCAAAGCCCTTGGGCAACTGTTCGATGAAGTCCTTGGCATAAGCGTCAGCCGCAGCTGCTTCGACCGCTTCACGCGGCGCACCGGCCAGGTCGCCGTAGGCAATGTTGTTGGTCACGGTGTCGCTGAACAGCGTCACGTGCTGAGTTACCTGGGCAATGTGCTTGCGCAGGTTCAGCAGGCGGTAGTCTTCAATCTCGACACCATCGAGCAGGATCTCGCCACTTTCATGGTGGTAGAACCGCGGGATCAGCCCCGCCAGGGTCGACTTGCCGCTGCCCGAGCGCCCGACCAGGGCCACCATCTGCCCAGGCTCGGCGACAAAGCTGATGTCCTTGAGGACATGGCGCTCGGTGCCCGGATACGTGAAGTTCAGGTTGCGTACTTCAAGACGGCCGCTGACTGCGTCACGCTCGATGGTGCCGCGATCGACTTCGACCTCTTCATCCAACTGCTCAAAAATGCTCTCGGCACCGGCCACGCCCTTCTGGATGGTCGAGCTGACTTCCGACAACTGGCGGATCGGCTTGGGCAACAGGCCTGCCAACGTGATGTAGGCCACCATGTCACCGGCAGAAGCGTCGCCGCGCAGATAAAGTACGAGGAACATCAGCACGGCCATGGCGCTGTAGATCACCAATTGCAGGGCCGGCGTATAGATTGCCCCGGTGCGGGTCATGCGCAATTGCTTGTTGGTGTTGCTCAGGCTGGCCTTGAGGAAGCGCTTCTGTTCGTAGACCTCGCCACCAAAGCTGCGCACCACGCGGTAGCCCTGGATGGTTTCCGAAGCTACGTGGGTGACATCGCCCATGGCTACCTGGATTTTCTTGCTCTGCTTGCGAAATTTCTTGCTCGCCGTGCTGACCATCACCGCAATCAGCGGCAGGATTGCAATCATCACCAACGTCAGGCGCCAGTTCATGTACAGCAGCGAGGCAAACAGGAAGATCACGGTCATGCCTTCGCGAATCACTACCTTGATTGCATCGGTCGCCGCCCCCGTGACCATGGTCACGTTGAAGGTAATGCGCGAGATCAGGTGCCCGGAGTTGTGATTGTCGAAATAACGGTTGGGCAAGGTCAGCAGGTTGTTGAACAACTGCACCCGCAGGTCGTGAACCAGACCCAGGGAAACCTTGGCCAGCAGGTAATTACCGAGGAAAGAGCCCAGTCCCTGCCAAGCTGCGATCAGAATGATCAGCAGCGGCACGGCCTGCAGCAGTTGCAGGTCACGCAGCACCGGCACGGTAGGAAACAATACCGCCTCAGGATTGGACAGGCCGTCGACAAAGTACTTGAGGATGTACCCCAGCATCGGCTGGGTCGAGGCAAAAATCAGAAAGCCGAGGATACTCAGTGCGAACAAGCCGGCATAAGGCTTAACGTAGCTGAGCAGACGGAAGTATATTTTCAAGCTCGAAGGGCTTGCGCTCGGACTGGAGTCGGTCATATCACGCGGCGGTTTTGAAAAAGGAGGCTGACTTTAGCACAGCTTCTCTGTTGTACTTGCACCCGGCATCCGCTGCGGCCCGTGTGGCCCCGACGAACGACACTACTTAGCCACTACTTTAAGATGGTCGGCTTTCTCTTATTCTGGAATGGCTTTTCTGTATGCACTCCAAGCGCCTCACCTATGGATCGAATCGAGTATTTGACTTCCTGTGCCTGTGGATTTTGCCTATCGGCTTGTTGCTCCTTTTGAGCGCCCTGTTCTTTGTCAGCAATCGTAATATCCTGCACAAGTTCTATTATGGGCTGTTCAGCGCCCCCACCCTGATCCTGCTGTGCCTGCGTCCGACCGAGCTCAAGCAGATTCTGCGTGAGCCCCTGGCAATCGCCTTCGCTGTTTTTTCCGCGTGGGCACTGATCAGCCTGCTCTGGAGCCCGGAACACCATCCGGACACCGACCTGTTCAAACGCCCATTGCACACATTCATGCTGTTTGCCGGATGCGGCTTGCTGTTGCATTACCGCAATGAGCTGTTCAAGCCGATTTTCTTCAGTGCAGCGGTGATCGCACTGGTCATCAGCACCATCAACCTGGTGGCGTTCGTGCAGGGCTTCAAGCCTGGCATGCGCATGATCGGTGGTCACGGCGCTTTGGATAACCCGCTGCTCAGCTCCCACCTGTTTGGCTTTTTCTGTGTCTACTGGCTGTACATATGTGCCACCAGCAAACGCTTGCAGGTGCTCTGGTTCGCCGCACCGGCCCTGGCAATCATGCTTGCCGCAGTGCTGGCCACCGGTTCCAGGACACCTCTGGTAGCACTGGTGCTGGCCATACTCTGGCTCAGTTTCACCGCGCGCAATCATCGCTCGGCCCTGATGATCGCAGGGCTGGTGTTGGGTGCCGTGGGCATCGCGCTGCTCTTCCCCGAACAAATCACCCAGCGCGGCTCGTCTTTCCGTTTCGAGTTATGGGGCATGTCACTGCAACGGATCGCCGACCACCCATGGATTGGCCACAGCTATGACTCCAAGCTGTACCTGACCCTCGAGGGTGGCAAACAACTGCGCGAACCTCACAGTTTCGCGCTTGGCGTGCTCTATTACGTCGGCATCATCGGCTTTATCCCATGGATCTTCATGCTCGGCTGGGCCCTGTATAAAAGCTTCACCCTGCGCGCCCAGCCGCTGTTCATCCTCGCATCGAGCCTGCTGGTCTACGGCATCGGCGCCGGCCTGACCGAGGGCGGCGGCATTCTTTCGCGGCCCAAGGAACACTGGTTCCTGCTATGGATTCCCCTGGCGCTGATCGCCGGCCTGAGCTTCGCCCTGCGCCGTCGCAGCCTGTTGCGCATGCCGGTGCAATCGATCAAGCCCCAGGCCTTTGAGCAGTTGTGCCGCAACGCCCATGTGATTGAAGCCGATGGCCTGGGGCCCAAGGTCCTGCGCCTGGAAGACGGCAGCTTCCTGAAGATTTTCCGCACACGGCGCTGGTATACCTCCGGCAGCTTCAACCCGTACTCCGAACGTTTCGCCAGCAATAGCGAGCGCTTGCGCACGCTGGGGGTCCCCTCCCCCGAGATCCTCAACCTCTATCGTCTGAAGGACGGCAGCAGCGCGGTCACTTACCAGCCTCTGCCCGGACTGACCTTGCGTCAGGCCCTGCAAAGCCTGGACAGCAGCCTGCGCGAAGCGCTGATCGAACGTTTCGGGCGCTTCATGGCACAGTTGCATGAGCGGGGCGTGTACTTCCGTTCCCTGCACCTGGGCAACGTGTTGTTGATGGACGATGGTGAGTTCGGCCTGATTGACCTGGCCGACATGCGCATCCTGCCGTCAGCCCTGAGCAATACCCTGCGCCAGCGCAACCTGCGGCACATGCAACGCTATCCGCAGGACCGCAATTGGTTGTTCGAATCCCACTTCGAACACCTGGCAAAGGGCTACGCGTCTGTAGCCAGCCCACGCGCCACAGCGAAGATCCGTGAGCAGGTGCTGACCTTCTCACGGCCGACGGCCTGATAAAAAAGGCGACTGTCACCACGTGACAGTCGCCTTTTTTAATACATCTTCAGCCTGTAGGCTCAGCTTCGCAGCGGCATCAGGTACAAGCGAAGCAACCCGCGCAAGGTCTTGCGCCCCCAGAACTTCAATGGAATCTGCTTGAGGATCTCCCGCGCCAGCGGTCGGTCACGATCGGCAGTCTTGAGAAACATCGAGTTCAGGAAGTTGTAGCGCACCGCGTCATAGGACGGATGATCACTGAACAGCCCATAACTCTTGAGGATGTTCTGGATCATGTAGCGATGGTTCTTGTACGTATTAGTTGCATGCTGGCGATAGCGGGCCATCACCACATTCAGCACGTCGATGGTGTAGCCGGCGTGGGTGATCTTCAGCTCGATCAGCAGGTCTTCGAGGGGAATCAGCGGGTCGAAACCACCGACCTCTTCCAGCGCCTCACGGCGAATCATCAGGGTCGGTGCCGGCGGAAACGGTTTGCGGTCGAGGAACAGATCATCGAAATCCAGACTGCGGAACGGAAGGTCGCGCCGCTGTTTCTTTTCCGGATAAGGCTGGCCATCACCATCGATCAGCTCGATGTTACCGGCGCAGATGCCGACCTTGGGCTTGCCTTCCATGTAGGCAACCTGGGTGGCAATGCGCTCTGGCAGCATGATGTCGTCAGAACCGAAGGGCGCGATCAAACTGCCTTTGGCCCGGGCGATAGCGCCGTTCAGGGTATTGGTCAGGCCCTGGTTCTGTTGCACCCGGAAATCAAAACCGTGCTCGGCCTGCAGACGCTGGATGCGCTCGACGCTGTCGTCTTTGGAGCCGTCATCGACCACCAGCAGCTCAATATTCGGATACGTCTGTTCAAGCACACTGAGGATGCTCTGCTCGATATACGCACCGTGGTTATAGGACGCGATAATCACCGTGACCAAAGGTTGTGGCTGGTTCATGCTCTACCTACTTCACGCAGACCGGTTTCGATCAGGTCCAGATACTTTTTCCGGAACTCGTCCAGGGTGTGGTTTTCTTCCAGATAGCGGAACACTTGCTCGCCCTTGGCCCGCAATTGCTCGTCACTCATCGCCAGGTAGGTGTCCAGGGCTGCTGCCAGTTGTTCGACATTGCCAGGATCATGGGACAGGCCACCCGCGCCCTCCACCAATGGCAACATGGCCGGGCCGTTGGACGCGATCACCGGCAAATGCCCACTCATGCCTTCCAGCAATGCCAGGCCCAGGCCTTCGAATAGCGATGGCATGGTCCAGATATCGAAGCCACGCACGTACTTCATGCCGTCTTCACGAAAACCCAGCAAATGCGCGCGACCAGTCAGGCCCAGGCGCTCGATATCGGCACGCAGATCGGCCTCGGCACGGCCGGAGCCGATGATGCCCACCTGAGCTTCGGGGTATTTGTCTTTGAGGGTCGCGAATGCTTGCAGTAGATGCGTATGGCCCTTGATCGGCACCAGGCGGCCCAGCGCCCCAATCATCCGCACATCCAGCGGCAGGCCCAGGGCCTCGCGCGCTTCATCACGTGGCAACTGCAAGGCTTCGGCCTGCGGGATGTCGATCGCGTTGGTGACATAGCTGGTGTTCTCACGGGTGAACCCGCAGTTGAGATCCACCAGGTAGTCCTTGACCGCCTCCGACACGCCGACAAAACGCCACGCAGGGCTGACCCAGCGCCGGGTCTGGCGTCGGCGATAGCCACGGGCGTACTCGCCAAAACCATGGGAGATTCCCACGCACAGCGGGATCTTCAACCAGCGGTTGAGGGACAGCATCATGTTCACCGACTTGAAGCGGTTACAGATGACCACATCGAATTTCTGCTCGCGGCAGTACTTGTAGATCTGCCACATCGCGCCAAAACGGATGCCTTTGAGGGACTTTTCCGGCAGCTCGAAATAGTGCGAATGCTCGGCCACGCTCAAGGGCTGGCCAGGCAGCGGGCGCCCGCTGAGGAACCCGGATGTCACCTCGAAACGTTCAACCGGCAACGCCTTGACGATCTGCTCGCCCAGGTCGGCGAAATCGTGTTTCTTGACGTTGTAGTCCGGCTGTAACTGCAAAACCTTGAAACGAGGCTTCATAATTCTCCATGCTGCAATCGGGCTGCGGGCACGCAGCCCGGCGAAAAAGGTTCGGCAAGCACCTCGGCACTTACCCTGGATAAGGTCTCAGTCCTGCTTCAGGACCCATAGCAATTCATGACGACGCACGGCCTTGCGGAAGAATTCATTTTCTCCATAAGGCGATGGACCGCGACCGGCCAGCAGTTGCTGCAGCAGGCGGCGCACCCGGCGCTTGAACGGCGCTCGTGGCTGCAGGTCATGCATCATGCCCAGGGCCATGGCCTTGTCCTGCTGCTGGCTCAAGGAAAGCTGCAAGCTGCAGGGCACCAGTTCAGGGCTCGCATCAAAACGTGG
Source organism: Pseudomonas imrae (assembly GCF_046352735.2). NCBI lineage: Bacteria > Pseudomonadati > Pseudomonadota > Gammaproteobacteria > Pseudomonadales > Pseudomonadaceae > Pseudomonas > Pseudomonas imrae. The sequence continues at coordinate 529,976 of NZ_CP110853.2, read as the reverse complement.
CGGCAGCGCCACGCCATTGCCTGAATCGCCCATGGGCCAGCGGTCGTTATCATGCAGGTGATTGGCGTAGCCGAGCAATGTGGTCGGCTGCCACTCCAGGTCCTGCAAAGCCTCGAGGAGCGCCGCGTGGGCGCAGATGTGATCCAGGTGCGGATCGAGCAGCGGCGTCGGCAAAACGACTACTTGCGGGCGTGCCTTGAGCAACAAGGCTCTTAGATCGGCAATCAGGTTGCTCCAGGTTGGCGCACCGTTGGCATCGCCCGGCAGCACCAGTGAATTGAACTGGCGGAACAGCCGCGTATCGTCCAGTTGCGCTTCGCGGGAGGCGATGGGCTGGTGCGGTGCGGCCTGCATCGCTGACAGTTGCATGCAAAAGTAGCCCAACTGCACGCACCGTGACTCGGGCACACCGGCCCAACGGGGCACGACCACACTGTCCCAGGCTCGCAGACGCCCCTTGAGACGTGCGGCCTCGCCCCTGGACAGACCCATCTGTTGATAGTGCTCGGCCTCGATCTCTCCGGCAGTCAGGGTAACCACCCAACTTTCAGCAGCCTGGCTGTACAGGCTGAAGGCAGCCAGCTCGGCATCGTCAGCGTGGGGCGCAATCACCATGACCCGCTGCTGACGGTAATCCGGCTGGCGGAACAACCACAACGTCGGCTGCCCTTTGATTCGGCAAAAACGCCCGCGCAGCAGCAGCTTGCCAGCGGCCAGCGCTTGGGCCGTCCCCGTCAGGTTGAGAAAGCGCCGGCCCGCCACACCCCGCTCGAAGACTTGCCAGTCCGGCGTCCCACAGCCCAGCACTTGCACCGCAGGATCGAGGAAACGCCCGAGCCACGAACTTTTGAGTTCAATGCCAAGAATCAATGTTTCATCGCCCGCCAACGTCAACGGCGTATCCAGCAATACTCGCCCCGCGTCCAGGCGTACGCCCGGCTGCTCGTTATCGGCGGGGAAGGCATATTGATAGTCGTCACCGGGAGAGTAAAACAGATGGTCGGCAAACCAGGCCTCGTGAGCGACCCACAGCACCACCGCCAGAATCAGCGGCAACCACCAGACCACCAGCACACCCGCCGCGACCAGCACCAGCAGCCCGATCAGCAGCGCAACGCGCTTGTTGCGCCGATGGCGCTTGAGCAACTGCTGCTTGCTGCTCACGTGCAGAACACCTGCACCGGGTTGCACCAGCGTTCCTTGTATTCGCGGTCGGCGCGACCGAAGGAGAAACGCAACGGCTTAGCGCTGGCTCGCGCCTGCTCCCAGGCGCTTTGGGTATTGAGAAAGCTCAGTACGCTGCCAGGGCTGAACGCTCGGGTTTCAGGGTCTACGCCACCGTTGACGTATTCGGCGCTGAACCACTGTGCAGCCTGCACCTGATACACCAGTTGCACGGCAATCGGGGCGTCATTGAGAAACAGCACCGAACCGAAAAGGAATTCCTTGAGCAGCTCCAACACTTCGGCCAGACGCTCGGCGCCCGCCGCCGCGAACCCCCAGCGACGCTGGAACAAGTCGCAATAGATCGCAGCCAGCTCGACACTGGTGAACTCACTCACCGCCCGCACCACGCCGCCCGCCTCTTCCAGCAGGCGTAATTCACGACGCTGGTTGTAGCGAAACTTCTTCGACAGTTCTTCAGGCGTACGGGCCATGGCCAATTGTTCGGCCTGGGGTTTGAGAGTGGCGACGCGCCCCTCATTCAAGGCTGAAAGGTAACGAGCGCGATGGCGCAACGGCACCTGCGCATCGGCCGCAATCGGCAAAATGATCTCGGCATTGCCGAGGTCAAACAGGCCTTTCTTGCCTTTGCGCTTGAGCACGTCCTTGGACAGGGCCAGGTCACGCCCCCATGTGGCAATTGCGCCTTTGAGCTCGCCATCCTGCTCCCAGCCCAGGTAGCGCACCGGAATCTGCGCCAGATGCGCCAGCCGCTCGACGATCTGCGGATGCGTCGCTACGCTGCCGCCAAAACGCTGCCAGGCCTGGGCGTAAACCTGGGGCTCGACCACCGTCCAGCCCCGTTCACGCCAGCCCTGAAAGTGATTCAGCATTTAAACCACGGCGTCATAAGGGTCCACGCCATCCTTGACTACGAGGATGTCTTCCATGATCAGGTACTGCAGGTCGGAACCGAAGAACATATTCAACGCGTCGGTAGGCGAGCAGATCATCGCTTCGCCACGACGGTTGAGCGAAGTGTTCAACGACACGCCATTGCCGGTCAGTACTTCCAGCTCTTTCATCATGTCGTAGTAGCGCGGGTTGTATTCGCGCTTGAGTACCTGGGCACGAGAGGTGCCATCTTCATGGACCACTTCCGGTACGCGGGTCTTCCATTCTTCTGCCACTTCAAACGTGAAGGTCATGAACGGCGCCGGGTGATCGACCTTGATCATCTGTGGGGCCACGGTGTCGAGCATCGACGGGCAGAAAGGCCTCCAGCGCTCGCGGAACTTGATCTGGTGGTTGATGCGGTCAGCCACGCCGGTAGCGCTCGGGCAACCGATGATCGAACGGCCGCCCAACGCACGCGGGCCAAACTCCATGCGGCCCTGGAACCATGCCACAGGGTTACCGTCGACCATGATCCTGGCGATGCGCTGGGGCATGTTCTCGATCTTGCGCCAGTTCGGCTTGCTCTCGTGCCTGGCGCAGGCGGCAATCACATCTTCGTTGCTGTAGGACGGGCCGAGATAGACGTGTTCCATCTTCTCTACCGGTACGCCTCGGGCGTGAGACACGTAGGCCGCGGCACCGACAGCCGTACCGGCATCGCCAGAGGCCGGCTGCACGAACAGCTCCTTGACGTCGTCACGGGCAATGATCTTCTGGTTCAGCTTGACGTTCAGCGCACAGCCGCCAGCGAAGGCCAGTTTGCCGGTGTCCTTGAGGATGTCGCCCAGGTAATGGTCGATCATCTGCAGGGCCAGCTTCTCGAACAGCGCTTGCATGCTGGCCGCGTAGTGGATGTACGGCTCGTCGGCGATATCGCCTTCGCGTTTCGGGCCCAGCCATTCGATCAGTTTTGGCGAGAAGTAGAAACCCTTGCCCTTCTCTTTATAGCGGCGCAGGCCGATGACGTTGGCGTAGTCGGTGTTGATCACCAACTCGCCGTTTTCAAACGAGGCCAGGCGCGAGAAATCGTACTTGCTGGCATCGCCATACGGTGCCATGCCCATGACCTTGAACTCGCCGTCGAGCATCTCGAAACCGAGGAACTCGGTGATCGCGCCATACAGTCCGCCGAGGGAATCCGGGTCGTAGAATTCCTTGATCTTGTGGATCTTGCCGTTTTCACCGTAGCCGAAAAAGGTGGTGGCGTACTCACCCTTGCCGTCGATCCCCAGGATCGCGGTTTTCTCCTGGAAGCCGGAGCAGTGATAGGCGCTGGAAGCGTGGGCCAGGTGGTGTTCAACCGGCTCGATCTTGATTTTCTTCGGGTCGAAGCCCAGTTGCTCCAGGCACCAGACGATCTTGTTGCGATAGCGCTTGTAGCGGCGGTTGCCCATCAGGATCGCGTCAAGGGCACGGTCCGGGGCGTACCAGTAACGCTTGGCATAGTGCCAGCGCGCTTCGCCGAACAAGCTGATCGGAGCGAACGGGATCGCCACCACATCAACGTCGGAAGGCTTGATACCGGCTTGTTCCAGGCAGAACTTCGCCGATTCATAAGGCATGCGGTTCTTTGCATGTTTGTCGCGTACGAAGCGCTCTTCTTCGGCGGCCGCGATCAGCTTGCCGTCGATATACAGGGCTGCGGAAGGATCATGGCTAAGGGCGCCGGACAGGCCAAGAATCGTCAATGCCACTGGGGTCTAGCCTCTTTTAGTCTGCATGCAGGCGCATCACGCCTGAAAAAAGTGTGCCTCTCGCCTGGGCGAGAAACAGCTAAAGGGCGGGATTATAGCGTAAAAGCGCCGGCAAGCCTCTAGCGGCAAGCAGCAAGTGAAGCTGGGTCGAAAGGACAATAGCGCCAGCCAGAGAAACCTTTGTAGGATTAATGGGGTAAGACCGGCAGCCGGTAACTTGTGGGAAGAGTGTTCGGCAAACCCTGGCTGAATCGTTAAACTCGCGCCTTTTTTCCGCGCCCGCGCTGCGCGCCATGGATATTGGTCTACTCATGAAAGACGTTGTACCCAACCGTTTCGCGCTGTTGATCCCAGGCTTGCTGGGCTTGTGCAGCGCCGTCCAGGCCGAAGATGCCACGCTGCTCCTCGAACCCAGCGTCGTCACCGGCTCGCGCAGCGCCAGCCCAAGTTTCGACCTGCCCTACTCGGTGGACAGCATCAGCCGCGAGCAAATCAGCGACGGCCAGTTGGGGATCAACGCGTCGGAGGCCCTGTCCCGCGTGCCGGGGCTGGTGGTGCAAAACCGCCAGAATTACGCCCAGGACTTGCAGATATCGTCCCGCGGCTTCGGTGCGCGCTCGGCGTTCGGGGTGCGCGGCATCAAGTTGATTGCCGACGGCATTCCCGCCAGCACCCCGGACGGCCAGGGCCAGGCGGCGACCTTCAACCTCGACACCGCCGATCGGATCGAAGTGCTGCGCGGTCCCGCCGCCACGCTGTATGGCAGTAATGCCGGCGGCGTGATCCAGATGTTCTCCCGCGAAGGCGAAGGCCCTCCACGCATTGGCGCCGAGACGCTGTTTGGCAGTGACGGCCTGAACAAAAACCACCTCAGCGCTGAAGGCGCGGTGGACGGCGCAGGGTTTGTCCTCGACGCCTCGCGCATGGATACCAATGGCTATCGCGACCACAGCAGTGCCCGCCGCGACCAGACGTTTGCCAAGCTCAACTTCACCCCCGATGACGACAGCAAGTTGGCGCTGATCTACAGCAGCCTGGAGCAGAACGGTACCCAGGACCCGCTTGGGCAAACCTGGGAAGCCTACAAGGCAGACCCGCGTTCGGTCAGCAGCAATGCGTTGACCTACAACACCCGCAAGAGCATTGATCACCAGCAGTTGGGAATGAACTACGAACGCTATTTCGGCGATGCCACATTGCAAGTCAACGCCTATACCGGGCGGCGAAGTGTGATCCAGTACCTGTCGATCCCAAAAGGCGTCGCCAGTAACGAACGCGGCGGCGGCGTGGTGCAATTCGACCGCAAGTTCTATGGCGGCGGCGTGCGCTGGATGCAACCGGTCGATAGCGTGCCCGGCGAACTGATGATCATCACCGGAGTGGATTTGGACCAGAGCGAAGACAGCCGCCACGGTTACCAGAACTACAACGGAAATACCCTGGGGGTAAAAGGCCAACTGCGCCGGGACGAAATCGATACGGCGCGCAGCCTGGATCCTTACATCCAGGCCAACTGGGCCATCGACCGCTGGACCCTGCAAGCCGGCCTGCGCCACAGCACCATGGAGCTGGATGTCGATGATCAGTTCTTGAGCAACGGCGACTCCAGCGGCAACAAGACCTATCAGAAGAACACCCCGTCGATGAGCGTGATGTACGCTTTCACCTCCGACCTGCACGGTTACGTCAGCGCCGGCAAAGGTTTCGAGACGCCGACACAAGCCGAACTGGCCTACACGCCCGGCAATGCGGAAGGTTTCAACTTTGGTCTGAAACCTTCGCAAAGCACCCAATATGAAGTAGGGCTCAAGGCGCGAGTGAACAGCAGCACGCGGGTCAACGCAGCCGTGTTCCAGATCACCACCGAGGACGAGCTGGTGGTGGCGCAATCCATCGGCGGGCGCACCAGCTATCAGAACGCTGGCCGCACCCTGCGCCGGGGTTTTGAGCTGGGCGTAGAAAGCCAATTAAGCGAACAGTGGAGCGCCAACCTCGCCTACACTCGGTTGCAGGCTACCTATGACAGTGATTTCAGCAACAACGGCAAGACCGTGGAGAAGGGCAACTATTTGCCTGGCGTGCCGCAAACCACGCTATTTGCCGAGTTGAACTGGAAGCCCCGGGATTGGGTGAGCACGGCCATCGAAGGCCTGTACCGCAGCAAGGTTTATGTCGAAGACACCAATCAGCAGCGCGCGGCGCCGGCTTACAGCGTATTCAACTGGCGTGCGCGGTTTGAACAGAAGGTTGAGCACTGGACCTTTCACCAGACCCTGCGCCTGGATAACCTGCTGGATCGCCAGTATGTCGGCTCGGTGATTGTCGGGGATGGTAACAGCCGCTACTACGAAGCTGCGCCGGGCAGGTCGTGGTATGCGGGGGCGGGGGCTCAATACCGGTTCTGATCTACCCTTGCCCCTACAGGCGCCCCGTTAAACGTCGTTGGCCGAAACCTCCTTGGGCAAGCGCTGATCAATTACCTGATACAACGCACTGCCCTGCGGCCAATTGCGCATAAATCGCGCACGATCCTTGGCATAAGCCGGTGCAAAGCTACTGCGCGAACCATGCTGACACATCGAGTCCAGATCAATCAGCGCCCAACGGTCGTGATGCCAGAACAGGTTGTGCCCCTTGAAATCCCCATGACTGATGCGCTCGCGAATCAGCTCGTCGAACAGATAATCCAGCGCACGCAGTTCAGCCTCGGGCGCCTCGCCGCTTTCAACATACGGCGCAAAGCGCTCGATGATATCCGGCCCGGGCAAGTATTCAGTGATCAGGTAGGCGCGGCCACGCAACCCGAAAAACCGCGTCTCCAGTAGCGCCAGTGGTTTGGGTGTCGCGATCCCCAGGAATGCCAGGCGATTGCCTTCGCGCCAGGAATGCCAGGCCCGGCTCGGTCGCCAGAAACGCTTGAGCCAATGGGCAAAACCCTTGATGTTGTAGCGTTTGATCACCAGTGGCCGACCGCCGACCTCGACCCTGGCGACGCTGGCCGCACCGCCGGTCTTGTACAGGTGGCCCTGATCGAGCAGCGCATCGGCCTGGGCCAGTACCGGCAGCATCGCCGGTTCCTCCTCGCGGCGGATCGCGCGCAGGGCAAAAGCGCCGCGCACCACGCTGAACAACGTGCACTCACGCCCGACCTTGCCCATGAAGTCTTTCATGCGCCAGGCGCTGACTTTGTGCACCTGTTTTTGCAGCGCTTCGAGCGGCAACGCATGCTCACCATTGCTCAACAGGTAGTACACCAACAGTTCTTCGGTGAATGGCTCGAGGCTCTTGGGCAACTGGGCGAAAAATACCCCCAAATTTTCCAATACATGATTACGCGACAACGGCTTGCCGGTCTGTTCGACGCGAATTCCGGCGCCATCGATCAAATACAACTTGCCGTCCTTGCGCAGCAAGTTGTCCAGGTGCAAATCCTCCTGCCACAAGCCCTTGGCGTGCATCTGCGCGATCGCACCCAAGGCTTCGGCCAATACTGCCTGCTGTGCGTCGGCCAGCGGCGGCAAACCTTCAACGGTATGCCAGGCGTCTGCCAGGCTTTGCGCACCTTCCAAAAACTCAAACAACAGCCAGCCGCCCTCGCCGTCCTTGAGCCCGTCGGCCAGCAGAAGTGGGGTGCTCAGGCCTTGCTCTGCCAGCAGCCGCACGCCAGACAATTCACGCTGAAAATGCCGCGCCGCCTTGCTGCCTACCAGTAACTTGGCCAACACCGGGCGCCCGCGCCAAATGGCCGCGCCCACGTAACGCTGGCCTGGCAATACCCGCAGCAGGCTGAGCAATTGCAACTGCCCGGGGCCAGCCGCGTCCGCCAGCTCAATGCTAAGCGGCAGGCTGGGGGTACGACCGGCATTCCTGAGCTCGGACAAACGCATCAACGCGTCTCCTTGTGATTGCGGCGGGCCGTCAGGCGCTGGACCCAGTTGTCGACCAGCGAGCTGTCTGCAGATTGGTCAAGATAAGCCGCCAACAAGCAGCGAACCTGATCCTGCGACCATTGCGGCGCGCGGCGCAACAGCGGCTCAAGGTCCTTGACCCGATCGCGCCAGCCAAACAGCAATGGCCGGGTTTTCTCCAGATCAATCAACTGCGCGGCATAACCGTCGCCGGTGGCCTGCAGGAAAATATGCTTGGGATAAAAGCAGCCATGCACTTGGCCGGCGCTATGCAGTTGCCGCGCCAATTGACCGCAGGCACGCAGGATTGCCTGGTGCTGGGCGCCACTCAGCGTGCTCCATTGCTCAAGCAACGAGTCCAGGTCGTTCCAGCCGTCCAACGCCCGGGTCAGCAGCATCGCGCGATGCTCACCGTCAACTTTGCGCTCACCGAAGAACGCCGCCTGCAGCGCCGGGACGCCCATCTTGCGATAACGGCTGATGTTGCGGAATTCGCGGGCAAAACTCGGCTCGCCCAACGGCCGGTACAGGGTGCGCGTCAGGTAGTTGCTCTGGCGCTTGAGGTAATAGCCGTGGCCTTCCAGCTCCAGGCGGAACACGCTGCTCCAGCCTCCACGACTGGTATTGGGCTCGTCTACCGCGTCCAACTGCTTGGCCCACAGCGCATCGAACGTTGCCAGGTCGTTGCGCTCCAGCAGGGCGCGATCCTCGGCCGCCAGGAAATCACTCATTCGCGCCCCTCGAAAAACTTCACCACGTGGCGAATTCGCTGTTTATCCGACGCACTCAAGTGTTTGCGCTGGCAATACTGCATGTAGAAACGCAAACGCTGGGTGGTCGACAGGTGATACTTGGCGACCTTGTCCAGGCACGCCAGATCCTTGGTAATCCGGTACTTGAGCCAGAACCCACGCCAGAAATCACCATTGGGACAGTCGATCAGGTACAAGGTTTGCTGGTCGTCGATCAGCAGGTTGCGCCACTTCAGGTCGTTGTGGGTGAAGCGGTTGTCGTGCATGGTCCGGGTGTACTCGGCGAGCTGGCGGCTGACCTTGTCGACCCACACTGGGTCCGACAATTGCGGATCTTTGCGCTCGGCCAGTGCCGACAGATCCTCAGTCCTGGGCAACTCACGCGTGATCATTGCACCGCGGTCATAGGCCAGCCCCTTGCGCTCCAGCCCCCAAGCGACCACTTCGGCCGTCGGGATACCCCATTTGGCAAAACGCTTGAGGTTCTGCCACTCGGACTTGACCCGGGGTCGCCCCAGATAGCGGCGCAAGCCCTTGCCCGCACCGACGTAGCGCTTGACGTAATAGTTGACCCCGCCACGTTCCACGCGGATGACCTCTGACAACGGATCTCGGGTCAGCCGCTCACCTTGCAGGGCGAACACCGCCTCCAGGCTACCAAAGTCATGCGCGAGAGCGGCGTAGGCGGGCTCCAGGTTCCAACCCGCCATCAGAGCGCATCCCCGTAACGTTGTTTACGCTCATAGAGCTTGGCCGCCTTGCGCTCCAGCAGGGCCAGCAGCGCCGCTTCTTCAACCAGAACCTGGCGCAGCGGCTGCTGGAAGTAGCCTTTGAGAAACCGTAACTTGTCGCGCCGAGTGAGGCCTATGTCCAGCGCAGAGAAATACAGCCCTGCCAGATCCTTGTTGCGCCAGCGCAACGGGATGTTCGCACGGACCTGGGCACGGTGCAGGTCAATCACAGAGAGCTTGAAATCGTCCGCTACCAACGGTTTGTCGGTGTGCAGCAGGAAGTGGCAGATGTAGCAGTCGCGATGATTGACCCCGGCGCGATGCATCATGCCGGTCATGCGCGCCACTTCGGCAATCAGCGCGCGCTTGATCACAGGGTTCGGTGGCTGCTTGACCCAGTCCATGCTCAAGTCTTCGAGGCTGACAGTCGGAGCCAGCTCCTGGGTGACGATAAACGAATGCTGGTCGGCCGGATTGCTGCCCTTCTCGCCGTACGCCACGGCGGTCATGGTGGGCACCCCTGCGGCCTGCAGGCGCTGGATCGCCAGCCACTCCTGGCCCGCGCCCAACACCGGCAACTTGGCGGTGATCAGGTTCTTGAGGATCTCGGCCCAGCCGATCCCACGATGGATTTTCACGAAAAAGCCGTGGCCGTCCACTTCCGTACGCAAGGTACGGCGGGCATCCAGTTCACGGTACACCTGGCCGTCCAGCTTCTCGACCTCGGCAAACGCATCGCGTCCGGCCCATAAGGTCTTGAACGGTTCGGCAAGAATCAACTTCATCGGTTTGGCTCCGCCAGAATCAGGTCCGCAGCGTACTGCGGCATGCTATAGAGGTCAGCCGTCTCAGCGAAGGCCAGACCATTGCGGCTCCAGGCCGCACGTGCTTGTGGATCGTCGAGCATATCCACCAAATACTGGTTGAGCTGGTCCTGCTCGAAAGGCTCGTCCAACACCCGGCCGCCTTGGGCCTGGTCGATGTAGAACGCATAGCCGCAGACCTTACTCACCAGTACCGGCAGGCCGGCGACCAGCGCTTCGATCAGCACCATGCCGGCCGCCTCGTTATACGCCGGGTGGATCAACAGATCCGCCCCCAGCAGGAAACGCGGAATATCGCTGCGCCCCTTGAAGAACTGCACCTGTTCGCCCAGCCCCAGCGCGGCACTCTGTAATTGGAATACTTTGGGGTCGTCCTGCCCGATTACAAACAGCCGGGTGCGCTTCTTCAGCGCCGATGGCAGTGCGGCCACGGCCTTGAGACTGCGATCGACGCCCTTGGTCTTGAAGCCCGAGCCGATTTGCACCAGCAGCAGATCGTCCTCTGCCAGGCCGAACTCGCGGCGAAATTCGGCGCGAATCCGAGCCGCATCGGGCGGCGCGCGACGGTCACGACTGATGCCGGGCGGCAGGAAGTGGAAGCGGCTGGCCGGCGTGCCGTAGTACTTGCTGAACAATGCCTGCTGACGCTCGGAAAGCACCATGATCTGGGTGTTGGCGTCCTTGTCGAATACCGCTCGCTCATACTCGGCAAAGTGCTTATAGCGACCGAACCAGCGATACATCGGGTTGCGCAGGGTTTGCGCCTTGTCTTCAAACACTCCGTCGGCGGCGAAATACACGTCCAGCCCGGGCATTTTGTTGAAGCCTACCACCCGGTCTACCGGACGCCTGGCCAGGTCAGCCTGGATCCAGGCGTAGAGTTTTTCGTTGCGCCGATGATTGAACAACGCCTTGACCGGCGCCACCAGCACTTCAAAACCGGGCGGCACATCGCCTTCCCAGATCAAGGTGTAGACACGAATCTTGTGGCCGCGCTGCTGGCATTCCAGGGCAATGCGCATGAAATCACGCTGCAGGCCGCCAAACGGGAAGTATTTGTACAGTACAAAGGCCAGTTGCATCAGTGCTGCTCCTCAGCCAGTAACAGCGTGCTCAGTCGACTTGCCACACGCTCGGGATTCACGCGAGTGAAACACAGTGGCCATTCACGCTTGAGATCAAACCGGCGCTGATCTTCGGCAGTCGGTTGATAAGTACATTTCTTCTGCAGGCAGGGCGCGCACGGAAAATCGCTGCCCAGATGAATCTGCGCCTTGCCATAGGCCCCCGTCAGGCCCGGATTGGTCGGGCCGAACAGGGAAATCGTCGGCACGTCCAACGCAGCCGCCAGGTGACCGAGACCGGTATCCACCGCGACACATGCCCTGGCACCCGCCAGCACCTGCGCCACTCCGGCCAGGTTCAGCCTGGGCAACACCTCAGCGTTGCTCAGGCCCTGGGCCAGGCGCTCGGCGCGTGCCTTCTCGGCTGGGTTGCCCCACGGCAATTTCACATCAATACCCAGGCTACCCATGCGTTCAGCCAGATCACGCCAGTAGACTTCGGGCCAATGCTTGGTGTCCCAGGTGGTGCCGTGCAGCAGCAATACAAAGGGCTTTTTCGGCGGCAAGCCCAGCAGTTTATCGACGCTCAAGCCGTAATCGCCCAGACCTTTGGGCAAGTCATAACCCAGGGCTAGCGCAAACAACTGGCGCAAGCGCTCTACCGCATGCTGCCCACGCGCCACGGCCAGGCGTCGGGAATAGAAACGCGCAGCAATCGGTTCGCGCGCCGACTGCTTGTCGAAACCCGCCACCGGCGCACGTACGTAGCGCGTCAGCCAGGCGCTTTTCAGCAGGCCCTGGGCGTCGATCACCAGATCGTATTTAGTCGATTGGATCTGTTGCTTGAAACGACGCCATTCGCCATTCCTGGTGGTTTGCCAGAGGTTCTTGCGCCAGCGGCGAATCGCCACCGGGATCACCTTGTCAACCGCCGGATGCCAGGTCGGGATTTCGGCAAAGCCTTCTTCCACCACCCAGTCGAAACGAATCCCCGGAATCGCCCGGGCCGCGTCCGTCAACGCTGGCAGGGCATGAATCACATCGCCCAGGGATGAGGTCTTGATTACCAGTACCCGCAACTCAGCGAACCTCGACCACAGAGCCCTGCAACCGCTGCAAGGCGTCTGTCACAGGCTGTGGCAACAACTGCCGCAGGCAGTTGTAATGGCCAAAGCGACAGGTGCGATCAAAGCATGGGCTGCAATCCAGGCCCAGGCGCACTACTTCAACCTTGTCGGCCAACGGCGGGGTGAAGCCGGGTGACGTCGAGCCGTACACCGCCACCAGCGGGCGATTCAGCGCCGCCGCAACGTGCATCAGGCCAGAGTCGTTGGATACCACCGAATCAGCGCAGGACAACAGGTCGATCGCCTCGGCCAGCGACGTGTCGCCACTGAGGTTGACGGCCTCTTCACGCAAACCGGGGATCAAACGCTGTCGAATGTCTTCACCCACTGAATGATCGTTTTTCGAACCGAACAGCCAGACTTGCCAGCCCTCGCGGATCTTCAACTCGGCGACCTTGGCGTAATGCTCCGACGGCCAGCGCTTGGACTCGCCGAACTCGGCGCCCGGGCATAGCGCCAATACCGGCCGATCGAGGGTCAAGCCGAACTTGGCCAGCGCTGCATCACGGGTGAGCGCGTCGATTTGCAGGCTTGGACGCGGGTACGGTGTCGGCAACTCGGCGCTCGGCGCGTAAGCCAGGGCCATGAAGCGTTCAATCATCAGTGGGTAACGCGCCTTGTCGAGCTTGCGCACGTCGTTGAGCAGGCCATAGCGAAACTCGCCGCGCCAGCCGGTACGTTTGGGGATGCCGGCAAAAAACGGCACCAGCGCCGATTTCATCGAGTTGGGTAGCAGGATCGCTTGGTCGTACTGGCCCGCCAGGGACTTGCCGATGCGTCGACGGGTCGCCAGTTCCAGGGCGCCATGGCCGAGCGGAAAGCTCAAGGCCTGGCGCACTTGGGGCATGCGCTCCAGGATCGGCCGGCTCCACTCGGGGGCGAGCACGTCGATCTGGCAGTCGGGATGACGTTGTTTCAGGCACTGAAACAGTGTCTGCGCCATCACCATGTCACCGACCCAACTGGGCCCAACGATCAGAATATTCATGTAGTTTCCACAAACGATGCGGGGAGGCTCATGCCTCCCCGCATCGATAATTACGGTGGATCGCGCCTTTTGTGGGAGCGGGCTTGCTCGCGATGGCATCACCCCGGTCTGGAGAGACCGCAGCACCTGCATCGCGAGCAAGCCCGCTGCTACATAAAGCCGATTTCCACATTAGATTGGCGTCGCTCAATTAATCGAACTTCAGCTTAACCCCAGCTCATGCCAGATTCGCTTCACTTGGCGCCGTTCGTCCGCGAACTGGTCACCGGTAACCACCCCAGCCTCGTTTTGCAAGGCCTGACGATGGGCCGCCGAGCGGTAGGCCTTATACACTTCACGCAACAGGTGGGCATCGGCGGCGGGCATCAGCCCGACCTGCTCCAGACCTTCCAGGATGCGGATATTGTCGGTGTAGCGCAGCAACGTCGGATGTTGTGCAGACCACGCCAAAGCCGCGTATTGCACCATAAATTCAATATCGACGATACCTCCGGCGTCCTGCTTGAGGTCGAACGAAGCGGTGGGCTCGAAGGCATTCGCCGCCGTACCGGCCGCTGTGGCCTTGGTCCCCAGGTTGTCACGCATCTTGGTGCGCATCTCGCTGACTTCCTGGCGCAGCTTCGCCAGGTCTTGCGCACGCCCCAGCACCCGCGCTCGTACTTCTTCAAATGCGCGGCCGACATCCTGGCTGCCCACCAGCACCCGCGCCCGTACGAGGGCCTGATGTTCCCAGGTCCAGGCCTCATTCTCCTGATAACGCGCAAACGCCCCCAGGGAACTGACCAAAAGCCCCGACGCGCCAGAGGGTCGCAGGCGCATGTCTACTTCATACAACTGCCCGGAGTTGGTCTGGGTGGTCAGCAGATGGATGATCCGCTGCCCCAGCCGGGTGAAAAATTGTGCCCCGTCAATGGGCTTGGCGCCGTCGGTTTCCGCGTGCGGATCACCGTCATGGATAAACACCAGGTCCAGATCCGAACCATGCCCCAATTCAATGCCGCCGACTTTCCCATAACCGACAATGATGAACCCGGGATCGCACAAGGTACCGTCCATGCGCAACGGCGAGCCATGGCGGGCCACAGTGTGGCGCCAGGCCAGGGCCAGCACTTGCTCGAGAATGGCTTCGGCAAGCCAGGTCAGGTAGTCACTGACCTTCATCAGCGGCAGGCTGCCGGCAATTTCCGAGGCAGCTACGCGCAAGCGATGAGCCAGCTTGAAGTGGCGCAGGGCTTCCATCTGCTGCTCAAGATCGTCTTCGGGAATCCGCGTCAGGCGCTCACGCAACTCGGCCGCCAGTTCCGGTGCAAGGGGCGGCTTGAATAGACGACCTTCGTTGAGCAACTCGTCCAGCAGCAGCGGAAAGCGGGTGATCTGTTCAGCAATCCATGGACTGGCAGCGCACAGGGTCAACAGTCGACGCAAGGCGTCGGGGTTTTCCGTCAACAGCACCAGATACGCGGAACGTCGGGCAACTGCCTCCACCAACGGCAGCACCCGCTCCAGCACCAGATCCGGGTTGGCGTGTTCGACCGCCTGGGCCAGCAAACGCGGGATAAAGGCATCCAGACGCTCACGACCAAGGCGCTGCATCGCCCGCAATTGCGGGCTGCCACGCAGGCTGGCCAAGGCTTTCAAGGCTTTGGGCGCATCAGCGAAACCACCGTCCTGCAGTTGCCGGCAAGCCGCTTCCTCGTCCTGGGATTCTTCCCATAACGGCAACCATTCACCACCCACCACCAACTCGCTTTCCTCACCCTCCTCTTCATCAGGATCGGCAATCACCTGGCGGAAGTGCCAGTCGACCCGCCCGCGCCAGTACATCAACTGTTCGTGGAACGCGGTCCAGCCCGTAAAGCCCATCATGAAGGCGATCCGCGCCTGATCCTCGGCACCGTCGGGGAGCATTTGGGTCTGGCGGTCGGCGATGGCCTGGATTGCGTGTTCCGTGTACCGCAAGAATTCGTAGCCACTGCGTAACTCGGTAACCACCGCCGGCGGCAGGTAGCCCTGGCCTTCCAGTGTCCCGAGCACTTTTAACAGCGGACGCTGCTGCAAACTGAGGTCGCGCCCGCCGTGGATCAGTTGAAACGCCTGGGCGATAAACTCGACCTCGCGAATGCCACCAGAACCGAGCTTGATGTTGTCGGCCATCCCCTTGCGGCGCACTTCCTGCTGGATCAACTGCTTCATGGTACGCAGCGCTTCAATCGCAGAAAAATCCAGGTAGCGCCGGTAGACAAAAGGTCGCAGCAGGTCGAGCAGTTGCGCGCCGGCCACTTGATCGCCGGCCACGACCCGGGCCTTGATCATGGCGTAGCGCTCCCAATCGCGCCCCTGATCCTGATAGTACTGCTCCAGTGCATTGAAGCTGAGCACCAGCGCCCCCGCCGAACCGTATGGCCGCAGGCGCATGTCGACACGGAACACGAAACCGTCGACGGTCATCGGATCCAGGGCCTTGATCAGCCGCTGGCCCAGGCGGATGAAAAATTCCTGGTTATCCAGGGCACGCTTGACGCCCACGGTCTCACCGCCTTCGGGATAGGCGAAGATCAAGTCGATATCAGACGACAGGTTCAGTTCCACCGCACCCAGCTTGCCCATGCCCAGGATGACCATGTGTTGCGGCTCGCCGCTGCGGCGCCCGGTGGGCGTGCCAAATTGCACACAATGGCGCTGGTACAGCCATTGATAGGCCTGATCGATACTGGCATCGGCCATGTCCGACAAATCACGGCAGGTCTGCACCAGGTCTGCCTGTCGGGTCAGGTCGCGCCAGATGATGCGTACCTGCTGACGGGTACGCTGGCGACGCAGATTGCGTCCCAGCTCATCTTCTGTGTCAGCCTGCTGCACTGCTGCGGCAATCTGCCCGCACAGCTCACCGGGCGCAAAACCTCGATCCAACTCACCACCGGCCACCAGCTCAAGCAACATCAAAGGGTCACGAAGGCTCTGTTCAATGACAAAGTCACTGGCCGCGCATACCCGGGCAAAGTCGGCCCAGCGTTGCGGCGTCCAGGTGGGCAGGCCGTGATCGTCAGCCAATTGCGCGACAGCATCGCGAAACGAATCCTCGGCCCGACTGGCAAAGGGTTGCAGAATGACCGGCAGTTCAACCAACATTGGAAGGGTCATGGTCTATCCTTAATCGGCGCGTAAATGGCCTGCGGTTGTGAACGCCAGAACCACGCACGGTGAAGGACTGTCGAACAAAAGTTAGAAATAGCTGAAAATAGATGAAATTTGGCAGGCGACATTAAACTTCTACCTTTTCTTGTTCGCAAAAGATCAACAATAACGATTATGCTCACCAGCCGGACCGGGCAACCACCTCGGTCTTGTGTAGTTTTACTACTCGTATATACATTCGAAAGGCTGAAATGGTCGACGATTTGTAGTAAAACTACAGGACGCCGGAGCAACCTCCGGTCATCCAAGAATTTATGTCGTCTGCCCACAAGGCCAGTCGCAAACTTCAGGCAACCGATTCTGGTAGCCTTTCCGCCCTGGAGCAAGCCATGCAAGACCTCGATCCCGTCGAAACCCAGGAATGGCTGGACGCCCTGGAATCGGTTCTCGACAAAGAAGGCGAAGACCGTGCTCACTACCTGATGACCCGTATGGGCGAACTCGCGACCCGCAGCGGCTCGCAACTGCCCTACGCCATCACCACGCCATACCGCAACACCATCCCAGTTACCCACGAAGCACGCATGCCTGGCGACCTGTTCATGGAACGCCGCATTCGCTCGCTGGTACGCTGGAACGCGATGGCAATGGTAATGCGCACGAACTTGAAAGATTCTGACCTGGGCGGTCACATCTCCAGCTTCGCTTCCAGCGCAACCCTGTATGACATCGGCTTCAACTACTTCTTCCAGGCACCGACCGATGAACACGGCGGCGACCTGATCTACTTCCAGGGCCACACCTCCCCAGGCGTTTACGCCCGTGCGTTCATGGAAGGCCGCATCTCTGAAGACCAGATGAACAACTTCCGCCAGGAAGTCGACGGTGGCGGCCTGTCGTCGTACCCGCACCCTTGGCTGATGCCTGACTTCTGGCAGTTCCCGACCGTATCCATGGGTCTGGGCCCGATCCAGGCGATCTACCAGGCACGTTTCATGAAGTACCTGGAAGCCCGTGGCTTCATCCCCGAAGGCAAGCAGAAGGTCTGGTGTTTCCTGGGCGACGGCGAGTGCGACGAGCCGGAATCCCTGGGCGCCATCTCCCTGGCCGGCCGCGAGAAGCTGGACAACCTGATCTTCGTCATCAACTGCAACCTGCAGCGCCTCGACGGCCCGGTTCGCGGCAACGGCAAGATCATCCAGGAACTCGAAGGCGTGTTCCGCGGTGCCCAGTGGAACGTAACCAAAGTCATCTGGGGCCGTTTCTGGGACCCACTGCTGGCCAAGGACGTCGACGGTATCCTGCAACGCCGCATGGACGAAGTCATCGACGGCGAGTACCAGAACTACAAGGCCAAAGACGGCGCGTTCGTGCGTGAACACTTCTTCAACACGCCTGAACTCAAGGCGATGGTTGCCGACCTGTCCGACGACGAGATCTGGAAACTCAACCGTGGCGGCCACGACCCGTACAAGGTCTACGCGGCGTACCACGAAGCGGTCAACCACAAAGAACAACCAACCGTCATCCTGGCCAAGACCATCAAGGGTTATGGCACCGGTGCCGGCGAAGCGAAAAACACTGCGCACAACACCAAGAAAGTCGATGTCGACAGCCTGAAGTTGTTCCGTGATCGCTTCGACATCCCGGTCAAGGATGAAGAGCTGGAAAACCTGCCATTCTTCAAGCCTGAGCCAAACAGCGCCGAAGCCCGCTACCTCAGCGAGCGTCGCACTGCACTGGGCGGCTTCGTGCCACAGCGCCGCGCCAAAAGCTTCAACATCCCGACGCCGCCACTCGATACCCTCAAGGCAATCCTGGACGGCTCCGGCGACCGTGAAATCTCCACCACCATGGCCTTCGTGCGGATCCTCGCGCAGTTGGTCAAGGACAAGGAAATCGGCCCGCGCATCGTCCCGATCATCCCGGACGAAGCCCGTACCTTCGGTATGGAAGGCATGTTCCGCCAGTTGGGCATCTACTCCTCCGTCGGCCAGCTCTACGAGCCAGTCGATAAAGACCAGGTGATGTTCTACAAGGAAGACAAGAAGGGCCAGATCCTCGAAGAAGGCATCAACGAAGCGGGCGCCATGAGCTCCTTCATCGCTGCCGGTACTTCGTACTCCAGCCACAACCAGCCGATGCTGCCGTTCTACATCTTCTACTCGATGTTCGGCTTCCAGCGTATCGGCGACCTGGCCTGGGCTGCCGGTGACAGCCGTACCCGTGGCTTCCTGATCGGCGGCACCGCCGGTCGTACCACGCTGAACGGCGAAGGCCTGCAACACGAAGACGGTCACAGCCACATCCTGGCTGCCACCATCCCGAACTGCCGCACCTTTGATCCAACCTACGGCTACGAGCTGGCGGTGATCATCCAGGACGGCATGAAGAAGATGACCGAAGAGCAACAGGACGTTTTCTACTACATCACCGTGATGAACGAGTCCTACCAGCAGCCAGCCATGCCGGCCGGCGTGGAAGAGGGCATCATCAAGGGCATGTACCTGCTCGAGGAAGACACCAAGGAAGCGGCGCACCACGTGCAACTGATGGGCTCCGGCACCATCCTGCGTGAAGTACGTGAGGCGGCGAAGATCCTGCGTGAAGAGTTCAACGTCGGCGCTGACGTGTGGAGCGTTACCAGCTTCAACGAACTGCGTCGCGATGGCCTGGCGGTAGAGCGCAACAACCGCCTGCACCCAGGTCAGAAGCCTGCACTGAGCTACGTCGAGGAGTGCCTGACTGGCCGTAAAGGTCCGGTCATCGCATCCACTGACTACATGAAACTGTTTGCTGAACAAATTCGCCAGTGGGTCCCGTCCAAGGAATTCAAAGTCCTGGGCACCGACGGTTTCGGCCGCAGTGACAGCCGCAAGAAGCTGCGTCACTTCTTCGAAGTCGACCGTCACTTTGTGGTGTTGGCAGCCCTGGAAGCCTTGGCTGACCGTGGTGAGATCGAACCCAAGGTGGTGGCTGACGCTATCGTCAAGTTCGGGATCAACCCGGAAAAACGCAACCCACTGGACTGCTGAGGAGATTTTTTGTGAGCGAACTCATTCGCGTACCTGACATCGGCAGCGGTGAAGGTGAAGTAATCGAACTGTTTGTGAAGGTCGGCGACAAAGTCGAAGCCGACCAGAGCATCCTGACCCTGGAGTCGGACAAGGCGAGCATGGAAATTCCTGCTCCCAAGGCCGGCGTGGTCAAGAGCCTGAAAGTGAAGCTGGGCGATCGCCTGAAAGAAGGCGACGAACTGCTGGAGCTGGAAATCGAAGGTGCCGCTGACGCGGCCCCTGCGCCAGCCGCTGCTGCTCCTGCGGCTGCCCCGGCTACCGCTGAAAAGCCTGCCGCTGCTGCCGAGGCCCCAGCGGCCCCGGCTACAGCTCCGGCCGCAGCCACTGTCCAGGACATTCACGTTCCGGACATCGGCTCGTCGGGCAAGGCCAAGATCATCGAGCTGCTGGTCAAGGTCGGCGACACCGTCGAAGCCGACCAGTCGCTGATCACCCTGGAGTCCGACAAGGCCTCCATGGAGATTCCATCGCCGGCTGCCGGCGTGGTTGAAAGCATCGCGGTCAAGCTCGAAGACGAAGTCGGCACTGGCGACTTTATCCTCAAGCTGAAAGTCCAAGGCGCTGCGCCTGCTGCTGCACCGGCTCCAGCCGCTGCTGCCCCGGCCGCCAAGGCTGAAGCCGCTCCT
Source organism: Pseudomonas imrae (assembly GCF_046352735.2). NCBI lineage: Bacteria > Pseudomonadati > Pseudomonadota > Gammaproteobacteria > Pseudomonadales > Pseudomonadaceae > Pseudomonas > Pseudomonas imrae. The sequence continues at coordinate 509,929 of NZ_CP110853.2, read as the reverse complement.
GCCGCCGCCCCTGCGCCTGCTGCCAAAGCCGAGGCCGCTCCGGCACCGGCTGCCGCACCTGCGCCAAGCGGTGCCAAGGTGCATGCCGGCCCTGCGGTGCGCCAATTGGCCCGTGAGTTTGGCGTTGAGCTGAACGCAGTATCGGCCAGCGGTCCTCACGGTCGCGTGCTCAAGGAAGACGTACAGGCTTACGTCAAATCCATGATGCAGAAAGCCAAGGAAGCTCCGGCTGCCGGCGCTGCCACCGGTGGTGCTGGCATTCCGCCGATCCCGGTCGTGGACTTCAGCCGCTTCGGCGAAACCGAAGAAGTGCCGATGACCCGCCTGATGCAAATCGGCGCGTCGAGCCTGCACCGCAGCTGGCTGAACATCCCGCACGTGACCCAGTTCGACCAGGCCGATATTACTGACCTGGAAGCATTCCGCGTTGCGCAGAAAGCCGTCGCCGAGAAAGCCGGTGTCAAGCTGACCGTTCTGCCACTGCTGCTCAAGGCGTGCGCGCACCTGCTCAAGGAGCTGCCGGACTTCAACAGTTCGCTGGCGCCAAGCGGCAAGGCGATCATTCGCAAGAAATACGTGCACATCGGCTTCGCCGTCGATACGCCGGACGGCCTGCTGGTGCCGGTGATCAAGAACGTTGATCAGAAGAGCCTGCTGCAGCTGGCGGCCGAGGCGGCTGCGCTGGCTGCCAAGGCCCGTGACAAGAAGCTGACCGCGGACGACATGCAAGGTGCCTGCTTCACCATCTCCAGCCTCGGGCACATTGGCGGCACTGGCTTCACGCCAATCGTCAACGCGCCGGAAGTGGCGATCCTTGGTGTTTCCAAGGCCACTATCCAGCCTGTGTGGGACGGTAAAGCGTTCCAACCCAAGCTGATGCTGCCGCTGTCATTGTCCTACGATCACCGTGTGATCAACGGCGCTGCTGCCGCGCGCTTCACCCAGCGTCTGAGCAGCCTGCTGAACGACATCCGCACTATCTTGCTGTAACACTTCGAGAGGCCTCCTTTTCACCGAGGAGGCCTGCTCGTAGCGATTTTCGAGCGCCACGCTCGTACCTCAACCCCGTCAATTTGGCGGGGCTTTTTTTTGCCTGTTTCTCAAGCGCCCATCCTGAATAGCCTGCTCCTGCAACCATCTGCCAAACCGATTGCAGAAAACCACTTCGCGGCCGATATAGCACCTATAGCACTTAGCCTTTATCCTCACTTGTCAGTCTGGGCTGCATGATGCAACCTTGCCGCAGACAGCAATAAAGAGGGCGAAAGCCCAGCGCAGTGCGCATTTTCCAAGCGAGTTCCCCATGAAAAGCCAACCCGATGTCGCCCGAACGGCGTCCGAGGTCGTGACGCAGCTACCGGTGCCTTCGCGCCTCGGTATGCTGCGTTTCGAGCGGCTGAATGAGGCAAGCTGGGCACTGCTGTATCTTGATCCCAACTGTGAGCGCCAGTTCGGCTTGCCTGCGGTAGAGCTGTGCTCACTGCTCGGCTCGCCGTATGCAAGTTTGATGGAGCCCCAGGCCCGCTACCAATTGCACGACACCATCCAACAGCAATTGAGCGCCAGCCCTCATTACCAAGTGCGCTATACCCTGCACACCCATGACGGCCCGCTTAACGTGCTGGAACTGGGGGAAGCCTACAGACAGCACAATCGCCACCTGTTGCGCGGCTATCTGATGGTGGTGGACGGCCTGTCGAGCAGCTCGGCGCAGATGCCTGCAATAGACCTCGAAGACCAGAACAGTCGCCTGCAAATTGCCCTGGAGCTGAACCAGCGCGCCCAGAAAGAGCAGTTGCAACACTTGGAGCGGGTGCGCGCCCAACAGGAACTGATCCTGCTCTTGGCCCGGCAACGCTACAGCAGCGGTAACTCCCTGCAGGAAGCCGCCGAACTGATCACCCGCAGCGCCTGCGACATCTACCAGATCGACTGCGCCAGCATCTGGAACCTGGAAGGCCAGCGCCTGATTCCCATCTCGGCCTACCAGCGCGCCAAGCAACGCCACCACCTGCCCCAGCCTATCGATGCCAGCGGCTTTCCCGATTACCTGGAAGCCCTGCACACCAGCCGGGCCATCGACGCCACCAACGCAATGCGTGATCCGCGCACCCGTGAGATGGTCGAAAGCCTGCGTCCCATGGATATTCACGCCATGCTCGACGCGAGCATCCGCATCGATGGCCAAGTGGTTGGCGTGCTGTGCCTGGAACAAAGTGCAGGCACCCGGGAATGGCTGTCGGATGAGATTGCCTTTGCCGGTGAGCTGGCGGACCAGTTTGCCCAGGTCATCAACAACCACAACCGCCGCGCCGCCACCAGCGCCCTGCACCTGTTCCAACGGGCAGTGGAGCAAAGTGCCAACGCCTTTCTACTGGTCAATTGCGACGGCGTGGTGGAATACGTCAACCCCAGCTTCACGGCCATCACCCAGTACAGCACCGAAGAGGTTCACGGCCACCGACTGGCGCAACTGCCAGCCCTGGAGAACCTCAGCGAGCTGCTGTTCGACGCACCGTCAAGCCTGGCCAAGAGCAACAGCTGGCAAGGTGAATTCAAGAGCCGGCGCAAAAACCTCGAACCTTACTGGGGCCAATTGTCGATATCCAAAGTGTATGGCGACAACCGCGAGCTCACGCATTACATCGGTATCTACGAAGACATCACCCAGACCAAGCTGGCCCAGCAGCGTATCGAACGTCTGGCCTACACCGACAACTTGACCAACCTGGGCAACCGCCCGGCATTTATCCGCAACCTCGACGAGCGCTTTGCCCGGGACAGCGATACCCCTATCAGCCTGCTGTTGGTGGATATCGACAATTTCAAACGGATCAATGACAGCCTTGGTCATCAGACCGGCGACAAACTGTTGATCAGCCTGGCGCGTCGCTTGCGCAACAGTCTCAGCGCCGGAGGCAGCCTGGCACGATTTGCCAGCAATGAATTCGCGGTATTGCTGGACGACACAGACCTTGAGGCCGGGCAGCAAATGGCCATCCAATTGCTGACGACCCTCGACAAGCCCATGTTCGTCGATAACCAGTTGATCAGCGTCACCGGCTCCGTGGGCCTGGCCTGCGCACCGCTGCACGGACGCGACCCCCAGACCCTGATGCGCAACGCCGGCCTGGCGCTGCACAAGGCCAAGGCCAACGGTAAACATCAGGTACAAATATTTACCGAGGCCCTGAATGCAGAGGCCAGCTACAAGCTGTTCGTCGAAAACAACCTGCGCCGCGCCCTCACCCAGAACGAGCTGGACGTGTTCTACCAGCCCAAGCTGTGCCTGCGCAGCGGACGCTTGCTGGGCATGGAAGCGCTGTTGCGCTGGAACCACCCGGAAAAGGGCATGATCCGCCCGGACCAGTTCATCAGCGTCGCAGAAGAAACTGGCCTGATCATCCCCATCGGCAAATGGGTCGCACGGCAGGCCTGTCGCATGAGCAAACAGTTGAGCGCCGCCGGCCTGGGCGATCTTCAGGTGGCGATCAATCTGTCGCCCAAGCAGTTTTCCGACCCTGATCTGGTCGCGTCCATCGGCACCATCCTAAGGGAAGAACAGTTGCCGGCCAGCCTGTTGGAACTGGAACTGACCGAGGGCCTGTTGCTGGAAGCCACCGAAGACACGCGGCTACAGCTGGACCAACTGAAAAGTCTCGGCCTGACCCTGGCCATGGATGATTTCGGCACCGGTTACTCATCCTTGAGTTACCTGAAGAAATTCCCCATCGACATCATCAAGATCGATCGAAGTTTTATCCATGAAATCCCGGACAACCAGGACGACATGGAAATCACCTCGGCAGTGATCGCCATGGCCCATAACCTCAAGCTCAAGGTCGTCGCCGAAGGCATCGAGACCGCCGCACAACTGGCGTTCCTGCGCCGCCATCGCTGTGACGTCGGCCAGGGTTACCTGTTCGACCGCCCGATCCCCGGCGCCGAACTGCTGAACAAGCTCAAACGCTATCCGCGCGGGCCAATCGCCTGACATAGCTGTAACACTCGGGCACACTGGCGGTCTGACTACTTACCTTACTCAATCTGACTGAGAGGACTGATCATGGTCTTGCGCTCGGAAATTCTGGTGAACAAAAACGTGCTTCCTACTCAAGAACAAGCTTTGCCTGGCCGCGAAACTCCGATGACGCTGCCCGAAACGCACTTCGTCAATGGCAACCCGCTGCTCGGCCCTTTCACCGACGACGTCGGCTTTGCGATCTTCGGCCTGGGCTGCTTTTGGGGCGCGGAACGCAAATTCTGGCAGCGCGACGGCGTGGTCAGCACCGTGGTCGGTTACGCCGGCGGCTACACGCCGAACCCGACCTATGAAGAAGTCTGCTCGGGCCTGACCGGCCATAGCGAAGTGGTGCTGGTGGTGTATGACCAGGCCAAAATCAAGTATGAAGACCTGCTGAAGATGTTTTGGGAACTGCACAACCCGACCCAAGGCATGCGCCAGGGCAACGACATCGGCAGCCAGTATCGCTCGGTGATCTATGCCACCACGCCTGAGCAATTGGCGGCGGCCAACGCCAGTGCCGAGGCTTATCAGCAAGAGCTGACCAAGGCCGGCCTGGGCGAGATCACCACGCAGATCGATGAAGCACCGACCGTTTACTTCGCCGAGGCGTATCACCAGCAGTACCTGGCGAAGAACCCGCAAGGCTACTGCGGTATCGGCGGCACTGGCGTGACCTGCCCGATCTAAAGGCCAGCGCAATTCAAAATGTGGGAGCGGGCTTGCTCGCCCCCACATTTGTTCTGTAACCGCTTGAGATCTGGTTATTCAGCAATCAGCCAATCCATCTGCCACCCGCCCTGGGTCTGGCCAAGTTGCTTGGACAGCCACGGCAGCAGCTCACGCAACTCCTCTTCCAGACCCCACGGCGGATTGGCAATCGCCAGGCCTGAGCCGTTCAGGCTATTGGGGGTGTCCAGCGGGTGCACCAGCAACTCCACGCGCAACAACTTCGGCGCCCCGGTGCCGGCCAGGTCCTGGTAGAAGCGGCGCAACATGCGCTGGTCCTTGACCGGGTACCAGATCGCCGCAACGGTCTGGCGCATACGACCCACGGCTTCCTTGAGCGACGCGGCGCAGCGCTGCATTTCGTCGAGTTTCTCGAAAGGTGGATCAATCAGCATCAAGGCACGCTTTTCCGGCACCGGCAGCAGCGCCCGTGGTACGTGCCAACCCTCGCCCAAGTGAACCTTGACCCTTCGGTCGCCCTTCATGTTGTCCTTGAGCAACACGCCGTCTTCCGGGTGTTTTTCATTGAGCAAAACACGGTCCTGCGGACGAGTCAGGCGCCGTGCCAGCTCTGGCGAGCCAGGGTAATAGCGCAACTGGCCATCGGGGTTCATCTCGTGCAGCACCCGCATGTAATCAGCGGTCAGCGCCGGCAGGTCGGCCTCGCCCCACAAACGGGCGATCCCCTCCAGGTATTCGCCGGTACGGTTGGCCTGGTCACCCTGCAGGTCATACAGGCCAATCCCGGCATGGGTGTCGAGGTAGGCGAACGGCTGTTCCTTACGCGACATCAGGGCGATGAGGCGGGTCAAGACCAGGTGTTTGAAGACATCGGCGTGGTTGCCGGCGTGAAAGGCGTGACGATAATTCATGGTTGCTCCTGCGCAGGAGGCGAAGTTTACCTTTTACACGGGTAAAGGTGCAGGGCTGGATGCCCGGCGGTGTTTATCCGGTAAACACCTCAGCGCCCTACATCCCAGCGTCTGAATCTTCTTCGAGTGGTCGCTAATCACACGCAAAAAAAAAGGCCCGCCATCCTTAGGACGCGGGCCTCTTTTTCAATTCGACAGGCGCTCAGCGCCCAGCGAATTACTTGTTGAGATTGTAGTCTTTTTCCGCTGCGTCAAAACGCTCGACCATACCGGCAGTCGGCGCGCCCAGCTTGCTCACGAAGTAGATCGCAAGGCTGGCGAACAGGAAGCCTGGAATAATCTCGTACAGGCCCAGCAGCTCGAACTGCTTCCATACGATCACGGTGATCGCGCCGACCAGGATACCGGCCAGTGCGCCGTTACGGGTCATGCCTTTCCACAGTACCGAGATCAGCACCACTGGACCGAAGGCCGCACCGAAACCAGCCCATGCATAACTCACCAGGCCCAGTACGCGGTTTTCCGGGTTCGCAGCCATGGCGATGGCGATCAACGCAACCACCAGCACCATGATCCGGCCGACCCATACCAACTCAAGCTGGGAAGCACCCTTGCGCAGGAAAGCCTTGTAGAAGTCTTCGGTCAGGGCGCTGGAGCACACCAGCAACTGGCAGCTCAAGGTACTCATCACTGCAGCCAGGATGGCCGACAACAACACACCGGCAACCCATGGATTGAAGAGGATCTTAGCCAGCTCGATGAACACCCGCTCTGGGTTTTCGGTCACGGGGCCTGCCACTTCCGGGTGCGCCGAGAAGTAGGCGATACCAAAGAAGCCGACGGCTACGGTACCGGCCAGGCACAGGATCATCCAGGCCATGGAAATGCGGCGAGCCTTGGCAATCGACTTCACCGAATCCGCCGCCATGAAACGCGCGAGGATATGCGGCTGGCCGAAGTAACCCAGACCCCAGCCCATCAGCGAGATAATGCCGATGAAAGTGGTGTTTTTCAGCATATCGAAACTGGTCGGGTCCTTTGCCTCAATGGCCAGGAACGTAGTGTCGACACCGCCGGTAGCCAGCAGCACGATGATTGGCGTCAGGATCAGCGCGAAGATCATCAGTGTGGCCTGTACAGTATCTGTCCAGCTTACCGCCAGGAAACCACCGATAAAGGTGTAGGCGATCGTAGCGGCAGCGCCGGCCCACAAGGCCGTCTCGTAGGACATGCCGAATGTGCTTTCAAACAGTCGGGCGCCGGCAACGATGCCGGAAGCGCAGTAAATGGTGAAGAACACCAGGATCACCACCGCCGAGATAATCCGCAACAAGCCGCTCTTATCCTCGAAACGGCTGGAGAAGTAATCCGGCAGCGTCAGGGCGTCGCCGTTGTGTTCGGTCTGCACTCGCAGGCGACCGGCAACGAACAGCCAGTTCAGGTACGCACCGACGATCAGGCCGATGGCGATCCAGCTCTCCGAGAGACCCGACATGTAGATGGCACCCGGCAGGCCCATCAACAACCAGCCGCTCATATCCGAGGCGCCAGCCGATAGTGCGGTGACGACGCTGCCGAGGCTGCGACCACCGAGAATGTAATCGGAAAGGTTATTGGTGGAGCGATAGGCCATGAGACCGATCAGCACCATTGCCGCGATGTAGATCACAAATGTGATCAGGGTTGGATTACTTACGCTCATTGAGTTACGCCCTGGCTTTGTTTTTATGTAGCGGCGGTCTGTCAGCCCGCCTACAAGAGAGTAGCTTGTAGACGAAGCCGCGTGCCGCGCATTTATGACTGACGTTTCCCCAGGAAAGCCATCAGCCGATGAACCCTACCTTGCAGGTGGTTGCACCTTAGGCGCGAATGCTATTCAACAAAGCAAATAAGGTGCAACCAGTTTCGAGAGAATTAGTTGCACCCAGGTGTGTTTTTCGGCAAACGGCCTGTTTTTGCTCCTTTTCGGAGCAAAAACCACCGAACTCAGAAGTAAATGCACCGATCGGCAGCCGTTTCTGTCGAGCGAAATAGTTTTCCTGACGAACTGCGCGCATTTCCAGAAGAAAATGGGTTGCACCCGGTTGCACCTCTTCCGACGCGAAGCTAATCTTGCCGCCAGCTGATGCCACGCAGTAGTGGCACCCATGAGGATAAAAATATGGCTACGACCACCCTTGGGGTCAAACTCGATGACCCGACCCGCGAACGCCTCAAGGCGGCCGCGACCTCCATTGATCGCACGCCGCACTGGCTGATCAAGCAGGCGATTTTCAATTACCTGGAGAAACTCGAGGGTGGCGCAACCTTGACCGAGCTCAATGGCTCGGGCAGCAAGGATGCCGATGACGCTGGCGAGGCGCAGGCCGACCACGCCCACCAGTGCTTCCTGGAATTCGCCGAAAGCATTCTGCCGCAATCGGTACTGCGAGCTTCGATCACCGCCGCTTACCGCCGTCCCGAGCCGGAAGTGGTGCCGATGCTGATCGAACAGGCACGCTTGCCGGCACAAATGGCCGAAGCCACCAACAAGCTGGCCGCCTCGATTGCCGAGAAACTGCGCAATCAGAAGAGCGCCGGCGGCCGTGCAGGTATTGTTCAAGGCCTGCTGCAGGAATTTTCCCTATCGTCCCAGGAAGGCGTGGCGCTGATGTGCCTGGCCGAAGCACTGCTGCGTATCCCGGACAAAGGCACCCGTGACGCATTGATCCGCGACAAGATCAGCACCGGCAACTGGCACCCGCACTTGGGCAACAGCCCGTCGCTGTTCGTCAACGCCGCCACCTGGGGCCTGTTGCTGACCGGCAAGCTGGTGTCGACCCATAACGAAGCCGGCCTGACCTCGTCCCTGAGCCGCATTATCGGCAAGAGCGGCGAACCGATGATCCGCAAGGGCGTCGACATGGCCATGCGCCTGATGGGTGAACAGTTCGTCACTGGCGAAACCATCGCCGAAGCCCTGGCCAACGCCAGCAAGTTTGAAGCCAAGGGTTTCCGTTACTCCTACGACATGCTCGGTGAGGCAGCCCTTACCGAACACGACGCCCAGAAATATCTCGCGTCCTACGAGCAAGCCATCCACTCCATCGGCAAGGCTTCCCACGGTCGCGGCATTTATGAAGGCCCGGGCATCTCCATCAAGCTCTCCGCCCTGCACCCGCGCTACAGCCGCGCCCAGTACGAGCGCGTGATGGACGAGCTGTATCCGCGCCTGCTGTCTCTGACCCTGTTGGCCAAGCAATACGACATCGGCCTGAATATCGATGCCGAAGAAGCCGACCGCCTGGAGCTGTCCCTGGACCTGCTGGAACGCCTGTGCTTCGAGCCGCAACTGACCGGCTGGAACGGCATCGGTTTCGTGATTCAGGCGTACCAGAAGCGCTGCCCGTATGTGATCGACTACGTGATCGACCTGGCACGCCGCAGCCGTCATCGCCTGATGATCCGCCTGGTAAAAGGCGCCTACTGGGACAGCGAAATCAAACGCGCCCAGGTCGAAGGCCTGGAAGGCTACCCGGTGTACACCCGCAAGGTGTACACCGACGTTTCCTACATTGCCTGCGCACGCAAGTTACTGTCGGTTCCGGAAGTTATCTACCCGCAGTTCGCTACGCACAACGCCCATACCCTGTCGGCCATTTATCACATTGCAGGCCAGAACTATTACCCAGGCCAGTACGAGTTCCAATGCCTGCACGGCATGGGTGAACCTTTGTATGAACAGGTCGTGGGCAAGGTTTCCGAAGGCAAGCTGAACCGTCCGTGCCGCGTGTACGCTCCGGTTGGCACCCACGAAACACTGTTGGCCTACCTGGTGCGTCGCCTGCTGGAAAACGGCGCCAACACCTCGTTCGTCAACCGCATCGCCGACCAATCCATCTCGATCCAGGAATTGGTGGCCGATCCAGTGGCCAGCATCGAGCAGATGGCCACGCTGGAAGGTGGCTTCGGCCTGCCACACCCGCGTATCCCGCTGCCGCGCGACCTGTATGGCAACGAACGCGCCAACTCGGCCGGCATCGACATGGCCAACGAACACCGCCTGGCGTCGCTGTCCTGCGCCCTGCTGGCAACAGCCCACAACAACTGGAAAGCCGCACCGATGCTCGGCTGCGAATCCAGCGATGAAGTGGCATCGCCAGTGCTGAACCCCTCGGACCACCGTGATGTGGTGGGCCACGTCCAGGAAGCGACCGTTGTCGATGTCGACAATGCGATCCAGTGCGCGCTCAACGCCGCACCGATCTGGCAGGCCACCCCGCCCGCCGAGCGCGCCGCGATCCTGGAACGTGCCGCCGACCTGATGGAAGGCGAGATCCAGCCGCTGATGGGCCTGTTGGCCCGCGAAGCCGGCAAGACCTTTGCCAACGCCATCGCAGAAGTGCGCGAAGCCGTGGATTTCCTGCGTTATTACGCAGTGCAGGCCCGTAACGACTTCACTAACGATGCCCACCGCCCTCTGGGGCCGGTCGTCTGCATCAGCCCGTGGAACTTCCCGCTGGCAATTTTCAGCGGCCAAGTGGCTGCAGCGTTGGCTGCGGGTAACCCGGTGCTGGCCAAGCCTGCCGAACAAACTCCACTGGTGGCCGCGCAAGCTGTGCGTCTGCTGCTCGAAGCCGGCATTCCGCAAGGCGTGCTGCAACTGCTGCCGGGCCAGGGCGAAAGCGTCGGTGCTCGCCTGGTGGGGGATGAGCGCGTCAAGGGCGTGATGTTCACCGGTTCCACCGAAGTCGCGCGCCTGCTGCAACGCAACATTGCAGGCCGCCTGGATGCACACGGTCGCCCGATCCCGCTGATCGCTGAAACCGGCGGCCAGAACGCAATGATCGTCGATTCGTCGGCGCTCACCGAACAAGTGGTGATCGACGTCGTTTCTTCGGCCTTCGACAGCGCCGGTCAACGTTGCTCGGCCCTGCGCGTACTGTGTCTGCAGGAAGATTCTGCTGATCGCGTCATCGAAATGCTCAAGGGTGCGATGGCTGAGTGCCGCCTCGGCAACCCGGAACGCTTGTCCGTAGATATCGGCCCGGTGATCGACGCCGAAGCCAAGGCAGGTATCGAGAAACACATCCAGGGCATGCGCGACAAAGGCCGCAGCGTGTACCAGGTGGCGATTGCCGACAGCGAAGAAATCAAGCGCGGCACCTTCGTGATGCCAACCCTGATCGAGCTGGAAAGCTTCGACGAGCTGCAACGCGAGATCTTCGGTCCGGTACTGCACGTCGTGCGCTACAAGCGCAAGGAAATCGACCAGTTGATCGGCCAGATCAACGCTTCCGGCTATGGCCTGACCCTGGGCGTACACACTCGTATCGACGAAACCATCGCCAAGGTGATCGACAACGTCAATGCCGGCAACGTCTACGTCAACCGCAACATCGTCGGGGCAGTGGTCGGCGTGCAGCCATTCGGCGGCGAAGGCTTGTCGGGCACTGGCCCGAAAGCCGGCGGCCCGCTGTACCTGTATCGCCTGCTGTCGACACGTCCTACCGATGCGATCGAGCAATCCTTCGTGCGTGGCGACGCCCTGGCTACGCCGGATGTGCGCCTGCGGGACGCGATGAGCCAGCCGCTGACCGCCCTGAAAACCTGGGCAGACAGCAACCAGTTCAGCGACCTGAGCGCCCTGTGCGTGCAGTTCGCCGCGCAATCGCAAAGCGGCATCACCCGCCAGCTGGCCGGCCCGACCGGTGAGCGCAACAGCTACGCCATTCTGCCTCGCGAGCATGTGCTGTGCCTGGCGGAGGTCGAAGGCGACCTGCTGACGCAACTGGCGGCGGTATTGGCTGTCGGTGGTTCGGCGGTATGGCCGGAAACCGAGCAGACCAAGGCTTTGTTCCCACGCCTGCCGAAGGAAATCCAGGCGAAGATCAAGCGTGTGGCCGACTGGAGCAAGGACGAGGTAGTGTTCGACGCCGTCCTGCACCACGGTGACTCCGACCAACTGCGTGCGGTGTGCCAGCAAGTAGCCCAGCGTGGCGGGGCGATTGTTGGGGTTCACGGTTTGTCTTCCGGCGAAACCGGCATTGCCCTGGAACGCTTGGTGATCGAGCGTGCATTGAGCGTGAACACCGCTGCAGCGGGCGGTAACGCCAGCCTGATGACGATCGGTTAACTGCAGCGACAAGCTGCAAGCTGCAAGTGGAAGCGGACCGCTCTTACTTACGGCTTGTAGCTTGCAGCTTGTGCCGCCCCATCACCCCCATCTATCTTCCTTTCCCATTTTTATTAGCCCTCCTAGACTGCGGCACACTCCTTTACAGGTAAGCCGCCATGTCCGAGACGCTGCTCAGTTCCCGCAATCTGGCTTTCGAGCTGTATGAAGTCCTCGATGCCGAAGGCCTGACCCAGCGCGAGCGGTTTGCCGAGCACAACCGCGAAACCTTCGATGCTGCCATCAGCACTGCCCGCAGCATTGCCGAGAAGTACTTCGCCCCGCACAACCGCAAGGGTGACGAGAACGAACCGCGCTTCGAGAATGGTCAGGCTGTTCTGATTCCCGAAGTGAAACCGGCCGTCGATGCCTTCCTGGAAGCTGGTTTCCTGAATGCCGCTCGCAGCTTCGAAGCCGGTGGCATGCAATTGCCGACCCTGCTGTCCCAAGCCTGTTTCGCACACTTCCAGGCAGCCAATGCCGCCTCGACGTCCTACCCGTTCCTGACGATGGGCGCCGCCAACCTGATCGAAAGCTTCGGCAGCGAAGAGCAAAAACTACGTTTCCTGCAACCGATGATCGAGGGCCGATTCTTCGGCACCATGGCCTTGACCGAACCCCATGCCGGCTCGTCGCTGTCGGATATTCGCACCCGCGCGGAACCCGCGGCCGACGGGACCTATCGTCTCAAGGGCAACAAGATTTTCATTTCCGGCGGCGATCATCCATTGTCGGAAAACATTGTGCATATGGTGCTGGCCAAGCTGCCGGACGCACCCGCCGGGGTGAAGGGTATTTCGCTGTTTATCGTGCCCAAATTCCTGGTCAACGACGATGGCAGCCTCGGCAAGCGCAACGATGTGCTGCTGGCCGGGCTATTCCACAAGATGGGCTGGCGCGGCACTACTTCAACCGCGCTGAATTTCGGCGATAACGGTGAATGCGTCGGCTACCTGGTGGGAAAACCCCATCAGGGCCTGGCCTGCATGTTCCAAATGATGAACGAAGCGCGGATTGGCGTCGGCATGGGTGCGGTGATGCTCGGCTATGCCGGTTACCTCTACTCCCTGGCATACGCCCGGGAACGCCCGCAAGGCCGTCTGCCGGACAGCAAAGACCCGAATACCGCGCCGGTGTCGATCATCCAGCACGCAGACATCAAGCGCATGCTACTGACGCAGAAAGCCTATGTAGAAGGCGCCTTCGACCTGGGCCTGTACGCCGCGCGACTGTTCGACGACACCACCACCCTCGACACCGAAACGGAACGCAAACAGGCCCACGAGCTTCTGGACCTGCTGACGCCGATCGTCAAATCCTGGCCCTCGCAGTTTTGCCTGAAAGCCAACGAGCTGGCGATCCAGATCCTCGGCGGCCACGGTTATACCCGCGAATACCCGGTGGAGCAGTACTACCGCGACAACCGTTTGAACCCGATCCATGAAGGCACCCATGGCATTCAGTCCCTGGATTTGCTGGGGCGCAAGCTCGCACAGAACGGCGGCGCGGGCCTCAAGCAACTGATTCGCCTGATCGCCGAGACCGGCGCGCAAGCACAGGAATATCCATCGCTCAGCGCGTTACGCGAACCATTGGAGCAGCTAGTGGCACGCTTGCAAAGCGTCACTCTCGGGCTCTTGAGCGACCTGGCACAAGGCAAGGTCAACAGCAGCCTGGCCAACTCGGCGCTGTACCTGAAAGTGTTTGGGCATACGGTGATCGGCTGGCGCTGGCTGGAGCAGGCCATTCGCGCCGAAGAAGGGCTGGCCAGGGGCAAAGCTGGCGATATCCCTTTCTATAAGGGCAAGCTCCAGGCCGCCCGGTACTTCCTGACCTGGGAAATACCGGGCTGCCATCATGAACTGATGATTCTCGAGACACGGGATGATACGTGCCTGGGGATGCAGGATGAGTGGTTCTAATCGGTTAAATCGCGTGAGCTAATGAACTAATGTTCTAAGCACCTGTGATTTCTAACAGTTACCAAAGAGATTTCTCACTGGGTAGGCTGCAGGTGATGACAGCGAGCTCGACGCTGACTTCCACACCACTGACCTACTGCTACCCAATTAGAGGAATCGTGATGAAAACGCCGAAAATTGTTCTCGTCGATAAGAATGGTGGCCCTTCCATCGCACAGGATATAACGCTAGATGAGTACCTAATCTATGCCAATCCCGGCGATCAGCTCGACATTTTGGGAGATATTGCGACGATCTTGTACAAGGTCTTCAGTTATGAAGCCAACAACCAATACTCGATCAAAATCGTGTACGAGAAAAAAGCCTGACGCGCGCGCTGACAACGCTGCGCACCAGAGTACTTTTGATTATGGGTGCCCAATCGCCTTGGCAATCACCTCGACCGTGGCGCTGACTTGCTCTTGGTAACGGTCGAGTTCCTGCTGGTGTCGCTGCTGCATTTCAATCTGTTCGGCGCATAGGTTCAGTGCCGCCAGCACCAGTAGTTTGTCGCCGATCAATGTCGGATACTTTTTCTTGGTGATGGCCAGAGACGCCTTGAGCATCGTCACGGCACTCATCAGGGTGTTGTCTTCCCCTTGCGGCGCCTTGATCGAGTAATCCTCACCGAGAATCGAAACGACCTTTATCCCCTCGGTGCCTTGATTCATGCGCTGACAGGACCTGCGCTCACGCGCTCAACCAACGCCTGAATACGCGCCGCAGTGGCGCCCTGCTTTTCTTCGTGCTCCATGAGGCTCAGTTGCAAGCTGTCGTTCTCATCCTTGGCAAGGGCCAGTTCCGACTTGAGGGACTCATTTGCGCCCAGCAATTGCTGATTCTGCTGTACCAGGTCATTGACCAGTTGTTCCAGTTGACTGAGGGATGTTTCTAACATTTTGATTTCTCTGGGGTTTTCAAAGGGCGGTGACGATAAAGAAAATTCACCTTGGAAGCCAGGGATATCCTGGCGCGCAGCCTTGATTTTAAGGGTCGGGCTACGCTCTTGAGCCTTAGTGACTGCATTTATGCAATCTGGTTCCTGAATCCCCAAAGATCTATGTGGTTCAGGCCCTGATTTCTGAATGGGCCCCGCCCGCAAGCCGGACACCCTTGCCAGCCACTACCCAAAAAACCTTTTTGACAGCACCGCAATTCAACAGGTTAGAATCGCTGGCACGCAGACTGCATGGTCAGCCTGCGCCTCGCCTTTCTTTCTGGAGTATTGCCTTTGAATGCAACGACCATCAACAGCCTGTTCTTGATCGGCGCGTTGCTGGTGGGTGCGAGCATTCTGGTGAGTTCCCTTTCGTCCCGCCTGGGCATCCCGATCCTGGTGATCATCCTGGCCGTGGGCATGCTCGCCGGCGTCGACGGCGGCGGCATTATCTTTGACAACTACCCCACCGCGTACCTTGTCGGCAACCTGGCCCTGGCGGTGATCCTGCTCGATGGCGGCTTGCGCACCCGGGTCTCGAGTTTCCGCGTGGCGCTGTGGCCGGCATTGTCGCTGGCGACGATCGGAGTGCTGATCACCACCGGCCTGACGGGCATGGCCGCCGCATGGCTGTTTGATCTCAACCTCATTCAAGGCCTGCTGATCGGCGCCATCGTCGGCTCTACGGACGCTGCGGCGGTGTTCTCACTGCTGGGCGGCAAGGGCCTCAACGAGCGGGTAAGTGCCAGCCTGGAAATCGAATCCGGCAGCAACGACCCAATGGCGGTGTTTCTCACCGTCACCCTGATCGACATGCTCGCCAGCGGCCAGACGGGCTTGCACTGGAACCTGCTGACCCACTTGATACGCGAATTCGGCATCGGAGGCATCATCGGCCTGGGCGGCGGCTGGCTGATGTTGCAGATGGTCAACCGCATCAACCTGGCTAACGGCCTGTATCCGATTCTGGTAATAGCCGGCGGCCTGTTCGTTTTCGCCCTGACCAACGCGCTGCACGGCAGCGGGTTCCTTGCGGTCTACCTGTGCGGCCTGGTAATCGGCAACCGCCCCGTGCGCAGCCGCCACGGCATCCTGCATATGCTCGACGGCATGGCCTGGCTCGCGCAGATCGGCATGTTCCTGGTGCTGGGGCTGCTGGTAACCCCCCATGATCTGCTGCCCATTGCGCTACCGGCCCTGGGCCTGGCGTTGTGGATGATCCTGTTTGCCCGGCCGCTGTCGGTCATGGTGGGCCTGCTGCCGTTCAAGGCGTTCCACGGACGGGAAAAAGCCTTTATCGCCTGGGTCGGCCTGCGTGGCGCGGTGCCGATCATTCTCGCGGTGTTCCCGCTGATGGCCGGGCTGCCCAATGCCCAACTGTATTTCAACCTGGCGTTCTTTATCGTGCTGGTGTCGCTGCTCGTTCAGGGCACCAGCCTGCCCTGGGTCGCCAAATGGCTGAAAGTAACGGTGCCACCAGAGCCTGCGCCAATCTCCCGGGCAGCCCTGGAAGTACACATCACCAGCGAGTGGGAACTCTTCGTTTATCGCCTGGGCGCAGAAAAATGGTGTATCGGCGCAGCTCTTCGCGAGCTGAAAATGCCCGAAGGCACACGGATCGCTGCACTGTTTCGTGGCCAGCAACTGCTCCATCCGTCGGGTAGTACCGTGCTGGAAGTCGGCGATCTGCTTTGTGTAATCGGCCATGAACACAACCTGGGCGCCCTGGGCAAACTGTTCAGCCAGGCACCTCAACGGGGCCTTGACCTGCGCTTTTTCGGCGACTTCGTTCTGGAAGGCGAAGCCCAACTGGGCGCAGTTTCGGCACTCTACGGGCTAAAGCTTGAAGGTATTGATCCAAACATGCCGCTGAGCCAGTTCATCACCCAGAAAGTCGGTGGTGCACCAATCGTGGGCGACCAGGTCGAGTGGAACAACACCATTTGGACTGTCGCTGTGATGGACGGGAACAAGATCGGCAAAGTCGGCGTCAGATTCCCCGAAGGAAGTCGCCCGGGGCCCGGGCTCTTCCTCTAGACTGCGCAGCGATGGCGCGCTTTTGGGCGTCACGCTCCCTATTTTTCATCTCGTTCGACCGGTCTCTATGACAATCCTGCGCACTTTTTTAGCCACTGCCCTACTGGGTTTGAGTCTCTGCGTCAGTCCGGCGTATGCCGCCGACCCGCCGAGTGTCGATTCCGTCCAACAGACTCTGGACAAGCTGCCTGACCGCAAACTGCCTGATGCGGACATGAAGGCGCTGCAAAGTATCCTGCAGCAAACACTGACCTTCCTGGGCAACAGGCAGGATTACGAGCAGCGCTTGAGCGACCTCAAGCGCCAGTTGCAAGACGCTCCACGCCTGACCACGGAAAACCAGCGTGAACTGGCCCGACTCAAGGCAACCAACGTCATTGCGGCCACCCAACGCTACGCCAGCTTGCCAGTGCCGCAACTTGAGCAACTGCTGGTGCAGCGCAGTACCCAGCAAGGCGACCTGCAAAAAGAGCTGGCCGATGCCAATAGCTTGAGCATCGCCGCCCAGACACGTCCCGAGCGCGCCCAGACCGAAATCAGCAGCAGCCAGACCCGCATTCAACAGATCAACAACATCCTCAAGGCGGGCAAGGACAATGGCAAGCCCCTCAACGGCGACCAGCGCAACCAACTGAATGCCGAATTGGCGGCTCTCAACGCCTTGATCCCCTTGCGTCGCCAGGAACTGGCGGGCAACAGCCAACTGCAAGACCTGGGCAATAGCCAACATGATCTGGCGGTGGAAAAAACCGCCCGGCTGGAGCAGGAAATCCAGGACCTGCAAACACTGATCAACCAGAAACGCCTGGCCCAATCCCAGGAGACGGTAACCCAGCAGTCCATCGAAGCGCAGAAAGCCGGTGGCAGCAGCCTGCTGGCCACGGAAAGCGCCGCCAACCTTAAACTCTCCGATTACCTGCTCAAAGGCACCGACCGACTCAACGAACTGACCCAGCAGAACCTGCAAACCAAGCAGATGCTGGATAACGTGACCCAAAGTGATGCCGCCCTGGACGAGCAGATCAACGTACTCCAGGGCAGCCTGTTGCTATCGAAGATTCTCTATAAGCAAAAGCAGGCCCTGCCCAAACTCAAGGTAGACCGTGACCTAGCGGACGACATCGCCAACATCCGGCTGTACCAGTTCGAGGTCAACCAGCAGCGGGAATTGATCAATCCACCCAGCCGCTACGTCGAGACGCTGTTGGCGGACCAGCCAGAGGATCAGGTCACCCCGCAACTGCGTCGCACCCTGTTGGAACTGGCAGTGACTCGCAGCGACCTGCTGGAGCGCCTGAGCCGGGAGTTGAGCTCGCTGCTCAATGAATCCATCACCTTGCAGTTGAACCAGAAACAGCTGCTCAGCACTGCCGCCAGCCTGCGGGCAACCCTTGACGAACAGATGTTCTGGATCCCCAGCAACAAGCCGTTGGACACCGAATGGCTAGAAACCATCCCATCACGCCTGACCAAGCAGATCGACACACTGCCCTGGGCTTCCAGTGTCAGCGAACTGTATGACGGCCTGACCCAGCGCCCGTTGCTGTTCCTGCCGTTGCTGCTGCTGATCGGCGCCTTGTTGTGGCGGCGCAGCAGCCTTTACGAGCGGCTGAGAAAAATCCACCTGGATATCGGCCATTTCAAACGTGACAGCCAGTGGCACACACCGACCGCCATCCTGGTAAATATCTTGCTGGCCATGCCCGTGGCGCTCGGCCTGGCGCTGTGCGGCTATGCCCTGCAAATTGACGCCCGTGGACAGAACGCCAACCTCGGCGCAGCCTTGTTGCAGATCGCGCAGGCGTGGCTGGTGTTCTATACCGCTTACCGGATCCTCGCGCCGGGCGGCGTGGCAGAGCTGCATTTCCGCTGGGAAAAACCCCAGGTCGAATTCCTCCAGGGCTGGATCCGCAAGCTCGGGCTGGTGGTATTGGCGCTGGTGGCCGTGGTGGCCATCGCCGAGCATCAACCGGCGGCGTTGGCCGATGACGTTTTGGGCATTGCCGTGGTACTGACCTGCTACGCCCTGATGGCCTGGCTACTCAGTCGCCTGCTGCTCAACAGCCCGACCCATGAAAAAGCCTCGCTATTTCGCAAGGCCGTGGGTGTGCTGTTTACCGCATTGCCCATCGCGTTGTTTATCGCTGTGTGCTTTGGCTATTACTACACCGCCCTCAAGCTCAGCGACCGCTTGATCAATACCCTGTACCTGCTGATGTTCTGGCTGGTGATCGAAGCCACTTTCGTCCGCGGCCTGGGTGTCGCCGCACGGCGCCTGGCCTACTCACGCGCCCTGGCAAAACGCCAGGCCGCCAAGGAAGCCGGCGATGGTGAGGTGGTGGTCGAAGAGCCGACCCTGGACATCGAACAGGTCAATGAACAGTCGATGCGCCTGATTCGCCTGGCCTTGCTCGGCGGATTCATCGCTGCGCTGTACTGGGTCTGGTCGGACCTGATCTCGGTATTCTCCTACCTCGACAACGTGACCCTCTACGAATACACCAGCGGCACCGCGCCCAATATCAGTATGGTGCCCATCAGCATGGGCGACTTGATCGGCGCACTGGTCATCATCGGCATTACTTTCGCCCTGGCGCGCAACCTCCCGGGCCTGCTGGAAGTGCTGGTGCTATCCAAGCTCGATCTGGCCCAAGGCAGCGCCTACGCCGCCACCACCCTGCTGTCTTACGTGATTGCCGGTATCGGTTTCGTCACCACGCTGTCGACCCTCGGCGTGAGCTGGGACAAGTTGCAATGGCTGGTGGCCGCGCTGTCGGTCGGCCTGGGCTTCGGCATGCAGGAGATCTTCGCCAACTTCATCTCCGGCATCATGATCCTGTTCGAACGTCCGGTACGCATTGGCGACACCATCACCATCGGCAATCTGTCGGGCACGGTGAGCAAGATCCGTATCCGTGCGACCACCATCACCGATTTCGACCGCAAGGACATCATCGTCCCGAACAAAACCTTCATCACCGGCCAACTGATCAACTGGTCGCTGACCGATACCGTCACCCGGGTCACCTTGAAACTCGGGGTGGACTACGGCTCCGACCTGGACCTGGTGAAAGAGTTACTGCTCAAGGCCGCCCGTGATAACCCACGGGTACTGAAAGAGCCGGAACCCTTGGTTTACTTCCTCAACTTCGGCGAAAGCACCCTGGACCACGAACTGCGCATGCACGTGCGGGACCTGGGTGACCGCAACCCGGTACTTGATGAGGTCAACCGTTTCATCAACCGCGAATTCAAGAAGCACCACATCAATATCTCGTTCCGGCAGATGGAGATCTACCTGAAAAACCTCAACGGCCAGGAGTACAAGCTGGTGCCGGCAGAGGAAGGCCAAAAGGCTATCCCGAATCCAACCAACGACCAGGACGTACCACAACCGCCGGCCGGCGATGTTGCCGACGCACCGCCGCCTCCGCCAAGCAAACTCGACTAACGCCGCTATCCCCAGCAGAATGCTCGGACATTCTGCTGGAGATGGCCGGTGAAAGCCCTCGACGAACTGACCTTCGACAATCGCTTCGCCCGACTGGGTGACGATTTCTCGACCCATGTGCTACCCGAGCCTATCGACGAACCGCGGCTGGTCGTCGCGAGCCAGGCAGCCATGGCCTTGCTCGATCTTGACCCTGGCGTCGCTGAAACACCGGTGTTCGCCGAACTGTTCGGCGGGCACAAACTGTGGGCCGAGGCCGAACCGCGGGCGATGATTTATTCCGGGCATCAGTTCGGCTCCTATAACCCGCAATTGGGGGATGGCCGCGGCCTGTTACTTGGCGAAGTGTATAACCGGGCCGGCGAACACTGGGATCTGCACCTCAAGGGCGCCGGGCAAACACCTTACTCGCGCATG
Source organism: Pseudomonas imrae (assembly GCF_046352735.2). Taxonomy (NCBI): domain Bacteria; kingdom Pseudomonadati; phylum Pseudomonadota; class Gammaproteobacteria; order Pseudomonadales; family Pseudomonadaceae; genus Pseudomonas; species Pseudomonas imrae. The sequence continues at coordinate 489,347 of NZ_CP110853.2, read as the reverse complement.
GGTGATGGCCGTGCGGTACTGCGCTCTTCGATTCGTGAGTTTCTTGCCAGCGAAGCGTTGCACGCCCTGAACATTCCCAGCAGCCGCGCCTTGTGCGTGATCGGCTCCAGCACACCGGTGTGGCGCGAGAAACAGGAGCGGGCAGCCATGGTCTTGCGCCTGGCCCATAGCCATATCCGCTTCGGCCACTTCGAATACTTCTACTACACCAAGAAACCCGAACAGCAGAAACAACTGGCCGAGCATGTCTTGAAGCTGCACTTTGCAAAGTGCCAGGAACAACCTGAGCCGTACCTGGCGATGTTCCGCGAGATCGTCGAACGCAACGCCGAGCTGATCGCCAAATGGCAGGCCTACGGTTTCTGCCACGGGGTGATGAACACCGACAACATGTCGATCCTGGGCATCACCTTTGACTTTGGCCCGTTTGCCTTCCTCGATGACTTCGATGCGCAGTTCATCTGCAACCATTCCGATGATCAAGGGCGTTATTCATTCAGCAATCAGGTGCCGATCGGCCAATGGAACCTCAGCGCGCTGGCCCAGGCCTTGACGCCATTCATCAGCGTCCAAGCGCTGCGCGAAACCCTGGGCCTGTATCTGCCGCTGTATCAGGCGCATTACCTGGACCTGATGCGCCGCCGGCTGGGTTTCACCACCGCCGAAGAAGACGACCAGAAGTTGGTCGAGCGCTTGCTGCAATTGATGCAAGGCAGCAGCGTCGACTACACGCTGTTCTTCCGCCGCCTGGGGGACGAGCCCGCTACATTGGCCGTGGCACGATTGCGCGATGATTTCGTCGACCTCGCAGGCTTTGATGCCTGGGCGGACATGTACAAGGCCCGGCTCTTGCGGGAAGACAATGACAACGAAGCGCAGCGCCGTGAACGGATGCACGCAGTGAACCCGCTGTACATCCTGCGCAATTACCTGGCACAGAACGCCATCACTGCTGCGCAATCGGGCGACTACAGCGAAGTGCGACGTTTACATGAAGTGCTGAGCAGGCCGTTCGAGGAACAGGTGGGGATGGAACAATACGCGCAACGACCGCCGGACTGGGGCAAGCACCTGGAGATCAGCTGTTCGTCTTAATGTTTTTTCAGCGAGTTGAGTTCATTGGCTATTTCAACGGAGCCCGTCATGCCCGATCCACTTGTGATTCCCTGCCCGCATTGCAACGGCCTTAACCGCATTCCCGGCGAACGCCTGGGTGATATGCCCAAGTGCGGACGATGCAAACAACCGGTTTTACTGACCAAACCGTTTGAACTGAAACAGGGCGACTACGCCAGCCAGATCAAGGGCGACTTGCCATTGCTGGTGGATGTCTGGGCGCAATGGTGCGGGCCCTGCACCTCGTTTGCGCCGGTATTTGAGCAGGCAGCCGGGCAGTTAGTCGGCCAGTGCCGGCTGGCCAAACTGGACAGCGAGGCAAACCAGCAGCTTTCAGGGCAATTGGGGATTCGCTCGATTCCCAGTTTGATTCTGTTCAAGAACGGCCGGGAGGTGGCGCGTCAGAGCGGAGCGTTTCCCTTGCCGCAGTTGATGAACTGGTTGCGTAGCCAGGGGGTGTAGATCAAGTTTGGAACCAACACCGGCCAATGTGGGAGCGAGCAAGCCCGCTCTCACAAAAGGCCATCACGTGTTTTCCAGCAAGTTATGCAACTCCACAAACTGCTGCGTAAGCTTGTGTCGCGGGTCCAGGTGAATCAGCGGTTTGCTCTGCTGGTGAGACTCACGCATACGCACTGAGCTTGCAAGATACACCGGCAGCACCGGCAAACCTTCGGCAATCAACTCGTCAAGCATCTGTTGCGGCAGGCTCGCACGAGCCTGGAACTGGTTGACCACAATGCCTTCCACTTCCAGGCCTTCGTTATGGTCGTCCTTCAGTTCTTCGATTTCACGCAAAAGGCCATACAATGCCTGGCGCGAGAAACTGTCGCAGTCGAAGGGGATCAGCACGCGATCAGCAGCGATCAATGCCGAAACCGCATAAAAATTCAGGGCCGGCGGAGTATCCAGGTAAATCCGGTCATAATCCTCGGCCAAATCATCCAATAGCTTTCTCAGCTTGTTGATCTTGTGCTTGGCCTCGAGCTTGGGCTGCAAATCCGCCAGCTCTGCAGTAGCGGTTATGACGTGCAGGTTGTCGAATGGGGTTTCGTAGATATCCACCTGGTTTTTCTTCGCCCCGGAAGACAGGGTCTGCTTGAAGAAGTCGGCGATGCCCATGGGAATATCGTCACCGGTCAGCCCGGTGAGGTACTGGGTCGAGTTGGCTTGTGCATCGAGGTCTACCAACAGGGTTCGATAGCCTTCGCTGGCGCTGACCGCTGCCAGGTTGCAGGCGATGCTGGATTTACCAACGCCGCCTTTTTGATTGAACACCACGCGCCGCATGGAAAAACCTCCGTGTATCAATGAATGCCCGAGTGTAGAGGGCAAAAGCGCCCGCTCGCTACCTTGATCACTTAAGTACTACAGCATTGTCGGCTTTATCCCGCACCACAACTTCGCACCAACCCGACAAAGCAGGAAATACCTGACACCTGCACCCCCGCCCCGATGACGCACAATCAGCGTTTCCTTTTAGTTAATTTGTAATATCCCGTGAACATTTTTTTACCAAAATTTGCTAGAACCCAACTGCACCGCGATAATGTGCGCCACCTGGCCATTGCGCCACGTCCCGGTTTCGCGGGCCGATTGCTGCACAAGGAAGCCCGCAGGGGCGGGATATCTTCTCCGTGATCAACTTCAACATCGCTCAATGGCGCGCGTGGGCCCCTGGGCTCGACAGCGTGGACGGCTGGCGCGACTGGTGCCAGACGCCGGTATTGCTGGACCACAGCAATGCCGCACCCGATGTGTCGTTCCTGCCGGCCATGCAACGCCGACGCCTGAGCCGCCTGGCCCGAATGGCTTTCAGTGTCGGCTGGCCCTTGGCTGAAGGCCTGCACGATCTGCCGTTGGTATTTGTTTCGCGCCACGGCGAAACCCCGCGTACCCTCGACATTCTCAGTGACCTGGCTAAGAACCAGCCGCTGTCGCCTACCCAGTTCAGCCTGTCGGTGCATAACGCCGTGATTGGCTTGTGGTCGATCCTGCGTAACGAAACCAGCGAAATGACGGCCCTCGCCGCCGCCGGTGATGGCCTGGAGCACGGCGTACTGGAAGCCGTCGCCCTGCTCGACGAAGGTGCGCCGGCCGTACTGCTGATGATCACCGAAGAGCAACCGCCCGAGGCTTACACAAGGTGGATCGACGATGTGCCCTTCCCCTATGCCCTCGGCCTGTTGCTGACGCCAGGCGACGAATGGCAACTGGCGCTGCACACCGCGACTGTCCAACCCACCAAGACCCAGTGGCCCCACGCCCTGAACCTGCTGCGCACCCTGCTCAACGAACAGGGCGCCTGCCAACATGCCTGGAAGAACCGAGTATGGAACTGGCAACGCAACCACTGACTGACAAGCCCCGTGACGCCTACTACTGGCGTCTGTTCGCCACGGCGGCCAGCTTCTCCCTGTTCGGTATTGGCAGCCTGTGCCTGCGCCTGTTGGTGTTTCCGCTGCTCAGTTGCCTGCCGGGAGACGCCCGCCTGCATCGCCAGCGTGCCCGCCATACCATCAGCCGGTTGTTCTGGTGTTTTATCCGGATGATGCAGCGCGCAGGCATTCTCACCTACAGCGTCGAAGGCGCCGAAAAGCTCGGGCGCCCTGGCCAGATGATCATCGCCAACCATCCGTCGCTGATCGACGTAGTATTTCTGATTGGCCTGGTGCGCCAGACCAATTGCGTGGTCAAGCAAAGCCTGTGGCAAAACCCCTTCACCCGGGGTCCGGTGCGTGATGCCGGCTACATCAGCAATGACGGCAGCATCGACATGCTCGATGCCGCTGCCGGTGCCCTGCGCGATGGCCAGACCCTGATCATCTTTCCCGAGGGCACCCGCACCGTGCCGGGCCAGGCGCCGGTCTTTCATCGTGGCGCAGCGGCCATCGCCCTGCGGGGCGCAACCGTCATTACCCCGGTGGTACTCAAGGTCAGCCCGACCACCCTGACCAAGGCCGAGCCCTGGTACCGCATCCCGCACTGCCGCTTTCATTTCAGCTTGCAGGTAGGTGCCGATATAGACCCACGCTTGTTTGCCACACAAGGACAGCCTCCCCAGGCTTCCCGCAAGCTCAACGATTACCTGCATCACTATTTCATTAAGGAGCTCGCCGAAGATGAGCAACCCAAATAGCCTTGAGTACGACATAAAAACACTGATCATCGAGGCCCTGGGCCTGGAAGACATCAACGTGGACGACATCGGTAACGAGCAAACCCTGTTCGGCGAAGGCCTGGGCCTGGACTCGGTAGACGCCCTGGAATTGGGCCTGGCAATCCAGAAAAAGTACGGTATCAAGATCGATGCCGACGCCAAGGACACCCGCAATCACTTCACCAACGTGGCCAGCCTCGCGGCGTTCGTCACGGCCAGACAGGCAGCTTGAGACCTAACCATGCAAACTCGTGACGATATCTTCAACACCCTGCGCGATGCCTTGGTGGAACTGTTTGAATTGCCCCCTGAGCGCGTCACCCTCGACGCCAACCTGTACCAGGACCTGGAAATCGACAGCATTGATGCGGTGGATCTGATCGATCACATCAAGCGCCAGACTGGTAAAAAAATCGCTGCCGAAGAATTCAAGACCGTGCGCACAGTCAATGACGTAGTCGAGGCGGTCTACCGTCTGGTTCAACCGACCGCATGAGCCGGCTGATCGGCCTTGGTCTGTTGCTGGCAGGGCTGCTGTACCCTTTCGCCGTGTATTTTGGCACCGAGCATTTTGCGCCGTGGCAATTTGGCCTGCTGCTGGCCTGCCTTTGGTTGCTGAGGGCGCTGACCGGCGCCCGCAACCCAGGCGCTCGCTGGATGGCGGTGATCGCCATTGTGTTTTGCCTGCTGCTGGCATGGTTCGACAACCCGCAATTGTTGCGTTGGTACCCAAGCCTGGTCAGCGGTTTCATGTTGGCGCTGTTCGGCCTGAGCCTGATATACGGTCCGCCGATGGTCGAGCGCCTGGCGCGCATGAGCGACCCGCAACTGCCTGCGAACGCCATTGCGTATACCCGCAAGGTCACCGTGGCGTGGAGTGTGTTTTTCTTGTGTAACGGCCTGCTCGCCGCAGCACTCACCTTGTGGGCGCCATTGAGTTGGTGGACGTTGTACAACGGCCTGATCGCCTACGGGTTGATGGGGTTGCTGTTTGCCGTGGAATGGCTGATACGACAGAAGGTTCGAGGCCGCGTATGAATTGGGTGAATCTTGAGCATTTGCTGCTTGAGCCTGTAGCACAGCGTCCGGTCACCACCGAGCCTGCCATGCATCATGCACAATTGTGCGGCTACGCCCTGAGCCTGGCTGCCGGGCTGCAGGCGCGCGGTGTCCGGCGCCTGGCCGTACACCTGAGCGACGCCGGCCTGCTGGCCGTTGCCCTGCTGGGAGCCTGGCGTGCCGGCGCCAGCGTGTTGCTTCCGGCCGACCTGCAACCCCAGACGCGCCAACGCTGGGCGGGCGAAGTCGATGCCTGGCTGACCGAGGCAAGCGATCTCGACGCGCTGTACCAGCCACCGCTCTGCGCTGCCTCCCTGGATCTGCACAGTTGCCAACTGAGCCTGTGTACCTCCGGTTCCAGCGGAGAACCCAAACGCATCGACAAAACCCTGGGCCAACTGGCCAATGAGGTCCTGGCCCTGGAGACCTTATGGGGCGCGGACCTGGGCGACGCGTGCATCATCGGCAGCGTCGCCACCCAACACATCTACGGTTTGTTGTTCCGTGTGCTGTGGCCGCTGTGCGCCGGTCGCCCTTTCGTGCGCCAGCAACTGCCTTTCCCGGAAGATTTGCAGCGCATCAGCCGTCAGCACCCACACTTTGCCTGGGTCGCCAGCCCGGCATTGCTCAAGCGCATGGGCGATAACCTCGACTGGCCGGCCTTGAGTGCAGTCAAGCGGGTATTTTCCTCGGGCGGCGCGCTGCCAGACGACGCAGCCAACAGCCTGCAACAACGCCTGCAGCAATGGCCAACGGAAATCCTCGGCAGCTCGGAAACCGGCGGCATTGCCTGGCGCCAGGGCCAGGCGCTATGGCAGCCATTTGCCGGGGTGCAACTGAGCCAGGACGCTGATGGCGCCTTGCGCATTGCCTCGCCGTACCTGCCAGCAGGTCACATCGAGCAAACCGCCGATGCCGCGGCCCTGCACCCTGACGGCCGCTTTGAATTGCTGGGGCGCCTGGACCGGATCGTCAAGCTGGAAGAAAAACGCATCGCCCTGCCGATGTTGGAGCAAGCGTTGATGGATCACCCATGGGTCAAAGAAACCCGCCTGGGTGTGGTGACAGAAAACCGTGCCTCCCTCGGTGCACTGGTGGTACTCAGCAGCGACGGCCTGCACGCCTTGCGCAACCAGGGCCGTCGTTGCGTGACCCAGGCCTTGCGCCAGCATCTGAGCCAGCACTGCGAAGCCCTGGCGCTGCCCCGTCGCTGGCGCCTGTTGCGGCAATTGCCGTTCAACGCCCAAGGCAAGCTGCCCCAGGCTGACGTAGAAGCCTTGCTGCTGGCTCCCCGGCCGAAAGCCCCGGAAATCCTGGAACAGGTCGAAACCGACGGCGAGTGGACCTTGCAATTGGCGATTCCACCCGACCTGGCCTATTTCAGCGGTCACTTCCCCCAGACCCCGGTGCTGCCGGGAGTGGTGCAGGTGGAGTGGGCCCTGAGCCAGGGTCAACGATTGCTCGACCTGCCAGGTAAATTTGCAGGCATGGAGGTGCTCAAGTTCCAGCAACTGGTGCGCCCCACCGATCGGATCGAGTTGCATCTGCGCTTCGACCGAGAGCGCAGCAAGCTTTACTTTGCCTACCGCAATGACACCGCCGCCTGCTCCAGCGGACGGATTCTGCTGGAGGCCGAACATGCATAACGCCTGCGCCCTGATCCCGGTCTACAACCATGAGACGGCCGTCCCCGCGGTGGTCAGCCGCCTGCTGGACAGCGGCCTGCCCTGCCTGCTGGTGGACGACGGCAGCAGCCCGGCCTGTGCCGCCGTGCTGGAGCGACTGTCGAGTCTGCCCAATGTGTCGCTGCTGACCCTGCCCACCAACCAAGGCAAGGGGGCGGCCGTGATGGCGGGCTTTCGCCAAGCGGCACGACTGGGCTTTACCCACGCCTTGCAGGTGGACGCCGACGGCCAGCACGACCTGCGAGAAGTCACCTCCTTCCTCGACGCCTCGCGCACCCACCCCGATGCACTGATCTGCGGCTACCCCGAATACGACGATAGCGTGCCCAAGGGCCGTTTATATGCGCGTTACCTGACCCATGTCTGGGTATGGATCAACAGCCTGTCGCTGCAGATTCGCGATTCGATGTGCGGTTTTCGTATCTACCCGCTGGCGCCGGTGCTGGAGTTGATGGATTCGGCCAACATCGGCAAACGCATGGACTTCGACTCCGATATCCTGGTGCGCCTGTCGTGGCGCAACCAGCCGATGCGCTGGCTGCCGACCCGCGTACGTTACCCGACCGATGGCCTGTCGCACTTTCGCATGGTCCACGACAACCTGCTGATTTCTTCCATGCATACCCGGCTGTTCTTCGGCATGTTGGTACGTGCGCCGATGATCCTGTGGCGCCGGTGGCAGGCATGAACGACAACGCCAGGCACTGGGCCGACCGCCAAGAGCGCGGCAGTCTGTGGCTGATGCGGCTCACTGCATTTGCCGCCAAAGTCCTCGGGCGCCGGCTGTTGAGCCCGCTGCTGTATGGCATCGTCCTGTACTTTTTCGTGTTTGGTCGCGCCGCTCGCCACAGCGCCTGGCAATACCAGCAGCGGCTGGCAGACTGGAGCGCCCGTGACGACTTGCGCCCCAGCCATCGCCGGGTGTTCGGCCAGTTCATGGCCTTTGCCGACGCGCTGCTGGACAAGCTCGACGTGTGGAACGGCAAGCTGCGCCTGGAACAAATCGAGATCCTCGACCCGGCACAGCTACGCGGCCAACTGCGCAGCGAACGCGGGCAGATGCTGGTGGGCGCGCACCTGGGCAACCTGGAAGTGTGCCGCGCCCTCGCCGAACTGGGCGAGAAAGTCACCATGAATGTGCTGGTGCATACCAAGCACGCCGAACGTTTCAACCGCCTGCTGGGCGAGGCCGGGGCAACCAACCTGCGGCTGATCCAGGTCAGCGAGCTGGACCCGGCAGTAATGCTGTTGCTCAGCCAGCGCCTGGACGACGGCGAATGGCTGGCGATTGCCGGTGACCGCGTACCACTGCACGGCGGCCGCACTGTACGGGTGGATTTTCTCGGGCATGACGCGGCCTTCCCTCAAGGCCCGTGGCTGTTGGCCGGACTGCTCAAGTGCCCGGTCAACCTGCTGATGTGCCTCAAACACCAGGGCCGCTATCGCTTGATCATCGAACCCTTCGCGCAGTTGATCGAATGGAAGCGCAGCGACCGTCAGCAGGTGATCGCCACCTGGACCGCCCGCTATGCCGAACGCCTGGGCCATTTCTGCCTGGAAGCGCCCCTACAATGGTTCAATTTTTACCCTTTCTGGAAGACCGATGACGACGCATCTGCATGAGCCGGTAACCTTCGGCGAACTCCCTTTGCGCATCGAAGACGTGCTGGCCCTGGCCAACCGTCAGGCGCCGCCCCGGCTGCAGGCCGATACCGAGTATCGCCAACGTATCGCCAAGGGCGCGCAGTTCCTTGATTCGCTGCTGGACAAGGAAGGCGTGATCTACGGCGTGACCACCGGTTACGGCGACTCATGCGTGGTGGCGGTGCCGTTGGAGCATGTCGAAGCCTTGCCGCGTCACCTGTACACCTTCCACGGCTGTGGCCTGGGCAAGCTGCTGGATGCGCAAGCCACCCGCGCCGTGCTGGCCGCGCGCTTGCAGTCGCTGTGCCACGGTGTGTCCGGGGTACGCGTGCAATTGCTGGAACGCCTGCAGGCGTTTCTCGAATTCGATGTACTGCCGCTAATCCCGGAAGAAGGCTCGGTCGGCGCCAGCGGCGATCTGACGCCGCTGTCATACGTGGCCGCCACCTTGTCCGGTGAACGCGAAGTGATGTTCCGTGGCGAACGTCGCGCTGCTGCTGACGTACACCGGGAATTGGGCTGGGACCCCCTGGTGCTGCGCCCCAAGGAAGCCTTGGCGCTGATGAACGGCACCGCCGTGATGACCGGCCTGGCCTGCCTGGCTTTCGCCCGCGCCGATTATCTGCTGCAACTGGCCACCCGCATCACCGCGCTGAACGTGGTAGCGCTGCAAGGCAACCCGGAACACTTCGACGAACGCCTGTTCGCCGCCAAGCCGCACCCCGGCCAGATGCAAGTCGCCGCCTGGTTGCGCAAAGACCTGGCTATCGACGCGCCGACCGCACCTTTGCATCGCTTGCAGGATCGCTACTCCCTGCGCTGCGCGCCGCATGTGCTTGGCGTGCTGGCTGACAGCCTGAACTGGCTGCGCTCGTTTATCGAGATCGAACTCAACAGCGCCAACGACAACCCGATCATCGACGCCGAGGCCGAACGCGTGCTGCACGGCGGGCACTTCTACGGCGGTCATATCGCCTTCGCCATGGACAGTCTCAAGACCCTGGTGGCCAACGTTGCCGACCTGCTGGACCGGCAGCTCGCGCTGCTGGTAGACGTGCGCTACAACCACGGCTTGCCGAGCAACCTGTCAGGCGCGCCGGCTGATCGCGCCATGATCAACCACGGTTTCAAGGCCGTGCAGATCGGCACCAGCGCCTGGACTGCCGAAGCCTTGAAAAACACCATGCCTGCCAGCGTGTTCTCGCGCTCCACCGAGTGCCACAACCAAGACAAAGTGAGCATGGGCACCATCGCCGCCCGCGATGCGATCCGGGTGCTGGAGCTGACCGAACAGGTCGCCGCCGCCACCTTGCTCGCAGCCAACCAGGGCGTGTGGCTGCGCGCCCAGGCCGCCGACGCCCGCCCGCTGCCACCGGCCCTGGCCGCCATGCATGAGGCACTGGCCAAGGACTTTGCGCCCGTCATCGAAGACCGTGCCCTGGAAGGCGAATTGCGCCTGTGCCTGCAACGCATTGCCGAACAACACTGGAGGCTGCATGCGTAGCCAGGGCGTATTGCACAGCGACACAGAAATCCTGGTGCCGTTCTTCGATATCGACACCATGAACGTGGTCTGGCACGGCCACTACGTCAAATACCTGGAAGTCGCGCGTTGCGCGCTGCTGGACAAGATCGGCCACAACTACACGGCGATGCTGGAGTCCGGCTTTGCCTGGCCGGTAATCGACATGCAACTGCGCTATGTGCGCGGCGCCACCTTCGGTCAAACGATCAATGTGCGCGCCAGCCTGGTGGAGTGGGAGAACCGCTTGAAGGTCAATTACCTGATCAGCGACCTGGCCACCGGTGAACGCCTGACCCGCGCCAGCACCGTGCAAGTGGCAGTCGAGATCGCCAGCCGCGAGATGCAGTTGGCCTCCCCCAAGGTATTCGTCGATGCCGTAGAGAGGGCCCTGCCATGAAGCTCTTCGCGCTCGTCTGCGCCCTGTTGCTGTCTTGCCAGGTTCACGCCTTTGACTTGCAACAACTCAGCGATCAGTTGGCCAGGCCCAGCGTGATCCACGGCAGTTTCATCCAGGAAAAACACCTGCGCGCCCTGGAGCAACCGCTCACCAGCAAGGGCACGTTCGTGCTGGCCAAGGATCACGGCCTGCTGTGGCTGCTTGAAACGCCGTTGCAGCAGGACTATCGCATCACCGCCCAAGGCATTGCCCGGCGCGACGCCAGCGGCTGGCAACCGCTGCCGAACAAAAGCGCCGGCGCGCAGCAGAACCGTTTATTCCTCGCCGTACTGCAAGGCGACAGCAGCGGCTTGCAGCGGGACTTCGAGCTGCAACTGCAAGGCGTGGCCACGGCGTGGAAACTGACGCTGATTCCGCGCTCACTACTGCTCAAACAAGTCTTCACGCAAATCAATATCGACGGCGGCAAGCTGGTGCAAAAAATCGAGCTGCTGGAAACCCAGGGCGACAGCACCGTGTTGCGCCTGCAAGACAGCACGGCGGGTAAACCGTTGAGCGAGACGGAGCAACACGATTTTGCCCCGTGAACGCTGGTTGCCCCGCGCATTCCTGATCCTGCTGGTGGCTGTGCTGGCCCTGGCCGGCTGGCAATGGCGCAACGGCGCCCCGCTGTCGGCCAACCTGATGGAACTGGTGCCCGGCAGCACGTCCGACGCCCTGGAGCTTCAGGCCGAACAGCGTATGCAAGAACCGCTGAACCGCGAAATGCTGGTGCTGGTGGGCCACACCGAACGCCAACAGGCACTGGCCATGGCTCGGCAACTGGCCGAGCGCTGGCAGGCCAGTGGCCTGTTTGAAAAGATCACCTGGAATGTGCAGGCCGATCTGCCGGCGCTGCGTAAACAATTGCTGCAAGGGCGCCTGGCCATGCTCTCGACCAGGGACCGCGAGCAGTTGATCAAGCAGCCCGAGGCGTTTATTGCGCAACGGGTGCAGGCGCTGTTCGACCCCTTCACCGGCTTCAGCCTGGTGCCGAGCCAGGACGACTGGCTTGGCCTGACCGGACGCATTCAGGACAGCCAGCCACAGCATGGCGCGGTGCAATTGGACATTGGCAGCGGCGCGCTGATTGCCGATGCCGAAGGCAAAAACTGGGTGCTGCTGCGGGCGCGTACCACCGGTAATGCGTTCGATATGAGACTGCCGCTGCAAGTCGCCGAGCTACTGCAGTCGAGCCGCGAACAGGCCAGCGAGCAAGACGTGCAATTGCTCGCTGCCAGCGGCCTGCTATACGCCGCCAGCGGTCAACAGCAGGCCTCCCGCGAAATCACCTGGATCGGCGGCGGCGCAACGCTCGGTATTGTGTTGCTGCTGTTGCTGGCGTTTCGTCGCTGGCGGGCGCTGCTGGCTTTCATTCCGGTACTGGTGGGCATGTTGTTTGGTGCAGTGGCCTGCGTTGCGCTGTTTGGCCATATGCACGTGATGACCCTGGTGCTGGGCGCCAGCCTGATCGGCGTCGCCATCGACTACCCGTTGCACTACCTGTCCAAGAGCTGGAACCTGCAACCCTGGCGCAGTTGGCCGGCCTTGCGCCTGACGTTGCCGGGGTTGAGCCTGAGCCTGGCCACCAGTTGCATCGGCTACCTGGCCCTGGCCTGGACGCCGTTCCCGGCGCTGACCCAGATCGCGGTGTTTTCCGCCGCCGGCCTGGTGGGCGCGTACTTGTCGGCGGTGTGCCTGTTACCGGCGTTGCTCAGCGGCATGGAGCTGCGCCCGGCGCAATGGCCATTGCAAATTGCCGAGTTCCTGCTGGGCGTGCGCGAATCGCTGCTCAGGCGCCTGCCCAGCCAAGCATTGCTGGTACTGGCGCTGCTGTTCTGTGCCGGTGGCCTGTGGCAACTGAACAGCAAAAACGACATCCGCCAATGGGTCGGCGCACCAGCACAGTTGCTACAGGAGGCGCAAGCCATTGCAAGGATTACCGGCTATCAACCCACCAGCCAGTTTTTCCTGGTGCGAGCAGACAATCAACCGCAGTTACTGGAGCGCCAGGCCGCGCTGAGCCAGCGCCTGGATCAACTGGTCAACATGGACAAGCTGCAAGGCTACCTGGCACTCACGCAACTGGTCAGCCCACCTGCCGAGCAACAACAGGTGCGCCAAGCCCTGAACAAACTGCCACCACTCTGGCAGCCGTTGCTGGACCTCGGCGTTCCTGCCAGCGCCTTGCACACTGAACTGGCGCAGTTGCAGGCGTTGCCCACAGAAGATATAGACGCCGCATTGGTCGGCCCGTTGGCCGAGCCCTGGCGTGTGTTGTGGCTGGGCAATGTCGACGGCGGCGTGGCGGCGATGGTCAGCCTGCAGGGCCTGAACGACCCGGCACTGCTACGGGTCCAGGCCCTGGATTTGCCCGGTGTGCAGTTGGTGGATCGCCTCGGGGATTTGAACCGGGTATTTGCCGCCACCCAAATCAGTGCAGCCCAATTGAAATTAATCTCCTGTGTACTGATTGTATTGCTGCTGATCCTGCCATTCGGATTTGGCGGGGCCCTGCGCATTGTCGCGCTGCCTCTGCTGGCGGCCGTGTGCAGCCTGGCCAGCCTCGGTTGGCTGGGGCAGCCGTTGACGCTGTTCAGCCTGTTCGGCCTGTTACTGGTGACGGCTATCAGTGTCGACTACGCGATCCTGATGCGCGAGCAGATCGGCGGCGCCGCCGTCAGTCTGCTGGGTACACTGCTGGCGGCCATCACCACATGGCTATCCTTTGGTTTGCTGGCGGTTTCCAGTACACCGGCTGTGAGCAACTTCGGCCTCTCGGTGAGCCTGGGCCTAGCGTTCAGTTTCATGCTGGCGCCATGGGCGAGCCACCGGGAGCACCTCAACTGATGAATACGGACTTTCCTGACTTGAATTTGATGATCGCCAACCCGGCAAGGAGCCACAGTGCCCACAGTTGAAATCGAACGTCGCCAGGTGGTGGTGATTGGCGCCGGTCCCTCCGGCGCCATCGCGGCCGCGCTGCTCAAGCGCAACGGGCATGATGTGTTGATCATTGAACGCCAGCACTTCCCGCGTTTTTCCATCGGTGAAAGCCTGCTGTCCCATTGCATCGACTTCATCGAAGAAGCCGGCATGCTCGAGGCGGTCAACGCTGCCGGTTTTCAGTTGAAAACCGGTGCCGCGTTTGCCTGGGGCGATCGCTACAGTGCCTTTGAATTCGATGACACCTTCAGCAATGGCAAGCCCAGCACCTTCCAAGTGCAGCGCGCCGACTTCGACAAGTTGCTGGCCGATCAGGCAGCGTTGCAAGGGGTGGAAATCCGCTACGGCCAGACCTTGATCGGCGTTGATTTCGCAGCCGGCCATCGCTACCTGCATGTGCGCCAGGAGAATGGCCGCGAATACCACATCAAGACGAGCTTCGTCCTCGACGCCAGCGGTTACGGACGTGTGTTACCGCGCCTGCTGAATTTGGAAGCACCGTCGAATTTCCCGCTGCGCCAGGCGGTGTTCACTCACATCGAGGACCGTATCGAACATCCGGGCTTTGACCGCACCAAGATTCTCATCACCACTCACCCGACCCAACGCGACATCTGGTTCTGGACCATCCCGTTCAGCGATGGTCGCTGCTCGGTCGGTGTGGTGGCAGCCAAGACACATTTCGAGGGGCGCGATGCCGATCTGGACGCTTGCCTGCGTAGCTTTATCGACGAAACTCCGAGCCTGTCCACCGTACTGAAAGATGCCGTGTGGGACACCCCGGCACGGGCCATCGGCGGCTACTCGGCCAATGTCACTACCTTGCATGGCCCTGGTTTCGCACTGCTGGGCAACGCGGCGGAATTCCTCGACCCGGTATTTTCTTCCGGCGTGACCATCGCCATGCGTTCGGCGAGCATGGCCGCCGGCCTGCTGAACCGCCAGCTCAAGGGCGAAAGCGTCGACTGGCAAACCGAATTTGCCGAGCCGCTCAAGCGCGGCGTGGATACGTTCCGTTGCTATGTCGAAGGCTGGTATGCCGGAACCTTCCAGGATGTGATTTTCCACCCCGACAGCTCCCCGCACATTCGCCGGATGATCAGCTCGATCCTTGCCGGTTATGCCTGGGATCAGCGCAATCCGTTCGTCAGCGAACCCAAGCGCCGCCTGCGCATGCTTTCGCAGATCTGCGCGGAGGATCACGTATGAGCAGTCCTCCAGCTCACAAGGAGTACTTGAGCCAGACCTACGTCGAAGAAACCAGGTTCGGCTTCTGGTTCCTGCGCAGCCACACCTGGCAGCATCATGTGCTGCGCGTGGCGATCAACGATTTGCGCAAGCTGTTCAGCGAGCCTTTACCCCTGGCGCCGGTGGTGCTGGATGCCGGTTGTGGCCAAGGCAAATCGTTCCGCCTTCTGCAGCAAATGTTCGCCCCCCAACGCCTGATCGGCCTCGACGCTGACCCTCACAGCCTGGAGTTGAGCCGCGCTGAAGCTGCGCGCCAGAACATTACCATCGAACTGATCGGCAGCGACTGCGCTACCCTCGAGGTGGCCGACGCCAGTGTCGATATCCTGTTCTGCCACCAGACCTTTCATCATCTGGTGGAACAACAACGTGCGCTGGCCGAGTTCTATCGAGTGCTCAAGCCGGGCGGTTACCTGCTGTTTGCCGAGTCCACCGAAGCCTATATCGATACCTGGGTGATTCGCTGGTTGTTCCGGCATCCGATGCACGTGCAAAAAAGCGCCGAGGAGTACTTGGAGATGATTGCCGGACAGGGTTTCGAATTTGCTCCACAGAACGTCTCGTACCCGTATTTGTGGTGGAGCCGCTCGCAGGATTTCGGCTTGCTGGAACGTTGGGGGCTGCGCCGGCCCAAGCCGTTTGGCCAGCGTGAGGAAACCCTGGTCAATGTGGTCGCCCGCAAACCCCTTGCAGGCTTAGCACAGTGATCCGCACTCTGCTGATCGGCTGCGTCTTGTTGCTGAGCGCCTGCGCCAGTCAGTTACCGCTGCCCGTACGCACGCCAAGCCTGGATCTGCCCATGCAATTACATGTGCAGCGCGAACAGGACGGCCAACATCAGGACTGGCTGTTGGTGATCCAGCGTGAAGGCGCTGCTGTGCGCTGGTCGCTGATGGACCCGCTGGGGATCCCCCAGGCCCGGCAAAAACTGGTCGACGGCGACTGGCAGGCAGATGGCTTGCTGCCGCCCAACCCCCAGGCCCGGGAATTGTTTGCGGCGTTGCTGTTTGCCCTGACGCCAACTGATGAGGTCCCAGGCAATTACCCCGACGCCCGCGAGGTAGCTGATGTGCGGGTGCTCAAGCCTCATTGGCAAATCATCTATCAGGCGCCTCAGGTATTCACCGTATACCTGAGGGGTCAACCGTTGAATTACCATGTAACGCCGCTCGAGAACGCCCCATGACGGCCTACCTCAATGCCCTCGGAGTGATCTGCGCCCTGGGCCGTGACAAGCATGAAGTCAGCCGCAACCTGTTTGCCGGGGATTGCTCAGGGATGCATGCCGAAAGCGGCTGGGTGCCCGAACGCGTATTGCCGGTCGGCAGCGTATTGGGTGAGTTGGCACCAATCCCACCGCAGATGGTGCAGCAGAGCAGCCGCAACAACCAATTGCTGCTCGAAGCGGCTTTGCAGATCGACCGCCAAATCCAGCAGGCAATCCAGACCTTCGGCCCGTCGCGCATCGGCATCGTGCTCGGCACCAGCACGTCGGGTATCGATGAGGCGAGTCGCGGCATCGCCCATTATCTGCAGGAAAACCACTTCCCGGGTGACTACGACTATCAGCAACAGGAACTCGGCGCTCCGGCCAACTTCCTTGCCGACTGGCTGCAATTGAGTGGCCCGGCCTATGTGATCTCCACTGCCTGCACCTCCAGCGCCCGCGCGCTGATGAGTGCCCGGCGCTTGCTGGACATGGGAATCTGCGACGCGGTGCTGTGTGGCGGGGTCGATAGCCTGTGCAAGCTGACCCTCAATGGTTTTACCGCGCTGGAAGCCGTATCGGCACAGCGTTGCAACCCGTTTTCGGTGAACCGCAATGGCATCAATATCGGCGAAGCGGCCGTGCTGTTCCTGATGAGCAAGACGCCGGCACCTATCGCATTGCTGGGCAGTGGCGCCAGTTGCGACGCGCACCATATTTCCGCCCCCGAGCCCAGCGGCAAGGGTGCATGGCAGGCAATGAGCAAGGCGCTGGCCAGTGCGAAACTCGCACCTGCGCAGATCGGCTACTTGAACTTGCACGGCACCGCGACCCAACACAACGACGCCATGGAAAGCCAGGCGGTCGCCAGGCTGTTCCCCGACGGCGTGAGCTGTTCCTCCACCAAACCCATGACCGGCCACACCCTCGGCGCTGCCGGGGCGCTAGAGGCTGCGTTCTGCTGGTTGAGCCTGGACCAGGGCCTGATGCCACCACATATCTGGGATGGCCAGCCAGACCCGGCGCTACCGGCCCTGCAATGGGCAAAGACCGGCACTGCCCTGGAAAAACGCTGCCTGATGAGTAACTCGTTTGCCTTTGGCGGCAACAATGTCAGCCTGATTATCGGAGATGCCCCATGATCGATTGGCCACTCGCCGAGCTACTGCCTCACGCTGGCGACATGATCCTCATCGACCAGGTCCTGGCGTTCGACGAGGATCAGATCCAAACCCGCCTCACCGTCAAGCCCGGCGGTCTTTTCAACTGCCAAGACGGCAGCCTGCCGGCCTGGGTTGCGATCGAGCTGATGGCCCAGAGCGTCGCTGCCTACGCAGGCTGTCACGCGCGCCAGAAGGGCGAGCCGGTGGTGCTGGGCTTTTTACTGGGCACACGCAAGTTCGAGTGCAACGTCGAGCACTTCCCCCCGGGCGCCGAGCTGCACATCCATGGGCTGCGCTCCCTGGAAGACGATAACGGCATGGGTGTGTTCGAATGCCATCTCACTGGCGACGGCATCCAGGCCAGCGCGCGCCTGAACGTATTTCGACCGCCCCAGGCGGCCAATTATTTAGCTGAATCGAAGGACACGCGTCATGACTGAATCCGTACTGGTCACCGGCTCCAGCCGGGGCATCGGCCGCGCCATCGCCTTGCGCCTGGCCCAGGCCGGCCATGACATCGTGCTGCATTGCCGCACGGGCCGCACCGAAGCGGATGCCGTACAGGCGCAAATCCAGGCCATTGGACGCAAGGCTCGAGTGCTGCAGTTCGACGTCTCGGATCGCGACAGTTGCAAGACAACCCTGGAAGCGGACGTCGAAGAACATGGCGCCTACTACGGCGTCGTGCTGAATGCAGGGTTGACCCGTGACGGCGCATTCCCGGCGCTTTCGCAAGAGGACTGGGACGTGGTGATGCGCACCAACCTCGACGGTTTCTATAACGTGCTGCACCCAGTGATGATGCCGATGATCCGTCGTCGCGCCGCCGGGCGTATTGTGTGCATTACCTCTGTTTCCGGGCTGATCGGCAATCGCGGCCAGGTCAACTACAGCGCTTCCAAGGCCGGCCTGATCGGTGCGGCCAAAGCCCTGGCCATCGAGTTGGGCAAGCGCAAGATCACGGTCAACTGCGTGGCGCCCGGCCTGATTGACACCGCTATGCTCGATGAAAATGTGCCGGTGGAAGAATTGATGAAAATGATCCCTGCCCAACGCATGGGCACTCCGGAAGAAGTGGCCGGCGCAGTGAATTTCCTGATGTCTGCCGAGGCCGGCTACATCACCCGCCAGGTGTTGGCGGTCAACGGAGGCCTGTGTTGATGAAACGGGTGGTCGTCACCGGCATGGCCGGCGTCACGTCTCTTGGCAGTGACTGGGAGACCATCGCCGCCAACTTTCGCGCCCCGCGCAGCGGCATTCGACGCATGGATGAGTGGAATCGGTTCAGCGAGCTGAATACGCGACTGGCCGGGCCTATCGATGATTTCGTGGTGCCGGCCCACTGGACCCGCAAGCAACTGCGCAGCATGGGCCGGGTCTCGCGCCTGGCAGTCTGGGCGGCGGAACAGGCATTGCAGGACGCGGGGTTGTTGGGGGATGAATCGATCAAGGATGGGCGCATGGGCGTCGCATGCGGCTCTTCTACCGGCAGCACCGATGAGATCAAGGCGTTCGGCAACATGCTGCTCAACTCCGTGGCCGAGGGGCTGAACGCCAACTCCTATGTGCGGATGATGCCCCACACCACAGCGGCCAACATCAGCATCTTCTTTGGCCTCACCGGACGCCTGATTCCCACCTCCAGCGCCTGCACCAGCGGCAGCCAGGGCATCGGCTACGCCTACGAAGCCATCAAGTTCGGCCGCCTGCCCCTGATGCTCGCCGGCGGCGCGGAAGAACTGTGCCCCACAGAAGCCATGGTCTTCGATGCGCTCTACGCCACCAGCCTGAAAAACGACGCTCCGCAAACCAGTCCGCGTCCCTACGACAGCGGCCGCGATGGGCTGGTGATCGGCGAAGGCGGCGGCATGCTGGTACTTGAAGAACTGGACCACGCACTGGCGCGCGGTGCGCATATTCATGCCGAGATCGTTGGTTTCGGCAGCAACGCCGACGGCCAGCACACCACTCGCCCCGAACAGGCCACCATGCGCCGGGCAATGGAGCTGGCCCTGGAAGACGCCAGCCTGCAGCCGGCCGCCATCGGCTATGTGAACGGCCACGGCACCGCTACCGAACAAGGCGATATCGCCGAAACCCTGGCCACCAGCAGCCTGTTCGGCAGCCGCATGCCCATCAGTTCGCAGAAGAGCTTCCTGGGCCACACCCTCGGCGCTTGCGGTGCGCTGGAGTCCTGGTTCAGCATCGAAATGATGAACCGCGATCAGTACGTCCCGACCTTCAACCTCGACCAGGTGGACCCGCGCTGCGGTGAATTGGACTACCTGCAAGGCGAGTTTCGCCAGATGCACAATGACTACGTGATGAACAACAACTTTGCCTTTGGTGGGGTCAATACGTCGCTGATCTTTCGCCGCTGGCCCTGACTTTTCAATCGACTGGAGAAAACGGAATGTCTTCCCTGCTACGCGCCACCCTGATCACCCTGGCCCTGCTGACCACCGCCGGCTGCACCAGCAAGCCAGTGCTCAACACCCAGCACGAGCTGCCGGTCACGACCCAGGTCAGCGAAGAAAAAATCAAACAGGTGATCGTCGCCGCCCTGCAAAAACGCGGGTGGACAGTACAACGCCTGAGCCCGCAACTGGTGCAGGCCGAAATCACCGTGCGCAGCCAGTTCTACGCGGCAATCGACATCCGCTACACCCGCAACAGCTACGCCATCACCTACCGCGACAGCCGCGACCTGGGCTACAAGGACGGCAAGATTCATCGCAACTACAACCGCTGGGTGAGCATGCTGGACCGCGATATTTTGGCGGGGTTGCGTTCGGCAGGTATTCAATAACCCAGAAACGACAAAGGGCGCCTTTCGGCGCCCTCTTCACAGGCAGGCTGGCTTGTCATCGCCGCTACCACATCGATTTGTTCCGTCACAGAGAAGCCTTGCGCGTCAACAACTCCACAAACGCCATGGCCATCGGCGACTGTGCCCCCTTGCGCTGCACCAGCCACACTGCCGTCACTGCCTCCTGATCAAGCAACGTTCGGTAGACTACTCCGTCGATGCGGATACGCTGGTACGATGCCGGCAGCACCGACACCCCCAACCCAGCCGCCACCAGGCCGATGATGGTCATCGCCTCGCCCGCCTCCTGGGCAAAATGCGGACTGAAACCCGCGTCGCGCGCCAGGTTGAGCAACTGCGCATACAGACCGCTGCCATAGCTGCGCGGGAAAAACACAAACGGTTCCTGAGCCAATTGCGCCAGATGCAAGCCGCGTTCGCTGCCTTCCGCCAAGGGATGACCAGCGCTCAAGACGGCCACCAACGGTTCGCGCATCAACTCGACAACACTCAAGGAGTCCGGCAATGGTAGCGGCCGCATCAGCCCGACCTGGATTGACTCGTCCATCAAGGATTCGGCCACTTCAGTACTGCTCATTTCCTGCAGGTTCAAATGCACCGCCGGGAACGCCTGACGAAAAGCGAAAATCGCTTGTGGGATGCTGGAGTTGAACGGCGCGGAAGAGGTGAAACCGATCTTCAACTCACCCAGCTCTCCCAACTGCGCCCGACGGGCCACGTCCGCTGCTTTGTCGACCTGCGCCAATACCAGGCGCGCTTCATGCAGGAACAATCGTCCTGCCTCGCTGAGTTCGACCCGACGATTGGTACGCTCAAACAGACGCGCGCCCACCTGCAGCTCCAGCGCCTGGATCTGCTGGCTCAACGGCGGCTGCGAGATGCCCAGCACCTGGGCGGCGCGGCCAAAGTGCAACTCTTCGGCCACGGCGATGAAGTAGCGCAGGTGGCGCAATTCCATGGAAACCTCATTAGGTCGCAGAAGATATCAAACAGGTCGAACAATATATTGGAAAGAATCATTAGCCAGCTATATTCTTTTTGACATTGCCAGTCCTGGCTGCTTTTCCTCCCCGAGGTCCCGCGTGAAAGCTGCTGCCGCTCCACTCGCCCAAGAACGTCCGCCTACTGCCCTGGATGAGGCAGGGGCGCTGTTCGAGGATGCATACATCGAAAAAGGCACGCCGCTGTTCATGCGCACGGTACTGGCGCTGTTCGCCGGTGGCTTTGCCACGTTTGCCCTGCTCTATTGCGTACAGCCGATGATGCCGGCGCTGTCCCACGAATTTTCCATCAACGCTGCGCAGAGCAGTCTGATTCTTTCGGTGTCCACCGCGATGCTCGCCTTTGGCCTGCTGATTACCGGACCGGTTTCCGATCGTCTCGGACGCAAGCCGGTAATGGTGGCGGCGCTGTTCTGCGCGGCCGCGTGTACCATCGCCAGCGGCCTGATGCCGACATGGGAAGGCATTCTGTTGATGCGTGCGTTGTTAGGGCTATCGCTGAGTGGCCTGGCCGCCGTCGCAATGACCTACCTGAGCGAAGAGATCCATCCGCAGCACCTTGGCCTGGCCATGGGTCTGTATATCGCAGGCAACGCAATCGGCGGCATGAGCGGGCGCCTGATCATTGGCGTACTGATCGACTTCGTCAGTTGGCACATCGCAATGCTGATCATCGGCGCACTGGCGCTGATCGCAGCGACGGTATTCTGGAAAATCCTCCCCGAGTCGCGCAACTTCCGCGCCAGCAGCCTAAAGCCGCGCAGCCTGATGAATGGCTTTGTCATGCACTTCAAGGATGCGGGCCTGCCTTGGTTGTTTCTCGAAGCCTTCCTGCTGATGGGCGCGTTCGTGACACTGTTCAACTACATTGGCTATCGCCTGCTCGCCGCGCCCTATGAACTGAGCCAGGCCGCAGTAGGCCTGCTTTCTGTGGTTTACCTCTCGGGCATCTACAGCTCGGCGAAAGTCGGCTCCCTGGCCGACCGCCTGGGACGGCGCCGCATGTTGTGGGCCACGATCGTGCTGATGCTAGCCGGGATGGCCCTGACCCTGTTTACCTCGCTGGCCCTGGTGATTCTCGGCATGCTGTTGTTCACGTTCGGCTTCTTCGGTGCTCACTCGGTGGCCAGCAGTTGGATAGGACGCAGGGCGCGCCAAGCCAGGGGCCAGGCTTCGTCGCTGTACCTGTTCAGCTACTACGCAGGCTCCAGCATTGCCGGGACGGCGGGCGGGGTTTTCTGGCATTACGCGGGATGGAACGGAATTGGTGGGTTTATCGTGACGCTGCTGATCGTCGCGTTGCTGGTGGCGTTGAAGCTGGCGAAGTTGCCGCCGCTGGGGCAAGTCAAGGGCTGACGCGATCCAGCTTTATGTGGGAGCAAGCCCGCTCCCACATTTGTTTTGCGCTTTATTCGTGATACTGCGCCGACAGCTCATGCACCGCGCGCAGGAAGGCGCCGGCATGTTCTGGATCGACTTCCGGCGTGATGCCGTGGCCGAGGTTGAATACGTGCCCCGTACCCTTGCCGTAGCTGGCGAGGATGCGGCCGACCTCAGTACGGATCGCTTCCGGCTTGGCGTACAGCACGGTTGGATCCATGTTGCCTTGCAGGGCGACCTGGTTGCCGACGCGTCGACGGGCTTGGCCGATATCGCAGGTCCAGTCCAGGCCCAATGCATCGGCGCCGGCATCGGCGATGCTTTCCAGCCACAGGCCGCCACCCTTGGTGAACATGATCACCGGAACCTTGCGGCCTTCGTGTTCGCGGATCAAGCCGCTGACAATCTTGCGCATGTAGGCCAGGGAAAACTCCTGGTATGCCGCCGCCGACAGGTTGCCGCCCCAGGTGTCAAAGATCTGCACCGCCTGCGCGCCGGCCATGATCTGGCCGTTGAGGTAGGAAATGACCGACTGGGCCAGCTTGTCCAGCAACAGGTGCATGGCTTGCGGGTTGTCGTAGAGCATGGCCTTGGTCTTGCGGAAGTCTTTCGACGAGCCGCCTTCGACCATATAGGTGGCCAGCGTCCACGGGCTGCCGGAGAAGCCAATCAGCGGCACACGGCCATTGAGCTCGCGGCGGATGGTACTGACGGCATCCATCACATAGCCCAGGTCCTTGTGGGGATCGGGGATCGGCAAGGCTTCGATGTCTGCCAGGGTACTGACGACTTTCTTGAAACGCGGACCTTCGCCGGTTTCAAAGTACAAGCCTTGGCCCATGGCATCAGGGATGGTCAAAATATCGGAGAAGAGGATGGCAGCGTCCAGTTGTGGATAGCGATCCAGCGGCTGCATCGTGACTTCGCAAGCAAACTCCGGATTCATGCACAGGCTCATGAAATCACCGGCGTGAGCGCGGCTGGCACGGTATTCCGGCAGGTAGCGACCGGCTTGACGCATCATCCATACAGGCGTGACGTCTACGGGTTGCTTGAGCAGGGCACGAAGGAAACGGTCGTTCTTGAGGGCAGTCATGTCGGCATCCGCAAAAAAAGTGCGGGCATTTTCTCAGAGCCGGACGCAAAAGGCACGGTTGCAGGTCAGCCTTTTGTCTATCGGGTCAATTTGTCGCGGCCAGTGACCGCCACAAAATAACTGTGGGAGCGGGCTTGCTCGCGATAGCGGTGGATCAGTCGACATAGTTTAGTGACTGATACACCGCTATCGCGAGCAAGCCCGCTCACACATTCTGATCCCATTCCAACTCGGGATCAGGGTCAGACTTGCAGGTAGTCCAGGATCCCTTCGGCAGCATTACGGCCTTCGAAGATCGCCGTCACTACCAGGTCAGACCCGCGCACCATATCGCCACCGGCGAAGATCTTCGGGTTGCTGGTCTGGTGCTTGTACTGGCCTTGTTCCGGAGCCACCACGCGGCCCTGGCTGTCGGTCTGGATCTCGAACTGCTCGAACCATGGCGCCGGGCTTGGACGGAAGCCGAAAGCGATAACCACGGCGTCGGCCGGTATGATCTCTTCGGAACCCGGAATCGGCTCGGGACTGCGACGGCCACGGGCGTCCGGTTCGCCAAGACGGGTCTCGACCACCTTCACGCCTTCAACGCGATCCTCGCCAACGATGGCAATCGGTTGGCGGTTGTAGAGGAATTTCACACCCTCTTCCTTGGCGTTCTTCACCTCTTTGCGCGAACCGGGCATGTTGGCTTCGTCACGACGATAAGCGCAGGTCACCGACTTGGCGCCCTGGCGGATCGAAGTGCGGTTGCAGTCCATCGCGGTATCACCACCGCCGAGCACCACGACTTTCTTGCCTTTCATGTCGACGAAATCTTCCGGCGACTTTTCAAAGCCCAGGTTGCGGTTGACGTTGGCGATCAGGAAATCCAAAGCGTCGTACACACCCGGCAGGTCCTCACCGGCAAAACCGCCTTTCATGTAGGTGTAGGTGCCCATGCCCATGAACACGGCGTCGTATTCGGCGAGCAGTTGCTCCATGGTCACGTCTTTGCCGATCTCGGTGTTCAGGCGGAACTCGATGCCCATACCGGTAAAGACTTCGCGACGATGGCTCAGTACGGTTTTTTCCAGCTTGAACTCGGGGATGCCGAAGGTCAGCAGACCACCGATTTCCGGGTTCTTGTCGAACACCACTGGGGTCACACCACCACGCACCAGCACATCGGCGCAGCCCAGGCCCGCAGGCCCGGCACCGATGATTGCCACGCGCTTGCCGGTCGGCTTGACCTTGGACATGTCCGGGCGCCAGCCCATGGCGAACGCGGTATCGGTGATGTATTTCTCAACCGAACCAATGGTCACCGCACCAAAACCGTCGTTAAGGGTGCAGGCACCCTCGCACAGACGGTCCTGGGGACAAACCCTGCCGCAGACTTCCGGCAGAGTGTTGGTCTGGTGCGACAGCTCGGCAGCGGCGAGGATGTTGCCCTCGGCTACCAGTTTGAGCCAGTTGGGAATGAAGTTGTGCACCGGGCACTTCCATTCGCAATATGGGTTACCGCAACCCAGGCAGCGGTGGGCCTGGTCGGCCGAGTGCTGGGGTTTGAAGGGTTCGTAGATTTCCACGAACTCTTTCTTGCGTTGACGCAACAGTTTCTTCTTCGGATCTTTGCGCCCGACATCGATGAACTGGAAGTCGTTATTCAGACGTTCAGCCATGTTAAAACCTCATCAAACTCTTCAGGCGCATATCACTGCGGGTTGGCACGGATGCTGGAAAGCAGCGATTTCAGGTTGGCAGCCTTGGGCTTGACCAGCCAGAAACGACGCAGGTAATCATCGAGGTTTTCGGCGAGGTTACGACCCCATTCGCTGCCGGTTTCCTCGACGTACTCGTCCAGCACATGCTGCAAGTGGTTACGGTATGACTCCATCGCTTCGCCGCTGATCCGCTGGATCTCGACCAACTCGTGGTTGACCTTGTCGACGAAGGTGTTGTCCTGGTCCAGCACGTAGGCGAAACCGCCCGTCATACCCGAACCGAAGTTGTAGCCGGTCTTGCCCAGGACGGCGACAAAGCCGCCGGTCATGTATTCGCAGCAATGATCGCCAGTGCCTTCCACCACGGTGTGGGCGCCGGAGTTACGCACGGCGAAACGCTCACCGGCGGTACCGGCGGCGAACAGCTTGCCACCGGTGGCGCCATACAAGCAGGTATTGCCGATGATGGCACTGTCCTGGGTCTTGTAGACGCTGCCGTTAGGCGGAACGATCACCAGCTTGCCGCCGGTCATGCCCTTGCCCACGTAGTCGTTGGCGTCGCCTTCCAGGTACATGTGCAGGCCGCCGGCGTTCCACACGCCAAAGCTCTGGCCCGCAGTGCCCTTGAAACGGAAGGTGATTGGCGCCTTGGCCATGCCTTGGTTGCCGTGTTTGCGTGCAATTTCGCCGGAGATACGTGCGCCGATAGAACGGTCGCAGTTGCAGATATCCAGGGCGAACTCACCACCACTGGCGTCGTTGATCGAGGAGCCGGCCATTTCGACCATCTTCTCAGCCAACAGGCCTTTGTCGAACGGCGGGTTGCGGTCCACCTGGCAGAATTGTGGTTTGTCTGCCGGGATGTGGTCGCTGCCCAACAGTGGCGTCAGGTCCAGGTGGTGCTGCTTGGCGCTCTGGCCTTCGAGGATTTCCAGGAGGTCGGTGCGGCCGATCAGCTCTTCGAGGGAACGCACGCCCAGCTTGGCCAGCCACTCACGGGTCTCTTCGGCGACGTAGGTGAAGAAATTCACCACCATGTCGACGGTGCCGATGTAGTGATCCTTGCGCAGCTTTTCGTTCTGAGTGGCGACGCCGGTGGCGCAGTTGTTCAGGTGGCAGATGCGCAGGTATTTGCAGCCCAGGGCGATCATTGGCGCGGTACCGAAGCCGAAGCTCTCGGCGCCGAGGATTGCGGCCTTGATCACGTCGAGTCCGGTTTTCAGGCCGCCGTCGGTCTGCACCCGGACCTTGCCGCGCAGGTCGTTGCCGCGCAGGGTCTGGTGGGTTTCCGCCAGACCCAGTTCCCATGGCGCGCCTGCGTACTTGATCGAAGTCAGTGGCGATGCGCCGGTGCCACCGTCGTAGCCGGAAATGGTGATCAGGTCGGCATAGGCCTTGGCCACACCGGCGGCGATGGTGCCCACGCCCGCTTCTGCCACCAGTTTCACCGAGACCAGAGCCTGCGGGTTGACTTGTTTCAGATCGAAAATCAGCTGCGACAAATCTTCAATCGAGTAGATGTCGTGGTGCGGCGGCGGCGAGATCAGGGTTACGCCCGGCACTGCGTAGCGCAGCTTGGCGATCAAACCGTTGACCTTGCCACCGGGCAGTTGGCCGCCCTCGCCGGGCTTGGCGCCCTGGGCAACTTTGATCTGCAGCACTTCGGCGTTGACCAGGTATTCCGGGGTCACGCCAAAACGGCCAGTGGCGACCTGCTTGATTTTCGAGCTTTTGATGGTGCCGTAGCGCGCCGGGTCTTCGCCGCCTTCGCCGGAGTTGGAACGCGCACCCAGGCGATTCATGGCTTCGGCCAGGGCTTCGTGCGCCTCAGGCGACAAGGCACCGAGGGAAATACCGGCGGAATCGAAACGCTTGAGGATTGATTCCAGCGGCTCGATTTCGCTGATGGCCAGCGGCGTGTCCAGGGTTTTCACCTTGAACAGGTCGCGGATCATCGACACCGGGCGGTTATCCACCAGCGCGGTGTATTCCTTGAACTTGGCGTAATCGCCCTGCTGCACGGCGGCTTGCAAGGTGTTGACCACATCCGGGTTGTAGGCGTGGTATTCGCCACCGTGGACGAACTTGAGCAGGCCACCTTGCTGGATCGGCTTGCGCGCGCTCCAGGCTTCGGCAGCCAGGGCTTTCTGTTCGGCTTCGATGTCGACGAAACGCGCGCCCTTGATGCGGCTCGGCACGCCACGGAAGCTCATATTGCAGACTTCTTCCGAGAGACCGATGGCTTCGAACAACTGGGCACCGCGATAAGACGTGACCGTAGAGATGCCCATCTTCGACAGGATCTTCAGCAGGCCCTTGGTGATGCCCTTGCGGTAGTTCTTGAACACCTCATAGAGGTCGCCCAGCACTTCGCCGGTCCGGATCAGGTCGCCCAGCACTTCGTATGCCAGGAACGGATAGACCGCCGAAGCGCCAAAACCGATCAGCACGGCAAAGTGATGCGGGTCGCGGGCGGTCGCCGTTTCCACAAGGATGTTGGAGTCGCAGCGCAGGCCTTTTTCGGTCA
Organism: Pseudomonas imrae; assembly: GCF_046352735.2. Lineage (NCBI taxonomy): Bacteria > Pseudomonadati > Pseudomonadota > Gammaproteobacteria > Pseudomonadales > Pseudomonadaceae > Pseudomonas > Pseudomonas imrae. Next base: position 461,621 of record NZ_CP110853.2, on the reverse strand, counting down.
GGCGGTGGTGTACCGCACCGGTGGCCAGGGAGGCATGGATCGGCAGCTTGCCGGGGGCGATATGGCGGTCGGTCAACACGATCTGCGTACGACCGGCGCGCACGGCTTCTTCGGCCTGGTCGGCGACGTTGCGCACAGCGGCTTCAAGGCCCAGGCTTTCGTCGTAGTTCAGGTCGATGATCTGGCGGTCGAAGCCTGGACGCTCCAGGGTCATCAACGAACGCCACTTGGCCGGGGAAATGACCGGCGAGCTGAGGATCACGCGCGAAGCGTGCTCTGGCGACTCCTGGAAGATATTGCGCTCGGCACCGAGACACACTTCCAGGGACATCACGATGGCTTCACGCAGCGGGTCAATCGGTGGGTTGGTCACCTGGGCGAACTGCTGGCGGAAGTAGTCGTACGGCGTGCGCACACGCTGGGACAGCACAGCCATTGGCGTGTCGTCACCCATGGAGCCGACGGCCTCGTAGCCTTGCTCGCCGAGTGGACGCAGCACCTGGTCACGCTCCTCGAACGTGACCTGGTACATCTTCATGTACTGCTTGAGCTGGTCCACGTCATAGAAAGCCGAGCCGTGGTCGTTGTCTTCCATGGTTGCCTGGATGCGCAGGGCGTTCTTGCGCAGCCATTGCTTGTAAGGGTGACGGGACTTCAAGCGGTTATCGATGGCGTCGGTGTCGAGGATCTGTCCGGTTTCGGTGTCAACCGCCAGGATCTGGCCCGGGCCGACGCGACCTTTGGCGATGACATCTTCAGGCTGGTAGTTCCACACGCCGACTTCCGAGGCCAGGGTGATGAAACCGTTGGTGGTGGTGACCCAACGCGCCGGGCGCAGACCGTTACGGTCCAGCAGGCACACCGCGTAGCGGCCATCGGTCATTACCACGCCCGCAGGGCCATCCCACGGCTCCATGTGCATCGAGTTGTACTCATAGAACGCCCGCAGATCGGGGTCCATGGTCTCGACGTTCTGCCACGCAGGCGGAATGATCATGCGCACGCCACGGAACAGGTCGATGCCGCCGGTGACCATCAGCTCCAGCATGTTGTCCATGCTGGAAGAGTCGGAACCCACGCGGTTGACCAGCGGGCCGAGCTCTTCCAGGTCCATCAGGTCGTTGGCAAACTTGGTGCGACGGGCCACGGCCCAGTTGCGGTTGCCGGTGATAGTGTTGATCTCGCCGTTGTGGGCAAGAAAGCGGAATGGCTGGGCCAGCGGCCATTTCGGCAGAGTGTTGGTGGAGAAGCGCTGGTGGAACACGCAGATTGCGGTTTGCAGGCGCTCATCGCTCAGGTCTGGATAGAAGGCGGTGAGATCCGCCGGCATCATCAGGCCTTTATAAATGATGGTCTTGTGGGAAAAGCTGCAGATGTAGTGGTCGGTATCGGCAGCGTTGGCCACCGACGAACGACGACGGGAGGTGAACAGCTTGATCGCCATGTCCTGGTCGCTCAGGCCGTCGCCTGCGATGAACACTTGCTCGATCTGCGGTAGACGCTCAAGGGCCAGGCGGCCGAGGACGCTGGTGTCGATCGGCACTTTGCGCCAGCCGACAAGTTGCAGGCCGGCAGCCAGGATCTCGCGGTTCATGTTCTCGCGAGCGGCTTGGGCTTTCACCGGGTCCTGATTGAAGAACACCATCCCCACGGCGTACTGCTTGGGTAAATCGGCACCGAAGGTTTCCTTGGCGATGGCGCGCAGGAACTGGTCGGGCTTTTGGATCAGCAAGCCGCAACCGTCACCGGTCTTGCCATCGGCGTTGATCCCACCGCGGTGGGTCATGCAGGTCAGGGCCTCGATGGCCGTTTGCAGAAGGGTATGACTGGGTTCGCCCTGCATATGGGCAATCAGGCCGAAACCACAGTTATCCTTGAATTCATCGGGTTGGTACAGACCTGCTTTCATAGACACTTTCTCACCAGGCTGCCTCTTGTTTCGAGGCAAATTTCTTTTTAATTCAACCGGTTACCTTCCACGCCGAACGTACGCCGGCTTAGCGGGGGCAAAAGGGAGGTCATTGTACACACCGACACAGACGCCCACAAATTTAGCGACGAAATGTCGCAAATCTATGTCGCATTTATGAAAGGTTTAAAGCTATACGCTGTGCTAGTCAAAACTTTTTTGGTTCCGACCGCTACGACTCAAAAGCGACGTGCGCAGACACCACAAAGCGCGCGGCCTTTAGGGCAGCACGCACTTGCGGTTTTTTTGAGGTGCCGGGAGGGCGGCCTGGGTAAGACCGCCGAATCTTCAGCGAGTTGCTGACAGTTCCTGTTGGACGCTGGCAACAGTGCGAGGCCAAGGTTTACCAGCCTGAACCTTCGCTGGCAAGGCCTTGATGGCGTTTACGGCTGCATCACGGCTGGCAAAGTTGCCGTAGGTGATCACATAGAGAGGCTTGCCGTTGAGGTCTTTCTTGAAATAACGGTACTCGCCGCCCTGCTCCTTGACGAAGTTCTGAGCGCTGGCTTCGGAGCTGGTGCCAAGGATCTGCAGCACATAGTTCTTGGCCGGCTGGCTACCGTACCAGCCGCTGCCGGCCGCAGTCTTGGCCTTGGCCACTGTCACCGGTTTTTCGGCAGGCTTGGCCACGGGCGCCGGCTTGGCAGCAGGGGCCGGAGCAGGTTTGGCTACCGGCGCCGGGGTCGGCTTGGCGGTCGCGACCTGAGTCGGCGCAGGTGTCGGATTGGCGGCAGGGGCCGGGCTTGCGACTTCGCCAGCCGGCGGGGCAACGGTGGTGACCGTCGGCGGAGTGGCGCTGGAGCCTTCCACCGGCACGCCGTCGTCACCTTCCGAGATGGTGCCCGCTTCTTCCGCGAGCGGGCCACGCATGACCGGCTGGCCGACCATCGGCAGATTGGTAGGCTGGCCAGAACCGGCAAACTCAACGGCTGGCGCGCCGTTGGCGGTGGGCTTGTCCAGTGGCAACTGCGCTTGCTCGGTAGATACACCCGGCGCTGTCGGTGCTTTGCTGCGGCCAGGAATCAGCCAGGCGGCTGCGACGGCAACTACCACAACAGCGGAAATTGCCAATACGTGTTTCTTCGGCATGGTGAACCCCATCTTTGGACGCTTCACCGCTGAGCGGCTGGCAATCATGGCTTCGATCATCGCATCCCGGGCCACCTGGTTGATGGTGCCAGGCCAACCGTCGGAGCTTTCGTGAATATCAGAGATCTGCTGAGCGGAGAAAAGTTCGATGCCCTGCCCGGCGCCTTCGAGACGCTGGGCCAGATATTCGCGGGTTTCCTCTTCCTCGTAGGGCTGCAATTCGATGACATGGAAGCGCTCTTCCTCGCCGCTCAATTGCTCCAGATCGGCAATCAGCGACGACTCACCGAACAGGAAGACATGGGGACGACCTTCAGGCGTACCGGCCGCGAGGGCCAGCAACGCCTCAAGCGCCGACTCGTCGAGCTGCTCGGCATCATCCACCAGCAAGTAGACTTCCTGGCCCGTCAGGCCCAATTGCACTACTTGCTTGAGGATCGCCGTCGGCTCGGCATTGGATACGTCCAGGGCCTGGGCCACCTGGCGCAAAACACCCGCCGCATCACCCGCACCGCGGGCGGATACGACCACACTCTGCACCGACTGCTTGTTGGTGCTGGCCACCAGTGCCTGACGCAACAAGGTCTTACCGCTGCCCAAGGGGCCGGTTACCACCAGCAACAACTGGCTGTAGCGCGCCAGGTGGTGCAGTTGCCCCAATACCGGCTTACGCTGCGCAGGGAAGAATTTGAAACCAGGCACCCGGGGAGCAAAAGGGTCGTGGTTCAACTGGAAATGGCCGAGGAACGCCTCGTCGGCATGCAAACTAGTCATCGGAATCTGGTTAACCTTTAAGCTGGGCCAGGGTGCGGTAATCCGCTCCCAGCGTGGCCTGTAGAATCTCTTTCGGATAATCGTCGGTCACCACCGCTTCGCCCATTCGGCGCAACAGCACCAGACGCAAACGACCGTCGATCACTTTTTTGTCTATCGCCATATGTTCGAGAAAATCGACCTCGGTCATCTCCTCCGGGGGAATGACTGGCAACCCGGCACGCTGGAACAAGCGAATACCGCGGTCACGCTCCTGGACACTGATCCAGCCCAGGCGTTGCGACATTTCCATGGCCATTACCGTACCGGCCGCCACAGCCTCTCCATGTAGCCACACACCATAGCCCATGTGGGTTTCGATCGCGTGGCCAAAGGTATGCCCCAGGTTCAAGGTCGCGCGCACACCGGACTCACGTTCGTCGGCGTTGACTACCAATGCCTTGGCCGCGCAGGAACGGGAAATCGCCTCGGTCAGCGCCGCCTGATCCAGGTTGCGCAACGCGTCGACGTGCTCTTCAAGCCAGGCAAGGAACGGCTCGTCACAGATCAAGCCGTACTTGATCACTTCGGCCAGGCCCGCCGACAGTTCGCGCGGCGCCAAGGTGTTGAGGGTCGCCGTGTCGATCAGCACCACATTGGGCTGATAGAACGCGCCAACCATGTTCTTGCCCATCGGATGATTGATCCCGGTCTTGCCGCCCACCGAGGAATCGACCTGGGACAACAGCGTCGTGGGTACCTGAATGAAATCCACGCCACGCTGATAACAGGCCGCCGCAAAGCCGGCCATATCACCGATGACACCGCCACCGAGGGCGATAACCGTGGTGCGGCGGTCGTGACGAGCAGCGAGCAGCCCGTCGAAGATCAACTGCAGGGTCTCCCAGTTCTTGAAGGCCTCTCCGTCCGGCAGAATCACCGAGATCACCGAATACGCCTCAAGACTGCGGCTCAGACGCTCAAGATAGAGCGGCGCCACCGTCTCATTGGAGATAATCGCCACTTGCCGCCCGGCAATATGCGGTACAAGCAACTCCGGCTGGTCCAACAAACCTTCGCCAATGTGGATCGGGTAGCTACGCTCGCCAAGATCGACCTTAAGTGTCTGCATGTGTCCCCGCGTTGAAGATGGAAGCAGGCTTCCCGCCCTGCATTAACATTGTCGACAACCTCGAGATCCGACGCTGCCTGATTGCTCTACGCCATAAACCGGACGGTGATGTCGCGTTGCCGAGAATAGCGCATTTCGGTCCTGGCTTTAACGGGGTGGCAGTTGCTGGAGACGCTCAAGAATATCCAGGACTACCATTCGTGGTGGCCGCTCATCGGTTTGCACCACCAGATCGGCGATTTCCCGATAAAGCGGATCGCGTAGCGTCAGCAAGTCCCTCAGGGTTTTCTCGGGATTGGCTGTGCGCAACAACGGGCGATTGCGATCGCGAGCGGTGCGACCCACTTGCTGCTCGACAGACGCATGCAAATACACCACCCGACCACCAGCATGCAGCGCCCGACGGTTCTCTTCGCGCATCACCGCGCCACCGCCGGTGGCCAGGACCACTCCATCGCAGCCGCACAGTTCGGCAATCATCGCTTGCTCGCGGTCGCGAAAGCCCAGTTCACCTTCTTTATCGAAGATCCACGGGATATTGGCACCCGTGCGCAATTCAATTTCCTTATCGGAGTCTTTGAATGGCAGGCGCAGCTCTTTGGCCAGCAAACGGCCGATGGTGCTTTTTCCAGCCCCCATCGGTCCAACAAGAATCAAATTTCGCACAGAATCAACGACTCACAGCAATCGCCTGGTTATTCATAATACGCGGAGTCAGGAATACCAGCAGCTCGGATTTTTTGTCCGAGACAACATCGCGCCTGAAAAGGCGGCCAAGATACGGCAGATCGCCCAGAAATGGCACTTTATCTACGACCTTGCTTTGGGTATTGGAGAAAACTCCGCCAATGACGATGGTCTCGCCATCCTTGACCAACACCTTGGCTTTCACCTCGTTTTTCTTGATCGGCGGTACGTCGTTGAGCTTGTTCAGGTAGTCGGGCTCATCCTTGGTGACCTTGACCTCCATGATTACCCGGTCGTCAGGAGTGATCTGCGGTGTCACTTCCAGGGACAACGAGGCTTCCTTGAAGGACACTGAGGTCGCACCACTGGAACTGGACTCCTGATAGGGAATCTCGGTGCCTTTAAGGATTCGGGCAGTTTCCTTGTCGGATGTGACCACTTTGGGCTGCGAGACAATTTCCCCGTTGCCGGTTTTTTCCATCGCCGTCAGTTCCAGGTCCAGCAACACATTGTCGGTGATAAATGCGATACCCAGGCCAGACGAACCATTGACCGCCCCAAGATCCACAAACGGCGAACTGGGCGGGCTCTCTGGCTGCTCGCCATCCCCCGCAGCGCCTTTATTGATGCCGCTACCGCGCCAATTGCCTTTGTTCTGAATCAGCCCACCCCAACGCACCCCCATACTCTTGTCGTAATCGACGTTGGCTTCGACGATCCGCGCTTCGATCATCACCTGGCGAACCGGGACATCCAGCTGCGCAACGATATGCCGCAACTCGTCCAGGCGTTCCTGGGTCTGGTAGACAATGATGTTATTGGTGCGGTCATCCACCGCCACCGAACCACGCTCCTCCCGCGCGCCCTCAAGATCGGTCACCGACTGGAACAACTTGGCCAATTGCGCCGCATTGGCGTAATTGACTTGCAGCAACTCGCGACGCAGCGGTGCCAGCTCAGTCATTTGCTTGCGCGACTCCAGCGCCAGCAATTCACGTGCAGCCAGCTCCTTCGCCGATGCCACCAGCAACACGTTGGCTCTCACCCGTTTGTCCAGCCCCTTGGCCTGCAGCACTAGGTCCAAGGCCTGATCCCAGGGGACATCCTTGAGGCGCAAGGTTATCGAACCGCCCACATCGTCAGCGGCCACCAGGTTGAGGCCGGCAACATCGGCAATCTGCTGCAAGACGGCACGGACTTCGATGTTCTGGAAGTTGAGGGATAATTTATCGCCGGTAAACGAACTGCGCCCCGCATTCATTGGCGCACCACCGGGCGGTGGAAGTTGAATCAGATCGACCCGATTGGGCACGGCCTTGGCCATCGGTGCTGCGAACGCTATCCATAGCGCCACACCGAAGGACGAAAAAGTCCTTTTCATTTTTTTGATTCCGTTATGAGTTCACGTTCAAGACCAACGTTCGCGAGCGCTCCAGCCACTCGCCCTGGCCATTGGAAAAGAGTTCGACGATATCGACTTGCCCCTCATGGATAGCAACCACTTGCCCATGATCCCGCCCCAGATAATCACCCACCTCCAGGCGATGAACACCCGCTGTCCCCCGCAACAAGGCAAAAACCTGTACCCCAAGAGCCAACGTACCAACCATCTGGAAGTCATCGATGGCAAAACCCTCGAGGAACTGCGGGGGACGATCGGGATTCGGTGCTGGTCCGGCCCGCCCGGATGGGCGCACGACGGGTTGGCTTGGCGCCTGGAAAGGATCACGCATCGAAGCCGGATCGAAGACAGAATGCCGGCTCCGGGTTGCCACCGCTGGCACCTCGACGGGCGGCACTGGTACCTGCTGACGAACCACCTGCAACTGCCCCTTCAGCGCTTGCAGATCAGAACCCTTGTCACAACCGGCCAGCAATACCAAGCCCACTACCAGACATGCCATATCGAAGCCGTTCATGGCAAAGGCTCCGGCTCGCTGTAGCGGTAGGTCTTGGCCAGCATTTTCAGGCGCAGCAACCCATTGCCTGGCGAAGCAACCGGGCGGATGACAAAGTCATGCAACGTCACGATACGCGGCAACTCGGCCACACCACTGACGAATGTCGCCAAGTCGTGGTAGGTCCCGACCAGCATGATCTGAATCGGCAGCTCGATGTAGAAGGGCTGGACATGCTCGTCCAGAAGCCTGAACTCTTCCAGCGTCAAACCGCTGGCCAGCCCCAGGCGTGTAATGTCTTCAAGCAGACTGGGTACTTCGGACGCAGTCGGCAAGCGATGCAACTGTTCGACAAAAGTGCTGCGCATCGCCTCAAGTTGGCGAATACGGGCTTCGAGATCGGCGGACTGAACAGCCTTTTCGGAAAATTGCTCGCGTAACGCTACCTCCCGCGCCTCCTGACGATGCAAGTGTTCCCGCGCGTCGCCTAGGTAAAAGGCATCCCCTATTGCCCATAACAGACCAGCGAGCACTGCTCCAAGCAATGCTTTACCAGGCCAGGGCCATTGGCCGGCACGGCGGCACAACATGGAAAAGTCCGTATTCACCAGCCTCTGTGGGCTGGATGAAGGACTCATTGTTCATCCTCGCCTGAGTCCCTCTGGCGAACTGTCAACTGAAAGGCATTGCCTGTTCCAGCCTCGTCTGCCCGCACATGCCGCAGGCCAGGGTTCTGCAATCCCGGGGAATCTTCCAGGCTGCGCATCAGGCGGGCAACGTCGTGACTGGAGGCCGCCGTTCCACTGACTTCGATCGAGGAGCCAGTGACGCTGACTTCACGCAACTGCACACCGTCGGGTACCGCACGGGCCAACTGGTCAAACAACCGTTCGCCCGACGAGCGATCATCCTGCAAGTCCTCGACAACCTTCATCCGCGCCATCAATTGCCGGCGTTGTTCGCTCAGCTCATCAATGGTCTTGATCCGCGAGTCGAGCACTGTGACTTGTTTGTTCAAGTGGTTGTTGCGAGCCACCTGGCGATCAATCGCCCGGTCGATGACACGGTCTGCCAGCCATATGGCAGCCAGTGCAGCAAGCGCGATAGCCAACAAAAACAACAGAAAGTACTTGCGCCGGCGCTCCGCCCGTTCTTCACGCCAGGGTAAAAGGTTGATTCTTGCCATCAATCGAAACTCCTGAGGGCCAAACCGCAGGCGACACGTAACCCCTGGGCATCGGCAGCCCATTGTGCACTATTGATCCCACGCCCCGGTGTGATACAGCCGACCACCTCATCGGTCATCCGCGCCAGGGCAAACGCCTCTATATCCACTATTCGCGTCGCCAGCCCAGCCAGGGCCAGTACAGCTTCACGTGCTTCTACCTGCTCCTTGAGGCAAGCGGCAAGCATCACATCGACATAACCAGGATCACGTCTCGACGGACCCTGAACCTGAAAGTCGATCGCCACCTCATCCAAAGGGTAAGGAATGTACTGATCGGCTTCATTTCGCAGTCGCTGCTCCATCTCGCCAGCCTTGAGCCCGGCCTCCATCTCGACAATCCGAGTAATCACCGACGGCCCGGCCACGGCGACCGCCGCATTCCTGATCGACGTCTGCGCTCCAGACAATGCCTTGGAAACAGCCTGCGCCACAACCTCCAGATCAACGATATTACGATCGACCACGACACGCCCCGTAAAAGACTGGGCTGCATAGGTGCGCACCGTATACCCATCGCCCCCACGAACCAGCTCCAGCACCTTTACCCCCACGTCACTGATGTCGACGCCCAGAACCGTTTCGGCCTTTCGCCTGAAAAATCCCCTTACCATAAAACTCCCTAAAGCTTTCCCTGTCTGAGGGGTAGTCGATGTCTGGATTCATGCATTCGGTCGGTTTGGTTGAGCGGCGCCCATGACGCCCCAAGTCGAAAAATGCTTTAATGCCCAGCGTTTTTTTCCGCTTTTTACCTGCAGGTCGGGTCGTTCCATTGCTTGTCGTGCATTGCCCCGACGTCTAACTCATTCTTTTCTCTGGAAATCCAAAAGCCTTGATTCGTCTGCTGAAGTTTTTCGGGTACTCCGTTGTCGCTATCGTCTGCGGGCTGCTGCTCGCTCTGAGCGGCGCCTATCTCTATCTTAGTCCGGGGTTGCCCTCGGTAGAGGCCCTGAGAAGTATCCAGTTGCAGATTCCTTTGCGGGTCTACAGCAGCGATGAAAAGTTGATCGCAGAGTTCGGCGAAATGCGCCGCACCCCGATCCGCTTCGCCGATATCCCACCCAATTTCATCAATGCACTGCTTTCGGCCGAAGACGATAACTTCGCCAATCACCATGGCGTAGACCCCAGCAGCCTGATTCGGGCAGCCACACAACTGGTAAAAAGCGGGCATATCCAGTCGGGCGGCAGCACGATCACCATGCAGGTGGCGAAGAACTTCTTCCTCACCAGCGAGCGCAGTTTCTCGCGCAAGGCCACGGAAATCCTCCTTGCGCTGCAGATCGAACGCCAACTGACCAAGGACGAGATCCTTGAGCTGTACGTCAACAAGATCTATCTGGGAAACCGTGCCTACGGCATCGAGGCGGCATCCCAGGTGTACTACGGCAAGTCGATCCGGGACGCCAGCCTGGCACAGATGGCAATGATCGCAGGCCTGCCCAAGGCCCCTTCGCGCTTTAACCCACTGGCCAACCCGGCCCGCAGCAAGGAGCGTCGCGACTGGATCCTGGGGCGCATGTACAAGCTGGGCAAGATTGACCAGAACGCCTATGAGACGGCGGTGGCCGAGCCGCTGAACGCCAGCTATCACGTGCCGACGCCGGAAGTGAGCGCGCCGTACATCGCTGAAATGGCCCGCGCCGAGATGGTCGGTCGCTATGGCAGCGCGGCCTACACCGAAGGTTTCCGCGTCACCACGACCATTCCGAGCAACTTGCAGGAAATCGCCAACCACTCAGTCCATGAAGGCCTGATTACCTACGATCAGCGTCATGGCTACCGCGGTCCCGAATCACGCCTGCCGGGCAAGACCCTGAGTGCCTGGACACTGGAGCTGGGCAAGCAGCGTTCGATCAGTGGCTTGGAGCCAGCCATCGTCACCCAGGTGAATAAAGACGGCATACAGGTGCTAACCCGCAGCGGCGAAGCAAACGTGGCCTGGGACACCATGAAATGGGCCCGCCCGTTCTTGAACACCAACAGTATGGGGCCGATGCCCAAGCAGGCCTCGGATGTGGCCGAGGTCGGCGACCTGATTCGCGTGCAACGCCAGAAGGACGACAGCCTGAAGTTCAGCCAGGTCCCAGTCGCCCAAGGCGCACTGGTTTCACTAGACCCGCAGAACGGCGCCATCCGCGCCCTGGTAGGTGGTTTCGCCTTCGAGCAAAGCAACTATAACCGCGCGATACAGGCCAAACGCCAGCCGGGATCGAGCTTCAAGCCATTCGTCTACAGCGCTGCCCTGGACAATGGCTACACGGCCGCCAGCCTGGTCAACGATGCGCCTATCGTGTTTGTCGATGAGTATCTGGACAAGGTCTGGCGACCGAAAAACGACACCAATACCTTCCTCGGCCCGATACGCGTCCGTGAGGCGCTGTACAAATCGCGCAACCTGGTATCGATTCGTCTGTTACAAGCGATGGGCATAGACCGCACTATCGACTACATCAGCAAGTTCGGCTTCAACAAGCAGGACCTGCCGCGCAACCTGTCCCTGGCCCTCGGCACGGCAACCCTGACACCGATGGAAATCGCCACCGGCTGGAGCGTGTTTGCCAATGGCGGCTACAAGGTCACACCCTACCTGATCGACAAGATCGAAAGCCGCAATGGCGAGACACTGTTCGTCGCCAACCCGCCCAGCGTACCCAACGCCGCCCCCGCCAGTGATGGCCTGGCTGCGCCGACCGGCGAAGGCATCAGCATCGAGCCTGCCCCCGTCGCGGCGCCCACAGACACTGCCCTGCCCACGCAGACGCCAGTAGTGGCAGAGCAGGTTGTCGATGGTCGTACCGTCTATATCCTCAACAGCATTCTGCAGGACGTGATCAAGCGCGGCACCGGGCGTCGCGCACTGGCTTTGGGCCGCACAGACCTGGCGGGCAAGACCGGCACCACCAACGAATCCAAGGATGCATGGTTCTCCGGTTACAACGCCGATTACATCACCACCGTCTGGACCGGTTACGACCAGCCGGAAAGCCTGGGTCGCAGGGAATACGGTGGAACCGTCGCCCTGCCGATCTGGATGAGCTACATGGGTGCAGCCCTCAAGGACAAGCCGAACCATACCCTGGCGGAACCGGAAGGCATCCTGAGCTTGCGGATTGACCCGATCAGTGGTCGCACAGCCGCACCAGGCACGCCGAATGCGTACTTTGAAATGTTCAAGAGCGAAGACACACCACCGTCGGTCAGTGAGCTGGGCAATGGCATTGCGCCGGGAAGCCCACTGCCGGCAGATGAGACGGCGCCAATCGATCTGTTCTGATAACCCGGATCCGTGGCCTGGCATAGATCCAATGTGGGAGCGGACTTGCTCGCGAATACGGTGAACATTGGCTGGCACACCGCCTTCGCGGCCCGCCCCCACATTTGGCTCTGCACCAGACGTCAGTAATCACAGGCAACAAAAAAGCCCCGACTCTTACGAGCCGGGGCTTTTTGTTGGTGCGCTACAACGACTTAGCCGTTGAACACATCATCCACGCTTTGCAGCGGGTAGTGCTTCGGATACGGCAGGGTCGCCACGCCGGTCTCGATCGCGGCCTTGGCCACAGCATCGGAGATCAGGGTGATCAGGCGCTTATCCATTGGTTTCGGGATGATGTACTCACGACCGAACTCCAGCTTGGCGCCGCCATAGGCATCGCACACGTCCTGAGGCACGGGCAACTTGGCCAGTTCACGCAAGGCGTTGGCTGCCGCCACTTTCATTTCTTCGTTGATGCGCTTGGCGCGAACGTCCAGGGCACCACGGAAGATGAAGGGGAAGCCCAGTACGTTGTTGACCTGGTTCGGGTAGTCCGAACGACCGGTGGCCATGATCACATCGCTACGGGTGGCGTGAGCCAGTTCCGGCGAGATTTCAGGGTCCGGGTTGGAGCAGGCGAACACGATCGGGTTCGGCGCCATGGACTTCAAGCCTTCAGCGCTCAGCAGGTTCGGGCCGGACAGGCCGACGAACACGTCAGCACCATCCAAGGCATCAGCCAGGCTGCGCTTGGAAGACGGATGGGCAAACATCGCCTTGTACTGGTTCAGGTCGGTACGCTCGGACTGGATCACGCCCTTGCTGTCGACCATGTAGATATTCTCCAGCTTGGCACCCATGCTGATGATCAACTTCATGCAGGAGATAGCTGCTGCGCCAGCGCCCAGGCAGACGATCTTCGCGTCGGCCAGGGTTTTGCCGGCGATTTCCAGGGCGTTGATCATGCCGGCCGCGGTGACGATCGCGGTGCCGTGCTGGTCATCGTGGAATACCGGGATGTCACACTGCTCGATCAGGGCCTTTTCGATCTCGAAGCACTCGGGTGCCTTGATGTCTTCCAGGTTGATGCCACCGAAGGTGATGGAAATGCGCTTTACGGTGTCGATGAAAGCTTGCGGGCTTTCGGAGTCGACTTCGATGTCGAATACGTCGATGCCGGCGAAGCGCTTGAACAGTACGCCCTTGCCCTCCATGACTGGCTTGGAAGCCAGTGGGCCCAAGTTACCCAGGCCGAGAATCGCGGTGCCATCAGAAATGACTGCAACCAGATTGCCTTTGCCGGTGTATTTGTAGGCCAGTTCAGGGTCGCGGGCGATTTCGCGAACGGGCTCGGCTACACCGGGGCTGTACGCCAGCGACAAGTCGCGCGCGGTAGCGGTGGCTTTGGTGAGCTCGACACTCAGCTTTCCTGGACGAGGATGGGCGTGATATTCGAGAGCGGCAGTTTTCAAATCAGACATATCGGCATTCCGCTTTTTACTGTTGGACGACGGACCGCCGAGGATACGCGTGTCGCAAAGTCCCTACAAGACTGGGCAGTCACAGGTGTCAAGGGCCCTGCCCTACGACTTTTGGCCAAGAGCCACGGCCCGCAAGGGCTCAACTGTTCACAATCAATCGAAAAAATGTCTACAATTTTTTCTCAGGGCACCGACTGCAACATGCCCGGATCGGTCAACGGAAGCAGCCAGCGCGCCTGACCACGTTTCAACCCGCCACGCCGGGAACGATCCAGCACCCAGCCCCGGGCCTCGATATGACGACCCTGCAGACGGGTGAGCATGGCGCTGTCGAACTGATCCACCAGATTGGGTGCAACTTTCAATACCAGGGAACCCTGCAGTTCGATCCAGATTCCGCCACGATTGCGTTCGACCTTGCTCACTTGGCCGCTGACCACGGCGAAGCCGGAACGCTTGATCTGCGTGACTTTTTGTATCGGCGACTGACGCCACAACCCCAATCGGGCCTGTCGGGCGCTGCGCTCGGCAGCCTGTTGGCAGGCAACCAGATCGACGTTAGGCGCGACCGCCACCAGAAAACCCAGGCCTTCAGCGAGTATCTGGGCCTCCAGATTTGCACCGTTGGCGTCATAAAGGTGCGCCAGGGTTCGCCCGTAACGGTCTTTGCTCTCACGACCAAGGACCATGCCCACCCGGCCGTCGCTGGCGTCAACCAGAGCCTGCAAGCGTTGGCGAGCGGCCACGGCGAAAGGTTCGTCGGAACGACCTTTCTTGCCGGTTTCCGGCGCATTGACGCCAATCATCCGCACACTGCGGCCGTCTTGGAGGCGCAGCGTATCGCCATCCACCACCCGCTGGACCTCAACCGTACTGACGGCGGTCAGCGCCGGGCAAAACACCTCGGCCTGGGCGGGCGCCAGCCAAATCGCGGACACAAAAAAGGCGCCCGCAAGGGACGCCTTTTTTACCAACGAAGAAAAGCCGTGCAGGCTTCCCACGCCGTTTACCTTACTCAGCTGCAGCAGGAGCTTTAGCTTTACCGAAGGCACCGAAACGATCAGCGAAGCGCTGTACACGGCCGCCAGTATCCAGAGTCTTCTGCTTACCGGTGTAGAACGGGTGGCACTCGTTGCATACGTCAGTACCCAGTGGCTTGCACAGGTTCGAACGGGTTTCGAACTTGTTACCGCAGCTGCAGGTTACTTCGATGGTTTCGTACGCTGGATGGATATCGGCTTTCATGGTGTATTCCTCGAGGCTAGCGTGCCGCCACTCAACACTATTGTCGAATACCGCACGTAATTAGGCCGCGGATTCTACCAGACCTTTTTAAACGCGCAAGCAGCGCAACCGCCCCTTTCATCAGAAAACAGGGCGTTATTGCGGGCACACAGTGCCTCCCAAGGTACTCTGGCCCGCCATCGGGAGCACGACACCTTCACCGCCGGTCTGCTAGGCTCGCGACCTTCTTCACCTCCAACCGATGAGAACCCCACGCGTGCCCGACGCCATTTTGCGCCTCGCCCTGCCTTCGCCCCTGCGCCGCCTGTTCGATTATCGGGCGCCTGCAGGCGTGCTGCGGTCGCAGTTGCAACCGGGGATGCGGGTGCGGGTGCCGTTTGGTCGGAGGGAGATGATCGGCATTCTGGTGGAAGTCGCCGATCACAGCGAAGTCCCCGCCGAGAAGCTCAAGCCGGCCTTGGCCATGCTCGATGCCACGCCACCCTTGCCGCCGTCACTGTTCAAGCTGTGCCTGTGGACCTCACAGTATTACCAGCACAGCCTGGGCGACACCCTGAGCTGGGCACTGCCGGTGCTGTTGCGCCAGGGGGAACTGGCCGAGACCCGCCAGGAACGCTTCTGGTCAATGACGCCCGGCGCACGCCTGGATGACCCGCGCATCGCTCGCGCGCCCCGCCAACGCGAGGCCCTGGCGACCCTGGCGCAACACCCCCACGGCGTGGCCCACCAGCTCTTGAGCAAGTTGATGCTGAGCAAGGACAGCCTCGACCTGTTACTGGCCAAGGATCTGGTGCAAGTGGAAGTGCGCCGACATGCCCCCAGCGAACGCCATCAGCACTGGCTGGCGCAGCCGGAACTGCCGCTCAATCCGGAGCAGCGCGCAGCCTTCGAGGCCATCAGCGCGGGCGCCGACAGTTTCCATGCGTTCCTGCTCGCCGGTGTTACCGGCAGCGGCAAGACTGAAGTCTATCTGCAACTGATCCGCGAAACCCTGGAAGCCGGCAAACAAGCATTGGTACTAATCCCAGAGATCAATCTCGGCCCGCAAACCCTGGCGCGCTTCGAGCAACGCTTCAACGCGCGGATCGCCCTGGTGCATTCGGCAGTCAACGACCGTGAGCGCCTGGAGTCGTGGCTGGCGGCACGGGATGGCGAGGCCGACATTATTATCGGCACCCGTTCGGCGCTGTTCACCCCGATGAAAAACCCGGGACTGATCATCATCGATGAAGAACACGACGGGTCCTATAAACAGCAGGAAGGCTTGCGCTATCACGCCCGCGACCTGGCACTGGTACGGGCACGCCAGGAAAACATCCCGATCGTGCTAGGCTCGGCAACACCCTCACTTGAGAGCCTGCACAACGCCTACACCGGGCGTTACGGCCTGTTGCGCCTCAACGAACGCGCCGGCGGCGCCAAACAACCACGCTTCCTGCGCCTGGACGTAAAAAGCCGCCCACTGGACAGCGGCATCAGCGGCCCGATGCAACAAGCCATCGGCCAAACGCTCGCCGCCGACCAGCAAGTGCTGGTGTTCCTCAACCGCCGTGGATTTGCGCCGACGTTGTTGTGCCACGATTGTGGCTGGATGTCCGAATGCAACCGCTGCGACGCGCGAATGACCGTGCATCAACGCTCTGGCGAGTTGCGCTGCCACCACTGCGGCCACGTCGAACGGGTGCCCCGCCATTGCCCGCAGTGCGGCAAGGTAGACCTGCGGCCCGTTGGCGCAGGCACCGAGCGCGCCGAAGAACGGCTGGGGATCCTGTTCCCCGACTACCCGGTCTTGCGGGTGGACCGCGACAGCACGTCGCGCAAGGACGCGATGAACCAGCTGTTCGCAACGATCCAGAAAGGTCAGCCGTGCATTCTGGTAGGTACGCAAATGCTTGCCAAAGGGCATCACTTCCCAAGGGTAACCCTGGTGTCGATCCTGGATGCCGACGGCGGGCTGTTTTCCGGGGACTTTCGCGCCAGCGAACGCATGGCACAGTTGATCGTCCAGGTCGCTGGCCGCGCCGGGCGCGCTGAAGAGCCCGGCAAAGTGATCATCCAGACTCACCTGGCGGACCACCCACTGTTGATCCAGTTGACCGAGCAAGGCTACTTCGCCTTCGCCGAACAGGCCCTGAGCGAACGCCGCTCTGCCGGCCTGCCGCCATTTTCGCACCTGGCCCTGTTGCGTGCCGAAGCCCACAAGCCGGGACAGGCCGAGGGGTTTCTGGATCAAGCGTGTAGTGAGGCTGAACGCTTGCTCGGTGAGTTGGGCCTGACCGGCATCGAGTTGCTCGGTCCGGTGCCCGCGCCGATGGAGCGCCGCGCCGGGCGTTATCGCGCCCAGCTACTCTTGCAAGCTACATCCCGCGCGCCGCTGCACCGGCTATTAAGTAGTTGGTTGCTTGCCCTGGAACAAATGCCCAGCGGCCGGCAAGTGCGATGGTCGCTGGATGTGGACCCGGTGGATTTGTACTGACCGTTAAATTGCCATCGCAGGCAAGCCAGCTCCCACATTTTGAAATGTAAACAGCCTTAAATGTGGGAGCGGGCGTGCCCGCGATGAGGCCCGCAGGTCCGCCAACCCGTCTGAATGGTTGGCAAGCCCGCCCTCGCCACGGATAATGCCCAGTTTTTCCACCTGCGCATCGCGCGCCGCCGCTTGCGGTCGAAAGAGAACACCATGAAAGACACCATTCGCCAGTTGATCCAACAAGCCCTCACCCAACTCGTCAACGAAGGTGTGTTGCCTGAAGGCCTGACGCCGGCGATCCAGGTGGAAAATACCCGCGACAAGACCCACGGCGACTTCGCCAGCAACATCGCCATGATGCTGGCCAAGCCTGCGGGCATGAAACCGCGCGACCTGGCGGAAAAAATCATTGCCGCCTTGCCTGCCGACCCGCAAGTCAGCAAAGCCGAAATCGCCGGCCCGGGCTTTATCAACATCTTCCAGAACACCCAGGCCCTGGCCTCGCGCCTGGACGCCGCCCTGGCCGATACCACCATCGGCGCACGCAAGGCCGGCAATGCCCAGCGCGTGGTCATCGACCTGTCGGCCCCCAACCTGGCCAAGGAAATGCACGTCGGCCACCTGCGCTCGACCATCATCGGTGACGGCGTGGCGCGGGTCCTGGAGTTTCTCGGCGACACCGTGATCCGCCAGAACCACGTGGGCGACTGGGGCACCCAGTTCGGCATGCTGATGGCCTACCTGCAGGAAAACCCGATCACCAGCAATGAGCTGTCGGACCTGGAGAATTTCTACCGCGCCGCCAAAAAACGCTTCGACGAATCCGAAGAGTTCGCCGAGCGCGCACGCGGCCTGGTGGTCAAGTTGCAGGCCGGCGACAAGGAATGCCTGGAGCTGTGGGGTCGCTTCCGCGATATTTCCCTGTCCCACTGCCAGGACATCTACGAGCTGCTGAACGTCAAGCTGACCATGGCTGACGTGATGGGCGAAAGTGCCTACAACGACGACCTGATCAACGTGGTCAACGACCTCAAGGCCAAGGGCCTGCTGGTCGAGAGCAATGGCGCCCAGTGCGTGTTTCTAGAAGAGTTCAAGACCGCCGACGGCGAACCGCTGCCGGTAATCATCGTCAAGGCCGATGGCGGCTACTTGTACGCCACTACCGACCTGGCGGCCGTGCGCTATCGCAGTGGCATACTGAAAGCCGACCGCGCCCTGTATTTCGTCGACCAGCGCCAGGCCCTGCACTTTCAGCAAGTGTTCGAAGTGGCGCGGCGCGCCGGCTTCGTCACCCACCCGATGCACATGGAGCACATGGGCTTCGGCACCATGAACGGCGCAGACGGCCGGCCGTTCAAGACCCGCGATGGCGGCACCGTAAAGCTGATCGACCTGCTGAACGAAGCTCAGGAGCGCGCCTACAACCTGGTGAAGGAAAAGAACCCCGAGCTGGCCGAGGCCGACTTGCGCAACATCGCCCGCGTGGTGGGTATTGGCGCGGTCAAGTACGCCGACCTGTCCAAGCACCGCACCAGCGACTACAGCTTCAACTTCGAACTGATGCTCAACTTCGAAGGCAACACCGCACCTTACCTGCTATACGCCTACACCCGTGTCGCTGGCGTGTTCCGCAAGCTGGGCAAGGACTTCAGCGAAGTTCAGGGCCAGATCGTTCTTCAAGCCCCTCAAGAGCAGGAACTGGCAGCCAAGCTGGCGCAGTTCGGTGAAGTGCTCAACAGTGTGGGCGAGAAAGGTACGCCACATATTCTCTGCACCTATCTGTACGAAGTCGCGGGACTGTTCTCCAGCTTCTACGAAAACTGCCCGATCCTGAGCGCTGCAGACGAAGCACAAAAGCAAAGTCGCCTGCGCCTCGCGGCCCTGGCTGGACGGACCCTCAAGCAAGGCCTGGAATTGTTAGGCCTGGAAACCCTGGAGCGCATGTAAGTTGGCAGCCAAGAAAAAACCTGCACCCAAGCGCGGCGCCAGCCGCTACCAGGCACCGGCGAAAAAAACAGTCCCGGGCTGGATGTGGCTGGTCATAGGCCTGACGGTCGGTGCGTTCATCGTGTTCCTGATGAAGCTGGAGCCTGGCCAGGGCGATGACGTCAAGCGGGTCAAACAGGAGCAGCAGAAGGCCAGCAAGATCGCCGAAGCGAACAAGACCCCGCCAAGCCCGACAGCGCCGACGAAGCCCAAGTACGACTTCTACACGCTGCTGCCGGAATCGGAAGTCATCGTGCCGCAGGATGCTGTGCCGGAAAAAACCCTGCCCACGCCGCAAGTGCCTGTAGTGCCGACGACACCAGTCACCCCGGCAGAAGCCGCGAAGATCGACACTGCGCGGGCCCAGGCCGCTCTGGCCGGGATCACTCCGCCGCCGGCACCGCCCGTCGCCACGACCAAGGCGGCTCCGGTGACCAAGTTCTTCCTGCAAGCGGGTTCATTCCCCAAACAGGCGGACGCGGACCGGGTACGGGCGCAGATCATCCTGCTGGGGCAGTCGGTGACGGTGGAGTCCGGGACAGTGAAGGAGGCGACCTGGTATCGCGTGCTGGTCGGTCCGTTCAGCAACCGCGAACAACTGACAGTGGCCCAGAAGCAATTGGCTGGCGCAGGCTTTAGCAATCTACTGTTACAACAACGCCAGAGCCGCTGACCCCCAGCCAAGGCGGGAAAAAAATTTGGGAGCGGGCTTGCCCGCTCCCACATTGGATTTTCATCGATCTCAAGACCCGCCACTCGCCTACACTGCCGTCCTACGCTTGAAATCATCGTCATTACCCCCATATCAGTTTCCATCAGGGCATTTTCGCCCCGCAGCGTGGAGACTCTCCCCTTGACCACCATCGTTTCAGTTCGTCGCCACGGCAAAGTCGTCATGGGCGGCGACGGCCAGGTTTCCCTTGGCAATACCGTGATGAAAGGCAACGCAAAGAAAGTGCGCCGCCTGTACCACGGCCAGGTCCTCGCCGGCTTTGCAGGTGCCACCGCTGACGCCTTCACCCTCTTCGAGCGCTTCGAAGGCCAGTTGGAGAAGCATCAGGGCCATCTGGTCCGCGCTGCCGTCGAACTCGCCAAAGAGTGGCGCACCGACCGCTCCCTCAGTCGTCTTGAAGCCATGCTCGCAGTCGCCAACAAAGACGCTTCATTGATCATTACCGGTAACGGCGATGTCGTCGAACCCGAACACGGCCTGATAGCCATGGGCTCCGGCGGCGGCTACGCTCAAGCTGCAGCCAGTGCATTGCTGAAGAAAACCGATCTGTCGGCGCGGGAAATCGTCGAGACAGCCCTGGGCATTGCCGGCGACATCTGCGTCTTCACCAACCATAACCTGACCATTGAGGAGCAGGACCTCGCGGAATAAGCCATCGGCTTTTCCTGCTTGAGGACCCACACATATATGTCCATGACTCCCCGTGAAATCGTCCACGAACTCGACCGCCATATCATCGGCCAGGACGATGCCAAGCGCGCCGTCGCCATCGCCCTGCGTAACCGCTGGCGCCGGATGCAATTGCCTGAAGAGCTACGCGTTGAAGTCACTCCCAAGAACATCCTGATGATCGGTCCTACGGGCGTCGGTAAAACCGAGATTGCCCGTCGCCTGGCCAAACTGGCCAATGCGCCGTTCATCAAGGTCGAAGCGACCAAGTTCACCGAGGTGGGCTATGTAGGCCGTGACGTCGAATCGATCATCCGTGACCTTGCCGACGCCGCGCTGAAACTGCTGCGCGAGCAGGAAATGACCAAGGTCAGCCATCGCGCCGAAGACGCCGCCGAAGAACGCATCCTTGATGCCCTGCTGCCACCGGCACGCATGGGCTTCAACGAAGACTCGGCACCGAGCCAGGACTCCAACACGCGCCAACTGTTCCGCAAGCGCCTGCGTGAAGGTCAGTTGGACGACAAGGAAATCGATATCGAAGTTGCCGAAGTTTCTGGCGTCGATATTTCCGCGCCGCCTGGCATGGAAGAAATGACCAGCCAACTGCAAAACCTGTTCGCCAATATGGGTAAGGGCAAGAAGAAAAGCCGCAAGCTCAAGGTCAAGGAAGCACTGAAGCTGGTACGTGACGAAGAAGCCGGACGCCTGGTCAATGAAGAAGAGCTCAAGGCCAAGGCGCTGGAAGCAGTCGAGCAGCACGGCATTGTGTTTATCGATGAGATCGACAAGGTCGCCAAGCGTGGTAATTCCGGCGGTGTCGACGTCTCCCGCGAAGGCGTGCAGCGCGATCTGCTGCCGCTGATCGAAGGCTGCACCGTCAACACCAAGCTGGGTATGGTCAAGACCGACCACATCCTGTTTATAGCCTCGGGCGCTTTCCACCTGAGCAAGCCAAGCGACCTGGTGCCAGAGCTGCAAGGCCGCCTGCCGATTCGTGTGGAACTCAAGGCGCTGACCCCGGGCGACTTCGAACGCATCCTCAGCGAGCCGCACGCCTCGCTGACCGAGCAATACCGCGAACTGCTGGGAACCGAAGGCCTGGGCATCGAGTTCCAGCCGGACGGTATCAAGCGCCTGGCGGAGATCGCCTGGCAGGTCAACGAAAAAACCGAGAACATCGGCGCCCGTCGCCTGCACACCTTGCTTGAACGCCTGCTGGAAGAAGTTTCCTTCAGCGCCGGCGACATGGCCGGCGCGCAGAACGGCGAAGCGATCAAGATCGACGCCGAATACGTCAACAGTCATCTGGGCGAACTGGCACAGAACGAAGACCTGTCTCGCTATATCCTGTAGGTCTTTACGCAGCACCGCTTTGCTTTAATGTGGGAGCGGGTTTGCTCGCGTTAGCGGTGTATCAGTCATATATGTATCGACTGGCACACCGCTAACGCGAGCAAACCCGCTCCCACTTTTTTGAGCCAGTTCCTTAAGGATCATCTCTGGGCGGTTACTCCAATGTCTAAGCTTCCTACCGCTATAAACCTGCACAAAACCTCCAACACCCTCGGCCTGACCTACGGGCCTGACGAGTCCTATAAGTTGTCCGCTGAATTCCTGCGCGTACACTCCCCTTCCGCCGAGGTCCAGGGCCACGGCAAACCGATCCTGCAATTCGGCAAACTCAATGTGCGCTTGAGCAAGATTGAGCCGGCGGGACAATACGCATTGAAGTTGACCTTCGACGACGGCCATGACAGCGGACTGTTCACCTGGGATTACCTCTATCAGCTCGCCGTGCGCCAAGACGATCTGTGGGCCGATTATCTGGCCGAACTCAAGGCTGCCGGGAAAACCCGCGACCCGAGCGAGTCGGTTGTAAGGCTGATGCTCTGACTCAAGCCTTGCTCTTGGTGGGCATTTTTCTGATTTCACCTGCTCGATGCCCTCGTAGAGCATCGATAAAAAAACGCCCGACCTTCAAAGGCCGGGCGTTTTTTATGCCCTGTAAAATCAGGACTGACTGGGCGTCGAGGTTGCTGGCGTTGCAGTTGGGGTTGCGGCCGATGTCGGCGCGGAGGCCGAGTTGGTCACGGGGGCAGGGGTTGCGGTCTTGGCGGTTGCAGTAGGTTTTGCAGCAGTTGGCTTCCTGGCAGCGGCAGGCTTCTTCGCCACGGCAGGTTTGGTGGTGGCAGGTTTTGCAGCAGGCTTGGCTACGGCCGGTTTTGCAGTGGCCGGCTTGGCAGCGGGTTTGGCTGCAACTGGCTTGGCTGCGGCGGTTTTCGCGACGGGCTTGGCTGCAGGTTTTGCTGCGGGCTTGGCTGCGGCTTTGGCGGCCACTGGTTTTTTCGCGACAGGCTTGGCAACAGGTTTTGCCGCTGCGGTTTTCGCCGCAGGCTTGGCTGCGGACTTGGTTGCAGGTTTTGCAGCCGGCTTAGCCGCAGCCTTGACCAAAGGCTTGGCCGCGGTTTTGGCCGCTGGTTTTGCAGCCGCCGCTTTCGCTGCAGGCTTGGCGGCTGGCTTGGCAGCGGCGACCTTGGCAGGAGCCGCCTTGGCACCGGTAAGCTTTTCGATTTGCTTGGTCAGGGTATCGACCTTGCTGTGCAGCGCTTTCACTTCAGTCCGGCTAGGTACGCCCAGGCGCGAAATGGCACTGTTGAGACGTTTGTCCAGAGCCCCTTCGAGTTCACCCCAGGTGCCAAGCACCTGTTTCTTCGCATCACTGATACGCGAACCGGCAGTTGCTTTGGCAGTTCCTGCTTGTTTACCCGACGCGCTCTTGGTCAACTTCTCGGCCTTTTCGCCGTCTTTAACCAAAGTCTCAAAGAGTTTGCTGCCGTCACTGTCGATCTTCGAGTACACGCCTAAACCAGCCAGCCAGATTTTGCGGGAATATTCTTCAACTTTCCCGACCCACGAGCTGCTTTCTTTCTGAGTAGTCTTTTTAACAGCCATCCCGATGTCTCCTAAGTGTTTACGCACGACACCTTCGAGCAATGCCGTCAGCTCTTCGAGCTTAGCAGAGAGTGTCTCCACGTCATGTTTAGACGCAATGCCGATTCGATTCAAGGCACTTGCAGCACATGTATCAAAAGCTTTTTCAACAGTATCGAGCTGAACTTCTACCAGACCTTTGACAGCGTGAGCACTACTCTTTACTTGGTCAATCTGACTGTTGGCAATGACAAGTTGTTCAATGAAAACTTTTTTACCTTTACTTTCAATAAGTTGATCGTTTTCAACCAACACTTTCAAGACGAGTACGGTCCGGTTAGCCCAGCGTTTTATCCAGGGCTTTCTCGATTTCGGACTTGATGGTACCGCTCATAGTCGACATCAACAGGCCCAAGTCCACATCAATGCGCAGCGAATCATCTGCAACCAATACCGTGCCTTTGACGCCCGAACGCTTGAGGTTCAACGTATCGCCGGACCATGACGGCTCCAGGCCGTATTGCTCCTGGAGTTTGTGCGCCAACTCGCCGGCCTTTGCCCGTGCCCCTTCTTTACCCAGGGAATGTGCACGTTCAACGGTTATACGGGCCATTGCAATGACTCCTCTTTATAGGGGCTTGGATACCTTCGATGCGGCAAAAGGTCTCGGTGACCGCCTATCTTACCTGCAGCCTTGCCAAGACAAAGCAGGCCTTGGGGATTATCATGTCCCGCATTCTCTTTTGGTGACAGCGATATGACTGATCAGCGCAAAGGCAGCGATGCCGAACCCACCACTCACTTCGGCTTCAAGAACGTCCCGCAAAGCCAGAAAGCGGAAAAAGTCGCTGAGGTGTTCCACTCCGTCGCCGCCAAGTATGACCTGATGAACGACGTGCTCTCCGGCGGCATGCATCGCCTGTGGAAGCGCTTTACCATCGAGTTGTCGGGTGTACGCACCGGCAACCGCGTACTGGATATCGCCGGCGGCACGGGCGACTTGGCGGCCAAGTTTTCGCATCTGGTAGGCCCGACCGGCCAAGTCGTGCTGGCCGACATCAACGGCTCGATGCTCAAGGTCGGGCGTGATCGGCTTCTGGACAAGGGCGTGGCAGGCAACATCGAGTTCGTGCAGGCCGACGCAGAAAAACTGCCGTTCCCGGACAACCATTTCGACTGCGTGACCATCGCTTTCGGCCTGCGCAACGTGACCAACAAGGAAGACGCGCTGCGCTCGATGCTGCGCGTACTCAAGCCCGGCGGTCGCCTGCTGGTGCTGGAGTTCTCCAAGCCGACCAACGCGCTGATGTCCAAGGTCTACGACACCTACTCGTTCGCCTTCATGCCCCTGATGGGCAAACTGATCACCAACGATGCCGAGAGCTATCGCTACCTGGCCGAGTCGATCCGCATGCACCCTGACCAGGAAACCCTGAAGTCGATGATGGTAGAGGCCGGCTTCGACCGCGTGACCTACCACAACATGACCTCCGGCATCGTTGCCCTGCATCGCGGTATCAAGCCCTGATGCTGCTCCAGGGCCTTCTCGCAAGCGTCGAGCACGGCATCAACCGTGTCCTGCGCCTGGACAGCACCGCCCTGGCGCGGCTGGCGCACTTGAACGGCAAGATCATTGCCGTCGACTGCACCAATCCTGCCTTGCAGCTGTACATCCTGCCTAGCGATGAAGGCCTGTTGCTGGCGACCCACTGGGCCGCCGATGCCGACTGCATCCTGCGCGCGCCGGCTGCAAGCCTGCTACGCCTGGCGCTGAGCCGGGACAAGACGGCCATCCTGCACGGCCCGGACGTCGCCCTGGAAGGCGACAGCGCAGTGCTGATGGATCTGGCTGCAGTGCTGCAAGACCTGGAACTGGACTGGGAGTACGAGCTTTCTCGCTGGCTCGGCCCGGTGGCCACGCAACTGATCAGCGGGCATCTGCGCAGTCGCTCGCGTTGGTACCAGCAGGGTTTCGCCAGCCTGAACCAGAACCTCGCCGAATACCTGAGCGAAGAATCGCGAACCCTCGTCGGACAGCGGGAAGCCGAAGCGCGCTTTCGTGAACTCGACCAGGCCAAACTCGACCTGGAACGGCTTGAGGCACGCTTAGAGCGCCTGAGCCGCTCCCTTGATCCAAGCGATAACGCATGAAGCTGCTCGCCGTCCGCCGTTTGTTTCGTATCCAGCGCGTTGTCATCCGCTACCGCCTCGATGATCTGCTGTTCTCCCTGCCCCTGCCCTGGTTCCTGCTGGCGGTGCGCTATGCCTTGCCGTGGCGCTGGTTTCCGCGCAAGGCCCTGGAGCTGAGCCGCGGCGCACGCCTGCGCCTGGCCTTGCAGGATCTGGGACCGATCTTCATCAAGTTTGGACAAATCCTGTCCACCCGCCGCGACTTGCTGCCCGAAGACATCGCCGATGAATTGATGCTGTTGCAGGACCGTGTACCGCCGTTCGACTCGCAGCAGTCCATGAAGCTGATCGAGGAACAGTTGGGCAAGAAGATCAGCGAAGTGTTCAAGCGCTTTGATATCGAACCACTGGCCTCGGCTTCGGTAGCCCAGGTTCACGCCGCGCAGCTCAAGACCGGCGAAGAAGTAGTGGTCAAGGTGATCCGCCCCGGGCTCAAGCCGATCATCGGCCAGGACCTGGCGTGGCTGTTCATCCTCGCGCGCGCCGCCGAACGTTTCTCTGCCGATGCGCGCCTGCTGCACCCGGTAGACGTGGTTGCCGACTACGAAAAAACCATTTACGACGAACTCGACCTGTTGCGCGAAGCAGCGAACGCCAGCCAGCTCAAACGCAACTTCGAAGGTTCCCCGCTGCTTTATGTGCCGCAAGTCTATTGGGACTGGTGCCGGCCAAAAGTGCTGGTGATGGAACGTATCTATGGCGTCCAGGTCACCGACCTCGCGACCCTGGCCGACCAACGCACTGACATGAAAATGCTCGCCGAACGCGGTGTCGAGATTTTCTTTACCCAAGTATTCCGTGACAGCTTCTTCCACGCCGACATGCACCCCGGCAACATCTTCGTCAGCACGGTGAACCCGTGGAGCCCGCAGTACATTGCCATCGACTGCGGCATCGTCGGCAGCCTCACGCCAGAGGACCAGGATTACCTGGCGCGCAACCTGTTTGCCTTCTTCAAGCGGGACTACCGCCGCGTGGCGCAGCTGCACATCGACTCAGGCTGGGTGCCGGCAGAAACCAAGCTCAATGAATTCGAGGCGGCGATCCGCACGGTCTGCGAACCGATCTTCGAAAAACCGTTAAAAGATATTTCATTCGGCCAGGTGCTGATGCGCCTGTTCCAGACCGCCCGGCGCTTCAACATGGAAGTCCAGCCGCAACTGGTGCTGTTGCAGAAAACCCTGCTCAACATCGAAGGCCTGGGCCGCCAGCTGTATCCGGATCTGGACCTGTGGAACACCGCCCAGCCGTTCCTCGAACGCTGGATGCGCGAACGGCTCAGTCCGAAAACCATGCTGGGCAACCTGCAAAGCCAGGTCGAGCAACTGCCGCACCTGGCCAGCATGACCCGTGATTTGCTCGAGCGCATGTCCCAGCCCCACGCCGAAGATCCGCCGCCGCCGTGGCACAAACGCAAGGACGACTGGTTCCTGCGCCTGCTGGGTGCAGCACATTTGGGTGGCGGTGCGGTGCTCGCGGTCGATGGACCGTTGCAGCAGTTGGGCCATTGGCCGGCAGGGATCATGGTCGCGGTCGGCCTGTATCTGGTCGTGCGCCGATAGGCTATCCGGTTATACACTGTGTTCATTGCCGATGCGGGTAACGTACGGCTGTCGGAGTCGAAAATGAAAGACTGGCTGGACGAGATCAAATGGGACAGTGACGGCCTGGTGCCGGCCATTGCCCAGGACCACAAGACCGGGCGCGTGTTAATGATGGCGTGGATGAATCGTGAGGCCTTGAGCCTGACCGCCGCCGAGCAGCGCGCCATCTATTGGTCACGTTCGCGTGGCAAACTGTGGCGCAAGGGTGAAGAGTCCGGGCACGTGCAACAACTGCATGAGATGCGCCTGGACTGCGACGCCGACGTGATTATCCTCATGGTCGAGCAGATCGGCGACATTGCCTGCCACACTGGCCGTCACAGCTGCTTCTACCGGGTATTCGAGAACGGCGAGTGGAAAACCGTCGAGCCCGTCCTCAAAGACCCGCATGCTATCTATTCGCCAGGACATTGAACATGAGCGACACACTCGACCGCCTGGCCCAAGTGCTGGAAGACCGTAAAGGCGCAGCCGCCGACAGCTCGTATGTCGCCAGCCTGTACCACAAGGGCCTGAACAAGATTCTCGAAAAGCTCGGCGAAGAATCCGTCGAGACCATCATTGCAGCCAAGGACGCGCAAATCAGCGGCGACTGCAGCGATGTGATCTACGAAACCGCCGATTTGTGGTTCCACAGCCTGGTCATGCTCGCCCAACTGGGGCAGCATCCGCAGGCCGTGCTTGATGAACTGGACCGTCGCTTCGGCTTGTCCGGGCATGCCGAAAAGGCCTCGCGCCCGTCCGCTTGAATAACTTTTTGACAGAGGAATTGCAGCATGGGCATTTTTGACTGGAAACACTGGGTCGTTATTCTCATCGTGGTTGTCCTGGTGTTCGGTACCAAGAAACTGAAAAACCTGGGTACCGATGTCGGCGAGTCCATCAAGGGCTTTCGCAAGGCCATGAACGACGACGAAAAGCCGACCGACAACGGCGCCAACCCGGTGCCTCCGGCGCAGCCTGTGCATCCGCAGGCCGCCCAGCCGATCACTGAACGTCGTACCTTCGACGTGCAGGCCGAGAAAGTCGAAGAGCCGACCCGCAAAGACTCGTGAGCACTGACTAATGTTTGGTATCAGCTTCACTGAACTGCTGCTCGTCGGCCTCGTTGCGCTGTTGGTGCTGGGCCCCGAACGCCTGCCTGGCGCGGCGCGTACGGCAGGCCTGTGGATCGGGCGCCTGAAACGCAGTTTCAACACCATCAAACAGGAAGTTGAACGGGAAATAGGCGCAGACGAGATTCGTCGGCAACTGCACAACGAACATATTCTGTCCCTGGAGCAGGAAGCGCGCAAAATCCTCTCGCCCCAGCAGCAAGTGCCTGCGCCGGTCGAACCGCTGGCCGAGCAGAGCATTGCGCCCGTGGCTGAAGTCGCGCCAGCTGCAACGCCCGCGCCTGTCACAGCGCCGACAGAACCCGCGCCGACGCCTGCTGCGTCGCCCGCTCCCCACGACCCTACATTGCCGCCGCGAGCCCCATGAGCGCTGATAAACCGGAAAACGACCAGCACATGCCGCTGGTCTCGCACCTCACCGAGTTGCGCACCCGCCTGCTGAGGTGTGTCGCGGCGATCTTCGTGATCTTTGCCGGGCTGTTTGCCTTTACCCAGCAGATCTACACCTTCGTCTCGACGCCGCTGCGCGAATACTTGCCGGTAGGCGCGACGATGATCGCCACCGACGTGTCCTCGCCGTTCCTCACCCCGCTGAAGCTGACGATGATGGTTTCGCTGTTCCTGGCGATCCCGGTGATCCTGCACCAGATCTGGGGCTTTATCGCGCCAGGCCTGTACAAGCATGAAAAACGCATCGCGGTGCCGCTGTTGGTGTCGAGCATCATGCTGTTCTACACCGGCATGGCCTTCGCCTATTTCCTGGTGTTCCCGCTGATCTTCAAATTCTTCGCCGCCGCAACTCCGGCCGGCGTGGAAATGATGACTGACATCACCAGCTACCTCGATTTTGTGATGACGCTGTTCTTCGCCTTTGGCGTAGCCTTCGAGATTCCGGTGGCCGTAGTACTGCTGGTGTGGATCGGCGTGGTCGACGTCAAATACCTACGCAAGATCCGTCCATACGTGATCATCGGCTGCTTTGTAGTCGGCATGGTCCTGACCCCACCGGACATCTTCTCGCAAACCTTGCTGGCCGTGCCGATGTGGATGCTGTTCGAGATCGGCATCCTGTTCGGCAGCCTGGTGAGCAAGCGGGGCGAACGCCCGGATGAACAGCCCGCCGACGACGACCAGCCGCCAGCGACGCAACCGTGAACCTGCTGTTGCTGGAGGACGCCGATTTTATCGCGGCTGACCGGGTGATCCTGCGTGATCGGCGCCTGGTCCACATGCAGGAAGTCCACCGTGCCGCAGTCGGCGATAGTCTGCGGGTCGGGAGGATTGGCGGGCAGATGGGCAATGCCGAACTGCTGCGCCTGGAACCTGGCGAAGCGGAACTGCAAATCACCCTCGACCAAGCGCCT
Source organism: Pseudomonas imrae (assembly GCF_046352735.2). Classification (NCBI taxonomy): domain Bacteria; kingdom Pseudomonadati; phylum Pseudomonadota; class Gammaproteobacteria; order Pseudomonadales; family Pseudomonadaceae; genus Pseudomonas; species Pseudomonas imrae. The sequence continues at coordinate 431,818 of NZ_CP110853.2, read as the reverse complement.
CCGGCCAAGCTGCCGGTGACCCTGCTGCTGGCCCTGCCTCGCCCGAAAATGCTACGCCGGGTCTTGCAGACCGTGGCGTCCATGGGTGTGCCACGGGTGGTATTGATCAATAGTTACCGGGTGGAAAAGAGCTTCTGGCAGACACCGTTCCTGGAACCCGAAGCAATTCGTGAGCAACTGATCCTCGGCCTGGAACAGTCCAGGGATACCGTGCTGCCCGAGATCATCATCGAAAAACGCTTCAAACCCTTTGTCGAAGACCGTTTACCGGCCCTCACCTACGGCACTCTCGGGCTGATCGGTCATCCCGGCAACTACCCGCCATGCCCACGCGGCCTGGATGAATCCGTAACCCTGGCCATCGGCCCGGAGGGCGGCTGGATCCCCTACGAGGTCGACCTGCTGGCCAAGGCCGGCTTGCAACCGGTGCAATTGGGCGCGCGGATCCTGCGGGTTGAAACCGCCGTTACCGCATTGCTCGCCCGGCTGTTCTAGCGTCTACAGATTCTCAACCGCCTGCCGATAGCCTGTGAATAAGTCCAAGCCTTGTTCAGGGGAGTTCACTGCATGTACCGTTGGCCAGCTGAAAAATTAGGAAATGTGAGCGTCAACCGCAAACTGGGCATGGGGTTTGGCCTGGTATTGATTCTGACTCTCTTGATCACATTCACCGGCTGGACAGGCCTCAGTGGCGTGATCAGTCGTGGCGACAAGCTGGGGTTTATTTCCAGCCTCAATGAGCTGAGCAAAGACCTGCGCCTGGCACGCCTGGACTATGAAATGCGCCGCGGCGAACAAGGCCCGGGAGCGGTCAATGAGCTGCTGATCGCACTCGAAGGCGGGCTTGAAACCGCACGCGGATTGATCGAGCAACCAAAAGACGTGGCCATGGTCGACGACCAATTGGCCGCCGTCGCCGCGTACCGACAGGCGTTCAGCGCCATGATTGAGGCCGGCACCCAGCGCGAAGACGCCCGCAGCAAACTTGGGGCTACGGCTGACAACGCCGTGGCACGGGTGGCCGAGATCGAAAGCAGCCTGCTGCAGGGCTACAGCGTCGCTCAGTTCAACAGCGTGGTCGAGTTGAGCAAACTGATCCAGCAGGCTCGCTTCCAGGTTCGCGGCTACACCTACAGCGCCAAGGCCGAGGCCGAAAAACCGGCACTCGACGCCATCAACAACGCCTTGCAGAACCTCGACAGCCTGCGCAGCAACCTACCAGAGCAGTACGCCCCTAACCTGCAGGTAGCCAGCGACGCCCTGAAAGCCTATCAAGCGGCCGTCAGCCAGTTCCGCGACTCTCAGGTGGCCAACGCCGCAGCCCTCAAGTCTATGGCCGCACAAGGCGATATCCTGCTTGATCGCAGCAAGAAACTGACGGCCTCACAGACCGTAGTGCGCGACACCGATGCCGCACAAGCCAAGCAATTGCTGATGCTCGCAACGGTATTGGCACTGTTCTTCGGCGTGGCGGCGGCCTGGATCATTACCCGGCAAATCGTGGTCCCGCTGAACCAGACACTCAAGGTGGCCGAACGTGTCGCTGCAGGAGACCTGAGCCATGATCTGATCTCCCAGCGCCGTGACGAACTGGGCCAGTTGCAACGCGCCATGCAAAGCATGACCACAGGCCTGCGTGAATTGATCGGTGGTATCAGCGACGGTGTGACGCAAATCGCCAGCGCCGCCGAGCAACTGTCTGCCGTCACCGAACAGACCAGCGCCGGGGTCAACAACCAGAAGATTGAAACCGATCAAGTGGCCACCGCCATGAACGAAATGGCCGCCACTGTGCAGGAAGTAGCACGCAATGCCGAAGAAGCATCCGAAGCCGCCGTTGCTGCCGACCAACAAGCCCGCGAAGGCGACAAGGTGGTAGGTGAGGCCATCGCGCAGATCGAACGCCTGGCTGGCGAAGTCGTCAACTCCACCGAAGCCATGGGCCATCTCAAGCGTGAAAGCGACAAGATCGGCAGCGTGTTGGATGTGATCAAGTCCGTCGCCCAGCAAACCAACCTGCTGGCCCTCAACGCCGCTATCGAAGCCGCCCGGGCCGGAGAAGCCGGACGTGGTTTTGCGGTCGTTGCCGATGAAGTGCGCAGCCTGGCCCAACGTACGCAGCAATCCACCGAGGAAATCGAGGAACTGATTGTAGGCCTGCAAAGCGGCACCCAACACGTCGCGACCATTATGGATAACAGCCGTGACCTTACCGACAGCAGTGTCGAACTGACCCGCCGGGCCGGCAGCGCATTGGCAAACATCACGCGCACTGTCTCGGCGATCCAGGCAATGAATCAGCAGATCGCCACGGCGGCCGAACAACAGAGCGCCGTGGCCGAGGAAATCAACCGCAGCGTGCTGAACGTACGCGATGTCTCTGAACAGACCTCGGCGGCCAGCGAAGAAACCGCCGCATCCAGTGCAGAACTGGCGCGCCTGGGCATCTACCTGCAGACACTGGTGGGCCGCTTCCGCATCTGACCTGCCGTTCGCGGCGGCCAATCGAGGCCGTCGCGGCTCGCATCTTACGAAACTTCCCACGTTGTTATCAGCCCGCTACTACCCCGAATCGATCTAGCGTTTGCTGTGTTGCGCAGCGCTTCTTCAGATTTGGAGGTTCACCATGTTTAGTCGGCTGACTCGTCTGCTGGATAACACCAGCGTGCGCCTCAAGCTCGCCCTGGGCTTTGGCCAGGTGCTGGTCCTCAGTTTCATCATCGCCGTGACGGGCTGGCAAGCTCTCAACGGCACGCTGCAGCGTTCAACCAAACTGACGATATTGGGACAGCTGGCTGCTGACGCCGAAGCCACGCGTGCCGATCGGATTGTGTACCGAATCCTCGCGGACACCGCCAGCCTGGGCAAAGTGCGTACGTACATAGAAAAAATCGAACAACACTTGGTCAACCTCTCCAGCCGCATGAAAGACCCCGCCGACGCCAAGCGTCTTAAGGAAGCGAAACTGCGGGTGTCGGGTCTCAAGGCTGCACTCGTCGAGCTGCCGCCCCTGATCCAAGCACGTGAAAACGCCCGTATCCCCCTCAAGCAAATCGCCCTGCAGGCCGGAGACACTCTCGCCCAACTCGCCAGTGATCTGCCCGACCAGGAAGACCAGAAAGCCCTTGATGCCATCGAAGACCTACGCCAGGCGATGGCGTTTGCCGATGACGCGGCCCAGAACCCCGCGTGGGCCGCCGACTCGTTGCAAGCCTATGCCGAAGCAGTCAGCAAATCGCTCGACACGCTGCAGCTCGCACAAGCGGCCGTCATGGCCCTTGCGGTGGACTCGACCCTGCTCCAAACCGAATTGGCCAAATACCACGAGCAGTTGATAATGCTCAAGGAGGCCCAACTCAACATCGAGAACGTGCAGAACCGGTTCGAACAACAGCTGGATCAACTGCTGGAGCAAAACGAGCAGTTAAGTGAGGCCCAAACCTTCAAACTTGAGCGGGAGACCAGCCAGGCCCGCACCCTACTGGTCAGCGTCACTCTTGTCGCACTGCTGATCGCAGCCCTGACCGCCTTGTGGATCGCCCGACAGATCTGCACACCGTTGCGCCAAGTCCTGGCATCTGCCGAGCGCATCGCCGATGGCGACCTGAGCCACGTCCTTCTGGTGGAACGCCGCGATGAGATGGGCCAGCTGCAGCAAAGTATTGGGAAAATGACCCACAGCCTGCGCGGCTTGATTGGCGGCATCAGCGACAGTGCGCAGCAGATCGCCAGTGCCGCCGAGCAACTGTCCGCCGTAACCGAGCAGACCCGCGTCGGGGTCAACCAGCAGAAAGAGCAGACAGAACAAATCGCCACGGCAATGACGCAAATGCTTGCGACCTCCCAGGAGGTCGCACGACACGCCGAGCACGCATCCACCGCCGCGACCGAAGCTGAGCGTCATACAGGGCTGGGCGATCAAGTCGTGACACAAGCTATCACCCAGATCGAACATCTGGCGCAGGAAATGACGCGCTCCAGCCAGGCCATGCAAGGCCTGCAGCAAGAAAGCCAGAAAATCGGCAGCGTATTGGAGGTGATCAAGTCAGTATCGGAGCAAACCAACTTGCTCGCCCTCAACGCGGCCATTGAAGCCGCACGGGCCGGAGAAGCAGGACGGGGATTCGCGGTGGTCGCCGATGAAGTGCGCGGTCTGGCCCAGCGCACTCAACAGTCAGCCGAGGAAATCGAGGCCTTGATCGATGATCTGCGTAACGGCACACAAGAAGTGGCCGACATCATGGACAGCAGCAGCGCACTCACTGACAACAGCGTCGGCCTGACCCGCAATGTCGGTCAAGCCTTGGTAACCATCAGCCAATCCGTGGCGGTGATCCAGGAGATGAATCCGCAGATCGCCGCAGCCGCCGAGCAACAAAGCGCCGTTGCCGGGGAAATAAATCGCAGTATGGTGAAAGTACACGATGGCTCGGAACAGGCCGCCGCTGCCAGCGAGCAGACAGCGGCGGCGAGTGTCCAACTCGCCCGCCTGGGAGCAGACCTGCAGGTGTGGGTGGGCAAGTTCAAGCTATGAGATTGCGCGGGGCTTACAGTACCTGGCGCAGGAAGGCCTGGGCACGAGGGTCCCTGGGCGCATCGAAGAACTCGGCCGGTGCTGCGTCTTCCAGCAACTTGCCGTGGTCGAAGAACAGCACCCGATCCGCCACTTCCCGGGCAAAGCCCATTTCATGAGTTACACAGACCATGGTCATGCCCTCCAGGGCCAGGGTCTTCATGACGTCCAGCACCTCGCCGACCATTTCCGGGTCCAGCGCCGAGGTGGGTTCGTCAAACAGCATGACCTTGGGTTCCATCGCCAACGCCCGGGCAATTGCCACGCGCTGTTGTTGCCCACCGGAAAGCCGCGACGGAAACTCGTTGGCCTTCTGGGCAATGCCCACCTTCTCCAGTAACGCCAGGGCCTTGGCCTCGCGCTCTTTCTTGCCGCGTTTGCGCACGACCTTCTGCGCCAGGCACAAGTTCTCCAACACCGTCATGTGGGGGAAAAGGTTGAAGTGCTGGAACACCATGCCCACCTCGCGGCGATAAGCGTTCACATCGGTTTTCGGATCAGCCAGTTGCAAGCCGTCAATGCTCACCGAACCGGAGTCGAACTCCTCAAGGCCGTTGAGGCAGCGCAGGAAGGTGGACTTGCCAGAGCCAGACGGGCCAATCACCACCAGCACCTCACCCTTGGCCACCTGGGTGCTGACGTTATCCACCGCGCGGACCACTTGCCCACGGGTGTCGAAGACTTTTACCAGATCGCGGACTTCAATCACTTTGCGCGAGCCTCCGCTCAAGCCGGCTGGCCATTTTCGACAGCGGCAGGTTGATCAACAGGTAGAGGCCTGCCACACAGAACAGGATCTCAAAGGGCGAGAACGAGGTAGTGATGACTTCACGACCGCTCTTGAGCAGCTCGGTAATTGCGATCACCGACACCAGCGAAGTGTCCTTGACCAGGCTGATAAATTGCCCGGCCAATGGTGGCAGCACCCGCTTGAAGGCCTGCGGCAACACCACATGACGCATCGACTGGCCGGCACTCAAGCCCAGGGAGCGCGCTGCCTCACCCTGGCCGCGGGCAATCGATTGCACACCCGCACGCACGATTTCTGCCACATACGCACCGGTAAACAACGATAACGCTGCGATACCGGCAAACTCGCGAGACAGGTTCAGCACCGTGCCGATGAAAAAATAGAAGATGAAAATCTGTACCAGCAGCGGCGTACCGCGCACCAGTTCAACGTAGATCGTCGACAGGTCACGCAGGGTCGGGTTATTCGACAACCGACACAGGCCCGTCGCCAGGCCAATCATCAAGCCCAGGATGCCTGACACCAACGACAGCCACAGCGTGGTCCACAACCCCCACATCAACGGGCCGAGCGCCCAGTGCCGGGTCACGCCGACCACATCGCCTTCTGCAACGTCGTCACCGCGTGCCACTTGCAGGCTGTTCTCGGCGACAGTCAGGTGCTGCTCGTCGCCGGCATCGCTGCGCAGAGTCACTTGGGCAGAATCGCCGTTGCGCACCAGTTCAACGACTGTGGAAATATCCGCGGCTCGCTGGGGCTCTTCGGCTTGATAGGCAAAGTACTGCGGCACGCGGTTCCAGCGCCACTCGTAGGACATCAGCGAGGTGGCGTAGTACAACGCACCCGCGAGACCGACCAGCACCAGCAAGGTCAGCAGGTGCCAGGGCCATTGGGCTTTTTTATGTTTCATTGCGGGTTCCGGGATTGATGTCGCCTGTCAGGCCGCCCATCGCGGGCAAGCCCGCGATGGGCGCGACTCGGTATTCGGACAGCTTTATTCCATGTCCTTGAGCCACTCGGAGCTCTTGAACCACTTGTCATGGATGCGATCGTAGGTACCGTCGTGCTTGATCTGATGCAGAAAGTTGTTGATGAAGTTAACGCTATCGTAGTCGCCCTTCTTCAAGCCAAAAGCCAGAGGTTCATAGGTAAACGGGGCGTCGAGGTGCACCAGCTTGCCGTTGCCGACTTTCTTCTCTGCCACAACGTTGTAGGGCGCGTCATAGACAAACGCGTCGGCCTTGCCGTTGACCACGTCGAGCACACCTTCCTGCTCGTTGTCGTAGCCGTGGTATTTGGCCTTGGAGATCAACTTCTTGGCCTGCATCTCGCCAGTGGTGCCGAGCTTGGAGGTCAGTCGATACTTCTCGTCGTTGAGATCTTTGTAGGACTTGATGGTACCTTCCAGCTCCTTGCGAATCAGCAGGGTCTGGCCAACCACGATAAAGGGCTCGCTGAAATTCAGGCGCAGGTTGCGTTCCTGGGTCAAGGTCATGCCGCTGCCGATCATGTCGAACTTACCGGTCAGGAATGCCGGGATGATGCCGTCATAAGCCGTGGAAACCAGCTCCAGCTTGACCCCCATGGACTTGGTCATCGCCTTGAGCAGGTCGACCTCAAAGCCAATGATCTCACCGCGCTTGTTGGTCATCTCGAACGGCATGTAGGTCGGATCCATGCCGACCTTCAGCGTCCCGCGCTTGACCGCGTCCTCGATCGCACCCGCCTGGGCCGCACTGACGGCCAGCAACGACGTGACGCCGAGCAACAGCATCGAAAGATACTTTTTCATCACCAAGTCCCCTGAACTCATTTTATTGTGAGGTCAACCCCAGTAGGGCTGCACTATTCTTAGCGCAGCGATGCTAACCCACTCGTCCACCACTACAAAGGTCTAGCCGGGTTTTGTTGGCGGATATGACAGAAATAACCTGCCAAGCCCCACAGAAAATCACCGCTGGCCAATCCACTGCAGGAACCGGGCCGTTGCCTGTGTGCAAGCATCAATCGATTTGCGGCAGCCAATCCGTGTCCCTGAACCACTTGTCATGCAGGCGATCGTAGGTGCCATCCTGGGCTATCTGATTGAGGAAGTGATTGATCCAGTTGAGGCTGTCGTAGTCGCCTTTTTTCAAGCCAAACGCCAGGGGTTCGTAGGTAAAGGGTTGCTCCAGCGCCAGCAGTTCGCGGTTTTGCGGCTTGGCCATGGCGATCAGGTTGTAGGGAGCATCATGGATAAACGCATCGACCGCACCGATCACCAACTGCTGCACACCTTCCTCCGGTGTTGGAAAACTGCGCAACTGCGCCGTGCCCAAAAACCGCTGCACCGCAGCTTCTCCCGTAGTGCCGTCCGTTGCCGCAACCCGATAGCCGGCCTCGTTCAAATCCTCGACGCTGCTGACCTGGCCCGCGAGCCGGGGATGCAGAAGGACCGTCTGCCCGACAATGATGAACGAGTCGCTGAAGTTGAGCTTCAGGTTGCGTTCCTGGGTCACGGTCATCCCACTGCCGATCATGTCGAACCGATTGGCCAACAGTTCCGGGATCAGATCGGTATAGGCCACCTCGACCAACTGCAGTTCCACGTCCAGCGCCTTGCTCATTTCCCGCAGCAGATCGACCTCGAAGCCTACGATATGCCCACGTTTGTCGGTCATTTCAAAGGGGATGTAGTTGGGGTTGATGCCAACCTTCAGCACGCCGCGCCGTACGGCATCATCGATAGCGCCCGCCTGGACCAGGCCCGGGGGAAAAAACGTGACGATGCCAAACAAAAGAACCGACAAATACCTTGTGATCATGGAACACCCCTTTTTCATTAAACAGCCGCGCCCACGGCCCTGCGGTTAGCGCAAACCAGTAGCGGTCGAGTCAGATTTGGGGGGCGATCCTAACGCAGTCGCAGGCACGACAATACGCCTCGGACAAGGGTCTTTTGTTTCGAAATAACAAGGGTTTACACGAATATCGCAGAAACGAAAAGCGCTGTAGGAAGGACCATCCAAACGCCCCCGAGGCAAGCCTCGGGGGCGTGGGAATCAGGCTGACTGAACCTGGGACGACAGCGGTTTGAGCGGCAGTAACGGCGCATGCGGATCGGATTTGACCGACTCACGCCAGGCACCCAGCCACTCGGTGTGCCCTTCGCTCCAGACTTGCTCATGCAAGCGAGCCAGGGTGACCGGGTCGCTGAGCAAGGCCAGGCGCTCGCCGTTATCGAGACCGGCCGGGCCGACTTTCAACGCATGGCGGACACGTTCGGCACGCAGCCATTCGATCGGCTCCGCCTGATTATGACGAGAAGTCGCCAGGGCGCAGGCCAGTGCGTTCTGTTGCGGATCGACCACGGCCCGTATAAAACCGTCGTTCAGCGCGTGCCAGCGGTTTTCATGAGTGTATCGATCAGTCGACAGCAGCGCCTGGGGCGGGTTGTATTCCTCAGGGATCAGGAACAGGCTCTCGTCACGGGACTTGAGACCCAACTTGACCCGGCTGGAAATGACCGAGACCGGTATCGACAGCATCAGCGAACCGACGATCGGCACCAGCCACCACAGGAAGCTGGGGTTCAACCACACCACCAGCAGTGCCCAGAAGAAGCCGAGCAGGGTCTGCGGGCCATGGCGCTTGACCGCCTCGCTCCATGGGGTGGAGTCGTCGTCACGTTGCGGTGAATTCCAGGTCGCGGCCCAGCCCAGGAACGCGGCGAGCACAAAGCGGGTGTGGAAAATCATCCTTACCGGCGCCAGCAACATGGAGAACAGCATCTCCAGCAGCATCGACAAGGTGACCTTGAACTTGCCACCAAACTCTTTTGCACCTTTGGCCCAGATCAGGATGATGCTCAACAACTTGGGCAGGAACAGCAGCACGATAGTGGTGGAGAACAGCGCTACCGCCTTCTCGGGATGCCATTGCGGCCACAACGGATACAACTGCCGAGGTGCCATGAAGTACTGCGGCTCCATCAGCGTGTTGACTGCCAACAGGGCCGTCGACAGCACCAGGAAGAAGAACCACAACGGTGCCGACAAGTACGACATCACGCCAGTAAGAAACACCGCACGGTGTACAGGGTGCATGCCCTTGACCAGGAACAAGCGGAAGTTCATCAGGTTACCGTGGCACCAACGACGGTCACGCTTGAGCTCATCCAGCAGGTTGGGCGGCAATTCTTCATAGCTGCCCGGCAAATCGTAGGCAATCCACACGCCCCAGCCGGCACGGCGCATCAGCGCAGCTTCAACAAAGTCGTGGGAAAGGATTGCACCGGCAAACGCACCTTTGCCGGGCAACGGTGCCAGGGCGCAATGCTCGATAAACGGCTTCATACGGATGATAGCGTTGTGACCCCAATAATGGGATTCACCCAACTGCCAGAAGTGCAGGCCAGCGGTAAACAACGGGCCATAGACGCGGGTAGCGAACTGCTGCATGCGCGCATACAGCGTGTCCATGCCCGACGCACGTGGCGCAGTCTGGATGATCCCGGCGTCCGGCGTGGCTTCCATCAAGCGCACCAGGCTGGTCAGGCATTCGCCGCTCATCACGCTGTCGGCGTCGAGCACCACCATGTACTTGTAGTCACCGCCCCAGCGACGGCAAAAGTCATCAAGGTTGCCGCTTTTGCGTTTGACGCGACGGCGACGGCGGCGATAGAAAATTTTGCCAAAGCCACCGGCCTCGCGGCACACATCAAGCCAGGCCTGTTGTTCTGCAATGCAGATATCGGCGTCGTTGCTGTCACTGAGGACAAAGAAGTCGAAACGATCCAGGTCGCCAGTGGCGGCCACCGACTCGAAAGTCGCCCGCAGCCCGGCAAACACCCGGGGAACGTCTTCGTTGCAGATCGGCATTACCAGTGCAGTGCGGGCATCCTTGGGAATCGGCTCGTCACCGGCACTTTTACCGGAAATACGGTATTTGTCGTGCCCGGTGAGCAGCTCGAGAAAGCCCATCAATGCCGTCCAGAAACCTGCTGACACCCAGCAAAACAGAATCCCGAACATGATCAGAATGCTGGTCTGCAGGGCATACGGCAGTACCTGGGTAGCCGTTTGCAGCAGCGTCTGGTTGCGGATCTCTTCCATGTCGACGAAAGACCAGCCCTGGTAAGGCATGATGCCTTTCATGTACCAGCCGGCGACGATCGTCTGGCCGAGCATCAGCACCAACAGGATGTAGCGGCGAATCGAACCGACGGTGCGCCAGCGCGCAGCCGGCAGCACGCGCTCGTCTTTCGGCGGCGCGGGCGGGTTGGTGCGACCGGTCAGGCGACGCCAGCCACGCACCAGGATATTGGTGCGCCAAGGTTCTGGCACCACTTTGGTGCGACGGATCGGCGGCGTAGCCTTGAGGCAAACCCGACCGCTGGCGTCGAGCACCAGCATTTCGGCCTCTTCCAGTTCCTCAGCGCTGTTGAGTGTCAGCCGACGCCCAACCGATGCCTGGGCGGCATCAACCGGGGCGTCGAACGTCGAGGAAGAAAGCCGCTCATGCAATTCGGAGAAAGATCTGCAGCCCGCCAGTTCGGCGCGCTGCTCATCGGTCATCGGCAGATGCGCCAGATACTCGGCAAGCGTCTCGGGCTGTACTTGAGAGTTAATCATCGGCAGGCAACTGGTTGCTCCAGGTTTCGGTCAGGACTTGCTCGGTCTTGATCGGTTCCGGAGTGGCTGGGGCAGCTTCTGGCTGTTTGTCCTTGGCGTCTTTCTTGGCCTGCTTCTCATGCTGCTTGGCCGAGGCCTTGTCAGCCTTGGAAGTCGAAGCCTTCTCCGGCTCCGGCGCAACGATGTCCTGGACCAGCGCGGCACGCATTTCCGTCGGCTTGCCTGCGTCCTTGATCTTCAAGCGCAGGGTCAGGCGCCAGCCTTGGGTATGCGGGTTGTAGCGCACGCTGTTTTCGACGATCTCGCCGTTCTCGCCGACGCTGACCTGGCTGCGTACCGGCGCATCTTCCTTCAAGGCCTTCAGGGACGGGCCTTCGAAGTCCACCAGATAGGCCACGCTGCCGTCTGGCTGGCGAATCAGGTTCGATTGCTTCACATCACCGGTGGAACGCAGGGTCTGCTTGACCCAGGCGCTGTCAGGCGAATGGAACGGTGCATCATTGAGCGTCCAGTGCAGGCGGTAGCTGATGTCCAGCGGCTCGCCTGGCGCGGGCAATGTTGCCGGGCTCCAGAAGGCCACGATATTGTCGTTGGTCTCATCGGCGGTCGGAATCTCCACCAGGTCGACGGAACCCTTGCCCCAGTCGCCCCGAGGCTCGATCCAGGCGCTTGGACGCTTGTCATAGTTGTCGTCGAGGTCTTCGTACTGGCTGAAATTGCGACCGCGCTGCAACAGGCCGAACCCACGCGGGTTTTCCACCGAGAAGTTGCTCACCGACAGGTGCTTGGGGTTGTTCAGTGGGCGCCAGATCCACTCGCCGTTGCCGGCATGGATCGACAGGCCGCTGGAGTCGTGCAGTTCACGACGATAGTTGAGGACCTTGGACGGCTGGTTGGCGCCGAACAGGAACATGCTGGTCAACGGTGCCACGCCCAGCTTGCTGACGTTTTCGCGCAAAAACATCTGCGACTTGACGTCCACAACGGTGTCGGTGCCCGGGCGCAGGATCAGGCGATAGGCGCCTGTAGCCCGTGGCGAGTCCAGCAGTGCAAAGATCACCAGGTGCTTGTCACCCGGTTTTGGACGCTCGATCCAGAATTCGGTAAACCGCGGAAACTCTTCGCCAGACGGCAGCGCGGTGTCAATCGCCAGGCCACGGGCGGACAAGCCGTACACCTGGCCTTTGCCCACAACGCGGAAGTAACTGGCGCCGAGCATGGTCATGATTTCGTCTTGCTTGTCATCCTTGTTGATCGGATACAGCACGCGAAAGCCGGCATAACCCAACTGTTCGGTAACCTTGGGATCAAACTTCACGTCGCCAAAATCGAAACGAGTCGGGTCGTACTTGATTTCGTGGACGTCAGCGGCAGTGACTTCGTTGATCTTCACCGGTGTATCGAAGTGCATGCCCTGGTGATAGAAGGACAGCTTGAAAGGGGTTTTCTGCTCGGCCCACTCGGCTTTTTCGTTGCGGAAACGAATTTTCTGGTAGTCCGCGAATTTCATTTCGCGAAATTCGTTCGGCAGATTGCTGCGCGGGGCTTCGTACTTCTGCCCGGCCAGCTCTTTTGCCTTGGCCGACACGTCATCCAGACTGAATGCCCACAGTTGACCGGCACCGAACAGGCAAAACAGGGCAGAGCCCGTCACCAATGCGTTTCGTAACCGTTTGGCAGACAATTTTGGTGCATTACAGGGACTAACAATCACGAGCAACCCTCGCCGAAAACAGATCATGAAACCAACGGCCAGCTATCTATATGCCAGGTTGGCGAGCATTGTTCCGACTCCTGAGGGGCAAAATGATTCCCCGCAGGCCATCGGACAAGACTCTACCTAAGTCAAAAATGGACCAATTAACGCTGATCCCCGTAGCGCGCGATTATCTAGTAGCCCGTGAGATAACGCAGCAGGGGCAGCGAAGTATTTGTAGCGAAAACTTGCGTTTTGGGGCATTACAAGGCGTTTTTCATACATTCAGGTCTGTAAGAGGAAGGTGACAGGCCCGTCATTGACCAAATGGACCTGCATATCCGCACCAAAACGTCCCGACGCCACCGTGCCATGCAATTGTTGCGCTTGTAACAGCACGTGTTCAAAAAGTGCCTTTCCTAGCGCTGGAGGAGCCGCGGTAGAGAAACTTGGCCGCAGGCCGCTCTTGGTATCAGCTGCCAGGGTGAACTGCGAAACCAGCAGCAAACCACCGGCGATGTCCTTCAGCGACAGGTTCATCTTGCCCTCCTCGTCACTGAACACCCGATAGTTAAGCAGTCTGTGCAGAAGCTTATCGGCGCTTGCGGGCGTATCTGAAGGCTCGACAGCCACCAGCACCAGCAATCCCTGGTCTATCGCGCCGACCACCTCCCCCGCCACCTCGACCCGGGCGCCACGCACCCGCTGCAAAAGCGCCTTCATGCTTCTTCAGGAGGCAAATCAAGCAGGCTGCGCGCCATCTCGCTCGCCGCACGCACCAACGCATCGGTGATACCCGGCTCGGAAGCTGCATGGCCCGCCTCGCGGATTACCTGCAGTTCGCTGTTCGGCCAGGCCTGATGCAGCTCCCAGGCGTTGTCGAGCGGGCAGATCATATCGTAGCGACCATGAATGATGACGCCCGGCAGATGGGCGATCTTGTGCATGTCGCGGATCAGTTGATTGGGTTCAAGGAACGAATTATTGGTGAAGTAGTGACATTCAATACGCGCAATCGACAAAGCGCGTTGAGGTTCTGAGAATCGTTCGATCAGCTGCGGATTGGGGCACAGGCCCAACATGCGGCCTTCCCAGGTGGACCAGGCCTTGGCCGCATGCATTTGCGCAATCTGGTCGTTACCGGTCAGGCGCTTGTGGTAGGCGCTCAGCAGGTCATGGCGCTCATCCTGGGGAATGGGTGCGAGGTAGTCCTGCCAGTAATCTGGAAACAGGCGGCTGGCGCCAGCTTGGTAGAACCATTGGATGTCCTGGGGACGTGCCAGGAAAATGCCCCGCACAATCAGGCCATGCACGCGCTCGGGGTGGGTTTGCGCGTAGGCCAGGGCCAGGGTGGACCCCCATGAGCCGCCGAACAGTACCCACTTTTCGATCCCCAGGTGCTCACGAATCCGCTCAAGATCGGCCACCAGGTCCCATGTGGTGTTGTTCTCCAGGCTGGCCCTTGGCGTGGAACGACCGCAACCGCGCTGATCGAACGTGACAATGCGGTACAGGTTCGGATCGAAATAGCAGCGGCTATTGGCGTCGCAGCCCGCGCCAGGGCCACCATGAATGAACACGACCGGCAAGCCTTGCGGGGAACCACTTTCGTCGACATACAGCGTGTGGGTTTGATCGACGGCCAGATCGTGCCGGGCGTAGGGTTTGATCTGCGGGTACAAAGTCTGCATTGCGCGCTCCGTAAGGGGTCGGGTCCATCCCTGGGGGGGACGTCTGATTTTTTGCCGTCTGGCATCATAAACCCGAATTGTGCAATGAGCATGCCCTTGAGGACCTGGACCTGTGTCAGCGATCGCAGAACCAAATGTGGGAGCGGGCTTGCTCGCGATGGCGGTGTGTTAGTCAACAAATATGTCGACTGATACACCGCTATCGCGAGCAAGCCCGCTCCCACACTTTTGGACACGCGCCGGCTCAGGTATAGCGCTTCTGGCCCCAGGCCAGGAACCCTTCCAGCAGCTCCTTGAGTACCACCCGTGTCGGGTCGGCCAAATCCTGCCTGAAATCGAATGGCTCGAATTCGTCCATATACGTGCACTGCCCCAGCTCCAGTTGCACCGCATGGATATTCTGCGCCGGGTCGCCGTAGTGCCGGGTGATATGGCCCCCCTTGAAGCGCCCGTTCAGTACATGGGTGTATTTCGAGTGCCTGGCGCAAATGCCTTCAAGCTGGCTGGCCAGTTGCGGGTCACAGGCAGCGTTGTTGAACGTGCCAAGATTGAAATCCGGCAACTTGCCTTCGAACAAGTGTGGGATTACCGAACGGATCGAATGGGCATCAAACAGCAAGGCGTAGCCAAACTCAGCCTTGAGCCGCGCCAGTTCGCCTTGCAGGGCCTGGTGATAAGGCATCCAGATTTGTTCGAGGTAAGTCAATCGCTCGGCTTTCGACGGTTCCAACCCCTCACGAAACAACGGCACACCGTCAAACAGGGTGGCCGGGTACAGACCAGTGGTGGCGCTGGCGTACAGCGGCTTATCGTCGGACGGTCGGTTGAGGTCGATGACGAAGCGCGAGTACTCGGCGGCCAAGGTGCTGGCGCCCAGCTCCCGGGCAAAGTCGTACAGCTTGGGGATATGCCAGTCGGTGTCCGGCAGGCTCTGTGCCTGCGAGATCAGGCCAGCTTTCACCGCTGGCGTCAGGCGCAGGCCGGCATGGGGCATGCTGATCAGCAGCGGCACACGGCCTTGGGTGAAGTTCAGAACCTTTTCCACAACGATGCTCCTTATACAGTGACGTCGACGCCATGGCGTACGACGCGTTTATCCAGCTCACCGCCCAGCCAATAGGCCAGGTCGGCGGGACGATCGATCTGCCAGGCAACGAAGTCGGCGACCTTGCCGACTTCCAGCGAGCCGTGGGTGTCGCCCATGCCCAGTGCCGTGGCGGCGTGCTGCGTGGCGCCGGCCAGGGCTTCTTCCGGGGTCATGCGAAACAGGGTACAGGCCATGTTCAACATCAAGCGCACGGACAACGCCGGCGAGGTGCCGGGGTTGAGGTCGCTGGCGATCGCGATTTTCACCCCGTGCTTGCGCAACGCCTCCATGGGCGGCAACTGGGTCTCGCGCAGGAAGTAGAACGCGCCTGGCAGCAGCACGGCCACGGTGCCCGACGCGGCCATGGCGATGGCGTCTTCTTCTGTCATGAACTCCAGGTGATCGGCCGACAACGCCTGATAACGCGCAGCCAGGCTGGACCCATGCAGGGACGATAGCTGCTCGGCGTGCAGCTTCACCGGCAGGCCAAGTTGCCGCGCGACCACAAACACGCGCTCTACCTGCTCGGGAGAGAACGCCAGGTATTCACAGAAGGCATCCACCGCATTCACCAGTCCTTCGGCCGCCAGCGCAGGCAGCATCTGCTCGCAGATATGGGTGATGTAGTCATCGGCACGATCGGCGTATTCCGGCGGCAACGCGTGAGCAGCCAGGCACGTGCTGCGTACGCTGACCGGCAGTTCCTGCCCCAGGCGCCGGGCCACGCGCAACATCTTGCGTTCGTTGGCCAGGTCCAGGCCGTAACCGGACTTGATCTCTACCGTGGTCACACCGTCGCGCAACAAACTGCGCAGGCGTTTGTGGGCACTGGCAAACAACTCATCTTCCGTCGCCGCACGGGTAGCGCGTACGGTGCTGGCAATCCCGCCGCCCCTGGCCGCGATCTCTGCGTAACTCACGCCTTGCAGGCGCTGTTCGAACTCACCGCTGCGATTACCCCCGAACACCGTGTGGGTGTGGCAATCAATCAGCCCCGGAGTGACCCAGGCGCCCTGCAGGTCGTGAACCTGGGCGTAATCGCCAGCGGGCAGTTCGGTGCGCGGGCCGATCCATTCGATCAGCGGGCCGGCCGTGATCATCGCGGCGTCCTCGATGATCGAGTACCTGCCTTGGGCCATGGTTGCGATGTGGCAGTGTTGCCAAAGCGTTTTCATCAACGCCTCCATCCGTTATCGGTGAGAGAAAGCCGGGTCGTGGTGGACCGTGGCCGCTTGTCCGGCGGCAGGTTTGACCCACAGTAGGTAGGCCACGATCAGCAATACGATCCACACGGCGCCAACCATCAAGGCGGCCTGGGTGTCCGGGAAGTAACCCAGCACCCCGAAAATAAACAGCATGAACACAATCGCCGCAGCCGGTGCATAGGGCCAGAACGGTACCGGGAATTTAAGCTCGGCGACCTGTTCCTTGCTCATCGAGCGGCGCATGGCCACCTGAGTAAACAGGATCATCAGCCATACCCAGACGGTGGCGAAGGTGGCAATCGAAGCAATCACCAGGAACACGTTTTCCGGGATCAGGTAGTTCAACACCACGCCACCCAAAAGCGCTGCCCCCATGACCAGCACAGTCATCCACGGCACGCCGTGCCGCGACAGTTGCGCAAAACCCTTTGGCGCCTGCCCTTGCTGGGCCAGACCATACATCATTCGACCGGCGCCGAAGATGTCGCTGTTGATCGCCGAGACGGCCGCCGAAATCACCACAATGTTGAGGATGGTCGCCGCCGAGCCGATCCCAAGATTGCTGAAGATCTGCACGAACGGGCTGCCCTGGCTGCCGATCTGCGGCCATGGGTAGATGGCCATCAATACAAACAGCGTCAGCACGTAGAACAGCAGGATGCGCAGCGGTACGGCGTTGATCGCCTTGGGAATCACGCGTTGCGGGTCTTTGGCCTCGCCGGCGGTGATGCCGATGATCTCGATACCGCCAAAGGCAAACATCACTACCGCAAAGGATGCGATCAAGCCACCGATACCATTGGGCATGAAGCCCCCATGGGCCCATAGGTTACTCAGCCCGCTGGCCGGTGCGTCAGTTGCCGAATGCACGCCGAACAACATGATGCCGAAGCCGCCGAGAATCATCGCCACAATGGCGCCGACCTTGAGCAGCGAGAGCCAGAACTCCATTTCGCCAAATACTTTGACGTTGCACAGGTTCAGCCCGCCGATCAGCAGGACGATACCCAGCACCCAGACCCAGCGCGCGACCTCTGGAAACCAGAAGCCCATATAGATACCAAATGCGGTGACGTCCGCCAGGCAGACAATGATCATTTCAAATGCATAGGTCCAGCCCAGGATAAACCCGGCCATCGGCCCCAGGTAGGTGCTGGCGTATTGGCCGAAGGAGCCCGCGACCGGGTTGTGTACGGCCATTTCGCCGAGGGCGCGCATCACCATGAACACCGCGGCACCGCCGATCAGATAGGCAAGGAGCACTGCCGGGCCGGCCATCTGGATGGCGGAGGCGGAACCGTAGAACAACCCGGTGCCAATCGCGGATCCCAGGGCCATGAAGCGAATGTGACGGGCGGTCAGGCCGCGTTTTAAACCTTGTTCTTGCGGGTGCATTTCTCGTCCCTAATTATTGTTATCCAGAGAGAATCCAAACCTGTGGACGCCCCAATGCGGGAGCTGCCGAGCCTGGCGAGGCTGCTCCCACAAGGGTCGGTGTGGTGCTTAGAGGCTAGGCAGCAACTTGGCGGGCACCAGCTCATTCAGGCAGCGGCTGGCCAACAACTCGCTGGCGGCGTTGATGTCGGGTGCAAAGAAGCGGTCCTTGTCGTAGAACGCCACTTTGCCGCGCAGGATCCCACGGGCCTTTTCCAGCTTCGGCGAGGTTTTCAAGCCATCACGCAGGTCCAGGCCCTGGCATGCCGCCAGCCATTCCACGGCCAGAATCCCACGGGTGTTTTCGGCCATTTCCCACAGGCGTTTGCCCGCTGCCGGGGCCATGGAAACGTGGTCTTCCTGGTTCGCCGAGGTCGGCAGGCTGTCGACGCTATGGGGATGAGCCAATGCCTTGTTTTCACTGGCCAGGGCCGCTGCGGTCACTTGGGCGATCATAAACCCGGAGTTCACCCCGCCATTGCCCACCAAAAACGGCGGCAGTTGCGACATGTGCTTGTCCATCATCAACGAGATACGGCGCTCGCTCAGGGAGCCGATTTCGGCAATGGCCAGCGCCATATTGTCGGCGGCCATGGCCACCGGTTCGGCGTGGAAGTTGCCACCGGAAATCACGTCACCTTCAGCGGCGAACACCAGCGGGTTGTCCGATACCGCATTGGCTTCGATCACCAGCACTTCAGCGGCCTGACGGAACTGGGTCAGGCAAGCGCCCATGACTTGTGGCTGGCAGCGCAGGGAGTATGGGTCTTGCACCTTGTCGCAGTTCTGGTGGGACTGGGAAACCTGGCTGCTCTCGCCCAACAGATCGCGGTAGGCCGCAGCCGAGTCGATCTGGCCGCGCTGACCGCGGGCGGCATGAATGCGGGCGTCGAATGGCGAGCGCGAACCCAGTACAGCTTCCACCGTCAGGCCGCCACAGGCCAGGGCAGCCGCGAACAGGTCTTCACCTTCAAACAGGCCGCGCAGCGCGAAAGCCGTGGACACCTGGGTGCCATTGAGCAACGCCAGGCCTTCTTTTGCGGCGAGGGTCAGCGGCGTGAGACCGGCCACTTTCAGCGCTTCGGTAGCCTCCAGCCATTCGCCTTTGTAACGGGCCTTGCCTTCGCCCAGCAGGACCAGGGACATGTGGGCCAGAGGTGCGAGGTCGCCGGACGCACCGACCGAACCCTTCAATGGAATGTGCGGATAGACCTCCGCGTTGATCAGCGCGATCAACGCGTCGATCACCTGCCGGCGAATCCCCGAGAAACCCCGGCTCAGGCTGTTGACCTTGAGCACCATCACCAGTCGCACCAGCTCATCGCTGATCGGCACGCCGACGCCGGCTGCGTGGGACAGCACCAGTGAACGCTGGAGGTTTTCCAGGTCTTCGCTGGCGATGCGGGTCGAGGCCAGCAGGCCGAAACCGGTGTTGATGCCATAGGCGGTGCGGTTCTCGGCGAGAATCTGCTCCACGCAGGCGACGCTGGCTTCGATCTGCGCCGCGGCGCTGTCATCCAGGCTGAGGGTTACCGGCTGCTGGTAGATGGCTCGCAGTTGGGCAAGGCTCAATTGGCCTGGAATCAGATTTAGCGCAGTCACATTCATGCTCCTTTTTTGAATTAGGTTTCAGTGCAAATTCGGTAAGACGTGGTTCAGCAAATCAGTGTTCTTGAGCAGGGTTGCCGTGGTTTCGATATCCGGGGCCAGCCAGCGGTCCTGCTCATAGGCCGGCACATGCTTGCGCAGCAAGCGCCAGGCGATATCGGTTCCGACGCCAAAGCCCTGCTCCTGGAGAAATTCAAAGGCCTGGGCTGCCAGCAGGTACTCGATAGCCAGAATCCGGGTGACGTTTTCCAGCACCGCGTGCAGCTTCAGTGCGGCGTTGGTGCCCATGCTCAGGTGATCTTCCTGCAAGCCCGAGGTAACAAAGTTGTCGAGTACTGCCGGCTGTGCCAACTGACGGTTTTGCCCGCACAGGGAAGCGGCGACGTACTGCACGATCATCATTCCCGAGTTGACCCCGGGATTGCTCACCAGGAACGCCGGCAGGCCGCTGACATGCGGGTTGATCAGACGATCCAGGCGGCGCTCGGCAATAGAGCCGATTTCCGCCATGGCAATCGCCAGCATATCCGCCGCCAAGGCCACGGACTGCCCATGAGGATTGGCCTGGGACACCACGCGGTAGCTGTCCGGCGTGCCCAGCAGCAACGGGTTGTCAGTGGCGCCATTGAGTTCGGTTTCGATCTGCCGGGTAGCGTGCTCCAGTTGGTCGCGAGCGGCGCCGTGGACCTGGGGGATCGAACGGATGCTCAAGGCATCCTGGGTGCGAATGCCCTTGCTTGCGGCAATCACCTCACTGCCCTCTAGCAATGCCCGCAAGTTGCCACCCACCTGTTGCATGCCGGGGTGCGGCTTGAGGGCAATGATCTGTTGGTCGAACGCGTCGATCTGCCCGCGCTGCGCTTCAAAACTCATGGCCCCGATCACGTCGGCCCATTGCAATAAGTGGTGGGCATCGGCCAGCGCCAGGCAGCTCAAACCCGACATGCACGGCGTGCCATTGACCAGGCACAAGCCATCCTTGGC
The DNA here is from genome assembly GCF_046352735.2 of Pseudomonas imrae. Classification (NCBI taxonomy): domain Bacteria; kingdom Pseudomonadati; phylum Pseudomonadota; class Gammaproteobacteria; order Pseudomonadales; family Pseudomonadaceae; genus Pseudomonas; species Pseudomonas imrae. Next base: position 411,177 of record NZ_CP110853.2, on the reverse strand, counting down.
CCCCAGCACCACCGGTTGCAACCCTTCGGCGGCCAGCGCGTGAGCGGCGGTGACGATCTGGCCGCGATAGCTGACATTGCCGACGCCAAGCAACGTAATGCCGATATGCGCCATGTGCGTCAGGTAGCCGACAGAGCCCTGGGAAGGCACCTGCGGGGTGATGCCGTGGTTGAGCAGCGCCAGCAACGAATGCACCACTTGTGGATGCAGGCCGGATTTACCCTGGCTGTAGTTGACGATAGCGGCGCAGATGATCGCCCGCGTCTGTTCGTCACTGAGCGGCGCGCCGACGCCACAGGCGTGGCTGAGCAAGGTATTGCGCGACAATTGGCTCAGTTGCTCGCCCTTGAGCGAGACGTTGCACAAGGCTCCCAGGCCGGTGTTGACACCGTAAGCACGCTCGCCGCTGGCGACGATGCGTTGCACGATAGCCTGGGCATTATCAATACGCGCCCAGACTGGACCCGAAAGTTCGAGCTGCGCCCCGTGGCGCGCCACCGCGACCACGGCCTGCCAACGCAGCGGGGTGTCGGTGATGATGATTTTTGCTGCCTGGGACATCTTTATACCTTCTTCAATTCTTGTGCAGACTTGCCGGCCTCTTCGCGAGCAAGCCCGCTCCTACAGGGAAATGCATTGCAAGTTTGGGAGCGGGCTTGCCCGCGAAAGGGCCAGCCGCCGCACCACGGCTTCGGATCAGACCACCGCCGCCCGGCGCTGAACAAAACGGTCTACGTACTCATCCGCCGGTGAATGCAGAATCTCGCGCGGCGTGCCGACCTGAATCAATTTGCCGTCCTTGAGGATCGCAATGCGGTTGCCGATACGCACCGCCTCGTCGAGGTCGTGAGTGATGAAAACGATGGTCTTGTGCAAGGTCTGCTGCAGTTCCAGCAACTGGTCCTGCATCTCGGCGCGGATCAGCGGGTCGAGGGCGCTGAACGCCTCGTCCATCAAGATGATGTCGGTATCAGCCGCCAACGCGCGGGCCAGGCCCACACGCTGGCGCATGCCACCAGACAGCTGGTGCGGGTACTTGTTCTCGTAACCTTTGAGGCCCACGGTTTCGATCCAGTGCAGCGCGCGTTCGGCGCAGACCTGTTTGCTTTCGCCGCGAATTTTCAGACCGTAGGCAACGTTATCCAACACACTCTTGTGGGGCAGCAGGCCAAAGCTCTGGAACACCATGCTGATCTTGTGCCGACGGAATTGGCGCAGGGCTTCCATGTCCAGTTGCAGGATATCTTCACCGTCCACCAGGATCGCGCCGCTGGTGGGGTCGATCAAGCGGTTGAAGTGGCGCACCAAGGTCGACTTTCCGGAACCGGACAGACCCATGATCACGAAGATCTCGCCGGTGCCGATGCTCAGGGACAAATCATTCACACCCACTACGCAACCGGTCTCGGCCAACACCTGATCCTTGGTCTTGCCCTGGCCGATAAGCGCCAGCGCCTCCCTGGAACGGGAACCGAAAATCTTGAATACGTTTTTCACTTCGATTTTGCTGACAGTAGTCATTTGCTCGCCTCATGCCGTGGACGACCATAGGCCTGGGTAATGCGGTCGATGACCACTGCAAGAATCACAATCGCCAGGCCCGCTTCGAGGCCACGGCCGACGTTGAGGGTCTGGATCCCGACCAGCACGTCCTCCCCCAGGCCACGCGCACCGATCATCGAGGCGATCACTACCATCGACAGGGCCATCATGGTGGTCTGGTTGATCCCGGCCATGATGCTCGGCAGGGCCAGCGGCAGTTGCACGCCGAACAGTTGCTGCCAACGATTGGCACCGAACGCGTTGATCGCCTCCATGACTTCGCCGTCAACCTGGCGAATGCCCAGGTCAGTCAGGCGGATCAGCGGCGGCGCAGCGTAGATCACCGTGGCGAAAATCGCCGGCACCTTGCCCAGGCCGAACAACATCAGTACCGGGATCAGATAGACGAAGCTGGGCATGGTTTGCATGATGTCCAGCAGCGGCATCAACACCGAGCGCAGGCGATTGCTGCGGGCCGAGAGGATGCCCAACGGAATGCCGATCAGCACCGAGATCACGGTCGCCACGAGCATCAGCGCCAGGGTCTGCATCAGCTTGTCCCACAGCCCTACCGCACCCACCAGGAACAGCAGGCCGACGATCACCGCGGTGGTGACGACTTTGCGCGTGGCGTGCCAGGCAACGCCGCCGACAATCGCCAGCATCAGCCACCAGGGCGCCATGCGCAGCAAACCTTCAAGGTTGACAATGGCCCACAGCAGGGTGTCGGAGATGTGGCGGAACACATCCCCATAATTGGTCACCAATGCATCGACCCAACCGTTGACCCAGTCGGCGATGGAAAATGTAAAACTCTCAGGAAACATAGCGTGCTCTCGATCCAGTGGAGTGTGGCCGGGTCCCGGCCACCATTGAGGGTAGCCGGAGCACTGCCCTACAAGGCCGCGTCGATTTTCCTGGCCGCGTCTTCACTTACCCACGCGTGCCAGACTTCAGGGTGTTGCTTGAGGAAAATCTTCGCCAGTTTGGGCGACTCGATACGCTCCTTGCTCATGCGTGCCAGGTTCTGGTTCAACAGGTCGATCGGCAAGTTGACTTTCTCCAGCACAGCCACCAGTTCAGGGGCCTGGTCGTGGAAGGTCTTGGACAGGCCGACCTTGATGGTCACGCTTTTATCCACACCGGGTTTTTCTTCCAGCTTCACCAGGTCGACCTGGCCCATCAGCGGCGTCGGCGACCAGTAGTAGAAGAGGATCGGCTCGCCACGTTTGTAACTCGACAGCACCGCGGCATCCAACGCCGGACCTGTGCCAGGGCGGAAGTTGGTGTAGGAGCCTTCCAGGCCATAGCTCTTGAGCATTTCGCTGTTGTCCAGCTCGCAGGTCCAACCGGCCGGGCAGTTGTAGAAACGGCCTTTGGACGGTTCCTCCTGGTCCTTGAACACCGCCGAATACCTGGCCAGGTCCGCGATGGTTTTCAGGTCTGGAGCCTTGGCTTCAAGGCTGCGCTTGGCGTCGCCTTCGATCACGTAGCGCGGCACGTACCAGCCCTCGATCGCACCCACCACAGGAGCACCGACGCCGACCACCTTGCCGGCCTTCTCGGCCTTGTTCCAGACTGCGCTGCGACCTACCCATTCTTCGGCGAAGATCTGGATATCATTGCTGCCCAGGGCATTTTCCATGGTGATGGAGTTGCCCGGCAGGGTATCGGTCTTGCAGTCATAGCCTTTTTCCAGGACCACTTGCAGAACGTCGGTCAGCAACATGCCGCTTTCCCAGTTCAGGCCGGCAAACTTCACCGGTTTACCCGACTCGCACCAGCCGGCCGCCTGGGTGACGCTCGTGCCAGCCAGCAAACCTGCGGTGAGCAACGTGGCCAGCAGGGTCTTATGCATTTTCATTGTGTGACGCTCCCAATCATGAAATGGATTACGGCAGTCAAAAGGCATCCTGCCTCGTCCACGTCCCATCAGGCTTGTGCAATCAGCCCGTTCTTTTTAGGGGTAACTTGGGGTGTAGCGCCCTGCTCTACCGGCAGGATCAGTCGTTCAGGAATTGCGCCGTGCCATTTTTTCGCACACACGTAGTAGAGGGCTGCGGGCAGCACCAGGCCGATGATCCAGGAAATATCCACCCCACCCAGGGCGGCCACCAGCGGACCGGTGTAGAACTTGGTGGAGATGAACGGCAATTGCACCAGTACACCGAATACATAGACGCTGATACCGAGCAGATTCCAACGGCCATAGCGACCGTTCGGATCGGCCAGCGCCGGTACGTCATAGCGATCACGGGTGATGCAGTAGTAGTCCACCAGGTTGATCGCACTCCAGGGCGTAAAGAATGCCAGCAGAAACAAGATGAAGGACTTAAACGCACTGAGGAACGAGTGCTGGCCGAGCAACGCGATCAGGGTCGCAGCGCCGACGATGAGCAACACAAAAACCAGGCGCTGCAAGCGTGTGACCTCCAGGCGCCCACGGAAGCCGCTGACGATGGTCGCAATGCACATGAAGCTGCCGTAGGAGTTCAGCGTGGAGATGGTGACCTTGCCGAACGCAATGCTGAAGTACAGCAGCGCAGCAGTGGCACCCGCGCCGCCCAGACCCACGATGTAGGCCACTTCATTACCGGCAAATTGCCCGTTGGACATGGCGGCGGCAAACACACCGAGGATCATCGCCACCTGCGCGCCAATGACCGAACCTGCGCCAGCGGCCAGAAAGGTTTTCACCGAGGACGTGTTGCGCGGCAAGTAACGTGAGTAGTCCGCCACATACGGGCCGAAGGCGATTTGCCAGGATGCCGCGAGCGACACCGCCAGCAGAAAGCTGCTCCAACTGAAGTGGCGGATTTGCAGGAGTGCGCCAATGTCGGTCTGGCTCATCAAGCGACTGAACAGATAGACAAAGGCAATCACGCCGATGACGCTGGCGACACGGCCGATGAAATGGATCACCCGGTAACCAAGCACCGTGACCAGCACGATGACACTGGCGAAAATAAGGATGCCGACACTGTCGCTGACCCCAAACAACTGGCCCAGCGCCTGGCCGGAAAGCACGGTTCCGGTTGCGGTGAAGCCCAGGTACATCAAGCAGACCAGCACGATCGGGATGGCCGCGCCATAAACACCGAACTGCACCCGGCTGGAGATCATTTGCGGCAGGCCAAGCCTTGGCCCTTGTGCCGCATGCAAGGCCATGACGCCGCCGCCCAGCAGTTGACCGATCAGCAGACCGATCAACGACCAGAACACATCGCCACCCAGCACCACGGCCAAGGCCCCGGTGACAATTGCGGTGATCTGCAGGTTGGCCCCCATCCACAGGGTGAACTGGCTAAATAGACGACCGTGTCTTTCCGCTTCCGGGATGTAGTCGATCGAACGCCTTTCGATCAACGGGGTGGAGCTTGCACGTGCGTCTTTTGCAGCCATTTATGTTCAACCTCTGATGGATTGTTTTCTGCTTCACGGCAGATCAACGGTGGCAGCGAGCAAGCCCGCTCCCACATCAGTTATTTGATCATCGGAAGATTGAGGCCCTGCTCCTTGGCGCAATCAATGGCAATCTGGTAGCCCGCATCGGCGTGACGCATCACACCTGTGGCCGGGTCGTTGTGCAGCACACGTGCAATGCGTTCGGCTGCTTCGTCGGTACCATCGCAGACGATTACCATCCCCGAATGCTGGGAAAAACCCATGCCGACGCCACCACCGTGGTGCAACGAAACCCAGGTCGCGCCGCTGGCGGTATTGAGCAAGGCATTGAGCAATGGCCAGTCGGACACGGCGTCGGAACCGTCCTGCATGGATTCGGTTTCACGGTTAGGGCTGGACACCGAGCCGGAGTCCAGGTGGTCACGACCGATCACCACCGGTGCCGACAGTTCGCCGCTGCGCACCATTTCGTTGAACGCCAGGCCGAGCTTGGCGCGCTGGCCCAGGCCAACCCAGCAAATCCGCGCCGGCAGGCCCTGGAAGCTGATGCGCTCGCGGGCCATGTCCAGCCAATTGTGCAGGTGGGCGTCGTCAGGGATCAGTTCCTTGACCTTGGCGTCGGTCTTGTAGATATCTTGCGGGTCGCCCGAGAGTGCGGCCCAGCGGAACGGACCAATGCCACGGCAGAACAGCGGGCGGATGTAGGCCGGTACAAAGCCTGGGAAGTCGAATGCGTTTTCGACGCCTTCTTCCTGGGCCATCTGCCGGATGTTGTTGCCGTAGTCGAAGGTCGGGATACCTTGCTTCTGGAACTCAAGCATCGCTTTGACGTGCACAGCCATCGATTGCTTGGCGGCTTTTATCACGGCAGCCGGTTCGGTCTTGGCGCGGGCACGGTACTCGTCCCAGGTCCAACCGGCCGGCAGATAGCCGTTGAGCGGGTCGTGGGCGCTGGTCTGGTCGGTGACCATGTCCGGGCGCACGCCGCGCTTGACCAGTTCCGGCAGAATTTCAGCGGCGTTACCCAGCAGCGCGATGGAAATCGCCTTGCCTTGCTTGGTGTATTTTTCGATGCGCGCCAGTGCGTCGTCGAGGTCGCTGGCTTGCTCATCGACATAACGGCTGTTCAAGCGAAAATCGATACTGACTTGCTGGCATTCGATGTTCAGCGAGCAGGCACCGGCCAGGGTTGCGGCCAAAGGTTGAGCGCCGCCCATGCCGCCAAGACCTGCGGTCAGGACCCAACGACCTGTCAGGTCGCTGTTGTAATGCTGGCGGCCGGCTTCGACGAAGGTTTCGTAAGTGCCCTGGACGATGCCCTGGCTGCCGATGTAGATCCAGCTGCCGGCGGTCATCTGGCCGTACATGGCCAGGCCCTTGGCATCCAGTTCGTTGAAATGCTCCCAACTGGCCCAGTGCGGTACCAGGTTGGAGTTGGCGATCAGTACGCGTGGCGCGTTGCTGTGGGTCTTGAATACGCCTACCGGCTTGCCGGATTGCACCAGCAGGGTTTCGTCGTCGTTGAGGTTGGTGAGGCTTTCGACGATCTGGTCGTAGCACTCCCAATTGCGTGCGGCGCGACCAATGCCACCGTATACCACCAGCTCCTTGGGATTCTCGGCCACTTGCGGATCGAGGTTGTTCATCAACATGCGCAGCGGCGCTTCGGTCAGCCAGCTTTTGGCCGTGAGCTTGTTACCACGGGCGGCGCGGATTTCGACGTCACGGTATTTTGTAGGCTTGGCTTTGAAAGAATCAGTCACAACAAGAACTCCTCAGCGATCGATGCGCGAACATGATTGGTGCGAAGAGGACTCTTACGCACACATCTCTACTTGTACATACAAGCATATGCAATCAAGCGGCCAACTTGAGCAGTGCGTGGCCAAGATTTTCTTTGGAGGCGTTGGCAAGCCTTGGAAATCAAGGCGTCGAGGCTTTATGAAATTTCTTACAGAGATGATTTACACAGCTGGAGGATTGTTACAACGGCAGGGCATTGCGCCATGATGGGGCATTCGGTAACAACTCGGTGCGGGGCTGGAAACAGATTCTGCGGCCTATGCATAACGAATGTGGGAGCTGGCTTGCCTGCGATAGCGATGTGTCAGACACATTGCTATCGCAGGCAAGCCAGCTCCCACATTTTTTAGCCGCGCGCAGTCAGTTCGATGAGGCAGCAGCGGCCTGACACGCTGAGTTCCAGCAATCCAGTGTTACCGTCCACCTGCAAACAATCATGATGCCCCAGCACTTCGCCAAGCACCTTCACCTCATCGACCACACTGAACACCAGCACGGTGTGCGCGGTACTGAAAAACTGCTGCACCCCATCCACCCACTGCAAACGCGCGTGGTAACGCTCTGGCGAATAAATCAGGTTGAAGTCGCGAATCGGCCCGGTGACCAGGCGGCACGAGACTTGGCTCTCACCCTTGAATGCAAAGGGTTGCAGCGGTAACAACCCGCGCTGCTCTTGGCCATCAACCGTCAGTACCATGCCTGCGCCTTTGATCACAGTGATCACACGCTGGTAACCGGCAAAAGTGGAAAATCCGCCCGACTCTGCGATATCGGCAATCGATAGCCGCCAGCCGAAACCGTCCAGGCCATCGCCTGCATCACGGCTGATTTCTTCGGTGCTGCCGCCGCCGTTTTTCCACGGCATGCGTACGTACTCCGACGCACGCCAGACTTTCACTGCACTCATTTACTGAAACGTCCTTCCAGGCTGTGGCGGGAACCGGGGTGGATCAAACGCGCGGCGGTTACCGGTTGGCGACCGGACCAGGTGCGGCGGCGTATTAGCAGGCACGGCTCGCTAGGCTCGATCTGCAACAGCTTGCATTCCTGGGTATCGGCCAGGATCGCTTCCACCACATGTTCACCTTCGGTCAGCGGCGCCACTTGATTGAGATAGGCGTAAGGGGTTTGCTGGGTGAAATCCTGCTGCAGGTACTCCGGCGCCACCAGGGCGTTGACGAAGCGGTCTTCGATCTGCACCGGGATGTCGTTTTCGTAATGCACGATCAGCGAGTGGAACACCCGCCCGCCTTCGCGCATTTCCAGGGCCACCGCGCGCTCGGAACCTGCGGCTTCTTCGCCCAGGGTAATGACTTTGCAGGTATGTCGATGGCCCCGGGAGGCGATCTCATCGGCAATGTTGTGCACTTCGAACAGTGCCGACTGGCTCTTGGGCTCGGCGACGAAAGTGCCCACACCTTGCATGCGTACCAGCAGGCCTTCAGCGGTCAACTCGCGCAGGGCGCGATTGATGGTCATGCGGCTGAAACCCAGTTGGCTGACCAGTTCGCTTTCCGACGGAACGCGATAATGAGGGGGCCAGTTGCCGTTGAGAATCTGCTGGCTGATCATCTGTTTGACGCGGGCATACAAGGGCGCCGGACTTTCGTCCATGTGGGCAGCCAGCGGGGACTTGGCAGGCGGAGTCGGCACGGGGAATCCTTGTAGGTGAAAAAGGAGCATAGCTTGCCGGAGTTTACCGAGCAGGCAAACGTCTGTATATGTATATACAAATAAACACACGACCGGAGTGCTCTGATCATGTCCGCTTTCTTTGCCGAACGCGCGCTGTTGCCTGATGGCTGGGCCAATGATGTACGTCTTGAAATCAGTGCCGATGGCCTGTTGGCAAAAGTTGAAGCCAATGGCCACGCAGAGGGTGCCGAACGGCTCAGGGGCCCGCTGTTACCAGGCATGCCAAACCTGCACTCCCATGCGTTCCAGCGTGCGATGGCGGGGCTGGCGGAAGTGGCAGGCAACCCGAATGACAGTTTCTGGACCTGGCGCGACTTGATGTATCGGATGGTCGGCAAGATCAGCCCCGAACAACTGCAGATTATCGCCCGTCAGCTGTATATCGAAATGCTCAAGGCCGGCTACACCTGCGTGGCCGAGTTTCATTACGTCCATCACGACATCACTGGCCAGCCCTACGCCGACCCGACGGAACTGTCGCGCCAGATCAGCCAGGCCGCCGCCAGCAGCGGTATCGGCCTGACCTTGCTGCCCGTGCTGTACAGTCACTCGGGCTTTGGCGGCCAGGCGCCGAATGAAGGCCAGCGCCGCTTTATCAACAGCACCGGAAACTACCTGGACCTGCAAGCACGCCTGCAACCGATCCTGGCGGCGCAACCGGCGCAGCAACTGGGCCTGTGTTTTCACTCTTTACGTGCAGTCACGCCACAGCAGATCAGCGAGGTACTGGCGGCCAGTGACCAGGCCTGTCCGGTGCATATCCACATCGCCGAGCAGCAGAAGGAAGTCGACGATTGCCTGGCCTGGAGCGGCAAACGCCCGCTGCAATGGCTATACGACAACGTCGACATCGATCAACGCTGGTGCCTGGTTCACGCCACTCACGCCAACGCCGATGAAGTCACGCGGATGGCCAAGAGCCGGGCAATTGCCGGCCTGTGCCTGACCACCGAAGCCAACCTGGGTGACGGGATTTTCCCGGCGGTGGACTTCCTGGCCCAGGGTGGACGCATGGGGATTGGTTCTGACAGTCACGTCTCATTAAGCGTGGTAGAAGAGCTGCGTTGGCTGGAATACGGCCAGCGCCTGCGGGACCAGCGGCGTAACCGGCTGTATCGCAGTGATCAGCCCATGATTGGCCGTACGCTGTTTGACGCAGCACTGGACGGTGGCGCCCAGGCAATGGGCCAACCGATCGGGCGACTGGAAGTGGGCAAGCGCGCCGACTGGCTGGTGCTGGACGGTAACGATCCGTACCTGGCAACCGCCAGTGAAGACGGGATTCTCAATCGCTGGCTGTTTGCCGGCGGTGATCGGCAGGTGCGGGACGTGCTGGTCAATGGACAATGGGTGATTCGTGACGGGCGGCATGCCGGCGAAGAAGAAAGCAGCCAGGCGTTTACGCAGGTCTTGAGGAGTTTGCTGGGCTAAACATGTGGGAGTGGCGGTGTGTCCCTCCCCACAGATTTACCGCAGTACCCAATAGTTGAACTCATCAGCACAGCCATCAAAACCACCGCTCCCACATTGGGCAGGTGGTGTTCGTCATGGCTTGTAAAGGGCCAGCAAGCTGCGTCGCTTTAAATTGCAGGACGTTTCCGAGACAATCCCTGCCGCCTTGTGCCTGTTGGAACCGGTGGCTAGTCTGCGGTCCGTCACTGCTCATCAGTGATCGGGTTTAGTCGCTCGCACTCCCAATAGGCGCATGGTCTCATGAGGTTTTATGGTGGCTGTGCGCAGGGCACCCTCGGGTGCGCCGGACTTTTCCTATTGGGCCGGTCGACTAACCTGCGTGCAGCCGCCACCCATTCGTTTAGTCGCGACAGGGGCGGTTCCTTAATCCAATAGGAGCTGAACCATGAGTAAATCCGTCCCCGATCCCCCCTCGATCCCGCCAAAGACCGCGCAGCCTTCAACCGGGCCATCGACCACTACCTGCCCTCTACGAGTTTTCACAGCGTCAACGAAGACTTGGGCTTCGAAGATGCACTGCTCTATACCGCCAGTTTGCTGGACAGCGCTTCGGCGACTGCGTTGGATTGTGGGGAATTGCTACAGAGTCCCGAACGGGCGAAGATTTTGGCGGTATGGCATTTACTTGAGATCGCCAAGACGACCATAGATCGATCGATTGAATGCCTGCACCCCGCCAGGGCAAAAACCTGAACGCAAAAAAAGGGCGGGCTTGCATGGCAAGTCCGCCCCTGGTTTTCATTGGCAATGTTTCGCGTCAATGCGAAGTCTTCGCCATCTGCTTGTCCGACGTGCGCCAGATCAAGCGGGTCGTGTCATAGCCCTGTTGCCGCGCCCTGCTCAACAGGTCTTCGCGGGTATCGGTACTGACCGTCGGCGTGCGCGACAACAGCCACATGTAGCGCCGGCTCGGGCTGCCGACAATGGCAGTCTTGTAGTCATCGCTGACGTACAGCACCCAGTAATCACCCTTGGCGATGCCAGGCAACAAAGCGGTGAACCAGTTATTGAATTCGACCCAGAGCTTGTCAGTCTTGCCGGGGACTTGCGGCGTGGCCGTGCCCTTGGCTTCTTCCCACTGCCACTCAGTGGTCAGGCAGCGGTTGAACACCGACATATCGCCGTCAGGCAACAAGGAATACCGGGCTTCAGACTGCGCGCAATGGCGCTGGAAATACATCGGCAAACGGGCCAGCTCATACCAGGTGCCCTGGTAACGCTTGAGATCAACGTGGCTGACCGTCTTGGGTTGCAGATCATCGCCAGAATGGCTGGCACAGCCCGCCAAAAACAGGCTGGCACAAAGGTATAAAACAAAACGCATCATGTTCTTCTTCTCCCGCAGGCTTTCGCCCCGGTTTACTTCAGGCCTTGCCCGGAAAACATCAGAACTTTGTCACCGGCGTACTGCACGCTGATAAAGCTGGTTTTATCGCCCCACGTACAGCTGGACATACCCAGCGCACCGGAACAATCGGTCGGCTTACCCAACAGCGACTCAACCTCGGTCTTGGCCATGCCAGCCGAAAGTTTTTGATAATTTTCCTGTGTAACTTTGCTGCATGCGGCAAGCAAGACGCAAAAGCACAAGAGAGCGAGACGGCGTAACGACATGAAATAGCTCCTGAGGGACACGCAGCAGTGGGGATCTGCCAGAAGCTTAGAAGGGAAAAGGGGGGTCTGGTTCCCGGAGAGGGCTGGTATTTCTTTTTTCCAAGATATCGCCATTTTGAACATTTTTTTGAACGGTCATACCGGCACCTTTCGTCGGGCCGCTCAAGCACACAAACCATACAGGACTGAATAAAGACTAAAATCGGACCTACCTTCTGCCAGGACCCGCCCATGAAATTCTCATCCCAGATAAAACCGATCAGCTACCTGAAAAGCCATACCGCAGAAATCGTCAAGACCCTGACAGAAAGCCGCGAGCCGTTGGTTATTACTCAAAACGGCGAGGCAAAATTGGTCGTAATGGATGTGAAGAGCTTTGAAGAGCAAGCCGAAACCATGGCTTTATTGAAACTATTGGCGTTGGGTAACCGGCAGATCGAGTTGGGTCAGTTTCAGGATATGGAGGACGTGTTCGCCGAAATGGACAAGGATGAAGCTCAATGAGCTTTCGGGTGGTGATTCTTCAATCCGCAAAAAACGATCTTAAAGACATCAAGTCCTACATTACCCGGCGGTTTTCAGCAGCGACCTGGCAACAAACCTATGAGTATCTGAAACAGGCTATACGCCATCTTGAAACCCACCCTTATGCAGGTGCGATGCCGGAAGAAGTCGAGAAGCTGAACCTGAACCAATACCGACAAATCGTCAGCGGAATGAATCGGGTTATCTACGAAATCCGAGGGCAGATTATCTACATCCATATCATTGCCGACACACGTAAAAGCCTGCAGGCGCTGCTGCTCAAAAATCTTATCCAATAAAAAGCCCCGAAATGCCGAGTGCGCTTCGGGGCTTTTTACTGCGAGGTCTTAAGCCTGGTGATAACCCGTCACACGCTCGACTTCTTCCTTAGAGCCCAGGAACACCGCCACGCGCTGGTGCAGGCCATCAGGCTGGATGTCGAGGATACGCTGGTGGCCATCGGTGGATGCTCCGCCTGCTTGTTCCACCAGAAACGACATCGGGTTGGCTTCGTACATCAGGCGCAGTTTGCCCGGTTTGGAAGGCTCGCGGCTGTCACGTGGGTACATGAACAGGCCGCCACGGGTCAGAATGCGGTGTACGTCGGCAACCATCGCGGCCACCCAGCGCATGTTGAAGTTTTTCTTCAACGGGCCTTCCTCGCCTGCCATCAACTCGCCTACGTAGCGGGTGACGGGTTCTTCCCAGTGACGCTGGTTGGACATGTTGATCGCGAATTCCTGGGTCGATGCAGGAATGGAGATGTCTTCGTGGGTGAGCACGAAGCTGCCCATTTCACGGTCCAGGGTGAAGCCTTTGACACCGTCACCCAAGGTCAGCACGAGCATGGTCTGTGGACCGTAGATCGCGTAACCGGCGGCGACCTGCTTGGTGCCTGGCTGCAAAAAGGCCTTTTCGTCCAGGGCTTCGTTCTGGCTCAGGTATTCGTTCGGGCAACGCAACACCGAGAAGATGGTACCTACCGGCGCGTTGATGTCGATGTTCGACGAACCGTCCAGCGGGTCGAATACCAGCAGGTAGGCGCCTTTCGGATACTTGCCCGGGATCTGGTAGGCATTGTCCATTTCTTCGGACGCCATGCCAGCCAAATGACCGCCCCATTCGTTGGCTTCGAGCAGGATTTCGTTGGAAATCACGTCCAACTTCTTCTGCACTTCGCCTTGGACGTTTTCTGTGCCCATGCTGCCCAGGACACCACCCAGCGCGCCTTTGGACACGGCGTGGCTGATTTCCTTGCAAGCACGCGCCACCACTTCGATCAAAAAGCGCAGATCGGCAGGGGTGTTGTTGCTGCGGGTCTGCTCAATCAAATAGCGACTCAGGGTAACGCGGGACATGGACGGCTCCGGAGAATGGGGGGGCTGAAAACCCGCGCAGTTTAGCGCGAGTCGGGGCGCATTTCCTCCTATCAGATGAGATAACCCTGACAGAGTTCATGCAGGGCACTGTCTCAAAGGTTGGCGGGCGGTTTTCGCAACAAGCTGTAGGCCATCGCCGCGAGTGCAGCCACCCCCAGCAGCAACACGGCCCACAAGCCGATCCGTTTCCAGTCCGGCCCCTGTGCCGCAGGCGCCGGGAGCGACTCGGGCACCCACTCGCCGTCCACCCTGGCCTGCCCCAAATCCTCGAGGCGCTTGGTGTCGTAACCGGGAATCAGGGTTGCCAACGGCAGGTTCGCCGCCTTGACGGACGCGTTACCCACCGCCAGGGTAAATGGTGGTTCGCCCCGCGCCAGGAATACCAATTGCGTGGCACGTACCGCAAAACCCAGCGTCGGCACATCAGGCCCCAGCCCGCCACCGCGCTCGTCTACGTCCAGCTTGAGTTGCTGCACGGACTGCCCCGGCAACTGCAGCTCATCGCGTATCACTTCGTGTCCATCCTGGGTCAACCGATAGAGCAAACCACTGCTCAGCGGCTGCCAGGGCTGATTGCTTTCTCGACGCCCGTAGAGTGTCACAGGCGCCAGGCTATTGGGCTGGCGCAACTCGACACGCAGCCTTTGCACGTTCAGCGCTGCGGGCAACTGCCAGCTGTATTCCCCGGTCTTGAGCCGGCTACCGGCAAGGCGCTGCGACCACACCAGTGGCAATGGCAAGTCGCTTGCGCTTTGCACATGGGCGGCAGTCAGCATCGGTGCGGGCTGCCCTTTCCATATCAGGCGCAGATAGCGGGCCGATTGCCCCGGCAAGGTGACCTCCTGCTGCTCGACACGCGCGCCTGCAAAGGCCAGTCGTGCCACCTGCCCTTCGCCCCAGGAGCGCCAATGGCGCAAATCGTCACTGGCCTCGATACTGAACAACTGGAAGCCATCGCGCTCGCTGGCCCAATCAAGGACCAATTGCTGTAACGGCGCCTTGATCCCACTGGCGTCCAGCAACCAGCCACGGCGAATATTCTGGCCGGCCTCCAACGCAGTGGTTGGCTGCACCTGCACCAGGGTGCCATTGGCGCTCGACTCTATTCGCACGCCAGGCGTCGGCTCGCTGCCGTGGTCATCGGCGTACAACGGGAACCACTTCACCGCCGCGAGCCTGTGGCTTTCGCTGCGGGATACCGACTCCTGTGCCAGCGCGTAAGCCTGGGGTTCGCCACCAGCATTGAATACACGCATATCGCCAAGGTTCGCCTGACGGGCGCTCAACTGCACGGCCAACGGCAACTCCAGGCGATACCACGGGCCTTTGCCGCTGACTGTCAGCGGCACTTGGACAGCGAAATCGGTGGGCGCTTGCTGGGCCCATGTCGATAACGCCACACACAGGCCCACCACTGCCACGCTGAACTGACCGATCATGAGGACACTCCTTGGCTTTGAGTCACAGGTTCGCCGCGCTTGGGCGGCAGCGGTGCGAAATACCCCACTACCAGCAACAATCCGCCCACCCCGATAAACGAGACGATCTGCGCCAGCCCGCCACGATTGCTCAGTTCGACAAAGAACAATTTGGCGACCACCACGACAATCAACACCGCGCCGATCAGCCAGACTTCCCGCCGGTGACGTAGATGCCCACCGATCATCAAGCTCAGGGCAATCAGGGTCCAGACTATCGACAGTCCCGCCTGGACCAGCATCGACTCCAGCAATTCACCCAACTGGAACGGCACGCCGCCCCAATGATGCGCGGTACGCATCACCAGCGCCGTAAAGAAGGCGAACAACGAGACGCCTGCAACACCCAGGGCAACCTGTTCAGCGCGAGGTCCTTTTTGCGGCGCAACACTGCGGGACCACAGATACACGCCCAGCAGCGCAAGCAGCAGCCCAAGGTCCAGCGGGCTGAGCAACGGCACATACGGCAATGGCGCGGCCGTCCCGTCACTGAAGATGTTGGCCAGCCAGAACCAGACCAGCATCAGCACCGCCAAAGGCAGCGCCGCCAGCACCCGGTACTCGCGCGGATAAGCCGACACCGGCCATGGCCAACTGCGCGGCAAGGCAGCCAGCACCAGATACAGGCTCGGCAAAACTGCCCAACCCAGCCAGCGCCAGGCGTTGTATTGCACCGACAGCAATAACAGGCCGTAGCGCAACTCCAGCGCCAGCACGCCGACCAGCATCCAGCAGCCCAGCACATGGACCACGCCCAGGGCTTCTTGCGGCACCCGTGCAGACAGGCACCGCAACGAGATGAAATGCACGACGAAGACCGCCACCCAGGCCTGCCAACCGAAGTGTGCTGCCGGGTGGTAGTAACTGTGCAGGGACACCAGCAACACTATTGCCGCTGCCGGCATCAGCAACAGGCATAGCATACCCAGGGAGGTCCAGTGCAGACGCCACGCCAGCACCGTCCATAGAGCAGCTGTCGCAGCGGCGACGACCAGCAGGCAAGCTGCCTGCAGTTCCGGCGGCATGTAACGCAGCACTTCAATGTTGAGCGCCAACGCCCACCACACCCCGCCCCACACCAGCAGCAGGTCGGCTATACGTTGCAGCTTGAGCCCGGCAAACACGGGCGATGGCACCCCGTGCTGCAAACGCCACGCGCCCACCATTGCCGTCACTCCAACGATCATCGGCGCCCAAAAACCTGTGTGAGCAAAGGCTGGCAACGCTTCGCCGCCCCAGGGCGCCCACCACACCAACGCGCCACCCAGCAGTTGCACGGCAAGCGCAGTGAACAGGAACGTACGCGAAGCGATACGCAGGCCAGCAAACAGCGTGACTACACCCGCCAATGCCCAACTGATAGCGGTGCCATGGCTCGACAACAGCAACGGCGCCAGTAGATACAAGAAGCTCAGCCCGATGCAGGCCAGTACCGGCAAGGCGTAGCGCTCCCAATCCGCAACCGGCTCGCTGGAAGCCTTGCGCAATTGCTGGAAACTGAACAACAACGCCACACCGAGCAACAATGCACCCAACGGAGCGCCATCCAACAGCGTGTGCTCTCCAGCATCCAACTCGCTGAGGAAAGCCACTGCCGAACCGAACTGCAGCAATAAACCAAACGCCCGGGCCATCAACCGTTGCTGACGCAAGCCGAGCCAGAAGATGCCCGCCCCCTCCACCGCCCAGGCCGCAGCTGTCCAGCGTGCATCAAGCCCCAACGGAATCGCCAGGCTGGCGAAGATCACACCCAGCGCCAGGCAGGTTTCTGCCAGCAGCACGGTGCGTCCGCCTCGCAGCACATAGGCCAGCCCCATGTAAATCATGCCCAGGCCCAATGCACTGAAAGCAGCCGCAAACTCCAGGTGCTGCACCAGGGTGAACTGCAAACCAAACGCGACAATCGGCGGGCCGAACACCAGGCTGCCATCGACATAGTCGCCCTTGGCCGCCGACCAGCGCAGCAACGCACTACGGCTGGGGTCTTGCGGGGCATCGCTCATCTGCTGCAACTTGCGACGCGCGAACAACAGACCGATGGCCAGGTACATCAGGAAAAACAGGATCAGGAACGGCTCGGTACTCCAGAGCAACTCCGGCGTGTAGGAACGAATACCCCAGGCGAAGCCAATGCCGAAAGTGCCGGCAAAACCGATCACATTCAGCAGGCGCCAGGCCTTGAACCATGCAATGCAGAAGATGCCGGCGTTGAGCAAGGCGAAGTAGCTGAACAACGCCACGTGGCTGCCATCACCGGTAGACGCCAGGATCGGCGCGGCGAACCCACCCAGCGCCGCAGCGCAGGCCAGGCCGATGGCGTCCTGGGTAATCGCCAGGATTGCCGAGAACACCGTCACTGCAACCAGCAGGCCGAATGCTGCACTCGGGTCGATCAGCGGGTGCAGGCGCATGGCGGCGAATACTGTCAGGTACAACACGGCAATGCCGGTGCCTTGCAGGATCAGGGCGTAGTTGCTGTTGCGCAAACGCAACCACCACCCCAGGCCCAGCAAGCCCAGGGCGCAAGCCGCGACCCCGATGTAACGCAGCTCTATGGGAATGACCATGCCTTCGGTGGCGTAGCGCAGTAAAAAGGCCAGGCCAAGGAACAGCAACACCACGCCGACGCGCAATACGGTATTGCCGCCCAGCAGCCAGTTGCGCGCACTCTGGATGGCGCGCTCGACCAGGTTGGGGCGACTAGGAGTTTCGAGTTCCACGGTGGGAGCAGCAACGGCAGGTTTCCAAAGGTCGTCCGGTAACGGTTGACTTGGTTCGCAGGAAGAGGTCGGTTGCAGTTCGGCGGGTAGTTCCCAGATCAACTCAGGAGCAGTCACGGGCCCAGCTATGGGCGGTTCGACCTGAGGCTGCTTTTCCAGCACATCGAGGCGTTGCTCCAGGGCCTTCAAGGCGCCGCCTAGGTTCGACAGACGAACTGCCTGGCCAATCACCAACCCCAGTAGCGCACCGAAGCCTGCGTCACTGAACGATTCATCCAGCGCCCAGCCGAGCACCAGGCCAATCAGCATGAACATCCATTGCATGGTCGAGATCCCTGAGAAAACCGAGGCCTAGTATATCGACGTGCAACCAATGTGGGAGCGGCGGTGCGAGCAAGTCGAATCGTCGCACCGCCGCTCCCACATTTTTTATCTGCAGCTTTTAGTCCAGGGCCTTCCAGATCTGCGTCGCGTATTCGCGAATGGTCCGGTCCGAAGAGAACCATCCGGTGCGCGCGGTGTTGAGTACTGCCGAGCGCCACCACTGCTTGGAGTCATGCCAATGGGCCTCGACCTTTACCTGAGCGTCCCAGTAAGCATCGAAGTCTGCGCATACCAGAAAGCGGTCGTATTCGATCAACGAGTCGATCAACCCGACGTACCGGCCCGGATCATCCGGGGAAAAAACCCCGCCTCGAATGGCTTGCAGCACGTCATTCAAACGGTGCGATGCGGCGATATCAGGGTCTGCATGAAACTCGCCCGCGTGTTTGCGTGCCTCCACCTGCTGGGCGCTGAGGCCAAAGATGAACATGTGATCGCCACCAATACGCTCGTGCATCTCGACATTGGCGCCATCCATGGTGCCGATGGTCAGCGCACCGTTGAGGCCAAACTTCATATTGCTGGTGCCCGACGCCTCGAAACCGGCGGTGGATATCTGCTCCGACAGGTCGGCTGCCGGAATGATGTGCTCCGCCAGGCTGACGTTGTAGTTGGGCAGGAACACGACTTTGAGCAGACCGCGTACGGTGGGGTCGTTGTTCACCGTGCGGGCAATGTCGTTGGTCAGCTTGATGATCAGCTTGGCCTGGTGATAGCTGGCCGCCGCCTTGCCGGCAAAAATCTTCACCCGCGGCACCCAATCGACTTCCGGCTCGGCACGAATCGCCTGATACAGCGCGACGGTGTGCAGCAGGTTGAGCAACTGGCGCTTGTACTCATGGATTCGCTTGACCTGTACATCAAACATCGCCGCCGGGTTGACCGAAATCCCCAGGCGTTCGTGAATAATGTCTGCCAAGACCCGCTTACTGTGCAGGCGCTGCTCGGCGAAGGCCGTGCGAAAGGCCTGTTTCTCGGCAAAGGTTTCCAGTTCCGCCAGGCGCTGTTCCATATTGTCGAGAATGTCCGGACCCAGCGCATCAACCAGCATCGCGGTGAGCTTGGGGTTGGCCTGGAACAACCAGCGGCGGAAGGTGATGCCATTGGTCTTGTTGTTGATCCGCTGCGGATAGAGCTTGTGCAGCTCAGAGAACACCGTGCTGCGCATCAACTGCGTGTGCAGAGCAGACACCCCGTTGACGCTGTGGGACCCCAGGAACGCCAGGTTGCCCATGCGTACACGGCGACCATGGTCTTCTTCGATCAGCGACACCGCGCGCAGCACGTCGAAATCATGAATGCCTTTGGCGCGCAACGAGTCGATATGCTGTGCGTTGATCAGGTAGATGATCTGCATGTGCCGCGGCAACATGCGCTCCATCAGGCCTACCGGCCAGGTTTCCAGGGCTTCGGGGAGCAAGGTGTGGTTGGTGTAGGACAGCGTTTCGACAGTCACCTGCCAGGCTGCATCCCAGGCGATGTCATGCAGGTCCACCAACTGCCGCATCAGCTCGGCCACCGCGATGGACGGGTGCGTGTCGTTGAGCTGGATCGCTGCGTGTTCACCCAGGCTCAGCACCGAGCCATGCATGTTCTTGTGGCGACGCAGCAAGTCTTGCAAGGAAGCCGCGACGAAGAAGTATTCCTGGCGCAGGCGCAGTTCCTGCCCCGCTTCGGTGCTGTCGGCCGGGTAAAGCACCCGGGAGATGCTTTCGGCACGCGCCACTTCGGCGACCGCGCCCAAGTGATCACCGGCATTGAAGCGTTCCAGGTGCAGGTCTTCCACCGCCCGCGCCCGCCATAACCGCAGGGTGTTGACGCTGGCGCCACGCCAGCCGACCACCGGCGTGTCGTAAGCCACCGCCCGCACGGTTTCACTGGGCGACCAGACCTGGATCGACTTGCCGCTGGCGTCCAACACGGTTTCGACGCTGCCACCAAAGCCGATCGGGTAAATCACTTCGGGCCGTTCGAACTCCCAAGGGTTGCCGAAATCCAGCCAGCGCTCGGTCTGCTCCTGCTGCCAGCCATCGACAATCGCCTGGCGAAACAGGCCGTGTTCGTAACGAATGCCATAGCCATGACCAGCGATGCCCAGAGTGGACATGCTTTCCATGAAGCACGCCGCCAGGCGACCCAGGCCACCATTGCCAAGCGCCGCATCGGGCTCCAGCAGGCGAATGCGCTCCAGGTCCACACCCAGCTCACTCAGCGCCTCGCGCGCCACTTCCAGCAGGCCGAGGTTGCTCAGGCTGTCAAACAGCAGGCGGCCGATCAGGAATTCCAGGGAGAGGTAATAGACCCGCTTCTGGCCCCGACGATAAATATGCCGGGTATGGTCCATCCAGTGATCGACCATGTGATCGCGCGCAGCCAGGGCAATGGCTTCGAACCAGTCGTGATCGAAAGCGTGATCAGGGTCCTTGCCCACCGCGTAAGTGAGCTTGGTCAAGACGGCATCGCGAAACGCTGCCACCTCTGCTTCTCGTACAAGCGGTTCCTGAGTCATCGGTGCGACCTCGAGCGAGATAGAAGAAGGGTAATCCTGGAGCCTAGTCGGTCTGACAAACCTCACGGCTGCCGGTTCGGTAGTTTTTTCACTCATTCACCAAAGATGAAATTAGATGCAGGGGCCGTGCCTGATCATCCTTTGAGCTGAAATCTGCAAAATATTGTTCAAAAAACCACCAATCCCGGTATGATCCCGCGCCCGGACAATGCCCCACCTTGGAAACCTGATGAAGCCTCAACTGATCGCCGCCGCGGAACTCGACCGTCTCGAAACGTGGCAGAAATACTCCAGCCACATGTGCGGCGGCTGCGTGTCCAGCTGCTGCACCCTGCCGGTTGAGGTGAAGATCAAGGATCTGATCCGCATCGGCATCGTCGATGAGTTCGAGCGCGGCGATCCGCCGAAGAACATCGCCAAGCGCTTGCAGAAAGAAGGCATCGTCGAGCGCTACAACACCAAATCCGAGATTTTTACCTTGCAGCGCATGAGCAATAACGACTGCCTGTACCTGGATCGTAAGAGTCGTTTCTGCACTATTTATGACAAGCGCCCGGACACCTGCCGCAATCACCCCAAGATCGGGCCACGGCCTGGGTATTGCGCGTACAAGCCCAAGGAAGTGGTGCGCGAGACCAAGTTCAAGACCCTCGACAAGTTCTGATCCAAAGTTTTTTATCACTTGGACTATCCCCGTCGCGAGCTAGCTCGCGACGGGGACGGCACAATCACTGCACATTCTGCAGGCATAAAAAAACGCCCCCGACCGAAAGGCCGGGGGCGTTTTCATTCAGCCTGAGTTAACTCAGTTCTTGGCTTTCTTGGCAGCGCGGGTACGCTCGCCTTCGTCCAGGATCTTCTTACGCAGGCGGATTGACTTAGGCGTAACTTCGCACAGTTCGTCGTCCTGGATGAATTCCAGGGCCTGTTCCAGGGTGAAGCGAACAGGTGGAACCAGGGCGATGGTTTCGTCTTTACCCGAAGCACGCATGTTGTCGAGCTTCTTGCCTTTGGTTGGGTTGACGCCCATGTCGGTGTCACGGCTGTTCAGACCAACGATCTGACCGTTGTAGATCTCTTGACCGTGTTCAACGAACAGCTTGCCACGCGCCTGGAGGGTTTCCAGGGAGTAGGTCAGCGCCTTGCCGGTTTCTACCGAGACCAGAACACCGTTCTGACGACCGGACATTTGGCCGGACTTCATGACGTCGTAGCGATCGAAGATCGAGGTCAGGATGCCAGCACCGTTGGTCAGGGTCAGGAACTGGTTACGGAAACCGATCAGACCACGAGCAGGGATGTTGTATTCCAGACGTACACGGCCTTTGCCATCCGGCACCATGTTGGTCAGGTCGCCCTTACGCAGGCCCATCTCTTCCATGACCTTGCCCTGGGATTCTTCAGGGGTGTCGATGGTCACGTTTTCGAACGGTTCGTGCTTGTTACCGTCAACAACGCGGATGATCACTTCTGGACGGCCAACGCCCATTTCGAAGCCTTCGCGACGCATGGTTTCGATCAGTACCGAGAGGTGCAGCTCACCACGGCCGGAAACCTTGAACTTGTCAGCCGAGTCGCCTTCTTCAACGCGCAGTGCAACGTTGTACAGCAGCTCTTTGTCCAGACGTTCCTTGATGTTACGGGAAGTCACGAACTTGCCTTCTTTACCGCAGAATGGCGAGTCGTTTACCTGGAAGGTCATGGAAACGGTTGGCTCGTCAACGGTCAACGGCTTCATCGCTTCAACGTTCATCGGGTCGCACAGGGTGTCGGAGATGAACAACGAGTCCATACCGCTGATGCACACGATGTCGCCTGCCGAAGCTTCTTCAACGTCTACACGGTGCAGACCGTGGTGACCCATCAGCTTCAGGATACGACCGTTACGGCGCTTGCCGTCAGCGTCGATGGCAACAACCGGGGTGTTCGGCTTGACGCGACCACGGGCGATACGGCCAACGCCGATAATGCCCAGGAAGCTGTTGTAGTCCAGTGCCGAGATTTGCATCTGGAACGGACCATCACGGTCAACTTGTGGCGCTGGTACGTTGTCGACGATCGACTGGTACAGCGGAGTCATGTCTTCGGCCATGGCGGTGTGTTCCAGACCGGCAATGCCGTTCAGGGCCGAGGCGTAGACGACTTTGAAGTCCAGCTGTTCTTCGGTGGCACCCAGGTTGTCGAACAGGTCGAAGATCTGGTCCAGAACCCAGTCTGGACGCGCGCCCGGACGGTCAACCTTGTTGATCACCACGATTGGACGCAGGCCGGCTTCGAAAGCCTTCTTGGTCACGAAGCGGGTTTGTGGCATAGGGCCGTCTTGAGCGTCAACCAGCAGCAGAACGGAGTCGACCATCGACATTACGCGTTCAACTTCGCCGCCGAAGTCGGCGTGGCCCGGGGTGTCCACGATGTTGATGTGGTAGCCGTTCCAGTTGATGGCGGTGTTTTTCGCCAGGATGGTAATACCGCGCTCTTTTTCCTGGTCGTTGGAGTCCATCACGCGCTCGTCGTTGAGCTCGTTGCGCTCCAGAGTGCCGGATTGACGCAAGAGTTTGTCTACCAGGGTGGTTTTACCGTGGTCAACGTGGGCAATGATGGCGATGTTACGTAGATTTTCGATCACTTGTGTATCTCGATCAGAGGATTCGGTGTGCTGACAGGTCGTGGCAGCGATTAACAGTAGAGTCAGGCCTTGCCGTTACAGCTTGACGGCAGAGTCGGGGGGCCGGTGACGCAGGCCACAGGCAAACAGCCCCGGGCTCTTAGCTCGGTCGATAAACGCGCACATTGGCATGCCCCTCACTGAGCAAATGGTGGGCATGCAGGCGACTCATCACGCCTTTGTCGCAATACAGCAGGTACTGACGGCTGTTATCCAGTTCCTTAAAACGCGCGTTCAATGCATAGAACGGCAGCGTTTGTACGTCGATGCCGGCGATTTCCAGCGGCTCGTCGCAAGCCACATCCGGGTGACGGATGTCGATGACGATCTGACCCGCCAGGGCTTCGCCGACTTCTTCGATCTGTACATCCTGGCCCAGTTCATCGATCACCCGATCGATCGGCACCAGCTTGGCGTTCTCGAGCGCTCGCTCCAGAACCGCCATGTCGAATTCTTTCTCTTCATGCTCCACGCGATGGCGCTTGGCATGGGTCTTGGGGTTCACCGAGATGACCCCGCAGTACTCAGGCATGTGCTTGGCGAAATCAGCGGTGCCGATTTCGTTGGCCAGGTCGATGATGTCCTGCTTGTGACTGGCAATCAGCGGGCGCAACACCAGCTTCTCGGTCACGCAGTCGATCACCGACAGGTTCGGCAGCGTCTGGCTGGAAACCTGGGAGATCGCCTCACCCGTCACCAGCGCGTCGATCTGCAACCGGTCGGCAATTCTCGACGCAGCGCGCAACATCATACGCTTCAATACTACGCCCATATGACCGTTATCGACTTTTCCGAGAATTTCTCCCAGAACTTCCTCAAACGGTACGCTGACAAACAGCACGCGCTGGGAGCTACCGTACTTTTTCCAGATGTAATGCGCGACTTCCATCACGCCCAATTCGTGTGCACGCCCGCCCAGGTTAAAGAAGCAGAAGTGGCTCATCAGCCCGCGACGCATGATCTGGTAGGCCGCCACCGTGGAATCGAAACCGCCGGACATGAGTACCAGGGTCTGTTCCAGGGCGCCCAGCGGGTAGCCGCCGATGCTGTTGTGCTGGCTGTGAATGACAAACAACCGTTGGTCGCGAATTTCCATGCGCACTTCAATTTGCGGCGCTTTCAGGGAAATTCCGGCGGCCCCGCACTCGCGACGCAGCTTGCTGCCGACGTATTTTTCGACATCCATGGAGCTGAACGGATGCTTGCCGGCGCGCTTGCAACGCACAGAAAAAATCTTCCCGGCAAGCTCGCTGCCAAAGTGCAGCCGGCACTTTTCGGTGATGTCGTCGAAGTCGCCCAGCGGGTACTCATCGACCTGCAGAAAGTGCGCGATGCCCGGCATGCAGCTCAGGCGCTCGGTCAACTCCTTCAAGGCCTTGGGGTCGGTCACGCGGGTTTCCAGCTCGAGGTTGTCCCACACGCCATTCACCACCACAGCCGGGTCCAGATCGCGAAGCACGGCACGGATGTTCTTGGCCAATTGACGGATGAAACGCATCCGTACCGGTCGGCTCTTGATGGTGATCTCGGGGAAGACTTTAACGATTAATTTCATGGAAACAGCGCGCGCAGAGCCTGCCGAAAAAGGGGGGCGCGGATTATAGCGGAAATCGCTCAAGGTTTGACCAGTTAATATACAAACGGTACCAGTCGCACTAAAACGGTGCGTTAACATGCTTTTGCGCCACATTGCAGTGCGCGCTTTGCTTCGTTTTAACGGTTTGCACCTTTATAGGGGCGATTTTGAGGCAAAAAGGCCATGTTGGCGCACTGGCATGCAATTTGCTCTCTTGTGAGGCAGGTTGCCATGGCGGACTATCCGCGCCGGCATCACCCACATTCCAAGGGCTACTCCACTACCCAAGCCCGAAGCCACCCGGAGGACACTATGTCGAAGTCGGTTCAACTCATCAAAGATCATGACGTTAAATGGATTGATCTGCGCTTCACGGACACCAAAGGCACTCAGCACCACGTGACCATGCCGGCTCGCGACGCGCTGGATGACGCCTTCTTCGAAGAAGGCAAAATGTTCGACGGTTCCTCCATTGCTGGCTGGAAAGGCATCGAAGCTTCCGACATGATCCTGCTGCCGGACGACACCACCGCCGTACTCGATCCATTCACCGAAGAGCCGACCCTGATTTTGGTCTGCGACGTGATCGAACCTTCGACCATGCAAGGCTACGATCGCGATCCACGTGCAATCGCCAAGCGTGCCGAGGAATACCTGAAGTCCACCGGGATCGGCGATACCGTGTTCGTAGGCCCGGAGCCCGAGTTCTTCATCTTCGACCAAGTGAAATTCAAGTCCGATATCTCTGGCTCGATGTTCAAAATCTTCTCCGACCAGGGTTCGTGGATGTCCGACCAGGACGTGGAAGGTGGCAACCATGGCCACCGTCCAGGCGTCAAAGGCGGTTACTTCCCGGTTCCGCCGTTCGACCACGACCACGAAATCCGTACCTCCATGTGCAACGCCATGGAAGAAATGGGCCTGGTCATCGAAGTTCACCACCACGAAGTGGCAACTGCCGGCCAGAACGAAATCGGTGTGAAATTCAACACTCTGGTAGCCAAGGCTGACGAAGTCCAGACACTGAAGTACTGCGTCCACAACGTGGCTGTAGCCTATGGCCGCACCGCGACCTTCATGCCGAAGCCACTGTACGGCGATAACGGTTCGGGTATGCACGTTCACCTGTCCATCGCCAAAGATGGCAAGAACACCTTCGCTGGCGAAGGTTATGCCGGCCTGTCCGACACCGCCCTGTACTTCATCGGCGGCATCATCAAGCACGGCAAGGCCCTGAACGGTTTCACCAACCCGTCGACCAACTCCTACAAGCGTCTGGTCCCAGGTTTCGAAGCTCCAGTGATGCTGGCCTACTCGGCTCGCAACCGTTCGGCCTCGATCCGTATTCCTTACGTGTCCAGCCCGCGCGCTCGCCGTATCGAAGCTCGCTTCCCGGATCCGGCAGCCAACCCGTACCTGGGCTTCGCTGCCCTGCTGATGGCTGGCCTGGACGGCATCCAGAACAAGATCCACCCAGGCGACGCCGCCGACAAGAACTTGTACGACCTGCCGCCTGAAGAGGCCAAGGAAATCCCACAAGTGTGCGGCAGCCTGAAAGAAGCCCTGGAAGAACTCGACAAGGGCCGTGCGTTCCTGACCAAAGGCGGCGTGTTCAGCGACGACTTTATCGATGCCTACATCGCCCTGAAAAGCGAAGAAGAGATCAAGGTCCGCACCTTCGTACACCCACTGGAATACGAGCTGTACTACAGCTGCTGATCCGGTAACGCTGCGGATGTAGCGTGATGAAAAAGACCTCCTTCGGAGGTCTTTTTTTTTGCGCCAAGTTTAGTCCACTGGTAATGACGCCACTCCAGACCTGCAAACCCCACAAGGAGATCTCCATTGAAATATAGATTTGCATTCGCCCTGCTGCTTGTCAGCGCCAGTGCCAGCGCCGCGCCGCCTGCCCTTGAGCCGCTGCTCAACAGCATCGCAGAACGCCTGGCCATTGCCGATCAGGTGGCCCTGAGCAAATGGGACAGTCACAAACCCGTGGAAGACAAGAAACGCGAGCAAGAGGTAATCGCCAACGTCATCGCCCAGGCATCAAGTTACAAACTCGACCCTGCCGCCGCCGAGCAGTTTTTCTCGGCACAAATCGAGGCGAACAAACTGGTGCAGTACACCCACCTCTCCGACTGGCAGTTCCAGGGCAAAGCGCCCGACGACCCGCGCCCCGACCTAGTGAAGAAGATTCGCCCGCAACTGGACCTGCTGCAAAAACGCCTGCTGCAGCAATTGGCCGACTTTTCCCCCCAGCGCACCAACCCAGACTGCCCACGATGGCTGGCCCAGGCGGTGCATTCGCAGCTCAATGATCCATTGCGCCAACTTGCGATGATCCGCGCCACCGCCGAATTGTGTACGCGGCCTACTTGATTTGAAGTCTCGTCCTGCATCCTCCCCATATCGGTAGACATAGCCTGACAAGTCATTTACCGATCAGGATGGAACCATGGACACCCTCAAATGCATGATTGCAACAGCTCTGGGCTTGTCGTTGCTTGGCTGCGGCACCCAGCCTAAGAATGCGGCACCCATCGAGAAGGAGGTCTTGCTTGAACGCAGCGAGTCATGGGATGGCGCGCCCTACAAAGCCTACCCCGCCGGTCCGCCGCAGCTCACGCTGATACGCCTCAAGATCCCTGCGCATACTCAGTTGCCATGGCACACCCACCCGATGCCGAACGCCGCTTACATCGTATCGGGAGAGTTGACCGTTGAAACCCGCAAGAGCGGGGCGACTCGCACCTTGAGACAAGGGCAGACCCTGGCCGAGATGGTGGGCACCGAACATCGCGGCATCACCGCAGAGACACCGGTTGAGCTCCTGGTATTTTACGCGGGCAGTACGGGCATGCCGCTGTCCGAGCAACGCTGATAAAGCGTCTATCGCGGATCGTTTCCACCACGCATTGAAAACGATCCGCTCACCACTTCTTGAACGCCCCTCACAAAATCGCACTATATTGGTGCGATAGACTGCACCCTGTTTAACGATCAACCCATTTTGGTTCGAGATATCCCGAAAAAGCTGGCTTTACGCCATAGTTTCGCGCCGTTCCCGCTTATTTCAGGGCTTTTACGCTTCTTTTCGGAGCCTTGGTTTGGTTTTTGCATTTTCCTTGTATCAGCGTGCGCCTCAAGCCCGCGCCTTGCTCCAAAAGAGGTCCTAATGACCATCAACGACGCACTGCACCGCTTGCTACTCGACAACCTGACCACCGCGACCATTCTGCTCAATGACCAATTACGCCTTGAGTACATGAACCCAGCGGCGGAAATGCTGCTGGCCATTAGTGGTCAGCGCAGTCATGGACAATTCATCAGCGAACTGTTCACCGAGTCCGCCGAAGCCTTGAGTTCGTTGCGCCAGGCCGTGGAGCAGGCCCATCCGTTCACCAAGCGCGAAGCGATGCTTACTGCGCTTACCGGCCAGACCCTGACCGTCGACTACGCTGTCACGCCGATCCTGAGCAACGGCGCCACCCTGCTGCTGCTGGAGGTACACCCCCGCGACCGCCTGCTGCGCATCACCAAGGAAGAGGCGCAATTGTCCAAGCAGGAAACCAGCAAGATGCTGGTGCGCGGCCTCGCCCACGAAATCAAAAACCCGCTGGGCGGGATTCGCGGTGCGGCCCAGTTGCTGGCGCGCGAGCTGCCCGACGAAAACCTCAAGGACTACACCAACGTCATCATTGAAGAGGCCGACCGCCTACGCAATCTCGTAGACCGCATGCTCGGTTCCAACAAGCTGCCATCCCTGGCAATGACCAATGTGCATGAAGTGCTGGAGCGTGTTTGCCAACTGGTGGAGGCCGAAAGCCAAGGCTGCATCACTTTGGTGCGCGACTACGACCCGAGCATCCCCGACGTATTGATCGACCGTGAACAGATGATTCAGGCGGTACTCAATATTGTGCGCAACGCCATGCAAGCCATCAGCAGCCAGAACGAGTTGCGCCTGGGCCGTATCAGCCTGCGCACCCGCGCCCTGCGCCAGTTCACCATCGGCCATGTGCGCCATCGTCTGGTGACCAAGGTCGAGATCATCGACAACGGCCCGGGCATCCCGGCCGAGCTGCAGGAAACCATCTTCTTTCCCATGGTCAGCGGTCGCCCGGACGGTACCGGGCTGGGCCTTTCCATTACCCAGAACATCATCAGCCAGCATCAGGGCCTGATCGAATGTGAAAGCCATCCCGGCCACACGACCTTTTCGATCTTTCTGCCACTGGAACAAGGAGCCCCATCGACATGAGCCGTAGTGAAACCGTCTGGATCGTCGATGACGACCGTTCTATCCGCTGGGTCCTGGAGAAAGCCTTGCAACAGGAAGGCATGACCACCCAAAGCTTCGACAGCGCCGATGGCGTGATGAGCCGCCTGGCGCGCCAGCAGCCGGACGTGATTATCTCCGACATCCGCATGCCCGGCGCCAGCGGCCTGGACTTGCTGGCGCGAATTCGCGAACAACACCCGCGCTTGCCGGTGATCATCATGACCGCGCACTCAGACCTGGATAGCGCTGTGGCGTCCTATCAAGGCGGTGCATTTGAGTACTTGCCCAAGCCATTCGACGTCGATGAAGCGGTCGCGCTGGTCAAGCGCGCCAACCAGCACGCCCAGGAGCAGCAAGGCCAGGACGTCGTACCGACGCTGACCCGTACGCCGGAAATCATCGGCGAAGCCCCAGCGATGCAGGAAGTGTTTCGCGCCATCGGACGCTTGAGCCACTCCAATATCACCGTGCTGATCAACGGTGAGTCCGGCACCGGCAAAGAACTGGTGGCCCATGCCCTGCACCGTCACAGCCCACGGGCGGCCTCGCCGTTCATTGCCTTGAACATGGCGGCCATTCCCAAGGACTTGATGGAATCCGAATTGTTCGGGCATGAGAAAGGCGCATTCACCGGCGCCGCCAACTTGCGCCGCGGCCGCTTTGAACAAGCGGACGGCGGCACACTGTTTCTCGATGAAATCGGTGATATGCCGGCCGATACCCAGACCCGGCTGTTGCGGGTACTGGCCGATGGCGAATTCTATCGGGTGGGCGGCCACACTCCGGTCAAAGTCGATGTGCGGATCATCGCCGCGACTCACCAGAACCTCGAAACCCTGGTCCACGCCGGAAAATTCCGGGAGGACTTGTTCCACCGCCTCAATGTGATCCGCATCCACATCCCGCGGATGTCGGATCGTCGCGAGGACATCCCGACCTTGGCCCGTCACTTCCTGAGCCGCGCCGCCCAGGAACTGGCGGTCGAGCCAAAGCTGCTGAAGACCGAGACCGAGGAGTACCTGAAGAACCTGCCGTGGCCAGGCAATGTGCGCCAGTTGGAGAACACTTGCCGCTGGATCACGGTGATGGCATCCGGGCGCGAAGTGCATATTGGCGACCTGCCACCCGAACTGCTGAGCCTGCCGCAGGATTCTGCCCCCGTGACCAACTGGGAGCAGGCGTTGCGCCAATGGGCTGATCAGGCTCTCGCACGCGGCCAATCGAACCTGTTGGACAGCGCAGTGCCGGCCTTCGAGCGGATCATGATTGAAACCGCCCTCAAGCACACAGCAGGCCGCCGCCGCGACGCCGCAGTACTGCTGGGCTGGGGCCGCAATACCTTGACGCGCAAGATCAAGGAGCTGGGAATGAAAGTGGATGGCAGTGACGACGACGAGGGTGAAGAGGGCTGACACAGCTTTCAAACTCACTGGCCCCCTAAAACTGTGGCCTTGTGTGGGAGCGGGCTTGCTCGCTCCCACATTTGGCTCCCAGCAATTCCAGGGGTCGTGCACCGTTTCAATGCACCCTGAACCGGCATCGCGCACAAACCCTAGGCCACTTTCAGAAAAATCCGCCCCCTGAAAACACAAAAGCCCCGTAATCCGGGGCTTTTGTGTTTATGAAGAATTTTCTGACACGATCTCGCAATTCTGGCACGTGCCCTGCAACAACCCCGCTACTACCCAGTTTCGGGGACCTTGGTACAGGCAGGCCGAGAATCCCCTCTTTAATTCGAGCTTCACACTGTTTTGGGAGCCCTGGTACAGGCAGGCCGGGAACTCCCTCTTTTATTGCTCCTGGAGATGGATCTCCAACCGCCAGCGGTCATCGACCTCGGCTCCCGACCACTGCCCACGCAGCGGCCGCGCCGCCACCACGCTCAGCAACAAGCCCGCATCGGTCTTGCGCAGCCGCCAGTTCACATTCTTGTCGTTGACCTTTACTTGCCCCGCCTGAGCCCGGCCCTGCGCGTCGAACAGCAGCGCCACGGTGCCATCGATATGTTCACCGTGCAGCTTGGGTTCGCTGTTGAACCACACCACCAGGCCACCCACTGCGGGCTCCACATGTTGCAGTTCAATCGGGTCCGGGGTGGTCAGCCGGCCGATCATCAAGCCCACCATCAGGCCAACAATCGCCAACGACCCCAAAACCCTCGGCAATAGCTTCGGCCTGGGATCGTCTTCAGGGGTAGAATGCAGCGCATCTTTACCTTCGGAGCCGTGCATGTTTCACGTCATCCTTTTTCAACCAGAAATTCCGCCGAACACCGGCAACGTTATCAGGCTGTGCGCCAACAGCGGCTGCCACCTGCATTTGATCGAGCCGCTGGGCTTCGACATGGACGACAAGCGCTTGCGCCGGGCCGGGCTGGACTATCACGAGTACGCCACCCTGCAACGTCACGCCGACCTGGCCAGTTGCCTGGAAAGCCTGGGCCACCCGCGCCTGTTTGCGTTCACCACCAAAGGTTCGCGACCGTTTCATGATGCCAGCTTTGCCGAAGGTGATGCCTTTCTGTTCGGCCCGGAGAGCCGTGGCCTGCCGGCCGATGTGCTCGACGCCCTGCCCGATGGTCATCGCCTGCGCCTGCCGATGCGCGAGGGTTGCCGTAGCCTGAACCTGTCCAACACCGTGGCAGTTGCGGTCTACGAAGGCTGGCGCCAGCTCGGTTTCAAATAACATACAAAACAAATGTGGGAGCGGGCTTGCTCGCGATAGCGGTCTGTCAGCCACATATTTGTTAACTGACAGACCGCTATCGCGAGCAAGCCCGCTCCCACACAAGCCCACCCACATTTGGAATCGCGTCGGCTTATTGAACCGTTGGCGCAGCTTCCTGTTGCATGCGCTGCAGCTCTTGCGCGTACAGGGCATCGAAGTTCACCGGAGCCAGCATCAGCGCCGGGAACGAGCCACGGGTGACCAGGCTGTCCAGGGTTTCGCGAGCATATGGGAACAGGATATTCGGGCAGAACGCACCCAGCGTGTGGCTCATCGAGGCGTCGTCCAGACCCTGGATCAGGAAGATGCCGGCCTGTTGCACTTCAGCGATGAACGCAACTTCTTCACCGTTCTTCACGGTGACCGACAGGGTCAGCACCACTTCGTGGAAGTCGCCTTCCAACTGCTTTTGACGGGTGTTCAGATCCAGGCCAACGCTTGGCGTCCACTCCTGACGGAAGATGGCCGGGCTTTTCGGCGCTTCGAACGACAGGTCGCGTACGTAGATACGCTGCAGGGAAAACTGCGGGCCTTGGGCTTCTGCTGCTTCGGTGTTCTGTTGGTCAGTCATCGCAGATCCTTTCTCTATCTTGGGTCTTAAGGGGTTGAGAATCAGGCTTGAAGCAGCGCATCCAGCTTGCCGGCGCGCTCCAGGGCAAACAGGTCATCGCATCCACCGATGTGCTTGCTGCCGATCCAGATCTGCGGGACCGACGTGCGGCCAGCCTTCTGGACCATCTCGGCACGCACCTGTGGCTTGCCATCGACCTTGATCTCTTCGAAGGCAACCTTCTTGCTCTGGAGCAATTGCTTGGCTCGCATGCAATAAGGGCAATAATCGCTGGAATACACGACAACCTGGCTCATATCACTTCACCAATGGCAGGTTATCGGCGCGCCAGCTGGAAATACCACCAGAGAGCTTGGCTGCCGTGAACCCGCTTTTCATCATTTCGCGGGCGTGGCCGCCTGAGTGCTGGCCCTGGGAGTCGACCAGGATAATGGTCTTGGCCTTGTGTTTTTCCAGCTCGGCGATGCGCGCGATCAGCTTGTCCTGAGGAATATTGAGTGCGCCGACAATATGACCGGCGGCAAAATCCTTGACGGGACGGATATCGACGACAACGGCCTGGTCCTTGTTGACCAGCGCGGTCAGCTCGCCGGTACTGAGGCTGCGGCCGCCACGGCTCATTTCATGAGCGATCAGCAGCGCCAGCAGTACGACAAAGGCACCGACCAGCAGATAGTGAGAGGTAGCGAATGCAATCAGGTGATCAACCATCTAGGAGGTTCCAGGGCGTTAAAATGGCGGTAAGTATACACAGCCGTCATGGCCGGCCAACCCCCGTAAGGCGGTGACGGCATCGGAACTTCGCTTTAAACTGCCACTCCCTTTTCAATCGCCTTCCTTTAATACCGCCGCGAGAGGATCTATGACTACTACGCCTAAACCTTTGGTCCTGATGATTCTCGATGGCTTCGGTCACAGTGAAAGCCACGAATCCAACGCCGTGTACTCGGCCAACAAGCCCGTACTGGACCGCCTCACCGCTACCGTGCCTAACGGCCTGATCTCGGGGTCGGGCATGGACGTGGGCCTGCCGGACGGCCAAATGGGCAATTCGGAAGTCGGCCACATGAACCTGGGCGCCGGACGAGTGGTGTATCAGGACTTCACCCGCGTGACCAAATCCATTCGCGATGGCGAGTTTTTCGAGAACCCGACCCTCTGCGCAGCGGTAGATAAAGCTGTCGCCGCCGGCAAAGCCGTGCATTTCATGGGCCTGCTGTCCGACGGTGGTGTCCACAGCCATCAGGATCATCTGATAGCCATGGCCGAACTGGCTTATAAGCGCGGCGCCGAAAAAATCTACCTGCACGCCTTCCTCGATGGCCGCGATACCCCACCGAAAAGCGCGCAGTCATCCATTGAACTGTTGGACGCAACCTTCGCGGCCCTGGGCAAGGGCCGCATCGCCAGCCTGGTGGGTCGCTACTTCGCCATGGACCGCGACAACCGCTGGGACCGTGTGGCCCAGGCCTACAACCTGATTGTCGACGGCAACGCCGAATTCAACGCTGCCACCGCCCAGCAAGGCCTGGAAGCTGCCTACGCCCGTGGCGAGAGCGATGAGTTCGTCAAGGCCACTACCATCGGTGAACCGGTCAAGGTCGAAGACGGCGATGCCATGGTGTTCATGAACTTCCGCGCCGACCGTGCCCGCGAACTGAGCCGGGTGTTCGTTGAAGACCATTTCAACGATTTCGAGCGCGCGCGCCAGCCAAAACTGGCCGGCTTTGTGATGCTGACCCAATATGCGGCCAGCATTCCGGCACCGTCGGCCTTCGCCCCCGGCAGCCTGGAAAACGTGCTGGGGGATTACCTGGCGAAAAACGGCAAGACCCAACTGCGCATTGCCGAAACCGAGAAATATGCCCATGTGACCTTCTTTTTCTCGGGCGGTCGCGAAGAGCCGTTCCCTGGCGAAGAACGCATCCTCATCCCTTCGCCAAAAGTCGCCACCTACGACCTGCAACCAGAGATGAGCGCGCCGGAAGTCACCGACAGGATCGTCGATGCCATCGAAAACCTGCGCTATGACGTGATCGTGGTCAACTACGCCAACGGCGATATGGTTGGCCATAGCGGCAACCTGGAAGCAGCGATCAAGGCCGTCGAATGTCTGGACCTGTGCGTAGGCCGCATCGTCGAGGCGCTGGAGAAAGTCGGCGGCGAAGCGCTGATCACCGCCGACCACGGCAACTGCGAACAGATGTCCGACGCATCCACCGGCCAAGCGCACACCGCGCACACCACTGAGCCGGTACCGTTCATTTATGTAGGCAAGCGCGACTTCAAGGTGCGCGACGGCGGCGTACTGGCTGACGTGGCACCGACCATGCTCAAACTGATGGGTCTGGAGAAACCCGCCGAGATGACGGGTACTTCGATTCTGGTCTGACTTCGGCCCCACCACAAAGCCTGGATGGGAGGGGGCTTGCTCCCCGATAGCGGAGTGTCAGTCGACATCTATTTGACTGATACACCGCCATCGGGAGCAAGCCCCCTCCCACATTTAATCTTCAGTGTTTGGCAGATGTCTTTCTGCCACACCCCCGCCACTCGGCACCTAACTTGCCTGCCAGCCCCAATTGGGCGTTTTTTTTGCGGCGCTTGGCGGGCATACTAGGCCGTCCCTTTCCCTGGTGTCGCCCGCCTCTATGCTTCGCGCCTTGATTACCCTTGCTCTAGTCTGCCTGCTCCAACCGGCCTTTGCCGACGAGCGTGCGCAAACCCAACAACAGTTGGACGCTACGCGTCAGGATATTACCGAGCTGAAAAAACTCCTCGGCAAGCTCCAGGAAGAAAAATCCGGGGTGCAGAAAGACCTGCGCGGTACGGAAACCGAAATGGGCAAGCTGGAGAAGCAGGTCCAGGAGCTGCAAAAAGAACTAAAGAAGAGCGAGTCGGAACTGGAGCGGCTCGACGCTGAGAAAAAAAAACTCCAGAGCGCACGCGTTGAACAGCAACGCCTGATCGCGATCCAGGCGCGAGCCGCTTACCAGAACGGCCGCCAGGAATATCTCAAGCTGCTGCTCAACCAGCAGAACCCGGAAAAATTCGCCCGCACCCTGACGTATTACGACTACCTGAGCACCGCTCGCCTGGAACAACTTAAAAGCTTCAACGAGACGCTGCGCCAGTTGGCCAACGTCGAGCAGGAAATCGCCGACCAGCAGAACCAACTGCTGGCGCAAAAAACCAGCCTTGATGCCCAGCGCGATGAATTGGACAAGGTCCGTAAGGAGCGCCAGCAGGCGTTGGCCAAGCTCAATAGTGACGTGAAGGCCCGTGACGCCAAGCTCAAGAGTCGTCAACAGGACCAGGCCGATTTGGCCAAGGTGCTGAAAACCATCGAAGAAACCCTGGCACGCCAGGCTCGCGAGGCCGAACAAGCGCGACAAAAAGCGCTGATTGCCCAGCAGGAAGCTGAAAAAAAGCGCCAGCGTGAAACCCAAGCGGTCACCAGCGACGCTCCGCGCAAGCCGGTGCGCTCCGCTCCCGGACCACTGGTTTCCAGCGCCGGCGAATCCTTCGGCGGTCCTTTTGCTTCAGCCCGGGGCAAACTTCCATGGCCAGTTGATGGTCGATTGCTTGCACGCTTTGGCCAGACCCGTGGCGACGACACCCGCACCAAATGGGACGGTGTGATGATCAGTGCGTCCGCCGGCAGCCAGGTGCATGCTGTCCACGGCGGGCGGGTAGTGTTTGCCGACTGGCTGCGCGGTGCGGGCTTGCTGGTGATTCTTGACCACGGCAATGGCTATTTGAGCCTTTACGGCCACAATCAGACATTGCTCAAGGCAGCAGGTGACGTTGTAAAAGCCGGCGATTCCATCTCCACTGTCGGTAACAGTGGTGGCCAGGACACTCCGGCGTTGTACTTCGCTATTCGTCAGCAGGGTCGCCCCAGCGATCCTGCACAATGGTGCAGAACCCAAGGATAAGGGTCGCATCTACATTAGGAGTTCGTTCGACATGCTGCATTTGTCCCGCCTCACTTCGCTGGCCCTGACGATCGCCCTGGTGATCGGCGCGCCTCTGGCATTCGCCGACCAGACCGTCCAGCCAGCGACAGCCGCGACCACCAAGGCGCCGTTGCCGTTGGACGAGCTGCGCACGTTTGCCGAGGTCATGGACCGGATCAAGGCAGCCTATGTCGAGCCTGTGGACGACAAGACCCTGCTGGAAAATGCCATCAAGGGCATGCTCAGCAACCTCGACCCACACTCCGCCTACCTGGGCCCGGAAGACTTTGCCGAGCTGCAGGAAAGCACCAGCGGTGAGTTCGGCGGCCTGGGCATCGAGGTTGGCGCCGAGGACGGCATCATCAAAGTGGTCTCGCCCATCGATGATACCCCGGCGTCCAAGGCCGGCATTCAGGCCGGCGACCTGATCGTCAAGATCAACGGCCAGCCGACCCGTGGCCAGACCATGACCGAAGCCGTCGACAAGATGCGCGGCAAGGTTGGCCAGAAAATCACCCTGACCCTGGTGCGTGACGGCGCCAGCCCGTTCGATGTGACCCTGACCCGGGCCACCATCACGGTCAAGAGCGTGAAAAGCCAGTTGCTGGAGTCCGGCTACGGCTATATCCGCATCACCCAGTTCCAGGTCAAGACCGGCGATGAAGTGGCCAAGGCCCTGGCGAAGATGCGCAAGGACAACGGCAAGAAACTCAACGGCATTGTCCTGGACTTGCGCAACAACCCTGGCGGCGTGCTGCAATCGGCCGTGGAAGTGGTCGACCACTTCGTTACCAAAGGCCTGATCGTCTACACCAAGGGCCGGATTGCCAATTCCGAATTGCGCTTCTCGGCCACCGGCAACGACCTCAGCGAAAACGTTCCACTGGCCGTGCTGATCAACGGCGGCAGCGCCTCGGCCTCGGAGATCGTCGCCGGCGCCCTGCAAGACCAGAAACGCGGGGTGCTGATGGGCACCACCAGCTTTGGCAAGGGCTCGGTACAAACCGTGTTGCCGCTCAACAACGAGCGCGCCTTGAAGATCACCACGGCGCTGTATTACACGCCTAACGGTCGTTCGATCCAGGCCCAGGGCATCGTGCCTGACATCGAGGTACGCCAGGCCAAGATCACCAACGAACAGGACAACGAATATTTCAAGGAAGCCGACCTGCAAGGTCATCTGGGCAATGGCAACGGTGGCGCCGACCGGCCGACCGGCAGCAGCCCGAAAGCCAAGCCGATGCCCCAGGACGATGACTACCAGTTGGCCCAGGCCTTGAGTCTGCTCAAGGGCCTGAGCATCACCCGCAACCGCTGATATGCACTGTGGATTGATCATCACGCTGCTGTGCTGCCTGGCAGGAGTTGCACACGCGACCCCTGCCGACAAGTCCCATAAAGCCTACCTCACGCTTATCATCGACGACCTGGGCCAGAATCTGGCCCGGGATCGTCGCGTGCTGGCCCTGCCCGGCCCGGTGACCGCGGCAATCATTCCCGACACCCCCCACGCTGGCGAAGTCGCTCGCGAAGCGCACCGTGCCGGCAAGATCGTGATCCTGCACATGCCCATGGACCCAGCCACCGGACCGTTCGCCTGGCACCCCGAACTGCCCATCGACGAACTGGGCAAGCGCCTGGATGCAGCGTTCGAGGCGGTTCCCTACACCGCCGGCATCAACAACCACATGGGCAGCCGCATGACGGCCGAGCCTTTGGCCATGACGTGGTTGATGGGCCAACTGCAGCGTCGGCACAAGTTCTTTGTCGACAGCCGCACCAGCGCCAAGACCGTGGCGGCCGCCGAGGCGCAAAAAATCGGCCTGGCTCATGTCTCGCGGGATGTGTTCCTCGATGACGAACGCACCGAAGCGGCGATCACCACTCAACTGCAGACAGCTATCAAGCTGGCCCATAAACAGGGCTCGGTGGTGCTGATCGGCCATCCTTATCCACAGACCCTGGCAGTGCTGGAGCGCGAACTGCCCAAACTCAAGGCTCAGGGCGTCGAGTGGATCGATATCAAGCTGATGATCAGCGTGCGCAGCAACCAAGCCATGGCCGGGCACGGCAAGAATGGCGTTTACCGTTAGATAAGACGGCGAAGGTCCGTTGTAGGAACAGGTTTTATCGCGGTCTTCCAGCTGGCATTGCGGTGCTTGGTACTCAGCTATCGCGAGCAAGCCCGCTCCCACAGGGACCGCATTTCTATGTGGATCCTGCCAGTTATAGGTACTTCGCCATGATCTCGTCGACAACGCCGTCCTTGCGCAGTTGATCAAGCGCGGCCTGCAGCCTGGCCACCACGTCATCCGGCACGTCCTTGTTCAATGCCAGATAAAGCTCGGCACTGTTGAACCGCAGCACCGTCTTGAGCCCGGAAACCCCTACCTGCCGCGCCAGATAGCGTCCGGCAGGGTCGCCGGTTGCCCAGAGGTCAATCTGACCTTCCATGAGCTTGTGCGCATTGTCCTGGTCGCGCAGTACGATGACCGGGTCAAAACCTTGTTTCTCCAGGGTCTGGGCAATGGCATCGCCCTTGTAAGCGCCGATTTTGTAGGGACGCGCCTGCGCCAGGTCGTCGAGCTGGATCTTGCTGTCAGCCTTGGCCAGCAGTACCCAATCATCCGGGCCAATGGGGCCGACCCATTTGAACAGCCCTTCGCGGTCTGGCAGGCGTGCCATCACAAATACGCCATAACCTGGTTTTTCCAGCGCGAGTCTGTAGATGCGCTCCCAGGGAAAACGCAGGGTGAGATTGTAGGAAATACCAGCGCGCTTGAAGGTTTCGCGCACGATGTCCGCAGCAATGCCCTCGATGTTCTCGTCCCTGGCGAAGTTCTTGCCGTTTTTCGCCATGTTGTAGGGCGGGAAATTTTCCGTCAGCAACACCAGCGGGGTGTCATCAGGATCAGCGGCATCAACCGGAGTCGCCAGCAAAATGGAAGCGCTGGCAAGGACAAGCAGCAGGTCTTTGAACATGAAGGGTTACCGGAATCCATGGCAGGCCCAAGAGTGCCGCGAGCCTGCCATGCTGTCCAGCACGTTCAGCGAACGACGATTCCCCGTGCAGCCATATAGGCCTTGGCCTCGGGCACGGTGTATTCGCCGAAGTGGAAAATGCTCGCGGCCAGTACCGCGCTGGCGTGGCCTTCGATGACGCCGTCGGCCAGGTGCTGCAAATTGCCGACACCGCCCGAAGCAATCACCGGAATGCCCAGCGCATCGCTGATGGCGCGGGTAACGCCCAGGTCGAAGCCGTTTTTCATGCCGTCCTGGTCCATGCTGGTCAGCAGGATTTCACCGGCGCCCAGGCCTTCCATCTTCATCGCCCACTCCACCGCATCCAGCCCGGTGGGCTTGCGGCCG
Source organism: Pseudomonas imrae (assembly GCF_046352735.2). Lineage (NCBI taxonomy): Bacteria > Pseudomonadati > Pseudomonadota > Gammaproteobacteria > Pseudomonadales > Pseudomonadaceae > Pseudomonas > Pseudomonas imrae. The sequence goes on along the minus strand of NZ_CP110853.2, from coordinate 371,498 downwards.
CCGTGGGTGAAAATCTCCCAGCGCGGGGTTTCACCGGGGCCGGAAACCTTCTTGGCATCGATGGCGACAACGATGCACTGCGAGCCGAAGTGCTGCGCAGCTTCACCGACAAACTCCGGATTGAAAACCGCCGCGGTGTTGATCGAGACCTTGTCCGCGCCGGCATTGAGCAGGTTGCGGATGTCTTGCACAGTGCGCACACCACCGCCGACGGTCAGCGGGATAAATACCTGGCTTGCCATGCGCTCGACGGTATGCAACGTGGTATCGCGGCCATCGACGCTGGCGGTGATGTCGAGAAAGGTAATCTCGTCGGCACCCTGTTCGTCGTAGCGACGAGCGATTTCCACCGGGTCGCCGGCGTCACGGATGTTCTCGAACTTGACGCCCTTGACCACGCGACCGTTGTCGACGTCCAGGCAAGGGATGATGCGTTTGGCCAGCGCCATGGGCTTATCTCCGATATAGAGTTGCAAGCTACAAGCTATAAGCTGCGAGTAGAAGCCGATCGGCTTTAACTCGCAGCTTGCGGCTTACGACTTGGAACTGGCCGCGTAGCCATCACACAAAGCCTGGGCCTCGGACACATCCAGCGTGCCCTCATAGATCGCGCGGCCGGTGATGGCGCCGATGATGCCGGGGGCCTTGGCGTCCAGCAGCGACTTGATATCGCCCAGGTTGTGGATACCGCCGGAAGCAATCACCGGGATCTTCGTCGCCGCAGCCAGCGCAGCGGTGAAGGGGACGTTGCAGCCCTGCATCATGCCGTCTTTGGCGATGTCGGTATAAACGATGGCCGACACGCCGTCAGCCTCGAACTGCCTGGCCAGGTCGATCACTTGCACGGTGCTGATTTCTGCCCAGCCGTCGGTCGCGACAAAACCATCCTTGGCGTCCAGGCCAACGATGACCTTGCCAGGGAACGCGCGGCACGCCTCAGCCACGAAAGCCGGATCTTTCACAGCCTTGGTGCCGATGATCACGTAGCTCACGCCCGCCTTCACATAGTGCTCGATGGTTTCCAGGGACCGGATACCGCCGCCGATCTGGATCGGCAGGTTCGGGTAGCGCCTGGCAATGGCAGTCACCACCTCGCCGTTGACTGGCTGGCCTTCGAAGGCGCCGTTCAAGTCCACCAGATGCAAACGGCGGCAGCCACCTTCCACCCACTTGGCGGCCATGCTCACCGGGTCATCGGAGAACACCGTGGAATCTTCCATGCGGCCTTGGCGCAGACGCACGCAAGCGCCGTCCTTGAGATCGATAGCGGGGATAATTAGCATGCTTTTCCTTCGTCAAAGAGCTGCAAGCTGCAAGCCATGAGCTGCAAGCAAGCACGCGTTTCAATTCTTGCAGCTTGAGGCTTGAGGCTTAAAGCTGCCTCAATGCTTCTCAAGCGCCCACAAGTCGCTTTCGATGCTTTCGAACCTTTCTTTAAGGTGCGTTTGTGCATCGAAAATCGCCCTGTTGTAATAGTGCGGAGCAATTTCGGTGGTAAACAGCTCAAGGATTTCAGCCACCTCGAACGAGCCCAGCTTGAGCTCGAAGCGCTCTTTCATGAAGCGCTTGATCTTGTCGGTTGCCTCGCTCTCCTGCTGGGGAGTGAGATTCAGGATCGGCAGCTTGACCTTCTTGACCATTACCGACGCCCATCCCAGGTCGCGAAGTTCTGCAGCAATTGCAGGCCATGGGTATGGCTCTTTTCCGGGTGGAACTGCACGGCAAAGCGCGAACCGTCGCCCAGGGCTGCAGCGAAGTCGACGCCATAATGCCCGCCACCCACCACTTGGCCAGGATTCCCGGCGGCAATGTAGTAGCTGTGGACAAAGTAGAACCGCGCCAGGTCCGGGACGTCGTGCCACAACGGGTGATCCACGGTCTGGCGCACCTCGTTCCAGCCCATGTGCGGGACCTTCAGGTGTTCACCGTCTTCATGCAGGTCTTTGCCGAAGAACTTCACCTGGCCCGGGAACAGACCGATGCAGTCGACACCGTCGTTCTCTTCGCTGCTGTCGAGCAAGGCTTGCATGCCCACGCAGATGCCAAGGAACGGCCGATCCTGGCTGACTTCGCGCACCAGGCTGTCGAAGCCCAGGCGACGAATCTCGGCCATGCAGTCACGAATCGCACCCACGCCGGGAAAAACTACCCGGTCGGCTTCGCGAATCACGTCGGCGTCACTTGTGATCAGGACCTTGCCGGCACCTACGTGCTCAAGGGCCTTGGCCACCGAGTGCAGGTTACCCATGCCGTAGTCGATAACCGCGACCGTCTGCATTACAGGACGCCCTTGGTCGACGGCATTTGCCCGGCCATGCGCTCGTCCAGCTCCACAGCCATGCGCAGGGCGCGGCCGAAAGCCTTGAACACGGTTTCGATCTGGTGGTGCGTGTTGGTGCCGCGCAGGTTGTCGATATGCAGGCTGACGAGCGCGTGGTTGACGAAACCCTGGAAGAACTCCTGGAACAGGTCAACGTCGAAGCCGCCCACGGTGGCGCGGGTGTAGGGCACATGCATCTGCAGGCCCGGACGGCCGGAGAAGTCGATGACCACCCGCGACAGCGCCTCATCCAGCGGAACATAGGCGTGGCCGTAGCGACGGATACCTTTTTTGTCACCGATGGCCTTGGCAAACGCCTGGCCGAGAGTGATACCGACATCCTCCACGGTGTGGTGGTCATCGATATGCAGGTCGCCCTTGCTGACGATATCCAGGTCAATCAGCCCATGGCGGGCGATTTGGTCCAGCATGTGCTCAAGAAAAGGAACACCGATATCAAATCGGGCCTTTCCGGTGCCATCCAGGTTGATCGAGGCTTTGATCTGGGTTTCCAGAGTGTCGCGCTCGACGGACGCCTTACGTTCGGCCATCACCAACTCCGCAAAATCATTGGGCGAAAAAGGCAGCCATTATAGGGGCGCGGGCGCTAAACAGAAACATCGAAGGGGATAAGACTGATGGGCTGTCGGGGATAGACATGTGCATACATGTGGGAGCTGGCTTGCTCGCGATGCAGGCAACTCGGTCAGTCTGGATACCGAGGTGATGCCATCGCGAGCAAGCCAGCTCCCACATGGGGTCAAGCAGTGTTAGTTAAACAGTACCGCGGTCTTCTGCAGGGTTACCCACACACCCCACGCCAACGGAATGCCCACAACCAGCCAGGCGGCAACAGCCAACGGCACGCTGCCAGGAGCCGCTTTCCATTCCAGCACGGTACTGGCATCGGCGCCCTTGTCATGCCCCAGCGCTTGCTCTGCAGCCAGTTCGGCGTCGGTCATGAAGTATTTGTCGGCCACCGGGCGAACCAGCAAGTTGCAGATAAAGCCCAGCGCCAGCAGGCCGGCGAGAATATACAAGGTGATGTCATAAGCAGCAGCGCGTTCCACGCCGATGCTCAATTGATATTCACGCAAGTAATTGACCAATACCGGACCCAATACACCTGCCGCCGCCCATGCCGTCAGCAGACGACCATGGATCGCGCCGACCATTTGCGTACCGAACAGGTCCGCCAGGTAAGCCGGGACCGTGGCGAAACCACCGCCGTACATCGACAAAATGATGCAGAACGCACCGACAAACAGTGCCACGTTGCCCAAGTGCCCCATGTTCGGAATCAGCGCATACAGGGCAAAGCCCAGGGCGAAGAACACGAAGTACGTATTTTTGCGCCCGAGGTAGTCGGAGAACGATGCCCAGAAGAACCGGCCACCAATGTTGAACAGACTCAACAGACCGGTGAAGCCGGCGGCGATGGCCGCAATCGAGGCCAATTGACCCGCATCCAGTTGACCGAAAGGCACATCAATGCCCAGCAACTTGCCACCGAATACTTCCTGCAGCAGCGGCGAAGCCATGCCGATGATGCCGATACCGGCGGACACGTTCAGGCACAGCACCAGCCATACCAGGCGAAATTGCGGGGTTTTCCAGGCCACGTTCACATGCACATGACGATGGGTAATCATCGCGTTGTTGGCTTTTTTCGCCGGCGCGGTCCAGCCCTCAGGCTTCCAGCCGGTTGGCGGTACGCGGTAGGACAAGGCACCGCCAATCATGAACACGAAGTAGATCGCGGCCATTACCAGAAAGCTCTGCCATACGCCAACGCTGTCAGGCGTAGCAAAGTGCCCCATCAGCGCAGCTGCCAGGGGGGCGCCTACCATCGCGCCGCCACCGAAGCCCATGATTGCCATGCCGGTAGCCATGCCACGCTTGTCCGGGAACCACTTGATCAGGGTCGAAACCGGCGAAATGTAGCCAAGGCCCAGGCCGATACCGCCAATGACCCCCGAGCCGATCCACATCAGCCAGATCTGGTGGGTATAAATCCCCAGCGCCGAAATCAGCAAGCCACCACACCAGCACAAGGCCGAGACAACGCCCGCCTTGCGTGGCCCGGCATGTTCCAGCCAGCCACCCCAGATGGCTGCCGAGCAACCCAGGAAGATGAAGAACAGGGTGTAGATCCAGCCCAACATCGAGATCGGCCAGTCACACTGCGACGAGAAGACTTGCGCAATAAAGCTCATGTCCGGCGAACAGGCGAGCGGCGCGGTAACGCCCAGCGCCTTGGACAACGGCAGCCAGAACACCGAGAAGCCATAGGCCATACCGATGCACAAGTGAATGGCCAGAGCGGCCGGTGGAACCAGCCAACGGTTGAACCCCGGCTTGGCGATAATGCGCTCCTTGGACAGGAACGCAGGCTGCGCGGCAGTAATTCCTGCCGCTGTGCTTGTGCTCATTGGTGTTTCCCCCAGTTATTGGTCTGTGTTCGCCGGGCGCGCTCCTCCTCGGCCTTTGCACGCAATGCATGACCGTTTTTTGAGTAAAGCTCCCTGTGGGCGCGACGTTTAGTCGCAGAAGGCGGGCGAACGCGCAGAGATTAGCATTTGCAGGTGACAGAAAAACCAAATTGACACTACCTTTTTCGGGTCATCTGTTTTGTTTGACACAATGTAACAATACGTAAACAGCCGCGGACCTGCCGGCGTTATACTCTTCGGCTAAATTTTGAAATTGACCTACAAGGACTCGCCCATGAAAGCGTTCGGCAAAATCCTGGGCCTGGTACTTCTCGGGTTGTTGCTGATCATTGTGGCTCTGGGTTTTGCCCTGACCCATCTGTTCGATCCCAACGACTATAAAGAGGAGATTCGCCAGATTGCCCGTGACAAGGCCCACATCGAGCTGACGCTCAATGGCGATATCGGCTGGAGCCTCTTCCCCTGGCTAGGCCTGGAACTACATGAAGCCAGCGTGGCAACCCTGGCCAACCCTGCCCAGCCGTTCGCCGACCTGCAGATGCTTGGCCTGTCAGTGCGCGTGCTGCCGCTGCTGCGCCGCGAAGTCCAAATGAGCGATGTGCGTGTCGAAGGCCTGAACCTGCGCCTCAACCGCGACAAACATGGCCACGGCAACTGGGAAGACATCGGCAAGGCAGCGCCTGTTGCCACCGGCACCGCCCAAGCACCCGCCGCGCCTGCGCCCACCACTGCGCCAGCCGCGGAAAAACCGGCCCAGCCGATCCGCCTGGACATTGACAGCCTGACGGTCAATAACGCACGCATCGAGTACAACGACGAGCAAACCGGCAAGCAGTTCAGCGCCGAAAGCATCCAGTTGAGCACCGGCGCCGTGCATGAAGGCTCGAGCATTCCGGTCAAGCTCACTGCATTCTTTGGTAGCAACCTGCCGCTGATGCGAGTCAAGAGCGAGCTTGGTGGTCAATTGCGTTTTGACCGTGCCCTCCAGCGCTACCAGTTCGAAGACATGAAAGTCACAGGCGAAGCCACCGGTGAGCCGCTGCAAGGCAAGACCGTGTCCTTCACCGGCCAGGGTCAGTTGCTGGTGGACCTGTCGGCCAACATTGCCGAGTGGACCAACCTCAAGCTCTCGGCCAACCAACTGCGCGCCCTGGGTGATCTGAAGGTCAACGACCTGGATAAAACTCCGAATATCAGTGGTGCCGTATCGGTTGCCCAGTTCGACCTGGCCAAGTTTCTCGAAAGCATCGGCCATCCCCTGCCGGCCATGGCTGCGGGTAGCCTGAGCAAGGTCGAGTTGGTCAGCCGCCTGCAAGGCACGCCCGCCCGCATGGCCCTGGAAGACCTGAACCTGAAGATCGACGACAGCACCTTCACCGGGCGCCTGGCCGTGGAAGATTTCGCCAGGCAAGCCCTGCGGGTGCAGCTCAAGGCCGATACCTTCAACGCCGACAACTACTTGCCGGCCAAGTCCGAAGCCGCCAATAGCGCAGCCGTTGCTCGCCAGGCTGAAGTGCAGAGCAGCGAAGCCGGGGCCATGGCCAGCGGCGGTAGCACGCCGCTGCCCAATGCCCCGACCAGAGAGGCCTGGAGCACCGACAAGCTGCTGCCATTGACCCGCCTGCGCACGCTGGACCTTGTGGCCGACCTGTCATTCGGCCAACTGACCCTGAGCAAGTTGCCCATCGAAAACGCCACCCTCAAGGCCTCCGGCCTGGGGGGCCAACTCAAGCTCGACACTTTGAGCGGCGGTCTCTACAACGGCACGTTCCAGGCCAGCGGCGACCTTGATGTACGTCAGGACCTACCGCTGCTGGCGCTGCAAACCCATATCAAGCAGGTTCCGGCGGAGCAGATCCTGCAAGCCCTGGGGAAAAACCCGCCGATCAAGGGCCAGATCACCCTGAACAGCAACCTGAGCGGTCGTGGCAACAGCCAGAAAGCCTTGGTCGACAGCCTGAACGGCACCGCCAGCTTCGTGGTCACCAACGGCGTGCTGCTCAACGCCAATATCGAACAACAGCTGTGCACCGGAATTGCCCTGCTCAACCGCAAGACCCTTGCCAGTGAGCCTCGGGGCAAGGACACGCCGTTCCAGGAACTCAAGGGCAACCTGACCTTGCGTAACGGCGTGGCCAGCAACCCGGACCTGAAGGTGCGCATTCCCGGCCTGGCCCTCAACGGCAACGGCGACATCGACTTGCGTGTGCTGGGCATGGACTACCGCGTTGGCGTCATTGTCGAAGGCGACAAGCGCGATATGCCGGACCCGGCCTGCCAGGTGGGCTCCAACTTCCGCGGTATCGAAGTCCCGCTGCGCTGCCGCGGCCCGCTTGAACTCGGCGCCAAGGCGTGCCGACTGGACAAGGACGGCCTCGGCCAGGTTGCTGCCAAAATGGCGGGCAACAAGATCAGCGAAAAGCTGGAAGAGAAACTCGACAAGGTGAACCCCAAGCTCAAGGACGCCCTCAAAGGCCTGTTCAACCGATGAGAAACGAGCAATTTTCCACGGCGGTGCTCGATTGGTACGACCGCCACGGTCGTCATGACCTGCCCTGGCAACAGGGCATCACCCCTTACCGGGTGTGGGTCTCGGAAATCATGCTGCAACAGACCCAGGTCAGTACCGTGCTCAATTACTTCGACCGTTTCATGGCGTCACTGCCAACGGTCGAAGCCCTGGCCACCGCGCCGGAAGACGAAGTGCTGCACCTGTGGACCGGGCTGGGTTACTACACGCGGGCCCGCAACCTGCAGAAAACCGCAAAAATCGTCGTCGCCGAGTACGGCGGCCAATTCCCCCGTGATGTCGAGAAGCTTACCGAGTTGCCCGGTATCGGCCTGTCCACCGCCGGGGCCATCGCCAGCCTGAGCATGGGTTTGCGGGCACCGATCCTCGACGGCAACGTCAAGCGCGTGCTCGCGCGCTTTACGGCCCAGGAAGGCTACCCAGGAGAGCCCAAGGTTGCCAAACAGCTGTGGGCTACCGCCGAGCGCTTCACCCCGCATGCCCGCGTCAACGCCTACACCCAGGCGATGATGGACATGGGCGCGACCCTGTGCACCCGCAGCAAGCCCAGTTGCCTGCTGTGCCCCCTGGAAAAAGGGTGCGAGGCGCACATGCTGGGCCTCGAAACGCGCTATCCGATCCCCAAGCCGCGCAAGAGCGTCCCACAAAAGCGCACTTTGATGCCGCTGCTGGCCAACGCCGAAGGCGCGATTCTGCTTTACCGCCGCCCTTCCACGGGCTTGTGGGGCGGATTGTGGAGCCTGCCGGAGCTGGATGACCTGGACGACCTGGAGCATCTGGCGCTGCAACACTCCCTCGAGCTGGGCAAGCAACAGCCGCTGCCCAGCCTGATCCACACCTTCAGCCACTTCCAACTGGCCATCGAACCCTGGCTGGTCCAGGTCGAGGAATCCGCCCATCACGTGGCCGAGGCTGACTGGCTCTGGTATAACCTCGCCACCCCGCCGCGCCTGGGCCTCGCCGCCCCGGTGAAAAAACTGCTGAAGCGCGCGGCCGACGTCTTGAACGCAGGAGTTTCGCCATGACCCGCACCGTAATGTGCCGCAAGTACAAAGAAGAACTGCCAGGCCTTGAGCGCCCTCCATATCCAGGCGCCAAGGGCCAGGACATCTTCGAGCATGTCTCTGCCCAGGCCTGGAGTGACTGGCAAAAGCACCAGACCCTGCTGATCAACGAAAAACGCCTGAACATGATGAACGCCGAAGATCGCAAATACCTTCAGGGCGAGATGGACAAGTTCTTTTCCGGCGAGGATTACGCCAAGGCCGAAGGCTACGTACCGCCTGCTCAATAACTGATCAAAATCCGGGGTCGGAACGTAAGCGACGGTAATAATTAAATATTTTTTGAAAACTTGCTTGACGACCCCCTGAAAAACCCGTTTAATGCGCCCCGTTGCCCAGATAGCTCAGTCGGTAGAGCAGGGGATTGAAAATCCCCGTGTCGGCGGTTCGATTCCGTCTCTGGGCACCATGAATTCTTTTCAGGTGCTCCCAAAAACACCTGAAACCCTTAGAAAACCGGCCTTAGCGCCGGTTTTTTATTGCCTACGATTCCCCACACCTACCTTGCCAGCCCAGAGTTTTGGGGGCAGAGTTGGGGGCATGACCGGTTCGGTCATCTCGCATGCCCCCAAAATGGTGCACCATGGCCCTGAAAGTCGCGCCCCTGACCGATTCCGCCCTCAAGGCTGCCAAGCCCAGGGAGAAGCCATACAAGCTCGCTGACGGCGAAGGCTTGTATCTCGAAGTGATGCCAACCGGCTCCAAGCTCTGGCGCCTCAAGTACCGGCACCTCGGCAAAGAGAACCGCCTGGCGTTCGGCTCCTACCCGGAAGTGACATTGCTGCAGGCCCGCCGCAAGCGATCTGAGGCGCGCCAGTTGATTTCCGAGGGCAAAGACCCGGCCCAGGAGCGCAAATCCACCAGGCAGGCGCAGAAGGTCGAAGGGCTGACGTTCGAGACGCTGGCGCGAGAGTGGTTCGCCTACAACGCACCGCGCTGGGCAGAGAGCACCACCTACAAGGCCAAGCTGTACCTGGAGAATGATTTGATCCCAGGCATTGGCTCGCGCACGCTCAAAGACATCACCCGGCCCGACCTGGTGGAGCTGGTGCGCAAGGTAGAGGCGCGCGGCACGCTCAACGCCGCCGGCAAGATCCGCCAATGGCTGCACCAGATATTCCGCTATGGCCTGGCCAAGGGTGTCGTAGAGACGAACCCAGCCACTGATCTGGATGTGGTGGCCGCGCCCGCTCGAGCGCCCCGCCATCACCCTCACGTCGCGCTATCAGAGCTTCCTGAGCTGCTGACCAAGTGCGACAGCGCCAACATCAACGCACTGACCCGTTACGCCATCCGGCTGCTGGTGCTGACAGCCGTGCGTCCTGGGGAACTGCGCGCCGCGCCCTGGTGTGAGTTCGATCTGGACGCTGCCACCTGGACAATCCCGAAAGAGCGGATGAAGGCTCGCCGGCCGCACGTCGTGCCATTGCCAAGTCAGGCCGTGGAGATCCTGCGCCAGATCAAGCCGATCACCGGGGAATACCCGCTCGTATTCGCTGGCCAGCAGAACCCAGATCGTCCAATGAGCGAGAACACCGTGAATAAGGCGCTGCGCATCATGGGCTACGAGAACCGCCAGACCGGCCACGGGTTCCGGCACCTGCTCTCCACCGAGCTGAACGGGCGTGGCTACAACAAGGATTGGATCGAGCGACAGCTCGCGCACGGCGACAGCGACGGCATCCGCGACACCTACAACCACGCCAACTATCTGGAGCAGCGCCGCAGCATGATGCAGGCCTGGGCTGACTCAATCGACGCGCTGTGTTCTGGCGCGAATGTGGTTTCTATTCGGAGTGCAGCACAGTGAGCAAGCTCAGCAAATTCATGCACTCCCTCAATCCGGAAGAGGCAGCAAAGCTTCTATCCAGATTGATAGGTGAAGACGTATCAACTAAAGACCTTGAGCGCCTGCACTCAAACGATTGGCTGAATACACGGGCGAACTGTTTTGCCACCATAGTCAGGCTCAAGCCGGCACTCGATGATGAGGCGCACGCACTTCAAGTTGACCATGGCCGATATATCTTGGAAGAAGACGAAGATTGTGGGCTTTGCCTCGCCATCAACTTACCCATGGACATGGTTGACCTCATGGGTTTTGGAAGAGCATTTGTTCTCAGAGATACCAGCGGTGGTTTTTACGCGCTGCGAGACAATGAAACCGGCCTATACCTTAATGACACATCGGATAGCCTGCCATATTTTGATGAGTGCCTAATAGAGCCTAGCGACATATTCAAAATTGCAGAAAAGGCAAACAATGATGATGAGCTTTCGCCCACGAGAAATAGAGTAAAGAAGAACGAAAACACCGTCTCAGACGTAGATCTTTATAACTTTTCACCAGGTGAAGATCACCAAGTAAAACCGAGAGCGGCGATAAGCACACTTGAAATACAAGAGTCTCCATCTTTTGTTATGGCAGTAGCAGCGCTAGTTGAAATCTCTACGAACGGCGATAAGAAAAATAGAAATCAATCATCACTTATTGATGATATTTTGGATAACTATAAGTTCCGTGGATTGAGCAAAAGCAACTTAGAAAAAATGTTCTCGCAGGCTAATCGAGCCTTGACCGCAGCCAGGGCTACGAAAGACTGACTGCAATTGCAATTGCAAAACTGTTTTTTGCAGTTGCAATGACTCTTCCTCAGCCTCCCCCCAGCATTGCCATCGTCAGTTACCCATAACGCCCCAGGAGGCGCAGACGATGGCAAACGCTACCAACACCACCGCACCAGTCCGCCGGTTTATCAAGCGCCAGGAAGTAGAGTCGATCACTGGCCTCTCCTGCACTGAGATTTACCGCCGTGTGGCAGCAGGCAAATTCCCCAAGCAGGTCACCCTCGGTCCTAAGAGCGTCGTTTGGGTCGAATCCGAGGTTCTTACCTGGTGCGACGAGCGCATTGCCGAAAGCCGCTCTGAGGTTGCGTGATGAGCGCCATAAATTCTTACTCGTGCCCTTTTTCGTCACTCGTGCCCACACATAAGGATGGGCACGAGTGGGAAAACAGGGCACGAGTAGAAAAACTCACACTAAAGAACGGCGACGGACGGTCGATGTATTCTGTTGCAAGCAATCATGGTCATCGGTATGGTTCGCCTGTCGCTGCAAATTCAGCGACCGGGCTTGGCCGCTCGAGGAACGTTAGGCGCAACAGCGCCCCCATTACGATTGCAGGCGCTTTTTTTGTGCCCGCAGTCCTGTGTTATGGCGGGTTGCGTGGGGACACCTTCGGGTGTGCCGGGTTCCTAACGTCCCGGTCGGCCAACCCCGCGCAACCTGCCACCCTTACTCGCTTGGCCGCGAAAGGTGGCAGTTCCTCAACGTTAGGAGCTGAACCGATGAATACCCCTATTGCGTCAAAAATCCGCGCACTTGCTCATCGCCGCATGGCACTGAGTGCCCTCCGCGCGAACTCGTCCCTATCCGTCCGCTTGAAACGCTACAACCACCACATGGCTCAGGCCCGCACTCTGGAAAGCTCAGGGGGTGCGCAATGAATACTCCCACCCGCACCATCCATGAGATCGCCCACGACGCGCTTGAGGATCTGGGCAACGCACAGGTCGTTCTGGGCAAGCTTGAATCCCTGCTGTATGCCGCACTTGCAGACAATGGCACGAGCCAGCATGTCCGCAACCTGGTGGACATTGCGTGGAACCTGGCCGCTGACGGCGCCAACACCGCCAGCGGAGACCTCGAGGTGATCAGCAAGGCTCTCAGCGAATCCGCGCCACAAAACGCGCAATCCGAAGTCGTCGCGCAGGATTCGAGGGTGTCGCCATGAATAAGCTCCCTGCTGCTTTGGTCATCGAGGGAGAGTTGCTGCATGACGTTGTTGTCACAGCCGAGCAAATGGCGCGCATGAATGAGGACCGTGCGACCTTCAACGAGTTGCGCTCGATCCTTTTGGCTCACGTTGTCCCGCAGCTCGACGGCGGATGGAATAACCCCCTTGCCACCGAGATAGAAAGCCGCCTGGAGTCGATCACATTCGCAACCCGTAACTTTTTCTGGAAGGGACGGCACGCTGGCGCTGCTCACGATGCGGTTCACGTCAGGAGCTGCCAATGACCATCCCGAAATCCAAACGCCCGCTGCCACGCCAACCGGCTAAACCTGGTCTTGAGCCAGCAAGGCTGTACGGGTCATTCAATCCTGGGATCAACAAAAAAACCGCATCCGAAGTAGTTGCTGATTTCTTGCGTCGTGCCGAACTGACTAGCGATCCAGATCAAAGGCTCGTGCAAGCCCAGCGCGCAATCGGGGCGGTGATGGCGCTTCTGGCGTTCGGGGCTCCCGGTGCTGGCGTGCGTGACCTTCATCTGGATCTTTTCGCACGTCTATCGGTGCTGACCGGTGAAACCCCCGACACCCTCGTCACAATGGCAGGAGTAGCAAAATGACCATCGCCAAATTCAAAGACGACGGTGCCGTCATGTCGGAGCAAGGGATCGTCCACCTTGATATTGATGAGCCCGAAACGACGGCTGAGTCACCCAAGCAGCGTAACGACGCCCTGATCTAAGAGGTTAACCATGAAAACTCAAAACGGCGCACTTGCGCTGGCGGGATCGGCTTGCCTGGATAAAGTGCTTAGTTGCCTCGACAAAGTTAAACCTGCTGGCACTAACAAGTGGAAGGCCTGCTGCCCTGCGCATGATGACAAGAACCCGAGCATGGCGATTAGTGAAGCTTTGGATGGGACTATTTTGCTCAAGTGTTGGGCGGGGTGTAGTGCTCAAAACATTGTTTCGGCTATTGGCCTGGAGTTGCGCGACTTGTTCCCCGGTAAAAAGCAGCCACGGCGCGGACCAAGTAAGCCCGCTATTGAACATGAACGCATGGTTTACCGGATCGGCAAGTCATTACTTGAGCGGGGAAAGCTGGAAGGTGATGACCTGCAGCGCTTCAACCTCGCCAAGCAGCGCCTGGGGGTCAAATGAATAAGGATATATTTGCAGATCAGTGGACTGATGCTACGGACCCGTTCCGGGCGCCTGGGCTGAAAGCCGTGCCCAATACACCGGCGGTTTGGAAGGTGAACGCAGTAAGCGCCGCGGACATCAAGCCGCTGGCGATTCGTTGGCTCTGGCCTGGCTGGCTGGCGAAAGGGAAGCTGCACATTCTTGCTGGCGCGGGTGGCACCGGGAAAACCACACTACTTCTCAGCCTCATCGCAACTATCACGACCGGCGGGCGGTGGCCAGACGGCGAACTCTGCCAAGAGCGCGGTAACGCACTCATCTGGTCGAGCGAGGACGACCCGGCTGACACCCTTGTGCCGCGCCTCATCGCCGCCGGCGCAGATCTGTCCCGCGTCCACATCATCCAAGGCCGGATCAATGCCCAGGGCGAGGCCGATCCCTTCGACCCTTCAAACGACATTGGGTTACTGCGCGACACGGTGCGCGAACTGGGCAGTGTGTCGTTGCTGATGCTCGACCCGGTGGTCAGCGCTGTGAAGGGCGATATGCACAAGGCTAATGACGTTCGGCGCGGCCTGCAGGGCGTGGTGGACTTTGCTGAGGCCAATCTCTGCGCCGTGGTCGGCATCAGCCACTTTGCCAAAGGCGGCGCCGGTTCATCGCCGGCAGATCGGGTGATCGGCTCGCAAGCGTTCTCAGCGCTGGCCCGGACGGTACTGGTTGCGGCCAAACAGCAAGATTCTGATGCAAGAGTGCTGGCGCGGGCCAAGTCCAACATCGGCACCGACGAAGGCGGTGTCTCGTACACGATCGAACCCTGCACCATTGCCGGCGAAATTGAGACGACTCATGTGGTCTGGGGTGAAGCCATTGCAGGTAGCGCCCGCGAGATTCTTGGTGACGTGGAGGCAACTGGTGATGAGGAACAGACGGATGCGGATGACCCGAGCGACTGCCTATATCGGATCCTGAAAGACAACCCGCTCGAAAGTAACGAAGCCAAAGCGCTCATGAAGCGGAACGGTTACACCGAAAAACAGATACGGCGGGCTCGCGAAAAATTGACAGTAGTTGCGATCAGGACGGGCAACAAGAAGGACGTGAAATCGTTCTGGTCGCTACCTCAGGCCGATGGACCTTACGCAGCGTTTCCTCCACTCGTGCCCTCTGAAACCCACTCGTGCCCATCCTTGGGCGTGGGCACGAGTCAGGAAAAAGGGCACGAGTGCGATAAATCGCCCGATGACGCCCCAATGCCAAGCTTTGCAGAAGACGACGCGGAGGAGCTCTGATGGCTGCTCTTGCCTATCTGCTCGACTTGGGGTTTGTGGCGAAACTGAGCGGAAAGCGTGTGCGGGTATCGCCGGCCAGCAAGCTCAATGACCAGGTGCGGGCCTACATCAAAAACCACCGCCTCGAACTGCTGGCGGAGCTGGCATCGAATGACGGCATTGAGCGGCGCTGCCACTGGCAGGTGATGCTCGACAGCAAGCCTCTCTGCACGATGATCGGGGAGCCGATGACCCGTGCAGAGGCTCTGGAGGTGGTGCGATGGCGATGGCCTGATGCTGATCTTGTATAGGCAGCCTGGAAAGGCGATGGCGCCGATCGGCTCCATCAGAGGGGACAAATCGATGCATCCAAAACTGGACGTATCTCGAATCCATGTCTGTAGGCGCGAGCGCACTGGGTTGAGTAACGCTCACACCGTTACTCAATCGTTAGCGACTGCGCGAAGCCATAAATATCAAAAAGTGCGCTCAGATGTGAGCACATCTGCTCACATCTTTATGGCTCAGATATGAGCCAGCAGCACCGAGGAATTTTGAGTATGAGCACCTTGTACATCGCATTTACCGATAGCGAAATTCGCAAGCAGGCCGCGGGGTCCGCTCGTCAGCTACGCGATCATCGTTATCCCGAGTTGCGCTTTCGCTACTCCACCGCGGACCGCGCCAAGGGGGCATGGCATGTCGTGGTGCGCGGTAAGTGGGGCAAGGCCGGTAACTATCCGGGCATCAACGCCAAACTGATGCAATCGACGCTGCCCGCCATCCTGGCACGCCGCGCCGTGGATCCGCAGGCGGTATCGACCACCAACACCTGGGCCTCAACCGGCGAGCTGCTGACCTGGTATCAGGACCGCATGCTGAGGGATCGCGGCCTGTCGGTTAAACGCAAGGCCGGGGCCAAGTCAGCGCTCAAATGCCACCTCCTGCCGAGGTTGGCCAGCCTTCCCCTCGGCGACCTGAACAAGGCGTCACTTGACGCTCTGCTGATGTGGCCTCTGCAAGAGCGTTGCGAGTTGTCATTCGTGCGCCTGGTCTACAACGTGCTGGCGGTTGGCGTTCGACAGGCACACCGGCTGGGCCTGATCGCCCACAACCCCATGGCGGGATTGAAGTTCAGCGACTTTGTATCGACCAGGATCAAGCCCAAACCATCGAAACTGCGCGCCGACGATCTGCCCGGGTTGCTAGCCAAGCTCTTCGCAGACTTCGATACGCACACAGGCGAGGCCATGTTGGCGCTGATGATGCTGTGTCACGGCACCCGGATCGGCGAGACCCGGCTGGCCCTGTGGCGGAACATCAACCTGGATAACCGCCAGTGGTTTATCCCGGCTGCCGACACCAAGACCAAGGCCGAGCACACCCTGCCACTGACCGAGACGGTGTGCGAGTTGCTGCGTCTCCACCAAGCCAGACAAGAGGCGTGCGGCTATCGGGGTGGCTATGTGTTCCCCAGCACCGGACGCGGCCCAATGAGCGCAACCACGGCCACCCTGGTGTTCGCTTCCCTCAGTGATCGCCAGTGGACAAGCCATGACCTGCGCAAGGTGGCCCGTACTGCCTGGATGGATCTGGGTATCGATTACCTGGTGGGCGAGATGCTGGTTAACCACGCACTCCGAAACATGGACGCCACCTACATCCACACCACCGCCGAGACGTTGAAACGCCAAGCGCTGGAGAAGTGGCACGCCTGTCTAGATGGGTATGGGTTGAGCCTCTTTACGGGCGAGACAAGTGCAGGACAGTGAATTATCAAGAAATAGCTATAGCCCACGTAATGCAAGGGCTACAGACAAAACAGAATTCCACTACAGGGGAGTACCTACGAACCATGAACGAGATAGAAAAGGAGATCGCGGACCGGCTCGCAGCTGCTGGAATTACCCCGCTCATTGGCGGATTGGTGCCGGAGCCGGCCACCGCCGATCTGATCGGGTACGCCCCCAGCTACCTTCGGCGCCTAGCTGCTGACGGCCTGGCCCCGCTGCCGTTCGTTCGCCGGGGAAATCGCAGGTTCTACAAAATCGTCGACATTGTGAGCTTTGCGACCAATACCGCCGCATAACGGAGGACTTCACCGAAGACTTGGGATTGTGTGCGCGCATAACGTGGTTGCCATGAACTCACGCCATGCGCTGGGGGATTGAAACGCCTCTTCACGCCCTGCGCTGTCGAGGCGCCCATAGAACTCCAATGGGATCGCCCCATGACAACCACACATCAAAAACGCTGGGACAAGCTCAAGGCCACCCTGGCAGCGAATCAGCAACCGACAGACAGTCGGCAAGTGCTGGGCACAATCACCCAAGAGATTACCGAAATGGATCACGACATCGATCAGGTCGTTACTGCACTCAAAGCACACAAGGAAACGATTGAGGGCCAGGGCGAGAAACAGGGCGAATTCAACGCCCGTCTGCAGGAGCTAGAACAGCGCGCCGTTGCCGGCGGACTGAAGCAAGTCAGCGACCCGACCGCGAAACAGCCCAACGTCATCAGCGCTGCAGTTACCGAGGCTGAAGGACTCAGCAGCATCCAGGCGGGCCAGAAGTCCACCGGGCGCATCACAGTCACGGCTGGCGTTCGTGCCGCAGTAACAAACCCAGACAAGGGGGCCGCTGGTTCTACCAGCTATCCCACGGCGCCTGCTCGGGCTCCTGGTATCCAAGGGATTCCACAACCTCGACTCAGCCTCTTGGATGTACTGCCGATCGTTCCCGTCGAAGGGTCTACTTACGAGTATGTCCAGCTCGACGGCTATTTGAGCGGGGCTGCTTACCAGGCGAAGGAAGGGGACGAGAAGTCAGAGGGCCAATTGCCTACCAAGCTTTCTCGGGCGGAGATTGCAACCATCGCCACCTGGATCCCGGCGAGCCTGCAAGTTCTCAACGACAACAGCCAGCTCGAGCAACAGGTCGGCCTGCTGATGAGCGTCGGTGTACGGCAAAAGCTCGAGCAAGAATTGCTGGCTGGCGCAGGCGGTGATGGGGAGATATTGGGCTTCATCGCTCAGGCCACAGCCGCTGGCATTACCACCGGCAAGCCAGTCGATCGCATTGGGCTGGCCCTCACTGACCTGAAAGCTCTTGGCTGGAATCCCAACGTGATAGTGATGAATCCGCGCGATTGGTTCGCCATCGAGAGTGAGCGGGCCGATACCACTGATGGTGGCGATGGACAGTACGTGATCGGTACTCCTCGGGACCCGGCGCCGCCGAGCTTGTGGGGCACCCCCGTAGTGGTGACGATGGGGATGCCGGAGCTAGGTGCGCTGGTCTTGGACACTTCGACCACTGCCCTACTCGATCGACAGGAGGTCACAGTCGAAGCCAGCCGACACGATGGCAATAACTTCCGGCGGAACCTGGTCACGATCTTGGCCGAGATGCGTGCAGGTCTGGCGGTGTATGCCCCGACATCGATGCGCCTGGTCAGCCTGACCCCAACCCCTTAACCAATCATTCAGAGCGGTGGAGCAGATCTGCTCCACCGCCGAGGGCTAGCCATGTACCAGCAACCTGAACCCCTTCCCAAGTCAATCCAGCAAGCGCTCAATCAGATCGCACACAGTCGCGCTTTGCTCTATCAAGCTGCGTGCCGCGACAAGATCCGCAAGGAGATTGACGAGCTGCTGGCCAGAGGCATAAGCCACCAGGAGGCAATCGAAGCGCTTAGGACCAATCCTCCTACGATCGATCCGGCCTACTGATCACGCTCGACTGTAGGGGGTGGGTCAAAACCGTGGAAGCTTTCGCATAGGACACCGCCCCCGACCTCATTCAGAGATTTTTTCCCCTCACAGAGATTTTGTTAATTATTTGTTAAAGGCCGCATGAGCGTTAACAAGCGCCAATCCCTTGTACTGCCTGCTCCGTAGAGGTTATGAGGGCGTGAATGATTTGTTAACGCTGTTAATGCAGGTTAACAAGTTGTTAACGCCGGAGAACGGCTTATGGCAGGTACAGACGTACAAGGGATGCTTGTTCGCATTGAGGCGACGACACAGCAGCTACGCATGGAACTGAACCGCGCAGATAACGCTGTCGGCAACGCAAGCAAGAAGATTGACGGCAACCTGGGTGTGGTGGATCGCGCCTTTAACAGAATGGGCATGTCGGCAGAGCAGGCCGGCAAGATCGCGGGTACAGCGGCCGCCAGCCTAGTCACTGGTGCCGTCGCTGCCGGTGCCGCCTCCCTGGCAATGCTCAAGCAGACAGCAGAAGCCACAGCGGAGACGCAGCGCTGGGCCAAGTCGCTGGGCATGAACACCCGTTCACTCCAGGAATGGCAGTACGCCGCCGAGCGTGCGGGCCTGTCCGGCGACAACATGGCCGATATCTTTAAGGACATCGGTGACAAGATCGGTGACGTGCTGATCACCAACGGCGGTGAGGCGGTAGACGCGCTCAACAAGTTGGGGCTGTCGGCCAAGGCCCTCGCCACACTCTCGCCAGACCAGCAACTGTTGGCGATAGCCAAGGGCCTGGAGAGCGTCGGCACCCATGCGGAAAAGATCAACATCCTGGAGAGCCTCGGCAATGATCTGTCGCGGATGCTGCCGCTGTTGGACAACAACGCCGAAGGGTTCCGCAAGCTGGCCAAGCAGGCCGGCGACTACGGCATTGCGATGGATCAGAAGCAGATCGACGCCCTGACCAAGACCTACGATCTGTTGAAGGACATGGAAGACCAAGCCAGGGGCCTTAAAAACGAGTTCGCCGCGGGCCTGGCCAGCGTTGATATCAGCCCCTTGCAAGACTCAATGGACTCGCTACACGCCATCGTCACCGACCCCGAGTTTCAGCAGGGCATGACCGACCTAGCGGCTATGGTGCTCAAGATAACGGGCGCTGCCGCCCAGGGCATAGCCCGCCTGCCGGCGGATGTACAGAGCCTGATCAACCAGTACCAGGTGCTCAAGGCTTCGGCTTTCGGCTCCGACAAGGACCGCCACCTGGCCGGCGTCGCCAAGCAACAGGAGTTGGTCGACAACCTGGCAGCGTACAACAACGCCTCCGGACCAATGGGCAAGTTCGCGACTGATCCGTCGCTGTACGTTGGTGACGCGCTGCTGAACAAGGACTGGAAGGCCGCTCAACGTGACGCCGAGGCGAAGCTGGATCAGTACAAACGCTACACCAAGCAAATGGGGTGGGATGACGGTAAGTCGGACACTCCAGAGACGCCGGCGACCACACTGCCTACCACCAGCATCACCGGGCTACTCGGCAAAAACGGGCCAGATAAGGCTACCGAGGCCGCACAGAAGACGCTGGACAACGCATTCAAGACGACTGAGGAAGGCTACAAGCGTCAGATTGCACTGATCAACACCACGGGCGACAAGCAGAAAGACGCCACCGAAGTCATGAAGCTGTCGTTTGAGCTGCAGGAGGGGAAGCTCGGCAACCTGAGCGAAGCACGCAAGAAAGAGCTGGTGGGGATGGCCGCTGAGCTGGACAAGCTCAAAGAGATTCAGAAAGCCAATGAGGACGCCCTCAAGCTTTCAGCTTTCAAGAGTGCCCAGGACGTTGGCACCCAGACGATCAAGGACGGTTTCAACCAAGAGCTGTCTGGCATTGGTATGGGCGACAAGGCCCGCGACCGGATGCGCGCCGACTTGTCGTTGCAACAGAAATACGCCGCTGACGTGGCCAACCTCAACGAACAGCTCCAGGCCAAGAACATCAGCCCCGAGATGGCCCAGAAAGAGACGGCGATTCTCAAGGCCGCCCTCGATGAGCGCATTGGCTACCAGCACCAGTATTACGCGATGGTCGATGAGGCCCAGGTTAACTGGATGAACGGGGTCAACGAAGCGTGGGCGAACTACGCCGACGCCGCCCGCGACTACTCGACCCAGGCCGCAGACCTCACCAACACGGCTCTGGGAAGCGCTACCAGCGGCCTTGGCACGTTCTTCTCTGACGTGGCCAGCGGTGCAGAGGACGCGGGAGACGCCTTTGGTGACATGGTGGGCAACTTCGCCAAATCGATGTTGAACGCGCTGAGTGATATGGCCGCCCAGTGGCTGATCTATCAGGGTGTGCAAATGCTGGTGGGTAAGACCACCCAGGCCAGCGCCGCCGGTACCCTCGGCGCGAACGCTCAGGCCATGTCCCTGACAGCGGGCCTCAACGCCTACGCCGCAACCGCAGGCATTCCCATCATTGGCCCAGCAGCAGCGCCGGCGGCAATGGCGACTGCAATGGCTGTCACCGGCCCGCTTGCCTCGGCGGTGGGTATGACAGCGCTGGCGGGTATGGCGCACGATGGTATCGACTCGGTACCCAAGGACGGCACCTGGTTCCTGCAAGAAGGCGAGCGTGTGACGACTGCCCAGACCAGCGCCAAGCTCGACGCCATGCTGTCCAGGATCGACAACGGACTGAACAACGCCCAGCCCTATGCGCCGATCGGTGCCGGCCTCTTGAAGGCCAACAGCAACGGCAGGCCGGCAATGATTGGCGCGGGCGAAGGATCGAGCGGATCGGCGCCGGTTCAGCCGCTATTCAATATGCAGGTGACAGTCCAGGCGCAGCCGGGCGCATCAGAGGCTGACACCAAGCGCACAAGCGAATCAGCCAGCGCCGCCATGGAGCAGATGGTGGTGCGTGTGATTGACCGGGAGACCCGCCAAGGCGGCGTTCTGTGGAGGCGATAATGGACGTTCAAACAAGAGGTGTGATTGCTGATCAATTGGCGGCGCTGATCAGAAAGACGCTCGCACCCCAGCTCTGTACGGGCACCGCAAAGCAAATGCGGGAACGAAGCGCGGAGATGTTGTGCCTCATGGCACGTGTGACTGCCGCGACGCTGCATGAAGGCCCGGCAGATACCGAACTGCTATTTCGAATACGCAGGTATGAGGCAGTGATGGGGCAATGGGCGGAAGATTCGTCGGCGGCGCTGCTAGTAGTGAAGTAGCGGTGCCATGTAAGCGGCCTATCGAGATGGTATATCCAGCCGCCGATCACCAAAAAAACTATGATCTGAGGGGGGTATTTCACCACCCCACGGCCAACACCGCGACCTCTCGGCGATGTAGGATGCATAGTGGTGCCGATTCATGGGCACATGAAAAATCAATAAGCAGGGAGCAAGTACATGATTTGGCTGGAAATTGAAAATCCTGACGGTAAAAAAATACCTAAATGGATGAGGACTCTTGGCATATCTGCCGAACGGGCGATTTTCGTGCCCGCCGCCATTGGCGGAAACGAGCTGAACGTTTCACTTTGTACTGCGTATGACGGCACCGCTATGGTCACGTATCGCAATCACGTTTTCGTCCCCTCGGCCTGGCTCTCGAAAGAGTTCCCAGACGCCCGTGAGCTCTGCGAAGTTATGGAGAATTGGGCGGCGGCTCAGATTGCCGCAGGTCTTTTGGATGATCTGGACGCCACCCCACCAAATCGCTAATAGGAGATATGGAATGTCGAACATCACGGTATCTGCACCGCTTGTGAATGGCGATCTATGGGACCCATATGATGATGGGGTACCGTGTGATGCACTCGTGGAATTGTTCTGTGGTGACGATCTGCGTCCGCCGCCCACCAGTGTGGTGATCAAAGTCACTACCGACTCGGGCAACGTGGTGGAGGTATGGATTCCAAACTCAGGCAGTGGCAAGGCCAGCGTGCGGATCGACGGAAAGGCAGTGTAATTTCGCCTGTTGGAGCCTCCATGACCAAGATCGTCACGCAAGTAACTGTTCGACTGCCCCGATTAATGGAGGTTGGTGAGTATCGAAAACTGAGGTACGCGGGGACAAAGCCGAGCCTGCAACTGCTCAAGAAGTGGATCGAGGAAGGTGAGATCATTGGAGAGATCACCGGCGGGATGTACTTCGTGGATCTGCAGGCCGCAGTGATGGGCTCAAACGACCCTCTCTTAGCCAAAATGCTCTCGCTTGACTGACTATCGCGGGGTGAGATTATTTTTTGGGGGCATATTTGGGGGCATCCCTGACAATCAAACCGAGCGTATTCAGCTGAATCAAGCTCAATTAGGCCTGGTTCGATTCCGTCTCTGGCACCACTAATACCGAGAAACCCCAAGGAACATGTGTCCTTGGGGTTTTTTATTGCCTGCGATTTGATGCTCGCCGGAGCATGCCTGAACCAAGGTGCCTGGGCAGTGGAGTTTCGTTTTCGCCTGATTTTGGACTGAGGGTCTCTTTCTGCCCCAATGGAAACCCAACCCGCGTTGCGCCATTGCACTTGCAAATCCAGCACGACCTTTAGGGTACGAACGGTTCAGACCACAAAGCCCCCATGGCTCCCGCCCTGTATGAGAGAAAATACTCTGATCTGTAACTATCGCGGCATCGGCAGCGCACGGCATGCTTTGGCGAGCATGCCCAAGGAGAAGTGTGATGCCCATCGAGTTTCATCAAGTCGACGCGTTCAGCGACAAGCCTTTTGGCGGTAACCCGGCGATTGTCTACCGGCTCGATTCCTGGCTACCCGATACGCTGATGCAAAGCATCGCCGCCGAGCACAATCTGGCAGAGACGGCGTTTTTGGTCCGCGAGGACCAGGGCTGGCATATCCGCTGGTTCACCCCGACCACCGAAGTCCCTTTGTGCGGCCATGCAACGCTGGCCAGCGCCTATGTGCTGTTTGATATCTACAAGGAAACGGCTTCGCGCATCGATTTCATCAGCCGCTCAGGCCCTCTGAGCGTCAGCCGTGAGGACGGCCTGTTATGGCTGGACTTCCCGACCGACACGCCCTCGCCCATTGATGACAGTGCGCAGATCACCCAAGCGCTTGGCGTCGAAGCATTGCAAGTTCTGGGGACCGATAAATTACTGGTGGTGCTGGAGTCCGAGCAGGCGGTGCGCGCCTGTCGGCCCGATATGGCGGCGCTGGCAAAATTGCCTTGGCTGGGCGCTATCGTCACCGCCCGAGGTACTCGGCATGATTTTGTTTCCCGATACTTCGCACCCGCCATCGGAATTGATGAAGACCCGGTAACCGGCGCGGCGCATTGCTGTTTGATACCGTATTGGGCGCAAGGTCTGGAAAAGACGCACTTGACGGCTTATCAATGCTCGCAACGCGGTGGGGAACTGTTGTGCCGACTGGAAGGTGATCGCGTGAAAATCGGGGGCCATGCAACGTTGGTAGCCAGCGGCCAATTGCGCCTGGCGTGAGCCGTGGCGATGATTAATCGTTGAGCCTGTCAGGCTGCCCCCCCCGCCTGACAACGCCTGAACCAGAGCCTGCATTCGCTTTATCGACGATGTGCGGGCCAGATCAGCGTCGGTATCAAGCGAATGTAGATCAGTTCCCCCACCAGTTCGACCAGGGTCTGGGTGATAACGGCAGCCGCCGCCAGGCCCCGGATATCTTCGGGTAGCGCCAGCGCCAACGGCAAGACCACCAGCGAGTTACGGGTCGACGCACTGAACGTAACCGCTCGCGCGGCAGTGGTTGGCAACTTGAACAACCGCGCGGCCAGCGCGCCCACCAGCGGCGCCAGCAGCAGGAAGCCGACATACACCACAATCGCCGGCGCCAGCAGGTTGATGTCACCCATCACCGAAGTGATTTGCGAGCCAATCACCACCAGCAATACCAACGCCATGGCCGGAACGGGCAACCAGGCCCAGGCGTCATTCCATCGACTGAGGACGGTTGACCGGCGCGAGAGGGTTGTTGTCAGCACCGCCAGGATCATCGGAGCGACAATCAGCCACATAAAGGCCTCGACAAAAGGCCCGACCGAAACCACCACGCCCGAGGGCGCCCCCAGCATCAACCCCAGGTAGACCGGCAACAGCACCAATTGCAGCAATAACAGAACCGGCGTCGCCGCCAGCATCAACCGCGAATCGCCCTTGCCGATGTGGGTGAACACCACGACGTAGTCGATACAGGGCGTCAGCAACACCAGTAAGGCGCCCACCAGAATGGCCGGGTGGTCCACCAGCCCGCGCGTCAGCGCCCATACCAACAGCGGAATCAGAACGAAATTGGCCAGCAGCAACGCCGCCATGAAACGCCGGTTGCGCAAGCCCTGGCGCAACGCCAGAAACGGGATTTGCAGGAACATCGCGTACATCAGCACCGCGATGGCCGGCGTGACCAGCAGTTGCAGGCCTTGAGATACCGATGGCGCCAGCAGACCAAGGGCAACAGCCAGCACAACGGTGGCGAAATACACCGGGATCTGGTTTTGTTCGAGGGCATCGCGGGTCATGGGGCGTCTCGGCAAGAGCGGAAGACGCCAAGCCTAAGCACCTCTGACGCCCCGGTCGAGTATCGAAAAATCCCTGCGCCTTCAGGCGCCGAATTTGTTAGCGTCAACCTCCAATAAAACTGCGCATGGGCCACCCCAACCCCAATGAAAGCGCAAGGACGAGGCCAGTCATGAACCTGCCCACCCGATCTCACCCCGAGACATTCAGCGAGCTCGCCGCCGACGGCTACCTCATCGGCGGTTTCAGCTGGCGTCATATCCGCACCGACATCGAGCGCCCAGTAGTGATCATCAACGCCGCGACCTCGGTACGCTGCCGCCACTATTCGCGCTTTGCCGACTATCTGTTTGCCAATGGCCTGGACGTCATCACTTACGATTACCGCGGCATCGGCGAATCACGCCGTGGCTCGCTGCGGGGCTTCAAGGCTTCATGGTCGGATTGGGGCGTGCTGGACTTCGAGGCGATGCTGCAGCGGGTACAGCGGGAATTCCCCGGACAACCGATTGACGTGGTCGGCCACAGCTATGGCGGTTGCGCGGCCGGGCTCGGGGCTTCGGGCGCGGCCATCCGGCGCCTGGTGACAGTGGGCGCGCAGTTTGCTTACTGGCGCGACTATGAAGCAAGCGAGCGCTGGCGGATGTTTGGCAAGTGGCACGTGGTGATGCCCCTGATAACAGCAGCTTTGGGCTACTTCCCGGGCAAGCGCCTTGGCTGGCTGGAAGATACGCCGGCTGGCGTGGTGCGAGACTGGTCTACGCCGACGCCAAAATACGAAACACGCCCCAGTGGACGAAACCTGGGCCAACAGCCCTTCGCTCATGTGAAGGCACAACTGTTGGCAATCAGCATCACCGATGACCCGTTTGGCACGGTAGCCGCTATTGAGCGCCTGCTGAACTATTTCGCGGCCAGCGAACGCACGCATCTACGGATCGCGCCTGCGGATATCGGCGAAACTGCGGTCGGGCATTTCGCGTTCTTTCGCAGCCAGTATCAGGATAGATTGTGGCCGATTGCACTGAAGTGGTTGCAGCATGGCGAATTGGCACAACAGACGCCGGGCCACCGTGTAGCCGGATACACCTAGAAACCCTTGGGATTTTCCCGGACCTGCGTTTCAATACGCCACCCAGATCCTGAACCAAGGACGTGAGCCCATGGCCTCGCCGAACAAACAGCAAAAACGTGCCCACAGGGCAAAGGCCAAGGCCAAGCAGAACCGCACCCAGCGAGCCGTTGCACCCAAGCAGGATGCATTTTCCGGCGACGACAATCGCATTGATCTTGAGTCGGTGGACTTGACCGAACTGTTTGTAGAAATGCGCACCGCTGGCGAAACCAGCCAACAGGCGCTGTGCGCAGCGTTCCTGGCCCACCCGCTGCTGGCGTTGGTGCTGGAACAGGAAGGCGAAGAAGAGGCGACCGACTTTATCCTCGCGGCGCTGATCGAATATCGCCAATGGTCCACGGACTCCGACGACGAAGCGGCGGCGCTGGCGTGGGTCGAGTCGCCGCAGTTCCAGGCAGACTACCTGGCGGCCTCCCGGATGCTGACCAACGCCGGGCAATAACACAAAACACATGTGGGGGCTTGCTCGCGATTGCGGCGCAACAGTGTCAGGTTTGTTGGCTGACACACCGCTATCGCGATTGCGAACAAGCCCGGCCACAGGGCACAGAGCCTTTCAGCACATCAGGTGAATACCGCAGCACCCAGCTTGCGGGCCTTGCGTCGTCTCGCCACCAGCAACCCCGCCACAACCACCAGCAAACTCAGGGCACCGGTGGATAGGATCTCCACCCGGTGTGCTTGCTGGAACGCCATGATGGTCAGCGTACCGACAATAAATACGATGACCGCGTAGGTCAGTCCCGGGAACAGCCACATCCTGAAGGCAATCTTTTCACCCGCCGCCATGCGCTTCTGGCGCATCCGCAATTGTGAAACCGCGATCACCAGATACACCAGCAACGCAATGGCACCAGAGCTGGCCAGCAGGAACTCGAACACCGCCGCGGGCGCCACGTAGTTGGCGAACACCGCCAGGAATGCCGCTCCCGTCGACAAAATCACCGCCCAGTAAGGCGTACCGCTCTTGTTGGTGCGCTTGGACACCGCTGGCGCATCGCCGCGGCGACCCAGGGAGAACAACATGCGCGACGCGGTGTACAGCGCCGAGTTGAGGCAACTGGTCACGGCCACCAGTACCACCAAGTCGACGATCAACTTGGCATTCGGGATACCCATGCGTTCCAGTACGGTCTGGTAGGAACCTACCGCAGCCAGCATCGGATCATTCCACGGCACCAGCGCGACAACGATGAAGATCGACACCAGGTAGAACAAGCCGATCCGCCAGATCACCGAGTTGGTGGCCTTGGTGATTTGCTGGCCAGGGTTCTTCGATTCTGCGGCGGCGATGGTCACGATCTCGGTCCCCATGAACGAGAACATGGTGGTCAGGATCGCCGCCAGTACCGCGCCCATGCCGTTGGGCAAAAAGCCCTGGGTGTCGAACAGGTGCGATACGCCGCTGACCTGGCTGTTTGGCAAGAAGCCGAAAATAGCCAGGAGGCCGAGGATCACGAAGCCAATGATTGCCACGACCTTGATCAGGGCGAACCAGAACTCGAACTCACCATAGTTCTTGACGCTGAACAGGTTGGTCGCAGTCAGCAGCAAGGTAATGATCAAGGTAAATGCCCAGATCGCCACATCGGGAAACCAGGCATGGAGGATCGTCGCGGCGGCGTTGGCCTCCAGCGGAATCACCAAAACCCAGAACCACCAGTACAGCCAGCCAATGGTGAAGCCGGCCCAATGACCGATCGCCCGGTCAGCGTAAGTGGAGAAGGATCCGGTGTCCGGCGAGGCCACGGCCATCTCTGCCAGCATGCGCATCACCAACACCACCAGCGTCCCGGCAGCGGCATACGCCAACAGTACCGCCGGGCCTGCTGCTGCAATGGCGTGACCAGAGCCGACAAACAGACCGGCGCCGATTACACCGGCAATCGAAAGCATCGTGACATGCCGCGGCTTGAGCCCCTGTTCGAGGTCATTGGAGCTTTGCGTACTACTCATTGACACACCTTTGCGAGGATTTGCGAATACGGTCCACCCACCCCGGAGTCTCTATCGTGAAAAGAAACCAACGGGGTGTTCTTTATTTTTTACGCAATAATTACGCCAAAATGTAACAAACTCAAGGTTGACGCGGGCTGCAGCCAAGCTCAGCAGCCAATGCAAGTCATTGAGATTAATGGCGAATCGCCAGAACGTTACCTGCCTACTCATTTCCATAACGAACAGACGCACCAAAAACACACACAAAAAGTGCGTGCCGCTCCATCTGGTGACTGATAAGGACCGTTTACCTGTTTAACCCTTCCAACACCCGGCCAAAGCTGGCAACATCGCGCCTTTTTTTACGCGACTGCCACGGGTTCAACGGTTAAAACGGCTGTTCGGTTGTTGATGGCGCGACACGCTACTGTGCCGATGCGACAACCTGCCACATACCGTCTGTTTAACGTCCGCGGCGCTGTTGGCTGTCATCCGGACGCTATGCTAGCTTGGCGCCTCGCCAGGAAGGCAGCCCAACAGCAGGAACGCACTGAACACAATGAGGACCGCACATGGCCGAGGCCACGCCCGCGCTTGAAATCCGCAACTTGCATAAACGCTATGGTGAGCTGGAGGTGCTTAAAGGTATCTCGCTGACCGCTCGCGACGGCGATGTGATCTCGATCCTGGGTTCCTCCGGTTCCGGCAAGTCCACGTTCCTGCGCTGCATCAACCTGCTGGAGAACCCTCATCAGGGCCAGATCCTGGTGGCCGGCGAAGAACTCAAGCTCAAAGCCGCGAAAAACGGCGAACTGATGGCCGCCGACGGCAAGCAGATCAACCGCCTGCGCAGCGAAATCGGTTTTGTGTTCCAAAACTTCAACCTGTGGCCGCACATGAGCATCCTCGACAACATCATCGAGGCTCCACGCCGCGTGCTCGGCCAAAGCAAGGCTGAAGCCATCGAAGTGGCCGAAGCACTGCTGGCCAAGGTCGGCATCGGTGACAAGCGCCACGCCTACCCTGCGCAACTGTCCGGTGGCCAGCAGCAACGCGCCGCAATCGCCCGCACCCTGGCGATGCAGCCAAAAGTCATTTTGTTCGATGAGCCCACCTCGGCGCTTGACCCGGAAATGGTTCAGGAAGTACTTAATGTAATCCGCGCGCTGGCCGAAGAAGGCCGCACCATGCTGTTGGTCACCCACGAGATGGGCTTTGCCCGCCAAGTGTCCAGCGAAGTGGTGTTCCTCCACCAGGGGCTGGTCGAAGAGCAAGGATCGCCACAGCAGGTATTTGAAAACCCGCTTTCGGCGCGCTGCAAACAATTCATGTCCAGCAACCGCTAACGGAGCAACATGCATGCAGAACTATAAAAAATTCCTCCTGGCCGCCGCCGTGAGCATGGCTTTCAGCGCCACGGCCATGGCCGAAACCTTGAAGATGGGGATCGAGGCGGCTTACCCGCCCTTCAACAATAAAGACGCCAGCGGCAACGTTGTCGGCTTCGACAAAGACATCGGCGACGCCTTGTGCGCCAAGATGAAAGTCGAGAAGTGCGAAGTGTATGTCTCGGACTGGGACGGCATCATCCCGGCCCTGAACGCCAAGAAGTTCGACTTCCTGGTGTCGTCGCTGTCGATCACTGACGAGCGCAAGCAGGCCGTCGACTTCACCGACCCGTACTACTCCAACAAGCTGCAGTTCATCGCGCCCAAAGCCACCAAGGACTTCAAGACCGACGCCGACTACCTCAAAGGCAAGACTATCGGTGCACAACGCGCGACATTGGCCGGTACCTATCTGGAAGACAACCTGCCAGAGACCACCTCCACGCTCTACGACACCCAGGAAAACGCCTACCTCGACCTGACTTCCGGCCGCCTGGACGGGATCCTCGCCGATAAGTATGTGCAGTACGAATGGCTCAAGAGCAAAGACGGTTCCGCCTATGAATTCAAGGGCGATCCGGTTGTAGAAAGCGACAAGATCGGCATCGCCGTGCGCAAGGGCGACCCGCTGCGCGAGCGCCTGAACAAGGCACTGGCTGAAATCAAGGCCGATGGCACCTACAAGAAAATCAACGACAAGTACTTCCCTTTCAGCATCGAATGATCCTGACTGGCCTGCCCGGCGCGCTCGCTTGAGCGCGCCGGCTCTTCGCAAGCCTTGCGCGATATGACTAAACCATGAATTTCGATCTCTACGGATTCGGCCCCGCACTCGCTGCCGGCGCGCTGATGACCGTCAAACTCGCTCTCGCGGCACTGTGCCTGGGACTGGTGCTCGGCCTTGCCGGCGCCTTGGCCAAGACGTCCCCATACAAGCTGCTGCAGTGGCTTGGCGGCACCTATTCGACCCTGGTTCGCGGAATTCCGGAACTGCTGTGGGTCCTGCTGATCTACTTCGGCACGGTCAACATGATGCGGGCCCTCGGTGAGTGGTTCGGCAACCCCGACCTGTCTCTGAGCGCCTTCGCCGCCGGGGTTATCGCCCTGGGTCTGTGCTTTGGCGCCTACGCCACCGAAGTGTTCCGTGGCGCGATCCTGGCGATCCCCAAGGGCCACCGCGAAGCGGGCATCGCGCTGGGCCTGTCGAAGGTTCGTATCTTCACGCGCCTGATCATGCCGCAGATGTGGCGAATCGCCCTGCCGGGCCTGGGCAACCTGTTCATGATCCTGATGAAGGACACTGCCCTGGTCTCGGTGATCGGCCTGGAAGAGATCATGCGCCACGCCCAGATCGGCGTGACCGTGACCAAGCAGCCGTTCACCTTCTTCATGGTCGCGGCCTTCATGTACCTGGGCCTTACCGTCCTGGCCATGACCGGCATGTACTTCCTGGAAAAACGTGCCGCTCGCGGCTTTGCGAGGAGCACCCAATGAACGGCGACTACAGCTGGCTGGCGCATTTCGACCTGGGCCTGAACTGGGCCGTGATCATCAAGTGGCTGCCGAAACTGGCCCAGGGCGCCACCCTGACCCTGGAACTGGTAGCCATCGCGGTGATCGCCGGTCTGCTGCTGGCAATTCCCCTGGGCATCGCTCGCTCTTCGCGCCTGTGGTACGTACGCACGCTGCCCTACTGCTACATCTTCTTCTTTCGCGGTACACCGCTGCTGGTGCAGCTGTTTCTGGTCTATTACGGCCTGGCGCAGTTCGATGCCGTGCGCCAAAGCGCCCTGTGGCCGTACCTGCGGGACCCGTTCTGGTGCGCCACCGCCACCATGACCCTGCACACCGCCGCCTACATCGCCGAGATCCTGCGCGGCGCGATCCAGGCCATCCCGCCCGGTGAAATCGAAGCTGCACGGGCCCTGGGCATGTCCAAGCCCAAAACCATGTTCTACATCACCCTGCCCCGCGCCGCACGCATCGGCCTGCCGGCCTACAGCAACGAAGTGATCCTGATGCTCAAGGCCAGCGCCCTGGCCAGTACCGTGACCTTGCTTGAACTGACCGGCATGGCCCGCACCATCATTGCCCGTACCTACTTGCCAGTGGAGATCTTCTTCGCCGCCGGCATGTTCTATTTGCTGATGGCCTACTTGCTGGTACGCGGCTTCAAGCTGCTGGAGCGCTGGTTACGGGTCGATGCCTGCCAGGGACGCTGACCCCCGGTTGACGGGCGCGCAACTGCTCGCCCGCTTCCAGGCGCTGGATGCGTTTCTCATCAAGCACGAGGGGTTGTGGCGACCACGGCCCTTCACCCAGCGGCACTTGCCCTGGGAATCCCTGCATCCCGAGCTGGCCCAGTGGCTGCGCCAGCGTTCGCTGATGGATGCCGAAAACAGCCACAACCGCCCTCACGAACTCCAGGCACCGGCACCGTTTGCACAGTGGGCCGCCCAGTCCGTGGCGCTCAGTGCTGTGGATAAGTTACCGAGCGTTGCGCTTCATCCGGCACCTGCGCGACTGAATGTCGATGTACCCGGCCGCAAATGGCAACAGATCGAAGCGTTCGGCGCGGCCCTGCCGTTTACCGACAGCACCCGTCACTGGCTCGACTGGTGCGCCGGAAAAGGCCACCTCGGGCGCCGGCTGCTGCAACCCGGACAACGACTGACCTGCCTGGAATACGATCCCGCGCTGGTCAAGGCCGGCCGGACCCTCAGCGAGCATCATCGGCTACCGGCCGACCACTGCCAGCAAGACGTGATGGCCGATGATGCGGGGCAGCGACTCACCAGCGAACACACACCCGTCGCCCTTCACGCTTGTGGCGACCTGCATGTCCGCCTGTTGCAACTGGCCAGCGCTGCAGGCTGCCAACAGCTGGCCGTCGCACCTTGTTGCTATAACCGCATCAGCGCCAAGCAGTACCAACCTCTGTCAGCCGCCGCCAGTAGCTCGAGGCTACGCCTGTCGGTGGAGGACCTTGGTCTGCCATTGAGCGAAACCGTCACCGCCGGCGCCCGCGTACGCCAGCAGCGCGACACCTCGATGGCCCGACGCCTGGGGTTTGATCTACTGCAACGGCAACTGCGCCAGAGTGATGACTACCTGCCAACGCCTTCACTGCCCAGCGATTGGCTGAACAAACCGTTCGCCGAGTACTGTCGGGAATTGGCGGCGCTAAAAGGGTTGATCACAGGCGAACACGATTGGGCGGCCCTGGAGCAGCAAGGTTGGCAACGCCTGGCACAAGTACGAAACCTGGAATTGGTCCGCGGCCTGTTCCGGCGTCCGCTGGAACTGTGGCTGGTACTGGACCGGGCATTGTTTCTTGAGCAAAACGGCTACACCGTACAAGTCGGCCGCTTCTGTGAAACTGCGCTCACGCCACGTAACCTGATGATGGTCGCAAAGCGCGATTAAGGGGCAAAACCGTCGGCCCGCGCCCTGTGGATAACTCTGTTGATGAAATTCTATCGGAGCCTGTAGAACCAAGCGCTACAGCCGGAATTGCCGACTGGTCATTTTTTGTTCACAAAATAAAATGCACGCAAAACAGGCAGTTGCAGCGCGTTGAGAACAGCTTCACAAAATAGCGGTTACGGCTTATGTCTAACTGCTCAATTGTGCATAAGCCTTCGCGCATAACAATATATGCGTGCCGCACACAGCCAATTATCACGCGCTTTACCCCCAGCCGCTGATCAACTCGCATGAAGGAACAGGAGAAATGATCGAGACCCGCCTGTTACGTCAATTCATCGCCGTAGCTGAAGAGTTGCACTTTCACAAAGCGGCGCTTCGCCTGCATATGGCCCAGCCGCCGTTGAGCCAGGCAATCCACCGCCTGGAAGACAAATTGGGGTTCAGCCTGTTTGACCGCACCACGCGCGGGGTCAAACTGACGCCTGCCGGCGAAGCGTTCCTGAATACTGCCTATGGCACCCTCAAGACGCTGGAAACCGGAATCGAACAAGCCAGGCAGGTGTCCGCAGGCATCGCCGGCAAACTGACCGTCACGGCCGTGTCGATTGCCTATTACGAGTCGCTGCTCAACATCTTTCGCCGGTTCCGCGAGCGATTCCCCAACGTCCAGTTGATCATCAAGCAAATGCCTTCTTCCAGTCAGGCCAAGGCCATTCTGTCGGGCGAAGCGGATATCGCATTCCTGCGCAAACTGCCGATCTCGGCGGACAATGTCCAATCGCGCCTGCTACTGAGTGAGGCCATCGTGATGGCCCTGCCGGCCGGGCATCCCAAGGCCGGGGACGAGCAGATCGACCTGCGGGACTTTGCCGGCGAAGACTTCGTATTTACCCCGCAAAACCTGGGCGCTGGCTATCACAGCCAGCTCATCGCCTTGTGCGAAGCCGCAGGTTTCTACCCGAAGGTGGTTCAAGAGGCCGCGCAGATCCATACCCTGATCGGCCTGGTGGCATGCGGTTTCGGCGTGGCCCTGGTTCCGGAGTCGATCGCCCACTCGATCATGCGCGACAAGGTGTTGTTCCGGCGGATCAGCCCGGTGAGCACGTCTTGCGACCCAACCATCGGCCTATACATGAGCTGGAACAGCGACAATGCATCGCCGTTGATAAACAGCTTTATCTCAATGCTCGATGTTGGCGTCGAACCGCAGGTTGAAGCGAGCTGAGCCAGCGGCCCATTTCCCGAGCCTCTGGTCAAAAGTATCAAACCGAGATTTTTATAGTATTTCCCCTCCCTCGCCTGCCCCCGCACTATCACCGACAGCTGAATAACACCTGCCAGAAGAAAGGTCGCGCCTCGCCGAGGTGAACGTTCTTCTCTCAACCACAGAGTGCCTATGCCTGCCGTCATCTACATATTTTCCCTCTGTACCTTCACCTTCGGCTTGTCCGAATTCGTCGTCGCAGGCCTGGTGTCATCGATAGCCACCGACCTGCACGAATCCATCGCCCAGGTAGGTTCAGCCATCGCCGCCTATGCATTGGGCGCCGCCATCGGCGCTCCGGTGATCACCGCGCTGCTGACGGCCTGGCGCGACAAGACCGTGCTACTGCTGACCCTGGCGGTACTCGCCATTGGCAGCGTGGTCATCAGCCTCGCGCCCGACATCCTGACCCTGCACGGAGTACGCTTGATCATCGGCCTGGGCCACGGCGTGTTCATGGCCGTCGCCTCCAATGCCGCGATCAAACTGGTGGAGCCGGAACGCGCCGGGCGAGCGCTGGCCCTGGTGTGGCTGGGCCTGACCCTGTCCGTTGCGTTTGGCGTCCCCATCGGCACGTTTCTGGGCAGTTATTGGTCCTGGCGCGTGGTCTTCCTGATCATCGGCGGCCTCGGCCTGCTCAGCACCCTCGGCCTGGTATTGCTGATGCGCCGCCAGCCGGCCCCGCAACCCCACGAACGCCCCGGCATCCGGCAAAGCCTTAGCGCGATCCTCCACCGCGAGCTGCTGATGGCCGCCACCATCGCCTTGCTGGTGAGCGTGTCCACCTTTTCTTTTTTCACCTACGTCTCGCCTTTCCTGCTGGATGTCACCCACCTCCAGGTCCGGACCCTGAGCATCGCCATGCTGCTGTTCGGCGTCTGCTCCATCTTCGGCAACATCCTCGGCGGCTACCTGGCCGACCGCTTCGACACCGAACGCTGCCTGCTGGGCGCACTGGCAACGCTGATGTTGAACCTGCTGGGCCTATACCTGTGGAGCGACTCGAAGCTCATCACCTTGAGCCTGATCGGCCTGCTGGGCGTGGTCTTCTTCGCCATCGTCACCCTATCCACCCTGCGCCTGCTCCGCCTGGCGAACCACTACATACCGCAATCCAGCGCAGTGGCCTCAGGGCTCAACATCGCCTCCTTCAACCTGGGCACCGCACTCGGCGGAATCGGCGCCGGATGGGTAATCATCCACATCGGCCTGCCCTACATCCCCCTCGCCGGCGCCACTGCGGCACTGCTTGCAATGGGCGTACTGGCGCTGCAAATGCGGGTCGCAATGCCGACGGCAATACTGAAAGAAAGCCGCTGAACCGGGATGCCGAGCGAGGGAGTTACCGCGAAAAAGCAGGGGCCTGAAAAATAGTCAGAATTCAGGGGTTTACAGAAGCTTTCCAATCGCTATAATCGTCGCCCTAACACGCCGGTATAGCTCAGTTGGTAGAGCAACTGACTTGTAATCAGTAGGTCCCGGGTTCGACTCCTGGTGCCGGCACCATATCTCAAAGCCCCGCAATGCGGGGCTTTGTGGTTTCTGGGGTTTGGAAAATCACCCCTTATACCCCTCCCCTAAAAACCCCTCCGCCCAAGATTCGGCCAATTTCTTTTTTGGATGCCCTCCTTCTGCAAATTAGGACGTGACCAAGTCCTTCAACACCGCCCCCCCACAACCAAGTGACGCCGTGCAACAACCTGCTGACCATCACAGTACTGTCTGCCCACCTGGACGCACTGCCCCCATAAGTATCGCTAAAGCCTCATGCGCGTTTCAGCTGGGGCGGTTCTTGCAAACGACTCCAACCCGGACAGGCCAGGTACAGTGTGTCGGCGCCGATTTGAATGTCCAGCTCCGGCCATTCCACAGTCCAGCCGTCGTCACTCAAAGTCGCACCTTTGAGCAACTTGGTCGCTTGCAAGGGTTTGAGCCCTGGGTAGTTGGTTACGTCGCTGCTCATATCCAGCAAAAACTGTTGATCGTCTATAAATTTCAGCTCCAGTACATAGCCGGGACGCGCCTGGCATCCGCGTAGAGAGGAAATATTGATATGGATACCTCAACCACACAGGGCATCAAGCTCGCCATTGTGTCGGCAACCGGGCTGTCAAAAGACGCGCTGCACATCTATGTGGGCATGGCGGTCTATTTGATACTGATCGCCATCGCCCGACGATTCAGGCCGTACTTTGCCTGGCTGGCTGTTCTTCTCATTGCATGTGCTGGCGAGTGGGTAGATAGACGAGACGATATTGGAAGCCTTGGATACTGGCGCTGGCAAGCAAGCGCTCATGACGTTCTCAATACGTTGTTTTGGCCGACGGCGCTAACACTGCTTTGGCTTTTAAAATGCCACAATAAGGCAAGCGTACACCCGTAAAGCTCACCTGTTCTGGAGGTTCAGCTATGCTACGCCGAACCATGCTTATTGGCCCGAGGCCCAAGCCACAGCGAATATAGGCCGCAACATGAAAACAAAGTCCTTCATTCTGGTATTCATTTACACCCTACTCAGCTTTTCCTTGATCGGCTGCAATAATAAAATCCCCGCAGACAACTATAGCTGGACCGGCACGGTATCTGCGCCGCAAGAATACCCCATGGAGGTCTACAGCGGCGCCATAGTTGCTGAAGGCTCTGCCTACAGTTTTGATTCGATCTGGGGCACGCAGAATACCGGATGGGGTAATCATGGCGGGGCGATGAATACGGGGAGCGAAAGGAAAGGAGTTCCGTACCAACTGGAATTTACGTGGTATTCGCTTGTTGAAAGAAAGTTCTATACCGGAAAATGGAGTTTGGACAAAGCGAAAATAAAGAAACTTTTTGATGAGGGTTTTATAGATCAAGACACTCATAAAAAGGGCACTTATCATACTTTTATAGTGGGATTGGCACCCAAGGGTAGAGTGGTGCTGTGGATGAGCGGCGCGGGAAATCAGAAGGAAGTCGGGGCGTTCAAGGCCGACGTGACAGTTATCGCCAAGGAAAGCGCCTATGACAATGCTAAGTACATGTTCAAAGACGGCTACGCCGACCGCATGCTGAATGACCCCTCCTACAAAACATTTAGTCCACAAATCCGGGATAAAATAAAAGCGCAAGGCTTTCCTGCAGAGGATGTCTATGACACGTATAGAGAGAAGTATAATTGGCGGCCTATGGTTGTTTTACAGGACGGTGGGCAATGGATAGATTTTGGTTTCAGCACCTACAATGGTGAACAAGAAAACATCTTTGCCGAGAATCTACTGCATAACGAATACAAAAAAAGAGCAGTCCCGAAATTCTGCGGTTTCTATTGGCGAAACAAGGACAGTCGATACGGTGTATGGATAGACACTTTCGATGAAAAGGAAATACTTGATCTCTTCCAGCTGCTTGGCAAAGAAGCGAATATAGATCTGGTTGTGAAGATTGATGCCACCAACACGACCGCTTCTTTGCTATTAAGATCGAACGTACAGGAATTCCCCATCAAAAAAGCAAAGATCAGACTATCGCGCAAAATAGAATAATCCACTCAAGCCTAGACCTGGAAAACCTGATAAAGCAGCATCAACGCAAAGCCGATCAAAAGCATCGCCGAAGCATAATCAATACCTCGCAACCAACGCGGGGATAGCCGCTTCAACATCAACGAACATGTGCCTGCCAGCAGCATCCACCACAGGGAAGATCCAAGGAATACGCCCAGCACCAACCACACCCCCGTGTTCGACTGACTGACGCCCAACCCGGCGAACAGCGTTACAAAACCCAGGATGGTCATTGGGTTGGACAAGGTCAGCAGGCATGTCGTGAGGTACATGCCCCACAGATGCCGCGCGGTGGAAGGTGCGGCGATGATCTCGGCGTTTTTTCGCAGCGTTTGCCATGCCAGGTAGAGAAAGAAAATCGCTCCGACTACTTGCAGGTAACGTGTATCGCCAATCCACGTCAGGATACCCGCCAACCCGAACAAGGCGGCGGTTGCGTAGGCTGCGTCCGCTGTTGCAGCGCCCATGCCGGTCATGAATCCGGCCTTGAAACCGCCCTTGAGCGTGTTTTGAATACTCAGAAGCCCGATGGGGCCGACCGGTGCCGCGATGGCCAGGCCGAGTAGCATTCCTTTGAGTAGCATGGCTGGGGTGCTCGTTTTGTGGGATAAGCTATTTTGGCGGGCTTGCCACAGCGGGCTCCATTGCGATGTGTAGCTTTGCAGGGCTCTTTACTTAACGATTTATCGTTTCAAGGCACCGATGACCAACAGACCTCTCGATCGTTTGGACAAACGCTTGTTGGCGCAGCTTCAGGTGGACGCTCGGTTGAGTTTTGCCGAGCTCGGTCGGCGTGTCGGGCTGTCGACGCCTGCGACAGCCGAGCGCATTCGCAAGCTTGAAGAGCACGGCGTGTTGCGCGGGTATCGCGCCGAACTCGATAGTCATTCCATCGGTTACCCGGTGACCGCGTTTATCCGGCTGTATGTTCCGGCAGAAAGTTATCCCAGGGTGCTGGCGGTGATTGAGGGAATGCCCGAGATACGCGAAGCGCATCATGTGACGGGCGAGGCGTCTTTTGTGCTCAAGGCGGTTGCCCCCTCGCTGATTGCCCTGGAAACACTGATTTCTTCTTTTGATTCATTCGGCAAAACAGAGACATCCATTGTGCTTTCAACTCGCCTGGCTGCTCGCGGCTTACCGATAAACCCATAGGCAATCGCAAGGCACACCTCACGGGTCGCAGGAAACCGCAACTTTACAGGGCTTCAAATTCAACCCCAGGACGCTCGTCAGCACGATAACCGTACCGACTATCACCATGCCCGGAGGTCCCTCGGCCAGCACCACCGAGGCCATCAGCATGGCTGTGGGCGGTATCAGGTACAGCGAAATGGAGGCCCGGCTTACGTTGCTGTGCGCCAATACGTACGCCCAGGCGAGGTACGCCAGGGCGCTGGGGAAGATGCCAAGGATGAGTACGGCCAGGTTGACCGATGCCGGGGCATCTTGCGCAGCACCCCACAGGCCCGGCGTATACACCAGCAGCAGCACCGTGCCCGACCACACGGTGTAACAGACCATGGTCAGGCCGTCATAGCGTTGGGAATAGTGTTTCTGTAAGGCGAAATACACACTCCACGACAGCGCGGCCAGCAGGATCAACAGCCCGCCGGGATCCATCTCGCCCACGCCTCGATCTGCGGTAACGACCACGGCGGCGCCAATCAGGCCGCCGAGTACACAGATCCATTGCCAGCCATTGACCCGATCCTTGAGTACGAAGTGCGCTATCAGCGTGCTGAACAATGGTGTGGATTGTGCCAACACACTGGCGGCTCCGGCGCTGACGCCGCGTTGACCGTAGTTGAGGGCGATGTGGTGCAGGCTCACGGCAAAAAAACCCAACAGGGCCAATAAAGGCAGGTCTTTGAGCCGTGGCAGGGAAATACGCATCACCGAGGCAACCCCGGCCATGAACGTCGAGGCAATCAGAAAGCGCATCAACGCCAAATGCCCAGGCTCGTAGGCCTGAAGCCCGATGTGAATGCCAATTGGCGAATAAGCCCAGCACAGGATCACGAACACCGCGGCGAAGGTGATTTTCGCGTTGGGTCTAGTGATCATCGAGAATCAACATAAGCAAATACCTGCTATCGGAGGATATGTGCGGCCGACTGTTTCAACGGCTGCGCACGTGCAATGAAGTATCAAAAACCGATCTCCTCACTACAAGTGACTTAAACTCGTCTCAGTATTCACTTTGGGTGACGTATGGAATTGTCCCAACTGCGCATGTTCAAGACTGTTTCCGATATCGGCAGCATCGCGCGCGCCGCCGAACGGCTGCACTGCGTACCGTCCAATGTCACTGCTCGCATCAAGTCCCTTGAGCAAGAACTGGGCACGCCGCTGTTTTTCCGTGATGGCAGGGGCTTGCGGATTACCCCTGCTGGCGAGGTGTTTCTGGATTACGCCGCGAGAATCCTCAACCTGGCGGATGAAGCCAAGCGCGCCTTGGCACCTGACCGCGTGCCGGGCGGGCGCCTGCGCATCGGCGCCATCGAGTCGAGTGCAACCGCCCGCCTGCCTCGGTTGCTGGCCAAATACCACGCGCTGTATCCGCAGGTCACGCTGGAGCTGAGCACCGGCACCTGGGCCCAACTGCTGGACGATATCCAGCAGCACCGGCTGGATGGCGCGATTGTCGCGGTGGATGTCGATCGTCCCGGGCTCAAGCGCACCGTGATGTACCGCGAGGATCTGGTGCTGATTGCTTCCGAGTCCCACGGCCCCTTGCACGCGGCGGCGGATCTGCGAGGCAAGGAGATCTTCATGTGGCCGGTGGGCTGTCCTTATCGTTTGGCGCTTGAACAGTGGCTGTTACGGCATGAGCAGACGCAGAAGATCATCAGCATCGCCAGCTACGGCACCATCGTCGGCTGTGTCAGTGCCGGCGCCGGAGTCTCGCTGGTACCCCGGGGCATCTATGAACAATACCGCCATGGCGCTGGCTGGCGCGGCTATGAATTCGCGGACCTGGCGAGTATCGACAACCTGTTCTACTGGCATGAACACTCAGGCCAGCACCCTGCCCGTGACGCATTTGTGACGCTGCTGCAAGCTGAGTTCGAAAAACCGACACCGTGAAACACCACGCAAGATTATGCTTTTGCCGTCCAATCCGGCGCGAATATGGCATTTAGCCATATTCCTGATTGACACCCCCTGGCTGGTCCTTTAAAACCCCACGCACTCTGCAGCAATGGCTGCTCTTGGCGCCCGGCGCAAATACCACGCTCACCCATGAGCACCAGCAAGCCGCCCCGCGCTTTTTATCGAGACATGGATGTCGAACAATCCCCCGCTTTTTAAATTCCGCCGCTATTGGCTGGCCGCCTTGATCGTGTTGCTGGCAGTGCTCGACCCTTTCGGCCTGGCCAGTTCCAGTGACAAAGCGTCGGCGCAGTGGCTCAACCGCATGTTCGCCAGCGGGTATGACCACGACGGCCAACAACGTATTGCGGTAGTGCTGGTCGACGATGCGTATCTGATGCGCAACAACACTTCCTGGCCAATGCCGTATGGCGAACAGAGCAAATTGTTCAAGCGGCTACTGGCCTACAAGCCCAAGGCTGTGTTTGTGGATTTGCTGTACAGCCACGACCACTCGTTCGGCGACCCCGCGCGCGGCAGTCAGTTGCTGGCGAATGTGTTCGAGCGGTATCAGCGCCAGGGCATCCCCCTGTGGCTGGCCAATACCGGCCTCGCCCGAGGCGAGAATGGTCAGGCCAATACCCTGGCGCACTTCA
Source organism: Pseudomonas imrae (assembly GCF_046352735.2). Lineage (NCBI taxonomy): Bacteria > Pseudomonadati > Pseudomonadota > Gammaproteobacteria > Pseudomonadales > Pseudomonadaceae > Pseudomonas > Pseudomonas imrae. The sequence goes on along the minus strand of NZ_CP110853.2, from coordinate 330,243 downwards.
GTGAGGTGAGCCAGCCAGCACTGGTGGTGTGGGAGGGTGTGGACGACAAGTATCCGCTGGCGAGGCCGACGGCATTGGGCGCGATGCAGACACCGGCGCTGGCGTTGTACCGGCGGTTTTGCCAGGACTCAGCCTGCGCAGGCTTGCCCAAGGATGCCGAGGCCGCTGCGCTGTTGCAGCCGATGGCGGTGCAGTGGGGCTTGAAACTGGCGCCGGAACAGGCGCGGATTTCAGATATCCGCGGCTGCGCCCCGCCGCGCAATTTCCTCCTGGATGGCGCGGCGCAGTTGTTACAGGCGCTGTTCTGGAAGCTGGACAGCTCGGCCCAGGCCCGCTGCCCCTACACCTTGACCTTGTCGGCCAGCGACCTGGAGGTCAGTTCACCTGAGGACCAGGCGCTGATTGGCGAGTTGCTGCGCAACCGGCTGGTGCTGGTGGGAGCGAATATCACCTCCACCGGCGATGTCGTGCAGTCGCCGGTGCATGGGCTGATTCCTGGGGTTTATCTGCACGCCATGGCCCTCGACAACCTGATCAACAAGGGCATGGATTACGAACGCGAGCCGGCCAACTTCGCGGGTTTGAATCTCAACTGGGTGGACCTGCTGGAACTGGGTCTGCTGGCGTTGATCATCGTGCTCAAGGCCCTGCATGCCCGGCGCCTGGCCGGCGTGCAGCCGTGGAGCCGCTGGCGCAAACGGGAGATCTGGTTTTTCACTTCACCCTACCCATCGTGGTGGCTGGTGATGGCGGTGTTGGCGACGGTGTGCGGGGTGCTGCTGCTCAACCACATCACCCTGGTCAACATCCTGGGAATTGTTTTGCTGTCGATGGTGCTGTTCAGCGAGCGGATCGAAGCGTTCTTCGACCGTGGCAACTGAGGGTGCCGCCATCTCGTCTTACTCAAGGAAAACAAGGATGAACAGAACACTCATCGTATTGCTCGGCGCACTCTTCAGCCAGTGCGTGCAGGCTGAAACCCACATCATCAAGCAATTCCTCGCCGATCCGGTGGTGATATTGGATGAGCAGGGCAAACTGCAACGGGAAATCGCGCAAAAGGATGCGCCGACGCAACCGGTGCCGGTGTTGCAGTACAACCAGGCGCTGGACCTGGTGCAGGTGGAATTGACCGGCCAGAAGGTATGGCTGGACCCTATGGACTTGCGCATCGAGCCGCCCTTCAACATCACCACGCTGCCCTGCCAGCAGGTACCCAAGAGCTTGGCCAGCGACAGCAACAATAAGTCCACTCTCGGCTACGGTGCCGGCTGCAATCAATAAAGGAGCATCGCGGTGAAGGGATATCTATTGCTGTCCAGTGTAGTGCTCAGTGGCTGTGCGACGCTCAAGGGCGCAGACCAGGCGTTCTTGAACCTGGTCGGACCGTCGACCCAGTCACGGGTTCAGGGCCACTATGTCGACAACAGCGACGTGCGCCAGTACTACAAGCTCGACCTGCAACGCTCCGGCCAGCAGCGTTTGAGCTACGACGGGCGCAACGTCCCCGCGGCCGAGGCGCGCCAGCAGAACCTGGTGGATATCCCGATGTTGCAGGTGTACCTGCAGGGCATCGTCACGCGCCTGTCCAAGGGTTGGCCAGGGCAGTTGCCGCCGCTACAGGTGAAGATCACCGACAGCTACGGCTTCGGGCCGTCAGCCGACCCATACGGGAATATTTTCGTACCGTTGGGCATGTTGGATAACGTGGGCAGCGAAGACGAAATCGCGGCAATGCTCGGCCATGAGATGAGTCATGTGTTACTGCATCACCACGAACGCGCGGCGGCGTTCCAGCAGCAAAAGGAAATGTTCACCTCCGTCGCCTCCACTGTGGCCTTGGCAACGATAGCCGCCGACACTCGAGTGGATCGCAGCTCGGGAACCATGAAGCTATTGAGCAAGGACCCGGCGGGCACACAAAAAACCATCGGTAATACGGTGCTGTATACCGGATTGGCCAACATCTTTTCCGACAACGTCTGGAGCACCGCCTGGGGCCGCAGCCAGGAAGACCAGGCAGACCTGCTCGGCACCGACCTGATGATCCGGGCCGGCTATGCGCCTCGTGCGGCCACCCATAGCCTGGAACGCCTGAATGACTTCCAGGGCAAGCAGAAACCATTGCTGACCGGCTTTCTCAACGCGCGCAAAGAGGCGATGCAGGATTCGTTGCAGCAGTTCAATCTCAATCGGTTTACCAAGGAGCTGGACGTGCTGGTCAAGGACGGCCTGACCACCAGCATCGCCGCCACCAGCCAGTATTTCAACCGCTCCCACATGTCGACCATCGACCGCGACACCGAGCTGCGCCAATACCTGCAACGCGAATACCGCCAGGAGCGACGCGCCCGGGTCAACACCCAGAGCTGGCCGAAAGTGCGCGACGCCGCCCCGGTAGCGACGGCCATGCAGGGTTACAAAGATGCCTACGCCGCCATGGCAGCCCTGGAAAAGAACGAAGTACCGCAGGCCGACGCGTTTATCCGGCGCGCCTTGAACTCACCGGTCAAGGACCAGCCGACTATTCGTCGCACCGCTTATACCGTACGGCTTGCCCAAGGCAAAAACGCCGAGGCGCTCAAGCAATTGCAGGCGATCAAGGATTGGTCGCTGGCCGGGCCGTCGACCTTTGACTTGATGATCAGCTATCACCTCAAGCGTGGCGACGGCCGGGCCGCCCTGGCGATGATCGACAAGGCCGAGCGCAACCTGGGTTCGCAGGAGTTGTTCATTACCGAGAAGCTGTTGGCCAGCCAGCAACTCAAAGACACCCAGCAGTTGCAAAGTGTCCTGCGCAAGTGCGAACAGTACCCGGCGCGCAAAGTCAGCTGCCAGAAGCTGGCGCCGATAAAAACCTAGGCGCACGGCATAAAAACCCGACACGTCGTAACGCTGTTCACTCAAGCAAACGCGACGTTCAAGATGGCGGAAACCAAATGTGGGAGCTGTCGAGCTCCCACACTGGTTTTACTGCATTTGTAGGATTTGCGTTCCCTGACTGACCGGCATTGCCGGCCAGTCAGGGTTTTTCATCGCCTTGCATCAGGCGTGACGCGCGATCTTAGAACACGTTGATCGGGTAGTCGGCGAACAGGCGCACTTCGTTACCGCCAACGTTGTAGTTGCTGGCATTGTCGGAGACACGCAACCAGGAGGCACGAGCACGCAGGCTAAGGTCTTTGGCTGGACCCGACTGTACAACGTACTTGAACTGGTTCCAGATCTCACGCTCGGTGCCATCGCCACGGCCAGTGCCGTCGTCGATGTTGGTGCCGCGTACGTAAGCGATGTTGTAGGTCAGGCCAGGAACGCCGAAGGCGCTGAAGTCGATGCCGTAGCCTGCCTGCCAGGAGCGCTCGTCCTTGCCGTTGAAGTCAGACCAGAACGAGTTGGCCAGCAGGATGGTGTTGCCACCGTCGCCGACGCCACCGTTACTGCGGTAGCCGCCATACATATAACCGGTGTCACCGGTGCTGCGCTGGTGAGCCAGGGTCAGGCTGTGCGGACCAAAGGCCCACGTGGCGCCCAGGCTCCAGATTTTGTTGTCGCGGGCGTCAGCGTCACCTTGGGTTTGCAGGGCGAAGCTCTTGTCCAGCTTGGTCTTGTAGCCGTTGAAGTCAAAGGTCAACGATTGTTTCTCTGGCAGGGCCAGCACGTAGTTGACGTTGACGTATTGCTTCTTCAGCACGTCTTCCATGTCGGAAGCGTACAGGGCTGCCGACAGGCTTTCGGTGAACTTGTAGCTACCGCCCAGGTAAGAGATGTTTTTCAGCTTGCCGCTGTCGGTGCCTTCGGCGCCTTTTTGGGCTTCCTTGGTGAAGCGACCGCCTTGCAGTTCCAGGCCTTCGATTTCTTTGGAGATGATCGAAGTACCGGTGTAGGTTTCCGACAACAGACGGGAGTTGTCGTATTGCAGGACCGGCACGGCTGGCATCTGCTCACCGTACTTGAGCACAGTGTTGGAGATACGGGCCTTGACGGCTGCGCCGCCCTTGGCCAGGTCGTGCGCCGCTTCGCCGCTGTCGCCCTGCTTGAAGAAGTTGATACCGCCGGCGCCGCTGCGACCTTTACCGCCGTCCAGACGAACAGCGTACTGACCGATCACATCCACACCCACGCCCACGGTGCCTTGGGTGAAACCGGATTCGAACTTGCCGATGACGCCTTGGCCCCATTCGGCTTTGTCTTGCTGGCCATTTTTGTAGTCGCGGCTGATGTACGCATTACGCAGTGCGATGTTCAGGTGGCTGTCTTCAACAAAACCCTTGGATTGCTCCTGGTCGTTGGCCATTGCCTGAGTAGCGCTCAAAATCCCCAGAGCGATCAGACCCATCCGTTTGTTCAACATTTTGTTATTCCTATTCGCTGGTTGAGTACGCGCTGTGACACCTGGCTCCGTTTGGCTTTTTTGGTATCGACTTGGTCCGAATAAAAAAAGGCCCGCGGACGACTGAAATGTGCCGCGGGCCTTTTTATTATCGAGAAGTCATGGCGGTTAGCCACAGGCGTTGGGCGAATCCTAGCCGCGCCTTTGACTGTGTGTCAATTTCGTGAATCATCTGAATTTAGGTCAAAAAATTCTAACCGATGTTATTTGGCCATCATCTAGAAGATTTAGATCGACTTTGCCGTCATCCCTTGATTAAGCGCCGGGTGGGTAGCGGCATATCGAGTCCGCCGACTAAAACACACTTTGTAACACTTCACCCGAGAAACGGATTAGGAATCTATAACGCTAGCAAATAGTAAGCATTACCATTCGCACGTTATTTTTCCTCTACTTTCCGGATATTTTCCCTCATGCCTGCCCCTCGCCTGACGCCCATCACTCTAGGGCTCTCTGTACTGCTGTCCGGCGGATTTGCCTGTGCCGCAACCACCTTGCCCGCAACGTCCATCAGCGCTGAAGTTGACGAGGACGATCCACGCGTCAAGGACACCAATACGGCTACCCGTACCGCCACGCCGGTGCGCTACGTACCCCAGGCGATTGACTCGGTAAAGACCGAGAACCTGCGCGCCTATGGCACCAACGACCTGGGCCAGGCCTTGAGCGGCATCCCCAACGTCAGCAGCGGCGCCGATACCCGATTCGACAGCTTGCGCATCCGTGGTTTTGACGTCAGCAATGACTTCTACCTGGACGGCATCCGTGACGACAGCCAATACGTGCGCGACCTGCACAACATCGAGCGCATCGACGTCCTCAAGGGGCCGGCGGCAGTGCTGTACGGGCGTGGCGGCCAGGGTGGGATCGTCAACCGGGTAAGCAAGCTGCCGCAAGCCGGGCGGGCGTCGAGCATCGAAGCCCAGGGCGGTACAAATGGCTTGCGTAGCCTGTACACCGACTTGAGCACCGACCCCAGCGACAACATCAGCCTGCGCCTGAACATGGGCAACGAGGACACCGACAGCTTTCGCGATGGCATCAGCGGCAATCGTAAATTGTTCGCCCCGTCGATGAGCTGGCAGTTGGCCCCGCAGCTGAACTGGTTGGTGCAATACGAATACAGTCGCTACGACCGCACACCGGATCGCGGTATTCCCGGCGTCAACGGCCGTCCCGCCGATGTAGGACGCGACACCACTTACGGCGACTCCCGCGACTATATCGACGATACCTCCCAGTCACTGCGCTCCAAGCTCGCCTATGAACTCAATGACAGCTGGCAACTGCGCCACACCTTGGGCGTGTTCAAGCTCGACAGCGATTTCGATAACACGTACCTGAGCGGCTACAACGCGGCGACCAACCAGGTCGCGCGCCAGCGCTGGCAGCAGGACCTGACTACCCGTAACGTGTTCAACAATGTCGAGCTGGAAGGCGGCTTCAGCACGTTTGGCCTGGAACACCGCTTGCTGACCGGCGTGGAGCTGGGCAGCCAGCGGCGCGATCCGAAACTGTATACCGCGACGCCCGTCAAAGACGGTGGCCAGGCCGTACCCGACCTGGACCTGAACCAACCCAATCGTCACCTCAGCCATACCGGCGCCATGAAGATTTCCAGCGACAACCACACCGAAGTCGAAAGCCGCGGCCTCTATGTACAAGATCAACTGCGCCTGAACGATCAGTGGCAAGTGCTCGCTGGCCTGCGCTACGACCGGTTTGAAGTGGACACCACCAGCAAAGTCGCCAACAGCCACCAAAAGGTCGACAGCCACCACACCAGTCCGCGCCTGGGCGTGGTCTGGACGCCGCTGGACAACCACTCGTTCTACGCGTCCTGGAGCAAGACGTTCTCCCCTACCGGCGGCGGCCTGATCGGTATCACCCCCAACGCCCCCGGCAACGCCAACGACCTGAGCCCGGAGTTGACCAGGCAGAAGGAAATCGGGGTCAAGAGCGATTGGTTCGACGATCGCCTGAGCACCACTCTCGCGGTATATGAACTGGAACTGTACAACCGCCGCACCCGCGCCCCGGAAAACCCGCTCATCACCCTGCTCAGCGGCGAGCAACGCTCCCGTGGGATCGAGCTGACCGCCACCGGAAAAATCGTGGACAACTGGTACGTACGTGGCGGTATCGGCGTGCAAGATGCCAAGGTCGTGAAAGACAAGAACGGCTTTGAAGGCAAACGCATCACCGACGTGGCCAAGCGTAACGCCAGCCTGTTCATTACCTGGAAACCGGAGATGGGTTGGTACGCCGAAACCGGCTTGACCCTGGTGGGCGATCGCTACGCCGACAATCTCAACACCGTGGTACTGCCAGGTTACGGGCGCTGGGACGCCTTGGCCGGGTTCCGACATAAAGACTGGGACTTACGGGCTGCGCTGAACAACATCAGCGACAAGACGTACTACGCGTCGGCAACCAGCGCCAACCAGATCCAGTTCGGCGACCCTCGTAGCCTGGTGATGACCGGGACCTACAACTTCTAGACACATCTGGATCGTTCCCACTGCGTGTGGGAACGATCATCCCGGCGCTGGTTAGTTTTTGATCAACTCACACAAAGCCCGCACTTCATCCTCGCAGAACAAACCCGCCGGATAACGTTCCCTCATCACCCGTTGCGCGTCAGGCTTGCTGATCTGATGCGAACCGTTTGTCTTCAACCAGAGTGCCAGCGCGTGAATCGCGTCGCCGCTCATCCTCAAGGGATGGGACGTGCGCTTGTAGACATGGTTGATATCGGCATTCATTTCGGCGCTCTCTCCTACTGCTTGAGCGGCTAACTTACTCAAGGTTTATGACAGAACTGCACAGTCACCCCCCGAGCCCTGGCGCAAAGCTGATACAAGAGCTATGCCAATGTGTCTGTTTTATAAGACTGCACACATTAAAAAGCCCATGACCCTCACGGGCCATGGGCTTGCTGCATATGCCAGGATCACTTCCCGGCGGCCAGCCGCTTTACGCAGAAGCCGATTGTTACAACTGCACTCAGTTTCTGTGGGGCGCGGGCTGTTGTTGGGTCAGGCAATGGATATTGCCACCGCCCAGTAACAACTCACGGCCAGGCACCATCACCACTTCATGTTGCGGAAACAAGCCCTGGAGAATCTCACGCGCACGGCTGTCCAGAGGGTCGTCAAAACTCGGCGCAATGATGCCGCCATTGACGATCAGGAAGTTGACGTAGGAGCCGGCCAACCGGACCGTAGGATTGCGCTCCTGAGTACCGTCCACTGGATCGACACCGGCGCACTCTTCTTCGGTGGCATACAGCGGGCCGGGGATCGGCATTTTATGCACCGTGAACGCACGCCCCTTGGCGTCAGTGCTGTTTTGCAGCACGTCCATTGCCGCGTGGCAGCGTGCGTAGTTCGGGTCTTGCGGATCATCGGTCCAGGCCAGCAATACCTCGCCTGGGCGCACGTAGCAGCAGAAGTTATCCACATGGCCGTCGGTTTCGTCGTTGAACAGACCGTCCGGCAACCAGATGATCTTATCCACAGCCAGATTGGCACTGAGCACCGCTTCGATTTGCCCGCGGTCCAGGTGCGGGTTGCGATTGCGGTTGAGCAGGCATTCTTCGGTGGTGATCAGCGTGCCTTCGCCGTCGACATGAATCGAACCGCCTTCGAGTACAAAGCCTTCGGTGCGATAACGCGGGCTGCGCTCGATCTCGAGGATCTTGCCACCCACCTGGGAATCACGGTTCCACGGCGAATACAGACCACCGTCAAAACCACCCCAGGCGTTGAAATCCCAATTCACACCACGCACTTCGCCGCTGTCGTTGATCACGAACGTCGGGCCGGTATCGCGCACCCACGCATCGTCACTGGACATCTCCACCACACGAATATTCGGCACATCCAGGCGGGCCCGGGCGTTCTCGTATTGCGCGGCCGATACCGCCACCGTCACCGGTTCAAAGCGCGCGATCGCCTTGGCCACCGCCACATGGGCAGCCTGCGCGGGCTTGCCGCCCAGGCGCCAGTTATCCGGGCGCTCGGGCCAGATCATCCAGGCCTGGGTCTGGGTCGCCCACTCGGCTGGCATATAGAAACCGTCTGCGCGTGGCGTGCTGTGCAAGGTGGTCATGGCGATCAGGACTCCAGCGAACCGTCGAGGGTCTTGAGCGCGCCGTACAAGTTTGGCCGGCGATCACGGAACGAGCCCCACGCGCTGCGAATGTGTTCCAGCTCGTCGAGGTCGAAGCTGTGGACCAGAATGCCTTCTTCGGTTTCGTTGAGTTCCTGGACTTTCTCGCCGAACTGGTTGGCAATGAACGACGAACCGTAGAAGTCGATGTCGTAGCCGTCCTGCTCCTCGTTGCCGATACGGTTGCTGGCGATCAACGGCATCAGGTTGGCGCCGGCATGGCCTTGTTGCACGCGCTGCCAGTGATCACGGGACGAAATGGTCTTGTCGTGTGGCTCGCTGCCGATGGCGGTCGGGTAGAACAGGATTTCCGCACCTTGCAGGGCCATGCTGCGGGCGCACTCCGGGAACCACTGGTCCCAGCAGATGCCCACACCGATTTTCGCGTAGCGGGTGTTCCACACCTTGAAGCCGGTATCGCCCGGGTTGAAGTAGTACTTTTCGTGGTAGCCAGGGCCGTCCGGGATGTGGCTCTTACGATAAATCCCGAGGTTGGAGCCGTCGGCGTCGATGATCGCGATGCTGTTGAAACGCGCACGGCCTGCCAGCTCGAAAAAGCTGATGGGCAGCACCACTTGCAGTTCCTTGGCGACTTTCTGGAAGTGCTTGATGGCCACGTTATCTTCAACGCTGGTGGCCAATTGCAGGTAGTCCGGGTTCGGCTTCTGGCAAAAGTATGGGCTCTCGAACAACTCCTGGATCAGGATAATCTGCGCACCTTTGGCGGCGGCCTCACGGACCAGCTTTTCAGCGGTCTCGATGTTGGCTTCAAGGTCCCAGGAACAGGCCATCTGGGTAGCGGCGACGGTAACGATACGGCTCATGAATCATCTCCTGGGCGGTGGTCAGCGGCCAGAATAACCAAGGCCGATGACAGAAAGGGGAATGCTGGGCGACTTTATAACGGATAAAAATCGGCTTTTGAAGCGTACCGACCTCCACCCATCGAAAAAAACCCAAAATATTCCAGATAACAATCGAGTTAAAGATTGAAATCCAACCAAAATGTGGGAGCGGGCTTGCTCGCGATGGCGGTGTGTCTGCCAACAAATCTGGCACTGTTGCGCCGCCATCGCGAGCAAGCCCCCATAGTTGATCGGGTTTCAGGGCCATTACAGCCCTTCATTCAACACCTTCGACAGCATGTCGACAAAGAAATCCACACTGCGTCTTGAGGTGACCATCGGCGGCTTGATCTTGAGGATGTTCAGATAGTCCCCGGTCGGCTGCATGAAAATGCCCAATTCCCGCAAGCGATCGCACAACAGCGCGGTTTCCGCGGTGGCCGGTTCCAGGGTCTGTCGATCACGCACCAGCTCCAGCCCCAGGTAAAACCCGGAACCATGCACCGCGCCCACCAAGGGATGTTCGTCGACCAGCGCCTGCAAGCGTGCCTTGAAATGCCCACCGACCAACTGGGCGTTTTCCATGAGTTTTTCTTCTTCCATGACATCCAGCACCGCCATGCCAATCCGGCAACTCACCGGACTGCCGCCCGAGGACGAAAAGAAATAACCTTCGGCCTCCAGCGCTTCAGCAATTTCCCGACGGGTAATCACCGCACCCAATGGCTGACCGTTACCCATGCCCTTGGCCATGGTGATAATATCCGGCACCACGCCCTGCTCTTCAAAGCCCCAGAAAAAATGCCCCATGCGCCCGTAGCCGACCTGCACTTCATCGGCGATGCACACCCCGCCTTGTGCGCGCACCAAGGCATATACCTGCTGCAAGTAACCCGGCGGTAAAGAAATCCCGCCAGCATTGCCATATACCGGCTCGCAGATAAAACCGGCCAACTGGCGATGCTGCGCGGCGATTTTTGCAAGGTTGTGTTCGACGCTGCGCACGTACTGCGGCGCGCTGTCCGGGCCACGGAATTCACCGCGATAAGTGTTGGGCGCAATCACCGGGTGTACCCAGTCCGGTCGGCTGCTCAGTGCCTTGGGGTTATCGGCAATCGAGGTGGACACGGCATCGGCGGCCACCGACCAGCCGTGGTAGGCCTCCAGCACGCTGAGCATGTCGCGCCCGCCGCTATAGGCCCAGGCCAGGCGAATGGCCAGGTCATTGGCTTCGGTGCCACTGTTGACCAGGAAGACCCGGTCCATCGAGTCCGGCGCCAGCGCCAGCAGACGCTCGGAGAACTCGGCAACCGCCGCATAGTGAAAACGCGAATTGGTGTTGAGCAGCGACCATTGCCGCGCCGCCACTGCGGCCATGCGCGGGTGACCGTGGCCCAGCACTGCGACATTGTTGAGCATGTCCAGGTAGGAACGGCCCTGCATGTCGATCAGGTGATTGCGCCAACCGCGCTCGATACGCGGTGGATCGAGGTAATAATGCTTCTGGGAGCGGGCAAAGCTGGCATCGCGTCGCGCCAACAGAGCGTCGGGGTCCAGCTCCGGCTCAGCGTCACAGGCCAGCCCCAGCAACGCAGCCGGAGAAGGGCATAGTGCCTGCCAGGCCTGGGCCCGGGACGGTGTACAGAACAAGGGCGGTTCAAGATCGGCGCGACACAGTTGCACCCTCAACGCACCGTCGACTTCGCCCAGCAACTGCCCCTCGCGTACCGTTGCGTCCATCTGCGGCAAGGCTTTGACGCCCCATAGGCGAACCGTCAATCGCGCCCCGTGCAAGGACAACAGGCCCTCATCCCCGCAGCGCAATGTACCGGCGAATGGCGCTTGTACAACGCTGGCCGGCGGGACACACAGCTCGACGTGAAGCGCGCAAGTGTCGGGCTCCATCGCGCTGTCGGGCCGGGTACGGGACAAGCGATATTGCCCATAGCGACTGGCCGCCAAGCCATGAACCGCTTGAGCTTCCTGCAACAAACGCTGATCGATACCCGCAAGCTCCCAGTTGCCCGCCTCGAAATGCGCGCTGAGTACACCCAGGTCGATAAGGGCGAACTCGCGCCCTACCAGGTTCGGCAACAATGGCGCGAAGCTTTCGCTGGCGAGCGCAGGCAGCGCGCCACCGACACAGGTGAGGATGGCAGCCTCCATCAGCTCGAACGGTACGCAGGTGGCGACACGGAAAATTTCCCACTCGTGCTCGGCATTCTTCAGCAGGTAGGCGTTATCCGGATCCAGTTGCTGTTGCTGCTCGCTGCTAAGCACCAATACCGCTGCGCGAGCGACGATCAGCGGCCACAGCACCTGCAACTCTTCCGGCTCCAGCGCCGTTACGGCATGAAAGGCCCGGATCGCCGGCAGGATCACAAACGGATCGCCTTCGGCATGGTGCAGCAGGGCCGCACAGGTCACTGACAGGTCGGCGATACGCCAGGTATGCACCAAGTCGCCGAAATCAATCACGCCCTGGATTTGCCAATGGCGCTGCTCGTCACGCTGCCAGACGACGTTGTCGTCGGTAATGTCCATATGCACCGCCTGCCAGGGCAAGCGATTCGCCAATGGCCGTACACGCTGCTGGACCTGCTCGGCCACTCGCTCCAGCGCCGCCCGATGCGGCAGGTTGGCGAGGGTCGACAGAAGATAGGCCATCAGTTCATGGGCATGGCGCGGGTCCCATTGCAGCGTACGCTCCAGGCCGTCGTGCTCGAACGTGGCCAATGCCTGGCTCATTTGCCCGCATAGCCGGCCAAACCCGGCGATCACTTCACGGCGCAGGTGTGGCAGGTGGGTCAGCGGTTGGCCTTCGATGTAATCCAGCAGACGCAGGTGCAGGGTTTGCCCGTCCAGCGTGTGGGTCAGCAATTGTTCACCATTCAGGGCGCTGATGACCCTGGGCACTCGTACCTGCGAGTGCTGCTGCAGATGCTCGAGGCTCGCGTGCTGGGCCTGCAACTCAACGGCGGCGTAGTCGCCCCGACAGATTTTCAGGACAAACCGACCGCGTTCACTATCGACCCGGTAATTAAGGTCTTGCTGGCTGCCCAGGGCCTGCAGCGTGCCACTGAGGCCATAATGCTGCTCGAGCAACTGCAACGCTTGCTCCTGGCTAACCTGCGGGCACGGTAAACTGGCGCGGTGAATCAATGTGGCGAGCAGCATGTGACGACCCTTGGTGTTTTTGTCAGGCGCCTATATCGCCATTGTTCATGACTTTGGCGCAACCCCCGAACCAAGCTGAAATAAATTGATCCAACCCAGCTGTTCGGGCAGGCAACTTCTGCGGGCAAAGGAGGCGCTGGTCAATCTGACCACCGCCCCTTGCACCATGCCCCGCAAGCCCGCAAGCTATGCCCCATTCGCTCAATGCCCGTCCAAGGAAAAGGCCTCTCGACATGCGCATTCTCGTCACCGGCGGCGCTGGTTTCATTGGCTCCGCACTGATCCGCCATTTGCTGCAAAACACTGAGCATGAAGTTCTCAACCTCGACAAACTGACCTACGCAGGCAATCTTGAGTCGCTGGCCAGCATCGCGACCAATACGCGCTACGAGTTCGTCCAGGCCGACATCATTGATCAGCCGACCGTCAGCGCTGTCCTGGCACGTTTCCAGCCCCAGGCTGTGATGCACCTGGCGGCTGAATCCCATGTCGACCGCTCCATCGACGGCCCGTCAGATTTCATCCAGACCAATATTGTCGGCACCTACAGCCTGTTGGAAGCTGCGCGCGCCTATTGGCAGGCACTGGAAGAACCGGCCAGGAGCGCCTTTCGCTTCCATCACATCTCCACCGACGAGGTGTATGGCGACCTGCACGGGGTCGATGACCTGTTTACCGAAACCACGCCTTACGCGCCAAGCTCGCCATACTCCGCCAGCAAAGCGGCGTCCGACCACCTGGTACGCGCCTGGCAGCGTACCTATGGCCTGCCGGTGCTGCTGACCAACTGTTCGAACAACTACGGGCCGTTCCACTTTCCGGAGAAGTTGATCCCGCTGGTGATTCTCAACGCCCTGGCGGGAAAACCATTGCCGGTATATGGCGATGGCCTGCAAGTGCGCGACTGGCTATTCGTCGAGGACCACGCCCGTGCGCTGCTCAAGGTGGTCACCGAAGGTGTGGTGGGCGAGACCTACAACATTGGCGGCCACAACGAACAGAAGAACATCGACGTGGTCCGCAGCATCTGCGGCCTGCTGGAAGAACTGGCACCCCAGCGCCCGACAGGCGTCGCGCAGTTCGCTGACTTGATCACGTTCGTCAAGGATCGCCCCGGCCACGATCAACGCTACGCTATCGACGCCAGCAAGATCGAGCGCGAACTGGGCTGGGTTCCGGAAGAAACTTTTGAAACCGGCCTGCGCAAAACCGTGCAGTGGTACCTCGATAACCTGCAATGGTGCCGCAGGGTCCAAAACGGTAGTTATCAGGGCGAACGGCTCGGCAACACTGACACGAAGGATTTGATTGCATGATGAAGGGCATTGTATTGGCCGGTGGCTCCGGCACCCGTTTGCATCCCATTACACTGGGGGTTTCCAAGCAGTTGTTGCCGGTGTACGACAAGCCAATGATCTATTACCCGATCTCGGTGCTGATGCTGGCCGGAATCAAGGACATCCTGGTGATTTCCACCCCGGTGGATTTGCCGCAGTACCGTAATTTGCTGGGCGATGGCAGCCAGTTCGGCGTGCGTTTCAGCTATGCGGAGCAACCTTCGCCGGATGGTTTGGCGCAAGCCTTCCTGATTGGCGAAGAGTTCATCGGCAACGATCCGGTATGCCTGATCCTGGGCGACAATATTTTCCACGGCCAATATTTCGGCGAACAACTGCGCAAGGCCGCCGAACGCTCCTCTGGCGCCACGGTCTTCGGCTACTGGGTCAAGGATCCGGAGCGCTTCGGTGTAATCGACTTCGACAAGGATGGCCGCGCCCTTTCCATCGAAGAAAAGCCGGCCAGGCCCAAGTCGTCGTATGCCGTGACAGGCCTGTATTTCTACGATAACGATGTGATCCAGATCGCCAAGGCGGTCAAGCCTTCGCCCCGGGGCGAACTTGAGATTACCGACGTCAACAACGCCTACCTCAAGCGCGGTGACCTGCATGTAGAACGTTTCGGCCGTGGCTTCGCCTGGCTCGACACGGGCACCCATGACAGCCTGTTGGAAGCCTCGACCTATGTGCAGACCATCGAGCACCGTCAGGGTCTGAAAGTGGCCTGCCTGGAAGAAATCGCCTACGAGAACGAGTGGATCGACCGTGATCATCTGCTGGAGCGCGCCAAGTACTTCGGCAAGACCGGCTACGGCCAATATCTCTACTCGCTGGCCGGTGAGAGCAAATGAAGGTAGTTGAAACCTCTTTGCCGGACGTGCTGGTCATCGAACCCAAGGTGTTCGGTGATGAGCGTGGCTTCTTCTACGAAAGCTTCAACGCCCGCACCTTCGAACAGGCCACCGGGCTCAAGCGCGACTTCGTACAGGACAACCACTCACGCTCGCAGAAAAACGTGTTGCGGGGTCTGCATTATCAGCTCGAGCACACCCAGGGCAAACTGGTGCGCGTCACAGCTGGCGAAGTGCTGGACGTGGCCGTCGACATCCGCCGCAGCTCGCCGAACTTCGGTCGGTGGGTAGGCGTGCGGCTGTCTGCGCAAAATTGCCGCCAGATGTGGGTACCGGAAGGCTTCGCCCACGGTTTCGTGGTATTGAGCGATTACGCCGAGTTCCTCTACAAGACCACCGACTACTACCAGCCGAGCGCCGAGCGCTGCATTCTCTGGAATGATCCGACGCTGGCCATCGACTGGGAGCTGAGCGGGCCGCCACAGCTGTCCGCCAAGGACCAGATCGGTACCCCCCTGAAGGAAGCCGATCTGTTCCCATGAAAATCCTGATCACCGGCCAACACGGCCAAGTCTCCCGGGAACTGCAGCAGCAGTTGTCGGGTCTGGGCGAATTGATCGTGCTGGGTCGCGACCAGCTTGACCTGGCAAACATCGAGCAGATCCGCCAGCAAGTGCGTGCCCATCGACCTGACCTGATCATCAACGCTGCGGCCCACACCGCCGTCGATCAGGCCGAAAGCGAGCCGGAGGCGGCCTTCGCGGTCAACGCCATCGCACCGGGCGTCCTCGCTGAAGAAGCCAAGGCCCTGGGTATTGCGCTGATTCATTACTCCACAGACTACGTGTTCGACGGCAGTAAAACGGCGCCCTACACCGAAGCCGACAAGCCCAACCCGCTGGGTGTCTATGGCCAGAGCAA
The DNA here is from genome assembly GCF_046352735.2 of Pseudomonas imrae. Lineage (NCBI taxonomy): Bacteria > Pseudomonadati > Pseudomonadota > Gammaproteobacteria > Pseudomonadales > Pseudomonadaceae > Pseudomonas > Pseudomonas imrae. The sequence continues at coordinate 314,549 of NZ_CP110853.2, read as the reverse complement.
ACTGGCTGGTGAACAGGCGATTGCGGCTGTGGGCGGCCAGTACCTGATCCTGCGTACCAGTTGGGTGTATTCCTCCCACGGCAAGAACTTCCTGCTGACCATGCAGCGCCTGCTGCAGGAAAAACCGCAGATGCGCATCGTCGCCGACCAGATCGGAGCACCGACCTGGGCGGGGACCATTGCCCACAGTACTCGCGCGCTGATCGAGCGTTGGCAGGCGGGCCAGGCCGGGGATTGGGGTGTCTATCATCTGACGGCCCAGGGCGAGACCTCGTGGTTCGGTTTTGCCCAAGCCATTGGCGAGCAGCTGTTGGCCGAAGGTAAGGCCTGCGCCCAACTGGAGCCGATCCCTTCCAGCGCCTATCCAACACCCGCCCAGCGTCCGCTGAACTCGCGACTCGATTGCAGCCGCCTGCAACAGCAGTGGCAAATAGCTCAACCGCAGTGGCAAGAAGCATTGCGCGAGTGTCTTGCACAGCAGCACTAGGCATAATGCGCCTGTACCCACAGGCGCATGACCTCCATGACTCCACCCCTTCCGCGCAGACCCCGCTGGCGCAGCCTGGCCTTGCTGGCATTGTGCCTGGCGCCGCTGCTGTGGCCGCTGGAGCATTTGGCCGAGCGCTACTACCGCAGTGAGCTGGCCGGACAGAACCGCCAGACCCTGGACCTGTACGTCGCCAACCTGCTGGGCACTTTGCACCGCTACGAAGTGCTGCCACAGATCCTCGGCGACTTGCCCGCCTTGCGGACCGCTCTCGAAGCACCGCAGGTCAGCACCAATCTGGTCAACGCCAACCAGTTACTCAAACAGATCGCGGCCCAGGCCGGCGCGGAAGTGATGTACCTGATGGACACCAGCGGCAAGACCCTGGCTGCCTCGAACTGGGACAAACAGGACAGCTTTATCGGCCGCAACTTTTCCTTCCGCCCTTACTTCATGGAAGCCATGGCCGGGCGCCTGGGACGGTTTTTCGGCCAAGGGACCACTTCGTCCAAGCGCGGTTACTTCTTCGCTGCCGCCGTGCGTGAAGACGAACATGTGATTGGCGTGCTGGTGGTCAAGGTCGACCTGGACCACACCGAGAGCCTCTGGGGCCAGACCCCGGAGCAACTGTTGGTGACCGACCATAACGGCGTGGTGATCCTGACCTCACGCCCGCAATGGCGTTTTCACGCCACGCGCCCGCTGACCGATGCCGAACGCCAGGCCATCGTCGCCATCCAGCCCTACCCGACCCGCGATCCGCAGCCGCTGGCCTTCAGCACCCACGCCTGGCTGCGCCAATCCACCGAAATTGCCGAAACCGGCTGGAACGTCGCGATCCTTGCCCCGCGCACTCTGGTTGACCGTCCAGTGCGCACAGTGGTCGCCGTCGGTGGCGCCACACTACTGGTGTTGATGCTGTTGCTGGGCCTGCTGATGCAGCGCCGACGCCATTACCTTGAGCACATTGCCTTCGAGGCCAAGGCCCGGCGCGAACTGGAGATGCGCGTGATCGAGCGTACCAGCGACCTGGAAGGCCTTAACCGGCGCCTTAAACAGGAAGTACTGGAGCGAGAGAACGCCCAGCAGGAACTGGTGCGGGCCCAGGATGATCTGGTGCAAGCCGGCAAACTGTCAGCCCTGGGCACCATGTCCGCGAGTATCAGCCACGAACTCAACCAGCCATTGGCGGCCATTCGCAGTTACGCCGAGAATGCCGAAATTCTTCTCGATCACCAGCGCAACGACGATGCACGGGGCAATCTCAAGCTGATCAGCGAGCTGACCGGACGCATGGCCTCGATCATTGCGCACTTGCGCGCCTTCGCCCGTCGCGACCGGCATGCGCCGGAAAGCGTGGCGCTGCAACCGGCCCTGGACGATGCCCTGGCATTGCTGGCCAAGCGTCGACGGGCAATGGAAGTGGAGCTGATTCGCGACTTGCCCGAGGCGCCCCTGTGGGTTGAGGCCGGCGAAACCCGGCTGCGCCAAGTGCTGGGCAACCTGCTGGCCAATGCCCTCGACGCGCTGACCGAAAAAGGCCCGCCCCGCAAACTGTGGCTGAGTGCCGAATCCACCGAACAGGGCGTCAATCTGTACATCCGTGACAACGGGCCGGGGTTCTGCATGGAGGCTCTGGGCCGTGCCAGCGAACCTTTCTACACCACCAAGACCCGCACTCAGGGCCTGGGACTGGGCCTGGCGATTTGTGACACGCTGATGCGTGCCTTTGGCGGTGAACTGCTGTTCGCCAACCACAAGGAAGGCGGCGCACTGTTAACCTTGAAACTACGCGCCGGAGCACCGGGCGTCAGTCTGCAACCGTCCGAGGACCGCAGCGTATGAGTATCGATAACCAGACTCAGGTGGTGTTGATCGATGACGATCCACACTTGCGTCAGGCCCTGTCCCAGACGCTGGACCTGGCCGGGTTGAAAGTCCTGCCCCTTGGCGAAGCAAAAGGCCTGACGGCGCGCCTGTCCCGGGACTGGCCAGGTGTGGTGGTCAGTGATATCCGCATGCCGGGAATGGATGGCCTGGAGCTGCTGACCGAACTTCACAGCCAGGACGCAGAGTTGCCGGTACTGCTGATCACCGGCCACGGCGACGTACCGCTGGCGGTGCAGGCCATGCGCGCCGGGGCCTATGACTTCCTGGAAAAACCTTTCGCCAGCGATGCCTTGCTCGACAGCGTGCGACGCGCCCTTTCGCTGCGCCAGTTGGTGCTGGAAAACCGTAGCCTGCGCCTGGCCCTGAGTGACCGCCAGCAACTGAGTTCGCGCCTGGTGGGACAATCTGCATCGATGCTGCGCCTGCGCGAGCAAATCGGGGCTTTGGCGGCAACCAAGGCCGATGTGCTGATCCTTGGCGAAACCGGCGCCGGCAAGGAAGTCGTGGCGCGCGCGCTGCACGACCTGTCAAACCGCCGCAACGGTCCATTTGTGGCCATCAACGCCGGCGCCCTGGCCGAATCGGTGGTGGAAAGCGAGCTGTTCGGCCACGAGCCTGGGGCCTTTACCGGGGCGCAGAAGCGCCGTATTGGCAAGTTCGAATTCGCCAACGGCGGCACGCTATTCCTCGACGAAATAGAAAGCATGAGCCTGGACGTGCAGGTCAAATTGCTGCGTTTGCTGCAAGAGCGGGTGGTTGAACGCCTGGGGGGCAATCAACTGATTGCCCTGGACATCCGCATCATTGCCGCGACCAAGGAAGACCTGCGCCAATCCGCCGACCAGGGACGCTTTCGCGCCGACTTGTACTACCGCCTCAATGTCGCGCCGCTACGCATCCCGCCCCTGCGCGAACGTGGCGAAGATGCTCTGATGCTGTTCCAGCACTTTGCCGACGAGGCCAGCAGTCGCCACGGCCTGCCGCTCAATGAGTTACAGCCGGGCCAGCGGGCGATGCTCTTGCGCCATGACTGGCCAGGCAACGTGCGTGAACTGCAAAACGTCGCTGAACGCTTCGCCCTGGGCCTGGAGCTGGCGCTGGACAACACGCCGGGCAGCCTCGCAGCAGGAGCGCCAATCACGGCGGGCGGGCTGAGCGAGCAAGTCGAGCACTTTGAAAAAACCCTGATCTCCGCCGAACTGGCCCGCCCCCACAGCTCCGTGCGCAGCCTTGCCGAAGCCCTTGGGGTACCGCGCAAGACCTTGCACGACAAACTGCGCAAGCACGGGTTGAGCTTTGCCGACAGCGGCAATCAAAACGCAGACGACGAATAACCTTTCCACCTGCCAAGAGGCGACCATGAGCCGCGATAGCCGTTACCTGGAATCCATCCTCCATCACGATATCCCACTGACCCGGGAGATGGGCCTCAAGGTGCTCGGCTGGCAGGATCGGCAGCTCCAGTTGCATTTGCCGCTGCAAGCCAACATCAATCACAAAAGCACCATGTTTGGCGGCAGCCTGTATTGCGGCGCGGTCTTGGCGGGCTGGGGTTGGCTGCATTTGCAATTGCGCGAGGAAGGAATCGAAGACGGGCACATCGTGATCCAGGAAGGGCAAATCAGCTACCCGCTGCCCGTCACCCACGATGCCACGGTGATTTGCCAGGCACCGCAGGACAAGGTATGGAAACGGTTTTTGACGACATATACGCGCTATGGCCGGGCACGCTTGACGCTGGACACGTGGATTGTGAATCAGGGCAGTGAAGAGCGGGCGGTGGCCTTTACCGGCCAGTACGTTCTGCACCGCTAAAAACCACGACACCTAACCAATGTGTGGGAGCGAGCAAGCCCACTCCCACACAAGCCCGCCACCCATTTTGGATTGCAGTGCCGTCAAGGGCGAGCCAAGGCCAGCAAACGCTCGCGCCAGGCGGCCTTGGCCGGCAAGGCCAGAAAAAACGGGTTCAATAAAGATGCCCGCGGCGGATAGCTGAACGGCTGGCCATTCAACTCCAATACTTCTCCACCTGCTCCTTCCAGCACGCCTTGGGCCGCTGCAGTGTCCCACTGCGAAGTCGGCGCCAGGCGCGGGTAGCAATCGGCACTGCCTTCGGCCAATAGGCAGAACTTCAATGAGCTGCCGATATTCGCCAGCTTCAATTCACCAAGGCCCTCGCTCAGTCCGTCCAGCAAACGCTCCTGCTCGGGACTGCTATGGCGGCGGCTGGCAACTACCGTAAAGGGCTCGCCCGCTGCCAGCGTCTGGCGTACCTGGATCTGCCGGGGGGATTGATTCAAATCGGAACGCCACGCACCAAGGCCTACGCCGCCGTAGTAGCAGCGCCCACTGGTGGGCATCGATACCACGCCAAACACCACCCGCCCCTGTTCGATCAAGGCGATGTTGACGGTGAATTCTTCACTGCCGCTGATAAATTCCTTGGTGCCATCCAACGGATCCACCAGCCACCAGCGTTGCCAACCGGCCCGCACGCTCTGGTCGATATCGGCGTCCTCTTCCGACAGCACGGGAATGCTCGGGTCCAGGGCAGTGAGCCCTTTGAGGATCAGGTGATGAGCAGCCAGGTCGGCTGCGGTAACGGGAGAATCATCCGCTTTGGACGTTACGGTCACATTGGCGCGCCAGTAAGGCAGGATAACTTCACCCGCTTGCCGCGCCAGTTCAATGACCTGAGCAATCAACGGATGCCCGAGAAACAATTCGCTCATGGCTGGAACGCCCCACGCTGGGCCAACAGGTCACGCACCAGGTACAACGCAGCCAGGGCGCGCCCTTCGCTGAACTGCTCGTTTTGCGCCAGCTGCGAGAGTTCACGCAAATTGACCCGATCTACACGCATCGGCTCAGGCTCATCGCCCTCAAGACGCTCCTCGTAGAGCTCGGTAGCCAGCACCACCTGGATTTTCTGGCTCATGTAACCGGGGGAAAGCGAAAGCTCGGTCAGATGCTCCAACTGCCGCGCGCCGTAACCAGCTTCTTCCTTGAGCTCTCGGTCTGCAGCCGCCAGCACATCCTCACCCGGCTCGATCAGACCCTTGGGCAACGACAGTTCATATTCATCGGTTCCGCCGCAGTACTCTTCCACCAGCAGCGCGTGGTCGGCGTCGATCATTGCCACGATCATCACCGCGCCATAGCCCGCACCTCGACCCACCAAGCGTTCGTAGGTCCGTTCAACTCCGTTGGAAAAACGCAATTGCACTTCCTCGACACGGAACAAACGACTACTGGCGACGATTTCGCGGGCGAGAACAGTGGGTTTCTGGCGCATAAACGGCTCCTTGGCATGAACGGGTTACTATACCGTGGCTTTTCCGATTGTCTGTGTCGGATATCTTTACTTATTTGCCTGAGAACCCATCATGCCGTCATTGCCCTGGTCCGATATCGACACCGTCCTGCTGGACATGGACGGCACCTTGCTCGACCTGCACTACGACAACCATTTCTGGATGGAGCACTTGCCGCAGCGCTATGCCGAGTTGCATGGCGTGAGCCGGGCCATGGCCGAGATGGAGTTGCAGCCTCTGTTCGAGCGTAACGCCGGACAGTTGCAATGGTATTGCCTGGATTTCTGGAGCGCAGAATTGAAGATTCCGGTGCGTGAGCTCAAATTGGAGACCGCCCACCTGATCGCCCTGCGCCCGGACGCCGATACCTTTCTGGCAGCAATCAAGCAAGCCGGCAAACGGGTCATCCTGATTACCAATGCCCACCGCGACTCGCTGTCGCTGAAGTTGGAACGGATTGAGCTGGCAGCGTATTTCGAGCGGCTCATCAGCTCCCATGACTACGGCTTCGCCAAGGAAAACCCGCAGTTCTGGGACGCCCTGCAAGCAGACATCGACTTCGACCCGGCCCGCAGCCTGTTTATCGACGACACGTTGCCGATCCTGCGCAGTGCACGAGATTTTGGCGTGGGGCATTTATTGGCAGTGAAAGAGCCAGACAGCCGCAAGGGGCCGAAGGATACGGCAGAGTTTGCCGCGGTCGGGGATTACCGGGAATTGATCAGCGGACTCTAACGCTATGTGTGACACCCTGTGGGAGCGGGCTTGCTCGCGATGGCGGTGTGTCAGGCAACATATGTATTGCCTGACACACCGCTCCCACATTATCTGCCCCGCGTGTTACTCGGGAATACGCAGTGTCTGGCCTGGGTAGATTTTGTCCGGGTGGGACAACATTGGCTTGTTGGCCTCGAAAATTTTGTTGTACTTGTTGGCATCGCCGTAGACGGTCTTGGAGATTGCACTCAAGGTGTCGCCGCTTTTCACCACGACAAAACGAGCGGCGGTAACCGCTGGACCCGATACAGTAATCTGGTCGTCAACAGTCGCCACACCGGCAATATTGCCCAGCGCCAACAGAATCTTCTCTTTTTCTTCCTGGGTGGAAACTTCACCGGTAACCGTGACCTTGTCGCCATCCACCGTGGTCTGCACGTTCGGATTCCCCAGACCCACCTTGGCGACGTGATCCTTCAACTGCTCACTCGCGTTTGCATTACCTGGCGTCAACAGATCAACGATCTTCTCGCCTGCTTCTTTGATAAAGCTAAAAAGACTCATGGTGCGCTCTCCTTGGGATTTGATTTCCAGATGCCAAAGACTAGACCAATCTTGCAGATCTTGGTTCCAGACCGACCAATGACTCAAACACGCTAGAATCCCCCAGCCGTTGGAATAAGCCCTGGAGCGAAGATGGACATCAAACAACTGAAATTCCTCATCGCCCTCGACGAAACCCGTCACTTCGGCCAGGCAGCGGCGCGCTGCCATATTACGCAGCCGACCTTGTCGATGCGCCTGCGCAGCCTGGAAGAAGAACTGCAATTGCCCCTGGTCAATCGCGGCCAGCGTTTCGAGGGTTTTACCGCGCCCGGCGAGCGCGTGTTGGCCTGGGCTCGCACAGTGCTGGCAGCTTATGACGGCTTGCAGGCCGAAGCTGCGGCCTGTCGCGGCAACCTGGTGGGTACGTTGCGCCTGGGCGTGGTGCCGTTATCGAGTTTCGACCCGCTGGCATTGATGCAACAACTGCACAAACAACACCCCAGCCTGCGCTTTGAGCTGTCGGCGTTGAGTTCCGAACAGATCCTCGAACAGCTGGCGAGCAATCGCCTGGACCTCGGTGTGTCCTACCTCGAACGCCTGGACACCGAGCGTTTCGACTCCCTGGCCCTGGACGAAACCCGTATGGGCCTGCTGTATGACCAGCGTTTTTTCAGTTTCGGCGATAAACCCCTGAGTTGGGAGGCACTGATTGAACTGCCCCTGGGCATGCTCACCAGCGGCATGCACTTTCGCCAGTCCATCGACCACAACTTCCATAGCCGAGGCTTGAGCCCGCAACCGCTGCTGCAGACCGACGCCGTCCATCAGCTATTACAAGCCGTACACGGCGGCCTGTGCTGCGCAGTCATGCCACTGGACGGCGGCCTCGACGCCCTGACCGAACACCTGCGCCTGCAACCTATCGAAAACGCCCGGACCCTGGCTCCATTGGGGCTGATCATGCGTCGTAGCGCGCCGCGTTCGGCATTGGCCGAAGCCTGTTTTACGCTGTATCAGAAATCATCGTCAAAGCCTTGATCGATATCATCTATCGGCAGATCAGTATTGACGATTAGACGCGACTCTTTGTCGCGCCTAGTCTTAACACTGACCACGTTGCCGGTGACCCAGTCCCATGAAAGCCCAGCGCCCAGCCTGCGCGGCGCCCGCCCTGACAACGCCCGCGCCCGCCGCCAGCCAGCAATACCAGTACTGCAACCTTGAGCACTCGGAATCGGCCAGCACCGCGCTGGCCGAGGAAGTGGCGTTGGCGATTGCTTATAACGACATCAGCCAGGCCGTCATGCTGGTAACCCCCACTGATCTGGAAGATTTTATCGTCGGTTTCAGCCTGGGCAGCGGCATTATCGACGACATCAGCGATATCTATGATCTGCAACTCACCGGCTCGGGCTCGGCCCAGCATGCTCAAGTGCAGATATCCAGCCGTGCCTTCTGGAACCTCAAGCAACAACGGCGACAACTGACCGGCACCAGCGGTTGCGGCCTGTGCGGCGTGGAAGCGCTGGAGCAGGCGCTGCCGGACCTGAATGTGCTGCCCGGCGCGCCGCTGCCGCCTGCTGCCTGGCTCGAAGGCCTGCGCCAACGCATCAGCGCGTTTCAGCCACTGGGCCAGTACAGCGGCGCCGTACATGCCGCGGTATTTATGAATAACCAGGGCGAGTTGCTGCTGGGTCGCGAAGACATCGGCCGGCATAACGCCCTCGACAAGCTGATCGGTGCGCTGGCCCGACAATGCATTCCCACCGACGGCGGCGCGGCCATCGTCACCAGCCGTTGCAGCCTCGAATTGATCCAGAAAGCCCTGCGCGCCGGCATCCAGACCCTGGTCAGCCTGTCGTCACCCACCGGCCTGGCCTTGCAATGGGCCCGCCGGCACAACCTCAATCTCATCCACCTGCCGCAGAAAAGTGCGCCGCGGGTCTATAGCCCAGCGATGGAGAATCAAGCGTGAGCACTCATCATCAAGCCGACCAAACCCCCACTCCACGCTATAAGCCCTACAAGGGCCCCGCCGGTGGCTGGGGCGCGCTGATCAGTGTGGCGCAGGCGTGGTTGACCAGTGACAACGCGCTGAAGAACCTGCGCATGATGCTCAAGACCAACCAGAACGGCGGCTTCGACTGCCCGGGCTGCGCCTGGGGCGACTCGCCGGAAAGCGGCATGGTCAAGTTCTGCGAAAACGGCGCCAAGGCGGTCAACTGGGAAGCTACCAAGCGTCGGGTCGATGCTGCGTTCTTCGCTAAACACAGCGTCAGTTCACTGCTCGAGCAGAGCGACTACTGGCTGGAATACCAGGGCCGCCTTACGGAGCCGATGAGCTATGACGCCGAGACCGACCGCTACAAGCCCATCAGTTGGGAGTCGGCCTTTGACCTGATCGGCAAGCATTTGCAAGCACTGCCAAGCCCGGATATGGCCGAGTTCTACACCTCGGGCCGGGCCAGTAACGAAGCGGCGTACCTGTATCAGCTATTCGTGCGTGCCTATGGCACCAACAACTTCCCGGACTGTTCGAACATGTGTCACGAAGCCAGTGGCGTGGCCCTGGCGCAGAGCGTGGGCGTCGGTAAAGGCACCGTCACCTTTGATGACTTCGAACATGCCGACGCCATTTTCGTCTGGGGCCAGAACCCCGGCACCAACCATCCCCGGATGCTCGAGCCCTTGCGCGAAGCGGTGAAGCGCGGTGCCCAGGTGGTGTGCATCAACCCGCTCAAAGAGCGTGGCCTGGAGCGCTTCCAGAATCCGCAACACCCCCTGGAAATGCTCACCAATGGCGACAAGCCGACCAACACGGCGTATTTCCGCCCGGCGCTGGGTGGCGACATGGCAATCCTGCGGGGCATGGCCAAGTTTCTGCTGCTGTGGGAACGCCAGGCGCAGGCCGAGGGTAAAGAAGCGGTATTCGATCACGACTTCCTCAACGAACACACGGTCAATATCCTGGACTACCTGGGCCGTATCGATGACACCTCCTGGGATGAGATCGTCGAGCAATCCGGCCTGCCGCTGGTTGAAATCGAACAAGCCGCGCGGATGTATGCCAAGGGCAAGAACGTGATCATGTGCTGGGCCATGGGCATCACCCAGCACCGGCACTCGGTGCCGACGATCCAGGAAATCGCCAACCTGATGCTGCTGCGCGGCAACATTGGTCGCCCAGGCGCAGGGCTGTGCCCGGTGCGCGGCCATAGTAACGTGCAGGGCGACCGCACCATGGGCATCAACGAACGACCGCCCGTGGCTTTTCTCGACTCCCTCGAGCGGCGCTTCCAGTTCAAGGTGCCCCGTGACAACGGCCATAACGTTGTGGAAGCGATCCACGCCATGCTGGAAGGCCGCGCCAAGGTCTTTATCGGCCTGGGCGGTAACTTCGCCCAAGCTACGCCAGACAGCCCGCGCACATTCCAGGCCTTGAGCAACTGCGACCTGACCGTACAGATCAGTACCAAGCTCAACCGCAGCCATCTGGCCCACGGCAAGCAGGCGTTGATCCTGCCATGCCTGGGTCGCACCGACATTGATATCCAGGCCGACGGCCCGCAAGCGGTGACGGTGGAAGACTCGTTCAGCATGGTCCATAGCTCCAACGGCCAACTGCAGCCATTGTCGAAGCTGATGAAGTCAGAGCCCGCCATTCTCGCAGGCATTGCCACAGCGACCCTGGGCAGCAAACCGGTGGACTGGAACTGGCTGGTGGCCGATTACAGCCGCATCCGCAACCTGATCGCCGACACCATCCCAGGCTTCAAGGACTTCAATGAGCGGCTGCAAAACCCCGGCGGCTTTTATCTGGGCAACAGCGCTGGCGCACGCCGCTGGAATACGCCGTCAGGTCGTGCCAACTTCCGCGCAAATGCCCTGCCCAAGGATCTGGTCCACGAACGCACCCGCGCCACTGGCCAGTTGCCGGATCTGATCATGCAATCAATGCGCTCCCACGATCAGTACAACACCACGATTTACGGCCTGGACGATCGCTATCGAGGAGTAAAGGGCCAGCGAGACGTCTTGTTTGTGAATGAAGCCGACATCATCCGCCTGGGCTTCAAGCCAGGACAGAAGGCCGATATCGTGTCGATCTGGGATGATGGCATTGAACGTCGGGTCAAGGGTTTTACCTTGCTCGCGTTTGATATTCCGGCGGGACAGGCTGCAGCCTATTACCCGGAAGTAAACCCACTGGTGCCGCTGGAAAGCACCGGGGATGGCAGCCATACACCTACATCCAAGTTCGTGGCGATTCGCCTGGAGGCGGCCAGCGAGAACGGTTTGATCATGGCGCGCTCGGCTTGAAATCGCCTGCACGCTCTGCGGCGGCCTTCAGCAGCTGAAATGCAGGCATGAAAAAGGCCGCTTTTTGGATAAAAGCGGCCTGCCACAAGTAACTACAGACCGACAAAAATGACTTAAGTTCCCTTGTTAAATCAGTAACTTAGATAACTGTATACAACCTGCACCACTGGTCGGATTTCAATTGTCAACGCTCCCGTACAACCTCAGGATCGCGCCGTCATCCTCTTGAGGTTCCCCTATGAAGTTCTCCTCGATTCTCTTGTTGTCCCTTGGCCTGGTCAGTGGCGCAGCCATGGCCGGTGGCACCACCGAAGCCGGTGTAGGCGGCGCATTGGGCGGGGTTCTAGGTTCGGTTGTTGGCCAGCAGCTGGGCGGTAATACCGGTTCGGCAATTGGCGCAGCCCTCGGCGGCGCCGGCGGCAGCGCGGTAGGCGCGGACAAACGCAGCCGTGGTGAAGCAGCCATTGGCGGCGCGCTGGGCGCAGCGGGCGGCAACGTAGTGGGCCGCAGTGTCGGCGGCAGCACCGGCAGCCTGATCGGTGCGGCTGCCGGTGGCGGTGCCGGCGGCGCGCTGGGCAACTACATGGGCAACAAGAGCGACGACGACGACCGTCGTTATCGCGGGCGCGATGACCGTCGCTACTACCGTGACGGCCACCCGGGTCGCGGCCACGCCTATGGTCACCGCAAGCACAAACGTCATTATCGTCACGACTAAGCCCATGTAGACCCGGCCCCAGCCCTTGGATCGCGCTTGCGCGCCGAGGGCCAGGGACGGCTCACATAACCAGTTGCTGCAGCGCCTCTCGCAACAATCCCGCAATCGCCACCGGCCGATTCGTTGCCCGCTCCACAAACACATGCACGAACCGCCCGGCCGCGCAGGCCTCGTCCTCGTCTGCCTTGAACACCGCCAATTCATACTGCACTGAGCTACTGCCCAGCTTGCCGACCCGCAGGCCGATTTCGATCCGGTCGGGAAAGGCAATCGAGGCAAAATAGTCGCACGCCGAACTCACCACAAATCCCACCACCTCACCGTCATGAATATCCAGGCCACCCTTTTCTATCAGGTAGGTATTCACCGCGGTGTCGAAGAAACTGTAATAGGTGACGTTATTCACATGGCCATACACATCGTTGTCGTGCCAGCGGGTGATGATCGGCTGGAAATGACGGTAATCGGCACGCTGGGGCATTGATTCGGGCATGGACAGCTCTCGTGATGGTGGATTTACAGGCGGTGCAAATGAGCCTCGACCCATTTGCGCACTTCGGCGTAGGGGTACTGATCCAAGGCCGAAAATGCAGGGATTGCCCTGGCCTTGAGCCTGGTAAACAACGGCACGCTGATCCCGCATAAAAATCGGGTCAGGCGTTCAGCACCCGGCAAGTTGCCCGTATGCTGATGATGCCTGTGGATAAAATCCCCGCACAGCCTTTGAAAGTCTTTATCCACAAGTGGCGATAAGTCGGGCGGGGCTGGCAAATGGGCGACCTGGCCATCGCAGACTGAACAGTGCCCGCATCGCTGTGGCACGTTTTCATCCCCGAAATATTCGGCCAGGCGATAGCCCAGGCAACGCTCGGTGGCAAAAAGATCAAGCATGGCGTGTATCCGCGCCACCTCTGTCGCCTCGTGCTGCTTGAAGCCTGTGTATAACTCGGCACTCAAGGCCTGTGGATCAAAATCGACATTCAGCAAACTGTAGACCTCGGTCATCTGCTTGCTTTCCAGCTCGATCAGGCCCTGCTCCTGAAAGTAATCCAGGGCTTTTACCACACGACTGCGCTCGGCCTGATGCTGTTGATAAAGCGTATCGAAATCTACCGTGGCCCAGGTTTTCGCACGCTTACTGGCCTGGATGATGGCCGAGACAAACTGCTGCCGCTCACCCGTAAACCGCGCCAGCAGCGCATCGGGTTCAATCAGGTACTTGAAACGATACTCGGCGTAATAGGCGTAGCGAGGAGCGATCACACCCTTGAGTTCCAACTGTACCAACAAGGTCTTGAGCGGCAGCTCACGGATATTGCTCAGCTCTGCCAACGGCCTCAAAAGGAATTCCCATTGCGCCTCTGCACGGGCCGCCAGCAGTTCCTCCAGCACGCAGCGGATGCCTTCCTGCTCCGGCGTATCACCGTAGACGAAGTTCTCCAGCACATTGAGGCTGTCGCGGTTAGCCAGTACCAGACAGTCAGCGTACTGGCCGTCACGACCGGCGCGACCAATTTCCTGACTGTAATTCTCGATGGACTTGGGCAGGTCGAAATGCACAACGTTGCGAATATCGCTCTTGTCGATACCCATGCCGAAGGCGATGGTGGCAACAATGCAATTGGACTGGCCGCTCATGAAGCGCTGTTGGATGCCCTCGCGCTTCTCGTGAGGCAGACCAGCATGATAAGCCTCGGCCTGGATGCCATTGCGGTTCAAATGCTCGGCAATCTGCTCGGCGGTCTTCTGCAAGGTGACGTAGACGATGCTCGGCTGACCTGCGCGTTCGCGCATCCACTGCGCCAGTCGGCGGCGCTTGTCCGGGCCGCTGACGGGCTCCACCAGCAGGTTGAGGTTGGAGCGATAGAAACCGGTGGTGATCACGTCATCTGCGGCAATCGCGAACTTGGCCTGCATATCGGCGATTACCTTGGGCGTGGCCGTGGCGGTCAGCAGCAATGCCTGGGGAATGCGGAACTGACGCTGGTAGTCAGGCAGTTTCAGGTAATCCGGGCGAAAGTTATGACCCCATTCCGAGATGCAATGCGCCTCGTCCACCACCAACAACGAGATCGGCACGGTTTGCAGGAAGTTGCGAAAGCGCTCGTTTTTCAGGCGCTCCACGGAAATCATCAGGATCTTCAGCTCGCCGGAACGTGCCCGGGCCATCACATCATTACCGTCCTCGCGACTCTGGGCCGAATCGATGCTGCCGGCCGAAATACCGTGACGCTGCAGAAACCCCAGCTGGTCCTGCATCAATGCCAACAGCGGCGACACCACCAGCGTCAGGTGCGGAAGCAGCACGGCAGACAACTGGTAACACAAGGACTTGCCCGAGCCGGTGGGAAAGATCGCCGCAGCCGAGCGACCGGCCAGCACGGCACTCACAGCCGCTTCCTGGCCCGGACGAAACTGTGGATAACCAAAGACCTGTTGGAGGATGTTGTACATAAGCTGTCACTCCATTGACCGCTGAACAGGCTCAAACATAACCCGGTATTTTCAGCGCATCGAGAAAGGTCACAAGGAAAAAGAGACAGGATGATACACAGGACACGGGATAGCATCGGGCCAAACCGGCAGGATCCAATGCCGTGACGCGCCCCCCTCTACCTGCCGACGCATTGCGCTACACTCAAAACCTGCACTCACGAGTACGTCGCCACTTGGCCAGCTTGCGTCTGACAGGGTTCGACACCCAACCTGCCGATGCCGACAAACCCTCGCCGACCCGCGAAGCCGTCCTTGCCAAGTACCGCACCACCCCACGCTGATGGCGACAACCGGGCGCAACGGATATGGATTCGCCCTCCAGACATAACAATAAGGACTTGCATGGACGTATTGATGGGCCTGCTGGCCGCCCTGCTCTGGGGCGGCACGGACTTTCTCGTGGGCCTCAACGCCCGGGCCGTGGGTGTCAAGCGCGCGGTGTACTTTGGCCAGGCCTTGGGCTTTGTGATCATGAGCCTGCTGCTGGTGATCTTCCCGGCCTTGCTTCTGAAGTCCCTCGCCGCACCTATGAGCGTCTGGCTATTGGGCATCACTGCTGCCTTACTCACCGTCTCCGGGGCCCTGGCGCTGTCCAAAGCCTTCTCCCTGGGCAAAGCCGCCATTGTCGCCCCGCTGGTGACGTCCTACGGCGTCGTCACGACCTTGCTGTCCTGGGCCAGCGGTGAGCATATAAGCTTGCTCCAACTTGGCTGCATCGCCTTGTGCGTTGTCGGCGTGATCCTTTCCAGCCTGTATAAGGACGACGGTATTCCCCACCACAACCCCAACCACGCTATCGCCTACGCCATGCTTGCCGCCTTGCTGTACGGCACCAGTTTTTGGGTGCAAGGCCGCTACACGCTGCCAGCGCTCGGCCCGGTCAGCATGCTCTGGCTCGGCTATCTGGTGGGCTTGTGTGTACTGGTGTTGATGGTCTTGAAAGTCAAGGACGGCCTGAAGATCCCGCCGCTGAAGAACTGTACGGCACTGACCGGCGCAAGCCTGATGAACCTGGGCGGGTTCTCGGCCTTTTCGTGGGGCGCGATGGTGGGGTCGGTTTCAGTGGTGACTGTAATCAGCACCCTGTCCGGCGGGATTGCAGCGATCCTGGGCTATGTGTTTTTCAAGGAGCGGCTGCGGGCGGTGCAGGTGCTGGGCGTTGTGCTGGTATTGATGGGGGCGGTGGTTCTGCACGTCGTGGGCTGACTCATCGCACACAAAAAAACCGCCCGCGAGGGGTAATGCCGGTCAGTTAAGCAAAACCCCTGTGAGAGCGGGCTTGCTCGCGATTGCGGAGAGTCAGTCGAAATCTTGATTGACTGATCCGCCGCTATCGCGAGCAAGCCCCCACAGGTTCTGCTTCTTAACTGACTGGCATTACTCCCCCCGGGGCGGCTTTCAACAGCTACCGATCCTTACAACTTCGGACCCGCGGCCTTGATCGCGTCGCTCACTTCGAACTTCTTGAAGTTCTCCACGAACAGACCCGCCAGGGCCTTCGCCGCTTCGTCGTAAGCAGCCTTGTCAGCCCAGGTATTGCGTGGGTTCAACAGCACGGTCTCAACGCCAGGTACGGCCAATGGCACGTCCAGGTTGATGGTGTCCAGATGCTCGGTGTCGGCACCGATCAACGCGCCGCTCTGGATCGCTGCAATCACCGCACGTGTGGTCGGGATATTGAAGCGCTTGCCAACGCCGTAACCACCGCCGGTCCAGCCGGTGTTGACCAGGTAGACCTTGGAGCCGAAACCACGGATGCGCTTGATCAGCAGCTCTGCGTATTCGCCAGCCGGACGCGGGAAAAACGGTGCGCCGAAGCAGGTGGAGAAGGTCGACTTGATGCCACTGCCCGAACCCATTTCAGTCGAGCCCACCAGTGCGGTGTAGCCGGACAGGAAGTGGTAGGCCGCTTGCTCTTCGTTGAGGATCGACACAGGCGGCAAAACGCCAGTCAGGTCGCAGGTCAGGAAGATAACCGCGTTCGGCTCACCACCCAGGTTGTGTTCGGAACGCTTGGCAACGTGCTCCAGCGGGTAAGCGGCACGGCTGTTCTGGGTCAGGCTGACATCGGCGTAGTCGGCGTGCTTGGCGTCGTCGATCACGACGTTTTCCAGAACGGCACCGTGCTTGATGGCTTTCCAGATAACCGGCTCGTTCTTCTCGGACAGGTCGATGCACTTGGCATAGCAACCGCCTTCGATGTTGAACACCACACCTTCGCCCCAGCCGTGTTCGTCGTCACCGATCAGGTAACGGCTTTCATCGGCCGACAGGGTGGTCTTGCCGGTACCCGACAAGCCGAAGAACAGAGTTACATCGCCCGCTTCGCCGATGTTGGCAGCACAGTGCATCGGCAGCACGTCGGCAGCCGGCAGCAGAAAGTTCTGCACCGAGAACATGGCTTTCTTCATCTCGCCGGCGTAACGCATGCCAGCGATCAGCACTTTCTTCTGTGCGAAGTTGAGGATCACGCAACCGTCGGAGTTGGTGCCGTCGCGTTCTGGCACGCACTCGAAGTTGGCCACGTTCAACACCTGCCACTCTTCACGACCGGCCGGGTTGTACTGGGCCGGGTTAATGAACAGGCAACGGCCAAACAGATTCTGCCAGGCAGTCTGAGTGGTCATTTTCACGGCCAGGTAGTGGTCTTGGGCAGCACCTACGTGAACATGGGAAACAAAATGCTCTTGCGCGCTGTTGAATGCCTCGACGCGAGCCCACAGCGCATCGAACTTGTCGGCCGGGAATTTGCGATTGATCGGGCCCCAGGCAATGGCGTCCTGGGTGGAAGGCTCTTCAACGATGAAACGGTCGACCGGCGAACGGCCGGTGCGGTGACCGGTACGTACGACCAGCGCGCCAGTATCGGCAAGCTCGCCTTCACCGCGCTGCAGGGCTTCTTTGACCAGATCGTCAACACTCAGATCGGTGTATACGGCGTTATTGGCTTGCGTCATGAGGTTCCCCGTCGGCCTATGGCCGAGTGCTCCAAACGTTTTGTAGTAGAAAGTTGCGCACTACTACCGCGAAAAAAGTGGGCCGGATTATGCCAGAAAAGCCCAAAAAGAGTAGGGCCCTCCGGTCAGAACGCCTCTAATCCGGCATTTGACAGGTGATTTACCTGTGCTTAAACGTTTTAGTGGCGGGTGTCCGAGGGGGTGTCGACACCCGCTCCGGCGAACAATTGAGCGATATCGGCAGCATCGAACAGGTAGCGCTGGTTACAGAATTGGCAATCGATCTCGATGTTGCCGCCGTGCTCCAGCACAAGATTCTGCGCATCTTCCAGGCCCAGGCTGACCAAAGCGTTTGCTGAGCGCTCGCGCGAGCAGCTGCAATTGAAACGCAGCGATTGTGCATCGAACAAACGCACGACTTCTTCGTGGTAAAGGCGATGGAGGATGGTTTCGTTGTCCAGGCCCAGCAGTTCTTCTGCGGTAAGGGTACCGGCCAGGGCGGTCAGCTTGCGCCAGCTATCGGTGCGCTCGTCCTCATCCTTGATGCGATCGGCCGGCAGTTGCTGCAACAGCAGCCCGCGGGCGCGCTTGCCGTCGGCATTGAGCCAGAACTTGGTACCGACTTGCTGGGACATCACGAAATAGTTGGTGAAGCAGTCTGACAAGGTTTCGCCGTCAAGGTCGACGATACCCTGGTAGCGCTGGCCTTCGGTCGGGTCGACAGTGATCGCCAGCACGCCGTTGGTCATCAGCTCGCCCAGCGTGGCGTTCGGGGCAATCAAGTCGGCGTCGTAACGGGCCAGACCGCGGATTTCACGCTCACTGGAACATTCGATCATCAGCATGGGAACCGGGCCTTCGGAGCGGGCCTGGAGGATCAGCAAACCATCGAACTTCATCGTGCCAACCAACAGCGAAGCCGCCGCCATCAACTCACCGAGCAGTTGCGCGACCGGCTCCGGATAGGGGTGTTTGGCGAGGACTTCGGCATAGCTGCGCTCCAGGACAACGAACTCGCCGCGGGCGTCGTTTTCGTCAAAAAGGAAACGTTGGGTGAAGTCGGTATCCGGTAAATCAGTCATAGGTCTGGGTATCTGAATTGATGACAAAGTGATGACAAAGTTTCTAGAATTACAGGTTTCTGCACCATTTTAGTGCGGACATCTTTGAGAATGCGAAGAGCTTTAGGGCCAAGAGGAAACAGTTTATGAACAATCCGGGTTTGTTCCAAGCCAAGTGGAACCTCGGGCGATTGACCTTGTGCAATTTACTTGCGCTGGGACTGTTGTGTTTTTGGCTGTGGCCCGCGGGCCAGATGCTCTGTGTGGTTTTCGACGAGTGGCTGTTCCACCTGCTCAACGATCCCCTGGCAACCCATCCGGCCTGGCTGCATGTGTGGGCAGTGGCCAGTCTGCGCCCCTTTGATGCAGTTGTCGGAGTGATCTTGCTGGCACTGTTGATTCGTGGGGATTGGGTGTTCAAAGCCGTCGAGGTGCGCCGGGCGTTCCTTGGATTCCTCTCGATCCTGTTGCTGTTGCTGCTTATCCGCATGTTGTTTTCCAAACTCGCGGCACAGCTGGGCTGGCAGCACAGCAGCCCTTCAATGGTGATCGGTGGGGCCATTCATATGAGTGACTATTTCCCCGGGCTGGAAAAAACCTGGGAGTTGAAGGATCGCTCCAGCCAGAGCTTCCCCGGTGACCACGCCTCGGTGCTGTTGATCTGGGTAATGTTCTTGAGCGTGTTCGCCAAGCGAATCGGGCAATTGGTGTTGATCTGGGGCCTGGCGTTGCTGTTCATGATGCCGCGCCTGGTAGCCGGAGCTCATTGGGGCCAGGACGATTATATCGGCGCAGTACTGCTGGCATTACTGGCACTCGGGTGGGGGTATTACACACCGTTTGCGGCGAAGGCCTCGGGCGCTCTGGAACGGGCGACGCGCCCAGTGTTTCGCGGGCTTGCGCGGCTACCCTTGATCGGCCGCCTGAGCATCGTACGCAACCCATGATGCAGTTTTACAGGAGCCGATCCGGCTCCTGTTGCTTGCCCGTCATTCGTCATTACCGCTGCCGCGAAACTTGAACAAGTCCCGGCGCTGCTTCTTGCTCGGCTTGCCATCGGTACTCATGCCCAACGCTCCTGCCTTGCGCATTGCCGCAGCGTTTTCGCGCTTGGCGATGCTGGCTTCGGTTTCTGCATACAGCGCTTGTGCTTCAGGCGCGCCACGACGGACGATGGAGAGCGCCTGGACCACGACCGTCTTCTCATCAAAACCGACACGGATCTGCAGTTCGTCGCCCACGTGCGGTTCCTTGCCCGGCTTGCAGCGCTCCCCTCGACAATGCACCTTGCCGCTCTCGATAGCCGCTTTGGCCAGGGCCCGGGTCTTATAGAACCGTGCGGCCCATAGCCACTTGTCCAAGCGGACTTTTTCGTCCTGTTCCTGCTTTTGAGCCACTTGAATTCCTCGCTCTGAAAAATGCTGCAACTGAACAGTCGCCTGCTTTGATACACAAACCTGAAGACCCACCTAAGATACGCCAGGTAACCAGCAGTTTGCCTCGTACGGCCTGTTTTTTGCGGCGTGAAGATATGTGTCGCCATTTACCGAATATTCTGCGTGAATACCGCGAATTCGACTCGATGCGCCAACAACTGTTCAAGGATTGTCACAATCCATGAGCAGTTGGGCGTTAGTGTCGTCTGACTTGGAAATATTCTGATTGCCGGTTATCCATATTGAAGACATTTGATCATTTGACCGTTGTCGGTCTGCGCGAGTGGGTGGCGCTTCCCGATCTGGGAGTTGCCGGCCTGCGCGCGAAGATTGACACCGGTGCCAGCACCTCGAGCCTGCATGCCACCGACATCGAGCCTTTTGAGCGCGACGGTGAGAAATGGCTGCGTTTCACTGCACACCTGGGTAGCGTGGTGCAATTGCGTCATCGGCGTTGCGAAGCTCCGCTGGTGGCGATGAAAACCATCAAGAGCTCCAACGGTCAGGCACAGGTGCGCTATGTCATCAGCACAACGTTGGCCCTGGGCGATCGAGTGTGGCGGGTGCAGTTCACCCTGGCCTGCCGCAAAACCATGCGGTACCGCCTGCTGTTAGGTTCAAAAGCCCTGATCGACGGCCAATTGGTCGTCAATCCGGGACTCAAATACGTTCAAGACAAGCCGGTGTTCCCGGTCTCTACTATTGCTGCCACAGGTGTTGCATGAAGATCGCTGTGCTGTCGCGTAACCCGCGTCTGTATTCCACCCGCCGCCTGGTCCAGGCCGGCACCGAGCGTGGCCATGAAATGGTGGTGATCGATACGTTGCGCGCCTATATGAACATTGCCAGTCATAAGCCGCAGATCCACTACCGGGGCAAGCCACTCGAAGGCTTCGATGCGGTGATTCCGCGCATCGGTGCTTCGGTGACGTTTTATGGCTGTGCGGTGTTGCGCCAGTTTGAAATGATGGGCGTCTTCCCTCTCAACGAATCGGTTGCCATCGCCCGCTCACGGGACAAATTGCGCTCCCTGCAATTGCTGTCGCGTCGCGGCATCGGCCTGCCGGTAACCGGGTTTGCGCACTCTCCCGACGATATTCCCGACCTGATCGAAATGGTCAACGGCGCGCCACTGGTGATCAAGGTACTGGAAGGTACACAAGGTATCGGTGTGGTGCTGTGCGAAACGGCCACCGCGGCGGAATCGGTGATCGAGGCATTCATGGGCCTCAAGCAGAACATCATGGTCCAGGAATACATCAAGGAAGCCGGCGGTGCCGACATCCGTTGCTTCGTGGTAGGTGACAAGGTGATCGCAGCCATGAAGCGCCAGGCCAGGCCTGGGGAGTTCCGCTCCAACCTGCATCGTGGCGGCAGCGCCAGCCTGATCAAGATCACTCCCGAAGAGCGTATGACAGCGTTGCGGGCGGCCAAGGTGATGGGGCTGAGTGTCGCAGGCGTGGATATCTTGCGTTCCAATCACGGGCCACTGGTGATGGAGGTGAACTCGTCACCGGGCCTGGAAGGGATTGAAACCACCACCAACAAGGATGTGGCGGGCATCATCATTCAGCATCTGGAGAAGAATGGCGGGCCTAACATGACGCGCACCAAGGGCAAGGGTTAGAGGAAGGCAGTTATTAGCTGCAAGCCATTAGCTGCAAGATAGAGCCAAAGCAGCTAGCTTTCTCTTGCAGCTTGCGACTGCCCCTACACCGCGTCTCTTGGCAACATCAGCCCCAACGGCAAGCGTACCCGTGCTTCCAGGCCGCCGTCACTGCGGTTGCGCAGTTCTACATTGCCGCCGTGCATCGAGGCAATCCGCCGCACAATGGCCAGCCCCAGGCCAGTGCCTTTGCCACCACGGGCACGGTCGCCGCGGGTGAAGGGGTTGAAGATGCCCTCCAGCTCCGCCGGATCAATCCCCGCGCCACGGTCCATCACACTCAGCACCACGTATGGTGCGCTGGTGTCGCCCGAGACATAGGCGGCGACTTCAACGTCAGAGCCTGCATGGTGCAAGGCGTTGCCGATCAGGTTGTTCAGCAGCCGCTTCATTGATACCCGCCGCAACGCGAACGGCTGGATCGGCTCCAGGCGCGTGCGCACCTGTTCGCCATTCTGGTTATACGGCGCCACGACTTCACGGACCAGGTCCGTCAAATTGACTTCTTCCACAACCTCGTCACGTCCATCGCGGATAAACGCCAGGAACTGGTCAAGAATCGCGTCCATATCTTCAATATCACGGACCATGTCATCGGTGAGGTCGGTGTGCTCGCCCATCAACTCCAGGGACAGCCTCAAGCGCGTCAGCGGTGTACGCAGATCGTGGGAAACGCCGGCAAGCATCAGCTCGCGCTCACGACCGGCCTGTTCGACATCTTCGGCCATCTGGTTGAACGCGCTGTATACCTCGGTCATTTCGCTGGGTGTGTCACTGACAGGAAGGCGCACGCTGCGCCCCTGCCCCAACTGCCTGGCCGCAAACACCAGCCGCTTGAGGGGCTGGTTGAGCTGGCGCACGAAAATCCACGCCGAAGCCGTCGAAAGCAAGCCGATGGCCAGGAACCAGCCCAGCACGTTCCAGATCTTCTGCCCGCGCAGCGGATGCGGATACAACGGCACCTTCAGCCAACCATCCCCCAGGCTTGGTGCCCGCACCCACAGTGCCGGCGAGACATGCATGCGCAACCGCACCTCGGTGTCCTCCCCCAGCTCGGCCTGCATCTGTCGTTGGTAGATTTCACTGTAGGGCCAATGCTGCTCGCCCTCCGGAACACCTGCACCAACCACACGGGTCAGGGTCGCCGCCTTGGCGATCTTCTCGCGATTCTCTGGGTCGGCAGCCCAATAGGCGCGCAACGTCAGGGCAACACCGTGGCTGTACTGACGGTCCACCAGCACGTCTTCGTTCATCAATAGATAAACCAGGGTCAGTGCCTTGGAGAACAGAACGACAATAAGCACCAGCCAAAGGGTGCGAGAGAAAAAGCTTTGCGGGAACCACAGCGGGGTTTTCATAGAAGACAGCTAGACACCTTGCAGGAACGAGCAACGCTCGCAGAATTGCAGACGCCGGGCATCCCGCCGACCTCATGGGGTCGAAAACCGGGGTGCCCGCCTGTGCAAATCATGGATTACTTGGTCGCAGCACCGTCCGGCACAAAGACGTAACCCACCCCCCACACCGTCTGGATATAACGCGGCTTGGAAGGATCAGGTTCGATCATCCGGCGCAGACGAGAAATCTGCACGTCAATGGAGCGTTCCAGGGCGTCCCATTCGCGGCCACGGGCCAGGTTCATCAATTTGTCCCGGGTGAGCGGCTGGCGGGCGTTCATTACTAGCGCCTTGAGCACCGCGAATTCGCCAGTCGTGAGCATGTGGACTTCTTCACCGCGCTTGAGCTCACGGGTCGCCAGTGACAGCTCGTAATCGCCAAAGCTCACGCTTTCATCTTCGCTGCCCGGAGCACCAGGCACCGGCGCTGCCTGGCGACGCAACACAGCCTTGACGCGAGCCATCAGCTCGTCAGGGTTGAACGGCTTGGCCAGGTAGTCGTCGGCGCCCAATTCGAGCCCCTTGATGCGGCTCAACTCGTCACCCTTGGCAGTCAGCATGATGATCGGAATCTGGTTGTTGCTGCTGCGCAGGCGTTTGCAGGCCGTCAGGCCGTCTTCGCCAGGCAACATCAGGTCAAGCACGACCAGGTTGAATACTTCGCGCCCCAGCAGGCGGTCCATTTGCTCAGTGTTCGGCACCGCGCGGGCACGGTAGCCCTTGGAGGTGAAGAACCGCTCCAGCAGGCTGCTCAGCCCCGGGTCGTCATCAACGATGAGAATTTTTTCGCCTTCAGCAGTTTGTGCAGTGCTGCTCATTAGATGCTCCTCTTATCTCGGCGCGCATTATGGCTTAGCTGCCGTTATACGCACGGTGCGCATTGTTAGCAGATTTTTCTCTTACCACCAGCGAGCCTGCGCCCTGCAACCATCGGCGCGATCCCCCCAAGGATAGAACGCTGGTTATAATGCGCCGCCCTTGTGCAGGGCAACGGCAGATCGTTGCCATTTGATGCCAGGTTGTTTTTTTCACCCGTTTGTCGTGACTTTTTCGATTTCGAGGGTCAATAGGCTGCCTCTTGACCCAGGCAGCGGCGCCAGTCGGGCCGCTCAACCAGCCTCGCAAAGCCTTGTTTTCCGGGCATGCGGGCCTGCTTTCAGAATTTCAGGTGGTTTTATGGACAGCATCAACAGCCGCATCGCCGAGGAACTCGGTGTACGCCCACAACAGGTCGAAGCGGCCGTCGCTCTACTGGATGAGGGCTCCACGGTGCCTTTCATCGCCCGTTACCGTAAAGAAGTGACCGGCAGCCTCGACGATATCCAGTTGCGTCATCTGGAAGAACGCCTGCGCTACCTGCGAGAACTCGACGAACGGCGTATCAGCATCCTTGCCAGCATCGAGGAACAGGGCAAGCTGACCCCACAACTTGAGCGCGACATCAAGCTCGCCGACACCAAGACCCGCCTTGAAGACCTGTACCTGCCGTACAAGCAGAAGCGCCGCACCAAGGGCCAGATTGCCCTGGAAGCCGGCCTCGGCGAGTTGGCCGATGGTCTGTTCAACGACCCATCCCTGGCCCCGGAAAACGAAGCGGCCCGGTTCGTTGATGCCGAAAAAGGCGTCGCCGACGTCAAGGCTGCCCTTGAAGGCGCCAAGTACATCCTCATGGAGCGCTTCGCCGAAAACGCCAACCTGCTGGAAAAACTGCGCAACTACTTGAAACAGGAAGCCATCCTCAGTGCTCGCGTCATCGCCGGCAAGGAAGAGGAAGGCGCGAAGTTCCGTGATTACTTCGAACACGACGAACCGCTCAAGAGCATGCCGTCCCACCGTGCCCTCGCGATTTTCCGTGGGCGCAACGAAGGCATTCTCAGCTCGGCGCTGAAAGTCGGTGACGAGTTGCCAGGCTCCATGCACCCGTGCGAAGGCATGATCGGTCAACAATTCGGTATCCAGAATCAGAATCGTCCTGCCGACAAGTGGCTCGGTGAAGTCGTGCGCTGGACCTGGAAGGTCAAGCTCTATACCCATCTGGAGACCGACCTGCTGGGCGAGTTGCGCGACGGTGCCGAAACCGAAGCAATCAACGTGTTCGCCCACAACCTGCACGACCTGCTGCTGGCCGCACCCGCCGGCCCGCGCGCGACCCTGGGCCTGGACCCGGGTTTGCGCACCGGCTGCAAGGTCGCCGTGGTGGATGCCACCGGCAAGCTGCTGGACCACGCAACGGTTTACCCTCATGTGCCGCACAACAAATGGGACCAGACCATCGCCATCCTTGCCGCCCTGTGCGCCAAGCATGCCGTAGACCTGATCGCCATCGGCAACGGCACTGCCAGCCGTGAAACCGACAAGCTGGCAATGGAGCTGATCAAAAAGTATCCAGGCATGAAGATGACCAAGGTCATGGTCTCCGAAGCGGGGGCTTCGGTGTACTCGGCGTCGGAACTGGCTTCCAAGGAGTTCCCGGATCTTGACGTCTCGATCCGTGGCGCTGTATCCATCGCCCGCCGCCTGCAGGACCCACTGGCGGAACTGGTGAAAATCGATCCCAAGTCCATCGGCGTCGGCCAGTACCAGCACGATGTGTCGCAGCTCAAACTGGCGCGCGGCCTGGATGCTGTAGTGGAAGACTGTGTGAACGCCGTCGGGGTCGATGTGAACACCGCATCAGTCGCGCTGCTGGCGCGTATCTCCGGCCTCAACACCACACTGGCGCAGAACATCGTTACCCATCGCGATGAAAACGGTGCCTTCAAGACCCGTGCCGCACTCAAAAAAGTCCCGCGCCTGGGCGAAAAGACCTTCGAGCAAGCCGCCGGCTTCCTGCGCGTAATGAATGGCGATAACCCGCTGGACACCTCCGCAGTCCACCCGGAAGCCTATCCGCTGGTGCAACGCATCGCCGCGCAGACCGATCGCGACATTCGCTCATTGATCGGCGACGCCGCCTTTCTCAAGCGCCTGGACCCGAAAAAATACACCGACGAAACCTTCGGCGTACCGACCATCACCGACATCCTGCAAGAGCTTGAAAAGCCTGGCCGCGACCCACGTCCGGAATTCAAGACTGCCGAGTTCCAGGAAGGTGTCGAGGAGCTCAAGGACCTGCAACCAGGCATGATCCTCGAAGGTGTAGTGACCAACGTGACCAACTTCGGCGCATTCGTCGATATCGGCGTGCATCAGGACGGCCTGGTGCATATCTCTGCGCTTTCGGAAAAGTTCATCAAGGACCCGCGCGAAGCGGTGAAGGCCGGTGACGTGGTCAAGGTCAAGGTCATGGAAGTCGACATCCCGCGCAAACGTGTCGGACTGTCGATGCGCATGAGCGACACCCCGGGCGAGAAAGTCGACGGCGCCCGCGGTTCGCGTCCAGGCTCGGCGCCACGGCCATCCCAGGGCAGCGCGCCACGCAAGGAAACCGCCGCACCGGCCCCGAGCAACAATGCGATGGCTTCGCTGTTCGCCAATGCCAAGCAGCTGAAGAAACGCTGATGGAGCTGCCGGCCGGCTTGACCCACAGCGCCTTCAGCGAGCTGCTCGGCTGCCGCCTGCAACGCCTCGACGAGGGCGTTGCCGAGGTGGCCCTGACCCTGGAGCCGCAGTTGCGCAACCGCGCAGGCAAGCTCCACGGCGGGGCGATCTTCAGCCTGGTGGACATTGCGATGGGGCTGGCTTGCTCCAGCAGCCATGGGTTCGACCAGCAGAGCGCGACCATCGAGTGCAAGATCAACTACATCCGTGCCGTCGCCGACGGCGACGTGTTGTGTACCGCCCGGATCATCCACCCGGGACGGCGCACGCTGGTGGTCGAGGCTGACGTGTACCAGGGCGAAAGACTCGTCGCAAAAGCACAAGGCACCTTCGCTGTCCTATAGCTCCCTGTCATCGATTTGAGTTAATTTCGGCGCTGCGAAAGTCGCGCCGAACTTTTCTTCGTGCGCGATAGCCAGATTCAAGGATGAAGCGGCACTTTGCGAGTGGGTCATTGCGGCTCGAAAACCAGGCGATAACGCCAGTTTCCACTTCACCCTTGTAGACCGTCCTGCCCACCCCCATATTGGGGCGACTGACGCGTGAAGGAATCCAACTTGAGCGAACTTCTCAACCGCCGCCTGGCCCTGCTCGGCAAGCACGAACACCTCTCCTTGCTCGAGCAATGCCTGCACGGCATCGAGCGCGAATGCCTGCGCGTCACCGGCGAAGGCCGACTGGCACAAACGCCGCATCCCGAGGCCCTGGGGGCTGCATTGACCCATGAACGGATCACCACCGACTATTCCGAGTCGCTGCTGGAGTTCATCACCCCGGCGCTGCCCAACCCGGCAGATACCCTGGGCAGTCTCGACAAGATCCATCGCTTTGCCTACAGCAAGCTGGGCAACGAGTATCTGTGGAGCCCGTCGATGCCATGCCCGTTGCCGGCCGAGGAAGATATCCCGATTGCCTACTACGGCACGTCCAACATCGGACAGCTCAAGTACGTGTACCGCAAGGGCCTGGCCCTTCGCTACGGCAAGACCATGCAGTGCATTGCCGGGATCCACTACAACTTTTCCCTGCCGGAAAAACTCTGGCCGCTGCTCAAGCAAGCCGATGGTTTTGTCGGCACCGACCGCGACTACCAATCCACCGCTTATATCGCGCTGATCCGCAACTTCCGCCGTTACAGCTGGTTGCTGATGTACCTGTTCGGCGCCTCGCCAGCACTGGATGCAGGGTTTCTGCGAGGCCGCTCTCATCAGCTTGAACAGCTCGACGCCGACACGCTGTACCTGCCGTATGCCACCAGCCTGCGGATGAGCGACCTGGGCTACCAGAGCAATGCCCAGGCGGGCCTGACGCCTTGCTACAACGATCTGGCCAGCTACACCGACAGTTTGCGCAAAGCGGTGGCAACGCCCTATGCACCTTATGTGGAAGTCGGCACCCACAAGGATGGTGAGTGGATTCAGCTCAACACCAACATCCTGCAGATCGAAAACGAGTACTACTCCAATATTCGTCCCAAGCGCGTGACCTACACGGGCGAGCGCCCGATCCAGGCGCTGATGGCCCGTGGTATCCAATACATCGAAGTGCGCTGCCTGGACATCAACCCGTTCCTGCCGATGGGCATCGATTTGCCAGAGTCGCGTTTCCTCGACGCGTTCCTGCTGTACTGCGCGCTGAACGACAGCCCGTTGTTCGAAAACAACGAGTGCGGCAACG
The DNA here is from genome assembly GCF_046352735.2 of Pseudomonas imrae. Lineage (NCBI taxonomy): Bacteria > Pseudomonadati > Pseudomonadota > Gammaproteobacteria > Pseudomonadales > Pseudomonadaceae > Pseudomonas > Pseudomonas imrae. The sequence continues at coordinate 286,324 of NZ_CP110853.2, read as the reverse complement.
CCACCTCCAACTTCCTCAGCGTGGTCAAGGAAGGTCGTCGTCCGGGCCTGGAACTGCAGCGCCAGGGCCAGGCTGTGGATATGAAGGAATGGGCAACCGAATTGCTGGAGAAGATCGCCCCGTTGGCAGCCCTGCTCGATGAGAGCCATGACATCAAGGAACACAGCCAGGCCCTGGATGCCCAACTGGACAAGATCAAGGACTCGTCCCTGACTCCATCGGCCAAAGTGTTGGCAGCGATGAACGAACACAAAGAGAGCTTTGCCCAGTTTTCCTTGCGCCAGAGCCAGGCACACGCCGAGTTCTTCCGCAGCAAGCCCTTGGCGGCGGACGAGCAAAGTGAATTTGAAGAACTGGCGCGCACTTCATTGGCGCAACAGGCAGAGCTGGAGCAGAACGAAGTGGGCGATTTTGATGTGTTTGTCGGCTCTTACCAGGCAAGCATTCTGGCCATCAGTAACTGATCTGCGGGAGCTGACTTGCCTGCGATGAGACCGTCACATCCAAATCAAGATGTCGACCGCTGTACCCCATCGCAGGCAAGCCAGCTCCCACATTTATTTCTTCGCCCTGAAGGGTTTTTCCGCTTTTCTCCTCATAAGCTAATTCTAAAAAGTTATTTATTTTAGATTTTTTAGATCATTTAGTTTCATCACCAGTCGACCCACGGCTGCCTGATGAGGAGCTTCCCCTTGAAACCGTTTCCGCCTCTGCGCCTCCTGGCGGCGTTATCCCTGGCCGGCGCCAGCCTGTTTGCCCACGCGGCAGACGTCACAATCGCATACCAGACCACCGTTGATCCGGCGAAAGTCGCCCAGGCCGACGGCGCTTATGAAAAAGCCACCCATGCCAGCATCGATTGGCGCAAATTCGACAATGGCGCCGACATCATTGCCGCCATTGCCTCCGGCGATGTGCAGATCGGCTACCTCGGATCCAGCCCGCTGACGGCCGCCATTACCCGCAAGCCTGGCTCGCTGATAAAGGCAACGTCGACAAGCTGGTGAAACTTTCCGGGGCCAAAGCCAGTGACATTCCTTGGCCGCTGACCAGGTAACCCTGCTGGGCGCGCCGACCACCAAGGCCGTCACCGACACCGCCGCGCTCCTGAAGGAGCAAGGCAAAGTCGATGCGGTACTGCCCGATTACGCCCCCTACATCAGCGCGAAATTCCTCCCCCACTGATTCAGGAGTCAACCGCGATGGCCTTGCTACAACTGGAGCGCATCAGCGCACAGTACCCAGGCGCAGCAGAACCGGTACTGTCCGATATTTCCTTGAACCTGGGGCCCCGGCAGTTGCTGGTGGCCCTCGGCCCGTCCGGCAGTGGCAAGACCTCGCTGTTGAACCTGATTGCCGGTTTCGTCGAACCCAGCGCCGGGCGCATCACCCTCGATGGCATTCCCGTCCAAGGCCCGAGCGTCGAGCGCGGCGTGGTGTTCCAGGATGACGCCTTGCTGCCCTGGCAAGATGTGCTCGCCAACGTCGGCTTTGGCCTGGCGCTGGCCGGCGTGCCCAAGGCCCAGCGCGAAGCCCGCGCCCGGGAGATGCTCGCGTTGGTGGACCTTGCCGGCTTCGACCATCGACGCGTCTGGCAACTCTCCGGCGGGCAGAAGCAACGCGTCGGCCTGGCCCGCGCAATGGCGGCCGATCCACGTGTGCTGCTGATGGACGAACCCTTCGGCGCCCTGGATGCCTTCACCCGCGAGCAGATGCAGGAGCTGCTGTTGCAGGTCTGGCAGCGCACGGCCAAGCCAGTGTTCCTGATTACCCACGACATCGAAGAAGCTGTGTTCCTCGCTACCCACCTGATCCTGCTGGCGCCGGATCCGGGGCGGATCGTCGAACACCTGAGCCTGGATTTCGGCCAGCGCTACACCGCCGGCGAGTCGGCGCGGTCGATCAAGTCGGACCCTCGCTTTATCGAAACCCGCGAACACGTGCTGCACAAGGTGTTCGCGCAACGACAGGTGTACGCATGAGCAGCTATGAAATCCCGGCCACGGCCGTAACCCGGGCCAAGCCTGCGCGGAACCGCCGCTGGAGCACGCGCTGGATCAGTGGGCTGACGTTGGTTGGCCTATTGGCTATCTGGTGGGTGGTGACCGCCAGCGGGTTGATCGAACCGCTGTTCCTGCCGCCGCCGTCAGCTGTATTGCAAAAGGGCTGGTTGCTGGCGACCACTGGCTACATGGATTGGCGCCCAGATCAGTGGCGTCGACATCTCTCGACCACTGGACAGCGGGCAGCGCGACGCCATTGAACAGGCGCTGCTGCGATATTCGGTGCTGTTCTTTCGCGAGCAGGCCATCACCCCGCAGCAGCAAGCGCGCTTCGCCGCGAATTTCGGTGACCTGCACATTCACCCGATTTACCCCAACGTTGCGGAACAGCCCGAAGTACTGATCCTCGACACTGCCGTCATCGATGTGCGCGACAACGCCATCTGGCACACCGACGTGACCTTCCTGCCCACCCCGGCCCTCGGCGCGGTGCTCAGCGCCAAGCTGTTGCCGGCGTTTGGCGGCGACACGTTGTGGGCCAGCGGCATTGCGGCTTACGACGCCTTGTCGCAACCGTTGAAGAGTCTGTTGAACGGCTTGACCGCCACCCATGACTTTACGCGCTCCTTTCCCCTGGAGCGTTTCGGCAATACCGCCGAAGACCTGGCACGCTGGGAAGAAGCCCGACGCAGAAACCCGCCACTGTCCCACCCCGTGATCCGCATCCATCCGGTAAGCGGGCGCAAGTCACTGTTCGTCAACAAAGGCTTCACCAGCAAGATCAACGAACTGGAACCTGCAGAAAGCGAAGCCATCCTCAAGCTGCTGTTCGCCCACGCCACCCGCCCGGAATTCACCCTGCGCTGGCGCTGGCAGGAAAACGACGTAGCGTTCTGGGACAACCGCGTCACCCAGCACTACGCCGTGGATGATTACCGGCCACAACGGCGGGTCATGCATCGGGCCACGATAGTCGGGGATGTGCCGTTCTGATGTCGGAAGCCCCTGTAGGTACCCGCGTGCCGGCGCCTACAGGGGCTTTGGAGCCTGCTAGCGCACCAGATGCAGGAACTGCAGGTGCCGTTCGTACTGGTCGAGGATGTCGTTGATGATCTGCTCCTTGGTGTAGCCCACCAGGTCGTAGTCCTGGCTGCCCTCACTCAAGTGGACTTCCGCCCGATAGTAGCGGCGGTTGTTGATCTCTTTGGAGCCCATCCCGCCACGGGCGAAGGACGGCGTGAAATAGCCGCGCATCTGGACCTGGTAGATAAACGGATGCTCTTCGCCATGGCCAATTTCCAGGCTGACACTGTCATTGGACGGATCAGGCTGGGTTACGACGCTAAGGCCCTTCTCGACAAACACCGCCGTCACTTCTTCAATCGCCGGGCGCACGGTGGTTTCCAGGAAACGGTACACCTCATCGCGCGACGGAAAATGCACCGCCTGGCTCAAGCGCTGGCGCCAGCCGCCACGACCACGACGCGAAGCCGAGACCGGGGCCAACGAATGCAACTGCGCAATCTGTTTCTGGGACTCGAGGTAAAACGCCTTGTGCAGCCCCCACATCATCAGCAACAGGATCATCGAGAACGGCAGCGAGGTCAGCACTACCGCTGACTTGAGCGAATCAATGCTGCCGGCAAACAGCAAGGCACTGGTCACCAGCGCGGTCATCGCGCCCCAGAACACCCGCAGCCACTTCGGCCCGTCTTCATCGGCGTTGCCGCCCTTGGACGACAGGGTGGAGAGCACCACGGTGCCGGAGTCGGCGGAGGTCACGAAGAACACAAAGCTGATGAATACCGTGACCGCAATAACCGTCTTGCTCCACGGGTAGGTTTCCAGCAGCAGATAGAGACTCATCGACGGGTCATCGATGGCCGACTGACCCAGTGCGACCATGCCATGGTTGAGCACTTGGTCAATCGCGCTGTTACCGAAGATCGACATCCAGGCCAGGGTGAAGCCCAGCGGGATCAACAGCACCCCAAAGACGAATTCACGGATGGTCCGGCCGCGTGAAATACGGGCAATAAACAGGCCCACGAACGGTGACCATGCAATCCACCAGGCCCAATAGAACACGGTCCAGCCACCCAGCCAGTCACTCGGCTCGTTGTAGGCGTAGACATCGAAACTCTTGGTCGGCAAGGCGCCGAGGTAGTCACCGACATTCTGGATCAGGGTATTGAGCAAATGCTGGGTGGGCCCGGCGAACAGCACAAACAGCAGCAGCGCACAGGCCAGCAGCATGTTGATATCGGACATGACCCGCACGCCCTTGTCGACGCCGGCAACGGCGACGAGGATCGCCGCGCCCATCATCAGCGTGATCAGTCCGACCTGGATCCACTGGGTGTGGGCAATGCCAAATAAGTAGTCCAGCCCCGAGTTGAGGTGCAACACCCCAAAACCCATGTCGGCACCCAGGCCGAACACCGTGGCGATAATGCCGAAGCCATCCACGGCATAGCCAATGGGACCGTTGATGCGCTTGCCGATCAGCGGGTACAGCGCCGAACGCAACGCCAGTGGCAAGTTATGCCGGTAGGCAAAATACGCCAGCGCCATGCCGACAAACGCAAACACACCCCAGCCGTGCAGGCCCCAGTGCAAAAACAGCACCTGCATGGCCTGGCGCGCCGCATCGGCATTCAGCGCCTGGCCTTGGGGCGGTTGCACCAGATGGGTCAAGGGTTCCGAGACACAGAAGAAAAACAGGGTGATGCTGATCCCGGCGGCAAACAGCATGCCGGCCCAGGACAGATAACTGAATTCGGGCTCGTCGTGGTCGGCACCGAGTTTGATCTTGCCGTAGCCAGACAACGCGGTGACCACCACGAAGACCAGATACAGGGTCATCGCCAGCATGTAATACCAGCCGACCGTACTGGCCGCCCAGTTTTGCGCGGCCAGCAACCAGGCGCCGGCTTGTTCGGGGATGGCGATAACCGTGACGCCAAACAGCAGGATGAAGCTTGCGGCAAAGTAGAACACCGGCGCATTCATGCGCACCAGGCCGCTGGCTGGGGTAGACGATGCACTCATGAAAAGCGCACCTCGGGTGTGGCTGTAAAAAACGGACTCAGCAAAGGTAAGCCTCCTGTTGTGAGCGGGCAGCGAACCACCGGTTTAACTTGAACGAGCGATCAAGTTAAACATGGATAGGCAGTCTGGGACTAATCGCAAGGCCCAGTGGTAGGTGATTGCGACATTAGCTCAAGGTTTGGTATGACGCGTCAGGCAGGCAAAACGTTCAGCGATGACTGGTTGAATCTTCAAATGTGGGAGCGGGCTTGCCCGCTCCCACACAAGCCCGTTCCCACCTTGGATCGTCGCGGCTTCAACGCTATTTTTGCGTCCCGTCATCATGCTGCAGGTTCGCCTGGGTCAGGTTCGCCCCCGCCGGCACACTTCGGGTCAGCCACACGTTGCCGCCGATCGTCGAGCCCTTGCCGATGGTAATCCGCCCCAGAATCGTCGCGCCGGCATAAATCACCACATCGTCCTCGACAATCGGATGACGAGGATGGCCCTTTTGCAACTGCCCGTCTTCATCCGCCGGGAAGCGCTTGGCGCCAAGGGTCACGGCTTGATAGATGCGCACACGCTCGCCAATGATCGCCGTCTCGCCAATCACCACGCCTGTACCGTGATCGATAAAGAAACTGGGACCGATCTGCGCGCCAGGGTGAATGTCGATGCCGGTAGCCGAGTGGGCGATTTCTGCACAGATCCGCGCCAACAACGGCAAACCGGCACGATACAGATGATGAGCCAGGCGGTGATGGATCACCGCCAGGATACCCGGATAGCACAGCAACACCTCATCGACACTGCGCGCGGCCGGGTCGCCGTGGTAGGCCGCCAGCACGTCGGTATCCAGCAGGCTGCGCAACGCCGGCAAGGCCAAGGCAAAATCCTGGATCAGGCCAATAGCGGTGGCATGGACATCGCCGTCGGGCTGGCCGCCTTGTCTTGCGGCATAGCGCAACTCCAGACGGGCCTGGGCGAGCAACGCATTCAACGCCACATCGAGGGTGTGGCCGACGTAGAAGTCTTCACTTTCCTCGCGCAAATCCACCGGCCCCAACCGCATGGGGAACAATGCACCGCACAACGCTTCGAGAATCTGCGCCATCGCATCGCGCGATGGCAATTCACGCCCCCCCTGCTCCCCACTGCTACGGCCATTGCGTGTGCGCCATTGCTCCCGCGCACCACGCAACTGACTGACAATGGTTTGTAATTGCCAATGACTGGATCGCTCGCTCACGGTATTCCCTCCTGACGAAATGGCCATCACTTTACGGTATACACATTGGCTGTCCTTAATAACCAATGATGTGATACCAAGAACTAATCAGCATAAGCGATTGGCGGTTGCCCGCTGAAAAACCGCTGCCTATAGTCCGCATATCTCTTGAAGGCTCGTGCGTAACCATGATCAAACAACAGCTAGACCGTTTTAAGCGTCTGGAACTGCTCGGCGGCGCCACCGCCCTGGAAAAACTCGAACGACTGTCGGCCTGGCTGGGACGTGACATCTACATCAAGCGCGACGACACCACCCCGCTGGCCATGGGCGGCAACAAGCTGCGCAAACTTGAATACCTGGCCGCCGATGCCCTCGCCCAGGGTGCCGACACACTGATCACCGCCGGGGCCATCCAGTCCAACCATGTACGCCAGACCGCGGCCCTCGCGGCCAAGCTGGGCCTGGGCTGTGTCGCACTGCTGGAAAACCCGACGGGCACCGAAGACCCCAATTACCTGGGCAACGGCAATCGCCTGCTGGTGGAGCTGTTCGACGCCAAGGTGGAGCTGGTCGAGAACCTGGACAATGCCGACGAGCAACTCAAAGCCCTGGCCGAACGCTTGCGCAACGACGGCAAAACGCCCTACCTGGTACCGATTGGCGGCTCCAACGCGCTGGGCGCCCTGGGATATGTGCGCGCCGGGCTGGAGTTGGCCGAGCAGATCGAACACAGCGGCATCCGGTTTGCCGCCGTAGTCCTGGCCTCCGGCAGCGCCGGCACCCACAGCGGCCTGGCGTTGGCGCTGAGTGAGGTGCTGCCGGACTTGCCAGTGATTGGCGTCACCGTTTCACGCACCGACGAGGCCCAGCGCCCCAAAGTACAAGGCCTGGCCGAGCGCACGGCCGAGCTGCTGGACATCAAAGTGCCGGATGCTTTCAAGGTAATCCTGTGGGATGAATATTTCGCCCCCCGTTATGGCGAGCCCAATGCCGGGACGCTGGCCGCAATCAAATTGCTGGCGAGCCAGGAAGGCCTGCTGCTGGATCCGGTCTATACCGGCAAGGCCATGGCCGGGCTACTCGACGGCATCGGCCACGAGGCATTCAATGAAGGCCCGATCATTTTCCTGCACACCGGTGGGGCCCCGGCGTTGTTCGCCTATGACTCGGCGCTTTGATATTCGAATTAGAAATATAAAAAAGTTTTTATATTATTTTTAAGACTTTATCGCCGACCTTATAGTCGCACTCCCACACATCACGGTTTTAGGGCAGGATACGACCACTGCGTCACCTGCTTCGCTCAACATAAAAAACACAGGGGCTTGTCATGACTATTTCCGTATTCCGTCGCACCTTACTGGTTGGCACCTTGGGCCTGGCCCTTGGGGCCGGGTTGCTGGGCCAGGCGGTTGCCGGCGAACAACTGGGCAAGATCAAGAAAGCCGGCGAGATCAAGATCGGCCTGGAAGGCACCTACCCGCCCTTCAGCTTCGTCGATGAAAGCGGCAAGCTCAGTGGCTTTGAAGTCGAGCTGTCTGAAGCCCTGGCCAAGGAACTGGGCGTCAAGGTCAAGCTGCAAGCCACGCCATGGGACGGCATCCTCGCCGCGCTGGAATCCAAGCGCCTGGATGCGGTGGTCAACCAGGTGACCATTTCCGAAGAACGCAAGAAGAAATATGACTTCTCCACGCCCTACACCATCTCCGGGATCCAGGCGCTGACCCTGCAGAAAAACGTCGACACCATCAAGACCGCTGACGACCTGGCCGGCAAGAAAGTCGGTGTAGGCCTGGGCACCAACTACGAACAGTGGCTCAAGGACAACGCGCCTAAAGCCATCATCAAGACCTACAACGATGACCCGACCAAGTTCCAGGACCTGCGCATCGGGCGTATCGACGCTATTCTGATCGACCGCCTGGCTGCCCTGGAATACGCCAAGAAAGCCAAGGATACCGCCGCTGCCGGCGAAGCTTTCTCCCGCCAGGAATCCGGCGTTGCCCTGCGCAAAGGCGAGCCTGAGCTGCTCGATGCCGTGAACAAGGCCCTCGACAAATTGCGCGCCGACGGCACCTTGAAGAAGCTGTCCGAGAAGTACTTCAACGCTGACGTCACTCAATAATGGAAGCAGGCTTCCAACTCGCGCTCGATTCCGTGCCCTTTCTGCTCAAGGGCGCGTACTACACGGTAATCCTCAGCCTCGGCGGGATGTTCTTCGGCTCGTTGCTGGGCTTTGGCCTGGCCTTGATGCGCTTGTCGCGCTTCAAGTTGCTGAGCTTGCTCGCCCGGATCTATGTATCGTTCTTTCGTGGCACGCCGCTGCTGGTGCAACTGTTCCTGATCTATTACGGCTTGCCGCAAGTCGGCATCGAACTGGATCCGATACCCGCGGCGATGATCGGTTTTTCGCTGAACATGGCCGCCTACGCCTGTGAAATTCTGCGCGCCGCCATAGGCTCCATCGAGCGTGGACAGTGGGAAGCCGCCGCCAGTATCGGCATGACCCGTGCGCAGACCCTGCGCCGGGCCATTCTGCCGCAAGCCATGCGTACCGCCTTGCCACCGCTGGGCAACAGTTTCATTTCGCTGGTCAAGGACACGGCGCTGGCTGCCACCATCCAGGTGCCCGAGCTGTTCCGCCAGGCACAACTGGTGTCTGCGCGCACCTTTGAAATCTTCACCATGTATCTGTCCGCTGCGTTGATTTACTGGGTGCTCGCCAGCGTTCTGGCGCACCTGCAAAATCGCCTGGAAGCACGGGTCAATCGCCATGACCAGGAGTCTTGAAGCATGATCGTGGTTGAAAAACTGACCAAACAATTCAATGGCCAGGTGGTGCTCAACGGGATTGACCTGCAAGTGAAAGCAGGCGAAGTCGTCGCCATCATCGGCCCCAGTGGCTCCGGCAAGACCACCTTCCTGCGCTGCCTGAACTTTCTCGAAGAACCCACCAGCGGCCGGATCAAGGTCGGGGACATCGAAATCGACGGCAGCCGTTCGCTCAACCAACAACAGGGCCTGGTGCGACGGCTGCGCCAGCACGTGGGCTTTGTGTTCCAGAGTTTCAACCTGTTCCCCCATCGCACCGCGCTGGAAAACGTCATCGAGGGCCCGTTGGTGGTCAAGAAGATGCCCCGGGACAGCGCCGTCGCCCTGGGTCGCTCATTGCTGGCCAAGGTGGGCCTTGCAGGCAAGGAAGATGCTTATCCACGGCGTCTTTCCGGCGGCCAGCAGCAACGGGTCGCCATTGCTCGCGCCCTGGCGATGGAGCCGGAAGTGATTCTGTTCGACGAGCCCACCTCGGCCCTCGATCCGGAGCTGGTGGGCGAAGTGCTGGCGACCATTCGCAGCCTGGCTGAAGAAAATCGGACCATGGTGATCGTCACCCACGAGATGAGTTTTGCCCGCGACGTAGCCAACCGGGTGATCTTTTTCGACAAGGGCGTGATCGTCGAACAGGGTGAAGCCAAAGCGTTGTTTGCCAATCCCAAGGAAGAACGCACGCGGCAGTTTCTGAGCAAATTCCTCACCCACTGAAAAACCACTCGTACTGTAGGAGCGAGGGCTAGGCGTCCCCCCTTGCTCCTACATCACACCCCGCCGTCCCAAGCGAAAACATACTACCGGCCTACCCTTTTTGAGCCGCCCTCCAGTAAGCCCCTTCTGAATAATCCAAAACCTGCCGTTTAGCCTTTTGCCGCCATTGACGCTCCTTGCCCAACCCTCTTATCTAACGTCCCGAGGATTGGATCCTATTCCGGCTTTTCAAAAAATCGTGCCTTCCGAACAGCAGCGCTCCTGGCGCCTGACATTCGGAACGATTGCTGCTGGCTGCATCAAGGAGATTACTTATGACGCACCTTTCACCCCTGGCCATGCTCGCCGCACCGACATTGCCCCAGGCCCATCGACAAGGCATCAACGCCCTCGCCGCCGCCCGATTGCAGGTGGAGATTGCGCCATACCCGGACATGGGCGTCGGTGACCTGATCGAGTTGTTCTGGAACAACTGCTTTGCCGCCTCCACTCGTCTTGCCGCTGCCGACATAGGCCAGCCAAGCAGCTTGCGGGTGCCGGAGAGTTTTGTGCGCAACGGCGCAACGCGCATTCATTACCGGGTCATGCAAGTGGGCCATGGACCGGCGCGCTCGGCCATCACCCGAGTGCAGGTCAAGACCGACTGCCCCGGCGGCCAGCCATCGCTGCTGTGTGGCGAAGAAAACCAGAATCTGGCTCCCGTCACCCTGCCCGAAATGATCCGCCGCCATGGCGTCAACAGCCGCCAGATCCGCCGCGGCGTGCCCCTGGCTATCGACCCTTACCTGAATATGGCCGTCGATGACGAAATCACTTTGCGCTGGGGCGACTCGCGCCTGGATCTGCCCAGAATCGAGGCCCACGATGTGGGGCGCCCGGTGCAGGTCTGGGTGCCGCCGGCATTGATTCAGGAAGCCGGAGACGATCACAGGCTGGACGTCACTTACTGCATCCTCGATTGGGTCGGCAACAATTCGCGCTGGGCGCCGGCACGCACGCTGAGCATCGCTGCGCTCAACCCCGCCACAGCAGCCACCACGTTGAGCGCGTACCAACCGCGGCGGCCGGGCTCGCCCTGTGAGCCCGGCTGATTGCCCTTCTATGTATATTCCTAAAAGTTAGTTTATTTCAAAATTAAACATCTTTAAGGTATATAAACCGGACCACCGGACATTCCTGATTTTTAGCGTTTCAACGAATGTGAGGTAGGTATGGTCAACGTTACCCCGGTGCTTAACGCCAGGGCATTGGATGCAGCCAAGGAGCAGCACTGATGTCGAACCTGGCTCAAACACCCGTTCAGAGTGATCTGGATATCGCCCCGCCGTTATTGCCCGCCACCGTGCTGAGCAACGACGCCCAAGCCCTCGACGCCGCCCACCAGCTTGCCAAGGCAGCCCGCCTGCAAGCTGGGCTGCGCGACCAGCAGCGCAAGCTGCCCTGGGCTGAAATCGAGCAGTTCACCCGCAGCGGCCTGGGCAGTATTACCATCCCTCGCGAATACGGCGGCCCGCAAGTGTCGTTCGTGACCCTGGCCGAGGTGTTCGCCATCATCAGCGCGGCCGACCCGGCACTGGGGCAAATTCCACAGAACCATTTCGGCATCCTCCACGGCCTGCAAAGCGTCGCCAGCGAAGAGCAGAAGAAAGTGCTGTTCCAAAGTGTCCTGGACGGCTGGCGCATCGGCAATGCCGGCCCGGAACGCGGTACAAAAAATACTCTGGAATTAAAGGCGCGAATCACCCAGGACGGTGACGATTTCATCATCAACGGTCAGAAGTTCTATTCCACCGGCGCATTGTTTGCCCATTGGGTCGCGGTCAAGGCATTGAACGATGACGGCCAGCAGGTCATGGCATTTGTACGTCGTGCCACCCAGGGACTGCGCATTGTCGATGACTGGTCGGGCTTTGGCCAACGCACCACCGCCAGCGGCACCGTGCTACTCAACAATGTGCCGGTGGAGGCTGGCCTGGTCGTGGAAAACTGGCGCCTGGGCCTGTCCCCGAATATCCAGGGCGCGATCTCGCAACTGATCCAGGCCGCCATCGACGCCGGCATTGCCCGGGGAGCGCTCGACGACACCCTACAGTTCGTGCGCGAACGCTCGCGCCCGTGGATTGACGCCAAGGTCGAGCGGGTCAGCGATGACCCCTACGTCATCGCCGATATCGGCAAGCTGAAAATCGAACTGCACGCCGCCCAAGCACTGCTGCGCAAAGCCGGCCAGGTGCTGGATCAAGTCAGTAGCGCGCCCATCACCGAGCAGTCAGCCGCACGTGCATCGATTGCCGTGGCGCACGCCAAGGTACAGACCACCGAGGTCTCGTTGCTGGTCAGTGAAAAGCTGTTCGAACTGGCCGGCAGCCGCGCCACCCTTGCCGAGTTCAACCTCGACCGCCACTGGCGCAATGCGCGCGTCCACACCCTGCATGACCCGGTGCGCTGGAAGTATCACGCCATCGGTGCCTGGCACCTCAACGGCACATTGCCGGCGCGACATTCCTGGATCTGACGACCCGAGCCCTGGAGCACCACATGACACTTTCCCAAGCCGTCGCGGTCATCACCAGCGATGAACAAGCCCTGATTGTCGCCAGCGACCTGGCCGAAGACTTTCGCCGCGACAGCGCCTTGCGCGACCGCGAACGCCGCCTGCCATTGCCGGAGCTGGAGGTGTTTTCCCGCTCCGGCCTGTGGGGCATCAGCGTGCCCAGGGCCTACGGTGGAGCGAGCGTTTCCAACGTCACCCTGGCCAAGGTCATTGCGCTGATTGCCCAGGCCGATGCCTCACTGGGGCAGATTCCGCAGAACCATTTCTATGCCCTCGAAGTGCTGCGGGTCAACGGCAGCCCTGCGCAACAGCAACGCCTGTACGCCGAAGTATTGGCCGGCCAGCGCTTCGGCAACGCCCTGGCAGAGCTGGGCACCAGGACCGCCCACGACCGCATCACCCAATTGACCCGCGACGGCGACGGATTTCGCATCAGTGGTCGCAAGTTCTACGCCACCGGCGCGATCTATGCGCAGCGTATTCCCACCTCGGTGGTAGACGAAAATGGCGTGCAGCAACTGGCCTTCGTCCCGCGCGCGAGCCAGGGCCTGACGGTGATCGACGACTGGAGCGGCTTTGGCCAGCGCACTACCGGCAGCGGCTCGGTAGTCTTCGACAATGTGTGGGTAAGCGCTGCCGACGTGATCCCGTTTCAAAGCGCCTTTGAGCGCCCGACACCTGTCGGCCCGCTGGCACAGATTCTTCACGCGGCCATCGACACCGGTATCGCCCGCGCCGCCTTCGAGGACGCCTTGCACTTTGTGCGGACCAAAACCCGGCCGTGGATCGATTCGGGCAATCACAAGGCCAGCGAAGACCCACTGACCCTGAAAAGCTTCGGCCACCTGAGCACCCGCCTGCACGCCACCGAAGCCCTGCTGGAGCGCGCCGGTGAATACCTCGACCGCGCCCAGGCCGATACCCATGCCGAGTCCATCGCCGCTGCATCCATCGCGGTGGCCGAGGCCCGTGCCCTGAGCAGCGAAATATCCCTGGCAGCCGGCAGCATTTTGTTTGAGCTGGCCGGCAGCCAGGCAACGCTGGCCGAACACAGCCTGGATCGGCACTGGCGCAATGCCCGGGTGCATACCCTGCACGACCCGGTGCGCTGGAAGTACCACGCCGTGGGCAACTACTACCTCAACGATCAAAACCCGCCACTGCGGGGGACGATTTGATGAGCCAGGCGTTGCAACCGAAGAAAAAAATACTCCTCAATGCGTTCAACATGAACTGCATCGGGCACATCAACCACGGCTTGTGGACGCACCCACGGGACACCTCGAGCCAGTACAAGAGCGTCGAATACTGGACCGAACTGGCGCAGTTGCTGGAGCGCGGGCTGTTCGACGGACTGTTTATCGCCGACATCGTCGGTGTGTACGACGTCTACCAGGATTGTGTCGATGTGCCGCTCAAGGAGTCGATCCAACTGCCGGTCAATGACCCACTGCTGCTGGTCTCGGCCATGGCCGCCGTCACCAGAAACCTTGGCTTCGGCCTGACGGCCAACCTCACTTATGAGCCGCCGTACCTGTTCGCCCGGCGTATGTCGACCCTCGACCACCTGAGCCGTGGCCGGGTGGGTTGGAACATCGTTACCGGCTACCTCGATAGCGCCGCCAAGGCCATGGGCCTGCATGAACAAGTCGAGCACGACCGGCGCTACGACCAGGCCGACGAGTACCTGCAGGTGCTGTACAAACTCTGGGAAGGCAGCTGGGAAGACGACGCCGTGCTCAACGACCCGCACGCACGGGTCTACGCGCAGCCGCACAAAGTCCACAAGGTCGAGCACCACGGCGAGTTCTATCAGGTTCAGGGTTACCACCTCTGCGAGCCGTCGCCACAACGCACGCCGGTACTGTTCCAGGCCGGCAGCTCGGAGCGCGGCCTGCTGTTCGCCGGGCGGCATGCCGAGTGTGTATTTATCAGCGGTCAGGACAAAACTGCGACCAAGGTTCAGGTGGACAAGGTGCGCGCCAGCGCAGCGGCAGCTGGCCGCAACCCGGATGACATCAAGGTGTTCATGGGCCTCAACGTGATCGTCGCGACCACCGAAGAGCTGGCTTGGGCCAAGCACGCCGAGTACCTGAGCTACGCCAGCGCCGAGGCCGGAGTGGCGCATTTCAGCGCCTCGACCGGAGTTGATTTTTCCCGGTACGAGATGGATGAGCCCATCCAGTACGTGAAGAGCAACGCCATCCAGTCAGCCACCAAGACTCTGCAAGACCACGACTGGACGCGGCGCAAATTGCTTGAGCAACACGCCCTCGGCGGTCGCTACATCACATTGGTCGGCTCGCCTGGGCAGGTGGCCGACGAACTGGAGTCCTGGATCAGTGAAACCGGCCTGGATGGCTTCAACCTCACGCGCATCGTGACCCCGGAAAGCTATGTGGACTTTATCGAACTGGTGATCCCGCAGTTGCAACAGCGCGGCTCGTACAAGACCGCCTATGACGCCGGAACCCTGCGCGAAAAAATCTTTGCGCATGACGCGCATTTACCCCCGCGACACACCGGCTCCACCTACCGCCATCCCTTGACTGGATACTGATCATGAAAAAAACCACCCTCGCCCTCCCGGTCAAGGCACTGGCCCTGGCCCTCGGCCTGTTCAGCTCGACGGTGTTCGCCGCTGATGCTGCGTTGAAGGTCGGCACCACCGCCGCGTTCGCGATCCCCCTCGAAGCCGCCGTGGAGGAAGCCGGCAAACAAGGCTTGAAGGTCGAACTGGTGGAGTTCAGTGACTGGATCGCTCCGAACGTCAGCCTGGCCGCCGGCGATCTCGACGTGAATTACTTCCAGCACATACCGTTTCTGGAAAACGCCAAGGCCGCCGCCGGTTTCGACCTGGTGCCATTCGCCCCCGGCATTATCAACAACGTCGGCCTGTATTCGAAAAAGTACAAAAGCTTTGCCGATCTGCCCGAAGGTATGACTCACCCACATGGGTTACAAATCAGTTCAAGCACATAGGTAACAGTTATTAACTGGCATGGTCGATTTCGCGAGGATCTGACCATGCCCTGGAAAGAGCTGAAACCTATGGACCTCAAAGTGATGTTCATCGCGGCGTATCTGTCTGAAGAGCACAGCTTTAGCCAGCTGTGTCAGGACTATCAGATCAGCCGAAAGACTGGCTATAAGTGGGTCGAACGCTATCAGCTAGAGGGGCCCAGTGGGCTCGATGAGCGTAGTCGGCGCCGGCACAACCAGACCTATGTGGTGCCGCTGGTTGTGAGGCAGGCAATCATTGAGTTTCGCTCTACTGGCGAAACGGTTCCGGGTCCTAAAAAGATTCAGAACGATCTGATGAAACGCTTTCCCGGACAGGATCCGCCTTCTAAAACGACCATCTACAACATCCTTAAGGCAGCGGACCTGATCACGTCTCGACCGTTGCGCCAGCGTGTCGCTGTCTATCCCAAGCCTTTGCGTAGGGCAGAATCGCCTAATCAACTCTTCAGCGCAGATTACAAAGGCCAATTTCTCACCGGAGCGGGTGTCTGGTGTTATCCGCTGACGATCATGGACCATGCCAGTCGCTTCTTGCTTGCCTGCGAGAGCATGGCTAACACCAATCTCAAGGAGACCCAGCAAACCTTCGAGCGCGTCTTTCGGGAGTATGGGATGCCTGAGCGCATCCGAACCGATAATGGCGTGCCGTTTGCGAGCACGGGGCGTGCGGGGTTGTCGCAGTTATCGATCTGGTGGCTACGCCTTGGGATTATTCCTGAGCGAATTGAGCCCGGTCGACCAGATCAAAATGGACGTCATGAGCGTATGCACCGGACATTGAAGAGTACGTTTCCCAAACCGCCGGCCATTGCCTGGGAGGCTCAGCAAAAACACTTTGATCGATTTATGCAGCACTACAATCACGAACGGGGACACGAGGCACTCGGCCAGAAAACCCCGGCGTCCTGCTATACCCCATCAACCCGAGCTTACCCGGAGAAACTACCGGAAATGGGGTATGCGAGCCATGTTGAGTGTTACCTGGCCGATGGTAGCGGAATCATTAATCGAGATGGTCTGCGGATATATGTGGGGAACCTGCTCAGGCATCAAACCATTGGAATGGAGATGATCAAAGACGGGGTATGGAATGTTATCTTCGGTCCGGTGATCCTCGGTCACGTCAATGCCCGGGACGCAAAAAACGGCTATGTTTCAATCAAAGTGTCACCTATGTGAATGCACTTTTTTGTAACCCATGTGGTTGTTCCGTACACCGAAGGCGCCAGCGTGGCGATTGCCAACGACCCGATCAACAGCGGCCGCTGCCTGCAACTGCTGGCCAAGGCGGGCTTGATCACCCTCACGCCAGGCGTGGGCTACAAGGCCACCGAGGAGGACATCACCGCCAACCCGAAAAAACTCAAGATCCTGCAGGTGGAAGCGGTGCAACTGGTGCGCGCCTATGACGATGCCGACCTGGTACAGGGTTACCCGGCCTATATTCGCCTGTCCAAGACCTTCGATGCCGAGTCGGCGCTGCTGTTCGACGGCATCGACTTCAAGGAGTACGTAATCCAGTTCGTGATCCAGCCAAAAAGCAAAACCGATCCGCGGCTGATCAAGTTCGTCGATATCTATCAGCACTCGCCGGCGGTACGCGCCGCCCTGGATAAATCCCTTGGCAAGCTCTACCAAGTCGGCTGGGAAGGTTGAACATGAGTGCTGCCAACGCCCAATTGCGCGACCTCGGCATACCACCAAGGAACGCGCAGCAAACCGAGCTTCATCCCGAACTGAACCGCGCCCATGTGCGCTTTATCAACCTGGGCAAAACCTATGACGGTACGGTACATGCCCTGCAAGGCATCGACCTGGCGATCCAGCAGGGTGAAGTGTTCGGCATCATCGGACGCAGCGGCGCCGGCAAATCGTCGCTGATTCGCACCATTAACCGCCTGGAGCAGCCCAGCAGTGGCCGGGTGCTGATCGATCAAGTGGATATCGGCGACTTCGATGAAGACCGCCTGGTAGCGCTGCGGCGGCGCATTGGCATGATCTTCCAGCACTTCAACCTGATGTCGGCCAAGACTGTGTGGCAGAACGTCGAGTTGCCACTCAAGGTCGCCGGCGTACCCAAGAAACAGCGCCAGCAAAAGGTCCGCCAATTGCTGGATCTGGTGGGACTGCAGAACAAGCACACGGCGTATCCGGCGCAGTTGTCCGGTGGGCAAAAGCAACGTGTCGGCATCGCCCGTGCGCTGGTACACGACCCGCAGATCCTGCTGTGCGACGAAGCCACGTCGGCGCTGGACCCGGAGACGACCCAATCGATCCTCGGCCTGCTGCGCGAGATCAACCGGCGCCTGGGGCTGACCATTGTCCTGATCACCCATGAGATGGCCGTGATTCGCGAAATCTGCCACCGCGTCGTGGTCCTGGAACATGGGCAGATTGTCGAGCAAGGCCCGGTGTGGGAAGTGTTTGGCAACCCCCGGCATGAGGTCAGCAAAACCCTGCTGGCGCCACTGCAACACGCCTTGCCCGAGGAACTGCAACGCCGCTTGCAGCCCACGCCGCCCTCAGTGGATGCAGCCGTTGTGCTACGCCTGCAATTGACCGGTGCCAGTGAAGATGAACCGGACCTGGCCGCGTTGTTCGCCGCACTCGGCGGGCGCGTACGACTGCTGCAAGGCGCGGTAGAACGCATCCAGGGCCACGCCTTGGGGCAATTATTGCTGGCGGTCAGCGGTACGTCCCTGGACGCAGACGCTTTACGCACCCGCGCCACGCGCTGGGCACAACAGGTCGAGGTGTTGGGTTATGTGGTTTGATCGTTTAGTGCAGGGCGCCATCGACACCTTGTTGATGGTCGGCGTGTCGTCATTGATTGCGCTGTTGGTGGGCATTCCGCTGGCGGTATTGCTGGTCACCAGCGACAAGGGCGGCATCTTCCAGGCACCCACACTGAATCGGGTGTTGGGGGCCGTCGTCAATCTGTTCCGCTCGATTCCCTTTCTGATTTTGATGGTGGCGTTGATCCCGTTCACTCGGCTGATCGTCGGGACCACCTACGGCGTCTGGGCTGCCGTGGTGCCGCTGACCATCGCCGCCACGCCGTTCTTTGCGCGAATTGCCGAGGTCAGCCTGCGGGAAGTCGACCACGGCTTGATCGAGGCCGCGCAAGCCATGGGCTGCCGGCGCTGGCATATCGTCTGGCATGTATTGTTGCCCGAGGCGCTGGCGGGCATTGTCGGTGGGTTCACCATTACCCTGGTGACCATGATCAACTCTTCGGCCATGGCCGGGGCGATTGGTGCGGGGGGCCTGGGGGATATTGCCTATCGCTATGGATACCAGCGTTTTGACAGCCAGATCATGCTGACCGTGATTGTGTTGCTGGTGATCCTGGTGGCGACAATTCAATTGGCCGGGGATCGGTTGGCGCGGGTCCTCGACAAGAGGTGAGGTATAGTCGGGGCATCTCAACGCTTGGTATTGCCCGTCATGAAACTGCAGCCCGACGACCTCGACCAGATCACTGCCACGACACTCGGCCACTACACCAAGGTGGCCGAAGATTTTCGCACCGGCACCCGTGATCATGATGTGAGCCAGAACATCGACGCGTTGTTACGCCATATCCAGGGTTCTGCGCCGTTTACCGTGCTGGACTTCGGTTGTGGCCCGGGGCGGGATTTGCAGACTTTCACGCGCCTGGGCCATATCGCCGTGGGGCTCGATGGCTGCGAGCGTTTCGCACAGATGGCACGGCAAGACAGTGGCTGCGAGGTATTGCAGCAAGACTTCCTGAAACTCGACCTGCCCGCCGCACGCTTTGACGGAATCTTCGCCAACGCGGTGCTATTTCATATCCCCGGGCAAGAACTGCCGCGCATTCTCAAACAGCTTCACGCGGCATTGAAGCCCGGTGGCGTGTTGTTCAGCTCCAACCCCAGGGGCGAGAACCAGGAAGGCTGGAACGGGCCACGGTATGGCGCCTATCACGACCTGCACACCTGGCAAGCGCTGCTGACGGCGGCAGGATTCAAAGAGTTGGAGCATTACTATCGACCTGCCGGTTTGCCCCGGGAACAGCAGCCTTGGCTGGCCAGTGTGTGGCGCAAACCAAGGGCCGCCTGAGTTCCCCAGCCGGCATCACTGGCTGCTCTTCGGCTCGCGGATCTTGTACCAGGCCACATACAGCGCCGGTAAAAACAACAATGTCAGCAGGGTGGCAACGATAATGCCGCCGATCATCGCATAGGCCATCGGCCCCCAGAACACTTCCCGAGCGATGGGGATCATGCCCAGGCTGGCAGCCGCCGCGGTCAGCAGAATCGGTCGGCGGCGATGCTCGGTGGCTTGCACCACTGCGTCCCACGGCGTGTAGCCATCCTGCTCGTAGGCATCGATCTGCGTCACCAAAATCACCGAGTTGCGGATGATGATGCCGATCAGCGCAAGGATCCCGAGGATCGCCACGAAGCCCATGGGCGTGCCCGTTGGAATCAACGCCAACACCACACCAATAAGCCCCAGCGGTGCAACACTGGCCACCAGGAACATCTTCTGCACGCTGTGCAACTGGATCATCAAAAAGGTCGCCATCAAAAACAGCATTAACGGCACCACACTGGCAATCGGGCCCTGGGCCTTGCCACTTTCCTCCACGGTGCCGCCGGTGGCGACCTTGTAGCCTACCGGCAGGCCGGCGCTGAACTTGTCGATCTCGGGCTGGAGTTGCTTGACCAGATCCGTGGGCTGCATGTCATCGCGCACGGCGGCCTTGATAGTGATGGTCGGTTTGCGATCCCGACGCCATACCAACGGCTGCTCCAGCTCATAGCCTACGGTGGCGAACGCCAGCAGCGGTATCGAGGTGCCGCTTGGCGTGACGATCTGCAAGTTCTGCAGGGTTTGCGGGGTACCACGCTCCGCGTCTTCGGCACGGCCGACCACATTGATCAAGTAGATATCATCGTTGACCTGGGTCACGGCTGCGCCGCTGACCACACTGTTCATCAGCTGCGCCACGTCTTCGGACGACAGCCCCAACTGCCGCGCCTTATCCTGGGCGATATCGATCCGCAGCACTTTGCCAGGTTCGTTCCAGTCGTAAATGATCTCCCCCAGATGGTTGTTCTGATCCAGCAAGGTGGCCAGTTCAATCGCATGTTTACGCACTTGGTCGATGTCTTTGCCCGAAACCCGGTATTGGATCGGACGCCCCACCGGCGGGCCCATTTCCAGCGGCTGGACAAAGCTGCCCACGCCGACGAAATCATCCCGCAGGCGCTTTTGCAGGCGCTCGATCAGCGCACCGCGCTCTTCCAGGCCTTTGCTGACAATCACCAACTGCGCGTAGTACGGGTTCTCCAGTTGTTGGTCCAGCGGCAGGTAGAAACGGATCGCGCCCTGGCCGATGTAGGTGCTCCAGCGGGCAATGTCCGGATCATCCTTGATGATCGCTTCGAGCCGGTCGACGGCCTTGCGGGTTTCATTGATCGAGGCGTTTTGCGGCAGGTTGAGGTCGACGAGTATTTCCGGCCGGTCCGAGGACGGGAAAAACTGGTTCTGCACAAACTGCATGGAAAATACCGACGCCACGAACAGCAGCACTGTGATCCCGATCGCCCACCAGCGGTTGCGCATGGCCCAGAGCATCCCGCCGTTGAAAGCCCGGCCAACGCGCCCAGGTTCCTCGCTGTGGGGTTTGACCTTGCTGCTGAGGATATGTACGCCGATCACTGGCGCAAACAACACCGCCACCACCCACGACACCAGCATCGCCACGGCAATCACCGCGAACAGGGTGAAGGTGTACTCGCCCGCCGAACTGGCGTTCAAGCCGATAGGCACGAAACCGGCCACCGTCACCAGCGTACCGGTCAACATCGGGAACGCGGTGGAAGTGTAGGCATAAGTCGCGGCCTGCTCCTTGGTTTCGCCTTTCTCCAGGCGCGTGATCATCATTTCCACGGTGATCATCGCGTCGTCCACCAGCAGGCCCAAGGCAATGATCAAGGCCCCCAGGGACACCCGCTGCATGGTGATGCCGCTGTACTCCATGAACACGAATACCAGCGCCAGCACCAGCGGAATGGAGCACGCCACCACCAGTCCGGCACGCATGCCCAGGCTGATAAAACTCACCACCAGAACGATAATCACCGCTTCGAACAACGCACTGGTAAAGCCTCCGACGGCCTCTTCCACCACCTCTGCCTGGTCGGAAACCTTATGCACACCGACGCCCACCGGCAGGTCGGCGGTCAACTCATCCATGCGCTGGTGCAGCGCCTCGCCGAAGTCCTGGATATTGCCGCCCTTTTGCATGGCGATGGCCAGGCCAATCGCTTGTTGGCCATTGAAGCGAAACATCGGGCGCGCCGGGTCGATGTAGCCCCGTGTGATATCGGCAATGTCCGCCAGGCGATAGAAGCGATCGTTGAGTCGCAGGTTAACGTTGGCCAGGTCTTTTTCCGAGGCAAATTGCCCGGAGGTACGCACCGAAATCCGCTCTGGCCCGGCCTCGATGACCCCGGCCGGGGTGACGGCGTTCTGCGATTGCAGGCTCTGCACCACTTGCCGCTGGTCAATCCCCAGGGCCGCGAGTTTGCGCGTGGAGAAGTTCAGGTAAATCACTTCGTCCTGCTGGCCGATCATCTCGACCTTGCCCAACCCCGGTACTGCACGAATCTCGGCTCGTACCTGCTCGACATAGTCACGCAACTGGCGCATCGACAGGCCGTCTGCGGTAAAGGCATAGACCGAGCCGAACACGTCACCGAACTCATCGTTGAACGCCGGCCCTTGCAACCCTTGGGGGAAGCTGCCGCGAATGTCATCGATCTTCTTGCGCACCTGGTACCAGATATCGGGGATGTCCTTGGCGCTGGTGGTATCGCGCAGGAACACGAACACCGTGGACTCGCCGGGTCGGGTGTAGCTTTTCACGTAGTCGAGGGAGTCGAGCTCTTCGAGTTTTTTCTCGATGCGGTCGGTGACTTGCTTGAGGGTTTCCTCCTGGGTCGCGCCAGGCCAGCGTGTCTGGATCACCATGGTCTTGATGGTGAAGGAGGGATCTTCTTCACGCCCAAGGTTCATGTAGGAGAACACGCCCATCAGCAGCGCGACGAACATCAGGTACCAGACGAAGGACTGATGCTTGAGGGCCCAGTCGGATAGGTTGAAACTCCCTTTCATCGCGGGCTGTCCTCATCGGTTTTGACTTTTTGCCCGGGCTTCAGACTGTTGACGCCAGCACTGACCACGCGCTCGCCGGGCTGGACACCACCGTCCAGCAACACATGGCTCGCAGTGCGGCTGACAACGCTGATATCGCGGTGCTGGACGGTCTGGTTTTGCATATCAATCACCCAGATACGGCTTTTGCCGTCGACCTCCTGCACCGCGCTGAGGGGCAATTCGATACGCGGGGCAACGGCCGAGCTCAAGGTCACGCTGATCGCCGTACCCAGGCGGAACGCCGCAGGGGTATCAGCCAGGGTCAGGCGGGCGCGGCGAGTGCGCGTGGCGCTTTGTGCCTGGGGTTCGATTTCGCGCACAGTGGCAGTGGTATGGACACCGGGGTCCAACTGCGCGGCCACCAGAAACACCACATCCGGGGGCAAGCGCTCGGCAAGGTTGGCGGGCAGATCAATCACCGCCTCCTTGATATCGGGCCGGGCCAGCGCCACCACTTGCTGACCCGCGCTGACCACTTGGCCAGCCTCGGCATTCCAGGCCGTGACGATGCCGGCATGGTCAGTGTGCAACTGCGCGTAGTCGAGCTGGTCCCGTGCCTGATCCACCGCTGCCCTGGCCTGGTCAAGGGAGGCCTGGGTGGTTTTCAGGTCGGTCTGGGCAATATCCAGTTGTGCCTGGGCACCGACGCCACGGTTGAACAGTTCCTGCTGGCGGCGCGCATTGGCCTGGGCGTTGATCCATTGTGCCTGGACACGGGCCAGGTCGCCCTGGGCCGCGCGCAACTGATTCTGCTGGTCGGTGGGGTCGAGTACCGCCAGCAAGGCGCCCTTCTCCACCTCGGCCCCCACATCCACGGCCCGCCGAGCGATGCGACCCGGTACGCGGAACCCAAGGTTACTTTCGTAGCGAGCCTGGATATAGCCGGCAAAGCGGCCGAGGTTTGCCTGGTCCTGGGATTTGACTTCAACCGAAAGTACCGGACGCACCGGTTCGGGGGCAGGCTCTTCCTTGGAACAGGCCAGCAGCGCCAGGCTGCCGGCAAGTATCAGCGCCAGATGCTTCATGGCTGCACTCCCCTGGCCTTGGCCTCGCCCGCAGGTTGGGCAATCTCCACCTGCATGCCGGGATGCAGCAATTGCCCCCCGGCCACCACCACTTTCTCGCCGCCCTTGAGGCCGTCACTGATGATCACCTTGCCGGTCAAGTAACGGGCAACGGTGACGCGGTGCAGTTGTGCCTTGCCGTCGCCGTCCACCAGCCACACGGCAGGCTCGGGCGCATCCAGGTCCTTGGTCAGTGCCGCCCAGGGCAACTCGACACTGCTCTTGGCCGGCCCATTGGCCGTGGCGCTGACCACCGAGCCCAGTTCCATGCCTTTGGGCAGGGCGTCCAGGGCGATCTTCACTTGCACGGTGCCACTGTTGGCGGCCACGGTCGGGGTCACTTCGCGCACCCGGCCAACCGCTTTGATCTCTGGGTTGTCCAGTAGGCTGACCGTGATCGGCGTATCGGCGGGAGGCTCTACCAGCAGTGATTCATAAACGTTGAACACCGCGTCGCGCGCACCGTCACGGGCCAGGCTGAAGATCGGCATGGTGGCCTGCACCACTTGGCCGACTTCGGCCTGGCGCGCAGTAATCACACCCGCGGCATCGGCGACCAATGCGGTGTAACCCAGTTGCTCACGGGCATTGGCCAGTTGCGCCTGGGCTGCGGCCAGCGCACTTTGGCTGCTGCGCAACGCGGCCTGGGCCGAGTCGTATTCGCTGCGGCTGGTATAGCCCTTGGGCAGGAGCTTCTCCTGACGCACAAAGGCAGCGGCGGTCTGCTTGACCCGCGCCTGCTCCGCCACCACTTGAGCCTGGGCAGAGTTGACGTTGCTCTGCAAATCCTTGGGATCAAGCCTGGCCAGCACTTGCCGGGCGGTCACGCGGTCGCCGACATCGACCATGCGCTGGATAATCTTGCCGCCGACACGAAACGACAGGTCGGCCTGGACCCGCGCCTGGATATCCCCGGTCAGCGTCACGGCGGCGGCGAAATCGCCCGCCTGCACGGTTTGCACAAAGACCCTGGAATGATCCTTGGGTGCAGATTTTTCCTGGCCGCAGCCGCTGAGCAATGCCAGTAGGGCAAGGCCATAAATGAATGTCGAGGTCGGACCGCCCATGCAGGCTCCTTTGCGTGATGCTGACGTGCCAGTGTGTATGCGACTGTGAGCTTAGTTCAGGGTTCCTTATCTGCGTCTGGGATTCCATACTCACCCTCGTTCCCGAACAGATGCGACCCCATGCTCAAAACCTTAGCGGTGGCCAATTACCGCTCGATCAATAAATTGGTGGTACCGCTGGGCCGGCTCAACGTGATCACCGGCCCCAACGGCAGCGGCAAATCCAACCTGTACCGCGCCTTGCGCCTGCTGGCGGAAACTGCCCAGGGCGGGGTGATCAACGCCCTGGCCCGTGAAGGCGGGCTGGACTCGACGTTCTGGGCCGGGCCTGAAAGCATCAGCCGTCGCATGCTCGACGGTGAAGTCAAAGTGCAGGCAGCCGTGCCCCAAGGCGCCAAGCGTCTGCGCCTGGGATTTGCCGGGGAGGATTTCAGCTATGCCATTTCCCTTGGCCTGCCCGAGCCCAGCGAGTCCTATTTCTCTCTGGACCCTGAGATCAAGAAGGAATGCATCTGGGCCGGCCATATCTACCGCCCGGCGAGCCTGCTGGTGCAACGGTCCGGGCCGATGATCCGCGCCCGCGATGGCCGTGCCTGGGATGTATTGGCCCAGCACACGCCCAACTACCACAGCCTGTTCGATCAAGTCGGTAGCCTGCGCGGTTCTCCTGAAGTATTGACGCTGCGCGAAAGCATCCGTGGCTGGCGTTTTTACGATCACTTTCGCAGCGACGCTGAGGCACCGGTGCGCCTGCCACAACTGGGCACGCGCACGCCGGTGCTGCATCACGATGGCCGCGACCTGGCCGCAGCATTGCAGACCATCCGTGAGATCGGCGATCCCGATGCGCTGCAACGCGCGGTCAGCGATGCGTTTCCCGGCGCACGCTTGAATATCCAACCCTTGCAGGGCGGGCGCTTTGCCATTGAGTTTTATCAGGACGGGTTGCTGCGACCCTTGTCAGCGGCAGAGCTGTCGGATGGCACCTTGCGTTATTTGTTGCTGGTCGCCGCCCTGCTGACACCACGCCCACCGACGATGATGGTGCTCAACGAGCCGGAAACCAGCCTGCACCCGGACTTGCTGCCCGCATTGGCCCGCTTGATTATCCAGGCATCACAACAGTGCCAGGTGTGGGTGGTGTCCCATGCCAGTCGCTTGATTGCGGCATTGCAGCAGGATGAAGAATGCAATTCGATCGTGCTGGAGAAGGTGATGGGACAGACGCAGATTGTCGGGCAGCGGGTGCTGGATGAGCCTGCCTGGCATTGGCCGAGTTGAGAGCAGGGACGGGTATGTGCCCAGACCGACCCCACCCGTAAAGATATGTAGGTACCTGTGCCCGTTTGGGGGAGCGGGGTTGGGGTGAGGGAATATGCAGAGCTGTTTTCAGTTGGAAGCCGTTCTCCATCGAGTTACTTCAACTCCGACAGTACCGATACGATCACTAGCCAAACACCACTACCAATCATCATCATAAAGTCGATTTTCAGTAGCCGTTTAAGGTGAGGAGGGAAGTTTTCAAGATCGACAGGGTCCAGTTCACCAGTAAGTAGCGATGACTTTGGCATCATGATCATCTGGGTGATTTTAGCCATATCCATGAGAGACCAAATCCATCCCCGCTTCCCAAGGCTTGCGCCCCAAATGTAGATATAACGACTGTTCTTCAAGGCCTCTTTGATAGCGTCCAGATGACGGTGACTCAAGTACAAACTGTATGTAAGCCCTGCAGCTGCAAGCAGAAATGGGCCCGCCAAAAGCCAGACGGCTAGCCAGGATGTCCAAAATCCCTCGGCTGTCATGGCATAGTCGTAGGCGTCCGGGCAACACATCTTCCTGATGCCGTCGCTTAAGGCGATGGTGCCCACCTCATTTTAAGCGGCCACAACGCCGCTCCTGTGCCGGAAGGCTTACAATACCAACGCATAAAATCGCGTATCGACCACCATCAAAGGAAAACCGGCTGGCAGATTCTGCTGTTCTATCAGCTCGAAGCCGTGTTTTTCATAGAAACGATGGGCAGCTAAAAACCTATCCGTGGTACCTAAATAAATCCGTTTTACGCCACGCTCTTTCGAGGCCTCAACTAGGAGCTCAAGCATCTGTTTGGCTACATTAAACTCCCGCCCTCGCCAAGGCGCTGCAACGAACATCTTGCGCAAAGCGACTTCACCATTGCCAATGTCCTTCAGACCAATCGTTCCGATCACTGCACCCTGTCTCCGGGCCAACCAAAAGTCACCGGTACCGGTCTGGTAGAACGACTGGATTTGCATTAAGTCTGGCTGATCCTCCGCTGAAATCTCAATTCCGAACTCCTCACGTTGGATAGGCAAGATCAAAGCTATTACATCTTTCTCGTCGCCTGGCGCGTATCGATCAATGTCGATGTCATTCATGGTCATTGCTCTCCAGTGCTCGATCAAAGCCCTAACAATGCCCGTTCCGTTACATTTTGGCGATAAGCGCATTAATCAGCTGCTGCTGAGCCTTGGATAAGCGTCCGGGGGACACACCTTTCTGACAATACCGCCTATACCTGTGGATGCACCTAATGCCAGGCAGATCGGACCACTGATATCAAGAGCTGACTTCAGTTTCCATCGAGTTACTTAAATTTCACCAGCACAAATGCAGCCACTAACCATACGCCACTGCCAATCATCATCACTGACTTGATCTTCAATAGACGTTTTAAGTGAGGGGGGAAGTTTTCAAGATCGACAGGGTCTAGTTCACCGATGACTAATGATGACCTTGGCATCATGATCATCTGGGTGATTTTTACGATCTCCAAAAATGACCAGATCAAACCCCGTTTGCCCAGACTTGTCCCCCAAATGTAAATATAGCGACTGTTCTTCAAGGCCTCCTTGATGGCGTCCAAGTGACGATGGCTCAGGTAGAAACTGTAAGCAAGATCCACA
This sequence comes from Pseudomonas imrae, assembly GCF_046352735.2. Lineage (NCBI taxonomy): Bacteria > Pseudomonadati > Pseudomonadota > Gammaproteobacteria > Pseudomonadales > Pseudomonadaceae > Pseudomonas > Pseudomonas imrae. The sequence goes on along the minus strand of NZ_CP110853.2, from coordinate 258,690 downwards.
GCTGTAAGCAGGAATGGACCAGCCAAAAACCAGATCGCCAGCCAGGATTTCCAAAACTCTTCCACTGTCATGGCAAAATTTTCTCGTACAGCATTTCTCCTAACTCTTCGCCCCCCGCCTCACCGAGTTTGGTACCCACCCATGAGCCAGTCCCTATAACTGCGGCCACACAAACAATACCGCCTATACCCGTAGACGCGCCAAGTGCCACACAGATCGGGCCACTGGCATATTTGGCTAGTCCACCACCCGCAGCACCACCAAAGGTAGCCCCACTAAACTTCCCTCCTTCCGTAAACCTGACCCTCTCACAAGCCTCCCCGGAATCCCCATTACACACCTGCTCAATCGCCAATAACGACGACACCCCGCCCACCCCGATTCCGATATACCCACCCGTCGTCATGTACTTGGCAGCACGACTGATCGCCTCCACATGCCCGGCATACCCCGGAATTTGTCCCGGAGCACCGGCCTTGTCCCAGTGATGCACCAGGCTCTTGCTGGAAATACCCAGCGCCGTTTTCAACTTCGGGTGATCGCCGAAGGTTGTCTGGCCACGCAGGCGGGTGGAGTTCAACAGGTGGGCATCCAGTTGTTTGAGCAGGTGCTGGCGATCGGCGAAGAATTGCGCTGATTTGAGATGACCGTGCCGGCGATAATTTTCCTGATGCAAACGCTCCATGGCCTGGAGCGTGTCGCGCAGGTTGGCCAGGTGCTTTTCCATCATCACGGCGCTGACGCCCAGCCAGGTCGAGCCCTGGCCGGAAAAGCTGGCGATTTCGGCAGCGTGCCGATGCAGGAAGTCAGCTTCCTCTGGCGTGAGGGGCGCAAGGGTTGCCTCGACTTGCTGGGCGGCCTGCATCAGCTGTGCTTCCTGGTAGGTACAGGAAGTGTTTCGGGGATCGCCGAGCACGATCATCGAGCCGGCTTTTACATCGCCAATCTTCGGGTTGAGCACGTAAAACTTGCGCATCACACTGGGATCAGGCACAGGAAAAAGCATGGCCTCCAGTGCTTCGCGGGGCATGCTTTTGGAGGGCACGTAGAAGCCCGGTTCCTCGCCTTGCACGTCCGTAAACGTGTCGGGTGTCGGGTTGCGTGGAGGGGTGTAGGAAGACTGAGGCGGCGCAACCGGGCGCCGGGTTGACGGAGCCGGTTCAGGCGCGCGCCTGCTGGATTGCAATGAATAACCTTGATTGCTGTAGCTGACGGTGAATACCGACGGAATCAGCTGGGCCCGACACGGGCAACTGCTGAAGCTGTCCAGCGTGCCAGCCATATGCCGGCCATGACTGCTTATATGGGAAATGCCGCCGAGAATCGTATACGCCTGCCCGTTCTTTCCACAGGTGACCCGATCGCCTTCGCACGCATGAAGCAGGCCATAGAGACTGACCCTGTTGTCACCCTCCAGAACTTCGCCACCGCAGCTGGTTTTGTCACCTAGCCCAATGAAATAGCCTTTATTCATCCGTGCGTCTCTCCAGTTCATGCGGCGTAAGCCAATTAGCGGAACTGGAGATGAAACGACGGGGGACGCCCCGTCACAAGCCTGCGGGCTGGGTTGTCAGTAACGAAAAGGAAGCGTCTCCCAACGACAGCTACCAGCCTCCTACGGTGCTGTCTTACTAGGTATTGGATTGCGCACAAATACGTTGTTCATGAACCCTTGAGGTGGGAAGAAGTACACAACCGCCACACCATGCCCACGTCCTGGCGCCGCCGGGGTAATGCCGGGTAGCGCTGGACTTTAAAGGTATAAAAACAAAAAATTTCAATACCCAAATAGCATATTGATGTCACCCAAACAGATAACCCCCCGGATTCACCGGGTCAGTGGTGACAGCTATTGTTCTCACGGGCGTAGGAAGGCTCTTTTTTGCCGTGCGCATCTGCCGGGGCAGGCAGCGGTTGGCCAGACTGTGGCCACTTGTCACGTGAGGGTATGAGCAATGAACGAAGCGAAACCGATTGATCCGCAAGAGTTGGTGAAGTGGTTGGTAGCGTTGCGCAGGGCTATTAACAGTCGATAGACCCGCGTGGAAAAATCGACCTGCTGGCATAAAAAAACGCCGACGCTGTACCAGCCGTCGGCGTTCAAACCTTGAAGGGGACTAATGCATCAGAACGCGGGCAAGACCGCACCGTTGTATTGTTTCTCGATGAAGGCTTTGACCTCCGGGCTGGTGAGGGCCTTGGACAGTTTCTGGATAGCGTCGCTGTCCTTGTTGTCTGGACGAGCGACCAGGAAGTTCACATAGGGCGACTTGGCGTCTTCGATGATCAAGGCGTCCTTGGCCGGGTTCAGACCCGCGTCCAGGGCGTAGTTGGTGTTGATCATGTCCAGGTCAACCTGGTCCAGCACCCGTGGCAGCAACGCCGACTCCAGTTCCTTGAACTTCAGGTTCTTCGGGTTGCTCGCGATATCCTTGGGTGTGGACAACGCGTTGGTCGGGTCTTTGAGGGTAATCAGGCCGGCTTTCTGCAGCAGCAACAAGGCACGGCCACTATTGGAGCCTTCGTTGGGAATGGCGACGGTGGCGCCGTCTTTCAGATCTTGCAGCTTGGTGATTTTTTTCGAGTACCCACCAAACGGTTCAACATGAACACCGACGACAGTGATCAGGTTGGTACCCTTGCCCTTGTTGAAGTTTTCCAGGTACGGCAGGGTCTGAAAGTAGTTGGCGTCCAGACGCTTCTCGGCCAACTGCACGTTCGGCTGTACGTAGTCGGTGAACACCTTGATTTCCAGGTCCACGCCCTCTTTGGCCAGGGCCGGCTTGATCAACTCGAGGATCTCGGCATGGGGAATCGGGGTGGCCGCGATCACCAGTTTCTCGTTGGCCTGGGCCAGGCCGGCAGTCAAGGCAGCCGCCAGTGCGGTGAACAACAGAACCTTTTTCATGCAGTGTCCTTAATCGTAAATCCGGAGCGTCAATGACGGCCGTTTCTTATATGGGGTACCAGCGAAGTGCTATCGCGGCATGCAGAGGACAATACCGATATTTTTTATTCCCGAACAATACCTTTTATTCACTTTGATATTCCATTTTGCTCATACAGCACTCAGGCTTTGCAGCAAACGTTTCAACGCCACACGCTCCGCCTCGCTACCACTGCTGAGAATCTGCCGGGCCTGATGTTCAAGTTGCACCACCGAGGGCAGAGGCAAATTCAGATGCTCCGGCAGGATTTCATCGCCACTGCTGACCAGCAGTGCAAAGTGAATCACGTTCTCCAGTTCCCGGGTGTTGCCCGGCCAGCTGTGTTGCTCCAACACCCGCTGCGCGGCGTCGCTAATCAACGGTACCGGCAAGTCCAGGCGCTGGCTGTAGATGCCAAGAAAGTATTCGGCCAATGACAGAATGTCTCCCACACGCTCACGCAGTGCCGGCAACTCGAGCTGGCCTTCGCCAAGGTAATGGAACAAACGCTCGTTGAATTTCCCGACAGCCACCGCCTGGGCCAGATCAATGCTGGTGGCCGCTACCAGGCGCACATCCACCGGGCTGGGTTGCTGGGCGCCGACACGGGTGACTTCGTGATTTTCCAGGGCAGCAAGCAATTTGATCTGGATCGGCAACGGCAAATCGCCGATTTCATCCAGGTAAAGGGTGCCGCCGTTGGCCGAACCAAACCAGCCGGCACGGCTGCTGGCGGCGCCGCTGTAGCTACCGACGGCATAGCCAAACAATTCCGCATCGGCGTACGTCGGGCTGATGGCGCCGCAATTGACCGACACAAACAAACCGCCGCGATCACTGCCGCGATGGATATGCCGCGCCAGCAATTCCTTGCCGCTACCGGTTTCGCCGCGAATCAGCACCGGCAAGGCGCGAGGGGCCAGGTGTTCCAGGTCTTCGCGCAACTGGCGAGAACGCGGATCGACGAACACCAGCGCCTTGGCACGGATGCTCAGCGGGCTTTTTTCGGCGTCGGGAAAGGTCAGCAAGGGCTGACCATAGGTTTCGTGCAAACTCATGGCAGACTCCCGCCCACACCCACAAAGGAACGGGGCGTTGAAAAAATTCAGGCGCGGCGCCGGGCGTGATGCTCGAGGCGATTTTGCAGGCGATAGAGGTAGGAGAACCCCTGCTCCCAGCGCTGGTGGCCGGACTTCACATTGATATGCCCGGCACCTGTAAGAATCCCGGCCTCTGCTCCCCAGTCACGCGCCATGTCCAGAGCCCGGGCAGCGCTGACAGCACTGTCATTGTCGGAACATACAATTTGGCTGGGGAACGGCAACAGATCCCTTGGGATCGGTGCAAAGTTGCGCAACGCAGGCGCGCACGCCGGGCGTTCAACATCCGCCGGGGCGACCAGCAAGGCGCCGCGCACCTGGCGCAAAAAACGCAACGGAGCAGTTTTGGCCCAGTGGGCAACGGTGATGCAGCCCAGGCTATGGGCGATCAGGATCACTGGTGTGCTGTCAGCCGCAATCGCCTCGGCCAGGGCCGCGACCCAATCTTCGCGACGGGGCGTGAGCCAGTCGGCCTGCTCCACCCGAGCGCTGTTGGGCAAGCTGTTCTGCCAATGACTTTGCCAATGATCTTCTGGCGACCCTTGCCAGCCCGGCACGATCAGGTAACGAATCAATTCGCTGTGCATGGGTGTGCCCTCCTGCAGCGTTTAACGTTGCTGACCAGTATAGGGACGTCACATATATTCGTTAAGGAATAAGAAGATATTTATCTATAACCAAAACGAATGACAGTGTCTGACCAGACCAGGCCGTGTTCAGCCATTGTCATCTGACACTACTCACAGCAACTGAGAGCCTTTACCCACATCGCTCAATCGGGTGCGCATGGCCATGGCATGCGTGATGAATCCCGACACCCAATCGCAGAACGTAAGCTCATCCAAAACAACCAGGGGTAATTGGTCACACAACTGAACATTTTCCAGATCATCCAGGGCCAACCAGCAACCCAATGTTTTATCCATCTGGAAATTCACCTTGAGCAAGTGCCGATACACCTCACTTGATGCAAGAGCGGTCATAGTGCAATGAAGCATGACCATAGCTGCATCGGCAGGCACTTCGATCACCACCGCCTCCTGACCCTGGGCATTGTTCAACGCACAAATCCCGTTTTGCAGAGAAAGCTTGGCGCCATACCTTTTGCCTAAAGCGTGCAGCAATAACTCAAGGTTCATCTGTGGATTACCTGACTAGTCGGCTGGATTGTTCGCTGCTTCAACATCGGATTGAAGTTGAATTCCCAGTGGCCGCGTACAGTTCACCAGTTCCATAAGTCATGGAAGAAGGTCGAGGAACTCCTCGCGAACTGAGCACCACGTATGTGAGTACCCTCTCCTGGAGAATTAGCAAAGTGCTCATACCCAGCGAACAAGCATCTCTAGCGCCTCGCCCTTGCGACCATAGCCGGGCGATCCCAGGCGGTCCTCGGGGGTTAACTCAGGCCTCCTATTCCTACCCTGGGATACAGCCATCCTCAGAATCGTTGATCGACAAAGGCAGACGAGGCTCCGACCTCTCGCGTATCACTCAGACTCTCCCACACGCATTCTTGAGCCGCTCTTCAAACACAGCCGAGTTTGTCGATCCAGCAAGCCGTTCCGCAGTTGACGGTACGACCAGGACACTGGCCATGCGCCAAACGATAGCGGCGAGAAACCTGCTTTATCATCCCGGCCCAGTATTGCGTCAAGAGTTAGGCCTGGCCGCCGGGCGTACCCAGGACATGATGCACAAACTGGGTGACCTGCAAGCTCCTTTGGGTGGACATCTGTTTGGAACTGAGGGCCTTATGCCTGGCCAGGGGCCGCACGATTTACTCCAAAGTCTCCAACGCCTGAAGGACGATGGCTCCTCAGGAAGCGACAGGGCCACTGCCAAGGACCGTTCGATACTGATCGCATTGATGGGGGATATTGGCGCCATTCTGTCTGATACAACAACAGGTGTTGAACGCACCAAAGAGCAGGATCAGGCCCTGAGGATCGCCATTCCCTCGTTGCTGGGACGATCACAGTCAGCTGCCCAATTGATGGCGCCGGTTACGGCACTGGGAGGTTCCGGCGCTATAGGTCCTGCCAAAAAGCAGGAGCGAATCAAACCACCCAACGAGCAACCTCCTCGCACCGGCATCCATAATCTTGGGCGTGAGGCCGATGACAGGTTGAGCATTCCACTGCACAAACGACTGCTTCCCAGTCGATGGGATGTAGCACAACTCAAGAAAGAGCGTGTCGCTCATACCGAAGAGCCGCTGGTGGCGCATATGTCAGGCACACAGGCGGAAACCCTGGCGGTCTGGGATATTCTGCGCGGCGAAGAACAACCCTTTACCCAAGTGATGGACACTCATCGCAGCCGACCTGCCGCCAGCCTCAATCCAATGGACCCGTTGCCACCAGCTCATCAGGACGCCAGATATGCCCGAGCGGCGGGCGTCGGGGCCTTTCTTATCAGCAATGGCTTTCACAGCGCCGTAGAAGTATTGGGAGGAACACTTGCCTATACCGGCCAGGACGGGCAGTCGGCTGTCGGTCCACGCCAGGATGCCGGCCATCTGTTCGGACATGGAGCGGCGACCGAACTCATCACTGAACTGCTTGAGGCGAACACCTCCAAGCGCATCTGAATGTCAGTCACTGGGCCAGCGCCTCCGAACGCCAGCGGAGGCCTCGTTCAGATACAGCGCTCAGGGTAGACCGCGCCCACATAGCTCCAGCAGTTGTTGTTGCAACGCCTGCCCTGCTGCGCCCAAGCCACTGCGTCCATACAGTGCCAATCGCACACCTTGCACCGCAGGCAGTCCGGTATCCGCGCTCAGCACGATATGCCCGGGCTGTACCACGCGCTCGGGCAACAGGCTGATACCGAGCCCGGCTGCCACCGCCGAACACACGCTCGCAAGGCTCGCACTGGAGTAGCCGATGCGCCAGCGCCAGCCACAGACTTCAAGGTGGTGGAGCATTTCATTGCGGTACAAGCCCCCTACCGGAAAAGCCACCAACGGTAATGGATCGCGCTCCAGGGCGGGCGAGTTGCGGCTATCGACCCAGCACAACGGCTCCGGCCACGAGGCCAGGCAGTCGTCACTGCTGCCCATCTGCTTGACCAGCAACACATCGAACTCGCCCGCGCGGTATTGGCGCAACAACTCCGGGCCCAGGCCACTGGTCACCTCCAGGCGCACCCGTGGGTAAGCCTCGACAAAAGCCGAGAGCAACGGCATCAAGCGTTCGGCGGCAAAGTCCTCCGGTACGCCAAGGCGCAGCACACCGTCACTGCGCTGGTTGATCAGTACGTCAGCGGCTTCCTCGTGCAGCATCAGGATCCTGCGTGCATAAGCCAACAAGCGCTCGCCCTCGGCGGTCGCCACGACCCGACGCTGATCACGGTCGAGTAATTGGCAACCGACGTTCTCTTCCAGGCGGCGAACCTGCTGGCTGACCGTGGATTGAGTCAGGTGCAGGCGTTCGGCCGCGCGGGTGAAGTTCGCGCACTCGACGACGGCGATAAAGCTGCGCAGCAACACGGGATCGAACATAAACACCACCATCGCGATTGCCACTGATTGGCATGGTTATATTTAATTTCAGAATACCTCGGTGCCTGCTCATACTTCACGTCTCGAAACCGATCATAACCATGCATCAGTTGCTACGAGAGTTGCGACTTGCGTTTGCAAAGGACGACTTTATGACTGCCAAGCAGGCCACGCATGACACTGAATAACTCACTAACCAGCAAGCTCGCCGGCTGGGGCCTGCTGATAGCGCTGGGGCTCAACCTGCGGCCCATTCTCAGTTCCATCAGCCCGCTGCTGGGCGAGATACGCCAGGCTACCGGTCTGAGCTTCCAGAGCAGCGCATTGCTCACCAGCCTGCCGGTGGTGTGCATGGGCTTGGTGGCGTTGGTCGGCATCCGTATCGAAGCCCAGCTGGGCGAGCGACGCGGCATCGCCTTGGGCCTGATGATGATTCTGCTGGCATGCCTGGCGCGCTGGCTACTGGATCAGTCCCCGGCATTGCTGGCTACGGCGTTGCTCGGCGGGGCTGGCGTGGCGCTGATCCAGGCGTTGGTGCCGGCCATGATCAAGCGTCAGTTTCATCACCGGGTACCGCTGGCGATGGGGGTTTACTCCGCATCACTGATGGGCGGCGGTGGCCTGGCGGCGCTGCTCAGCCCGTTGGTCGCCAGCCACTTCCAGCACTGGCAGGCCGGGCTTGGCGTCTGGCTGCTGCCAGCGCTCGGGGCATTGTTGCTGTGGGCCTGGCTACCGCTGGGAGCGGCAAAAAAGCCGCAGGTGCCAGGACCGCTCCAAGGCCTGCGCAACCGCCGGGCGTGGTTGCTGGCGCTGTATTTCGGCTTGGTGAACTGCGGCTACATGAGCATGGTGGCCTGGCTGCCGGCTTACTACCAGCAACTGGGTTGGGCTGTGCTGCCCAGCGGTTCACTGTTGGCATTCATGACAATTTTCCAGGTCTGCGCCGCACTGCTGATGCCCGCGCTGGCCCAACGCGGTGTCGATCGCCGACCGTTGCTAAGTATCAGCCTGCTGGCGCAGGTCGTGGGTTATCTCGGCTTGTGGCTGACACCACTGCAACAGCCACACTTATGGGTGGCGTTGATCGGTTTCGGCCTGGGTGCCTGCTTTGCCCTGAGCCTGCTGCTGACCCTCGACCACCGCCGTGACCCGCGAGAAGCCGGGCAACTGGCGGCGTTCGTGCAAGGCGTGGGCTTTTTGATCACCGCCGTATCGCCATGGATGACCGGCTGGCTGCGCGAGCTCACCGGCAGCTTTACCAGTGCCTGGGCAATGCTGACCCTTTCGGTGCTGGCGATGCTGGTGGTAACGCGGGTGTTCAGCCCGGTGACTTACCGTTACGCCGCTGTCCCCGGCTAGCGCGCATTCAGCGGGTTACCGCTTCAAGCGGATTGACCCGCCCGGTGGATGAGCTCGTGTTGCGCTCAAACCGATTGGCCCGGGCAAACGTGCCGACGTCATTGACGCGCTCCCCATCTGCGTCATCACCTCATGCGCGACTTTCGCCGTCATCTGCCGGATATAGAACGGCTCCTTGACCACAAGGTGATGAATGCCATGGGTGCTGCCGAACTTGAAGCAGAACGCCTGCGACGGCCACAGCCACCAAGGGTTGAGCACTTGGGTCTGGTGCATGTTGGAGCTGACAAAGTGTAGGCAGAAAGTGCGCAATACATTGGGCCCGATGATCACCACGGCGGCAATGTCGATCACCTGCATCATCGACAGCGTACCGGCTCAACGAGTGCCGGGAAAACCTCGCGTTGCAGCATCTGCGTGACCCGCATTGCTCGCTGTGCAGATCAGTTATCTGCTGGGGTTTGCCGATACCAGCAGCTTCAACCGCGCTTTCAAGCACTGGACCGGGATGACGCCTGGGCAGTTTCGGGAGAAACTGCCGTAACCCCATGAACGGCCTGGGGTTTGCTCCGAAGGCCTTCAACGAAAAGGCAAGGCTTCAAGTTACATTGAACTCGATGAAGGGGGTCCAATTGGAAGTTTCCCGGTTATTTCTTTGCACGCCAAACACCTCATGAGTGCCAGGGTTCATTTCAACTGAAAACTTCCAATGTCCTTGCGCATCCACGCTGGCCTGGCCGATCGGGTGTCCATCGGTCGGAATGACATAGAAAGAAACTGACCAACCCACATAACCGGTACCTTCAAAATCCACTGACTTCGCGTAAGTACCACCCGACACCGGAGTCGTAACCTCGGGAGCCGGTACTCTTGGTTCTGTTGGCTCCAGTGTTTTTTTAGTACCGGGAATATATACATCGATCTTAGATGCCATGAGCATTCACTCCTCTAATGTCAGAATTGACGATCAAAGAGTGCAATCACCAACACAGCTTATCTACTGTCAACCTTGACAGGTATATCGCCTCCAAATGGTTAATACCCACGATCACGGCGCAACACCTTCTTCACCCGCGCCACCAGCTCCCTGGGCTCGAATGGCTTGAGCAGATAGTCATCGGCATGCAGCTCCAGCCCTCGAAGGCGGTCTTCGATCCCGTTCGCGGTGGTGAGGAACAGCAACGGCGTCCGACCTTTTTGACGAATGGCCTGCTGTAGTTTCCAGGCATTGAGGCCCGGCAGCATCACGTCAAGGATCACCAGATCGTATTCGGCATTCTCGACAAACCGCTGGGCCGCCATGCCATTGGCCGCCACTTCCACGGTGTAGCCTGCTTCTTCCAGCCCTTGGGCCATACGTCGGGCCAACTGGGGCTGGTCTTCCACTAACAGCACCTGCATTTCTTACCTCTTCAAGGTTTATTGAAAACCGTCGGTTCAATTGTGCGGGGCTTGGCCAGCTTCCCTGGCCAACGTAGCCGCGTCCACGCCTGCGGCCAGCCGCAGGCGTTTGAGGTCCAGTATTTCGATTGCGCCGTAACCCAGTTCTACGATGCCTTGTTGCGCCAATGTCTTGAGCAAGGCGTTGGTGGTCTGGCGCGACAGGCCCAGCATGCCCGCCAGATCTTCCTGCGGCAGTTGCAACAGGCGCCGCGAGTGCTCTATTTCACCGTAGCCTTGGGCGATCATCAGCAACCGGTGCGCCAGTCGCGACAAGGCTGGCATCAAGCTCATCTGTTCGATATTGATCAATGACAGGCGCAGTTTGTGGCTCATCAGCAGGGCCATGTCACGCCAGTACACCGGATGGTCCTGAAGAATCCGGAGCATACTCGCCTGTGGCACCTGCAACAGCGTGCATGGCCCGACGGCCAGGGCATCGTGAGTGCGCGGCAACCCATCGAACAGGCAGATTTCGCCAAACCAGTAAGGTGTCTCCACCAGGCTGAGTACCGCTTCCTTGCCCTGGGCGTTCACCGCACTGACCCGCACCGCGCCCTCCAGCACCGCATACACGCCACAAGGCGGATCGCCGCGTTTGAACAAGCTCTGCCCCACCGTCAGCAAGCGTAACCGCGCCGCCGTCAACAGACAGGCCTGCAGTTCAGCCGGCAGGTGGCTGTACCAGTGACCGGCGGTCAGTCGTTGGTGCCATTTCTCTGCGTCCATGAACACTCCGAAGATTGTCGGCCAGTTGACAGTTCGCCTGCGTCTGACAGGGCATGATCAAACATCCTACAGGAGGAATAACAATGAAAAGCCTCGTCGACCATCTCAGTCAATACGCCGCCTACCACCGCGACCCGCGCAATATCGCCAGTCACTTTATCGGCATCCCCATGATCGTCGTAGCGGTCACCATCCTGCTGTCGCGCCCGGAATGGTCGCAGGCCGGGCTCTGGCTGTCTCCAGCAGTGTTGCTGGCGTTGTTCTCGGCCGGTTTTTACCTGCGCCTGGAACTGGCGCTGGGCGCATTGATGAGCGTGTTGATGGGCCTGTCAGTCTGGGCTGGGCACGCGCTGGCGGCGCAAAGCACGTTTGTGTGGCTCGGCAGTGGCATTGGCCTGTTTGTGTTGGGTTGGGTGATTCAGTTTGTCGGCCATTACTACGAAGGCAGAAAGCCTGCGTTTGTCGATGACGTATCCGGGCTGATCGTCGGGCCGTTGTTCGTGGTGGCAGAGCTGGCGTTTTTGCTGGGGCTGCGCCATGACCTCAAGCAGCAGATCGAGGAGCGTTCAGGGCCGGTACGTGCGCTGCACAACCCGCGCGCCGGCCACCCACGCTAGACCGCCAGCTCCCATATTGGATCGGGGCTGGTCAAAGATTCAGGCTTTTTGCCAGACCTTGGGCTTGAAGAACAAGGTCTCGCCGCGCGCCAGCCCGGCAAGGCTATCGTGGTCTTTCACCACTTCGGCTTCGATCAGCTCGCTCTGGCCTTCCACCTTCAATGTCACCCGCGTGGTTGCACCCAGTGGGCGAATATCACGCACTTGGGCAGCATGGTGATCCTCCAGCTCATGGCGCGACAGCGACACTTCGTGCGGACGGAACAACACATGCTTGTCCTCGCCCAGGTGCAGGCGGTTGGAGTCACCGAGGAAGTGATAGACGAAATCGCTGGCCGGGCTCTCGTAGACATCACCCGGAGAGCCGATCTGCTCGATCACCCCCTTGTTCATCACCACGATACGGTCGGCGACTTCCATGGCCTCTTCCTGGTCGTGGGTCACGAACACCGAGGTCAGGTTGATGTCTTCGTGCAGGCGCGCCAGCCAGCGACGCAGTTCTTTACGGACCTTGGCATCCAGTGCGCCGAACGGTTCGTCCAGCAGCAGCACTTTGGGTTCTACCGCAAGGGCGCGGGCCAGGGCGATACGCTGGCGCTGGCCGCCGGACAGTTGTTCGGGATACCGGTCGGACAACCAATCCAGTTGCACCATGTTCAGCAGCTCATGGACCTTGGTTGCGATCTGGGTTTCACTCGGGCGCTGTTTTTTCGGCTTCATGCGCAGGCCGAATGCGACGTTGTCGAACACCGTCATATGGCGAAACAGCGCGTAGTGCTGGAACACAAATCCAACGTTGCGATCACGCACATCGTGGCCGGAGACGTCTTCGCCGTGGAACACGATGTTGCCGGTGTCGGGGGTTTCCAGGCCGGCGATGATGCGCAACAAGGTAGTCTTGCCGCAGCCGGACGGGCCCAGCAGCGCTACCAGTTCACCGCTCTGGATATCCAGGCTGATGCTGTCCAGGGCCTTGAATGCGTTGAAGTTCTTACTGACGTTACGGACTTCGATCGACATGACTTATTCCTCACCGCTACTGGCGCGCAGGCGGTTGATTCGGTTCTCGCTCCACTGCTTGAGCAGCAGGATGCAGAGCGCCAGGATCAGTAACAGGCTCGCCACCGCAAACGCGGCAACGTGGTTGTATTCGTTGTAGAGAATCTCGACGTGCAGCGGCAGGGTATTGGTGACGCCGCGAATGTGCCCCGACACCACCGACACCGCGCCGAACTCACCCATGGCCCGGGCGGTACACAGCACCACGCCGTAGATCAGGCCCCATTTGATGTTCGGTACGGTGACGTGCCAGAACATCTGCCAGCCATTGGCGCCCAGCAGGCGTGCAGCCTCTTCTTCCTGGGTACCTTGCTCCTGCATCAGCGGGATCAGTTCACGGGCCACGAACGGCACGGTGACAAAGATCGTCGCCAGCACGATGCCCGGCAGGGCAAACACGATCTGGATGTCATGATCCTGCAACCACGGGCCGAAGAAGCCCTGGGCGCCGAACATCAGCACATACACCAGGCCGGCGATCACCGGCGAGACCGAAAATGGCAGGTCGATCAGGGTCACCAGCATGCTCTTGCCACGGAACGAGTACTTGCTCACACACCAGGCGGCACTGACGCCGAAGACGACGTTGAGCGGTACCGAAATCAGCACAGCAAACACCGTGAGTTTCAGCGCCGACAGCGCGTCGGGCTCGAAGATCGCGGTAAAGAACGCGCCCAGGCCCAGCTTCAGGCCCTGGGACACCACGATAAATAGCGGCAGCAACAGGAACAGCGCGAAGATCAGCCAGCCGAGGCCAATCAGGATGCGTCGAGACACCGCACTGCCACGCCGGGCAGCGTTGGCCGAGGACGCAGCGCATATAGACGATTGGGACATGTTCCGCGCCTCCCTATGGGTGTTCGATGCGCCGCTGCAACAAGTTGATCAGCAGCAGCAGGACAAAGGAAACCACCAGCATCAACACGCCGATAGCGGTCGCGCCGGTGTAGTCGTATTGGTCGAGCTTGACCATGATCAACAGCGGCAGGATCTCGGTTTTCATCGGCATGTTGCCGGCAATGAAAATCACCGAACCGTACTCACCCACGCCACGGGCAAACGCCAGGGCAAACCCGGTCAGCCAGGCGGGCAGCAATGCCGGTACGAGGATGTAGCGAAATACCTGCAAGGGCTTGGCACCGAGGCAAGCGGCGGCTTCTTCGATTTCCCGGGGGATATCGGCGAGCACCGGCTGCACCGTGCGCACCACGAACGGCAGCGTGACGAAAGTCAGCGCCAGGGTGATGCCGATCGGGGTATACGCGATCTTGAAGCCCAGGTCGGCGGCAAACTGGCCCACCAGGCCGTTCGGCGCATACAAGGCAGTAAGCGCGATCCCGGCCACGGCGGTGGGCAGGGCGAACGGCAGGTCGATCATCGCGTCGATGATCTTGCGTCCAGGGAATGTGTAGCGCACCAGCACCCAGGCCAACAGCGTGCCGATCACTCCGTTGATCAGTGCAGCGTACAGCGCGGTGCTGAAGCTCAACTTCAACGCCGCCAACACACGCGGCGCCGAGATGATGGCCCAGAACTGATCCCAGGTGAGTTGAGCGGCATGCACGAACATGGCCGCCAGCGGTATGAGCACAATCAGACTGAGATACACCAAGGTGTAGCCCAGCGTCAGCCCGAAGCCGGGTATGACGGGGGAGATACGACGCGACATAAAAGTCCTTGGTTAACAGTTAGATACCACTGCAGGAATGGGCTTGTGCGCAAGCAGCCCGCTCCCACACAAGCCCGCCTCCACATCTGCCGGGCTCCACAGGATGCTTACTGGGCAGTGTAAATCTGATCGAATACGCCACCGTCATTGAAAAATTTCGGTTGGGCAGTTTTCCAGCCGCCGAAGTCTTTGTCGATAGTTACCAGATCCAGTTTCGGGAATTGCCGGACGTATTTGGCGGCGACCGCCTCATCCCTTGGACGGTAGAAGTTCTTCGCGGCAATCTCCTGGCCTGCCGGGCTGTACAGATGCTTAAGATAGGCGTTGGCGATTTCAGTGTTGCCCTTTTTCTCGGCGTTCTTGTCGACCACGGCCACCGGCGGCTCGGCGAGAATCGACAGGGACGGTACGACAATCTCGAACTTGTCGGTGCCGCCGTCTTCCTTCAAGGCCAGGAAGGCTTCGTTTTCCCAGGCCAGCAACACGTCGCCCTGGCCGTTGTTGACGAAGGTGATGGTCGAGCCGCGAGCGCCGGTGTCAAGGATCGGCACGCGCCTGAACAGCTCCTTCACGTATTCCTGGGCCTTGGCTTCGCTGCCCCCGGCTTTCAGGCCGTAGGCCCAGGCGGCCAGGAAGTTCCAGCGCGCACCGCCGGACGTTTTCGGGTTCGGCGTGATCACCGATACATCATCCTTGATCAGGTCACCCCAGTCCTTGATGCCTTTGGGGTTGCCTTTGCGTACCAGGAACACAATGGTCGAGGTGTAGGGCGTGCTGGCCTCGGGCAGGCGGGTTTGCCAGTTTTGCGGCAGGGTCTTGCCCAGCCTGGCGATTTCGTCGATGTCACCGGCCAGGGCCAGAGTCACCACGTCGGCACGCAGGCCATCGATCACCGCCCGCCCTTGTTTGCCCGAACCGCCGTGGGATTGCTGGATCTTGACGTTGTCGCCCGGGTGCTCCTTCTTCCAGAAGCTGGCGAACTCGGCGTTGTATTCCTGATACAGCTCACGGGTCGGATCATACGAAACGTTAAGCAGCTCATAATCCTGGGCGACGGCAGAACCGGCAAACACAGCGCTGGCCAGTGCAGCCAGTGCATAACGGCGAATCGACGACATAGCAAGCTCCTGAAGTTCTTGAGTGTTGGCTTTTCTTAGATATACGGGTCCAGCAATCGAGTCGTCGATCATGCTCAGCTCGGTTTGTTGCCCGGGCTCTGTAAGCGGAATTTCTCTTTGCGTTCGATCTGCACCACTTGGGCGTTGTGAACGGTGATTTCCACTGCACCAAAACGCAGATCGCGCAAGGCACTCTGGATTTCACGCAAGATCGCTGCTTCGTCCTGGCCGTCAACGCTACGTAGAGATGCGCTCATGATCGTGCTCCTGAAATAAGAAGTGCCTCGCAGTGGCGGCACTGCTTGCGGCGTGAGAGCGATAGTAGACAAGCGCAGATATTCTTAAAAAGACTATTTAAGAATTTTTATATAACCATTGGGAATTAAAAAACACCTGCCCTCGCGATGAAAGGGCAGGCCTTACAGGCACAGGCAGTTACCGGATAGGGGGCGCCCCGTTCCAGTCAATCTCGGCGGCCGGCATTGGCCGTCCAAACCAGTAGCCTTGGCCAAGGTCGCACTGGTGTTCCAGAAGGAACCGCGCCTGTTCCTCCTGTTCGATACCTTCGGCGTGGACCTGCATGCCCATGCTCTGTGCCAGGGCAATGACCATCCGCGCAATCGCCGCATCGTCTTCGTCCCATGGCAGGCCCGCGACAAAGCCCTGGTCAATCTTCAACTTCTGTACTGGCAACCGCTTGAGGCGCAACAGCGACGAATAACCCGTGCCGAAATCATCGATGGCCAGGCTTATGCCCAGCTCCCGCAGGCGATGCAACTGTTCAAGCGCGCTTTCCGGATCATCCATCACTGCGCTTTCGGTGACCTCCAGCTCCAGCTTCGCTGGGTCCAGCCCAGTGTCGTGCAGCACTCTGGCCACCTGCCCGTAGAGTTCCTGGCGGGCAAACAGGCGACTGGAAATATTCACCGCCAAAAACGCCAGGCCCTTGCCTTCTGCGAGCCACCGGCACATCTGGCGACAGGCCTGATCCATGACCCAGGCATCAATATCGGCAATCAACCCGGTGCGTTCGGCAATCGGGATAAATTCCGCAGGAGGCACCAGGCCGCGCTCCGGGTGCTGCCAGCGGACCAGCGCTTCAAGCCCAACCAGGCGGCTGGTCTGCAGGTCATGCACCGGCTGGTAATAGACGCGCAGTTCTTGCTGGTCGAGGGCGCGGCGCAGCTCATTGGCGATTTCGATACGGTTCTGGGCGTGGGCCGTGAGCTCCTCGGTATACAACGCATAGCTTTCGCGCCCGGTACTCTTGGCCTTGAACAGTGCCGAATCAGCGTTACGCAGAAGCTGTTCGGCACTCAAGGCATCGCTGGGGAACAGGCTGATGCCAATGCTCGCACTGATAAACAGTTGGTGGCCGTCGAACACGAACGGTTCTTTCATGCTGTCGATAATTTGCTGTGCCATGGCGGCGGCCTGCACCACCTGTGGACAACTTTCCGCCAGCACCGCGAACTCATCACCCCCCAGGCGCGCCAGGGTCACGCCGCGACCGAACAGGCCTTGCAGCCGCTCGCCCACCACCTTGAGCAACTGGTCCCCGACATTGTGGCCAAGGCTGTCGTTGACGATCTTGAAGTGGTCAAGGTCCAGAAGCAGCAGGGCACAGCCACGCTTGTGGATCTGCGCCGAAGCCAGCGCTTGCTCGGCGCGATCGGTGAACAACAGGCGATTGGGCAGATTGGTAAGCGGATCATGATGGGCCAGGTGGGACAGTTCGTGCTCGGAATGCTTGATCGCGCTGATGTCCGAGAACACCGCGACGTAGTGAGTGACTTGGCCCTGGTCATCCTTGATGACACGGATGGTCTGCCACTGCGGGTAGATTTCCCCGCTTTTGCGCCGGTTCCAGATTTCCCCGCTCCATTCGTCGCTGCGCTCCAGGCACTCGAACATTTTCAGGTAGAAGCTCGCCGAGTGGCGACCCGACTTGAATAGACTGGGTCGGCATCCCAGCACGTCTTCACGACGATATCCGGTGATTTCGATAAAGGCTCGGTTAACGTGAACTATCAGCCCCTGGACATCGGTAACCAACACCCCTTCACGAGTGCAATCGAACACGGCTGCCGCCTGGCGAAGGCGGTCACGGCTGTCCTGCAAAGGCTGCTGGACCAGGCTGACACGGGCAAAACGGGCACATAGAAGAAAAATCACCACGGCACTGAGGCTGACCCACACATATCCACGCACCACCTGCCAGTGAATCAACTCCATCGGCTCATCGAAAATGTTGGTCAACAATTGCTGGCTGAGCTGGATCCATACAATGGACACCAGTAGATACACCAGCCCTATGCGCACGGCACTTCGGTACGAAAACAGCATACGGTTAGTAATCCTTACCAAAAAACCAATTCACCCTATAAAGACTGCGGATTATAGAATAAGAAACATCCAGCCACTCTTATCTGAACAGGTGGCTGGTTTTATCTGCGGGCTTAGTGATAATGCGTAAGCTGTTTTTTTATCTATCTGAGGGCCATACAGCCTATGTGGTACAACGGTTTTCTTGACTTGTCGGCCTGGCAATTGGTGGCAGTCACCCTGTTGATGACCCACGTGACCATTGTCGGGGTCACGGTTTATCTGCATCGCTATTCGGCCCACCGCTCCCTGGAGCTCAATGCTGGCCTGAAACATTTCTTCCGCTTCTGGCTGTGGCTGACCACGGCGCAGAACACCCGCGAGTGGACGGCTATCCACCGCAAGCACCACGCCAAGTGCGAAACCGTCGACGACCCGCACAGCCCGGTCATCAAGGGCCTGTCCACGGTCCTGCGCAAAGGCGCAGAGCTGTACCGCGCTGAAGCAGAAAACCCCGAGACCCTGCGTATCTACGGCAAGAACTGCCCGGACGACTGGGTCGAACGCAAGCTCTACACGCGTTACCCGCTGCTCGGCGTAGCGCTCATGGGGGTTATCGACGTGCTGCTGTTCGGCACCATCGGCATCACCATCTGGGCGATCCAGATGATGTGGATCCCGTTCTGGGCCGCCGGCGTGATCAACGGCCTGGGCCATGCCATTGGCTATCGCAACTTCGAGTGCCGTGACGCGGCGACCAACCTGGTGCCATGGGGCATCATCGTCGGTGGCGAAGAGCTGCATAACAACCACCACACCTACCCCAACTCCGCCAAGCTGTCGGTGAAGAAATGGGAGTTCGACCTGGGCTGGGCCTGGATCCAGGTGTTCAGCTTCCTGCGCCTGGCCAAGGTCCAGCGGGTCGCCCCTATCGCCCATCGGGTCGAAGGCAAGGGTCACCTGGACATGGACACTGCCATGGCGATCCTCAACAACCGCTTCCAGATCATGGCCCAGTACCGAAAGCTGGTGATTGCACCGTTGGTCAAGCAGGAGCTGGAAAAGGTCGATCATTCGGTCCGCCACCAGTTCCACCGTGCCAAGCGCCTGTTGTCCCGGGAAACCAGCCTGCTGGATGAGCGCCACCATGTACGCATCCAGAGCATGCTGGAACATAGCCATGCCTTGAAGGTGATCTACGAAAAGCGCCTGGCGCTGCAACAGATCTGGCTCAAGACCAGCACCAATGGCCATGACATGCTGGCCGCGATCAAGGAATGGGTTCACGAGGCCGAGGCCAGCGGGATTCAGTCCCTGCGCGACTTTGCCCACCAGTTGAAAACCTACTCGTTGCGCCCGGCAAACGCCTGACCCCCTAGGCGCGAGGGGGGTGCCTAGCCTCCCTCGCGCCTAAAGTCCGTTTTTTGGCGTCATTACACAGTCACCGAATATTGCCTCTCAATCGCGACCGATAACGGAACTTAGCTGCAATTCCCCTTTCTCAAACAACACTCGCCATCCTGGCGGACCTGGTTTTGGCTGTCGCCCTACCCTGCGACATGCTCACAGAGAGTTGTTCTGATGGTCCACGAAACGGACTCCCCGACACCGCCCTGCGCGCCTTTTGAAACGGACACCTCAAGACCTGCTGCCGCCGCAACCTTGCTCGCGTTGATGCACGCCCAGGGTGAAGTAGAGCGCCTGAGCGAGCGTGAACAACTGCTCAGCTCGTTGCTGGTCAGCGTCAACGCTGTGTTGTGGGCCATCGAGTGGGAGACCCGTCGCGTACTTTATGTGAGCCCGGCCTACGAACGGATTTTCGGTCGCGCCGCGGGCCAATTGCTGGTTGATCACCACCAATGGCACGACAGCATTCACCCCGAAGACCAGGAATATGCCGAACACAGCCTGGCCCAAGTGCTGGAACTGGGCGCGGTAGAAGATCGTCAATATCGCATCATCACCGCCGACGGGCAGACCCGTTGGCTCAGTGATAAATGCTTCATCAATCAGCACACCACTCCCCAACAGAAGGTAATTGTCGTCGGCATCGCGCAGGACATCACCGAAAAAAAGCAGCTGGAACTTGAGCTGCAGCGCCTGGCCACCACCGATGTACTGACCCGCAGCAGCAATCGCCGACACTTCTTCGAATGCGCACACCGCGAATTTGAGCGCGCCTGTACACAAAGCGTGCCCCTGGCCTTCCTGATTCTGGACATCGATGACTTCAAGGCCATCAACGATACCTATGGCCATCTGGAGGGCGATCAGGTACTGCTGCGCATCGCCGAGGTCGGTCGAGGGGTTTTGCGTCGCGGTGACCTGTTCGGGCGTATTGGCGGCGAAGAGTTTGCCGCTGTACTGCCCGGCTGCGCACCGGAAATGGCCTTACAGGTCACACAGCGCCTGGGCCGCGAGATCCAGCAACTGCGCTTCGGCCATGAAGACCAGGCCTATACAGTGACCGTAAGCCTTGGCCTGGCCAGCCTCACCACCGCGGACCCGACCTTGGATGGCCTGTTCGCCAGGGCCGACGCGGCAATGTATGAAGCCAAGCGCCAAGGCAAGAACCGGGTAGTGGCAGTCTGAAAAGAACGCAAATCCTACAAGCGAAGCAAAAGCAGTGTGGGAGTTGTCTTGCCCTGCAAGGCTGCGATGGCGACGGTACTGCAAACATTGATGTTGCCTGAGCCACCGCGATCGCAGCCTCGCTAAAGCTCGACAGCCCCCACATTTGATTTCGCCATCTTGGGCAAGCTGGCGTCTGTTTGGGGCACACCCCGGAACCACGATGCAGGCTGGGGTACTTTTGATTTGAGGAGCGAGCCAGCTCGCTCCTCTATATGGTGATGAAGCGATTACAGCTCGGCGAAGCACTCTTCGATGATCGCCAGGCCTTTGTCCAACTGCTCATCCGGCGAGGTCAGCGGGACCAGCACACGCAAGACGTTGCCGTAGGTGCCGCAGGACAGCAGGATCAGGCCCTTGTCACGCGCCTTGGCGACCACCGAGGCCACGGCAGCCGCGTTTGGCTTGTGGCTGTCGCCGTCTTCGAACAATTCGACCGCGATCATCGCGCCCAGGGCACGTACTTCACCGATAACCGGGTACTTGGCCTGGATTGCCTTGAGCCCCGTGACCAAACGCTCACCAACGGCCTTGCAACGGTCCAGCAAGTGCTCCTCTTCGAACACCTCCATTACCGCCAGAGCAGCAGCGCAAGCGATCGGGCTACCGGCGTAGGTGCCGCCCAGGCCGCCTGGAGCAATGGCGTCCATGTATTCGGCCTTGCCGCACACACCCGCCAGCGGGAAGCCGCCTGCAATGGACTTGGCGAAGGTGGTCAGGTCGGCGGCGACGCCCATCTGTTCCATGGCGAAGAAAGTACCGGTACGGCCGGCACCGGTTTGTACTTCATCGGCGATCAGCAGGATGCCGTGCTTGTCGCACAGTTCGCGCAGGCGCTTCATGAAGGCTTTTGGCGCGACGTAGAAACCGCCCTCACCCTGGACCGGCTCGATGATGATGGCAGCGATATCACGCGGCTCGGCATCGTTCTTGAAGATGCGCTCGATGCTGGCGATGGAGTCGTCGATGCTCACACCGTGCAGCTCGTTGGGGTACAGCGCGCGGAACACGCCGCCTGGCATCAGGCCCATACCGGCCGAATACGGCACGACTTTACCGGTCAGGCCCAAGGTCATCATGGTGCGACCATGGTAAGCACCGGTGAAGGCAATTACGCCGGCACGGCCAGTCGCGGCGCGAGCGATTTTCACTGCGTTTTCAACGGCTTCGGAACCGGTGGTGACCAGCAGGGTTTTCTTGGCGAAATCCCCCGGCACCTTGGTGTTCACTTTCTCGCACAATTCCACATAAGGCTCGTAGGCCAGGACCTGGAAGCAAGTGTGGGTCAGCTTGTTCAACTGCTCGGTCACGGCCGCGATGATTTTCGGGTGCAGGTGCCCGGTGTTCAGCACGGCGATCCCGCCGGCAAAATCGATGAACTCGCGACCTTCAACGTCGGTCACGGTGGCATTTTTTGCCGACTCGGCAAAGATCGGGTGGATCTGGCCAACACCACGCGGTACAGCGGCTTCGCGGCGTTTCATCAGGGAAGCGTTGGTCTTGTTGCTCATAAAGTCCTCATTCGCCGCTCATCGGGCGGCGTGGTCCAAGGATTATGTAGCGGGGAGGTAACTACGGCAGCATGCGATGATCGACTGCCACAGCTTTCCCGGCCACTGCGAATTACGGTGTGAAACACGCAAAGGGTCAGCGCTCTCGTGCCCTCTGCGTTTGCAGCAATGCCTAGCCGGGCTTAGATGCCCAGGCAGAGATATTTGATTTCCAGGTAATCCTCAATCCCGTACTTGGAGCCTTCACGGCCCAGGCCCGAGGCCTTGATGCCGCCGAACGGCGCCACTTCGTTGGAAATCAACCCGGTGTTGACGCCGACCATGCCGTATTCCAGGGCTTCAGCCACACGGAACACGCGCCCCAGGTCGCGGGCATAGAAGTATGAGGCCAGGCCGAACTCGGTGTCGTTGGACATGGCGATCACTTCGGCCTCGTCTTTGAAACGGAACAATGGCGCCAACGGACCGAAAGTTTCTTCCTTGGCCACCGCCGCATCTTTCGGCACGTTAACCAGGATAGTCGGCTCGAAGAAGTTGCCTTCCATCACCTTGCCGCCCGCCAACAGGGTAGCGCCTTTGCTCAAGGCATCGGCGATGTGCTCCTGGACCTTGGCCACGGCTTTTTCGTCGATCAGGGGGCCGGTGGTGGTGCCTTCCTCCAGGCCGTTGCCGATCTTGAGCTTGGCCACCGCCACTTTGAGTTTCTCGGCGAACGCGTCGTACACCGAATCCTGGATATACAGGCGGTTGGCACAGACACAGGTCTGACCGTTGTTGCGGTACTTGGAGGTGATCGCGCCTTCGACAGCCTTATCCAGGTCCGCGTCGTCGAACACGATGAACGGTGCGTTACCACCCAGTTCCAGGGAAACCTTCTTGATGTCCTTGGCGCACTCAGCCATCAACTGGCGACCGATTTCGGTCGAGCCGGTGAACGACAGTTTGCGTACGGTCGGGTTGCTGGTCAGCTCGCCACCAATGTCGCCGGCGCTGCCGGTGACCACGCTCAACACACCTTTCGGGATGCCGGCACGGTGCGCCAGTTCAACCAGGGCCAGGGCCGAGAATGGAGTTTGCGAAGCCGGCTTGATCACCATGGTGCAACCGGCGGCCAGGGCCGGGCCGGCTTTACGGGTGATCATCGCTGCCGGGAAGTTCCACGGCGTAATTGCAGCGGTCACGCCGATCGGCTGCTTGATCACGATCAGGCGCTTGTCGGGCTGATGGCCGGGAATCACGTCACCGTAGATGCGCTTGGCTTCTTCGGCGAACCACTCGATAAAGGAGGCGGCGTAGACGATTTCGCCCTTGGCTTCAGCCAGCGGCTTACCTTGCTCCAGAGTCATCAGGCGACCGAGATCGTCCTGGTTTTCGATCAGCAGTTCAAACCAGCGGCGCAACTTGTTGGCGCGCTCCTTGGCGGTCAGCGCACGCCAGGCTGGCAGGGCCTTGTCGGCCGCCTCGATGGCTCGGCGGGTTTCGGCGGCGCCCATCTTCGGCACAGTGCCCAGGATTTCGCCAGTCGCCGGGTTGTTGACCTTGATGGTTTGGCCGTTGTCGGCATCTACCCAAGCGCCATCGATAAAGGCTTGCTGGCGGAACAACTGGGTGTCTTTAAGCTGCATGTCGGCTTTCCTTAACAGCACCGCGCGCGCGCGGGGCGAATTAGAGTTGTTGAAAGGCGCCTTTTGGGCTGCCGTCAGGGAAATCAGTCACTGGGCGCCAACAAATGGATAGCGCACGGAAGACAGAGCGTTTGAAATCTCAAACGAATCCTAGGATCAATGGGGGTACAGGGCAATAGGATGTTCGAAAAAAAGAACGTAAACGGCGCATTTGTCCAATCTTTCAGATCAAACGTACAAACGACAACACCCCCGTCGCCTGACAGGCGACGGGGGTGTCGGGTCTTGCTGCTTATGGCTGGAACGACTTGAGAACGGTCAACAGACTGGTCAGGTTGTCGGCCACGCCGCCCTGGGCGACTTTTTCAGTCGCAGCAGCACCAGCGGTGGTATCGACACTGTAGATCTGCATCACGCCCTGGTTAGTCGCGGCCTGGGCCAAGGTGTTTTGCTGCTGTTGGGCAGAGACCGAGTTCTGGAACAGAATCGCGGTGGCCTGGCCCATGGACTGGTAGATGGTGCTCATGGCCATGGCCGGCGATTCGGCAACGACCTTGACGTTGGTCTGTGTGACGGCATCGGTGATTTGCGGGCTGACTGTACTCATGGTTGAAACTCCTGATTATAGAAAGAACAACATCCGTTAGTGCTCAGCCCATCAAGGCTGGAACGACTTGAGCACGCTCAACAGGCTGGTGAGGTTATCCGACACACCGCCCTGGGCGACTTTCTCGGTGGCGGCGGCGCCAGCGGTGGTGTCGACGCTGTAGATCTGCATCACGCCCTGGTTGGTAGCCGCCTGGGCCAGGGTGTTTTGCTGTTGTTGGGCCGAAACAGCGTTCTGGAACAGAATCGCCGTGGCCTGGGCCATGGATTGATAGATGGTGCTCATCGCCATGGCTGGCGATTCGGCCACCACTTTGACGTTGGTCTGGGTGACCGCGTCGGTAATTTGCTCGTTGACTAATGGCATGATCAATTTCCTTATTTAGGACACGGAGCATTCCGTGTTCATGAAAGAACGTTGCGAAACAGAGGCTGTGAAGCGTGGGTGATTCAAGATTTCGTCGCGGGGTCCAGAGCCGCTTCAATCTGCGCGATCAAGCCTTGGATCAGTGCCTGCACTTCCTTGCGCTTGAGTTCCATCTGCGCATCGGTGTCCGCGGCCGTGCCGCTCAATAATTGGCGGACCGCGGATTCGCGCTGCTCGGCGGCGGTTCTTAGCGCCTGCTCGTTGGCCTTGGATTGCTCAAGCACCTGGGTGGCACGCTTGAGGGTCTCGTCGACGATGGCCTGTGGCGTACCAGCAAAAATCTGCGGGTTGCGAATCATCGCCTCAAGCCGTTGGCGATCAACGCTGGACAGGATCGGCGCTTGCAGTGGGGGAACCATCTTGACCTCCTGGGGCGATACCTCGCCGGCGACAGCGCCGCTAAAGCCGCACCTCAACGTTGTCCTGCCAGAACCCCGCAAAGTAGAAGTACGGCGAGGAATCACAGTAGGTCGCCAACTCCGCAGGCGTAATCGCACTCGGTTGACGATTGAAAATGGCAGGAGGTGGCGGCACCAGGTTGGCCTCGTTATAGAGGTTGCCCACCTCATAACAATTGGCGGCGAACTGTGAGCAAAAGGAGCCGTCGCCAATCGCCACCGACTCGTTGATTCGCTCCAACAAACTGGTATCGGAATCCCAGCGCCTGAACACCGAAATCATTGCGTTCCACACGCTGTAGCGGCCATTGATATCGCTGCTGAGCTTATCGAAATAGAACTGCTTGGCTGCCACCGTCGCAGCCTCGCCCAGATCACTGCTCACACAGGAAAAGACCATCGCGGCACGTGGTGGTTTTTCGAGTGTCAGGTCAGTCAGGGCCAGGCCACTGCCGACACTTTCAATTACCATCGTGTCGCTCACCGCAATCGCCGGATGCACCACGTTCAGATACGTCGTGTCCTGCGAAAACACTTTGGCCTTGACCAATTGGCCCGCGCGAATAAACGCTCGGGTAGCGCTATCGTCTTCTTGCTTCACCGAAAAAATGATATCTCCAGGCTGCATGATGTCGCTCCTCACTTAAGAAAAGTTACTTGCACATTGCTGTTGCACCGTTCCAGAAGGGGTCTGAAACGCCGTGCTCGATTCAGGCCGCTGGCGCAGCCCGATTTGCCAAGGTGTCGGCGTACTTGGCGATGCTCTGGTCGATCTTGTCGATGGCCACGCTGGCGGCCTCGGCTTCCATCGCGCCGGCAGCGGCTGCCACGGCCGCGGCAGCGCCCACCAGCAAATCGGTGGCCAGCGCGCCCAACGCATCCTCGGCGGCGGCCGGGAGGTTGTCCTTGACGATGTTTTCGGTCATTTGCTGGAGCAGCACGGCCTGGGCCGCCAGGGCAATTTTGCTGACCCCATCGAAATACCCCGCGGCTGACTGCGCCACCAGCCCAGCGGCCTGGCTGATCATCATGTCGGCCGGCACCGCGATTTGGGCCGGCGCATAGGCGAAGTTCTGCGCATTGGTGAACTGCACAGCCTGAACAATCTGGCTGTTGAGTGCTGCCGTGCTGTCCGCGGACGGCGTGCTCGCCTGGTTGAGCAGGTGCTCGTTCATGCGCTCCATGATTGAGCGCGTGGCCTTCGCCGCCGAGGCTGGCGCAGGTGCATCAGCAGCGGGCGGAGCTTGTGGAGTGGCGGGTTTCTTTCTGCTGAACCACGACATAATCAGTCCCCCCAGGGCTCAACCCTTCTCGCCAATCTGCATGATCAACGCGACGGCCTTGGAGATCACTGCGTTGGATATCTGGTTCATGGCCTGCTGACTGTTGAC
Source organism: Pseudomonas imrae (assembly GCF_046352735.2). Lineage (NCBI taxonomy): Bacteria > Pseudomonadati > Pseudomonadota > Gammaproteobacteria > Pseudomonadales > Pseudomonadaceae > Pseudomonas > Pseudomonas imrae. The sequence continues at coordinate 232,256 of NZ_CP110853.2, read as the reverse complement.
CGCGTTCTGCAACGACAGGCCCGCCGCACTGCTCGCCACCTGATACAACGACGCAATGGCCTGTGCCGGCGCCTCCGCAACCACCTTGACGTTGGTTTGGGTGACAGCATCGGTAATCTGGCTGTTGACCTCTGTCATACATCTCTCCTTGATGGAATCGGCCCGGCGAAGGTGCCGGTGGTTATTGTGTGAGGCGAAACGTGCTCATTGAACTAGAACGCCTCATCTCGTCGGCTGTGAAAAAGCATCAACGCAAGACCGCGCGCAGCAGTTGCACACGCTTGCGCACCAGTGGCATGGTGATATGCAATTGCTCGGCGATTTGCAGGTACGGCAGGTCATCGACAAAGCGCATTTCAAACAACCGCCGTTGCAGCGGTGGCAGATGCGCTACCTGCGCCCTCACCTGCTCCAGGCGCTCGACACACTCCACGTGCTCCGTGACCGAGGCACAGGGCGCGGCCAGTAACGCCTGGTGATCGTGTTCAAGGTCGATCGAATAGTCGAACAGCCGGCCCTCTCGCTTGCTGCGCCGCAGACTGTCGAGAAACACATGGTCCAGTACCAGAAACAGAAACCCCTGAGGGTCGCGGATACGCTCCGGCGAGCGCCGGAAGAACACCAGAGCCTTGATGGCCGTGGCCGACAGCCACTCCTGTCCCAGATCCTGGTTACCCCGTGCTCGGCGGATGGCCCTACGCCTGAGCTCATCCTGTACTGCCCGCCAACTGGCCTCGAATAGCCGGTCATCCGGGGTCACTTGATCCTTGTAGTGAATGGTCGCTCCCATCGCCTGCACTCCCTGTGACTGTTTGGTGAGAGCCCAGTCTGTGGCGGCACGACAGGAGACGCTGTTACCTGGGTAACAGGACGACGATTAATTCATCACATAGGCCTTGCGGCGCATATGATCGAGATCGTTGATGACCATCTGCTCGAGTTTTCCACTGATCAACCCGCTGCGGCGCCACAGCTGCAACTGCACATTGAGCTTGGGGCGACTGGTGTTGAGCATCGCGGCCAGCAGCCCCTGATTGGCTGGCAATGACACACAGGGCATGACCATGGTCAGGTCGATTTCATCCATGTTGGCCAACAGAAAACGCGCCAGGCGCGACTCCAGACGATGCAGGCAGACCAACTCCAACAGCTCGATCACCTTGAGCAGACGCGCCATGCTCAACATCAACAAACGCCTTAAAAACAGCGGCTCCTCATACAACGGAGCGAAATGCCGACACCCCAGTTGCAACACCCGCGTGGCGCCGCTGGCAAAGGTAGAAGCCTCTCGGCCCGGCACCTCGGCCATCGCCAATTCCCCTACCACCTGACCCGCACCGACACTGCCGATAATCTGTTCACGCCCATCCGGACCATGGATCACCGAATAGATCCGGCCTTCCACCACCAGCGCGACAAATTCGAGGGGATCATCCTTGAAATACAACAACTCGCGGTCACTGAGAGTACGTTCCACCATATGGCCAGCGATTTGATGCAACAGCGGCTCGGGCAAGCCTCGGAACAAATCGGAACGGGCCAGCAGTGTTTGTCGCGACGAGCGATCGAGCATCACGGATCCTTTGGAATGCATGCGTTCACCTGATCTGACGGAAAATACTGCGCACACAGCGCAGACGGGGCGTTAAAGCCAACAGAGCAAAGCAAACAAAGGGACGTCCGGCCCGGACAGTTGTGAACGCAGACAGCGGATGAACCCGCAACAGCCGGTAATCGCCGAGGACGAAACCGGCATGGACGCCTAGGGCCGACATGGGTATGATGTCGCCCGCACAAGCATCCGTAGCTCAGCTGGATAGAGTACTGCCCTCCGAAGGCAGGGGTCGTGGGTTCGAATCCCGCCGGGTGCACCATATAGCAGTCTCAGGCTGTCTCAGACAGTCTACAAAACACCCCAAGAAGCCCGCCCTGTGCGGGCTTTCTTGTTTCTGGCTATCCGTCTCTGTCTACCCCTATAACTTCTCGCCGTGTATGCCCACGTGTATGCTTTGAGATTCCTATAACTGGAGGCATACAGGAAGTGAAGCGCACTGAAATCAAACGCCGCCCCTTAGCAGACACCACGCTTGCAGGCCTGGAGCCTGAGCAGACAACGTATCGGGAGCAGGACGGGAATGGCCTGTACTTCCGGGTGAAACCTAACGGGCAGAAATCATGGGAGCTGCGCTACAAAAAGCCAGACGGAAAATGGTCCTGGCTGGGTCTCGGCGGCTACCCAGAAATCAGTGGGTCTTTGGCGAGACAGAAAGCAGCTCAACTGCGGGAAGACGCATCGACCGGTAAAAATCCATTGGTGAGCAAGCAAGCTCGCAAGGTTGCAGACCAGGTTGCTGCCAACAACACCTTTGAAGCGTTAGGACGCGAGTGGTTTGAGGCCAGACGCACAAGCTGGGAGTCAGGTACGTCTCGACGAGTGCTTGGCGCGCTGGAGCTTCACGTGTTCCCCGTGTTCGGCAAACGCGTATACACAGAAATACTGCCCCTGGAATGGATGGAGTTTCTACGCGGCATGGAACAGAAGGGGATCATTGAACAAATGGGCCGAGTTCGTGCCTTCTGCAAAGAGATCTATGACCTGGCCCGCGTAACAGGACGAGCCGTCCACAACCCCCTTGAAGGTCTCAGCAAATTCCTGCAATCACGTAGCGCTGAAAACTATGCACACGTTTCGATTGAAGAACTGCCTGCGCTACTTCGAGCGATCAACTCCTACCCTCACGCAAAGGACGTTCGTATAGGGCTTCGCTTGCTTTCTTTATTAGCATCGCGCCCGAGCGAGATCCGAGAAGCACGCTGGTCAGAAATCGACCTCTCCAAAAAGCTATGGACGATCCCAGCCGAGCGAATGAAACGTCGTCGCGAACATGTGGTACCTCTCTCTCGACAGGCTATCGAAGCGCTCACTGAGTTACGAACACTGACAGGTGCGTACCCTCTCCTATTTCCAGGCAGGAAAGACAGGACAATCCCCCGTAGCAACACCGTCTTTCTAATGGCGCTCCGCAGACTGGGATATGCCGGTCGGCAAACAGGCCACGGCTTTCGTCACATCGCGAGCACCATACTCAATGAGCAGGGTTTCGATGAGAATCACATTGAGGCCCAGCTCTCTCATGCAAAAGAGGGTATTGCCGGGGTCTATAACAAAGCGGTGTACCTGCCTCAGCGTAGAGTGATGATGCAGTGGTACGCCGATCATCTTGATGCCCTAGTGAGTGGAAATGTGGTGCAGGGCCAATTTGGAAAGGCAGTATGAGAGCACATACCCAGCCCCCCTCCAAAACCGGTGTAACGGGTGTTACTCGTGTAACGCCACTCGCCAAGTACCCGAATTCATTGGCTTTCACACCCGTTACACAGTTGAGCGACATAGCGTACATCCGATGTAACGCAGCCCCAACGTGTAACGCAAAAGTCAGCGCTCGGGTGCTGCGGGCAGCCGTTTTTCACCCGAGCCTACCAAGCGACCTTCGCTGGCTCCGCCCTTCAAGCGCAGGGCGTGGGACTTTCGGTTACACAGCGCAGGAGACACTTGGCAATGAACTGATCGCCAAACCGTACTGCATTCGGCGCTAACCAGAGGTCTGCTCAAATCTCTCTCAGCGCAACCGCTCTATGATCTCTGCCGTGGACAGGTCGCTGACGCCTGCCACCTGATCGAACAGTGCTAGCTGCGCAATTACTAAACCGCCGCGTTCACCCTGCGTTGCCCCCATATTGACTACACATTGATCGGTCTAGGGGAAAAGTGGTTTTCTTCGTCTAGATAAATGTATAGATAGATACCCCTGTATCCATAACCAGGGGTTATCCATGAAAGACCATACCCGCAAGTACGCAAATCCCACCGAAATCCGCTCTTACGAAACGAGCGATCTGAGCGCCAAGCGAACCAGTCACCCTGCTGCAGATCCTTCAGCGATTCTGATCCGTATGCCGGAAGTAATGGGCATAGTCGGGTTAGCACGTCCAACGATTTACAAACTTATGCAGCAAGCGGATAGCGGCTTCCCAATTCCAGTAAAACTAAGCGGTAGTAGCGCACGTAGCGCTCCCGTCGCATGGGTACTGGCTGAAGTTTTAGATTGGACGCGTGCACGAATCGCAGCTCGAGACAGGGTGGAGGCATGAAAAATCGAGCCGCTAACAATTCCATTTTGCAGCCCTTCTCTGTACTCAGAACAGTCGGATTCTCATCACGCGGTATGCAGCGTTTTGAACGTTACCGCACAGAGCAAAAACGCCTGAACCGGGACGTGATGGTGATGCGATGGAGAGATGGCATCTGGTGCGCATTGTCAGTTCCCTGCCAAGCCCCTCAAGCAATCATCGTCGACGAAGGCCAACAAATCGATGCCTACGAGGATGCGCGCGCGTGCCTCGAAGACGACCTGTTGCCCTTTGTCTCCCTGCGCTGGGACACCCATGCCTGAAACGAAAACGCCCCCGGCGGCAACCGGAGGCGTTGAGGTAAATCTACATGCCTGATCAATTTATGCCGCATCGAAAAAATCCGCAAGTGATCTGCACAGTTGCACTTTCAAAAAACGGGCGTTACTCTCTGACTGTCGCTGCAAATTCAGCGACCGGGCTTGGTAACCCGACGAAATCAAGGCGCAACAGCGCCCCCATTACGATTGCAGGCGCTTTTTTTGTGCCCGCAGTTACGTGTTATGGCGGCTGTGCGTGGGAGGCATTCGTGCCTGCCGGGTTCCTTGATTCCCGGTTTACCAACCTGCGCACAGCTGCCACCCATTCGCTTGGTAACGAACGTGGCAGCTCCTCAAATCAAGGAGCTACACAGATGAAACACGCCTTCAATCCGTCCAAAATTCGCGCTGCTGCTCATCGAGCAATGGCTCTCGCCGCTTTACACGCCAACTCCAGCCTCGCTACACGCCTTTCCCGTTACAACGCCCATATGTCCAAGGCTCGCGCCCTGGAAGCCGCTGGGGGTGCCCAATGAGCATGCTCCCAGGCTTCTCACTTCCCGAGGATCTGCTCTGCGTCAGCCAGGACGTTGAAGCCGGTATTCCCATTGATGCCATCACCTGCGCCCTCGACCGTGCCGACTCAGTTCTGATGCTGCTGGAAGATCATTTAGACGGCGATAAACCCGTACTCTCCAACCGCGTGCTTTCATCCGTCATTTGGGACGTGCGCGGCACCTTGGGCTTGATCAAAACACTCGCCTTGTACGGTGATGCCTCCTCTGTGCCAATGGGCCAGAAAGGCGGTGCCCTGTGAACACTGCCACTACTCTCGGGCGTGCCGAATTCTCATGTGCTAACGACACTCACCAGAAGCTATTCCGGGTCAACGCAGGTGTGCCGCTTGAAGATGCGCTTGAAGCAATTTCACTGTTTCAGCACTACGCCAATCAACTAACCTTCGACGCCGCCATGAGTGACAAAGGCGAGCGTTTCAGTTGGCCGGCGTTCTACCTGGGCGAGATGGCTAAAGCGCTGATTGATGACGTGAAAGATGCACTGTGTGCAGCGAGTACCACGCCATGACCCAGCGTACCGGCAACACCTCAAAACGTCCCAGCTTTGCCGACGTAAAAAGCGCCGCGTTGAAGAGTATCGACCGCGTCCTTACTCACTGGCTGCCGAATGGCAAACGCGTCGACGGCGGAAAGGAATACACCGCACCGAACCCCACGCGCACGGACAAACGTGCAGGCTCACTCAAGGTCAATTTGAGCAAAGGCACCTGGGCGGATTTTGCCACCGGCGATAAGGGCGGTGACCTAATCGACCTCGTGCGCTACATCGACGGCGGCACCGACGTTGAGGCCTGTAAAAAGCTGGCGGATCTGCTCAGCGTTTCCGCAGGATCTGCGACCACCAAAAGCGCACCGGCCAAGAGCGCAACGCCGGAGTGGATCGCGATTCAGCCGATCCCGGCCGAGGCCATGAACAAGTGCCCAGCCAAACACCGGCAACACGGTGTGCCGTCCAAGGTGTGGATCTATCGGGATGCTCAGGGCCAGCCGATCATGGCGTTGTATCGTTTCGACCTAGGTCCAGATGAAGACGGCAAACCGCGAAAGGTCTTCGCGCCGTTGACCTGGTGCAAGCGTTCCCATGGTCAAACCACCCAATGGCGCTGGCAAGGCCTGCCTGAGCCCCGGCCCCTGCTGCGTCTGAATGAGCTGGTACAGCGCACCGATGCGCCCGTGGTGTTGTGTGAAGGCGAAAAGGCCGCTGACGCCGCTGCCGAACTCATGCCCGACCACGTAGCCACCTGCTGGCCGAACGGCTCCAACTCTTGGCACAAGGCCGATCTGACGCCACTCAAAGGGCGAAGCGTTGTGCTGTGGCCGGATAACGATGCCAGCGGCAAGGCCTGCATGGACGCCATCGGGCTCAAGGTGATTGAGCTGGGCGCCGCTTCGGTGCAACGAATCTCGCTCGACGTGTTCAAGCTCAAGCCCAGCAGCAAAGGTGGCAAGCCGACACTGATCAAGGGTGGCAAATGGGCGGATGGCGATGATGCAGCGGATGCGTTAGCCAAAGGATGGACCGCTGACCACCTGACCGAGCTGGTGCGTAACGGCGAGTTTTTCGGCACTGTCACTGAGCCCACTGAGCCCCAAGAACCGAAGGCCAAGGCGCCCGCCAAACGTCCTGCTAAATCGAAAAATGACCTGTTGCCGGGCGGCTTTCGCCTGACTCCCGAAGGAGTGTTTTATTCCGCCGATGATGGTGAGGCACGTCCCGTGTGTTCGCCTCTAGAAATCATCGCTCGCACTCGCGACGACAAGGGCCACAACTGGGGCTTGTTGGTTGAGTTCGACGACCCGGACGGCGCTAAAAAACGTTGGAACATTCCAGCCCGAACCATGACCGGCGACTTCGGCAAAGACGTACTCGGCCCGCTGGTAGACATGGGCCTGCGCCTTGCCGGAAGCCGATCAGGGCGCAACGCACGCAATGACCTGCAGAGTTACCTTGGCGGCTTCGACAGCGCCCAGCGCGCACGCTTGGTGACGCGCTTGGGCTGGCACGACAATGCGTTTCTATTGCCCGAGCTACAGATCGGCTCGCACGCCGAACACCTGCATTTTTATGAAGCCGGGGCGCAGCTTCCACCCATCAACGAGGCGGGTTCTCTGGAGCAGTGGCAGCAGCAAATCGGCGCGCTATGCATCGGTAACCACCGCTTAGCGTTTGTCGTCTCTGTGGCGTTTGCAGGGCCTCTGCTGAACCTGCTGGGGCATGAGTCGGGCGGCTTCCACCTTTATGGCGACAGTTCCGGGGGCAAGACCACCCACCTGCAAGTTGCTGCCTCGGTCTATGGCGGGCCGCGTCTGGTGCGTTCGTGGCGCTCGACAGACAACGCTTTGGAGTCCATCGCCGCCGCACACTCAGACGGCCTACTGGTCCTGGATGAAATCGGCATGTGCGATCCACGCATTATTGGCGAGACGGTGTACATGCTCGGCAACGGCACCGGTAAGGCTCGGGCGAATGATCGAGGACAAGCAGGCCGACAGGTGCAGGAGTGGCGCTTGCTGTTTCTCTCGACGGGCGAGAAGACGTTGGCACAGCACATGGCAGACGCCAATAAGGAGCTGAAAGCGGGCATGGAGGTTCGCATGCTTGCGGTGCCAGCGGATGCTAGCAAGGGCCTCGGCATGTTCGATGTGCTGAATGGTTTTGAGGATGCGGCCGCCCTTTCTGATGCGCTCAAGGCCCGTGTAGCCAAATACTACGGCACCCCCCTCACCGCCTTCCTGCACGCACTGTGTGCGCCTGGAGAAATGCTCAGATGGTCGGTGATCGTTCGCCGCACAGTGGAGCAGTTCATCACCCAAAACTTGCCCATCTCGGCCAGTGGTCAGGCCCAGCGTGCAGCACTTCGTTTTGGTCTCGCAGCAGCGGCCGGAGAGTTGGCCACCGCCTTCGGCGTTACTGGATGGCAGGATGGCACTGCCACCACCGCAGCTCGGGTGTGCCTGAGTGCTTGGATGAACGAGCGCGGTGGCGCCGGGAACCTTGAGGGGGACGCGATCTTGGCGCGGTTGCGCCAGATCATCGAGCGCTTCGGTGAAAGCCGCTTCACCCGCTGGGAGTCGGCCGCCGCGAAGATCGATGAGCACGGTCCACGCACCATCGACCGGCTGGGCTTTCGCAAAACGTTGGAGCACGGCCTGGGTGACGCGCTGCACACCACCAACACTTACTACGTGTTGCCTGAGGCATGGCGCTCAGAAGTGTTCAAGGGCATGAACATCAATGCTGTGAACAAGGAGCTGATAAGCCGTGGCGTCCTTGAGCCCGGGCCGGACGGAAAAGCCTCCTGCGCTGTTCGCTTACCCGGTCTGGGCACTCAGCGTTGCTATGTAGTGAAGACCGTGCCGGGAACGGATGAGAGCGAGGCTCAGGCCGCCTGAAGGCGGACCTACTGACTGAGGTAGAGCCGGCTCAAGCGGGCCTCGCCAGCCACTCCGAACCCCAACTAAATTATCAGGACAAAACTAATGAACCGAATTGAACAACTGAAAGACACACGCGCCAAATTGAGCATTGAAATGGAAGTCATCAAAAAGGAACTGCCACCTTTTGAGGAGGCGCTTGTAAGCGAAGACGTCATTAACCACGGCCGTGAGAGCGACGTCAGACATGAAATCAGCAGTAGAAAATTAAAGATCGACTCGATCGATCATCAGATTTTCCGACTGGATCAGAAGCTGGACCGGCTGGAAAAGCTGGCCAACAGAGAAAGCTTGATGGAAGGCTACATTGCCGATATGGCGAACTGGATGGCAGATGAGCTGGAGCTCAATGCTAAACGGAAAAGCCTAAGCACTCGCCTAGAGGAAGTCCGTCAGCAGTCTCAGCACCACATTACCAGCGCACGCCAGGCAGAGACCGAGGCGGCGACAGCCTATGCACAAGCAGTTGCATGGGGCGATGTCGAAGGCGAAAAAACGGCTAATACCGATGCCCAGAAAGCGGCGAAAAACCTCACGACCGCCACCGAACAACATCGCCGCCAGCTCCTGATCATCAACGCCTTGGAGCAAGAGCTGTCCACCGTGGACCGATATATCGAAGAAGCTCATAAAGCACATCAAAAAATTGAGGACACCGCTTTACGGCTCGCTCACGATGCCCTGGAAGAAACGTGGAACGAAGCGGCCCAGACGCTGCTGGATGTAGGCGGAAAGTTATACGCCGCTGCTCGGCTAATTGGCCGCGACCCGATGTCCTTGATGAAGCTTGATATTCCAGAGCAGGGTGAAAACTTCGGCAGTTGGGGGTGGGGCGAACTGGCAGACCGTGCCAGCCAGCATCGCACGCGCGATCTACTCTCGATGTAACCCCTGATTACACAGAGACAGCCTGAATCGCGGGCTGTTTAAATCACTCCAAGGAATGAAGCCATGAAAACGGCGGCGCGAAATATCTCGTCCATTTCCGAAACGCTTAACGCGCGAAAAACTCACCTGACCACTTTGCTCACTATCGTGGATACCAACATTGGGAAAAACACATCGACGCAGAAACTCACAATCACTGCGATAAACGCAGAACTGACGCTAATTGAGCATAATCTAAAAAAACGATGACACGATAAGCGGAAGCCAGCAAAGGCTTCCGCTACACTAAAACTCGAAAGGCAGAATCCGGGCCGAATCTACCGACCAACATTAGTTTCGTGATCCACTCCAGTATTTTGGACAGAGGGGCAAATATTAGTAAAGATTATAGCTAAGACCCACTTCATTCAGCACAGCATTGAATTCATCATTAGATTTTAAATATTCAGTAGACGAATACTCCATAAACTGCGCACTCATCATCACCAAACGTAATAATGCGAAATCTGTGAAATTTATAAGAGTGAGATAATGAGAGCGTCTGTCTTCCATGGAAAAACCATTGGAGTCACTTAGCTTATCAGTGATCATCCTTACCATATTATAAAAAACTCTAGTAACCCCGAACACTCGATCGGCAGAGTCCACATCCTCCAAATATGCAGTGACTCGGCCAATATCAGGCGACTCGCTTCTTAGATACGCAATATCATCTTCTATCTTGATTATTGCGTCAGCACCATATTTATTTACAAGCACACCTCGTTCTTCAAACTCAACCTTGAATGCATCTAACGAAATTCGCTGAGAATCAATCATATTAAAAAGCTGCGCTTCAAATGAGCGCAATCTCTCGGACTTTCGCGTATCGCTTATTTCACTCCTAAGGTCTTGATTGGCTTGATTTTGCAACGTTAATGATTTGATAAGCAGCACGAGAGAAATAAAGCTAAACATGGGATTTAGGAGGCCACCAAAATAGTCACCAAGCTGCCCCCAAACAGCCGGATCGTCAGATACCCCATACCCAAGCTTAAGATAGAATTGAAATAGGTAAGAAGCGAAAACACTAACAAGCAACAATGTCGCCGCCGCCACATACCTATTAATCATTATAAAAACCCTTGATAATATACTTTACAATTTTTCCGTCTCGAAGCTTTATAGGTCTCGCGATAATTTTTAAGTTTTTCCAATTAGAACTATCTATTCCGTTATTGTGGTCAAGGTTTTCAGAGAATTTTTTCTTGGCCTCCAATCTAACTTCTTTGTACTCAATTCCGAAACCAAAAGCTACTGTTTCATCTGCTCCTTTTAAAAGAAGCCTACCGTTCCCGGTATTGATATTAAGCCTCGTGATGCTGGCGGTAATATCTATATTGCTATCTGACTCCCTAGCTTGCAGTGCCAAAACAGTCGACTTATTGAAGCTCGCTATAACCACCTTCTCGTCCAAATTTTTCCTGTATCTAATTTTTACATCATGATTAAACTTTGTTGATACTTTGTGAATATCCTCCATTGACGATACGCGCAATTTTTTTATTAGGTCTTCGGCAGAATCGCCTAAACCCTCTACAATCCTCTGAGCTTTTTCTGACAATTCAACAGACTCGACATAAAGAGCCTCTTTCATGAAGTAAGACATCAACTCCACAAATGTTTGATTACCTATCTTTTTATACTCTCTCTGTAGTTTTTCATCAGAGATTTCAACTGTGAAAATCTGCCCGTAAGAACCCTTAAAAGTTTTTTTCAAAATAGTTCTTACACTGCTGACCCCTCTATGCCTTAGGGAGACTTTTCCAGTCACAAGCGTCTCAGCTATGCTCAAAGTTGCCTCAGAGACTCCTTGCAAAGTTTCGAGCCCAGCTTTCATATCAACTTCGTAATCTTCTGTATCAATGACAACGTCGAGATTGATCGGCATATATTTCCCTACTTATACCAATATTTTAAAAGTAACCATTTCATCGTAAAGTGGCAATCATCCCCGCGCCAAACTACGTGGCAATGTACTACATAAATGCTTATACCCGACTGGGCGACCAAGTGCACGTAGTAAACACCTGACGCAAAAAAAGTGCCGAAATCACTAAGCAAATAGGCTCGCACCTATTAGAATTGGCTGCTATCCGCTCCTTTGCAAAGCAAAGTTTAGAGTCGACGTCCATTTTTGGGCCGATTTTAGGCCTTCATGAATGAAGCTCTGAATGGAGCGTCATCGGGAAGTGTCCTGAAAACCAACATTCGCCTTCGCACCCAGTTCAGCCATTTTTTCCAGATGTTCTTGATAATTTCACAAGCTGACGACATCAGGTGGTGTTTGAACATAGGATAAGCTTGCTAGTTAAGGAGGGCGACTATTCGCCCGACGTATCGATGATGGAAATGGAGCTCAGACCAGAAATGGATTCCGGTTCAAGCCCGGCCTCGCGAGGTCCGGCTGGCGCTTATATCGAAGGCGAACTTGGCGCTCTCTATCTGCTCGCCCTGCTGACGGGCAATCGAGCACCGGGGATGCCAAACGCTAGTGTCGTCAGTATCCGATTTCAAGGCACCGAGCACGGGTTTAAGCTGGATGACCTGATAGCTTTTGGAGCAGGGCCGGCCGGGACCGCCATCCTCGAAATTCAGTCGAAGCGGGATATCACATTCTCGCCGGGGGACAGCGTCTATAAGGACGTCGCTTCCCAGATCGCACGGAGCATCGTGGATTCCGTTCCGGCGGAGAGACACCTTCTCGGCATAGCGACGCAGCGGACCAGCCGCAAGATTTCCGGCGCTTATCAGGATGTACTCAAGTGGGCGCGGGCAATTGAGAGCGCGGCGGCGTTCTTCACTCGGCTAGACTCCAGGGGCATCGCGAGCAAGGATATGCGCGATTTCGTCGCGACGACGCGAAAACACCTCGTCGCGGGCGGTGTAGCCGATGACGACGATGCGATCTGGAGGTTGTTACGACGGATGCTCATCCTCGAATTTGACTTCGAAGCGACCTCACCGATCACCCGAACCTATGGGTATGCGCTCGCACGGATAGCACTGGCCGACGAGGACGTTGGCCGCGCCGGAGCGCTATGGAGCCGGCTGGTCGACTTGTCAATAAAGACGGGAACTACCGGCGGTGAAATAGAGCGAACGACCCTGGTGGGCAATCTCGCCGAGGCGGGATTTCGGCTTGCTGGCGGCCGCGAATATGGTCAGGCACGCATCAAACTCGCCGAGCTTGCGCAGAATACGCTTGCCCATATCGGCACGAGCGTGGCGGGGGTCTCCTTGCCGCGGCTGGAAGTAGTCGCTGCGTTGGACGACGCATCCGAAACGCATCGTTTCGTAGAGGTTCACGGGGATCCCGGCGTCGGAAAATCCTGGGTCCTTCGCCATCTCGCCGAGCGTGTTGCGCGCCAGGCTCCGATCATCGTCCTCGACCAGGATGCGACGCCTCCAGGTGGCTGGCTGCCGTTTTCAAACGCTCTCGGAATCCCGGGATCGGCGGTGGAATTCCTGACCGAACTGGCCGCAAGCGGGGGGGCGATGCTCTTCATCGACGGCATTGACATGTTCGACGATGTCGGGCGCCAGCGCACAATCGCCGAGCTCATAAGGGCAGCGAGCACGATCCCGGACTTCAAGGTGATCGCCACCAAGCGAACGGCCAGCAATACCGATATAGAACACTGGCTGGACGATCAGATCGTTGCCGCAATGGGTGGCGCGTACCCGATACACGTCGGGCCGCTGTCGGAGGATGAAGTCGCGACCCTCGTCGACCTAGCACCGGATCTGCGATCGCTGCTGGACCCGAAACATCCCGCCGCCGGGCTTGCCCGAAATCTCTACCGGCTGTCCCGGCTGCTCAAGGTACCTAGCGCTACAGGGATCCGGACCGAGGCCGCGATGGCCGGTTTCTGGTGGCGGAACGCGGACGGCGCGCCTGCAAACAGCGTTCGCGCGGCGCAGCGGCTGATAGCAGCGCTCGCTGCCAGCGCCCTCGAGCGCGAAGAAGGGCTTGAAATCGCAGAAGATTCGGCGGCGCGTTCGCATCTGATAGGGGCCTTGACGCTGAGGGAAGTACAGCGCGACCGCCTAGACTTCTATCATGACGTGTTGCGCGACTGGGCGATAGGCAACTATATCGCCGAGCACCCCCAGCGTCTGGCGGCTCTAAACATGAGTGTGCCGGTCTCACCACGCGTTGCCCGCGGCATCGAGTTCGCCGCCCGACTCGCTCTCGAATCCGATGCAGATTGCAGCGGGTTGATCCAACTACTCGGGCAACTCTCGCCCCATGGGGCGCATGGATCCTGGCGACGTCAGGCGTTCCTTGCCTTATCGCGTTCGGAGGCCGGATACGAACTGCTCGAAAAGTGCAGCACCGGATTGCTCGCAGACGGTGCGGCTCTCCTCGTCGAATTGTGTACGACGATCGTCGCGGTCGAGACGGTCGCGACGGCCGACCTGATGACAATGCCAGACGGGGCCAAGGTAGACCTGCCACGTTCCCATCGGACCGATGTCACCGGCTCAACCCTCCAGGTGCTGCGCTGGGTGCTGGCGCATTCGACCGAGATCTCGATATCGGCGATCGGCGCCGTGGTAGAACTGGTAAAGATACAGCTCTCTCTCCGCGAGCATCTTCAGATACTCACCCGCCAAATTGCTGTAATGCTTTTTGGCTGGCTTCGACAGCTCGATGTCCGCGACGCCGATGTGACGATCCCGGGGGAAAGGAACCTTGGGCGGGCAGCGAGCGACGGGCGAAGCAGTATGATCGAGCAACTTCGCCTGATCGCTATGTTTCTCGGAAAATTTGCGCCTGATGAACTCAAGGCCTATCTCAGGGAGGTAGGCCTTGAGCGGAACGACTATAAAGTCAATGCAATCCGACAGTTTTCGAAAGTGATCGCGCCGGTTGCGCCCGCCGAACTAGCGGAACTCGTATTAGCGAGCCTCCTCCAGACAAATAAACGGCGCGACCGCCGTAATCGAATAATGGAGCAGGCCTTCACCTTCGCCGACAGCAGCTACTTGCCCGCCTCGCCAGCGCAGCCCCCGTTCCTCGATCTACTGGAGTCCGCGCCCACCGAAGGATTGAAGTTGATCCGCACACTGGTAGCTGAGGCGATCGCGTTCAGCACCGACGCACACGCGTCGGAAAATCCTGGCTTCACCGTCAATTTCGGCGATGGTCCACGGTTCTTTCCCCGAACCGACAGCTATCTCTGGTCGCGGGATCAATGCCGCGAATATTCGGCAGCCTCCGGACTCATGGCGCTAGAAGCCTGGAGCCAGCAAAGGCTTGATGATGGTGCAGCTGTCGATGATGTGCTCGCCGATATCATAGGGCCCGAGGGCAGCTGTGCAGCGTACCTCCTAGTTGCGGTAGATGTACTGCTGTCACATTTCGACGTTGCGCGCGATGCATTGGCGCCGTTCCTTGCGGATCCAGAGTTGCTGGCCGCCGACCGCTTGCGTCGTGACCGTGATATAGGATCTGGGATCGATCAGCTCGCGATCGGGAAGGAGCCGGAGGACAAGGTCAGACTCGCTGATTTGAAGGGCCGCCCGTCGCGACACACGACGTTGTTCGACGTAGTGCACTTTTATCTGGGAGATGATCAAGTAGCAAACCGCCTGCGCGAGCATCTGGGTGCGGCGGTCGCGGGCCTCGAGCCCATTCAATCCTACTCGAACTTTACTGACGCGCGGTTCATCGCACGGTTTGCCAACAACATGCTGCAACGATCGAACTGGATCGACATCGGAGACGAAAAACTAGGGTATCGATCACCAGCGGACGAGGCCAAGCATCTCGAAGCGATGGAGAAACAGCGAGTCGCACGCTTGCGTTCGATCGAGGTCGAATCCCGCATCAGTTTGGCGATCGATGGCGAAGGTAAATACGCTACCGCCGAGACTGCGCGCGATGCGGTCGCCTATGCGGGCGGCGACCTTCCCGACGACAGCGACACCGACTACCTCAAGTCGCGCTCAACCAGGCTGATCACGACGGCCTTGCTTGTGACTCGCGACGGTGAAGATAGTCTGCTCGCTACCGAGGAAACGTGGGTCCGTCAAGTCATTGCAATCGCGTTCGAGGAACATTCCGATCGCGGCACCGGATCACAGGATACGTTGTGCTTCAATCGGCCGGCGATTGCCATCCTGACTCTGATCAATCTTTGGGCACGGAAGGACAATGAAGCGGACCGGAACGCGCTGATCCGGCTCGCGACGCGCGGGGATCGCAGTGCGGGGCCGGCATTCTCAGCCGGACTTGAGCGGATCCTAAAAACCCAGCCCAAGCTCTTCAAGGCGTCCATGCGCGCTGCGTTCGCAAGCATGATTTGGCGCTGGAAAAGCCACGACGAGGACGACAAGGCAGAGCATACGCGCTTCGGTGCAGAAAGGACCGCTGTGGTCGATGCCGCAGTCGCGGCCGAAATCGCCTGGTTGGATGGCGAGGCCGAACCTGCATGGCCGGCTTGGCCCGAGGAATACCCGATTCGGCGCCGCGGTTCGCGCCTCCACGTTCCTAGACCCCTCATTTCTGCAGATTGTGGGGAAGAAGAGACGATCGAGTCAGCGGTCGCCGAGCCATCGCCGATCATCCACGTCAACAGCAAGGCGGCAGCGCAATGGCTGGCGATAGTCCAAGCCGCGCCCAAGGGATCAATCGACTGGCGGCAGGAAGTGGTCGAGGCTTACGTGGACTGGACGGCTCGGATGAACGGGCTAGGTCTGCCAGTAGATATCGAGATAGATAATGATCCGCACGAATGGAATATGCACTACTACGCGATGTTCGCCGAGCGGCTGCTCAACGCCAGCGATGCATCGTTCGAAGCAGATCTGAAACTCGTGACAAATCTGCCGGACGAGCCTTTCGGCAAGGTTGCGCAGACTATCATCCACTCGGCCGACGCACTTTATTGCAACGATCCGCAGCGTCCGGCCATACGGCCTGCTGATTTGCGTACCCGTTTGGCGCAACGCGTGATGGCGCTCCATAGGTGGCAATATGCCGATGATCCATCCAGTTCACGGATCGATATGGAGAGCGGCGGGATCATCGCAAAGGTAATGCTGAACACTTACAACCCGTTCAACGGGACGCAGAGCTATCTGCCGCCCGTGTTGTTCGACCGCGTCGACCCGCTCCTTCCAGCGATGAGACCGCTTCTAGCAGGCGGGCCGACGGCCTTCGTGGCTCTGTGCACGATGAATTTGCTCTTAGTTGCGACCCGCGCGCGTCACCTCGACTTCTTGCTCGAAGCGACCGAGGCTTGGTTTGATCGCACCCAAGCGCCCGAACTGTGGATCGACATGGGCATAGGACGGAAGGTAGTCAAATGGCTGGAGGCGGCGATCATCCAAGAGCCTGAGTTGCTCGCACCAGCACATCCTTCGCGCGCCCGTATCGACCGCGCGCTCGGGCGTTTAGTCGGTGTTGGCATTGCTGAGGCCCATGAGCTCGAATTGAAGGTCGAAGCGGCAGACGGGGCGCATAGGTAAGAAAACCGACTAACTTTAAAACGGCTTCAAAAGAACAGCTTTTTTAGCGTGAAAGACCGTCCGTATTAGCCGATTACGACCTATGGAATAGCAATTTTTGTATGCGCTGCTGTAACACCTATTTGGCATGTAACACCCAATGGACGCGAAAGACCAACGGCGTGTAACAAAAATAAAATCCAATAAATTCAGATAGTTATTATTACTTGCAACACCTGTAACACCTGTAACACCTCTTTTCAGTCCCCCGCCCCATTAGTGATAGCGCCGCCAGCGAAAGCTTGTCTGGCTTAGTAACAATTAATGCAGAGTTCGAACGGTGGAGCGTCAAACGATAGGACGCTTTGGAGTGCTGTTTGCCAATAACGAACAGGTGAGACACAGCAACAGGACTCCAATATCGCCTGGGACCCTGGGGATGTTCTGTTGGTACGGGGTAGGAAACCCGCGCGTCCGTGTTAGCGGCTGGATTTTTTAAGTCGGTTGACAGGTTGACGTGGTTGACACCCATCACCGTGGTTGACGCTATGCAGGTGTTCACTATCAGCAACAGATACAGCCACCTTTACCGAAACTGTAACGATGACCCTTTTTCTTCAAGAAACTTTCAATTTCAACGATTGAAATTTCAGTAACTTCCAATGCCTCCAACTAACTCGATCCCGCGGGTTTCATGCCCCGTGTGGTCAGTAAATCTCCAGGGTCCCCAGCAGGTTCTGAACCCCATGCTGGCACCCTCACCTTTTTCGACTAGCGCTCGCGTGATAGCGGTGCTATTGAGATTGAAACGACGGGGCGACCGGCAAGGAAAGCAATAATGAGTGAAGAGCGAGATTTACCTATTGAAGGGGAGTGCACCGTTCACTCCCACCCCGTACCGGCTGATGAGCTTTCGCGTTACAGCGTTGAAAGCGACCTTCATGCTGAACGAGACATCGCTAATTATGTCGAGGGGCAAGCTCCGGATGAGATCGTTCAGCACGTAGAGCGAATCAAAAAGGAAATCGTGCTGGGGGATGTTTATGAAATCTGGGACGTGACGACCGATAAGGATCGTTGGTGGGTTATCACAAACCTCACGAATCTCTATTCCCAGAAGCACTTCCCTACACTCGACTACACCATATCCTTTCATATTGGGCTGATGATGAGGCTGAGGAGTCGGCCGGATCGAATTGACAGCTCTGACCCAACGCCGTTTGACGAGGTATTTCGGCGCATGGACCAGGCCGATGCTCGTCACGATGCGGCCGTCGAAGCAGAGGATTTTCAGGCTGTAGGCATGCTCTTGCGAGAGGCACTCATCTCGTTGATAGGTGCCATCAGGAGGTTGAGCGAAATACCCCAAGAAGTAGATCGCCCACAAGATGCCAACTTCATCGCATGGATTGAGCTGCTGATGAATCACCTATGTGGAGGCGGAAGCAACAAGGAATTGCGACAGCATTTGAAGAACCTCTCCAAGGAGGCTTGGCAGCTATCAAATTGGTTGACCCATACGAAGAGTGCGAGCAGAACGGCCTCTTCGATAGCCATCCACACTTGTCAGACTGTTGTAGGTCATATGATGCAGATACTTAAGCGGGAGGAGCAGGATCAGACCGACCTGTGCCCCATCTGTAAGTCGCGGGACGTCCGCAAGCATTTCGATATCGATATCCCGCCGGAGGGCGACTCCTATCTCAGCTGCGGCGTTTGTGACTGGCACGATCATCCGGGAACGAATCCTTAGAACTCATTCGGCTGGCATCTTTTTAGCCCCCAGCAGTCGCCGCCCTGTATGCCCACGTGTATGCCTAACCCAAAGACACTTGACGTAACCCATATAAAACGGGCGTCTCACAGCCCAGTTCAAACGACGCCGGGGCACCATCTTCTTTCCCTTGTATTACAAGGGAATAGCACTCCTGACAGAAACCTGTCCTAGTCCTGAAAGTCATTTTTTCCACAAACTTTCCACACTTGAACGTGGCGAGAATGGTCGGAATGGCAACAAATCAGGACCGCGGCAAGTATCAGTGGGAAGCGCAAATCCGCCGTAAGGGCTACCCAGCCCAGCGCAAAACCTTCGAAACCAACGCCGATGCCCAAGCCTGGACACGGCCCATCGTCCAACTGGCGATTGAGACAGCCATGCGCCGAAGCAAGAGTTTCGAGTTGCGCTGGAAGCACGTAAATCTAGATCGCAGAACCATCCCGCTTTCACCAAAGGTCATCCATCGGCTGAAGGATTTACCACGCTCGCTGTGCGGTCAGAGTGATGACTTGTCGGCTATTCGAGCCGCTTGCGCTCGTTCAGAGAGCGGGATATCCGGCGGTAACATCGCCAGGATATAGGCGACACGTAGGGGGCTTCCGAGATTGGCGATGAAGGTGAACGGCGAATCGGAGAATTCAAACACCAGATTAAAGGTGCCATATGCACTGCGCGTGTCCACTTGCGAAACATCGCTTAGCAGCCGTTGGCGATGCCGTATGACCCGGTAAATCAACTGTTGCCCGTCAAGACGAAATACTGGATTCAAACTATTGGTCGCCACCGCCATCCATGGAACACCACGCAATCCAGTAAACGTCGCCAATACCGGGAACGCTTTACCATCAAGCCCGGTACCCGGTGAATACGCGGGGGCGGCAGGCTTGGGTTTTCGCAGCTTTTTGAACAACCAGTACATGAACCACAGTGACAAGCCCTGAACAAAGATCACGACTGCGCCAAAGACGATTTCCTCCCAGCCAATATTCATTGTTTACCTTAACCTTGGCGGCGAACACGCGTCAGGTACTGTACGACCGATTAGGGACCTCGGCTCAGGCTGGCCTGGCATCAGGCATACCGATCGAGGTCAAGTTGTCTCAATTACGCGAGCTGAGTATCAGAGACCTTTACCGCGCCGTCAAAGTTGATGGTTTGTATCTGTAGATTGACCCTCGGGATGCTGTCGCTTGCTCACAATCAAAGAGTTCCCCGAACATCAGCCCGGGGAGTTTTCCCTCTGCCGACCGGCGTCGACGAATTAGCGCAACGGATAGATAGAGCCGCCACGTTTCTTTTTCTTACGCTTGAACAGGTTCAATATTTTTCGAATGATGCCCATGCTTTTGCTCCCGATAGAGGCCTAGTTCGGCGCTGATTTGTTTCGCCAGTTGTTCATTGCCCAGGTCATTGAAATGGACGCGGTCTACAAACAGGGTTTCATTGAATACCGGCGACCGCTTGAGCATGACGTTCATGTCCAGGCAGCGAATATCGCCAGCTTTGGTTTGGATATGCCGGAAAAACGGCGCATGCACTTCCTTGCCCAGTACACCGCTGAACAACCGGTAGAAGTTGTTCGGACAACTGTCGATGGCATGGAAAACGGCCTCTTCCTCAGGCGTCAGTTGGTCCCGGCACCAATGAGACAGAGGCTGAAGGACAAAGCTGAGGGTGGCGTTACTGCCCGATAGCAGCAGTTTCCACTGCTTCAATGCATCCGTGATGGATTCAGCCGCGCGCTCAAGGCGGGCATCCAGTGAGATCCCCTCGTCGGTGATGACTTCATCGGCAGGATTTTCATAGAACAATGCATTTTTGCAGCGCTGTACCCAGGATTCACCGCCTTTGGAGCCGAACGAGTTCTTCTTGCGCTGCATGTCCTCGTTGAACTTGTTCATGTAATGCTGGAATTCGAAAGAGTAGTAGTAACGCCCATGCTCGCTGGCAAATTCATCCGGGATACCTTCCAGTGCCAAGGTATTGATACCGCTGAACACCACCACATGGCCGATATCCCCCAGGCGTTTTTGATGCATCAGGAACATCAGCAATTCCTGGGTGGAGTTGTAGCCGCGCCCGGAAAAATTCAGCCACACCTCACCGGTCAATTCACTGAGCCTGGAGGCCACGGTGGATGCGTCGCGCGTGGCGCCAACGCCCAAGGCAGTCGAGCCGCCTACCAGCAAGTTGACCTTGCCGTGGGCGGGCAGCTCGGTGACCGAAAAGCGCTGTCCTGCCAGCTCGCTGTAGCGAAACCCGAAGGCATCCGTATTGATGGTCGGCGACCGAAAATTCTTTTCATGAAAGTACATGGTGTAGGGCACCCAGCGTGCCCCAATGTGCATGAAACTGTCGTAGTCACGAATTTGCGGGGTCCATTTATAAACCTCCTGCACGGCCTGGTGGTGATCCAGTGCGGGCTTGTCAGTCGAGGGCATAGTGCGTTCTCCAGTCAGTATCTTCATTCCATTGAGGCTGTTCGGATTTGGTCAGCAGAAACTGGCCGATCACCAGGCAATCCATTTCCGTGCGCATGAAACAGCGGTAGGCGTCTTCCGGGCTCTCGACAATAGGCTCGCCCCGGACGTTGAACGAGGTATTGATAAGTACCGGGCAACCCGTCCGATTGGCAAAGGAGGTGAGCAACTGACGGAACAGGGGATTGTGCTTCCCGTCCACGGTTTGCACCCTTGCGGAGAAGTCCACATGAGTGACCGCCGGTATCTGCGAGCGCTTGAGCTTGAGCTTCTCGATGCCGACGTAACCCACATCGTCAACGCTCGGCTCACGCTTGTCGGGCTGCACCGGGGCGACGATCAGCATGTAAGGCGACGGCTGATCCAGATCGAACCAATGATGCGCCTCCTCGGCCAGCACCACCGGCGCGAAGGGGCGAAACGACTCGCGGTTCTTGATCTTGAGGTTCATCACGCTTTGCATGTGTTCGCTACGGGGATTACCCAGGATCGACCGCGCGCCAAGCGACCGAGGGCCAAACTCCATGCGCCCCTGAAACCATCCGACCACTTTGTCGTCCGCAAGCTGCGCCGCCGTCGCCTCAACCAATGCCGAAGGGTCGAGTCTTTGATAATTGGCGTTCAACTGACGCAGATTCTGCTCGATGTGGGCATTGCTGTAGTCGTTGCCCAGATAAGCGCCTTGCATGCTGTCTTCGACACCATCTGCTTCACGCTGCAGGCCGGATTTTTCGTAATGACATTGCAAAGCCGCGCCCAGGGACCCTCCAGAATCCCCCGAGGCAGGCTGGATGAAAATACTTTTGAACAGTCCGGAACGCGCCAGCTTGCCATTGGCCACGCAGTTCAGCGCGACACCGCCGGAAAGACACAGATGCTCGGCCTGGGTCGCGGCCTTGACCTTGCGCGCCAGCCCCAGCATGACCTGCTCGGTGACCACCTGGATCGAGGCGGCCAAGTCCATTTCCCGCTGCGTGATGCGAGCTTCTGGTTCGCGAGGCGGACCGGCGAACAACACCTCAAAGGCATCGCTGATCATCCGCTCGCCGACCTCGTAGTCGAAGTACTGACGCTCAAGGGTAAAACTGCCGTCATCCGCAATCTGGATGAGGTGCTCGAGAATAGTATCCACGTACTTCGGCTCGCCATAAGGCGCCAAGCCCATGAGTTTGTATTCTCCGGAGTCGACTTTGAAACCGCAGTAATACGTAAACGCCGAGTACAACAAACCAAGGGAATGGGGGAAGCGAATTTCAAACACCGGTTCAAGCTGGTTACCGGTGCCATGCCAGGCCGTAGTGGTCGACCACTCCCCTACGCCGTCGACGCACAACACCGCGGCGTCTTGAAACGGTGACGGGTAGAACGCTGAAGCCGCATGGCTCAAGTGATGCTGGCACAGGTACAGCGGTGGCATCACTACGCCGGGAAACAGCGCCCTCAGTTCGCTGGCGAGGATTCCGCTGACGTTCTTGCGCGCGGCAAACCTGGTGTAGTTCTGAGCGAAGGCCAACGCACCTCGCGGGAAATTATTCTTGTAGGTCTGGCAGATCCGCTCGAACTTGAGGTTCGGGTCTTCGTAGTACGCCAGCCAACTGATGTCAGCCAGGCTGATGCCTGCTTGATCGAGGCAGGCGAGCAAGGCCTTGCCCGGAAAACGCTTGTCCTGTTTGACCCGCGAGAAACGCTCCTCCTGCAAGGCACAGACGATTTTCCCGTCCTTGAGCAAGGTCACCGCACTGTCATGGTAAAAGGCTGAGATTCCGAGGATGTAGCTCATACCACCCCCTGTACGAACGCGAATAGCGCAATGGCGAAAAACAGGACCGGCGGCAGATAGTCAAACCAGGTAGCACGCTGGAGGGTAGCCCGCAACGAGTGTGCGGTGAGCCCCACCGTCATGTTCACGAGGATCCCACCAATGTTGAAGATCAGTCCGTAGAGCAAAAAATGCAGCCAGGCGGGACTTGCGTCGGAAGGCACGAATTGCGGCAGCAGGCTAATGAAAAACAGGCCGATTTTAGGGTTCGACAGGTTGATCAGCATGCCTTTGCTGAAGGCATAGTTGGCGGGGGCTGGCGCATTTTCGCTAACCGTAGCGGTATCGTTGCCCGCTCGAACCGGCCAGGAAATAAAGGCCAGATAAAGCAGGTAAAAAGCCCCCGCGATCTGCACGGCGCGATACAGCAGCGGCACTTCCTTGAAGATCAGCACCAAGCCGAACGCTGCCAGCAGCACATAGAAAAACACCCCGAACTCAACGCCCGCTGCAGCCCGCAAACCGGTGCGTACACCATGCTTGAGCGACTGGTTCATCACATAAAGCATCGCCGGTCCGGGGGAAAGGTTGATGACCAGCACTGCCAATATGAAAGATAAAAATCCGTAGCTCATGATGCATCCTGCCGTTGAGTGATTTTGTCGAAGCTGCGTTGGGTAAAGGCCCGCAAGGTGGAGAGCAATGAATCGGCAGGCGGGCTTAACGCGTGATAACCAACCCAGACGCGCTGCCAGTGACGGGAGAGTTCTGAGTGCCCACCGCTCTGCGCCACATCATCCAGATGCTGCTTGATCGCCTCTATCGCCCAAGCCGTATGGCCGCTGACCACGTTGTCGATGGTGTTGTGCAGGTCGGTAAACATCGAGCTGAAACCGTAGTGGCGCAGCACATCGGCTGAGCGGCGATACTCGCCCCCCACACCCGACAGCTCCATTGCGAGATTCAGTCCCAGGGTTTCCGGCTGGAAACTTTTCGGAAACAGTGAGATGGCCAACCAGAACACGGGGACCTGCAAGCATTCGCTGTCGAAATGGGCGCCGGCAGCAAAGGACTGCGCGGTGAAGTCCCCCAACTCGACGCCCATGCTGGCCAGCAGATCGTGATAGATATTGCCGTGATGAAGGGTGGTATCGCCTTGCCCGAGTTCATCAAGCAGGGTTCGGTACAGCAGCGCGCCGATGGGGCTGGTAGCACTGGCAGGCGTAACGATATTTCGCAGCCAGGCCCCGTCGATCAAGGTCAGCGGCGCAAGCTTGATTGCCTCGGCAATAATCTCCTCGCGTGTTTCTTGCGCAGCACCCGTCAACGGCCGATAGCTCTCGACCTGGCGCTTGTGCTGTGCAGCCAGCCACAGATCCAATTGTTGATGGCTGTATGGGCTGAACGGCAGGCCTTCGCTCTGCACGGCCTGCCGATGCCGGGCCAACCAGCGCTCTGCAAAATGCCTGGCCATTGGCAGTGCATCCGGTGCCTTGTCAATATGAAGGAACAGCGGATAAAGCTTGTGCAGCGGGTATCCAGAGTACTTCGCCAATGCTCGCTGCCACGCCTGTGCGAAAGCTGTGTCACAGGGCACGGCAGGGCGCTGAGCTTGTAGGTCAGTAGCGGCGTGGGTGGCTTGCGGGATACTTTTTGCGGTATTGAGCGTGGCAATCCACGTATCGACGACTTGAATATCTGCCGTGGAAAAGACCCCGAACATTCGGCCTTTCGGATTGCTGATGATGTTCATCAACGCGCTTTTTTCCGGCTGGCCAGCCTTGACGTAACGACTGTCCGCCAGCGCCTGAATCGTCGCATGTGCATTGAAGGTTTGTGGATCAAGCCAATGGTCAATGGGTTGCTCCGCCAACTGCCCACGCTTGTGATAACCACAGCCGTGAGGGCCGAGCTTTTCAATCAGCGCGACCATGTCTGCTGAGTTGCTGAAGCGCGCTTCATCCATCAGCTCGCTGGCCAGACGGCTTTCATTCGTGTGAATCAATCCCAACGCGCAGGCGTGGCCTGTGGCTATTTGCGCATGGGACTTGGGGTCGACCTGGGCCAGGTGATAGTCGATGGCCGCAAGGGCCAGCGGCCGATACTGCTCACTGGAAGCTTGTCCGAGGAGCGGGCTCCCGGCTTCGTCATCAAGGGCATTGAGCTGATCAAGATAGCTGCATAACGCAAGGTTGACGCCCAGGGTTTCGGCAAAGCGTGTCGCTGGAAACCATGCCAGGCCGAGCAAAAACACCGGTAGCTCGAAAGCGGCGTCCTGAATATCCGGGTGTTGACTGAAGCTGTTTGTGAACACTTCACTCAAATGCACCCCTGCCTGCCGTGCAGCTTGGTCGAATAGACAACTCTGGCTAAGTTTCGGGTGCCCGCCTCCCATGATTTTTGCGTGGGTCTGAAGCAATAGCCCAGCGTCCCTGCGCCACGCATACGCGATGGACGTTACTCCGCAGAGCCAGCCACCCAGTGTTTTAAACAGCGGAGCATGCTGTAAAAAGAAATGCTGGCGCTGTTGCGCACTCCCCAGCCGACTGAGAACGTCTTGCCGAATTTGCCGCCCAATTGTCTCGGCGCCCCGCTCTTGGGCAAGCATCACCTCGGCAAAGTCTGAGGCATCTACAGCACAGCGATAACCCTCCAGACAATGGTTGACGTTGCCCCAGACCAACTCTACCAGCCTGTGACACTCCTCCTGATTGACCAGCCTGAAAAACCACTGCCTGGGACCCTGCTGGAACTTTGCGAGTTCCGTAGCAGGAACGCCGAGAAAGCTCGGTCCGTCGTAAGCAGGCAAAAAAGGGGAACTACCAGCCATCACTCGATCCTTGTTTGGTTGGGTTTGAGCGGCGTGCAGAGTCAGGCAACCGGCGTACTAGCCAATAGCAGGCTGAAACAGAAGCTCGCGCACGTTGTAGACCAGCCCCAACAGAGCTACTAGCAGCAAGGCGATTCCCGAACACTTGGAAATCAACTGTTGGTTGGTGTCGTTGAGCAGCTTTCGGGTAATGAAAATGTAGGTACCCAGAATGAGCAGATCGATTACAACCCACAGCAGCGACAGCAATAGCAGGCTGTGCTTCGATGAAGAGGTGACCTGAATGAATTGGGGAAAGAAGGATATGAAGAAAATAATGTCCTTCGGGTTTGAAATACCCACGATAAAACCGCGCCATAGCCCGCCTTGGGCTGCATTTTTCACCGGCGCTTGTGTACTCGAAGGCGCGGGTACGCTTCTGAGCGTATCGAGCGCCAGGTAACCAATGAACAGGCAGCCCACCAGGCTGAGAATGTTCAACAACATGATGTTAATGGCGGCGCTGGTCACAATGATGTACGAGGCCAACGCAATCAGCACCAGGGAAGCCCAGTTCGTCCCGATTGCCGTCGAAAGCGCCTTTCTTGGCCCAGACACACTGGCTGTAGCAACCACTAATGCAACGACAGGGCCCGGCGTCGCTATCAGCAACATAACAGTCAAGATATAAGTTACGGTCAATGCAGTGTTCAAAACTTTTTTGCCCCTTGGGTGGGTTACTTGATGTTCATCCGAAAAGGGCACCGTTCATGGCTCAGTGCTCCTGGTTCTTCGAGTTGGTACTGTTTTATTTCAAGGCTGCCACGCTCGCCAAAAACACCAAGTGTCTGAGACTTGATACCCTGGTTATAAGCTTCTGACCTTGAACGAATACGATCGCGAATACGTTGACCGCTCACCGAGTTACCAGCCGCTACTTGGTCAAAGTTTTCCCGTGGGTTGATCACGAAAACAATATGCGAACCCAGGTTTCGGCTTTTCATCACGCTATGTTGAGGAAAGCTCATATTGATAAACAGCGGCATACCCAGGAAGGAAAATGTCCAATGCTCGCTATTAAGGTCGGCTGGAATCTCCTCTGGCCAAGGTCCGGGATCTTGGTCATGCAGTTGCTGTAACAGATCCCAGGCGTATAGCTGCTCAAGCTCAAGGGTGCCAAAATCATTTTTCTCGAATAACACGATCAAGGGCTTGCCGATTCTATACTTCAACGACCAGGATCTTACTTTTTGCACGTAAGAACTCAGCCCTGCAATGAGATCTGCAACGCCTTTTTCTTTACCGACAAAAAGCAGTTCAGTGCTTAAAGCATTGACCGCCTTTTTTCCAAACAAACAGGGAAAGTCATCTTGATTGACGATTGTCTCAAATGTTTCCAAGGCGGTTGTCGCCCATGTCTTCTGGTAAGACTCACACCCGTTTATATACTCAAGCAAATCCAACTTATTAACGCATCGTCCATGTATAGCTAGCATTACATCTCCAAGAGAACGTCTAAAAAGTTATATGTATATAGCTTTTTTAGACGCGCATTCTGGAAGGGCAAGCGAACGTTGTAAAACGAGTTAGATTATGATGTAGTATTAGCTTTACTCATGGTAGAGACCTCGTGACAGAACGGATTCCAGCACTTTATTCACTACGGGCCTTTGAAGTTGCAGCGCGCTTTTGCTCATTCAGTAAGGCTGCCAACGAGTTAGCTGTCACTCAAAGCGCGGTCAGCCACCACGTCAAGACCCTCGAAGAACTCTTTGGCTGCAATCTTTTTGAACGCCATGGACCAAAGATCAGCCTCACTGATCATGGA
This sequence comes from Pseudomonas imrae, assembly GCF_046352735.2. Lineage (NCBI taxonomy): Bacteria > Pseudomonadati > Pseudomonadota > Gammaproteobacteria > Pseudomonadales > Pseudomonadaceae > Pseudomonas > Pseudomonas imrae. The sequence goes on along the minus strand of NZ_CP110853.2, from coordinate 204,754 downwards.
CGCCTGCTGGCTGAAGAACTGAAAGTCGGCTTCAAAATCATTGAAAGTGCATGTGCGCTTTTGAAAGTAGACCGCCATCGTCTGCGCCTCAAGGCCCCCTCGACGCTAACGATCCGCTGGTTGCTTAGAGCGCTTGATAAATTCAATAGAGCCAACAGTGACTGCTCCGTCCAGCTGTCCAGCGTGTGGATGGATGTGGATGAGGTGGACTTCTATTCCGAGCCGTACGATTGCGCAATCCTCTTGGGGGACGGCAATTTTGGTCCGGGTGTGGAGAGTTTCAAGTTATTTGATGAGTGGTTGATTCCGATTTGTAGCCCTGGGTACCTGGAGGCGAGTGAATGCACATTGGCGTCACTCAACGGGCATGAATTGCTACACCCTTCCACAGACCGGCGCGACTGGCGGCGCTGGTTGAAAAAGATGGGCTGCCTTGACACTACCAACCTTGAACGAGGCCAACTGTTCGACACTTTGGATCAAGGGATTGCCGCGGCCGTTCAAAGTATGGGTATTTCAGTCGCAGATCTGGTGCTGGTCGCCCAGGAAGTACAACTGGGCCAACTACGGCTTCCGTTCAAATGCGCTGTGGCAACGGGCGATGGTTATTACATGACCTGGCTCAAAGCCAGTCCAAAAGCGCGCCATATGGTTCAGTTACGGGAACATCTGATGACTCAGGTTCCTGCCCTGCCAGAGCATGACATTGAATACCTGAGCTAATCACAACGAGCGCCTCGAACCCAACGCCGCGCGCAAAAAAAGCCCCATGTCGAAAGACCTGGGGCTTTTTTTGCGCGACGTGGCTAGCGCTTTTGCAGCGCCTCCAAACGAGCGGGCAAGTCCTCGCCGGGAAAGCGTTTATGCAACGCCAGCAGCTTTTCATCCGCCGCCCTTGCTTCTCCCGCCTGACGCAAGCGCAGAATCTCGTGCAGCTCTTGTTCCAGCGTGGGTAATACGGCTGCCGCCGCGCGCTTGCTCATTCTGGCAGCAGGCGCGTCAGCCATTGCGCCCGATACCTCAGCCTGGATCTGCATGCTGTCAGCCTGCGGCGCCATGGCGAGCCGTGCCATGGGCGCGGGTGCCGCTGGAGCTGCCAGCGCAGGCGGCGGTGGCGCGGCGGCGTATTGCGCAGCCTCGGGCGCAGGCAACTCGGCGGTGGGGACAGGCGAGCGCACGACCAGGCCGATCATCAGCGCTACGCCTGCCACCGTGGCGAATGCCATCTGCCAGCGCGGCCGTTGGCAGGCCTGCAACCAGCGTTGCCACAGGTTTAGCTGGGGCGCCGGCGCTTCGCGGAGAGCAGTGGCGAGGATGAAAGCATCCATGGATGCCGGCGGCTCACCGCTGGCGTGTTGACGAAAATGCTGGGTCAGCAGTTCGTCGGTCGAATCCGGGTTGTGTCGGGAGTCAGTCATACGGGTACCTCCTCGGCCAGCAGCCGACGCAGTTTCTGCTGGGCGTAACGCAAACGGCTTTTGACGGTTTCCAGCGGAGCGCCGGTCAAGGCAGCAATCTGCGGCACTTCCAGGTCGCCATGCAGGCGCAGCAGGAACACTTCCCGCTGGTCCTCGGGCAAATCCTGCAGCGCGGCATCGAGGCGGCCCTGGTCACGGCTCAGGCTCAATTGCTGCTCGGGGCCGGCGCTGTCGTCCAGTTGGCCATGAAGCTGTTCGTCGTAGCTATCGTGCAACGGGTTGTGAACACCGTGCTTGCGCCAATGATCGATCAGGCGGTTGCGCGCAATCTGGAACAGCCAGGTACGAAAGCTCGCCCGCCCCTGTGGCTGAGTGCTGCTGCGGATCAGGCTGAGCCAGGTGTCCTGGAAAACTTCCTCGGCCAGTTCCGCCTTATTGCTCAAAGACATAAGAAAACGGTACAGGCCCTGCCGATGGCGGGCGTACAGGGCTTCAAACGCAGCACCGTCACCATCGCGATAGCGGGCCAGCAGGGCCTCGTCACTGGGTGAATCCATTGAATGCCAAACTCCTTTCCGATGATCAGTGCGTAACCTGCACCTTGAGACTCTGCGCCAGCTCGACCAGTTGCACAAACTCGTTGCGCAGGCCAAACGGGTCGTCACCTCGGGCAGCGCGCGCCAAAGCGGCAGTGTCGGCCAGGCTCATGGCGCCAGTGTAGCGTCCGTCACTCTTGAGTTGCTGGGCAAAGGCCGCCACTGCGGCCGAGAAGCGCAAATCATCGCTGGGCATGGCGTTAGTTGGCTGATTGTTGATCGCGCGCTCGATCAGCCGGCTATCTCCACCTTCCGCCGGTTTGTAGCGTACTCGCAACATGGCCAGTTCGGCGCTTTTGCCCTCAACGGCGGGGGAAGCGTAGCGCAGCGGCTCCAGCCACCCCTTCTCGCCCTTCGGGACGATTTCATACAACGCAGTAACGGTATGCCCGGCGCCGATCTCGCCCGCATCCACTTTGTCGTTGTTAAAGTCCTCGCGTTTCAACGCGCGGTTTTCATAGCCCAGCAGGCGATATTCACTGACCTGGGCCGGGTTGAATTCCACCTGCAACTTCACATCCCGCGCTACCACCGCCAAGGTCGAGCTGAGCTGATCCAACAGAACTTTACGGGCTTCGCGCAGGTTGTCGATGTAGGCGTAATTACCATCGCCGGCATCGGCCAGTTGTTCCATCAGGTGTTCATTGTAGTTATCCACGCCAAAACCCAGGGTAGTCAGGGAAACGCCACTTTTGCGCTGTTCAACCGCCATTTGCTTGAGGCTGTCGAAGTCGCTGATGCCGACGTTGAAGTCACCATCGGTGGCCAGCAGGATGCGGTTGATGCCCTTGTCGATGAACCCTTCGCGCGCCATCTGATAGGCCATTTCGATACCCGAAGCACCGGCCGTCGCACCGCCAGCGCTCAACTGTTCAATGGCGTTGCGGATCTTCGCCTTGTCACGGCCGGATGTCGGCTTGAGCACGACCCGCGACTCGCCGGCATACACCACCAGCGATACGCGATCCTGCTCACGCAACTGATCCACCAGCAGCTTAAGGGTGCTTTTGACCATCGGCAGGCCTTCGCGACGATCCATCGAGCCGGAGACGTCCACCAGGAATACCAGATTGGCCGGCGCCAAATCCGCCACCGCACGGTCGGACGCCTTGATACCGATGCGCAGTAGGCGGGTGTGCGGGTTCCACGGCGTTGTCGCCAACTCGGTGGTCACACCAAAGGGTGAGCCATCGGTGGGCAAGGCGTACGCGTAAGGAAAGTAGTTAACCATTTCCTCCAATCGCACAGCACCTTCGGGCGGCAGGCTGCCCTGATCGAGGAAACGTCGGACATTGGCATAACTGCCAGTGTCGACGTCGACGCTGAAGGTCGATACCGGCGTTTCGGCGACGCGGTGGACCGGGTTGTCCGGCAACTTCTGATACCGCTCGCGGGGCTCCTGGCGAACGACCGCATCGTTCATCTGCCCACGCAAGCTCATCGGCGCCGGGCTGGCCATACGTTTGACAAGGGAGGGCGGACTATACGCCGCCTCGCTTTGGTACTCCGGGCCGGAAGCGGCAGGCGCAGCGGGCTCATGCGCCGAGGGTAAGCCGCACCCAGCCAGCGTCGCCAACAGGGTCAGGGTAAATCCCTGGGTCAAGGGACGCAGGCGAAAGAGAGAATGACAGGACATCGGGCTAAGCCTCACAGGTGAATGGTCCGTACCAAACTTCAGACGCAACGTCCTTCTCGTTCGGGTTAAACGTCCCGCTTTTCCCGTCGGCTGTCGGACAAACCCGGCTAGAGGCTGCCCGCTGAACACTTCCTGAGTGACGTTAGGAAACTATAGGAAACCAAAAGTAATTTAATATTCCGACAACACCATGTGTCTGTCAAAACAGCAAAATCCACTTATAAAATAGAGCCAGAAAACACTAAAACCTCAAAAGCCATTAAATTCAATAACTTCAAAAAAACCAACAAAACTTACAGTCCCTTCGGATACTTCCCCCCACCAAAAACCGATATTCCGGAAACACTTTGGATATTGGCAACCTACTTCATCGGCGCCAGTTTATCGTGGACGCAAATGGAATCCGTCTAAAAATCCAATAAAAGGACAACTCAAAAAAATATTATCCAGAGTTCACGGAAATGAAAATTCACAACGAAGCTTTTACATCTAATCAATCCGCGTGCGCCCAACACAAGCAAGACGCAAATCAACCCTTCAACCATTCCGATCCCGCTTCACAACGCCAGCTACCCTCGTGGCCTCCAGCAATCAGGCCGCAACGACCTGTGCGCGACGAACGCACACCTGACACCCACCAACAGCCCACCCCGAAAACGTGGAACGGCAGCGATGAAACGCTGCGCCCGGATGACCCGTATATTTCCAAAGTCAACAAACGCTCCTTTGATACCTCGCAAACCATCAGACAGCTCACTCAACAGACTTCGAAGTGGCAAGACCGAAACGGCAACAATAAAACCGAGATCTCCTATACGTTCAACGGCAACGGCCGAAACTCCGGGTTCAACGAGACGCAAAAAGAGCAGGCCCGGCGTTCGATGCAATCGTGGGGGGATGTGGCAAATCTGACGTTTGCCGAAAATGGCGGCGCGGCCGAAGGTCGACTCAGTTTCAGTCTTTCCAACAGCGAGCGGACTGCCCACGGTACTTATCCAACGCCCAATGGCCGGGGAGGTGGTCAGACCGTATACAACCCAAGAATGGCTACCCGGGTCGTCATTACCCACGAGATCGGCCACGCTCTGGGCCTGAGTCATCCAGGACACTACAACGGCAGCGCCAACGAGAGCCAGCGGGCTTATGCGCAAGACTCCACCGCGCATACGGTCATGAGCTACTTTGGTGAACGCAGCAGCGGCAAAAACTGCGGCGGCACCAAACCCAGGGCCCCGATGATGGACGATATCAGCGCCATCCAACGCCAATACGGGGCCAACTATGAAACCCGCAAAGAAGACACCACTTACGGCTTCAACTCCAACACGCAGCGAGACTTCTACACCTTGGGCGCTTCCCAAGACAAGGCCGTGTTCTGCGTTTGGGATGGTGGTGGCAACGATACCCTGGACTTCTCTGGTTACTCCGCCAGCCAGACCATCAACCTCAAGGCCGGGTCGTTCTCGGATGTCGGGGGACTCAAGGGCAATGTATCTATCGCCAAGGGCGTAACCCTGGAGAATGCCGTTGGTGGGGCGGGCGCCGATGCACTCATCGGTAACGAGGCCAACAATCGCCTTACCGGCGGCGCAGGTGCGGACCGTCTGCGTGGTGGTGGCGGGGCGGACACCTTTGTCTACAACAACGCCAGCGATTCTTCGCCGAACAATCCCGATACGCTGATGGACTTCACCAGCGGTGTCGACAAGATCGACGTATCTGCTGCCATGAAAAACGCCAGGACGCCTGCCCTGACCTTTGTCAGCACGCTAAGTGGCAAGGCCGGCGAGGCCATCATCACTTACAACGAAAAATCCGGCACCGGGACCGTGTCAATCGACCTGACGGGCGCCGGCAAGGCCGACCTGCTGATCAACACCCACGGACAGGTCAAACCCACAGACTTCATCGATTCGCAGAATAACAAACCTACCCCTCTTGATACGCGCGTCACACCTGCGGTAACGCCTCCCACCCCTCCGAAGCCGGAGCCGAAGCCGGAGCCGGATCCCGCCCGCTTCGTATTTGACAAGGCCAGCCAATCGACCTACGACCAAGCCCGAGTACTCACGGATTTCGTCAGCGGCCAAGACAAGATCGATCTGAGGGGTGTGATCAAAGAAGCCGATACGCCCTTTAACCTGGTCGACAGCTATACGGGGCGCAAAGGCGACGCGATCGTCAAGCAGCACCCGCAAACCGGCCGCTACTACATCGGGGTGGACCTTACCGGCAATGGCCGTACAGACTTTCTGGTGAAAAGCACGCAGCCCCTCTCCCCCACAGACATCATCGGCCTGAGCGGGCAGCCCCTCCAAACAACCTGAAGACACACCCTACAACGAAAAAAGGCCTTTCCAGGTAGTCGCCAGGAAAGGCCTTTTTTCACGCTCAGGTCGTCAGTCCGACCCGTACTTGGGCGAACGCGGCCCGTACAGGATTCCCGTGCGCTGGCCGGCCGACAGCAGGCGCGCACTGGTGATACCGGCAATCGGATGCGCGGCGTCGGTGGAACTGTTGATCACTTGGTTGACCGCCGCAGTAATCAGCATGCCCACCAAGCCACCGCCGTTGCTGTTGCCCTCCTCGCTGGAAGCCCGCGCCGAACCCGTCCACAGCGTGGTGCCGGTGCGCAGGTCGACCAGTTTGGCCGAGGCCGTCACCGCCGTATCACTGGAGATCAGCATGTACTTGGTGCCGTACTCGCTGACGGTGATGTACAGCGCCGAGTCCGCTCCAAAAATTTCATGCAGTTTGCCGGGTGAAACCGCCTGGATGTCATTGGCGGTAGTCAGGCCGTTCTGGCGAAAGGTTTCGTCCACCAGGGCAATCGGCAACACGTAGTAGCCGGCTTCCGCCAACGGGTACGTCACTTGCGACACCAGGCTGTAGGACGCCTGCACTTCAGGGGATTCGTTGATCGGTGGCAACACCAGGATCGACTTGGGCCGCGCCTGTTTGAACGCCGAGTAGTCGACGGTCTTGGGGGCTGCGCAACCACCCAGCAATGCCACGGCCAACAAAACGCCTGTGAGTTTCAACAGGTTCATTTTTTCACCTCGGGGGCCTTGGCGTTCTTCAGCAAAAAGTCCATGTAGGCGGCGGACTCGGGGAACAAGGCCTTCTCGGTGCGCAACTGCTGCACCATCTGGTCATCCTTACCCATGCTCAGGTAAAGCAAGCCCAGATGGGCGTGATAGCCCGGTGGTGCCTGGCGGCCACTGGCGTTGATCTTTTGCAGATCCCGTTCCAGCGCTTCGACCTGGGCTTGCCTGGGCTCACCCTTGAAGTATTCGTAAACCTGCGGCTGGTAGCTTTCCCATTGATACAGGGGTTGGGGTGCCGTCTGGCACCCAGCGACTACTGTCATTGCTGTCAGCATCAACGCCAACTTCACTGCCTTGCTCATCCGTGTACTGCTCCTTGCAAACAATTAAATCAGTTGCGCGGGTTCCAGGCACCGGCGTTGATGCCTTCAACCAGACGATTGATCGCTTCGCGCATGGCCAGGTCCAGGACCTTGCCATTGAGGGTGGAGTCATAGCTGGCGGTGCCGCCGAAGCCGATCACTTCACGGTTGGACAACGCGTACTCACCCGCGCCCTGGGTCGAATACACCACTTCCGAAGTACTGATGTTGACGATGTTCAGGTTGACCTTGGCGTAGGCCACCTGGGTCTTGCCACGGCCCAGAATGCCGAACAACTGGCGGTCGCCGGTTTCTTTGCGGCCGAACTCGGTCACATCGCCGGTCACTACGTAATCAGCACCCTTGAGCTTCTGCACGGTGCCTTTGATTTTCGCTTCCTGGGATATTTCGCCCATGTTGTCGCGGTCTAGCACGCTGAAGCGATTGGTCTGCTGCAAATGGGTGATCAGGATGGTCTTGGCCTGGCCACCGAGGCGATCCACGCCGTCGGAAAATATCCCGCGCATGTAACTGGAGCGGTTGTCGAACTTGCCCACCGCAATCGGCACTCGCACACCTGAATAGACAACGCCGGCGCTGGCGACTTTCTCGACCTGCAGCGCACGCGAGCTTTCTGTGGCACAACCGGCCAGGGTCAGCAGCGCAGCGCCGGCAAGGCCTGCCAGCAGGGTTTTGAACAGTGTTTTCACGTGGTGCTCCTAAGTGAGTAAATCCAAGGTGTTCGGGGCCAGCTATCGCGACGGGATGTCACGCAGGGCACATATTAAGGGGCGGGATCTGCCTTAAAAGCATCAAAAACTCAAAAAGAACACGACCCCGTATAAAAATAGAGCGAAACCAGCCAGCATTGCTCGCCACTGCCCATTGGCATCCTTACTCATGCCGCCGGGCGCAATGGCCACCCTGGCGCCACGCGCATAGTTGTAGACCGCCTGGCCAAACCATAACTGCACCAACACCATGGTAAAAAAGCGCCTCCAACTGCCATCAAATCGCAAGAAGCCGTTCAACAACGCAGCCAGTAATAAAGCTACGCCCAGACCATGTCGGAACTTATACAAGTTAAGGCTCATTCACCTGACCGTCCAAACAACCTCGTGAACCATCCCGCTTTCTCAACTTGCACAAGGTCCGGTACCACCTCTTCACGGGGATGGAGCAAGTCGCCGGGATAATGTTCGTGCTCGATACACTCGCTATCGTCCAGCCCGAACACCTTGACGGCGGCAACCGCCTCAAAACACCAGCGGCCAAAGTAGCCTCCCATCTCGAGAGGGTGTTGTACCGGGTCACCGTAGGTGTACCACCAGGGTTGCTGCTTACCGCGTCGGTTCAACTCCGGATACCAATGCGCCACGAACGCAAGCAACAGCGACGCCTGTTGCGCCTGGGGCGCGTCGATTGCCTCGAGCAGTCTTGCGTAGGGTTTGGCGTGAAGTAGCGTCTGGCCGATCACCCGCTCTGGCTGGCGGGATGCAATGACTCGATCCAGCAGAACATCCTGCCCCTGGGGGCCGATCAACGTAACCAATCGATGCCATTGATCATCGGGAACTTCAAGAACCAGTGCCAGGCTCACCAACCAGAAAGATAAGATGTAGTGGTTCAAATCTGTCAGTTCGAAGGTCCAGTCTCGGCAAGTCTGCAGATTATTCTCAGCACATACGCTGTCGGACTCTCGATTGGAAAGCTCCCATGCATCCAGAACGGCAGAGAGACAGCCTGCCATCTCTGCAATGCTGCGACCGCTCGAATAGACCCGGATAGCCGCGCGCAAATTATCTTTGGCAAAATCGAACGCAAATTGCGCTCTGTAAAGGGGATTAGCCGAAGGCTGCGAGAGAATTGTACTGACGCGCTCAATCCATTGCCGATCCTTCGCTTCATGATCGTCCCAATACCGTTTATCTCCCAACGGTGCACGAATCATGGAAATTCCTCATTCAGGTTTTGGGCGCAAAATGTTCGGCAAAAAAGAGCACGTCGGAGTCAGCCCCGTTTCTTTGTCACCATACAGACGCCGCCAGGATCCAGTTCAACCACACGCCAGAAAATACCTGTCGGGCTCAACATAGGTCACTGCGAGCAGGCAACGGAAATTGCCTGGCCGTGAGGGATTTGAATAAAGCGGGGAAATACACATCGATCCTTAATGTAGGGTGAGAGGCTGCGTTCCATGCTGGCCGACCGCCAGTGCGAGACAGTGGGCGCGTTAAAGACCCCGAAATGTGTAAAAGGTTTCAATTTTTTGTAGGACAACTCTATTTTTGACTTAGGAAACCGCTCATGGCTGATCTGAAATATCGCCCTGCAATCCCCGCCGACGCGGGCGATTGCATCGTGCTGCGCGGCCAGACTCGGGAGAACGCATTTTCAGCAGCCGAACTGGCCGCACTCGGCATTACCGAAGCGTCCTGGAGCGCTGGAATCCGTGACGGGGCGCTTCCCGGCTACGTGGCCTGCATTGACGGCGAGATGGTCGGTTACTGCTTTGGCGATGGGGAAAGTGGCGAAATCGCCGTGCTGGCGCTGTTACCGCATGCCGAGGGCAAGGGTATTGGCAAAACCTTGTTGGACATGATGGTGGCGCACTTGCGCCAGCAAGGTTTCGAGCGGTTGTTCCTGGCCTGCGCCAGTGATCCGAAGGTGCGGTCCTATGGGTTTTATCGCCACTTGGGATGGAGAGCCACCGGGGAACGGGATGAGGCGGGGGACGATATTCTGGAGTTGTTGGTGGTGTGAGGAAGCACACGATCGGTGCGACCTGCTGGACCTCATCACGAGACGGTTAAGCCCGCAGAGCTGCTGATCAATAACGGGCGGTTTTGCAACCGCCCGTTCCGTCTCTACAACAAGCGCGCACTACCTCACTGCCCGGTCTCGCCCCTCCACCAACTTCAACCCCGGCCGCTCGACGTGCCTGGACACATGCGCCGCGACCTCCTGCACACCCCCTTTATGATCGTTATGAATCACTAACACCCCTGGCCGGCGCAGTTGCTCCAGGTCGCCCTGGCCAAGGTTGAAGCTGTCACTCAAACCTTGATCGCTGAGTGCCTTGGCAGTTGAGCGGCGCTGGGCAAAGTGCTTGCCGCGGCGCTGTTGATAGCGCGCCCAACCGATCAGCAGCACCGCATTGAACAGCGCGACCCACAGGTAGATCTGCAAGGTGTTCAGCGCAGCGAAGATCGGTGCGTCGATGCGCGGGCCGCCGTGGGTTTCGAGCATTGGTACCAGGCCGCGCACCAACAGAGTAATCAGCCCGGCCCAGGCCAGAAGGGTCAGCAACACATCGATGGCCCACATCACCGGGCGCTGGGAAGTTCGGATCAAGTTCATGAGTTCAGTTCCTTGCCGGGAGCCTTGATGCCGCGATCCGGGCTGACCCAGCGCGCGCGTTTTTGATGTTGACGGAACAGCACCTTGGGGAAGCTGACCAGGGTGGTGAACAGGCTCACCAGCCAGAACACCAGTGGGTACCAGACTGTCCAGAACAGGGTCTTCCACAGGCCGCGTTCATAACGGCGGTCGATCATGACGCTTACCGCAAACTGCACCAGGCACACCACCGCCAGCAACAGGCCGGTAAAGGCCGGCGGCATCAACGAACTGACAGCAATCGCCTCGGGCAGCGGCACCACTTTGCCCACGCCCCAGAAGATCACCGACAGCAGAAAGGTGAAGGCCCAGCCGGTGGACAGGCAGTATTCGAACAGCAGCGGCCACAGGTAGCGGTGACGCCATTGCCAGATCCCACGAATGTTCTTGAACAACACTTCGGCACCGCCCTGGGCCCAGCGCAGGCGCTGTTTCCACAGGCCACCGAGGGTCTCGGGCATCAGGATCCAGCACAGCGCACGCGGTTCGTAGAAGATGCTCCAGTGGTCCAGTTGCAGCTTCCAACTGACGTCGATGTCTTCGGTGATCATGTCGGTGCTCCAGTAGTCGACCCGGTCCAGGGCCGCCCGCCGAAATGCCACCACCACACCAGAAACCGTGAAGATCCGCCCGAACACCCGCTGGGTGCGCTTGATCAAGCCGATGATCGAAGAGAACTCACCGACCTGCACCCGGCCGATCAAGGTCGAGCGCGTACGGATCCGCGGGTTGCCGGTGACCGCGCCCAACCGTGGGTTGTCGAGCATCGGCGCCACCAGATAGGCCGCCGCGTTGCGGTCAAGCAAGGCATCACCGTCGATGCACACCAAATACTCGCTACGGGCCGCCACCGCGCCCATGCGCAGGGCCACGGCCTTGCCCTGGTTTTGCGCCAGGTGCAGCACCCGCAGGCGCGGCTCCTGCAGGGCCAAGGCGTCGAGCACCGCAGCGGTGTTGTCGCTGGAGCCGTCGTTGATCGCAATCACTTCGATGTTGCTGTAGTGCTGTGCCAATGCGGCGCCGATGGTATCGGCGGCGTTATCGCCTTCGTTGTAGCACGGGATCAGGATCGAGATCAGCGGGTTGCCCTTGAGCACCGGTGCCGGGGTGTCATCGGCCCACGGCCAGTGCCGCTCCCAGTGCAACCAGAAATACACACCGCCAGCGATCCACAACCCCGACATGAACAGTGGGTAGAAAAACACAAAGTCCATCAGGAACTGCCCGGTGACCAGGAAAATCAGGCCCAGGGGCACCCCCAACACCAGTGCCAACACGAGTAAAGCCAGGATTCTGTCGAACATGAGTCAAGGATTCCATTTGTTGGAAAGGGCCGGACGCACGGTGTTCAAATCCGGCGAATTCTCCAGGAAGTTGTCGGGGTAGTAGCCGAAGCTGCTGGCGCCCTGGCGCTTGAGCACGCCCATCCACTCGGCCATTTGCACGCCGGGAATATCCGTTGCGACCGGGGTGCGCCAATCCTTGGCCTGTAGCTCGAAGACCGTACGCTGCATCGCACCGGGCCGGGCCTTGACCGTGGCCACGAGTTTTTCCAGCCACGCGTTGGAGTTTTTCAGCGACTGGCCTTCCATCAGCGGCATGGCCATAGGCGCAGTCCAGTCGTAGTGCTGGAGGAAGTCGTCGAGGTTCTGCGCAAACCAGGCTTCGCTGCCCGGGTTGAGCATCGGTTCAGCGAAGATATTGCGCGCAGTGAGCACTTCCGGACCGCGCAGGGCGCGGACCTTGGCGGTCAGTTCATGGGTAAAGTCGATCAGGTAGCGGCTCTTGAAACGAGTCCAGCGCTGCATCACCTCGGGGTCGGCGCGCAGGGCCTGGATGGTGCCCGGCAGGCCATTGGCTGCGTAGGTTTTCAGGGCCTGGGGGCTGGCGTCTTCAAAGTCCGAAAGCATCGCGTCGTCATGGAACAGCACCCCGTGGATAGCGCTGGTGCGGGCCAGGTCTTCGTAGATCTCACCGATGATTTTGCGCACCTTGGGATCGAACGGCGACAGGCGCTGGTACTGTTTCGGGTCGACGGCAACCTTGCCGGTGGCCGGGTCCCAACGGGTGACGCGAGGCAGTTTGGCATCCAGGGCAAAGCTGAGCACGGGCATCCAGGCATAGACTTTGACCAGGCCGCCACGGGTGTGCAGCTGCCAACTGACACGGTTGAACAGGTCGGCGCGCATCGGCAGATGGCGGTTAGGGAAGTACAGCGAATGCACCAGGCCATCGCCCTTGGGGTCGGCGAAAGCCTGGAGGAATACGGTGTCGACGCCCATGTCCAGCACACGCTGGACCAGCGCGTCGAGGTTGCGCACTTCTTGTGCCTTGTCCGGGTCGTAGACTTGATCGAGGTCCACATGCAGCACGCGCATCGGCGCCTTGGGCTGCGTCGACACTATGCTAGTGGCGAAGCGCTCGCCGTCCGGGTCGTTGTCCACCAGAAAACGCGGGCTGCTCATCAAGTTGCCGAGGTTGTCGAGGCCGTCTTCCAGGGTCAGGGCCATCTGGTAACCCTGCTCACCCACCACCGCCAGCGAAGTACCGTCCGACGCCCCATACGGCCAGACCCACACACGCGGGGCCTTGCCGGTGACCGCGCGGATTTTGTTGGAAATCGCCGCTACGTCGGCGCGCATCCGCGCCCGGAACTGCGCCTCGGGTTCGTAACGGTTGGTGGCGGGGTCAAAGCGCCGGGTAGCGGCGGCCGGTTGCAGGTTGCCCTGGGGGTTGGCCAGCACGCCCTTGTGATTGGCATCGGTGTGGGCGGCGATTTCCACCAGGCCCGATTGCGCCACTTCGCGCACTTGTTGCCAGGTCAAAAATTCCGCACGGTCACGCGGTACACCGGCAAAATCCACCGGTTGGCCCAGCGGCGTATCGAGCCAACTGCCTACCGGCGCCAGCACTGCCGGCCATTGGTAGGCCCGCAGAATCGGCATGACGCGGGTGTAGAAACTCGAATAACCGTCGTCGAAACTAAGCATGACAGCCTTGCGCGGCAGCTCTGGTCCGCCAGCGCGGGCAGCGAGGACCTGGTCGACACTGACCGCCTGGTAGCCGTTCTCGCGCAACCAGGCCAACTGCTCGATCAGGCGTTCGGTACGCACCGCCACCACTCTTTGGTCTGGGTCACGGTCATTGACATCGTGGTAGGCAATACCCAGGAAATGATTTTTCGGCCACGGTGCTTCATTGACCGACTTGAGCCGCTCGGCGGGTGGAATGTACGGCGCGGGTTGCTGGGCGCAGGCGCTGGCGAGCAAGAACCCCAGGGCCAACAGGCAACGGGAAACAATGGTCATGATCGGACTCTTCTAGAAGCGGTAAGTGAGGTCGACGATCAGGCGCACATCGCTTTCGCGCTCACCGTCATAAGGTCGATTGATCCAGCTCAGGTTGGCGCCGGTCTCCACCACGTCGTTCCAGCGATAACGCTGGCCATAACTGAGCATGCCGACGCCGCCGGTTGCGTAATCGTGCTGGCTGTAGGTGCCCGCACCGACCTGGAACTGCTGACTCCACTGGGTTTCGTAACGGTTATAGAGCACATGATTGACGTTGACCGTGGGCAACACACTGAAGTCCGAGCGCGGGTTGAAATACGCGGCCTCTTTCTTGCTGTTGCGGCTGGTGGCGACTTCCAGGCCAAGGTCCACTTGCACACCCGGCGAGCGGTAGACACCCTCACGGCCGGTGAGCAGCGCTTCGACACGGTCGTTGCCGTCGCTGAAGTGGGACGGGCTCAGGGCCAGTTTCCACTCACGACTCTCATTGGCGCGCCAGCGGATAAAGCCACTGCCGCCGTTGGCGGTGACGTTGGCATTGAGCGCGCGCAGCGGCGTGCTGGCGGCGAGGTAGTCGAGACTGCCCCCGTACTGCCAGTGGTCGTTGATGTCGCGGGCAATCGCCAGCCGTGCGCCTTGCTTGGTGCCTTTGCCGTAGGAGTGATTGGAGACTTCGGCCTCCAGGGTCATATCGCGGGTACGCCGTTCCACACCCAGGCGCTGCCAGCGGTGATGGCCGGTGCCTTCTTCAAAGTCGGCGGTGGCGTAGCCGATACCGCCGAATATCCGCCAGTCTTCATCGATGGGGGGGCTGTACAGCAAGGTTTCGATTCCCCAGTCGCGGCTACCGGAGACCGCCCCGCCACCATGACTTCTGCCGGTCTCGGTTTCAATGCGCAACTCGGCCATCTCATGCACCTTGCGCAGGCGCTGGAGGCGTTGGACCTGGCGATTCTCCGGGGTGCGGGCGACCACGTCATCGGCAAGGGCATCGAGTTGTCGCCACTCCTGTAGATTCAGGGCGTTGTAGCCTTGGGAGACTTCCAGGTCGATGTTGCGCGGGGCCTGGTTTTCGGCGTCTTTGAGGGCGATCTCGGCATGCCGTGGCCAGGCGCGGGCGCGGAACATATCGGCTTGGGCCACACGTATGCCGACATTGCCGGGCGAGGTGCGTACCAGGCTTGCCAAGCTTTTTTCACTGGCCGGCAGATCGGCGCCATAGGTCGCGGCCTGGGCCGCCAGTTGCTGGGCATCCAGCCACGCGTCGTTGGGGTTACCGAGGGTCAAACCCTTGAGTTCGACCCGAGGGATTTGCGTGTTCGCCAGGTGGTCTGCGACGACGCGGGCTTCGTTGGCCTGGTCGTTTTCCAGCATGGCGTAGTACAGCGCGGTACTGTCTACGACTTGGTTGCTGGGGTCGGCATCCGGCGCCGACACTACCTGGCGATACAGCGGCGCAGCCTTTTCCGGCAGGCGTTGGTCGAGATAGGCGGCGGCTACCCAACGCTGCGCGTAGGTCGGCAGTTGCACGCCCTGACCTTGCAATACCTCGTAGTCGCGGATCACTTCAGCGGTACGCGCGCGGGCCTTGAGCGCGCCCAGGCGGTCGATGCGCCAGCGCACCACATCGTCATGGGCGCTGGCATCTGGAGTCCAGGTGGCGAGCAGCTGGTCGTAATCCTTGAGGGCGCGATCCGCGATTACATAGCGCTCGCTTTCGCTGCGCGTGGGGAATTCGGCCAGGCGCACGCGCTCGGCGGCCAGATCGCCTTCCAGCCGACGCTGGGTCACCGGGTCAAGCAGGCCGGGATGACGGGCGCTCAAGCGCAGTGCCGGTTCCGGCAGACGCGCGCGCTGCAGGGCATTGATGTATTCACGAACCACGTCGGGCTGGTCGCCGGCGCGGATAAAGGCTTGATCGAACTCAAACAGCGCCTCGAACGGCGAGCCGGCACGGGACAACGCGTACCCCAGGGCCATGCGTCGCTGGGCGTCGTCCGGCTTGGCGGCGACCAGCGTCCGCGCCCCCTGCACGGCTTCGCCGGCCTTGTCAGCATCAGCCAGGGTCAGGACCAGGCCCAGTTGCAGGTTTGGATTGTTCGGCTCGCGCGACAAAGCCTGGCGATACACACCTTCAGCGAGTTCCCAACGCTGTTGGTTGCGATAGGTGCGGGCCACGGTGGCCAAGGCTTGGGTGGTTAATTGGCGCTGGCGGCCCTGGGTCTCGTAGACCTTGAGCACTTCGTCATCCTGCCGGGCCCAGCTGGCGATCAACAGATGATCGCTGACTTGCCCCGACGTCTGGCGTGCAGCGGGCAATTGGCGCAGCAAATCGAGAGCGGGGCCGTAGTTGCCGGTGCGCGCCTGCTTGATCAGCGAATCGTAGGCAGAATCGGCCAGGGCCAGGGTGGGCAGCAATAAGGTGCAGGCGATCAACAAACGCAATCGGCCAGGACCAGAGGGAGGGAGGTTACGCAACATATCGTCAGCATCCTTACTCGGAAAGCTGTAGCGATAGATTTACCTGCACAACACGCATCAGGCGGCCGGTGTCTGATGACCCGGCCAAGCTTTCCAGGCGTGCAATATCGTTTAGGGGAGTACGAAAAGGGGCGAATCAAGACAATTGTTCAGAATTGTCCTACAGACCATCAGGGATTTTTTTGGTTGGGAGTAGGGACATATCCCTTGCTGCGGTTATGTCCCACCCACTACCCATGATCCAGTGCGTGCGGCTTACTGAGCCCCGCCAACTGCCCCCAGCTTGCCCAGCACACCGCCAATGAACTGCTCAACCGTCATTTTCTGGCCGTTGAAGGTCACTTCATTGTTGGCATAGTGCAGCTTGGACAGGATGTCGTTACCTTCCACGGTTGCCAGTTGCGTGCCCACGGCCATGGAGCTGACCAACTCGCTGGCCATCTTCGACTGCTGCTCGATGGCCTTGGGGTCGGTGATACCGCCCATCTGCGCTTGCAGTGCGGCAACATCCGAAATCATCGGTTTGGACAGTTTCAGATTGGCATCGAGCACGGTGATGATCTGCTTGGCCAGTTCGACCGGCGGCAGCTCCATGGTGGACGGTTTGGTCATGTCCACCACCAGGCTGAAACGGCTTTCACCATTGGTGGTCTTGAGGGACAGGTTTTCCAGGGCCACTTGCGGCTTGGCGGCCAGCAGCAAATCGACGTTGGCCCCGGCCAGCAGTTGCTCGGCTTCAGTCAGTTGCAGCTCGGGAATTGGCTGGCCGGCAGCGGACGCTGCTTGCACCGGTTGCATCTTGTCTTGGTACAGCTCGGTCAGCACCAGTGTCGAGGGTACATCGATGTTCTTCACGCTCACGGTCATGGCCGCCGAGCCCACGGGCTTACCCTGGTAACCGATCTCGTCGATCTTGTAGTCAACGCGACCTTGCAGGTTGTTGTCCTTGGTGGCGCTGCTGTCTTTCTGCTCGAATCCCTTGAGGGTCAGCACCGCTTGCTGCGGGCCAAACGTAAACGTGGAGTTGCTCAGCTCGATGTTGTTCTGCCCGACGTAGAACCCGAAGCTGCTCTTGGACAGGTTACTGGCCACGGTCAGACCATTGAGCTGAGCCTGGAACGGCGCGCCTTCAGGACTGATCAGCGAAACCTTGAGGTCATCCATGTAACCGTCGACCTTGACCTTCTCTCCCTTGGCAGTGTTGGAAAAGTCCAGTTTCATGCCAGAAAAATCGACACTGCTGGTGGCATCCTCGAACGCCAGTGGCAACAACTCCATCTTGCCATCCACCGAACGGTTGAAGCCGATGTTGGCGACGCCCTTGAATGGCGATACGTCCTTGGCCGCAGCGAACCATTTCTCGGTGGTCGGACTCTTTTCCAGTGCGACATTACTGGTGGCCAGTACCGGCCACCACTTGAGTGTCACCAGGCGGGAGAATGGCAGCGGGCCGTGTTCGATACGGTCGACAAACAGCAGTTCGCTGTTTTTATGCTCTTCACCGAATACCGAGCCTTCAGCCTTGAGGCTCCAGTGCGCGGTGCTGCTGAACCAGCCGCGGTCCAGGGAGAGCATCTGGAGGGTCAAGCGACCATCAACACCGGCCATGGAGCGCGCCATTTCCTTGTTGACGTCTTCGGATGCGGTTTTCAGCACGCCTTCCAGTTGACTACCGGTGTACCAGGCGCCTGCGGCACTGACCACGCCGACAGCGGCGACAAAACCCAAAAGTACAACGGCTGATTTATTCATGAAGTGACCTGATCGAATCCTGTGCGAAAGTGGGCTGTCTTCCCTGACCCCCGAAGTGGGGCGTCGGCTCAAGCCCGCCGAAAACAGCAGGAAGGTTAGCACTGGCGCTCAGGAATACTCCATCTCGATCTCATCAAGCTGATGGTCAAAGCTCTTCAGGCGTACGGTCCACGTATACACCAGCACTTCAAACTCGCGGTGGATGACCGCGTTGCCCGGCGTGTCGCTCCTGGGGTCGCAAAAATCCAGTTGATAACGCTCACGAGCCATCGCGATGGCGACGTCGGAGAGCTCCCGCGCATTGTTCAGCCAGTGCCGTCCATCGGCCACTTGCCGGTCCAGGGCTACGCATTGCTGCTTCAAGGCTTCGAGGCTTTTTTCCAGGGGCGTACCTGTGAGTTCGCCCATGACTTCCTGGAAGGTACGACCCGGTTGCCAGTAGCTGCCCCAGAAATAGCGGTCGAACACGGTTTCGACCCGGCGCAGCGCGACTTTGGTGTCCCAGATCGCGACACGCGTCTTGCCTTGTTCGAGGAGTTTTTTCTTGGTGCGCTGGCTCTGGTAGGAAGCCCAGGCCACGACGCCGATGGACAGCGCGGCGATCAACGCGCAGGCGCTGTCGAGAAAGATCATGGCCTTGTCGATCTGATGGGCCAGCATGACGCCGTAGAAATAAGTGGCCGATAACAGCACCAGTGCGAAGAGCACGCACCAGAAAGCGGGAGCATAAGGGTTTTTCATTATTGGAATCCCCATGAGCAACGCAAGCAGTGATCGGCGGGCCATCACGAAAGCCCGCCTCTCAAAGCATAGCAACCGCCTCAGGGTTTGCCGGGTTCTGCACCTTGCGTTCGTCCGCTTTCCCAACCGCCACCCAGGGCCAGGAACAAATCGATCTGGCTCATGGCGACCTGGGTATTGGCCTGCGCCAGTTGCGCGCGCATGTCGGTGTAGGTGCGGGTGGCCTGCAGGTCGGCAAGGAACGACTCGCGGCCTGCCAGGAAGAAGCGATGGGTCTGCTCGGCGGCCTGTTGCGCGGACTGCTCGGCTTCGGCCAAGGCGTCACGCCGGTCCAGCAGCGCGGTGTATTGCACCAGCCCGGTCTGGGTTTCACGAATGGCGTTGAGCACAACGCCGTCAAAATGCGCCAGGGCGCCCTGGGTCGCGGCTTCGGCCTGGTGAATGCGCGCGCGGGAGCCGTTGGACGGCACGGTCCAGTTCAGCAAGGGGCCAAAGCCCCAACGGTTGGCGGGCGGTTTACCGAGGTTTTCGATAAGCCCGACCGTGCCAATGGAGGCACCAATGCTGATATCCGGGTACAGCTCACCGGTGGCGACACCAATACCCGCCGTGGCCGCGGCCAGTCGACGTTCAGCCTGGCGCACGTCGGGCCGGCGCTTGAGCAGTGTGGCGCCATCGCCTACCGGCAATAGCTGGGCGATGTGCGGCAGTTCGGCGCAATCACGGGTGCCGGCGGGCAATTGATCCACCGGTTTGGCCAGTAGCATCGACAGGCGGAACAACGCGCCCTGGCGCGACGCTTCATAGCGCGGCAGTTCGGCACGCAGGGATTTGAACTGCGTTTGCGAACGCGTCACCTGGGTTTCATCACCGCGTCCGGCATCGCGCAGGCGCTGGGTCAAGCGCGTGCTCTGGGCTTGCAGGTCCAGGGAATGACGGGCGATTTCCAGTTCTTCGTTGGCAGCACACACCTGGGTGTAGGAGCGCACCACATCCGCCACCAATGTGATGCGGGCCGTGTCGACGGCGGCCTGAGTCGCGTCAGCATTGGCTTGGGCGCCTTCAATGCCGCGTTGCAGGGTGCCGAACAGGTCAAACTGGTACGAGGTGGTGATGCCGATATCGCCAACGTTGGCGACCGGCACTTTATCCGCCAGCAAGAACGCTTCGCCCGATTCCTGCAAGCGCTGGGCGCCAAGTTTTACGCCGCCGCTCCAACCACCGGCAGACTGTGCCTCTTGCACCTGGAAACGCGCCCGTTGCAAGTTGGCCGCTGCGACGCGCAGATCGGTATTGGAGGCCATGGCCTGGCGCACCAGCTCGTCCAGGCGCCGGTCCTGGTACAACTTCCACCAATCCGCAGGCACCGGCGCCGAGACGACGTTGCCGCCCTGCCCGGCCAGTTGCCCTTGCAGGTCGCTACGGTTCACCGCGGCCTCATCGGGCAAGTGATAATCCGGGCCGACCACCTGGCACGCCGACAACAACAAACCCAGCCCGGCGGTTGCCAGCACTCGCCTCATGGTTGGTCTCCAGCGCCGGGCTGGGCGTCGATAATCGACACCGTGGCCGTGCGTCCGGCAATCATGCGAAAGTCATCAGGCACCTCGTCAAAGGCGATGCGCACGGGGATTCGCTGGGCCAGACGCACCCAACTGAAGGCCGGGTTGACGTTGGGCAGCAAGTTGGAGCCGCTGCTACGGTCGCGGTCTTCGATACCGGCGACAATGCTCTGCACATGGCCCCGCAAGCGCGCCCGGTCACCGACCACGCGAATATCGACACTCTGGCCGACGTGGATACCGTCCAGCTTGGTCTCTTCGAAATAGCCGTCGACGTGAAAAGAGTTGCTGTCCACCACCGACAGCACCGGGCGCCCGGCAGTGACAAATTCCTGCGGCCGTGGCGCACGGTCGTTGACGTAGCCGTCTACCGGGCTGCGGATCACCGAGCGGTCGAGGTTGAGCTGGGCGCTGTCCACCGCCACTTGCGCCTCGGCAAGCGCTGACTGGGCGCGGGCCACGCGGGACTGGCTTTCTTCCAGTTGCTCGCTGGCCACCAAGTTACCCAGGCCACGGTTGCGTTTGGCTTCACGCTGGGCCTGGGCCAGGGTTTCCTGGCGGTCGGCGACGGCGGCACGAGCCTGGCGCAAGGCGAGCTTGAAGCGGTCCTGGTCGACCGAAAACAGCACTTGGCCACGGCTCACCAGTTGGTTGTCACGCACGTCAACCTGCTGGATCAGCCCGGAGACGTCCGGGGCGATCTGCACGATGTCGGCGCGGATGTGTGCGTCGCGGGTCCAGGGTGCAAACATGTAGTACATCACCATGCGCCAGACCACCACGCAGGCGAAGGTCACGATCAACAATGTCAGGACCACACGGCCGATAGTCAAAAAAGGTTTTTTCATGTCATCAGGTATCGACTGAGTGAGTCCACCGCGCCCAGCAACAGCGCGTAGAGAGCTACGTTGAATAATGCCCGGTGCCAGACCAGGCGATAGAAGTGGACGCGCGTCAACAAGCCATGCGCCACCAGGTACAACACATACGTAATGCCCATCAGCACCAGCAGCGTGGGCAGGAACACCCCACTGATATCCAGGTCACCGATCATAAAGGCGCTCCATCAGGTAACGGCGCTTGCATGTCGCCTGTGTCGACAAACTCGACGCCGGGCAACAGCGCCAGGCGCAAACCGCTGAGGGCATGCAAAAGGTGCAGGCGGGTCTCGCCTTCGCCTTGCAGGCCCTGGCCATTCAGGGCGCGCCGTGTCCGGTCGAGGGTCATCAGCAGACCACTGGGCGCCGGCAAGCGTTCACCGGCTTTCAGGCATGCCTTGAAGTAGTCGCCGACCTCGGTCACGACTTGGTTGAGCAACTCTCGCGGTACGCCGAGAACACGTGGCGCATAGGCCAACAGATCCAACAGGTTCAACGCCACGCGCAATTCGCGCAGGGCCACACCGGTGTCCTGTCCGGTCATGGCCAGGCGCGGCAAGTGTTGCATCAGGCGGTCCAGCATCTGTGCGGCCATGTGCCGATGCTCGGCCAGGGTGGCAGGCTCGGTGAGGCTGACAATGTCGCGCCAGCTGAAGCGGGTCAGGCGCTTGGCCGCCAGTTCCGCGCCGAAGGGCCGGGCGATCAGGGTCCAGACGAAAGCGAACAACAAGCCCATCGGGCCTGCCAGGTTGGAGTTGGCGAAGCTCAGGAAGTCAGCGTCATAAGCGCCCTGAATGCTGATAAACGATGAGGTGTTGACGATGGTCAGCAGCATGCCCAGATAAAACCGCGGTTGCACCGTCAGCGTGCCCACGCAAATAAACGGCACCGCGAAAGCCAGCACCAGCATCGGAAAATCGTGCAGGTTGGGCAGGATCAAAAACAGATAGAGACTGGCGAACAGTACCGACATCGCGGTCCAGAAAAAGAACCGGTAAATCTGCGGCGCCGGATCGTCCATCGAGGCAAAGAAGCTGCAGGCCACTGCGGCGAGAATCACCGCGCTGCCGCCGTCGGTCCAGCCCAGCAGAATCCACAGTACCGAGGCCACGATGATCGCGCTGACCGTGGAAAACGCCGAATAGAACATCAGGCCACGATCCAGAAACGGCGTCAGCCGGCCCAGTCGCCAATGCCGATAAACCGCGCGCCACGGCGCCTGGCTTTCACACTGGATGGCAGCTTGCAAGCTGCGGCAGTCCTGCCACAAATCGATCCATTCGCCCAGGCGATACAAGGCGTTGGAGAACAGCAATTGATGACGATCATCCAGAGCGTCAGCATCGGGCTGCAGGGCTTCAAGTTGGTCTCGCAGGATGCGCCAGCGCTCAACCGGTGCGTCCTTGGTGGTGCTCTCCAGCCACTGGTTGGCAGCCGTCAACAGCGGCGCGAATCTACCGACCAGTTCCGGGGTGCGGCGCTCCAGGGCATACAGCGCGTCATCGAGGGCATCCACCACCGGCAGCAAATGAATCATGCGCCCGCGCAGTTCCTTGGTATTGCGCACGGTTTGCGGCCGCGCGCCCTCGTGGGGCAGTTGGCCAATCATCAACTCCAACGTGTTGAAAGTCGCAACCATGCCGCCGCGCAGGCGGGTAACGTCCTCGGGCTGCACGTTGCGGGTCAAAAATCGCTGGCTGTAGACCGTGGCATCGGCAAACCATTTACCGACGGAATCGTCGAACACCGGCGCCAGGCGCCGCGGCCAGAACATCGCACCCACCACGGCCGCCACAGCAATACCGAGGAAGATTTCTTCGGTACGCGCCTCGGCCACATCCCATACCGCCAGCGGGTTATCCACCACTGGCAAGGCAATCAGCGGCAAGGTATAGCCCGCCAGCATCAGCGCGTAGCTGTTGGCCGTGCGCAAATGCAGGGACAAAAACAGCAGGATCCCGGTCCACAGCGCAATCACGACCACCAACAAGTAAGGGGTCTGTACAAACATCGGCACAAAAAACACCGCCGCCATCGCCCCCAGGAACGTGCCGATGGCGCGGTACAGCGCCTTGGAACTGGTGGGACCGACAAACGGGCTGGAAACGATGTACACCGTGGCCATCGCCCAATACGGACGCGGCATTTGCATGAGCATGGCGATGTACAGGGCGATCATCGATGCGGCGAACGTACGCACGCCGTAGAACCAGTCCCGGGCCGGCGGCATGCCGCTGAAAAAACCGTTCAAGAAGGCACGACCGCAACGGGGTGGCTGGCGTCCTCGAAGGCCTGCAAGACACGCAGCGCAATTTCCAGATCAGCCGGAGCAATGTCCGCCAGCACTTCATGGCGCAGGCGCACCAATTGCGTTTCCACCGCGTACACCAACTCACGCCCACGGGTGGTCAGGTTCAAGGCCTTGGCGCGACGGTCGTGGATGTCTTCAGTACGACAGACGTAACCGGCGTTGCACAATTGGTCCAGCAGGCGCACCAAGGATGGGCTTTCCATCCCGGAAGCCTGGGCCACCTTGACTTGATGCACACCGTCGCCGAGGCGGCCGATCATCAACAACGGCACGGCGCACGCTTCGGAAATGCCATAGCTCACCAGCGTGGTCTGGCAGATTTTGCGCCAGTTACGGGCGCCAGCCACCATGCTGCTGCTGAGTTTCATATGAAGGTGTTCGAGGTTTTGGGGCACGTGATTGTCGGTATATAGTTAGTTTGCTAACTATCAATATGATGGATGCAAGGATCTTCGTCAAGTTTTGATACAAATTCGCAGATAGATGGTGTTCAGCGAGGCGAAACTCCTGTGGGAGCAAGCCCGCTCCCACACAAGCCCGCTCCCACAAAGTTGCGCTGCTTCGCCAGCAGATTGGCATCAACGACCGCGCAACAATTTGTAATCTTCGCGCTATCATCCCCCCTTCGCCCTGCGGCATTCATGGACTCTTGGAGTAAGGAAAATTCATGCGCATCGGTCTTCTGTCATCCGTGGCCCTGGCACTGTTTGCTGGCGTTTCACTCCAGGCCCAGGCCAGCGGCGATGATTCGTGCTATCCCGACTGGCGCATCTCGCGGGATACCCTCGCCGGTTGCAGCAACCTGCCCTTCCTGAGCCCGGGCAACGATAGCCGAGTCAATCTGCGGTTGCTGCTGGCGGATAAAAAAACCACTGCGCTTGCCCCAAATGCCTTGAACGAAGACGACCTGGCCCAGGGATTCGGCCCGGTGCCATTTGCGGTGTATCGCCTGGTGCCTCATCCGCCCGCTGCGCCAGCCGTAGAACAACAAGGTCGCGAACTGGACACGTTGCTCGTCTCCCTGGGCATCCAGCGCGAAGCCACCACAGCGGCAGGCGAGCAGTTTTTGTCTGGCGAAGGCAACCGCTGCCGCAGCAATAACGATGACAGTGCCGCGGCCTTTATCCGTCAGGTGATCGAGGCTGATATCGCGCCGAATGAACGCGTGTTGCTGGCCAATGCACGCCTCAAACTGCTCAGCACCTGCGACTGGCAAGGCAGCGTGCTGCTGGAGCCGCAGTTGATTGCCTCAACCCAGGGCCGCGAACTGACCACCTACTTGCTTGCCGCCTCGGACTTCTACAGCGGGCGCTTTGTATATGCCGAGCGCGGGTTTGCTGCAGTTACCCTCACTTCGCTGCCCTGGCTGAAGGAAACGGCGGACTACATGATCGCGCGTGCCTCTCTCAATCATGCCCAGGAAAACGCCTTCGACGAATACGGTATGCCACAGCGCGAGGCTGTGGATAAAACCGCGCTGGATGAAGCCGAGCACAGTTTGCTGCGCTACCTGAAGACTTATCCACAAGGCCGATACAACGCATCCGCCCGCGGCCTGTTGCGCCGGGTTCACTGGCTGGCCGGCGACGCGAAGAAACTGGCGGACGACTTCGCCTGGCAATTGACCGAGGCCAGCGAGGCCCAGCGCAATGTCTCGATCGACGAACTGGTGGAAGAAACCGACAACAAGTTACTGACAAGCTACGCCGACTCCGTCAGCAATCCGCTGCTGCTGGTGATCAATGACCTGATGTGGATGCGCGCGAACAACCCGCCGAAGCTGACCCGCGAAACCCTGGATGCGCAGAAGGCCGCATTTGCCAGCGAGCCGGCGCTGTACGACTACGTTCAAGCGGCGTTTGCGCTGTATGTCGAGCACCAGCCCGACGACGCCTTGAAACGCTTGCCGCAAAATGTGCCATCGAGCCTGGACTATTTCGCCTTCAGCCAACAGACCCTACGCGGACTGGCCCTGGAAGCCAGGCAGGATTGGCAGGGCGCGGCAGCCCTTTGGCTGCAACTGTTGCCGCTGGCCACACAACCGCTACAGCGCGACCAACTGGAGCTGGCCCTGGCCATGAACTACGAGCGCAGCGGCCAGTTGGCCAAGGTGTTTGCCAGCGATTCGCCGATTCAGGCCAGACAGGTGCGCTATATCCTGCTGCGCAGCGTCGCCGGGCCTGAACTGTTGCGCCAGCAGATCAACCAGGCCAGTGATCCGCTGGAGCGCTCTACCGCGCAATTCGTGCTGCTCTATAAAGACTTGCTGCGCGGCCAGTTCGCGACATTTGCCGAGGACTTGCAACAACTGCCAACTGAGCCCTCCGCGGACAAACTCGGCACCAGCCTTGGCTATGTCTACGACGGCGGGCAGTCGCTCAAGTTGTTCCGCTGGAGCGGCGAAAACGCGCAATCGGGCTATGCCTGCCCGAGCATCGCGCACATTGCGAATACCTTGCAGGGCGATCCGAAAAACCCACAAGGCCTGAACTGCCTGGGCGAGTTCATCCTGCGTAACGGCCTGGACGGCATGCCTCTGGAGCAGGCGCGCTCGGCTGGCAGCCTGGGCAGTAGCGCCGCGGATTTCAAAGGTGAGACCTTCTCGCGGCTCGACGGCTACAAACAAGTGATCGCCAATCCCAAGGCCCCCCACGACGACAAGGCCTATGCGCTGTTTCGCGCAATCAATTGCTACGCGCCTTCCGGCTATAACAGCTGTGGTGGCGAGGACGTCGACAAAGCGCTGCGCAAGAGCTGGTTTCGCCAGTTGAAAAGCGGGTTTGCCGATACTCAGTGGGGCAAGTCGCTGCAGTACTACTGGTAAGCGTGTGAAAGGCTTCTGGTTATCCTTGCTCCTGCTGGCGAGCCCGGCTTTCGGCGCGGTCGACGCCCATGACTATGACGCTTTCTGGCTGTGGAGCGGTGTCGCTCCACAGCCAGTGCTCAAGCAGGCCAAAACCCTGTACATCCTTCAGGGCCAGATCAACTCCACCCGGCGCCAACCCGGACGCGGCGTGCAGCTGATCGCCCAGGGCATGAGCGTGCCGCGCATCCGCCAAGGTGAGGTGTGGGTGGTCTACCGCGCGCACACCTTGCGCTGGCCGGCATCGGTCTACACCCAACTGCTGGGGCAGGTGCAACGCTGGCAAGCGGCAGGCAACCCGGTGATCGGCATTCAGATCGACTTCGATGCCCGCACCCAATACCTGCACGAATACGCACACTTTCTCAAAGACCTGCGCCAACGCTTGCCCAAGGACCTGCGCCTGAGTATCACCGGCCTGATGGACTGGAGCAGCAACGCCGATCCTCAGGCCATTGCGCAACTTAAAGGTGTGGTGGATGAAGTGGTGGTGCAAACCTATCAGGGACGCCACAGCATCCCCGATTACGCTGCCTACCTGCCACGGATGAACCGATTGGGCATGCCGTTCAAGATCGGCTTGATCCAGGGCGGGGATTGGCAGGAGCCGGGGTATTTGCAGGGTAGTGAGTGGTTTCGTGGGTATGTGGTGTTTTTACAGAACCCATGACTCGATGAAGCGCTGCTCAACATACTGCAGCGAGCTTGCTGAGGATGACGCGTGAACTGGCGTAGACGCAGCATCCTCAAGCCCGTGGCTACATCAGTGCTTACCAGTCATACGTCAAACTCGACACCGCTGTGCGCCCTTCTGCGTAGTAACAGTCCAGGTTGCTGGTGCATCGCGAAACGTAGGTTTTGTTGCTCAGGTTCTGCACGTTCAGCGCCAGCTTCACGCCCTTGAGCTGCAAGGGAGAATTGCCCAGGTCGTAGCTCAGGCTGGCGTCATACACGGTATAGGACGGCACGCTGAACGCACCGGCGTAATAATCCCCCAGGCTGCTGCGCACGTAGCGTGTCCCCAGGCCAACGCCCAGGCCTGCCAGCGGGGTGTCGCCGATAACGGTGTAATTGACCCACATCGACGCCGTGAGCGGCGAGATTCCGGCCGGGTGACGTCCCTGGCGACCGTCGTTGTCCTTGGTGTATTTGATGTCGTTGCGCGCCGCCGAGGCGACGATGTCCCAAGAATCGTTCAACACTGCCTTGGCTTCAAACTCAACCCCGCGCGAGCGCATAGCGCCGCTCTGGTTGCTGAAGGTTGTGTTAGGGATGCTGGTCAGCACGTTTTCCTGGTCCAACTGATAGACCGAGACCTGGACGAAGCTTTCCTGGCCCGGCGGCTGGTACTTCACACCGACTTCATACTGATTGCCGGTAGAGGGGTCAAAGGGCTTTTGCTCGGCGTCGGTGCCGGACAACGGCAGGAACGATTCCGAATAGCTGACAAACGGCGCGAAGCCATTATCGAACAGGTACACCAGGCCTGCGCGGCCGGTGAACGCCTGGTCCTTGCTGCTGGTGCGGGCGCCGGACAGCGGCACCTTGTTCACCACATTCGCCCAGTCGTAACGACCGCCGAGCACCAGCGCCCATCGGTCCCACTTGATCTGGTCCTGTACATACAGGCCGGTCTGGGTGAGGGTGTTGTCCCAGCGATACGGCTGGCCGAAATTCAGCGGCTGGCCGTACACCGGGCGGAACAGGTCGATGATCAGTGGGTTGCGGTCATAGAGACCAAGGAACCGCGAGTTGGAGTGGTAGTAATCCAGGCCGACGATCAAGGTGTGGGACAACTCGCCGGTGTCGAACTGCGCCTGGGCGATGTTATCCACGCCAAAGACTTTGTTGGTCTGCGACCAGTCCACGCTGTACCGTTCCAAGTAGCGTTGGTCCATGGCGCCAGTGGCCGGGTTGGCGACAAAATGATAGCCGTGCAGCGGCGCAGTGTAGCGGTCATCCACTTCGGCGTAGCGTGCGTTTTGCTTGAGGGTCCAGGTGTCGTTCAAGCGATGCGACAACTCATAGCCCAGGGCAAACTGTTCGCGGTTGTACTGGTTGACGCCCGGTTCACCGATAAACAGGTCGCGGTCGATCTTGCCGTTGGGGTTGTCCCAGATGGTGCCAGAGGCCGGCAGGCCTTGGGCTTCAGGCACGCCTTTGTCTTTCTGGTACTGGGCAAAAAGGGTCAGGCTGGTGTCATCGTTGGGCCGCCAGGTCAGGCTCGGCGCGATGAATTGGCGCTTGTTCTCGAAGTAATCGATCTCTCCCTGCTCGTCCTTGACCAGGCCCGTGAGGCGATACAGAAACTGCCCCTGCTCATCCAGCGGGCCGCTCAGGTCGATGGCTGCGCTTTTGTGCTCGTAGGTGCCGGCTTCCAACACCACCTGATGTACCGGGGTTTCACTGGGGCGCTTGCTGACCATGTTGACGATGCCCCCCGGCTGGTTGTGCCCATACAGTACCGAGGCCGGGCCCTTGAGCACCTCGATGCGTTCCAGGGAATAAGGCTCGATCTGCAGCGCACCGCCGGTACTGCCGCCGCCGTAAGGCAGGTGCAAACCGTCGAGGTACAGCGGGGTGGGCGAGAAGCCGCGTGAGGTCGGCTCATCGAATATTTTCACCCGATCGGAAAACCCTCCGGCGCTCATGCCCGGGGTATAGAGCAACGCCTGCGTCACGCTTTGGGCGCCCCGCGCCTTGATCTCGGCGGCGGTAATCACGTTGATGGTCTGGGGGATTTCCACCAGCGCCGAATCCGTCTTGCTGCCAGTGGCACTGCGCTTGGCGACAATGCCGTCGACCGGCCCCCAGGCACTTTCCTGTACCTGCGTGGCGTTGATTTGCGTTGCGCCCAATTGCAACGAACCATCTCCCGACAAAGCCTGCACCGACCAGCCGTCCTGCGCCTGCACCGCCACCAACCCGCTGCCCGCCAATAAGTGCTCCAACCCCGGCCCCGTGGCGTGGCGCCCTTGCAGGCCAGGACTGCGCTTGCCGTTGGTCAAGCTGGCGTCCACCGACAGCAAAATCCCCGAGGCGCTGGCGAAGCGGTTCAACGCCTGGTCCAGGTTGCCGGCGGGAATGTTGTACTGACGCAAGGCTTGGCCTGCCGGCTCCTCGGCCTGAACGAAGGTCGCAACAGCTGGCACCGTCGCCAGCACACTAACAAGCAGGCCACGGCGCAGAGCGCTGGCCAAGGGTTGGATTGGGTGATGCGACATTGCAGGGCTCCCCGTGAGAACGCTTCTTGATTGGCTTTCAAGAGGTATCCCGAGCGGGAAGCGGAAACCGACAAAGCCCATGTGAATTATTTTCAAGCGCGGGCTTTGATCGTGACCCAATAACGCGTCACCGCCTGCACCCGCACCGGCAGCGAACGTTCGAGGGCTGCGAGGATGGCGTCAGTGTCACTCAAGGGAAATACACCGGTAAGCAACAAGCCGGCGACTGCCTCGTCGCAGCGCAACAGGCCCGGACGGTAGCGGCTCAGTTGCGCGACAAAGCTGCCCAAGGGCTGGCGCTCGGCAATCAAGCGGTTTTGCGCCCAACTGCTGGCATTGGCATCCAGCGCCCCCATCGCCGAGGTCTGCGTGGCGCTGAACCACAGGCTTTCACCGGCGTTCATCTGCACCGCCAGGCCGTGGACAGGACGCACCTGTACGCGGCCTTCGTACAGATCGACGCGGCTGCCGTCGTCCAGTTCACGCACGGTAAACTGCGTGCCCAAGGCCTGCACATCGCCCGCCGGGGTTTCAACGATCAACGGGCGCGACGGGTCATGGCCGCTGGTCAACAGGATCTCACCGCGAATAAGCCGGATGCGCCGTTCGCTGGCACTGAAAAGCAGATCGATGGCGCTGTCGCTGTTGAGGTCCAGGCGCGTACCGTCACTTAAGGTCAGGTGGCGAATTTCGCCCGTGGCGGTGCGGTATTGGGCAAACGCCGACTGCCACGGCTGGCTGCCCTTGACCACATAGCCGCTGCCGCCCGCCAGCAGCATCAGCCCGAGTAGCTTCAATGCCGCTCGGCGCTGTGGGTCTGGCGCGTCACGCAACACCGCGCGGGCGCTGTCGGCGGGCACACCACCCAAGGTCTGCTGCAAGTGCTGCAGGCGCAGCCACGCGCGACGGTGCTCCGGATGGGCGTCCTGCCAACGATCAAAGGCCTGGCGCTGGGCGCCGTCCAGTTCACCGCCCCATTGCAGCATCAGCCATTCGCTGGCTTGTTCGACAATGGCCGGCGCAATCGGGGCTTCGTGGTGGGCTCTCATTCTTCGTAGACAACCTGATAACAGGCCATGATCGCGCGGGTCATGTATTTTTGCACCGAGCTGACGGTGACCCCCAGGCGCTCGGCGATCTGCGTGTAGCTCAGCCCTTCGAACTGCGACAACAGGAAGGCGCGGCGCACGTTATCCGGCATGCGGTCGAGCATCGCATCGATCTGCATCAAGGTTTCAAGGATCAGGGCGCGGGTTTCCAGCGACGGCGATTCGGGTTCCGGCAAATGGGCAATGCTCTCCAGGTACGCGCGCTCGATACGCAGGCGTCGCCACTGGTCGATGACCAGATTGCGCGCGATTTGCGTCAAATAGCTGCGGCTTTCCTGGGCGCCAGGGAAGCGCCCGGACACCAATAGACGCAGGAACGTGTCCTGCGCCACATCGGCGGCGTGCTCTCGATCGCCCAAGCGCTTGCGCAACCAGCCTTGCAGCCAGCCGTGATGATCGCGGTAAAGCAGATGAAGCTGTTGCTGGCCGTCAGTCGCGGTGTCCATGAAAAGCTCGGATACACTATTGAGAGCAATTATCATTACACCTTGTTGCGCGACTGGCAAAAAACTTTATCGGTTACCGCCGGGCGGTCTGTAGCGGATACACCGACTCCCAACCGCCGCCCAGCGCCTTGTACAAGCCGACCATGGCCAGGGACACACCGGTGGAGCTTTCCACCCACTGTTGCTGGGTCGCCAGCAATGCGCTCTGCACGGTGAGCACGTTGACAAAATCCACCACCCCTTCGACGTATTGGTGCTGGGCGGTGACCAAGGCAATCTGGTTCTGGCGCACGGCCTCGGCGAGGCTGTCGCGGCGCAACTGGCTGGCGTTGTAGCGGGTCAGTTGATCGTCGATCTCATGCCAGGCCTGCAACACGGTTTGCTGGTAAGCCAACGCGGCTTCCTGTTGCTGGGCTTCGCGCAGATCGAGCATGCCTTGCAAGCGTCCACCATTGAAGATCGGCAGGCTCAACTGCGGGCCGAAGGCGAATGCACGCGAACCCCAGGAGCCAAAGTCCGACAGTTGCATGGCCTGGGAGCCGAGGTTGCCCGACAGGGTGATACGCGGGTAAAAGTCGCCTTTGGCCACGCCAATGCTTGCGGTCGCCGCATGCAGGCGCGCTTCGGCCTGACGAATGTCGGGACGACGCTCAGCCAGTTGCGACGGCAGACCGATAGCCACCTGGCGCCGAGTCTGGGGAACGGCGGCATCCTTGGACAGTTGCGCGTGCAGCGCTTGCGGCGCCTGCCCCATCAACAGGCTCAAGGCGTTGATCAGTTGATCCTGACGCTGCTGCAGATCCGGCAGGCGCGCTTCGATGGCGGCAACCTGGGCGGCGGCTTCGGCCACGTCCAGGTCGGTGGCGACACCATCGGCCAGGCGCAGTTGCGAGAGCTTCAAGCTGTGACGGGCAACCTCCAGGTTCTGCTCGGTGACCGCTCGGGTATTCTGCACGCCGCGCAACTGGATGTAGTCTTGGGCGGTCTCGGCCAGTACTGATAGCAGCACCGCACGGCGATCATTTTCAGCCACTTGCAGGGTGGCGTCGGCGGCTTCGGTTTCACGTTTGACCCGGCCCCAGAAATCCAGCTCCCAGGAAGCCGAGAATCCGGCATCCCACAGGTTGAAGGCCGAGCGACCGTTATGCCCGGATGGATCGCTCAACCCCTTGGCACTGTTGCGTTTGCGTCCGTAGTCGGCGCTGGCATCGACGCTTGGATAGCGTTCAGCGGTGGTCACCTGGCGCATGGCGCGGCTTTGTTGCAGACGGCTGCTGGCCAGTTTCAGATCGAGGTTATCGTGCAATGCGCGACTTACCAGCGCCGACAGTTGCGCATCGTGGAACACGTCCCACCAGCGTTCTTCAAGTGGATCATTGACGGCCCGGCTGGCGGCCAGTTTGCCCTGGGGCGCGGACCATTGTGTGACTGACGCCCCCTGGGGACGCTGGAAATCCGGACCGACCGTACACGCGCCCAGGCTGATCAGGCTCAAGGTAAGCAGGGCAACCTTTTTCATTGCTGGGCCACCTCGCGTTGCTGCGTAGCCGCTTGGGTGTCAACGCTGGCTTCTACCGACATGCCGACCCGCAAGCGCTCGGCCAACGCCTGGCCGGGTTCCAGAATGATTTTCACCGGCACTCGCTGCACCACTTTGGTGAAGTTGCCGGTGGCGTTGTCCGGCTTGATCGAAGCGAAGGTCACACCGGTGGCCGGCGCCAGGCTTTCGAGATGACCTTTGAGCACCTTGCCGTCGAGGCTGTCGACCCGCACTTCAACGGCTTGGCCGGCGTGCATCTGCGACAGTTGGGTTTCCTGGAAGTTGGCGACCACGTACGCATCGGCCAGAGGCACCACGGCGAGGATCTTGCTGCCGGGCGTGACAAAGGCACCCACACGCACGGCACGCTCACCGACCACGCCGTCGACTGGCGCAACGATACGCGTATAGGACAGTTGATAACTGGCCATTTCCAGGGCCGCCTGAGCGCGCTTCAAACCACCTTCGGCGGCATCGCGCTGGGCGGTGAGGATTTCCACCTGCTTGCGCTCGGCAGCCAGTACGGCAGTGGCATTGGCCAGGCGTGCGGTGGCCTGATCGATGCGGGTCTTGGCTTGCTGGGCGTTCTGCACGGTACCGGCGCCGACACCAGCGAGGTGGTTGTAGCGGCTCAGTTCGTGTTGGGCGAAAGCCATTTCGGCACGATCCGCTGCCACCGTCGCCTGGGCCTGGGCAATCACCGAGCTCTGGCGCTCGAGCGTCGCGACGGCATTTTTCAACTGTGCCCGCGCCATCAGGGTTTCTGCATCGGCGGCCTGGGCAGCGGCGCGCAAGTCGCGGTCGTCGATCAACGCCAGCAACTGCCCGGCCTTGACCCGCTGATTGTCCTCCACCAGCACGTCCTTGATAAACCCGGCCACCCGAGGTGCCACTAGGGTGTAATCAGCCGCCACGAAGGCATCGTTGGTGGTCTGGCGTTTGCTGCCAAAGACCCCCGGTGCCAGCAAGTACACCAACACACCCACGGCGAACACGCTGATAGCGGTCACGGCAATCTGGTCTTTACGTTTCATAAGTATCCTTTGTTCAGTCAAGTCGGCGCACGGGGCGGATAGATTCGCGTCGGCATCCAGAAAATCAGCAGGATCAACGCCACCGCGACAGCGGCCATGACGTAATAGAGATCCGAAGACGTCAGCACCACGGCCTGCTGATGCAGCCGGTGGGCAAGGCCCGGAGCATCGCTGTCGGCCAGCGGCGAGTTGCCAAGGGCGTCTACCAGCATTGATGAGTGGAAATGCAGGCGGTGCGTAGTCAGTGCCTCGATCACCCCCGTAGCGATCACCGCAGCCAGGCCCTTGACCGTGTTGAACCAGGCCGAGGCAAACGGCCCGTCCGCCGGCACGATACTGCCGGTGGAGAGCATCAGCAGTGGCAACACGGCCATCGGTTGCCCGAAGATCTGCAGCAATTGCAGCGCGTAGAAATCATCGCGGATCCACGCCGACGTCAGTTGCGCGCCGCCGACACACGACAGCACCAACATGCCCAGGCCAATCCCCAGGACCCAGCGGCAATCCACCCAGCGCAGGTTGCACAAGGCCGCCACCAACGGCAGCGCGATCAACTGCGGCAGCGCCATGACCAGCATTACTGGTGCGGTCTGCAATGGCCGGTAGCCTTGGACCTGCGCCAGGTAGTTGGATGGGATAATGATCACGGCGAGCAGCACCACCAATACCCCCGCGAGCACGATCAGCGCGAATGCCAGATTGCGCAGCCCAAGCATCTGTAGCTTGAAAAATGGCATCGGGTGAAACCATTCGTTGAGCATGAACAGCACCAGCAACAGCGTCCCGCCACACAGCAATGTGGTGATCAGCGACGACTCAAACCAATCCAGACGGTTGCCTTGCAATAGACCGATCACCAGCATGCAGATCGCCGGGAACCCCAGCAGCACACCGCGCCAGTTGAACTGCTTGAAGCGCTCCAGGCGCAGCGGGTCCTGGGGCAAGCCGTAAGCCACGGCAGCCATGGAGAACAGGCACGGCGCAACGATTTGCCAGAAGGCCCACTGCCAGCCGACGTACTCGGTCCACAGCGCAGCCAACGGCGTACCAAGGCTGGGCCCGAAAGTGGCGGTCAGGGCATAGCCGGCCAGACCGTACAGCTTCACATTGGCGGGCAGGAAACGCAGGGCCACGGTCATCAACATCGGCGGCAAGGCCCCTGCGGCCAAGCCTTGCGCAGTACGCAGCACCAGCAGGCTTTCATAGTTCGGCGCCAAGGGGCACAGCACGCCCAACACGGTAAACACGCCGATGGCCCAAAGGGTGAAACGGCGCAGGGACAGGGTGACCGCACACCACGGCGCAAACGCCATGGCCGCCACGGAGGTCGCGGTGTACGCAGCCACCAGCCAGGTTCCTTCGTCGTACCCGATATACAACGCACCGCGAATGTCGGCGAGGGCGACCTTGGTGACCATGTCGTTGAGGCCCGAAACCAGCACTGCGAGCAACACACCGACCAGGCCGACGATGATGCGCGGGCCGAATGCGAGTGGGCTGATAGCGCTTGGCTTGACTGCGGCCAAGGGGGCAGCGAGGGAAGTCATGGAGATACAGCTCGGGAAAAGAATACCCGAGCAGTTTAATAAGGCTTAAACATGACGAAAACTGACTTATCGGAAGGTTATAAGTGCGTCAGACGCAATGATTGATGAGCAGAAGCAAGCAGTACTTTGTAGGAGCGAGCTTGCTCGCTCCTACAGGCGTTCGCTTAAGTGTCATGCGGGCTGAGCTTCGCGCCAGGTGGCCTCGCAGCTTTCACGCATGGTTTCGCGCAGCCATTTGTGGGCCGGGTCTTTGTCGAAGCGTGGGTGCCAGGCCTGGGTCAACACGAGGGTAGGCAAGGAGATCGGCAAGGCAAAAGCGCGCAGCGGCAGCTTCAGTCGATTGGCGCTGTACAGCGCTTCCTTGGGCACCGGCAGGATCAAGTCCGAGTCGGGAAGCATGAACATCGCACCGTGAAACCCGGGCGCAATCATCGCCACCCGGCGTTCCAGGCCTTGGGCGTTGAGTGCGGTGTCGATGGGGCCGCGGGCAATACCTCGGCGCGAGATGCTGATGTGCGAATAACTGGCAAACCGCGCAGCAGTGATTTCTTCGTCGAACAACGGGTGCCCTTCCCTGGCCAGTCCAACGAACGTGGTGGAAAACAGATTCTGCACCTTCACTTCAGGGGTGATCGGCATGGTGTTGCCCACCCGCAGGTCAAGTCGGCCTTCGCGCAGCGCTTCGTCATCGCTGTCGCCTTCCGGGACGAAGCGCAGTTCGCAATGGGGTGCCATGCGCTCCATGGTGTCGAACAGGCGACCACCATAAACCCCGACAAAAAAGTCATTGGCGCGCACGCTGAAACGCCGGCGCAAGGTGCTCAGGTCTACCTCGTCCGCCGAGCGAAACAGCAACGCAGCCTGCTCCACCACATTGCGCACCTGGGCCTGTAGCTCCAGGGCCTTGGGCGTCGGCACCAGGCCGCGACCGGCGCGCACCAGGATCGGATCGCCGACCGCCTCGCGGATGCGCGTAAGGGTACGGCTCATGGCGGCGGGGCTGAGGTTCATCCGCCGCGCGGCGCCCACTACACTGCCTTCATCAAGCAAAGCGTCGAGGGCGACCAGCAGGTTCATGTCTGGTAATTGCATGCCAAGCACTCGTGAACAGTATGGAGTACACCGGACGCAATCGTAGCAGGCTTTATAAGTAGCGTTTGAGGTTAGCCGGAAGGAAGTCAGCAAAGGTGGCTCGAGGGTTGGCCTGGCATTTGCGGACGACTCTGGGCAGGACTTTTTCCAACTGATCGGCCCTTTCCAGGCCTTCGATGTAGTCGCTTTTACCACTCAATGCCGGGAACATTACTGCGACACGGGTGATGGCAAAGCTCTTCATATCGATTAACGGGCGGTTCGGGTGGTCGTGCTGAAACTGGCTGACTTCTTCGCTCAACTTGCTGCAGGACTGAAACGTCGTTTGGCTGAACGTCAGTTGAACAGTGTCAGTGCGTCCCAGTTCAGGTGTGAAGATCATGTCGTTTTGCGCGTCGATCACCGCAGGCCGGTCGGCGCCCGCAGTCCAGGGCTTGAAGCGCCATTGTCTTGCCGCCTCCACCGCGGCTTCGCCAAAGGCTGGCTTGGTGGCGCTGAGCGCTTTCACGTCGCTGACCGAGCCGTCGCTGTGAATATTGAGGCTGACCCGCGCATGGCCCGAGGTCGTTATCAGGGATTTCGGATAGACCGCCTTGGGCATGGAGAGCGCTTCTGGCGCGAAGTCAGCAAAAACCGATGTCGACAAAACCAATGCCGCCGCCAAGACAAAAAACCGCATCGTCGTAAATCCTTTTACCCGCCATGCCTGACGCCGGGGCGACATCAGGTTCAGGCGCCATTATCGAACTCGTAGCGGCCAAAGGGCAATCATTCTTGTTTATTGCTGCATACCCCAGCAATTCGCCACCGACGATGCCTTCGTAGAAGACGTGAAAGGTCCGCAGGAAACTGGGCAGCAACAGGTCGTTGTTTTGATACCGCGCCGCGACTGCCCACAAAATCGCGAGCACGACCAAGGTTAGACAATAACGATAGGTGTTTTGGCGTTGAAGGCTGGGAATTGTGATGGGGTTGAGGGCTCTGTCGCAGGCAAGCCCGCTCCCACACTTTGACCGTTTACACCGGTCGGATGTGGAAGTGGGCTTGCTCGCGATAAGGCCCGCTCAGGCACTGAAAATCAACGCTCGTGCAGCGCCTCGGCCCGAGCCTTGATGATCGGCTTGAGCAGGTAGCTGAGGATGGTTTTCTTGCCGGTCATGATATCCACCGACGCGACCATGCCCGGGATGATGATCAGGGGTTTCTCGTCCGTGCCCAAATGGCTGCGGTCGGTACGCAAGGTGATCATGTAGTAGGTGGTTTTCTTGTCTTCGTCGGTGATGGTGTCGGCACCGATGCGTTCGAGCTTGGCCTTCAGGCCGCCGTAGATGGTGTAGTCATAAGCGGTGAACTTGACCATCGCTTCCTGCCCTGGATGCAGGAAGGCGATGTCTTGCGGACGGATCTTGGCTTCCACCAGCAAGGTGTCATCCAATGGCACGATTTCCACCATATCGCTGCCCGGCTGGATCACGCCACCAATGGTGTTGACCAGCAACTGCTTGACGATCCCCCGTACCGGCGAGGTAACCATGGTGCGGCTCACACGGTCTTCCAACGCTTTGCCGGTGGCCTGGGCCTTGTTCAGCTCGGTACGGGCTTCGTTGAGTTCGGTAAGAGCTTCACTGCGGTACTTGCCACGCGTCTCGTCGATCTTGCGCTGCACTTCCTTGATCGCCGATTGCGCGCGCGGGATGGCCAGCGTGGTGGCGTCCAGTTGCCCGCGGGTTTCCATTTCCGCACGCTTGAGACGCAGCACTTCAACCGGCGACACCGCCCCTTGGGCCACCAGGGGTTCGGACATGTTGATTTCCTGGCGCTGCAACGACAGTTGGTTGCGGTACTGGCTTTGCTTGGAGGTGTATTCGCGCAGTTCCTGCTCGCGTTGCGTCAGCTGTTCTTGCAGGCCGCCGATTTCGTCCTTGAACTGCTGGCGACGACTTTCGTACAGCGATTGCTCGCTCACGGCCTGGCTTGGCCCAGCGAGACGTACCTCCTCGGGGATGTTCAGCGGCCGGTCTTCGACCTGGGCGCTCAAACGTTCGATGCGCAACAGCAAGGACAAGCGCTGGGCTTCGGTTTCCCCGGCGTTGGAGACAAACCGCGTGTCATCCAGCCGAATCAGCGGCGCACCTGCCTCGACGATCTGCCCTTCCTTGACGTACAACTCGGCGACGATGCCACCTTCAAGGTTCTGGATCTTCTGCAATTTGGAGGATGGAATGGCCTTGCCGTCGCCCCGGGTCACTTCGTCAACCTCGGCGAAGCCGGACCACAGCAGCATGCACAGGAAAAATCCGATAATCCCCCAGATCGTCAGACGCACCACACGGGGCGCATCTTCGATCAGGGCTTTCTTGACCTCTGGCAGTGGCTGACCGTCCAGCGAGTCGGAACCTATGAAATAGCGACGGACCGCGTCCTTGAGTTTACGCAACACTGATCTGCCCCTTCTTCAACGCTTCCATCACCACGGCTTTCGGGCCATCTGCGAGGA
The DNA here is from genome assembly GCF_046352735.2 of Pseudomonas imrae. Taxonomy (NCBI): domain Bacteria; kingdom Pseudomonadati; phylum Pseudomonadota; class Gammaproteobacteria; order Pseudomonadales; family Pseudomonadaceae; genus Pseudomonas; species Pseudomonas imrae. Next base: position 165,929 of record NZ_CP110853.2, on the reverse strand, counting down.
TTTGCCCTCGGTCGATCACCAATAAGCGGTCCACCAGCGACAGCAGTGATGCCCGGTGCGTCACCAGCACCACAGTCTTGCTTTCCACGACGGCTTGCAGACGTTGTTTCAAGCGTTCTTCACCGGTGTTGTCCATGGCGCTGGTGGGTTCATCCAGCAGCAGAATGGGTGGGTTGAGCAGCAGCGCGCGAGCCAGGGCAACGTTCTGTCGCTGGCCACCAGAAAGGTTCTGGCCACGCTCGCCCACTTGCAGTTCATAGCCTTGCGGATGCAGGCGGGCAAATTCATGCACGCCTGCCAGCTCGGCGGCTTGCAGCACCAGTTCGTCTTCAACGTAACGGGCGCCGGAGACCAGATTGTCTCTCAGGGTACCGGCCAGCAGTTGGATATCTTGCGGCACATAACCGACGTTGTGACGCAGCTCGCTGACGTCGATCTGGCGAATATCCACACCGTCCACCAGCAAGGCGCCGGAGTCCGGTTGATAAAGGCCGACGATCAGTTTGGCCAGGGAGCTTTTGCCCGAGCCGCTACGGCCGATAATGCCGATCTTCTCCCCAGGCTTGATCACCAGGTTGATGTTCTTGAGCGCCATGTTCTGCTGGTTGGGGTAGGTAAAGTTCAAGCCCCGGCACTCGATGGCGCCTTGCAGGGTACGGCGGCTCAGGGGGCGCTCTTCGAAGTTGCGCTCCTGGGGCAGTTCCATCATCTGGTCGGTGGAGACCATGGTGACCTTGGCTTGCTGGTAGCGCGTCATCAGGCCCGACAACGAAGCCAGCGGGCTGAGGGCGCGACCACTGAGCATGTAGCAGGCAATCAGGCCGCCCATGCTCAGGTTGCCGTCAATGATCTGGTAGACGCCGAAGACGATCATGATCACACCGGCCAGTTGCTGGATCAGCAGAGTGATATTCATCGACAGACCGGAGAGCATTTTCACCCGTAACTCAAGGCGGCTCAGGGTGCCGATGGTTTGCTCCCACTGGTATTGGCGTTCGCTTTCAGCATTGTTGACCTTGACCGCATCCAGCCCGGCCAGGGTTTCAATCAGGCTCGATTGCCGTTCGGAAGCCAGGGCCATGGTTCGCTCCATGGTTGCCACAAGCGGCTTTTGCAGCAGGTAGCCGATACCCAGGGCGATCGGGAATGCCAGCATCGGGATCCACACCAGGTGCCCGCCGAGCAGGGCGATCACCAGGAAAATCAGCAGGGTGAACGGCAAATCGATCAGGCTGGTCAGGGTCAGGGACGCAAGGAAGTCCCGCAGGCTCTGAAACTCATGGATGTTCTGGGCAAAGCTGCCGACCCGTGCCGGGCGGTACTTCATCGACATGCCGACAATACGCTCGAACAACGTCGCCGAAATGATCAGGTCGGTTTTCTTCCCGGCCAGGTCCAGGCACAAGCTGCGCAGGCTTTTGAGGATCAAGTCGAAGGTGTAAGCGATGAAGATGCCAGTGGCCAATACCCACAGGGTAGCGATGGCCTGGTTTGGCACCACGCGGTCGTAGACGTTCATCACGAACAACGGCGCGGCCATGGCAATGATGTTGATCAGGAAACTGGCAGCGATGGCATCGGCGTACAGCCAGCGCGAACGCTTGAGGGTATCGCGAAACCAGGAACGGGCACGAGGAATCAGGGTGCCGTGACTGACGTCGAACTTGTGTTGGGGCTGGGCAAAGAACACTTTGCCGGTGTAGTCGTCGGCCAGTGCCTGGCGCTTGACGATGGTTTCACCGCCGTCGCTTTCGCTGAGCAGCACCTGCGCCTCGTCTTCACCCTGCCAACCGAGCAGCACGGCCGTGCGGCCGTCCTTGAGCAGCAGCAGCGCCGGCATGGCAATGGCGGGGATCGAATCCAGCTTGCGTTGCAACAAGCGCCCCTGCAGGCCGGCGCGTGCCGCTGCCCGGGCCAGCAAGTCGGCACTCAGGCGCTGGGACGGCAATGGCAGACCGGTGGTCAGCATCGCCGCACTGGCGGGCTTCTGGTGCAGAGCACAAAGCGCCAACAACCCGTCAAGTAACGGGTCATCGTGCAGCGTGCGTGGATCATGACTGAGATGAACTCGACTGACTTCTGATTCCACGCGGGTACTCTCGACTAACTGATGGGTCTATAAGGAATAGCTCAATTCATCCCAGGCAGTTGGACTTTCGGCTTCACATCGTTCTGTACGACGGAGGCCATCGGTGCGACCACTCCCTGGCTCTTGAGCAACTCACCCATGGTCGCCTTGATTCGGTACTGAGTAAATAACTGAACGTTTTTTATCTCTTCCAGGCGACGCGCAGCGGTGAAAAGTTCGTTCTCGCTATCGAGCAAGTCGAGCAGGGTGCGCTCGCCGAGGCTGAATTGCTTCTGGTAGGCGGTACGCACGCTGGTGCTGTGATCAACGTATTGCTGGGCAATCGGCACCTGGGCGTTGGCGTTGTTCAAGGCGTTCCAGGCCAGGCCAAGCTCTTCGTTCAACTGGCGCAGGGCATTGTTGCGAATGTCCAAAGCCTGATTAGACTGATAGGACTTGGATTCCAGGTCGGCCTTGTTGCTGCCACCGGCGAACAGGTTGAAGCGCATGCGCACCATGGCTTCCCAACCGTTGCTGTGGGAAGGCTCACCGCCGACATTGTTGTCGGCATTGGTACCCAGCTCGGCATCGAAGCGTGGGTAGAACGACGATTTGGCCGCCTCGTATTGCTGTTCGGCCGCCACGATGTCGGACTCGGCCGAGCGCAGGATCGGGCTGTTGTCGAGCATCTGGCGGCGCGCTTCGTTCAAGTCGGCGGGCAGCATGGCCATGAAGCTCGGCGGACGCTCCAGTTGGTCAGGCATCTGGCCAACGGCACTGAAGTAATTGGTCTGGGCGTCGGCCAGGTTGGTCTGTTCGGTAATCAGATTGTTACGGGCCTGGGCCAGACGCGCTTCGGCCTGGTCCAGGTCGGCGCCGCTGCCCACGCCGCGCTGGGTGCGCAGCTTGATCTGGTCGTAGATGCGTTCGTGGTTGCGCAGGTTGTCTTCGGCCAGGCGCACGAACTCACGACGGGTCAGTACTTCCAGGTAGACCTGGGCGACGGTCAATGCAGTACGTTCGGAGGTGCCGAGCAACGAGTAGGCGCGGGAGTTGACGGTGGCTTGTTGACGGCCTACTTCACTGGAAGTGGCAAAACCGTCAAAAATCATTTGTTGCAGACGCAGGCTCGACTCGCCGCGGTTCAGGGTGTCCCAGTGGTTGGAACTGCCGCTGGCGCGGGTGGTGGAGTTGTCGGTACCGGCGCGACCATAACCCGCCAGCGCATCCACACGAGGCAGGTAACCACCGCGAGCCGCCTTCAACTGGTAGTCGGCAGACAGACGGCTATTCACGCCAGCCTGAATTTCCGGGTGCACATCCAGCGCCTGTTGCATGGCCTGCGGCAAAGTCTGGGCCTGAACGAAGCTGGCGGCTAGAGCGAACGGTATTGCCTTTAAAAGGTGCAAACGCATTTAGGAGTTCCCCAGGACATCTTGTCTCAAGTCACGGCGGATCGTGCCGCAGTGTCGGAAAATGGCAACCTTATTGACCGTACGTCGGAAAGTTCAAAAAGCGGAACTGGTTCACACATGTAGGACGGATCGCCGCGCAAATATCAATGTGACATTACTGGGGCGATTGTTTAGGATGGCGCCAATAAGGTCAATACTTTGGCATAAAGTAAATCACTTAAGAACATAGCCAAAATATTGACGTAAAGTTTGTCAAAATTTAAATCGCCTCCATATGGCAGCTAAATAGTAGCCAGGATTATGGAAGTCGCCCGAACGGATCGCCGGAGAATTTTCAATGAGCAGTGTTGTTGCCATCGTCAAAAGCATTGTTGGCCAGGTTTTTGTTATTTCTCCGGAAGGAGCCCGGCGCGTACTCGTTGAAGGTGACCGTCTATTTGCGGGCGACCAGATCGACACCGGCATGTCGGGCGCCGTCAGCCTGGAGCTGGCCGACGGTCGTATCCTGGACATGGGTCGCGACACGCAATGGAGCGCTGACGCACCTGACTCCAGCACTGACTTGGCCGCAGCGACCGCGCAGGCCGCACCGTCGGTTGCCGAACTGCAGCAAGCCATTGCGGCCGGTGCTGACCCGACGACCGACCTGGAAGCCACGGCAGCCGGCGCAAACGCCACCAATACGGGCGCTGCAGGTGGTGGGCACAGTTTTGTGGTGCTGGATGCGACCGCTGGCAGCGTCGCGCCAGTTATTGGCTTCCCTACTGCCGGCCTGGGCTCTGTCGCGTCGACCCTGACCCAACAGACTGGTGGGGCAACAAACCCTAATGGCGCCACTGGCGAAGTTCCACAGACCGCAACACTGACCCTGGGCGCAACCCCGACTATCACTGAAGCCGGCGGCATACTGACCTATACCGCCACACTCACCCAGGCCTCCAGCACTGACCTGAACGTTACCCTGTCCAACGGCTCGGTGATCACCATTCCGGCAGGCCAGTTGACCGGTTCCGTCGATGTGCCGCTGGCCCCCAATGACAGCCCGTACATCGACCCAGGCCAGATCAGCGCTACCGTCACCGGCACCACCGGCGGCGCCAACCTGATCCTGACCGTCGACCCGACGCCGGCCGTGACCCAGATCACCGACACCATCGACACCACTACCGTGACCCTGACAGCGGCCGAAACGGTGATCGAAGGCGGCCAGATCACGTACACCGCGTCCTTGACCAACCCGGCGCAAACGCCAGTGACCATCACCTTGAGCAATGGCTCGGTGATCACCATTGAAGCGGGCAAGTCCACGGGCACCGTGGTCGTCGATACCCCGGCCAATGACGTCTACAACAATGGCAGCACCGTCAGCACGACCATTACCGGGGCCACTGGCGGTAACTTCGAAAGCCTGGTGCCAGACACCACGCCGGCAGTGACCACCATTACCGATTCGATCGACACCACCACTGTCACGCTGACCGCGCCTAGCGCCGTCAACGAAGGTGGTCAGATCACCTACACCGCTACGCTTTCCAACAAAGCGGGTAGCGACGTCACCCTGAAACTGGACAACGGCTCGACCATCACCATCAAGCAGGGTGAAACCGTCGGTAGCGTGACCGTTGATGCTCCAACCGATGACGTGTTCATCGACAAGTCCTCCGAAACCGTCAAGATCACCGACGCTGCAGGCGGCAACTTCGAGAAGCTCGTGGTAGCCGGCGACGGTGCAACGACTACCGTCAACGACACCATCGACAAGGTCGACGTGGTCCTGACTGCCACGACAACCGTGGGTGAAGGCGGCCAGATCATTTACACCGCGTCCCTAGTCGACAAGGCAGGGAACGCTGTTACCAACATTACCGGTCCGTTGACCGTGACCTTGGACAATGGTGAAACCATCACCATCGGGGTGAACGAGTCCAGCGGCACTGTTTCGGTACTGGCTCCAGACGATGTGTATGCGGGCGACCAAACTGTCACCACCGCGATCACCAATGTGACCGGCGGTGAACACTTCGAAAATCTGGTTCCAGGCACTGACAAAGTCACCACGACCGTCACGGATACCCCAGGTACCGACAACACCACGACCGTGACCTTGACTGCCCCATCGGCAGTGAATGAAGGCGGCCAGATCACCTACACCGCCACGCTTTCCAACAAAGCGGGTAACGACGTCACCCTGAAACTGGACAACGGTTCGACCATCACCATCAAACAGGGTGAGACCGTCGGTACCGTGACCGTTGATGCGCCGACCGATGATGTGTTCATCGACAAGTCCTCCGAAACCGTCAAGATCACCGACACTGCAGGCGGCAACTTCGAGAAGCTCGTGGTAGCCGGCGACGGTGCAACGACTACCGTCAACGACACCATCGACAAAGTCGACGTGGTCCTGACTGCCACGACAACCGTGGGTGAAGGCGGCCAGATTGTTTACACCGCGTCCCTAGTCGACAAGGCAGGGAACGCTGTTACCAACATTACCGGTCCGTTGACCGTGACCTTGGACAATGGTGAAACCATCACCATCGGGGTGAACGAGTCCAGCGGCACTGTTTCGGTACTGGCTCCAGACGATGTGTATGCGGGCGACCAAACTGTCACCACCGCGATCACCAATGTGACCGGCGGTGAACACTTCGAAAATCTGGTTCCAGGCACTGACAAAGTCACCACGACCGTCACGGATACCCCAGGTACCGACAACACCACGACCGTGACCTTGACTGCCCCATCGGCAGTGAATGAAGGCGGCCAGATCACCTACACCGCGACCTTGAGCAACAAGGCTGGCTCCGACGTCACCCTGAAACTGGATAACGGTTCGACCATCACCATCAAACAGGGTGAGACCGTCGGTACCGTGACCGTTGATGCTCCAACCGATGACGTGTTCATCGACAAGTCGTCCGAGACGGTCAAGATCACCGACGCTACCGGCGGCAACTTCGAGAAACTGGAAGTTGCAGGTAACGGCGCAACGACCACCGTCAACGACACCATCGACAAAGTCGATGTGGTCCTGACTGCCACCACCACTGTGGGTGAAGGCGGCCAGATCGTCTATACCGCCAGCCTTGTGGATAAAAACGGTGCTCCGGTAACGAACATCACTGGCCCGCTGACCGTGACTTTGGACAATGGTGAAACCATCACCATCGGTGTGAATGAGTCCAGCGGCACTGTTTCGGTACTGGCTCCAGACGATGTGTATGCCGGTGACCAAACTGTCACCACCGCGATCACTAACGTCACTGGCGGCGAGCACTTCGAAAACTTGGTGCCTGGCACTGACAAGGTCACCACGACGGTCACGGATACCCCAGGTACCGACAACACCACAACCGTGACCTTGACTGCCCCATCGGCAGTGAATGAAGGCGGCCAGATCACCTACACCGCTACGCTTTCCAACAAGGCGGGCTCCGACGTCACCCTGAAACTCGACAACGGCTCGACCATCACCATCAAGCAGGGTGAAACCGTCGGCACCGTGACTGTTGATGCGCCGACCGATGACGTGTTCATCGACAAGTCCTCCGAGACCGTCAAGATCACCGACGCTACCGGCGGCAACTTCGAGAAATTGGAAGTTGCGGGTAATGGTGCGACTACCACCGTCAACGACACCATCGACAAAGTCGACGTGGTCCTGACTGCCACGACTACTGTGGGCGAAGGCGGTCAGATTGTTTACACCGCGTCCCTAGTCGACAAGGCAGGGAATGCTGTTACCAACATCACCGGCCCGCTGACCGTGACCTTGGACAATGGTGAAACCATCACCATCGGTGTGAACGAGTCCAGCGGCACTGTTTCGGTACTGGCTCCAGACGATGTGTATGCCGGTGACCAAACTGTCACCACCGCGATCACTAACGTCACTGGCGGCGAGCACTTCGAAAACTTGGTGCCTGGCACTGACAAGGTCACCACGACGGTCACGGATACCCCAGGTACCGACAACACCACAACCGTGACCTTGACTGCCCCATCGGCAGTGAATGAAGGCGGCCAGATCACCTACACCGCTACGCTTTCCAACAAGGCGGGCTCCGACGTCACCCTGAAACTCGACAACGGCTCGACCATCACCATCAAGCAGGGTGAAACCGTCGGCACCGTGACTGTTGATGCGCCGACCGATGACGTGTTCATCGACAAGTCCTCCGAGACCGTCAAGATCACCGACGCTACCGGCGGCAACTTCGAGAAATTGGAAGTTGCGGGTAATGGTGCGACTACCACCGTCAACGACACCATCGACAAAGTCGACGTGGTCCTGACTGCCACGACTACTGTGGGCGAAGGCGGTCAGATTGTTTACACCGCGTCCCTAGTCGACAAGGCAGGGAATGCTGTTACCAACATCACCGGCCCGCTGACCGTGACCTTGGACAATGGTGAAACCATCACCATCGGTGTGAACGAGTCCAGCGGTACGGTTTCGGTACTGGCTCCAGATGATGTGTATGCCGGTGACCAAACTGTCACGACCGCAATCACCAATGTGACCGGCGGTGAACACTTCGAAAATCTGGTTCCAGGCACTGACAAAGTCACCACGACCGTCACGGATACCCCAGGTACCGACAACACCACGACCGTGACCTTGACTGCCCCATCGGCAGTGAACGAAGGCGGCCAGATCACCTACACCGCCACGCTTTCCAACAAAGCGGGTAGCGACGTCACCCTGAAACTGGATAACGGTTCGACCATCACCATCAAGCAAGGTGAGACCGTCGGCACCGTGACTGTCGACGCTCCGACCGATGACGTGTTCATCGACAAGTCGTCCGAGACCGTCAAGATCACTGACACTGCAGGCGGCAACTTCGAGAAACTGGAAGTTGCGGGTGATGGTGCGACTACCACCATCAACGACACCATCGACAAGGTCGATGTGGTCCTGACCGCCACGACTACCGTGGGCGAAGGCGGTCAGATTGTTTATACCGCCAGCCTTGTGGATAAAAACGGTGCTCCGGTGACTAACATCACTGGCCCGCTGACTGTCACTTTGGATAACGGCCAGACCATCACCATCGGTGTGAACGAGTCCAGCGGCACGGTTTCGGTATTGGCTCCGGATGATGTGTATGCGGGTGATCAGACCGTTACGACCGCGATCACCAATGTGACCGGCGGTGAGCACTTCGAAAACCTGGTTCCGGGTACTGACAAGGTCACCACGACCGTCACTGATACCCCAGGTACCGATAACACCACGACCGTGACCTTGACTGCCCCATCGGCAGTGAATGAAGGCGGCCAGATCACCTACACCGCGACCTTGAGCAACAAAGCTGGCTCCGACGTCACCCTGAAACTGGATAACGGTTCGACCATCACCATCAAACAGGGTGAAACCGTCGGTACCGTGACCGTTGATGCGCCAACCGATGATGTGTTCATCGACAAGTCCTCCGAGACGGTCAAGATCACCGACGCTACCGGTGGCAACTTCGAGAAACTGGAAGTTGCAGGTAACGGCGCAACGACTACCGTCAACGACACCATCGACAAGGTCGATGTGGTCCTGACTGCCACCACCACTGTGGGTGAGGGCGGCCAGATCGTCTATACCGCCAGCCTTGTGGATAAAAACGGTGCTCCGGTAACGAACATCACTGACCCGCTGACCGTGACCCTGGACAATGGTGAAACCATCACCATCGGTGTGAACGAGTCCAGCGGCACGGTTTCGGTATTGGCCCCGGATGATGTGTATGCCGGTGACCAAACTGTCACCACCGCTATCACTAACGTGACCGGCGGCGAGCACTTCGAAAACCTGGTGCCTGGCACTGACAAGGTCACCACGACCGTCACTGATACCCCAGGTACCGACAACACCACCACCGTGACCTTGACTGCCCCATCGGCAGTGAATGAGGGTGGTCAGATCACCTACACCGCGACCTTGAGCAACAAGGCTGGCTCCGACGTCACCTTGAAACTGGATAACGGCTCGACCATCACCATCAAACAGGGTGAGACCGTCGGTACCGTGACCGTTGATGCGCCGACCGATGATGTGTTCATCGACAAGTCCTCCGAGACGGTCAAGATCACTGACACTGCAGGCGGCAACTTCGAGAAGCTCGTGGTAGCCGGCGACGGTGCAACGACTACCGTCAACGACACCATCGACAAAGTCGACGTGGTCCTGACCGCCACTACCACTGTGGGTGAAGGCGGTCAGATCGTCTATACCGCCAGCCTTGTGGATAAAAACGGTGCTCCGGTGACTAACATCACCGGCCCGCTGACCGTGACTTTGGACAATGGTGAAACCATCACCATCGGTGTGAACGAGTCCAGCGGTACGGTTTCGGTATTGGCTCCAGATGATGTGTACGCCGGTGACCAAACCGTCACCACCGCTATCACTAACGTCACTGGCGGCGAGCACTTCGAAAACCTGGTGCCTGGCACTGACAAGGTCACCACGACTGTCACGGATACACCGGGCACCGACAACACCACCACTGTCACGCTGACCGCGCCTAGCGCCGTCAACGAAGGTGGCCAGATCACCTACACCGCCACGCTTTCCAACAAAGCGGGTAGCGACGTCACCCTGAAACTGGATAACGGTTCGACCATCACCATCAAACAGGGTGAAACCGTCGGTACCGTCACTGTCGATGCTCCAACCGATGACGTATTCATCGACAAGTCATCCGAGACCGTCAAGATCACCGACGCTACCGGTGGCAACTTCGAGAAACTGGAAGTTGCAGGTAACGGCGCAACGACCACCGTCAACGACACGATTGATGATGTGAAGGTTGTTCTGACCGCCACGACTACTGTTGGTGAAGGCGGCCAGATTGTTTACACCGCGTCCCTAGTCGACAAGGCAGGGAATGCTGTTACCAACATAACCGGTCCGCTGACCGTGACCCTAGACAATGGTGAAACCATCACCATCGGTGTGAACGAGTCCAGCGGCACTGTTTCGGTACTGGCTCCAGATGATGTGTACGCCGGTGACCAAACCGTCACCACCGCGATCACTAACGTGAGCGGCGGTGAACACTTTGAAAATCTGGTTCCTGGCACAGACAAGGTCACCACGACCGTTACCGATACCCCAGGTACCGATAACACCACCACTGTCACGCTGACCGCGCCTAGCGCCGTCAACGAAGGTGGTCAGATCACCTACACCGCTACGCTTTCCAACAAAGCGGGGAGCGACGTCACCCTGAAACTGGACAACGGCTCGACCATCACCATCAAACAGGGTGAAACCGTCGGTACCGTGACCGTTGATGCGCCGACCGATGACGTGTTCATCGACAAGTCCTCCGAGACCGTCAAGATCACCGACGCTACCGGTGGCAACTTCGAGAAACTGGAAGTTGCAGGTAACGGCGCAACGACCACCGTCAACGACACTATCGACAAGGTCGATGTGGTCCTGACTGCCACCACCACTGTGGGTGAAGGCGGCCAGATCGTCTATACCGCCAGCCTTGTGGATAAAAACGGTGCTCCGGTAACGAACATCACTGGCCCGCTGACCGTGACTTTGGACAATGGTGAAACCATCACCATCGGTGTGAATGAGTCCAGCGGCACTGTTTCGGTACTGGCTCCAGACGATGTGTATGCGGGCGACCAAACTGTCACCACCGCGATCACTAACGTCACTGGCGGCGAGCACTTCGAAAACCTGGTGCCTGGCACTGACAAGGTCACCACGACCGTCACTGATACCCCAGGTACCGACAACACCACCACCGTGACCTTGACTGCCCCATCGGCAGTGAATGAGGGTGGTCAGATCACCTACACCGCGACCTTGAGCAACAAGGCTGGCTCCGACGTCACCTTGAAACTGGATAACGGCTCGACCATCACCATCAAACAGGGTGAAACCGTCGGTACCGTGACCGTTGATGCTCCAACCGATGACGTATTCATCGACAAGTCATCCGAGACCGTCAAGATCACCGACGCTACCGGTGGCAACTTCGAGAAACTGGAAGTTGCAGGTAACGGCGCAACGACCACCGTCAACGACACCATCGACAAGGTCGATGTGGTCCTGACCGCCACGACTACCGTAGGCGAAGGCGGCCAGATCGTTTACACCGCGTCCTTAGTCGACAAGGCAGGGAATGCTGTTACCAACATCACCGGCCCGCTGACCGTGACCTTGGACAATGGTGAAACCATCACCATCGGTGTGAACGAGTCCAGCGGCACGGTTTCGGTATTGGCTCCAGACGATGTGTATGCCGGTGACCAAACTGTCACGACCGCAATCACCAATGTGACCGGCGGTGAACACTTCGAAAATCTGGTTCCTGGCACTGACAAGGTCACCACGACGGTCACGGATACCCCAGGTACCGATAACACCACTACTGTCACGCTGACCGCGCCTAGCGCCGTCAACGAAGGTGGCCAGATCACTTACACCGCGACCTTGAGTAATAAGGCCGGCTCCGACGTCACGCTGAAACTCGACAACGGTTCGACCATCACCATCAAACAGGGTGAAACCGTCGGTACCGTGACCGTTGATGCGCCAACCGATGACGTGTTCATCGACAAATCGTCCGAGACCGTCAAGATCACTGACACTGCAGGCGGCAACTTCGAGAAGCTCGTGGTAGCCGGCGACGGCGCAACCACCACCGTCAACGACACCATTGATGATGTGAAGGTCGTTCTGACCGCTACAACAACCGTAGGCGAAGGCGGCCAGATCGTTTACACCGCCAGCCTTGTGGATAAAAACGGCGCCCCGGTGACTAACATCACTGGCCCGCTGACCGTGACCATGGATAACGGCGAAACCATCACCATCGGTGTAAATCAGTCCAGCGGCACTGTTTCGGTACTGGCTCCAGATGATGTGTATGCGGGCGACCAAACTGTCACCACCGCGATCACTAACGTCACTGGCGGCGAGCACTTCGAAAACCTGGTTCCTGGCACCGACAAAGTCACCACAACTGTCACGGATACCCCAGGTACCGATAACACCACCACTGTCACGCTGACCGCGCCTAGCGCCGTCAACGAAGGCGGCCAGATCACCTACACCGCTACGCTTTCCAACAAAGCGGGTAGCGACGTCACCCTGAAACTCGACAACGGCTCGACCATCACCATCAAGCAAGGTGAAACCGTCGGCACCGTGACTGTCGACGCTCCGACCGATGACGTGTTCATCGACAAGTCGTCCGAGACCGTCAAGATCACTGACACTGCAGGCGGCAACTTCGAGAAACTGGAAGTTGCGGGTGATGGTGCGACTACCACCATCAACGACACCATCGACAAGGTCGATGTGGTCCTGACCGCCACGACTACCGTGGGCGAAGGCGGTCAGATTGTTTATACCGCCAGCCTTGTGGATAAAAACGGTGCTCCGGTGACTAACATCACTGGCCCGCTGACTGTCACTTTGGATAACGGCCAGACCATCACCATCGGTGTGAACGAGTCCAGCGGCACGGTTTCGGTATTGGCTCCGGATGATGTGTATGCGGGTGATCAGACCGTTACGACCGCGATCACCAATGTGACCGGCGGTGAGCACTTCGAAAACCTGGTTCCGGGTACTGACAAGGTCACCACGACCGTCACTGATACCCCAGGTACCGATAACACCACGACCGTGACCTTGACTGCCCCATCGGCAGTGAATGAAGGCGGCCAGATCACCTACACCGCGACCTTGAGCAACAAAGCTGGCTCCGACGTCACCCTGAAACTGGATAACGGTTCGACCATCACCATCAAACAGGGTGAAACCGTCGGTACCGTGACCGTTGATGCGCCAACCGATGACGTGTTCATCGACAAGTCCTCCGAAACCGTCAAGATCACTGACACTGCAGGCGGCAACTTCGAGAAGCTCGTGGTAGCCGGCGACGGCGCAACGACTACCGTCAACGACACGATTGATGATGTGAAGGTTGTTCTGACCGCAACGACTACTGTGGGTGAAGGCGGCCAGATTGTTTACACCGCGTCCCTAGTCGACAAGGCAGGGAATGCTGTTACCAACATCACCGGTCCGTTGACCGTGACTTTGGACAATGGTGAAACCATCACCATCGGGGTGAACGAGTCCAGCGGTACGGTTTCGGTATTGGCCCCGGATGATGTGTATGCCGGTGACCAAACTGTCACCACCGCTATCACTAACGTGACCGGCGGCGAGCACTTCGAAAACCTGGTGCCTGGCACTGACAAGGTCACCACGACCGTCACGGATACCCCAGGTACCGACAACACCACCACTGTCACGCTGACCGCGCCTAGCGCCGTCAACGAAGGTGGTCAGATCACCTACACCGCGACCTTGAGCAACAAGGCTGGCTCCGACGTCACCCTGAAACTGGATAACGGTTCGACCATCACCATCAAACAGGGTGAAACCGTCGGTACCGTGACCGTTGATGCGCCAACCGATGACGTGTTCATCGACAAGTCCTCCGAAACCGTCAAGATCACTGACACTGCAGGCGGCAACTTCGAGAAGCTCGTGGTAGCCGGCGACGGCGCAACGACTACCGTCAACGACACGATTGATGATGTGAAGGTTGTTCTGACCGCAACGACTACTGTGGGTGAAGGCGGCCAGATTGTTTACACCGCGTCCCTAGTCGACAAGGCAGGGAACGCTGTTACCAACATTACCGGTCCGTTGACCGTGACTTTGGACAATGGTGAAACCATCACCATCGGGGTGAACGAGTCCAGCGGTACGGTTTCGGTATTGGCCCCGGATGATGTGTATGCCGGTGACCAAACTGTCACCACCGCGATCACTAACGTGACCGGCGGCGAGCACTTCGAAAACCTGGTGCCTGGCACTGACAAGGTCACCACGACCGTCACGGATACCCCAGGTACCGACAACACCACCACTGTCACGCTGACCGCGCCTAGCGCCGTCAACGAAGGTGGTCAGATCACCTACACCGCGACCTTGAGCAACAAGGCTGGCTCCGACGTCACCTTGAAACTGGATAACGGCTCGACCATCACCATCAAACAGGGTGAAACCGTCGGTACCGTCACTGTCGATGCTCCAACCGATGACGTGTTCATCGACAAGTCATCCGAGACCGTCAAGATCACCGACGCTACCGGTGGCAACTTCGAGAAACTGGAAGTTGCAGGTAACGGCGCAACGACCACCGTCAACGACACCATCGACAAGGTCGATGTGGTCCTGACCGCCACTACCACTGTGGGTGAAGGCGGCCAGATTGTTTACACCGCGTCCCTGGTCGACAAGGCAGGGAATGCTGTTACCAACATAACCGGTCCGCTGACCGTGACCCTGGACAATGGTGAAACCATCACCATCGGTGTGAACGAGTCCAGCGGCACTGTTTCGGTACTGGCTCCAGATGATGTGTACGCCGGTGACCAAACCGTCACTACCGCGATCACTAACGTGAGCGGCGGTGAACACTTCGAAAACCTGGTTCCGGGCACAGACAAGGTCACCACGACCGTTACCGATACACCGGGCACCGATGACACCACCACTGTCACGCTGACCGCGCCTAGCGCCGTCAACGAAGGCGGCCAGATCACCTACACCGCTACGCTTTCCAACAAGGCGGGCTCCGACGTCACCCTGAAACTCGACAACGGTTCGACCATCACCATCAAGCAGGGTGAAACCGTCGGTACCGTCACTGTCGATGCTCCAACCGATGACGTGTTCATCGACAAGTCCTCCGAGACCGTCAAGATCACCGACGCTACCGGTGGCAACTTCGAGAAACTGGAAGTTGCAGGTAACGGCGCAACGACCACCGTCAACGACACGATTGATGATGTGAAGGTTGTTCTGACCGCCACGACTACTGTGGGTGAAGGCGGTCAGATCATTTACACCGCGTCCCTAGTCGACAAGGCAGGGAATGCTGTTACCAACATAACCGGTCCGCTGACCGTGACCCTGGACAATGGTGAAACCATCACCATCGGTGTGAACGAGTCCAGCGGCACTGTTTCGGTACTGGCTCCAGATGATGTGTACGCCGGTGACCAAACCGTCACTACCGCGATCACTAACGTGAGCGGCGGTGAACACTTCGAAAACCTGGTTCCGGGCACAGACAAGGTCACCACGACCGTCACTGATACCCCAGGTACCGACAACACCACTACTGTCACGCTGACCGCGCCTAGCGCCGTCAACGAAGGTGGCCAGATCACCTACACCGCCACGCTTTCCAACAAAGCGGGTAGCGACGTCACCCTGAAACTGGATAACGGTTCGACCATCACCATCAAACAGGGTGAAACCGTCGGTACCGTGACCGTTGATGCGCCGACCGATGACGTGTTCATCGACAAGTCCTCCGAGACGGTCAAGATCACCGACGCTACCGGTGGCAACTTCGAGAAACTGGAAGTTGCAGGTAACGGCGCAACGACCACCGTCAACGACACTATCGACAAGGTCGATGTGGTCCTGACTGCCACCACCACTGTGGGTGAAGGCGGCCAGATCGTCTATACCGCCAGCCTTGTGGATAAAAACGGTGCTCCGGTAACGAACATCACTGGCCCGCTGACCGTGACTTTGGACAATGGTGAAACCATCACCATCGGTGTGAATGAGTCCAGCGGCACTGTTTCGGTACTGGCTCCAGATGATGTGTACGCCGGTGACCAAACTGTCACCACCGCGATCACCAATGTGACCGGCGGTGAGCACTTCGAAAATCTGGTTCCGGGCACTGATAAGGTCACCACGACCGTCACTGATACCCCAGGTACCGACAACACCACTACTGTCACGCTGACCGCACCTAGCGCCGTCAACGAAGGTGGTCAGATCACCTACACCGCTACGCTTTCCAACAAAGCGGGTAGCGACGTCACCCTGAAACTGGACAACGGCTCGACCATCACCATCAAGCAGGGTGAAACCGTCGGTACCGTGACCGTTGATGCGCCGACCGATGACGTGTTCATCGACAAGTCCTCCGAGACCGTCAAGATCACCGACGCTACCGGTGGCAACTTCGAGAAACTGGAAGTTGCGGGTAATGGTGCGACTACCACCGTCAACGACACCATCGACAAAGTCGACGTGGTCCTGACCGCCACGACTACTGTGGGCGAAGGCGGCCAGATTGTTTACACCGCGTCCCTAGTCGACAAGGCAGGGAATGCTGTTACCAACATCACCGGTCCGTTGACCGTGACTTTGGACAATGGTGAAACCATCACCATCGGTGTGAACGAGTCCAGCGGTACGGTTTCGGTATTGGCCCCGGATGATGTGTATGCCGGTGACCAAACTGTCACCACCGCTATCACTAACGTGACCGGCGGCGAGCACTTCGAAAACCTGGTGCCTGGCACTGACAAGGTCACCACGACCGTCACGGATACCCCAGGTACCGACAACACCACCACTGTCACGCTGACCGCGCCTAGCGCCGTCAACGAAGGTGGTCAGATCACCTACACCGCGACCTTGAGCAACAAGGCTGGCTCCGACGTCACCTTGAAACTGGATAACGGCTCGACCATCACCATCAAACAGGGTGAAACCGTCGGTACCGTGACCGTTGATGCGCCGACCGATGACGTATTCATCGACAAGTCCTCCGAGACCGTCAAGATCACCGACGCTACCGGTGGCAACTTCGAGAAACTGGAAGTTGCAGGTAACGGCGCAACGACCACCGTCAACGACACGATTGATGATGTGAAGGTTGTTCTGACCGCCACGACTACTGTTGGTGAAGGCGGCCAGATTGTTTACACCGCGTCCCTAGTCGACAAGGCAGGGAATGCTGTTACCAACATAACCGGTCCGCTGACCGTGACCCTGGACAATGGTGAAACCATCACCATCGGTGTGAACGAGTCCAGCGGCACTGTTTCGGTACTGGCTCCAGACGATGTGTATGCGGGCGACCAAACTGTCACCACCGCGATCACTAACGTCACTGGCGGCGAGCACTTCGAAAACCTGGTTCCTGGCACTGACAAGGTCACCACGACCGTTACCGATACACCGGGCACCGATGACACCACCACTGTCACGCTGACCGCGCCTAGCGCCGTCAACGAAGGCGGCCAGATCACCTACACCGCTACGCTTTCCAACAAGGCGGGCTCCGACGTCACCCTGAAACTCGACAACGGTTCGACCATCACCATCAAGCAGGGTGAAACCGTCGGTACCGTCACTGTCGATGCTCCAACCGATGACGTGTTCATCGACAAGTCCTCCGAGACCGTCAAGATCACCGACGCTACCGGTGGCAACTTCGAGAAACTGGAAGTTGCAGGTAACGGCGCAACGACCACCGTCAACGACACGATTGATGATGTGAAGGTTGTTCTGACCGCCACGACTACTGTGGGTGAAGGCGGTCAGATCATTTACACCGCGTCCCTAGTCGACAAGGCAGGGAATGCTGTTACCAACATAACCGGTCCGCTGACCGTGACCCTGGACAATGGTGAAACCATCACCATCGGTGTGAACGAGTCCAGCGGCACTGTTTCGGTACTGGCTCCAGATGATGTGTACGCCGGTGACCAAACCGTCACGACCGCGATCACTAACGTGAGCGGCGGTGAACACTTTGAAAACCTGGTTCCTGGCACTGACAAGGTCACCACGACCGTCACGGATACCCCAGGTACCGACAACACCACGACCGTGACCTTGACTGCCCCATCGGCAGTGAATGAAGGCGGCCAGATCACCTACACCGCGACCTTGAGCAACAAGGCTGGCTCCGACGTCACCTTGAAACTGGATAACGGTTCGACCATCACCATCAAACAGGGTGAGACCGTCGGTACCGTGACTGTTGATGCGCCGACCGATGACGTGTTCATCGACAAGTCCTCCGAAACCGTCAAGATCACCGACGCTACCGGTGGCAACTTCGAGAAACTGGAAGTTGCAGGTAACGGCGCAACGACCACCGTCAACGACACCATCGACAAGGTCGATGTGGTCCTGACCGCCACTACCACTGTGGGTGAAGGCGGCCAGATTGTTTACACCGCGTCCCTGGTCGACAAGGCAGGGAATGCTGTTACCAACATAACCGGTCCGCTGACCGTGACCCTGGACAATGGTGAAACCATCACCATCGGTGTGAACGAGTCCAGCGGTACGGTTTCGGTATTGGCCCCGGATGATGTGTATGCCGGTGACCAAACTGTCACCACCGCTATCACTAACGTCACTGGCGGCGAGCACTTCGAAAACCTGGTTCCTGGCACTGACAAGGTCACCACGACCGTTACCGATACACCGGGCACCGATGACACCACCACTGTCACGCTGACCGCGCCTAGCGCCGTCAACGAAGGCGGCCAGATCACCTACACCGCTACGCTTTCCAACAAGGCGGGCTCCGACGTCACCCTGAAACTCGACAACGGTTCGACCATCACCATCAAGCAGGGTGAAACCGTCGGTACCGTCACTGTCGATGCTCCAACCGATGACGTGTTCATCGACAAGTCCTCCGAGACCGTCAAGATCACCGACGCTACCGGTGGCAACTTCGAGAAACTGGAAGTTGCAGGTAACGGCGCAACGACCACCGTCAACGACACGATTGATGATGTGAAGGTTGTTCTGACCGCCACGACTACTGTGGGTGAAGGCGGTCAGATCATTTACACCGCGTCCCTAGTCGACAAGGCAGGGAATGCTGTTACCAACATAACCGGTCCGCTGACCGTGACCCTGGACAATGGTGAAACCATCACCATCGGTGTGAACGAGTCCAGCGGCACTGTTTCGGTACTGGCTCCAGATGATGTGTACGCCGGTGACCAAACCGTCACTACCGCGATCACTAACGTGAGCGGCGGTGAACACTTCGAAAACCTGGTTCCGGGCACAGACAAGGTCACCACGACCGTCACTGATACCCCAGGTACCGACAACACCACTACTGTCACGCTGACCGCACCTAGCGCCGTCAACGAAGGTGGTCAGATCACCTACACCGCTACGCTTTCCAACAAAGCGGGTAGCGACGTCACCCTGAAACTGGATAACGGTTCGACCATCACCATCAAACAGGGTGAAACCGTCGGTACCGTCACTGTCGATGCTCCAACCGATGACGTGTTCATCGACAAGTCCTCCGAGACGGTCAAGATCACTGACACTGCAGGCGGCAACTTCGAGAAGCTCGTGGTAGCCGGCGACGGCGCAACCACCACCGTCAACGACACGATTGATGATGTGAAGGTTGTTCTGACCGCCACGACTACTGTTGGTGAAGGCGGCCAGATCGTTTACACCGCCAGCCTTGTGGATAAAAACGGTGCTCCGGTGACTAACATCACTGGCCCGCTGACCGTGACCTTGGACAATGGTGAAACCATCACCATTGGTGTAAATCAGTCCAGCGGTACTGTTTCGGTATTGGCTCCAGACGACGTGTACGCAGGTGACCAAACCGTCACCACCGCGATCACTAACGTCACTGGCGGCGAGCACTTCGAAAACCTGGTGCCGGGCACTGACAAGGTCACCACGACCGTTACCGATACACCGGGCACCGATAACACCACCACTGTCACGCTGACCGCGCCTAGCGCCGTCAACGAAGGTGGTCAGATCACCTACACCGCGACCTTGAGCAACAAGGCTGGCTCCGACGTCACCCTGAAACTGGATAACGGTTCGACCATCACCATCAAACAGGGTGAGACCGTCGGTACCGTGACCGTTGATGCGCCGACCGATGATGTGTTCATCGACAAGTCCTCCGAAACCGTCAAGATCACCGACACTGCAGGCGGCAACTTCGAGAAGCTCGTGGTAGCCGGCGACGGTGCAACGACTACCGTCAACGACACCATCGACAAAGTCGACGTGGTCCTGACTGCCACGACAACCGTGGGTGAAGGCGGCCAGATCATTTACACCGCGTCCCTAGTCGACAAGGCAGGGAACGCTGTTACCAACATTACCGGCCCGCTGACCGTGACTTTGGACAATGGTGAAACCATCACCATCGGTGTGAATGAGTCCAGCGGCACTGTTTCGGTACTGGCTCCAGACGATGTGTATGCCGGTGACCAAACTGTCACCACCGCGATCACTAACGTCACTGGCGGCGAGCACTTCGAAAACCTGGTGCCTGGCACTGACAAGGTCACCACGACCGTCACGGATACCCCAGGTACCGACAACACCACGACCGTGACCTTGACTGCCCCATCGGCAGTGAATGAAGGCGGCCAGATCACCTACACCGCCACGCTTTCCAACAAAGCGGGTAGCGACGTCACCCTGAAACTGGATAACGGCTCGACCATCACCATCAAACAGGGTGAGACCGTCGGTACCGTGACCGTTGATGCTCCAACCGATGACGTGTTCATCGACAAGTCATCCGAGACCGTCAAGATCACCGACGCTACCGGCGGCAACTTCGAGAAACTGGAAGTTGCGGGTAACGGCGCAACGACCACCGTCAACGACACCATCGATGACGTGAACGTTGTACTGACGGCCACCAACACCGTCTCCGAGGGAGGCCAGATCATCTACACCGCCAGCCTCGTCGACAAGAACGGCGGTGCCGTGACCAACATCGGCTCCGACCTCGTGATCAAGCTGGATAACGGCGAGAGCATCACCATCGGCAATGGCAAGACCTCCGGCACGGTCAATGTGACAGCGCCGAATGACGCCTACCTCGGCGCCAGCGATGTGTCTGCCAGGATCACCAATGTGGTCAGCGGCGGCGGCAAATACGAGAACCTGATTCCGGTCGGTAACCCGGTGGTCACCAAGGTGACGGACGTGGTGACCAACACCGTGATCAGCATCACTGGCGACACTTCGGTCACCGAAGGCCAGACCGCTCACTACACATTGAACCTCACTAACCCGGCGCAGACCGAGGTTACCGTGACACTCAAGTACAGCGGGACTGCTGCCGACGGCTCTGACTTCTCTGGTGTGTACACCGTGAAGATTCCGGCGAACGCCAGCAGCGCGACGTTCGATATCAAGACCCTCGATGACAAGTTGACCGAGCCTACGGAAAACTTCGTGGTCACGATCGACAAGACCACCGGCGGCAACTTCGAGAACCTGGCGATCAGCGGCACCAACGGCAGCGTCACCACCTTGATCATCGACAATGACGCACCACCGGTCATTGATCTGGACGCCAACAACTCCAGCGGCGCCACCGGTAACGACTTCAAGACAACGTTCGCCGAAGGCGGCACTGGCGTGTCGATTGCTGACACCGACATCAAGATCACCGACCCGGACAGCACGCAGCTGACCGGTGCCACAGTGGTCCTGACTAATACTCAGCCGAACGATTCGCTCAATTACACCAACGTTACCGGCATCACCGTGACTTCGGTCACCGACCCTGCCACCGGCAAGATCACCCTGACCTTGAGCGGAACGGCGACGCTGGCTGACTACATGCAGCAGATCAAGAACATCACGTTCAGCAACAGCAGCGACGATCCGAGCACCACGCCACGGACCATCACCGTGACTGTGACCGATGGCGGCAACTACTCCAACGTGGCGACCACCACCGTTAACGTGGTTGCGGTCAACGATCCACCGGTTGCTAGCGGCAGCGCCGTGACCGGCACGGAAGACACGCCGCTGACCCTGACCTGGTCCAACTTCGGTGTCACCGACGTGGACTCTCCACAGGCCAGCCTCGGGGTGAAAATCACCGAACTGCCGGTGGCCGGCAAGTTACAGTTCCTGGCAGCGGATGGCATCACCTGGACCAACGTGAGCAGCGGCCAGACGTTTACCAAGGCGCAGATCGATGGCGGCCAGTTGCGCTTCCAGCCGAACGCCAATGAATCCGGAGCCGATGGTTACGGCGGTACGGGCGTGGGCAATAAACAGGCTGATTACGCGCAGTTCAAGTTCCAGCCAACCGACGGCAAGGATCTGGGTAACAGCGCCACCGTGAAAGTCGACATCACGCCGGTTGCAGACGCGCCGACCTTGAGCGTTGCCGACAACACCATCGACTCGGTGGGCCTGATCAAGCAAAGCTGGAACAGCATCCCTAACCTGGGCACCAACGGTAATGGCGCCTCGGCCACTGCGTTGAAAAACGCCATCGACAATGCCGGCACGCCAAACAGCACGACAATCTCGACCAGCGTCCAGCCCACTGCAGACGTACCCGGCGGTGCCGGCTCGAAGACCTCCGGCCTGATCTACCTGGAAGCCGGCAAGTCCTACACCTTCAGCGGCTACGGCGATGACAGCATCCTGGTCAATATCGGCGGCAAGGATGTCGCCAGTGGTACCTGGGGCTCTAACTCCGGCCAGTTCAACGGTACGTTTACCCCAACCAGCAATGGCTACTACAGCATTGATATCTACCATGCCAACCAGTCGGGTGCTGGCAGCTTTGATCTCAAGTTGTCGGTCAACGGTGGCACGCCGACCCACCTGAACAACAACACGATGCCGATCTACACCGGCATCAACGACCTGATCAATGCCGGTGCGCAGGTTTCCGATCTGCACGGCACCAACGGTCAGGGTTACTACGACGTCTACAAGCTCAACGAAGGCCTGGAAAACGGCACCGTCAAGCTGAGCAAGGTCACCACGGCCCTGACCGATACCGACGGCTCGGAAGCCCTGAGCGTGAAAATTGGCAGCATCCCGGTGGGCGCAGTGCTCAGCGACGGCGCCGGCAATACCTTCACCGCCACCCAGGGCGCGACCGAAGTGAATGTGACAGGTTGGGACCTCAATAACTTGAGCCTCAAGCCGCTGCCGTACACCAGCGGCCAGTACAACCTGACCATTACTTCGACCTCTACCGAAAGCCTGGGCGGTTCGGCCAGCACCGTGACGCAACTTCCGGTCAAAGTGTACCCGGCCACCTATAACCCGGTTACCGCGACCTCGGGCGATGACAACATCACCGGTACCAGTGGCAACGACATTGTCATTGCTGATGTCGCCGGTCTGAACGTGGTGCAAGGCAAGAACTACAACATTGCGTTCATGGTGGACAGTTCGGGCAGTATGAACCCCAGCTCCATTCAGTCAGCGAAAGACTCGTTGACCGCGGTGTTCAACTCGCTAAAGAACAGTCTCGCCGCCAATACATCGGGCAACGTGAACATTTTCCTGGTGGACTTCGATTCCCAGGTCAATCAGTCAGTATCGGTCAACCTCAAAGACGCCAACTCGCTGACCATCCTGCAAAAGATCCTGGACTCGATGACTTCAGGCGGCGGCACCAACTATGAGGACGTGTTCAAGGCGACGGCGAACTGGTTCCAGAGCAATCAGGCAACCGGCAATACCAACGCGATCAACCAGACGTACTTCATCACCGATGGCCAGCCGACGTACTACCAGTACGCCGAGCAAACCAACCCGGTGGTGGCTGATTACTACAACCGCAGCACCGCCAATGACGGCAAGCTGGACGATTACCTCAACGTCAATAACTACAAGCTGGGCGATACCTTTTACACCAACCTGGGTGGTGTAAACCGCGTGCTGATCGACAGCAGTGGCCGCGTACACAAATGGGTCGAAAACTGGAACGGCACCTGGTACGACAGTGGCAACCTCGGCACCATTCGTGCTCAGGGGGACGGTACCTACGAAATTTCCTGGCAAGGCGGCTCTGGCGGTGCCACGGATCAGGCCACCAGCGATAATTCCAAGGCCGGTTTCGCGCTGTTGAACGGCCTGTCGCCTGTGGAAGCCATCGGCCTCAACAGCGGCGTCAGTCTGGAACAGTTGAAGCCTTACGACAGCGATGGCAAGCCACAAACCAACATCGATCCGAAGGACCTGGCCAACGCCATCCTCGGCCACAGCGAGGCTACTCTGCCGGGTGCCGACCGTGTCGATGGCGGTGACGGCAATGACATCCTGTTCGGCGACCTGGTGAGCTTCCCGGGGATCTCGGGCGAAGGTTACAACGCGATCCAGACCTACGTGGCCGGGAAGAACGGCGTGGCGGTGTCTGCAGTCACCGGCCAGGATGTGCACAAGTACATCACCGAGCACTACACCGAATTCAACACCTCGGGTGCGAAGGACGGTAATGACACCCTGTTGGGTGGCTCAGGTGATGACATCCTGTTCGGCCAGGGCGGCAGCGACTTCCTGGACGGCGGCAAGGGTAATGACATCCTGTTGGGCGGTACCGGTAACGACACGCTGATCGGCGGCCAGGGTAATGACATCCTGATCGGCGGCACGGGTGCCGACACCTTCATCTGGAAAGCCGGCGATACTGGCAACGATGTGATCAAGGACTTCAAGGCGGCGGAAGGCGACCGTATCGACTTGCGCGATCTGCTCAAGGGCGAGACTGACGGCACCATCGACAACTTCCTGAAGTTGACCACAGTGGATAACGTGACGACGCTGCAGATCAGCTCCGAAGGCAAACTCAACGCCGCCGGTGGGTTGGCCAATGCCGATGTCACGATCAAGCTGGAAGGTAACAACTGGTCCAGCCAGACGATCAACTCGTTGATCAGTGGTGCCGATCCAACCATCAAGGTCGATCACACCTAAGCTGAACCCATGAACCGGCCGCCCTTGAGGCGGCCGATTCATTTGCGGCCCACCCGTAGCTGGCACGGGGCAACGATTGCACGGCATACTCACGTCCAATCGTGCTCCGTTGGCCTATGCTGACAAGCTGTCGCCTGTTCTTCTCATGAGGGATATTCAATGTTCTACGTGCAACGAAATGCACAGGGTGAGCTGGCTCGCGTAGAGGCGACGGCCTTTGCCGAATCGACCGACACCCTGCCAGCCGATCATCTTGATATCCAGGCCTGGTTCGCTAACGAAGAAGCGGAGGTGAGCCTCAAGCAACTCAAGCAAAGTGACTCGGAAATGATCCGGGTATTGGAAGACTTGATTCAGGTGCTGATCGAAAAAAACGTGATAAACCTGACCGACCTGCCCGTCGCCGCACAGGCCAAGCTCAAGGGCCGGCTCAACGCGCGCGAGTCATTGAGTGGCCTGAGCAAACTGATCATCGATGATGAGACCGGATTGATCTGAGGCGTTTAGTGCCAAGGCGCCGGCTCACCAAACAGCTGGCCCTGCACACCAAAAATCCCCATCTCGCGAATCACCCTCAACTCCCCTTCGGTTTCCACGCGCTCGGCGATCAGCGGCAAGTCGATGCTGTGGGCTGCGCGCTGGATGGCTTCGATAAACAGGCGTTTGTCACTTTCCTGATCGATGTCGCGAATGTAGCTACCGTCGATCTTCAGATACGCCAGGCCCAGGCGCGCCAGGTTGCCGATCATGCTGAAGCGCCCGCCAAAGCGCTGCAGGCTCAAAGAGAAGTTCAGCTCTCGCAGGCGCTGGGTCAGTTGCTCCAGCACTGCTTGTTCGGGCAACTGTTCTTCACCGATTTCCAGGGTCAGGCGCGGCCCCAGGTTGGAATGCTGGCGCAAGAGCTCGAACACACGATTCAGCGCTTGAGGGTCGGTCAAGGTCGCCGCGGACAGGTTCAAGGCCAGCGAATGCTCGTGACTGCTCATTTGCTTGAGCACCAGTTCCAACATCAGCCGGTCCAGGCGCGCCGACCAACCGAAACGCTCGAGCCAGGGCAGGAAACGTCCGGCCGCGATGGTATGGCCTTGATCATCCACCAGCCGTGACAGGACTTTGTAATGCAGGATCAGTTGCGTGTCCTGGCTGGCGACCACGGGCTGGAAATACAACTCGAAACGCTGCTGCGCCAACGCCTGATCGAGCAGGGAATGCCAGGCGTGGTGGTCATCGCCGCCACTGGCGGCGGCGCCGTGGTCCAGGCATACCCAACTGACGTCACCCTGGGTTTCGGCCTGGGCCAGGGCCTGATCGGCCAGCGTCAGGAGTGATTGAGGCGAGTCGCCATGATTGAACGGTGCCAGGCCGATACAAGCAACGGGGTTGACGTCGCTGGCGCCGGTGGCTTGCAGGCTGAGCAATGTGTTTTCCAGGTTCTGCGCCAATTGCATCGCTTCTTCGCGCATCAGCCCCGGCGCCAGCACGGCAAATTCGCCGCCCCGGATCCGCGTGACCAAATTGTGGGTTTCGGGATAAGGCTCGCATTGGCGCAGCAGTTGTTCGCCCACGGCTTGCAGCAGTTGGTCGGTGCGCTGGCCCCCCAGGCGTTGGTTGAGGCCGGCGAGGTCCTTGACCCGTAAAACCAGCAAGTAGCCAGAGCTGGTTTCTTCCACGCTGCTGACTCGAGCGTTGAGTTGCATTTCGAAATAGCGGCGGTTGGCCAGGCCCGTGAGGTTGTCCTGATAAGACTCCACCCGCAGCTTTTCGCTGCGCTCGGCCTGTTCCTGGAACAGTGCCTTGAGCTTTTCCACCATCTGATTCATCGCCTGTACCACACGTCGCAATTCCGGGGTGCGTGGTAGGTCGGGCAGGCTGAGGAACTCCCGACGAGCAATGGCGTGGGACTGTTTGACCATGTAATCGAGCGGTTTCAATTGCCGACGCAGCAGCAACGCCCCGAGCACCGCACTGACCGCGCCACAGAGCAGCAACCAGCCCAGGCTGCCCAGAGCGCTCTGCCAGAGCTTGGCCAGGGCAAACATCGGGTGGCTGACCACCTCGACCCGCGCAGCCTGCTCCCAACCACGGCTGACCAGGGCATCACCACCAGCCGGCTCCAGGCCGATCAACTTGACGAACCAGTTCGGCACCCCATTGTTATCGGGAATGCCGCTGCGCTCGACGATGGTCTGGTCATTGGTCACATCCACCACACGGATGCTCGCGTAATAGCCACTGTCGAAAATTGAGCTGACCAGCAACTCGACCATCGCCGGGTCGTCGATATTGGGCGTCAGCGACAATGCCAGAGCGGTTGCGGCGTCCTGTGCATGGGAGCGCAGCTGGTTCACATACTGCGTACGCGAACTTTCCAGGCTGACCATGAAGCTGCCGCTGAAGGCGATCACCAGGAACAAACAGATAGCGATCAGCAGTTGTTTGAACAGAGACATCTGAACGGTTACTCCTAGTTGGCCGGCTCGGCTGGGAAGCCTTCCGCACGCATTTTTTTCAACACATCCTGCCAGCGCGACAGGCGTTTGGTGTCACCGACCTTTTTGTTGCCCTTGGCGCCTGGCAGGTACAAACCTTCGGCGTTGAAGGAGTAGACCGGCAGCAGATCGGTGCGTTGGCTGGCGGGTTGGATTTCATCGATCAGACTGTCGAGCACCAGCGGCATGGCATCTGGCGTCGAGTAGTAGGTCAAGACCATATGGGCGCGGTTCTGCCGCAACGCCTTGACGTAGGTAATGCGCAATTTATCGCTGGAGACGCCCAGGCGACGCAGGCTGAAGTATTTGGCGATAGCATAATCCTCACAATCGCCGGCCCCCTTCCAGAGAGCTTCGATGGGGGTTTCCCAATAGTCCACCTGCCTCCACAGGTCAATGTCCTCGACATAGCGCACCTGTTTGTTGAAGAACAGATTGACTACCTTGAGTTGCTCCAGCTCGCTGACTTGTTTTTGCGTCGCCAACAGCCGCTGCCAGTCGTCAATTCGCTGCTGGCCTGTTCCCAATGGCCCGTAGAGGTTAGCTGCCTGGCGACTGATCTGCGAGAAATCCCAATCGGCATGCAGCCCGCCAGGCAATAAGCCAGCCAGCAGCAGCGCTGAAAACAACCAGCACAGAATCCGAGAAGGAATAAGGCGTACCGCCAATGCGTTCAGTCCGTAAAAGAGAAACGGAGAATCAATCGATGGTGACGGTTCACCCGGCAAAAGACAATGGCATAGTGCAATCACGCAAAGCCAGCCAGGTAAAAGCAATCAAGGTCTGTAAGACACCGTCATATTCAGTTGTGCGGCGAAATACAGCACCCTTGCACAGCTTACAAACGGAAACTTTCCCTGTTTGACAAGCTTGCATACACTCTCTAGTGTGCTTTGGATCCAATTAGCCGAACCCATACCCAATATTACAAGGAGGATAGCGTAGTCGTGACGCAGAAGCCGAACCCTTTGAGCAGCATCCAGGTCAGTGGACCCATTCCCGCGCACCTCGCCCGCGCCGTCATTGAAGAGACACTACGCAACGCCATCCTGGATGGCCGCCTGCCGTGTGGTACAGCCATGCGCCAGCAAGAACTGGCCAGCCTGTTTGGCGTCAGCCGGATGCCGGTGCGTGAAGCTTTGCGCCAGTTGGAGGCTCAGTCCCTGTTGCATGTGGTGACACACAAGGGTGCAGTTGTAGCGCCGCTGATCGAGGACAACTCGGCCGAGACCTACGCGTTGCGTATTTTGCTGGAGTCCGAGGCCCTGCGCTTGTCGATTCCGCTGCTCGGCGAAGAAGACATAGTCCAGGCGAGTGCCGTTATTGATTCCTTGGAGCGCGAAACCGACTACACCGAAATTGGCCGGCTCAATCGCCTGTTCCACATGGCGCTGTATGGCAAAGCACCCAACCAGCGGCTGTTGAAGCTGGTTGAACACGGCTTGAATGAAGAGGAGCGGTTTCTGCGTTTCAACCTTGAAGCCATGGGGCTGGGTGAGTCGTCCCAAGAGGACCACCGCGAACTGTTGAACCTGGTCGCGCAGAAAAAAGTCGACGAAAGCGTACTGACGTTGCGTAACCATCTCACGCGAGGGATGGAGATGATCACCCTTTACCTGAACAGCCTGGGACAGGACAACGATAAAGGCGCCCTGTAATTTCGGGAACCGAGCGCCATTTATCGCCACAAAGCGGCTGCTCATAGCTTTGGCTTCACATCGGGCACGTGGCCAATCTTGAGCCGTTGGGCAATATTATCGGTCGTCACAACATGAATCTCGATTCCTGTCAGGCGACTGCCCACGGCCATATTCCTGGGCAGCGCTCACAACAGTTTCCACCTGCATGGATACAACAACCTTTCTTCCTGAGTTCAAACTCTACCCTTAACTACTCCCGCAAAAAAGGAAACTACCTACAACTAAACAACAACTGCAATCTAAAAACTTTACATACAAATATTTTATAACATTCAAAAAGACACCTGATCATTTAATCGATTTAACGCTACCACCTATTCCTGATATTCCTATCGCAAGCGTAAGCCGTTGCTTTAGCCCCGCCATGCAAGGCGTTCCGATGAACAAATCGTAGTGTTTCGCCATCGATTGCTGCTGACCAATAATGACGCCAACCGTACAAGATCGGCCAACGATTATTGAGGCGTTCGCTCGTCAACAAACCTTTTTTATTTGAGCCGTCATAACGGCTTATAGGCATTAATCATGCTCCACCACAGAGAACTGCTACAACTTAAAAAGCTACAACTCCATAACCACCCCATCTTCTTAGAAGTTAATTCGCCAAATAAATTACAAAACTTTATGCAAGGGCATGTATTTGCCGTTTGGGACTTCATGACCTTGGTAAAGCGCCTGCAGCAGGATTTGACCTGTGTACGTTTACCTTGGCTCCCACCCACTGACCCGCTAGCCGCACGCCTGATTAACGAAATTGTACTGTGCGAAGAGTCCGACAACGGTCTGGGCAATGGGTATTCCAGCCACTTCGAACTGTACCTGGAGGCCATGCGCGAAATCGGTGCCCGCACGGCACCTATCGAAGGCTTCATTTCCCTGCAACGAGAAGGCGTATCCATCGAAACAGCCCTGACGCGTATCGATATTCACCCGGCGGTCGAGCGCTTCGTCAGGTGTACGCTGGATATCGCCTTGAATGCTCCAACCCACTGCGTGGCTGCGACTTTCGTGCATGGCCGTGAAAGTGTCATACCGAGGATGTTCAAACGGCTCCTGGAAGGTTGCGAGGCCATGCATCATCAGGCACCAAGCTTGTGTTACTACCTCACGCGCCATATTGAACTGGACACGCAAGACCACGGACCTGCCGCCGAACTGTTACTCAGTCGCCTGACCCATGCCAACCCGCAATACAAACAACAAGCCGATAGCGCGGCCATCAGCGCCGTAGAGAACCGTATCGCCTTGTGGGATGGCATACGCGCAGGGCAGCCGGAGGTGGCTTTGTGAAAGCTAGCGACTATCACTCATTTGCCGAAGTCTGGGAACTGAACGCGACCATTCGCACGCGGCCCCGGCGCCTGCTGGAAAACGACGACAAACTGATATATCCCCAATCTCGCCAACCCCTGGTACTCAGTGCTGCTTTTCTCGAGCATTGCCCAGAGTGGCGCGATTTTGTCCTGGTGCAGACATTCTATAAATTCATTAATGACGTGGTGATCTTTGAAACGGAAATCGTCGACAAGATCGCGCGAAGCATCGCCAAAAATCGCTTTTCAGTACCTTTTCCGCCTGCCTGCCGCTACGCCGCCATGACCGTCGTCGTCGATGAGGACTACCACGCGCTCGTCGCCCTGGATTTCATGCAGCAAACGGTGGAGATGACTGGCATCGCGCCCATCCAACTACCAGCAGCAATCGAGTTGAGCCGTGCCATCCCCATTGCCCAGGCGAAAGCCCCCGACCATCTGCGTGATGCCGTAGAGCTGGTTTGCGTGGCGATCGCCGAGAATACCGTAACCCATGACGTCGCTGCCTTCGCCAGGGACGACAGCGTCAAGCTGTCAGTCCGGGGCTTGATGGCCGACCATTTGCTGGACGAAGGGCGTCATGCAGGCTTCTGGACGCACCTGGTGCGCATTTACTGGCAGACGGCAAGCGAACAGGACCGCAATTGCATCGCCCAGGCGCTGCCCGTCTTCCTCCATCACTATCTGGTTAACGAGCTGCAAAAAGACTTTGATCTACAACTGATCGAGCATCTGGACGTCAGCACCAGCACCCGCGATGCGCTACGAACGGAGATCTGCGCACTGACCTTTCCGATTACGTGCCAGCACCCTTTGATCGAAAACATCACGGGTTTTCTGCGCCGTAGCGGGTTACTGCAGACCCCTTGCGTTGCACAGTCGTTGGAGGCGTATCTGCCCGCGTCGGGAAGAAGCTCATGAGGCGCCTGGAAATTATGCTGGCCGGCTCCAGCCCGGCCTTGGCGGCGGTCAGGCAGGGGCTGGAACCTTTTGGCCATGGGCTCAGCGCCACAATGCCGCAGGCCGATCTGTTGATTGAGGACGCCAGCCAGCTTGTTTCGCCGGCTCCAAACCAGGCGACATGGATGAGCCTGCGCCTGGCCATCGGCCCGATGATCGAATGCGGCCTGCCGTTACTGCAGTTTCGATGCTATGACCGTACACAACAATTGGTTGCTGTTCTGGACGTGACGCCGGAGCCCTGCGGCAATGGCCAGCGGCTGCGTCGAAAAGCAATACGGCGCTTGGTGGAGTGGGTCGCGCGGCATGTCAGCGGTTTCTCTCGCCAGGCCGGATACTTTTCACAAACCGTGACCGCGTCTGTATTCCCAGAGCAAAGCCTGCATGGTCTGGAGGACTTGGCGTATCTGCATCGTTTTAACCGGACCGCTGATCCGGCACTCCTGCATAAAGCCAGTACACCGTTGATTGCAGTACTTGCGCACAGCTTGCACACCTTCGCCGAACGGCCAGCCCTGAGCATCGCAGGCGCTACTTTCAGTTATCGCCAGTTGCACCAGCGAAGCCTGGCTATCCAATACGTTCTGTGGCCGCTGATTCAGCATCACCAGATGCCGGTGGTGGGTATTTGCTTGAGCAAGTCTGTGGATCTGTATGCCAGCATTCTGGCCACTCTGGGATGCGGTGCGACCTTCCTGCCGCTGGAACCGGGCCATCCTGTGCTACGTCAAAAAGCCATGCTGGAAAACGCCAGAGCCGTCGTATTGCTGGATGACGGTCAGCATCCCTTGCGAGAGCACTTCACGGCTCTGGATGTCGGCATGATCGACAACCAACACGCGAACGACGACCAACCGCTGGTACGCGTCCTACCCTCTCTCGATAGTGCCGCTCTGGTGCTCTACACCTCCGGGACCACTGGCCAACCCAAGGGAGTCTTGCTCAGTCAGCATAATCTGGCGCACTTCTGTGCCTGGTATGCCCGACATGTACGACTCAACGAATACAGTCGTGTCCTGCAATTTTCGTCCTTGGGTTTTGACTCTTCGCTGATTGACCTCTTCCCAACGCTGAACCACGGCGCCACCTTGATTGTGCCAACCGAGGAACAACGTCGCGACCCCCAACAACTGGTTGCACTGATCCGCCAGCAGCACGTCAGCCACGCATTTCTACCACCTGCACTGCTGAGCATTCTGCCCCTGGACAGGCCTTTGGGCGTGGATCACATACTGACCGGCGGCGACCTTTGTGAGCCCCACGTCATCGCGCAACTGGCCGGGCAATGTGCGTTGCACAATTTTTACGGGCCGACGGAAGCCACAGTATTGGTCACCGCCCGCCAGCTACAAGTCAATGACGACAATCGCCAGCTTGGTGCTCCCATCGCCAACAGCCAGGTGCTGATCCTCGACGAGCAAGACCAACCCGTCGAAGAAAACGTTGTGGGTGAGTTATATATCACCGGTCCCGGAGTGAGCCTGGGCTATGTAAACCAGCCACAGCAGACCGCCGAGCATTTTGTGCATCTGGCACTGCCCGACGGCCAAACCCTGCGCACCTATCGCACCGGCGACAGGGCAAAGTGGACAAAGCACGGAATCGAATTTGTCGGACGTCGGGACCACCAGGTGAAGATACGAGGCTTCCGGGTAGAAACCCTGGAAATCGAACAGAGCCTACGTGACAGTCATCTTTTTCGTCAGGTCGCCGTAGTGATTGATAGCGACCGGCGAATCCTGGCCTTTGTAGCACAGCCCGAAGCCCTCGACGCCAGCGCTTCTCTGACGGCGCTCAAGCAATATGCCCGGCAGGCGTTGCCGGACTACATGCAACCGACCGTTTGTACTGAGCTCACAAGCATGCCGTACTCCAGCAACGGTAAGATTGATCGTCAGACGCTGCTGAATCTGGCAACTCACCCGGCATCAGATACCGCTCCATGTGCGCCGCAATCGCCCATGGAGGAGCAATTGCTCAACTTGTGGAGTGAGCTGCTGACATTGCCAACGAGCGAGATGTCGACGGGCGACAGCTTTTTTCATCTCGGCGGCCACTCCATTCTGCTTTCGACCATGCTGCTGCGCATTCGCGACTTGTATGGCCGCAGCCTCCCTCTGAGCCAGTTTATCGAGGCCCCGACTGTACGTAATCTCGCGGCGCTGATGGGGGATGACCCACCTGCGCTTGCCCCCGCTCATCATGCTGCACGGGACGCGGTGAAAGAGTTGGGGATACGCATGCTGCCTGCCGACCAGGCAGGTGATCGACAAAAGGTCATCGTGACCGGCGCCAACAGCTTCGTTGGAGTACATATTGTCGAAGCACTGCTGGCTGCAGGAGCGACAGAGGTCGCCTGCCTGATCCGTGAAAGTGCCGGGCAATCGGCTGCCACACGATTCACACAGGCACTGCACGAATATCGCCTGGAGCACTTGGACATGACTCGCGTGCAGGTGTATGCCGCTGATATCTGCAAGCCTTGCCTGGGGCTGGATCCACAGGCCTATCAATACCTGTCCCGAGACTATGGGGCTTTGGTACACAACGCTGCCCACGTCAATCACGTCATGGATTACGCCTCCCTTGCCAGAGACAACGTTGAGCCTGTGCTTGAATGCCTTCGCTTGTGTGAGACTCACTGCAAGAAGGTGCTTAATTTCGTCTCGACACTGTCCGCCTCCAGCAGCATTGACGCTCAAGGCCGCGTGCTTGAAGCGCCGGCAGCAACCACCCCACCGCTCTACATCAAGAACGGCTACAACCTGTCCAAATGGGTGGCTGAGCGCTTACTGGGACAGGCGGCCGAACAAGGGGCCTGGGTCAATATCTATCGACCAGGAAACATCAGTTTCAATAGTCAAAACGGGGCCTGCCGACCGCAAAAGAATCGTTTGATGCTAATGCTCAAAGGGTCACTGCAACTGGGCTGGGTTCCACGCCTGGACTTGAACTTCGACTTGATGCCAGTGGATTTCCTCGCGCGCTTCATTGCGTTCCACAGCCGCCGCTACGATTGCTCGCGAGCTGTCTTCAACCTGCATAACCCCCAACCATTGAGCTGGAAAGCCTACGTCGAATCATTTCGCCAGGCGGGCCATTGTTTCGAATTAGTGAGCGTTGAGGATTGGCAACATCGTCTGGGGGAAGTGGGCCGCGAGAACGCGCTATTTGGGGTTCTGGGCTTCTACCTTAATGAGCTGGGAGAGGATATCGGAGACACATCGATGATTTGCCACGACAACGCACGTCATGGAGTTGAAGAGATGGGAGTGCAGTACCCCGAGAAAAGCCCCGCGTTGCTACGCAAAGGCTGCCAATACCTCAAAGACATTGGCTTTCTATAAACCCGCCCCCAGGAAAATCTTATGAACCCGCTGCAACCCGATACCTTGATCAAGAACCCCAACAGCAGGCCGTTGGTATGCTCGGTCACGATTGCCTGCCGCGCCGCCGAACTATGGAAGATAGTTGGCCAGTTCGATCGATTTGATGCATTCATTCCTGCCTTGTCCTGCATTGAAATGACAGGCGCCGGAGTGGGTTCGCTGCGCAAGAAGTTTTTCCACGATGGCAACGTCGTGGTGGAGCAGCTCAACAGCTATGATGCCCAGAACATGCAAATGACCTGGACGACGATCTACAACACACTGGGTGTGGCTCGACTGTGGGCCGCAATGAGGGTCGAGTCGATCGGGCCAAACCATGCCAGCGCGACCTGGACCATCATGGCCGAGCCCGTCGATGCAAGCGACGCGCTCGGATTTGAACAGTTCATTCGTACCTTCGCCGAAAGCGCACTGAATAACGTACGCCTGTTACTTGCCTGACAGCTAGGACGGGGTGAAGGAAAAAACCTGCACCCCGTTGAAGGTCAGATCTTGAAGCTGTCTACCAACTGCTTCAGGCGATTGGCTTGCTGCGACAGAGCATCACAGTCCTTCAAGGTTTCGTTGAGATTGACCACGCCCTGCTGGTTGAGCAGATTGATCTGGTTGATGTCGACATTGAGCGTCTCCACCACGGCCGTCTGCTCCTCGGTGGCTGCGGCCACTGATTGGTTCATCCCGTCGATCTCGACGATTCGCTGGGTCACACTGACCAGGCGCGCACCCGCCTGATTGGCCACTTCGACGCTTTCTTCGCTGGATGCCTGGCTGGCATTCATCGTGGTCACGGCCTCACGCGAGCCGATTTGCAGCGAAGTAATCATTTTATGAATCTCCTCTGCCGACTCTTGGGTGCGATGCGCCAAATTGCGCACCTCATCGGCGACTACCGCAAATCCGCGACCCGCTTCACCAGCACGGGCAGCCTCAATCGCGGCATTCAAAGCCAACAGGTTGGTTTGCTGGGAGATACCTTTGATCACATCAAGAATGTGGCCAATGTTGTCGGTGCTGGCATTCAGGGTTTCTATCTGAGTGCAGGACAGGCTGATTTTCTCTGACAACTGCGACATCGCCCGAATGGTTTGCTCGACGACTTGGCGGCCGTCATCTGCCTGCTCACTGGCACCACTGGCGTGTTGAGAAGCATCTGCTGCGTTACGAGCGATTTCCTGGGTGGCGGCACCCAGTTCGTTAATCGCGGCAGCAACGCTGTTGGTGCGAGCGCTCTGCTCGTCAGAGCCGATAATCGAAGCGTTGGATGATGCCATCACGCGCTGGGAAAGATCATGTACATGGCGGGTTGCCGAAGATACTTCGCTGATGGATGCATGAATACGCTCGACAAACTGGTTGAAAGCACCACCCAATTCACCAAATTCGTCTTTGCTTTCTACGACGAGGCGCCGAGTCAGGTCGCCTTCACCTTGAGCAATGTCCTGCATCGCACGGCCCATAGTGATCAATGGGCGCATCAACACCTGAATAAGCAGGCTCAGCAATACCGCAATCGCCGCAACCGCGATGAACATTGCGATCAAGGCTGACGTACGGAATTTCCCCAATGGAGCGTAGGCTTTGTCTTTATCGATCGACAAACCAATGTACCAATCTGCGTTCGGCAAACCGCTGATCGGAGTAAAGGACAGGATACGATCCTGTCCCTTGAAGACCACATCCTGATTAACCTTCTCGATACGAACGGCCGTGCCAGGATAGATATCCTTGAGGTTCTTCATCACCTGGTCCTGGTCAGGGCTAACAATCACTTGCCCGTCACCACTGACCAGAAAGGCATGGCCTATGCCACCGAAATCTACCGAGTTGATGATCTGTACCAAGGTTTGCAAGCTCAGGTCACCGCCTGCGACACCGAGCAGCTCACCATTTTTCTTGACCGGCATGGCGATAGTCACAATCAAGCCACCCACGGCGGCCATATAGGGCGGTGTGAGCATTGGCTTGCCAGCAGCAACCGCCTGCTTGTACCACGGACGCTGACGTGGGTCGTAGTCATCAGGCATTTTTGCGTCAGGGCGCTGGGTAAACACACCGTTGGTTTGACCAACGTAGGTGAACTGGAAGTTTGACGTGAATGCCGGCTGATCGACCAAACCCGGCAGATCGGCGCCGCTGCCTTGATGAGCAAAGTTTTGCGCCAGGCTTTCCAGAACCAAGATGCGACCACTGAGCCAGTTTTGTACGCTACTGGCCGTTAGGTCACCGGATTGCTCAATGGATGACTCCAGGTTTTGCTTGATGGTGCTGCGCTGCAGGTAATCGTTGTACAGCGTGAATAACGCGAAGGCTAAAACCACAACGCCTGACGCGGCCAACAGAATTTTATGACTGAACTTGAGATTCATTTCATCGACTTCTTTTTGCCTGATGGTGGGTGGGCGTGCCGGATGCAACATTCCATGTAGTGTCATAGGCGGACTCTTCGACCGCTCTATTTCGGTGCGCGCATGGCTCTTCAGGCTTTCGGCCAAGTCGGGATAAAGCTTAGGAATTTATTGGGCCGATGCTCTCATTATGTAAGAAAGTGACCAGTGGTTGCGCAGGACTGTAGGACATAGGTAACCAGCCCCTGAACGACAAAACCCCCGCCTGCGTTAGCAGACGGGGGTTTCGGAATTTGATCTTGACGATGACCTACTCTCACATGGGGAAACCCCACACTACCATCGGCGATGCATCGTTTCACTGCTGAGTTCGGGATGGGATCAGGTGGTTCCAATGCTCTATGGTCGTCAAGAAATTCTGTGACCAGACCGTTGCGTTCACAACGTGCTGGTGAAAATCATGGACTTCTACATAAACAAAACCCCATCTGCTTTCGCAAATGGGGTTTCGGAATTTAATCTTGACGATGACCTACTCTCACATGGGGAAACCCCACACTACCATCGGCGATGCATCGTTTCACTACTGAGTTCGGGATGGGATCAGGTGGTTCCAATGCTCTATGGTCGTCAAGAAATTCGGGTACTGAGTCGTGACCAGATGGCCTCGCTTCAGCAAATTGGGTATGTGACAGCGTTCGGTGTTTTGTGAGCGCAAACTTTCGGTTTGTATCGTCTTCACACACCGCAATCTGATGCTCTTTCGAGTACTCAAATTGCTTGGGTGTTATATGGTCAAGCCTCACGGGCAATTAGTATTGGTTAGCTCAACGCCTCACAGCGCTTACACACCCAACCTATCAACGTCGTAGTCTTCGACGGCCCTTCAGGGAACTCAAGGTTCCAGTGAGATCTCATCTTGAGGCTAGTTTCCCGCTTAGATGCTTTCAGCGGTTATCTATTCCGAACATAGCTACCCGGCAATGCCACTGGCGTGACAACCGGAACACCAGAGGTTCGTCCACTCCGGTCCTCTCGTACTAGGAGCAGCCCCTCTCAAATCTCAAACGTCCACGGCAGATAGGGACCGAACTGTCTCACGACGTTCTAAACCCAGCTCGCGTACCACTTTAAATGGCGAACAGCCATACCCTTGGGACCGGCTTCAGCCCCAGGATGTGATGAGCCGACATCGAGGTGCCAAACACCGCCGTCGATATGAACTCTTGGGCGGTATCAGCCTGTTATCCCCGGAGTACCTTTTATCCGTTGAGCGATGGCCCTTCCATACAGAACCACCGGATCACTAAGACCTACTTTCGTACCTGCTCGACGTGTCTGTCTCGCAGTCAAGCGCGCTTTTGCCTTTATACTCTACGACCGATTTCCGACCGGTCTGAGCGCACCTTCGTACTCCTCCGTTACTCTTTAGGAGGAGACCGCCCCAGTCAAACTACCCACCATACACTGTCCTCGATCCGGATAACGGACCTGAGTTAGAACCTCAAAGTTGCCAGGGTGGTATTTCAAGGTTGGCTCCACGCGAACTGGCGTCCACGCTTCAAAGCCTCCCACCTATCCTACACAAGCAAATTCAAAGTCCAGTGCAAAGCTATAGTAAAGGTTCACGGGGTCTTTCCGTCTAGCCGCGGATACACTGCATCTTCACAGCGATTTCAATTTCACTGAGTCTCGGGTGGAGACAGCGCCGCCATCGTTACGCCATTCGTGCAGGTCGGAACTTACCCGACAAGGAATTTCGCTACCTTAGGACCGTTATAGTTACGGCCGCCGTTTACCGGGGCTTCGATCAAGAGCTTCGCGTTAGCTAACCCCATCAATTAACCTTCCGGCACCGGGCAGGCGTCACACCCTATACGTCCACTTTCGTGTTTGCAGAGTGCTGTGTTTTTAATAAACAGTCGCAGCGGCCTGGTATCTTCGACCGGCATGAGCTTACGGAGCAAGTCCTTCACCCTCACCGGCGCACCTTCTCCCGAAGTTACGGTGCCATTTTGCCTAGTTCCTTCACCCGAGTTCTCTCAAGCGCCTTGGTATTCTCTACCCAACCACCTGTGTCGGTTTGGGGTACGGTTCCTGGTTACCTGAAGCTTAGAAGCTTTTCTTGGAAGCATGGCATCAACCACTTCGTCATCTAAAAGATGACTCGTCATCAGCTCTCGGCCTTAGAATCCCGGATTTACCTAAGATTCCAGCCTACCACCTTAAACTTGGACAACCAACGCCAAGCTGGCCTAGCCTTCTCCGTCCCTCCATCGCAATAACCAGAAGTACAGGAATATTAACCTGTTTTCCATCGACTACGCTTTTCAGCCTCGCCTTAGGGACCGACTAACCCTGCGTCGATTAACGTTGCGCAGGAAACCTTGGTCTTTCGGCGTGGGTGTTTTTCACACCCATTGTCGTTACTCATGTCAGCATTCGCACTTCTGATACCTCCAGCAAGCTTCTCAACTCACCTTCACAGGCTTACAGAACGCTCCTCTACCGCATCATCCTAAGATGATACCCGTAGCTTCGGTGTATGGTTTGAGCCCCGTTACATCTTCCGCGCAGGCCGACTCGACTAGTGAGCTATTACGCTTTCTTTAAAGGGTGGCTGCTTCTAAGCCAACCTCCTAGCTGTCTAAGCCTTCCCACATCGTTTCCCACTTAACCATAACTTTGGGACCTTAGCTGACGGTCTGGGTTGTTTCCCTTTTCACGACGGACGTTAGCACCCGCCGTGTGTCTCCCATGCTCGGCACTTGTAGGTATTCGGAGTTTGCATCGGTTTGGTAAGTCGGGATGACCCCCTAGCCGAAACAGTGCTCTACCCCCTACAGTGATACATGAGGCGCTACCTAAATAGCTTTCGAGGAGAACCAGCTATCTCCGAGCTTGATTAGCCTTTCACTCCGATCCACAGGTCATCCGCTAACTTTTCAACGGTAGTCGGTTCGGTCCTCCAGTTAGTGTTACCCAACCTTCAACCTGCCCATGGATAGATCGCCCGGTTTCGGGTCTATTCCCAGCGACTAGACGCCCTATTAAGACTCGCTTTCGCTACGCCTCCCCTATTCGGTTAAGCTCGCCACTGAAAATAAGTCGCTGACCCATTATACAAAAGGTACGCAGTCACCCAACAAAGTGGGCTCCCACTGCTTGTACGCATACGGTTTCAGGATCTATTTCACTCCCCTCTCCGGGGTTCTTTTCGCCTTTCCCTCACGGTACTAGTTCACTATCGGTCAGTCAGTAGTATTTAGCCTTGGAGGATGGTCCCCCCATATTCAGACAAAGTTTCTCGTGCTCCGTCCTACTCGATTTCATGACTAAGAGATTTTCGCGTACAGGGCTATCACCCACTATGGCCGCACTTTCCAGAGCGTTCCGCTAATCTCAAAACCACTTAAGGGCTAGTCCCCGTTCGCTCGCCACTACTAAGGGAATCTCGGTTGATTTCTTTTCCTCAGGGTACTTAGATGTTTCAGTTCCCCTGGTTCGCCTCTTGCACCTATGTATTCAGTACAAGATAACCATCTTATGATGGCTGGGTTCCCCCATTCAGACATCTCCGGATCAAAGTCTGTTTGCCGACTCCCCGAAGCTTTTCGCAGGCTACCACGTCTTTCATCGCCTCTGACTGCCAAGGCATCCACCGTATGCGCTTCTTCACTTGACCATATAACCCCAAGCAATCTGGTTATACTGTGAAGACAACATTCGCCGAAAATTCGCAATTACTCACAAATTTTACCTTAGCCTGATCCGTTACCAGTGAAAGTAACGTCCAGTCTATCTTTCTATCACATACCCAAATTTTTAAAGAACGAACTAGTCAAAGACTAGAAATCAACATTCACCATCATCACAATGGAATGCTCATTTCTAAGCTTTATACCGACAGAAGCAGTAGTGGTGGAGCCAAACGGGATCGAACCGTTGACCTCCTGCGTGCAAGGCAGGCGCTCTCCCAGCTGAGCTATGGCCCCGTATTTCTACAGGCGTTTCCCACACAAAATTGGTGGGTCTGGGCAGATTCGAACTGCCGACCTCACCCTTATCAGGGGTGCGCTCTAACCAACTGAGCTACAGACCCAATTTCGGGCTGCTTCTTTCGTCTTCTTCAATGAATCAAGCAATTCGTGTGGGAACTTATGGAGCAGCTGATGTCGTCGATTAAGGAGGTGATCCAGCCGCAGGTTCCCCTACGGCTACCTTGTTACGACTTCACCCCAGTCATGAATCACACCGTGGTAACCGTCCTCCCGAAGGTTAGACTAGCTACTTCTGGTGCAACCCACTCCCATGGTGTGACGGGCGGTGTGTACAAGGCCCGGGAACGTATTCACCGCGACATTCTGATTCGCGATTACTAGCGATTCCGACTTCACGCAGTCGAGTTGCAGACTGCGATCCGGACTACGATCGGTTTTATGGGATTAGCTCCACCTCGCGGCTTGGCAACCCTCTGTACCGACCATTGTAGCACGTGTGTAGCCCAGGCCGTAAGGGCCATGATGACTTGACGTCATCCCCACCTTCCTCCGGTTTGTCACCGGCAGTCTCCTTAGAGTGCCCACCATTACGTGCTGGTAACTAAGGACAAGGGTTGCGCTCGTTACGGGACTTAACCCAACATCTCACGACACGAGCTGACGACAGCCATGCAGCACCTGTCTCAATGTTCCCGAAGGCACCAATCTATCTCTAGAAAGTTCATTGGATGTCAAGGCCTGGTAAGGTTCTTCGCGTTGCTTCGAATTAAACCACATGCTCCACCGCTTGTGCGGGCCCCCGTCAATTCATTTGAGTTTTAACCTTGCGGCCGTACTCCCCAGGCGGTCAACTTAATGCGTTAGCTGCGCCACTAAGAGCTCAAGGCTCCCAACGGCTAGTTGACATCGTTTACGGCGTGGACTACCAGGGTATCTAATCCTGTTTGCTCCCCACGCTTTCGCACCTCAGTGTCAGTATCAGTCCAGGTGGTCGCCTTCGCCACTGGTGTTCCTTCCTATATCTACGCATTTCACCGCTACACAGGAAATTCCACCACCCTCTACCATACTCTAGTCAGTCAGTTTTGAATGCAGTTCCCAGGTTGAGCCCGGGGATTTCACATCCAACTTAACAAACCACCTACGCGCGCTTTACGCCCAGTAATTCCGATTAACGCTTGCACCCTCTGTATTACCGCGGCTGCTGGCACAGAGTTAGCCGGTGCTTATTCTGTCGGTAACGTCAAAATTGCAGAGTATTAATCTACAACCCTTCCTCCCAACTTAAAGTGCTTTACAATCCGAAGACCTTCTTCACACACGCGGCATGGCTGGATCAGGCTTTCGCCCATTGTCCAATATTCCCCACTGCTGCCTCCCGTAGGAGTCTGGACCGTGTCTCAGTTCCAGTGTGACTGATCATCCTCTCAGACCAGTTACGGATCGTCGCCTTGGTGAGCCATTACCCCACCAACTAGCTAATCCGACCTAGGCTCATCTGATAGCGCAAGGCCCGAAGGTCCCCTGCTTTCTCCCGTAGGACGTATGCGGTATTAGCGTCCGTTTCCGAACGTTATCCCCCACTACCAGGCAGATTCCTAGGCATTACTCACCCGTCCGCCGCTCTCAAGAGAAGCAAGCTTCTCTCTACCGCTCGACTTGCATGTGTTAGGCCTGCCGCCAGCGTTCAATCTGAGCCATGATCAAACTCTTCAGTTCAAACATCTTTGGGTTTTTAAGAAACCCTAAACTTGGCTCAGCAATCGTTGGTTACATCTTTGATTTCTCGCGGAGTAACTTGTGATGCTGATAATCTTGTTGACTATCAGTCTGACTCCACAAGCACCCACACGAATTGCTTGATTCAGTTGTTAAAGAGCGGTTGGTTAAGATCTTTCGTCTCAACCGAGGCGCGCATTCTACAGCAGCCTCTGTTGCTGTCAAGCGGTTATTTTAAGAAGTTTTCAAAGTTTCCTCTGCAACTTCAACCACTTGCGCTTCCGATCTCTCGTTAGCGGGAGGCGAATTCTACAGCGTTACACGCTGCTGTCAACACCTCTTTTTCTCCGCTTTCGACCGAGAAGATCGAACCGTTAATAGAGCCAAACAACCTTGCTCTACCAACTCCTTCCAGGCTTCGATGACCTGAAGCAGGTCGCTGCCGAATTCCGCATAACTCTTTGTTTACCAAGGAGTTTTCCGTTTCGACTGCGCCGGAAGTGGGGCGAATTATAGACAGATATAAATCGCCGTCAACAGTTAATTTCCTATTTCTATCAATTAGTTAGCTTTGGCTAGAAAACAACCAGACCACCGAGCCTTCTATATAGAGGAACCCTTAGATAACCCCCGCAGCCCTCAACGCTTCGACCTTCGCTACCCCCAACCCTAAAACCTGCTGAAGTACCGCCTCCGTATGCTCGCCCAGCAAGGGCGGTGCGCTTCGATACTCAACAGGCGTCTTGGAAAGGCGAATGGGACTGGCGACTTGTGGGACCATTCCTGCCAGGGCATGGGGTAACTCCATAGCCAGTTCCCGCGCCCGCACCTGGGGATCCGCGAACACTTGCGCCAAATCATTGATCGGCCCACACGGCACCCCAACCTGCTCAAGCTGCGCTACCCACTCGGCGGTCGTCTTGAACACGGTTGCCTGACGAATCAAAGGAATAAGCACTGCACGGTTGGCGACCCGCAGCTTGTTAGTGACAAATCGGGGGTCATCGGCCCACTGAGGATGCCCAGCGACCTGAGCAAACTTGCGAAACTGCCCATCATTACCCACAGTCAGAATGAAGTCGCCATCCGCGGTGGGGAAGTCCTGATAGGGCACGATATTCGGGTGGGCGTTGCCCAGCCGCTTAGGAGAGATACCCGTTGTCAGGTAATTCATCGCCTGGTTGGCTAGGCAGGCTACCTGCACATCCAGCAGCGCCATATCAATATGCTGCCCACCGCCGTCATGATCGCGATGGGCCATTGCCGCCAGAATTGCCACGGTGGAGTAGAGCCCAGTCAAGATGTCGGTCAGCGCAACACCCACCTTCACCGGCCCCTCTCCCTCATCACCTTCAGGCCGCCCAGTCAGGCTCATCAACCCGCCCAAGCCCTGAATCATGAAGTCGTATCCAGCCCGGGCAGCATAAGGCCCGGTCTGCCCGAATCCTGTGATAGAGCAATAGATCAACTCGGGATTGATCTCCTTTAGCGACTCGTAGTCCAGCCCATACGCCGCCAGGCCAC
This sequence comes from Pseudomonas imrae, assembly GCF_046352735.2. NCBI lineage: Bacteria > Pseudomonadati > Pseudomonadota > Gammaproteobacteria > Pseudomonadales > Pseudomonadaceae > Pseudomonas > Pseudomonas imrae. The sequence continues at coordinate 121,429 of NZ_CP110853.2, read as the reverse complement.
CCACCTTGAAGTTTTCGATCAAGATGTCTGACTTCGCCGCCAGGTCCCGAACCAGCTTCTGCCCCTCAGGCTTCGTAAAGTCGATAGTCACCGATTGCTTATTGCGATTGGCTGACAGGTAATACGAAGCTTCGCTGGTGTTCTCACCATGAGCGTCCTTAAGGAAGGGCGGCCCCCAGGCTCGCGTGTCATCACCATTGCCTGGTCGCTCGACCTTGATCACCTCAGCGCCAAGGTCTGCGAGAATCTGCCCCGCCCAAGGGCCGGCCAGCACACGTGACAAATCCAGCACCCGCAAGTGCGATAGCGCGCCCATGGTCGCCCCTCTATTAATAGAACGCCTGAATACCGGTCTGTGCACGCCCCAGGATCAGCGCATGAACGTCATGAGTGCCTTCATAGGTATTCACCACTTCCAGATTGACCAGATGGCGGGCGATCCCGAACTCATCGGAAATACCATTGCCACCAAGCATGTCGCGAGCCATGCGCGCAATGTCCAGGGACTTGCCACACGAGTTACGCTTCATGATCGAAGTGATCTCCACCGCTGCAGTACCCTCGTCCTTCATGCGCCCCAGTCGCAAACAGCCTTGCAGGGCAAGCGTGATTTCAGTCTGCATGTCTGCCAGCTTCTTCTGGATCAGTTGCGTGGCGGCCAGTGGCCGACCGAACTGCTGACGATCGAGGGTGTACTGGCGCGCCGTATGCCAGCAAAACTCCGCAGCTCCCAACGCCCCCCAGGAAATCCCATAACGCGCCGAGTTCAAGCAGGTGAACGGACCTTTCAAGCCACGCACATCAGGGAAGATGTTCTCCTCGGGCACGAATACATTATCCATGACGATTTCACCGGTAATCGAAGCGCGCAGCCCGACCTTGCCGTGAATCGCCGGCGCACTCAGCCCCTTCCAGCCCTTCTCCAGGACGAAACCACGAATATCGCCGGCATCGTCCTTGCCCCAGACAACAAATACGTCGGCGATCGGGCTGTTGGTGATCCACATCTTGCTACCGGTAAGGCTGTAGCCACCCTCCACCTTTCGTGCACGAGTAATCATCGCGCCTGGGTCGGAGCCATGGTTTGGCTCGGTCAACCCGAAACAACCGATCCATTCTCCAGAGGCCAGCTTGGGCAGATACTTCTGCTTTTGCGCTTCGGTGCCAAATTCATTGATCGGCACCATAACCAGGGATGATTGCACGCTCATCATCGAGCGGTAGCCAGAGTCGACACGCTCTACTTCACGGGCAATAAGGCCATAACAGACGTAGTTCAGACCACTGCCGCCGTACTGCTCGGGAATCATTGCACCCAGCAGTCCGGTTTCGCCCATTTCGCGGAAAATCTCAGGGTCGGTCTTCTCGTGGCGGAAAGCTTCAAGCACACGCGGCGCCAGCTTACCCTGAGCAAACTGCTCGGCGCTGTCACGCACCATGCGCTCCTCCTCAGTGAGCTGTTGATCCAGCAGCAGCGGATCGATCCAGTTGAAGCTTGCCTTACCACCCATGAGTGAGTCCTCGCGAAGAAAATCAAAAGTCGTGCATGGAGCCTAGGCCGGACGGGCGAGGAGGGCAAACGAGGTTTTTGCATAGCCTTGTGCTAATTTCTCACTTCGTAAAGATTCAAAAGGGCATCCGTGCCCTTTATTAGTGAGGGTACGGTACATGCGCAGGAAAATCCCCAGCACCACGGCACTCGTCAGCTTTGAAGCGGCGGCACGCCACGAGAGCTTTACCAAGGCGGCACAGGAGCTTTCCATTACTCAAGGTGCCATCTGCCGACAGATCGCCAGCCTAGAAGAGTTTTTGAGTGTCGAACTGTTTCGACGCTCGCGCCGTGGCGTCAAGCTGACTGAAGCCGGACTTTCCTATAGCCGCCGGGTCGCAACGCAACTGGACGCCGTCGAGCGTGACACGCTGTCAGTGATGGGCCAGCAGGGCACCAACGTGATCGAATTGGCGGTAGTGCCCACATTCGGCACCCAATGGTTGATTCCGCGCCTCAAGGACTTCCAGCAGCAACATCCCGAAGTCACCGTCAACCTGACCAACCGCACACGCCCGTTCCTGTTTGCCGACACCGAGTTCGATGCGGCGATCTATTTCGGTGATGCCGATTGGCCAGGCACCGAATCCCACCGGCTCATGGGAGAAAACCCACTTCCTGTGTGTAGCCCACGGTTGCTTGAAAACCGAGCGCACTTCAGCGCGCAAGAAATCGCCGAGTTGCCGCTGCTACAACAAACCACTCGCCCCTACGCCTGGCGCCAGTGGTTTAACGTCCAGCACCTGAATGTTCCTCGCGACATGACAGGCCCACGCTACGAGCTATTCTCCATGCTGTCCCAGGCAGCCATGCATGACATGGGGATTGCGTTGATTCCACCGTTTCTGATTCAAAAGGAGTTAAGTGACAAACAACTGGTGATCGCCAACTCACAGACACTAAGCAGTACCAAGGCGTATTACTTGATGATCCCCGATAGAAAAGTCGAATCCGCCTCGCTGCACGCGTTCAGGGACTGGCTGATCGACCAATCACAACGCTATAGCCTGCATTTTTAAAGGATCTCGATAATTGCTGACCCTGTAGTCAATAATCTTAATGCCCTACAGATATAAGTATATGTCGCAATTTGACAGACTGTACCTGTTCCCTCATAAACCAAGTGGAGACCAGCATTTACAAGGGCTACAGAGCATCTTTCGCTAGATAACCCAATATTCATAGCAATCATTTCAAAAAAAGCGACTTCCTGCTTAAAGCCTATAAGCCACTGTATTTAAATAGATAATTTCAAGCAGTTGCGACAATCAGTCACAGGGTGACTTGTAGTTAATTTTTCGTCACCCGTCATAATCCCTTGAAGGTCGTAAAGTTCGCCTGCAAAATGCCGCGCCCCGCTGTCATTTAAGCGGGATCGTGCTGATCGGCCGCCCCAGATGTGCCACTCACGGCGCACTGGCCTTTTTACAAAAATCAAAGCAAAAAGATCATGCAGGAGATTTGACGTGCACATTGGTGTCCCTCTCGAAACCCAGACCGGTGAAACGCGGGTTGCTGCAACCCCGGAAACCATCAAGAAGCTGATCGGCCAGGGCCATAAGGTCACTGTACAAAGCGGGGCAGGCGTCAATGCTAGCGTCGTGGACAGTGCCTATGAGGCGGCAGGCGCAACCATTGGCAGTGCCAGCGACGCATTCGGTGCCGAACTGATTCTCAAGGTGGTCGCGCCCAACGATAGCGAACTGACGCTGATTAAAAGCGGCGCCGTATTGGTGGGCATGCTCAATCCGTTCAGCAACGAAACCATTACCAAACTGGCAGGACACGGCATCACCGCCTTCGCCCTTGAGGCTGCGCCACGGACCTCCCGTGCCCAGAGCCTGGACGTGCTGTCCTCCCAAGCCAACATTGCAGGCTATAAAGCGGTGCTGCTGGCTGCGCATCACTACCCTCGCTTCATGCCAATGCTGATGACAGCTGCGGGCACCGTCAAAGCAGCGCGCGTGCTGATTCTCGGCGCTGGCGTCGCCGGCCTGCAGGCAATTGCCACGGCCAAACGCCTGGGTGCGGTGATCGAAGCCTCCGACGTGCGTCCGGCGGTAAAGGAACAAATCGAATCCCTGGGCGCCAAGTTCGTCGATGTGCCTTACGAGACCGATGAGGAGCGCGAATGCGCCGTTGGCGTCGGCGGTTATGCACGCCCGATGCCCACCAGTTGGATGCAGCGCCAGGCCTTGGCCGTGCATGAACGCGCCAAGCAAGCCGACATCGTCATCACCACCGCACTGATTCCCGGTCGCAAGGCTCCGACGCTGCTGAGCGCCGAAACCGTGGCGCAGATGAAGCCAGGGTCGGTGGTCATCGACCTTGCCGCAGCCCAGGGCGGCAACTGCCCGCTGACCGTCGCGGACCAGGTAGTGGTGAACAATGGCGTGACCATTTGCGGCCCGACGAACCTGGCCGGTGCCGTCGCGGCCGATGCCTCGGCTCTTTATGCACGCAACCTGCTGGACTTCCTGAAGCTGGTTTTCACCCAGGAAGGGCAGTTTGAAATCAACCTCGAAGACGACATCGTCGCCGCGTGCCTGATGTGCCGCGACGGGCAAGTCATCCGCAAAAACGCCTAAGCAGGGATTCAGACGATGGAAGAGCTTATCTCCCCCGGTATCTACAACCTGATCATCTTCGTGCTGGCGATTTATGTCGGTTACCACGTGGTCTGGAACGTCACCCCCGCGCTGCATACCCCGCTGATGGCGGTAACCAACGCAATCTCGGCGATTGTCATCGTCGGCGCCATGCTCGCAGCCGCGCTGACCGTCACTCCATTGGGCAAGACCATGGGCACGCTGGCCGTGGCCCTGGCGGCGGTCAATGTGTTCGGCGGCTTCCTGGTGACTCGACGCATGCTTGAGATGTTCAAGAAAAAAGCCCCGAAAGCCGTGAAAGAAGAGGCGCCCAAGTAATGAGCATGAACCTTGTCACGACGCTCTACCTGATCGCGTCGATCTGCTTCATCCAGGCCCTCAAAGGCCTGTCGCACCCGACCACATCCCGGCGCGGCAATTTGTTCGGCATGCTCGGCATGGCATTGGCGGTACTCACCACCGTGGGCCTGATCTATAAGCTGGGCGCGGAGCTCGCCACTGCCGGCATCGGCTATGTGATCGTTGGCCTGCTGATCGGCGGCACCGCCGGCTCGATCATGGCCAAACGTGTAGAAATGACCAAGATGCCTGAACTGGTGGCCTTCATGCACAGCATGATCGGTCTGGCTGCGGTGTTTATCGCCATCGCGGCTGTGGTCGAGCCGCAATCGCTGGGCATCGTCAAACTGCTGGGAGATCCGATTCCCGCGGGCAACCGCCTGGAGCTATTCCTGGGTGCAGCCATTGGCGCCATCACCTTCTCCGGGTCGGTGATCGCCTTCGGCAAATTGTCGGGCAAGTACAAGTTCCGCCTGTTCCAGGGCGCACCGGTACAGTTCGGCGGGCAGCACAAGCTGAACCTTGTACTGGGCCTCGCCACGCTGGGCCTGGGCCTGGTGTTCATGTTCACCGGCAACCTCAGCGCCTTCGCCCTGATGCTCGCACTGGCCTTCGTGCTGGGCGTGCTGATCATCATCCCGATTGGCGGCGCCGATATGCCCGTGGTCGTCTCGATGCTCAATAGCTACTCCGGCTGGGCCGCGGCAGGTATCGGCTTCTCGCTGAACAACTCGATGCTGATCATCGCCGGCTCCTTGGTGGGCTCAAGCGGCGCGATCCTCTCGTACATCATGTGCAAGGCGATGAACCGCTCCTTCTTTAATGTATTGCTCGGCGGTTTCGGCAACACTGCAGATGCTGCCGGCCCGGCAGGCTCGAAAGAAGCTCGCCCGGTGAAATCCGGTTCAGCCGATGACGCCACCTTCCTGCTGACCAACGCCGACACGGTCATCATCGTCCCTGGCTACGGCCTGGCGGTAGCGCGGGCCCAGCACGCACTTAAAGAGCTGACCGAAAAGCTGACCCATCGCGGCGTGACCGTAAAGTACGCGATTCACCCGGTGGCCGGTCGTATGCCTGGCCACATGAACGTGCTCCTGGCCGAGGCAGAAGTGCCTTACGACCAAGTGTTCGAGATGGAGGATATCAACTCCGAGTTCGGCCAGGCCGATGTGGTGCTGGTGCTGGGGGCGAACGACGTAGTCAACCCGGCCGCCAAGAACGATCCGAAGTCACCGATTGCCGGGATGCCGATTCTCGAAGCCTTCAAGGCCAAGACCATCATCGTCAACAAGCGCTCCATGGCCAGCGGCTATGCAGGCCTGGACAACGAACTGTTCTATCTGGACAAAACCATGATGGTCTTCGGGGACGCCAAGAAAGTCATCGAAGATATGGTCAAGGCTGTCGAATAAACACTGCTCCAGCGCAATACCCAAAACCCCGGCCTTTAGTAGGCTGGGGTTTTTTATTATCGGGAAAAACCCGACCAAAGGCTCTAAATCGCGGCCTGGCATTCGACCATGGTAGCGGGACGAAACCTTTTGAAATCACTAGACTGCCCACCTTGCCTCCGTTGCCCGAGATAACAATCCATGTACCGTGATCGTATCCGCTTGCCTTCGCTGTTGAACAAGGTCATGAGCGCCGCCGATGCCGCCGCCCTGATCGAGGACGGCATGACCGTCGGCATGAGCGGCTTTACCCGCGCCGGTGAAGCCAAGGCTGTGCCCCATGCCCTGGCCGAACGCGCCAAGACCTCTCCGCTGAAAATCACCTTGATGACTGGCGCCAGCCTGGGCAACGACCTGGACAAGCAACTCACCGAAGCCGGCGTCCTGTCAAGGCGCATGCCATTTCAAGTCGACAGCACTTTGCGCAAGGCCATCAACGCCGGCGAAGTCATGTTCATCGATCAACACCTGTCGGAAACCGTCGAGCAACTACGCAATAATCAGCTCAAGCTGCCGGACATTGCCGTCATCGAAGCCGTGGCCATCACCGAGCAAGGTCATATCGTACCGACCACCTCCGTGGGCAACTCGGCCAGCTTCGCCATTTTCGCCAAGCAGGTGATCATTGAGATCAACCTGGCGCACAACCCGAACCTGGAAGGTCTGCACGACATCTATATCCCGACCTACCGACCAACGCGCACGCCGATCCCGCTGGTCAAGGTCGACGATCGTATTGGCAGCACTGCAATCCCGATCCCGCCAGAGAAGATCGTCGCCATCGTCATTACCAACCAGGCCGACTCCGCATCCACCGTTACCCCGCCTGACAGCGACACCCAATGGATCGCCAATCACCTGATCAACTTCCTCAAGCAGGAAGTCGACGCGGGCCGCATGACCAATAAACTCGGGCCGTTGCAGGCCGGCATCGGCAATATTGCCAACGCGGTGATGTGCGGCTTGATCGAGTCGCCTTTCGAAGACCTGAGCATGTATTCCGAAGTGCTTCAGGACTCCACGTTCGATCTGATCGACGCGGGCAAGCTGAGCTTCGCCTCGGGTAGCTCCATCACCTTGTCGGAACGACGCAATGCCGACGTGTTTGGCAATCTGGAGCGCTACAAAGACAAACTGGTGCTGCGCCCACAGGAAATATCCAACCATCCCGAAGTAGTGCGACGCCTGGGAATCATCGGCATCAACACCGCGCTGGAATTCGACATCTACGGTAACGTCAACTCCACTCATATCTGCGGCACACGGATGATGAACGGCATTGGTGGTTCGGGGGACTTCGCCCGTAACGCGCACCTGGCGATCTTTGTCACCAAGTCGATTGCCAAGGGCGGGGCGATTTCCAGCGTGGTGCCGATGGTCAGCCATGTCGACCACACTGAACATGACGTCGACATCCTGGTGACCGAAGTCGGCCTGGCAGACCTGCGCGGATTGGCACCACGGGAGCGGGCACGCGTGATTATCGATAACTGCGTACACCCTGACTATCGCGACGCACTGAATAACTACTTCACGGCAGCCTGCGCAATAGGCGGCCACACTCCGCACATCCTGCGCGAAGCCCTGAGCTGGCATATCAATCTGGAAGAAACCGGGCATATGCTCAAGGCGTAATCAATGTGGAACCCAGGCTGATACAAATACAGTTTGATCAGTCTGGGCAGCACTAAATCAAAACCGACAAAAATTGTACTGCTGTACCGGTCATTTCCTACCGAAAACCCCTACACCCCCCCTTAAAAACACCTCAAATGCACCATTTAAGTGCTTATAGGTACAGTTGCTCTGTTTTCGTACAGTACAGCTGCTATAAACAGTTAACTGGCCCCTCACAATACAGGTGAACTGTATCTAGAGAGTCTTGCGCCGGAAGAGGATCATTGGCATCAGTTAAACCACTACCTAATCCCGCCACAAGCGGAAGGATGTCATCATGGAACGTACACTCAGTTCCGAACTGTTCTTCGAAGAAAAAGCTGTAAACACCCAGGCTTCCATGCCTTTGCGCGTTCTCGCCAACCTGATGTTGTGGCAGCGCCGTATCTCCAGCCGCCATCAACTGGCTCGTCTGGACTCGCGCCTGCTGGCTGACGCCGGGATTAGCGAAGCTCAACGCTACGAAGAGCTGAGCAAGCCGTTCTGGCGCTGATTTAGCGCTCGCTGGCCCTGACCCGCCGGGTCCACCGCCAGCACCCCGAATTGTTGTAACAAGACCCGCCCCGGGAAACCGGGAGCGGGTTTTGTTGTATTCGGGCCTCATAAAGTTATAGCGTCATCCTGAGCATGCAAAAAAGCGGTACAGTTTTTAGATCACCAAAAACAACAGGTACAGTTACGCCTGCTTGATGCTCAACGTTCAAACTGGCTTTGAGAAGCAACTTCCCTCGCGGGCTACCCGAACACTCAAGCGCCAGCTAATATTCTGTCACTACATGGCAAATCCTGTAGAACGCACGTCTGTACTGCGGCGGCTCTGCGCCACCTTCTTCGTTTATCCTCAGGAGTCACCCCATGCCTCGTCTACGCCTGCTAAGCGCTGTTGCCCTGTTGACCCTGGCTGCCAACGCCAGCGCCTCGAGCTTCATCATGACCACCGATTCGATCGTCGGCGCGCTGAAAGCCACGTCTGACGCCACATCCGATGCCACTTCCTCCCTGCGCGACAACAAAGTGGTGCGTGCCGCTCGCGACGACGCCGCCAGCTTCGTCGCCAGCCAAGGAGCCATTCGCGGTGTGAAACTGGAAAGCGCCCTTGCGCAAATCCGCCAGCAAGCTCCGCAACTGAACACCGCCACCGACGCTCAGTTGGCCCAGGCAATTCTGGCTATCTGATCGCACACCAGGATTTGGGGAGCGCCAGCCGCTCCCAATTCCTCGGCGCTGGCTCTCGCACGGTCATTGCGCTAGCCTTGGCGCTCGTTTTCAATTGTCGAGTCCCATGGTTTTTTCATACCGTTTCTTGATTGCTCCCGCATTGTTTGCAGTGTGCTGGTCCGGTTCGACACAAGCCTTTGACGTGTCGACACAGGGCGTAGTTGTCAGCGCTTATGCCACCAGTAAAATCACCTCCGCTCCGTTCGACCATAAACGGATACTGGCGGCCCAGGATGACGCTGCCGCGTTCATCGCCACGGAGGGCCAATGGCGTGGCGCACGCCTGGAGTCGGCATTGAGCTACTTACGCGCCAGCCAGCCAAAACTTAAGTCCAGCGACCTTGAACTGGCCGAAGCAATTCTCGTCCAATAACCATCTTTGTTTTTCGGAGTCATTCCATGCGTAGCCCGCTGATCGCCGCCGCCCTCGGCCTGGTATTGTTGGCTGATGTTGCCCAGGCCCAAACTCTGGTGGCCACCAGTAACATCATTGTCCGCGCCTTTGGCCGCACCATTGATTTCACCTCGGACACCACCACGTCCATCCGGGATTCCAAAGTCGTGCGCGAAGCCCATGATGACGCCGCCAGCTTCGTCGCCACCGACGGCACGATTCGCGGCGCCCGACTGGAAGCCGCCTTCGACACCCTGCGCACCCGCGTACCGGAAGCCCGCGACGCCAGCGATCAGGTACTCGCCGAAGCCATCCTCGCATTGTGAGGCGCGTCGCCGCCTGGCTACTGGTCACCACCGCGCTGCTCTTTGGCGGCGCGGTTCAGGCCGATCTGCAGCTCAGGCTCAAGACCGACGGCCTGAGCCCAGCCGAGCAGCAGGCCAGCCAGGCATTGCTGGATGAAGCCATGCAGGCCTTGCCGCCACGTTTCATCCAGCAACTGGACCGTCGCATCGACGTAGGCTGGACCAGCGATATGCCCGGCAACGCCTACGGCCAGGCCTCGTTGGTGTCCGAGCTGGACCTCAATCGCAAATTGCTGGCCAGCCTTACCGACGGCACAGCCGCCACCCAGCAGACGCACCGCCCACACGGCACAGTGCGCCGCGAAATGCTCGCCACGGTGCTGCATGAGCTGACCCACATCTATGATCGTGCACGCCGCTGGCCCAGTGCCGAGCGCTCATTGATCAACCGATGCAGCCGCCAAAACAACATCACCGGCCTGATCGGCCTGCCCGATCAATGCCGTGGACAAAATGACCGACGCTTTACCCTCAGCGATGATCCACGCTTGCTGGACCTGGCCGGCTGGCCGCAGTACGTAGGCCGCCGCGGTGAGCGTGAGCAACACAACCGGCAAGTCGCCCGCAGCCCCGACCTCTATGAAATCACCAACCCCAAGGAGTTCGTCGCGGTCAACATGGAGTACTTTCTCCTGGACCCGAGCTACGCCTGCCGGCGACCCGCTTTATATCGGTATTACAAGGAACACTTCGGCTGGGCGCCACCAGCTGCGGACACATGCGCCAAGACATACGCATTCCTCAATGCCGGTAACGATTTTGCCAAGACGCCACTGGGCCAAGTCGACCCCGAACGTGTTTACGCCATCGATTACCTGCTGGCCGAAGCCAACCAGAACCTGGTGAGCCGCTGGGGCCATAGCATGTTGCGCCTGGTGATTTGTGCGCCGGGCCGGCCACGTGGCCCGGACTGCCGTCTGGATCTGGATCAGCACCTGGTACTCTCCTACCGCGCCTTCGTCGGTGACGTACAGCTATCGAGTTGGGACGGGCTGGTGGGCAAATACCCATCACGGCTGTTCGTATTGCCCCTGGCCCAAGTGATCGACGAATACACCAAGACCGAGCTACGCGGCCTGGCATCTGTACCCCTGATCCTCACGCGCCAAGAGATCAACAACACGGTCGAGCATGCCGCCGAGATGCATTGGAGCTATGACGGCAACTACTACTTCCTTTCCAACAACTGCGCGGTCGAAGGCCTGAAACTGTTGCGCAGCGGTAGCGCAAACCCACGCTTGACCGCGCTGGACAACATTACCCCCAACGGTTTGCTGGAAGTCCTCGCGGCCCGTGGCCTGGCCGACACCAGCGTGCTGGACGACCGCCGCGAAGCCTTGCGCCTGGGCTATCATTTCGACTCCTTCCGCGAGCGCTACCAGGCGATGTTCGAGGTGCTGCGCAAACATCTGCCAATCAAGCAGACCCAGGTCGAAGACTGGCTGGCCTTGAGCGCCGAACAACGCCGCGAGTGGTTCGACCAGGCGGACCTGCGCACCAGTGCTGCACTACTGCTTCTGGAGCAGGCCAGCTTGCGCAAACAACTGATGCTCGCCCAGGACGAGGTCAAGCAACGCTACCTTGGCGCTCGCGAGCTGAAGAACGGCGGCATGGACAAGGCTAACGCGACCTTGCAGCAAATCCTCGCCAACAGCGGCTTCCTCAGTCGGCCGGCGGAACTGCTCGGCAACAGCGGGTATGGTCTGCCGCAGCCAAAGGAATGGCAGCGGCTGGAGTCGGAAAGCGCCTCACGCCAGAAACAGCTGCAATCGTTGACCGGCGACCTGGATAAAGAGGTGAGGGCGCTGCTGGAGCCTTCGCGGGCTGCGGAGATTGCCGCCTGCGAAGCCAATCTCAAGCAGGTCGGCGAACACCTGCGCGCCTTGCACAAGGCGGCCGGCGGGCTGCAGCTGCCTTAAGATCAAAAGCATCGCGGCCAAGCCCGGCCCCCACAGTTGAAATGCGCTCAACTATGGGAGGGGGCTTGCCCGCGATAACACACTTAGAGTCAACACTGAATCAACGCCTCGACGCTTGTTCAGACATCAAAAACAGACCAATCCCACGAAACATCTGTTCATCACCTGTTTACCAAGCGAAAGCTGGCTGAAAGCTTGCGCGACTAGGATCGCCGTCACTGCCGGCAAGAGACCGGTTGGCCAACCTGAGCGTTTCAACGCCCAGCGGCCCTATTAACAACAACAATGGTGATTCTGATGTCCGCTCGTACCCGCCTGTCTGTCCCGACTCCCCCCGTACGCCTCGTGTCTTTCGATCTGCGCTGACCTCATTCGGTTCGCCATTACCTAGCCACGCTACGCCTGGAGTATTCCTATGCTGACTTTCCTTGGCTTTGCCATGGTCATCACGTTCATGTTCCTGATCATGACCAAGCGCCTGTCCGCGCTGATCGCCCTGATCATTATCCCAATCGTGTTCGCGCTGTTCGGCGGCTTTGCCCCGAAGATCGGCCCAATGATGCTCGAAGGCATCACCAAGCTGGCACCAACCGGCGTGATGTTGATGTTTGCCATTCTCTACTTCGCCCTGATGATCGACTCCGGCCTGTTCGACCCGGCCGTGCGCAAGATCCTCAAGCTGGTCAAGGGTGACCCGCTGAAAGTCTCGGTCGGCACTGCGGTGCTGGCCCTGGTGGTGTCGCTGGACGGTGACGGTGCCACCACCTACATGATCTGCGTGGCCGCCATGCTGCCGCTGTACAAGCGCATTGGCATGAGCCCACGGATCATGGCCGGCCTGATCATCCTCGCCGGAGGCGTGATGAACATGACCCCCTGGGGTGGCCCGACTGCGCGTGCGGCCAGTGCGCTGCACGTGGACGCATCGGACATCTTCGTGCCAATGATCCCGGCAATGGCCGCCGGTGTAGTCGCGATCCTGGTGATTGCATACATGTATGGCCTGCGCGAACGCGCACGTCTTGGCGAGTTGCATCTGCAAGGTGATGAAATCGACCATAGCGAGATCAGCGTCTCGCAGTACCCGGACGCTCGCCGCCCGAAACTGATCTGGTTCAACGGGGGCCTGACCTTTGTCTTGATGTGCACCCTGATTGCCGGCCTGCTACCGCTGCCGGTGCTGTTCATGGTGGCCTTCAGTATCGCGATGATCGTCAACTACCCGTGCCTGCAACAACAGAAGGACCGCGTCGCCGCCCACGCTGGCAGCGTACTGGCAGTGGTTGGACTGATCTTCGCCGCCGGCATCTTCACCGGCATTCTGTCGGGCACCGGCATGGTCGACGCCATGTCCAAGAGCCTTCTGGCGGTAATCCCCGAAGCCCTGGGCCCTTATCTGGCGGTGATCACTGCACTGGTAAGCATGCCGTTCACCTTCTTCATGTCCAACGATGCGTTCTACTATGGCGTAATGCCGGTGCTCGCCGAAGCCGCCAGCCACTACGGCATCTCCGCTGTGGAAATGGCCCGCGCCTCGATTGTCGGTCAACCGGTCCACTTGCTCAGCCCACTGGTTCCTTCGACATACCTGTTGGTAGCATTGGCCGGGATCGATTTTGGCGACCACCAGCGCTTCACCCTTAAGTGGGCAGTATTAGTGTGCCTGTGCATAATGGTCGCCGCATTGCTGCTGGGGACCTTTCCGCTGTTCAGCACTCTATAATCGTAACAACTCACTGCGCCGGTCTTACTGCCGGCGCGGTCTAACACTCGCGCAAAGGAATACACATGGAATGGCTGACCAATCCGGAAATCTGGATTGCCTTCTTAACCCTGACGGCTCTTGAGATCGTCCTGGGCATCGATAACATCATCATGATTTCGATCCTGGTCAGCCGCATGCCCAAGCATATGCAGGCGCGCACCCGGATCTTCGGCCTGGCCCTGGCCATGATCACGCGGATCCTGTTGCTGCTGTCGATCACTTGGGTCATGCAACTGACTGCTGACTTGTTCACCGTCGCCGGCCAAGGCATTTCCGGACGTGACCTGATCCTGTTCTTCGGTGGTTTGTTCCTGCTATGGAAAAGCTCCCAGGAGATGTACCACGCCCTGGAAGGTGAAGACGAAACCCACAATGAGCCGACAGGCAAGGGTGGAAAATTCATCTACACCATCATTCAGATCGCGATCATCGACATCGTGTTCTCCCTGGACTCGGTGATCACTGCCGTGGGTATGGTTTCCCACGTACCGGTCATGGTTGCCGCAATCGTCGTCGCCGTGCTGGTGATGATGCTGGCCGCGGGCACTATCAGCGAGTTCATCGACAAGCACCCGTCGCTGAAAATGCTGGCACTGTCATTCCTGCTGGTAGTGGGTACCGTGCTGATCGCCGAATCTTTCGACGTACACGTGCCAAAAGGCTACGTCTACTTCGCCATGGCGTTCTCACTGGCGGTTGAGGCCATCAACATCAAGATGCGCACCGCTATCGCGAAAAAGCGTAAGCAGCAGGATCCGGTGAAACTGCGCAAGGACATTCCAGGCCAGTAAACCCGCAATACCTGTAGGAGCTAGGGGGACAAGGTGCCCCCCTAGCTCCTACAGTCGTTTTTGGCGTATGCAAATAGCCGGCTTCATGACACTTTTGTTTCAAGGCCGACTTCAGCTATGCGATGCTGGCGCAAAGCCCATTCGCCAACTACAGCTTAAGTACAAGACGTAGAGCGGCACGCAGTAACTTTCCGTTGCTCCAGTGGAGCACATCAATACAGGGGGGCCGAACATGCTGACCCTGCTCAATCTGCTTTCCGCCGTGACCTTGTTGATCTGGGGCACGCACATCGTCCGCACCGGTATCTTGCGGGTCTACGGCTCCAACTTGCGCCAGGTCATCGGGCAGAACATGGCCAAGCGCTGGCTGGCGTTCATTGCCGGGATCCTGGTCACCGCCATGGTGCAGAGCAGCAATGCCACGGCCATGCTGGTGACTTCGTTTGTCGGCCAAGGCCTGATGGGACTGACGCCCGCACTGGCAACCATGCTCGGCGCGGACGTCGGTACGGCGCTGATGGCGCGAGTGCTGACCCTTGACCTGTCCTGGCTGTCACCACTGCTGATTTTTCTTGGTGTGATCTTCTTTCTGTCCCGCAAGCAAACGCGCGCCGGACAGATGGGTCGGGTCGGCATCGGCCTGGGCTTGATCATTCTTGCGCTGCAATTGATCGTCGAAGCGGCGGGACCAATCACCCATGCCCAAGGTGTCAAAGTCCTGTTCGCCTCATTGACCGGCGACATTCTGCTGGATGCCTTGATCGGCGCTTTGTTCGCGATGATTTCCTACTCCAGCCTGGCCGCCGTCCTGCTGACCGCAACCTTGGCGGGCGCAGGTGTGATTGGCCTGCACGTGGCCATCGGCCTGGTGATTGGCGCCAACATCGGCAGCGGTGTGCTGGCGTTCCTCAGCACCAATATGCAAAACGCCGCCGGGCGCCAGGTTGCCTTGGGCAGCTTGCTTTACAAGCTGATCGGTTTGCTGTTGATCATTCCGGTCCTTGATCCGCTGGTGTTGTGGCTGGACACCCTGGACTACAGCGCCCAAGGCATGGTCATCAGCTTTCACCTGCTCTACAACGTTATCCGTTGCCTGATCCTGCTGCCCACCATCGCGCCCATGGCGCGCCTGTGTGCCTGGCTACTGCCGGAGCGGCCTGAAGCCAATGGCCTGGCCAAACCTCGTCACCTCGACGCGACAGCGCTGACCACCCCCAGCCTGGCCCTGGCCAACGCCGTCCGGGAAACCCTGCGCCTGGGAGATTTGGTCGACACCATGCTGACCTCGGCGCTGGATGTGCTGCGAGGCAAACAAACCGCCATCACCCAGGAAATGCGCAGCCTCAGCGATGATGTCGAAGCCCTTTACAGCGCGATCAAGCTCTACTTGGCGCAAATGCCTCGCGAAGACCTCAGCGAGCAAGACAGTCGGCGCTGGGCCGAGATCATCGAGTTGTCGATCAACCTGAAACTGGCCGGCGACTTGATCGAGCGTATGTTGCGCAAGGTCCAGCAGCAGAAAACCTCCCAGCGCCGCTCGTTTTCCGAAGTGGGCCTGGAAGAGCTGGCCGGCTTGCACAGCCAACTGATCGCCAACCTGCGCCTGGGCCTGACGGTATTTCTCAGCGCCGACCCGGAATGTGCCCGGCAATTGCTGCGTGAGAAACGTCGTTTCCGCGCCCAGGAAAGACGCCTGGCCCACGCTCACGTCAGCCGTCTGCAACGCAAGATCGTGCAAAGCCTGGAGACCAGCTCGCTGCACCTGGAACTGATTGCAGACATGAAACGCCTGAACTCGATGTTCTGCAGCAGCGCGTATGTAGTGCTGGAAACTTCCGAAACCGGGGCGCTGGCAGCGGACAATATCACCGACATCACCCATTCGCCCTGAACGTACAGCAGCGCGCGAAGTCAGTTAACAATCGACCTCACTTGCCAGGAAGCCAGTTATGCGTCGCCTGTTATTCGCCTGCCTACTCTTGGGCTCGGCACACGTCTTTGCCTTCGATCGCTTGCAAGTTGAAGGTTATATGTTGCCCAACGGCCTGCAACTGCTGCTCAAGCCGGGCGTAGACCGCGGTCACGTCGCCATCCGCCTGGTGGTCGGCGTTGGGCTGGACGACTTCAGTTGTGAGAACAAGGAGCTGCCTCACTTGCTGGAACACTTGCTCTTCAGCGGGATTGACGGCGGCGGCGAAGGTGAGCTGGAAGAACAGATGCAAGCCTTGGGCGGCGAGTGGAATGCCTACACCAGCAACGCCGACACGACCTTCGTCATCGAAACCCCGGCCCGCAATCAGCGCAAGGTACTGGACCTGTTGCTGGCGATCCTCACCCGCACTGAATTGAGCGATGCCGCCATCAGCGCCGCCAAACAGGTAGTCGAACGCGAGGACGGCGGCCATTATTCGCACTTGCAACGTTTGCTGGATCGTCAGGACATGGGCCACAACGCCAGCAATCAATTGGCCGTGGAATTGGGCCTCACGTGTGCCGAGCGAGCCGATGTCGGCCATCTGACGCGCGCCCAACTGGAAAAAGTGCGCCAGGACTGGTACGCCCCGAACAACATGACCCTGATCATCGTCGGCGATCTCGACAAGTTGCTGCCCGCCTATCTGGAGCGTACCTATGGCCAGCTTGAGCCGGTCGAGCCCAGCGAACATCGCATGCTGGCGCAAATCCAGCACGCCGCTGCAACCCGCCGCAACCTGGTCCGTGGCTGGCTCGGTGATGGTGCCAAACTGCACTGGCTGCTCCCCGAGCCGGTACTGGATGATCAGCACGACGCAACCTACGACCTGCTCAAGGACTATCTGGATTGGGCACTGTATCGCCAACTTCGTTTGCAGCACGGCCTGTCCTACGGTCCCGGGAGTACGCGGGAAGTCTTCGGCGGTGTCGGTTTCATGAGCCTCAACGCTGACCTTGAACGCAACAACCTGCCCGCGGCCGAGCGCGCACTGGAAGCCCTCAAGGCCCGCCTACTCAAGAATGGCCTGGACCCGGCCATCTTCAACCGCCTACAACAGGCCGCCATCGCCCGCCAGGCCTGGGCCACGCAGGGCAACAGCGGCCTGGCGGATTACTATTGGGGTGCCGCCGGCGATTACCACGATGGTCGCTTCAGTGACCCGGCCAAGCGCGTCAAGGCTGTCAGCCTGGAACAGGCCAACCAGGCCATGCGCCAACTCTTCAAGCAGCCCGGCTACTGGCGCATCGAGAAGCCGCTGTTGAGCTATGAAGCACTGAGCTGGATCGCCGCTGGTGTGTTGGGGTTGATAGCCATTGGCGTGTTTGGCGTGCGGCGTTATCGCAAAGCAATTGCGTAATGACACGCCAATGAAACGGCCAAGGCGTTATTCTGTCTGGGATTTTTCCTATAAAGACTGTGAACCGCCGAATGCCAAACCTGACCCATTTCATACAGCGCATCCTCGAACTGATGAAGCGCTACCCAGGGGTGATTGCACTCGGCGGTTTTATCTCGGGTGTGGGCAGCTTCATCCTGGTCGATCGCCAACAGGGCATGGCCAGTTGGATCGCCATCATCATGCTGGTGAGCTGGCTGTGGCTGATGCTGGAAAACAGCTTCACCCAGTTGTTCAGCAAGATATTCAAGCGCGAAATCCCCGAGCCGCTGCTGCGCTATGCCACGCAGATGATTCACCAGGAAAGCCTGTTTTTTGTCCTGCCGTTCTTTTTCATCACCACGACCTGGAACAGCAGCCAGTCGATTTTCACTGGGCTGCTGGGTGCCGCTGCGCTGATATCGATCATCGACCCGCTGTACTACAAATGGCTGGCGCCCAAGCGCTCGTTGTTTTTGGCGCTGCACACCCTGACGCTGTTTGCCGCATTGCTTACGGCGTTGCCGATTATCCTGCACCTGACCACCGCCGAAAGTTACAAATTGGCGCTGGGCGTGGCCATGCTCTTGTCGATTCCAAGCCTGGCGGTAAGCCTGCCACTGCGCAGCCTACGCGGTTGGCTGATGTTACTGGGCGTCACCGCCGCCATTGGTTGCGCGGGCTGGTTCCTGCGCAGTTGGGTACCACCGGCCACGCTGTGGATGACCGAGGTAGCCATCAGTACCCAATTGCAGGATCGCACCCCAGGCGATGACCTCAAGGAAGTCAGTGCCAGCCAGCTACGCAGCAGCGGATTGTATGCCTACACCGCAATCAATGCGCCACGCGGGCTCGACGAGCGCATTTACCATGTCTGGAAGTTCAACGGTAAGGAAGTCGACCGCATTGCCCTGGATATCCACGGCGGTCGCAAGGAAGGCTACCGGGCCTGGACCCATAAGAAGAACTTCCCGCCAGATGCGGTGGGACGTTGGCAAGTGCGCGTATTGACCGAGGACGGGCAAGTGATCGGCGTGTTGCGCTTCAAAGTCACTGACACAGCGCAAACGTACACGCCAAAGTAAGCAGGATCATGCTATTACGTAGGATTCGTGGAATAGCCAAACAAGCTCGGAGCTTATGACCAGTAGCACTACGGCAGGCAGCGCCTATCTGGACGCGTCCATCAACCCGCCCCAACTCAAGGTGACAGGGGACTGGACGCTGCTCCACTACACCGATCTGAAAAAGCTATCGGAAAAGCTCGGCGGCCAGTACGACGCCAGTACCCGCGTCGACTTGAACGGCCTGGGCGCCCTCGACACGGCCGGTGCCTCTCTACTGGTTGAGTTACTGGGCCCCAGCCGTATCGAAAACTCTGCCGAACAGCCCGATTGCAGCCTGTCGGAGGCTGATCGCGCCCTGCTCAAAACGGTTTATCGCGCCCTGAATGATTTTTGTGTGCCGGTCAAAGAACCGCAAGTGAGTGCGGGCGTTCAACTGCTGGCGCGCATTGGTTGCGCGGTGGATACCGTCTGGCAAGACGCCTTGAAGCTGCTGGGCTTTATCGGTCTGATCCTCGAAACCTTTGCACGCGGTCTGTTTCGCCCCAAGCGCTGGCGCCTGACGCCAATGGTTGCGCACATCGAGCAGACCGGGCTCGACGCGGCGCCTATCGTCGCCTTGCTGACGTTCCTGGTTGGCGCGGTGGTGGCTTTTCTAGGCGCCACCGTGCTGCAAAGTTTTGGTGCGAGTATTTTCACCGTGGACCTGGTGGCGTTTTCCTTCCTACGCGAGTTTGGCGTATTGCTCACCGCAATCCTGATGGCTGGGCGCACTGCCAGTGCCTTCACCGCGCAGATCGGCTCGATGAAGGCCAATGAAGAAATCGACGCCATCCGCACCCTCGGCCTCGACCCCATGGAGTTGCTGGTGCTGCCCAGGGTACTGGCATTGTTGGTGGCGCTGCCGATGCTGACGTTTTTAGCGATGCTCTCGGGGATTGTCGGCGGCGGCGTGGTGTGTGCGGTGGCACTGGATATCTCACCGGCCATGTTCCTCTCGCTGCTGCAATCGGATATTGGCGTTCAGCACTTCCTGGTGGGAATGATAAAAGCACCGATCTTTGCCTTTCTGATCGCCGCCATCGGTTGCCTGGAAGGCTTCAAGGTCAGCGGCAGCGCAGAGTCCGTCGGCGCCCACACCACCTCAAGCGTGGTGCAATCGATTTTTGTGGTGATCGTGCTCGACGCGGTGGCCGCGCTGTTCTTCATGGAGATGGGCTGGTGAATCGTGTACAGCGAACGCCCACCGAGGCGGTCATTGAAGTACGTGGGCTGTGCAACCGTTTCGGCCCCCAGAGCGTGCATGAAAATCTCGACCTGGAGTTGTACAAGGGCGAGATCCTCGCCGTGGTGGGTGGCTCGGGCAGCGGCAAATCGGTGCTGTTGCGTAGCATCATTGGCCTGCGCCAGCCCAGCGAAGGGCAGGTAAAGGTGTTTGGCCAGAACCTGCCCAGCCTGCCGGAACACGAACGTTCCCTGGTGGAGCGCCGCTTCGGCGTGCTGTTCCAGAAGGGCGCTCTGTTTTCCTCGCTGACGGTGACAGAAAACGTCGCCCTGCCACTGATTGAACACGCCGGCCTCAGCCGCGCCGATGCCGAACACCTGGCGGCAGTAAAACTGGCGCTGGCCGGGCTGCCTTTGTCGGCCGCCGACAAATACCCATCCTCGCTGTCTGGCGGAATGATCAAGCGGGCCGCCCTGGCCAGAGCCCTGGCGCTGGACCCGGACATCCTGTTTCTCGATGAGCCCACCGCCGGCCTTGACCCGATTGGCGCTGCAGCATTCGATCAGTTGATCCTGACCCTGCGTGATGCCTTGGGCTTGAGCGTGTTCCTGGTCACTCATGACCTGGATACGCTCTACACCATCACCGATCGCGTAGCCGTGTTGGCGCAGAAAAAGGTATTGGTGGCGGATGCCATCGATGTGGTCTCGGAAACGGACGACACCTGGATTCACGAATACTTTCATGGCCCACGGGGCCGTGCGGCACTGGATGCCGCTCAACAGCTCAACGAGGTATGACATGGAAACCCGAGCCCATCATGTGATGATCGGCCTGTTCAGTGTAATCGTGGTGGTCGGCGCCATGCTGTTCGGCCTGTGGCTGGCCAAATCCAGCGTCGACAGCGCCTTCCAGGATTACGAAGTGGTGTTCAACGAGGCCGTCAGCGGCCTGTCCCAGGGCAGTGCGGTGCAATACAGCGGGATCAAGGTCGGCGACGTGACGAGCCTGCACCTGGACCCCAAGGACCCACGTCGGGTGCTGGCGCGTATACGCCTGGCCGGACAGACACCGATCAAGGAGGACACCCAGGCCAAGCTGGCACTGACCGGCATCACCGGCACCTCGATCATCCAACTCAGCGGCGGCACCCCGCAGAGCCCGGAACTTAAAGGCAAGGACGGCAACCTGCCGCAGATCATCGCCTCGCCATCCCCGATCGCACGCCTGCTGAACAACAGCAACGACCTGATGACTAGCATCAACCTGTTGCTGCACAACGCCAACCGCGTATTTTCCCCGGATAACGTGGATCGCCTCAGCAGCACCCTGGCACACCTGGAGCAAACCACCGGCGCCATCGCCGAACAACGGGGCGATATCAAACTGGTCTTGCAGCAATTGGCCCAAGTCAGCCAGCAAGCCGGCGCCACCCTGGAGCAAACCACCGCGCTGATGCGTAACGCCAATGGCCTGCTCAATGATCAGGGCAAACAAATGTTCGGCAGCGCCGAAGGTGCAATGCGCTCCCTAGAGCAGAGTACTGCGACCATCAACACCTTGCTCAACGACAACAAGGACTCCCTGAACAGCGGTATGCAGGGTTTGCATGAACTGGCTCCGGCCGTGCGTGAGCTGCGCGATACCCTGGGCTCGTTGCGGGCGATTTCCCGCCGCCTGGAAGCCAACCCCAGCGGCTACCTGCTGGGCAGCGACAAGAACAAGGAGTTCACGCCATGAAGCGCGCTTGCCAATTGATTGCCCCGCTGGCCCTGGCATTGCTCAGTGCCTGTTCAATCTTGCCCAAGGCTGATCCATCAGATGTCTATCGACTGCCTTCAGCCCAGACTTCTGGCCAAGGTAGCCCCGTCGCCTGGTCCTTGCGCCTGGCCAAGCCCCAGAGCAGCGAGTTCCTTGATAGCCCACGCATTGCCGTGGTGCCTCAGGGTGACTTGATCAGCAGTTATGCCCACTCACGCTGGAGCGATCCGGCCCCTGTGTTGCTGCGCAACCGCTTATTGGACGGCTTCCAGCGCGACGGCCGGGTGGCATTGCTAAGTACCGATGACACGAGCCTGCAAGCAGACTTCGAGCTGGGCGGGCAGCTGCAGGCCTTTCAAAGCGAGTATCTGGCCAGTGCGGTGGAGGTAGTGATTCGATTGGATGCGCGGCTGGTGCGCGGTAGTGATCAACGGATCATCGCCGCCAAACGGTTCGAGGTGCATCAGCCTGTGAGTGATACCCAGGTACCAGCAGTCGTGGCCGGGTTTGGGCTGGCGGGGGATGCCTTGAATAAACAAGTAGTGGATTGGGTTGTGCAGCAGGGCAATGCAACGTCTAAGCACTGAGGGCCTCATCGCGAGCAAGCCCACACATTTTGATTTGTGAGTACATCCAAATGTGTGGAGCGGGCTTGCTCGCGATAGCAGTCCAAGCCTCAGCCAAAAAACCAGTAGCAGACGGCAATCGCCGCCACCACACCGGCAAACTCTGCGAGCAACGCACAACCAACCGCATGCCGTGCGCGCTGGATGCCTACCGAGCCAAAGTACACCGCCAACACGTAGAAGGTGGTCTCGGTGCTGCCCTGAACCGTCGCCGCTACCAACGCAGGGAAGCTATCGACACCCTGCGTCTGCATGGTCTCGATCAACATGGCCCGCGCTGCGCTGCCGGAGAATGGCTTGACCATCGCCGTGGGCAAGGCATCGACAAAACGCGTGTCCAGACCGATCCACGCCACCAGGTGGCGAATCCCTTCCAGACCGAACTCCAGAGCCCCGGACGCTCGCAGCACGCCAACCGCACACAGCATCGCTACTAGATAAGGCAGCAGATTCTTCGCAACATCGAAGCCTTCCTTGGCGCCTTCGACAAACGCTTCATAGACCTTGACCTTGCGTAACGCGCCAATCAGCAGAAACAGCATGATCAGGCCAAACAGCGTCAGGTTGCCAAGGATCGATGACAGCCCGGCCAGCGCTGTGGCCGACAGCGTGGCCAGCAATGCCATAAACCCACCCAGCACCAGCGCACCGGGGATCAGGTAGGCCAATACCACAGGGTCCCACAAGCGCAGACGCTGCATCAACGCCACCGACAGCAGGCCGACCAGCGTCGAGGCGCTGGTCGCCAGCAGGATCGGCAGAAACACCAGCGTCGGGTCCGGCGCGCCTTGCTGGGCGCGGTACATGAAAATCGTCACGGGCAGCAGCGTCAGGGAGGATGCGTTGAGCACTAGGAACAGAATCTGCGCGTTGGTTGCCGTATTGGGAATGGGGTTGAGCTCTTGCAGCGCTTTCATGGCTTTCAAGCCGATGGGCGTTGCCGCATTATCCAGCCCCAGCCCGTTGGCTGCGAAGTTGAGCGTGATCAAGCCAATGGCCGGGTGACCCGCCGGCACTTCCGGCATCAGGCGCAGGAACAACGGGCCGAGGGCCTTGGCCAGCCACTCGACGATCCCGGCCTTCTCGGCAATGCGCAAGAAGCCCAGCCACAGAGTCAAGGTACCGAACAACAGCACCATCACTTCCACCGACAACTTGGCCATGGCAAAAATGCTTTCCACCATCGCCGCAAAAATCCCGGCGTTGCCCCCCGCCAGCCATTGCGCCAGTGCTGACACCATTGCCACAACAAAGAAGCCAAGCCACAGGCCATTGAGCATCGGTCACACCCCTAGAAATATGTGGCGAATGATAGCGGGACTGGCAGAAACGACAAACCCCGGATTTACCGGGGTCTGTTCGATTCAAGCGGGGGATCAGCCTTGCAGGGTCTCGCCAGCCGGCTGCACTTGCTTGGTACGCCAGTGCGGCAGGGAGTTCCAGTAGCGCTCACCTTTGGCATCGTCGTACATGCCTTCCCAGCGCGCGATAACCAGCACGGCCAGGGCGTTACCGATCACGTTCAGCGCGGTACGGGCCATGTCCATGACCCGATCGACACCGGCGATAAACGCAAGGCCTTCCAGCGGAATACCTACGCTGCCCAGGGTCGCGAGCAGGACCACGAAGGACACGCCCGGCACGCCAGCGATACCCTTGGAGGTAACCATCAGGGTCAGCACCAGCATCAATTGCTGGCCAATCGACAGGTCGATGCCATACAGCTGGGCGATAAAAATCGCCGCGATGCTCTGGTACAGAGTCGAACCGTCAAGGTTGAACGAGTACCCCGTCGGCACCACGAAGCTGCAGATCGCCTTTGGCGCACCGTAGGCTTCCATTTTCTCGATCACACGCGGCAGTACGGTCTCGGAGCTGGCGGTGGAGTAAGCCAGTACCAACTCATCCTTGAAGATGCGCATCAGCTTGATCACCGAGAAACCAAACAGGCGGGCGATCAGGCCGAGAATCACAAAGGCGAAGAACAGGATGGCGACGTAAACCAGGATTACCAGCTTGGCCAGCGGCAGCAGCGAAGCAAAGCCAAAGTTGGCAACCGTCACGGCGATCAAGGCGAATACACCGATAGGGGCGTATTTCATGATCATGTGAGTGACTTTGAACATGCTCTCGGACACGCCCTGGAACATGGTCACCAGGGGTTCGCGCAATTCAGGCTTGAGGCTCGACAAGCCCAGGCCGAACAACACAGAGAAGAAGATGATCGGCAGCATTTCGCCACGGGCCACTGCCGCAAAAATGTTCGACGGGATCAGGTTGAGAATGGTCTCGATGAACGCATGTTCATGCTGGACCTCGGCGGCGGTCGCCTGATACTTGGAGATGTCGACGGTACCCAGGGTACTCATGTCGATTCCGGCGCCCGGATGGAACAGGTTAGCCAGCAACAGGCCGACCACAATCGCAATGGTGGTAACCACTTCGAAGTAGACAATGGTTTTTACGCCAATCCGACCAAGTTTTTTCGCATCGCCTACACCGGCGATTCCGACAATCAGCGACGAAATCACGATCGGAATAACGATCATCTTGATCAAGCGGATAAAGATATCGCCCGCCGGTTGCAACACGTTGCTGATCCACCAGGCTTTTTCGGCACTGAAGTGGTTGAGTACAGCACCGATTGCAATCCCCAGCACCAGACCGATGAGGATCTGCCAGGCGAGGCTTAATTTTGCCTTCTTCATGTCATTACCCTTGTTTCAAGTGGACTCAGGCAGATGCGTCAGCTGGAACGCCCGGAAGCGAAAAAGTGTGTGCATCAGCCTCCGTAGAAGGTCGCCGCAAGATGGCCGATATGGCTTACTGGCAGGCGAAAAAAGGCGCAACTATTCCGACGCAGGAGGGCGGCGTCTAATGCCGTAAACGCCTACCCCATGCCGAATCGGCATGGGTTTTTTTCAGGAAAACTGTCTGTTTGGTCAGTTCAAATGCGACATTTTGTCGGGTATACATGCCGTGAACCGGCCATTTCAGGCTCGCTCAGGGATTTTCCGGTTTTTCTGTCATCCAGAAAAAACTCTCGAAAATTCCTACGCATACATCGAAAACCTGCTCTGGCTGAGCACAAATTTTCTCGATAGATGGTCGCGCAGAAACACCGAGAAACGGTTGAGTTGCGGAAAGTTGGAGATTCTCAGCTATGAGAGGCATGACATAAACAGCAAGCACAACGAGCCCGCCGCATATCCGTCAGTCACCATGACTCACGGACTTGCGACGCAGCTATTTTCCTGACCCGGCCCTTGCGCAGGCACTCCCTGTCCCCGTAGGTCACGCCGATCCACCTTGATCAGAGCAACCCGGCCCCCTGGTCATGTACCACGCTTATGCCGTGGCACACACGCAAAGCGGCAACTGACCGCGGCGCGTGAGTATCAGGTCCATCAAGCGGGCCTAATACCAATTCGGATCGTTCTTGAGTTGCTCACGCAGCAACTTCTGCATGCCTTCATCCGGCTCGCCGAGGAAGCAATAGTCAGCATGCCGTGTTGGCGACTTGTCCGCCGGCAGGCCGGCCGGGACCTCCACTAGCATGGCGTAGGCATCGTCCTTGTCGTAACTGAAAGCGACAATCAGGCGTTTGTTCCGGCAGGTGTCAGCAGTTTCACAGAGCGGCCCGACCAGGTACTTGTCGCCATCTTCTTCCACGGCGGTCATCTGCTCGGCAGTGCCCGACAGGTTCAGCACCCATTCCGGCAAACGCTCCTCCTGCTTTACAACTTCTTGCCAGGTGGCGCGGTATTGCGGGTCCGCGCCGAGCAGTTCGTTAACCCTGGACTGCCCATCATTGGCCGCCATCGCCAGGCTACTGCCACCCAGCAACAGGGCGGCAGCAACGGTCTTCCAAGAAAAGTCAGACATGCTCAACCTCGACCGCGACGGCCAAAGAAGAAAGAGACAATGAACATCACCAGAAACACGACAAACAGAATCTTGGCGATACCCGTGGCGGTGCCCGCGATACCACCGAAGCCCAATACTGCAGCCACGATGGCAATGATCAGGAATGTGATTGCCCAACTCAACATGGTGATTCTCCTTACGCTTCTACTTATGAGTGATTGCTGTGCAGACCCTTTCGCCCAAGGCGAGCGTCAAGGTTGATGCCTAAAACACCCAGCGTTCCTGATAGGGCTGGTCGTGCAGGGCAATGTCCTGCTCAACTGCAATCATTCGCGGGGTTTTCGCGTCGACGCCATAGCTGTCAACGGAACGGAAATGACTCTGGGTCATCACCGAATGCTCGATTTGCGGGGCGGGTTGCCGACTCTGCTCCCAGCGCTGCAACTGCTGGCCACTGATCAAGGTCAGCATCAAGGCCAGGCTTGCGAACAATCCTTGCTGCAAACGCAGCGGGGATATACGCAGTTGAGTGAGCTTTTGGCGAGTCATCCTGAATCTCCCGCATTTTGATTATTGGCAATGGCGCTTGTAAGAAAGGTATTGCAGAGCGCGTGCCAGTTTTAGCTAACCGAAAAAACCAATAAATTCAAATAGTTACGATATTTTTGTATTTTGCCTCGCCAGCATCCTGCACGATGCACCTATCCTCACCGTGCAAAATGCACGATGCCCCGCTGAAACGTAGGGATCAGACGCAAAGCGTGGTTGTCAGAGAGGTCGATCGATTGAAAAACTGGTTGCGTCGATGGGCTCGCCAAGGTGAGCGTAGATAACTGCGTGGTGCTGCTTTTTATCAATCAGAATAAACCATGCAACTTGCCCGATTATTCCGGGACTAAACAAGATCATTCACTTTTAAGGGAGCGCGGGACAGATGGAATCAGCCAAGGAATTACAAGGCCGCATTCTTTTAGTCGATGACGAATCCGCTATCCTTCGCACTTTCCGCTACTGTCTGGAAGATGAAGGCTACACCGTAGCCACCGCCAACAGCGCCGCCCAGGCTGATGCCCTGTTGCAACGGCAGGTGTTCGACCTGTGTTTTCTGGACCTGCGCCTGGGCGAAGACAACGGCCTTGATGTACTTGCGCAAATGCGCATTCAGGCACCCTGGATGCGCGTGGTAATCGTCACTGCACATTCGGCAGTCGATACCGCGGTGGATGCGATACAAGCCGGTGCCGCTGACTATCTGGTCAAGCCGTGCAGCCCGGACCAATTGCGCCTGGCGACCGCCAAGCAATTGGAGGTGCGCCAACTCTCGGCACGCCTGGAAGCCCTGGAAGGCGCAGTGCGCCAGTCCAAGGACGGCCTTGATTCCCACAGCCCGGCGATGATGGTCGTGCTGGAGACAGCCCGCCAGGTTGCAGGCACGGATGCCAATATCCTGATCCTGGGCGAGTCCGGTACCGGCAAGGGTGAACTGGCACGGGCGATTCATGGCTGGAGCAAAAGGGCGAAGAAATCCTGCGTCACCATCAATTGCCCGTCGCTGACCGCGGAACTGATGGAAAGCGAGCTGTTCGGCCACAGCCGTGGCGCCTTTACCGGCGCCAGCGAAAGTACGCTGGGGCGTGTCAACCAAGCTGACGGTGGCACGCTTTTTCTCGACGAGATCGGCGATTTCCCCCTGACATTGCAACCCAAGCTACTGCGTTTCATTCAGGACAAGGAGTATGAGCGAGTCGGCGACCCGGTCACCCGGCGCGCCGATGTACGTATCCTGGCAGCCACCAACCTGAATCTGGAAGATATGGTTCGCGACGGGCGCTTTCGCGAAGACCTGCTGTATCGCCTCAACGTCATCACCTTGCACCTGCCGCCCTTGCGCGAGCGCAGCGAAGACATTCTTACCCTGGCCGACCGCTTCCTCGCACGCTTCGTCAAAGAGTACGCACGACCAGCACGCGGCTTCAGCGATGAGGCACGGGAAGCGCTGCTCAACTATCGATGGCCGGGCAACATCCGCGAGCTACGCAACGTGGTGGAGCGCGCCAGCATCATCTGTGCCCAGGAAAAGGTCGAGATCAGTCATCTGGGTATGGCCGAACAACCGACCAACAACTCACCGCGCATCGGGGCGGCCTTAAGCCTGGACGAACTGGAGAAAGCCCATATCGGTGCGGTACTTGCCACCAGCGACACCCTTGACCAGGCGGCCAAGACCCTGGGCATTGACGCGTCGACGCTGTATCGCAAACGTAAACAGTACAACCTGTGAGCGGCACTTTATGAAGCTGGCGATGAAATTGCGCACTCGGTTGTTCCTGAGTATTTCGGCGCTGATCACCGTAGCCCTGCTCGGATTACTGCTGGGCCTGGTCAGCGTCATGCAAATGGCCAACAACCAGGAATCACTGATCCGCAACAACTTCATCACCCTGGACCTAGGGCTCAAGCTGCGCCAGGCCCTGGGCGATCAACTGATGCTGATGCTCAAGGAAAATCCTGATCCGGCCAAGCTGCAAACGTCCCGGCAGCACTATCTCGAAGTGCTGGATCAAGGGATCGAACACGAGCAAGAAGACACCAGTAGCCACGGCTTCACCCAAGCAAAAGCCGACTATCTAAAGTTCTGGCAAGCGTTCAAGGAAAGTAAAAGCACGGTACCAAGCCTGCGCACTGACGAGAAATTGACTGTCAGTTTCAACGTATTGCGCAACGGCTTGATCCGTGAACACAAAAAAGCGTTGGAAAATATCAACGCCACCGAGCGCCAATCCCGGGAGCGAGCGCTGTTGGTCGCCACTCTGCTGGGGCTGGTAGGGCTGGCAGTACTGATCATCGGTTTTATCACCGCCCACGGAATCGCCCAGCGCTTTGGCGGCCCCATCGAAGCTCTGGCCAAGGCGGCTGACAAGATCGGCCAAGGCAATTTCGAGGTGACGCTACCCATCTCATCGGCAGTAGAAATGAATCTGCTGACCCGACGCTTCGGCATCATGGCCGAAGCGCTGCGCCAGCACCAGGCGACCAACATCAACGAGTTGATGGCCGGCCAGCAGCGTTTGCAGGCCGTGCTCGACAGCATCGATGACGGCTTGTTGATGATTGATCGCCAGGGACACTTGGAGCACCTCAACCCCGTAGCCCAACGCCAACTGGGCTGGGACGAAAGCCGTCTGGGCCAAGGCCTGGGCGAAGCGCTGGAACGCCCGGAGCTAGATGAACAACTGCAATTGGTATTGCGCGGCGGTAATCTGGAACGAGCCCCCGAAGATCTTGAGGTGCAGGTGGAGGGCGAATCGCGCCTGCTGACTTACAGCCTGACACCGGTCAGCCACACCCAAGGTCATATTCTGGGGGCCGTGATGGTGCTGCATGACGTTACCGAACAGCGAGCCTTCGAACGCGTGCGCAGCGAGTTCGTCCTACGCGCCTCTCATGAGCTGCGCACCCCGGTCACGGGCATGCACATGGCATTCGGGTTATTCCAGGAACGGGCGAAATTTCCGGCCGAATCTCGCGAAGCCGACCTGCTCAATACCGTCAATGAAGAAATGCAGCGATTGATGCAGCTGATCAACGATTTGCTCAACTTTTCCCGCTACCAGAACGGCCTGCAAAAACTCACGCTGGCACCGTGCAATATCGATGAGTTGCTGGAGCACGCCCGCGCCCGCTTTGCTGAACTCGCGTTTGCGCAAAACATTGAGTTGCTGGTCGAAGCACAGCCCCAGTTACCCAGACTGCATGCCGATCAAGCACAGTTGGAGCGGGTACTCGACAACCTGCTGGGCAACGCCCTTCGCCACACTGCCGATGGCGGGCAGATTCGCCTGCAGGCGCGTCGTCATGGCGAGCGACTCATTGTCAGTGTTGAAGACAACGGCGAAGGCATCGCCTATGGCCAGCAGGGTCGTATTTTTGAACCGTTCGTCCAGGTAGGCCGTAAGAAAGGCGGTGCGGGCCTGGGTCTGGCGCTTTGCAAAGAAATTGTGCAACTGCATGGCGGACGCATGGGCGTATATTCGCGGCCCGGCCAGGGCACACAGTTTTATATGGCGTTGCCGCTTTGAACAGGTAAAGCCGGCGTACCGGCTCCCTTGCTCAGCGAGTGTTCAGTACACGCAGAATCGCTGCACTTTCGGCGTCCGGTGTACCGTCAAACAACGACGGCCGGAAACGCATCTGGAACGCGGCCAGTACATGGCGTGTTGCTACATCCAACTCGCCTGTTTGCGGCGTTGAATAACCCAGGCGCGCCAACTCTTCCTGGAACCAGGTGATGCTCGGCAGATCAGCAGCGTACTGCGGCTGATAGCGCGCCACAGCATTGGCATCCGGCCAGATCCCCAGCCCTTCGTCAGCCAGACGCTTCCACGGGAACAACGGCCCCGGGTCCAGCTTTCGCAGCGGAGCGATGTCGCTATGACCGATGATATAGCGCGGGTCGATCTTGTTGCGCTTGCTGATGTCCTTTAGCAACGTCACCAGCGAGTGGACCTGCGCTTCGGTGTATGGATACCAGACACGTCCGGTCGGCGTATCACGATACCCTTGATTGACGATCTCGATCCCAATGGAGCTGGAGTTGAGCCAGGTACGGCCCATCCATTCACTTTCTCCCGCATGCCAGGCACGCTTGCTCTCATCCACCAACTTGTAGATGGTGGCAGAGGCGTCATCACCCACCAGGTAATGACTGCTGACCTGACCACGGGTCAATAACTCCAGAGAACGTTCAAGGGACGTGGAGGTGTAATGGAGGACGACAAATTGCACACGCTCGTCATAGTTTACCGAAGGGTAGCTGGTATTCAGGCGAGGACCGCTTGCACAACCAGCGAGCAACAGAAACAGAAGGGCAGAACATAGTAATTTCATGGCAGCAGACAGTACGCTTAAGACGATAATGAAATAGTGTAACGTACCGCTTGCCAGCCAGCCGCCAAATACATCCATTTATACAAATTGACAGGGTTTCAGGCCGCCTGCACCTGATTACGCCCTGCGGCCTTGGCCCTGTACAACGCTTCGTCAGCACGCTTGAGCGCCAGGTCACTGCGTTCGCCGGGTAGAAACTGCGCCATGCCGACAGACATGGTGATGGTTACCCGCTCGCCCTTGAAGTGAAACGGGCATGCTTCGATAGCGGCACGCAGGCGCTCGCCCAAGGCCAATGCATCGTCCAATGCCGAGTTCGGCATCAGCAGAACGAACTCCTCACCGCCAAAACGCGCGATAAAGTCCGTGGGTCGCAGGCGCTTGACCAGTACATTGGCAATAATTTTCAACACCTTATCGCCCGCCAGATGCCCATAACTGTCGTTAATCCGCTTGAAGTGGTCCAGATCCAGCATTGCGAGCGACAGGCTATTGCCATGCTGATGCCAGGCATTGACCTCATGTTCCAGACGCTCGCTCCAGGCAGCACGATTCGGCAACCCGCTCAAGGGATCGACCAGTGCTTTCTGGCGCTGTATCTCAAGGTGCTCACGATAGCCCTGGGCCTCGTGTTCCATACTGGCGACCCGCTCCGCCAGCCCCTGCAAGCGTGCGGCAACTTCGTGTTCGCGCTGGTCACGCTGCTGCTGGTGCTGGTCCATGGTGCCCAGCAAGCCCTCAAGATGGCTTTCCAGTACGTGCTTGAGGCTCTCCAGGTCAGCTGCCTCCTGGACACTGCTTTGCAGGCCGTCGACCTGTTCACGGATTTGCGTATCCATTTCCCGCGCCGCCGTGCGGCTGTCGGCATGCCCTTCGCTGGCAGCCCTCAGGTTGTTCTGGAAAGCCTCCAGGCGATCATTGAGACGCTTGAGATAATCCCCAAATTCGTGCTGCCCGCTGTCAGTGATGGCCAGCATCAATACGGCCAGATCATCGAGAATTGGCAACAATTCATACCAGTTCAATCCGTGGGCCAGGCGGTCGCGCATCACTTGCGCTTGAGGCCGGTGACGCTCAGGTAGAGCCAGATCCTCAAGCAGGCCGAGCAAGGTGTCTTCTATATGCTTGGCGACTGAGCTATAGGACGGTTCGCAAGAGTCTGGAAGCGCGTAGTGCTGATCGTCCTCTGTTGCTTCTGCAGCCATCACCGGCGGCAAGGAAAGACTGCCGATGACTGTCGACTCCAACGCACCGACCTGAACAGGCGGCATCACTGCCTCTACAGCCGGGGTACTCTCAGCAGGTGCGGCAACCACCACTTCGATGGGTGGCGCTTCTGGCACTTCAGCGACGGGAGCTGTGGATGCCGGGGGCGGCTGCAGTACCAACTCATGGCTATCGAATTGAAGGTGCTCAGGCACTGGCGCAACTACAACCCCAATCGACGTATCCGTTACAGGGGTAGCCGCTGCTGCCTGCGGGAGTGGAGCAAAAGCACGTAGCGCCTCGGTCAACTCCGGTGCCTGCGCCGGGAAGGCTCTTGACTCGCCAGCAGGTTTTTCCACTCGGGGAACGGGCGAAACGGCGAGCTCGACCGGCGCGGTGTCCCCGGCGACCTCCTTGGTACCAAACAAACGCTGTAACAATCCCGGACGACCGGGCTCGTCACCCACTTCCAGGTTTCTCAAGGCCTGGCCCTGAAGGCCGCTCAACTCACTGAGCAGCAGCGGAATTTCTCGAGCCTGGCCGACTCGGTTGTCCAACTGCTTGGCAAAGCTCTTGAGCGGGCGACTTACCTCCCGCGGCAACGGCAACGCTTGCAACTGAGCCACCAAAGCGGTCAACGCAGTGCCGATCTGATCAACGCGGGTTTCCCGGCGCTGCTCGGAGTCCAGTACCGCCTTTTCCAGACGAGGCAACAAGGCGGCCAGTGCGGCATCCATATCATCGGTACGCACAACATCGCGCATCTCTTTCATGCACTGATCGACTGCTCGATCCGTGCCCTCGGCCGCCAAGGTGCTGCGCACCAGGCCACGACGCAGCAAGTCGAGGCGCGCGGCCCAGCGACGTTCAAGCTTTTCTTGGTGCTCGATGCCTAACAGGTATTTTTCTTTCCAGCGCTGGGCGTCGTCGCTCATGCAAGGGGTCCGCTGGTGCCTGGGCTCAACGCGGGCAATGCATCAACCGTGAGCGAACCCGGCAGACGAATCTCTACCGCGACCGGCAAGTGATCGGAAATGGGTTGCGCCAGCACCTGCAC
The DNA here is from genome assembly GCF_046352735.2 of Pseudomonas imrae. NCBI lineage: Bacteria > Pseudomonadati > Pseudomonadota > Gammaproteobacteria > Pseudomonadales > Pseudomonadaceae > Pseudomonas > Pseudomonas imrae. The sequence goes on along the minus strand of NZ_CP110853.2, from coordinate 88,306 downwards.
ACTTTCCAGCGTCAGGGTGGGGCTTAGCAGGATGTGATCCAGACAACGCTGCGGGCGCCAGCTGGGAAAAGTGGCTTCGACCTGCGGAGCCAACAGCCCAAGGTCGCGCAACGGGGAGTTCTGCAGCAGGTCGCTGGCATGGGTATTCATATCCCCCATCAGCACCTGGTGTTTATAGTTACCAATCAGCTCACGAATATAAGCCAACTGCATCGTCCGGGTACGAGCTCCCAGCGCCAGATGCATCATCACCACGACCAGCGCCTCGGGGCCTTCGCCAAAACGCACGAGAATCGCACCACGCCCCTTGGGACCCGGCAGCGGATGATCCTCGATGGCCCAGGGTTTCAAGCGACTGAGCACGCCATTGCTGTGTTGCCCGAGCTTTCCGAGGTTGCGATTGAGCTGCTGATACCAGTAAGGGAAAGCGCCAAGCTGGGCCAGATGCTCGACCTGATTGACATAACCGGAACGCAGGCTGCCACCATCGGCTTCCTGCAGAGCCACCAGGTCGAAATCACCCAGCAAGTCGCCAATCTTCTGCAGATTGCCGGCCCGACCGTTGTGAGGCAACAAGTGTTGCCAGCCACGGGTCAGATAATGCCGGTACTTCTCGGTACTGATTCCCACCTGGATATTGAAACTCAGCAGACGCAGCCGGCTGTCTGCCGGCAGGCCCGTGGATTCCAGATGGTGCTCGTTGACCTGCGGATCATGCAGGCCAACTACACGCTCGGTACCCCAGCGACGCATGGAGAGCCCCTTACTTGGCTGCGCGCTCTTTGGCGATCAACTGGTCGGCAACGTTGAGCGTCTGCTCAGGACCGCCGGAAGTGCCGAGGTCGAAGCGGTATTTGCCGTTGACGATCAGGGTTGGAACACCTTGCACGCCGTATTTCTGCGCGAGTTCCTTGGCCTGTTTTACTTGGCCCTGGATCGCGAAGGAGTTGAAGGTCGAGAGGAACTTGTCCTTGTCCACGCCCTGGCTGGCGAGGAAGTCAGCCATTTGCTCCGGCTTGGTCAGTGGCTTGCGGTCCTTCTGGATGGCCTCGAACACTGCATTGTGGACCTTGTGCTCGACACCCATGGCTTCGAGGGTCAGGAACATCTGGCCGTGGGCATCCCAAGGACCGCCGAACATGGCAGGAATACGCTTGAAGTTCACATCCGAAGGCAGCTTCTCGGCCCACGGGTTGATGGTCGGCTCGAACGTGTAGCAATGCGGGCAGCCATACCAGAACAGCTCGACAACCTCGATCTTGCCCGGCACAGAAACCGGCACCGGATTGGCCAACTCAACATAGGTTTTACCCGCCTCAAGCGGCACATCGGCGGCTTGCGCGGTCATGCCGAACAGGCTGGCAGTGACGAGAGCGGCGCTGAGGATCAATTTACGCATGCTTTACTCCTGGACAAATAAAGTCGCCTCGCGCGACCTTTTTTAAGACAGGTCTACACGGGCATGAGTTCGTTAGTGTAACGGCAGCGGCCACAAAAAAGGGCAGCCTCAGCCACCCTTTTTATGCTTGCATCGACGGATTAATCGAGCGTTAACGTTGCGCGAGTCGCGCAACCCGGCAACGTCAGATCATCCACGCCTTACTTGTGCAGGCCCTGGATGTAGCTGGACACCGCTGCAATGTCTTCATCACTGAGCTTGCGGGCGATGGTACGCATGGTCATTGCATCACCATCGTTGGCTCGGCCGGCTTCTTCCTTACGGAAATCAGTCAACTGCTTGGCGATGTACTGGGCATGCTGACCACCCAGGTGCGGGAAGCCCGCAGCAGCGTTACCCGAACCGTCCGGGGCGTGGCAGCCCGTGCAGGCCGGCAAACCTTTCTCGAGGTCGCCACCACGGAACAATTTCTCACCGCGAGCAACGAGCTTTGGATCCGCAGCCCCCACACTGCCTGTCTGGCTGGCGTAGAACGCCGCAATATCCGCCAGATCCTGATCATTGAGGTTGGCCAGCAAGCCGGTCATTTCCAGAACCGTGCGCTTGCCGTCCTTGATGTCGTGCATCTGCTTGGCCAGGTAACGCTCACCCTGGCCCGCCAGTTTTGGAAAGTTTGGCGCCGGGCTGTTGCCATCCGGTCCATGGCAGGCACCACATACTGCGGCTTTCGCCTGACCAGCAGTAGCGTCACCTGCAGCATGGGCAACACCTGTGATACCCAAGGTCAACAGCAGACTCACGATCAATTTGTTCATCAGCTAATCCAATTACGGCTAAGGGTTATAGAGTTATGGACCGGGTCTACTCGCTCATCAATACAATGATGGCCTGGTAATCCTCGGCACTGCAGTCCATGCACAAACCACGCGGCGGCATCGCCTTGAAACCCTGGGTCACGTGTTGCACCAACGTACCCATGCCCTGCGCCAGTCTCGGCACCCACGCTGCCCGATCACCCCGTTTTGGGGCCGATGGCAACTGTCCGGCATGGCAAGCCACGCAAACGCGGTTGTACACAGCTTCCGGATCCTGTGTAGCCTGAGCGCTGTTTAGCGTCATCAGGACACCGGCAGCCAGTATCCATTTGGTCATACATCGACCTTTTCAGGGTTTGAGAGCGTTTTGCGTTCTAATGCGCAATAAAGGTCTTTCGCTCCCGTGAACTTTGTCCTTCGCTGGGACAAAGCACACACAAAATCTGCGGCATTATATACTGGCGCTACTGAAACGGAAACGACACTACTTGCCGCACCCATTCCCGGCACCGCCCACATCGGAAATCCCATGCAACTCAAGAACCCCATCCTCGGCCTGTGCCAACAGTCCACCTTCATGCTCAGCGCCGCCAAAGTCGACCAATGCCCGGACGACGAAGGCTTTGAAGTTGCTTTCGCCGGCCGCTCCAACGCTGGCAAATCCAGCGCGCTCAACACCTTGACCCATGCAAGCCTGGCTCGCACCTCGAAAACACCAGGGCGCACACAGCTGCTCAACTTCTTCAAGCTAGACGATGATCGGCGTCTGGTCGACCTGCCAGGCTACGGTTATGCAAAAGTACCCATCCCGCTGAAGCTGCACTGGCAACGCCACCTGGAAGCTTATCTGGGCGGCCGGGAGAGTTTGAAGGGTTTGATCTTGATGATGGACATCCGTCATCCAATGACCGACTTCGACCTGCTGATGCTCGATTGGGCGGTCGCCAGCGGCATGCCGATGCATATTCTGCTGACCAAGGCCGACAAGCTGACCTACGGCGCAGCAAAAAATACCTTGCTCAAGGTGCAGTCCGAAATTCGTAAAGGTTGGGGTGATGCAATCACCATCCAGCTGTTTTCGGCCCCCAAGCGCATGGGCCTGGAAGAAGCCTATACCGTATTGGCAGGCTGGATGGAGCTGGCGGACAAGGGTTCTGAAGCGGCGGAATAAAAGCTGCAGGCAAAAAAAACCCCGGACTTCGTATGGGGAGGGAAGTTCGGGGTCCAAGCTCCGGACCTCTAGGGCGGGGTCCGGATATCTGCCAACACTTAACACAACATAGGAGCATTGAAGGGCTTCACCACCCATTCAACTTCTCTGAGTGGCTTTTCAGGGGTTAAGTTCCTGGCCCCCGGAAAACTATTGGAAATAACTGTCGGCCGTTTCTGACATGCAACATTGCTGCAGCGCCACGCCGCAGCAAAAAGCCCAGCATCTAGTGCGCCTCATCCCAGTTATTGCCCACCCCGACTTCAACCAGCAGCGGCACATCCAGTTGCGCCGCACCGCTCATGTGCTCACGGATTTTCTCGCTGACTTCGGCCACCAGGTCTTCACGCACCTCGAGGACCAGTTCGTCATGTACCTGCAGGATGACCTTGGCATCCAGGCCTGACTCCGCCAGCCAGTTATCGACCTTGACCATGGCCTTCTTGATGATGTCCGCCGCGGTGCCCTGCATCGGCGCGTTGATCGCCGTACGCTCTGCGCCGGCACGCTCCTGGGGTTTGTTGGAATGGATGTCCGGCAGATACAACCGGCGACCGAACAGGGTTTCGACATAGCCCTGATCAGACGCCTGGGCGCGTGTGCGCTCCATGTATTCGCGTACCCCGGGATAGCGGGCGAAGTACACATCGATATAAGCCTTGGCCGTCTTGGTATCGACACCGATATCCTTGCCCAGCTTCTGCGCGCCCATGCCGTAGATCAGGCCGAAATTGATCGCCTTGGCGCTGCGGCGCTGATCGGAGGTGACCTGCCCCAGCTCAACCTTGAACACCTCGGCCGCCGTGGCCGTGTGGACATCCAGATTGTCACGGAACGCGTTCAGCAAGCCTTCGTCCTTGGACAAATGCGCCATGATCCGCAGTTCAATCTGCGAATAGTCTGCCGCCAACAGCTTGTAGCCCTTGGGCGCCACGAACGCCTGACGGATCCGCCGGCCTTCGGCGGTGCGTACCGGAATGTTCTGCAGGTTCGGATCGCTGGACGACAAACGCCCAGTAGCGGCCACGGCCTGATGGTAAGAGGTGTGAATACGCCGGGTCCGCGGATTGATCTGTTCCGGCAGTCGATCGGTGTAAGTGCTTTTCAGCTTGCTCATGCTGCGGTACTGCATCAGCACCTTGGGCAGCGGATAATCATCTTCAGCCAACTTGGCCAGTACTTCTTCGGCCGTGGACGCCTGGCCCTTGCCAGTCTTCTTCAGCACCGGGAGACCGAGTTTTTCGTAGAGAATCACCCCCAATTGCTTGGGCGAACCGAGGTTGAATTCCTCACCGGCGATTTCATACGCCTGGCGTTCCAGTTCAACCATCTTGTTACCCAGCTCGATACTCTGGACACCCAGCAACTGCGCATCCACCAGCGCCCCCTGGCGCTCAATGCGTGCCAGCACGGGCACCAGTGGCATCTCGATATCGGTCAGCACACCGGCCAGGCTCGGCAGGGCAGCGAGCTGTTCATACAACGCCAGGTGCAGGCGCAGGGTCACATCAGCATCCTCTGCCGCATACGGGCCGGCCAGTTCCAGAGGAATCTGGTCAAAAGTCAGCTGTTTGGCGCCCTTGCCGGCGATGTCCTGGAAGCTGACAGTGTCGTGCCCCAGGTACTTCTTCGCCAGGCTGTCCATGTCGTGACGGGTCGCGGTGGAGTTCAGCACGTAGGATTCGAGCATGGTGTCGAAGGCAATGCCTCGCACGGTGATCCCACAGGCCGGATCGCCACCGATAGAGCAATTGGCCAGGATATTCATATCGAATTTGGCGTGCTGGCCGACCTTGAGCTTTTCCGCGTCCTCAAGCAGTGGCTTCAGTGCAAGCAGTACGGTGTCTCGATCCAGTTGCTCCGGCGCGCCGATATAGGAATGGGCCAGCGGGATGTACGCAGCCTCATTGGCTTGTACGGCAAAAGACACCCCTACCAACTGCGCTTGATGGGCGTCGAGCCCTGTGGTTTCGGTATCGAAGGCAAACAACTTCGCGTCGTTGAGCTTCTTCAACCAGACCTCAAAACGGGCCTGATCCAGGATGGTTTCGTACTGAGGCTCGACTGCTGCCGACGCTATAACCTCGACAGTTTCGTGGGCAACAGACGCCTGGACTGGCGCAACGTCGGCGGCGGATTTCAGCTCGACGCGCTTGGCATCACGCGCAATCTCTTCGTACCAGCTCTTGAACTCCAGCAAGGTGTACAGCTCAAGTAACTTCTCGCGGTCCGGCTCGATCAGCTGCAGATCGTCCAACCCGACTGCCAGTGGCACGTCGACCTTGATAGTCGCCAGTTGATAGGAAAGAAACGCCATCTCCTTATGCTCTTCGAGCTTGGCCGGCAGGGTCTTGGCGCCACGAATGGGCAGGGTCGGGACGATATCGAGCTGTTCATAAAGCTCTTTCAGACCGCCATTTACACCCACCAGCAAGCCGGATGCGGTCTTGGGACCAATCCCAGGCACACCCGGAATGTTGTCGGAGGAGTCACCCATCAACGCCAGATAATCGATGATCTGCTCGGGAGCGACACCAAATTTCTCCTTTACGCCCTCAATGTCCATGGCACTACCGGTCATGGTATTGACCAGGGTAATGTGCCCGTCGACCAGTTGCGCCATGTCTTTATCGCCGGTGGAAATCACCACCGGTCGGTCGGCAGCTGCGCTGCTGCGGGCCAATGTGCCGATCACATCGTCGGCTTCAACGCCTTCGACGCACAGCAGCGCAAAGCCCAGGGCGATCACGCTCTGGTGCAGCGGCTCGATTTGCAGGCGCATGTCATCAGGCATACTTGGGCGGTTGGCCTTGTATTCGGCGTACATGTCATCGCGAAATGTCCCGCCCTTGGCGTCGAACACCACGGCGAACGGGCTGTCCGGGTACTGCTTGCGCAGGCTTTTGAGCATGTTCAACACGCCCTTGACCGCACCGGTCGGCAAACCTTTGGACGTGGTGAGCGGCGGCAGCGCGTGGAAAGCGCGATATAGATATGAAGAACCGTCCACCAGGACGAGGGGGGCGTGGCTCATGAGCAGGATCAACCTTTTCGGCGGGTCAGGCGCTAGAATAGCCGGACCAATGACAACAAAGGGACAAGGTTATCATGCGTACATTCAATCGCCTGCTGTTGACCGGTTTGATTGCATTCCTTCCGCTGGCCGCCACGGCAGCCGACGATGCACCCTCGGGTGATCCGGAAGTCACCATTCGCACGGAAGGCGATAAAACCATCCAGGAATACCGCCAAAATGGCTTCCTGTATGCAATCAAGGTCACCCCGAAGGGCGCGCCGCCTTATTTTCTGGTGCGCGCAGACGGAACCGATGCGAACTTCATCCGCTCGGACCAGCCGGATATGCTGATCCCGTCATGGAAGATCTTCGAATGGAAATGATTTCTTAATTTCAATTGGCGCTGCAGCCGCAGCGCCCGTACTGGCAGTTTTAACCATGTCTGTGTTCACCCCCCTGGCTCGGCCCGAGCTGGAAACCTTCCTTGCCCCTTATGGGCTCGGCCGCCTGCTTGATTTCCAGGGAATTGCCGCCGGTAGCGAAAACACCAATTTTTTTATCAGCCTGGAGCAGGGCGAATTCGTCCTGACCCTGGTCGAGCGCGGTCCCGTGCAGGAAATGCCGTTTTTCATCGAACTGCTGGACGTACTCCACGAGGCCGACCTGCCCGTACCCTACGCGCTACGCACCACCGACGGCGTGGCCTTGCGCACCCTAGCCGGCAAGCCGGCACTGCTACAACCGCGCCTGGCGGGCAAGCACATCCAGGACGCCAATGCCCAGCACTGCGTGCAAGTAGGTGAGTTGCTCGGCCACCTGCATATCGCGACCCGGGGCGACAAGGTACTGGAGCGCAAGACGGACCGCGGGCTGGACTGGATGCTCAACGAGGGCTCACGGCTGATTTCAGGCCTCGACGCCCAACCACAAGGCCTGTTGCAAGCTGCACTGGATGAAATCCAGCAGCATAAGGAACAGATCCTCGCGCTGCCTCAAGCCAACATTCACGCCGACCTGTTCCGCGATAACGCGATGTTCGAAGGCACGCACCTGACCGGGCTGATCGACTTCTACAACGCGTGCTCCGGGCCGATGCTGTATGACGTCGCAATCGCGCTGAATGACTGGTGCTCGGACGCTGACGGTGTCATTGATGGACAACGCGCCCGCGCACTGTTGGGTGCCTACGCGGGCCTGCGGCCATTTACCGCCACGGAAGCCGAGCTGTGGCCGACCATGCTGCGGGTGGCGTGCGTGCGGTTCTGGCTGTCACGACTGATCGCCGCTGAGTCCTTCGCCGGTCAGGATGTGCTGATTCACGACCCGGCCGAGTTCGAGAAACGGTTGGCACACCGACAGCAGGTCAGTACGCACCTGCCGTTCGCGCTGTAATCCTTCTGAAGACCGGACACAGTCAAAATGCGGGAGCGGGCTTGCTCGCGATTGGGGTGTATCAGCAATGAATATGTTGGCTGACGCACCGTCTTCGCGAGCAAACCCGCGCCCACAGGGGGCCTACGTCCCCTGTTACAGAGATTCCAGGCATCCCGCCAGATCATTGCCCAGTTTTTCCAGCAATTGCTCATACCCTTGGGCCGTGGCCGGGGCGTAACCGCCCAGCGCATCCAGTTCCGCCAGTTTCACCGGCAGGCCCGCCACCAACGTCTGCGCCAGGCGCGGGCGCAGCGGCGGCTCGCTGAACACACAACTCTTGCCCACTTCCTGCAAACGCGTACGCATCGCTGCGACGTGCTGGGCGCCTGGTTGCACTTCAGAGGCCACACTGAACACGCCCACGTGCTTGAGCCCGTAGGCCTCTTCAAAATAATCGAAAGCTTCGTGGAACACGAAGTAGGGCTTGCCGGCGATCCCTGCCAGACGCGCCTTCAAGCGCACATCCAAGGCATCCAGACGCGCGTCGAATGCTTGCAGATTGCTCTGGTAGCGTGCCGTGTTGGCCGGATCGGCAGCGCTCAAGTCCGCCGCCATCCTGCTGGCAATCACCCGCGCATTGATCGGCGACAGCCATAAATGCGCATCCAGGCTACCCGGACGATGATCGTGATCATGGTCGTCGGCCTTTTCGCCATGGGAATGGTTATCCTCGGCAAAATGACGAAGTTTCAGGCCGGGAAGGTCCTGCACCGCCACCGTCGGCAATTTACGGCCCGTCAATACACGTGGCAAAAAGCCCTCCATGTCCGGGCCGATCCAATACAGCAACTCCACCGATTGCACACGCCGTACGTCGGAAGGTCGCAGCGCATAGTTGTGAGGTGATGCTCCCGGTGGCAGCAGCACCTCCGGAACCGCGACGCCGTCCTGCACCGCAGCAGCAATCAACTGCAGAGGCTTGATGCTGGTGAGCACCCGAACCTCGGCCTGAGCGGCACCGGTAATTAATAAACTGGTGACAAATACGACAAAAACGGGAAAAAGTCGGGACACGATGAGCACTCAAGGCGACAGGAACGGGTAACATAATAACGTCTCTCACAAAAATCTGTTGCCGCTCATGCCTAAAACACCGCTTGCCAGCCGTCCCCATGACCACTCTCATTGCGTCCACAGCGCGCTGTCAGAGGCCGACGCCCTGTGCGCGCGGCAGGGTCTGCGCCTGACCGCCTTGCGTCGCCGGGTGCTCGAACTGGTCTGGCAAAGCCACAAGCCGCTGGGTGCCTACGACATCCTGGGCGTGCTCAGCGAGCAGGACGGCCGCCGCGCCGCGCCGCCCACGGTATACCGCGCGCTGGACTTCCTGCTGGAAAACGGCCTGGTACATCGCATCGCATCGCTCAATGCCTTTGTCGGCTGCAGCCATCCGGAACATGCGCATCAGGGGCAGTTCCTGATTTGTCGCGACTGTCACGCCGCCATCGAGCTTGAGCAAAAAAGCATCAGCGACGCCATCGTCAAGAGCGCCAGCGACGTCGGCTTCAGGGTTGAAGGGCAAACAGTCGAAGTCGTCGGCATCTGCTCGGGCTGCCAGGGGGCTTGATGAGCACTGCGCTAATTCGCCTGGAGCAGGTCGGTGTCACATTTGCTGGCCAAGCCGTGCTGGACAACATTCACTTGAGCGTCGAGCCGGGGCAGATCGTCACGCTGATCGGCCCCAACGGCGCCGGCAAGACCACCCTGGTACGCGCCGTGCTGGGCTTGCTCAAGCCGGACAGCGGCAGCGTCTGGCGCAAACCCAAGCTGCGGGTCGGCTACATGCCGCAAAAACTGCACGTTGATCCGACTTTGCCGCTGTCGGTACTGCGCTTCCTGCGCCTGGTACCCGGCGTGGACCGCGCCCGCGCGTTGGCAGCACTCAAGGAGGTCGGCGCCGAACAGGTCATCGACAACCCGATACAGGGTATCTCCGGCGGTGAGATGCAGCGCGTGCTGCTGGCCCGCGCCCTGTTGCGCGAACCCCAGTTGCTGGTGCTCGACGAGCCGGTGCAGGGCGTCGACGTTGCCGGCCAAGCCGAGCTGTACAGCCTGATCACTCGCTTGCGCGACCGCCATGGCTGCGGCGTACTGATGGTTTCCCACGACCTGCATCTGGTGATGAGCACCACCGACCAGGTGGTTTGCCTCAACCGCCATGTCTGCTGCTCAGGACACCCCGAACAGGTGAGCGGCGACCCGGCTTTCGTCGAGTTATTCGGCAAGAATGCCCAGAGCCTGGCGGTCTACCACCATCACCATGACCACGCCCACGACCTGCATGGCGCAGTCGTCGACGATCCTGGTACCCCTTCAACCCACGTTCACGGAGATAGCTGCAAGCATGGCTGATTTTCTGCTCTACGCTCTGCTCGCAGGCTTGGCTCTGGCATTGGTCGCGGGCCCTCTGGGCTCGTTCGTAGTCTGGCGGCGCATGGCCTACTTTGGCGACACCTTGTCCCATGCGGCCCTACTCGGCGTGGCCATGGGTTTTTTGCTGGATATCAGCCCGACCATTGCGGTGACCGTTGGCTGCCTGCTTCTTGCTGTGTTGCTGGTCACATTGCAGCAACGCCAGCCACTGGCTTCTGACACATTGCTGGGGATCCTTGCACCCAGCACGCTATCGTTGGGCCTGGTGGTACTGAGCTTCATGCACGAAGTACGGATCGACCTGATGGCGTATCTGTTTGGCGATCTGCTGGCGATCAGCCCCCCCGATCTGGCATGGATTCTCGGCGGTAGCGCTGTGGTGCTGATCCTGCTGGTGGTCCTGTGGCGCCCGCTGCTGGCAATCACAGTCCATGAAGAGTTGGCCACGGTCGAAGGTTTGCCGGTTCCCGCATTGCGTATGGCGCTGATGCTGCTAATTGCGGTGGTGATTGCTGTCGCGATGAAGATTGTCGGCGTATTGTTGATCACCTCGCTGCTGATCATTCCCGCCGCCGCCGCCCAGCGTCATGCTCGCTCTCCGGAACAGATGGCGATCGGAGCCAGCGTGTTGGGGATGCTTGCGGTGTGTGGTGGCTTGGCGTTGTCCTGGTTCAAGGACACCCCGGCCGGGCCGTCGATTGTGGTCGCGGCGGCCACCCTGTTTCTGCTGAGTTTTGTCCTGCCCCGTCGTGGGGTGTAGACTTGCTTGTTTTTTGCGCAATTAGAGAGTCGCAGGAATGAAGCCGTGTACCTCCCGTTATCTGCTCCTTGCCGCATTTTCCCTGCTGCTGGGCGCTTGCCAAAGCACGCCCCCCGTCGCCCCCAAGGCTGCGGATGCACGCGCTGCGGCTATCGCACAGCTGGAACAAAACCTGGCCAGCAGTGAACTGGCCACCGCCGAAGACCAACTTGCCGCCTTGCAGGCCCAATCGCCAGAGGACCCGGCGCTGGAACCCTACCAACGCCAACTGGCCGAAGCTTATTTGCAGCGCAGCCAGATCGTCCTGCAAAAAGGTGATGTCAATGCTGCCGCAACGGCCTTGAGCCGCGCCCGGGCGCTAATGCCCAAGGCGCCTGCATTGACCGGTGGCGTCAACAGCGCCATCGTCAACGCCCGTAAAGCCGAGCTGGATAAAGCCGAAGCCGCGCTGAAAGCTGCAGAAGCAAAGCCTCCAGCCAAGGTCATCGACCCGGCGGCCGAAAGCACCACCGTGGCGCTTAACCTCATCGATATTGCGGAACTTCGCGACCAATTGGACGCGATCGCCACAGATGTGGTGAATTATCAGTGCGATGTCAGCATCCAGGTGCCGCGCACGCAGGATTACCCGTGGCTGGCCACGCTGCTGACCAAACGGGTGAAACGAATTGATGCAGGATACGACCTGAAAATCCACCGACAGATTCTCAAACACATACCGGCGCAGGTCGTACTGATTCCACGCAAGGCAAACTGATACCCAATACTGCAGGAGCGCCGGCCGGCTGCTCCTGCAGTATTGATCGCAGCTTAAGCCGGAATGGCCTTAGCCTTGGGTTCGCGATCCCAGACCCTATGCTGCGCAATTGCTGCAAAGAATGCCTTGAACGCCTTGGCGTCCCCGCCCACGATTAACCCCGCATCTGTTTCCAACTTCAACACATCCAACAATTGCTTGGCCTCACCGGCCAAGGTAATCGCCTTCAGGTGCTTGTAAGCCTCCAGCACGTAGTGCAACGCCACACCGTCACCACTCAACGCCTGCACCGACTTGGCCCCGCCCGGCACAAACACCGCATCGAATGCAATCGACGGCATGCCCTCCATGGACGCATCCACCGGCAGCGTCTTGCCATCGGCAGTGGTCACCGGCGCCGAGGTCGGCCCCAGCAGCTTGGCGTGTGCGCCTTCAGCTTCAAGCGCCCTTTTCAACGCAGAAATAACCGCACCGTCCACGCCATTCGCAGCCAGGATCGCAACTTTACGGGTCTTGATATCGCCGGGCAGCAAGTTGGCCTGACTCAACGCTGGAGAGCGATCGGGCTTGGTCTTGCGCACCGGGACCGTACCTTTGGTGGGCACGGGCAGCCCGAGATTCTGCGCCACGCGCTTGGCCAGCTCCAGGTCGATATTGGCCAGAATCTCGTTGACCTGGCGCGCACGAATAAACTCACGCTCCACCTTGCCCAACTCAAAACTGTAGGCGGCAATAATGTGCTCTTGTTCGTGCGTGCTCATGCTGCGGTAAAACAACCGCGCCTGGGAGAAGTGATCACCGAATGATTCACTGCGCTCACGAATCTTGTGAGCGTCAATGCGCTCTGGATAGGACTCAAAACCACCGTCCTGCGCCGCCGGAGGCGTTTCTTTGGGCCAGCCACTGTCAATAGAGTTTGGCTCGTAAGACGCCCGCCCCTTGTCGATGATGGAGCGATGCATGGCGTCACGCTGGTTGTTATGGAGCGGCGTCACCGGCTGGTTGATTGGCAACTGGTGAAAGTTCGGCCCACCCAGTCGGCTGATCTGCGTATCGGTGTAGGAAAACAGTCGACCTTGCAGCAGCGGGTCATTAGAAAAGTCGATACCCGGCACGATATGCCCCGGACAGAACGCAACCTGCTCGACTTCGGCAAAAAAGTTGTCCGGGTTGCGGTTAAGCACCATCTTGCCCAGCGGGGTGATCGGCACCAGTTCCTCGGGAATCAGCTTGGTAGGGTCAAGAATGTCGAAGTCGAACGCGTGCTCCTTATCTTCAGGAATAACCTGCACGCCCAGTTCCCACTCCGGGTAATCGCCACTCTCGATGGCTTCCCAGAGATCGCGACGATGGTAGTCAGTGTCTTTACCTGCCAGTTTTTGCGCCTCATCCCACACCAGCGAACAGGTGCCTGCGGTCGGGCGCCAGTGGAACTTGACGAAGTTGGACTGACCTTGTGCATTGATCAGGCGGAAGGTATGCACGCCAAACCCCTGCATGCTCCGTAGGCTTTTTGGAATTGCCCGGTCAGACATAGCCCAAATCACCATGTGCGCCGATTCCGGCTGCAGCGAAACAAAATCCCAGAATGTATCGTGAGCTGAGCCGCCGGTAGGAATCTCGTTGTGTGGCTCAGGTTTTACGGCATGCACGAAGTCAGGAAACTTGATCGCATCCTGAATGAAAAACACCGGCATGTTATTGCCCACTAGGTCGAAGTTGCCTTCTTCTGTGAAGAACTTCACAGCAAAACCGCGCACATCGCGCACGGTATCACCCGAACCACGAGGGCCCTGTACTGTGGAAAAGCGCACAAAGACCGGGGTTTTATGCCCAGGGTCACGCAGAAAACCGGCCTTGGTCAGTTCCGCGTGATTTTCGTAGCTCTGGAAATATCCATGGGCGCCGGTCCCCCGGGCATGGACGATGCGCTCCGGGATCCGCTCATGGTCAAAGTGCGTGATCTTTTCGCGCATGATGAAGTCTTCCAGCAGCGAAGGGCCGCGGGATCCGACTTTTAATGTGTTCTGGTTATCGGCGATTTTTACGCCCTGATTGGTACGCAACGCCTGGCCGGTGGCGTCGGAGCGGTATTTTTCCAAGCTTTGCAGCTTGGCGCTGGTGTTGCCACGGTCCAGGGTGTCGGTGCCTGCCAATTCACTCTTGGACGGGGACACAGGTTTTTTAGTACTCATCAGACAAAAACTCCTCGTTTGCGTTGGCCAAGGCGGTCCCCGGCTCCGTTCGAGCAAAACCCCAGGCACGGCACCTGGGGAATCGAGTTGCTTAAGTAATGACTGGTGCGGTTTTGCACCGTTCCTTTTTTATGACCTTTGATCGCGTTATTGCCAAAACGCTGGTTGAATACGAAATAAATGCTAAGAAACGCTATACGGACAGGCTAAAATGCGCGCCCGGCTAACCGCTGATCCCTTTTCAATGCGCCCCACAAGGTTCGCTACGTGATCGAGTTTCATAACGTCCATAAAACCTACCGGGTCGCCGGTAAGGATATACCCGCCCTGCATCCCACCAGCCTGCAGGTCGAGAACGGCCAGGTGTTCGGCCTGATTGGCCATTCGGGTGCAGGAAAAAGTACCCTGCTGCGCCTGATCAATCGCCTTGAAGAACCCACTGGCGGCCAGATCAAGGTCGATGGTGAAGAAGTCACCGCCCTGGATGCCAACGGCCTGCGCCGCTTCCGCCAGCAAGTCGGGATGATTTTCCAGCATTTCAACCTGCTGGCCTCCAAGACTGTCGCCGACAACGTGGCATTGCCGCTGAAATTGGCAGGCGAGTTGTCCCGTCGCGAAGTCGATGAACGCGTAGCCGAATTGCTCGCCCGCGTCGGCCTGTCCGATCACGCCAAGAAGTACCCGGCGCAGCTTTCAGGCGGCCAGAAACAGCGTGTCGGTATCGCCCGCGCCCTGGCCACCAAGCCAAAAATCCTGCTGTGCGACGAGGCCACCAGCGCCCTTGACCCGCAGACCACTGCTTCGGTCCTGCAACTGCTGGCCGAGATCAACCGTGAGTTGAAACTGACCATCGTACTGATCACCCATGAAATGGACGTGATCCGACGGGTGTGTGACCAGGTGGCAGTAATGGATGCTGGCGTGATCGTCGAGCAAGGCAGCGTGGCCGACGTATTCCTGCACCCCAAGCACCCGACCACCAAGCGCTTCGTGCAAGAATCCGAGCAGGTCGATGAAGGCGAGCAGCGCAATGACTTCGCGCATGTGCCAGGACGCATCGTGCGCCTGACCTTCCAGGGCGATGCGACCTACGCACCATTGCTGGGTACCGTCGCTCGCGAAACAGGCGTGGACTACAGCATCCTGGCCGGTCGCATCGACCACATCAAAGACACTCCCTACGGGCAACTGACCCTGGCCATTACCGGCGGTGACATGGAGGCGGCTTTCGCTCGCTTCACCGCGGCCGATGTCCACATGGAGATCCTGCGTTAATGGACGGTTTACTGCACTACTTCGACCAGGTTGACTGGGCCGACATCTGGCTTGCCACCGGCGACACCATGTTGATGCTCAGCACTTCGCTGTTCTTCACTGTACTGATCGGCCTGCCGTTGGGCGTGCTGCTGTTTCTGTGCAGCCCCCGGCAATTGCTCGAACAGAAAGCCACCTATTCGGTACTGGCCTTCGTGGTGAACGCGATACGCTCCTTGCCATTCATTATCCTGCTGATCGTGATGATCCCCACCACAGTCTTTCTGACGGGGACGTCCCTGGGCGTAGCCGGGGCGATTCCACCGTTGGTGGTCGGTGCCTCGACGTTCTTTGCACGATTGGTGGAAACCGCTCTGCGTGAAGTGGACCGCGGCATCATCGAGGCAACGCAAGCGATGGGGGCGACCACCCGGCAAATCATTGTCAAGGCGTTGCTGCCCGAGGCTCGCCCCGGCATCATCGCGGCGATCACCGTCACCGCCATTGCCTTGGTGGGCTATACCGCCATGGCGGGCGTGGTGGGTGCCGGCGGCTTGGGTGACCTGGCGATTCGCTACGGTTATCAGCGTTTTCAGGACGACGTAATGGTTGTCACTGTGGTGATGCTGATTGTGCTGGTGCAAATTTTGCAAACCGTCGGCGACAAGCTGGTGGCGCATTTTTCTCGAAAATAACGGCCATTGCCGGCATAACGTCGGCCTGCCCGAACAAGGAGCTTGTTGGATGAAAAAACTACTGGTTGCTTTCGCCGCCGTTGCCGCATTTTCCGCGCACGCCGAGACCCTTACGGTCGCTGCCACACCGGTGCCGCACGCTGAAATCCTTGAGTTCGTCAAGCCAGCGCTGGCCAAGGAAGGCCTGGATCTACAGGTCAAGGTCTTCACCGACTACGTCCAACCGAACGTACAAGTGGCCGAAAAACGCCTGGATGCCAACTTCTTCCAACACCAGCCGTACCTGGATGAATTCAACAAAGCCAAGGGCACTCACCTGGTGAGCGTTGCCGGCGTGCATCTGGAGCCCCTGGGTGCCTATTCCAGCAAATACAAAACCCTGGCCGAACTGCCAAGCGGTGCCAACGTGGTGATTCCGAACGACGCCACCAACGGCGGCCGTGCGCTGCTGCTGCTGGCCAAGAATGGCGTCATCACCTTGAAGAACCCGACCGATATCCTGTCGACCATCAAGGACATCACCGCCAACCCGAAAAACCTGAAATTCCGTGAACTGGAAGCCGCCACCTTGCCGCGCGTTCTGACCCAGGTCGACTTGGCGCTGATCAATACCAACTACGCCCTGGAAGCCAAGCTGGACCCTTCCAAGGACGCACTGGCGATCGAAGGCAGTGACTCGCCTTACGTCAACATCCTGGTGACCCGCGAGGACAACAAGGATTCGGACGCCGTGAAGAAACTGGTTGCAGCCCTGCACACGCCTGAAGTGAAAAAATTCATCGAAGAGAAGTACAAAGGCGCAGTCAAGCCGGCGTTCTGATCGATCTCCAAGCTGACCGCAGATCAAAATGTGGGAGCGGGCTTGCTCGCGATTGTGGTGTATCAGACACGCATAAGGTGACTGACACGCCGTCATCGCGAGCAAGCCCGCTCCCACATTTGTTTTGTGGTGCAGGCAAGATACCCGCTCGGCTTAGTTACGCTGCAATAACCCCGGTAACTGCGCTACCAACTTCTGGTTGTTCAATGGCGCGCGGATAAACCCGCGCTGCGTGCCGTCCGGACCGATCAGCGCCAGGTTGCCGCTATGGTCGACGGTGTAGTTCGGCTTGCTGGTATCCGCCGGAATGAACGGGATACTCACCGCATTCGAGACCTTCTGCACATCCTCCACGTTCGCGCCGGTCAGGCCCGAAAACTGTGGGTCGAAGTAGCCCAGGTACTGCTTGAGTTGTGTCGGCGTATCGCGATGTGGGTCAACGCTGACCAGGATCACCTGCAACTTATCCACAACGTCCTTGGGCAGCTCAGTCTTGATCTGCCGCAACTGGGCGAGGGTGGTCGGACAGATGTCCGGGCAGAAGGTGTAGCCAAAGAACAGCACGCTCCACTTGCCTTTCAACTCGTCGACCACCACGGGCTGGCCGTCCTGATTAGTCATGGTCACAGGCGGTAACTGACGGCTTTGCGGCAGCAGGATAATGCCCGCGTCGATCAACGCCGTTGGATCACCTTGCCCCTTGCCGGACAGTACTTTGTTGACAGTCAGGCCCATGACCAACGCCACAAGAGCCACCAGGATAAAGACAGTTTTTTGAGTTCGAGTCATAGGTTCAACAATAAGTAGTGATCTACGAGCAGGGCAATAAACAACAGGAACAAGTACCAGATAGAGTACTTGAAGGTGTTGATCGCCGCGTGCGGCCGACTGCCACGGTACAGCACCCAGGCCCATTGCAGAAAGCGTGCACCCAGAACCAGTGCACATCCCAGGTATAACAACCCGCTCATATGGATGACATAGGGCATCAAGCTCACGGCCAATAGTGCAAAGGTGTACAGCAGGATATGCACCTTGGTGTAGTGCTCACCGTGGGTCACCGGCAGCATCGGAATGTCGGCCTTGGCGTATTCCTCCTTGCGATGAATCGCCAGGGCCCAGAAGTGCGGCGGGGTCCAGGCGAAGATGATCAGCACCAGCAGCAGTGGCTCCGCGCTGACATGACCGGTCACCGCGACCCAACCCAGCAACGGTGGCGCCGCTCCCGCAAGACCGCCGATCACGATGTTCTGCGGCGTCGCACGCTTGAGAAAGCCCGTGTAGATCACTGCGTAGCCCAGCAGCGAGGCCAGCGTCAGCCACGCCGCCAAGGGATTGGTGAACGCCAGCAACAAAGCCAATCCAGCTACCGCCAGCGCCAGCGCAAAGGTCAGCGCTGCGGCTGGCGATACACGACCTTCCGCCAGTGGCCGTTTGTGCGTACGCGCCATCAGCGCATCGATGCGCCGATCCACCACATGATTGACCGCCGCCGCGCCGCCGGCACACAGCGCAATCCCCAGGTTACCGAAGATCAACACCGTCCATGGCACGCCAGCCCGAGTGGCGAGAAACATGCCCACCAGGGACGTGATCAGCATCAGCACCACGACTTTGGGCTTGGTCAACTCCAGGTAATCCCGCCAGATTGCCCGACTGTGATGCGCCTCGGTCAAGGTCGCCATGGCATCTCTCCTTTAAGGGTAATAAGGCCCGATACCTGTTTGCGCGGGCTGAAGCGCCAACCGAACGGCACTTGATGTCGGACCCGGACCAGGCTGGTGCGGGCGTGATAATTGACCAGCACAAGGGTCAGCAACAGCGCTGCACCGCCTGCGTTATGCGCGACCGCCACCGGCAGCGGCAAATGGAAATACACATTGCTCAGCCCCAGGGCGATTTGCGCAGCCAGCGCGATCAGCAACAGGCCGGCCAAGCGCGTCATGCCCACAGCCTTGAGCTGCCAGGCCAGCCCCAACAAAACCCCGGTCACCACCAGCGCTCCCACGCGATGGGTCAGATGAATCGCCGTGCGGGCCTCGCTGTCCAGTTGCCCACCGAGATAATTGGGCCCGATATGCTGGGTCAGGTGAAAGCCATTGGCAAAATCTGCCGCCGGCCACCACTGGCCATGACAGGTGGGCAAGTCGATACAGGCCACTGCCGCATAGTTGGAACTGACCCATCCGCCGAGGGCGACCTGTCCGATGACCAGCACCAACCCGGCAGTCGCCCAGTACTGCAGGCGCCGGGGGACGATCAACGCCGGCAATACACCCGACAGGCGTAGCGTCAGCAAAAACAGCAGGCTTAACGTGGCAAAGCCGCCTAACAGATGCCCGGTGACCACTTGCGGCCAGAGCTTGAGCGTTACCGTCCACATCCCAAAGATCGCTTGGGCAAACACCACTGCCAGCAGAAATAATGGCAGCTTCAACGGCTGCCCCGGATGACGTCGATGGGTCCAGGCGCGTGCGGCCAGCAGGGCAATCAACAACCCCAGCGCGCCTGCCGCATAACGGTGAATCATCTCGTTCCAGCCCTTGTCGGCCTCCACCGGCGCCTCCGGGAAATGCAGTTCGGCATGGGCCAATTGCGCCTCGCTCTTGGGCACGCTGATAAAGCCGTAGCAGCCCGGCCAGTCCGGGCAACCGAGGCCGGCATGGGTCAGGCGAGTGTAGGCACCCAGCAACACCACAATCAGCGCCAGCAGGGTGGCAAACAACGCGAGGCGAAATCCAGGTTTGGCCATGACGATGCCCTTATCCGATATTCGACAGTTTCAGCAGATGGCGCAGGTCGTTAAGTAGGTCCTTGCCCTTGACCCGAGCGTCGTAGCGCAATACCAGATTGCCGTGGGGATCGACGATCCACAGTTGCGCATCCCCCGGCGCTGCTGCGCCTTGATTGAAGGTCGCGAGCTCCAATGGGTAGCGTTGTAATTGTGGATATTCGGTTTTCAACCTGGCCTCGTATTCGGCACTGACCGGCTGCACAGTGGCCAAGGCATGACTGGCGCGGGAGGCATCCCGGCCCAGGCCGATCTGCAATTGGCGGGCGAGGTACACCAGTTGCTGGCATTCGCCAGCGCAGGCAGTGGGCGCGGTGACCAAAAGTTGCCAGCGACCTTCGTCCGCCTGCACGCCAATATCGGCGCGGGTCTGGCCGTTGCCAATCATTTGGCCGTGATAGCTGCGGCCGTCCGGCACCCAGAACTGCAACTTGTACATATAGGTGGCCAGCACCATCGGACCGACGACCATCAGTACGATCAGAATCAATTGCCAGCGCCCCTTGCGCCGGTCTGGTGCTGCGGATGTGTCAGACATGTTGGGTGGATTCATGGCCGCTCCCATGGTGCTTCTCCCTTGCGTTGTGCCATCCGAGATAGAGGTAAAGGCCCAATAGCGCCAACGCCATGGCGAACCACTGCACGGCATACCCCAAGTGTTTTTCCGGCCCCATGGCCACTACTGGCCAATTGGTTTGGTACATTGCCGGGCCGGCTTCGGCCCGCAGCTCATATGAGAATCCGTCGCGCCCCAACTCCGCCCACAATGCCCCAGGATGCAGAGCAGTCAGCAATCGTGGCCAGGGCGTGCGGGCAGGGTCAGCGTGTAATTGAAAAGTCTCGCCGGGGGCTACATACACCCATGCCTCGAGACTCAGCGGCCGCGCCGGTGTGGTGAACGCGGGCGGTGTACGCCGGTCCGGCCAAGGCAGCCAGCCGCGATTGAGCCACAGCCAAAGGCCGCTGGCCTGATCATGAAAAGGTTGCAGTAACTCCACGCCTGCCTTGCCATCGCGCATGCGATTATCCAACAGCACGCTATGCTCGGCATCGAACTGGCCCTGTAGAAGCACCCGGCGAAAGGCCGGATCCGCCGTGCCATTCAGATGCTCAAGGCTCACCGGTTCCGCCGCCCGGCGCTCGGCGTAGTTTGCCAGCAGCACCTGTTTTTCCTGGCCACGAGACAACTGCCAGAACCCGAGGCTCACCATCAGTGGCAACAGCACAAACACCACCAGTGTCGGTGCAATCCCGGGACGAAAACGTTTCATGGCATTGCCACAGGGGTTGATAGTGCGCTGGCTATACTGAATCTCATTGCCCGCCCCTCCAAAAAAAGAGCCCAGGAGCCTGACCATGCTCAAAGCCGCTATTGCCCTGATGCTGATCGCTACCGTTGTGAGCCTGTTCAGTGGCTTGTTTTTCCTGGTCAAGGACGAGGGCCACTCCAATCGCCTCGTCACTGCCTTGACCGTACGTGTCGTGCTGGCCGTGATCACTCTGGCGCTGATCAGTTGGGGCTTCTTCAGCGGCCAACTGGTGTCGCATGTCCCTTGGTAAATAGAGGCCGCGGCAAACGCGTCAAAGTACGTAAACGAAGAAAAACAGGCCGATCCACACCACGTCTACAAAGTGCCAGTACCAACTGGCCGCTTCGAAACCGAACTGATGTTCGGCATTGAAATGCCCCTTCAGGATGCGCATCAACATCACGAACAGAATAATGGTGCCGATGGTTACGTGGGCGCCGTGGAAGCCAGTCAGCATGAAGAAGGTCGCGCCATACACCCCGGAGCCCAAGGTCAGGCCCAGCTCCTTGTAGGCGTGGACGTACTCCTCAACCTGGAACCCGAGAAATGCCACCCCCAGCAACACGGTAAGCGCCAGCCAGATTTTCAGCGCGCCCCGATGCCCCTTGCGCAAGGCGTGGTGGGCGATGGTGATGGTCACGCTGGAGCTCACCAGCAAAATGGTGTTGACCAACGGCAAGCCCCACGGGCTGATGGTGCCTTCGGGCGCCGGGAACAGTTTCGGGTCCGGATTGTTCAGCAGCGGCCAGGCGAACTCGAAATTCGGCCACAACATGTGCGCAACACCCTTCGATCCCTCACCGGCCAGCCAGGGAGCAGACAGGTGGCGCACATAAAACAGCGCACCAAAGAACGCGATGAAAAACATCACCTCGGAAAAGATGAACCACGTCATGCCCCAGCGAAATGAACGGTCCATTTGCGCGCTGTACAGCCCGGCCCGACTCTCCTTGATCACCGCGCCGAACCAGCCAAACATCATGTAGGCCAGCAGCAACCCTCCGACGAAAAAGATCAGCGGGCCGTGGGATTCCGGGCGGACCGCCTTGAGGTCGTTGAACCACACACCCAGGCCATACACGCTGATCAACATCCCAAACGTGGCAATTATCGGCCACTTGCTTTGCGCTGGTACGTAGTACGTATCATGATTCGACATGTATTCGTTCTCCTAATCGAGCCCGCAGGCACGCCTAGCCGCCGGGATGGACAGCCACGGGCGGTTGGCGCTCGGTGATATCGAACAGCGTGTAAGCCAGGGTCAAGTGCTTCACGTTCATGGGCATGTCGCGGTCAACAATGAACCGCACCGGCATCTCGATACGCTCCCCGGGCTGCAGCACTTGCTGGGTAAAGCAAAAACACTCGGTCTTGTGGAAGTACATCGCCGCTTCCGAGGGCGAAATGCTTGGGATCGCCTGAGCCGTCATCGGCTTGTCCGTAGGGTTGAAGGCGACAAACACCATCTCGTTGACCGCCCCCGGGTTGACCACGATTTCGTCCGCCTTGGAGTGAAATTCCCAGACCATATCGATGGCATTGGTGGACAGAAACTGCACCCGCACCTGGCGTGACTGATCAACAACCTGCGAGCCCTCGTACTGCCCGGCCGTCTTGCCGTTGATACCGAACGCGCTGCACATCACGTCATAGATCGGCACCAGGGCAAACCCGAAGGCGAACATCCCCAGCACCAGAATCAACAGGCGCGTAACCAGGCGCCTGGTCGGCAGGGACTCAGCCATGCGCGCCTCCCATCCGAATGTTCATTTGACCTCCGGCGGGGTGGTGAAGGTGTGGTACGGCGCCGGCGAAGGGACGCTCCACTCTAGGCCTTCGGCACCATCCCATGGCTTGGCTGGCGCGGGCTGGCCGCCACGAATGCATTTGATGACGATGAACAGAAAGAAGATCTGCGTGGCCCCGAACATGAAGGCGCCAATGGACGACACCATGTTGAAATCGGCGAACTGCAGGTTGTAGTCCGGCACCCGGCGCGGCATACCCGCCAGCCCCACGAAGTGCATGGGGAAGAACGCCATGTTCATTCCCACGAAAGACAGCCAGAAATGCAGCTTGCCCAGGGTTTCGTCATACATGTGGCCGGTCCATTTCGGCAGCCAGTAATACGCCGAAGCGAAGATCCCGAAGATGGCCCCCGGTACCAGTACGTAATGGAAGTGCGCCACCACAAAGTAGGTGTCGTGGTACTGAAAATCCGCCGGGGCGATGGCCAGCATCAACCCGGAAAAGCCACCGATGGTGAACAGGATCACGAAGGCCACGGCAAACAGCATCGGCGTCTCGAAGGTCAGCGAGCCCTGCCACATAGTACTGACCCAATTGAACACCTTCACCCCGGTAGGCACTGCGATCAGCATCGTGGCGTACATGAAGAACAGCTCACCCACCAGCGGAATGCCAACGACGAACATGTGGTGCGCCCAGACGATAAACGACAGGAATGCGATGCTCGCCGTGGCATAAACCATCGAGGTATAGCCAAACAGCGGTTTGCGCGAGAACGCCGGAATAATCGCGCTGACGGCGCCGAACGCCGGCAGGATCATGATGTAGACCTCGGGATGGCCGAAGAACCAGAACACGTGCTGGAACAACACCGGATCACCACCGCCGGCTGCACTGAAGAAGCTGGTGCCAAAGTGAATATCCATCAACATCATGGTCACGCAACCGGCCAGTACCGGCATCACTGCGATCAGCAGGAACGCCGTGATCAACCAGGTCCAGACAAACAGCGGCATTTTCATCAGCGTCATGCCCGGCGCGCGCAGGTTGAGGATGGTCGCGACCACGTTGATCGCGCCCATGATCGAACTGACGCCCATCAGGTGAATGGCAAAGATAAAAAAGGTCACGCTTTCCGGAGCGTAAGTGGTGGAGAGCGGGGCGTAGAACGTCCAGCCGAAATTGGGCCCGCCACCCGGTGAAAACAACGTCGACACCAACAACAGGAATGCCGCGGGCAGCAGCCAGAAACTGAAGTTGTTCATCCGCGGCAATGCCATGTCCGGCGCGCCGATCATCAACGGGATCATCCAGTTGGCCAACCCGACAAAGGCCGGCATCACCGCGCCAAACACCATGATCAAGCCATGCATGGTGGTCATCTGGTTGAAGAACGCCGGCTCCACGATCTGCAGGCCCGGCTGGAACAACTCGGCACGAATCACCATAGCAAACGAGCCACCCAGCAGGAACATCGCAAAACTGAACCATAGGTACATGGTCCCGATGTCTTTGTGGTTAGTGGTCAGTACCCAGCGCATCAGGCCCTTGGCGGGGCCGTGAGCGTGGTCAGCGGCATGACCGTGGTCATCGATCACAGTGCTCATGGCCTGTCTCCTGCAAACGAGTGGGCGGGACGGTTCAGGGAATACGCAATGAAGGAGGTCATTTGCTTTCCGCCTGTTTAAGTGCCAGCACGTCTTTAGGGGTCACCATGTCACCCTTGTTGTTGCCCCACGCATTGCGTTCGTAGGTCACCACGGCTGCAATATCGACTTCCGAAAGTTGCTTGCCGAAAGCCGCCATCGCGGTGCCGGGCTTGCCGTGGTAGACGATACCCAGGTGCTCGGCCACAGGCCCGGTGGCGATTTTCGAGCCCTTGAGGGCCGGAAACATCGGTGGCAGGCCTTGACCCTCGGCTTGGTGACAGGCCACGCAGGCGGTGTGGTAGACCTTGTCGCCACGGGCCACCAACTCTTCAAGCGTCCACTCCTTGGATGTCAGCTCCTTGAGCTTGGCAGCCTCTTCCTTGCGCTCGCCCAGCCAGGTTTCGTAGTCAGCCTTGGACTTGACCTCCACCACAACCGGCATGAAGCCGTGGTCCTTGCCGCACAGCTCGGCGCACTGGCCACGGTAGATGCCAGGCTTCTCGACTCGGGTCCAGGCCTCGTTGACGAAGCCGGGGATGGCATCGCGCTTGACCGCAAAGGCCGGCACCCACCAGGAATGGATGACGTCGGCTGCCGTCACCAGGAAGCGCACCTTGGCACCTACCGGCAACACCAGCGGCTGATCGACTTCCAGCAAGTAGTGCTCACCCTTGTCGGCCTTGTTTTGAATCTGCTCGGCGGGCGTGGCCAGGTTGCTGAAGAACTCGACATCCTGTCCCAGGTATTTGTAATGCCATTTCCATTGGTAGCCGGTGACCTGGATATCGATATCCGACTCAGTGCTGTCGTAGATGTTGATCAGGGTCTTGGTCGCCGGAATGGCCATGACCACCAGGATCAGCAAGGGCACGACGGTCCAGAGGATTTCCACCGTGGTGCTCTCGTGAAACTTGGCCGCCACCTGGCCGGTGGAGCGTCGATGGACAATCATCGACCAGAACATCGCGCCAAACACGATGATGCCGATTACCACACAGATCCAGAAAATGGTCATGTGCAAATCGAACACGGCGTGACTGACTTCAGTGGCCCCTGGCGTCATATTCACCGTCCAGGCGGCCTGCGCCTGGCTGAATACCGACCACAAGAGTAAGCCCATCCAAACATGTGGATGTCGCGTCATTGCGGGTTCCCCTTATCGTTCTTGTTATCCCGCCGGTTTGCACCTGCGGCCAAGGGGGCGGCTTCCAAACTGCTTGCATCCGCCAAGCCTTGCCTGCTTATGTGCAGTCGGGCGTCATCAGCTAATTGCGTACAAACCCGAGTATAGACAGCGACTGCGACCCCGCAATGTGTGAGGACAAATCAGTAAAAAAGGACGAACGGTCGAGGCCTGACTGAAGATTCGGCGCCTATCCGACGAACGATGGCCTTTCGATATAACGCGGACGCATAACCATGAAATAATTATGACAAATGCGTCTTAGGGCCTCGTATAAACGAGCTACCTTATGCAGTCCCCTTTCCTACGCCTGTATTTCTGGAGCTTTCATGAACACCGCCGCATTGCGCGAGCAGATTTCCCGTGCCCATCAACACGAAGTCTCCACTGGCCAATTGGCCAAGCAGCTGGACCAAAAATTGCCGCACCTGCATTCGGCCATTTCCCTGGCTGAAGGTGATCGCAACGTGGTGATGACACGCTTCGTTACGGCCTATATCGATTTGGTCCCAGACTTGCTGGATGCAGCCAACGACGTCGCCCGCGAAGCCGGTATTGAAAGCCAGATCAAGCCGGTATTGAAGATCGCCGAGCACTTCTTCCTCCAGCCGCCCGCCATCCTCGAGGGCCATGAAGGCTTGGACAGCCTGTTGGACGAGGCTTACCTGGCCCATCGGTTAGTGGAAGAAGTAAACGATCTGTATATCAAGCATTTCGGTCAGCCGTTGATTCCGGCAGACACTACCGTCGCCAACCTGATCGCTCATCAGCTGATCGGCGAAGCATTCGCCAATCAGTTGGACGAAGCCGTACACCTGGCGGTTGATGAGATGCTCAACGAAGAAAGCTTCGCGCTGGAGTCGGTCGAAGCCTACCGCGACAAGCTCAAAAGCCCTGACACGGAAGCCGCTTGGAAGCGCTGGCCGTGCCTGTCGCGGCAACTGGGTGTGGAGTTGGAGCTTGATCAGCCAGCGTAACCTTCTTTGGAGAGGGCCGCGCCTACACAGGTTCAGCGGCCGCTGAACCAAGCCCGGTGTTCGTCCGCACCCGGCCTTCCAGCCTGCGTTTCAAGCCTCGCGCCTCAATCACCAACCTGGAACCCTTCGCCGTATTGGCGCGCGCCCACTCCTCCAGCAATTCCAGGCAGGAATGGTCGATGTAGCTCAGGTTGTTGAGGGGTACATGCACGGTAATCCCTGCAGGTACCGTCGACAGCACCCGGGTCAATGCCGGCACTTTCAGAAAGGTCGCTGCACCGCTCAGGCGCAGCTCCATCTCGCCATCCTGAGGCAGGTCGACCAGGCTGACTTTCAACCGCGATGCCTTAAATGCCAGTTTGAGCAATGTCAGCCCGAAGCCTACCAGCACACCCGTGAGCAGGTCGGTGAAGATGATTGCCAACGCCGTGGCGGCATAGGTAAACATCGGCATCCGGCCATATCGCCCCAGTGCCCGGAAAGCCTTGAGATCTACCAGCTTGACGCCGGTGTACACCAACACCCCCGCCAGGCTCGCCACCGGAATGCTTTGCAGCACACTGGACAACAGCAACACAAAGCCCAGCAGCCATAACCCGTGGAACATCGCTGACAACCGCGTAGTTGCACCTGCCTGGACATTCGCCGAGCTGCGCACAATCACCCCGGTCATGGGCAACGCGCCGACCAAACCACAGAGCATGTTGCCTACCCCCTGGGCGGACAATTCCTTGTCGAAGTCCGAGCGCTGGCCGCTGTGCATCCGATCGACCGCCGCCGCCGAGAGCAGGGTTTCGGCGCTGGCGATAAAGGCCACCGCGAAAGCAGCAATCAGCAAGCTAGGATCAGCCAGGTTCAGCAGATCGCTGGGACGCAGCCAGTCGATGGCATCGGCGAGGTTTTCCGGTACTTCGACGCGTTTGACCTGCAAAGCCAGCGCCAGGCTGGTCACCGTCGCAAGGCCTACTCCGAGCAAGGCCCCCGGCACAAAGCGGAGCTTTTGCGGGCGAAATTTGTCCCACAACCACATCACCAGAATCGTCGCCAATCCGAGCAAACCAGCTTGCCAACCCAACCCGCCGCCTACAGAGGGAATGGCCTGGACCACCGCAGCGGGGAAGCCTGCGAGGTTGTCCAGGCCAGAGGGTTTCGGCGCCGCATCCAGCATTACATGGACTTGTGACAGGACAATCAACACCCCGATCCCAGCCAGCATTCCATACACCACCGCTGGGGCGGTCACGCGGAACCAGCACCCAAGGCGCAAGCGTCCCGCTACCAGTTGCAGGAAGCCCGCCAGTAGCAGAATGGGCCCGAGCATGAGCATGCCGTGCTGGCGCACCAGCTCGAAGACCAATACCGCCAAACCAGCCGCCGGGCCACTGACTTGCAGGGGCGAGCCGGCCATCCAGCCAACCACCAGGCCACCGATGATCCCGGTAATCAAACCTTTGGCCGGTGGCATCCCCGAAGCGATAGCGATGCCCATACACAGAGGCAGGGCAACCAGAAACACCACCACGGACGCCAACAGCTCCCGCGGCAATACAGCTTTCAATTGAGCAGCACGCATAATGACTCTCCCGAGGCATTCGCCGGGCGCGGCAATGCCTGGCTGCTCAATGGCAGCCATCGCGTTACCCGGCGGGAAGATTTTTAGAAGCGCGCTTTAGGCGTCGCCGAAGGGATCGATTCGGTACCGTTCAACGGTCGAAACGCCGATTGATCCGCATCGTAGGCCCGGATTTCACTGGTCTCGATGTTGTAGATCCAGCCATGGATAAACAAATGGCCATTTGCCATGCGCGAGGCCACCGACGGATGGGTGCGCAAGTGCTGCAATTGGGCGATGACATTCTCTTCAGTCAGTACCTTCATGCTTTCGCCTTCGTTGGCGCAGTCGCAGTTGTCCTGCACCATGGTCTTGGCAACCTCGGCATGACGCAGCCAGGCTTTGACTGTGGGCATTTTTTCCAGACTTTGGGGGTTGAGTACCGCGCGCATGGCGCCGCAGTCCGAGTGCCCGCACACAATGATGTGCTGCACGCCCAAGGCCAGTACCGCGTACTCGATGGCCGTGGAAACACCACCGTTCATCTGTCCATAAGGCGGCACGACGTTGCCGACGTTACGGGTAACGAACAAATCGCCAGGGGAGCTTTGGGTGATCAATTCCGGCACGATGCGCGAATCGGCACAGGTGATGAACATCGCCCTTGGGCTCTGGGCCGTGGCGAGCTTCTTGAAGAGTTCTTCCTGCTGAGGGAAAACCTCGTTATGGAAGTGCATAAAACCATCAACGATATGCTGCAGCGCTGCATCGGCGGACTCCGCCTCGTGAGGGGCTGAAGCCGACGCAGCCAACGGCTGTTTATCCTTGTCACTCATGATTCATCCTCTTTGGTTGGAGCGGGGGAGTCTTCCCATTCAGTTTGACGCGCCACCTGTGAAATAGTTGAAAAAACTACACACCCGGCGACGCGGACTCATTGGTCACTCCATGAACAAGGTATCCGCCGAAACTTAACTCAAACTGAATAAACCGCTCTAACTCGCGGCTTTCAGTGATATCAAAACACAACTACCCGAACCGGGCCCTGCTACATATTTGCGTAAGTCTACAACAATGCCATCTGCCTGCCGGGGGGACAAAATGCCGTGCAGTCCAGATTAAATCCTTCCCGGCGATTGAGCCCTAATCGCTTGATCGCCTTGGAGAATCGTTGTGCCAGCAGATCGGCAAATGGCCCTTCGCCGCGCATGCGTACACCGAAGCGACTGTCATACACTTCACCACCGCGTACCTGACGCACCAGGCTCATCACATGGGCCGCCCGTTGCGGGTAATGGGCAGCCAGCCACTCCTCGAACAGCGGCGCCACTTCAAGCGGCAGCCGCAACATCATGTAGGCCGCGCTTTGTGCACCAGCAGCGTGGGCCTCGGCCAGCAGGCTTTCCAACTCCCTGTCATTGATCATCGGGATCATCGGCGAACACAGCACGCCCACCGGGATTCCCGCTTCACGCATCACCCGAATGGCCCGCAACCTTGCCTTGGGCGCGGCAGCGCGTGGCTCCAGGATGCGCTTGAGCTCGTCATCCAGGCTGGTGAGACTGATCATCACTGCCACCAGACGCAGTCGGGCCAGCTCCGTCAGCAGATCAAGATCACGCAGGATCAGCGAGCCTTTGGTAATAATCGTCACCGGATGGCGGTAGCGCAGCAGCACTTCCAGGGTTTGCCGGGTAATCGTGTACTCACGCTCGATGGGCTGATACGGGTCCGTGTTGGAGCCAAGGTTGATCGGTGCACAGGTATAACCTGGCTTGGCCAGTTGCTGCTCCAGCACTTGGGCGGCGTTGCTCTTGGCGATCAAGCGGGTTTCGAAATCCAGCCCAGGCGACATGTCCCAATAGGCGTGGCTGGGCCTTGCATAGCAATAAATACAACCGTGCTCGCAGCCCCGATAGGGGTTGATGGAGCGATCAAACGGCAGATCCGGTGAAGTGTTGCGGGTGATGATGGTCTTCGCCACCTCGATGCGCACTTCGGTACCCTGGGTCGGCGGGACTTCTTGGTACCAGCCGTCATCTTCCGCTACCGAACTCGTGGGGGCGAAGCGGTTGCGGGGGTTGGCGCCGGTGCCGCGTCCGCGAGGAGACGAAGGAGCATTCATGGTCAAGCCTCGTATACTGTATCTATATACAGTATACGGGAAATTTACTTCCTGCCAGTACCGTCGAGCACTGCGTCTCGTCATCAGGGTTCATACGAGTGCAATTAATACTTCCTACATGTATATAAACAAGTAATAAATCGCGACATATGCACCATGGATAATCTACCAATGACGTCGCTATGATCGCTGCTTAATTCATTAACACTTGCAGGATAGTTATGTCTCAAGATCAAATCTGCTTAACGTGCGAAGACTTCGAAAAAGATAGTAGCCCAGAGATTTTACTAGAGCGTTTTACCGACGGTAATCTTTCATACGCGATGTATGCCTCTTCATCCAATAAAGACGGGCACTACGACACTACCTCGTCCCCAACCGACCTAGACAATGACGGGGACTTTGACGAACAGGACAAGGCTCTATTTTTAAACTTGGCAAATAACTTTGTAAAAACCTGCTTTCGCTTGTAACTAATAAACCAAATACCGGCTTATAGGCAGTACCTATAAGCCCGGTAGGAAACTTTATTTTCCTGAAGTTTTCTCAACCTCTATCTCATCGTCCTTATTTCGCAAGGCGGTCACTTGCGAAGTCTTTACAAGCTCCGCGCTATTACCCCAACTACTTCGGATGAAACTGACTACATCGGCCACTTCCTGATCCGACAGCCGCCAGCCAAAGGCCGGCATGGTGAACGTCGACGGTGCGGCGTGAGTCGCCGGCAGTGTGCCGCCATTCAACACAATGTTGATCAGCGACGTGGCGTCTGCCGTCTGCAATACCGGGTTGCCCGCCAGCGCGGGGAATACGCGGGTATAGCCGTGGCCATCGGTACGGTGGCAGGCCGCGCAGTTATCGATATACACCGCAGCGCCCGGCTTGCTGTCGTCACCTTTCCACAGTGCCTCGGCCACCTGCTTGTCGTACTGGTGAGGCTGATCGTTGGGGTCCACTGCGGGAAGGCTCTTGAGGTAACGGGCAATTGCCGTCAGGTCGTCTTGCGACATGTACTGCATGCTGTGGACCACCACATCACTCATGCCGCCAAACACCGCGCCGCGGTCACTGCGACCGGTCTTTAGAAACTGCACCAGTTGCTCTTCGCTCCAACTGCCCAGACCATCCTTGTGGTCGCCGCGCAGGCTTTTGGCGATCCAGCCCTCCAGCGGCGCACTGCCCGACAGAAATGCATTGCCGTCAGCGGAGCTCAAGGCTTTTTCCTGCATGGTCAGGGCACGCGGGGTGTGGCAGGCACCGCAATGACCAAGGCCTTCAACCAGATAGGCACCACGACTGATCACCGGATCCGCACCTGCCGGGGCTTGATAGCCCGCAACCTCAGGCGCAAACATCCAGCGCCACGCCGCCAGTGGCCAACGCATGCTCAAAGGCCAGGGGATGTCGCTGTCCTTGTTCTCCTGGGCAACCGGCTCCACGCCTTTCATGAAGTATGCGTACAGCGCCTGCATATCGGATTCGCTAACACGCGCATAAGACGGGTAGGGCATCGCCGGGTAAAGAGTACTACCGCTTTTTGCGACGCCATGACGCACAGCCTTGTCGAAGTCTTCAAAGCTGTAGTCCCCCAGGCCGGTTTTGTCCGGGGTAATGTTGGTGGAGTAAATCACCCCGATCGGGGTTTCCATCGGCAAGCCTCCGGCAAAGGGTTTGCCGCCCTTGGCGGTGTGGCAGGCCACGCAGTCACCGGCGCGGGCCAGGTATTCACCCTGTTTGATCAAGTCGGTTTCAGCAGCGCTCACCGAGCAACTGCTGAACAAGGCCAGGGCGGCGATAACAAATGCTTTCATGGTCGTCGCTCCTTATGCCTGAACCAGCGGGCCGGGGTTTTTCAGATACTGCTCGCGAATTGCCCGGGCTGACCAATAGGTCAGCGCTGCCACCAGGCCTGTAGGGTTGTAGCCCAGGCCTTGTGGGAAGGCAGACGCCCCTGGGACAAACACGTTGTGTACATCCCAGCACTGCAAGTAGCGGTTTACCGCACTGGTCTTCGGATCGGTTCCCATGATTGCGCCGCCGTTGAGGTGAGTCGTCTGGTAGGTCGCGGTGTTGAAGTGGTCACCGACCTTTTTGCCCAGCACGGCAATCGCCTTGGGGTTCATCGCCTCAGCAATCTTGCCCATTTTCTCGACCATGAAGCGGTTCATCTTGATGTCGTTTTCCTGCCAGTCAAAGGTCATGCGCAGCAACGGCAGACCGTAGGCATCGCGGTACACCGGGTCCAGATCGAGGTAGTTGCCCCGGTAGGACTGATGCGCACCGTGGGCGTCCATCGACACTTGGTGGGTGTAGTAATCCGCCGTGGCGCGCTTCCAGGCGCTGCCCCAGGCCGGTGTGCCGGGTGGGTTCGACGCGCCGGCAATCGGTCGACTACCCGCCTGGTTGACCCACATCGGCGAACCACCAACGAAGCCATGGGGGCCATGGTCGAAGTTGTCAGCGTTGAAATCATCCACCGCCACGCCATTGCCGCCGGCGCCGATAAAGTTATTGGTATGCACATCCTTGTCGAAATAGGCCTTGATCGTGGCCATGTTCTGATAAGCGAAGTTCTTGCCCACTACACCTTCACCGCTGATCGGGTCGTAGGGCTTGCCGATACCCGAGAGCAGCATCAAGCGCACGTTGTGGAACTGGAACGCGCCGAGAATCACCAGGTCTGCCGGCTGCTCGATCTCCCGGCCCTGGGCATCGATATACGTCACGCCGGTGGCCTTGCTCTTGGTGCTGTCGAGATTGACCTTGAGCACGTGGGAATTGGGCCGCAGTTCAAAGTTCGGCACCTGTCGCAAGGCCGGTAGGATGTTCACGTTCGGCGAAGCCTTGGAGTACATGTAGCAGACATAACCACTGCAAAAACCACAGAAATTACACGGCCCCATCTGTGCGCCATAAGGATTGGTGTACGGCCCCGACGTATTGGCGGACGGCAAGTTGTAGGGCTTGTAACCCACGTCAGCGGCAGCCTTCTGGAACAGTTGGGCCGAGACGGTATTTTTCTGTGACTGCAACGGGAACGGGTTGGAGCGGTCCGGTGCATACGGGTTGCCGCCACGGCCTTCGCCCACCAGTTGCCCTTTGACTGTCCATGCCTGGCCAGAGGTGCCGAAGACTTTTTCGGCATAGTCGAAGAACGGCTCCAGTTCTTCGTAGCTGACGCCAAAGTCCTGGATGGTCATGTCTTTGGGAATGAAGTTTTTCCCATAGCGCTCTTCGTAATGGCTGCGCATGCGCAACTCGATAGGATCAACCCGAAAATGCACACCCGACCAGTGCAACCCTGCACCACCCACGCCGTTACCCGGCAGAAAGGCACCCAACTGACGGTTGGGCAAGGCAATGTCATTCACACTATGGCGAATGGTCACGGTTTCCTTGGAGATGTCCTGAAAGAGTTTTTTACGAATGCTGTAGGTCAGTTCATCAATTACTTGCGGATAGCTGCCGTCCGGATAGGTGTCCTGCATCGGCCCGCGTTCCAGCGCCACCACTTGCAGGCCCGCTTCCGTCAGTTCCTTGGCCATGATCGCGCCCGTCCAGCCGAAACCGACGATCACCGCATCGACTTTTTTCATGATGTTCGCCACGTTTATGCCCTCTCGCCACGGATGGAAACAGCCGGGAAGGGGTATTGCTCGTTGCGTTCCACCCAATCCATGAAATCGGCGCGGGCGCCGGGAAAGCCGATCATGGTCCAACCGACCATACCTTTGTTGCCGCCATGGATCGGGTCGCAAAAGAACCCTTCCTTGGTGTTTTGCAGCAACAGGTTGAAGAAAATATTCGGCGCAACGGCGCCAAAATACGTGGCAGTTTCGCTGCCACCTGCTTCCAGGCGCTTGAGCAAATCATCCTGGGTAGCGCTGTCTTGCGCAGCAAAAGCTTTACCGTTGAACGCCTTCGACCAAGCATCCGTGGCAGCAATACCCAGTCGATAGATCTGCTTGGGCACCAATTTGCTTTGCCAACCCATCTCGGGTGGCGCATCAGCGTTGAACGGACCTTGCATGAACCACAAGGCTCCGCTGGCGTAAGGCGTATTCATCTGACGATCGATGTATTCCGGCGCACCGGCTTCCACGGCGCCTGGGCCTTGGGCGTCAGCGGGGATCAGGCGCGCCACCGCCGCATTGATGAAGGCCCATTCCTCGGCAGTGAAATAGCTCGGTTCATAGGCCTTGTCGCTGACCGGCGCCGGACTGGCCTGCACGGGTTCAGGCGTCGCCATCAGTACCGAGCCACCTAGCCCGGTACTGGCAACAGTGACCACAGGAATCAAGGTCAAGGATTTGCGTAAAAAGTCACGCCGGGGGTTGTCTCGATCTTGATCAGACATGGTGGCACCTCATCATGTGGTCACGGGTTTATCAGCCACTTCAAGGAGCGGCTTGTCGTTTTGGCAGCAAATGGGGCTCAAGGAACCCAAGAGATAGAACACGGCAGCAATTAATAGTTACAAATGATAGCAGGCTAAGGATCGAGCAGGATCGATTCAGCCTGGAAAACTTGTCGATCAACTTGTTTTTGCGTTGCGCTGTGAGCGATCAAGGGCTGGGGGGTTGCAAACAATCACGTCCGCCTTAACCCACGGCGGCCGGCCTCACGCCGAGAAAGGCCTGCAATGAGTCGAGCAACGGGCGCGCGTTTCCCGGAGCCAATACCGCCTCCCGAAACTCGCGCCCCGTTTGCGAGTTGAACAAGCCTTCGTTTTCAAAGCGTCGAAAAGCTTCTTTGGCAAGCACCCCGGACCATCGGTAGGAATACAGAGTGGCCGCATAGCCTTGCATGATGTGTGTCAGTTGATTGGCCGGTCGCCGCGCGGAAAACCCGTGGAGATGGCCAACTTGCGCTACAGCATCGTCAAATACCTGTTTGACGCTGCGCCCATCGCCCCACGTTCTGTGCAGTTCAAAGTCGAATAGGGCGGTGATCAACAACTGGGCCGTGTCCCAGCTGGCTTGAACAGAGATACGGGTCTTTTGTTTTTTCGCCAGGTCGTCCGGCAGCGGTTCGCCGCTCTGGTGATGACGGGACAACCAGATGAGGACCTGGGGATCAAAGCACCACTGCTCCAGGAACTCTCCCATGAATTCCGAAGTGTCCCGCCCGTAGCCCGATACACTCGCTATTTCCCTGCACTCGGCATTGGTAAGCACCTGCTGCAGGCAATGCCCAAACTCATGGAATAAAACCCTGAGCTGATTGTGATCAAGCAAATATGGAAGATCGACACTGTGCATGAAGTTGCACTGCAGGACCGCAATCGGACGCGTCAGTAGACCCTCGGCATTTTTGTGCCGATCACGCAACGCGAAGGTGTTGGGAGCCTGCTCTGACCCGGCACGCCAAAACGGCTCAACGAATATGTAACCCCTGACCTCGTCGTATTCCTTCACCTCGAACAGGCGAACAGACTCGGCCCACGAATCCACATCCATCCGCTCCACGAGCTGAACACCGAACAATCGGTGCAAGAGCTCGCACAAGCGAAAAAGCGTGTCGTCCAACATGAAGTATTCGCGAAAGTGTTCCGGCGAAATATCCGCTACTTGCTGACGAATTTTTTCCGCAAAAAAAGCGTAGTCCCACAGTTTCAGGTCGAAGACTCCATAAGTAGCGGCAACGGCCTGAAGTTGCTGGCGATCACTGGCAAACGCCGCTTGCTCACTTGCCACCTGTTTCTGGAAAAACGTCTGCACTTGACCGGTAGATGCAGCCATCTGCTCTTCAAGTGCCAATTGGGCAAAGTTCTCGTAACCCAGCAGCGTTGCGATCTCGTGACGCCCCGCCAGCACCACCAGCAGGTGGTCGCTATTATCGTACAACCCCGCGTGAGGGCCGATATCTGACGCGAGACTAAAAAACGCCTCACACACTTCCTGACGCAGCGCGCGGTTTTCGGCATCAGTAATCAAACGCCGAAACGTCTCGACTTCCAGCGTGACCAACCACCCCGTCAGCCCTTGCTCACGAGCCTTGGTCGCCATCGCTGCCTTGACGCTGGCCGGCAATCCCGCCAGCAACGTCTCATCTTCGACATGCTTGCTCCACGCGGCAGTCGCTTGAATGAGCAGGTCGATAAAGGCGCTTTCAAGCTGTTCATTGGCGTCTTTCAAGTCAGTCAAACGACCACGGTCGGTGGCAGATAAACTGACACCGGAGAGTCGGTACCGTGACAGAATTTTTTTCAGTACGCGTTGACGTCGTGGGTCGAAGAGCGCGGCTATCGGGCTTGCATCAAGACGCACATAAAGTGCGTACAGCTGCAGATTGACGGCCAGCTCGGCTCTATAGCTATTCAGTTGCAGATGGAAATCGCTGGCAGCATTCTCCCATTCGCTGTCGACGGCAGTCAGCATACTGACCATGCCTTGGGCAAGATCAAGACGGGCATGAACGTCATCCATGGCCAACACCAGATCATCCCACGTAGGGAACAGTGTCTGGGTTTGAATGATTTCATCCACTTGGCGGCGGCTATCGACAATCAGCGCCTCTGCCGCTGGGGCCAAGTGCGCGGTGTGCACCTGCGAGAACGGTGGTAGCTCAAAAGTTTGCAACAACGGATTCTGGTCAAGCATGGGTGCGATCCTTTTCGTCCTTGGACTGGAACGCAAAAGTCTAAGAACAACGCACCCGGACAACGCCATATCTATGTACATCGCCTCGCGCCTGGGTAGCGCGAAAGACGATGTTTGTTTCAGTCAGTCTTTCTTCAACTTGGGATTGGGAAAGAACTGCACTGTCTGCACCTTGGCGTCCGGCGCTTTCAGCGCCGATGTATTGACCCGCGTTCCCAATTCCTTGGGGACTGACAGGCCTTGCTCATTGAGCGTGTCGGAATAACCGCAGGCCACACATTCGCGGTGCGGCACGCTGTCTTCATTCCACATCATCAGCTTGTCCGGCTCACTGCACGCCGGGCAGACCGCCCCGGCGATAAAGCGTCGTTTGGTAATCACAGGCCCTTCACTCATGCTGCTGCGTCCTCACTCAGGCCGCTGTGGCGCAAGAGTGCGTCAATTGACGGTGCACGTCCGCGGAAATCGACGAACAGCACCATAGGTGCCTGGGAGCCACCGCGAGCGAGGATCGCCTCGCGGAACGCACGGCCGGTTTGAGCGTTGAGCACACCTTCTTCTTCGAACTTGGAGAACGCATCGGCCGACAACACTTCGGCCCATTTGTAGCTGTAGTAACCCGCCGCATAACCGCCGGCAAAGATATGCGCGAAACTGTTGGGGAAACGGTTGTAGGCGGGTGGACGCATTACCGAGACTTCGTCGCGCACGCCTTCAAGCACTTGCAATACGCTGCGGCCATCGCCGTGAGTGGCGTGCAGTTCGAAGTCGAACAGCGAGAACTCCAACTGGCGCACCATCATCAGGCCGGACTGGAAATTCTTCGCTGCGAGCATTTTTTCCAGCAAGTCCTGAGGCAGCGGTTCGCCGGTCTCGAAGTGGCCGGAAATCAACGCCAGGCCTTGCGGCTCCCAGCACCAGTTCTCCATGAACTGACTCGGCAACTCCACCGCATCCCAGGCCACGCCGTTGATGCCGGACACACCGGCGTGTTCGACACGGGTGAGCAGGTGATGCAAGCCGTGGCCGAATTCGTGGAACAGGGTGGTGACTTCATCGTGGGTCAGCAGGGCCGGCTTGCCGCTGTCGGCCGGGGTGAAGTTGCACACCAGGTTGGCCACAGGGCTTTGCAGTACACCGTCGCTCGTGCGGCGACGGTCACGGGCGCCGTCCATCCATGCGCCTCCACGCTTGTTGGCGCGGGCGTACAGGTCGAAGAAGAAGCGGCCGACGTGCTCGCCGTTTTCCTTGATTTCGAACAGGCGAACGTCTGGGTGCCAGGTATCGAAACCTTTCTGCTCGGCGATTTCAATGCCGTACAGGCGCTGGACGATGGCGAACAGGCCGCCCAGCACTTTGTCGATCGGGAAGTAAGCGCGCAGGGCTTCCTGAGACACGCTGTAACGCTGCTCACGCAGCTTTTCGCCGTAAAAACCACTGTCCCAGCTTTGCAGGTCCGCACAGCCTTGTTCAGCGGCGTAAGCCTTGAGCTGTCGCAAGTCCTGAGTGGCGAACGGCTTACTGCGCTTGGCCAGGTCGCGCAGGAAGCTGAGCACCTGATCGCTGGACTCGGCCATTTTTGTCGCCAGGCTCAGTTCGGAGAACGAGGCGAAACCCAGCAACCGGGCGAGTTCCTGACGCAGGTCGAGGATCTGTTCCATGATCGGGCCGTTATCATTCTGACCGGCATTAGGGCCTTGGTCCGACGCACGAGTGCAGTAGGCGGCGTAGATTTCCTCACGCAGCGCACGGTCGTGAGCGTAGGTCATCACCGCGTAATAGCTTGGAAACTCGAGGGTGATCAGCCAGCCATCGAGCCCCTTGGCCTGGGCGGCGGCGGCCATTTGTGCCTTGGCTGATTCAGTCAGGCCGGCGAGAGTGGCTTCATCGGTGACGTGTTTGGTCCAGGCCTGGGTGGCGTCCAGCAACTGGTTGGAAAATTTGCTGCCAAGCTCCGAGAGCTTACTCTGCACCTGCGCGTAGCGCTGCTGTTGCTCAGGCGGCAAATCGATGCCCGACAGGCGGAAGTCACGCAAGGAGTGTTCCAGGATGGTTTTTTGCGCCACGTCGAAACCGGCAGCTTCGGGGCTGTTGGCCAGGGCTTCAAACGCCTGGAACAGCTCGCGATTCTGGCCCATCTCGGTAGAGTAGGCGCTCAGTGCGGGCAGGCAGGCCTCGTAGGCTTCGCGCAACTCGGCGCTGTTGCACACGGCGTTGAGATGGCTGACCGGGCTCCAGGCGGCACCCAGGCGGTCATTCAACTCGTCCATGGCCAGGACAAGACCGGCCCAGGTAGGATTTTTACCCTGGGTCTGCAGGATGCCTTCGATGGCGACACGGTTATCGGCGAGGATCTGCTCGATGGCCGGCTGTACGTGCTCGGCACGGATTGCCGAGAACGGCGGCAGGTCGTAGGACTGCAAAAGAGGGTTGTTCGCGCTCACGGTTGGCACCTTGGCTGGAGAAACAGGTAAGACAAAGATGGGGCCATCTTAATTACAATCAACACCCACCGCAGCTATCAACAGAACAGAGAGAGGCTATCGTGACCCTTCGCACCTATCAGAATCACACACCGGCCTTGGGCGCCGGGGCTTTCGTCGACGCTTCGGCGGTGGTGATCGGCGATGTCGAGATCGGCACGGACAGTTCGGTCTGGCCGCTGACGGTAATTCGCGGCGACATGCATCGCGTCCGTATCGGTGCACGTACCAGCGTGCAGGACGGCTGCGTGCTACACATTACCCACGCCGGCCCGTTCAACCCTGACGGCTTTGCCCTGCTGATCGGCGACGATGTGACTATCGCCCACAAGGTCATGCTGCATGGCTGCACAGTTGGCAACCGAATCCTGATCGGCATGGGCAGCATTGTGATGGACGGCGCGGTGGTGGAAGACGATGTGATCATCGGTGCGGGCAGCCTGGTACCGCCAGGTAAGACACTCGCCAGTGGATTTCTATATGTCGGCAGCCCGGTTAAACAAATCCGCCCACTGACTGACAAGGAGCGCGCCTTTTTCACTTACAGCGCCGCGAACTACGTGAAGCTCAAGGACTTGCACCTGGCTGAGGGCTTCGACCGATGAACTTGCATCACCAAACCATTTTGTTCGACCTGGACGGCACCTTGACCGATCCTCGGGAAGGTATCACCCGCTCGATCCAATATGCCCTCGGCAAATTGGGAATCGACGAGCCCGACCTGACCAGACTCGAGCATTTTATCGGCCCGCCGCTACTTCAAGCCTTCATGCAGTTCTATGGCTTCGACGAGGCCAAGGCGTGGCAGGCGGTGAACTTCTATCGCGAACGCTTCAAGGTCACCGGGTTGTACGAAAACCGCGTGTTCGATGGCGTCATGCCGCTGCTGGAGGCGTTGAAAGGCCAGGGGCGCGAACTGTATGTGGCCACCTCCAAACCGTGGGAATTTGCCCGGGAGATCGCCCGGCATTTCGATTTCGCCAAGCACTTCAAGGTGATCTACGGCAGCGAGCTGGACGGCACGCGCACTAACAAGGTCGAACTGATCGCGCACATAGTCAACGAAGAAGGTCTGGACCCTACCAATACCTTGATGATTGGCGATCGCAAGCACGACCTGATCGGCGCGCGCAGCAACGGGCTGGATTCGGCGGCGGTGGGGTATGGATTTGGCAGCTTTGAGGAGTTGAATGCCGAGGCGCCGACTTGGCACTTTGAGACATTAGCCGATATGCACCAGGCGTTTTTGCGGCGCCCTTGAGAGTGTCTTCGCGAGCAAGCCCGCACATTTGACCTGCGTACACCGATCAAAATGTGTGCGGGCTTGCTCGCGAAGATGCCCTAAAGACCAAGACTCTCCAACTGCCTTAACGCCGCCTTGCGCTGCTCTATCGGCATCCGGCCCAACTGTTCCACCGCGCTGTAGAACTTCATCCAATCCCCGCCTTGCTGCTGAAACAGTGCTGCAAACGCCGGCACCCATTGGTCATACAGCCCAAAGGGCAGCAGTCGCGCATTGTTCATCGGCAAGTTCATCCAGGCGTCATAACGCTTGTCACCACCCCATTGGCTGTCGCGCAACTGATGGTATTCGCTGCGCATACGCTCGAACTCGGCCGTCTTGGCCTGGCGCATCACGTCGGCCGCCAGGGGCTGGGCATATAGTTTTTCCAGCCGTTGGCGGGTGTCGAGAATCAAGCGGATAAATTGATCACGCTGTTGCAACATGGCATGACTGGCCGGCGCCAAACCTCGGGCTGCACGCCATTGCCGGGTGCCTTGCTGCTCGACAAAGGTGGCAAACGACTCGTTGAACTCGGTGTCGTCCTTCACATAAAAACGCTGATGGGCCAATTCGTGGAAGATCAGCGTCGCCAGCCGCTCTTCGCCCCAGGCCATCATCGAACTCATGATCGGGTCGTTGAACCAGCCGAGGGTGGAATAAGCTTCGACCCCGCCTATCGACACGTCCATTCCACGTTGCTGCAACAATGCGGCTTCACCCCGCGCCGCGCCCTGATTGTAATAACCACGATAGGCCACGCAACCGGCCACTGGAAAGCAATGGTTCTGTGGCGACAAGGAAAACTCGGACGTGGCAAAGACATTCCAGACGACATAGGGTCGGCCGATATCGGCATACAGTCGGTAACTCTGGTTATCCGGCAAGTGCAGCTGTTGACTGGCAAAGGTGCGCGCTTTTTGGGATTGGGCCAAATGGTCGCGCAAGACCTGAGGCCGTGACGGGTCGGCAATCACCTTGGCCACCGGCTCCCGAGCTTGCAGCAGTTGCAATTGGCCGCTGGCCAGTTGGCTGTAGTAGCTGACACTGGAACAGCCGCCGAGCATCAAACACATCAGCCCCGCACATAAACGCCCGACCATCGCAAACCGCTCCTGGGTAATTGGCCCGCCAGACTAACTTGCTTGTAGGGCGTCTGCAGCCATCGGCGCTATGCTCACCTCATTCCTACCGGTGAGGGCCCGACATGCATCAGTTTTTACTTCCCCTGGCGGTGATATTTCTCAGCGCTTGTGCTT
Source organism: Pseudomonas imrae (assembly GCF_046352735.2). Lineage (NCBI taxonomy): Bacteria > Pseudomonadati > Pseudomonadota > Gammaproteobacteria > Pseudomonadales > Pseudomonadaceae > Pseudomonas > Pseudomonas imrae. The sequence goes on along the minus strand of NZ_CP110853.2, from coordinate 46,619 downwards.
CGACACCCATTCCGCCAGCCGATCCACAACAGGCCTGGGTCGACTTCGCCACCCCGACACCAGGCGCCAAGCTGGTGATGGCGCAACGCCTGGACGGAAAATCGTTGAACGATGGGCGTTACTTCCAGGTGCCGCCGGGCAGCCACGAATTGATGGTGCGCTTTGATTTCGAGGTGCCTTCCGGGGGAGGCCTGGGCGGCGGGCTGAGCCAGCCACAGGACCGGACGTGCTTCATCACCGTGCAATACGACCACTTCGAAGCTGGCCAGCGCTATCGTCTGGAAGGGCGCTCACTGGCGTTTACCCCGAATATCCGGCTGTATAACGCCCAACGTCAGTTGTTGGCAGAAGAGCGCAGCGTCAACTGTATTCCCTGATCAGTCGTCGTTGCGCTGGTAGATGATGCGCTTGGTGCCGTTTTCACACGAGCCGACGATCATCGCGGTGTCATGTTTTTTGGCTTCTTCGGCAGTAATGATTTCGAGGGTGTAGGACGGAATGGCCTTGGCCTGGAGGCCGACCTCAATCTCTTTCCTGAGCTCTTCACAGTCCTTCGGAGCAGCCAGTGCCGACGTGGCCAAAGCACCGCAAATAATCGCCAAGGCAAAACGTTTCATGTGTGAAGCTCCCTAAATGCGCTGCGCACGGTTGTGCGCCAAGGCGGCATGATATGAGACCACATTTGCGAAACGCGAGTTCTGATTAACCTTTGGACAAAAAAGTGGGAGCACACCTGCGCGCTCCCACATGCACCTGCAATCAGTTAACCAGGGTGCCATCCAAGGTAATGGTGGCGTTGAGGACCTTGGACACCGGGCATCCTTCCTTGGCCTTCTTGCTCAACTCATCAAACTGAGCCTGGCTGGCGCCGGGGATCTTGGCCTTGAGGGTCAGATGCACTGCGGTGATCGCAAAGCCGCCCTCAACCTGGTCCAGGGTCACGTCGGCATTGGTGTCGATGCTGTCAGCCTTGAGCCCGGCTTCGCCGAGAATCATGGAAAAGGCCATGGAGAAACAACCGGCATGGGCCGCGCCGATCAGCTCTTCAGGGTTGGTACCCTTGCCGCCTTCAAAGCGCGCCTTGAAGCCGTAAGGGGCTTCACGTAGCACGCCAGTTTCGGTAGAGATGGAACCCAGGCCGGTCTTGAGGTCGCCTTCCCAGTGAGCGGATGCTTTTTTCACAATACTCATAGCTATCTCCCAGTAGTGGTTTTGCGTCAGTAAGGTTCTGAGGATAGATGGGCTGGCAAAGTTCACAAGATAGGAAAAACCGAGTGAAGCAGTAGGAAATTTCACATCCTCTATTGAATCTCGGGTATATGCCCTCATTGCATAGTCATGCACATGCAGCGGCAGGCTTTGGCTCGTCAAATCCTGCCCCCTTGGAGAAGCAGGCTTATGAAACCGCTGTCCGACGTAAAATTCTCGACCCTCGACCTGGTTCCCGTACGTGAGAACGGCAGCCCGGCGCAGTCATTGCGCAACTCGCTGGACCTGGCCCAGCACGTGGAAAAGTTTGGCTACACTCGTTTCTGGGTAGCCGAACACCATAATATGGATGGCATCGCCAGCTCCGCGACCTCCGTATTGCTGGGCTACCTGGCCGGTGGCACCTCGACTATTCGCGTCGGCTCCGGTGGCGTGATGCTGCCCAACCATGCGCCGTTGGTGATCGCTGAGCAGTTCGGCACGCTGGAAAGCCTGTACCCCGGTCGTATCGACCTGGGCCTGGGCCGCGCGCCCGGCTCCGATCAGATGACCGCCCGTGCCCTACGCCGTGAACGCTCCGGCAGCGCAGACGACTTCCCCCAGGACGTAGCCGAACTCATGGCCTATCTGGGCCCGCGCACCCCCGATCAACGGGTGATCGCAGTTCCTGGCACAGGCACCAACGTGCCGGTATGGTTGCTGGGCTCAAGCCTGTTCAGCGCACAATTGGCAGGCGAGCGCGGTTTGCCCTACGCCTTCGCCTCGCATTTCGCCCCGCGCCTGATGCACGAGGCGATACGCGTCTATCGCAATCACTTCACGCCTTCAGCGGTGCTGGACAAGCCCTACGTGATGCTCGGCGTGCCTTTGGTAGCGGCCGATACCGATGAACAGGCTGACTACCTGGCAACTTCGGTGTACCAACGGATCCTGGCATTGATGCGCGGGCAAAGCCTGGTGCAACGCCCGCCGGTAGACAGCATGGACGGCCTGTGGTTGCCCCATGAGAAGGACGCCGTCGGCAACTTCCTCGGTTTGGCGATGGTCGGCAGCCCCGCGAAGATTCGCGCCAGACTTGAGGTGCTGGTCGAACAGACCGGTGCTGATGAGTTGATCTTCACCTCTGACCTGTACGAGCACGCCGATCGGATTCACTCCTACGAACTGCTGGCTCAGGTGATGAAGGGCTGATCACCCGACATAAAAAAACCGACGCAGCAGCGTCGGTTTTTATGTCTGCCGCACGGGATCACCCGCGGTTGTAGACGATTTCCTTGGTACCGCCTTCACAGCCGCCAACCACTTCACCATTGGTCGCGGTGCCCTTGTCCACTACTTCCAGGGTGTACCCCGAAGCGCCGTTGGCCTGGATCTTCGCGTCGATTTCGCTTTTCAACTCTTCGCAAGGCTTGCCCGCCGCCAAGGCTGTACCCGCGATGCTCAACAAACCGACCGCTAATAGAAACTTCTTCATCCGTTGCTTTCCTTACGCTGATCAAAAAAGCGCGCCGACGCATATCACGTCGGCGCCCCAAGGTTGTAGCGCAGGTTATGGCAATCGGCCAGCGTGCAAGTTCAACCAACCCGATCAACTATTGGCAATACGAAAGCCCACCTTGATCGTTACTTGAAAGTGCGCGGCCTTGCCGTCCTTGATGTGCCCACGGGTTTCGGTGACCTCAAACCACTCCAAGTGCTTGATGCTCTTGCTGGCTTCGGCCAACGCGTTATTGATGGCGTCCTCTATGCTGGTGGGGGACGAACCTACCAATTCGACTTTCTTGTAGGTGTGATGATCAGACATGGCGTTTCTCCTGAGGGTGATGAATCAAGCCTAGCAGTCAATGCTCTTAATGCCTGTGGCGGCCATTGCGACCTCAAAGTTCAGATTTACTGCACTTTCTGAAACCGCCGCAGTCGGAATCAACACACCCCATTCAATTACTCCAGGAGAGCCCACATGGCCAACACCTCTTTACGCAAAGCGTCATTGGAAAGCATGGAAGCCGAGATTTCGAGCCTGCTCAAATCCCTTGAGAGTCTCAAGGATGATGCATCGGACGAGTCGCGCAAAACGCTGAAGGCCCTGAAAAGCAATGCCGAGAACGCCCTCAAGCACTCTCGCCACCTGATCAGCGACGCCTATGAAGAAAGCAAAGTGAAAATCCGCGAAACCGGTGTGGCGACCCGGGACTACGCGCAGGAGCACCCATGGACCACTGCCGGCGTCGCCGTTGGTGCATTGGGTCTGCTGGCTGCTTACCTGCTGTGCAAACGCGGAAACTGAGGCACGGTTAGACCGGCTGGCGCTCAAGCTCGGTCTTGAGCCACTGCGCCAGTTGCCAGGCGCGCCCGTCCGCGGCGCGCTTGGGTAGCCACAACGCCAGTTGCGCAGGGGTTTGACTGAAACCCCATGGCGCAACCAGGCGTCCCGCTCGCAGATCCTCCGTCACCAGCGGTTGCGGGGCAATCGCCACCCCCAAACCGGCGACGGCTGCCTCCAGCAAATAATACAAATGCTCAAAACCCTGACCGTATTTCAACGCGCCAGCGTCCAACCCATGGTGCTGCGCCCAGTTAGGCCAGGCTTGCGGGCGTGAGGTGGTATGCAGCAGAGGTTCATGCAGCAATGCGCCTGCAGGCGCTTGGCACAGACGCTCGTAACCGGCAAAGCGTGGGCTCATCACCGGGCCGATCCGCTCGCTGGCCAGCTCGTACACTTGCATATCCGCCGGCCATGGCTGCTCGGCAAATACCAGCAAGGCATCCAGCCCCGGGCGCCGAGGGTCAAGATCGCCTTCCCCCGCCGACAGGTGCAAGCGCAAGTCCGGCAAATCCGCATTCAAGCGGCCCAGCCGGGGAATAAACCAGCGCGCCAGCAAACTGCCCGAGCAACCGAGCACAAACGGCGCATCAGCGCCGCTTTGGCGCAGGTCGGCACAGACATCGCGCAAGCGTTCAAAGGCCTCGAAGCTGGCATCTCGCAACCTTATGCCCGCATCTGTGAGTTTAAGGCCGCGCCCGTCCTTGACGAAAAGGCTCACGCCCAGATGTTCTTCCAGCACTTTCAGCTGGCGGCTGACGGCACCGTGGGTCACATGCAGTTGCTCGGCAGCCTGACTCACACTATTGAGCCGGGCAGTGGCCTCGAATGCGCGCAGGGCGTTCAGCGGGGGAAGGTCTCGGCTCATGGTATCTGTGAGTTTTCCTGACAGGTTACGGCGATCTTATCGGTTTTCACAGCCAGGCGTCAGGGGTAGAGTGGCCGTCATTGCTTCCCACACTATCTTCCTGGAGCGCCTCATGACTCAGTCCCAGACCGACTTACGCAACGGCCCTGACGCCAACGGCCTGTTTGGCGCGTTCGGTGGCCGTTACGTGGCAGAAACCCTGATGCCGCTGATCCTTGACCTGGCCCGCGAATACGAAGCGGCCAAGATAGATCCGGCCTTCAATAAAGAACTCGCCTACTTCCAGCGCGACTACGTCGGACGTCCAAGCCCGCTGTATTTCGCCGAGCGCCTGACCGAATTCTGTGGCGGCGCCAAGATCTACCTCAAGCGCGAAGAGCTGAACCACACCGGCGCGCACAAGATCAATAACTGCATCGGCCAGATCTTGCTGGCGCGGCGCATGGGCAAAAAACGCATCATCGCCGAGACCGGCGCCGGCATGCACGGCGTGGCCACCGCCACCGTCGCCGCACGCTTTGGCCTGCAATGCGTGATCTACATGGGCACCACCGACATCGAGCGCCAACAGGCCAACGTGTTCCGCATGAAGCTGCTGGGCGCCGAAGTGATCCCGGTGGTCGCCGGCACCGGCACCCTGAAAGACGCAATGAACGAAGCCCTGCGCGACTGGGTAACCAACGTCGACAGCACCTTCTACCTGATCGGCACCGTGGCCGGCCCGCATCCCTACCCAGCCATGGTGCGTGATTTCCAGGCCGTGATCGGCAAGGAAACCCGCGACCAGATGCAAGACCAGGAAGGGCGCCTGCCGGACAGCCTGGTGGCATGCATTGGCGGCGGTTCCAACGCCATGGGCTTGTTCCACCCGTTCCTGGACGATACCGGCGTGCAAATCATCGGCGTCGAAGCGGCCGGTCATGGCATCGAAACCGGCAAGCACGCCGCCAGCCTCAATGGCGGTGTTCCCGGCGTACTGCACGGTAACCGTACCTTCCTGCTGCAGGACGACGATGGCCAGATCATCGACGCTCACTCGATTTCCGCCGGTCTCGATTACCCCGGCATCGGCCCTGAACACGCCTGGTTACATGACATCGGCCGCGTCCAGTACACCTCGGTGACTGACGAGGAAGCCCTCGCAGCCTTTCATCAATGCTGCCGCCTGGAAGGGATTATTCCTGCACTCGAAAGCGCCCACGCCCTGGCCGAAGTGTTCAAGCGCGCCCCGACCCTGCCCAAGGATCACCTGATGGTGGTCAACCTCTCAGGTCGTGGCGACAAAGACATGCAAACGGTGATGTTCCACATGGAACACTCTCAAAAAGAACAGTCCACGCAGGAGAAACACTGATGAGCCGCCTGCAAACACGTTTTGCACAACTCAAGGAACAAAACCGTGCCGCCCTGGTGACCTTCGTCACCGCCGGTGACCCAGGTTATGACACCTCGCTGGCGATCCTTAAAGGGTTACCGGCAGCCGGCGCCGATGTGATCGAGCTGGGCATGCCCTTCACTGATCCGATGGCCGACGGCCCGGCCATTCAACTGGCCAATATCCGTGCGCTGACCGCCAAGCAGAACCTGGCGAAAACCCTGCAGATGGTTCGCGAGTTTCGTAAAGACAACAGCGACACCCCGCTGGTGTTGATGGGCTACTTCAACCCGATCCATAAATACGGCGTGCCGCAGTTTATTGCCGACGCCAAGGCAGCGGGTGTCGATGGGCTGATCGTGGTCGACCTGCCGCCCGAGCATAACGGCGAGCTGTGTGACCCGGCCCAAGCCGCTGGCATCGACTTTATCCGCCTGACCACGCCGACCACTGACGATGTGCGCCTGCCGACCGTACTGAATGGCAGCTCAGGGTTTGTGTACTACGTTTCGGTCGCCGGCGTGACCGGTGCCGGTGCCGCTACTCTGGAACACGTCGAAGAAGCCGTGACCCGCCTGCGTCGCCATACCGACTTGCCCATCAGCATTGGCTTCGGCATCCGCACGCCGGAGCAAGCGGCGTCCATAGCCCGCCTGGCGGATGGGGTGGTGGTGGGTTCGGCCTTGATTGATCACATCGCCAATGCCAGCAATGACCAGCAAGCGATTGATGGGGTGCTGAGCCTGTGTGCGGCGCTGTCAGAAGGTGTGCGTAACGCTCGTAAGTAACAAGTCAAAACAGCCTCAGGGACTTCGGACCTCGTGCGAAGTCCTTTTTTTGTTTTCTGCGCTAGGCTAAGTCTGCGCGCCCACTCAAATCAGCACGCCTTATCAATCAGCACTTCGTGCCTATGCCGTCTAATCCCCCTGTAAGCGTCGTGCATTTCTTGTCAGCGGGTCATTAAGTTAGCTGCATCAGAAGTCATTCTGGCTCTTTGGAGTACCTCATGGCATTTGATCACATCGCCCCAACAGACCGTCGTCATTCCACCTTGCAGAAGGGTTTTAACTTGCGCTGGCCCTTGGGCAATGTGCAGGGCGAGTCGTCGTCAGCCGGCGCGCGACACATTTACATCTGCTACGACTGGCAAGGCATAGTCGACGCAGCGGCCCTGGCCTTGGCCATCCCCAATGGGCGTATTACCGTGCGCAGCGGTGGCCATTGTTATGAGGGCTTTGTGTCCAACCGAATGCCAGGCGATTCGGGCGAAGTCTTGTCGATACTCGACGTCGGGCCGATGAACACCCTGGCTTATCAGGCCGACGGAGAAATTGCCTCAGAGCTGGTGCCAGATGCACCTTATCGTTATGGCTTTCGTATGGCTGCCGGCTGCCAGAACTGGGACGGCTACTCCGCGCTGTACAAGGCAGCCGGGAAAACTCTTCCGGGTGGCTCCTGCTATTCGGTCGGAGCGGGTGGGCATATATGTGGCGGCGGGTACGGGCTCTTATCGCGCACCCACGGCCTGACCTGCGATTGGTTGTCCGGCGTCGATCTGCTGGTACCGAACACAGAAGGCACAGGCCTGGTACCGGTGCATGTGTCGCGGGAAAGTACCGAACCCGACGAGCTGGATCTGTTCGCAGCCTGCTGCGGTGCCGGCGGTGGGCAGTTTGGGATCATTACCAACTATTACTTCAAAAACTTGCCCGAAGCACCCAAGGAAGTTTATTGGCTGGTGCTGGAGTGGGATTGGGCAGACCTTACCCAAACGGCCCTCGAAAACTTGCTGATCGCCTATCAAAGCTGGTTCGCCAACAACCAGCTAGACCCCGATACCTGGGGGTTGGCAACCAAGCTGGAGATGCGCCATGAACACACTGGCAATGTCACGCTGGGCATTCACTATGTGGATAAAAATGGCCTTCTGGAAGATCTGGCGCCCTTCGATAATTTCGTGAGTGCCATGCTGAATGCTACCCACGTGACGCCTCGCGAATCTATCGTGCCGTTCTACATCATTCACCAACCAAGGGGCCAGCGAACCGGCCGCGTGATCGATTCGTCTGTGCTGGCGCATCAAGCCGCCAGACGCATGGACTGGCTGGCCTTCACCCAATCGATCAACGGCTCTGGTGACAATCAGCGCGGGCGCTACAAATCAGCCTATCAAAAGGGTGAGTTCAGACGCCCGGTGCTCGACGCGATCTGGGCGACCCTGCATCACCCGGATCCGCAGAACCGCCTGACCCAGAGCCTGATTCAGATCCAGTCGTTTGGCGGTCGCATCAATTCAGCCGATGACGCGGTACTGGCGCAGAGTTCAGTGGCCCAACGCACGTCCTACCTCAAGTGGCAACCGCAGTGTTATTGGCGCGACGATTCTGCCGAATCGGACCAGGCCCATGCCGAATGGATCCGTACACTGTATTTCGATGCTTTCGCAGATGCCGACGCAGTGCCGCTCAATGACCAGTTCGAAGGGTGCTACATCAACTACCCGGACCTGGACATGACCTATTCGGGTGGTGATCCGGCCAACGGGCCGAACGACGCCTGGTACTCGATTTTCTTCCCCGACCCGCGCATCGAAAGCCGCCTGCGCCGCACCAAGCAGCGCTGGGACCCGTTGAATATCTTCCGTAACCAGATGTCGGTGCCGATCACATCGTAATCGATAGAACGGGCAACCTCAGGTCGCTCGTTCACCTTTGAGCTCAATCCGCTCCACCTTGCCCACCAGCAGGATGTAGGACAACGCCCCGAGCAACGCCAGAACCGCAACATAGGTAATGGCTGGCGCAAACGAATCACCACTGGCCAGAAACCCAATCACAATCGGCGTGGTAATGGCTGCCAAGTTACCGATGAAGTTGAACACGCCACCCGTTAGTCCCAGCAACCGGGCCGGCGCCAGGGTCGAGACCAGAGACCAGGTGATCGATGCCAGACCATTGCCAAAAAACGCCACCGCCAGACACGCAATCACCAGCGGCGTCGAATCGACAAAGTTGGCGCCGATGATTGCCGTGGAGATCAGTAGCCCACTGATAATCGGCAGCTTGCGGGCAAAGCCGACCGAAGCGCCTCGGCGGATCAACCAGTCGGAAAACAATCCGGAGCACAACACGCCGACAAAGGCCGCGAGGAAAGGCAACGATGCCAGCAAGCCGGACTTGATGAAGTCCATTCCGCGATATTTCACCAGATACGTCGGGAACCACGTGAGGAAGAACCACAGCGTCGAGTTCAGGCAGAACTGCCCCAGATAGATGCCCCACAGCTTGCGCTTGCTCAGTACGATCCCCAGGTCGACCCAACTGAATGGCGCCTTGCGCTTGGCGGTTTGCGTCTGCAGGTCGACCAAGCCGCCGCCTTCGCGGATCAACTCGATTTCAGCATCGTTGATGCCCTTGAAATCCCGCGGTTCACGATACACCGCGTACCAGATCCCCGCCCACAGGATGCCCACGGCACCGGTGCTGACAAATACCATGTGCCAGCCATAGTGATGCTGCAGCCAGGCCAGCACCGGCGTGAGGAATGCCAGCCCGACAAATTGCCCCGACGTATAAAAGCCAATCGCCGTGGCGCGCTCGCGCTCGGGAAACCAGCTGGTGACCACCCGATTGTTGATCGGATAAGCCGGTGCTTCCAACGCACCCACCGCCATGCGCAAGACAAACAGCGCAATAAAGCTGGCAGCAAAGCCAAGCATCACCGTGGCGATGGACCACAGAAGCAAGGCAACCGTGTAGAGAATACGCGGCGGCACCCGATCCACCAGCCACCCACCGGGGATCTGCATGGCTGCATAGGTCCAGCCGAAGGCCGAGAAGATCAATCCGACATGCACTGGGTCGATCCCCAGGTCACTGGTCAGGGCCGGTGCGGCAATCGACAGATTACTGCGGTCCAGGTAGTTGATCACCACCGTGATAAACAACAGGACCATGATGAAATAGCGCTTGCGACTGGGCGCCACCAAAGGCGCGTGCCTAGTGCTTGGAGGGGGGAGCATAGAGGCCTCTTTTTATGGTTGTTGAGGACAGAAAGCTGAGGCAATGGGTCCTTCCCGCGCGATGCGTGGGAAGGATCAGTCAGCGGTGATCACCACTCCGCGAAACTGCCATCGGCATGCCGCCAGATCGGGTTGCGCCAGCGATGGCCGATGGCCGCGCGCTCGATCACATATTCTTCGTTGATCTCGATCCCCAGGCCCGGCCCGTTGGGGATTTTCACAAAGCCCTGGTCATAGTCAAAGACGCCCGGGTCGCGAACGTAGTCCAGCAGGTCGTTGCTCTCGTTGTAATGAATGCCCAGGCTCTGCTCCTGGATAAACGCGTTGTAGCAAACCGCGTCCAGTTGCAGGCACGCCGCCAGCGCAATCGGGCCCAGCGGGCAGTGCAGGGCCAGTGCCACGTCGTAGGCTTCGGCCATGTTGGCGATCTTGCGGGTTTCGGTAATACCGCCCGCGTGCGACGCATCCGGCTGGATGATGTCGACGTAACCCTCGCTGAGCACGCGCTTGAAATCCCAGCGCGAGAACAGCCGCTCGCCGAGCGCAATCGGAGTACTGGTCAGGGGCGCCAGCTCTTTGAGCGCTTCGTAGTTTTCGCTGAGCACCGGTTCTTCGATGAACATCAACTTGTACGGGTCCAGCTCCTTCATCAACACCTTGGCCATGGGCTTGTGGACACGGCCATGGAAGTCCACGCCGATACCGACGTTCGGGCCCACGGCATCGCGCACGGCCGCGACGTTGGCCAAGGCCTGGTCGACCTTTTCAAAGGTATCGAGGAACTGCAGCTCTTCGGTGCCATTCATCTTCACCGCGGTAAAGCCACGGGAGACTGCTTCCTTAGCGGCACGGGCGGTATCGGCCGGACGATCACCACCGATCCACGAGTACACCCGAATCTTGTTGCGCACCTGGCCACCCAGCAGGTCGCTGACCGAAACACCCAGCGCCTTGCCCTTGATGTCCCACAGCGCTTGATCGATGCCCGCGAGTGCGCTCATATGAATCGCGCCGCCCCGGTAGAAGCCGCCACGATAGAGCACTGTCCAGATGTCTTCGATGTTGCGTGGGTCTTTGCCGATCAAGTAGTCGGACAGTTCCTCGACGGCAGCTGCGACAGTGTGGGCACGCCCCTCAACCACGGGTTCGCCCCAGCCGGTCACGCCCTGGTCGGTTTCCACTTTGAGGAAGCACCAGCGCGGCGGCACGATGTAGGTAGTCAGCTTGGTGATTTTCATCTTTTTATCTCTCTTGTCGGATGCGGCGCCCGTGGCGCCAAACACAATCAGTTCAAGGCGTTCCAGGCCGCGACATACGCCTGGGCATGGCTCGACACTTGATCAACCGTCATGCCCGGCTTGAACAGCCCGGAGCCCAGTCCAAAACCTTTGACACCGGCATCGAGGAACACCTGCATATTGTCCGGGGTGATGCCGCCCACTGGCAGCAACACCGTGCCGGCTGGCAATACTGCAAGCCAGGCCTTGATCACCGCCGGGCCCATTTGCTCGGCCGGGAATAGCTTCAAGACATCAGCGCCTTCAGCCAGCGCCGCAAACGCTTCAGTCGGCGTGGCAACACCGGGCGACAAGTACAGGCCCGCCGCTTTCGCGGCGCGCAACACCTTCGCGTCGCTGTGGGGCATCACGATCACTTGGCCTCCCGCCGCCTTGACCTGCTGCACCTGCTCGGGGGTCAGGACCGTACCAGCGCCGATCAGGCAATCGGCTGGCAGGCTGTCGCGCAACGTGCGGATGCTGGTGTAAGGGTCAGGGGAGTTGAGCGGCACTTCGATGACCCGGAACCCGGCCTGGTACAGCACTTGGCCGATGGCCTGGGCTTCATCCGGGCGCAGGCCCCGCAGGATTGCGATCAGACCATTGTGTGTCAGTGCTTGCTTGAGCATCTCATGCCTCCAGTGAGGGTTGAACGAGCCCGGCCGCGACAGCCAGCTGCCACAGGCCCCGCTCGGTGGCCTCACGCGCCTGGGTCACAAGGGGAAAGCCGCATAACTGAAGGGCACGCTGATAGCGAATGCACAACTCGCTGCTGCCCACCAGAACGATATCGCGGTGTTGGGTGTTGTTGCGTGCCCGCAAGCCCGAAAGCTCGTGGCCAATCAGCAGGCCGGAAAGGTAATCCGGCTGTTGCTCGGGGCTCAGTTCGCCGGCCAGCCCTAGCGCACGGGTACTGAACAGCGTCGACAGCAGGCCCATCTCACCGTCGACCGACAGTGTCACCTGCACACCTCGGTCAAACGCGGCGGCCTGGAACGAGTCCGCGGTTTTTTGCGTGCGCCCCAGGATGCTGTGATCGCGCAACACGGCGAACAGCTCACCGGTCATGAAGGTGTCGAAATGGGTAATACAGCCGCGGCTCACTTCGACCCACTTGGAATGACTACCTGGCAGGCCGATCAGCAACTCATCGGCTGTCAGGCTTTGCAGTACGCCCAACACTTGGGTTTCCTCGCCGCGCATCACGTTGGGTAAACCGTCACGCTGCATGACACCGGGCACGATATGCACATCGATGCCGCGCAGGCTGCGCACCCGGTGCAATGCCTGGCCCAACGTCGTGACGTCGGCAGGGCTGTCACGGTACGCCGTCTGGCTCCAGCCCTGGGCGCTGCCCACCATGCCGCAGGCAATGACTGGCAACTGGGGCTGAATATCCAGCCAGTCTCCACAGGCGGCATCAAAGGCCAATTCGAATCCATTGCTGCAATGAACCCCGTTGATCACCCTGGGCTCAGTGGGCAAATGCATGATCCCCAATGCCAGGGAGCGTCGTTCAAGCACTTGGCCACCAGGACCGAGTTTGTAGGCACGAAGGGAACTGGTTCCCCAATCGAGCGCGATCAATTGCGCCGGCATCGCTTCACCTGAAGTCTGAGGGTGCTGAAAAGCAGATGACGCGAATATAAACCCAAGACCGGACATATCTCAATATATAAATACATATCCCATATATTGGAACAAGATAAAGAAAATCCCCACGCTTACCCATGTTTCCATGCTCAGCGGTGGGGATTCAGGGCTTAGAAAATCGATAGATCCAAGGTACGCATCGCGCCCATCCAGATCGCGTGCTCCGTGTGATCCTTCAACTCGTCACCGGTTTCGGGATGCAGGAATACCACCAACCCTTTGCGATTAAGCGCCAACCACGGCAACGCCAGGCCGATGTACTCTGGATCGAATGCCAATTGGCAACTCCAGTCCGGGTGCGGGCCCACAGGACGCTCGTGCATCCGCCCCATACGCAGGGGAAATATCGTCGCCGCGTCTTCGCAGAGCTTGCGCGCCTGGTCGATGGTAGTAGCGTCGAAATAGATATGGGCGTGATACCCCTTGATACGTTGCATGCCAGGCTCCGGGCTCGGTAATCGACAAATCCTAGACCGCAATGGATGGCAGGGCCAGCCCGGCCAATGTCTGCGCGCTGCTGGCCTGCTCCGTGGCCAGCCAGTCGACAAAACGATCGATCAGTTGTCCGCGTCGCTTGCGTTGGGGCAGCACCACGTAATAGCCAAAACGCGAAATCACCGTGTCGGCAATCGGCCTGCATAGCCATTTCTGTTGCAGCAGATCATCTACCAGATGGCGCCAACCAATGGCCACGCCCTGGCCGGCAATCGCCGCCTGGATCAGCAGCGTGTAATTATCGAAACGCAACGGCCCAGGCCCAGGCGCTGCGGTGATGCCCAACTCGCGGAACACACCGCCCCAATCGAACCATTGGCTGTTGTTTTCCTGACGCAGGTGCAGCAATGGGAAGTCCTGCAGACTCTGCACCGACAGCGGCGTATCCCGGCCCTTGAGCAATTGCGGGCTGCACACCGGGAACGCTTCCTCGTTGAACAGCCACTGGCTTTCACCTTGTTTGAAACGGCCATCGCCAAACAGCACCGCGACGTCGATATCGCTGCGCAAGGTCGCATGGTTGCGTTCGCTGGTCACCAGGCTCACGTCCACCTGCGGGTTGGCTTCGTGAAAACGGTGCAGGCGCGGCATCAACCAGTAAGCAGCGAAAGCAAAATCCGTCGCCACTTGCAGCACCTCATGTTGGTCCTGCTGGGTGATGGCACTCAAGCCTTGGTTGATCTGCTGCAAGCCACCTTGCACGTGTTCGAAAAGCAACGCGCCGGCGTCGGTCAGCTCAATGCCTCGGTAGATGCGATCAAACAGACGCACACCCAACCGCTCTTCCAGGCGTTTGATCTGTTGACTGATCGCCGGTTGGGTAGTGCCAAGCTCCATCGCCGCAGCGGTAAAGCTGCGTTGGCGGGCAGCGACTTCAAAGGCGCGCAGCAAATCGAGGGACAGGTCACCAAGAGCTTCATACATAAGCCGGGCTTATCCTAGACATTCTTTTCCATGGGCTTTACCGAGTTTTCCGTGGGCCGCATCCTCGACCACAGCACTCTCGCATAATTATTTACTATGGAATGCCGCGAAACCATGAAGCGCAAGAACATTCTTTTCATCATGGCCGATCAAATGGCCGCGCCGTTGCTTCCGCTCTACGGTTCCTCGCCTATCCAACTCCCGAACCTGAGCCGGCTGGCCGCCGCAAGCGTGGTATTTGATGCCGCCTACTGCAACAGCCCGTTGTGCGCACCGTCGCGTTTTACCTTGGTCAGCGGCCAATTGCCGAGCAAGATCGGCGCCTATGACAACGCGGCGGACTTTCCCGCCGATGTGCCCACTTATGCCCACTACCTGCGGCGCCTCGGCTACCGCACGGCGCTGTCGGGCAAGATGCATTTCTGCGGCCCCGACCAACTCCACGGTTATGAAGAGCGCCTGACCAGTGACATCTACCCGGCAGACTATGGTTGGGCCGTGAATTGGGATGAGCCCGATGTACGTCCTACCTGGTACCACAACATGTCATCGGTGCTGCAAGCCGGCCCGTGTGTGCGCACCAATCAGCTGGATTTTGACGAAGAGGTGGTGTTCAAGGCCCAGCAATACTTGTTCGACCACATCCGCGAAGACGGCGATCGACCATTCTGCCTGACCGTTTCGATGACCCATCCCCATGACCCCTACACCATTCCCAAGCCATTCTGGGATTTGTACGACGACAACGACATCCCTATGCCGACAACACCGGCGCAGACCGATCTAGACCCGCACTCCCAGCGCCTGCTCAAGGTCTACGACCTGTGGGACAAGCCACTGCCGCTGAACAAGATCCGCGATGCGCGCCGCGCGTACTTCGGCGCCTGCAGCTACATCGACAGCAATATCGGCAAGCTGCTGCAAACCCTGGAAGACACTGGCCTTGCCGACGACACCGTGATCATCTTCTCCGGCGATCACGGCGACATGCTCGGCGAGCGCGGGCTCTGGTACAAAATGCACTGGTTTGAAATGGCCGCGCGGGTGCCGCTGCTGATCAGTGCGCCGGGGCAATTCAAGGCCGGCCGGGTGAACGCGGCGGTATCCACGGCTGACCTGTTGCCCACCCTGGTAGAACTGGCCGGCGGTACATTGGACCCCAACTTGCCGCTGGACGGCCGCTCGCTGGTCCCACACTTGCAAGGGCGGGGCGGGCATGACGAAGTGTTCGGCGAATACATGGCCGAAGGCACCATCAGCCCGCTGATGATGATTCGCCGTGGCGCCTACAAGTTCATCTACAGCGAAGACGACCCCTGCCTGTTGTTTGATATACACAACGACCCGCGGGAACAGGAAGACCTCAGCCAGTCGCCGCAGCATCGCGCACTGTTCGACGCGTTCCTTTGCGAGGCGCGGGCCAAATGGGATATCCCGGCGATTCACCATCAGGTGCTCGCCAGCCAACGTCGTCGTCGACTGGTCAGCCAGGCGCTGGCCCAAGGCAAGCTCAAGAGCTGGGATCACCAGCCTCTGGTGGACGCCAGCCAGCAATACATGCGCAACCATATCGATCTGGACGATCTGGAGCGCAAGGCACGTTATCCACAACCCTGCCAAAACCAATAACACCGAGGGGAAGGCCATGATGAAGTTATCCGCACTATTGGGCGCCGGACTGCTGGCGGTGAGCAGCGACAGCGCCTATGCAGAACAAGCTTGCGAGACAGTGAAGATGGCCGATCCGGGCTGGAGCGACATTGCCGCGACCAATGCCATTACCGGTTTTTTGCTCACGGGCATGGGCTACAAGCCCAAAGTTGACACGTTGGCGGTGCCGATCATCTTTGGCGGGCTCAAGGACGGCCAGGTGGATGTGTTCCTGGGTAACTGGATGCCGGCGCAACAGGGTTTCTATGACAAGTTCGTGGCCAATGGCGAGGTGGTACAACTGGCGAAAAACCTCGAAGGCACCGAGTTCACCCTCGCGGTGCCGGACTACGTTTGGGAGGCTGGCGTGCGCGAGTTTGCCGACCTGAACAAATTTGCCGACAAGTTCGATAAAAAAATCTACGGCATCGGCTCCGGTGCGCCGGCCAATCTCTCGTTGCAGGAAATCATCAAGAAAAATGACTTCGACCTGGGTCAGTGGAAGCTGATCGAGTCCAGCGAACAGGCGATGCTCGCCGAAGTGTCCAGGGCGGTGAAGCGCGAGCGTTTCGTCACCTTCCTCGGCTGGACGCCGCACCCGATGAACGTGCAACTGAAAATGCGCTATCTCAAGGGTGGCGAGAAATACTTTGGCGACACCGGTAGCGTATACACCCTGACCCGCAAGGGTTATGCACAGGCCTGCCCGAATGTCGGGAAGCTGCTGGCCAACCTGAGTTTTACCCAGGAGATGGAGAACAGCATCATGGCCGAAGTAGCGAACAAGAAAGTCAGCAACGCCGAGGCGACGAAAGCATGGATCAAGGCTAATCCACAGGTTCTGGATAAGTGGCTGGACGGGGTGAAAACCGTGGGCGGGGAAGATGCGCTGGGTGCTGTCAAAGCCAGTCTTTGAGAGCCACCCCTCTCCCCAGGGGAGAGGGGTGGCTGGAAGCACCCAAGCCACCAGCACCTTGCCCCAGTCCCTCCAACCCTTCACCCTTGTTACCACCGCCCAAACCCGAGTTCACCATGCCACGGCCCAACCGCCACACACTCTTCCCGTTCCTGAGCTGGCTCCCACGGCAAACCCGCGCCAGCATCGGGCGCGATGCGATGGTCGGTCTCAGTGGTGCCGTTCTCGCCTTGCCGCAGTCCATCGCCTACGCATTGATCGCCGGCCTGCCACCGGAATATGGCCTGTATGCAGCAATCATCCCGGTACTGATCGCCTGCCTGTGGGGCTCATCCTGGCATCTGATCTGCGGCCCGACGGCGGCGATCTCCATCGTGCTCTACGCCAGCATCAGCCCGCTGGCAGTGCCTGGCTCCCAGGACTACATCACCCTGATCCTGCTGCTGACCTTTATCGCCGGGGTATTCCAGTGGTTGCTGGGGCTGTTGCGCTTCGGTGCGCTGGTGAATTTCGTCTCACATTCGGTGGTCCTCGGGTTCACGTTGGGCGCGGCGGTGGTGATTGCATTGGGCCAACTGCCTAACCTGTTGGGGCTGGATATGCCGAGTGAGGCAACGGCGATCAATAGCCTGCTGGCCTTGATCAACCATGCCGGAGAGTGGGACCGCCCATCCCTGTTGCTCGGGCTAGGCACGCTGCTGGCGGGCGGACTGCTTAAATATTGGAGGCCGCGCTGGCCGACCTTGTTGATCGCCCTGACCGTGGGCAGCCTGGTGACGTGGCTGTGGCCAGCGATGTTCGGGCATGTCGCGCTGGTCAGCGCCTTTGTCGGCAAGCTTCCGCCGTTCAGCCCGCTGCCGATGGATCTGGATATGGTCCTGCGCTTGCTGCCCAGCGCCGTGGCGGTGGGCATGCTGGGACTAGTGACCAGCCTGTCGATAGCCCGCTCATTGTCGGCGCGCTCGCAACAACTGCTCGACGCCAATCAGGAAGTCCGCGCTCAGGGCCTGTCGAATATGGTTGGAGGATTTTTCTCTGGCTATCTGTCGGCAGGGTCCTTCACACGCTCGGGCTTGAGCTTTGAAGGTGGCGCCCGTTCGCCTCTGGCGGGTGTGTTTTCGGCCCTATGGGTCGCGCTATTTGCAGTGTTCGGCGCGGCGCTGATTGCGCATATTCCCATCCCCAGCATGGCCGCCAGCATCCTGCTGATTTGCTGGGGCCTGGTGGATCATCGGGGCATTCGCGCATTGTTGCGGGTCAGTCGCGCCGAGTTCGTGGTGATGGGCCTGACGTGTGTCGCCACCCTGCTGCTGGAGTTGCAGACGGCGATTTACGCCGGCGTCCTGACATCGTTGTTTTTTTACCTCAAGCGCACCTCACAGCCGCGGGTTCAGCACTGGCGCGATGGTGAAGACGATGTATTGCGGGTCGGTGGCTCGATCTTTTTTGGTGCTAGCCATTATCTGCAAGTGCGCTTGCAACGCTTGCAAGGCCAGCGCGTCGTGATCGAGGCGCAACAGATCAATTTTATCGACTATTCCGGGGTGGAAATGCTGCATCAGGAAGCACGCCGGTTGCGCGGGTCAGGACGCAGCCTGACGTTGCGCCGGGCCAGGCCGCAGGTGGTGGAAGAGTTAAGAAAACTGGAAGGGGCACAGCATTGCCCCATCCAGTTCGAAGACTGACTACAGCGCCAGTTGTCGACGCAGCTCGGCGAGCACCGGCGCCGAATCCGGCCGCACGCCGCGCCACAGGAAGAACGCTTCCGCGGCCTGCTCCACCAGCATGCCCAGACCATCCATCACCTTGGATGCGCCTTGCTCACTGGCCCAGCGACAGAACGCCGTAGGCTCCTTGCCGTACATCATGTCGTAGCAAAAGGTCTTGCCCGGTTCGATCAAACTGCCTGCAATCGGCGGTACATCGCCTGACAAGCTGGCGGACGTGGCATTGATGATCAAGTCCACCGGTTCACGCAACCAATCGAAACCACTGGCAGAGACCGGTCCTAGGTCATCGAACAATTCGGCCAGTAACTCGGCTTTTTCCACCGTGCGGTTGGCGATGACCAGGGACTCCGGCTTTTGCGCCAGCAACGGCTCCAGCGCGCCGCGTACTGCACCGCCCGCACCGAGCAGCAGAATACGCTTGCCCGCAAGGCTCAAACCGGCATTCACCGTCAGATCGCGTACCAGCCCGGCACCGTCGGTGTTATCGCCCAAAAGGCTGCCATCAGCCAGCTTGCTCAAGGTGTTCACGGCACCAGCGCGTTGCGCACGCTCGGTAAGCGCATCGGCCAGGCGATAGGCGTCTTCCTTGAACGGCACCGTCACGTTGGCGCCTCGGCCTTGTAGGAAAAACTCACGGGCACAAGCAGTGAAATCCTCCAGAGGGGCGAGCAAGGTGCTGTAGTCCAACTGCTCGCCGGTCTGCTCGGCGAACAGGCGGTGGATCAGCGGCGACTTGCTGTGCCCGATCGGGTTGCCGAACACCACATAACGATCCATCAGCTCGCCGCCTTCGGCGTAGTAATGCCGAGCCAGTCGCGGTCTTGCAGGAAGTAATCGGTCAGGCGCGCTTCTTCGCTACCCGCAGTCGCTTTCCAGTCGTAGCTCCAGCGTACTTGAGGCGGCAACGACATCAGGATCGATTCGGTACGCCCGCCCGATTGCAGGCCGAACAAGGTGCCACGGTCATACACCAGATTGAATTCCACGTAGCGACCACGGCGCAACTCCTGGAATTGGCGCTGCTGCTCGGTGTAGGCCATGGCCTGGCGGCGCTGGACAATCGGCAGGTAGGCGTCGATGTAGGCATCACCGATGGCGCGGATGAAAGCAAAGCAGGTATCGAAGTCCCACTCGTTCAAATCGTCGAAGAACAGGCCGCCAATGCCTCGGGGCTCGTTGCGATGCTTGATGTGGAAGTAGTTGTCGCACCAGGCCTTGTAGCGCGAATAGACATCCGCTCCGAACGGCGCGCAGGCCTGCTCGGCCACGCGGTGCCAGTGAACGCAATCCTCTTCGTTGCCGTAGTAAGGCGTCAGGTCGAAGCCACCGCCGAACCACCAGACCGCTTCTTCGCCTGCTTTTTCCGCGATGAAAAACCGCACATTGGCGTGGGACGTCGGCACATGGGGATTGTGCGGATGGATCACCAGGGACACGCCAAGGGCCTCAAAGCCGCGACCGGCCAGCTCCGGACGGTGGGCGCTGGCCGACGGTGGGAGGTTGGCGCCGAATACGTGGGAAAAGTTAACGCCGCCTTTTTCGATCACCGAGCCGTTCTCGATCACTCGCGTGCGGCCACCGCCACCGGCAGGCCGGGTCCAGGCGTCTTCGATAAAGCGGGTGTGCGTCTCGAAGGTTTCCAGGGCACTGCAAATACGGTCTTGCAGGTCGAGCAGGTAGGCTTTAACAGCCTCGGTGCGGGTAGTCATGGCATCACCTTGAATCGGGCAAAGCTACGCGAGGCCATTGGGCGTCGGCGGCAAATGGGCGCACAGGATAACACCGCGTCGGGCACTGCCACAGTTGACGAAGGTCAAGCTTAGGAGTCCGATAGGGGCCCTTCGTGCAAATGACTCAAGGAGAGTGCAGAGATGGCCAAACGTATCCAGTTCGGTGCCCATGGTGGCCCCGAAGTACTCGAGTATGTGGACTACACGCCAGCAGAGCCGGGCCCGCAGCAGGTTCGTGTTCACAACAAGGCCATTGGGCTGAACTTTATCGACACCTATCTGCGCAGTGGTCTGTATGCACCACCGGCCTTGCCATCGGGCCTGGGCGCCGAAGGCGCCGGTGTGGTGGATGCGGTGGGTAGCGAAGTCACGCAATTCAAGGTCGGCGACCGTGTGGCCTATGGCACCGGCCCACTGGGAGCCTATAGCGAACTGCATGTGCTACCAGCCGCCAACCTGGTGCATCTGCCAGACGCCATCAGCTTCGAACAAGCTGCCGGCGCCATGCTCAAGGGCCTGACCGTACAGTACCTGCTGCGCCAGACCTATGAGCTCAAAGGCGCAGAAACCATCCTGTTCCATGCGGCAGCGGGCGGTGTCGGCTCCCTGGCGTGCCAATGGGCCAAGGCCTTGGGCGTGAAACTGATTGGCACGGTCAGCTCGCCGGAGAAAGCGGCGTTGGCCAGATCTCTCGGGGCCTGGGAAACCATCGACTACAGCAAGGAAGATGTCCCACAACGAGTACTGGAGTTAACCGACGGCAAGAAATGCCCAGTGGTGTATGACGGTGTAGGCAAAGACACTTGGCTGGCCTCACTGGACTGCGTGTCACCGCGCGGCCTGCTCGTCAGCTTCGGCAATGCCTCGGGCGCAGTAGACGGGGTCAATCTGGGAATTCTGGCGGCCAAGGGCTCGCTCTACGTGACTCGGCCAACGTTGGCGTCCTACGCCAACACTGCGCAGAACTTGCAGGCCATGGCCGATGATCTGTTCAGCATGATCGCAAGTGGCAAAGTGCGGATTGATATCAACCAGCGTTATTCCCTGGCGGATGCGGCCAAGGCACAGGTTGAGCTGTCGGGGCGGCGCACGACTGGATCGACTATTTTGCTGCCATAACATCCAGGTATTTGGAAGGATGCTATCGCGAGCAAGCCCTCACATTTTGATCGGTGTACGCAGGTCAAATGTGGGAGCGGGCTTGCTCGCGATAGCCACACCTGTGTATCAAGACGGGCGCCGAACCTCGCCAGTAGCCAGATCGCGAATCAAACTGGGATTCTTGCGCCCACCCAGACTCCCGCCCAGCACCAAATCCACTTGGCCACGGAAATATTGCTCGATGCGAATCCGCGTGCGAGCTGATGGCCGGCCCTGAGGGTTGGCCGACGTGGAGATCAGCGGCCCCACCAGCGAACACAAATCCCGCACCAGTGGATGATCACTGACCCGTAAGGCGACCGTGTCATGCACGCCTGTAATCCACTGCGGCAGCAGGTCCTGATGAGGTACCAGCCAGGTATTGGGGCCAGGCCAAGTGCTGGCCATGCGGTCTATCCAAGTGTCCGGAAAATCTTCGAAGAGAAAATCGAACTGACGAATATTGTCGGCAATCAGGATCAACCCTTTATCCACCGAGCGGCCCTTGATTGCCAATAAACGGTCTACCGCCTCTTCGTTCCAGGGATCGCAGCCAAGGCCCCATACGGCCTCGGTTGGATACGCAATCACCGCGCCTGCGCGAATTTCTCGTGCGGCCTCTTGCACACGCCACCTGTTGACCATTGTTCACTCTCCGGAATAAAGCTCTGTGCAGTTTACCGATCTTCGTTACAAAACCTACCTGCGTGCGAGCCAACGACCGCTTTCACAGACCACACGGCCCTCCAGCTCCAATTCCATAAGGCTCGCCAACACTTCGGACAGCGATTTTCCGCTGGCAATCGCCAGGCCTTCGCTGGTATGGGGGGCGGCATGCAACAAGGCGATCAACGGATGTGTGACAGGAATCGGCGCCGGCCGTGACAGCGCCTGCCAACCGCGCAGGCCTTCGAGGATGTGCTCGATGGTTTCCACCAGCATCGCGCCGTCACGGATCAACTGGTGACACCCCCTGGCTCCCGGATGATGGATGGAACCCGGAATCGCGTACACCTCACGCCCTTGTTCCGCCGCCAGTCGGGCAGTGATCAGCGAACCGCTGGCGACACTGGCTTCTACCACCAGCACCCCCAAGGACAGTCCACTGATGATGCGATTTCGTCGCGGGAAGTTGCCGGCCTGGGGACAGGCGTCCAACGGAAACTCCGAAACCACCGCGCTGCCCTGCTCAATCATCGCCTCGGCCAGTCGTCGGTGGCGCTGTGGATAAAAATTTTCAAGGCCGGTGCCCAACACGCCGATTGTCTGACCCCCGACATCTAATGCTGCCTGATGAGCCGCACCGTCTATTCCCAAGGCCAGGCCACTGGTGATGACAAAACCGGCAGCCGCCAGGCTTCGGGAAAAAGCGGCGGCGGTGTCCATTCCAGGTCGCGATGCGCGTCGACTGCCCACCATGGCCAACTGCGGCTTTTCCAGAATCCCACAAGCGCCAGCCACGAAAAGCAGGGGCGGAGCATCCTCCAGCTCCGCCAGCAGTTGCGGGTAGCCAGGCTGGTCCCACATCAGCAAATGTTGAGCGGGACGCTCTAGCCAGGCCAAAGCGTCACTGGCGCCATCCCGAATCTGCTGACTGCGCCGAGCCTCGGCACAGGCCATCGGCAACCCCAGCGAACGCCAGGCACTGGCCGGCGCGCTGATGGCTTTGGACGCAGAACCGAAAGCATCGATCAGTTTTTTGAAACGTTGGGGACCCAGCTCCGGCAGCCGGTGCAAGCGCAACCGCGCTTCCAGTTCCGCAGGTGAAATGCGGGGGGCATCGATTGGTGGCATGTGATCATCCTTGATCAGGAACAAGCTGTGGATAACTCTGTTGGTAACTTCTTTAGCTGGCTAATTATTGCGTTGGATCAGCACTTTGAAATTTATCCATTACCGCCAGGGGACGGTTCGCCCTGAGAACCAGGCCGTAACTAAGCTTTTCATAGGTGCGAAACACCAGGAGCGTTCCCGCGTATTCGTCAGGCGTCTTCAGCAACGTGCCAGAGATTTTGTCTCGCAAGACTGCGCCTGTGCTCGTCACGGCGAGCAAATATCCCTCCCTCAGTCCATCGCGTTTGCCCCTGTTCAGGATGACCGTATCCAATACGCCTATCTGTGTGACGCCGCGTGGCACGTCGATGATGGTGCCTGCCAGCCCTGGAGCCGGCGCGGATACCAGCATTTTTGAAAGGTCTGTCGAGAAGTGTGTATCGAGCAGGCGATCACCCGCTCGAATTTCCTGGGTTATTCGCGATACCGCCAGGGAAGTGACATCCCCAGCCGCCACGAAGCATGCGGTGCCTATGTCATCCAGATTGATTCCCAGCAGCTCCTGGCTGACCGGATCGGTAAAGACCTTGCCCTTGCGGACAATGGCATAGCTCCGTCGCACGGGGTCCAGGGCACCTCGGGCGTAGATGCGCTCACCACTGGCGCCCAGCACTCGCCCGGCTTGTGCGGCGACAATGTAAGGAGCCGTGTCCAACAGCTGTGGCGTGTCGAGAATACGGTTGTGCAACAAAAACCGCTGGATAGCCTGTTGGGTCTGGCTGTCCAGCGGTCGTGGCGACTGTGGGTAAATACCCTTGGGTGGGGCCGGCACGGTGGCTGTCACGGCGTGGGCCCACAGCAGCAAGACGAGTAGCGATTTCCTCATGGGGTCAATCTCCTTTATTATGTACGTTCGCGTGAAACGCCAAGGCCTTCGCGGCTTGCAAGCGTTCCACACCGGCAGCGCGGGTTCCGTCCCGATGCCGATTTGCCTTTACCTCACATGTGCAGCAATTACGCTTATGGCTATTTTGAACATCCTCGAATTTCCTGACTCGCGCCTGCGCACTATCGCCAAACCAGTGGCCGTAGTGGACGACAAGATTCGTCAGTTGGTCGATGACATGTTTGAAACAATGTATGAAGCCCCGGGGATCGGTCTCGCGGCGACTCAGGTCAACGTACATCTGCGCGTCGTGGTCATGGACCTGTCCGAAGATCGCAGTGAACCTCGGGTGTACATCAACCCCGAATTCGAACCGCTGACCGACGAGATGGGCGAATACCAGGAAGGCTGCCTGTCGGTGCCGGAGTTCTACGAGAACGTGGAACGTCCGCTGCGGGTCAAGATCAAGGCCCTGGATCGTGACGGCAAACCGTTCGAGCTGATTGCCGAAGACCTGCTGGCTGTATGCATCCAGCACGAATGCGACCACCTCAACGGCAAGCTGTTTGTCGATTACTTGTCCACGCTCAAACGCGACCGGATCAAGAAGAAGCTGGAAAAAAAGCATCGCCAGCAAGCTTGATTCCCTTCTTTCAAAGGCTTGCTGCGGCAAGCCTTTTTCTTTTGTGAGACGTTTCCCATGACCGAGCCACTGCGCATCGTTTTTGCCGGCACCCCCGAATTTGCTGCCGAACACCTCAAGGCCCTGCTTGCCAGCCCTTACGAGATCGTCGCGGTGTACACCCAGCCGGATCGGCCGGCCGGCCGTGGACAAAAGCTGATGCCCAGCCCGGTCAAGCAATTGGCACTGGAGAACGGCATTCCCGTGCTGCAACCGCCTACTCTGCGCAATGAACATGCCCAGGCCGAGCTGGCCGTGCTGAAGCCGGACCTGCTGGTGGTGGTGGCCTACGGCCTGATCCTGCCGCAAGCGGTTCTGGATATTCCGCGCCTGGGTTGCATCAACAGTCACGCCTCGCTGCTGCCACGCTGGCGTGGTGCTGCGCCGATCCAACGCGCCGTCGAAGCCGGTGACGCCGAAAGCGGTGTGACGGTAATGCACATGGAGGCCGGCCTGGATACCGGCCCTATGCTGCTGAAAGTCACCACCCCGATCACTTGCGAAGATACCGGCGGCAGCCTGCACGACCGCCTGGCCGTAATGGGCCCGCCCGCCGTGATCCAGGCCATCGCCGGCCTGGCCGCTGGCACGTTGCACGGTGAAGTACAGGACGACACGCTGGCCACTTACGCCCACAAGCTGAACAAAGACGAAGCACGTATCGACTGGAGCCGCCCGGCCGTAGAGCTGGAGCGCCTGGTGCGCGCGTTCAACCCGTGGCCGGTATGCCACAGCACTCTCAATGGTGAAGCCTTGAAAGTCCTTGCCGCCAGCCTGGTCGAAGGCAAGGGCGCACCTGGTGAAATCATCGGCGCCAGCAAGGATGGTCTGCTGGTGGCGTGTGCTGAACAGGCGTTGTGCCTGACCCGCGTGCAATTGCCGGGGGGCAAGGCGCTCAACTTCAGCGATCTGTTCAACAGCCGGCGTGAAAAATTTGCCCTGGGCACCCTCCTCGGAGCGGCCGCGCAATGAACCCACGTCTGGCCGCCGCCAAGGCTCTGGCTGCCGTACTCAGCGGCAAGGCCTCCCTCAACAGCTCGTTGCCCATCCAGCTGGATAAAGTCGAAGACCGCGACCGCGGCTTCACCCAGGACCTGGCATTTGGCACCGCACGCTGGCAGCCGCGCTTGACGGCACTGGCGGCCAAGCTGCTGCAAAAACCGTTCAAGGCCGCCGATGCCGATGTCGAGGCCCTGCTGTTGGTAGGCCTTTACCAATTGCTCTACACCCGTGTGCCGGCCCATGCCGCTATCGGTGAAACCGTCGGTTGTGCCGACAAGCTGAAAAAGCCCTGGGCCAAAGCCTTGCTCAACGCAGTATTGCGTCGTGCGCAGCGCGAAAGTGAAACACTACTGGCCGAGCTAGAACATGACCCGGTAGTGCGCACCGCCCATCCACGCTGGCTGCAAAAGTCCCTGAAGGCCTTTTGGCCCGAGCAATGGGAAGCAATCTGCGCCGCCAACAATGCTCACCCGCCGATGATTCTACGAGTCAACCGTCGCCATAACAGCCGCGATAGCTATCTGCAATTGCTGGCCGACGCCAACCTCAATGCCAGCCCGTGCGTGTACAGCCAGGACGGTATCGTCCTCGAGGCCGCCGCCGATGTGCGCAGCCTGCCAGGCTTTGCCGAAGGCTGGATCAGTGTGCAGGACGAAGCCGCGCAACTGGCTGCCGACCTGCTCGACCTGGCCCCTGGACAACGTGTGCTGGACGCCTGTTGCGCACCTGGCGGCAAGACCTGCCACATCATGGAGACCGAATCCGAGCTGGCCGGTGTCGTGGCCGTCGACCTGGAGGCCAAGCGCCTGGTGCGCGTACGGGAAAACCTCGCACGCCTGGGCCTGAGCGCCGAGTTGATCGCCGCCGACGGTCGCGACACGGCTACCTGGTGGGACGGCAAGCCGTTCCAGCGCATCCTGCTGGATGCGCCGTGTTCCGCCACCGGCGTGATCCGTCGCCACCCGGACATCAAACTGACACGCCAACCCGACGACATCGCGGCGCTGGCGGTGCTGCAGGGTGAGTTGCTGGATGCGCTGTGGCCCACGCTGGAAGTCGGTGGCATTCTGCTCTACGCCACCTGCTCGACCTTGCCGACCGAAAATACCGAGGTGATCCAAGCCTTCCTCGCTCGCACCAGCGGCGCGCGGGAACTGGACCTTGCCACGGCGGCAGGTATCAAGCAGCCTCACGGTCGCCAGTTGCTGGCGCAGGAGGGCGGACACGACGGTTTCTACTACGCCAAACTGATCAAGATTGCCGCCGCACGCGGTTGAGTGGTTTTTAAGGGAGTGACCGGATGAAAATCATCATCCTCGGGGCAGGGCAGGTCGGCGGTACGCTGGCCGAGCATTTGGCCAGTGAAGCAAACGACATCACGGTGGTCGACACCGACGCCGAACGCCTGCGTGACCTGGGCGACCGCCTGGATATCCGCACGGTCCAGGGTCGCGCCTCGTTCCCTACCGTATTGCGCCAGGCCGGCGCCGACGACGCCGACATGCTGGTGGCCGTGACCAACAGTGACGAGACCAACATGGTCGCCTGCCAGGTCGCCCATACGCTGTTCCACACCCCGACCAAAATCGCCCGGGTACGTGAAGCGGCTTACCTGACCCGCACCGGTCTGTTCGACAACGATGCGATCCCGGTCGATGTACTGATCAGCCCCGAGCAAGTGGTCACCCACTACATCAAGCGTCTGATCGAGATTCCCGGCGCCCTGCAGGTGATCGACTTCGCCGAAGGCAAGGCGCAACTGGTAGCGGTCAAGGCGTACTACGGCGGGCCGCTGGTGGGCCAGCAACTGCGCCAGCTACGGGAGCACATGCCAAATGTGGAAACCCGTGTCGCCGCGATTTTCCGGCGCGACCGGCCGATATTGCCCCAGGGCGATACGGTGATCGAAGCCGATGATGAAGTCTTTTTCATCGCCGCCAAGGCCAATATTCGCGCGGTCATGAGCGAAATGCGCCGCCTCGACGAAAGCTACAAGCGCATCGTCATCGCGGGCGGCGGGCAGATCGGCGAGCGTTTGGCCGAAGCCATCGAAAGCCGTTACCAGGTCAAGATCATCGAGATGAATGCGGCGCGTTGCCGCTACTTGTCCGACACCCTCGACAGCACCGTAGTCCTGCAAGGTAGCGCCTCGGATCGTGATTTGCTGATGGAAGAAAACATCGCCGACGCCGATATCTTCCTGGCCCTGACCAACGATGACGAGGCCAATATCATGTCGTCGCTGCTGGCCAAGCGGCTGGGGGCGAAGAAGGTGATGACCATCATCAACAACCCGGCTTATGTCGACCTGATCCAGGGCGGAGACATCGACATCGCCATCAGCCCGCAGTTGGCGACTATCGGTACGTTGCTGGCACACGTGCGGCGTGGCGATATCGTCAGCGTGCACTCGTTGCGCCGGGGCGCGGCGGAAGCCATCGAGGCAATTGCCCATGGCGACTCGAAGTCGAGCAAAGTGATTGGCAAGGCGATCCGCGATATTGGCCTGCCGCCAGGTACTACCATCGGCGCGATCATTCGTGACGAGGAAGTGATCATCGCCCACGACGACACGGTGATCGCCACGGGCGACCATGTGATTCTGTTCCTTGTGGATAAAAAACATATCCGCGACGTGGAGAAGTTGTTCCACGTGGGCCTGAGCTTTTTCTGATCAAACGGAGTACACCTGCATGCTCGAATCCCTGGAGAAGATGCTGGCCAAGGGTGTGGATAACTCACTTCTTCGCTTCGGCTTGGGCAAGGGTTATCTGGATCTCAAGGACAACGCCAAGGCGGCGGAGCATTTACACAAGTGCGTCGAGTTCGATCCGAAGTATTCGGCGGCGTGGAAGCTGCTGGGCAAGGCGCAGCTGGGGCAGGGTGACCACGCCGCCGCACGGCAAGCGTGGGAGAAGGGCATTGAAGCGGCCCAGGCCCATGGCGACAAGCAGGCCGAAAAAGAGATGACGGTGTTCTTGAAGAAACTCGACCGCCAGGCTTGAACGAAACCAAAATGTGGGGCTTATGTGGGAGCGGGCTTGCTCGCTCCCACATAAGCCCATATTGGGTTTGTATTGGCTCAGTACCACCGCGCCTCACCCGGCGGGCGTTTCTTGAAGCGTTTCATGCTCCACATGTACTGGCTCGGATACGCCCCCACATAACGCTCCACCACCTTGCTCATCGCCGCGCATGAGGTGGCTGTGTCGGTGCTGTACATGTCCTCCGGCGCCGCTTCCAGAATCACTTTGTACCCGGAACCGTCCGGCAGTCGCAGGGCATGCAGGAACACGCCAACCGCCTTGCCGCCCGCCAGCATGTTTGGCACAAACTTGCTGGTCAGCGCCTGGGTGGCAAAGAACGGTACAAAGATCCCGGCCGATTCTGCAGGCTCCGGGTCTGCTGGAATCCCGACCTGGCCACCTTTGCGCACTTCTTTGATCACACTGAGAATGCCTTCCTTGGTGGACGCCGCCACCCGGTTCCCCAGTTGCACCCGTTGTTTGCGCAACAGCTCATCCACCGCCTTGAGCTTGGGCGGACGGTAGAAAATGATCGGTTTGCACTGGCTGCAATAGAAATGGTTCAGCACTTCCCAGTTGCCCAGGTGGCTGGTGATACCGACCACGCCCTTGCCTGAAGCCAGTGCTTGATGCAGCACTTCCAGGCCTTCGACTTCGCGCACCAGGTCGATGGAACGTTGGGCCGGCCAGATCCAGGCACAGGCACTTTCAGTCAGCGACTTGCCGATGTCCATCAGGCTCTGGCCTACAAGACGCTCGCGCTCAGCCGGGTCCATGTCCGGGAAACATTTGGACAGGTTGATCCGCACCGTGTCGCGGGAACGGTTGGGGGTTTTCCACATGATCCAGCCAATGGCCGTGCCGACGGCCTGGACCGCGCGCCAAGGCAGCAGGGCAAATAACCGAAGAGCGCCGACCAGCAAGGCGCCTTTAAACTTTTCCACAGGTCACTCCTGATGTTGTGCGGTGCGCAAAGTGCGCCATTCTAACCGGCGTTGACCAACTCCGCGTAACGGTCACAGTCCTGAGTGTGGTCCATGACCATGCCTGAGGCCTGCATGAATGCGTAGCAGATGGTCGGGCCGACAAAAGTAAAACCGGCTTTTTTCAGGGCGCGGCTCATGGCTTGGGCCTCAGGCGTAATGGCCGGGACTTCGCTGCGATCTCTGAAATGATTGACCTTGGGCGCTCCGCCGACAAATGACCAAAGCCATTCCACCGGGTTTTCCAGCGCCAGCCAGGCCGCGGCATTGCGGCGGGTAGCATTGAGTTTCAGGCGGTTGCGCACAATCCCCGGATCGAGCATCAACTGCTCGATTTCGGTATCGCTTAGCAGCGCCAGCCGTTGTGCATCAAAACCAAACAAAACCTTCCGATAATGCTCGCGTTTGCGTAAAACGGTGATCCACGACAGGCCTGCCTGGAACCCTTCGAGCAAAAGCAGCTCAAACAAACCCTGCGCATCGCGCAGCGGCGTTCCCCACTCCTGATCGTGATAAGCCATGTACAGCGGATCTTCAGAACACCAAAAGCAGCGTGGCATAAGGCTCCAGAGAGTGGTGGCGGGGCCGAATCGGGTATACTCCCGCTCTTTAAATCGCAGCCCAAGTAACAGGTGAATTTCGTGAGCCAGCCTACGCCAGCCGTGCGTACCTTCCAAGACTTGATCCTCGCCCTCCAGCAATACTGGGCCGAGCAAGGTTGTGTGGTACTTCAGCCCTACGATATGGAAGTAGGCGCCGGCACTTTCCATACCGCTACATTCCTGCGGGCCATCGGCCCGGAAACCTGGAACGCCGCTTATGTGCAGCCCAGTCGTCGCCCGACTGACGGCCGCTACGGCGAAAACCCGAACCGTCTGCAGCACTACTACCAATTCCAGGTAGTCTTGAAGCCCAACCCGGACAACTTCCAGGAGCTGTACCTGGGCTCGCTCAAACATGTCGGCCTGGACCCGCTGGTCCACGACATCCGTTTCGTCGAAGACAACTGGGAATCGCCAACCCTGGGCGCCTGGGGCCTGGGCTGGGAAGTCTGGCTCAATGGCATGGAAGTGACTCAGTTCACCTACTTCCAGCAAGCGGGCGGCATCGAGTGCTACCCGGTGACCGGCGAGATCACCTACGGTCTCGAGCGCCTGGCCATGTACCTGCAGGGTGTGGATTCGGTCTACGACCTGGTATGGGCTGATGGTCCATTCGGCAAAGTCACCTATGGCGATGTGTTCCACCAGAACGAAGTGGAGCAGTCGACCTATAACTTCGAACACGCCAACGTCGAAAAACTCTTCGAGCTGTTCGATTTCTACGAAAGCGAAGCCAAGCGCCTGATCGAACTCGACCAGCCACTGCCGTTGCCAAGCTACGAAATGGTGTTGAAGGCCTCTCACACCTTCAACCTGCTGGATGCGCGCCGTGCTATCTCGGTAACCGCGCGCCAGCAATACATCCTGCGTGTACGCACCCTGGCGCGTTCCGTCGCCCAAGCCTACCTGCTGGCTCGCGCCAAGCTGGGCTTCCCGATGGCAACCCCGGACCTGCGTGATGAAGTGTTGGCTAAGTTGGAGGCTGCACAATGAGTGCTCAAGATTTCCTGGTTGAACTGGGCACAGAAGAGCTGCCACCCAAGGCACTCAATACCCTGGCCGATGCATTCCTGGCCGGTATCGAAAAAGGCCTGCAAAGCGCCGGCCTGAAGTTTGAAGCCAAGAAGGTCTACGCCGCGCCGCGTCGTCTGGCTGTGCTGCTCACTGCGCTGCAAACCCAGCAACCGGACCGCAGCATCAACCTCGACGGCCCGCCACGCCAGGCCGCTTTCGATGCGGAGGGCAACCCGACTCAGGCCGCCCTTGGTTTTGCCAAGAAATGTGGCGTGGATCTGAGTGAAATTGACCAGAGCGGCCCGAAACTGCGTTTCAGCCAGGTCATCACCGGCAAGCCAACTGCCAGCCTGTTGCCGACCATCGTTGAAGATTCGCTGAACGACCTGCCGATTCCCAAGCGCATGCGCTGGGGTGCCCGCAAGGAAGAATTCGTGCGTCCAACCCAATGGCTGGTCATGCTGCTCGGTGACCAAGTCATCGATTGCACCATCCTTGCCCAGAAGGCCGGTCGCGATTCCCGCGGGCATCGCTTTCATCATCCGCAGAACGTGCGTATCACCTCGCCGGCCAGCTACCTCAATGACCTGCGCGCGGCCTATGTGCTGGCCGATGCCAATGAGCGTCGCGAGCTGATCAGCAAGCGCACCGAAGAGCTGGCCCGCCAGCAGGAAGGCACGGCCATCGTGCCGCCAAGCCTGCTGGATGAAGTCACCGCCCTGGTTGAATGGCCGGTGCCACTGGTGTGTTCCTTCGAAGAGCGTTTCCTCGATGTACCGCAAGAAGCCCTGATCACCACCATGCAGGACAACCAGAAGTATTTCTGCCTGCTGGACGTGGACGGCAAACTGCTGCCGCGCTTTATCACCGTGGCCAACATCGAAAGCAAGGACCCGCAGCAGATCATCGCCGGTAACGAAAAAGTCGTTCGCCCGCGCCTGACCGACGCCGAGTTCTTCTTCAAGCAAGACAAGAAGCAGAAGCTGGAAGACTTCAACCTGCGCCTGCAAACCGTGGTGTTCCAGGAAAAACTGGGCAGCGTCTACGACAAGGCCGTGCGAGTGTCCAAACTGGCGGCCTACATCGCGCCGCGCATTGGTGGCGATGCCGCCTGGGCTGCGCGCGCAGGCCTGCTGTCCAAGTGCGACCTGGCCACCGAGATGGTCGGCGAGTTCCCAGAGATGCAGGGCGTTGCCGGTTATTACTACGCCCTCAATGACGGCGAGCCGCAAGACATCGCGCTGGCATTGAACGAACAGTACATGCCACGCGGCGCCGGGGCCGAGCTGCCGAGCACCCTTACCGGTGCAGCCGTGGCGATTGCCGACAAGCTGGACACCCTGGTGGGTATCTTCGGCATCGGCATGTTGCCAACCGGCAGCAAGGATCCCTATGCCTTGCGTCGTGCGGCCCTGGGCGTACTGCGGATCCTGATCGACAAGCAGTTGGACCTCGACCTGACCCAGGCCGTGGTGTTCGCTGTCGGCCAGTTCGGCACCAAGGTCAAGCAGGCCGGCCTGGCCGAGCAAGTACTGGAGTTTGTGTTCGACCGCCTGCGTGCGCGTTACGAAGACGAAGGTGTGGACGTTTCGGTCTACTTGTCGGTACGTGCCCTGCAACCGGGTTCGGCGCTGGATTTCGATCAGCGCGTACAAGCCGTACAGGCCTTCCGCAAGCTGCCGGAAGCCGATGCGCTGGCCGCTGTGAACAAGCGTGTGTCAAACCTGCTGAGCAAGGCCGAGAACCTCGGTTCGGCCGACGTGGACCCAGGCCTGTTTGCCGATGCCAAGGAGTTCTCGCTGAACTCGGCGATCGTCAAGGCCGAGAACGCGGTGAAACCACTGATTGCCGAGCGCAGCTACGCCGAAGCCCTGGCACGCCTGGCCACCTTGCGCGAGCCGGTGGATGCGTTCTTCGAGGCGGTGATGATCAACGCCGAAGATGCAAACGTGCGGAAAAATCGCTACGCCATGTTGGCGCGCCTGCGCGGGTTGTTCATCAACATCGCTGATATTTCCGTACTGGGCTGATCATGTCGAAACTGCTGATTCTCGATCGGGATGGCGTGATCAACTACGACTCCGACGCTTACATCAAATCGGTGGAGGAGTGGATTCCACTCCCCGGCTCGATCGAGGCCATCGCGCAGTTGAGCAAAGCCGGCTGGACGGTGGCTGTCGCTACCAACCAGTCCGGCATTGCCCGTGGCTACTACGACATCGCCACCCTGGATGCCATGCACGCGCGCTTGCGCAACTTGGTGACGGAGCAGGGCGGGGAGCTCGGGCTGGTGGTTTATTGTCCTCATGGACCGGATGAAGGCTGCGACTGCCGCAAGCCAAAATCGGGCATGCTGAAAACCATTGCAAAACATTACAATGTTTCGTTGACGGGCCTATGGTTCGTCGGGGACAGTCTCGGTGACCTGGAGGCGGCAAAAGCCGTCGATTCACAGCCTGTTTTGGTAAGAACCGGGAAAGGCGAAAAGACCCAGGGCAAAACCCTGCCGGTAGGCACCTTGATTTTTGACGATCTGGCGGCGGTAGCCGCAGAACTTATCAACAGATAGCAGCTCTTCTGACTTCCTGACCAAGGATTGTCCGGGAGTGCGCTTTTAACAGGCGGGCCTTGTCCCGCAACGGTAAATGCCGCCATGTCGATTTTGCAGGCCATCAGAACCTTTTTCTTTTACCTGCTGCTGGGCACCAGCTCCTTGCTCTGGTGCACCCTGAGCTTTTTTATCGCGCCCTTTTTGCCGTTCAAGGCGCGCTACCGTTTCATCAACGTTTATTGGTGCCGCTGTGCGTTGTGGCTGACCAGGGTATTCCTGAACATCCGCTTCGAAATCAAAGGCGCCGAGAATGTCCCGGACCAGCCCTGCGTGATTCTGTCGAACCACCAGAGCACTTGGGAAACCTTCTTTCTCTCGGCCTACTTCTCACCCTTGAGCCAGGTGCTCAAGCGCGAGTTGTTGTTTGTACCGTTCTTTGGATGGGCCATGGCCATGTTGCGCCCCATTGCCATTGACCGCGACAACCCCAAGGCGGCGCTCAAGCACGTCGCAAAGAAGGGTGACGAGTTGCTCAAGGACGGGGTATGGGTGCTGATCTTCCCTGAAGGTACCCGGGTGCCGTTTGGCACTGTGGGCAAGTTCTCCAGGGGCGGTACGGCATTGGCCGTCAACGCCAACCTGCCAGTACTGCCGATTGCGCATAACGCCGGCAAGTACTGGCCCAAAGAAGGCTGGGCCAAACGCGAAGGCACCATTACCGTGGTGATCGGCGAGCCGATGTACGCCGAAGGTGAGGGGCCACGCGCCATTGCAGCGCTGAACGATCGTGCGGCGGCGTGGAACGAGGCTCAACAACGGGCGATGGGATCGCTGCCACCGCTACCGGTTGCAGAAGACCAAGCGGCCATTTGAGATTTTGTGGATAAGCTGTGTACGCTTTTTTGAAAATGATGATTTTTAGCTTATAGGCATATGATTTTATTACATATTTCTTAAGCTAATAAAAACACGAAAAACGTGCATAAGTTTTTCCATTCAATAAAAAACCGGCTTTTGAGGCCGGTTTTTTATGCACACGTGAAAATCGGCCCCCTACCATCGCCTTACTCTTCCCATAACGGCAATTGCAGGCTGAAAGTCGTGCCCTGCCCAACGACGCTTTCGCACTCGATTCGACCACTGTGACGATCGACCACGGCTTTGACCATGGTCAAGCCCAGCCCCAAACCTTCGCTGCCCTGGGAAGAAGCGAAGCGACGATATTGGCCGAACAGCTCAGGCAGATCCTCGGCGGCGATACCGGGCCCCTGGTCCCTGATGCGGCATATCAACCATTGGCTATTGCTCTCTACGCTCAAGGTGACGGTCGTACCGCCAGGGCTATATTTGATCGCGTTCTGCAACAGGTTGAACAAGGCCCGGGTCAGCAACGATTGATCTGCCAGGACCATTTCCTCACCAGTCTCATCCAGTTCATGCACCAGTTGGATATCTTTCAACTGAGCAAACAGTGCCACCTGATCAAACGCATCAAGCACCAGCATGGCGAACAGGCTCGGTTGAAAGTGATAGCCGTCGGATTCTGCCTTGGCTAGTTGCACAAACGACTCGGTCAGGTTCAAGGCACGGCGCACCTGTTGTTCGATTTGCGCAAATATGGGTGCCGCCGCAGGCGTCTCGTGGCGCTGAACATCGAGCAACGCGAGAATTGCTGAGTGCGGTGCTCGCAAGTCATGGGACAAAAACCGCAGAAGCGTTTCGCGCTGCTGCTGGGCTTCACGCTCAATGCTTAAATCCGTCAGGCTGAGTAACCAACCCAACGCCACATCGTCGTCAGCCGGCAGCAATGGCGCAAGCTCCAGACGCAGGCTGCGTTGGCGTGTATCGCGAAACTCGACGATTTCCAACGCCGACAACGGCGGACGTTCCCCATTCAACAACGAGGGATAACCCAGTGCCGCGAGCTGGTCCAGCAGGTTTTCGTTGACCAGTTGGCTATCAAACACTTCACGGGCGATGCGATTGGCCAGTAAAACGTCGCCTTTCGGATCGGTAATCAGCGTTGCTACCGGCAGACACTCCAACCCATCAGCCATGAAACGCCGGGTGTCACGCGTGCGGCTCACTGCTTGCTCCAGGGCATAGATACGGCCCTGCAATACGTCACCATTGCTGACGGGTGCGCGGCGGCGTTCTGGCAGAACCTTGGGCTCATTATCGAGTCGCGCCAGTTCCCAGCCGAAATAGGCCAGAATCACGCTCAGGCGACGCCAGTTCCAGATCAGGTAACCGAGCAACAATCCGATCAGGCAAGCCGCCGGTGACCACCATACGCCCAGACGCAATAAACCCCAGGCACCGAGAAGGGCAAAAAGCATGCTACCCAAGGTCAACCACAACGCGTAACGCGGACGAAACAGTAGCAAGCCCAACAGTAACGCCACCATCGAAGACGCCAGCAGCGCCGCCAGCCAGGCGGGCAATACGGTAATGCTGCGCTCTTGCATCAGGCCATTGAGGATGTTGGCCTGGATTTCGACGCCTGGCGTGGTTCCCACGCTGGCCGACAGGGGGGTGACGTATCGATCGCCCATACCAGGAGCCGTGGCGCCCACCAGGATCAATCGATCGCGCAACAACTCAGGCGGCACATCGCCGCGCAGGACGCTGATATAAGGCACGCTGGGAAAGCCGTCATTGGCGGCAATAAACGGTATGCGAATGGCTTTGTCGCGCTGCCAGTGCTGTGCCGTCGAAGCGACGGACAACCCCGGCATATCGATTTGCCCGCCCGTCAGCTCAAATGCCAGCCATGCCAATTGCGGCGTCATTTGCCCAGCGGGCCCCTCACGCAGATAGAGACTGCGTACGATACCGTCGCTGTCAGCTTCCACGTTGATATGGCCAATGCCCCTGGCGCAATCACGCAGTGGCAGTACCGGGAGTATTTGCGTCACGGGCAGACCGTAGCGCGGCGTGCTTTCACGGATCAGTGGCAGCAGGACATTACCTGCCTGGCAAATAGCTTGGGCCAGGCGTTGATCATCGGCGGGATCACGTGCCGGTTCACTGAAAATCACATCGAACAGAATACCGACGGGTTTTGCAGCGCTTAATCGGTCGATCAGATCAGCATGCACGCGACGTGACCAAGGCCACTGACCCATCTGCTTGAGACTCAGGTCATCGATAGTCACCAGCAAGATTTGCGGCTCCACCGATAGCGGTGTTAACCGCCGCAGGCTGTCATACAACAGGTTATTAAGTGCAAAGCCAGGGCTCAGGGACAGGAAGGCCGTCATCGGCAACAGCAGTAGGCTGATCCACAGCCATTCGCGCACAAGGCCGTTAAACAGATTCTGAGCCTGGGTCGGCTGGCGCTTTTCAGCCCTGTGCCACAGCCTCACCGGCGCGATACCGCTGCGTTACTGCACGCGGGTGGCAGGCGGATAATAGAAAATGTCATAAACCCCGGCCTCTCCCTCCAGTCCCTGAACATCGAAAGCAGAGACGCGCACGTGATAAAACGATGCCTTGAGTCCAGTGAAGCTTACGCGAGGCTCACTGGAAAAACTTTCCTGCTTGATGTTCATGAACGCTTTATCGGTGGCCACCTGGGCACGATAGCGCTGGGCGCCGGGAAGGGGATGCAGGAATAACGTCCAGACTGGCGCATCGCCTTTTTGCCCGTCCTGACCGACCAATCTCGGGGCGTCCAGCAACTCCACGGTTTTAAGCTCACCCTGTTTTTTGAGCAAGACGCCTTGCCTGGCTCCAACCTTCAATTCACCTTGCGCCGGGTCTTTTGGCATTTTCGCCGGGAGCCCGGCTACAGCGGGTTCAACACGGCTGGCAGCCACTTGACCATTGAGCACCTCGACCACCGATTGAGAGTCATCGTTACGTACCCGAAAGTGAGTACCGCGCACCCCCAGTACGCCCACAGGGGTCACGATCTGAAAACGGTCATGATCACTGGCACGTTCGAGCACATAAGCTTCGACCTGTCCCAGCTCCAGAATCACCTGGGGGATGGCTGGCTCTTGTGCCAGATGGAGACGAACTTGCGAGCTGGATGGCAAAACCACTCGTGAACCGTCCCCCAGCAACAAGCTGACAAACGCCGACGGCGATGTCTGCACGCCTTCCAGCTCATCGATTAGCATGCCTTCTTGCAGCACGCTCGATCGGCCTTTGGCATCCAGTTTCCAGGCTTCACCCGTGAGGTGCTGAACGACGGCAGGAAGCGGCTGTGCCCGGCAAAGCAAGTTATCGTCAATATAGGGAGCACGAACGGGAGCAGGCTTGCCCATGACAATCGGGCTGGTGGCACACAACGCCAGGATCAGGCCAGGGCCTAATAAAAGAGAGAGGGCAGAACAGGTCCGGTGCGGGAAGAGGGTCATGGTATCCATCAAGGTTCTAGTTCTAATGGTTCATCAGAAAGCAGGTTCAGAAAGCGTCTTGCTTGGGCAGGACCTTGAATATTGCCTACGATACCCGATGACACATCGCATTCGATAGGCGAAATTTCTGAGGCAAGAGAAGTGGACCGTGATCCTTTGGTGAAGATGACACATCCCTGTGTCGACCGGATCGACACTGTCGGGTCCGGGTGTACATCGAAGGAATACTGTCCTTACATCCCTCCGACCATAGCCCGTGGCGAGCCTAGGACTACAGATGACACATCCGTGTGTCGGGGGCGCTTCCCGCGCACGCCCTCCGTGTGTCACACAGTGATTAGGAATTTACCTACAAGAAAGGTGTACGGGTAGCTTTGCCATATTTGTTCAGATTCAGAAGACCCAACGCTGGTTTTGCTGATGTGGGCGGGCCATATCAACCTGCTGGCCTGCGTAGCCCAAAGAATCTGTCTCGTTCAATGTATGAAACTGCGCAAGGGTCGGGGTCGGGTTGCTGGCATCAACCGATTCTGTGCCGAGCGTCGCAGCCGCCACCACCATCAGCATCTTTCCCCATACACTAACCTTCTGCATGACGATCATTCGTCGTGACAGCGCATAAAAGCTGATTGCCATTGATCCTTTTCCTTAGGAGCTTGAGCCGGTATCTTTCCAGTCGGACACGCGATATCTAATGGCCTAAGGGCTATTTGATATCAGCGTACCGAGAGTTTCATGGGGCTTGAGAATCTGGCCATAATTGTTCAGATTCGATGCCCGGCTTTTGCGCAGTACCTGCGGCCTTAAGTACCTGCGTAGCACTCATCAAGAAGAAAGGACCCTCCCACATGCGTGTCGCGATACTGGATGACGAACCTGCTGAATTGAAGCGGGTGGAACAGACACTGCGACAAATTCCAAACGCCTCGGAGCAGCCATGGACGCTGCATTGCTTTGAGCGCGGTGAAGACTTGCTGCGTCAATTGCGCCGAGAAACATTTGATTTGCTGGTGCTTGACTGGCAGTTGCCTGACCTCAGCGGGCTGGCGATTTTGCGCTGGACCCGTGAGCACTTGGAAGCGCCGCCTCCCGCGATCATGCTCACCAGCCGTGATGCCGAGAGCGATATCGTCACTGCGTTGAACAGCGGTGCGGATGATTACGTCAGCAAACCTTTTCGCCCCAACGAACTAAAGGCACGCGTTACAGCGGTCCTGCGTCGGCATGGCTTACAAAAAGCCAAGACCAGCGAGGTATTGGTTTTTAATGACCTGACGTTTGACGATGCGGAACTCACCGTGACCCGCAGCGGTAACCCTATCAATCTCACCGAACGAGAATACCGCCTCGCTCGCTGCCTGTTCGACAACCTCGCCCGCCCGCTGTCCCGGGAGTATCTGTATGAACGCTTCTGGACCCATGAGGAGATGGTCTCTTCAAGGCCTCTGGATACTCATATCTATCGGCTGCGGAACAAACTGGGGCTGACTGCCGACCGAGGTTGGCAGTTGCTGACCATCTACGGCTACGGCTACCGACTAGAGAGCGTCAATGCTGCCAGTGCGCAAGAGGAAGACAAATTGGCTTGATGTTCCACGTGGAGCATTTGGATTTTATGTTTTTTGCGCAATAAAAAAGGCCAACGCTAAGCGTTGGCCTTTTTTATTTGGCGCTTCTGGATCAGAAATCCAGGTTGGAAACCGCCAAGGCATTGCTCTCGATGAAGTCACGACGAGGCTCGACCGCGTCACCCATCAGGGTGTTGAAGATCTGATCCGCGCCAATGGCGTCTTCGATGGTCACACGCAACATACGACGCTGGCTTGGGTCCATAGTGGTTTCCCAAAGCTGATCAGGGTTCATTTCGCCCAGACCTTTGTATCGCTGAATGGTGTGACGCTTGGTGCTTTCAGTCATCAACCAGTCAAGGGCTTCTTTGAACTCCTTGACGGCTTTCTTGCGTTCACCGCGCTGAATATAAGCACCGTCATCCAACAAGGTGCTCAATTGCGCACCGAGGGTAACAACTGTCTTGTAATCGTTGCTGCCGAAGAAATCGCGATTGAACGTAATGTAGTTCGACAGGCCGTGGGAGATCAGTTCGACCTCTGGCAGCCAGACGTTACGTTCACGGTCTTCACGCAGGCTGGCTTTGTAAACCAGTCCGGACTTTTCTACCGTACGCAGACGTACTTCGTACTGAGCCAGCCAATCCTGCATTGCTGCATGATCGCTCAACTGTTCCAGACTAACGGCCGGCAGATAGATGAAGTGCTCGGTCAACTCCTGGGGGTACAGGCGCGACAAACGCTTGAGCGTTTTCATCACCATGCGGAAGTCGTTGACCAGACGCTCCAGCGCTTCACCGGAGATCCCAGGGGCTTCGTCGTTCAAGTGCAGGCTGGCATCTTCCAGGGCCGACTGCGTCATGTACTCTTCCATGGCGTCGTCGTCTTTGATGTATTGCTCTTGCTTACCCTTTTTCACTTTGTACAACGGCGGCTGGGCGATGTAGATGTAGCCACGTTCGATCAGCTCAGGCAATTGACGGAAGAAGAACGTCAGCAGCAGGGTACGAATGTGCGAACCGTCAACGTCAGCATCGGTCATGATGATGATGTTGTGGTAACGCAACTTGTCGATGTTGTACTCGTCACGACCAATACCGCAGCCCAGCGCCGTGATCAAGGTGCCGACTTCCTGCGAGGAAATCATCTTGTCGAAGCGGGCTTTCTCAACGTTGAGGATCTTACCCTTCAACGGCAGGATCGCCTGGGTGCGACGGTTACGACCCTGCTTGGCGGAACCGCCAGCGGAGTCACCTTCCACCAGGTACAGTTCGGAGAGGGCAGGGTCCTTCTCCTGGCAGTCCGCCAGTTTGCCCGGCAGGCCGGCGATATCCAGGGCACCTTTACGGCGGGTCATTTCGCGGGCTTTACGCGCCGCTTCACGAGCCCGCGCCGCGTCGATCATCTTGCCGACAACCAGTTTGGCTTCGTTCGGGTTTTCCAGCAGGAAGTCAGAGAAGTACTTGCCCATTTCCTGCTCGACCGCGGTCTTCACTTCGGAAGAGACCAACTTGTCCTTGGTTTGGGAGCTGAACTTCGGATCCGGGACCTTTACCGAAATAATTGCGGTCAGGCCTTCACGGGCATCGTCACCGGTGGTGGCGACTTTGTGTTTCTTCGCCAGGCCTTCTGCTTCGATATAGGTGTTCAGGTTACGGGTCAGTGCGGAACGGAAACCCACCAGGTGAGTACCGCCATCGCGCTGCGGAATATTGTTGGTAAAGCACAACAGATTCTCGTTGAAGCTGTCGTTCCACTGCAGGGCAATTTCTACACCGATGCCATCTTCACGCTGAATATTGAAGTGAAACACCTGGTTGACCGCAGTCTTGTTGGTGTTCAGGTATTCAACGAACGCACGCAAGCCGCCTTCGTACTTGAACAGTTCTTCCTTGCCGCTGCGCTCATCCTTGAGGACGATACCGACACCGGAGTTGAGGAAAGACAGTTCACGAATCCGC
This sequence comes from Pseudomonas imrae, assembly GCF_046352735.2. Classification (NCBI taxonomy): domain Bacteria; kingdom Pseudomonadati; phylum Pseudomonadota; class Gammaproteobacteria; order Pseudomonadales; family Pseudomonadaceae; genus Pseudomonas; species Pseudomonas imrae. The sequence goes on along the minus strand of NZ_CP110853.2, from coordinate 4,893 downwards.
TTGGCCAGGATATCCCAGCTGAAGTGGATATTCTTGAAGGTTTCAGCCGATGGCTTGAAATGGATCTGCGTACCGGTGGTCTCGCTGTCACCAACGATTCTCATTGGTTCTTGTGGAACACCGTGGACGTAGGTCTGTTCCCAGATTTTGCCGCTACGGCGCACAGTCAGGATCAGCTCTTCAGAAAGAGCGTTCACAACCGACACACCTACACCGTGCAGGCCACCGGATACCTTATAGGAGTTGTCATCGAATTTACCGCCAGCGTGGAGCACGGTCATGATGACTTCTGCTGCCGAGACGCCTTCTTCTTTATGCACATCTACCGGAATACCGCGACCGTTGTCGCGCACGGTAATGGATTCGTCTGGATGGATGATGATGCTAATGTCGTCGCAGTGACCGGCCAGAGCTTCGTCGATGGAGTTGTCGACCACCTCGAACACCATGTGGTGCAAACCGCTACCATCATCGGTGTCGCCAATGTACATACCGGGACGTTTGCGTACGGCATCCAAACCTTTCAGCACTTTAATGCTGGTCGAGTCGTACGTGTTTTCTTCGCTCATGCCTTCACTCCCGATGGTCGTGGGTCTGGGTGATACGGCCTTGTTCCACGTGGAACAAAGCGACTGGCGTTTCCGTCTGCCAGCCTTCCCTCAATAATTCGTGGTCTACACAGGTGATAAACACCTGGCAGCGTAAGTCTTCCAACAAGCGGCATAACGCGCGGCGGTGCTGCTCATCCAACTCGGACGGCAAATCATCCACCAGATAAATACACTGACCGCGCCGGGCTTGGCTAACCAAATGCCCTTGGGCAATACGCAGTGCACAGACCACCAACTTCTGCTGACCACGGGACAAAATGTCTGCGGCGTTATGTGCACCTAATCTAAGGCGCAGATCAGCCCTTTGGGGTCCAGCCTGGGTATGGCCTATTTGCTGATCCCGCTGTAAGGATGTTGCGAGCACTGCACTCAGCTCACGCTCTTTATCCCAACCACGGTAGTAACTCAACGTCAGCCCTTCGAGCTCCAACAACTCGCTCAAAGTCTGTTCAAAGACTGGTTTCAAGGCTTTGATATAGGCGCGGCGGTATTCATCTATTTCATCGCTGGCCAGGCACAGTTCCCGGTCCCAGGCTGCTTGTGAAGCGGCGTCAAGTGTACCATGCCGCAGCCATGAGTTCCGCTGCCGCAGGGCCTTCTGCAGGCGCTGCCAAGTGGCCATGAAGCGCGGTTCCACGTGGAACACGCCCCAATCGAGGAATTGCCTGCGAATTTTTGGCGCACCTTCCAACAAACGGAAACTGTCAGGGTTGATCAATTGCAGTGGCAGGATTTCAGCGAGCTGGGCTGCACTGCGCGCATTTTGCCCATCAATACGAATCTGGAACTCCCCGGCACGATCACGAGATATCCCCAGGCTGCTATGACCACCTTGCGCAAGCTCGACCTGGCCAAACACCGTGCACGCCAACTGCTCGTATTGAATCACCGGTAACAGACGGGCACTACGAAAGGAACGTGCGAGCCCCAGCAAGTGAATGGCTTCCAGCACGCTGGTTTTACCACTGCCGTTAGCGCCATGGAGGATATTGATGCGGGGGGAAGGGGAGAAGGTCACCGGGTGCAGATTGCGCACCGCGGTGACCGAGACGCGACTGAGGGACATCTAGCTTCTGCTGAACATAATTACAGACGCATCGGCATGACAACGTAAGCCGAGTCATCATTATCGGATTCTTGCACCAGTGCGCTGCTGTTAGAGTCCGACAGAATCAGACGTACCTGTTCGGTAGTCATCACACCCAACACATCCAGCAGGTAGCTGACGTTAAAGCCAATCTCCAGCGAGCCGCCGTTGTAATCAACGCCAACTTCCTCTTCCGCCTCTTCCTGCTCCGGGTTATTGGCCTGGATTTTCAGTTGACCGTTGGCCAATTGCAGACGAATACCACGGTATTTTTCGTTCGACAGGATCGCGGTACGGCTGAACGCTTCACGCAAGGCCTGTCGGTCGCCAATCACCAACTTGTCGCCACCTTTAGGCAACACACGCTCGTAATCCGGGAATTTACCGTCGACCAGTTTGGAGGTGAAGGTGAACTCACCGGTGGTTGCGCGAATGTGATGTTGGCCAAGGACAATGCTGACGTTGCCATCCGGCTCGGTAAGCAAGCGCGCAAGTTCAAGGATACCTTTACGTGGCACGATCACCTGGTGACGATCTGGCTGGCCGATATCGGCACGCATCGAGCACATCGCCAGACGGTGACCATCGGTGGCCACGGCACGGATGATGCCTTCCGAGACTTCCAGCAGCATGCCGTTGAGGTAGTAACGCACGTCCTGCTGGGCCATGGCGAAGCTGGTGCGCTCGATCAAGCGACGCAGCCTGCTTTGCTCCAGGCTGCAGGTCAGGGAGCCTGGGCCTTCTTCAACAGTAGGGAAATCGTTGGCTGGCAAGGTAGACAGGGTAAAACGGCTGCGACCGGCCTTGACCACCAGTTTCTGCTCATCGACTTTGATGTCGATCAGCGCATCATTGGGCAGGCTTTTGCAGATATCCATCAGCTTGCGCGCCGGCACGGTGATCTCGCCAGGTTCGGCGGGCTCTTCGAGCTGTACACGACCAACCAGTTCGACTTCCAGGTCGGTACCGGTCAACGATAACTGCTGGCCTTCGACAACCAGCAATACGTTGGAGAGCACCGGCAAGGTCTGTCGGCGCTCGACGACGCCGGCGACCAGTTGCAGGGGTTTCAACAGGGCTTCGCGTTGAATGGTGAAATGCATGGTCTAGTCCCTTGCCTTAATAAGCTGCGCTGGTGTTCATCAAGTTGTCAGTGTACGCAGCAGGTTCTTGTAGTCCTCGCGGATGTCCGCGTCGGATTCCTTAAGTTCATTGATCTTGCGGCATGCATGCAAGACAGTAGTGTGGTCGCGACCACCAAACACATCACCGATTTCCGGCAGGCTGTGGTTGGTCAGCTCTTTGGAGAGCGCCATGGCCACCTGACGAGGACGTGCCACCGAGCGCGAGCGGCGCTTGGACAGCAAGTCGGAAATCTTGATTTTGTAATACTCGGCGACCGTGCGTTGAATGTTATCAACACTGACCAACTTGTCTTGCAATGCCAGCAAGTCTTTCAAGGATTCGCGAATCAGTTCGATAGTGATATCGCGGCCCATGAAGTGCGAATGTGCAATGACTCGCTTGAGCGCGCCTTCCAGCTCACGCACGTTGGAGCGGATACGCTGGGCAATGAAGAACGCCGCGTCGTGGGGTAGATCGACCTTCGCCTGGTCGGCTTTCTTCATCAGGATCGCAACACGGGTTTCCAGCTCTGGCGGCTCTACCGCAACGGTCAGGCCCCAACCGAAACGCGATTTCAGACGTTCTTCCAAACCTTCGATTTCCTTCGGATAACGGTCGCTGGTCAAGATGACCTGCTGACCGCCTTCGAGCAAAGCATTGAAGGTGTGGAAAAACTCTTCCTGGGAACGTTCCTTGCGGGCGAAGAACTGAATGTCATCGATCAGCAAGGCATCCACGGAACGGTAGAACCGTTTGAACTCGTTGATTGCATTGAGCTGCAAGGCCTTGACCATGTCAGCAACGAAGCGCTCCGAGTGCAGGTACACGACCTTGGCATTCGGGTTCTTCTTTAATAGATGATTACCCACCGCGTGCATCAGGTGAGTTTTACCCAGGCCAACCCCACCATAAAGGAAGAGAGGGTTGTAACCGTGCTTGGGGTTATCGGCGACCTGCCAGGCGGCCGCACGGGCCAATTGGTTGGACTTACCCTCTACAAAATTCTCAAAGGTAAACGTGCGGTTCAGGTAGCTGGTGTGCTTGAGCGCGCCTTCAACTTGCACCGTGCGCTGCTCGGCGCGTACAGGTGCCTGTTGAGAACTGGCGCCGGCCATCGGATCGAAGCTGTCCCGGGACGGCTCTTCATTGACCGGCGCATTTTTCTGAACTGCGGACTTCGTCGGAGCAGGCGCGGCAGGCGAGTTGTTAACCGGTGCGGCTGCCTGGGCTTGCGAGGCGGCGGCAGCCAACGGCGCATTCGGCGCAGCGCGTGGTGCCGAGCTGCGCTTGCTACCTATTAATAAGGAAAGCGCCGGGGCTAGCCCATTACCGTGCTCATCGAGCAATTCGAGAACGCGGCTCAGGTACTTCTCATTAACCCAGTCGAGAACAAAGCGGTTGGGTGCATAGACACGCAACTCGTCGCCTTCGGCTTCGACCTGTAGCGGACGGATCCAGGTGTTGAATTGCTGGGCAGGCAGCTCATCGCGCAAAAGTTCCACGCACTGCTGCCAAAGTTCCACTGACACGGATATCCCCTAAGTTGAAAGCCGGTGAGGCAAAAACAGCCGCCATTGTAGCGGCGAGCCGTCCACTTATCCACATGTAGCTTGCTCACAGAACGTCGAGAATCAATGTCTTAACGATGAAAAAGGCGACAAGTGGTCTGTGCATAAGCTCTGTGGATAAACGCCCCTGAGCCCATTGTACAAGTGGGGTCGAAACTCTGTGGGTAACTAGGCTGTGGATAAGTAGGCATTCCACACACAGCTTATCCGATAGCGCAGCACAGGCAGAGCACCGTTTCTCCCCCGTGTTGTCATTCTCTGTACATCACGTATCACATGGTCTCAAGGCACTTATCCACAGAGGAAGGCGCCTCTAGCTTTTATAAGCTTTACAGAAAAGCTTTAAATAACTTCCTTCTTTATTTTTATATCTATGGCATGCCTGGCGAAAGCGGAACGGTCTCGAACGGCACAGATATCTAATTGAAGGAAAAGCTGGTTGGAAATTGACCTAGAGGCTTGCTTTCTCTAGAATCGCCGGTCTCTTAAAACGGGGGCCATT